>NZ_JAAAKW010000001.1 GCF_009905615.1 Pseudomonas sp. SLFW
CGCCGCGAAGGGCCATCCATGGCCCAGCGCGGCTCTCGCGGCATCCATGCCGCTCGACCCACTCCGCGCCGCCTGCGTTCGGCCTGCACCCAAGTCGCGTTCGGCGGTGTCTGGAATTTTTCGGTACAAGATCAAAAGCCAAAGCCAAAGCCAAAGCCAAAGCCAAGCGACGCCTCTGGCTCTTTTAGGTTTAGCGCAAACCTGTGCCGCTCCGCCATTCCCCTGTGGGAGCGAATTCATTCGCGAAGAACGGTTCTGGCGATAGAGAGGTATGAGCTGTACCGGCCCCTTCGCGAATGAATTCGCTCCCACAGTTAAGACCCGTGTACGTATTGAAGCTTTGCGCAGGTCATTACACCGCGAAGAGCGTTAGCTCCAGCAAGCGGCTCTTGATCTTCAGACGCGACAGTTCAGACACCGCAGAACGCGACTTGGGTGCAGGCTGAATGCAGGCGACGCGGAGTGGGCCGAGCGGCATGGATGCCGCGAGAGCGCCGCAAGGACATGGATGTCCGTTCGGCGCGGACCCACGGAGCGTCGCCGGGGTGAGGGAACCCGACGAAGGAGGGCCGAACCAGGAGCAAAGCGTTTTTGGTTACTTTTGGGGCGCTCTTGCCAAAAGTGACCCGCCGTAAGGGCGGAACCCTAAGTAGCCGTTACCGCAGCAATGAATATACACCCCATACAAATGCGAATGCCTCTAGGCCACGCCACTATAATCCTGTACAAAACCGACGAGCTGTACAACATAAACTGTAGCTTTTTGATATCACGTTTGTGATGATCACTGCACTGCAAAAGGAAACCGCAGCTGAGCATTGACCCATGCTCCATGGCCAAGGAACGGAACCCACCGTTGTTCCATTTGCCTGAGCCGCCATCATGTTTTTCGACTCGTCCAAGAACAAGACCATCCAGGACCTGCAACTGACCGTCGCTCACCAGGCCAGTCTGCTGGAAGCCATCAGCCGCTCCATGGCGAGCATCGAATTCGACCTCAATGGCTTCGTGCTCAGTGCCAACGACAACTTCTACAACGCCATGCGCTATCGCCCCGAGCAGGTGATCGGCAAAGAACACCGCATGTTCTGCACCCCTGACTACGCCCGCAGCGCGGAATACACGCAGCTGTGGTCACGCCTGCGCAGTGGTGAATTCGTCTCGGCGACGTTCCAGCGTTTGGCAGGCGACGGCAGCACGGTGTGGCTGGAAGCCAGCTATAACCCGGTGCGTGACGCCAGCGGCAAGGTGGTCAAGGTCGTCAAATATGCGATGGACGTGACCGCGCGCATACAGGCCGAGAACGAATCGCGCAACAAACTGCAAGCCATTGACCGCGCCATGGCGGTGATCGAATTCGATCTGGACGGGCGCATTCTGTCGGCCAACGACAACCTGCTGCGCCTGATGGGCTACAGCCGTCAGGAGTTGATCGGCAAGAACCACAAGCAGCTCTGCCCTCCGGACCTGGTCAACAGTTCCGAGTATCAGGACTTCTGGCGCCGGCTGAATAAGGGCGAGTTTTTCAGCGACCAGTTCAAGCGCGTCGGCAAGCACGGCCAGACCCTGTGGCTCGAAGCCTCGTACAACCCGCTCTACGACGCCAGCGGCAAGCTGTGCAAGATCGTCAAGTTCGCCTCGGACGTCACGGCGCGCATCGAGAAGCACGAACAGGACGCCCACAGTGCCGCGCAGGCCTATCACATTTCGGTACAGACCCAGAAAGTCGCCGAGCAAGGCACGCAGGTGATCCAGCAGGCCGCCGGGGAAATGCGCCAGATCTCACAAAACATCGAGGACTCGTCGCGGATCATCGGCCAGTTGGGCGAACGCTCCGAACAGATCACGGCCATCGTCAACACCATCCACAGCATCGCCGATCAGACCAACCTCCTCGCGTTGAACGCCGCCATTGAAGCGGCGCGGGCGGGTGATCAGGGCCGAGGGTTTGCGGTGGTGGCCGATGAAGTGCGGCAACTGGCGGGGCGCACCAGTCGTTCGACGCAGGAAATTTCGGAGATGATCCAGTTAATTCAGACCGAAACACGACAGGCCATCGTCAGCATGGACAACACCCGCAGCAATGCGGCCAAGGGCGTGGACCTGGCGGATCAGGCCGGGTCGGCCATCGTGCAGATCAGCAATGGGACGAATGAAGCGGTGGATGCGGTGAGGATGTTTGCGGGTCGGGATTGATCGCAGAACATGGGGCTGCACTCAGCCCCTGTGGGAGCGAACAGTCGCAGGTGGGATGGGCGGGAAATTTTTCAACACACCGCAAACCCTCTGTGGGAGCGAATTCATTCGCGAAGGGCGTCCAGGCGATGGAGATGTGTCGGCTGCTGCTCCTTAGCGAATGAATTCGCTCCCACAGGGCGCATCGCCGTTCCGACCAAACCGTCGCGCTCATTAAACCTTGCGCGCCTCGTTCTTGCTGCGCATCGCCTTGGCGCGTTTCTCCAGCACCAGATACACGATCAATGCCAGCATCAACGGAATCAGGAAATAGATCACCCTATACCCGATCAGCGCCGCCAGCAGTTGCCCCTTGCTGAACTGGTGCTGCATCAGGGTGATGAACACCGTCTCCAGCACTCCGAGCCCCGCAGGAATATGGGCGATGACCCCGGCGATGCTGCTGATCAGCAGAATCCCCAGCACGGCCGGGTAGAAGGCTTTTTCCGGCAGCAAAATGTAAATCAGCAGCGCCATCAGACCCCAGTTCAGCGCGCCTAACAGCGCCTGTCGCAAGGCTTGATTCAGCGACGGCAGCACCAGTTGTTGCTTGCGAATGGTGAAGGTGCGCTTCCTGGAAAACCGGCACGCGGTGAAATAACCGAAGCACACCACCAGCAATACACAGCCGATCAGTTGCAGCGTGGTGTCGCCGATTTTCCAGCCGTCGGGCAGGTCGATGAAGCCGCCCGCGAAGACGAACCCCGCCAGCAACATGTAGCCCAGCCAGTTGGTGATCAGGCTCAGGCTGAGAATCCGGGTGATGGTCGGCACGTCGAGCCCCAGCCGTGAATACAGGCGATAGCGCAGGGCGATCCCGCCGACCCACGAGCTCAGATTGAGGTTGAACGCGTAGCAGACGAAAGTTACCGGCACGATCTGCGCCACCGACAGTTTGTGCTCGGTGTAGCGCCGGGCGAGTACGTCGAAGCCGCAATAGGTCAGGTAACTCCCCGTCGCCACCAGAAACCCCAACGCCAGGGTGCTGAGTTTGTACGACTCCAGCGCGTGGGCGACTTCGTTCCAGTCCAGGTTCTTCATCAACAGGAACAGCATCACCGGCACGGCGATGAAGAAGAACAGCGTGAGCCCGCGCTTGGCCCACGTCAGCCACGCCTTGTGTTTGCCAGCTGCCGCTGGTTTCTCGGCATGGGTCGATGCTTGCGTTACCCCGCTCATGACAATTTCTCCTGATCAGGCGACAGCTCGCCTTTGAGCACTTCGGCTTCGGGCAAGGCATCCGGCGCACGTACCGGTTTCAGGCGCGGCCCGTGTACCGGGAACAACCCGGCGATGGCCGGAAAATGCCGCAGAAAGTGAAAACTGAAGAAGATCATCGGCGCCCGCCACCACTGCCCTTTCGCCAAGCCCTTGAGGTTGGCCTGCTTGCTGTGAGTCGCTGCCAGTTCCTGCAAGTGTTCGTGCAGTTGCTGATTGAGCGCGGGATCGCGGATGAACAGGTTGGCTTCCAGATTCAGCGCCAGGCTCAGCGGGTCGAGGTTGCTGGAGCCCACGGTAGACCACTCCTGATCGATCAGAGCGACCTTGCCGTGCAGCGCCCGCTGTTTGTATTCGTGAATCACCACGCCTTCGCGCAGCAGCCAGGTGTAGGTCAGGCGCGAACACATGCGCACGAACGGCATGTCCGGTTGACCTTGAAGCAGCAGCGTGACCTTGACCCCGCGCCGGGCGGCGTTGCGCAGTTCGCGCAGAAACCGATAGCTGGGGAAGAAATACGCGTTGGCGATGGTGATGCGCTGGGTCGCACTGCGCATGGCGAGCAGGTATTGCTCTTCGATGTCGGTGGTGTGGCGGCGGTTGTCCCGTTCCGCCATCAGCATGCGTGCGCTGCCTGCCCGCCGGGTGACAACCTTGAGCGGTGTGAACGTCTTGCGCACGGCCGGGCCGAGCATGTTCAGGGTCGAGCGGTAGATGTCCGCCACAATAGGCCCACGCACCAACACGGCGTAATCCTGCTTGGCGGTGATGCCGGTGTCGGCCATGTGATCGACGCTGTAATTGATACCGCCCATGAACGCCAGCTCGGCGTCGATCACCACCACCTTGCGGTGCAGGCGACGGAACAGGTTGGTGCGCATGCCCATGAGTTTCGGGCGCGGGTCAAACAGCTGAATTTGCACACCCGCCGAGATCATCGCCTGGACGAACGCCGTGCTCAGGTCGCTGGTGCCATAGTCGTCGACGGTGATCACCACCCGCACGCCCCGACTGGCCGCTTCGATCACCGCTTGCTGCAAGCCCTCGCCCACCCGGTCTTCGAAGATGATGAAGGTCTCGATCAGCACCTCTTTCTGCGCGGCACGAATGCACTCGAACACCCGGCCGAAGAAGTCTTCGCCGTTGATCAACAGCTCGGCAGAGTTACCGTCCTGCCACACGCCACATCGGTCACTGAATGGCTTCACAACGTCACCTCCACCGCCAGCGGCGCGTGATCGGAAAGGTGCGACCAGGGCCGATTCGACAGCACCCTGGGCGCGCGGATCTGCGCATTGCGCACGTAAATGCGGTCCAGCCGCAGCAGCGGAAAACGCGCCGGAAAACTTTTCGCCGGGGCGCCGAACGATTCGACGAAGACTTCGCGCAGTCCGGTCGGGACCAGCGCGGCATCGGCCTTTTGTCGCCAGTCGTTGAAGTCGCCGGCGATGATCACAGGGTCGTCCGGCGGCAGCCGTGTCACCAGATCGGCCAGCAGTTTGAGTTGCTGCTGGCGGTGCCCTTCCTTGAGGCCCAAGTGCACGCAAATTGCGTGGACCTCGCCGAAACGTGGCACGTCCAGCACGCAATGCAGCAGGCCGCGTTCTTCGGTGCCGAGGATCGAGATATCGAGGTTTTCGTGGCGGATAATCGGGTATTTCGACAGCAGCGCATTGCCGTGATGGCCGTGGGGATAGACCGCGTTACGCCCGTAGGCGAAGTCGTTCCACATGCTGTCGGCGAGGAATTCGTACTGCGACGTGGTCGGCCAGTTCTTGACCTTCTGCGCGTGGTTTTGCTGCTCGCCGTGGACTTCCTGGAGGAACACCACGTCCGCCGACACGCTGCGCACCGCGTCGCGCAACTCCGGCAGGATGAAACGGCGATTGAGAAAGCCAAAGCCCATGTGCATGTTCATGGTCAGCACGTTCAACGTGATCTCGGCCGACGCGGCCTGGCGTCGGCTGGCGATGTCTTCAGGGGTCAGGGCGCGGGTCAAAACGTCACTCCTTGCAGATCGCCGGGGGCGACTTCCAGATCGGCTGTCAGCTCGAAACGTTCCAGCAAACTGCGGGCGTCATAGGGCGCGCGCACTTTGATGTCGTTGTCGAAGTAGCAATAGATGTCCCGGGATTTACGTGCCCGAGGGGCCTTGGGTTCGGCGAGGTGCGCGTCCTCGGGTTGCGAGCCGTGCTGCCACAGGTCGATCCTGTCACCCCAGCGTTTCAGTGCCTTGGGCGTGTAGCCGCTGGCGTACAGCTGTTTGTCGCCGTGCAGGCGCAGGTAGACGAAATCGCAGGTCAGGTCTTCCAGATAGGGCCACTTGCCTGCGGTATCGGCGACCACCAGCGCCACTTTGTAGGTGCGCAGGAGCTTGATGAGTTCTGGGACAGCGAAGCTTTCATGGCGAATTTCAACGGCGTGGCGCAGGCGGGCTTTGGCGGGGATGTCGAGGTAACCGGGCTTCTCCATCCGCGCGGCACAGCCTTTGGCACAGGCCTTGGCGGCCTTGCCGTCGTGGGGCAATTGCTTGAGGAAGGCTTCGAATTTCTCTGCGTCGAATTTGAAACTGGGAGGAAATTGCCAGAGGATCGGGCCGAGTTTTTCCTTGAGCTGGAAAATGCCCGAGGCGAAAAAATTGGCGAGCGCTTCGTCGATGTCGTTCAGGCGTTTGACGTGGGTGATGTAGCGCGGCGCCTTGAGGCTGAACACGAAGCCCTTGGGGGTGTCGGCGTACCAGCGGGCATAAAGGTCCGGCGACTGCAGAGAATAGAACGACCCATTGATTTCAATGCTGTTCACCGCTCTGGAGGCGAATTTGAGTTCGTTTTTCTGGGCCAGACCTACCGGGTAGAAATCCCCGCGCCACGGCACATAGCGCCAGCCCGATATGCCGATGCGGATATCGCTCATGCAAGTGCTCTCTGTGCTCGACCTCACGGCGGGTGCCGCGACGGCTCTGAACAAGAGATATGAAGCTTGAGAACCGGGCAGGTTCCGTGGTTTTTGTATGAGGCAGGCCGGTGCGCGCATAACGGTTGCCCTGGCACCGCCTCCGCCCGATGAGCGGAGGAACGGGCATGCCTTCTCCTACGGCCTTCGGGCAGAAGCAGAATGCGTCGGCCTCCAAGACTGTCAGCGCTTCAAACTGCCCCCACCGCCCGCTTCGCCTTTTCCTTGGCCCCGCAGACGTTCATCTGGCACCACCGCCGACGCCCGTTTTTGGAGGTATCCAGAAACAGCCAGTCACAATCCGGGGTCGCGCACACTTTCAATCGCGCCAGATCCGGCGACGTCAATAATCCCGCCGCCTGCACCGCCAGACGCCCGGTAAAGCCCGCGACCATGTCAGCCAGGGTTTCGAGCGCCCGCCAGCGCCAGAGCACGCCCATCGGCGTTGACACCAGCGTCCGTTGCGCCGCTGTCTCGATCAGCATGACGTTCAGGGTTTCAAGCGCCGAGGCATCCGCCGCACGTCCCAGCGCCAGACCGAGGAACAAGCGATACAGCGACTCGCGCACGGCGATCAGGCCCTTGAAGGCGGTGACCGTATGCCAGGACGACGCCCCCACCACCTCCAGCAATCGCTGATGCTCATCCGGCTCGATCAGACCCGCGTGCCTGAACCAGTGCACGATGTCTTCGAGGTTCGACAGTTTGTCTACCACCTCCGTCAATGAGCTGCCAGGGCGCCGACCATCGCAACTGTTCAGGTAGTCGAGCACACTCACGCCGCCGACCAACCGGATGGCGTTGATTTTCAACTGACCGATGGACATCGCCCGCCCCTGCCATTAATTGAGCAATCAATAATGGCAGAGATGGCCGCAGTCGCTGGCTTTTCTGACAGCCGTGACAGCAACGTCGCGCGTACGACCGTTTTTACGGCGTCGAGGCCCGGAGGGCTATAAACCGGAGGCTACAGCCCTTTCAGGCGCCCTTAACCACGCGTCAATCACGGCCGCCGCTTCGCACACCCCAAGCTGGTCGCTGCGAATGTGCACCTCTGGCCACACCGGCGCCTCGTACGCCGAATCGATCCCCGTAAAGCCTCGAATCTCACCCTGCCTCGCCCGTCGGTACAGGCCTTTTGGGTCACGTGCCTCTGCCACCGCCAACGGCACATCGACGAACACCTCGACGAAACGTTCGTTGCCGATGATCGAACGGGCGTGATGCCGAGACGCGCGGGAAGGCGAAATCAGCGCCACCAGCACCGTCAGCCCTGCATCTGCCATCAGCGCCGCGACTTCCGCGACCCGACGCACGTTTTCCTCCCGATCAAGGTCGGAAAAACCCAAGTCTCGACACAGCCCTGTGCGTACGCTATCGCCATCGAGAATGCAGGTGCTTAACCCGCGCGCCCGCAAGATCGGATTCAGATGGTCAGCCAGGGTGGATTTCCCCGCCGCCGACAGCCCGGTGAACCAGATCACACGCGGGCACGAGACGCCCGGGGAGATCGCGAACGAGCGAAACGGATAGGCGACCAAATGCGTGGCCGCAGGAAAAAAATGCTGGGGACTGTTCATGAGTTCGCCTCTCTGGCGTGTCAGGCGATGGCCTGGTGAATGATGAAGTCCGCGTACATCGGGTCGTAGACCCGCTTGAAATCACCGAAACTTTGCTGGATCGAGAAGCCTGCCGCCCTGAGTTCACTGCGCAACTGCGCCGGGAGAAGGGGAAACACCCGCAACTGATAGCGGGCGCCGTCGGCGAAGGTGTAGACGAACTCACACAGCGAGTCATGCAGCGCGCCAATGGTGACCTTCGCCGTCTTGCCGCAGTAGTAATACTGACCGGATGACGTGAAGTGCCCGGCAAGGATGGCCTGAAAGTTTCGTTGATCGATCAGCAACATCCCCCCCGGCTTCAGCAGGCCGCGAAAGCGGCGCAGCGCCTCGATCCGTTGCTCACGGTCGAAGAGGTGGCAGAGCGAGCTGCCCAGGCACACCACGGCATCGAATGATCCAAGCCGATGCCTTCGTTGCAGACGATTCAGATCGGCCCAATCGCTCTGGTAGACCGGAATATGGATGTCGAGTCGTCCCAGGTTGGCCCGCGCCTGCTGAACCATGGTCGGGCTGCCGTCGCAGGCTGTGACCTCGAAACAGGCTTTGCGCAACTGGGCGGCGTGATAGCCGCTGCCCGTGGACGCGTCGAACACCCGGCAGGCCCCGGCGGCGAGCAACAGATCGGTGAAAAAATGCCCCTCACCTGCCGCGCGTTTGTCCCAATCGATCAATTCGTCCCAGCGGCTGACGAAATCCGCGTTGTATTGACGGGCGTAATCAGCGTCGGCCGTATCAGCCAACCTGACGGGTGAAGAGGCTTGGTTGAGTGACATGGCTGGCTCCCTGTTGGCGGATTTTATCGGCGAACGCCTGGTATTTACGGCCCAGTTCGCAGGCATGAGCCGCTGCGTCCTGCACCTTCATTTCGTGCGTGAAGTAGCCCAGCATCGTTTCCATGACGTGCATCTGCTCCCGGCCAAACTCGACGGAGCCATCCGCATGGATGATGTCGATGCCGTCCTGTTGCTGACCGATCTCGTTGAGTTTGATCGCGACCTCACGCTTGAGGCCGTACGGCAGGCCCAGCAAGACACGCCCCATGCCCACTTTCACCGGATACCCGCCCGGCAATCCGTCCGGACCTGGCGCATGAAGATGGGCCTCGGTGTCGGAAAACAGATGTTCGATCACCGAAACCGCCGACATGGCTGTCAGGTATTGCCCGTCGATCCCGCCGAGTCGCCGGAAGGTGTCGCACACGCAGCCGAAAATATCCCGGGTGCGGAAGTAACCGGTGTATTCCTTGTCGCCAATCCAGTACGTCAGGTCGAAACTGGCGTTCGGTGGCAGTCCACGACGTGGCACGTAGTGGGTGAAATAATGCTGACCCACGAGTTTGATCTTCACTTCCTGCGGTTCGCACCGGGCCAGTCGCGCAATGGCGCTACGGGTCGCCGGGACGAGGTTAGCGATGTTGCCAATCCCCACTGTTGGCGCCATGCCCACCTTGTACAGCACGGCGTTGACCGCATCGGGAAACGCCGCGTTGACGACCAGACTTCTCGGGCACGCATGTTTCACGGCCCGCATCAAGGCGTAAGCCGGTGCAAGGTGCATGGGCAGCCAAGGCCCGAGTTGAGCCTGATCGAGGGCTTCGAACGTGGCCCTCGGTAATTGCGTGATGACGCGCCAGGACTGGAGCGACGCGCAGTTGAGGATGATGTCCGGCCTGATACGCGCCAGGGTTTCTGCATTGCGCTCGATGTCCGATTCGATGAGGTTCATTTTCCAGCACTGGATGTGCGCCTGCACGTCCAGCTGCAGTGCGGCCAAACGGACCAGATTGCTCAGTCGTGTGACGTTTTCCGGGTCGCGACTGGCGACGTGAAATTCGAACTGATCGCGGGGCACGAGGATTTGCAGAATCTGCAGGCACAGATTCCCGCCGCCGACAATAAGCAGCCTTTTTTTGCGTTGCATGATGGATCTCCAGAAGCGATTGCGTTGCGCAGGGACTAGCGCGGGTAGGCCCCGTTATCCACTGCGATGACTTTTCCCGTGAGATGGCGGCTTTGATCGGAAAGCAGAAACATGATCACGTCAGCGACGCCTTCGGGCTCGATGGGGTCCTTGAGAACTTCCTGACGCTCGTACTCTTTGCGGCGATGCTCAGGAATGCGGTCGTGGATCGAGGTATTGCGGATCAGCGCGGGCGACACGGCGTTCACCCGAATCCGAGGGGCGAAATTCCAGGCATTGGCTTTCGTCAGCCCGATGACGCCCGCCTTGGTGGCGCCGTACAGCGCATCCATGCTGCCGACTTCACCGGCCACCGAGGTGATGTTGATGATGTTGCGGGTGTGTGGGGCGTTCAGCTCTTGCTGAGCGAAATCTCTGGACAAGTAGACCAGCGACTTGAGGTTGACCTTCCATATTTCGTCGATCTCACGGTCGCTGTATTCGTTGACGCTTTTGCCGTGGTAAATCCCCGCGTTGTTGATCAGGCCGTGCAAGGCGCGGTGGTTGTATACCCCATACAGTCGGCTGATGAACTCCTTGTAAACGGATGGCCGGGAGAAGTCGGCAACGTGGGTTTCCAGTTGATGGACGGCTATTTTGCTCTGCAAATCCCGCAGACCGGCCTTGTCCTTGTCGGCGGCAATCACGTAATACCCCGCCTCCACGCAGGCCTTGGCGGTGGCTTTGCCGATGCCGTTCCCTGCGCCGGTGATGACGATCTTCTTCATGAAGGCTCCTGCTGCATGAACTGGTTCATGCGCTCATAAAACGGTCGGTGAATGCGGTAGTACGCCATCAGGTGCGGGTGGGTCTTGAGGGGGAGATCGTCGAACGTGTCAGGTGAAGCAACGATGCCACTGCTATGCTCAGCGGCCCGGTGCCAGCTACGCCACGCCATCCATTGCGGCGGGCAGGAGGGTTCCCAATTCAGGGCGTGCGGCAGAAATTCCAGCTGCAAGTGATCGCAGAGTTTGCGCACGGTGTGTTCCGGACGTTTCGCCAGATCATCGCCATTGACGACGTAGGGAATTTTTCCGGTGAGTTTGGTCACGCGGCAGAAGATGTCGTAGAGCGCACGATGACCGATGGCGTCCATGGGCATCTGCTCGAACATCGCGAAGTGCGACACGATGCTCCGGGCGGTCTCGCGGATGATGAACACGTGCTGCTGTTCCAACAGAAATTCGGCGTCGGCGCCCAACTCGTCCGGGCAGTGGTAGCACATGTCTTTGTGAAACACATGGCGCCGCTGGCGGGTCGAGCGCAGCAGTGCCTTGACGCCCTCATACGTGCGCGGTAATCCACAGTTCAGATCGTCATGGGGGATGGCGGACTGCTCATCGAAGGCGACGGAGGCGAAGGGTTCGTGAAACACCTCGAAATCACCCCGCTCGATAAACACTCGCTCCAACACCGTTGAACGAGATCGAGGGTGCGCCCAGAGCGCGATCATGCGATTCATGATGCACGCTCCATGGGCAATCGCATCGGGGCGCTGATTGACCGGGCACGCGGCGTGTACCCTGCGGCAATCCCTTTGACGAAAGCGAGCAACGTGTCCTCCCCGTCAGAGGCATATTGGCTCGCCGTGCGGAACGCCGGGTGCGCGGCGAACTGCCAGGGCGCGAGATCGCCTTCAAAGTACGCTTGATTGAAATAAGGAATCGCGATGAGTCGTTGCAACACGCGCTTGGGCATCTGCACCCATCCACCCGCCGGGGTAATCGGTTGCTTCTGCAGTTGACGGCGAATCAGGAACGCGATGATCTGCGGGGTCAGGGTGTAGAGGGTCGTATCGGCTCCCGTGCGTTGCAGGTGCCAGCAGTGTTCCCGGCCGCAGGCATCAATGTCGATTTTCAGGCTGCACAGCAGCAGGCGGGCGGGGGTCTGATGACGCCGCATCAAGGCCTGTATGGCTTGATAAACCGCGATTTCCGCCCAGCGCCGGTCCGATGCAGTCAGCCGCAACCGTCGCCGCTCGGCCTGGTGCTCGAACTCGCTTTCAGCGCCGAGTCGACCGATCATGAAGCTGATCACGTACTGCGCGGAGTCGGTGTTGACGCCCCGAAGCCTGGCGCGCAGTTGACCCGCGTTAATGGCCTTGAGGCACGCGGCGACTTGGGAGACCGTGAAGCAGAACGTGTTGTTGATGGAACATCCCTGCGCCACCAAATCTTCAATGGCCTGATAGCCCTCCTCACTGCCAGGCACCTTGATCATGACGTTGGGTGCCAGAGCGGCCAATTGCAGCCCTCGTGCGACCATCGCATCAGCGATCATCCCCTGCGCACCGGGGATCTGCGCGGACAACCAGCCCTGCCGACGACGTGACGCGACCCAAAGCGGCTCCATTGTCGCGGCACCGAGGGTGATCACGTGGTCGTAGAGTTGGCGTGCCTTGTCCGCATCGCTGAAACTGGCCGGTAATCCGGACAGAAAATCACGCCACCGCCGTGGCTCGCTCAAGACAGCCTGAGTAATTAAACAAGGGTTGGTAGTTGCGCCACTGATGCCGTTCAAGCCTGTAGCGAGCGCGTCCGGCATCCACTGTTCAATGACGGCGGACATGCTCGGGTATTTCATGAGCAGTGTGTGTTTAAACGCGATGTATACGGTTGGAGAAGCGTCCCACCACACTTCGGAATCCATATTTCTTAGTTTTAAAAGGCGAACGAATTCAGGGACATCCATGATGTAGAGTCCTTCCTGCGATTTTTTGTGAGTCAACAAGAGGTCCCAAAGAATTCTGGGCAAAATGCCAGTCTATTCAGACTGATAGTCCGGGGCTTTGAACCGTCGGACCTAAAGATGGATCCATGCGAATGCCCTGTCAAATCCGTTTTGATGGTTTTTTAATCACGAATAGTTATAAGAAAACGATAAGACCTCATTAACAATTCAAAACTATTCAACCCCGATTTTTATATTCATTTGAATAACCCCGAACGAGGATGGAACTAAATAGCGTCAGGGTATTGACGATACTTATCAGGACAATCTCAACAAGTCTTACTATTTATTGAACACTCTTAATGATTTGAAACCACTCAGTCAAAGATGACGCTCACTTAACGACAGGGCAAAGTTTCACAAGGGCTCTCGACGTATCGGTTTTAACGTTAATCCTGCCCGTCATGATGTTGCCTGAATCAACCCCGACTCGCGATATGCATCCGGCGCGCCGCGCAAATCGCACACAGGGCTTGAGGGTGAGCGAAACCTGCTGCCATCCTCACGTTCATAACGCCAAGCCCGGCAAAAAAAGCGGGGCAAAAAAGACCTGGACCAAGGAGTCTGACCGTGAGCACACCTGCAAACACCGAGCGCTATAGCTACAAAGCCCGCTGGTTTCATTGGGCGATGGCCATTCTGATCGTGCTGGCTTACGCGCTGATCCTTAGCCGCAGTCAGTTTGCCCGAGGCACTGACCTGCGAACCTTTGTGGTGCAAACGCATTTCTGGGTGGGGATCGTGGTGCTGATCATGGCGTTCTTCAGGATCGCTGAACGTCATCGCCACACGCCACCGGGCATTACGCCGCCGCTTGAAGGTGCCCTTCGTCTGGCCGCCACGTTATCCCATTACGCGCTGTATGCGTTTCTGTTCATTCAACCGCTGCTGGGGCTCTTCACGGTGTTGCTGGAGCGCGGCGCCCTGCCCGTCCCGCTGACCTCGCTGGCCATCCCGGCACCGTTCGCCATTTCCAAGGAGACCGCCGAGACCCTCGAACACTTTCACGTCCTGCTGGGCACGATTTTCTACTACGTGATCGGCCTGCATGTCGTCGCCGCGATCTGGCACCACGTCGTGCGCAAGGACAACACCGTGCGGCGGATGGTGTAAGCCTGATTCACTCCCATAACCGAGGTGCTGCCGTCCCCTGTAGGCGCGAATTCATTCGCGAGACGGAGATTCAGGCGATGCATGCATGTCGCCTGCTCGGGCCTCTCGCGAATGAATTCGCTCCTACAGTTCAGACCGCGTTCGACCCTAGCAGCGGGGCGCTGCCGAACCCTGTGGGCGCGAATTCATTCGCGAAGAGGGCGCTAGACTCGCACTCATCGTCAGCGCACATCGTCGCCAACGTCACTGGCCCTGATCCACCGTCCCGTCCACCGGGTCAGGCGGCACGGGGCCGTCCTGGCTGGTGTCGATGCTGACCACCACCGACATGCCCGGACGCAAGCGATCTACAGCGTCCTGATCGTTATCTACCGTGATGCGCACGGGTATCCGTTGGGCGATCTTCACGAAGTTGCCGGTGGCGTTGTCGGCCGGCAACAGGCTGAACTCAGACCCGGCAGCCGGCGAAATGCGCTGCACGCGGCCGCGCATTTTGCGGTTTTCCAATGCATCGACGGTGAAGCTCACCGGTTGTCCCAGGCGCACGTTGGCCATCTGTGTTTCTTTCATGTTGGCAATGATCCAGCGCGGCCGCGGCACCAGCGCCATCAGTTGCGCCCCGGCGTTCACATAAGCCCCCAGACGCGTACCAATCTGCCCCAATTGTCCGTCGCGGGGCGCCGTGATGCGCGTGTTGGTCAGGTCGATACGCGCCAGCTCGATGCTCGCTTCCGCGTTTTTCACCGAAGCCTCCAGCGAGCCTCGGTTGACGATCACCGTTTGCAAGTCCTGTCGCGAAATCTCCAGCGACGCCTTGGCCTCGGCCAGCGCGGCACGGGCCTGGGCGTCGGCGGCGCGGGTCACGTCCAGTTCGCTTTTCGACACCGAGCCGTCGCTGACCAGTGCCGAATTGCGGCGCAGGTCGGCGGCCGCCTTGTCGCTCTGGGCCTGGGCACTCACCACACCGGCCTGACGCTGCAGGATCGTCGCTTCAGCACTGCGACGCTGTTGCAGGTTGTTGTCCAGCGCGGCCTTCTGAATCCCCAGTTGCGCCAGCCCTTGATCGAGATGCTGCTGATAAATGCGATCGTCGATGCGCACCAACAAGTCGCCCTGCTTCACCCACTGAAAGTCCTGCACCGGCACTTCGTAGACGTAGCCACTCAACTGCGGCCCGATGATCGTGGTCTGCCCGCGCACCTGTGCGTTTTCAGTGCTTTCAATAGGGCTGCTGAACGGCGGCAGTTGCCAGGCGTACAGCACGATCAGCACGCCTGCCAGAGCGATGCCACCAAACAGAATGGACGACACCAGCCTGATCCTCGCTGACCGGGGCTGGCTGGTCGCGGGCATGACCGCGGGCGCCGGAGCAGGCCCGGGGGTTTGAGAGGAAGAGGCAGGGCCGGAAGGCTTTTCAGATTCTGTCATGAAGGTTGAGCGCCGGAAGGTTGTGCTGAAGGTTGTGCAGGGGTGAACGGTGCGACCGGCTCGGTGGTGATCCACAGCCAGGTGGCCCGCGCCGTGATCCAGATCGCCGTGAGGATGGCGATCAGCGCGATCAGCATGAACACGTCGTTATAGGCCAGGGTATTCGCCTCGCGCGTGGCGGCCGTGGCCAGTGCACGAATGCCTTGATTGGTGCGCGCCGAGGGGTCGGCAATCGCTGAGAGATAGGCCCCGCTGGAGCTTTGCAGGCGCGATTGCACCTGTGGATTGAGCAGCGTGACGTGCTCGACGATGTGCGCCGAATGAAATTTCTCACGCCAGACCTGAAACGTTCCCAGGAGCGCCGAGCCGATCAGGCTGCCAACGTTCTGGCATATCCCGAACATCACCGAAAAACTGACCATGTTGCGCGGGTTGCTGATCACCCCGCTGATCCCCAGCACCAGCGTCGGGCCAAGAAAAAAGGTGCCGCCGAACGCCAGCAGGAACTGGCTGAAATACATCTGCGGGCCTCGGGTCAAGCTCGTGGAAAAGCTGTCCATGATCGAGCCGACAGCCATCAGCGCCAGGGAGATGATCAGTGGCTTGAACAGGTGTTGCGGGTTAATGGTGAGGGCGCTGACCAAGAGGCCGGCAATGCTGCCGAGCAACATGAACAGGTACAGCGTGTGCAATTGCTCAGTGCCCTGATTCATCCCTTGCAGGAAGCCCACGGCGCCGGTGGCCTGTTCAGATAACACGATACGGGTCAGCAACACACCCAGGGCGAATCGGATCATCCGCCCGCTCCCCAGCCAGCGGGTGATCAGCAAGGGTCGGGTGCGGTTATGTTCGATGCACAACCCCGCCATGATGCTGGCGATGGAAAACGCCAGGGCCAGGCCGATCCAGGGTTCTTCGAGCCACCACTCGATGCGCCCCAGCGACAGCGCCGCACACAGCGCGGCAAAGCCGGACGCGAGCAAGGCGAAGGTCAGAAAGTCGAGTTTTTCGAAGGTCTTGAAGCGATCCCCCGGCGGCAATTTGAGGATCAAGACGCAGCCCAGCGCCAACAGGCACATCCCCAGTTCGAACAGGTACAGCCCGCGCCATTCGGCGATCTGCAACAGGTCTTCCGAAACGAGACGCGCCAGCGG
Source organism: Pseudomonas sp. SLFW (assembly GCF_009905615.1). Lineage (GTDB taxonomy): Bacteria > Pseudomonadota > Gammaproteobacteria > Pseudomonadales > Pseudomonadaceae > Aquipseudomonas > Aquipseudomonas bambusae. Next base: position 16,412 of record NZ_JAAAKW010000001.1, read on the forward strand.
CGTCGCCAGTTGTGCCGTGCCGAGGCCGAGTACTAACGCCTTCATCCGCCATTTCTGCGGGAAGGCCTGGATCATGTAATACAGCCCCAACGAACTGAGCGCCGCGCCCACCATACCGTGGGCCGCACGCACAGCGACAGCGGACTCGATGTCGTTGACGAACAAATGGGCGAAAGTGACCAGCGCGTACAGCACCAGAAACACTTCGGTGAACGCCCGCAGACCGAACTGTTGACGAAACTTCACCAGCAGCAGATTCATCGAGACATTGGTCATGACGTACGCCGCAGGCAGCCAGGCAATTTCCGCTTGCGTCGCCCCCAGCGAACCCTGGAGGTATTGCAGGTTGGCGACCACCAATGCGTTCCCCAGCCCCCCGGTCAGCGCCACAATCACACCGACGATGGCGTACGCCCATCGCTTGGGATTCGAATGCAAAGGCGTGGACGGCGAGCCCGGTATTGTCGGCCGCTCATGGGGCGCCCAGTCGTGGGGGGTGTACTTGTCGTTCATCGAGCAGACCTGGTGAATGCAGTCCTGTGACCGTGGGCAGAACGATATTACTCACTCATGGACCGGATGCTGTGACGATTAGGTTGTTTTGCAGGTTTTTCGCGGCCGGGGTGAGTGGGAGGAGAGTCTAGCTCCGAGGCGTCTCCTGCGCGCGGCAGAACCAAGACCGCACGCCCTTGGTATCAACACCACAAAAATCCGACCAACATACGGTTGCCCCTGGTTTTATGCTATTACACTCCCCATCTTCCTCGGCACCCGAGCGTCCGACATTCGGGCTGCCGTTTAATCGGTCCAACAGGAGTCATTGCCATGAAAATCCCGGGTCCCGATCACCCCATCACCATCGCCCCGCTGCAAGGCCGCGTCACGGTTCAATTCAAAGGCGTGCGCGTGGCGCAAAGCGACAAGGCGCTGGAGCTGAAAGAAGCCAAATATCCGCCGGTGATTTATATCCCCCGTTCGGATATTTCGATTGAACATTACGTTAGAACCGAACATCGAACGCATTGCCCCTACAAGGGCGACGCCAACTATTTCAGCCTCAGCGCCAACGGCGAAACAGCGGAAAACGCCGTCTGGACCTATGAAGAGGCCTACCCATCGGTCAAGGAAATCGAGGGCCATGTCGCGTTCTACCCCGACAAGGTGACCCTGGAAATTCACTGAAACCGACGCCACTCTGCTCGAAGCGCTTGCGCTACACGACACCCGGAGAGAAACCGATGCGTCACTCACGCCAGCTACGCGAAACCCCCACCACGGACCCGCTGTGCAAGCGCTATCAGAGCGTTCGTGGTCGCACCGAACAGTTGGTCGCGCCGCTCAGTCCCGAAGACATGGTGGTGCAGTCGATGCCCGACGCCAGCCCGGCAAAATGGCACATGGCGCACACCACGTGGTTCTTCGAGACGTTTTTGATCATTCCCAACGTGCCCGACTACACGCCGTTCGATCCGACGTTTGGTTACCTCTTCAACTCGTATTACGAAGCCGTGGGGCCGCGCCATCCGCGTCCGCAACGAGGTCTGATGACCCGGCCGGGCGTCGATCAGGTCAAGGCCTACCGCAAATACGTCGATGAGCACATGTCCACGCTGTTAATGGGCGGCCTGTCCGATGAGCTGTCGAGCCTGATCGAATTGGGCCTGGCCCACGAAGAGCAGCACCAGGAACTGTTGCTGATCGACGTCCTGCACCTGTTCAGCCTGTCCTCGCTCAAACCCGCTTACGACCCGACCTGGCCGAAAGATGCCACGGGCCGTCGCGGCCAGTTCAAGCCGCTGAGCGCGGGGCTGACGCAGATTGGCCACAGCGGCGAAGGCTTTGCGTTCGACCACGAAGGTCCCCGCCACACCACCTATTTACAGTCTTTTGAAATCAGCGATCGGCTGGTCACCAACGGCGAATGGATGAGTTTCATCGCCGACGGCGGCTATCAAACCGCTGCGCTGTGGCTGTCCGAGGGCTGGACGCTGATTCAGGAACACGGCTGGACCGCGCCCTTCTATTGGCAACACGACGAAAACGGCTGGAAGCGCATGAGCCTGCGCGGCCTGGAAGACATCGACCCGGCCGCCCCGGTCACGCACATCAGCTATTACGAAGCCGCTGCGTTTGCGACCTGGGCCGACGCTCGCCTGCCCACCGAAGCGGAGTGGGAAGCCGCCGCGCGCGCCGGTCTGCTGGAGCAAGTGGATGACGTGGCCTGGCAGTGGACCCAGAGCGCCTACAGCGCCTACCCCGGCTTCAAGCCGTCGGCCGGTGCGGTGGGCGAGTACAACGGCAAATTCATGGTCAATCAGATGGTGTTGCGCGGCGGTGCCAGCGTCACCTCCCCCGATCATTGCCGCCTGACTTATCGCAACTTTTTCCCGACCGACAAACGCTGGGTCATCACAGGGTTGCGCCTGGCCCGCGACAGTCGCCAGCCGGGGGTGGTCAATCCGCAAGACAGCGAATTCGCCCATGACGTGATCGCCGGGTTGTCAGCGCCGAGCAAGACGCTTTCCCCCAAATACTTCTACGACGCGAAAGGCTCCGACCTGTTCGAGGCCATTTGCGAGACCGATGAGTATTACCCCACCAACGCCGAAACCGGCTTGTTGAAAGGGATTGCGGGCGAGATTGCAGCGTCGATTCCCGAAGGCGCTGCGTTGGTGGAGTTTGGCAGTGGCGCCAGCGAGAAAACCCGGCTGGTGCTGGATGCCGCGCCGCAGTTGGCGGTCTACGTGCCCATTGACATCAGCGCGACGGCGTTGAAAAAAGCCGCCAAGGCGCTACGCCAAACCTACCCGAATCTAGTGGTCGCGCCGCAGGTGGATGACTTCACCCGCGTCGTTAAACTGCCGCAGGAAGTCGAAGGCCTGACCCGCGTCGGTTTCTTTCCCGGCTCCACCATCGGGAATTTCACGCACGATGAAGCGGTAACGTTTTTGCGCGGTGCCCATCAGGTACTGGGCGAACACGCGCAGTTCATCGTCGGCGTGGACATGGTCAAGGACATCGACACGCTGGTGGCGGCTTACGACGATGCCAAGGGGGTGACGGCGCGTTTCAACCTGAATCTGCTGACCCGCATCAACCGCGAGCTGGGGGCTGATTTCGACGTCACTGCCTTCAAACACCTCGCGCTGTGGAACGCCGAGCGTTCGCGGATGGAAATGCATTTGGTGAGTCAGGTCGAGCAAGACGTGACCGTGGCGGGCCATCGCTTTCACTTCGCGGCGGGTGAGCGGCTGCACACCGAGAATTCACACAAGTTCACGGTGGAGTCGTTTACCGGGCTGGCGGCGCGGGCGGGATGGGCGGTGAGTCAATACTGGATCAGCAACGCTCCGGAAATGGCGCTGTTCCGTTTGCACGCGTGATGCGGCACGGCTTGCCGGCGGTGGCGGTGGCGGTGTCGCTGCCGCTGGCACGCCGGACTGCTACAGAACCTGCGCAAGTCTTGAAGCCGTGCAAGGTCTCAACTGTGGGAGCGAATTCATTCGCGAAGGCGGCTGCACATCCGACACATTTCTATCGCATGCCCCTCCGTTCGTGAATGAACTCGCTCCCGTCCCGCACCTGGCTCTTCGTCGGACGCGGGATTGTCTGTTATGCCCTCCCCCGGCTTCGATTCTTCATTTCAATTGCAAAATGTGGCTGTTAGCATCCCGGTTGATTTTCACGGAGTGCGGCCTTCATCGGGTCGCTTGAACGAGCAAGAAGAACAAGAGCCACAGGGAGTCAGCGATGACGGCACAGGTAGTATCGGCCACGTCTTCAGGGCAGGAACCCGCCTGCTACACCGTTCTGTCCGAAGTACGCAATCACATCGGCCACATCACCCTCAACCGCCCGCAAGGGTTGAATGCCATCGATCTGGACATGGTCCGGCAATTGCAACACCAGCTCGACGCCTGGGCCAAGGACGATAAGGTGTACGCCGTCGTCCTGCGAGGCGCCGGAGAAAAAGCCTTCTGTGCGGGGGGCGATATCCGCTCGCTGTACGACAGCTACAAAAACAACCAGACCCACCACCAGACCTTCTTCGTCGAAGAGTACGCGCTCGACCTCACCCTCCATCACTACCGCAAACCCGTCATCGCCTTGATGGATGGCTTTGTGCTGGGCGGCGGCATGGGGCTGGCTCAGGGCGTTGATTTACGCGTGGTTACCGAACGCAGTCGTCTGGCGATGCCGGAAGTGGCGATCGGTTATTTTCCCGACGTCGGCGGCAGTTATTTCCTGCCTCGGGTGCCGGGTGAGCTCGGCGTCTACCTTGGCGTGACCGGCGTGCAGATTCAGGCCGCCGACGCGTTGTACTGCGGCCTCGCCGACTGGTACCTGCAAAGCGCCCGGCTGGCGGACCTCGACCGTCACCTCGACACGCTGAAGTGGACCCTCACCCCGCTCAAGGACCTGCAAGGCGCGCTGGCGAAAATCGCCGTCCAGCAATTGCCCGAACCGCCGCTGGAAAAGCTGCGCCCAGCCATCGATCATTTCTTCGCCCTGCCAGACATTCCGAGCATTATCGAACAGTTGTTGGAAGTGACGGTGATCGACACCCACAGTTGGGCCGTGGACACCGCCAACCTGATGAAAACCCGTTCGCCACTCGCCATGGCCGTGACGCTGGAGCTGTTGCGCCGGGGCCGTCATCTGCCGCTGGACGCCTGCTTCGACCTGGAGCTGCATCTGGATCGTCAGTGGTTCGAACGGGGGGACCTGATCGAAGGCGTGCGCGCCTTGATCGTAGACAAAGACAAGAAACCGCACTGGAACCCGTCGAACGTCGAGGCGCTGGATGCCGAACACGTGGCGAGTTTTTTCAGCGGTCATGAGGCGTGACCCATGCAAGACCTTGAACTGACCGAAGAACAAATCATGATCCGCGACATGGCGCGCGAATTCGCCCGCAACGAAATCGCGCCCCACGCCCAAGCCTGGGAAAAAGCCGGCTGGATCGACGACGCGCTGGTGAGCAAGCTCGGCGAACTGGGCCTGTTGGGCATGATCGTCCCCGAGGAATGGGGCGGTACCTACATCGATTACGTCGCCTATGCGCTGGCAGTCGAAGAGATCTCCGCAGGTGACGCCGCCACCGGCACGTTGATGAGTGTGCACAGCTCGGTGGGTTGTGGCCCGGTGCTCAATTACGGCACCGAGGCGCAGAAGGAACAGTGGCTGGAGAAACTCGCCAGCGGCCAGGCCATCGGCTGTTTCTGCCTGACCGAACCGCACGCCGGTTCCGAAGCCCACAACCTGCGCACCCGCGCCGAACTGAAAGACGGCGAATGGGTGCTCAACGGCGCCAAGCAATTCGTCAGCAACGGCAAGCGCGCGCAGCTGGCGATTGTCTTCGCCGTGACCGACCCGGAGTTGGGCAAAAAAGGCCTGTCGGCGTTTCTGGTGCCCACCGACAACCCCGGTTACACCGTCGACCGCATGGAACACAAGATGGGCATCAAGGCCTCGGACACCTGCGCGGTGACCCTGAGCGACTGCCGCATTCCCGAAGCCAATCTGCTGGGCGAGCGCGGCAAGGGCCTCTCCATCGCTCTCGCCAACCTCGAAGGCGGGCGCATCGGCATCGCGGCTCAAGCATTGGGCATCGCCCGCGCCTCCTTCGAAGCGGCATTGTCCTATGCCCGTGAGCGGGTGCAGTTCGACAAGCCGATCATCGAGCACCAGAGCATCGCCAATCTGCTGGCCGACATGCACACCCGCATTAACGCCGCACGCCTGATGGTCCTGCACGCCGCACGCTTGCGCACGGCAGGCAAGCCGTGTCTGTCAGAGGCGTCGCAAGCCAAACTGTTCGCCTCGGAGATGGCGGAGTGGGTCTGCTCCAAGGCGGTCCAGATTCACGGCGGCTACGGCTATCTCGAAGACTACCCGGTGGAGAAATACTACCGGGACGCCCGCATCACTCAGATCTACGAAGGCTCCAGCGAAATCCAGCGCTTGCTGATCGCGCGCGAACTTCGCCATTACGACCTGTAGCGCACCCTGCGGACGCCGGGCCTGTCAGGGGCTCGGCATCACAAAACTGCGACGCCCCAGCAATAGCACCAACAACGTCACCGAGTCGGCATTGCGCAAGATCAGCCGGCGGCGTACCGCTGCGTCGGACAGAAATACATCCCTGGCATCATCGAGGTCCGGGGCCCCCGTGATCCTCAGGATCGTTTCAAAACCCCGCCCGTCTTCCGGCTCGATGTCACGTCGCGTGCCTGCGTCGATCAGCGTGAACAACGCATCCCGATCGCTCAGGTGGGAAAGCCGCTTCGTATGTAGCCGCTCGACGCTGTCGCGAACCCGCGTGTTGTACGGTGTGTCATCGAGCAACAGGTCCGGGTACGGCGCCATGGATTCCAGGTACGCGATGTCGTGGGTATCGAGTGTCAAGTGAGACAGTTCGTGAATCAGGTTCGCGGCCCTGTGGTGCACGTCCACGGAGAACCCTTGCGCCAGCGCGGCGGGCGTGATGGCGAACGAAGGGGAAACGAAAAACTGCTCGGTGAGGTAGAGCCGCTGTTTCGGGTCTGTCTTGATGACGAACGCCGTGACCATTTCATGCCCGGGACGGGTGGAACCGATGACAAAGCGCTGCGACGAATACGGTGAGAGAGAGGCATCCATGATCGCGCTGTACAGCGTCTTGGCCGTATTCAACGTCTCGTCCAACAACGCCTTGTCCGGGACGGTGACGCCGAAATGATCGGCGATGATGCGCGTCACCTGCGGGTCCAGCGGTTGCCCGCTCTGATGCGGACTCAGGTTGTCGAGGCAGGTTTCAAGATACCACTTGGTCTTGAGATGAGCCTGCCCGATGCGTCGTGCGCGGTCCCGGTACAGCTGCCGGATCTCGGGCATCCCTCGGGCCTCAATCACCAGGATGTCCTGGGCGCTCTTATCGATCTTGCCCTCTTTCATCTTGGTGACCACCGCCCCGCCACCCCGCAGACGCAAGGTCAGGTCCAACTGCCAGCGCTGGTTGATGTCCATGATCAGCTTCGGCCCTGTCGTGCCGTCAGCACCGACGATGACCCAGTTGTTCTCCGCCTCGATGCGCCGGACCTGGTACACCCGGCCTTTCACCACGGCATAGGTTGCGCCATTCACGGTGTCGGTGAAGAGGTTGAGCAAGTGGTCGTGACGCAGATCGGCGAGGGCTATACCCCGCGCCTCCAGCCCTTTAAGGCGCAGCTTCTGCCCGGCATCCAGTGCGGTGTTGCGCCAGGAAAACGCCGACGGCAGGGCCTCTTGATCCTCGGTGAGACCGTCGCCGCCGAGCCGATCATCGGAAACCTGTTCCTGAAAGGATTGCTCTCGGGCCGTCACCATCACACCGAGTGCTGCGGAAAACTCCGAAAACGCTTCGCCCCAATGCCGACCGGACGCCGAAGCGGCCGACGCGCGCAGCAACGTCTGGCCTTGCCACAACGTGACCATGGCGGACAGTTTGCTGGGCAGCAGGCTTATCAGTTGCTCGAACCCGAGCGTCGCCAGAAAGGTTCGGCCTGCCTGATCCTCCTGCTCATTGGTCACGGTGTTCGCGACGCTCAGCTCCAGCAACAGCTTGACCGCGCCGTTGAACAGGTACTGCACCGCATTGCCCTTGACCTCGCTGACGTCCACGGTCACCGGCCCTGGTGCGCGGAAGGGCAAATCGCCCAGCCCTTCCACCGAAAACGGCAAGTGCGGCTCGATGAAGCCTCCATGGTCATAACGACGATGTACGCCGGGCTCCACCCGCGCCAGCAACAACTGCTGGAGCGAGGCGTCGGTGCGAATGGCCTCGTGTAATGCGGACAGGCTGGCGTACTCGCGAAACGTGAACGTTGAATCATGCATGGCGTACAGCACGTGCACGCCCGACTCATCGCCCCCTGCGCCGATCAGATACACCCCGCTCACAGGGTCAGGGGTCATGCCCGCGTCGGCCACCAATCGCAACGGACTGATCATCGCCCGCACGCCATGGATGGGTTCTCGCGCCAGGCCATCGGGCATGTCCAGCACGCCCACCACCAGGTCAAACGCGGCCGGACTGAGTTCTCCCTTGAGTTTCTGCGCCAACGCCACCGCCATCAGCATCGGCGGCAATTGATTGACGAACAGTTGGTTACGCGCCTCGTACAAGGCATCGGTGGGGGTAAGGGCCTCACGTAGCAGGGCCACGTAACCCGCGCCGATGTTCAAACGCCGGACCAACTGACGCACATAGTTCACGGTCATCGTCTCAGCAGCCTGCGGGTACACCTCCGACGTCACGCTCAAAATGGCGCTCTGATGATTGGCGAAGCGATTGATCGCGTACTCGGTCAGGGATTCGGTGTGCGTGATCGTCGCGGCGGGCACGCCTGACGGGAGCTCGCCCGTGGGCGGAAAAGCACTCACGAAATCACGGGAGGTGATCGTGATGTCGTCCGGTTTAAAGCCCAGGCCGGGAAAATCGGCTTCCAGCCCCGCACGCAATTGGCCGCGTGCGTAGCCGTGCAGCGAGGACACGCCAATCAGGAAATCCTTGCCGCCGTCGGTGGCCTCGTAATAGCGCTTGAGCAAATCGCAATACAGCCCCAGGTCGGCAATGGACGCCTCGCTCAACCAAGGGGGCAGCAGCGCTTCGAAGAGGCTGGTTTCGATCCTTACGGACAACCCGTCGATGAGGCTGCACAGGGATGCGTCGGTGTCACAGTGACCGGCGAGCTGGCTGAACAGTTGCGCGTCGAATCGGCAACGTCGGGCGCGCAGACACAGCTGACGCACGTCTTGCAATTGACGTTGCAACACCCCCTCTTGCAAGGCGTCAAGGGCGTTCCCGTCGATCCGGTCCAGCCGAACCCGTACTGGGCTGTCTGGCCCTTGCGCCAGATGACGCTCCAGGCGCACGCGGTCGCGTTCGCTCAACAGCTGCAACCAATCATCGCGCTCCGCGCCGGCCAGCTTGCTCTGGAGCATGCGTTGCAAACGTGCGCCCGACCTGAACGAGCGCCAGCCAGTCAGGCTCGACCAGAACACCAGCGAGCGGGCCTGCGGCTGCGGCGACTGAAGCACCATCGCGTCGCATAACCTGACGCTGGAGGCGTCGCCATACGTCAGCCAGACCTCGAACGCTTCCGCAGCTTCAGGATGGGACGCCGAACGCACCGTGTGGGCGGGTTGATCCAGCATCTGGCGGATCAGGTCTCCGGACGGGGCATCGATCCATTTCTGCCGCGTAGCCAAGGCTGCATACAGTCGCATGGCGTCCTCGCGCAACTTCAGCGCTTCGCGTTCGGGCTGCAAAGGACGATCACCGTGCCGCTGCCCTTCTCGTCGCGACGCCTCGAATTGACGAATGTACCCCTCGACGAAGTCAGGCGTGAGGGTGCGCAACAGGTGTTCGACCAACGCCACCGGGAACTGCCCGGGAGCTGTCGGGTTGTCCATCCTCACGCGTGCGCCCGCCGGAAGCTCAGGGCCGCAGCGCCCCGTCACCCGCTCCAGCAACAATGACATCAGGTCCAGCGTCTCAATGTCCTGTGTCGCGACGGTGGGCGCTGTTGACACACTCGCCAGATCAGTACGCTGCCACTGGATGTGGACATTCGACGCATTCAGACGCCCCTGGCTCCACACGCACAGGTAACGCTGCAGCGCCTGTTCCGCATAGGCCTGCAACGTGTTGTCGAGCTGCCGCAGTTCGGTGGTACGCCGGTCAAAGTCACGGGTGAGGTCTCGCCATGAGGGCACGGACACGATAGCGGTCGCCTCGGCAAGCGGCGCCAACGCCGGACTGTTCTCTTCGTGCGTAGGGGAGACGGAAGCGGACGGCAGTGTGGAGGAAGCGGGCCGCTGCCAGACGGACATGAAGGCGAACGGCGCCTGCCGACGCCAGCGCCCCGCACTGAAACACAATTGGCGTGGGTCCAGCAGTTGGCGAATATCCAGTGCGTCGTCGATCATCGCAGCCTGTTTTTCCGACCGCTGAGGCAGGGTCAAGGCGTACATCAGGTTGCGCGCCTGCAGGGCGAGAATCGAATCGATCAGTAGCTCACAGGGCCGGGTCTGGAGTTCGGCGAAACCGATCCGCACCTCGCCCTCGCGCTGCAACATGACATGTTCGGAGAGGGCCAGTGCGTAAGCGGCCTGGGCCCTCCCTTCCGGGGTCGCAAAATACGCGGTCAGCGCGACGGTGTCGGCGAAGCTGTGCCATTGGTGATCGGGGGAATACCAGAACAGCGCCCCCTTGGCACCGGCCGTTGGCTTGACCACAAAGGTGCCCGCCAATGAACAGGCCGCACTGTCCCCGACCCTGAGCGCCAGCTGATAGCAGCGTAAATGGCTGTCGAACGTCCCCTGCCCCGGCAACAGGTGCAGCACGGCACACAGCGCCTTCCGGACTTCCGGGGTCAACAGGCCAGCCCCCTCTCGGCGATATACCCGGTCACGCAGGCTGTTTTCGAACGCCTCAATGGCCAAATCCCTGTGTGTAGATGCACCCTCCACCGTGCGCCAGAACGACGCGAGCCGCGTGCTGCACCGGCGGGATACCTCAGCAAGCGTCTCGGCGGTTGAACCTGTCGAGTCATCCAGCCATCCGGGCGTCTGTTTCAACCGCGCCGTCAGCGTTCCGACGCGCTCGGCCTGATGATCGACGAGGGCGAGCATTTGCGCTTCGAACGGATTACCGTAGATTTTTTCGTATTCGAAGATCGCGGCCTCATCGCCTGCGGCATAACGGTTGCGCAACGCGGTCAGCAGGCTGCTGCGGTCGGCGAACACTTCGAGGCCCAGGCCCAGGGTATACAGATAAACTTCAGAAACGTCGGTCAGCTCATGGCTGAGCAACAGCGCGCCCGACAGCTCGGCATGTCGGTGCAACGGGTTGGCGGCGATCAGGCGATCGATCCGCACAGGGTCGAGATCGTCGGCACGCTGCGGGCGGATCAACGCCTGGAGCCAGTGGCACTCGACGGCACTCAAGCGAGCGTCGTGCAGCGCATCTTCCAGTTCGTCAACGTAACGCTGTCGCAGGTTGGCCGTATGGAAATAAGGGAAGGACGGGGTAGACATGAAAGCTCCTTTTTGGCGTGGCCACCCCGGCCCGGCGTACATCCGGGTCAGGGCAGCAATGTCAGGAGCGTAGGGAGAAATCCTCGGTGCCCTGCGTTACATAACGCTGTACACCGAGGCGGTTTTTCCGGATTGACTGAGGGCCGTGCCAAGCGCCGGTTCAGCCCGGTCTCGTTCTTCTCAAGGGTTCAATGCCGTGTAGTTGCGTCGCCCCAGGCGCAGGATCATCAAGCCGACGGAATCCGCATTCTTGAGCATGACCTGACTGCGTTTGTCGACATCGGCCAGAAAGACCGTCCGGGCCTCGTCAAGGGTCTTCGCGCCTGTGATCCGCAAGATGCTCGAATACCCCAGCGCATCGTCGCGACGTACATCCCGCCAGTGACCGTCCTCTTCCTGCGTGAACAAATCCTTTTGGGGAGTGCGATGCGAAAGCCGATAGTCCTGCATGCGTTCGATCTGCGCCCGCATGCGCACATTGGCTGCCGTATCCTCCCTGAGCAAGTCAGGGTAAGGCGCGTTGGACTCCAGGTAGGCGATGTCCTTGGTATCGAGCACCCAGTGCGACAACTCATGGATCAAGGTCGATGCCTGGAAATGCGGGGTTGTCTCGAAGCCCTCAAGCGCGGCGGCGGGTTTGAGCCGGAAACGCGGCGGGCGGAAGAAACGGTCCGTGAGAAACACCCGGTGCTGAGGGTCCATCGGAATGATGAACGCGGTCACATGCCCGCGCCCTGGCCGGTTGGTCCCGATCACGAAACGGGTTGACGAGAATGGCGACAACGAGGGGTCCATCACCCCATCCAGCAGCGCCTTGACGGCCACCTGCACCCGCGTCAACAGGGCCTGATCGGGGCTGGCCGTTCCGAAGAATTCGCCGACGATGCCGGCAACGCGCGTGTCGAGCGTACCGTCCGCCTGACGGGCATTGAGGTTGTCGAGACAATTTTCCAAGTATTGCCTGGCGAGCGAATGGGCCTCGGCGATGCGCCTGGCACGGTAACGGTAGGCTTGACGGATCTCGGCCATGCCGCTGGCCTCGATCACCATGCAGCCCTCGGCGCTGGCGGAGGAGGCGGTGTCAAGAAAGCGGGTGACGGCGCCCCCGCCGCCTCTGAGGCGCAGGTCCAGATCCAACTGCCAGCGCTGGTTGCTGTCCAGTACGATTTTCGGTCCCGGCGCGTTGTCTGAACCGACGATCATCCACTCGCCCCGTTCAGCCAACCGTTTGACTTGATAAACACGGCCGGCCACGACGGAATAAGGCGTTTCATCTTCCCTGTCGAAATACAGGTTGAGCAATTCGTCGTGACGCATTTCATTCAGCGCGACGTTTTGCGCCTCCAGCCCTTGAAGCCTGACGCGTTGTTCCGGCGTCAGGGTCGTCCGGCCCCAGGAAAAAGACGAAGTGGCCGCCTCTTCCTCCGCGACTTCTGCCAACGGAGCCGCTGCGCCCCCTTGAGGAGGTTCCTCCAGTGACTGTTGCCGAGCCGTCACCATCAGTCCCAGTGCCGAGGTGAACTCCGACAACGCCTTCCCCCACCGATGCCGAGAAGCTGACACCGCAGAACTCCGGAACAGCGTGTGGCTCTGCCAGAGGGTGACCAGTGAAGCCAACTTGCTGGGGAGCAGCGTGAGGGCCTGACTGAGCGCCAGTGTGGCCAAAAACCTGCGACCTGCATCATCGGCCTGGGCGTTGGTCACCGAATTGGACGTGCCCATCGCCACCAGCAGGTCCAGCGTGCCAGCGAACAACGTTTGCAACGCGTTACCTTTGATTTCGGCAATGTTCAGCGTGACAGGCCCAGGCGCGCGCACCGGCAGTTCATTGAAGGCTTCAGTCGAAAACGGCAGATGCGGCTCGATGAAACCGCCGTGGGCGTAGCGGCGATGCACGTCCGGCGCCAAGCGCTCCAGCAGCAATAGCTGGAGGGATGCGTCCGTACGAATGGCGTTCAGCAGCGCCTCGCGATTGGCGTATTCACGGAACACGAACGCTTCGTGATAAACCGCATATAGCACCACAGGCCCGGCATCGGGTGCCGTCGGGCAGATTAGATAGACCCCGGTAACCGGATCGGGGGTCATGCCTTCGTCTGCCACCAACTGCAACTGGCTCAAGATGACCCACGTGCCACCGATCGGTTCGCGGGCGATGCCGTCGGGCATGTCCAGCACGCGGGCGATGAATTCATAGGCAGTGGCGCTGAGCTTGTCCTGGACCTTGTCCGGCAGCGCGACCGACATCAATGCCGAAGGCAACTGGCCAATGAACAGGCGCTGGCGCGCGGCATAGTGAGGCTCGGTGGGATTGAACGCATTGCGCAGCAAGGTGGTGTAGGCCGCGCCTACGTCCACGGACCTGACCAGCGAACGCAGGTAATCGGGCGTCAGCGCTGCGCCACGGTGAGACGGTCCGGTGTAATGCACACTGAGCGCCGCGTCCTGAGCATCGACGAAGCGGTTGATCGCATAGTCGATCAGGGACTCAGTGCGCACCTCAGTGGCGGCAGGCACCCCCGAAGGCAATTCACCGGTGGCGGGTAACGCCGTGACGTAGCGTCGCGACGTGACCGTGATCTGATCCGGGTCGAATGCCTCGGCGGGAAAATCCCGCTTCAAGGTTTCGGTCAGTCGTTGTCGCGCCAGATCCTGCAAGCTCGGGATGCCAAACAGGAAATCCCTGCCGTCGTCGCTGTTCTGGTAATAGCGTTTGAAGATGTTGTAGTAATCCACCAGTTCGGCGATCGACGCCTCGCTCACCCATGACGGCAGCATCGCTTCGAAAATGCTGTTGTCGATTCTCACCGACAGGCCGTCTAGCGACCCGATCAGCAGATCATCCAGTTCCGTCGCGCTCGCCAGGCGCGTGAACAGGCCGGCCTCGAAACGGCAACGTCGTGCTCGCCTGCACAACAGCTGCAGGTTTTGGTGCTGGCGGGTCATCATGCGGTCTTGCAACGCTCGCGACGTGTGACCGTCCAGACGCGTCAGCTCAATTCGGAAATCGCTGTCCGTCGCGTTCGATAGCTTCGCCTGTAACGCACGACGATCCTCTTCACTCAGGAGCTGCAACCAGCGCTCGCGATCGTTTTGGACGTTGTACCGCACAGTGGCTTCCATGCGTTCGATCGACGCGAACTGACGCCAGCCGACCTCGCACGACCACAACAGCACCGGACTGTCGGGGTTCAGAGGCTGCCGGAGCACCAGCGTATCGCACAAAGAAGCCGCCGGTTGATCACCATGAGCGAACGACACCGAGTACGCTTCCGTCACAGGAACGCCCAACGCAAGACGCAGACCACGAATCGGGCGATCCAGCACCTGCCGAACCAGGGTCACCGCGGTGCTGTCGATCCTGGCTTGACGCTTGGCCAGAGACAAGTCCAGGCGAATCGCATCATCGCGAGTGCTTAGCGCAACCTGGTCCGGCGTCGAGTGTTGATCATCTTTGCGCTGCACACCGAGCCTGGACTGTTTGAAGGCCTCGACGTATCGCTGATCGAACGCCCTAAGCCCTTCGGTGAGCAAGTGATTGATCAGGTCGGTTTCCAGCGCCCCCATCGAGACCATCGCATCGACCTTGAGACGGGTACTGCGGTGCATCGCCGCGGAGCGGTGGCCACTCACGCATTCAAGCAGCAACGAAACCAGGTCCAGCGTGACCACATGCAGTGATTCACTGACCGATACGCTGTGCCCTTCCACATCGGAGGTGTCCGCCGGTCCCGATTCCAGCCACTGAGCCTTGAACGATTGCGCAGGCAGGTAGCCGTCGAACAGCACGCACAGATACCGCTGCAGCGTATGACTGGCCGACTGGATCAGCACATTGTCCAGCTGTTGCAGGCGCCCGGCCCGCGCGTCGAAAGCCTGGGCATACTCGACCCAAGAGGCCCTCAGGGAGCGCACGGGGACGGGCGTTTCGTCTTCTTTATCAGCAGGCTCTGGCGCGGGCTCGGTCAGTTCGCCGGCCGGGACAGGTTCGGATGAGTTGACCGCTTCGCTCACCTGAGCGACAGGCTCCGGGGCCGCTTCGATGACCGGCACGATCATCGGTTCGGCCGGCACCGTTGCCGCTTCGCGCTTAAGCCACGTTTGAGTGAAATCGGTCGAACTGCCCTCACGCCAGCGCCCCGACCCGAACGCTAATTGCCGAGGGTCGAGCAACCCACGCACGTCCAGCGCATCATCGAGCATCGCCGTCAGTTGCTCCGAGGCGCAAGGCAGGCTCATGGCGAACGCTAGGTTGCGTGCCTGCAAGGCGATGATCGAGTCGACACGTTCAGCGCACAACGGCGTCAGGATTTCTTCCAGCTCGATCTCCAACGCCCCTGCCCTGTCGAGGACTGCTTGATCGGCCAACGCCAGGGCTGGTCGCAGCCGATCGCGCCCGGCCACCGTGGACAGGAACCCGGTCAATGTTGCCAGGTCGGCAAAATGCAGCAGCCGATGATCGGGAGAGAACCAGAGAATTTGCCCCTCGGCTCCGTTTGCGGGCTTGACCAGAAAGGTTGCGGCCAACGGTGAGGCGGGGCCGTCTCCTGCCTTGAGCGACAAACGATGGCAGCGAAGATCACCGCCTACCGTTCCTGACGGCAGTTGCAACACCGGCAGCAGCGCATTGAGCGTGTCCACGTGCAAGGTGCCATCGTTACGGTGGTCATACAGTTCGCGGCGCAAGCTAGCGACGAACGCCTCAATGGCCAGGGCGCGTCGGGTGGTCGGGCCGGACACCGTCGCGCGCCAGTAGGCCGTCAGCAATTCACGATGGCACGCCTCTAGCCCGGCCTGGGTCGCCGTGAAAGCCTGATGGAACAGCGCGCTGTCCGCCGTCGTCGCCAGCAATCCCCGGGTGTCGAGGAACCGACGCTCATAGCCGACATCCAGCGTGACCTTGCAGCTGTCGTCGAATGCCGCTTGCGCCAAGGTCTGAACCACCAGGTCTGGCTCGGCATCGCCGTCGTCGATGGGCGTGATCTGCAACACATGCGTCACCGGGTCGAGGGGCATGTGCGGCAGCAAGCGTTGCAGCTCCCGGCTCAGCGATGCAGTGGAGGCCTCCAGCAGCGAGGGGATCTGACTCAATTGCGTCGTCAGTTGCCCGACCGCCTCCACCTGCCGATCGACGATAGCCAGCATTTGCGCCCTGAACGGGTCGCCTTCGATCTTTTCGTACTCGAACAGGGTGTCGGCGCCGCCGGCGAAACGTTCACGCAGGAGGGCCAGCAGCGCACGGCGATCCTCGAAGGCTTCGACGCCGTTCGCCAGGCTGAACAGATACACATGGGGATCGTCGGTCTGGCCATGGCTGAGCATCAACGTCGCGGTCAGCTCGAAGGGCCGTTGGGTGCCATCGCTGAACACCAGCCGATCCACCCTCAGCGGATCCGGGTCATCCTCGTCGGGATCGTGGGCCAGGCATTGCAGCCATACGCGCTCGTCGGCCGTCAGGCGACGGGCTTGCGCAGCGTCATCCAGGCCATCGAGAAAGCGCTGCCTGAGCGAAGCCCGGTGGAAATAGTTGACGGTATTAATAGACATGAAAGCTCCTTTTCACGAAATGCCCAGGCCGGTGTTCACCGGCCATGGGCCACATGCCAAGGAGCGTAGGGAGAAACCTCGCACGCCCTGCGCTACATAATGCTGTGCACGCAGGCGGATATCTCAGATTCACTGACGCCAGCGCGGGCGAGCCGATCGCTACAGGGCCAGCGCAAAAAACGCCTGGATCAATCGCAGTTCCCGTCGCCGGGCCAGGCAACTGATGAAATGCTGATTCACCAATCCCTCCCCCACCAGCGGCACCGCCACCACGCGCGGGTCGTGGCTGACTTCGACCGACGACACGATGCCGATGCCAAGGTCCGCCGCCACCGCTTCCGTCACCGCCTCACGACTGTCCAGCTCCAGTAACACCCGTGGATTGACCTCGACCAAAGCGCACGCCGCATCGAAGGTCTTGCGGGTCACCGAGGTCGATTCGCGCAGCACCATGATCCGCCGATCCAGACGCCCAACCGCGATCTCGATCTCATTCGCCCATTCATGCCCGACCGGCAATAACGCGCAGATCCGCGACTGGGTCAGGTTCTCCACATGCAAGCCCTTGCGCGATTCCACCTCGGTCAACACCGCCACATCGGCATGTTCCGAAACCAGCGCGGCCAAGGTGTCCTGAGCATTGCCCAAGCGCAGATTGACCGTGATCCCCGGAAATTTCGCCCGCAGCCGAGCCAACATGGGCATCACCAAGTGCGGCCCATCCGCCACAACTTCCAGACGCCCCGTCAACAATTCACGATGGGCCTCCAACAGCGCTTCGGCTTCCTCGGCCATGCCGAACATCGCACGGGTGATCGCCGCGAGTTTCACCCCCTCTTCCGTCAATTCGACCCGCCGCGCCGTGCGCCGCAGCAGGGTGATCTGGTAGCGATCTTCCAGCGCCTTCACGTGCCCGGTCACAGCAGGCTGGCTGATGAACAGGCGCGCGGCTGCGCGGGTGAAGCTGCCTTCGCGGGCCACGGCGTCGAAGGCGCGCAGTTGAAAGAGGTTCATGAATCGGCCTGACTTATAGTTCGGATAACAACAAGCAATTTGATTGATAGCCGTCCGATCGTCAACGTAGCCCCATCACGTCCTGACACTGCGAGGCCCCATCATGAGCAACACCGCACCCATTTTGCTGACACCCGGCCCGTTGACCACGTCCGCCCGCACCCGGCAAGCAATGATGGTCGATTGGGGTTCGTGGGACGAACGCTTTAATGCCCTGACCGCCAACGTCTGTTCGCAATTGCTGGACATCCTCAACGGCCACGGCACCCATCGCTGCGTACCGCTTCAGGGCAGTGGCACCTTCGCCGTCGAAGCCGCCATCGGTACGCTCGTGCCTCGCGATGGCAAGGTGCTGGTGCTGATCAACGGCGCGTACGGCAAACGACTGGCAAAGATTTGCGACGTGCTGGGCCGAGCGTTTTGCACCTTCGAAACCCCGGAAGACCAGCCCACCACGGCCGCCGATGTCGAAGCGATGTTGCGAGCTGATTCACGTATCACCCATGTCGCGCTGATTCATTGCGAAACCAGCACCGGCATCCTCAACCCGCTGCCGGCGATTGCGGAGGTCGTCGCTCACCACGGCAAACGGCTGATCATCGATGCCATGAGTTCATTCGGCGCGCTGCCAGTGGACGCCGCTGCAATCCCGTTCGACGCGTTGATAGCCGCTTCGGGCAAATGCCTGGAGGGCGTGCCGGGGATGGGCTTCGTCTTTGTCCGCGACGAAACGCTGGATGCCGCAGCGGGCCATTCGCCCTCGCTGGCGCTGGACTTGCACGACCAGTACGCCTACATGGCCAAGACCGGGCAATGGCGTTTCACCCCGCCAACCCACGTGGTCGCGGCGCTGCACGAAGCCCTGCTGCAATACCGGGAAGAAGGCGGCCTGCCCGCGCGCAATGCTCGCTACACCGCCAACTGCAAAACGCTGCTGGACGGCATGGCCAGACTGGGCGTGCGCAGTTTTCTCGCGGCCGACATCCAGGCGCCGATCATCGCCACGTTCCACGCCCCACGCGATGCCCGTTATCAATTCAAGGATTTCTACGAGCGGGTCAAGGCCAAGGGTTTCATCCTTTATCCGGGCAAGCTGACCCAGGTCGAGACCTTTCGCGTCGGCTGCATCGGCGACGTGGACGCCCGAGGTATGCAGGCTGCCGTCGATGCCATCGGCGACGTGCTGCGGGAAATGGAGGTGCTGGACATCTGAGCCTCACTCCTTTGTTTTTAACCCTGAATTCGCCACGACGTAAAGGATTGACCGATGAACTATAAGCACCCTACTCACCTGCAAGCAGCGATTCTGGACTGGGCAGGCACCGTCGTCGATTTCGGTTCATTCGCCCCGACGCAGATTTTCGTCGAGGCCTTTGCCGAGTTCGAGGTGCAAGTCTCCATCGAAGAAGCCCGCGGCCCCATGGGCATGGGCAAGTGGGACCACATTCGGACGCTGTGCGATCAATCACCGATTGCCGAGCGTTACCGCAAGGTGTTCGGCCGCGTGCCCACAGACGAGGACGTGACGGCGATCTATGAACGCTTCATGCCGTTGCAAATCGAAAAAATCGCCGAGCACTCGGCACTGATCCCCGGCGCGTTGGACACCCTCACCCGTCTGCGCCAGCAAGGAGTGAAAATCGGTTCCTGCTCGGGCTATCCGGCGGTGGTGATGAAAAAAGTCGTCGAACTGGCCGCGCAAAACGGTTACGTGGCCGACCACGTGGTCGCCACTGATGAAGTGCCAAACGGGCGCCCCTGGCCTGCTCAGGCGCTCGCTAACGTGATTGCATTGGGAATCGATGACGTGGCCGCGTGTGTCAAGGTCGACGACACCGTACCGGGGATTCTCGAAGGCCGACGTGCAGGAATGTGGACGGTGGCACTGCTCTGCTCGGGCAATGCGCTGGGCATGACGCACGAACAGTATCAAGCGCTGACACCCGAGAGGCTGGACGCCGAGCGCACACGTATTCACGCATTGTTCGAAGGCTCACGCCCGCACTATCTCGTCGATACGATTAATGAGTTGCCCGAGGTGATCGCCGACATCAACCGGCGTCTGGCAAACGGGGAAATGCCGCAGAATCTCCGAGAACCCTGCACCCTGTAGCAGTCCGGCAAGCCGGACTGCTACAGAGGCTTCAGCTATCAGGCCTTAAGCGTGCGCTCAACGTGCGCCGCAAATGCATCGATGATGGCCTGCAGGAACGGGCGGGTCTTCTCGCTCAGCTTGCCTTGCTCATCGAAGAACGTCCCGGCGTTGCCCAGATACGCCTCAGGTTGCTGCATGCACAGCACGTCGAGGAACACGAAGCTCTGGCGCAAATGCTGGTTCGCACCGAAACCACCGATGGCACCCGGCGATACGCTCACCACGGCCGCAGGTTTGGCCTTGCCCCACGAGCTCTTGCCGTACGGACGCGAGCCCACGTCGATGGCGTTTTTCAGTGCACCGGGCACCGAGCGGTTGTACTCAGGGGTGACGAACAGGAAACCGTCGGCGCCCTGGAGCGACTGGCGGAATGCGGTGTAGGCGGCCGGGGGAGAATCGAGGTCGATGTCTTCGTTGTACAGCGGCAGGTCGCCGATTTCGACGATGCTCAGTTTCAGGCTGGGCGGTGCCAACTCTGCCAGTGCGCGGGCGACTTTGCGGTTAATGGAGTCTTTTCGCAAGCTGCCGACGATCACTGCAATGGTATGGGGCTGGCTCATGAAGCTGACCTTCTTCTGATGGAGGAGTGGACAGTTATAGATGAAAGATGCCGTTCAGTCCGCCCTGTTTTTTGGTTGCCACTCATCGAATCCGCCGATCTTCGTGGCGAATCTCGTCGCGTCCACACCTACCGTTGGTCGCGACTATTTTTTCCCTCAACGAAAACTCCCCCTCAAAACGGCGGTCTGAAAGGCTTGAGCGAGGAAGGTGCCTACAGATCCTACGGATTTGCCTTACGAGCGGACACGGATTCACGGCGCGCAGTGGTACGATGCGAGCGAAAACGAGCAGTTATTTCCAGAGGTTACAAAGCAAATGGCTTCAGTTCTAGTTGGGCAATTTCATGCCAGAGATGCGGAAGGTCGCATCTACCCGGTGCATGAATTCCGCGAATCACAGCCCGACGAGGCTGACGGCAAGGAGCCCGTGTCCACCTATCGCCTGGCCATTGGCGACCGCGTGAACCACTTGGGTGGCGATGAATTCGAATTGGTGCAGTCAGGGATCAAACTCACCCGCACGTGAAGCAGCCACGAGCTTCGAGTGGTGAGCGGCAAGTTAAAAGCAGTGCGCGGTGTCTGGAAGTGCGTTGTTCAGCTTGAGGCTTGTAGCTTATAGCTCGGAGCTGTCGACGGAGTCGACGGAGTCGAAAAGCAGGTACCAGAAGATCGCTGATTCTTGCGTCGTCGGGTCGATGGCGCGGTAGCGCAGGTGGTCGATTCCGCCGACCACGAACCCGTAGTTTTCATACAACCGGCACGCCGCCAAGTTGTTGTTCTGGGTTTCCAGCACGATGCCCGGCAGGTAGTGTTTGCGGGCCCAGAACTGTGCCACGTCCAGCAGTTTCCCGGCAACGCCGTTGCGCCGGGCCACGGTGTCCACCGCCAGCTCATCGATGTGGGCAAAACCATTCCAGTGTTTGCTGATGACGATATGCCCGACCGGGTCCTCGTCCAGCCACGCCACCAACACGGTGCCGTCGCCACCGTCGCGGTAGTTGCAGAACTCTTCCGAATCAATCCCGTAATTCTTTAGATAAGGTTCGACCGGCGTCACAGGCCATTGCGCCACGGGCTGACCGATCTGCACCTGCGCGTAGCCGGTGACCTCAAAGGTGAATTCGCAGTTGAGGATGTAATCCTCGAAGCACTCGTTCGCGACACGAATGCTCAGGGTCGGGCTGGCCATTGTCACCGGGAGCCTCCTGCGCCTTGGATGAACGGAGTCAAGCCTGCCTGGCGGCTCAGGCTTGCTGGGCCTGCGCTTCCAGCAACTGAGTCCAGAGTGCCGGAGCGCCAGCCGACTTGGCGATGACCGCCAGACGCGCTTCGTGCTCGGCCCTTTCGGCCTCACTCGCCATGACGATCCGGCCCGGCGTGCGGTTGACGATCTTCCGCACTTCGGAAGGACGGTCCGCACCGCCCTCGCCATCGTTGTTACCCGCCAGGGACAGGGCCGTCTGGCCACCGGTCATCGCCAGGTAAACATCCGCGAGAATCTCGGAGTCGAGCAACGCGCCGTGCAGCTCACGACCGGAGTTGTCGACGTCGTAGCGTTTGCACAGGGCGTCGAGACTGTTGCGTTGACCCGGATGACGCTCACGGGCCATGGCCAGGGTGTCGAGGATCGAGCAATAGCTGGAAAGATTGGCGCGGTCGTGCTGGCCAATCAGATTGAATTCGTTATTGAGGAAGCCAACGTCGAAGGGCGCGTTGTGGATGATCAGCTGCGCGCCCTTGATGAACTCGTAGAACTCATCGGCGACTTCGGCAAAACGCGGCTTGCCGATCAGGAACTGGTCCGTGATGCCGTGAACGCCGATGGCGCCCTCGTCGCTGTCACGGTCCGGTTGCAGGTACACGTGGAAATGACGCCCGGTCAACCGCCGACCGATCACCTCGACACACCCGATCTCGATCACCCGGTGGCCATCAGTGACGGGCATACCGGTGGTTTCGGTGTCGAGTACGACTCGACGTTCAGTGATGATGTTCTGTGCAGTCATTGCCTGGCGCCTCGGTTGCAGGCGCGGATATTAACACGGGAGTTTTCGGGATGTGTGCACGACCGATTGGATGAAGCCCACGCTCACAGAATTGCCTGTTCGCCGCGAGTTCGGGCCAGACGCGGCCCCCACTGTAGGAGCGAATTGATTCGCGAAGGTGGGTCAGGCGATGGAGATGCTCGGCTGCACCGGCCAATCGCGAATAAATTCGCTCCTACAGGGTCCATCTGCGCCGCGAAGTCCGGGCCTAGCACGGACTCAACTGTGGGAGCGAATTCATTCGCGAAGATGGGTCAGGCGGTGGAAATGTATCGGCCGCACAGGCCATCAACCGTGCTTGATCCCCCGCACTTCATCCACGCCGCGATTCGCCAATTGATCGGCACGCTCGTTGCCGGGGTGGCCGATGTGCCCGCGCACCCACTTCCAGGTGACGTTGTGGCGGTTGACCTGCTCGTCCAGTTGCTTCCACAGGTCGGCGTTCTTCACCGGTTCTTTCGCCGCCGTCTTCCAGCCGCGCTTCTTCCAGTTGACCATCCACTCGGTGATGCCCTTCATCACATACTGCGAGTCGGTCACCAGAATCACGTCACAGGAACGCTTGAGCTCTTCCAGCCCGCGTATTGCCCCCAGCAGCTCCATGCGATTGTTGGTGGTGTTGGCCTCACCGCCCCAGAGTTCCTTTTCAACGCCTTTGCAGACCAGCAATGCGCCCCAGCCGCCAAGACCGGGATTGCCCTTGCAGGCGCCATCGGAGAAGAGTTCGACGGTATCGGTATCGCTCATTACGTTCGTTCCAGAAATGATGAAGCCCGGCTATCCACGATAAGGGATCAAAGCTCGGGGGTGCGCCGATTGACCTTGGCCATCGGCAACGGCAGAAGTTTGCCCATGGGCTCACGGCGTGGCATGCGCACCGGTCGCAGCCCGACCACCATCTTGCGTGCCACTAATAAATAGAAGCCGCCACCGGGGCTCTGCCAGCCACCGCCCAGACGCTCAAGGCCTGACAGGCGGTTTTGCCACTTAGGCGAAGCAAGCGGCGGACGATAGCACCCGAACCGGCGTTTCTCCAGCGCGAAGCCCAGCAGATTGAGCCAGTCGCCGACCCGCGATGGCGAGATGCAACGCGCCCGACGCAAGGCATCGTTGGCGAAGAAATGACGGACGCCCCACGTGCTCCACGGGTTGATGCCGACGATCACCAAATGGCCACCAGGTCGCACACTGCTGGCGGCTTCGCGCAACAGGCCATGGGGTGAAAGACAGAAATCCAGCCCGTGCTGCATCACCACGACGTCAGCCGCGTGCTCGCTCAACGGCCAGGCCTGCTCTTCGCACACGATCTCAACCCCCGGCAAGGGCGCGCCAAGCCGTACGTTGCGCTGCACCTGCTTGGCTTCGGGCGGGTTTTGCGCCGACGGTCCGTAATGCACCAGGTAGCCGCCGAAGAACCGTTCGAGCTCTTCTTCGAGCACCTTTCGTTCTTCTTCCAGCAACAACTGCCCCAAAGGGCCGGACAGCCACTCACGGGCAGCGCTGATCAACTCAAGCCACTCGGGGTCGGCCTGGGCGAACGCTTCATCGGTCATTTCCGGTCTCCATGAGATGGCCCGCGCGAGGAAGGCTCGCGTGGACGCTATTCAGACTCTAAGATTGCGCTTTGTTTCCAGCCAAGTGAATCGCGCCATGATACAGATCGATGCCCTGCCCGCTTTCACCGATAACTACATCTGGTTGTTACAAGACAATGCCAGCAAGCGTTGCGCCGTGGTCGATCCCGGCGACGCCGCGCCCGTGCTGGCCTGGCTGGGCAACCACCCTGGCTGGGAACTGAGCGACATCCTGATCACCCATCACCACGCGGACCACACCGGTGGCGTGGCCGAGCTCAAGGACCTCACTGGCGCCAAAGTCTACGGCCCGGCCAACGAAAAGATCCCGGCCCGGGACGTTGCGCTGTCCGATCACGATGAAGTCACCGTACTCGGCCTGACCTTCGCCGTCCATGCGGTCCCCGGCCACACCCTGGGGCACATCGCCTTTTATCACGCCGATCCGCAGACGCCCCTGCTGTTCAGCGGTGACACGTTGTTCGCGGCGGGCTGCGGTCGACTGTTCGAAGGCACCCCGGAACAGATGCATCACTCGTTGAGCCGTCTGGCCGAGTTGCCCGACAGCACTGAGGTGTACTGCGCTCATGAATACACCCTGAGCAACCTGCGTTTTGCCGTGGCCGTGGAGCCGGAGAACCCGGACGTCACTGGCCGTTTCGAGCAAGTGACCCGCTGGCGCGAGGAAAACCGTATCAGCCTGCCCTCGACATTGGGGCTGGAGCGCAAGACCAATCCGTTTTTGCGCGCTTCGCAACCTTCAGTAAAACAAAAAGCGGACGAACGGACGGGTATAGACAACGCGTCGCCTGTAGCCGTTTTTGCCGCCTTGCGCGCCTGGAAAGATAAGTTCTAAACGGGTCGCGGATCGGCACAAAAATTCTGAAAGGTTGACCGTTCTTAAGACGCTTTCTAGAATCGCCCGACATTTTCGACTGGAACTATCCCCCAGCCAATGTCGTCATCCATACGCAGAACCTTTAATTCCGACGCATTGACTCGGTTAGCTCAGGCAATCGCGGTGGTCGCGAGCGCAACGTTGGCAGGCTGCCAGACCACCAGCAGCCTGGAGCCCAGCGGCTCGACCAACGTCTCTCACACCCCCGCCGTTGCCAAACCCCAGCCTGTTTTCGTGGCACGCAAACCTGCTCCGCTGGCCCCGCCCCACGATGTGTGGGAACGCATGCGTCAGGGCTTCCAGTTGCAAGACGGCAACGGCCTCAACCCGCGCATCGACCAACAGCGTCTCTGGTTCGCCAACAATCCGTCGTTTCTCGAAACGGCCGGTGAGCGTGGCAGCCTTTATATGCACTACATCGTCGAACGCCTCGAAGAACGCAACATGCCCTTAGAACTGGCGCTGCTGCCGGTCATCGAAAGCGCCTACAACCCGAACGCGCTGTCCCGCAGCGATGCAGCGGGCATCTGGCAGTTTATCCCGTCCACGGGGCGTTACTTCAACCTGCGCCAGACCAGTTTCTACGACGGTCGCCGGGATATCACGGCGTCCACCGCCGCCGCCCTCGACTACCTGACCAAGCTGCACGACATGTTCAACGGCGACTGGCTGCTGGCTCTCGCGGCCTATAACGCCGGTGAAGGCACCGTCAGCCGCGCCATTGAACGCAACGAAAAGCTCAATCTGCCGACCGACTACTGGAACCTGCCCCTGCCGCAGGAGACCCGCGACTACGTGCCGAAACTGCTGGCCCTGTCGCAAGTGGTCATGTCGCCGGAAGCCTACGGCGTCAACCTCAACCCGATCGACAACAAGCCTTACTTCGAAGTCGTCGAGTTGAACCAGCGCATGGACCTGTCCAAAGTCGCGCAGATGGCCAACATCGATGAAGACGAGCTGATGCAGCTCAACCCGGCGTTCAAGAAGCGCCTGACCATCGACGGCCCTCAGCACCTGTTGGTGCCGACCTCCAAATCACAATTGCTGACCGCCAACCTCTCGAACATGAGGCCCGAAGAGTTGGTGGACTGGCAGCAATACCGCGTGCGTCCGGGCGACAGCCTGGCCAGCATCGCCAGCCGCTACAAGGTGTCGACCAGCACGCTCAAGGACTTGAACAAGCTCTCGGGCAATCACCTCAAGCGCGGTCAGGCCCTGACCATTCCCGTGCAACCGGGCATGAAAACCGCGATGCCGGTGTTCGAAGAAGTGGCCGAGGTGGATGAAAAGCCTGTCCGCATGCGCACCTATAAAGTGAAGAAGGGCGACACCCTCGCCCAGATTGCCCGCGCTAATAAGGTGGATGCCAAGGACCTGCAGCACTGGAACAAGCTGACCGGCCACAACATGAAAGTGGGCCAGACGCTGGTGATGCAGGACAACAGCAAGCCTGCCCCGGCCGCCAAAGCCAGCGCCCGCGCCGTGGCCAAGGCCGACACCGGCAGCAAGGCCAAAGGCAAGGCTCAGGACGCCGAACCGAAGGCGATGCAGTACAAGATCCAGAAAGGCGACTCGATGTACGCCGTGGCCAAGCGTTTCAACGTCGAGATGCAACACCTCAAGCGCTGGAACCCGCGCAGCGGCCAGGCGTTGAAGCCTGGGCAGACGTTGACGGTTTACCTGCCGCATTGATCTACCGACACCGCCCCCTCCGCAGAGCGCGATTGCGTTGAATCCTTCAACGCATCATTCGCTGACACGCTTCTGAACCTGTAGGAGTGAGCTCGCTCGCGATAGCGGTGTGTCTCTGACACATCGGTCGCCTGAAACACCGCTATCGCGAGCAAGCTCACTCCTACAGGTTCGATGCTGGCCACCACCCTTTTTCCAGCCCATACAAGCTGTTACTGTGACCGACCGCTGCCTGGATCGAACGCCATTTGATACGCCTCCTGCTGCTGACTTTCAGCCTGGTCTTGAGCACGACAGCCGCCGCGACCATCAGCGAAAGCCATGGTTACGCACAGTTCGGTGTCCTCAAGTACCCGGCCAGCTTCACCCATTTCGACTGGGTCAATCCCGAGGCGCCGAAGGCTGGCACCCTGCGAATCATGGCCAACGGCACGTTTGACACGCTCAACCCCTACACTTTCAAGGGCAGCAGCCCGATCTCGACCCCCAATTTCGGCCAGTACGGCGTCAGTGAGCTGAACGAACCGCTCATGGTCGGCACCGGGCAATACGACCCGTCCGGGGACGAACCGACGTCAAGCTACGGCCTGATCGCCAAGACCGTCGAATACAGCGAGGACCGCAGCTGGGTGGTGTTCAACCTGCGCCCCGAAGCGCGCTTTCACGACGGCAAGCCGATCACTGCCTACGACGTGGCGTTTTCCTACAGAACCCTGTTGAAAGACGGACACCCGCAATACCGCACGGCGTTGCAGGAAGTGCAGCGGGTGGACATCCTCAACCGCCATCGCATCCGTTTCGTGTTCAAGCGATCCGGCAATCCATTATTGATCCTGCGCCTCGGCGAACTGCCCGTACTGCCGCAGCATTACTGGAAGAACCGCGACTTCAAGGCCACCACCTACGAGGCGCCGCTGGGCAGCGGGCCGTACCGCATCACTCAGGTCCGTCCGGGGCGCAGCCTGGTGTTCGAGCGGGTCAAGGATTACTGGGGCAAGGACCTGCCGGTCAATCGCGGCAAGTACAACTTCAACCGTGTGGAAGTGGAGTTCTACCGCGATGCCGACGTCGCTTTCGAAGCCTTCAAGGCGGGCGAATTCGACATCTACATCGAGCATCAGGCCAAGAACTGGTTCACCGGCTACGACTACCCCGCCGTCAACGAAGGCCGTGTGATCAAGGCGCAGATTCCGCACCAGATCCCGACCCAGACCCAGGGCCTGTTCATGAACACCCGGCGCGGCACCTTCGCTGACATTCGCGTCCGGGAAGCCCTGGGCCTGATGTTCAATTTCGAGTGGACCAACCGCACGCTGTTCAACAACGCCTACCAGCGCTCGACCAGCTACTACCCCAACAGCGAATTTTCCGCGACCGACCTGCCGTCCGGCCGCGAATTCCTGATGCTGTCGCCCTATCGCAATCAACTGCCCGCGCCGCTGTTCACCCAACCGTTTGCGGTGTCGAAAACCGATGGCGGCGGCGTGCCCCGCGACACCATTCGCCGCGCCCTCGGCCTGCTCGCCGATGCCGGTTGGAGATTCACCGACCGTGGCCTGACCAACGCGGCCGGTCAGCCGTTGCGTTTTGAAATACTCCTGGTCAACCCAAGCCTCGAACGAATCCTGCAGCCCTACATCGAAGACCTCACGCGAATCGGCATCGAGGCTCGGCTGCGCACGGTCGATCGCGCTCAATACAAGCAGCGGCTGGACCAGTTCGATTTCGACATGATTCTGATGACCCTCAGCCAGACCCTGAGTCCGGGCCTGGAACAATGGCAGTATTTCCATTCCAGCCAGGCCAGCATCAAAGGCAGCAAGAACTACGCGGGCGTCGCCAATCCGGTGGTGGATAGCCTCCTCAGCCAGCTACTGTCGGCGAAAACCCGTGAAGATCAGGTCGCCGCGACCAAGGCACTGGACCGCGTCCTGCTCTGGCAGCATTACATGATCCCCAACTGGTACCTCAGCACCCATCGTCTGGCGTACCGCAACAGATTCGCCTTCGTCACCACCCCGCCCTATACCCTGGGCCTGCGTGCGTGGTGGCTCAAGCCTTCGGAGAAAAACCCATGACTGCCCTCCGCTCCCTGACGCGGGTTGGCGGCTTGTTGCTGAGCCCGTTCCTGCTGACTCCACTGCTGCTGGGGATGGCCACCTCATCCCAGGCCGCGCCGCAACATGCCATCACGCTCTACAACGAAGCGCCCAAATACCCGGCGGACTACAGGCACTTCGATTACGTGAACCCCGACGCGCCGAAGGGCGGCATCCTGCGCAGCGCCGGGTTTGGCGGCTTCGACAGCCTCAATCCGTTCATCAGCAAGGGCGTGCCCGCCGACGACATCGGCCTGATTTACGACACCCTGATGCGTCAGGGTCTGGACGAGCCGTTCACCGAATACGGCCTCATCGCCGAGAAAGTCGAACGCGCCCCGGACAACAGCTGGGTGCGTTTCTACCTGCGACCTGAAGCCAGGTTCAACGACGGCCACCCGGTGCGTGCCGACGACGTGGTGTTCAGCTTCGAGACGCTGATCAAGGACGGCTCGCCGCTGTACCGCAGCTATTACGCTGATGTCGATCAGGCGGTCGCGGAAAACCCCACCACGGTGCTGTTCAAGTTCAAGCACAACGACAACCGCGAGCTGCCGCTGATCATTGGCCAACTGCCGGTGCTGCCGAAACATTGGTGGGCCACCCGCGATTTCAGCAAGGGCAATCTGGAGATTCCGTTGGGCAGCGGGCCGTACAAGGTGGTCGACGTCAAACCCGGACGCTCGGTGCGTTACGAGCGGGTCAAGGATTACTGGGGCAAGGACCTGCCGGTCAACAAGGGTTTCTACAACTTCGACAAGCTGTCCACCGACTACTACCGCGACAACACCGTCGCCCTCGAAGCCTTGAAGGCCGGGGCGTTCGACTTCTGGCAGGAAATGACCGCGAAGAATTGGGCCACCGCCTATGACGTTCCCGCCGTGCGTGAGGGCCGTTTGATCAAGGAAGAAATCCCCAACGGCAACCCGCAAGGCATGCAGGGTTTCATCTTCAACCTGCGCAAGCCGATGTTCCAGGACGTCCGTGTGCGTCAGGCCCTGAGCCTGCTGCTGGATTTCGAGTGGACCAACAAGCAACTATTTTTTGGCACCTATACACGTACAAAAAGTTATTTCGACAACTCGGACATGGGCTCCCGTGGACTGCCGTCCGAGGCCGAGCTGAACATCCTCGAACCGCTGCGTGACAAACTGCCGCCCGCGCTGTTCACCGAGGAGTTCAAACTGCCGGTCACCGATGGCAGCGGCATCATTCGCGAGCAACAGCGCAAGGCGTTCGCGTTGCTGAAAGACGCGGGCTGGAAGATCGTCGGCGACAAGATGGTCGACACCGAAGGCAAGCCGGTCAGCATCGAATTCCTGCTGGCTCAGACCGAATTCGAGCGCGTGCTGTTGCCGTTCAAGCGCAACCTGGCGGACATCGGCATCAACCTGGAGATTCGCCGGGTGGACGTCTCGCAATACATCACCCGCCGCCGCTCGCGGGACTACGACATGATCGTCGGCAGCTTCCCGCAATCCAGCTCGCCGGGTAACGAACAGCGCGAATACTGGGATTCGTCCGCTGCCGACAAACCGGGCAGCTACAACCTGATCGGGCTGAAGGACCCGGCCGTCGACACGCTGGTCAGTGGCCTGATCAACGCGGACTCGCGCCAGAGCCTGATCGACCACACCCGCGCCCTCGATCGCGCCCTGCTCTGGGGCTACTACGTGATCCCCAACTGGCATATCAAAACCTGGCGGTTGGCGTACTGGGATCACCTTGGTCATCCGAAAAAATCCCCGCTCTACGACATCGGCACCATGACCTGGTGGGTCAAACCCGACGCGACCCCTGCGATTCCGGTGCAAACCACGCAGGACGCCGCCGAGCCTGAAGCACCTTCCAAGGACACGGAGCAATAACATGCTGGCGTACATTCTGCGGCGTTTGCTGCTGATCGTGCCGACCCTGTTCGGCATCCTGTTGATCAACTTCGTGATCATCCAGGCCGCTCCCGGTGGCCCGGTGGAACAGATGATCGCCAAGCTCGAAGGCTTCGAAGGCGCCACCAGTCGCATCGCCGGGGGCGGCGCGGAAGTCTCGGTGGCGGGCTCGACCTACCGCGGCGCACAGGGCCTGGACCCGGCGCTGATCAAGGAAATCGAGCACATGTACGGCTTCGACAAGTCGGCGCCGGAACGCCTGTGGATCATGGTCAAGAATTACGCCCGCCTCGATTTCGGCGACAGCTTCTTCCGCGACGCCAAGGTCATTGACCTGATCGTCGAGAAGATGCCGGTTTCGATCTCGCTCGGGTTGTGGAGCACCCTGATCATGTACCTGGTGTCGATCCCGCTGGGGATCGCCAAAGCCACGCGACACGGCAGCCAGTTCGACGTCTGGACCAGCTCGGCGATCATCGTCGGTTATGCGATCCCTGCGTTTTTGTTCGCCATCCTGCTGATCGTGGTCTTCGCAGGCGGCAGTTATTTCGACTGGTTCCCGCTGCGGGGCCTGACCTCCAGCAACTTCGACGAGCTGAGCTGGCTGGGGAAGGTTGGCGATTACTTCTGGCACCTTGTGCTGCCAATCACCGCGTTGGTGATCGGCAACTTTGCCACCATGACCCTGCTGACCAAAAACAGCTTCCTCGATGAAATCGGCAAGCAGTACGTGATCACCGCCAAGGCCAAGGGCCTGACTCAGCATCGCGTGCTCTACGGCCATGTGTTTCGCAACGCAATGCTGCTGGTGATTGCGGGTTTCCCGTCGGCGTTCATTGGCATCTTCTTCACCGGCTCCCTGCTGGTGGAGGTGATCTTTTCCCTCGACGGCCTGGGCCTGATGAGTTTCGAAGCCGCGATCAACCGCGACTACCCGGTGGTGTTTGGCACCCTCTTCATCTTCACCCTGCTGGGGCTGGTGGTGAAACTGATCGGCGACCTGACCTACACGCTGGTTGACCCACGTATCGACTTCGACCGCAGGGATCATTGATATGACGTTGTCCCCTCTCAATCGACGCCGTTTCGAACGCTTCAAGGCCAACAAACGCGGCTGGTGGTCGCTGTGGCTGTTTCTCATCCTGTTCGGCCTGAGCCTCGGTGCCGAGCTGATCGCCAACGACAAACCGCTGATCGTGAAATACGACGGCCAATGGTTTTTCCCGGTGTTCGAGCGCTACCCCGAAACGACCTTCGGCGGCGAATTCCCGCTGGAAGCCAACTACAAGAGCCCGTACATCAAGGAGCTGATCGCGGCCAAAGACGGCTGGACGTTATGGGCGCCGATCCCGTTCAGCTACCAGAGCATCAACTACGACCTGAAAGTCCCGGCCCCTGCCCCGCCGTCCCGCGAGAATCTCTTCGGCACCGACGACCAGGGCCGTGATGTGCTGGCCCGGGTGATCTACGGTTTCCGCGTCTCGGTGCTGTTCGCCCTGACGCTGACGGTCCTTAGCTCGATCATCGGCGTCATCGCCGGAGCCTTGCAGGGCTTTTATGGCGGCTGGGTCGATCTGGTCGGCCAACGTTTTCTGGAAATCTGGTCGGGCCTGCCGGTGCTGTACCTGCTGATCATCCTCGCCAGCTTCGTGCAGCCCAACTTCTGGTGGCTGCTGGGCATCATGCTGCTGTTCTCGTGGATGAGCCTGGTGGATGTGGTGCGCGCCGAGTTCCTGCGCGGACGCAACCTCGAATACGTGCGCGCCGCCCGCGCCCTGGGCATGCAGAACGGCGCGATCATGTTCCGCCACATCCTGCCCAACGCCATGGTCTCGACCATGACCTTCATGCCGTTCATTCTCACCGGCGCGATCGGCACCCTTACCGCGCTGGACTTCCTGGGCTTCGGCCTGCCCGCCGGCTCGCCCTCGCTGGGCGAACTGGTCGCGCAGGGCAAATCCAACCTGCAAGCGCCGTGGCTGGGCATCAGTGCCTTTGCCGTGCTGGCGATCATGTTGAGTCTGCTGGTGTTCATCGGCGAATCCGCCCGTGACGCGTTCGACCCGAGGAAATGAGATGAATCAGGACAATCTGATCGAAATCCGCAACCTGTCCGTCGAGTTCGTCACCGGCCAGAAAACCCAGCGTGTGGTCGAAGGCATCAGCTTTGACATCCGCAAGGGAGAAACCCTGGCGTTGGTCGGCGAAAGCGGATCGGGCAAGTCAGTCACCGCCCATTCGATCCTGCGACTGCTGCCCTACCCCTTGGCACGGCATCCGACCGGCACGATCCAGTACGCGGGCAACGAGCTGCTGACGGTCAGCGAGAAGCGCATGCGCGCCATCCGTGGCAACCGCATTGCGATGATTTTCCAGGAGCCGATGACCTCGCTGAACCCGCTGCAATCCATCGAAAAGCAGATCAACGAAGTCCTGGGATTGCACAAAGGCCTGACCGGCAAAGCGGCCACACGGCGCACGCTGGAGCTGCTGGAACTGGTGGGCATCCCTGAGCCGCTCAAACGCCTCAAAGCCCTGCCCCACGAGCTGTCAGGCGGCCAGCGGCAGCGGGTGATGATCGCAATGGCACTGGCGAATGAGCCGGAATTGCTGATCGCCGACGAGCCGACCACCGCGCTGGACGTCACGGTGCAGCTGAAAATCCTCAAGCTACTGAAAGAATTGCAGGCCCGACTGGGCATGGCATTGCTGCTGATCAGCCACGATTTGAACGTCGTTCGACAAATTGCCAACCGAGTATGTGTCATGCAGCGCGGTTGCATCGTCGAACAGGCATCGTGCGAAGAGCTGTTCCGCGCACCGCAGCATCCGTACACCAAAGAACTGCTCAGCGCCGAGCCCAAAGGCGGCCCGGCGAACAACGTGCCGGGCGCGCCGATGCTGGAAGTCGAAGACCTGAAAGTCTGGTTTCCGATCAAGAAAGGCGTGTTCAAGCGCACCGTCGATCACGTCAAGGCCGTGGACGGCATCCACTTCAGTCTGCCCAAGGGCCAGACGCTGGGGATCGTCGGCGAAAGCGGCTCGGGCAAATCGACGTTGGGGCTGGCGATTCTCAGGTTGATTCGCAGCGAAGGCGAGATACGCTTTCAGGGCGATTCACTGGCCTGCCTCAAGCAGGATCAGGTGCGGCCGTTGCGGCGGCAGATGCAGGTGGTGTTTCAGGACCCGTTCGGCAGCCTGAGCCCGCGCATGTCGGTGTGTGACATCGTGGGCGAAGGCCTGCGGATTCACAAGATCGGCACGCCGGTCGAGCAAGAGGCCGCGGTGATCGCGGCGCTCAAGGAAGTAGGCCTGGACCCGGAAACCCGGCACCGCTACCCCCATGAGTTTTCGGGCGGACAGCGGCAAAGGATCGCCATCGCACGGGCATTAGTGTTAAAACCGGCGCTGATTTTACTGGACGAGCCCACATCGGCCCTCGACCGGACTGTTCAGCGTCAAGTGGTGGAGCTTTTGCGCTCCCTGCAAACCAAGTACAACCTGACGTATTTGTTTATCAGCCATGACCTGGCGGTAGTCAAAGCGCTGAGCCACCAACTGATGGTGGTCAAGCAAGGCCAAGTGGTCGAACAGGGTGTGGCAGAAGATATTTTCGCCGCACCGCAACATCCTTATACACAGCAGCTGCTGGAGGCCGCGTTTCTGGCCCCAGCAACTGTCGATTAACCTGAAGAGGAAAAAACCATGGGTTTTCTCGCCGGTAAGCGCGTCCTGATCGTCGGTGTCGCCAGCAAATTGTCCATCGCATCCGGTATCGCTGCCGCCATGCATCGCGAGGGCGCTGAGCTTGCCTTCACCTACCAGAACGAAAAACTCAAAGGCCGCGTCGAAGAATTCGCAGCGGGCTGGGGTTCGAACGCTGATCTGTGCTTCCCTTGCGACGTCGCCAGCGACGAAGAAATCGCCAAGGTTTTCGAAGAACTGAGCAAGAAGTGGGACGGCCTGGACTGCATCGTGCACTCCGTCGGCTTCGCCCCGGGCGACCAACTGGACGGCGACTTCACCCAAGCCACCACCCGTGACGGTTTCCGCATCGCCCACGACATCAGCGCCTACAGCTTCGTGGCCCTGGCCAAAGCCGGTCGTGAACTGATGAAAGGCCGCAACGGCAGCCTGCTGACCCTGTCGTACCTGGGCGCCGAGCGCACCATGCCGAACTACAACGTGATGGGCATGGCCAAGGCCAGCCTGGAAGCCGGTGTTCGTTATCTGGCCCGCAGCCTCGGCCCGGACGGCACTCGTGTTAACGCGGTGTCGGCCGGTCCGATCCGCACCCTCGCCGCTTCCGGCATCAAAAACTTCCGCAAAATGCTGGACGCCAACGAAGCGCAAACCCCGCTGCGCCGCAACGTCACCATTGACGAAGTGGGCAACGCAGGCGCGTTCCTGTGCTCGGACCTGGCGTCCGGCGTGAGCGGCGAGATCATGTATGTCGACGGTGGTTTCAACACCACGGCGATGGGTGATCTGGAAGGCTGATCTTTTAAGCTTTGCGCGATAACTGAAAAGCCCCGGTTCTCTCGAACCGGGGCTTTTTTGTTTTAGGGGCTGACGCTGTACCTGTGGGAGCGAATTCATTCGCGATGGGCCGGTACATGAACCCTCCTTCGCGAATGAATTCGCTCCCACAGGATCATTCACCGATCTTCCTCGCGCCAGCCTCAGCTCTTGAGCTTGATCTTGATCTTGATCTTGATCTTGATCTTGGGACGCGCCCTCACAGACACCGCAGAACTCGACTTGGGTGCAGGCCGAACGCAGGCGGCGCGGAGTGGGTCGAGCGGCAGGGATGCCGCGAGAGCGCCGCAAGGACATGGATGACCGTTCGGCGCGGGCCCACGGAGCGTTGCCGGAGTGAGGGAACTTCGACGAAGCCGAAGCCAAACCAGGAGCAGGGCCTTTTGGTTACTTTTTGGCTCTTGAAAAAGTGACCCGCTGTAAGAGCGGAACCGACACCGGCGCCACCCATGGCAACGGATATGCCCCCATCCCAACGCCACTTCAAAATCTAAAATCCAAAAACAAAAAAGCCCCGACTCTCACGAGCCGGGGCTTTTTGTTTTTCAGCAGGTATTACGACGGATCAGTACTTCTCGATCTTCGCAGCCGATTGCAGCTGTGCCTGATACGACTCGAAGTCCTGACGTCCCTCACGGGACGCGAGGAAGCGACGGTACTGGGTCTTCTCGGCATCAGTCGCCGGAGCGGCCTGATTCACGCCATTGAGGCGCACCACCACGAAGCTGCCATCGGCAGCGGTCAGGCTGGCGTAAGCCGGCTTATCCTTGCCCTCAGGCTTAGGCATGCGGAACAGCGCCTGCAGCACCTGAGGGTCTACACCCTCTTGGCCACGAGAACCGGCTTCGACAACTTTCCAGCTCTGGCCTTCCTGTTTGGTCGCGGTGTACGGCACCTTGCCATCGCGCAACCCGGCCAGCAGCGCTTCGCCCTTGCCCTTGACTGCATCGCTGGCGTGGTTCTTGACCAGTTGCGCGCGAATGGCGTTAGAAACGGCTTCCAGCGGCAATTGT
This sequence comes from Pseudomonas sp. SLFW, assembly GCF_009905615.1. Lineage (GTDB taxonomy): Bacteria > Pseudomonadota > Gammaproteobacteria > Pseudomonadales > Pseudomonadaceae > Aquipseudomonas > Aquipseudomonas bambusae. The sequence continues at coordinate 52,498 of NZ_JAAAKW010000001.1, forward strand.
TCAGGTTGACGGTGCTCTTTCACGTGCACCACCACTACCGTTTCAGGATCGAGTTCCAGCGCCGAGCTGTTGGAACCCTCTTCCATCACTTCAGGGCTAAACGCGGCCTGGATCACAGCGCGGTTTGCTGCGACGCCTTCGCCACCTTCACGGCCGAACGGCGCCGTGGTCTGAACCTTCAGGCCCAGGTCCTGTGCAGGTTGCGACAGATCGGACGCTTCGTACGCCGCATCCTGCAATTTCTTGCTGGCGTCGACATATTGCTGCTCGACCTGCAGCGATTTCAGCTCGTGGGTCAGTTTGTCTTTCAGGCTGGCGAAGGTCGGCACCGACGGCGCTTCAACACCTAGCAATTTGATCAGGTGCCAGCCGAACTGGCTCTTGACCGGGGCGGACACCTGGTCCTTGTTCAACGCATACAGCGCGTCTTCGAAGCTCGGGTCGTATACGCCCTTGCCTGCATAACCGAGATCACCGCCTTTGCCTGACGAACCCGGGTCTTGCGAGAACTCTTTGGCCAGTGCCGCGAAGTCTTCACCCTTGGCCAGACGCTGCTGGATCTCTTCGATCTTCGCCTTCGCCTGTGCGTCGGTGGTTTTGTCGTTGACCTCGATCAGGATGTGCGCCGCACGACGCTGCTCGGCCAGGTTGGCGATCTCTTTCTGGTAGGCGGCCTGAAGGTCTTCGTCCTTCACCGACACCTTGTCGAAGAACGACGACTTTTTCAGCTCGATGTAATCCAGGACCACTTGCTCAGGGCTCAAGAATTCCTTGGCGTGCTGGTCGTAGTGCGCCTTGATTTCGTCGTCAGTGACTTTCACGTTGGACGGATCGGCGGGCAGAGTCAGCGTCGCGAAATCGCGAGTCTGTTTTTCCAGACGGGCGAACGCATCGACCTGAGCGTCGGTGACAAAAGCACTGCCGCCGATGCCTGCGCGAATCTGCCCGATCAGCATTTCCTGACCCAGAATCTGGCGGAATTGCAGACGGCTGTAACCCAACTGACGGACGACCTGATCGAAACGGTCAGCATTGAATTTGCCGTCGACCTGAAATTCGGGCGTCATCAGGATCTGCTGATCCAGCGCCGCTTCCGAGAAGCCAAACTTGGCATCCGCTGCGCCCTGCAGCAGCAGCTTGCGATCGATCAGGCCCTTGAGCGCCGACTCCCGCAGCATCTGTTCATTGAGCATCGCCGGATCGAAATCCTTGCCCAACTGTTGCACGAGCTGGCGGCGTTGCATCTCAACGGCCTGACCCAGGTCGGTCTGAGTGATTTCGTCACCGTTGACCTTTGCCGCGTCCTGGCTGTGGCTGGTGGCCCTGAAAATGGCATCGAAACCCGTCAGCGCCATCAGCGCCATGACAACGCCGATGATGGTCTTGGCAATCCAGCCTTGTGAATTGTCCCTGATATTCTGCAGCATGCGTCCCCCAGAGGGTTGTACTCAACTCACCAAGCTGCGACACACGGAGCGGAGCGTGGGTGTATTCCGGATAGAAGAAAGGCGCATCCGAGGATGCGCCTTCTCGTAACTTTCAAAAACGGGCATAACAGGCGAAGCGGACAGGGTTCGATGTTGCGTTCCCTGGGGGTGACAGGCCAGCGCTTGACCAACCGCACTTGCCGCTTCACGCCCGGAACAGAGGTAACGCTGTCCCGGACGGGCAAAGGTAACGAAGAAACTTAGTTGACCGCTTCTTTCAGCGCTTTACCGGCTTTGAAGCCTGGCTTCTTGGCGGCAGCGATTTGCAGTGCCTTGCCAGTCTGAGGGTTGCGGCCGGTACGGGCAGGACGATCAGTTACGGAGAAAGTGCCGAAGCCAACCAGTACAACGGAGTCGCCAGCCTTAAGAGCGCCAGTGACGGATTCGATTACTGCGTCCAGCGCACGGCCAGCAGCAGCTTTCGGGATGTCAGCGGATGCGGCGATAGCATCAATCAGTTCCGACTTGTTCACTCTAAGTCCCCTTATATCTATCTATATTGAGTATATTTTCTAAGTTTTTTGGTGTTGCCAAACGAACGCTATGTGGCCTGCCTATAAGGACAGTTTGGGCTTGAAGAGCCGCTTTATAACAAGGGCTCTAAAAAGCTGTCAAGGAAGGCCCCACGGACTAATGCGTGCTAATTCTTTCCTTAGACTCAGACTCGCGTTTTTCATCCTTTGCAACCATCTCCGGAGCCACATCCGGCAAGGGCTCCGGCGCGTATTGCAGCGCAATTTGCAGGACTTCGTCAATCCATTTAACAGGTTTGATTTGCAGGTCTGCCTTGATGTTGTCAGGAATTTCCTTCAAATCGCGTACGTTTTCTTCCGGAATGATCACCGTTTTAATTCCGCCACGGTGTGCGGCCAGCAGTTTTTCCTTCAAACCGCCAATCGCCAGCACTTGACCACGCAAGGTGATTTCACCGGTCATGGCCACATCGGCACGCACAGGGATCTGTGTCAGCGCCGAAACCAGTGCCGTGCACATGCCTACACCCGCGCTAGGGCCGTCTTTGGGCGTCGCCCCTTCCGGCATGTGGATATGCGTGTCGCGCTTCTCGTGGAAGTCCAGGGGGATGCCCAGGCTCTTCGCCCGACTGCGCACCACCGTGAGCGCCGCAGTGATCGATTCGACCATGACGTCGCCCAGCGAACCGGTCTTGATCAACTGCCCCTTACCCGGCACCACGGCCGCTTCGATGGTCAGCAATTCGCCGCCCACTTGCGTCCACGCCAAGCCAGTCACTTGACCGATCTGATCCTGCTGCTCGGCCAGGCCGTAGCGGAATTTACGCACACCAAGGAAGTTTTCCAGCATCGCAGCGGTGACCACGACAGTGAAACGCTTCTCGCCAGCGTGCTCTTTGACCGCCTTGCGGCAGACTTTGGCGATCTGACGCTCCAGACTCCGCACACCCGCTTCACGCGTGTAGTACCGGATAATGTCGCGTATGGCCTCTTCTTCGAACTCGATTTCACCTTTTTTCAGGCCGTTGGCAGCGATCTGCTTGGGCGAGAGGTACTTGGTGGCGATATTGATTTTCTCGTCTTCGGTGTAACCCGGCAGACGAATCACTTCCATACGGTCCAGCAAGGCCGCTGGAATGTTCATCGAGTTGGCGGTGCAGAGGAACATCACATCCGACAGGTCGTAATCGACCTCCAGGTAGTGATCGTTGAAGTTGTGGTTCTGCTCGGGATCGAGCACTTCAAGCAGCGCCGACGCCGGGTCACCGCGCATGTCGCTGCCCATCTTGTCGATTTCGTCGAGCAGGAACAGTGGGTTGCGCACGCCGACCTTGGTCATCTTCTGGATCAGACGACCCGGCATCGAGCCGATGTACGTCCGACGGTGACCACGAATTTCAGCTTCGTCACGCACACCACCCAAGGCCATGCGCACGAACTTGCGGTTGGTGGCGTGTGCGATCGACTCGGCCAGCGAGGTCTTGCCCACGCCAGGCGGACCGACCAGACACAGCACCGGACCACGAATCTTCTTCACACGCTTTTGCACGGCGAGGTATTCGAGAATCCGCTCTTTGACTTCTTCCAGACCGTAATGGTCAGCGTCGAGGATGTCCTCGGCCCGTGCGAGGTCCAGACGCACCTTGCTCTGAGCCTTCCACGGCACCTGCACCAGCCAGTCGATGTAAGAACGCACGACGGTGGCTTCAGCCGACATGGGCGACATCTGTTTCAGCTTGTTCAGCTCGGCAGTGGCCTTGGTCATGGCGTCTTTCGGCAGGCCAGCCGCATCGATGCGCTTTTTCAGCTCTTCGATTTCGTTGTGGCCTTCGTCGCTGTCGCCAAGCTCTTTCTGAATGGCCTTCATCTGCTCATTCAGGTAGTACTCGCGCTGGCTACGCTCCATTTGTTTCTTCACACGACCGCGAATGCGTTTCTCGACCTGCAACAGATCGATTTCGGCATCCAACAGGGCGAGCACGTGTTCGACACGGGCGCCCAGGTCGATGATTTCGAGGATTTCCTGCTTCTGCTCGATCTTCAGCGCCATGTGCGCGGCCATGGTGTCGACCAGACGGCCAGGCTCATCGATGCTGTTGAGCGACGACAGGACTTCAGCCGGGACTTTTTTGCCAAGCTGCACATATTGCTCGAACTGCGACAGCAGGCTGCGCACGAACACTTCGGATTCACGGTCTGGCGCTTCGACTTCGTCGATCAACGCCACTTCGGCGCGGCAATGGCCGTCCACTTCGATGAAACGCTCAACGGAGCCGCGCTGCTCGCCTTCGACCAACACTTTGACGGTGCCGTCCGGGAGCTTGAGCAGCTGCAATACGGTTGCAATGGTCCCTACGCTATAAAGGGCGTCTTCACCGGGATCATCGTCTGCAGGATTTCTTTGCGCGAGCAGCAGGATCTGCTTGTCACCGGTCATCGCAGCCTCAAGGGCCTCGATCGACTTCTCGCGCCCCACGAACAGTGGGATCACCATGTGCGGATACACCACGACATCACGCAATGGCAAAAGAGGCAGTTCAATGGTCGTCTTCATGATTTCGCCTCTACGGCGGCCTTAAGGCCATGGACAGATAGAAATGAGCTGAAAACCAAGATGGGGGTACCGATTCAAAAAAACAAGCGCCGGTTCGAGTTAATGCGAAAGGAGCCCTTGAAACGCAAAAAGGGCCCGAGGGCCCTTTTCGTTTTCCAGTTGCCCGGTGCGAAGCCGCAAGGCTTACGCGTCGGGTGCCGCCTTCGCAGGTGGCTCACTGTTTTCGTAGATCAACAGCGGCTTGGACGTACCTTCAATCACGCTTTCGTCGATCACCACCTTGCTCACGTCGGATTGCGACGGGATTTCGTACATGGTGTCGAGCAGCACGCCTTCGAGAATGGAGCGCAAACCACGGGCACCGGTCTTGCGCTCCAGCGCGCGACGGGCAACCGACTTGAGTGCGTCAGTGCGGAACTCAAGGTCCACACCTTCCATTTCGAACAGCTTGCCGTACTGCTTGGTCAGCGCGTTTTTCGGCTCGGTCAGAATCTGCATCAACGCAGCTTCGTCCAGCTCGTCCAGGGTCGCGAGCACCGGCAGACGGCCCACGAACTCAGGGATCAGACCGAACTTGACCAGATCGTCAGGCTCGACTTCACGCAGGGATTCGCCAACCTTCTTGCCCTCTTCCTTGCTGCGAACCTCGGCGCCAAAGCCGATGCCGCCTTTGGTGGAGCGATTCTGAATGACCTTTTCCAGGCCAGAGAACGCACCGCCGCAGATGAACAGGATGTTGCGCGTGTCCACTTGCAGGAATTCCTGCTGTGGATGCTTGCGACCGCCTTGGGGCGGAACGGAAGCCACGGTACCCTCGATCAGTTTCAGCAAGGCCTGTTGCACGCCCTCGCCCGAGACGTCACGGGTGATCGAAGGGTTGTCGGACTTGCGCGAAATCTTGTCGATTTCGTCGATGTAGACAATGCCCATCTGGGCCTTCTCGACATCGTAATCGCACTTCTGCAACAACTTCTGGATGATGTTTTCCACGTCCTCACCCACATAACCGGCTTCGGTCAGGGTGGTGGCGTCGGCGATGGTGAACGGTACATTGAGCAAACGGGCCAGCGTTTCAGCCAGCAGGGTCTTGCCGGAGCCTGTAGGGCCGATCAGCAGGATGTTGCTCTTGCCCAGTTCAACGTCGTCGTTTTTCTTGTCGCGCTGGTTCAGACGCTTGTAGTGGTTATACACCGCTACTGCGAGAACCTTCTTGGCACGCTCCTGACCGATGACGTACTGGTCAAGGATGCCGCTGATTTCTTTCGGCGATGGCAATTTATGCGCGCTGCTCTCTGCCTGTGCTTCCTGCACCTCCTCGCGGATGATGTCATTGCACAGGTCGACGCACTCGTCACAGATAAATACCGAGGGGCCGGCAATCAATTTGCGCACTTCATGCTGGCTTTTGCCGCAGAAGGAGCAATAAAGCAGTTTGCCGTTGTCCTCGCCGTTGCGGGTGTCAGTCATTCGATCGATCCAATCCGGTAGGCTTGCAACACAAGATGAAGGCAATTGCGGGCTTTTTCAAGTCCGCAGGTGGCACGGGGGTCCCGACCACCTGGGATTACTGCCAATCAAGCAATCATTTGATCATTTGACGTTTGTCGAGCACCGCGTCCACCAGACCGTATTCAGCAGCGCGTTCGGCGCTCATGAAGTTGTCGCGGTTGGTGTCACGCTCGATAGCTTCCAGCGGCTGACCGGTATGGTGCGCCAGCAGCTCGTTCAGACGCTGGCGAATGTACAGGATTTCCTTGGCGTGAATGTCGATGTCCGACGCCTGCCCCTGGAAACCGCCCAGTGGCTGGTGAATCATCACGCGGGAATTCGGCAGGGCAAAACGCTTGCCCTTGGCACCACCTGCCAGCAGGAACGCGCCCATGCTGCAAGCCTGACCCATGACCGTCGTCGAAACGTCCGGTTTGATGAACTGCATGGTGTCGTAGATCGCCATGCCCGCAGTCACCGAACCGCCTGGGGAGTTGATGTAGAGATGGATGTCCTTGTCCGGGTTTTCCGCTTCAAGGAACAGGAGCTGCGCCGAGATCAGGTTGGCCATGTAATCTTCAACCGGGCCGACCAGGAAGATGACGCGTTCCTTGAGCAACCGGGAGTAGATGTCATAGGCGCGTTCGCCACGGGCGGACTGCTCGATAACCATCGGGACCAGGCCGCCAGCGGCCTGGATGTCAGAGTTCTGCTGAATATAAGAATTGCGGGACATGTCTCGCATTCACTCCCAAATAGTCATGTCTTGAATACGCATAAGCCAGCGCGAAGGCTGGCTTATGGTGTTTTCGAACGAGAGAAAGAAATCAGTCGGCTTGTGGAGCTTCTACCGGCTTGACGGCTTCTTCGTACGAGACCGCTTTATCGGTCACGCTCGCTTTCTGCAAAACAGTATCCACAACTTGCTCTTCCAGCACAACCGAACGCACTTCGTTCATTTGCTGTTCGTTCTTGTAGTACCAGGCCACGACCTGCTCTGGCTCCTGGTAAGCGGAAGCCATTTCCTGGATCAGCTCGCGAACGCGGGCTTCGTCAGGCTTGAGGTCGAACTGCTTGACCACTTCAGCGACGATCAGGCCCAGCTCGACGCGGCGCTTGGCCTGCTCTTCGAACAGCTCGGCTGGCAGTTGGTCAGGCTTGATGTTGCCGCCGAACTGTTGAACGGCTTGAACGCGCAGGCGGTTCACTTCGTTTTCCAGCAGGGCTTTAGGGACTTCGATCGGGTTGGCAGCCAGCAGACCGTCCATGACCTGGTTCTTGACCTTGGACTTGATGGCCTGACGCAGCTCGCGCTCCATGTTCTTGCGAACTTCGGTGCGGAAACCTTCCAGGGTCGCTTCCTTGATACCGAACTGGTTGAAGAACGCTTCGTTCAGTTCAGGCAGGGTCGGAGCCGAGACGGTGTTGACAGTGACGGTGAACTCGGCGGTTTTACCCGCCAGTTCCAGGTTCTGGTAGTCCTCAGGGAAGGTCAGGTTCAGAACCCGCTCTTCACCGGCTTTAGCGCCAACCAGCCCGTCTTCGAAGCCAGGGATCATGCGACCCGAGCCCAGCACCAACTGAGTGCCGGTGGCCGAACCGCCGGCGAATGCTTCACCGTCGATCTTCCCGACGAAGTCGATGTTCAACTGGTCTTCGTTGGCAGCAGCACGGTCGGCGGCTTCGTAACGAACGTTCTGCTTGCGCAGGATTTCCAGCATGTTGTCCAGATCGGAGTCAGCGACGTCAGCGGACAGACGCTCGACGCTCACGGATTCAAAACCGGCAACGGAAAATTCGGGGAACACTTCGAAGGTGGCAACGTATTCGAGGTCTTTGCCTTTTTCGAAGGTTTTTGGCTCGACGGAAGGCGCGCCAGCCGGGTTCAGCTTTTGCTCTACGACAGCTTCGTAGAAGGTGGCCTGGATCAGGTCGCCCAGTGCTTCTTGACGAGCACCGTCTTCGTAACGCTGGCGGATCACGCTCATAGGCACTTTGCCAGGGCGGAAGCCCGGGATCTTGGCTTTACGTGCGGTCTGCTGCAGACGCTTGTTGACTTCGGTCTCGATGCGCTCAGCTGGCACGCCAATGGTCATGCGGCGCTCAAGAGCGGAAGTGTTTTCAACAGAAACTTGCATGGATATTCCTCGTTGCACAGACGTTAGCCGGCCGTTTCCGACCCCAGAATCAAGGGCAAGCATTCTAGTGGGTCAATCTCAAGAAGTCACCCTACTGACGAAGGGTAAATACAGTGGAATGCAACCAGGGGGAAAAGGACGAAGATTCGAAGCTTCGCAAGCGGTCTGGAACGCACTTTCCGCGCCCCTATATAAGGAAGCGAAGCACGACCGAATGGCGATCCAATCCCTGGAAACACTCCGGAAAAGCCCATCATCAACAGCATGGCGGACTCGTACCGGCATGAAACCAATACGTTGAAACAAAAAAAGCCGCACTAGGCGGCTTTTCACTCCCCGGAGTGCTTGACTCACTTCCCAGGGTTGTAGCTGGTGCGGACGGAGAGACTCGAACTCTCACACCTTGCGGCGCTGGAACCTAAATCCAGTGTGTCTACCAATTCCACCACATCCGCGTTTGAAGCGCTTAAAGCAAAGGCGCCAGATTATGCATCTGGCGCCTTCTTCGAATATGGGGTGGACGAAGGGGATCGAACCCTCGACAACGGGAGTCACAATCCCGTGCTCTACCAACTGAGCTACGCCCACCATCTAGCGTTGTAACTTACTTGTGCCAAAGCTGCCTTTATGGCGCACCCGGCAGGACTCGAACCTGCGACCATCCGCTTAGAAGGCGGATGCTCTATCCAGCTGAGCTACGGGCGCTTGGTTAATCTGCATTCTTACGACTGCAAATTAAGAGCTTTCAATCACGCTGAGCCGATTTGAACTCTACCTGACTTATTCAACCTTTCGACCTGACTCACCGCTTCCGGCTTATCCTGTGTGGGGTTGTGCCCGACAAGTGCGACGAATCTTATAGACGGCCTCAAAGGTCGTCAACACTTTTTTCTAAAAAATTCAGTTAATTAAAGGGGTTAGCTTATTAAGCGGACCAACCGCCTTTGCCCTTGCGTCAGGTCATGCGAGAATGCGCGCTCTTTTTCCCTCCCTTCCGATGGTTAATCACGCGTAATGACTGCAAAACTAATAGACGGCAAAGCGATCGCAGCCAGCCTGCGCCAGCAGATCGCCCAACGAGTTGCCGAACGTCGCGAGCAAGGGCTGCGTACGCCGGGCCTCGCGGTGATTCTGGTCGGCAGCGACCCCGCCTCTCAGGTTTACGTCTCGCACAAACGCAAAGACTGTGAAGAGGTCGGCTTCATCTCCCGGGCCTACGACCTGCCCAGCGAAACCACCCAGACCGAGCTGACCGATTTGATCGACAGCCTCAACGAAGACCCGGCCATCGACGGCATCCTGCTGCAACTGCCGCTGCCGGAGCATCTGGATTCGTCGCCACTGCTGGAACGTATCCGTCCTGATAAGGACGTCGATGGTTTCCACCCTTATAACGTCGGGCGTCTGGCCCAGCGTATTCCGCTGCTGCGCCCTTGCACGCCGAAAGGCATCATGACCCTGCTGGAAAGCACCGGCGTTGACCTTTACGGGAAAGATGCCGTGGTGGTGGGCGCGTCCAACATCGTCGGTCGTCCGATGGCCATGGAGTTGCTGCTGGCCGGCTGCACCGTGACCGTGACCCATCGCTTCACCCAGGACCTGGCGGGCCATGTTGGCCGTGCGGATCTGGTGGTGGTGGCAGCGGGCAAGCCGGGGCTGGTCAAGGGCGAGTGGGTCAAGGAAGGCGCGATCGTGATCGACGTCGGCATCAACCGTCAGGATGACGGCAAGTTGGTGGGCGACGTGGTGTACGAGACCGCCCTGCCCCGCGCAGGCTGGATCACCCCGGTGCCAGGGGGCGTTGGCCCGATGACCCGCGCATGCCTGCTGGAGAACACCCTTTACGCAGCGGAAACGCTGCACGGTTGATCGAGGCGGTCTGCACATGAAAAACGGCACCCGAGGGTGCCGTTTTTTATGCGTGTTTCACAGGTTCCTCTCTGGAAGCGAACTCATCCGCGAAAATGTTTCAACCGACGCGGATGCATTGACCGGACGCCCCATTCGCGAATGAATTCGCTCCCACAGTTCAAGCTGGCGTCCTCCCGCGCTATACGGGAGGACCCCAAGGCAGCTTCACGCCTTACTTCTTGGCCGCTTCCCAGCTTTTCAGCAGGTCCGAGTAGGCAATCGTTTCACCCTTAGGTTTCTCGTTGGCCAGTTTGCGTTGCGGGGCGAGGAACGCGCCATTGCTCTTCTCGGCTTTGGTGTACCACTCTTCCGCCGAAGTTTCCGGGTTCATCTTCGGTGCGCAACCACTCGCGTCCTGAACCTTCGAGCGCTCGATACGGGTCATGATGGCGTCCTGATCCTTGGCCAGGCCATCGAGCGCCGCTTGTGCGGTTTTCTCGCCGGTCACGGCCTCAGCCACATGGCTCCACCACAGTTGCGCCAGTTTCGGATAATCCGGAACGTTGGTGCCGGTCGGCGACCATTGGACGCGGGCCGGGCTGCGGTAGAACTCCACCAGACCACCGAGTTTCGGTGCCAGCGCGGTCATCTCTTTCGAGTTGATGTCCGACTCACGAATCGGCGTCAGGCCCACGATGGTTTTCTTCAGCGAGACTGATTTCGACGTCACGAACTGCGCGTACAGCCAGGCCGCCAGACGTTTTTTCTCGTCAGCCGATTTCAGGAAGGTCCACGAACCCACGTCCTGATAGCCGAGCTTCATGCCGTCTTTCCAGTACGGACCTTTCGGCGATGGCGCCATCCGCCATTTCGGCGTGCCATCGGCGTTCATCACCGGCAGACCTGGCTTGGTCATGTCTGCGGTAAACGCGGTGTACCAGAAGATTTGTTGCGCAACGTTACCCTGCGACGGCACAGGACCGGACTCGGAGAATGTCATGCCCGCGGCTTCAGGCGGTGCATAGGCTTTCAGCCAATCGATGTATTTCTGAGTGGCGTAAACGGCAGCCGGACCGTTGGTGTCGCCGCCGCGGGTGATGCTGGAACCGACCGGATGGCAGCTCTCTACACGAATACCCCACTCGTCCACCGGCAAGCCGTTCGGCAGGCCTTTGTCGCCGCTGCCTGCCATGGAGAACCAGGCATCGGTGAAGCGCCAGCCCAGGGACGGGTCTTTCTTGCCGTAGTCCATGTGGCCGTAGACTTTCTTGCCGTCGATTTCCTTCACGTCTTCGCTGAAGAATTTGGCGATGTCTTCATAAGCCGACCAGTTCACCGGAACGCCCAGCTCGTAGCCGTATTTGGCCTTGAACTTCGCTTTGAGGTCAGCACGCTCGAACCAGTCGGCGCGGAACCAGTACAGGTTGGCGAACTGCTGGTCAGGCAGCTGATACAGCTTGGCCGGGGTGATGACCTTGCCCGACTCATCCTTGACCTCAGGCGAGGTGGTGAAGGAGGTGCCGATGAAGTCTTTGATGTCGAGTGTAGGCGAGGTGACTTTCGCGCCTTCCGGGCTGGCCATCAGGTCTGTCAGAGACAGCGCCTTGCCGTAGCGGAAATGGGTACCGATCAGGTCAGAGTCGTTGACCCAGCCGTCGTAAATGCTCTTGTCCGACTGCATCGCGGTTTGCAGCTTCTCGATGACGTCGCCCTCTTGCAGGAGGTCGTGAGTCACTTTGATGCCGGTGATTTCGGTGAAGGCCTTGGCCAGGGTTTTCGATTCATATTCATGGGTGGTCAAGGTTTCGGAAACCACCTTGATGTCCATGCCACGGAACGGCTCGGCGGCCTTGATGAACCACTCCAGTTCCTTGAGCTGGTCAGCGTCGGACAGGGTGGTCGGCTTGAACTCGCTGGCTGCCCATTTCTTCGCGGCATCCTCGTATTGATCCGCCCACGCCGAAACGCTCAAGCCGCTGAGCATCACCATCGTCGCAACCGTCACACTATGTCGCAGCTTGTTTTTCTTATTGAACATAGACACCTCCAGTGTTGATTCTTATGTAGTCCCGCTTTGCAAAACCGTTTGCACCACTTTCTGTAGGAGTGACCGGGCTGGCGCTCCACTTTGATCGCGATAGCGGTCTGCCAGAAATCACATCAGTGGCTGACGGATCGCTATCGCGAGCAAGGTGGAGCGCCACCCCGGTCACTCCTACAAGTGTTCATTCACTTCCTTTCAACCCCAACGCATCACCACCAACAGCCAGACCAGGGACAGCCCCGAGGCGACCCAGATGCTCCAGTCGGTCGCGCCAATCACCAGCAAATGCAGGTAGGCGCTGCCGAGAAGACCGATGAACAGCCGGTCGCCACGAGTGGTGGCAATCGGCAGAAAACCGCGGCGCTCGATGCTCGCCGAGCGCAATTCCCAAACGGTCATCGCAGCCAGAATGGCAGCGATGGACGCAAAGAAAATGGCGGTCGGCAGTGTCCAGGACATCCACTCCATTTTTTCGACTCCTCAGACACGACCAAGGGCAAAACCCTTGACCACGTGATTGCGAACGAACCAGATCACCAGCATGCCCGGCAGGATGGTCAACACGCCCGCTGCCGCCAACACGCCCCAGTCGATCCCCGATGCCGACACCGTGCGGGTCATCACCGCCGCGATCGGCTTGGCGTTGACCGATGTCAGTGTCCGCGCCAGCAGCAGCTCGACCCACGAGAACATGAAGCAGAAAAACGCCGTGACACCGATCCCCGAACCAATCAACGGGATGAAAATTTTCCCGAAGAATTTGGGGAAGCTGTACCCGTCGATGTAGGCCGTTTCGTCGATCTCCTTCGGCACGCCAGACATGAAGCCTTCGAGAATCCATACCGCCAAAGGCACGTTGAACAGGCAGTGCGCCAACGCGACGGCGATGTGGGTGTCGAACAGACCAATCGACGAATACAGCTGGAAAAAGGGCAACAGGAACACCGCCGGTGGCGCCATGCGGTTGGTCAGCAGCCAGAAGAACAAGTGCTTGTCGCCGAGGAAACGATAGCGGGAAAACGCGTAAGCAGCAGGCAATGCCACGCTCAGCGATATCACGGTATTCAGGCAAACGTAGTACAGCGAGTTGATATAGCCGCTGTACCAGCTCTCGTCGGTGAAGATCACCTTGTAGTTCGCCAGGGTGAACTCCTGGGGAAACAGCGTCAGACCGCCGAGGATTTCGGTGTTGGTCTTGAAGGACATGTTCACCAGCCAGTAGATCGGGACCAGCAGAAACAGCAGGTAGATCCACAGCGGCACGACTTTACGAAGATTCATGGGCCGCTCCTCAGTTCTTTTCGCCGTGGGTCATGGCGGTGTAGAACACCCACGACACCAGCAGGATGATCAGGAAATACACCAGCGAGAACGCCGCCGCCGGGCCAAGGTCGAACTGGCCGAGCGCCATGGTGGTCAGGGTCTGGCTGAGGAAAGTCGTCGAGTTACCCGGTCCGCCCCCAGTGAGCACGAACGGCTCGGTGTAGATCATGAAGCTGTCCATGAAGCGCAGCATCACCGCGATCAGCAGCACGCTCTTCATCTTCGGCAACTGGATGTGTCGGAAAACCGCCCAGTTAGATGCCCGATCAATACGCGCCGCCTGGTAGTACACGTCCGGAATCGCCCGCAGACCCGAGTAGCACAGCAGCGCCACCAGCGAGGTCCAGTGCCAGACGTCGATGATCAGCACCGTCACCCAGGCATCCGAGGCATTGGCCGCGTAGTTGTAGCTGACGTGCAGCACGTTGTTGAGAAACCAGCCCAGCAGGCCGATGTCGCCCCGGCCGAAAATCTGCCAGATGGTGCCAACCACGTTGAAGGGGATCAGCAGCGGAATGGTCATCACGATCAGGCACACCGAAGACCAGCGACCCTTGGTCGGCATGGTCAGCGCAATGGCGATGCCCAGCGGGATTTCGATCAGCAACACGCAGGCCGAATAGATGAACTGGCGCAGCAACGAGTCGTGCAGACGCGGGTCCTGCAGCACCTGCCTGAACCAGTCGGTACCGACGAAATAGCGGCTGGACTGGTCGAAGATGTCCTGCACCGAATAGTTGACCACGGTCATCATCGGGATGATGGCGCTGAACGCCACCAACAGAAACACCGGCAGCACCAGCCACCAGGCCTTGTTGTTCTGCACCTTACTCATGGGGCACCTCGCTGGCCGACGCTGCATTGGCGTCGGCTTCCAGCAGAAATTCATCGGCGTAGAGCATCAACCACTGGGCCGGAAAACTGATCCAGGCCTGGCCTTGCGGCACCGGCTTGTCTTCCTGCAGGCGGACCTTCAGCGATTGCCCGGCCAGGTTCAGGGTGAGGATTTTGTAGGTCCCCAAGTCCTCGACATAGGTCACGTCGGCGCACATGGCGTCGTCGAACGGTCCATCCCAAACATGGACGAACTCGGGTCGGATGCCGACCTTGAGGCTGCTCCACTTCGTTGCGGCCAGCCGCTGTTGCAGGGCTTCCGGCAAAGGCAGATGAATGCCGCCGAAGCCCACGCCGCCTGCTTCAGGCCTGACCTCAATGAGGTTCATGCCGGGGCTGCCGATGAAATAACCGACAAAGGTGTGATGGGGTTTTTCGAACAGCTCACGCGGGGTGCCGAACTGCACGATCTGGCCGCCGTACATGACCGCGATCTTGTCGGCGAAAGTCGAAGCTTCCAGCTGATCGTGGGTGACGTAGACCATGGTGATGTTGAACTGCTCGTGGATCTGCTTGAGCTTGCGCCGCAGTTTCCACTTCAGGTGAGGGTCGATCACGGTCAGCGGTTCGTCGAACAGGATCGCCGACACGTCGTCGCGCACCAGACCGCGGCCCATGGAGACTTTCTGCTTTTCGTCAGCCGTGAGGCCCTTGGCTTTCTTTTTCAGCAGCGGTTGCAGGTCCAGGACGTCGGAGATTTCCTGCACCTTGATCTGAATTTTCGCCTCGGCCATGCCCTGATTGCGCAGAGGGAAGGCGAGGTTGTCGTACACCGTCATGGTGTCGTAGACCACCGGAAACTGGAAAACCTGAGCGATGTTGCGCTGCTCCGGCGACATGTCGTTGACCACGGTAGTGTCGAACATCACCTTGCCTTCCGACGGGCTGAGCAGGCCGGAAATGATGTTGAGCAAGGTCGATTTGCCACAGCCAGACGGGCCGAGCAAGGCATACGCCCCGCCCTGCTCCCAGATGTGAGTCATCTCGCGGATCGCGTAATCTTCAGGGCCAGTGGGGTTTGCGCTGTAGCTGTGCGCGAGTTGTTGCAAGCGGATCTCGGCCATCAGGCAACCCTCGCCATGCGCAAACCGGGCGCTTGGATAAGCCCGCCCTGCTGATCGAACACGAATAATTTGTGAGTCGGGATGTACACGCGAATCGGCGTATCGACGTCGTACTCGTGCACGCCCGGCAGGTGCAGGACCAACGAGAAATGCTCGTTGCGCACGTGAAGGAAGGTCTCCGAGCCGCTGATTTCTGCCAGTTCCACGGTGACCGCCAGTTCCAGATCGTCGTCGTTGGACGGTACGAGACTCAGGTGGCTAGGGCGCACACCAAAACCGTATTCGCCATCGCCGATCTTGCGCAGGTCGACGTTGAGCGGGAAATGCACGAAGTTGGCGAAGCTCACTTCGTTGCCATCGATACGGCCCGGCATCAGGTTGATCGGCGGCTCGGAGAACAGCTCGGCGGCCAGCACGGTTTTCGGCTGGTGGTAGACCTCAGGGGTCTTGCCGCTCTGGATCAGCCGACCTTCGTGAAGAATCGTTGTGGTACCGCCCAACGCCAGCGCTTCGTTGGGCTCGGTGGTGGCGTAGACCGCGATGGTGTTGCGGGTCTCGAACAGCTGGCGCATTTCCTGACGCAGCTCTTCGCGCAATTTGTAGTCGAGGTTGACCAGCGGCTCGTCGAACAGAATCAGCTCGGCGTCTTTCACCAGCGCCCGCGCCATGGCCGTGCGCTGCTGCTGGCCGCCGGAGAGTTCGAGGGGATAGCGACTGAGGAATTTCTCGATTCGCAGCATTTTGGCGGTTTCCCGCACGCGGCTGTCGATTTCGTCTTTCGACATTTTGGCCTGGCGCAGTGGCGAGGCAATGTTGTCGTAAACGGTCATGCTCGGGTAGTTGATGAATTGCTGATAAACCATCGACACATTGCGATGACGCACGGCCACTTGGGTGACATCTTTGCCATTCATCAGTACGCGGCCGCTGTCTGGCTTGTCCAGACCGGCCATCAAGCGCATCAGGCTGGTTTTGCCTGATAAGGTGCGCCCCAGCAATACGTTGAATGAGCCGGGTTCGAAGCTCAGCGACGCATCGTCGATCCAGATTTGACCGTCGACGGCTCGGCTGACGTGCTCAAGCGTGAGAGACATGGCGTGCCCTTTTTATTTGTCTTGTTCGGGGTGAAGCTGTTGGTCTGTTTTTTTAACGACCACGTGTTGGATAGCGACAATCGTGCCAATCGACCTTCGCTAACGAACACTGCGCCAAAACCCGCGATCTAGAGAGCCGGAGGCAAATCGAGCGTTCTGTCGATATTCGTTGGTGAACATAAGTGAACAGAAAAGGCTGAACACCTGAACAAAATGAACATTGACTTTGAACAATCCTGAACAACAATGGGTGAACGTTTCGAGCACGGATGCTTGGCCCACGCCGTACCCCAAAAACAATAAAAGCTACCGGACGGAGCCAGACCATGGCCGCTACAGGCGCATCCACCGCTCACGACACCATTATTCGGGACTCATGGGCCCGCTGCCGCGAATTCGGCCTGGACCATCAGTCCCGTCCCGCCTTCAATCGGCTGCCTGAACAGCAGGTTTCGCAACTGCTGGAGCGCCATCAGTCGCTGGTGCAGACCACCCATCAGCAGGTGCTGCCCTTCTACGAGAACATTCTCAGCAACTCCAACTGCCTGATCCTGCTGGCTGACCAACAAGGCCAGGTGCTCAATTCGTGGGGCACCAAGCGCTTCGTCGAACCGGATCAGCAGCGGGGTTTCATCGCCGGCGCCAGTTGGCTAGAACGCGGGGTCGGCACCAACGCCATCGGCACGGCGCTGGCCTGTGAACAGGCTGTTCACATTGAACACGATGAACACTTTTTGAAGGCCAACCGTTTCATGACGGGCTCTGCGGCGCCGATTTTCGATGCCTCGCGGCGTATGGTCGCGGTGCTCGATGTGTCCAGCGACAGCTTCCTGCCACCCTCCCACACGCTGGGGATGGTGAAGATGATGAGCCAGACCATTGAGAACCGGCTGATCCTGGACCAGTTCCAGCACAGCTATTTTCAGATGACGTTCAACACCGGGCTGAACAACCTCGACAGCCAATGGGCGGGTTTGCTGGTATTCGATGAAAGCGGCCGAATCGTGTGCGCCAATCGCCGGGCCGACAACCTCTTGGGTGTGCGTCTGTTGCAGGCCAACATCGAACAGCTGTTCAAGGCCCCGATTGCGCATTTGCTCGATCAGCAGGAAGGCCAGCCTTTCGCGCTGCAAGCCTCGGGGCATAACCGGTTTCATGGGGTGATCAAACGGCCCAAGGCCCCGGTGCTGAAATTCAGGGCTGCGACTGAGCTGAAGAAACCCGACACCGCCCCGCCCGGCTTTGGCGATGAAAAAGTGGCGAAAGCCACGCGGCAAGCGCAGCGTTTGTTAGAGAAAAACGTGCCGCTGTTGATTCTCGGCGAGACTGGCGCGGGCAAAGAGGTGTTCGTCAAACACCTGCATCAAGGCAGCTCCCGGGCTGATCAGCCGTTCATTGCGGTGAACTGCGCCGCCATTCCCTCGGAGTTGGTGGAGGCCGAGCTGTTCGGTTACGAAAAAGGCGCGTTCACGGGCGCTCACCATAAAGGCAGCGTCGGCCTGATTCGCAAGGCGGACAAGGGCACGCTGTTTCTCGATGAAATCGGCGACATGCCCCTGCCCGTCCAGGCCCGTTTGCTGCGGGTGCTGCAGGAGCGTTGCGTGCAGCCGCTGGGCAGCAGCGAGTTGTTTCCGGTGGACATTCGGGTGATTTCCGCAACCCACTGTTCGTTGCGCGAACAGGTGCAGAGCGGGCGTTTCCGGCAGGATTTGTACTACCGCATCAGCGGCTTGAACCTTGAATTGCCGCCCCTGCGCGACCGTACCGACAAGGCGGAACTGGTGCAGATGATCTGGCAGCAGCATCGCGAACCCCAGCAGACGGCGGGCTTTGAATCGTCGGTGTTAACGTTGTTCGAGCGGCATCCGTGGCCGGGGAATTTGCGTCAGTTGAGCAATGTGATTCAGGTGGCGTTGGCGCTGGCGGATGACGAGCCGATTTCTGCCGAGCATCTGCCGGAGGACTTCTTTGCTGATCTGGAGCTTGTCGATCTGGAGATGGAGAGCGAGAACAGCGAGCGGGTGACGGCGTTCAATCGTAAAGCCGCGCTGGATACGCCGGAGGAGTTGAACGAGCTGTTGCAGGCGGCCGGGGGGAATATTTCGCAGCTGGCCAAGCGGCTGGGGGTGAGTCGGAATACCTTGTACAAACGGCTGCGCGAACAGGGTTTCTGATTGTGGATTTGTGTTGCCGGAGCTGACGCTATCATCCGACTGCGGCCCAGAGCAAGCGAGCTCCTACAGTTGGAACGCGATCACTTGTAGGAGCGCGCTTGCCCGCGATGGCGTCAGACCTGCGATAAAGGTGCATCTGATGTACCGTCATCGCGAGCAAGCTCACTCCTACAGGGGATCGCATTGAACCTGTAGGAGTGAGCTTGCTCGCGATAGCGATAGATCAGGCGCTAGCGATCAATCCGCCAAGCGCCAGGTCGTTGCGCCTTTGCCGTCTTCCAGCACCACGCCCATGGCGGTGAGCTGGTCGCGGATGCGGTCGGATTCGGCCCAGTTCTTGTCAACGCGAGCTTGCAGGCGTGCTGCAATCAGCGCTTCCACTTCGGCCGCATCGACCCGCCCTTCAGCCCCTGCGCGCAGGAAGTCGTCGGCTTCAAGCTGCAACACGCCGAGCACGCTGGCCAGCTGTTTCAGGCGCGCCGCCAGACCGGCCGCAGCCGTGACATCGCTGTCGCGCAGGCGGTTGATCTCACGGACCATCTCGAACAGCACCGCACAGGCTTCCGGCGTGCCGAAGTCGTCGTTCATTGCCGCCGAGAAACGCTCGACGAACGCCTCACCACCGGCAGGCTCGGCGACCGGCAGGCCTTTGAGCGCGTGATAGAAACGCTCCAGCGCCCCCTTCGACTCTTTCAGGCTGTCTTCGGAATAGTTGATCGCGCTGCGGTAGTGGCTCGACACCAGCAGGTAACGCACCACTTCCGGGTGATATTTATCCAGCACGTCGCGGATGGTGAAGAAGTTGTTCAAGGACTTGGACATCTTCTCGCCATTGATGCGGATCATGCCGCAATGCATCCAGGCGTTGGCGTAGGTCTTGCCAGTGGCCGCTTCGCTCTGGGCAATTTCGTTTTCGTGGTGCGGGAATTCCAGGTCGGAGCCGCCGCCATGAATGTCGAAGGTCTCGCCCAGGCAGCAGGTGGACATCACCGAGCATTCGATGTGCCAGCCCGGACGGCCCGCGCCCCACGGCGACTCCCAGCTCGGCTCGCCCGGCTTGACGCCTTTCCACAGCACGAAGTCCAGCGGGTCGTCCTTCGCTTCGTCGACCTCGATCCGCGCACCGATGCGCAGGTCTTCGATCTTCTTGCGCGACAGCTTGCCGTAGCCCAGGAATTTGCCGACGCGGTAATACACGTCGCCATTGCCCGGCGCATAGGCATAGCCCTTGTCGATCAGGCTCTGGATCATGTCGTGCATGCCGCCGATGTAGTCGGTGGCGCGCGGCTCCATGTCCGGTTTGAGGATGTTCAGGCGCGCTTCGTCCTCGTGCATCGCGTCGATCATGCGCGCGGTCAGGGCATCGAACGCTTCGCCGTTTTCACGGGCGCGGTTGATGATCTTGTCGTCGATGTCGGTGATGTTGCGCACGTAGGTCAGGTCGTAGCCGCTGAAACGCAGCCAGCGAGTGACCAGGTCGAACGCGACCATGCTGCGGCCGTGGCCCAAGTGGCAGTAGTCGTACACGGTCATCCCGCAGACGTACATGCGCACCTTGTTGCCATCCAGCGGCTTGAAGACTTCTTTGCTCTTGGTGAGCGTGTTGTAAATGGAAAGCACGTTCTGCCTCTTATCTGTACTGCATCAAGTCCACGCGTCACGCAGCGTGACGGTCCGGTTGAATACCGGCTGACCAGGTTTCGAGTCTTTGATGTCCGCGCAGAAATAGCCTTCGCGTTCAAACTGGAAACGGTCTTCCGGCTGAGCTTCACCCAACGAGGGTTCAGCCCGACAACCGGTCAGGACCTGCAAGGAGCCCGGGTTGATGTTGTCCAGGAAGGTCTTGCCCTCCTCGGCCTTCTCCGGGTTCGCGGAGAGGAACAGACGGTCGTACAGACGCACTTCACATTCAATGCTTTCAGCGGCCGGGACCCAGTGGATCACGCCCTTGACCTTGCGGCCTTCCGGGTTCTTGCCCAGGGTGTCCGGGTCGTACGAGCAACGCAGCTCGACGATATTGCCGTCGGCGTCTTTGATCGCCTCATCGGCGCGGATCACGTAGCTGCCACGCAGGCGCACTTCACCGTTCGGCTCCAGGCGTTTGTAGCCCTTCGGCGGCTCTTCCATGTAGTCGTCGCGGTCGATGTAGATCTCGCGGGAGAACGGCAGCTTGCGCACGCCCAGTTCTTCTTTCTGTGGATGACGCGGCAGTTCGAGGTGATCGACCTTGTCTTCCGGATAGTTAGTGATCACGACCTTCAATGGACGCAGCACGCACATCGCACGCGGGGCGTTGTGGTCCAGGTCCTGACGGATGCTGAATTCGAGCATGCCGAAATCGACCACGCCGTCGGAACGGTTGGTGCCGATCATTTCGCAGAAATTGCGGATCGATGCCGGGGTGTAACCGCGACGGCGGAAGCCCGACAGGGTCGACATGCGCGGGTCGTCCCAACCGTTGACGTGCTTTTCATCGACCAGTTGCTTGAGCTTGCGCTTGCTGGTGATGGTGTAGTTCAGGTTCAGGCGCGAGAACTCGTACTGGCGCGGCTTGCACGGCACCGGCAGGTTGTCGAGGAACCAGTCGTACAGCGGACGGTGGCTTTCGAATTCCAGGGTGCAGATCGAGTGGGTGATGCCTTCGATGGCGTCCGACTGACCGTGGGTGAAGTCGTAGATCGGGTAGATGCACCACTTGTCGCCCGTCTGGTGGTGATGGGCGTGGCGAATGCGGTACAGGATCGGGTCGCGCAGGTTCATGTTCGGCGAGGCCATGTCGATCTTGGCGCGCAGCACACGGGCGCCGTCTTCGAACTCACCAGCCTTCATGCGGGCGAACAGGTCCAGGTTTTCCTCGACGCCGCGCTCACGGAACGGGCTGTTCTTGCCCGGTTCTGTCAGGGTGCCGCGGTATTCGCGCGCTTGTTCAGGGGTCAGGTCGTCAACATAGGCTTTGCCCGCCTTGATCAGCTCGACGGCCCAGTCGTGCAGTTGATCGAAATACTGCGAGGCGTAGCGCACTTCACCGGACCACTGAAAGCCCAGCCATTTGACGTCGTTTTCAATGGCGTCGATGTATTCCTGGTCTTCCTTGGCCGGGTTGGTGTCGTCGAAACGCAGGTGCGTAACGCCACCGAATTCCTGAGCCAGACCGAAGTTGACGCAGATCGACTTGGCATGACCGATGTGCAGGTAGCCGTTGGGCTCCGGCGGGAAACGGGTCACGATCTGGGTGTGCTTACCCGAATCCAGGTCTGCCTGCACGATGGGGCGCAGGAAGTTGGTTGGAATTGCAGGGCCTGCCTTGGTGTTGGCAGCAGCGTCTTGAGTGGGCTTGCTCATAGTATCCTTGAAAACCTGACAGTCTTGGCCAGGGTAGGCCGAATAAATCAAAGCGCCTATCATAGCCGAACCTGTCAAGCCCCTGACAGCGCGCAGTGACAAAACTGCCGAGATACCTGGCAGGTGATTTCAGGCCGCGGGTTTAATTGCAACTACCCGTAGGGCAACCTGCCTCTGTAAACTGCGCGCCAGGGTGAATCAGCGGCCCTTGCAGCCAGCTTCTATGCTGTAAACCGCGATCGACACGTCCAACCACGAATTCCAAAAGAGCGATTCGAACATGTCCAAAGTAAAACTGACCACCAACCACGGTGACATCGTCCTGCAACTGAACGCTGAGAAAGCGCCGATCACCGTTGCCAACTTCATCGAATACGTCAACGCTGGCCACTACAGCAACACCGTGTTCCACCGCGTCATCGGCAACTTCATGGTCCAGGGCGGCGGTTTCGAGCCAGGCATGAAAGAAAAGAAAGACAAGCGCCCAAGCATCCAGAACGAAGCCGACAACGGCCTGCCGAACAAGAAGTACAGCGTGGCCATGGCCCGTACCATGGAGCCGCATTCGGCCTCGGCTCAGTTCTTCATCAACGTTGCTGACAACAGCTTCCTGAACCACAGCGCCAAGACCGTTCAAGGCTGGGGCTACGCGGTGTTCGGCGAAGTGGTGGAAGGTTCGGACGTGGTCGACAAGATCAAAGGCGTCGCCACCACTTCCAAAGCAGGCCACCAGGACGTACCGGCTGACGACGTGATCATCGAGAAAGCCGAGATCGTTGAGTGATATTGCTGATCTCCGATCTGCATCTGGAAGAAGGACGCCCGGACATTACCCGGGCGTTTCTGGATCTGCTCAGCGACCGCGCCCGTGGGGCCGAGTCGCTGTATATCCTCGGGGATTTTTTCGAGGTCTGGATTGGCGATGACGCGATGTCGCCTTTCCAGCGCTCGATCTGCGAAGCCCTGCGCGCCTTGAGCGACAGCGGCACGCAGGTGTTCCTGATGCACGGCAATCGCGATTTTCTGATCGGCAAGGCTTTTTGCAAAGCTGCAGGCGTCACCCTGTTGAAAGACCCGAGTGTCGTGCCATTCAACGGTGAGCCGGTGTTGTTGATGCACGGCGACAGCCTGTGTACCCGCGACGAAGCCTATATGCGTTTGCGCCGCTACCTGCGCAATCCACTGACTTTATGGGTCCTGCGCCATCTGCCCTTGAGCACCCGGCATAAACTCGCGCGCAAGTTGCGCAGTGAAAGCCGCGCGCAGACCCGCATGAAAGCCAATGACATCGTTGACGTGACCCCGGAAGAAGTCCCGCGGATCATGTCCGAATATGGGGTAAAAACCCTGATCCACGGCCACACCCACCGCCCCGCCATCCACAAATTGCAGATCGGCAACGACACCGCGCAACGGATCGTGCTGGGGGATTGGGATCGGGAAGGATGGGCGTTGCAGGTCGATGAACAGGGCTTTCAACTGACCTCGTTCGGGTTTGTGCAGGAGCAGCCGTTGGGGTTGCCACAGGACTTGCAGACACCACACACCCTGTAGGCCTTCGCTTGCTCGCGATAGCGTCATCTCACTCGCCTCTTCGTTGACTGATTCCACGCCATCGCGGGCAAGCGCGCTCCTACAGAAGATGGGTGCCAGACGAATCCTCAGCGGTGTATGCAAACCTTGTAGGAGCGCGCATACCCGCGATGCCGTCAGACCTGCGACAAAGATGTGTCTGACACACCGCCATCGCGAGCAAGCGAAGGCCTACAATGGCTGGCGCCTCAATGCCCTGCCCCCGGCCCGGCCTTGGCGGCGAACGGCGGTTTGGCCATCCAGATGATGAAGATCAGCGCCATGAATCCCCAGCCCATCATGTAGAAATAATCCACCGTGGACATCATGTACGCCTGGCTGGTGACCATGCTGTCGAGCTGCGCGTAGGCCTGATTGCTCGGGCCGCCCAGCATGTCCAGCGCGTGTCGCGTGGTCGGTTCGTAGGTGTTCACGTTTTCGCTGAGGTACGCGTGGTGCATGTTCGCCCGGCGAATCCAGATCCAGGTCGTCAACGAAGCCGCGAAGCTGCCGCCGAGGTTACGCAAAAACGTCGCCAGCCCCGAACCGTCGGCAATCTGCGACGGCGGCAGGTCCGACAGCAGGATGCTCAAGGTCGGCATGAAGAACACCGCGATCCCCGCCCCCATGAACAGTTGCACCATCGCGATGTGGTAGAAATCCACTTGACTGGTGAAATTCGAGCGCATGAAACAGCTCATGCCGATGACCAGAAACGCCAGCCCCGCCAACAGCCGCAGGTCGAACTTCGGCGCGTATTTGCCCACGAACGGCGACAACAGCACTGGCAGAATCCCCAACGGCGCCACGGCCAGCCCCGCATAAGTCGGCGTGTAGCCCATCTGCGTCTGCAACCATTGCGGCAAAATCAGGTTGATCCCGAAAAAGCCCGCGTAGCCCAGCACCAGGCAAATGGTCCCGACCCTGAAGTTGCGGAATGAAAACAGCCGCAGATTCACCACCGGGTGCTCATCGGTCAATTCCCAGATGATGAAGGCCGCTATGCCAATGGCCGAAATCACCGAACCGATGATGATGAAGTTCGACGAGAACCAGTCCAGGTCATTGCCCTTGTCGAGCACCACCTGCAAGGCCCCTACGCCGATGATCAGGGTGATCAGCCCAATGTAGTCCATGGGTTGGCGGACGATGTTCACCGGACGCGCCGCCAGTTGCGTGCGCACCACGGCAGCGGCAAACAGGCCAATCGGCACGTTGATGAAGAAGATCCAGGGCCAGGCATAACTGTCGGTGATCCAGCCCCCAAGAATCGGCCCGGCAATCGGCGCCGCCACCGTGACCATCGCCAGCAGTGCCAGCGCCATCCCCCGTTTCGCCGGGGGGTAGACGGCAATCAGCAGGGTCTGCGCCATCGGGTACAGCGGGCCTGCGACCAAGCCTTGCACCACGCGGAAACCCACCAGTTCAGGCATCGACGTCGAAATGCCACACAGGAACGAGGCGATCACGAACAGCAGTGTCGCCCATATAAAGAGCTTCACCTCGCCAAAGCGACGGCTCAGCCAGCCGGTCAATGGCAGCGCGATGGCGTTACTGACCGCAAACGAGGTGATCACCCAAGTGCCTTGGTCCGAACTCACCCCCAGGTTGCCGGAAATCGTCGGCAGCGCGACGTTGGCAATGGTGGTGTCCAGCACCTGCATGAACGTCGCCAGCGACAGGCCGATGGTGCTCAAGACCAGGCTGGGCGGCGTGAAAGAAGCGGGAGCGTTGTTACTCATCGCGAATCCTTTGACTCTTCAAAATGGTCCCGTCGCGAGAGATGCCTCCAAGGGATGGAACCAAGGGATTGGCGGGTCAGCGCTGGGCAGCCTTGTCCGGGCCGGAGGCGCTGTTCTCGTGAATCAGGCGCCCGATCAGGGTGTCGGCTTCGGCCAGTTGCTTGACGTACACGTCCGTGGTGAACGACGCCTGCTTCGGCGGCTGTTGCGCCAGCACCGGGCCATTCTGGTCGTGCAGGTTCACGTCAACGACGGTGGACAGGCCGATACGCAGCGGGTTTTGCTTCAACTCATCGGGGTTGATGTGAATCCGCACCGGCACCCGTTGCACGATCTTGATCCAGTTACCCGTGGCGTTTTGCGCAGGCAGCAGGGCAAACGCGCTGCCGGTCCCCGCGCCGACGCTGTCCACGGTGCCGCTGTATTTCACGTCGCTGCCGTACAGGTCGGCTTCGATGTCCACCGGCTGGCCGATGCGCATCTTGCCCAGTTGGGTCTCCTTGAAGTTCGCATCGATCCACACCTGATCCAGCGGGATCACCGCCATCAGCGCCGTGCCCGGCTGGACGCGCTGGCCCAGCTGCACCGTACGCTTGGCCACATAACCGGTGACCGGCGCGATCAGCGTGCTGCGGGCGCTGTTCAGGTAAGCCTGACGCAACTGCGACGCGGCCGCTTTCACATCCGGGTGCGACGCCACGTTGGTGTCGTCCACCAGCGCGGTGCTGGTCACCAGTTGCTGCTGGATGTTGTTCAGGGCGTTTTGCGCACTGGTCAGGTCATCCTGCGCGTGGGACAGCTCTTCCTGGGAAATCGCCCCGCCCGCTGCCAGGTTGCGACGACGGTTGTAGTTGTCCTGAGCCCGTTTGACCTCGGCACGCTGGGCAGCCAATTGCGCCTTGATGCCGTCCACGTTGCTGTAGAGACCACGCACCTGACGCACGACCTTCCCCAGATTTGCTTCAGCACTTTGCAATGCAACTTCGGCATCGTTCGGGTCGAACTGCACCAGCACCTGCCCTTCGCGCACCAAGTCGCCATCGTCAGCGCCAATACTGACCACCGTGCCCGTGGTTTGCGGGGTGATCTCCACCACGTTGCCGTTGACGTAGGCGTCGTCGGTGCTTTCGTACCATTGGCCGTAGATTTCATACCAGGCCCAGACGCCGATACCGGCGAGGATCACGATGATCAACAGGCCAAACATCAGCAGTTTGCGCTTGCGCGGGTTTTTCTGCGGCTGACCCGGCGCGGCTTTCTGGTCTTTCTGGTCCTTCTGACCATTCTGGTTCTGCTGTTCGCCCGGCTTCTGGGCGTCGTTCTTTTGTTCGTTTGCTGGATTGTTTTCGCTATCGGCGTTGGCCATGACGATTACCTTAATGGGTCAGCGATGCAGTTGACGGGACGGCCGGGGCGGCGTTTTCGCCGGGCTTGCTCTCTTCGAAGCCTCCCCCCAGGGCCTGCATCAACTGGATCGAAAGATCGATTCGTTCCGCGTTGAGATCAGCCAGTTGGCGTTGCGATTGCAGCAGTTGCTGCTCGACGCTCAGTACATCGAGGTAGTTGCCGATCCCCGAGGAGTAACGCTGAACGACGGTGTTGTAGGACTTTTGAATGACATCGGTGGCCTGCTGACGAGCGTCGATCTGCCCGCTGATCGAACGCAGTTGGCCGATGTTGTCGCTGACGTCGCCCAACGCACGCACCAGGCTTTTGTTGTACTGCGCGACGGCCAGGTCGTAGTCGGCGTCCCGGGCGTCGAGATCGGCGCGACGGCGACCGCCATCGAAGATCGGCAACGAAACGGTCGGCGCGACGTTAAAGAAGCGGCTCGCCGAACCGAACATCGCGTCACCCAGCAGCGACTCCACCCCCGCCGACGCACTGAGGTTCAGGTTCGGGTAGAAGTTGGTCTTGCTGACCGCGATGTCCTTGTTCGCGGCTTCGACCCGCCAGCGGGCAGCCACCAGATCAGGGCGACGGCCGAGCAATTCAGCCGGCACCACCGACGGCAGAGCGACGACCGCAGGCTTCAGCACGGTCGGACGCGCCAGCTCTTCGCCGCGATCCGGGCCTTTGCCCATCAACACGGCCAGGGTGATCTTGGCGGTGCGCAGGCGTTTGTCGGCGTCGACCAAGGCCTCGCGAGAGCTGGCTTCCAGGCTTTCGGTCTGCTGGTATTGGTACTCGCTGTCGATGCCGGACTTGAAGCGACGGGCGCCCAGCTCCAGCAATTGCCGCGTGCGTTTCAGGTCGTCGGCCGCCAGATCGCGAACGATGTAGGCCTGACCCAGATCGCTGTAGGCGCGGGCGACATCGGCCGCAAGGGTCAACTGCGCGGCGCGCTGGTCGATTTCAGACGCGCGGGCCTGGCCCAACGCCGCTTCCCAGGCAGCACGCTGCCCGCCCCACAGGTCGAAGTTGTAATTGAAGCTGGCACCCAGACTGCGCAGCGTGCTGTAACGGTCGCCCGTGCCAGTCGGGTCCTGATCCTTGGCCAGACGAGAACGGCTGACGCTGGCGTTGGCATCGACGGTCGGCATGCGCTCGGCGTCGGCGGCATAGGCGGCAGCACTGGCCTGGCGAGTCCGTGCGGCGGCGATCTGCATGTCAGGGCTGTCGCGCAGGGCTTCCGTGATCAGACCGTTGAGTTGAGGGTCGCCCAGGCTGGTCCACCAGTCGCGCTTCGGCCAGGCCGCTGGCGACAGGTTGATACCACTGAGGCTGTTTCCGGCCTGCAAGCTGTTGGCGTCGATGCCGACGGCCTCGGTGTGCAAGCCTTTGGAGTTCGCGCAACCGGCCATGACCAGTGCAGCGAACACAAGACTGAGAGAGGTGCGCAAGGCCGAGCCCTGCGGGGATCGAATGTTCATTTGGCTGCAATCCGGGCGAGTGTGATCGGGTCCGCCGCCGCGACCAGCACCTTGGTGAGCAATTTTTCCAGCATGGCCAGTTCGTCCTTGTCCAACACCCCGACCATTTCGTTCAGGGCCTCTGCGCCGATCTGCGGCAACAGGTCCGACAGCGTTTTGCCGGCGTCGGTCAACACGAGGCGCACCTGACGCCGATCCGATTCGGAGCGGGTACGGGCCAGCAGGTCTTTCTGCTCCAGACGGTCGAGCATGCGCGTCATGGACCCGCTGTCCAGGCACAGCGAACGGCAGAGATCAGCCGGTGTTTCGGCGCCATACAACGCGACGATGATCAGCACTTTGAATTGCTGAGCCGTCAGCTCGTAGGGTTCAAGCAGCTTGTCGAGGATACGGTTTTTCAGTTGCTCGGCTCGGCCGATCAGCATGCCCAGCAGGCTGCATTGAAAACTCTCGGGAGTGAAATGTGCCATTGATAGCCACCCATTATCTGCCTAGGCAGTGATTTTGGGCTGATATTACTGCCTAAGCAGTAAACACACAATGAAACAATTTTCAGGATGCAGAGTTCCAGACGAATGTGCTCGTCGGATGAGAGGAAGTGTGCTGGGGCGGTTGGGAGTTACAGCGCAGGCACGCCGCTGTGAAACCGGAAATCCTCGTCCGGGCTTTCGATGAGTTCGCGCTCCGCCAGGCGAATCTCTTCGATTTTGGCGCTAACGTCCGCCTCGTCGCCATAGGTGTAGGCCAGCTTCAGGTAATCCTGAAAATGCCGGGCCTCGGACTTGAGCAAGCTGGCGTAGAACTTCGACAGGTCGGCATCCAGATGCGGGACCAGTGCGGCGAAACGTTCGCAGGAGCGCGCTTCGACAATGGCGCCGACGATCAGCGCATCGGTCAATCGGTAGGGGTTGTGGGTGCGAACGAGCTTGCGCAATGACCCGGCATAACGCGCCGAGCTGATGTTGGCCATGGGGATGCCGCGCTTCTTGATGATGCCGATCACCTGCTCGAAGTGACGCAACTCTTCCCGTGCCAGACGCGACATTTTCGCCAGGAGGTCGAATTTGTCGTTGTACTGGAACATGAACTGGAACGCCGCACCGGCGGCTTTCTTTTCATTGTTCGCATGGTCGATCAGCAGGATATCCAGGTTCTGCAAGGCGGCCTGAACCCAGGCGTCCGGGGTCGGGCAAAGCAGGAAGGCATCGATGTCTGGATAAAGCGGCATGAGTTCACGACTGGCAGAGTGGGAAAGGCGCAGCATTATACGGGCCTCGACGCGCAGAACCAGCCTCTTGGGCCGGAAATCCGATGACCCCGTCAACACCCTGCGTCGAGTGGGCCAACTATAGTCAAGTGACGAACCCCGACGGCTTGCGCCATGTCGAAAGTTTCATGACGTCTTCAAAGGAGATCCGCTCATGTACGCGATTCGCAGGATTCTGGTGGTCATTGAACCCAACGCCGACACCGATCAGGTCGCCAACCTCGCCATGCCCCGCGCTTGCCTGATCGCCCGCACCACCGAGGCCAGCCTGCATCTGTTGGTGTGCGACAAAAGTGCGGATCACGGCGAACTGCTGTCGGACCTTCGCCATGTGCTGGAAGCCAAGGGAATCGAGGTCACCACCCAGCAGGACTGGCACGAAAGCACGCACCAGACGATCGTCAAGGTACAACAGGCGCAGGGCGCGGACCTGGTCATCAAACAGCACTTTCCGGACAGCACACTGAGAAGAGCCCTGCTCACCCCGGCGGACTGGAAATTGCTGCGCCACTGCCCGTGCCCGGTGCTGATGGTGAAGTCCGACAGGCCGTGGAAAGGCGGGGCGATTCTGGCGGCCGTCGATGTCGGCAATCCGGACGGCGAGCACACGGCCTTGCACTACAGCATCGTCCAGCACGGTTTTAGCCTGGCAGAGATGGCGGGCGGTGAACTCCACGTGATCGCGGCGCACCCCTCTCCCACGCTGTCGGCGGCAGAGCCGGTGTATCAACTGCCGACCCACGTTGAAGGAGAATATCGCGAACAGTGCAAGGCGTTTCAGACCGAGTTCGGCATCGACGATACTCACCTGCACATTGCCGAGGGACCGGCGGATGTGCTGATCCCGTTCACAGCACATCATTTACAGGCGGCGGTCACCGTCATTGGAACCGTGGCGCGGACGGGATTTTCGGGCGCGCTGATCGGGAACACGGCCGAAGTGGTGCTGGACTCGCTGGAAAGCGATGTGCTGGTGCTGAAAAGCGAGGAGATGGTGGCGCAGTTGAAGAAGCATCTGGCGCAGGCTTTAAAAGGCTTCTCTTCTGAAACGACGACTTCGCGATAAGCATGCCCTTGTGGGAGCAATTCATTCGCGAAAGGCCAGTACATTCGGCACATCATGTCGGCTGTAAATATTTTCGCGAATGAATTCGCTCCCACAGATGGTCCGAGGCGCTTACCCCATCGCATCCTTCAAGAAACCCGGCGCGATGTAACGTTCGTAGTGCGCTTCGGACAGCAGGAAGAATTCCCGATCAATGGCATCGCGCAGTTCCGGCAGCGGCCAGTCGCGAAATTCGGGCATCAGCACCATGCCGTACGCTTCCACGTTGTTGATCACCCTCGCCCCGCGCGCGATCAATTGGTATGCCCAGCAATACTCCGACTGCTGCGGCACGAAGCGGATTTTGCGCTGTTCGAGCTGCTGACGGAGCAAACCGGGGTCGAACACTTCGACTTTCGCGGCCATTACCTGCACCAGCAATTGTTCGAGCCGCAGCCACACCGCGCGCTTTTCTTCCTCGTTGTAGCCATTCCAGTGAATGACTTCGTGGTGAAAACGCTTGCATCCCCGGCACACGAGGTCCCCGTAAACGGTGGAACACAGGCCGACACAGGGCGTTTTGATGATGTGGTTGGGCATGGCGGAAAAACACGGCAGCGGACGAAACAAGCCCGCATGTTAGCCCTTTGTCTAAATCGGTACACCCCCGAAGATGTAGGGGCTAACTTACCTTTCCCTTTTTTTTGCCGTAGAATCACCGGGCCTTTTAAGGCGCCAATGTCCGTTGGAAGCTGTTTTCAAAGCGTCACGAGCACAGTCCAGGATCTGTACGGAAAGTCGGCAAGCCCCACTTTCCCTATGGAGCCTTACCCCGCAGTACGGTTCGACGCAGGCGTAATCCTGCGTCCCCTCCCTCCCAGAGCCGTTCATGCAGGCGTAAAACTTTGAAAACAGCTTCTGTTGGAGATCGTCAGCTTCCTGCCTGAAAACTCAAAAAGTTTTGACATGCACGGTCGCGGACTTTTTCCGGATGAGCGTCCCGGACACCCATTTGGGACCACTGATGAGGGTAATACTGTGCTTGAAGCCTACCGTAAACACATCGAAGAGCGTGCCGCCCAGGGTATCGTGCCCCAGCCGCTTAACGCCGAACAAACCGCAGGCCTGGTCGAGCTGCTGAAGAACCCACCGGCTGGCGAAGAAGCTGTCCTCCTTGATCTGATCACCAACCGCGTTCCACCAGGCGTTGACGAAGCTGCCTACGTCAAAGCCGGTTTCCTCTCCGCTCTGGCCAAGGGCGAAGTCTCTTCCCCTCTGCTGGACAAGAAGCGCGCTGTAGAACTGCTCGGCACCATGCAGGGCGGCTACAACATCGTGACCATGGTTGACCTGCTGGACGATGCCGATCTGGCACCTGTCGCAGCCGAGCAACTGAAGCACACCCTGCTGATGTTCGACGCCTTCCACGACGTCGCTGAAAAAGCCAAGAACGGCAACGCACACGCTCAAGGCGTGCTGCAGTCCTGGGCTGACGGCGAGTGGTTCCAGAAGCGTCCGACCCTGGCTGAAAAGATCAGCCTGCGCGTCTTCAAGGTCACCGGCGAAACCAACACCGACGACCTGTCGCCTGCACCGGATGCCTGGTCCCGTCCTGACATCCCGCTGCACGCCCTGGCCATGCTGAAAATGGCACGTGACGGCATCGTGCCTGATGTGCAAGGCGCCATCGGCCCGATGAAGCAGATCGAAGAAATGCGCGGTCAAGGCTTCCCTATCGCCTACGTCGGTGACGTGGTCGGTACCGGTTCTTCGCGTAAATCCGCCACCAACTCGGTGCTGTGGTTCTTCGGTGACGACGTTCCTTACGTGCCGAACAAGCGCGCTGGCGGCTTCTGCTTTGGCAGCAAGATCGCTCCAATCTTCTACAACACCATGGAAGATGCCGGCGCACTGCCAATCGAATTCGATGTGACCAACATCAACATGGGCGACGTGATCGACGTTTACCCGTACGAAGGCAAGGTCACCAAGCACGACAGCGACGAAGTGATCACCACGTTCGAACTGAAAACCCCTGTGCTGCTGGACGAAGTCCGCGCCGGTGGCCGTATTCCGTTGATCATCGGTCGTGGTCTGACGGGCAAGGCACGCACCGAGCTGGGTCTGCCACCATCGACCCTGTTCAAGCTGCCTGACGTTCCAGCGGCCAGCACCAAGGGTTTCACCCTGGCGCAGAAAATGGTCGGCAAGGCCTGCGGCACCGACGGCATCCGTCCAGGTACTTACTGCGAGCCGAAGATGACCACCGTCGGTTCCCAGGACACCACCGGTCCAATGACCCGTGACGAGCTGAAAGACCTGGCATGCCTGGGCTTCTCGACCGACCTGGTGATGCAGTCCTTCTGCCACACCGCGGCCTATCCAAAGCCGATCGACGTCAAGACCCACCACACCCTGCCTGACTTCATCATGACCCGTGGCGGCGTTTCGCTGCGTCCGGGCGACGGCATCATCCACAGCTGGCTGAACCGCATGCTGCTGCCGGATACCGTCGGCACCGGTGGTGACTCGCACACCCGTTTCCCGATCGGTATCTCGTTCCCGGCCGGTTCCGGTCTGGTCGCGTTCGCCGCTGCCACCGGCGTCATGCCGCTGGACATGCCGGAATCGATCCTGGTCCGTTTCAAAGGCAAGCTGCAACCGGGCGTCACCCTGCGTGACCTGGTTCACGCGATTCCTTACTACGCGATTCAGAAAGGCCTGCTGACCGTCGAGAAGAAAGGCAAGAAAAACGCCTTCTCGGGTCGCATCCTGGAAATTGAAGGTCTGGACAACCTGAGCATCGAACAGGCTTTCGAGCTGTCCGACGCCTCGGCCGAACGTTCGGCTGCCGGTTGCACCATCAAGCTCTCCAAAGAGCCGATCATCGAATACCTCAGCTCCAACATCACCCTGCTGCGCTGGATGATCGCGGAAGGCTACGGTGATCCACGTACGCTGGAGCGTCGTGCTCAGGCGATGGAAGCCTGGATTGCCAACCCTGAACTGCTGGAAGCCGATGCCGACGCGGAATACGCTGAAATCATCGAGATCGACCTGGCCGACGTCAAAGAGCCTGTGCTCTGCGCGCCGAACGACCCGGACGACGCCCGTCTGCTGTCCAGCGTTGCTGGCGAGAAGATCGACGAAGTGTTCATCGGTTCGTGCATGACCAACATCGGTCACTTCCGCGCTGCCGGTAAGTTGCTGGACCAGGTCAAAGGTCAGTTGCCAACCCGTCTGTGGCTGTCGCCGCCGACCAAGATGGACGCTCACCAACTGACCGAAGAAGGCTACTACGGCATCTACGGCAAGGCTGGCGCACGCATGGAAATGCCGGGCTGCTCGCTGTGCATGGGCAACCAGGCACGTGTGAACCCGAACGCCACCGTGGTTTCGACCTCGACCCGTAACTTCCCGAACCGTCTGGGCGACGGCGCGAACGTCTACCTGGCTTCGGCCGAGTTGGCGTCCGTTGCATCGATCCTGGGTCGCCTGCCGACCGTCGAGGAGTACATGGTGTACGCGGGCAAGATCGACAGCATGTCTGCCGATGTCTACCGCTACCTGAGCTTCGACCAGATTGCCGAGTTCCGTGAATCCGCTGCGAACGCCAACATCCCGGTTGTTCAAGCGTAAGAACGAGACAGAGCGTTGAAAGAACCCCACTTCGGTGGGGTTTTTTTATGGGGATTGGTTTTGTTGATCGTTCCCACGCTCCGCGTGGGAATGCCTCACGTGACGCTCCGCGTGAAGCAAAAAAAAAC
Organism: Pseudomonas sp. SLFW; assembly: GCF_009905615.1. Classification (GTDB taxonomy): domain Bacteria; phylum Pseudomonadota; class Gammaproteobacteria; order Pseudomonadales; family Pseudomonadaceae; genus Aquipseudomonas; species Aquipseudomonas bambusae. The sequence continues at coordinate 86,690 of NZ_JAAAKW010000001.1, forward strand.
CCCACATCTCGCGACGCAGGGCTTTTTCTTGCAGCTTGACGCTTACAACTTGAAGCTAGCGCCTCAAACCACAGCCGTCTGCCCACTCATGGCCAAGTCCAGCAGCTCGCGGTTGGCGACCGCGTACATCGCGTAGTCGTTGCCACTCGCTGCACGCAGTTCGACCAGCATGGCGCGCCAGCGCTCGACCATTGGCAGGTGTTGCTCCAGCCACAGGTTCAGGCGCTCTTCCACGTCTGCAGGGCCGTTGGCCATTTGCAGGACGGAGACGGTGATCGCCCGTTGCTGCCAGTCGATGTCGTCGCGGAAGGCTTCGCGGGCCAGGGCCTGCCAGTTGTTTTCCACCGGCAATGCACTGATCTGCTGCAAGTACCAGGTCACGTCCAGCGAGCTGCCCACGGCGAAGTACACCTTGGCCACATCGGCGGCGTTCTGACCGGTGACGTCGGAGGCTTCGATGATTGGCAGCAGCGTGTAGAGGTGCGTAGTGCCTGCCACCATCCGTGCCAGCAACTCAGGTACGCCCGCTTCGACGTATTCCTGATACCGCGCCTGCCAGACTTCACGGGGCGGGCCTTCCAGCAGTTCATCCAGTTTCAGGCCCAACGCCGCCAAGTGCGGCCCGAAGTGCGCAACGTCACGTGCCGCGTCAAGTTCGTTGCGACGGCTGCGCAGGAACCAGCGCGTGGCGCGACGGCCGAGGCGCATCAGTTCGTCCATCAGCGCCAGTTGAATTTCAGCGGGAACCTTGTAGTCCAGCGCCTCGATCTGACGGAACCAGTGCGGGAGGTGGAAGATGTCACGCACGATCACGTAGGCACCGGCCACGTTGGCCGCGCTCATGCCGGTCGACTCTTTGAGCCGCTGCACGAAGGTGATGCCCATGTGGTTGACCAGGTCGTTGGCGATCTGGGTGCTGACGATTTCGCGTTTCAGACGGTGGTGACGCATGGAGTCCGAGAACTTCGCACCGAGTGACGGCGGGAAGGCGGTTTCCATGTCGCGGGCCAGGTAATCGTCGTCCGGGACGCGGGATTCCAGCAGCGCTTCCTTGAGGTCGATCTTGCTGTAGGAGATCAGCACCGACAGCTCGGCGCGGGTCAGGCCTTGCTTCTCGGCCACGCGCTCGGCGATCTGATCTTCGGCGGGCAGGAACTCGATGGCGCGGTCCAGCTTGCCACGGGATTCCAGGTCGCTCATCAGGCGCTTGTATTCGGCAATGCGCTCGTAAGCACGACGGGCCGCCAGGGACAGGGCTTGCGTCTGCTTGTAGTTGTTGCCGAGCACCAGATTGCCCACTTCGTCGGTCATGCTTTCGAGCAGCAGGTTGCGCTGCTTCTCGGTCATGTCACCGGCCTGCACCACTTCGTTGAGCAGGATCTTGATGTTCACTTCGTGGTCGGAGCAGTCCACACCACCGGCGTTGTCGATGAAGTCGGTGTTGGTCGCACCGCCCAGCAGGCCGAATTCGACGCGACCCAGTTGGGTCATGCCGAGGTTGCCGCCCTCGCCCACCACCTTGCAGCGCAGCTGGTTGCCGTTGACGCGCAGCGCGTCGTTGGCCTTGTCGCCCACGTCGGCGTGGCTCTCGGAGCTGGCCTTGACGTAGGTGCCGATGCCGCCGTTCCACAGCAGGTCAACCGGCGCCTTGAGCAATGCGTGCATCAGCTCGGTCGGGGTCAGTTTGTCGGCACTGATGTCGAAGCGTGCTTTCATCTGCGGGGTGATGGTGATGCTCTTCAGGCTGCGAGGGAAGATACCGCCGCCTTCGGACATGATGCTGGTGTCGTAGTCGGTCCAGGCTGAACGCGGCAGGTCGAACAGACGCTGACGCTCGGCGAAGCTGGTGGCCGGGTCCGGATTCGGGTCAATGAAGATGTGCAGGTGATTGAACGCGGCCACCAGTTGCAGCTTGTCGGACATCAACAGGCCGTTACCGAACACGTCACCGGCCATGTCGCCGACGCCGATCACGCTGACGCTGTCTTGCTGGACGTTGATGCCGCGCTCGCGGAAGTGGCGTTGCACGCCGACCCACGCGCCCTTGGCGGTGATGCCCATTTTCTTGTGGTCGTAACCGGCCGAACCACCGGAAGCGAACGCGTCGCCCAACCAGAAGCCGTAGTCGATAGCGATGCCGTTGGCGATGTCGGAGAAGGTTGCGGTGCCCTTGTCCGCCGCGACCACCAGGTACGGGTCATCGTCGTCATGACGCACGACGTTGACAGGCGGCACGAGTGCGCCTTCTTTCAGGTTGTCGGTGATGTCCAACAGACCGGAAATGAAGATCCGGTAGCAGGCGATGGCTTCGGCCTGAATCTCGTCGCGGGTGCCGGTGGTCGGCAGACGACGGGGCAGGAAGCCACCCTTCGCGCCCACCGGCACGATGACCGAGTTCTTCACTTGTTGGGCTTTGACCAGGCCCAGCACTTCGGTGCGGAAGTCTTCTTCACGGTCCGACCACCGCAGGCCGCCACGGGCGACGTTGCCGAAGCGCAGGTGAACACCCTCGACGCGTGGCGAGTAGACGAAGATTTCGAACTTCGGCACTGGCTTCGGCAGCTCGGGGATCAGGCGCGGGTTGAACTTGAAGCTGAAGTAGCTCTTGTTCTGGCCGTTGGCGTCGGTCTGGTAGAAGTTGGTGCGCATGGTCGCCTTGATCAGGTCAAGGTAGCGACGCAGGATGCGGTCTTCGTTGAGCACCTGAACATCGTCCAGCGCCGACAGGATCGCGGTTTCCAGACGCTGTTGCATGTCGTCCAGATCGCCACCGGACAGCTTGCGCGCCAGGTAGAAGCGGGTCTTGAACAGACGCGTCAGCTCGCGGGCGATGTCGGCGTGGTTGTTCAGGGTGCTGGCGATGTAGCCCAGGTCGAAGCCCAGACGGATCTGTTTCAGGTAACGGGCGTAAGCGCGCAGCAGCGCCACGTCGCGCCATGGCAAACCGGCGGTCAGCACCAGACGGTTGAACGCGTCGTTCTCCGCTTCGCCACGGACGATGTGGACGAACGCGTCCTGCAACGTGTCGTTGAGCTGTTGCAGGTCCAGGTTCAGGCCTTCGCCGTAAGTGAAGGCAAAGTCGTGAATCCAGAATTCGCGGCCGTTGGTGTGACGCAGGCGATACGGGAATTCACCCAGCACACGCAGGCCAAGGTTTTCCAGAATCGGCAGCACGTCGGACAGCGCCAGCGGGGTGTCGGCGTGGTACAGCTTGCAGTGCAGCTGCGCTTTATCGCCCGACAGTGGCTGGTAGAAGCTCATCACCAGTGGATTGGCGTCGGACAGGTTCAGCAGGTGCTGCATATCCACGACTGCCGAATGCGCAGCGAACCGCTCGCGGTAACCGGCCGGGAAGCCTTTCGGGAAGTCGGCCAGAACGTTGGTGCCCTGGGCTTCGCCGAAGCTTTCGACCACCAGACTGGCGTAGTCGTCCTTCCACGAACGGCAGGCCTGAATGACTTCGTTTTCCAGCTGCTGCGGGTCGATGTCGAGGGTGACTTTCGGGTCCACGCGCAGGATGAGCTGCACACGGGCCAGCACGGACTCGGAGAAGAAGGTCCAGAACTCGCAGTCGCTGGCCTTCAGGCGCTCCATCAGCACCTGCTGGATTTTCTGGCGCACTTCGGTGGAGTAGACGTCGCGCGGCACGTAGGCCAGGCAGTAGCAGAAGCGGCCGTAAGGGTCTTTGCGCAGGAACACGCGAATCTTGTTGCGCTCCTGGATCTGCACGATGGACATGACGGTGGTGAACAGCTCGTCCACCGGGGTCTGGAACAGATCGTCACGGGGCAGCACTTCGACGACTTGGGTCAGCTCTTTGCCCAAGTGGGCCTTGGCGTCGAAACCGGAACGGCGCTCGACTTCGGCCACCTTGCGGCGGATGTACGGAATGGCGCGCACGCTTTCGCCGTACACCGACGAGGTGTAGAGGCCCATGAAGCGGCATTCCTTGATGACCTTGCCGTTGGCGTCGATCTGGCGGATCGACACATAGTCCGGGTACGCCGGACGGTGCACGCGGCTCGGCGCGGCGGCCTTGGCGAAGGACAGCAGGGTCGGCTCTTGCAGGTAATTCACTGCGTAGCCTTCAATGTGCAGCTCTTCGGCGGTCAGGCCCGCACGCAACAGTTTGGTCAGGCCGAGGAAGGAGGACTGATCGTAGGTCAGTTGGCCACCTTCGGCGCCGCCCTCGACCGTGAACTCTTCGTAGCCCAAGAAAGTGAAATGGTTGTTCACCAGCCATTCGAGGAAAACCTTGACCTCGGCTTTCTCGTCGGGATCGACGTTGTACTCGATGGCATCGACGCCCGCCAGCAGTTCGTGCAGCTTGGCTTTCATCGGTTCGAAGTCTTCGACCGCGACCCGCACTTCGCCCAGCACCTGCTCCAGCTCGCGGGCCAGCACCGCCAGTTCGGCAGCGTTGGCGCAACGGTCGATTTCCAGGTACATCAGCGACTCTTGCAGAACGTCGTCACCGGTCGTGCCTTTTGGCAGCAGTTCGACCAGTTGGCCCTTCTCGTCGCGGCGCACGCTCAATACGGTGGTTTGCAGCGTGTGGATGCTGTAACCGCGACGGTTCAGCTCGGTGCGGACAGAATCGACCAGGAACGGCAGGTCGTGGTGCAACACTTCAACGGCGGTGTGGGTGGATTGCCAGCCATGACGCTCGTAATCAGGGTTGTAGACGCGCACTTGCGGGGTGCTGTGTTCGAAACGTTCGAGCAGACGCCATGCCGACAGGGTGCAGCCGGCAAGGTCGGACAGCCTGCGTTGGGTCAACTCGTCGAGGGAAATGATGCCGAAGAACTGGTCGGCGAACAGCGCCACTTGTGGCAGTGCCTGTTCACTGATGTGCTGAGCCAGTGCCGCTCGCAGTTGATGCTGAAAGTCGGACTTGCTGGCTGCGGTGAAGAACGCCATCTGTGGTACTCCGCTTGGCTTGGCTTTTATATAGGAGAGATGCGTGTTTCGGGGTCGTACTGCATGTGTGCCACGTTTGCGCCTGTTCGATGATAGTCGGCAGATCGTGACAAGGCGCCGTTCGCGACCACATGCCCTAGTAGTAACGCTCGTCGTGTGTGCGTCGTCACATTCAATTGACCCGAATGACGGTCGATGGGCGTCTGCCCAGGCAGGCTCGGCCCATGTCCGTTCATCTGCTGCGCAGCTTAACGAGAGCGGGCCCCGCCCTGCTTGCGACGCTGCGACATATTCGGACATCGGGTTGTACGGGAATGTTTCAGAATGAGGCTCGGTGCGCGTGCTTCTGCCCGAAGGCCGTACGCGCTGGCTTGCGTGGGGTTTGAAAATCAGGTGCAGGCAAATTTTCCGCAGGACTGGCAAAATCCCTCCCCTGCCCCGCGCCAAACCAGAGGAACACCGCCATGCAATTGACCACCGACAGCTTCATCTACAACCCCTGCGACGAGGAAGAAGATGACATGGCGCTGGCGTGCTGCCATGCCAGCAACGGCGATCTGTTCCTGCTGGCGCGCTTTCCGGATGAGGATGAAGTCGATATCACCTTCCGCGACGACACCATTCACGTCGAGTCGAATCTGTCCGTCACTCTCACCGCCACGCAGCTCAAGGTGGAAATCGACGCCGCTGATGCCAAGCCGTTTGGCGGCGACACTACTTATGAGATTGCTCACACCACCCCGGCCAGCGAACTGGCCGAGCTGGATGCCACGCTAAAGATCATCCTCAAGGAAGTGGGCACTTACGTCAGTGATGTCGGCTGACGCTTGACCTCGCCTTCTTCGACCGCCGCCACCAGTGCCTCCACCTCGGCCGCGAAGGCCTTGCCGCCGTCCACCGCCAGGTAGCGGATGTGCAGGATCACATCGGTCAGCGTGTCGAGCATGGCCTGCTGATCGTCGCTGTCGTGGTGGGGGAAACTCAGGGTCCAGCGTGAGATCGCGCCGGTGCCCTCGAACGGGAAGTAGCGTTCGTCACCAAAATCGAGCTGGAACATGCCGTGATCGTCCACCCCGGTGGAAAGCCCGATCTGCTGATTGGCCCGGGGATTGGTCACCAGTTGATCCTGACGAATATCGTCATCGCCCCCGTCTGGCAGTTCACCGGCCTGCTGATACAAGGCCTTCACATTGCCGAGCTGCGGCTTGAGCAGGTAGGTGCTGGTCTGCTGGCTCAGGGTCGCGTGAACGTCCTGATAGGGCTTGAGCACCACCGGCAGCGAAACCGACATCCGCACCAATTGACGCAGGTAGTGGCCCGGATAATCCGCATCGAAGGTCGAGGACTTGAGCTGAAAGTCGATCTCGCCCTTGTCGCGCAGGGTTTCCAGCACCGCGTCCCAACCGGTGGCCGCGTCCGGCGCCAGCCCTGCGTTGGGGTCGTAATGCTTCAGCAGTTCCTTGAGCGACAGGGTCTTGGTGATTTCCAGTCGGCGCTCATGCCGGACCAGAAACGCCGACTCCATCTGCAGCAGCCCCAGTTTCAAGGCGTCCCCGGCCGTCAGCCCGTAGCGATTATCTACCCAGGCAGAGGCGGAGATGAAGCGCGTGTCACGATCACCAATCTCGTACTGCCAGCAGGCTTCGGTGCTCAGGCACAGTGACAACACCGCATCGTAGGCCTGGAAGTACAGGGTCGACATCTGGCTCAACAGCCATTGGTACAAGCCCACGTGGGTCGCCCGGGTTTTGATGAACGCATACAGGGCGTCGGCCTGCTCGCGGCTTCGGGTGGCCTGCGCGAGGCTGGTCTGGGCAGAACTCAAGGCCACCTGCTGGGGAGCGATCTGCTCATCGAGCACGTCCATTTCAAGCTCGGCCTGGTGTGCCTGATGTTTCCACTCTTCGCGACGACGCTGCTGTGAGTCGCTGATCAGGTGCTCCTGCGCCAGTGCCGACATGATCCCCGCTGCGCCTTCCATCACCTCGGCCTCGGCGAATGCGGGCGAGCCCCAGCTCATGCCCCCTGTCGCCCCGCCAAAAAGATTCGGCGCAAGATTGGCAAGGTGCCCCGTCCCGCCCAAGACCCGAGCCGCGACGTTGTCGCTCAGCGCGGTCTGCCGTGCCCGGTAGGCACTATGCTCCAGAGCGCTGACGTCACGGCTGATCTGTTCGTCGTAATAGCGTTTGCGCCCTTGGGCAACATTCCGGTTGGCCTTGAGCACATCCAGCCCCTTGGCCACTTCGTCAATAGCGCTTTGCTGGAGTTTTTCAGCGAAGGTCGCCAGATCCTCCAGCACATGCCCTTGCTGAAGTTCTTCCTGCTCGGCGCGGCCCCTGGATTCCATGTGGCTGAGCACTTGCTGGGAAAAGCGGATCAGGGTTTCGACGGCATTCTGTGTGCGAGGCAGCATGGCGCGGAAGCGGTACGGCGGGATGATGGCCAGCGATCCCAACCGGCGTTGGCTCAGACTGCTGCCGTTGAGTTGCGCACGCAGCAGGTCCAACGGGTTGGCCGGCGTCTCGTACAACGCCAGCTGCATGGGCTTGCCATCCAGGGTCAGGTTATGACGCAGGTTGTGCAAGCGCTGGTCGAGCGTGTCCCAGAGGTCCAGCAGCTGGGTGTTGACCGGCAGGCGGAAGATCGATTGGTCCAGCAGGCGCAACCAGGGCGCCTCGTTGCGCGGGATCGGGACAGGGCTGAACGCGCGCTCGCCCACTGATGATTCCAGCGCCACGAACGTATCTGCTTGCTCAGCGGCCGCGTCTTCAAGCGACACCGGATCCCAGCGGCTGATGCTGCGCCCCTTCGACAACGGCCCAAGCAAGGACAAGGCCCGCACATACAGCAGCTTGGCCTCGTTCAGGGTGTCCCGGGTGACCTGGCGATAGAGCATGTCGCCCCAGGCAACCAAGTTGTTCAGGTACAGCATGAAAATCGCTTTGCGGTAATGCGAGGGCGCGCCGCGGGCAATGGCGTCGGGATTGGTCAGGCCTTCCAGCTCTAGCGCCGGATTGTCCGGCAGACCCAGCGGACGGCACGTCCAGTACGGCAACCAGTCGATCTCGGCCGGTGGCGGAAACAGCGGCGCGACGCGTACTTGCGGGTTGAACAGCAGTTCCAGCCATTGCTGCGCACCCGCGTAGTCGAACTCCTGTTGCAGGCGAGTGGCGATCAGGTGCGTGGCGTGAAAAAAGATTTCCCAGAAGTACAGCCCGTTGGCCCCGGAAAAGTCGAGGTAAGCCGGGGCCGTCTGATCAGGCAGAAGCGGCTCTTCGGTGTGCTGGATCTCCCAGGACAGCGCGCTTTTCAGGGACAGACTGGCCTTACGGGTCAAATCCTTGGCGAACAGGGTGTTGAGGCGCACCCGCACCTTGCCGGCGCCAACGGCGGCATTGGTCAAGTCAAGGTACTGAGCGCCCAAATCACTGGTACGCAGATACGGCACCGTGTTGCCAACCACTTCGCGAGTGACGGTGAAGCCGTTGAGTCCATATCGGGTGTGCAAACTCCCATCGGTCTCTGCCCCCCATTGGTAGGTCCGGACGTTCTCAGCACTGGCTGGCCATTCATGATGAATGACCGACGACATGGCCGATCCGTTCAACGTGATGGGGTCGGCACGTTTGAGCCACTTTTGATTGTAATGACCGAGGGCGGTATTCAGCGTGCGTGGCTCGCCACTCAGGTAGACAGCATCTTCTTGCAACCCAAGATGCCTGCCGTCAGCGATAGACACCTCAAAACCTCTGTGGGAATTCTGTTGGAAATACGCCTCACCGGGAGCGATTGTTTTGTGCGCGACGAGGGTTTCCATGAAAAAATCGCTGCCTTGCGATATCAGGTCGTCGTGGGTGATCGTCGCAATCGCCTTACCGGAGTGCCGCAACTCTGCGGTCAATAACCTTGAGCTGCTGCCTTTGATCCTTTTTGCCGTGACCTCCCAGTACACCAAACCTGCGATACCAACCACCTTGTATTGCACGGAAGATCGGTCGTCGACGATGCTGTCGGAAACGGCGAAATACTCTGTTTTCCAGGCGATCACCACCTTTGCGCATCGCCCGATCAGCACCAGTCGCCCATTTGACCACTGCGCCTCCAGTTCAAAATAGTCATTCAATGCGTCACCGAGTGTCCCCACTGTCGTAGGGGGCGAAGCCGCATCTCGGGTGACCGACTTGATAGTCCAGCGTAACGACGCGTCAGAGTTCAGATGAACAGCGCTGTATTGAACACGGTCGATTTTGGCGCCCGCCATGAAGACCAACGTGCTGGCAATGCCCTCACTGTCCGCCTTCAGTGGCTGGAGGAACCGACTGTACGCCGCGTAATGCTTCACCTCCTTGTCTACGTCAAAACCTTGTGATGTGAACCCTATGAGCAGTCGCAAATTCCCGCTATCGCCCTGGTCCGCACTCGCGACCATCCGATAGCCTTTGATTAATGTGTAGTCGGTGACCTCATCTGCGAGCAACTCATCCGGTGCCTCGCCCTTGTGCAATTCAATAGGCGCACTCCAGCTGTCATCCAGCCGCCGATATGCCAGCTTGATCGAATACTCGAACGCTCCGGTTTTCGCCCCCTCCTCGCCCAGTACTGCTTTACCACTTTCAGCCCACACCACATACAGACGGCCGTCCATGACCACAGGTCGACAATGCTTGACCTGAGCGCCGCGAAGGGTGTCGATGGGTTTCCACTCGGTCCAGTCGGCCATCTGCGCCTCGCTGGCCGACGCATCTTTGTAGAGATGGGATTTACGCCAGTAGAACGCGAAGGGCTCGGTACTTTGCCGCCCGATGTAGTAGTAGTCGGCGTTGAGGAACTGGGTGCTGTCTACGTAGCAGGCGGTGACGGTAAGATTGCTCACCGTCTCGAAGGCTTGCAGGTAATTGCCCAGCGCCTTTTGTACGGTGTCTTCGGTCAATCGCGCCTGAGACAATTCCGACTCGAAGGTCTTGAACATGGACGTTTTGTCCAGGCGCAGGGCCGGCTGCAGGTAGTTCTCGGGGTAGTCCTCCAGCATCTGGTAGCCCGCCCACAGGCTGTACTGAGACATCCCGTCACGCCACAGCGCCAGCGTGTCGTGGCTGACACTCCCGTACCCCGGCTCCATGCCGTTATAGATCGCATGAATATGCTGTTGCACGCTGGCGATGCCTTGGGCGACCCGGCTGGTGTCGACCTCAGCCGCGACCTGATTGTCGATCAGTAGGTATTCGTACAGATCGTTTTCCGTCAGCACGCGAGTCTGCCGTTCGCCCTCCGGGACCAGCTGGCCGAGGTACCAGGCCACCAGTGCATCCCGCCGTTGTTGTTCCAGACCCCCAATGATGGACTGGTCCATGGTGCGCTCCTCATCATCCATTGATGTTCGTGAACCGGGTCAGCGGACCGACGACGCCTTGCGCCGTGCCTGTGAACCTGGTGTCTTGACCTTGCCGGGAATCAGCCCCTTGATCTGCTCGGCGAATGGCTTGCCGCCGTCCGTCGCGTAGTAGCGCACGTGCAGGATGATGTCCTGCAGGCCGTCGAACACGGCCTGTTGGTGGGCGCTGGTGTGGCGAGGGAAAGCAAGCGTCCAACTGGACACCGCGCCCGTGCCTTCAAAAGGCTGGTAGCGCTCGTCCCCGGCAACGGCTGTGAGCTGACCCGAGTCCTCGCGATCCCCGGAAATCGCCACTTGCTGATTGACCCGAGCGTTGGCGATCACGTAACGCGGGTTGATGTCGTCGTGTTCACCGTCCAGCTCACCCGCCTGCTGATACAGGTACTTGCTGCCACCCAGATCAGGCTTGAGCAGGTAGCTGCTGCTTAATTGGGACAGGGTCAGCCGCGCATTCTCGTACGGTCCCAGCACGCCCGGCAGCGACACCGACACCTGCGCCAATTGCCGCAGATAATGGCCGGGGTAGTCGCGGTCGAACAGCGAAGGCGCCAAGGCGAAGTGGATCGTTCCGCCACTGCGCAGACGGGCAATGACCTCTGCCCAGGCGGTGTCTTCATACGACTGCATGAGGTTGCGCAGGGAAATCGTCTTGACCAGCGCCATGCGCCGTTCGTTGCGCGCCAGGAACGCCGATTCCATTTGCAATAGCCCCAGGCTCAGGCTCTCCCCGGCCGTCAGGCCATGGCGGTTATCGACCCAGGCGTCGACCGGAATGAAGGTGGTCTGTGGCTCACCCATTTCGTACTGCCAGCAGGCCTCTGCTGCCAGGCACAGCGACAGCACCGAGTCATACGCCTGGAAATACAGGGTCGCCATCTGCCCGGTCAGCCATTGATGCAACGCGGCGTTGGTGGCGCGGTTCTGCATGAATGCGTACAGCGACTGTGCGTGTTCATGGGCCATCAACGAACGTTCGTGCTTGATCCGCGCCGACTCGATCTGCACACGTGCCTGCTCGATCTGAGCCTGCACCGATTCGAGCTGAAGCTGCGCTTGCTCTTTGAGAAGCGTCCACTCATTGCGTCGCCGCGCGTGCGTATCGGCGCGCACAAACGCATCGGCGCTGTCAGTGTTGTAAATGCTGGAGGCTTCGATCAGCGAAGCCACACTCCAGAACGGGCTGCTCCAGTTCCAGCCCCCCGGGACCGGTACAGGTATTGGGCCAGGCGTGAAGGTAATGGTGTTGGGCGCGGCGCCCAGACCATGCCCCACCCCCCGAAACCCCGCCGCCAGCACGCGGGTCGCCATGGCCCCCGTGAACAACACCTCGGCGCTGCGCTCACTTTCACTGACGTCTTCAGCCACCAAACCATCGTAATACGCGATCTGAGCCCTGAACTGCTCGGCGCTCGGCGACTTGACCTCCAGATTGCGCAAGGCCTGCTCGATAGCCAGCGTGTCGAGCTGTTCAACAAAGGTACTCAGTTCCAGTACGTGGCTTTGCTGCAACGTTTCCTGTTGCGCACGATCACGCGCCTCCATCGCCTGCCGCAACTGCTCCCCGAAGCGAATGAGCGACTCGGTGGTATCACGGGCGCGGAGTAACATCACCGCGAACCGGTACGGCGGGATGCTGCCTTGAGCGCCCAATCGGCGCAACGACACGTTGCTGCCCGACAGTTGCGCCCGCAAAAGGTCAAGCGGGTTGGCGGGTGCTTCATACAGCGCCAGGGTCATGGGACGGCCATCGAGCGTCAAGTTGTTGCGCAGGTTGTACAGGCGCTGATCCAGCTGCTCCCAGAGATCGAGCAAACGGGTGTTGACCGGCAAGCGGAACCACGGCGCGTCGATCAAACGCACCCAGGGGGCTTCGCAAGCGCTCCGGGGCGTGTCCTGCTGCAGCCATTCGAAGGCCGAGGTCTCGAAAGACGCGAAGGTGCCGGTCTCATGGCGGGCGGCGTCTTGCAGCGGCATCGGCGTCCACTGGCTGATGCTGCGCCCTTTGGACAATGGCCCCAGCAGCGACACTGCGCGCACGTAAAGCAGCTTGGCTTCGTTGAGGGCATCGCGGGTGACCTGACGGTACAGCGAGTCGCCCCAGGCGATGAGGTTATCCAGGTACAGGGTGAAAATCGCCTTGCGGTAATGCGAAGGCGCGCCATAGCCGATGGCGTCCGGATCTCTCGGTGCGGCGACGTCACGCAGCGGATCGTCGGCGAACCCCAGCGGACGGCATGTCCAGTAAGGCTGCCATTGCACCTCGTCAGGCGGCGGAAACAACGGCGCCACGCGCATCTGCGGGTTGAACAGGTAATTGAGCCACTGTTCGGCACCGGCGTAGTCGAACGAATGGTGCAGGCGCCAGGCTGCCAAGTGCGGCACGTGGAAAAACATCTCCCAGAAGTAGCGGCCATTGGCGCCGTTGAAATCAACCGGTGGCCGGGTGCCCGCGCTGTCTTCAGGGAGCGGGGTTTCCAGCGTGTGCTGGGTTTCCCATCCCAAGGCCCCATCGAGAGAGCGCTCGGCCTTGCGCACCAGCTCGCTGGTGAAGGTAGTGTTCAGGCGCACGTAGCGCAGGTGGGGTAGTTCAAGACCGCTGAGGTCTAGAAACAGTCCGCCTTCGTCGGTTTTGACGAAGGTGGGAATCACGCTGGAATGCTGTTTGCGATCAAAGTTGAACTCGTTATAACCAATGCCGGTGGAAGCGGTGGGGTTCCCTACACACAACCAATCCGTATCGGGCAGACCAGGCTTGCCCTGCCACGCCATGCCCTCCGCTGGCGAACGCGCCGCGCCGTTGAACGTCATGTCGTAATTGGCTCGTTTGGTACCTCTCCACAAGCCGAGCTTGGCGGACGCCGGAGGTGCACCTCTCGGTTGGGAGGCGTACCAAAGCGTGTCGCACACAATGGTCGCTTCGGCAGTGAGGGTATTTTTCGGAACGAGAATCCTGACCTTTAAATCGAGATAGCGGTTCAACGCACCGTCCAGATTTTCCCCGCCCTGGTTCCACCGCACATTTTCCACGCTCCACACATTGCCGTGGATATCCGCACCCGTGATCGTGAATTGCGCAGCGCCCGGGCCACTGTTGAACTGGACAGCCAAGGAGCGATCGAGCGACGGCAGGCTATCGGTGAGGTAGACAGGCTTCCAGAGCGTGGTACGGACCTCAAGCAAGATCCTGACGGGTGGGCAGTCGCTCTTTTCGCCTCGCTTGAGGATCGCAATCACCAACCTGGGCTCTGGGAAATAACGCCTATCATGCGCGGCAATGAGTACGTGTCCCCCGCTTTCCAGCGTGGCGAAGGATGGCAGCGTCGTCTCACGCAAACGGATCGTCGCACTCCAGCGCCCATCGCTCTGCAGATGACTGACATTCAGGTGATAGATGAAACGGTCCGCCACCGGTTTGTCATCGGCGTCCATCACCTGGCGCACCTGCTCCAGCCACACCAGGTGCAAACGTCCCTCTACCACCGCAGTCCGCACATGGGTGACCTGACCAGACGTCTCCACATCGATGGTTTTCCACTCGGTCCAGGCAGACGGCGGCACGTGGGTGCTGCTGTCATCCACATCAATGGCCGCCTTGCGCCAGTAATACGTTGAAAGATCGCGGGGCGAACGGCCAATGAAGTAATAATCGGCCTTGCGAAAATCCACCCCGTCGATGTAACAGCAGACCGTGTCCAGATTCGCGATGTCTTCGAATCGCGCCAGGTAATTGCCCAGCGCTTTCTGGACATTGTCCGGGGTCAACCGCGCCTGGGCCAACTCGCCTTCGAACGCCTCGAACGCCTCGGTCTTGCCTAACCGCAAGGTCGGATCGAGGTAGTTCTCAGGGTAATCCACCAGCGCCTGATACCCCGCCCAGGTGCTGTACTGACTCATCGCCTCCTGCCACTGCTGCATCGATTGCTGATGCTGTACCGTGTCGCCAATCTGCCCGAAACCCGGCTCCATGCCGTTGTAGATGGCGTGGACGTGCTGTTGCACGCTGGCAATGCCCTGAGCGACGCGACTGGTGTCGACCTCGGCGCTGACCTGGTTGTCGATCAGCAGGTATTCGTAGAGGTCGTCGGGGGTGATGATGTTGTCTGGCGCGCCGGACTCTTCGTTGGGGACGAGTTGGCCGAGGTAATACGCGACGAGGGCGTCGCGAAGATCGCAGTCAAGCTGATTGGAAGCTGTGCTACGCATTGCACACCCCTTATCGCTAAGATGGATACCTGAACCGGCCGCCTGCGAGAATCACATAACCACCTGCAACCAAATAATCATCAACTTCAAACTCAACAGTATTGGGCGGCATACCACTCCATGCGAAGCTTCCCTCAACGACTGTATCGGTCCAAGACCCATTAAAAGGAATGCCAGCCACTCGAGCATCGTATTGCTCATTTCTCTCGGGAACCCTGACCACAACGAGCGTAGTTTTTATACGTCTAAACCACTCAGAATAGACACGCTTATCGTATCTAAGAATAGCCTCGCTCTGACTATAGGGAGACCTGTTGAGATACGGCATCATGTTCTTGGCTTTTTTAAACTCACCAAACCACGAGGACTCCGCGTGCGGCATTTCCAGTTTGAGTACAAAATCCCCCACAACCAGATCATTCTCCCCTCTCACATTATATTCTTGAGGCGACTCCCTCGACGTCACTGTTTCATTCAACTGACCCACAACAACCCCTATCAGAAGAGGATCGGCCCCGGACGAAGCAAGACGGTATTTGACCCCAAGCACTGGCAAACCATCCTTATCTACCACCGCGACAAGAATTTTTGCGTTTACGCCGCTTCTTAACACTCCATCAAAAGGAAATCCGTTACCATCGAAACGAACATCAAATTTAAAAAACGGCACTGCCTTAACTTCAAAACTTACCCATGCGTTACCACCCTGAACTTTTGCAGAAACAACATGATCACCGAGGGCAAACCGTCCGTCGTAAGAGACCTTGCCATTTGTGTCTGATAGCGAGGAGCCCATTGGCTCACCGTCGATACTCCAGTCGACGGGTATACGCACTGCGGGGACCTCACCCGCACAAACACGTGCGCTAAAAACAATAGGGTCCGGGGTTTCAACCATATAGTAATCAGCACTTGCCTCCGGCTCCCGGATAGTCACTTCTGGATGAATGGGCGTTAATGCACTGGATTTATCCTGGGTTTCTCCCTCATAAGCAACCGTCACCACTACCTCGCCTGCTTGCTCAGACTTGAATCTACTCCGTGCGACGCCATCTGAATTGGTACTAGCGCTAGTTATCTCCAGGCCCGGCACTGTGGCACGCCATTCAACTGTTGCTCCTGACACAGGATCGTCGTTTATCTCCACCAATCGAGCACTGATACCGACCTCCATACCCTCCACGATCGCGTTATCAAATCGAACATATTGAAAATAAGGAACACTGGTGAATTTGACGGGAGGATAAGTGTAGCTCTGACCGTTTTGAAAACCTGCGACGACCGACGCCTCACCGATTTGCCTGCTTCGCAAAATGGCCTGTGCTGTCCCATTCAAATCTGTATAGGTGTGATACCTCACAAACTCGCCTATTGTTGTACCCCATTCAACTTCCCTGTCCACTCCAGCGTTCCCAAAATTATCCACTAACCTAACTCTGTACTCGACAACCTCATCATAATTAGCTGCCGCACTCGCACGATCGTAGTAAGGGTCCGTAAAATGGAGCGTTTCGGTATCACACCCGATGACGACCTGCGGAGCCTTCGCACAACTTCCAAACCCATAACGAGCAATCACGCTGGCAGCGCCTACCTTCGTGCCGGTTTTTAAGGTTGTAGAAGTCATCCCCTTTTCATCGGTTATCGTCTGGTGGTTATCCAGTTCGCCGAAATCAGTGCTCCAATAAATCCTGATATCTGAAATGGGCTCATTCATGAAGTCGCGTAACGTGATGGTGTAAACGGCCTCATCGCGCTCGCGATTTGCGACCAGATAGTCCGGCGTGACAACCAACGTAGTGGAAACACTTTGCCCCACCTCTCCTGCTGGCTCCCCTTGCAGCGATTCGGTAAGACAACTTAACGTCATTTCGGCGGCATACCGGTACACGTCGGTAGGGCTAATGGGCGTCAGATGGGAAAGTGCCAGCAATGCCTTGGCATCGAGAGTGGTTTGCCGACTGAACAGACAGACCTTTGAAACTACGTCCAGATCCTTGAGCGAAAAGATGATAGCGTCGTGATTCAGTTCATGGGCGACGGTCAGCACTTCCCGCACGCCCCAGCGAAGGAAACCTGCCAGCACGTTTGAGGCACTGTCGCGGATCAATCGCTTATCGCCCGGAGTTGCCTGGCCCCACAGTGTGTTTATCAAGCGTAGGTAATCCAGCAGCGTGTCCTCGTTCTTCTCACTCTGCTGCAATAGCGCCACATATTGAGTGCTGGAATAAACAAGCTGGATCGATAGCGCAGCATCTTCGAGCCCGAACCACGCTGGCGCTCCGATCAACTGAACGATGAAGGCAGAGCTGAGCCCCAGATGATTGGCGAGCACTGCCCGTTTGGATAGAGCTTCAAGTGCAAGTAATACGTCATCACCTATCGCGACTTGACCTGCGGTACTAGTGCCGTAAACCCGCATTACTTCCTTTAACAGTTGGTATCGATTGCCGTCCGCCCAGAACAACAACGCCTTTGCCAGATCCGCCGAAGTGTTGAGATAGCCCGCCAGCCCCTCCATCAATAGGGCTTCCTGAGCGCCGCGCGCACGCATAATCATGTTGGTGATCTTGGGATGCAGCTCCTCGACCGGCAGATCGTTTCGTTTGAGTGCGTCTTCAACGGCACTGCTCAAAGCATTCTCGAAAACCTCTTCGCTTTCTCTGGACAGATATTTCACCAGTCCCCTGGCGTTATCCGTTGATTCTGTCCTGCCGGTTTCAATGAAGCTGCTGAGTTCTTCGAACCAATCGATAGGGTCGCTGACATATGCCTGCGCACCCCGCTCATCGGTCGCCGCCATCACAGACACATCCGGCGCGCCAGCTTGCGCAAAGCTGCTATCGGTGATTAGTGCTGCTCTTAGCCGCCCATTGATCTGCTGCAACAGCTCCTGTTCTGCATCGGTGGCCACCGGCTGAGTCGCAGACGGCAACACCAGTCTGCACAACTGGGCGACCGACCACCTGTGCTCTTTCAACCATGCGCTGCAATCCACCAGTGCGTATATCACGCTCAGGGTGTCGGTGTTGTCGGAGGCGTAATACGAGGCGATCTGTGTGGTGCCCGCCAGTTTGGCCACCAGGCGGCTGCCGCCGTCGTCCAGCAGTTCGAGCAGCGCCAGCGCTTCAATGGTACTCAGACCGACGTACCGCGGCAGGCGCACCAGCCGATAGAACGCCGAGACCAATTCGCGCGACCAGCGCAGCGTTCCACCGGCGTAGGTCTGCTCAACGACCCGGGCGACGTAACGCCAGGTTTCGAAGGTAATACCCAAGGCAGCGCACAAGTGATCGATTTTTTGCCGCTCCGCTTCGTTCCCCGGCAATGCGGTGAACGGCTTGTCGTCGAGACTGAGCGGGATTGAAAACAGCGCCTGAGCATTGAACACGCGGTCGAACTGCGACGGCGTCTTGCCGCGCCCATACACATTGAGGCCATACAGCAGCGCGGCAAAGTCTTCGGCCTTGACGTCGTACTTACGGCGCATGATCTGGAACAGCCCCAGCGCCCGCAGGGTGTTCTGGCTGATCAGCCAAGGATTGGCGGTATCCGCCCGCACACGGCGTACGGCCTGCGCAGCGCGTTGCTCGCCTTGCATGGACGCCACCAGCAACTGGTCCACCTCATCGAACGGCAATTCCAGCCAGCGGGCCAACCGGATCATGCGGTTCATCCGGTCGACGCGATCATGGATCATGTGGGTGATGTTATGGCAGGCGCCAGTGCCTTTTTCGGCGTCGGCAGGCTGGGTTTCGATGCTCATGGCGGGCGCCTTACCCGCGTTAATGTAGACAGAACCGGACAGGCTGCCATCGACAGCACCTTCGCCCGACACGTTCTCGGATCGGCTCGTGGCATAGGCGCCGACGCTCAGCAGCGCATCCAACTCGTCAGTACTCAGGCCGGTTCGGAGGCAGAAGGTCTGGGTGTCTGCCAGCTCGATGAAACTGCTGACCCCGAAATTATCGAGATAGAAGGTGGTTTCAGCGCCAGGGTCGTCCTCGGCCTTGGTCAGCACCCGCGTGCGTGGGTTGATTCGCCATGCCCCACTGGCCAGCGGATGAGCGTCGTCACCTGCCTCGGGAAAGTGCGGTGCCTCCAGCAAGAGGCCCTGCTGCACCGGACCGAAACCGGTGTCTTGAATCAATGCGGTGTCCGAGAGCAGTGAGTGGACGCCCGGTTCCTTGAAGTAAGGGTAGGCCGGGTCGGCGGCTCGAATGACATCCCCCAGCGTACGATCCTTGCGGCCCAGCGCGTAATTGATCTGGCTGGTGTAACGCTCGAATGGCAGCGCGTTGGGGTAGCGGGCTTCGAGCAAGGCGTCATCGACGGATTTTTCTTCGAGCCCGATGCCATCCAGGTGGCTGCGAATCGACTTTTCCAGGATCTCGTTGACCAGCACGATGGTCGGCTCGACCCGGTTCAGCGCAGTGTGGTCCAGCATCAGATCCTTCAGGTCCGGGCGACGATGGTCGAGGGTGATGACCTCGTCCTGTATGCCCGTGGCTTCAAGGTCTTTAGCGTAGCGATAAAGGTCGGCGAGGTACGCCACCGGCGACGTGGTGGCTTCGATGGCATCCGGCAGGCAGTGATTCGCCCAGTCCGGGTTGAACATGTCGGTGTAGGTCGGGCCGTCTACCAAACCCTTGACGCCGGTCGGCGGCCGGTTGGCGTGACGCACCGAGGCGGTCAGGCGCTGCTCGCGGAATTGCCGGGCGATCACCACCGACATGGACTGGGCCCGGGCGTGCAGATCGCGCGCCTCGCTGATGTGCATCTGCGGGTTCTGTTCCATCAGCCTGGGGATGCCGGCGTTGGCCAGGCTCATGACCGAGCTGAACTGTTCGGATAACGCAGAGGTACTGACGGTCTGCTGAGAACCCTTGAGCAGGATATCCAGCGCGGAGACGGACTTGGACGCAGGTTTACCGGTTTTTTTGGCCATGGCAGTGACTCATCCTGAGGTGATGCTTCCTTGAACGGGTCACAAGGCCCTGTGAAAAGCTAAGCACGGCTTAGGGAAACCTGTGGGGCACATCGGACCAGCGGCCCACTCGAACGAGGCCCCTCGATTCAAGTCATTACAGGTCAGCCACGCTGGGGCAGGCGGAAAACCCGCAACATGTCAGACACTTCCGGTTTTTACCCGGTAAACGTCTCGAAACGCTGAAAAAACCCCTTGGCCGGTTAGTCGGCACCCCCTCCGATGCTTTAAAGTAACGCCCCCAGCTTCAGTGCCGTCTTGGCGCTGCGCCTACCCTGCCAGGAACCGTCATCGATGGAACATCGTGAAGCGTTGATCGCGCTGCGAACCTTTCTCTCCACCCAGATTCTCGGGCAGGAGAAACTGGTCGAGCGCCTGCTGATCGCTCTGCTTGCCGATGGCCACATGCTGGTCGAAGGCGCACCGGGTCTGGCCAAGACCAAGGCGATCAAGGAACTGGCCGAAGGCATCGAAGCCGAATTTCATCGCATTCAGTTCACCCCCGACCTGCTGCCTGCCGACATCACCGGCACCGAGATCTATCGCCCGGAAACCGGCAGCTTCGTCTTCCAACAGGGTCCGATCTTCCACAACCTGGTGCTGGCGGACGAAATCAACCGCGCCCCGGCCAAGGTCCAATCGGCGCTGCTGGAGGCCATGGCTGAACGTCAGGTCAGCGTCGGACGCAGCACGTACGACCTCTCCCCGCTGTTTCTGGTGATGGCCACGCAAAACCCCATCGAGCAGGAAGGCACCTATCCCCTGCCGGAGGCCCAGCTCGACCGCTTCCTGATGCACGTCAAGATCGGCTTCCCGGACGCCAACGTCGAACGCAAGATTCTCCAGCAAGCGCGGGGCGAAGCGTTGAATGGCGAGACCAAACCGGAACGGCGCGTCACCCAGCAAGCGATTTTCGCCGCCCGCAAGGAAATCCTCGGGCTGTACATGGCCGACGCTGTGGAGGAATACCTCGTTCAACTGGTCATGGCGACCCGCACCCCGGCCAAGTTCGACGCCGAGCTGGCCGAGTGGATCGGTTACGGCGCCAGCCCCCGTGGCTCGATCTCCCTGGACCGCTGCGCCCGTGCCCATGCATGGCTGGCCGGTCGGGATTTCGTCAGCCCCGAAGACATTCAGGCGATGGTCTTCGACGTGCTGCGCCATCGCATCATTCTGTCGTTCGAAGCCGAGGCTGCGGGCATCGATCAGGACCGCGTGATTCAGCGCATTCTTGACGTCGTCGCCGTCGCCTGACCCCATGCAGCCCTATCTGATTTCCCAACCGGGCATCCGTATCAGCCTTGCCGAGCTGATCGAGATGCGTCATCGCGTGCGGGAAGTGCAGCTGTTTTCCTCCCCCGGTCGGCGCAGCCCGCTGATCGGCCTGCACCACTCTAAGTTGCGCGGGCGCGGCGTGGACTTTGATCAGGTGCGGGTCTATCAGGCCGGCGACGACGTACGCACCATCGATTGGCGGGTCACGGCGCGGACCCAGGAACCTCACACCAAGCTGTTTCATGAAGAACGCGAGCGGCCGATCTTCATCATGGTTGAGCAGAGCCGTCGGCTGTTTTTCGGCTCGGGCCTGATGTTCAAATCAGTGCTAGCGGCCCAGGCGGCGGCGTTAATCGGCTGGGCCGCGCTGGGGCACAACGACCGGGTGGGCGGGCTGGTGTTCGGCGACAACGAGCACTACGAAATCAAGCCGCGACGCAGCAAACAGAGCCTGCTGCAATTGCTCAACCGGCTGGTGCGGGTCAATCAGTCCTTGCACGCGGAAGCCGTCGCCGACCGCGACACCTTCGGCGTGGCGCTGCGTCGAGCCCGTGAAGTGCTTCGGCCTGGCAGTCTGGTGTTCATCCTGTGTGACGAACGGGCCCTTTCCGAATCCGCCGAACAACAACTGTCGCTGCTGTCACGTCATTGCGACCTGTTGCTGCTGCCCCTCTCCGACCCGCTGGATCACGCGCTACCGGCGGCAGGACTGCTGCGGTTCGCCGATCGCGGTGCGCAATTGGAGCTCGACACGCTCAACCCCGACCTGCGCCAGACCTACCGTGCCCAAGGCGAAGCCCGTCAGGCACGCTGGGAGCTGCTGGCGCAAAAGCTGCGGGTGCTGATGATTCCGCTGAGCACACAGCAGGGGATGGTCGACCAACTGCGCGACTACCTGAACGCCAACCAGCCGGTGAAACAGAAATGAGCCTGCTGGACCAGCTGCAACCGATGATCCTGCCCGCGCCGGTCAGCGCCTGGCCGCCCGCCCCCGGTTGGTGGATCGTACTGGCCCTGTTGCCTGCGCTGGGTTACGGGCTGTGGCGGGCGCGGGTCTTCCTGCCCAAACGAGCCCCCGGCGAAGCCGCCGAACAGCCGCTGGACCCGCGCCGTCAGGCTGCGCTCATCGAACTGGCGCAGATGCCCAAACCCTATGACGGCGCGCCCGCTGGCGCCTGGCTGCAACAGATCAACGGCCTGCTCAAACGCCTCTGCCGCAACGATTACCCCTACAGCCAGAGCCACACCCTTAACGGCCGCAAATGGCTGGCGTTTCTCGACAACCGCTGCCCGGCCGCCGGTCTCACCCGCTGGATGATTCTGGTGGAAGGCGCCTACAAGCCCGAATGCAAGCTCGACGACAAGGCGATCAACGGCCTGACCCAGTCGGTCGACACCTGGATTCGCAAGCATGTTTGAACTCGCCTGGCCCTGGGTCTTCGCCCTGCTGCCGCTGCCGTGGGTGCTCCGTTTCGTGCTGCCGGTGGCGGACAGCGGCGAAGCAGCGCTCAAGGTGAGTTTTCTCAGCGAACTGGAAGGCCTCGCGGGTCGTCGTGCACGTGCCCACCTCCCCGGTTGGCGGCGGCAATTGCCGTTCGTGCTGCTCTGGCTGTTGCTCTTGTTGGCCGCAGCGCGCCCGCAGTGGCTGGGCGAACCGTTGCCGGTGGCTGCCAGTGGCCGCGACCTGCTGGTGGCGGTGGACGTCTCCGGCTCGATGGATTACCCGGACATGGTCTGGCAGAACGATGAAGTGAGCCGTCTGACGCTGGTCAAACAGCTGCTGGGTGACTTCCTCGAACACCGCAAAGGCGACCGGGTCGGCCTGATTCTGTTCGGCAGCCAGGCCTACATGCAGGCGCCGCTGACCTTCGACCGCAAGACCGTGCGCGTCTGGCTGGACGAAGCGCGCATCGGCATCGCGGGCAAAAACACCGCCATCGGCGATGCCATCGGCCTGGCGCTGAAACGCTTGCGATTGCGTCCGGCCCAGAGTCGGGTGCTGGTCCTCGTCACTGACGGCGCCAACAACGCCGGCCAAATCGACCCGGCCACGGCTGCGCGACTGGCCGCAGGCGAAGGCGTGAAGATCTACCCCATCGGCATCGGCGCTGACCCGGACAAGGGCGCCACCAGCATTCTCGGCCTGAACCCGAGCCTGGACCTCGACGAGCCTGCTCTCAGAGAAATCGCTGACCTCACCGGCGGCCAATATTTCCGCGCCCGTGACGGCGCCCAACTGGAAAAGGTCGGCAAGGCCCTCGACACCCTTGAACCCGTGACGCAACAACCGACCCAGGCTCGTCCTGCCCATGCGCTGTATCATTGGCCGCTGGCGTTCGCGCTGGTGTTGAGCGTGCTGCTGGTGATTCACGAACGCTGGCCGCAAAACCCGCTGTATCGCTTTCTGGCCCGCCAGCCTGTTTTGAGCCAAGGCCCGCAATGGCGCCAGCGCTTCAAGCGTTTGCGGAGGCGCCGATGATCACGTCGTTGCTCGCCCTCTGGCCCCATTGGTTGCGCCCGTGGTGGCTGTTGCTGCTGCCGTTGCTCGGCTGGCTGATCTGGCGCCTGTGGAATCGGCAGAAACGCGTCGGCCGCTGGCAAATGATCTTGCCGAGCGCCTTCCACGCCACGCTGCTTCGCGGCGGCAGTGGTCGAGAAAGCAAGCTGCCGTGGATCGCGTTGAGCGTCGGTTGGCTGCTGGCCTTGCTCGCCCTGCTCGGGCCCAGTTGGCAGCGGGTCGAACAGACCAGCCAGAAACCGGTGGACCCGCTGGTGGTGTTGCTGGAGCTGACCCCGGAAATGCTCGCTGCCGACAGCCCGCCCACGCGCCTCGAACAGGCCCGGCGCAAGCTGCTCGACTTGCTGCAAGCCCGTGGCGATTCGCAAACCGCGATCATCGTCTACGCCGGAAGCGCCCACACCTTGGTGCCGCTGTCCGACGACCTCGGCACCAGCAAAAACCTGCTGGACACCCTTAAGCCGTCGATCATGCCGGAAAGCGGGCAGCGCGCCGATCTGGCGGTGAACAAAGCGCTGGACCTGCTGAAGCAGGGCGATCTGGGCGTCGGGCGTCTGCTGTGGATCGGCGCGTCGCTGAACGACGGCGAACGAATGGGGATTCGTCAGGCCATGACCGGGCACGCGCCGCAACTCCTGCTGCTCGGCGTCGGCACCGCTGAAGGCGCGCCGGTCGCTCAGGAAAAAGGCGGTTTCCTCAAGGACGCCCAAGGCGGCATTCTGGTGCCCCGACTGGACAGCGCCAGCCTCAAGGATTTCGCCGATGAACTGGGCGGCCATTTCACCTCGCTGCGCCTGACCGATGAAGATTTGCACGAACTGGGCCTGCTGGACGCGCCCCACGACCTGCGCAGCCAGGGCCAGACCGTGCAGCTCGACAGCTGGGCCGATCAGGGTTACTGGCTGTTGCTGCCATTGTTGCTGCTCGCGGCCTGCGCCGGGCGTCGCGGCTGGGTCCTGTGTCTGCCGCTGCTGATGCTCATGCCGCAACACAGCTACGCGTTCGACTTCAAAGACCTGTTCCAGCGCCCCGACCAGCAGGGCCAACACCTGCTTCAGCGCCATCGCCCCGCCGAAGCCGCGCAGCGTTTCGAAGACATTCAGTGGCAGGGCATCGCGCTCTATGAAGCCGGAGATTACGCCGGTGCCGCTCAGCGTTTCGCCCAGGGCAACACGGCCGCCGACCACTACAATCGCGGTAATGCGCTGGCCAAGAGCGGGGAGCTGGATGCGGCCCTCGACGCCTACGAACAGGCGCTGGAGCGCCAGCCCGACTTCCCCGCCGCCGCCACGAACAAGGCGCTGATCGAAGAGATGCAGGAGCAGAACAAGCAAGCGGCCGCTGAAGACGCCAGCGAAGGCAAGACCGAGGGCGAAGACAACGCCGACAACCCCCAGACCGGCAGCCCTGAACAGCAACCCTCGAACCCGCAATCCTCCACACCGGGGGACGAGGACAGCCAGAACAGCAATGCGCAATCGATGTCCGGCGCCAGCGACAACAACGCGCCGTCCCCGGACGAGGATGAACCCGCCCACATGCCGAGCCGTCCCGCCGATGGCCCGATCAACGGCGAACAGCGTCAGGCACTCGAACAGTGGCTGCGGCAGATCCCGGACGAACCCGGTGAACTGCTGCGTCGTAAATTCTGGTACGAACAACAGCAGCATCAGGAAAAAGCTCGATGAGTCGTGTGCACACTGTGGTAATCGCCTGGCTGCTGTGCCTGTTCGCCCTCGTGGCGCAGGCCGACACGCCCGCTGCGACGTTGCAGGCCAGCGTTGATCGCACGCGTGTGAACACCGGGGAAACCGTCGAGCTGACGCTGGAGTCCGACGACGCCACGCTCTTCGGCAAACCTGACATGACCGCATTGCAAACCGACTTCGACGTGCGCGACACCCGCCAGCTCAACAGCCTGACGACCCTCGAAGGCAACGTCCACGCCACCACCCGCTGGCTGATCACGTTGATGCCGCGCCACAGCGGTTCGATCGAAATTCCGCCGCTGCAACTGGGCGAACTGATCAGTCAGCCGATTGCCCTGCAGGTGGTCGAGGTCGAGCCGTCCGCGCAGGCTCAGGAGCAGAAGCTTGCGCCGGTGTTCATGGAAGCGAGCCTCGATCAAGACACTGTCTATGTGCAGGCCCAGGCCGTGCTGACGGTCCGCATCTATCATTCGGTCTCGCTGTTCGACGACAGCAGCCTTTCTCCGTTGCAAGTGCCGGATGCACGGATCGAAAAACTGGGCGACACCCGCACCTATGAAAAGCAGATCAACGGCATTCGCCATGGCGTGATCGAAATGCGCTATGCGTTGTACCCCCAGCAAAGCGGCGACCTGACCATCCCCGCGCAGGAGTTCAGCGCAACCATGGTGCAGGACATTCCGGAAGTCAGCACCGCCGCCGCGACCAGCCAGCCTGCCGTTGCAACCAGCCCGAAGCCGGGCAAGCTGATGCGGGTGACGTCTGCACCGCTGCCCCTGAAGGTAAAACCGCAACCTGCGAATTACCCCGCCAACACGCCGTGGCTGCCCGCTCGCAGCATTAGCCTGAGCGAGAACTGGAGCCCTGATCCGGCGCACACGCAGATTGGGGATTCGCTGACCCGCACGCTGGTGATCAAGGCTGAGGGGCTGTCGAGCGCGCAATTACCGCCGCTGCCTGCCACCGATGTGAGCGCCTTGCGGCGCTATCCTGACCAACCGCAGCTGAACAATCAGGTCAACGAGCGCGGGTTGGTGGGCAGCCGTGAAGAACGTGAAGCGCTTGTGCCAAACCGTCCGGGGGCCATCGAGATTCCGGCGGTGGACGTGGTGTGGTGGAACACGCTGGAAGATCATCTTGAGCACAGCGCCCTGCCCGCCCGCACCTTGCAGGTCAGCACTAACCCGGCATTGTCGGTGGACACGCCGGTGAGCGATACCACGGGGGTGACCGTGATCGGCCCGCCCGTATGGCCGTGGCAGCTGAGTACCGTAATCCTCAGTTTCACCACGCTGTTGGGTTTTGGCCTCTGGTGGCGCGGTCGGTGGCAACCGGCGCTGACCCGCGCCGCGCAGACCGGGCCAAGCCCGCGCACCGTGCTCGATGACCTGAAACGCGCCAGCCTGGCCAACGACCCTCATGCCACCCGTCAGGCGCTGGATGCCTGGGCGCGTCAGCAACCGGAAACCCTTGCTGACATGGCGGCGCGCTTCGTACCTTTGTCCGATGCACTGGACGGTCTGAACGGCGCGCTGTACAGCGAAACCGGCAAACTGTGGCTGGGCGAAGATTTATGGAAGGCCGTGAAAGCACTGCCCGCCATTGAAAAACCGATTGACCCGAACGGCGCAGACAGCCTGCCGCCGTTGTATCCGAAATGAACCTAGCGCTTCGTGCTCTTTGATGAACATACCCTATTCATCTAGCGGTGAATAAACCTGTAGGAGTGAGCTTGCTCGCGATTGCGGTACATCCTTCCCTGATGGGTTGTCTGATGGAGCCCGATCGCGAGCAAGCTCACTCCTACAGGGGGATTGCATTTCTGCTGAAGACCTATTCAACCAAGGTAACCCCATGCGTCTGTTCCACACCTCCGACTGGCACCTGGGCCAGAACCTCCACGGCCAGGAGCGGGACTTCGAACACCAGTGTTTTCTGACTTGGCTGCTGGCCCGTCTGGCCGAGCGCAAACCTGATGCGCTGCTGATCGCGGGCGACATCTTCGACACCGTCAACCCGTCGGTCAAAGCCCAGGAACAGCTCTACGATTTCATCGTCAGCGCCCACGACCAGAACCCGCAACTGACCATCGTGATGATCGCGGGCAACCACGACTCCGGCTCGCGCATCGAACTGCCCGGCCCGCTGATGCGGCGTCTGCGCACCCACGCGCTGGGGCGTGTG
The DNA here is from genome assembly GCF_009905615.1 of Pseudomonas sp. SLFW. Classification (GTDB taxonomy): domain Bacteria; phylum Pseudomonadota; class Gammaproteobacteria; order Pseudomonadales; family Pseudomonadaceae; genus Aquipseudomonas; species Aquipseudomonas bambusae. The sequence continues at coordinate 113,878 of NZ_JAAAKW010000001.1, forward strand.
CTGTGGCTGGACGACGGCGTGCTCGACGTCGACCGCCTGTTGTTGCCGCTGACCAACGCCAAGGGCAAAGTCCTCGGCTGGTGCCTGGCGTTGCCGTTCCTGCGACCCGCCGAAGTCACCGGCCCCGCGTTGGGCGACAACTACTTGCGCGGCATCGGTCAGGTGCACGAAATGCTCATCGCCGCCGCCAACCAGAAACGCAAGAAAGGCCAGGCCCTGATCGCCATCAGCCACGCGCACATGGCCGGCGGCTCGGTCTCGGAAGACTCCGAACGCAGCCTGATCATCGGCAACGCCGAAGCCCTGCCCGCCAGCCTGTTCGGCGAGACCATCACCTATGTTGCCCTCGGCCATCTGCACAAGCCGCAAAAGGTCAACGGCGAAACGCGCATTCGCTACAGCGGCTCGCCGATTCCTCTGTCGTTTTCGGAAATCGGTTATCAGCATCAGATCCTCGAAGTCGATTGCGAAGCGGGAACACTGGCCAGCGTCACGCCGCTGCTGATCCCCCGCGCCGTCAACCTGCAACGGGTCGGTCCGGCGCCACTGGCCGAACTGCTGCTGCAACTCAAGGACCTGCCGGACATCGACCTGCTGGCCGACGTCGATCGTCAACCGTGGCTCGAAGTGCGGGTGAAGCTGGACGAACCTCAACCGGACCTGCGCAACCAGATCGAATCGGCGCTGGAAAACAAGGCCGTGCGCCTGGTGCGCATCGCCGCCGAATACGCAGGCAAAGGTGCCCGGGACGACGAAGACGACCGCGACCTGATCGAACTGGACCAGCTCAGCCCGCAAGAACTGTTCAGCCGTGCATGGCGCGACAGCTACGGCAGCGAGGTCGATGAACAAACGTTGCAGGACTTCGCCACCCTGCTTCAGGACGTGCAACTGGCAGACGGACAACCGGAGGGCGAACAGCCATGAAAATCCTCGCCATTCGCCTGAAAAACCTCGCCTCGTTGGCCGGCCCATTTGAACTGGACTTCACCGCTGAACCGCTGGCCAGCGCCGGTCTGTTCGCGATCACCGGCCCCACGGGCGCGGGCAAAAGCACGCTGCTGGATGCGCTGTGCCTGGCACTGTTCGGCGCTATTCCCCGGCTCAACAACATCGGCCAGTCACGGGTGCCCGAGATCGACGGCGACATCAGTACCGCCGACCCGCGCAACCTGCTGCGTCGCGGCACCGGCAGTGGCTATGCCGAGGTGGATTTCGTCGGCATCGACAAACGCCGCTACCGCGCCCGCTGGGAGACCAACCGCGCTCGCGACAACGCCACGAAAAAGCTGCAAAACAGCCGCCAGACCCTGACCGATCTGGACAGCGAACAGATTCTCAGCACCCAGAACAAGACCGAATACAAAACCTTGCTTGAAGCGCGGCTCGGCCTGAATTTCGAACAGTTCACCCGCGCCGTGATGCTCGCGCAAAGCGAGTTCAGCGCCTTCCTCAAAGCCGACGACAAAGAGCGCAGCGAGCTGCTGGAAAAACTCACCGACACGGCGATCTACAGCCATTTGGGCCGTCGCGCTTACGTCAAAAGCAAAGAGGCGGAAGAGGCGCTGAAAACCCTCAACGCACAGGCCGGGAGCCTGACGCCCCTCGAACCCGAGCCGCGTGCCGAGTTGGAACAGCGTTTCACCGACGCGCAGGAACAGCTGAAATGGAGTCAGGCGCAACTGCGTCAGCTGGAACTCAAGCAGCAGTGGTTCGCCGAATTGAATCGCCTGCGCGACAGTCATCTGGCCGCCAATGAACAACTGGCCAGCGCGCAGCAGATCTGGGATCAACAAGCCAGCGAGCGGCTGCAATCGGGCCAACTGGAGCGACTAACACCTCAGCGGCACCTGTTCGCTCAGCGTAAAAAGCTCGACGATCAACTGGCTCCGCTGGCGGCGCGGATTCAGGCGCAGACCGAACAGCTCAATCAGACCCAAGCGACGTTGACGGACATCGACGCGCAACTGGCGACCGCGCAAGCCGCCCTGCAACAGGCACAGGACGCACAACAAAACGCCAGGCCCGCACTGAACGAAGCCTTCCAGCAACAGGTGCAGCTCAATCATCTGAACACCGAGCTGCAACAGATCAGCGGGCAGGCGCAGGTCGCTCAGCTCGCCAGCAACGAAGGTCAGGCGGCGCTGGACCAATGGATCGAGCAGCAGCGTCAGGTTGAAGCCCGTTTGCAATCCATCGCCGAACAGCTGCAAAACAGCGCAGTGCTGGATGCGCTGGGCCAGTCGTGGGCGGCCTATCGTCCGAGGCTGCAACAGCTCGTGCTGGTCAGTTCCCGCCTGAACAAAGGCCGCGAAGAGTTGCCCGCGCTGGAACAGGCTTCGACCCGCGCCGAGCAAGCATTGAGTGAGCGTCGAAGCGCGTTGCAAGCGCTGTATGACGACGCCGAGGTCAAGGCCGATGCGGTGAGCCAAGAGATCGAACGCCTTGGGCAACTGTTGCAAGACAATCGCCAGCAGCACAGCGCCAGCGATTCATTGGAACGCCTGTGGCAGCGGCATCAGGACATCGCCAGCCGTCTGCAAGACGTGCAGGCCCAACAGCAACATGCCACCGAACGCCGCGCGCAAGGCATCGCCAAAGGCCTGCAACTCAAGGGCGAGCACGAAGCCGCGCAACAGGCCTTGAACGTCACGGTCGAGTTGCTGCAACGGCAGCGCCTGGCCCGCAGCGCCAGCGTCGAGCAACTGCGCGATCAGTTGATCGACCAGCAGCCCTGCCCGGTGTGCGGCAGCGAAGATCACCCGTATCACCAGTCCGATGCCTTGCTGCAAGCGCTGTCCGGCCATGACGACGGCGAAGAAGCGGCGGCGCGCCTGAAGGTCAGTCAGCTCAGCGAAACCTTGGCCGAACTGCGCGCCGAGGTGCTGGAGCTGAACAACCAGCTCAAGCAGTCCAAGCCCCAGCTGGATCAGCTCGGCGAGCAACTTCAGAAACTGGCACCCGAGCTGGAAGCCCACCCGCTGCATCCGCGTCTGCTGGAGCAACCCGAGGCCCAGCGCAGCGACTGGCTGAGCGAGCGGTTGCATCAGCTGGCGCAGGACATCCTCGCCGCCGAGCAACGCCAGACCCGTTTGCTGAAAGTGCAGCGCGACGCCGAATCCCTGCAACATCAGGTGCAGGAAGCGCGGGAGGCCAGCCAGCAGGCGATGAAACAGCTGGACGATCAACAACGGAATATCTCGCTCGACAACCAGACCTTTGAAACAGCGTTGCAGGAGTTCGAACCGCTGCTGCCTGCCGAGAGCCTGCCGCTGTGGCGTGAATCTGCGACCGAATCGTTTATCCAGCTGGACAACGACATCGCCTCGCGCGTCCAGCAACTCGACCAGCAAAAGGAAGAGCAGCAGGAACACAGTGAGCGCACGCAGAAAATCGAACGTGAACAGTTCGCGCAACAGGGTCGCCTTCAACAGCATCAACAACTGCAACAACGGCTCGACGCCAGCCAGCAGCAACAGCAGGCCGTCCAGCAACGTTTGCAGGAAATCCTTGGCGAACAGGCCAGCGCTGAAGCGTGGCAACAGCATCTGGAACAGGCCGTCGATCAGGCGCGCCAGACACAGGCGACCACCACAGACGCCTTGCAGCAGGCCCGTGCCGAGTCGATCAAATTGACCGCCGAACGGGACAGCGAGCAGCAACGCTTGCAGACGCTGGAGCAGGAAGTGACGGATCTGGCGCGCCAGATCGGCGAGTGGCGCAATCAGCACACGGAACTGGACGATGCGGCGCTCGACACCCTGCTGGGCCTGAGCGACGAGGCGGTCAGCCAGTTGCGCCAACGCTTGCAACAGAGCGAGAAAGCGCTGGAACAGAGCAAGGTGCTGGTGCAGGAACGCGAGGCGCAGTGGCAGCAACATCAGGCGCAGCACAGCGACATCAGCGATGCCGAACAACTGGCGACGGCACTGGCCGAAGCGCAGGCCCAAACGGCCACCCATGACCAACTGTGCGCCGACCTTCGTGCGCAGATCAGCGAAGACGAACGTCGCCGCACTGCCAACAGCGAGTTGCAAGCACATATTAAGTCAGCCCACGACGAATACCTGCGCTGGGGCCGTCTGGCGACGCTGATCGGCTCGGCGGAGGGCGACAAATTCCGCAAGATCGCCCAGGCCTACAACCTCGATTTGCTGGTCCATCACGCCAACGCCCAGCTCAAGCAACTGGTGCGCCGCTACCGCCTCAAGCGCGGCGGCAGCATGCTCGGCCTGCTGGTGATGGACACGGAAATGGGCGACGAACTGCGCTCGGTGCATTCGTTGTCAGGGGGCGAGACGTTCCTCGTCTCTCTGGCGTTGGCCCTTGGATTGGCGTCCATGGCGTCGAGCACGTTGAAGATTGAGTCGCTGTTCATCGACGAAGGCTTCGGCAGTCTCGACCCTGAATCGCTGCAACTGGCGATGGATGCGCTGGATGGCTTGCAGGCCCAAGGCCGTAAGGTCGGGGTGATTTCCCACGTGCGGGAAATGCACGAGCGAATTCCGGTGCAGATTCAAGTGCGCCGTCAGGGCAACGGCCTCAGCACAATTGAGGTCACCTGATGGCCGCCCTGCTCTACTCCTTCCGCCGCTGCCCCTACGCCATGCGAGCGCGCATGGCCGTGGCGTATGCCGGCGTATCGGTCGAAACCGTGGAAGTCAGCCTCAAGGCCAAACCGCCGGAAATGCTCGAACGCTCGCCAAAAGGCACCGTGCCGGTTCTGGTGCTGGACGATCAGGTGCTGGAACAAAGCCTGGACATCATGCGCTGGGCGCTGGCGCAGAACGACCCGGACGATTGGTCGATGGCGTCCGATCCCGAGGCGCAGCGACAGATCGCTGAGTTGATCGCGGAAAACGACGGCTCGTTCAAGACTGATCTGGATCGCTACAAGTACGCCGTGCGTTATCCGGAGTTCACTCAGGCCGAATACCGCGCGCGGGGGGAAGTGTTTCTGGGGAGGCTGGAGGGATTGCTGAGCGGACGGGACTTTCTGATCACCGGCCGTTTGACTTTGGCCGATACCGCCCTGGCGCCGTTCGTGCGGCAGTTCTGCTACGTCGATCCAGAGTGGTTCTGGCAGAGTCAGTATCCGAAGTTGCAGGGGTGGTTGAAGCGGTTTCTGAAATCGGCGTTGTTTGTGAAGGCGATGGCCAAATCGGTATAGCCCCCGCAGCAGCGCGGCTTACCCGCGGGGGGCCTTGAGATCGGCCTCGCTAAATTTTTCCAGTCATGAGTGCCAGAAAAAACAACAGCAGGAGCAACACCGCAGCTGCCACATGGGGGATTACGGCCCAGCGTTTCAAGTGGATGGGCATATTCTTCACATCGTCGGGATCAACCAGGCCCTTTCGGATATACATGTTGCTGAAAAGCATCACGCTCGTTGCAAGTCCCAGTCGGTACTGACGGCCTAATAAACCGGTGTTACTCCCTAGTCGTTTAGCCTCGACATTGATTTTGCTGTTTCCGAGTGCGTCTTCAATTTGCTCAACTCTGAAAAGTACGACCCACAAAAGCAAGGCCGCATCGACAATCAAGAGAAGCATGCCAAACGCCATGCTCCAATTCAGAATGAAATTAACGCCCATTGACTGCCTCGTAGAGCAAAAAAGTTAAGTCCTCTGCAATCACCGACCCCACTGTTCCCCCTCCCCACGCCATACCTGCACCCGCCACTAGTACGCAACCCGCTAAAGCGGCTCCACCGGTCACGACTCCAAGCCCAACGCAGATGGCAGGACCGGCTGCTGTTGCGACTGCTCCTCCGGCCCACGCCCCAAATATTCCACCCGCAGCTTTACCGGTTTCCACATACTTCGCCCGAGTACATTCCTCTTCCCGCCCAGTAGAACAAGCCTCTTTAATCTCCAGTGCGCCTACGCCAACGTCCAGGGCAACACCCACGTAAGCCCCCTTGCTCATCGCACTCGCCATTTTGGTCACGCCCCTGACTTTGCTGGCATAGCCTCTGATGTCACCGGTATGCAGGTAGCTTTTGGTGGAAATACCCAAAATCTGCTTCATCTTGCCTTGGCTGTTCAGGCCCGACCCAAAGCGGCCAATGCCTTTCAGACTCTCCTGCATCCGGGAGAACAGCGCACGGCGCTGGGCAAAGAACTGATCGTTGGTCACCCCTCCAGCCCGCCACTTCTGATGCAGGGCCTCGGTCTGTTTGAGCAAGTCTTCCAGTGCCTTGAGATGCTTGCTCCACGCCGCTGTGGTGGCTCCGATACCGATCGAGCCGTACGACATCACGCTCTGCAGCAGGTCGAAGTTGTGCGTCATGACGTAACTTTCATGGTTTGTCATGCCAATCATCGCCCCGCGAACCTGCGAGGCCAGCTCCATCAACTGCGTTTCTTCGGGGGTGCACAGGTGCGTCGAGCCGTCACTGACGACCACAATCTCCCCTGGCATCACCATGCCATTTCGTAAAAAGGGATTAAGTTGATCGAGCTTCGAACGAGCGCTCATGGAGAGGGCGAGATGATGATCTCTAAGGTGAATATAGTGCCGGGTTTGATCGTTAACGAATGCATAGGGTTGTGACACGTCGAGCTCCTTGCTTTGAAAGGATTGCCGCTGCGCGGTGTCCTTTCCGGGCCAGTAGAAGCCGGACAGTAATTTCAACGTTTGGGGATGTCATCAAACAGGATGTTGAAAAAGGCCTGATCACAAAGTTTTCGGAAAGCCCCTACACCGACGTTGTCGATGGCCTACACGGCGGAAAACAACGCGCTCGACGGGGGCGATCATTCAGACGCCACCGCCGGCAATCCGGGCTGCTACAGGGGGCTGCGCCGTCATACAGTCCGCCACTCAAAAATCGTCGAAAACAGCTCGCCATGCTTCGGCGGCGGGTTGCCTGCGTTGAGGTTCTGCGACCGAAGCATTTCGATGTCCTGCGCGACTTCGGTCTTGAACTCGATGCTCCGCGCCACGCCGCCCACTGAACCGTCGCCAAACCCCAGCAGCGAGCAACCGTTGTTGATCACGGCAAAAAACACGATCACCCAGAAGTTCGCGCCTCTCACGACGCACGCCCCTTCGCCTGATCTGTCGCACGCTCAAGTGCAACGACAGACGATTGCGCGGACGCCGAAGTGGGCGTGCTCAGTTGTGGATTCAGGCTGACGATTGTGACCACTGCGATGAAAACAACATACAACGCGATGGCGGTATAAGCGCCTTGTTTAAGTGAATGAAGAATGGCAGTGGCCATGACAGTAAGCTCCGGGATGTCTCTTTTCTGGCGGCCAGAATGCCCGGAGTTGTTATTAATGAAAAACGATGTGCAGCGATTCAAAAGATCGATTGGGTTGATTATTGAGTTCTTCAATAAAGCCGATAGCGCGGCACTAATAGCACTGTTAATACCGAGCAAGCATGGCTTTAATCACGTCCCACAGCCTTGTCAGAAATGCCCTTCAACCCAGACTGGACGAGGATGACAGAAAATCACTACGCATCAGAATAAATTGCGCCCCCTCAGAGCCAACAATAATCATTATCATCCCCTGACGATCATGGGAGGTATTGATTGTGATCATCGAAGGATTCGGATGTGAGCACGGTACGCGCTTTAATACCTGAAAACGTAACGTCCCATTTAAGGCATGGGATCAACTCTTCCATTTTTATGCATCACTGCATCACCGAAGAAAACGTCACTATCGCGCTTCAAAAATCATCACAACGAGCCTTGCAACGTTTGACACAAGCAATGTTAAGAGAAGGGATAATTCAGTCGAATACACTTACACTGCTACCAGATGGCAATCGCTCATTACCGTTAACTTCTACTACCGAACTTGTATTCGAGGATCTGATTGATCACCGAATGAGTGCCTGGTCATTAGGTGGCAGGGTACTCATTCATCACAAGGGGCAGCCTGCATCCCCTATCACACTGCCTTCAGAACTTCTGGAGTATGTGCTAGCTGTCTCAGATGACATCGCAGATGCAGACGTTTTGACGCGCCTGTCTGCCGAAATCGATAACAGCTTCATGAACGACATCCTCTGCGTGGCGTTTCACGACGCTTGGAGCAGACGTTTGGCCGCGTCCTCGCGTGAGCACGGTTCAAACTCATTCCTTGCCGACTTGCGCGATACACCTGCCGTCAATACCAGCCTCGTTCTGGAGCAATGGGGTACAACCGGACACCCTTGGCATCCCAATTACAAAACGAAACTGGGACTGTCACCCCGCCAAGTGATCGATTACTCCCCAGAGTTCGACGCCCGTTTTGAAGTCATTCTGTGCGCCGTGCACAGAGACTTTATCCATATCGAATCCTTGCCCGGATCACCTGAGTATAGAGACTGGTTAGCCCAATGGTTTCCTGAGCCGCTGCACAAACTTGATAGCCTGCTTCACGCACAAGGCCTTAATGCCAGCGATTACTTCCCGCTCCCTGTCCATCCTTGGCAGGCGAGCGAAACACTCCCATCACTCTTCGCTGATGAACTCCGTGACCGCCTGCTCGTGATGTCCCGGATAAAGGCATTCACAGCACATCCCACCATGTCATTCAGGACTGTTTTACCTGAGGCGAGCCGAACCGCTCCCATGGTCAAACTGCCTGTGGGCCTGCGCCTGACCAGCGTTCAGCGCACCCTGTCCCCGAGGTCTGCGTGCATGGGGCCCAGAGTGTCGGCGCTGCTGATGCGCATCCTCAATGCTGAACCTCAAGTTCAGAAAACGCTCATCCTTGTCCCTGAATGTCTCGGGCTGCACTTCAAATCCCATCGACCATCGGATGATCGTGAACGTCACCTGTCGGTGCTTTACCGAACCAATCCGAATGACCTGCTGAACCCCGGCGAAATAGCTGTCCCTGTCGGAAGTCTGTTCGCACCCGACCACCGCGATGAACCTTTGCTGCGTCAGTGGATTTTGCTCTCAGAGGGCAATGACAGCCCTCAGGCGGCGAGCGACTTTCTAGACCGTTACCTCTATGCCGCCCTTCCGGGGCTCATGGCGATGTACCTGTTGTATGGGATTGCCTTTGAAGCCCATCAACAAAACAGCTTCATGGTGATGGACGTAAACGGACAGCCCTCCCGCTTATTGCTGCGGGATTTCGGTGACATCCGGATCGACCGAAAAACCCTGCATCAACGAGGCTTTGACCTGCTGCTCAAAGATCCGGCAATGACACTGTATGAAGACACCGGCTTTGTCAGGGATAAATTGCTGCACACCGCTTTCATGTGCCATTTCGGTGAGCTGATTCTGTTGATCTCTCGGCACTGGGAACTGACGGAGTCCGATCTCTGGGAAGCCCTCAGCGCCCACGTTAACTGTTGTTTCGACGACCTTAAAGAACGCACCGAACCTGGACGTTGGCATGCAGAGCGTGAGGCATTGCTGGTCAATGACTGGCCCGCAAAATCCTTTCTTCGAATGCGATTGAGGGACAGCCCCATCGATATCGTCAGGCGCCTCAAGAATCCTCTGAACCACGAACGCCATGCGCGCTGACCAACGCGTGATGCGAGCACTGTTGCTGATTCAGTTGATCTCGATGGGAGCCATGGAAATGAGCGGCCCATTCTGGCCACTGCATATGCAGACACTCCTCAGCCCCCACGATCAGGACTACAGCGGGCTACTGGCCGGTCTTGTCTATGCTGGACCGATGCTGACCGCCATGATTTTCACGCCTTACTGGGGGCGGCTGGGCGATCGGGTAGGCCACAAGCTGATGCTCATCAGAGCATTGATTGCATTAGCGATCTGCCAGAGCCTTGCGGGCCTGGTCACAGACCCGTGGCTGCTCATCGTCATGCGAATGGCACAAGGCGGACTCGCCGGATTTCTGGCCGCCGCACAGGCTTATGCACTAAGCCTGAACCTCCAAAATGGGCAGGGACGTACGATTACGAAGCTGCAATCGGCCACGGCCGTGGGATCGCTGGCAGGTCCCGTGGTCGGGGGCTGGCTGATGGAGTCCTACAGCTTTGCAGTGCTGTGCCATCTCGCGGCGGTACTCTGCGCCTGTTGCGCACTCGTCAGTTTCAGGCTTCCTGATACAAGCGACCGATCCAAATCATCGCATAGACCCAATACACCGCTTCCCCGGGGATGGATTGGCGCCCTGCTTCTGATCATCGTGCTCATTCAAGCCGCGAAGGTCATGCCTCAGCCTTTCTACGCGCTCTACGTCACGCAGGTTCTGCATGCGACACCTAGTCTGATCGGCATCACCTACGCCGTGAGCGCGGCATCCCTCGCCTTATCGGCCCCCCTTTGGGGTCGGCTTTTTGATCAATGGCAACCGCCCAAAGTCCTTCAGGTCATCGAGTGGGTGATCTGGCTAAGCGCGTTGACGGTCGCTATTGGAGCATTGGCCAATGAGTGGCTGACGTTCGTGGTGAGTCGACTGCTCTGGGGCGTATGGCAAGGCGCACTACTCCCCGTCGCCTACGCATTGATTGCGAGCACCCTGCCGCAACCCCGCCATGGCTTCGCCTTGGGCCTGGGCAACAGCGCAGCCAAAGCTGGCGCCCTTGCAGGTGTGCTCGTCGGCGGCATCGGCATGAGCTTCATGGGCCTGCTCAACAGCTTCTGGCTTGTTGCATCGACCTACGTCATCGCGGCCTTGGCGGTTCGAGCCATTCGCGCCACGCACACAGCTGCTATCTGCCCTCGTTATTCTTCAACAACTGGAAAAACCTGACAATGACAAAACCCCGACTCACTTTTTTGCTGCCTTTGTTCGGCTCTGTAACCCTGCCTGTGGCTGCCGAGCAAAACGAAAACACCGATCCATCGGGCACCTTGAATCTTTCCGAGGTCGTGGTTTCCGCGACACGGACCCGGGAAAGCATCGCGTCGATTCCGGGGTCGGTGCAGGTCATCGATGCTGAGCAGGTTCGTCAGCAGAGCACTGCGGGGCGTCGGGTGTCGGACATCGTCGGGCAATTGGTGCCAGGACTTGCGCCGGGCACAGGTGGCATGAGCAATTTCGGCCAGACATTGCGAGGTCGCAGCCTGCTGGTGTTGATCGATGGGGTATCGCAGAACTCGACGCGAGACAACTTCCGGCAACTGAACAGTATTTCTCCCGAGAGCATCGAACGAATCGAGGTGATCTCTGGCGCCAGTAGCATCTACGGTGCAGGGGCGTCGGGCGGAATCATCAACATCATTACCAAACGCAATCAGGGCGAGACGCTCGGATTGCGCAGCAAGGTGGGCATCAGCGCAGCCAATAACCTGCAGTCGCAGGGTTTTGCCTACGAAGCCTTTCAAAGCGTGACGGGCCGTGCAGGCCCTTGGGACGGGTATCTCTCGGCTGCACTGACACAACGCAACGATCAGTTCGACGGCAACGGCAAGCGCATTGCGCAGGACACTTCTCAGGGCAGCAATCTAGACACCGAGACCTATGACCTGCAGGCCAGATTCGGCTATCAACTGGATGCTGAACGCGCATTGAGGCTGTCGCTGCAGGACTACAAGGACCAGCAAAAAACCCGTTACAGCAAAGACCCGAAAAATCGGGATGAGGCCGTGGCGGTTAAAGGCCTGATCCTCGGAGATCAACCTCATACGCGCAATCAAGCCATCAATCTGGACTACAGCGACAGCAATTTTTTCGAACAGAGTCTGCAGCTGGAAAGCTACTGGCGGCGCGCCGATGCGCTCTTCTTCCCCGACCTTCGCCGTGGCAAAGCTGGCGTTTCCGATAACAACAGCGTGCAGGATGTGTACGGCTTGCGAGCCGCCATTCAAACCGCCCTGCCCATCCTCGGTAACGTTACCGGGCATCTGGTGTGGGGCGCCGACTACGATCACGAAAGGTCCCGACAGCGCGGTGATCAGTACACCGTCGATGGCCTGACCTACCGCAAGACCGGCACCACTTTTGAACTGGGGCCTGATCTCGAAACCACCACCAAGGCACTGTTCGGCCAGGTCTCCTTTGATCTGGGCGACTGGACCGTGCGAGGAGGCGTGCGCCGTGCGTGGATCGAGAGCCAGGTCAGAGACAGCATCGCTTATGGCGAAATCGTTCGGACCGGACGCTGGTCGACCTTGCCGGGTGAAACGCTCAAGTACGATGCCACGCTCTACAACTTGGGTGCTGTTTACCGCTTGGGCGAGACCCAGGAAATTTTCGCCAACTTCAGCCAAGGCTTTTCATTCCCTGATATTCAGCGCTATTTGCGTGACGTCAGCAGCACCTACGACATCAGCCAACTCAATGCCCAAGCGTTGAAGGTCGACAGCCATGAACTGGGCTGGCGCGCGAATGGGGACAAATGGCGCACCCAGATAACGTTTTATGAAAACACCTCCGACGTGACCCAGTTCTACGACGCGCGGGACCGCGTGCTGAGGTTGATCAACCAGAACGAACGCGTGAGAGGAATCGAAACCGATGTGGCCTATCGTCTGAGTGACGTATGGAATACGGGCGGGACCTATTCGTGGGTAAAAGGGGAAACACGCCAGGCGGGCAAATGGATCGACCTGCCGGCGACGCGCGTGTCACCGGCCAAAACAACGGTCTATGCCGAATATGCGCCCGACCGTTACTCCATCCGTCTGCAAGCGTTGCATCTCGCCAACTACGACGCCGCCGCCAAAGACAATAATGGTCGTTCCATTGATAGTTACACCCTGTTTGATCTTCTGGGTTCGACCCGACTGCCGGTGGGACGTATGGAAGGCGGTATCTATAACGTGAACAATCGTCAGTACCAGACGCTATTCAGCCAAGCCACCGTTCGTGCGCCTTTTACGCACGCTCAGGGCCGAACGGTAGGAATCAGTTATGCACTGGATTTCTGATAATGCTCACGCATAAAAAAATCCCCATCGCTTATTCAGCAGACGGGGACCAAAGGGAGGGAATTCAACGCTTTCGCGAGCAAGCTCGCCGGCATTTGATGCATGGTCTGACACTCAGTGGTCAGTGGGTCGCATCAACCTGTTAACGGCGAAGTTGCTCGCGAAAGCGTTCTTTCAATGTCGAGCAATGTGAAGCGGTACCGCGGTGTTTCTTACAAATCCATTCCCCGGCATTGAATACTTTCTTCATTAACGGGGAATGGATTTACGTCGAGAGTTCTATTCATTGCTGGGTCTTATGATCCAGAGCTGCGTAGAAGTTGGCGCTTTGTTGCAGGTATTTCGGGGTGTAGCTCTGGGTCGAACTGATTTTTTTCTCTGTCACTTCGGCACTGGCACTGGCTGGCAATGCAACGGTGGCGGAGATGGCAGACGCGGCGATGATGGAGAAGAGATTGAAGTTCATGATGTGTACCTCGGTGTTGATGTTTCGTTTCAAGTCTTGACCGTCTTGGCCGTGGAATGAAAGTTACGCCCGAGGAGCTTTCAGAAAAAATCTTTTCTGCCACTAGCCCTTATCAATTCAATTAATAGATGGCTCCAGCCCTTGATTTCAAAGGGCTGGAGGGTGCGTCAAGGTGTCACTTGCGCGAGGTCAATGCGTGAGAAAGCGGAAATCGGAGGGGGAATCGAAGTCGACTTTCTGCACGGTATCGCCCAGAACGCCGGTTTTCGGGTCGACGCGGACGGTGACGATCTGGTTGCTTTTCTGGTTGGCGATCAGCAGGAAGCGGCCGCTGGGGTCGAAGGCGAACTCACGGGGTTCCTTGCCTTCCACGGAACGGCGCTGGATTTCCTTGAGCTGACCATTACCGGCGTTAATGCTGAAGACCAGCAGTTCGTTGATGTCGCCGCGGTTGGCGACGTAGAGGAATTTGCCGTCCGGCGAGGTGTGCAGGCCACCGGCGGCGCGGTATTGCTGGCCGTCCTGCTTGGCAAGGTCGACCAATTGCGTACGTTTAAAGGCGCCGTCGTGGTAGTCGAATACCGCGACCTGACCGCTCATTTCCATGGTCAGCCACGCGTGTTTGCCGTCCTTGCTGAACAGCAGATGGCGCGGGCCGCTGCCCGGTGGCAGGTCAACAGACGGGGTTTTCGCGGGCTTGAGGGGCTGGGACTGTTTGCCGTCGTAGTTGAAGACGAACATCTTGTCGGCGCCCAGGTCCATGGCGATCAGGTATTTGCCATCAGGCGTGGGCACGGCCGAGTGGACGTGGGACGAGGCCTGGCGCTCAGGGTTAACCTTGCTGGCTTCGTGGGTGGCGGTCTGCACCACGGGGGACAACTTGCCATCCTTGCCGACCGGAGCCACGGCCAGCGAGCCGCCGGGATCGGGGTGCACGGCGTAGTTGGCGACGAACAGGAAGCGGCCATCGGCGCTGAGGTTCGAGTGGGTCGGCTCATCACTTTTGCTGTCGATCTGGTTGATGAACGAGACGGCATGGGTTGTGGGATCAATGGCGAAACTGCTGACCTTGCCGACCACGTCGGTCTGGCCGGGGCCGTTTTCGTTGACGGCGAACAGGTGGCGCTGGTCTTTGGACAGGGTCAGCCAGGAGGGGTTTTCGCTTTTGATGACCTGCCGAGGCTTGGCGTCGAGTTGGCCAGTCTGAGTGTTGAAGCCATAACGGTAGATGCCTTCACTGGCACCGGCGGTGTAAGCCCCCACCAGCACGTCGTAATCGGTCATGGGTTTGGCCTGAACGGTGAAAACGGTGAGGCTGCTGGCGAGGGCCAGCCAGGGCAGGATTCTGGGTGTCATGTGGGCTGATCTCTTGTTGGCATTATTGGCGCGTGGTTTACGCGAGAATCAGGTCTATGACAGCGGTTGGGTGGCAGTAGTTGCCGATGCAGGCCTGTACCTGTACCTGCACCTGTACCTGTACCTGTACCTGCCTCGGTACCTGTAGGAGCTGGCTTGTCCTGCGACCGGCTGCGAAGCAGTCGTAGATCCGGCAAACGCGGTGGATCAGGCAGACCGCATATTCCAGTTTTACGACGACTCCGTCGCCGGTCGCAGGACAAGCCAGCTCCTACAGGGGGCTGCGGCGTCAGGCGTTACTCGTCTTCTTCATCATCGCCGGCCGCGAACGCTTCGAGCACCAGAATGCGATGGTCGGCGTTGCCGTCGTTGATGACCCAGCTTTGCAGGGCGCTGTCGAATTCGGCAGCGTCGACCTGAGCGAGGGAAAAGCGCCAGACCTTGCGCTCGCGGCCGTCCATGCTTTCGATCTGCAGCATTTCATCCAGAGTGAATTCGAAGGCGTGCAGGCCGTCGACTTCCAGCATGGCTTGGGACGTCAGGGCGGTTTGCAGGGCAGCGCGCAGGGTTTGGGGTGTGGTGGTCATGGCAAGGGTTCGCTTCGGATGAAAGCGCGAATGATAGGTCAAAAGGCGTCAGGGTGGGCGAATCAGGGATCTGGGGTTGCGCCACTTCCTTGTAGGAGCGAATTCATTCGCGATGAGGCCGGTACAGGCGATGCATCTCTGTTGCCTGATCCACCTTCGCGAATGAATTCGCTCCCACAGGTTCAGCATGCAGCCGGCACAATCGAGGCGACTGCTCGCTTGCAGCTCAATCACTCCTGCTGCGCATCCTTGGCGTAATACCGCGCCGGAATGCCCCAGACGATCAGCGCAATCGCCAATACGCTCACGGCACACAACGCGAACAGCGCCGGGGTGGCGGTGCCGGTGAGGTCTTTGATCCGACCGACCATGAACGGCGCGATGACACCGCCCAACTGACCGAGCGAGTTGATCAGGGCGATCCCCGCCGCAGCGGCGATGCCACTCAGGAAGCGCGGCGGGATGGTCCAGAAGATCGGCATCCAGGCGATGATGCCGGTCATGATCAGGGTCATGCCGATCATCAGCGGCGTGAGTTGACCGGGGAACAGCGCGCAGACCAGATAGCCCAGTGCCGTCAGCGTGGCGCACCCTGCCATGTGCCAGCGGCGCTCGCGGTGACGGTCGGAACTGGCGCCGATCAGCAGGTTGCCGATGACCGCGCCTACGTACGGGATGACCGTCAGCAGACCGATGTCCATCGTGTCCAGCACCCCGGCGCTTTTGATCAGTTGCGGCATCCAGAACAGCAGGCCGGTCAGGGCCATGACCAGGCACAGGTAGATCCCCGACATCACGTACGTGGTCGGGTGTTTCCAGATGTCTTTGACCTTCTGCGCCCCGACGGGCTTGGGCTCGTTGGCCATGCGCGACAGGACGATTTGCTTCTCCTGAGCGCTGAGCCAAGGGGCGTCTTCGATACGGTCCTTGACCAGCCAGAACACCACACCGCCAAGGATCACCGACGGAATGCCTTCCAGCAGAAACAGCCAGCGCCAGCCGGCCAGGCCCATGACGCCGTCGAAGTGGCCGAGGATCAGCCCGGCTATAGGACCGCCGACGATGCCGCACAGGCAAATGGAGCTTTTGAAGTAAGAATTGACCCGCGCCCGTCGTGTGCCGGGGTACCACTGAGTGAAGAAATACAGCACGCCGGGGACGAAGCCGGCCTCCATCACGCCAATCAGAAACCGCAGCGTGTAGAACCAGAATTCGGTCTGCACGAACATCATGCAGGCCGAGGCGATGCCCCAGGACACCATGATCCGGGCGATCCAGATGCGCGCGCCGATCTTGTGCAAAAGCACGTTGCTGGGCACTTCGAACAGGAAATAACCGACGAAGAACAGGCTCGCGCCGAGGCCGTAGACGGTCTCGCTGAAGCCCAGATCGCTGGCCATCTGAAGCTTGGCGAAGCTGATGTTGACCCGGTCCAGGTAGGCGAACAGGAAACAGCAGATGAACAGCGGCACGATGCGCCAGCTGACCTTGCGGTAAATGCTGTCTTCCAGCGCGTCGGTGTCGAGCTGTTCCAGCGGTATGGCGTTGGCGGTCATGGGGCGCACCTCGTTTGTTTTTATGGGGTGTCGGGATCGTCGAGCCGAACGGTTTATCGGGTTGGGCACGATCCTGTGGGAGCGAATTCATTCGCGAAAAGCGGGTACAGGCGATACATCTCTGTTGCCTGACCCACCTTCGCGAATGAATTCGCTCCCACAGTTTCAAGCCACGCTAAAGACCAGCGGTGGTATTCACTCCATCCACCAACCGCTGAATCCCCAGCGGGTTGGCGTTTTTCAAGGCGTCGGGCAAGGCGCTGTCGGGGTAGTTCTGGAAACAAACCGGGCGCAGATAACGGTCGATGGCGAGGGTGCCGACCGAGGTGCCGCGGGCATCCGAGGTGGCGGGGTACGGGCCGCCGTGCACCATCGAATCCACCACTTCCACGCCGGTCGGGTAGCCGTTGATGAGAATCCGGCCGACCTTCTGCTCCAGCAACGCAGTGAGTTCGCTGAAGCGCTGCATGTCGTCACCATCGACCAGCAGCGTCGCGGTGAGTTGGCCGTGAAGCCCGCGCAAGGCGCCGTTGAGCTGCGCTTGATCGGCCACTTCCACCACAATCGACGTCGGGCCGAAGACTTCTTCTTGCAGCAGCGCGTCGCCTTCGAGCAACAGGCGGACGTCGGCCTTGAACAGCTGCGGATGGGCCTGATCGCCCTTTTGCTCGCTGCCTGCCAGGTGCGTAATGCCCGCGTGAGCGTGCAAGGCTTTCAGGCCCCGGCTGTAGCTGCCCAGCGTGCCGGTGTTGAGCATGGTCTGCGGCGGCTGATCGTTGATCTGTGCGGCCAGGCGTTTCTGAAATTCAGTAAAAGCCGGAGAGCGCAGGCCGATGATCAGACCGGGGTTGGTGCAGAACTGCCCGCAGCCCTGAACGATGGACGCCGCCAGTTCCGACGCGATGCGTTCGCTGCGAAGGCCCAGCGCTTGAGGGAGGATGATCACCGGGTTGATGCTCGACATCTCGGCGAACACCGGAATCGGTTGCGGACGCGCAGCCGCCATGTCGCACAGCGCACGACCGCCCTTGAGCGAGCCGGTGAAGCCGACGGCCTGAATCGCCGGGTGCTTGACCAGCCACTCGCCCACGCCCCCGCCGTAGATCATGTTGAACACGCCTTTGGGCATGGCGGTTTTGTCGGCGGCGCGCAGGATGGCCTCGGCGACGAGTTCAGCGGTGGCCATGTGGCCGCTGTGGGCCTTGAACACCACCGGGCAACCGGCGGCCAGTGCCGACGCGGTGTCGCCGCCTGCGGTAGAGAACGCCAGGGGGAAGTTGCTGGCGCCGAATACGGCGACCGGGCCAAGGCCGATGCGGTATTGACGAAGGTCCGGACGAGGCGCCGGTTTGCGGTCTGGCAGCGGCAGGTCGATCCGTGCGCCGTAGAAATCGCCGCGACGCAGGACCTTGGCGAACAGGCGCATCTGGCCCGTTACGCGTCCGCGTTCGCCTTGAATGCGGGCGGGCGGCAAGGCGGTTTCGCGGCAAACGGTGGCGATGAAGTCGTCGTCCAGCGCGTCGATTTCATCGGCGATGGCGTCGAGGAAGTGCGCGCGTTTTTCGGCGCTCAGCGAACGATACGCCGGGTAGGCAGAGGCGGCGGCGTTGGCAGCGGCATCGACTTCTTCAACCGTGGCCTGATAGAAATCGTGAGGCAGCGTTTCGCCGGTGCTGGCGTCGACGCTGTAGACGATGACCGTGCCTGCGGCGCTGCGAGTGCCGTTGATGAAGTTGTGGCCGAGGATGTGAGGCATGTTGAGACTCCTTCAGGGACGCGGAGCGTCCGGAGAGGCATTCCCACACGGTGCGTGGGAACGATCCGTGTGATCAGAGCTGAGTAATGCCACCCGGCTGAAACACCGCCTCGATCGCGGCGATTCCGTTGACCAACGGCGCGCCGAACTCCCGTTGGCTGATCTCGAAATGATCGCCCGGCTGGGTCTTGATGCCATCGGCAAACGACAGGGTCGCGGTGCCGAAAAAGTGCACGTGCACGTCGCCAGGCCGCAGGAACTGGCGGTATTTGAAGTGGTGGTATTCGAGGTTTTCCAGGCTGTGACACATGTTGGCCTCGCCGCTCAGGAATTCCTTCTCCCACAGCACCTTGCCGTCGCGCAGGATGCGGCTGGTGCCCGCCAGGTTTTGCGGCAAATCGCCGACGCGCAACTCAGGGCCGAACGAGCAGGCACGCAGTTTCGAGTGGGCCAGGTACAGGTAATTCTTGCGTTCCATGACGTGGTCGGAGAACTCGTTGCCGATGGCAAAACCCAGTCGGTACGGCTTGCCATCGTTGCCGATCACGTACAGGCCGCTCAGCTCAGGCTCTTCGCCCGCGTCTTCGGAAAACGGCGGCTGCGGGAAGGCTTCGCCGGGACGGATCACGATGCTGCCGTCGCCCTTGTAGAACCACTCCGGTTGCACGCCCGCTTCACCGGCTGCGGGTTTGCCGCCTTCGATGCCCCATTTGAAGATGCGCATGGTGTCGGTCATGGCCGACTCGTCGTTGCCATGCTGGTGCATCTTGTCGCGAGCCGAAGCACTGCCCAAATGCGTCAGGCCGGTGCCGCTGACCAGCAGATGCGCAGGGTCCGGGTGATCGAGTGGCGGCAGGATGCGAAGGTCGGCGCGCAGCTGCGAATAATCGTGGCTGTCGCCCAGGCCGTGGCTGTCGACCTGTTCGGCGAGAGAGATTTTCTTGTCGATGGCCGCCAGCGCCAGGTCGCGGGTACTGGTCGCGCCTTGCACTTCCCGCACCAGCGCGCCGTCCACCAGACCGACGCGACGCTGGCCGTTACCCAGCTCGAATTGAACCAAATGCATGAGTTTCTCCTTTTAGCGTGAACGGGCGCTGGCCGCGAATTTGGATTCCGGCAGCACGTGTTTGCGTTCCAGCACGCGGTACACGATGCCGGTCAGAATCAATCCGAAGACCATCACGCCCGAGAGGAAGTACAGGCCGCTGGCCAGATTGCCGGTCAGTTCTTTCAGCCAGCCAATGACGAACGGCCCGATGTAGCCGCCGAGGTTGCCCACCGAGTTGATCAACGCGATACCGGCTGCCGCGCTGGCACCGGCGAAGAAGCGCCCCGGCAAGGTCCAGAAAATCGCGGTGCAGGAAAACAGCGAGAACGCCACCAGGCACAGCGCCGCCAGTTGCAGCACCGGCACGCTGAGGAAGGCGCTGAAGAAAAGCCCGATCGCACCGATCACATAAAGGAAGGCCAGATGGCCGTAGCGGTCGTTCAAACGGTCGGAGCTGCGCGGGATGATCAGCAAGCCGATGATGCCGAAGATGTAGGGCACGGCCGACACGAATCCGGTGACCAGGTCGCTGCCACCGAACTGTTTGATCAGCGTCGGCAGCCACAGGCCCAGGCCATAGATGCTCAGGGTCACCGGTAAGTAGAACAGCGCCAGCAGCAGGACGCGTTTGTCCTTGAGGGCGTGCAAAGGGTTGCCGTGACGGGTCTGGCCGTATTCCTCCAGGTCCTTTTTCAGCTCGCCGGTCAGCCATTCCTTCTCGACCGGGTCCATCCATTTCACGTCTTTCGGGCCGTCCGGCAGCCAGCGCAGTACCGGCCAGGTCAGCAGGATCGCAGGCGCGCCAATGCACAGGAACAGCCATTGCCAGCCGTGCAGACCGCCGACGCCTTCCATGCCCAGCAGGCCGCCGGAAATCGGGCCGGTGATCATCATGGCGATGGGTTGCGAAAGGATGAACAGGCCGAGGATTTTGCCGCGATGGCGCACCGGGAACCACTGGGTGATGTAGTACAGCACGCCAGGAAAGAAGCCCGCTTCCGCCGCACCGAGCAGGAAGCGCATCACGTAGAAACTGGTCGGGCCCTGAATGAAGGCCATGCCCATGGTGATCGCGCCCCAGGTGATCATGATCCGCGCGAACCAGCGCCGTGCGCCGAAGCGTTCGAGCATCAGGTTGCTGGGGATTTCCAGGAGGAAGTAGCCGATGAAGAACAAGCCCGCACCGAGGCCATAAGCCGCATCGCCGATGCCGACGTCCGCGCCCATGTGCAGCTTGGCGAAGCCCACGGCGGAACGGTCTACATACGCGATCAGGTACAGGAGGATCAGAAACGGGATGAGTTTCAGGGTGATGCGACGAATAAGCCTGAGTTCCTGGCTCATGTAAGCAGTCTCCACGTTGTTTTTGTTATGGAAGCGTCGGAGATCGCCTCTGCCTTCGTGTGTGCCAGGTGGTTGAGTACGCGGCGAGCAGGGTCGTCTCTCGATGGGAAACGACTATATAGTAATACTATTTGAAGTGACAAGACTTCCACTCTGGGCTTTTTAGGCCTATTTTAATCAGCACGTGACGTTTTAAGTCTTACAATAAGAGTGCTGATTTATGTCTGATTCCCCTTCCAATACCCACAAGAAACCTGTCCTGCGTTCGGCCCAATGGTTCGGGACCGCTGACAAGAACGGCTTCATGTACCGCAGCTGGATGAAGAACCAGGGCATCGCCGACCACCAGTTTCAGGGCAAGCCGATCATTGGCATCTGCAACACCTGGTCCGAACTCACCCCCTGCAACGCGCACTTCCGCACCATCGCCGAACACGTCAAACGTGGCGTGATCGAGGCCGGTGGTTTCCCCGTTGAATTCCCGGTCTTCTCCAACGGCGAATCGAACCTGCGCCCCACCGCCATGCTCACCCGCAACCTGGCGAGCATGGACGTGGAAGAGGCGATTCGCGGCAACCCCATCGACGGCGTGGTGCTTTTGACCGGCTGCGACAAGACCACCCCTGCGTTGCTGATGGGCGCGGCCAGTTGCGACGTTCCGGCCATCGTCGTCACGGGCGGGCCGATGCTGAATGGCAAGCACAAGGGTAAGGACATCGGCGCCGGGACCATCGTCTGGCAGATGCACGAGTCCTATAAAGCAGGCCAGATCAGCCTCGATGAATTCCTCTCCGCCGAAGCCGGGATGTCGCGCTCGGCGGGCACCTGCAACACCATGGGCACGGCCTCGACCATGGCCTGTATGGCCGAAGCGCTGGGCACGTCCTTGCCGCACAACGCAGCGATTCCGGCAGTGGATTCGCGGCGTTACGTGTTGGCCCACATGTCCGGCATGCGTGCGGTGCAGATGGTCAATGAAGACCTGCGCCTGTCGAAAATCCTCACCCGCGAGGCGTTCGAAAACGCTATTCGTGTCAACGCGGCGATTGGCGGTTCGACCAACGCGGTGATTCACCTCAAGGCCATCGCCGGGCGCATCGGCGTCGATCTGGAGCTGGACGACTGGACCCGCATCGGTCGCGGCACCCCGACGCTGGTGGACTTGCAGCCTTCAGGGCGCTTCCTGATGGAAGAGTTTTATTACGCGGGCGGTCTGCCTGCGGTACTGCGCCGCCTGGGCGAGAACAACCTGATTCCCAACCCTGAAGCCTTGACCGTGAACGGCAAGTCGCTGTGGGAAAACGTGAAGAACTCGCCGATCTATGGCGACGACGAAGTCATCCGCGCCATCGACAACCCGTTGGTGGCCGATGGCGGCATCTGTGTGTTGCGCGGCAACCTCGCGCCGCTGGGCGCAGTCCTCAAGCCTTCTGCGGCGACCCCTGCACTGATGAAGCATCGCGGCCGCGCCGTGGTGTTCGAGAACTTCGACATGTACAAGGCGCGGATCAACGACCCGGAGCTGGACGTCGACGCCAACAGCATTCTGGTGATGAAGAACTGCGGGCCGAAGGGTTATCCGGGCATGGCGGAGGTCGGCAACATGGGCCTGCCGGCCAAGCTGTTGGCCCAGGGCGTGACCGACATGGTGCGGATTTCCGATGCGCGCATGAGCGGCACAGCCTACGGCACAGTGGTCTTGCACGTGGCGCCGGAAGCAGCGGCGGGCGGGCCGTTGGCGGTGGTGCAGGAAGGCGATTACATCGAGCTGGACTGCGCGACCGGGCGTCTGCATCTGGACATTCCACAACAGGAACTGGATGCCCGCCTCGCCGACTGGCAAGCGCCGCAAAACAAGCTGATCGGTGGCTATCGCCAGTTGTACATCGACCATGTGATGCAGGCTGACCAGGGGTGTGATTTTGATTTCCTGGTCGGGATGCGTGGGTCGGAAGTGCCTCGGCACTCCCACTGATGGACTACCGGTGAAGCCTCCTGTGGGAGCGAATTCATTCGCGAAAAGGTTGGCAGACGACGCATCTGTATGGGATGTACCGCCTTCGCGAATGAATTCGCTCCCACAGAATGACGTCTGCCAACTACGCCACCGGTATCTGCGATACCCTCCGACATCTGCACCCGCGCCCTCCTCCCCGCCAATGCTATGATGCGCCGCATTCATCGTTCAGGATTGCCCCGCGCCCCATGGATTACCGTAAGCCCTCCGACCGCAAGAGCATGCATTCGCGCATTGTCCAGGACATCGGCATGCAGATCGTTTCAGGCCGCTTCAAACCTGACGACAAGCTCCCCGCCGAAGCCCTGCTCTGTGAGGAATACGCGGTCAGTCGGCCGGTGTTGCGGGAGGCAACGCGGGTATTGGTGGCGAAGGGCTTGGTGTATTCACGGCCTCGCGTGGGCACAGTGGTCAAGCCTCGTCGCGAGTGGCACATCCTCGACCCGGACGTGCTCCATTGGCTGATGCAAAGCTCGCCGCAGAATGAATTCTTCGCGCTGTTGACCAGCGTGCGCAGCATCATCGAACCGGCCGCCGCCGCCCTTGCCGCACAACATGCCACACCGGATGAAGTCGCCGGAATCAGCGAGGCCTACGAACGCATGGCGGCCGCGCCGACCGTCGAAGAGGTGTTGCAGCCCGACCTGGATTTCCACAGCCGC
This sequence comes from Pseudomonas sp. SLFW, assembly GCF_009905615.1. GTDB lineage: Bacteria > Pseudomonadota > Gammaproteobacteria > Pseudomonadales > Pseudomonadaceae > Aquipseudomonas > Aquipseudomonas bambusae. The sequence continues at coordinate 137,481 of NZ_JAAAKW010000001.1, forward strand.
ATCGCCGACGCCACCCACAACGACCTGCTCGCGCACCTGTGCAACATGCTGTCGCTGGCGTTGCGTGAAGCGTTGAAGCATTCCAACAAGCGCCCGAACCTGCACGAACTGGCGTTGCCGCGACACAAGGCCATTCTCACCGCCATCGAAAACCGCGACGCCCTCGGCGCCCACCACGCGACACTGGTGCAACTGGACGATGCGCGCAACGCGCTGAATGTGGTGTTGGGGCAGGGGGTGAAGTTATAGGGCCGACGGCTTGTACCGAAGACGTAGGCGCGCCGCGGTCAAGGCTTTTGATTCTGGGCGGAGCCCGTAGGAGTTGGCTTGCCTACGATCTGGCGCGAAGCGGCAGCAAAACCTGCGCATGCAGCCTCGAAATGTTTATATCTTTTTGATCTTACGCAGGGCATTAGTCACGCGTTTCGGCAAACGATAGTGCAAATGACTCGGCGTTCTTGATGAAGATTTCTCTATAAATAAACCACTTACCGCCCCTTACTCCACCACGATTTTCCGTATCCCTCCGCCAAAATACGGCAACAATCCGACGCCAAACAATGAGCGCGTGCGGGTCATTGACACTCAAAAACTTCCCGCCTAGCGTAAGGCCAGTGATCGTTTTCTCCTGCCTGGATCACTGCCGCTGCACTTCAACAAGACGGGACGTATCCAGCCTTTTCAGTCCTGCGCTTTCAGCGAACAGATCCTGTACATCGCCACGTTCGGCGACGCTTTCGTATGCCTGGGTTCAGCTGTCGTCTACCTGACGCGTTCACGCGGCCTGCGCCCGTGGCCGCGAAATGATTTCTGCATGCTTGGCCTTGAGGTACTGGAATGACCAATTTATCGATCGAGCCGATCTCGATGACGTCCGGGGTGCCTGCCAGGCCGCGTTTTTTCACGCTGTCGCTGTTGCCCCGGCTGGTGGGGTTCAGCGTGTTGTTCTTCATCGTCTGGCTGCTGTTTTCCACCCTGTTCCTGCCGCTGCTGTCCTCGTCCGCCACCCGGGCGATTCTGAATGCGCCGGTGATTCTGCTGACCACGCCCATCGACGGCGTTGTCAGTGCGCTGTCGATCAAGCCCGGCGAAGCGTTCGCCAAGGGGCAGACCATCGCCACCATCGAAAACCCACGGGCCAATCAGGAAACCCTGCTCACCTTGCAGACCCGTCGCCTGACGCTGGAGCAGCAATTGGCCTCGCTGAAAAGCCAGGCCGAACACGATCAGCAGTTCTACGACGCACTCGATAAAACCAGTCAGCAATACCAGACCGCCTACCACACGCAGCAGCTGTACGCGCAACGTGCGCTGCGGGCGGAAAGCGTGGCGGCCGACGCCCGTTTGCAGGATGCCCAAGCCACGTTGATGCGCAATCAGGAGCTGTTTCGCCAAGGCGCGGTGAGTGAAGCGGCGGTGACCTCTTCCAAGGCGCAACTGGCGTCGCTGCAAGGAGCGGCCGAATCGATTCGCTCGCAGTTGCGCATCAACAGTGGCGACGTGTCGGCGGCCAGCGAACAGGTGTACCTCGACCCCGATCAGTTGCGCATGTTTGACCTCCAAGCGCAGATGACCACGCTGCAGCTGAGCCTGGCGAATCAGACAAAGAACCGTGCGACGCAACAGGAAGAGTTGGACAACCTCAATCAACTGATTGAGACCGAACAGAACCGGGTCAGGCTGATGGCGGCGTACAACGTGGTCGCCTACGCCCCCGGCACCGTTCAGGAACTGGTCGCCCCGGAAGGCACGCTGGTCCGCGCCGGTGCCACGCTGGTGCGGGCCACCCACTGCAATCAGAGCAACGTGATCGCGGTGTTCCCGGAGCGGATGGCCAGCAAAATCACGCGGGACACGGTGCTGATCGTGGACGTCGCGGGCCTGAATCAGCCGCTCAGGGCACACGTCGTGCAGCTGCTGTCTAAACCCAGCGACACCCTCTCCGCCAATTACAGCGTGCCCTTCCCGTTCGCCGAGCAAAACGCCGTGTACGTGGTCGGCGCCTTCGATGACGACCTCTCGGAAAACGAACGCGCGCGGACCTGTAATCCGGGCAATTGGGTGACGGCCAAGGTGTCAGGATGAAACGCCTCGGGCTGGCCGGTTGCAGCGTGTGGCTGCTGACGCTGTTCAGCGTTCCGGTGATGGCCGATCAAAGCCGTCCGCAACTGGAACGGTTAACGTGCGCGGCGCTCGACCGTGCCGTGTTGTCCCTCGCCGACGGCCCCGTTTTGCTGGCGAGCTACCCCGCCTTCGAAGGCCATCCGCCCGCGATCATTGCCCTGCGCGGCGTGGCGTTCACCTACGACAACGCGCTGGCGAGCATCGCGCTGTTCGGCTGTGGCAAACCGCAATCGGCGGAGCGTATCGCTGACGCGCTGACGTACGCGGTGGACAACGACCCCGACTATCACGACGGCCGCCTGCGCAACGCCTACGTTGCCGGTTCAGTAAAAACCAGCGGGCCGATTCTGCTGCCCGGTTATTGGAGCCAGGAGCGCAACGCCTGGAATCAGGACGCGTATCAGGTCGGCAGTGCGACCGGCAATCAGGCGTGGGCCGTGCTGGCGCTGCTCGAAGCCTTTCGTCAGACCCAGACACCGCGTTATCTACAGGCCGCCGAAAAAATCCTGCTCTGGACCCAGCGCAACACCTACGACAGCCAGGCCCCGGCAGGCTTCATCGGCGGCTTCTACGGCTACCCGCCGAACCCGGTCCGTCAGGGCTGGAAATCCACCGAACACAACATCGATCTGGCCGCTGCGTGGGACGCGCTGAACCGCATCAAGGCCAGTGCCGAAAGCGCCACCCAAGCCAGGATCGCCCGTGATTTCGTCGACCGCCAATGGCTCGCCCAGGAAGGGCGGTTTCTGATCGGCACCCTCCCCGACGGCCGCACCGCCGAGCATCAGCGCTCGGGGCTGGACGCGCAGATCTGGCCATTGATTGCCGTTCGCCAGCCGCCCGCCGACTGGTCGCGGGTGTTCGGGTTCGTCGATCAGGCCCACCGGTTTGGCGAAGGTTACGGCTTCAGTCGCGATCCGGATGGCCTGTGGACCGAGGGCACCGCGCAGGCCGCAGCGGTCGCGCACCTCACCGGCGCGGCCGACAAGGCCTGCGCATTGTGGCCGGTGCTGATCGCGCAGCAGTCGACGGATGGCTGGCTGTTCGCGACCCCGCAGGCACAGATCAGCACCGGGCTGGCCATCGGCCCGGACTCCACGAGCAACGACTTTTTCTACTACCACCTGCCCCATCTGGGCGCCACGGCCTGGGCGGCGATTGCGGCCAGCGGCGTCAACCCGTTCACCGGCGCACAGGAGGCCAACTGACATGCACGCACTCGATGCCTTGCAACTCTGGCAGTTGAACCTCGGCACGCTGGCGATGGTGGTGCTGTTCGCGGCGCTGACCCACCGCAACCAGTGGTGGGCGCGGGCCGCGTTCGGGCTGGTGACCGGACTGCTGTTGATCAACTACGTGATCTGGCGATTCCGCGCCACCCTGCCCGACGTTCACTCAGGGTTCGCGGCCTTGTGGTCCTACACCTTCCTGTTCTTCGAAATGCTGGCGATCACCTACACGCTGGTGTCCATTGTCGTGATGCTGGTGCGCACCGATCACACGACCAAAGCGGACGCTGGAGAAGGTCGCCTGCGAAGTGCCGGCCCCCATGTGCCAGGAGTGGACGTGTTCATTTGCACGTACAACGAAGGGCTGGACGTGCTGGAAAAAACCATCATCGCGGCGCAGGCGATGGACTACCCCAATTTCAATGTCTGGGTGCTGGACGACACCCGCCGCGACTGGCTGCGCGACTACTGCGCAGAGAGGGGCGTGTATTACGCTCGCCGCGACAACAACGACCACGCCAAGGCGGGAAACCTGAACAACGGTCTGCGCCAGTCCGAAGCCTCGACCAACGCGCCGTACATCCTGGTACTGGACGCGGACTTCGCGCCGCAACAGCCGATCCTGATGCGCACGCTCGGATTGTTCGAGGACCCGAAAGTCGCGCTGGTGCAGACCCCGCAGTTTTATTACAACCCCGACCCGATCCAGCACAACCTGGGCTCGTCGACCTGTTGGGTGGACGAGCAACGGGTGTTCTTCGACGTGTTCCAACCGGCGAAGGATGGGTGGGACGCGGCGTTTTGTGTCGGCACGTCCTTCGTGGTGCGGCGCGATCGGATCAATGAAATCGGCGGCTTTCCTAAAGGCTCTGTCTGCGAAGACATCTACACCACGTATCGCCTGTTGCAGCGCGGCTACATCACCCGCTGGCTGAACGAGCGGCTGTCCATCGGCCTGTCGGCGGAAGGGCTGACCGAGTACATCAACCAGCGGGGTCGCTGGTGCCTGGGCACGATTCAGGTCGCGTTGCTGCCGGACGGCCCGTTGCGCGGGCGCGGCTATACGCTCAACGACCGACTGCATTACGTCCATGGTCTGCTGCACTGGTTCTCCAAGCCGTTCATTTTGATGATGCTGGTTTCGCCGCTGCTCTACTGGTATTTCGGCATTGCCGGGTTCTACGCGAAGCCGATGGATTTCCTGGCGTTCGGCATGCCTGCGCTGATCGCCTTCTGGGGCTACGGGACGTGGGTCACCGACCGGCGCACGCTGCCGATTTTCACCGAGGTGACGCAGATCGTGGCCTCGCTGGCAGTGACGGCCACGTTGCTCAGCGCGTTGATTCGCCCGTTCGGGCGGCCCTTCAAGGTCACGGCCAAGGGGCTGGACCGCTCGCAGACGATGGTCCACTGGAAACTCTTCGGGTTCTTTTTCTTCCTCACGCTGTTCGCGCAGATCGGCGCGTTCACGGCGATTGCCACGGCGGACACCTTCGATGGCAACGTGCAGTTCAACCTGTGCTGGACGGTGGTGGCCCTGGTGTACAACGTCGCGACGCTGGTGGCCTGCGTCGATCGCCCGAGGCTACATGGCGAAGAGCGTTTCCCGTTTCTCAAGCCCGCCGGGCTGCACTTGAGCGGTCGGATGTTTGCCGGACGCTTGACCGACATTTCCCTGAGCGGCGCGTCGTTCGCCTGTGAATTTTCGGCGTTGATCAGGCCGGGGCTGCGGGGCACGGTGTGGGTGAACAAGGTGGGCCGGGTGCCGGTGGAGGTCAAACGCCAGACCGGAGATGGGCGGCTGGGTTTGCAGTTCGTCGATCTGGACGAACCCTTGCGGCAGCGTTTGATTGGCCGGTTGTTCAGTGACGCCAACACCAACGTCGCGGGCCGGGCGAAACCGGGGATCGCGTTCAGCAGCTTGCTGCGGCGTTCGTTGATTGGTGAGAAGCGCCCGCCCTTGCTCTCGTATGCCCGTCGCGCACGGCAGCAGCGGGCCGAGCGTCGGCGGCGCCCGATGCCCGGTTTCAAGACCGTCAACCTGCGCCTGCCGGAAGGGCCAGCGCCCAGGGTGTCGGCGACGCGTGGGGAGTTCTGGACGCTGTTGCTCGCGCCGTTGCGGGCGTTGTTCGGGATGCGGTTGTAAGGAGCGCCCGGCTATCGCTCTCTACCCGATCTTCCGTTCGGGCGACTGGCCTGCTGCAAACGTGATCCCCACTGTAGGAGCGAATTCATTCGCGATGCGTCGGTACAAGCGGTGGGGATGTGTCGAATGTACGGCCCATTCGCGAATAAATTCGCTCCTACAGTTGAGGCCTCGTCAGGTTTGATGTTTCGCAGTGAACCGGACTTCTGAGGGATCTGCGCATCACCAAAATCCCATTGCCTTTTGAAATTGCAGGTCAAGCCATGTTAACGAGAGCACGCCGATGAACAGCCCACTACGCCTCTCTTTGCTCACCCTTGTGCTTCTGACCGGCTGCTCGCTGGAGCCGACTTACCAGCGCCCCGACCCACCCATCGATCAGCAATGGCCGAGCAACACGCAAGCGCCGGGCATGAATGATTCGAAGCTGGCCTTTCAGCAGGACTGGCGAACGTTCATCACCGACCCGCGCTTGCGTCAGGTGATCGATCTGGCCTTGTCGAACAACCGTGGCCTGCGTCAGTACGCGGCATCGGTGGCGGAATCCCGCGCCGAATCCGACGGTGCCCACGCTGCGCTGTTCCCCTCAATCGGTCTCAACACCTACGCAGGACGCAGCAAAATCCCACCCTTGGTGCGGACGCAAGGCGGCGGCGTGAGCTCGGGCAGCACAGACAACACCTTTCAGGCCACAGCCGGTTTCACGTCCTATGAGCTGGACCTGTTCGGCCGCCTGCGCAGCCAACGCAACGCCGCTGACGCGCGCTTCGAAGCCACCGAGGCGGATTACCAGACCGCCCGTTTGGGGCTCATCGGCGAAGTCGCCAGCACGTGGTTGAGCCTGAAAGCCAATCAGACGCTGCTCAATCTGGCCCAGTCCACCTTCGATTCCCAGCAGCATTACGGCGAGCTGTTGCGCAGCAGTTTCAACGCGGGTTCCACGGCACGCATCGACGTGCATCAGGGTGACGCGATGACCAACACCGCTGCCGTGCAGGTCAACACGTATCGCATGAAGGTCGCGCAAAACCTCAACGCCTTGCGTGTGCTGGTCGGTCAGCCCGTGCCCGATCAACTGCTGCCGGAGGGCGATCTGGGCGAGACGCTGGCCACCGCCGATGTGCCTGCGGGCTTGCCGTCGAGTCTGATCCAGCGCCGCCCCGATATTCTGTCTGCGGAGGCCTTGTTACGGGCGTCCAACGCGGACATTGGCGCGGCGCGCAGTGCGTATTTTCCGACCCTCTCGTTGACCGGCGCGTTGGGCAGCCTGAGTGGTGACTTCTCGAAGCTGCTCACTGGGCCTGCCGAGTTCTGGCAACTGGCGGCGGCCGGGTCGATGACGTTAATCGATGGGGGGCAGCGGCGGGCGCTGGTCGATGCCAGCCATGCGCGGTATGACGCCAACACCGCGGCCTATGAAGGTACGGTGCAGAACGCGTTTCGGGAGGCGGCGGATGCCCTGAATGCGCGCCAGGAAATGCTCGCGCAAGTCGCGGCGCAGCAGCGGTTGGTCAAGGATTATCAGGAAGCGTGGCGTCAGTCGCGGTTGCGTTTCGAGGCGGGGCTGGACAGCTATTTTTCGACCATGGACGCGCAACGCTCACTGTTCGCCGCCCAACAGGAATACCTGACGCTGGAACTGGCGCGGGAGGTCAATCAGGTGAATCTGTACAAGGCGCTGGGCGGCGGGTGGACGCCGCCGAAGCTCAATGTGGCGGATGCCAAATAACGCCCCATGTTGGGTGTGAAACTGCACACTTACCCGGTAGGGGCGAATTCATTCGCGAAAAATGGGGCAGACGACAGAGATGTATCGACCTTGCCAGCGCATCGCGAATGAATTCGCTCCCACAGGGGGAAAACGCAATGCCTACCCGACATTCGGTGCGGCTCGGCTCAAGGCAGAAAAATCCTGAACACCCCACCGCCCAACTCGCCGCCGTTGGCAATCTCGATATGCCCCGGCACGCCTTGCCGTTGGTGCTGACGGGCAATGTTCGCGGCGAAGTACAGGCCCAAACCGGTGCTGCCGCTGCTCTGGTTGATGCCGAGCACGTAGTCGGTCTGTTTCTCGATCATGTGTTCGGGGAAGCCCGGGCCATCGTCGTTGACGCTGATGACCAATTGCTCGCCCACCTGCCCCGCCGTGATCAGCACTGCCTTGCGGGCATAGCGAATCGCATTGATCACCACGTTCGACACCACCGAGCCGATCAGCTCGCGGTCGAAAAAACCCGGCAGGCCAAAGTCATCGACTTCATACCGTGCGACGATGCCACGGCTGGCGAGGACTTCCTGGTGAAACGCCAGTTGCGCTTCGATGAAGTCGTCCAGCTCGTGATAATCCGGGCGCAACGGCAGCTGATTCACGCCCAGTTTGTACAGGCCCAGCAGTTGCACGAGCATGCCGTTGAGGTGCGCGAATTCGTAGTCGATCACGCCCTGTTCCGGCGTGCCGCGATGGACCTCAGGCAGTTGCTTGATCCACTGCCCGTGGGCCTGGATCAACGACGCCAGGGAGTTCTTCATGTCGTGCACGGTGGAGGCGATCACCATGGAAAAATCCAGCCCCGAATCCTCGTCCGTCATTCGCCAAACGCCTTGAGTCGCAGTTTCTGATACCGCTCGTATCGCGGGTCGGTCTCGGGCATCTTGCCCACCATTTTCAGACTGTTCTGGCACTCCTTGAGGCTGGCGGCGTCGAGGTTCTGCACGCCCATGTGCAACAGCGACTGGGCCATGTTCAACGCGATACTGATGTTCTTGGGTTGCAGCGCCAGCCCCTGACGGAACAAGTCCTGAGCCTCGCCCAGCTTGCCCGCGCGATAACTGCGAATGCCTTGCATGTTCAGATCGATCGCCGCCTTGCCCGCACCGAGGATTTCCGGGTCGTCGGTCTGCCTGGCGATGTTCTGCATGACAGCCGGATCGTCGCCGTAGATTTCCGCGCAGCTTTTCAAGATCCCGGCACCGGCCGCTTCCTGTCCCAGTTGCTTGAGCTGTGACGCAACGGCCAACGCCGCATCGGCGCTGAGAAACTGCTCCATGCCGTCGAGACGTTCCATGGCCTGCGCGGTCAATTTGGCCGCCATTTCCGGATCGGAACTCGCGACACTGGTGGCCTTCATCAAACGCGCCCGCACTTGCAGACCGGCGTCGTTGGTGTGCTCCTTGGCGACGTCGCCCAGGGTCTGGTTGATTTCCACGCGGGTCCGCGCGTCGAAGCCCCGCTCGGCGCCCTTGCTGATCAGCGCCTGCGCAAGACCGAGGTTGGTTTCGGGGTCCTTGAAGCGAGAAAACTGACCTTGCGACACCGCCTGGCGGAACGCACGGGAGGCGCCGTCAAAGTCCTGATTCTCCAACGACAGCTTGCCCAGCAAACGCTGACGGCGCACGGCATAGGGCGACAGGCGCACGGCTTCTTCGAGCATTTTCTGCGCACGACGATTATCGCCGCTGGCAATCAGCACATCCGCCAGACCGTCGAACAGCACCGGCATCGCATTAAAGGTACGAATCGCTTCTTCATAGACCGTTTGCGCTTCGGCATTGCGATTGCGCTTGAACAGCAGCTTGCCCAACGCCGAATACGCCCAGGGTTGCGGGCGGTCAGCGAGGATGGACTTGAGGAACGCTTCCAGCGGCTCGTGCTGGTTCAGGTCGCGCAGTGCGTCGGCCTTGTAGCGCAGGCACAACGGCGCGAAACGCGGGTCCTGTTTGGTCAGGTTGACGCAGGCCGCCAGCACTTCAGCGGGCTTGCCACGGTCTAGGGCCTGGAGGATTGGCTTGAGCAGGGTCTTGCGCTGGACGATTTTTTCCAGACGTTGCGCCAGGCTGGCGCGGTTGAACGGCTTGGTCAGATAGGCGTCAGGCTCCCATTCCAGCGCGCTCATGACCATCGCTTGACTGTTTTCAGCGGTGACCATCACGAACACGCTTTCATGGCTGATCAGCCGGTCGGTCATCAGGTCTTCCAGCACCTGCTGGCCGTTTTTCTTGCCGTCACCCAAGTTGAAGTCGTGCAGGATAAAGTCATAGCGCTTCTGCGAGCAGGCCTTGATCGCCTGTTCGCCGTTGTCTGCGGTGTCCACTTCCTTGACGCCCAACTCGCGCAGCATTGACCTGACCGAGCTGCGAAAATCGGAGAAATCATCGACGATCAGAAAGGTTTTTTGGTTCCAGGCCAGCATCGAGATTCCTGTAGCGGGAGATAAATCAGCTCAGAGGCAGCCTCACAAGCATCAACGTCGAAGCACCCTTCGCGTGGCGCAGATGATAGCCAACATCAAATTGCCATCAAGCTATTTCACAGGGGCGTCGGCAACTTGCCGTAGGGCAAGAGAGCCCTCGCTTCGGTTATCGGCGGCGCCCAAGTAAAGCTTAGGTGACGCCCGCGATAAAAAGCGACCCTTCCATGACAATGATGCTGGGTGAAACGAATGCATTTGTGACGCAGGTCGTGTGCTTTAAAGCACGCGGGCGTGAAGAAAAGAGTCGGGATAATGGATCCAAACTCGGCCAATTTCGGGGAACGTAAAGTTTCGGCTAGATGTTACCGGATATGTAAAGTCCCTTCCCTCTCCGCCGATACGCTTGGAAGACGGTGACCCAACCGCGTCTCTTCCTCTCGCCTGAGTATTCCTTCATGTCCTGGCTGACCAACCTGAAACTCAAGTCCAAGCTGTTGCTCGCGTTTAGCCTGTGTGCCCTGATCACTGTGGTGGTGGGTGTGCTAGGCCAGAACGGCATTTCTCGTCTGTACGATTTGTTCAAAGGCACTGTTGAAAACAGCATGCTGTCGGTCACCAAGGTGGATTCGGTGAAGGCCAACGTGATTGCCACCAACCGCGACTTCTTCAAGATCATCGCCCTCAGCGCGCTGAAGGCCAGCCCCGAGGAAGTCAACGCGGTCATTCAGTCGCTCAAGGAAAACCAGGCGCAGGCAGACACCGACTTCGCGATCTATCGCAAGACCCCGATGGAAGATGACGAAAAGGCAGCGGGCGATGACTTCACTCGCGACTGGCCCGCCTACATGTCGGCGGTTCAAAGCACGCTGAGCGTCATTCAGAGCGGAGACGTCGAACAGGGCGCGAAACTGGCGGCCAGTAACGTCACCCCGACCTACCGCAAAACCATGGGCGAGCTGAAAATCATCATCGAATCCAACGCTCGCCAGGCTCAAGAGTCGGCCCAGGCAGGCGTGGAAACCGACAGTCAGGTGACGTGGCTGTTGACCATCGGTTCGCTGATTGCGGTCATTTGCGCCATTTCACTGGGGTTGATCGTGACGCGCATGATCACTCGCCCTATTTATCAATCGGTGGAAAGCGCCTCCCATGTGGCCAACGGCAACCTGACCCACGTCATCGCCTCCGGCGGCCAGGACGAGACCGGGCAACTGCTCAGGGCGCTGTCGACGATGCAGGGCAGCCTCAAAGGCACCGTGCAACAGATCGCCAGTGCTTCGGATCAACTGGCCTCGGCTGCGGAAGAACTGACCGCTGTGACCGACGACAGCACCCGCGGGCTGCAACGTCAGAACGACGAAATCCAGCAGGCTGCGACGGCCGTGAACCAGATGACCGCTGCCGTCGAAGAAGTCGCCCGCAACGCCGCCAGCGCTTCGCAAGTCTCGACCCAGACGGCAGACGACGCGGTCAAAGGCCAGCAGCAAGTGCAGCAAGCGGTGACTGCGATGAACACCATGACCGTGGAAATCAACGATTCGACCCAACGCGTCGAGGCACTGGCCGGGCAGATTCGTGACATCACCAAAGTGCTGGACGTGATTCGTGGCATTGCCGAACAGACCAACCTGCTGGCCCTCAACGCGGCCATCGAAGCCGCTCGCGCCGGTGAGCAAGGCCGTGGTTTTGCCGTGGTCGCCGACGAAGTCCGCGCCCTCGCCGCCCGCACACAAGCCTCGACTGGCGAGATCGAATCGATGATCACCCTGGTGCGCAACGGTGCCGATGAAGCGGTGCGCGCCATGGGCAAGAGCCAGGCCCTCGCCACCAACACCCAGACGCTCGCCACCGAAGCCGGTTTGGCGCTGGAGCGCATTAGCGAAGGCGTCAGCCAGATCAACGAACGCAATCTGGTGATCGCCAGCGCGGCCGAAGAACAGGCCCAAGTGGCGCGGGAAGTTGACCGCAATCTGGTGAACATTCAGGACCTGTCGGCGCAGACCGCCGCCGGCGCGAATCAGACCAACGCGTCGAGCCAGGAGCTGTCACGCCTGGCGGTGTCGTTCAACACCATGGTGGGCAAGTTCACCCTTTGACGCTTCAACGGTGATTTCCTGTGGGAGCGAATTCATTCGCGAAAAAGGGTGCAGATGACAGAGATGTAGTGACCTGGCCATCCCATCGCGAATGAATTCGCTCCTACAGATTCACACCGTGTTCAGCCAGCATTAGCGGCAGAATTCCATGGATCACACGTGGCGGAAGCCATTCTTTCGCCACCTGTGACACCTTGGCGTATTGACTAAATCGTCACACGTTTTGTCAGAAATCACATTTCAGGTACAATCGCCGCCCCCTCGCAGATCCCTTGGACCTGATGACCGAGTCCTGCGGGGTGTTTGTTGTTTACTCAAGCTGCTGCATCCCAATGATCTAACAAAAAGCCAGCGCAGAGGGACACAGAACTCAAGGTCTGCCTCATCGACCTTGAACCCTACCCCTCGCCCTCCGAGTGCGAAACCGAGCCTTGCGCCTGTCAGTTCTGACACGCGCCGAACCGGTCTCGTCTCGACATAAGAGGCAGGCGGATAACGTTCTTTCAATTGGATTGCGTGCAATGATCAAAACGACAGGCAAGGCCCTGCTGGGTCTGGCGATTTCGGTGGGTATGCTTCAGGCACACGCCGCAGAAAGCAAAAAAGTGGACGTGCTGCTGATCGGCGGCGGCATCATGAGCTCGACTCTGGGCGTCTGGCTCAACGAGCTGGAGCCAGGCTGGACCATGGAAATGGTCGAGCGTCTGGACAAAGTCGCCGAAGAAAGCTCCAACGGCTGGAACAACGCCGGTACCGGCCACTCCGGTCTCGCCGAGCTGAACTACACGCCGGAAGACAAAGACGGCAAGGTCAACATCTCCAAGGCCATCGAGATCAACGAAGCCTTCCAGGTGACCCGTCAGTTCCTGGCCTGGCAGGTCCGCCAGAGCGTTTTGAAAAACCCGCATTCGTTCATCAACTCCACACCGCACATGAGCTTCGTGTGGGGCGATGACAACATCAAGTTCCTGAAAAAGCGTTACGAAGCCCTGCAGGCGAGCCCGCTGTTCCGCCCGATGCAGTTCTCCGAAGACCACGCGCAGATCGCCAAGTGGGTCCCGCTGATGATGGAAGGGCGTGACCCGAGCCAGAAGCTGGCCACCACCTGGACGCCGATCGGCACCGACGTCAACTGGGGTGAAGTCACCCGTCAGTACGTCTCGGCGCTCCAGACTCGCCCCAACTTCAACTTGAAGCTGTCGAGCGAAGTCAACGACATCACCCGCAATGCCGATGGCAGCTGGCACGTCGAGTACAAGAATCTGAAGGACGGCACCAGCAGCGCGACCGACGCCAAGTTCCTGTTTATCGGCGCAGGCGGCGGCGCACTGAAGCTGTTGCAGAAATCCGGCATTCCGGAAGGCCGTGACTACGCAGGCTTCCCGGTCGGCGGTTCGTTCCTGGTCACCGAGAATCAGGACGTTGCCCTGCAACACATGGCCAAGGCCTACGGCATCGCCTCCACCGGCGCGCCGCCCATGTCGGTTCCGCACCTGGACACCCGCGTGCTCGACGGCAAGCGCGTGATCCTGTTTGGCCCGTTCGCGACCTTCTCCACCAAGTTCCTGAAAGAAGGTTCGTACCTGGACCTGTTCAGCAGCATGACCACCCACAACTTCTGGCCGATGACCAAAGTGGGCATCGAGCAGTACCCACTGGTGGAGTACCTCGCCGGCCAACTGATGCTGTCCGACGACGATCGCTTCAAGGCCTTGCAGGAATACTTCCCGCACGCCAAGAAAGAAGACTGGCGTCTGTGGCAAGCCGGTCAGCGCGTGCAGATCATCAAGCGTGATGCCGAGAAAGGCGGCGTGCTGAAACTGGGTACCGAAGTCGTGTCCTCACAGGACGGCAGCATCGCCGCACTGCTGGGCGCATCGCCTGGTGCCTCGACCGCCGCGCCGATCATGCTCAACGTGATGGAAAAGGTCTTCAAGGACAAAGTCGCGACGCCTGAATGGCAAGCGAAGATCCGCCAGATCGTGCCGAGCTACGGCACCAAGCTGAACGACTCACCGGCTGCCGTGCAGCAAGAGTGGAACTACACCGCCGAAGTCCTGCAACTGGACAAGCCGCCGGTGATCGACCAGAGCGTCGGCACGAGCACCGAGCCGAGCAAACCGACTGAAAGCAAGCCTGCGAACGACATGGCGCTGTAATCTTCGCCACGTTGAAATGGTTGCAATAAAAAGCCACGGGCCTCAAAACCCGTGGCTTTTTTGTGCGTGACGGACAGGTCAAAGGCATCGCTCATTTGTCCGCTGACAGGCAAATTTCATCCTTTTAGACTTGCTGTTTCAAGGCGCTCTGCGCATTCTGTGCGGCCACAGCTAACCTTCCCCGTACATCGAGTGATCTCGCGTGTCGAACACTTCAATTCGCTTTGCGTGCAATGGCTGCGGTGCCTGCTGCAAAAGTCGCTTGATCCCACTGACGCTGAATGAAGCACGTCAATGGCTCGCCCGTGGTCACGACGTCGCTATCGTGCTGGAAGCCTTCAACGAAGCGACCTGGACCTCCGACCCTCAGCAGTTCGCTCACAGCGTTCGGCGAGCGGCGGAAGTTGGCAGCGGCGATGCGCGGATTCAGGTCATTGCCGTGTTCACGGCCAATGCCCTGGACCGCTGCCCCAACCTGGGGGCCGACGACCGTTGCGGCATCTACGACGCGCGTCCGCTGGTCTGTCGGATATACCCGATGGAGATCAACCCGTTCATCCCCCTTCAGCCCGAAAACAAAGGGTGCCCGCCAGAGACCTGGCAGACCGGCGAGGTCATGTTCACTGATCGCATTATCGACCCGACACTGGCCCATCAAGTGGAGCAGTCACGGCAAGCGGACCGAGATGACGCGCGAGCCAAGATTAATATTTGCGAATACATGGGGCTCACGACGGTCGCCTGGAAAAATAACGCGATGGCGATTTATCAGCCCGATCGCCAGGCGTTGATAGCGGCCATCAATGCTTGCGACGCGGGCGCGCACGAGCCCGCAGGTAAGGCATGGTCAGTGCGAGTGGATCAGCCGGACTTGCGCCAGCAGTTGCTCGCGTCGGACATCGTTCTGAGCGATGACAGCTCGGCGGACTACATCTTCCATAGGCTGTGACGGGCGGCACCTGCACCCGCGTGCCATCACCGCCTAGTGACCTTCCTGTTGCTGCCTCCCTGATTCGCCAAGGCAGACGCGGTTGGATCAAACGCCGTAACGGGCCGCCGGTTTTGCGTTACTGAATTTCTTCGAGATCGTGCGACGCCCCGCTTCCCACTGCTCCCACGCTTCAGGCTCATGCAGCCCGGGAATGGTGACCCACTCGCCCTGATCCAGCCCCGCCAGCGCGGCGTCGACCAGATCGGCAGCGGTCATGGTGTTGACCCCGGTCTTCTGCGGGGCGTAACCGGCGACGTCCCAGAAATCGGTGGCAGTCGCACCCGGCAATACACTCTGGATGCGAACGCCCTTGTCGCCCAAGTCCCGTTGCAGCGTGTGACCGAAGCTCAGCACATAGGATTTCGACGCGCTGTACACGCCGTTGAGCATCTCGACGGCGATGCCGACCACTGAGGACAGGTTGACGATGGTGCCCGCTCCCCGAGCGACGAACGCCGGGGCGACTGCGTACGTCAGCCGGGTGAGCGCCGTGATGTTCAGCGCGATCATCGCCTCCATCTCGTCGGCGTCGTCGTTAAGGATCGAAGCGACGGAGCCAACACCGGCATTGTTGACCAGCATCGTGATACGGGCGTCCTCGCGCAGCACGTTCTCCACCTGTTTGAGCGAACGTTTGTCGCCCAGATCTGCCACCAGCGTCTCGATGGAGCGGCCCGTTTCAGCGGCGAGCCGGGCCGCCAGGTCTTTCAGCCGGTCCCCGTTGCGCGCCACCAGAATCAGGTCATAGCCACGCTTGGCCAGACGATCCGCGTAGACAGCGCCGATACCCGCGGAAGCGCCTGTGATCAATGCGGTGCCTTTGGAAGATGCAGTGTTCATCGTGTTTCTCCAGAAAAGGTGAGGCCGAGACAGTCGGTCAGGAGAGACTACGGTGCCCCGCAAAATGCTCAAATGTCATATATCCAACTTTTTAGGACAAGAATATTGAGGCACATCACGACGCTTTAACGGCAGATGACACGGGTCTGAAAACCGTGCAAGCATGTCCGCAAGTTGCACATACAACCTTTTATGACACTCAATATGTCTTACCCAAGGAGCGCACGATGATCCGTGTCGGGCTGGTGATCTACCCTGGCTTTCAGGTATTGGGCCTCGCTGTCTCTGCGGTCTTCGAAACGGCGAATGACATGAATGGCCCCTCTTACGAGCTGGCAGTGGTGTCTGAACACGGTGGCATCGTCCGGTCTTCGCTGGGTTTCGGGATGGAAACCTCGTCCTTCAAAGACGCCCGGTACGACACGCTGATCGTCATCGGCAATAACCACATCGACGCCGTTTCCGAAGGGTTGGTGGATTTTCTGCGAGCGTCGGTAGCGACCACCAGACGCATTCACGGCGGTGTGCACCGGTGCGTTCGTCGTCGCGCAGGCGGGGCTGCTGGATGGACGTCGCGCCACGACCCATTGGGCTCACGCCCGGGCCTTTCGCTCCACCTTTCCAGACGTTCAACTCGAAGAAGACCGGATATTCGTGATCGATGGTGCCGTCTGGACATCGGCCGGCATGACGGCGGGCATCGATCTGGCGCTGGCCATCGTTGAGAAGGATCTGGGCACCACGCTGGCCAGGAACGTCGCCAGGAAAATGGTCGTTCACCATCGTCGGTCCGGGGGCCAGTCGCAGTTTTCAATGCTGCTGGAACTGGACCCGAAAACCGACCGCATTCAGACCGCGCTGATCTACGCGAAAGAAAACCTCGCGGCCGAATTGTCGGTCGAAAAGCTCGCAGAAATCGCTCACCTGAGCCCGCGACAATTCAGCCGGCTTTTCCGGGAGGAAACCGGGCAATCTCCGGCCAAGGCCATCGAGCATCTGCGCGTCGAAGCCGCCCGCATCATGATGGAAGAGGGGCGTTATTCCCTCGACATCATTGCCCGGGACTGCGGCTTCGGCGACCGAGAGCGCATGAGGCGGTCGTTCTTGCGCGCGTTCAACCAATCCCCGCAAGCCATCAAACGCATCACTGAATCGCAGATGATCGACCTCTCCCACTGACGCATCTCGCATCGACAACCGCGCGTCGAAGCGCTCGCCCGTGGCGGTTTTCCAGCGGAGCGCCGCTTTTTCTTTCCAAAAAAAATGGCGCGGTACAAGGCCGCGCCATGGCTGACCACCAACGAAATCACGCTATCGGGGCGTATTGCATCTCGCCGTTACCGAACGACCAGTCTTCACGCTGAACATCGATCAGGCTGATCCAGACGTCTTCCTTGCGAATGCCCGCACGTTCATGGATGCCTTCGGCGACCGCGTTGTAGAACGCCTTTTTTACCTCGATGGACCGGCCCGCGTTCCAGGTGACCTGGATGAAGACGATCTTCGGCGTGTAAGTCACGCCCAGATAACCGTCAGCCGGGTAAATCAACTCGTCCTTCCCATGGCGATTGACGACCTGAAAACGGTCGTTCGCCGGCACATTGGCGGTGGTGGTCATCGCTTCATAAATGACGTCCCCAATGATTTTGACGGTTTCGGCAGAGGTCTCTGCAGCAACATCTATTCTGGCAAGTGGCATGGCATTTCCTGTTATTGGCGTGAAAGGGCTGGACGTGTTGCACGCTGCCGAAACCGGCGTTTCGCGCAAAATAAATGTCTCTCAACATTTATTGAATAGATGTTTTACATCATGTATTTTCCGCTGACAAGCCTGAGAGACACTTGCGTGAACGCGGGCGCTTACGCCAGAAAAAAAACCAACCCCCCTGAGGATCGACGATGAAATTTGCCAACGTCTTAGCTGAAGACAACCGCCCGACACCCGCACTGATCGACGATGTAAACGGGGTGTTCTGGCCGTTGAACGAACTTCAGGGCCGCTTCGCCGGCAGCCTTGACGAGTTGATCGCGAATTGGGAACAAGCTGCTGCCGGGCTTGGCGCTCAGGGTCCCGGCAGATCCCTCGTGGGTGTGAAAGTGCTGGCGCCCCTCGCGCCGACGCGCAACGTCTTTTGCGTGGGCAAGAACTATCACGAACACGCTGCAGAATTCAGCAAGTCCGGATTCGATCACAGCGCCAAGGACGGGGAAGTCGCCCCTGAATTTCCGGTAATCTTCACCAAGACGCCGGAGTCGATCATCGGGCACCTGGACTCCATTTCGCCGCACACCCGCGTCACCCGGCAACTGGATTATGAGGCAGAACTGGCCGTCATCATTGGCAAAGGGGGGCGTGGGATTTCGAAAGAAGACGCGTACGACCACGTTTGGGGCTACACCATCATCAACGACGTCACCGCCCGTGACCTGCAGAAAAACCACCGCCAATGGTTCCTCGGCAAATCCCTCGACGGGTTCTGCCCCATGGGCCCGTGGATCGTCACCGCCGACGCATTCAACCCGCAAAACGCCTCGATCAAATGCTGGGTGAACGAAGAGTTGAGGCAGGACGCCAACGTCAGCGCGCTCATCTTCGACATTCCCGCCCTCATCGAATGCCTGTCGGCGGGCATCGAGCTCAAGCCTGGCGATGTGATCAGCACCGGAACGCCCGTCGGCGTCGGCATCGGCTTCACCCCGCCCCGCTTCCTGCAACCAGGCGATACGGTTCGCATCGAAATCGACGGCATCGGCACACTGGAAAACTCCATCGCTGACACCTGATTCATCACGCTGCCTGACGGCCCGGGCCCCAGTCGTTCGTCGATTGGGCTTCGAGGCACACGGCCCGTCCCGGGTTCACCATGACAGTGATCAGGCTTTTATATAGGATGCTGCACATCTATTTCAGCGTATGAAGAGGCGCCTTATGCCGCGAGTGTCCAGACAGCAAACCGAGCTGAACCGTGTTTCGATCACGGAAACGGCAACCCGGCTCTATCGCGAACGTGGCTTGAACGGCGTGAGCGTGGCAGAAATCATGCATGAGGCGGGGCTGACCCATGGCGGGTTTTACGGGCATTTCGAGTCCAAGGAAGCCTTGGCGAACGAAGCCTGCGTACATGCGTTCGAGCAATCTGCCAACGCCTGGAAAGAGAAAATCGCCGCGCATCGCAAAAAACGAACAGCCCGCAAGGCGATCATTGATCACTACCTCGCGCCCTCCAAACGGGACAACGCCGCCGAGACCTGCCCGGTGGTGGCGTTTTCGGGTGACATTGCCCACGAAGGCAGACCTTCAGAGCTTCATCAGACTTACGTCAAGGGCCTTCAGACCTTGATGGAGGCGTACATGTCGACCCTCGAACCCGGTAAGTCACCCCGCGAGGACTCCGCAAACCGCCAGGCGGCTGTCGTCGAATACGCGCTGATGGTGGGCGCCATGACCCTCGCCCGCGCCACAGGTAAAACGGCCCTGTCGGACGAGATCCTGAAATCCGCGCGCACCTTTCTGAACTCGGATGCCTCCGCCATCGAGCGCTTGGCCCTGAACGGTTAACCGGTGCAGGCACCGCCCTCTGACAACCGTGGGTCAAGCGTGCCTGGGGCGTCGCTTGATCCCGATCAGTAATGAAAGCGGGTGATCGCCTTTGGAAGGCGGCGCACGGAACACGCCGAATTGAACGCCCATGTCAGCGTCTCGTACGCTCCAAAAAACAACAGCGGAGGCACAGGGTATCCTCGGCCAAAGCATCCTCTGCGGAAGGCCGCACTGTGAAGAAAAACGAACTACCGCAAAAAACCTGCGCCATCTGCGGCCTGCCATTCACCTGGCGAAAAAAATGGGCCCGCTGCTGGGACGACGTCAAGTACTGCTCGGAACGCTGTCGCCGTCACAAATCGGTTTCGCAGGAAACACGCCGGGGTGGGGAACGCTGATCACGTTGGAGGAAGGTTATGGCTGAAGCGCTCTGCCGCTTTCACCTAATGACCGAGAGTAGCCGTTGATGCACCGGGTATTCGGGACACACGGCTGGATGTGCGCCTTCTGCCGTAACGAAGCTCCGGGGTGGTGCAATCCATGGTGGGAATATACAAGGACGCCAGCCATCCGACTGACGACCTTACAAGCATCACGGAGCGTCATTGGCGTTTTGCATGCGTCGTTCCGAACTTAGCTTGGCAACGCAGACAGCTAGAAGTGTCTTTTAGTGTGGTGTCCCAGGGCAGGTTCGAACTGCCAACCTTCCCCTTAGGAGGGGGATGCTCTATCCAATTGAGCTACTGAGACACTGGGCCGGCGCTCTGAATGGCGCCAGCGGGACGGCGTGCATGTTAACGGCAAGCCCCTGTTTTGTCATGTCGTCATTGTCGTTTTGGGCTGTAGTCCGCCGGGGATTTGGCTGACAGCAGATGCCCGTCATGCAAATTGCAATGTCCCAAAATGACATCATTGCAAACTGCAATCTGCGCCCTTTCAAAAAAATACATAACCAATTGATTTCATTGGTTTTATTTTTGCAATTCGCTTGGCATGCAGACTGCATTCTCACTCTCGTGCAATCCCCTTCATACACAACTCCAAACGAAGGTAAACGAGATGAACATGACTCTCTCCCTGTTGAATGCTGCGGCTCTGGTCGCATTGGTGGCTTTCCACTTCCAGGCTGACGGCAGCAAAACCGAGAGCGTCGCGGTTCAGGCTCAACCGCATTACCTCGTCAAGCAAACACCGCGCTTCGCCGTCATGCCAGCGCAAAGGTCTGACGCCATGCTGGCCAACGATACTGACGAAGCCATTCCGGTTGATCGGTCTCAACGCTGGGTCTTTTGAACGCACGAGGCGTGACTGGGGTTTGCCAATCCGTTTATTGAACAGAGAAAAGCCATGTCAAAAGCAGCACTGTCCTTTCTGATTCTCGCCATCATGGGCGTCGCGGCGGATCAACTGCTTCCTTCATCAATGGACGCGCTTGGAACGGTCGCCAAAGTGGCCGCCGGTACGTTTGCCACGCTGTTCCTCGCCGCGCTGGTGGTGGGACGCCGCATCAAGTTCGACCCGGTATTGCGTCAGGCCAACGGCGGACGTTAAGTCCACATCCTCCTCTCCTCGCGCCCGTTGGCGCACTGCCAAAAGACCCTTCGTCTCTTTCTCGGCATCATTCTCGAAATTTCTTACAGACACTTCTACGCTGAAGACAGATAGCCATCATTGCGGAAACCCGCGTAATCTGTGGCTGTCGGTCGGATGAGTGGTATCCGGGAACTTTGCTAACCAGAACGCATTTCGGATAATTGGTGCTGGCTAAACGCCTTTATCTAGTTCAATATTTGTCACAGATTTGACGCCAAGGTTCCGACGTATTGATGCATGATGACGGACCTTTATGCTGGCAGGTTGAACATTTCGCCGAAATGACAGTCAGACGATGACATCTCGCGGCCAAATGCATGAACCGCCTCCCCTTTGAACTAAATCGGTTAAATATATGAGCCCTATGAAACAGGCCAATTATTCCAGTCGCACAGCTGACAAGTTCGTTGTCCGTCTCCCGGAAGGTATGCGCGAGCGCATTGCGGAAGTCTCCAAAGACAACCATCGCAGCATGAACTCTGAAATTATTGCGCGTCTCGAACAAAGCCTGATTCAAGAAGGCGCACTGGGCGACGAGCCTAAGCTGCGTCTCGACAGCCCAGAGTTGTCATTGCATGAACGTGAGCTGCTGCAGCGCTTCCGCCAACTTGCTCACCGCCAGCAAAACGCTCTGGTTTCGCTGATTGCTCACGACACCAGCCTGACCGCCGACGACGAATAAGTCCGAAGCGTCAGAGACTCAAAGGCCAGCATTCAGCTGGCTTTTTTGTGGGCGTCATCAATGGGAGCCCGCCGATTTCAGGATAAAAAAACCGCCCTTGAAGGCGGTTTTTTTACGAGGCTGGCTTAGAGCAAAAACACTGTCGCCAGCCCAAGAAAGATGAAGAAGCCGCCACTGTCAGTCATCGCGGTGATCATCACGCTGGAGCCCATCGCCGGGTCACGTCCCAGTTTGGCCAGCGTCATCGGGATCAGCACGCCCATGAACGCCGCGAGCAGCAAGTTCAACGTCATCGCTGCGGTCATGACCACGCCCAGCGACCAGCTGTGGTAAAGCAGGTAGGCCACGATACCGATAACCCCGCCCCACACCAGACCGTTGACCAGGGCCACGCCCAGTTCCTTGCGCATCAAACGCGAGGTGTTGCCCGTGCTGACCTGATCCAGCGCCATCGCGCGTACGATCATGGTGATGGTCTGGTTGCCAGAGTTACCGCCAATGCCTGCGACGATCGGCATCAAGGCCGCCAGCGCCACCAGCTTCTCGATGGAGCCTTCGAACAGGCCGATCACGCGGGAAGCGATGAAGGCGGTGATCAGGTTAACCGCCAGCCAGGACCAGCGGTTGCGCAGCGAGCGCCACACTGAGGCGAAGATGTCTTCTTCCTCGCGCAGACCTGCCATGTTCAATACTTCGGTTTCGCTCTCTTCACGAATCAGATCGACCATTTCATCAATGGTCAGACGGCCAATCAGCTTGCCGTTCTTGTCCACGACCGGCGAGGAAATCAAGTCGTAGCGCTCGAAGGCCTGAGCCGCCTCGTAAGCATCGCCGTCCGGGTGAAAACTCACCGGGTCACTGGCCATGACGTCCGACACTTGTTTTTCAGGGTCGTTGACCAACAGGCGCTTGATGGGGAGTACGCCTTTCAGCACGCCGTCGTAATCCACCACGAAGAGTTTGTCGGTATGACCCGGCAGCTCTTTCAGTCGACGCAGATAACGCAGCACGACTTCGAGGCTGACGTCTTCGCGAATGGTGACCATCTCGAAGTCCATCAGCGCGCCGACCTGTTCCTCATGGTAGGACAACGCCGAACGAACGCGCTCGCGTTGCTGGCTGTCGAGGGCTTCCATCAGCTCATGGACGACATCCCGGGGCAGCTCGGGCGCCAGGTCCGCGAGCTCGTCCGCGTCCATTTCCTTGGCGGCAGCGAGCAACTCGTGATCGTCCATGTCGGCGATCAGCGTCTCACGAACGGAGTCGGACACTTCAAGAAGAATGTCGCCGTCGCGCTCGGCCTTCACCAGTTGCCAGACCGTCAGACGGTCCTCAACCGGAAGAGCTTCGAGAATATAGGCGACGTCGGCAGAGTGCAGATCATCGAGCTTGCGTTGCAGCTCAACGAGGTTTTGGCGATGGACCAGGTTCTCAACGCGATCCTGGTGCTGGCCTTCCTGGCGATGAGTCAGGTCTTCGACGATGCGCTGACGTTGCAGCAGGTCGACGACTTGTGCGAGGCGATCCTGAAGGCTTTCCTGCGTTTTTTTTACTTCGATTTCGGTCATAGGCGAACTCCACTCCCAGCAGTGGACCGCGCCGGAAGATCAATCAGTCGATTCGTGATTGGTACAGCTTGATTCTGAGTTGCTACTGGGTAAGTCCATGGAGGTATTCCACAAGCCCCGGCGGGGCTGACGGGCGCAATCATACACCCCTTGCCGGGCCTTCATGTTAAAAATTCAACGCGGAACAAGCGCTTGCAACACAATGTTAAGCATTGTCCGAGTCGTTATTGCTACGACGTCACATCAAGAGAAGAAAACACGCTCGCCAGGCAAATTTCATCTGGCTAGGCTTTCTTGACACCCGTCAAGGAGGACGTCGACATGCCGTTGGACATCCGCAAAACCATTATTGCTGCCTTGCTGATCGCGCCCACCTGCACATGGGCAACGACAGTCAACCGTTGCGAAGACGATAACGGACGTATCACGTTTACAACCCTCGGCTGCCCCACCGGCCAAAACCCGACGACACATCAGTTTCACAGCCCGCTCCTTGGAACCGTTCAACCGGCCCCTTCCAGACACGCTGGCTCAGTAAAGAATCAGACTAACGCCGAACTGGTGATTGTCGGCCAACGAGACGACGGTTGCGGCAACGTGTTGAGCGCGGAGCAACGCCGCAAGGCCATCATCAATCAACAGACGCCGACAGGCATGACCAAACGGGATGTGGAAAGCCTTCTCGGCAAACCCGATAAAATCATAGGTCGCAACGCCGAGGTGCGTTATGTGTATGAAGAAAAGAAAGGTCGAAGCCGGCAGGTCACGTTCGATGAGCACGGCTGCGTGAAAGGTACGCGACAAAAAGGCAGGGCAGGAACATAAACCCTGGAAAGCAAAAAGCCCGCATTCTCATGCGGGCTTTTCGTTTTATGGTGCACTCGACAGGATTCGAACCTGTGACCGCTCGGTTCGTAGCCGAGTACTCTATCCAGCTGAGCTACGAGTGCAAATGGCGCTTGATAAACCAGATCACCTCTGGTCACTGCATTTTACTTCTGGAAGTGAGTGGTACTTCCGAAGGCCTGTTGAAGACAGGCTCTTTCTTAAAGTCGCCGCCTGTATCACTACAAACAACGCTTAAATGGTGCACTCGACAGGATTCGAACCTGTGACCGCTCGGTTCGTAGCCGAGTACTCTATCCAGCTGAGCTACGAGTGCATTTGTTGCCGCGCATTATAGGCCGTCAAATCTTTTGGTCAAGAACTTTTTCCAGTAAATTCAACAACTTACCGATCAAGCCAGATTACAACGTACTACGCAAATAATGGCGGAGAACGGGGGATTCGAACCCCCGACACCCTTTTGAGGTGTACTCCCTTAGCAGGGGAGCGCCTTCGGCCACTCGGCCAGCTCTCCGCAACACGGGGCGTATAATAACCACCCTTTTCCCCGTTTGCAAACCAAAAATTCAATAAAAATTAATGGCTTGGTTCCTGGTCCTTCTCTTTCTTGATGCGCAGGTAAATCTCTTCCCGGTGAACAGCCACTTCCTTGGGCGCGTTGACCCCAATTCGTACTTGATTACCTTTGACGCCGAGCACAGTCACGGTGATTTCACCGTCACCGATTATCAGGCTCTCCGCGCACCGACGGGTCAAAATCAGCATACCTATCTCCTCAACCTGAATTCAGGGACAACAGTCTGCACAACCATAAAGGCATTGGCCCGCACCAGAAGAGGCAACGGGCCAGTGTCGTGAGTATTGACTAGCGTCGGAAAAAAAACAGCTTTCTCGCGCACATCAGAAACACGAAGGGCGCGGAGTCGTCCGCGCCCTTCGGCGAAACCCTTACTCGCCCTTGCGGGGCGCGTCGAGTTCGAACGCAGTGTGCAGCGCACGTACCGCCAGTTCCAGGTACTTCTCCTCAATGACCACCGATACCTTGATTTCAGATGTGGAGATCATCTGGATGTTGATGGTTTCCTTCGCCAGCGCTTCGAACATGCGGCTCGCAACGCCTGCGTGGGAACGCATGCCCACGCCGACGATGGAGACCTTGGCAATCTTGGTGTCGCCGATCACTTCGCGCGCGCCGATTTCCTTGGCGGTATTCTGCAAGACGCTCAGCGCCTGCTCGTACTCGTTGCGGTGCACGGTGAAGGTGAAGTCGGTGGTGTTATCGTGCGCAACATTCTGCACGATCATGTCGACTTCGATGTTCGCGGCGCTGATCGGACCGAGGATCTTGAAGGCAACACCCGGGGTGTCTGGCACGCCACGGATTGTCAGCTTGGCTTCGTCACGGTTGAAGGCGATGCCCGAAATGATCGGCTGTTCCATGGATTCCTCTTCATCGATGGTAATGAGGGTACCCGGACCCTCCTTGAAGCTGTGCAGCACGCGCAGCGGAACGTTGTACTTGCCGGCGAACTCCACCGAGCGGATCTGCAACACCTTGGAGCCCAGGCTGGCCATTTCCAGCATTTCTTCAAAGGTAATCTTTTCCAGACGCTGTGCCTGAGGCACCACACGCGGGTCAGTGGTGTAAACACCATCGACGTCGGTGTAAATCTGACACTCATCGGCCTTCAACGCAGCAGCCAACGCCACACCCGTGGTGTCCGAACCACCGCGACCCAAGGTCGTGATGTTGCCGTTTTCGTCGACGCCCTGAAAACCGGCGACGACGACAACGCGACCTTCTTTCAGATCAGCACGAATTTTCTGATCGTCGATCTGCAGAATACGCGCCTTGTTGTGCGCGTTGTCGGTAAGGATGCGCACCTGATTACCGGTGTAGGACACCGCCGGCACCCCACGCTTGATCAGCGCCATGGCCAGCAAGGCAATCGTCACCTGCTCACCGGTGGAAACAATGACATCCAGCTCACGCGGAACCGGCTGGTCGCTGATCTGCTTGGCGAGGTCGATCAGGCGATTGGTTTCGCCGCTCATCGCGGACAGCACCACCACCAGATCATCACCCTCCTCGCGGAATTTCTTGATTTTGTCGGCCACCTGCTCGATGCGCTCGATCGAGCCCACGGAGGTGCCGCCAAATTTTTGTACGATTAAAGCCATCTCAAAGCCGCCTCAGCCCATGACGGGCCCCCGTTAAACATTCAAACCGCGTAGCGCCGCCCTCTTCGTTATAGAGAAAAGGGCGGTGGGTCGACTTAAATTCCCTGTTCGGCGAACGGAACCGCCAGCGCGAGCGCCGCGTCCAGCCCGGCAGCATCAACGCCGCCACCTTGTGCCATGTCAGGACGACCGCCGCCTTTACCGCCAACAGCGGCAGCCGCTTGCTTCATCAAATCACCGGCTTTGAGTTGGCCAGTCAGGTCCTTGGTG
This sequence comes from Pseudomonas sp. SLFW, assembly GCF_009905615.1. Taxonomy (GTDB): domain Bacteria; phylum Pseudomonadota; class Gammaproteobacteria; order Pseudomonadales; family Pseudomonadaceae; genus Aquipseudomonas; species Aquipseudomonas bambusae. The sequence continues at coordinate 163,937 of NZ_JAAAKW010000001.1, forward strand.
ACACCCGCCACCAGCACGACCTTGTCTTCATGCACACCGCCGAGCAGGATCACTGCGCGACCGAGTTTGTTCTTCAACTGATCCACCAGCGCCAGCAGCGCTTTACCATCCTGACCATCGAGACGGGCAGCGAGGACCTTGGCGCCCTTGACGTCCACCGCTGACGCCGACAGATCGTCGCCCGCCGCGCTGGCCGCCTTGGCCTGCAGTTGTTCCAGCTGTTTTTCCAGCAGACGGTTGCGCTCCAGCACAGCCGTCAGTTTGTCCAGCAGGTTGTCGCGATTGCCTTTGACCAGGTTCGCGGCTTCCTTCAATTGCTCTTCAGCGGTGTTCAGGTACGCCAGCGCCACAGCGCCGGTGACCGCTTCGATACGACGCACACCCGAAGCCACGCCGCCTTCGCTGATGATCTTGAACAGTGCGATGTCGCCGGTGCGGTTGGCGTGAATCCCGCCGCACAGCTCGACGGAGAAATCACCGCCCATGCTCAGCACGCGAACGCTGTCGCCGTACTTCTCGCCGAACAGCGCCATGGCGCCCTTCTTCTTGGCGGTTTCGATGTCGGTCTCTTCGGTCTCAACGGCGGTGTTCTTGCGAACCTCGGCGTTGACGATGTCTTCCAGCGCCTTGATCTGCTCAGGCTTGATGGCTTCGAAGTGGCTGAAGTCGAAGCGCAGGCGCTGACTGTCAACCAGCGAGCCTTTCTGCTGGACGTGATCGCCCAACACCTGACGCAGCGCAGCATGCAGCAAGTGCGTGGCCGAGTGGTTCAGGGAGGTGGCTTGACGCACTTCGGCGGCCACTTGGGTGCTCAGCGTGGTGCCGACGGTCAGGCTGCCCGACACTTGCACACCGTGGTGCAGGAACGCGCCGCCGGTCTTGGTGGTGTCGCTCACGTCGAAACGGATGCCATTGGCGGTCAGGTAACCGCTGTCGCCGATCTGGCCGCCGGACTCGGCGTAGAATGGGGTCTGATCGAGAATCACGACGCCTTCTTCGCCTTCGTTCAACTGCTGAACCGACTGGCCTTCTTTGTAGATGGCCACGACCTTGGCGTCGCCCGCAGTGGCCGAATAACCGGTGAACGCGGTTGGCACATCGACCTTGACCAGGCTGTTGTAGTCCATGCCGAAAGCGCTGGCCGAACGGGCGCGCTCACGCTGGGCGTCCATCTCGCGTTCGAAACCGGCTTCGTCGAGGGTCAGGTTGCGTTCACGGGCGATGTCGCCAGTCAGGTCCATCGGGAAGCCGTAAGTGTCGTACAGCTTGAACACGACGTCGCCCGGCACGACCGTGCCTTTCAGCTCGGCCAGGTCCTGTTCGAGGATTTTCAGGCCCTGCTCCAGGGTCTTGGCGAATTGCTCTTCTTCCGCTTTCAGTACGCGCTCGATGTGCGCCTGTTGGGATTTCAGCTCAGGGAAGGCTTCGCCCATTTCGGCGACCAACGCAGCCACGATCTGGTAGAAGAAGCTGCCCTTGGCGCCCAGCTTGTTGCCGTGACGGCAGGCGCGACGAATGATGCGGCGCAGCACGTAGCCACGGCCTTCGTTGGACGGGAGCACGCCGTCAGCGATCAGGAAGCCGCAGGACCGGATGTGGTCAGCCACGACTTTCAGCGAAGGCTGGGCGTCGTTGGTGCAACCGATGGCCTGAGCGGCAGCGGCGAGCAGGCTCTGGAACAGGTCGATCTCGTAGTTCGAATGCACGTGTTGCAGGACGGCGCTGATCCGCTCCAGGCCCATGCCGGTGTCGACCGACGGCGCTGGCAGCGGGTGCAGCACGCCATCGGCAGTGCGGTTGAACTGCATGAAGACGTTGTTCCAGATCTCGATGTAACGGTCGCCGTCTTCTTCCGGCGAGCCCGGCGGGCCACCCCAGATGTCGGCGCCGTGGTCGTAGAAGATCTCGGTGCAAGGACCGCACGGGCCGGTATCGCCCATGGTCCAGAAGTTGTCAGACGCGTAAGGCGCGCCTTTGTTGTCGCCGATGCGAACCATGCGCTCGGCCGGCACGCCGACTTCCTTGGTCCAGATGTCATAGGCTTCATCATCGGTCGCGTAGACCGTGACCCAGAGCTTGTCCTTCGGCAGTTTCAACACGCCGGTCAGGAAGGTCCAGGCGAAGGTGATCGCATCGCGCTTGAAGTAGTCGCCGAAGCTGAAGTTACCCAGCATTTCGAAGAAAGTGTGGTGACGTGCGGTGTACCCGACGTTTTCCAGGTCGTTGTGTTTGCCACCGGCGCGCACGCACTTCTGGCTACTGACGGCACGGGTATAGGCCCGTTTTTCCTGGCCCAGGAAGCAATCCTTGAACTGGTTCATGCCTGCGTTGGTGAACAGCAGGGTCGGGTCGTTGCCCGGAATCAAGGAGCTGGAGGCTACTCGGGTGTGGCCTTGCTCTTCGAAGAAGCGAAGGAAGGCTTCACGGATTTCTGCGCTTTTCATAGGTTCTTCCACGGGAACTACGGCCGGAGCCAACTGCATAACGTCATTCGACGAAACGACGGCAAAGGGCCGCATTATATAGGCGTTACTGCCACGGTACAGCGTCTTTGTACGATAGATGCCGCCAATTGGATTATCGGTCGGTTAGCGGCTACCGAATTCGGCAAACGCGGCGACCACCTGCTCCATTTGCGCCGCCGAGGCGTCAAGGTGCGTGACCATGCGCAAACGCGGGGCAGCACTGAGGACAATACCTCGCTCGGCACAAAAGGCTTTGAAACGTTCGGCACGGTCGCCGATGTGCACGTAGACCATGTTGGTTTGCACGGGCTCGACCTCGAAACCCAGTTCGCTCAGCGCCTTGCCGAGAAACGCCGCGTTGGCGTGGTCGTCGGCCAGACGCTCGACCTGATGCTCCAGCGCGTACAGGCCTGCCGCTGCAATCGATCCGGCTTGACGCATGCCGCCGCCGACCATCTTGCGTAACCGGCGTGCCTTGGCGATGAACTCTGCAGAGCCACACAGCACTGAGCCAATCGGCGCGCCGAGGCCTTTGGACAGGCAAACCGACACCGAATCGAAATGCTGGGTGATTTCTCGGGCTTCCACGCCCAGCTTGACGGCGGCGTTGTAAAGACGTGCGCCATCCAGATGCAGGGCCAGGCCCTTTTCGCGGGTCAACTTGCGGGCCGCCGCCAGATACTCCAGCGGGAGCACCTTGCCCTGCATGGTGTTTTCCAGGGCCAGCAGGCGGGTGCGTGCGAAATGGAAATCGTCGGCCTTGATCGCGGCCACCACCTGATCGAGGTCCAGCGAGCCGTCGGCCTGGTTGTCCAGCGGCTGAGGCTGAATCGAGCCCAACACCGCCGCGCCGCCCCCTTCGTATTTGTAGGTGTGCGCCTGCTGCCCAACGATGTATTCATCGCCGCGCTCGCAGTGCGCCATCAGGCCGAGCAGGTTGCTCATGGTGCCGGTAGGAACGAACAGCGCCGCCGCGAAGCCCAGACGCTCCGCCAGCCACGACTCCAGTTTGTTGACCGTCGGGTCCTCGCCGTACACGTCGTCGCCCAGTGGCGCGCGGGCCATGGCGTCACGCATGCCTGCGGTGGGTTGGGTCACTGTGTCGCTGCGCAGATCGATAACCGTCACGATTAAGCTCCCTGAAAGATGATTCGAACCCCAGTCTTGAGGCCGGGACCTCAGATAATCAAGGCTTCGGGCCGCGATGCCAAGATGGGCTTATAAGAAAAGCTGATGAAAACCATCAAAAAGGCTCCATGCACATTCTGAAAATCTGTGTTACAAACTGCACGCCGACGAATTATGCCGTCGGCAACGTTCTCAGGGCGGGGTGCGATTCCCCACCGGCGGTAATGGCGCGCAAAGCGTCTAGCCCGCGAGCGCTCGCGTTGCGAGGTCAGCAGACCCGGTGTGATTCCGGGGCCGACGGTCATAGTCCGGATGAAGAGAGAACGGGATAGGCACCACAGGATCGTCTCGCAGCATTGTCACGTGAGCATTTTGCCCGGACCGCTGACGACCCGTACCCTGGCATCCCCTTCGATCCAAAGTGCCCTGTTTTTTAATTAAACAGGAGTCAGAACACATGCAACCTACCGCTATCCACGCTCACGAGCGCATCGCTTTCATTCAAGCTTGCTGGCACAAAGATATTGTCGATCAGGCGCGTAAAGGCTTTGTCGCTGAAATGGCCAACCACGGCTATGCCGAGAGCGATATCGATTTCTTCGAAGTCGGCGGCGCTTTTGAAATTCCCCTGCACGCCAAACTGCTGGCCAACAGCGGTCGCTACGGCGGCATCGTGGCCGCTGGCCTGGTGGTCGATGGCGGGATCTACCGTCATGAGTTCGTGGCTCAGTCGGTCATCTCTGCATTGATGCAGGTTCAACTGGAAACCGAAGTGCCGGTGTTCTCGGTGGTCCTGACCCCGCATCACTTCCACGCGGGCGAAGAGCACCACAACTATTTCTTCAACCACTTCGTGCACAAAGGCCAGGAAGCGGCGAAGACCTGCGCGGACACCCTGGCGAAGCTGCGTGCGGTGCGTCGTTTGGGTGAATCGCAGAAAGCGGTGGGTTGATTGGAATTCGGCGCTCCCAAACGCCGCTCTTCCTTGTAGGAGTGAGCTTGCTCGCGATGCGGTTTATCGGTGACATTTCAGGCGCCTGACACACCGTAATCGCGAGCAAGCTCACTCCTACAGAGGCCCACTTCAGCCCAACTGCTCATCCGTCGTCGGCACGATCAGAATCCCGGCACGCAAACCGTTCTTGACCTTCGGATTCGGGAAGATGATGCGGGCGCCCTCTTCTTCGACCACCCAGCGTGAATTTGACGCGTCCTCGGCCAACAGAAAGCCTTTATCCAGCTGGGTGAAGTTCTCGATGTCGTCCGGCAGGTGCAGACGAAACGCATCGCTGCGCTTGATGACTTCCCGCGCCACGCTGAACAGTTTCAAGCCATCGATCTGATCGCCCACCAGAGGCTCTGAGCCCTTGATCAGTTGCTCAAGCGTTGCCTTCAACGGCACGAGGTTGACCTGCTGGTTTTGCCCGAACGGCCGCGCCTTGCCCAACTCCAGCGTGAAAGCCTCGGCCCCAAGCTTGTCGTAGGTGTAGGCGCTGAACACGATGGACGGCTTGTTCTGCAACAACACCGCTTCCATGCCCGCCTTGTGCAAGCGCACCAGTTCACGGCGTGAATGCTGGCGCCCCTCCTTCCACGGGTAAAGCGCGAACTGTTCGATCTTCGAGCCACGAATTGCCGTGTGCAGGTCGTAATGCAGTCGGTAACGATCAGGCAGGCTGAAAAAGCTCGCGGCCAGACGTTCCAGCTCGCAGGCCCGCAGCGCCTCATTGCCTTCGGTTTGTTCGTGACGGCCATTGAACAGCCGATTGACGTCCTGCTCGATATAGCGCGCGCCGCGACGCATCGCTTCGGGGTTGCCGAACAGAAACAGAATGCGCGCCCGAGGCTTGAGTTCGCCCCGGGCGATGGCGTGAATCAGCTCATCCAGCAATTCGATAGGGGCTGTTTCGTTGCCATGAATGCCCGCAGACAGCAGCAGGTCAGTGCCATTGTCCTTCGCGTCGGGGGGCCGGACTTCCAGCGCCCCTTCGGCCAGCCAGCGCAAACGCACGCCGTCGACGGTCAGTTGAGTCTTTGCTGCGGGTTCACGACCCGCCAGGGTCAGTTCAAGCAGTTTGCCGAGGGCGAGCATAGGACGAGCTCCTGCTTAGTGATTGCAATCCGGGCCGTGCACATGGCCTTCTTCGTCGTCGCCGCCAACGTCAGCCGGTTCCATTTCCAGCTGCAGACTCACGAGGTTGGTCGCCAGCGGACGCAACAGCAGGTTGGCGTACTCGGCGTCGCCCTCCTCGACGTCCACACCGATCAGCAACTGGCCACGGCCGTCTTGCTGAATCCACACTTCTTTGCCCTGCCAGATCACGGCGAAACGCGTGCAGGAGGTTTCCAGCTGAGTGCCGTCGGTGTCTTCAAGGATCAAACGCAGGGCGTCGGTCATAAAAATTCTCTCTGTAAAAGCAACGGCATCGCGGCCTGACGCCGCTTACGAATCAGGCGCGATGGAGGAAATGCATCAATTGAGTTGGAAAGGATAGACCGCGCCCAGCTTCAGGTGCTGCGTCAATTCATCCAGTGCCGTGCGGCATTCTGTCAGCAGTTGCGGGTCCGCAAGGTCGCTTTCGCTCAGGCGATCGCGGTAGTGCTTGTCCACCCACTGCGTCAGCGTGTCGTACAACGGCGCGGTCATGATAACTCCTGGATTGACCGCCGCCAGTTCCGTTTCATTCAGCGCCACCCGCAAACGCAGGCAGGCCGGGCCGCCGCCGTTCTGCATGCTTTGCTTGAGATCGAACACCTTGACCTCGCGAATCGGGCTTTCGTCCGCGATCAGGCGTTGCAAGTAATGCCACACGCCTTCGTTGCTGCGGCACTCTTCCGGCACGATCAGCAGCATCGAGCCATCCGGGCGCGACAGCAACTGGCTGTTAAACAGATAGGAGCGGACAGCGTCTTCCACGCCCACTTCGGTACGCGGCACGCAGATGGCCTGGAAACGGCCGCCGCGACGGCTGAGCTTGTCGTGCAGTTCGCTGAGCATGTGCTCGGTATTGAGGAAGGCATCCTCGTGATAGAACAGCACTTCGCCATTGCCGACCGCGATCACGTCGTTGTGGAACACGCCCTGATCGATCACCGCCGGATTCTGTTGCGCGTAGACCACGCCTTCATCGCTCAGGCCATGCAGACGCGCGACGGCTTGGGACGCTTCGAGGGTCTGGCGCGCCGGGTACTTCTGCGGCGCCGGGAAACGGGTGTCGAACGCCGCACGACCGAACACGAAGAACTCGACGCCCGCCTCGCCGTAACTGCGGCAGAAACGCGTGTGGTTGGCCGCGCCCTCATCGCCGAACTGGGCAACGGCAGGCAAGGCGGCGTGATGAGCGAAGTGCTGCTGATCAGCAAACATGGCGCCCAGCACGCGACTGGTGGTCGGGTGTTCGATGCTGCGGTGGTATTTGCAGTTGAGGTTCGCAGCGGTGAAATGCACGCGGCCGTCAGCGGTGTCGGCACTCGGGCTGACCGTCGCGGCGTTGGCCACCCACATGCTCGACGCCGAGCAACTGGCGACCAGCAGCGGCATGGATTCCTTGGCTGCACGTTCGATGACCTGGGCGTCGGTACCACCGAAACCCAGCTTGCGCAGGCCCGCGATGTCCGGACGCTCCTGTGGCGCCAGCACACCCTGGGTGAAGCCCAGTTCCATCAGCGCCTTCATTTTCGCCAGCCCTTGCAGCGCCGCCTCACGGGGGTTCGACGACTGCTGGCAATTGCTCTGGGACGCGACGTTGCCGTACGACAGTCCGCCGTAGTTATGGGTCGGCCCCACTAGACCGTCAAAGTTGACTTCACAGGATTTCATCGGTGAGGCTCCGTGGATCTGTTTTTATAAGCACATTCTTCGTGCGCTGCCTGACCTGTAGGAGTGAGCTTGCTCGCGATGGCGGCTTGTCAGCGGTCATTGGGTGACAGAGACAACGCAATCGCGAGCAAGCTCACTCCTACAAGGGGTTAGTTCAGGGTAATGCCAGGCGTCAGCATCGCGGGCAACGCGAGGGTCCCGCTCTCCAGCGACGCCACCGGGTACGCGCAGTAGTCCGCCGCGTAATAGGCACTGGCGCGATGGTTGCCCGAGGCCCCTACCCCACCGAACGGCGCGGTACTCGCAGCGCCGGTCAGTTGCTTGTTCCAGTTGACGATGCCCGCCCGACTCTGCAACCAGAACTGCTGATAGCGCGCCTGCGAATCCGACAACAATCCCGCCGCCAGACCGTATTGCGTGGCGTTGGCCTCTTCGATGGCCCCCGCAAAATCCGCGTAGCGAGTCACCTGCAACAACGGGCCGAACAGCTCCTCGTCCGGTCGATCGCTCACATCGCTGACGTCCAGAATCCCCGGCGTCAGTAACGCTGAGTTCGTGTCAGGCTGGGTCATCTCCAGCAGTGCCACGGCGCCATTGGCCAGCAACTGCTCTTGGGCATCGACCAACGCCTGCGCCGCCCGCAGGGAAATCACCGAGCCCATGAATGGCGCCGGTTGTTGATCGAATGCACCCACTTGAATCGTCTTGCTCACCTCGACCAGACGCGCCATGAACGCATCACCCCACGCCCCTTCAGGCACCAACAGGCGACGCGCGCAGGTGCAGCGCTGACCAGCGGAAATGAAGGCCGACTGAATCACGGTGTACACCGCCGCATCGACGTCGGCGACCTGATCCACGACGAGCGGATTGTTGCCACCCATCTCCAGCGCAAGAATCTTGTCCGGACGCCCGGCAAACTGCTGGTGCAGCGAATTGCCGGTGCGGCTGGACCCTGTAAAGAACAGACCGTCGATGCCAGGATTGGCGGCCAGGGCGATGCCGGTTTCCCGCGCGCCTTGCACCAGATTCAACACGCCAGCTGGCAGGCCTGCGTCGATCCAGCACTGCACCGTCAGCTCAGCGACTTTCGGGGTCAGTTCGCTGGGTTTGAACACCACGGCGTTACCGGCCAGCAGCGCCGGGACGATGTGGCCGTTCGGCAAGTGGCCCGGAAAGTTGTAAGGCCCGAACACGGCGACCACGCCATGGGGCTTGTGCCGTAGCACGGCGGTGGCGTCGCCCAATGGGCCGCTCTTCTCGCCGGTGCGTTCGCGATAACTCTGAATCGAGATCGCGACTTTGTTGGCCATGCTGGTCACCTCCGTCGCCGATTCCCACAGCGGCTTGCCGGTTTCCTCACCGATGCAACGGGCGATGTCGTCAGCACGGCTTTTCAGCGTGGCAGCGAAGGCTTCCAGCACAACGATGCGCTCTTCCAGCGTGCGCGTTGCCCAGGCCGGGAAGGCCTGACGAGCAGCCTTCACGGCAGCGTCTACCTGCTCGGCCGTGGCGCCCTGGCCTTTCCAGATCACCTGTTGCGAGACCGGATTCAGCGACTCAAACGCCTCCCCCTGCCCGGCCAGCCAGGCACCTGCGATATACAACGTGCTCATCACACACCCTCCCGGGCTGGAGACAGCGGCACCGCGCGCACCTGATCACCTGCTGTCAGGCGCAGGCGCTTGGCGGTCATCGGATCGACCACCAGCGTTCCGGCTGCGAATCGCGCAGGCGCGGCAGTGATTCGGCAGTCTTCGCGCTTGCGGTTGTGGATAAGGAACGGCGTCGCGTCATCGCCCGGCGTGCCCACCGCAAGGACCAGCGCCTGACTGTCGCGCACGGCGCGGATCTTGGTGGTCTCGCATTCAATCGCAGGCCCTGCGTCGAAGATGTCGACGTAACCCTGATAGCTGAAGCCTTCGGCTTTGAGCATGGTCAGCGCGGGTTCGGTGCTGGTGTGCACGCGACCGATGACGTTGCGCGCTGCTTCCGACAGGAAGCAGCTGTACAGCGGGAATTTCGGCATCAGCTCGGCAATGAACGCACGGTTGCCGACACCGGTGAGGTAATCGGCCTGGCTGAACTCCATCTTGAAGAAGTGACGACCCAGGCTTTCCCAGAACGGCGAATGCCCTTGTTCGTCGGACATGCCGCGCATCTCTGCGATGATCTTGTTGCCGAACAACTCAGGGAATTCGGCGATGAACAGCATCCGCGCTTTCGACAGCAGGCGGCCGTTAAGGCCGTTGCGGAAATCGGCGTGCAGGAACAGCGAGCATAGCTCTGAATTGCCGGTCAGGTCGTTGGCCAGAAACAGCGTCGGGATTTCACGATAGATGTTCAGTTCTTGAGAGGCGCTGACCGTCAGGCCGACCCGGTAGTTGTACCAAGGCTCACGCAGGCCCACCGCCCCCGCGATGGCGGAGATACCGACCACGCGCTCGTCATCGTCTTCAAGCACGAACAGGTAGTCGGTGTCGCCCCGCTCGGCGTCGCCACGAAAGGTTTTTTCAGCCCAGCCGACCCGGTGCGCCAGGCGCTCTTCATTGGCTGGCAGCGTGGTCAGGCCTGCGCCGGTGCTGCGCGCCAAATCGATCAGCGCAGGTAGGTCACTGCTGCGTACGGGACGAACGATCATGCTTTCTCCTCAAGCCGGTCTCGATCAGACACCGGCGAACTCGCGAACCTGCGACACGGCAACCGGTGGCGGTCGCCGATGACTCAACTGTCAAACCGGGACGATGCGCACGCTGGCGCCTTCACCCACACCCAATGCCTCGGCGGCCGTCAGGCTCAGGGTCACGGGCTTGCCGGGTACCCAGTCCAGTTCCAGCATCACGGCGCGGTAGTCCTGCAATTGGTTGTTGGCGACCAGATAAGGACGCCCGCCTTTCACGGCGTCGCCACTGTCCACGGTGTCGACTTTCACCGGCACCACGCGGCTTTGCGCAATCGAACGAATGCCCGACACGCGGGCATGCAGCGTCGGGCCGCCGTCGAAGATGTCGATGTAGTGATCCGTTTCGAAGCCTTCACGCATCAGGATGTCGAAGGTGATCTGGGCGCGAGGATGCACTTGGCCCATGGCTTCTTGCGCCTCATCGGGCAGCAGCGGCACGTAGATCGGGTAATGGGGCATCAGCTCCGCGAGAAAGGTCCGGCTTTTCAAGCCACAGATGCGCTCGGCCTCGGCGTAGTTGAGGTCGAAGAAGTTGCGACCGATGGCATCCCAGAACGGCGAATCACCGTTTTCGTCGCTGTAGCCGACGATCTCGGTCACCACCGAATCAGCGAAGCGCTCAGGGTGCGCCGCGACGAACAGCAGGCGGGCCCGGGAGTTGAGTTCCGACCACAGCGTGCCCACCAGTTCCGGCAGCACGTAGAAGCTGGTCAACAGGCTGTTGCCGGTCAGGTCGTGGCACTGGGAAAGCACGTGAATCTTGTTGTGGATCTTCAGTTCGCGGGAAGCGTGAACGAAGGTTTCGTTGCGGAAACTGTAGAACGGCTCGGAGTAACCCGCTGACGCGACGATCCCGGAACAGCCCACCAGACGCCCGGATTCGGTGTCTTCCAGCACGAAGAAATAGGTTTCCTCGCCATTGAAACTGACCTCGGCGGCAAACGACGCCTCGGACGCGGCGATCTTGTCACCCAGACGGCCAGCGTCATCCGGCAGGGACGTGACACCAATCGGGCTGTCTGCGGCGAGTCGTTGGACCTCGCTCAGATCGGCCATTTGCGCAGGGCGCATTACCAGCATGGTGTCACTCCTTGAGAAAAACAGGCCGGTGCAATCCGGCATGGGGAAAGAAAAAACAAATCTCGAGCTGCCTTGACCTTGTAGGAGTGAGCTTGCTCGCGATGGCTGTGTATCAGACAACATGGATGTCTCTGACAAACCGCTATCGCGAGCAAGCTCACTCCTACAGGAAATCTCTAGCGCTGGTTATACCTGGGTCAGCTTGGCCACAGCACGTTCAAAACGATCCAGACCTTCGTTGATGTCCGCATCCTCGATCACCAGGCTCGGCGCGAAACGCACCACGTCAGGACCGGCTTGCAGGATCATCACGCCTTCATGCTCGGCGGCGTTGAAGAAGTCCTTGGCCTTGCCCTTCCAGGCATCGGTCAGCACACACCCGATCAACAGGCCCATGCCGCGCACTTCGCTGAACACACCGTATTGCTGGCCGATCTTCTCCAGGCGCGCCTTGAACAGTGCGTGCTTGGCATTCACGCCCTTGAGGACTTCAGGGGTGTTGACCACGTCGATCACCGCCTCGCCCACCGCGCACGCCAGCGGGTTGCCGCCGTAAGTGGTGCCGTGAACGCCGACGGCCAGGTGCTTGGCCAGTTTGTCGGTGGTCAGCATGGCCGCCATAGGGAAACCACCGCCGATGCTCTTGGCACTGGACAGAATGTCCGGCACCACACCGTAATGCTGGTACGCGAACAGGTGACCGCTGCGACCCATGCCGCTCTGCACTTCGTCGAAGATCAGCAGCGCGTTGTGTTCGTCACACAATGCGCGCGCGCCTTTCAGGTATTCCAGCTCGGCGGGCAGCACGCCGCCTTCGCCCTGAATCGGCTCCAGCACGACCGCGCAGGTCTTGTCGCTGACAGCCGCTTTCAATGCGTCGAGGTCGTTGAACGGAACGTGGGTGATGCCGGTGATTTTCGGGCCGAAACCGTCGGAGTATTTCGGCTGACCGCCGACACTCACGGTGAACAGGGTACGACCGTGGAAGCTGTTCAGCGCGGCGATGATTTCGTACTTCTCGGTGCCGTACAGATCGTGCGCCACGCGACGGGCCAGCTTGAACGCCGCTTCGTTGGCTTCGGCGCCGGAGTTACAGAAGAACACTCGGTCGGCGAAGGTCGCGTCGACCAGCTTCTTGGCCAGGCGCAGCGCCGGCTCGTTGGTGAACACGTTGGAGACATGCCACAGCTTGTTGGCTTGCTCGGTCAGTGCGCCGACCAAAGCCGGATGGGCGTGACCCAGCACGTTGACCGCGATGCCGCCAGAGAAATCGACCAGCTCACGACCCGCCTGATCCCAGACGCGGGAACCCTGGCCGCGCACGGGGATGAACGCCGCAGGGGCGTAGTTGGGGACCATCACCTGGTCAAAATCGGCACGTTGCACCGGAACTTGCTCAACGGACATCGGAGTCTCCTGAAGAGGAACGCCTGCCTGGGGCTGGCGAGCGATGGAAGGATTGTAAGGACTGATTTCGGTCCGGCCTTGCCGCCAAGCGACAACTTCTTATAGCGCAAACCCGGCTTTTTCCGAGGCTTTCGGCAATGCGACAAATAGCGTCGGAAAGGCGCAGTTTAAACGTTGGGAGGGGTTAACGCAGCGGCCTGTGGATTTGAATTCAAACTGTTGTCGCGCGCACGGATGCCGCGCCCCACAACACCCGACCACACCGCATATCCTGTGGGAGCAAATTCATTCGCGAAAATTCTTACGAACGCCGGAGATGTGGTGGATGTACGGCCCTATCGCGAATGAATTCGCTCCCACACAGGTACGTCCGCGCGGCCTGAAATCGGCTAACCGCGCTCGGCAGGCACCGAGGACAGTTCAAACGGGCTGCTGCTGCGTCGCTGATTGCGGTCTTCGCGGGGGGTGGCGCCGAAGAAGTTGCGGTAGGCGCTGGAGAAGTGCGGGCCGGAGGAGAAGCCGCAAGAGAGGCCGATCTGGATGATCGATTTACTGGTCTGCATCAGCATCTGCCGGGCCTTGTTCAGGCGCAGTTCCAGGTAATACTGGCTCGGCACGCGATTGAGGTATTGCTTGAAAATCCGCTCCAGCTGGCGTCGGGACACGCAGACGTGTTGGGCGATTTCGTCGGTGGTCAGCGGCTCTTCGATGTTGGCCTCCATCAACAGCACGGCCTGCGTCAGCTTTGGATGGCTGGAGCCCAGACGGTTCTGCAACGGAATGCGCTGACGCTCGCCCCCTTCCCGGATGCGCTCGACCACCAGTTCTTCCGACACCGCGCCCGCCAGCTCGGCACCATGGTCGCGGGCCAACACGGCCAGCAGCAGGTCCAGCACCGACATCCCGCCACACGCGGTCAGGCGATCCCGGTCCCAATCGAACAGATGGCTGGTGGCGATGACCTTCGGGAAGCGCTCGGCGAAATCGTCCTGCCAGCGCCAGTGCACGGCGGCACGATAACCATCGAGCAAGCCCAGTTGCGCCAAGGGGTAAACACCCGCCGACAGCCCGCCGATCACACAGCCTGCCCGCACGAGCTGCTTGAGCGCCCCGGCCAAGGCGGAAGCCATGGGCGCAGGGGGTTCGTCGGCAATGAGGAACACTTTCTGGCAGCCTTCGAGGCGACCGCCCCACGGCTCACCCGGCAATTGCCAACCAGCGCCCGCGCCTTCGGCGGTTGGCTCGGCTTGCATGAACGTCAGCTCATACACCACGTCGGGGTGAACGCGCTGAGCGACACGCAGGGCTTCCTCCGCCAGCGCCAGGGTCAAGGCTTTGGTGCTGGGCCAGATAAGAAATCCGATTCGATGGGCAGTCATGGCGTGCAATCCGAAACGTGTCGCTGTTGGGGGTCACACGCCGGGCGTGTGAAGTGAATCTGTTGCGTTCAGTTCATGGCAGCGGTCGAAGTGACGCGCAGCATGAACTGTTCCGAGACAAAACGCACCGTTCGAGACGGCACCAATCGTTACTTCAGGCTGCCCGAAAGAAACTGCTGAAGGCGCTCCGATTTCGGGTTGACCAGCACTTCGCGGGGGTCGCCGCTTTCTTCGACCAACCCCTTGTGCAGAAAGATCAATTGGTTCGACACCTCACGGGCAAAGCCCATTTCGTGGGTCACCACCACCATCGTGCGACCTTCTTGCGCCAAGGCTTGCATGACTTTCAGTACGTCGCCCACCAGCTCCGGGTCGAGGGCCGAAGTCGGTTCGTCGAACAGCATGACTTCAGGCTCCATCGCCAACGCCCGGGCAATCGCCACGCGCTGCTGCTCGCCACCGGACATGTGCCCCGGGAAGGCGTCCTTGCGGTGAGCGACGCCGACTTTGTTCAAGTAGTGCTCGGCCTTTTCCAGCGCCTCTTTCTTCGGCACGCCCAAAACGTGAATCGGCGCCTCGATGATGTTTTCCAGCGCTGTCATGTGCGACCACAGATTGAAATGCTGAAAGACCATCGACAGGCGCGAACGCATGCGTTGCAGCTGTTTCGGGTCCGCCGCCTTCAAGCCGCCGTCCTTGTTGGCGACCAGCTTCAGCTCTTCGTTGTTGAGCAGAATGCGACCGGATTTCGGCTGCTCCAGCAGGTTGATGCAACGCAGAAAAGTACTTTTGCCCGAGCCGCTGGAGCCGATGATGCTGATCACATCGCCCGCCTTCGCGGTCAGCGAAACGCCTTTGAGCACTTCGTGACTGCCGTAGCACTTGTGCAGGTCCTGGACTTCCAGTTTGTTCATGATGTCGGTTCTCACAAGTAATCAGTCACTGAGCAGGCGGCCGCTGCGCAACGGGGTGCGCCCCGCAACCTTGGCCATCCAGAAGCCCGGCTGGGCGTAACGCAGTTTTTCGATGGCGAACAGCACGCCGGCCGTGGCCGCACAGACCGTAGTCACGCGGTCGGTCAGCGGGTCGATGACCTCAAACAGCGGCTCACCCGGCTCGACCCAGGCGCCCGCCGGACGCAGAAAGGTCAGCACGCCGGGGTGCGGCGCGTAGATCATTTCGGTGCCTTCGAACGGCATGCCTTCACAGGCCTCATGGGCCGGTTGCGGCCACTCGCCGCTGATCAGGCCCTGCTCGCCCAAGAACGCCAGAATGCCCTCGGCGTACGCTTCGGCTTCGGCCTTGCCGGTGTTGGACTGGCCACCCAGCTCCAGGGTGGTGGACATGCAGGCCAACGGAATCTGCGCGTCGGGAAACTGCTTTGCCAACCGCAGCCATGGCAACGAACAGGCTTCGTCGAACGAGCTGCCACCGGAGTCTTCCGCCAGCAAGCCGACGCTGACGCCCAGACGCGCCGACAGGGATCGCCATTGTGGCCAATGCTGCGGCAGCGCGTACATGTGCAGAGACGCGTCGGTGTCGCAGTGCAGATCGAGGACAATGTCGGCGTTGCAGGCGTGGCTCAACAGCGCGCGATGCATGCCCGCCAACTCGCTGCCCGCTGGCGGCAATTCGGCCAACACATCGGCCATGGCCTGACGAATCAGCCGGACGTTGGCATGAGGATCATCGCCCAGTTTTCCTGCCAGCCGCTCGGCCACCGGCTCGCTCAGCTCGGTGAAATCACGGTTGAAATTTTTGCCACTGCCGTACTCGAAACGGCCCTGATGATTGCCTTGCAGCAATTGCCCCAGACCGATCGGGTTGGCCACGGGCACCAGTTCAATGACACCGTTCAACAGACCTTGCTCTTCCAGTTGCATCAGGCGCTTTTTCAGCTCCCAAGCGGTGCGCATGCCGGGCAGTTCATCGGCGTGCAGGCTGGCCTGAATGTAAGCCTTGCGCTCACCCTGACCGAAATGGAACACGCTCAAGGTGCGCTGCGTGCCCAGGTTGCCCCAGGGCAGATCGTGATCGATGCGTTGCATATCAGTGCTTCCTCGGTGCGAGGTAACTGAGCCAGCGGCGCTCGGCCAGCTTGAACAGTTTCACCAGAATGAAGGTCAGGCACAGGTAGAACACGCCCGCCGTGATGTACGCCTCGAACGGCAGATAGAACTGCGCGTTGACCGTGCGCGCCGCGCCGGTGATGTCGATCAGCGTGACGATGGACGCCAGACTCGTGGTCTGCAGCATCATGATCACTTCGTTGCTGTATTGCGGCAGTGCCCGGCGCAGGGCCGAGGGCAGCAGGATGCGACGGTACATTTTGGCCTTGGACATGCCCATCGCCCGCGCCGCTTCGATCTCGCCCGGTGGCGTGGATTTAAGGCTGCCGGCGATGATTTCTGCGGTGTAGGCGCTGGTGTTAATGGCGAAGGCCAGGCAGGCGCAAAAGGTCGCGCTCGACAGCCATGGCCAGAAAATGCTCTCACGCACGGCTTCGAATTGCGCCAGGCCGTAGTAGATCAAGAACAGTTGCACCAGCATCGGTGTGCCGCGAATGACGTAGGTGTAACCCCAGGCCAGCAGGTTGACCCAGGCGATTTTCGAGACCCGCATCAACCCCAGTGGCAGAGCGGCCAGCAGGCCGAAAAACAGCGACAGCGCCAGCACTTTGAGGGTGATCAACAGGCCACCGAAATACAGCGGCAGGCTATCCCAGACGACGTTGTAATCGAAGATCATAGGTCAGCCACCCTGACGCCAGCCGAGTAGCGTTTTTCGATGTAACGCAGCACCAGCAGCGAGACGCTGGTGATCACCAGGTACATGGCTGCCACGGCGAGGAAAAAGGTAAAGGGTTCGCGGGTGGCATCGGCCGCCTGCTTGGCCTTGAACATCATGTCTTGCAGACCGACGACGGATATCAGCGCGGTGGCCTTGGTCAATACCAACCAGTTGTTGGTGAACCCCGGAATCGCCAGACGAATCATCTGCGGCACCAGGATGCGGAAAAACACCCGACCGCTGCTCATGCCATAGGCCATGCCGGCTTCGGCTTGCCCTTTGGGAATGGCCATGAACGCGCCGCGGAAGGTTTCAGAAAGGTAGGCACCGAAGATGAAACCCAGCGTGCCGATACCGGCCATCAGCGGGTTCAAATCGATGTAATCGTCGTGGCCGAGCAACGGCGCAACGCGGTTGAGCAAGTCCTGACCGCCGTAGAAGATCAGCAGGATCAGCACCAGGTCGGGAATGCCGCGGATGACCGTGGAATACAGGTCACCCAGCCAGGCAAGCCAGCGCACCGGCGACAGGCGCAACGACACGCCGATCAGCCCGAGCACGATGGCCAGCGCCATGGAGCACAGGGCGAGTTGCAAGGTCAGCCATGCACCGTCGAGGATGACGGCTCCGTAGCCTTTCAACATGTTGTTTGGCCCTCGAACACGGGATAGAAAAATGGCGCGATCAGAAGGATAAAAATCCTGCCGATAGCGCCATTACGGACGAACGTCGACTTACTTGCCGTAGATGTCGAAGTTGAAGTACTTGTCCTGGATCGCCTTGTATTTACCGTTTTCACGGATCGCAGCGATGGCGGCGTTGATCTTGTCCAGATCGGCCTTGTCGCCCTTGCGAACGGCAATGCCCACGCCATCGCCGAAGTAGTTGACGTCGGTGAACGCCGGGCCGACGAACGCGTAGCCTTTGCCCGATTCAGTGTTCAGGAAGCCGTCTTGCAGCAGGGTCGCGTCGGCCACGGTGCCATCGAGACGACCGGCGCCGATGTCCAGATAGATTTCGTTCTGCGAGCTGTACGGCTTGATTTCAGCGCCCAGCGGGGCGAGGACTTCCTTGGCGAAACGCTCGTGGATCGAGCCACGCTGCACGCCGATGTTCTTGCCCTTGAGTTCGGCCAGGCCGTCACTGACGACGGTGCCTTGCTTCATGACCAGACGGGCCGGGGTGTTGTAGTACTTGTTGGTGAAGTCCACAGACTTCTTGCGGTCTTCGGTGATGGACATCGAGGACAGGATGGCGTCGATCTTGCGCACCTTCAGCGCCGGGATCAGGCCGTCGAACTCTTGCTCGACCCATACGCATTTGACTTTCATCTCTTCGCACAGCGCGTTGCCGATGTCGTAGTCAAAGCCGACGATGCTGCCGTCCGGCGCTTTCGAGGCGAATGGAGGGTACGCCGCTTCGATGCCGATCTTCAGGGGCTTTTCATCGGCGAACACAGGCTGTGCCAATACGGACAGCGCCAGCGCACCCAGCAGCATGAGCTTTTTCATTCGTGGAACTCCATCGGTATAACGCGACAAGTGGCAGTGAGCGAAGCGCTCAATGTGCAGAAGGAATAACTGAAACTGCGACGCGAGGTGCCGTCGGGTCTCAGGGCTCGACAGGCCTTCGGCGAGTGGTCGGCATTTTAGCGGCAGGCTGGAAGTCGATATTTCTTCAATGCGACAACTAGTTACAGAAGCACCGAGAAAGCCGATCAGCCTGATTGACAGCCCAGAAAGTTTGTGTCTGAGCCAGTAGCGGCAAACCTATCAACGAAGCAAATAACGCGCCCATTATTGGCATAGCCTTCTAATCCGGCAAGTCCAGCGTGTCGGACGGTGGTTGCGCAGCGATGAATTGCACGGATTCCGGGGTGATATGCCTCATTCGGGGCGTGAGGTTACACGTGCTGACTGGGCGGTAACAAATCGATATATATCTCGGTTGTCACGATTGAGCTGACGCGCACGCCCCCTGTGGGAGCGAATTCATTCGCGAAAAGATCGTCTGGGCGATAGGGATGTGGCGAATGCACCCGCCTCTCGCGAATGAATTCGCTCCCACAGGTCATCCTCCTCGCCCCACAGCTTCGTAAAGGGCCGAAAAATGCAACGCAAAAAAACGCCCCGCCCGGTTTTCACCGGACGGGGCGCTTCACAACCGCAAGCGTCAGGCGACGTTCATGGTCTTGTGGGTCTCGACCAGATGCGCCACCACACCCGGGTCGGCCAGCGTGGAGATATCACCCAGCGCGTCGTACTCCCCCGTGGCGATCTTGCGCAAGATGCGGCGCATGATCTTGCCGGAGCGGGTTTTCGGCAGGCCCGGCGCCCACTGAATGACGTCAGGCGAGGCAATCGGGCCAATTTCCTTGCGCACCCAGTTGCGCAGTTCGATGCGCAAGGCTTCGTCTGGCACTTCGCCGCCGTTCAAGGTGACGTAGACGTAGATGCCTTGCCCTTTCAGGTCGTGCGGCACGCCGACGACTGCGGCTTCCGCGACTTTCGGGTGGGCAACCATCGCGCTTTCGATCTCGGCGGTGCCCATGCGGTGGCCGGACACGTTGAGCACGTCATCGACGCGACCCGTGATCCAGTAGTAGCCGTCTTCATCGCGACGGGCGCCGTCACCGGTGAAGTACATCCCACGGAACGTCTTGAAGTAGGTGTCGACGAAACGGTCGTGATCGCCGTACAGGCTGCGGGACTGTCCCGGCCACGAGTCGAGGATCACCAGATTGCCTTCGGCCGCGCCTTCGATCAGGTTGCCGAGGTTATCGACCAGCGCCGGGATCACGCCGAAGAACGGCTTGGTCGCCGACCCCGGCTTGAGCGCGGTGGCGCCCGGCAACGGGCTGATCAGCACGCCGCCGGTTTCGGTCTGCCACCACGTATCGACGATTGGGCAGTTCTGTTTGCCGACGGTGTTGTAGTACCAGTTCCAGGCTTCCGGGTTGATCGGCTCGCCCACCGACCCCAACAGCCGCAGGCTCGAACCGTCCGCGCCTTCAACGGCTTTGGTGCCTTCGGCCATCATGGCGCGAATGGCGGTGGGTGCGGTGTAGAGGATGTTGACCTTGTGCTTGTCGATGATCTGCGACATGCGAGTGATGTCCGGGTAATTCGGCACCCCTTCGAACAGCAGCGTGGTCGCGCCATTGGCCAGCGGACCGTAGACGATGTAGCTGTGACCGGTGACCCAGCCCACGTCGGCGGTGCACCAGTAGACTTCGCCCGGCTTGTAGTCGAAAACGCGCTCGTGGGTCAGCGCCGCGTACAGCAGGTAGCCTGCCGTGGTGTGCAGCACGCCTTTCGGCTTGCCCGTGGAGCCTGAGGTGTAAAGGATGAACAGCGACTCTTCGGCGCCCATTTCTTTCGGGGCGCAGGTGGTCGAAGCCACTTCCAGCAGCGTGTGGTACCAGATGTCGCGATGGCGGTTCCACTCGATGTCGCCACCGGTGCGCTTGCACACGATGACTTTCTGCACGCTGCTGGTTTCGGGGTTGGTCAGGGCACGGTCGACGTTGGCCTTGAGCGCGGTGCGCTTGCCGCCACGCAAACCTTCGTCGGCGGTGATCACGACTTTCGATTTGCAGTCGATGATGCGACCGGCCAGGGCTTCCGGCGAGAAGCCACCGAACACCACCGAGTGGATCGCACCGATACGGGCGCACGCCAGCATGGCAACCACGGCTTCCGGGATCATCGGCATGTAAATGGTCACGACGTCGCCACGATGCACGTCCTGGCCGCGCAAGGCGTTGGCGAACTTGCAGACTTCTTCATGCAGTTCGCGGTAGGTGATATTGCGGCTTTCGGAAGGGTCGTCGCCTTCCCAGATGATCGCGACCTGATCGCCACGCTCGGCCAGATGACGGTCCAGGCAGTTGTAGGAAACGTTCAGGGTGCCATCGGCAAACCATTTGATGTCGACGCGGTGATCGTCGAACGAGGTCTGTTTGACGGTGGTGAAGGGCTTGATCCAATCCAGGCGCTTGGCCTGCTCACGCCAGAAGCCATCCGGGTTGACCACCGACTGCTGGTACATGGCCTTGTAGGTCGCCTCGTCAGTCAGCGTATTGGCTGCCACTTCAGGGCGGACGGGGTACAGGGAAGCCGCACTCATCTTTCTTACCTCGGTGGAAATGTTGTTTTTGTATGAAACCGTTGTATCCGCCGAGGGCCACAAACGCCATTCGACGATGGTCTTACCGGCCTTCAGCATAACGCCGAAACGCGCTCAAGGGCCCGGTTTGTGGCAAATCTTCATCTAAGTCCTACGACCAAAGAACGAGAGGCTTAGTGCGTTGCGGCGCGTAAATCGCGATTATTACCAGAATGCTCAACAGTCTTTATCAAAAGGGTTTCTATATAACCCGAGCGCAGGCGCCTAGAATTCATTTCGCCAACACGGCAAACGATTGACAACTAACAGCCCCCCACACCGGCCTGTCAATCTGCAACTAAACCTGTAAACAACTGGCTTCACACAAAATCCCACAAGGGTTTTGCGCACCCTGCCGAACGGCATTCCTGTCTGGCAGCGTTGACGAAGCAACTTAGAGGAAATACCTAAATGAAAGCTGCACTGGTTGTAATGGCTCTTTGTGGTTTCAGCGCCATGGCAATGGCAGAAGAATCAGGTGCGAAAGTGGCCGCGCAACAGCAACGGGTCGAGCACTACAGCTACTCCACCAAACTGGACATCGCCAAGGTCATTTCCGTGGATGAAGTGCCGAACGTCTGCAGCGTCGTGCCACAGCACATGACCTACGAGGACTCCAAGGGTCAGCGCCATGTCATGGAATACATGGTCATGGGCAACGGGTGCAGTAACGGTTGATCAATCACTGATTGAAAACGGTAGCAGCACGACTTGCTGGCCGTGGCGATTACCAGGCGCCACCGCCGGCAAGCCGTGCTGCTACCGATCATCGTTACTTCTGCCCTACTTCATACTGTTTTAACTTATTGGCGATCGTCGTATGTGAAACACCCAATCGTTTCCCCAATAAACGGCTGCTCGGGTGTGCTGCATAAAGTTGCTCCAATACCGCCTTTTCAAAACGCCCGACAATCTCTTCCAACCCGCCCTCTAACGAAAAGTCTCCCAACGGTTGGCGTACGCCATAGTCCGGCAAACGAATATGTTCCGCCTTCACCACTCCGCCCTCGCACAGTGAAACCGCCTGAAACAATACGTTCTCCAATTGCCGTACATTGCCAGGCCAGTGGTAGTGATTCAGTCGCTCGATCGCGGCGGGTGCAATGCGCGGCAGCGGGCAGCCGATCTGCCGGCTGGCCTGATCGAGAAAATGCTGCACCAGCGGTTGCAGGCCGTCGAGGCATTCGCGCAGCGGCGGGATGTGCAGCGACAGCACGTTGAGCCGGTGGTAGAGATCCTGCCGAAACTCGCCGCGTGCGCACAGTTCGGACAGGTCCACCTGCGTCGCACAAATGACCCGCACGTCCAAAAATACTTCTTCGTCGCTTCCGACACGGCGAAAGCAGCCTTCTTGCAGGTAGCGCAACAGTTTCGCCTGCAACCGGGCACTCATTTCCGCCACGCCATCGAGAAATAACGTACCGCCTGCGGTCAGTTCGAGCAGCCCGAGCTTGCCCTCGGCCCGTGCGCCTTCAAACGCGCCCGGCCCGTATCCGAACAGCTCGGTCTCGGCCATGGACTCGGACAATCCCGCGCAGTTGAGCGCCATCATCGGCGACTGACCGCGAGGGCTCGCCAGATGACAGGCCCGCGCCAGCAGCTCCTTGCCGGTGCCGGTTTCACCTTCTATCAATAACGGGGCATCGAGGGGGGCCATCCGCCGGGCCTCTCGCACGACAGCGGCCATCACCTTCGAGCTTTGGAAGATGCTGTCGAAGCCCCGCAACTCCTGCTTGCGCACGTTATAGATGTGCTCGCCCACGCGATCCGCCCGGTGCAGCGTCAAGACCGCGCCCGCCATGGCTTCACTGTCTTCGTGCTCGGATTGCAGGGGCGCAATGTCGGCCAGAAAAATATCGCCCTTCACCTTGACCCTCAGGCCATTGATCCGTGACCGGTTGGCACGGACCAGTTGCGGCAGGTCGAAATCTTCGGCGTAACGGGACAGCGGAATGCCGGGGACTTCATCGACGCGCACCCCGAGCAACTGCGCCGCCGCCCGGTTGGCCGCAACGATGGAGCCGCCCATGTCGATTGATAGCACCGGAAATTCCAGCGCGCCCAGCAACGCATTCAACTCCATGTGCCGACGCTCGCTGGGCATCAATCCCACACGCTTGACGCCGAATACCCCCGGAATTGTTTCGAACTTGGGCACCAGCGCCTGGAATTGCAGGTTGATCAGGTTCGGGCAGCGCAGGTAGATCGCATCGCCGTGCTCGCCGCCCACTTCGCCGCCCGAGACGTTGACGCCGTAAGAGACCAGCAATTCGAGGATGTCGCGCAGGATTCCGACGCGGTTCTGGCAGTGCACTTTGATACGCATGGCAGGTCGACTCTTGTCATCAGGCTGACTTTTTTGTGATGCGCGAAGTTTACCGTCAAGAATACGTTACAGCGCAAGCGGCCAAGCGCCCTGGAAAGCGCAGATTTCGAGCTTTTCACACTCATCTGTCAGGTTTTCTTTACGACGCCGCGCGTCCACTGACCTCCACTTCCTGTGCAACGCTGCGGCACACGGCCTGAAACCGGGTATCTATAGCCTTACGCGGGCCATCGACCTGCAACCGAACGCTCCATATAAGAACAAGCCATTCAGGAGAGCAGCATGAGCACGCAGTACGTCGCCCGTGAACCGAACGCCAGCGGCTTCATCGAATATCCCGACGCTGAACATCGGGTGTGGAACACCTTGATCACTCGCCAATTGAAGGTGATCGAAGGCCGCGCCTGCCAGGAATACCTCGACGGTATCGAACAGCTCAACCTGCCCCATGATCGAATCCCGCAACTGGCCGAGATCAACACCGTGCTGGCCGCCACCACGGGCTGGCAAGTCGCGCGGGTTCCGGCGCTCATCCCCTTTCAGACCTTTTTCGAACTGCTGGCCAGCAAGCGATTTCCCGTGGCCACGTTCATTCGCACCGAAGAAGAACTGGATTACCTGCAAGAGCCTGACATCTTTCACGAAGTCTTCGGACACTGCCCGCTCCTGACCAACCCCTGGTTTGCAGAATTTACCCACACCTACGGCAAGCTCGGTCTGGCAGCCAGCAAGGAGCAACGCGTGTATCTTGCCCGCCTTTACTGGATGACCATCGAATTCGGGTTGGTAGAGACTGCACAGGGGCGCAAGATTTATGGGGGTGGCATTCTCTCGTCGCCCAAGGAAACGGTGTACAGCCTGTCCTCGACGCCGGAACATCAGGCCTTCGACCCGATAGAAGCCATGCGCACGCCGTACCGCATCGACATCCTGCAACCGCTGTATTTCGTGTTGCCGGACTTGAAGCGCCTGTTCGACCTGGCCCACGAAGACATCATGGGCATGGTCCAGACGGCGACTTCCATGGGCCTGCATGCGCCGCGCTTTACGCCCAAACCGCAGACGCCCAAAGCACAACCTTCGAAAACAACAGCCGCCTGAAAAAGGACCCTTAGTATGACTGCTCTTAGCCAAGCCCACTGTGAAGCCTGCCGCGCCGACGCCCCGCAGGTCAGTGAAGCCGAATTGCCAGAATTGCTGCGTCAGATTCCGGACTGGAACATCGAAGTCCGTGATGGCGTGATGCAATTGGAAAAGGTCTACCTCTTCAAGAATTTCAAATTTGCGCTGGCGTTTACCAACGCGGTCGGCGAAATTGCCGAGGCCGAAGGTCACCACCCCGGTCTGCTGACCGAATGGGGCAAAGTGACCGTGACCTGGTGGAGCCATTCCATCAAAGGGCTGCACCGCAACGACTTCATCATGGCCGCCCGCACCGACGAGGTGGCCACAGGCGCCGAGGGCCGTAAGTAAATGCATTTTTCACAGATTCAGCGCGTACCCGATGATCCGATCCTGGGCCTGATCCAGGCTTATGCCAAAGACCCGAACCCGAATAAGTTCGACCTGGGCGTGGGCGTGTACAAGGACGCGCAAGGCCTGACCACCATTCCCCGTGCGGTCAAATTGGCCGAGCAGCGTCTGGTGGACTCGCAGCCGACCAAGACGTACATCGGTGGTCACGGCGAGCCACGCTTCGGCACGCTGATCTGTGAACTGGTGATGGGGGCCGATTCGCTGCTGATTCAGCAAAAACGCGTCGGCGCGACCCAGACGCCGGGCGGAACAGGCGCACTGCGTCTGTCCGCTGACTTCATCGCCAATTGCCTGCCAGGCAAGGGCATCTGGCTCAGCGATCCGACCTGGCCGATTCACGAAACCATCTATGCCGCCGCGGGCTTGACGGTCAATCACTACCCGTACGTAGGCAGCGACAACCGCCTCAACGTGCCGGCCATGCTGGAAACCCTGAACACCGTGCCGGAAGGCGATGTCGTGCTGCTGCACGCATGCTGCCATAACCCGACCGGTTTCGACCTCAGCCGCGATGATTGGCATGAGGTGCTGAAAATCGTCAAACGCCGCAACCTGCTGCCGCTGATCGACTTCGCCTACCAGGGTTTCGGTGACGGCCTGGAAGAAGACGCCTGGGCGGTTCGTCTGTTCGCCGCTGAATTGCCCGAATTGCTGATCACCAGTTCCTGCTCGAAGAACTTCGGCCTGTACCGTGAGCGTACCGGCGCGCTGCTGGTGTGCGCGGACAACAGCGAAAAACTGGCCGACGTGCGCAGCCAACTCTCCGCGACCGCTCGCAACCTGTGGTCCAACCCGCCCGATCATGGCGCGGCGGTGGTGGCTGAAATCCTCGGCGACCCGGAACTCAAGGCACTTTGGGCCGATGAAGTCGAAGCCATGCGCAGCCGCATTGCGCAACTGCGTCAGGGGCTGGTTGAAGCGCTGACACCGCTGGGCCTCGGTGAACGCTTCGCCCACATCGGTGTGCAACGCGGCATGTTCTCCTACACCGGGATGAGCGACGATCAGGTCGCAAGGCTGCGCAAGGAGCACAGCGTGTACATGGTTGCGGCAGGCCGGGCCAACGTGGCGGGGATCGATGCCACACGGCTGGACGCGCTCGCTGCAGCGTTCGCTGCGGTGTGCAAAGACTGATCCTGCGCGACGCCGCTGCCTGGAGGGCGTGGGAGCTGGCTTGCCTGCGATCTACTGCGAAGCAGTAGTAAATTCTGTGCATGCGGTGTGTCTGACACTATCAAAGCGCCTAGGTTTGCTACCGCTACGGTCAGACGCGACCCCGGGCAGAAGCAGATTAGTCTACGGAATCCTGTAACGGGGGTAATACGCCACTACATGACCAACGGGCATCAATTAAAAGTCTGTTTGTCATTTGTTGTGGGGTATCCTCCGTTTGCGTTTTTTGGACGCGCTGTTCAAACCAGCCGCAACAAACTTGTGAGGAGCGATCTATGCACGAAATCCCAAACTTCCCCTTCCCAAGCCAAACCCAGCAAAGCGCAGCAGCCCGTCAAGAACTCGGTCAGCCGATCGAGATGAAAGCCGGTGCCAAAGAGAGTGATAGCAAGAAAGCCCAAGGCCAACGCTAAGGGTTGAATGTTCAGCCCCTATGCAAGAGCGTCTTCCAGGCGTACTTCCATAAGGGCTGAATGCTCCGAGACCAGAACCCATGACTGAATTCAAAGACCCCCAGGCTCAGGCCCTGATCGGCGCCGCCGAAAAGATGATCGAAATCTGGGCACGCCTCACCCCGGAAAAACAGCAAGCGTTGCTGGCGCGCTTCGGCACCCAGGAAAACGCCCTCGCTGCCTTGATCACGACTCAGCTTGTGACACCCGCCGACAAATAATCCCAAGCATCGGCACTGCAAAATTCGCGCTTGATTCAGCGCAGCGTCAACCTTCGACTGCCCTGAACGGGAAACCCTCGTTATCATGTGGCATCGCTTGGCTTTCAAGCGTCTACGCTTCATCCAGTTTCTGCCCCCGCTGCACTTCCCCCAGTCGTAACCGTGGATCTAGCCCCATGCCAGACGCTTCAAGCGCCGAAACACAACGTCCTATCAAAGTCACCTTGCAGGTCGTTTCCATCGTTTTGTTCACCTTTATCGGTTACCTGAACATCGGTATTCCGCTGGCCGTGCTGCCGGGCTACGTGCACACGGATTTGGGCTTTGGCGCGGTGACGGCCGGTCTGGTGATCAGTGTCCAGTACCTCGCGACCTTGCTCAGCCGTCCCTACGCCGGGCGCATCATTGATAACAAAGGCCCCAAGAAAGCCGTGATCATCGGCCTGTTCGGCTGCGGCCTGAGCGGCGTGTTCATGTTGCTGGCGGGTTGGCTCGATGCGTGGCCAATGGTGAGCTTGATCAGCCTGTTCGTGGGCCGACTGGTGCTGGGCAGCGCCGAGAGCCTGGTGGGTTCGGGCTCCATCGGCTGGGGCATCGGCCGTGTGGGCGCGGCGAACACTGCCAAGGTGATCTCCTGGAACGGCATTGCCAGCTACGGCGCGCTGGCCATCGGCGCGCCGCTGGGCGTGTTAATGGTCAGCGCATTGGGGCTGTGGAGCATGGGCGTCAGCATCATATTGCTGGCCGCGCTGGGCATTGCGCTGGCCTGGAAGAAGACACCGGCGCCCATCGTGCACGGCGAGCGGATGCCATTCCTGCACGTGCTGGGTCGGGTGTTGCCCCACGGCACCGGCCTGGCGCTGGGCTCGATCGGCTTCGGCACCATCGCGACCTTCATTACCCTGTATTACGCCAGCCACACCTGGCCGAACGCGGTGTTGTGCCTGAGCCTGTTCGGCGCCTGTTTTATCGGAGCGCGGCTGCTGTTTGGCAACATGATCAACCGCATCGGCGGGTTTCGCGTGGCGATTGCCTGCCTGTCGGTTGAGGCGCTGGGCTTGTTGCTGCTGTGGCTGGCACCTAACCCGAACCTGGCGTTGGCCGGTGCCGCGCTGACGGGGTTTGGTTTCTCGCTGGTGTTCCCGGCTCTAGGGGTTGAGGCCGTGAACCTGGTGCCCGCTTCCAGCCGAGGCGCGGCAGTGGGGGCTTATTCGCTGTTCATCGACCTGTCGCTGGGCATCACCGGGCCGGTCGCCGGTGCCGTAGCCTCGGGCTTTGGCTTCGCGTCGATCTTTCTGTTCGCGGCGCTGGCGTCGCTGGGCGGATTGGGGTTGAGCGTGTACCTGTACAAGCAGGCGAAGGTGATGCGGAACAAGGCCACCGACCTGTAGCCGGCTTGCTGGCGAAGGCGTAGGAACAGCCCTGAAACCCTCTCGCGTATGAGTGTCAGGAATCCCCGAGATCACCCAATCTGCTGGCGCTTCGCACCAGATCGCGAGCAAGCTTGCTCCTACGGCCTTCGGCCAGAATCAACAGCAGACCGCGTTCAGATCACGAGCAAACGGCTAAAAATCCACCTTCCCTCGCCCCGCCTTGATCGACCCGCGTTTGGATTTGGATTCCAGGCGACGGGTCTTCGACCCCAGCGTGGGTTTGGTCGGGCGCCGCTTCTTCTCGACCTTTCCTGCGCTGACGATCAGCTCGCTCAACCGTTCCAGGGCGTCGGCACGGTTCTGTTCCTGCGTCCGGTATTGCTGGGCCTTGATGATGACGACGCCGTCGCCCGTGATTCGGCTGTCACGCAGGGCCAGCAGCCGCTCTTTGTAGAACGGCGGCAATGACGATGCGTTGATGTCGAACCGCAGGTGCACCGCGCTGGACACCTTGTTGACGTTCTGCCCGCCCGCGCCCTGTGCGCGAATGGCCGTCAATTCGACCTCGCTGTCGGGCAGGTGAACGTTGTTCGAGATGATCAGCATGGGATGCCTGGCTAGAGATTCATGTTGCGACTGTAGGAGCGAATTCATCCGCGAAAGGATCGTACAGCCGATGCATCTATCTCGTCTGTGCCTAAGTCTCGCGAATGAATTCGCTTCCACAGGGTTCAGCGGCGTACTGAAATCAGTGCACCGCCGTCAGCTACTTAATGATCGACGTCCTTTGAGCCATCGATTCGGCTTCTGCGTGGCGTTTGTTCTTGATGAGGTAGAACACCCACATCGCCACCAGCCACACCGGAATCGCATACACCGAGACCTGAATCCCCGGAATCATCAGCATGATCCCCAGAATCAGCACCACGAACGCCAGACACACATAGTTACCGTACGGGTACCACAGCGCCTTGAACAGCGGTTGCAGACCCTTGCGCGCCATGTGCTGACGGAACTTGAGGTGCGAGTAACTGATCATCGCCCAGTTGATCACCAGCGTCGCGACCACCAGCGACATCAGCAACTCCAGCGCATTCTGCGGGATCAGGTAGTTGAGCAGCACGGCAATCACCGTCACCGCCGCCGACACCAGAATCGCCCGCACTGGTACGCCCCGGCCGTCGACCTTGGCCAGCGAACGCGGCGCATCGCCCTGCTCGGCCATGCCGAACAGCATCCGTGCGTTGCAGTAGGTGCCGCTGTTGTACACCGACAGTGCGGCGGTCAGCACCACGAAGTTAAGAATGTGCGCTGCCGTGTTGCTGCCCAGCATCGAGAACACGTGTACGAACGGGCTGCCGCTGTAGGCATCGCCAGACGCGTTCAGGTCCACGAGCAACGCATCCCACGGGGTCAGCGACAACAGCACGATCAGCGAGCCGATGTAGAAAATCAGGATGCGGTAGATCACCTGATTGATCGCTTTCGGAATGATGACCTTCGGCTGATCGGCCTCAGCGGCGGTGAAGCCAAGCATTTCCAAGCCGCCGAACGAGAACATGATGAACGCCAGCGCCATCACCAGACCGCTGACACCGTTGGGGAAAAAGCCGCCGTGTTCCCAGAGGTTGCTCACCGATGCATGGGGGCCGCTGCTGCCGCTCACCAGCATGTAGCTGCCCAGGGCGATCATGCCCAGAATGGCCACGACTTTGATGATCGCGAACCAGAATTCGGCCTCGCCGAACACTTTGACGTTGGCCAGGTTGATGACGTTGATCATCACGAAGAACACGGCCGCCGAGGCCCAGGATGGGATCTCCGGCCACCAGTACTGCACGTATTTACCGACGGCGGTCAGCTCGGACATGCCCACCAGAATGTACAGCACCCAGCAGTTCCAGCCGGACAGAAAGCCCGCGAAACCGCCCCAGTAGGTGTGTGCGAAATGGCTGAAGGACCCGGCGACCGGCTCTTCGACGATCATTTCGCCCAGTTGGCGCATGATCATGAAGGCGATGAAGCCGCACAGGGCATAGCCCAGAATCATCGACGGACCCGCCGACTTGAGCACCCCGGCCGATCCCAGGAACAGGCCTGTGCCGATGGCACCGCCCAAGGCAATCAGCTGGATATGGCGGTTTTTGAGACCACGCTTCAAATCTCCCGAATGGGACATGTTTTCACTCATTGAATTGTCACCTTGTTGTTCTTGTCTGTGACGGAATCGAACCCGACGCGCTCATGACGCGGCGGAATGAAACGGAGTGGGTAAACCCCGAGTTGGGTGGCGTCCATACGCCGATGAATCACAGAAAAAACGCGCGACATTGTACACCCTCAACCGCGCAGGTGGCCGTCAAAAAGCTGTGCGTCCGATCAGGTATGGGGTTGAAATGCCTGGCCCCTGTGGGAGCGAATTCATTCGCGAAACGGCAGTACAGCCGATGCATGTCTATTGACCGAACGATCTTTCGCGAATGAATTCGCTCCCACAGGTAAACCGCGCGCGCCGGGAGAACTCGGTTGAGCAGGGAACGACAAACGGGCCGCAAAAAAAAACGCCAGTCACAGGGACTGGCGTTTTTTACTTCAAGCCACGATCACTCAGGCTTGCGGCGACCGAAGCCTGGACGCTGACCCGCACCGGCCGGGGCGCCGCGACGCTTGCCCGATGGGGTCTTGTCGTCGTCGACCAGCTTGATGCCGGGACGCGAGGTCTTCGGTTTGGCCGGGCGCTTGTTCATCTCGCTCGGACGTTCCGCGACTGGTGTGCCACGGCTGCTGTCGCCACGGCTGTCACCACGACCGCCTGCGGCCGGACGCGGCGTGCGGGCCGGACGACCGCTTTCGGCAGGCTTGCGCGCTGGACGCTCGCCGTCCGCCATACGTGGCTCGCGAGGTGCACGCTCAACCGGTGCAGCATCTTTGGCCGGACGCAACTGACGCACGCGCTCGCCTTTGCCCAATGGACGCGAAGACTGGCGCTGCAAACGCTCCAGCTTGTCCTTGGTCTTCGCGGTCATTTGCGGCATGGCGACAGGAGTCAGGCCGACTTCGGCGCTGAGAATGTCGACTTCCTGCTGACTCATTTCGCGCCAGCGGCCCATCGGCAAGTCGGAGTTCAGGAACACCGGACCAAAACGCACGCGCTTCAGGCGGCTGACCACCAGGCCCTGGGATTCCCACAGGCGACGCACCTCACGGTTACGGCCTTCCATCACCACGCAGTGATACCAGTGGTTGAAGCCTTCACCGCCCGGCGCTTGCTGGATGTCGGTGAAACGGGCCGGGCCGTCTTCGAGGATCACGCCGTTCTTCAGACGCAGCAGCATGTCGTCGTCGACTTCGCCACGGACGCGCACGGCGTACTCGCGGTCCATTTCAAAGGACGGGTGCATCAGGCGGTTGGCGAGCTCACCGTCGGTGGTGAACATCAGCAGACCGGTGGTGTTGATGTCGAGACGACCGATGTTGATCCAGCGGCCTTCTTTCGGGCGCGGCAGGCGGTCGAACACGGTCGGACGGCCTTCCGGGTCGTCACGGGTGCAGATTTCGCCGTCGGGCTTGTTGTACATGATGACGCGGCGGACCGTTTCGGCAGCTTCTTCGCGTTTGATCACGCGGCCGTCGACGGTAATGGCGTCGTGCAGATCGACGCGCTGACCGAGGCTGGCCTGTACGCCGTTGACCTTGATGCGGCCTTCGCCGATCCAGGCTTCGACGTCACGGCGCGAGCCCACGCCAATGCGCGCCAGCACCTTTTGCAGCTTTTCGCCTGCTGGGCCGATCTCTTTGTCCTGCTTGTCTTGTTCACTCATCTGGGCACCTCCCGGTGTGTCGAATCAGAGCGTGCGCGAGTGGGCACGGCCTGTTGCCCTGCTCCTGAACAGAAGCGCGGGGCGGAAACTGGAAACGCTTTGGCGAGTAGGGATCGCCAAAAGGTCGCGAATCATACGCTCATGGCGCGCGTTGCGCATCAGAGAGTAGATGAAATCCGTCGGCTCATTTCTTTTTCCGCCGACCGGAGGATTTGAGCGTTTTCAGGCGCGAGGCCGATTCGGCAAGGACCGAGCGTTTCTCGTCCTTGTCCATCTTCTTCCACGACTTGATCTCACGCTTGCTGCGCCCGCAGCCGATGCAGATGTCGTCGTCGAATTTGCAAATGCTGACGCAGGGGTCTTTGGTGCTCATGGCGTAGTCGGAATCTCTGATAGGCGCCGCGGGAAGAACCTGTGGGAGCGAATTCATTCGCGAATGGGCAGTACAGCCGACATCTATCCATCGACCGAACGATCTTCGCGAATGAATTCGCTCCCACAGGATCGCGTTTCAAAGACGACATCGCAGGGGTATCGATCTCAAGCGCTTCAGCGAGGATCTTCATCATCCCGATCCTGCGGCTCGTCTTCCCATTCAGACCCTTTATCCGGCTCATCGACCCATAAATCGTCGAAGTCGATTTTCAGGCCGGTTTCCATGGTGTCCAGTTCGGCCAGCAGGCTGCGGAAACTGGTTTCGTCTCTCGGTGCTTCCGGTTCCGCGTCAGGGTCCGGTTCCAGGCTGGCGTCGGCCAACGCCTGTAAGTGCGCCGGGACCGGGGCGTCGTCGAAGTCGAGGATCGGCTCGGCTTCCATTTCCCGCAGGTCGGCCAGCGGTGGCAGTTCGTCAAGGTTCTTCAAGTTGAAGTGATCCAGAAACGCCTTGGTCGTGGCGAACATCGCCGGTTTACCCGGCACGTCGCGATACCCGACGATCCTAATCCACTCGCGTTCCAGCAGAGTTTTGACAATGTTGCTGTTGACCGCCACGCCCCGCACGTCTTCGATTTCGCCCCGGGTGATCGGCTGGCGGTAGGCAATCAGCGCGAGGGTTTCGAGCAAGGCGCGGGAATAACGCTGCGGGCGCTCTTCCCACAAACGGCCCACCCACGGCGCGAACTTTTCGCGAATCTGCAGGCGATAGCCCGAGGCGACTTCCTTCAGTTCGAAGGCCCGGTTGTCGCAGGATTTGTTCAACAGCGTCAGCGCCTTCTTGAACACCGCAGGCTCCGGACGCTCGCTCTCTTCGAACAGCTCGTACAGCCGCTCCAGGGATTGCGGCTTACCGGAGGCCAGCAGAAACGCCTCAAGCAATGGCGCAAGGTCGCGGGGTTCGTTCAGGTTCATCGATCAGCTCTTGCTCTTTATTCGGCTCGCGCCCGCACATGAATGACAGCGAACGGTTCGTTCTGCACCAGCTCGACCAGTTGCTCCTTGACCAGCTCCAGCACCGCCATAAACGTCACGACCACGCCGAGACGCCCCTCCTCCGCCGTGAACAGTTCGGCAAACGGCACGAATCCGGCGCCTTTCAGACGTTCCAGTACATCGCTCATGCGCTCTCGGGTGGACAGGGCTTCGCGGCTGACCTGGTGGCTTTCGAACATGTCGCCCCGCCGCAGCACGTCGGCCATGGACACCAGCAATTCTTCCAGCGCCACGTCCGGCAACAGTTTGCGGGCGCGGGCTTCAGGGGCGTCGAGCTTGGGCACCACCACATCGCGACCGACCCGGCTCAGCGTGTCGATGCCTTCGGCGGCAGCCTTGAAGCGTTCGTATTCCTGCAAGCGACGGATCAGTTCGGCGCGAGGGTCGTCTTCTTCCTCTTCGGCGGTCTCCGAGCGCGGCAGGAGCATGCGCGATTTGATTTCGGCCAGCATCGCCGCCATCACCAAATATTCGGCGGCCAATTCGAGGCGCACGGTTTTCATCAGCTCGACGTAACCCATGTACTGCCGAGTGATTTCGGCCACGGGAATGTCGAGGATGTTGATGTTCTGTTTACGGATCAGGTAGAGCAGCAGGTCCAGCGGGCCTTCGAAGGCTTCGAGAAAGACTTCCAGCGCATCAGGGGGAATGTAGAGGTCGAGCGGCATCTGCGTGACCGCTTGCCCATAGACCATCGCAAACGGCAGCTCCTGCTGGGCGTCGGCCTGCGGGTCCAACGTCTGGGCGTCGGTCACTCGACTTCGACCTCGAACGGCGTCGGATCGCCACAGCCCACGCGCACGACCTGCGGCTCGTCCTCGGACAGGTTGATGACCGTGGACGCCGAAATGCCGCCCTCGCCGCCGTCGATAATCAGATCGACGTGGTGTTCGAGGACCTGGCGCATCTCGTAGGGATCGCTCATTGGCAGGTCTTCACCCGGCATGATCAGGCTGACGCTCATCAACGGCTCGTTGAGCTCCTGCAACAGCGCCTGCGCAATGGGGTGCTGCGGCACGCGCAGGCCGATGGTGCGGCGCTTGGGGTGCAGCAACAGGCGCGGCACTTCGCGGGTCGCGCCGAGGATGAACGTGTACGGGCCGGGGGTGTGGGCTTTCAACAGCCGGAACGCAGCGGTGTCCACCTTGGCGAACAGCCCCAGTTGCGACAGGTCGCAGCACATCAGGGTGAAGTTGTGCTTGTCGTCCAGATTACGCAGACGTCGAATGCGGTCCAGCGCGCCTTTGTCGCCCATCTGGCAACCCAGCGCGTAGGACGAATCGGTCGGATACACCACCAGCCCGCCGGCCCGAATGATTTCCACGGCCTGTTTGATCAGGCGCGGTTGCGGGTTTTCCGGGTGGACCTGGAAAAATTGACTCACGGTATCTTCCTGTTCAGACGGCAGTAGGCTGGTCATATTTGAATCGTCCCCATAGTGGCGGCAGATCCTCCGGCAACGGGCGGTAGACGCCTATCTCGGACCAGGCGCCAGGCGCATGAAAATCACTGCCGGCGCTGACCAGCAGACCGAATTCACGGGCCAGAATGGCCAGGCTGCCCACATGTTCGGCGGGTTGCAGGCCGTTGACCACTTCTATCGCATGACCGCCCGCCTGGATGAAATCGGCGACCAGTTTGCGACGCTTGCTGCGGGTAAAGTCGTAATGCCACGGGTGCGCCAGACTGACCCACGCGCCCGCTGCGCGCAACGTCGCGACGGTGTCTTCGAGGGTGGGCCAGTGCTGTTTGACGTCGCCCAGCTTGCCAGCGCCCAGCCATTTGCGGAACGCTTCGGCGCGATCCTTCACGAAACCTTCATTGACCAGAAAGTCGGCAAAATGCGGACGGGCCGGTGCATTGCCGCTGTCACCCAGTGCTTGCTGCACCGCACGGGCGCCTTCCAGCGCGCCGGGCATACCTTTCATCGCCAATTTGCGACTGATTTCTTCAGCGCGCAACCAGCGGCCAGTGTGCAATTGCTCAATAGCGTCGAGCAAAGGCCGGGCATCGACATTAAAGCCGTACCCGAGAATATGGATGGTGGCACCGCCCCAGGTGCAGGACAGCTCGATGCCGTTGATCAACTGCATATCGA
This sequence comes from Pseudomonas sp. SLFW, assembly GCF_009905615.1. Classification (GTDB taxonomy): domain Bacteria; phylum Pseudomonadota; class Gammaproteobacteria; order Pseudomonadales; family Pseudomonadaceae; genus Aquipseudomonas; species Aquipseudomonas bambusae. The sequence continues at coordinate 199,284 of NZ_JAAAKW010000001.1, forward strand.
GTGCACGCGCCGCCGTGCGGGCTTCTTCGAGGCCTTCGATGGTGTCGTGATCGGTCAGCGCGAGCACCCGGACGCCGTTCTCATGGGCACGGGCGACGAGTGCCGCAGGCGCTAGGGCGCCGTCGGAAGCGGTACTGTGGCAGTGCAGGTCGACATTCATAGGGGCGCTTTCGCAGTCATTGATGTTTGTTATTATGCCGCCACATCCAGCTTCTGGCTCTTACTGTGAAACAATTCATCGATTTCATCCCGCTTATCCTGTTTTTCATCGTCTACAAAATCAGTCCCCAAGCCGTCGACATCCTGGGCCACAGCATCATGGTCGGCGGGATTTTCAGCGCCACCGCCGTGCTGATCGCCAGCTCCATCGTCGTCTACGGCATCCTCTACATCCAGCAAGGCAAGCTTGAGAAGAGCCAATGGTTGACCCTCGCCGGGTGCCTGGTGTTCGGCAGCCTGACCCTCGCCTTCCACAGCGAAACCTTCCTTAAATGGAAGGCCCCGGTGGTCAACTGGATCTTTGCGCTGGTCTTCGCGGGCAGCCACTTCATCGGTGACCGTTTGCTGATCCAGCGGATCATGGGCCACGCGCTGACCTTGCCTCAGTCAGTCTGGACCAAACTGAATATCGCGTGGATCGTGTTCTTTCTGTTCTGCGGCGCAGCGAATTTGTACGTCGCGTTTACGTATCAGGATTTCTGGGTCGATTTCAAAGTCTTCGGCAGCCTGGGCATGACCCTGCTGTTCCTGATCGGCCAGGGCATCTACCTGGCCCGTCATCTTCACGATGCAGACCCATCGACCCAACCCTCCACAAAAAAGACAGAGGACTGACATGCTCTACGCCATCGTCGCAACGGACGTCGCCAACTCGCTGGAAAAACGCCTCGAAGCGCGCCCTGCGCATCTGGAGCGCCTGACCGCGCTGAAAAACGAAGGCCGCATCGTGCTGGCAGGGCCGCTGCCTGCGGTCGACAGCAACGATCCCGGCGCTGCGGGTTTCACCGGTAGCCTGATCGTCGCCGAATTCGCCTCCCTCAGTGCCGCCCAAGCCTGGGCCGATGCCGATCCGTACATTAAGGCGGGTGTTTACGACCACGTCGTGGTCAAGCCGTTCAAGCAAGTCCTGCCTTAACCTCGCTTTACGACCGGGCCGCTCTCGGATGCCCGGTCGCGTTCATACACCCTTCGGCCAGAATCAAATGCCCGAGCCAGCCGACCATTCGGCAGATGCACATACCTCGCCACCCGCCTCCCACCTTCACTCCTATTGCTCATTATTCGCATCCCGATGCCGATAGCCTGCCAAACGCCCAATAAAACCGGCGCAGTCATCAGGTGCCGCCCGAACAATCAGGAGTTCAGATGCGTCCACGTCAATGGTGTGTACTGGCGGTCGCGCTGACCGTTTCAGCGATCAGCGTCGAAATTCGCGCCGACGATACGAACGATGCCGTCAGCCAGACGCTGCCCTTGCCCAGCACAGCAAGTCAGCTGACCGACCTGCGTCAGCGTCTGGCCGACAGCGAAAAACAACGGGAAGCGTTGACCCGCCAATTGCAGAATGCCGACACTGAACGTGAAAGTATTCTGGTCGGACGTCTGCGTCAGGAGAACCAAAGGCTTAAACTGCAGCTCAAAGAAGCGCAGTCGGTCATGCCTGCGCGCGTACTGACCGAGCAACAACAATGGTTCGTCACAGGGGGCGGCGTTGCAATGATCGCCCTGCTGTGCGGTATCTTTGCCAGCGGCTGGCGTAGACAGCGTCGGCAATGGCTAAATTGAGTGAGTCATGAGCGAGCTGTTACTTATTGATGATGACCAGGAGCTGTGTGAGCTCCTGAGCAGTTGGTTGAGCCAGGAAGGCTTCGTGGTGCACGCGTGCCACGATGGCCAGAGCGCCCGCAAGGCGCTCGCCGAATCTTCCCCTGCCGCCGTGGTGCTGGACGTGATGCTGCCCGATGGCAGCGGTCTGGAGTTGCTCAAGCAATTGCGCACCGATCACCCCGACCTTCCTGTGCTGATGCTCTCGGCCCGCGGCGAGCCGCTGGACCGCATCCTCGGTCTGGAACTCGGTGCCGACGATTACCTGGCCAAGCCCTGCGATCCCCGTGAGCTCACCGCCCGCCTGCGCGCCGTGTTGCGCCGCAGTCACCCGACGGCGGTGTCTAGCCAGATCGAGCTGGGCGACCTGTGCTTCAGCCCGGCCCGGGGCGTGGTCACCATCGACGACCAGGAATTCACCCTGACCGTGTCCGAAGCGCGCCTGCTCGAAGCGCTGCTCGGCCAACCGGGCGAGCCGCTGGAGAAACAGGAACTCGCGCAACTGGCCCTGGGCCGCAAGTTGACCCTCTACGACCGCAGCCTGGACATGCACGTCAGCAACCTGCGCAAAAAGATCGGGCCCCATGCCGACGGCAGACCGCGAATCGTGGCGTTGCGCAGCCGCGGTTATTACTACGCTCCCTGACGGGAGAGCTGCGAGTTTTAGGCTGCAAGCTGCAAGCAAGAGCCGTGCGCGGACAGCTTGAGGCTTGCAGCTCGCAACTTGAAGCTGGCGGCGCCCACCCAATCATGACTTTACGTCAACAGCTCGGCGCGCCGCCTTTACCGAAGCTTTACGCACGCCTGACCTCGCTTGACCTTGATCTCCCTAAACTGGCCACAACCGGCACAGAGCCGGATTCGAGACAAGGAGATACACCATGCGTAAGACTCTGATGGCTTTGATGTTCGCCGCTGCCCTGCCTGCCGTTGCGATGGCTGCTGCGCCTACCGACGGCGGTCACATGGGTGGCCCTGGCGGTCCAGGCTTTGACGGTCCTGGCATGCACCACCACAAAGGCCCGTTCGATAAACTGAACCTGACCCCGGAACAGCGTCAGCAAGTCGGCAAACTGATGGGCGATCAATGGCACAGCCGTTCCGACATCACCCACAAGTACCTGGCCAAGCTGTCGCCCGCCGACCAGAAAGCGATGAAGGATGAGATCGCGGCCAAACAGGCAAAAACCCAGGCCGACGTTCGCGCCCTGCTGACCCCGGACCAGCAAAAGACGTTTGACCAAATGCAGAAAGATCGCGAACAACGTCGCGCTGATCGCGCCGAGTTCGAAGCCTGGAAAGCGCAAAAGGCGCAGAAGACGCAGTAACCCGCACCGCGGCGCTGCTTTACACTCCCCAACCCGACACGCTCTCCCCGGCGTGTCGGGCTGTTTTCATTGCGGGATCGGACCGAGGGCTACACGTGCGTTCATTATTCTGGCGAATCCTGGCGAGCTTCTGGCTCGCGATCGCGTTGGTGGCGGGTCTGTCGATCCTGCTGGGGCACATGCTCAATCAGGACGCCTGGATTCTCAGCCGCCACCCCGGCCTGCACAACCTGCCGGAGAAATGGACGACACTGTACGAAGACCAGGGCGAAGGCCCGGCGCAGGACTTTCTGCAAAACCTCAAGCGCAAGTACCACATCGACGTTCAGGTGCTGAACGACAGTGGCGAAGCGGTGATCCCCGGCACCTTCCCTCCCCGTGCAGCGGCCTTCGAAGCCCGTCAGAAGGACGATCCACGGCAATTGCCATGGCGCCGCCTGACCGCTGAATACACCAGCCCGAAAACCAGCGAAACCTACCTGCTGATCTACCGTATCCCGCATCCCGAATTGGACGCGTGGCATCGAGGCAGCCTGATCTGGCCGCTCAGTGCGCTGGGTATCGCGTTGGTGGTGCTGACCCTGTTCAGCCTGTTCGTCACGCTGTCGATCACCCGCCCCTTGAGCCGTTTGCGCGGTGCCGTGCATGACTTGGGACAGACGACGTACCAACAGAACAGCCTCGCGCAACTGGCCAACCGTCGCGATGAATTCGGCGTGCTTGCCCACGATTTCAACCGCATGGGCGCACGCCTGCAAAGCCTGATCAGCAGCCAGCGTCAGTTGTTGCGCGACGTTTCCCACGAACTGCGCTCCCCGCTCGCACGCCTTCGCATCGCCCTGGCCCTCGCCGAGCGCGCCGGACCGGATGAACGGGAAAAGCTGTGGCCACGATTGACCCGCGAATGCGATCGGCTGGAAGAATTGATCAGCGAGATTCTGGCGCTGGCACGACTGGACGCTGACATGGGTAACGCTGCGCCAATCGATCTGCCGGGGCTGTTGCATCACCTGAAAGCCGAAACCGAGCTAAGCGGCACCGAGCAAGTGGTGACGGTGGAATCGCAACCGGGGGCGCAGTTGCAAGGCTGGCCCAACGTGCTGGAACGGGCGCTGGATAACCTTTTGCGCAACGCCCTGCGCTTCAACCCGGCGGGACAGCCCATCGAGCTGAGCGCACGGACCTCCGAAGAAGGATTGCGTATCAGCGTGCGCGACCACGGGCCAGGGGTGAGCGCCGAGCACCTGTCGCAGTTGGGCGAGCCGTTCTACCGGGCGCCGAACCAGACTGCGCCGGGCTATGGCCTGGGCCTGGCCATCGCCAAACGCGCTGCGGAAAAGCATGGCGGGGTTCTGGTGTTCGAGAATCACCCGCAGGGCGGATTTGTGGCGAGCATTGTGGTGCCAAAAGAGCTGGCAGTCTGACCTCGGTCTCTGTAGCACGGCTTGCCGGCTGTCGCGATTTCAAGAACTGCCCTTCCCCCCTGAACTGCCCCCCCCAAGGGTTGGATTGGTCTCCAACTTTTTTGGGGGGCAGTTCACCCTGTGGGAGCGAATTCATTCGCGATGCGGTGGTACAGCCGACGAAGATGTATCGGATGCCCAGACCTCTCGCGAATGAATTCGCTCCCACAGAAACGCATCCCGTCTGCTACGACCTCAACGTTAGCCCTGCCACGCCGTGACAAACTCCGCCACGTCCGGCTTGGCTGCTTCCCGTGGCGGATTCAGCGGGGTGCCGAGGTACAGAAACGCGACCACCTCTTCATCCGCTGCCAGACCCAATCCTTTCGCCACGTGCGCCGAATACGAGAGCTCGCCCGTGCGCCAGACCGCGCCCACACCCAACGCATACGCTGCCAGCAGCACGCCATGGGCCGCGCAGCCTGCGGTGATCACCTGTTCTTTCTTGGGCACCTTGTAGTGATCGGTCAGCTTGGCGATCACCACGACCACCAGTGGCGCACGCAATGGGCCGAGACGCGCTTTGTCCAGCGCCTTTTCATCCGCCTCGCCATCGCTTTCAAGCAGCGACTGAGCCAGCAGCTCGCCCATGCGATTGCGTGCGTCACCTTCCACGGTCAGAAAACGATAGGGGCGCAAGCCGCCATGGTCAGGTGCCCGCAGGGCCGCGCCGAAGAGAATCTCGCGCTGTGCAGCGTCCGGGGCTGGCTCGACCAGCCGGGGAACAGACACGCGATTGAGCAATACGTCGAGCGCTTCCATTGAGTCGTCTCCTGAAAATTGATGGGGCATTGTAGTGCCGCAAACACGTTCTTGAACTTCAATAACGAATGACAGTAGCAATTACTTACACGACACTCGGAAAAGCCCTCGGTTTACACGATTCGACTGCCGGGTAGAATGTGCGGCCTCCTCCTTCACAGATCAGAGCGACTGCATGGCGTTGCCGACCCTCCGCATCATCGGCTTCATTATCGGCATCTTCCTCATCACCCTGGCCATTGCCATGGTCGTGCCCATGGTGACGCTGGTGATCTTCGACCGAACCCGCGACATGCCCTCGTTTCTCTGGTCGAGCATGATCACCTTTATCGCCGGGTTGGCGCTCGTGGGCCAGGGGCGGCCCGAACACGTGCACTTGCGTCCACGGGACATGTACCTGCTCACCGTCAGCAGTTGGGTGGTTGTCTGCATATTTGCGGCGCTGCCGTTTCTGTTGACCCAGCACATCAGCTACACCGATTCGTTTTTTGAGAGCATGTCCGGCATCACGGCCACCGGCTCTACGGTGCTGAGCGGGCTGGACACCATGTCGCCGGGGATTCTGATCTGGCGCTCGCTGCTGCACTGGCTCGGGGGCATCGGCTTCATCGGGATGGCGGTGGCGATTCTGCCCTTGCTGCGCATCGGTGGCATGCGGCTGTTTCAGACCGAGTCGTCGGACCGTTCCGAAAAAGTCATGCCGCGCTCGCACATGGTCGCCAAGTTCATCGTGCTGGTGTACGTCGGCTTCACCGTAATCGGCAGCCTCGCGTTCTGGTGGGCGGGCATGAGCCTGTTCGACGCGATCAACCATTCGATGTCGGCGATTTCCACAGGCGGTTTTTCCACCTCCGACCTGTCCCTCGCCAAATGGCCACAACCCTCCGTGCACTGGGTGGCGATCGTGATGATGATCCTCGGCAGCCTGCCCTTCACCCTGTACGTCGCGACGTTGCGCGGGCACCGCAAGGCGTTGATCAAGGATGAGCAAGTACGAGGTTTCATCGGTCTGCTGCTGGTGACTTGGCTGGTGATGACGCTCTGGTATTGGGCCACCACCGACCTGCCGTGGTACGACGCCCTGCGCCATGTGGCGTTGAACGTCACGTCGGTGATCACCACCACGGGTTTCGCGCTGGGCGACTACAGCCTGTGGGGCAATTTTTCGCTGATGTTTTTCTTCTACATCGGCTTCATCGGCGGCTGCTCGGGCTCGACAGCGGGTGGCGTGAAGGTGTTCCGGTTTCAGGTCGCCTACATCCTGCTCAAGGCCAACCTCAATCAACTGATTCATCCTCGGGCGGTGATCAAGCAAAAGTACAACGGCCATCGCCTGGACGAAGAAATCGTGCGGTCGATCCTGACATTCTCGTTTTTCTTTACGTTCACCATCTGCCTGATCGCATTGCTGCTGTCGTTGCTGGGGCTGGACTGGATGACCGCGTTGACGGGCGCGGCGAGTACCGTGTCGGGCGTGGGTCCGGGGCTGGGCGAAACCATCGGCCCGGCGGGCAACTTCGCGACCCTGCCGGATGCGGCGAAATGGATCTTGTCGTTGGGGATGCTGCTGGGGCGGCTGGAAATCATCACTGTGCTGGTGCTGTGCGTTCCCGCGTTTTGGCGGCATTGAAGCCTCGATTGGCCCCTGCAGGAGTGAGCTTGCTCGCGATTGCGTCCGCCCGCTCACGGCATCTGTGACTGACGCACCGCGATCGCGAGCAAGCTCACTCCTACAAAACATCGGCCGTCAGGCGATGGACTTCCTGATCCGATACTCCCCCGGCGTTTCATCGAACCAACGCCGGAACGCCCGGAAGAAGTTGCTCGGATCGGCAAACCCCAGCAGATACGCGATCTCCAGCAGGGTCATCTGCGGTTGAGCCAGATACTGCTCGGACAACTCTCGACGGGTGTCATCCAGCAGGGTCTGAAAACTGGTGCCCTCTTCCTGCAAACGCCGTTGCAACGTGCGCTGGGACAGATGCAGGCTTTGCGCCACGGCCTCGCGTTTCGGCTCGCCTTGCGGCAGCAGCCGGCACAGCACTTGCCGCGCCTGATGGGTGACACGGTTGCTGGCGAAGCGGGCCAGAAACTCCCCGGCAAAGCGATCGTGCAGCTTGGCCATGGCCTCGTCGGCGGTGGGCAATGGCGCTTCCATGTCTGCCCGCTCGAACACCAGCGCATCGTACGGCGCGTTGAAGGCCAGGGGCGCATGGAAGAATTTCTTGTAGGGCTCGACGTTTTTCGGCTGGTCGCCCTGGATCAGCACTTGGCGGGGGTGCAGCGGACGTCCGGTCAACCACCCACAAAACGCGAGGGCAAAGGCCAGTGAGGCCTCGGCACTTTGCCGCGTTGGCGGCAGCAGGTCGCCATGCACCGTCAAAATCAGCGCGTAGCCTTCCGGCAGGAGTTTGAAACTCAGGTCGGCGCTGTCGGCAATGATGCGCTGATACTTCACCAGCCGCTCGAACCCCTCTTTCAGGGTGCGACTCGACATCAAGGCATAACCGGCGACGCTGAAGGACGCAGGCCGCACCACTCGGGCCATGTTCAGGCCCACCGCAGGATTGCCAGACAGCTCGACGGCCCGTGTCCAGAGCCGGGTCATGGAATCCTGCGGGAAACGCGCGTCCGGGTTTTCGAGATCGGCGTACACCAGCCCCAGTTCGGTGAACAAGGCGCGACAGTCCAGACCGTCCATTTCGAGCGACTTGACGATCCCCATCGCCCAGCTTGAAGAAGTCGTTTTTTCCATGGCTGCACTTCTACTTCCAGACCAGCCGCCCCCTGCGACTGATAGCGGAAGGATACTACGTTGGCACCCATTGTCACTGACTGTCCGGAGTGCTGGTCTAGACTGAGAGCATTAAATCGACAAGAGAAGACCGCAGTGGATAACGTCAAGACGTTTGAGGGGTTCGCCGACTTTTACCCGTATTACCTGCAAGAGCACAGGGACAGCACGTGCCGCCGTCTGCACTTCATCGGCACGACGCTGGTGCTGCTGATTCTGGCGACCGCCCTGTTGAGCGCCAGTTGGCTGCTGCTGTGGGTGCTGCCGTTGGCGGGTTACACCTTTGCCTGGGTCGGTCATTTCTTTTTCGAGAAGAATCGCCCGGCCACGTTCAAGCATCCGTTCTACAGCTTGCTGGGCGATTTCGTGATGTACAAAGACATGCTGATCGGCAGGGTGCCGTTTTAAACATCGAGCGCCCCTTAAACGGTTTCGGCCGCCGGCTGGGCGTCCAGGCTTTTGGCCTTGACGTGCGCGTCGGCCAGGCGGAACAGCTCGATGGTGCCGTCCCAGTGCTCGATCAGCGCCGTGCAGGATTCAACCCAGTCGCCGCAGTTGAGGTATTCCACCCCGCCCACCTGACGGATTTCCGCGTGGTGAATGTGGCCGCACACCACCCCGTCCAACCCGCGCTTTACGCACTCGTGGGCGATGGCTTCTTCGAAATCGCTGATGAAGTTCACCGCCGTCTTGACCTTGTGCTTCAGGTACGCCGACAACGACCAATAGCCTTTGCCGTACTTGGCGCGCCAGTGATTGAGCCAGCGGTTGAGGGTCAGGGTGAACTCGTAGGCCGAGTCGCCAAGAAATGCCAGCCAGCGGTGATAGCGAGTGATGACGTCGAACTGGTCGCCGTGGATCACCAGCAGACGACGGCCATCGGCGGTGACGTGTTCGGCCTCGTCCACCAACTGGATATTGCCGAGGATCAGCTTCGAGTAACGGCGCAGGAATTCATCGTGGTTGCCGGTGACGTAGATTACCTCGGTGCCGCGCTTGCTCATGGTCAGCAGGCGGCGGATAACGTTGGTATGCGCCTGAGGCCAATACATGCCGCCGCGCAGTTTCCAGCCGTCGATAATATCGCCGACCAGATAAATCCTGTCGGCCTGATACTGTTTGAGGAACGCGGACAGGTGTTCGGCCTGACAATCCCGGGTTCCCAGGTGTACATCAGAAATCCACAAGGTCCGGACACGCTGCTTACGACTGGGTTTCACGTTCTCGGCAATGCTCATGGATAGCCTCCACTCGGGTTTTCACAAGGGTGGACCGAGTGGGTGAAATGAACATGACGAGCAGATTGAAATTTGATGACAGCGGCTACAGTGCCGCGCTCCGGGCACGCCGCAAGACACCTGTAGGAGCGAATTCATTCGCGAATCGGTTTTCCAAACGACGCATCTCCATCGGATGTAACGGCCTCTCGCGAATGAATTCGCTCCCACAAAGACCCCATCCGACCGACGTTACGGCCTTGCCTGCACGGTCACGTCAACACGTAATCCACCGGTTCCAGCATCGGCGGCAGGGGCGTCACGCCCAAGGCATCGAGGACATCGCGCTCGACGACCCGAACCAGCGCGTCCAGCGGCAGGTCGTTTTCGTCGTAGCCGAACGGGTCTTCCAGTTCGTTGCCGATGGCGTCCAGGCCGAAGAAGGTGTAGCTGACGATGGCCATGAACAGCGGGGTCATCCAGCCCAACGGCTCGGCCATGGCGAAGGGCAGCAGAATGCAGAACAGGTAAATCGTACGGTGCAGCAGCAAGGTGTACGGAAACGGCAGCGGCGTGGTCTTGATGCGGTCGCAGGTAGCGATGACGCGACTGAGCACGCTCAGGTGATTGGCCAGCAAGGTGTAGCGCCACTCGTTGATCTCACCGTTTTCACTGGCGTCCGAGCATTGCCGGCCGACCTCGCGCAGGATGCGGTCGCAATAATTTGCGCTGTCCACCGACGGCGGGCGGCTCAGCCAGTGTTGCGTGACCTTCTCGACATCCTGACGGCGCAACGTCGCACAGAGGGCGTGGGCAAAGCCGCACAGGTCTCGCAGGATGCTGCCCCGTAGCGCGTCGTCCTTGAGCACTTGGGTTTCCCGAATGATGGAGCGGGTTTCGGTGATCACGTCTCCCCACGCCTTGCGCGCCTCGTACCAGCGGTCGTAACAGGCGTTGTTGCGAAAGCTCATGAAGATCGACAGCGACAGGCCGAGCAAGGTGAACGGCGTGGCGCTGACTTTCGCAAAATAGTCCGGGTGCAGGCTCTCGATCAGCACGATGCCGGCCGCCAGAAACGTCACCAGCGCCGCTCGGGAGGCAATGCGCCGGGCAATCGAACCTTTGAGCGTCAGAAGAACGCTCCGCAGATTGGGATGCGGTCGAACAATCATGGATCAATCCGGGGGTGGCGTGGCACTGCGGTCATTGTGTCCAAGGTCGCGATCCGGGTCGATCCGGTCGCGAACACGCTGCTTCAGTACCTTGGCTTCGGGAAAACCGCCGTCAGTCTTGCGCTCCCAAATCTGCACATCATCGCAGGTGATGCGAAACACTCCGCCCGTTCCCGGCACCAGCGAGACCTCGCCCAGATCGTCGCCGAAGGTGCTGAGCAGCTCCTGCGCCAGCCACGCCGCACGCAACAGCCATTGGCATTGCGTGCAGTAGGTGATGGTGATTTCAGCCTTGTCGCCCATGAGTCAGCCCAGCCCCGCCAACAAATCGCGGGCTGTCTGTTGCGGACCGTCATCGGACTCGGCGATGACCTCTTCCAGCAGGCGCCGCGCTTCGTCGATGCTGCCCTCGTCGATCAACACCTGAGCTTCGTTGATCTTGCTCAGCGGCGCTTCTTCCTCGATGTCCATCAGATCGAACTCGGTGTCGTCGGTCATGAAACTGTCGAGAAAGGCGTCGTCCATCAAATCGCTGTTGCTCTGCGCCACCGATTCGGGCTCGGATTCGGTCTCGAAGTGCAGCTCCATGTCTGGCGACCCATCCTCTTCGGCAAAGTCGCTGAGGAACTGCTCCTCCGGCATTTCGAAGACTTCCGGCAGCTGCTTGAGGTCCGAGGCGAACAAGGGGTCCAACTCGGGCTCGGCATCCGGCGCAGGTTTGCGCGGGGCCGGGGCGCTGTCGAAGGGATCGACCAGGTCCCAATCGGCGTCCATGGACAAGTCGTCCAGGTTGAGCTGGAAGTCGTCGACCGGTTCGGGATTGAGCGCTGCAGCCGCATTTTCGTCCAACTGCGCAGGCGCTTTTTCAAGATTGACTGCGGCAGCGGCAGCCGCTGCGACCACCGCCGCCCCCGCCACGGCCGGTACGACCGATGAGGTTTTCTCGACAGAGACAGGCGCCACGGCCGGTTTGAGTTTCGGATAACGGGCGCGAATTTCCTGCAACTTCTGAGGCTCGATGCCCTGGTTCAACAAGATCTTTTCTTCTTCGTCGAACCCGGCCAGGTCGCCTTGCTCGCCAAGCAACTCCAGGATGCGCAGGCGCACGTCGGTGCGTTGCGGCTGCCGATCAAGGGCTTCGCGGAGAATGGCCTGAGCCTCGGCAAAACGGCCATAGGCGATGTAAATGCTGGCGCCGTCGAGGGCATCCGTCGCCGCACCGGCCAGCCGCTGGCCGCCCGACGCAGCCGGGGTGGTGGCCGTTGTGGCCGCTGGACGTGGCGTGACCGCAGGCACTTCAAACACCGGGGTGACGGTTCCCTGTGCAGGTTTGATGATCGGTTCGACAGGCTCAGGCCCTGCTCCCGGCTGAGCCCCTGACTCGACCAGCCGATTCTTGAGCCGATTGCGGCGCACCGACCAACCCAGCGCCAACAACAGCACCAGCAGCAACAGGCCAGCCAGAATCGTCGTCCACGGCAGCTCATCGTCCTCGACCACCGGAGCGGGAGCGGGCGCCGGGGCTGGAGCGGGTGTCGCCGCCGGTTCGGTTTTCTGCACCGGCGCAGTGGCAACGGGCGCAGGCGGTGGCACGGGTCTGGCCGCCAGCGCCTTCATTTCGGCCAGTTGGGTCTGCAATTCAATGATCTGTTTGTTTTTTGCCGCGTCGTCTTCCGAGACCTGCGCAACCTGGGTTTTCAGGTCCTCGACCGTCTTGGCCAGTTGCTGGTTTTCCATGGCGGTGGCGGTCAACTGCTCGCCTGCGCTCTGCTTCACGGCGGGTGCGTTTGGCGCGGACACCGAAACGGAGGTTGGCGCGTTCGCCGCCGGAGCTGCGGCAGTCGCTGTACCTGCTGGCGCAGCTACCTTGGGTTCGGCGGCGTTGTCGGGGAGCAGCAGGCTCTGGCCGACTTTCAACTGGCTGCGGGTGCCTTGAGGGAACGCCTGGGGATTGAGCGCTTGAAGGGCAACGATCAGCTCGGCACTGGACGCTTTGCTGCCCGGCGCCTGAATCTGCCGCGCGATACCGGCCAGGGTGTCACCGGACACCACGGTGTAATGCTTGCCCTGCACCGCTTTCGGCGGGGCAACGGGCAGGCGCGACGCATCCGTTTTAGCAGCCGTCGCAGGCGAGTTGGTACGGCTGCGCGTGGCAGCCAGGCCAGCGGGAGAGTTCGGAGGGTCCAGCAGCACGGTGTATTCGTGGAACTGATCGCCGTTGGGGCGTGACAGGCGCACGACGAAATCCAGATAGGGCTCGGTGACAGCCTTGCGTGACTCCACATGGACGATGGCACGATTGCCTCGGATCACCGGGGTGAAATGCAGGTCATTGAGGAAGAACACCCGCTCCACGCCCGCCTTGGCGAACGCTTCAGTCGAGGCCAGGGTGACCACGATTTCTTCAGGGCTCAGGCCACCCGCCTCGATCAGCTCAATGTCCGCGTTAAAGGGCTGACCCTGCGCGGAATGCAGCGTGATATCGCCCAGGCCCAATGCAGCGGCCGTGGCGCTGTGCAGCATGGTCGCAGAGGCGATTGCCAGCGTCAGCAACCCCGTGCGAAGACCCGACTGAACGCGAAATGATCCGTAACTCCCGCGCCGACTACCGGCCTGAAAACTCTTCAGCATGCGAACCCTTATGAGGCAGGCTTCCCTGCAAATTTCGTTGTGCGGACACCATGTCCGGGCAGAATCAGTATGGGTGCAAATAGAACAGGATGTTTCGACAGGTTCAATGTATTTGTCGCTGGCGCAGGGCCATATCGTCAGGATTTTTCCAGATTGGCCAGAATTGTCGAGTGCACACGCATGCAGACCCGCAAATCTTCCTCGTCGATGCCCTCGAACAGCTCATGGCGCAGTGCAGTGGCAATGGTCTCGATTTTTTCGATCAACGGCCGGGCGGTGTCGCTCAACAGGATTTTCTTCGCGCGGCGGTCTTCGACGACGGCCTGACGCTTGACCAGGCCCTGGCTTTCCAGGCTGTCGAGCAAACGCGCCAGTGTCGGCCCTTCCACACCCACACTCTGTGCCAGCTCGCGCTGGGTAGGCGCCGCGTCCTTGAAACGCGCCAAATGCAGCAGCACCAGCCAGCGGGCCTGGGACAACCCGAGATCGGCCAACCGACGATCCAGCTCCGCACGCCAGCCACGGGACAGATTGGCCAGTTGCATGCCAAAGCGGTGTTCTTCTGTTAACGGCATAGGTAACTCGATGGTTAAAGATGATTCCTAATTAATAGGCAGCTAACCATGGAGCATGGGACGAGGCAAGAGGCCGAATGTGGCGTTTCGTCGCAGAGGGCGTGTTTGGATAAGTCAGGTGCGCCACACATCATGTGGGAGACGCCGGAGGGACGACGGCAGCGAAAGCGGTGAATCAGTTTCAATGATGCTCCCTGACACGACGCCTTCGCTGCCGTCGTAACCTCCGGCGTCTCCCACGGGTTCAGCGTCGCACCGGATGCTGCTACAGGGTGGGGGCAAAATCGGCGTCAGACCTCGAATTCCGACTGCAACGCCGCGCGCACGCAGTACAGCACGCCCTCCGGCACCCGTCCTGTGAACAGTTCGGCGATGGCGGCCACGGGGGGCAGTTCGCCTTCGCCGTCGAGGAAGGCGTCCTGGATTTCGGTAAGCAGGTCTTCTGGCAGGTCCAGTGCCTGTTCCAGCGACAATTGCTGCTTGCCGATCGCTTCGGCCAGCATCGTGTAGACGTTTTTTTCCGAGCATTGCAGTTGGCCGGCGATCTGCATCGGCGTCATGCCCGCGCGGGCGAGGCTGATCAGCTCGTGACGCAGGTCGGTGACCACCCGTGGCGCCGGGGCCGCGCCGCCCAGCACTTCGAGGAACGCCTCGCCATAACGCTCCAGCTTGCGCGCACCCACGCCGCTGACCCGCGCCATCTCGGCCATGGTGCCGGGCTGGCTGCGGAGCATTTCCAGCAGGGTCGAGTCCGGGAAGATGACGTAGGGCGGCACGCCATGTTCTTCCGCCAGCTTGCGGCGCAGCGCCCGCAGGGCTTCCCACTGCTCGCGCTCTTCGCCACGCACCAATTGGCTCGCCGGGCTGCCGGACGCTTTCGCGGTAGTCTGGGGTTTGAGGTCGCGGCGCAACTCCAACGTGACTTCGCCGCGCAGCAGCGGGCGGCAGGTGTCGCTCAGGCGCAGGCCGCCATAGCCTTCAAGGTCGGTGTCCGCGAGACCACGGGCCACCAGTTGACGGAACAGCGTGCGCCATTCGTTCTCACTGCGGCCCTTTCCGACGCCAAACACGGCCAGCTTCTGATGCCCGAAGCTCTGGACCTTTTCGTTGTCCTTGCCCAGCAACACATCCACCAAATGACCGACGCCGTAACGCTGGCCCGTCCGATAGATCGCCGACAGTGCCTGACGGGCGGGTTCTGTGGCGTCCCAGGTCTGCACGTCGTCGACGCAGTTGTCGCAGTGGCCGCAGGGGTTGGGCATGTCTTCGTCGAAATAGGCCAGCAGGGCCTGACGCCGACAGCGGGTTTCTTCACACAGCGACAACATGGCATCGAGCTTGTGTTGCTCCACGCGCTTGTGGCGCTCGTCACCCTCGGAGTTCTGCAACATCTGCTTGAGCATCACCACGTCTTGCAGACCGTAGGCCATCCACGCGTCGGCGGGCAGACCGTCGCGCCCTGCCCGACCGGTTTCCTGGTAATAAGCTTCCAACGATTTGGGTAGGTCCATGTGCGCCACGAACCGGACGTTGGGCTTGTCGATGCCCATGCCGAACGCGATGGTCGCGACCATGATCAGGCCTTCTTCATTAAGGAAGCGGCGCTGATTGTTAGAGCGGGTCTCGATGGGCAGACCGGCGTGGTACGGCAACGCCGGATAGCCGTTGTCGCTCAGAAACGCGGCGGTTTCCTCGACTTTCTTGCGCGACATGCAATAGACGATCCCGGCATCGCTGCGACGCTCGGACAGGAACGCCAGCAGCTGTTTGCGCGGCTGTTCCTTGGGCACGATGCGGTAAAAAATGTTGGGACGGTCGAAGCTCGACAGGAAACGCTCGGCGTTCTGCAGGTGCAGGCGGGTGACGATTTCTTCGCGGGTGCGCTTGTCGGCGGTGGCGGTCAGGGCGATGCGCGGCACGTCCGGAAACAGCTCGGCCAGTTGCCCCAGTTGCAGGTATTCCGGGCGAAAATCATGACCCCATTGCGACACGCAGTGGGCCTCGTCGATGGCGAACAGGGCGATCTTGAGGTTTTGCAGAAACGCCAGCATGCGCGGCTGCACCAGACGTTCTGGCGCCAGATACAGCATTTTGACTTCGCCCAGCCGTATGCGGTTGGCCAGGTCCCGCTGCTGCTCCGCGCTGAGCGTGGAGTTCAGCGCTGCCGCCGAGACCCCGAGCTCTTCGAGGGTCGCGACCTGATCGTCCATCAATGCAATCAGCGGTGACACCACCACCGCCAGGCCATCGCGCAACAGGCCGGGCACCTGAAAGCACAGGGACTTGCCGCCACCGGTGGGCATCAACACCAACGCATCACCACCGCTGGCCACGCGCTCGATAATGGCACCCTGGCGACCACGGAAGCTGTCGTAGCCGAAGATGTCTTTAAGTACGCGTTGAGCCTGGTCGAGCATAAATACCCCGGATGGTGCCACGACAGCGGGTGATACATCGCTGTGGAAATCGCAAAGCGCGGCAGTATACCGGAGCGCCCCAAGAGATAGGACAGCGGTGACACGAGCGGTCGAAATTATCAAAAAGCCGATTCCACGCGGGCTGTGTAAAACGTCGCGAGCGAAGGCAAGACAAGGCAAAAACAGGCAGGAAAGCGGAGTCTAGGGTTTTCTAAATGAGCATTTCCTGCCTGTTTTTAACGCAGTATTGCCGAGCGCAGCAGTTTTACGCAGTCCGCGAAGGCCTCGGCGCTGGCATCTACAAGCCCCAGAGCCTAGAATTCAGCATCGTTTATTTCCAAGGTAGTCCGTCCATGTCCTTCGCTGAGCAATTACACCGCCTGCAAGCCTTCCTCGATGCCGATGAGCTGCATGACGAAGCGCTGGACTATGTAGCCGCCCACGGCTACCTGACCGCGCTCTCGATCTGTGCTGAAACCGTGCCTGACCGGGAGTGGATCGACGCGCTGTTCGCCGAGCCGCCGCACTACGCGGACAAGGCTCAGCACGAGGAAATCGAATCGACGCTGATCCTGCTCAAGGCGCACATCGCCCGTCAGCTGGCGTCGGATGAAGAATTCGAACTGCCCTGCGATCTGGACCTGGGCGATGACCCGGACGACTCCGAACTGCGTGGCTGGTGCATCGGTTTCATGGAGGGTGTCTTCCTGCGTGAATCGGCGTGGTTCGAGAACGACGAGGAAGAAGTCAGCGAGATGCTGTTGCCGATCATGGTCGGTTCGGGTCTGTTCGACGAGCAGGCCGAGTTCGCCGACATCGCGGCGGATGCGAACCTGATGGACGACATGATCGTGCAGATTCCTGAAGCGCTGACCGCGCTGTATCTGCTGCTGCATGCGCCGGACGAGAAACCGGCGATCCTCAAGCCGCGTCACCACTGAGTCCGCGCCTATGGCGCCAGGTGGTTCCAGTCATTCCCCCTCCCGCACGAGTCGGTCCCGGCTCGTGCGGATTCTGCTGCAGGGTGTCGGTTGGTTGAGTGTGGCGCTCGGCGTGATCGGGATTTTTCTTCCCGTGCTGCCGACGACGCCTTTTCTTCTCCTGGCCGCCGCCTGCTTCGCCCGCAGCTCTCCCCGTTTTTATCATTGGCTGGTCGATCACCCTCGGCTCGGTCCGTGGATTCGTGGGTATCTGGAGGGGGACGGGATTCCGCTGAAGGGCAAGGTCTACGCAATCGGTTTGATGTGGCTGAGCATCGGGTTTTCGTGCTGGCTGGTGCCGATGGTGTGGGCACGGGTCGGGATGGTGGTGTGCGCGGTGGGGGTGACGGTTTATATCTTGCGGCAGAAGACGTTAAAGCGGTAAAGGCGGCGGTACGTCCGGTACATCTCCATCGCCTGAACCTCTTCGCGAATGAATTCGCTCTCACAGGGGTGTTGCGGCGCGTTTGAATCCTGTGAACGACACAATCCCGCCTCAGCAGCACCGCTACAGACTGCACAACCCTTGAACCCTGCGCGGTCTCCACTGTGGGAGCGAATTCATTCGCGAAGGCGGCGGTACGTCCGATGCATCTCCATCGCCTGCCCATCCGTTCGCGAATGAATTCGCTCCTACAGAGGTGTTGCAGCGTGTCTGAATGGTGCGGTGTTCAAGGCACACCGCAAGCCTTGCCGCCAATCCTCACATCCTGCCGATCACACCGTGTCCACTTTCAACGAATGATCCCCCAGCATCCCGTTGATGATCGACGCCGTGTCTGCCCCGCCTGCGACTGCGCCACCCGCCCCTGGTGTGACGCCGTAGTGTTGGGCGAGATTCACTCCGGCGAGGTCGATGGTTTGCGTTGCCGCACCACCCGCAATGCTGCTGACGTCGATGGTCGAGACCAGCGATGACCCATTCCCGCTCACGCTGAAGTGCAGAAAGTTCTCCAGCGAGTTCGCATCCCCATGCTCGCCCTGCAACAGCTGCGAGAGGTCCAATTTGTCGATGCCGAAGTTGAAATCGGTGATCGTGTCGTGCCCGGTGTTACCGGCTTGATAAAGGAAGGTGTCGTGCCCCGGCCCGCCGGTCAGGGTGTTATTGCCCGGGCCGCCGATGAGGGTGTCGTCGCCCGCCCCGCCGTTCAGCACGTCGTTGCCCAGCCCGCCATTCAACACGTTGTTACCCGAGTCACCGGTCAGGTGGTCGTTGTAGTTCGAGCCGATCAGGTTCTGGATGTTCACCAGCGTGTCGGTGCCGGCCCCGCCTGTGTGCTGCGGCCCGGTTTCGGCGGTACTCACGGTCACGCCTGCCGTCGCCAGCGAGTAGTTGGCGGTGTTGTTGCCCGCGCCGCCGTCGAGCAGGTCGTTGCCCGGTCCGCTGAAGAGCATGTCATTGCCGTTGTCGCCAAACAGTTCGTTATTGCCCGGCCCCGCCACCAGCACGTCGTTGCCGTCGCCGCCGTGAAGTTCGCTGTTCGCCGCTCCGATCAACACGTCATCGCCCGTCGTGCCCAGGACGGTGTGACCGTCCTGATGGCTGATGTCGATGGGCGCAGTGCTGCTGCCGCCGTGGGCATCGGTGAGGGTGTAGGTGCTGTGGACATCCGGCGTGGTGTTGACCGCCGCCGTGTCGATCGACAAATGCAGCTCGTAATTGCCCTGCAGGTCAGGGTCGGCCTGGTTGACCACGATCAGGCGGTACGTCCCGTCTTCGGTCGCGGTGAAGCTGCCGCCGTCGCTGAGGCTGTGGGCCGCGCCGTCTTCGAATTTCCAGGCCATGCCCAGCACGTCGTTGGTCAGGTTGTGGTCGACGGTGACGGTTTCCCCCGCTTTCAGCTGCACGCTGTACAGGTCCTGAGCGTTGGAAGGTGATGCGTTGACCGCCCCGAGATAGCCGCTGATCACCAACAGCGCCGTGGTGGCGGTGTTGCTGAAGAAGTCGCTGCGGCTGAGGTTTTTCAACTGGTTGATGTCGCTGTCGGAGGTGCCGCTGAAATTGATGGTTTTCAGCGAGCCGGCCTTGAAGTCCGCCCCGCGCGACGTCCAGCCCGTGGCGAAACTGCCGGGCGAAACGGTCAATGCACCGCCAGTGCCGGGCTGGTCATTGGCCGCCAACGCCGCGCCGGGAATGACAATGCTCGACCCACTGAGGTTGGTGATGACGTTGTCGGCCACCGCCACCGGTGCGTCGTAGACCGGCGTCGGTGTGACTGCCCCACTCGCTTCGACGTGCACAACGAGATTGGCACCGGCCAGGTCGCCGTCGTAATCGCTGAGCACGTAGTGAATGTTGTCCATCGCAGACTGCGTGAGGCCCGCCGCCGGGGTGTAGCTGTAGTCGCCGGTGTTCATGTTGACCACCAGCGTGCCGTGTTCGCCGGTCACGGTGAGGGTGTTGCTCATGCCCTCGAAGCTGCCGTGGTTCGGGCCGCCGCTCACGGTCACGCCGCCCTGATGGCTGAACGCCTGAGGATTGAACGTGTACGTCGTCCCATCGACGCTGATGGATTTGACGAAGCCCTGATCCGCGCCAAAGGTGCCGCCTTCCAGCAGGCTGCCCTGCACGCCACCCTGCACCGTGCCGCTGAGCACGGCGTTCAACTGGCCGAGGTCGGTGACGATCACCGCACTGGTGTTGCTGCCGGTGGCGCCGTTGTAGGCGACGGGGTTCAGGTACTGGCTGCTGATGTCAGTGCCGACGCCAATCGCGAAAGCGTTGATGCCATGACTGTCGAGGAAGTGGGTCCACACCGCTTCTTCGCTTGGGCTGATGCCATCGCCGCGGGCCGGGTTCGGCACGCGATCCGGGTCAGAATGCTCTGGCGACACGGTCGGGTTGCCGTCCGAGAAGAAGTACGCCAGGTTCTGCGCCCCGGCGAGTGCGCCCTTCTGCACGAACGCGGTTTGCGCGGACGCCAGCGCCGCGTCGTAGTTGGTGCCGTTGCCGGCGGTGATCGCGTTGACCATGTTCTTGGCCGTGGCCACGTCGACCCACTGATCGCTGGCGATGTTGGCCTGGCTGTTGAACGTCACCAGTTGCACGCGCACGTCGCCGAGGGCTTCGTACTTGTCGAGCAGCGCGACGATGGCTTGTTTTTCCAGTCCCAGACGGGTCAGTCCGTTGACCCCTGAGGCCTCGTTCATGCTCGCCGAGTTGTCGACGATAAGCATCAGGTTGCTGTTGACCGGGTCAGTGGTGACGGTTTTTTCAAGGTTTGCGGCCTGAGGTTGGTCGTCCACGATGTTGACCACGATCTGCGCGGTCGAAGACTGGCCCAGCGAGTCGGTCACGGTATAGTTGAAGGCTTCGTGGGTGACGTTGGCCCCATCGTTGGCGGCAGGCGTGGTACTCGGCGGTGAGGTCAGGGTGTAGGTGTAGCTGCCATCCGTGTTCAGGTGCAGCACGCCGTATTGCCCTTGAACGGTGCCGTTCTGCGCGCCTTCAGCGGTGAAGGTCAGCGCACCGGTGCCGCCCTGCACCGAGTTGGCGACGCTGCCGCTGCCGGTTTCTGCGGTGGAACCGGGATTGCTGCCGGTCACGATGCCGGGCGCCAGATCCTGCCCGTCTTTGTAGGTGTCGAGGGCGCTTTCCTGCACGGTGACGTCGTTGTCGTTGCAGGCAACCGGTGGGCACGGCGCGGCCACGTTGATGTTCACGGTCACCGTGGTGGTGCTGGTGTCGCCGTCGGCATCACGAATGGTGTAGGTGAACACGTCCTGCTCACCTTGCGGCCCGACGTGGGAAGGGTCGCTGTGGTAGGTCGCGTTGCCCTGATTATCGACAATCAGCGTGCCGTACGCCCCGGTGATCACGGTGTTCAGCCCGCCGATGACAGGCGTCGTGGTGTCGCCACCGGCGCGCACGCCGACGATCAACCCGTTGGGACCGGCGCCATCCGCCCCCGCTGTATCGTTGAGCAGCAGGTTGCCGCTGGTTTCGCCCCCCGCCACGACGTTGCCGATGTCGCTGTGCGCTTGGGGGGTGTCGTCGAGGATCTTGACCACGAGCGTGCCGTCACGCACGTCGCCATTGGTGTCCACGGCGTGCACGGGGATTGGGTCGCTCAGCGAAGTGCCGTCGCCCTGGTTGTGATTTTCCGCCTCATTCAGCGTGTAGGTGTAAGTCACGTCGCCGGTGGTGGGGTCGTAGTGCAGCACAGTCAGCGAGTTGCCCGAGGGCAGCGTGGTGGACTGCGGTGACGACAGCGGCACGCCGTGATCGACCACGACGATGCCGCCAATGATCAGGTTTTGCACGCCGTCCGGCGCAGTCACTTTGATCGTGCCGGTCTGGGTCAGTGCGTCGTGATCCGGGTGCGAGCCGCCTGGCAGGTTGGCTTCATCGACGGTGCAATCGCCGCCGCCAATCATCGGGCCGTCGTTGTGGTAGACGTTGACGGTGATCGTGGTGGTGCTGGTGTCGCCGTCCGCGTCGCGAATGCTGTAGGTGAAGATGTCTTTCATGTCGCCATGCCCGCCCGAATTCGGGTTGGCCATATAGGACGCCTGCCCGCTGGCGTCCACGGTCAGGGTGCCGTACAGCCCCTGAATCACCGTTCCGACGCCACCGGTGACCGGTGTCGACGTGTCATCGCCCGCGCGAACACCGACGATCAAGCCACCCGCCCCCGGACCATCGGCCCCGGCGTGGTCGTTGGCGAGGATGTTGCCGCTGGTTTCGCCGCCTTCTTTTACATAGCCGATGTCGGCAGTGGCTTGCGGCACGTCGTCGGTGACGTGGACGTTGATGTTGCCGTCGGCAGTGTCGCCGTCGTTGTCCACGGCATGCACGGCGATCTGTTCATTGTTGACCGTGCCGTCGCCCTGATTATGGGTTTCCGCGCCATTCAGGGTGTAGCTGTAGGTGACCTCACCGGTGGCCGGGTCGTAATGCAGCACTGTGAACGTGCTGCCCGACGGCAAGGTGACGGATTGCGGCGACGTCAGCGGGTTGCCGTTTTCGACGACGTTGATGCCGCCGACGGTCAGAGTCTGCAGGCCGTCCGGAGCGGTGATCTTGACCGTGCCGGTCTGGGTCAGCGCGGCGGCATTCGGGTCGGTGCCGTCCGGCAGGTTGGCTTCGTTGAGGGTGCAATCGCTGCCGCCGATGATCACGCCGTCGTTGTGGTAGACGTTGACCGTGACCGTGGTGGTGCTGGTGTCGCCATCCGCATCGCGAATGGTGTAGGTGAAGATGTCCTTCACGTCGTCGTGGCCACCCGAATTCGGGTTGGCGACGTAGGACGCCTGGCCGCTCGCATCCACGGTCAGGGTGCCGTAGAGGCCTTGAATCACGGTGCCAACGCCACCGAACACTGGGGCGGAGGTGTTATCGCCCGCGCGCACGCCGACAATCAAACCGCCCGACCCAGGGCCGTCGGCACCGGCCACGTCGTTCCCCAGAATGTTGCCGCTGGTTTCGCCGCCTTCCTTGACGTATCCGATGTCCGGATTGGCCTGAGGCACGTCATCGAGCACGTGCACGTTGATGCTGCCGTTGGCGGCGTCGCCGTTGCTGTCCACCGCGTGCACGGGGATCTGCTCGTCATTGACAGTGCCCGCGCCCTGATTGTGGGTTTCGGGGCCTGTGAGCGTGTAGGTGTAGCTGGCCTCCCCGGTGCTCGGGTTGTAGCCGAGGATCGTGAGGGTGTTGCCGGATGGCAGGGTGATGGTTTGCGGCGAACTCATCGGTACGCCGTTGACCACCACGTCGACGCCACCGATGGTCAGGGTCAGCAGGCCGTCAGGGGCGCTGACCTTGATCACGCCGTTCTGGGTCAACGCGCCCGAATTCGGGGCGCTGCCGTCCGCAAGGTTGGCCTCGTTCAGCGTGACCTCGCTGGCGCCCAGCGCGACGCCATAGTTCACGGGCGGCGGTGGCGGCTCGTCAGAGGGTGGCTGATCCGGTGGAGGTTGGTCAGGCGGAGGTTGATCCGGCGGTGGCTGGTCGGGTGGCGGTTGATCCGGCGGCGGCTGATCCGGCGGCAGCGTCACCACAGGCGGTTCGTCCGGTGGGGTGACGATCGGCGGCAGGTTGTCGCCTGGGCTGCCATCACCAAAGCGGCCGACTTCGCCCTCAGGCACGAGAAAGGTGGTGGTAATGCCGGCCGTCGGGAAGCCCACGACCGGGTTCACCACGCCAGCGGTTTCGGTCAGCAGCACGAAGGTGTGTCCGCCGCCCAGCGCGGAAGGTGAACCGCCAGGGTTGGCGGTGCCTGCGGCGGGCGCGTCTGTCACTTGGCTCGGGTCGGCACCGGCGGCGATCAGCTGTTGCAGCTGCTGCACGTCGGCCAGTTGCGACGGGCTCGGGGCCGTGGCGTCGGGGGTGTCCACATGGGTGGCGTGATTGGCGAGGATTTCCTGCGTCAGCGGCATGCTGCTGTCCCGTCCGAGGGTGAGTTCTCCCCCCTTGGCCAAGTGCACCGCCACGGCACCGGTCGCGCCGGTTTCCAGCAATTCACCGGCGTACACCTTGTCGCCTTCGATCACCAATCGCTTGGTGCCGTTGCTGGCCACCGCAAAAACATCCCCCACGACCGCCCGAACCGTACCGATCAACCTGGCCATATTCACTCCCTTGCTGCATAAACCGGATCAAAAAATGTTACGAATCCAACAAAAACTGTTCGATCGGCGCACAGAAATGGCTTGGAGCTACTACTCACCGACAATTTTATGTCGCTGAATCTTTTCAAGTTTTTTGCTCGAAAAACCACTTGATCAAACGCCGTCAAATTTCCGTTGAAACTCCCTTCGCAACCGTAAGACGCCCGTAAAACGTTGAATACAGGCAATTCCTGAATTTCACCTTCGCCCGAATTCGTAAAATGACATAAGTTTTTTTTGGAATAAGGGATATGAAAAAAACGTCTGAGCTTTTCCGAAAGTTGTTCTTAGCTGTGATGTTACAAACCTGATACGGTTTTAACAGCACGAATCGCCGGTTTTTTGGCGTACGCAGCACGACAATTATCCAGGGAGAGTTTCCATGCGCGATTTGACCCCGCTCTACAGTGCAGTTGTGTTGGCGGTGGCCTGCGCCCAAGCGCAAGCCATGTCGCTGAACCAAGCGATTCAGAACACCATCGACAATCACCCGGAAATTCACGCCAACGTGAACAACCGACTGTCTGCCGACGAAGACGTGAAGATCGCCAAGGGCGGCTACCTTCCGACGGTGGACCTGGTGGCAGCCTACGGCCGCGAACACACCGACAGCCCCACCACCCGCTTCGTGGGCAACCACAACGAAGAAACCCTGAACTACACCCAATCCGAGCTGCGCCTGCGGCAGATGCTGTTCGACGGGTTCAATACCAAGAACGAAGTCGGACGCACCCAGGCCGTCGTCAACTCCCGCGCGTACTACCTGCGCGGCACCTCGGAAAGCCTCGCGTTGCGGGCCATTGAGGTGTACCTGGAAGTGCTCAAGCGTCGTGAGCTGCTGGACCTGGCGAAGAACAACCTGCAAGCGCATTTGCGCATCAACGACCAGATCGGCCTGCGCGCCAATCGCGGCATCGGCAGCAATGCTGACAGCGACCAGTCCAAGGCCCGCCGCGCCTTGGCCGAGAACAACTACTACACCGCACAGGTCGATCTCTCCGACGCCGAAGCCAACTTCTTCAGTGCCGTAGGCAAGACGCCCGACGAGCTGGAAGCCCCCGCTTCGATCAAGGGTGAAGTGCCGAAAAGCCTGACCGACGCCAAGCACAGCATGCTGGTGAACAACCCCTATCTGAAATCGGCTCAGGCCGACGTCAACGCCGCCGAGAAGCAGTACGAAGTCGCCAAATCGCCGTTCTACCCGCGTTTCGACGGTGAGCTGGCAGTCGGTGCGAACAACAACATCGCCGGTGAAGAAGGCCACGACAACGAATGGCGGGCCGCCGTGGTGATGAATTACAACCTGTTCAACGGCAACCGCGACAAGGCCCGCCTCAACTCGGACGCCTACAAGACCGGCCAGGCGATGGACATCCGCAACAACGCGTTGCGCATGCTCAACGAAAACCTGTCGCTCGCCTGGAACGCCATGAATAACGCCCGCGTTCAGACCCCGATCGCCCGTGAATACGCCGAGACCACCACCAAGGTGCGCGCCGCGTATCAGGACCAGTTCGGCCTCGGTCAGCGCACCCTACTCGACCTGCTCGACAGTGAAAACGAGCTGTACAACGCCGCCCGCCGCTACACCGAGCTGCGCTACACCGAAGAGTTTTCGATGTACCGGGTGCTGGCGACCGAAGGCGAACTGTTGAGCAAGGCGCGAGTCGTGATGCCGGCCGCAGCGGTCGCCCTGACGGAAGTCAAGAGCGAAGCCCGGCTGCCCGACCTGAAGTAGCGATGTAGTCAAGCGCGCAAGCGCTGGGAGAAGTCTGTGACCAGCATGGAATTGCCTGATTTAGAACCGGCTCAGCCGTTCGACCCCCGTTCGAACTTCGACGACCCGCTGCTGGATGGCCTGCTCATCCTCTGTCGGCTCCACGATTGCAACGCCAGCCGCAGCAGCCTCAGCGCTGGCCTGCCCCTGGCGCAGCAATCCCTGAGCGTCGATCTTCTCCCCCGCGCCGCTGCCCGTGCCGGTTTGCAAGCGCGCATTCTGCGCCGCGACCTCAACGCCATCGACGGCCTCAACCTCCCGGTTCTGCTGCTGCTCAAGGGCAACCGCTGCGCGATTCTCCGACGTTGGGAAGACGACGGACGCGCGCTGATTCTTCCGAGCGAAGCCGATGGCGGCGAGCAACGGGTCACCCGCGAAGAGCTGCAAACGCTCTACACCGGCCAAGCCCTGTTCGCCCGCCCTCGTCATGAGCTGGAAAACCTGCGCGCGCCGCTGGTGCCGAGGGTCAACGCCTGGTTTCGCGACACGATAAAGCTGTCTCGCGGGCTGTATGGCGATGCGATTCTGGCGAGCCTGCTGATCAACTTGCTCGGCCTGATGGTGCCGCTGTTCGTCATGCAGACCTATGATCGCGTCGTGCCCAATCAGGCGACCTCGACCTTGTGGGTGTTGGCCATCGGGCTGTTGATCGGCACTGGCTTCGAACTGACCTTGCGACTGGTGCGAGCGCACCTGCTGGATCAGGCCGGGAAGAAGACCGACGTGATCCTCTCCGCAACCCTGTTCGAGCGCATCACCGGCATGGCCATGAAGGCCCGTCCTGCCAGCATCGGCGGCTTCGCCCAGAGCATTCACGACTTTCAGGGTCTGCGGGAATTCCTCACCGCCGTCACCCTGACCAGCATTATCGACTTGCCGTTCGCCGTGTTAATGCTGGCGGTGATCGGCCTGCTCGGCGGCTGGCTGGTGGTGATTCCGTTGGTGGCGTTCCCGGTCACCATTCTGTTCGCGTGGATCATCCAGATCCGCCTGCGCGACACCGTTGAACGCAGCCTGGCGCTCGGCGCAGAACGGCAAGCGCTGTTGGTGGAAACCCTCGGCGGCCTGGAAACCCTCAAGGCCTGCGGCGCCGAAAGCGAACGCCAGCACAAATGGGAATCGACCCACGGCGCCCTCACCCGCCTCGACAGCCACGCCCGTGACCTTTCGGCGCTGGCCAGCAACGGCACGCTGTTCATCCAGCAGTTTTCGGGCATGGCGACCATCGTGGCCGGAGTCTACATCATCATCGCTGGCAACCTCAGCGTCGGTGCGCTGGTGGCCAGCTACA
Organism: Pseudomonas sp. SLFW; assembly: GCF_009905615.1. Lineage (GTDB taxonomy): Bacteria > Pseudomonadota > Gammaproteobacteria > Pseudomonadales > Pseudomonadaceae > Aquipseudomonas > Aquipseudomonas bambusae. The sequence goes on from NZ_JAAAKW010000001.1 coordinate 226,127, forward strand.
TGCTCGGCAGCCGCGTGCTCGCACCGCTCGGGCAAATCGCCGGGTTGATCACGCGCTACCAGCAGGCGCAGGTCACGATGAAAAGCACCGACGCGCTGATGGCCCTGCCTCAGGAACGCGAGCAAGGCAAAAACCCACTGCAACACACCCTGCTCAAGGGCGACATTCAGGTGGTCAACGCCAGCTTTGCCTACGGCGGGCCGGGCACAGCAGCCGCGTTGCACGACGTCAGCATCAGCATCAAGCCCGGCGAGCGCATCGGCATCATTGGCCGTAGCGGTTCGGGCAAAAGCACGCTGGCCCGCTTGATGATGGGGTTCTACGCCCCGGACGCGGGCCAGTTGCTGCTGGACGGCCTGGACCTGCGGCAAGTGGATGTGGCCGATCTGCGTCAGCAAGTGGGGTACGTGGCCCATGATCTGCCGCTGCTCGCCGGGAGCCTTCGGGACAACCTGACCCTCGGCGCCCGCTACGTCACCGATGCGCGGATGCTCGAAGTGGCGGAGCTGACGGGCGTGACCGAACTGGCGCGCAATCATCCGATGGGCTTCGATCGGCCGGTCGGTGAGCGTGGGCAGTTGCTGTCCGGCGGGCAGCGGCAGGCGGTGCTGATGGCGCGAGCCTTGTTGCTTGACCCACCGATCATGCTGCTCGACGAACCCACCAGCCACATGGACAACGCCAGCGAAGACGTCCTGCGGCAAAAGCTGTTCGACCGAATGCAGGGCAAGACGCTGCTGCTGGTCACCCACCGCATGTCGATGCTCAGTCTGGTGGATCGGCTGGTGGTGCTGGACAACGGCAAAGTCATGGCCGACGGCCCCAAGGCGCTGGTCGTCGAAGCACTGCGCAAGGGCCGCGTCGGCCCGTCCTCGGTTTAAGGAGCGTCAACCATGTCTTCCGCTCACCGTTATTTTCATCCGGGCCGTCAGGTCGATCTTGAGTTCATGCCCGAGGTCGCTGGCGTCGCCGCGCAGGATTCATCCCGAGGTGCCCGAATCACCGTGTGGATCGCCGCCGCGCTGATCGTCACCGCGCTGGTCTGGGCCAAATTCGCGGTGCTCGAAGAGGTCACCATGGGCGAAGGCAAGGCGATTCCGTCGAGCAAGGTTCAGGTGATCCAGAACCTGGAAGGCGGCATCGTCACCGAGATTTTCGTCCGTGAAGGGCAGATCGTGAACAAGGGCGACACCCTGCTGCGCCTGGATGACACGCGGTTTCTGTCCAACAAGGGCGAGAGCGAGGTCGATAAATACACGCTGATGGCGCAAGTGGATCGGCTGTCGGCGGAGTCGGAGGGGCGTCCGTTCAAGCCGTCGGCCGTGGTGCTGAGCAAGGCGCCGCAGGTCGCGGCTGACGAGCAGGCGTTGTACGACTCGCGCCAGCGGCGTCTGGCCAGCGAGCAGCGCACGTTGCAGGAACAGTTGCGGCAGAAGATGCAGGAAGTCGCCGAGTTTCGCTCCAAGCAGGATCAGTACCGCAATCAGCTGGGGTTCATTCAGCAGGAGCTGAGCATGTCGGCGCCGCTGGTGAACAGCGGCGCGGTGTCGCCGGTGGAAATCATTCGGCTCAAAGGCAAGGCGTCTGAGGCCCGCGGGCAAATGGATGCGACCTCGCTGGCGATTCCCCGGGCTGAAGCGGCGATCAATGAGATCAAGAGCAAGATCCAGGAATCCCTCGACAGCTTCCGCTCGGACGCTACAAAAGACCTGAACGACAAACGCTCAGACCTGGCCAAAGCCAGCGCCACCAGCATCGCCATCGACGACCGCGTGACCCGCACCACCGTCACCTCTCCGGTCAAAGGCATCGTGAAAACGCTGAAGGTCAACACCATCGGCGGCGTGGTCCAGCCTGGCAGCGACATGGTGGAAATCGTGCCGCTGGACGACAACCTGCTGATCGAAGCCAAAGTCCGCCCGCAAGACGTCGCCTTCCTTCACCCCGGCCAGAAAGCCATGGTCAAATTCAGCGCCTACGACTACACCATCTACGGCGGCCTCCCCGCCAAACTCGAACTCATCGGCGCCGACACCACCACCGACGACAAGGGCAACACCTTCTACCTGATCCAGGTCCGCACCGACCGCAACCACCTGGGCAGCAACGAAAAACCCCTGCTGATCATCCCAGGCATGGTCGCGACGGTGGACATCATCACGGGTGAGAAAAGCGTGATGGATTATTTGCTGAAGCCGGTGCTGAAGGCGCGGACCGAGGCGTTGCGGGAGCGGTGAGCGCGAGGGTGTCAGACAGGCCGCCTTCGCTGCCGTCGTAACCTCCGGCGTCTCCCACAGGAACTGCGAAATCCCGGACGCTCGCGGCTGACTCCTGACCGCCTTTGATTCTGGACGGAGGCCGTGGAGCTGGCGCGTTCCAAGCTCTTGATTCTGGCCGGAGGCTGTGAGACGGGTGCGCTCCAAGCTCTTGATTCTGGCCGGAGGCTGTGGGACGGGTGCGCTCCAAGCTCTTGATTCTGGCCGGAGGCCGTAGGAGTTGGCTTGCCTACGATCTGACGCGCAGCGGCAGCAAACTCTGCGCACGCGTCGTGTCAGGTGCACCGGGTTGTGTGGTTTTGCTGTCGCTGCGCAACAGATCGCAGGCAAGCCAGCTCCTACGGCCTTCGGCCAGAATCAAAGGCGGCCATGTGTCGACCGCCAGCGTTCCGGACCTCACCAATCCTGTGGGAGACGCCGGAGGTTACGACGGCAGCGAAGGCGGTCGAGCTGACACACCACACGCCGCCTAAACACCGATCACCTCTTCTTATCCCCCTTCTCAAACGCCGCCTCCAGCGCGTTGTTGATCGTGCGCAGCACTTTCACCCGCGCCCAGCGTTTGTCGTTGGCTTCGACCAGCGTCCACGGGGCGATTTCGGTGCTGGTGCGGTCGACCATGTCGCCCACGGCCTCACGGTATTGCGGCCATTTGCTGCGGTTGCGCCAGTCGTCTTCGGTGATCTTGTGGCGTTTGAAGGGGATCTTTTCCCGGGCCTTGAAGCGCTCCAACTGAGTCTGGTCGTCGATGGCCAACCAGAATTTAACGACGACGATGCCCGCGTCAGTGAGCTGTTCTTCGAAGTCGTTGATCTCGCTGTAGGCCCTCAGCCAGTCATCCTGTGAGCAGAAACCCTCGACCCGTTCCACCAGCACCCGGCCATACCAAGAACGGTCGAACACGGTGAATTTTCCTCGCGCCGGTATCTGTCGCCAGAAACGCCACAGGTACGGTTGGGCCAATTCGTCCTGTGTCGGCGCGGCAATCGGCACGATGTGGTATTGCCGAGGGTCGAGCGCCCCGGCCACGCGTTTGATCGCCCCGCCCTTGCCCGCCGCGTCGTTGCCTTCGAACACCGCGACCAGCGCGTGACGGCGCATGCGTTTGTCGCGCATCAGGCCGGACAGCCGCGCCTGCTCAGCGATCAACTGTTCGTCGTAATCATCCTTTTCCAGCGACAGGGTCATGTCCAGATTGTCGAGCAGGCTCAATTCATCGGTGTTACTCGGCAACGGCCCGATGTTGACCATGTTGGCGCTGCCTTCCGGCGTCTTCAGCGCGTTCTGCAACCCTTCCAGCAGCAGGCGGCCGACGGTCAGGCTGCGGTAGTTGGCGTCCACGCCTTCAATGACGTGCCACGGCGCGTAGTCGCGACTGGTGCGGCGCAACACCCGCTCGCCGAAGCGCACGAATTTGTCGTACGTCTGGGATTGCTGCCAGTCCAGCGGGCTGATGCGCCAGCTGTGCAGCGGGTCGTCCTTGAGGGTCTTGAGGCGCAGCTTCATCTGCTTCTTGGACAGGTGAAACCAGAACTTGAAGATCACTGCGCCCTCGTCGACGAGCATCTTCTCCAGACGTTCGGCGCCGTTGATCGCCTGATCGAGCACCGGGTCCTTGAACTGCTTGTGCACCCGGCCCTGAATCATCTGGCTGTACCAGTTGCCGAAGAAGATGCCGATGCGGCCTTTCGGGGGCAGTTGGCGCCAGTAACGCCAGACCGGCGGGTGGGCCAGCTCTTCGTCGGTCTGTTGATCGAAGGTGCGCACTTCGATGTAGCGCGGGTCCATCCAGTCGTTGAGCAGCTTGACCGTCTCGCCCTTGCCCGCGCCTTCGATGCCGTTGATCAACACGATGATCGGGCGCTTGGCCTGTTCATGCAGTTCGTATTGGGCTTCCAGCAGGGCTTCGCGAAGGGCCGGGACCTGTGCGTCGTAGGTCTCGTCGTCAATGGTGTGGCCGATTTCAGCGGATTCGAACATGTAGGGCTCCTGTTCCTTGTCGCTCAAGACTAGCGGATCAATGTCTGCGATGAGGACTGTGACAGCAAAAGCCTGTTATGGATCAATCGTCATGCAGCAAGATCGAGGGCGCAGTGGGTTAAGATGCCGACCTTGCACCTGCCCACGCGCCCTTTAGTAGCCCAACCATGACCACCCTCCAGCACGCCCAGCTCGACTGGGATGAAAACGGCAACCCGATTTCCCGGGCCTTTGCCGACGTCTACTTTTCCAACGAATCAGGTTTGGCCGAGACGCGTCATGTGTTCCTGACCCAGAACGCGTTGCAGGAACGCTTCACCGCGCTGCCTGCGAACGGGCGCCTGGTGATTGGCGAGACCGGGTTTGGCACGGGGCTGAATTTTCTCTGCGCCTGGCAACTGTTCGATGCCTGCGCGGCCCCCGGTGCGCGGCTGCACTTCGTCAGCGTCGAAAAATTTCCGCTCAGCCGCGCCGACCTCGTGCGCGCCCTGAACCTGTGGCCCGAGCTGAAACCCTTTGCCGACCCACTGCTCGCGCAGTACGTCGCGATTCACGAAGGCTTTCAACGGCTGGTGTTCGACGGCGGACGCGTGACCCTGACCCTGTTGATCGGCGATGCACTGGAGATGCTGCCGCAACTGGACGGGCCCATTGATGCGTGGTTTCTCGACGGTTTCGCGCCCGCGAAAAATCCGGAAATGTGGACCCCTGAACTGTTTGCCGAACTGGCACGTCTGGCCGCGCCGAACTCGACCATTGGCACGTTCACCAGCACGGGCTGGGTCCGTCGCGCCTTGAACGCGGCGGGTTTCAAGATGAAACGGGTGCCGGGCATCGGGCACAAATGGGAGGTTTTGCGAGGGGTGTTCGTGGGCTGGCCTGAAGCTGCTGCCGCTCCTGCGGCGGCGAAACCCTGGTTTGCTCGCCCCTCTTTCAAGCACGCGGAACGCAAGGCACTGGTGATCGGCGCAGGACTGGCGGGCTGTGCCACGGCGTCGAGCCTTGCGGCTCGGGGTTGGCAGGTCAGCCTGCTGGAACGTCATGACGACCTGGCGCAAGAAGCGTCGGGCAATCCGCAGGGCGTGCTGTACCTGAAGCTCTCGGCACACGGCACGGCGTTGTCGCAGCTGATCCTCAGCGGCTTCGGCCACACCCGGCGCCTGCTGGAACGGCTTGAGCGAGGTGTGGATTGGGGCGATTGCGGCGTGCTGCAACTGGCGTTCGACGAGAAGGAAGGCGAGCGACAGGCGCAATTGGCCGAGGCGTTTTCCCCCGGTTTGCTGCATGTGTTGAATCAAGCTGATGCCGAAGGCGCAGCGGGCGTGGCGCTCCCTAGCGGCGGGCTGTTTTACCCGGAAGGCGGCTGGGTGCACCCGCCCGCGCTGTGTCGGCACCAGGCCAGCGTGTCGAACATTCAATTGATGACGCACAACGACGTGGTCGACCTGCGCCGTGACGGTGATGTGTGGCAAGCGTGGGAGGGCCAGCACCTGCTGGATTCGGCCCCTGTCGTGGTGCTGGCCGGAGCTGCGGAAGTGAAACGCTTCCCGGCCAGCGCCGATCTGCCGCTCAAGCGCATTCGCGGGCAGATCACCCGATTGCCCGAAACCGCCGCCAGCCAGTCGCTGAAAACAGTGGTCTGCGCCGAAGGCTACGTCGCGCCGGGTCGCCTGGGCGAACACACCCTCGGCGCCAGTTTCGACTTCAACAGCGACGATCTCACCCCCACCACCGCTGAACACTTGGGCAATCTTGCGCTGCTGCGGGAAATCTCCGCCGACCTGACCGAGCGTCTGCAGGCCGAGCAATTGCCTGTCGACCAGCTGCAAGGCCGCGCCGCTTTCCGCTGCACCAGCCCCGATTACCTGCCCATCGTCGGGCCGCTGGCGGATCGCGAGGCGTTTTTCGAGGCCTACGCGGTACTGCGCAAAGACGCCCGACAAATCCCCGAAACCGAATGCCCGTGGCTGGACGGGCTGTACGTCAACAGCGGCCACGGCTCGCGAGGTCTGATCACCGCGCCGTTGTCCGGGGAATTGATCGCGGCGTGGCTGGACAACGAACCCCTTCCCTTGCCACGCAGCGTGGCCGAGGCGTGTCATCCGAACCGGTTTTTGGTGAGGCAGTTGATTCGTGGGAAATGAAGTGAGTGTTCCAGGCGATCCCTTCGTACCTGACCCACCGCATTCGCCACTGTCGTAACCTCCAGCAGCTCCCACAGAGACCGCGTCGACTCAATATCCCTGTGGGAGACGCCGGAGGTTACGACGGCAGCGAAGCGGCGGGTCAGTGACAGGGATGGTGCCTGGCACAACGCTTTCGCGGGCAAGTGCGCTCCTACGGTCTGCGGCCAGAAGCAGATCGCGAACACTACGCAAATCCCGGTATGCTCCCCCCATCCTTCCATCAGGTGCCTGTCAATGCTGCAAGTCCAAGGCGTGTTCAAGAGCTATGCCACGGCCCAAGGCCCGTTGACAGTACTGCGCGGGGTGGATTTGCGGTTGGGCCAGGGCGAAAGTCTGGCATTGATGGGCGAGTCCGGCAGCGGCAAGAGCACGCTCCTGCACTTGGTCGCCGGTCTGGATCAGGCGGATCAGGGCAGCATCGAGATCGCGGGCAAGCGTCTGGATCAGATGAATGAAGCGCAACTCGCCAACTGGCGGCGTACTGAAATCGGTCTGGTGTTCCAGCAGTTCAACCTGATCGGCAGCCTCAAGGTCGAGGACAACCTCGCGTTTCAGGCGCGGCTGGCGGGGCGTCATGACGCGGCTTGGCAGGCCGAGTTGGTCGAGCGATTGGGCCTCGGCGAATTGCTCAAACGTTATCCCGAACAACTGTCCGGCGGCCAGCAGCAGCGGGTCGCCATCGGTCGTGCCCTCGCCTCGCGTCCCGGCCTGTTGCTGGCAGACGAACCCACCGGCAGCCTCGACGAAAGCACCAGCGACGAAGTCCTGCAATTGCTGCTGGACCTGCTGGTCGACAGCCCCACCAGCCTGTTGATGGTCACCCATAGCCCGAGGGTCGCAGCGCGACTGAACCGTCAGGTGGTGTTGCACCTGGGCCTGCTGGCCGCTGAAGGCGAACGCTGATGGCGGTGTTTTTCTGGCCGCTCAAGGCGCTGCTCAGCCATTGGCGGCGCCACCCCGTGCAGTTTTGCAGCGTGCTGACCGGCCTGTGGCTGGCGACCAGTCTGCTCACGGGCGTGCAGGCCCTGAACAGTCAGGCGCGAGAGAGTTACGCCAAGGCCAGTCAGTTGATCGGCGGCGAGCCGCAAAAAGTGCTGGTCGCGCCCAACGGCGCAAATTATTCCCAAGAGCTGTTCGTCAGCCTGCGCCGTGCGGGTTGGCCGGTGTCGCCTGCGTTGCGCGGTCGCATCACCCTGAAAGACGTTCCCGATCAGCGCTTGGTCCTGCTGGGCATTGAGCCGGTGACGCTGCCGGTCAACACGGCGCTGGCCGGACAGACGCTGGACACCGCGCAAATCGTCGAATTTTTCACGCCGCCCGGCAGCACCTGGATTTCCCCGCAGACGATGCAGGCGCTGGGGCTGCATGAAGGTGACCGCCCGCTGAGCGAATCCGGTCAAGCGCTGCCGCCGATTCACGCTCAACCAGACATGGCCCCCGGTCTGCTGCTGATGGACATCGGCTTCGTCCAACAACTGCTGAACCAGCCCGATCAGATCTCGCGGATGATCCTGCCGAGCGACTTCGCCGAAGACCCGCCGCCCCTGCCGGACGACATGAAAGGCGAGCTGGTGATCCGCAAAAGCGGCGAAGACAACGACCTTGGGCGTCTCACCGAAAGCTTTCACTTGAACCTCGACGCGCTGGGTTTTCTGTCGTTCGTGGTGGGCCTTTTCATTGTCCACGCGGCGATTGGCCTGGCGCTGGAGCAACGTCGGGGGCTGCTGCGCAACCTGCGAGCCTGCGGGGTCAGTGCCCGGGGGCTTATCGCCAGTCTGGTGATCGAACTGGGGGCGCTGGCATTGCTGGGCGGGATTGCCGGGGTCATCAGCGGGTATTGGCTGGCGAGCCTGCTGCTGCCCGACGTCGCCGCAAGTTTGCGCGGGCTGTACGGCGCGGAGCTGGCCGGGCACCTGAATCTGAGCCTCTGGTGGTGGCTCAGTGGTTTGGGTGTCTCGCTGCTGGGCGCCTTTCTCGCCGGGGCCAGCAGCCTGTTGCGGGCGGCGCGCCTGCCGTTGCTGGCCTTGGCCAACGCGCAAGCCTGGCATGACACCCACGCGGGCTGGTTGAAGCGCCAAGGCTGGATCGCGGGCATTTCGGCCGTGATTGCGCTGCTCGCCGCGCTGTTCGGCAACAGCCTGGCGGAGGGTTTCGTGTTGATGGCAAGCCTGCTGCTCAGTGCCGCGCTGGGTCTGCCGGTGCTGCTCAACGCCCTGCTCAATGTGTTGCTCGGCAAAAGCCGCTCGGTGCTGGGCCAGTGGTTTCTCGCCGATTGTCGTCAGCAATTGCCGGCCTTGAGCCTGGCGCTGATGGCGCTGCTGTTGGCGATGGCGGCGAACATCGGCGCGGGCAGCATGACGTCGGGTTTCCGCCAGACCTTCACCCACTGGCTGGAGCAGCGCCTCAGCGCCGAGCTGTACATCAACCCGCAAAACCCGGCTCAGGCTGCGCCGTTGCAAAAATGGCTGAGCGAACAACCCCTGACTCGCGCCGTGCTGCCCAACTGGCAGGTGTCACTGCAACTGCGCGGCTGGCCCGCCGAGCTGTACGGCGTGATCGACAATCCGCATTACCGTCAGCACTGGCCGCTGCTGGTGTCTTCCGGGGAGGACCCTTGGGGTCAATTGGCCAAGGACAACACGCTGATGCTCAGCGAACAGTTGGCGCGGCGGCTCAAGGTCAGCGTCGGCGATGAAGTGAAGCTCCCCGCGCCGGACGGAGACTGGCCGCTGAAGGTCGTCGGCATCTACGCCGATTACGGCAATCCCAAAGGCCACATGCTGGTCAACGCCAATCACCTCCTCGCACACTGGCCGGACCTGACGCCCAACCGTTTCAACCTGCGCATCGACACCCGTGCCATCCCGCAATTGCTGCGGGTGTTGCACAACAAATTCACCATCGATGACAACCGCATCGTCGATCAGATCCAGCTCAAGGCGTGGTCGCGGCAGGTATTCGAACGCACCTTTTCCGCGACCGCTGCGCTCAACAGCCTGACCCTGATGGTGGCGGGGGTGGCGCTGTTCATCAGCCTGCTGACCCAGAGCCAGAGCCGCCTCGGGCAACTCGCGCCGCTGTGGGCCTTGGGGGTGACGCGCAAGCAATTGATGTTGCTGAACCTAGCGCAAACCTGGCTGCTGGCGGTGCTGACACTGGTGCTGGCGATCCCGCTGGGGCTGTTGCTGGCGTGGTGCCTGGACGCGGTGATCAACGTTCAGGCCTTCGGTTGGCGGCTGCCGTTGCAGGTGTTCCCGATGCAGCTGCTGCGCCTGATGCTGCTGGCGATGCTCGCGACTTTGCTGGCCTCGGCGTGGCCGTTGTATCGCCTGTATCGCACCCGACCTGCCGATTTGCTGAGGACGTTCGCCAATGAAAATTAAGGCGGTTGCCCTGCTGACGGTCGTGCTGTTGATGGCGGGCTGTGACGAAAAAACCGAGGAAGAAAAAGGCTTCGCAGGGCTGGCGGACGACGCGGCGAGTTATGCCCAAGTCACGCCGGACAAGCATTTCGTGTTTCCGCTGGACCACGGCGCGCACAACGACTTCCGCATTGAATGGTGGTACGTCACCGCCAACCTCAAGGACGCCGACGGCCAGTCATTCGGCGTGCAATGGACGCTGTTTCGCAACGCCCTGCCCCGCTCGAAAACCGGGCCGCAGGACAACCACGGCTGGAACAACCGCAACCTGTGGATGGGCCACGCCGCCGTGACCTCGGAGGACGAGCACTACGCCGCCGAGCGTTACGCCCGAGGGGGTGTGGGTCAGGCGGGCGTAACACTGGCGCCGTTGTCGGCATGGATCGACGATTGGGGTTTGACCAGCCATGCCAGCGTCGAAGACCCACTGGCCGACATGCAACTGGAAGCCCGTGGGCCGCATTTCAGCTATCGCCTGCACCTGACGTCGAGCAAGCCGCTGGTGCTGCAAGGCCACCAGGGTTTCAGCCAGAAATCCGAACAGGGGCAGGCTTCGTATTACTACAGCCAGCCGTTTTTTCAGGCCGAAGGCAGCGTCGAGATTGACGGCCAGACGTATCAGGTCTCCGGCCCCGCCTGGCTGGACCGCGAATGGAGCAGCCAGCCGCTGACGCAAAACCAGACCGGCTGGGACTGGTTCTCCCTGCACCTGAAAGATGGCTCGGACGTGATGCTGTACCGCATGCGACAACGGCACAACGACCCTTACCTGACGGGCACCTGGATCAACGCCGATGGCAGCACAGAGCAATTGGCGGCGAAGGACATCGAGCTGGAACCTGAAGACACTACCGATGTGCAAGGCCGCGACATGCCCACCCGTTGGTCGGTGAAAATCCCCGGCAAGGGCGTGGACGTGACCGTTGAAGCGCTCAATTCACAAGCGTGGATGGACCTGCAGATTCCCTATTGGGAAGGCCCGGTGCGGGTGAGCGGGAGCCAGAAAGGCGTGGGGTATCTGGAGATGACGGGGTATTAGCGTCATGCACAACCCCGCTTCTGCCCGAAGGCCGTGGGAGTTGGCTTGTGATTCTGTGGGAGTTGGCTTGCCTACGATCTGTTGCGAAGCGACAGCAAAATCCGCTCGCACGATCAATCTGACATACCCGAGGTGTCTGATTTCACTGCCGCTTCGCGCCCGATCGTCTGATCGCAGCCCGGAGCAAGCTTACTCCCACGCCTTCGGCAGAATCACAAGCAGCTGGTGAGAATCCAGCGGTCTCACCACAGGCCTTATAACCGATCGTTCTAAAACTCTCGCAATCCGCACCGGTCAGTCTTTGGGTAGCCGGACTTCCCCGGCCACATTCCCCAACGGAAAACCGGTAAGGACTTATGTGCGGATTAGCTGGTGAACTACGTTTCGACAATCAACCTGCGGATCTCGCCGCGGTAGAACGCATCACCCATCATCTGGCCCCTCGCGGCCCGGATGCCTGGGGTTTTCATAGCCAAGGGCCGATTGCCCTGGGCCATCGTCGCCTGAAAATCATGGACCTGTCTGACGGCTCGGCGCAGCCGATGATCGACAGCCATCTGGGCCTGTCACTGGCCTTCAACGGTGCGATTTATAACTTTCCGGAATTGCGCGCCGAGCTGGAAAGCCTCGGCTATCAATTCCATTCCGGTGGCGACACCGAAGTGCTGCTCAAGGGCTATCACGCCTGGGGCGCCGACATGCTGCCCAAGCTGAACGGCATGTTCGCCTTCGCCATCTGGGAGCGCGACAACAAGAGTCTCTTCATCGCTCGCGACCGTCTCGGCGTGAAGCCGCTGTACCTGTCGCGCACCGATAAACGCCTGCGTTTCGCCTCGGCCCTGCCTGCCCTGCTCAAAGGCGGCGACATCAGCCCGATGCTCGACCCGGTCGCGCTGAACCATTACCTGAATTTCCACGCTGTGGTCCCTGCCCCGCGCACCCTGCTCGCTGGCGTCGAGAAAATTCCGCCGGCCACCTGGATGCGTGTGAGCGCCGACGGCAAGGTCGAACAGAAAGTCTGGTGGACGCTGCCGTACGGCCCTCATGCCGATGAAGCGAACCTGACCCTCGAAGACTGGCGCGACCGCGTGCTCGACAGCACCCGTGAAGCCGTGGCCATCCGCCAGCGTGCTGCTGTGGACGTTGGGGTGCTGCTCTCGGGCGGCGTCGATTCCAGCATGCTCGTGGGCCTGTTGCGCGAAGTCGGTGTAAAAGACCTTTCGACGTTCTCCATCGGCTTCCAGGATGCGGGCGGCGAGCGTGGCGACGAGTTCCAGTATTCGGACTTGATCGCCAAGCACTACGGCACGAACCATCATCAGTTGCGCATCAAGGAAAGCGAGATCATCGAGCAGTTGCCTGCCGCGTTCCGCGCCATGAGCGAGCCGATGGTCAGCCACGACTGCATTGCCTTTTACCTGCTGTCCCGCGAAGTCGCCAAGCACTGCAAAGTGGTGCAGAGCGGCCAGGGCGCGGACGAACTGTTCGCCGGGTATCACTGGTACCCGCAAGTCGATGGCGCCAGCGACCCGTATGCGGCCTATCGCGAAGCGTTCTTCGACCGCAGCTACGACGAGTACGCAGCCACGGTTGCCCCGCAATGGCTGACCCAGAACGACGCTGCCGGTGATTTCGTGCGCGAACACTTCGCCATGCCGGGCGCCGATGCGGGTGTCGATAAAGCCCTGCGGCTGGACAGTACCGTGATGCTGGTGGACGACCCGGTGAAACGCGTGGACAACATGACCATGGCCTGGGGTCTGGAAGCACGCACGCCGTTCCTCGACTACCGCCTCGTTGAGCTGTCAGCCCGTGTTCCTGCGCGCTTCAAGCTGCCGGACGGTGGCAAGCAAGTTCTGAAAGAAGCGGCGCGTCTGGTGATCCCTTCCGAGGTCATCGACCGTAAGAAAGGCTATTTCCCGGTGCCGGGCCTCAAGCATCTGGAGGGCGACACGCTGAACTGGGTGCGCGACCTGTTACTCGACCCGAGTCAGGACCGTGGCCTGTTCAACCCGACGATGCTCGATACGCTGCTGACCAACCCAGATGGTCAATTGACCCCGCTGCGCGGCTCGAAGCTGTGGCAGCTCGCAGCCCTGAACCTGTGGCTCAGCGAACAAGGACTTTGACCCATGAAAGCCAACGCTTCGATCTACAACCAGCGCCTGTTGCGCGGTCAGGCGCCGTCCTACGAGCGTTTGCAGGCGCGCTTCGCCGAAGACGGTAGTTCCCTCAATGACGAGCCCCTGGCCTTGCATTGCGGCTGGGGCCGTCTGCTGATCGGCCACACCTACCCTGATCCTGCGGCGCTGGCGAACGAACTGCTTAACGAAAAACCCGGCGAGCGCGACATCGCGTTGTACATCGCGGCGCCGCAGCAAGTGCTGGCGCAATCGCCACAGCAATTGTTCCTCGACCCTTCGGACACGCTGCGCCTGTGGTTCAGCGATTACCGCCCTTCACAGCGGGTATTTCGTGGCTTCCGGATTCGTCGTGCGCAGAACCAGGCCGACTGGGACGCGATCAACAACCTGTACATCGCGCGCGGCATGCTGCCGATCGACCCGACCCTGCTGACCCCGCGTCATCAGGGTGGTCCGGTGTACTGGATCGCCGAGGACGAGACCACTAATGCGGTGATCGGCAGCGTCATGGGCCTGAATCATCAAAAGGCTTTCAACGATCCGGAAAACGGCAGCAGCCTGTGGTGCCTGGCCGTCGATCCGCAATGCACCCGGCCCGGCGTCGGCGAAGTGCTGGTGCGTCATCTGATCGAGCATTTCCAGAGTCGCGGTCTGGCCTACCTGGACCTGTCGGTGCTGCACGACAATCAGCAGGCGAAAAACCTTTACGGCAAGCTCGGCTTCCGCAACCTGCCGACCTTCGCCATCAAGCGCAAGAACGGCATCAACGAAAAGCTGTTCCTCGGCCCCGGCCCGCAGGCGGACTTCAATCCGTATGCGCGGATCATCGTCGAAGAAGCCCATCGTCGCGGCATCGAGGTGCAGGTGGACGATGCCGAAGCCGGGCTGTTCACGCTGATTCACGGCGGCCGTCGCATCCGTTGCCGTGAGTCGTTGAGCGACCTGACCACCGCCGTCAGCATGACCCTATGCCAGGACAAGCGCCTGACCAATAAGGTACTGAAAGCGGCGGGCCTCGAACTGCCGGTGCAACAACTGGCGGGCAATGCGGACGACAACCTGGGGTTTCTCGACGAGCACGCACGGATCGTGGTCAAGCCGGTGGATGGCGAGCAGGGCCAAGGCGTTGCGGTCGATTTGCGCACCATCGAAGACGTGCAGGCGGCGGTCGAACGTGCGCGGCAGTTCGACTCCCGCGTGTTGCTGGAAAGCTTCCACGAAGGGTTCGACCTGCGCATTGTCGTCATCGGGTTTGACGTGGTGGCCGCCGCCATTCGTCGTCCTGCAGAAATCATGGGCGACGGGCGTCACACCATCGGTCAACTGATCGAAGCCCAGAGCCGTCGTCGTGCTGCAGCGACCGGGGGCGAAAGCAAGATTCCGATGGACGACGAGACCCGGCGTACCGTCGAAGACGCCGGTTTCACCTTCGACAGCGTGCTGCCTGCCGATCAGCGCCTGGCGGTTCGCCGCACGGCCAACCTGCACACGGGCGGCTGCCTGGAAGACGTCACCGCCATCCTGCACCCGGTGTTGAAAGACGCCGCCATCCGCGCCGCCCGCGCCCTCGACATCCCGGTGGTGGGCCTGGACCTGATGGTCCCGGCCGCCGATCAACCGGACTACGTGTTCATCGAAGCCAACGAACGCTGCGGCCTGGCCAACCATGAGCCACAGCCGACCGCCGAACGCTTCGTCGATCTGTTGTTTCCCCATAGCCTGCCTGTTCACGGCTAAAAGCAGCTATGAGTTGTAAGCTGCAAGCTGCAAGAAGTTGGCGCGACCACTTGCAGCTCGTAGCTTGTCGCTTGCCGCTGCTCCGACTGGAGCTACCATGACCACTGCAAAGAAAATCCATGAACCGGATCTGAATTACCTGCAGAAAGTCCTGCTGGAAATGCTCGCGATTCCAAGCCCCACAGGCTTCACAGACACCATCGTGCGCTACGTCGCCGAGCGTCTTGAAGAGTTGAGCATTCCCTTCGAACTCACCCGTCGCGGCACCATCCGTGCGACGTTAAAAGGCAAACAGAGCAGTCCCGACCGCGCCGTTTCCGCGCACCTGGACACCATCGGCGCCAGCGTGCGCGAGGTGAAAGACAATGGTCGTCTGGGCCTGGCGGCCGTCGGTTGCTGGTCGAGCCGATTTGCCGAGGGTAGCCGCGTCAGCGTGTTCACCGACACCGGCGTGATTCGCGGCAGCGTCTTGCCGTTGATGGCTTCAGGGCACGCGTTCAACACCGCCGTCGACACCATGCCGATCAGTTGGGATCACATTGAACTGCGTCTGGACGCCTACTGCGCGACTCGCGCTGATTGCGAGTCGCTGGGCATTAACGTGGGTGATTTCGTCGCTTTCGATCCGTTGCCCGAGTTCACCGAAAGTGGCCATATCAGCGCCCGTCACCTTGACGACAAGGCGGGTGTCGCGGCACTGCTCGCGGCCCTCAAGGCCATCGTCGACAGCGGCGCCGAGCCACCTATCGATTGCCACCCGCTGTTCACCATCACCGAAGAAACCGGCAGCGGCGCGGCGGGCAGTCTGCCGTGGGACGTCAGTGAATTCGTGGGGATCGACATCGCGCCGGTCGCGCCGGGCCAGCACTCCAGCGAACACGCGGTCAGCGTGGCCATGCAGGATTCTGGCGGGCCGTATGACTATCACCTGTCCCGGCATTTGCTGCGGCTGGGCCAGGAAAAAGAACTGTCGGTGCGCCGCGACCTGTTCCGCTATTACTACAGCGACGCGCACTCGGCGATAACGGCAGGTTATGACACCCGCACCGCGCTCCTGGCCTTTGGTTGCGACGCGACGCATGGGTATGAGCGTACGCACATTGACAGCCTCAATACGCTGAGCAAACTGCTGACGGCTTACATCCTCAGCCCGCCGGTATTTGCGAGCGATGCGAAGCCGGCCAATGCGTCCCTGGAAAACTTCAGCCACCAGCTGGAGCACGACGCGCAGATGGAATCGGACACGCGCGTGCCTGCGGTGGATACATTGGTGGGGCAGCGGTAGACACGGTTCGAATAACCGCAGCCCTTGCCTGTGAGATTCAACCTGTGGGAGCGAATTTATTCGCGATACGGTGGTACATCCGCTAGCGATTGTTGGATGTACCTACCTTCGTCGGAATGCCGTCCAGAATGAATTCCCTTCCACATTTCGCTCTTATTGCCAATGAGATCGTAGGAATCCATCAACGCCGACGTAGCCCCATTCCCCCGACCACGCTAGCATCCCCGCCATCTGCCCTTCGCAACGACCGAGAACCCCATGCTAATCCCCTACGACCAACTCGAAGCCGACACCCTGACGCGTCTGATCGAGGACTTCGTGACCCGCGACGGCACCGACAATGGCGATGACACGCCGCTGGAAACCCGCGTATTGCGGGTTCGCCACGCGTTGAGCAAAGGTCAGGCGGTGATCTTCTTCGACCTCGAAAGCCAGCAATGCCAACTGATGCTCAAGCACGAAGTACCCAAGGAGTATTTCGAAGACTGAGCACGATGCCGTCGTGAAGGGATGTCATCAGGAACCGGAGGGCGGCGCCGCCATCTGCTGCAAGCGCTGGGCAATGCGCCGATAGACCTCGGCACGGTGGATTTTCACGTGCTGCGGGGCATCGATCCCCAAGCGCACCTGATTGCCAGTGATCCCCAGAATCTGCACCGTGATGTCATCACCGATGGAGAAGGTTTCTCCTATTTCCCGCGTCAATACCAGCATCTTTCCTACTCCCTGGGTGGTAACCGAGGGGGCAGGTTGCCGCGCTGGATCCAATGCTTCAATGCGCCTGGAACAAATCAGTCTTGCCCTTCAGAGGGTGACGGCGGTTGCTGACAGACGCGTCCTACAAACACGTCATTTCGGTCATGAAACCGTTCCGCGCGGGCCCAACAGGATGATCGTCGCGCCGATCACGCAGAACGCGAGGCCGAGCCAATCCGATGTCAATGGCCTCACGCGCTCGATCACGGCGAGCCAGGCAATCGAGGTGATGATGTAGATGCCGCCGTATGCCGCATAAGCGCGTCCGGCGTAGGCCGCTTCGACGCGAGTCAGCAACAGTGCGAAAAGGGTCAGGCTGATCAGCGCAGGAATCACCCATAGCGCGCTTTTCCCCTGACGCAACCACAGCCAGAAGCCGTAGCATCCGGCGATCTCGAACAAGGCGGCGAGGAAGAACCACAGGTAGTTGAGCACGATGGAATCCCTTCAAGGGTGGCCGGAACGATGCGCGCCACCCTATCAGATAAATCAGACGTGAACGTCAGCCAACGGACTTGGCCTTGGCGCGCATCTTGTCGGCCATATTAGCCATTTCGTCGTAAATCGCGTGGGGGTTTTGCTGTTTGATCTGCCAGGCCATGCGGCCTTGTTCGTGGGGCAGGATCATGAATTCGCCCTTGGCAACTTGATCGTAAACGTAGGCCGCGATGTCGCTGGCGGAGATCGGCGAGCTTTCCAGCAACTTGCCGACCTGGGCTTTCATCGCCGGGGTCGGGCCGCGGAACGAGTCCAGCAGATTGGTCTGGAAAAACGACGGGCACACCACATGAACGCCTACTTCCTGTTGACGCAGTTCCACCAACAGGCTCTCCGACAACGCCACCACCCCCGCCTTTGCCACGTTGTAATTGCTCATCGCCGGGCCTTGCATCAGCGCGGCCATCGACGCGATGTTGATGATCTTGCCCTTGCTCTGCTCCAGCAGCGGCAGGAACGCCTTGCAGCCTTTCACCACGCCCATGAGGTTGATCGCGATCTGCCAATCCCAATCCTCCAGCGACAGTTCACCAAAGAACCCGCCCGACGCCACGCCCGCGTTGTTGACGATGATGTCGATGCCACCAAACCGCTGCTCACAGGCCTGTGCGAAAGCGGTCAGTTGGCTGTAGTCGCGCACATCGCACCGCTGAACGAAACCGTCGCCCCCCGCTTCACGCACCCGATTCAAGGTTTCTTGCAGGCCTGCGTCGCTGACGTCTGACAACGCCAGTTTCCAGCCTTCACGTGCCCAGCGCAGCGCGATTTCACGCCCCAGGCCGGAACCTGCGCCAGTGATCATGATGCGATTTTGCATAGCCATTGCCTTGTCGATTGCGGGGAAGTGGCCTCAGTGTAAACAGACACATTGTCCGACAACCCCTCCATTGACTGGCTGAATATGCGAGGCAAACCGGCGTCTCAGGCCGCGCTGCGTCGGCCCCGCCAGCGGGTGATGACCCAGAGGTAAGCAGCAAGATTGACCACAACAACGATGACGCCCAGTCCGATCTGAATCTGCGGTGTGAGACCGGCGGGGTAGATCAGCGGGATGAGGTAGTGGCCGATGAAATCCCCTTCGTACCCGGCGGCACCGGCTTTGAGCCGCAGGCTGTTTTCCAGCGGGGTCAGCGGGCAGTACAGGTGCAAAAACTCCACCGCCATGCCCCAGGCGACGGCTGGCAGGTGCAACACGGCCCAAGCACGGCGGTGCAACACCAGAAGTGCACCGAACATGACGAACAGAATGAACGTTAGATGGAAGACGACCATGGCGTCTGCCATCACCGAATAAAACATAGCTTGCTTCCTGATTAAGGGGTTTTGGCAACTTCGTGACCGGCGCTGAAAATGTTAGTTCCGCGCTTATTGCCAGTACATGAAGGTTAGCCGGGATCGAATACACGGGTTTTAACATTCACCATTTCACTTCAAGCTATTGATTTTTATCATAATTATAAAAATGTTATTTTTTATTTCCTCTCATCCGAACCTTTTGTTCCGGGCCAGAGTCGGATTATTCAAGCACTACAACTTTTCACGAAGTTGGCGAACGCTTGAACGGCATTGCCATTTACCAAGAACACAAGAAGGAACTCGTCATGGGCATCGGCACAATTCTGATCATCATCCTCATTCTCCTGTTGGTCGGCGGTCTTCCGGTCTTCCCACACTCTAGAAGTTGGGGTTATGGGCCATCGGGGATCATCGGTACGATCCTGGTGATTCTGCTGATTCTGGTGTTGCTTGGCAGGATATAACCGCCCCGCCGCCAGCGAAAAACCCCGCTCTTTGTAGTGGGGTTTTTTATTGGGCTGCTGGGTTTTGTGTGTATATCCAATTGCGGTGGTGTTGCTGATTACGGTTCTGCCTAGGGGCAGAAGATTTCGCCTCCGGCGAGTTACTTGGAAAAGCACCCCAAGTAACCAAGGGTGCCTGCTCCTGGTTTGGCTTCGACTTCGTCGAAGTTCCCTCACTCCGGCGACGCTCCGTGGGCCCGCCGCGAAGGGCCATCCATGGCCCAGCGCGGCTCTCGCGGCATCCATGCCGCTCGACCCACTCCGCGCCGCCTGCGTTCGGCCTGCACCCAAGTCGCGTTCTGCGGTGTCTGGAATTTCGCGGTACAAGATCAACAGCCAAAGCCAAAGCCAAAGCCAAAGCCAAAGCCAAAGCCAAAGCCAAAGCCAAAGCCAAAGCCAAGCGACGCGTCTGGCTCTTTTAGGTTGAGCGCAAACCTGTGCAGCTCCGCCATTCCCCTGTGGGAGCGAATTCATTCGCGAAAAATCGTTCAGGCGATGGGGATGTGGCGGCTGTACCGGCCATTCGCGAATGAATTCGCTCCCACAGATGCTCTGCGGCGCTCCGAAGCCTTCACCAACACCGACCCACCGCTTTCGCTACCATCGTAACCTCAGGCGTCTCCCACAGGGATAGCGTCAAGATTCGAACTGAGCGTTCGCGTTCGCTTTTGATCTTGATCTTCACACACGCCAGTACAGACACCGCGGAACCCGACTTGGGTGCAGGCCGAACGCAGGCGGCGCGGAGTGGGTCGAGCGGCATGGATGCCGCGAGAGCGCCGCAAGGACATGGATGTCCGTTCGGCGCGGGCCCACGGAGCGTCGCCGGAGTGAGGGTACTTCGACGAAGTCGAAGCCAAACCAGGAGCAGGGCCTTTTGGTTACTTTTTGGCTCTTGAAAAAGTGACCCGCCGTAAGGGCGGAACCGATATAAGCAACACCACCGCAATTGGATATGCCCCCAATCTCAGCCAACAAAAAAACCCCACTACAAAGAGCGGGGTTTTTCATTTGAAACGCTAACTCAGATCAGTGAGAAACCGCCCCACTCGCCCCCAGACCGGTCTGCGAACGCACGAACTGCGGGAAGAACAACGCACGTTCACCCTCGGCCGCTTTCGACTTGTCAGTGATCGAGAAGAACCAGATCCCCACGAACGCAATGATGATCGAGAAGAACGCCGGGTACTCGTACGGGAAGATCGCCTTCTCGTGATGCAGAATCTGCACCCAGATGGTCGGGCCTAGGATCATCAGCACCACGGCACTGATCAAGCCCATCCAGCCGCCGATCATCGCGCCGCGAGTCGTCAGGTTTTTCCAGTACATCGAGAGCAACAACACAGGGAAGTTACAGCTCGCCGCGATGGAGAACGCCAGGCCGACCATGAACGCAATGTTCTGACTTTCAAACGCGATACCCAGCACGATGGCCACGACAGCCAGCGCAACCGTGGTGTATTTCGACACGCGGATTTCGTCTTTCTCGTTGGCTTTGCCCGCTTTGATCACGCTGGCATACAGGTCGTGAGACACCGCCGACGCACCGGCCAGGGTCAGACCGGCTACCACCGCCAGAATGGTCGCGAACGCCACCGCCGAGATGAAGCCCAGGAACAGGCTGCCACCGACCGCGTTGGCCAAGTGCACCGCCGCCATGTTGTTACCGCCCAACAGAGCGCCTGCGGCATCTTTGAACATCGGGTTGGTGCTGACCAGCAGGATCGCGCCGAAGCCGATGATGAAGGTCAGGATGTAGAAGTAGCCGATGAAGCCAGTCGCGTACAGAACCGATTTACGGGCTTCTTTCGCGTCGCTCACTGTGAAGAAGCGCATCAGGATGTGTGGCAGGCCAGCCGTACCGAACATCAGGGCCAGACCCAGGGAGAACGCCGAGATCGGATCTTTCACCAGACCGCCGGGGCTCATGATGGCCTCGCCTTTCGGGTGAACCTTCACGGCTTCGGAGAACAGCACGTTGAAGTCGAAATTGACGTGTTTCATCACCATCAGCGCCATGAACGAGGCACCGGACAGCAGCAAGACTGCCTTGATGATCTGCACCCAGGTGGTCGCCAGCATGCCGCCGAACAACACATACAGGCACATCAGGATACCGACCAGCACCACCGCGACGTTGTAGTCGAGGCCGAACAGCAGCTGGATCAGCTTGCCCGCACCGACCATTTGCGCGATCAGGTAGAACGCCACGACCACCAGCGAACCACAGGCGGACAGGGTACGGATTTCCTTCTGCTTCAGGCGGTAGGACGCCACGTCAGCGAAGGTGTACTTGCCCAGGTTACGCAGGCGTTCGGCGATCAGGAACAGGATAATCGGCCAGCCGACGAGGAAGCCGATCGAATAGATCAGGCCGTCGTAGCCGGATGCGTACACCAGGGCCGAGATACCCAGGAAGGACGCTGCCGACATGTAGTCACCGGCGATGGCCAGACCGTTCTGGAAACCGGTGATCTTGCCGCCCGCCGCGTAGTAGTCCGCCGCCGATTTGTTTTTCTTGGCCGCCCAGTAGGTCACGCAAAGCGTGGCGCCGACGAAGATCACGAACATGACGATCGCGGCAACGTTGAGCGGTTGTTTTTGCACGGCACCGGTCAGGGCATCCGCCGCCCAGAGAGTCGGTGCGAAGGCCGCCAGGCCCAAAGCTGCAAACAGGCGCCGGATCATTGTTGTGCCTCCTTCAGGATCGCGTTGTTCAGCTCATCGAACTCGCCGTTTGCACGACGAACGTAGATGGCGGTCAGCACGAAAGCGGAAAGGATCAGGCCCACGCCGATTGGCATTCCCCAGGTGATGGATGAAGTGGCGCTGAGTTTGGCGCCGAGAATCTGAGGCCCATACGCAATCAAAAGGATGAAAGCGGAATAGAGCCCAAGCATGATCGCCGAGAGAATCCAGGCGAATCGTTCCCTTTTCGAGACCAGCTCCTTGAAGCGCGGGCTGTTCTGAATCGAGAGGTAAATGCTGTCGTTCATTGTTTTTGTCCTCGCAGCACAGATGGATGTCACGTATTCCACTTTAGCTGGCTCTAGGCCGCGCTCCAGACGACCTTAGTATTAGAACGACATTAGTTGATACACAGGGCACTGCACGGGGGTGAGGAAGTGGGAAAAGCGGAGGCATGTTTGGCAGAAGAAGCGTGCCGTTGTTGCGGCACTGCGCCTGTGGCAGCCCGGCTCAACGTATGGAAATATTCGAAACAAAGAAACCGCCCGGCAATCACTTGCCGGGCGGCTGGGGTCACGCATGAATCTTTTGCGGCAAATTACTTACCGGTCCACTCTTTGACGCGATCCGGGTGTTTGGCGACCCAGTCTTTCGCAGCCTGTTCAGGCTTGGCGCCGTCCTGAATGGCGAGCATGACTTCGCCGATCTCGTCCTTGCTGCTCCACTGGAATTTTTTCAGGAAGTCAGCAACGTCTGGCGCTTTAGTGGCCAGCTCTTTGCTGCCGACGCTGTCCACGGTTTCAGCTGCACCGTAAACGCCTTTTGGATCTTCCAGGAATTTCAGTTTCCACTTGGCGAACATCCAGTGCGGCACCCAACCGGTGACGGCGATGGATTCTTTCTTATTCTCAGCGCGGGTCAGCTCGGCAATCATGCCGGCGCCGGAACTCGCCTGAAGTTTGTAGCCGTCCAGACCGTAGTCTTTGATGGCCTGATCGGTCTTGATCATTACGCCCGAACCAGCGTCGATGCCGACGATTTTCTTCTTGAAGGACTCATCGGTCTTCAGGTCGGCAACCGAGTTGGCTTTCACGTACTCAGGCACGATCAGGCCGATCTTGGCGTCTTTGAAGTTAGGACCGTAGTCGGTGACCTTGTCCTTGTTCTTTTCCCAGTATTCGCCGTGTGTCACGGGCAGCCAGGCGGACAGCATCATGTCCAGTTTGCCGGTGGCAACGCCCTGCCACATGATCCCGGCAGCGACGGCCTGCAGTTTCACGGGGTAGCCCAGTTTCTGTTTGATCACTTCGGCTGCGACGTTGGTCGTCGCAACGCTGTCGGACCAGCCATCCACATAACCGATGCTCAGCTCGGGTTTGTCGGCGGCAATGGCCAGCGTGGAACTGATAGCAAGGGCCAGCGCGGCACCCGCACCCAGGATATTTCGCATCTTCATCGTTACTTCCCCGGTAGTCCTGCACCCGACGGCGGTCGGGTATCGTTAACGTTTTTTTAAGCTCGCAGCCCGCGCACGCATTTGGCGCACCGCTTAACTTTCACGCTTCAACCACTTGCCTTCGCAGCAGCACTCGCTGCATCGACGAGCCGATCATCAACCCCCACCGACCTTGTGCCTTTCCTGTCAACGACACTCAGACAGCGGGAAACGACATCACAGGGCCATCAACGACAAACAGGTCGTAAAAGAGGGCCCGGTCCGTCCGAAACTTGCATGCTTTAAAAGCAGCGGCGAGTTTCGAGCCTTGAACGGCAAGAAAAAGCAAAGCGGCGATGCCCCAACGTGTAGCGTGAGGCCTGCCGTTTTGAGGGCCCCCTGAGCTATGCTGCGGCCCTCTGCTCCTTTTCGGCCCCATCATGCCCGTCCCCTTCCGCTCGCCTGTTTTGACGTATCTCGCCGCTTGTCTAATCGCGCTGATTGCCCTGTTCGGTTACTGGTACACCCTTGGCAAACCCGTCGTGCTGCCGGATGCCGCGACGCCGACGCACAAGCTGCAATGCGCGTCCTACACCCCTTTCGATAAAGACCAGTCGCCCTTCGATCAGCCGTTCACGCCCCGACCTGCTCGAATGAATGCCGACCTGGCGCTGCTCGCCACGCGCTTCGAGTGCATCCGTACCTATTCAATGACCGGCCTTGAAGCGATCCCGGCATTGGCGCGCAAGCACGGGCTGAAAGTGATGCTTGGCGCGTGGGTCAATGCCAGCCCCGAGGACACAGCGCACGAGATCAAGGCATTGATCACCGCCGCCAATGCCTACCCGGACGTTGTCACCGCTGTGATCGTCGGTAACGAAACGCTGTTACGCAAAGAAGTGACGGGACCTCAGTTGGCCAAACTGATTCGTCAGGTGAAAGCCGAGGTCAAACAGCCGGTGACCTACGCCGACGTCTGGGAATACTGGCTGCAATACCCGGAGATCGCGCCTGCCGTGGATTTCGTGACCATTCACCTGCTGCCGTATTGGGAAGACGATCCCAAGGGTATCGACGACGCGTTGACCCTCGTCGCGCAGATTCGTCAGCGCTTCGGCGAAAAATTCGCCCCCAAGGACATTCTGATCGGTGAAACCGGATGGCCCAGCGAGGGGCGTCAACGTGAGACAGCGTTGCCGAGCCGGTTCAACGAGGCGAAGTTCATTCGCAGCTTCGTCGCCCTAGCCGAACAGCACGGCTGGCATTACAACCTGATCGAAGCCTTCGACCAACCCTGGAAGCGGGAAGCCGAGGGCGCGGTCGGGGGTTATTGGGGCTTGTTCGACGCCGACCGACAGGAGAAAGGCGTGCTCACGGGGCCAGTGTCGAACCTGCCGTATTGGCCGTTCTGGCTGGCGGTCAGCGGTGTGATCGGCCTGCTGGCGCTGTTTTTGGCAGGCCGTGTGACTCAGTCTCGCAGCGCGTTGATCGTCCCGCTGCTCGCCGTATTCGGCGGCGCGTGTATTGGCACATGGGGGGAACTGGCGCGGGTGACCAGTCGGTTTACCGGCGAATACCTATGGGCCGGGGCGTTGATGGTGCTGAACCTGCTGGTCCTGATGCACGCCGCATTGGCGCTCTCGGGCCGGCAAGGGTGGCGCGGCCGAGGCTTCGCCTGGTTCGAGTCCCGCGCCGGGTGGTGGCTGAGCGCGGCCGGTTTTGCGGGCGCGGTGATGATGCTGGAGATGGTCTTTGACCCGCGTTACCGCAGCTTCGCCACCCCGACGTTGTGGCTGCCCGCCCTCTTTTATCTGCTGCGACCGGTCAGGGTGCTGCGTCGGGAAGCCACGTTGCTGGCTTGCATCATCGGGATCGGGATCGTGCCGCAGGTGATTCGCGAAGGGCTGAGCAACCCGCAGGCTCTGGGGTGGGCAGCGGTCAGCGTGGTGATGACCCTGGCGTTGTGGCGCAGTGTTCGAATCAGCGCGGCGAGCCCCGAGCCAGAGCGTGCGCGCGAGTGACGGGGTGAGGAACACATTGTGTTACCGCTGATGCCATTCCAAAACAGAATACGGGTAACACGGAAACAGAATAGTCCTTTCGGATTAACACCCAGGCAGAACGATTTTTTCAAGCCATTGATTTTAAAGGGAATTAAAAAGTTGGCACGCTGCCTGCTATATCTCCTGCATAACAAGAACAAAATGTGAAAACCCAATAAAAATAAGATGAATCGGCTCTGACATAACAAGAACAACGGCACAGAGACGCAGCCAACAGATTTTTTTGGAGTAGATGTGCTTTACAGAGGCCTTGGCCTCACAGCCCGACCGAGAACAATAAAACTACCGTCAGGTAGCGTCCAGAACGGGTTGGATCCTCGCCTCAGGCCATGGATCGAAGCAGATAAGCGCTCAAAAAAATACGTTTGCTCTTGTATCCCGGATGGGGATCACTGAAGACGCTGGAAAGGGAACGGTTGCCAAAAACAACAACAGACCGGCCTAAAACAATAAAAAAAGAGCACGTGCAACGATTTAAAGGGGAGCCCCGGCTCCCCTTTATGCTGTCTGGGGTTTGGGGATGAGGGTTTCGTGTCCGTCTCAATGTCAGTCTCCGCGTTCGGCTAAGGCTGCTCGTTTGCCCGCACCAGCCGCAGCCCCGCAATCACCACCGCGAACACCGCCAGACTCGCCGAATACAACACCAACGCCAGCATCCCCAGCAGCAATCCAATTCCCGCCAGCACCCGCCCCACCTTTCCCGGCACGCAAAACGCGATCACCGCCGTCACCAGCGCACCCCAGCCGAACACGCCGAAATGAATCAGCCATCCCAGGTCCGAACGCACCACGCATTGCCACTGCAACGCATCGTCGGAACACTGCCCGACCCACTGCACATCCTCCATCAGTCCGTAGCGCAGGCCATAACTCAACGTCAGCCACAGCACCAAGGCAAACACCGACACGATCAGCGGGAAACAACGCGACACGGAACACCCCAAGGCAGGAAAACGACGCCCAGCATATCCGCAGTCGACCCGGGACATGAAACGCCCCACATTAAAAGCACAACCTCACACGCCATTCGAGCCAGAACGTGTATTGTCGCCTAGGATTTGTTCGGGTTGGCGAGGGATTAAATGCAAATTGCCACTACGGCACTTTTTGCACGCCCCCCGTGTCATAGCCTGCGTATCTCAACAGCACTTCTTTCCCAAGGGATCCAGTCATGCTTCGTTTTTTACGCCTCGCCGCCCTTTCAGGCGGCTTGTTCTTGAGTGCGTCCGTGATGGCGGTCGACATCGATCCGTCCAGCTATGGCTTCCCTCTGACCAACCCGTTCGAAGCGACCATCGCCACGACGCCTCCTGATTTGCGGGCGAAGGTGCCAGACGACGCCGACATCGATCAGGACGACTACAGCCTGACGCTGAGACCGGATCGTGAATTCACCCTCCCCGACAATTTCTGGGCCGTGAAAAAACTGCGTTACCGCCTCGCCAAGCAAGACCATCCCGCGCCTCTGATCTTCTTGATCGCAGGCACCGGCGCCCCCTACAACAGCACCCTCAACGAATACCTCAAGCGTCTGTATTACGGAGCCGGGTATAACGTCGTACAGCTGTCGTCGCCCACCAGCTACGACTTCATGAGCGCCGCCTCACGATTCGCGACGCCTGGTGTGACGTCTGAAGACGCTGAAGACCTGTACCGCGTGATGCAGGCCGTTCGCGCTCAGCAAAACAAACTGCAAGTCACCGAGTATTACCTCAGCGGCTACAGCCTTGGCGCGCTGGATGCGGCCTTCGTCAGCAAACTGGACGAGACCCGCCGCAGCTTCAATTTCAAGAAAGTGCTGTTGATCAACCCGCCGGTGAACCTCTACACCTCGATCACCAACCTGGACAAAATGGTCCAGACCGACGTGAAGGGCATCACCAACAGCACCACCTTCTATGAACTGGTGCTGCAAAAGCTGACCCGTTACTTCCGCGAAAAAGGCTACATCGACCTCAACGATGCGCTGCTCTATGACTTCCAGCAGTCCAAGCAGCACCTGTCCAACGAGCAGATGGCCATGTTGATCGGCACGTCGTTTCGCTTCTCGGCGGCCGACATCGCGTTCACCTCCGACCTGATCAACCGTCGCGGCCTGATCACCCCGCCGAAGACGCCGATCAGCGAAGGCACCAGCCTCACGCCGTTCCTAAAGCGCGCGCTGCAATGTGACTTCGACTGCTACGTGACCGAGCAAGTGATCCCGATGTGGCGCGCCCGCACAGACGGCGGCAGCCTGCTGCAACTGGTGGATCAGGTCAGCCTGTACGCGCTCAAGGATTACCTGAGCACCAGCAAGAAAATTTCCGTGATGCACAACGCCGATGACGTGATCCTCGGCCCGGGCGACCTCGGTTTCCTGCGCAAGACCTTTGGCGATCGCCTGACCGTTTACCCGTATGGCGGTCACTGCGGCAACATGAACTATCGCGTCAACAGCGACGCCATGCTGGAGTTTTTCCGTGGCTAAACGTCTATTGCTCACTGCCGCTCTGCTTTGTGCAGGCGCTGTTCATGCCGCTGATGCGCCGATCATCTCCCAGGCCCAGCCGGTCCAGCGGATCGAGAACCCGGACGGTTTCACCGAGCCGTTGAAGTCGCTGAAATTCAACCCCGGTCTGGACGCCCAGGAATTCGAGCGCTCGTCGCTGAACGCCCTCAACGTCTACGACCCGCTGGAGTCGTGGAACCGTCGGGTCTACCACTTCAACTATCGCTTCGATGAGTGGGTGTTCCTGCCGGTAGTCGACGGCTATAAATACATCACCCCAAGCTTCGTGCGCACCGGCGTCAGCAACTTTTTCAGCAACCTGGGCGACATCCCCAACCTGCTGAACAGCCTGTTGCAGTTCAAGGGCAAGCGCTCGCTGGACACCACGGGCCGTCTGATCATCAACACCACCATTGGTGTCGCGGGCTTGTGGGACGCCGCAACCTGGATGGGGCTGCCAAAACAGAGCGAAGACTTCGGTCAGACCCTGGGGTTCTATGGCGTTCCGGCAGGGCCGTACCTGGTGCTGCCGATTCTCGGGCCTTCGAACCTTCGTGACACCGGCGGCCTGGTGTTCGACTTCACAGCCGAATCGCAGATCAACTTCCTGAACGTGGCGCAGGTGAGTCAGGATCATCCGGAACTGTACCTGCTGCGCGCGATTGACCGCCGCTACACCACCAGCTTCCGCTACGGCCAGATGGACTCGCCGTTCGAGTACGAGAAAGTGCGCTACGTGTACACCGAAGCGCGGAAGTTGCAGATTCAGGAGTGATGATTGCCTTGTGCGGGGTCTGAAACGCGTCACTCTCTGACACGCTGGATGGCCCCTGTGGGAGCGAATTCATTCGCGAGAGGCCCGTACAACCGACAGAAATCTATCGGCTGTACCGACGTCTCGCGAATGAATTCGCTCCTACAGGAGACCGCGTCGAGCCATTTGAAACATCTAACAACCCGATCGATTCCTCGCAAAAACGTCACCCATCCATCGCCTTAACCGGCATACCATAGGCGCCATTCCCACCCTCTTCCGGAGTGCGCCCCATGACTCAATTTCGCAAAGTGCTGTCCATGCAGACCGGTCAACCGACCTCGGACGGCGCGGGCGTCAAGCTAACGCGGGTCTTCGGCGGCCTTGGCGTCGAGCTGTTCGACCCCTTCCTGATGCTCGACGAATTTGGCTCGGACAAGGCTGACGATTACATCGCCGGTTTCCCTCCCCATCCGCATCGCGGCTTCGAAACCGTGACTTACATGCTCGAAGGCCGCATGCGCCATGAAGACCACATGGGCAACGTCGGCCTGCTGCAAGGCGGCGGCGTGCAATGGATGACCGCTGCGCGTGGCGTGATCCACAGCGAGATGCCGGAACAAGAAGAAGGCATGATGCGCGGCTTCCAGCTGTGGCTGAACCTGCCGGGCAAATCGAAGATGGACGACGCCGGTTACGAAGACATCCAGCCGGAACGCATCCCGCGCATCACCACGCAGAACGGGGTGGACGTGGTGGTGATCGCCGGTCAGTTCGACGACGGCCAGGTGCAGCAGGCAGGCGCGGTGCAGCGGCCCGACACCGAACCGCAGTATTTCGACTTCCACCTTCCAGCCGGCAAATCAATCAGCCCGAAAGTCCCTGAAGGCCACCGGGTGCTGTTGTACGTGTACGAAGGCGAAGTCGAGATCGCCGGTTGCGCGCAAACGCTCGGTCAGAGCCGTCTGGCTCGGTTGTCAGAAAATGGCGAAGTGCAGCTCAATTCAGCGACCGGCGCGAAGGTGTTGCTGATCGCGGGCAAGCCACTGAATGAGCCAATTGTGCAATACGGCCCATTTGTGATGAACAGCCGCGAAGAGATCGAACAGGCTCTGCAGGATTTTCGGGATGACAAGTTGACGGCATAAACAATCGCCCGATAAATGCAGACCCTGTAGGAGCGTGGCTTGTCCCGCGATCTGACGCGCAGCGGCAGCCATATTGGCCAACTCGGCGGGTCAGATGCATTTGAATCGTCAGGTTTCATGGCCGGTGCCCGGCCATCGCGGGACAAGCCACGCTCCTACAGGGAAAAATGCGGCTTCACGCGATCCCCAAAAACCGCATCAACTCCTCTTTCTGGGCCATCGCATCGCGGCGGCCCAGTTCGATCAATTCGCTGCAATACCCCGACTCGAACAGCAGATAACTCAATACCCCTGCCCCGCTGGTCTTGGTCGCGCCGGGCCCGCGCAGAAAGGTGCGCAGGGCAGGCGGCAGTTCGCGACGGTGGCGGGCGGCGATTTCGTCGAGGGGCTGGCTCGGGGAAATGACCAGCACCTCCACCGGAGCCAGCGACTGCACCGGCGTCGGCTGTTCGGACACCTGCGGCGACGGCTCGGGTGGCGAGGGCAACATGCGACTCAGCAAATTCAGCCGCTCCAGCAACTCGATGTCGCTCTCCAGGCTGTCAATGAACGTGCTGTTGAGCATGTGCCCGCTGATCTGCGCCAGACTCGGCTGCGCGCCGCTCACGACCCGGTGCACGGGCTTGTTCGCCCCCGGTCCGCGAGGGTTGCCGCTGACGCCCACCACCAGCACCCGATTGGCGCCCAGGTGCAGCGCCGGGCTGATCGGCGCCGATTGCCGCACCGCGCCATCGCCAAAATATTCGTGTTCGAGTTTGACCGGGGCGAACAGCAGCGGAATCGCAGAACTCGCCAGCAGATGATCGACCGTCAGCCGCGTTGGCACGCCGACGCGCCGATGCCGCAGCCAGGAATCGATGGTGCCTTTGCCCTGATAGAACGTGACCGCCTGCCCCGACTCGTAGCCAAACGCCGTGACCGCAACGGCCCGCAAATGCCGACCTTCGATGGCCTCATCAATGCCTTCGAGGTTCAGGCGCTCGGTCAGCAAATCTTTCAACGGCGAGCTGTTGAGCAACGCCACGGGGATCTGCTTGCGACCGATCCCCAACAGGCTTCGCCCGAAGAACCGGGTCGCCTGACGAATCACCCCGGACCAATCGCTGCGCAACACCTGATGGCTGCGAAAGCTCTGCCAGAAGACCGTGAGTTCATGAATAGCCGTGCGAAATTGCGCAGCCCCGCTGGCGAGTTTCACCGCGTTGATGGCGCCCGCAGACGTGCCGACGATGACCGGAAACGGGTTCTTCGCGCCCGCAGGCAGCAGGTCGGCGATCCCTGCGAGCACGCCCACCTGATAGGCCGCCCGAGCGCCGCCGCCGGAAAGGATCAGCCCGGTGATCGACTCGCGACCGACCGGAACCGTTGAAGCGCTGTTGACTGTTTTTTGTTCTGCTGCGCTTGTCGTCATAAAACCTCAGCCCTAGGTATCAGCCCCGCTTTTTATACAGCTTCGGCTCACCGGGCGGCCTGCTCTTGAACCGCCGGTGTGCCCACAGATACTGCTCGGGGCAGGCCGTCACGGCCCGCTCGACCCATTGATTGATGCGCAGGCAATCGGCCTCGTCGCTCTCGCCGGGAAAATCGGTCAACGCCGAGTGGATCACCAGCTTGTAACCGCTACCGTCCGCCAGACGCTCTTGGGTGAACGGCACCACGAGGGCGCGGCCGAGGGTGGCGAATTTGCTGGTGGCCGGTACGGTGGCGGCCTGAATGCCGAACAGCGGCACGAACAGGCTCTGCTTGACGCCGTAGTCCTGATCCGGCGCGTACCAGATCGCGCGGCCCTTGCGCAGTTGCTTGATCATGCCGCGCACGTCTTCGCGCTCGACGGCGATGGAATCCAGGTTGTGCCGCTCGCGGCCTCGGCGCTGCACGTAGTCGAACACCGGGTTCTTGTGCTCGCGGTACATGCCGTCGATGGTGTGCTGCTGACCGAGCAACGCTGCGCCGACTTCCAGCGTGGTGAAGTGCAGCGCCATGAGGATGACGCCCTGCCCTTGCTCATGAGGCTGCTTGAGGTGTTCAAGCCCTTCGATGTGCGCCAGCTTGGCAAGGCGCGTCGGGCTCCACCACCAGCTCATGGCCATTTCGAAAAAGGCGATCCCGGTGGAGGCGAAATTTTCCTTGAGCAGGCGTTTGCGCTCGGCTTTCGAAAACTGGGGAAAACACAGTTCAAGGTTGCGCGCCGCGATGATGCGACGGTCGGTGGCGAAGTAATACATGACCCCGCCCAGCGCCCGGCCTATAGCGACCAGCGCCCGAAACGGCAACTGCACCACCAGCCAGAGCATTCCCAGCCCCAGCCAGAGGAGCCAGAAGCGGGGATGAAGAAATTGGGCTCGAAAACGCGGGCGTTCCATTACAGCTTCCGTCAGGACAAAGGCGGGCATTCTACATCGGTTCGAGCACTTCCGTGACGCTTCGTCGGTTGCGGCTCCCTTGCGACTCGCGGGCGTTCTCGTTATAAGTCTCGGCACTTTTAGCGACAAGCCGCTGTATGCCGACATGAGCCAAATCGAATTGCAAGACAAGGACCCCGTGTTCCAGCTGAAGGGCAGCATGCTGGCCATCACCGTGCTGGAACTGGCCCGTAACAACCTTGAAGCACTGGATCGTCAGCTGGCCGCCAAGGTCGCTCAGGCGCCCAATTTCTTCAGCAATACGCCGCTGGTGCTGGCGCTGGACAAGCTGCCCCCCAACGAAGGCGCCGTCGATCTGCAAGCGATGATGCGCATCTGTCGCCATCACGGCCTGCGCACCCTGGCCATTCGCGCCAACCGCATCGAAGACATCGCCGCTGCCATTGCCATCGACCTGCCGGTCCTGCCGCCATCCGGCGCGCGTGAAAGACCCCTCGATCCGACGGAAGGTGAAATAAAGAAAAAGCCCGAAGTGGTGGAAAAACCACCGGAGCCTCTGATCAAGCCGACCAAGATAATCACGGCTCCTGTGCGCGGCGGCCAGCAGATTTACGCGCAAGGTTCGGACCTGGTGGTGATTTCCTCGGTCAGTCCCGGTGCGGAACTTCTCGCCGATGGCAACATCCATGTGTATGGCCCGATGCGGGGCCGGGCACTGGCAGGCATCAAGGGCGACACCAAGGCCCGGATTTTCTGCCAGCAAATGGTGGCCGAACTGGTCTCCATCGCCGGGCAATACAAGGTTGCGGAAGACCTGCGACGTGACCCTCTCTGGGGGGCCGGGGTACAAGTCAGTCTGTCCGGTGACGTGTTGAACATCATCCGTCTTTAACGGATACTGCGCCATTTTCAAAGCCACTCTGATTCGTCGCGAAAACGATGCAAAGGGAAAGGAAATCCGGGAAATTCATTTGTTTTCTCGAAACATGAGCATCGCAAGACGCTCGTTTCTTTCTCTGTTCGAAAAACGCTGCGTGATGAGGGGCTATTCAGGGACTAGCCGTCCTACTTTTAGGGGTGATACACCTTGGCCAAGATTCTCGTGGTTACATCCGGCAAGGGTGGTGTGGGCAAGACCACCACCAGCGCCGCTATCGGTACCGGTCTCGCATTGCGCGGCCACAAAACGGTCATCGTCGACTTCGACGTCGGTCTGCGTAACCTCGACCTGATCATGGGTTGCGAGCGTCGCGTCGTGTATGACTTCGTCAACGTGGTCAATGGCGAAGCCAACCTGCAACAGGCGCTGATCAAGGACAAGAAGATCGAAGGTCTTTATGTCCTGGCCGCCAGCCAGACCCGTGACAAGGAAGCGCTGACCAAAGAAGGCGTGGAAAAGGTCCTGATGGAACTCAAGGAATCCTTCGAGTACATCGTCTGCGACTCCCCTGCCGGTATCGAAACGGGCGCTCACCTGGCGATGTACTTCGCCGACGAAGCGATCGTCGTGACCAACCCTGAAGTGTCCTCCGTCCGTGACTCGGACCGCATGCTGGGCCTGCTGGCCAGCAAATCGCGCCGTGCCGAGCGCAACGAAGACCCGATCAAGGAACACCTGCTCCTGACCCGCTACAACCCTGAGCGCGTGAGCAAAGGCGAAATGCTGGGCGTGGAAGACGTCAAGGAAATCCTGGCCGTCACCCTGCTCGGCGTGATTCCTGAATCCCAGGCTGTACTCAAGGCTTCCAACCAGGGCGTGCCTGTCATCCTCGATGACCAGAGTGATGCCGGTCAGGCGTACAGCGATGCTGTCGACCGCCTGTTGGGCAAAGACCGCGAGCACCGCTTCCTGGACGTACAGAAAAAAGGATTTTTCGAACGCCTGTTCGGGGGTAACTAATGAACATTTTTGACTTCTTTCGTGCCAACAAAAAGCCCAGTACCGCATCGGTCGCGAAAGAGCGTCTACAGATCATCGTGGCGCATGAACGCGGCCAACGCAGTACCCCGGACTACCTGCCCGCTCTGCAGAAAGAGCTGGTGGAAGTGATCCGTAAATACGTCCAGATCGAGGACGACAAAGTGCAGGTTGCGCTCGACAACGAGGGCAGCTACTCGATTCTGGAGCTCAACATCACCCTGCCTGATCGTTGATCGAACAGGCGGTCGCCACGGCGGCTCGGTTGCCCTGATCCCTTCGCGGGATTGCGGTGAGCGAGCCGCCGTTGGCGTTTGTAAACACACCGATTTTTGCTCTGAGAGTGCTACGAGGCTGTTCGATGCCGCTGTCCAATGTCCACATTCTCCATCAGGACGATGCCGTTCTGGTGGTGAACAAGCCTACCCTGCTGCTGTCGGTCCCTGGTCGTGCGGACGACAACAAGGACTGCCTGATTACGCGCCTGCAGGAAAACGGCTACCCCGAAGCGCGCATTGTCCATCGTCTGGACTGGGAAACGTCCGGGATCATTCTGCTGGCCCGCGATGCGGACGCCCATCGGGAGTTGTCGCGGCAGTTTCACGACCGCGAAACCGAAAAGGCCTACACGGCACTGGCGTGGGGCCAACCGGCGCTGGACAGCGGCAGCATCGACCTGCCGTTGCGCTACGACCCGCCGACCAAACCTCGACATGTGGTCGATCACGAACTCGGCAAACATGCGCTGACGTTCTGGAAGGTCCTGGAGCGCTATGACACACACTGCCGAGTGGAGCTGACACCGATTACCGGTCGGTCTCATCAGTTGCGCGTGCATATGTTATCGATTGGGCATCCGTTGTTGGGGGATGGGTTGTATGCACATCCCGAGGCATTGGCGGCGTACCCGCGGTTGTGCCTGCACGCGAGCATGTTGACGTTTACCCATCCGGTGACGAAAGAGCGCATGCGGTTCGAGTGTGTGGCGCCGTTTTGAGGGGCTGGAATCTGCTGGCTTGAGATTGTTACTCTGACGCCCTTCGGGCCTGATCGCGAGCAAGCTCACTCCTACATTTGCTTAAACGCGCCATAGCCTGACAGACCGAGTTGTAAGCCTTGAGAGCCTGGCACCAAGGCCACACGCCCGGTCCAGCAGATGCGGCGCGTTGCAAAAGATGTAGGAGTGAGCTTGCTCGCGATCAGGCCCCGAAGGGCGTCAAAGTAAGCGTCTAGAGCCAACCATCTCGCCCCGGCCCGCATACGCCTGTAAACTCCCGCCATTGCTGTCTGGAGTAACTTATGCGCGAAGAGTTGAACCAAGGCCTGATCGATTTTCTCAAGGCCTCTCCCACCCCGTTTCACGCCACCGCCAGTCTGGTGCAACGTCTCGAAGGCGCCGGTTATCAGCGCCTCGACGAACGCGAGCCTTGGCACACCGAAACCGGTGGCCGCTACTACGTCACCCGTAACGACTCTTCCCTCGTCGCCTTCAAGCTGGGTCGCCTGTCGCCTCTGATCGGTGGCATTCGCCTCGTGGGCGCTCACACCGACAGCCCCTGCCTGCGGGTCAAACCCCAACCCGAGTTGCAGCGTCAGGGTTTCTGGCAGTTGGGCGTCGAGGTCTACGGCGGTGCGCTGTTGGCCCCGTGGTTCGACCGTGACCTGTCACTCGCGGGCCGTGTCACGTTCCGTCGCGACGGCAAGGTCGAAAGCCAACTGATCGACTTCAAGCTGCCCATCGCGATCATCCCTAATCTGGCGATTCACCTCAATCGCACCGCCAACGAAGGCTGGCAGATCAATCCGCAGAACGAATTGCCACCGATCCTCGCCCAAGTGGCCGGTGACGAGCGCGCCGATTTCCGCGCCCTGCTGACCGACCAGCTCGCCCGCGAGCACGGCCTGAACGCCGACGTTGTGCTCGATTACGAGCTGAGTTTTTACGACACCCAAAGCGCGGCGGTCATTGGCCTGAATGGCGATTTTATCGCCGGTGCGCGGCTGGACAACCTGCTGTCGTGCTTCGCTGGCCTGCAAGCGCTGCTCAATGCCGATGGCGAAGAGACCTGCGTGCTGATCTGCACCGACCACGAAGAGGTCGGCTCGACCTCCGCGTGCGGCGCCGACGGCCCGATGCTGGAACAAGTGCTGCAACGTCTGCTGCCAGAAGGCGACGACTATGTGCGCACGGTGCAGAAGTCGCTGCTGATTTCCGCCGACAACGCCCACGGCGTGCACCCGAACTACGCTGACAAGCACGACGGCAACCACGGCCCGAAACTCAACGCCGGCCCTGTGATCAAGGTCAACAGCAACCAGCGCTACGCGACCAACAGCGAAACCGCCGGTTTCTTCCGCCATCTGTGCATGGCCGAGGAAGTTCCGGTGCAGAGCTTCGTGGTGCGCAGCGACATGGCCTGTGGCTCGACCATCGGCCCGATCACCGCCGGGCATCTGGGCGTGCGCACCGTCGACATCGGCCTGCCGACGTTCGCCATGCACTCGATCCGTGAGCTGGCAGGCAGTCAGGACCTGGCGCACCTGGTCAAAGTGCTGACCGCGTTTTATGCGAGTGCCGAGTTGCCGTAAGCGTTGCTCTCATCTGTGGGTCCGGCTCGCAGCAGAGCGGCCGCCCACAGAACATTGAGGCGCTTAAGAACCCTTGCCAATTTAGATAACCGGTCGCTATTACGCCTATCGCAACTCGGTCTTCCCCGTCCGGGAATATTCGTTGCACCTGGCTTGCCTCCTGCCGATCATGAAACTTCATTGATTCACTTGGACAGTGAGGCAAACCATGGATATCTCCGCAGCTGAAGTAAAAACATTAACGGATAGACAAACCGAGCTTGAGCAACAAATCCCTCTCTTGCAGCAAGAACTGGCAGATATCACAAGCACTCTTGAGTCTCTAAAGGCTGGTAGCAGTGAACCGTCATTAGCCCAAGCCTCTACTCCGTTGGAAGCAATGAGCAATACAACATCAGCGGGCCTTAAGGGGCTGTTGTAACAAGCGCTGGAGAATGAACTGCGCAATCTAACTTGCTCTCTGTAGCAGCGCGGTTTGCTGGCGTCAGCAAACTCAACACCGCCACCGCAGTCAATCCATGCTGCTACGGGAGTCGCCTGATCTGAACCATGACAGAAAATGATTCTCGCCAACATTGAGTGCCGCTCGTAAAATCGCGGGTCTTGCCTGTACGCACGGCTGACTTCAATTCAGTCGCATCAGGTGCCTGTTGATTCGAGGTTCATTGTCTGGTGATTGCGCCTGCCCGCCTACTCTTCCTGTCGCGCCTGCTGCTGATCTGTCTGCTGGCGCTGTTCCCCGCCGCGCTCACTCAGGCAGCCGGATTGCCCAGCCTGCTCGGTGGCCAAAAAGCCCAACCTCAAGCCCAGGAACCCTTGGGCCAGTCCCTCGACGAGGTCATCACCTCGCTGGAAAACGATCAGCAACGCAGCAAATTGCTGGACGATCTGAAGAAGCTTCGCGACGCGACGAAGAAAGCCCAACCCACTGCCGAGCAAGGCGTGCTGGGGCTGATCGGGAGCACGCTTCACGATTTCGAGAAGCAGTTCACTGGCGATGACAGCCCGCTCAGTCGCTGGGGCGACGAGGTGTCGCTGGCCGAGCAAGAGCTGATGGACCTGCTGCTGCCCGCCAATCAATGGTGGCCGATCATGTTCAGCTTCGCCCTGGTGATTGCGCTGTGGAGCTTGCTGGCCGCCGCGCTGATCTGGCTGAGCCATCGAGTGCGGGTGCGCTTCGGGCTGTCGGAAGAACTGCCGCAACACCCGCGTCCGACCGACATGCTGCGCTTCGCCCTACGCAAACTGGGGCCATGGCTGATTGCGTTGGTCATCACGGTTTACTTGAGCTATTCCCTGCCGCCTTCCCTAGGCCGCGATCTGGCGATGGTCTTGGCGTATGCGCTTGTTGTCGGCACGCTGTTTTCGGCGATCTGCGTGATTGCCTTCTCACTGCTCGACGGCCCTCACCGGCATCAGGCGCTGTACATCCTGCGGCATCAGGCGTTTCGGCCGCTGTGGTGGATCGGCAGTTTTGCCGCCTTCGGTGAAGCGCTGAGCGACCCGCGATTGGTGGCCAGCCTCGGTGCCCATCTGGCGCACACCACCGCGACCCTGGCCAACGTCATGGCGGCGATTTCCACGGGGCTGTTCATCGTCCGCTTCCGTCGGCCCATCGCGCATTTGATCCGCAATCAGCCGCTGTCCCGCCGCTTGAAACGCCGCGCCCTGAGCGACACCATCGAAATCCTCGGCAGCTTCTGGTACTTGCCTGCGCTGGTGCTGGTGGGCGTGTCGCTGTTCGCCACGTTCTTCTCGGCGGGCGACACCAGCACCGCGCTGCGCCAGTCGCTGATCTGTACCGTGTTGCTGGTGTTGTGCATGGTCATCAACGGCCTGGTGCGTCGCCATTCGCAAAAACCGGCCCACGGTCATCGACGCCATGCGCTGTATTCGGACCGCCTGAAAAGCTTCGGTTATACCGTGGCGCATCTGGTGGTCTGGCTGGTGTTCATCGAGTTGGGGCTGCGGGTCTGGGGCCTGTCGCTGATCCGTTTTTCCGAAGGCGACGGCCACGACATCAGCGTGCGCATCATCGGCCTGGCGACCACGCTGATCTTCGCCTGGCTGATCTGGATTCTCGCCGACACCGCGATTCATCACGCCCTCACCCGCTCGCGCAAAGGCCTGGCCAACGCCCGTGCGCAGACGATGATGCCGCTGATCCGTAACGTGCTGTTCGTGACCATTTTCATCATTGCGGTGATCGTCGCACTGGCGAACATGGGGATGAACGTCACGCCGCTGCTGGCCGGTGCGGGTGTGATCGGTCTGGCCATCGGTTTCGGTGCGCAGTCGCTGGTGGCGGACTTGATCACCGGGCTGTTCATCATCATCGAGGACTCCCTTGCCATCGACGATTACGTGGACGTCGGCGGGCATTTGGGCACCGTCGAAGGGCTGACCATTCGCACCGTGCGCCTGCGTGACATCGACGGCATCGTTCACACGATCCCGTTCAGCGAGATCAAGAGCATCCAGAACTACTCGCGGGAATTCGGCTACGCGATCTTTCGCATCGCGATTCCGTCGAACATGAACATCGATGATGCGCTGAAGATGATTCGCGACGTGGGCCAGAAAATGCGCACCGACCCGCTGCAACGCCGCAACATCTGGTCGCCGCTGGAGATTCAGGGGGTGGAGAGTTTCGAGTCCGGCAACGCCATCCTCCGCGCGCGCTTCAAGACCGCACCGATCAAGCAATGGGAAGTGTCGCGGGCGTTCAACCTGTCGCTGAAACGTTACCTCGATGAAGCGGGCATGGACCTCGCGACGCCGCGCCTGAATGTGCAGGTGAACACCAGTGGTGGGAGCGTGAGCGGGGTTCGCGG
Organism: Pseudomonas sp. SLFW; assembly: GCF_009905615.1. Lineage (GTDB taxonomy): Bacteria > Pseudomonadota > Gammaproteobacteria > Pseudomonadales > Pseudomonadaceae > Aquipseudomonas > Aquipseudomonas bambusae. Next base: position 265,532 of record NZ_JAAAKW010000001.1, read on the forward strand.
GAAGAAGGATGAAACGGCGGGTTGAACTCGCATGAAAGACACGAAACCCCTGTAGCAGTCCGGCTCGCCAGCGACATCCGTGTGGTCGCTGCCGCCGACAAGTCGGACTGCTGCAGGGGTTTCGTGTTTGTTGTTGAGCTTCAGATCAAGGCGTAATCGACGCTGCGGTGTTGTCCTTGAACATCGCCGCAAAGCGCTGTTTGTTGGCCGCGTAGTAATCGGCGGTGACCTTCTCGGCCGAGCTGGCACGCGCTTCCAGCATCATCTTTTGCAGGTCGTCCTTGGGGATCGAATAGTGGGCGAAGAATTGCGCCACTTTCGGGTATTGATCGCTGAATCCCTTGCGGGCAAAAGCGTGGATCTGCTCAGCACCGCCAAACAGGTGCTCAGGGTCATCCAGATAACGCAGCGGGTATTTGGAGAACATCCAGTGCGGGCTCCAGGCGTTGACCAGTGACCACTTGCCGCGTTTGAGATTGCGGTCCAGCTCGCTCAACATGCCGGTTTCCGAGGACGCCACCATCTTGTAGCCGACGATTTTCTTATCGTTGAGCACCTTCTCGGTGAGCTTGTACTGGCCGTTGCCGACTTCGGAGGTCAGGATCTTGCCGTCGAATTTCGCCGCGATCCCCGGTTTGTTCAGGTCCGCGAGGCTGGAGACTTCGCTGGCCGGAACGATGTCCGGCACCGCCATGCCGATCCGTCCTTCATACAGCACGCCCAAGTCTTCGATCTTGTCCTTGTACTTGTCGTAGAACGCCTTGTGCGTGCCCGGCAGCCAGACCATCGGAATCATGTCGATGTTGCCGTTGGCCATGGCCTGAAACTGGATGCCGATGTCGGCCATGACCAGTTTCACCGGCTGCTTGAGCTGGTCTTCCAGCACCAGCGTGGCCAGCTTGACGGTGATCTCGGTGTCCGACCAGTTGACCCAGCCGATGCGCACCGGCGGTTGATCGGCGGCGTGGCTGAACAGACTCACAGTCGTCAAGGCGACCCCTGCTAACCAACCAATACTTTTTTTCTTATACGGCGAATAAGCAACCATCGTGCATCTCCCCTGTTGTGTATGGGTGTTACTGGGTGTGGCAGTGAAGTGAGTGAATCGCGCCAGTCTTCGGCCAGCTGTTGCGCCGATCTTATCCACACATTGCGTGGGGTAGCAAGCGAAATGTACACCAGCGTCCGCATCGATTGACACCTGTGTACATTTCACATACTTTCGCGTCAAACCTAGCCTGATGTTCCCCTCCAGGAGCGCACCACCATGTCCAGCGATCCTCTGCTGCAGCCCTATAAAATCAAGAACCTCACCCTGCGCAACCGCATCATCACCACCTCCCACGAACCGGCGTATCCGGTGGATGGCATGCCCAAGGATTTGTACCGCGCTTACCACGTGGAGCGGGCCAAGGCCGGTGTAGCGCTGACCATGACCGCAGGGTCGGCGGCGGTGTCCCGCGACAGCCCGCCGGTGTTCAACAACGTGCTGGCGTACAAGGACGAGGTGGTGGGCTGGCTGAAAGACCTGACCGACGAATGCCACGAACACGGCGCGGCGGTCATGATCCAGTTGACCCACCTCGGGAGGCGTACCCGCTGGGACAAGGCCGACTGGCTGCCAGTGGTGTCGCCCTCCCATCGTCGCGAAGCCTCGCACCGCTCCTTCCCCAAGAAGCTGGAGGACTGGGACATTCAGCGGATCATCAAGGATTACGTCGACGCCGCCGAACGCATGAAAGCGGCCGGCATGGACGGCCTTGAGCTTCAGGCCTACGGTCACTTGATGGACCAGTTCTGGTCGCCACTGACCAACGACCTGGACGGCGACTACGGCGGTTCGTTGGATAACCGCCTGCGTTTCACCTTCGACATCCTGCGTGGCATTCGCAAGCAATGCGGCGAAGACTTCCTGCTCGGCGTGCGTTACACCGGTGACGAAGATTTGCCCGGCGGGTTCGGCGCGGCGGACGGCATCGAGATTTCGAAACGCTTGAAAGACAGCGGCCTGGTGGACTTCCTCAACGTGGTCAAAGGCCACATCGACACCGACGCCGGGCTGACCGACGTGATCCCGATTCAAGGCATGCGCAACTCTCCGCACCTGGATTTCGCGGGCGAGATTCGTGCGGCCACGGGCTTCCCGACCTTTCACGCCGCGAAGATTCCCGACGTCGCCACCGCCCGCCACGCCATCGCCTCGGGCAAGATCGACATGGTGGGCATGACCCGCGCGCACATGACCGACCCGCACATCGTGCGCAAGATCATCGAGAAGCGCGAAGAAGAGATTCGTCCCTGCGTCGGCGCCAACTACTGCCTGGACCGCATCTACCAGGGCGGCGCGGCGTACTGCATCCACAACGCGGCCACCGGGCGCGAAACCACCATGCCCCACGAGGTTCCCAAGGCTGCGGTGAAACGCAAGGTCGTGGTCATCGGCGCAGGCCCCGGCGGGCTGGAAGCGGCGCGGGTCGCGGGCGAACGCGGGCATGACGTGACGGTGCTGGAAGCAGCGGATCAACCGGGCGGGCAGATTCGCCTGACCTCACTCAGCGAACGTCGTCGCGAGATGATCAGCATCATTGACTGGCGCATGGCGCAGTGCGAGCGGCTGGGGGTGAAATTCCAGTTCAATACCTGGGCCGAAGGGCAAACAGTCTTGGACCTGGAGCCGGACGTGGTGATCGTCGCCACCGGCGGCCTGCCCGACACCGAAGTGTTGAAAGAGGGCAACGAACTGGTGGTCTCGGCCTGGGACATCATTTCCGGTGACGCCAAGCCGGGCAAGAACGTGCTGATTTTTGACGACGCGGGCGACCATGCCGCATTGCAGGCTGCCGAAGTGATCGCCCAGAGCGGAGCGCGTCTGGAAGTCGTGACGCCGGACCGCTCGTTCTCGCCGGAAGTCATGGCCATGAACCTGGTGCCCTACATGCGCAGCCTGCAAGACCTGGACGTGGTGTTCACCGTGACTTATCGCGTGGAAGCCGTGCAACGTCGCGACGGCAAACTCGCCGCGATCTTCGGCAGCGACTACGGGAAGGTCAACAAAGAGCGCATTGTCGACCAAGTGGTGATCAACCACGGCACCCTGCCGATGGACGAGCTGTATTTCGAACTGCGCCCGCTGTCCAGCAACCAGGGCGCGGTGGAACAGCACGATTTGATCGCGGGCAAGGCGCAGAATCTGGTGACCAACCCTGAAGGACGTTTCCAGCTGTTCCGGATTGGCGATGCGGTGGCGGCGCGCAACACCCATGCGGCGATTTACGATGCGTTGCGGTTGGTGAAGGATTTGTAGATCCGGCACAGATTGCAGCGCTGAACACAGGGTCTCGGTACGCCGCAGGTCCTGTGGGAGACGCCAGACCTGTGGGAGCGAATTTATTCGCGAAAAATAAATCAGCCGATAGAGATGCATAGTCTGACCTGGCCCCTCGCGAATGAATTCGCTCCCACAGGGGGCGTGTTTCATTCAGATAAACAGGGCCATCCAGTGATGTGAATACCGCGCATTACATGCCTTTCCGTGCGATATCCGCCCCGGCCTGCACTGCGCGGCCTATCTGCTCTTCAAACCCTGCCTCGATCAAGCTCTGCAACCCCGCGGCCGTCACGCCTTTGTACGCCACCAACGCATCAATCATCCCTTGGGGATCGTGATTGGCCAGCAACTGACTCGCCGACACCACCACTCCTTTCGCCGCCTGTCGTGCGACGTCTTCAGGAATGCCTGCGATCACCGCTTGCCGCGTCAACGCCGTCATCAGCAGCGCAGGAAACGCCGGCCCGGTGCCGGACAGCGCACTCAAATAATCGATGCCGTCTTCCGTCGGCACCCGACTGGCCGTACCCACGCACTCCAACAGCCCCTGAATGAACGCCACCTCAACCGCGTCCAGCCCTTGAGCACAATGCCAGGGCGTGAACGACTGGCGGATTTCAATCGCCGCATTGGGCATCGCGCGAACAATGACGGAGGCCCCGGTCGCGGCGCTGATCGCCTGAGACGTGACACCCGCCATCAGCGAAATAACCTGCTTGCCAGCTGCCTGAATGTTCAGTGCCTTGAACTGTTCGGGGCGCACGGAAAGGATCACCACATCGCTGGCTTCCACCAACGCCTGGTTGTCGGCCAGCACCTGCGCGCCAGTGTCCGCCAACGGGTGGCTGCCCGAACGGTTCGACACGATCAATTGGTTCGCCGGGATGAACCCCGTGTCGAGCAATGCGTGAGCCAGCCCGCCACCCAACCAGCCAGTGCCGCCGATGATGCCGACGCGTTCAGTTGCCATGGGCGGTCTCTTCGAACGTCTCGGCGAGGGGCACGAATTCCCCCGGTTCTTTTTCGGCGTAACCGAAGGCGCCATAGAAACGGTCCAGCTCCCGTCGTTTCGGGGCCTTGCCGGTGAAGATCGCCACGTAATGCGGGATGCGTCGGAAACGCTCGGTGATATCTTCACTGGTCTTCATCGAGATGTAACCGATCTGCGTCAGATAAATCGTCCGCGCCCGTGTGTCAGCGGCGTCGGGGTCGTAGCCGAAGCGGCGGAACATCGCCGCCAGTGCGTTGATACGTGAGTCGTCCGCAGCGGCGATTTCCGATGCCACTTCCTCGGACTGCAAGGCCCAGCTGCGCACTGCGAATTCGAATTGGGAATCGAACAGCTCGGGGTTCAGCCAGCATTCGAAAACGTTGAGGATCGCTTCGGTGATGTTTTCGGCATACCCTTCGGACTGCTTGACCATGCCGCCGGTGTTGTTGTCCTTCCAGCGGGCCAGCAAGGCGGCCAGCAATTGTTCGCGGTCCTGAAAGAACCAATAAAAGCTGGTGCGGGAGAGGTTCAGGCGCTTGGCCAGCGGCATGACGCGCACGGCGTCCACACCGGACTCCTTCAAGGCGTCGTAGGCAGCTTCCAGCCATCCTTCGGGCGAACCGCGCCAGCCGGAGTCCTGGGATTTGCCTCGTTCCTTGCCTGATACCGACATCTGATGTCGCCTTTGTTCGATTGTGAGTGAATGAACTGTACGCCCCCGCTTCTTTGATGTACATCCGTGTACATTCGAATGACGCTGTGTCAATCACCCCGCACCTGGCGCGCTTATGCAGTCCGACTCTCCCCCTCAAGCAGCGCCGCTAAAAGAAGAGCCCTCGAAGAAGGTCAAAGGCTACCGACGCCTGATCCCGTCAATGACGGCGCTGCTGGTGTTCGAGGCTGTCGCCAGGCTCAGCAGCTTCACCCTCGCGGCGCAGGAGTTAGGGGTGACGCAGGCGGCGGTCAGCAAGCAGATTCGCTTTCTCGAAGAAACCCTCGGCACTCGGCTGTTTCATCGCCTGCACCGGGCGATCAAGCTGACCAGCGAGGGCTACACGCTGTTTTCGGTGACGTCCGAATCCCTGCAACGGGTCGCAGGAGTCTTCGACAAGATTCACGAAGGCATCAGCGAGCAGGAAATCGTCCTCGCCAGCACCTCGGCGTTTTCACAGCTGCGGATTCTGCCGCGCCTGGGCGCCTTGCGACGAGAGCAACCGAACCTGCATTTGCGGCTGGTCACCCACATGCTCACCCCGGATTTGCGCAGCGACGACATCGACCTGGCGGTGCGTTACGGCGATGGCAAATGGGATGACGGTACGTCGATTTTCCTGCTTGACGAAGAGGTGTTTCCGGTGTGTTCGCCGGGCTGGCTGGCGACCCATACCGCGCCAATTTCGGCGGAAGATTTCATGCACGTGGAGCTGATCGATTCCGACGCCACGCTGGAAGGCTGGATGACCTGGAATGGCTGGTTCAAAGCCTTGGGCGACGAGCGTCCCCGCCTCAAATACGCCCTGCGTTGCAGCTCCTACACCGACACCATCCAGGCTGCATTGCAAGGGCATGGCGTGGCGCTGGGCTGGAATCGGCTGCTGGAGCCATTACTGGCGCGAGGGGAATTGGTGCGGCTGACGTCCTACGTGGTCAGGCCCAAGGATGCCTATTACGTGGTCGTGCCCAACGGGCGCAAGGCCACGCCATTGGTGCAGGGGTTGGTGGAATGGTTGCGCGACGGCATGCACGATGCCCTGTAGCAGTCCGGCTTGCCGGCGGTGGCGTCCTGAAAACCGCTGCCGCCGGCAAGCCGGACTGCTACAGACGGCGGCGCCGATGAGATAGCCACTGCCCGCACGCCACGCTGCCACATCGCATAACTTCCAGCTATGCGAACCTGAAAATATAGCGCGTTGACGCTTTTTTCTGCCCTCTCGATACTGGGCTCATCGAACACATCCCCTTATAAGATCCAGCCTCTGAGGTGCAGTCATGAGCATTGCCGCCGTCGATTTCCATCGCCAGTTAGTTGCCACGCGAACGCCCGGTCATGGCATGAACGGCGCGCTATTCGGTCGTGAGGACATCTTTGAAAACGATGTCCATATCTTCTTTAACCAGCACTGGATATTGGTCGGTGTGACGGCGGATATTCCCGAGCCGGGCGATGTTTCGACCATCGACATTGGCAAATCCTCGATCCTGCTGGTACGCGATGATGACGAGCAGATTCAGGCGTTTCGTAACGTCTGCCGCCATCGCGGGGCGCGGTTGAAACCGGCGGGCAAGTCCACGGTGGGCATGTTGGTCTGCCCTTATCATCAATGGACGTACGACCTGGACGGCAGCCTCAAACATGCCGCGCACATGGGTAAAGACTTCAATGCCAACTGCAGAAGTTTGATTCCCGTTCATACCAAAGTGGTCGGCGCACATATATTCGTGTGTCTCGGCGAACAACCGCCGGAAGACATTGCGCACCTGGAACAGACCCTGACTCCGCGGTTTGCGCCGTACAACATGACCTACACCAAAATTGCCCATGAATCGGAAATCATCGAGAACGGCAATTGGAAACTGGTCATCGAGAATAACCGCGAGTGTTATCACTGCGCGGGCACTCACCCGGAACTCACTGCTTCATTCCTGCCGGAAGACTTCGGCTTTTGCGCAGATGGCTTGAGCGAAGAATCCCTTAAAGCCCTGGACGAATACGAACAGCGCAACGCCGCTGCGAAGAAAAGCTGGGAGGACGAAGGCTTCGTCTGCGACGCCGTCGAGCATCTGGACGTGGACGCCGTGACGCAATTTCGTACGCAGCGTTTGGTGATCGCTGGCAATGGCGAATCGCAAACCCTCGACACCCGCGTCGCCTGCACCAAGCTGTTTGGCGACCTGACTCGCCGCGACCTGGGCGATGTGCACCTGTGGACCCACAACTCCTGGACCCACGTGATGAGCGATCACGCGGTGATTGCCTACATCATTCCGCTGGAACCAGGCAAAACCCTGGTGCGCACTAAATGGCTGGTGAACGCTGACGCCGTGGAGGGCGTGGATTACAACGTCGACAGGCTGGTGGAAGTGTGGAACGCCACCAACCTGCAAGACGCCGATCTGGTGGCGATCACCCACAGCGGCACGCAAGACCCTGCGTATTCGCCCGGCCCGTTTTCGGCGTTCACTGAATCCTATGTCGATCAGTTTTCGCGCTGGTACGCCGCGCGGCTTGCGGCCCACGGTGTGTGAGGAATGATCATGACCCGATTCGAGACTTTGCCTACTCACCTCGGTAACACGTCTTCGCAGCAACGCTTCACCGACGCAGACACCTGGGGGGCGTACGGCGCGCAATGGAACAGCGGCGAGCAGAAAACCCTGCTGTGCTGCGACGTGCGCGACGAAACCCATGACGTGAAGACTTTCAGCTTTCGCTGCCCGGACTTCAACGCGCTGAGTTTCGAGCCGGGCCAATTCATCACGATTTCGCCGGTGATCGCCGGGCAGACCATCGCCCGTTGCTACACGCTGTCGTCATCACCCACGCGGCCGTTCTCGTTCTCGATCACGGTCAAGCGTGTGCCGAATGGCGTGGTGTCGAACTGGCTGCACGACAATCTGCGGGCGGGCGATACGCTCGGGGCTTCAGGACCAGCTGGCAGTTTTACTCCGGTCGGTCATCCCGCCGCCAAGTTGCTGTACCTCTCGGCAGGGTCGGGCGTGACGCCGTTGATGTCCATGACCCGCGCCGGTTTCGACCTGTCGGCGCAGCTGGATGTCGTGTTCGTGCACAGCGCGCGGACGCCCGTCGATATCGTCTTTCACGAAGAACTGACCCGCATGCAGGCGTTGATGCCCGGACTGCGGGTGCTGAATGTGTGCGAGGGCCTGGGGGTTCACGTGGACTGGAAGGGGCCGGTCGGTCGCCTGAGTCTGGAGCTGCTGAGTGAGGCTGTGCCGGATTTCAAAGAGCGCGAGGTTTTCACCTGCGGGCCAAAGGGCTACATGGACGCGGTGAAGGCGCTGCTGAAAAACGGCGGTTACGATTTCGCCCATTATCACGAAGAGAGCTTCGACATTGCGGCGCTGATAGAAGAGCCGTTGATCGAGGCCGCCCCAAGTGTCGAGCAGGGGGAGAAGCTGTTCACCGTCACCCTGTCCCGCTCCGGCAAGACCTTCAGCATGCCCGCAACGCAGACCGTGTTGTCAGCAGCGAAAAAGGCCGGGGCCATCGTGCCGTCGTCGTGCAGCCAGGGCGTGTGCGGCACCTGCAAAACTTCGTTGCTGCAAGGGACGGTGGAGATGAATCACAACGGCGGGATTCGCCAACGGGAAATCGACAAGGGGTTGCGGTTGTTGTGTTGCAGCAAGCCGACGTCTGATCTGGTGATTGATTTGTAGGTCATTGGACGATCCCGTCGGGCCTGCATGGGTCCCTCTGTGGGAGCGAATTCATTCGCGAAAAATGTGTCAGGCGATAGAGATGTGTGGCCTGCACGGGCGAATCGCGAATGAATTCGCTCCCACAGGGGAGGTTGCGTACACCTGCCAGACCAAGCGCGCTCAGCGCTCACCCACCACCGCGCTCACATGAATCGCATCGTGTCGCCAATACTCCAGGTCGCAATCGATCAGCCGTCCGCGCTGGTCATGGTTGACCCTGGCAATCCGCAACCCAGGGCTGCCGATCGACACTTTCAACGCTGCCGCTGCCTCAACAGGTAACGCCGTCGGCACCATCTCAAATCGCACCTGGCCGTAACGAATGTCGTAATGGCGGGCGTAGAGTTCGGTCAGGGACTGGTTCAGGTCGAAGTCCAGAATCTGCGGAAAATACTCGGGGTTGAGGCAGTGCTCGACGTACAGCACCAAGCGCTCATCGATGCGTCGGGCGCGGCAAATCTGGATCACGCTGGACAAGGCTGGCAGTTGCAGCCACCCGCAAATCGCTGCGGACGCAGGCTGCAACCGGGCAGAAATCACTTGGGTCGCGGGCACCCTGCCCTGCGCTTCGACCATCGCATGGAAGTGGCTGCGGCGCATCAGGTCGTACGCGAGACGCGGTGGAGAGATGAACCAGCCTCGGCGCTCTTCGCGATAAATCAGCCCTTGAGCTTCCAGCTGCACCAGCGCCTCGCGCAAGGTAATGCGCGTGGTGTCGAAGACTTCGCTGAGTTTGCGTTCGGCGGGCAACTTGCTGCCAGGCGGCAACAGACCGTGTTCGATCTGCTCTTGCAGGGCATTGCAGATGGTCGTCACCGCACGGGGCACATCTTGGCGCATTGCGTTACCTATCTGGACTAGACCAGCGCTAATCGGGGGCAAAGCGTACCGCTCAAGCGCCCGCTTCAATGACCCAGAGCCTAGGCAGCCTAGATGACTGTTCCGTGACATTCCACCGCGATCGGCTTGAAAAATCAGCCATTTAAAAGACGTTAACCTTTTCAGATCAGCCACTTGGCCATGGTCTACGCTTATTCCACAGCCGTACCCCCTGCCTGGCGTCATTCAAGCAAAAGACGGTCCAGACACGAAAGTGTCATGAGGCTCGCCTAACTTGGCTCAGGTATTGCTGACCTAGACCAAACTATTAGAGACACCCACCCGCAACCACCGCTTCCCCGACCCTTTTCCAATCGAGGTCGAGAAGTGACCAAAGGAGCTTCGAATGAAACACCTTTTGCTGGCATCACTCCTGGGTTCGGCCATCGCGCTGAGCACATCGGCCATGGCCGCGGACACCGACCTTAAGACGCTGGAAGCTGCGGCCAAGACCGAAGGCGCGATCAACAGTGTGGGGATGCCCGATGACTGGGCGAACTGGAAAGGCACCTGGACCGACCTGACCGCCAAGTACGGCCTCGTGCACATGGACACCGACATGAGCTCGGCGCAGGAAGTCGCCAAGTTCGATGCGGAGAAAGACAACGCCAGTGCCGACATCGGTGACGTGGGTGCCGCGTTCGGCCCTATCGCCGTCACAAAGGGTGTGACCCAACCGTACAAACCGACCACCTGGAGTCAAATCCCGGATTGGGCAAAGGACAAAGACGGTCACTGGGCACTGGCCTATACCGGCACCATCGCGTTCATCGTCAACAAGAAGCTGCTGCACGGTTCCGATGTGCCGAAGTCCTGGGCTGACCTGAAAGACGGCAAATACAAAGTCACCATCGGTGACGTGAGCACCGCCGCTCAAGCCGCGAACGGCGTGCTGGCCGCCGCCATCGCCATGAAAGGCGACGAAACCAACATCGCCCCTGGCCTGCAACTGTTCACGGAACTGGCGAAACAGAAACGCCTGGGCATCAACAACCCGACCATCCAGACCATGGAAAAAGGCGAAGTGGAAGTCGGCATCGTCTGGGACTTCAACGGCCTGAGCTACAAGGCCAAGATGGCCAACCCGGATGACTACGTGGTGCTGATCCCGTCCGATGGTTCGGTCAAATCCGGCTACACCACCATCATCAACAAATACGCCAAGCACCCGAACGCCGCCAAGCTGACCCGCGAATACATTTTCAGTGACGAAGGTCAGATCAACCTCGCGAAGGGCAACGCCCGTCCGATTCGCGCTGAAACCGGTCTGAAGCTGCCGGAAGAAATCGCGAAAAACCTGATCCCGTCCGAGCAATACGTCAAGGCGAATCCGCAGCCGATCAAAAACGCAGACGCGTGGGAAAAAACCTCGAAAGCCCTGCCGCAGCAGTGGAACGAGCAGGTCATCGTAGAGATGCAGTAAGACCCCAGTGGCGCTTCAGGGATGAAGCGCTATGTGTAACGCCACACGTCCCCTGTAGGAGTGAGCTTGCTCGCGATGAGGTTCGTCCAGAGACCTCAACAGAGCCTGACCCACCGAGATCGCGAGCAAGCTCACTCCTACAGAAAATCGGTGTCAGGTCTGCTGTAGAAATACAGAACCCCAGCCCCCCCCTCCCGGAGCGCGCATGAAACACAACGTCATCCTCATCCTGCTGGACGGCCTGAGTTACAGCGTGGCGCAGCATGCGATGGGGCATCTGCTGGCGTACCGGAACGCAGGTCGCGCCGCGCTCTATAAGCTGGAATGCGAGCTGCCTGCCCTGTCCCGCCCCCTTTACGAATGCATCCTGACCGGCGTGCCGCCCATCGACAGCGGCATCGTGCACAACCACGTTTCCCGTCTGTCCAACCAGCGCAGCGTCTTTCACTACGCCGCAGCCGCCGGGTTGAACACCGCCGCAGCGGCCTATCACTGGGTCAGTGAGCTGTACAACCGCAGCCCCTTCATCGCCGCCCGTGATCGCCACACCGATGACATCGATCTACCGATTCAGCACGGCCATTTTTACTACGTCGATCACTACCCCGATTCCCATCTGTTCGACGATGCCGAGCATCTGCGAACCGCGCATCAGCCGAATTTCCTGTTCATCCACCCGATGAACATCGACGACGCTGGACACAAACACGGCCTCGACACCCCGCAATACCGCAACAGCGCGCGCTCGGCCGACATCATCCTCGCCGAGTACCTGCAACGCTGGCTCGACGCGGGCTACCAAGTGCTGGTGACCGCCGACCACGGCATGAACAACGACCGCTCCCACAACGGCATCCTGCCGGAAGAACGCGAGGTGCCGCTGTTCGTCATCGGCGACGCGTTCAGCCTCGACCCCGGCGCGCAACCGAAACAGACCGAGATCTGCGGCACCGTCTGCCAGCTGCTCGGCGTGCCCCACGACAAACCCGTCTGCAGAGAGGTGCTCAAGTGAATTCACAGAGTCGCGGCAAATGGCTGGGGCTTTTGTGCCTGGTGCCGTTTGCGATTTTCTTCATCGCGTTTCAGATCGCGCCGCTGGCGTGGGTCGCGATCAACAGCCTGCATTCGGACGTCGGCTGGGGCATCGACAACTTCGTCAAAGCCTTCAACTCGCGCTTCTACCGACAGGCCATGCAATACAGCCTGGAGATCAGTTTCTGGTCGAGCCTGATCGGCATCGTCATCGCGATTCTCGGCAGTTATTCGCTGCGCAAAGTCCCCTCGCGGCTGCGGGATTTCGTCAGCGCCTTCGCCAACATGACCAGCAACTTTTCCGGCGTACCACTGGCCTTCGCCTTCATCATTCTGCTGGGCTTCAACGGCGCGCTGACGTTGATCCTCAAGCAGGCCGGGATCATCGACGACTTCAACCTGTATTCGAAGACCGGCCTGATCATCCTCTACACCTACTTCCAGATTCCCCTCGGCGTGTTGCTGCTGTACCCGGCGTTCGACGCGCTGCGTGACGACTGGCGCGAATCGGCCTCGCTGCTCGGCGCCAGCGGCTGGGATTTCTGGCGGCACATCGGCATTCCGGTGCTGACCCCTGCCCTGCTGGGCACCTTCGTGATTCTGCTGGCCAACGCACTTGGCGCCTATGCGACGGTCTACGCGCTGACCACCGGTAACTTCAACGTGCTGCCGATCCGCATTGCCGCGATGGTGGCCGGGGACATTACGCTGGACCCGAACATGGCCAGCGCCCTGGCGATGATTCTGGTGGGCATGATGACCCTCGTGACCGTCGTCCATCAGTGGCTGTTGAAGAGGAGCTACCATGTCTCGCGCTGAACACGGCCCGGTCGGGCTTTACCACCGCGTGGTGGTGTACATCCTGTTTCTGATCCTGCTGGCGCCGTTGCTCGGCACGTTTGTGTATTCGATCGCCACCAGCTGGTCGGCGACCATTCTGCCCGCAGGCTTCACCTACAAATGGTACGTGGCGCTGTGGAGCGACCCGCGCTTTCTGATGGCCTTCGCCCAGTCGCTGTTGGTCTGCGTCGGCGCGCTGATCCTCTCGGTGGTGCTGGTTCTGCCCCTGTTGTTCGTGGTGCATTACCACTTCCCTAAACTCGACGCGCTGATGAACATCCTCATCCTGCTGCCTTTCGCGGTGCCGCCGGTGGTGTCGTCGGTGGGGCTGTTGCAGCTCTACGGTTCGGGGCCGCTGGCGATGGTCGGCACGCCGTGGATTCTGATCGGTTGCTACTTCACCGTGGCCCTGCCGTTCATGTACCGGGCGATCACCAACAACCTGCAAGCGATCAATCTGGTGGACCTGATGGACGCCGCGCAACTGCTTGGCGCCAGCACCTTTCAAGCGGCGTTCTTGGTGGTGCTGCCGAACCTGCGCAAGGGCCTGATGATCGCCCTGCTGCTGTCATTCTCCTTCCTGTTCGGCGAGTTCGTGTTCGCCAACCTGCTGGTCGGCACCCGTTACGAGACCCTGCAGGTGTACCTCAACAACATGCGCAACAGCAGCGGCCACTTCAACAGCGCGCTGGTGATCTCTTATTTCTTCTTCGTGCTGCTGCTGACCTGGGCGGCCAACCGACTGAACAAGGACAAAGACTGACATGAGCTTCGTCACTGTCGAAAACCTGCAAAAGAACTATGCCAGCACCGCTGTGTTCAGCGACATCAACTGCGTGATCAACCAGGGCGAATTCGTCACCCTGCTCGGCCCGTCCGGCTGCGGTAAGTCCACGCTGTTGCGCTGCATTGCCGGGCTGACCTCGGTCACCAGCGGCAAGATTTTTCTCGATGGCAAAAACATCGTCCCCGTGTCGCCACAGAAGCGCGGGATCGGCATGGTGTTTCAGAGCTATGCGTTGTTCCCGAACATGAACGTGGAGCAGAACGTCGCCTTCGGTTTGCGCATGCAGAAGGTCAGCGCCGAGGAAACCAAGCAGCGCGTGGCGGAGGTGTTGAAGCTGGTCGAGCTGAACGAGCTGGCCAAGCGTTACCCGCACCAGATGTCGGGCGGGCAATGCCAGCGTGTGGCGTTGGCCCGCTCGCTGGTGACCCGCCCTCGCCTGCTGCTGCTCGATGAACCGCTGTCGGCACTCGATGCGCGGATTCGCAAACACCTGCGCGAACAGATTCGTGCGATTCAGCAGGAACTGGGCCTGACCACGATTTTCGTGACCCACGATCAGGAAGAAGCGTTGACCATGTCCGACCGGATTTTCCTGATGAACCAGGGCCGGATCGTGCAAAGCGGCGACGCCGAGACCTTGTACACCGCGCCGGTCGATGCGTTTGCCGCAGGCTTCATCGGCAACTACAACCTGCTCGAAGCCGACGCCGCCAGCCGCCTGATGCAACGCCCGATCAACAGCCGCGTGGCGATTCGTCCGGAAGCCATTCAACTGAGCCTCACCGGCGCGCTGGAAGGCGAAGTGCGCAGCCACAGTTTGCTGGGCAATGTGATTCGCTACCGCGTCGAAGCGCGAGGGGTGGAGCTGGTGGTCGACGTGCTCAACCGCTCCGCTGACGACTTGCACCCGAACGGCCGCCGCGTCACCCTGAACATCGAAGCGTCGGCGTTGTGTGAAGTGGCGTGACTGGCTGAGCGCTGTACCTGTAGGAGCGTGGCTTGTCCCGCGACCTGCCGGGAACCGGCAGCAAATTCAGTAAACGCGGTGTGTCAGGAATGCAGGGTCGTCAGGTTTTAGGACGGGTGCCCCGTCCATCGCGGGACAAGCCGCGCTCCTACAGGTCCGCGCAGGCCAACCGATCTGTGTATGTTTTGATTTAAGAGGACCAACACCATGGCACTGGCCATTTTCGATCTGGACGAAACCCTGATTCACGGCGACTGCGCCAGCTTGTGGAGCGAGCAGATGGGGCGTCTGGGCTGGGTCGACCCCGAGTCGTTCATGGAGAAAGACCATGAGCTGATGGAGGCCTACAGCAAAGGTGATCTGGCGATGGAGGACTACATGGCCTTCAGCCTGGAACCCATGATCGGTCGCACGCCTGAAGAGGTGGATTTCCTCGTCGGCCCTTGGGTCGAGGACTACATCGAACCGATCATTTTCAGCGACGCCACCCGCACCATCGCCGAACACCGCGCCAACGGCGACCGCATCCTGATCATCTCCGCCTCCGGTGTGCATCTGGTAAAAGCCATCGCCGAACGCATCGGCGTCGACGAAGTGCTGGCCATCGATCTGGAGGTCGCCCACGGCGTCTACAGCGGCAAGACTACCGGCGTGCTGACCTACCGCGAAGGCAAGATCACGCGGTTGATGGAGTGGCTGGATCAGGAAGGCGAGAATCTGGAAGGGGCGAGTTTCTACTCCGATTCACGCAATGATTTGCCGCTGTTGCAGAAGGTCGACTTCCCGCATGTTGTAAATCCCGATGCGGTGCTAAAAGAAGCGGCAGAACAGGCGGGCTGGCCGATTCATCGCTGGAAATAAGGCTGATCGCTCAATTGCAGCTCTGACCGACGGTCGGGCGACCTGTCATTTGTGACAGTAGGCAAAAGCCCCCGGCTCGGCGTTCAATGACTCCTGACATTCATGGACAGGAGTCTCGAACATGGCTACGCCTAAAGCCAAACCTCTTTTCACTGCTTCGGCGCCGAATGAAGTGGAAATCTTCAACGGCAGCACGTCTTTAGGGAAGACAAACGTCGCTGAAGACGGTACATGGAGCATTGCTGTCACCAACCTGACCGTGACCTCACATGAACTGATTGCCAAAGCGCTGTATGGCAGCATGCCTGTTTCCACACCTTGGCGGCTGACCGTCGAGGCCAAGGCAAGGCCAACGTTAACAAGCGTCCGCGACGCCAAAGGCGAAGTTGCCAATGGTGGCTCAACCACGGACACAACCGTCACCGTGTCCGGCGGGGCGGCCGAAAGCGAAGACCTTGAAATCTACGACGGGGCGGCGTTGAAAGGCACCGTCACAGCTGATTCTGCTGGCAGGTGGAGCATCATCATCAGCTCGTTGGCGCTGGGTGCTCACTCGTTAAAAGCCGTCGCGCTCTATGGCAACGGAGCCGAATCCGCCGCCCGGACATTTACCGTGCAGTCTCCTGTGCCCGACTTCGTGCTCGACCGTTCGCCCGTGACGCTCAACGGCAGATTTTACGGGCTGGCCGGTCATCCTGGCCGAAACCCCCTTGCTTGGCCTGCGGGGACAACCGCCCAGAGATCGCCCTCCAGCGGCGTCCCACCCTATACGTATGCAACTAGCGACGGGACAAAACTACGCGCCGATAACGATGGAAAGATTTATTCGGCGGCCAATGGAACCGTGACGGTCACCGTCACAGACAGCGCGGGCCGCTCCGGCAGTTATTCGGTGACGGTCTCAAACGTTACACGGGTGCTGGGGTTGGCTCAGGGCAACTACAAGACAGCTGGAGAGAAGGCAGCCGCCGCAGGAATGAGCGTTCCCTCCATTGATGCCCTTGAGGCCATCTTTGCCCTCTACGGAAACACCTTCCCTATGGGCAACGCGAACTACTGGTCCAACACAGCCGCCCCAGGAATAGCCATGAGACACGTCAAAAATCTAGTCACGGGCCAACGATCAACCCTCACTCAAATCGCTAACGCCAATGTTGTTGGCGTTAGCTGAACGACGCGCCCCGCCAGACCTGGCGGGGCGAGTCACACAGCCGGCAGTTCGTGGAGTCAACGAGGATGTTTCAAATCAGATGCTCATCAATCACCAACACCACCTTCCCCGACACCTGATTCGTCGCCAGTTCCGCGTAAGCCTCTTCCGCTTCGAGGATTGGAAAGGTCCGCGCCAGCTGTGGCTTGAGGCGCCCTTCGGTGAACAGCGGCCAGACGTGCTGACCCAGATCGGCGAGCAGATCGGCCTTGAACTGATCGTCGCGACTGCGCAGGGTCGAGCCGAGGATCTGGATGCGTTTGCCGAGGACCAGCGCCAGGTCGAGTTCAGCCTTGCGTCCTCCCATCAAACCGATCAGGACCAGACGACCGTCGGTCCCCAGCACCTTGAGGTTCAGCGCGGCGTAATTGGCACCCACCGGATCAAGAATCACGTTGAACGGCCCGAAGTCGCTGAGGCCGTCCAGGCTTTCGCTGCGGATCACCCCGCCCTGTGCCCCGAGGTCTTCGCAATACTTCAGCCGCTCTGCCGAGCCAACACTGACCCAGCACGGGCTGCCGAACGCCTTGCACAGCTGAATGGCAGCTGAACCAACGCCACTTGCTCCGGCGTGCAGCAAGACTTTTTCACCTGGCTTCAGACCGGCCAACTGGAACAGGTTGAGCCACGCCGTTGCATACACTTCGGGAATGCCCGCCGCTTCATGCAGCGACATGCCCGCTGGCACCGGCAAAACATGCCGTGCGTCGACCACGACTTCTTCGGCCATCGCCCCGCCTGCAACCAGCGCGCAGACGCGGTCTCCCACGGTCCAGGAGGTGCCCGGCCCCACTTCGGCGATCACCCCCGAACACTCCATCCCCAGAATTTCGGTGACGCCCGGCGGTGGCGGATACAGACCCGCGCGCTGCAACAGATCGGCCCGATTGAGCCCGGCCGCTGCGACCTTTATGCGAACCTGGCCCACATCGAGCGTCGGTGATGGCTGTTCAACCCATTCCACATGACCTTCAACGCCTTGCAATGCTTTCACGGTGCCTCCATAGTGAGTCTTGACTGAGCTCGATGTGCCTCGCGGCCGTTCGGGCTTTTTGCATTATGCGACCGGGTTTCGCATCAGGTTGTGTGAATACACCACGTGCGACGGCAGGACAAGGCAGCCGAACGCAGTGGTCTTCACGGAGCCTGTAGGGAACCGGCGACCTCAAAGACGGCCTAATATGCGTTATCAATTGTCCCCGCGTCGAATCAGCATGAAGCATTTTTTGCCCAGCACCACCCTTGCATTCCTCATTGGCCTGGCTGCATTGCCAATGTCGGCCAGTTCGTTCGCAGCCAACAGCTGGGACAATCTTCAGCCTGATCGCGATGAAGTCATCGCCAGCTTGAATGTCGTGGAGTTGCTCAAACGCCACCACTACAGCAAGCCGCCGCTGGACGACAAACGCTCGGAAATCATCTATCAGAGCTACCTGAAGCTCCTCGATCCTGCGCGCAGCTATTTCCTCGCCAGCGACATCGCCGAGTTCGACAAATGGCGCTTTCAGTTCGACGACTTCCTCAAGAGCGGCGATCTGAATCCGGGATTCACTATCTACAAACGCTATCTGGACCGCATCAAGTCGCGTCTGGATTTTGCGCTGGCCCAATTGGATAAAGGCGTCGACAAGATCGACCTGACCACCAACGAAACGTTGCTGGTCGATCGCAAAGATGCGCCATGGCCGAAAAACGAAGCCGAGCTCGACGACCTGTGGCGCAAACGCGTCAAGGATGAAGTCCTGCGCCTGAAGATCGCGGGCAAAGACCCGGCGAAGATTCAGGAAACCCTGACCAAGCGCTACAAAAACCAATTGGCGCGCCTCGGCCAGACCCGCAGCGAAGACATCTTCCAGGCGTACCTGAACACCTTCGCGATGTCCTACGACCCGCACACCAATTACCTGTCGCCTGACAGCGCGGAAAACTTCGACATCAACATGAGTCTGTCGCTGGAAGGCATCGGCGCCGTCCTGCAAAGCGACAACGACAACGTGAAGATTGTGCGTCTGGTGCCCGCAGGCCCGGCAGCGAAGACCAAGCAAGTCGCGACGGCTGACAAGATCATCGGCGTTGCCCAGGGCGACAAAGAGATGGTCGACGTGATCGGCTGGCGTCTGGACGAAGTGGTCAAGCTGATTCGCGGTCCGAAAGGCTCCGTGGTGCGTCTGGAAATCGTCCCGGCCAGCAATGCGCCGAACGACCAGACCACCAAGATCGTGTCGATCACCCGCGAGGCTGTGAAGCTTGAAGAGCAAGCGGCCAAGAAATCGATCCTGCACCTGAATCAGGACGGCAAGGATTACAAGCTGGGCGTGATTGAGATCCCGGCCTTCTACCTGGACTTCAAGGCCTACCGTGCCGGGGATCCTGAGTACAAGAGCACGACCCGTGACGTGAAAAAACTGCTGACCGAATTGCAGTCCGAGAAAGTCGACGGCGTGGTCATCGACCTGCGTAACAACGGCGGGGGGTCGCTGCAAGAAGCCACCGAGCTGACCAGCCTGTTCATCGACAAAGGCCCGACCGTGCTGGTGCGTAACGCTGACGGTAAGGTCGACGTGCTGGAAGACGAAAACAGCGGCGCGTTCTACAAAGGCCCGATGGCGTTGCTGGTCAACCGCCTCTCGGCCTCGGCTTCGGAAATTTTCGCCGGCGCCATGCAGGACTATCACCGCGCACTGATCATCGGCGGCCAGACCTTCGGCAAAGGCACCGTGCAGACCATTCAGCCGCTGAACCACGGCGAGCTGAAACTGACGCTGGCGAAGTTCTACCGGGTGTCCGGTCAGAGCACGCAACATCAGGGCGTCCTGCCTGACATCGCCTACCCGTCGATCATCGACACCAAGGAAATCGGCGAAAGCGCGCTGCCGGAAGCGATGACCTACGACACCATCAAGCCTGCGATCAAGCCGGCGGTGGACCCGTTCAAACCGTTCCTGGCCCAGCTGCAATCGCGTCACGACGTGCGTTCTGCCAAAGACGCCGAGTTCGTGTTCGTCGAACAGAAACTCGCGCTGGCCAAGAAACTCATGAGCGAGAAGACCGTCAGCCTCAACGAAGCCGAGCGTCGCGCCGAACACGCCGACATCGACGCCAAGCAGCTGGTGATGGAAAACACCCGTCGCAAGGCCAAGGGCGAAGAACCGCTCAAAGAGCTGAAGAAAGAAGACGAGGACGCACTGCCGGTGGACGACGACAAGACCAAGCCGGAAGACGATGCGTACCTGGCTGAGACTGGCCGGATTCTCCTCGACTACCTCGGTTTGAGCGGGACAGTGGCGAAGAAGTGAGCAAAGCAGAACGGGCGTACGAACCTTCGCCCTCCCTGTAGGAGTGAGCTTGCTCGCGATTGCGTCAGGCCGGCCGGTTAGCTAAATGCATCAGGCAGACCGATATCGCGAGCAAGCTCACTGCTACAGTCCAGTGGGATCATGAAAGACGACGAGGTGATGGCAAAGCGTCATCAAACAGTCATGAATCTGTCGTGAAATACGGGGCTCGGCGCCAGGCGTCGAGCCCCTTTTTCTTGCCCCGAGATTGCCATGACCGTGACCGAACAGCTGAGCGCCTTGATTGCGATTTTGACTCACCGCGACTTGCACAGCCTGTTCCAACCGATTGTGTCGCTGCCGGATCGCCGGATCCTTGGCTACGAAGCCCTGACCCGCGGCCCGTCCAACAGCGCCCTGCACTCCCCCATCAGCCTGTTCGCCGTTGCCCGTCAGACCGGGCGCCTGAGCGAGCTGGAACTCGCCTGCCGCGAATCTGCCTGCCGACGTTTCAGCGAACAGAAACTGGAAGGCAAACTCTTCCTCAACATCTCGCCTGAATCCCTGCTGGAGCCTTCGCACCCGCCCGGACGCACATTGCAGCTGTTGCAGCGCTACGGCATTCCGCCGAGCCAAGTGGTGATCGAACTGACCGAGCAAACGCCGACCGACGACTTCGGCCTGCTGTACAACGCGTTGTATCACTACCGCGATATGGGGTTTTCCATCGCACTGGACGACTTGGGCGCGGGCTATTCCAGCCTGCGCCTGTGGTCCGAGCTGCGCCCGGATTACGTGAAGATCGACCGCCACTTCATCGACGGCATTCATCAGGATGCCGTGAAGCGCGAGTTCGTCGGCTCCATGCTGCAGATGGCCAAGGCCTCCCGGGCGCTGGTGATCGCCGAAGGCATCGAATTGCAGGAAGAGCTGGAGGTGCTGATCGACATGGGCGTCGAGCTGGTGCAGGGCTATCTGCTGTGCCGCCCGCAAGAACATCCGCCCCGCGACGCTCGCGCGCTGCTGCCGATGCTCGGTCCGAGCGCAGGGAGTTTCAATGGCGCAGTGGGCGACCTCGATTTGCTGCTCAACACTCAACCTGTGGTGCTTGAATCCACGCCGATTGCTGATGTGCTGGAACTCTTTCGTCGCCATGGCGATCTGCACGCCCTGGCCATCGTGGATGAAGGTCATCGCCCCGTAGGCGTCGTCCATAGGAATGCGCTGTCGGACCTGCGTGTAACCACTCGCGCCTGATGGGGCCACTGATCGATGGCGAACGCCGCCCTGCCGGGCCGCGATGATCTAACTCGGCTTGACCTCTTCCGCGTATTCGAACTCGAACACCCGCACGACTTCAGCGGCGTGCCAGGAAGCAGCAGCGATGCCGTCGGAGGGGCCGGTGAAACGGCCGAGGCGTTCAGCGCATTCGAAGAAGCCGGTGCGCGGCAGACGGCTGGCGCCCTGACTGATGACCAGCGAGCTGCGCAACGGCTGTTCGGCGCGGGCGTCGAGGGCGGCGAGGTGTTCGAGGGCGGCGGTCAGGGTTTGCATCGCCGGAGTCGGCAATTGCAGGCGTTCAAGCAAGGCGCGGTAGGTGACCAGATGGCGTTGGCGACGGGCGAGGTCCAGCTCACTCAGGAGCGCCTCCCAATGCTGACGGCTGATGCGCACGCTCATGCTTCACCTCGCCAGCCCGGCACGCCCAATTCCCAGGCGAGACTGCGCTGTATGGCGGCGTCGGGCTCGCGGTTTCCGCTTTCGATCATTTCCAGATAAGAAGGGCTGATCCCCACCGCTCGGGCCAGTACGGCCAGCTCGACACCCTTGGCCTGACGCAGTGACCCCAGTTGGTCGAACGAGGGCAAATCCGAATCGGCAGCGGCGGACGCGGCAGACTGGACGGACGGGGCTGCCTCCGGTGCTCGGGACACGCCCGCCGCCTTCAACAGCGCCTGATACTCCGCCCATGGCAACACCGCGTATTCTGGCTCTCCATCGCGAGAAATAACCTGAAGATCCATAACCACCCCCTGTAGGACGAATAGCCGTTTCTTGTAATCTTTTTCTCTGTATTGGCGGCATCTTACCAGCGGAAGAGGGGCAAAGGCGTACGGGGGATCGACAGAGTTTTCTCATGAACGACGTTTTGGGGGATTGGGATGCCGGTGAGCTGACCTGTGGATCGGGCGGGAGCAGATCAGCTGTCAGTCTTTCTTTTCTTGCTCCAGCACTTTCGGCGTCGAGGGCAAACGCTCGACCACAGCAAGCTTTTCCGGGCTCTGCCGCTCACGCCAGGCGCGGAATGCGCTGAGTTCGGCTTCCAGGCTCTTCATCACCCACGCCAGGACCGCGATGTCGTCTAGCATGCCCAATCCCGGAATCCAGTCTGGAATGGCGTCTAACGGGCTCAAAAAATACATCAGCCCCGCCACCACCGACAAAATAGCCTTGCCACTGATGGCCCGGTACTCACCGCGCCAGTACGCCAGACACAGTGCCTGCAAGAGCTTGAGGTCGTCCTTGAGTTTGCCCAGCCGGTTGCCATCGCTCGCGGCCTTGCCCGCCACCGCGAACAACAATGCGGGCAAACGACCTGCTGCCATCAACCGCTTGGCCATGGGCAGGTAACGAATGAAATTCCAGGGTGCTTTCATATTCACTCCAGCGATATCGATAAAAATCGACCAAATGGCCCATCGCCCTCGATGGAAGAACCCGACCTGTAAACGCTCTTTTTCACGCACAAAAGGTTATCCACACAAATTGTGGATAACCTTGTGAACAGAGCCGGTTTACGGCGCTGAAACGCCCGTTTTATAGGGCTCTGCCTTAAATCGCGCGTTTTTTACTCACATAAATAAACGCAAAAAATCGTTGACTTGAGGGTTGGCCGAGGCTACCCACGACAGTTAAAAACCTGACGCATCGTTCAGCAAATGCCGACATTGCTCCATCTGCCAACGGTATTGGGACTGCCCTCTCCCTGCCCCGTTCGATTTATTTTCGGCAAAAACGAAAATGCCCCGTCGAGACGGGGCATTTCTGTTCAAGCGGCAATCGACGGATCGATTACTTCTTGGCAGCAGGCTTGGCAGGTTCTGCTGCCGGGGCAGCTTCTTCTTCCTCGTCCGCTGCGCCAGCGGCGTCGTTGCCGGCAGCAGCCGGGTCCTTGATGCCCAGCAGTTCCAGGTCGAAGACCAGAACCGAGTTGGCCGGGATCATCGGGCTTGGGCTTTGAGCGCCATAAGCCAGATCGCTCGGGATGTAGAGCTTGATCTTCTCGCCAACGTGCATCAGTTGCAGGCCTTCGACCCAGCCTGGAATCACACCGCTGACCGGCAGATCGATCGGGCTGCCGCGCTCGACAGAGCTGTCGAACACCTTGCCGTCAGTCAGCTTGCCTTCGTAGTGAACGGTCACGACATCAGTCGGCTTGGGTACTGGGCCATCGGCTTGCTTGATGACTTCGTACTGCAGGCCAGAAGCGGTAGTGGTCACTTCTTTACGCTTGCCGTTTTCTTCGAGGAATTTCTTGCCAGCGGCTGCCGACTCTTCGCTCATCTTGGCCATGCGTTCTTCAGCACGCTTTTGCAGCTCGCCGAAGGCCGCAACCAGCTCTTCGTCTTTCAGTTTCTGTTCTTTCTTGCCGACGGCATCTTCGATACCCAGCGCTACGGCTTTGGAATCCAGATCGTCCATACCTTCTTGAGCCAGGCTCTTGCCCATGTTCAGGCCGATGCCGTAGGACGCTTTTTGTGCCGGGGTTTTCAGCTCAACGGTGCTGGCTTGCTTATCACAGCCCGCGAGTACCAGACCGACCAGGGCAATCGCCGCTGCCAACCGATGCTGTTTCATCCTGTTTCCTTGTTCATGCGCCGAAAGGGCAAACGAGTAAAGCCGCGAGCTTATCAGGCCGCCGCGATCAATGGCTACCGGCATGAGAGGGGGAAAAGGTCGATAAGTTCAGGTAACCAAAGGTTTTCTCGTTCTATCGAGAAAACGGTTCAGTTTTGGTTCAGGCGGCTTCTGCGGTTTCTCCAGCGCTCGCCGCCGGACTCAGCGACGGCTCAGGCCTGGGGAGCCGGCTTGCTGACGAAAGCGGTGGAACGATCACCGACAAATTAGGATGAAACCCTCAGTAAACGTCCCTCACGTAGCGCTTCTGCTCGACCAACTGCCGCAAATGCTCGACCGCCCGCTCTTCGCTCAGGCCACCTTGGGTCGCGATTACGTCACGCAGCGCCTGATCGACGTCTTTGGCCATGTGCGTGGCGTCACCGCAGATATAAAGGTGCGCGCCGTTCTGCAACCAGCGCCAGAGTTCGGCGCCTTGTTGCCGAATGCGGTGCTGGACGTAGATTTTTTCGGCCTGATCGCGGGAAAAAGCCAGGCTGAGTCGGTTCAGCAGCCCGCCTTTTTGCATCCCTTGCAGTTCGTCGCGGTAGTAGTAATCGGTGGCCGCGTGCTGCTCGCCGAAAAACAGCCAGTTGGCGCCCCGATCCCCTCTCGCCTGCCGCTCTTGCAGGAAAGCCCGAAACGGCGCCACGCCGGTGCCCGGTCCGATCATGATCATCGGCACATCGCCGTCGCGGGGTGGGCGAAAGTGCTGCGTCGGTTGCAGGAAAATCGGCACCGGGCTGTCGTCCGCTCGATCGGCGAGAAAGGTCGAGGACACGCCTTTGCGTTTGCCGTATCGAACCGCAGACACCGTCAGATGAACTTCATCGGGATGGGCTTTTGAACTGGAGGCGATGGAATACAGGCGCGGTTGCAAGGGTTTGAGCTGTTCCAGTAGCGCCTGCGCTGAGCACTGGATCGGATATTCGCGTAGCACATCTGCGAGCTGCCGCCCCCACAGCCAGCTTTTCAGCTCGCCCCTGAGGGATTCACCGAGCAGGACCTTCAGTTCCTGACTGCCGCTGCGCTCGGCAATGAAATTCAGCATCTCCGGGGTGGGCCGGGCGATCTCCAGATACTCAGTCAGTGCCTGACGCAGCGGGACATCCCCAGCCTTGGCGACGTTTACGGGCTGCTCGCCCTTGAGCCCTGTGAGGTCGAGTACTTCATCGACCAGCGCAGGGCAGTTGCGCGGCCACACGCCCAAAGCGTCGCCTGCTTCATAGGTCATGCCCGAATCCCCGATCGTGAGCGCGAACTGGCGCGTGTCTTTGCTTGCGCCCTGCCCGTTCAAGCGCCGATTGATCGAGAGCCGGGCGTGATGAGGACGTGTGCGGGTCGGCTGATCGCTGATCGTTTCCTGCATCTCGGCAGCAGGCAGCTCCAGCGCCAGCGCCTGCTGCAATGCCTTGAACCACATTTCGCCCGACGCCTGAAAATCCCCGTCACAATCGACCCGGTTCACCAGCGGCGTTGCGCCCAGTTCCGACAAGCGCTGATCAAGATTCCGACCGTGCTGGCAGAAGCGGTCATAACTCGGATCGCCCAACGCCAACACGGCGTAGCGCAGCGATTCCAACCGCTGTTGTTGCGCACTCAGGGCCTGCCAGAAACCTTGGCCGTTGTCTGGAGAATCGCCGTCGCCGAAGGTGCTGCTGATCAGCGCGATGTTGCTGACTTCACTCAAGCGCTTCGCCGAAAAACTGTCCATCGCCGACACCTGTACCGGCACGCCTGCCGAGCGCAAACGTGAGCCGAAGCCTTTGGCCAACGTCTCGGCATTGCCGGTCTGCGAGGCCCACAGCAGGGTCAAGAGTGGCTCGCCCTCAGCCTCGTCCACGGCGTCATCTTCTGTCTGCGGCAGGTCGAGAAAGCGATGGCCGATCAGCTCGACCTTTTTCAAGGCGACCGCGCAGAACTTGAATGCCGGCTGCCGGGAAATCGGATCGATGGCGTCGCTGGTCACGGCGTTGATCGCGAGGTGTTCGCCGTACACGTCATTCCAGTGAAACGGCGCGAAGCAATTGCCGGGACGGACGCGGTCGGTGATCGTGGCGGGCAACACGGCATGGCCTCTCGCTGAGCGGATTTCCACCGCATCCTTGTCGGCGATCCCCAACGCAGCGGCGTCGTCCGGGTGAATTTCGACGAAGGGGCCGGGGTTGAGTTTGTTCAGCGTTGCGACCTTGCCGGTCTTGGTCAGCGTGTGCCATTGGTGCTGCACGCGGCCCGTGTTGAGCACCATCGGAAAGGTATCGTTGGGCAGTTCGGCGGGCGGCATGTGCGGACGCGGCAGAAACACCGCCTTGCCGTTTTCGGTGGCAAACACAATGGCGGGACGCTGGCCGCTCTCGTCCTTTTTCAGCGTCTGACTGACGCCATCGTTCAGGTAACGAATCGGGTTGCGGGTGCCTGGGTCGTCCGGCGCGCAGGGCCATTGCAGTGGCTGTTCGCGCAAGCGCGCATAACTGGCGCCGCGAATGTCGTAGCCGGTTTTCGGGTTCCAGGCCTGTTTGATTTCCTCGAACACGTCTTCCGCCGAGGTGTAGCCGAAGGCGTCGGCAAAGCCCATTTCACAGGCCACGCGGGCGATGATTTGCCAGTCGGGCAAGGCCTCTCCCGGCGCATCGACGGCCTTTTGCGTGAGGTTCAGGTTGCGCTCGGAGTTGATCATCACCCCTTCGGATTCTGCCCACAGCGCGCCCGGCAGAAGTATGTCGGCGTAGCGGTTGGTTTCGGTGTCGAGGAAGGCGTCCTGAGTAATGACCAATTCGGCAGACTGCAACGCTTCGATCACCGTAGCGCGGTTGGCGACGCTGACGACCGGGTTGGTGCAGATAATCCAGCAGGCTTTGATCGCGCCGTCGCGCATCTGCTCGAACAGATCAATGGTGCCGCCGCCAACGGTCTGGCCGAGGCTACTCTGGGGGATCGACCACAGCGCTTCTATAAAGGAACGGTCCTGTTCAACGAGGACCGAGCGCTGTCCGGGAAGTCCCGGCCCCATGTAGCCCATTTCCCTACCGCCCATGGCATTGGGCTGGCCGGTCAGGGAGAACGGGCCACTGCCCGGCCGGCAAATCGCGCCGGTCGCCAGGTGCAGGTTGCACAACGCGTTGGTGTTCCAGGTGCCATGAGTGCTCTGGTTCAGGCCCATTGTCCAGCAGCTCATCCAGTCCGGCGCCTTGCCGATCATCGCAGCCGCCTGACGAATATCGGCCTCGGCCAGTCCCGTCATTCGCGCCACATGGGCGGGCGTGTAATCGGCCAGAAACGATGGCATCGCCTCCCAGCCCTGGGTATAGGACGCGATGAAGTCGGCATCAATATCGCCACTTTCGTACAGCAGGTGCAGCAGGCCGTTGAGCAACGCGAGGTCGGTCCCCGGCTTGATCTGCAAAAACAGGTCGGCTTTGTCCGCCGTGGCACTGCGCCGGGGATCGACGACAATCAGCTTCGCCCCCGCCTTGACCCGATCCATCATGCGCAGGAACAGGATCGGGTGACAGTCGGCCATGTTCGCGCCGATCACGAAAAACAGGTCGGCCTTGTCGAAATCGTCGTAGGAACCGGGCGGGCCATCGGCGCCCAGCGACAGCTTGTACCCGCTGCCCGCACTGGCCATGCACAGTCGCGAGTTGGACTCGATGTTGCGGGTGCGCACGAAACCCTTGGCCAGTTTGTTCGCAAGGTACTGGGCTTCCAGCGACATTTGCCCGGAGACATAAAAGGCCAGCGCGTTCGGGCCGTCGCGGTCGAGGATCGTGCGCAGGCGCTGAGCGGTTTCGCGGATCGCCACGTCGATGGGTGTGCGCACGGGGTCTTGGCGGCGCTCGTGACGCAGGTAAGCCGACTCCATGCGTCCGGATTCGGCAATCGCCTGGCCGCAGGTGGTGCCTTTGGTGCACAGGCGACCGTGGTTGGTGGGGTGGTCTTTGTCGCCGCTGACCTTGATCACGCGGTTGTCTTCGACCTGCATGACGATGCCGCAGCCGACGCCGCAATAAGGACACACACTTCGCACGCTGCTGCTCGCCATCTGCACGTTTCCCGAGGCCAAAAAAAAGGCGCCCTGTCCTCCTCCGTCTTTAGAACGGGGAGTACACGGCGCCTTTGTCGTGAAGGACGGCAATCTGTGTTGATTGCCTTTGCAGGTGACATTGCAAGGGACAGGCCAGCGGGTTGAACATCGCCGGGAAGTGCACGGGCGCATGGCGATGGCGGCTTTGGGGGTGCTGCCGCTGACACGGCGTGCTGCCACAGGTTGGGGCGATGACGGCAAAATCGCACCGATGTCGTGCTGAATCGGTACGACACTCACACACACTCACCCGGTCTGGGCTCTTGATTCTGGCCGCAGGCCGTGGGAGCTGGCTTGCCTGCGATCGGCTGCGCAGCAGTCGCAAATCTGACGACTCGGTATGCCTGACGCAACGGAGGTGCCCGATTTTGCTGCCGCTTCGCCCCAGATCGTAGGCAAGCCAACTCCCACGCCCTTCGGGCAGAAGCCAAGGTACGTAGCCTGACGTTCGGTGCGCATTCCCCTCGCTGGCACACCCATTGCTACATCCATTCCAAGTCCAGCCACACATGCGCGGCTGGCGGCTCTGGCGGGTCAACGACGATCTGCCGCCGGGCTCAGCACGTTGCCGGCGACACCGCTGTCGCGACAACCCATAAAGAACAGGCAAAGGCGCCTGGAACCGAGAGGTTCCGGGCGCCTTTTTTTTTGC
Source organism: Pseudomonas sp. SLFW (assembly GCF_009905615.1). Taxonomy (GTDB): domain Bacteria; phylum Pseudomonadota; class Gammaproteobacteria; order Pseudomonadales; family Pseudomonadaceae; genus Aquipseudomonas; species Aquipseudomonas bambusae. The sequence continues at coordinate 294,198 of NZ_JAAAKW010000001.1, forward strand.
GTTTGAAAAACCTGATTGGCTTAGGCCGGGAATCGATATGAACACTACTGTCGCCTCGCTTGATGATCTGCAAACCCTGATCGTGGTCGGCAACGGGATGGTCGGTCATCACTGCGTCGAGCAACTGATCGCCGCCGGTGCCCTCTCGCGCTATCGCGTTCACGTCTTCGGCGAGGAAGGCCAGCGCGCCTACGACCGCGTGCACCTGTCCGAGTATTTCGGCGGTCGGGATGCCGAGTCGCTGGCACTGAGCGATGCCTCGTTATATGAACAGCTCGGGCTGACCCTGCATCTGGGCGTGCCGGTGCTGGAGATTGACCGGGGGCGCCGCGAGGTGATCACCGCTCAAGGCTGCTTCGGCTACGACAAGCTGGTGCTGGCGACCGGCTCTTACCCCTTCGTGCCGCCCATCGAAGGCGCGGAAGGCAACTCGCGTCTGGTCTATCGCACGCTGGACGATCTGGACACCATTCGCACCGCTGCGAGCCAGGCGACGCGCGGGGTGGTGGTCGGTGGCGGCTTGCTCGGCCTCGAAGCCGCGAACGCGCTGAAGTCATTGGGTCTGGAAGCCCACGTCGTCGAATTCGCCCCGCGCCTGATGCCGGTGCAACTGGACGACTTCGGCGGCGCGGCCTTGAAGGCCCGCATCGAAGCTCTGGGCGTGGGTGTGCATCTTTCTCGCGCCACGCAGTCGATCAGCAAGGGTGAGCAGTACCGTTACCGGATGAATTTCGCAGGCGACGAATTTCTCGAAACCGACTTGATCGTGTTTTCCGCAGGCATTCGTCCGCAAGACGCCCTCGCCCGCCACTGCGCGCTGGAACTAGGGCCACGGGGTGGCATCGCCATCGATGAGCACTGCCGCACCAGCGATGCCGACATTTTCGCCATCGGTGAATGCGCGGCCTGGAACGGCAGTGTTTTTGGCCTGGTGGCGCCGGGGTATCAGATGGCGCGCAATGTCGCCGCGCAATTGTGCGATCTGGACGCCGAGCCATTCTTCGGTGCCGACATGTCCACCAAGCTCAAGCTGCTGGGCGTAGACGTCGGTTCGATTGGTGACGCCCATGGCGCGCTGACCGGCGCACGCAGCTACCGCTTCATCGACGAAGCCACGGCCAGTTATCGTCGTCTGGTGGTTTCCGCCGATGGCAAACAGGTGCTCGGCGCCGTGCTGGTGGGCGACAACAGCTATTACGACACCCTGCTGCAATACGCGCAGAACGGCATCAAACTGCCCGCCGACCCGTCGAGCCTGATCATGCCGCAAAGCGAAGGCGCGCCGACGCTAGGCGCCGACACATTGCCCGCCACCGCGACCATCTGCTCCTGCCACAACGTCAGCAAGGCCTCGATCTGCTCGGCCATCGACACCGGCTGCACCGACCTTGCCGGGCTCAAAGCCTGCACCAAGGCGGCGACCGGGTGCGGCGGGTGTGCGGCGCTGCTGAAAAGTGTCTTCGAACACGAACTGACCGGCCGTGGCGTGGCCGTGGACAAGAGCCTGTGCGAACACTTCGCCTACACCCGGCAGGAGCTGTACGCCTTCGCACGGGTGGAAAACATCGAGACGTTCGAGCACATGCTAGCTCTCCACGGCAAAGGCCATCTTGGTTGCGACATCTGCAAGCCAGCGGTCGGCTCGATCCTTGCGTCTTGCTGGAACAAGCCGATCATGGACCCATCACTGGTGCCGTTGCAGGACACCAACGACACGTTCATGGCCAACATGCAGAAAAACGGCACCTATTCGGTGGTCCCGCGCATCCCGGCGGGAGAGATTACCCCGGACGGTCTGCTGGCAATTGGCGCGGTGGCGAAGAAATACGACCTGTACACCAAGATCACCGGCGGCCAGCGCATCGACCTGTTTGGCGCGCAGCTGCATGAATTGCCGGACATCTGGGCCGAGCTGATCGCGGCCGGGTTCGAGACCGGGCATGCGTACGGCAAGTCGACGCGCACCGTGAAGTCCTGCGTGGGCAGTACATGGTGTCGGTATGGCGTGCAGGACAGCGTGAGCATGGCGTTGCGCATCGAGGACCGTTACAAGGGCCTGCGTTCGCCGCACAAACTGAAGTTTGCCGTGTCGGGTTGCACCCGCGAATGCGCCGAAGCCCAGAGCAAGGACATCGGCGTGATCGCCACCGAGAACGGCTGGAACCTGTACGTGTGTGGCAACGGCGGCATGCGCCCGCGTCACGCCGAGCTGTTCGCCACGGACCTGGATGACGAGACGCTGATTCGCTACATCGACCGGGTGTTGATGTTCTACATCCGCACCGCCGACAAGCTGCAACGCACGTCGGTCTGGCGCGAATCGCTTGAAGGCGGGCTGGATTACCTGAAAGCCGTGGTCATCGACGACACCCTGGGGTTGGCCGTCGAGTTGGAGGAACAAATGCAGCTGGTGGTCGATCGTTATGAATGCGAATGGGCGAATGCGCTGAAGAGCCCGGAAAAGCTCAAGCGCTTCCGCACCTTCGTCAACGACAAGAGCGCCGACCCGGACATCCATTTCGTCAAGGAGCGCAGCCAGCGTCGCCCGGCCCGCAGCCACGAACTCAACCTTATCCCTGTCGAGGAGATCGCACGATGAACCAGGTCCACGCGTCGATGAAAGACCTTTCGCACACCCAGGCCTGGCGCGCCGTCTGCGCCCGTCAGGATCTGGTGCTCAATTCCGGCGTCGTGGCGCTGATGGGCAACGTGCAAGTGGCGCTGCTGTACGTCGCCTCGATCAGCGGCACCCCGCAGTTGTTCGCCGTGGACAACCGCGACCCGGTGTCGGGCGTGAACGTGATCGGACGCGGATTGATCGGCAGCCTCGCCGGGGATCTGGTGATCGCCTCACCTTTATATAAGCAGCATTATCGGTTGGACGACGGCACGTGCCTCGAAGACCCGGCGCTGAAGTTGCGGACGTGGCCCGTCAGGTTGACGGGGGATGTGGTGGAGGTGGATGTGGGGTAACACGGCCTTTAGCCAGAATCAAACGCGAGCGTGTGCGCACATCGATCTGCTTCTGCCGAAGGCGTGGGAGCAAGCTTGCTCGCGATCTGCCGGGCACCGGCAGCAAACCCGACAAACGCGGTGTGTCAGACACAACCAAGGTGTCCGGTTCTACTGCTGCTTCGCAGCAGATCGTAGGCAAGCCAACTCCCACGGCCTTTGGCCAGAATCGAGGGCAGCACAGGTCGAGCATCGGCGTCTGGCGAGAGCCCGCTCTTCGGCCAGAATCAACAACGGATCGAGCCCCAAGCATCACCAAATCCCAGGCACAAAAAAAGCGACCCTAAGGTCGCTTTCTCTGTCGTTACGAGGAGTTCAAGGGCCTCGTAACTCAATATGGCGCAGCGGACGGGACTCGAACCCGCGACCCCCGGCGTGACAGGCCGGTATTCTAACCGACTGAACTACCGCTGCGCGTAACACCTTTCAACGAGTGGTGGGTGATGACGGGATCGAACCGCCGACCCTCTGCTTGTAAGGCAGATGCTCTCCCGGCTGAGCTAATCACCCTTGTCTCTCGGTGTGGCGCGCATTCTACGGAGCGATCAAACCTCTGGCAAGCACTTTTTCAAATAATTTTTATAATCCAACCAAAGGGTTACATCAGGGTTGGCCGCAGGGTCGCAGCAGCGAATAATGCCCCCCTTTGTATAAAGGAGAGCTGTTCCCCATGTGGTTCAAAAACCTGCTTGTCTATCGCCTGACCCAAGACCTGCCGTTTGACGCCGAGGCGCTGGAAACCGCATTGGCGACCAAGCCTGCACGCGCTTGTGCCAGCCAGGAGTTGACCACTTACGGTTTCATCGCCCCGTTCGGCAAGGGTGAAGACGCGCCATTGGTGCACGTCAGCGGCGATTTTCTGCTGATTTCCGCGCGCAAGGAAGAACGCATTCTCCCCGGCAGCGTGGTCAACGACGCGCTGAAAGAGAAAGTCGAAGAAATCGAGACCGAGCAAATGCGCAAGGTCTATAAAAAAGAGCGCGATCAGCTCAAGGACGAAATCATCCAGGCCTTCCTGCCGCGCGCGTTCATCCGCCGCTCGGCCACCTTCGCCGCCATCGCGCCGAAGCAAGGCGTAATCCTGGTCAACGCCTCCAGCCCTAAACGCGCCGAAGACCTGCTCTCTACCCTGCGTGAAGTGGTCGGTTCGCTGCCGGTGCGCCCGGTGACCGTGAAGACCGCGCCGACCGCCGTCATGACCGATTGGGTGAAGACCGGCCAGACCGCTGACAACTTCTTCGTCCTCGACGAATGCGAACTGCGCGACACCCACGAAGACGGCGGCATCGTGAAGTGCAAGCGTCAGGACCTGACCAGCGACGAAATCCAGCTGCACTTGAGCACTGGCAAGGTCGTCACCCAGCTGTCTCTTGCCTGGCAGGACAAACTGTCCTTCGTGCTGGACGACAAACTGGGCATCAAGCGCCTGAAGTTCGAAGACCTGCTGCAAGATCAGGCTGAACAGGACGGCGGCGACGACGCGCTGGGCCAACTGGACGCCAGCTTCACCTTGATGATGCTGACCTTCGGCGAGTTCTTGCCGGAGCTGTTCGAGGCGTTGGGTGGTGAAGAGATTCCCCAAGGTATCTGACAGCCCGACGCGGTATAAAGCATCACCTGCTGCGCCGTCGCTCATCGACGGCGCAGTGCTGATCGACACTTATAAATAGAGAAACCTAAGGAGCAAGCCATGCGTGCCCTGGCTGCGTTGAGTCGTTTTGTCGGTAATACCTTCGCGTACTGGGTGCTGCTGTTCGCCGTATTGGCGTTCCTGTTCCCGGACTGGTTCATTGCGCTGAAAACCCTGATCGTCCCGCTGCTGGGGCTGGTCATGTTCGGCATGGGCCTGACCCTCAAGCTTGAAGACTTCTCCGAAGTCGTGCGCCATCCGTGGCGTGTGGCGTTGGGCGTGGTTGCGCATTTCGTGATCATGCCGGGTGTGGCGTGGTTGCTGTGTCAGGTGTTCCACCTGCCAGCGGAAATTGCCGTCGGCGTGATTCTGGTCGGTTGCTGCCCAAGCGGCACGTCGTCCAACGTCATGACCTGGCTGGCCAAGGGCGACCTGGCGCTGTCGGTGGCCATTGCCGCCGTCACCACCCTCCTCGCCCCGCTGTTGACGCCGGCGCTGATCTGGCTGCTGGCGTCTGCCTGGCTGCCGGTGTCTTTCATGGATATGTTCTGGTCGATCCTGCAATTCGTGATGCTGCCGATTGTGCTCGGCGTCGTTGCGCAAAAGGTCCTGGGCGAGAAGGTGCAATACGCCGTCGACGTGCTGCCGCTGATTTCGGTGGTGAGCATCGTGATGATCGTCTGCGCGGTGGTGGCGGCCAGTCAGGCGAAAATCGCCGAGTCGGGCCTGCTGATCATGGCCGTGGTCATCCTGCACAACACCTTTGGTTTCGGCCTGGGCTATTTCACCGGCAAGCTGTTCAAACTGCCGCTGCCCCAGCGCAAATCCCTGTCGCTGGAAGTCGGCATGCAGAATTCCGGCCTCGGCGCCGCCCTGGCCGCCGCGCACTTCTCGCCACTGGCGGCGGTGCCGAGCGCGCTGTTCAGCGTGTGGCACAACATCTCCGGCGCGCTGCTCTCGACGTACTTCCGGAAGATGGAACCGGATGCGGTGGCGGCGGAAGACAAGCCGGTGGTGAGCTGATCGGCCATGTGTCAGAGCGGGCGGCTTGTCTGACACACCACCGATCAGCAATGTGTCAGAGAAGGCATCTGGTCTGACACACCCCAATCACCCTGTGGGAGCGAATTCATTCGCGAAGGTATTTCAGGCGGCACATTCCTATCGGCTGAACCCTTTTCGCGAATGAATGCGCTCCTACAGGAAACTGCACTCCGCATCAGAACCGCAGCGCCTGATTAGCGCATTTCCCCTCTCAACGCCGCCACCCGCTCACGCACGAGCGCAGGTTGCGACTCCTCCCCCGCCATCGCAGGCCCTGCCACCAGGGTCACGCGCGACCACAACCGACGGAACACACCTTTGTTCGGATCGCGGCTGAAAAAGCTGCCCCACAACCCCTGCAACGCCAGCGGGATCACCGGCACGTCGGTCTCTTCCAGCACGCGGGTCATGCCGCCTTTGAACTCGTCGATGTCGCCCGTGGTGGTCAGTTTTCCTTCGGGGAAGATGCACACCAACTCGCCTTCCTTGAGGTATTCGGCGATGCGCTCGAAGGCAGCGTCGTAGATCAACAGGTCTTCGCCACGCCCGGCAATCGGGATCGCGCCAGCGGTGCGGAAGATGAAGTTCAGCACAGGGATGTTGAAGATTTTGTAGTACATGACGAAGCGGATCGGCCGACGCACCGAGCCTGCGATCAGCAACGCATCGACGAACGACACGTGGTTGCAGACCAGCAAGGCCGCGCCTTCGTCAGGGATTTGTTCGAGGTCGCGGTGCTCCACGCGGTACATGGAATGGCTGAGCAGCCAGATCATGAAACGCATGGTGAATTCCGGGACGATCTTGAAGATGTAGGTGTTGACCGCGATGTTCATCAGCGAGACGACGAGGAACAGTTGCGGGATCGACAGCTTCACCACGCTGAGGAAGATGATCGAGACAATCGCCGAGACCACCATGAACAGCGCATTGAGGATGTTGTTCGAAGCGATCACCCGCGAGCGCTCTTTCTCCGGCGTACGCGACTGGATCAGCGCGTACAGCGGCACGATGTAGAAGCCACCGAACACGCCGATGCCAAGGATGTCGAGCAGCACCCACCACGCCTGACCGTAACCCAGCACGGCCAGCCAGTTGTTGGCCTGAACGTTCTGCGGGAAACCGCCGGAATGCCACCACAGCAGTAGGCCAAACACGGTCAAGCCTGCCGAACCGAAGGGCACCAGGCCGATTTCCACTTTGCGTCCCGACAGCCGCTCGCAGAGCATCGAACCTGCGGCAATGCCGATGGAGAACACGGTGAGGATCAGGGTGACGACGGTTTCATCGCCGTAGAGAAACTCCTTGGCGTACGCCGGAATCTGCGTCAGGTAGATCGCACCGACAAACCAGAACCAGGAGTTGCCGACGATGGAGCGCGACACCGCTTTGGTCTGGCCGAGGCCCAGTTTCAGGGTGGCCCAGGATTCGCTGAAGATGTTCCAGTTCAGGCGCATTTCCGGGCTGGCGGCTGCGGCGGGAGGAATGCCGCGACTGGCGAGATAACCCAGGCACGCCACCAGCACCATCGCGGTCGAGACGATGGGCGCGTAATGGGTGGCCGACATCATGATCCCGGCGCCGATGGTCCCGGCGAGAATCGCCAGGAAGGTGCCCATTTCCACCAGACCGTTGCCGCCCACCAATTCGTTTTCGTGCAGGTGCTGGGGCAGGATCGAGTATTTCACTGGCCCGAACAACGCCGAGTGGGTGCCCATGGCGAACAGCGCGGCGAGCATCAACGACAGGTGATCGAACAGAAAGCCGACAGCGCCGACCACCATGATGCCGATCTCCAGCACCTTGATCATGCGGATCAGCCGGTCTTTGGGGTACTTCTCCCCGAACTGCCCCGCCAGCGCCGAGAACAAAAAGAACGGCAGGATGAACAGCAAGGCGCAGAGGTTGACGTAGATCGAACGGTCACCGTCGATGGCGAGCTTGTAGAGGATGGCGAGGATCAGCGATTGCTTGAAGATGTTGTCGTTGAAGGCCCCGAGGGACTGGGTCACGAAGAACGGCAGGAAACGCCGTTTGCCCAACAAATTGAACTGCGACTGACTCATCGTCCAGGGTCCTGAATGGCGCCGCTATCGGCTTTTGGATTGGAACGCAGGAGAGCCGATCCGAGCCACATTGAAGACGCAACAGGCGTTTCTGTCGATGCACATTTTCTGTGGGAGCAAATTCATTCACGAAGGTATTTCAGGCGGCACCTCTCTATCGGCTGAACCTTTTTCGCGGATGAATTCGATCCCACAGTTTGATGTCGTGCAGGCAGTGAGAACCTTACCCTTTCAAACCCGCAATACACGGCGAGACGAACAGCGTTCCTTTATAGGCACCTACCACGGTGCGTTTCATGATCACTAGCCACAGCGCCGCCAGACCGGCGACCAGCACGCTGCCGAAGACCGAAAAGAACCCCAGATTCAACACCGCCCCCAGCTTCAGCGTGGTCAACGCAAACACGCCCAACGGAAAGGTAAAGCCCCACCAGCCGAGATTGAACGGGATGCCGTTGCGCAGGTAACGCGCCGTGATCAGCACGGCCATCAGCAGCCACCACACACCGACGCCCCAGAGCATGATCCCTGCGATCAACCCCAATCCCGCCGCAATCTCGCCCACACCGGGCAATCCAGTGGCGGCGAATATTTGTGGCGACTCAGCGCCCAGCACCATCAAGCCGAACGCGCCGGTGCTGATCGGCCCCAACGCCAGCCAACTCGACGCTGCCATGTTTTCGTGGGGCAGTTTGTGCAACGCCATGCGCAGCAGAAGGATCGTCAGAATGCTGAACGCCACGGGCACCGACAACGCCCACAGCACGTAACTGGTGATCAACACGCTGAACTGGCTGTGGGTGTCCGTCAGATGCGGCGCCAGCAACCCCCCACTGGCCGCCGCCACTTCCGCCGCGACCACGGGCAGCAACCATACCGCTGTCATTTGGTCGATGCTGTGCTGCTGGCGGGTGAACATCATGAACGGGATCAGCACGCCGCAGCCCACCGACATCGCCACGTCCAGCCACCAGAGCAGTTCTGCGACGGGCACCACACCGACGCCCCAGCGCGGCAGGCCGAACGTCAGCAGCCCGTTGATGATCGTCGCCAGCCCCATAGGGATCGTGCCGAAGAACATCGAGACCGTGGAATGCCCGAACACTTGCCGCGCTTCGTCGAAGAACATCATCCATCGAGCGGTGTAGAGGACGCTGAAGGTCAGAAACAGCGCGATGTTCAGCAGCCACAGGGCTTCGGCCAACTGGAACAGGCCGGGGACATGAACGGGCAATTGCGTGAGCACCGCCGAGAGAATCCCGGTGCCCATGGTCACGGCGAACCAGTTGGGGATGAATTGGCGGATGACTTCGCGCGGGTGGCTCAGTTGGCTGAAGGGCCTGCTCGCGGCGACGAAAAAACTGTGACTCATGGGATGGCTCCTGTCCTCGTGTGAGGTGATCTCCATGGTAGGGCGTCAGGTGATATCGACTAAGCGGGTAATTTCGCTATGGGTCATAGGTTTTACAGATATACACGCCGGTCACGTATGCCACCGATCTGTAGGAGTGAGCTTGCTCGCGATGGCGATTCCCCGGTCGGGATGGGTTGACAGGTAACACGCGATCGCGAGCAAGCTCACTCCTACAGGTCATCACGGTAGCCGGAATCAGCGGCAGCCTCGGAAAACCCCGCGCCCGCTCAGACCTTGGTCGAAACAGACGAACGTCACCCGGCGTGCGAGACTGTGTGACCTGCGAAGGATCGCAGCCGAAACCGCACCTGCTTGAGTCTGGAGTTCCCATGTCGCTGTCCAGCGGACTGATCGCTGCCGTCGCCCTGGCCTATATGGCCATTATGTTCGCCATCGCCTTTTACGGTGATCGTCGCAGCGGTGCCTTGCCGCCGCGCTTGCGTGCGTGGGTGTACAGCCTGTCGCTGGCGGTTTACTGCACCAGTTGGACGTTTTTCGGGGCCGTAGGTCAGGCCGCCGAGCAGTTGTGGTCGTTCCTGCCGATCTACCTCGGGCCCATCGTGATGCTGGTGCTGGCGCCGTGGGTGCTGCAAAAGATGGTCCTGATCAGCAAGCAGGAAAACATCACCTCCATCGCCGACTTCATCGCCGCCCGCTACGGGAAATCTCAGACCCTGGCCATCGTCGTCGCGTTGATCTGCCTGATCGGCGTGCTGCCCTACATCGCGCTGCAACTCAAAGGCATCGTGCTCGGCGTGAACATCCTGATCGGTGCAGGCGCCGATGCCACGGGCACGCGGGCGCAAGATACCGCGCTGATCGTGTCGCTGGTGCTGGCGCTGTTCACCATCGTGTTCGGCACGCGCAACCTCGACGCGACCGAACACCACCGGGGCATGGTGCTGGCGATTGCCTTCGAGTCGCTGGTCAAGCTGTTCGCCTTCATGGCCGTCGGCGTGTTCGTGACTTTCGGCCTGTACGACGGCGTGGACGACCTGTTCAATCAGGCGATGCTGGCGCCGCGTCTGGAAGAGTACTGGAAGGAAACCATCAACTGGCCGTCGATGGTGGTGCAGACCGGCGTGGCGATGATGGCCATCGTCTGCCTGCCCCGACAGTTCCACGTGACGGTGGTCGAGAACATCGAGCCTCAAGACCTGCGCCTGGCCAAGTGGGTATTCCCGATTTACCTGCTGCTGGCCGGGCTGTTCGTAGTGCCTATCGCGCTGGCCGGGCAGATGCTGCTGCCCAGTTCGGTGCTGCCGGATTCGTTCGTGATCAGCGTGCCGCTGGCCCACGCGCACCCTGCGTTGGCCATGCTCGCCTTCATCGGCGGCGCCTCGGCGGCGACGGGCATGGTGATCGTGGCCAGCGTCGCGCTGTCGACCATGGTCTCCAACGACATGCTGCTGCCGTGGCTGTTGCGCCGCAAAACCGCCGAGCGCCCGTTCGAAGTGTTCCGTTACTGGATGCTGTCAGTGCGCCGGGTCAGCATCGTCGCGATTCTGCTGCTGGCTTACGTCAGCTATCGCCTGCTCGGCTCGACTGCGAGCCTGGCGACCATCGGCCAGATCGCCTTCGCCGCGATCACGCAATTGACCCCTGCGATGATCGGCGCGTTGTACTGGAAGCCCGCCAATCGTCGAGGCGTGTTCGCAGGGCTGGCGGCGGGCGTGTTCATCTGGTTCTACACCCTCGTCCTGCCGCTCACTGCCCACAGCATGGGCTGGGCGCTGAGCAGTTTTCCGCTGCTGGGCTGGCTGCACAGCAACCCGTTCAACCTGCCGATCAGCCCGTTGACCCAAGGCGTGCTGTTGTCGATGGCGGGCAACTTCGCGCTGTTCGTGTGGGTCTCGCTGCTGTCGCGCACGCGGGTGTCGGAACACTGGCAGGCCGGGCGTTTCATCGGTCAGGAATTGCAGGCGCGGCCCAATAATCGCTCGCTGCTGGCCGTGCAGATCGAAGACTTGCTCAAGCTCTCGGCGCGTTTTGTGGGCGAGGAACGGGCGCAGCAGAGCTTCATCCGCTTCGCCTACCGGCAGGGCAAGGGCTTCAACCCGAACCAGAACGCCAACGGCGAATGGATCGCCCACACCGAGCGGCTGCTGGCGGGTGTCCTCGGCACCTCCTCGACCCGCGCCGTGGTGAAGGCGGCCATCGAGGGCCGCGACATGCAGCTCGAAGACGTGGTGCGCATCGCCGACGAAGCGTCCGAGGTGCTGCAGTTCAACCGCGCGCTGTTGCAGGGCGCCATCGAAAACATCACCCAGGGCATCAGCGTGGTGGACCAGTCGCTGAAACTGGTGGCCTGGAACGACCGCTACCTCGAACTGTTCAACTACCCGGAGGGCCTGATCAGCGTCGGGCGCCCGATTGCCGACATCATCCGCTACAACGCTGAACGGGGTTTACTCGGGCCGGGAGAAGCGGAAGTTCACATCGCCCGCCGCTTGCACTGGATGCGTCAGGGGCGCGCGCACACCTCCGAGCGCCTGTTTCCCAACGGCCGGGTGATCGAGCTGATCGGCAACCCGATGCCGGGCGGCGGGTTCGTCATGAGTTTCACCGACATCACCGCGTTCCGTGAGGCCGAACAGGCGCTCAAGGGCGTCAACGAAAGCCTCGAACAGCGCGTGGCCGAACGCACCCGCGAGTTGTCGCAACTCAACGTCGCCCTGACCGAAGCCAAGGCCCACGCCGAGGCCGCGAACCAGTCGAAAACCCGCTTTCTCGCGGCGGTCAGTCACGACCTGATGCAGCCGATGAACGCGGCGCGGCTGTTCTCCGCCGCGCTGCTGCACGTGGATGACAGCATTCCCGATGAGGCGCAGAAACTGATTCAGCACCTCGACAGCTCGCTGCGTTCCGCCGAAGACCTGATCAGTGACCTGCTGGACATTTCCCGCCTGGAAAACGGCAAATTCACGCCGACGATCGCGCCCTTCCCGCTCAACAACCTGTTCGACACGTTGGGCGCGGAATTCAAAGCGCTGGCCCAGGAACAGGGTCTGAACTTCCGGGTGCGCGGCAGTCAATTGCGAGTCGCCAGCGATGCGAAGCTGTTGCGCCGGGTGTTGCAGAATTTCCTCACCAACGCGTTCCGTTACGCGAAAGGTCCGATCTTGCTCGGCGTGCGACGCAAGGGCGCATCCGTAAGCCTGGAAGTGTGGGATCGCGGGCCGGGCATTCCCGAAGACAAACGCCAAGTGATTTTCGAAGAATTCAAACGGCTCGACAGCCACCAGACCCGCGCCGAAAAAGGCCTGGGCCTGGGGCTGGCGATTGCCGATGGTCTGTGTCGCGTGCTGGGCCATACCCTCGAAGTGCGTTCATGGCCGGGCAAGGGCAGCGTGTTCAGCGTCACCGTGCCGCTGGCCCGCACCCAAGCCGCGCCGCAAGCCGTGGCGGTCGAGCCGAAACGCGCCGCCTTGAATGGCACGCAGGTGCTGTGCATCGACAATGAAGACAGCATTCTGATTGGCATGAACAGCCTGCTCAGCCGTTGGGGCTGTCAGGTGTGGACGGCGCGCAACCGCGAGGAATGCCAGACCTTGCTCGACGACGGCATCCGCCCGCATCTGGCGTTGGTGGATTACCACCTTGACCACGGCGAAACCGGCACCGAGCTCATGGCGTGGCTGCGCACGCAGTTGGGTGAGCCGGTGCCTGGGGTGCTGATCAGCGCCGACGGGCGCCCGGAGTTGATCGCGCAAGTGCACGCGGCCGGACTGGATTACCTGGCCAAGCCGGTTAAACCCGCCGCCTTGCGGGCGCTATTAAGCCGACACGTGAGTTTGAGTTGATCGGGCGCCCGCATTGGCCGACTTCACCCCTGTAGCCGATCGCGCAACGCTGCCGGGGAACGATGACCTTCACTCCCCCTGACGGTAAGGCAACGCGCCTCGCGCTTCTTCGGCATACGCCAGAATCCCGGCCCGCTCTTGCTCCAGAAACCCCGCCACCGCCTCGCGCAAACCGGGATGGGCCAAGTAGTGCCATGAGTGGGTGATCACCGGTTCAAAGCCGCGAATCAACTTGTGCTCGCCCTGTGCACCGGCGTCGAATCGCTGGATGCCATGGGCAATCGCGTAATCCATGCCCTGATAGAAACAGGTCTCGAAATGCAGCCGGTCGAACTCGGCGAGACAGCCCCAGTACCGCCCATAAAAGCTGTCGCCGCCGATCAGGCTGAACGCCATGGCCACCGGCCGTGACCCCTGCTTCGCCAACACCACGCGAATCGCCTCGGGCATGCGCTCGGCCAACAGGCTGAAGAACTCGCGGGTCAGGTACGGCGCCTGGCCGCGAATCTCGTAGGTGTTGGAATAGCAGGCGTAAACGAAATCCCAATGCGCCTGGCTCAGTTCGTGGCCTTCGAGCCACTCGAAATCGAAGCCCTGCCCCGCCACTTGTTCGCGCTCCTTGCGCATCTGCTTGCGCTTGCGCGAACTCAGGGCGTCGAGAAAATCCTGGAAGTCCCGATAGCCCCGGTTCTGCCAGTGGTACTGACAGCCAATGCGTTGCAGCCACTCCGGGTGTTCGGCGAGCAAGGCATCGGCCACGGGGTCGGTGAAGTTGACGTGCACACTCGACAACGCTTCTGCCTCTGCGTACCCCGGCAAGCAGGCGATCAACTCGCGGCCGTCTTCCGGGGTCTTCGCCAACAGGCGTGGACCGCTGACGGGGCTGAACGGCACCGCCACCAGCAACTTGGGGTAGTACGCAATGCCTGCACGGCGACACGCGTCGGCCCAGCCGTGATCGAACACGTACTCACCGTAGGAATGCCACTTGCGATAGGTCGGCAGCGCGGCGATGAGCGTGTCGTTTTCGTAATGTAACAAATGCTCCGCACGCCACCCGGACCGAGGTCCGAGGCTGCCACTGTCTTCCAGCGAACTGAGAAACCCGTGGCGCAGAAAGGGCGACTCGCCGGGTATCAGCGCGTCCCATTCGGCAGGTGCCAGATCCGACAACTTATCCAAGCGATGCAACGACATCGATCTCTCCCGAGCTCTTCAAACCACTCACGCCAACGTTTGCGCTTTATCACTTATTGAAAGTATTTGCACATGAAACTTGGGCCGACAGCGCTCTAGCCCGCGGGTTCAACAGAATTTTCACATGTCATTGACATGCCATCACCTAGCCATCTCTCTGTCATAAACGATGGCGATACTGGCGCCTGTTTTTAGAGCCCCAGGTTCTTAAAAACACAGACTTTTTTCCCGCCCATTTCCGGTCGGTCGTTCCCAGGATGGCTTTGTCATCCCTTCTCATCTACGGAGATTGATATGCGTCTTGCTTCCACCAAAACTGCGGCAGCCCTGTGTGGCGGTCTGTTGCTGGCCATGAGCGTTCCGGCCAGCGCCGCAGTCGACGCGAAACTGCTCGACATGCTCAAGGCCAACGGGTCGATTTCTCCAACCCAGTACGCCGAACTGCAAAACGAGTTGGCCAAAGATCAGCAGGCTCAGCAACAAGCCCAGAAAGCGACAGCCGATCAGATCGCTGCTGCTACTGCTGCCAAGTCCTCGGAACTGTCGGCATTCGAACAGAAAGTGGCGTGGGCCGCCAAGACTCAGTTCAAAGGCGACGTTCGCGTTCGTCAGGAAACGGTCAAAATCGACGACCAGAACAACAGCCAGGACAAGAACCGCCAGCGTATCCGTGTTCGTCTGGGCGCGTACACCGACATCAACCCACAGGTCAGCACCGGTATTCGTATCGCCACTGGCGGCGACAACAAGGCCAACTCCACCAACGTTGACCAGAACGACTACTTCACCAAGAAAGACCTGTGGCTGGATCAGGGCTACATCGATTACCACCCGACTGCGATCCAGAACCTGCACCTCATCGGCGGCAAGATGGCCCAGCCTTGGGTCAGCGAAGGCGACGTGATCTGGGACGCCGACATCAACCCGGAAGGTCTGGCAGCCACTTACAGCTTGCCCATCAGCAAATCCTTCGAGCTGTTCGGTAGCGCCGGTACTTACACCCTCAAAGACAACATCAGCGGCGACGGCACCCAGTTCAAGAACGACCTGCGCCTGAACGCGGCTCAGCTGGGTACGCGTATCGGTGTTGCCGATGCCATGAAACTGACCCTCGGCGGTTCCGTTTACCAGTACCAGCACTCCAACGACTGTAATCCGGCTGCTGCCAGCACCGCGACCACCTTCTGCGGCCTGGGCATCAACGGCAACAACACCAACGACTTCCGCCTGTATGAAGGCTTCGGTCAACTGGACTTCACCGGTCTGGTCGTTCCTCTGAGCCTGTACGGTCAGTACGTGGTCAACAGCGCCACCGACAGCGATCAGGACACCGCATGGCTGGCCGGTGCCAAGACCAAGGTGTTTGGCTTCGGTCTGGACTACAACTATCGCGATACTCAGCGTAACGCAGTGGTTGGCGCCTTCACCGACTCCGACTTCGCCAACGGCACCACCGGTTCGCGCGGCCACAAGCTGAGCGTTTCGTACGATGTCGACAAGAACTTCACCTTGGGCGCCACGTACTTCCTGACCAAAGCAGACTTCGCCTACGCGAACGCTCCGCGTGACCAGGATGCCAACACCCTGCAACTGGACGTGATGGCCAAGTTCTAAGAAAAGCAGCCGCGCGTTTCGAGCGGCAAGCTTCAAGCTGAAAGCGTCAGACCTTGAGTGCTCCCTCAAGGTCTGAAGTGACACTCACAGCCCGCCGTTGCCCTGTCGGATCCCCATCATCCGTTCCGACAGGTCACCGCCGGGCTGTTTTTATTTTGGGCGCCGAACACTTTTTTATGAGCAGAAACCCCTGTAGGAGCGAATTCATTCGCGAGAGGCCTACACAACCGACACAACCATGTCGCCTGACAGATCTTTCGCGAATGAATTCGCTCCTACAGTTTCAGATCCCGGTCTGATCCGAGAGCGGAGTCGTTACTTCTTACGCAGAATCACGCTACCAATCGAATACCCCGCCCCAAACGAACTGAGCACGCCCAGTGCGCCGGTCGGCAGGTCGTCCTGGTAGGTGTGAAACGCAATCACCGAACCCGCCGAACTGGTGTTGGCGTAGCGGTCGAGAATCACCGGGGCCTCTTCGACAGTGGCGTCGCGGTCCAGCAGTTTCTTCACGATCAAATGGTTCATGCTGAGGTTCGCCTGATGCAGCCAGAAACGCTGCACGTCGCTGACGTTGAGGCTGTTCTCGGTCAGGTGCGTGCCCACCAGTTCCGCCACCATCGGGCAGACTTCGCGGAACACTTTGCGCCCTTCCTGCACGAACAGCTTGTCCGGCTTGCCTTCGCCTTCTTCCGCCGTGCGGTTGAGGAAGCCGAAGTTGTTGCGGATGTTGTTGGAGAAGCTGGTCAGCAACTTGGTGCTGACGATGTCGAACTGATGCTCGGACGTCGCCAGATCAGCACGTTCAACCACCACTGCCGTCGCCGCATCACCGAAGATGAAGTGGCTGTCGCGATCACGGAAATTAAGGTGCGCGGTGCAGATTTCCGGGCTGATCACCAACAGCGCACGGGCCTGGCCGAGTTTGACGCTATTGTAGGCGGTCTGAATGCCGAACGTGGCCGAGGAACAGGCAACGTTCATGTCGAAACCGAACCCCTGAGCGCCCAGCGCCGCCTGAATCTCGATCGAGATGGCCGGGTAAGCCCGTTGCAGGTTGGAGCAGGCGACGATCACGCCGTCGATGTCAGCAGCCGTTTTGCCTGCGCGCTGCAACGCCTGTTCAGCGGCGGCGACGCCCATCTCGCAGAGGATCGACCATTCGTCGTTCGAGCGTTCCGGCAGACGAGGCTTCATGCGATTCGGGTCGAGAATGCCGTCCTTGTCCATGACGAAGCGGCTTTTGATGCCGCTGGCCTTCTCGATGAACGCCGCGCTGGATTCGGTCAACGCCTGCACGTCACCCGCCTCGATGGCGGCGGCGTTTTCAGCATTGAATTGCGCGACGTAGGTGTTGAAAGAATGCACCAGCTCATCGTTGGAAATGCTGTTGGCCGGGGTGAAAAGCCCTGTGCCGCTGATCACGACGTCGTACACGGTCGTTCCTCTCTTTTTGAATGGCAGCAGACAAAGCGTCTGCGCAAGCACGGTGCTGGCTATTTCTGGAACGACAGTACCAATGCAACGATAAAATCCCCCGTTGGCGGGAGCAGTGTTTTTGTAACGCTTGGGGTTTTAACCGCGAAGTTTGCCATAACGGCCGGAATTTGGCGCTATCGGGCCGCTGGAATGCAGGACCGCGGCATCGCAATTCCCTGTGGGAGCGAATTCATTCGCGAATGGCCCGTACATCCGACACATCTCTGCCGTCTGAACCTTCGTTTCGCGAATGAATTCGCTCCTACAGGGGAACGCGGTGAGTCAGATAAACCGCGAACTATTTACCCCTCCACTGCCGCCCACTGCTTGCTCAATCGCTTGTCGGAAATCGGCACCTTGGTCCCCAATTGCTGGCCGAACAGCGACACGCGGTACTCCTCCAGCCACCAGCGGTACACCGCCAGTTCGGGATCGCGCTTGCCTTCCTGGGCGTGTTTGTCGGCGCGGGTCTGGTATTGCGCCCAGAGGTTGCCGAGTTCGATGCTCCACACCCGGTCTTTCTGCACCTGGCTGCCCAGCTTTTCAAGGCGCAACTCAATCGCCTTCAGATAACGCGGCAGCTCTTTGATCCAGAGCGCCGGGGTTTCGCGCACGAAGCCCGGGTACACCAACTTGCCCAACTGCGCCTTGATGTCGTTCAACGCCACGGCCTGGGCCAGATCGATCTTGCCCTTGAAGCGCTTTTGCAGGCCGTGCCACAGCTTGAGAATGTCCAGCGTCAGCCTTGCCAGGCGTTCGGCGTGTTCCGTAAGCGCGCCGCGCTTGCGCTCGGCCAGCGACATCAGCCCCGCGCCATCTCGTGGCAATGTGGCTTCGCCTTCGAGAATGCAGCTGTCCAGACTGGCCAACAAAATGTCTTCGATCAGCGCGTCGACCCGGCCCATGTCGCGGTACAGCAAGGCCAGCTCGGTTTGACCCGGCAATTTACTGCGCAGGAATTTCGTCGGCCCGGCCAGTTGTTGCAGCAACAGACGTTGCAAGGCGCGGCGGTGCTGGTACTCGGCTTCGGTCTGGGTCGAGAACCGCCCTTCCTTGACCGCGCCGCCCTCCTCGACCAATGCCGGGTACACCGTCATCGACAGCCCGGCGATCTTTTGCTGAGTTTTTTCTTCAACCTTGGCGAAGCCCTTGGCCTCAACCGGCTGCTGGCTCTTCGCTGTTTGCGGCACGGCCAACGCGGCTTGCCCGGCTTCAGCGAAGCGTGCGGTCAGTGTGTCCAGGTCGCGACCTTCGCCCAGGAACTTGCCCTGAGCATCGACCACCTCAAGATTCATTTTCAGGTGGCTTTCGACCTGCTGCGCAGCCTCGGCCCACGCCTCGTCGGTGACCCGAGCGCCGGTCATGCGCAACAGCTCACGACCCAACGCCTGCGGCAGCGAGCCGTCGCCGAAGGCCATACGCTGCAGCGCCGCCTTGACGAAGTCCGGCACCGGCACGAAATTCTTGCGCAGGGCCTTGGGCAGGTTCCGCACCAGCGCCACGCATTTGGTTTCCAGCAGTCCCGGCACCAGCCACTCCAGACGCTCGGCAGGCAGCGACAACAGCAGCGGCGCAGGCACGCGCAGGGTCACGCCGTCCCGTGGATGGTTCGGTTCGAAGTGGTACGTCAGCGGCAGGGTCAGATCGCCCAGACGCAACGTGTCCGGGTACAGATTGGCCGTGACTTCGCTGGCTTCACGGGCGAGGACGTCCTCCTCGCGCATGATCAACAGCTGAGGGTTCTTCTGGCTCTCCATCCGATACCACGCGTCGAACGTCGCGGTCTGGTGAATCTCGGCGGGCAGGCGCTCGTCGTAGAAACGGAACAGCGTTTCCTCGTCCGCCAGGATGTCGCGACGACGGGCCTTGGCCTCCAGTTCGTCGAGCTGTTCCAGCAACTTGGTGTTGGCGGTCAGGCATTTGGCGCGGGATTGAATCTCGCCGCGCACCAGCCCTTCACGAATGAAAAACTCGCGGGACACCACCGGGTCGATCGGCCCGAAATGCACCGGACGACGCCCGACGATGATCAGGCCAAACAGGGTGATCTGTTCGAACGCCACCACCTGCCCGCGCTTCTTCTCCCAGTGCGGTTCGAAATGGTTTTTCTTGACCAGATGCCCGGCCAGCGGCTCGATCCAGTCCGGCTCGATCTTGGCCACCATGCGCGCATACAGCTTGGTGGTCTCGACCAGTTCAGCGGCCATGATCCATTGCGGGCGTTTACGGCCCAGCCCCGACGACGGGTGCACCCAGAAACGTCGCTGACGGGCGCCGAGGTAGTCGCCTTCTTCGGCCTTCTGGCCGATCTGGCTCAGCAGGCCCGACAGCACCGCCTTGTGAAATTTCGGGAAGTCCGCGGGCTCTTTGTTGACCGTCAGTTGCAGGTCGCGACAGATCAGGCTCAACTGGCGATGGGAGTCACGCCACTCGCGCAGCCGCAGGTAATTGAGGAAGTTGCGACGACACCAGTTGCGCAAAGGACTCGCGGTCAGCGCCTGGCGTTGCTCTTCAAAACCGCGCCACAGATTGACCAGCCCGGCGAAGTCCGAGTCCTGATCCTTCCACTGCGCGTGGGCCTGATCGGCAGCCTGTTGACGCTCGGGCGGACGCTCGCGCGGGTCTTGAATCGACATGGCGCTGGCGACGATCAGCACTTCCTGCAAGCTGCCCTGCTTCGCCGCTTCCAGCAGCATGCGGCCCATGCGCGGGTCCACCGGCAGACGTGCCAGTTGACGACCAAGCGGCGTCAGCTGGTTCTCGCGGGTGACCGCCGACAGCTCTTGCAACAGGTTGAAACCGTCGCTGATCGCCTTGCCATCCGGCGGTTCGATGAACGGAAAATCGGTGATTTGCCCCAGACGCAGGTGCAGCATCTGCAGGATGACCGCCGCGAGGTTCGTACGAAGAATCTCGGGGTCAGTGAATTCCGGGCGCGAGAGGAAATCTTCTTCGCTGTACAACCGCACGCACAAACCCGGCTCTACGCGACCGCAACGCCCTTTACGCTGGTTGGCACTGGCCTGGGAAACCGCCTCGATGGGCAGGCGCTGAACCTTGGCGCGGTAGCTGTAGCGGCTGATGCGCGCGGTGCCGGTGTCGATCACGTAGCGGATGCCGGGAACGGTCAGCGAGGTTTCCGCGACGTTGGTGGCCAGCACCACGCGGCGACCCGGATGCGACTGGAAGATCCGCTGCTGTTCGGCAGGCGACAGACGCGCGTACAGCGGCAGGATTTCGGTGTGCTTGAGCTGGGCCTTGCGCAGCATTTCGGCGGCGTCGCGAATCTCGCGCTCGCCGGGCAAGAACACCAGCACGTCGCCGGGTGATTTGCGCTCCGAACGTTCGAGCGCGGCCAGTTCGTCGAGGGTCGCGAGGATCGCCTGATCGACAGTCAGGTCGTCTTCGACGCTGTTGCCCTCTTCGTCCTGCTCGGCGGTCATCGGCCGGTACCAGGTCTCCACCGGGAAGGTACGGCCCGAGACTTCGATGATCGGCGCTTTGTCGAAATGCTCGGAAAAGCGTTCGAGGTCGATGGTCGCCGAGGTGATGATGATTTTCAGGTCCGGACGACGGGGCAGCAGGGTTTTCAGGTAACCCAGCAGGAAGTCGATGTTCAGGCTGCGCTCATGGGCTTCGTCGACGATGATCGTGTCGTAGCGCTCAAGAAAGCGGTCGTGCTGGGTTTCGGCGAGCAGAATGCCGTCGGTCATCAGCTTGATCAGGGTGTTCTGATCGCTCTGGTCTTCGAACCGCACCTGATAACCGACCAGCGCGCCCAACGGGGTGCCGATTTCTTCCGCGACCCGGCTGGCCACGCTGCGCGCTGCGATGCGACGAGGTTGCGTATGGCCGATCAGACCGTGCTGGCCGCGCCCGATTTCCAGGCAGATTTTCGGCAGCTGCGTGGTTTTGCCCGAGCCGGTTTCGCCCGCGATGATCAGCACCTGATGCTTGAGCAGCGCGTCCTTGATCTCGTCGCGCTTGGCGGCGATTGGCAGGTTTTCGTCGTAGCGAATCGTCGGCACGCTCTGCTTGCGCGACGTCACCTGCGCACACGAAGCCTGCACACGCTCGACCCACTGGGCCAGCTTGCCTTCATCGGGCTTCTTGCGCAGCTCGTGCAACTGACGACGCAGGCGATGCCGATCACTGATCATCGCGTGGTCGAGGTTCTTGAAAAGCTGGTCGATGGAAGGCGATTCGTCGGTCATCAGGGCGCGAAGTCTTTTCTATTCTGAATGCAGGGCGCGGATTGTCGCAGATTTGGTGGGCATCATGCATGTCCGCGGCTGGCACATCGCTTTTGATTCTGGCCATCGGCCGTAGGAGCGCGCTTGCCCGCGATCTGGCGCGCAGCGGCAGTAAAATCAGCCACCCTGGTTGTGTCAGACGTATCACATTTGCAGTATTTGCTGCCGCTTCGCGCCAGATCGCGAGCAAGCTGCGCTCCCACGCCCTCCGGGCAGAAGCAGTTCTGCGGTGTATCCGAAAACAATAAACCCCGCACTGGGCGGGGTCTGGTGGCATCGCAACGCTTACGCCGGTTTCTTCAGCGCCAACTTCTTCAACTCTTCGTCCCGCAGTTCGCGGCGCAGGATCTTGCCGACGTTGGTGGTCGGCAACGCATCGCGGAATTCCACGCTGCGCGGCACTTTGTACGCCGTGACGTTGGCGCGCATGTGCTCCATGACCTGCTCTTTGGTCAGGGTTGCGCCGGGTTTGACCACCACGAAAATCTTGATCGCCTCACCCGATTTCTCGTCCGGCACGCCGATGGCCGCGCATTGCAGCACGCCGGGCAGGGTCGCCAGCACGTCTTCCAGTTCGTTCGGGTACACGTTGAAACCGGACACCAGAATCATGTCCTTTTTGCGATCAACGATACGGATGTAGCCATTGGGCTGAATCACCGCGATGTCACCGGTCTTCAACCAGCCTTCGGCGTCAAGCATCTCGTCGGTGGCCTCCTGGCGCTGCCAGTAGCCTTTCATCACTTGCGGACCTTTAACGCACAGCTCGCCCACTTCGCCCAGCGGCAGTTCCTCGCCCGCGTCGTTGATGGTCTTGCACAGCGTAGAGGGCACCGGGATGCCGATCGTGCCCATCTGGATGTTCTTGAACGGGTTCACCGTTGCCACCGGGCTGGTTTCAGTCATCCCGTAACCTTCGCAGATCGAACAGCCCGTCACGTCCTTCCAGCGCTCCGCAGCGGTCTGTTGCAACGCCATGCCGCCGGACAGAGTGACCTTCAGCGCAGAGAAGTCCAGATTGCGAAAATCAGCGTTGTTGCACAGCGCCACGAATAACGTGTTCAGGCCAACGAAGCCGGTGAACTTCCATTTCGACAATTCCTTGACCATTGCCGACAGGTCCCGGGGGTTGCTGATCAGGATGTTGTGGTTACCACTCAGCATCATCGACATGCAGTGAAACGTGAACGCGTAGATGTGGTACAGCGGCAGCGGCGTGATCAGAATCTCGCAGCCTTCGTTGAGGTTGGAGCCCATCAGCGCCTTGCACTGCAGCATGTTGGCGATCAGGTTGCGGTGGGTCAGCATCGCGCCCTTGGCCACGCCGGTGGTGCCACCGGTGTATTGCAGCACAGCGACATCGCTGCTTTTTGGCGAGGTTTCATTGACCGACTTGCCCTGCCCCATCGCCAGCACGTCGTTGAATTTGACGGCCTTGGGCAAGTGAAACGGCGGGACCATTTTCTTCACGTACTTGATGACGCTGTTAACCAGCAGGCGCTTGAGTGGCGGCAGCAGGTCGGCGACTTCGGTGACGATCACGTGCTTGACGTGGGTTTTCGGCACGACCTTCTCAGCCAGGTGCGCCATGTTCGCCAGGCACACCAGCGCCTTGGCCCCGGAGTCGTTGAACTGGTGTTCCATTTCCCGCGTGGTGTAAAGCGGGTTGGTGTTGACCACGATCAGGCCGGCGCGAATGGCACCGAATACCGCGATCGGGTATTGCAGCACGTTGGGCAATTGCACGGCGATGCGGTCGCCCGGTTGCAGATCGGTGTGCTGTTGGAGATACGCGGCGAACGCGCCGGACAATTCGTACATCTCACCGTAGGTGAGTGTCTTGCCCAGGTTGCTGAACGCAGGTTTGTTGGCGAAACGCTCGCAGGACTGTTTCAATACCGCCTGAACGTTTGGATACGCGTCCGGATCAATATCGGCAGCGATACCAGACGGATATTTATCCTTCCAGAAGTTTTCGATCATGGAAGCCGACTCCTCAGCGACAGCGTTTCTACACACCGCTCGATGCGATGATTTCTTGTGTTTGGAACGTTTGCAGCAACCGCTTTTTGCGTATCGACTGTACAAAAAGCGGGCCGAGCGTAGCAGCTTTGCCAAAGGCCGACCAGAGGCAAACGCAGCCTCTACAGTCATAAAAATGACTCTTGAACATTCATTAGTCACGTTTAGAGCAATGAACCTAAATGTCGAAATTTCACACAGTTTTCCGTCTGTTCGTACAACCCTGTAGGAGTGAGCTTGCTCGCGAGGCGTTAGAGCAGACAGCTCAACAGTGCCTGTATACACGCTTCGCGAGCAAGCTCACTCCTACAGGTATGGGCGTTAAACAATAAAAAAAACGGCGTGTTTCTCAACACGCCGTTTCTTTATATAGCCGTTTCAGGCCGGATCGCGTAGTTCGCGTCGGAGGATTTTGCCTACTGGCGTCATCGGCAACGACTCCCGCAGCACGATGTGCTTGGGAATCTTGTAGCCCGTGAAGTTTTCTTTGCAGTACGCCTTTAACTCGTCGGTGGTCAGGCTTGCATCCCGAGGCACCACGAACAGCTTCACCGCTTCCCCCGAACGCTCGTCCGGTACGCCGATCACTGCGCAGTTGGCGACCTTCGGATGATGTGAAACCACATCCTCGATCTCGTTCGGGTAGACATTGAAACCCGACACGATAATCAGATCTTTCTTACGGTCGACGATGCGGATGAAACCGTCCGGGTCGATCACAGCGATATCACCGGTTTTCAGCCAGCCGTCACTGTCGATCACTTCGGCCGTGGCGTCCGGTTTGTGCCAGTAACCGAGCATGATCTGCGGCCCTTTCAGGCACAGCTCGCCGCGTTCACCGACGGCCAGCTCGTTGCCTTCGTCATCGATGACCTTGGCCGTGGTACCCGGCACGGGCATGCCGACGGTGCCCAGCTTCGACTGGTCGCCGTAGGGGTTGGCGGTGGCCACGGGAGAAGTTTCGGTGAGGCCGTAGCCTTCGACGATGGGGCAGCCGGTCAGTTTCAGCCAGCGCTCGGCGGTGGATTTCACCAACGCGGTGCCGCCCGAGTTGGTCAGGCGCAGGTGGGAGAAATCCAGATTCTTGAACTCAGGATGGTCCAACAGCGCCACAAACAGCGTGTTGAGGCCGAGCATCGCCGAGAACTTCCATTTCTTCAGCTCTTTAATGAAGCCACCGATGTCACGCGGGTTGGTGATCAGCACGTTGTGGTTGCCGCTGACCATCATGCACATGCAGTTACAGGTGAACGCATAGATGTGGTACATGGGCAGCGGCGCGATCATGATTTCGCCGCCTTGCTTGAAGATCGGCAGCCCGTCCGGGCCATGCTGCAACATGCAGGCATAGACCTGCTGCATGTTCGCGACCAGATTGCCGTGAGTGAGCATCGCGCCTTTTGGCGAGCCGGTGGTGCCGCCGGTGTATTGCAGGACAGCGATGTCGTCCAGGTCGAGCTTCACCTGTTGCACGTGATCACCACGGCCAAGCTTGAGCACGCTCTTGAACGCGACCGCCTGGGGCAAATCGTAGGCCGGAACCATCTTCTTGACCTTCTCGACGATGGTGTTGATCAGCCACCCCTTGGCCGCCGATTGCATGTCGCCCATCTTCACTTCGATGAGGTACTGAATGTCGGTGTCGGGCAGCACTTCCTGCACGTTCTTGCCGAACACATTGAGGTAGACCAGCGCACGCACACCGGCGTCCTTGAACTGATGGCGCATCTCGCGTGCGGTGTAGAGCGGGTTGGTGTTGACCACGATCAGACCGGCGCGCATGGCACCGAAAACGGCGATGGGGTACTGGATCAGATTGGGCATCTGGACGGCGATGCGGTCGCCGGGTTTGAGCTCGGTTTGCTGCTGGATGTAACCGGCGAAAGCCGCTGAATGACGCTCCAGCTCGGCGTAGGTCAGGGTCACGCCCATGTTGCTGTAGGCCGGGCGATCCGCGTACTTCTTGCAATTGCGCTCGAAGACCTCGATCACCGATTTGTACGCGTGAAGGTCCACTTCAGAGAGGACGCCCGCCGGGCGTTTGTCATTCCAGAATTCAGGTTGCATGTTCTTTTTATCCTCTTACCTGAGAGTACCGACCCCGCAGCCTGGGTGCGGGTGATTGCCGGACGTTAGCAGCTAACCCCAAGAAGGCAAATAGGCCCTCGGGCGTCATCAATGACGTGAATCTCGCGGGTGATCGGCCCGTCATTCCGCAACGGCTATACACTGCTGGATAAGGATGACTACAGCGCAATTTCGCGACAATTTTATACAAGGCCAGGGAAACACCATGAAACATGATGCTTTTTGGCTGGACACCACGGATCATCACCGCGTGTACGTGAATGCGTGGCTGCCGCTGGGCGATCCCAAGGCGGTGGTAATGCTGTCCCATGGCATGGCGGAACACAGCGGACGCTATGAGCGGCTTGGCTCCGCGCTGACGGGAGCGGGTTTTGCGCTGTACGCCCATGACCAACGCGGGCATGGCCGCACCGCCGCCCACGGCGTTCTCGGGCATTACGCCGATCAGGATGGCTGGAACAAAGTGGTGGGCGATCTGGCCCTGCTGAATGCCACGATTGGCGAGCGTCACGGAGACGTGCCCGTGTTTCTGCTGGGGCACAGCATGGGCAGTTACATTGCTCTGGCGTACTTGCTGCACCACAGCGCCAGCCTGCAAGGCGCGGTGCTCAGTGGCTCGAACTTCCAGCCGGTTTCCCTTTATCGCACCGCCGCGGTCGTGGCCCGCATGGAGCGTTGGCGTCAGGGACCTACCGGGCGCAGTGCACTGATGGAGTTTCTATCGTTCGGCTCCTTCAATCAGAAATTCAAGCCCGTGCGCACGTCATTTGACTGGCTCAGCCGTGATCCGGATGAGGTGGACAAGTACGTGAGCGACCCGCTGTGTGGGTTTCGCTGCACCAATCAGTTCTGGCTGGACATGCTCCGTGGCCTGCAGCAAATCAGCAAAACGTCGAACCTGGCGCAGATCGACAAAAGCCTGCCGATGCTGATCATGGGCGGCGAATGTGATCCGGTGAGCGAAGGCAAGCGTCTCAAAGATCTGGCCGAGGCGCTGACAGGGACCCATCATCCGTTCGTGACCCTGAAGATCTACCCTCAGGCCCGGCATGAAATTCTCAACGAGACCAACCGCGAGGAGGTCACTCATGATTTACTCGCCTGGCTCGAAGAGGCGCTGAAGGAGCCCCGGCCACCCCGCAGCGAATGACGCCTTTTCATTTCTTTTAAACGTTACAGGACCGCCACATGACTGAAGTCACCAACACCCCGTACGAAGCCCTTGAAGTCGGCCAGACCGCCAGCTACAGCAAGACCGTCGAAGAACGTCACATTCAGCTGTTCGCCGAAATGTCCGGCGACCGCAACCCGGTGCACCTCGATGCGGAATTTGCGGCCAAGACCCTGTTCAAGGATCGCATCGCCCACGGGATGTTCAGTGGCGCGCTGATCAGCGCAGCGGTGGCCTGCGAGTTGCCTGGGCCGGGCACGATCTATCTCGGTCAGCAGATGAGCTTTCAAAAACCGGTGAAGATCGGCGACACGTTGACCGTGCGGTTGGAGATTCTGGAAAAACTGCCGAAGTTTCGCGTGCGGATCGCGACACGGGTGTTCAACCAGGATGAAGAATTGGTCGTTGATGGTGAGGCGGAGATCCTGGCGCCGCGCAAGGAACAGACCGTCAGCTTGACGGAATTGCCGGCGATTACGGTGGGCTGATGCTCTCCCCCCCCCTGCCTGGCCCCTATGCAGGGGCTCTGCACGGTCTCCACTGTGGGAGGGAATTCATTCTGGGCGGCATTCCGACGATGGGCCGGTACAATCAACCCATCTCGGTTGCCTGATCGAATCCTCGCGAATCAATTCGCTCCCTCAGGAATTCTGCGGTGTCCCCGCCTCACTGCCCTTCTCGAAAAAAACTCAAAAAAATGGGCAACCGAAGTTGCCCCAAATGCCTTGCGTGCTCTTTTTATAAGAGACTCAATCTTCACCGCGCGTCCGCGAGTCTCTCCAGATGAACAGTGCCAATGCTGCGAAAAAACTCAGTATCAGCATCACCGTGACCACACCCGCTATCACCGCATGATCGAGAAACATGGAAGCCCCTCCCACCGTCATCTGTTCAATGGGTGCAGATTAGCCAGAGGCGGACAGGGAAGTATTGACCCACATCAATCCCCCGCACCGTTGAATGAAGGCACGCGCAGATTGATCAGGTCAGAGGGAGAACGGAAAGGGGGGCTAGCGCTTTTTCGGCTTGTTCTTGCTTTTCTTCTTGCCCTTGGCCAGCGGCATCGCCTGCTCGAAGGCCTGGCGCACTTCGTTGAGCCGCTTGTCGTTGAGGTCGTGAACACGCTTGGCGCGCTCGACGCTCAGGTCTACCAGTTTTTCATCGCTCATGACGGGGTGCTCTCGAATGCCCAATGGCGACAATAATGCGCAATCGGACCGGCGCTGACCAGCACCTCACACCTTCAGGTCCACCCACAACCCCTGACGTGGCTCATCATCGATGATCGGCACCACGGGCACGGTGTTGTCCGCGTTCAGGAAATCACCGGGAATCGCCGGGCCGCTGTGAACCGGCGGTGCGCCTTCCTCCTCTTCATTGAGATCAGGATGACGATCGGACGTACGTCGATCGCGACGGCGCCGTTGCTGTCGGCGCTGCTCTTCGCGCAGCAGCAGTTGAGCCTGCTCGGGGTCGCGCTGGCCCATGTTGATGGTGCTCTCGCTGGAACTCGGCTGCACCGGCGCGACAGGCGGGATGTCAGGCGTGGGTTTGACCGGGTCCTGCTGCGAGGTAACGGGGGCCGCGCTCAAGGGGATCAGCGGTGGCAGCATGGTAATGGTCTCCTGTTATCAGGCTGTCGGCTGCCGTTTCGTCGACTTGAGCCGTAATGCGGGGAAGTTTCGACTATGTTTTTCGCAACAAGTGCCCGTCCGGCGGTTTATACCCAATAAATGCGGGGCTTTTTACAACATGGGCCGCACAAGCGCTTTGGCTGGGCGGCGTGTTCCGTTACCATAGTCGGCTTTTTCAAGGCGGGAGTCAGGCAGCATGGCGCAGCAGTATCAACCGGGGCAACGCTGGATTAGCGACAGCGAAGCCGAGCTGGGTTTGGGCACCGTTCTGGCACAGGACGGCCGCTTGTTGACCGTGCTCTATCCGGCCACTGGCGACACCCGCCAGTATGCATTGCGCAACGCTCCCCTTACGCGGGTGCGGTTCTCGCCGGGTGACACCATCACCCATTTCGAAAACTGGAAGATGACCGTTCGCGAAGTCGAAGATGTCGATGGACTGCTGGTCTATCACGGCCTCAACGCGCAGAACCAGCCGGTGACACTGCCGGAAACCCAGCTCTCCAACTTCATTCAATTCCGTCTGGCCAGCGACCGCTTGTTCGCCGGGCAGATCGATCCGCTCGCCTGGTTCTCGCTGCGCTACCACACGCTGGAGCACACCAGCCGCCAGCTGCAATCCTCGCTGTGGGGCCTGGGCGGCGTTCGCGCCCAGCCCATCGCTCACCAGTTGCACATCGCCCGTGAAGTCGCCGACCGTATCGCCCCTCGCGTGCTGCTGGCGGACGAAGTGGGTCTGGGCAAGACCATCGAAGCCGGTCTGGTCATCCATCGCCAACTGCTGTCGGGTCGCGCCAGCCGCGTGCTGATCCTGGTGCCGGAAAACCTGCAACACCAGTGGCTGGTGGAAATGCGCCGCCGCTTCAACCTGCAGGTCGCGCTGTTCGATGCCGAGCGCTTCATCGAAAGCGATGCCAGCAACCCGTTCGAAGACACCCAACTGGCGCTGGTGTCGCTGGAGTGGCTGGTCGAAGACGAAAAGGCCCAGGACGCGCTGTTCGCTGCTGGCTGGGACTTGTTGGTGGTCGACGAAGCCCACCACCTGGTCTGGCATGAAGAGAAGGCCAGCCAGGAATACTCGCTGGTCGAGCAATTGGCCGAAGTCATTCCCGGCGTTCTGCTGCTGACGGCGACCCCGGAACAACTCGGTCAGGACAGCCACTTCGCCCGTCTGCGCCTGCTCGATCCGAACCGTTTCCACGACCTGAAAGCCTTCCGCGCCGAGAGCGAAAACTATCGCCCGGTGGCTGAAGCCGTTCAGGAACTGCTGGATCAAGGCCGCCTCTCGCCCAAGGCACACGAGACCATTCAAGGTTTCCTCGGGGCCGAAGGCGAAGCGCTGTTGGGCGCTGTGGCCGATGGCGACACCGAAGCCAGCGCCCGCCTGATCCGCGAATTGCTCGACCGCCACGGCACCGGCCGCGTGCTGTTCCGCAACACCCGCGCCGCCGTGCAAGGGTTCCCGGAGCGCAAGCTGCATCCGTACCCGCTGCCGTGCCCGGCCGAATACCTCGAATTGCCCATTGGCGAACACGCCGACCTGTACCCGGAAGTCAGCTTCCAGGCTCAGGGCGAGACCAGTGAAGAAGAACGCTGGTGGCGCTTCGACCCACGCGTCGATTGGCTGATCGACACGCTGAAGATGCTCAAGCGCGTCAAGGTGCTGGTGATCTGCGCTCACGCCGAAACCGCGATGGACCTGGAAGACGCACTGCGCGTGCGCTCCGGCATCCCGGCCACCGTGTTCCACGAGGGCATGAACATTCTGGAACGTGACCGCGCCGCCGCGTACTTCGCCGACGAAGAATTCGGCGCGCAGGTGCTGATCTGTTCGGAAATCGGCAGTGAAGGCCGTAACTTCCAGTTCTCGCACCATCTGGTGCTGTTCGATCTGCCTGCGCATCCGGACCTGCTGGAGCAGCGTATCGGGCGTCTGGACCGGATCGGCCAGAAGCACATCATCGAGCTGCACGTGCCGTACCTGGAAACCAGCCCGCAAGAGCGCCTGTTCCAGTGGTATCACGAAGCGTTGAACGCCTTCCTCAATACCTGCCCGACCGGCAACGCCCTGCAACACCAGTTCGGTCCGCGCCTGCTGCCACAACTGGAAGGTGGCGACGAAGACGACTGGCAAGCGCTGGTCGCCGAAGCCCGTGCCGAGCGTGAGCGTCTGGAAAGCGAGCTGCACACCGGCCGTGACCGCCTGCTGGAACTCAACTCCGGCGGCGCGGGCGAAGGCGATGCACTGGTCGAGGCGATTCTGGAGCAGGACGATCAATTCACCCTGCCGATCTACATGGAAACCTTGTTTGACGCCTTCGGCATCGACAGCGAGGACCATTCGGAAAACGCCCTGATCCTCAAGCCGAGCGAGAAGATGCTCGACGCCAGCTTCCCGCTGGGCGACGACGAAGGCGTGACCATCACCTACGACCGCAATCAGGCGCTGTCCCGCGAGGATATGCAGTTCATTACCTGGGAGCACCCGATGGTGCAAGGCGGCATGGACCTGGTGCTGTCCGGCTCGATGGGCAACACCGCCGTCGCGCTGATCAAGAACAAAGCGCTGAAACCCGGCACCGTGCTGCTGGAATTGCTGTACGTCAGTGAGGTGGTCGCCCCGCGCTCGCTGCAACTGGGCCGCTACCTGCCACCGGCCGCCTTGCGCTGCCTGCTGGATGGCAACGGGAACGATCTGTCGGGCCGCGTCTCGTTCACCACCCTGAATGACCAGTTGGAAAGCGTGCCTCGCGCCAGCGCCAACAAATTCATCCAGGCTCAGCGTGACGTGTTGAACCCGCAGATCAACGCCGGTGAAGCCAAGATCGCGCCGAAACACGCCGAGCGCGTGGCCGACGCCCAGCGTCGCCTGGCCGCAGACACCGATGAAGAACTGGCGCGCCTGACCGCCTTGCAAGCGGTCAACCCAACCGTGCGCGACAGCGAAATCACGGCCTTGCGCGAACTGCGTGAACAGGGGCTGGCGATGCTGGAAAAAGCAGCGCTGCGCCTGGAAGCGATCCGAGTGTTGGTCGCGGGTTAAGCCCAACTCGCCGGAGATCGTGCGGCGATCGCAAACCCTGTAGGAGCGTGGCTTGTCCCGCGATCTTGTGCGAAGCGCAAGCAAAACCGGATAACGCGGTGTATCAGCACTACCGGTGTTGTCTGGTTTTGCGACCGGTTCCCGGCCGATCGCGGGACAAGCCACGCTCCTACAGTCACACGCCCCCGCAGCTCACGCCACCGACGGCTTCACACCGCCTGCAACCGGCTCATCCGCCGCCATCCCCTCTCGCATCCGCCGCGCATCACGGCTGAAGCATTTCGACGCAATCACCAGAAACACCAGCGTGAAAAACAACGCGCCGGGAATTAGGTACATCATCGCGTCATGCAACCCCACCGCCTTGAACGCTTCGGTCACTTCCTCGACCTGTGCAGCGGCCATCGCTGTGTGGGCGAAATGATCGGACAGCAACCCTGCCACCACCGGCCCCAGTCCACCACCCAGCAAATACAATCCCGCGAAGAACAGCGCCATCGCCGTGGCACGCAAACGCGGCTGCACCACGTCCTGAATCGCGGTGTAGACACAGGTGTAAAAGTTGTAGGAAAACAGCCAGCCCACGCTAAACACCGCGACGAACAGACCGATCTCGATGCGCCCGGCATGCAGCGCGAAGCCGGTGCACAGGCAGGCAACGGTCATGCTCGCCGCCGCGAACATCAGACGACCATTGGCCCAGCGTTGATGCAGCTTGTCCGCGACCCAGCCCCCTGCCGTCAGGCCGATCAACCCCGTCACGCCAACGATCAACCCGGTGGCCATTGCCGCTTCCTGCAACGGCAGCAAAAAATAGCGTTGCAGCATCGGGACCATGAACGAGTTGCAGGCGTAGGTCGCGAAATTGAACGCCAGCCCCGCCAGCACCAGCCAGCGAAACGTCGGGATCGACAGCACGCGACGAATCGGGCGGTCGATTTTTTCTTGAGAGGTCGCGACACTTTCAGCCGCACCACGGGCGGGTTCGCGAATGAAGAACATGAACACCGCCAGGATCAGCCCCGGCACAGCGGCGATAAAAAAGGGGGCGCGCCAGCTGTCGAACGCCTTGACCATCGCGCCAATGGTGAAAAACGCCAGCAACAGGCCCAATGGCAAGCCGAGCATGAAAATGCCCATGGCGCGGGAACGTTTGTGCGCGGGGAACAGGTCGCCGATCAGCGAGTTGGCAGCAGGTGCGTAACTCGCCTCGCCTATGCCCACGCCCATGCGCACCAACAGGAAGGTCCAGAAACTGCCGACCAGGCCGTTCACAGCCGTCAGCCCGCTCCAGACCGCCAGCCCCCACCCCATCAATTTGCGGCGCGAGCCATTGTCAGCCATGCGTCCCAACGGCAATCCGGCGACGGCGTACACCAGGGTGAAAGCCGTGCCGATGATGCCCAATTGAAAATCGCTCAGCAGCCATTCCTTGCGGATCGGCTCGATGATGATGGCCGGGATCGTACGGTCGAAAAAGTTGAACAGGTTGGCCAGAAACAGCAGGAACAGGACGCGCCACGCGTTAGTCGCTTGAGTGGAATGATGCATGTGTCGTCTCTTTTTATTGTTGTTGGGCCAGACGCCCCCGCCGAGACCCTGAATCTAGTCAGGCTGATCGAAACTGTCTTGGATCATTCGCCAAACTGATACCCGCCCATCGTTTCAGCACCCTGAACATGGCCCCTGTCGCTCTACCTCTGCCCGCCGAATTATATTTTCGCCCCCCACTTCCCAACGCCATCCGGAAGCCTAGAATAGCGCCGGATCGCTCCCCCCCTCGCTGATCCATTCTCCGGTTTACATCCATGTCCGACGTCAGTCCGTGCCTGAATTGTGGTGCCTGCTGTTCACACTTTCGCGTGTCTTTTTATTGGGGTGATTGCGAATCCGCTGGTGGGACAGTGCCCGACGAATGGGTCAGCAGCATCAGCCCGAGCCGCGTGGCAATGCTCGGCACCGACTGCAAATCGCCGCGCTGCACAGCCCTGCAAGGCGAAGTGGGCCAAGGCACACGGTGCTCGATCTATGAAAAACGCTCCAGCACCTGCCGGGAATTCGAGGCTTCATGGACTGACGGCGTGCACAACCCCGACTGTGACGCCGCCCGTGCAGCATTCGGTTTATTACCGGTGGAACCGATGGACAGTGGCAAAGTCACATCACTGATCGTCGCCTGTGCATAGAACCTTTCGCGATAACGGTTATTGCGAAATAGTTGGTACGTCCGTCCCTCTATGGGTGTTTAAAAATAGGCGACTCCTATAATCATCGCAAAGTGCCATCAGTTGCCCAGACTGAGGTATCTCCAGCAGTGAACACATGGAGCGTGCTATGGATTGGCTGGGTTTGCATTTTTTGACGTCGATGCCCGCGCATGGCGGAATGATGCTTCATGGCACTCATAATCCCGGCCTCATCGTCCTCGCTTACGTGGTGGCCTGCGCCGCCAGCTTCGCAACGCTGAGCATCGCCGAGCGCGTCGGCCACGTGGACCGCGTGAACGCACGCCTTCGCTGGCGCGCCCTCGGGTCGCTGTGTCTGGCCGTTGGCATCTGGGCCATGCATTTCATCAGCATGCTGTCCTTCCAGGCCCCACTGGACATGCATTACGACCTCCCCGTCACCATCGCATCACTGGCCATTGCCCTGGTCTCCGGCATGGTGGCCATGGAAGCCCTCGGCCATCCGCGGTTGCGCGTCAGTCAATACCTGGTCGCCTCGGTGTGCATCGGCCTGGGGATTATCGCCATGCATTACCTCGGGATGTCGGCCATGCGTTCGAGCGCCACGCAGTATTACGAACCGTGGCGCTTCGCAGGTTCAATCGTGGTCGCCATTGCCAGCAGTCTGACCGCGCTGGTGCTGGCCATTCGTCTGCGTAAAGGCAGCGGCACCCGGCATCAGTTGCTCAAATACGGTGCGAGCCTGGTGCTGGGTGCAGGGATCGTAGCCACGCACTTCATGGGCATGTGGGCCTTGCAGTTGAGGGTGCCTGACGACATGCCGATAGAGATGCATGCCACGGGCAACAGTCTGCAACTCAGCCTCACCATCGCATTGATTGTGTTGCTGATCATCGCGGGCAGCATCAGTGCCGCCCTGGCAGACAAGAAGCTGCAAGCCAAGGAACGCGACCTTGCCAGGGTCAACGCTTTGCTGAGCCAGCTCGATCAGGCGCGGGCGTCATTGCAACAGGTCGCCCACTACGACGCCCTGACCAACCTGATCAACCGTCGCGGGTTCAACCAGATCTTTGCCGAACGCCTGACGGAACAGAAGCAGGCGCACGGCAAGCTGGCTGTGATGTTTCTCGACGTCGACCATTTCAAGCGGATCAACGACAGTCTGGGGCACGACGCGGGCGACGAGCTGCTGACAGTCATTGCCGACCGCATCCGGGGCGCGACCCGGGCCAATGACGTGGTGGCACGTTTCGGGGGTGACGAATTCTGCATTCTCATCGAGCTGGAAAACGTCGAGGAAGCGCGACACATGGCGCACCGGGTCATGGCCAAAATGAAAGACCCCATCGCCTTGAACGGCAGGCGCATGGTGATGAGCACCAGCATCGGCATCAGCGTGTTTCCCGAGGACGGTGAGACCTGCGATGAGCTGCTCAAGCACGCTGACCTGGCCTTGTACCAATCCAAGGGCAATGGCCGTAACACCCTGCACTTTTTCAATGAAAGCCTGAAAACCCGCGCCAGCATGGAGCTGCACCTTGAAGAACAGCTGCGCCATGCGTTGACCGAAGGACAGGGCCTGCAACTGTATTACCAACCCATCGTTGATCTGCGCACCGGTCACGTTGCCAAACTGGAAGCCTTGGTCCGCTGGCAGCACCCGACTCAAGGCCTGTTGACCCCGGATCGTTTCATCACGATTGCTGAAACCAACGGCTTGATCGCCGATCTGGACAATTGGGTCTTGCGCCGCGCCTGCCAGGATTTGGCGCAACTCTGTGACAACGGCTTTGAACACCTTGTGATTGCCGTGAACTGCTCGGCGCTGAACCTCGCTCGCGAGGAACTGGTGCAAGAGATGGACTCGGCGCTCAAGGAGGCGGGTGTGGCGCCACAACGGCTGGAACTGGAGGTCACGGAAAACGCGTTGATGGGCAACATCAGCAACACGGTTTTGCTGCTCAACGAAATCCGCAAGCTGGGCGTGGCCTTGTCCATCGACGATTTCGGGACAGGCTATTCTTCACTCGCCTACCTCAAGCGTCTGCCGCTGGACACTGTGAAGATCGACCGTTCGTTCATCATCGACATCCCCAAATCCCCGCAAGACATGGAAATCGTCCAGGCGATCATCGTCATGGCCCACACGTTGCGCCTCAAAGTGGTGACCGAGGGCGTCGAGACGCCGGCACAGCTGGAATTCCTGAGCGAATACGGCTGCGATTTCGTCCAGGGCTACCTCTTCAGCAGACCTGTGCCGCTGGAGACACTCAAGCCATTGGTACAGCAACTCAATCAGCGCCAGCCCTCGCAACTCTGGCCGTCCACTCACCTCCTGGAAGCAGTGGAAATGACCGTCGGCCAGCCCATTACCGAGGAAGGCCTGCGAGAAACCGAACATCCACGCCCCGATCGCTTTCGTTCTCGCCCACAACGCTGAGCGTGTGAAGCAGTCCTCACATCGAGGGCTGAACGTTCAAGTCGCCCGCCATCACGCCGATCAGCAAGGGGAATCCCTTAGACGGCGCTAGGGTTGGGCCCTATCGCTCGTTGCCGATAGCCCACTGTACAGTCGGGTTTTCTTTTTGGTGATGGCGCGTTGACACCCCTGCGTCGTCCTTCAGGCGTGGCGTGCAATGACCCATAAAACCGAGGCTGCAGGCGCAGTATCCGAACTTCTGCAAACCGTACTCAACGAGCACAGCGCGTTGCCACCCGTCGATTATCGACCGCAGCCCGTGCCCGCGCAGTCGTATCTCTACTTCACTGAAACCGACACGGATCGCATCCTCGACAACCTCGACGGCTTGCGTGACATGGTATTTCCGCCATCGATTCACTTCGAAGAAACGGAAAACCGCGCCGACCAACAATTCCCGTCCGTTTGCCTGATCGGACTGGGACGTTGCGGTTCCAACATCGCGCTGGACGTCGCTGAACTGGTCTACAACGCCCGCACGTTTTACCTGAACCAACTGAACAACGACGAACGTCTGCGCGACGACAAGGGCTACAGCCCTGCCCGCTGGATTCGCAACAACCTGCGTCTGGGGCAGAACAAGTCGAGCAAGCCGGTGTTTCTGGTCGAGCCGCTGGTGATGCTCGGCGATCTGGACAAGGACATCGCCGGGCGCATCCGCTTCTCGCGCAAAGGCGACAAAAGCGGCTTCATCAAGGACTACTCCAAGATGAAGATCATGGACCTCTCTGAAGTCCACGCCGGGGGTGCGGGCAACGCGCCGATTCTGGGTCAGTACCTGGCCAAGATCATCCTGAACAAAGACACCGACCACTTTTCCAGCGCGGACTGGAAGCTGATCCACTCCTACCTGATCGATTCCTGCGGCATCAAGGCGAACCAGTCGCGGCTGTATTTCTACATTTTCAGCGCGGGGGGCGGCACGGGTTCGGGCATGGCCTCGGAATTTGGCCTGGCGCAGCAGTTCTCGTACATGAACAAGACCTTTGACACCAAGCCTGCCAGCGAAAACGATGGCAAGCGGGGGCGCTCTTTTGTGTTCGAGCCGATTTTCACCAGTGGCATCTGCGTGTTGCCGAACATCTCCGACCATCGCAGCGAAATGTCTGAAGCCCTGCACATCAACGCCGGACGGTTGCTCTGCAAGTACCTGGCAGAAGAGTGGGACTTCTCGTACAACTTCGAGAACGAAGACAGCAGCGAAGCCAGCGTCATGGGCCGTATTCGCCCGTGGAACGCGATGATGCTGATCTCCAACGACATCATGCGCTACGCCGAAGAAAGCGATGACGGGACCATCGAGAACATCGACGTCAATGCGATGGAACGTCACGCCAACCAGTACATCTCACAGCAGATTTTCAACATTCTGACAGCGCAGGCCGTCACCACGGACTACGACCAGAATTACTTCCGGCGTGCAGGGATAGACATCGGCGAGACCATTCGCCTGGATGCCAACGACCTGTTCATGAGCCTGGCGGGCCCTGTGGCGATTGCCTACGCCGAGTCGGTGGTCCCGGAGACGCCGCTGCCGGGCTCGGACAAGCTCAAGCTGTTTGAGAAAGAGCCGCCGCGCCTGGACATCGACGACCTGTTCTTCCGCTCCATCGACCTGCCGCACTTCAACAAAATGACTCAGGCCATCGAGGGCATCAGCCTGCTGCCCATCGAGTCACGACGCTATCGCGCGGCGCTGGAGCAGTACAAGGCGTCGGGGTATGACGCGGCGGCGTTGCACGATCTGCATTTCTTCAAGAACTGCTCGTCGGTGGTGTCGATCGTTTCGCTGCCCAAGGATTACAAGCTGTCGTACATGGACCTGAACCGGTTGAAGACGCACCTCAACAGCCTGTTCCCCAACACGACGCTCAAGCGTTACGCGCTGGTGATCGGTGCGTCGGCCAACCTGTCGCTGACCACCCTGATCGCCAAGAGCCCGTGCCTGTCGGACGACTTCCTGACGCTGATCGTGGCCTTCATCAAGCGCTGTTTCGCCAAACAGCCGTATCGCTTCGATGACACGCTGGACAACTCGATTCTGGATTTCATCATGAGCGATGAGTTCGACGAGGCACGCATCGACGACCTGCTCAACGAATACGAAAACCCGGCGAAGATCCTGGACACCAACTGGTACGCGATCAAACCGATGTACGAGAAGAAATACCGCGAGCTGATCGACGACAAGGCGCGGTTCATCTCGATCAACGACATCCGCATTTCCCGCGAGAGCGTGAAGAAAGCGGTGAAATACCTGCGAGAGATTTACCGTCACCGGATTGGAAAGACGCGGGTTATTTCGCTGAACCAGCACACGGGCAAGACGGGGTATCTGGGGTGAGGGGTTGAGTTGATATTGCTGCATTGATGCCCTGTCGGGCCTATCGCGAGCAAGCTCACTCCTACATCGTTTGCAACGTGCCGCATCCTAATGGATCGAGTTACCAGCTTTTTGAGCAAGCCTTGAAATTGTGCGGCGAACACCAAGGCTAACGACTCGGTCCATCAGGCCATGGCACGTTTAAACAGATGCAGGAGTGAGCTTGCTCGCGATAGGCCCGAAGGGCATCAAAGTAATGATCTCAATCCAGACAAGACCTGCTACCTCACCACACTTAAAGTTACCGACCTACCCACTTTGCCATCATTCTGCGCACCAAAAATGCACACGATCACTGATCACGCCCTTTCCTGGATCAACACCCAAGGCGCAACGACGACCGCCCACAACGCCGGATCGCGGGTCAGGAGGTCCAAAGCCGTTGATTCAGAGAGCTTGCTGACTTCCTCGCTCTTCAGCCAGGCAGCCACTTTCAGCTCAGCGTTTTCGGCGAATGCTTCGGCCACGGCGATCAAATCCTGCGATTGCTCGACCCACAACAGGGCACCCTTGGCAAAGAACGGTTCGAGTTCCTTCCAAGTAATAGAAGCCGTTTCGCCAAGCAATTTGGCATAGAGGGTGCTAGGTTCTTGCGTCATGGGTTTCACCGTTTGGAAAATCGGCGTAAATGATACCGCCGCCTTTCCCACGCACAAACCCGGATACAAGTGATTGATTGCAGAGAACTTCGCTCAAGCCGATAGAAAGGTGACCCGGTTGGGGAATCGGCCGGCTTGATTATGTATCTTTCTTTCGATTAAGCGACATCAACAGGTTTTGCCCCCTGCAGCCAGCTTTTCAAGCGCTCGACCGGCGCTCTAAACTGTTCCGGTACAGTTGCCGGGGGTGTGGCCTGGATCAATCAATCCGGTCCTGCAGCTTTGGCCGTCAGGATTATAAAAACTACAAACGCAAGAGTGGAGCATCATGACTAAGGGTATTAATCAGATTTCCAAGCTGTTTGCCGCACTGGTTCTGGCGGGGGTTGCCAGCCATTCGTTCGCAGCTGACACCATCAAGATCGGCATCGCCGGCCCGAAAACCGGCGCGGTTGCCCAATACGGCGACATGCAGTTCAGCGGTGCCAAAATGGCCATCGAGCAAATCAACGCCAAAGGCGGCGTGGATGGCAAGAAGCTCGAAGCCGTTGAATACGATGACGCCTGTGACCCTAAACAAGCGGTCGCGGTCGCCAACAAAGTGGTCAACGACGGCGTGAAATTCGTGGTCGGCCACCTGTGCTCCAGCTCCACTCAGCCAGCGTCCGACATCTACGAAGACGAAGGCGTGATCATGATCACCCCAGCCGCCACCAGCCCGGAAATCACCGCGCGTGGCTACAAGCTGGTGTTCCGTACCATTGGTCTGGACAGCGCCCAGGGCCCGGCTGCTGGCGAATACATCGCCAAGCAAGTCAAGCCGAAGATCGTCGCTGTGATCCACGACAAACAGCAGTACGGTGAAGGTATCGCCACTGCCGTTAAACAAACCCTGGAAAAAGACGGCGTCAAAGTCGCCCTGTTCGAAGGCATCAACGCCGGCGACAAGGACTTCTCGTCGCTGATCGCCAAAATGAAGCAAGCCAACGTCGACTTCGTCTACTACGGCGGTTACCACCCAGAGCTGGGTCTGATCCTGCGTCAAGCACAGGAAAAAGGCCTGAAAGCCGGCTTCATGGGCCCAGAAGGCGTGGGCAACGCTTCCATCTCGCAGATCGCTCAGGACGCTTCCGAAGGCCTGCTGGTGACCCTGCCGAAATCCTTCGACCAAGACCCTTCGAACAAGGCGCTGGTTGACGCATTCAAGGCGAAGAAAGAAGACCCGAGCGGTCCTTTCGTATTCCCGGCCTACGCCGCTGTTGAAGTGATCGCCGAAGGCATCAAGACCGCCAAGTCCGAAGACACC
Source organism: Pseudomonas sp. SLFW (assembly GCF_009905615.1). Classification (GTDB taxonomy): domain Bacteria; phylum Pseudomonadota; class Gammaproteobacteria; order Pseudomonadales; family Pseudomonadaceae; genus Aquipseudomonas; species Aquipseudomonas bambusae. The sequence goes on from NZ_JAAAKW010000001.1 coordinate 334,621, forward strand.
GCCAAAGTGGCAGCCGCCATCCACGCCGGTACCTTCAAGACTCCTACCGGCGATCTGTCTTTCGACGCCAAGGGTGACTTGAAAGACTTCAAATTCGTCGTTTACACCTGGCACAAAGATGGCACCAAGACTGAAGCCCCTGTGAAGTAATCACAACCTTCATGCTTACCCGGAGCCCACTGCAACCGCAGTGGGCTTTGTTTTAGCTGGGACGCGGGATTTCACAAGAATCCTGATGCCCTGAACATCTTGAAACCGCACCAGTGAATCACTGGGCTCGTGCCGGACGCGGACGTAGATCACAACGCGCGAGCGGGAAAAAGACTCAACCAGTGAAACACCGCCAAGGTTTTTAGGAGCGCGGCAATGCCCGAGATAGATCTCTATCATTTTTTCCAACAGCTGGTTAATGGCATGACCATTGGCAGCACTTATGCCTTGATCGCCATCGGCTACACAATGGTCTACGGCATCATCGGCATGATCAACTTCGCCCACGGCGAGGTGTACATGATCGGTTCGTACGTGGCGTTCATCGCCCTCGCGGGCCTGACCATGCTGGGCCTGGATAATCTGCCGCTGCTGATTACCGCAGCGTTCGTCGCCAGTATCGTGGTGACCAGTGCCTACGGTTACGCCATCGAACGGGTTGCCTACCGTCCGTTGCGTGGCAGCAATCGCCTCATCCCTCTGATTTCCGCGATCGGCATGTCGATCTTCCTGCAGAACACGGTGTTGTTGTCGCAGGATTCCAAAGACAAATCGATCCCCAACCTGATTCCCGGCAACTTCGTGTTCGGCAGCGCCAGCACCCATGAAGTCGTGATCTCGTACATGCAGATCCTGATCTTCATCGTGACCGTCATCGCCATGCTCGGCCTGACCTGGTTCATCTCCCGCTCCCGCCTGGGCCGCGCCTGCCGCGCCTGCGCCGAGGACATCAAGATGGCCAACCTGCTGGGGATCAACACCAACAACATCATCGCCCTGACCTTCGTCATCGGTGCCGCGCTGGCGGCGGTCGCTGCGGTACTGCTGAGCATGCAGTACGGCGTGATCAACCCCAACGCCGGATTCCTGGTCGGCATCAAGGCCTTCACCGCAGCGGTTTTGGGCGGTATCGGCAGTATCCCGGGCGCGATGCTCGGCGGTCTGGTGCTGGGTGTGGCTGAAGCGTTTGGCGCCGATATTTTCGGCGACCAGTACAAGGATGTGGTGGCGTTCGGTCTTCTTGTCTTGGTGTTGTTGTTCCGGCCAACCGGCCTGCTCGGCCGTCCGGAGGTTGAAAAAGTATGACCAGGAATCTCAAATCGGCCCTGTTCAGCGCTGTACTGGTGCTGCTGGTTGCCTACCCGATCCTCGGGCTCAAACTGGACATCGTCGGTGTCAATCTGGCGGTTGTCGGCGCCAGCACCACGACCGTGCTGGTGATCTTCGCCGCTGCATTGCTGATGTTCCTGCGCGTGCTGTTCAACGAACAGATCAGTGCCATGTGGCGTTCGCGCCCTCAAACCCAACTGGTGTCGGACAAGGCCAGCAATTTCCTGACCCTGCCATCGACCCAGCGCTGGTTCCTCGGTGCCATCGTGGTCGTCGCCCTGATCTGGCCGTTTTTCGGCTCGCGCGGCGCGGTGGACATCGCGACCCTGATCCTGATCTACGTGATGCTGGGCCTGGGCCTGAACATCGTGGTCGGTCTGGCGGGCCTGCTTGACCTGGGTTACGTCGGCTTCTACGCCGTCGGCGCCTACACCTACGCGCTGCTGCAACACTACTTCGGCTTCGGTTTCTGGATCTGCCTGCCCCTGGCCGGTCTGGCCTCGGCGACCTTCGGCTTCTTGCTGGGCTTCCCGGTGCTAAGACTGCGTGGTGACTACCTGGCGATCGTGACCCTCGGTTTCGGGGAAATCATCCGCCTGTTCCTGCGTAACCTGACCGACATCACCGGCGGTCCGAACGGCATCAGCAACATCGAAAAACCGACCTTGTTCGGCCTGAGCTTTGAGCGTAAAGCCGCTGAAGGCATGCAGACGTTCCACGAGTTCTTCGGCCTGGAATACAACTCCATCAACAAGGTGATCTTCCTCTACCTGATCGCCCTGCTGCTGGCGCTGTTGGCGCTGTTCGTCATCAACCGCCTGCTGCGCATGCCGATCGGCCGTGCGTGGGAAGCGCTGCGTGAAGACGAAATCGCCTGCCGCGCGCTGGGCCTGAACCCGACCGTGATCAAGCTTTCCGCGTTCACCCTGGGTGCTGCGTTCGCCGGTTTCGCCGGCAGCTTCTTCGCCGCGCGCCAAGGGCTGATCACCCCGGAATCGTTCACCTTCCTGGAATCGGCGATCATCCTCGCCATCGTGGTATTGGGCGGCATGGGATCTCAGCTGGGCGTGATTCTCGCGGCGGTCGTGATGATCCTGCTGCCTGAACTGCTTCGCGAATTCAGCGAATACCGCATGCTGGGCTTCGGCGCCTTGATGGTGCTGATGATGATCTGGCGTCCTCAGGGTTTCCTGCCAATGCAGCGTCCCGTCATGAAACTCAAGGGGGAACGCTGATGAGCCGCCCACTTCTGCAAGCCTCGGGCTTGAGCATGCGCTTTGGCGGCCTGTTGGCGGTCAATGGCGTGGGTCTGACCGTCAACGAGAAACAGGTCGTGTCGATGATCGGCCCGAACGGCGCCGGCAAGACCACGGTATTCAACTGCCTGACCGGTTTTTACAAACCGACGGCGGGCACCATCCTGCTGGACGGCGAGCCGATTCAAGGCCTGGCCGGTCACGAAATCGCCCGCAAAGGCGTGGTGCGAACCTTCCAGAACGTGCGCCTGTTCAAGGAAATGACGGCCGTCGAGAACCTGCTGGTGGCCCAGCACCGTCACCTGAACACCAACTTCCTGTCCGGGCTGTTCAAGACCCCGGCCTACCGTCGCAGCGAGCGCGAGGCCATGGAATACGCCGAGCACTGGCTCGAAGCCGTCGACCTGAAAGCCTTCGCCAACCGCCCTGCCGGTACGTTGGCCTACGGTCAGCAACGCCGCCTGGAAATCGCCCGCTGCATGATGACGCGCCCGCGCATCCTCATGCTCGACGAACCGGCCGCCGGTCTGAACCCCAAGGAAACCGAAGACCTGAAAGCGCTGATCGGCGTGCTGCGCAACGAACACAACGCCACGGTGTTGCTGATCGAGCACGACATGAAGCTGGTCATGAGCATTTCCGACCACATCGTGGTGATCAACCAGGGCACGCCTCTGGCCGACGGTACGCCCGAGCAGATCCGTGACAATCCTGAAGTGATCAAAGCCTACCTGGGGGAAGCGTAAATGCTGCAGTTCGACAACGTTTCCACCTTCTACGGCAAGATTCAGGCGCTGCATGGCGTCAGCATCGATGTGCAACAGGGTGAGATCGTCACCCTGATCGGCGCCAACGGTGCGGGCAAGTCCACCCTGCTGATGACCCTGTGCGGTTCGCCGCGCGCTCACAGCGGCAGCATTCGCTACATGGGCGAAGAGCTGGTCGGTCTGGAGTCGTCGGTGATCATGCGCAAGAGCATCGCGGTGGTGCCGGAAGGCCGTCGTGTGTTCGCCCGCCTGACCGTCGAAGAGAACCTGGCCATGGGGGGATTCTTCACCGACAAGGGTGATTATCAGGAGCAGATGGACAAAGTCCTGGAACTGTTCCCGCGCCTGAAGGAACGCTTCAACCAGCGCGGCGGCACCATGTCCGGCGGCGAACAGCAAATGCTCGCCATTGGCCGTGCGTTGATGAGCAAGCCAAAAATGCTGCTGCTCGACGAGCCGTCACTGGGTCTGGCGCCGATCATCATTCAGCAGATTTTCGAGATCGTCGAACAGCTGCGACGTGAAGGCGTGACCGTGTTCCTGGTCGAGCAAAATGCCAACCAGGCCCTGAAAATCGCCGACCGCGCCTACGTGCTGGAAAACGGCCGGGTGGTAATGCAGGGCACGGGCGCCGAGTTGCTGGTCGATCCGAAAGTGCGGGATGCGTATCTGGGCGGGTGACAGAGCGCGTTTGCTTGAGAAAGCGGTGCGTCAGTTATAGAGGTATCGACTGACACACCGCGTTCGCTGCCGTCGTACCTTCGGCGGCTCCCACAGGTGATGCAGTGGATCGAAAATCTGTGGCACTTTCCGACAATGCCGTGTCGATCGCCCTCTGCGTAACGCCACAAATCTTGTGGGAGACGCCGGAGGTACGACGGCAGCGAAGCGGTTCGCCTGACACGCCTCTTCTCTAACCCATCACTTCAAAGCTTCTCCAACGCCGCCGTACTGCGCTCGAACCATTCCGTCAGATATTCCGCCATCACCTGAATCCGCCTCGGCAAGTGCCCTTCGAACGGGTGCACCAGGTACAGCGACGACACCGGCGTCTGATAATCGCGCAACAGCCACTCCAACCGCCCGTCATGCAATTCATCGTGAACCATGTACGATGGCAAGCGCGCAATCCCGGCCCCCACCAACGCCGCCCTCTTCAGCAACCCATAGTGATTACTGGCAAAGGTCCCCCGTACGTTCACCCGGCTCAATTCGTGGTTCTGGTGATACACCCACGTCTCGCGACCGGCGTAGTGGCTGTTCAGCAGGCAGCGATGCACCCGCAGCGCTTCGGGGGATTGCGGTTTGCCGTGCTGTTCAAGGTACGCAGGGCTGGCGCAGGTCAGTTCTTGCAGCGACAACAGCGGCTTGGCCACCAGGCGCTCGTCGATGCCGACACTGGAGCGAATCCCCAGGTCAAACCCGTCCCGGCGCATGTCGCGGAACTGATTGTTGAGGTCCAGTTCGACCTGTACGTCGGGGTATTTCGCGCTGAACTCGGTCAGCAGCCCCTCGAAAAACGTCTCGCCCAGTGAGACCGGCACCGTCAGCCGCACCGCGCCTACCAGGCTCTCGCTCAGGTACGCCATCGCGTCACGCACACGATCCCGCTGGGCCACCAACGCCCGCGCTTCGGGCAGCAGAATCGCCCCTGCCGAGGTCAGCGTCAGGCTCCGGGTGGTGCGATGCAACAGCGTCACGCCGAAGCTCTTTTCCAGCTTGCTGATGCGCTTGGACAGCTGGCTGGTGCTGGTGTCCAGCCATTGGGCCGCCAGGGTGAAGCTGTTGGCTTCGACCAGCAGGGCAAACGCCGCCAGATCGTCCATTTCGCTCATGATTGTTTCCTTTCTGACAAACCGGGAATGCCGTTTAGCCCATTTATCTGTGGGAAAAGGCAGCTCACACTGAGCGCCTGATCCATTAACGGAAGGACTGCACTGTGAAAATTCTACTGATTGGCGCTGGCGGAACCATTGGCACGGCCATTGAGAAAGAACTGGCGCCACGCCACGACATCGTTCGCATCGGCCGAAACAGCGGTGACGAGCACGTCGATATTAGTGACAGCGCGTCGATCCGCAAACTGTTCGAACGGGTAGGTCCTTTCGACGCATTGATCTGCGCGGCCGGGAACGTCACCTTCGCACCACTGGCCGACATGACCGAAGACTCGTTCGCGCTGGGCCTGCGCGACAAGCTCATGGGTCAGGTCAACCTGCTGCTGATCGGCCGCGAATTCGCCAACGACGGCGCCTCGTTCACCTTCACCACCGGCATCACCAGCCACGACCCGATCCGCACCGGCGCCTCGGCCAGCCTGGTAAACGGCGCCATCGACGCATTCGTCTGCGCAGCGGCCATCGAGATGCCACGGGGCATGCGGGTCAACTCGGTGAGTCCGAACGTGTTGATCGAAGCCATGGGCGCCTACGCACCCTACTTCCGGGGTTTCAAACCGGTGTCGGGTGCGGACGTCGCGCTGGCCTACGCCAAAAGCGTCGAAGGCCTGCAGACTGGCCAGACGTATCACGTCGGCTAATCCCCTCTTGTGATGCGCGAGCAGCCTGAGTAACGTGGCGGCACTTGTCTGGAGACCGCCCCATGTTCGCTGCTCGTTCCGTCCTGATGTTCGCCCTCCTGCCTGTTTTCGCGGGCTGTCAGTTGCTGCCCTCGCACACCGAGCCAGCCTCGGTCTCCAAGGCCGGCATGATCCGCATGCAAGGCACGCTCAGCGGCGATAACGGCAAACTGTTTTTCGAACCCTGCAACGAACAACGTCGCTATGCCGTCACTGACAAAGGCAACACCGGCGTGCTGCAGGAAGCCGCCTCCGTGGTGGACAAAAGCGGCAAGGCGTTCGCTGATGTGCGCGGCAACTTCGTCGCAAGTCGGGCGCAGGGCAGTGACGGACAGGCCGATGTCTACCAGCTCTATCGCGTCGAGCGCCCGAACGGTGCCTGCGAAGATGCCAACTTCAAACGCCTGACCATTCATGCCAGCGGCAACGGCCCGAAATGGAACCTCAACGCCAGCGGCAAGGGTCTGGTGCTCGAACGTGAAGGCATGGAGCCATTTGCCGTGCCGTATCTGGAAGAGCAACTGCCAGAGGGCCGCTTCAATCTGGTGACCGATGCCAACGACCAGCATGTCGAGCTGTACGTCGCCCCGCAGCGCTGTGTTGACCCGGCCAACGGCTCGGTGCAGCACCTGACGGCCGAGTTGCGGGTCAATGGCCAGGTACGCCGTGGGTGTGCGTATTTCGGGGCCATGCGCAACGACTGACGCGCCAGCGATACCCAAACCTGTAGGAGTGAGCTTGCTCGCGATAGCGGTGCGTCAGTCAATGGTCATGTGGCTGAAATACTGCTATCGCGAGCAAGCTCACTCCTACAAGGACAATGTGGCTTATAATCGCCGGTTCTTGTAACGCTGCCGGGCCGATCCTGCGGCCCGAAACCGGACCTTTCAATGTTACGAATCACCGAACTCAAACTGCCGCTGGACCACGCGGACGAAGCGCTGCGTCCTGCGCTCTTGCAACGCCTGGGCATCGACAGTGCCGAGCTGCTGAATTTCACCCTGTTCAAGCGCAGCTACGACGCGCGCAAGAAATCCAGCGAACTGCAATTCATCTACACCATCGACTTCGAAGTCCGTGACGAGGCCGCGTTGCTCACACGCCTGAGCCACGACAAACACGTCACCCCGGCCCCGGACGTCAGCTACAAAGTCGTTGGCCATGCCCCGGCTGATCTGGCTGAGCGGCCCTTGGTGGTCGGTTTCGGCCCGTGCGGCATTTTCGCCGGGCTGCTACTGGCCCAGATGGGCTTCAAGCCGATCATCCTCGAACGCGGCAAGGAAGTGCGTCAGCGCACCAAGGACACGTGGGGCTTGTGGCGCAAGAACGTGCTCAACCCCGAATCGAATGTGCAGTTCGGTGAAGGCGGCGCAGGCACGTTCTCGGACGGCAAGCTCTACAGCCAGATCAAGGACCCGAAATTTCACGGCCGCAAAGTGCTGCACGAGTTTGTGAAAGCGGGCGCGCCGGAAGAAATTCTGTACGTCAGCAAACCCCACATCGGCACCTTCCGCCTGACCGGCGTGGTGGAAAACATGCGCCAGCAGATCATCGCGCTGGGCGGTGAAGTGCGCTTCGAACAGAAGGTCACCGACGTGCTGATCGAAGACGGCCAGTTGCAGGGCGTCATGCTGGGCAACGGCGAGCGTATCGACTCGAAACACGTGATCCTCGCGCTCGGCCACAGCGCCCGTGACACGTTCCGCATGCTGCACGGCCGTGGCGTGTACATGGAAGCCAAGCCGTTCTCGGTGGGCTTCCGCATTGAACACCCACAGGGCCTGATTGACCGTGCGCGACTGGGCAAATACGCCGGTCATCCGAAACTCGGCGCCGCCGATTACAAACTGGTGCACCACGCGAAGAACGGCCGTTCGGTCTACAGCTTCTGCATGTGCCCGGGTGGGACCGTGGTGGCCGCGACGTCTGAGCCAAATCGCGTCGTCACCAACGGCATGAGCCAGTATTCGCGCAACGAGCGCAACGCCAACTCGGGCATCGTGGTCGGCATCACCCCGGACGAAGATTATCCGGGCAGCCCATTGGCCGGTATCGAGCTGCAAGAGCGGCTGGAATCCCACGCCTACATCATGGGCGGCGAAAACTACGAAGCCCCTGCGCAGTTGGTCGGTGATTTCATCGCTGGCAAGGCCTCGACTCAACTGGGCGAAGTCGAGCCTTCCTACAAGCCCGGCGTGAAACTGACTGATTTGGCAGACGCCCTGCCCGCCTTTGCCATCGAAGCCATCCGTGAAGCGCTGCCCGCGTTCGACAAGCAGATCAAAGGCTTCTCGCAGCACGACGCAATACTGACAGGCATCGAAACCCGCACCTCGTCTCCGCTGCGCATCACCCGTGGCGCGGACATGCAAAGCCTCAACGTAAAAGGCCTGTTCCCTGCCGGTGAAGGCGCGGGTTACGCCGGTGGGATCATGTCGGCAGGTGTCGACGGGATTCGCATTGCCGAGGCGTTGGCCAAGAGCGTGTTGGGGATTGTTGATTAACCGATAGCGCCCTGTTCCCTGAGGACGCGGTATCACCTGTAGGAGCGAATTCATTCGCGAAAAATGTGTCAGGCGATAGAGATGTACTGTCTGTACTGGCAAATCGCGAATGAATTCGCTTCCACAGAATCATGCGTGTGAGACAACTCCGAAGTTTTCGTTCAAAAATCAGAAAATTCCTACAACCCACACCCCTCAAGCCTCGCAGCATCTTGTAACTAAAATTACAGATCTGTTGTATACAGGTTTTATATCGATTTTTAATAACAAAATCGAATATAACTTTTGTTTTCAGACATAAGAACACAGGGTACGGTGTCGCTCCTTTTGCGCATGTCCATGGAGAGTGACCTTGCCCGTCCGCAATACATTCAAACGTTTCTTCCAGCTCGAAGCGGCTGGCGGTCTGTTGTTGATCGCTGCGGCTGCCTTCGCCCTGATCATCAATAACTCGCCGTTGTCCTGGCTCTACAACGGTTTTCTGGACGTGCCCGTCGTCGCACAGATCGGCGCCTTGAAGATCGCCAAACCCTCACTCCTGTGGATCAACGACGGCCTCATGGCGCTGTTCTTTCTGTTGATCGGGCTGGAGGTCAAGCGCGAAGTGATTCAGGGGCACCTTTCTCGTCCCTCGCAGATCGTTCTGCCGGGTGCTGCCGCGATTGGCGGCATGGTAGTGCCCGCGCTGTTCTACTGGGCGCTGAATCAGGACAATCCCGCAGCGCTGGGTGGGTGGGCGATCCCCATGGCCACCGACATTGCCTTCGCCCTTGGCGTACTGGCCCTGCTCGGCAAACGCGTTCCGGTGTCGCTCAAGCTGTTCCTGATGGCCCTCGCGATCATTGATGACCTGGGCGCAATCATCGTCATCGCGCTGTTCTATTCGGGTGAATTGTCCACGCTGTCCCTGACCTTGGCGGCAGCCTCCATCGCGTCGTTGATCGCGATGAACCGGCTGGGTGTCGCAAAGCTCGCGCCGTATCTGCTGGTCGGATTGGTGCTGTGGGTCTGCGTGCTCAAGAGCGGCGTACACGCGACGCTGGCGGGGGTGCTCCTGGCGTTCTGCATTCCATTGAAGACCCCGAAAGACGTGCCGTCTCCCTTGCAGCAGCTGGAACACACGCTGCATCCATGGGTGGCTTACGGCATCCTGCCGTTGTTCGCGTTCGCCAATGCGGGGGTGTCGTTGAACGGCGTGACTCTTGAGAGCTTCACCCATCACGTGCCCTTGGGCATCGCGCTGGGTCTGCTGCTGGGCAAGACGCTGGGGGTGTTTGGCTTGACGTGGCTGGCCATCAAGACGGGCATGGCCGCCTTGCCCACCGGCGCAAACTGGGGTCAGGTGTTGGGGGTGTCGATTCTGTGTGGAATTGGCTTCACCATGAGCCTGTTCGTGGGCTCACTGGCGTTCGTGCCAGGGCAAAGCGAGTTCGCCGGGATGGACCGCATGGGAATCCTCACCGGCTCAATACTCGCCGCGATCATCGGCTATGGCGTAACGGCCTTGGCCAGTCGAAACGTGTCAGCTGTCGGCACTCAGGCCAAGGCCTGAACGAAAACGCCCCGACAATGCGGGGCGTTTATTTTGTTAACGGGTGTTACATAAACCCTGCTTCCAGCTGTTCAGCAGGGAAACTCCCTCAGTGGGCAACCCGGCTGGTGCCGTTGACGGTCATGATACGAACACGCTCACCGACCCGGAAAATCTCGTTTTCCTGAACCTGCTGAACATAAGCGCGCATGGTGCCGTCATCTTCACGCACGGTGATTTCAACGCCTTGGGCACGGGTCAGGCCTTCTTCCGTCATCGAACCGAGCAGGCCACCTGCCACAGCACCGATCACGGCTGTAACGATGCTGCCGCGACCGCCGCCAATGGCGCTGCCGCCTACACCGCCCACGATTGCACCGGCGCCAGCGCCGATTGGGGTCTTGGTCCCTTCGATCTTCACAGGACGCAGGGATTCGACAGTGCCCAAACGCACGGTCTGAACCTGGCGAGCTTCATCGCGCGAATACGAGTCGCCGGTCAGGCTCGAAGTACAGCCGCCCAGCGTCAGCGCCATGGCGGTGAACGAAGCAACCAACAGAACAGACTTACGCATAACATTTGCCTCCAAGGGAACAGGTAGCCATTAGACTCCCCGGCACCGAGCGGTGTCACGGGCCTGTTCCGGTAATTTACGTTTATTCAGGCGCTATACAGATTGTCGCCACGTCTATGAGTATGGACGACGGCCCGTTGGATAGATTCAAAGAGTTGCGGCCCGCGCCGCCAAACCGTCAGGGCGCCAGACGCTCGCGCGTCCACTGCCCATCGACCAGACGGTAATTCAGGCGATCGTGCAAACGGCTCGGACGACCTTGCCAGAATTCGATGCGATCCGGCACCAGTCGATAGCCTCCCCAGTGATCAGGACACTCCGGTTGCGTGTCGCTGAAGCGCGCTTCGGTGGCTTTTAGCAAACCTTCCAGCGCTTCACGATCTGCAATCACCTGGCTTTGCGGCGACGCCCATGCACCCAGGCGACTGCCCAGTGGGCGGACCTGGAAATAGGCGTTGGATTCTTCGTGGGAGACCTTGGCAACACGACCTTCGATACGCACCTGGCGCTCCAGGGTCGGCCAGAAGAAGGTCATGGCAGCGAAAGGCCGGGCTTCCAGCTGCTGACCTTTCGCGCTTTGGTAATTGGTGAAAAAGGTGAACCCTTGGGCATCCAGCCCTTTGAGCAACAGGATTCGGCAGTGAGGGCGACCGTCTGCGTCGACAGTCGCCAGTGTCATGGCATTGGCTTCGACAGGCGCTTGCTCGGTCTTCACCGCTTCGTCGAACCATTGACGGAACAACAAAAAGGGTTCTGCCGGCGCCTGCGATTCGGTCAGACCCTCGCGAGCGTAGTTACGACGCATATCAGCCAGATGCTGGCTCATCACTGCCTTCCTTAATCGGTATCCGGAAACGGGACACCGATATTACCCTCAGTTGGCACTCGCTTGGGCGTCCGCAGCCGGTTTCTTGGCCGCTGCTTTTGCTGGTGCAGGCTTGGCCTTGGCGGGTGCTGCTTTCTTCACCGTGGCTTTTTTCGCGGCAGGCGCTTTGGCAGCGGTCGCCTTCTTCGCAGGCGTTGCGGATTTAGCCGGCGCGGCGGCCGCTGGAGCAGGCGCTACGGCAGGCTTGGCTTGTTGCTGCACGGCCACCAGCGTCGGGGACGGCGGCAGGTTGTACTTGGCCATCAGCGCGACCATGGTGTCCTGCGGCGTCATGATGATTTCGACACGGCGGTTCAGTGCACGACCCGCAGCGCTGTCATCCGCTGCACGAGGCATCACCGCCCCCATGCCGCGCAGGTTCAGACGATTACGCTCAAGACCGCTCAAGCGGAAGATCGCCGCGACCGACTGGGCGCGCTGCTGGCTGATTTTCAGGTTGGTGTCGCTGGCAACATCGCTGTGCCCCAACACCAGAATCGCGGTTTTCTGATCGCCTTCGACGACCTTGGCCATGCGGGTGATCGGGCCAAGGTTGATCGGCAGCAGCATTTCCGGACGATCCGGATTGAAGGTACTGTCCACGGGCGCAGTCACGACCAGCACGTCTTCACGGCGCTCGAACTGGAATTTGCTGTCCTTGATCGCTTCGCGAACTTTTGGCTCGTACTGGTCGAGCCAGGCCTGGGTGACTTTCGGGTCAACCTTGGGAATGGCAGGCGCTGCGTCTTTCTTCGCCTCGCTGGCGCCGAACGGCCACCACCACTTGCCACCATCGTCAGCTTTCGCGACGTCCGGCTTGGCGGCAGGCTGAGTGGCGGCCAGTGCAGGCTGCTTGTCGGTCTTGCCGTGGTCAGAACCGAACGGCCAGTACCAGTGCGAGCCACTCTCGGCTTCGGTTTTGGCCACTTCAGCGACCGCCGGGCTGGGTGCTGGCTTAACAGGTGCGGCGTCTGAGCCTTTGCTGGAGCCGAACGACCACCAGTGATCGTTGCTGGCCGATGAATCCTGAGGGGTTTGTGCGCAGCCGGTAACGGCGAGGCACAAGGCAAATGCGAGACTTTTATTGGCAGACATGATGACTCACACAAATAATTGATCAGAAAATGAACGAAGCAGCGCTCATATAACACGCATAAACGCCGATTTGGAAAAGGAAACCGCTCTACGGTTCCGATATGAGCGGTTTAACTGACAGTCGGTAGAACAAGCACTTATCGCCGATAGTTATTGCAAACACTCACCAAGCGTCCGAACCAGACCTTGCGCGCGCGGGTCCATCAGCACATAGGGGCCCAAGGTGTTGGTGACGAAGCCAAAGGCCACATCACGCTCGGGGTCGGCGAACCCTACCGACCCTCCCGCGCCCGGATGACCGAAGGATTTCCCGCCCAGCCCGAACGTGGCATTGGGCACGGTTTGCTGATCGAGCATGCAGCCCAACCCAAAACGTGTCTGGGTGAGCAGGGTCTTGTCCTGACCGATGCTGTGCTCGCGGGTCAGCTCGTTGATCAGGTCGGCTTCCAGCAGGCTGCCGTCAAGCAGCGCGCTGTAAAAACCGGCCAGACTGCGAGCGTTACCGTGGCCGTTGGCAGCCGGTTGTTGCATGCGTCGCCACTCGGGTTTGTTAGTGCTGGTCATCACCGACGGCGGATTGGTGAACGCTCGGGCGGTCATTGACGTAGGTTCGCGCATCGTCGTCTGAACCAGACGCTGAGCAGCCTCGTCACCCATGTTGCCCTTGCCCCGCGCGATGTGTGCGACGCGATGGAATTCCTCGTCCGGCAGGCCCACATGGAAATCCAGGCCCAACGGTCGCGTGATGCGCGCAGCGATGGACTCACCCGGCCCGCGTCCGTCGGCGCGACGAATCACCTCGCCCACCAGCCAGCCGTATGTGATCGCCGCATAGCCATGGCCCTGCCCCGGCGTCCACCAAGGCTCCTCGGCCGCCAACGCCTCAGTCATGGCCGGCCAGTCGTAAAGCGCTTCGGCCGGCAGCAAGTTGCGAATGGCTGGAAGCCCCGCCTGATGGCAGAGCAACTGGCGCAAGGTGATCGACTGCTTGCCCGCCGCCGCAAACTCGGGCCACAGGCGCGACACTGGTTCATCCAGATTCAGCTTGCCTTCACCCACCATCTGCAGGGCAGTGACAGCGGTAAACGTCTTGGTGCAGGAGAACAGGTTGGCAATCGTGTCGGTGTGCCAGGCCTGCGCGCCGTCCTTGTCTGCCGTGCCCGACCACAGATCGAGAACAGTCTCTCCGCCAATCTGCACGCAGAGTGCCGCGCCGCGCTCCTGAGGATCGTCGAACAGCGCCGCAAACGCGTCGCGCACGGCTTCGAATTGAAGCTCGAAATGACCTTGAATCTGCACGGTGTCACGCTCCGGCTCGGCTGCACAAAAAGGCGTGCATTGTTCCAGCGATTGGTGGATTTGGGAACCGCGCTGCACCGTCAGACGCACAGCACGGGCTGTAGGGGCTGAGGCAGGCGACACCTTTCAGACCCTTAGGAAATTTCCCGTCGAAACGGCGGCAGTGCGTTGAGGATGGCTTTGCCGTAACGCTGGGTCACGACGCGCCGGTCCAGCAGCGTGATGATGCCGCGGTCTTTCTCGGTGCGCAGCAGACGCCCGCAGGCCTGAATCAAACGCAACGAGGCATCGGGCACGGCGATTTCCATGAACGGATTGCCACCCCGCGCTTCGATCCATTCCGCCAGAGCCGCTTCGACCGGGTCGTCGGGCACCGCGAAGGGAATCTTCGCAATGACCACGTGTTCGCAGTAGGCACCGGGCAGGTCGACCCCCTCGGCGAAACTGGCGAGGCCGAACAGCACGCTCTCATCGCCGCCGTCGACCCGCGCCTTGTGCTTGTTGAGGGTCTCTTGCTTGGACAGGTTGCCCTGAATGAACACCCGCTTGCGCCAGTCGCGTTCAAGCCCGTCGAAGACTTCCTGCATCTGCTTGCGCGATGAGAACAGCACCAGCGTGCCTTTGGAGCCTTCGACCAGATCCGGCAACTCGCGAATGATCGCAGCCGTGTGTTCCGCGGCGTTGCGCGGGTCCGCCTTGAGGTCCGGGACCCGCAAGACACCGGCATCAGCGTGATGAAACGGGCTTGGCACCACGGCCGTGACTGCATCTTTGGGCAGACCGGCGCGCATGCGGTAGCGGTCGAACTTGCCCAAGGCGGTCAGCGTCGCGGACGTCACCAGCGCGCCGTAAGCGACATTCCACAGGTTGCGACGGAGCATTTCCGCCGCCAGGATCGGACTGGCATTGACTTCGATGTCGAACAGCGAACCGCTGTCGGCCAACGTCAGCCAGCGCGCCATAGGCGGGCTGTTTTCCGGGTCTTCGGCGGTGAATGCGGTCCACAGCTCCCAGTTACCATGCGCCCGCGCCAACAGGCTGCCGAACAACGGATACCACTCCTCCGCCTGATGGCTGGCTATGCCGATGTTGACCTCGCCGTCCATGCCTTCCTTGAGGAGTTCAGTGAGGCGGGTGAACAGGTCGTCGAGCCGCGCAAAACCCTTCTTCAGCTCGATGCCCATCTCGCGCATGTGCTCGGGCACCACGCCGCCAACGAAACGATGGCGAGGACGCTCACGGCCTTCCATGTCTTCGCCGGCTTTGAAATCGGCCAGTTGCTCGCAGGCGGTGAACATGAATTGTTGATGGGTTTTGATCTCGCGGGCCAGCTCCGGCACCTGCTCGATGAGCTTGCCCAGATCGCCGGGCAGCGGGTGCTGAGCCAGCAATTTGGTGAGGTTTTTGGCGGTCTGTTCAAGCCAGTCGGCGGTGGACCGCAAACGGCTGAAATGGGCGAAATGGCCGATCGCCTTGTCAGGCAGGTGGTGGCCTTCGTCGAACACGTAGAGCGTGTCGCGGGGATCGGGCAGGACGGCACCGCCACCCAGCGCCAGGTCGGCCAGCACCATGTCGTGGTTGGTCACGATCACGTCGACTTTTCCCATGCCTTCACGGGCTTTATAGAAGGCGCACTGCTGAAAGTTCGGGCAGTGCCGGTTGGTGCATTGGCTGTGATCGGTGGTCAGTCGTGCCCAGTCCTGATCCGCGAGTTCCTGGGGCCAGCTGTCGCGGTCGCCGTCCCACTTATTGCCTGCGAGCTTTTCGATCATGGTCGTGAACAGTTTCTGACTGGCCTCGTCGACCTCGATCTTGAAGCCTTCTTCCTCGAACAATTGTGCCGTGGCGCTTTGTGCGTTGCCTTCCTGCAACAACACGTCGAGCTTGGACAGGCACATGTAGCGCCCTCGCCCCTTGGCCAGCGAGAAAGTGAAGTTCAGGCCGCTGTTGCGCATCAGGTCGGGCAGGTCCTTGTGGACAATCTGCTCCTGCAGCGCGACGGTGGCGGTCGCAATGACCAGCCGTTTGCCCGCCGCCTTGGCTGTGGGAATCGCGGCGATGGCGTACGCCACCGTCTTGCCCGTACCCGTGCCGGCCTCAACCGCAACCACCGCAGGGTCACCCGTGCGGCGCCCCTCTTCATCGGTGTCGATGTCCCCCAGCACCTTGGCCACCTCGGCAATCATCAAACGCTGGCCGTAGCGAGGCTTGAGGCTTTTGGCTTCGAGGAAACGCGAATAGGCGCCCTGAATCTGGGATTTGAGTTCGGTACTGATCATGGGCTGGGTCGTTGGCTCGGCATCGCAGGGTGACAGGTGAAAAAACCGCTGGATAAATTATCAGTGGTTGCAGCGGGCGGCTATCATACCGCGCTAAATCCTTCTGCGCAGATCGGAGTTGTCGATGTCACCTGTAGCCTTTGTCTACGTACTGCACGTATTTTCTGCCGTCCTGTGGGTAGGCGGGATGTTTTTCGCCTGGATGATTCTGCGACCAGCGGTCATCGCCGCCCTGGAAGGCCCGGCCCGCCTGAAGCTGTGGGTGCAGGTATTTCCGCGTTTCTTCGTCTGGGTGTGGTGCGCGGTGATTATGCTGCCAGTCACCGGGATCGGCATGATCAACATTAACTTCAGCGGCTTTCAGACCGCGCCTCGCTACGTGCAGGTCATGATCGGGCTGTATGTGGTGATGGTGGCGTTGTTTCTGCGCATTTCAACGCTGAACCTGCCGAACCTGCGCAAAGCCGTCGCGGCGGAGCAATGGGCCGACGGTGCCGCTGCGTTGGGTGGAATTCGGCGGTTGGTGGGGATCAACCTGATCGTGGGGATTGCCGTGATTGCCATTGCGGCGGCACGGCCCGGGTTTTGACTGTCTCGCTAGCCTGCAGACGAACGGTGTGGGAGCGCATTCATTCGCAAATCGAGTTTGCTGGCGGTACATCCCGGTCGGATGTACCGCCCTCTCGCGAATCAATCGCTCCCACAGTGAATTGCGGGGTGGCGTTACAGCTTGCGAACGCTGACCGAGCCCGCTGGCCCGGTGGCCCCAGTCTGGCCTTTATCGCCGTTCTTGCCTGACTTGGCGCCATCGGCACGGTAAACCACGCAACCCTTGGAGGCGCCGCCCTTGCCACCGCGACCGCCCTCGCCGCCTGCGCCACCGGCACCGCCTTGCACGTTCACCTTCACGCGGTCGTCCGGAAACGCCTGAGGCAGCTCCAGTCGCACTAAAGCGCCCGGTGCGCCGTCACGGCCATTGCCGCCGTTGTCGCCGTCATAACCCCGGCTCGCCGATCCCCATGTGCAACCAGGGTCCTGGCCATTGCCACCGTCGAGACCGACATACCCCGGAGAACCTGCGCCGCCGCGCGCATCAATCGACAAGACGTCAGCACTCAGTTGCTCAATGCGCACGTTCAGGTTGCGACCCGGCAGCGGCGATTTCTGGAAGGTCCCCGGTGCACCACGGGCGGTGATTTGAGCGCCAGAGCCCAGGTTGCCCTGTTTGACGTCCAGCTTGAACGGTTCCGCGCTTGGCACGATGGCGATGCGCGACTCATGCCCCATCACCAACTGACCGACCTGCACTTCGACCAGACCTGCCGGGATCAGCAAGGTGCCGTAATCGGCCACGTCCAGACGATCCAGCTTCAACACACTGGCGTTGCTGGGCAGGCGCATCAGCGAATGCGGCTCCACCGTGAGAGCCTGGGCCATCACCAGAGAACTGCTCAGGGCCGACAGCAGGCTCGCCGTCATCAGTAACGTGTTACGCATGGTGAACCTCTGCCTGGCGGCGACCGAAGGATTGCAGGTGAAAAATACCGAAAATCAAAATCTGCAAGCGGTCGGACCACGGATGCAAACGCCCCCGCAGGCTGCCGTTGAAGAAAAACAGTTCCATCACATGCGTCAGCAGCAAGAGGCTGCCCGCCAGCTTGAGCAACATACCGAAAGGAACCGGCAAAACGGCGGCCTGACTGACTAGCACCACCGCCCAGAACCCCAACGTCAAGACTTTACCCAACCCCCAAACCACCTTCATGACACGCCCCTGCTGTATTTTTATTGCTGTGCCGAAAAAGCTTTGCGCACAGTACGGCGACGGGAGCGACTATGCCAGAGGATGTTGCCAAATGCCGCAGGTTTGAGAGGTCATCAAGGGATCTTCATCCGAGAATGGATCTGGCGTTCGATCAAGATGTCCCGTGGGAGCGAATTCATTCGCGAAAGGGGGTTTAGACGATAGAGATGCGGCGGTCATGCGCGCCCTTCGCGAATGAATTCGCTCCCACAGTCAGGGCCGTGTGCATGCCTCGAAAGCGCTGTCTTTTCCGGGACTCATCAACCTATCAATCCCAAAAAAGAAAACCCCGACACAGCGGTCGGGGTTTTCTTACTAACACCGAGTCAATCAACGATTGATTTTGATCTCGACACGACGGTTCAACGCACGACCTTCAGCCGTTTTGTTGTCCGCTACCGGACGGGCTTCGCCATCGCCTTCAACCGACACGAACGAACTGCGCGCGATACCCGAGCTGATCAGATAATCCGTGACCGAATGCGCACGTTTTTCCGACAGCTTCTGGTTGTAGGCGTCGCTGCCCACGCTGTCCGTATGGCCACTCACGTGCAGCTGCACATTCGGCGCCTCGGTTTTCAGCTTGGTCGCTACCATGTCCAGCTGTTGTTTGTCGCCTGGGGTCAGGGTTGCTTTGTTGAACTCGAAATGCACATCACGGATCGTGATCACTTCTTCCTTAGGCAGCACGACCGGGGCAGCCGCTGGCTCAGGCGCCGGGGTCACGATCGGGCAACCCGTCGCATCCACTGGCGTACCTTTCGGCGTGTTCGGGCACTTGTCGACGCTGTTCAGCACGCCATCGCCGTCATCATCGCCGTCGCCGTGAGCGTAGCAATACGCGCCGGCCATCACGCCCACTGCCGCGCCGAAACCCGCCGCCACCGAAGCGGACTGGAAGGCGCCGATCGCGGCACCACTCAGCGCGCCACCGGCAGCACACAGAGGCCAGTCGGTCTTTTGCAAGCCGGCACAGCCCGTCAATACACTGGTAACCAAAATCAGAGGTAACGCTGTCCGAATCATGCTCATACAGTTCTTCTCCTTTGGTATCGGCTAAAACCGACTGAAATGCAGTAAAGACGTCGCTGGGGCCATTTGCCACCCTAAAACCGGGGGTTTCTTGGTTTTCAGCGCACTATGTGGCTTGTTCTTTTACAAATAGCCTTTTGCCTTCACTCCGTACGCTTTGTCATGGCGACGCAGAAAAAAGTTCAGGCACTAGGCCATAAAGATTCGGCGCGCTAACCTTGCTGGCTTGATCGAGGGATTCAGATGACCGACAGTTTCTCCACCCGCACGCCCCAGCAAGCGCTCGCCGCCCTGCTCGACCGCTATGCACCCAAGCGTTTGTTGCTGATTGGCGCGACGACTTTTCCTGCGCTGCAAGCGTTTCAGGATGCCCATCCGGACACCGAACTGACGCACGCCGCGCCAGGGGCATTGCCCTCTGAAGTCGCCCGTCAGCGTTTTGATCTGGCGCTGGCCGTCGATTGCCTCGAACACCTCCCCAAACGCGCGGGTCTGGAATTGCTCGGCGGCATTCGCAACCTCAATGCCAGCCGCATCGCCGTGCTGGCGGACATGACGGCCTGCGGATGGCAAACCACGGATTTCTATTCGCTGGCCTTGCAAGCGAGTGAACGCTTCGCCCGGGACGAGCAGGTGCTGACGCTGTTCACCTACGACCTGCGGGAATACAAACAGGTGCCGGACTGGCTGAACGCGAAGTTCTGGGCCAACCCGGAAAACTTTGGCAAATATTGGTGGTGAGACCTGCATCATGAGCAGTGCAATTTGTCCCTGTGGCAGCGGCGACCTTCTGGATGGCTGCTGCGGTCGCTATCACGCGGGGCTGCCCGCGCCGTGCGCCGAGGCGTTGATGCGCTCGCGGTACAGCGCTTATGTGTTGGGTCTGGTGGATTACCTGCTGGACACGACGTTGCCGGTACAGAAAAACAGCCTGGACCGCGACTCGATTCAGCAGTGGAGCGCGCAAAGCACGTGGTTGGGGCTTGAGGTGGAAAGCGCCGAGTTACTGGGCGGCAAACCCGAGCACGCGTTCGTCACCTTCACCGCACGCTGGCATGACGCGACAGGCGAACACAGCCATCGCGAGCGCTCGGCGTTCGTGCAGAACAATGGCCGCTGGTACTTCATCGACCCGACCGTGCAACTCAAGGCCGGTCGCAACGACGCCTGCCCGTGCGGGAGTGAGCAGAAGTTCAAGAAGTGCTGCTCGGCCTACATGGCCTGAAACGCGCGGTCTTCTGTAGCCGTCCGGATTGCCAGGCTGCTACAGGGTTTGAACTCACGCGAGCTTCAGGTGAGAAATATCCGGCACGATCACATGCTCAACGTGCTTCGCCTGCCCCATGTCACTTCCGGCAGGCGCGAGGCTCAGCCCGGACAAATCCAGCCGAGGCGCAACCGGCGCCGCTTTCGGGTCCTGCACGTTGCGCCCCAACTCCGACAGTCCGAAGTCCGGCGCTTCGACATCAACGAATGCCGCCATGTAGACATCCCGAGGTTCAAGCTTCGAGGTCTTGCCGGACGTGCCTTCAGGGCCGGATGAAGCACGTGGGCCCCGACGCGTCCAGGTGGGCTCATCCGGGGGTGGTGCCAGCTCGACTTCTTCCACCTCCATCGGTTGAGGCTGCGGCTCACGCTCGGGCTCGGCCTGAACCTGCCCCGCCATTTCCACGACCTCAGGCAACGCCCCTGCCCGTTCCAGCGTGGAACGGTATTTTTCCGCACCGGCCTGGTCGAGATTATTCTTCAGCACCAGACGTCGACCGGAGAACAGCAGCGCGATGCGCTGCGCGTCGGCCTGAAACAATTTGGCCAGGTTGGCTTGGACCCGGTCCAGTTGTGCACCCGGTACCAATTGGCCGGAAAAAACGATTTCGTACAGCTTCATGGGTCAATACTCCTTCGACACATGGCGTGAGTATGGCGCAGGCTTTGTGGAACAGCGAGTTGCCCTGAAATGGCCACTTGCTAGACTGCAAGCCGAACAGGGAGTGAACCCATGGTGTTTCAGGCAAGCATATTCAGAGTCTTCGCCCTTTTCGTGGCGCTGGCGGTGTCGGGCTGCTCGACGTTTTCCAGCAGCGATGTCAGAGACCCAGACGTCAAACTGCTCAAGGTGGACGTGGTCAAGGCCAGGTTACTCAAGCAAGACATGAAACTGCGCTTTCGCATCGATAACCCCAACGACTCCGATCTGTGGGTACGAGGGCTGCGATATAAGGTCATTCTTAACGACATCCTGATTGCGGACGGCGAATACAGCGACTGGTTCATCGTCAAGGCCAACGGCCACAAGAACTTCTCGGTGCCGATCCGCACCAACCTGTGGGAACACCTCAAGGATGTCACCCGGATGCTCGGCAAGCCCAAGCAGCCTATTCATTACCGACTGGAAGGCAAGCTCAAGACCGGATTTTTATTCGGAGACAGCGTGCGTATTGGTCGCGATGGCGACATAATTCCCGGCGATTTGATTCCGGAGTAGCCCCATGAGCAACCAACCCCACGTGCATGGCCCTGATTGCGACCACGATCACGACCACCACGACCACCATCATGACCACGGTCACGTGCACGGCCCGCACTGCAACCACGAGCCTCAAGAGCCTGTGCGCAACGCGCTGAAGGACGTGGGCCGCAATGACCCGTGCCCGTGCGGCAGCGACAAGAAATTCAAGAAATGCCACGGCGCTTGAGGGTCGCTCTGACTTCGCAGCATCCGCTGTAGACGATCTGTTGCCGAGCAAGGTTTCTGTGGGAGCCGGCTCGCTGGCGAATGAGGTCTGTCAGACTGCCTATCCGTAGCTGACCCACCGCCTTCGCGAGCAAGCTCACTCCTACAGGGATTCGCGAAGCTGCCTAAGTTTGAAAAATCCTGAAATAAACTCCCTGCCCCCGCTTGCGTGGCGCCTGCCTGCTCTCTAACGTAGCGCGTTTCCAAACGCCTACCCCCGCAGGAGCTACAACATGGCCTCGCCCGCCCATTCATCCCTGAAGTCGCGACTCAGCACAGCCGCTGCCATGTTGGGGCTGTTGAGCCTTGCAGGCTGCCAGCTGGGCGGAGAAGACCGTGACAACCTGCCGCCCACCAGCGGCGTCTACGCCATCAAAGGCCTGGCGCAAAACGTGTCCGTGCGGCGCAATAACCTGGGCATGCCGCTGATCGAAAGCAGCACATTCCACGATGCGTTGTTCACCCTCGGCTATGTCCATGCCAGCGACCGCATCTCACAAATGGTGCAAATGCGCCTGTTGGCTCAGGGCCGCCTGTCGGAAATCGCAGGGCCCGGCGCGCTGGACCTGGATCGCATGATGCGCGCTGCCAATCTCAAGCAAACGGCGGGCGATCTGTACAACGCCTCGTCGCCGCGCTTGAAACGCTTCTTCGAGGTGTATGCACGCGGGGTCAACGCCTACCTGTTCCGTTACCGCGACAAGCTGCCGTCCGACCTCGCGGATGCGGGCTACAAGCCGGAATACTGGAAACCCGAAGACTCGGCGCTGATCTTCAGCCTGCTCAATTTCAGTCTGTCGGTGAACCTGCAGGAAGAAATCTCTTCGCTGGTATTGGCGCAAAAGGTCGGCGCGGACAAGCTCGCCTGGCTGCTGCCGACGTATCCGGACGAGGAGCTGCCGTTCGCTGAAGCTGACAAGCTCAAGGGCTTGAACCTCGGCAGCCAGATGCCGGGCCTGAGCGATTTGGACAAGGCCGCGTTGCAACTCGCCGACCTCAACCTGCTGGGCGTTTCAGCGTCCAACAACTGGGTGATCTCGCCGCAACGCGCCCGTGCAGGCAAGAGCCTGTTGGCCACCGACAGCCAACTGCCGGCCACGCTGCCGTCGATGTGGAATTTCGTGCAGATTCGCGCACCAAAATATCAGGCAGCGGGCGCGACGGTCGCGGGTCTGCCGTTAGTTCTGTCGGGCTTCAACGGCAAGTTGGCGTGGGGCATGGGCCCGGCCATGGGCGACAATCAGGACCTGTTCCTCGAAAAGCTCAAGCGTGAAGGCAATCGCCTGATGGTCATGGCCGACGGCAAATGGGTCGCGGCAGGCGCTCACGAAGAAACCTATTTCATCAAGGGCCAGAGCCCGGTTCGTGAAGCCGCGTACGAGACCCGTCACGGCGCGCTGCTCAACGGCAGCTCGGCGCAAGTGGCCAACGGCCTGGGCATCGCCTTGCAGACCCCGACAGCCAAGGATGACAAATCCCTCGATGCGCTGTTCGACCTGACCCGCGCACAAAACGTCGAGCGTG
Organism: Pseudomonas sp. SLFW; assembly: GCF_009905615.1. Taxonomy (GTDB): domain Bacteria; phylum Pseudomonadota; class Gammaproteobacteria; order Pseudomonadales; family Pseudomonadaceae; genus Aquipseudomonas; species Aquipseudomonas bambusae. Next base: position 357,783 of record NZ_JAAAKW010000001.1, read on the forward strand.
CCTTCGACACGACGCGGGAGATTCGTGCGATCACGCTGAACATGGTCTTTGCCGACGCCACCAACACCGGCTGGCAAGTCACGGGACGTTACCCGAACCGCCGCGAAGGCCTGGGCCTGATTCCGTCGCCGGGCTGGGAAGGCCGTTACGACTGGGACGGTTACGCCGACGCGATGCTGCATCCCTATGACCAGGACTCGCAGCAAGGCTGGATCGGCACCGCCAATCAGCGCACCGTGCCAAAAGGCTATGGCATGCAGCTGTCCAATTCCTGGGATTACCCGGAGCGGGCCGAGCGCATTGCCGAACTGGCCAACAGTGGGAAGCAGGACACCCGCAGCACCATCGCCATGCAGTACGACCAGACCACGACCTTCGCGGCCAAGCTGAAAAAGATGTTCGAAGCGCCGGGCATGTCCAAACCGCTGAAGCAGGCCATTGACGCCCTCCCCCCGGCTGACCGCGACAAGGCGCGGGAAGCGTTGAGCCGCCTGATGGCGTTCGACGGGCGTCTGTCGCCGGTGTCGAGCGATGCGGCGATTTACGAGCTGTTCCTGCAAGAAAGCACGAAGCAGATTTTCCTCGACGAACTCGGCCCGGAAAGCAGCCCGGCGTGGAAAGCGCTGGTGCAAAGCGCCGACCTTTCCTACTCGCCACAGGCCGATCACCTGCTGGGGCGTGAGGACAGTCCGTACTGGGACGACGTCAAAACGCCGCAGAAAGAAGACAAACCCGCCATCCTGGCGCGCAGTCTCGCCGCCGCGATCACCGCCGGGGAAAGCCAGTTGGGTGGCGACCACAAAGCCTGGCAATGGGGCAAGTTGCACCAGTACGCCTGGACTTCGCAAAGTGCGCAGTTGACCGCAGCGTTGGGCGGCAGCAAGGCCAGCGTGATCAAGGGTCCGATGGCAGCGGGCGGCGACCACACCACATTGAACGCGTCGGGCTTCCATTGGGGTCAGGACTTCAACGCAGCGGTGATTCCGGCCATGCGCATGATCGTCGACTTCGCCCAGCAAGAGCCGCTGATGGCGCAAAACGCCGCAGGCCAATCCGGCAACCCGTCCAGCCCTTACTTCGCCAACGGCATCGACCCGTGGGTGAAAGGTGTGTACATGTCGATTCCGATGCAGCCTGAGAACCTGGAGAAGGTGTACGGCAAACAGCGCTTGACCCTGACGCCGGGGAAATAAGGCCTCCCTCTCACAGTAATGGTCGGTTGCGCTCGCATGATCGGGCACGCCGCCATACCTGTGGGGGCGAATTCATTCGCGAAGGCGGCGGCAAATCCAAAACATCTCTATCGCCTGAACCTCTTCGCGAATGAATTCGCTCCCACAGGGGGGTTGCGGCGTGTCTGAATCCTGCGAACGACACAATCCCGCCTGCCCCATGGATCAACGGTGCGCCTATGATTTGGCGACAACCCCACTGCTCCAGAAAACAAACCGAACTTCCCCCAATCCCCACCGCTCTACCTGACAAGCCCCCCATCCGGTCAAATCCATGGACCTTGTCATTGCCCGCCCCGAAGGCCTTTATTGCCCGCCGGGGGATTTCTACATCGATCCCTGGCGCCCGGTCGAACGCTCCGTCATCACCCATGGCCACGGCGATCACGCCCACACCGGCAACCAGCACTACCTGGCCGCCGCCCCCGGCGAAGGCATTCTGCGTTCGCGACTGGGTCAGGACATCAACCTGCAGACCCTGCAATACGGCGAATCCATCACCCACCACGGCGTGAAACTGAGCCTGCACCCCGCCGGGCATGTGCTGGGTTCAGCTCAGGTCAGGCTGGAATACAAAGGCGAAATCTGGGTCGCATCGGGGGATTACAAAGTCGAACCCGATGGCACCTGCGAACCCTTCGAACCCGTGCGCTGCCACACCTTCATTACTGAATCCACCTTCGGCCTGCCGATCTATCGCTGGCAGCCGCAGTCGGAAATCTTCACCGGCATCAACGACTGGTGGCGCGCCAATGCCGCCGTCGGCAAGGCCAGCGTGCTGTTCGCCTACTCCTTCGGCAAAGCCCAGCGCGTCCTTCACGGCATCGACCCGAGCATCGGCCCGATTCTGGTCCACGGCGCTGTTGAGCCGTTGAACCGGGTGTACCGCGCAGCCGGTGTGCGGATTCCTGAAACGCAATACGCGGGCGACTTCAAAAAAAACGATCCCGCCCTGCGCCAAGCCCTGATCGTCGCGCCGCCTTCCGCAGGCGGCAGCACCTGGATGCGTCGGTTCGGCGACTTCAGCGACGCCTTTGCCAGCGGCTGGATGATGCTGCGCGGCACCCGTCGTCGGCGCGGCGTGGATCGCGGCTTCGCCCTCTCCGACCACGCCGACTGGCCCGGCCTGCTGTGGGCCATCGAGAACACCGGCGCCGAACGGGTGATGGTCACCCACGGCTCGGTGGCGGTGCTGGTGCGCTACCTGCGCGAACTGGGGCTCGACGCCCAGGGCTTCACCACCGAATACGGCGACGAGGAAGACGATGCCCCCGCCAAGCCGGAAACCGCGTCAGAGGAGGCGGCCTCATGAAGGCCTTCGCCGAACTCTACGGTCTGCTGGACGCCACCACCTCCAGCAACGCCAAACTCGCGGCCATGCAGCATTATTTCGCCCATGCCGCCCCGGAAGACGCGGCGTGGGCGGTCTACTTTCTGTCCGGCGGTCGGCCTCGGCAACTGGTCCCGACACGCCTGTTGCGCGAACAGGCAATGCTGCTGTCTGGCCTGCCCGAATGGCTGTTCGAAGAAAGCTATCAGGCGGTGGGCGATCTGGCGGAAACCCTTTCGCTCTTGCTGCCGCAAGCCGAACACAGCTCTGACGAAGGCCTTGCCCTGTGGATGGAAAACAAGCTTCTGCCCCTGCGCGGCCTGCCCCCTGAAGAACTGCTGGAACGGCTGCCGACGTTTTGGGCGCAGCTGGATCGTCAGAGCCTGATGGTCTGTTTGAAGCTGATCACCGGCAGCTTTCGCGTGGGCGTGTCGAAACTGCTGGTCACGCGCGCCCTCGCCGCGCTGGCCAACATCGACAGCAAGCGTGTGGCGCAACGGCTGGTGGGGTACACCGACCTGTCCCATCGCCCCAGCGCCAAAGGTTATCTGAAGCTGATCGCCGCAGAGTCTGAAGATGAACACGCTCAGCGCGGCGGCCAGCCGTACCCGTTCTTCCTCGCTCATGCGTTGCAGCAGCCGGTGGACCAATTCGAAACCCTGCTTGGCCCCGTCGAACGCTGGCAGGTGGAATGGAAGTGGGACGGGATTCGCGCACAGGTGGTCAAGCGCGAGGGACGGCTGTGGATCTGGTCCCGAGGCGAAGAGTTGGTCACCGATCGCTTTCCCGAATTGCACATCCTTGCGCAATGCCTGCCCGATGGCACGGTCATCGATGGCGAAATCGTCGTGTGGAAAGCGCCCACACCTACACCGGAAACGGATGACGACTTCAAGTTGAACACACCTGCCCCGGGCACGCCCAATGAAGAGACGCCTTCGGTCCAGCCTTTCGCGCTCCTGCAACAGCGCATCGGTCGCAAGACCCTGGGCAAGAAGATCCTTGAAGATGTTCCGGTGGTGGTGCTGGCCTATGACCTGCTGGAGTGGGAGGGCCACGATAGGCGCAGCCGCCCGCAACATGAACGGCGTACGCAATTGGAGCAGGTGATCGCCGAGGCGCGCAGCCCGGTGCTGATGCCGTCTCCAGTGCTCAGCGGCAAGGACTGGCTCGATCTGGGCCAACAGCGCGAGGCATCCCGCAGTCTCGGTGTCGAGGGCATGATGCTCAAGGCCCGGGATTCCTTGTACGGCACCGGCCGAACCAAGGACATGGGCGTCTGGTGGAAGTGGAAGATCGACCCGTTCAGCGTCGACGCCGTGCTGATCTACGCCCAACGCGGCCATGGTCGGCGCGCCAGTCTGTACAGCGATTACACCTTCGCGGTGTGGGACGGGCCGCCGGAATCCAGCGAGCGCACGCTGGTGCCGTTCGCCAAGGCCTATTCCGGGCTGACTGACGAAGAGATGCGCAAAGTCGATGCAATCATCCGCAAGACCACGGTGGAAAAATTCGGCCCGGTGAGAAGTGTTACCCCGACCCTCGTTTTTGAGCTGGGGTTCGAGGGCATTGCGCTGTCGAAACGCCACAAGAGCGGGATTGCGGTACGGTTCCCCCGCATGCTGCGCTGGCGACTGGACAAGCCCGTGGCCGAGGCTGACAGCCTGGCGACGCTGCAGGATTTGCTCGCCTGAGCACCAACATGGTGCGTACCGCCCTCCAGGCATGCCCTTTCTAGCAGCACGGATTGCCAGCGTTGATCTATCCGGGATCGCTACCGACAGCGGGCGGACTGCTACGAATCTAAGCAGCCTGTCGACGGCGGCCGCTGCGCCATGGAAAACAGGAATTTTTACCGCGCCCTTTTCGGTCGTTTCGGCTACTCTCCCCCTGCCTCCGGCGCCCTGAAAAAAGACAAGAGATGGCTCAAAGTCATCATTGCGACAACTCCGTACATTTAAAACGCACGTTCGTCTCTTTGGTTCGGAAATTGCTATCTTTTTGCGGTCTGGCACCTGCCGGTAGCAAGCCTTCGCGTGTTCCCAACGCTCAATTTGGTTTTAAGGACTGAACGATGAAAAAAGCATGGCTGACCCTTTCCGCACTCGCCATCTGTCTGGCCGCTGGCAACGCAATGGCCAAGGAATACAAGGAGCTGCGTTTCGGCGTCGATCCTTCGTACGCGCCCTTCGAATCGAAAGCCGCTGACGGCAGCCTGGTAGGCTTCGACATCGATCTGGGTAACGCGATCTGTGCTGAACTGAAGGTCAAGTGCAAATGGGTCGAGAGCGATTTCGACGGCATGATTCCTGGCCTGAAAGCCAACAAGTTCGACGGCGTGATCTCCTCCATGACCGTGACCACAGCGCGCGAGAAAGTCATCGACTTCTCCAGCGAACTGTTCTCCGGCCCGACCTCGCTGGTTTACAAAAAGGGTTCCGGCATCTCGGCTGACACCGCTTCGCTGAAAGGCAAGACCGTCGGTTACGAGCAAGGCACCATCCAAGAAGCCTACGCCAAGGCCGTTCTGGACAAGGCTGGCGTGAAAACCCAGGCCTACGCCAACCAGGACCAGGTTTACGCTGACTTGGTATCGGGTCGTCTGGACGCTTCCGTACAAGACATGCTGCAAGCCGAACTGGGCTTCCTGAAGTCGCCACAAGGTGCTGATTACGAAGTCAGCAAGCCAATCGACGACCCACTGCTGCCAGCCAAAACGGCCGTCGGCATCTCGAAAGGTAACAAAGACCTGAAAGCGCTTTTGGATAAAGGTATCAAAGCGTTACACGACGACGGCAAGTATGCCGAGATCCAGAAAAAGCACTTCGGTGATCTGAATCTGTACAGCGGTAAATAAGTAAACTAACGCCCATCGACTTCAGAGGTCATCCGAATCCCCCTCTGATATCGATGGGCGTTTTTATTGACTGTATAGGTTCCACATGCTCGATACTCTCCTGCAAAACCTGGGACTGTCCGCGTTCAGCCTCAAGGGCTTCGGCCCGTTGCTGCTTCAGGGCACCTGGATGACCGTCAAATTATCGGTAATGTCGCTGCTGCTGGCCATCGTGCTTGGCTTGCTGGGCGCCAGTGCCAAACTGTCGAAAAGCGCCGTGCTGCGCGTTCCGGCGCAAATCTACACCACGCTGATTCGGGGCATTCCCGACCTGGTGTTGATGCTGCTGATCTTCTACAGCCTGCAAACCTGGCTGACGAGTCTGACCGAAATCATGGAATGGGATTACATCGAAATCGATCCCTTCGCCGCAGGCGTCATCACCCTGGGCTTCATCTATGGTGCGTACTTCACCGAGACGTTCCGTGGCGCGATCCTCGCCGTGCCCCGTGGACAGGTCGAAGCCGCCACGGCCTATGGCCTGAGCCGCTCTCAGCGGTTCCGCTTTGTGGTCTTCCCGCAGATGATGCGCTTTGCCCTCCCCGGCATCGGCAACAACTGGCAAGTGGTGCTCAAAGCCACGGCGCTGGTGTCGATCATCGGCCTGGCTGATCTGGTCAAAGCGTCGCAGGACGCCGGCAAAAGCACGTATCAACTGTTCTATTTCCTGGTGCTCGCGGCATTGATCTATCTGGTCATCACCAGCGTCTCCAACTTCGCCCTGCGCTGGGCCGAACGGCGTTACGCCGCTGGCAGCCGGGAGGCTCAACGATGATCGAATTGCTGCAAGAGTACTGGCGCGCCTTCCTTTATACGGATGGGCAGAACATCACCGGGCTGGCCATGACGATGTGGTTGCTCAGCGCGTCCATCGCCATCGGCTTCATCGTGTCGATCCCGCTGTCCATTGCTCGCGTGTCGCGCAATCCGCTGGTTCGCTGGCCGGTGCAGTTCTACACCTACCTGTTCCGGGGCACACCGCTCTACATCCAGTTGCTGATCTGCTACACCGGCATTTACAGCATTGCCGCCGTACGCGAACAGCCGATGCTGGGCGCGTTCTTCCGTGACGCGATGAACTGCACCATCCTCGCCTTCGCCCTCAATACCTGCGCCTACACCACCGAGATTTTCGCCGGTGCGATTCGCAGCATGAACCACGGCGAAGTCGAGGCGGCCAAGGCTTACGGCCTGACCGGCTGGCGCCTGTACACCTACGTGATCATGCCGTCGGCGCTGCGTCGTTCGCTGCCGTACTACAGCAACGAAGTGATCCTGATGCTGCACTCGACGACGGTGGCCTTCACCGCCACGGTGCCGGACATCCTCAAGGTGGCCCGCGACGCCAACTCCGCGACCTTCATGACATTTCAGTCGTTCGGCATCGCTGCGCTGATCTACCTCACGGTCACGTTCATTCTGGTGGGCCTGTTCCGCCTGGCCGAGCGCCGCTGGCTGGCCTTCCTCGGCCCGTCTCACTAGGACCTGCCCATGCGACACCAGACTCATGACTTGCTGTCGCCGGTGCCAGGCACTGCGCGACAGATTCACAGCTTTCATTACGGCCCTGAAAACGGCGCCTGCAAGATTTATATCCAGTCCTCTCTGCACGCCGACGAACTGCCCGGCATGCTGGTGTCGTGGTATTTGAAGCAGCGCCTGGCCGAGCTTGAAAAGGCCGGGCAACTGCTCGGGGAAATCGTCATCGTGCCGGTCGCCAATCCGACCGGGCTGGAACAAGTGCTGATGGACATTCCGCTGGGCCGCTACGAGTTGGAAAGCGGACAGAACTTCAATCGCTGGTTCGTCGATGTCGCGCAACAGGTGGGCGATGAAATCGAGCCGCTGCTGAACGACGATGCCGAACGCAACGTCAGGCTGATCCGCACGCACCTGCGGGCCGCCCTGGTCGCCCGCACTGGCGCCACTCAGCTGGAATCGCAACGCCTCGCCTTGCAACGACTGGCCTGTGATGCGGACATGGTGTTGGACCTGCATTGCGATTTCGAATCGGTGGAACACCTGTACACCACGCCGGAAGCCTGGTCGCAGGTCGAGCCGCTGTCCCGTTATCTGGGCGCGCAAGCCAGCCTGCTGGCCACCGACTCGGGCGGACAGTCGTTCGACGAGTGCTTCACGCTGGTCTGGTGGCAGCTGCAACAACGCTTCGAAAAGCGCTTCCCGATTCCATTGGGCAGCTTTTCGGTGACCCTGGAATTGCGCGGTCAAGGAGACGTGAATCACGCCCTTGGCAGCCGCGACTGTCAGGCGATCATCAGCTACCTGATGCATTACGGTGCGATTGCCGGAGAGCCGGTGGCGCAACCCGAACTGATTTATCCGGCGACGCCTCTGGCGGCGGTCGAACCGGTTGCCACGCCTGTCGGCGGCCTGCTGGTGTTCTGCACCTTGCCGGGCGAGTACGTCGAAGCGGGGCAACTGATCGCTGAGGTCATTGACCCGATCAGCGATGACGTGACCCCGATCCACGCGGCCAACGCCGGCCTCATGTACGCCCGCTCCTTGCGACGCATGGCAACCGCCGGCATGGTCATCGCCCATGTCGCCGGTACCGAGCCCTTCCGCAGCGGCTACTTACTTTCTCCTTAAGGATTGCCAGTCATGTACAAACTGACCATCGATGGCCTGCACAAAAGCTACGGTGACCACGAGGTGCTCAAAGGCGTGTCGCTCAAGGCCAACGTCGGTGACGTGATCTGCCTGATCGGCGCCAGCGGCTCGGGCAAAAGCACCTTCTTGCGCTGCATCAACTTCCTCGAACAACCCAACGACGGCGCCATGAGCCTCGACGGCCAGCAGGTCCGCATGGTCAGCGATGCCACCGGCATGCGCGTGGCGGACCCGGCCGAGCTGCAACGTATCCGCACCCGCCTGGCGATGGTGTTCCAGCATTTCAACCTGTGGAGCCACATGACGGTGCTGGAAAACATCACCATGGCCCCGCGTCGGGTGTTGGGCGTGTCCAAGGTTGAAGCCGAAGACCGCGCGCGCAAATACCTGGAAAAAGTCGGCCTGCCTGCGCGCGTGGCCGATCAGTACCCGGCGTTCCTGTCCGGCGGCCAGCAACAGCGCGTGGCGATTGCCCGGGCGCTGGCGATGGAGCCGGAAATCATGCTCTTCGACGAACCGACGTCGGCCCTCGACCCCGAGCTGGTGGGCGAAGTGCTGAAGGTGATTCAGGGCCTGGCCGAAGAAGGCCGCACGATGATTCTGGTGACCCACGAAATGGGCTTCGCCCGAAAAGTGGCGAATCAGGTGGTGTTCCTGCATCAGGGCCAGATCGAAGAAATCGGCCACCCGGACGACGTGCTGGGCAGCCCGAAGAGCGAGCGGTTGAAGCAGTTCCTGAGTGGCAATTTGAAGTAATACCTCAACGGTAGGAGCGTGGCTTGTCCCGCGATCGGCGGGGAACCCGTCGCAAATACTGCCAACACGGTATGCCTGCGAGGCCGTGTTCGTCGAGTTTGCTACCGCTTCGCGGCAGATCGCGGGACAAGCCACGCTCCTACAGATTGGGCATATCGTTAATGCCACCAAACTAATCCCCTCCCCCAACGGTCTCTGACTTAAACCCCATCAGAGCCCGCGCATGCCCAAGACCGTGAATTTTGCCCAGCGCTGGTTCGACACACGTGGCTGGAAACCCTTCCCCTTCCAGAAAGAAGTCTGGGCAGCAGTCGCCCGGGGAGAGTCTGGGTTGCTGCACGCCAGCACTGGGGCGGGCAAGACCTACTCGGTGTGGTTCGGAGCCCTGAATCGCTTTGCCAGAATTCCTACAGAAAACACTGAAAAACCGCGCAAACGCAAAGCGCCGCCGACGCCGCTGACGGTCCTGTGGATCACCCCCATGCGTGCATTGGCTGCCGACACAGCCCGCGCACTCGAAGCACCGCTGACGGACCTGCAAATTCCCTGGAGCGTCGGCTTGCGCACCGGCGACACCAGCAGCAGCGAGCGGGCCAAACAGGGCCGACGCCTGCCGACCGCGCTGATCACGACGCCTGAAAGCCTCACCCTGCTGCTGACCCGCGCTGACGCGGAGGCGACGTTCTCGACGCTGAAAATGATCGTCGTCGATGAGTGGCACGAACTGATCGGCAACAAACGCGGCGTGCAACTGCAATTGGCGATCGCCCGACTGCGTCGATGGAATCCGGCCCTGATCGTGTGGGGGCTTTCCGCGACGCTGGGCAACCAGACCCACGCACAGCAAGTTTTGATCAGCGACAACGGCACGACCGTCCAAGGCAAAGTGGTCAAAGAGCTGATCATCGACACCCTCATTCCCCAGGGCATCGAACGTTTCCCGTGGGCCGGGCACATGGGGCTGAAGATGCTGCCCCAAGTACTGGCCGAGGTGGACAGCAGCACCAGTTGCCTGTTGTTCACCAACACCCGGGCGCAGTCGGAAATCTGGTATCAGGCGCTGCTGGAAGCCCGTCCGGACTGGGCCGGAATGATCGCGCTGCACCATGGCTCGCTGTCCCGCGAGGTGCGTGACTGGGTTGAACGCGCGCTGAAGGAAGGGCATCTCAAAGCCGTGGTCTGCACCTCCAGCCTCGATTTGGGGGTGGACTTTCTGCCCGTGGAGCGGGTGTTGCAGATCGGCTCGGCCAAAGGCGTCCCACGCCTGATGCAACGCGCCGGACGCTCAGGCCATGCCCCCGGTCGACCTTCCCGCGTGACGCTCGTGCCGACACACAGTCTGGAGCTGGTGGAAGCGGCCGCCGCCCGCGACGCTGTGAATGCGCGCCTGATCGAACCCAGGGAATCCCCCCACAAACCGCTGGACGTTCTCGTACAGCATTTGGTGAGCATGGCGCTCGGGGGCGGCTTTCTGCCTGACGAACTGCTGGCCGAAGTCCGCACCGCGTGGGCCTACCGCGACCTCACGCAAGCGGAATGGGAATGGGCGTTGGCCTTCGTCCGGCATGGCGGCCTGTCATTGACGGCCTACCCGGATTACCGACGCGTCGAGCCCGACGAACACGGGGTGTGGCGTGTGCCCGATGCGCGTCTGGCCCGGCGTCACCGCATGAGCGTCGGCACCATCGTCAGCGACGCCAGCATCAACGTGAAGTATTGGAGCAAAGGTGGCGGGGGCGGCTCGCTGGGCAGTGTCGAAGAGGGATTCATCGCCCGCCTGAAACCGGGCGACGGCTTTCTCTTCAGCGGCCGCTTGCTGGAACTGGTGCGCGTGGAAAACATGACCGCCTATGTGAAACGGGCGACGAGCAAAAAAGCCGCCGTCCCACGCTGGAATGGCGGACGGATGCCACTCTCCAGCGAATTGGCTGACGCGGTGGTCGACAAATTCGACGCCGCCGCTCATCACCATTACGACAGCCCGGAAATGCACACCGTCAGCCCCTTGCTGGAAGTGCAGCGGGAATGGTCAGCCCTGCCTCGAAAGGACACCCTGCTGGCAGAAGTCTTGAAGTCTCGCGAAGGGTGGCACCTGTTTCTGTACCCATTCGCGGGGCGCCATGTGCACCTGGGGCTGGCGAGCCTGCTGGCGTGGCGGCTGAGTCGCGACACGCCGTTGACCTTCTCCATCGCCGTCAACGACTACGGCTTCGAGCTGCTGAGCGCAACAGAGGTGGATTGGTCGCAACGCATGAGCGGCGGGCTGTTCAGCGAGGACAATCTGCTGGCGGACATCATAGCCAGCCTGAACGCGGGCGAACTGGCCCTTCGCCGTTTCAGAGAGATCGCCCGAATCGCCGGGTTGGTGTTTTCTGGTTACCCCGGCGCCCCCAAAAGCAATCGTCAGCTGCAGGCCTCCAGCGGATTGTTCTTCGAAGTGTTCAAGCAGTACGACGCCGGTAATCTGCTGCTGACCCAAGCCCAGGAAGAAGTGTTGCGTCAGGAATTGGACGTGAGCCGACTGGAACACACGCTCCGCCGCATCAATGGCAAAACGCTGGACCTGCATGTGATCAAGCGCCCGACGCCCATGGCGTTTCCGTTGCTGGTGGAGCGCATGCGGGAAAGCCTGAGCACTGAAAAGCTGTCCGATCGCATCGCGCGCATGGTGCAGGACCTGGAAAAAGCCGCAGGACCTGAGGTAACCGTTTGAGACCCTATTTATCGATTCAACTGGCCGATGCTGAGCTGTGGCTGTTGGCGGATAAAGCCGTGTACTACCCCGCCGAACGTGCGCTGCTGATTGCCGACGCGCATTTCGGCAAGGCCGCTGCCTATCGCCGGCTCGGGCAGCCTGTTCCCCATGGCACGACTGACGACAACCTCCAACGGCTCGATGCCTTGCTGGCGGGGTACGACTGCGACCACCTGATTTTTCTCGGCGATTTCTTGCACGCCCCGGAATCCCACGCGGCAGGGACTCTCTCGGCGATACACGCATGGCGCGAGCGGCACGAGGGACTGGCCATCACATTGATCCGGGGTAACCATGACAAACGGGCGGGCGACCCTCCTCCCACGCTGGCGATCAACGTCGTACCCGAGCCCCTGTTGCTGGGCCCGTTTTCGCTGCAGCATGAACCCGACCCGCACCCCTCGCACCATGTGCTCGCAGGCCACGTGCATCCTGCCTATAGGCTTTTCGGACGGGGACGACAACGACTGCGGCTGCCCTGCTTTTACGTTCAGCCACACGTCAGCCTTCTGCCTGCGTTCGGTGCGTTTACCGGCGGGATGAATATCGAGAGAGCAGAGGGCAGCAGGGTCTATGTCGTCGGAGACGGCGCAGTGTGGGAAGTGTCTGAATAACGCGTCGGACTGGAAGTTTGAAGCAGGTCCTGCCGGTACCTGAGCACCGGCAGGAGGCTTCGTTATGCGACGGGGGCAGGCGGCGGCTGATCAGGTTCAGTAGGCGATCCTGGCTCTTCCGGCTGAGGAAATTCGTTGGGGGTATCAGGGTTCGGCTGACCGGGAATGCCCCCGGCAACCATGTTGTTCAGATGAGGATGCGCTAACAGCGACCATGCCAGCAGCCCGACTTGATTCTGTCCCGGGTCGGATTCCTTGGTGCTGGTCTTGATTTGTCTCTTCATAGGGCACTCCTGAGCGTTGGCCCCATCCGCCTGGTGCGGATGGGAACGGTTCAGTCAGTAGAGTGCAGTTTTCGAGACTAATTCAGTTTCGAGATGACCAACGGCGAAAATCAGGTGCGTGGCAAAGTGACACCGCGCTGCCCCTGGTACTTGCCGCCGCGGTCCTTGTACGAGACTTCGCATTCTTCGTCAGATTCGAGGAACAGCATCTGTGCGACGCCTTCGTTCGCGTAGATCTTGGCTGGCAGCGTGGTGGTGTTGGAGAACTCCAGAGTCACGTGGCCTTCCCATTCCGGCTCCAGCGGCGTCACGTTGACGATGATGCCGCAGCGAGCGTAAGTGCTTTTCCCCAGGCAGATGGTCAGCACGTTGCGTGGAATGCGGAAGTATTCGACAGTGCGCGCCAGCGCGAAGGAGTTCGGCGGGATGATGCAGACGTCGCTCTTGATGTCGACAAAACTTTTTTCATCGAAATTCTTCGGATCGACGGTCGCCGAGTTGATGTTGGTGAACACCTTGAATTCGTCGGCGCAACGCACGTCGTAGCCGTAGCTGGAGACGCCGAAGGAGATCAGACGGTCGGCGCCCTCGCCGCGCATCTGGCGTTCGACGAAGGGCTCGATCATGCCGTGCTCTTGCGCCATGCGGCGAATCCACTTGTCCGATTTGATGCTCATGGCGGTGTCCTGAATAGCGAGGTGAAAAAAGATGTCCGGCATCTTACCGGGCTGGGGCGCAGGGTTCAAAGATTGCGCGCGGCGAGGGGTGCAAACCGTCGGTCATCCTCCGAAATAAACGTCGACCAACCATTGGCACACTCTGGAAAAAGGGTTAAGGTGGCGCCACTGTGTTGCTTGTGTCACTGAGAATCTCTACACGATGTTGAATTTCGATCCAACCATCTCCATGAATTTTCCTGCTCTTTGCACTCAGTCTCGGCCAGGGCTCTTCCTGAGTCGCAGTTAACTTTGTCCAAGGAGATACACCATGTCCAATCGCCAAACCGGTACCGTTAAGTGGTTCAACGATGAAAAAGGCTTCGGCTTCATCACTCCACAATCCGGTGACGACCTGTTCGTACACTTCAAAGCTATCCAATCCGACGGCTTCAAAAGCCTGAAAGAAGGCCAACAGGTTTCTTTCATCGCTACCCGCGGTCAGAAAGGCATGCAAGCTGAAGAAGTTCAAGTTATCTAACTTGTACTGAATCGCTTCAAAAAACCCTGCTCTCAAGGCGGGGTTTTTTTATGCCTGCCAATAACAGCTCCGCAAAAAACTGTGGGAGCGAATTTATTCGCGATAGGTCAGTGCATCCGACGCATTCCTGTCGTCTGTACCAACGTCTCGCGAATGAATTCGCTCCCACAGGGTTCAGCACGCCACCTGCAATCAATCGTCGCTGACGGAAATGTTCGGCATCGCAGGCGACGCAGCTTCCTGCAACACAATGCGCGCCCCTACGTGACGCGCCAGTTCCTGATAGACCATGGCAATCTGGCTTTCCGGTTCGGCAATCGCTGTCGGCTTGCCGCCGTCCGCCTGTTCGCGAATCAGCATCGACAACGGCAACGAAGCCAGCAGCTCCACGCCGTATTGCGACGCCAGCTTTTCGCCACCGCCTTCACCGAACAAGTGCTCGGCATGGCCGCAATTCGAGCAGATGTGCACCGCCATGTTCTCGACGACGCCCAGCACTGGAATGTTCACCTTGCGGAACATTTCCACGCCCTTTTTCGCATCCAGCAATGCCAGATCCTGAGGAGTGGTGACGATGACGGCGCCCGCAACCGGGACCTTTTGCGCCAGGGTCAACTGGATATCGCCCGTGCCCGGCGGCATGTCGATGACCAAGTAATCCAGGTCATTCCACGCTGTCTGGGTGATGAGCTGCAACAGCGCCCCGGAGACCATCGGACCTCGCCAGACCATCGGCGTGTTGTCGTCGGTGAGGAAGGCCATCGACATCACCTCGATGCCATGGGCCTCGACCGGCACGAACCATTTCTGGTCTTTGACCTTCGGCCGCGTGCCCTCGGGAATGCCGAACATCACGCCTTGGCTCGGGCCGTAGATGTCCGCATCGAGAATGCCCACCCGTGCGCCCTCGCGGGACAGCGCCAGCGCCAGGTTGGCGGCCGTGGTGGATTTGCCCACCCCGCCTTTGCCCGAAGCGACGGCAACGATATTCTTGACGTTGGCCAGGCCCGGAATTTGCCCTTGCGCCTTGTGCGCAGTGATCAGAGTATCGATCCGGACGTTGGCGGACGAAACGCCTTCCAGGCTCTCAATGGCCATTTGTAGCATCTGCGCCCAACCGTTCTTGAACAGCGCGGCGGCGTAGCCCAGCTCCAGCTGCACGCTGACGCGATCACCCTCGATGTCGATGGCTCGCACGCAACCGGCGCTGACCGGGTCTTGGTTCAAATAAGGATCGGTGTACTGGCGAAGGACGGCTTCCACCGTTGCGCGATTCACAGCGCTCATGGGTCACTCCCGAAAAAGACTGAGTAAAACAGGCGGCTATCCTACCGCGTCTGTCGGATCAGAGGGGGTGGCTTTTACTTTCACGTGGCGGGGCGAATTCCGACACGCTGTGCGGGATGAAAAAAAACGTTCAGACCTTTATAGTGGCCGATCTTCGTTTCACTTCAAGTAGCCGAGCCCCATGTCCGAGCCACGCAAGATCCTCGTCACCAGCGCCCTGCCCTATGCCAACGGTTCCATTCACCTTGGCCACATGCTCGAATACATCCAGACCGACATGTGGGTGCGTTTCCAGAAGCACCGCGGCAATCAGTGCATCTATGTGTGCGCAGACGATGCCCATGGCTCGGCGATCATGCTCCGCGCAGAAAAAGAAGGCATCACCCCGGAACAACTCATCGCCAACGTCCAGGCCGAACACAGCGCCGACTTTGCCGACTTCCTGGTGGACTTCGACAATTTCCACTCGACCCACGCCGAAGAAAACCGTGAGCTGTCGAGCCTGATCTACACCCGTCTGCGCGACGCCGGGCACATCGCCACGCGTTCCGTGACCCAGTATTTCGACCCGGAAAAGAAAATGTTCCTGGCCGACCGCTTCATCAAGGGCACCTGCCCGAAATGCGGCACCGAAGATCAGTACGGCGACAACTGCGAAAAATGCGGCGCCACCTACGCACCGACCGACCTGAAAGACCCGAAATCGGCGATTTCCGGCGCAACCCCGGTGCTCAAGGACTCCAAGCACTTCTTCTTCGACCTGCCCGCTTTCGACGCCATGCTGAAGAGCTGGACCCGCAGCGGCACTCTGCAAGACGCGGTCGCGAACAAGATCGCCGAATGGCTGGATTCAGGCCTGCAACAGTGGGACATCTCCCGCGACGCCCCGTATTTCGGTTTCGAGATTCCGGACGAGCCGGGCAAGTATTTCTACGTCTGGCTGGACGCGCCCATCGGCTACATGGCCAGCTTCAAGAACCTGTGCGACCGTACGCCGGACCTTGATTTCGACGCGTTCTGGAACAAAGACTCGACCACCGAGCTGTATCACTTCATCGGCAAGGACATCGTCAATTTCCACGCGCTGTTCTGGCCCGCGATGCTCGAAGGCTCGGGCTTCCGTAAACCAAGCGGCATCAACGTCCACGGCTACCTGACCGTCAATGGCCAGAAAATGTCCAAGTCCCGTGGCACCTTCATCAAGGCGCGCACGTACCTTGAGCACCTGTCGCCGGAATACCTGCGTTATTACTACGCAGCCAAGCTGGGCCGTGGCGTCGACGACCTGGACCTGAACCTCGAAGACTTCGTGCAGAAGGTCAACTCCGACCTGATCGGCAAGGTCGTGAACATCGCCAGCCGTTGCGCCGGTTTCATTCATAAAGGCAACGCGGGTGTGCTGGTGGCGGGCAATGCCGCGCCAGAGCTGACCGACGCGTTCCTGGCGGCCGCGCCGAGCATCGCAGAAGCCTACGAAGCGCGTGATTTCGCCCGTGCCATGCGTGAAATCATGGCCCTGGCTGATCGCGCCAACGCCTGGATCGCCGACAAGGCCCCGTGGTCGCTGGCCAAGCAGGACGGCAAACAGGACGAAGTCCAGGCCATCTGCGCGTTGGGCATCAACCTGTTCCGCCAACTGGTGATTTTCCTCAAGCCGGTGCTACCGAATCTGGCCGCCGATGCCGAACAGTTCCTCAACGTCGCGCCGCTGACATGGAACGACCATTTGACCCTGCTCAGCACTCATCAGTTGAACCCGTTCCAAGCCCTGATGACCCGCATCGACCCGGCCAAGGTGGAAGCCATGACCAACGCCTCTAAAGAAGACCTGACCGCCAGCGCCACCGACACGGGCGCCGTGCCGCAGGGCAATGGCGAACTGAGCAAAGACCCGCTGTCGCCGGAAATCGACTTTGATGCCTTCGCGGCCATCGACCTGCGCGTGGCCTTGATCGAGAAGGCTGAACACGTCGAAGGGGCGGACAAGCTGCTGCGCCTGACGCTCGACATCGGTGACGAGAAGCGCAATGTGTTCTCCGGAATCAAAAGCGCCTACCCGAACCCGGCCGAGCTGGAGGGCCGCCTGACCATGATGATCGCCAACCTCAAGCCTCGGAAAATGCGTTTTGGCATTTCTGAGGGCATGGTGATGGCGGCCGGTCCTGGCGGTGAAGAGATCTACCTGTTGAGCCCTGACAGCGGCGCCAAGCCGGGCCAGCGCATCAAGTAACCGTGAACGTGATCGACGCCCTGCCAGGGCGTCGGTCGAGTCAAAGCATGAACCTGATTCAGCGGATTGACGCCTTGCTGCCGCAAACCCAGTGCGGCAAATGCGGCCACCCTGGCTGCAAGCCCTATGCCGAAGGGATTGCTAACGGCGAAGCCATCAACAAATGCCCGCCTGGCGGCGATGAAAGCATCGAGGCGTTGTCGCGCCTCCTTAATGTGCCCGTTATTCCACTCGATACCGAACGGGGCAGCGCTCTCCCTCAGGTCGCCTTCATCCGTGAAGCAGAATGCATTGGTTGCACCAAGTGCATTCAGGCCTGCCCGGTGGACGCCATCGTCGGCGCCGCCAAACTGATGCACACCGTGATCATCGACGAATGCACCGGTTGCGACCTGTGCGTCGCCCCTTGCCCGGTCGATTGCATCGACATGCTGCCGCTGCCATCCCCCGCTGTCGTGGCCATTGTGGGCGGCCTGGCGTTCGATGAAGCCCAGCGATTGGCTCGGGCGTCCAAACGCGGCCACGCCCGTCAGCGATTCGAAGCCCGCAACACACGCCTGCAACGTGAAGAGCAGCAGCGTCAGGCTGAACGTCTTGCACGCCAACGCAAGCCGGAAAGCCTTGCCCCGGCCAACGCCGATCCTGTCCAGGCGGCATTGGCGCGGCTGAGGACACAAAAGGCTGCCGACCACGATGCCGCGCTGAAACAAGCACGCGTCAATCTCGCCATGAGCCGTGCTCAGTTGAATAAGTCGCTCAAAGCCTTTGGCCACCCACCCATCGCGGAGCAGGCTGCGCGGCTGGTGGAGTTGCAGAGGGAGTTTGAAGAGGCTGAACAGGCGCTGGTCGGGACTCAACAGGCTGCACCGCTGACTCCAGGCCCTTCAGCCACGCCATCGGCTGAGGAAAAACCTGCCGGCAAACCCGACAAAGCAGCGCTGAATCGCGCCAAAATCCAGCTGGCCATGCGCCGGGCAGCCTTGAGCAGGGGTCAAGCCGCCGGTCTGCCTGCTGAAGAGATTGCCGTGTTGAGCGCTGAGGTTGCTCAGGCGCAGCAGGCACTGAACGTTCTGGACGGGTCTTAAACGTCCTGTCGCCATAGTCGGGCATCCCGCACCACTTGATCTGATCGTACTCAGGGAACGCGCACTTCATGAATGCAGCAAAACGTCTGGAAATCTTTCGCCGTCTTCACGAGGACAATCCTGATCCTAAAACGGAGTTGTCCTACAGCTCTCCCTTTGAGTTGCTCATTGCAGTCATTCTTTCGGCGCAAGCGACTGATGTCAGCGTCAATAAGGCCACAGCGCGCCTCTACCCGGTCGCCAACACCCCTCAAGCCATTTACGCGCTAGGGGTTGAGGGCCTTTCGGACTACATCAAAACCATCGGGCTCTATAACAGCAAGGCAAAGAACGTGGTCGAGACCTGCCGCATGCTGGTCGAGCTTCATGGCGGCGAGGTGCCGCAGACGCGTGAAGCGTTGGAAGCCCTGCCTGGCGTGGGCCGCAAGACGGCCAATGTGGTGCTCAATACGGCTTTCAGGCAGTTGGCGATGGCGGTTGATACGCATATTTTCCGAGTGAGCAACCGGACAGGCGTTGCGCCCGGAAAGAATGTCGTTGAGGTCGAGCATAAGCTCATGAAGTTTGTGCCAAAGGACTATCTGCTGGACGCCCATCACTGGCTGATCCTTCACGGCCGATATGTATGTGTGGCGCGCAAGCCTCGCTGCGGCAGTTGTCGGATCGAGGACCTGTGCGAATACAAGGCAAAAACCTCCGACGATTGAGCGATAGCGTTTTTGTTCTTCAATCGATTGAAAAAATCTTTTTTACCCGCTCGATGTTTGTCGCTATAAGGTCCGCCAAAGACAGTCTCAGCTGGAGTCAACTTTATGAGCGATGACAAAGAGCAGTTGGACGTAGACGACGACTTCGTGCCCGGAGACTCCGACGAAGCCGCGCAAGTACCGGTAGAAACTGCAAAGACCAATCTCAGCAAGCGCCGCACTATCGACAACCTGCTGGAAGAGCGTCGACTGCAAAAACAGCTGGCAGACTACGATTTCGATCTCTGATCAGCCTTCCGTTCAAAGCCTCTCCATGACGTGAGAGGCTTCAGCCGTTCGGCAGGAATTCTCAATTGAAACAAACTGTGCTCTCTCGATAAGGCTTGGCGGTCCCGGGGCCCCTGCCGCCGCTAGACAAGCCCGTTACGCTGCGCGAGCTCAATCAGATCGACCAGTGAATGAGCGTTGAGCTTTAACAAAAGACGCGTTTTGTAGGTGCTGACAGTCTTGTTGCTCAGAAACATACCGTCCGCGATTTCCTTGTTCGTCCTGCCCCTCGCGAGTTGCTGCAACACCATCATTTCCCGCCCTGACAGCCGATCAACCATCTCAGCTTCACTGGCGTTGCCCAGGCTGGATCGAACGGTGTGCAGCGCCTGGTTAGGGAAATAGCTGTAACCCGACAATACCGCCTTGATAGCGCTCAGCAGCTCGGTCAAGTCCTGCTGCTTGCAAACGTAGCCAGCGGCCCCTGCCTGCATGCACCGCATCGAAAAGTGCCCCGGTGACTGAGAGGTCAGGATCAGCACTTTGAAGGGCAGCGTCATGGCTGTGAGCCGGGCAATGACCTCCAACCCATCCAGCTTGGGAATACCAATGTCCAGAATGACGATATCGGGCAGATGCTCACGGGCCAGTTGCAGCGCGTCTACCCCGTTGTCCGTTTCCGCGATGACCTCATACCCGTGCCGCTCCATCAGCATGCGTACGGCAAGCCGAATGACCGGGTGATCATCTACGATCAACACTTTATTCATGTGCAGTCCATTCTTTTGCTGTTCGAATTTTCAGAGCACGCACAATAGCTTAGTCGTTTAGTGCTTTGCATGGCGCTCCTCCCTATGGACTAGCAGGCAAAGACCTTTCCTACTCAAGCAACAGAAAAGTCCTACAAAACCCGCCTCATCCGGTTTCACTTGTGGATACTTCGTCAACTTTGGCCTACCGATCATGCATCGCCCAGTCCAAGAATGTGAATACGTGCTGGCGCAAGTGCTGCAACCAATCATTACAACGCATCGATGCCTTTACCGTGAATCGGGTCGCGCTATCCGTCTCGACGCAACATCCTGACAAGCGTGTCGAGCGCGCTGCTCGTGCAAGAATTCGCTCGCAGGACCCCATGCCTCCTACCCTCCACGCACCGAAAATGCCAATCCCGTACATACGATTTGTTACGCTCCCGTCAGCGCATGACGAACAGCGTGACTGATCTTCAGAATATCCCGAACCTTCAGACATACCATAACGTATCAATCATAAAACATTGCTAATTACAACTGATTCAACAAACAAGATAGGGTTTTAAAATATACGTTCAAATATATAGTTTCCTATATATAAATATTTAGCGAAATATCCTACGCCGATATCAGCAACGTCTGAAGCACCAGCCCCGTCTAGCAGCAAGGTTAGCAGCCTCTCTGCAATCCGACAGGAACGTTCCTCAACACCTTCAAATGACAACGAGGAGAACCCTCAAATGACAGTATTGCGGCGATCATTTTGAGGGTATATGCCGACCAGAGTTCTTCCGCCTTTCACGTAATACCATATCGACTTATAAATCCAGCCAACTTCCGACAAACCAGAAAAATACTACAGCACTAGAAGACTGTAATGCCGCCCATGTAAGACCTCAAAGTAATTACAGAAACAAATAGTAGATTTTGTATTTTTTACTTGCCAAAGCCCCAACCAATGGTTACTTTTTTCTTCAGCCAGCCTTTAAGTTTCAGCCAATAAATACAACTGCGCGCCCCCATTAATTACTGGGCACTTCTCGCCGCCATCTACTTACTTCCTCGCCTGGCACCCACGCGCGAGCTGCGCCCGGCTGAATTGCATCCGGCGTGCCCGGCTTGAAACTCAGTTGATCAAGGACGCGGGCCCCGACGTGGCGCCGTATATATCAACACGTTCAAAGGCATTAACCATGACTAAGAAAACAGGAGTTTCTCCAACAACTAACCTTCCCCCACTTAAATTGGCGGAAGCCATCGAAGCCTATATGGCCCAAGGCGGAACCATCGACGTCGTGCCAGAAGGAGAATCAGGTGAAGCGGCCCTGGAGGCCGACAAAAAAGGCACCGACGCCGACCTACAAGCGCAACTGGCCTCAAAGGTGGAGCAACTCAAAGGGCTGGTCGCCAAAGGCGCGGGGGTATCGGCGCTTCAATACACGCTGCGCATGAACCGCAAGGAGATCAAGCGTCTGGCGAACGAACACGGTTTGAAGATTCGCTACAGCCGTCCCGTCAGGGGGTCGCGCATCCCTCGCGGGGGAGAAATGCCGCCAATCGATGACACGATCGCCGGTCACGCCATGCACTTTTCAACCCTTGGCTACACCGTGCCTGAAATCGCTCAGCTGTTGGACCTGAGTGTGAGAGATGTCTGGAATATGGGTAAGGCCTATCGGTTCGAATTCAAAAACGCCCCCATTATCGACGCCCCTTCTCCTCCGCTCACCGAGGCACCGGAATCATGAACTCGACGACTTGTCGCGTTGCCACCCATGTCCACCAAAGGCCGGCGAATGAGTGCTTTCGCGCGCCACTGATACTCGGCTCGGAAACATAAGACGCAGGAGGCTAAAGGACGAGACCGCAGCAAGGTAGGCTGACTGGGGCTCTGAACGGCGCAGCCCCGAATGGAGCTGCGCCTGAGGACAACGACGCGATCAGAACAGCTTGCGGTTCTTGTTCGCGGCAATACGCATGCGCAACGCATTGAGCTTGATGAAGCCCGCCGCGTCGGCCTGGTTGTACGCACCGCCGTCTTCTTCGAAGGTCGCGATATTGGCATCGAACAGCGAATCGTCGGACTTGCGACCGGTGACGATGACGTTGCCTTTGTACAGTTTCAGGCGAACGACACCGTTCACGTGAGCCTGGGAAGCGTCGATCATCTGTTGCAGCATCAGACGCTCAGGGCTCCACCAGTAACCGGTGTAGATCAGGCTGGCGTATTTCGGCATCAGCTCGTCTTTGAGGTGGGCGACTTCGCGGTCCAGGGTGATCGACTCAATGGCGCGGTGAGCCTTGAGCATGATGGTGCCGCCCGGGGTTTCGTAGCAGCCACGGGACTTCATGCCGACGTAACGGTTCTCGACGATGTCCAGACGACCGATGCCGTGCTCGCCGCCGATTTTGTTCAGGGTCGCCAGAACGGTGGCCGGGGTCATTTCGACGCCGTCCAGCGCAACGATGTCGCCGTTGCGGTAGGTCAGCTCCAGGTACTGCGCCTTGTCCGGAGCGTTTTCAGGCGAAACGGTCCAGCGCCACATGTCTTCTTCGTGCTCGGTCCAGGTGTCTTCCAGCACGCCGCCTTCATAGGAGATGTGCAGCAGGTTGGCGTCCATGGAGTACGGGGATTTCTTCTTGCCATGACGCTCGATCGGGATCGCGTGCTTCTCGGCGTAGTCCATCAGCTTCTCGCGGGACAGCAGGTCCCACTCGCGCCACGGAGCGATGACCTTCACGCCTGGCTTCAGTGCATAGGCGCCCAGCTCGAAACGCACCTGGTCGTTACCCTTGCCGGTCGCGCCGTGGGAAATGGCGTCGGCACCGGTTTCGTTGGCGATTTCGATCAGGCGCTTGGCGATCAGCGGACGCGCGATGGAGGTACCCAGCAGGTACTCGCCTTCGTAGACGGTATTGGCGCGGAACATCGGGAACACGAAATCACGCACGAATTCTTCGCGCAGGTCGTCGATGTAGATTTCTTTGACGCCCATGGCTTGCGCCTTGGCGCGTGCTGGCTCGACTTCTTCGCCCTGACCCAGGTCAGCGGTAAAAGTTACCACTTCGCAGTTGTACGTATCTTGCAGCCACTTCAGGATCACCGAAGTATCCAGGCCACCGGAATACGCGAGAACTACCTTGTTAACGTCCGCCATGCCATCACTCCAACGCGTTGTACGGAAAACCGCTGATTCTACCGTTCAAACACGTGGATTTACAGTGTCGCGACAGCTTCTGACGACGAAGCGACAGAATCTGTCGAACACACGACCCGTTTACACCTTCGGTGCGTTGTTTCCAGCGGCGGCCGTGGGGGCAGGTGTCGCGGCCGGAGCCGGGACGGGAGGCGGCGGAGTGATGGGCGCAGGCGCGGCAGTGGGCGCAACGGCCGGTTTTTGCTCGGCGACGCGATCAAGGTGAATGTTTACCCGACGGTTGCGGGCGCGGTTGGCGTTGTTGGTGTTGGGCACCAGCGGGTACTGCTCGCCGTGGAAACGCAGGGTGATCTGCTCTTCCGGCACGCCTTGGGCCTTGAGGTAATCCATGACCGCCAGCGCACGACGCCGCGACAGGTCGCGGTTGGTCAGACGGTTGCCGCTGTTATCGGAGTGCCCGTCCAGCTCCACCCGATTGACCGTCGGATCAGCCTTCATATAGGCCAGCACGGTGTCGAGGCGACGCTTGGCCTGGGCATCGAGGTCGATTCCCCCACCGGGAAAGCCGATCTCCGCCTGACGGACCTGCTCGAAGTTCATGGGTAGCAGTTTCGCGGTGCACAGCTGAAAGTCGCTGTACGCCTGGCTGAATTTCACTGGCAGGAGACGGACTTCCATCGCACCGCCACCGTCGCGCAGCGCATGACGAATGACCGGACTGCGGCCTTCCATCAACCCTGCGATCAATCGGCCGGCCTGCGCCTGGCTGGTGTTGAACGGAATATTGCCGTTACTGACCTTGACCGCCCCGAGGTTGAGATCTCCCCTTCCCGGCTGCCACGGTGCTGCCGCTGCGATCAGCGTTGCGGACCCCGAAGCCAAGCTGTAACCGTTAGCCTTCAGTCGGAAAGTCGGCTGCTCACCCGCACGACGCACGAACTCGCCCGCACCGAAATCGGTGATCGGTTGAGTCAGACGACACTCGAATTGGTCGCCCTCTACCTTCCACTCGATATTCTCCAGACGCGTCTGGAAAGTGAGAGCCACGGCCGGCAGGCTGGCAAACACGCTGAGCAGGGCTAGATATCGCTGGCGCACGGGAGGCTCCACTAAAAAATTCACCGCGTAACAATTTATCGCTTACACGTGTCTATCGGTTACTTCCTACAAAACTTGATAGCGAGTGCCTGGATGAGTCTTTTCCGGTAGCATTCCCAGCGAGTTTGCCCGCCTGGAATCCCCCAATGTCCGACCGCCTGACCCTCCTGCGCCCCGACGACTGGCATATCCATCTTCGTGATGGCGCTGTTTTGCCCCACACCGTCGCTGACGTTGCGCGCACCTTTGGCCGCGCCATCATCATGCCGAACCTCGTGCCGCCGGTACGCAACGCGGAGCAAGCCGATGCCTATCGCCAGCGCATCCTCGCTGCCCGTCCGCAAGGCAGCCGCTTCGAGCCGCTGATGGTGCTGTACCTCACCGACGTGACGCAGCCCGAAGACATCCGCGCCGCCAAGGCCAGTGGCTTCGTCTATGCCGCCAAGCTGTACCCGGCTGGCGCCACCACCAACTCCGATTCGGGCGTGACCAGCGTCGACAAGATTTTCCCGGTCCTCGAAGCGATGGCCGAAGTCGGCATGCCGCTGTTGATCCACGGCGAAGTGACCCGTGGCGACATTGACGTGTTCGACCGTGAGAAGATCTTCATCGACGAGCACATGCGTCGCGTGGTCGAGCGCTTCCCTACGCTCAAAGTGGTGTTCGAACACATCACCACCGGCGATGCCGTGCAGTTCGTCAACGAGGCTTCTGCCAACGTCGGCGCAACCATCACCGCGCATCACTTGCTGTACAACCGCAACCACATGCTGGTGGGCGGGATTCGTCCGCACTTCTATTGCCTGCCAATCCTCAAGCGCAACACCCACCAGGTCGCGCTGCTGGACGCTGCCACCGGCGGCAGCACAAAGTTCTTCCTGGGCACCGACTCGGCGCCGCACGCGCAACACGCCAAAGAAGCCGCTTGCGGCTGTGCCGGCTGCTACACGGCGTACGCTGCGATCGAGCTGTATGCCGAAGCGTTCGAACAACGCAACGCGCTGGACAAGCTCGAAGGGTTCGCCAGCCTCAACGGTCCGGCGTTCTACGGTCTGCCCGCCAACACCGACACCATTACTCTGGTCCGCGAAGAATGGACCGCCCCTGCCAGCCTGCCGTTTGGCGAGCTGTCCGTTATCCCGCTGCGCGCCGGTGAGACACTGCGCTGGCGCCTGCTGGAGGAACACGCGTGAGTGAAGACCATTACGACGACGAACAGGAAGGTTCTGGCGGCGGTACAGGCTCCAGGCATCCGATGGCGGCACGCTTTCGTGGCTACCTGCCGGTCGTCGTCGACGTAGAAACCGGTGGCTTCAATTCGGCCACCGATGCGTTGCTGGAGATTGCCGCGACCACCATCGGCATGGATGAAAAGGGTTTCGTGTTCCCGGAGCACACCTATTTCTTCCGCGTCGAGCCGTTCGAAGGCGCCAACATCGAAGCCGCTGCGCTGGAATTCACCGGTATCAAGCTTGATCACCCGCTGCGCATGGCTGTGAGTGAAGAAACCGCGCTGAATGACATCTTCCGTGGCGTACGCAAGGCACTGAAAGCCAATGGCTGCAAGCGGGCGATTCTGGTCGGCCATAACGCCAGCTTTGATCTGGGCTTTCTGAATGCCGCCGTTGCGCGACTGGACATGAAGCGCAACCCGTTTCACCCCTTCTCCAGTTTCGACACGGCGACGCTCGCGGGCTTGGCATACGGCCAGACCGTGCTGGCCAAGGCCTGTCAATCGGCGGACATCGACTTCGACGGTCGCGAAGCCCACTCGGCTCGTTACGACACCGAGAAAACGGCTGAGCTGTTCTGCGGCATCGTCAACCGCTGGAAAGAAATGGGCGGCTGGCACGACTTCGACGATTGATATCTCCTTCTCGTGCGTAAAGACCGGCCCGCGTGGCCGGTTTTTTTTGGGCTCAACCCTCCATGTCAAGACAGTTGTCATTTGACCATTCATCGGCCTTCAGCAGATGTTCAGGAAGTAGTTTTGACAAGCATTCTCATTAACATTAGTATCCGTCGCACATGAGCAAATAACTCAACGACGGTCTTTTATTTATGTATGTCTGCCTTTGCCAAGGTGTTACCGACGGACAGATCCGCGAAGCAATCATGGAAGGATGCTGCAGTTACCGTGAAGTGCGCGAGACCCTGGGTGTCGCCAGCAAATGTGGGAAATGTGCCTGCCTGGCGAAGGAAGTGGTGCGTGAAACCCTGACAGAACTGCAAACGTCACAAGCCGCCCTTGCCTATCCCGCGGAATTTTCTGCTGCGTGATTCAACGAATTAAAAGAAACCGGACCTGTGTCCGGTTTTTTTATGCCTGTAATTCAAGCGCTTAGCGATAAGATGCGGAACACAAACATTCTTATTCCTATTTATTTTCACTTATTATTCAATAACTTAGGTTTGACAGGGGATTATTCGAAGCTCAAACTTGCGGCTTATATACGAACATCTTCGACAGGACCTCGATCATGAAAGGCGACATTACAGTCATCCAGCATCTCAACAAGATCCTCGGAAACGAGCTGGTCGCGATCAACCAGTATTTTCTGCATGCGCGCATGTACGAAGATTGGGGCCTGAACAAGCTGGGCAAGCACGAGTACAAAGAATCCATCGACGAGATGAAACACGCTGACAAGCTGATCAAGCGCATCCTGTTCTTGGAAGGCCTGCCTAACCTGCAAGATCTGGGCAAAATCCTCATCGGCGAGCACACCAAGGAAATGCTGGAGTGCGACCTGAAGATCGAGCGTAAAGGCCACGCAGACCTGAAAGCCGCGATCGCTCACTGCGAAACCGTTGGCGACTTCGGCAGCCGTGAGCTGCTGGAAGACATTCTTGAGTCCGAGGAAGAACACATCGACTGGCTGGAAACCCAGCTGGGTCTGATCGACAAGGTCAGCATCGAGAACTACCTGCAATCGCAGATGGGCGAAGAAGACTGATCTCAGCCTGACCCTCTCAAAAAAGCCCCGCCCGGTGATGAACCTGGCGGGGCTTTTTGTTGGGTGTCGAACACTGCTCGGGAAGCACCCACAAAAAAGCCCCGTATCTCCTGAAAGACCGGGGCTTTTTACCAACAACCCAATCAGGCCGTTGCGTTCTTCTCGACCGCAGCCTTGATCAAGGGCTGCAGTTCGCCTGCTGCGTGCATCTCGATGATGATGTCACTGCCGCCGACCAGCTCGCCGTCTACCCACAGCTGCGGGAACGTCGGCCAGTTCGCGTATTTCGGCAGGTTGGCGCGAATCTCAGGGTTCTGCAGGATATCGACGTACGCGAACTTCTCGCCACACGCCATCAAGGCTTGGGACGCCTTCGCCGAAAAGCCGCACTGCGGGGCATTCGGGGCGCCTTTCATGTAAAGCAGAACGGTGTTTTTGGCAATCTGGTCTTTGATCGTTTCGATGATATCCATGGAGCACCTCGGCTTAACTTTACGACTGTATGAGTCGACACGGTGGCGCATTCTAACCGATTCCCTAGCGTAACGCTCGGTCTTGGCTTTAATCGGCCTCATAAATATGATGAGCGTCATGCCGCTGCGACAGTCACCGGCACCCCGTTCAGCGCGGCGTTCCCGGACAGCGTGTCCATCTGCCGCTCGTCAGTCAGGTCGTTTGCACTCTCCCCCGGCTGATCGCGGGCAATGTCCATTTGCACCCCCGGCCGCCCATGCCCCCACCCATGAGGCAGGCTCACCACACCGGGCATCATGTCGGCGCTGCCCATCACCTCGACCTCGATCATTCCCACCCGAGAACTCACCCGCACACGCTGCCCGTCGCTCAGGCCACGGGTCGCAAGGTCGTCCGGGTGCATCAGCAGTTGATGGCGTGGCTTGCCTTTCACCAGCCGGTGGTAGTTGTGCATCCAAGAATTATTGCTGCGAACATGACGCCGTCCAATCAGCAACAGCTCATCCACTGACGGCATTGCAGCGGTGGCAAAGCGCACCAGATCGGCCAGGATCACCTCCGGTGCTGCCTGAACGCGCTGATTGGGCGTTTTCAGCCGCGTGGCGAGATTAGGTTTGAGCGCGCCCAGGTCCAGCCCATGAGGGTGGTCATGGAGCGTTTCCAATGACAGCTTCATCGCCGAGGCATCGCCATAAAAGCCTGCGCGCAATCCACGATCCACCATTTGAGCCGGAGGAATCGTGGGTTTCAGCTCACGCTCGGCGCGCGCGGCGAAGGCCTTGGCCAGCCCGACGAAAATCTCCCAGTCATGCAGCGCCCCCTCAGGCTTGGCGAGAATGGCGCGATTGAAACGGGTGACGTTGCGCACGGCGAACATGTTGAACGTCGTGTCGTAGTGATCGTTTTCCAGCGCCGAGGTCGAGGGCAGAATCAGATCGGCGTGGCGCGTGGTTTCATTGATATAGAGATCGACACTGACCATGAACTCCAAGCCATCCAGCGCCTGATCGAGCTGACGACCGTTGGGCGTCGACAACACCGGATTGCCGGCCACCGTGATCAATGCCTTCACCTGCCCTTCGCCTTCGGTGAGCATTTCTTCCGCCAGCGCCGACACCGGCAGCTCGCCGCTGTATTCGGGCAAGCCCGAGACACGGCTCTGCCAGCGATTGAAACCGCCGCCCGAGGTCGAGGCCACCAGATCCAGTGCAGGCTCAGTGCACAGCGCGCCGCCGACCCGGTCAAGGTTGCCAGTCACCAGATTGATCAACTGCACCAGCCAATGACACAGCGTGCCGAACGCTTGCGTCGAAATACCCATCCGCCCGTAACACACCGCGCTTTTCGCACCCGCGAAATCCCGCGCCAGTTGCCGGATGTCTTCGGCAGGCACCCCGCAACGCAGGCTCATGGCGCCCGCGTCCATGTGCGCGATGGCGGCCCGCACTTCTTCAAGGCCATCGACCGGCAGATGGGTGTCGCGGGTCAGGCCTTCAGCGAACAGCGTGTGCAGCACGCCGAACAGCAGCGCCGCGTCGCCACCGGGGCGGATGAACATGTGTTGGTTGGCGATGGCAGCCGTTTCGCTACGCCGAGGATCGACCACCACGACTTTGCCGCCCCGCGCCTGAATCGCCTTCAAGCGCTTCTCGACGTCGGGGACCGTCATGATGCTACCGTTGGAGGCGAGCGGGTTGCCGCCCAGAATCAGCATGAAATCGGTGTGGTCGATGTCGGCGATGGGCAGCAACAGGCCGTGGCCATACATCAGGTAGCTTGTGAGGTGATGGGGCAATTGGTCGACGGATGTCGCGGAGAATCGGTTGCGGGTTTTCAGCAGGCCAAGGAAGTAATTGCTGTGGGTCATCAGCCCATAATTGTGAACGCTGGGGTTGCCCTGATAGACCGCGACAGCGTTCTGTCCGTGACGCTGCTGGATGTCCAGCAGACGTTCAGCCACCAGCTCGAATGCATCTTGCCAGGCTATGGGGTGCCACTCGTTGCCAATACGGCGCATAGGCTGTCGCAGGCGGTCGGGGTCGTTCTGGATGTCTTGCAAAGCCACCGCTTTTGGGCAGATATGCCCTCGGCTGAACGTGTCTTGCGCGTCGCCCTTGATCGAGCTGATACGCACGCTGGCATCGTCTTCAAGGGTGGTTTCGATGGTCAGGCCACAGATGGCCTCGCACAGGTGACAGGCACGGTGATGGAGAGTCTTGGTCATCGCCAGTCTCATGTTTTTGTGTGGCGATCGGCGTGATCGCGGAAACAAAACTATGGAGCCTGGCGCGGCACTTCGCCAGAAACGTCAGTGCCGTGAATCGGACAGCATCAGGCGAGCCGATAGCTCACCTGAGCAAAGGAGCGGGGATCAGGAAGCCGAACCGCCGATGGGCGTGACCACCTTGCGCTTCAGCTGAATCTCATGAACGGTCTCGACCTGCTCCTGGGAGACCTGCACGCCCGTCAGTTCGCCAATCAAACGCCAATGGTCATCCAGTCCGGCACTGATGGTGGCCATGCGGTCGATCATGCGGCGTCCTGCCGAACGGGTCACTTCATCTTCACTGCGCATCAGCTCGAACGACATCGACGTCATGGAAGCAGTGAGGTGCGTGAGGGTGCGAGCCGTAAGCCCGAGCAGTTCCGTCAGTTGTTTCTCTTTTGAATCCATTCCCCACCCCTTCTGGAGGACATAAGCGGCCTTTATAACCCACGCCACACGTTTAGGAAACGTCCCGGTTTCCACGGCGTGAAGCATGTCGCATTAGGTTCAGCAGCATTTTGAAACTGTTGCAAAAACGGCAGTAATTGCCAGTGTCCAGCGAAGCGGTGTACAACCTTTGCCCTTCGCGGTGGACGCAGATGGCGAATTGCCTTCGCCGCGTACGCAACTGTAGCACTTCGTTACATGAAAAGCGTCCTGACCACGCCATTTTCAAGCGACCGGACGTCTGACATTTTTTTTCGAACATGCCGGGCCTTGGCACGAGGCGACATTTTCTTATACCCTCGCGCCTTCCCTATTCGTCGCCCCGTGCGGCTTTTGCCGCAGGTCTCGCCCGTTTTCCCGATAAAACCCGGCTTAGAGGATCTGCGGTCTGTTGCAGACAAGGTAGTTAATGATGATCACCAGGCACTTTCTCTCGATGATGGATTACACGCCAGACGAACTGGGCGCCGTGATCCGTCGAGGCATTGAGCTGAAGGACTTGCGAAATCGAGGCGTGTTGTTCGAGCCGCTGAGAGGTCGAGTGCTGGCCATGATCTTCGAGAAATCTTCGACTCGGACTCGCGTTTCGTTCGAAGCCGGCATGATCCAGCTCGGCGGTCAGGCCATCTTTTTGTCGCCTCGCGACACCCAACTGGGGCGTGGCGAACCGATTGCCGACGGCGCGCGCGTCATGTCGCGCATGGTCGATGCGGTCATGATCCGCACGTTCGCCCACAGCAACCTCATCGAATTCGCCGCCAATTCCCGGGTGCCTGTGATCAACGGCCTGTCCGACGATCTGCACCCGTGCCAGTTATTGGCCGACATGCAGACCTTCCTCGAACATCGCGGTGCGATCAAGGGCAAGACCGTGGCCTGGATCGGCGACGGCAACAATATGTGCAACAGCTATATAGAAGCGGCGATCCAGTTCGACTTCCAACTGCGCGTCGCCTGCCCTGAAGGCTACGAGCCGAGCCCACGCTTCCTGGCGCTGGCCGGCGACCGCGTGACCGTGACCCGCGACCCGAGTGAAGCGGTCAAGGGCGCGCATTTGATCAGCACCGACGTCTGGACCTCCATGGGCCAGGAAGAGGAAACCGCCAAGCGCATCGCGCTGTTCAAGCCTTTCCAGGTCACTCGCGAACTGCTCGATCTGGCCGCTGACGACGTGTTGTTCATGCACTGCCTGCCTGCCCACCGTGGTGAGGAGATCAGTGAAGACCTGCTCGACGACTCGCGTTCAGTGGCGTGGGATCAGGCGGAAAACCGTTTGCATGCGCAAAAGGCGCTGCTCGAATTCCTGGTGGCGCCTGCCTACCAACCCGCATGAGTGAGCCGATGCTGCTGCAACTGCGTGACCTCGCCTGCGGTTATCAAGACCAACGCGTGGTGCAGAACCTGAATCTGCACCTCAACGCGGGAGACATCGGTTGCCTGCTCGGCTCGTCGGGCTGCGGCAAGACCACCACGTTGCGCGCCATCGCCGGTTTCGAACCGGTGCACGCGGGTGAAATCACCCTCGCGGGCGAGGTCATCTCCAGACCCGGCTTCACCCTCGCGCCCGAGAAGCGCCGGATCGGCATGGTGTTTCAGGACTACGCGCTGTTCCCGCACCTGACCGTCGCGGACAACATCGCCTTCGGCATTCGGAATCATCCGCGCCAGGCACAGGTGGTCGAGGAAATGTTGGCGCTGGTCAACCTCCGCACGCTGGGCAAGCGGCATCCCCATGAGCTCTCGGGCGGCCAGCAACAACGCGTCGCCTTGGCGCGGGCATTGGCACCGGAACCGCAATTGCTGCTGCTCGACGAACCTTTTTCCAACCTCGATGGCGAGCTGCGCCGACGTTTGAGCCATGAGGTGCGCGATATTCTCAAGGCCCGAGGCACCAGCGCGATTCTGGTGACCCACGATCAGGAAGAAGCCTTCGCCGTCAGCGATCAGGTGGGGGTGTTCAAGGAAGGACGCCTTGAACAATGGGATACGCCTTACAACCTTTATCACCGACCGGCTACGCCCTATGTCGCCAGTTTTGTCGGGCAGGGCTACTTCATCCGTGGGCAAATGATCGATGCGCAATCGGTGCAGACCGAACTCGGCGTACTGCGTGGGACCTGTGCCCGTGATCCTGTAGGCACGGTCGATGTGCTGCTGAGACCAGACGATATCGCCTACGCGCCAGACTGCCCGGTGAAAGCAAGAGTGATCAGCAAAACCTTTCAGGGCGCCGCGACGCTGTATCGCTTGCAGCTGCCAAGCGGGACGCCACTGGAAGCCTTGTTCCCCAGCCATGCTGATCTGCACGCGGGAGATGACGTCGGTATTTGCGTAACGGCTCAGAATCTGGTGCTGTTTCCTGCGTCCTGACGAACACCCATCGCTGGGGTTGCGAACACAGCCCCCTGTAGGAGCGAATTCATTCGCGAATAGATCGTGCAACCGATGACGATCCATCGCCTGCACCGCCCTCTCGCGAATGAATTCGCTCCTACAGAGGACGCGGCGGTGAACTCACCCGACCGTCAACACCCCACTCGCCACCAGCGTCGCATAGCCGCCAATCTTCACCCGATCTCCCTCCAGACGACAGAACAACTCGCCCCCTCGCGCCGAACTTTGATGGGCTGTCAGGCTGAATTTGTTCAGGCGTGCCGACCAGTACGGAATGAGGCTGCAATGGGTCGAGCCGGTCACCGGGTCTTCGGGAATGCCGTTCCCCGGCGCGAAATAGCGAGAGACAAAATCATGCACGTCGCCATCACTTTTCGCAGTAATGATCACGCCCGGCCATGGCAGCCGGGCGATGGCAGCCATGTCAGGCTTGCAATCGCGAACCGCCTGCTCGGACTCCAGCACCACCAACAGCGCCGCCGCGCCCAGCGCGTCGACGACTTCGGTGTTCAGCGCGCGTTCGATATCCACCGTCACGCCCACTTCACTCGGCGGCAAAGAGGGAAAATCCAGCAACAGGCGTCCGTTCTCGCGGCTGACGCTCAGCGGCCCTGATTGGCTGATGAACTGAATGGTGTCAGACGTTTCGCCATATTTTTCATACAGCACATAGGCGCTGGCCAACGTCGCATGCCCGCACAGCGGGACTTCATTGGTGGGCGTGAACCAACGGATATGCCAGCCCTGCGCCTCACGCACAACAAAAGCGGTTTCGGACAGGTTGTGTTCCGTCGCAATGCGCTGCATCAGCTCATCCGACAGCCAGGCATCGAGGCGATACACCATCGCAGGGTTGCCTGCGAACGGTCGGTCACTGAAGGCATCGACTTGATGAAATTCAAGCTGCATGGAAGGCATCCCCAATCGTTATTGTTCGAGCGCCCTGCCCTGCGTCAGCCTAAGTGACTACAGCAAGACACGGCATATCTGACGATGCATCCGGATCATTCGCGGCCAATCTGAGCAAACGTCGCACCGGTATGTTGAGCAAGTACCGCCGCCGACAGTTCCACCTCAAGCCCTCGACGACCAGCGCTGACAAAAATGGTCGCGAACGGTTGGGCGGACACATCAATGAACGTCCTCAGCCGTTTCTTTTGACCCAACGGGCTGATCCCGCCCAACAGATAACCGGTGGCCCGTTGCGCGGCGGCGGGGTCGGCCATCTCGGCTTTCTTCGCGCCTGCCGCATGGGCCAGGGCCTTGAGGTCCAGCGAACCCACCACCGGCACCACGGCCACCAGCAACTCGCCCTTTTCAGTGCTGGCCAGCAGCGTCTTGAAGACTTGAGCGGGTTGCAAGTTCAGCTTTTCGGCGGCTTCAAGGCCGTAGGACGCAGCCTTGGGGTCATGTTCATAACTGTGGACACGGTGTTCGGCGCGAACTTTTTTCAGTAAATCCAATGCGGGGGTCATGCAGCACTCCAGACGACCAGGGTGTTTCGTGTTGGCTGTCGCTACTTTAGGCCATCTGCTGTCGAAACGCCTCTGTTCAGCGGCTGTCCCAGCGTGAAATCGTTAGGCCCTGAAAAACAGAGGCACCGTTCACTTTCGACTTTGACAATGTTCGTTTACGTCTATATTTTTTCGAATACGAATATTCAGCCTTCAACGGTGAGGCCGCCTCATCACCTGACGGGTTTTCGCACGTACACTGACGACAGTCCCGAACACCCGCTTTATCACCAGGCAATCGACATGACTGACAACGACAACAAGAACTACATCATCGCCCTCGATCAAGGTACGACCAGCTCCCGCGCGATTATCTTCGACCGCGACGCCAACGTGGTGAGTACCGCCCAGAGCGAATTCGTGCAGCACTACCCCCAGCCAGGCTGGGTGGAGCACGATCCGATGGAAATCTTCGCCACCCAGACCGCCTGCATGACCAAAGTGCTGGCCCAGGCCAACCTGCATCACAACCAGATCGCTGCCATTGGCATCACCAACCAGCGCGAAACCACGGTGGTCTGGGAGAAAGACACTGGGCGGCCGATCTACAACGCCGTGGTCTGGCAATGCCGTCGCAGCACCGAGATTTGTCAGCAGCTCAAGCGCGACGGGCTGGAAGACTACATCCGAGACACCACCGGTCTGGTGATCGACCCGTACTTTTCCGGCAGCAAACTGAAGTGGATTCTCGACCACGTCGAAGGCAGCCGCGAACGTGCCGGTCGGGGCGAGTTGCTGTTCGGCACCGTTGATAGCTGGCTGATCTGGAAATTCACCGGTGGCAAGGTGCACGTCACCGATTACACCAACGCCTCGCGCACCATGATGTTCAACATCCATACCCTCGAATGGGATCAGCGGATGCTGGATGTGCTCGACGTGCCTCGGGAAATGCTGCCCGAGGTGAAGTCCTCATCTGAAGTTTACGGCCACAGCAAAAGCGGCATCGCCATCGCCGGTATCGCAGGGGACCAGC
This sequence comes from Pseudomonas sp. SLFW, assembly GCF_009905615.1. Classification (GTDB taxonomy): domain Bacteria; phylum Pseudomonadota; class Gammaproteobacteria; order Pseudomonadales; family Pseudomonadaceae; genus Aquipseudomonas; species Aquipseudomonas bambusae. The sequence goes on from NZ_JAAAKW010000001.1 coordinate 393,093, forward strand.
AATCGGCCCTGTTTGGCCAGATGTGCGTGGAACCCGGTCAGGCCAAGAACACGTACGGCACCGGCTGTTTCCTGTTGATGAACACGGGCAAGAAAGCCGTGAAATCCAACCACGGCTTGCTCACCACCATCGGCTGCGGCCCACGTGGCGAAGTGGCGTATGCGCTGGAAGGCGCAGTGTTCAACGGCGGCTCGACGGTGCAATGGCTGCGGGATGAGCTGAAGATCGTCAACGACTCCATGGACACCGAATACTTCGCGACCAAGGTGAAGAACAGCAACGGCGTATACCTCGTGCCTGCGTTCACGGGACTTGGCGCGCCCTATTGGGACCCTTACGCCCGTGGCGCGCTGTTCGGCCTGACCCGGGGCGTGAAGGTCGATCACATTATTCGGGCGGCGCTGGAATCCATCGCCTACCAGACCCGCGACGTCCTCGACGCCATGCAGCAGGACGCTGCCGAACCGCTAAAGGCCCTGCGCGTGGACGGCGGCGCGGTGGCCAACAATTTCCTGATGCAGTTCCAGGCCGACATTCTCGGCACCCAGGTCGAGCGCCCGAAAATGCGCGAAACCACGGCCTTGGGCGCGGCGTATCTGGCGGGCCTTGCCATCGGCTTCTGGAGCGGGCTGGACGAGTTGAAAGACAAAGCGGTGATCGAGCGAAAATTCGAACCGCAATGCGACGAGGCGGAGAAGGAAAAGCTGTACGCGGGCTGGCGCAAGGCGGTGGAGCGCACGCGGGACTGGGAGCCGCACGAAGACGTCGAATAACCCACATACCCTGTAGGAGTGAGCTTGCTCGCGATAGCGATTTGTCTGTGACAGATTTGAGCTAACGGAACGCATCGCGAGCAAGCTCACTCCTACAGGACATCATTGGACTTCAGGTTCTTTTTCCGGCTGACAGGTAATGGCTGCCTGCGGCATCATGGGCGCTCTTGCCCGAAGGAAGAAAAATGAATCTGCCACCCCGTCAACAGCAGATCCTCGAGCTGGTCCGTGAGCGCGGCTACGTCAGCATCGAAGAAATGGCCCAATTGTTTGTCGTGACCCCGCAAACCATCCGGCGCGACATCAACCAACTGGCAGAGATGAACCTGCTGCGTCGTTATCATGGCGGCGCGGCCTACGATTCCAGCATCGAAAACACCGCCTACGCCATGCGTGCGGACCAGATGCGCGACGAGAAACAGCGCATCGCCGAAGCCATCGCGGCGCAGGTTCCCGATCACGCCTCGCTGTTCATCAACATCGGCACCACCACCGAATCCATCGCCCGCGCCCTGCTCAACCACAGTCACCTGAAGATCATCACCAACAACCTGCACGTGGCGTCGATCCTCAGCGGCAAGGACGACTTCGAAGTGCTGCTGGCGGGAGGGAATGTGCGCCGTGACGGCGGTGTGGTGGGTCAGGCGAGCGTTGATTTCATCACCCAGTTCAAGGTCGATTTCGCGCTGGTGGGCATCAGCGGCATCGACGAAGACGGCAGCCTGCTGGATTTCGATTACCAGGAAGTCCGCGTCTCCCAGGCGATCATCGCCAATGCGCGCCAGGTCATTCTGGCGGCGGACTCCAGCAAATTCGGCCGCAACGCCATGGTACGCCTGGGCCCGATCACCCTGATCGACTGCCTCGTCACCGACCAGCCCCCCGCGCCGGCACTGGCGCAACTGCTGACGCAGAATAAGATTCGGCTGGAAGTCGTTTAAGCCCCTTTCGTAGTGCCTCACCTTCATGTGGGAGCGAATTCATTCGCGACGCGGTGGTACATCCGACAAGCCTGCATCGGATGTACAGGCCTCTCGCGAATGAATTCGCTGCCACAGAGTGCAGCGTTTCTCCCGGTCAGCAGCGGGAGCCTTTACGCGCTGTTTCATGTTCGCTTTTGTTCCTTTCCCCTTCCTCCCATCAGTATTTTCAATCAATACCGAGTGGTGGCCTCGGTCTTATTGCGTTACTATTTTCGAAAATGAACGTAAATGTTCGAATTCGCCAATATCGAACGTGACCGAATTCTCGACAGGAGGCCCCGATGGCCCATTCCGCCTTGCCCACCCCACCGCTTTCCGAGGTTTATGACATTGCCGTGATCGGCGGTGGCATCAATGGCGTCGGGATCGCAGCGGATGCATCGGGACGCGGCCTGTCAGTGTTCCTTTGCGAAAAGGATGACCTCGCCAGCCACACCTCGTCGGCCAGCAGCAAGCTGATCCACGGCGGCCTGCGCTACCTCGAACATTACGAATTCCGTCTGGTGCGTGAGGCGTTGGCCGAGCGTGAAGTGCTGCTGGAGAAGGCGCCACACATCGTCAAACCCATGCGGTTCGTGCTGCCCCACCGCCCGCATCTGCGCCCGGCGTGGATGATCCGCGCCGGTCTGTTCCTTTATGACCACCTCGGCAAACGCGAAAAGCTGCCCGCGTCGAAAAGCCTGCGCTTCGGCGCCAACAGCCCGCTCAACGCCAGCATCACCCGCGGTTTCGAATATTCCGATTGCTGGGTCGATGACGCCCGCCTCGTGGTGCTCAACGCCATGGCCGCACGGGAAAAAGGCGCGCACATCCACACCCAGACCCGCTGCCTCAGTGCCCAACGCAGCAACGGCCTGTGGCACCTGAACATGGAACGCGCCGATGGCAGCCTTTTCTCCATTCGTGCCAGGGCGTTGGTGAACGCGGCCGGCCCATGGGTCGCCAAGTTCATTCGCGAAGATTTGAAGCTGGAGTCGCAATATGGCATTCGCCTGATCCAAGGCAGCCATTTGATCGTGCCAAAACTGTACGACGGCGAAAACGCGTTCATCCTGCAGAACGAAGATCAGCGCATCGTCTTCGCGATTCCGTACCTGGAGCGGTTCACCATCATTGGCACCACCGATCGCGAATACACCGGCGACCCGGCCAACGTGGCGATCACCGAAGGCGAGACCGATTACCTGCTGAAGATTGTCAACGAACACTTCAAGAAGCAGCTGAGCCGCGACGACATCATCCGCACTTATTCCGGCGTGCGCCCGCTGTGCAACGACGAATCCGACAACCCGTCGGCGATCACCCGCGACTACACCCTGTCGCTGTCGGGTGGCGCGGGCGAGCCGCCGATCCTGTCGGTGTTCGGTGGAAAACTGACGACCTATCGCAAGCTGGCGGAATCGGCGATGCAACAGCTGGCGCCGTTCTTCACCCAGATGCGCCCGAGCTGGACCGCCAAGGCGAGCCTGCCGGGTGGGGAAAACATGACCACGCCAGCGGCCTTGGCAGCTGAGTTGCAACAACGCTCCCCTTGGCTGCCTGCAGACCTCGCCAAGCGTTGGTCGATCACCTACGGCTCGCGCAGCTGGCGCATCATCGAGGGCGCGCAAGGGTTGGCGGATTTGGGCGAACACCTCGGTGGTGGCCTTTACAGCCGCGAGGTGGATTATCTGGGCAGCGAAGAATGGGCGACGAAAGCTGACGACATCCTGTGGCGTCGGACCAAGCTCGGCCTGTTCACCACGGCGGAAGAACAGCAGAACGTGCAGGCGTATCTCGATAAAGTGGCGCGCAACAAAAGCGCTATAGAAGCTGCCTGATTTCTCACCGGCACCACTCGACCGGCGGACACGCCTCGGCCTCTCTGTGGGAGCGAATTCATTCGCGCATGATCCGACAGGCGATGCATCGTCATCGTCTGTAACCTCTTTCGCGAATGAATTCGCTCCCACAGACAGCGAGCGTTTTACCTGATTCATCCACACACAGGCATTCGGTTTTCCGAACACCCCTCTCTCGCCTATTCGGCATTCCGTACGACTCATCCTCCCTCTATCGCAACAATAAAATAAAATTCCTTTATTTTCAGTGAGTTAAAACGTGTCACATGCTTGGCATGACTCATGCTCTACACTCAATCACGATTGCTCCGATGTAGCGTGCCGCCTGAATTGGGCCGCCGTTGTAGCGTTCTGAAACCGATAGGGCCGACCCAACACGGACCCATAAGAAAAACAAAGTCGAGGAGAAACAGATGCGTATCGTTCCCCACATTCTGGGCGTTGCCATTGCTGCAGCCGCTTTGATCAGCACCCCAGTGTCCGCCGCCGAGCTGACCGGCACCCTGAAAAAAATCAACGATTCCGGCACCATCACCCTCGGTCACCGCGACTCGTCCATTCCGTTCTCGTACATCGCTGATGCTTCCGGCAAACCTGTCGGTTACTCCCACGACATTCAGCTGGCCATCGTCGAAGCGATCAAAAAAGACCTGAACAAGCCAGATCTGAACGTCAAGTACAACCTGGTCACTTCTCAGACCCGTATCCCGCTGGTTCAGAACGGCACTGTCGACGTTGAGTGTGGTTCGACCACCAACAACGCCGAGCGCGCTCAGCAAGTCGACTTCTCCGTCGGCATCTTCGAAATCGGCACCAAGCTGCTGACCAAAGTCGGTTCGCCGTACAACGACTTCGATGACCTGAAAGGCAAGAACGTCGTGACCACCGCGGGCACCACGTCCGAGCGCATCATCAAAGCGCTGAACGCTGACAAGCAGATGGGCATGAACGTCATCTCCGCCAAAGACCACGGTGAGTCCTTCCAGATGCTGGAATCGGGCCGTGCCGTTGCGTTCATGATGGACGACGCACTGCTGGCAGGCGAAATGGCCAAGGCCAAGAAGCCAACCGACTGGCACGTGACCGGCACCCCGCAATCCTATGAAATCTACGGCTGCATGGTTCGTAAAGACGACCCGGCGTTCAAGAAAGCCGTGGACGACGCGATTGTCGGCCTCTACAAGTCGGGCGAGATCATCAAGATCTACGACAAGTGGTTCACCCAGCCAATTCCTCCAAAAGGCCTGAACCTGAGCTTCCCGATGAGCGAAGAGCTCAAGAAGCTGATCGCCAACCCGAACGACAAGCCAGCGCCGGACAAGAAGGCTTAAGCCCTTCGCTCCGTTATCACAAAAAGATAAGCCTGATTTCCGGGGACGTAATAAGTCCCCGGAAGCCGCTGCCTCTGGCATGCGCGCATAACGATCGATCAGAGGGGAGACCCTGATGAATTACAACTGGGACTGGAGCGTATTCTTCAAGTCCACCGGCGTCGGCACCGAGACCTATCTGGACTGGTATGTATCCGGTCTGGGCTGGACCATCGGCATCTCCATCGTCGCCTGGATCATCGCGTTAATCCTGGGCTCAGTGCTCGGGGTGATGCGCACGGTGCCCAATCGCATCGTGTCTTCCATCGCCACGGTTTACGTGGAAATTTTCCGTAACGTGCCACTGCTGGTGCAGCTGTTCATCTGGTACTTCCTGGTGCCGGATCTGCTGCCTGAGAACCTGCAGGAGTGGTACAAGCAGGACCTGAACCCGACCACCTCGGCCTTTCTGAGCGTTGTCGTGTGCCTGGGTCTGTTCACCGCCGCACGGGTTTGCGAACAAGTGCGCACCGGTATCCAGGCGTTGCCTCGCGGCCAGGAATCCGCCGCACGCGCCATGGGTTTCAAACTGCCGCAGATCTACTGGAACGTGCTGCTGCCGCAGGCTTACCGGATCATCATCCCGCCGCTCACCTCCGAATTCCTCAACGTGTTCAAGAACTCGTCGGTGGCCTCGCTGATCGGTCTGATGGAATTGCTGGCCCAGACCAAACAGACCGCCGAGTTTTCCGCGAACCTGTTCGAAGCCTTCACCCTCGCCACCCTGATCTACTTCACGCTGAACATGAGCCTGATGCTGCTCATGCGTCTGGTCGAGAAGAAAGTCGCCGTGCCGGGCCTGATCTCTGTGGGAGGTAAATAATGGACTTCTCTGGAATCATCCCCGCCATTCCCGGCATGTGGAACGGTATGGTCATGACCTTGCAGTTGATGGTCATGGGCGTGGTCGGCGGCATCATCATCGGGACCCTTCTGGCCCTGATGCGCCTGTCGTCGAGCAAGTTGCTGTCGCGCATCGCCGGTGCCTACGTCAACTATTTCCGCTCGATCCCGCTGCTGCTGGTCATCACCTGGTTCTACCTGGCGGTGCCGTTCGTGCTGCGCTGGATCACCGGCCAGGACACCCCGGTCGGCGCGTTCACCTCCTGCGTCGTGGCCTTCATGATGTTCGAGGCCGCGTACTTCTGCGAAATCGTCCGTGCCGGTGTGCAGTCGATTTCCCGTGGACAGATGGGTGCCGCGCAAGCGCTGGGCATGACCTACGGCCAGATGATGCGCCTGATCATCCTGCCGCAAGCGTTCCGCAAGATGACCCCGCTGCTGCTGCAGCAGAGCATCATTCTGTTTCAGGACACCTCGCTGGTTTACACGGTCGGTCTGGTGGACTTCCTCAACTCAGCCCGTTCCAGCGGCGACATCATTGGCCGTTCCAATGAATTCCTGATCGTCGCGGGTCTGGTGTACTTCACGATCAGCTTCGTGGCCGCGCGTCTGGTCAAGCTCATGCAGAAAAGGTTAGCCGTATGATTTCCATCAAAAATATCAACAAGTGGTATGGGGACTTCCAAGTGCTGACCGATTGCAGCACTGAGGTCAAAAAGGGCGAAGTGATCGTGGTGTGCGGCCCGTCCGGTTCGGGCAAATCGACCCTGATCAAGTGCGTCAACGCGCTGGAACCGTTCCAGAAAGGCGACATCGTGGTCGATGGCACCTCCATCGCCGATCCGAAGACCAACCTGCCGAAACTGCGTTCCCACGTGGGCATGGTGTTCCAGCATTTCGAGCTGTTCCCGCACCTGACCATCACCGAAAACCTGACCATCGCGCAGATCAAGGTGTTGGGCCGCAGCAAAGAAGAAGCCACCAAAAAAGGCCTGGCCCTGCTGGAGCGCGTCGGCTTGTCGGCTCACGCTCATAAGCACCCTGGCCAGTTGTCCGGCGGCCAGCAGCAGCGCGTGGCGATTGCCCGTGCGCTGGCGATGGACCCGGTGGTGATGCTGTTCGACGAACCGACCTCCGCCCTCGACCCTGAAATGGTCAACGAAGTGCTGGACGTGATGGTACAGCTCGCCCACGAAGGCATGACCATGATGTGCGTGACCCACGAAATGGGCTTCGCCCGAAAAGTGGCCGACCGCGTGATCTTCATGGACAAGGGGCAGATCATCGAAGACTGCGTCAAGGACGAATTCTTCGGCGACGTCAGCGCCCGTTCCGAACGCGCTCAGCACTTCCTGAACAAAATCCTGCAGCACTAACCAGATCTGCCTCACGAGGGCAATGCCCCAAAAGGGCAAAAAACCACTGGCTGTCTGTGTCGCTATCAATGACACGGGCAGCTGGTCGGTCCAGGACGACTGTGATGAAATGCGATCCACCTCTTAGCGCGCCGCCATCACTTGCCGTGAAACCCCGCCTGATACGCCACCTGTTTCTGCCGCCGCTGATCATTCTGCTGATGATCGCGCTCGGCTACGTCACTTATCTGTACAGCGAAAAGAACGGCATCAAGGCCCTCGGCGAAAACGGCGAACGGCAGCTCGAACTGCACGCCCGCACCGTCGAAAGCGAAATCAACAAATACAACTACCTGCCCAGCGTGCTGGAGCTCGAATCCAATGTCTCGGACCTGCTCAACGACCCGTCACCGGAGTTGCGCTCGAAGGTCAACGATTACCTGGAAGGCCTGAATCGCCGCAGCCGCAGCCGCGCGATCTACGTCCTCGACACCACCGGCCGCGTGCTGGCCACCAGCAACTGGCGCGACGCCGACAGCTATCTCGGCGAAGACCTGTCGTTCCGCGCCTATTACCAGGACGCGATTCGCGGGTTGCCGGGCCGCTTCTACGGCATCGGCAGCACCACCGGCGAGCCGGGTTATTACCTGGCCCACGGGCTGGAAGAGAAAGGCAAGATCATCGGCGTCGCCGTGATCAAAGTGCGCCTCGAAGCGCTGGAAGAACGCTGGCAACGGGCGCGTCTGGAAGCCTTTGTCAGCGACGAAAACGGCATCATTATTCTGTCCAGCGACCCGGCGCGACGGCTGAAATCGGTTCGCCCCCTGACTCCGCAAATCAAGGAGCGTCTGGCCCGCAGCCTGCAATATTACTGGTGGCCGCTCAACGAGCTGGTGCCGTTGGAACGTGAGCTGATCGCCGACGGGGTCGAGAAGCTGACCTTCCCGGCCAACGTCAGCGTCGACCACGAACACACGGCCGTCAGCTACCTCGCGCAAACCCGGGACCTGGCCGACACGCCGTGGCACCTGACGCTGCTGACTCCGCTAGAGGATTTACGGCGTGAAGCGGCCAATCAAGGCATGCTGGTGGCCGTGGCCTGCGCGCTGGCGATGTTTCTGCTGATCGCCTGGAACGAGCGGCGCAAGGTAATTTCGACCCGCCTCGCGGCCCGTGAAGCGCTGGAAGAAGCCAACAACGAACTGGAGCGTCGGATTACCGAACGCACCGCCGACCTGCGCGCCAGCAACGAGCGGCTCAAGGGTCAGATTCGCGAGCGGCGTCAGGCCGAAGAAACCTTGCGACAGGCCCAGGACGAATTGGTGCAGGCGGGCAAACTCGCGGCCATCGGACAGATGTCCACCAGCATCGCTCACGAGCTGAATCAACCGCTGGCCGCTTTGCGTACGCTGTCCGGCAACACGGTGCGGTTCATCGAACGCGGTGCGCTGGATACGGCGAGCACCAACCTGCGCACGATCAACGACCTGGTCGATCGCATGGGCCGCATCACCGCCAGCCTGCGCGCTTTTGCCCGACGCGGGGAAGACAAGGGCCAGGCCTCGCTGGCCAAAGCGGTGGATGCGTCATTGCAGGTGCTCGGCGGACGTCTGGAAAACAGCGCGCTGGAATTGCATCAGGCCTTCGACGACGTCGAACTCGCCATCGACCAGACGCGCCTGGAGCAGATTCTGGTCAACCTGATTGGCAACGCGCTGGACGCCATGCAGGCGCAACCGCTGCCGGTGCTGTGGCTGCAAGGCGACCTGTGCGAAGGCCGTTACCGCCTGCGCGTGCGCGACAACGGCCATGGCATCGACGCCGAAGCGCGCAAGCATTTGTTCGAACCGTTTTTTACCACCAAGCCCGGCGAACAAGGGCTGGGGCTGGGCTTGACCCTCTCCGCCAGCCTCGCAGCCGCCGCCGGTGGCAGTTTGAACGCCGAAGACCCGGCCGAAGGCGGCACGATGTTTGTGTTGGTGTTGCCGTTGGTGGACGGGGGGGCGGCGAAGGTATGACGTACTTTTCGGACATTACCGTCGGCCGAAAAAAATTCGCGGATGAATCCGCTCCCACAGGGAAATGCATGCTGTCTGTGGGAGCGAGTTCATTCGCGATGAAGGCAACGCTGACGCATTGGATTTGCACATGAACACTGAACTGACCGTCCTCATCGTTGAAGATGACCCCCACGTCCTGCTCGGCTGCCAGCAGGCACTCGCACTGGAAGACATCCACAGCCAGGGCGTGGGCAGTGCCGAAGAGGCGTTAGCGATGGTGGGCGACAACTTTGCCGGGATCGTCATCAGCGACATTCGTTTGCCAGGCATCGACGGGCTGGAATTGCTCAAGCGCCTGAAAGAACGCGACCGCAGCCTGCCGGTGGTGCTGATCACCGGCCACGGCGATGTGTCGATGGCGGTCGGTGCCATGCGCGACGGTGCCTACGACTTCATGGAAAAACCCTTCTCCCCCGAGCGGCTGGTGGACGTCGCACGCCGCGCCCTGGAACACCGCGGGCTTGCGCGGGAAGTCTCATCGCTGCGTCGCCAACTGGCCGAACGCGACTCGCTGGAAGGCAAGATCATCGGTCGCTCGCCCGCCATGCAGAACCTGCGCGCACTGATCACCAACGTCGCGGACACCTCAGCCAACGTGTTGATCGAAGGTGAAACCGGCACGGGCAAGGAACTGGTCGCCCGCTGTCTCCACGACTTCAGTCGTCGGCATTCCAATCAGTTCGTCGCGCTGAACTGCGGTGGACTGCCGGAGAACCTCTTCGAAAGCGAAATTTTCGGCCACGAAGCCAACGCTTTCACCGGGGCGGGCAAGCGCCGCATTGGCAAGATCGAACACGCCCACAACGGCACGCTGTTTCTCGATGAAGTGGAAAGCATGCCGATCAACCTGCAGATCAAATTGCTGCGGGTGTTGCAGGAACGCACGCTGGAGCGCCTCGGTTCGAACCAGAGCGTCGCGGTGGATTGCCGGGTGATCGCGGCGACCAAATCCGACCTCAATGAGCTGAGCAAGGCCAGCCAGTTTCGCAGCGACCTGTATTACCGCCTGAACGTGGTGACCCTGGAATTGCCGCCGTTGCGTGAACGCCGCGAAGACATCCTGCAATTGTTCGAACACTTTCTGCAGCTCTCGTCCCTACGTTTCGACCGCGAGCCGCCGCAACTGGACCCGCACACCGTTTCCGCGTTGATGAGCCACGACTGGCCGGGCAACGTGCGGGAACTGCGCAACGTCGCCGAGCGTTATGCCTTGGGCCTGCCAGCGTTCAAGAAGACCGGCGTCGCGGCCCTGAGCCAGAGCCTGGGGTTTTCCGAGGCGGTGGAAGCCTTCGAAAAAAACCTGCTCAGCGAGGCCTTGCTGCGCAGCGGCGGCAATCTCAGTCAGGCGAGCCAGGAACTGGGCATGGCCAAGACCACGCTGTTCGACAAGGTGAAGAAATACGGGTTGGGGTGAGATGCGCGGTCGCTGCAGGAACGTGGCTGGGGTTGAGGTACGCGGTCTCTGTAGGAGCGTGGCTTGTCCCGCGATCTGCTGCGCAGCGGCAGCAAAACCGATGACTCGGTACACCTGAAAGACCGCGTGCTCAGATTCTACGGCCGGTTCCCGACCGATCGCGGGACAAGCCACGCTCCTACAGATGGCGATCCCGCGATTGCGTCAGTCCGGGTGCCCAAGCGGCGCCTCATCCAAGGCAATCGCGGTCAAGCGCGCTCCTACAAGGTATGGGTTTCCTCAGGCCTGTTCAGCCCCCATTCAACCCCTTGGCCCACCCTTTGCACTTCCCCTGAAAGGCCCGCCCGGCCGGTGTTCATGGCCATGAACCCGGTGTCCGGGGCGGCATTTCTGGGGTGAAGGCAACCTTGAACATTCTCGATCTCGATCACAGCCTGACGCAGCAGGCGCCGATCAAGGAGCGACTGCATGACGGCCGGGCGATACGCCTGGATTTGCTGGCGTTAGGGCCGGTATTGCGGCTCTGGTCCACGGAAACCCATTACCAACGTTTTGCCGGGCACCTGAGCCATCGTGCGCGACCGCTGGGCAATCGGCCGGAAATCTTCTTCGTCGGCTCCGGTGACTATCACCACCTGACCCCTGCCCTGCTCGCCGATCTCCCCGAGCCGATCACACTGATCCACTTCGACAATCACCCGGACTGGGTGCATTTCGCCCCCCGGCGCCACTGCGGGTCCTGGGTCAATCGCGCGCTCAAGCTGCCCAACGTCAAACGCATCATCACCCTCGGGCCGTGCAGCGATGACCTGCAAAGCCCACAGCTCAAGGGCGGCAACCTCGGGGCATTGAAGCGCGGCGATCTGCAGCTTTTTCCGTGGCGTCATCCACCCTCGAAAGTCTGGGGCAAGATCGGCGACGGCCCCGGACATCGGCAGATGGACGGCCACTTGCACTGGCACAACCTGGCTGATGTGGACTGGCCGGCTTTCCTCGAACAACTGGTGGCGAGCCTGCCCACCGACGCCGTGTGGATCACCATCGACAAAGACGTGCTGGCCAGCGAAGACGCTGCGACCAATTGGGATCAGGGCGGCATGCGCCTCACCCATCTGCTCGATGCCATTCGTGCCCTGGCCGCGCAAACACGGGTGTTGGGGATCGATGTCTGCGGCGAGTTCGCCCCGCCCGCGTTCAGCAATCCGCTCAAACGCTGGGAGGCAAAATCCGATCAGCCACCCGCCGAACGTTGGAGCGACGCGGACATTGCGCGCAACGCCCAGACCAATGCGGCGTTGATCGCGCTGTTCGAGGAGCTGTTTCCATGACCCCGATTGTGGTGCTGCTGACGGCGTTCTCGATCCTGCTGGACGTGATCGGCCAGCTGGCGTTCAAGATCGGCCTGGATCGTTTGCCCGCGCAGGAAGGCGGGTTTCGCCTGCGCAGTTTCTGGGTGCAGATCGCGGGCGCGCCGATGCTCTGGTTCGGCGTCGGCGCGTACGTAGTCGAGTTCATCACTTGGCTGTTCGTGCTGTCCCTGGCGCCGCTCAGCCTGGTGTTTCCGGCGGCGAGCCTGAGTTACGTGGGCGTGGTGCTGGGCGGGCGACTGGTGCTTGGCGAGCGGGTCAGCCGCCGTCGCTGGCTCGGCACGCTGGTCATCACGGCGGGCGTCATGTTGGTGTGCGCCACGGGCGCGTGAGGTGGTCATGACACACATTCAATTCATTCCCGAACAGGCCTCTGCGATCACGTTGAGCGACCGCTTGGCGTTAAGCGTCGAGGTCAGTCACAGCATCCACCGGGTCAGCCGCAGCGACTGGGCACAGCTCGACAGCGACCCACTGGAAGGTTACGACTATTACGCGGCCATCGAAGACAGCGGGCTGCCCGGCATCGAGCCGCGCTATTTCATGATTCGCGACGGCCAGCGACTGATCGCGGTGGCACCGGCGTATCGCGACCGGTTGAAGCTGAGTCACCTGCTGGACGGCGTGCTCGGCAGATTGCTCGGCCATTTTTCAGTACCGATTCTGGCGGTGGGTTCGCCCGTCACCGAGACCTGCTCCATCGCCTGCGCCCCGGACTGGCTGGCGCGCACGCCCGAGATTCTGCAGGTGCTGATCGACGCACTGCATCGGCAATCACGTCTGGAAGGCACGTGGCTGTACCTGTTCAAGGACGTGGCCGAAGAGCGCGTGACGCTGCGCAGCGCTCTGGAACATCTGGATTTCGTTCGCGTGGCGGGGATGCCGAGAACTTCATTGCCATTGCCGTTCACCGAGCTGGACGGCTATCTCGCCAGCCTGGGCCGGGTGATGCGCAAGGGCCTGAGACGCAAACTCAAGGCCCCGTCGAACCTGCGCATCGAGGCGCGGCAACATCAGGTGGAAGACGTGATCGAGCGCATGCTGGCGCTGTACGCCGACACTGTGGCGCGCAGTGGCGAAGAGATCGAACCGCTGACCGCCGACTATTTTCGCGCCGTGCTCGCCAAGCTGGGCGAGCGTGCGACCTGCTACCTGTTCTGGTCTGGCGACACGCTGATCGGCTTCAGCCTGCTGCTGGGCGATGGAACACGACAGATCGACAAGGTCTTCGCCTCCGACGGTGCCGCCGCCCGGGAACACAACCTCTACCACCGCACTTGGCTCGCCCACGTGCAGCGCTGCATCGAGCACGGCATCCCGACGTTCGAGGCGAGTCAGGCGGCGTATGGCGAGAAGCTGCGTCTGGGGTGCCAACTGCTGGGTAACGATCATTACGTCCGCCACCGCCGCCTGTGGGTCACCCGCGTATTGGGGTGGCTGGTGCACAAAGCCGGGCTGGATCAATCGACTGTGGCAATCAGGAATACCGACGATGAGTGAGCAGACCTTGAATCAAAAACCGGCCTGGCGCTGGCTGGAAGGCCGGGTTGCAACCATCGGCCTGTGGTGCCTGTTGATCGGCACCGAGAGCGCGGCGCAAATCGCCTTGAAACTGGGGGGCGATGGACTGGCGGCGATGCCGTTCGGGCTGGACTGGCTGCGGGCGGCGCTGACCAACGTCGCCGTGCTGGCGGCAGTCGGCTGCTACATCGGTTCGTTCCTGAGCTGGATGTTGATCCTGCGGCGCAGCAGTTTGTCACTGGCCTTCCCGCTCAGCTCGCTGGTGTTCGTGGTCGTGCTGCTGGGGTCGTGGCTGGGTCTCGACGAACACATCAGCGCCCTGCACTGGCTGGGCGTGTGGGTGATCATTGGCGGGATCGCGTTATTGGCGGAGGGCGAGCAGTAAAGCTGTGTAGCGGTACGGCTCTCCGGTGGCAGCAATCTCACGCGCCACCGTCGGCAAGCCGCGCTGCGACCCCCGCCGGGGAGCCTGCGCAAGGTTTCTTCTGTGGGAGCGAATTCATTCGCGAAGGGCCGGTACATCCGATACATCACCATCGCCTGAACTTTTTTCGCGAATAAACTCACTCCCACAGGTCTACGTGGGTGACTCACGTTTTGCGAGCAACGCGCCCCTCTCCTGTAGTCAGGTCTTGGAATGGTCCACCAAAAAACCTAACCCATGGGACACGGGGATTTCTTTCACGCCCATCATCCGCTGCTGGTCCTTGATCTGCTTGTGGAAGGCCTTGACCTTGGTCCAGTGCATTTTCGGACGGTAGTGGTGTTCGGCGTGGTAGCCGTTGTTCATCCAGATGACGTTGTACAGCGCGCTGTACGAACTCACGCCCCAGGCGATCGGCAAGTCAGGATTGCCACCCAGGTGCTCGTAATAGCCGTTCAGGGAAGACAACGACTGCCCCAGGTACCAGAACGGCAGCAACAGCAACACTGCATGCCAGTCATAGATCGCCAGCAGCAGATAGGCTGCGAGGGTCACGTAGATTTCAACCCTGGCCCAGCGCGCCTCATCCGGATGTTTACGCTTCATGTCTTCGTAATAGCTCTTCGGCTCGTCACGAAACGCGCTGAGGAACACATAACGCCACAGGGCCTCAGGTTCGCCATTGTGGCCATAGCGGTAGATCGACAGCGGGTCCACGGTGTCGCCCTTTTCGTCGGGGCGATCCGAGTTGCCCCGGTGATGGCGGTTGTGGATGTCGCGGTACAGGGTCTGGGAAAACCCGATGGTCACCGACAGCAGCAGGTCGAACGCTCGGTTCATCGGCTTATGGGTGAAGTACGGGTTGTGAATCTGGTTGTGCGAGATGCTGTTGATGCTCCACGACAGGCTCACGGCGTACACCAGCGCCAGCGGCACGATGGCCCACCACGACAGACTGTGGAAGGCCACGACCAGCCACAACACGAATGCGAAATGCGCCAGCGCCATGGCAATCGGGACGACGTCCCAGAGTGAATACGCGAGCCAGCGGTAAACGGGACGAGCCATGAAGAACTTCCTCGAAAACGATGAGTGCTTCGGCTCATTGCAAGGGCCAGACCAACCCGTGCGCTACTTGAAGGGCTACGCCACGGCGACGTCCAGCTCGCCTTGATTGACGCGGCCCTGCTCGCGAACGATGCTGCTGTCGGCGGCCGATCCCACCTGTATCCCCAGAGGTCGCTGTCAGCGCAAGCACTGATGTTGTTTGTAGCGACCTACAAAAATTGTAGCTTCACACCCCTCGCTTTTTCGTCGACACCCGCCAGCGCCCCTGCCCACCGGGCTTTCAGGCCTTTGGCACAGTCCCTGCTCTTACCCTGTCACGAGCGACACGGCGACTCCCTCGCCTCGCTCTCTCTTTGGACAAGACAGGCAAACGCAGATGATGCATTGGCATATCGTGTGTGATTTCGACGGGACGATCACGCCGACCGACGTGATCGACAACATTCTCGAACGCTTCGCCGACCCCAGTTGGGCCGACATCGAAGACGAATGGCTCAGCGGTCGCATGGGTTCGCGTGAATGCCTCAGCCGCCAGCTCGCGCTGGTCAAGGCCTACCCCGCGCAACTGCTGGACTACTTCGACAGCGTGACCATCGACCCGGACTTCCCGACCTTCGTCGAACACGTCCTCGGCCTGGGCTTCACCCTGGACATCGTCAGTGACGGCCTCGAACAAGGCATCGCGCGGATTCTGTCCCGTCACCAGATTCCCCTGTTGCCGATCATCGCCAACGGCCTGCGGCAAGTGGACCAGAACAGCTGGCGCATCGTGTTCCCCCACGCCAGCGACGCCTGCCGCGCCGCGTCGGGCAACTGCAAATGCAAATCCACGCCGAACGACAAACGCGTGTTGGTGATCGGCGATGGCAAGTCCGACATGTGCGTGGCCAGCACCGCTGATTTCGTCTTCGCCAAAGGCCGCCTGGCCGACCACTGCGCGCACAACGGCATCCCCCACGCGCGCTTCGAATCCTTCGCCGAACTCCCCGCGTTGCTGGCCTTCCTGCCGCACAGCCTGCCCGCGCCGGTCGCTCATCTCTCTACCGAATCCCAGGAACGCTTCCACCATGTCTGATATCCGCATCGCCACCGCCGAAGACCAGATCCTTCTGGAAAAAGAAGCCAAATACTGCTCGTTTGGCGACACCGTTCACTACATCGACCCACCGCGCATTTTCAGCCGCTGCGAAGGTTCGTACGTCTACGACACCAGCGATCAGGCCTACCTCGACCTGCAGATGTGGTATTCGGCGGTGAACTTCGGCTACGCCAACCCGCGCCTGAACAACGCGCTGAAGCAGCAGATCGACACCCTGCCGCAGATCGCCAGCCAGTACCTCCACAAGGGCAAGATCGAGCTGTCGGAGCGCATCGCTGTCGATGCCAAGAACAAGTTCGGCCTGGACGGTCGTGTGCATTTCAACGTCGGGGGTTCGCAGTCCATCGAGGACTCGTTGAAAGTCGTGCGCAACGCCAGCAACGGCAAGAGCCTGATGTTCGCCTTCGAAGGCGGCTACCACGGCCGCACCCTCGGCGCCTCGTCGATCACCTCCAGCTACCGCTATCGCCGCCGCTACGGCCACTTCGGCGAGCGTGCGCAGTTCATCCCGTTCCCGTACCACTTCCGCGGCCCGAAAGGCATGACCAAGGAAGAATACGGCAGCTACTGCGTGCAGCAGTTCGCCCGTCTGTTCGAGACCGAATACAACGGCGTGTGGGACCCGAAAGTTGGCCAGAGCGAATACGCCGCGTTTTACGTCGAGCCGATCCAGGGCACCGGCGGCTACGTGATTCCGCCGGTGAACTTCTACAGCGAACTCAAGCACGTGCTCGATCAGCACGGCATCCTGATGGTCGTCGATGAAATCCAGATGGGCTTCTACCGCACCGGCAAGCTGTGGTCGATCGAACATTTCGACGTCAAACCCGACGTGATCGTGTTCGGCAAGGCGTTGACCAACGGCCTCAACCCGCTGGGCGGCATCTGGGCCCGCGAAGAATTGATCAACCCGAAAATCTTCCCGCCAGGTTCGACCCACTCCACCTTCGCGTCCAACCCGCTGGGCACGGCCGTGGGTCTGGAGATGTTCAAGATGACCTCCGAAGTCGACTACGGCGCGATGGTCATGAACAAGGGCAAATACTTCCTCGAAGGTCTGCGCGACCTGCAAAAACGCTATCCGATCATTGGCGACGTGGACGGACTGGGCTTGGCCCTGCGTGCTGAAATCTGCCTGCCGGACGGCTTCACGCCAGACAAGGCGACCCTGGATTTCATGGTCGAAGAAGGCATGAAAGGCGACATCGAGATCAACGGCAAACGCTTGGGTCTGGTGCTCGACGTGGGCGGTTACTACAAGAACGTGATCACCCTCGCGCCGTCGCTGGAAATCAGCTACCCGGAAATCGACCTGGGCATCGCCCTGCTCGACCGCCTCCTGCACCGGGCCATGAAACGATGAGCCCGACGCCCTCACACACCGCGATCGACATGGGCGAAGGCGATGCCGGGTTCATTCTCGGCAACGGCGCCGTGGGGGTATTGCTCATCCATGGCCTGACCGGCACCCCGACGGAGTTGCGTCGAGTGGCCCAGGGCCTGGCGGACAGGGGCTGCACAGTGTACGTGCCGACCCTGGCCGGGCACTGCGGCGACAACGAGGACCTGCAACGCACGGTCTGGACCGACTGGTATGAAAGCGCCCGACGCACCTTCGTCGGCGTGCGCCAGCGCCACGCTCAGGTGTTTGTCGGCGGGCTGTCGATGGGTGCCGTGATGTCGATGCACATGGCCGCGCAGCACCCCGGTGAAATCGCCGGGCTGCTGCTGTATTCCACGACCTTGCGCTACGACGGCTGGAACATGCCGTTCGTGGCCAAGTTCACCCATTTCTACATGATGCTGCCGTTCGGCGTGCACCTGTGCCGCTTCAACGAAAAGCCGCCTTACGGCATCAAGAATCCGCGACTGCGCGCCATCGTCGAAAAACAGATGAAGGAAGGCGAAAGCAGCAACGCGGGGCTGTTGACCATGTCCGGCATCAGCGTGCGCGAGCTGCATCGGCTGATTGCCGTGGTCAAGCGCCACATGCCCAAGGTGACCACGCCGGCACTGGTGCTGCATTCGCTGGAAGACGACATCACCAGCCGCTGGAACGCCGATTACGTGGAGCGGCGACTGGGCGGGCCGGTGGTCAAGGTGCTGCTCGACAACTGCTACCACATGATCACCGTGGACCTCGAATACCGGCAGGTCATCGACCTGAGCGCGTCGTTCATCGAAACCCGGCTGCAAGGTGCTCCCCGCAAGGAAATCCCGGCACAGGAAGCCCTCGCGAATGACGAAATGATCACCCCCGACGACCATCCACAACTGGCCTGAACCATGATCAGCACCCACGCCTTTTCCAGCATCCGGTCCATTGATCGTGACGAATGGAATGACTGTTTTCCCGGTCAGCTGGAAGACTGGGATTTTTATCTGGCGGTCGAACAGGCGGGCGTCGAGCGCTTTCACTGGCGCTACCTGGCCGTGTTCGACGGGCCGCGCTTGCTGGGTGTCGCTCCGGCGTTTTACACCTGCTACAGCCTCGACACCACGATGCAAGGGGCCAGCAAACGTATGACCGAAAAGCTCAGGCGCCTGTGGCCGCGGGTGTTCGACTTGCAACTGTACGCAGTGGGTTCGCCCGTGGCCGAGCGCTGCAATGCCGGGGTCGCGAGCCACGTGCCCGCAGCGCAGCGGCAGGAGGTGTTCGACCGTTTGCTGCAAAGGGCGCGGCACGACGCCGACGGTCTGGGCATCGGCCTGCTCGCGGTGAAAGACGCGCCGCAACAGGATCATCTGTGGGCAAACACCTGCCGCAACGCCGGTCTGCAAGTGATGCCGAGCCTGCCCAGTGCGTTGTTGCCCGTCACCTACACGTCGCTGGACGCCTACCTCGGCTCGTTGGGAAAATCCACGCGCAAGGACCTGCGTCGCACCCTGCGCGGACCGGCGCCGCAGATCGAATGGCGGCGGCAGATCGACGATGTATTGCCAGACATCATGCAGCTCTACGAAGCGACCCTGTCGCGCAGTGATCTACAATTCGAACGGCTCGGCCCGGCCTATTTCACCCGCATCCTCCAACAGCTCGGCGAGCGGGCGGTCTGCGTGTTGTACTGGGTCGATAACCGGCTGGTGGCGTTCAACCTGATGTTGCTGAACGAGCAACGCCTGATCGACAAGATTTTTGCCCACGACCTCGAACACACACGGGACCTGAACCTCTATGCACGCAGCTGGCTGGCGAATGTCGAATACTGCATCCACAATCGCATCCCGGTGTACGAAGCGGGCCAGGCCGGGTACGCGAGCAAGATCCGTTTCGGCTGCCGCTTCGAACCCAACCTGCTGTTTTTCCGCCACCGCAACCGGCTGCTGAACACCGTGCTCAAACTGATCAAGCGCGTGATCAGCCCCGACCGATCCGATCCCGCCCTCGCGGCGGCAATAAGCGACCATTGATGACTGAACTCCCGCCACGCTCCGTCCGCTCACTGTTTTCCCTCTCGCGTTGGAGCGTGCAACGCAAACTGGTCTTGGCGTTCTGGCTGGTGAGCGTGATTCCGACGATGATCGCCGCCGAATTGGCGGCCTCCACGCTGTCGCAGATTTTCGATAGCAACGTGCGCATCTGGTTGCAGGAGTCGACCAAGATCGTCATCGACGAAACCACCGAAATCATGCACAACAACGCTCGGGTCGCGCAGTTGTTCCAGGCCTATGCGCGCTCGAACGTCGAGACCGGCAACCAACGCGACAAGCTGATCGCCGACGTGGCGGACGCCATGGGCATCGACGTCGTGGCGCTGATCCGCAGCGACGATCACAAGGTCATGTTCTCCACGGCCGCCGACGACATCGTCAGCCAGATCAGCCTCGCACCCAAGGCCGTTTTGCAGACCATTCACGAAGGCGGCAGCGCCGTGGGCACCGTGGTATCCACCTTCCATACCGTCGAGGGCGGCGTGGATTACGAGCTGGTGATCGCAACGTACCTGGACAGCAGTTTTCTCACCAGCGTGGCCGATGTGCACTCGCTGGACCTGCGCCTGTATCTGCGCAACAAGGAAGGGTTCGGCGAGATTTTTTCCACCCAGCGTTTCGAAGATCACCCGCCTCAGGTGCCGCCAAAAATCGAGGACATCCTGCGCAGGACCAAGGAAGCCAGCGAGCAATCCACACCCCGTTACAGCGGCCTGTATTCGCCCATCCTCAACGACAACGGTGAGCTCCAAGGGGTGATTTTCAGCGGCCTGTTGCGGCACTCGTCGCTGGTGGGACTGGTCAATCAGACCAACCTGTTTCTGGCGATTTTCCTGGTAGGATCGGCGCTGTCCCTGGGGGTCGGCTCCCTGGTTTCGCAGCACCTCACCCGCCCGTTGCGCGGTCTGCGTGAAGGCGTGAGGGCGGTCACTGCCGGGGATTATCACCGTCAGGTCGAAGTCATCGGCGGCGATGAGCTGGCCGAGTTAAGCGTGACTTTCAACCACATGACTGAACGTCTGCGCGAACTCCAGCATCTGGAAGCGCAACTGCGCAGGCGCGACCGGCTGCACACCCTCGGTGAAGTGGCGATGGGGCTGGCCCACGAAATCCGTAATCCGCTGGGCATCATCAAGACCGCCACGCAACTGCTGCACCGCCGCGCCAGCCTTCCGGAAACCGACATGCGCCACTTGGAATACGTGATTTCCGAGGTCACGCGGATCAACGACCTGATCACCGAATTCCTCGACTTCGCCAAACCGAGCGCGCCGATCCGTTCCACCCTCGCCGCCCGCGGGCTGCTGGAAGACGTGCTGGGCTTTTGCGCGCCGGAGCTGACCAACCACAACGTCAGCGCGCTGATCGAAGAACAGGCACCCGGCGCCACGGTCTACGCGGACGCCCGGCAGTTGACCCAGGCCTGTCTCAACCTGATCCTCAACGCCATTGACGCCATGCCCGACGGCGGACAGTTGACCCTGTCCATCGCCCGTGGTCAGGCTGACAGTGAGCGGCCTATGACGCGCATCAGCGTGTCCGACACCGGCGAGGGCATCGATGCAGACATCATCGAGCGCATCTTCAACCCGTTCGTGACCACCAAGGCCTCAGGTACGGGGCTTGGGCTGGCGAAGGTGTTTTCAATCATGGAGAACCACGATGGCCGTGTAGAGTGCCTGAGCGAACCGGGCGCGGGCGCCACGTTCAATCTGTACTTGCCGGCCGATGAAGGAGAACAGGCATGAGCCATAACGTGCTGGTGGTCGATGACGAACCCAAGCTGTGCGACCTGCTAGCGTCGGCCCTTAGCCAGAACGGCATTCAGGTGTTCACCGCCGGCAACGGCCTGCACGCCCTGACGGTGCTGGAACGCGAAGAGATCGATCTGGTGATCAGCGACTGGCGCATGCCTGGCATGGACGGCCCGCAACTGCTGGCGGAAATCAAACAGCGTTTTCCGCAGCTGCCGGTGATCGTCATGACCGCCTACAGCACGGTCAAGAATGCCGTGCAATCGATGCGCAACGGCGCCTACGACTACATCAGCAAACCCTTCGACATCGACGAGCTGGACGTTACCGTTCACAAGGCCTTGCAGTTCCGGGACATCCTGCGGGACAACCAGCGGCTGCGCGCCGAGCTGGACGAGCACCAGCAGATCGAGAGTCTGGTGGGCGACAGTCCGGCGTTCCGACGGGTGCTGCAAGCGGTGGACTCGGTGCGTGAAAGCAGCGCAACGATCCTGCTGACCGGAGAAAGCGGCACCGGCAAGGAAATGGTCGCACGGGCCATCCACAAACACGGCAACCGCGCGGACAAACCCTTCGTCGCGGTGAACTGCGCGGCCATCCCCGAAGGACTGCTGGAAAGCGAGATGTTCGGCCACAAGAAAGGCGCGTTCACCGGCGCGGTGTCGGACCGGGTCGGACGCTTTCAACAGGCCGACAAGGGCACGTTGTTCCTCGACGAAGTGGGCGACATGCCGCTGGCGTTGCAGGCAAAAATCCTGCGCGCCTTGCAGGAACGGGTTATCGAACCGGTGGGTGATCCTCGCGAGCGCAAGGTCGATGTGCGCGTGATCGCAGCCACCAACAAAGACCTGCTCGACGCGGTGGCCCGCAAAGAATTCCGCGAGGACTTGTACTACCGCCTCAACGTGTTTCCGATCCCTCTGCCTGCCCTGCGCGAACGGGCCGAGGACATCCCGTCACTGGCCCGGCATTTCGCCCACGTGCTGGGCGCCACGGCAGGTAAACGCATCACCGGCTTCAGTCCCGAAGCGCTGCTGGCCATGGCCAACTACACGTGGCCGGGCAACATCCGCGAACTGCAAAACTGCGTCGAACGCGCGACCATCGTGGCCTCGACGCCGACCATCGAAGAGTCGGATTTACCGGCTTATCTGTTTGGTGCACGGCAGTCGTCTTCGTCGACCGTGAGCATTCTCAGCGAAGGCCCCGGCATCCCCAAAGACCTCGACGCCGCGTTGGCGGAAGTCGAAAAAGCCTACATCCTCGCCGCCCTCCAAGAAACCAACGGCGTCCAGGCCGCCGCCGCGCAACTCATCGGCATCTCCGAACGCAGCTTCTGGTATCGACTGAAGAAACTGGAGATTCATGTGGACAAGATTGTGCGCTAACAGCCTTGCTCGACCTGATTACCGGGCCGGACACAACACCTGTGGGCGCGAATTCATTCTCGAAGCGGTTGTACATCCTATGAAGGTGTATCGGCTGTAACGGCCCCTCGCGAATGAATTCGCTCCCACAGATTTAGCCCTCATCTGCCTTGATCAACGCGTCGACCTCTGCGGCCACAGGCGCGGTCGCCGGCCCCCACCGGGTCACGGCAATCGCCGCTGCCGCGTTGGCGCGCAATGTCGCTTGCTCAGCCGAAAGCCCCGACGCCAAACCTGCCAGCAAGACCCCGGCATGGGCGTCGCCCGCGCCGTTGGTGTCGATGGCCCTCACTGGAAAACCGCGCACATGCTGCGCATCACGGCCCTGTCGAAGCCAGCAACCTTGCGGGCCGTCACGCACGACAATCAACGCGTCCTCGTTCAGCCACTGCGCGAGTTTCTCAAGGGCATCGCCGATCCCCTCGCACCCGGTAAACCGCAGCGCCTCTTCGCAGTTGCTGGTCCACAGCGTAATCATCGGCAAGACCGCTTGCACCTCGGCGCCCTCCGGCGAGCTCACCAGCGGGCCCGGATCGAACACCACGTTCGCTCCGTTCGGCAAACCGCCCAGCCACGTCAGCAGCGTCGAGACTTTGCCCTTGTGCAGCAGGCTGTAACCGCTGACGAACACGTAGTCGTCGGGCTGCACGACAACGCTGCTCAAATCCATAGCCGACAACCCGCCCTCGGCGCCCACATAGGAAATGAACGAGCGCTCCGCCGACGGTTCGATCAGGGCGACCGAGAGGCCGGTGTCCTGATCGTCGGACACTGGCGTGGCGGCTTCTATACCTTCCACCGCCAGCGCCTGGCGCGCCAGATCGCCAAACCGCCCGGCGCCGTGTCGTCCAAGGTAGACCGTCTGCAAGCCATTGCGACACGCAGCCGCCATGACGTTGAAACCGCCACCGACCTCGAATTGCGCGGAGCGGGCGAGGACGTCGCCCCCCGAGCGTGGCAAGGCGTCGAGCCCCATGACCAGGTCAACCACGACCTGGCCGGTGTACAGCAATCTAGCGGGCATGAGCAGCCTCTTCAGTGACGACGCGGCGGTCGCGGGAACCGCCGAGGATGGCATACAGACCGCCTGCGACCACGAAGGTCACGATCCAGCCCAAGCCGTTATGGCCGAACCAGGAGTCGGACAGGAAGCCTTTGAACAAGACATTTTCCGGCGTGGTGGCGACGGTGGTGAAGCTGAACCCCAACACGATGGCCAACGCCCATGCGCCGACCGCACGCCATTCCACACCGCCGCTGTACCAGTAGGCGCTGCGCGGCGAGACGTCCATCAGGTCTTTCGCGGAATAGACATGGCGATGGAGCAGGTCAACCACGAAGATCCCGACCCACGCGGTGATCGGCACCGCCAGCATCGAGATGAAAGTAATGAACGGACCGTAGAAGCTGTCAGCGATCAGCATGAAGTAGATCGACCCACAGAAGATCGCCACGATGTCGACGATCACCGCGTGCACGCGTTTGATCTTCAGGCCGAGGGTCAGCGTGGTGAGGCCCGCCGAGTACACCGACAGGTTGTTCGACAGCAACAGTCCACCGAACGCGGTGATCAGGTACGGCACCGCCATCCAGGTCGGCAGCAGCTCGCGAATGGCGATGATCGGGTCGGTGGCCGAGGCCAGGTGATCGTTGCCCACCGACAGCAAGCCGCCGAGCGTGATCAGCAGCACCAGCGGAATGCCTGCGCCAAACGCGGCGGACGCCACCAGCCGGGTGGCCTTGACGCTGCGATGCTGATAGCGCGACATGTCGGCACCCGCGTTGGCCCAGCCGATGCCGGTGCCTGCGGCCATGGTGCCGACGCCGATGATCATCGCGCTGACCGGTGCAGGCGTCGCAGCGAACACGGCGTTCCAGTCGATGTGCGCAATCAGGAACCCGCCCACCACGATGTTCAACGCGCCGAAGATGTACGTCGCCCACTTCTGGATGACCAGCAAGGTCGCGTGGCCCAGGCCGGAAACGGTGAGGGTCATCAGCACGAAAATCGCAATGAAGATCAGGGTCAGGACGGGCGAGTTTTTAGCCTCGACCGCCGTGCCAAACAGGATCGAACACAGCGACAGCAGCACAAACGCCGCCGTGGTGGTGTTGACCGTTTCCCAGCCAAGGCGGGACATCAGTGAAACGATGGTAGGGCCGATGTTGCCGCGCATGCCGAAAATGGCGCGTGAGAGTGTCAGACTCGGCGCACGGCCTCGGCGACCGGCGATGGAAATCACCCCGACGACGGCAAAGGAGCCCGCAGCGCCGAGGATCGCCACGATGATGGCCTGCCCAATGGAAAGCCCGCGAAAAGCCACCAGGGTCGCGCCGAGCGGCAAACCGAGAATGCTGATGTTGGCCGCGAACCAGACCCAGAACAGTTGCAGCGGATGGCCGTTGCACTCGTTTTCCGGAACCGGCTCGATGCCGCGTGTTTCAAGCTGACCTGCGCATTGTGCGGCGTTGGATGACGTCATGGGAAATGCTCCTGTTGCCATTTGTTCTGGTTGTGGGCAGTACGCAAAGCAAGTGACGTCCGTGTCAGGTGGAGGTTATCGCGCCTTTCGCGAGGCGCAGGAACCCCCGGTCGCCTTAATATTCAAGGCGACATGTGGATCTCTCTTATTCAATTCGGCACGCGGACGTGCCCGCGTCGGTCAAGCCGCGCGCAGGGACAACAAGTGTTCGACCAGCGTGGAAAGCTCAAGCCCGTTCACCACCTGGACCTGCTCGATCAGATCGGCGGGCCAGGCGTGCATGCCATGACACGCGCCCAACATGGCCCCGAGGATCGCCGCGATGGTGTCCGTGTCGCCGCCGAGACTGGCCGCCATGCACAACGCATCGAACGCCGACAATTGGCCGGACGCAACCTGATGCGCCAGCGCGAACGCGGCGATGACTGATTCCTGAGACGCCACCGACGTGCCGATCACGTCATAAATCAGATCGGGCAGTTGTTCGTTGCTCACTTGAGCGCAAAGCTGTTTGGCCCAGACGATGCGGGCCGAGATGCGTCCTCCCGCGATCCAGTGACCATGGCGCTCGGCCCGCTCGGCGATCCGCGCGCCGATGTCCAGCGCGTCACCGAGGCCGACGCCGTTGATCCCCGCTGAGATGACGGCTGCCACAGCGGCTGCGCTGGAAATGCCAAGGGTGGTGTTGTGCGTGACCTGACAGGCTTGCACCACTGACTCGACGAACTGCTGCTCATCGGCCACGTCCGCCGCGATCCCGACCGGTGTGATGCGCATGGCCGCGCCGTTGGTGGTGCCGAAGCGTCCCGCCTCTTCCGGACTGTGGCCTGCCAGAATCATTTCGATGGCGCGTTTGGTCGAAGGGCCAAGGAGGTCTTGCGAGCCCTTCGCCTGCATCACCGCTTCCCAGTCGATCAGGCTCTGCGCCAGGTCTGAAGGACGGATCAGCCCTCCCCCGGCAATGAGCAATTCAGCCACCAACACGGCCTGTTCGGTGTCATCGGTGATCGACCCGGCGACCATGTTCGGCGCAATCGGTTGATCGGCGTCGGCCGCGGTCAGGGTGGTGATCCGGTCGAAGCGCTGCTTGATCTGCTCGCGACTCAGGGATTGCGTGGGCATGCCCAGCGCGTCTCCCAAAGCCAGGCCATAGAAGGCGGCCAGCGGGCGGTCGCGAGTGTCGATCAATGCCGTCATGTAGTCGATCCAAATGCCAGATGCAGACGAAAATGCACGGGGTCCAGAAGGCTCTCCACGTGCTCCATGAAACGCTCGCGGCGGTCGAACGTGGTTCGTGTCGCTTTGAGAAATACGGTGCCCGGTTCACGCAACATCAGCGCTGCGTCATCGTTGCTCAGGGGCTCAGCGCCGATCCATTGATCGCCGCGATCCCCGACGTAACCGTGGGCGGCCATGGTCACGGTCAGTGAATCGTCGATCAGCCCGTGCTGTGGCAGGTTTTCCAGGCCATCGACGGCCGGGATCAATACCCGCTCCAGTGACACCACGCTGCCGTCGCCTGCCGTGCGGCGCCGATCCAGCGCGACGAAATCCGCCGTGCCGAATCGTACGGCCAGGTCAGGCCGTTGCACCGTCACCAGCCGCAGAATCTCGGTGCTGACCTTCGCACCGGTGTCGGCCAATGCCTGCGCCCACCCGGCGCGCTGGTCCAGCGAAATACCGTCGTAGGTCACGATGGAGCCGACGCCGGTCTGCGTTGCGATGTAGTTGCGACGCTTGAGCTCGGACAGCGCTTCACGCAGCGTGCCGCGACTGACGTTGAACTCCTGGGCCAGCAAGTTTTCACCCGGCAACAATTCGCCCGATCCCATCTGACCGGTTTCAATACGGCGCGCCAGCTCATCGACTACGCGTTTTTTCTTGTCAAATCGAACCTGTCTAATCATGTACAAATTGATATCCGAAAAGGGTTGGTAGGAGCAAGCTATTTTTAATTTGCAATCAGAGATTTGTTACATCTGTTACGTCAAGTTGCGACCGACTTTGCCCCAGCTGGATGCTTTGAAGATCCCTCTGGAACAAGGTCGCTCGCAACGACGTCACTCAGCGTAGTCGATCATTGGGCGTCGTTAACGACACTCGATTGTTCGCTGATGATCTGACGAATGGCACCGACGAAAACGTCGACCGGTTGACCACCGGACACCGCGTATTGGTCGTTGAAGACGATGGTCGGCACCGAACTTACACCACGGGAGACCCACAGCTGTTCAAGCTCCCGCACCTCGGCGGTGTATTCGTCGGACGTAAGAATGGCTTCGGCGCGGGCGCGATCCAGACCCACCTTCTGTGCGACGTCAGCCAGTATCTGGTGGGAAGACACGTTGGCGTGCAGGCTGAAATAGGCCGTGAACAGCGCTTCTTTCAGCGCGTGCTGCTTGCCTTCCCCTTCAGCCCAGTGAATCAGGCGGTGGGCATCGAAGGTGTTGTAAACGCGTCGGTCGCCCTGTTTGAACACGAAGCCCAACTCGGCACCGCGCTGACGAATGTTCTCGGCGTTGGCTTGGTATTGCTCACGTGTGGAGCCGTACTTTTGGGCGATGTGTTCGAAGATGTCCTGGCCTTCAGGCCCCATTTTCGGATTCAGTTCGAACGGCTGGAAGTGAATCTGCGCCTGGACCTCGTCGCCCAGATGCTCCAGCGCCTGATCCAGCGCCCGCAGACCGATGATGCACCAGGGGCAGGCGACGTCGGAGATAAAATCGATTTTCAGTGGAGTACTCATGGCAGCCTCGTTCCAAAGCGGAAAAGGTGCACGATACGCCTCTGTCGTCGAGCGAAAAACCTGTAGGAGTGAGCTTGCTCGCGATTGCGCCCTGTCAGACAACCTCGTTGCGCCTGCTGAATCGCAATCGCGAGCAAGCTCACTCCTACAGCGCTCTTGCGGCTTGCCTGTCTAGAGCTGGGCGACGTGGGACGCATCCTCGCGATGCTCACGCAGATACGGCAACACCGCCGCAAGTAACGGCGCCTTGAACGCCTCCTGGAAACGATGCGCCAAGCCAGGAATCAGCTTCAACTGACTGCCCTGAATATGCGCGGCGACGTGAATGCCGTGCATCACCGGCAGCAACGGATCGGCTGTGCCATGCACCACCAGCGTCGGAACCCGCAGGCGATTCAACAGTTCGACGCGGCTCGGTTCAGCCAGGATCGCCAGAATCTGCCGCTTCACCCCTTCAGGGTTGAACGCTCGGTCGTAGGAAATCGCCGCCTGCTGCAACAGCTTCTGGCGATCGTCTTTGACTTCCGGACTGCCCAGCGCCGCCAGCAAATCCGCCTGTTGCTCCAGCGCCGTTTGACGGTCCGGTGCGCCGCGACGGGCGAGCAATTGCAGCAATGCAGGACTTGGCATCGGCAGGCCCGGTGCGCCGGAGCTGGTCATGATCAGGGTCAGGCTTTCAACCCGTTTCGGCGCCATGTCGGCCAGGTGCTGAGCGATCATCCCGCCCATACTCGCGCCCAGCACATGAAACCGCTGAACGTGGATCGCGTCCATCAGACCCAAAGCGTCCTGCGCCATGTCGGTCAGTGAATACGGCGCCGACACCGGAAGGCCGATCTTGTAGCGCAGGACTTCGTAGGTGAGGTTGGCGGTGGCGGGCGCCTGCACCCATGTCGACAGGCCAACGTCACGGTTGTCGTAACGAATCACCCGGAAACCTTGCTGACACAGCGCGACGACCACCTCGTCCGGCCAGTGGATCAACTGGCCGCCGAGGCCCATGACCAGCAGCAACGCAGGGTCCGAATCGCGACCGACGCTTTGATACGCCAGGTGTACCTCATCGAGCACGGCCACTTGCGTGGGAACGTTGACGTCGCATCGAGAGGCCGCAAAAGACGGCAAGCTGCACATGAGCGCAGCCAGGAAAAATAGAAACCGCATGAAAAACACCGAAACGCAGAACCCCAGTAGGCCGCGAGTCTGATGAAGTTTTCCAAAGCGCGCTGCCACAGTTGCGTGACATTTTGATGAAGGGGGCTGAACGGCGCTTTTTTGAGCGGCAAGCGGCAAGCTTCAAGCAAGAGCAGTGCGCAGTACCCTTGAGGAATTTGGCAAAGCACATAGTGCTGTGGGGGCGAATTTATTCGCGATTGGCCGGTGCAGACGACACATGTGCGTCGCCCGGCCGATTTTTCGCGAATGAATTCGCTCCCACAGTTAAATCCGCAGCAGCCTCACTTCCCCGGGGTGCTCGAACAGGGATTCAACAGCAGCCGGAAGAACGTTTGCGGATGCCAAACCGACATTTAAGCCGCGTTCTGATCGACGGGGTTAACCAGCAATGCGCCCGTATCCGTGATCCACAGGTTCTCCCCAAATCGCGCCTTAGCCTCGCTCAACAGCTCGCGGGCGACGCGCAGATCGCAGCGCCAGACGTTGAGGTCAGTGGCCACGCCCAGGGACAGCACTTTATAGGTCGGCAACCGGTCCAGCAGCGTAGGCAATTGCTCTGGAGCGCGCACCAGGTCCACATGCAGGCCATTCACGGCCAGGGAAACTGCCAGACCAAGGTTGACTTCCAGGCCACCGAAATCGGTCGCGATGAGCTTTTTCAGCGGCGAATACTGCAGGGTGTGGTAGGCGCGCTCGAACGCGTTCTTCCAGTCTTGTGGTAGCTCAAGGCTCAGGATCGGTTCGTCGATCTGCACCCATTCAACGCCTTGTCCGGCGAGACGCCCGAGGAGGTCGCCGTAGATCGGTAGCAAACGGTCGAGCAATTCGAGCGTGTCGAAATTGCCGGCTTTGGCCTTGCCGAGCCACAGGTAAGTCAGCGGGCCGATGATTACCCGTTTGCCCTGCGTCCGGGCCTCTTCCACTTCATCGAGTGGTGAGTCCATGTTGAATTCGAAACGCTGGTCCCGAGTGAATTCCGGGACCCGGTCGAGGTAGCTGGCATCGCCTCTCCAATAGGCCTCAAAGGCTTTCTTCAATTCAAGACCCGCTTGAAGGGGTGCGAATTCGAGGGTATGGGCCGAGGCCATGATGACGTCTCCTACAAAAGATGGCGCCATTGTCGACACTTCACCCCACATGAGACAAACTCATTGTTTTCGTGTTGATCACAAAATTCATTCATGGAGCGCCCCGGTGCTTGAGATACGCCACCTGAAAACCCTGCATGCGCTGCGCGAGGCTGACAGCCTGGTCGATGCCGCTGACCGGCTACACCTGACGCAGTCCGCCCTGTCCCACCAGTTCAAGGAATTGGAAGAGCGCATGGGCATGCCGCTGTTCGTGCGCAAGACCAAGCCCGTGCGGTTTACCAGCGCGGGCCTGCGACTGCTCCAATTGGCTGATTCGGTGCTGCCGCAGCTGCGCAACGCCGAGCGCGACATCTCGCGGTTGGCCGGTGGCGTGGCGGGCCGCTTGCACATGGCCATTGAATGCCACAGCTGCTTTCAGTGGCTGATGCCGACCATCGACCAGTTTCGCGATGCATGGCCGGAGGTCGAACTGGACCTGGCCTCGGGTTTTGCCTTCGCCCCTTTGCCAGCGTTGGCCCGTGGCGATCTGGACTTGGTGGTGACGTCCGATCCGGTGGACCTGCCAGGCATTACCTACGTGCCGCTGTTCACCTACGAAGCCATGCTGGCGGTGGCCAATCAACACGCGCTGGCGAGCAAGCCGTTCGTGGTGCCGGAAGACCTGGCGAGCGAAACCCTGATCACCTACCCGGTCGAGCGGGATCGTCTGGACATTTTCACGCGCTTTCTGGAACCGGCCGACATCGAACCGGCGCAAGTGCGCACGTCTGAGTTGACCGTCATGATGATGCAGCTTGTGGCCAGTGGGCGAGGCGTGTGTGGGATGCCGCACTGGGCGCTGCATGAATACAGCTCGCGGGGCTACGTGAAAGCCAAGCGGCTGGGTGAGAAAGGGCTGTTTGCGACGCTGTACGCGGCGATTCGCGCCGATATGCTCGACGCACCGTACATGCGCGACTTCCTGCTGACCGCAAAAGACACGTCGTTCTCGACGCTGGATGGGGTGAGTGCGGTGAGGTGAGGCCCAGCCACGCACAGCTTTGAACTGCGGGAGCGAATTCATTCGAGAAACGGAGGTACAACCGATAAACATGTGTCGGATGTTCCTTCATTCGCGAATGAATTCGCTCCCACAGGTTTGACCTGCGTTGAGTTCCGGACACGTCAGGCGATTTGAAGAGACCGGTACAACGGCAAAATCGAATCCCGGGTCAACGGCGCGAGGTGCAGGTGATCAACACGCTCTGCGTCGACCCAGACGATTTCCTCGATCTCCGCCGCAGGCACAACCGCTTGGTCAACGTCCAGCCGATACAACTGGCAGTTCACTTCAAAGCCCGGCTCATTCGCGGCCACCGCCGAAAACTCGCCCAGAAACTGCGCCTGCTCTGGCTCAACCAACAGGCCCAGCTCTTCGTTCAGCTCTCGCGCCAACGCCACGGCAGCGGTTTCACCCGCGTCGATCTTGCCACCCGGCTGCATGAACGCCTGGGTCCCGCGTTTGCGCACCAGCAGCGTTCGCCCGTCCGCGCCGATCAACAACGCCGCTGCAATGCGGATGACCTTCACAGCACCACCTCGGTTTTCAAGGCGCGGGCCTCATCGGCACGCTCCAGCGCCAGCACGATCAAGCGATCAATCAGCTCCGGATAGCCCAAGCCGCTGGCCTGCCAGAGTTTCGGGTACATGCTGATAGAGGTGAAACCGGGCAGCGTGTTGACCTCGTTGATGATGATTTCCCGCGCCTCAGTGACGAAGAAATCGACCCGCGACAGCCCTGCGCAACCGAGCACGCGATAGGCCTGCAACGCGACCTCTCGGACTTCATCACTCAGGTCTGTCGGAAGATCGGCAGGGATCGCAATACGCGCCTGGCCGTCGTTCAGGTATTTGGTGTCGTAGGCGTAGAACTCGTCGTTGGCGACCACTTCACCGCACACGCTGACTTGCGGTTCGTGGTTGCCCAACACCGCGCATTCCACTTCACGACCGACGATACCCTGCTCGATCAGCACTTTGTTGTCGTAGTCGAAGGCGAGTTTCAACGCCGTGTCGTAGCTGGCTTGATCGGTGACTTTGCTCACGCCCACCGACGAGCCCTGGCTCGCCGGTTTGACGAACAGCGGCAGGCCCAGTTGCGCGGACACGCTGACGAAATCCACCGACTCGCCCCGGTGCAGCACGGCGAACGGCGCCACAGCGATGCCCGCGTCACGCAGCAGACGTTTGGTCACGTCCTTGTCCATGCACACCGCCGAGCCCAGCACATCAGGGCCGACGCACGGGATGTCGAGCAGTCGCAACAGGCCTTGCAGCGCGCCGTCTTCGCCGGTGCTGCCGTGGATCAGGGGGAACACCACGTCAATGCGCGGCACGTCCAGACCGGTTTCCACTTCAACGAATTGCGGGCCTTTGGTGCCCGGTCTCAGGGACAGCAGACGCCCCGACTCGCTGAGTTTGATGTGCGCAGGGTCGTTGGCATTCTGCAGGTAGTCGCGCTCGTCGAAACGCAGCCAGTGGCCCTGTTTGTCGATGCCGATCAGAGTGATGTAGTAGTTGTTGCGATCAATCGCATTGATCACGTTGCGCGCCGATTGCAACGACACTTCATGTTCGGAGGATTGCCCACCGAAAACGATGGCGACTGACTTTTTCAAAGGGGAAACTCCTGGATTTCAGGTCGCAGAGTCAAAAGCAATTTGCGCCGTTAGTCCAGCCCCGAGGGCCTTTGGTTGACGGAATGCAGACGTGTAAAGCGCAGGATTGGCACGATTCATCAGGCATTTTCAATGTGGCCGCGATTAACGGAGCCCGCGCGGGTACAATGCCCCCTTTCTCTTCTGCTACGGCTTTTCTCATGACTGACCCCATTCGCCTTTCCAAACGCCTTATCGAGCTGGTCGGCTGCTCAAGACGCGAGGCCGAGCTGTTCATCGAAGGCGGCTGGGTGACAGTGGACGGCGTCGTCATCGACGAGCCGCAATTCAAAGTCGAAGGCCAGACCGTGGCCCTCAGCCCCGACGCCAAGGCGGTCACCCCGGAAGCGGTGACGATTCTGTTCAACGTACCCGCAGGCATGAGCCCCGAGCAGGCATTGCCGCTGATCACGCCCGACTCACTGTCGGCCGAGCACAGTTTTGGCAAGCGCCCACTCAAGGGTCACTTCCTGCGCCTGGAAGCGATTTC
Organism: Pseudomonas sp. SLFW; assembly: GCF_009905615.1. GTDB lineage: Bacteria > Pseudomonadota > Gammaproteobacteria > Pseudomonadales > Pseudomonadaceae > Aquipseudomonas > Aquipseudomonas bambusae. Next base: position 426,506 of record NZ_JAAAKW010000001.1, read on the forward strand.
CACGCTGCAAGCCAACGCCAGCGGCCTGATGGTGTTCAGCCAGGACTGGAAAATCCTGCGCAAGCTCACCGACGACCGCAGCAAGATCGAGCAGGAATACGTGGTCGAAATCGACGGCGAGATGGTCGCTCACGGCCTCAATCGCCTGAACCACGGCCTGATGTACAAAGGCAAAGAACTGCCGAAAGTCAAAGCCAGCTGGCAGAACGAAACCCGCCTGCGCTTCGCCATGAAAAACCCGCAACCCGGCGTCATCGCCCAGTTGTGCGAGGCCGTGGGCCTGAAGGTCGTGTCCATTCGCCGGATTCGCGTCGGCGGCGTGTCCATCGGCAAGGTGCCCGAAGGTCAATGGCGCTACATGACCGACAAAGAAAAGTTCTAATCCCCCCCTTTTTGAGCGCCGCGACCTGTCGCGCGCTGACACCCGATTGCTCAGGAAACACGCATCATGATGAACAACGACGTACTGCGTAGCATCCGCTACATGCTCGATATCAGCGACGCCAAGGTGGTGGACATCGCCAAGCTGGGCGGCATTGAGGTGACCAAGGCGCAGGTCATCGCCTTCACCAAGAAAGACGAAGAAGAAGGCTTCGAGCCGTGCAGCGATGAAATCATGGCGCACTTCCTTGACGGCCTGGTGTTCTTCAAGCGCGGCAAGGACGAGAGCCGCCCGCCCCTGCCCGTCGAGTTGCCGATGACCAACAACATCGTGCTGAAAAAGCTGCGCGTCGCCTTCGAACTCAAGGAAGAAGACATGCACGCGATCCTCAAAGCGTCGGACTTCCCGGTGTCCAAGCCGGAGCTGAGCGCGCTGTTCCGCAAGGCCGGTCACAACAACTACCGCGTGTGTGGCGACCAGTTGCTGCGCAACTTTTTGCGGGGCCTGACCCTGCGCGTTCGTGGCTGAGTCTGACGGTCATTCGATGAGCCAGTCTTACAGCGTTTCGCCCATCGGCTACGTCCGTTCCTGCTTCAAGGAAAAATTCGCCATTCCGCGCCAGCCGCAGCTTGCCCCTGCCGCTCGTGGCGTGCTGGAGTTGGTGCCGCCGTTCGATCAAGGCGATGCCGTGCAGGGATTGGAGCAGGTCAGCCATGTCTGGCTGCTGTTTCTGTTTCACGAAGCGCTTGAAGACAAGCCTCGCTTGAAGGTCCGCCCTCCTCGCCTTGGCGGCAATCAGTCGATGGGCGTGTTCGCGACCCGAGCCACCCACCGCCCCAACGGCATCGGCCAATCGGTGGTCAAGCTGGAGAAGGTCGAAGCCGGTCGCCTGTGGTTATCGGGCATCGACCTGCTGGACGGCACGCCAGTGCTGGACGTCAAACCCTACGTGCCTTACGCCGACGTTATCATCGATGCCCGCAACACCATGGCCGCTGCGGCACCCGAGTTGATCCCGGTGTCATGGGACGACGACGCGCTGCATCAGGCCCGCGAACACGGGCTGCGTCTGGCCGAACCGTTGATCGAGCTGATCGAGCAATGCCTGGCCCAAGACCCACGCCCCGCGTATCAGCAGCCTGCACCCGAGCGGCGTTACGGTGCGCAATTCTGGGACGTAGACGTGCGCTGGCATTACCCGCACCCAGGACAGATCCGAGTGCTGGAAGTGGTGCTGTCAGGCAACTGACCTGCTGACAAGCGCCCACAAAAAAACCGCCTGGTCCGTGACCTCCAGGCGGTTTTTTTCAGACGCCCAAATGGCAGGCGCCTGTACTGACTTGGTCGCGGACAAATCCGCCCCCACAGTCACTGTGCGAGCGGTTCATCCGCGATTGGGTCGATCCTGAACCTGCTCGTTACAGCAGGCTGAAAAGGCTTACTTCTCGACGAATGCGCGCTCGATCAGGTAATCGCCCGGCTCGCGCATGCGTGGCGAAACGGTCAGGCCGAAGCTGTTTAGCACTTCGCTGGTCTCGTCGAGCATACTCGGGCTGCCGCACAGCATGGCGCGGTCGTCCTGCGGGTTGATCGGTGGCAGACCGATGTCGCTGAACAGCTTGCCGCTGCGCATCAGGTCGGTCAGACGGCCTTCGTTTTCGAACGGCTCGCGGGTCACGGTCGGGTAGTAGATCAGCTTGTCGCGCAGCGATTCGCCGAAGAATTCGTTTTGCGGCAGGTGCTCGGTGATGAACTCGCGGTAGGCGACTTCGTTCACGTAACGGACGCCGTGGCACAGGATGACCTTCTCGAAACGCTCGTAGGTTTCAGGGTCTTGAATGACGCTCATGAACGGCGCCAGACCGGTGCCGGTGCTCAGCAGGTACAAGTGTTTACCAGGCTTGAGGTCGTCCAGCACCAGCGTGCCCGTAGGCTTTTTGCTGATGATGATCTCGTCGCCTTCTTTCAGGTGTTGCAGCTGCGAGGTCAGCGGGCCGTCCGGCACCTTGATGCTGAAGAACTCCAGATGCTCTTCCCAATTCGGGCTGGCGATGGAGTAAGCACGCATGAGCGGGCGCCCGTTTGGCTGCTGCAGACCGATCATGACGAACTGACCGTTCTCGAAGCGCAGACCAGGATCACGGGTGCACTTGAAACTGAAGAGGGTGTCGTTCCAGTGATGAACGCTGAGGACACGCTCGTGATTCATGTTGCTCATGGTACGTGGGAACTCCTGAAATTTGCCTGCGCCGATGAAAGCGCCATTGCGCGATATTCTAGTGGCAGACACAATATCTGTTAACTGGATTATCAAGATATGGGTTATCGGTTATATAGATATGCGATTCACTCTCCGTCAACTGCAAGTGTTCGTCGCCGTGGCCCAGCAGGAAAGCGTTTCCCGCGCGGCCGTGCTGCTGTCGTTATCGCAATCGGCGGCCAGCACCTCCATCACTGAGCTGGAGCGGCAATCCAGCTGCCAGCTGTTCGACCGCGCCGGTAAGCGACTTAGCCTGAACGCCACCGGGCGACAACTGCTGCCCCAAGCGGTGGCCCTGCTCGATCAGGCCAAGGAAATCGAAGACCTGCTCAATGGCAAGTCGGGCTTCGGCTCGCTGGCCGTCGGCGCCACCCTCACCATCGGCAATTACCTGGCGACCCTGCTGATCGGCAGTTTCATGCAGCGCCATCCGGAAAGCCAGGTGAAACTGCATGTACAGAACACCGCCAATATCGTGCAGCAAGTCGCGCACTACGAGATCGACCTGGGCCTGATCGAAGGCGATTGCAGCCATCCTGACATCGAGGTCCAGACGTGGGTCGAAGATGAGCTGGTGGTGTTTTGCGCGCCACAGCACCCGCTGGCCAAACGCGGCCACGCGACCCTGGCGGAATTAACCCATGAAGCGTGGATTCTGCGGGAACAAGGTTCAGGCACGCGCCTGACCTTCGATCAATCGATGCGCCATCACCTCAACAGCCTCAACGTGCGCCTGGAGCTTGAACACACCGAAGCCATCAAACGGGCCGTGGAGTCGGGTCTGGGGATTGGCTGTATTTCTCGACTGGCGCTGCGTGACGCCTTTCGCCGGGGCAGTCTGGTGGCGGTGGAAACCCCCGAGCTGGACCTGGTTCGCCAGTTTTACTTCATCTGGCACAAGCAAAAGTATCAGACCAACGCGATTCGAGAGTTTCTGGACCTGTGCCGTGCATTCACGGCCGGGGTGCGGCGCAGCGACGAGATCGTGCTCCCGAGCATCGCTTGAAACGACGCTGGGCTCATTAAAGGCAGGCTTACCCCAGCAGGATCAACGCCCACACCACCGCAATCATGCTCAACGCCACGAACTGCGCCGCACTGCCCATGTCCTTGGCGTTCTTGGACAGCGGGTGGCGGTCCAGCGAGATGCGGTCGATAGCGGCTTCGATGGCGGAGTTCAGCAGTTCGACGATCAGTGCCAGCAGGCACACGGCAATCAGAATCGCACGCTCTCCCCGGCTGACATGAAATACGAACGACAGCGGAATCAGAATGACGTTGAGCAACACCAACTGACGGAACGCCGCTTCGCCTTTGAAGGCGGCGGTCAGGCCGTCGAGGGAATAGCCGGAAGCATTGAGGATACGTTTGAGGCCAGTCTGGCCCTTGAATGGGGACGTCATAAAGAAAACTACTGAGAAATGAAGACGGTGGAGGCTAGTGCAGCGGCGGTCAAAAAAGTGTGAAGAACCACCGCTGAAGAGCCAGATAAAGCGCCGAAACAGCCTTTTCAATTCGGCGAAATAGATTCCAGTTGTTGCAGCAACAACGCCGCCTGGGTGCGGGTGCGTACGTTCAACTTACGGAAGATGGCAGTCACGTGGGCCTTGATCGTCGCTTCTGACACGCTCAACTCATAGGCGATCTGCTTGTTCAACAACCCCTCGCAGACCATAGTCAGCACCCGGAATTGCTGAGGTGTCAGGCTGGCAAGGCCTTCGCTGGCGGCTTTGGCTTCCGCCGAAACGCTGACGCTCTCGTTGACCTGCGCGGGCCACCAGACATCGCCATCCAGCACGGTCCGTACAGCCTGTTGAATGGTTTCGAGCGAGCTGGACTTGGGAATGAAACCGCTGGCGCCGAACTCGCGGGACTTGACCACCACGGCCGCCTCTTCCTGAGCCGAGACCATCACCACCGGCACCTGCGGGTATTGACCGCGCAGCAATACCAGCCCTGAAAAGCCATACGCGCCCGGCATATTGAGGTCCAGAAGAACGAGGTCCCAATCGGCCTTTTCAGTCAAGCGCGCTTCCAGATCGGCGATGCTTTCGGCTTCGACCAGTCGAGCGTCCGGGCCGAGGCCCAGGGTGAGGGCTTGGTGCAAGGCACTGCGAAACAAAGGGTGGTCATCGGCGATCAGGATTTCGTAGGTCATTTCATGATCCTGTTTATAAGTGAGCGCCGACGGATTCAGCCCTCACGATGGCATCCTCAGATGCCAGCCTTCACGGTGCGTCAATCTGACGCGTGCCATGCCGTCCAAAGCAGACAGATGACGGCGTTCAGACATTCACGCGGCGCCAAGGATGCCCAGCACAGCCGGGGTGGTCAAGCCTGACGGTTTACGGCACAGTTCGCGGCCCTGCCTTGACGAGTGCCATCATGCAAAACCACGCCCTGCGAGCGGATCTGCTCATGCTCCTGACCGCGATGATCTGGGGCAGCGGCTTCGTCGCCCAGACCGCTGGCATGGATCACATCGGTCCCTACCTATTTTCAGGGCTGCGCTTTGCCCTCGGTTCGCTCTGCCTGCTGCCACTTATAGTGCGCCGCCCCGCAACAGGGCCTCAGCCGGAACCCCTGCTGACCCGAGGCTTGCTGCAAGGCGGCATCGTGATGGGCCTCGCACTGGCGCTCGGCATCAACCTGCAACAGGTCGGCCTGCTGTTTACCAGCGTCACCAATTCGGGGTTCATCACTGGGCTGTATGTGATTGTAGTGCCCATTCTGGGCCTGTTCCTCGGGCATAAGACCGGCATCGGTACCTGGCTGGGCTGTCTGCTCGCCGTCCTGGGGATGTTTCTGCTGAGCGTGGGCGAGAACTTTCACGTCGCGTCCGGCGACTGGCTGCAACTGATTGGCGCTTTCGTCTGGGGCGGGCATGTGATCCTGGTGGGGGTGTTCGCCAGTCGTCACGACCCGGTGCGTCTGGCGTTTTTGCAGTTCGTCACCTGCTCGGTGGTGAGCCTGATCCTCGCGCTGGTTTTCGAACCCATCGCGCTTGACGCCATCGTCGCGGCAGCGCCTTCTGTCCTGTACGGCGGCGTGGTCGCGGTGGGGATCGGCTACACCTTGCAAGTCGTCGCGCAAAAACATGCGATTGCCTCTCACGCCGCAATCATCCTGTCGCTGGAAGCGGTATTTGCGGCCATTGCCGGGGCCTGGATTCTGGGCGAAGCCTTGCAGGTACGCGGCTATGTGGGGTGTGGATTGATGCTGGCGGGGATGTTGCTGGCGCAGCTGTGGCCGAGGAAAGCGCACAGCTGACCGCTCACTCTATAAACGCCTTCAAATAGCGGTGCGGGGCATCGTCCGGATCAATCGGCAGTTGAAACTTCGCGCCCAGATAATGGGCGCTGAACACATCCAGATAGGCGTCCAGCACACTTGCCGCCTGCTGGTCGTCCGCCAGTTCCAGACACAACGCCGCGACCTCAGCCGTGCAGAAGTGATCATCGCGTTTCGAGCGGCGCAGGCGGTAACGCGACATGTGTTCCGGCGCCAGACTCAACACCGGCAGTTGATCCAGGTACGGACTCTTGCGAAACATTTTGCGCGCTTCCGGCCACGTGGCGTCGAGCAGAATGAACAGCGGGCGCTTGCCGTTTTCCACCTTCACCTCGGTGACCACCCGCTCAGCCGCGACGAACTCGCCGGGGAACACGATGTACGGCTGCCATTGCGGGTCGCTCAGCAGCGCGGGCAGCTTCTCGTCGATATCGGTCCGGGACCAACTAAAGGCCTCCGTGTCCTTGATCACATCAGCGATCAGCCAGCCGGTGTTGGTGGGTTTCAGCGGCTCGGTGTCATACATCAACAAACAAACCGCCGACTTGGCCTCGACCGCCGGCTTCCATCCACACAGGCAATAACTCTCGATCACCCGACACCCGGCACATCGCGGCGCACGAGAACCTCGAGCGATGAAAGGCTTGGTGCTGCGGGCGAGGCGTTCGGCGCGCAGACGCGCAACGGCGTGGGTCATGGGACAAGGCAGCCGTGCGAGGGCGTCGGGTAGCGACAAGACAGGAACACAAAGGACATCCGGGATGCAAAAAAGTCGGCGCAGTCTACCAGAGCCACCCCGTTCACTGGTGTCCGCCGAGGCGACTCACCTATACTGCTCGCCCTCGAACACCCCCAGTCACCAGTGAACGCCCACGGCCGCTGCCGGTCCAACGACGTTCATTGCCCCAGGAGAGTCCAATGCTTCGCCTTATCGCCCCCACCCTCACGCTTTTGCTCGTCGCTCCGCTGTTCGCCAACGCGGCGTCCAAACAGGATTACGAACTGAACAAAGAGCTGGAACAAGTCGCGGCGAAAAGCAACGTCGGCAAGCCCAACGCCATCAGCGAAGACATTCTCGACGAAGGCTACACCGTTGATGGCCGCGTGCTGATCGACCATCTCAGCGTGCAAGCCGGCCAGGCCGCGCAGATGCGTGAAAACCCGGAACTGATGGGTCGCCAACTGGGCACCAGCGTCTGCCGCAACCCTGGCTATCGTCAGTTGATGGCCAAAGGCGCGATCCTGCGTTACGAATTCAAGGAATACAAAACCAACCGCCTGATCACGACCCAGCAGATCACCGCAGCCGACTGCGCCGCCAAGGCGCCCGCCAAGAAGAAATAACGCCGCTTTTCACGACGCCGCGCGCCGTTGTTGATCTTCGGCGCGCAGTTCGGCGACCAGCGCTTGAAGGTAGTAAGAACGCCTACCGTTTTGACTCAGACGCCTGATGCACTCCTGCTCTACGGTCGAATGGCTTCTACGCGCCGCCTCGCTCAATGACCGATACAGATCCACATCGACTTCCAGCCTGATCTCCATTTCATCCCTCCATGGGGCTGTCCATGCCATACCTTCAGCATGGGCAAACCTCGACGACTTCTCGTCGGTGCGCACTCGAACCACTGAGCACGAACCGCCGCTATCCAGGTTGCACTGGCATTCACCTTGCCATGCCTATCAGTAAATCAGAGGCCACGCCCGAGACCCGACTGACCGACGAGTGGGAAAACATTCATGTTGTGGCGGAAGGTGGGCATTGCCAGCCTCAGTGTTCGGGCACATCATCACGCCATCGGTTTTTACGAACAGTCACGGTTTCGTCACGCCGTCGAGGCAAAAGGGGTTGCCTGCCGCTGTCGTTACGCTCAATGTTTTTTTCTTTTCAACCAAGGACATAGACAGAATCGTTGGCGCGACCCTGTCGCCATCCAACCTGAGCCCTATTATGGAGATGGCCAGCAGCAGCGACGCATGAAGCGTCGTGACCCTGTCTCGACGGACAGGGTCGATGATTCTGCAGAAGGAGAAAGTTTGCATGCCTTACGTACCCAATGACGTGTTGTCCCGCCACTTCCAGGACAACGGGATCGACCTGGCGAAGATCGAAGAACAACTCAGCCTGGTCGCCCCCAACAGCCCGAACCTACCGCTCTACCGCGACATGATGCTGACCGTACTGCGCATGGCTCAGGACGATCGCAATCGCTGGAACGCCAAAATCACCCTGCAAGCCCTGCGCGAACTGGATAACGCCTTCCGCGTACTCGAACAGTTCCGAGGCCGCCGCAAGGTCACGGTCTTCGGCTCGGCACGAACCCCGGTCGAACACCCCGTCTACGGCTTGGCTCGCGAACTGGGCAAGCAACTCGCAGCCTCCGACCTGATGGTCATCACTGGGGCCGGTGGCGGGATCATGGCCGCCGCCCACGAAGGCGCGGGGCTGGATTACAGCCTGGGCTTCAACATTACCCTGCCCTTCGAACAGCACGCCAACGCCACAGTCGATGGCACGGGCAACCTGCTGCCTTTCCATTTTTTCTTCACACGTAAGCTGTTCTTCGTCAAAGAAGCCGACGCCCTAGTCCTCTGTCCCGGTGGTTTCGGTACGCTGGACGAAGCGTTGGAAGTGCTGACCCTGATCCAGACCGGGAAAAGCCCGCTGGTGCCGATTGTCCTGCTGGACGCCCCGGGTGGCACCTTCTGGGAAGGCGCTCTGAATTTCATCCGCAACGAACTCGAAGCCAACGGCTACATCCTGCCCACCGACATGAACCTGCTCAAGCTCGTGTACAGCGCAGAGGAAGCGGTGGCTGAAATCAACCAGTTCTACAGCAACTTCCATTCAAGCCGCTGGCTGAAGAACACCTTCATCATCCGCATGCATCACGCGCTGAATGAAAACGCTCTCGATCATCTGCAGAACGCTTTTGCTGACCTGCGACTGAGCGAAGACTTCCAGCAATACGCGCATCAGGACGAACACGACGACGAGCAGTTCAGCCACCTTTCGCGGCTCGCCTTTAAATTCAATGGCCGGAACCATGGACGCCTCCGGGCACTGGTGGACTTCATCAACCTGAGCGAGAACTGGGCGAAGCCGGCACAGGCTCAGGCAGCACGTGGGCGGGAGCCGTTGAAAGCGACGTGATGAGTGGATATCTGTAACCGTCCGGGCCGGGCGGTTACAGCCTCTGGTCAATAGTCGTCATGGCCTTTACCGCTTAACAGGCGGCCTATGAGCTCCGGCGGAAAGCCTCGATAGCTTAGAAATCGCATTTGCTGCCCCCGCTCACGCGCATCCTTGGGCAACTGCCCGCCGAACTTGCGCTGCCAGGACTCTTCCAGCTTTTCTCGCCAATCGATGCCGCATTCCCGAAGCGCCAGCTCGATGTCGGCGCGCTGCAACCCGCGCTGCCCAAGCTCTTCGCGAATACGCAAAGGACCGTATCCGGAACGGGCACGGTAGGAAACGAAACTTTCGAGATAACGGGATTCGGACAGCAGCCCCTCTTCCGTCAGACGGTCGAGGGCAGCTTCGATCAATTCAGGAGGGGCGCCGCGCTGACGCAATTTACGCGTCAGCTCGACTCGACCGTGCTCGCGACGTGCGAGCAGGTCCATTGCAGTACGCCGTACGGCGACGGGCGTATCAAGCGCTACCGACATGGCTGCTATCAGATGTCAGCGTCTTCGACTTCGGCCACATCATCTGCGGCAACGCGAGACGATTGGGCTTTGACATCCGGCGCTGCGGTCAGCAGTTTTTCACGGATTTGCTTCTCCAGGGTCGCGCCGATTTCCGGGTTGTCCTGCAGGAACTTGGCCGAGTTGGCTTTACCCTGACCAATCTTGTTGCCTTGGTAGCTGTACCAGGCACCGGATTTCTCCAGCAGACCGTGCAGCACGCCCAGGTCAATGATTTCGCCGTTACGGTAAATACCCTTGCCGTACAGAATCTGGAATTCAGCCTGACGGAACGGAGGCGCCACCTTGTTCTTCACGACTTTGACGCGGGTTTCGCTACCGACCACCTCGTCGCCGTCTTTCACCGCGCCGGTACGGCGGATGTCCAGACGAACCGAAGCGTAGAACTTCAGCGCGTTACCACCGGTGGTGGTTTCCGGGCTGCCGAACATGACGCCGATCTTCATACGAATCTGGTTGATGAAGATGACGAGGCAGTTGGCGTTCTTGATGTTACCGGTGATCTTACGCAGCGCCTGAGACATCAGACGGGCTTGCAGGCCGACGTGCATGTCGCCCATTTCACCTTCGATTTCAGCTTTCGGCACCAGTGCGGCCACGGAGTCGACGACGATCACGTCGATGGCGTTGGAACGCACCAGCATGTCGGTGATTTCCAGTGCCTGTTCGCCGGTGTCCGGCTGCGAGACCAGCAGGTCGTCAACGTTGACGCCCAGTTTGCCGGCGTACTCGGGGTCGAGGGCGTGTTCGGCGTCGACGAACGCACAGGTGGCGCCCATCTTCTGAGCTTCAGCGATGACCGACAGGGTCATGGTGGTTTTACCGGAAGACTCAGGACCGTAGATTTCAACGATCCGGCCTTTTGGCAGGCCGCCGATACCCAGAGCGATATCGAGACCCAGAGAGCCGGTGGAGATAGCAGGAATAGCCTGGCGGTCATGGTCGCCCATGCGCATCACGGCGCCTTTGCCGAACTGACGCTCGATCTGACCCAAGGCCGCAGCCAAGGCTTTCTTCTTGTTGTCGTCCATTGAAGTCCTCTCGTAATCGGTTAGGCCTGATGGCCGATATAACTGTATAAGTGAACAGTATTATTCCACAGGGTTGCGCGCGCGCCTACCCCCGATTTGGTATTTCTCCGCGAGCGAGGCGGATCAGCCCCTCTAGAGCGGCCTTTACCGTTTGTCGGCGCACGGCATCCCGGTCTCCAGCGAACTGAAAACGCTCGGCAATCAGTTGATCGGCTGCCCCCCAACAGATCCAGACGGTGCCCACCGGCTTCTCAACTGAACCGCCATCAGGACCCGCCACGCCGCTGACGGCGACCGAGAATTTCGCGGTGCTATGGGTTTGTGCGCCTCGGGCCATGGCCTCGACCACTTCCCGGCTGACAGCACCCACGCGGCCGAACAAAGCTTCAGGCACGCCCAATTGCTGGGTCTTCTGACGATTGGAATACGTGACATAACCGGCTTCGAACCAGGCCGAGCTGCCGGGGATACGGGTAATGGCTTCGGCAATGCCGCCTCCGGTGCAGGATTCAGCGGTGCTGACCTGCGCCTTGGCTTCCAACAGGCCCTTACCCAAGGCAGTGGCCAATTGAGTGATTTCGTCCACAACTCTTCTCCGTAACATTCAAGCGATGGGCACACGCTACACGACCGACGTGCAGGTGCAAGGCAGAACGCGGCCTGAGTCGTGACCGCGCCTGCATGAAGCTTTATTTCGGCTCCCGTTTCTCGGGACAGGGTTTCTTGACCGTTTCGATAACGGTCTCCCGAGGGCGGCGGCGCGCTTCGTCCAGCGTAATGAAGCGCCCGTTGGTTGAATCCCTTCCACGTTTACGTCGCATATAAAAGTCCCTTTCGATAAGCCTGCCCGGAATCGGGCAGTGACCCCGACAGCCTAGACAGCCGTTCAGCGCTTATGTCGATCCGGAAACGCGCCGTGACGAATACGCCGAACCTGCGGCCAGCGAACGTGCGTGGTAACCTTGCGCCCATCGCAAAAGCAATCGGATTTGACGTCGGCCCACGTAGGTGGTGTTCCCCGCGACCCCGTCCATTTGCCCAAATCTCCTAACGAATTTGCCTAAATAACTGATGAATAAAGCAATTTCCGATCTCTCTTCCCACACGCCCATGATGCAGCAGTACTGGAGGCTGAAAAATCAGCATCCGGATCAACTGATGTTTTATCGGATGGGCGACTTCTACGAGATTTTCTACGAAGACGCCAAGAAGGCCGCCAAGCTGCTGGACATTACGCTGACTGCACGCGGTCAGTCGGCGGGCCAGAGCATCCCTATGTGCGGCATTCCTTACCATGCGGCCGAGGGCTATTTGGCCAAGCTGGTAAAACTGGGTGAGTCGGTGGTGATCTGTGAGCAGATCGGCGACCCCGCCACCAGCAAAGGGCCGGTCGAGCGCCAGGTCGTGCGGATCATCACGCCGGGCACGGTGAGTGATGAAGCTTTGCTGGATGAGCGTCGCGATAACCTGATCGCGGCGGTATTGGGCGACGAACGCCTGTTCGGCCTTGCGGTGCTGGACATCACCAGCGGCAACTTCACCGTTCAAGAGATCAAGGGCTGGGAAAACCTGCTGGCGGAACTCGAGCGCATCAACCCGGTGGAACTGCTGATCCCGGACGATTGGCCACAAGGTCTGCCGGCCGAAAAACGCCGAGGCGCACGCCGTCGCGCGCCGTGGGATTTCGAACGGGATTCCGCGCATAAAAGTCTGTGCCAGCAGTTTTCGACCCAAGACCTCAAGGGCTTCGGCTGTGAAACCCTGACCCTGGCCATCGGCGCCGCGGGCTGCCTGTTGGGTTACGCCAAGGAAACCCAGCGCACTGCTCTGCCCCACCTGCGCAGCCTGCGCCACGAGCGCATGGACGACACGGTAATCCTCGACGGTGCCAGCCGCCGCAATCTGGAACTGGACACCAACCTCGCTGGTGGTCGCGACAACACGTTGCAATCGGTCATGGACCGCTGCCAGACGGCCATGGCAACGCGTTTGCTGACCCGTTGGCTGAACCGGCCGTTGCGCGATCTGAAGGTGCTGCAAGCCCGTCAGGAATCCATCGGCTGTTTCCTGGAGCGCTACCGCTTCGAAAACCTGCAACCGCAGCTCAAGGAAATTGGCGACATCGAACGGATTCTGGCGCGGATCGGCCTGCGTAATGCTCGCCCTCGCGATCTCGCACGCCTACGTGATGCTCTCGGCGCACTGCCTGAGCTGCAACTGGCGTTGGCCGAACTTGAAGCGCCGCACATTCAAGCGCTGGCGAAAACAGCCAGTACCTACCCGGAGCTGGCTGATCTGCTGCAACGGGCGATCATCGATAACCCGCCTGCGGTGATTCGCGATGGCGGCGTGCTGAAAACCGGCTACGACGGTGAACTGGACGAGCTGCTGTCGCTGAGCGAAAACGCCGGACAGTTCCTGATCGATCTGGAAACCCGTGAAAAAGCCCGCACCGGTCTCGCCAACCTCAAGGTCGGCTACAACCGCGTGCACGGCTATTTCATCGAGCTGCCGAGCAAGCAGGCCGAGCAAGCGCCAGCCGATTACATCCGTCGCCAGACGCTCAAGGGCGCCGAGCGTTTCATCACGCCCGAGCTGAAAGAATTCGAAGACAAGGCCCTGTCGGCCAAAAGCCGTGCGCTCGCCCGCGAGAAGATGCTCTACGAGGCGCTGCTGGAAGACCTGATCGGCCATCTCGCGCCGCTTCAGGACACCGCCGCCGCACTGGCCGAGCTGGACGTGTTGAGCAACCTGGCCGAGCGCGCGCTGAACCTGGACCTCAACCGTCCGCGCTTCATCGACGAGCCATGCATGCGCATCGAGCAAGGTCGTCATCCGGTGGTCGAGCAGGTGCTTTCAACGCCGTTCGTGGCCAACGACCTGGACCTCAATGACAACACCCGCATGCTGGTGATCACCGGTCCTAACATGGGCGGTAAATCCACCTACATGCGCCAGACCGCGCTGATCGTGCTGTTGGCGCACATCGGCAGTTTCGTGCCGGCCGCCAGTTGTGAGCTGTCGCTGGTGGACCGCATCTTCACCCGCATCGGCTCCAGCGATGACCTGGCCGGTGGCCGTTCGACGTTCATGGTGGAAATGAGCGAAACCGCGAACATCCTGCACAACGCCACCGACAAGAGCCTGGTGTTGATGGACGAAGTCGGTCGCGGGACCAGCACCTTTGACGGGCTTTCCCTGGCATGGGCTGCGGCAGAATGTCTCGCCCAGTTGCGGGCGTACACCTTGTTCGCCACGCACTATTTCGAGCTGACGGTGTTACCGGAAAGCGAACCACTGGTGGCGAACGTGCACCTGAACGCGACCGAGCACAACGAGCGCATCGTGTTCCTGCACCGCGTCCTGCCCGGCCCCGCAAGCCAGAGCTATGGCCTGGCCGTGGCCCAACTGGCGGGCGTTCCAGGCAACGTTATTACCCGCGCGAAGGAGCACTTGCAGCGTCTGGAAACCACCAGCCTGCCCCACGAGCAGCCCAAGCCAAAACCCGGCAAGGCACCTGCACCGCAGCAGGCGGACATGTTCGCCACCCTGCCGCACCCGGTGCTGGAGGAGTTGTCGAAGCTGAAAATCGATGACATGACACCGCGCCAGGCGCTCGATTTGTTATATGGACTGCAAAACCGGATCTAACGGTATTTGCAACAAGCTGTTAGAATCCCGCGCGGTTTGGGAACGGTACGGCCTTTAGCCTGGCTGTATGAAATCCGAGCCGCGTTCGAACATGGCGAACCAAGCCACGCCCCTCCTGCCCCGCAGGGTGGGCCGGACTGACTGTGTTCTGAATGGCCGGGAACGATCCCAACCGAGCAACCCTGACGTGAAGGGCTCTGCTGCCGCCGCCTGAGGAGAGAATTAGAAATGACCTTCGTCGTCACCGACAACTGCATCAAGTGCAAGTACACCGACTGCGTAGAAGTCTGTCCGGTGGACTGCTTTTACGAAGGCCCGAATTTCCTGGTGATTCACCCGGACGAGTGCATCGACTGTGCCCTCTGCGAGCCCGAATGCCCCGCCACTGCGATTTTCTCTGAAGACGAGATTCCGGCCGGCATGGAGAACTTCATCGAGCTGAACGCCGAGCTGGCAGATGTCTGGCCCAACATCACCGAGCGCAAAGACCCGCTGCCGGACGCTGAAGCGTGGGACGGCAAGCCTGGCAAGATCGCTGACCTGGAGCGCTAAGCCCCGCGCGATCCCCGGAAACGCAAAAGGCCCCTCGGGGCCTTTTTGCTGTGCATCGTATGCCCACTTTTTCGCAGGCAAAAAAAGGGGCGGTTTGACCCGCCCACATTTTTTCCGTAATCCCTTCAATCCTTTTTCATCATCCTGATGAATCGCATCCTGCGATGTCCTTGAGCAGTCTTCCTTGACCGCCTGTACCAATCCGTCGGTACAGTTCTGATAGTAGTGATTTATTCGAACAGGGCAATACCCCGGAGTTTGCAAAAAAATTCGAGGTGGCATACACCACTAAAAATAAACAGCCGCTAAATCAGTGAGATAAACACTATCGTGCAAATTAAGGCGGCTCTCACTGTCAGATTTAAGTGCAATGACTGACAGCTCGCGTGAGAAATGTCTTACAACTAAAGTTAGATATCCCCACACTCTGAAGAAAGATTAAACACGACATATACCGCTGCAAATATAATTGATTGTTCATGATCACAACTTCATATCGTCACAATAAAAAAGCCCCGAATGATCGGGGCTTTTTTCGGTGCCATCACGCTATTGAAGCAGACAAGACACGGGCCAAATCATTGAAACAACGATTCGCTGGACAGGCCGTTTTTCTCAAGAATTTCCCGCAGACGCTTCAAGCCTTCGACCTGAATCTGCCGTACACGCTCGCGAGTGAGACCAATCTCCAGACCAACGTCTTCCAGTGTGCTGCTCTCATGCCCGCGCAACCCAAAGCGGCGTACCACCACTTCGCGCTGCTTGTCGGTCAGCTCAGACAGCCACTGATCGATGCTTTGGGACAGGTCGTCGTCCTGCAGCAGCTCACAGGGATCAGTGGGCCGGTCATCCGTCAGCGTGTCGAGCAGGGTTTTGTCCGAGTCAGGCCCGAGCGAGACGTCCACAGAGGAAACCCGCTCATTGAGACCCAGCATGCGCTTGACTTCACCCACTGGCTTCTCCAGCAGGTTGGCGATTTCTTCAGGGGATGGCTCATGGTCAAGCTTCTGTGTCAGCTCACGTGCCGCACGCAGGTAAACGTTAAGCTCTTTGACCACGTGAATCGGCAGGCGGATGGTCCGCGTCTGATTCATGATGGCGCGCTCGATGGTCTGACGAATCCACCAGGTCGCGTATGTGGAGAACCGGAATCCGCGCTCCGGATCAAATTTCTCGACCGCTCGAATCAGGCCGAGATTGCCCTCTTCGATCAGGTCCAGCAATGACAAGCCCCGATTGACGTAGCGTCTGGCGATTTTGACCACCAGGCGCAGATTGCTCTCAATCATGCGTTTGCGTCCGGCCGGGTCCCCTTTCTGCGACAGACGCGCAAAGTGAACCTCTTCTTCCGGAGACAGCAACGGAGAGAAACCGATTTCATTGAGGTAGAGCTGCGTGGCATCCAGTGCCCGCGTGTAGTCGATGTACTTGTGTTGCTTGAGTGCTGTGGAGTTTTTGGCCTTCGCACGAACAGAAGGTGTAGCTGGCTTCTCATCCGCTGCAGAATCCAGGACGATCCCGTGCTCCATAAGGAGGACCTCGTCGTCTATGTCAAACTCCGGCACTTCTCTGTTGAGAGCCATTGTTATAGTCCTTTGGTGAGTTCGACCTCAAGCTCCAGTGGCGCCTTTTTCCTTGGCATCACGTGAGCCTGTCCCCTCTACGGCAGGAACAGGCTGACAACTGATCAACGACGTGGCAAGAATTCCAGTGGGTCTACCGGTTTACCCTGACGGCGAATCTCAAAGTGGAGTTTCACCCGGTCAGTCCCCGTGGACCCCATCTCGGCAATTGCCTGCCCTGCCTTGACCTGTTGCCCCTCCCGAACCAAAAGCCTACGGTTGTGACCGTAAGCACTGACGTAGGTATCGCTGTGTTTGATGATCACTAATTCGCCGTAGCCCCGTAATCCACTCCCGGCGTATACAACAGAACCATCAGACGCGGCCAAAACAGGCTGTCCCAAATCACCGGCGATATCAATGCCTTTATTCAAACTACCGTTTGAAGAAAATTTGCCAATCAAAACACCACTAGTTGGCCATGCCCAACCGCTCGGAGAACGCGCTCCCGCAATAACGGGCGTATTCACTGGCGTCGTTACAGGCGTAGTTGCGGGCGGCCCGTTACTTCCTGAAGTTGAATCAACAGGACGTGTAATAACGGTGGTCTTGATTGAACCCGAAGGCGAACTTGAATTGGACGTGGTGCTCCCGGACGCTGCGGCCTGGGGTACAACCACGGGCGCCGCCGCTACGACAGGTGCACTCGAATTCGAGCGCCCGTCGAAGCGAATGGTCTGGCCGACGTGGATGGTGTAGGGCTCAGGGAGGTTGTTACGGGCTGCCAATGCCTTCCAGTCCCAACCGTAACGAAAGGCAATGGAAAACAGGGTATCGCCGCGCTTGACGACGTACTGACCGGTCGTGACAGGCTGACGAACCGGCGCAGCGGGCTTGGCAGCGTTGCGGTCGACGACACGCACGCCCCCCGAAGGCGCGCTGGAGCAACCGACCAGAAGGACACTCAAAGCAATGCCAATCACCAGACGTGGAAAACTTGCTGAAAACGTACGCTGCCGAATGACTGTGAGACTCACCCGCCACTCCCTTTACTGGTGACTGAATTAAAGCTGCCTATTGTGTCTTGGTGATGACCGGCAGCCATGGGGAAACTGGT
Source organism: Pseudomonas sp. SLFW (assembly GCF_009905615.1). Classification (GTDB taxonomy): domain Bacteria; phylum Pseudomonadota; class Gammaproteobacteria; order Pseudomonadales; family Pseudomonadaceae; genus Aquipseudomonas; species Aquipseudomonas bambusae. The sequence continues at coordinate 444,060 of NZ_JAAAKW010000001.1, forward strand.
TACGAAAAACTTCACGGCGAGAGACGTCGACGGGCCAGGCCCTCATCGAAAATCGCCAGCCTGTAGACAGGTGGCGCCTCACGGAATTCATTGCAGCTGCAAAACAGCGCTTACGCCAGCGGCCCGTTGAGTAAAGGCACGAAACGCACCGCCCCCAGGACATGCCGGGAGAAGCCGTTGTCCTCTCGGATGATCAGCATCAACTGCTGCACCTCACCCGACCCCACCGGAATCACCAGACGACCGCCGGGTGCCAGTTGGTCCAGCAAGGCCTGCGGCACGTCGGTCGCCACGGCGGTGACGATGATGCCGTTATAAGGCGCGAGCGCCGGCCAGCCTTCCCAGCCATCCCCCCAACGAAACACCATATTGCGCAGATTGAGTTCGAGCAGACGTTCCTTGGCCCGATCCTGCAACACCTTGATCCGCTCGACGGAGAACACCCGCTCGACCAGTTGCGCGAGCACGGCGGTTTGATAACCAGAGCCAGTGCCGATCTCCAGCACTTTATCCAAAGGCCCGGCCGCCAACAGCAGCTCGCTCATGCGCGCCACCATGTAGGGCTGGGAAATCGTCTGGTTGTTGCCGATGGGCAGCGCCGTGTCTTCGTAGGCGCGGTGAGCCAACGCCTCGTCAACGAACAGATGGCGAGGGGTCTTGCGGATGACGTCGAGCACTTGAGTGTTGCTGATGCCTTCTTCGTACAATCGTTGAATCAGGCGCTCGCGGGTTCGCTGGGAGGTGAATCCCACCCCACGGCGCAACAGATCATCTTGTTCACGGGACATCAGGCCATTCCCTCCAGCCAGGCGTTCAGGCTGTTGAAACCGTCCTGATAGGTTCGATCCAGCTGCAACGGTGTAATCGACACATACCCTTGCATGACCGCGTGAAAATCAGTGCCTGGCCCACCATCCTCGGCATCGCCGGCAGCCGCAATCCAGTAACCGGCCCGACCACGGGGATCGACCACCCGCACGGGCGCTGCAGCGCGGGTCCGGTGGCCCAGGCGGGTCAGTTGAATGCCGCGCACATGTTCAAGTGGCAGGTTGGGAATATTCACGTTCAATACGGTACGGGGTGGAAGGTCGAGCTGCTCATGCGCTTCGACCAGAAGCCGGGCGTAATGCGCAGCCGTTGCCAGGTTATCGACCTGACGGGACAAAAATGAAAAGGCAAACGACGGGCGTTGCAGGAAACGGCCTTCCAGTGCTGCCGCCACAGTGCCGGAATACAGCACATCATCGCCCAGATTGGCGCCGAGGTTGATGCCCGATACCACCATGTCCGGTTCATGCTCCAACAGGCCATGGATGCCGAGGTGAACGCAGTCGGTAGGCGTGCCATTGAGACTGATGAAGCCATTGTCCAGGCGATGAGGGTGCAGCGGGCGATCAAGGGTCAGCGAACTGCTGGCCCCACTCTTGTCTTGATCGGGCGCAATGACCGCGCACTCGGCATAGTCCGCCAGCGCTCCGTGGAGCGCAGCGAGTCCGGGTGCCGAGACCCCATCATCATTTGAAATCAGAATACGCATGAGCTGTCCGTCTGTCCTGCGGGCGCCAGATCAACCAGTTCGCGCACCAAAGCGGTGGCGAAGCATCCGGCGGGCAGGACGAATTCCAGTTGCAGAATGTCAGGCTCGGGATAATGCCACGTCAACCGCCCGATGGGCAGTCGCAGGATGCGACGTTCGTGTTCCATTCCCGCTTTTATCAACCAGTTACAAAGCGCGAACTCGCCTTGAGCGACGCTGTTTTCAAGCTCGGCGGTGGCACCACCTGCAGGAGAATCGCCTGCGCCCCATTGCGGGCCGGTCGGGTGCAGATCGAGGATCGCCAGACGCGGGTCGCTGCACTCAGCCTCGCCCGCCGGAAAGAAACTGCGACTGTCGGTGAACGCCAACAGGTCGCCCACCTGCGCCCGCTGCCAACTGCCATCGGCGACCCGCGCCGCCAGCACCTGATTAAACAAATAGCTGCGCGCCGTCGACAGCAGTCGCGAACGCACGTTGCGCTGTTCAGGCAGGGCCTGGCGTTCGGCATAGTGACGGGCTTCGCCCACGTTGCCGCCTTCGTAGCCGAAGCGCTGGGCGCCGAAATAATTGGGGATACCGTGCTGCTTGATGGCTTCAAGCCGCTGATCAAGCAGGGACTTGTCGGCCTGCAGGTGCGTCAGGCGCAGGGTGAAACCGTTGGCCGCATGGGCCCCGCGCTGCAATTTGCGCTTGTGACGCTTGCTGTCGAGGATTTTCAGGGTGTCGTTCTCGGCCGCCGACATGTCCGGATCGGCCTTGCCCGGCAACTGGATGCTGAACCACTGACGGGTCAGCGCCTGACGGTCTTTCAACCCGGCGTACGCCACGGTACGCAACGGCACACCGGCGGCTTTCGCCAGACGCCGTGCAGCCTCTTCGGTGTTCAGCCCGCGCTTTTCCACCCACAGCCACAAGTGTTCGCCATCACCCGACAGCGGGATGTCCAGCACCTCATCGACCTGAAAGTCTTCGGCGGTGGCTTTGAGTACCGCGACTCCCAGTGCCTCGCCATAAGCCCGAGGGCCCAAGAGTTCGAATTCAGTCATGCGGCGATCAACAGCGCAACAGCGTGAACCGCGATGCCTTCTTCACGGCCGGTGAAGCCGAGCTTCTCGGTGGTGGTCGCCTTGACGTTGACCTGATCGAGTTCGACTTGAAGGTCTTCGGCAATCAGCGCGCGCATGGTGTCGATGTGCGGCGCCATTTTCGGGGCCTGAGCGACGATGGTGGCGTCGACGTTGCCGACCTTCCAGCCTTTGGCCTGCACTTGCTTGAGGACGTGACGCAGCAGCACGCGGCTGTCAGCACCCTTAAATTGCGGGTCGGTATCGGGGAAATGCTTGCCGATGTCGCCCAGCGCTGCAGCGCCCAGCAGGGCATCGCTCAACGCGTGCAACAGGACATCGCCGTCGGAATGTGCGAGCAAACCATGCTTGTGCGCAATCCGCACCCCACCCAAGGTAATGAAATCGCCTTCGGCGAAACGGTGCACATCATAGCCGTGGCCAATACGCATAAAAAACGCCCTGAAAAAGTCAGGGCGTGATTCTACCTACTTTGTCGGACATTAGGGCGTATGACTGGCTGATACAGTGCTTGTCAGACGAGGCGTCCCTCGCTGTAGGGGCTGCATGTATTAAAACCTGTGGCAGCGTTTCAACCCGCCAACGCCACGGCGTGATAACGCAGGTGATCCTCGATGAAGCTGGCGATGAAGTAATAGCTGTGGTCATAACCGGGCTGCATGCGCAGTTCCACCGGGTGACCCACCGTCTTCGCCGCCTGTACCAACGCTTCGGGCTTGAGCTGATTGGCAAGGAAGTCGTCGCGGTCGCCCTGATCGATCAGCAGAGGCAAGCGCTCGGCCGCGTCGGCGATCAACACGCTGGCGTCCCATTCGCGCCAGCGCGAACGGTCTTCGCCCAGATAACGGGAGAACGCCTTCTGCCCCCACGGGCAATCCATCGGGTTGGTGATGGGCGAGAACGCCGACACCGATTTGTAACGCCCCGGGTTGCGCAAGGCACAGACCAGCGCCCCGTGACCGCCCATCGAATGGCCGCTGATGCTGCGTTTGTCGGAGGCCGGGAAATGCGCTTCGATCAACGTCGGCAGCTCACTGACCACGTAGTCGTACATGCGGTAATGACGCGCCCACGGTTGCTCCGTGGCATTCAGATAGAAACCGGCGCCCAGACCGAAGTCGTAGGCGTTGTCCGGATCACCCGGCACGTCGGCGCCGCGGGGGCTGGTGTCCGGCGCAACGATGATGATTCCAAGCTCGGCGGCGATGCGCTGGGCACCGGCCTTTTGCATGAAGTTCTCATCGGTGCAGGTCAGGCCCGACAGCCAGTACACCACCGGCAGCTTGCCACCCTGCTCGGCCTGCGGCGGCAGATAGACGGCAAACACCATGTCGCAACCCAGCACATCGGAGTGATGCTTGTAGCGTTTATGCCAACCGCCGAAGCTTTTCTGGCACGAAATATTTTCCAGACTCATGGGGTCGTTCCTCCCAGCTACAAGCCTCAAGCCATAAGCTGCAAGCCGGCACAGTGGCGCGCCCTCTTGCAGCTTGCAGCTTGTAGCTTGCCGCTGCTCTTAGAAGTGGATGACGGAGCGGATGCTTTTGCCTTCGTGCATCAGGTCGAACGCTTCGTTGATATTGTCCAGGCCCATGGTGTGGGTGATGAAGGTGTCCAGGGGGATTTCACCTTTCTGGGCTTTCTCGACGTAGCTTGGCAGTTCGGTGCGGCCTTTGACGCCGCCGAACGCCGAACCGCGCCAGACGCGCCCGGTCACCAGTTGGAATGGGCGAGTGGCGATTTCCTGGCCAGCCGGTGCAACACCGATGATGATCGACTCGCCCCAACCCTTGTGGCAGCACTCCAGCGCGGCACGCATGAGGTTGACGTTGCCGATGCACTCGAAGCTGTAATCCACGCCGCCATCGGTCAGTTCGACGATGACGTCCTGAATCGGCTTGGTGTGGTCTTTCGGGTTCACGAAATCAGTGGCACCCAGTTCACGGGCGACGTCGAATTTTGACGGGTTAATGTCGATGGCGATGATGCGCGAGGCCTTGGCCATTTTCGCGCCGATGATCGCCGCCAGACCGATGCCGCCGAGACCGAAGATGGCCACGGTTGCGCCCTCTTCCACCTTGGCTGTGTTGAGCACGGCGCCGATGCCCGTGGTCACGCCGCAACCCAGCAGGCAGACCTTTTCCAGCGGGGCTTCTTTAGGGATTTTCGCGAGGGAGACTTCTGCCACGACGGTGTATTCGGAGAACGTCGAGCAGCCCATGTAGTGGTACACCGGCTCGCCGTTGTAGCTGAAACGGGTGGTGCCGTCGGGCATCAGGCCCTTGCCTTGCGTTGCACGGACTTTCTGGCACAGGTTGGTTTTGCCGGATTTGCAGAATTTGCACTCGCGGCATTCGGCGGTGTACAGCGGGATCACATGGTCGCCGACCGCTACCGAGGTCACGCCCTCGCCCACGGCTTCAACAATGCCGCCGCCTTCGTGACCCAGAATGCACGGGAACACGCCTTCGGAGTCCGCGCCAGACAGGGTGTAAGCGTCGGTGTGGCAAACGCCGGAGGCGATGGTCCGGATCAGGACCTCGCCAGCCTTTGGCGCTTCGACGTCCACTTCAACAATTTGCAGCGGTTGATTGGGACCGAACGCAACGGCAGCACGTGACTTGATCATCATCTTCTCCAGCGAAGTAAAAACGAGCTAGGAGTGTAAAACAGTGCCGTTTGATTAATAATCGGTGAAAAAGAAAAACATTAATGCTGTACAGGGATAATCGATGTACACCAATCGTTGGGAAGGGCTGGACGAATTCGTCGCAGTGGCGGAATGCGGGCAGTTCACGGCAGCGGCAGAGCGAATGGGCGTTTCGTCTTCGCACATCAGCCGGCAGATCGCCCGGCTGGAAGAGCGGCTGCAAACCCGTCTTCTATATAGGAGTACCCGCAAGGTCGCGCTGACGGAGGCGGGCCAGACGTTTCTGCACCATTGCCAGCGCTTGCAAGATGGCCGCGAGGAAGCGTTGCGCGCAGTGGGCGACCTCACCAGCGAGCCCAAAGGCCTGCTGCGCATGACCTGCGCTGTGGCCTACGGCGAGCGGTTCATCGCACCCTTGGTCACGCGGTTCATGGAGGACTATCCGCAACTGCGCGTGGACATTGAGCTGACCAACAACACACTGGACCTGGTGCACGAAGGGATGGACCTGGCGATACGCTTGGGTCGGCTGCAAGAATCACGACTGGTCGCCACGCGGCTGGCGCCTCGACGCATGTACCTCTGCGCCTCGCCTTCTTATTTAGAACGGTATGGCCGCCCTCACAGCCTCTCGGAATTGAACCGCCACAACTGCCTCATCGGGAGTTCCGACAGCTGGTTGCTGCAACAGAACGGCCGGGAATTTTCCCAGCGGGTGCAGGGAAACTGGCGCTGCAACAGTGGGCAGGCGGTGCTGGATGCGGCGTTGCAAGGGGTAGGGTTGTGTCAATTACCGGATTATTACGTGCTGGAACACCTGAAAAGCGGCGCACTGATTTCACTGCTCGAAGCCCATCAGCCCCCCAGCACGGCGGTGTGGGGGTTGTATCCTCAGCAACGGCATTTGTCGCCTAAGGTCAGGAAGCTGGTGGATTATTTGAAGACAGGGTTGGCGGCGCGGCCGGAGTATCGATAAAGATCGGCCGAAGGCCGTAGGAGCGCGGCTTGTCCCGCGATCGGCGACGGAGTCGTCGTGAATCCTGCAAGCGCGGTGTATCTGGGACGGCCAATGCGCTTGGTTTCACGACTGCTTCGCAGCCGATCGCGGGACAAGCCACGCTCCTACAGGCATCTGCGCATGCAACCGGAAGTAATCACAGTCCTGTTAGCGGGAAAAATCGCCCCGCCGCTGCCGCAACCATTCCAGGTCTTCCGGGCGCGTCACCTTGATGTTGTCGGCACGCCCCTCGATCAGGCGTGGCGATTGCCCTGCCCACTCTATCGCCGAGGCTTCGTCGGTGATCGAGACGTTCGACACCAGGCTGTCCGCCAGCGCCCGATGCAACGCCCCCAGCCGAAACATCTGCGGCGTATACGCCTGCCAGATCAAACTGCGATCAACGGTTTCCGTCACACGGCCATGGGCGTCGGCGCGCTTGAGCGTGTCTTTGGCCGGGACCGCCAGCAAACCACCCACCGGGTCGTTCGCCAGTTCATTCAGCAGGTTGTCCAGGTCCGAGCGCGCCAGATTCGGCCGCGCGGCGTCATGGACCAGCACCCAGTCGTTGTCATCGGCGCCACTGGCGTGCAGATGCAACAACGCATTGAGGACTGAATCTGCCCGCTCCTTGCCGCCCGCGACCCGCTGAATCCGGGAATCCAGCGCGCACGGCAAGGTGGGCCAATAAGGGTCGTCCGCAGCCAGACTGATCACCAGCCCCTTGAGCCGGGGGTGATCGAGAAAGCAAAGCAGGCTGTGTTCGAGAATCGTGAGACCGCCCAGTTGCAGGTATTGCTTGGGACGGTCTGCCGCCATGCGCGCACCAACGCCCGCTGCGGGAATCACTGCCCAGAAGGCAGGAAGGGATTGAGTCATTTACAGGAACGTCACTGTGCCAACTGATAAAGAGTCTCGCCGTCCTTGACCATGCCCAGCTCATGACGGGCACGCTCTTCAACGGTTTCCAGACCCTTCTTCAACTCCAACACCTCGGCATCCAGCACACGGTTGCGCTCAAGCAAGGCATCGTTTTCGGCATGTTGATCGGCGATTTGCTGGGTCAGACTGGCCACCTGCGCGAGGCTGCCGTTACCCACCCAAAGGCGGTATTGCAAGCCAGCGAGCAGCAAGAGCAGAACGAGGAACAACCAGTTGGGACTGCGCATTGTGAATATCTGTTACCCGGTGGAGAAAGACAGCAAAACCGACCATTTCAAATGCCCAAGAGCCCGGTGGTCACCGGGCTCGTGGATCAGGACGCCAGGAACACCCCCTTCGGGTGAATTCCCCTACGACGCCTGCTGCCTTTTTACCATCTTGTAATCAGCCGCGAAACTCGCCGCGACCACGGTAGACCGCTTTGGCGCCCAATTGCTCTTCGATACGCAGCAGTTGGTTGTACTTGGCGATGCGGTCGGAACGGCTCAGGGAACCGGTCTTGATCTGACCTGCCGACGTGCCCACCGCCAGGTCGGCAATGGTCGAGTCTTCGGTTTCGCCTGAACGGTGCGAGATCACAGCGGTGTAACCAGCGGCCTTGGCCATCTGGATGGCTTCCAGGGTTTCGGTCAGGGTGCCGATCTGGTTGAACTTGATCAGGATCGAGTTACCGATCTTCTTCTCGATGCCTTCTTTCAGGATCTTGGTGTTGGTCACGAACAGGTCGTCACCCACCAGCTGGATCTTATCGCCGATCTTGTCAGTCAGGACTTTCCAACCGTCCCAGTCAGACTCGTCCAGACCGTCTTCGATAGAGATGATCGGGTGCTTGCTGACCAGGTCCGCCAGGTAGTCGGCAAAACCGGCGGAGTCATACTCGCCTTCTTCGCTCAGGACGTACTTGCCATTCTTGTAGAACTCGCTCGCCGCGCAATCCAGCGCCAGGGTCACGTCGGTGCCCAGTTTGTAGCCCGCGTTTTTGACGGCTTCGGCGATGGCGTCCAAGGCTTCGGCGTTGGAGTTCAGGTTCGGTGCGAAACCGCCTTCGTCACCCACCGCAGTGTTCAGGCCACGGGCCTTCAGAACAGCTTTCAGGTGGTGGAAAATCTCGGTGCCCCAGCGCAGGCCTTCGGAGAAGGTCTTGGCGCCGACTGGCTGAACCATGAACTCCTGGATGTCGATGTTGTTATCAGCATGCTCGCCACCGTTGATGATGTTCATCATTGGGACCGGCATCGAGTAGACGCCTGGCGTGCCGTTCAGGTTGGCGATGTGCGCGTACAGCGGCAGGTCCTGATCCTGGGCAGCGGCTTTCGCGGCAGCCAGCGACACAGCGAGGATCGCGTTGGCGCCCAGGCTGGCTTTGTTTTCAGTGCCGTCGAGCTTGATCATCGCGTGATCCAGGGCCTTCTGGTCAACCGGGTCCTTGCCCAGCAGCAGGTCGCGGATCGGGCCATTGATATTGGCCACTGCTTTCAGAACGCCCTTGCCCATGTAACGGCTCTTGTCGCCATCACGCAGCTCAAGTGCTTCACGCGAGCCGGTGGAAGCACCGGACGGCGCGCAAGCACTGCCGATGATGCCGTTGTCGAGGAGCACATCTGCTTCCACGGTGGGATTGCCACGGGAGTCGAGAACTTCACGACCTTTGATGTCGACGATTTTTGCCATTGTTGTTAACACTCCAAGATTGACGAAAACGACGCAGCTGGGAAAAACGACTGGCGCCCCGGGCACTAGACAGCGGGCAGACCCGGGATGACAGATTTTCCCGACCCGTTGGTCGGGAAAGAAACGAGCGGCACTCTACCGGAGGGCATCGTGCCGGAGAAGCGGGTTTTACGCCGTTTCTATGGCCGGGAACGCTTTGACCAGATCATCGAGTGCCTTGAGCTGGGTCAGGAACGGCTCCAGCTTGTTCAAGCGCAAGGCGCACGGGCCGTCGCACTTGGCGTTGTCCGGGTCCGGATGCGCTTCAAGGAACAGGCCTGCCAGGCCCTGGCTGATACCGGCCTTGGCCAGATCGGTCACCTGAGCACGACGACCACCTGCCGAATCCGAACGACCGCCCGGCATTTGCAGCGCGTGGGTCACGTCGAAGAATACCGGGTATTCGAATGCTTTCATGATGCCGAAGCCGAGCATGTCCACGACGAGATTGTTATAGCCGAAGCTCGAACCGCGTTCACACAGGATCAATTGATCGTTACCGGCTTCTTCGCACTTGGTCAGGATGTGCTTCATCTCCTGGGGCGCGAGGAACTGGGCCTTCTTGATGTTGATCACGGCACCGGTCTTCGCCATCGCCACGACCAGATCGGTCTGGCGCGACAGGAAGGCCGGCAGCTGGATAATGTCGCAGACTTCCGCCACGGTCGCCGCTTGATGCGGCTCGTGGACGTCAGTGATCACCGGCACGCCAAAGGTGCTTTTGATCTCTTCGAAAATGCGCATGCCCGCTTCAAGGCCCGGACCGCGATACGAGGTCACGGAAGAACGGTTGGCTTTGTCGAAGCTGGCCTTGAACACGTAAGGGATGCCCAGTTTCTGGGTGACCCGAACGTATTCTTCGCAGACCTGCATGGCCATGTCCCGCGACTCCAGGACATTCATGCCACCGAACAAGACCATCGGCTTGTCGTTGGCGATGTCAATGGAGCCCACACGGATGATTTTCTGTGCCATGTAATGAATTCCCTATCAGGCGTTCTTCTGGTGCTGAGCGAGCGCTGCCTTGACGAAGCCACTGAACAGCGGGTGACCGTCGCGAGGCGTGGAGGTGAACTCAGGGTGGAACTGGCAAGCCACGAACCACGGGTGGTCCTTGGACTCGACCACCTCAACCAGCGCGCCATCACCGGAACGACCGGACACTTTCAGCCCGGCTTCGATCAGTTGCGGCAGCAGCTTGTTGTTCACTTCGTAACGGTGACGATGACGCTCGACGATAGTGTCGTTGGCGTAGCAATCGTGCACCAGAGAACCCGGCTCCAGCAGGCATTCCTGCGCGCCCAGACGCATGGTGCCGCCAAGGTCGGAGCTTTCGGTACGGGTTTCGACCGCGCCGGTGGCGTCTTCCCACTCGGTGATCAGGCCGACCACAGGGTGCGGGCTGGTGCGATCGAACTCCGTGGAGTTGGCGTCTTTCCAGCCCAGCACGTTACGGGCGAACTCGATGACCGCCACTTGCATGCCCAGGCAAATACCCAGGTAAGGCACCTTGTTTTCGCGAGCAAACTGAACGGCGGTGATCTTGCCTTCGACACCGCGCAGACCGAAGCCGCCCGGTACCAGAATGGCGTCCACACCTTCCAGCAGGCCAGTGCCCTGATTCTCGATGTCTTCGGAATCGATGTAGCGCAGGTTGACCTTGGTGCGGTTGCTGATGCCTGCGTGGCTCATCGCTTCGATCAGCGATTTGTACGCGTCCAGCAGTTCCATGTACTTGCCGACCATCGCGATGGTGACTTCGTGCTCCGGGTTCAGCTTGGCATCGACGACCTTGTCCCACTCGGACAGGTCGGCGCTGTTGCATTGCAGGCCAAAACGCTCAACGACGAAATCGTCCAGACCCTGCGAGTGCAGGATGCCCGGGATCTTGTAGATGGTGTCGGCGTCTTCCAGCGCGATCACAGCGCGCTCTTCGACGTTGGTGAACTGCGCGATCTTGCGACGCGACGAAACGTCGATCGGGTGATCGGAGCGGCACACCAGCACGTCAGGCTGCAGGCCAATGGAACGCAGTTCCTTGACGGAGTGCTGGGTCGGCTTGGTCTTGGTCTCGCCAGCAGTCGCGATGTACGGCACCAGCGTCAGGTGCATCAGCATCGCGCGCTTGGCGCCGACTTCGAAACGCAACTGGCGGATCGCCTCAAGGAACGGTTGCGATTCGATGTCACCCACGGTGCCACCGATCTCGACCATGGCCACGTCGGCATCGCCGGCGCCCTTGATGATGCGACGCTTGATTTCGTCGGTGATGTGCGGGATCACCTGAATGGTCGCGCCCAGATAATCACCACGGCGCTCTTTGCGCAGGACGTGTTCGTACACACGGCCGGTGGTGAAGTTGTTGTTCTGGGTCATGGTGGTGCGAATGAAACGCTCGTAGTGACCCAGGTCCAGGTCGGTCTCCGCGCCGTCGTGGGTGACGAACACTTCACCGTGCTGGAACGGGCTCATGGTGCCCGGGTCGACGTTGATGTAGGGGTCCAGCTTGAGCATGGTGACCTTAAGTCCCCTCGCCTCCAGGATGGCCGCCAATGAAGCCGAGGCAATGCCTTTCCCCAATGAAGAAACAACACCGCCCGTGACGAAGATGTAGCGCGTCATGAAAAACCCTAGAAGTCTGCGTTAAAGCGGTCAGAGCCGCCGGGGAAAGCGAAGGAAGGCCGAAGCCCCCGATGACCTGCGTGTTTCACAGTGCATTCCTGAAATTGTTGCGTTGAAAGCGACTGGCCGAATCCGGACCTGTCCATTGCTCGCCACATTTTGAGAATCGCCCAGTAAAGACTGGCTGGTAATCGGCAACTCACGTCGTTCCGAAAGGGTCGACATAAGCTGTATCAAGAAGGGAGCGTAGTCTACCGGAAACGGGCTCTCATCTCAAACTGTGGTCATTCGTCGGTGGTTGCCAGTGCAATCGCCAGTCGCCACGGGGGTCAGCGTCGAGTCCGGGCAGGTTGGCCACCGCCAGCAACTGTTCACCGCGATACAACAGCGGCAATCGGCCGCGCAAAAACACCGGCACGCCTTTTTCATTGAGCAGGCGCTTGAGGTCCCGGCGCCCGCGGTCCGGTACATCCAGCACTTCACCGCCCTGTCGATAGTGCACGTGCAGCCCGCCGCGAGGGATGTCGCCCAGAATGTGCAACATTCCGTTGCCCGGCAAATGAAGCGGCTGCGAGGCCGTGGACCAGTGCTGCGAACCCGCCACGTCCTTGAGCCAGATGCCCGACAGCCACCAGATTCGCCCTTCTGCGCGATGCAATTGTCCGTCGGCCAGACGCCAGATCGGACGACCATCCGGCCCGGCATCACGCAGGGAATCCCACCCCGCCCAGTGATCACTGTCTGGAAGACGTGTCAGCGGACTCAGCCAGTAACGTAGGGCGTTTCTCTGACGTGCAGATGACAGTCCCTCAAGCGGCGCCAGCTCCAGGGACGGCACCGCCAGCCATGGCCACGGGCACGGTGTGTCGGCGAGCGCCAGATCCTGCGTCGCCAGTTCATCGAGCAAGCCTTGGGCCTCGGCCAGGTGCGCGGCGCTGCGGACCATGCTCGCGGTTGCCTGGGGCCAGCGTGCGGTCAGCATCGGCAACACATGGTTACGCAGGTAATTGCGGGAGAAACGGCTGTCTTTGTTGCTCGGGTCTTCGATCCAGCTCAGGCCCTCGTCCTGTGCATAACGCTCAAGCAATGCGCGGGGCTCGTCCAGCAGCGGCCGGAAGACCTGGCCTTTGCCAAGCACTCGATGGGAAGGCATGGCCGCCAACCCTTTCACACCCGCTCCCCGCAGCAGGCGAAACATCAGGGTTTCCGCCTGATCGTCCCGGTGCTGGGCCGTGAGCAACACCTCGCCCGCCAGCAACGTCTGCTCGAACGCGGTGTATCGGGCATCGCGGGCCGCCTGTTCGAGGCTGGCGCCGGATCGTACTTGCACGTCGATGACCTGCAACGGCACGCCCAGAATCTGACACATCTGACGGCAATGTCCCGGCCACGACGCAGCAACAGCCTGCAAACCGTGATAAATGTGGATAGCGGTCAAAGGGGGGAGACGCTGATGGCGAGCAAGCTCGGCCAGCAGGTGCAGCAGGACGGTGGAATCGAGTCCACCCGAGAAGGCGATGCGCCAACCGGCTGCACCGCGCCAGGGTTCAAGGCGCGATAGCAGACGTTGGGAGAGGTCTTTTTTGAATGCGTCCGGCTTGCTCATGCTGGTGGACCCCGCGTTAGCTCACCGGACCTCAAATATGACTCCGATCAGATGCCGTAGCTCATCAGGCGGTCGTAGCGACGCGCCAACAGTTCATCCGCATTGAATTTCTTGAGCATGGCCAATTGGCTGCTCAATGCTTCGCGGATGGAAGCCGAAGCCGCCGCCGGATCACGGTGCGCGCCACCCAGTGGCTCGTTGATGACCTTGTCGACGATGCCCAGGCCTTTGAGGCGCTCGGCAGTGATGCCCATCGCTTCGGCAGCGTCTGGCGCTTTTTCTGCGGTTTTCCACAGAATCGACGCGCAGCCTTCCGGCGAAATCACCGCGTAAGTGGAGTATTGCAGCATGTTCAGTTGATCGCACACGCCAATGGCCAGTGCACCGCCCGAACCGCCCTCACCGATCACAGTCGCGATGATCGGCGTCTTCAGACGCGCCATGACACGCAGGTTCCAAGCAATCGCTTCGCTCTGGTTGCGCTCTTCAGCGTCGATGCCAGGGTATGCGCCAGGTGTGTCGATGAAGGTCAGGATCGGCATTTTGAAGCGCTCGGCCATCTCCATCAGGCGACACGCCTTGCGGTAGCCTTCAGGACGCGGCATGCCAAAGTTACGGCGAACTTTTTCGCGCACTTCGCGGCCTTTTTGATGACCGATCACCATGACAGGTTGGTCGTCCAGACGGGCGATACCGCCCACGATGGCCGCGTCGTCGGAAAAGTGGCGGTCGCCGTGCAGCTCGTCGAACTCGGTGAAGATGTGTTCGATGTAGTCCAGGGTGTACGGACGACGCGGATGACGCGCCATGCGCGCGATCTGCCAACTGGTCAGGTTGCCGAAAATGCTTTCGGTGAGCGTGCTGCTCTTCTCTTGCAGTCGAGAGATTTCATCGCCGATGTTCAGCGAGTTGTCATTGCCTACCAGTCGCAGCTCTTCAATTTTGGCTTGCAGGTCAGCAATCGGCTGTTCGAAATCCAGAAAATTCGGGTTCATAGGCATCCGTCTTGGGTCGACGGCCAAGAGGCCGGCCGGTTGATCCGTAAACGCCATACCTTAAAGGATGTGGCGTGTGAGGGTCGAGGTTAAAAGTGTCGAGCTTAAAAAAAGTCGGGTATCAGCGTTCATCGATACTGCAGGAAGACGTTCTCTCGTCCGAACTGGTCACGCAGCGCCTGAATCAGGCTGTCTGCGGGATCGATTCGCCACGCTTCGCCGAACTGCAATAGCGCCCGGGCCTCCTGCCCGGTGTAGTCGAGCGTAATCGGACACGCTCCCCGGTGCTTCTTGCACAGGTCGCCCAGCCAGCGTAGACGATCACCTTTCAGCGCCTCGCTGCGCACGGTCAGGCGCAAACTCTCAGCCAGACCGGTCCGCGCTTCTTCGAGACTCATTACCCGCTTGGCTCGCAAACGCAGGCCGCCTGAGAAGTCATCGGAACTGACCTCGCCTTCGACCACCACCATCGCGTCGGTCTGCAACAGCGACTGAGCGGCCTGGAACGAGTCCGCGAACAACGACGCTTCGATGCGGCCAGAGCGGTCATCCAGGGTGATAAACCCCATCTTGTCGCCCTTTTTGTTCTTCATCACACGCAAGGCGATGATCAGACCGGCGACGGTCTGGGTGTCACGGGCGGGTTTCAGGTCAACGATTCGCTGGCGGGCGAAGCGACGAATCTCGCCTTCGTACTCGTCGATCGGGTGCCCCGTCAGGTACAGGCCCAGGGTTTCCTTCTCACCGCGCAAACGCTCTTTGAGAGTGACCTCTTTGGCCCCACGATGGTTCGCATAAACATCGGCATCCGGCTCGACGAACAGCCCGCCAAACAGATCGGCATGGCCACTGTCGTGACTGCGCGCGGTTTGTTCGGCCGACTGAATCGCACCTTCCAGCGCGGCGAGCAACACACCGCGATTGCGGTCAATGTTGGCTTGATACTGTTTTGGGTCGTCGTAGAAAAACGGCCCCAGACGGTCCAGCGCACCGCTGCTGATCAGGCCACCCAACGTGCGTTTGTTGACCCGTTTGAGGTCGATGCGCGCGCAGAAATCGAACAGGTCCTTGAACGGCCCGGCCTGACGCGCTTCGGTAATCGCCTCGACCGGCCCCTCGCCCACGCCTTTGATCGCGCCCAGCCCGTACACGATGCGGCCTTCGTCGTTCACGGTGAATTTGAATTCGGAGTTGTTCACGTCCGGCGCATCGAGGCGCAGCTTCATGGTCCGCACTTCCTCGATCAAGGTCACGACCTTGTCGGTGTTGTGCATGTCCGCCGAGAGCACGGCCGCCATGAACGGCGCGGGGTAATGCTTCTTCAGCCACGCCGTCTGGTACGAGACGAGCCCGTACGCAGCAGAGTGGGATTTGTTAAACCCGTAACCGGCGAATTTTTCCACCAAGTCGAAAATGTTACCGGCCAGATCCGGCTCGATATTGTTGGTCTTGCAGCCTTCGATGAAGCCGCCGCGCTGCTTGGCCATCTCCTCGGGCTTTTTCTTACCCATGGCCCGACGCAGCATGTCGGCCTCGCCGAGGGTGTAACCCGCCATGACCTGGGCAATCTGCATCACCTGTTCCTGATACAGGATGATGCCGTACGTTGGCAGCAGCACGGGCTTGAGCCCTTCGTACTGGTAATCGACGTGCGGGTAGGAGAGCTCGGCGCGACCGTGCTTGCGGTTGATAAAGTCGTCTACCATGCCCGACTGCAGCGGGCCCGGGCGGAACAGTGCCACCAGTGCGATAAGGTCTTCCAGGCAGTCGGGCTTGAGCTTCTTGATCAGCTCTTTCATGCCTCGGGATTCAAGCTGGAAGACCGCCGTGGTTTCGGCTTTTTGCAGCAGATCGTAGGTCGGGGCGTCATCCAGCGGGATGAAGGCGATGTCGAGCGGGTCCTCGCCGACCTTGGCGCGGTCGCGGTTGATCGTCTTCATCGCCCAGTCGATGATCGTCAGCGTTCGCAGACCCAGGAAGTCGAACTTCACCAGACCCGCGGCCTCGACATCGTCCTTGTCGTACTGGGTGACCAGGCCGCCGCCTTCTTCATCGCAATAGATAGCCGCGAAGTCGGTCAGTTTGGTTGGGGCAATGACCACACCACCGGCGTGCTTGCCGACGTTACGCACAACGCCTTCGAGCTTACGCGCCATCTCCCAGATTTCTGCCCCTTCCTCGTCGGTCTTGAGGAAGTCGCGCAGGATTTCTTCCTGCTCATAGGCCTTTTCCAGGGTCATGCCGACTTCGAACGGGATCATCTTCGACAGGCGATCCGCCAGACCGAAGGATTTCCCCTGAGCCCGCGCCACGTCCCGCACCACCGCTTTCGCCGCCATGGAACCGAACGTGATGATCTGGCTCACCGCGTTGCGGCCGTATTTCTCGGCCACGTATTCGATCACCCGGTCGCGCCCGTCCATGCAGAAGTCGACGTCGAAGTCCGGCATCGAAACCCGTTCAGGGTTTAGAAAACGTTCGAAGAGCAGGTCATATTCCAGCGGATCGAGGTCGGTGATCTTCTGTACGTAAGCCACCAGCGAGCCGGCACCCGACCCACGACCCGGACCGACCGGCACGCCGTTGTTCTTGGCCCACTGGATAAAGTCCATAACGATCAGAAAGTAACCGGGGAACCCCATCTGGATGATGATATCCAGCTCGAAATTCAACCGGTCGACGTACTCCTGCCGCTTGGCTTCGTAGTTGGGCGTGGTTTCCCTCGGCCACAGCACGGCCAAGCGCTCTTCAAGGCCCTCGAAAGACACCTTGCGGAAGTATTCATCGATGGTCAGGCCATCGGGAATCGGGAAGTTGGGCAGGAAGTGCTTGCCCAGGCGCACGTCAATGTTGCAACGCTGGGCGATTTCCACGGTGTTCTGCAGCGCGTCGGGCAGGTCGCTGAAAAGCTCGGCCATTTCTGCAGCGCTCTTGAGGTACTGCTGATCGCTGTAGTTGTGCGAGCGGCGCGGGTCGTCCAGCGCCCGGCCTTCGCCGATACACACGCGGGTTTCGTGGGCTTCGAAATCTTCCTGCTTGATGAAGCGAACATCGTTGGTCGCCACCAGCGGCACACCGTGGCGATCGGCAAGGGCGACGGCAGCGTGCAGGTGCTCTTCGTCATTGACGCGGCTGGTCCGTTGAATCTCGATGTAGAAACGATCCTGAAAGACCGACACCCACTCCTTGAGCAACTCGTCGGCCTCGGCCGGGTTGCCACCGAGCAGCGCCATGCCGATCTCACCCTCCTTGGCCGCCGACAGCGCGATCAGCCCTTCATGGGCCTCAGCGACCCACTCCCGCTCGATGATCACCACGCCGTTGCGCTGACCATGCATGAAACCACGGGAGATCAGCTCGGTGAGATTCAGATAGCCCTTGGGGTTCATCACCAACAGGCTCAAGCGGCTGAGGGGGGCATCCTTGTCACGACCTGCCAACCAGATGTCGGCGCCGCAGATAGGCTTGATGCCAGCGCCCATGGCGGCCTTGTAGAACTTGACCAGCGAGCACAGGTTGTTCTGATCGGTCACTGCCACCGCAGGCATGTTCAGGCCGGTCAACGCCTTGACCAGCGGCTTGACCCGCACCAGCCCGTCGACCAGAGAATATTCGGTGTGCATGCGCAGATGAACGAAAGAAGCCGACATGGTTGATCCTATAGCGCGCAGAAAACAAAGGCCGGATTGTACCGGCCTCTCATGAAAACATCAGCCCGCGATCAGGTGAGCGGCAGCGAGGTGAAGCCGGTGGAGATCATCATCTCCCGCGATTCATACGCCGCACGCACCGGGGCGAAGGAGCGGCGGTGGATCGGCGTCGGCCCTAACCGGGCCAGCGCTTCCAGGTGAACCGGCGTCGGGTAGCCCTTGTGGCCACCAATGCCGTACCCCGGATAGACCAGTTCCATGGCAGCCATCTCCCGGTCGCGGCTGACCTTGGCCAGGATCGACGCCGCAGCGATGGCGGGGACCTGGGCATCACCCTGAATCACCGGCGCGCTCGGCACCGAGAGTTGCGGGCAACGGTTACCGTCTATCAGCGCCAGTTTCGGCGTGATCAACAGGCCCTCGACCGCACGCTTCATGGCCAGCATGGTGGCGTGCAGAATGTTCAGCTCGTCGATTTCTTCGACTTCGGCCCGTGCGATATGCCAGCACAGCGCCTTTTCGCAGATCTCGTCGAACAGCTTTTCGCGCTTGGCTTCGGTGAGCTTTTTCGAGTCGTTAAGACCCAAGATGGGGCGATTGGGGTCAAGAATCACCGCAGCCGTTACCACAGCGCCGCACAGCGGGCCACGGCCCACCTCATCGACACCGGCGACCAGATCCTCGACCAGGTTGAAATCCAGGCCCATTTGCATTGTTCGAGCGCTCATCGTGAAGGCGACGGGCCAATCAGGTTCAGGACCGCTTCGGCGGCTTGATTGGACGCGTCGCGACGCAAGGTGCGGTGAATGGCGTCGAAGCCGGCGGTCTGCTCCGCGCCGTTGTCGAGCAACGGCAGCAGGGTGTTGGCCAGGGCATCGGCGGTCGCCGCGTCCTGCAGAAGCTCTGGAACCAGCAAACGCTGGGCCAACAGATTCGGCAGCGACACGTACGGACTCTTCACCATCCGCTTGAGTATCCAGTAGGTCAGCGGCGCCAGACGATAGGCAACCACCATCGGTCGTTTGTAGAGCAGCGCTTCCAGCGTGGCGGTGCCCGATGCGATCAACACGGCATCGCAGGCAGCCAACGCAACATGGGAGCGGCCGTCGAGCAAGGTCAGCGGCAGATCGCGGCCTTGCAACAACTGTTCGATTTGCGCGCGGCGTTGAGGGCTGGCGCAGGGCAGCACGAAACGAACGGTCGGGCGCTGGGCGAGCAGCCGTTCGGCGGTGTCGAAAAACAGCGCGCCCAGTCGGCCCACCTCCCCGCCACGGCTGCCCGGCATCAACGCCACGACAGGCCCGTCACCCAGCCCCAGCTCAGCCCGAGCCGCCTGGCGATCCGCTTCAAGGGGGATGGTATCGGCGAGTGGATGGCCGACGAAACGCACCGGCACGCCCTTTTCTTCGTAAAAACGCGCTTCGAACGGCAACAACGTCAACATCAGGTCGCAGCCTTCGCGGATCTTCAGGACACGCTTCTGCCGCCACGCCCACACGGACGGGCTGACGTAGTGCACGGTTCTGATCCCGGCCTGACGCAGTTTGAGTTCGATATTGAGGGTGAAGTCCGGAGCGTCGATCCCGATGAATACATCGGGTTTCTCATCGATCAAGGTCTGGATCAACAGCTTGCGACGGGCCAGCAACTCCTTGAGACGTCCAAGGACTTCCACCAGCCCCATGACCGACAGACGCTCCATGGGGAAGTAGGACGCCATGCCCTCAGCTTCCATGAGCGGGCCGCCGACGCCGATGAACTGTGCATCAGGATGACGCGCCTTGATGGCACGCATCAGACCCGAACCCAGGATGTCGCCCGAGGCTTCACCGGCGACCAGCGCGATCCGCAAGGCCCCCATGATTAACGAGTGATGCCGCGGGTCGAGTTCTGGATGGACTCAAGAAACAGCGCGACTTCCGGGAACTGCGCCGCCGGTTCAGCCAGCTCGACCACCGCCTGTTCGACCGTCAGCCCTTGGCGATAGACCGTCTTGTAGGCGCGACGCAGGGCATGGATCGAGTCTTCCGAGAAACCACGACGACGCATGCCTTCGAAGTTCATGCTGCGGGCTTCTGCCGGGTTGCCGAACACGGTAACGAACGCCGGGACGTCCTTGCCAATCGCCGTGCCCATACCGGAAAAGCTGTGGGCGCCGATGTGGCAATACTGATGAACCAAGGTGAACCCGGAGAGGATCGCCCAGTCAGCCACATGCACATGGCCGGCCAGCGCCGTGTTGTTGACCAGGATGCAATGGTTGCCGATGACGCTGTCATGACCGATATGCGCATAGGCCATGATCAGGTTGTTATCGCCAATCGTGGTTTCGGCGCGGTCCTGAATGGTGCCACGGTGAATCGTGACGCCTTCGCGGATCACATTGTGGTCACCGATGACCAGACGCGTGGCTTCGCCCTTGTACTTGAGGTCAGGCGTGTCCTCACCTACCGAAGAAAACTGGTAGATGTGGTTGTGCTTACCGATGACGGTCGGGCCACGCAGAATCACGTGCGGACCTATCACCGTGCCCTCGCCAATTTCCACACCGGGTCCGACGATCGACCACGGGCCGACCTCCACATTGTCGGCCAGCACGGCCGTCGGATCGATGATTGCGCGAGGGTCAATCAAACTCATAGTTTACGTTCCGCACAGATGATTTCTGCGGAGCATACCGGCTTGCCGTCTACCGACGCCTGGCATTCGAACTTCCAGATCTGGCGCTTGCAGCTCAGAAATTTGGCTTCAAGAATCAATTGGTCGCCCGGCAGCACCGGCTGGCGGAAGCGCAGCTTGTCGGAGCCCACGAAGTAATACAGGGTGCCGTCAGCAGGCTTCACGTCAAGCATCTTGAAACCCAGGATGCCCGCGGCCTGAGCCATTGCTTCGATGATCAGCACGCCCGGCATGATTGGATGCGCAGGAAAGTGCCCATTGAAGAAGGGCTCGTTGATGCTGACATTCTTATAGGCACGAATGAGCTTATTCTCAACATCCAGCTTCACCACACGATCCACCAGCAGGAACGGGTAACGGTGGGGCAGATATTCGCGAATTTCGTTGATGTCCATCATTTCGAGAGGAAGCCTGTAGTAAAGATTGGGAGTGCGCGACGAATGCGCGGCACTCCTCTAGCAAATCAAGGAGGCAGTTTATCGGCTTTGCACACTTGATAAGAAAAAAGTATCAGCCATCAGATGACGCATTACCGCCTGAGGTCACTGCCTCGACAATCTTTTCTAGCTGCTGCAGTCGGCGGGACATGTCGTCGAGCTGGCGAATACGTGCCGCACTCTTGCGCCATTCGGCAGCGGGCTGCATCGCGGTCCCCGAAGAATAGGAACCCGGCTCGGTGATCGAACGGGTGACCATGGTCATGCCCGTGATAAAGACGCCGTCGCAAATTTCAATGTGCCCGACCAGTCCGACACCGCCGGCGAGCATACAGTGTTTGCCGATCTTCGCACTGCCGGAAATGCCAACGCAGGCCGCCATTGCCGTGTGATCGCCCACTTGAACGTTGTGCGCGATCTGAATCTGGTTATCCAGCTTCACACCGTTGCCGATGCGCGTGTCGTCCATGGCGCCGCGGTCAATGGCGGTGTTCACGCCAATCTCCACGTCGTCGCCGATGGTCACGCCACCAATCTGGGCGATCTTCTGCCACACGCCTTTCTCGTTGGCGAAGCCAAAGCCCTCTCCACCCAGTACGGCACCCGACTGGATCACCACGCGCTGGCCGATCCGCACATCGTGATACAGCGTCACGCGCGGTGCCAGCCAGCCGCCTTCGCCGATGACACTGCGGGCACCGATGTAGCAATGAGCACCGAGGGTCACACCGGCAGCGATGCGTGCACCGCTTTCGATGACGACATACGGGCCCACGCTGGCATTCGGATCGACTACTGCGTCAGCAGCGACGATAGCGGTCGGATGAATACCGGCAGCGGCCTTCGGCTTGGGATCGAACAGATGGGAGATTCGTGCGTACGCCAGGTAAGGGTCGGCGATCAGCAGTGCATCTCCCGCGTAACCTTCGGCATCAGCGGGCTTGAGTAGCACGGCTGCGGCGTGGGAGGTTGCGAGGAATTTTCGATACTGAGGATTGGCCAGAAAGCTGACCTGACCGGGCCCGGCCTCCTGCAAGGTGGCCAGTCCGGTGATTTGCTTGTCCGCCGGGCCACGTAGCGTGGCACCGAGGAACTCGGCCAGATGGCCGAGCGTGATAGTCACGGTCATGAATTTACTTCAGCTGGTTCATGCGCTCGATGACCTGGCGAGTGACGTCGTACTGTGGCTTGACGTCAATCACGGCACCGCGCTCGAACACCAGGTCGTAACCGCCTTTCTTGATCACTTCTTCAACAGCCGAGTCCAGCTTTGGCTTCAGTTGCTTGAGCATGTCACGGTCAGCGACGGCTTTGGCTTCGTTCAGCTCCTTGGACTGGAACTGGAAGTCACGGGCTTTCTGCTTGAAGTCCAGTTCCAGCTTCTCGCGCTCAGGCTGGGCCATCTTGTCGCCACCGGCGACCAGACGGTCCTGGATGCCTTTAGCGCTGCTTTCCAGGGCTTTGAGCTTGGTCAGTTGCGGGCCGAATTTCTTTTCAGCGTCGACTGCATACTTCTTGGCAGCATCCGACTCAAGCAGCGCCATCTGATAGTTCAGAACAGCGATCTTCATGTCTGCGAATGCCGGGCCGGCGACCAGTACGGTTGCCAGCAGTGCCAATTGGGTCAACTTACGCACGTTGTAACTCCTACAGAATCCGTTGTCGTGATCAGTGATCAGACCCTTAGAAGGTCTGACCGAGAGAGAATTGGAACACCTGGGTTTCGGTGTTGTCGTCTGGCTTCTTGATCGGCATCGCCAGCGCGAAGCTCAATGGGCCCAGAGCGGTAACCCAGGTCACGCCGACACCGACCGAACTGGCCAGACCGGAAAGATCAGGGCCGTTACATTCAATTTTTTCCCCGCTAAGGGTGGTCTTGGCATTGTCGCAGTTCGTGTTGAACACGTTACCCACATCCCAGAAAAGCGAAGTGCGAAGCGAACGTTGATCTTTGATGAACGGCAGTGGGAACAGAATCTCGGCGCCACCGGTAATCAAGACGTTACCACCGAACGGTAGCGGATCTTGGTCCGGATCTGCCAGCGTGCCCGGTTTACCACCGTTGACTGCGCCCCGACTCGGCGTACTACGAGGACCCAAGGTGCTGTCCTTGAAGCCACGAACCGAGTTGAAACCACCCGCGTAGTAGTTCTCGTAGAAGGGCAGACCGGAAGTCGAACCGTAGCCGTCACCGTAACCCAACTCCGAGTGCAGACGCAGCGTGGTGTTGGTGGTGATCGGATGGAACAACTGACCACGGTAATCAAGCTTGTAGAACGACAGGTCGCTGCCCGGGATCGTGGTTTCCAGCGTCAGGCTCTGGGAATGACCACGGGTCGGCAGTGTGCCTTTGTTCAGGGTCGATTCGGACCAGCCCACGGAAGCCTTGAAGTTGGTGAAATTGTCGCCTTCTTTCTCTAGGAAGTCGAAAATCTCGTCAACGGTATAGGTACCGGTGTTGATCTCATCACGCTGGACCGTCAGGCCGAAGTTCAGACGCGAGGTTTCGCTAATCGGGTAGCCCATGTTGATACCGGCACCCAGGCTGTCTACCGAGTAGCTCGCCACGTCGACATCGAGGTCGTCGTAGTTGGTCTTGCGGTAGAACGCGCTGTAACCCAGGCTCACACCGTCCGGCGTGAAATACGGGTCGACGTAGCTGAAGTTGTAGCGGGTCTGGTATTCACTTTTGGTCAGGCCAATGCTGACCTTGTTACCGGTACCCAGGAAGTTGTTCTGGCTGATCGAACCACCCAGAATCAGACCCGCGCTCTGCGCGAAGCCCACACTGGCGGTGATCGAACCCGACGCCTGCTCTTCCACGGCGTAGTTCACGTCAACCTGATCGTCAGTGCCCGGCACTGCAGGGGTCTCGACGTTAACTTCCTTGAAGAAGCCCAGCCGGTCCAGACGGGTCTTGGACTGGTCGATCAGGTAAGTGGAAGCCCAACCGCCTTCCATCTGACGCATTTCGCGACGCAGTACATCGTCCGCTGTCTTCGTGTTGCCACGGAAGTTGATGCGGTTCACGTAAGCCCGTTTGCCTGGATCGACGGCGAACGTGATGTCCACGGTGTGGTCTTCATCATTCGGGGTAGGCACGCCGTTAACGTTGGCGAAGGTATAGCCCTCGTTACCCAGACGACGGGTGATCAGCTCGGACGTGGTGGTCATCACCTTGCGGGAGAACACCTGACCTGGCTTGACCAGCAGCAGCGACTTCACCTGATCTTCAGGCACTTTGAGGTCACCGTTCAGCTTGACCGACTTGACGCTGTACTTCTCGCCTTCATGAATGTTGACGGTGATGTACACGCTTTTCTTGTCAGGGGTGATCGACACCTGAGTCGAGGCGATATCCATGTTGATATAGCCGCGGTCGAGGTAGTAGGAACGCAGACGCTCCAGGTCACCGGACAGCTTTTCACGGGCGTACTTGTCGTCGTTCTTGAAGAACGACAGCCAGTTGGTGGTCTTCAGCTCGAAGAGGTCGGTCAGGTCTTCTTCTTTGAAAACGGAGTTGCCGACGACGTTGATGTGCTGGATCGCGGCAACGGCGCCTTCATTGATGTTGATCTTCAGGCCGACGCGGTTGCGCGGCTGGGAAACGACTTCAGTGGCGACTTCTGCCGAGTAACGGCCTTGAGCCACGTACTGACGCTGCAGTTCGTTACGGACACCTTCGAGTGTCGCACGCTGGAAGATTTCGCCTTCGGCCAGACCCGACTGTTTGAGGCCCTTCATCAAGTCTTCGGTGGTGATCGCCTTGTTGCCTTCGATCTCGATGCTCGCAACCGACGGGCGCTCAACCACGGAGATGACCAGAACGTTACCGTCACGGCCCAACTGGATGTCCTGGAAGAACCCGGTTTTGAACAACGCACGCGTGGCGTCGACCAGACGTGCGTCATCGGCCTGTTCACCCACGTTCAACGGCAACGCGCCAAAGACACTGCCGGCGGACACCCGCTGCAGGCCGTTGACACGGATATCGGAGATAGTGAAGGACTCGGCGTGAACTTCGGCGATCATCAGTACGGCAAGAACCGCAGTTAGCAGCAGACGTTTCATGAAGTCCTTTCTTATTCCAACTGGCAATAAACAAACTGCCGCAAAATGCGGCAGATTCACAATTCGGCGTAGCTTTACAGTCGTCCCAGATCGTTGACCAGTGCGAGCAACATGACTCCAACCACCAGACTTATCCCGATCTGAACCCCCCAACCCTGCACCTTTTCCGACAGTGGGCGACCACGCGCCCACTCGATCAGATAAAACAGCAAGTGCCCCCCGTCCAACACTGGAATGGGTAGCAAATTGAGAACCCCCAGGCTTATGCTCAGATAAGCAAGGAAATTCAAGAAGTCACCTACACCTGACTGGGCCGAAGCGCCCGCCACTTTAGCAATGGTTATCGGTCCGCTCAAGTTTTTTACCGAGAGCTCGCCGAACAACATTTTCCTCAGCGAATCGAGCGTCAATACGCTCATGGTCCACGTGCGCCGCGCCCCCTCTGCGACGGCGGCCACAGGCCCGTAGCTCACCTCGCGCAGCATTTCCGGTGGCCAATCGATGCCTTTTACCCCGGCGCCGAGGTAACCCGTCGCCGTCTTGCTTTCGCCACGAGCGACCAAGGTGACCGGGACGTCGATTCTCGCATTGTCTCGCTCGACACTCAGCAAAATCCGGGTATCAGGACGGACACGAACCCAGTCCACAACTTGCTGCCACTCGTTGACGGGCTGGCCGTCCAGCGCCAACAGGCGGTCACCGGTTTTCAGACCAGCGGCCTGGGCCGGACCGGCAGGATCGAGCTCAGCCAGCACTGGCGGCAATGCCGGGCGCCATGGACGAATACCCAGCGAACGGATCGGGTCTGGCTCGTCCGCACCCTTGAGCCAGTTATCCAGCGCCAGCGTACGGGGAGTATCGACGTCAGAACCCTGGTCACGGACCTTCAGGGCAATGGTCCCGCTTTCGCCAAGACGACGGACCAGCTGAAGATTCACAGCTGACCAGCCGGTCGTGGCTTCGCCATCAACGGATACAATTTCCTGCCCGGAGACCAATCCGGCCTTCTCAGCGATGCTACCCGCTTCGACGCCGCCGATGACCGGACGCACTTGCTGGCTGCCCAGCATCGCCAGCACCCAGAAAAAGACGATGGCCAGTAAAAAGTTGGCGACCGGACCCGCGATGACAATAGCGATCCGCTGATAAACGGTCTTGCGGTTGAACGATTGGTCGACCAGCTCCGGAGGCACTTCGCCCTCCCGCTCGTCGAGCATCTTCACGTAGCCGCCCAACGGAATGGCGGCAACAACGTATTCGGTGCCCTTGCGGTCATGCCAACGCAAGAGCGGCATGCCGAAGCCGACGGAAAACCGCAGCACCTTGACACCACAACGCCGCGCCACCCAGAAGTGGCCAAATTCGTGAAAAGTCACCAGCACGCCCAGGGCAACCAGGGTGCCGACAATCATATAAAGCGCACTCATCGCTGTTCTCCGGATACCGGTTTGGCGTTGCAGGCGGGCATCCGGGGACAGCCCACCCACGTCGATGAACCCGTGTCACTTGGCCAATATGGCTTATCGGTCATTACGTTTCAGCCACTGCCCGGCCAGCGCTCGCGCCCTGGCATCGACGTCAAACACAGTTTCAAGCTCGCTCACCGCAATCACCGGTTCGAGGTTCAAGACCTCGTCGATCATACTCGCGATTTCCGGAAAGCGAATGCGCCGGTCAAGAAACGCCGCAACGGCCACTTCGTTCACCGCGTTCAGGACCGCAGGGGCGCTGTCGCCGACTTCCGCAGCTTGCCGTGCGAGACGCAAGCAAGGGAAGCGCACTTCATCCGGCGCCTGGAAGTCCAGTCGCCCTATGCTGAAGAGATCAAGCGGTGCAACGCCCGAATCGATACGCTCCGGCCACGCCAGTGCATGCGCAATCGGCGTACGCATGTCTGGGTTGCCGAGTTGAGCCAGTACCGAGCCGTCCACGTAATCCACCATCGAATGGATCACGCTTTGAGGGTGAATCACCACTTCGATACGAGCCGGTGCAGTGTCGAACAACCAGCAGGCCTCGATCAGTTCGAGCCCTTTGTTCATCATGCTGGCGGAATCAACGGAAATTTTGCGCCCCATCGACCAGTTCGGGTGCGCGCAGGCCTGCTCGGGTGACACATGCTCCAGCTCCGGCAGCGGCGTTTCGCGAAAAGGCCCACCCGAAGCCGTCAACAAGATCCGACGCACGCCGACCGAATCCAGACCGTTGCCATAATGGCCTGGCAAACACTGAAAAATCGCGTTGTGCTCGCTGTCGAGAGGCAGCAAGACGGTGCCGCTGCGCCGAACCGCCTGCATGAACAAGGCACCCGACATGACCAGCGCTTCTTTGTTGGCCAGCAGCACTTTCTTGCCCGCCTCGACCGCCGCCAGTGTCGGACGCAAGCCAGCGGCACCGACAATGGCGGCCAGCACAGTATCCACCTCGGGGTGAGCCGATACTTCGCACAGCCCCCCCTCCCCTACCAACACGCGTGTGTCGAGACCGGCGGCACGCAGATCGTCCTGCAATTGTCGGGCTGCCGCGACTGTCGGCACCACCGCGAACTGCGGGACATGACGGACGCACAGTGCAAGCAACTCCGCCAGACGGCTGAACCCGGTCAGGGCAAAGACCTTGTAGCGCGCCGGGTGTCGTGCGATGACATCGAGGGTGCTAAGCCCCACCGAGCCAGTCGCCCCGAGAACCGTGATGTGTTGGAGCCGGCTCACATCAGACCCCAGTCTTTGGCGGCCCAGAGCAACAGGGCGAACACCGGAATCGCGGCGGTCAGGCTGTCGATCCGGTCCAGCACACCGCCATGACCCGGCAAGAGATTACTGCTGTCCTTGACCCCGGATTTACGCTTGAACATGCTCTCGGTCAGATCGCCCACGACGGACACCAGCACGATAATCGCGGCGCACACCAGCGAAAAAACAATCTCGGACACCTGCCAACCGCGGTTCACACCGACGATCAACGTAATCAGCAAACAGGCTGCCAGGCCGCCATACAAACCTTCCCAGCTTTTGCCCGGACTGACCTTCGGCGCCAGCTTGCGCTTGCCGAATGCCTTGCCCGAGAAATAGGCACCGATGTCGGCGCCCCACACCAGCACCATGACCGAGAGAATCAGCCAGTTGCCCATCGGGGCGAGCTTGATGAGGATCAGACCCTGCCATGCCGGCAGGAGAATCAACAGACCAATCACCAGCTTGTACGCCACGCTGGACCAGTGCTCGCTGGACTCTGGATACGTCAGCACCAGCCACGTCGCGACCAGCCACCAGATCAGTGCTGCGACCAGCACCCAAGGCGCCAGTCCAGGCAAGAGGTACAAGAGAAACAACAGCACCGCGACCACGGCGGCATAGCCCACGCGAATCGACTGAGTTTCGAAACCCGCGAGACGGGCCCACTCCCAGGCGCCCAGTACGACCACCGCGCCGATGAACAGCGCAAAACTGCCACCTTCCAGAAGGAAAAAGCCGCACAGCGCCAAGGGCGCAAGAATCAGCGCTGTAATGATTCGTTGTTTGAGCATTAAGCACGGGCTCCAGCTTCTACCTGCTCGCTGGTTTTCCCGAAGCGGCGTTGGCGCGAAGCGAAATCGGCCAGCGCATCGCGCATGGCTTCGTGTTTGAAGTCCGGCCAGAACAGGTCGGAGAAGTACAGCTCGGCGTACGCCAGCTGCCAAAGCAAGAAATTACTGATGCGGTGTTCGCCACCGGTACGGATGCACAGGTCCGGCAATGGCAAGTCACCGGTGGCCAGGCACGTCTGCAGGAGTTCGGGCGTAATGTCGTCCGGGCGCAAATGCCCGGCCTGCACTTCACGGGCCAGACGCTGAGCCGCCTGCGCGATGTCCCACTGGCCGCCATAGTTCGCGGCGATTTGCAGGACAAAGCGGGTGTTGCCGGCGGTTTTCGCTTCGGCCTCGCGAATCGCAGCCTGAAGCTCAGGATGGAAACGTGCACGGTCACCAATGATGCGCAGACTGATACCGTTCTCGTTCAGGCGCTTGGTCTCACGACGCAACGCCGTGAAGAACAACTCCATCAACGCGCCGACCTCTTCGGCCGGCCGCTGCCAGTTTTCACTGGAGAACGCGAAAAGCGTCAGCACCTCGACCTTGGCCTCGGCACACACTTCGATCACCGCACGGACAGCGTCCACGCCAGCCTTGTGACCCGCCACACCCGGCAACAGACGCTTTTTAGCCCAGCGATTGTTCCCATCCATGATGATCGCGACATGACGCGGCACCGATGACGGCACAGCCAGCTTTGTCTTTTCCATGAAAGCTTCCTGACCCTTATACGGCCATCAGGTCTTTTTCTTTCTCTTCAGTGGCTTTTGTGATCTGAGCCTCGAAGTCCTTGATCAGCTTGTCGATCTCGGCCGTGCCACGACGCTCTTCGTCTTCGCTGATTTCCTTGTCCTTGACCAGCTTTTTCAGATCGCCCAATGCGTCACGGCGAATGTTACGCACAGCAACACGAGCATCTTCGGCTGCACTGCGCGCCTGCTTGGTGAAGCCTTTCCGTGTTTCTTCCGTCAGGGCGGGCATGGAAATCAGCAGCAGCTCACCGAGGTTGGTCGGGTTGAGGTTCAAGCCTGCACTCTGAATCGCCTTATCGACCGCCGCGAGCATGTTGCGCTCAAACGCCACGACCTGGAGGGTACGGGAATCCTTGACCGTGACGTTGGCAACACCGCTCAACGGGGTATCGGTGCCGTAGTACGGAACCATCACGTTACCCAGGATGCTTGGGTGTGCCTTGCCGGTACGAATCTGGCCAAACGCGTGGTTCAGGGATTCGATGGATTTTTGCATGCGCTCTTGAGCGTCTTTTTTGATTTCGTTGATCATTGTTCGCCTTCCTCGATCAAAGTTCCTTCCGCGCCGCCATGCACGATATTCAGCAGGGCGCCGGGTTTGTTCATATTAAAGACACGCAGCGGCATCTTGTGGTCACGGCACAGGCAGATGGCCGTCAAGTCCATTACGCCCAGCTTGCGATCCAGCACTTCATCGTAAGTCAGATGATCGAACTTCTCGGCATGCGGGTCTTTGAATGGATCGGCAGTGTACACACCATCGACCTTGGTTGCCTTCAACACCACATCGGCGTCAATTTCGATCGCGCGCAGGCACGCTGCCGAATCGGTGGTGAAGAACGGGTTGCCAGTACCTGCGGCGAAGATCACCACTTCTTTGGCGTTGAGGTGACGCATTGCCTTGCGGCGATCGTAGTGATCGGTCACACCCACCATGGAGATGGCCGACATCACGATGGCGGAAATATTGGCGCGCTCCAGCGCATCACGCATGGCCAAGGCGTTCATCACAGTGGCCAGCATGCCCATGTGATCACCCGTGACCCGATCCATGCCAGCCGCGCTAAGCGCCGCACCACGGAACAGGTTGCCACCACCGATGACCAGACCGACCTGAACACCGATTCCTACCAGCTGACCCACTTCAAGCGCCATGCGATCCAGCACTTTGGGGTCGATACCGAACTCTTCGGACCCCATCAGGGCCTCGCCGCTAAGCTTGAGTAGAATGCGTTTATAGCGAGCTTGATAACCACTGCCCTGCTGAGCCATTGCGAATCTCTCCTGCGGCGTTTAAAAAAAATCTGCGGCCATTTTCAGCCTGCGGTAACTCTAGGCTACTTCGTCAGGAATTCGCAGCCTCATGAGCCACGCACCCTGGAAAAATAAATTCCTCCTGCCGTTTTGACAAAGAGGCTGCGCGCGTGAGCGGGCAGCCTCTTTGGTCGACAGTTGGAGAACCGTCTTATTGCTTGCTGGCAGCTACTTGAGCAGCGACTTCTTCAGCGAAGTTGTCGACTGGCTTCTCGATGCCTTCGCCCACTTTGAAGTAGGTGAACGAAACGATTTCAGCGCCGGCTTTCTTGGCCAGTTCACCGACCTTGACTTCCGGGTTCTTGACGAACGCTTGCTCAACCAGGCTGGCTTCAGCCAGGAACTTGGTGATGCGGCCCTGAACCATTTTGTCAGCGATCTCGGCAGGCTTGCCTTTGATCTTGTCTTCGTTCAGTTGCAGGAAGACACTCTTCTCGCGCTCGATCGCTTCGGCCGAAACGTCGGAAGGCAGCAGGAACTCAGGGTTGCTGGCAGCAACGTGCATCGCGATGTCTTTGGCCAGCTCGGCGTCGCCGCCTTTCAGCGCTACAACCACACCGATTTTGTTGCCGTGCAGGTACGAGCCCAGTACGTCACCTTCAACACGCGCCAGACGACGGATGTTGACGTTTTCGCCGACTTTGGCAACCAGAGCGGTACGCTCGGTTTCCTGAGCTTCGATCAGTTGCTCAACGGTCAGTTCTGGCTGGTCGAAAGCCTTGTTGACACTGACGGCGACGAAGTTTTTGAAGTCGTCTTGCAGCGCCAGGAAGTCGGTCTGCGAGTTCACTTCGATCAGGACAGCGCGCTTGCCGTTGTCCTTGATTGCGATAGCGCCTTCAGCAGCGACGTTACCTGCTTTCTTGGCTGCCTTGATTGCGCCCGAAGCACGCATATCGTCGATGGCTTTTTCGATGTCGCCGCCAGCCTTGGTCAAGGCTTTTTTGCAGTCCATCATGCCTTCGCCAGTGCGCTCGCGCAGTTCTTTGACCAACGCTGCAGTAATCTCTGCCATTTCAAAATCCTCTTGGATAGGTCTTCAACCATTCCACCCGCCATGCGGGCGTCAAATTCTTGAAAAGCCATGGTGACAGCTGCGCATGACAACTAAGTCGGTGGCAACGCCAGATGGTTTTCGAGGTGGCAAAAAGGGGGCCGAGCCCCCTTTTTGCGTACCGAGTAGACGCTAAGCGTCAGTTACTCGGCAGCAGTTGCCGCTTCTTCAGCGTAAACTTCGGTGCCGCCAGAAACGTTGTTACGACCACGGATGACAGCGTCAGCCATCGAACCCATGTACAGCTGAATGGCGCGAATGGCGTCATCGTTACCTGGGATGATGTAGTCAACGCCTTCCGGGCTGCTGTTGGTATCGACAACGCCGATGACCGGGATACCCAGCTTGTTGGCTTCGGTGATCGCGATGCGCTCGTGGTCAACGTCGATGACGAACAGTGCGTCAGGCAGACCGCCCATGTCCTTGATACCACCCAGGCTGCGGTCCAGCTTTTCCAGATCGCGAGTGCGCATCAGCGCCTCTTTCTTGGTCAGCTTGGCGAAAGTACCGTCTTCAGCCTGAACTTCCAGCTCGCGCAGACGCTTGATGGAGGCACGGATGGTTTTGAAGTTGGTCAGCATGCCGCCCAACCAGCGGTGGTCGACGAACGGCGAACCGCAACGTGCTGCTTCTTCAGCAACGATCTTGCCAGCGGAACGCTTGGTGCCGACGAACAGAATCTTGTTTTTGCCCTGGGCCAGACGCTCTACGAAGGTCAGTGCCTCGTTGAACATAGGCAGGGTTTTTTCAAGGTTGATGATGTGAATCTTGTTACGCGCGCCGAAAATGTATTTACCCATTTTCGGGTTCCAGTAACGGGTTTGGTGACCGAAGTGCACACCGGCCTTCAGCATATCGCGCATGTTGACTTGGGACATGATAGTTCCTTGATAAGTCGGGTTAGGCCTCCACGTATCCCAATGACCAACCAACGGCATGTACCGAGGGCACCCAGGTCATCGTGTCGACACGTGTGTGGGTTTGGGCTTTCGGGGCGGACCCCGTAAAGCGGCGCATTTTATATCACAAAAGTCTGCATAACGGAACCCGGAATAAGATCCTGTTTTCTCGACGCTTTTGCCCGGACAGCCCTGCCGTCTACCGGCCCTGCCAGCCTTTATATAAGGAAGCGATGATAACCCGCTTGGCATCGGTCTGGTAGAATCGCGTTTTTTCCGTGTTTTGCTGCGGCCCCGCCGCGCCGAGAGAGCCTTGTATGACCGTTACCATCAAAACCCCCGAAGACATCGAAAAGATGCGCGTCGCCGGTCGTCTGGCGGCAGACGTTCTGGAAATGATCGGGGCCTACGTCAAGCCCGGCGTCACCACTGACGAGCTGGACCGCATCTGCCACGACTACATCGTCAACGAGCAAAAAGCGATCCCTGCGCCGCTGAACTACAAGGGTTTCCCCAAATCCATCTGCACCTCGATCAACCATGTTGTCTGCCATGGCATTCCCAACGAGAAGCCGCTGAAGGAAGGCGACGTGTTGAACATCGACGTGACCGTGATCAAAGACGGTTACCACGGCGACACCAGCAAGATGTTCCACGTTGGCAAAGTGCCAGAGTGGGCCGAGCGCCTGTCGAAGATCACCCAGGAATGCATGTATAAAGGCATCGAGCTGGTCAAACCGGGCGCGCACCTGGGCGACATCGGTGAAGTGATCCAGAAACACGCTGAAAAGAACGGTTTCTCCGTCGTAAAGGAATATTGCGGCCATGGCATCGGCAAGGTGTTCCATGAAGAACCGCAAGTGCTGCACTACGGCAAGGCGGGCACCGGCATGGAACTCAAGGAAGGCATGACCTTCACCATCGAGCCGATGATCAATCAGGGCAAGGCTGATACCCGTTTGCTGGGCGACGGCTGGACCGCCATCACCAAGGACCGCAAGCTGTCGGCGCAGTGGGAGCACACCATTCTGGTCACCGCGACCGGGTATGAAATCTTCACGTTGCGCAGCGACGACACCATCGCCCGCACCTCCGCCTGATCACCCCGTGCGATATAGATAGAAGGAAAGCAGTTCGATGCCGCAGGTGGACCCAGATTTGTTCGATCGTGGCCAGTTTCAGGCCGAACTGGCGTTGAAAGCGAGCCCCATCGCCGCCTTCAAAAAGGCTATCCGTCAGGCCCGCGAGGTACTGGACGAACGCTTCAAGTCGGGCCGGGAAATTCGTCGGTTGATCGAGGACCGGGCCTGGTTCGTCGACAACATCCTGCAGCAGGCCTGGGAACAGTTCGACTGGAGCGAGGATGCCGACATTGCACTCCTCGCCGTCGGTGGCTATGGGCGCGGCGAACTGCATCCTTATTCGGACATCGACCTGCTGATCCTGCTGGACAGCGCCGATCACGAAGTTTTCCGCGACTCCATCGAGCGTTTTCTGACGCTGCTGTGGGACATTGGCCTTGAGGTTGGCCAGAGCGTGCGCTCGGTCGATGAGTGCGCCACCGAGGCCCTCGCGGACCTGACGGTGATCACCAACCTGATGGAAAGCCGGACGATTGCAGGCCCGGAGCATTTACGCCAGCGCATGCTGGAAGTCACCAGTACGAGCAAAATGTGGCCAAGCAAAGAGTTTTTCCTGGCCAAGCGCGCCGAGCAGAAAGCCCGTCATCACAAATACTTCGACACCGAATACAACCTGGAGCCGAACGTCAAAGGCTCCCCGGGTGGCCTGCGCGACATCCAGACCATTCTGTGGGTAGCCCGTCGTCAATATGGCACGCTGAATCTTCACGCCTTGGCGGACCAGGGCTTCCTGCTGGAAAGCGAACACGCGTTGCTCGCCGCCTCCCAGGAGTTTCTGTGGAAAGTGCGCTATGCCTTGCACATGCTGGCGGGCCGTTCCGAAGACCGCCTGCTGTTCGATTACCAGACCAGCATCGCCCGTTTGCTGGGCTATCAGGACAACGACGCGAAACTGGCCATCGAACGCTTCATGCAGAAGTATTACCGCGTGGTCATGAGCATCGCGCAATTGAGCGATCTGATCATTCAGCACTTCGAGGAGGTGATCCTGTCGGACGACGCCAACACCGTCACCGAATCGATCAACTCGCGCTTCCAATTGCACGATGGCTACATCGAAGCGACCCATCCGAATGTCTTCAAACGCACGCCGTTCGCGATTCTGGAGATCTTCGTGTTGATGGCTCAGCGCCCGGAAATCAAGGGCGTGCGTGCCGATACCATTCGCCTGCTGCGCGAACACCGGCACCTGATCAACGACGACTTCCGCAACGATATCCGCAACACCAGCCTGTTTATCGAGCTGTTCAAATGCGAGATCGGCATTCACCGCAACCTGCGCCGGATGAACCGTTACGGCATTCTCGGGCTGTACCTGCCGGAGTTCGGCCACATCGTCGGGCAAATGCAACACGATTTGTTCCACATCTACACCGTCGATGCGCACACCCTGAACCTGATCAAGCATCTGCGTAAGCTCCAATACACGCAGGTGTCGGAGAAATTCCCGCTGGCCAGCAAGCTCATGGCCAAGCTGCCGAAACCCGAGCTGATCTACCTCGCAGGCTTGTACCACGACATCGGCAAGGGCCGCGGCGGCGATCACTCAGAACTGGGGGCGGTGGATGCCGAGGCGTTCGGCATCCGTCACCATCTGCCGAACTGGGACACCCAACTGATCGTCTGGCTGGTGCAGAACCATCTCGTGATGTCGACCACAGCCCAGCGCAAGGACCTCTCCGACCCGCAAGTCATTCACGACTTTGCGCAGTTCGTCGGCGACGAAGTGCATCTGGATTATCTCTATGTGCTGACCATCGCTGACATCAATGCCACCAACCCGACGCTCTGGAACTCGTGGCGCGCCAGCCTGTTGCGCCAGCTGTACACCGAGACCAAGCGCGCCCTCAAGCGCGGGCTGGAAAACCCGGTCGACCGCGAAGAGCAGATCCGTCGTACCCAAAGCGCGGCGCTGGACATTCTCGTGCGCAACGGCACCGATCCGGACGACGTCGAGCAACTGTGGTCGCAACTGGGCGATGACTACTTCCTGCGCCACACCGCAGGCGATGTGGCCTGGCACAGCGATGCGATCCTTCAGCAACCGGCCGACGGTGGCCCTTTGGTACTGATCAAGGAAACCACCCAGCGCGAATTCGAAGGCGGCACCCAGATCTTCATTTACGCACCGGATCAGCACGACTTCTTCGCGGTAACCGTGGCGGCGATGGACCAGCTGAACCTGAACATTCACGACGCCCGCGTCATCACGTCGACCAGCCAGTTCACCCTCGACACCTATATCGTGCTCGACAGCGACGGCGGCTCGATCGGTGAAAACCCTGAACGCATCAAAGCGATTCGTGAAGGTTTGACCGAGGCCCTGCGCAACCCGGACGACTATCCGACGATCATCAAGCGTCGCGTGCCACGCCAGCTCAAGCATTTCGCATTCGCGCCCGTGGTGACGATTTCCAACGATGCGCAGCGACCGGTGACCGTGCTAGAGCTCAGCGCGCCAGACCGTCCGGGGTTGCTGGCACGGCTGGGCAAGATCTTTCTGGAGTTCGACCTGTCGCTGCAAAACGCCAAGATTGCAACCTTGGGCGAGCGCGTGGAGGACGTGTTCTTCCTCACCGACGAGAACAACCAGCCGCTGTCTGACCCGCAACTGTGCAGCCGTTTGCAAGATGCCATCGTCACGCAACTCAGCGTCAATCCCGAACCCACCAGCGGGTTGCGCATCAGCATCTGAATCGACACCTTTTTCTGGCTATTCAACGGCGCCCGCCCCCGACGGGCTGGCGCCCCGCTTCCTGAGACCGATTGCCCATGAACAACGCTTTGCAACAGCTCCAGCCTTACCCGTTCGAAAAGCTCCGCGCGCTGCTGGGTACCGTGACGCCGAACCCGGACAAGCGGCCAATCGCCCTGTCCATCGGCGAGCCGAAGCATACTTCGCCTGCGTTCGTCGCCAAGGCACTGGCCGACAACCTCGACCAGATGGCTGTTTACCCGACGACAGCGGGCATTCCAGCCCTACGCGAAGCCATCGCTCACTGGTGCGAACGCCGTTTCAGCGTTCCGCAGGGCTGGCTGGATGCGGGCAAGCACGTGCTACCGGTCAACGGCACCCGTGAGGCACTGTTCGCTTTCACCCAAACCGTGGTCAATCGCAGCGATGACGGACTGGTCATCAGCCCGAACCCGTTCTATCAGATTTACGAAGGTGCTGCGTTCCTGGCCGGGGCCAAGCCGCATTACCTGCCGTGCCTGGTCGAACACGGCTTCAACCCCGATTTTGACGCTGTGCCTGCGGACATCTGGAAGCGTTGCCAGATCCTGTTCCTGTGCTCGCCGGGCAACCCGACTGGCGCGCTGATCCCGGTGGACACGCTGAAAAAGCTGATCGCGCTGGCCGACGAACACGACTTCGTGATCGCTGCTGACGAATGCTACAGCGAGCTGTATTTCGATGAAGACACCCCGCCGCCGGGCCTGCTGACCGCCTGCGCCGAACTCGGCCGCCAGGACTTCAAGCGTTGCGTCGTGTTCCACAGCCTGTCCAAGCGGTCGAACCTGCCGGGCCTGCGCTCGGGCTTCGTCGCCGGTGACGCCGACATCCTCAAGGACTTCCTGCTCTACCGCACCTACCACGGCTGCGCCATGCCGGTTCAGACCCAGCTTGCCAGCATCGCGGCCTGGAACGATGAAGAACACGTACGGGCTAACCGCAACCTGTACCGCGAGAAGTACGATGCGGTGCTGGAAATCCTGTCCCCGGTGATGGACGTGCAGCGCCCGGATGGCAGTTTCTACCTATGGCCAAACGTCGGCGGCGACGACGCGCAATTCTGCCGTGACCTGTTCGAAGCCGAACACGTGACGGTGGTACCGGGCTCTTATCTGTCGCGGGATGTGGACGGGTTCAACCCCGGCGCAGGCCGTGTGCGCATGGCACTGGTCGCGCCGTTGGCTGAGTGCGTCGAGGCAGCTGAGCGGATTCGCGATTTCGTGACGCGCCGCTGATCGCCGTGCTGTGACGTCAATGAAGGTCGGCGGGACATCTGGCTGACCTTTTGATCGGTGCCGCCCGCAATGCGGCATCGAAGTGCCATATATTTCGTTTACGCTGACGCCTCCAATCAGCGCGTTGCGAGTGTCCACAGAAAAATACCCGTCGAAACACACAAAGCCTCGCCAAGCCGCGCCCAACCGGTGTGTACGTGGCATAATCCGTCACCGTTTTTTTCAATCGTCCCAAAGAGGGGGCAAGCTCATGGCTGACAAACAGTTGCACCTGTACGGGATCAAGGCCTGCGACACCATGAAAAAGGCGCGCACCTGGCTCGATGAAAAATCGGTGAACTACGATTTCCACGACTACAAGACGCTGGGCATCGACCGTGATCACCTGACTCAGTGGTGCAACGAGCACGGCTGGCAGACGGTGTTGAATCGCGCCGGCACGACCTTTCGCAAACTGGACGACTCGCAAAAAGCCGACATCGACCAGAACAAGGCGATCGAACTGATGCTCGCGCAACCGTCGATGATCAAACGCCCGGTGCTCGATCTTGGCGACAAGACCCTGATTGGCTTCAAACCCGAACTGTACGCAGCGGCTATCGCCTGATTGAGATAGCCCCACATTAGAGGTATCCCCATGTCCACTTCCCTGTTCAGCCTGGCCTTCGGCGTCGGCACTCAAAATCGTCAAGGCACCTGGCTGGAAGTCTTCTACGCCCTGCCTCTGCTCAACCCGTCGGCTGAAATCGTTGCCGCCGTGGCGCCAATCCTGGGTTACACCGGTGGCAATCAGGCCATCGCTTTCAACACCGATCTGGCCTCCAAGCTGGCGGATGCGCTGAAATCGGTCGACGCCGCTCAAGCCGCGCTGCTGACCCGTCTGGCCGAGAGCCACAAGCCGCTGGTCGCCACGGTACTGGCTGAAGACGCCGCACTGACTTCCACGCCTGAGGCTTACCTCAAGCTGCACCTGCTGTCCCATCGTCTGGTCAAGCCACACGGCCTGAGCCTGGCAGGCGTGTTCCCGCTGCTGCCGAACGTAGCGTGGACCAGCCAGGGCGCCATCGACCTGGGCGAACTGCCCCAGCGTCAACTGGAAGCCCGTCTGAAAGGCGAGTTGCTGGAAGTGTTCTCCGTCGACAAATTCCCGAAAATGACCGACTACGTCGTGCCGGCTGGCGTGCGCATCGCTGACACCGCACGCGTGCGTCTGGGGGCTTACATCGGCGAAGGCACCACCGTGATGCACGAAGGCTTCGTCAACTTCAACGGCGGCACCGAAGGCCCGGGCATGATCGAAGGCCGTGTGTCGGCTGGCGTATTCGTCGGCAAGGGTTCGGACCTGGGCGGAGGTTGCTCCACCATGGGCACCCTGTCCGGTGGCGGCAACATCATCATCAAGGTCGGTGAAGGCTGCCTGATCGGCGCCAACGCCGGTATCGGCATTCCGCTGGGCGACCGCAACACCGTGGAAGCCGGTCTTTACATCACCGCGGGCACCAAGGTCGCGTTGCTGGATGAGAAAAACGAGCTGGTCAAGGTTCTCAAGGCCCGTGACCTGGCGGGTCAACCTGATCTGCTGTTCCGTCGCAACTCGCAAACCGGCGCCGTGGAATGCAAATCCCACAAGTCGGCCATCGAGCTGAACGAAGCGCTGCACGCTCACAACTGATCGACTGTGCAAGCGCTTTCATTCGCGATCCGGTATGTCTGACGACCCAACGCCGTCGTCTGACATACTCTTTCGCGAATGAATTCGCTCCTACAGGACAGAGAGCCAATTCCCATGTCCCTCATTTCTCCCTGGCGCGCTGACTTTCCTGCTCTCGACGCCCTCGAACGGCAAGGCCAGACCTATCTGGACAGCGCCGCCACCGCACAGAAGCCCCAAGCCCTGATCGACGCGCTGGCCCATTACTACGCCAATGGAGCGGCCAACGTGCACCGTGCGCAGCACCTTCCGGGCGCGATGGCGACTCAGGCATTCGAGGACACCCGCCGCAAGGCTGCCGAATGGCTGAACGTCGGTTCATCCGGGCACATCGTGTTCACCCACGGCGCCACCTCAGCGTTCAACCTGCTGGCGTATGGGCTCGAACATCTGTTTCAGCCGGGCGATGAACTCGTCATCAGTGCGCTGGAACACCACGCCAATCTCTTACCGTGGCAGCAGTTGGCGAAACGCCGAGACCTGAAACTGATCGTGCTGCCACTGACCGCTCAGGGCGTGATCGACCTCGACGCCGCTGCCTCGTTGATCAATACCCGCACGCGGTTGCTCGCCGTCAGCCAGCTCTCCAATGTGCTGGGAACCTGGCAGCCTGTGGCCGAACTGGTCGCACTGGCCAAGGCGCAGGGTGCGCTGACGGTCATCGACGGCGCTCAAGGGGTCGTGCACGGTCGTCACGATGTCCAGGCGCTGAACTGTGACTTTTATGTGTTTTCCAGCCACAAGCTGTATGGCCCGGACGGCGTCGGTGTGCTGTTTGGCCAGCATCAGGCCTTGGCGCAATTGCAGCATTGGCAGTTTGGCGGCGAGATGGTGCTGCAAGCGGGCTATCAGGATGCAACGTTCCGCCCGGCTCCCTTAGGGTTTGAAGCGGGTACGCCACCGATTTCCGGCATCATCGGGTTGGGCGCCACTCTCGATTATTTGAACGATGTCAATCAGGTCGCTGCGGCTGAACACGAAGCCCGTCTGCACGAACTGCTGCGCGCCGGACTGATGTTGCGCGAAGGTGTTCGGCTGGTAGGCAATCCACACGTGGCGTTGGTCAGCTTCGTGGTCGAGGGCGTGCACAACGCCGACCTCGCGCATCTGCTGACCGAGCAAGGCATCGCGGTGCGTGCAGGCCATCATTGTGCGATCCCGCTGATCAGCAGCCTTGGCCTGTCAGGCGCGATTCGCGTGTCGCTGGCGCTGTACAACGACTCCGAGGACTTGGAGCGTTTCTTCAACGCGCTGGATCAGGCGCTGGAGGTGTTGCGATGAACCTGCCCGAAGACGCGCAAACGGCACTGAACACCTTCAACGGCTCATTGAGCTGGGAGCAACGCGCTCGCCTGCTGATGCAATGGGGTGAGCGTCTGCCCCTTCTGGCTGACAACGAGAAAACCGACGAACGCCTGGTCGATGGTTGCGAGAGCAAGGTCTGGCTGCTGGGCGAGGTGATCGACGGTCACTGGCAGTTTCGCGCGGCCAGCGATGCCCGGTTGATTCGCGGGTTGGTGGCGTTGCTGCTCGCACGGGTCAATGGGTTGTCGGCGGTCGAATTGCAGCACGTCGACTTGAACGACTGGTTCAATCACCTGGGCTTGAGCCGCCAGCTCTCCCCTTCGCGCAGCAATGGGCTGAATGCCGTGTTGCAGAAGATGCGGCGGTTGGCGGGCTGAATACGACGCCGCCCCTGTGGGAGCGAATTCATTCGCGAGAAGCGGGTTCAGGCGACAGATATCTATCGTCAGAAATGGCCTTTCGCGAATGAATTCGCTCCCACAGGGGTGGCGGCGTTGCGACAAACAGATGCCATGGGCAATCAGGACTGCGCCGCTTCCTTCGCCTTGGCCCGCTCCGATGGGCGACGCATGCCCGCCACGATTTTCTCCACTGCCTTGGTGGCCGCCACCATGCCAAACGTCGCGGTGACCATCATCACTGCGCCGAACCCGCCTGCGCAGTCGAGTTTCACGCCATCGCCCACAAAGCTCTTCTGCAAACAGATGCTCCCGTCCGGTTTCGGGTAGCGCAGTTGCTCGGTGGAGAACACGCACGGCACGCTGTAATGACGGGTCACGGTGCGGGAAAAGCCGTAGTCGCGGCGCAGGGTCGATCGCACTTTCGAGGCGAGCGGGTCGTTGTAGGTGCGGTTGAGGTCGCAGACCTGGATCAATGTCGGGTCAATCTGCCCGCCTGCGCCGCCAGTGGTGATGATCTGGATCTTGCGACGCTTGCACCAGGCAATCAGCGCGGCCTTGGCGTTGACGCTGTCGATGCAGTCCAGCACGCAGTCGATGTCGGGCGTGATGTATTCGGCCATGGTCTCGCGGGTGACGAAGTCGGCCACGGCATGCACCACGCAATCAGGGTTGATCTCACGGATGCGGTCGGCCATGACATCGACTTTGGAACGACCGATGGTGCTGCTCAGGGCATGGAGCTGACGGTTGCTGTTGCTGACGCAGACGTCGTCCAGATCGAACAGCGAAATTTCGCCCACACCACAACGGGCCATGGCTTCCGCCGCCCAGG
Source organism: Pseudomonas sp. SLFW (assembly GCF_009905615.1). Lineage (GTDB taxonomy): Bacteria > Pseudomonadota > Gammaproteobacteria > Pseudomonadales > Pseudomonadaceae > Aquipseudomonas > Aquipseudomonas bambusae. The sequence continues at coordinate 485,991 of NZ_JAAAKW010000001.1, forward strand.
AACCCACGCCGCCAATGCCGACCACCGCCACATGGGCCGCGCGCAAACGCTCAAGGCCTTCAATGCCGTAGAGACGGGCGACGCCAGCAAACCGCGGATCTTCTGTGCTCATGACCAATACCCCAAAAAACCGGCGCGCATTATAGGCCGTGCGTGAAATTGGGACAGCTGTTTGGTGGGGGTGTTTGGTCTGAAAAGGGGCAATCGCCCCCCTGAGTCCAACGCAATCCCGAGGGTTGAACATCAACCTGTGGGAGCACCACCGTCACAAGCCGCCCAGCGACAAAGGCTTCGCCTACACATGATGACGACAAGGCCTACATTTTTTTCAGAATAGAACTTCAACCTTCGTCAGCTGCCAAAGCTCTCGCTGGCTGACGTCTCAGCCTCCCCCTGTTCCCCCTTTGGAACCTGAAGTCGCTATGCCATCCCGCAAATTTGGACTCAACCTGGTAGTCGTCGTGGCGATCGCCGCGCTGTTCACGGGTTTCTGGGCATTGATCAACCGCCCTGTGACCACACCCAACTGGCCTGAACACATCTCCGGATTCTCTTATTCCCCTTTCCGCCTGGGACAAAACCCACAGAAGGGCGTGTACCCGTCCGACGAAGAAATGCGTCAGGACCTGGAGTTGATGAGCAAATGGACTGACAGCATCCGCATCTATTCGGTGGACGGCCCTCAGCAGGACATTCCCAAACTGGCCGAGGAATTTGGCCTGCGCGTGACACTGGGCATCTGGATCAGCCCCGATCTTGAACGCAATGAGCGGGAGATCACCACCGCCATCCAGTTGGCCAACAGTACCCGCAGTGTCGTGCGGGTCGTGGTCGGCAACGAAGCGCTGTATCGCGAGGAGATCAAGCCGAAAGACCTGATGGCGATCCTCGACCGCGTGCGTGCCGCCGTGAAGGTGCCGGTGACCACCTCCGAGCAGTGGCACATCTGGGAGAAATACCCGGAGCTGGCCAAACACGTGGACCTGATCGCTGCGCACATCCTGCCATACTGGGAATACATCCCGGTGGACAAGGCCGGGCAGTACGTTCTGGATCGCGCCCGTGAACTCAAACACATGTTCCCGAAAAAGCCGCTGCTGCTGTCTGAAGTGGGCTGGCCCAGCAACGGCCACATGCGCGGCGGTGCAGACGCCAATCAGGCGGACCAGGCGATCTACCTGCGCACGCTGGTCAACAAACTGAACCGTCAAGGCTTCAAATATTTCGTCATCGAAGCGTTTGACCAGCCGTGGAAAGCCAGCGACGAAGGCTCGGTCGGCGCCTATTGGGGCGTGTACAACGCTGACCGTCAGCAGAAATTCAACTTCGAAGGCCCCGTCGTCGCGATCCCGCAATGGCGGGTGCTGGCGGTGGGCTCGGCCGTGCTGGCCATGCTGGCACTGGCGCTGCTGTTGATCGACGGCTCGGCCCTGCGCCAGCGCGGTCGCACTTTCCTGACGTTCATCGCTTTCCTGTGCGGTTCGGTGCTGGTGTGGATCGGCTACGACTACAGCCAGCAATACAGCACCTGGTTCAGCCTGCTCGTAGGATTTCTCCTGGCATTGGGTGCATTCGGGGTGTTCATCGTGCTGCTGACCGAGGCCCACGAACTGGCCGAGGCGGTCTGGACCCACAAGCGCCGTCGTGAATTCCTGCCCGTCCATGCGGACAAGGCCTACAGACCGAAAGTCTCGGTGCACGTGCCCTGCTACAACGAGCCGCCGGAGATGGTCAAGCAGACGCTGAACGCGCTGGCCGCACTGGACTACCCGGATTTCGAAGTGCTGTTGATCGACAACAACACCAAGGACCCGGCCGTCTGGGAGCCGGTGAAAGCTCACTGCGAAATGCTTGGCGAGCGCTTCAAGTTCTTCCACGTCGCGCCGCTGGCGGGCTTCAAGGGTGGCGCGCTGAATTACCTGATTCCTCACACCGCAAAAGACGCTGAAGTCATTGCCGTGATCGACTCGGACTACTGCGTTGACCGCAACTGGCTCAAGCACATGGTCCCGCACTTCGCCGACCCGAAAATCGCCGTGGTGCAGTCGCCTCAGGACTATCGCGACCAATACGAAAGCGCGTTCAAGAAGCTCTGCTACTCGGAATACAAAGGCTTCTTCCACATCGGCATGGTGACCCGCAACGACCGCGACGCGATCATCCAGCACGGCACGATGACCATGACTCGCCGCTCCGTGCTCGAAGAACTGGGCTGGGCCGACTGGTGCATCTGCGAAGACGCCGAGCTGGGCCTGCGGGTGTTCGAAAAAGGCTATTCCGCCGCGTACGCCCACCACAGCTACGGCCAGGGCCTGATGCCGGACACGTTCATCGACTTCAAGAAACAGCGCTTCCGCTGGGCGTACGGCGCGATTCAGATCATCAAGCGCCACGCCGCCAGCCTGCTGCGCGGCAAGGACACCGAGCTGACCCGTGGCCAGCGCTACCACTTCCTCGCGGGCTGGCTGCCGTGGGTCGCCGACGGCATGAACATCTTCTTCACCGTCGGCGCGCTGCTGTGGTCGGCAGCGATGATCATCGTGCCGAACCGGGTCGATCCGCCGTTGCTGATCTTCGCGATCCCGCCCTTGGCGCTATTCTTCTTCAAGGTCGGCAAGATCATCTTCCTCTACCGTCGCGCCGTGGGCGTGAACCTCAAGGATGCGTTCTACGCCGCCCTGGCGGGGCTGGCGCTGTCGCACACCATCGCCAAAGCGGTGCTCTATGGCTTCTTCACCACCAGTATTCCGTTCTTCCGCACCCCGAAAAACGCCGACAGCCATGGCCTGCTGGTGGCAATTTCCGAGGCCCGTGAAGAGCTGTTCATCATGTTGCTGCTGTGGGGCGCAGCGCTGGGCATCTGCGTGGTGCAGGGCCTGCCGAGCTATGACGTGCGTTTCTGGGTGATGATGCTGCTGGTGCAGTCGTTGCCGTACCTGGCGGCGCTGATCATGGCGTTTCTGTCGTCGCTGCCCAAACCCAAGGCGCAAACGGAACCGGCCACGGCCTGAAACAATTGAGTGCTGTACTAAACGGCGGCCTTCGGGTCGCCGTTTTGCTTTAAGATACCTGCCGTTTTATCGCCCTACCCTCAACTGCGCGGACCTTTCATGACAGCCCCAGCCGATCTCTCGCCCACTCTGCAACTCGCCTGCGACCTGATCCGTCGCCCATCGGTCACGCCGCTCGACGCCGATTGCCAGGCCGTGATGATGAAACGCCTGGGCGCTGCCGGTTTCAGGCTGGAGCCGATGCGCATCGAAGACGTCGATAATTTCTGGGCCACTCACGGCACGCAAGACGGCCCGGTGCTGTGTTTCGCCGGCCACACCGACGTGGTGCCGACCGGCCCTGTGAAGGCGTGGCAGAACGACCCGTTCGACGCGTTGATCGATGAACACGGCATGCTTTGCGGCCGTGGCGCAGCGGACATGAAAGGCAGCCTGGCGTCGATGATCATCGCCACCGAACGTTTCGTCGCCGACCACCCGAACCACAAGGGCAAGGTTGCGTACCTGATCACCAGCGACGAAGAAGGCCCGGCGCACCACGGCACCAAAGCGGTCGTCGAACGTCTGGCGGCGCGCAAGGAGCGTCTGGACTGGTGCATCGTCGGCGAGCCGTCGAGCACGACCCTGGTAGGCGATGTGGTGAAAAATGGCCGTCGCGGCTCCCTCGGCGCCACGCTGACCGTCAAAGGGGTGCAAGGCCACGTGGCCTACCCGCATCTGGCGAAAAACCCGATTCATCTGGCCGCTCCGGCGCTGGCTGAACTGGCCGCCGAGCATTGGGACGAAGGCAATGAATTCTTCCCGCCGACCAGCTTTCAGATCTCCAACCTGAATGCGGGCACCGGCGCGACCAACGTGATTCCCGGCGATCTGACCGCCATCTTCAACTTCCGCTTCTCCACCGAATCCACCGTCGAAGGCCTGCAGAAGCGCGTGGCCGACATTCTCGACAAGCACGGGCTGGACTGGCACGTGGAATGGGCGCTGTCGGGCCTGCCGTTCCTCACCGAGCCGGGTGCGTTGCTCGATGCCGTTTCGTCCAGCATCAAGACCGTTACCGGCCGTGACACCAAGGCGTCCACCAGCGGCGGTACGTCGGACGGTCGTTTCATTGCGACCCTCGGCACGCAGGTGGTCGAACTCGGCCCGGTGAACGCCACGATCCACCAGGTCAACGAACGTATTCTGGCCAGCGATCTCGACGTGTTGACCGAGATTTACTACCAGACCCTGGTCAAGTTGCTCGCGTGATGCTGACCTGCCCGATCTGCTCTGCCCCGCTCGATGCAGCGGACAACGGCGTGGTGTGCCCGGTCGGCCACCGCTTCGACCGCGCGCGTCAGGGTTACCTGAACCTGCTGCCGGTGCAGCACAAGAACAGCCGCGACCCTGGCGACAATCAGGCGATGGTCGAAGCGCGCCGGGACTTTCTCAACGCCGGGCATTACGCGCCGGTGGCGAAGCGTCTCGCTGAGCTGGCCGCTGAACGCGCCCCCGCGCACTGGCTCGACATCGGTTGCGGCGAGGGCTATTACACCGCCCAGATCGCCACAGCCCTGCCCCATGCCGATGGTTATGCGCTGGACATCTCTCGCGAAGCGGTCAAACGCGCCTGCAAACGCGACCCGAACCTGACTTGGTTGATCGCCAGCATGGCTCGCGTGCCGTTGCCGGACGCTAGCGTGCAGTTCATCGCCAGCGTGTTCAGCCCGCTCGATTGGGACGAGGCCAAGCGTCTGCTGTCGCCCGGCGGTGGCTTGATGCGTGTAGGACCGACCAACGAACACCTGATGGAATTGCGTCAGCGGCTGTACGACGAAGTCCGCGATTACGCCGATGACAAGCACTTGGCGCTGGTGCCCGAAGGCATGGCCCTACAGCACAGTGAGACCTTGCGTTTCAAACTGACGCTGGTGGACGGTCAGGCGCGGGCCAATCTGCTGGCGATGACGCCCCACGGCTGGCGCGCCAGTGCCGAACGGCGGGCTAATGTCATCGATCAGGCCGAGCCGTTCGAGGTGACCGTGTCGATGCGCTACGATTATTTCGTTTTGCAGTGACCGCCTGACCCGACAACAGACACGAAACACCGAATGAATCCGCGAATGGATTTTCCAGAACAACCCAGAGGCATCCATGCGCCAACCCGATATCGAGATTTACCTGAAAGACGCTGACGTCGATCACAAGGCCATCACCACTTGGCTGACCGCCGACATCGGCCCGTGCAGCGAGTGGGTCCAGAAAGGCCAGACCTGGAAATGCACCGCCGGTGGCATCCCGGTGACCTGGATTCCCAAGGCTGTAGGCAAGTGGAACAGCCTGTGCCTGGACAGCGATAAAACCCCATGGGACGACGACATCGCCTGCGCCCGCGCCGCTTTCAAGGCCTTGAACGTCGAAGTGCGCTGCGCACCGGGCACGTGGGTCGAGGAAGAAAGCGACGAAGACGCTGACCGCTGGATTCGCATCAGTGCGGACGGTGAGGAAGAGATTACCTGGCGCACGTCGTAAGGCGCCACAAACCAGGGTCGGATGCGCCATGCGTCGTTTTGACGTGCACCTATAACCTGTGGGAGCGAATTCATTCGCGATTGGCCGGTACATCCGCCAGATGCGTACCGGCTTCACCATCGCATCGCGAGTGAATTCGCTCCCGCAGGGGATTTACCCGCCCCTTCCCGCCGCCGCTTTGCCCATCCCCGCCATATCCGGCAAACTGACCGCTTCGTGGGCCTTGCCCCTCAGCGCAGAATTCGTATGACCCGCTCCCCGTTTCGTCGTCTCGTGTTTGGCACCCTGCGTCGCCTGCTGTATGTGTGGGTGCGTTCGGAGACGATCAATCAGTCGTCATTCACCCTCAATCTGGACCGCAGCCGACCGGTGTTTTACGCGCTGCAAAACCCGTCGATGACCGACCTGGCCGTGCTCGACACCGAGTGCCGCAAGGCCGGTTTGCCGCGCCCGGTGCTGCCGGTGGCGGTCGGCGATCTGACCGAGGCCGCTGCGTTCTTTTACCTCACGCCTGAGCCCGACTGGCTGGGGCGCCAGGACAAACGTGGCGCCCCACCGACGCTGGAGCGATTGGTCGGTGCCGTCACGCAAAACGCCACCGAAGACGCGCAGATCATCCCGGTCAGCGTGTTCTGGGGGCAGTCGCCAGACAAGGAAGACAGCCCGTGGAAATTGCTGTTTGCCGACAGCTGGGCCGTGACCGGTCGCCTGCGCAAGTTCATCACGATCCTGATTCTGGGCCGCAAGACCCGCGTGCAATTCTCCGCGCCGATCCACGTGCGCGACCTCGTCGATGAAAACAAGGGCTACGAGCGCACCGTGCGCATGGCCCAACGTCTGTTGCGGGTGCATTTCCGCAACCTGAAAGCAGCGGTCATCGGCCCCGACATCTCTCACCGACGCAACCTGGTGAAAGGCCTGATCAGCGATCCCATGGTCAAACAGGCGATCCTCGACGAAGCGGCCCGCGAAAAAATTTCGGAAGCCAAGGCCCGGGAAAAAGCCCTGCACTACGGCAACGAAATCGCCTCGGATTACACCTACACCGCCATCCGTTTTCTGGAAGTGGTGCTGAGCTGGTTCTGGAACAAAATCTACGACGGCATCAAAGTCAGCCACATCGAAGGCGTGCAGAACGTCGCGCAGGGCAACGAGATCATTTATGTGCCCTGCCACCGCAGCCACATTGACTACCTGCTGCTGTCCTACCTGCTGTTCCGCAACGGCCTGACGCCCCCGCACATCGCAGCGGGCATCAACCTCAACATGCCGGTCATTGGCGGACTGCTGCGACGGGGCGGGGCGTTTTTCATGCGCCGCACCTTCAAGGGTAATCCGCTGTACACCGCCGTGTTCAACGAATACCTGCACACCCTGTTCACCAAAGGCTTCCCGGTCGAATACTTCGTTGAGGGCGGCCGCTCGCGCACCGGGCGCATGCTGCAACCCAAGACCGGCATGCTCGCGATCACCCTGCGCAGCTACCTGCGCAATTCCCGTACCCCCATCGTCTTCGTGCCGGTCTACATCGGTTACGAGCGCGTGCTGGAAGGCCGCACGTACCTCGGCGAACTGCGCGGGGCCACGAAGAAGAAAGAGTCGATTTTCGACATCTTCAAAGTCATTGGGGCGCTCAAGCAGAAGTTCGGTCAGGTGTCGGTGAACTTCGGCGAGCCGATCAAGCTGGAAGAGTTCCTCAACCACGAACAGCCCGACTGGCGCACCCAGGAACTGGGGCCGGTGTTCAAGCCCGCGTGGCTGAACGCGACGACCCATCGCCTGGGCGAACGGGTTGCGCGTCATCTGAACGAAGCTGCGGCGGTCAATCCGGTCAACCTGGTGGCGCTGGCGCTGCTGTCGACCAACAAGCACGCGCTGGACGACCGCGCGCTGTCCCGTGTGCTCGACCTGTACCTGACTCTGCTGCGCAGCGTGCCGTACTCGCCCCACACCACCTTGCCTGAAGGCGATGGCGCGGCGTTGATCGCGCACGTCAAAGGCATGGACCTGCTGTCGGAGCAAAGCGACAGGCTCGGCAAAATCCTATATCTGGACGAGCAAAACGCCGTCCTGATGACCTACTACCGCAACAACGTGCTGCACATCTTCGCGCTGCCCGCGCTGCTGGCGAGCTTCTTCCAGAGTTCGTCGCGCATGACCCGCGAGCAAGTGTTGCGCTACACCCGAGCGCTGTATCCGTACCTGCAATCGGAACTGTTCATCCGCTGGTCGCTGGACGATCTGGATGGCGTCATCGATCAGTGGCTGGCCGCGTTCGTCGAGCAAGGGCTGCTGCGCTTCGAGAACGACGTCTATTTGCGTCCGGCCCCTAGCTCGCGAAGTTTTGTGCTGCTGACGTTGCTGTCCCGTGCCATCGCCCAGACGCTGCAACGTTTCTACATGGCCATCGCGCTGTTGCTGAACAACGGGCAGCACACGCTGACAGCCGAAGAGCTGGAAGACCTGTGCACGATCATGGCTCAGCGCCTGTCGATCCTGCATGGCCTGAACGCCCCGGAATTCTTCGACAAGAGCCTGTTCCGCCATTTCATCCAGAGTTTGTTGGACGAGGATGTGCTGCGCAAGGACGACACCGGCAAACTGGGCTATCACGAGCTGTTGGGCGAACTGGCCGAGGGTGCCGCCAAGCGGGTTTTGCCGGCGGAAATTCGATTGTCGATTCGCCAAGTGGCACTGCACCGCGATGAAGAGGTCTTAGACGCAGGCCCGAGTGTCTGAGCCATCGCGCTCAACATACGGCATCTGCGGGCACGCCCCCTTTGTGACATGGAGATTCACCCGATGAAACACCTGATTCTGGCCCTGGCCACTACCGTCCTGGCCGCTTGCGCCGGTCACGCACCGGACAATTTGAAAGGCACCCTCGATGGCGAGGTGTTCTACCTGCAGCGCATGGCCCTGCCGCCGACCGCTACCCTGAAAGTCACGCTGCAAGACGTTTCATTGGCAGACGCACCGGCCCAGACGCTGGCCAGCGAAAGCGGCCCGATCAAGGGACAGGTTCCTTTGCCCTTCCATCTGACCTACGATCAGCAACAGGTCAAGCCGGGCCACACCTATGCCGTGAGCGCGCGCATCGAGGTCGATGGCAAGCTGCTGCTGATCAGCACCGAACGCTATACGGTGGACCTGACGCTGGAAGAGAAACCGCGGGTCAAGATCCGTGTAAACCCGGCCAGCTAAAGGGCCTTTGCCCGATTTTCTTCACCTCCGAAAAGGACGTTACCCATGCTGCTTCGCTCCCTCTCGTTCACTGGCCTGTTCGCCGGGCTGTTGCTCTCGGCCAATGCCTTCGCGCTGTCGCTGGGTGACCTCTCGCAGTCGGACGCCACCGGTGGTCTCAAGGACGCGCTGACCCAAGGTGCGCAGATTGCTGTCAAGCAGTTGGGCGTGCCGGGTGGTTTCAGCAACAACAAGGACGTGCGCATCGAGCTGCCGGGCAAGCTGGGCAAAGTGGCGAGCAAGATGAAGCTGCTGGGCATGGGCAATCAGGTGGATCAGTTGGAAACCAGCATGAACCAGGCCGCCGAAGCTGCTGTACCGCAGGCCCAGGCGATTCTGGTGGATGCCGTGAAGAAAATGAGCGTGTCTGACGCCAAGGGCGTGCTGACCGGCGGCAAGGACTCGGCCACTCAGTACCTGAACAAATCCAGCCGCGATCAGATCCGCGCCAAGTTCCTGCCCATCGTCAAGCAAGCCACCGACAAAGTGGGCCTGGCGCAGCAATACAACAGCTTCGCGGGCAAGGCCGCGAGCCTGGGCGTGGTCGACGCAAAAGATTCAAATATCGAAGGCTACGTGACCGAAAAAGCCCTCGACGGCCTGTTCGAGATGATCGCCAAACAGGAAGAAGGCATCCGCGCCAACCCGGCCGGTGCCGCCACCAGCCTGGCGAAAAAAGTGTTCGGCGCGCTTTAACGGGCGCCCTTTCGCGAGCAACGAAAAGCCCCGACACTGCGAAGTGCCGGGGCTTTTTCATGAGCCGCGTTCAGAGATGCAGCCAAGCCATCACCCCCAGCAAAACACTGACGCCACCCGCGCCGTACGAGACTTTCTGCAGCCACTCCTTGCGGGTGAGCAAGGTAATCGCGGCCAGAGAAATGGCCATCTGAATCGCCATCATCGCCTGCGCCCAGCGGTGGTGAGAATGCAGCACCTGCTCGGATTTCTCGTCCCACGCTTGCGCCTGCGCCTCAAGAGCTTCGGCCTTGATCTTCGCCGCCTCTTTATCCGCCTTGTAACGCTGGACCTCCGCGACGTAATGCGCGCTGTCCAGACCGGGCATGTGGCTCGCCAGGTCCGCGAGGTTTTCACGACTCGACTTGGCCTGGTAGTAATTCCACTGATTCGACGCCTCGGTCTTCTTGATCGCGGCGTTGTTCTTGTCCATCGCCGCTTCGCTTTCAGTGGAACCGGCCTGATAACTCAACAATGCACCGACCGTCGCCATGATCGCCGTCATGACCGCGATCTTCCCGGCAAACCGATCCCCGGTGGTGTGCGCATGCTCGACATGATGTTCATGAGGGCTGGGAACTTCGAAGGATTCGGACATGGACTTCTATCGCCTGACACGACGTTGACTCGGAGGTGCTTGAGCAGCCGGAGGCTGGCGGCGCGAATATAGGTGATATTCGTGGAGTCGAGAAGCGGAAGTGACGTTTCGTTCAGGCTGTAGAAAGGCGACGACTTATCCGCCGTCGAACCTGTCCCGAAGCGCCGTTCGATTACGCAGCGTAAACACCCATTCACGCCCTGCTTTGGTTTTTTCGAACGCGCCGAGAATGGCCAGACCATTCAACGCGGTGGACGCGGTGTTGTACGAGCATTGGAGGTTTTCTTTGACGTTGACCGCCGTAAATTCCTTATCGATGCCGTTGAGTGCCACCTGAAGAATGGCCTTCTGCTTATCGCTGAGTTTGTCGAACAACGAGGACTGCTCAAGCCAATGATCGAAACGCAGGGCGTCGGTCAACGTTTGTCTGTAAAGGGTCAAGAACTCACCCAACGCTCGTGTGATCACGGAGCACTGGTAGTCGATAAAATACGTCAGGTCCATCTCATCGGTTTCGGTGTACAGGTAGGATTTGCCGTATTTGACCGGCGCATTGCGCAGCAGGACGCTGATCGCGATATAGCGAAACGCCGAAAAGTCGTGGCGAAACAGATACCAATAGAACAGGGCCCGCGCGACACGGCCGTTGCCCTCGCGAAACGGGTGTTCGTAGCCGATCGCAAAATGCAAGGCAATGGCCTTGATCATCGGGTGCAGATACCCGACCCCATCCCTCTCGTGATGCGCAAGGTTGACCCACTGCGCCAGCCGCTCCAGTCGGGCGGCCAGAGCCCGAGCAGGCGGCGGCACATGAACGGTATTGCCGTCGCCGTCTTGAACCACGACATCATCGTTCAACCGAAACTGGCCGGGCGAATAGCTGGCGTCGTCTATGCCTGATACGCCCACTTCGTGGAGGCGGGTGATCAGCGCAAGACTCAACGGCTCGCTGCGCTGTTCCCAGGCAAACTGCATCAGCTTGAAATTGCCGATGATCATCCGCTCATCCGGCGTACGGGGCTGACGGTTGCGCTTGAGCATGTCCTTGGCGACCGCCGTCGTGGTTGCGGCGCCTTCAAGCTGGCTGCTGCTGATGGCCTCGTCTTCGATCAGGTCGTTAAGCAGATAATGAAAATGCGCGTTCTCGCCGATGTGGCCGGTCATGTGCTCAAGCGCTGCCAGGGTTGCATGGCGGTCAACGAGGGAGATCGCCTTTTGTGCGACAGGCGTCAGCACATAACCGGCGCTGGCGTGTAGACCGTCGTGCGCAAGGATGGGCATTTGTTGGGAAAGACGAGCTGACTTGACCATGCTCCAACAGATGCGCGGATCGAGCCCGGCTCGCCAGCGGTGCCGCAATTGATCGAAATGAAGGTAGCGACCCTGATCGTCCAGAGGTTTATGCAGCGCCAGATACTCCGCCGGGCTTTGCCAAAAGCGATTTTCGGCCGTCTGGGCGAACAACTGTTCATGAGAAACCAGGGGAGGCGGAGACTTGAGCATTGATGTCTCAATCCATTCGATTGCTGAGACAGCAGTACAGCAGCAAAGCAATCATGTCTCAACCGTTTGAAAAATTGAGACATGATTGCCCCCCTAAACGGCCTCCCCCTTCTTCACCCTGAACCACGCCGCATACAGGGCTGGCAAGAACAGCAATGTCAGCGCGGTCGCGACGATCAACCCGCCCATGATCGCCACGGCCATCGGGCCAAAAAACACGCTGCGGGACAGGGGGATCATGGCCAGGACGGCGGCCAGTGCGGTCAGGACGATCGGGCGGAAGCGGCGGACAGTGGCTTCGATGATGGCTTGCCAACGGTCGAGCCCGGCGGCGATGTCCTGTTCGATCTGGTCCACAAGGATGACCGAGTTGCGCATGATCATTCCGGACAGCGCGATGGTGCCGAGCATGGCGACGAAGCCGAAGGGCTGGCGGAAGATCAGCAGGAACAGCGTCACACCGATCAGGCCCAGCGGCGCTGTCAGAAACACCATGAACATGCGTGAGAAACTGCGCAGCTGGATCATCAGCAAGGTCAGCACCACCACGATGAACAGCGGCACACCGGCGTTCACCGAATTCTGCCCACGAGCGGAGTCTTCGACGGTGCCGCCAACGTCCAGCAGGTAGCCATCCGGCAACTGGGCGCGCACGTCATCCAGCGTCGGCAGGATCTGATTGACCAGTGTGGCGGGCTGTTCCTTGCCATAGATGTCGGCGCGGATGGTCACGTTCGGCAGCCGGTTGCGGTGCCAAATCACCCCTTCTTCGAAGCCGTATTCCAGCGTAGCGACTTGCGACAAGGCGATGCTGCTGCCGTTGACGGTGGGCACCGAGAGACTCGCCAGACCGCCCAGATCGTGGCGTTCCTGTTCGGTGCCACGCAGCAGGATTTCGATCAGTTTGTCGTCCTCGCGGTACTGACTCACGCTGGAGCCGGTCAGCTGGCTTTGCAGGAAGCTCGACAGGTCGGCCGTGGTCACGCCCAACGCTCTTGCGCGGTCCTGATCGACGTTGAGGTACACGACCTTGCTCGGCTCTTCCCAGTCCAGGTGCACATTGACCACGTGAGGGTTCTCACGCACCTTCGCCGCGACTTTGCGTGCCAAGGCGCGCACTTCATCGATGTGCTCGCCGGTCACGCGGAACTGCACGGGATAGCCCACGGGCGGCCCGTTTTCCAGGCGCGTGACCCGAGGGCGCAGCATCGGGAACTGCTCGTCCAGCGTCCGAATCAGCCAGGTGCGCAGCGCTTCGCGGTCTTCGATGGTTTTGGCCAGCACGACGAACTGCGCGAAGCTGGCGGCAGGCAGTTGCTGGTCCAGCGGCAGGTAGAAACGCGGCGAGCCGGTGCCGACATAGGCCACGTAATTCTCGACCCCGGCGTGGGACTTGAGCATCTCCTCCAGACGCTTGACCTGCTCAGTGGTGTTACTCAGCGACGCCCCTTCGGCCAGTTTCAGATCGACCATCAGTTCCAGCCGTCCGGAGGCCGGGAAAAACTGCTGCGGCACGAAACGGAAGCTGAAAATCGACAGCACGAACAGGGCGATGGTCAGCACGATGACGGTCTTGCGCCGCCGCACGCACCACCCCACCAGACCGCGCACGCGCGTGTAGAACGGCGTGCCATAGGGGTCCGGTGCGTCGGGGCCGGAGCCGTGTTTGGTCGCGTGAATTTTCGCCAGATCGGGCAACAGACGTTCGCCCAGGTACGGCACGAACACCACCGCCGCGACCCACGACGCCAGCAGCGCGATGGTCACCACCTGAAAGATCGAACGGGTGTATTCACCAGTGCTCGACTGCGCCGTGGCAATGGGCAGGAAACCCGCGGCGGTGATCAGCGTACCGGTGAGCATCGGGAACGCGGTGCTGGTCCAGGCGAAACTCGCGGCCTTGAGCCGGTCGTAACCCTGCTCCATTTTGATCGCCATCATTTCCACGGCGATGATTGCGTCGTCCACCAGCAAGCCCAGCGCCAGCACCAGCGCGCCGAGGGAAATCTTGTGCAGGCCGATGCCGAGGTAATACATCGTGGCGAAGGTCATCGCCAGCACCACCGGGATCGCCAGCGCCACCACCATGCCGGTGCGCACGCCGAGGGAGAAGAAGCTCACCAGCAACACGATGCCCAAGGCTTCGGCGAGGACCTGCACGAATTCGCCAACGCTGGTTTTCACAGCAGCGGGCTGATCGGACACCTTGCTCAACGCCATGCCCGCCGGGAGGTTGTTCTGCAAGCGAGCGAACTCGGTTTCCAGCGCACGCCCCAGGACGAGGATGTCACCGCCGTCTTTCATGGCCACTGCGAGGCCAATTGCGTTCTGCCCCATGAAACGCATTTCGGGCGCAGGCGGATCATTGAAGCCACGGCGCACGTCGGCCAGATCGTTGATGCGGAACGTGCGATCACCGACGCGAATCGGGAAGTTGCGGATTTCATCGACAGTCTGGAAACGCCCGGTCACGCGCAACTGAATGCGCTCGCTCGGCGTCTCGAAAAAGCTCGCGGCCACGACTGCGTTCTGGGCTTCCAGCGCCTGTTGCACGGCTTGCAGCGGCAGACCGAGGGTGGCAAGTTTGACGTTGGACAGCTCGATCCAGATCTTCTCGTCCTGCAGGCCGATCAGCTCGACCTTGCCCACATCCTTGACCCGTTGCAGCTGGATCTGGATGCGGTCGGCGTAGTCCTTGAGCACGGCGTAGTCGAAACCTTCCCCGGTCAGCGCGTAAATGTTGCCAAAGGTGGTGCCGAATTCATCGTTGAAGAACGGGCCTTGGGTGCCCGGAGGCAGCGTCGCACGAATGTCGCCGATCTTTTTGCGGATCTGATACCACAGCTCCGGAAGCTTGGCCGAGACGAGGGAATCCCGCGCCATGAACGTGACTTGGGACTCGCCGGGCCGCGAGAACGAGACGATGCGCTCGTAGTCGCCGGTTTCCATCAGCTTCTTTTCGATGCGGTCGGTGACCTGCCGCGCCACTTCCTCAGCACTGGCGCCGGGCCACAGCGTGCGAATGACCATGGCCTTGAAGGTGAACGGAGGGTCTTCGCTTTGTCCCAGTTTGGTGTAGGACAACGCGCCGACGACAGCCAGAAGAATCATGAGGTACAGGACCATCTGCCGATTGCGCAGGGCCCATTCGGAAAGGTTGAAACGCATCCGTGCTTACTCCTTCGCCGCCAGTTTCACCGCACGGTTGCTGCGATCAACCGGGCGAACCTGTTCGCCGTCGTGCAGCACATGAACGCCCGCCGCCACCACCCAGTCGCTGGCTTCGAGGCCGCCGAGTACCGGCACCGACTCCTGACCGTAGGCGCCGACTTGCACAGGTGTTCGCTTGAGGGTGTTGTCGCTTTGCAGACGCCAGACGTAGGTTTGCCCCTGCTCGGCAGTCAGCGCTGACAACGGCACGGACAGCGGCACGTTGTGTTCGGACGCAATGAACACGCGGGCGCTTTGCCCCAGTTCAGCCGGGACCTTGCCGCCGGCGAAGGCGATGCGCGCCGCGAAGGTACGGGATTTCGGATCAGCCGCCGGCGACAGCTCGCGAATACGGCCGGGGAAACGCTGCTCCCGTTGGGTCCACAGCTCGACCGAGACCGGGTCGCCAATCTTGAAACGGCCGTAGTTCTGCTCCGGCAGGCTGATCGAGACTTCCCGCTCGCCATCGGCGGCGAGGGTGAAGACGGTTTGCCCGGCAGCCACCACCTGACCGACTTCCACCCGTCGTTTGGCGACGACGCCGTCCTGAGACGCACGAAGCACGGCATAGCTGGTCTGATTGTCAGCAACCGTGAGTTCGGCCTTGAGTTGTCTGAGGCGGGCATCACCGGCGCGGTACAGGTTTTCGGCGTTGTCGAATTGGGACTTGCTGACCATCTGCCGGTCCATCAATGTCTTGTAACGGTCACGTTCCGAGCGGACCATCTGCAAGTTCGCCTCGGCGGCAGCGACCTGCGCCCGCGTGGCATCCAGTTGCAGGCGCACGTCCTGGGCATCGAGTTCGGCCAGCGGCTGATTGGCTTTGACGCGCTCGCCCTCTTCCACGAGCCGCTTGCTGACTTTGCCGGGGATACGGAAGGCCAGATCGGGCTCGAAACGGGCGCGGACTTCACCGGGATAGCTGTCCATGGATTGGGACGACGGCTGCGGTTGCACTACCATGGCGGGACGCACGGTGGCGGGAACGGAGACTTCCTGACCGCAGCCCGCGAGGAGCGACACCAGACTGATGGGCACAGCAAGGAACAAGGCATCGCGAAACATGGTGTGGCACCTTGGCAAGAGGGAGCTTTGAATAATTGTACTGGCGAGTATATTAAGAATTACCGAACTGAACAGTCCACTAATCAAACGAATATGCCTGAAAACTATTTAAGCGATTCCCCTTCGACTGCCGGTCCCGGCCGTCCAAAAGACCTGGTCAAGCGCAAGGCGATCCTTGATGCGGCCAAGGACCTGTTCGTGCGCAACGGTTATGCGAGTACCAGCATGGACGCCGTCGCAGCGGAGGCCGGGGTCTCCAAGCTGACGGTCTACAGCCATTTCACCGACAAAGAGACGCTGTTTTCAGCAGCCGTGGTGGCCCGTTGCGAGGAACAGTTGCCTGAACTGTTCGTGGATGTCGCACAAAATGCGCCTGTGGAGAAAGTGTTGCTGGGTATTGCGAGAGGCTTTCACACCCTCATCAACAGCCCGGAATCCATCGAACTGCACCGTTTGATGATCGCCCTCGGCACGCAGGATACGACGCTATCAGCGGTGTTTTTCGAAGCCGGTCCGCAACGAATCCTTCAGGAAATGGAGCGATTTCTGACGCGGGTGAACGACACCGACGGCTTGCATTTCGATTCACCTGCGAGCGCGGCAGGGCACTTTTTGAGTTTGATCAAGGGCGTGTGCAATTTCCGGTTGCTGATTGGCAACGGCGGCGTGCCGGATGAGCAGACGAGCGAGCAGCATGTGCAGGAAGTGGTGGCGTTGTTTTTGAGGGCGTACAGAGCCTGAGTATCCAGTCACACCACCGAAGGCAGGCCTTGCGTGGATATCTGTGGGAGCGAATTCATTCGCGAATGGCCCGTCCGGTCGATAGAGATCCATCGCCTGAAAAACCGCTTCGCGAATGAGTTCGCTCCCACAGGTTCGAGGGCGAATTCACGTTCAGCAGCGCCTCTCACCCATCAGGGCTTCAACGCCTTCTTCGGATACACGTCATACCGGCTGGATTTGCCATCCAGCGCATACCCCGGCTTGGCGCCTTCGATGCACGGGGCTTTGCGCGGGCGTTTGACCACCACACGGTGGGTCGCCAATGCCAACGCCGCTTCCAGCAACGCCGGGGCGTCCATGTCGTCGCCCACCAACGGGCGGAACAGGCGCATTTCTTTCTTCACCAATGCCGTTTTTTCGCGATGGGGAAACATCGGGTCGAGGTAGATCACCTGCGGCGGCTCGCCTTCCCAAGTGCGCATCAGCTCGATCGAGTTGCCCGTCAGCAAACGCATCTGGCCAATGATCGCGCCCACGTCGAGGTCCTGAGCGCCCCGCGCCAATCCGTCCTCCAGCAGCGCGGCAATGATCGGTTGGCGCTCGATCAGGCTCATTTCACAGCCCAGGCTGGCCAGCACGAACGCGTCCTTGCCTAACCCGGCCGTGGCGTCCAGCACCCGAGGACGGACACCCGGCTGAACGCCGACGGCCTTGGCGATCATCTGCCCGCTGCCGCCACCGAACAGGCGCCGGTGTGCCGCTTTGCCCTCAACAAAATCCACTCGCACAGGCCCCGGCGCATCGTCGCCCAGCTGTTGCAATTGCAGGCCGTCATCGTTCAATTGCAGGGCAAAATCCGCTTCGGTGTCCTCCAGCGGCAGGCCCAGACGCATGGCCCATTGTTCCGCTTTTTCCCGGGCTTCGGCCGTCAGGGCTTCAACGCGAATGCGGCTGCCCGCTTGCTGCTCAGTCATCTCTTCAACACGCTCAAATTTTCTTAATGATTGGCAACATCTGCCGATAACGAAAGTATCCGGCATTTTGCCAGACCCACGGCATGTACTGAGCGCTTATGTCAGACATTCAGCAAACATCCTCGATAGGTTATTTGACGTACGCAGGCGACTACAGCGTACGCAATACCGAAACCCTGAGCGGCGTCACGCAGCTCTGGCAGGATGCGTTTGCCCGTGCGATGGCGCAGCAGGTCGATGACAACGCCGCCGCGCCTTCCGAGTACCCCGCCGTTGCAGCCGCGACGGACAGCATGACCGGCGAACCCGTTGCGGGCGCCAGAACGTTGGGCAAAATCGTCGAGCAGCGCGAATGCCCCGTCGTGGACACAGAAATTGCCCCGCCTGAGCCGCTGTTTCTGCCCATCGCCGAATTCGAATGGGACCTGGCCAAACGACCCGTGCCGTTCAGCGCCAGCGAAATGATTGAACAGCAACGCAATCTGGAAATTGACAGCAGTTGGGTCCGCCCGACCGTGCTGAACCCTTACGACGACAGCGTCGAGCCGGGCCCAGGCCCTGAACCTCGCCCTCTGTTCCTGCCGATCGCCGAGTTCGAATGGGATTTGGCCGACAAGCCTGCCACGCCGTACACCGCCGAAGAAATGACCGAACAGCAGCGTAACCTGGAGTTCGATAACGGCTGGGCCCGTCCGATCGTGCTGCAGAATCTGCGGATTGCGGCCTGATTAGGGCGCACACGCTGCCCCTGTAGGAGTGAGCTTGCTCGCGATTCAGTGTGTCAGACGGCAAGGTGGTGACTGATCAAACGCGATCGCGAGCAAGCTCACTCCTACAAGACTGACGCTACCGACACACCCGCCACCGTCCCATGTCCACATGAAAATGATTCTGGTGGGCCGCGTTGTAATCCGGCCCCAGCACGGTGTTGAAGTGCTGACAGGCATTGTCCCTGACCAGCCTCAGAAACCTCCCGTTATCGCCCTCGTCTTTCCAGTCCTTGAGCACGGAAATCCGCCTGCCGTCCGCCAGACGAAACCCTGCGATGTCCAGCGCATTGGCCGTGGCGTGCTGACTCAGGCGCCCCTCGCTGCGGTTGTAGACGTTGCGGCAGGCGAAGCTGCCGAGGTGATCGATCTGCGTGACCTTCTCCCCAAACACCGCTTGAGCCGCCGGTTGCAGGCCATGAATGTCGAACAGCGCGTAGGCCACCGCCAACGGGCAGCTCGAAAGAAAACTGCTGCTCAACGCCACGTCTCCGCCTTGAATGCGCAAGGTATTGCTCAGCGGGCATTTGGCGTCGGCGGCGCTGTCTGCCTGATGGGCATAGCGCAGAGTGGAAGTTTGCAAAGCCTGATCGCACAGGGCCGGGTCATCCTGCAAACGCCAGAGTTTGAAGGGGGTGAGCAGGTTCGGCTGTTCCCGCACGTCCAGCGGCGCCCACGGGTTCCAGCGCCCAGGGACAGGCAACCAATCGCGCCACACCGAGAGCCCGATGCCGAGGCACATCAGGAGGAATAACAGGAAAAGGGTCGAGCCGCGCATGGGCGAGGTTTCCGCAGTGAGGACAATGGCATCCCCTAACTGACCTCACAGCAAGCCGAGTTGCTGCACCTCAGGCCCACGCTCCAGCGTTGGCAATTCAGGCAGGCCGGGCAGCAATGTCAGCAATTCCTCATGGAAACGTCTGGCAAGGTCGGGGGCTTGGATGTTATCTGGCGTGTGCAGAAAGACGTAAGGCGTACGCCCTTCCTCGATCCAGGCCGCGACTTTCAGCGCCCACTGCTCGACAAAAGGCTCGTTCGCTTCCAGTTCTGGACGCCCGATGAAACGTACTTGGGGGAATAACGTGAGTGCTGCCGGGCGTACGGGCACCTTGGGTTTCTTCGATTGCGCATGCAGCACGGCCGGGGCCTGTGACACGCAACTGAACAGCGGTCGCGAGTCCAGACAGATACGCTCGACGCCCCGGTCGAGCAGCAGACGATTGAGCATGCGCTCGCCTTCACCCTTGTCGAAGAACCCCATGTTGCGCACTTCCACTGCTAAGGCGCGGCCTTCCAAGGCGTCGATAAACGTTGCTAGCTCGCCGAGGCGATGGGGTGAAAAGGTCGCGGGAAGCTGCAGCCAGAGGGGTTGAACGCGTTCACCCAACGGGGCCATCAGCTTCAGAAAGTCTTGCGCGGCAGTCAGGTGTTCGCGCAGGTCGCCCGCGTGGCTGATGTCACCGGGAAACTTGGCCGTGAATCGAAAATGCTCAGGCAAGACCTGCGCCCAGCGTTCGACAGTGGTGTCTTTGGGACGGGCGTAAAACGTGGTGTTGCCTTCGACGGCATTAAAGACCTGAGCGTAGAGTTCAAGCAGATCGGAGGTGCGGGCATCTTGCGGGTACATCGACTGACGCCAGGCGCTTTCGCTCCAGGACGGACAACCGATGAAATAAGGGGGATTGGCGACGTTCAAACGTGCAGATCGAGGCCCGAGACTTCGAGGTCCCAATCGACAAACGTTGAAGTCGTCAGGTAGCTGCTCAGGGCACTGGCCACCCGGCGACTCATGGCGCGCGGGAAAATGATGTCCTGTTGGCGTGCCGGCACATTGGCCGTGCCACCGGTTTGACGGCGAGCGGTCTGCGGAACGACTTCTTCAACGTCGTCGATGATCACCTCTTCGGAGGCGTTATCGATCGTCGCAGCGCCTTTGCGGGGCTTGCGCTTTATGGGGTACGAACGTTGTGAAGGACCGTTAATCCGCATCGATGCTTACTCGGCGTCTTGTAGTGGCAATTTAATCTCACGAACGCACTTAAGCAAACTCGCGAACGATAACTAGACCACAGTTATCGCCGAATGTTTAAAACCGCCGGGCAGAAATGATCGCTTTGTCGCCGAACGGTAGTAAATGCTGTGACTTGGGTCTCAGTTGTGGCGTGTTGATATCGGTTGAACACGTAATAGCGCAGCTTGCTGGCGAGGAAGCCGTGGCGGCTGTACCTCCGCCTCGCGAATGAATTCGCTCCTACAGGGTTCAGATGGATCAACGCGCCTTGGGGGTGGCCACTTTGTCCCGCAGGTAAACGGGCTGTGCGTCGTCCGCGACGATGGCTTCGCCACGGTGCCAGGCGAAGGTGCCAAGGGTCAGCAGATCTTGAGCGTGGGGCAACATGGTGGCGTCATGGCCAGACAGGTTGACGGCGATGCGCTCGGCGTAGCCCCAACCGGTGCCCGCTCCGAACCACTCCCCCGATGCGTCGATGGGCAATGCCGCACGCTCAGGAGGCATCACCGCCTCCTCACCCAGCAGACGCATTTCCCCGGCCGTTTCGCGATAGCAGCCCCAATAGACTTCGTCCATCCGCGCATCAATGGCTGCTGCGACCTGACTCACACCGCGCTCACGAAAGGCGCGTTGCGCCAAGGCTGCGAGGTTGGAGACAGGCAATACGGGACGTTCCAGACCGAACGCCAGGCCTTGCACCACGCCAATGGCGATGCGCACGCCAGTGAACGCGCCGGGGCCACGACCGAACGCAATGGCGTCCAGTGCGGACAGGCCAATGCCCGCCTCGGCCAGCAGGTCCTTGATCATGGGCAGGAGTTTCTGCGCATGCAGGCGCGGGATCACCTCGTAGTGAGTCAGCACTTTGCCGTCGTGCAGCAAAGCAACTGAGCAGGCTTCAGTGGCGGTGTCCAGGGCCAGCAAGGTCGTCATCGGGGTGTCCGTGGTTGAGCGAATGAAGGGGTGCACAACGCGTTACAAAAAATGAGGCGGCATTATAAACAACAACGGCCCGCAAGCGGGCCGTCGTTCACTGCGCTAATGAAGGATCAGCCCAGCGCTGCGTTCACCTTGGCGGTGATGTCTTCCACGGAACCAACGCCCGCGATGCTGCTGAACTTCGGCGTGCCGTCTTTGGCTTCGAGTTGCTTGTAGAACTCGACCAGAGGCTCGGTCTGCGCGTGATAGACCGACAGGCGATGGCGAACGGTCTCTTCGACGTCGTCTTTGCGCTGAACGAGGTCTTCGCCGGTTTCGTTGTCCTTGCCTTCAACCTTTGGCGGATTGAATACGGTGTGGTACACGCGGCCCGAACCTTCGTGCACACGACGGCCTGAAATGCGTTTGACGATCTCTTCGTCATCGACCTTGATCTCTACCACATGGTCAATCGCCAGGCCCGCATTCTTCAGGGCTTCGGCCTGAGGAATGGTGCGTGGGAAACCGTCGAACAGGCAGCCATTGGCGCAGTCAGGCTGCGACAGGCGATCCTTGATCAGGCCAATGATCAGGTCATCGGAAACCAGACCGCCGCTGTCCATGACGCTTTTGGCTTTCAGGCCCAGCTCGGTGCCCGCCTTGACCGCTGCCCGCAGCATGTCGCCAGTGGAGATTTGCGGAATGCCGAATTTCTTGGTGATGAACGTAGCCTGAGTACCTTTACCGGCCCCGGGAGCTCCCAGCAGAATCACGCGCATTGTTGTGCTCCTCAATTTTTATAGAGATTTCGTCGGATTCGCCTAAATGGGGCCAATCACTTTAAAAAATTAACTGACCCAACGGCCAAAGGCTGATCAAGATACACAGCCGGTTCATGCCGCACAAGACGCCAAAAGTCGCAGCAACCCGCGAAAAACCAGTAGCTTGCCAACGATCAATACTTTGGTACGACCCGGTGCAACTTCAGGGGTGTGCATCCTTGTCGATGAGCCAGGCGCCGCGAGATGAAGGCCTGCGCCCTCACCCGCGTCGCAAGTGCCGCGTCAGCCGGTGTTACGCAAACCAGCGGCAATGCCTGCGACAGACACCAGCAGCGCCTGTACCAAAGGACTGTCCAGACTCGCGTCCTGTTTGCGCGAGCGCGCCAGCAATTCGGCCTGCAATAGATGAAGGGGGTCCAGATAGGTGTTGCGCAGGCTGATGAACTCCAGCGTCTCGGGGCTGTGGGCCAACAGCTGCGATTGGCCGGTCAGCCCCAGCACCACGTCACACGCCTGCGACAATAGGTCGCGCAAATGTGCACCCAAATGCAGCAGCCCCGGCTCCACCAGACGTTCGTCGTAGAGCTGCGCGATATCGCTGTCTGCCTTGGCCAGCACCATTTCCAGCATGTCGATGCGCGTGCGGAAGAATGGCCACTGTTCGCGCATCTGCCCTAGCAGGTCGCCCTGCCCTCGCTCCAGCGCCTTGCTCAGCGCGTCTTCCCAGCCGAGCCATGCAGGCAGCATCAGGCGGGTCTGGGTCCAGGCGAAAATCCAGGGGATCGCGCGCAGGCTTTCGACGCCCCCTGCGCGGCGCTTGGCCGGACGGCTGCCCAGCGGTAGACGGCCCAGTTCCTGTTCGGGCGTGGCCTGGCTGAAGTATTCGACGAACTCGGGATTTTCGCGCACAACAGCGCGGTAGGCCTTCACGCCATCTGCCGCCAGTTCGTCCATCATCTGCCGCCACGCAGGCTCCGGCAACGGCGGTGGCTGGAGCGTCGCTTCTAGCACAGCGGCCAGGTACAGGTTGAGATTCTGTTCGGCGATATCAGGCAACCCGAACTTGAAGCGGATCATCTCGCCCTGTTCGGTGGTGCGGAAACGCCCGGCCACCGACCCCGGAGGCTGCGAGAGAATCGCCGCGTGGGCAGGACCGCCGCCACGCCCCACCGTGCCGCCGCGGCCATGGAACAGCAGCAGTTCGACTTGCTGGGCGCGGCAGATCTCCACCAGTTTTTCCTGCGCACGATACTGCGCCCAGGCCGCCGCCGTGGTGCCCGCGTCCTTGGCCGAGTCGGAATAGCCAATCATGACTTCCTGCGGGCCATGCAGACGCAGGCGATAGCCCGGCAGGCTGAGCAGGTGCTCGATCACCGGCCCGGCGTTATCGAGGTCCGCGAGGGTTTCGAACAGCGGCACGACGCGCATCGGTCGTTGTAATCCGGCCTCTTTGAGCAGCAATTGCACGGCCAAGACATCAGAAGCAGCACCGGCCATGGAGATCACGTAAGAACCCAAAGACGCCGCAGGGGCAGCAGCCACTTCGCGACAGGTGGCCAGCACTTCGGCGGTGTCAGCAGCCGGTTTGAAATGCGATGGCAGCAGCGGCCGCTTGCTGTTCAGTTCTTCCAGTAAGAACTCGATGCGCGCCTCTTCGCTCCACTCGTTATAGCGCCCTAGTCCGAGGTAATCAGTGATCTCGGTCATGGCCGCACTGTGGCGCGTGGAGTCCTGTCGGACGTCGAGTTTGACCAGGAACAATCCGAAGGTGACCGCCCGACGCAGACAGTCCAGCAGCGGACCGTCGGCAATGACGCCCATGCCGCACTCGTGCAATGACTGGAAACACAACTGCAGGGGTTCCAGCAATTCCCGGTTACTGTTCAGCACGTCTTCCGGCGCAGGCTGAGTGACTTTCAGTGAAGCATGGGCCCAGTTACGGGTAGCACGAAGACGCTCACGCAACTTTTTCAGCACGGCACGATAGGGTTCGACGCTGTCACCCGCTTCGGCCTGCAAAGCAGGGCTGGCCTGTTGCATCGACAGCTCGGCGGCCAGTTGATCAACGTCACGCAGGTACAGGTCCGCCGCCATCCAGCGCGCCAGCAGCAGCACTTCACGGGTCACGGCAGCGGTGACGTTCGGGTTGCCGTCGCGATCGCCACCCATCCATGAAGCGAAGCGAATCGGTGCGGCTTCCAGTGGCAAATGCAGACCGGTGGTAGCTTGCAGCGCATGATCGGCTTTGCGCAGGTAATTGGGAACGGCCTGCCACAGCGAGTTTTCGATGACGGCAAAGCCCCATTTCGCTTCATCCACCGGGGTAGGACGTACCCGGCGGATTTCTTCGGTGTGCCACGCTTCCGCGATCAGGCGTTGCAGACGCTCGGTGATCTGCGCACGCTCCTGACGGTTCAGGTCGCGATGGTCAAGGGCAGCCAGTTGTGCGGCTATGGCGTCGTATTTCTGGATCAGGGTACGGCGCGCCACTTCAGTCGGGTGCGCAGTCAGCACCAATTCAATCTCCAGCTTGCCGAGTTGGCGAGCCAAGGCTTCAGGTGACTGCCCGGATTCCTTCAAACGCTCCAGCAACTCGGGAAGCACGCGGGATTCGAACGGCTGCGGCTTGCTGTCATCCCGTCGATGAATCAGTTGGTACTGCTCAGCGATGTTGGCCAGGTTAAGGAACTGATTGAACGCCCGCGCCACGGGCAGCAACTCGTCCTCGCCCAGGCTTTCCAGATTGGAACTCAGTTGCTCGGTGCTCTGGGTCGCGCTGCGGCGTCCGGCTTTGGCACTTTTGCGAATACGCTCGATTTTTTCGAGAAAATCAGCCCCGTGCTGATCACGAATGGTATTGCCCAATAGCTCACCCAGCAGGTGAACGTCCTCACGCAATCGTGCATCGATATCAGCCATCCAGCCTTCTCCTTCAGCGTTTTTTTGTTCTGTCCTGAGTCAGTTCGGTCATCCCGAACTGAACGCCCTCGTAAGTTTTGCCTCTATCAATGTGTATAGAGCGACAAATTCATGCACGTACGCAACCCTTTGCCTTACATCTGCTGGGAGCAAGCTAGTCTCAAGACGGGCCACGTCACGCATTGGACGACGGCTCGACAATTCGCCAGAACCCGCTCACAAGCGGGTCGTTGAAGAGGTCTCTATGAAAATCCGTGAGCTCGCAAAACACTGGGAAGATTCCGCGAAAGGTCGCCTGACCAAAACCGGCTACGCGGTTCACCTGGATGTAGAAGCCGCAGCCCGCCTGGCCGCCATCGCCGAAATGTACCCCAAGCGTTCTGCCGAAGAACTGCTGGGCGAGCTGATCGGCGCTGCGCTGGAAGATTTGGAAGCCAGCTTTCCCTACATCAAAGGCCAGCATGTGGTCGCCACCGACGAGGAAGGCGACCCACTGTATGAGGACGTCGGCCCTACGCCACGATTCCTCGCGCTGTCTCGACGTTATCTGCAGGATTTATCCGAGCAGCAGGACAACGCTCAACACTGATCACGACGTCGTTTTTAGAGCATCAACAAAAGGCGCGCTCACCCCGAAAACCGGGGGCGGCGCGTCTTTTTTTGCGTCAATTTACGAGCGCCAATTTTACATCACGCAACAAAACGCCCGCCCGTAAGAGCGAAAACGTCTGAACTATTCAAAATCGGCAAAGGTCCGACCCATTAGCCATTACAGAAAAGCCGACAGGTGGCAGCGGAAATTGACCCTGGTCATGTCCCCGCCCAGGCCAGCGCTGAAATGGAAAATCTAGCTTTCAGGAGTTTCAAAATGGAGTTGACCACCATGAATACCCGCACCGCCACTCACACCTTCAAGAGCCCACGCGGGCTGAAACTGGCCGCGTTGGTCGTGGGCACCAGCCTCCTGCTTGCCGGTTGCGCGGGCAAACCTCCAAGCGAGCAATACGCGGTGACGCAATCTGCCGTGAACGCTGCCGTGAGCGCGGGCGGTACCGAGTACGCAGCGGTCGAGATGAAGTCGGCGCAGGACAAGTTCAAGCAAGCTGAACTGGCCATGCAGGAAAAGAAATACGACGAAGCTCGCAAGTACGCCGAACAAGCTGAATGGGACGCTCGTGTAGCCGAACGCAAGGCACAAGCGGCGAAAGCACAGAAAGCGGTGCAGGACGCGCGTCAGGGCGTCAACGAACTGCGTGAAGAAGGTCTGCGTCAGGCTCAGCCGACCGCTCAATAACCTCCCGCACTTCAAGCATTGCCACTGGATTTAAAGGACGAACATATTATGCGCAAACAAGTACTGATCCCTGCCCTGCTGGCCCTGAGCGTTGGTCTGGCTGCCTGCTCCTCTCAACCGAACGTGAACCTGGAACAGGCTCGCACCAACTACTCGGCGCTGCAAAGCAACCCGAAATCCACCGAACTCGCTGCCCTGGAAACCAAGGACGCCAGCGACTGGCTGAACAAGGCCGACGCCGCTTACCGCAACAATGAAGATCAGAAGAAGGTCGATCAATTGGCCTATCTGACCAATCAGCGCGTTGAGCTGGCGAAGCAAACCATTAACCTGAAGACCGCTGAAAACGATTTGAAGAACGCTGCGGCCCAACGTGCCCAGGCGCGTCTGGATGCTCGCGATGCGCAGATCAAAGCCCTGCAGAATAGCCTGAACGCCAAGCAGACCGAGCGCGGTACGCTGGTGACCTTCGGCGACGTGCTGTTCGATCTGAACAAGTCTGATCTGAAATCCGCAGGTCTGGTCAACGTCAATAAGCTGGCCCAGTTCCTTCAGGAAAACCCGGATCGCAAAGTGATCGTCGAGGGTTACACCGACAGCACCGGCTCCGACAGCTACAACCAGTCGCTCTCTGACCGTCGCGCCAACTCCGTGCGCATGGCGCTGGTGAAGATGGGCGTGAGCTTGGACCGTGTTGTATCCCAGGGCTATGGCAAGGAATACCCGGTTGCTGACAACGCCAGCGCTTCGGGCCGCGCCATGAACCGTCGCGTGGAAGTCACCATTTCCAACGATAACCAGCCGGTCGCACCGCGTTCGTCGATGCAATAAACCTGTTGCAGCGATAAACAAAAGCCCCGCCTGTTGACGAACAGGCGGGGCTTTTTTGTGGATGACGGCGCGACGTCTACTGCACCTGCTGCGGCGTCTCCTGCCCCACGCAACGCACGGCCTGTTTGCGGTCGTTGACCAGCACACCGGTCAGGCCTTTCTGCTCGCTGTCGAACAGCACCATCACCCCTTCCACGCAGTGCGCGACCTGCGGCGCAGGCTCCATCGCGACTTTATAGTCCTCCCCTGGCACGGTCTTGAGCATCGTGAACTGGCTCAATTCCAATGCGTCCTCGGGCTTGGCGAAGTGCAGGTAGCCGTAGTACCACAGCACGCCCACGGTGCCGAAAATGCAGCCGATACCGGTGAGGATTTGCGGGATGAGGTTACGCTCTTCGGTCATTGCGGCTTCTCTTCAGGCTTACTGTCCGACGGCGTAGAGGCACTTTTCTGGCGCGGATCAGGGTCGGGATAGTTGGGAACTTCGGCCAACCGACGCAGGCCGCTGAAATGCGCCGGATCATCCAGATAACGCACCATCACTTCCTGCCACGTGGGGTCGGCGAAGGTCTGGACGTGGGGGCCACGGGTCAATTGCAGCACCCGAGGCGGCGGCGCGTTCTGGTAAAGGCTGATGCCGTTGTGAAGCGGGACTTGCGAATCGTCGAGGCTCTGGAACATCAGCATCGGCGTGCCTTTCAATTGAGCGATGCCGTTGATGGCACTGTCGCTGTCAGGAATCACCCACGACAACGGACGCTTGAACGGCCAGGTCAGCCAGGACGTACCGAGGGTATACCGGGCGACCTCGCGGTAACTGGCGGGCACGCCGTCGAGCACGAGGGCCTTGATGCGCGAACGCTGTTGAGGGTGCTCGGCGAGATAATGCACGGCCAACGCGCCGCCGATGCTCTGCCCCAGCACCACCAGCGGTTTGCCCTGTACGTCCGGGGCTTTGCTCAGCCAGTCGAACGCCGCGTCAATGTCCTGATAAATCGCGGGCAAGCTGGGCTCGCCTTCCGATTTGCCATAGCCGCGGTAGTCGAGCAGCAGCACCTGATAGCCCTGCTCGGGCAGCCACCAACTGCCACCCAAATGCCAGGCCATGTTGCCGCCGTTGCCGTGCAAGTGCAGCACCGTGCCCTTGACCGGGACGCCTTCCTTCGCAGGCAGGAACCATGCGTTTAGCCGCGTGCCGTCTGCTGCCGTGAGGGTCACGTCGCGCCAGGCGATGTGGGCCTTTTCCGGGGTCAACGGCACTTCACGTTCGGGGTAGAACAGGAGTTGGCTGCAGCCGGTGAGCGTAATGAGCAGCAGCAACGTCAGAAGAGGCTTCAAGCGATGTCCTTGTCGTTCGCGTAGCTGTAGGAAACCATCACAGGATATTCGAATAATCCGCTTCGATCCGGTCCAGGCTCAAATGGTTAAGGAAGTTGGAGAAGCACATCCACGCCGACAGCGCGTTCATGTCGCGGAACTGGTCGGGCAGGTACTTCGGTGGCACGACCAGTCCCTCATCCACCAATTGCCGCAAGGTGCGCATGTCTTCCAGCGTGGTCTTGCCGCAGAACAACAATGGCACCTGCTCCAGCTTGCCCTTCCTCACGGCCAACTGGATGTAGTTGTAAACCATGATGAAGCCCTTCAGGTAGGACAAGTCCTTGGTGAACGGCAGACCGTTCGGCACCGAACCTCGGAACACGCGACTGGCGTTGCCGTAGCTTTCTGGCATGCCGAAGCCTTGCTCGCGGTAGAACTCGAACACTTGCAGGAAGTCCGCGCCCTCTTCTGCCATGTGAATGGCGCGGGTGCGGTTGGTGAGCTTGCGCAGACGGCTTGGATAAGAAGCGAAGCCGATCACTTCCATCAGGATCGCCAGGCCTTCCTGTGTCACGGTTGACGAGGGCGGGCCTTTGGCGAGGAAGGTGCAGATCGGCTGGTTCTGGCCATTGAGCGTCGTGCCCACATGCACCAGCCCTTCATGGACCTCCAGCGCTCGCACGTCACGTTCGTTGAACATCGCGTCGCTGCGGATCTTGATGTAATCCGCGCCCGCCGCCGCGTCGGCCACGATGCCGTCAGACTCGAACACCCGAATAGTTTCTTCGGCTTCGCCAAAGGTCCGGTTCAAGCGGCTTTGAAGCATCGCCACCGCGTCTTTCGCGTTGAGGGTTTTCGGTTCGTCCTTGAGGTCGCCCCGCCCGGCGATGTTGTTCAAGTAATCAGAGAGCATCATGCCGAGGTCGGCCAGCGTCGGGTCTCCGGCGTGGAAAGCATCGGACGCAGCGCCGTAGAGTTCTTGGGAGATCAGGCCGAAATCCGGCGTGCCCCGCGCTTCGAGCATGCGCACGACCATCCGGTATTCCTTGCACATGCGGCGCATGATCTGCCCGACCGGGTTGAACTGCCCCAGTTGCCGGGTGATGTCACGCTCGATGTTCTGGAATTCGAGCTTTACGGCGCCGGAGTCGAACCCGAGCGGGCGGTTTTCGTAATAGGCCCGATCCACCTCGGGCATCTGCTTGCCCTTGGCCGCGAGGAAATTCTTGCGAATGCTCTCGTCCCACTTCACCGCGTCGAGCACGCGAATCGGCGTCTGCGCCAACACGATGCGGTCGGACAGCGCGCGAATGGTCTGCTGGTATTCGTCCACCCAGTACCCCTTTGATTAACCCGTGGCGCTATTTGGCCATGCGCTGATATTGAGCCGCCTTGAGAAAGACGTCGGAATTGGCGGTGTCGTCCAGGTAGGCGAACACCTTGTCCATGGAAGTGGAGATCAGCACGCCGTCGCCCTTTTCGGTTTCGGTGGGCTGGCCTTCGAAGGTCTTCTGATCGACCAGTTGCTGCATGCGCTCGACGTCCAGGTCGTAGATGACCAGTTCGTCGGCGGCGCTTTCATTGTCGATCAGGTCGAAACCCGCGATCACGTAATGGGCGCCGTACTTCTCGGGCAGTGCCGCCGAGACGTACCAACGGCTGCCGTGCCGGGAAACGGTGAAGGTGTATTCGTCGCGGTTCTTGCGGTCGCCCTTGCGGTAGCTGACGGCCTTGTACTGATTGGCACCCGCGCGGCTGATTTCCAGCTCCAGCGGCTCGCCCCAGGCGTTTTTGCTGGTCCAGGTGCCGAGCAGCTTGGGCGGCGCGGTGTCGCTGGCGGGGATCGGGTCCTTGAAAGTCACCAGGCATCCGCTCAACAACGCGAACGACAAGGCGAGCAAGACGCTCCAGACTTTCATCGCTTCTCCTGAATTCAAGCGTTCTCAGCCAATCACTGGCTTGGCAGTACCCAACACCAGATGCATCTGGCGCGTAAGAATAGCGAGCATTTCCTCGTCTGCTTCGGGACGTGGCCCGGCGAGCAGCCCCTGATATTCCATCCGCCCGATAATCCCCGTCAACACTTGTGCATCCACTTGCGGTTGGGTCGAGCCCATGACCTCCAGAAACTGGGCGCTTCCCTGCAAGAGAATTTGCTGATGGGCCGCCACCAATGGCGCCAGGCGAGGGTTGATCAGGGCTTCCAGGCAGAACGCATGTTCAGCGATCAACTGGTCGCGCCGGGTCAGCAATTGATGGCGCACGTAGTCCAGGGTCATGCGGGCGATTTCATCGGCCAAACGGCCACGGGCTTCGGCGCTGCCGTCGTTGCGAGCGACCATCTCCCGCAGCAGGTCTTCGGTGTTGGTCCACAGCTTGGCCATGTAGGCGGCGCTGCGCTCGACGTATTGGGCGAAGGCATCGGTGAGCAGGTCGTCGATGTCCTTGAAGTAGTAGGTGGTGGCGGACAGCGGCACTTGCGCTTCGGCGGCCACGGCCCGATGGCGGACGGCACGCACGCCGTCGCGAATGAGGATGCGCATGGCAGCGTCGAGAATCTGCTGGCGGCGTTGCTCGCTGCCCTGTCGGCTGGCCTTGCGGCCCTGATACTGAACACTCTGCGCGACGGCGGTGGCCAGGCCGGCGGCTCCTTTTTGAGCGATCGTACGATTCACGACGGGGTTTTCCTTTTTCAGTCTTGATAGTCAAGGCATATCACATGTTTTTCAGCGCCTGACGAGACGCTATCGCGAGCAAGCTCACTCCTACAACAGCCCGCGAACACCTGTAGGAGTGAGCTTGCTCGCGATAGCGTCATAACTGTTACCGCATGCTCCTACAGGTATTCATCAAGCAAAAAAAAGCCGCCCATGCTGAGGCGGCTTTTAGGATGACGCTTACGCCTGAGGCCGCATGTGCGGGAACAGGATGACGTCGCGGATCGACGGCGAGTTGGTCAGCAGCATGACCAGACGGTCGATACCGATGCCCTCGCCTGCCGTTGGCGGCATGCCGTATTCCAGCGCACGCACGAAGTCGGCGTCGTAATGCATGGCTTCGTCGTCGCCCGCGTCCTTGTCGGCGACTTGCGCCATGAAACGCTCGGCCTGGTCTTCCGCGTCGTTCAACTCGGAATAGGCGTTGGCAATTTCACGGCCACCGATGAACAACTCGAAACGGTCGGTGACGTTCGGGTTTTCGTCATTGCGGCGGGCCAGCGGCGACACTTCGAACGGGTACTGGGTGATGAAGTGTGGCTGCTCCAACTTGTGCTCGACCAGCTCTTCGAAAATCATCACCTGCAACTTGCCCAGACCTTCGAAGCCCAGCACCTTGGCGCCCGCTTTCTTGGCGATGGCGCGGGCCTTGTCGATGTCGTTCAGGTCGTCGGCGGTCAGATCCGGGTTGTATTTCAGGATCGAGTCGAACACCGACAGACGCGCGAACGGCTCGCCAAAGTGGAACACCTTGTCGCCGTACGGCACGTCGGTGCTGCCCAGAACCAGTTGAGCCAGTTCACGGAACAGCTCTTCGGTCAGGTCCATGTTGTCTTCGTAGTCGGCGTACGCCTGGTAGAACTCCAACATGGTGAATTCAGGGTTGTGACGGGTCGAGACGCCTTCGTTGCGGAAGTTGCGGTTGATCTCGAACACCTTTTCAAACCCGCCAACCACCAGACGCTTGAGGTACAGCTCAGGCGCGATACGCAGGAACATTTCCAGGTCCAGCGCGTTGTGGTGGGTTTCGAACGGCTTGGCTGCGGCGCCGCCCGGAATGGTCTGCAGCATCGGCGTTTCAACTTCAAGGAAGTCGCGCTTCATCAGAAAGCTGCGGATGTGGGCGATGACTTGCGAGCGAACACGGAAGGTTTCGCGCACGTCTTCGTTGACGATCAGGTCAACGTAACGCTGGCGATAGCGCTGCTCGGTGTCGGTCAGGCCGTGGTGTTTGTCAGGCAGCGGACGCAGGGACTTGGTCAGCAGACGTACGCTGGTCATTTCGACGTACAGGTCGCCTTTGCCGGAACGGGCCAGGGTGCCCTCCGCCGCGATGATGTCGCCCATGTCCCAGGTTTTCACCGAGGCCAGGGTGTCTTCCGACAGGGTCTTGCGGTTGACGTAGACCTGAATGCGACCGGTCATGTCCTGGATCACCATGAACGAGCCACGGTTAAGCATGATGCGACCTGCAACCTTGACCGGAATCGCCGCTTCAGCCAGTTCTTCCTTGGTCTTGTCCACGTACTGTTTCTGCAGGTCGTTGCAGTAGTTTTCGCGGCGGAAGTCGTTCGGGAAGGCGTTACCCTTGGCGCGCTCGGTAGCAAGCTTTTCCTTGCGCAGTGCGATCAGGGTGTTTTCTTCCTGTTGCTGGGCTTGCGGGTCGAGTTGTTGGTCGCTCATGTCTTTAGATTTTCCATCACAGGTTCGTTGCTCTTGCCGTCGGCAAGGGATCGCGGGCCGGTCGCTGCTTCGCATGCGCCGTGCCCGCAACACGTGGGGTCGCGATTACAGCCCTTGCTTGAGGCTGGCTTCCAGGTAACCGTCGAGGTCACCGTCCAGCACCTTGTTGCAGTCGCTGCGCTCGACGCCGGTCCGCAGGTCCTTGATGCGCGAGTCATCGAGAACGTACGAGCGGATCTGGTGGCCCCAGCCGATGTCCGACTTGGTGTCTTCCAGCGCCTGGGACGCGGCGTTGCGCTTCTGCATTTCCAGCTCGTACAACTTGGCCCGCAGCATTTTCATGGCGGTGTCCTTGTTCGCGTGCTGGGAACGTTCGTTCTGGCAACTGACGACGGTGTTGGTCGGTACGTGGGTGATACGGACCGCCGAGTCGGTGGTGTTAACGTGCTGACCACCGGCACCGGACGAACGATAGGTGTCGATGCGCAGGTCCGACGGGTTGATGTCGATCTCGATGCGGTCGTCGATCTCGGGGGAAACGAACACCGCCGAGAATGAGGTGTGGCGACGTGCGCCGGAGTCGAACGGGCTCTTGCGGACCAGGCGGTGCACGCCGATTTCGGTACGCAGCCAGCCAAAGGCGTATTCGCCCTTGATGTGCACGGTGGCGCCCTTGATGCCGGCGACTTCGCCTTCGGACAGTTCCATGATGGTGGCGTCGAAGCCACGCTTGTCGGCCCAGCGCAGGTACATGCGCAGCAGGATGTTGGCCCAGTCCTGCGCTTCGGTGCCGCCGGAGCCGGCCTGGATGTCCAGGTAGGCGTTGTTCGGGTCCATCTCGCCGCTGAACATGCGACGGAATTCCAGCTTGGCGAGGGATGCTTCCAGGCCTTCCAGCAGCTCGACGACATCGGCCACAGCGCCTTCATCGTCTTCTTCGACAGCCATGTCCAGCAGCTCTTTGGCGTCGGCCAGGCCGGAACTCATTTCGTCGAGGGTTTCAACGATCTGGGCCAGCGCCGAACGCTCGCGGCCGAGGGACTGGGCATACTCGGGCTTGTTCCAGACGTTGGGGTCTTCCAGCTCGCGGTTGACTTCGGTCAGACGATCATGTTTTTGATCGTAGTCAAAGATACCCCCGAATGGATTCGGAGCGTTCGGTCAGGTCCTTGATGGTGTTCAGGATCGGGTTGATTTCCATGGTCGTCAGGACTCGCAGGCGAATTTCACAAAGCCCGCGAGTATACCCGAGCTGACGCCGGGATGGCAGCCCGTTGGGCAGGGGTGGTTAGCGTCTACGGATGATCAAGCCAAATGCAAAACCTGTGGGAGCGAATTTATTCGCGAGAGGGCATTTCAGCCTCGACGGATAGAGGGACATTAACGCCCTTCGCGAATGAATTCGCTCCCACAGTTACGAGCCGACTACGACCTGATTGCGCCCATTGTGCTTCGCGGCATACAGGCCCTGATCCGCGCTCTGGATCAACTGGCGGCTGTGGCTGCCGACCGGAGGCACGAGGGTCGCCAGACCAATGCTCACGGTCAGGCTCGAGCCTTCCTTGGGCGCGATGTGCGGGATGTTCATGCTGGCGACGCTCTGGCGAAGTTTCTCGGCCAGCAAACGTGCGCCGCCCGGCGAGGTGTTCGGCAGGACCAGCGCGAACTCTTCGCCGCCGTAACGTGCAGGCAGGTCGGAAGGACGGCTGCAGCTGGAACGGATGGCCTTGGCCACCTGGCGCAGCGCTTCGTCGCCTTCGAGGTGGCCGAAGTTGTCGTTATAGGCTTTGAAATAGTCGACATCAATCATCATCAGCGACAGCTGGGTCTGCTCGCGCGTCGCCCGGCGCCACTCCAGTTCGAGGTATTCGTCGAAGTGCCGACGGTTCGACAGCCCGGTCAGGCCATCGGAGTTCATCAGGCGTTGCAGCACCAGGTTGGTGTCCAGCAGCTGCTGCTGACTGACTCGCAAAGCACGGTAGGCTTCGTCGCGTTGCAGCAGAGTCATGTAGGAGCGGGAGTGGTAGCGGATGCGTGCCACCAGCTCGATGTTGTCCGGCAGTTTGACCAGATAATCGTTGGCCCCCGCCGCGAACGCCGCGCTCTTGATGAGCGGGTCTTCCTTGGTCGAGAGCACGATGATCGGGATGTCCCGGGTCATCGGGTTGTTGCGGTACTCGCGCACCAGCGTCAGACCGTCAAGCCCTGGCATCACCAGGTCCTGCAGAATCACCGTCGGCTTGATTTCGATCGCTTGAGCGATGGCCTGATGAGGGTCGGCGCAGAAGTGGAAATCGATGTTTTCCTCATTCGCCAGCCCACGCCGGACTGCCTCGCCGATCATTGCCTGATCGTCGACCAGCAACACCATGGCAGCGTTTTCATCCGTGGTGTTTACTTCGTCCAGCTGCAAGTCATGCATTCAGGGTCTCCTGGTCACAGGCGGGCTGTGAAATCACCTGGAAAATCATTGTATAAATGCCTCTTTCAAGCGAGGCGCGATCGTGTCTAGCGGGCGGATCTCCATGGCGGCGTCGATGGCGGCTGCCGCTTTGGGCATGCCATACACCGCGCAGCTTTGCTGGTCCTGGGCGATGGTGAGGAAGCCCCGCTGACGCATCAGCTTGAGTCCTTGGGCACCGTCTCGGCCCATACCTGTCAACAGAACGCCCACTGCGTCACCGTTCCAATAGCTGGCCACACTTTCGAAAAACACGTCGATAGAGGGCCTATATATCTCATTCACCGGCTCGGCGGTATAGGCCAGCGTGCCGTTCTTCAACAAGCGGATATGGTGATTGGTGCCCGCCAGCAACACGGCCCCGCACTCCGGCGGTTCCCCGTCGCGCGCCAGCCGCACCTCCAGCCCTGACGAGCTGCTCAACCATTGCGCCATGCCGGCCGCGAACACCTGGTCCACATGCTGAACCAGCACGATGGCTGCCGGGAACGCCTTCGGCAGTCCTTTGAGCAGCACTTCCAGCGCTGCCGGGCCGCCTGCGGACGAACCGATGGCGACCAGCCCCTTTCTTTGTGCCGCCACGCCCAACGGCGCTGGCGTCGGACGGACGCGGCTGTCACGTTGACCGACCAGCCACCCGATGTTGAGGATCTTGCGCAGCAAGGGTGCCGCTGCCTCTTTCGGGTCGCCCGCGCCGATGGCGGGCGTGTCGACCACGTCCAGGGCACCATGGCCCATTGCCTCGAACACACGGTGGACGTTCTGTTCCCGGTCCACAGTCACAATCACGATGGCACACGGCGTGGCGGCCATGATACGCCGGGTCGCCTCGACGCCGTCCATGACCGGCATGATGAGGTCCATCAGGATCAGATCCGGCGTCAGTTCGGCGCATCGCTGCACCGCGTCAGCGCCGTTGCTCGCCACCCACACCACCTGATGCGCAGGCTCGAACGCCAGCGCACGGCGCAGTGCTTCGACCGCCATGGGCATGTCGTTGACGATGGCGATTTTCATCCTTGCGCATCTCCTATCAGCTCGACCACCGCGTCGAGCAATGCATCATCATGGAAACTGGCCTTGGCCAGATAATAGTCGGCCCCGGCATCCAGCCCCCGACGACGATCCTCTTCGCGATCCTTGTACGACACCACCATCACGGGCAACGACTGCAAACGACTGTCGCGGCGCAACAGCGTCACCAGTTCGATACCGTCCATGCGCGGCATGTCGATGTCGGTAATCAGCAAATCGAAGTCTTCGGCACGCAGGGCGTTCCAGCCGTCCATCCCGTCCACGGCCACCGCGACTTCATAACCGCGGCTCAACAGCAATTTGCGCTCCAGCTCGCGCACGGTCAATGAGTCGTCCACCACCAGCACACGCTTGCGCACTTGAACGTCGACCTGACGATTGCGCCGATCAATACGCTCCAGTCGCCCGGTGTTAAGCAATTTTTCCACCGAGCGCAGCATGTCTTCGACGTCGATGATCAGCACGGCCGAGCCATCGTCCAGCAGCGCGCCAGCGGAAATGTCCTGGACCTTGCCCAGACGCGGGTCCAGCGGCAGCACCACCAGCGTGCGTTCGCCGATGAAACGCTCGACCGCCACGCCATACACGGCGTCACGTTCACGAATCACCACGACCTTGAGCGCGTCGGCGTTATTCTGGCTGGCAGGACGATTGAGCAATTGGCTGGCAGCAACGAGGCCGACGTGGCGCTCTTCGTGCCAGAAGTGCTGGCGGCCTTCCAGTTGCACGATTTCGTCCACTTGCACGTCGCGCATCCGCTCGATGTGCGCCAGCGGGAAGGCATAGGCTTCGCCGCCCACTTCCACCACCAGACTGCGCACGACGGACAGCGTGAGCGGCACTTCGATGTGGAAACGGCTGCCCTGCCCCGCCTGTTGATGCAGTTCGACCCCGCCGCGCAGTTGCCGGACCATGTGCTGCACCGCATCCAGCCCCACGCCGCGCCCGGAGACTTCGGTGACTTTGTCGCGCATGCTGAAACCCGGCAGGAACAGGAAGCTCAACAGTTCTTCCTCGCTCAGCTGCATCGCGGTTTCTTCGGGCGACAGTTTGCGGTCGATGATGCTGCGACGCAGACGCTCAAGGTCCACGCCACCGCCATCGTCGATCAGTTCGACGACCAGCAAACCGGCCTGGTGGGACGCCTTGAGTTGAATCAGTCCCTCCGCCGGTTTGCCAAGGGCCAAGCGCTGTTCGGGAAACTCGATGCCGTGGTCTACGGCGTTGCGCAACAGGTGCGTCAGCGGTGCTTCGAGCTTTTCCAGCACGTCGCGGTCGACCTGGGTTTTATCGCCGTCGATTTCCAGCCGCACCTGTTTGCCCAGCGAACGGCCAAGGTCACGCACCATGCGCGCCTGCCCGGCCAGCACGTCGGCGAACGGACGCATGCGGCAGGCCAGCGCGGTGTCGTACAGCAGCTGCGCACGCTGACTGGCTTGCCAGCCGAATTCGTCGAGGTCGGAGGTCTGTTGGATCAGCAGGTGCTGCGCCTCGCTCAACAGACGCCGCGCTTCTTCCAGCGCCTTTTGCGCATCCGGATCGACGTTGGCGTCGAGCAAGGCTTCGAGATTGTCCAACGCGCGACTGGCGCCGCTTTGCGAGCGTTTGACCCGTTGCATCGCAGTCAGATAAGGCTTCAGGCGTTGGGTCTCGACCAGCGATTTGCTCGACAGGTCCAGCAGGTTATTCAGGCGCTCGGCCGTCACCCGCAAGACGCGCTCGCCGCCCTCGTTGACCCGACGCTCGACGCGGCGGCCGATTTTCGGCTGGGCCTCTTCTTCGGCTTCGGGCACAGGGGCCGGTTGTGCGGGTGTAACGGATTCGGTGACAGCGGGTAATTCAGGTTCAGTGGGTTCAGTCAGCGGCGCATGGGCCGATTGCACCGATCCCACCAGCGACTGCGCGTTGGCCAGCAGCAGATCGTCCATTGATGGCGCAAGGTTCGGCGCAGCGGTGGCAGGACGCGCACCCGGTTTGATCAGGTCGTTCATCAATGCGACGTAGCCGTCCACGTCGCCTTGGGCCACGCTGTTCGGTCCCGGCGTGGCAATGCGCATGAGCATGTCCGTGCCCATCAACAGCGCGTCGATATGCTCGGGCTTGAGGTGCAGCCGCCCCTCCTGGGCTTCGACGAGGCAGTCTTCCATCACGTGAGAAACGCTGACCCCGGCGTTGACGCCGACGATCCGCGCCGCGCCCTTGAGCGAGTGCGCGGCGCGCATGCAGGCTTCCAGTTGATCGGCTTGGGTCGGGTTACGCTCCAGCGCCAGCAGGCCTGCGCTCAAGACTTGGGTCTGGGCTTCGGCTTCCAGTGTGAACAGTTCGAACAACGAGGCGTCGCGCATTTGATCGGGCGTCATGTCAGGCTCCGGTTCACGGCGGACAGCAACTGCTCTTCGTCCAGCAACCGCAAGCTGCGGTCTTTCCACTGCACCACGCCTCGGGTGAAGCGTGCGTTGGTGTTTTGCGCAGGGGCCGATGCGCCGTCCAGCAAACGCGTCTCGATGGCATGAATCCCGTCGACTTCATCGACCGGCACCACCACGGGCCCGCCCTCGGCGGCCACGATCAGCATGCGCGGCATGATGCGCGAGGCATTGGCGGGGGCCGACCCGCTGTCCAATCCCAGCAGCTCGACGAACGACAGGCACGCCACCAGCGCGCCACGCACGTTCGCCACGCCGAGCAAGGCCCGTGAGCGTTGGTGCGGGAGCGAGTGAATCGTCTGCACCGGCGACACTTCGACCAGACAGCGGGTCGGCAAGCCGAGCCATTCTTCGCCCAGGCGGAAGACCACAATGGAGCGGGTTTTTATGTCGCTGGCCAGCTCTTCGCTGTGAATCGACACGCGCTCCTCTTGCGCCAGCGCGTAGCGGTCCAGCAAACGGGTCGCCGCCGCCGAATACACCGAGCAGTTGCGGCAATGGATGTGTTCCACCAGGAGCGGGCACGAGCGATCGCCGTGGATGCCGATCCGATTCCAGCAGTCGTCGATGGCCTGGGCATCGTTGCTGACCAGTTCACTGTGTACGCCGGTCATCGATTACGTCCTTCTTTATTCACACCACGGGCCGCGCGTTCCTGCAGACGGCGGGCACCGGCGCTGTCGCCCTGGGCCGCGAGAATGGCCGCCAACTGGGCGAGCGCCTCGGGATGCTGCGGCTCCAGGTACAACGCCTTGCGATAAAAACCCTGGGCGCCGATCACGTCGCCGCCCACTTCGCTCAGCAGACCGAGCCAATAGAACACCGGGGCCACCGGTTCATACCGTTTGAGGTACTGCTCGCACGCGAGTTTGGCGTCGGCGCTTTTGCCTTCGTTGGCGAGCTTCTTGATGCTGTCGAGCAAGGCTGCGGCCTCCCCCGTCGCAGGCGATGCGGGAGCGGCGCTGCGCGTTGCAGACTGAGAAGTCGGGAGAAATCGCACTCCGCCGGGACTTCGTGCAGGCGCAGGCTTTTTGCTGGCTGGCCGCGGCTCGACCGGCAATGGCGCCGGGGCGGGTGACGCCGCGATCACCGTCAGCGACTCGGCGTCCGCCTCGCCTTGATGCCGGAACGCGAACGACTGCGCAATGCCGATGGAAGTCATGCCCATCCGCCCCAACAGACTGCCCTCGGCAGGGCCGATGAACAGCACGCCGTCGTTGTGGGTCATGCGCTTGAGCACTTCGAACCCACGGCGCTGGGTATCGACGTCGAAATAGATCAGCAGGTTGCGGCAGAACACAAAGTCATAGGCCGACTGCGCCACCAACAGGGTCGGGTCCAGCATGTTCCCGGCCTGAAAGCTGACGCGCTCGCGCACCCGGTCTTCGACGCGATAGCCGTCTTCGACCGGGGTGAAATAACGCTCGCGAAAGCTTAACTGGTCGCCGCGAAACGAGTTCTTGCCGTAGACGCCATGGCGTGCTCGCTGCAAGGAAAGCGGGCTGATGTCCACGGCTTCGATCTTGAACTGTTGCGCCTGCAGCCCGGCATCGAACAACGCCATGACAATCGAATACGGCTCTTCGCCGGTGGAGCACGGCAGGCTGAGAATGCGCAGCGGGCGTGCACCGTTGAGATGCGCCAGACGCGCCGTCGCCAGTTTGCCAAGGGTGGCGAAGGATTCGGGATAACGAAAAAACCAGGTCTCGGGCACGATGACCGCTTCGATCAATGCCTGCTGCTCTTCCGCCGAACGTTGCAGCAACTGCCAGTAGTCAGCGTGGTCGATGGCTTTGACGACCATGCGCCGCTGACGCAACGCGCGTTCGATGATCGCTTCGCCCACCGACGCCACGTCGAGGCCGATGCGGTCCTTGAGAAAGGCGAAGAAACGCGCGTCTTCGGTCATGGAGTGGCCTCAAAGGGTTCGAGGCTCAAGGGTTGCGCCGGGAACAGCAGCGCACGGACCGAGTCGTCCAGCAGGTCCTGCACGCGAATCCATTGCAGCAAGCCCAACGCGTCTTCCCGCACCGGGCCGAGGTACGGAGCCTGGCGGTTGTCCAGACCGTATTCCTTGAACTCGTCAGCGGCGCAACGCAGGGTGTCGGTGGCTTGTTCGAGAATCAGCCCGAGCCATTGCGGGTCACGCTCGGCATCAGGCCGGTAATGCACCAACACCAGCCGCGTGCTGGTGCGCGAGGGCGCCGGTTCGCCGAAGGTCAACGCGCTCATGTCGATGACCGGCACCACCACGCCTCGGTGTGCGAACACACCGGCCACCCAATGCGGCGTCTGCGCGATGGGTTTGAGCATCAGCCGAGGCAGCACTTCGGCGACCTCGGTCGCCTCCAGCGCATAGCGCTCCGGCCCGATGCGAAATAGCAGGAACAGCTTGTTCTTCGGCACCACCCCGGCGCTGCGTTTGGCTGAATGCTCGATCATGGTCGGGTCTCAGACCTTGAAACGCGAAACGCCGCTGCGCAGCCCTACCGCCACCTGGCTTAACTCGTCGATGGCAAAGCTGGCCTGGCGCAGGGATTCCACGGTCTGGCTGCTGGCATCGCCCAGTTGCACCAGCGCCTGATTGATCTGCTCGGCGCCGGTCGCCTGGGCCTGCATGCCCTCGTTGACCATCAACACCCGCGGCGCCAGCGCCTGAACCTGGTGGATGATCTGCGAAAGCTGCTCGCCAACCTGAGTCACTTCGAACATGCCGCGACGCACTTCTTCGGAGAACTTGTCCATGCCCATGACGCCCGCCGACACCGCCGACTGAATCTCGCGGACCATCTGTTCGATGTCGTAGGTGGCCACGGCGGTCTGGTCTGCAAGACGTCGGACTTCAGTGGCAACCACCGCAAAACCACGGCCATATTCGCCCGCTTTTTCGGCCTCGATGGCAGCGTTCAGCGACAGCAGGTTGGTCTGGTCGGCGACCTTGACGATGGTCACGACCACTTGGTTGATGTTGCCGGCCTTCTCATTGAGGATCGCCAGCTTGGAGTTCACCAGATCCGCCGCGCCCATCACCGAATGCATGGTTTCTTCCATGCGCGCCAGGCCTTGCTGGCCGGAACCGGCGAGAATGGACGCCTGATCCGCCGCAGACGTGACTTCGGTCATGGTGCGCACCAGATCCCGAGACGTCGCGGCGATTTCACGGGACGTCGCGCCGATTTCGGTGGTGGTGGCGGCGGTCTCGGTGGCCGTCGCCTGTTGCTGTTTGGAGGTGGCGGCGATTTCGGTGACCGACGTCGTGACCTGCACGGAGGAACGCTGCGCCTGAGACACCAGCGCGGCCAGCTCGGTGACCATGTCGTTGAACCCGGTCTGCACCGAGCCGAACTCGTCATTGCGGTCGAGGGTCAGGCGGCTGCTCAGGTCACCCGTGCGCATGGTTTCGAGAATCCGCACGATACGGTTCATCGGCGCCAAAATCGTGCGCATCAAAAGCAGGCCGCACGCGGCGGCGGCCAGGACTGCAACGATCAGTGAAATGCCCATGCTGATCTTCGCGGTCAGCACGGCAGAAGAAATGTTCGCAGTCGCCTGATCGGCCACGGCCTTGTTGGCCACGATCAGGTCATTGAGTTGCTTGCGGCCTTGCAGCCAGACCGGGTTGACTTGGCCGTAGAACACCGTTCGTGCAGTGGCGTAATCGCCCGCTTGATAGGTTTTGATCACTTCGCTCAACAGTCGGCCATACACCTCACGCTGCTTTTCGAAGGCGTTGAAATTGGCACGATCGGTGTCGTCGTAGATGGTCTTCTTGTAGCTGTCCATCTGGTTTTGCAGACGGGTGTCGAAGTCGATGTACTGATCCTGTTCGGAACGGGTCAGCTCGCGCGCTTTACCCTCGCCGATCAACTCCAGGGTGCGGATGTAGCTCTCGCCCCAGGCACTGCGCACCAGGGTGCTGAAGTAGACGCCCGGCAACGCGTCGTCGCTGACCGCTTCTTCGCTGTGCTGGATCGACAGCAGTCGGGTGTACGACACGACAACCATCAACAGCATGATGGCGATGATTACAGCGAAGCTCGCCAAGATACGTTGGCGCAACGTCCAATTCTTCACAGTCAGCCCTCAAGAGTTCAACACCGACAACGCCGGGTTCAAGAAGCGGACCGACAGACGGCCCAACGCGAGCCGAGTATAGCCCAGTGCCTTACGAATTAACCCGGCTGTTTCCGACATAGATAAAGCGATAACGCGCAGATATATCGGAAATATCTGACAGGTTATCGGCGGGAGGGGGGAATGCTTGATAAGGAGGCACGACCCTTGTGAATGATGTTGAGCACCGGTTTTATCTTGCGCACATCCGCGTGTATGAGTTTTAACTCTGTGCTCGCCCCTTCCTGTAGGAGCGAATTTATTCGCGAATGGCGTTACGGCTGATACATCTCTATCGCCTGAGCACTCTTTCGCGAATAAATTCGCTCCCACAGGGGGCGACGTGCCGGGCTGTTGTGGAAGGCACTCTCCTACAGAAGATCACTGGCGCCGCAAACGGAGTGCCCGACGCAATTCAACTGTGGGAGCGAATTTATTCGCGAAGCGGTTTTCCGGGCGATGCATCTCTATCGTCTGCACCACCGCCTCGCGAATGAATTCGCTCCTACAGGGACGGCGGTGTCGTTCAGGGGGAATTGTGAGGGCTATGGCTGCGCCTGTCGCACTTGGCTCTCCAGCTCGGTCTTGAGCCCCGGCGCCAGTTTCAGTTGTTTCGCCAGCTCATCGAGATAAGCGCGTTCCATGAAGTGCTCTTCGTCGACCATCATCACGCTCGCCAGGTACATCTCGGCGGCGATTTCAGGCGTGTGGGCGGAGCGGGCGACGTCGGCGGGGTCGAGGGGTTTGTTCAGTTCGGCGTGCAGCCAATGCTGCAATTCCTGGTCGCCGGTCAGACGGGTGAATTCGCCTTCGATCAATTGGCGCTCGTGGTCATCGACGTGCCCATCGGCCTTGGCCGCAGCGACCAGCGCGCGCAAGACGGCTTCGCTGTGCTGCTCGACCTGGGCGGGGGGCACACGGTCCACCGTCTGCGGCTGACTCGGTCCCGCGCCCGGCTGGTTCGCCTGCC
The DNA here is from genome assembly GCF_009905615.1 of Pseudomonas sp. SLFW. Classification (GTDB taxonomy): domain Bacteria; phylum Pseudomonadota; class Gammaproteobacteria; order Pseudomonadales; family Pseudomonadaceae; genus Aquipseudomonas; species Aquipseudomonas bambusae. The sequence goes on from NZ_JAAAKW010000001.1 coordinate 529,814, forward strand.
AGTTGCCATACGCCTTGTAGGCCAGCACACCCAATGCGGCCAGGCCGCCGTAGGTCAGCGCCTTGCCGCCCATCTTGCGGGCGCTTTTATTGCCCAGCAGCAGGCCCATCGCCCCCGCTGCCAACGCCCCGCCTCCAGCCCCCGACAGAAATCCGCCCAGGTTGCCGCCGCCGACTTTGCCCAGTAAATCGTTAAGCCCGCCTTGAGCGCCTTTACCCTGAGAGCCGGGGTTGGCGGCGCTGCCAGCCTTGTTCTGCAACAGGTCCTGACCGGATTTCAACAGTTGATCGAGCAAGCCACGGGTGTTCATAACAGACCTCCTGATTCGGGATAGACGATTCGACTCGCAGGGTATGTCGAAGTCGCCGAAAGCCGTTTTCAGGTGTGCTTCTGGATGTTGCAGGGTTCGAACGCTACTCTGAAGCACATCGAGAAAAACGATACACACGCCTGACATTCCAAAAAACACAAGGGGCCGGTTCCGCATGATGACGCTCCGTCAGATCCGCCATTTCATCGCTGTGGCCGAAACCGGCTCGATTTCCGCCGCGGCTCAGGCGGTGTTCATTTCCCAATCGACCCTGACCCTCGCCATCCAGCAACTGGAGGAAGACATCGGCGTCAGCCTGTTCAGTCGGCACGCCAAGGGCATGACGCTGACCCACCAAGGGCATCAATTCTTGCGCCAGGCGCACTTGATCCTCGCGACGGTGGAAAACGCCAAGCGCAGCTTGCAACAAGGCGCGGATCAGGTGGCCGGGCAACTGGTGGTCGGCGTGACGAGCCTGGTGGCGGGCTATTACCTCGCCGACCTGCTGACCCGCTTTCAGCGCGCTTACCCCAACGTCGACATTCGGGTGATGGAGGATGAACGGCCTTACATCGAGCATCTGCTGGTCAGCGGCGAGATCGACGTGGGGGTGTTGATTCTCTCCAACCTCGAAGACCGCCACGCGCTGCAAACCGAAGTGCTGACCCACTCGCCCCACCGCCTGTGGCTGCCCGCCCAGCACCCGTTGCTGGACCACGACAACATTCATCTGGCCGATGTGGCGTGCGAGCCGCTGATTCAGTTGAACGTCGACGAAATGGGGGTGAACGCCCAGCGCATCTGGTCCCGCGCCGGTTTGCAGCCGAAGGTGACGTTGCGCACCGCCTCGACCGAAGCGGTGCGCAGTCTGGTGGCGGCGGGGCTGGGCGTGTCGATACAGCCGGACATGACCTATCGACCGTGGTCTCTGGAAGGCGACATCATCGAAGCCCGGCCAATCGCTGACCTGACCCAGACGCTGGACATCGGCTTGGCGTGGCGTCGGGGTACGGCGCGGCCTTCGCTGGTCGATCCATTCCTGAGCGTGGCGCGAGAACAGCCGCATCCAGGACGCAGGCCATCGATTTAATCGAACGCTGCTTTCAGAATTTAGAATTTGTCGCCCGCTGGATGTGGCACTAGGCTCAGAAGCTTGGGCAGAAGCTGTTTCTGGATACGACATTCAACGACCTCGGTGTCGCCATGATGATGCTATCGCGAGCAAGCTCACTCCTACAGGGAGAACGGGTACTTGTGTAGGAGTGAGCTTGCTCGCGATAGCCCTATCAGCGACGCCATCCAGTCGTCCTGTATATAAGAATCGACAAGGAAGCTTCGAACGATGGCTGGCGACGTGACCTCACATTTTGTAACCGCGCTGCTGATCGACGGCGAGCAGGTCACGGGGCAGGGTTTTGTCGAGCCGATCCTCAACCCTGCCACCGGTGAAGTGCTGACCCGCATTGCCGAGGCCAGCACCGATCAGGTCGAGACGGCGATTCTGGCCGCCCACCGCGCTTTCAATGAATGGTCGCGCACCACGCCGCAACAGCGCTCGAACATCCTCTTGAGCATCGCCGATGCCATCGAAAAGAACGCCGACCACCTCGCCCGCCTGGAAGCCTTGAACTGCGGCAAGCCGTTGCACCTGGCGCGACAGGATGACCTGACCGCGACTGTCGACGTGTTCCGTTTCTTCGCCGGGGCCGTGCGTTGCCAGACCGGGCAGCTCTCCGGCGAATACACGCCGGGCTACACCAGCATGGTGCGGCGCGATCCGATTGGCGTCGTCGCCTCCATTGCGCCGTGGAATTACCCGATCATGATGGCCGCGTGGAAGATCGCCCCCGCCCTCGCCGCCGGCAACACCCTCGTCTTCAAACCCTCCGAACACACACCGCTCTCGGTCCTCGCGCTGGCGCCGGTGTTCGCCGAGCTGCTGCCCAAGGGCGTGATCAACATTGTCTGCGGGGGCGGCGAAGGGGTCGGCAGCCATTTGGTCAGCCATCCAAAAGTGCGCATGGTCTCGCTGACAGGGGATATCGTCACCGGTCAGAAAATTCTTCAGGCCGCGTCGAAAACCCTGAAACGCACTCATCTCGAACTGGGCGGTAAGGCGCCGGTGATCGTCTGCAACGACGCCGACATTGCCGCCGTGGTTGAGGGCGTGCGCACATATGGGTATTACAACGCCGGTCAGGATTGCACCGCCGCCTGCCGGATCTATGCGCAGGCAGGCATCCACGATCGACTGGTCGCCGAACTCGGTGCGGCCGTCAGCAGCCTGCGTTTTGCGGGCAAGCGCGATGCCGACAATGAACTCGGCCCGCTGATCAGCACCCGCCAGCGCGACCGTGTCGCCAGTTTCGTCGAGCGCGCGTTGAGTCAGCCGCACATCGAACGCATCACCGGCGCGGCCGTGCATTCCGGGCCCGGTTTCTTCTACCAGCCGACCCTGCTCGCGGGCTGCAAACAGAGTGACGAAATCGTCCAGCGCGAAGTGTTCGGCCCGGTGGTGACCGTGACCCGCTTCGACGAACTCTCCCAGGCCGTAGACTGGGCCAACGATTCCGAATACGGCCTGGCCTCGTCGATCTGGACCCAGAATCTGGACAAGGCGATGCAGGTCGCGGCCCGTCTGCAATACGGCTGCACCTGGATCAACAGCCATTTTATGCTGGTCAGCGAAATGCCCCACGGCGGCTTGAAACGCTCGGGGTACGGGAAGGATCTGTCCAGTGACTCGCTTCAGGACTACAGCGTGGTTCGCCACGTCATGGCCAGGAGCAGCTACGAGCTTTGAGCTTCGAGCTGCAAGAAAAAGCGTCAGACCTGCGTAGGTTTTGAGTCAAAACAATAAGTGAAAACGGAGAAGCAACTGCCTATCCGACGGAAAATAGAAGGTGGGCGCGATGACCACTTGCAGCTTGAAGCTTGTGGCTCGTAGCTGGGTTCCCACCACTGATCTCTGCCAAAAAAACCAATAAATGAGGGGAACCGTATGTCAGTGCAAAAGACCATGTTATTGGGAGCCATAGCCGGCGCAATGTTGACGAGCGGCGCCGTGCAGGCGGCTGAAGCGCTCAAGGCTGTCGGCGACGGCGAGGGCCAGTTGGATATCGTGGCGTGGCCGGGTTACATCGAGCGGGGCGAGAGCGATAAGGCCTATGACTGGGTCACCGGTTTCGAGCAGGAAACCGGGTGCAAGGTCAGCGTCAAAACCGCTGCGACGTCCGACGAGATGGTCAGCCTGATGACCAAGGGCGGCTATGACCTGGTGACAGCGTCGGGCGACGCTTCGCTACGTCTGGTGGCGGGCAAGCGGGTGCAGCCGATCAACACTGACCTGATCCCGAACTGGAAAACCCTCGACCCGCGCCTGAAAGACGGCCCGTGGTACACCGTCAACAAGCAGACTTACGGCACGCCTTATCAATGGGGGCCGAACGTGCTGATGTACAACACCAACGTGTTCAAGACCCCGCCAGTGAGCTGGAGCGTGGTGTTCGAGCCGCAAGACCTGCCGGATGGCAAGCCGAACAAAGGCCGCGTTCAGGCCTATGACGGGCCGATCTACATCGCCGACGCCGCGCTGTATTTGAAGACCGCCAAGCCGGACCTGAAGATCGAAGACCCGTACCAACTGACCGAAACCCAATACAAGGCCGTGCTCGATCTGTTGCGCGCCCAACACCCGTTGGTGCACCGCTACTGGCACGACGCGACCGTGCAGATGAGCGACGTGAAAAACGAAGGCGTTGCGGCGTCGAGTTCGTGGGGTTACATGGTCAATGGGTTGGTGGCTGACAAACAGCCGGTCGCCTCGACCATCCCGCAGGAAGGCGCCACCGGTTGGGCCGATACCACCATGTTGCACGCCGAGGCCAAGCACCCGAACTGCGCGTACAAGTGGATGAACTGGTCGCTGCAACCGAAGGTCCAGGGCGACGTCGCGGCCTGGTTCGGTTCGCTGCCGGTCGTGCCTGCGGCGTGCAAGGGCAATGAGCTGCTGGGGGCCGAGGGTTGCGCCACCAACGGCTTCGACCTGTTCGACAAGATCGCCTTCTGGAAAACCCCGCAGTCCGAGGGCGGCAAGTACGTGCCGTACAGCCGCTGGACGCAGGACTACATCGCAATCATGGGTGGGCGCTAGCGCAAACCTCATGTAGGAGCGTGGCTTGTCCCGCGATCGGCTGCGCAGCAGTCGTAAATCGGAATGATCAGATACGTCTGACACACCACTTTGACCGATTTGCTGCCGGTTCCCGGCAGATCGCGGGACAAGCCACGCTCCTACACGAGCCCCATTCCATCTGTTGCAGGTGCTGCGTTGCACCCGGCGAACCCGCTGCGACGGCGTTCGCTTCCACTTGAGGTTTCACCCATGACCCTTGCAGTCCAGTTCACCCACGTTTCCCGTCAGTTCGGCGAAGTGAAGGCCGTTGACCGGGTTTCCATCGACATCAAGGACGGCGAGTTCTTCTCCATGCTCGGCCCTTCGGGTTCGGGCAAGACCACCTGCCTGCGCCTGATCGCAGGTTTCGAACAGCCCAGCGCAGGTTCAATCCGCATTCATGGCGAAGAGGCGGCTGGCCTGCCGCCGTACCAGCGCGACGTCAACACGGTGTTTCAGGACTACGCCCTCTTCCCGCACATGAACGTGCGCGACAACGTCGCCTACGGCCTGAAGGTGAAGGGCGTCGGCAAGGGCGAGCGTGTGGCACGCGCCGAAGAAGCCCTGAACATGGTCGCCCTCGGCGGCTACGGCGACCGCAAGCCGGTGCAACTGTCGGGCGGTCAGCGCCAGCGGGTCGCACTGGCCCGTGCGCTGGTCAACCGTCCTCGCGTGTTGCTGCTCGACGAACCCCTCGGGGCCCTGGATCTGAAGCTGCGCGAACAGATGCAAAGCGAGCTGAAAAAGCTGCAACGGCAACTGGGCATCACCTTCATCTTCGTCACGCACGACCAGACCGAAGCGCTGTCGATGTCCGACCGCGTGGCCGTGTTCAATAAGGGCCGCATCGAGCAGGTCGACACCCCGCGCAACCTGTACATGAAACCCGCGACCACGTTCGTCGCTGAGTTCGTCGGCACGTCCAACGTGCTGCGCGGCGAGTTGGCGCAACAGTTGAGCGGCCACCCCAACGCGTTCTCCATTCGTCCCGAGCACATCCGTTTTGCCGATGGCCCCGCCTCCAGTCACGAGATCGAAGTCAGTGGCCTGCTGCACGACATTCAGTACCAAGGCAGCGCCACGCGTTATGAGCTGAAACTCGACAACGGCCAGACCCTCAGCGTCAGCCAGGCCAACACCCAATGGCTGGACACCAGCGCGCAGCACCAGCCGGGTCAGCGCATGACCGCTCGCTGGGCCCGCGAGGCGATGATCCCGCTGCATGACGCGGTCATCGAGCACACGGCCGAGGCCCATTGAGATGAGCCAGACACTCGCCCATTCAGCGCCGATGCCAGGGCAATCGCCCCTGCGGCGTTTTTCCAATTTGCTGTATCGACGGCCGAATCTGTACCTGACGCTGCTGCTGATCCCGCCGCTGTTGTGGTTCGGCGCGATCTACCTCGGCTCTTTGCTCGGGCTGCTGTGGCAAGGGTCCTACACCTTCGACGACTTCAGCATGTCGGTCACGCCGGACTTGACCTTGGCCAACTTCGCGGCGCTGTTCAACCCGGCCAATTTCGACGTGATCCAGCGAACGCTGACCATGGCCATTGCCGTCTCCATCGCCAGCGCCATCGTCGCGTTCCCCATCGCCTACTACATGGCGCGTTACACCACCGGCAAGACCAAGGCGTTTTTGTACATCGCCGTGATGATGCCGATGTGGGCCAGTTACATCGTCAAGGCCTACGCGTGGACGCTGCTGCTGGCGAAAGGCGGCGTGGCACAGTGGTTCGTTCAGCATCTGGGCCTGGAGCCAGTGTTGCAGGTGATTCTGGGGATTCCCGGTGTCGGCGGGAGCACCTTGTCCACCTCGCATTTGGGACGGTTTCTGGTGTTCGTCTACATCTGGCTGCCGTTCATGATTTTGCCGATCCAGGCCTCTCTCGAACGCCTGCCGCCCTCGCTGTTGCAAGCCTCGGCGGACCTGGGCGCCAAGCCTCGGCAGACCTTCCTGCAGGTGATCCTGCCGCTGTCGGTGCCCGGCATTGCGGCGGGTTCGATCTTCACGTTTTCGCTGACGCTGGGCGACTTCATCGTGCCGCAGCTGATCGGCCCGCCCGGCTATTTCATCGGCAGCATGGTCTACGCCCAGCAAGGCGCCATCGGCAACATGCCCATGGCCGCCGCGTTCACACTGGTGCCCATCGTGCTGATCGCCATTTACCTGTCCATCGTCAAACGACTGGGGGCTTTCGATGCGCTCTAAGCCTGTGATCAAACAAGGCGATCAAGCCTCATGGGGCCTGAAGATTGCCGCATGGGGCGGGTTGGTGTTCCTGCACTTCCCGATCCTGATCATCTTCGTCTACGCCTTCAACACTCAAGACGCCGCGTTCAGTTTTCCGCCACAGGGCTTCACCCTGAAGTGGTTCAGCGTGGCCTTCTCGCGGCCTGATGTGATGGAGTCGATCAAGCTGTCGTTGCAGATCGCCTGCGTCGCGACATTGATCGCACTGGTGCTGGGCACCCTGGCGTCGGCGGCGCTGTATCGCAGGGATTTCTTCGGCAAGGACGGCATTTCGCTGATGCTGATCCTGCCCATCGCCCTGCCCGGCATCATCACCGGTCTGGCGTTGCTGTCGGCGTTCAAATCGCTGGGGATTGAGCCAGGGATGTTCACCATCATCGTTGGCCACGCGACCTTCTGCGTGGTGATCGTCTACAACAACGTCATTGCCCGCCTGCGTCGCACGTCCCACAGTTTGATCGAAGCGTCGATGGATTTGGGGGCCGACGGCTGGCAGACCTTTCGCTACATCATCCTGCCGAACCTCGGTTCCGCATTGCTGGCGGGCGGGATGCTGGCGTTTGCGTTGTCGTTCGACGAAATCATCGTGACCACGTTTACCGCGGGTCACGAACGCACCTTGCCGATCTGGCTGCTCAACCAACTCAGCCGCCCCCGCGACGTGCCGGTGACCAACGTCGTTGCGATGCTGGTGATGATGGTCACGATGCTGCCGATTCTCGGCGCGTATTACCTGACCCGTGGCGGTGAAAGCGTGGCGGGGAGCGGGGGGAAGTGATGACACCTTTTTGAATTCAACACCCAACCCTGTAGGAGTGAGCTTGCTCGCGATAGCGGTGTATCAGCCAGCCAATGAGTGACTGTTCATACGCAATCGCGAGCAAGCTCACTCCTACAGGACCACGTTTCAACGCGCTGGCGCGCCACAGCAAAGCGCCCGACAGATTCAACAAGAGGACAAACCCCATGCAAACCAAACTGCTGATCAATGGCCATCTGGTCGCCGGTGAAGGTCCCGCGCAGCCCGTGTTCAACCCCGCGCTGGGCCGGGTATTGGTGGAAATCAACGAAGCCACCGAGGGCCAGGTCGACACCGCCGTACGCGCCGCCGATGCCGCGTTTGAGAGCTGGTCGCAAACCGCGCCGAAGGATCGCTCGTTGCTGCTGCTGAAACTGGCGGACGCCATCGACGCCCACGCCGAAGAACTCGCCAAGCTCGAATCGGACAACTGCGGCAAGCCGTATCAAGCGGCGCTGAACGACGAACTGCCAGCGATTGCCGACGTGTTCCGCTTCTTCGCTGGCGCCAGCCGCTGCATGAGCGGTTCCGCGGCGGGCGAATACCTGCCGGGGCACACCTCAATGATCCGTCGCGACCCGGTAGGCGTTGTCGCCTCCATCGCGCCGTGGAACTACCCGCTGATGATGGTCGCCTGGAAAATTGCGCCAGCGCTGGCGGCGGGCAATACCGTGGTGCTCAAACCTTCCGAGCAAACCCCTTTGACCGCGCTGCGTCTGGTCGAGCTGGCCAATGACATCTTCCCGGCAGGCGTGCTGAATCTGGTGTTCGGTCGCGGCCAGACCGTCGGCAATCCGCTGGTCACACACCCGAAAGTCCGCATGGTGTCGCTGACTGGCTCGGTCGCCACCGGCTCGCACATCATTTCCAGCACCGCCGAGAGCGTCAAACGCACCCACATGGAACTGGGCGGCAAGGCCCCGGTGATCATCTTCGACGACGCCGACATCGACGCCGCCGTCGAAGGCATTCGCACTTTCGGCTTCTATAACGCAGGTCAGGATTGCACCGCCGCCTGCCGCATCTACGCGCAAAAAGGCATCTATGAGCAATTCGTGCAGAAGCTCGGGGAAGCCGTCAGCACGATCAAAGTCGGTCAGCAGGATGACCCGGACACCGAACTCGGCCCGCTGATCACGGCCCAACATCGCGACCGCGTCACCGGCTTCGTCGAGCGTGCGGTCGCCCAATCCCACACGCGGGTGATCACCGGCGGCAAGGCCATCGAAGGCAACGGTTTCTTCTTCCAGCCAACGGTGATCGCCGACGCTCAACAAGACGACGAAATCGTCCGCCGCGAGGTGTTTGGACCGGTGGTGTCGGTGACGTCATTCGACGATGAAGCCCAAGTCCTGGGTTGGGCCAACGATTCCGATTATGGCCTGGCGTCGTCGGTCTGGACCCAGGACGTCGGTCGCGCCCACCGCCTGTCCGCCCGTCTGCAATACGGATGCACGTGGGTGAACACCCATTTCATGCTCATCAGCGAAATGCCCCACGGCGGCCAGAAACTGTCCGGCTACGGGAAAGACCTGTCGATGTACGGGCTTGAGGACTACACCACCGTGCGCCATGTGATGTTCAAGCACTGATGCCTTATCTGTAGCGGTCCGGCTCGCCGGCGGCAGCGATCCCACAGACGCCACCGCTGGCAAGCTTTGCTGCTACAAAGGTTGCATCCACGTACAAGCACGATTCAGACAGATACGCCCTATCCCGTCGCTCTTTCCTACGATGGACCTCTTGGTCATAATCACGCGGTATCATAAATTGATACCATGAATAACCGACAATCCAGCACCCTTAAAACCGTCTTTTCCAAACCCGTGCCCAGCACACTCGAATGGAACAGGCTCGAATCGCTCTTCAACGCGCTAGGCGCCCGAACTATCGAAGGAAACGGTTCCCGAGTTCGCTTCGAACTCAACGGCATAGTGGCGACATTCCATCGTCCACACCCGGACAAGGAAGCCAAGCCGTATCAGGTACGCGATGCCCGGTCATTCCTTGAGCAAGCAGGAGTTACCCCTTGAACATCATGAATTACAAAGGCTATGCAGCCCGCATCAACTACAGCGACGAAGATGAACTGTTCGTTGGGCATGTGGCCGGAATCCGCGATGTTATCGGTTTCCACGGCGAATCTGTGCGTGAGCTTCGTACAGCATTTGAAGAGGCAGTGGACGATTATCTGGACACGTGTGTCCGACTGGGTCGTGAGCCTCAAAAAACCTATTCCGGCAAACTCAGTTTGCGACTGGAACCCGCTTTACATGCGAGTGTTGCCTGTAAAGCCGAGCTGGCTCACATGAGCATCAACCAGTGGGTCAGCGATCTGCTCTTCCACGCCATCCAAACTGATTAGAATTTGACATCACCACGCAACCCCTGCGCTCATTCACGGTCAACACAACAGACGCTGCTTTGAGTCGCAGGGGGTGTTTTGGTATTCGTTCGAATACCGATAAAGCTCAACCACGCTCAATCACCCTTCAAGCGGATGTGAAAGGTGAGGATTCTTCCGGTCCGGCTTCGTACACTGTTTCCCCCTGACTGGAGCTTGCCTCGTTGACACGATATCCCCGCTTTCCCGCAGGCGACAGTGAGGCAGGTCGCACCATCAAGGACATGGACTGGGCCACAACGCCCCTTGGCCCCATCGAACAATGGCCTGCTGCGCTGAAGATCCACCTCAATCTGATCCTCAATTCCCCCGAGTCGATGTACCTGCTTTGGGGCCCGGAGTTGCTGTTTTTCCACAACGATGCCTGTGCCCCGACTCTCGGCCCTCGACGGGACGCGGCCATGGGTGCTCGCATGCCGGAGTTGTGGTCGGATGTGTGGGATCAAGTGCAGCCGTTTGCCGAGCAAGCGTTGAACGGGCAGCCGTATCACTGCGAAGACATGCCTCTGACCATGGCGCGTTATGGCGCAATCGAGCGCACGTGGTGGTCGTTTTCGTTCTCACCGATGATTGACGAACACAACCAGGTGGTCGGCCTGTTCTGCGTGACCAATGAAACCACACGCCGCGTGCTGGATCAGCGAGCACTGAGGGCCAGCGAACAGCGTCGGCTCGACCTGATTGCCGACCTTGAACGGCAAGTCGTCGAGCGTGCTCATGAACGTGGCCTGACTTGGCAAGTCAGCCCCGATCTGCTCTCGATCATGACCTCCGATCTGCATTTCGAAACCACCAACCCGGCCTGGCGATTCACCTTGGGCTGGACGGACGAAGCATTGTCGCGGTTCGCGTTCTCTGACCTGATTCACCCCGAAGACGTCGCGCGCAGTCAGGAAGCCTTTGGTGCGCTGGGGCGCAATCATCCGGTGCTGAATCTGGAAAACCGTTACCGACGCAAGGATGGCAGCTACCGCTGGCTGTCGTGGGTCGCGGTGCCGGAAGGCGGCAAGTTGTATTGCAGCGCCCGGGACATTACCGCCGAAAAGCAACAGGCCGAAGCGCTGCGACGCGCAGAAGATGCGTTGCGTCACTCGCAGAAAATGGAAGCTGTCGGCCAACTCACCGGAGGGCTGGCCCATGACTTCAACAACCTGCTGATGGGTGTCAGCGGCAACATCGAACTCTTGAAAAACCGCGTCGCCAAAGGCCGCACCGACAACCTCGGGCGCTACATCAATGCGGCGCTCGAAGGCTCTCGCCGAGCCGCCGCGCTGACCCACCGGCTGCTGGCGTTTTCTCGGCGACAGACCCTCGATCCCCGACCGACTGATGTGGATCATCTGGTTGAGGGAATGGCCGAACTCATTCGCCGCACGGTGGGCCCCGCCATTGCCATGGACGTGATCGGCACCCCCGGCCTGTGGGCAACCCTGGTGGACGCCCATCAACTGGAAAACGCCCTGCTCAACCTGTGCCTCAATGCCCGCGATGCCATGCCCGACGGCGGTCAGCTGCTGATCGAAACCGGCAACAAAACCCTCGACGACATCGAAGCCCGAGAGCTGGAAATGCCCGAAGGTCGGTACGTGGCGCTGTGCGTCAGCGACAACGGCAGCGGGATGAGCGCCGATGTCGTCAAACGCGCCTTCGATCCCTTCTTCACCACCAAACCCATCGGCATGGGCACGGGGCTTGGGCTGTCTATGATCTACGGTTTTGCCCGTCAGTCGGGGGGCGGGGTTCAGATTCGCTCCGCAGTGGGGAAAGGCACGCAGGTGTGCATTTACCTGCCGGTACAAGGCGAGGCCATTGCGTTTTCCCCGGACACACCGTTGCAGGAACAGCCTTCCGGACCGGTGGCGGGCGGCGAAACCGTGCTGGTGGTGGACGACGAGCCGACGATCAGAACCCTGGTCGCCGAAGTGCTGACCGACCTCGGCTACCGTGTGCTGGAAGCCGAAAACGGTGCCCTGGCACTGGAAATACTGCAAACACAACAAACCATCGACCTGCTCGTCTCGGACGTCGGCCTGCCCGGTGGCATGAACGGACGCCAACTCGCCGACGCCGCCCGCTCAGTGCGACCGGGTTTGAAGGTGCTGTTCGTGACCGGTTACGCGGAAAATGCCGCCTTGGGCAAAGGTCGGCTGGAACCAGGGATGCATGTGCTGACCAAACCGTTTTCGATACCAGCGCTCAGAGAACGGGTGAAGGGGTTGCTGGAAACGTGAACGGAGCGCGCTGTACTCATCGAAAGAGGTCAGGCTGAATGATCAACTGTGGGCCGGCTTGCTGGCGAATCGGTTTTTTCAGTCACCAGATAGGTATCTGGCCCACCGCATTCGCCAGCAAGCCGGCCACAATGTCGCGTCGGGTCATCAAGACCAGAGCGTAAGCGGGCAATCAATCCCGCAAATCAGACTCGTGAATCGGCTGATCGCGATGCGTCGCACGTTGATACTGCGCAGGCCAGGTCGCCTGACGCCCGTTCAGGTCATCATCGGCATGCAGCGGCCAGTACGGGTCGCGCAACAGCTCACGGGCGAGCAGGATCAAATCCGCCTGCCCCGTGCGTAGAATATGCTCGGCCTGAGCGGGCTCGGTGATCATCCCCACCGTTCCCGTGGCGATCTGGGACTCCTTCTTGACCCGCTCGGCAAACTGCGTCTGATACCCCGGCCCTACCGGGATTTCAGCATTGGCGGCGGTGCCTCCCGAGGACACGTCGACCAGATCCGCACCCAGCGTTTTCAGACGCTTCGCCAGTTCTACGGTTTCATCCGGATTCCAGCCGTCCTCCACCCAATCGGTCGCCGACACGCGCACGAACAACGGCAGCGCTTGCGGCCAGACATCACGCACGGCTTTGGTGACTTCCAGCGTCAGACGAATACGATTTTCGAACGAGCCGCCATATTCATCCTGCCGTTGGTTGCTGACCGGCGACAGGAACTGGTGCAGCAGATAACCGTGGGCAGCGTGAATTTCCACCACGCTGAAACCGGCGGTCAGCGCACGCTTGGCAGCCGCGACGAAGGCCTCGACGACCTCTTTGATTTGAGGGGTATCCAACGGCGTCGGCGGCGTGTGTTTCGGGTCGAAAGCGATTTTCGATGGCCCCCACGGTGTCCAGCCACCCTGATCAGCAGGAATGCTGCCCTGCTTGCCCAGCCAAGGACGCCAGGTGCTCGCCTTGCGTCCGGCATGGGCCAGTTGAATACCAGCCACGGCCCCCTGAGCGGTGATGAATCGGGTAATGCGTTGCAACGGCGCGATCTGCTCGTCGTTCCACAGCCCGAGGTCTTCCGGGGTAATACGGCCGTCTTCGGTGACAGCGGCCGCTTCGGTGAAGATCAGTCCGGCACCGCCCACGGCGCGGCTGCCGAGGTGCACGAGGTGCCAGTCGTTGGCCAGACCGTCCTGGGCGGAGTATTGGCACATCGGCGAGACCACGATGCGATTGCGTAAGGTGAGTTCGCGAAGGGTGAAGGATTCAAGCAGCAGGCTCATGAGTATCTCTCGAAGTCGCGGAGGAAGGTTCCTTTGTACTGAACCTAGAGCCTAGTCGACAAGCTGAGAGAAGCCGTGGTTCCTGCTGTCTCGCGTGAAATCAACGCGGTGAAATGTGCGCCACCATGAGCTGCACGGTCTCGTTGCCCCGAAATTCGTTGAGGTCCAGCTTATAGGCCAGCTCGACCCACCGCACCGTCGGATTGGGCCACACGTCGCGATCAACGCTGAACGCAATGCCGTCGAGCTTGACGGTGCCGCATTCGGTTTTGAGCACCATCTTCAAATGCCGCTCGCCTACGACGCGTTGCTCCACCAGCTGGAACACCCCGTGAAACAACGGCTCGGGGAAGTGCTGGCCCCAAGGCCCGGCATTGCGCAGCGCGCGGGCCAGCTCAAGATGAAACTCTTCAACCGCCAACGTGCCATCGGACAACAGACGGCCGGTCAGGTCTTCTTCAGTCAGTTGACGACGAACTTCGGCATCGAAGGCTTCGGCGAAGGCCGGGAAATTTTCCGCAGGCAGCGACAAACCGGCTGCCATCGCGTGGCCACCAAACTTGCTGATCAACTCAGGGTGTTTCGCAGCAACGGCGTCCAGCGCATCCCTGATGTGGAATCCCGGCACCGAACGCGCCGAGCCTTTCAGCACGCCCTCCCCTGCGCTGGCGAAGGCGATAGTGGGCCGGTGATAACGCTCTTTCAGGCGCGACGCGAGAATCCCGATCACGCCCTGGTGCCATTCGGCTTCGTACAGGCAGAGCCCGAACGGCATCGACTCGACAGGCAAATCCTTGAGCTGGGCCAGCGCTTCCCGCTGCATGCCCTGTTCGATGGACTTGCGGTCCTGATTCAGCTCGTCCAATTGCACGGCCATCTCCCGCGCCAGCGTCTCGTCTTCACACAGCAGGCATTCGATGCCCAGGCTCATATCGTCCAGACGCCCCGCCGCGTTCAATCGCGGGCCGAGGATGAAGCCGAGGTCGGTGGAGGTGATGCGCGAAGGCTCGCGGCGAGCCACTTCGAGAATGGCGCGCAAGCCCGGACGGGCGCGACCGGCGCGAATCCGCATCAAGCCCTGATGCACCAGAATCCGGTTGTTCGCGTCCAGCGGCACCACGTCGGCCACACTGCCAAGCGCGACCAGGTCCAACAACTCGCCGAGGTTTGGCTGAGCGCGACCGTTGGCCTCGAACCATCCGATTTCCCGCAAACGCGCGCGCAGGGCCATCAAGACGTAGAACATCACGCCGACACCGGCCAGTGCCTTGCTGGGGAACGTGCAGCCGGGCTGATTCGGGTTGACGATGGCGTCAGCGGCCGGCAGTTCATGGCCCGGCAGGTGGTGATCGGTCACCAGGACCTGCAGGCCCGCCGCCTTGGCAGCCGCAACACCTTCGACGCTGGAGATGCCGTTATCCACGGTCATCAACAGCTCCGGCTGACGCTCAAGGGCGACCTTGACGATTTCCGGGGTCAGCCCGTAGCCGTATTCGAAGCGGTTCGGCACCAGATAATCGACATGCGCCGCACCCAGCAACCGCAGTCCCAAAACCCCGACCGTGCTGGCCGTCGCGCCGTCGGCATCGAAGTCACCGACGATCAGGATGCGCTGACGCTGTTGCAGCGCCGTCACCAGCAAATCCACCGCCGCGTCGATGCCTTTGAGTTGCTGATACGGAATCAGCCGCGCCAGGCCTTTGTCCAGCTCGTCCTGCGACAGCACGCCCCGCGAGGCGTACAGACGGGTCAACAAAGGCGGCAGATCGCCCAGAAAAGGCAAGGTGTCGGGCAACTGTCGTGATTCGATGCGCATGCGGGTTCCGCTGATGTGTTCGGTTGGAGCTGATTCAGTGATGAGGGCAAACGTCGGCGGTCAGCCGCGCTCGCCAGCCAGCCACTGCAATTGCACTTCGTGCTGGCCACGGTCATCGGTCACGAAAATCGTGCCTTCGCTGATCATCACGTCCCACTTGATGACGCGGGGCATGTCCTTGGCCAGGGTCTCCAGCACTTCCTGAGGCACGGCGGCGATGTTGACGTTTTTCAACGTTTTGACGGCCGGGACGATCTTGCCCTCCCACACGCGCAGGCTGCCGTACGCCAAGAGGCTGGTGCGCTCGGTACGGCGGGAGCACCACGTCAGCCGGTCAGCATCGGGTTGGCCGACTTCGATCCAGTGCAGTACGCGGTCATCCAGGCTTTTTTCCCACAAGGCAGGTTCGTCGACGTCCGACAGACCACGTCCGAACGACAGGTGTTCGCTATACCAGAACGCGTAGGCCAACAGACGCACGGCCATGCGCTCTTCGGTTTCCGACGGGTGGCGGGCGATGGTCTGTTTGACGTTTTCGTACACCCCACGGTCGAGGTCAGTGAGGTTCAGTTCGAATTTGTAGGTCGTGGACGGCTGGGCCATGAACGGGCTTCTAAGGACGGGAAAGGCGCCAAGTCTAACCGATGCACGTCCCGTTGAACGACCAGACTCGATGATTGATCGTCATGGCGACATGAAAATCAGCGTGCGCGCATTTGTCAGGCTGCTTTACTCAACCCAGGGTGACGAGTGTTAAACAAATGATCCACAACGCCGATACGTTGATGCGAGACCCTCTAGCATGAAGTTCACAGCGTGGGCCGTTGCGAAATCAGACCCGTCGGATCGGGGTGATCGCGGCTTAAACCTCAGTCAGTATTTTCAGGATTTACCTCGACGGATGGTCAATCGTTACGCACACATTCGCCCGTCCGGTGTTTTCGCCCTGCTGATCGCTTCGGCACTGAGTGCGACACCCGGAACCGCAGACGCGAAGGAAACGCTGACCTGGCTGCTTCGGGACTTCCCTCCCCTGACCATTTTCGCCGGCCCGCAAGCAGGCCAGGGCGCCATCGACAAGCTGATGCCTGAACTGATTGCGCAGATGCCGGAATACAACCACCAGATCATGCACGTGAACCGTGCGCGGGGCACACAGATGCTCCGGGACCCGGACGTCTTCGCCTGTGACCCGACGCTGTTGTGGACGGCAGAACGTGCGAAGACCATTCTGTTCTCGATCCCGACCTACGCCACGCCTGGCAACGGGGTGACGATCGAACGGCGAAATCACGCGATGTTTGCGCCATTTCTCGATGCCGATGGGCATCTTGATCTGGCGGCCCTGCTGAACGCCAACACGGTCAAGACCGGTATTGTGGCCGAGCGCAGCTACGGTCCGACCATCGATAAGATTCTCAAGACGACCACCCAACCCGAGAGCCTGATTCTGCATTACGGCAACGCGGCGGTGGGCAGCATGTTGCAGATGGAACGGCTGGACCGTTTCCAGGCCATCATCAGCTACTGGCCCGAAGCGCGGTATCACGCCCAGCAGCAGGGCATTGCGCTGGAAGAGCTGGAGTTTTTCCCGATCAAGGATGCGCCCAAGTACCAGTTCGCGCACATCGGCTGCTCGAAGACCGACAAGGGCCGCGAAGCCATCGAGATCATCAATCGCGAGATGCGCACGTTGCGGACCACCAAGCTGATCTCGTTCTACGCCGAATGGATGGTCGACAAGCGCCAATACCTGCAGGACGCGCAGACGTTTTTCGACGACGCGCAAAACTGACAAACGACAGGCAAAAAGAAACCCCGAGCAGCGGGGAGACTACTCGGGGTCAACCGTGGTCCATCTTGGACCCGTACGGCAGGCAACATAAACACCGGAGCACAATGCCTGCACCTGCCGTAATGGATAGGAGCCTATGTAATGGATAAGGTTCCCCGTTCCTCAGACAAAACCCTGACGGGCGGCAAAATTGTTGACCTGTGTCGCATTTCGCATCGCGGCGATGACGCAAGGCTCGATACGCCCCTCGGCGACCATCAAATCGCGATGAAGCCCGTCGACCACGTCGGTCAGCTGGCGCTTGTCACACAACTGGGCAGCGGAATAGACGCGTTCGATCACGATCGCACCGGCTGCATTTTTCAGCGTCACCAGACGCTCGCCATTTACACCGGCAGCGCCCAGGCTGGCCTCATAAGGTGCCAGTGCTTCGCTTAACAACAAGCTGATATTTTCCATCTGGATCACCACTCAACAGTTTGAATGCAAAGGTGCTTATCAATGACCATCGGCAGAAGCGGAAAGTTCTTTTCCGCTTCGAGGGTTTACCGTGAGCGGGTTGATCGTCACCCCCTTTGTCACTGGAGCATGCCTGCCCAATGTGACAGACAGAATTCAGTCTTTTGACGACCGCGTCGCGCTCGGCGTCAGACCCTTGGCCTCGCTGAGATCGAGCCAGCCCCCCAGCAAGCCCTGCAACTGTCCGCCTGCGTCATAGAACGGCACCGCCCACTGAGACGCTTTAATGGCGCGACCGGACAGCGTGAAACTGCGCTCGGTCAGCAGCGGTTGATGAGTCGTGAATAGATTCATGTAACTCGCGTGCATCGCCTCGGCAGCGTCTCGTGGGATCAGATCGACATCGATCAGGCGCCGACCATTCATCTGTTCATAGCTGATACCGAAACTGTCCTCATAGCT
This sequence comes from Pseudomonas sp. SLFW, assembly GCF_009905615.1. Classification (GTDB taxonomy): domain Bacteria; phylum Pseudomonadota; class Gammaproteobacteria; order Pseudomonadales; family Pseudomonadaceae; genus Aquipseudomonas; species Aquipseudomonas bambusae. The sequence continues at coordinate 547,797 of NZ_JAAAKW010000001.1, forward strand.
ACGGTTGCAGAACACGAGACGACCCTGGAGATCCCGGACATACATCGGCTCAGGAATACCGTCCATCAACGCACGCTTGAACGCCAGTTGATCGTTGAGCTGCACTTCGGCGATCAGCCGTTGCCGTATCTGGTCCGTCAACCGAATTTTCCAATAGAGCGAAACCAATACGCCTGATAACACCACCGCCAGCAGCCAAAACACCCAATGGGGAATCCGCTCCCACAGCGTGGATTGACCCATGATTCCCCCCAGCCATTTCGCGCGAATCGCCCGCATCTCGGCCACGGGGAATTCATCCAGTGCCTTGTTCAGAATGCTCAAAAGCTCAGGTTCGGAATTGATGACTGCAAACCGGTCCGGCGACCATATGTCCTCCACGCTGCCAGCCACCTTCAGCCCGCGCATCGACGAGGTCCAGGCCGCCGCTTCATTCTGAATGGTCGCCGTTGCCCCTCCGCTCTCCACCAACCGCCGGGCCTCCACGTAGGAGGGCACGATCACCAGTTGGACGTCTGGGTAGCGGACGCGAATGAATTCCAGAAGAGCGTGACGGGCAGGCATCGCCAGTACCTTTCCAGACATGTTGGCCAGGCTTACGAGACCCTCGTTATCCTTTTGGGTCACGTACACCCAACTGTTCCCGCCATAGGCGTAACTGAACGACAGCGTCGCCCGGCGCTCTGCGGTTTCCGCCACAGTGGTATTCATGTCAACGGCCCCGGACGACAACGCTTCCAGTACCGCATGGAGGTTTGGCATCTCGTGGTGGACGAAGTTGAGGCCGGTCATGCGCGAGATTCGGTCAAGAATATCGATATTCAGCCCCACCCAGTGACCGTCGGCATCCTTAAAGACATAGGGCGCATGTTGTGTCGAACCGATGCGGACTTGCGAGTGTTTGCGAACCCACTGGCGTTCGGCGGCAGTGAGTCGGATACGCCGCCCAGGCGCGACCTCGACATCCTCGTCAAGTATCCAGCGACTTTGTATGTTCCGGTCCACCGCCTCATCCAGATCATTGAGTGAACGGTTCAACAGCGCCAACAGCGTCGTATCCTCTGCCCGTGTCGCGAACCCGAAGCCCGCCAAAGGCAACAAACTCTCGAATCTGGTTTGCAAACCCAGGTAGGGACGTAGCGACTTGAAGGCATTCACGACTATTTCATTGCCGACGAATGCGTCGGCATCACCTTGAGTCAACGCCTCTACAGCGCTGAACAACGTCGGTGCAAGCACAATATCGCTGTCAGGATACAGTCGCTGCAGTTGGTCGGGATCGGCGTAGCAGTCCAGCGCGATAATGCGCTTGCCACTTAAGGCAGTGGACAATGTGAAATCTCCCCGGCGCCCTACCACCACAGCCCTGTCCGTCAGGTAATTGCGGGTGACGGCGAGGTCTGACATCCCGCGTTCGAACCCACTGGCGCTGGTCAACAGGTCGACTTTGCCTGTCTTCAACGCCTCGACGGCCTGATCGCGCTTGGCGAAGCCCGTAACGTGCATGGAGACGCCCAGCTTGGCAGCGATCAGGCTCAGATAATCTGCACTGATGCCTTGATAGCGGTTGCCGTCGCTGGTGATGTCGACAGGTTCGTAGTCGTCAATGGGAATACCGACACGCAGCACTTGTCGCTGGTCCAGCCACTGACGCTCGGCGGCCTCAAGCGGCATCGGCTGCACGCTGAGGAAGGGTTCGCCCAAAATGAAGGGAAGCTTTTCGGCTCCGTGCCCTGCCCGGCTCCCGACACACACCAGTAGCATCAATGCGCACAGCAAGTATCGAAAGATTCGGTTCTGGACGGGCACTCCTTGTCTGTCCATGTTCATGTTTTATACCGCCACTTGTTTGTTCACGAAAATAAGAAATTCCGCGCAAGTGTGGCACGCATGAACAAGAAGGCCCGCCGAGGGGCGGGCCTTAGTTGTTACACGGCGATACCGTTAAAGCGGCTTGCCGCGATTGCCGTGCTGGCTGACGAACGCCTGCATGGCTTTCAGGTCATTCGGCAGCACGGTGCAGCGTTCATCGCGCTCAAACAAATCAGACAAATGTGCAGGCAACTCAAGTGCTTTTCCTACACCGGCCTTTTGCACGGCTTCCGGGAATTTGACCGGGTGCGCTGTCCCCAGAATCACCATCGGGGTATCAAGGCTGCGACGGCAATCGCGGGCCGCTTTCACACCAATCGCGGTGTGCGGGTCAAGAACTTCACCGGTGCTGGCGAAGACTTCAGCGATGGTTTCACAGGTCTGTTCGTCGCTGACCGCCAGCGAATCGAAGAGCTTGCGGGTTTCGGTCCAGCGGTCTTCTTCGACGCTGAAACCGCCACCCTGCTTGAAGCTGGCCATCAGGTCGGCAATCGCGGCACCGTTGCGACCGTGCATGTCGAACAGCAGACGTTCAAAGTTTGACGACACCATGATGTCCATCGACGGCGACAGCGTGGCGTGCAGCGTTTCCTTGACGTACTGATTGCCGCTCATGAAGCGGTGCAGGATGTCGTTGCGGTTGGTCGCCACGATCAGTTGGCTGATCGGCAGGCCCATATTGCGCGCCAGGTAACCGGCAAAAATGTCGCCGAAGTTACCCGTCGGCACCGAGAACGCGACCGAACGCGCAGGACCACCCAGTTGCAGCGCCGCGTGGAAGTAGTAAACGATCTGAGCCATGATCCGCGCCCAGTTGATCGAGTTTACGGCCACAAGACGCGTACCTTTCAGGAAGCTCTGGTCGGCAAAGCTGTTCTTGACCATTTCCTGGCAGTCATCGAAGTTGCCTTCGATGGCGATGTTGTGGATGTTCTCGCCGAAGATCGTGGTCATCTGGCGGCGCTGAACGTCCGACACACGCTTGTTCGGGTGCAGGATGAAGATGTCGACGTTGTCGCAACGACGGCAGCCTTCGATGGCAGCAGAACCGGTGTCACCGGACGTCGCGCCGATGATCACCACGCGCTCGCCGCGTTTTTCCAACACGTAATCCAGCAGGCGACCCAGCAGTTGCAGGGCGAAATCCTTGAACGCCAGGGTCGGGCCGTGGAACAGCTCCATCACCCACTCGTTGCTGTTCAGCTGACGCAGAGGCGCAACGGCACTGTGGGCGAACACGCTGTACGTTTCTTCAAGGATCTTCTTGAAATCAGCGTCTGGAATGCTGCCGGTGACGAACGGACGCATCACCCGGAACGCCAGCTCGTGATACGGCAGACCGGCCCAGGACGCGATTTCTTCCTGGGTGAAACGTGGCAGGTTCTCAGGAACGTACAGACCGCCATCGGTGGCAAGACCGGCGAGCAGCACGTCTTCAAAATTCAGGGCCGGCGCCTGGCCGCGAGTACTGATATAGCGCATAAACAAACCTTCGGTTTGAGCGGCGAGCTTTAAGCTGCAAGCTACAAGTGGAAGCCGTTTAGCGTCGACTTGCAGCTTGCGGTCTGAAGCTCACCGCGAAGTGATTCTGCTTTTTCTTGCAGCTTGTAGCTTATCGCTTGCCGCTGCTGTCAGTTGAGATGTTCGACGCGAATACGAACGACCGGGCCCGCCACGCCTTCCAGCGCTTCCAGTGCCTGAATGGCATCGTTGATGCGCTGCTCGACCACGCGATGGGTCAGCAGAATCATCGGCACCAGGCCATCTTGCTCTTCGGCTTCTTTCTGCATGATCGATTCGATGTTGATGCCGCGCTCGGACAGGATGCTGGCAACCTGAGCCAGAACACCCGGATGGTCCTTCGCCTGAATGCGCAGGTAGTAAGCGCTCTCGCACTTCTCGATCGGCAGGATCGGGTGAGCCGACAACGAATCTGGCTGGAAGGCGAGGTGCGGCACGCGGTTTTCAGGGTCGGTGGTGAGGGCACGTACCACATCCACCAGGTCTGCAACGACGGACGAAGCGGTCGGTTCCATACCTGCGCCCGCGCCGTAGAACAGGGTCGAACCGGCTGCGTCACCGTTGACCATCACCGCGTTCATCACGCCGTTGACGTTGGCGATCAGGCGATCGGCCGGAATCAGGGTCGGGTGTACGCGCAACTCGATACCGGCCGGAGTGCTGCGGGCCACGCCCAGGTGCTTGATGCGGTAGCCCAAGGCCTCGGCGTAGTTCACGTCAGCGGTGGTCAGCTGGGTGATGCCTTCGGTATAAGCCTTGTCGAACTGCAGCGGGATACCGAACGCGATAGACGCCAGAATGGTCAGCTTGTGCGCGGCGTCGATGCCTTCGACGTCGAACGTCGGGTCGGCTTCGGCATAACCCAGCGCTTGGGCTTCAGCCAGCACGTCCGGGAAGGTACGGCCCTTCTCACGCATCTCGGTCAGGATGAAGTTGCCGGTGCCATTGATGATGCCCGCAACCCAGTTGATACGGTTGGCCGCCAGGCCTTCACGAATGGCCTTGATCACAGGGATGCCACCAGCAACTGCGGCTTCGAAGGCCACGATGACGCCCTTTTCGCGGGCCTTGGCGAAGATTTCGTTACCGTGAACAGCAATCAGCGCCTTGTTGGCGGTGACCACGTGCTTGCCGTTTTCGATGGCCTTGAGCACCAGCTCGCGGGCCACGGTGTAACCGCCAATCAACTCGATGACGATGTCGATTTCAGGGTTGCTGGCCACGTCGAACACATCGGTCGTGGTCGGGGTACCGGTAATCTGGCAATTGGGGTTTGGTGTACGCACGGCAATTTGCGCGACTTCGATTCCACGCCCGGCACGGCGGGCAATCTCCTCGGCGTTACGCTTTAGCACATTGAAGGTACCGCCACCGACAGTACCCAGCCCACAGATGCCTACTTTGACCGGTTTCACTATGAACTCCCCGTAAAACGACCGGCGCTGAACCGACCGTGGAAACAGCCGCATGGCAGTGCGGCTCGCTGTTGAACTGATTTATTGGACTACTTGACGGCGCTCAGCGCCAGTTTCGCCACTTGTGGTGCAGGCTGATAACCCGGAATCACCTGACCGTCGGCCAGCACGATGGCCGGCGTGCCGTTCACACCGATCGCCTGACCGATCTCGAATTGGCGAGTCACAGGGTTATCGCATTTCGGCGCCTTGATGTTTTTGCCATCGACCATGCGGTCCATGGCGTCGCGGCGATCCTTGGAGCACCAGACGGCTTGCAGTTGTTCGTCACCTGGAGAGCCCAGGCCCTGACGCGGGAACGCCACGTAACGCACTTCAATGCCGCGCTTGTTCAGCTCAGGCACTTCGCCGTGCAGTTTGTGGCAGTACGGGCAGGTGGTGTCGGTGAACACGGTGATGTGCGATTTGGTCTCGCCAATGGCCGGGTAAACCACCATCTCACCGGTCGGGATGCCATTGATGGTCTTGGAAATCGCCAGGCGCTCGACCTTCTCGGTCAGGTTGACCGGCTTGCCGCCCTGAATCTGATACAGATTGCCCTGCATCACAAACTGACCGTCAGCGCTGGCGTAGAGTACACGACCGCCTTTGAGGTTGACCTCGTACAGGCCGTTGAGCGGGCTGCTGGAAATGCTCTCAACCGGGATTTCCAGGTTCAGCGATTCCAGGGTCTTGCGGATGGCCTTGTCGGACGCGTCATCGGCGTGGGCGAACAGGCTGAACGTACTAGCGAGCACTACGGCGGCTGCACTGATAAAACGAGTCACGCGCATGAAAACTCCTCGAGCGGTGGGCAGACGGGCGGGTTTGAAAACGGTAACCGCGGGCATGCCGGGGAGGTTTTCAGGCTCCAATCTGCGAAACCGGCAAAGCCTATCACATAAGGCCCGCGAGACCGACGCCGACTGATGTAAGACTCGTCGTAAATTCCGGCCGCAAACTTACCCGCGAGGGTGGTGTTTTGCATGCAGCTCTTGTAGGCGGGCCCGAGCGATGTGGGTGTAGATCTGCGTGGTGGACAAATCGCTGTGCCCCAGCAGCATCTGCACAACGCGAAGATCAGCCCCATGATTGAGCAAATGCGTGGCGAAAGCATGGCGCAAGGTGTGTGGCGACAGAGATTTGCCGATCCCCGCGACTTTGGCCTGCAGCTTGATCCGGTGCCAGAACGTCTGGCGGGTCATTTGTTCGCCGCGTTGACTGGGAAACAGCACGTCACTGGGGCGGCCATTGAGCAGTTCCTGTCGGCCGTCGCGCAGGTAGCGCTCGACCCAGACAATCGCCTCCTCCCCCATCGGCACCAGACGCTCTTTGCTGCCTTTGCCCATGATGCGCAACACGCCTTGACGCAAGTTGACCTGTTCGAGGGTCAGGCTCACCAGTTCCGTGACCCGCAACCCGCAGGCATAGAGCACCTCAAGCATCGCCCGGTCGCGCTGGCCGATGGCTTCACTCAGGTCAGGTGCGGCCAGTAAAGACTCCACGTCGGCCTCGGACAACGACTTGGGCAGCGGCTTGCCCAGCTGAGGCATGTCGACCTGTAGCGTGGGGTCGACGGCGATCAGCTTTTCTCGCAACAAGTACCGATAAAAGCCACGCACGCCGGAGAGAAAACGCGCGGACGAACGCGCTTTGTAGCCGTTGTCTACGCGCCAGGCCAGGTGATCGAAAATCACACCACGGCCGACGGTCATGAGGTCGATGCCGCGCTCCTGTAACCAGCCATTGAACAGCGCCAAGTCGCTGCGGTAGGAATCGCGGGTGTTGTCGGACAGCCCTTTCTCCAGCCACAGGGCGTCGAGGAAGCGGTCGATCATGGGGTGGTCTAAGGCGGGCATGGGATCAGACTTGAGCGAGGGAAAACAGAGGGGAGTCTTTCACATCTCCCATGGCGATACAAAACGCTCATGCCTGCGAAAGACCCGTACCGCCTGGGTGTTTTCGTCAGGCATAAAAAAAGCAGCCCGTAGGCTGCTTCTTTTTGCATCGGAAGACTGGGATTAAACCAGTTTTTCCTTGATGCGAGCTGCTTTACCGGACAGGTCACGCAGGTAGTACAGTTTGGCCTTGCGAACGTCACCGCGACGTTTCACAGCCATGCTGTCGATTTGCGGGCTGTAGGTCTGGAAAGTACGCTCAACGCCAACACCGTTGGAGATCTTGCGAACAGTGAAAGCACTGTTCACACCACGGTTACGCTTGGCAATTACAACGCCTTCGAACGCTTGCAGACGCGAACGGTCGCCTTCCTTCACTTTCACCTGAACGACAATGGTGTCGCCCGGGGCAAAGGGAGGGATCTCTTTGGTCATCTGCTCTGCTTCGAGTGCAAGAATGATTTTGTTAGTCATGCTGTGCTCCTAAGGTAAATCAGTCGGATTTACCATCGATACGTTAACTATCGTCCCGCTCGCGGAGGTATTCCGCCAGCAGCTTCTTCTCTTCTCCAGAAAGCGAGCGGCTTTCCAGAAGATCGGCGCGTCGTTCATAGGTCCGCCCAAGGGACTGCTGTAAACGCCAACGCCGGATGTGTGCGTGATTGCCACTTAGCAACACGTCGGGAACACGCTGATCCGCATACACCTCCGGTCGGGTGTAGTGCGGGCAATCCAGCAGACCATCCGTGAAGGAATCTTCCTCCGCGGAATCTACATGCCCTAAAGCTCCAGGCAGCAGTCGCGTAACCGCATCTATCAGGACCATGGCCGGCAGCTCGCCGCCAGACAACACATAGTCTCCAATCGACCACTCTTCATCGACATGAGCCTCAATAAAGCGCTCGTCAATGCCTTCATAACGACCGGCAATCAGGATGAGTGCTTCTTCCTGTGCCAACTCGCGCACCGCAGACTGATCCAGCTTGCGGCCTTGTGGCGACAGGTAAATCACCTTCGCCGCCTCCCCTGCTGCTTGCCTGGCCTGAACCAGTGCATCTTCCAGAGGCTTGATCTTCATCACCATGCCAGGGCCACCGCCAAACGGGCGATCGTCCACAGTGTGATGCCGATCCGTGGTGTAGTCCCGCGGATTCCAACAGGTCAGCTGCAACAGCCCCTGTTTCACCGCACGGCTGGTAATGCCGTATTCGCTGATGGCGGAAAACATCTCGGGAAACAAACTGATGACTTCTATGCGCAGGCTCGCCATTGCTTAGAAATCCGCGTCCCAATCCACCTTCATCTCGCCTGCAACCAGATCGATGGCCAACACACATTGCTCTGTGTAGGGCAACAAGCGTTCGCGATCATCCAGACTGCCTGCGCAGGGCTTGACCACCATTACATCGTTCGAGCCGGTTTCCAGAAGATGATCGATTTTCCCGAGCAATTGCCCAAGGTGGTCGATAACCTTCAAACCCACGAGCTGGTACCAGTAGTACTCGCCGTCGGTCAGATCAGGAAGCATGCTGCGTTGCACGCAGATCTCATAACCGGCAAGAAGACGAGCTTCTTCACGATCATCGAGACCCTTGAGCTTCGCGACCAGGAACTTGTCGCTCCCGCGCCCGCTGACCAGCTCAACCTGCTTCACACTCCCTTCGCGCTTGAGCGTCCAGGTCTTGTACTGCAACAGGTTTTCAGTCGGATCAGTAAAGGAATACACCTTCACTTCGCCGCGAACGCCATGTACCGAATAAATCTTGCCGATGACGATGAGATCGTCGGCAGAAGCTGGCGTCGCGTTCATATTGCTCAGGCCGCAGCCTTAGCAGATTCCTTCAACAGCGAAGCAACACGCTCAGAAGGTTGTGCACCAACGCTGAGCCAGTAGTTCAGACGCTCTTGGTTCACGGACAGACGGATTTCCTGACCACGGGCAACCGGGTTGAAGAAACCGATTTGTTCCTTGTGCGAACCGTCGCGTGGGTTACGGCTGTCGGTCACAGTCAGGTGGTAGAACGGGCGCTTTTTGGAGCCGCCAAGGGCAAGACGGATTGTTAGCATTGAACAAAGTTCCTGTAGTCGGTGCTGCAAATCTAAGATGCACAGCGGGCATGGGTGCCCGAAAGGCCGCATATTCTAAGGAATATCCGGACTTTTGCAAATGACTTTTTCCGGCGCGAACCGCAAGGCCATCAAGATCTGCCGTGGAGCCGCCTGCGTCGACGGCCATTAAGCGCCTGCCGAAGCAGGCCAGTGGGAAGATTTTCCCAAAGAAGGACGCGCGAAGCCGTGCTCCGCGCGGCGTGAATCACATCTTGGGCATGCCGCCGCCGGGCAGCATGCCGCCCATGCCGCGCATCATTTTGGCCATGCCGCCTTTGGTCGAGAATTTCTTCATCATCTTCTGCATCTGCTTGTGCTGCTTGATCAGACGCCCGATGTCCTGCACCTGGGTGCCGGAACCCATGGCAATGCGGCGTTTGCGCGAACCGCTGATCAGCTCAGGGTCACGGCGCTCGGCCGGGGTCATGGAGTTGATGATGGCTTCCATTTGCTTGAACTGCTTCTCGGCCACGTTCTGTGCGTTGCCCATCTGTGACAGGTTCATGCCACCGATGCTGGGCAGTTTGTCCATGAGGCCGCCGAGGCCGCCCATGTTCTTCATCTGTTGCAGCTGATCGCGGAAGTCCTCAAGGTCGAAGCCCTTCCCTTTCTTCAGCTTCTTGGCCAGTTTGTCGGCCTTTTCCTTGTCGAGGGTCTGCTCGGCCTGTTCGATCAGGCTGAGTACGTCACCCATGCCCAGGATGCGCGAAGCGATACGGTCAGGGTGGAACGGCTCCAGCGCCTCGCTCTTCTCGCCCATACCGATGAACTTGATCGGCTTGCCGGTGATGGCACGAACGGACAGCGCGGCACCGCCACGGGCGTCGCCGTCGACTTTGGTCAGGATCACGCCGGTCAGCGGCAGCGCGTCACCAAAGGCCTTGGCGGTGTTGGCGGCGTCCTGACCGGTCATAGCGTCGACCACGAACAGCGTCTCGGCCGGTTTCACCGCCGCGTGCAACGCCTGGATCTCGCCCATCATCTCGGCGTCGATGTGCAGACGGCCAGCGGTGTCGAGGATCACGACGTCAATGAATTTCAGCCTGGCTTCTTTGATGGCCGCTTCAGCGATCGCTACTGGCTTCTGGCTGATGTCGGACGGGAAGAACGTCACGCCAATGTCGTTGGCCAGGGTTTCCAGCTGCTTGATCGCCGCCGGACGGTAAACGTCCGCCGAGACCACCATCACGGTTTTCTTTTTGCGTTCCTTGAGGAATTTCGCCAGCTTGCCTGCGGTGGTGGTTTTACCCGCACCTTGCAGACCCGCCATCAGAATGACCGCCGGCGGCGTGACATTGAGGCTCAGCTCTTCGTTGGCCGCCCCCATCATCTCTTCCAACTCGGCCTGGACGATCTTCACGAACGCCTGGCCCGGCGTCAGGCTGCGCGACACCTCGGTGCCGACCGCGCGTTCCTTGATGCGGTTGACGAAATCCTTGACCACTGGCAAGGCGACGTCGGCTTCGAGCAGCGCCATACGCACTTCACGCAGAGTGTCCTTGATGTTGTCCTCGGTCAGCTTGGCCTTGCCGGTGACTTGGCGCAGCGTCTGTGAGAGACGATCTGTCAGATTTTCAAACATGCGTGATCCTTTGAGTTCGTGCGAACCCCAGTGAGTGCGGCGCTGTGCCTTTCATGGCTCCATATGAGGTGTTCGAATCCGACACCTATATAGAAGAAACAGCGCTCCGCGAGCCTGTGGCTTGAGCAGGTCGCGGATTATAGCGAAGAGTCCGGCGCTCGGACACCATGACGTCTGCTTCTGTGGTCTTTCGTGCACGGTTGGTTCTATGCCAAACTCAGCGGCTTTCGGGCACGCCCATCAGGATCTATGTTCCCCTTGTCACCGAGTTTGCTATTCAGCCTCGTCGCCGCCGTGCTCTACGCCGCTGCGACCCTCTATCAAGGTATTCGCCTGCGCCAGGGCAAGAAGGCCGACAAATGGCTGTTGTGCCTGATCGGCACCCTTGCCGTCGCCTGTCAGGCCAGTGCGCTTTTCGGTCAATTGGTGCGCCCTATCGGCCTCGGTCTGGACTTTTTCAGCGCCGCCAGCCTGATCGCCGTCGCCGTGATCATCGTGACCATGCTGGCGTGCATTCGCATCCCGGTGGAAATTCTGCTGATCCTGTTGTTCCCCTTGGGTCTGTTGACGACCCTGATGGCGCAATTCGCCCCCAGCGGCACCCTGCAGCCGATCCTCGGTGAACAGGGGCTGATCGGGCATATCCTGCTGTCGATCCTGGCCTACGGCATGTTCACGATCGCCGTGTTTCAGGCGCTGTTGCTGCTGTTGCAGAACCGGCAGCTCAAGAACAAGCACCCCTCCGGGCTGATCAAGAATTTCCCGCCACTGCAAACCATGGAAAGCCTGCTGTTCGGCTTCCTGTGGGCCGGCTGGACGCTGCTGTCGATGTCGCTGATTTCCGGCTGGCTGTTCGTTGAGAACCTCTTCGCCCAACACCTGGTGCACAAGACCCTGCTGTCGATCCTCGCGTGGATTGTGTTCAGCGTCCTGCTATGGGGCCGCACCCGTCTGGGCTGGCGCGGTCACAAAGCGATTCGCTGGACGCTGGGCGGTTTCCTGCTGCTGATGCTGGCCTATTTCGGCAGCAAACTCGTACGCGAATACATCCTGCACATCTGACAGGCGCCGACCATGGAAAACCTGCCCAACGGCACGATGCTCGCGCTCCTAGTCCTGCTCACGCTGTGGTCCGCGCTGTTCACGGCGGTCGAGGCGGCGCACTACAACTTGCGCGCGGTGCGCATCAACCCGCGCTCGACCGAGCCGCCCAAACCGGTGCTGGCGTTCAATCTGAATAGCCTGATTCTCGGCAACACGCTGCTCAAAGTCCTGATCACGGTGCTTGCCACCCTGCTGGCGATCAGTCGCTGGTACTACCACGGCCCCCTGATCGCCTGGGTTGCCGTCGCCAGCCTGCTGGTGATCGTCACCGAATTCATTCCGCGCAAACTCGCTGCCCGCCGCCCGGAAGCGATTTTGCTGCTGGGCAATAACGTGCTGCGCATCCCCATGCGCCTGCTGCGGCCGCTGACCTGGCTGTACAAAAACATCGCCAAGGTGCTGCTGCGCCCGTTTCTCTCCAAACGTCGCCCGGACAGCGTGGCCGATGACGACGACATGGGGCCGACGGTCTACCAGGACAACGAAAGCCAGTTCGGCCGCTCCCGGGTGATTTCCGGGATTCACGCGCTGGACAGCATGACGGTCAACGACATCCTCGTTCCGCGCAGCGAAGTGGATGGCATCAACCTCGATGACACGATTGAAGAGATCGTCGACAAGCTGATCATATCCCGCCACACGCGCCTGCCGGTCTATCACAACGACATTAATCAGGTCGAAGGCGTGCTCAACACACGCATGATCAGCCACCTGCTACCACGCGGTCAGTTGACCAAGGAAGCGCTGAAAGCGGCGTGCTACGAGCCCTATTTCGTTCCCGAAAGCACGCCATTGCAGATGCAGTTGCTGAACTTTCACAAGCAGCAGCGGCGCATGGGCGTGGTGGTGGACGAGTACGGCGAAGTGTTGGGCATCGTCAGCCTGGAAGACATTCTCGAAGAGATCGTCGGAGAATTCGAAAGCGAGCAATCCCTCGACAACCCGCACATTCACCCGCAGCCGGACGGCCGTCTGGTGGTGGAAGGCGCGGCCTCGATCCGCGACCTGAACAAGAGCCTGGGCTGGCACCTGCCGGCGGACGGCCCCAAGACCCTCAACGGCCTGATCACCGAAGCGCTGGAAACCATTCCCGACAGCTCGGTGTGCCTGAAGATCGGGCCGTACCGCCTCGAAACGCTGGAAACCGAGGACAACCGGGTCACCCGCGTCCTGATGTGGCAGAACACCCGGACCAAAGACGTGACCTGAGGCGCGCAACAAGCCTGAAACACTTGTTTCCGCGCTGCCGCCCTTCCTATAATCGAGCCGCTTACCCAGCCCCGCCGACCCGCGTGCTACCCGCACGATGCGAGAGTCGGCCAGTCACTCAGCCTGACGTCTTCACACCGCTCACATCCCGAGCATTGTCGCCGCCTCAACATTCGGGGCTAGTCTGTTCAGCGCTGTACCCAAAAACAATTAACGATTGCCCCAGCGCGCCGGACGTTTTGTCCCCCGCTGACAGGCAAGATGACTGCCAGGGATACCCGCATGACCAGCACCTCCACCTTTCCGCCAAGCGGCGAAAGCGCGGCACCGCCCGCCAATTCCGCCGCCCGCGTGGCCACCGCCAGCTTCATCGGCACGGCCATCGAGTTCTACGACTTCTACGTCTACGCCACAGCCGCGGCCCTGGTGATCGGGCCGGTGTTCTTCCCGCAGACCTCCAGCACCGCACAGATGCTGTCGGCGTTTCTGACGTTCGGCATCGCCTTTCTCGCTCGTCCACTGGGCTCGTTGCTGTTCGGTCACTTCGGCGACCGCATTGGCCGCAAATCCACGCTGGTGGCTTCGTTGCTGTTGATGGGCATCTGCACCACGTTGATCGGCGTGCTGCCGGGCTATGAAGCCATCGGTTCATGGGCGCCGATTTTGCTATGCGTGCTGCGTTTCGGCCAAGGTCTGGGGCTCGGCGGCGAATGGGGCGGCGCAGCGTTGCTGGCCACCGAAAACGCCCCCAAAGGCAAGCGGGCGTGGTTCGGGATGTTTCCGCAACTCGGTCCATCGATCGGGTTTCTGGCGGCCAACGGCCTGTTCCTGACCCTGGCCGTCACGCTGAGCGACGAACAGTTCCGCTCCTGGGGCTGGCGCATTCCGTTCCTGCTCAGCGCCGTGCTGGTGGTGATCGGCCTGTATGTGCGCTTGAAGCTGGAAGAAACGCCGGTCTTCGCCAAGGCCATCGCTAATCACGAGCGCTTGAAGATGCCGATTGCCGAGCTGTTTTCGCAATACTGGGCGCCGATGCTGTTGGGCGCCGCGTCGATGGTGGTGTGCTACGCGCTGTTCTACATCTCGACGGTGTTCTCCCTGAGCTACGGGGTGAAATCCCTGGGCTACAGCCGCGAATCCTTTCTTGCCATGCTGTGCTTTGCGGTGTTGTTCATGGCCTTGGCCACCCCGCTGTCGGCCTGGGCGAGTGACCGTTTCGGGCGCAAACCGGTGTTGATCATCGGCGGCGTGCTGGCCATTCTGTCGGGTTTTCTGATGCAGCCGTTGCTGACTCACGGCACCACGTGGGCGGTGACGCTATTTCTGTCCATCGAGCTGTTCCTGATGGGCGTGACCTTCGCCCCGATGGGCGCGATGTTGCCTGAACTGTTCCCGACCCGCGTGCGCTACACCGGCGCGTCGGCGGCCTACAACATTGGCGGGATCGTCGGCGCCTCGGTGGCGCCGTTCTTCGCCCAGCAATTGGTGGAGATGGGCGGTTTGAGCTGGGTCGGCGGTTACGTCTCGGCGGCAGCGTTGTTGAGTCTGATAGCCGTGCTGTGCCTGAAAGAAACGCGGCATGCGGATCTGGATACGATTGCTTGAGTGCGCGCGGCCCTGGAAGACATATCTGGATCAAAACTGAGGGAATGCCCCCCCGGTTTTGAGCTGGCAACACCACCTGTGGGAGCGAATTTATTCGCGAAGGTGGTTCAGGCAACACATATGCGCCGCCTGAACCCACGTCTCGCGAATGAATTCGCTCCCACAGAGATGGAGCCCAATGCTCAGGTAACACAAACAAAAACGGCGCCTTTAAGGGCGCCGTTTTTATTTGCGGGACAGCCTTACAACTGCACTTTCACCGCCATCGACGCGCGGGTCGCCTTGCGGCGGGCGGCTTCGATCGATTCGTCGCGTGCCAGGGCGACGCCCATGCGGCGCTGACCGTTGACTTCCGGCTTGCCGAACAGACGCAGCGCGGTGTCGGGCTCGCTCAGGGCTTGCTCCAGATTGGCGAACGCGGTCTGGGTCGATTGACCTTCCACCAGAATCACCGCCGAAGCCGACGGACCGAACTGACGAATCAACGGGATCGGCAGGCCGAGAATGGCGCGGGCGTGCAGCGCGAACTGCGACAGGTCCTGGGAAATCAGCGTCACCAGACCGGTGTCGTGCGGGCGCGGCGAGACTTCGCTGAACCACACCTGATCGCCCTTGATGAACAGCTCGACGCCAAACAGGCCACGACCACCCAACGCTTCGGTCACGGCCTTGGCCACACGCTCGGATTCCGCCAGCGCCGCCGGGCTCATGGCCTGTGGCTGCCAGGATTCCTGGTAGTCGCCCTTCTCTTGACGATGGCCTACCGGCGCGCAGAAAGTGGTGCCGCCGACGTGGCGCACGGTCAGCAGGGTGATCTCGTAATCGAAGTCGATGAAGCCTTCGATAATCACGCGGCCTTTGCCCGCACGGCCGCCTTCTTGGGCGTAATCCCAGGCCTTCTGAACGTCAGCCTCGGTTTTCAGCAGGCTCTGGCCTTTGCCCGACGAGCTCATGACCGGTTTGACGACGCACGGGAAACCCAGGTCATCGACGGCCTTCTTGTAATCTTCGAAGCTGTCGGCAAAGTGATAGGGCGAGGTCGGCAGGTCCAGCTCTTCAGCGGCCAGACGGCGGATGCCTTCGCGGTTCATGGTCAGCTGCGTGGCGCGCGCGGTCGGGATCACGGTGAAGCCTTCGGCTTCCAGTTCGACCAGCGTCGCGGTGGCGATGGCTTCGATTTCCGGGACGATGTAATGCGGTTTCTCCGCTTCGATCACAGCCCGCAGTGCAGCGCCGTCGAGCATGTTGATCACATGGCTGCGGTGCGCGACCTGCATGGCCGGAGCGTTGGCGTAACGGTCGACGGCAATCACTTCAACGCCCAGGCGTTGCAGTTCGATCACCACTTCCTTGCCAAGCTCGCCGCAACCGCAGAGCAAAACGCGGGTCGCGGTCGGCGACAGTGGAGTTCCGATTTGAGTCATCTCAGGTCCTCGTGGAGCAGATATCGAGGGCAACCCGCCACAGGCGAGTAACCGCAGGTCATAAAAGCGCGCAATTTAACATGAAGGCCGGGGGATGGGGTGTGGTGGGTGACGGATGAGTCGGTGCTTCGCAGAAGTCCTGTAGGAGTGAGCTTGCTCGCGATGGCATTCCATCAGGTTCATATCTATCGCCCGAGAAGACGCTATCGCGAGCAAGCTCACTCCTACAGAAGAGATTGCTAAGCCTGGCCCACCGAAAACATCGACCCACTGGCCCGCGCGCGCTCGTCGCACAGCACCAACACCGCGCGGCGTTCGTCGTCGCTCATGCGGCTCCAGGCAGTGATTTCCGTGACCGTGCGCTGGCAGCCGACGCACATGTCGGCGTCATCCAGTGCACAGATGCTCACGCACGGTGAGCGCACGGGCTTTTCATGAACAGGTTGATCGGCGGCCATCAATCTTCCTGCGGCGCCAGATCGCGGGCGTAACGCTGTGCGTTGTGAACGTAGTGGGCGGCGCTGGCTTCGAGCATTTTCTTCTGCGCCTCGGTCAGTTCCCGCACGATCTTGCCCGGCGACCCCATGACCAGCGACCCGTCCGGAATCACCTTGCCTTCACCGATCAGCGAATTGGCGCCGATGAGGCAGTATTTGCCGATCTTCGCCCCGTTGAGGATCACCGAATTGATGCCGATCAGCGTGTTGTCGTCCACCGTGCAGCCGTGAAGCATGACGTTGTGGCCGATGGTCACGTTCTTGCCGATGGTCAGCGGCGACCCCATGTCGGTGTGCATCACGGTGCCATCTTGCACGTTGCTGTTTTCGCCGATGTCGATCAGCTCGTTGTCACCCCGCAGCACGGCACCGAACCAGACGCTGGCGTTGGCCTGCAAACGAACCTTGCCGATCAAGGTGGCGGTGGGGGCAATCCAGCTTTGCGGGTGAGCTTCGACGCGGGCATCGCCCAGGCGGTATTTCATGGTGTCTTCCTCATGACTCGGCTCTGCGGCCGTGGGTCGAGCGCGGGGCTCACGGTTGGGCGAAACGGGTAAATCAGGATTTCAGCGTCAGGATGGACGAACGCTGGGGCGGATGATGCAGGCTGATCTTGCTGTCGAACAGCACGTTCATCAGTTCCACGATCATGATCGCGCTCAAACCCCAGATCTTGTACTCGCCAAACCGGTAGCTCGGCACGTACCAACTGCGCCCCTGATAATCGATGCGGTGCGTATGTTCGCGGGCGTCTTCGCGGAAAAATTCAAGCGGCACGCTGAACACGGCAGCGATCTCGCCGTCATTGGGTTTGTATTCGACGTAATCGGGGATGATGCCGACGTAAGGCGTGACTTTCAGGCCGTGCTTGGAAATCAGCGGACTCAATGGGCCAACGACTTCGACGAGGCCCGGCGGCAAGCCGATTTCCTCTTCAGCCTCGCGTAAGGCGGTGAACACCAGATCAGGGTCTTCAGGGTCTCGTCGTCCGCCTGGGAACGCCACTTCACCGCCATGGGTCGACAGCCCGCTGGCGCGCAGGGTCAGCACCAGTTCCGGCTCGTCGCTGCGGGTAATAGGCATGAGCACCGCGGCCTCGGAGAACCCTGCGTCCATCTCCAGAGGCTGCGGCGTGTGGCTGCTCATACGGCGAAGTAGCTCGTCCAGCATGGGAATTCTCGGTCGATTGCCTGACCCGCATCATGCACCAAAGCGCCGACACGCCCAACCCCAGGGGCGACAGCCAGCGTGTCGGAAACAACACATCGCTTGCCGACCACCCGCGCCACACGCCAAGATAGCCGCTGACTTCAGGAACCCGATTCGATCATGAAATTCTGCAGCCACTGCGGCGAACAGGTCAGCCAGCGCATCCCCGAAGGCGATACGCGTCTGCGTTATGTGTGCGACCACTGTCACACTATTCATTACCAGAATCCGAACATCGTGGCGGGGGTATTGCCGCTCTGGGAAGGCAAGGTGCTGCTGTGTCGTCGCGCCATCGAGCCGCGCCTGGGTTACTGGACCCTGCCCGCCGGTTTCATGGAGAACGGCGAAAGCGTCGATCAGGCCGCGCGCCGGGAGACCGTCGAAGAAGCCTGCGCCGTGCTGGACGACTTGCACCTTTATGCCATGATCGACGTGCCGCACATCAGCCAGGTGCACATTTTCTACCGCGCCAACATGGCCAGCGCGGAGTTTGCCGCCGGGGTCGAGAGCCTTGAGGTGAAGCTGTTCGACGAGGCGGACATTCCGTGGTCGGAACTGGCATTCAACACCGTGAGACGTACGCTGGAGTATTTTTTTGCAGACCGGCGGCGTCAAGAATTCCCGGTGCATACCGATTGCCTGACTGTCGTGCCCCCTCTCAAAACCTCTTGACCAGATGACCCCGCGCCGCTGAGCGCAGGGTTCAGGGATACCGTTGAAAATGCGTTGGTTGCTTGCCGTTCTATGCCTGCTGGTCGTTCCGTTGTCCCAGGCCGCCTTCACTCAGACCATCGTGCCCAAGGGTAGCGAGCAGAAATTCGTCGACGGTAAGGTGGTGGACACCCAGGACATCAGCGCCCGCGCCATCGACAAGGTGTTGGTGCTCAAATCAGCACATCAGTTGCAATTGATGAGCAAGGGCGAGGCACTGAAAACCTACCGCATCTCGCTGGGCAAGGCGCCAAAAGGGCCGAAGCTGCAAGAGGGTGACCAACGCACCCCGGAAGGCTTTTATTGGCTGGACTGGCGCAAGACCAGCGACGCGTTCAACTTGTCGATGCACATTTCTTACCCCAACATCGCCGACTCCGCCCGCGCCCGCCGCGAAGGCGTGAACCCGGGCAGCATGATCATGATCCACGGCACGCCAATCAACGAAGACTACCCCGAGTGGTATTTCCACACGCTGGACTGGACCAATGGCTGCATCGCCATGAAGAACAGCGACATTCGTGAAGTCTGGGATCTGGTGAAAGACGGCACGATGATCGAGATTCGGCCGTAGGCCATTCAGATACCACTCGACGCGGACTGCTTCTGCCGAAGGCGTAGGAGTCGCCGGGGTGGCGCTCCACCTTGCCGACGATCTGGCGCGAAGCGGCAGCCAAACCAGACGACACCGTTCCTCCTGATGCACCGCGCATACCGATTTTGCTGCCGCTGCGCGGCAGATCGCGAGCAAGCTTGCTCCTACGGCCTTCGGCCAGAATCAACAGCAGTCAGCATTCCAATCGACCTCTGGCAACATTTCCTTGACGTCCAAACGTCACAACCCCGTGACCAAAAACCCTCCCCTTTGATACCAATCCCGTTGACGTGGTATGCAAGTGGTATTACTTTCGGATGCATTCTCCGAACATAATTCCAATCCACCTCGGCCCGCCTTCCATGAATTCGATCCTCTCCCTGCGTCCTGACGACAGCCAGCCCACACCGCTTTATTTGCAACTGGCGCGCAATCTGGAGGCGGCGATTCATGCCGGTCAATGGAAGGCCGAGCAGGCGTTGCCCTCGGAACGCAGCCTCAGCGAGAGCCTGAACATTTCCCGAGTCACGGCGCGCAAGGCACTGGAAATTCTGCTGGAACAAGGCCTGATCCGCCGCAGCCAGGGTTCGGGCACGTTCATCACGCCGCGCCTCGAACAGCCGCTGTCCCGTCTCTCCAGCTTTAGCGAGATGCTGCGGCTCAAGGGTTTCACGCCCAGTTCCCAGTGGCTGGAGCGCGATATCACATTGCCGACCCACGAAGAGCTGATCCGCCTGAGCCTGTCGCCCGCCGCGAAAGTTGCCCGGCTCAAACGTCTGCGCAAGGCTGATGGCATCGTCATGGCGGTCGAACTGAGCGCGCTGCCCGCAGCCCTGTTGCCAGAACCCGAGGCCATCGGCGATTCGCTGTACGCGCATCTGGATGCCATCGGTCGCCCGGTGGTGCGCGCCCTGCAACACATCCGCGCGATCAATGCCTCGGCGGAAATGGCCGCGCTGGTCGGCCTCGAAACTGGCACCGCCATGCTGCTGATGACCCGGATTGGCTACCTCGCCGACAACACGCCCATCGAACTGACCGACACCTATTGCCGCGACGATTACTACGATTTCGTCGCCGAACTGCGCCGGTAAGTAGCGCCCCAGATAACCCCGAACGGAGCCTGCATGTCCGAGTTCAACATCCTTGCCCCTGACGGCTGGATTCGCGGTCAGTTGCAGCACCGCGACGGCCGGGTAACGCGCATTGATGGCACGCCCTGCGACCCGCAGGACAACGACCTGCCTTACGTTCTACCGGGTTTCATTGACTTGCACGTCCACGGTGGCGGAGGCAGCGACATCATGGAAGGCGCCGAAGGGTTCGCCACTATCGCCCGCACGCACCTGCGTTTCGGCACCACGTCGATGCTGGCCACGACCATGACCGCCCCCGCCGTTGAGATCGGTCAGATCCTGGAACAGCTGGGCGGGTATTGTCAGCGTCGGGCGTCAGAAACGGCCCGGGTGTTGGGCGTGCATCTGGAAGGCCCCTACATCAATCCGGGAAAACTCGGCGCGCAACCTAACCACGCCCACGCCGCGCTGCTGAGCGAAGTCGAGCACTATCTGAGTCTGGCGCCGATCAAGGTCATCACCATCGCACCGGAGATCGCCGGGCATGTCGAGCTGATCAAAGCCCTGGCGTCCCAAGGGGTGCGCCTGCAAATCGGCCACACGTTGGGCAGCTACGAAGAAGGGGTCAAGGCCCTCGAAGCCGGTGCGACCAGCTTCACCCACCTTTATAACGCCATGAGCCCGCTGCATCACCGCGAACCCGGCATCGTCGGTGCGGCGCTGGCCCATGCGCGTTACGCCGAGCTGATCCCCGATTTGCTGCACGTGCACCCTGGCGCCATTCGCGTCGCGTTGCGCTCGATCCCCTGCCTGTATTGCGTCACCGATTCCACCGCTGCCACCGGCATGCCGGACGGCGAATACAAGCTCGGCAGCCACACCGTCACCAAATGCCTCGGCGGCGTGCGCCTGCCCGACGGCACCCTCGCGGGCAGCACGCTGACCATGGATCAGGCGCTGCGCAATCTGGTGAAGATCGGCCTGCCGTTGGCGGAAGCCTCACAACGTCTGTCGCAATTTCCTGCGGACTATCTGGGCATCGAAGAACGCGGCCGCCTGCAACCCGGCAGTTGGGCGGACGCCGTGTACCTGGACCGCGATCTGAAACTCACCACCGTGATGGTCGAAGGAGAGACCCTTGAACTCGAAAATGCTTGATGAGGCCCTCGCCTCTGCGGACGCGGTGCAGCGTCAGTTGACGGTGCTCGAACCCCGTCTGATCGACCTCGCGCAGCGCCTGCGTCAGACCGCGCCTCACGTTGTGCTCTCGGTGGCCCGGGGCAGTTCCGATCACGCCGCCAGTTACTTCGCCTACCTGACCATGCAGCACGTGGGCGTGCCCGTCGCGTCGCTGCCGATGTCGGTGGTGACCTTGCACAACTCGCCCCTGAAGGTTGAAAACCAGCCCGCCATCGGTTTTTCGCAGTCAGGCCAAAGCCCGGACCTGGTGGACAGCCTGCGCACGCTGCGTGAACGCGGCGCCTTGAGCATTGCGATGGTCAACGTCGAAGGCTCGCCCCTCGAACAGGCCTGTGAATACGTGCTGCCGCTGAGTGCGGGGCCTGAGCTTAGCGTCGCGGCGACCAAAAGCTTCATCGCTACTCTGAGCGCCAGTGCACGCCTCGTCGCCCATTGGCGGCAAGACGCCCAGCTGTCGAAAGCAGGTGAAACGCTGCCGGAACGCTTGCACGAGGCGGCGCGTCAGGACTGGTCCGCTGCCATCGATGCGCTGCGCGATTGCGAGCGCCTCATGGTCATCGGTCGCGGCACCGGTTTCGCCATCGCTCAAGAGGCAGCGCTCAAGTTTAAGGAGACCTCGGGGATTCAGGCCGAAGCCTTCAGCAGCGCCGAAGTGCGCCACGGTCCGATGGCGCTGGTGGGCGATCACTATCCGCTGCTGATCTTTGCCACCCGAGGCGCCGAACAGGCCAGCCTGCTTGCCCTCGCCGCCGACATGCGCGAGCGCGGTGCCAAGGTGTTGCTGGCCGCGCCCGACAATGTGGCGGAGCGCGACCTCACCCTGACCTGCGCCGACCACCCGGCCCTTGACCCGATTCTCGCCATTCAGAGTTTTTACGTGATGGCGGCGGGCCTGGCCGAAGCCCGAGGCCTCGATCCCGATCAGCCACGCCACTTGAGCAAAGTCACCAAAACCCATTGATTCCGCGCCGCCTCGACCGACGCCAGCAAGGACGATGTCATGCATAACAATAAACAAATGACGTTCAGCGCCCCGTTCAGCGGAGCGGTACTGGAACTGAGCCAAGTGCCCGACCCGGTGTTCGCCGAGGGCGCCATGGGTGTCGGCATTGCCATTGACCCACTGGATGCTGTGCTGCACGCGCCGTTCGCGGGCGTGGTCATCAACGTTGCGCGCACCCGCCATGCCGTGAATCTGCGAGCGGACAACGGCAGCGAATGGCTGTTGCACGTGGGCATCGACACCGTCGGGCTGAATGGCGAGGGCTTCGAAGCGCTGGTCAAAGACGGCGAGCGGGTGAAGGAAGGTCAGCCGCTGCTGCGCTTCGATCTGGATAAGGTGGCCCGCGGAAGCCGCAGCCTGGTCAGCCCGTTGATTCTGCTCAACGGTGATCGGTACAGCCTGACGCCCGCCCGGCCTGCTGGCCCGGTGAACGTGGGCGAACCCTTGTTGATCGTCGAAGGCGTGGCCCACGAAACGCAAAAATCCCAGAACCCTGACATTCGGGCCAAACAGGCCCGAGGCATGATCCGCGTTGCCCACAACGGCGGCCTGCACGCTCGCCCTGCTGCCCTGGTACGTCAGACGGCCCGCCAGTTCGCCAGTCACGCCGAGCTGCATTTCGCCGGGGCCAGCGCGTCGACCGACAGCGTCACCGGCCTGATGGGGCTGGGGATTGCCGAGCAGGATGAGGTGGAAGTGGTGTGTCTGGGGCATGACAGCGAAGTCGCGCTTCAGGCGCTGCTAAAGGCACTGTCCACGCCCTCCCCGGACGAAAAGCCTCAGGCGCCCGTGACCCAAGTCGTACCCGTCGGCAATGAAACCGTCGACCTCGAAAACGGCATACTGCGGGGGGTGACAGCGTCCCCCGGTCTGGCCAGCGGCCCGTTGTTCCGGCTCGACACGATTGAGCTGGAAGAAGACGGCGGCGGCCATCGCCCTGAAGAGCAACGCCAGATCCTCAGCGAAGGACTGGCGCAGGTTCGCGCCGACGTCAGCACCTCTCTCGATCATCAACACCACGAACAGAGCGCGATTTTCGCCACGCACTTGGCGATGCTCGAAGACCCGGCCCTGCTCGACGCGGCCTACGACGCCATCGATCAAGGCCAAAGCGCGGCCCACGCCTGGAGCCAGGCTGTGCTGGCCCAATGCGCGATACTGGAAAACCTCGGCAATCCCCTGCTCGCCGAGCGCGCCAACGACCTGCGCGACCTGCGCCAGCGCGTGCTGCTCACACTTCTCGGTGACGCCCGCGATGTGGCCGTGCCCTCAGGCGCCATTGTCATCGCCCGCGAACTGACGCCCTCCGATTTGTTGATGCTGGTGCAACGCGGCGTCGGCGGGATTTGCATGGCGGAAGGCGGCGCCACGTCCCACGTCGCCATCCTCGCCCGCAGCAAAGGCGTGCCGTGTCTGGTCGCACTGGGGTCGGCGCTGCTCGACGTCGCGACCGATAAAGACGTGGCGCTGGATGCCGACAATGGGCGTCTGGAAATCAGACCCGATGCCGCTCGCCTACAGGACATTCAGATCCTTCGTACACAGCGCTTCGAACAACGCCAACGTCAGCAGCAACAGGCGCACCTCCCTGCGCAAACACAGGACGGCGTCGACATCGAGGTCGCCGCCAACGTCGCGTCCCGTGCCGACGCTGAAAACGCACAGCTCAACGGTGCCGATGGCGTGGGCCTGTTGCGCACCGAGTTTCTGTTTGTGGATCGCAGCACTGCGCCCACTGAGGACGAACAGTTGTCGGCCTATCAGTCGGTGCTCGACGCCATGCCCGAGAAACCGGTGATCATCCGTACCATCGACGTCGGCGGCGACAAACAATTGGAATATTTGCCCCTCCCCGTCGAGGCCAACCCGGTGCTCGGCATGCGCGGGATTCGTCTGGGTCAGGCCCGCCCTGGACTGCTCGATCAACAGTTGCGCGCTTTGCTGCGGATCAAACCGTTGGCGCGCTGCCGCATTCTGCTGCCGATGATCAGCGAAGTCGGCGAGCTGCTGGCGGTTCGCGCGCGCATCGACGCACTGGCTTCGGAAGCCGCCATCAGCGAGCGCCCTGAACTGGGGGTGATGATCGAGGTGCCGTCCGCTGCGTTGCTCGCCGGGCAACTGGCCGAGCACGCGGACTTTCTGTCCGTCGGCACCAACGATTTGTCCCAATACACCTTGGCCATGGACCGCGACCATGCAGGGCTGGCCGCTCGCGTGGATGCGCTGCACCCCGCCCTCCTTCGCTTGATCGCCATGACCTGCACAGCCGCTCAAGACAAAGGCCGCTGGGTCGGCGTGTGTGGCGCGCTGGCCTCCGACCCTCTGGCGACAGCGGCGTTGATCGGGCTGGGTGTGCGCGAGTTGTCGGTGAGCCCTCCGCAAGTCCCGGAAATCAAGGCACAGGTTCGCGAGCTGGACGTCCGTCAATGCGAAGCGCTGGCTCAGCACTTGATGAACCTGACCAGCGCCGAAGACGTGCGGGACGCCTGTCGCACGTTTCAGACGCAGGTCCTGAAGCCACAAGCCATCGCCTGAATAACAAGAACGATCACCTCAAGGAGAGACGTCATGTACCAACACTTCATTGAAGGATTGCAGCGACTGGGGCGCGCGTTGATGCTGCCCATCGCGATTCTGCCGATTGCCGGGCTGTTGCTGCGCCTGGGCGATACCGACCTGCTGGACATCGCGATCATTCACTCGGCGGGCAACGCGATTTTCAGTAACCTGGCGCTGATCTTCGCCATCGGCATTGCCGTGGGCTTCGCCCGTGACAACAACGGCACGGCGGGCCTGGCGGGTGCGATTGGCTATCTGGTCATGACCTCGACGCTCAAGGTGCTCGACCCCCACATCGACATGGGCATGCTCGCCGGGATCATCGCCGGCCTGCTGGGCGGCGCGATGTACAACCGCTTCAAAGAGATTCACCTGCCCGAGTATCTGGCGTTTTTTGGCGGACGCCGGTTCGTGCCGATTGTCACAGGGCTGTCGGCGGTGCTGCTGGGCCTGGTGTTCGGCCTGATCTGGCCACCGGTGCAACAGGGCATCAACACCCTCGGCCAGTTGATGCTGGAAAGCGGCAGCATCGGTGCGTTTTTCTTCGGCGTGATGAACCGGATTTTGATCGTCACCGGCCTGCACCACATCCTCAACAACCTGGTGTGGTTCGTGTTCGGCAGCTTCACCGACCCGGAAACCGGGCGCGCCGTGACCGGCGATCTGGCGCGCTATTTCGCAGGCGATCCCCATGCGGGCCAGTTCATGACCGGCATGTTCCCGATGATGATTTTTGGTCTCCCCGCAGCGTGCCTGGCGATGTACCGCAACGCACTGCCGGAAAACCGCAAGCTGATCGGCGGGATTCTGCTGTCGATGGCGCTGACGTCGGCGCTCACCGGCGTGACCGAGCCGATCGAATTTGCCTTCATGTTCCTCGCGCCGATGCTGTACGTGCTACATGCCTTGCTGACCGGTTTGTCGATGGCGCTGGCGAACATGCTCAACATTCACTTGGGCTTCACCTTCTCCGGTGGCGCCATCGACATGGCCCTCGGCTGGGGCAAGTCCACCAACGGCTGGCTGGTCTTTCCGCTGGGGTTGGCGTACGCGTTGATCTATTACGTGGTGTTCGATCAGTGCATCAAGCGCTTCAACCTCAAAACGCCGGGGCGTGAACAGGTCGTCGCCAATACTGCTCAAGTGGCGCAAAGCGACCGGGCCGGTGCGTACATCAACGCATTGGGCGGTGCGGACAATCTGCTTGGGATCGATGCCTGCACCACGCGCCTGCGCCTGCAACTGGTGGATCGCAGCAAAGCGCAGGACAGCGAGTTGAAAGCGCTGGGCGCGATGGCGGTGGTGCGGCCGGGGAATGCGGGGAGTCTGCAAGTGGTGGTCGGGCCGATGGCGGATGGCTTGGCGGACGAACTGCGCAACGCCCTGCCGCATGCAGCCAAGATGCCGGTGGCTGGGGAGTCGGTTGTCGCCGTAGCTCGTCAAACGGTTGATGTCACGCAGGCGGCACAATGGTTCAAAGCGCTGGGCGGCAAAGGGATCGAGGACGTGGAATGCGTGGCGCTCACTCGGCTGCGGGTGCAATTAAAGGAAGGCCAGTCGTTGGCGGCGGGTCAACTGGAAGTGTTGGGCTCGCAAGGGGTTCGAAACCTGGGGAACGGCGTGTGGCATGTGTTGGTGGGGGATGGTGCGCAGGGGTTGAGCGAGGCAGTGCGGGGGATGGTCAACGGAAGATGAAGACGACTCTGCGCTGAGAAGTGACTAATCACCTCGATGCTTTTGCAATGTGACGGCCTTCAGACTCGAACGAATTTCGTGATTACTCCAACGACCTCATCGCCACGCTCCAGGTAAGGTACATGCCCTGTGCCCTCGATAACCTGGCTACAGGCATCGGGTAGCGCTTTCAACAGAGGCCCTAGAGCAGCAATGGAAAAAACCTGATCGTCACTACCCCAGATCACCAAAGTCCTGCATGTGATGCTCGGCAACTGCGCGACCAGCACGTTCAGACCTTCGCGCCGAGTATCGGCAACTACCTTCTGCACGGTCGCGTACCTGGCACGACCGCTAGCGGCTAGTGCACGGGCAACTCGGCCCGCGACTTGTGGTGGGTGTACGAACAACAAGCTCCAGAAGCGTTGCATCTCTTCAACCGTGCGGTAGCCAAAATTACCGTCCCGGCCAGTTAGCAAACCAGCCTGAAATACGGGGCCCAACGCTGCATCGCCCAGCCCTGATGGCGCCAGCAGTATCAGGCGCTGAACCCGTCCAGGTTTTTTGGCGGCATAGAGCCCTGCCACACAACCACCTAAGGAGCTGCCAATCAACACGATGGGGCGTGTCGAAAGCCGATCGAGCAGGGGCTCCAACTCGACCAGCATTGCCTGCGGACCGAGGCCCTGTCGGGCCAGGCAAGAGGACTGGCCATGCCCGGGTAAATCAATAAACAGGCAATGGTGCTTTCGAGCAAGCTTGCACACTTCAGGGCCCCACTGATCTTTGCTAGCACCAAGGCCATGCAACAGGACCAGGGTTGCGCCTTCCTGCCGACGGCTTTCCAAATAGGATAAGCGGCCATGGCGCCGTAGTTTCAGAGCAAAGCGCCAGCGATTGATCGTACGCAGGGATGTCAGCAACAAAAGGTCAAGGGCGTTCATCGATTGCCTTCTGCTCCTTTGTACCTGTGGCCACAAAAACCTTGCGCCCTGGCATGTGCAGTTGGCAAAGCGCGACGCCCAGAAGCGATAATGCAGCCCCTAACAACAGGCGTTGGCCTAAACGTTCGACAAGCAGTACCTGGCTCACAGCGATGGCAAAAACCGGTACCAGCAATAGATAAGGGGCTAGCTGTTGCATGCTGTTGCGTCGCAGCAGCCAGAACCAAAGGCCGAACCCCAACAGACCACCACTGAGTGCGGTGTAGATCATGGCCCACCAAGCCACAGCACTCGCATCGGCCAGCGTGGACCACTGCCATTCTTCCTGGACCAGTGACCAGATCAGTAATTGTGGCCCCGCTACGATTGCTGTCCAGGCGCTGAGCGCCAGTGGGTCTAATGGCCCCATACGCTTGGTCAGTACCGACCCGACGGCAAATGCCAAAGCTGCCAGCGCGATCAGCATCATGCCGGTCAGCGTGGCCTTGGGGGCATCACTTGGGAGCAACACCAATACCCCGCAAAACGCCAAGGCAATGCCGACCACAACATTGAGCTTCAGCGCCTCACCTAGCACTAAGAAGGCCAGAATCAATGTGAATGGCGTGGCCAATTGATAAATAACCGCTGAAGTCGAAGCGTCGACGCGAGCGATGCCGCAGTACAACAGTCCAAAGTGCAGCGTACCCATCACCGTCGCAATCACTGTCATCGGGATGATTTGATCCCTTCGACAACGCCACAGAAACGGAAGAAGAAATAGGGACATGATCGCGTAACGCATAGCGACCGTCAGAATCGACGGCAACTCAGCGCCGGCGACCTTTACTGCAGTGACCTGCGCGCCCCATAGAAAAGCCACCAGCAATGCAAGCATGGAGTCCTTCAATGACATAACGATCACCCCTTAGAGAATTGAATCGGGCGTACAACGCTTGGGGCATTGCCTTGCGAGTGCCAGTTATCGTTTAGCCTGCGGTAGTGCTCGGCAAGCCGGTCAAGGGTTTCGCGTAACGCTTGCTCAGCTTCTGGGTCATGCGCGAGCTGGCTCTGGAAGCAAGGCGGGAAACCTGAACCGATCAAGATCATCTTGTTCAGCAGAATATTGAGTACAACCTGTGAAAACACTGCCGTGTGGCCGTAGCGACGCCCGACCACGGCGATTGCGGCGAGCTTGTCACGTAACGGACGCTGGCGATGCCGCATGAAGCCATAGCCCATTCGCTCAAGAAACGCCTGGAATCGGCTGTTGAGTCCATAGGCATGCATGACCGGCACGTAGAGCAACGCGTCCGCATGGCTCAAACGTGCCACTAATTGCCCGACGTCATCCGGTAGGGCGCAATCCTCCGTGGAACACGCATTGTCTGCATCGCAGTAATCGATGCGGTAATCCTTGAGCCAGATTTCCTCGACTGTAGCCTCCTCACCCAGGTGGCGATGCACAAGCGCCACCACCCGAGCACTGACGCCGCAAGGCCGACTTGACCCTACTATGACGGCCAGCTTCATCACTCAGGAAGCCTCCCTCATGTTCTGCTCGCCCGCCAGATAGGCACGCAACGCCTCCTCCAGCAACTGCCCGGTGAGCCATAAGGTGACGCGAGCGACTTCCCTTACCAACTGACGGTCCTCCTCCGTCTTCACGGCCCGCTCCATGGCTAGGCGAACCTCCTCGGAGTGTTTTTCGTCGATAGTCGAATGCGCGACGAAGAACGTCATCTGTTCATCACTGAGGTTCAGGTCATTGCGGAAGCGGTCGAGTATGGGTTGGATGTGGTCATACACGTCCTCGGCCCAGTAGCTGTAGCCCAAGCGGGCGATCGGGCCCTTTCGAATCGCTACGTCATTAAGGAAAGCAACGAGCGCCTGAGTGGGCGCTAACGGCGCGGGCATCTCTTCAGGCAATAAGCCCACGGACTCCAGATCGCGCAATACCATGCGTTCGTGGCCCAGCTCTTCTAGCGCGTGCTTGTATACGAAGCGTAGTAACGAGGTTTGCTCGGGATCGGCGCTGAATGCACACGCGGCCTGGTTTACCGAGTTGTAGCGGGTGTAGTGGTACACCTGCAGCATCACCTGCTGGTAAAGCGCTGCAGGCGTGGTATTGGTCACGCTGAATTTCCAGTACTCACCCTGTTTGATCCGGGCCCAGCCCGCCTCGACGATAGCGTCGAGTTCATTGAAGAACACTTGCATTTCATTTGCCTCCTTGGACGGTGTGGTAAACATTTTCAAGTTCCAGATATACCCAGCTGTAGCGACGCTCAGCCTGACCTGTGGACCAGGTAATATCATCTGAGAGCACTCGCCCA
This sequence comes from Pseudomonas sp. SLFW, assembly GCF_009905615.1. Lineage (GTDB taxonomy): Bacteria > Pseudomonadota > Gammaproteobacteria > Pseudomonadales > Pseudomonadaceae > Aquipseudomonas > Aquipseudomonas bambusae. The sequence continues at coordinate 577,358 of NZ_JAAAKW010000001.1, forward strand.
CCGATACCGATATAGAGCGCAGCCAACTGCTCGCGGCAGAGCGCCGAAATGAATCGCAAATGGGTGTTGCCCCTCAGCCAGATCGCCGCGTGGAGCAAAAAGGTGCGCAGGTGACGGCCTCCGCGATAACGCGCGTCCAGTACCAGGCGATTAGCGTCGAAGGCATCGGTCGGAACTGCGAAATGCGCCTGCACATCGACCGCTCGCTCCACGAAACTTAAGCCGTGTCCCAACGGGGTGACCCGCAGCGTGCCGACAACATCGCCGTCGTCCAGATAGACCAAGTGATAGGAAAGAGCATCACGTAGCGCTTCGCGGCGCTCGTAATCGTCTTCTTGGGCAGGGTTCTCCCCCAAATGGAGCGCCCGAAGGTTTTTGACCGCTTCGAACAATTCGCAGGTGGAATCAATTACGCGTACTGAAAGGCCCATGACTGCAATTACCTGCCTTTACGCTGATCTACGATACGGGCCTCTTTCCAACTGAACCAGCTACCCAGATTGACATGCTCAGCCAGGTCATTGACAACCATGACCGTGGCATCTACCCCTAGGCGCTCGCGCAGCCGCTCTTTGATCAGCAGCACCAGGCGCGCCTGGTCGCCCTCAAAGAAGCGTGACATTTCCAGTTTCGCGATGACGGTGTCCCGATCGCTGGCACGGCTGAGGACTATCTGATAGCCCAAGCACTGCTCGACCCCTTCAAGCAATGCCTGCTCGATCTGTGCTGCGGAAAACGCGCGGTCGTTCAGTTGCACGGCATCTTTGACGCGGCCCACCACCTTGATCACGTGACGCGTGGGCTGCGGATAGCCCTGGCGCGATTGAATCGATACCAGATCGCCAGTGCGGTAGCGAATGAGCGGCTTGGTACCCGGTATCAACATCGTCACGCACAGCTCACCCTCGCCGGTTGCACCCAGACTGTGACCGGTCACTGGATCCAGCACCTCGATGAGGTAATTGAGGCGATGAGGCATCAACTGGTCATTGGCATTACAAGCAGCAATAATCATCGCCTCCTGCGACCCATACAGGCTGTCGTAGGCTTGCACTCCCCACAGACTGAACAGGTTGTTCTTCAGCGCTGGCGTACACAGCTCGCCACTCATCATGAAAGCCCGCAAGCTGAAATCTTTACGGGGATTGAAGCCTTGTCGCTCAGCCTCTTTGGCCATAGCAAGCAAGAGGCCAGGCGCCGACGCGAGCACTCCGATGTTCAGATCTTTCAGCAGTTGCAGCGCTTTGGGCCAGCCTATGACTGGGGAATGCGGCCATAGCTTGGCGTTGCATAAGTCGAGCTGGGTACAGACATCACCCAAGGTATCCCCAAAGGAGTGGACTTCGGTCGGCCCCATGATACCAATCACAGTCTTCTGACCCGGGAAGTGCTTTTCGACCACCGCTTGATAGGCCATGGCCAATTGGCGGTTGCTGGCGTAGCTCTCCTTACGATCCCGAGGGCATGGTGTTGCCGGGCCCGTCGTGCCGGTGGTTTCGTAGTAGAAAATCGCTTCTTCCAACGGGCCGGACAGCATGTCGAAGCCCGCTTCGCGCAAATCATCCTTTGTGGTGAAAGGCAAGGCTGTCAAATCGGCCAAAGTCAGGCTACTGGCATCAATGTGAGCCAGACGACGAGCGTAGAAGGGCGAATGGCACTTGACGTGGCTGACCACCTTCCGCAACTGCTGCTGGTGCCAATCGGCAAGGGCCTGGTCGTTGAGGGCGCCCGTCCAGTAGGCAAGGTGGATCGGGTCATATCGTTTCTTGAATGTGTCCAACTGTTCATTCATGCCAGGCGCTCCGGTTGTGGGGACTGCAACTGGCCGACACATTAAAGTTCGAACTTTCTGTTACACAGCTTTGGTATTCCACAGTTGCGCGCGAGTTCAAATCTTGTTATGCCACGACGCGACGCATCACAACAAAATCTTTCATTACGTTTATCGGTGGCTCCATTGATGACTGACGTAATTGCGGTTGACACTCTATAGACACGCTGATACTTTCAGCCCCTGTGGTCTTCCACCGCAAGGATTAGCCAAGACTAGGAAGTCTAGATATGTATTATCACCTTTCTGCTATACGCTCATTGCACAACTGCCCTTCTCGATGCTCTCGCGCCGTCCTGGCCATCTTCAAAAGTAATATCTGGCGCCGCTAACACTCAAAAGAAAAGGTGTGGCTGTCCAATAGATGCTCTTCACCTTTTTCCAAATCGGGCGCCTCTGCTTTAAGCATTGCTGCCGCTTGTCTGCATGCCAACTACGGCTGCAACATGCTTGGTACCGACAGTATTCGACCGACATTTAAAATCATCAGCACCGGTGCAAACTAACGCGCCTTTGCGCTTGATATTTATTTAGTGCCTTCTATCGCCTATCGCATCAACCTATATTGAAAATGGAATTATCGATGGACAGTAATATTCTCAGGGTAGATGTTATTCGACACGAAGAGCGTCAAACAATCGATGCACTCAGTGTTTATACACATGCACTTGCGCAATTGGATCGTCATTCGGTATTCATCCTTGAGTCACTCTCAGGGCCCAGCCGAGACCGACGGGCGACGATCATTGGCATGGAACCACTTTTTGAAGTGTGCATTGATGAAAGACATGCCCGTTTGCGCGGTCGGCCTGAACTCTGTCAACACCTCTACAGCTGCCTGCGCCAGCGAGGGATGAAGATCGGGCCCGAGCAGCAGATCGAATTGCCCGACAGCGAAGCCGCCTGGAACCTGCTCCGATACATCCAGAACCTGTTCCAGGTGGCTCCTGACAAGCCGCAAAGCCTTGCGTACTTCGGTTATTTCTCATACGACAGCGTGCGATTGATCGAACGCCTGCCCGATTTGGCGGAGCAGACCCACGACTACCCTCTGATTGCTTTGTCGGTTTACCAGACACTGCTCTACCTCCACAGCAATGGCACGGTCGAAACACTGATCAATAACCACGCCTTGTGGGAGACGCGCGGGCTGGAAGACTACCCGTTCCTGCGAGCCCCAAATCCGGTGAGCCTGCATGAACAGCCTCATTATCCGCAGGTCTTCGAAGAAACCCGCACAGTCACTCCCGCACAGTTCGCGCAGCGGGTAGAAGTGGCAATGGAGCATATACGAGCTGGAGACGTGTACCAGATCCAACTCGGTCATGAGATCCGTATTCATTCCGAGGTCACGCCGCTCGACGTTTACAAGAGCTTGCGCATGCGTAATCCGTCCCCCTACATGTACCTGGCACACGTCGGCGGAATCGACCTAATCGGTGCGAGCCCCGAACTGTTCGTCAGGATCAAGGACAATTTGATCGAAATGCGCCCGATCGCCGGGACAGTAGGTAAACGGCCCGGCGTCGATTCCACCGAGCTGATGTTGGAGCTGACGCGTTCGGAGAAGGAACGTGCGGAGCACCTCATGCTCATCGACCTGTGTCGCAATGACATAGGACGGGTCTGTCAGCCGGGATCTCTGGAGGTCGATGAGTTCATGCTGGTGGAGGAGTATTCGCACCTTTACCACATGGTTTCGAACGTTCGGGGGCTACTGCGCCCAGGCCTGGATGCCTACGACGTGATCAAGGCCTCATTCCCCGCCGGGACGATGTCGGGTGCGCCCAAGGTCAGAGCGATGGAGCTGATTGAGGCCATGGAAAGTAACCGACGGGGCATCTATGCAGGCGCCCTTGGGCTGATCGGATTCGATGGTAGCGTTAATACCGCTTTGTGCATTCGATCGACCGTGTATGACCAAGGCGTCTACTCCCTGCGTGCGTCTGCTGGCGTGGTGGCCGACTCGACACCCGAAATGGAGTGGAGAGAAACACTTTACAAGATCGGATCCGTTTACCGAGCGGTGACTGGAAAGGAGATTGCGCTGTGAAAGTATTTTTGATCGATGCTTACGACAGCTTCGTCTTCATCATCAGCCAATACCTTGAGCAACTTGGGCTGGAAACGCGTGTCGAGCGTCATGACCAGCCTGACCTCATTCAGCGGATCGAGGCGTTCGCACCAGACTTTTGCGTACTCGGCCCGGGACCTGGCCATCCGTCGGAGGTCGGCTACATAGAACTCATTCGGCATTTCGAGCGCCGCCTGCCGCTGCTAGGCGTTTGTCTCGGCCATCAAGCCGTGGGGCTAGCATTCGGGGCTCAGGTCTGCCGCGCTCCTCACGTCATGCATGGCAAGGTGAGCCAGATAGAAAACGATGGCAAGGGGGTCTATGCCCACACAGAGGGTCGATCTTTCAACGCGACTCGCTATCACTCCCTCATGCTTACAGACGCATGTTTGCCGGACTGCCTGGAGGTGACCTCCAGGTCAACCGACGATGGCTACATCATGGGCGTTCGGCATCGCACGTTGCCCATTGAGGGGGTTCAGTACCACCCCGAAAGTATCCTCACGGAAAACGGCCTGGACCTGTTCCGCAGCTTCATCAAGCATTACCTCAACTGACCTTTATGGCGGCGGGATGAGCCTCACCTGTGAAGCTTTGCCCCGCACCAGCGGACGCTCGTATTCCAGGGTTTGTGCATTGGCTAACACGGATGTGCCAAATCAGCGCCTCACACCAGTGCGGGCACACCTTGGAACAGGTGCAGACAATGTAGGTGCCACGTCAATTGCAGTATCAACGAGAGCGAGATGTTTATGGATAACTACAACGCGTCGGCCTCTGCGGACAAGCAAGCCGAGCATGCTGCAACATTCAACACTTTCAGGGGTCTTGCCAAAGACATCCACCGGTGCGACTGGGAGCGTTTGCTGAAAAAAACTTTTCGTGAACTAGGCTTCGCCAGGTTTCTGGTAAGTCTCGGTCCAGCCAGAGCATGCGACAACGATCCTCTGAACGACGTCCTCACAACGTTCCCTAAGCAGTGGCTGGAGCATTACCGCAGTAATAGGCTCATCGAAATTGACCCCATCCTTAAACACTGCCATCAGGAACTTGTACCGTATTTCTGGTCAACCGAACGCCGTCGGGCACGCGGCCGGTCGCGCCAATTCTGGGAGCTGCGCGAACAACATGGACTACGAAATGGCCTGAGCATCCCCCTGCGCTATGAATTGTTCAGAGGCACCCTTAGCGTGGCCTTTGACGACGTTCAGGCTGCAGAGCAAACGGTTTTCCCCCATCCTGCAGTAAGCCAGCTGTTCATGCTCGTACCCTACTTACTGGACGGCATGGGTCATCAATTTCAAAACTCGATGCCGGAGCGACAAGGCCTGACACCCAGAGAAATGGAGTGCCTGTATTGGGCAAGTGCTGGCAAGACGAGTTGGGAGATCAGTCACATCCTCACACGCTCTGAACGCACCATCGACTTCCACCTGCTCAATGCTCGTCGCAAACTCGGCTCGGTCAGCCGGCAGCAGGCAGTGGGTGCTGCCGCCGCTTACGGGCTGATTGCTCCCGCAGGCGGCAGGCCCTGTTACAGCCGGCAAAGGTGAAACTTTCCCTTCGGAACCGGGCAACAGCTAGCGCCTTAGAAAAGGTGCTGAAACGAGTGTCAGTAAAAACAACGTGGTCGGTGAGCGTTCATAAGAGCGTTCTCTTATGTCCGCAAAACCACAGCAACTGAACGTTGGGAGATGGAGCGCAGGGGCTGAGCGATGCGATGCGATGCGATGCCGGGGATGGTCAAACCGACCTGACAGGCGACACAACCTCCTGTGGGAAACACCCATACAGGTTTTGCGGTGTGCCAGAGGCACTCAATCTGCTTTAAAAACTCTCAAGCTTCCACACGTCATAGGCCGGGGTTTCGTAGGGGTGGCTGCTTTTGAGGGCAGCCACGGCCTGCTGAATCAACTCATCAGCGACGACAAGCTCGACCTTCCACTCTTCCACCCGCTCGATCTCGCCGGTTTGCCCAATGAACGGCTGACTGCCGTGCAGCGGGCGAAACTGGCCAAGGCCGAGCACCTGCCATGAGCAGCTGTCATACGCGCCGATCCGTCCCGCACCGGCGGCGAACAATGCACTCTTGACCGCTTCCACATGGCTCGGCGGTACGAAGAAGGCGAGCTTGTACATCCCTTATCAATTCACCCAGACGCGAGCGTTGCGGAACATACGCATCCACGCACCGTCTTCGGTCCACTCATCCGGACGCCACGAGTTGGTCACGGCGCGGAACACACGCTCCGGGTGCGGCATCATGATGGTGACGCGACCGTCGCGGGTGGTCAGGCCGGTGATCCCGCGCGGCGAGCCGTTCGGGTTGGCCGGGTAGGTTTCGGTGACTTTGCCGTGGTTGTCGACGAAGCGCATTGCCACGGTGCCGGAGACGTCGGTTTCGAGCAGCGCGTCAGCCGATTTGAATTCCGCATGGCCTTCGCCGTGGGCGATGGCAATTGGCATGCGCGAACCGGCCATGCCTTGCAGGAAGATCGACGCTGATTTCTGAACTTCGACCATCGCCACACGCCCTTCGAACTGCTCGGAGCGGTTGCGCACGAAGTGCGGCCAGAACTCGCTGCCCGGAATCAGTTCGCTCAGGTTGGACATCATCTGGCAGCCGTTGCAGACGCCCAGCGCGAAGCTGTCGTTACGTTCGAAGAAGCCCTGGAACGCGTCACGTGCACGGCTGTTGAACAGCGCGGACTTGGCCCAGCCTTCACCGGCGCCGAGAACGTCACCGTAAGAGAAGCCGCCGCACGCTACCAGACCTTTGAACTCGTTCAGGTCAACGCGGCCCGCGAGAATGTCGCTCATGTGCACGTCAACCGACGCGAAACCGGCGCGGTCAAACGCGGCGGCCATTTCGACCTGACCGTTCACGCCCTGCTCACGCAGGACCGCCACTTGTGGGCGCACGCCTTTCTTGATGTAAGGCGCAGCGATGTCGTCGTTGACGTCGTAGCCCAGCTTGACGCTCAGGCCCGGGTTGTCTTCTTCCAGCAGCGCGTCGAATTCCTGATCGGCGCAGTCGGCATTGTCGCGCAGACGCTGGATCTGGTAGCTAGTTTCGCTCCACTGACGTTGCAGCAGACGGCGGTCGCCCTTGAACAGCTCTTCGCCGTTGAGGCTGATGGCCACTTCGCTGTTGTTGACCGGCTTGCCGATCACCGCGACGCAGTCTTCGCCCAGGGCTGCAGCGCTGAACTGCGCCAGCACGACCGGGGTCGCGTCCTGACGCACCTGAATGACCGCACCCAGCTCTTCGTTGAAGAGGATGGCCGCGATTTTTTCACGCTTGCTGGTGAGGGTGTCGAGTTCCAGGTTCAGACCGCAGTGACCCGCGAACGCCATTTCCAGTGCGGTGGTCATCAGGCCACCGTCCGAGCGGTCGTGGTAGGCCAGCAGGTGGCCGTCGGCGTTGAGGCCCTGAATCACGGCGAAGAACGCCTTCAGGTCTTCCGCGTCATCGACGTCCGGTGCGGCGCTGCCCAGCTTGCCGTGGGTCTGCGCGAGAATCGACGCACCCATGCGGTTCTGGCCACGGCCCAGGTCGATCAGGATCAGGTCCGTTTCGCCCTTGTCCATGCGCAGTTGCGGGGTCAAGGTCTTGCGAATATCGGTGACCGGCGCGAAACCGGTGACGATCAGCGACAGCGGTGAAGTGACGGTTTTTTCCGTGCCTTCGTCGCTCCAGCGGGTCTTCATGGACATCGAGTCCTTGCCCACTGGAATGGTGATGCCCAGCTCAGGGCACAGCTCCATGCCGACCGCTTTTACGGTGTCGTACAAACGGGCGTCTTCACCGGGGTGACCGGCTGCGGACATCCAGTTGGCCGACAGTTTGATGTCGGAAATCTTCGCGATGCTGGAAGCCGCGATATTGGTCAGGGTTTCGCCAATCGCCATGCGACCGGACGCCGGAGCGTCCAGCAGTGCCAGCGGCGTGCGCTCGCCCATCGCCATCGATTCGCCGGTGTAGACGTCGAAGCTGGTGGCGGTCACGGCCACGTCAGCCACGGGCACCTGCCACGGGCCGACCATCTGGTCGCGGTTGACCATGCCGGTGATGCTGCGGTCGCCGATGGTGATCAGGAAGTTCTTGCTCGCCACGGCCGGGTGATGCAGCACGCGCTGCACGCTTTCTTCGAGATCAAGGGTGCTCGGGTCGAAATCGTCGCCCAGCTCTTCTTCGCGACTGGCCGAACGGTGCATGCGCGGGGCCTTGCCCAGCAGCACTTCCAGCGGCATGTCCACCGGGCTGTTGCCGAAGTGGCTGTCGGTGACGGTCAGTTGTGGCTCTTCGGTGGCTTCACCGACGACCGCAAACGGGCAACGCTCACGTTCACAGATCGCTTTGAAACGTTCGAAATCCGGTGCGCTGACGGCCAGGACGTAACGCTCCTGGGACTCGTTGCTCCAGATTTCCAGCGGGGCCATGCCCGGCTCGTCGTTCGGCACGTTGCGCAGTTCGAAACGACCGCCACGGCCGCCGTCGTTGACCAGCTCAGGGAAGGCGTTGGACAGACCGCCCGCGCCGACGTCGTGGATGAAGGCGATCGGGTTGTGGTCGCCCAGCTGCCAGCAACGGTCGATGACTTCTTGGCAACGACGCTCCATTTCAGGGTTTTCACGCTGAACCGAGGCAAAGTCCAGGTCCGCCGAGCTAGTGCCGGTGGCCATGGAGGACGCAGCACCGCCGCCCAGACCGATCAGCATGGCCGGGCCACCCAGCACGATCAGCTTGGCGCCGACGGTGATTTCTCCTTTCTGCACGTGGTCTTCACGGATGTTACCCATGCCACCCGCCAACATGATCGGCTTGTGGTAGCCGCGGACTTCTTCGCCGTGCGGGGTATTGATGGACTGCTCGAAGGTACGGAAGTACCCGGTCAGGGCCGGACGACCGAATTCGTTGTTGAACGCCGCGCCGCCCAGCGGGCCTTCGATCATGATGTCCAGTGGAGTGACGATGCGCTCAGGCTTGCCGTACGGCTTTTCCCACGGCTGCTCGAAACCCGGAATGTTCAGGTTGGACACGGTGAAACCGGTCAGGCCCGCCTTAGGCTTCGCGCCACGGCCGGTGGCGCCTTCGTCACGAATCTCGCCGCCGGAGCCGGTGGACGCGCCCGGGAACGGGGCAATCGCGGTCGGGTGGTTGTGGGTCTCGACCTTCATCAGAATGTGCACCGGCTCCTGCACCGCGCCGTACTGGCGGGTTTCAGGGTTCGGGAAGAAGCGGCCGGCCACCGAGCCGACGATCACCGAGGCGTTGTCCTTATAAGCGGACAGCACGCCTTCGTTGTGCATCTGGTAGGTGTTCTTGATCATGCCGAACAGGCTTTTTTCCTGGCTCTGGCCGTCGATGTCCCAACTGGCGTTGAAGATCTTGTGGCGGCAGTGCTCGGAGTTCGCCTGGGCGAACATCATCAGTTCGATGTCGTGCGGATTGCGCTTGAGGCCGACGAACGCGTTGACCAGATAATCGATTTCGTCTTCCGCCAGGGCCAGGCCCAGCTCGACGTTGGCCTTTTCCAGCGCGGCGCGACCGCCACCCAAGACGTCAACGGCGGTCAGCGGCTTCGGCTCGGCGTGGCTGAACAGCCCGGCGGCCTCTTCCAGCCCCCCCAACACCAACTGGGTCATACGGTCGTGAAGCGCGTCGGCGATGAGCTGTGCATCGGCGTCGCTGAACTGGCCTTCTACATAAAAGGCAGTACCGCGCTCGATGCGCTGAATCTTGGTCAGGCTGCAATTGCGGGCGATGTCGGTGGCCTTGCTCGACCACGGCGAAATGGTGCCGAAACGCGGCAACACCAGAAACAGGCGACCGCGAGGCTCTTGAACCGGCACGCTCGGGCCGTATTTCAACAGTCGCGCGAGGACGTGTTGCTCTTCCTCGGTCAGAACGCCGGCAACCTCAGCGAAGTGGGCGAATTCAGCGTACAGGCCACTGACAGCCGGAACTTTATCGTTCAGCTGCTCAAGTAATTTCTTGTGGCGGAAGGCGGAAAGGGCGGGAGCACCACGCAGGATCAACATCGTCGGGACAGCCTCGGGGAAGGGGGTGTGCTTTGAGGCCGTGCATTCTAGCCTAAACACGACCTTTCGGCACCCGAAACGAAGGGTTACAGCTACCCGAATGTCGGTGCGAGACGGTTTCTTACACCAATAGCGGAAAAAACCTTTGCTCTATCAGACGCCGCTCTCGCTGTCGAGATATGGCGGTCAGCGCGCTTTGCGTATACTGCACCGATGTTTTCCCCATCAGATTTCCGCCCACGCTGTGCCAAGTGGCTCATCGCAACCGGAATCTTCCTGCTGCTCGGCGCGTGTGTTGAGAAACCCAACACACTGGAACGAGTCAAGGAGGATGGCGTCCTGCGCGTCGTCACCCGCAACAGCCCCGCGACTTATTTCCAGGATCGTAACGGTGAAACCGGTTTTGAGTACGAACTGGTCAAGCGTTTCGCCGACGATCTGGGCGTCGAACTGAAGATCGAAACGGCCGACAATCTCGACGACCTGTTCGACCAGATGAATAAACCCGGTGGGCCTGTGTTGGCGGCAGCCGGTCTGGTCAGCACCGAAAATCGCGCCAAACAGGTGCGCTTCTCCCATTCGTACCTCGAAGTCACCCCCCAAGTCATTTACCGCAACGGCCAGAACCGTCCGACCGATCCCGGCGATCTGGTGGGCAAGAAAATCCTCGTGCTGAAGGGCAGCAGCCACGCCGAGCAACTCGCCGCACTGAAGGTCAAGTATCCGGGTATCAACTACGAAGAGTCCGATCAGGTCGAGGTCGTCGACCTGCTGCGCATGGTGGACGAGGGTCAGATCGACCTGACCCTCGTGGATTCCAACGAACTGGCGATGAATCAGGTGTATTTCCCGAACGTACGCGTGGCGTTTGACCTCGGCGACGGCCGCGACCAGCGTTGGGCCGTGGCGTTGGGCGATGACAACAGCCTGCTGAACGAGATCAATACCTTCCTCGACAAAATGCAGAAGAACGGCATGCTCCAGCGGCTCAAGGACCGCTATTACGGGCATGTGGACGTTCTCGGCTACGTGGGCGCCTACACCTTCGCCCAGCATCTGCAGGAACGGCTGCCCAAATACGAAAAGCACTTCCAGGCCGCCGCGAAAGCAGAACAGGTGGATTGGCGTCTGCTGGCAGCGATCGGCTATCAGGAATCGCTGTGGCAACCGGCGGTCACGTCGAAGACTGGCGTGCGCGGGTTGATGATGCTGACGCAAAGCACGGCACAGGCGATGGGAGTCTCCAATCGGCTGGATGCCAAGCAGAGCATTCAGGGCGGCGCCAAGTATTTCGCCTACGTGAAAGAACAACTGGATGACACGATTCAGGAGCCGGATCGTACGTGGCTGGCGCTGGCGTCCTACAACATCGGCACCGGACACCTCGACGATGCGCGCAAGCTGGCAGAAAACGAGGGGCTGAACCCGAACAAGTGGCTGGACGTGAAGAAGATGCTGCCGCGTCTGTCGCAGAAAAAGTGGTACAGCAAGACGCGTTATGGCTATGCCCGAGGGGGCGAGCCGGTGAGTTTCGTGGCCAACATCCGTCGGTATTACGACATTCTGACGTGGGTAACCCAGCCTCAGCTGGAAGGCAGCCAAGTGGCCGAAGGGGCGTTGCATGTGCCGGGCGTGGACAAGACCAAGCCGCCGGAAGACAAAGCACCGCTTTAAGTCCTCACGCCCAAGGGATTTGAGCCGTTCTTGAACGTCAACACGCCGCCGATACCTGTGGGAGACGCCGGAGGTTACAACGGCAGCGATAGCGGTTTATCAGACAGTTCATTTGCAGCTGAGAGGCCGCTTTCGCGGCCGTCGTAACCTCCGGCTGCTCCCACAGAAATTGCGGCGTATTGAAAATTGCCGCTCTGTCTTGAGCCCCGCCCTACCCCTTCGCCCTTCTCATCCTGAAAAACTCACTCAGCATCGTCCCGCACTCCTCCGCCAGCACGCCGCCCTCAAACAACACCCGATGGTTGAGAAACGGCTGGGTGAAAAACTGCCCCTGACTCTGCACCACTCCCGCTTTCGGCTCGGTCGCGCCATAGACCACGCGGGTGATGCGCGAGTGCACGATCAAACCCGCACACATGCTGCACGGCTCCAGGGTGACGTACAGCGTGCTGCCGGGCAGGCGGTAGTTGCTTTGCGCCTGGGCGGCTGCGCGAATGGCGACCATTTCGGCATGGGCACTGGGGTCGCTGCCGCTGATCGGGCAGTTGAAGCCTCGGCCAATGATGACGCCATCGTGAACCACCACCGCGCCCACCGGCACCTCGCCCAGCATCGCCCCTTCGGCGGCCAGCGCCAGTGCTTCGCGCATGAAATGCTGATCGCGGCTGCGATCAATGATTTGCGGCTGCCGCATTACGAAACCTCGATAGCTGCCATAAGACCGGTTTCCATGTGATCGATCACATGGCAGTGGAACATCCACACGCCGGGATTATCCGCTACCAGCGCGACCCGTGCGCGCTCGTTTCGCCCTAACAGATAGGTGTCGGTGAAATACGGGATCACCTCCTTGCGATTGGAGGCGATGACCTTGAAGCTCATGCCATGCAAATGAATGGGGTGCTGATACTGGGTCATGTTCTTCAACTCGAAGATGTAGCTCTTGCCCTTTTCCAACTTGGCGATGGGCCGATCGGCGCAGGTCTTGTCGGTAATGTCCCAAGCCTGGCCGTTGATCTGCCACAAGCTCGGCGGCTTACCGTTCTCGACGTTGACCGACACCGCGCCCGCCCATTCGAAGTTGAAGTTGAGCTTCTCCGCGTTGTCCAGGTCCGGTTCCGCCACCGGGTTGGCAGGCAGCTCGGGCGGCCAGTCGCTCGGCGCCTCGTGATTTGCCACAGAACGGAACGTTCCCAGGCGAACCGGCCCGTTGCGCAACGACAGTTCCTTACCAGCGGCAGGCGCCTTGATCCCCAGACAAATCCGCATGCCCGGCCCCAGCCAGTAATCCTTGCCCAGCGGGCGCGGTTTGACAGGGTTGCCGTCCAGCGCGTAGATCATCGCGTCGGCGTCCGGCAGGTTCAGGCGGTAGGTCACGGTGTTGTCGAGATTAAGAATGCGCACGCGGGTGATCTGCCCGGCAGGCAGTTCGATCACACCCTGAGGCACCCCGTTGATCGTCGACAGCCGCCCGGCCGTACCTTCCCGCGCGGCTTCGCGGGTCACGCTGAATTCCGTGAAAGCCCCCTGCTCGTCCACGTGCCAGCTTTTCAGACTGACCGTGCGCTCATGCAGAAAACCGGTCGGCTCACGCTCCTCGACGATCAGCGGTCCCACCAGACCGCGCCCCAGCTCTTCGCTGCTGCTGACGTGGGGGTGATACCAATAGCTGCCCGCATCCGGGACACGGAATTTGTAATCGAAGTATTCCCCCGGCTTGACTGGGAGTTGCGAGACGTACGGCACGCCGTCCATTTCCAGCGGCAGACGAATCCCGTGCCAATGAATGGTCGTCTCGACCGGCAACTGGTTGATGAAGCGCACCCGCAGCCACTCGCCCTGACGAACCCGCAGTTCGGTGCCCGGGGCCGAGCCGCCGAAAGCCCATGCTGGAGTCTGATGCCCGGCTACCAGCTCCACATCCAGCGGTGCCGCGATCAGCTCGAAGTCGTGACCTTCTCCCGGCCCAAGTTTACCGAGCCAGTACCGCGAAGCCCCACCCGCGCCCAGCCCCACCACGGCCAGACCTGCGAGACCTCCGAGAATTTGTCGACGGGTGAAGGACATCAGCGCAAAACCTCAAAAAAACAAAAATCAGAACGCCGCCGCTAACGCGGGCATATGCGAGGGGCGAACACGATACACATGCATTTACACGAAGATAAGCGAACAGTGACTGCGGTACATATTTAGTACCAATTGAGCGAGGCGAATCGGGAAGCTCTAGGCTCATTCATCAAGGACGACGATCATGCCTCCTGTTACCCGCGCCTCCACTGCCGTCAATGCAGAGAGACAAGCGCTCCATACCATCGGCCAAAACGTGGTCGAAGGCTGTCCAGACATGCGCCAGATGGCCCGTGAGGCCGCCGCAAATATCCTGCGCAAACGCGGCCTTGGCAATCTGGAGCCGGACACCGTCTATTGGCACCGTTTCAGCCGCACCGCGAGCAGCCCGCTCACGTTCAACGGCTGGGAACACCTCGACACACCCGTGGAATCCTTGACGCTGCCGCAACTGGTCATGCGCCGGTTCAACGCCAACGATCAGGACGCCGCCGACGACCTGCAAGCCATGAGCGGTTTCTACTCCGGCGGGCCGGAGGCTCAGGCGTACGACGAACACAATGAAATACGCCTGCTGCCCCAAGACGTCATGGAGGCGTTCTGGACGCTGGACTTCAAGACGCGTTTCAACACTCAACTGACCGCGTTCTGGCAAAACAGCGCTGAAGACTTCAGAACATTGGCCAAGGCCAACTTCATCGCCAAGGCCATCGAAGACCACCGCAGTGCGCACCTGACCAGTGAGCAGTTCAGCTCGCTGATGGCCGCCGTGGGCATCAACCTGATAAAACCCATCACCCTTTCAACCCTTCGAGCAGAGGGCCGACTGGGCGAAGGGGTCCGTGTCGCCAAGCTGGACATTGCCGGGTACGACGCCTCCGATATCCTGCGATTTGTGGAACCGGATGGCCGTCAATTTCTGTACGTACCGGGGGAGGTCGATGCCTTTCAGGTCTTCGATACGGCCGATGATCTGCAATGGTGGCTGATGACCCACACCAACGAGGCCAGCAATCGCGCCCGATTCATGTCGCATTTTCCACTCGCCATGCACGCCGAGAGCGATCACACCACCGGCCTCAACCACGCGCTGGACATGATGTTCAGCAATTGGGGGCCGCATACGCTCAAGGTGATCAACCTCAATGACCAGACCGTGGCAGGCGATCCGTTCACGCACCTGCGCGATTGCACGCGAGGCCGCATGCAAGCGGACGCCGACTACGCACTTCATTCGAACGGCGAACTCCGTAAGCAGATGTGGATGGGGTATCTCAAAGCCTTCGGTCAGACGTTTGGTGCCTTGGCCGCACTGGACTGGCCCATCGCGCTGGCCGCCGTCGGCGCAGGGTTGGCTGACGTCGGGCTGAACATCGATCAGGCCATTCATGGCCACACCACCGCGGAGCGTAGAAGCGGCGTGATGGGCGCGATCTTCGCCAGTGTTGACGTGTTGTTTAACAGCGTCTTTCTGCTGCAAGCCGTGGCGCCCGAAGTGAGTGAAATTGCGTCGCAGCGTTCCGTCAGTCCCCCGCTCGAAGAGGTGCCAGAGCCGTCGCCACCTCCCGCGCTCGATGCAGCCGCCCCGGTGTCATCCAGCGTTATGCCGTCAGTCGAAACCGACACGGGGTTACGCGCATTCAGAAGCAACAAGCTGCTCGACACCCTGACGCCCCCGCCCGCCGAGGGTCGGATGCAAGGCGTCTACTTGGAGGGCACTGACAAGACCTACATCGCTATCGCCGACGAGGTGTATCGCGTGCGCTTCGTCAACGAACTGAACACGTGGGTGGTCATTGATCCTGACAATCCGTTCTCCTTCCACGGCAACATCCCGGTGCGACTCGGCGCCGACGGCAAATGGCAGCCCATCGTCGGGCGTGGCTTGCGGGGCGGCGGCAAGGCGTTCAGCACGCTGTCGGGTCGCGCAACGATTGCGCCATCCGCTGCGGCGTCGCCGACCCCCTACGACATGCCGGAAGACCTGCGGCCGGCCATACGCGGTTTTGTCGAAAGCCCCAGCAACAAGCCGTTCGAAGGGTACTACGCCTCGCTGACCGACAACGGCCCCCTCGATCGATTCTTTGAAATCCGGGAACGCCTGACAGCCGACGCCAATGCGTTCTATAGCCACCTGCAATTCCCTGAGCGCGCTCCCGTTCCCGACATTCCCCGCGATGCCGTGCCCAAGGCAGCCATCAAGCAACTCTACGAACACCATCAAGGTCTGGTGATCGGCGAAAGCCACAGCAGCGTCGCCAGCAAGCAATTCCTGATGGACAACATGGCGCAGCTCGCCAAACAGAAAGTGCGAACCCTTTACCTTGAGCATGTGCTGACCGACCTGCATCAGGTGGATCTGGACACGTTTGCCCGCACCGGCCGCATGCCAAAAGCCTTGCAGTCGTACCTGGAAGACCTGGATTGGGGGCATTTCACCGACTCGACTGGCACTTACACCTTTCAGAATCTCGTGCGAACGGCCAACAAATGCGGCGTGCGCATCCGGGCCATCGACTGCATGACGAGCTACCGCGTCGCTGGCATATCCGACCCCGAACGCAACGTGCGACTGAAGCTCATGAATTATTTCGCACACACCGTTATCGCCGCCGACGAATCCGCACGGGCAGGCGGCAAATGGATTGCGCTGGTCGGAAACGCTCACGCCAATGCCTTCAAAGGTGTTCCAGGTATGGCGGAAATCGAAGGCGCGATTGGCCTGCGTGTCCGCGACGTGCCAACGGGCGGCGTGATCGGCTTCGAGCCAGACCCCGGCGAGGACGTACTGACTGCGATGGGTCAGCCGGCAGGCCGGGTCAGAAGCGACCTGCGACTCCAAATGGTCACCACCGGTATCAGAACGCACTTCCTGCGCACGCCGACCTCGTTGGGGTATCGCCTGCGACGCCCCGGCAACTTCGCGATTCAGCGTTCTGGGGAGTCGCCACAGCTGATTTATAAGAACCAGGAAGGCGAAGTGACCTACGTGCCGATATCCGTCAGCGGAGAGCACTTGTCCATCCAAAGCCCCGACTGGCCGCTGATCAGCGGGCGGCGCTATGGCAGCTTTGACGAATTGGCCTTCGCGCTGAAGATGTCAGGGATGACGTAAAGGAAAAGGAGGCCGGATGTGCCTGCATCCGGCGTCCGGCTTCAGAAGACCCCGTCGCGAACGGCAAGTGACGGAACGGTGCGATACATATTTAACACCCTCTGAGTGGCGTGAATCAGGAAGCTGAAGACTCATTCATCACGGACGACGATCATGCCTTCCATTACCCGCGACACCCCCGCCATCAGCGCAGACCAACAAGCCCTCAACAACATCAGTCGCCACGTGGTCGAGGGCTGCCCGGACATGCGTGAGATGGCGCGCGAAGCCGCAAACGGCATTCTGCGCAAACATGGCCTCGACTCGCTGGAGCCGGACGCCGTTTACTGGCACCGCTTCGACCGCACCGGAACCAGCCCGCGCACCTTCAATGGCTGGGAACATCTGGACCCGCCGGTCGAATCCCTGACCTTGCCGCAGCTGGTCATGCGCCGTTTCAACGCCAACGACCAGGACAATGCCGATGCGTTGCAGGCCATGAGCGGTTTCTACACGGCAGGCCCTGACAGCGAAGTGTTCAACGAAACCAACGAAGTGCGCTTGCTGCCGGGCGACGTCATGGGCGAGTTCTGGGCGTTGGATTTCAAGACCCGTTTCGACGAAAAAATGACCGCGTTCTGGCACGACTGCGCAGATGATTTCAAAACACTGGCCAAGGCCAACTTCATCGCCAAAGCCGTCGAGGATCGGCACAGCAATGCCCTGACGTCTGAGCAGTTCAACACCCTCATGCACGCCATCGGCCTGGACCCAAGCCAACCGATCACCTTGGCCATGCTGCAGGCGCCAACCGCGCCGCCGGAGGGCGTGCGATTCGCGAAACTGGACATTGCAGGCTACGCCGCCAGCGATATCCTGCGCATCGTCGAGGACAGCGGGCGGCAGTTTCTCTACCTGCCGGGCGAGGTCGATGCTTTCCATGTCTTCGACACGCCAGATGACCTGCAATGGTGGCTCATGACGCACACCAACGAAGTCGAAAACCGCGCACGTTTCATGTCGCATTTCACACTGTCCACCCACGCCGAGACCGATCACCAGACAGGGCTACACCACGCGATCGATCTAATGTTCAGCCACTGGGGCGCGGGCACGGAGCGGATCGTCAATCGCGATAACCAATCGATCACAGGAGACCCCTTCGCTCACCTCCGGAATGCCACGCAAACCCGCATGGCGGACGATGCCGCGTTTGCGTTGCATTCCAACGGCGAACTGCGTGAGCTGATGTGGATGGGCTACCTCAAGGCGTTTGCCAAGACCTTCGGTTCACTGGCAGCGCTGGACTGGCCGATTGCACTGGCCGCCGTGGGCGCGGGGCTGGCGGATGTGGGCCTGAACATCGATCAAGCGATACATGGGCACACCACCGCCGAACGTAAAAATGGCGTGCTGGGGGCGATCTTTGGCAGCATCGACGTGTTGTTCAATGGGCTGTTTGTGGTGCAAGGCGCCGCAGGGGAGCTTCCCGAGATCCCCGTGGCAGAGGAACCAGCCGTGCTTCCGGAGACCGCAGGTCTGCCCGCTGCTGAGGAAGAAATCGTGAGCGCCGCCCCCGCAGAACCGACCGTAACTTCTCACCCGCTCGCGCCATTCGAAACCAACGAGCTGCTCGACAGCTACGCCCTGCCTGCTCAAGCCGGTCGAATGCGTGGCATTTACGCGTCGGAGACCGGCCAGACTTTCATATCGATTGAGGACATTGCCTACCGTGTGCGTTACGTCGCGGAGCTGAAGCATTGGGTCATCGTCGATCCCGAATACCCTTTTTCCTTCGCCCGCAATCTGCCGGTGCGCCTGAACGAAGCAGGTCAATGGGAGGCGATGACCCGCCAAGGCCTGCGCGGCGGGGGCGGTGCGATGGGCAAACTGCCGACCTCTGGGGCGTCGGTCGCGCCCTCGACAGCGGCCCTGCCGACGCCCTACGACATGCCGGTGGAATTGAGGGAAGGCATGCGCTACCGCGTCGAAGCCCCCGACAACAAGCCCTTCACCGGGCAATATTTTTCCCTGCAAAAGAACGACCCTATTGACCGTTTCTTTGAGATTCGCCAACGCCTGGTGAGCGACGTCAACGCGTTTTACGCCGACCTGCACCTGCCCCAACGCCCGGCGATACCGGACATTGCCGCCGAAGCCTCGCCCAAGGTCGCGCTCAAACAGCTTTACAAAGACGCTCAGGGGCTGGTGATCGGTGAGAGCCACAGCAGTGTCGGCAGCAAACAGTTTCTTATCGATAACATGGGGCAATTCGCCAAGCAGAACGTCAGGACGCTGTATCTGGAACACGTGATGACCGATCTGCATCAGGCCGATCTCGACCTCTTCGCCCAGACCGGAAAAATGCCGGAAAACCTGGAGTCGTACCTGAACGAACTCGACCGGGGCCACCTCACCGACCAATCGGGGCGCTACACCTTCTTGAACCTGGTCAAAACAGCTCAACGCCACCGCATCCGGATTCGCGCCATCGACTGCATGGCCAGCTATCGCACGGCGGGTATGCCTGACCCGGCGGACAACATGCGTCTGAAAATGATGAATTACTTCGCTTACACCGTCATTCGCGCGGATCAGGCCGCGCTGCGCGGCGGCAAATGGATCGCGCTGGTCGGCAACGCCCATGTCAACACCATGAAAGGCGCCACAGGGCTGTCCGAACTGGAAGGCGTGATCGGATTGCGCATTGAGGACGTCAGTGTGAGCGAGACCACCGGCTATGGCATCGATCCTGGAGCCGAGGTCACGGATGTCATGGGGCAACCCGCTGGCACCGTCAAAAGCGACATCCGCCTGCGCATGGCCGTGCCCGGCCGCCGCGCCGTCTCGCTGACGCGCCCACCCTCTCTCGAATCCCGGCTGCCGAAAACCGGGAATTTCACCATCCAGCGAGACAGCCAAGTACCCGAACTCATCCACCGCAGTCGTACCGGCGCACTGGTGTATACGCCGATCATCGTCGAGGAAACGGAGGTTTTCATCCAGCGCGCGGAATGGCCCCTGCTAAGCCAACGCCGCTTCCAAAGCTTCGATGAATTGGCCAAGGCATTGGCGTTGATGGGGTTGAAACAGGTCGCCTGAACGACGAAGCCGGATGCGTCGTTGAGACGGCATCCGGCTTGCGAAGGTAGATGCTTAAAGCTGACCAGGCTTCAAAGAAGCCTGGTTTATCAGCGAGCGGTCGGCGCGTCCCAGACCAGCATGAGCCGATCGATGGCGCCTTCGATCACTTTCAGCGCAATGCCGTCTCGGGCCAACGTCGAGATGCCGAGCAGGAAGCTTTCGAACACGGCAGCCAATTCCATCGCATCGGTGTGCGCTGGCAACTCCCCGGCAAAAATTCCACGCTCGACGCACGCGCGCAGCCCCGCCCTGTTGCGCGCACGGGCGGTATCCAGTGGTGCTCGGACGCTGTCACTGGCCAGCGCGCAAGCGCCCATCGTTCCCAAGGCAACCATGCACCCTTTTGGATGGCCGTCGGCACATTGCATCCGCGCTGACAATTTCAACGCGCTCGCGACCGCATCTCTAGGCGCGAGATCGGGGTCGAAAACCGGGTCCATGACTCGACCGTACGTGTCCAGGTACCGGTCGACGACTTCGTTGAACAGCCCTTCCTTGGAGCCGAACGCCGCATAAAAGCTCGGCGCCGTGATGCCACCTCCGATGCCTGCCTTCAACTGGCTGAGCGACGTGGAATCGTAACCATGCTCCCAGAACAGCAGCATGGCTTCGTCAATTGCACGGGCTCGGTCGAATGTCCGTGGACGCCCCATCTGAGCCATCGTTGGTCTCCTTGAGTTCAGGACTTAAATACTGCTCGATACAGAAGTTGTTGACCCCGTTCGAGATGCCCGATTAGATTAATACCAATCGATACATAAATCACGGGATTCTGAAACTATGCACGATGATCGAGAGAGATTACCGGTCGGCGCTTTGCTGGCGCTGGCGATGACCGGCTTCATCTGCATCATGACTGAGACCTTGCCTGCAGGACTGTTACCGGCGATCAGCAGTGGCCTGGACATCTCACCCTCTCTTGCTGGGCAGATGGTGACCGCGTACGCGCTGGGCTCGGTGACTGCAGCAATTCCTCTCACGTTGGCCACGCAAGGCTGGCGTCGCCGTCGGGTGCTGCTCGCCACCGTCATCGGCTTTCTGCTGTTCAACTCACTGACCGCGTTGTCGAGCAATGTCGTCCTGACCCTCGCCGCCCGTTTTTTCGCGGGTGCCGCAGCGGGACTGGCCTGGAGTCTGCTCGCCGGTTATGCGCGTCGCATGGTGGCGCCGGTCAATCAGGGCCGAGCGCTTGCGATGGCCATGGTCGGCACGCCCGTCGCGCTGTCACTGGGTGTGCCGCTGGGGACTTGGATGGGCAACCTGCTGGGCTGGCGTTGGTCCTTTGCCGTCATGTCGTTGATGACGGTAGGGCTGGTGGCCTGGATCCTTGTCAAAGTGCCGGATTACCCCGGTCAGATCGCCAGCAAGCGCGAGTCTGTTCTCGCGGTGCTCAGCAAACCCGGCATTCGTCCGGTCCTCGCAGTCGTCCTTGCGTGGATGCTCGCGCATAACATTCTCTACACCTACATCGCACCGTTCGCGGCCCGGTTCGGACTTGAAGAAAGCGTCGATTTGATTCTGCTGGTCTTCGGCGCTGCGTCGCTAATGGGTATCTGGATCACCGGCCGCCTGGTCGATCACCACCTGCGCCGCGCCGTGTTGATCAGCCTGGGCAGCTTTGCCCTGATTTCTTTGCTGCTGGCGCTGTTCCAGTTTTCAGCCGCTGGTCTGTACGCCGCCGTGTTCATCTGGGGGTTGTCATTCGGCGGCGCCGCGACCCTGTTACAAACCGCCTTGGCGGATGCTGCGGGGGATTCAGCCGATGCCGCGCTGTCGATGAACGTCGTGGTCTGGAACTGCGCCATCGCAGGCGCCGGAGTTCTCGGCGGACTTCTGCTCGACAGCCTCGGCGTCAGCTCATTTCCGTGGGCGTTACTGGGACTTTTGCTGATCGCATTCATCACCGCCTCGACTGCTCGCCGAAAGGGGTTCCCGGCAGGAAGTCGCCAGAGCTCGACGAGTGTCATTGCCCACTGATGACGCAACCGAATCCCGGCTTTGTTCAAGCCCGAACCACTCGCACACTTGATTCAGGAGCACTTCATGAACATTGCATTCATCGGCGTCGGCAGCATGACCCGCGCCATCATCCCCAACCTGGTTCGCGCAGGTTTCCACGTCAGCGCCTGGAACCGCAGCCGCCAGGCCTTCGCCGATCTCGATGAAGTTCGCGTTCTGGACGATGTCAGCCAGGCCTTTGAGCAGGACATCGTGATCACCCTGCTCAGCCACGACGCCGCCGTACGGGAAACCCTCATCGCGACAAAAGCCTGGCAAGCCGCCAAACCCGGCACCGTGCATATCCTCATGTCCACGCTGTCGCCGACGCTGGTGGATGAACTCGAAGCGCTTCATCGTAAGGCCGGTATTGGCTTCGTCGCGGCGCCGGTCTTCGGCATTCCTGCCGTCGCCGCCCAGGGTCAGCTGAATATCCTCGCCGCCGGTGCTCCCGATGCCCTGGAGCGCGTCCGTCCCGTGTTCGAGGTGATGGGCAAAAAGACCTGGCGCTTCGGCGATAAACCCAGCCAAGCCAGCATCGCCAAACTGGCCGGCAACCTGATGATCACTCAGGCGATCCAGTCACTGGCCGAAGGTGCCGCATTGGTAAAAAGCCACGGCCTCGCCCCCGGCGCCTTCTTCGAAATCATCACCCAAACCCTGTTTGCCTGCCCCAGCTACCAACGCTACGGCGCGAAAATCGCCCAGGCAGAATTCGAACCGGGTTTCACGCTGACACTGGGTTTGAAAGACGTAAACCTGGCGCTGGATGCCGCCCAGGAAAAGGGTTGTCACTTGCCGGCTGCGCAGGAGGTGAAGAAGACCATGGAGCAGGCTATCGCGGAGGGATGGGGGGAGAAGGACTGGTCGGCGATGGCGGTGGTGGAGCGGTAGATTCACCCCTACGAAACCCGGAGCGAGGCCATGCATGGGCATAGTCACCAGACGGCGTGTGCAGCGGAGAACCGCCCGCACCGCCGATGCAACCGGGTCACTGCCTGATGATGCGATGCAAGATCAGGCAGCGACAAAGTGGGTTTATTCCCACTCAATCGTCGCAGGCGGCTTGCTCGACACGTCGTAAGTCACGCGGGAGATGCCTTCGATTTCGTTGATGATGCGGCCGCTGACGGTTTCCAGCAGTTCGTAAGGCAGGTGCGCCCAACGTGCGGTCATGAAGTCGATGGTCTCGACGGCGCGCAGGGCGACAACCCAGGCGTAGCGGCGACCGTCGCCGACCACGCCCACGGATTTCACGGGCTGGAACACGACGAAGGCCTGGCTGACTTTGTGGTACCAGTCGGCCTTGCGCAGTTCTTCGATGAAGATGTGGTCGGCGCGACGCAGGAGGTCGGCGTATTCCTTTTTCACTTCACCGAGGATGCGTACGCCCAAGCCTGGGCCCGGGAACGGGTGACGGTAGACCATATCGTACGGCAGGCCCAGTTCCAGCCCCAGGCGACGGACTTCGTCCTTGAACAGTTCGCGCAGTGGCTCGACCAGTTTCAGGTTCATCTCTTCCGGCAGGCCGCCCACGTTATGGTGCGACTTGATGACGTGTGCCTTGCCGCTTTTGGCGCCAGCGGACTCGATCACGTCAGGGTAGATGGTGCCCTGAGCCAGGTATTTGATGTTGTGCAGCTTGGTGGACTCGGCATCGAACACGTCGATGAAAGTACGGCCAATGATCTTGCGCTTTTTCTCCGGGTCGCTTTCGCCAGCCAGGTTGTTGAGGAACTGGTCCTCGGCGTTGGCGCGGATCACCTTGACGCCCATGTTCTCAGCGAACATGGCCATCACTTGCTCGCCTTCGTGCAGGCGCAGCAGGCCATTGTCAACGAAGACGCAGGTCAGTTGATCACCGATAGCCTTGTGCAGGAGGGCTGCGACCACGGAGGAGTCAACACCACCGGACAGACCCAGCAGCACGTTGTCGGTACCGACCTGGGCACGAACTTGAGCGATGGCGTCTTCCGCGATCTTCGACGGGGTCCACAGCGCTTCACAGCCGCAGATGTCGAGGATAAAGCGCGACAGGATGCGGCCGCCCTGTTTGGTGTGGGTCACTTCCGGGTGGAACTGCACGCCGTAGTAGCCACGGGTGTCATCCGCCATACCGGCAATCGGGCAGCTCGGGGTGCTGGCCAGAATGTGGAATTCGGACGGCAGCTTGGTGACCTTGTCACCGTGGCTCATCCAGACGTCGAGACCCAGCAGGCCGTCGGCGTCGACGTGGTCTTCGATGCCGTCGAGCAGACGGCTCTTGCCGACCACGTCGACACGGGCGTAACCGAATTCACGCAGTTCGGAACCTTCGACCTTGCCGCCCAGCTGCTCGGCCATGGTCTGCATGCCGTAGCAGATGCCGAACACCGGAACGCCCAGGTCAAACACGGCTTGCGGGCAGCGCGGGCTGTTGGCTTCGTGCACGGACTCGGGGCCACCGGCGAGGATGACGCCCTTCGGTGCGAATTCGCGAATCGCTTCGTCGTCCATGTCGAACGGGTGCAGTTCGCAATACACGCCGATCTCACGTACGCGACGGGCGATCAGTTGGGTGTACTGGGAACCGAAGTCCAGGATCAGGATGCGGTGGGCGTGAATGTCGAGGGCCATTGGGAGACTCTTCTAGAGCAGCTTCGAGCCTCAAGCTTCAAGCTGCAAGTGGCGCAGCTGCAAGCTTCAGGTCCAAGCCGCAAGATGTAGGGAGACTGCAAGCCGTATGTGGTGCTTGGCCTTGAAAGCGCTGGCACTACGATCGGCTTGCAGCTTGTAGCTTATAACTTGCCGCCGGGAGGCTAGCCGACCCGATAGTTCGGTGCTTCCTTGGTGATCTGCACGTCGTGGACGTGAGACTCAGCCATGCCAGCACCGGTGATGCGAACGAATTCAGGCTTGGTACGCATTTCCTGAATGTCGGCGCTGCCGGTGTAGCCCATGGAAGAACGCAGGCCGCCCATCAGTTGATGGATGATCGCGGACAGCGAGCCTTTATAGGCAACGCGGCCTTCGATGCCTTCCGGCACCAGTTTTTCGGCGCCTTCGGAGGAGTCCTGGAAGTAACGGTCCGAAGAACCTTGGGCCTGGGACATGGCGCCCAACGACCCCATGCCGCGATACGCCTTGTACGAACGGCCCTGGAACAGTTCGATTTCACCCGGTGCTTCTTCAGTACCGGCGAACATCGAACCCATCATCACGCTGTAGGCACCGGCCACGATCGCTTTGGACAAGTCACCGGAGAAACGGATGCCGCCGTCGGCGATCAGGGGAACGTCTGTGCCTTCCAGTGCAGCAGCCACGTTGGCAACCGCGCTGATTTGCGGAACGCCCACGCCTGCGACGATACGGGTGGTGCAGATGGAGCCGGGGCCGATGCCGACCTTGACGCCGTCAGCGCCAGCTTCGACCAATGCACGAGCGGCAGCGCCGGTGGCGATGTTGCCGCCGATGACCTGCACGTCGGGGAAGTTCTGCTTGACCCAGCGAACGCGGTCGATCACGCCTTTGGAGTGACCGTGAGCGGTGTCGACGACGATGACGTCAACGCCTGCTGCGACCAGCGCGGTGACGCGCTCGCCGGTGTCCTTGCCGGTGCCGACCGCAGCGCCGACGCGCAGACGACCTTGATCGTCCTTGCTGGCCAGCGGGTAGGCTTTGGATTTCTCGATGTCCTTGACGGTCATCATGCCCTTGAGCGCGAACTTGTCGTCAACGATCAGGACTTTTTCCAGACGGTGCTTGTGCAGCAACTCGCGGACTTCGTATTTGTCAGCGCCTTCGTGCACGGTGACCAGACGCTCTTTCGGGGTCATCACTTCGCGGACGGGCACATCCAGACGGTTTTCGAAGCGCACGTCACGGGAGGTCACGATGCCGACGAGCTCGCCGTCGTGCAGGACCGGAACGCCGGAGATGTTGTGCTGACGGGTCAGTTCGAACAGGTCACGAACGGTGGCGTCTGCCTCGATGGTAATCGGGTCCTTGACCACACCCGCTTCGAACTTCTTGACCTTGCGCACTTCGGCAGCCTGCTGCTCGACGGTCATGTTCTTGTGGATGATGCCGATGCCGCCTTCCTGAGCCATGGCGATTGCCAGACGGGCTTCAGTGACGGTGTCCATAGCGGCGGAAACGAGGGGGATGTTCAGTTCGATGCCACGGGTCAATCGGGTTTTCAGACTGACTTCGTTGGGAAGCACCTCGGAATAACCGGGCACAAGGAGAATGTCGTCGAATGTAAGGGCTTCTTGGCTGATACGCAGCATCGCTGGGCTCCCGAGCGGGAAAATGGAAGCGCGCCATTATACCCAGACACCTGCCCTTGCTCAATGTAAAGATCAGCCTATTTGATAATCAGCGTGATCGTGCTGCTCTATCACAGGTTTTTAGTGTTATAGCCGGACTTTGACGAAAGACACCGGACGATCCAGACGTTCGGCGAACTCTTCCACGAAGCTGGTCTTGAACCCCGCGTCCAGCCAGTTGTTGAAGATGAACCCGAGGTTGGAAAAGCCGCACGGGTCGAGAAAAAGGAAGCCATTGATGTCGTCTTCGTGGCGGCATTCCGGGCACATGAAGTTGTCGGTGTGGCCCGGCATCCACTCTTCCAGGCTGTCGAACAATGCCTCGCCGATTTCGCGCCGACACTCGGGGCATCCGGCTTCCTCTTTAAAGCCGACCTGCGGGGTATAAATGCAGCGTTTGAGCACGATCTCCAGGCCGTTGATTGCCTGGCCATAAGGCAGCGCATCGGGGTTTTCGACGAAGCGCCGCGCACCGGGCGCGATGGCGTAGGCCATGCGGTTGAAACTGCGCCCGCAGGTGGTCAGCGATTCCTCGACCACGCCGAGCTTCACCAGCCAACGCAGGATCGCCCGCGCCTTGGCTTCATGGGCCGGGAAGCTGGAGATTTGCGGGACGATGATGCTCTGGGTGTTCATGACGGGCCTGTCTGACGCGTGATCGGGGGGCGGCAGCTTAATACCACCGCCGACGACGTCAAGTATGGCCTTCAGCCCGCGAGGTAGCGACCGATCAACGTGATGCCGCTGATCAGCACCATCCAGGTCACCAGCCGCACGAACATTTCTCGCGACAGACGCATGACCAGCCGCCGCCCGATCCAGGAGCCGACGATCATCGCAGGCAACAGGCAGACCGCCAGCACCAGCAGCGAAATTTGCGCGTACACCCCGGTGATCACAAACAGGCTCAGGCGCACGATGGTGCTGCAACTGATCAGCGCGTTTTGCGTGGCGCGGGCCTGGAATTTGTCGGTCAGGCGGCCATTGAGATAGATCGCGTATAAAAAGCCGCCACTCCCAAACAGGGCCCCGAACAGACCACCCATGGTGCCCATCGGAATCGACCACGCGGCAGATAGCTGCGTTGGCCTGACTTTCACCGCAAGGCTGTAGATCGAATAACCGATCAGAAACAGTCCCATCATTAATAGAAGGACGTCGGATTTCAGGTTAAGCAGAAAGAGAACGCCCAACGTACAGCCGACCGCCATGCACGGCACCATGCGAAACAGCTCGGAACGCACCACCGATTGCCGCGAGGGGAGCAAATGGCTGAATGCGGCGAGAAAATCCAGCATCACCAACAAAGGGATGATCCGCGAGAGCGGCATGAAATGGATGAGGACGGGGCCTGCGACCAAGGCCGTGCCAAAACCGGCAATAGCGAAGACCAGATAGGCGGCAATAACGCCACCTTCAATGAACAGCCAGTCGGTGGGGGTGAGCCCCAGTGAATCGACGACGCCCGACAATTCGGCGAGGGTGGTGAGCATTGCGTCCTCCGTGGATAAGCGGCGGCGCACAGCATATCCTGAGACTGCCGCTTCACCGGAAGAAAAAACGCCCCCTGGGGGAGCGAATTCATTCGCGATTGGCCATTCGCCCGGCACATCTGTTTCGGTCATGCCGACGTCTCGCGAATGAATTCGCGCCCGCAGGGGCGGCGTACAGGTCTATTAATGTGGTGACCCACGCCCCAATGCCTTTATCATGCCCGCCATGATCAAAGACCCCTTCGCAAGACTCGGCATTGACCGGGAAGTCCTCACTGTCAGCCAGCTCAACGGCCGCGCCCGCGTGTTGCTGGAAGATGTGTTTTCGAACATCTGGGTCGAGGGGGAGATTTCCAACCTGTCTCGTCCGGCATCGGGTCACGTCTATTTCAGCCTGAAAGACAGTGGCGCCCAGGTCCGTTGCGCGCTGTTTCGCAGCAACGCCGCTCGGGTTCGTCAGGCGTTGAAAGACGGTCTGGCCGTCAAAGTGCGTGGCAAGGTCTCGCTCTTCGAAGGTCGCGGCGACTATCAGTTGATCCTCGACACGGTCGAGCCTGCTGGCGATGGCGCCCTGCGTCTGGCCTTCGATGCGCTGAAAGAAAAGCTCAATGCCGAAGGCCTCTTCAGCGCCGAGCGGAAGGTCGCCCTGCCCTTGCACCCGCAGCGTATCGGCATCGTCAGTTCGCCGACGGGCGCGGTGATCCGCGACATCATCAGCGTGTTCCGCCGTCGCGCCCCGCAAGTTGAACTGACACTGATCCCCACTGCAGTGCAAGGCCGCGAGGCGATCAACCAGATCGTCCGCGCTTTGAAACTCGCGGACTCCCGAGGCTTCGATGCACTGATCCTGGCCCGAGGCGGTGGCTCCCTGGAAGACCTCTGGTGCTTCAACGAAGAAGCCGTCGCCCGCGCCATCGATGCCTGCGTGACGCCCATCGTCAGCGCCGTTGGCCATGAGACCGATGTGTCGATCAGTGACTTCGTAGCCGACGTTCGCGCCCCCACGCCGTCCGCCGCCGCCGAGCTGCTGGCTCCAGATTCCAGCGACCTGCACCGCCGGGTCGAGAACCTGCAGCGTCGGCTCGTCACGCGGATGCGCGATCGGCTGATGCGCGAGCAACTGCGTCTGGACGGCATTTCCCGCCGCCTGCGTCATCCCGGTGAGCGTCTGCGTCAACGCGCGCAACGGCTGGACGATCTGGACATGCGCCTGCGTCGCGCCTTTGAACAACACATGCACAAACGCCACGTACGCATGAGCCATCTTGAAAGCCGATTGGCGGCTCAACACCCCGGCCGCACCTTAGCGTTTCTGCGTCAACGTCTGAACGTGCTGGCCGAGCGCTTGCCTCGGGCAATCAAGGAAAACCTCAAGTCTCGGCGCCTGCAATTGCAAGGTCAGATGCAGACGCTGAACGTGGTCAGCCCCCTCGCCACCCTCGGACGCGGTTACAGCATTTTGCTCGACGAGCGCGGTAAGGCGATCCGTGCCGCCGAACAGACCCACACCGGCCAACGCCTCACCGCAAAGCTGGCCGAGGGCGAACTGCAAGTCCGTGTTGAGGACAATCACCTGACGCCTGTCACCCTTTCTCTTCTGGATTGATCGATGCTGCCTTTTATCTCCCGCTCTCTGGCAGGCGCCGCGTTTGCCCTGTGTCTCGCCCTTCCCGCCCACGCTGACAGCTACCTCTCGCGGCTGCTGAACAAACCGGTGCCAGGCGGCGTTGCGGTGGTGGACCTCGGCCCTGCGGCTCAGGCGCCCAAGGCCACGTGGCAAGGCAAACCGGTGCTGGTGGTCAAGGATTCCGATGCGCGCTGGCAGGCCATCGTCGGCATTCCGCTGACCGTCAAACCGGGCACGTCACAACAGGTGAGCAGCGGTGGTCGCAATCTGCCGTTCACTGTGGGTAGCAAGAAATACCCAGAGCAGCACATCACTCTGAAGAATCAGCGGCAGGTCAATCCGAACCCGGATGATCTGAAACGCATCGAGCAGGAGCTGGACGTGCAGGTCCGCGCCTATCGCACGTTCAGCCCGGTGACGCCGAGCAATCTGCTGCTGGACAAGCCTGTCGACGGACCGCTATCGAGCAAGTTCGGCGTGCGTCGTTTCTTCAACGGTGAGGAACGCAACCCTCACGCAGGCCTGGATTTCGCGGTACCTGCGGGCACCCCGATCAAGTCGCCTGCAGCGGGCAAGGTCATCCTGATCGGCAATTACTTTTTCAACGGCAATACGGTGTTCGTCGACCACGGCCAAGGCTTCATCAGCATGTTCTGCCACATGTCGAAGATTGACGTGAAAGTGGGCGACGCCGTACCCCGTGGCGGCGTGGTGGGTCGCGTCGGCTCGACCGGGCGTGCCACCGGGCCGCATATGCACTGGAACGTGAGCCTGAACGATGCACGGGTCGATCCGGCGATTTTCATTAACGCGTTTCAGCCCTAGACGCGGCTTTCAGCTGTAGGAGTGAGCTTGCTCGCGATACCAACGTTGCCGCAGCGGCTCAGTGCCTGACACCACGCTATCGCGAGCAAGCTCACTCCTACAGTTGACCCCGGTTGCACGACCTGAAACGGGCCAGCAATAAAATCCTGAAAGCACGTAGCAATCCGTCAAAAAATAGCTGCATACCGCTACTTTTGAAATTCCCTCTCAATTTTTTCCAACTGCTTGCCAGCTTTCACCTCATTGGTTACGGTTGGACACATGAAAACCTCTCAAACCCTCATTCTGATGCGTCAACATCGCTGCCTCAGCCTCGTCAGTGCACGACTGCCAGGCTGAAATCGCGGTGCCTCGACCCTTCATCTGCGTTTCTCGTTAATCGGCTGGCCGCCTTCTTTCGGCCTTGAGTCCACAAAGGATTATTCTCATGACCATGCTCAAAGATCCCTCGAAGAAGTACCGCGCGTTCCCTGTCATCGACCTGCCCGATCGCACCTGGCCTTCCAAGACCATTACCGAAGTGCCGATCTGGTGCAGCTCTGACTTGCGCGACGGTAACCAATCGCTGATCGAGCCAATGGATTCGGTCAAAAAGCTGCGCTTCTGGAAAACCCTCGTTCAAGTGGGCGTGAAAGAAATCGAAGCTTCGTTCCCAGCGGCTTCGCAAACCGACTTTGACTTCGTGCGCACCCTGATCGAAGACGGCCACATCCCGGACGACACCACCATTCAGGTGCTGACCCAAGGCCGTGAAGACCTGATCGCTCGCACGTTCGAATCCCTGCGCGGCGCGAAGAAAGCCATCGTCCACCTGTACAACGCGACCTCGCCGTCCTTCCGCCGCATCGTGTTCAATCAGGACAAGGACGGCATCAAGGCCATCGCGGTCAACGCTGCCAAGCTGTTCGTCAAATACGCCGCTCAGCAGCCGGAAACCCAGTGGCAGTTCGAATACTCGCCGGAAACCTTCAGCGCCACCGAACTGGATTTCGCCAAGGAAGTCTGTGACGCCGTGATCGAAGTGTGGAACGCCACGCCGCAGAACAAGGTGATCCTCAACCTGCCGGCCACTGTCGAAGTCGCCACGCCGAATATCTACGCCGACCAGATCGAGTGGTTCTGCCGCAACATCACCCGCCGCGACAGCGTGATCATCAGCCTGCACACCCACAACGACCGTGGCACTGGCGTGGCCGCTACCGAGCTTGGCCTGATGGCGGGCGCTGACCGTGTCGAAGGTTGCTTGTTCGGTAATGGCGAGCGCACCGGTAACGTGGATCTGGTGACCGTTGCCCTCAACATGTACACCCAGGGTCTGAACCCGCAACTGGACTTCTCCGACATCGACGGCGTTCGTAAGGTGGTCGAAGAGTGCAACCAGATCCCGGTTCACCCTCGCCACCCGTACGTCGGCGACCTCGTGCACACCGCGTTCTCCGGTTCGCACCAAGACGCGATTCGCAAGGGCTTCACTCAGCAGAAAGAAGACGCGCTGTGGGAAGTGCCATACCTGCCGATCGACCCGGCGGACATCGGCCGCAGCTACGAAGCGGTCATTCGGGTGAACAGCCAGTCCGGCAAAGGCGGCATCACTTACCTGCTGGAACAGGAATACGGCATCTCGCTGCCACGTCGCATGCAGATCGAGTTCAGCCAAGTGGTTCAGGGCGAGACCGACCGTCTGGGCCTGGAGATGACCGCGCAGCAGATCTACTCGCTGTTCAAGACTGAATACCTGCAAGCCAACAAGCCCTACGCGCTGGTCAGCCATCGTCTCCAGGAAGAAAACGGTCACAGCGCCGTTGAAGTCGAAGTCACGGGCAAAGGTGACGGCGAAAGCAACCTGCACTGGAAGGGCCGCGGTAACGGCGCGCTGGAGGCACTGGTGGCCGGTCTGCCGGTCAAGGCGGAGATCATGGACTACAACGAACACGCCATCGGCGCGGGCACCACGGCCAAGGCTGCTGCCTACATCGAACTGCGCGTGAACGGCGAGCGTGCGGTCCACGGCGTGGGCATCGATGAAAACATCACCACCGCCAGCTTCAAGGCCCTGTTCAGCGCGCTGAACCGTGCACTGATTCAGGCTGAGGTCGCAGCACAGGCTGCTTGATCCCCGAGGATCGGTGATGACAGACCTGGAGGAGCGAATTCATTCGCGATGCAAGGACGCCAGGCGATGCATCTGTGTCGCCCGTTACATCTTTCGCGAATAAATTCGCTCCTACAGATGATGTTTTTTGAACCCAAAAAAGGCCCTGAAGCTCACGCTCCAGGGCCTTTTTATGTGTGGCGTGTGGGTCAGGCCTTGGTGCTGACGGAGCCTTTCATCAATTCCAGCAATGACGCCTGAAGAGCGGTGAGTTGCGCCATGGTCCCGGCGATCTGCTGTTGGATAGCCATGACTTGCGCAGCCTTCTCCTGCTCTGGAGCCTTGCTGTTCAACGCGGCGGCGAGCTGCTGCTGCTGTTGCTCAAGCACCTTTTGCGTCTCTTTGATCTGATCTTGCAGTTGCTTGATCATCTGCTCGCGTGGCGACTGGGGCGCCTCCGCTTCTCCCGCTTTCTTACCGGGCTCGGTGTACGCCGTGCCGCGCAGGTTCACGCTGGCGGTCACCACATCGCTCTTGGTGGCCTGATCGTTTTTGAGCGCGACCGTAAAAGGATTGGCGTAAGGACTCAACGTGCTTGTATTGATCGTCGTCATGATGAACTCCTGTTCTGTGCACTTTGTATCGGCCAAGGTACAAAGAACTGAAGCCCATTCTTTACGCACACGAAAACGCCCCATGACCTTCGTCACGGAGCGCTTTTACGGGGGAGATGTCAGGCCGTGGTGTTGATGCTGCCAGACTTTTGCAACTGGGCCAGCGCGGCCTGCTGGGTCGCCAGCGTAGAAGTGGTCGTGGAAATCTGGCCCTGGATCGCCATGGCGCGCTGAGCTTTCTCTTCATCAGAGCCGCTGCTGGCGTTGGCCGCTGCCAATTGCTGCTCTTGCTGCTGCAACTGCTTTTGGGTTTCCTTGATCTGCTCTTCGAGCTTCTCGATGGCCTGCTCGCTCTCGCTGGAAGAACTGGAGCTGCCGCCCGCTGCCCCTGCGCCACCCGCAGCCCCGGCTCCGCCTGCCTGCGCGGTGGTAGAGCCCGCCGCAGCGGTAGTGGTGGAGGCGTCGCTGTCAGTAGAGGCCGTCGAGGTGCCTTTCTTGACGGCAACCGAGAAACTGCTGGTGTAGGAAGCGAGTGAAGAAGTGCTGATGGTGGTCATACCGATCTCCTGTTTGGGTACAACGCTATCGACCGCCACCCCCTCCAACTCTATGACGTTAGTGTATCTCGAATGTATCGGCGTCGAGATATGCCGGGAATTTCTGGCGATAGGCATCCAGGCTTTCAGCGGACAGGCTGACATGAAAAACCCCGTCGGCCCCACCAATATTCAGCAGGCTTTCGCCCTGAAAATCCAGCACCTGACTGTCGCCGGTGTAGGCGAAGCCTTTGCCGTCGGTACCCACGCGGTTCACCGCCGCCACGTAACACAGATTCTCAATGGCCCGAGCAGGCAACAGGCGATTCCAGTGCTGACGCCGGGCCCCGGGCCAGTTGGCGGTGTACAGCAGCAGATCGGTGTCTTGAGCACCTCGGCTCCACACTGGAAACCGCAGGTCGTAACAGATCAACGGCCGGATTCGCCAGCCCTTGAGTTCGAACTGCACCTGACGTTCGCCTGGACTGTAGTGCTCGTGCTCGCCCGCCATGCGAAACAGATGGCGTTTGTCGTAGTGCAACAGCTCGCCGTCCGGACGGGCCCACAGCAAGCGATTGCGATGGGTGCCGTCTTCCGCCCGAATGATGACGCTGCCCGTCACGACCGCATTGAGGCGCTTGGCCTGATCGAGCAACCAGCGCGACGTGATGCCGTTTTCAGGCTCAGCCAATGCTTCGGACTCCATCGAAAATCCGGTGGTGAACATTTCCGGCAGGATCACCAGATCGGCACCCTGGGCTTGGGACAGCAGCTCCTCGAAGTGCGCGTGATTCGCCTGACAGTCGTGCCAGACGAGGGTGGTCTGCACCAACGCCAGGTTGAGGTTTGGCAATGAACTCAAATCGCGCATAGTTTTTCCGCTGCCAGACGCAACGTCTCCTCTCGCTTGGGAAAGCACAGGCGAATCAGGCGCTGGCCTTCGGGCGGATTCTGATAGAACACGGACGGGGGAATGCTCGCCACGCCATGCTCGCGAGTCATCCACAGCGACATGTCCACGTCGTTCAGATCAGGACGAATCTGTGAGTAATCGACCAGTTGGAAATACGTCCCGGCGGCGCGGGTGAAGGTGAAACGCGAGCCTTCGAGGCGGTCGCAAAAAAAGTCGCGCTTGGCTTGGTAGAACGCTGGCAGCTCATCGACGTGCTCTGGACAGGCCGCCATGAAATCGGCCAACGCCCACTGCAAAGGGGTCACGCCACAGAAGCCGACGAATTGGTGAACCTTACGCATCTCGGCGGTCAGCGCAGGCGGTGCGATGAGATAGCCGGTTTTCCAGCCGGTCACGTGGTAGGTCTTGCCAAACGAACTGACCACGAATGCTCGCGCATACAGCTCATCGTGAGCCAAGACGCTGGCGTGTTTCACGCCGTCGAACACCAAGTGCTCGTACACCTCGTCGCTGACCAGGTAAATGTCACGGTCACGAATGAGTGCCGCCAACTGGTCGAGTTCGGCGCGGCTGATCAACGCACCGCTCGGGTTGTGCGGGGTATTGATGATGATCATGCGCGTCTTCGGACTCAACGCGGCGGTGAGCTGCTCCCAATCGATGGAGAAGTCACCCGGCTTGAGTTGCACGTGCACGCAACGGCCACCGGCCAGCTCCACCGAGGGCTCGTAGCTGTCGTAACTGGGATCGAACACGATGACTTCGTCGCCAGCCCGAACCACGGTCTGAATGGCGCAAAAGATGGCATGGGTCGCGCCGGGGGTGATGGTAACCTCGGTGTCGACGTTGACGTCACGGCCGTACGCACGCGCGATCTTGGCAGCCACTTGCTGACGCAGCGCGGGCAGGCCCGCCATCGGAGCGTATTGGTTGAAGCCGTCCATGGTGCGGCGACAAAGGGCTTCGCGCAGCGCGTCAGGCCCGTCGAAGTCGGGAAAACCCTGGGAAAGATTGATCGCGCCGGTATCGGCTGCAAGCTGGGACATCACGGTAAAAATGGTGGTGCCAACGTTCGGCAATTTGCTGGTGATCATCGGGGTTTCCTGCTCCACACCCGGCTCCAGAACGGCACGGGGACCCGCAGAATAGCCCATCCTTGGCGCATAAAAAAAGGCGCCATTGGCGCCTTTTTCGAAGAAAGTCCGTTACTGAATCAACGCTTGTCCTTGCGCTTCTTCTCGGCTTTCTTGTGGTGCGACATCAAGCGACGCTTCTTGTTGACCTGGCGGTCGGTCAGCGTGTTCTTGTTGCCTTCATACGGGTTATCGCCACCCTTGAACTCAATGCGGATCGGCGTACCAACCAGCTTGAGCACGCGGCGGTAGGTGTTTTCCAGATAGCGTACGTACGACTTGGGTACGCGCTCGACCTGGTTACCGTGGATCACGATGATCGGCGGGTTCGCACCACCCAAGTGGGCATAACGCAGCTTGATCCGACGGCTGTTGACCATCGGCGGCTGGTGCTCGGTGACCGCGTCTTCGAGGATCTGGGTCAGGCGGCTGGTCGGCCAGCGAGTGACTGCCGACTTGAACGAGTTCTGCACCGATTGGTACAGGTTCCCGACGCCCGTGCCGTGCAGCGCGGAGATGAAGTGGATGTCCGCGAAGTCCACGAAGAACAACCGGCGCTCCAGCTCGGTCTTCACGTAGTCGCGCTCGCTCGGGACCATGCCATCCCACTTGTTCAGTGCGATGACCAGTGCGCGACCGGCTTCCAGCGCGAAGCCCAGCAGGTTCAGGTCGTGATCGACCACGCCTTCGCGGGCGTCCATGACGAAGATCACCACGTTGGCGTCTTTGATCGCCTGCAGGGTTTTCACCACCGAGAATTTTTCGACTTCTTCGTGGATCTTGCCGCGCTTGCGCACGCCGGCGGTGTCGATCAGCGTGTACTTCTCGTCGTTGCGTTCGAACGGGATGTAGATACTGTCACGTGTCGTGCCGGGTTGGTCGTAGACGATCACGCGGTCTTCACCGAGCATGCGGTTGACCAGCGTCGATTTACCAACGTTCGGACGACCGATGATCGCGATCTTGATGCCGTCCTTCTCGCTAGGACCCGGAATACGCTTGGCTTCCTCGCCTTCAGCGACGTCTTCCTCTTCGCCCTCTTCCACTTCATCAGCGTCTTTGGGGAATTCGCGCAGGGCGATGTCCAGCATCTGCGTGATGCCGCGACCGTGGGCGCCAGCGATCGGGATCGCGTCGCCCATGCCCAGTGGCGCGAACTCGGCACGTGCCATGTCAGGGTCGATGTTGTCGACCTTGTTGGCGATCACGTACGAGGTCTTGTTGCGCTTGCGCAAGTGCTCGCCAATCATTTGGTCGGCAGCGGTGAAACCGGCCTTGGCGTCCACCAGGAACAGCACGACATCGGCTTCTTCGATGGCCAGCAGCGACTGCTCGGCCATCTTTTCGTCCATGCCGTGTTCATCACCGGAAATACCGCCGGTGTCGATCACAATGTAGGTGCGCCCTTGCCACTTGGCCTCGCCGTACTGGCGATCACGGGTCAGACCGGACAAGTCGCCGACGATGGCGTCGCGACTACGGGTCAGGCGGTTGAACAAGGTGGACTTGCCGACGTTCGGTCGACCCACCAGGGCGATTACGGGAACCATGCGGCTCTCCACTTCGTTATTTCAGAAAATACAAAAGCCGCTGCAAGGCAGCGGCCGGAGTTCGGAGCGGCATTCAACACGCCGCAAGCCCCGTCAACGCGGGGCCGCCAGAGGAAAGCCGCCGAGCGGCCTCCTCTAGCATAGACAGCCACTACTTGATCGTCAGGGCTTCCAGCTTGCCGCTGTTGCCAAAGACGTAAATAGTGTTGCCGGAGACCAGCGGACGCGCACGCAGGCCGTCGCTGTCGATCTTTTCACGCCCGACGAAGTGACCGTCGACCTGGCTGAGCAGGTGGAGATAACCTTCGAAGTCACCGACCGCCACATAGCTGGAGAACACTTCCGGAGAGCCAAGTTGACGACGGGCCAGCGAGTCGTTGCTCCACAGCGCCGTGGAAGAACGCTCATCGACGCCTTCAACGGTGCCGTTGGCCAGCGAAACGTAGACGCTGCCGAAGCCTTGTGCCACGCCCGAATAGCTCGACGCATCACGCTGCCACAGCACGCGGCCGCTTTGCAGCTCCAGACCGGCTACACGCCCCTGGTAGGTCGCCACGTACAAGGTGCTGCCGGACAACAGAAGGCCGCCGTCGATATCGACCACGCGATCCAGCTCCGAGCGACCTTGGGGAATCGCAACGCGCTGCTCCCAGACCGGTACACCGTTGGTGGTGTCTAGGGCCACGACCTTGCCGGTCGAAAGGCCAGCGACTGCCAACTGACTGGTCACGATCGGGGCGCCGGTGCCACGCAGCGTCAACACCGCAGGACTGCTTTCGTAAATCCAGCGTTGGTTACCGGTGGCGGCATCGTAACCGATAACCTTGTCGTCCTGAGTCTGAGCGACAACCACATCACCGTTGGTGGCCGGAGCGGACAGCACTTCGCTGGTCGCCTTGGCTTTCCACTTCTGCTCGCCGGTGGATTCGTCGAGGACGATCACTTCGCCACGCAGAGTACCGACCATGACCAGACCGGAACCTACGCCGACCGCGCCGGAAACAGGTTGCTCCAGCTCTTTCTTCCAGACCACGTCGCCATTGCTGCGGTTGATCGCCATGATCAGACCTTTAGCGTCGGCAGCGTAGATGTTGTCGCCGTCGATGGCTGGAACGAGCATGTTGTAGATATCGCCCTGGCCGTCACCGACCGAGCGGCTCCACAACTTCTGCAGGATCACTTCTTCCTTGAAGCTGGTGAGCTCGGCCGGAGGCAATTCCTTTTTGCTGTTGCTGCTGCAACCCGCGGCCAGAACGGCCAGAGCCAGCAATGCTGCATGTTTCCAACGAATCACGTCACGCATCCCCTTTCGCCAGATCGTCGAGCTTCATTTGCAGGCCGCCCACTGCCGATTGCTCGGACAGCGCAGCCTTGGCTTTCTTGTATGCAGCGTACGCATCATCGGTACGACCCAACTGAACCAGCAGGTCGCCACGCAGCTCTTCACGGCTGGCTTCGAAAGACTTGTCGACCTGACCGTCGAGCAGCTTCAACGCATCTTCCGCCTTGTTCTGGGCCGCAAGCACGCGAGCCAGACGTTGACGGGCGATTTCACCCAAGGTCGGGTTGACCGGTTTGTCGTTGACCGCTTTCAGTTCACTGACCGCATCGTCCAGCTTGCCAGTGTCGACCGCCACCTTGGCCACGAACAGGCTGCCGTACTGAGCGTAGGCCGTGCCACCGAAATCGCTTTTCAGCTTGCCAGCGATGGCCGCCACTTGACCGGCATCTGCCTGGCCACTTGGCGTCAGGGCCGTTTCCAGCAATTGCTGGTACAACGCCGAAGCACCTTGTGCCTGGTTGTTCTGATAGCGATGCCAGGCCTGCCAGCCCAACACCACGATCACCGCCAGCAGACCGCCGGTGACCAAAGGCTTGCCGTTACGCTGCCACCAGTCCTTTACCGCCGCCAGCTGTTCATCATCGGTACTCGACACGCCACTACTCCTATCCAATCCGGCTATTTATTCGCTTCAGCCCTGCACGATGCAGGTGGCCAGGTGCTCGGAAAGAGCATCCCATGCAACAGTTTGTTGTTCGCCTTGACCGCGCAGCGGCTTGACGCCCACTTCCTTGCGGGCCAATTCTTCGTCTCCCAGGATCAGCGCAAACAATGCGCCGCTCTTGTCAGCCTTCTTGAACTGGCTCTTGAAGCTGCCCGCCCCGGCGTTGACCTGCAGACGCAGGTTCGGCGCCTGATCGCGCAGGCGCTCGGACAAGGCCAGTGCCGCCAGTTCAGCCGCTTCACCGAACGCGCAGACGTAGACGTCAACGGTACGGGAGATTTCTTCCGGGACTTTGTCGAGGGTTTCCAGCAGCAGGACCAGACGCTCGATCCCCATGGCGAAACCGACGCCCGTGGTGGGCTTGCCGCCCATTTGCTCGACCAGGCCGTCGTAACGGCCACCCGCGCAGACGGTGCCCTGAGCCCCGAGCTGATCGGTGACCCATTCGAAAACGGTCTTGCTGTAGTAATCCAGGCCACGGACCAGCTTCGGGTTGATCACATAAGGAATGCCAACAGCATCCAGACGCGCTTTCAGACCCTCGAAGTGAATCCGCGATTCTTCATCCAGGTAATCCGCCAGCTTCGGCGCATCCACCAGAACGGCTTGGGTCTCAGGATTCTTGGTGTCCAGCACGCGCAGCGGGTTGGTTTTCAGACGGCGTTGGCTGTCTTCGTCCAGTTGGTCGTGACGCGCCGACAGGTACTCGACCAGCGCCTCGCGGTAACGCCCACGGGCTTCGCTGGTGCCCAGACTGTTGAGTTCAAGCTTCACCGCACTGCGAATGCCCAACAATTCCCACAGACGCCACGTCAGCACGATCAGCTCGGCATCGATGTCCGGACCGTCGAGGTTGAACACTTCCAGACCGATCTGGTGGAACTGGCGATAACGGCCTTTTTGTGGACGTTCGTGGCGGAACATCGGGCCGATGTACCAGAGCTTCTGCACTTGGCCGCCGCCGGTGATCCCGTGCTCAAGTAC
Organism: Pseudomonas sp. SLFW; assembly: GCF_009905615.1. Lineage (GTDB taxonomy): Bacteria > Pseudomonadota > Gammaproteobacteria > Pseudomonadales > Pseudomonadaceae > Aquipseudomonas > Aquipseudomonas bambusae. Next base: position 617,365 of record NZ_JAAAKW010000001.1, read on the forward strand.
CGCGCGCACGCAGGCCGCTGTGCCTTCAGGGCGCAGGGTCAGCGAATCGCCGTTGCGGTCTTCGAAGGTGTACATCTCTTTTTCGACGATGTCGGTGACTTCGCCAATGGAGCGTTTGAACAGATCGGTGAACTCGACGATCGGCATGCGGATCTGGCGATAACCGTAGTTATCCAGCAAACGCGATACGGTGCCTTCGAAGTAGCGCCACAGCGGGGTCTGGTCCGGCAGGATGTCGTTCATGCCACGAATGGCTTGCAGAGACTTACTCACAAAAATTCCTTGGAAACTGGGTTAGCCGCGAACGATCAGCGCTGCGTCGGCCTCGACCTTTTCGGCCGCTTTCTGACGGATCAGGCGTTCAAGCTCGTCCACCAGATTGTCATTGGTCAGCTTTTGCGATGGCTTGCCATCGATGTAGATCAGGTTCGGCGTGCCGCCCGTCAGGCCGACATGGGCCTCCTTGGCTTCGCCCGGACCGTTCACCACACAACCGATCACCGCCACATCCAGCGGGACCAGCAGGTCTTCAAGTCGCCCTTCCAGTTCGTTCATGGTCTTGACCACATCGAAGTTCTGCCGCGAGCAGCTCGGACAGGCGATGAAGTTGATGCCACGGGAACGCAGGTGCAGCGACTTGAGGATGTCGTAGCCGACTTTCACTTCTTCAACAGGATCGGCGGCCAGCGAGATACGGATGGTATCGCCAATTCCTTCGGCCAGCAGCATACCTAGGCCGACGGCCGATTTCACTGTGCCTGAACGCAAACCACCCGCTTCGGTGATCCCAAGGTGCAGCGGCTGGACGATTTGCTTGGCCAGCAGGCGATAGGCTTCGACGGCCATGAACACGTCCGACGCCTTGACGCTGACCTTGAAGTCCTGGAAATCCAGGCGATCGAGGTGTTCAACGTGGCGCAACGCCGACTCCACCAAGGCAGCCGGGGTCGGTTCGCCATACTTTTTCTGCAGGTCTTTTTCCAACGAACCGGCGTTCACGCCAATACGGATTGGAATGCCCCGGTCGCGTGCTGCATCGACCACCGCGCGTACCCGGTCTTCACGACCGATGTTGCCCGGGTTGATGCGCAGGCAATCAACGCCCAGCTCAGCCACGCGCAACGCGATCTTGTAGTCGAAATGGATGTCGGCCACCAGCGGCACTTTGACCAACTGCTTGATACGCCCGAACGCTTCGGCGGCGTCCATGTCGGGAACGGACACACGAACGATGTCCACGCCCGCCGCTTCCAGACGATTGATCTGGGCAACGGTAGCGGCGACGTCGTTGGTGTCGCTGTTGGTCATGCTCTGTACCGCAATCGGCGCGTCGCCGCCGACCGGGACGGAGCCGACCCAGATTTTACGAGATTCGCGACGTTTGATCGGAGATTCGCCGTGCATGACTTATTGCCCCAGCTTCATGCGAGCCGTCTGGCCCGATGTGAAAGGTGTGACGTCCACCGGCTGGCCGTTGTAGCTGACCTGTGCGGCACGGGCCACGCCCAGACGGACCGACAGAGGCGGCTTGCCGCTGACGCTGACGTTGTCGCCCGAGTGCTTGAGGCCGGTGCTTAGCACCTTGCCGTTGGCGTCGGTGATCTGAAACCAGCAATCGGCGGTGAACTGCAACTGGACCTGTCCGAAACCAGCCGGGGTCGGCGCTGTATCGGCAGGATTAGGAGCTGGCGCAGGGACAGCCGCTGTGGCGGGTGCGGAGGTTGCACCTGGCATCGGAACAGTGTGCGCAGGCACAGCAGGCGTCGCTGTAGTGCCGTGAACCGGAGCGACTGGCGCAGTGGTCGCTGGCGCAGTCGTGGTCGGCGCAGCGGAGGTCGTCGGTGCAGTGGAGGACGAATCGGTGTTGTTCAGTGGCAGTGGCGCCGTGTTGTTCTGCCCTTCTGCGACCGCCTGATCTTCAGGCTCGTCCAGCGGGTGAATCTGGGTGGTGCCGTCGGCGCTTTCGACTTCGACGTGCTCCATGCCCAGACTGGTCGGCTCCTTGCCACGCAAAGTCGCCTGATCCTGCCACCACACGAAACCGCCACCAATCAACGCAACCAGTAATAACAGGCTGACGATACGCAGAATATTGTGGGACAGACGCACAGGCTCTTCGATACGGCCCAAGGCGTGAACGTTGCTGCCCTGTCCGTCGGTGCCGGTGTATTGATCGAACTGAGCAACCAGTGCGGTCTGGTCAAGGCCCATCAATTTCGCGTAGGCACGGATATAGCCCCGGGCGAACGTGTGGCCCGGAAGCTTCTCAAAATCGCCCGACTCCACATAGCCCAGGGAAGTCGCGGTGAGGTTCAACCTCAAAGCCACATCTGGCAGCGACCAGTTTTTACTCTCGCGAGCCTGGCGCAAGGTTTCACCAGGGTTCGTACGAGTGGCTGCTACAACTTCGGGATGCGCCGCTTTCATCATTGCTCCGACAGGTATTGCTGATATTCCGGCGTGCCGGGATAGAGTCTTTTTAGTTGCAGGCCATAACTGGCTGCCTTGTTGCGATCGTCATAGATCTTCGCCAGGCGCGTACCCAGCAACAGGCTACGTGCATTCTGCTCGCTCAGTTGGCTGAAACGGTCATAGTAATCACGCGCCGGCACATAATGCCTGTCTTCGTAAGACAACTCAGCCATTTCCAGCAACGCACGTGGCTGTTGGGCGTCGAGCCTGAGGGCCTTGGTGAACTCGTCGAGCGCCTGATCCCGATTGCCCAGCATCACGGAGGTCATGCCGAGGTTCTCGAACACCCGGGCACGCTCGGCGTAGAGATTGTCGTCCGCAGCCTGCTGGAAGCGCTCGTAAGCGTCTTTGTAGCGTTTTTGCTGGTAGAGAAAGCTGCCGTAATTATTGAGGATGCGAGCATCCTTGGGGCGAGAGGACAACGCTTTCTTGTAATACTGATCTGCAAGCTCAGGCTCGGCCTCGGCCTGGAACACCAGCCCCAGCGCAGCATTGGCGTCAGGGTCGGAGCTGTCCAGCTCCAGTGCTTTTTTCAACGGCGCCTTCGCACGCTCCATCTGCCCCTGCTGCAGATAGCCGATCCCCAACTGCACATAAGCCTGACGAGCATCTTCACGTCCCTTGCCGGTACTCATCGGATCGACGTTGCCGGTGGAAACACAGCCAGCCAGCAGCGTGACAACACACAGCAGCAGCGCAGCGCGCAGGGACATAGAGATCCTCTCAGTCAATTTCGCAGTCAGGTGCGAGCCCCAGCGACCTGAGCCCCTTCGGTCTCGGCACTGAGCTCGCGCACAGCAATGTAGCGTTCGCTGCGGCGAGTGCGGTCCATTACCTGCCCGACCAGTTGGCCACAGGCAGCATCGATGTCCTCACCGCGCGTGGTGCGCACAGTGACGTTGAATCCAGCGTGATGCAGCAAATCCTGAAAACGACGGATCGCGTTGTTGCTCGGACGCTCATAACCCGAATGCGGGAACGGGTTGAATGGAATCAGGTTGATCTTGCACGGCGTGTCCTTGAGCAGCTCGATCATCTCCACGGCATGCTCAGGCTTGTCGTTGACGTCCTTGAGCAGGGTGTATTCGATGGTCAGGACGCGCTTCTCACCCAATGCCGACATGTAGTTGCGGCAGGATTCGAGCAGCATTTTCAACGGGTATTTCTTGTTGATCGGCACCAACTGGTTGCGCAGCGCGTCGTTCGGCGCGTGCAGCGAAAGCGCCAGCGACACGTCAATGTGCTGTGCCAGCACGTCGATCATCGGTACCACGCCAGAGGTGGACAGCGTCACCCGACGTTTGGAGATGCCATAGCCGAAGTCGTCCATCATCAGACGCATGGCGGCAATGACATTGTCGAAGTTCAGCAATGGCTCGCCCATGCCCATCATCACCACGTTGGTGATGGCACGGTCGACGGTCGCCGGGACACTGCCGAAAGATTTGTTGGCAATCCACACCTGACCGATGACTTCGGCGGCGGTGAGGTTGCTGTTGAAGCCTTGCTTGCCGGTGGAGCAGAAACTGCAATCCAGCGCGCAGCCCGCCTGGGAAGAGACACACAAGGTGCCGCGTTTGCCCTGCGGGATGTAAACAGTCTCGACGCAGCTGCCAGACGCCACGCGCACGACCCACTTACGGGTGCCGTCGGTTGAGATGTCCTCGCTGACGACTTCGGGACCCCGAATTTCGGCACGACGCTCAAGCTTTTCGCGCAGCGCCTTGCCGACGTTCGTCATGGCTTCGAAATTATCGACGCCATAGTGGTGAATCCACTTCATGACCTGACCGGCACGGAAGCGTTTCTCCCCGATGGACTCGAAGAATTTTTCCATTTCCTGCAGGGTCAGACCCAACAGGTTGATTTTGCCAGTCGTATCAGTCATGGATTCACCCTCACTCGCAGCAGCAGCTTAGCGAGTGGTTACCTCGGTAGCAGCGAAGAAGTAAGCGATTTCGCGAGCAGCAGCGGCTTCGGAGTCCGAACCGTGAACGGCGTTGGCGTCGATGGACTCGGCGAAGTCAGCACGGATGGTGCCGGCAGCAGCTTCTTTAGGGTTGGTAGCGCCCATCAGCTCACGGTTTGCCAGGATGGCGTTTTCGCCTTCCAGCACCTGAACGACAACCGGACCGGAAGTCATGAAAGCAACCAGGTCGCCGAAGAAACCACGGGCGCTGTGCTCAGCGTAGAAACCTTCTGCTTCGGCCTTGGACAGTTGCTTCAGTTTCGAAGCGACGACGCGCAGACCGGCTTTTTCGAAGCGGGTGGTGATCTCGCCGATTACGTTTTTAGCAACAGCATCAGGCTTGATGATCGAGAAAGTACGTTGAACAGCCATGGTGTAACTCCAGAAACGGTGATTATTGCGAAAAATTAAACCCGCGAATTATACGCGGGTTCTGGTGTATTGCCTAACGTGCAGAGATGATCAGTCTATTTCATCGGCCCAAAGGGTCTGGACCGCTTCCAGTACCTTCTCGCCGACCCGACCCGACGTGTCGTCGAAATCAGGCAATTGCTGGATCATCTGTTGCAGTTTGACGAAGCCTACCGAGTAAGGATCGAGCCCCGGATGGGCCTCGGCCAACTCTTCGGCAATGCGTTGTACGTCATTCCAACCGTAGCTCATGACAATCCCTCAGTCAGTGCGGCGCTTCGGCGGCATGGTTAAGCGAATATTTCGGAATCTCGACGGTCAGGTCTTCGGTACCGACCTTGGCCTGACATGCCAGGCGGGAAGTCGCTTCCAGGCCCCACGCACGATCAAGATAGTCTTCTTCCAGCTCGTCGGCCTCTTCCAGCGAATTGAAACCCTCGCGGATGATGCAATGGCACGTGGTGCACGCGCACACACCGCCGCACGCGCTTTCCATCTCGATATGGTGCTCATGAGCCAGTTCGAGGATGGATGTGCCTGGCGCAGCCTCGACCACCAACCCGTCCGGGCAAAACTCCTTGTGGGGGAGAAAAATCACCTGCGGCATCAATTATTCCTCAATCTCATTCAGGTTGCGTCCTGACAGGGCGGCTTTCACCGTCGAGTCCAGGCGGCGGGCCGCGAACGCATCGGTCACCTGCGACAGACGCTTGGTCTGCTGCTCGATGGCCGCACCGTCGGTGCCCTTGATCAATTCACGGAGTTCATCCACCTGCATCTCGATGACCACGCGTTCCTCGGCGTCGAGCAAACGCTCGCCATCAGCTTGCAACGCGCCTTCGACGGCCTCGACCAGGCGTTGGGCGTCGACCAGCTGCTCGCGCAGCACACGCGCGACCTTGTCGTCACCGGCGTACTGGAACGAATCCTTGAGCATGCGGGTGATTTCACCGTCGGTCAGGCCATAGGAAGGCTTGACCTGAATGCTCGATTCCACGCCCGACGCCAGCTCGCGAGCGGAAACGCTCAGCAGACCATCGGCATCGACCTGGAAGGTGACACGAATTTTCGCCGCACCCGCGACCATCGCGGGAATGCCGCGAAGATCGAAACGCGCCAGCGAACGGCAGTCGCTGATCAGTTCACGCTCACCTTGCAGGACGTGAATCATCATGGCCGACTGGCCGTCTTTATAGGTGGTGAACTCTTGGGCGCGAGCCACCGGAATCGTGGTGTTGCGCGGGATCACCTTCTCCATCAACCCGCCCATGGTCTCAAGACCAAGGGACAGCGGGATCACGTCAAGCAACAACAGTTCGCCGCCGTCACGCTTGTTGCCCGCCAGTGTATCGGCCTGAATCGCCGCGCCGATGGCAACCACTTGATCCGGGTCGATTTCAGTCAACGGCTGACGACCGAACAGCTCGGCGACCGCTTCGCGCACACGCGGCACGCGAGTGGAACCGCCAACCATGACCACCGCTTCCACTTCGTCCAGCTCGATGCCGCAATCGCGTACGGCACGACGGCAGGCTTTGAGGCTGCGGGCAATCATCGGCTCGACAAGGGCGTCGAACGCGGCGCGGGTCAGCACGCCAGTCCAGGCGCCGTGAACGACGTCCACGGAATCGGTATCGGTGAGGGCTTCTTTGGCTGCGCAAGCCGTCTGCATCAGACGGCGCTGGGCCGAAGGGTCGAGGTCTTCGGACAGACCGGCCTCGGCAATGATCCAGCTGGCAATCGCATGGTCGAAATCGTCGCCCCCCAGCGCGCTGTCGCCGCCAGTTGCCATGACTTCGAAAACGCCGCCGGTCAGGCGCAGAATCGAGATATCGAAGGTGCCACCGCCGAGGTCGTAAATGGCGACAACGCCTTCGGCGTTTTGGTCCAGGCCGTAAGCCACTGCCGCCGCCGTGGGCTCATTGAGCAGGCGCAACACGGTCAGGCCCGCCAGCTTGGCGGCGTCTTTGGTGGCTTGCCGCTGTGCGTCATCGAAATACGCTGGCACGGTGATTACCGCGCCCACCAACTCGCCACCCAATGTCGCTTCGGCGCGCTGACGCAGCACCTTGAGGATGTCAGCGGAGACTTCAACCGGGCTTTTCGCGCCCTGAACGGTCTCGATGAATGGCATGTGCGACTCGCCGCCGATGAAGCGGTAAGGCAGCTGCTCACCCAAATGCTTCACGTCGGAGATGCCGCGCCCCATCAGACGCTTGACCGAGATAATGGTGTTCAGCGGGTCAGAGGCGGCGGCGTCCTTGGCGGACTGGCCGACTTCGACACGATCGGCGTGATAACGCACCGCCGACGGCAGGATGACCTGCCCGTTCTGATCGGGAAGAGGCTCACTGATGCCACTGCGCAGGGCAGCGACCAGCGAGTTGGTGGTGCCGAGATCGATCCCGACGGCCAGACGACGCTGATGAGGTTTTGGACTTTGGCCGGGTTCGGCGATCTGCAGTAGAGCCATTGCTTTTCTGATATCACTGGCGCGCCGCCCAAAAGGCGGCGCGGGGTTAATCGTCGAGGCGCTCTTCCAGCTGGCGCACTTCGTAGGAAAGCTTGTCGAGGAACTGCATGCGACGCATCAGGCGTTCGGCCTGTTCGCGCTGTGCAGCATCGTCCCAACAGGCTGCGAAGCTATCGTTCAGTTCTTCCTGCGCCACCTTGAGCCGACGCTTGAAGGTCGCGACACCGTCCAGATCCGCCTCGTCTTGCAGGTCTTCGAGCTCTTCGCGCCATTGCATCTGCTGCATCAGGAACTCGGGGTCGTGAACCGTGACCTCCAGCGGCACCTCACCTTTGAGCGCCAACAGATAACGCGCCCGTTTAGGCGCGCTCTTCAGCGTCTGGTAGGCATCGTTCAAGCTCGCCGAGCGCTCCAGCGCAACGCGCTGCTCACGCTCGGAAGCGTCAGCGAAGCGGTCGGGGTGCACGCCACGGGCAAGCTCGCGATAACGCGTAGCCAACAGGTCAAGATCCAGACGGAAACCCGGCTGCAGATCGAATAGAGCGAAATGACAAGGAGTACCCACGACAAGCCTCAGACGTTGAAGCTTTCGCCGCAGCCACATTCACCGCGCGAGTTGGGGTTGTTGAACTTGAAGCCTTCGTTCAACCCTTCCTTGACGAAATCGAGTTCGGTGCCGTCGAGGTAAACCAGGCTCTTGGGATCGATGATCACCTTGACGCCGTGGTACTCGAAAACGGTGTCTTCGCTTTCCGGTTCGTCGACGAACTCAAGTACGTACGCCAAGCCGGAACAGCCTGTGGTGCGAACGCCCAGACGAATGCCATCACCTTTGCCGCGCCCATCAAGGGAACGACGTACGTGATTGGCGGCCGCTTCGGTCATGCTGATAGCCATCGTGACTCCTTACGTGCAAGCGGGATGAGGACTGCTCAGAGCAGGCCTTTCTTCTGCTTGTAATCGCGAACGGCGGCCTTGATGGCGTCTTCGGCGAGTACGGAGCAGTGAATTTTCACCGGCGGCAGGGCCAGTTCTTCAGCCAGCTGAGTGTTCTTGATGGTCTCTGCTTCATCCAGAGTCTTGCCTTTCATCCACTCGGTAGCCAGGGAGCTGGAGGCGATGGCCGAACCGCAGCCGTAGGTCTTGAACTTGGCGTCTTCGATGATGCCTTGCTCGTTGACCTTGATTTGCAGGCGCATGACGTCACCGCACGCCGGAGCGCCGACCATGCCAGTGCCGACATCAGGATCTTCCGCGTTCATCTTGCCGACGTTGCGCGGGTTCTCGTAGTGGTCGATGACCTTTTCGCTGTAAGCCATGGTGCAATCCTCATCAGTTTGTCGCTCTGGCGACACTTCAAAAACCCGGTTTTCAAAGCGCCGCATTCATGTGGCGACTTGAAATTAGTGTGCGGCCCACTCGATCTTCGAGATGTCGACGCCGTCTTTGAACATGTCCCACAGCGGCGACAGAGCGCGCAGCCTGGTGACAGCCTCGCAGACTTTCTGCGCAGCCCAGTCGATCTCTTCTTCGGTGGTGAAGCGGCCGAAGGTGAAACGGATCGAACTGTGTGCCAGTTCGTCGTTGCGACCCAGGGCACGCAGAACGTAGGAAGGCTCCAGGGAAGCCGAGGTGCACGCAGAACCGGACGACACCGCCAGATCCTTGAGCGCCATGATCAGCGACTCGCCTTCGACGTAGTTGAAGCTCAGATTCAGGTTGTGCGGTACGCGTGCTGTCAGGCTGCCGTTGACGTACAGCTCTTCGAGATGCTCGACCTGCTTGTAGAAGCGGTCACTGAGCGCCTTGAGGCGAACGTTTTCAGCAGCCATCTCTTCTTTCGCGATACGGAATGCTTCGCCCATGCCGACGATCTGGTGAGTGGCCAGGGTGCCGGAACGCATGCCGCGCTCGTGACCGCCACCGTGCATGGTCGCTTCGATACGGACGCGAGGCTTGCGGCTGACGTACAGCGCGCCGATGCCTTTAGGACCGTAAGTCTTGTGCGCCGAGAAGGACATCATGTCGACTTTCAGCTTGGACAGGTCGATCTCGACCTTGCCAGTGGACTGAGCGGCGTCAACATGAAACAGCACGCCGCGCGAACGGGTCAGTTCGCCAATCGCAGCGATGTCGTTGACGGTGCCGATTTCGTTGTTGACGTGCATGATCGAGACCAGAATGGTGTCGTCACGCAGCACGGCTTCGATCATGGACGGCGTGATCAGACCGTCTTCGGTCGGGTCCAGGTAGGTGACTTCGAAACCCTCACGCTCCAGTTGGCGCATGGTGTCGAGGACAGCCTTGTGTTCGATCTTGCTGGTGATCAGGTGCTTGCCCTTGGTCGCATAGAAATGCGCGGCGCCCTTGATGGCCAGGTTGTCGGACTCGGTGGCACCGGAGGTCCAGACGATTTCACGCGGGTCAGCATGAACCAGATCAGCGACCTGACGACGAGCGTTCTCAACCGCCTCTTCCGCTTTCCAGCCGAAAACGTGGGAGCGCGACGCCGGGTTACCGAAGTTGCCATCCACCAGCAGGCAATCGCTCATTTTCTGCGCAACACGCGGATCGACCGGGGTCGTCGCGGAATAATCGAGGTAAATCGGCAATCTCATTGAATATCTCCTATCGGGCAGGCGCGCCGCGCGTTCATCTGCGTTCACTCAACGGCGGATGTTTCAATCTTGTCCAGAAACTGCGTCTTGGTATTGCAACGACGCAGGTCCTGACGTTGGGCGACTTCCTGCACTTCACGGCGAGTGACGAGGTCGGCCAGGCTGATACCGCTTAGAAATTCATGAATCTGCTGGCTGAGGTCGCACCACAGATGGTGGGTGAGACAGGTATCGCCAGCATGGCAATCACCGAGCCCCTGACAGCGCGTCGCATCGACCGATTCGTTGACTGCATCGATCACTTGCGCCACCTGGATGCCCTGCATGTCGCGGGACAACTGGTAGCCGCCACCTGGACCACGCACGCTGGACACCAGATTGCTGCGACGCAGCTTGGCGAACAGTTGTTCGAGGTAGGAAAGGGAAATCCCTTGCCGCTCGGAGATATCGGCCAGAGACACTGGCCCATGCTGCGCGTGCAACGCCAGATCAAGCATGGCAGTGACGGCGTATCGGCCCTTTGTAGTCAGTCGCATGACGTGTACCGCGGAGGTTCGGAATGAGGGCGAGTATGCTATTTCCGAGTATTTAAGTCAACTATAAGACCTAGCAAAGCAGTCGGGATTACCCGCAAAGAGCGGGCGGCATAATAGCAAGTTCAGAGGTCAAATGGCATGTTCCAACGACCCTTTTAGAGTCGTTTGCGTCAAATTCCTTGACCCACTTTGGTCGCGTTGCGCTCTTCAATGCAGTCGAACACGTCTTTTCGCAGCTCCGGCAGCTCCTGTTCGCGATACTCGCAACCGAGGCTCTTGAGCGCCTTGCCCATGTCTTCCATGCGCACGTCGACCGCCTGAAGGTGATCGAGCAACTGGCCGATGGCCTTGGCCACTGGGTCCGGCATGTCCTCACTGACGCCATACGCGTCAAAGCCGATCTTTTCGGCGATCGCCTTGCGCTTGGCATGGGTATCGTCTTCATCGGCCTTGACGATAATGCGCCCAGGAATGCCCACCACCGTCGCGCCTGCCGGTACCGGCTTGGTGACGACCGCATTGGAACCGACTTTGGCACCCGCACCGACGGTGAATGGGCCAAGCACCTTCGCGCCCGCCCCTACCACAACACCGGATTCCAGCGTCGGATGGCGCTTGCCTTTATTCCAGCTGGTGCCGCCCAGCGTCACACCCTGATAGAGCGTCACGTCGTCGCCGATTTCAGCGGTCTCGCCAATGACGATCCCCATGCCATGGTCGATGAAGAAGCGTCGCCCCACCTTGGCCCCCGGATGAATTTCGATGCCCGTCAACCAGCGCCCGAAGTTCGAGACCATGCGCGCAGGCCATTTCAGGTCCTTGCCCCACAGCCAGCCTGATAACCGATGCAGCCAGATCGCGTGCATGCCGGGGTAGCAGGTCAACACTTCGAATGCGTTACGGGCTGCCGGGTCACGGTGAAACACGCTTTGAATGTCTTCTCGCAAACGCTCGAACATCACTGATCCTTCCGCTTGTAGGGCTCGCCGCTGGCCGTTTTCTGGGTCTCGGTGAGGATGCCACGCAAAATGTTCATTTCGGAGCGACTGACAGCAGAGCGGCCATAAAGCCGGCGCAACCGCGCCATCAGATGACGAGGCTTCTCGGGATCAAGGAAGCCAATGCTGACCAATGTCGCTTCCAGATGCTCATAGAATTTTTCCATCTCATCCATGGTCGCCAGCTCGTTACTGCGTACGGACGTCACTTCGTATTTCTCGACCTTGCTCGCCTGCCCTTCCGCCGCCAACCACGCCATGCGTGCCTCGTAGCTCAGCACCTGAACAGCGGCCGCCAGGTTGAGCGAGCTGAATTCAGGGTCGGACGGAATGTGCACATGGTAATGACAGCGTTGCAGCTCCTCATTGGTCAGGCCGGCATATTCACGGCCAAATACCAGAGCGATCTCTTCACCCTGAGCGGCGTGTTCGATGGTCTTGACGCCCGCTTCACGAGGGTCGAGCAAGGGCCAGGGGATACGACGATCCCGGGCGCTGGTGCCCATGACCAGATTGCAGCCCACCAGCGCATCTTCGAGTGTCGCGACCACCTGGGCGCTTTCCAGAATGTCGCCGGCCCCGGAGGCACGGGCATCGGCTTCGTGATGGGGAAAATGCGCAGGGTCGACCAATACCAGCCGCGTTAGCCCCATGTTCTTCATGGCACGCGCCGCACCACCGATATTCCCCGGATGACTGGTTCCGACCAGAACGACACGAATGTTTTGCAGCACTGGGGCAGTCTCGCTAGCAGCTGGAAAGGGGGACGAATCTTACAGAAGCGCCCGGCCCAAGGCTATGAACCCTTGCGCCAACGCCCCTGGATAGGCCCTGAAACCGCCACGAATTCGCGACCGCCCGTCGCGCATGAGGCGACGAGACGCGGAGGAAAGGCCGTCTTCGCGCTGGAAATCATCGACAAGAACCCCTAGAATGCCCGGCTCTCTTTAACGACCTAGGTGATTACATCCATGCAGCCCATGCTGAATATCGCGCTGCGCGCCGCCCGCAGCGCCAGCGAATTGATTTTCCGCTCCATCGAGCGCCTGGATACCATCAAGGTCGACGAAAAAGACGCGAAAGACTACGTAACCGAGATCGATCGCGCCGCTGAAAAAACCATTATTGAAGCGCTGCTTAAGGCTTACCCGAATCACGGCATCCTTGGCGAAGAAAGCGGCCTCAAAGAAGGCACTGGCGAAGGCGCCGATTACCTGTGGGTCATTGACCCGCTGGACGGCACCACCAACTTCGTACGCGGCGTGCCGCATTTCGCAGTCAGCATTGCCTGCAAATATCGCGGTCGCCTGGAACACGCCGTGGTTCTCGACCCGGTTCGCCAGGAAGAATTCACCGCCTCCCGTGGTCGTGGCGCTCAGCTGAACGGCCGCCGCCTGCGTGTCAGCCCGCGCAAGAGCCTGGAAGGCGCCCTGCTCGGCACCGGCTTCCCGTTCCGCGAGAACCAGCTCGACAACCTGGACAACTACCTGAACATGTTCCGCTCGCTGGTCGGCCAGACCGCAGGCATCCGTCGCGCAGGCGCCGCAAGCCTGGACCTGGCTTATGTTGCAGCCGGTCGTTTCGACGCGTTCTGGGAGTCGGGTCTATCCGAGTGGGACATGGCCGCGGGCGCCCTGCTGATTCAGGAAGCCGGCGGCCTGGTCAGCGATTTCAACGGCGGCCACGAATTCCTTGAAAAAGGCCACATCGTTGCGGGCAACACCAAGTGCTTCAAAGCCGTGCTGACCTCGATCGCACCGTTCGTGCCTGCGTCGCTCAAGCGCTAAGCGTTGATGCTGCAAAAAAACCGGCCATGTGCCGGTTTTTTTATGCCTGTGAATCTCCACGGCGCTAACGGCTACAAACGGACAGGTTGATCATCGGCGGTGGCGCCTCCCGCTCAACTCTCGGGACAAACCGATGAAGTTCTGCAGCGGTGGCAGCTGATTGAAGCTGCGACACACCAGCGTGATCGGCGCATGCAGTCGGGGCTTGGCGTCGACGATCGGGCAATAGACAACGCTCTCTTTGTGCACGTCCTTCATTGACGCGGGCACGATGGAAATCCCCGCGCCCGCGGCCACCAGACTGACGTTGGTCAGCATTCGCTCAACCTCAAAGGCGATCTTCGGATTGAAGCCCGCGTTCTGGCAGGCCTTGATGAGATTGGCGTACATCCCCGGCGCTCCGGGACGACGGACGAGAATGAACTGCTCGTCGGCCAGATCGTTGAGCGAAATGGAAGGCGCCCCATTGCCCGTATCGCGCCCCGCCAATAGACGATGACCCACCGGCAATGTCAGCAACATCTCCTCGTTAAGCAAACGGTGGAACTCGATGCTTTGATGCCGCCCTACCGGCGCACGCAGAATCCCGACGTCGACGCTGCCTTCAATGGCCGCTTCGGTCAGTTGCTGAGCGCTGCCTTCTTTGAGCATCACGGCAACGCCAGGAAAGCGCTCACGGTAGGCGCGAATGATGCGCGGGATCAATGGATGGGCTGCGGCCGAACTGGTGAATCCCACCCCCAACTGTCCCTCAATGCCGTGGGCTGCGCGGGAAGCCTTGAGCGATCCTTCTTTGACCCGCGCCAGAATGTCCTGCGCTTCCTGCAGGAAGACCTGCCCGCCTGCCGTGAGATCCACTCCCTTGGGATGGCGTTTGAACAGCTCAAACCCCAACTCGTCTTCCAGTGCCCGGATCTGCTGGCTCAACGGAGGCTGCTGCATGTTCAATCGCGCAGCCGCACGGGTGAAATGTCGCTCTTCGGCCACCATGACGAAATAGCGCAGATGACGAAGCTCCATGGTGGTCTATCCCGCAGCGAGGTTTTATGATTGCCGCCCGGTCATTGCGACAGCAGGCCGGCAAGCGTGCCCAATCGCCACCGTGCTGACAAGCCACGCTCATGACAATAAATACAACATCTCCGGAACGCCGATGCCGACAAGGCTTTTGAGCAGTGCCACGTTGCAACTTCTATTGGCCATCTTCTGTGGCGCGCTGCTGGGTGTCTTAGATCCGAAGCTCGCCGTTGAGATGAAACCGCTAAGCGACGGGTTTATCAGGGTCATTGGCTGGCTGATGCCGTTCATGATGTTCCTGCTGATCGCTTCGGGCGTTGCGGGTCTCAAGGTCAGGCAACGCGGGTTGGCGGGCAAGGTGTGGATTTACTTTCAGGCGATGGCGCTGGTGTCGCTGTGCCTCGGTTGCCTGATCGCGGCACTCACTCATCCCGGCGGGGGCGCGCCGCTTGGCACCTCGAACGCTCCCCTGTACCTCGGACACATTCCTCCAGCGACGTCAGGCTTTTCCTGGTCCGCTGTCGGTTCCATTCTGTTCCGCGCGCTCACTCAAAACCCGATCTTGCAGGTCATGCTCGCGGGCTTGGTGACAGGCTTTTTGATGATGCGCGCCAGAGGCCATCGCCAGGCTGACCGCTTGCACGCATTGCTGGAAAAGCTGGTAGAGCTGCTGTTCAAGGGCTTGAGGATCATTCTGCGTTTCGCACCCCTCGCCGCGTTTGGCGCCATCGCATTTACCCTCGGGAAATTTGGTCCTGCTTCAGCGCTGCCGTTGCTGAAGTTCGTCGCGGTGATGTATCTGGCCAGTGGCGCCTTTGTTGTACTGGTGCTGATTCCGGTGACGCAGTTGTCCGGCGTGTCGCTCTGGTCGCTGGTGAAACACGTCAAGGATGAATTGCTATTGGTGACCTTCACCGGGTCGTCCGTCGCCGCCCTCCCCGGCCTGATCGAAAAAATGCAGACGTTAGGTTGCGACCGACAGTTGACCCGATTAGTGCTTACCACCGGTTACACCTTCAACCTGAGCGGCTCGAATATCTACTTGATCACGGCAGTCCTGTTTCTGGCTCAGATGTCGGGCATCGAACTGACAGGTTCGGATCTGCTGACCCTACTGCTGATTTCGCTGGTGACGTCGCTGGGTTCGACCAGCATGGCTGGCTCGGCGTTCTTTACGCTGATCGCCACGCTCAATCTGCTGCACATCGTGCCTGTGGAGGGCGTGGGTTTACTGCTGGGTGTGGAGCGATTGATGAAGTGCCGCGTACTCACCAACGTGCTGGGCAATTGCGTAGCCTGCCTGGCAATTGCGCGGTGGCAGAATGCACTAAACCTGTGGAAGCGAATTCATTCGCGAGACGGCGGCATGGGCGGCAATTCTCTACCGCCCAAGACAACGAATCGCGAATAAACCCGCTCCCACAGGATCTTGGTCAATCCATCAGGCAGTTTTCAGAGGCCGACCTCAGCCCTTGGACGACAACAGCTTCTCGAAAGCCCGATCCAGATTGCCTTCCGCCTGAGTCAGCTTGTCCCGACGCTCACGCAGCCAGGTCTGATCGCCTTCCAGATTTTTGTGCGCCTCCGCCAGCATGCGCTTGACCTCTTCCGGTTGCGGGCCGCCGGTGCCCTTGCGGGTCTTGACCATGTTCTCCGGCGACAACGACCCGCGGAAGGTGGCCTCATCCAGCGGCAGGGTGTTCGGTTTCCACTGGTACTTGTCGGCGGCTTTGGTGTAGAGCTTCTGCGCGTCGGCGTACGGGAAGGTCTTCGGCGTCAGCCCCTGATCGCGGGCCTGCTCGACGATCAGCGAGGCGAAGCTGTGGCCGATACGGAATGGCACTTTCTGCGTGCGCTCCAGTGTGTCCGCCAGCTCCATGGAAGTGGTCCATTCGTTTTCCAGTTCTTCCCGCGCGCGCTGCGGATTGACCTGCAAAGCATCGAGCACGGCATCCATCGCGCCGAACATGTCCTTGGTGGAATCGAAGACGCCCAGCGAGTCGAAGGCGAACTTGTAGTCGGTCATGCCGGTGGTGACGTTATGGGCGCGCAAGGTCACGGTCTGTGCCAGGCCTACAACATCGGACGCCGTTTCACGCGCACGCATCAGAAGACCCGGATTGCGTTTCTGCGGCATGGCGCTGCTGGTGTAGGTCTTTTCCTCGTCCAGCAACAACCAAGGACGAATCTGGTGATATTGCGTGTGAATGTCGCCGATCAGCGCACCGATCCGAATCGCGGATGACGAGGCCACGTTGGCCGCCTCGATGGGAATGTCGTAGGTGGAAACCTGGCTGGAATCCAGCGAGTTTTCACGTACCCCGTCGAAACCCAGCAGCTCGGCCATGCGCTCGCGATTCAATGGATAGGCTGAGTTGGCCAGTACCGCCGTGCCCATCGGGCTCTGGTTCAGGCGCTGGTACAGCTCACGAATCCGCTGGCCGTCACGGTCGAACGCCGCTTCGTACGCCAACAGGTAATGCGCGTAGGTGATCGGCATCGCCTGCACACCGTTGGTGTAGGCCGGAATCAGGGTGTCGATGTTCTTGTCCGCCAGATCCAGCAGACGCTTGCGGGTAGCGTTCAGGGCTTCGCTGTAAGCAAGGACGTCGGAGCGCAGTTTCGCCAGGCGATACGTGGCGAGCATGTCCTGACGGCTGCGGCCGGAGTGGATCAGCGAGGCTTCCGGCCCAATCTTGTCGGTCATGATTTCTTCAAGCTGAAGCACATCGCTGGGCCGTTTGCCGTTGGGCTGATCGGCTTGGTCGATGGCATAACGCACCCCCGTGGCGATCTTCTGGCCCATTTCCGGCTTCACGATGCCCTCTTCGGTCAGCATGACAATAGAGGCCTTGTTGATCCGGTTCAGCCAGGAAAACTGGCTTTCGGTCTTGCTGCCTTTTGTCTTCGACTTGTCGACCGTCGCGCCGATTTTCGCGGCCTGAGCGGCGCATTCTTCAGTGGTTTTGCAGGGCAAGTCAGCCGTGTTGGCGGCGTACGCGCCATAACTGTTGAACAGGGCAAACGCGACAGCCAGGTGGATAAGCGTCTTTCTTGTGGGCATTTCAGGCTCCAGTGTGGCGAGGGCCGGGGGTGAACGTTGTCGGGATGTTGCTGAAAGCGTTGAGGCTCAGAGCAGCGGCAGCGTGTAGCTGACGATCACTCGGTTCTGATCGATGTTGTTGCCGCCGTTGCTGCGGTAGCTGCCGTTGCGCCACTTCAATTCGAGATTCTTTAATGCGCCGCTCTGGAATACGTAGGCGATGTCGGTATTGCGCTCCCATTCGGTGCCTTCCTTGTTGCCACGCGCGAAGTTGTCGCCCTGCAGATAGCGGGTCATGAAGGTCAGGCCCGGCAGGCCGACGGTGGCGAAGTTGTAGTCGTATCGGGCTTGCCAGGAGCGCTCTTCGGGATTGGCGAAATCCGGGGAAATCATCACGTAGTTGACGAGGAACGAATCAGTGCCTGCCAAGTGAGGGAAGCCGGTGTCGCCGCTCATCTTTTGATAGGCGAGGCCAAAACCATGGCCGCCGACGTTGTAGGTGAACCTTGCGCCAATGGCCGTGTTATCGACGTTGGTATTACCGTCCTTCAGCGAGCGCGCGTAACGCAGGTCGCTCTTGATCGACTGCGAATCACTCAGCGGAAAACTGTGCAGCAGCGTGACGATGTGCTGCTTGTAATTGTTCTCAAGGCCGCCGTAGTTGTAGGACGTGTTCAGCCCCTTGGTCCAGTTGTAGCTGGCGCTGGCAAAGTCGAACTTATCGCTTGGACGGCCGCCCTTGATGCCCTTCGCTTCAGCGACGATGTCCTCGTGACCACTGTCATTGCGCTCGGTGTTACTGGTCAGGCGCCCGACGTTCAGGGTCATGTCGGTGATGTCTTTGGAGGTGACCTGTGCGCCACGGAAGGTTTGCGGCAGCAGACGTCCATCGTTAGGAACGACCGTTGGCAGTTTGGGAACCAGGGTGCCAACGCGCAGCACGCTCTTGGAGATTCGCGCCTTGGCCGTCACACCGGAACGGCCGTAGTCATCGGGCGCTTTTTCATCTCCCACCGGCAGTAAACCGGTGTTGCGGCGGTCAGGGCCAGAGTCGAGTTTCAAGCCAAACAGCCCTATGGCATCGACGCCAAAACCGACCGGGCCCTCGGTGAATCCAGATTCAAAGTTGAGAATCAGGCCTTGGGCCCATTCGTCGCGCTTGGATTGGTTCGCGCCTTCCTGACGGAAATCGCTGTTGAAATAGAAGTTGCGAAATTCAAGATCGGCTTTGCTGTCTTCGAAGAAATCAGCTTCAGCGAAACCTGGGAAGGCCAGGCTCAATCCAAGGGCGGCAGCCGACGTGAGGCCGATAGATACAGGACTTCTTTGCATTTTTATTCCCGCATGGCGTAGCTGGTTTTTATTAGAGTTGTTCAGATGTGCCGAGGGAATCAGGTCGCCCGGTCACGCAGAAAAGCTTACGCGGCGGGTGTACCGATTAAAAATATATAGTTACTACCTACTCAAGACTTTGTAGATATGAACTTACCTGTAGCAACACGCAAGTTGCCATCAATACGAACCTGTAGGAGTGAGCTTGCTCGCGATCAGCATTTCAGTCGAAGCAGATCACGGCCTAACCCCTTATCGCGAGCAAGCTCACTCCTACAATCCCTGCGGGACGCGAAAAAATATGCAAAAAAAACGCCCCTGCGAGAGGGGCGTTTTTCGTGAAGTTCATCAAGGCTTACTGCTGACCCGCCTGACTCAACTCCAACTGACCGTCTTTGTTCACTGGAATCTGACTGCCCGGATCGCGGTCCATACGCACCTGACCGACCTTGTCGTTCAGCTTGTACTTCACGTTGTAGCCTACGACCTTGTCGCTGATGTCGTTGACCGTATTGCAACGAGTTTGAGTGGTGGTGTACGTGTCGCGGTTCTGCATGCCCTCCTGAACCTTGTTACCCGCGTAGCCACCACCGACGGCACCTGCGACAGTGGCGACTTTCTTGCCGGTCCCGCCACCGATCTGGTTACCGAGCAGGCCACCTGCCAGGGCACCGACAACCGTACCGACGATCTGATGCTGGTCCTTGACCGGCGCGCGGTGGGTGACCGCGACGTCCTTGCATACTTCACGAGGGGTCTTGATCTGTTCTTTGACAGGCTCGACGGCGAGTACATCGGCGTACTCAGGGCCGTTGTTTTTAACGAGGCTGTAGGTGGCCAAAGCACCACCGGCGGTCACACCGACAGCACCCAATACCGCACCAACAAGCAACGATTTGTTCACGTGAACCTCCTGACCATATTCAGCGCAATTGCTCGCGCCACTCCCAGCCTTGGAGCATGAAAAAAGGCGCGAGTTCACACTCGCGCCTTTTAACGTGATGACCGGTCAGGAAAAATCGTCAGGGACGATCGTCGACCTTCTCTGTAGTCACGGGTGGCAGCAGGTCTTCGGAACGCAGGTTCAGCCAGATCAGCACCACGTTGGCGATGTAGATCGACGAGTACGTACCCGCCAGGACACCGATAAACAGCGCCACGGAGAAACCGTGCAGGCTGTCGCCACCGAAGATCCACAACGCAACGATTGCCAGCAGCGTGGAAATCGACGTCGCCATGGTCCGCAGCAGGGTTTGGGTGGTCGAGATGTTGATGTTCTCGATCAGCGAAGCCTTGCGCAGCAGTCGGAAGTTCTCGCGAACCCGGTCGAATACCACGATGGTGTCGTTAAGCGAGTAACCGATGATCGCCAAAACGGCGGCCAGCACGGTCAGGTCGAACGTCACCTGGAAGAACGACAGGATACCCATCGTCACCACCACGTCATGGATCAGCGAAACGATGGCACCGACCGCGAATTTCCACTGGAAGCGGAAGGCCAGGTAAATCAGAACGCCGCCCAATGCCAGCAACATGCCGATGCCGCCCTGGTCGCGCAGCTCCTCACCCACTTGCGGACCGACGAACTCAACGCGCTTGACCGTGACCGGATTGTCCGCGCCGGTCTTGCGCAGCGCCTGGGCTACTTGCGCACCCAGTTGCGGGTCTTCACCCGGCATGCGCACCAGCAGGTCGGTGGTGGCACCGAAGCTCTGAACGATAGCTTCGTGATACCCCGAAGAAGCCAGCTCTTCGCGCACCTTGCCGAGATCGGCCGGGTGCTCGTAAGTCAGCTCGATCAGCGTACCGCCGGTGAAGTCCAGGCCGAAGTTGAGCCCTTTATGAAACCAGCTGAACAACGCCAGAATCGTCAGGAGCATGGTGATGCCGAACGCAATGTTGCGAACGCCCATGAAGTTGATCGTACGTTTCATGTCAGCCCCTTAAATCCACAGCTTCTTGACGTCACGGCCGCCATAAATCAGGTTGACCATTGCGCGGGTCACCATGATGGCAGTGAACATCGAGGTAAAGATCCCGAGGGACATGGTCACGGCGAAACCTTTGACCGGCCCTGTGCCCATGGCATACAGGATGCCGCCGACGAGGAGCGATGTCAGGTTGGCGTCAAGAATCGCGGTGTAGGCGCGGTCGAAACCTTCGTTGATCGCACGCTGCACGCTCATGCCGTTGGCCAGTTCCTCGCGAATCCGCGAAAAGATCAGCACGTTGGCGTCCACCGCCATACCCATGGTCAACACGATACCGGCGATGCCTGGCAGGGTCAGCGTTGCACCCAGCAGCGACATCAATGCCAGCAGCATGACCATGTTGAAGGCCAGTGCAACGGTCGCGATCAGGCCGAAGAAACGGTAGATGGCGATGATGAACAGCGAAACGAATAGCATGCCCCACAGGGAAGCGTCGATACCTTTGGTGATGTTGTCAGCACCCAGGCTCGGACCGATTGTGCGCTCTTCAGCGAAGTACATCGGTGCAGCCAGACCACCGGCACGCAGCAGCAGCGCGAGTTCGGACGACTCACCCTGGCCGTTCAGGCCGGTGATGCGGAACTGGCTGCCCAACGGCGACTGGATGGTCGCCAGGCTGATGATCTTCTTGTCTTCCTTGAAGGTCTGAACCGGCACGTCTTTCTCGACGCCGTCCACAACCTGTTTGGTGTAGGTGGTCTGCGGACGCTGTTCGATGAAGATCACCGCCATGCTGCGACCGACGTTGGCGCGGGTCGCGCGGCTCATCAGATCGCCACCGTGACCGTCCAGCTTGATATTCACTTGCGGACGACCGTGTTCATCGAAGCCCGCCTTGGCGTCGGTCACCTGGTCACCGGTGATGATCAGGCCACGCTCAACCGGAGCAGCCGGACGACCGCCCTCGCGGAATTCGAACATTTCGGTGGTGGCCTTGGTGTCATCCGGGCCTGCGCCCAGACGGAACTCAAGGTTGGCGGTCTTGCCGAGAATACGTTTGGCTTCGGCGGTGTCCTGCACGCCTGGCAGCTCGACCACGATGCGGTTGGCACCCTGACGCTGAACCAGTGGCTCGGCCACACCCAGCTCGTTGACGCGGTTACGTACCGTGGTCAAGTTCTGCTTGATGGAGTATTCGCGGATCTCGGCGACCTTGGCCTGGGTCATGGCCAGACGCAGGATCGGCATTTCGCCACGATCAGTCGTGGTGATGTCGAAATCGCTGTAATCCTTGCGGATCAGGGCACGGGCCTGTTCGCGGGAATCGGTGTCACTGAAGCCAAGTTGAATGGCGTTGCCATCCTGCGGCAGGCTGCGATAACGCAGTTTTTCCTTGCGCAGCAGGCTCTTCACTTCGCCTTCGTAGACGTTCAGACGGGCGCTCAGGGCCTTGTCCATGTCGACTTCGAGCAGGAAGTGCACGCCGCCGGACAGGTCGAGACCCAGTTTCATCGGGGTGGCGCCAATGTTGCGCAGCCACTTCGGCGTGGTCTGAGCCAGGTTCAACGCAACGACGTAGTCGTCACCCAACGCCTTGCGCGCGACATCCTTGGCGGGCAGCTGGTCTTCCTGCTTGGTCAGACGCAACAAACCGCCCTTGCCATTCTCGGCAAGAGACGCGCCCTTGACCGCGATGCCAGCATCGGTAAGCGCCTTGCTTACGCGATCCAGATCAGCCTGATTGACTTGCAACGCAGTGCTTGCGCCGCTGACCTGGATAGCCGGGTCATCAGGGTAGAGATTGGGTGCGGAATAAATAAAGCCGATCGTGAGCACTGCCAGGATCAGGATGTATTTCCACAGAGGGTATTTGTTCAACATCACGCCGCCTGCTTATAACGCGGGGCGCCTTGCGCGCCCCGTCGATTGGTAAAAGACTGGAATCAGAGGGCTTTCAAGGTGCCCTTAGGCAGGGTGGCAGCGATGGCGCCCTTCTGGAACTTCAGTTCTACGGTGTCGGACACTTCAAGGACAACGAAGTCATCGGTCACTTTGTTGATCTTGCCCGCGATACCACCGGAAGTGACGACTTCATCGCCCTTCTGCAAGTTGCCCAGCAGATTCTTCTGTTCTTTTGCGCGCTTAGCCTGTGGACGCCAGATCATCAGGTAGAAGATGACCAGAAAGCCGACCAGGAAGATCCACTCAAAGCCCGAACCCGCAGGACCGGCGGCAGCAGGTGCGCCCGCGTCAGCCATGGCGTTGGAAATGAAAAAGCTCATTAAACACTCCAGTTGCATATTTTTAATAATAGGAAGCGGTAAGACCGGCTGTCATTTCAATCCAGCGGCGGCGTCGCAAGCCCGCGTTTGGCATAGAACGTGTCGACAAAGGCGGCCAATGTACCTTGTTGAATAGCCTCGCGCAAACCAGCCATCAGCAGCTGGTAATGCCGCAAATTGTGGATCGTATTGAGCATGCTCCCCAGCATTTCGCCGCACTTGTCCAGGTGATGCAGATAAGCGCGAGAGAAGTTCTTGCAGGTGTAGCAATCACAGGTCGGGTCCAGCGGCGAATCATCATGGCGATGAAACGCGTTACGAATCTTCAGCACACCGGTGTCGATGAACAGATGACCGTTGCGAGCATTGCGCGTCGGCATGACGCAGTCGAACATGTCGACTCCGCGCCGCACACCTTCAACCAGGTCTTCCGGCTTGCCTACACCCATAAGGTAACGGGGTTTTTCAGCCGGCATGCGGCCTGGGAGATAGTCCAGCACCTTGATCATCTCGTGCTTGGGCTCACCCACCGACAGACCGCCGATGGCCAGGCCGTCGAAATCGAGCTCGTTCAGACCTTCAAGGGAGCGCATGCGCAGGTTTTCATGCATGCCGCCCTGAACGATGCCGAACAGCGCTGCGGTGTTTTCGCCATGAGCGATCTTGGACCGCTTGGCCCAACGCAGGGACAGTTCCATCGAGGTACGCGCGACGTCTTCATCCGCCGGGTACGGGGTGCACTCGTCGAAAATCATCACGATGTCAGAGCCCAGATCGCGCTGGACCTGCATCGACTCTTCCGGACCCATGAACACTTTTGCGCCATCCACAGGAGAGGCGAAGGTCACGCCCTCTTCCTTGATCTTGCGCATGGCGCCGAGGCTGAACACCTGAAAACCACCGGAGTCGGTCAGAATCGGGCCTTTCCATTGCATGAAGTCGTGCAGGTCGCCGTGGCCCTTGATCACTTCAGTGCCGGGACGCAGCCACAGGTGGAAGGTGTTGCCAAGGATGATCTGCGCACCCGTGGCCTCGATATCACGCGGCAGCATGCCCTTGACCGTGCCATAGGTGCCCACCGGCATGAACGCCGGGGTCTCGACCACGCCACGGGGAAAGGTCAGGCGACCACGACGAGCCTTGCCATCGGTGGCCAACAGCTCGAAAGACATACGACAGGTGCGACTCATGCTTGATCCTCTGGGGCCGATTCCTTGGGAGCCGTCGGCGCGGGATTGCGGGTGATGAACATGGCATCCCCGTAACTGAAGAAGCGGTAACCGTTTTCCACAGCCGCCGCGTAGGCCGCCATGGTTTCCGGGTAACCGGCGAAGGCCGAAACCAGCATCAGCAGCGTGGATTCAGGCAAATGGAAATTGGTGACCAGTGCATCGACCACGTGAAACGGTCGGCCTGGATAAATGAAGATGTCGGTGTCGCCGCTGAACGGCTTGAGCACGCCGTCCCGGGCCGCGCTTTCCAGCGAACGCACGCTGGTCGTACCGACGGCGATCACCCGGCCGCCCCGTGCTCGGCACGCCGCAACGGCGTCGACCACGTCCTGCGTAACCTCCAGCCATTCGTTGTGCATGTGGTGATCTTCGATCCGCTCCACGCGCACCGGCTGAAAGGTCCCCGCCCCCACGTGCAACGTGACGAACGCCGTCTCAACGCCCTTCTCGGCAATCGCGTCCATCATCGTCTGATCGAAATGCAGCCCCGCCGTCGGCGCCGCCACAGCACCGGCACGCTGCGCGTACACGGTCTGATATCGCTCGCGGTCAGCGTCTTCGTCCGGCCGGTCTATATAAGGAGGCAACGGCATGTGCCCGACGCGCTCCAGCAGCGGCAGCACGGGTTCGGCAAACCGCAGCTCGAACAACGCATCATGACGCGCCACCATCTCGGCCTCGCCACCCCCATCGATCAGGATCGACGAACCCGCCTTCGGCGACTTGCTCGACCGCACATGGGCCAGCACGCGATGCTGATCCAGCACCCGCTCGACCAGAATTTCGAGCTTGCCGCCCGACGCCTTCTGCCCGAACAAACGCGCGGGAATGACCCGGGTGTTGTTGAAAACCATCAGATCGCCAGGACGCAAATGCTCCAGCAAATCAGCGAATTGGCGGTGAGCCAGCGCACCACTGGAGCCGTCGAGGGTCAGCAAACGGCTGCCACGACGCTCGGCCAGCGGATGGCGGGCGATCAATGAATCCGGGAGTTCGAAGGTAAAGTCGGCGACACGCATGATGGGGTTCGTCTAGCAGGGCCGGGAAGTTTAGCCGAAAACCTGAAAATTGACCATGAAACATGATTGACCAACGGTAGGCACCTCTCTATACTGCGCCGCCACAAGCCCTGATGGCGGAATTGGTAGACGCGGCGGATTCAAAATCCGTTTTCGAAAGGAGTGGGAGTTCGAGTCTCCCTCGGGGCACCAGCACAATGAGAAAAGGCCTTGATTATCAAGGCCTTTTTTTATGGATGGCGTAAAAATGGCGTAACGGCATGTCGTTGGTGTGCGTTCTCGCAAGCCTGCGGACGTCAGTGAGATAGCAACGGCAAGTGTTGGCCAGCACGCACACGGCGCCATTCAGAGCGCAGCCATGGCAATTCTTCGTTTTATGTTGACCCATGGGAAAAAGGTAATTTTGGTAATCTTGTCCTGCAATCATCCGGAAAGCCTTTAAAATCAATGGGTTGAGATGAATAGCTAAAGGTAATAATAGGGTGATTTCTTAGTAATCAACTTACCTTTTGAGGTGGTTAGATTCTTACCTTTTAAAAACGTTGTAAATCAGTCAGTTACAAAAAAATTACCTTTTCAATTACCCTAAATTACCTTCTCTGGTAATTGCTCAAAGCCACGGCCTGTAAGGCTTACAGCCCTCTCCCGCACCTTTATTCCCGAAATTACCTTTTTCCCAGCCCTCAACTGGAAATGGCAACCGGCTAGCATTTTTCTAGTGTTTTTCGGCCTCGACTGATCGGCCTTGAAACGCAGCAAATCGTCTGCAACGCTGTGCAAGCCCACGAAGCTGCTAAAACTCGCTGAAACCCGCGCCATGAGGGGCGTACAAAGCATCTAGGCGAGATGCCAAACCGGACGGCGGCTATTCGAAAACCACCAACCGCGATTTTGAAAAACTGGGTCATCAGCCGTTTTTCTATTTTTCACCCAGGCATTACTGGGGTGTCGGGGCTGGGGCCGTCTGCGTTGCATGAAGCCGCGCTGTGCAACCCCATTGCATTTCTCTTCCAAAGTTTGCAAACCGTGCAATGCTCGATTGCCTGCGGAGCCCCGCAGCCGGCGTGGCTTGCAGGGTCGTTTGCACTCGCTCCGGATTTGCACAAAAAAAGGACGCAAGGCCCGTCGGCGGGAGGGGGATAAGTGATTTTTCTTGGAATTATTTTTTCGGGCGCTGGATTTATCTCGCGTCTGCGCAGTACGTCGACCGGCCGTGCACATCATCGACCGTCTGTACGCAATAACACTCACGTCAGAAGGCGCTATGGCGCACGCGCTTGCGCAATCATTGTGGCCTCGCACCCATTTAACAGGAAATTTTGATATGTCTACGCTAGAGGTGATCTGCAAGGCTAAATACGCTAAAAGGTGGGCTAGCACCTATGCCACGGCACTAACAAGTTGGAGAGAGACATGGCGGTATTTTGGGAATGGGAAAATGTAGAACAAGTGGTTAACGGCATTCGGGGCCAGCTATGCGATGACTTGCTTTTACATAAAGATATCATGCACTTCAATATCATACGGAGCCTTGATCAAGACTTAATTCTTACAGTGACCGCACCGCAACAATCTTACGAACCTCGAGAGCCGGAGAGGCAACTGGGGGAGGTATACAAAAATGATAATATGATTCAGATCAGCTCGACTTCTGCTAATGCAACGCTTACCGGTGTTGCACTTAAACAGATGGTAACAAGCAAAGCGATAACCACTACCACATACAGCGTGCGCGAACTAGATCTACAATTTCATAACATCAAACTTCCCCGTTATACATTTGACTGGATTGGCAACGCGCCCAACGAATACATGTTTTCGGGTGGGCACCGAGATGAAACCTCAGACATCACTACACGAACTTATTTAAGTGAACCCGAGATTGTTCTAAAAGCGCGGGGCGGCAGTTTTGGCCTAGGAAACTACTCGACAAGAATAAGACTCGCTGGATACGATATCGAGTTCGGGGTTTTACCCCGAAAAACGTCTTTAGAGGCGATTAGACCAGGTTTCATCCTTTATATTGGAGCGCCGAACAAAGACGAGCGTCGGGAGATACGTGATAGCCTCTCGTTTGCACTAGGCGCTCCGCTCGTTCACGTCAGTTCATCCACGTTTGCAGAAGACTATTCCCCATTGGGGATTGAGGCGATAACGCCTCAATCGATGGGAGGTAGGGCTTGGGACATGAGGAGTCTTCCGCCCACCCCTATTGGAGAGCACATGCTCGATCCCAAAGCATTGGAGCAAGTAGCTTCCGCTTATCTAGCGCGCCACCGGGATTATGACTTTCAAAACATCTTGTGGCGTAAATGGTACGCTTCAATCGCTCCATATTACATGGCCCCCGCATATTACGGAGCATTGATAGAAACGCTTCAGAAAAAATATACAGAAAACCCTGCGAATAAAGTCAGCAGCTTAATAGTCAATAAATCTGATTACAAAAATCTGAAAGCGGTTATGACGAGATATCTTGCGAAAATGGAAATAGACGAGCAGCAGCGTAACACTTTTTTGCAAAAGATTGAAGCTGGAAACGTTGCACCTCAGAAAATTGTAGCTCAACGTTTTTATGAAAGCTTGGACTTAAAGCTCGGGGACTTGGAACTTAACGCGTGGAAAAGACGAAACGACGCCGCGCATGGAAATAAAATTGTTAAGGGAGGAGAGATTGAGTTGATTAGGGAAACAAAAATTCTAAAGGTAATGCTCAATAGAATTATGTTAAGGCTTATGCAAGGAGCACACACATACATAGACTATTACAATTTCGACCATCCAGTGACGGCGCTAAGTGAGCCCATAAGGCAACCAAAGCCAATGGAACCTCCGCATTGACAGCTATTATAACCGTAAAGCACCGCAGCCTTCTAATATCAGCATAGAAGGCTATTGCTATAATTGCGTGCTTAAGGCTGGGATGGCGACTGCCATCGTTTAGATAATGAACCCGTTAATCTAACCAGTCGTTATTCTTTTTAATATAAGTGCGTTGGCGCCAATTTGAAATAGTAAAATTATCCTCAGCATCAAAATCAATTGTCTGCAGCTTTTCTTTTAACATCTTCGCCTGAATACCCGTTAGATGGCTTTGAGCCCCTTCTAACGCTCGATCCACTAGAATTAGGCTGAAAGGGTCCAAACGTTTTTTTTCAAGTTGCCAAGTCCCTGCAGTCATTTCAAGCGCGAAGATTTTCCAGCTCTCGCCCTCGGCTTTTATCCGAAGAGAGTGATCTAGGTCGACACTATCCCCCCTACTAACTACAATGCCGTCTGCGATCAGCGGATTGCGAAGCCCCAGGTAAACCTCTTTGATCTCAATCGGATGCTTGTACAGATACAGGCCTTCTACTGATGATACGGCATGCCCTGGTGCCACTTCATAAGATAGAGTATCGCTACCAAAGTAGATGTTCTCATACTCCTCTTCTATAGTCATAGCGTGATTGACGAGTGGTTTGACGACTCTAACTTCTTCTTCGTATACCCAAGCAGCATGTTTGATCAAGAACGCTTTCCGCATGAGCGTTTCTAACCCAGACCGGTCTGCGTCATCAAAGGCGAAACCCATCGAAGCTACAAATAGTTTGCTGAGCAGTCTACGAGTTTCAGAAGTTACGACGTGAGGTATTTTTGAGTTTGTATAGACCACATCTCCCCGATCCACTGGGATGAGGTTGTAATTAACGCTATTCAAAAAAGGGATATCTACCTCGTATCCGATCACAAAGCCTGTATGCTCTTGACTGTAATGAGCCCACATTAGAGGATTCAGAGGCTCCCTCGTCAGGGAAAGTATTCCCACACCGTTTTTTAGACTATATAAAGTGCTTTGCCAGTCTGTTAGCTTCGAGACTGGGCCTGACGCATTATCCAAATTCGATAACTCGAATGGATCATTGAAATGTCTGGGTTCTCGAAACCCTAATCTAGAGGATCTGAGTGCGCTTAAACCAGCTTGAAATCCATAGTGTTTGTATAAAATCATTTGACTGCTTCGTCCCTGATTTGCCGGTGGCTTAGAAGGTGAATTAAACACCGCTTCACATTGTGATCAATTTCAAAGGTGCAGACAATGTCCCCGCCCTAACAGCATCTGCGGTGAATGCAGGATCCTGGGTAGGCGCTGGCGATGGCCCATGAGTGTGTGACGCTACCTCTGTGGCCAACTGCTGAATTAGGTCGAGGGTGTCGCATAGCACTTGGAAGATGTTGACCGATTCTGAACCAACGTGATTTTTCGGCGCGACCAGGCGCTGGCTGACCTGGCTCACACTCTCGCGCAACCCTTGAATCCTTTCCTGCATGTCGCCACCTACGGCGGCGTTGTGCTTCTTACCAACCACCAGGTTCAAGTCTCGCCCAGTTGCCTGGTGCATATCCTGCAGCGCGGCTAGCGTGGCCGTGCCGGCGGAGTTCAGCTTGAGCGCGCCCAAAGCGTCGATGCGCTTTATTCCGCCCACCTGCTCAGTCGAATGGTTCGCCACGTACTGGGCGTGACTCTGGTACTGCTCCTGATTCGCGCCGCTCCTCACCTGGCGGTCCAAAAAGTGGTCGGTGATCTTGCCATCGGTGGTCCGAGTCCAGTTGCCGTCCGCGTCGACGCGCTGCTGCGCCAGATCGCTGTGCTGCCACACATGGTCGCCCTTCGGCACCTTCGGCAGGCTCAGGCCGTGCGGCAGGATGGTCTGGATATACGGGCAATGCGGCTGGCCGTAGGCGAAGCACACCACCACCCGCGTGCCTTCGTGCGGGAATGCGTACATCCCCATTTCATCGCCACCCGTCGGCACCGGCAGCGACACGCCGTGCAGGATCGGCAACGCCGGGTCAGGCAGGCCGTCCGGCGTCAGTACCTGGACGTCGACCGCGTAGCGCGGGCGATAGTTGTCGTACACTCCAGCGTCTGCTGGCGCATCGGCTATCGACGCCACTTACGCGAATCGCGGCAGGTGATGTTGACTGCTCTGTTCAGGGAATGGCGCACTACGCTGCGTTTGTTTGCTTCGTCCATCGGATGCTCATTTGCGTGCCGGCAAGACCCACACTGGTGACACGCTCGCCGTTGTTGATCGCTGCACCAGGGCGAAGGCTAGGCAGCGCGACGACGGCCGCGCTCTGGTTGCCCTAGTACTCGTTGAAAAGTTCGAGCGGCAGCTGCAACGCGGGTCGCCCACTAAAGAAACTGTCGGACCGACTGCTCGATCAAATCCGATATATAACTAACCCTAGGAGGTATGGCGTGCAAAACTGCTGCAAGGAGCCAGAGAAGCGGCGTTGTACCTTGCGTGGTATAGAATGCGAAGCTCTATGTGAATCTGCTTGGTGACCTCGACCAATACATTGCGCATATCAACATGCCCTGATTTTACAGGTGCCGATTCAGGAGGAGATTCACGATGCGACAGGGGGCTTGCACCGCCAGAGCAAAAAATCGATCCACTGAGAGGATCGTCGCTTTTAAGTATCTTCCAAATGCATCTATGAGCAGTGCCGCCTGATCCACATCCAAACATCATTGAAGTACGAGCGCTTCGTCTTTGCGACACGATTCCTGACCTTCGCCAAAGTCTCTGCTAGCCATTCAACCTCTTCAACTTCGAACCTATCCCATATAAACAGCAGGTCAAAATCAGAAAGGATTTGATCAACAGAATAATCACCAACTTCATGCTTTTTGATGTACGACCTGAAATCCAGTTCAAGCGACCTTATTGCCCAATAAGATTTTGCATCCACCCAGCGAGCAACCACCTCGTCCACAGTGAGTTGAGCATTGCGCTGACCTTCTGGTAGGTGGTCTTGAATCCCCTCACTCATGGCACCCATGAAATCGATAAGCATCGTGTAGCCTCGCATTACCACCTCAAGGGACCGGATAAGCTGTGACAATGTACGCAGGCATGTAGTTATATTCGGTAAATTTCACCACAACGACCACATTCTTCATTCCTACAGGCGTATCTGGAGCTGTGCGTGTTATTCCCCAGCCCACATCGTCAACGAACGCGAGTTTCAGTGTCAGTCGATTATTTTTAAGCAGTAACTTGGCTTTGGAATACGCAGAAATCTTATACCTGTGCGCCTGGAGGACCTTACTCACGGCCCACTCAGCCTTCTCCAGATTACTGAACGTGGACATCACCTCCGCTGTTCTCTTTCTTTTTAGCCTTTTCTGCAGCGCATTTATATCCTGCGCAACGTGAAGCTGCTTCGTGTGACCACCTGGGCCCTTGATTGGCGCATTTGGAAACCTCTCGCTCAAGACAATCGTCATTTTCCCCGCCCGCACAGAGGACACCCTGAACGCGTTATAGAGCGAAGCCGTGGAGAGGGGCACAGCAAACTCCGTCGCCAAACCAACGAGTCGGGCAGTGGTCGGTGACGCGCCCATCCCCCCGGCCGCAGATGCACCGATCTTGAAAGCATAGGAATCGGTGGCCCTTCCCGTGACGAATTGATGCATACCCGCCGATGCCTGATCTGAACCGTGCAGGCCTACAGCGACACAGCCTATTTTGGTAAAAAACGGCTCCGGCGCTTTGCAGAGCACTCCCGCTCCCGCCAGCTCGACGATGCCACCAACCAGTCGCAGGCTTCCAATTATTCGATTGGACCTGATTTCGGTTTCGGAGAGAGACTCATGTTCCAGAATGGCCGCCATTTGGGCATAACTCAGAACAACGCGGAATTCTTCCTGATCAGGCATAACGCTTCCCTTTAATTAACGCGCCTCTGAGTGAATAAGCAGAGTCGCGAGCGGTTGAACCCACGGGAAGCTAGCGAGGCGCATCTTTCATAACAAGCGAGAACGTATTGCAGGTCAGCTTTTCATCCAATTCCTACCTACCTTCGCGATTACTCCTACATAAAGCCCTGGCATCCGTTGCTTTGAACGAACTGTGGGAGCGAATTCATTCGCGAAAAGACTGAACAGACGAACAAGATATGTCGGCTGTACGAACCTTTCGCGAATGAATTCGCTCCCACAGGGGTTATTCACACGTCTGACTATTTCGGGAGTCGCAGATAATTGAGGAAGCGCGGCGGCAAGCACTCCGTCGCAACCCTCTTCATCAACTTAGAAATCCTGCGCAGTCGGCCGCAGCACAATTTCGTTAATGTCCACATCCCCCGGCTGTTCAATCGCGAAGGCAATCGCCCGCGCCACGGATTCAGCGGGAATCGCCATTTTGTAGAACTCGTTCACGACGTCAGCGCTTGGCTGGTGGCCGCTGCCCAGTTTCAACTCGGAATCCACGGCACCCGGTTCGATGGTGGTGGTGCGGATCTTGCCGCCGACTTCGTGGCGCAGGCCATCGGAGATGGCGCGGACAGCGTATTTGGTGCCGCTGTAGACCGAGCCGCCCGGGCTGAACACTTTGATACCCGCGACAGACGAGATGTTGATGAAGTGGCCAAAGCCTTGAGCTTCGAACTTGGGCAGCGCCGCGGCGATGCCGTAGAGGACGCCTTTGACGTTGATGTCGATCATGCGGTCCCATTCGTCAACGCGCAGTTCCGAGATGGGAGCGATGGCCATGAAGCCTGCGTTGTTGACGATGACGTCGATTTTGCCGAAATCCTGAACCGCGTGGGCGACGAGGGCTTCGAGGTCTTGGCGACGGGTGACGTCGACGGTGTAGGCCGATGCCTCGCCGCCTGCGGCTTTGATCTCTTGGACGATGACGTCCATCCGTTCCTGGCGACGCGCGCCCAGAACGACTTTGGCGCCGAGTTTGGCCAGGTGGCGGGCGGTGGATTCGCCCAGCCCGCTGCTTGCGCCGGTGATGACGACGACTTTGCCTTGGATGCCATTGCTCATAACGTTTCTCCTGCACTTGCTGTGGGTTGGTAGTGATTGAGGGCAAGTTTGCAGTGGCTTTCCAATTCATAAAATGGAAGAGTTTGGCTTTGAGAATTCCACTATCTGGAACGCTCTTTTGAAAGGGTCGACCAATGCTCAATCGCATGGAAATGCTTCGCGTCTTTCTGGTGGCCGTTGAATCGCCGACTTTTCGGGAAGCGGCGCAGCGGCTGGGCACGTCGCCGCAGAAGGTCACTCGGGCGGTGAAAGAGTTGGAGCGGATGTTCGCCGAGCCCCTGTTTCACCGCAGCACGCGGCAAGCCCATGTCACGGCATTCGGCGCCCAGATCGCGCAGCAAGCGCGGGAGACACTGACTCAGTTCGACAACCTGTTCGTCTCTCACTCGAAAGCAGAGCAAACCACCGTCACCGGGAGGGTCGGCATTACCGCGCCCCATGCCGTCGGCAAGCTGTACCTGCCGGGCTTTCTCAAACCGTTGATGCAGGAAAATCCGGGATTGCAGATCGACCTGAGCCTGGACGACGAGTTGACCGATGCGGTGGCCGCGCAGATCGATATTGGCATTCGAGTGGGGACCGTCAAAGACCGACGCTACATTGCCCGCTCAGTAGGCGAAGTACCGTTGAAGGTCGTGGCTGCACCGACGCTGATCGCCGAAACCGGCGCGCCTTCCAGCCTCGAAGCACTGAAATCCATGCCGCTGTCCATGTTGATTGATCGTAAGAACGGCAGGCCCTGGCCGTGGTTTTTTGCCTCCGGGCAAACCTATCTGGCGCCCTCTCCCGCGTTCAGCTGCGACGATCCGGAAACTGAGTTGGAATTTGTTCTCGCAGGCCTGGCGTATGCGCAGATGCCGCATTACCTCGCCGAGCCATGGCTGGCTGAGGGACGGCTGGTAGAAGTGCTGAGTGAAATTGCGCCGCCGCCGATTGATCTGATGATTTACCGGACTCAGTCAGGGCCCGTTCCTCCGCGTGTCAGATGGGTTTACGACCATCTGATGAAATGCCTTTCCGATCCCGCAATGTTTCCCCAAGGATGAAGCTGGGCGGGCGACAACGCTGATCCGTAGGCCATCAGAACACTTAGCTGCGATGGCCCTTCGACCGGTCCGTTCCCTGCGCCATTTCTCCACAAATCCCCAGTTCTCAACTAGCCTTACCAGTGACTGATCCAAAGCGAATTGGCCGTACGCTCAACCCTCGCTGATCGGATAAAAATAACAATGAAAGATCCCTATGCATTCGGGTTTTACTGCGCGTTGTTTGCGCTGGCAGCGATGACCGGCGCTGTCTTCTACGAGTCCTATACCGGGGCCGGTGTGTCCGGATCGGCCCGCGCCTATGACGTCATCAACTCCTGTTCCGCGCTGGTGCAAGCGCTGGCCGCCATCGGCCTGGTGGGCCTGGCGTTCAAGGCCTATCGGGCGTGGAAAAACGAGATCATCCACAATAAGGCCCTGGGGATCATCTGGGACGCGAACGTGGCGTTTCGTGAGATTGAGCTGAGTTTCAACGAGTGGTTCTTCGGACCAAATGCGGTGGACAAGGCCAACAGCGAAGGCTCGCGGATCACGTCGCTGTTAGCCGCGAGTCCGTTCGGCGCCAGCCTGCGCAGCTTCAAGAAGCAGTGCATTCTCATCGACAAGGTGGTGATCAAGGACAACTGGCAATGGGTCAATCATGCGACGGAGCTGGACATGCTGGCGCGGGTGTTGAGCATGGATGCTTTTCGCCCGACCACCCGCACCAAGGAGGCCGCGAATATCATCGATTTCCTGTACTCGCGTGAAGGCGAAGCGTTGAAGCGCACCCAGGCAGAATGGGAAATGTTGATGAAGGTCATCGAAAAAGACCTTGCTGCACTGGAGGCCGAGTTCAGCGAATGACCCCCACCGTTCGCCTGCAAAGATGATAGAACTGTTGGCCTCTCGCCTGGGTCGAACAGCATGCCTTCCGCCGGATGCTCCTGCGGCAAGTTTTTGTATTGGGGCTGCTGCTTCCTATGTTCGAACACATCGACATCAATTATCTGCTGGTCAACTACGGCTATTGGGCAGTGTTTATCGGCTGTCTGCTGGAAGGCGAAACCATCCTGATTCTCGGCGGGCTCGCGGCGCATCAGACGTCGCTGCGACTGCTCGATGTGATCGCTTTCGCCACGCTGGGGGGCATGTTGGGCGACCAGATTCTGTTCTGGACCGGGCGATATTTCGGGCCCCGAATTTTGCCCAAGCTGCATCGACAGCAAGCAACCATCGACCGTGTGTCAGGGCTGATCGAGCGCTACCCCACGGCGTCGATCTTCTCGGTGCGCTTTCTCTACGGCATGCGCCTGGTGGGACCGCTGGTGATTGGTGCAAGCCGCCTGTCACCGATCCGCTTTTCGCTGGTCAACCTGCTCGGCGCGGCGGTCTGGGCGACACTGTTCGTGATGGGCGGATACTGGGCGGGCGAAGCGCTGGAGAACCTGCTTGGCAACCTGAAGCCCTATCGCCTGCCGATCTTCGCAGGCATTGTCGTGCTAGCGGCTGGCGTGGCGTGGTATCGGCATCATCGGGCAAAGGTTCGCGTGGGGCGGTCATCACCGAAGTGATGACCATCACACTCGGGAGGCTGCCGTAACTGCGCCTGCGACTTTCGCGTGGAGTTCAACTCCCAGCGCATGCATGACCCTGACGACAGTATCGAAACGTGGCTTGGCACCGGGTGCCAGCGCTTTATACAAGCTCGCACGCCCCAAACCAGACGCCTCTGCGATATGAGACATGCCCCGAGCCTTGGCGACGTAACCCACCGCTCTGACGAACTCATCGCAGTCTCCGTCCGACAGTACCTGAGTCAGGTATTCGCTGATGGCCTCATCAGAGTCCAGAAACGAAGCGACGTCGAACGGGATCAATTCATTACTCATGTTCTAGCCCCTTTCCGAACGAAGACAAAGCGCAATCCTGCCGGCGACGCGCTGTGCGCAAGCACTGCATATCTATTGCCTCACCACTTTCCTCGAACGCTATCGGTCTCTATAACGTCAGCGAGGCCAGTCATAACCAAGGGACATCACAATGAACAAACGCACCACCGCCACACTGCTAATCACCCTGCTCACCGCCGCTCAGGCCCACGCCGCCGAGCAGGCATCGCATCTGGACGCGATTCAGCAGAAAGGCGAGCTGGCGGTCTGCACCACTGGGGATTACAAGCCTTACACGTTTCTCAACGCCGACGGGCAATACGAAGGCATCGACATCGAATTGGTCCAGTCGCTCGCGCAAAGTCTGGGCGTGAAGGTGCAGTGGGTGCCGACGACCTGGAAAACGCTGATGACGGACTTCACAGCAGGCAAGTGCGACGTGGCAGTAGGCGGCATTTCGGTGACGCTGGAGCGGCAGAAGAAGGCGTTTTTCAGCGACACGCTGGACGTGGATGGCAAGGTGCCGCTGGTACGTTGCGAGGACGAGGCGAAGTACCAGACGCTCGATCAGATCAATCAACCCCACGTACGTTTGATCGAGCCTCAAGGCGGGACCAACGAGGCGTTCGCCCACGCGTTTTTGCCCAAGGCCGCGCTGGCGTTCCACGATAACAAGACCATCTTCCAGCAGTTGCTCGACGGCAAGGCCGACGTGATGATCACCGACGCGTCCGAGGCGCTGTACCAGCAGAAGCGCCTGCCGGGGCTGTGCACGGTCAATCCGTCGCGCTATATGCAATACGGCGAGAAAGCGTATCTGTTGCCACGAGATGACGTCAGTTGGAAAGCCTACGTCGATCAGTGGCTGCATCTGACCAAGGCGACCGGCACCTACCAGAACGTCGTGGCGCAATGGCTGGCGGTGCCTGCGCCATAGGCGCCAAAGACGCACACTTTCCAATTGCTCACCCTCTAGCGATTCAGCATCATGCCGGAACCCATTTCGGCGAAGGACCCAGCCGCATTCATGAAGCCCAGCAAGAGCATTACCCGCGCGTTTTGCGTCGAGTTGCAGCAGGAGCTGTCCATCGTGGCGGCGCGACGCGAGTATTTTTCTCAGGAACCGCCGCGGGCGCGCTTCAATTTCCTGTGCTCGTCCGAAGCCTGCCGCGCACAGGGCGTGAAGATCACCGGGGTGCGGTATGACGTGAAACCCCAAGAAAATCCTACGTTCGTCGCCGCGCATTTCAGGGCCAATCCCAACTACGAGCATCACGTCGATTGCGAATGGGTGGACGAGGCCGATACCGGCGACGATAAACCCGAGGCCTCCGAAACGGAGTCGGAAACGGCCCTGCGCAAGGTCAAGCGTAAGCTGGACGACTACATCGATGTGTTCGATCCCGCACTCAAGGAGCGGGCAAAGTCTGAGGCCGTGTCTGCCAAGCCTGACAAGGTTATTGAAGAAAAGCCTGCTGATCTCACCCCAGTGTCTGACACGCCGAAAAGCAAACCGCCGACCGAAACCCGCACCAACAATCTGGAGCGTCTGGTGGACAGTTTCCGCCAGGCTCAGGCGCAGCTCACTAAAGAAGAGTTCGCTTTGCTGACCCTGCGTATCCCAGGTCAGGGCGAGGTATCGCTGCGCTCGTATTTCCGTCACATCAAGTTCGCACAACTGGGCGACGAGCGACGGGTGTTGTATGGGGGCGGCCTGGTTGAGCGCTACGGGACAGGGTTCAAGTTCAAATTCTTTGACCGGCTACAGGGCAAGCTCGTCACGCTATACGTGTCGCCTGCGCAGATGCAGGCGTATCGATCCAGCCGTTACATCAGCGAGTTGCTGAGCCATGCTGAGGAGGTGCGATTCTTCACGGTATTCGCGTTGGGCACGCTGGCTGCCAGCCCTTCTGGCAAAAGCGTCAGCGTGGAGATCGACGACTTGCGGCACCTTGCGATCGTGTTGGGTCCTGCGAAAGCGGCCAATGGCGACGAGCGCACGCCTCCCGCACCGGCATGACGTGTCGGCGCTCGCAGATCAGGCGGCGCCGCGGGTGCTGATGTAATTCAGGAACGCATCCAGGTCAGAACCGGACAGCATCCGGGCGACGGACTTCACTTCCTCCATCGGCCAATCCCACCACGCGGCCTGCAAAAGTTGGTCACGAACGCCTTCTTCAAAACGCCAACGGATGAACTTGCATGGGTTGCCCCCGACCACCGCGAAGGGCGGCACGTCGCGCGTAACCACCGCGCCAGCTGCGACGATGGCGCCGTGACCAATGGTGACGCCCGAGAGAATGGTCGCCCCCGCGCAGATCCAGCAGTCACTGCCGATGACCACGTCGCCTTTGCTGGGCGCGTAATCCTTGATGTCTTCCAGACCGCTCATCATGGCCGGGAATGGATAGGTGGTCAGCCAATCGGTGCGATGCTCGCCGCCCAGGAGAATCTTCACCCCCGCCGCAATCGAGCTGTACGAGCCAATGCGCAGGATCGTGTCGTCACCGAACTCGAACACTTCCGGAATACCGTACGTTCCCGTGCCCACCACGTACTTCGGGTAATGCAGTCGGATTTTTTCAGCGGCACGTTCGAGTTTGTCCAGGCTGCGCAGGTGCTTCCTGGTTTTACGGGTCTTGAGCAGTTCGAGGAATTTCATGCGGGGTCCGTGAACGAGAGCAGGCACGCGGGAAAGGGATCAGCTGCTCTGGCGGTGCAGCAACAGGCGCTTGAAGCGGCGAAAAGTGGTCTTGTTGAATTGCCGGAAGGGAATTGAGCGCAACAGGGTCCACGCGTACTTCTTGTCGCTGACCACTGCATATTTCAACGCCTTGTTGATGATCGCGGTCAGGCCCCGGTTGTAAGCGGGGTGAGTGCGATACGGAGCAATGGTGCGCATGTCGGCGTCAAGCAGCACCTTGTAGCGGCGCGACAGGTTATTAGGGTGACGACGATAGCGCGTGACACTGACCGGCAGCACATGAACTTCATAGCCCTTGCTGGCGATTCTGAGGGTCATCTGGAAATCCTGGACCCGAATCTCGGGGTCATAGAAATCCACGGCCTGGAGGGCGTCCATGCGGTACAGCGACACGGGGGCGCCCACCACGACCGCGTCGCCAAGGATTTCATCGAAGCTGAGTTTCTTGATGCCCGACAGCTTTTGCGTCTTGGTGTCGTTGCCGTCCGAATCCATGTAGATGATCAGCGCGCCCACACAACCGACTTCCGGGTGCTGATTCAAGTAGTCGGCGCGCAACCGCACAGACGACGGCAACATGATGTCATCGAGGTCCGGCGTGCACACGTATTCGCCACGGGCGTGGCTGAGGCCGTGATTCAAAGCAGCGCTGACGCCCTGATTGGCCTGAGAGTAAAGCTGGAAATCATATCGGGCTTGCAGCGCCTGCAACATGGCAACGCTGTTATCGCTCGAACCGTCATCGACGATGATGACTTCGAAGTTCTGATAATCCTGAGCGAAGATGCTGGCGATGGCGGCGTCCAGATACTTTTCTGCGTTGTAGCAGGGCGCAATGATCGATACCAGGGGCATCGAGTCATTCTTGGGCCGGATTTCTGGAGTGATTTGGTCAGTCATAAGTCTGTTTGTTGTGTCTCTACGACTGGATCGAAGGCATTTCGCTACGATCCTTGTACAAAACAGACACATGATGCGGCAAAGCGAAGGCTTTTGTCATGGCTGAATAGCCTCTGCCTACGCAAAAAATCGGATTGATCCTACCTTAGTCGGTAATGAATCCCTGACAGCTGCCTTTGATCGCCCAATAAAAAACCCCGTGGTTCTCGCGAAGCACGGGGTCTTTCATAACTGCGGTCGGGCGGCTAAGGAGCTGCGTACGTAATCAGCAATTCCTTAGTTACCTGAAAATCCAGCGACATGGCCACGCTCAGAGCAGTGATCGTGAAGATGGAGAACACGAACAGCTTGCGTGCCCAAACGGTGTCATCCTTGGCCTTGTAACCTGTCCAGGCCATGTACAACCAGTACATGCCCATCGCAGCCGCGACGGCCAGATAATTGAGCCCGGCGTAACCGCCGAAGGTCAACATCAAGGTCGCCAACAAGAAGGCCAGGATGTAGATCAGAATATGCCGCTTGGCCACCCGGATGCCGCGCTTGACCGGCAGAACCGGAATCGAGGCAGCCAGGTAGTCGTTGAAGCGGAAGATCGCGATCGCATACGAATGAGGCATCTGCCACAGGCTGAACATGACCAGCAAAGTCAGCGCAGCGAGGTCGAAGCTGTTGCTCACGGCGACGTAGCCAATGACCGGTGGCATTGCCCCGGAGAGGCTGCCGACCAGCGTGCCGTGAACGGATTTGCGTTTCAGGTACAGGCTGTAGAAGCCGACATAAATCACGAAACCGATCACGGCGAACAGAGCGGCCAGTGCGTTGGCCTTGAAGTACAGCAGACCAACGCCCACCACACCCAGCACCGTCGCATAGGCCAGGGCGAGCTTCAGCGAAACCAGCCCCTGCACCAGCACACGATTACGGGTGCGCTCCATCTTCAGGTCGATGTCGCGGTCGATGCAGTTGTTGAAAACACAACCGGATGCGACGACCAGCGACGTACCAATCATTGCAACAAGGAACAAGCCGAAATCGACATGCCCCTTGGATGCGAGGAAAAAGCCACCAGCCACCGAAAGCACGTTACCGAAAATGATCCCCGGTTTGGTGATTTGGATAAAGTGCTTCAGTGACATCAGGGTTTCCTCACTTCGCCATCATGAAGGTGTGAATGCTGAACATGATCCAGACACTCAAACCGACCAACAGCAAGATAACCAACGTTGCGAAGGCAAACGCGATCACACTGTTGCGCTGCGCCGCAGAGCGGTCCAGGTGCAGGAAGTACACCAGGTGAACCAGAACCTGCACGACAGCGAAAATCAGTACGACCCACAGGGTGGCGACTTTCGAAATGGTCGGGAACATCACCAGACCGAAAGGAATCGCGGTCAGGATGATCGACAGTACGAAACCGATCATGTACGACTTGAAGCTGCCATGGCTCGCATCGTCGTGAGAATGATGTGAATTAGCCATTTAGATGGTCCCCATCAGATAGACAACGGTGAACACACAGATCCAGACCACGTCCAGGAAGTGCCAGAACAGGCTGAGCATGCTGAGGCGAGTCTGGTTGGTCGACGTCAGGCCGTGCTTGCTGACGTGATACATCATGATCGCCATCCAGATCAGACCGCTGGTCACGTGCAGACCGTGGGTACCGACCAGCGTGAAGAACGCCGACAGGAAACCGCTGCGGTTAGGGCCATAGCCTTCTTCGATCAGCATGTGGAATTCATTGACTTCCATGCCGATGAAGCCCAGACCGAACAGGAAGGTGATGAACAACCAACCCAGCACGCCAGCCTTGTTACCTTTGTGCATCGCCAGCATGGCGAAGCCGTAGGTGATCGAGCTGAGCAACAGGCAGGCGGTTTCGCCGAGCACGTAAGGCAGTTCGAAGATGTCGTGGCCCGAAGGACCGCCGGCAACGTTGTTCACCAGTACTGCATAGATTGCGAAGATCGACGCAAACAGAATGCAGTCGGTCATCAGGTAGATCCAGAAGCCGTAGATCTTCATCTCGCCGGCATCGTGATGATCATGGGCGTGGTCATGATCGTGATCGTGACCTTTCGCCCCTTCAAATACTAAGTTCGACATTGTTTATGCCTGCTCCAGCTTGTTGACAGGAGAGTTCGCCTGGGCAGCGCGCACCGAGGCCAGGATCTTGTGTTGCTCGCCTTCGACACGTGCCACTTCCGAAGCAGGAACCATGTAGCCCTGATCATCACGTGCAGTGTGGATCACGAGGTAAACGACGGTGCCTACCAGGCTCGCGATTGCCAGCCACCAGATGTGCCAGATCATCGCGAAACCAAAGACGGTCAGCAGACCACCCATGATCATGCCAGTTGCGGTGTTGTGCGGCATGTGGATGTCGTTGTACTTGGCCGGAACCTTGTACGCCTCGCCATCACGCTTGGCAGCATAGAACGCGTCGATCTCGTCAGCCTTTGGCAGCTCTGCGAAGTTGTAGAACGGCGGCGGCGAAGACGTGGACCATTCCAGGGTGTGGCCATTCCATGGGTCACCGGTCAGGTCACGGTTCTGCTCGCGATCACGGATACTGACGTAGATCTGGATCAGCTGGCAGGCGATACCGACTGCGATCAGCGCAGCGCCCCAGAAGGCAACGTGCAGGTAAGGTGTCCAGTCCGGGTTATCAGTGGTGTTCAGACGACGGGTCATGCCCATGAAGCCCAGAGCGTACAGCGGCATGAATGCCACGTAGAAGCCCGAGATCCAGAACCAGAACGCTGCCTTGCCCCACTTCTCATTCAGCTTGAAGCCGAACGCTTTAGGGAACCAGAACGCGAAGCCGGCGATGTATCCGAACACCGCACCGCCGATGATCACGTTGTGGAAGTGCGCGATCACGAACAGGCTGTTGTGCAGAACGAAGTCAGCACCCGGGATGGCCAGCAGTACGCCGGTCATGCCACCGATAGAGAAGGTGATCATGAAGCCCAGGGTCCAGAGCACTGGCGCGTCGAAGCGCAGACGGCCCTGGTAGATCGTGAACAGCCAGTTGAACAGTTTCACACCCGTCGGGATGGAAATCAGCATCGTCGCCAGACCGAAGAAGGCGTTGACGCTCGCACCCGAACCCATGGTGAAGAAGTGGTGCAGCCATACCATGAAGCCCAGCACCGAGATCGCGCCGGAAGCGTAGATCATCGAGTGGTGGCCGAACAGGCGCTTGCCGGTGAACGTCGAGATGACTTCGGAGAAGACACCGAACGCCGGCAGAATCAGGATGTACACCTCAGGGTGACCCCACGCCCAGAACAGGTTCACGTACATCATCGGGTTACCACCCAATTCGTTCGTGAAGATGTGGAAGTCGAGGTAACGGTCGAGGGTCAGGAATGCCAGGGTGCCGGTCAGGATCGGGAACGAAGCCACGATCAGGACGTTGGCCCAGGTGCAGGTCCAGGTGAAAATCGGCATGTCCATCAGCTTCATGCCTGGGGTGCGCATTTTCAGAACGGTAACCAGGAAGTTAACGCCCGTCAGTGTCGTACCCAAGCCAGATAGCTGTAGCGCCCAGATGTAGTAGTCCACGCCCACGCCAGGGCTGTAGCCCAGCTCGGACAGCGGTGGATAGGCAACCCAGCCAGTGCGTGCGAATTCGCCGACACCCAGGGACACGTTGACCAGAACCACGCCGGAGATCAGCAGGTACAGGGACAGCGAGTTCAGGAACGGGAACGCAACGTCACGAGCGCCAATCTGCAGAGGCAGAACGATGTTCATCAGACCGGTGAAGAATGGCATCGCCATGAAGATGATCATGATCACACCGTGAGCGGTGAAGATCTGGTCATAGTGTTCAGGCGGCAGGTAGCCAGGCGAACCTTCAGTGGCCAGGGCCAACTGGGAACGCATCATGATGGCGTCGGCGAAACCACGCAGCAGCATGACCATGGCGATGACGATGTACATCACACCGATTTTCTTGTGGTCGACGGAGGTCAGCCACTCGGTGTACAGGTAGGTCCACTTCTTGAAATACGAGATCAGACCGACAACCGCCGCACCGCCGATAGCGATCATCGCGAGCGTGATCATGACTATCGGTTCGTGAAACGGAACCGCGTCTAGAGTTAATTTACCAAACATCGTTTACTCCTCTGCCTCAGCAGCTGAATGCTTACCCATGTCCATCCCTTCCATACCGGCCACTTCTTTCTTCTCGTGGACAATCTTGCCCGGCTTCATACCTTCATACTTGTCGATGATGATCTGAAACAGGTTAGGAGTGACCGTGGAGTAGAGTTCAACGGGGTTACGTTCGCTAGGTTTGGCCAGAGCGGTGTACTCAGCCGTTGCCAGCTGTTTAGGTGAATTCTTGACATCGGCTACCCAGGCGTCGAAACCAGCCTGATCGGTCGCGGTTGCCGTGAATTTCATGCCGGTGAAACCTGCGCCGCTGTAGTTCGCGGAGATGCCGTCGAAATCGCCTTTCTCGTTGGCGATCAAGTGCAGCTTGGTCTGCATGCCAGCCATCGCGTAGATCTGGCCGCCCAGTGCAGGGATGAAGAACGAGTTCATGACCGAATCAGAGGTGATGCGGAAATTGAGCGGAGTATTGGCCGGGAAGACGATCTTGTTGACGGTGGCGATACCCTGGTCCGGGTAGATGAACAGCCATTTCCAGTCAAGCGCGACCACTTCGATGGTCAGGGGCTTCACGTCGGACTCAAGTGGACGGTATGGGTCCAGCGCGTGAGTGGACTTGTAGGTCACATAGCCCAGCACGATGATGATGGCCAGCGGAACCAGCCAGACAACCAGTTCGATCTTGGTCGAATGCGCCCAGTCAGGCGTGTACGTCGCGCTCTTGTTCGTCGCGCGATACTTCCAGGCGAAGATGATGGTCATGAAGATGACCGGCACCACCACCAGCAGCATGAGCAAGGTTGCAG
This sequence comes from Pseudomonas sp. SLFW, assembly GCF_009905615.1. Classification (GTDB taxonomy): domain Bacteria; phylum Pseudomonadota; class Gammaproteobacteria; order Pseudomonadales; family Pseudomonadaceae; genus Aquipseudomonas; species Aquipseudomonas bambusae. Next base: position 661,768 of record NZ_JAAAKW010000001.1, read on the forward strand.
TGATGATCAGATCACGCTCTTGCACGCCGACATGGCCCTTGGGGTCCAGCAGGGTGTAATCGCACCCGCTGAGCAGGAGCATGCTGAAAAGGGCCAAGAAGCCAAAAAACCTGGGGTACCTTTTTTTACTCATCTCACGACCTCTAAAAGCAGCTTTCGCATCGCAGTTGGGTTTCGACCGCCAACACTTCACCCTGCCAGGTGCTGGCAAATTCTTTGGATTGAACAGGGGCCTGTCAGGAAGCGTTTGGCCTCGTAACAAATCCAGGTTTAGCTGTGGTTTCTTATTCGAATGGTGGCAACCGCCGACGCGGTCCAAATCCCTTGGCGCAGACATTCAGAATTTGACTCAAGAGGCCATCCAAACGGCGTCTACAAAAGGGGAAAAACCCCTTCCCGACCTCGATTTACGCCGTCCATACGTGATGGGGGGCGTTAAGTGGGGGCGATTGTAGATACGTAAAGTTTTATTGACTATGAGTTTCTGCGCAACAGTTAATTTCCGGATCTGTAAGAATGCGCGCATATGTCGCACCCTTCGAACCCGGAAAGGCCCCAAATTTCCTAAGGCATTTGAGGCACTCTTTTCCGCAACACTTTGTAATTAACGCGCTTTCATACGGTTCCGAATGATGCCGACCGGTACCAGAATTACGGTGAGAACGAAAGCGATCAATGCCCACTGTGCGAGGGAGAGTCCCAAGACTGGCGGATATGGCGTCTCACAGAAGCCTGCCACTTGGAAACCCAGCGGAAACAGTGAGGCCAGGGGCAAACCGTCCACGATCGGTTGCAGTATGTCGATGCCGCAGCTCTCGGTCGGATGGGTCTGAATCCAGACGTGACGTCCCGCAGCGACCACACCGCCGATCGCACTGAGCGTGACCAACACTTCACAAATGCTCAGACCTACGCGTCCACGCATGGCGGCGCCGATGAAGGCAAAAATCGCGATGAACAGCAGCGCATAACGTTGCAAGATGCACAGCGGACAAGGCGCTTCGCCCAGCACCACCTGCATATACAGGGCCCCGCCGATCAGCGCCAGGCAAATGATGCCCAGTAAAACCAGGAACTGCTTTTCGCGCCGCAGGTAAAACATCTCGTCAGTCATTCACATACCCTTTGAATGTGGTGTCCATCCAGATCGAAGATCTGCCTTGTTGCGTGCCCCGGGTGCCCGGAAAGCCGGCAATTCTACCATCGTCGCAGCCGCACGCCGGTGCAGATGGTGAACACATCTGCATTAGCCGAACATTAACCCTGGCACGGGCCAGCGAACAGTCACCTTCTCCAGATCCTTCTATATATAGAAGCGTGCGACGCTTTGCCGCAGGGGCAGATCGCCGCACCCTTCCTTATATATAGAAGGCTGCGTCTATTTGTCGCAGCAGCCAAGGGTCATTCGAGTGCTGACGCCGGACCGAAGAACTCGTAACGCGCCTGGTCATCCGGAACACCTGCCGCTTTCAATTGGCGCTTCACTGCCGCCATGAAACCTTTCGGCCCCAGGAAGTACGCATCCAGATCGCGGTCCTCAGGCAACCACTGCTCCAGTTGCGCCTGATCCAGCAAACCCACCGCGTGCGCGGCCGCGCTGACACCATCATCTTCGCTGTACAGGTAGAACCGTTTCAATTGAGGATGCTTGCCTGCCAGCCCCTCGATCCAGTCGCGGAACGCGTGAACCGAGCCATTGCGCGCGCAGTGGATGAAATGGATTGGGCGCTGCGTTTCCAGCGCCGCCTGCAGCATGGCCAGGGTCGGTGTGATGCCCACGCCCCCACTGATCAGCACCAGAGGCTTGTCGCTGTGCGCCAGGGTGAACTCCCCCGAAGGCGGGAAGAGGCTGATGCTGTTCCCCACCTGCACTTCGTCATGCAAGTAGTTGGAGGCACGACCGCCAGGCTCGCGCTTCACGCTGATGCGGTACTGATTGTTGCCGGCCCGCGCAGACAATGAGTAGTTACGGCGGATCTCTTCGCCGTTCAGGAACAGCTGCATACCGATGTACTGACCGGGGGTGAAGTCGAGGATCGGCTGACCATCCGCAGGCGCGAAGTAGAACGATGTAATCTCGGCACTTTCGGCGACTTTGTTGACGACTTTGAACTCACGGGCACCGCGCCAGCCGCCAACGGCCAAGGCTTTTTCCTCGTAGATGTTTTCTTCGGCGCCAATCAGAATGTCAGCCAACTGCCCGTAGGCCCGTCCCCAAGCAGCGATGACCTCGTCCGTCGCAATTTCTGCACCCAGCACTTCACGGATCGCTTCCAACAGACACTCGCCGACCAGCGGGTAATGCTCCGGCAGAATTTGCAGCGCGACGTGCTTATTGATGATCTTGGCCACCAACCCACCCAATTGATCGAGTTGGTCGATGTGCCGGGCGTACATCAACACGCCGTTGGCCAGCGCACGGGGCTGATCGCCACTCGCCTGGTGCGCCTGATTGAACAGCGGGCGGACTTGTGGGTACTTATTAAGCAACTTTTTGTAAAAATGAGTCGTCAGGGCTTCACCGCCGCCCTCCAGCAGCGGGACGGTGGATTTGACGATGGCACGATCCGAAGCATTCAACATGACGAACTCCTGAGGCTCAATGAAAAGAAGATGCTTTAGTCATATCAGGAACCGTGCCAGTTAATTTTATTAATAAATTCAAAGGGCTATACGGAACGTGTCTTTTTGACACGCAAGTGAAAGAAGTCATTACGACACATAAAAAGTCATTATGACTACACGAACAGACGTAAGCCGGCCCACAGGAAGAGGCAAAAAGTTAAAGCCTGCCTGCACAGGGTCGATACATCGACATCGACAGCTGTTTGCGCGTTAAGGCGCACTCAGACACTGCATGACAGAAGGTTCACATGTCCAAAAACGTCCGTGCGGATTCCCTCTCGCTGCTGCTGTTCACGTTACGCAGCGGAAAGCTGATGGCGATCAACCTGCTCAAAGTCAGTGAAATCATCCCCTGCCCTCCCCTCACACGCCTTCCAGAATCACACCCCCACGTTAAAGGGGTTGCGACATTGAGGGGCAATTCGCTCTCGGTGATCGACCTGAGTCGTGCCATCGGCGAGCGCCCGCTGCTCGACCCGGACGGCGGCTGCCTGATCGTCACCGACGTCAGCCGCTCCAAGCAGGGGCTTCATGTGCAAGCGGTGAGCAAAATCGTCCACTGCCTGACCACTGATATCCGTCCGCCCCCTTTCGGCTCGGGCAACAAGTCGTTCATCACGGGCGTCACGCAAGTGGACGGCACGCTGGTTCAGGTGCTGGACATCGAAAAGGTCATCCACGGGATTTCGCCGGTGCAAATCGTCGCCCATGAAGCCGAACTCAGCCCTGAAGAGGTCAAGGTATTGAGTAAGGCGCGTATTTTGGTGGTGGACGACAGCCAGGTCGCGTTGCAACAGTCCGTGATCACGCTGCGCAACCTCGGCATCGAATGCCACACAGCGCGCAGTGCCCGCGAGGCGATCGATCAACTGCTGGACCTGCAAGGTACGGCCCATCAGATCAACGTGGTGGTCTCCGATATCGAGATGTCGGAAATGGACGGATACGCGTTCACCCGCACCCTGCGCGAGACGCCAGACTTCCAGGAGCTTTACGTCCTGTTACACACTTCGCTGGACAGCGCGATGAACGCCGAGAAAGCCAAAGCGGCTGGCGCCAACTCCGTGCTGACCAAGTTTTCTTCACCCGAGCTGACGCGATGCTTGATCGAAGCCGCCCGTACGGTCGAAGCCCAAGGGATCTGAAACCCGGCGTTCACGACGCCTCGCCAGACCACTACTGGCTGATGCGTCGCGACCTGAGCCAGATTCATCGCCCGTTGGGCTGGCCTGACTCGTTGCATCGGGTGGATTTCTCCCGCGGAAACGCTGCTGCAGTGCATCGACTGCTCAGGCTCGGTACCGAGCTGGGCGGAGGTCGCGTGCCGGACTTCGAGACATGGCTCGACGGATTCGAGAACGATCCCGAGTTCGATCCCGCGTTGTGTTTCGTCCTGGAAGACTCATCTGGTGTCATCGCCGTCGCGCAATGCTGGACCAGCGCGTTCATCCGCAATCTTGTGGTTCATCCTCGCCTGCAAGGCCAGGGCGTCGGACTCGCCTTGCTAAACCATGTATTTGAGACATTCGCGGCACGGCGTGAGGGGCATGTCGATTTGAAAGTCATGGAGAACAACCTGACAGCCCGGCGTCTGTATGAGCGCGCTGAAATGTACTACGTGCAACGCTGCGAACCAGAACCCCGCTGAGTCAGTCAAAGCCGCTGTCATTCCGCTGATAGAACAACGATGGAGACTCTCATGAAAAGGACCACCTTGGTGTTGCTCGCCCTCACTGCCGTCGCAGGCCAGGCCAGCGCCTCCAGCCCGGACGCCTGGAAAGCTTTCGACAAAACGCTGGTCGACAGCTGCGTCGCGGCCAGTTCCCTGAAAAATGCCAAACCCGCCGGCTCCTCTGCAATGTTCGACGACAGCGTGGGATACAGCGCGCTGCTGATCAAAGGCCAGTACAAGCAAACGTTCATGAAAAACAAGACCGGCACCGAGCTGTGCCTGTATGACCGTAAAAACAAGAAAGCGCTGATCACCGAGTGGGATAACGTCACCACACTGCCGAAGAAATGAGCTATATGTTCATCCCTTTGCCGGGCGCCTGAGAGGCTTCGATGAAAAGCGTTGCGATTGTGCTGTTCCCCCATGTTCAGTCCCTGGATGTCGCAGGCCCGCTGGATGTGTTCGCCGAAGCCAATCGCTACGTCGCCAAAGGAGAGGGTTATCAGATCGTGACGATCGGCGCGGCGCCCTACCCTATCCTCGCCTCCAACGGCATGCCCCTCGGCGCGCAATACGAGCTGGCCGATGCGCCGAAGCAATTCGACATTTTGTTGGTACCAGGCGGGCCGCTGTTACCCGAAAGCGCAGAAATGCCGCACATCACGGCCTGGCTGCATGAGGCAACGCCGCTTGCGGGTCGTTATGGCTCGATCTGCACCGGGGCTTTCATTCTCGGGCACGCCGGGTTGCTGGATGATAAACAGGCCGCGACCCATTGGAGCCATGCGCAGCAATTGGCCGATCTGTTTCCGAAAGCCAGGGTCGAGCCTGACCGGATTTACGTGCGAGACGGCAAGCTGATGACGTCGGCAGGGGTCACGGCGGGGATCGATATGGCGTTGGCGCTGGTGGCCGAAGATCACGGCCCGGCGATTTCGCTGGCGGTCGCCAAGCGCTTGCTGGTCGTGGCCCAGCGTCAGGGAGGGCAATCGCAATTCAGCCCCTACCTGAATGCCTCGGCGGACGATGACACGCCGGTGGCGAAGATTCAGCGCTACGTGATGGAACACATCAGCGAACCGTTTTCAGTGGAGCGCTTGGCGGAGGTGGTGTCCATGAGCCCACGCAGCTTCGCTCGGGTGTTCGCCCGAGATGCGAAGGTCACCCCGGCCGAATTCGTGCAACGCGCCCGCATCGACGCCGCCCGGCACCTGCTGGAAGGCAGCGAAATGGTGATCAAGGCGGTGGCGTATCACTGCGGATTCGGCAGCGCTGCCCGCATGCGGTTGATCTTCACCCAACGGTTGGGCGTGACGCCGACGCAGTATCGAGACAGTTTTCGTAAGGAAGGCTAGAGGCATCGTTGGCTAACGGCCGGTACAACCGACACCTCTCCAGCGCCTGACCGATTTTTCGCGAATGAATTCGCTCCTACAGAAGAGTGCGCGCCAGACCTCATATTTCGCAGAGACCAGAACCCTGTAGGAGCGAATTTATTCGCGAAGGGTCAGCACAACCGACGCATCTCCAGCGCCTGAACGATTCTTCGCGAATGAATTCGCTCCTACAGTTGAGCGCGAGCCACACCTCGCATGCCGCGGCGGTGAGGAGTACCTGTAGGAGCGAATTTATTTGCGAAAAGCCGGAACAGCCGACGCATCTCCATTGCCTGGCCTATTTTTCGCGAATGAATTCGCTCTTACAGTTGAGCCAGCGTCAAGCGATCAGCGCTTGCCCATCGAGCGACGAGTGCCTGAGGGGGCAGCACCAGGGCGTTTGTCATGGTTCGATTTGCCCGAGCCTTTGTAGTGCGACGGGTTTTTTTTCGCCTGCAACAGCTCTGCTGGTTTGAACGGAAAGCCGAAGGCAGGAATGGCCGGCTTTTTCTCGCCGGATTCGGCTTGAACATCGACAGATTCGTCAGCGACTTCGGGAGCTGGCGTGTGTTCGGGGGTGGTCATGGAAGCTCCGTGAGCGCTGGACGGTCGATGGGCAAACAGGCGTTGCCCGCAGGCCGCGCAGCATACCTGAATCCCCTTTCGACCGCCCGTGCCAACCGAGCAACGGCTACTTGTAAAACAGGTCCACGAACACCTCTGCAGCGAATGGACCTGGGGTCGGGGTGTTGGTCTGCCATACCAGTTCGGCGTTGAAATCGGCGGTACCGGAATACATACCATCGAGCAGATCGATGATGTGAAACGGCTCGTTGAACCGAATCGGTTGGTGGGCTGGTGCATGGGTCACACGGATTCCAATGCTCTCGTTGCTGACTGGCACCAGCACGTCGCCCGCCAGCGTGCCGGACACCGGGGTGAAGCGCGCATTCAGGCTGAACGGCGAATCGCAGGTGCGGCTCGTCGCCAGCGCAAACCGCTGAAAAGTCGCCACCTCCCCTACACGCACGTTCTTGATGGGCACTGTGCCGAAATCGACGGTTTCCGGCAGCACTCGCAGCTCGGCATCACAGGCGACGAACCGCAGGCCCATCAAATTATTGATGACGTAATTGAGGTTGTTGTCCGGCACCGGGCTCATGCCATTGCCGCTGTCGACCTGGAACATGCGGTAGTCGAGCAAGTCACTGGCCGATCCGGACGGCGGCGTCGGCCCGTACTTCTGAATGAATACCGAAAACGGCAGATTGAAACTGACCCTTGGACAGGCTGCGACATTCCCCATTCCCTCGGTGCAAGCCGGAAGCACTTGCTGCGTGGGAATTCGCCCGTTGCTTTGCAGGTAATCGATACCGTTGAGGGTCAGCCCCGCACGAATCCCTTCGCCGATCTGAACGTTCTCGGGATTCAGGTACAGCACCACGTCTTCCGCAGGGCCGGACGCCTCGCGGGCGCATTCGATTGCTGCGTTCAAGCGCTCCGAACGCCAGACAACGCTGCCATCAGGCAACGTTGCAGGAATGGCAACGCTGCTGCTGAGATCGGCACGTATCACCGTTTCACCCGACCCTTGGGTCTTGCAGGTCATGGCCATGCCGGTCGCAGGCATGAGCAGGACACTCAGAAAAACCGGACACCAGCGTGAGAAAGAAAAAGTCGTCATGTTCAGCATTTCTCATTGAGTAGAGGGGGCTCAGCGCTGCGACCGGATGTGCTACGCAGTCGAGCCACAAACGGTTCCGAGTCCTGCGAAAGAGCCGAAAAGTCGCGCTGTCCGCCGTAATCGGTGAGTGCCTTGAAGTGCAGGCAGCCCGTTCCTACAGCCCGTGTCAGCTCTTCCGGTAAGCGAAGTGAGCGCTCTGAAAACGGTTCGAGCAGGAGGTCTTCCTGAATCTCGACCCCGCCGAGATTGATCTTCAGCAGCGCGGCATGGAAAGCCGTCGGATTGCGTACATTGAGGACGTCGGAATCTTGCATGCTCCGTTGCCAGCGAAGGCTTTGCGGCACGTCGGCGGGTTCGCCATCAAGGCCTTTGGGCCGATAGAACACGTTGATGCGCTGACGCACGGCGATGGTCATTTGCTGCGGTGCATGGCTACGACGGGGCACTTCCAGCACGTACAGGTGAAGCAGGGATTCGCGATCCTGCGGCATGCCGACACCCTCATACAGCACCCGCAAAGTCTGTCGCCCTTGCGCAATAATCTGTGCCAGATGAGGGGTCAGTACGAACGGCAGATCCCCGGGTGTTGCCTGATCGGCTTTTGGGTTTTCGATCCAGGCCTGAATCAATACCGGTCCGCTTCCGGGATTGCTGACGTCAAGCGTCGCTTCCCGAAACCGGCCATCAAACACCAGCCGCGTCCCGCCCAATGACACGACCGCCTGCGCTTCACGGCCGACCAGCAGTGCGATGAAACAGATCATGGTCGCCCGTTTCATCGGCACGTCACCGTGATCCGGTCGTAGGTGCGCTGAGGGTCTCGCGGCGGCAAATCGAAGGGCGCCCGACAGTGCTGATCGGACCATTTGACCATCAACTCGCCACTGTCCTGCTCGCTCAGCACCAAGGCGCGGCTGGTTGGGTCAACCGCTGCAAGCAGCTTACCGTGGCCGTCTTCAACCACCGCGCCGAGCGGCACGCGGCTGCCGTCTTCGCGCACCAGTTCGAACTGCACCCGCCGCCCGACCTGCGCCTGGAACTTCACCACTGGCACCGCTCCCCGGCGTGGAATGACCTGCGTCACCGGATTTTCGAGTTCCACATCAGCGCCCAACTGTCGCGTATCCAGACTGACCCAATTGGCCCGATACGGCTGGGTGTAAGGCAACACCGCATAGCCATTGCCGGCTGTTTCGATGTGGCTGTAATTGCTCAGCCGCGCGCCCGCGACGTCCTTCACCTGCACCAGTGCGAAGGTTTCACCCAACGGCTGGCCGAGGTTCACGCCACCGGCATGGGCGACCACTGACCCCGCCGCACCGACGTTGAATGCCCGATAATCGCGCCCTTGGCCGTAGCCAACATCGAAACGGCCGAACGGTGTGGTGGTGTTGATCTTGCCGGACCCGGACGCCCCTGAACGACTGTCTTGCCCGGCCTGTACCGAATAGAACGTGCTGCGATCATCGAAGACCTGGCCATTGAGACCGGCCTGCATGTCGTGGTCGCCGACGCTGTCGCGGACGGCATTGAAAAAGGCCCGCGAAGACGACGAGCTGTTCCCCAATGGCAAGCTGAGCGTCAGGGCAATGCGGTTGTCCGACTGCCGCTGGCCGTCAATCAGAAAGGTCTGATTGCGTTCTACAGAAATGCCGTAGCTGAGGCTGCGCCAGGCTGCGTTCCATGTCAGGTAAAACTGTCGCGTCTTGCCCGTCGAGTCCCAGTAGCGTTGCTCAGAACCCGTAAAGCTCAGCGACGCAGACTGTTCCGGCAGCGCCTGCGTCAGGTTGAATTCAAGACGATCTTTGGCGCGCCCGTACCGCGTACCGTTCAAGGCCTGGCGCTCCTCGACATGCTCGTCAAACGTGCGATACCGGTCGGTGGAATAGCGATAACCGGCGACGGCCAGCGTTGTATTGGTCAGATCCAGCGTGTTCGCGTAACGCACCCGCACGCTTTGCCCGGTGTGGGTTTCGCGGGCCTGCTGGCTGACGGATTGAGTCACGTCCAGCGACACCGCACCGACGCCTGTGTTAACCCCTGCGCCGATGTTGCCTGCCCGAAAATCTTCGGCGACCTGCGTGCCTCCCGCCACCGTCATGCGCTCGGTCAGACCGTAGATCAGCGTCGCGCTGGTGAAGGTCGGTGACTCACCTGACTCGTCGTGGCTGTCGTAACTCCCCGCTGCGAGGCTGTAACGCAATGCCCCCTTGGGCACCATAATCGGCAACGACGCATAGGCCTGTACGAAAACGCGCTTGCGCCCGTCGGCCTCAACCACAGTGATTTCCAGATCACCATTTGAGCCGCTGGGGTAGATATCCGAGATTTCGAACGGCCCCGGCGACACGTTGCCGCTGTAGAGCATGAAGCCGTTCTGGCGCACTTCGACTGTCGCGTTGGTCTCGGCAATGCCCCGAATAACCGGGGCGTACACCCGCTCGCTATCGGGCAGCATGCCGTCATCGGAGGCCAGCATCGCGCCCACGAACCGTACGCTGTCGAAGACTTGGGAATCCGTGAACGTTTCACCCAAGGTCAGTTGACCCTTGAGCGCTGTCACGTCTCGCTGAAGAAAGCTCCGGTTGCTGCGAAAGCGATAAGGCTGAGCATCGCCGTAGACCAGCGATGATTCGTTGCGCAATCGCCAGGCACCTAGGTTCAGCCCATTACGCAGGCCGAGATAATACTGATCCTGCGTCTGACCGCCCCGCGTACGACGGGCGCCGCTGAAGTTGTAATTGACGAACGCTGCCGTCTCGCCCTCGTCCCACAACTCCGGAGCCACATAGCCCCGCACGCTGCGCAACATCATGGCTTGGGGAATGCTGATGTTCAGTCGCAGGCTGGTGGGCTGGTATTCCACATGGGCGAACTGGACCTTGGCGGCCAGATCGAAGCAGCGGTCAGGCGCGTTGTCCGCGCTGCTCAACCCCGAGGTGTCCATGCCGAACTGTTGGAGCATCTCCAAGGTCAGGCAGGCCTCTATCGCGCCGGTTGCCGGGTTCGCCACAAAAGGGATGTCGCGCCGCCCACTCAAGGCCCGGTTGACGTAAATGTCGACCCTATACGTTCCCGGCACCACGCTGTTGCCTTGAAGGAAGGTCTCCAGGTCGGCGGGCTGATCGGTGCCTTGAATGAAAGCGGTGTTGAATTTCACCGAAGACGGGGCCGCTGCGGACACAGCGTTTTCGCCGCTGCCGCCGGTCATCGCCCAGGCGCTGGCGCTCATCGTCCACGCCATCGCAGCGGCGATGCCGGTGCTCAGCGGTTGACGCTGCCCAGGGAAACTCGGTGTGCGGACAGGCCTTCGTTTGTCTGACAGGATAGGTTTCGAACTACGTTTCTGGGTGTTGTTGTCTCGCCGTTCCATTAGCTGATTTCACTCGTACTCTGAGTGTCGATGCACCTGTGGAATCCTTTCTCACAGGCGTGCGACGCTGAAGCCGGATGCGTTTCCGGCTAAAAAGTGGGGTAACGAAAATCCCGACTGGCGTGGCGGTGGCTAGTCGGGGCGTGAGTCGGCCCTGTTCGCCTGGACGGCCCGGTCAGCCGTCACCTGTGCGCGGTAAGGCTCCTGACCGCCGAAATCGTTGATGCTGATAAACGCCAGATCCAGCGGACCCTGTCGGTTCATCCCTTTCAACGGGAACTGCAGACGGGCCTTGGGCGCCAACATTCGGCTGTCCTCCTGAAACACGATTTGCCCTCGATGACTTGCCGAAAGCTTGATCATCGAGACGTGATAAGGCCCGGGATTGACGACTTCGAGTTGCCCATCGCGCACCTGCCATTGCAGGGTCTGCGCAGCCTGCAGCGGGTCTTCGGTCAGCCCCTGAGGGCGGTAGAACAGCTTGATTCTCTGGCGGATCGCGATCTGCAATTCGTTTTCGCGCGCAGTCTGTGGAATCTCCTGAACGTTGAGCCACAGCACCGATTCCCGATCGGTCGGCAGGCCTTCCCCGGCATAGATGATCCGGATCAGTTGCTTGGCATTGCCAGCCATTCTCGCCAGGGCGGGTGTGATCGCGAACAAAGGGTGGCTGGCTGCCGGACTCTCGTTGTCAGCCTCAAGCCATGACTGCGCGAGAATTTCAGACGTGCCGGTGTTGTGGACCTGCAAGCTGACTTCTTTGTCTGTCGCCGGATAGATGACACGCGTGGTGTTCAACACGATGCCAGCCTGTGCCTGAATCGCCAGCGTCATGGTGAACGCCGCGCACAGCCACACTGTGGGACGCCTCAAAAAATAAGAAAACATGAGGGAGCGGTCTCTCAATCGGAGGGTGGCGGGGCCAGCAAAGCTCGCCCCGCCTGTTGCATCACTGATAATCCATCACGAAAGGCAGGAAGCCGTCCGCATTACCAGGGTTGGTGGCCGCACCGTTCAGCACGTACACCGCACCGAAGTTGAGTTCGGCAGTAGCGCCGCCCGCACCATCCTGCACCAGCGGTGCATCAATGGTTTCGTTGCCGCTCAGGTCCATCAGTTGATAGGACGAATTCAGCAGACCGATGCCCACACCGTCGGCCGCACCGGTGGCGCGCAGCAGTTTCTGATCGAGGTTATCCAGGCCGCTGCCTTGCCGAGCGACGAAGCGCATGTCCACGGTGTTGTATTGCGCGGCGCCGCCGGTGCAATTGACCAGCAATTGAATCGGCGACGCGGTTTCCAGTTTGTTGTCGGCGAACCGGCCGATTTCGGAGAACGAGACGTTGCCCATATCGACATTGATTTCGCCCGGATTGGAGCCAGGGCTTGCGCCCGTGCCAGCACCGACGTCACAGGTGATGTCGGTGAGGGTGCCGCTGAACACCAGCTTGCCATTGTTCGCTGCGTTTGCACTGCCCACAGCGCCCAAGCCCATTGCGGCCACGATAGCCAGAGAAAGAGAGATCTTTTTCATGTTAACGACGTTCCTTGTGTCAATTCGTGTGTGCCCAAGAGGACGACGAGAACTATAAGGGCGTCGCTCAAAGCCGGATGTCAGGTTATCTACCTCGAACTTGCAGAAATGACAGTGCAGCGTGCCAGACATTTCTGTAGGACATGACAGATAGAACGTACAGCCCCCGGACGGCGTGGCCTGTAGCGAAGTCGCGCTAAAAAAGGGTGGGCCGACCTTTGCAGGAGGGTTGTAAGGAAATGTCGTCATTGGCAACGGACAGACATAAAAAACCGCCCCGAGCCGGATTGACTGGGACGGTCGTTTGCGCTCGACGCGGAGCGAGGTCGGGGCGCTATTGGTAGGTCAGGGTCACGATGCCGCTGTGTGCGCCGACCAACACCGAGGTGCGTTCGGCATACGCCAGAGACACGGGCACTGCAGAGCCTTCGCAGGCATCATCGTGGTCGGCCAGGCCCAATGTCAGGCTGGCGTTCACTTTCAAGGACTTCAGGCCATGCAGTTGGCCCGAAACGGTGAACACTTTGGCGTCACATCCTGCGTTAACGAGTTGTCCGTGAAACATGAGGGCACTTCCTTGTGCCGAGGCTGCCGACCCTGTCAGCAAAGAAACCCCGATCAATGCGATTGAAAAAAACGTCGAAACTGTCTTTTTACCTTTCATCGCCACACTCCGAAGTGATGTCCCACCTATCACAGTTAAGTCGAGTCAGAGACAATCGACCAACGTTAGGGCACTTGTTTGTAGGAATTTTCGCATCCCTCTCCATGGTATCGCCAGGTTGCGCTCTTTCTTGACGCCACTTCATGCTCCGCCCTTATTCAGCTGACAATATTGACAGGTAGCAGTCATTTTGCTGACCGGGTCGAAGGTTTATAAGGAAGCTGTCAATTGTCCGCCCCTCACCTTTTCGCTGGCGTTATATCTGTATGCCCAAAAACAAAAAATCTGTGCTAGCCGTTGCTGTTCTTGCTGTCGTGATTGCGGCTGGCGTCTGGGTGGTCAAGCGTCCCACAGAGAAAAAAGTCAGTGCGCCCGCCGCAGTGCCTGTTCAAGTCATTAATGTGGTCAAGCAGGATGTGCCGCGCTACGTCACTGGCATCGGGTCGGTACTCTCGCTGCAGAGCGTGGTGATTCGCACTCAGGTGGACGGCATCCTGACCCGGCTGGCCGTGAAGGAAGGGCAACAGGTCAAGACCGGCGACTTGCTGGCGACCATCGACGACCGCTCCATCCGCGCGGCCCTCGAACAGGCCAAGGCGCAGTTGGCCCAAGGCCAGGCGCAGCTGGACGTCGCTGAAGTAGACCTCAAGCGCTACAAGCTGCTCACCGTTGATAACAGCATTTCCAAGCAGCAATTCGATCAGCAGCAGGCGTTGGTCAACCAGCTGAAAGCGACGGTTCAGGGGAATCAGGCCTCGATCAACGCCTCGCAGGTTCAACTGTCTTACACGCAGATTCGCTCGCCAGTGACCGGCCGCGTCGGCATTCGCAACGTCGATGAAGGCAATTTCCTGCGCGTCAGTGACGCCGTCGGTCTGTTCTCGGTGACCCAGATCGATCCGGTGTCGGTGGAGTTCTCATTGCCCCAACAAATGCTCCCGACCCTGCACGACTTGCTGGCGTCCGCCGACCCGGCCAAGGTCAACGCCTACATGGGGGAAGGCGCGACCGGCACATTGCTCGGTGAGGGCAAGCTGACGTTGATTGACAACCAGGTCGCTGCCACGACAGGCACCATTCGCGCCAAGGCTGTCTTCGACAATAGGGCCGAAAAACTGTGGCCCGGCCAGTTGGTCACTGTGCGCATTCAGACCGCGATTGATCGCGACGCGTTGAAAGTCCCGCCACAAGTGGTACAGCGCGGCATCGACCAGCATTATGTCTACCGGGTCAAGGGCGATACCGTCGAAGTGATCCCGGTCAAAGTGCTGTATCAAGACAGCGACCTGACCTTGATCAGCGGGGTGAGCGCCGGTGACGTGCTGATCAGTGACGGCCAGTCACGGCTAAAGAACGGTTCGCACATTGAAATCGTCAAAGCGCAACCGATAGACACCCTCGCCGATGCCGCCACAGGTGCGTCGGGAGCCGCGAAATGAAGGGCCACGGTTCGATCTCCGCCTGGTGCGTGAATCACCCGATTGCCACGGTATTGCTGACGTTCGCGCTGGTCCTGCTCGGCTGCATCGCCTTCCCTCGCTTGCCCGTGGCGCCGTTGCCGGAGGCTGAATTCCCGACGATTCAAGTGTCGGCCACGCTGCCCGGCGCCAGTCCGGAAACCATGGCGTCGTCAGTCGCCACGCCTCTCGAAGTGCAGTTCAGCGCCATTCCGGGCATGACGCAAATGACGTCGAGCAGCGCCTTGGGCTCGACCAACCTGACCCTGCAATTCGTGCTGAACAAGAGCATCGACACCGCCGCGCAGGAAGTACAAGCCGCGATCAACACCGCGTCAGGCCGGTTGCCCAAGGACCTGCCCACCGCCCCGACCTGGCGTAAGGTCAACCCGGCGGACAGCCCGGTGCTGATCCTGAGCGTCAGTTCGAATCTGATGCCTGCCACTGAGCTGAGCGACGTCACCGAATCCCTTCTCGCCCGTCAGTTGAGTCAGATCAACGGCGTAGGCCAAGTCGCGATCACCGGTCAGCGTCGCCCCGCGATTCGCGTTCAGGCGTCGTCCGACAAGCTCGCTTCCATCGGCCTGACCCTGGCCGACCTGCGCGGTGCGCTGCAACAGACCAGCCTGAACCTGGCGAAAGGCGCGCTGTACGGCAAGGACAACGTGTCGACCCTTGCGTCCAACGACCAGCTGTTTCGGGCCAAGGATTACGACCAACTGATCGTTTCCTACAAGGACGGCGCCCCAGTTCACCTGCGAGACGTGGCAAAAGTCATCGACGGTTCGGAAAACGCTTACGTCAACGCGTGGTCCGGGGATCAGCAAGGCGTGAACATCGTGGTCTTCCGCCAGCCCGGCGCCAACATCGTCGAGACCGTAGACCGGGTGTTGGGCGAGTTGCCGCGCTTGCAGGAAATGCTCCCGGCGTCGGTGGATGTAACGGTCCTCAGCGACCGCACCAAGACCATCCGCGCCTCGCTGCACGAAGTGGAAATGACCCTGTTGATCGCCATCGTGTTGGTGATCGCGGTGATGGCGCTGTTCCTGCGCCAACTCTCGGCGACGTTGATCGTCACCGCTGTGCTCGGCGTGTCGCTGGTGGCCAGTTTTGCCCTGATGTACGTCCTTGGCTTCAGCCTCAACAACCTGACGCTGGTGGCGATAGTGGTGGCCGTGGGGTTTGTGGTGGACGACGCCATCGTGGTGGTGGAAAACATTCACCGACACCTCGAAGCGGGCGAAAGCATGCGCGAGGCGGCGATCAAAGGCGCGGGCGAGATTGGCTTTACCGTGGTGTCGATCAGCTTTTCGCTGATTGCGGCGTTCATCCCGCTGCTGTTCATGGGCGGTGTGGTCGGGCGGCTGTTCAAGGAGTTCGCACTGACAGCGACGTCGACCATTCTGATTTCGGTGATGGTCTCGCTGACGCTGGCGCCGACACTGGCCGCGTTGTTCATGCGCGCCCCGAAACACGACGCCCACGCCAACCCCGGTTTCGGCGAGCGCCTGCTGGCGCATTATGCGCGTGGCGTACGTTATGCCCTCGCCCACCAGCGCCTGATGCTGAGCATCTTCGGCCTGACCCTGGGCTTGGCCGTCGCTGGCTATGTGCTGATTCCCAAGGGCTTCTTTCCGGTACAGGACACCGGCATGGTGCTCGGTACCAGTGAGGCGGCAGCGGACATTTCTTACCCGGACATGGTGGAGAAACATAAACAGCTGGCGAAAATCATCGGCGCAGACCCGGCGGTCAAAGCCTTCTCGCACTCGGTCGGGGTGAGCGGCAGCAACCAGACCATCGCCAACGGTCGGGTCTGGATCGCGTTGAAAGACCGTGAAGACCGCGACGTGTCCGCCAGTGAGTTCATCGACCGCATCCGACCGAAACTGGCGAAGATTCCGGGGATCGTGCTTTACCTGCGCGCAGGCCAGGACATCAACCTCAGCTCAGGTCCGAGCCGTGCGCAGTACCAATACGTCCTCAAGAGCAACAATGGCGCGCTGCTGAACGAGTGGACGCAAAAGCTCACTGAAAAACTGAAAACGATCCCGGCCTTCCGCGACCTGTCCAACGACTTGCAATTGGGCGGCAGCGTCACCCATCTGGACATTGACCGCAGCGCCGCCGCGCGTTTCGGGCTGACCACGGCGGACGTCGACCAGGCGCTGTACGACGCGTTCGGTCAGCGACAAATCAACGAATACCAGACCGATATCAACCAGTACAAAGTCATTCTCGAACTCGACCCGTCACAGCGCGGCAAGGCTGAAAGCCTGAATTACTTCTACCTGCGCTCGCCGCTGACCAACGAGATGGTGCCACTGTCGGCGCTGGCCAAGGTGGGTGCGCCGAAGATGGGGCCGTTGTCGATCAGCCACGATGGCATGTTTCCGGCCGCAAACCTGTCGTTCAACCTGTCGGCGGGCGTGGCCTTGGGTGATGCGGTGCAATTGCTCGACCAGGCGAAAAACGAGATCGGCATGCCGTCTTCGATCATCGGCAATTTCCAGGGCGCGGCTCAGGCGTTCCAGAGTTCGCTGGCCAACCAGCCGTGGCTGATTCTGGCGGCGCTGGTCGCGGTGTACATCATTCTTGGTGTGCTGTACGAGAGCTTCGTCCACCCGTTGACGATCATTTCCACCCTTCCTTCGGCGGGGATTGGCGCGCTGTTGCTGCTGTGGCTGATGGGTCAGGACTTCTCGATCATGGGCTTGATCGGCATCGTCCTGCTGATCGGCATCGTCAAGAAAAACGGCATTCTGCTGGTGGACTTCGCGCTGGAGGGGCAACGTCATCGTGGCCTGTCGCCTGAAGACGCAATCTATGAAGCCTGCGTGACGCGTTTCCGGCCCATCATCATGACCACGTTGGCAGCGTTGCTCGGTGCCCTGCCGCTGATGCTCGGCTATGGTGTGGGTGCAGAACTGCGTCAGCCGTTGGGCATCGCGGTTGTCGGCGGTTTGCTGGTGAGCCAGGCGCTGACGCTGTTCACCACGCCAGTGATTTACCTGCAACTGGAACGAATCTTTCATCGCAGGCATCCGACCGTGACACCGACTGCACCCGTAACAAACAAGAAAACTGCGGCCCTACTCGCTACTGAAAAGTAAGCACACAAGAAGTGAGAGTGGACCATGCGTGTCCTGATTATCGAAGACGAAGAAAAAACCGCCGACTACCTGCATCGGGGCCTGACCGAACAGGGCTATACCACCGACGTTGCCCGGGAGGGCATCGAGGGTCTGCATCTGGCGCTGGAGAGCGATTACGCGGTCATCATTCTCGACGTCATGTTGCCGGGGCTGGACGGCTATGGCGTGCTGCGGGCATTGCGGGCGCGCAAGCAGACGCCGGTGATCATGCTCACGGCCAGGGAAAACGTCGATGACCGTATTCGTGGCCTGCGCGAAGGCGCTGATGACTATCTGGGCAAACCCTTTTCCTTTCTGGAACTGGTAGCGCGCCTGCAGGCCCTGACCCGTCGCAGTGGCGGCCATGAGCCGGTGCAGATCAGCATCGCCGACCTGTGGATCGACTTGATCAGCCGCAAGGCCACACGTTCCGGCTCACGGCTGGACCTGACCGCCAAGGAATTTTCGCTGCTGAGCGTCCTGGCTCGCCGCCAGGGGCAAATCCTCTCCAAGACCTCAATTGCCGAGATGGTCTGGGACATCAATTTCGACAGCGACGCCAACGTTGTCGAAGTCGCGATCAAACGGCTGCGCGCCAAGCTCGACGGGCCGTTCGAACAGAAACTGCTGCACACCATTCGTGGCATGGGTTATGTCTTGGAGAGCCGTCGTGGCGAGTAACTCCATCGCCCTGCGCCTGAGCGGCATGTTCGCGCTGGTGGCGCTGTTGGTGTTTCTGCTCATCGGCTGGGCGTTGTACTTGCAAGTGGACAAAGGCCTAGGCCTATTGCCGGAAGCCGAGGTGGATGCGCGCTACAGCGTTCTGGAATCGGCGGTTCAGCGCTACGGCACGCCTGAGCACTGGGTGAAGATCAACGCCAAACTCAAACTGCTCAGCGAAGAAGACAAACGCCTGCGTTTCTGGGTCGTCAGCGACAACCCGACGTACGAGTTCGGCAACCCCGACGCCGAGATTCGCGCCTTCGCCAAAGGGCCGTTGGGCATGCGCGACCTGAACCTGGGCGGCCACAACTACCCATTCAAAGTCCTCGTGAGCGAATTTCCTGCCAAAGACCAGCGCCCTCCCCTGCGCTTTTTGACCGCCATCGACACCGAGACGTTTTGGCAGACTCAGCATTCGCTGCTGATCGCCTTGATCAGCCTTGCCGCTATCGGCATCGTCCTGGCTTCGGCGCTGGGTTATTGGGTGGCACGCATTGGCCTGAAACCTTTGCTCAATCTATCGCTGGAAGCCCGAAAACTCGCGCCGCCCCGGCTGTCTGGTCGTCTGCAACTCTCATCACTTCCCCCAGAGTTGGACCAATTCGTGGCCTCGTTCAACTCGACGCTGGAACGGGTCGAGCAGGCGTATTCGCGACTGGAATCCTTCAATGCTGACGTGGCCCATGAACTGCGTTCACCGCTGACCAACCTGATTGGCCAGACCCAAGTGGCGCTGACCCGTGGGCGATCCGCCGAGCATTACTTCGAAGTGCTGCAATCCAACCTCGAAGAACTGGAGCGGCTGCGTTCGATCATCAACGACATGCTGTTCCTCGCCAGTGCCGATCAGGGCAGCAGGGCCACCGAACTGACCGAAGCGTCGCTGGCGGAAGAAGTGGCGACGACGCTGGATTACCTGGACTTCATCCTCGAAGACGCCCAGGTGCAGGTTCAGGTCCGTGGTGACGCCAGCGCGCCCATCGAAAAAGCCCATCTGCGCCGCGCGATGATCAACCTGCTGCACAACGCCGTGCAACACACCTCACCGGGGCACGTCATCTACGTGGACATTCTGGATGAGGGCGATCACGTCAGCATCGGCGTGACTAACCCTGGCGCACAGATTTCGGGGGAGCATTTACCGAAACTGTTCGAGCGTTTTTACCGGGTCGATGCCTCACGTAGCAACAGCGGGGCGAATCATGGGTTAGGACTGGCCATCGTCAAAGCGATTGCGTTGATGCATGGCGGCACTGTATTCGCACGCAGTGAGCGGGGGGAGAATACGTTCGGGATGAATTTGCCGTGCTAAATCGGCAACGATCCGTAGGAGCGTGGCTTGTCCCGCGACCGGCGGGGAACCCGTCGTAAAACCTGCAAGCGCGGTGTAGCAGACACAATGCATTGGCAGGGCTTGCTGCCGGTCCCCGGCAGATCGCGGGACAAGCCACGCTCCTACAGGGGATTCGCGTAGGGTCAGCCTTTCTTGACGAACTCCGACTTCAGCTTCATCGCGCCGATGCCGTCGATCTTGCAGTCGATGTCGTGATCGCCGTCCACCAGACGGATGTTCTTGACCTTGGTGCCGACCTTGACCACCAGCGACGAGCCTTTGACTTTCAGGTCCTTGATCACCGTGACGGTGTCGCCGTCCTGCAGCGTGTTGCCGACGGCGTCTTTGATGATCTTCACGTCATCGCTCGCCTCAGCCGCGCCATCGGCGGACCACTCGTGGGCGCATTCCGGGCAGACGAGCTGGGTGCCGTCTTCGTAGGTGTATTCGGAATTGCATTTGGGGCACGGCGGTAAGCTCACGACGGTTCTCGCATCAGGAAAAATAGGCGCAGGATTATAAGGGTTTTTATTCACCTGCGGACAGTGGGGTTTTAATGGCCCGGAACCTTGCGTCTCACGGCAGTCATACAGGGTATGCGCTGCCAACGGCGGCGGATCTGATGCGAGAGGCTTCGACATGAACGACGAATACGATCTGCAACGTTTTCTCGATGCACAGGAACCCCTTTTCGAGCGCGCTCTGTCGGAGCTGCGCAACGGGCGCAAGCGCAGTCACTGTATGTGGTTCATCTTTCCCCAGTTGAAAGGGTTGGGTCACAGCGAGATGGCCCAGCGCTACGGCATCTCAGGACGCGAAGAAGCGCTGGCGTATCTCCATCACCCGTGCCTGGGTGCCCGGTTGGAAAGCTGCAGCCGCGCGGTGTTGCAGTGGAAGCACCGCAGCGCCACGGAGATCATGGGTTCGCCGGATGACCTGAAGTTGCGTTCGAGCATGTCGCTGTTCGCCAGCGTGGCGCCTGAGCACGGGGTGTTTCAGGAGGTGATCGAGGCGTTTTTTGGGGGTAAAGCGGATACGGCGACGGTGTCGCGAATCAACTCAGATTGAAACACGGCAATCACATTCCCCTGTGGGAGCGAATTCATTCGCGAGGCGGCATTGCAGACCCCAGCATCTCCACCGCCTGACAGCTATTCGCGAATGAATTCGCTCCCACAGGGGGCCGCGCGATGTTCAGTTGTCGCTACGCCAACGCCGTGTCCATCACCATCATCAGGCAAAAGCCGACCAGCAGCCCGAGGCTGGCGATCTTGTCGTGCCCGTTGCGACGGGACTCGGGGATGATTTCGTGGGTCACCACCAGCAGCATCGCCCCGGCTGCCAAGGCCAGACCGATGGGCAGGAGCAACGCGGCGATTTCCACCAGCCACGCGCAGAGCACGGCGAACACCGGCTCGACCAACCCCGACGCCGCGCCGATCAGAAAGGCATTCAGCCGCGACATGCCCGCTGCCGCCAGGACCAGCGCGATGACCAACCCTTCCGGGACGTCCTGCAAGGCGATGCCCATTGCCAGGCTGTCCGCATGGGCCAGTCCGCCGCCCGCCGACACGCCCACCGCCATACCTTCCGGGATGTTGTGGGCGATGATCGCAATGACGAACAGCCAGATGTTTGACGGGATGGCCGGTTTGTCCGCGACCTCCGACAGTTGCGGGCCGCGAGAGACCAGCGTGTCGACGATGAAAAGCCCGACCGCTCCGGCCAGAATTCCGCCGCTGACCAAGGCGCCCGCGCCCCACGGCGAAAACCCAAGACCTTGCGCCGCGCTCAGGCCCGGCACAATCAACGAAAAAGCGGTCGCCGCGAGCATGATGCCCGCGCCGAAACCGAGCAATCCGTCGGACACCGCCACCGGCATCCCACGGATCACCAACACAGGCACTGCACCGAGCGCGGTGCCCAGTGCGCACAACGCTCCACCTTCCAACGCCCTCAACATACGGGGTTCAAGGCTCAGCCAGCTTAGTCCCTGGGCGATGAGCAACCCTGTGCCGACCAGCAGCAACACCGAACCGATGGCCAGACGAAACAACCGGCCGCTGCTGAGGGTGAGTAAATCAGAAGGCATAGATCGTCTACTTCTCGTTATGGGAGTTAGGCCAGAGCCTGGGCGTACCGCTTGGCCACTTCGTCCCAGTTCACGACGTTGTAGAACGCAGCGATGTATTCCGGGCGACGGTTCTGGTAACGCAGGTAATAGGCGTGCTCCCAGACGTCCAGACCGAGGATCGGCGTGTTGCCATTCATCAGTGGGCTGTCCTGGTTGCCGCTGCTTTCAACGACCAGCTTATTCTCCGGCGTGACGCTCAGCCACGCCCAGCCGCTGCCGAATCGGGTCAGTGCGGCTTTGGTGAACGCCTCTTTGAAGGCGTCGATGCCGTCCAGTTGCTCATCGATGGCTTTGGCCAGCGCGCCACTTGGCAGACCGCCGCCTTTAGGGCTCATGACCTCCCAGAACAGCGAATGGTTGGCGTGACCGCCGCCCTGGTTGATCACCGCCGGGCGCAGCTTTTCCGGCAGTTGGCCAACGCTGGCGACCAGTTTCTCAATCGGCCATTCGGCGTATTCGGTGCCTTCGACGGCGGCGTTGAGGTTGTTGATGTAGGTCTGATGGTGCTTGGTGTAGTGGATTTCCATGGTTTGCGCATCGATGTGCGGCTCAAGGGCATCGTAGGCGTATGGCAAGGCAGGCAAGGTATACGGCATATCAATGGACTCCAAAGGACAAGGTGCCAGCGGCAGCGGCGTTGCGCTGTAGCGCCGAGCGTGAGTGTTCGCCGCTGCTGTTGAGCAGTCGGTGGGTGCGTGGGTATTCACCGTGTTCGCTGATGAAGCCCAACAGTTCGCTGTAGGTCTTGTTGCTGTGTCGGAACGCGGCCTGGCGCAATGCAGGCGTCAGGCGCGGGTTCTGGATCACGTGCAGCAAGCGTTGATGGGCCGAGCACAGGTATTCGGCGCTTTCTTCCGGCTGATTCAGGCTCAGGTGCAGATCGGCCAGGTTGTGATGGGAAATCACAAACGCGGCAACCGCCTCGTCAGGGTCTTTCCAGCGCTCCAGCAGCACTTGTGCCAAGGCCAGGGCTTGCAGATAGAGTTCGCGGGCGTCGACCAGATCGCCACGGTTGAAGCAGCTATTGCCTTTCAGAATGGTGCTTTTCCAATGCTCCATGGCGCGTCTCCTCGATCGCTGACGTGGGTGGTCGCAGGTCAGATGCCGCCTGCAGTGAGTTTTTCCGGGTTCAGCAGGGTTTCCAGCCGCGAGCGATCCAGATCGGTGTGCTCAAGCGCCACGTCGATGATCGGGCGGCCTTCCTTGTAGGCGGTCTTGGCGATTTCGGCGGCCTTCTGATAACCGATGATCGGGTTCAGCGCGGTCACCAGAATCGGGTTGCGCGACAGAGCTTCCTTGAGCTTGGCCTCGTTGACCTTGAAGGTGGCGATGGCCTTGTCGGCCAGCAGACGGCTGGAATTGGCCAGCAGCTCAATGCTTTCGAGCAGGTTGTGGGCAATGATCGGCAGCATCACGTTGAGCTCGAAGTTGCCCGACTGGCCGGCGACGGTGATGGCGGCGTCGTTGCCGATCACTTGCGCGGCGACCATCGCGGTGGCTTCCGGAATCACCGGGTTGACCTTGCCCGGCATGATCGAGGAGCCCGGTTGCAGGCCTTCCAGCTCGATCTCGCCCAGGCCTGCCAAGGGGCCTGAGTTCATCCAACGCAGGTCATTGGCGATCTTCATCAGCGACACGGCGGTGGCTTTCAACTGGCCAGAGACCGCGACGGCGGTGTCCTGCGAGCCGATCAACGCGAATAGGTCCTTGCCCGGCACGAAACCGACGTTGCTCAGCTGGCTCAATTGCGTGGCGAAACGCGAGGCGAACTCCGGGTGCGCATTGATCCCGGTTCCCACGGCAGTCCCGCCCTGGGCCAGCGCTTGCAGGCTCGGCAGCAGGTTTTCGATGTGTTCGACGTTGGCCTTGATCTGCTGCGACCAGCCGTTCAGCACCTGGCTCATGCGCACGGGCATGGCGTCCATCAGATGGGTGCGGCCGGTTTTGACGAACGGGTGAACCTGCAGCGCTTTCTGTTCGGTGACCTGCACCAGATGCGCCAATGCAGGCAGCAGCTGTTCGTGGATCGCCAACGCGGCGCTAACGTGGATGGTGGTCGGAATGATGTCGTTGCTGCTCTGACCGCAGTTGACGTGGTCGTTGGCGTTCACCGGTTCGCCCAGCACACGGCTGGCGAGGGTCGCGATGACCTCGTTGGCGTTCATGTTGGTGCTGGTGCCGGAACCGGTCTGGAACACGTCCACCGGGAAATGCGTCATGAAGTCACCCGCCAGCAGTTCTTGGCAAGCGGTGACGATGGCCTTGCTCTGGCCTTCGGAGATTTGCTTCAGCTCAAGGTTGGCCTGCGCGGCGGCAGCCTTGGCCAGCAGCAGCGCTCGAACGAACTGGCGCGGCATGCGCAACTGACTGATCGGGAAATTGTTCATCGCACGCTGGGTCTGCGCGCCATACAGCGCCTCGGACGGGACCTGCAGTTCGCCCATGCTGTCGCGTTCAATACGGGTATTACTCATCAAGAGTTCCTTGCATCAGTTCAGCGAGAGAAATCGAGGGTTGCAACACGCAGGTCGCCAGTTGATGGGCGAAGGCCTGCCAGCGTTGGCGTTGTGAGGAGGAATGCGCAAGGGCCTGCAAATCCCGCAACGGACGCCAGGCCTGATCAAGGCACAGGCAGCGCCAATGCCAGGGCAGGACGGTGTCGCGAGCGGTGTCGATCAACAGTCGAAACGTGCTTTCGGCGATCAGTACGTGTGGGGTGGCCGTGAAACGCGCGAGGTAGCGGCCCTCGGCGAGGTAATGCTCAATGGCCCGCGGCTCGTCGGGATGCAAGGCGCAGCGAATCCGCAGACTCAGCGCACGCCAGTTTTCCAGATAAGGGGACTCGTGCAGAACAGTCGCCATGACCTCAGACCCATTTAACGAATGAGATTCATTATTAAATGAGTTTAAGAATCAAAACAACCCCGACATTGGAGGGGGCCAGTCATGAAATTCGAGTACGCCGCCCTGTAGGAGCGCGCTTGCCCGCGATAGTGGTGTGTCAGCCACTTTATGAGGCACGAGCAGAATGCGTTCGCGGGTAAGCGCGCTCCTACAAAAGACTGCGGGTTTCAAACCCTGTAGGAGTGAGCTTGCTCGCGATAGCGGCGTATCAGCCACGCATGCAGCGATTGGCACACCGAATCGCGAGCAAGCTCACTCCTACAGGGATGGAGGGATTTCAAAAATGCCGGGCCAAAAAAAAAGGCCTGCGCGTGGCAGGCCTTGGTGATCGCTCAATGCTGGGGAAATCAGCTCCCCGCCACCATCATCTTCTCGATCAACACCGACCCCGTGCGGATGTTGCTGCGCATCTCAAGATCGCTACCCACGGCGACGATCTGCTTGAACATGTCGCGCATGTTGCCGGCAATGGTCACCTCCTGAACCGGGAATTGGATTTCGCCATTCTCGACCCAGAAACCCGCCGCGCCGCGCGAATAATCGCCGGTGACCATGTTCAGGCCGCTGCCCATCAGTTCGGTGACCAACAGGCCGCGTCCCATGCGACGGATCAGTGCGGCCTGGTCTTCAGTGCCGTGGGAAACGAACAGGTTGTGCACGCCGCCCGCGTTGGCGGTGCTTGGCAGACCCAGTTTGCGGCCCGAATACGTGCTGAGGATGTAGGACACCAAGTCACCGTTCTCGACGAACGGCTTGGCGTAGGTCGCCAGGCCATCGCCGTCGAAGGCCGAGCTGCCCATGGCGCGCATCAAGTGTGGACGCTCGTCGATGGTCATCCACTCCGGGAACAGGCGCTGGCCAATAGCGCCTTCAAGGAAGGACGATTTGCGGTACAAGTTGCCGCCGGAAATCGCCCCCAAGAAGCTGCCGAACAGACCGCCCGCCAGTTCCGCCGAAAACAGCACTGGCACCTCGCAAGTCGGCACCGGACGCGCGCCCAAACGGCTCGCGGCGCGTTCGGCGGCTTTCTGGCCAATGAGTTTTGCGTCCATCAGCAGCTCGCCCTGACGATTGACGTCGTACCAATAATCGCGCTGCATCTGGCCGTCTTTTTCGGCGATCATCACGCAACTGAGGCTATGGCGGGTGGATGCGTAGCCGCCAATGAAGCCGTGACTGTTGCCATAGACGCGGCAGCCCTGATGCACGTTCAAGGTCGTGCCATCGGCGTTTTTGATCAGGCTGTTGGCATCGAACGCCGCCGCTTCGCAGATCAACGCGCGCTCGATCGCCTCTTCCGGGGTGATCGCCCACGGGTGGAACAGGTCGAAATCCGGCTGCTCCCGGGCCATCAGCGCGGCATCGGCGAGGCCCGAGCTTTCGTCTTCCGAGGTGTGTTTGGCGATGGCGAGTGCCGCCGCGACGGTTTCGCGAATGGCGTCCGGGCCGCTGGCCGAGGTGCTGGCCGAGCCTTTGCGGTGGCCGACATACAGGGTGATGCCGAAGCCCTGATCGCGGTTGAACTCGACGGTTTCGACTTCGCGCTGGCGAACCGACGTCGACAGCCCCTGATCCACAGACACTGCCACTTCGCACGCGGTCGCGCCTTGGCGTTTGGCTTCGGCGACGATCTGCTCGACCTGCTGTTGCAGTGCCGGGAGGGCCTGTGGGCCGACGCTTTCTGATGCACTCATGACTTACTCCATCAAATTCCGATTTCGGCAGCCAGGCCGGACATTTGGTCCCTGACTGGTTATCATGGCGGCGTTTATTTGCGGACTGCCCCCATGGTTGATTCTTACGACGACTCCTTCGACGGAGAGAAAAGCAAAACCCAGATCAAGAAAGAGCTTCACGCTCTGGTAGACCTGGGCGAACGCTTGACGACATTCAAGCCCGATGTGCTGGCCAAGCTGCCGCTGACCGACGAATTGCGTCGGGCACTGGCCGATGCGCCCAAGCACACCGCGCACATTGCGCGTAAGCGCCACATCTCGTTCATTGGCCGGCTGATGCGCGACCAGAACCTGGACGAAATCCTGGTTCTGCTCGATCAGCTCGACGCCTCCACGCGCCAGTACAACGAGCGCTTTCACAATCTGGAACGCTGGCGCGACCGGTTGGTGGGCGGCACTGACGACGTGCTCGAACAGTTCGTCAATGAGTACCCGGAAGCCGACCGCCAGCAACTGCGTTCGCTGATCCGTCAGGCTCAGCACGAGGCCAAGCAAAACAAAGCCCCGACCGCGACCCGCAAAATCTTCAAATACATCCGCGAACTGGACGAAACCAAGCGCGGATTGCGTTAAATCCGCTGCTCACCTGCTACACGCTGCTCCTGTAGGAGTGAGCTTGCTCGCGATTACGGTGTGTCATTTTCAAATTAAGCGTCTGACATTCCGCAATCGCGAGCAAGCTCACTCCTACAGTGCTTCATTCCCCGCTTACGACCCTGTGCCACCCACAGTGATCGCATCGATCTTCAGCGTTGGCTGACCGACGCCCACGGGCACCGATTGCCCATCCTTGCCGCACGTGCCCACGCCACTGTCCAGCGACAGGTCGTTGCCGACCATCGACACCCGGCTCATGCACTCCGGACCGTTACCGATCAGCGTCGCGCCTTTGACTGGGGCAGTGATTTTGCCGTCTTCGATCAAATAGGCTTCGCTGGTAGAGAACACGAACTTGCCGCTGGTGATATCGACCTGACCGCCGCCGAGGTTGGCGCAGTAGATGCCCTTCTTCACCGAAGCGATGATTTCTGCCGGATCGCTCTGGCCGCCGAGCATGTAGGTGTTGGTCATGCGCGGCATCGGCAGGTGCGCGTAGGACTCGCGACGACCGTTACCGGTACGGGCAACGCCCATCAGCCGTGCGTTGAGCTTGTCCTGCATGTAGCCCTTGAGCACGCCATTCTCGATCAGCGTGGTGCATTCGGTCTGGGTGCCTTCGTCGTCCACGCTCAGCGAGCCGCGACGCCCCGCGAGGGTGCCGTCATCGACAATGGTGCAAAGTTTGGAAGCGACCATTTCGCCCATGCGACCGCTGTAGGCCGAACTGCCCTTACGGTTGAAGTCGCCTTCCAGACCGTGGCCCACTGCTTCGTGCAGCAGCACGCCGGACCAGCCGGAACCCAGTACGACTGGCAGCGTACCCGCTGGCGCAGGAATCGCTTCCAGGTTGACCAGCGCCTGACGCAACGCCTCGCGGGCGTAGCCCATGGCGCGGTCTTCCTGAAGGAAATAGCGGTAATCGGTACGCCCGCCACCGCCATGGCCGCCGCGCTCGCGGCGACCGTTCTGTTCGACGATCACGCTGACGTTGAAACGCACCAGAGGGCGCACGTCCGCGGCCAGACCGCCATCGGTCGACGCCACCAGAATGCGCTCCCAGACCCCGGCCATGCTCACGGTGACTTGCTGAATGCGCGGGTCCAGCGCACGGGTGGCCACGTCGATGCGCTTGAGCAACTCGACCTTTTCGGCGCGGGTCAGGACTTCCAGGGGGTTATCAGGCGCGTAGAGCTGGGCGACGTCCTGGGTGGTGAAGGCTTGCACGCGGCCATTCTGACCGGCGCGGGAAATCGAGCGAGCGGCGCGGGCAGCCTGGCTCAGCGCCTCCGGGGTGATCGCGTTGCTGTAGGCAAAACCGGTTTTTTCACCGGACTGCGCACGCACGCCGACGCCTTGGTCGAGGTTGAAGCTGCCTTCCTTGACGATGCCGTCTTCCAGCGCCCAGGACTCGGAAATCTGGCCCTGGAAATACAGGTCAGCGGCGTCGATTCCGGGACCGGCCAGCTCACCCAGCACCGATTGCAGGCTGTCGATGCTCAGGCCGCCGGGGGCCAGAAGGTGTTCGCTGACAGAGGACAAGTCGCTCATATTCACTCCGGGGTGTTGGCAGGCCGCAAAGCGTCCTGCGAAAAAAATCGCCGATGATTCGTCACCGGCATTCGCGTCCGTATGGACGCTTGTTCTTCACTGTCTCGTTCGGCCAGCAGCACGGCTTCACCCTGTGCCTGCTCAGCCAGCACGCGGCCCCATGGATCTATGATCGCCGCGTGTCCAAATGTTTCCCTTGGCCCCGGATGCACCCCGCCCTGCGCGGCCGCCAGCACGTAGCACTGGGTTTCGATGGCACGCGCGCGCAGCAGGATTTCCCAGTGCGCCGCGCCGGTCACGGCGGTAAAGGCCGACGGCGCGGTGATCAATTCGGCGCCCGCGTCTCGCAACGCGGTGTACAGCTCGGGGAAGCGCAGGTCGTAACAGACCGTCAGCCCCAGTTTTCCAACGGGTGTATCAGCGACCACGACGTTGTTGCCATGAGCATAGTCGTCGGATTCGCGATAACGCCCGCGCGCATCCGCTACGTCCACGTCGAACAGGTGCAGCTTGTCGTAGCGCGCCACCTGTTCGCCCTGATCGTCGACCAACAGCGAACATGCCGTGACTTTGCCCTCTGGCCGGTCTTTCGGCGGCAGCGGCAATGTCCCGGCGACAATCCATAACTTGAGGTCGCGAGCGGCGAGTTTCAACCACGGCAGGATCGGACCCTCGCCAAAGGCTTCGGCGCGGCCAATGGCAGCGATGTCACGACGGCCCATGGCGGCGAAGTTTTCCGGCAACACCGCCAGCCTGGCGCCCGAGGCAGCGGCCTGTTCCAGCAGCTTGCGCGCTTGAACGAGATTGCCCGCGACATCGCTCTGACTGACCATCTGAATCACTGCGAAGGACATGAAACGCTCCTTGATCGGTAGAACTGCACTGTACTCCAACGCGAAGCACGGTGTTCCCTGTAGGAGTGAGCTTGCTCGCGATCCGATGTCTCTGTGACGATTACGTCGACTGATGCGACGCTATCGCGAGCAAGCTCACTCCTACAGCCCATGTATCAGCCCAATTCATGATGGACGCCAATGGCTTCTGCCTACTGCGGCTTTTCAAACGGCTTGTCGAAAGTGATTTTAGGCTCTTTCCACGGACCTTCGACCTTGTATTGCACACTCGCGAAACGCGCGACGCGGTCACCCAGCAGCTTGTCGACCAGGAACAGCGCACCGCCAATCGCAGGGGCGCCGACGATCAGCGCGGCAATCGGCAGGTTGTTGGTCACCGGCAGGGTCACGAGCAGTTTGGCATCGACCCGGTCACGCACCATGTCCAGTGTACCGTTCAGCTCCAGGTTGCTTGACGGACCAATCATGGTGATCGGGTCGCGGGTCACGTACACCCCATCGCTGGCCACCAACAGGCCTTTGACACGGTCGTAACTCAGCCCTTTGTTCAGCAAGTCCGAGAAATCCAGTCGCAGACGACGACCGATGGAGTTGAAGTTGAGCAGGCCGAACACCCGCAACGCCTGCGCCCCACCCTCCACTTCAACGAACTGGCCATTTTTGAGCGTGGCGTCGAGGCTGCCGGAATACCGCTTGAGCCCCACCCACGCAGGCGAACCCGGCCAGCGGCCATCGGCATTCATCTCAAATTCCTGACTGGTCACCGTCGGCGCAAAACCCCATGCCTTCAGCACATCGGCGAGGTTTTTCCCCGCCACCTGGCCTTTGAACCAACTGCTCGTCGAACCCGGCGTGCCTTCCCAGCCGCCGTTGCCCACCAGCGAAATGCCCTTAAGACCCAAGTCCATGTCATTCAGTTGAAGGCCTGCAGGCGTGGGCCGAGCCTTCAATGTCCAGGCCCCCACCAGTTGATCCCCCTGAAACAGCTGGGTGATCTTGATGTTCATCGCAGGAATATTGTGCGGATCGACGTCCGCCAACGGGTCAGGCGCGTTTTCCACCACGGCGGCGTTCGGGTCCGGCGCAGGCAAACGGACGTACAGCAGGTTGATGTCAGCGGGTGTTGACTTGTCGTCTGGCAGCGTCGCCGTGCCCTTGATCTTTGCGCTGTCCAGCGACAGGCCCCAACTCGCGTCATTGCGCTTGAGCTGCACGTTGGCTTGATCCAGCGTCGTGCCCATGGCGGTCAGCTTGCCAATCTGCAGATCAACGCTGTTGACCAACTGTTTGGCGCTGCCCCCCGGATCGTTACCTGCATAGCGCTGAACCATCGCCTGCCACGGCGCGATGTCCAGTTCGGGCAGCGAGCCGCGTACACGCAGGCCCTTGCTGTCCGGAATGATCGCCCCGCCCTCGCCAATGAACAGCTCACCCCGGCCGTCCTCGAACTTGCCGCCGGGGGCCGCGAAGGCAAAATTGGCCAGGTTGCCATAGCCCACGCCGATGCGCCGTTCGGCCCCTTGCAGATTCATACGAAAATCGGTGTCGCGGGTCTCATCGGCGGTTTTGCCGAACGGCGCAGGCAAGTCAATGGCCACGCCCTTGAGGTTGGAATTGATCAGCAGCGGGCTGTCGGCGCCATTCAGCGTCAGTTGCAACTGGTACGGCATATCCCCGGACACTGGCAGCGGTTGAGTGACGTTCAGCCAGTCCGTCAGGCGTTTGGTCGCGATCTGGCTGCTGGCCGTGATGCGCGTCAGCGGCGCCCCCGGCTTGCCTTCGGCGAATATTTCGGCATTGACGGGCTTGTCGAACGCCATGGCCTTGATGTTCTTGCCGCTCAGGCCCTTGGCGTAATCGAAACGGAAATTGCCCTTGAGCTGGGTCAGATCAAGCACCGGGTCAGGCAGCCGCAAACGGGCACTGTCGGTGTTGAAATCCACAGCGACCTTGGGCTCCTGGCCCTTGACCAACGGGATGTCCAGATTGATATGCCCTTGCAGCGGCCCTTCCGCTTGCCAGCCGTTGAAGGTCTGGGCGGTGCCGATGGGCGCTTCCTGCAGAATCTTCATGCCGTCTTGCAGGCTGCCGTTGAAGTCACCGTCCACCAGCAGATGACTCGATTGTCCCGACGGCACGTGAGGCACGTCCACCGCCACGTTGTTCACCTGAGTGCCGAGCAACTGGCCTTTGGTGGCTCGAATACGCACCCCGCTGTTCTCGACGAACACATTGCCATCGACACCGGTCAGCTGCGGCCAGCCGGGCTGGAATGCAAGATTGGCGTTCCGTACCTTGAAGAACAGGCTGATGACGCGCGCCACGTCCTGCGCATCGTGATTCAGCGAGCCCTGATACTGGAAGAAGCTCTGTTCGACGTTGCCGCTGAGAATGGCCGTGCGCAGCCAATGATCAAGCGACGGGCTGAGCACCGCAGGCAGGTATTTGGACGTGTAGCGACCGTCGGCATCCACCAGCCCGACGCGCAGGTCCATGTAGTCTTCCTGAGCCTGATCGAAATGCAGGCGAATCAGGAAATCGCTGGCGATCTTGCCCTCGTCACCGACCACCTTGATGTACGGGGCGATCAGCGTGAACCCCTGATCGTCCAACGCCCAGGTCAGGCGTGCATCGGCGTGGTGATAATTCCATTCGTTCTTGAAGATCGGGTCCAGGTGCAGCATGAAATCGTCGGCGTTCAGGCGCAGTTCGCCCTGCCCCAAGTCGCCACTGATGGCGCCGCTGACATTTCCGGCCGCAGGCGCGCCGTGATAGGCGTCGAAACCGACCTTGTCCAGATTGGCAGCAAAGCTCAGACGCTTGGCGCCCTCGGCCTGCGGACGATAATCGACCAGCACGTTGCGCAGGCCGCCGGTGACGTTCAGGTGATCGAGCACCACCATCAGCTTGTCAGGCAACGGTGCGAGCGAGTCGAGCAGCGGCGTCACCGGCGTCAGATCCAGACGATCAGCCTGTACGTTCCATAGCTCTTGTGCGTCGGACGTCGCCGCCGTCTGCTTGAGCTGGAGTCGGCTTTCCCAGCGCTTGCCGCCAAGGTCCATGGCCAGGGAACTCACCGACACATTGAAACCAGCGTCATCGCGCTGAAGCCATGCGTTGAGGGCCAGGTTGTCGATCTTCGTGGCCTTGCGGGCGGCATACGCCCCTTTGAACTGTGGCGCATTGAGTCGGACCACGGCGGATTGCAGTGTGCCCTTGCCCCACGTCAACCAGAACTCGCCACCGGCCTTGAGGGTCTTGATCTTCCACCCTTGGGTCACGCTCTTGGGCAGCCACTTGGACCACTCGCTCTGAGGCAGGCTCAGGTAAGCCTCGGCCTCCGCGTCCCGCCACGCGCTGGCGCGGATTTTAGAGCGTACGTTCAGCGACAGCGGCTGGCCATCCGGCAGCGTCACCTTGGCATCAAGACGCTGATGGAAGCGCCCGGTCTTGAGGGTCATGCTGGCGTAAGTCAGGGTCAGCGGAGCTTGCTCATAGGGCTGCAAGGTGATCTGACTGTCGAACAGCGACAGGGTCGAGATCATCTGCATTTGCGTCAGCACCTGTTCAGGGTCGAACGGCTTGTCATCCTGCACCGGTAAGCCCTGGAGGGCCCAGTGCCCGTCCTTGTCTTCTTTGAGCCCCACTTGCAGCCCATCGAGTTCAAGCCGCGCAATACGCACCTGCCGCGCCTTGAGGCTGGCCCACAGGTCCGGCACCGCACGCACATGGTCCAGACGCACCGAGGCAGAACCCTGGCCTACCATGACGTCCCGCGCTGTGAAAATCGGCGCAAAGCCGCTCCAACTGCCTTCGAGACGTCCAATGCTGACGGGCATACCCACCGCCGCCTGCGCCTTGACCTCAACATCTGCACGGTACTCGGCGACCATCGGCACCAGTTGGCGGCCGAGGCTGACGTACAGCGCGATCAACACCAAAACCAGGGCGCACACGCTCAGGCCCCAACGCGTCAGGGTCGCGAGGAAACGTGTCAGACGCTCCATGTCGCCGAGCCTCCAGGCAGCGCGCCCTTCAAAGGCATCCGGCTCAGTCGTGCGGTTACGGGTAGGTCCGGGAAGTGCTCATTCGCCACGCAAAATTCTCTTTGAAAGGCATCCTTGCCATCCGCCCGTCAATAGGCTCGGTTGTCTGGTCAACGACCGCGCGGCGCAAGGCGCGGCGGTTCAAGCGGTGTTTTGAGCCCAATCAGAGCAGCACAACGTCATATTGTTCCTGGGAATACATGGTTTCGACCTGAAAACGAATGGTCCGTCCAATGAACACTTCCAGCTCGGCGACGTTGCCAGACTCCTCGTCAAGCAGCCGATCCACCACTTTCTGGTTGGCCAGCACCCGATACCCCAACGCCTGATAGGCCCGCGCTTCGCGCAAGATTTCGCGGAAAATCTCGTAGCAGATGGTTTCGGGGGTTTTCAGCTTGCCGCGCCCCTGACAGCTGCTGCACGGCTCGCACAACACCTGCTCCAGACTCTCGCGGGTACGCTTGCGGGTCATCTGCACCAGGCCCAGCTCGGTGATACCGATGATGTTGGTTTTCGCGTGATCCCGCTCCAGCTGCTTCTCCAGCGTGCGCAACACCTGACGCTGATGTTCACCGTCTTCCATGTCGATGAAATCGATGATGATGATCCCGCCGATATTCCGCAGGCGCAGTTGCCGGGCAATGGCCGTGGCCGCTTCCAGGTTGGTCTTGAAAATCGTCTCTTCGAGATTGCGATGGCCAACGAACGCGCCCGTATTGACGTCGATGGTGGTCATCGCTTCGGCTGGGTCGATCACCAGATAGCCACCGGACTTCAGAGGCACCTTGCGCTCCAGCGCTTTCTGGATTTCGTCTTCGACGCCATACAGGTCGAAAATCGGCCGCTCGCCGGGGTAGTGTTCGAGACGATCGGCAATTTCCGGCATCAGCTCGGCCACGAACTGCGTGGTCTTCTGGAAGGTTTCCCGGGAGTCGATGCGGATTTTTTCAATTCGCGGGCTGACCAGATCGCGCAACGTGCGCAGGGCCAGACCCAAATCTTCGTAAATGACGCTGGCCGGGCCGATGGTCTTGATCTGCTCGCCAATCTGGTCCCAGAGGCGGCGCAGATAGCGGATGTCCATCATGATCTCATCGGCCCCGGCGCCCTCGGCTGCCGTGCGCAGGATGAAACCGCCCTTCTCCTTGATCCCTTCCTTGGCCACGCAATCGCTGACGACCTGTTTGAGCCGCTCGCGCTCGACTTCGTCTTCGATCTTCAGGGAAATCCCGACGTGGGCCGTGCGCGGCATGTACACCAGATAGCGGGAGGGAATCGACAGCTGAGTGGTCAGGCGTGCGCCTTTGCTGCCGATCGGGTCTTTGGTGACCTGCACCACCAGGCTCTGGCCTTCGTGCACCAGCGAACTGATGGTTTCCACCGCCGGGCCTTCGCGCATGGAGATTTCCGAGGCGTGAATGAACGCCGCTCGGTCCAGGCCAATGTCGATGAACGCCGCCTGCATTCCCGGCAGCACACGCACAACTTTGCCTTTGTAAATGTTGCCGACGATCCCGCGACGCTGGGTGCGCTCGACATGGACTTCCTGCAAAACCCCGTTCTCAACGACGGCCACGCGCGACTCCATCGGCGTGATGTTGATCAGAATCTCTTCACTCATGGTTTTTCACCTTCCAGGCATTGCCAGCAGGGTATGCCAAAACGCTGGAGGATTTCTGCGGTTTCGCACAAGGGCAGGCCGACGACGGCGGAATAACTGCCACTGAGGTTTTCCACGAACACGGCGCCCAGCCCTTGAATGCCGTAACTGCCGGCTTTGTCCCGTGGCTCACCACTGGCCCAGTAGGCACGGGCCTCTTCGGGGGAAATCGGACGAAAACGCACGCGACTGCTGACGACACGTGTTTCACAGCGCTGCTCATCGACCACCGCAATGGCGGTCAACACCTCGTGTTCGCGATTGGACAGCGCAGCGAGCATGGCCAGAGATTCGGCTTTGTCAGCAGGTTTGCCGAGAATGCGACCGTCGAGAACCACTGCCGTGTCAGCGCCGAGAACGCAGGCGGTGGGGTAGGCGGGGTCGTTGGCCAGTTGCAGCAAACCGGCGTCAGCCTTGCCACGGGCCAAGCGCTCGACATAAGCCGTCGGGGTTTCGTTGGGGAGCGGGGTTTCGTCGATGTCGGCGCTGAGCGTGGTGAACGGCACTCCGATCTGCGTCAGCAATTCACGACGGCGCGGGGAGCCGGAGGCGAGAAGAAGTTGGGGCATGGGACGTCTCCGTGTCAGTGATCTTCAGCTTAGCCAGCGCCACTCCTGTGGGAGCGGATTCATTCTGGGCGGCATTCCGACGAAACGCCGGTACAGCCGATAGAGATGTGTCGCCGGACAAATCGCATCGCGAATGAATTCGCTCCCACAGGGTCCTGCCCGCAGCCTGCTATTTCAATTAATCTTCAAACGCAACCGCAACCCGCGCAAGCCGTAGCTCACCCACGGCCAGAGCAACGCGCTGACCAGCGCAGGCAACACCAACGCCAGGGTCGGCTGGCGGTTGCCGGTCAGGGCGCTGAGCCACAGCTGAACCAACTGCGCCAAGCCGAAGATCACCAGAATCACCAGGCATTGCTGCCACATCGGGAACATCCGCAAGCGTTGTTGCAACGACAGGACGAGGAAGGTGATCAGCGTCAGGATCAACGCGTTTTGCCCCAGCAACGTCCCGTAGAGTACGTCTTCAGCCAGGCCGAGCATCCACGCGGTAACCATGCCGATCTTGTGCGGCAAGGCCAGGGCCCAGAACGCCAGCAGCAACGCGAGCCACAGCGGGCGAAAGATTTCCATGAATTGCGGCAGCGGCGAAACGCTGAGCAGCAGGCCGATGGCGAAGGTCAACCAGACCACCCAGCCATTACGTGCAGGGGCATGACGCGCCATTATTCTTCCCTCTCATGCGTTGCCGCAGGGGCAGGCGCTGGCGTGGCCGGTCTGGTCGCAGCGGGCTTGGCGGGCGGCTTGGCCGGTGGTTTGCTCGCGGGCTTGGCCGGGGTGGCGGCTGGCGTCGCAGCGGGCGTCGTTGCAGGCGCCGCGGCCGGGGCTGACGACGTGCTGTGGCCCGTCGCAGCGGATTTCGGCACGGTCGCTGGGACAACGGGTTTGTTCGGGGTCGCGGCCGGCGCAACGCCTGGCACGGTGGCAGACGGCACGGCAGACGGATCAGCGGCCTGACGGTCCAGTGATTCCTGCTGTTGCGCAGCGTCGGCGGCGCGCTCTTCCGGCGAACGGCCATCGGAGAACACCAGCAACAGGTAACGGCTGCGGTTCAGCGCGGCGGTCGGCACGGCGCGAACGATCGCGAATGGCTGGCCGGAGTCATGAATCACTTCCTTGACCGTCGCCACCGGGTAACCCGCCGGGAAGCGCTGACCCAGACCGGAACTCACCAGCAGGTCGCCTTCCTTGATGTCGGCGGTGTCCGCCACGTGCCGCAGCTCAAGGCGCTCCGGGTTCCCGGTGCCGCTGGCAATCGCTCGCAGGCCGTTGCGGTTCACTTGCACCGGAATACTGTGGGTGGTGTCGGTCAGCAGCAACACGCGGGAGGTGTACGGCATCAACTCGACCACCTGCCCCATCAGGCCACGGGCATCGAGCACCGGTTGACCCAGCACCACGCCGTCGCGCTCACCCTTGTTGATGATGATGCGATGGGTGAAGGGGTTAGGGTCCATGCCGATCAGCTCGGCGACCTCGACTTTTTCGTTGACCAACGCGGACGAGTTCAGCAACTCGCGCAGCCGAACGTTCTGCTCGGTCAGTGCGGCCAGCTTCTGCAGACGCCCCTGGAGCAGCAGGTTTTCAGTCTTGAGTTTTTCGTTTTCGGCAGCGAGTTCGGTGCGGCTGCCAAACTGGCTGGCAACGCCTTGATACAAACGTTCAGGCAGGTCGGCGATCCAGTAGGACTGCATCAGCACCAGCGACATCTGGCTGCGAACAGGTTTGAGCAGGGTGAAACGCGCGTCCACGACCATGACGGCCACGGAGAGGACGACCAGCACCAACAGACGAACGCCCAGCGACGGGCCCTTTGAGAAAAGCGGTTTAATGGGCCGCTCCTTCCAGGGATGCTTGTGTTTGGCTGTGCTTATTCATGCGACATGAAACCGGCCTGGTGCGGATTGACGGAAAGAAGGTGTGCCAGCCTTGCAGCGTCAAGAGAAGACGTCAACAGGTCAGGCACAAACGGGCAGCGCCGGAAGCGCCACCCGTTCGACAGCATGGAGCCATCCGGCGAGTTATTCGCTGGAGAGCAGGTCCATGGTGTGCTTGTCCATCATTTCCAGCGCACGACCACCGCCACGAGCGACGCAGGTCAGCGGGTCTTCGGCGACGATCACCGGCAGACCGGTTTCCTGGGCCAGCAGTTTGTCCAGGTCACGCAGCAAGGCGCCACCACCGGTCAGCACAAGACCACGCTCGGCGATGTCCGATGCCAGTTCCGGAGGGGATTGCTCCAGCGCGCTTTTCACGGCCTGAACGATGGTTGCCAGGGATTCCTGCAACGCTTCCAGCACTTCGTTGGAGTTCAGGGTGAAGGCACGTGGGACACCTTCGGCCAGGTTACGGCCGCGTACGTCGACTTCACGCACTTCGCCACCTGGGTAGGCGGTACCGATTTCCTGTTTGATGCGCTCTGCGGTGGATTCACCGATCAGGCTGCCGTAGTTACGGCGCACGTAAGTGATGATCGCTTCGTCGAAACGGTCGCCGCCCACACGTACGGATTCGGCGTAAACCACACCGTTCAGCGAGATCAAGGCGATTTCAGTGGTACCACCACCGATGTCGACGACCATCGAACCACGGGCTTCTTCGACCGGCAGACCGGCACCGATGGCAGCGGCCATTGGCTCCTCGATCAGGAACACTTCACGTGCACCAGCGCCCAGGGCCGATTCGCGAATAGCGCGACGCTCAACCTGGGTGGACTTGCACGGCACGCAAATCAATACGCGAGGGCTTGGCTGCAGGAAGCTGTTTTCGTGCACTTTGTTGATGAAATACTGGAGCATCTTTTCGCACACGCTGAAATCGGCGATGACGCCGTCTTTCATCGGACGAATGGCAGCGATGTTGCCCGGGGTACGGCCCAGCATACGCTTGGCTTCCATCCCGACAGCAACGACGCTCTTCTGATTTCCGTGGGTCCGAATGGCCACAACCGATGGCTCGTTCAGGACAATACCGCGCTCACGCACGTAAATAAGGGTGTTGGCAGTGCCCAGGTCGATGGAAAGATCGCTGGAAAACATGCCACGCAGTTTCTTGAACATGGGAAAGGGACCCTAGGGAACGCGTGGGTAAAAAAGTGCGGCAAACTCTAACAACGACAGGGATTTTGGGCAAGGAGCCAATATGCTAAATTGGCTGTTTTTCCGAGCACTACCCTCGACGATCGCGGCCTTATGACCGTCAAAATCGCGTAGTGTTCCGCAATCTGACGTACGGCTCATTCCGTGCGCCTTCCACTGGAGAACCCCATGGCGCTTGATCGCTCCGACGTGGAAAAAATCGCTCATCTGGCCCGACTGGGGCTCAATGACGCCGATATCCCGCGTACTACCGAAGCACTGAACAGCATTCTTGGGCTGGTTGACCAGATGCAAGCGGTGGACACCACCGGCATCGAACCACTGGCGCACCCGCTCGAAGCCTCGCAACGCCTGCGTGTAGACGCGGTTACCGAGGTCAATCACCGCGACGCCTATCAAGCCATCGCACCAGCGGTCGAAGACGGCCTTTATCTGGTTCCGAAAGTCATCGACTAAGGGAATGAG
The DNA here is from genome assembly GCF_009905615.1 of Pseudomonas sp. SLFW. Taxonomy (GTDB): domain Bacteria; phylum Pseudomonadota; class Gammaproteobacteria; order Pseudomonadales; family Pseudomonadaceae; genus Aquipseudomonas; species Aquipseudomonas bambusae. Next base: position 700,957 of record NZ_JAAAKW010000001.1, read on the forward strand.
CCTGCAATGCATCATATGACTCTGGCCGAGATCGCTCGCGGACTCGCCGACAAACAGTTTTCTTCCGAAGAACTGACCCGCTCCCTGCTGGCGCGCATTGCGCAGCTGGACCCGCAGATCAACAGCTTCATTACCGTCACCGAAGACCTCGCCATCACTCAGGCACAGGCCGCTGACGCCCGCCGTGCCGCTGGCGAGAATGGCGCGCTGCTGGGCGCACCGCTGGCGCATAAAGACCTGTTCTGCACCCAGGGCATCCGAACCAGCTGCGCCTCGAAGATGCTCGACAATTTCAAGGCGCCGTACGACGCCACCATCGTCGCCAAGCTGGCGGCGGCGGGCACCGTGACGCTGGGCAAGACCAACATGGACGAATTCGCCATGGGGTCGGCCAACGAATCCAGCCACTACGGCGCCGTGAAGAACCCGTGGAACCTCGAACACGTGCCGGGCGGTTCGTCCGGTGGTTCGGCGGCTGCGGTGGCTGCACGTCTGTTGCCTGCCGCTACCGGCACCGACACGGGCGGTTCGATCCGCCAGCCTGCCGCGCTGACCAACCTGACCGGCCTGAAACCGACCTACGGTCGTGTGTCGCGCTGGGGCATGATCGCCTACGCGTCGAGCCTGGATCAGGCCGGCCCGATGGCACGCACGGCCGAAGACTGCGCCCTGCTGCTGCAAGGCATGGCCGGTTTCGACATCAATGACTCCACCAGCATCGACGAACCCGTGCCGGATTACAGCGCCAGTCTGAATGGCTCACTGCAAGGCCTGCGCATTGGCGTGCCGAAGGAATACTTCAGCGCGGGCCTCGACTCGCGTATCGCCGATCTGGTCATGGCCAGCGTCGACGAGCTGAAAAAGCTCGGTGCCGTGGTCAAGGAAGTCAGCCTGCCAAACCTGCAACACGCGATCCCTGCTTACTACGTGATCGCCCCGGCAGAAGCTTCTTCCAACCTGTCGCGTTTCGACGGCGTGCGTTTCGGCTACCGCTGCGAAGACCCGAAAGACCTGACCGACCTGTACAAACGCTCCCGTGGCGAAGGCTTCGGCCCGGAAGTGCAGCGCCGGATACTGGTCGGTGCCTACGCGCTGTCCGCCGGTTACTACGACGCTTACTACCTGCAAGCGCAGAAGATCCGTCGCCTGATCAAGAACGACTTCATGAATGCGTTCAAGGACGTCGATGTGATCCTCGGCCCGACCACGCCAAACCCGGCCTGGAAAATCGGTGCCAAGAACGCCGACCCAATTTCCGCGTACCTGGAAGACTTCTACACCATCACCGCCAACCTTGCGGGCCTGCCGGGCCTGTCGATGCCAGCCGGTTTCGCCGACGGCTTGCCGGTAGGCGTGCAACTGCTCGCGCCGTACTTCCAGGAAGGCCGCTTGCTGAACGTTGCTCATCAGTACCAACAGGTCACTGAATGGCACACCCGTACACCAGCGGGCTTCTAAGGAGAAAACACATGCAATGGGAAGTCGTCATCGGGCTGGAGATTCACACCCAGCTCACCACCCAATCGAAGATTTTCTCCGGTAGCGCCACCACGTTCGGCTCCGAGCCCAACACCCAGGCCAGCCTCGTTGACCTGGGCATGCCCGGCACGCTGCCGGTGCTGAACAAGGAAGCCGTGCAGATGGCGGTCAAGTTCGGCCTCGCCATTGACGCCGAAATCGGCCAGCACAACGTGTTCGCCCGCAAGAACTACTTCTACCCGGACCTGCCGAAGGGCTATCAGATCAGCCAGATGGAATTGCCGATCGTCGGCAAGGGCCACCTGGACATCACCCTCGAAGACGGGACCATCAAGCGCATCGGCGTCACCCGTGCCCACCTGGAAGAAGACGCAGGCAAGAGCCTGCACGAAGATTTCAGTGGCATGACCGGCATCGACCTGAACCGCGCGGGCACTCCGCTGCTGGAAATCGTGTCCGAGCCGGACATGCGTTCGGCGAAAGAAGCGGTGGCCTACGTCAAGGCGATGCACGCGCTGGTTCGCTACCTCGGCATCTGCGACGGCAACATGGCGGAAGGCTCGTTGCGCTGCGACTGCAACGTGTCGATTCGCCCGAAAGGCCAGGTCGAGTTCGGTACTCGCTGCGAGATCAAGAACGTCAACTCGTTCCGTTTCATCGAGAAGGCGATCAACAGCGAAATCGAACGCCAGATCGAGCTGATCGAGGACGGTGGCAAGGTCATTCAGCAAACGCGCCTGTACGACCCGAACACCAACGAAACCCGCGCCATGCGCAGCAAGGAAGAAGCCAACGACTACCGTTACTTCCCCGACCCAGACTTGCTGCCGGTGATCATCGAGGACGCGTTCCTCGAACAAACCCGCGCCACCCTGCCGGAGCTTCCGCCGCAGAAACGCGAGCGCTTCCAGTCGCAGTTCGGCCTGTCGCTGTACGACGCCAGCGTGCTGGCCTCCAGCCGCGAGCAGGCGGACTACTTCGAGAAGGTCGTGAGCATTGCAGGCGATGCGAAACTGGCCGCCAACTGGGTCATGGTCGAGCTGGGTTCGCTGCTGAACAAGCAAGGCGTGGAAATCGACGAGTCGCCGGTCAGCGCCGAGCAACTGGGCGGCATGCTGCAACGCATCACTGACAACACCATCTCGGGCAAGATCGCCAAGATGGTCTTCGAGGCGATGGCCAACGGTGAGGGCAGTGCGGACGAGATCATCGAGAAGCGCGGCCTGAAGCAAGTGACCGACAGCGGTGCCATCGAGTCGATTCTTGACGACATGCTGGCGGCCAATGCCGAGCAGGTCGAACAGTACCGCGCGGCGGATGAAGCCAAACGCGGCAAGATGTTCGGCTTCTTTGTCGGGCAGGCCATGAAAGCGTCGAAAGGCAAGGCCAACCCGGGTCAGGTCAACGAGCTGCTCAAACGCAAGCTGGAAGGTTGATGCAAAGGCGCTGATCCGGAACTTTCGACATCAGGGCCGGCCAAATCGCGAGCAAGCTCACTCCTACAATGGAATACGTTGCCCTTATAGGAGTGAGCTTGCTCGCGATGACGTTTGAGTGTCCTCACGCTTTGCGTGGGAGCACATTTCAGGACGCTTTGCGTCCATTTCTGTGACGCGGAGCGTCACGAGCTGCATTTCCACGCAAAGCGTGGGGACGATCAGGACTGAAGGATTGCGAACCATGTGGCGGCTCCTCAGCGCTTGCGCGCTGCTCTCCCTGCTGGCCGGTTGTGCCAGCGAAGGCGTCATCGATCCCCACGGCTATAACGCCACCGGCGGAGCCTCGTATTACGGCTCGCGCCACCAAGGCAAGCGCACCGCCAGCGGTGAACGCTTCGACCAGAATTCCCTGACCGCCGCGCACCGCCAACTGCCGTTCGGCACCCGCGTGCAAGTCACCAACCTCGACAACGACCGCAAGGTCATCGTCCGCATCAACGATCGCGGGCCGCATACCCGTGGCCGATTGATCGACGTATCGCGCGCTGCCGCTGAACAATTGGGTATGCTGCGCAGCGGAACCGCCCAAGTGCGGGTGCAAGCCCTCGACGACTGACTCAGTGGTGCCCTGAATTCTCGCGCTCTCGACCCTGCCACTGCCCACGCTGATCGAACTGATCGGTGGCCTGCTGATGATGATCGTCGGCGCCGAACTGTCGGTGCGCGCGGCGGTGGTCCTGGCTGCCTTGCTAAAAACCCGGCCGCTGTTTCTCGGCCTCACCGTCGTCGCCCTCGGCAGCAGCGCGCCGCAAATGGCCGTAGGCTTGCAAGCTGCGCTGACTGACAGCACCGACATCGCGGTGGGCAGCGTTATCGGCAGCAATATCTTCAACATTCTGGTGACCCTCGGCCTGTCAGCGTTGATCATCCCGTTGCGGGTGGCGCGGCAGTTGGTGCGCGTGGACCTGCCGCTGATGATCGGCGCCACGGCGTTGGTTGCCGGGCTGGCGTGGAATGGGGTGTTGAGCGGGCTGGATGGCGTAGTGCTGTTGATCGCCATGGCCGGTTATCTGGTCGTGGTCGTGCGCCAGTTCGCCCACGGCGCCCGGCATTTCAACCCCACTGACGAAACACCAAAACGCAAAGTCTGGCCGATCCTTGGCCGCCTGGCGGTGATGTCCTGCGGGTTGGCCTTGATGATCCTTGGCAGTCATTTGCTGGTGGGCGCGGCCGTCGTTGTCGCCCAGGACCTGGGATTGTCGGAACGGGTGATCGGCCTGACCGTGATCGCCGTCGCCACGTCCCTCCCCGCCTTGATGACTTCACTGATCGCAGCGCTGCGTGGCGAACGTGACATCGCGGTGGGCAACATCATTGGCAGCAACCTGTTCAACCTGCTGGGCGTGCTGGGGATCACCTCGCTGATCGCCTCGACGCCGTTGTCGATCTCACCGAACGCACTGGACTTCGACCTGCCCGTGATGCTCGGCGTCGCGGTCCTGTGCCTGCCGCTGTTCTACTCCGGTTATCGCATCACCCGGCTGGAAGGCCTATTGCTGTTGGTGCTTTACGCGGTGTACGGGCTGCACATCGTGTCGTTCACCACCGGTATGCCGCTGGCGGATCGGCTCGAACGGCTGATGATTCATTACGCGTTGCCGGTGTTGGGCATGGCGGTATTGCTCAGCACGGTTCGCGCATGGCGTCGACAACACTGAGGGAAACGCCTGCACGTCTGCGGTCAGATCCATCCGCCCCACTGCAAAATGAAGATCCCGAGGTTGGTCGTCACCGCTGCTGCCAAGGTGGTCATGACGATGATCGACGCCGCCAGCTCATGATTGCCCTCGGCCGCGCGTGCCATGACGAAGCTGACGGAGGCCGTGGGCGCGCCGAAGTAAAGAAACAGAATCCCCAGTTCTGCGTGACGAAAGCCCAGCAGCCATGCGCCAGCGGTGCAGATCAGTGGCAACCACACCATTTTCATCAGGCCCGCGCTGACCGCCAGGCCGCCGCTCTCGCGCAACGATTTCAGCGACAAAGTCCCCCCGATGCACATCAACGCCAGCGGCAAGGTCATCTGCGCCAGGTAGCTGCCGGAGGTGTCGAGCCATTTCGGCAAGCTGATGCCGAAGTACGCGAAGGGGGTCGCGGCAATGATGCTGATGATCAGCGGGTTGGCGAAAACGCTTTTGCAGATGCTCCACGGGTCGGATTTGATCACCGGGCTGTAGACCGCCAGCACTACGGTCGAGAGCGTGTTGTAGAAAAGGATGACCAGCGCGGCGAGGATCGCGCCCAGTGAGATGCCGTAATCGCCGTACATGCTGGCGGCCAGCGCGAGGCCGATCACACCGTTGTTACCGCGAAACGCCCCTTGCACGTAAATGCCGCGCTCGATGAAGGGTACGCGATAGATCGCCCAGCCCCAGACCAGCGCGAAACCCACCAGCGTGGCGACGATGAAGTAGATCAAGACGCCCGGTTGCAGCGCCGCGTGCAGGTCCGCGTGGATAATGCCGAGGAACAGCAACGCGGGCATGGTGCAGTTGAACACTAGCGAAGACGCAGTGTGAATGAAGCCGTCGTTGATCCAGCCGATCCGCTTGAGCAACACGCCGAGAAACAGCATGGCGAAGACCGGTGCGGTGATGTTCAGGGTTTCCCAAAAAATTGCCAGCATGCACACCAAACCCTGAGATGTCGTTAGGTGGCTAATGATAGGCGAGTGGCGAGCTAAGTGTTACCGGGAAATGCGTAGAGGTCGTACAACTGCCAATTTCTACTTGGCTTTGCGAAAAACTCATATGCGCCACGGACCTGTAGGAGTGAGCTTGCTCGCGATAGCAGTCTGTCTGTGCCTTATGTAGTGGCTGACACTGAGCCATCGCGAACAAGCTCACTCCTACAGGAAAGATGGCTAGACGAGAACTGATGGCTGCAATTTTTTCTCAAACACCGAAACCCCGTCCAGATCCCGCAGCGTCACGGTCATCTCGCCGCTCTGCCCGTCGATGTTCACTTCGCCGAAAAACTGAAACCCGGCGAAGGGCGAGGTGTTCTGCGCAGGCGGGGCTTTCTGAAACACCAGCTCGGGGCCGAAGGTTTTGTCCAGCGTGTTCGGCCCGAAACTCCCGGCATTCAGGGGTCCGGCGACGAATTCCCAAAACGGGTCGAAGTCCTGAAACACGGCCTGATCCGGGTGATAGTGATGGGCCGCGCAGTAATGCACGTCGGCGGTCAGCCACACCGTATTGCGGACCTTCTGCTGACGCAGGAACCCCAGCAGTTCGGCGACCTCCAGCTCACGCCCTTTCGGCGCGCCGTTGTCAGTGTTGGCAATCGCCTCCCAGCGCATGACGCCTGGGCTGACCTCGCCGTCCGGCACACCGAGACCGATGGGCATGTCCGCCGCGATCACCTTCCACTGCGCGTTCGACGCCTGCAATTCGCGCTTGAGCCAGTCCAATTGCTGGCGTCCCAAAAATGCCGTGGTCGACCCCGGTTTGTCGGCCAGGTTGGCGTCGTTGCCGTCGCGGTAGCTGCGCATGTCGAGGACGAACACGTCGAGCATCGGCCCGTAACTGAGCTTGCGATACACCCGCCCGCCATTGTCGGCACTCTGCAAACGCATCGGCGCGTATTCCAGAAACGCCTGACGTCCGCGTGAAGCCAGCAATTGAATGTCTTTGACTTTATAGCGCTCGTCGAGCTGTTTGCTTGGCGACCAGTTGTTGTTGACTTCGTGGTCGTCCCACTGCCAGATTTGCGGCACTTCGGCGTTGAAGCGGCGCAGGTTCTCGTCCATCAAGTTGTAGCGATAGGCGCCGCGGTATTCGTCAAGGGTCTCGGCGACCTTGCTCTTTGCTTCGGTGGTGAGGTTGCGCCAGATGCGCCCGCCTTCCGTGACCACCTCGGCGGGCACCGGGCCGTCGGCATAAATGGTATCGCCGCTGTGGATGAAGAAGTCTGGTAGACGCAGGCGCATCGCTTCGTAGATGCGCATGCCGCCGATGTCCGGATTGATGCCGAAACCCTGCCCCACGGTGTCGCCGCTCCAGACGAAACGGATGTCACGGCGGGTCTGCGGCATGCTCCGCAGGTGACCGAACCACGGCTCGCTGGCGACACCGGTTTGCGCGTCTTCGAAGAACACGCGGTAGAAAATGGCTTGATCGGTGGGCAGGCCGGTCAGTTCGACACGGGCGGTGAAGTCGGTGCGCTGATCAGCCAGCAGTGAGACGGCGCGACGCGGATTAGTGAACATGCTGCGCGTGTCCCATTCCACGACCATGCGCGAAGGACGGTCGCTGCGGCTCCAGACGATGGCGCGGTCGCCCATGAGGTCACCGGACTGCACGCCGTCGGTCATCTTCGGGCGATCCTTGACCGAGGCAATGACCGCCGGGGCCAAGCCCGGCAAGAGCAATCCGGCGCCAGCGGCTTGAATGATGCGTCGGCGTGTCAGGTCGAACTGAGTCATGTTTCATCCCTCTCCAGCGAATGCCAAAGACAGGAACCTAACAACCGAATGTTGGGTGAATATTACAGATGACACAGAACCTGTAGGAGTGAGCTTGCTCGCGATTGCTGGCTGCCGGTCACCACATGTGGCATAGGCAGGCGGCTATCGCGAGCAAGCTCACTCCTACAAAGGTATTCAGCGCTTGTGAATCAAGCGCCAGCAGGCACCGCATCCAGTTCCACCACTTCCGGCCGTTTCAACACGGCATACAACACGCCCGTCACTACGCTGCCGACCACAATCGCCAGCAGGTACAGCAACGCATGGTTGATCGCATTCGGAATCAGCAGCACGAACAACCCGCCGTGGGGTGCCATGAGTTTGCAGCCGAAAAACATCGACAACGCCCCGGTCAGCGCGCCACCGACGATGCTCGCCGGGATCACCCGCAGCGGGTCTTTGGCGGCAAAGGGAATGGCGCCTTCGGAGATGAAGCACAGCCCCAGCACAAACGCTGCCTTGCCCGCTTCGCGCTCGCTTTGGGCGAATTTGTGACGGGCGATGAGGCTGGCGATGCCCATGCCGATCGGCGGCACCATGCCTGCGGCCATCGCTGCCGCCATCGGCGCATAACTCTGGGACGCCAGCAGCCCCACCGAAAACGCATAAGAGGCCTTGTTGATCGGCCCGCCGAGGTCTACGCACATCATGGCGCCCAGCAACACGCCCAGCAGAATCGCGTTGGTGGTGCCCATGCTGTCGAGGAAGTGCGTCAGCCCTTCGAGCATGCCCGCCACCGGCTTGCCGACCACGTAGATCATCACCAGCCCCGTCACCAGACTGGCCAGCAGCGGAATGATCAGGATCGGCTTCAACGCCTCGACGCTGGCGGGCAGCCTTGCATAACGATTGATCGCCGCAGCGGTGTACCCGGCGATGAAGCCCGCGATAATGCCGCCGATGAACCCTGCGCCCAGCGTGCTGGCCAGCAGCCCGCCGATCATGCCCGGCGCCAGACCCGGCCGATCCGCGATGGAATAGGCGATGTAACCCGCCAGCAGAGGCACCATCAGCTTGAACGCCGCATCACCGCCGATCTGCATCAACGCAGCGGCCAGCGTGCCTTGTTCCTTGAACGCCGTGATACCGAACACGAACGACAGCGCGATCAGCAAACCGCCCGCCACCACCATCGGCAGCATGAACGACACGCCGGTCAGCAGGTGTTTGTAGACACCGGTTTTCTCTTTCTTGGCAGGGGCTTTCGAGGTCGACGCAGAAGACTCGATTTCGGCTTCAGCCAAGGCTTTTTTTAGCGTCGCCTCGGACTGCTTGAGCGCGATGCCGGTGCCGCAGCGGTAGATTCGTTTGCCTGCGAAACGCTCGGTGGCCACTTCGATATCGGCCGCCAGCAACACCACGTCGGCCTCGGCAATCGCCTGAGCGCTTAACGGATTGCGCGCACCGACCGAGCCTTGGGTTTCCACTTGCAGGTCGTAGCCCAGTTTTTTCGCCGCCTGCTGAATGGCCTCGGCGGCCATGAAGGTGTGGGCAACGCCGGTCGGGCAAGCGGTCACGGCCACCAGTGTCGGGATTTTGCCCGAGCTGGCAGCGGCGACAGACTCGACGCGCTCGCTGGGCACATACACCTTCGCCAGTTCCTGGGCTGAATGCATGAAACCGTCGATGTCCTGCAACGCTCGGGAGGGCGTCGACTGATGCAGACGCTTGCCCGCAAACCGGCTCAAATCCAGAGGGCCGGTGTTGACGACCAACACCCAGTCGGCGCTTTGGATCTGATCAGCGGTGAGCTGTTTTTCAGGGTGACGCGGGTCGTGCACTTCGACACACGTCGTCCAGCCCTGACGCTGCGCCGCTGCATCGAGCAGACGGGCGCTGAGGACGCTGCTGATCTTGCCGTTCGGGCAGGCCGTGACAATGGCTAACTTCATCACTCTTCCTCTTTTCTTGTTCTGTCGAGGTTATTCGCCATGGCGCGAACGTTGACCCCGCCTTCCAGCCGTTTGAGTTGCACGGTGTCCGTGATACCGAACCCGATCTGGGTCACCGCCATCGCGGCAATCGCCGTCGCCGTGCGCAACGTCCGCTCGGGCGCGTGGCCGCTCAACAGACCGTGAACCATGCCCGCCAACAGCGAATCCCCCGCCCCGACCGTACTGGCAACCGTGACCTTCGGCGGCATCGCTTGCAACGCCACATCGGCGCTGAACCAGTGCACACCTTCCGAGCCTTGGGAAATCACCACATGCTCAATGCCGCGCTGCCGCAAGGCTTCGGCAGCCTCGGCTTGCGCGGCGATGGAAATGATCGGTGCATCCAGCGCGTCGGCCAGCTCTTCGGTGTTGGGCTTGATCAGCCACGGTGACGCCTCAAGGCCTGCACGCAAGGCTTCGCCGCTCGTGTCCAGAGCAACCTTCAGACCCTTTTTGTTGAGCATCACCAGCAAGGCTTTCAGCCACTGCGCATCGACGCCACGGGGCAGACTGCCCGCCACGATCACGGCATCAAAGTCACTGGCGATCTGGTCGACGCGGGCCGCGAGCGCCTGTTGCGCCTGGACGCTGACTTCAGGTCCCGGCCCGTTCAGGTCAGTGATGCGTCCACTGCTTTCGGCAAGTTTGATGTTGCTGCGGGTCTCGCCCGGCACGCGAACGAACTCGTCGACGAAATGGCGTTTGGCGAACAGCGATTCGAACGGCATCTGATTATCGACGCCGAGAAAACCCGCGACGGTCAGCGTGTGCCCCAGATCCGCCAGCACCTGCGCGACGTTGAGGCCCTTGCCTGCCGCGTGGGTGAGCATGCACTCGCTGCGGTTGACCTGGCCCACCTGCAACGGGCCCAACTGCACGGTCAGGTCCAGCGCCGGGTTCATGGTCAATGTCAAAATCTTCGCCATTACAGCTTCTCCACGCACAGCCTCTCCACGAGGCCACGCACTTCAGCGGCGCTGCCGACGGCCAGCGCATGTTGCGCCAACTGCCGGGCACCGGTCAGATTCAACTCACGGACGCAGGCTTTGACTTCGCCCACACTGCGCGCCGCGACACTCAATTCACCGACGCCCAGCCCGACCAGTACCGGCACTGCCAGCGGGTCCGCTGCCAACTCGCCGCACACGCCGACCCATTTGCCATGGGCATGGGCGGCGCGAACGGTGATGTCGATCAGTTGCAGTACGGCGGGATGCAGACCATCCGCTTGGCCCGACAAGGTCGGATGACCACGGTCGATGGCCAGGGTGTACTGCGTCAGGTCGTTGGTTCCGACGCTGAAGAAGTCCACCTCTTTGGCCAGCACCGGCGCCAGCAGTGCTGCCGACGGCACTTCGATCATGATGCCCAGTTGCAAGTCGGCCACCGGGATTTCCAGGCGCAGACGCTCGGTCATGTCCCGCGCCTGACGCCACTCTTCAACCGTGCCGACCATCGGGAACATGATGCGCAACGGACGGTTGTCGGCGGCACGCAGCAAGGCGCGAAGCTGGCTTTCCATCACGTCAGGACGCTGCAAGGTCAGACGAATGCCGCGCACGCCGAGGAATGGGTTTTCTTCCTTGTCGATTGGCCAGTACGGCAGGGGTTTATCGCCACCGACGTCGAGGGTACGAACCACCAATGGGCGGCCTTTGAGGTCGTCAAGCACGCGACGGTATTCGGCTTCCTGAGTGGCTTCGTCCGGCGCGGAGCTGTGGGCCATGAACAGCAATTCGGTGCGCAACAGGCCGATGCCTTCGGCGCCCTGCTCTACCGCAGCGGGCGTACCGGCGCTGTCGCCAATGTTGGCGAACACCTCGACCGCGTGGCCGTCCTGGGTGATTGCAGGCTCCATGCGCAACGCGGCAGCGGCTTTCAGACGTGTCTCGCGGGTGTCGCGGTCAAGCAAGGCGCGCTCCAAGGTCGGGTCGTCCGGCGCCACATCCAGGCGTCCGCGCTGACCGTCGATCAGCAAAACGGTGCCGGATTTGATCAGCAACACCGCTTCCCCGGCACCGACCAGCGCCGGAATACCCAATGCGCGAGCGACGATGGCGCTGTGGGCCGTGGCTCCCCCGCGCGCCGTGAGAATCCCGGCGACGCGCGCGGGATCGAGCCGTGCCACGTCGGACGGGCCGACTTCATCCATCACCAGAATGTAGGGTTCGTGCGGTTCAACCAGATCCTGCACGCCACACAGTTGCGCCAGCACGCGACGACCTACATCGCGCAGGTCCGCCGCACGTTCGGCGAGCAGCGCATCTTTGAGCTGTTCCTGCTGGCGCGCCGCCGCGTCGATCACATGCGTCCAGGCGGCAGCGGCACTTTCACCACTTTTGAGACGCAGGGTGACCTCGTCCACCAGCTCGGGGTCGTCGAGCATTTCCTGGTGGGTGATGAAAATCTCGCGAATGGCCTTGGCGGTGCTGCGTTGGATCAGCCCTTCGATGTCGCTTCGGACCAAGCCCAACGCCGAGTGCAGACGCTCATGCTCGGCGTGATACGACTCGCCGCGCAGCGGGTAATCAAATACCGGCAACACGTGCACATGGGCAGGCCCCGTGGCGATGCCGGGGGCGGCGGGAACGGCCTGGATCTGTGAACCGGCGGAGGGGGCGCTCAGGTGTTTTTCCACCACGGCCGCAATCGGGCTCGGCGCGGACTCGGTCGGCAGCGGCTCGATCTCCTCGCCCAAGCCTTCGCGGACAGCAGCGATCAGAGCAGGCAAGGCATCGCTGGCAATGGCCGGCTCGGCAATGAATTCCAGCACCTGCCCCCGACGCACGCCGAGGCTCAGCAGTTTGCTCAGACTTTTGACCGACACAGGATTTTCGGCGCTGTCGAGAATGCGCACGCGCACCTCGCCTTCAAAATTTTTCGCCAGTTGCGCGAGGATCTTCGCCGGGCGCGCATGCAGGCCATGAGCGTTGGCAAGGGCAACACGCTCGCTCGGCCAGTCAGGCGGCACGTCACCGCCCAAGGCTTGCAGCACCGCGCGGCTGCTGGTGGCCTGACCCAATTCTTGCCCACGGCCTTCGATCAACAGCGCGCACAGCCTTTCGAGCAACGCCTGATGGGACTCACCCAGGCTGGCGAGGCAGAACAGGCCGTTCAACGGTTGCCCCAGATGACGCATGGGCTTGTCCGGCGTGACAAACGCCAGCCCCGGTTTGTTGACCATCTGCTCGCTGTGCAGCCACCAGAGGCCGTCGCCCAACGGCAGCGGCTCGACCTGTTGCAGCACGGCGGCAAAGCCGTTGTTCACGCATTCGGCACGACGCAGCAACCGCGCGCCACGCCAGACCAGCTCTTCGAAGTCATCGACTGACGCGCCGAGGCTGATCATTTGTGCATCCAGCGCCAGTTCCTGCGGAGCGCCTTGCAGCAGTTGGAGCAGCGCCTCTGGACTCGTGGCCTGACGCAACGCTTCGCCCAGATCGGTCTCGCCGAGGGCACGGGTCAGGAGTTGGAGGAGACGCAAGTGTTCGTCGGACTTGGCGGCAATGCCGATGGCCAGATAGACGATCTGCCCGTCGCCCCAATCCACGCCTTCCGGAAACTGCATCAAACGCACACCGGTGGCGTACACCTGATCGCGGGTTTGCGGCGTGCCATGGGGAATCGCGATGCCCTGGCCAAGAAAGGTCGAACCCTGTTGCTCGCGGGCTTGCAGCCCTTGCAAATAACCCGGTGCGACGAGTCCGTCAGCTACGAGCAGATCAGCGAGCAATTGCAGCGCGGCAGGTTTATCCATAGCCGTTTGGCCCATGGAAATTTGCTCAACGGTCAGTTCGAGCATCGCGTTCTCCTGTGATTCTTGTTTTAGGGCCTGAGGCACGTGGATAACACGGCATCAGACCAGCGTTCTTGCACGATTACGGCAATAAATGCGCTTGCTGAATCGTTTAATCTAGATTGCCGGGCACGTTACTCGATATCTTGCGCAGATTGAAGCGCATCCTGCTGACCGGCGCAGAAAGCATTCTGAAAACGTAATCGATAATGCTCTGCTGTAATGATGACTCTAAATCGGTGAAAATCCCGACCGCATTCCGTCCGTGCCAAAGAATAAAAGGAAGGTCCGCTTGAAACTCAGTGATATTGCGCGTCTGGCCGGCGTCTCCGTCACCACCGCCAGCTACGTGATCAACGGCAAGGCCGAGCAGCAACGCATCAGCAACGCGACCGTTGAACGTGTGCGGGCGGTGGTCGAGGCCCATGGATTTCGCCCCAATCCACAGGCTGCGGGGCTGCGCAGCCGCCACACCCGCACATTGGGTTTCATTTTGCCGGACCTGGAAAACCCGAGTTACGCCCGTATCGCCAAGCAACTCGAACAAGGCGCCCGTGCCCGAGGCTATCAACTCCTGATCGCCAGTTCCGACGACGATCCCATCAGCGAGTTGCAATTGTTGCAGTTGTTTCGCGCCCGTCGTTGCGATGCCCTCTTCGTTGCCAGTTGCCTGCCTGCCAGCGATGACAGCTACCGCGACCTACAAAAACATGGCATTCCCGTCATCGCCATCGACCGGGAAATGGACCCCGCGCATTTCTGCTCGGTGGTCAGCGACGACCACGACGCCAGCCAGCAACTGACGCGCAGCCTGCTGGAAACCAGACCCCGGCACGTTGCCCTCATCGGCGCCCGCCCTGAACTCAGCGTCAGTAAAGCCCGTGCCAGTGGCTTCGAAGACGCACTGGAAGGCTTCAAAGGCTCGGTGATCGTCGAGCATGGCGAAGCGTTCAGTCGCGATTGCGGCCTGCACATCGCGGGCGAGATGCTTGATCGCCTCGGCTATTTTCCCGACGCGTTGATCACCACGTCCTATGTTCTGTTGCAGGGCGTTTTCGACCTTCTGCACGCGCGCCGTCTCAATCCTGATCAACTGCACCTCGGCACTTTCGGCGACACGCAACTGCTCGACTTTCTGCCGTTGCCGGTCAACGCCATGGCCCAACAGCACCAGTTGATCGCTGAAAAAGCACTGGCATTGGCCCTATCGGCCGTGGAACAGGATCTGTACGAGCCGGGCGTTCACGCCATCGTGCGCACGTTCAAACAGCGCATTCACGAGGCCTGACGTGCGGATGATCGACACCCACACGCATTTGGACTTCGATGATTTCGACGCTGACCGAGACGCCGTTCTCAGCCATTGTCGAGAGCTGCAAGTAGACCGGATCGTGGTGTTGGGGGTCTATCAGCGCAATCTGCAGCGGGTGTGGGATCTGGCCCTCAATGAGCCTTCCATTTACGCGGCATTGGGCTTACACCCGATTTATCTTGATGAACACCGCCCGGAGCACCTTCATGAATTGCGCGAGCGACTGGCCGAATTGGCGGGCCATCCAAAACTCTGCGCCGTGGGCGAAATCGGGCTGGATTACTACGTCGAATCGGTGGATCGGGATCGCCAAAAAACCGTGTTCGAGCAACAGCTACAAATGGCCGCTGACTTCAATCTGCCCGCCCTGCTCCACGTACGCCGCAGTCACGCCGATACCATTGCCACACTCAAACGCTTCAAGCTCAAACGCGCTGGCATCGTTCACGCCTTCGCGGGGAGCCGAGAGGAAGCGAAGGAATACATCAAGCTCGGTTTCAAACTCGGCCTTGGCGGCGCGGCGACCTGGCCGCAAGCGCTGCGCATGCACCGGGTGATTGCCGACCTGCCGCTGGACAGCGTGGTGCTGGAAACCGATTCCCCCGACATGGCCCCGGCGATGTACCCCGGCCAGCGCAACAGCCCCGAGCATTTGCCAGCTATTTGCGTTGCCTTGGCCGGACTTATGAATACCACGCCCGACACCCTCGCCAACGCCAGCACCGAGAACGCCTGCCAAGTCTTCGGCTGGGCATGAATCACGCCTGACTCACCACTCGCCCGATTTCATTTTGTAAAAAGAAATTTCAAACGCGACCAGCGGTCCTTTGCATACCTACCCCCGATCGCTAAGGACACCGGCAATGAAATTCTCCAAGTTCGCGCAGGCGCTGTCGAAATGGACCGGCAACCCGAAAACCTTCGTCGTGGCCGTTCTGTTGATCTGCGTGTGGGCCGTGACGGGTCCGTTCTTCCATTACAACGACACGTGGCAGCTGATCATCAACACCTCCACGACGATCATCACGTTTCTGATGGTCTTCCTCGTGCAGAACACCCAGAACCGCGACACGGACGAGTTGCACATCAAGATCGACGAGCTATTGCGGGTCACCAAGGATGCCCAGAACGCGGTGTTGAGTCTGGACAACCTGGACCAGAAAGAACTGCACGCGCTGCGCAAGAAATACAAGGCCATGGGTGATCGTGAAGACACCGACCACACCCAGCCGTTTCCCGCGTGCGATGCCGATGTCGTCATCGACAAGTCTGAGCCGGCCACCGACCATTGATCAGAGGGCGAGGAACTACACGGCGTCGGGTTTTTCTCAAATGGATGTGTCGTCTGTGCTGACGCCTCGCGGATGAATTCGCTCCTACAGGTGATTTGGCGTACGCCTGAAACGGGTGGACGGACACAGCACCTGTGGGAGCGAATTCATTCGCGAAAGATGTATCAGACTACAGATATTTATTGCGAAACACTTCGGCCTCACCAGGGAGTTCGCCCATGAGCGGATCACGCAGCACTGCAAAGTCTGAAGTCGTTCTGCTGGCCACCCACAAGCGCTTGGCGACTCACGAAACGGTGGTCCAACAGGCTCTGGCCGAACGGATCGCGGGTGTCTTGGGAGCGAAATTCGTCGGGGCGTATGACCCGGACCTGCACCAAGGTCATGCGCTGTATTACATCCCGTCCGACACGCTTATCGGAAAAGAGGATGGCAACGCGCTGAATATTCGCAGCGTCGATGACTTCTTTGGCGGGCTTATCGACCATCCCTTCATGGCCACCAAAGCCATTTCCCATCCTCTCCTCAAAGACGCAACCGCGAAACCGGCAGGCTGGTCTGATCGATTTTTCGAAGATGCAGCCGATGCCGTGCTTGCAGGTTTCAGCGTGTTCAACGAGGCCGATGCCAGGCGCGCCGGGGTGCTGTTGCTCAAAGACGGCCCGGTGCGGGTGAAGCCGGTCTTAGCCACAGCAGGTCGCGGACAGTTAGTGGTGACGACGGAAGCTGAGCTCGACAGCGCCCTCGCTCAGCAAGACATGGCCGAGGTGGAGGAATGGGGGCTGGTGCTGGAGGAAGATTTGCACGACGTCATCACCTACAGCGTGGGCCAGATTCAGGTGGCGGGCATCACCATCAGTTACCACGGCACGCAAAGCCTGACCGAAGACAACAATGGCGAAACTGTCTACGGCGGCTCCCAATTGTGGCTGGTGCGCGGCGATTACAACGCGTTGCTCAAGCTCGATCTTGACGACGATGTGCGGCGTTCGGTCACTCAAGCCATGAGTTACGAAAACGCCGCGCTGGATTGCTTCCCGGATTTCCTCGCCTCGCGGCGCAATTACGACATTGCCCATGGCACCAATTCGCGAGGGGAAGTCTGCTCCGGCGTTTTGGAGCAATCCTGGCGCATCGGTGGCGCCAGCCCTGCCGAGATCGAAGCGCTGGTGGCGTTTGCCGCCGACCCGACCTTGCAGCGAATTCACGCGTCCAGCCACGAAATCTACGGGCCGACTACCTTGCCGGCCGATGCCCACCTTCTCTACGAGGGCGACGACCCTGACGTCGGCCTTATCAGCAAATTCACACAGGTCCAGCCTTATGACCGTACGCAGTGAAACCATCGACATCAACGTCAGCGACGACACCATCTCAGGCACCATCCTGGCGCCCGGCGCGAAAATGCCCGGCATTCTGTTCGTGCACGGGTGGGGCGGCAGTCAGCAGCGCGACCTCGCTCGGGCCAAGAACATCACCGGCCTGGGTTGCGTGTGCCTGACCTTCGACTTGCGCGGCCACGAACGCACCCATGAAATGCGCGCCTCGGTGTCCCGCGAACACAGCATGGAAGACCTGCTTGCCGCGTACGATCGACTGGCGAGTCACCCCGCTGTGGATAACAACGCGATTGCTGTGATCGGCAGCAGTTACGGCGGCTATCTGGCGACGATTCTCAGCGGGATGCGCCCGGTCAAATGGCTGGCCTTGCGCGTTCCGGCGCTGTATTGGGACGCAGATTGGGACATGCCGAAACAGGCGCTGGACCGGGACAAGCTTGCGCATTACCGCCGCTCGGCCGTAACCGCCGCGGATAATCGCGCGTTGGCGGCGTGCAAGGATTTCAAAGGGGATGTGTTGCTGGTCGAGTCTGAGCAGGACGATTACGTGCCCCACGCGACGTTGATGAGTTACCGCACGGCGTTCGATCTGGCGCATTCGTTGACCTATCGCTTGCTGGACGGCGCAGATCATGGATTGAGCAGCGACACCAGCCAGCATGCCTACACGACGCTGTTGACCGACTGGATCAGCGAAATGGTCATCGGCTCGCGACTGGTCGATTATCCGCATCATTCGGCGGCGTACTCGTGATCCTGGAGTCGCCGCTCGCCCAGAGGGCGTCGGCTCACGCCCTGTCAACGGCGCCTAAACGTCAGGTACCCGACAAATCCACATCATTGGCCGATACATCCACCCGGCTGTCGAACCCTGGCGTGAGGATGATCTTGCGGCAGTCTTCCTCGCGTTTATCGAAGATTCTGTAGCCGTCCGCCGCCTCTTCCAAAGACAACCGGTGGGTAATGATTGCCTCCGGCGTCAGCGCGCCTTCTTCGATCAGTTTCAACAGTTCTGGCAGGTAGCGGTGCACGTGGGTCTGGCCCATCTTGAACGTCAGCCCCTTGTCGAACGCATCGCCGAACATGAAGCCGTGAATGAAGCCCGCGTAAACGCCCGGCACGCTGACGGTCCCGCCTCTGCGCACGGCCGCGATGCATTGGCGCAACGCCTTGCCGCTGCTGCCTTCGAGTTTGAGGGTGGCGAGGATGGTTTCCGTAGTGCTGCCCTTGGCTTCAAAACCTACAGCATCGATCACCGCATCGACACCGCGCATGCCCGACGTCTGACGCACAATGGTGTCTGCCGGGTCGTCGTCCTCATCGAAGTTGATCGGAATCACGCCGTAGGTGAACTGCGCATACGCGAGGCGATAGGCGTGATGATCGACCATGAAAATCTTCTCAGCCCCGAGCATTTTCGCGCACGCCGCGCTCAACAGTCCGACGGGTCCGGCGCCGTAAATCGCCACGCTTGAGCCCTGTTTCACACCCGCGTTGAGTACGGCCTGCCACGCCGTGGGCAGGATGTCCGAGAGGAACAAGACCTTCTCATCCGCTAACGTTCCCGGCACCTTGAACGGCCCGACATTACCCTTCGGAACGCGCACGTATTCGGCCTGCCCACCGGGCACCCCGCCGTACAAATGGCTGTAGCCAAACAACGCCGCACCGGGCGCAATCGACTTTTTATTCAGAATCGCCCCACGTCCCGTGTTAGTGGTTTCGCACGCAGCAAAGGCATCCATCTGACAGAAAAAACAGCTGCCACAAGCGATGACGAAAGGGATGACCACACGGTCGCCGGGCTTGACGGCGGTGACTTGGGGCCCGACTTCTTCGACGATACCCATGAATTCGTGACCAAAAATGTCGCCTTGTTCGGTGGCGGGAATCTTGCCGCGATACAGGTGCAGGTCCGAGCCGCAAATGGCCGTGGCGGTGACCTTCAAGATCACATCATCGGCTTCCTGGATGATGGGGTCGGCGACGGTTTCCACGCGTACGTCGTGGGCGCCGTGATACGTCAGTGCACGCATGACTTCTCCTTGGCCCGCAGGCCAGAGCGTTTTGCAGAGGCATACAACAAGGATAGGTGCAGGGGCGATGAAGTTCAGGGAACGACCCCATAGCCGACCAATGGGTGCGCGGCGTTGTAGGAGTGAGCTTGCTCGCGATAGCGTCATGCAGGTCCCTACAACGGCGACTGATGCACCTCAATCGCTAGCAAAACTCACGCCTACAAAGAAATGCGCGAGGATTGGTGTAAATTGCGTAATGCCTTGAAACATTCCCCCAGCCGGAGCCACCATGAGTTCTTCCCCCTTGCGCATTTGCATTGCTGGCGCTGGCGCCATTGGTTGCACGCTGGCGGCGCGCATCGCGTTGACGGGGCACCCGGTGAACGTCTTCGCCCGTGGCCGCACCCTGGCAGCGCTGCAACGCAACGGCATTCACCTGCAGGATTTGCAAGGCCGTCATCACGTGAAGGTCAACGCCAGCGACAGCGCCGAAACCCTCGGCGAGCAGGACATCGTTTTTCTGTGCACCAAAGCCCCTTCACTGAGCGGTCTCTTGCCGAACATCAGCCCTTTGATCGGTCCGAACACGGTTGTAGTGCCCGTGATCAACGGCGTGCCGTGGTGGTACTTCCATGGTGAGGGTGGGCGTTTCGATGGCAATCGCGTAGAAACGGTCGATCCCGATGGGCGCATCACCGACACGCTGGATCTGCACAAGGTCATCGGCTGCGTCGTCTTCATCACGGCGCAAAGTTCTGCCCCTGCTGTCGTAAAAACCCACAACCCGTATCGCATTATCTTCGGCGAATTGAACAATGAGCTGACACCGCGTCTGGAACGACTGGTGTCGCTTATTCAGGGCGCAGGGATCGAAGCCCAAGGCACTGACCGGATTCGCGATCAGCTGTGGACCAAGATCATCGCCAACCTCACGTCCAACCCGGTTTCAGTGGTGACCGGCGCAACGCTGGAGCAAATCTATGGCCTGCCGGACATGCGCGAGCTGGCGCTGGCGACCTTCAACGAGGCGGTGCAAGTGGCGGCGGCTTATGACGCGAAGCTGAGCATGGAGCCGACGACTTTCATGCAGTTCGGCGCCAGCATGGGGCCGGTGCGCACCTCGATGCTGCAGGACTTCGATAAGGGCTTGCCGCTGGAACTGGCGGCGATTGGCGATGCGGTGGTGGAGTTGGCGGCGAAAGTGAACATCCCGATGCCGATCACTAAAAGCGTGCTGACGTTGGCGCGGTTTTGCGGGGAGCATGCGCACCATAAGGAGCATGGGCGGCATTGAGATAGGGAATTGAGGGCCTGATGCCCACCCTGTGGGAGCGAATTCATTCGCGAGTGGCCGGTACATCCCACACAGGTTTGCCGGATGTACCACCGTATCGCGAATGAATTCGCTCCCACAGGTTGAGACCCATGCCGATCTCGCGGCGCATGTGATCAGGTAATCGGCGCCGGGTTGAACAGGGTGATGTCGTTGTGCAAGCGGTAATGCTCGGTCCAGGTCTTCTTCTTGCCGCTGGCGACATCGAGATAGAAATGGAACAGCTCCCAGCCCAAGTCCTCAATGCTGGCACGACCGGTGGCGATACGCCCCGCATCAATGTCGATCAAGTCCGGCCAGCGTTGCGCCAGCTCGGTCCGGGTCGACACCTTCACCACCGGTGACATCGCCAGACCATAAGGCGTGCCACGCCCGGTGGTGAACACGTGCAGGTTCATCCCGGCCGCCAGTTGCAAAGTGCCACAGACGAAGTCGCTGGCAGGCGTTGCGCAAAAGATCAGCCCTTTGCGATTGACCCGCTCGCCAGGGCCCAGCACCCCATTGATTGCGCTGTTGCCGGATTTGACGATCGACCCGAGGGACTTTTCGACAATGTTCGACAACCCGCCCTTCTTGTTGCCCGGCGTGGTGTTGGCGCTGCGGTCGGCCTCGCCCTTGGCCAGGTAACGGTCGTACCAGTCCATCTCCCGCACCAGTTCCTCGGCCACTTCCGTGGTTTCAGCGCGGGAGGTCAGCAGGTAGATGGCGTCACGCACTTCGGTCACTTCCGAGAACATCACGGTCGCGCCTGCGCGCAGCAACAGGTCGGAGGCGTAGCCCAGCGCCGGATTCGCGGTGATGCCGGAAAACGCATCGCTGCCGCCGCACTGCATGCCCAGAATCAGCTCGGAGGCCGGCACGGTTTCGCGACGACGCTGATCGAGCTTCTTCAGACGCACTTCAGCCAGCGCCATGATCTGCTCGATCATTTCGTTGAAGCCGTGTTTGGAATCCTGCAAGCGGTACATCCACTCATCGCTCAGGTCGACCGACGGGTCGTTCTGATGCATGACCTGCTCGGCCTGCAATTTCTCGCAGCCCAGACCGATCACCAACGCTTCGCCACCCAGGTTTGGGTTGCGCGCCAGGTTGCGCACGGTGCGAATCGGGATGTACGCGTCCTTGGCCGTGATCGCCACGCCGCAGCCGTAGGTGTGGGTGATGGCCACCACGTCATCGACGTTCGGGTATTTGGGCAGCAGCTCCTCGCGGATGCGCTTGACCGCAAAGTCCAGCACGCCGGTCACGCACTGCACGGTGGTGGTAATCCCGAGAATGTTGCGTGTGCCGACGGTGCCGTCAGCGTTGCGATAGCCCTCGAAAGTGAAGCCTTCCAGCGGCTCGCCCCGGCCCGGCACATCGGTGGACAGCGGCAGGCTGTCCAGCGGTGGCGCGCTCGGCATACGCAGTTGATCTTCCTTGACCCAACTGCCGCGCGGAATCGGTTGCAGGGCATACCCGATGGTCTGCCCATAACGGATCACCGCCCCGCCTTCGGGGATGTCCACGGTGTTGACCTTGTGGCTTTGCGGCACGTTGTCGAGGGTCACCAGACCATTGTCGAATTCAGTCCCCGCCGGTACGCCCTGGTCATTGACCACGACGACGACGTTATCGCGCTCGTGCAAACGGATGTAACGCGGCGAATCGGCATGTTGAATCAAGTTCATCACGGTATTCCTCAGTTTTTTGCTTGCGCTCAGCTTTTGGCTTGGGAAACTTCGCCAAGGTCGCTGGCCCGCACATCACCCTGCGTTGGGGTGTCTTTCAATTCCACGCGTTTGATTTCGCCCACGATGAACACATAGCTGATCACCGCCACCAGCGCGTTGGCGCCGACGAACACCAGCGCCCATTTGAACGAGCCGGTGGAGCTGATGATGTAGCCGATGACGATCGGGGTGGTGATCGACGCGATGTTACCGAACATGTTGAACAGACCGCCGCTCAGACCGGCGATTTGTTTCGGCGAGGCGTCAGACATCACCGCCCAACCCAGTGCGCCAACGCCCTTGCCGAAGAAGGCCAGCGCCATGAAGCCCACGACGACCCATTCGATGTCCACGTAGTTGCAGGTCACGATGGAGGTTGAAAGCAACAGACCGCCAATGATCGGCGCCTTGCGAGCGAAGGTCAGGGATTTGCCGCGACGCAGCAGCCAGTCGGAAATGATCCCGCCGAGCACACCACCGATGAAGCCGCAGACCGCTGGCAAGGAGGCGATGAAACCGGCTTTGAGAATGGTCATGCCGCGTTCCTGCACCAGGTACACCGGGAACCAGGTCAGGAAGAAATAGGTGATGCCGTTGATGCAGTATTGGGCCAGATAAATGCCCAGCATCATGCGATTGGTCAGCAGCTGCTTCACGTAGTCCCACTTCGGGCCGCCGCTTTTACCTTTGCCCTGCTCTTGGTCCATGTCGATCATGCCGCCGTTATTGGCGATGTGATCGAGTTCGGCCTTGTTGATCATCGGGTGGTTGCGGGGGCTGTGGATGATTTTCAGCCAGATCAGCGAGAACACGATCCCGACGCCGCCCATGACCACGAACACATGCTGCCAGCCGAAGGTGTAGACGATCCAGCCCATGATCGGTGCGAACAACACAGTGGCGAAGTATTGCGCCGAGTTGAAAATCGCCGACGCGGTGCCGCGCTCGGACGTCGGGAACCAGGCCGCGACAATACGTGCGTTGCCCGGAAAGGATGGCGCTTCCGCCAGACCCACCAGGAACCGCAGCATGAACAGCGCGACGATGGCGGTGGAGAGGCCGAACTCACCGACATAGCCTTGCAGCACGGTGAACAGCGACCAAGTGAAGATGCTCAGGGCGTAAATCTTTTTCGAGCCGAAACGGTCGAGCAGCCAACCGCCCGGAATCTGTCCGGCCACGTAGGCCCAACCGAATGCGGAGAAGATATAACCGAGGGTAACGGCGTCGATGCCGAGGCTTTTTTGCAGGCTGGAGCCAGCGATGGCGATGGTGGCACGGTCGGCGTAGTTGATCGTGGTCACCAGAAACAGCATGAGCAAGATCAAATAGCGGACGTGCGTCGGCTTGGTTTTTTGCATGTTCGAAAACTCCCACTCATTATTTTTTTACGCGGGTTAAACGATTTTTTATGTGTGTGTGCTGCTCGCCTCTGCCCCTAAAATCCAGATGCGATTGAAGCCGTGTTTCAAAGGTGCAGCTTCACGCTGAAGCCACGGTGACGCCTAGGGTCGAACTCACGCGCAGGCGACCTTGCCTACGCGAATGGCATGAAACGAGAAATGGGATAACGCCTGTCCGTGTTGCGAAACCTCGACGGCAAAAAACCGCTGATCGCTCAGCGGTTTTGCGGCAGGTCGAGTGTTACTGCTGACCTTGCTTGTCCATCAGCGCAGCGAGCATTTCGAACTCTTCTGGCGTCAGGTCGGTCAATGGCGCACGCACCGGGCCTGCGTCGTAGCCAGCGATTTTCGCGCCCGCTTTCACGATGCTGACTGCGTAGCCAGCTTTGCGGTTACGGATGTCCAGGTACGGCAGGAAGAAGTCGTCGATCAGCTTGCCAACGGTGGCGTGATCGTCTTTGGCGATAGCGTGATAGAAGTCCATCGCCAGCTTCGGTACGAAGTTGAACACCGCCGAGGAGTAGACCGGTACGCCCAGCGCCTTGTAAGCGGCGGCGTAGACTTCGGCAGTCGGCAGACCGCCCAGGTAAGAGAAACGGTCGCCCATGCGGCGGCGGATCGAAACCATCAGCTCAATGTCACCCAGACCGTCTTTGTAGCCGATCAGGTTCGGGCAGCGCTCAGCCAGTTGCTCCAGCAGCGCAGGGGTCAGGCGGCAGACGTTACGGTTGTAGACAACCACGCCGATCTTGACCGATTTGCAGACCGCTTCGACGTGAGCGGCAACGCCGTCCTGGCTGGCTTCAGTCAGGTAGTGAGGCAACAGCAGCAGGCCTTTGGCGCCCAGACGTTCAGCTTCCTGAGCCTGTTGAATCGCTTGACGGGTCGGACCACCGACGCCCGCCAGGATCGGCACGGTTTTCTCACAGGTATCAACGGCGGTTTTGATGACGTCGGAGTATTCGCTGCCGGTCAGGGAGAAAAACTCACCTGTACCGCCTGCTGCGAACAGTGCGGAAGCGCCATACGGGGCCAGCCATTCGAGGCGTTTGATGTAACCAGCGCGGTGGAAATCGCCCTGGGCATTGAAGTCGGTAACCGGGAAGGACAGCAGACCGTGGGAAAGGATGGACTTCAGTTCTTGTGGATTCATTATTCGAACACCCTGGGAAGCTAATTGTATGAATGGATCACCAGACCTGCGCTGATGTCGTAAGTCATCGTACAACTAGGAATGACATCTCTCAATAGGGGGGATGAATTATTTATGTCCGGACAGGATGAGTGGTGTTTGGGGGCTTTGCGGGGATGAGAATAAACCCGTAGCAGCATGGCTTGCCGGCGGTGGCGTCGTTGAAATCGCAACCGCCGGCAAGCCGGACCGCTACAGGAGATGTTTTACAGACGTCGGTCATACGACCTCAGGCGCGTTGCGACTCCGCCTCTTCATGGGCATGACGCAACCGCTCGCGGCTGTTAGTGAGGTGCAGGCGCATCGCGGCGCGGGCGGCGTCGGAGTCCTGGCGGGCGATGGCGTCGTAGATCTCTTCGTGTTCGCGGCTCAGACGGTTCATGTAGTGCTGATGATCGTCATGGGCCAGACGCGCCGAATTCAACCGGGTGCGGGGAATGATGCTGGTTCCCAGGTGCGTCATGATGTCGGTGAAATAGCGGTTGCCCGTGGACAGCGCAATCGCCATGTGGAACTGGAAATCCGCCCCGACCGCATCGCTGGCGTGAGAAGCCCCTTCATTGAGGGCATCCAGCGCGGCACGCATGTCGGCCAGCTGTTCTGCGGAGCGACGTTGTGCCGCCAAGCCCGCCGATTCAACCTCAAGACTGATGCGCAACTCCAGAATCGCCAATACATCACGCAGCGTGACAATGGTGGCCGGATCGATGCGAAAGCCGCTTGGGCTTGGGGTGTCCAGAACGAAGGTACCGATGCCGTGACGCGTCTCGACCAGCCCCGACGCCTGCAACCGGGAGATGGCTTCACGGACGACCGTACGGCTGACGCCCTGCTCTTCCATGATCGCGGATTCGGTCGGCAGTTTGTCGCCGCGCTTCAATTCGCCGTTGCGGATGCGCTCGGAGAGTTCGGTGACCAATTCTTGAGCCAGGCTGCGGTGCTTTCGACGTGCGCGAGGCGGAGCACTCTGATTTTCCATATCCAACAGGCATCTCTAAATACGGTGAAAGGCTAATGATAGCTCAACCGGGTTGTACGATCACATAACAAACCCGGCGTGTTCGTAGGTTTTTGCGGCAGATGGGCCTGTCGATGCCGTATCAGATCGCCGTTTCGGTAAGGGATTGCTCCTTCAACTGGCCCTCGTCGATGCGCACATGGCGGCGATGGAAACGCTTGAGGCTGCTGCGGTGGCCGATACTGAGCAATGTCACCCCTGGCAACTCGTCGATCAACGCTTGATACAGCGCGGCTTCGTCTTCCTCATCCATCGCCGAGGTGGCTTCGTCGAGGTACAGCCAGTCTGGCGCGAACAGCAGCGCACGGGCAAACGCCACACGCTGTTGCTCGCCCGGCGACAGCATGCGCTGCCAGTGATTGCTCTCGTCCAGGCGCGGCACCAGATGGCTCAAACGGCACGTTTCCAGGACCTGCGCGAAACGCTCGGCGGGATAGACCTCCGGCGCTTGTGGATAACTCAGGGCTTCGCGCAGGGTGCCAATGGGCAGATACGGTTTTTGCGGCAGGAAGAACGCACGCTTGGCCGGCAGTTTCACCGCGCCATGGCCTTCGTTCCACAGCCCGCCCATCGCCCGCAGCAGCGTACTCTTGCCGCTGCCGGAGCGACCGCTGAGCATGACTTTCTCGCCTGCGGCGATGTCGATGTTGGCGTTGTTCAGCAACTGGCGACCGCCGATCAATGACAGGTCCAAACCCTGAACGTGCAGGGCATTGCTCTGGTGGGTCACTTCAATCGACGGCACGCGGGCTTCGTTTTCGTCCATGGCCTGACGGAAGCTGAGCAGACGGTCACAGGTGGCGCGCCACGACGCCAATTGGGTGTACGCGTCGATGAACCAGCTGAAGTTCTCTTGTACGTTGCCGAACGCCGAGTTGATTTGCATCAGCTCGCCCAGTTCGATCTTGCCGGCAAAATAGCGCGGCGCAGCGACGACAAACGCAAACACGATAGCGATCTGTGAGTAACCGGCGGTGAAGAACGTCAGGCGTTTCTGCACTTTCATGATGGTCCAGAAGTTACTCCAGACCATGCCAAATCGTGCGCTGAGACGCTGGTTTTCGTTGGCTTCACCTTCGGACAAGGCAATGCTTTCAGCGTTTTCGCGAACCCGCACCAGCGAGAAACGCATGTCGGCTTCATAACGCTGTTGTTGGTTGCTCAGCACGATCAACTTTTTGCCGATCAGGTGAGTCAGCCAACTGCCGACAGCGGCGTAGAGCAGCGCGGCCCAGAACATGTAACCGGGGATGGTGATGCTGAACAGCTCGATGCTGCCGGACACGCCCCACAGGATCACCGAGAACGACACCAGACTCACGACGGTGCGCAGCAGGCCGAGGCTCAGGCTCAGGGTGTCAGAGGTGAAGTTGTTGAGGTCTTCCGACAGACGTTGGTCAGGGTTATCGGTGTACCCGCCCTGCTCCAGCCGGTAATAATTCTTGTGGGCGAGCCATTTGGTGAAATGCTTTTCGGTGAGCCAGCGACGCCAGCGGATGGTCAGCATTTGCGTGAGGTAGAGGCGATACACCGCGCCGAGAATGGCGATGGCGGCGATACCGCAGAAGTACAGAATCAGGTGGGTAAATGCCCCCAGATCCTTGTTTTGCAGCGCGTTGTAGAAATCCCGGTACCAGCTGTTGACCAGCACGGAGATAAAGACGCTGAACAGCGAGAGCACGATCACTGCAATCAGCAGCACCCAGGCCATGCCCTTTTCTTCGCTACGCCAGTACGGCGTGACCAGTTTCCAGACTCGGGAAAAAAAGCTCCCGTTCACAGCGTCATTGACCCTGGATTCATCGATATCAACATTCATGGCAACGGCTCGGCGGCAGGCATTTAGTAGCGTTGACACCAATGTGCCAGACGCTACACGCGGTCTTCCATGAAAAAAACTTTAACTGGCAATCCTCGCTCAGCGGCGAACCGGTCGCTTCTGCAACTTGCGCTGCAACGTACGCCGATGCATCCCCAAGGCCCGCGCCGTGGCCGAAATGTTGCCCTCGTGTTCAGTCAGCACCCGCTGGATGTGTTCCCACTGCAGGCGGTCCACGGACATCGGGTTTTCCGGCACCAGCGTGTCCAGATCGGCGTGCTCGGACAGCAGCGCAGCCAACACGTCATCTGCGTCCGCCGGCTTGCACAGGTAGTTGCAGGCGCCGCGCTTGATGGCCTCGACAGCGGTGGCGATGCTCGAATAGCCGGTCAGTATCAGGACACGCATTTCCGGGTCCAGTTCCAACAGCTTGGGCAGCAGCACCAGACCCGAGTCACCTTCCATTTTCAGATCGACCGTTGCGTAGTCGGGAATGTCCTGCTGGGCGAGCACCAGACCTTCCTCGGCGGAACTGGCGGTGCTGACACGAAAACCACGGCGCGCCATGGCGCGTGCCATCACGCGAGTGAAGGTGGCGTCGTCGTCCACCAGCAACAGGTGCGGCAGTTCTTCGCCCTCGACCTGAATGTCATCAGTCATGCTTCATCTCCTGTTGCGTTCCGGGGCAGACGCAGCTCGGTGAGCGTGCCGCCTTCCTCGTGAGGATAGAGTTTCACCGAGCCACCGGCGCGGGTCACGCTGGCCTTGCTCAAGAACAGGCCCAGGCCGAAGCCTTTGCCCTTGGTGGTAAAAAACGGTTTGCCGATCTGTTCGGCGACCGCCAACGGCACCCCGGCGCCGTGGTCGCGAATGGTGATGCTGATTTCCCAGGCGCTCCAGTCCAGACTCACTTCCAGCCCTTCGGGGCAGGCATCGGCGGCGTTGTTCAGCAAGTTCAGCAGCGCTTGGGTCAGATCGGGAGGCGGCGCGACCATCGGTACGTCGCCCTGCCCCAGACGCTGGAAACGATAGCTGGCTTCGGGCCGCATCAGGTGCCAGCGATTGAGCGCCTGATCGAGCCAGTGGGTGACGGTCTGCTCCTGCACGGCGAGACGGCGATTGGCTTCGGCCGCA
Source organism: Pseudomonas sp. SLFW (assembly GCF_009905615.1). Lineage (GTDB taxonomy): Bacteria > Pseudomonadota > Gammaproteobacteria > Pseudomonadales > Pseudomonadaceae > Aquipseudomonas > Aquipseudomonas bambusae. The sequence continues at coordinate 729,703 of NZ_JAAAKW010000001.1, forward strand.
CGAACCAGCTGTTGCAGGGTTTCCTTGCACAGTTTGACCTGGTCTTGAAGCACCGACAGGTCTTCTTGCAGCGCCGGGTCTTTGTGGTCCTGCTGCATTTCCTTGAGCAGCACGCTCATGGTCGCCAGCGGCGTGCCCAGTTCGTGCGCAGCGCCAGCAGCTTCAGTCGCGACAGCCAGCAGTTGCTGATCGCGAGCGCCTTCTTCTCGGCGCAGGGCGCGCATCTGTTCCTGACGGCGCAGTTCTTCGGCCATCCGCGCCGCGAAGAAGGTGATCACCCCCGCTGCCAGCGCAAAACTCAGCCACATGCCGTAGATCTGCATCTTCTCCCGAGCGATGGCGAAGGCTTCGACAGGATAGAAATTCGCCAGCATCAAGGTGTACAAGGCCAAGGCGATGCCCGAGAGAATAAGCGAATAGCGCCACGGCAGGGTCACGGCGGCAATCGTCAGCGGCACAAGATAATAAGAGACGAACGGGTTGGTCGACCCTCCGGAGAAAAACAGCAGCGCGCTGTGAATGAACAAGTCGAACGCCAGTTGCACGGCGTATTCCAGTTCGGTCACGGGCCAGGACGTGCGAAGTCTGATCGCCGTCAAAAGGCAAACGATGGCGGAAAAGCCCAAGGTGATGTCCAACTGGAGCCAAGGCAAAGGCAGCAGGTTGAACAGGTAGGCGAACCCTACCGAACCGGCTTGGGCACCGAGCACCAGAATGCGGATGAACGTCAGTCGCCAGAGATTCTGGCGCGTGGCAGACAGCAATTGAACGGGGGCGAGCATGAGCTCTCCTGATGAGCGCTCCAGGGGAATCCGAGCGAGTATAACCAATGCGACAGCGCTTTCCGTCAATGTGCGTCAAAGCGCCACAGCGATGAGGGATCTTCAGGCTGCAAACGCTTTCTGTGGGAGCGAATTCATTCGCGAATGGACAGTCAACCGACGTATCCCTGTCGCCTTAGCCATTTTTTCGCGAATGAATTCGCTCCCACAGTGAGGTTCTGCGTTTGTTCCTCGCTGGAACAAGATCCCGGAAACACAGTCTGATGGGCATCCGTCCAGCAACGCTCCCACCTGCGCTCAGGACGGTTCGCCCAACAAGGAGTTTCACATGTTCAGCCTTCGCCCCACTGCCACTGCCCTTACCTTTGGCGCCGCCGCGCTGGCCAGCGCCTGCGTCATGGCCGAAGACGTTCATTACAATCAGGTGTCCGTGCGCGCTGAGGTCAATCAGGAAGTCCAGCGCGACCTGATGACCGTCACCGTGTACACCGAATTGCAGAATACCGATCCGGCCAAGCTCGCCGCCGGGATCACCGAATCCCTTAACAAAGCCCTCGGCGAGGCCCGTCAGGTCAAGGGAGTGACGATTCGCCAAGGCAGCCGCAACAGCTACCCCATCTATGATGACAAAGGTCAGAAAATCACCGGCTGGCGTGAGCGCGCTGAACTGCGACTGGAAAGCCCCGACTTCGCGGCTCTCTCCAAACTCACCGGAGAACTGCTCGGCAGTGATATGAAAATGGGCGGCATGGACTTCTCCATCTCCGACCCGGCGCGCAAAACCAGCGAAGACACCTTGCTGAAAAACGCCGTCACCGCATTCAAAGCCCGCGCACAACTGGTCACTGATGCCCTGGGTGGCAGCGGCTATAAACTGGTGAACCTGAGCCTCAACACCTCGGGCTACCCACAGCCTTATATGCGTGCGCCAGTCATGATGATGAAAGCGGCCCGCGCCGATGCCGCGCCAACGCCGGATGTCGAGGCCGGGACCAGCCAGGTCAGCGTGACCGCCGATGGCGTGATCGAAGTCGCGATTCCCTGATCCTTGCCCGCGGCAGCCAAGGGCTGCCGCAGTTTCCTCCCCCCTGCTGCACTCTTTTCCAGACGATCTGTCGCCCCTTCCCTTGCGACGCGCTAGCGCATCCTACACACCGCCGCGCCCTGTCCGATTTCCACGCCCCGTGCAATCCGTACACTCGACACCCGTACCACCAACAACACCTTCACGACCGGAGCGTCTGATGGGTCGGGATATCCCCGGACCCGCAACGCCTGACCGGTCGTTTATTACTGATTCAAGGAAGAATCCATCATGGCTTTTCAACCTGCGACAACCCGTTTCCTCGACCAACCCGACCTGACAGAGGCGCTCGTGCACAGCACGTTTGCCCTGGACCTGCTGACCCGGGTGGCGACGACACTTTCAGCCGATGGGTTCATTGAGAACATGGCGCGCATCTTTGGCCAGGACATTCCCGAAAGCGTTTACTGCGCCCTGCAAGACCGGCTGCTTGCCGGAGAAATCGACAACCCGGCCATCCTCATCGAGGACGGCGATCATCTCGCCGACTACAGCAACAGCGAGCGGGTCATCCGCATTCATTCCTCAATGATCGACAACGCCCTTAGCGACGTTCGGGTCGCCGAGTTTCTGGATATTCTTCTGCACGAGTTCGGCCATCACATCGATAACGTGCTGCGTCAGGACTTCGCCGATTATCTGGAAGAGGGTTCGATCCCTCTCGCCAAGGATGCCAACGGTGAAGAGGGCACTCGTTTCTCCCTCGCGATGGCTACGCTCGGCCAGTTCGACACCGATCGCGTGCGCGTTGCCAGCTACCGGTTCGGGTCAGCCCGCCCGCTGGATATCGAAACCCAGTGGAGTAAAGTGCGCGTACGCATCGTGTGGCGCCACTCGAACCTCAACGAAACCTCAAACTCTCCCGACCCGCACCCAGAGCGTGAACGCTTTGAAGCAGGTGATGGCGATGAACATCACCATACCCACGAGACGATCGAGGCCGTGCTGTACGACCTGGAGATGAGCCCCTATGAACTGGACACCATCTATTTTGGCAACTGGCTGCGGGATTATTCGCAGCTGCTCGATCCCAAGATCATTCGGGCCGCCGATACGCCCAAGGACTTCCCCGACGTACTGTCCCGTGACGCCCTTACCCGGATCGTCGACGTGCTTTCCATCAAACGATTCGGGGCGATTCGCCAGGGTAGCGGGGATTTGTACAGAGTGACTCCCGATGTGCTCGGTGTGTACCGCCCCAGTGAGCACATCGACAACCCGCGCGTCATTGACCGGAATACCCCAGACCCGAAGTCAAGGGACCAGGATTTCGAATCGCTGGTGTTCGACGGCGATCCACTCCTGCAAATTGACTACACGACATCGATGAAGCACTACATCGGCAGGTCGGTTGACTTCATGGCACGCCAGCTGCAATTTGCCATGGAGCACCCGCGCAAGCCCTGGGGTTTGCGCGCCTTTGGCTCGGCGTTGCACATACTCGAAGACTTTTTCGCTCACTCCAACTTCGTGGAACTGGCGCTGATCAAGAATGGCCACTCCGAGGTGCTGCCATGGACCTCCCCCGCCGACTGTGAAGCGGGCCTGCCGCTCGTGACCGGGATGTTCGGCTCCACCGATGTCCTGGCCAGTGTGGCCGCCCCACTGGGCAAGATTCTTTTCTCGGTCGACGACATCACCTATATGCCGACCAAACCGGGTGACCGAAGCCCTCGCGAGCAGGTGCTGTTGATTCTTCTCGAAGAGCACGAGAACCCTGACTACCTCAAGCATTTCCAGGCCTTTCTGAACGCTCGTGATGAATGGGTCAGCCTGCCCATCGCGGAGTTCATTCAGCGAAGCGTGGCCTATCTGACAGGACCTGCCTCGGTGCTGGGTAATGCCCTCGGCATCGTCATGCAAGGTGTACTTACGCGATTCGGGGAAAACATCAAGGACTGGCAGACCCGGTATGGGGAAGATCCGCACGACAATGGCTCGACTGATCCAACTCACTCACAGCTGGCCAAGGACCATGCAGAACACCCACTGCACCTGCTGGCAAGCAGTCTGGCATCCGAAGCCGTGAGAGCGGTAGGCACCGCAATGGTCAATCATTGGAACGGCGACACCCAGGCCGATCCCGTTGCTATCGCTATCGACTATTTCAAGCATCCCCACAACAGTGAGTGGCAGGATGCACAAGTCGCTGAATGGGCGACGAAAAACCCCGAAAACGTACGCCGCGCCACCTCGAAGCTCGACCTGCGCGCCATTCATGAGCACCTCGCTGATACAGGACAGGCCTCGCTCGATCGCCTGACCAAAGATGGCGCTGCGTATCTGAACTTCATGAGAGGCGAGTTCCTGGACAAGGAGTCGCCACTCTGGGCACTGATAAAGCTCACGTCCGCTGGCGCCGCGCTTTATGCGCTTTATGAGTCACTGGGCATCATCAAATAGGCCAGACGGTTTTCTTTTCCGAACCCTCAACGCTGCGGCATTCTGCGCGGTCTATCATCCGTCGATGATTCCGGCATGAATGCCGCACTTGCATGAGGTCCACATGGAGAACACCTTCAAACCCCTGCTTCTGGCTGCTGCGATGGCGTTGTGCGTGCCGTCGGTACAGGCGGCCAGCACCTTGGTCTATTGCTCCGAAGCCAGCCCCGCTGGCTTCGATCCCAGCCAATACACCAGCGGTACTGAGTTCGATGCGTCGGCTGAAACCGTGTTCAACCGCCTGACCCAGTTCAAGCGGGGCGGCACTGAAGTCGAGCCAGGCCTGGCGACAAAATGGGACGTCTCCGACGATGGCCTCACCTACACGTTTCATCTGCGCGATGGGGTGAAATTCCATACCACGGACTACTTCAAGCCGACGCGGGATTTCAATGCCGACGACGTGCTGTTCACCTTCAATCGCCTGCTCAACGCCGACGATCCGTTCCGCAAGGCTTACCCGTCCGAGTCGCCGTACTTCACCGACATGGACATGAACAAGACCATCAAGCAGGTGGAGAAGGTTGACGACCACACCGTCAAATTTCACCTGAACAACATCGACGCCGCGTTCATTCAGAACCTGGCCATGAGCTTCGCCTCGATTCAGTCCGCTGAATACGCCGCGCAGCTACTCAAACAAGGCAAGGCCGAAGAGATCAACCAGAAGCCGATCGGAACCGGTCCTTTCGTGTTCAAGCGTTACCAGAAAGACGCGCAAATCCGCTTTACCGGCAACAAGGATTACTGGAAGCCGGAGGACGTGAAGCTCGACAACCTGATCTTCTCGATCAACACCGACGCGGCCACCCGCCTGCAGAAACTCAAGACCGGCGAATGCCAGATCAGCGGCTATCCGCGTCCGCAAGACATCGAGGAAGCGCAGAAGGACCCGAACCTGAAAGTGCTGAGCCAACCCGGCTTCAACCTCGGTTTCCTGGCCTATAACGTGACCCATCCGCCGCTGGATCAACTCAAGGTGCGTCAGGCGCTGGACATGGCCATCGACAAGCCGGCGATCATCAAGGCGGTGTACCAAGGGGCCGGTCAACTGGCGCAAAACGCGCTGCCGCCTGCGCAATGGGGTTATGACCCGAATATCAAGGACGCGCCTTACAACCCGGACAAGGCGAAACAACTGCTCAAGGAAGCAGGCGTCGCGCCGGGCACGCAGATCAATCTGTGGGCCATGACCGTGCAACGCGCGTCCAACCCGAACGCACGGATGTCAGCGCAGATGATTCAGTCCGACTGGGCGAAGATCGGCATCAAGGCCAACATTGTCAGCTACGAATGGGGCGAGTACATCAAGCGCGCCAAGGCTGGCGAACACGACGTGATGATCTATGGTTGGACAGGTGACAACGGTGACCCGGACAACTGGCTCGGCGTGCTCTATAGCTGTGCGGCGGTGAAAGGCAGCAACTACGCCAAATGGTGCAACCCGAGCTACGACAAATTGGTGACCCAGGCCAAGCTGACCAGCAACCGCGACGAGCGAATCAAGCTGTATCAGCAGGCGCAGAACATCCTGAAAAACGACGTGCCGATTACGCCGATCGCCAACTCCAAAGTGTTTCAGCCCATGCGCAAGGAGGTGCAGGACTTCAAACTCAGCCCGTTTGGCCTGACGCCCTTTTATGGGGTGAGCGTGGCCAAATAGCACCATCGCTTATCAACAGCGAAGTAACACTTGCGGGACATTCGGGTGCATTTGCCACGGCGCGATGCACCAGAATCGCGCAACAAAGATGCCGATATGCGACACGCAAACGTTCAACCGCGTCAAAAATTATACTTTTGCGACATTCGTGTACGTTCGTGCCACTCTTTGACACTTGTTTGGCGCCAGCATCTTGCTTTGGGTATGGCGCCTGCATAAGTATCCGCGGGACCGACCCATAAGGTCGTACCCTCAACTAAAAAATGACAACAACTGAGGCCACCATGCTCAAAAAAGCGGTCATTCCGTTTCTCCTCGGCGCAGGTTTGATCGCCAGCGCTCCCTTCGCTCAAGCAGCATCGAACCTGGTGTTCTGCTCCGAAGGCAGCCCCGCTGGTTTCGACCCAGGTCAGTACACCACCGGCACCGACTTCGACGCTTCGGCCGAGACCGTTTTCAACCGTCTGAGCCAGTTCGAACGCGGCGGCACCGCCGTCATTCCAGGCCTGGCCACTAGCTGGGACGTGTCCCCGGACGGCCTGACCTACACCTTCCACCTGCGTGAAGGTGTCAAGTTCCACACCACGCCGTACTTCAAACCGACCCGTACCTTCAATGCCGATGACGTGCTGTTCACGTTCAACCGCATGATCAACAAGGACGATCCGTTCCGTAAGGCGTACCCGACTGAATTCCCGTACTTCACCGACATGGCGATGGACACCAACATCACCAAGATCGAGAAAGTCGACGATCACACCGTCAAGATGACCCTGGGCGTGGTCGACGCTGCGTTCATCCAGAACCTGGCCATGAGCTTCGCGTCCATTCAGTCCGCTGAATACGCCGCCCAACTGCTCAAGGAAGGCAAGCCGGAAGACATCAACCAGAAGCCGATCGGCACTGGCCCGTTCGTGTTCAAGAGCTACCAGAAAGACTCCAACATCCGTTTCACCGGAAACAAGGACTACTGGAAGCCTGAAGACGTCAAAGTCGACAACCTGATTTTCGCGATCACCACCGACGCCTCGGTTCGCGCTCAGAAGCTGAAGAAAGGCGAATGCCAGATCACCGCTTATCCGCGTCCAGCCGACCTGAAGCCGTTGAAAGACGATCCTGCGCTGAAGATGCCTGATCAGGCGGGCTTCAACCTGGGCTACATCGCCTACAACGTGATGCCGGAAATCAAGGGCGAGACCAAGCCTAACCCGCTGGCGAAGCTGGAAGTGCGTCAGGCGCTGGACATGGCGGTCGACAAGAAAGCCATCATCGACGCGGTGTACCAGGGCGCAGGCCAACTGGCGGTGAACGCCATGCCACCGACCCAGTGGTCCTACGACACCACGATCAAGGATGCACCGTACGACGTCGCCAAGGCCAAGGAACTGCTGAAAAAAGCAGGCGTGGCCGACGGCACCGAAATCACCCTGTGGGCGATGCCGGTTCAGCGTCCGTACAACCCGAACGCCAAGCTGATGGCTGAGATGCTCCAGAACGACTGGAAGAAGATTGGCATCAACGCCAAGATCGTTTCCTACGAGTGGGGCGAGTACATCAAGCGCGCCAAAAACGGCGAAAACGGCGCGATGCTGATTGGCTGGAGCGGCGACAACGGTGACCCGGATAACTGGCTGGGCACCCTGTTCGGCTGCGACGCGGTCAACGGCAACAACTTCGCCAAATGGTGCGACAAGGACGGCTTCGACAAGCTGATCCACCAGGCCAAGGAAACCACCGACCAGTCCAAGCGCACCGAGCTGTACAAACAGGCTCAGCACTTGCTCAAGGCCGCAGTCCCTATGACCCCTATTGCGCACTCGACTGTTTACCAGCCGATGCGTAAAGAAGTTCAGGACTTCAAGATCAGCCCATTTGGTCTGAACTCGTTCTACGGCGTGAGCGTCAGCGGTAAGTAATAACTCTCTGTGACTGCACGGTCGCGATACCTTCGGGTGTCGCGACCGTGTCGTCTTGTGCGTGATTCAGAAACGAAAATGAATATCGTTAGACGAGTAAGTGTGCAGCTGAAAGAAATTGCCTACTAACGATATGCACTTTTCCTACAAATATCGAAGAAGTCTGAAGTATTTACTGTGCGGCCGGACGGACATACCGTCCTGAGTTCCCGCACCTGATAGTTATCGTTTTCCCGTCGGTCGGTTTATCTGATCGGACAATTCCATTTGCGCAAACGATTGCCCCGGAATTTTCCGCATCATCGAAAAGTGATACACGTCCCAGACGATAAGGATTGTCATGCGTAAAAACATTGTTGTGTCTTCGTTAATCACTGCTGGGCTATTAGCCACTATTCCAACCGTACAAGCGGCTACCAAGAGTCTGGTGTTTTGTTCGGAAGGCAGCCCCGCCGGTTTCGACATCGCCCAATACACGTCGGGCACTGACAACGACGCCGCCGAGCCGATCTACAACCGCCTGGCAGAGTTCGAACGCGGCGAAACCAGCGTGGTGCCTGCGCTTGCGACGAGCTGGGATATCTCGCCTGATGGCCTGACTTACACGTTCCACCTGCGCCCTGGCGTGAAATTCCACAGCAACAAGCTGTTCACGCCGACCCGCGACTTCAATGCCGACGACGTGCTGTTCACCTTCAATCGCATGTTGCAGAGGGATCATCCCTTCCGCGTCGCCTACCCGACGGAGTTCCCGTACTTCACCAGCATGGGCCTGGACAAGAACATCAAGTCAGTGGAAAAGACTGACGCCATGACGGTCGTATTCACACTGAACAAAGTGGACGCGGCCTTCATTCAAAACATTGCAATGAACTTCGCCTCTATTCTGTCGGCTGAATATGCTGACAAACTGATGGCATCGGGTAATGTTCGCGAGATCAATAATTCGCCCGTTGGTACAGGCCCGTTTGCATTCCAGCGTTATCAGAAAGATTCGCAAATTCGCTACGTCGCCAATAAACACTTCTGGGACCCGAGCCGCGTGAAGATCGATCAATTGATCTTCGCCATCAATACCGATGCCTCGGTGCGTGTGCAGAAGCTCAAGAAAAACGAGTGTCAGGTCACCCTCAATCCGCGCCCCGCCGACGTCGAGTCGATCAAGGCAGACAAGAATCTTCAGGTGATCGAGAAACCCGGCTTCAACCTCGGTTACATCGCCTACAACGTGCGCCATGCGCCGCTGGACAACTTGCAGGTTCGTCAGGCGCTGGACATGGCGGTGGACAAGAAGGCGATCATCGACGCGGTGTATCAGGGCGCGGGGCAACTGGCGCAGAACGCTATGCCGCCGACCCAGTGGTCCTACGATGAAACCGTCAAGGACGCGCCCTACAACCCGGAAAAAGCCCGCGAGCTGTTACGCGCTGCCGGCGTCAAGGAGGGCACCGAACTCACCCTGTGGGCCATGCCCGTGCAGCGCCCCTATAACCCGAACGCCAAGCTGATGGCTCAGATGCTTCAGGCCGACTGGGCCAAAGTGGGCATCAAGGCGACCATCGTCAGCTACGAGTGGGGCGAGTACCTCAAGCGCAGCAAGAACGGCGAGCACGACATCTCGCTGATCGGCTGGACCGGCGACAACGGTGACCCCGACAACTGGATGGGCACGCTGTACAGCTGCGCCTCCATTGGCGGCAACAACTACTCGATGTGGTGCGACGAGAAGTACGACGCGCTGATCAAGTCGGCCGTGTCCACGGCGGACAAAAACCAGCGCATCGACCTCTACAAGCAAGCCCAGCACTACCTCAAGAGCCAGGTGCCGATCACGCCGATCGCTCACTCCACGGTCATTCAGCCGTTGCGTAAAAACGTTCAGGGGTTTCAGGTCAGTCCGTTCAATCGCAACAACTTCTCCGGCGTCAGCATCGCCGACTAACCCGAGCAACTGTGCCACAGGTGAATGTTCGCCTTTGGCACTGCTTTATCCGCAATCCGCGGAACGAGCGAAAAAAGGCCCACAAGGCCGCTTCATCAAAGCCGGTCCTCCATAAAAACCGGCCTCTATAAAAGATGTAAAAGGGAGCTTCAACACGTGAAAAAAGCCAGCACCGCTGTATTCGCCCTCTCCGCCCTCGCCTTGAGCGTCGCGGCCCAGGCAGAGCCAACCAGTCAGGAGTTCGTCCCGACGACACTGGCCACCACCAACGCCCAGAGCGAAGCCAAAGGCTTTCTGGAAGACTCGAAAATCACCGGTTCGACCAAGAACTGGTACGCCAATGAACTGCTGCGTCGCGGTGGCAATTTCAGCCGCAGCGAGAACGGCGTCGTGGTCGATCGCGACCCACGTCGTATCAACTGGGTGCAAGGCACCATCGTTGACTACAGCTCGGGCTTCACTCAGGGCACCGTCGGGTTCGCCACGCAGATGGCGGTCTACAACGCCGTTGCGCTGGACCGCGACAAGGATGACCTGATGGGCGGCGCCAACCGCACGTTGACCAAGAACAACGGCGACCCCGTTGGCCAGTGGAGCAAGCTGGGCCTTGGCAACATCAAGGCACGCATCTCCAACACCACGCTGACCGCCGGCCGCCAGTCGCTGAACACGCCGGTACTGGCCTACATCGGTAACCGTGCGCTGCCGTCGAGCTTCGAAGGTGTGAGCATCCTCAGCGAAGAGTTCAATAACCTGTCGTTCACCGCTGGCAGCTTCGACCGCGTCTCACCGCGTTCCGAACAGAGCCTGACCAAGTTCCGCTCCGAGTACACCGCCAACGCGAACATCGAAGCCGACCGCGTGGACATGGCCGGTGTCGACTACAAGCCGTTCAAAAGCCTGACGACCAGCTTCTACGCTTCGAACGTCCAGGATTTCTGGCACCAGTACTATTTCTCGTTCCTGCACGAGCTGGGCGACACCGACGTCCTGGGCCTGAGCACCAACCTGAACTACTACAAAACCAAAGATTCAGGCTCGAAGAAAATGGGCCCGATCGACAACGACACCTACTCCCTGTCGTTGACCGCGACCCACAAGGCGCACAGCTTCAGCATTGCCTATCAGGAAGTCGAGGGTGACACCTACTTCGACTACGTGCATGACAGCAACGCCATCTTCCTCGCCAACTCCTTGCTCTCGGACTTCAACGGACCGAACGAGAAGTCGGTGCAACTGAGCTACCTGCTGAACATGGCCGACTACGGCGTGCCAGGCCTGAAGTTCAACGTCTATCAAGCCCGCGGCTTCGACATCGACGGTACGCACTACAAAGGCACCGCCTATGACGTGCGCAGCATGGACGGCGAAACCCACTACGAATACGGCGTAGGCGCCTCGTACACCCTGCAGTCCGGTCCGCTGAAGGCCTCGACCATGCGCGGCACGTACACCACCCACCGCGCGAGTGCGAACCAGGCTGACGGCAACATCAACGAGTTCCGTCTGGTGACCACCATCCCGTTCAACATCCTTTAATCAACCGCTGGGCAGTTTCGGGGCAAGGTTCATACAGAACTTAATGCCCCGAAACACCCACTGAGTAATGGCTTCATCACTTGCGGAGGGCGTTTTCTTGAAATCGACATTCAAACTCGCAACATTGCGCAACGCAGTCGCATTGGCACTGGGAATGACACTGCTCAGCGCCGCGGTCGGCGTTCAGGCCAAACCTCTTGTGGTCTGCACCGAAGCCAGCCCGGAAGGGTTTGACATTGCGCTGTACACCACCGCCGTCACCGCTGACGCTGCGGCGGAAACCATTTACAACCGTCTGGTGGACTTCAAGCCCGGCAGCACTGACATCCAGCCGGCCCTGGCCGAATCGTGGGAAATCAGCGAAGACGGCCTCAATTACACGTTCCACCTGCGCAAAGGCGTCAAGTTCCACACCACCGATTACTTCAAACCGACGCGCGACATGAATGCCGACGACGTGGTCTGGAGCTTCCAGCGTCAGCTGGACCCGAACCATCCGTGGCACAAACAATCGACCGTGGGTTTCCCGTACTTCGAAAGCATGGGCTTCAAAGACCTGCTCAAGAACGTCGAGAAGGTTGACGACAACACCGTCAAATTCACCCTGACCCGTCGCGAAGCACCGTTCCTGGCGGACGTTGCCATGGCCTTCTCCTCGATCTACTCGGCCGAATACGCCGATCAATTGCTCAAGAGCAATAAACTCGAAGGCCTGAACAGCCAGCCGATCGGCACCGGCCCCTTTGTATTCCAGCGCTACGCCAAGGATGCACAGGTGCGTTTCAAGGCCAACCCGGATTACTTCCGTGGCAAACCGCCAGCGGACACCCTGATTCTGGCCATCGCCACCGACAACAACGTGCGTCTGCAAAAGCTCAAGGCCAACGAGTGTCAGGTCGCGCTGTATCCCAAGCCAGACGACATTCCGAGTATCAAGAACGACGCGAACCTGAAGGTCGACGAGCTGAACGCGATGACCACCTCCTACATCGCGATGAACACCACCCACAAGTACATGAGCGACGTGCGGGTGCGGAAGGCCATCGACATCGCCTTCGATAAGGAAGCCTACGTCAACGCGTTGTTCGGCAAGGGCAATGCCACGGTCGGCGTCAACCCGTACCCGGACACCCTGCTGGGCTACAACAAAACCCTGAAGAATCCGGCCCACGATCTGGACAAGGCACGTGCCTTGCTTAAGGAAGCAGGCGTTCCGGACGGCACCGTGTTGACCCTGTTCACCCGCAACGGCGGCGGTCCAACCAACCCGAACCCGATGCTGGGCGCGCAGATGATGCAGTCGGATTTGGCGAAAGTCGGCATTAAGTTAGATATTCGCGTCATGGAATGGGGCGAAATGCTCAAACGTGCCAAAAACGGCGAGCACGACATGGTGTCGGCGGGCTGGGCAGGCGACAATGGCGACCCTGATAACTTCCTGACGCCGAACCTCAGCTGCGAAGCCGCCAAAAACGGCGAGAACTACGCTCGCTGGTGCAATGAGAAGTTCCAGACCCTGATCGATCAGGCACGGGAAAAAACCGACCCGGCCGAACGTGCTGCGCTCTATGAGCAGGCACAAGTGATCTTCAATCAGGATCAGCCATGGATCAGCATGGCGCACACCAAGATGTTCACCGCAATGCGCAAGAACGTAGAGGGCTACCACATTAGCCCTCTGACCACTAATAACTTCGCCACCACCCAGGTGAAGTAGAAGAAGAATCCGGCGGGTTCGCAAAAACGAACCCCGCTGGAACACGCCTAACCGGCAGATGAGGTACACGAGAAGATGTTTAGTTTTATCGCTCGCCGAGTGGGGTTACTGATACCCACCTTCTTCGGCATCACCTTGCTGACCTTCGCACTGATTCGCCTGATTCCGGGCGACCCGGTCGAAGTCATGATGGGTGAACGCCGGGTCGATCCGGAAATGCACGCCCAAGCCATGGAACGTCTTGGCCTGAACAAGCCCCTTTATGCGCAATACATCGATTACGTCGGCAAGCTCGCCCATGGCGACCTGGGCGAATCGCTGCGGACGCGCACGAGCGTGTGGACCGAATTCACTTCGCTGTTCCCGGCGACGCTGGAACTGTCGATTGCGGCGCTGATATTCGCTGGCATCATCGGGCTTCTGGCCGGTGTCATCGCGGCCTTGCGACGAGGGTCCCTGTTCGACCATGGGGTGATGGGCATCTCCCTGGCGGGGTACTCGATGCCGATCTTCTGGTGGGGCCTGATCCTGATCATGTTCTTCTCGGTATCGCTGGGCTGGACCCCGGTATCGGGACGTATCGATCTGCTGTACGACATTCCGCCGAAAACCGGCTTCATGCTGATCGACACCCTGCTCAGCGATGAAGAAGGCTCGTTCATCGACGCCCTGCGTCACCTGATCCTGCCGGCCATCGTGCTGGGCACCATTCCGCTGGCGGTGATCGCCCGGATGACCCGCTCCTCGATGCTCGAAGTGCTGCGTGAAGACTACGTGCGTACCGCTCGCGCCAAAGGCCTGTCGCCTGCCCGCGTGGTGTTTGTCCACGGCCTGCGCAACGCGCTGATCCCAGTTCTGACCGTGTTCGGCCTGCAAGTGGGCACGCTGCTCGCCGGTGCAGTGCTGACCGAAACGATCTTCTCCTGGCCGGGTATCGGCAAATGGTTGATCGAAGCCATTGGCGCCCGTGACTACCCTGTCGTGCAGAACGGCATCCTGTTAATCGCCTGCCTGGTGATTCTGGTCAACTTCGTGGTGGACATCCTCTACGGCTTTGCCAACCCACGCATTCGTCACCAGCGCTGAGATCACTTTTTATGAGCACACCTACTCCCGTAGTAGCAGTCGATCAAAGCCTGCTCTACCCGTCCGTTTACAAAGAGTTCTGGCAGCATTTCTCGAAGAACAAAGGCGCCGTCGCGGGCCTGGCGTTCATGCTGCTGATCGTTTTCTGCGCCCTGTTCGCGCCGTGGGTCGCCCCTCACGATCCGAGCGAGCAATACCGTGACTTCCTGCTGACCCCACCGGTCTGGCTCGAAGGCGGTCAATGGCGGTTCCTGCTGGGCACCGATGAGCTGGGTCGCGACCTGCTGTCGCGTCTGATTCAGGGTTCGCGCCTGTCGCTGCTGATCGGCCTTTCGTCGGTGGTGATGTCGCTGATTCCAGGGATTCTCATGGGCCTGCTGGCCGGTTTCTTCCCGAGAATCCTCGGCCCGACCATCATGCGTCTGATGGACATCATGCTGGCCCTGCCGTCGCTGCTGCTGGCTGTGGCCATCGTCGCGATCCTCGGCCCTGGCCTGATCAACACCGTGATCGCCATCGCCATCGTTTCGCTGCCGTCCTACGTGCGTCTGACCCGTGCTGCTGTCATGGGTGAGCTGAACCGCGACTACGTGACCGCCGCCCGCCTGGCCGGTGCGACCCTGCCGCGCCTGATGTTCATCACCGTGCTGCCGAACTGCATGGCACCGCTGATCGTTCAGGCGACCTTGAGTTTTTCCTCGGCGATTCTCGACGCTGCGGCGTTGGGCTTCCTCGGTCTGGGTGTACAACCGCCAACGCCTGAGTGGGGCACCATGCTCGCTTCGGCCCGCGACTACATCGAACGCGCTTGGTGGGTGGTGAGCCTTCCGGGTCTGACCATTTTGCTCAGCGTGCTGGCAATCAACCTGATGGGCGACGGTCTGCGCGATGCGCTGGACCCGAAACTCAAGAACGCCGCCTGAGGACGTCCGAATGCCACTTTTAGAAATCAAAAACCTCAACGTTCGCTTCGGCGATGCGACTGCGACCCCGGTCGTCGACGGCCTGGACCTGGCCGTGGACAAGGGCGAAGTGCTGGCCATTGTGGGCGAATCCGGCTCGGGCAAATCCGTGACCATGATGGCGCTGATGGGCCTGATCGATCACCCCGGCATCGTCACCGCCGATTCCCTGATTTTCGACGGCAAGGACATGCTCAAGTTGAGCCCGCGCCAGCGTCGGCAGATCGTCGGCAAAGACCTGTCGATGGTCTTCCAAGACCCGATGACAGCCCTGAACCCCAGCTACACCGTGGGTTTCCAGATCGAGGAAGTGCTGCGCGCCCACCTCGGCATGTCGGGCCGCGCTGCGCGCCAACGTGCGCTGGAGCTGCTGCAGAAGGTTGAAATCCCGGGCGCCGCACAGCGTCTGGAGGCTTACCCGCACCAACTCTCGGGCGGTATGAGCCAGCGTGTGGCGATTGCCATGGCGATTGCCGGAGAACCGAAACTGCTGATCGCCGACGAACCGACCACTGCGCTCGACGTGACCATTCAGGCTCAGATCATGGACCTGTTGCTGGCCCTGCAAAAAGAGCAGGACATGGGCCTGGTGCTCATTACTCACGACCTCGCCGTCGTGGCCGAAACCGCCCAGCGTGTGTGCGTGATGTATGCGGGGCAAGCGGTGGAAGTCGGTCATGTGCCCGGTCTGTTCGACGTGCCTGCGCACCCGTACAGCGAAGCCCTGCTGGCCGCGATTCCCGAACACAGCATGGGCGCCGCGCGCCTCTCGACGCTGCCGGGTATCGTCCCTGGCCGTTACGACCGTCCGAGCGGCTGCCTGCTGTCGCCGCGCTGCCCGTACGTTCAAGAGACCTGCCGCCAACAGCGCCCTGCGCTGGACCCTAAAGCCAACAGCCTCGCCCGCTGCTTCTACCCGCTGAATCAGGAGGTGGCGTAATGAGCGAAATCGTATTGACCGCCCGTGACCTCACCCGTCACTACGATGTATCCCAGGGTTTCTTCAAACCTCACGCCACCGTGCGCGCCCTCAACGGAGTGTCGTTCGAACTGGAAGCCGGCAAGACGCTGGCGGTGGTCGGTGAATCCGGCTGCGGCAAGTCCACCCTCGCCCGCGCCCTGACGTTGATCGAAGAGCCTTCCTCGGGCTCGTTGAAAATCGCCGGGCAGGAAGTCAACGGCGCGACCAAGGAGCAACGCAAGCAACTGCGCAAAGACGTGCAGATGGTGTTCCAAAGCCCGTACGCCTCGCTGAACCCACGCCAGAAGATCGGCGATCAACTGGGCGAGCCCCTGCTGATCAACACCAAGCTGTCGGCAGCAGAACGCCGCGAGAAAGTGCAGGCGATGATGAAGCAGGTCGGCCTGCGCCCTGAGCATTACCAGCGCTACCCGCACATGTTCTCGGGCGGTCAGCGTCAGCGTATTGCCCTGGCGCGCGCGATGATGCTGCAACCGAAAGTGTTGGTGGCGGACGAACCGACGTCAGCGCTGGACGTGTCGATTCAGGCGCAGGTGCTGAACCTGTTCATGGATTTGCAGCAGGAATTCAACACCGGTTACGTGTTCATCTCCCACAACCTCGCGGTGGTGCGGCATGTGGCGGACACGGTGCTGGTGATGTATTTGGGTCGTCCTGCCGAGATGGGGCCGAAGGAGGAGATTTATAACCGCCCTCTGCACCCGTACACCCAGGCGCTGCTGTCGGCGACCCCGACGATTCACCCGGACCCATTGAAGCCGAAGATCAAGATCGTCGGCGAACTGCCTAACCCGCTGAACCCGCCATCAGGCTGCGCCTTCCACAAGCGCTGCCCGTACGCGACCGAACGCTGCAGCACCGAGATTCCGGAACTGCGCACCGTGGATAACCGTCAGGTGGCTTGCCACTATGCGGAGCAGTTCGTGGCGTGATCGACGCCTGAACAGCAAAAGCCCCGCTTCGGCGGGGCTTTTTTATGGCTGCTTGGCACTCATCCGTGACACGTACACCGGGCCCACAGGAGATTCAGCTGAGCCCCCATTTTCTCGTCAGCGCCACTGTCCCTGTGGGAGCGAATTCATTCGCGAAAGATGCTTTGAACGCTAGAGATGTGTCGGATGTACTCGCCCCTCGTCGGATGCTGCCCAGAATGAATTCGCTCCCACAGGAGATCCAAGGCGCACGGAAAATCTCTGTACGCCATCCACCCTCTGAAAACCGCTACCCCCCTCAGTAAACGTCCCGGCGATAGCGCCCCTGTTCGATCAGCGCCTGAACCGCCTGCTCTCCCAACAACGCCCTCAACGTCTCATCAACGCCCGTCGCCATGCCTTCCAGACTGCCGCAAATGTAAATCGCGGCCCCCTCGGCCAGCCAGACACGCAGCTCGTCAGCAGCTTCCCGCAGGCGATCCTGCACATAGACTTTCTGCGCCTGATCACGGGAGAACGCCAGGTCCAGCCGCGCCAGATCACCCGACGCCAGCCAGCCGTTCAGCTCATCGCCACAATGGAAGTCGTGAGCCAGATGACGCTCGCCAAACAGCAGCCAGTTGCGTGGTTCGCCTTGGGCAATGCGGGCCTTGAGCAAACTGCGCAGCCCCGCCAGTCCTGTTCCGTTACCGATCAAAATCATGGGGACCGACTCGGCCGGCAAGTGGAAACCACTGTTGCGACGTACCCGCAGACTGATCGCGTCTCCCACGGCCGCGTGCTCGGTGAGCCAGCCAGAACTCAAGCCAAGGCTGTCGTCAGGATGAATCTCTTGACGAACGATCAGTTGCAGCGAGCCCTCTTCGGGAATCGACGCAATCGAGTATTCGCGCATGGCCAACGGCACCAGCGCGTCGACCAGCGCCTGCGCGTGCAGTCCGACCAGATGGCTGCGATTGGCAGGCAACTGGCGACTGCTCAACGCCTGACCCAGCGTTTCATTCAAGCCATCGACCGTGACCGGAGTGTCCGCTGCAATGCCCAACCCGGCCAGGAATCGCTCGACCGCCAAGGATGCGTTGCGTGGCAACACTTCGATCAGATCACCGGCCTGCCACTGCGTGTCGGAAGCTGAAATCAGACCGAGCAAAAACACCTTCGAACCAACGCTGCCAGGGTTCAGCCAATCCCGTTGCGCCAGCACCCAGTTTTCGTACTCCGGCGCTGTCCACGCGTTGGCCGGTGTCGAGCCAGTCAGCTCTCCCAACTGTTGCTGCCAATGTTTCAAGGCAGCACTGTCGCCGCTGTCCACTTCAACCGGGGCAAACAGCGTGTTGCCGCCACGTTCGGTCAACCAGTCGTGCAGGCGCTGAGCGAACCCGCAGAACTGTTGATATTGACGATCCCCCAACCCCAGGACTGCGTAATTGAGGTTTTCCAGGTCCAGCGGGCGACCCAACAACTTGCGCTCGAAACCCCGTGCGCTGTCAGGCGCCTCGCCGTCGCCAAACGTGCTGACCACGAACAAGGCGTTGCGGCTTTGATTCAGGTCCTGCTCCGTCACGTCTGCCAGCCGTTGCACGCGCACCGGCAAACCCGCCGACTGCAACTGCCCCGCCGTCTGCCACGCCAGTTGCTCGGCGAAACCGCTCTGGCTGGCGAAGCCAATCAGCCACGCCGGGCCTTGACTGCCATAAGCGCCAGGTGTCGAACCAGCGACCTCGCCCCGAGCATTGCGGATTTCAAGCTTCTTGCGACGTCGGTCCAGATACAGCAACCAGCCGGTGATGAAAAACAGCGGCATCATCAGCGCAGCAAGAGTAATAACGAGACGCCCGGTCAGGCCCCAGTAACTGCCCGTGTGCAGCGCGTAGTTACTCACCAGCAGCTGCGCGCCGTAGCCCTTGTCGGTGTAGCGCGTGTTGGCTTTCAGTTGGCCGTTTACCGGGTCGAGGGTGATCTGGTTCAGCGCACGCGGGTGCGGCGCTGTTTTGAGAAGGTAGAAGACCGTTGCCATCTGACCCGGCGCCTGAGGCATGCGCAGGTTGTAAGTCTTCAGGTCCGGGCCAGCGGCTTTCTGGATCGTGGCCCAAATGGCAGCGTAGTCCGGCGCCGGAGTATCGACAGGTGTCGCGTCTTTCGGGCCCGGCCCAGGTCGCGGCCCTCCCCCGCCACGGCGCTGTTCGCCCGCCACGGGAGGGTCGCCGATGAGTGTGTTCAGGCCATTGCTGACCCAGTCGTAGGACCAGTTGAGGCCCGTGATCGCCAGCAGCAGGTAAACGATCAGGCACCAGGTGCCAAACACCGAGTGCAGGTCCCAGTTGAAGCTGCGCCCCCTCTTCGCCCAGTCCAGCGTCAGCCAGACGCGCCAGTTCAACGCTTGGCGAGGCCAACGCAGGTACAAACCGGACAGGCAGAAGAACAGCAGGATCAGCGTGCATGCGGCGGTGACTTGCTTGCCGTATTCACCGGCGGCCAGGAAGCGGTGCACGTTGAGGATGAAACCGAAGAAATCCTGACCGACCGCGTCTTCCTTGAATGCGCCGGTGAAGGGGTCGAAATTGTGCATCACACCCCGACGTTCGCCGGGGGCGGGTTTGAACCAGACCTGAGCGATCCGGTTGCCCTCGGTTTCGATACGAAACATCGAGACCGTGTCATGGCCCTGTGCTTCGACTTTGCTGACCATCTCGGCCAGCGACAGACGATGTTCGCCCGGCTGCACGAACAGCGTGTCGGGATTGAGCGCATCAATGATTTCCTCTTGAAAGGAATACAGCGCCCCGGTGATGCCCATCAGCGCCAACACCAGACCCGCCGTGATCCCGAAGAACCAATGCACTTGAAACAGGACCTTCTTCAACACCCTCGATCACCTCGATAACCCGCTGCAGCGCGCATTATGCGCACAAACGGAATGCATTCTCATGCGTGGCTGATTCTTTATTAGCTTTCAGGCAGGACACAAACAGCTGCGCCAAGCCCAATTTCGACGACGTCCGCAAGCCATGCGAAAACCATCACTCGCTCGACACACAAAAGCCCCACCCGCCAAGGGCAGGTGGGGCTTCTCGATTCCGCTTCTTTATCAGAAGTGGAAGTTGGTGGTCAGCAGAGCGGTACGACCGGCTGCCTGGTTGGCGAAGTGCGTCGAGAAAGCTTTGTCGTAATAGGTCTTGTCGGTCAGATTCTGCACGTTCAGTTGCAGGTCGACGTTCTTGGTCAGCTTGTAAGAAGCCATGGCGTCGTAGCGGGTGTAGGACGGTACGTAGACCGTATTGCCCGTATCACCCCAGACTTGGCCGACGTAGAACGCGCCGCCGCCAATCGTCAGCTTCGGGGTAACGTCATACGTGGTCCACAGACTGGCGCTGTGCTTGGCCGTGTTCGGCATTTCGTTGCCATCCTGCGAAGCGGCGCCCGCCGTCACAGCACCGTTACGGCCGACCAGACCGGAAGACACCAGTTCGCTGTCCAGATAGCTATAGCCTGCGAACACTTGCCATTGGTCGGTGAGCTTGCCGCTGGCGGACAGTTCCACACCGTCAACGCGGGATTTACCGGCGTTCTCGTACGTGTTGCTGCTCACCAATACCCGAGTGTTCTCCTTCTCGGTACGGAACACCGCCGCCGTCAGCGACAGGCGCTCATTGAGGAAGTCCCACTTGGTACCAATCTCGTAGTTCTTGGTGGTTTCCGGTTCCAGGTCGCTGGTCAGGGTGCCGCCGTCCGCAACCAGGCCGTTGCCATCAATGCCTTCGTTGAGCATGCCGCCCGGCGGGGTCGCCGACGTCGCGAACGAGGTGTAGATGCTGCCGTTCTCGACGGGCTTGTAGACGATACCCGCCTGCCAGTTCCAGAAATTGCTGTTGTTCTTGCTGCGAGTGGTCGCGGCGGTGAGGCTGTCAGCCTTGGCCGAGGTATCGAAATTGTCGAAACGCGTGCCCAAGTTGACCTGCCATTGCGGGCTCAGCTCGATGGTATCGAAGGCATACAGCGAACGGGTGAAGCCGATGGTGTTGGTGCCTTTGTAGTTACGGGCAATGGTGCCACCGTAAGCGTCATCCGGATTCGGATTGCTCAGCGACGTACAAGTGCCACCGTAGACTTCACCCACCTGGCAACCGACGCCACCCGGAGAGGCTGCCGTCGGGTTGGTGTTCGCCGGGTTGGCAAAGGTATAACCGCTCACCTTGCTGACTTCGCGGGTCAGTTCGATACCGGTGGAGTAGCTGTTCTTGAACCCCAACAGCTGGAACTGGCCGAACAGGTCGGTCTGGTTGGTCGTGGTTTCAGTGGTGCTGACCCGGGCATTGGCACGGCGCCAGACGGTGCCACGGGTGTTGACGTTGTGCTGGCTGTCGTCCGGCTGAGTCAGTATGTAGTCCTGCCCCACGTTGCCATGACGGAAGGTGTTCTTCAGCGTCATGTCTTCATTGAAGTCATGCTCGAAGCTGATGGTCGAGATGTCGCTGCGTGTCTTGCGGAAGTCGCGATCTTTCAGGCCATAGAAGTTGTTGCTGTTGCCCCCGTCGTTGGGCTTGTCGTGCACATGGGGCGCCGTAGGGGAGTTCGAGCCGTAGCCATACGGAATCCCCGAATCCGGCAGGTCATTGCCTTCAACGTGGTAGTAGCTGAGGTTCAGGCGGTTTTCAGTGCCCAAGCCGAAGGTCACCGACGGTGCCACGCCCCAACGGTCGTAATTGATCGCGTCGCGGCCGGCAACGTTTTGCTCGTGGCTCATCAGGTTCAAGCGGAACGCTGCGGTGTCGAGGAACTTGCGGTTCACGTCCAGGGTGTAACGGCGTGTCTGGTCGGTGCCGTAGGTGAACGCGCCGTTGGTGAAATCGTTGGCTTTCGGCAACTTGCTGACCAGGTTGATGCTGCCGCCCGCCGAACCGCGACCGCCCATGGCCGAGTTCGGGCCCTTGCTCACTTCGATCGATTCGATGTCGAAGATTTCACGGCTCTGCGCACCGGTGTCACGCACGCCGTCGATGTAAGTGTCACCTTGCGCGTCGAACCCCCGAATGAACGGACGATCGCCCTGGGGGTTGCCCCCTTCACCGGCACCAAAGGTGATGCCCGGCACGGTGCGCAGCGCGTCTTGCAGCGAGGTGGCCGCGGTGTCTTTCAGCACTTGCTGAGGAATGACGGTGACCGAACGCGGCGTGTCCTTCAGCGGCGCGGTGTATTTCTGCGAAGCGCTTTTTTCGGTCTTGTAGTCGGTGGAGTCTTGGGCCTCACCGGTAATGCTGGTCGCGCCCAGCGAAATGGCACCGCTGTTGGCTTTCTCTGACTCCTCGGCTGCATGGGCCATCTGCGAGGCCGACATGGCAGTCACGGCCATGCCGATAGCCGAGACGAGTAGTCGTGGTGAGCTGACAGACGGTTGTAATGAGAGGCGCGACATAAATGATTTCCTTCCCCAAGGAATGTTGAGGTCGCGAAATATAGTTGGGAATAATTTGTATTCGCATAAAACTTACAATCTTTACAATTTAGCTTTACGGATTTTCGTCGCTCATTCGTCTACAAGGGCTCGCAGGGTTTTACACGGCCAATAAGAATCACTACCATTCGTTACCTTTTTGCACCTGAGCTTTGGCCATGCTTCTACACATTCCCGCCCTGTTCACTCGCGAGGAAGTGCTGCGCATCCGCGAAGCCCTGGAGCAGACCGAATGGGCGGACGGCAAGATCACCGCCGGGCACCAGTCGGCCAAGGCCAAGCACAATTTGCAATTGCCTGAAGGTCATCCGCTGGCCAAGGAAATCGGCGCCGCGATGCTTGAGCGGCTGTGGCAGAACCCGCTGTTCATGTCCGCCGCCCTGCCCCATAAGGTGATTCCCCCATTGGTGAACTGCTACACCGGCGGCGGCAGTTTTGATTTCCACATCGACAATTCCGTGCGTCAGGCCAAGGGCAGCATCGAGCGCGTGCGCACTGATCTGTCGTCGACGCTGTTCTTCAGCGACCCGGACGACTATGACGGCGGCGAACTGGTGATTCAGGACACGTTCGGCACCCGCTCGGTCAAACTGCCTGCGGGCGACATGCTGCTCTACCCCGCCACCAGCCTGCACAAAGTCAACGCCGTGACACGAGGCGCCCGCTACGCGTCGTTTTTCTGGACGCAAAGCCTGGTGCGCGACGACGGTCATCGCACGCTGCTGTTCGAAATGGACACGGCCATTCAACAGCTCAGCCGTGACGTGCCCGATCACCCGTCATTAATTCAACTCACAGGCACCTACCACAACCTGCTGCGCCAATGGGTCGAGGTCTGACTCATGAGCTGGACACTGCGACGGGAAGACGTGCTGAACGGCCAACAACTGCGTGACATGCTTCAGGAAAACCCTGCAAGCGCAGCGCGGGCAATCCTGATTGCGGCGCAGGAGAACATGGTCGAGGCTCAGGCGTTGCTGGGTCAGATTTTGCTGGACGGCACCGGCATCGAACAGGACGCAGCGCTGGCCCTGATCTGGTTTCAGATCGCCTCGCGCAACGGTCATGCGATGGCCACCAACATGGCTGGGCGTTGCCACGAGCACGGGTGGGGCTGCGAACCCGATGCCACCAAGGCTGCCGAGTATTACCGGCAAGCCGCAGAAGTCGAACTGGATTGGGGCTTTTATAACTACGGCAATCTGCTGGCGACCGGGCGCGGCGTCAACAAGGATCAGGCCCGCGCCCTGGCGTGTTATCGCAAGGCTGCGCACATGGGTCACGCCAAATCTATGAACCTGCTGGGCCGCTATCTCGAAGAAGGCGTGAGTTGTGAACAGGACGTGCAGGCCGCGCACGACTGGTATCGCCGCTCGGCAGAGGCTGGTGATTTTCGTGGGCAGTTCAGCCATGCCGCCGTGCTCGCCGATCATGGGCGAATCGAAGAAGCGGTCGTTTGGCTAAAAACAGCCCTTCAAATAGGCAACCTCAACTACTTGCGCGTGAGCCGCAAGACGCTGTTGCAAGCGAGGCACCCGCAGGTTCGCGCCTTGGCACTGGATTACCATCAACGTGCGGCAGAGATGGGCAATCAGGAAGACGCGGCGGAATATCGTGCACTTTTAAACGATTGAGGGGCGAAATATGTAACTCGGTTTGCCTGAATGAAATTTCAAAACACCTGCAATCACATCTTCCCCCCCTGATTTAATTGAGCGAACTCGACTCTCTCTTTCACAATCCTGAATTGTCCTACAGGCACAGACTATTTTTCCGCTTTGACCTCTTCAAAAGCACAACTTAATCTCCTTCTCGTGCAGACACATTAAACACTCTGCATCTGAAGCATTTATTAACTTCAGAAAAGTAACGCGACATCATTAAAGGACTAATGATATGTCTCAATTTGCAGAAAACCTTGCGACCGACGCAGCAAACGATCCTGCGAGACTGTTTGGCTCATCGGTAGCGACCCCGCAAGACGATGCCCGAGACACCGGGCTGATCCTGACCAAAGAGCAGGTCAAAAACCTCAAGAAATACGAGATTGCCGGCTTGGCACTCCCCACCGTTCTGAAAGACGTCATTGCCTATCTGGGTTACGAAAGGGGCGCGGGCCGTGGCCTGGAGGCTGCTGACTTTCAGCAGACGTTCACACTCATCAACGGCCACGCCCGACTGTGGAATCCTCTGCGCACAGATCTGCTGACCGTCAACACCAAACTCGTGGTGTTCGCCGGCTCCATCCAGGTCTATGGCGCAAGCATGCAAGAGGTCTTCGACGACATAAAGACACTGGGTCTGATCGAAAAATACAACATCAAGACACTTGAAGACCTGCGCAAAGTCGAACTTCAGCTGGGCAAAAAATTCCCGGGCATTGAGGCCGAAGATCGCAATGACCTGGGTTATTACCTGGACCAGGTTCTCAATAAAGTGAAAGAGCAGGAAACTGAAGCCCTTCGTATCAAACAGCGTCTTGACGCGTTTGGCAGACAATTGTCTGAACAAGTAGGCCCAGCCATCAAGTTCAAGCTGTCACTCATTGACAACAACAAGCTCGGTAGCGAAATCAAAGCACTGCAAGTAAAAATCGATAACCGCGCACTGGCCATCGAAGAGAAAAACAAGGAATACAAAGAACTGGTCAAGCAGGCCATCGGTGCCGTCGCGGGCAATCTGGTCATGATGATTTACTCCAGTGTTCAAGCCGAAAAGATCCGAAAAGAACGCAATAAGTTGACCGAAGAGCAGGAAAAGGACATCGCGCTGATGGCGCAAAAGAACCGGATCCTGGCGTCGCTTGGCCGGGTTCGGATGGACTTTCAGAACCTTGACCTCATCGTGATTGACGCTGACATCGCCACCAAGAACCTGATCAGTGTCTGGAACTCGCTGGGCACATTCATCGCCAGTTCCGCAGCTGAAGTCAAAGGCATCAACGATGCGCTGTCCATGCGCCGGTTCAAAAATCAATTCAACCTGGTGGTTAAACCGTGGGAAACCATCGAGGTGGACGCCAAAAAATTAGAACGCGTGTTTGCTGAAGCTGACCGCGAATTCAGAGAAGATTACGGAGTTTAAACCATGAGCACTATTTCCCGATTCCCGACCCGCGCCGATTACCCCGAATTGGACATCCACGCGCTGCAACAGGCGAAGACCCAAGCATCGAACGCCACCATTGAGGTGAAGCGGCTTTTCACCCAGACGCAGTACTTGCCATCATTGCATAACCGAATCTCTGATCTGGATCGTTCGCTACGTAACGCACATTCCAAGCTTCGCGACATCGCCCAATCGATGGATATCCTGTTAGGCATCAACGTTGGCACACTCCGCGAACTTCATGAGGAGTTCCAGAGCGCCCCCGAGTCCGATAAGGAAGAAATCATCGAGGACATCGTTCATCGAGTTGAAACCATCCTGGGTATCGTCGGCAAGAAAGAGATGACGCTCAGCAATTTGATAACCGCCTTGGCAAGTCCCATTGACCGCGCCGCCACCCAGTCGTACATCAAGCAACTCGAAGACGATCAAGCGCGTTTGCCGTCGGAAGTGCTGGAAATCAAGGAACGCCAGACTGCGCTGGAAGAAAAGCGAAAAGCGCTGACAGACGCAATGGCGGTGATCGAAGCCAAGGGTTTCAGCGCATTGGCGAAAGACACAGCGTTGACCGCGCAGGAGCTGGTGAAACTGGGCATGACACCACCGCAACTGATTGCCGTGGAAGGCGCCATCGAACTGGTGCAACAGATCCTGGAAAAAGCCGAAGGCCTGATCAACTACCTCGGCATGGTCGAAGCCCGCAACGCGCTGCGCAAGCAGATCGATGCGCTGATCGCCAGCACTCAGGAAAAGGCCCATGAACTGCGTCTGGTCACGTCCAAAAAACAGCTGATCGTCGCATGCCATGATTTCGACGATCACCGCGCGCAGTACATCGCCGAGTTCGAAAAAATCGTTACCGCCAAGCGCTCTTTCCTGAGCACGCACAGCGCTGTCAATGCTGAGAATCAGGACACTATCGCTCAACTCATCGTAGACGCGCTGGCACTGGCGAAACATCTGAAAGTGATCCCCTGACATTCATCTTCAGCGCTGAACAGCGCCGGCCGGGAAGAGCGAAGCCTGTTCGTCCCGGCTTCTTACCTGAGGCCGCTGGACTCACACCAGCCCTGCCTCTCTCGCACTTCCTCTCATGACAGGATCAACATGATGAACCCTTCCAATGGACTGGATGACGCACCCCTTCGCACGGAGAAACTTGATCTGGCGCAGCGCCTGCCTGGCACATTGATCGCTGCGGCGGCGGGCACGGATAAAGAAGCCGTTCGCGCGCCCGGCCTCATTCTGACGAAAGAACAATTGATCAATTTGAAGCGCTATGAAACCTATGGCCTCGCGCTGCCGACGACGCTTAAAGAGGTTGTCGGGTATCTCGGTTACGAAAAAGGTGCGGGCCCTAATCTCGAAGCCAAGGATTTTCAGGCAAGTTTCAGCCGCATTCATCGTCATGCATCACAATGGAATCCGCTTCGCACCGACCTCATGAACGTCGGCAGTGAGTTGTGGGTATTCGCCGATCAGATGCAGGTGTATGGAAAAGCTGCCCAGCAGCTTTACGACGAAATCAAGGCCAAGTCTTCCGAAGCATTGGCTCCGGAAGATCACGCGGATTTCCTGCACTACGTTCAAGAGGTAGCTACCCTCGTCCTGCGCCGCCAGGATGCGACAGTGGCGCTCAAACGTCGCCTCGATACTTTCTCCGATCAATTGTCGGCGGACGTGATGCGTGATTTGACGGGCAAGTTAAAAAGCATCGACACCCACTCGTTGCCTCAGGACATTCGTGACCTGAACAACGCCATCAATCGACGTGCCAGTGATATCGAGGAAATGCAGCGGGAATACCAGACCTTGGTCAAGAAATCGGTTGGCGCAAGTTTTGCGCTGATTGGCCTGGGCATCTACTACGGCATCGATGCCGACAAGGTGCGCAAACAGATCAATGCGCTGCGCCTGCAACAAGAGAAAAGCATCGATCTGTTGTCGCAGAAAAACACTATCCACGCCTCATTGCAGCGGGTACGCAATGATGTGCAGGACCTTAATCTGGTCATTGTCGACGCCTACACTGCGACCACGAACATGGCGGTCGTATGGGCGGCCCTGGACACGTACCTGAAACATTCGGTTCAAGAGGCAGGCAAGATCGACAGCACACTGGGTCTTCGTCGTTTGCTGAACGCTTTCAATCAGGTCGCCAAGCCCTGGGAGCAAATCAAAACCCAGGCGGACCTGTTGCTGAAGGTGTTCAAAGACGCCGACCGTGAGTTCCGCAGAGATTACGGGCATCAATGACCATCTGTAACGCCAAGGAGGGCGCACAATGACAACGCATCTCATCGATTCCGAAGACGTCGCTTATCTTGGATTCAACATCGGCTATCTCGATAAGCTTCCTCAGTACATCGAAGCCTTCAAGATCAAACTCGACCTGGTGCCACAGGCCGAGTACGGCAAATACAAAGAGCCCGCGATGGATCAGACCGTTGCGACGGCGCGGCAGGGCGCTCCGCTCTGGCGCACCAGTGCGACGCAGATTCGCGCGATCCACCAAGACACCAAGAAGACACTGAGCGAGGCGATTTCCCTGTTGGACAGCAACCCGTTCGACAGCCGGATCAGGCAAATCACGCAGGACCTGTCACGTCACGAAGAGGCATTCAGACGACAACAGGCAGAATGCGAGCGCATCATCGTTTGCGCCAAACAGACCATCCCCCGGTTCATGGACTTCATGAACATGAGGACGTACGAATACGCGAAACGAAAAGGGCTGCTGATCAAAGGAGCCTCCAGAACACTTCCCGAGACACTCAACAGCGCGCTAAGAGATGAGAGCCGTCTGGCCTCGGCAAGAAGCAGCCTTGAATGGCATCGACGCGCTTACAACACGACGATTCTCTCGGCAGGCAATATGGGCGCTTATTGCTCACGCCTGTCTGGCCTTCTGAACGCCACGGTTCGGGAAGTCCGGGGTTTGAAGGCAAATCAGTCACCTCGGCGTATGAAGGTGTCCTGTCAATCAGCTGCCAGTTCTGCCCGTGAGGCGCAACGTCTGGTGGACTACACGTTCGCCTATATCCTGCGATTCAGTTTTTGAAATGCAAAAAAAACGGCATCTCAATGGATGCCGTTTTCTTATGAGCGCTGACGCTTAGATGTAGAACGATTTCAGCGGCGGGAAGCCGTTGAATTCAACAGCGCTGTAGCTGGTGGTGTACGCACCCGTGGACAGCCAGTACAAGCGGTCGCCGATGGCCAGGTTCAGTGGCAAGCCGTACTTGTAGTTCTCGTACATGATGTCGGCGCTGTCGCACGTTGGACCGGCGATCACGACTTCTTCGACTTCGCCTTTCTTCTCGGTCCAGATCGGGAACTTGATGGCTTCGTCCATGGTTTCGATCAGGCCGGAGAACTTGCCCACGTCGGTGTAGACCCAACGCTCGACGGCGGTGCGCGACTTGCGTGCAACCAGTACGACTTCGCTGACCAGGATACCGGCGTTGGCGATCAACGAACGGCCCGGTTCCAGAATGATTTCCGGCAGGTCATCACCGAAATCTTCCTTCAGGAAGCGGATGATTTCTTCAGCGTAGGTTTCCAGGCTGTTGGTGCGGGTAATGTAGTTGGCCGGGAAGCCGCCACCCATGTTGATCAGCTTGAGTTCGATGCCGTCTTCTTCTTTCAGGCGCTCGAAGATCACCTTCACTTTGGCAATCGCGGCGTCCCACACGGAGATGTCGCGCTGTTGCGAACCCACGTGGAAGGAGATGCCGTAAGGCACCAGACCCAGGTCACGGGCCAGGATCAGCAGATCCATCGCCATGTCGGTCTGGCAGCCGAATTTGCGCGACAGAGGCCAGTCAGCGGTGGTCGAGCCTTCGGTCAGAATGCGCACATAGACTTTCGAACCCGGAGCGGCCTTGGCGATGTTGCGCAGGTCGGCTTCGGAGTCGGTCGCGTACAGGCGCACGCCCTTCTCGTAGAAGTAGCGAATGTCCTTGGATTTCTTGATGGTGTTGCCGTAGCTGATGCGATCCGGGCCAACGCCGCGGTCCATCACTTTATCCAGCTCGTAGATCGAGGCGATGTCGAAGCTCGAACCTTTCTCTTTGAGCAGGTCGATGATTTCGACGGCCGGGTTGGCCTTGACCGCGTAGTAAACCTTGGCGAATTCGAAACCGGCACGCAGGTCATCGTAGGCCTGACTGATCATGGCGGTATCGATG
The DNA here is from genome assembly GCF_009905615.1 of Pseudomonas sp. SLFW. Lineage (GTDB taxonomy): Bacteria > Pseudomonadota > Gammaproteobacteria > Pseudomonadales > Pseudomonadaceae > Aquipseudomonas > Aquipseudomonas bambusae. The sequence continues at coordinate 759,500 of NZ_JAAAKW010000001.1, forward strand.
AGCACGAACGGGGTTTCTTGCTTGTCGGCGAACGCCTTCATTTTGGCGAAGGTGCTTTTCTCGAAATAGTCTTCGACCTGGATCGACATGCGGGGGACTCCTGTTGGCAAACGGTAAAAAACAATGGGTGCAAATGAACGTCCTCCGTATCCCCACTTTGGTTCGCCTACTTCCCAAGGCCGTTGACCGAAAGCAAAAAGGCCATCCGGTCATGCATCCCCGGTTGGCCTTGCTGTCTCGTCGTCAGTACTTGAGCCGGATGGATCGTTTCCAGCATGGACGTTCGGCGCGAACTTTAGGACCTGAAGGGCTGGAGATCAACAAAAAATGTCGCGTTTCTGCCCGTTTTTGCCAGACGGGCCAGTACGCTCGTTCAATCACCCTGTAGTAACCGACCGATGTGACAGGCTGATGTTCCCGCTGATCGAATAGGCAGACGAACGCACTGCAGCGGCACGACTTGCCAGCGGCTGTGATTTCGATGGCGCTGCCTTGGGAAGCCGTGTGGCGAGAGAGGTGGGTCTCAGGCGAGAGAAGCGTTATCGGTGCGATCCCATCGCGAATGAATTCGCTCCCACAGGTCGATTGCATTTCGACCGTCAGAGGGTGGCAAGTGGTGCTGCTATAAAGGCTGAACGCGCGCTGACTGTGGGAGCGAATTCATTCGCGAAGCTGTGGGATCAGGCGCTGGGGGTTGCGCCTGATCCCGTTACCTTAAACCGACGCCGCCTGCTCCGCCGCTTCTGCTGGCGAAACGATATTGGTCTTCTTACCCCGCGACTGCCCCGAACTCAGGTACGCCGCGATCGACTCTTGCGTCACTTCGCCCAGGAACACGTTCTCGGCGTCCAGCACCGGCAGCCACGCGCGGTTGAACTCGTACATGCGCGACAGCAGGATGCGCAGGTGTTCGTCGTAGGCGGCGGTGGCGTTGAACGGGCGCAGGTATTGCTCGCAGGTGCCGGTCTGGCGGTGCAGGTCGCGGCGACGTACGTAGCCCATGGCCTTGTTCGCGGCGTCGGTGACGACCACGTAGCGGCGGTCATTTTCGTCCATCGCTTCCAACGCATCGGCCACCGGCGTTTCCGGGCTGACGCTCGGCGCGTTGTCGGCGGCGTCTTCGGCTTTCACCAACAACAGGCGCTTGAGGGTGCTGTCCTGCCCGACGAAGTTGCTGACGAAATCGTCTGCAGGGTGCGCCAGCAGCGTGTCCGGGTGATCGATCTGCAGCAGTTTTCCCGCACGGAAAATCGCGATCTTGTCACCCAGCTTGATGGCTTCGTCGATGTCATGGCTGACCATGATCACGGTCTTGTTCAGCGCACGCTGCATCTCGAAGAACTCGTTCTGGATCATCTCGCGGTTGATCGGGTCCACCGCACCGAACGGCTCGTCCATCAGCAGCAACGGCGCATCGGCCGCCAGTGCGCGAATCACGCCGATCCGCTGTTGCTGGCCACCCGACAATTCGCGCGGATAGCGATGCAAATACTGCTTCGGCTCCAGCTTTATCATGCTCATCAGCTCGCGGGCGCGGTCGTGGCATTTCTGCTTGTCCCAGCCCAGCAGCTTCGGCACGACCACAATATTTTCTTCGATGGTCATGTTGGGGAACAGGCCGATCTGTTGAATCACGTAGCCGATGTTGCGGCGCAGGGTCACTTCGTCGAGCTGAGTGGTGTCTTCGCCATTGATCAACACCTTGCCGGAGGTCGGCATGATCAGGCGGTTGATCATTTTCAGCGTCGTACTTTTGCCGCAACCCGACGGGCCAAGGAACACGCAGATTTCGCCTTCATTGACCGTCAGGCTCACGGAATCGACGGCCTTCACTTCCTTGCCATTGCTCTGGAACGTCTTGGTGAGGTCTTGCAGTTCGATCATGGTCTTGGCAGTCATTTGAGCAATCCTTTTGGAGTCAGCGAGCGTTGCAGCCATTGCAGAAGCAGGTCAGCGAAGATGGCCAGAATGCTGACCAGAACGGCGCCGACGATGAGCATCGACATGTCGCTGCGGCTGATTGAAGCGAGGATGAGGACGCCGAGGCCACCGGCACCGATGGTGGCGGCGATGGTCATGACGCCGATGTTCATGACCACGGCGGTGCGCACACCGGCGAGGATCACCGGCACGGCGATGGGCAGCTCGACCATGCGCAGGCGCTGGCCGAAGGTCATGCCGATGCCGCGGGCGGCTTCGCGAATGCCGGGTTCAACGCCGGTCAGCGCCAGGTAGGTATTGCGCATGATCGGCAGCAGCGAATAAAGGAACACCGCCGTGATCGCAGGCAATGGCCCAAGGCCCTGGCCGAACTTGGAGTAGAACGGCAGCAACAACCCGAACAGGGCAATCGACGGCACGGTCAGCAGCACCGTCGCGCTGGCTTGCAGGGGGCCGGCCAGCGCCGGGAAGCGCGTCATGACCACGCCCAACGGCACGCCCACCAGAATCGCCAGGGTCACTGCGATACCGACGAGGGTGATGTGTTGCAGGGTCAGGTGAAACACCTGATTCCAGTCCAGATGAGAAAAAGCGCTGAAGAAGCTCATAGTTTCTTCTCCTGTTGCTCTACCGGCGTCTGTTTGATCGGCACGCTGTCAGCGGAAGGATTGATCGGATGGCTGCGCAGGAAATCGGCCGCCACGACGGTAGGACTTTCGTGATTGACGTCGATGCGCGCGTTCAGGTCGATCATGGTCTGGTTATCCAGCAGCGCAGCCAGCGGCTTGAGCTGTTCGGCCAGTTGCGGGTGCTTGTCCAGGTACTCTTTGCGAATCACCGGCGCGGCGGTGTAGTCCGGGAAATAGTGCTTGTCATCGTCCAGCACCTTGAGCTTGAAAGCATTCAAGCGACCATCGGTGGTGTAGACCAGACCGGCGAACACTTGCCCGTTCTTCAACGCGGTGTACACCAGACCGGCGTCCATCTGGCGCGTGTTCTCGCGGCCCAAGTTCATATCGTAGTGCTTGACCAGCCCCACCAGACCGTCGGAACGGTTAGCAAATTCGGTGTCGAGCGCGACGATATGACCCTGTTTGGCTTCGTCTTTAAGCACAGCCGTCAGGCCTGAAACATTGGTGATCTGCGGGTATTGCTGCGCGACCTTGTCCGGCAGCGCCAGCGCATAGGTGTTGTTGAACTTGGACGGCGACAGCCACACCAGGCCCTTCTTCGCGTCCAGTTCCTTGACCCGTTGATAGGTCTGCTCACTGTTGAGCTTTTCGTCGATGTGGTTGTACGAAACCAGCGACACCCCGGTGTATTCCCAGAGCATGTCGAGCTGACCGGATTCCTGCGCACTGCGCGCCAGGTTGCTACCCAGGCCGCCGGTGATCTGAACCTGATAGCCTTTGTCGCGCAGGTATTGCGCGGTCAGTTCGGCGAGGATCGTCTGTTCGGTGAAGACTCGCGCGCCGATGCGCAACACCGGCATCTCGGCCGCCTGGGCTAACCCGGACAGCAGCAGGCCCGCGCCCACTATTAATGTGCATAACTTCTTCATGCGAATTCCTTTCTCTGCGCGACCCGTTATCGAGCCAGGCCACGTTCCAGCCAAAGACGACTCGCCAGGGTCACGGCGCCATCGAGCAACAGGGCCAGCAGCGCGGTACACGCGGCGCCCAGCACGAGTTGCGGCTGATTGTTCAGGGCGATGCCGGGGAAGATCAGGCTGCCAAGGCTGTTGGCGCCGATCAGGAACGCCAGTGGCGCAGTCCCGACGTTGATCGCCAGCGCGACCCGCACGCCGCCGATGATGATCGGCACGGCATTGGGCAGCTCGACGCGCCACAACACCTGACGCGGTGTCATGCCGATGCCGGTGGCGGCTTCTTTAAGCGAACCCTGAACGTTTTTAAGGCCTTCGTAGGTGTTGCGCACGATGGGCAACAGTGAGGCGAGGAACAGCGCGAAGATCGCAGGTCCGCTGCCAATACCCAGGACGCCCAGGGCGATGGCCAGCACTGCAAGAGGGGGAACGGTGTTACCGATGTTGAAGATCTGCATGAAACGTTCGGCGCGGCCAACCATGTTCGGTCGGCTAAGCACAATGCCGGTCGGGATTCCGACCACCAGTGCCGCCAGCATGGACGCCAGCACCAACATGACGTGGGCTTGCAGGTAGAACAGCAGATCATCCTGATACTGCTTGAGTGTATCGATGCCGATCCAGTGGATCAGCAGGGCCAGGAGTACGACAGCGGTCGCACCTCCCATCAGCCCCTTGCCATAGCGATTAGCCACGGGCGGACTCCTTATTTCAGTCGGCGAACGCCTCGCGTGAACGGCCATTTCTGACCATCTGCGAACGTTCGCGAAGAGCAGCGGGTGGGTCGCCGGAAAGGGTTGAACCTCGGCGAAAACACGAGCCATGAGCGCAGCTTCGTCAAGCTAACTTGCTGATTTTGCGTCCCTTGGCGGTTTGCATTGCCAGGGAGTGGACGTCTCCGGAACCGCAAAGGTTCCCACGCGAGATGCTATTTGGCCACCCTTGATTGACTGAACGGTTCGGTTATTGCTTTCGTTTGGGCTATAATCGCCGCCCTTTTTTGAATCACCTCTCGGGCGATTTCCCATGACCAGACAGGCCGCCGAAGTCGCGAAACGCCGCACTTTCGCCATTATTTCTCACCCCGACGCCGGTAAGACCACCATCACTGAAAAGCTTTTGCTGATGGGCAAGGCGATTGCCGTCGCCGGTACGGTGAAATCCCGCAAATCCGACCGCCATGCCACGTCCGACTGGATGGAGATGGAAAAGCAGCGTGGTATTTCCATTACCACGTCGGTCATGCAGTTCCCCTATCGCGAACACATGATCAACCTGCTCGACACCCCGGGCCACGAAGACTTCTCGGAAGACACCTATCGCACCCTGACCGCAGTGGACTCGGCGCTGATGGTGCTCGACGGCGGTAAGGGTGTAGAGCCGCGGACCATCGCCCTGATGGACGTCTGCCGTCTGCGCGACACGCCAATCGTCAGCTTCATCAACAAGCTCGACCGCGACATCCGCGACCCTATCGAACTGCTGGACGAAATCGAAGCGGTCCTGAAGATCAAAGCCGCCCCGATCACCTGGCCGATTGGCTGCTACCGTGACTTCAAGGGTGTTTATCACCTGGCCGACGACTACATCATTGTCTACACCGCCGGTCATGGTCATGAGCGTACCGAAACCAAAATCATCGAGAAGCTGGACTCCGACGAAGCCCGCGCCCACTTGGGCGACGAGTACGAGCGCTTCATCGAGCAACTGGAACTGGTGCAGGGCGCCTGCCACACCTTCGATCAACAAGAGTTTCTCGACGGCCAGTTGACCCCGGTGTTCTTCGGGACCGCACTGGGCAACTTCGGTGTCGATCACGTGCTCGACGCCGTCGTGGACTGGGCGCCGAAGCCGTTGGCACGGGTGGCCAATGAGCGCACCGTCGAGCCGGTGGAAGAGAAGTTCTCGGGCTTCGTGTTCAAGATTCAGGCGAACATGGACCCTAAACACCGCGACCGCATCGCGTTCATGCGCATCTGCTCGGGCAAGTACGACAAGGGCATGAAAATGCGCCATGTGCGGACTGGCAAGGACGTGCGCATCGGCGACGCGCTGACGTTCTTCTCCAGTGAGCGTGAACAGCTGGAAGAAGCCTACGCGGGCGACATCATCGGTCTGCACAACCACGGCACGATCCAGATCGGCGACACCTTCACTGAAGGCGAAGGCCTGGGCTTTACCGGTATTCCGCACTTCGCACCGGAACTGTTCCGCCGCGTTCGTCTACGTGATCCGCTGAAATCCAAGCAACTGCGTCAGGGTCTGCAGCAACTGGCCGAAGAAGGCGCCACCCAGGTGTTCTTCCCGCAGCGCAGCAACGACATCATTCTCGGCGCGGTCGGTGTACTGCAGTTCGACGTGGTCGCGAGCCGCTTGAAGGAAGAATACAAGGTGGAATGCTCCTACGAGCCGATCACCGTGTGGTCAGCTCGCTGGATCGATTCGAGCGACAAGAAGAAGCTCGAAGAATTCGAGAACAAGGCCGTGGAAAACCTGGCACTGGACGGCGGCGGTCACCTGACCTACCTCGCGCCAACGCGGGTCAACCTGAGCCTGATGGAAGAGCGCTGGCCAGACGTGAAATTCCGTGCGACGCGTGAGCATCACTAAGCAAATGACCTGAAGGCCTGATGGTTTTCACACTGTGGGAGCGAATTCATTCGCAAGACTCACGCTCAGACGATAATTTTCTGTCGTCTGTACCGGCGTCTCGCGGATGAATCCGCTCCCACAGTGGTTTGCGGGGCTGACTGGCTCTGCTCAAAGCACAAAACCGTAAGACCGCGCTGATCCTGCCCTACTTCACAACCTCCCCTACGCCTCGCCCTCTCGGGTCCGACGCGGTTTCGACTTTCGTGCCGTCGATCTTGATCGCCTGAATGTTGCCCATCGACCAGCCCTGATCTTTCAGCGTGTAGCCCATTGCCTTGAGTTCGTCGGCGACTTTCTCGTTCAGCGGCGCAAATTTCTCGGTGTAGATCGTGTCCTTCGGCAGCAATTGATGATGAACCCGCTGCGCGGCGACGGCGTCTTTCAGGGGCATGTGGAAGTCATAGAGGTTATTCAGCACCTGAAACACGGTGGTGAAAATCCGTGAGCCGCCCGGCGTGCCCAACACCAGTGTCACGGCGCCGTCCCGAGTCACCAGACTCGGGCTCATGGACGACAGCATTCGCTTGCCCGGTTCGATGGCGTTGGCGTCACCACCGACTACGCCGAACGCATTCGCCACACCGGGTTTGGAACTGAAATCGTCCATCTCGTCGTTCATCAAAAAACCCGCGCCCTTGACCACCACGCCGCTGCCGTAATCCCAATTCAGCGTGTAGGTATTGCTGACGGCGTTGCCCTTGGCATCGACGATGGAAAAGTGGGTGGTCTGGTGAGACTCGAGCCCGGCCTTTACGTTCTCGGTGGGTGAAATGGCGGTCGGGTTGATCTCGCGAGCGCGATCGGCCAGGTACACGTGATCAATCAGCTCGCTGACCGGCGCCTTTGAAAAGTCCGGATCGCCCAGATAATTCGCACGATCGGCGAACACACGTTTTTCAATTTCAGCGAGCAAGTGAATGTAACGCGCCGAGTTCAATGGCACGCCCTTGAAGTCATCGGCCAACTGCTCTTTTATGCCGATCAACTGCGCCAGCGCCACGCCGCCGGAACTCGGCAGCGGCGCGGTGTAAAGGGTGTTGCCATTGAAATTGACATGCAGCGGCTTGCGCCACACGGCTTTGTAATCGGCCAGGTCCTGTTTGGTGATCAGGCCATTGTCAGCTTGCATTTGTGCAACGAGCAGGTCGGCGGTCTGGCCTTTGTAGAACTCATCCGCCCCCTTGTCGGCAATACGTTCCAGGGTCTTGGCGAGTTCGGGCTGGCGGAAAATTTCGCCTTTTTTCATGCTGCCGAAATAGTCGCCGAAGTGGGTCTTGCCGTTGAGCTGCTTGATCGCCTCGGCGCCGTACATGTTCTGTTTCTCGGCGACGGTGAAGCCGTTCTTCGCGTAGCCGATGGCGGGGGTCAGCAGTTCAGACCACGGCAACTTGCCGAATTTCTGGTGTGCCTCCCACAACCCCATGACCGTGCCCGGCACGCCGGAAGCACGGGCGCCGATCAGGCTCATGCCGGGAATCACGTTGCCCTTGTCGTCAAGGTACATGTCGCGGCTGGCGGCCTTGGGCGCGGTTTCGCGATAGTCGATGAAGTACGGTTTGCCATTCATGAAGAGGGTCATGAAGCCCCCGCCACCGATGTTGCCCGCTTCGGGATAGGTCACGGCCAGGGTGAAGGCTGTCGCGACGGCGGCATCGACCGCGTTACCGCCTTTTTTCAGGATTTGCGCGGCCACTTCAGCGCCGTACTGGTCAGGTGAGGCCACGGCGCCGCCCTCCAGCGCAATGGCGTACACCGGAGAACTGACGGCGAAAATCACCGACAAGGCGAGGGTTTTGAACGTCGCGACTCGCATGGAGCTTCCTTGTGAATGAACAAAGGTATCAGCTTGTGACAGCCGGGCTGTCTGAATGCTGACCAGACTAGCGCTCTGTGCTCTGCGATGTCCGGTAAATATTGCTCAAACGCAAACGGCCACCCGTAGGTGGCCGCTAAACATTGTTGGAGCGCGCTCATTCAAGCACGGATCATTTCATTGCGAATCCACTCGATCACCGACGTGGTTTTCGGCACCCAGCCCAGCAGCTCACGCGCGTGTTTGCCACGGACCCGGCTGTTGGAACCCAGACCGTAATTGGCCATTTCATAACCCCACTCGGCCTCGGCGTCTTTCAGCGGCCAGTCCTGCGCTTTGCCCAGCCCCATGGCGTCGGCAATGGCGTTGCTCATGTCGAGGAAGGACGCTTCGCCACTTTCGACAAAGTAGAAAGTCCCGGCCGGGTTCTTCTCCAGCGCCAGTGCGTACAGCTCAACCACGTCGTTGATGTGCACGTTGGACCAAATGTTGCCGCCGGTGCCGACGTGACGTACGACGCCGCTCTTGCGTGCTTGTTTAACCAATCGTGGCAGCTGCACGCTGTCGCGCTTCACACCCAGGCTGTGGCCGTAGATCAGCGTGTTGCAGAGGACCGCCGAACGTACGCCGTCTTTCGCGGCGGCGAGCACCAGGTCGTCGATGGCGACGCGGGCGGCCTTGTCCGGCGTCGCGGCAGGCAGCTGGTCTTCGTAGTAAATCTTGTCGGTGCCTTTGCCGCCCGATGCGTCGCCGACGATGCTCGATCCGCTGGTATGCAAGAAAGGTTTGTTCGAACCTTTCAGGCCTTCGATCAACGCTTCGACAGCACCGCGATGATCGCTGCTGGCCGCGTTGATGACGCCGTCCGCCTGGCGGGCTTGCTCGGTGAGCAGGGCGTTATCGTCAAGTGTGCCAATGACCGGGACGATGCCCAGCGCCTTGAGTTCTTCTGCCTGTTCCGCGCTGCGCACCAGACCGGTGACCTGATGGCCCTTACGAGCCAGGCCCGTTGCATTGGAGCCACCGATAAAACCTGCGGCGCCGGTAATGAATATGTTCATGAGGTGACTCCCGTTCGTGGTAAGCGATAGCGGTCAGTATCGGCCTGGGATTCGTTACGAAAAAGGCAGGACAGACCAAATGCCTTTTGACCTGTGCGCACGAATCATCGCGATAAGCACGGCGCGTTTGATTTCGAATCGATCAGTTGGCGGCAGGTTGACGTGGCTAAGGTAAAGAGACGCATGGCTGCGAATACCGTTGCACGGAGCATTGTTCATGAAAGTGATTTCGACCCTGATGGCGATCCTGGTGATCACCCTCGCCGCGCTTTTCCTCAGGAACCTGGAAGGTCAGCCCTTCCTCGGGGCAGCACCTGATCCCGTCCAGGCTGACGTTGCCTTTCAAAAAGCCTTGAAGACGATCGAGGCATTCCCCGCCACACAAAGCGTGCAGGAAGTCAGCGTCGATCCCCACGCCATCACCCTGAATCAGAAAACCCTCAACCTCACGTTGATCGACCACCCGATCACCGCCACCAAAGTCCGCACTGAAGAGGTGACGAACCCCGATGGCTCACAAAGTATCCTGTGGTTCGGCAATCTCGAGCCTCACGCCAGCGTTCAGCCCGACATCCCGCAATGGCAGGACCCTCAAAATTCCATCACTCTGGTGAAATCCGGAGAAACGATCACGGGGATGATCAGGCAAGGCTCGCAGCTGTTTGAAATCCGTCCGGTCGGAGCGGATCGCCATGTGGTGGTCGTCCTGGACGGCACGAAAATGCCTCCTGAACGGGAAGAGCCGTTGCTTGCGAAACCTCCCTCGGGCAAGAAGACGACCGCGTCTTCGAGGTCGCTCGTGCCCTCCGCTGATCCCACGCTCACCCACATCGAGGTGATGACGGTCGTGCCGCAGAGCACAGTGGCTGAGTATCAGGGCGACATGGTGGCCTTGATGCAACTGGCCGTGGCCCTCGCCAATCAGAGCTACATCAACAGCATGGTTGGCATCAGACTGCGACTGGTCGCCTATCAGGTGACCGACGACATGCCGAAAGCAAGGCGTCCCGGTGCAGAACCCACGCGCCCGCAGAACTTCAAGGATGAGCAGATGGACGACTTGATCGCACTGCGCAACAAAAGCAGCGCAGATGTCGTCGTGTACATCTTTCGGGCGTCCCCGACCGGGGACGGAGCGCTCAGCTGTGGTCAGACGCTGCGAAACGGCTCAGCCGCCGACACGGCCTTCGCGATGGTGAATTACAAGTGCATCGCCAATTTCGCCTTCACGCGCGGGATCGGGCGGTTGCAGTCGCTCCGCTAGCAAAGGATGGTTGGCCACAGGACCTCACGCCGCATAATTCGCCAGCTTCTCCTGAATGAAATCCAGAAAGCACTGAATCCTCAGCGCCAGTTGCGAGTTGCGGTAATAGACCGCGTGAATCGGCTGGCGATAGCCGCTGTTGGCCTGTGACAGGACAACTTTCAGGCGACCAAGGCGGATGTCTTCGTGGGTCATGAAGTGCGACAGGCAGACGATGCCCTCTCCCGCCAACGCCAGCTGACGCAAGGTTTCGCCACTCGAAGCAGCGACCGTCGGCTGAATGAACAGCCGGTCACCCTCGCTGTGCCGCAAGGGCCAGTGATTCAGGGTTTCGGTCTGCGTGAAGCCCAACAACGAATGCCCGCTCAACGCTTCGACCGTCTTCGGCGTGCCGTGCTTTTTCAGGTAATCGGGGCTGGCAAGGATGTTCAGCGGGCTGGAACCGAGTGATCGCGCATGCAGCGTCGAATCGGCCAATGCGCCGATGCGGATAGCGACATCGGTGCTCTGCTCCAACAGGTCGATGATCAGGTCGTTGCTGTTCAATTCCAGCTGGATATCCGGGTAGAGCGTCCGGAATTCGGCCACGTAAGGCACGATGGAATGCAGCATGAACGGCGAGGCGGCGTTGATTCGCAGGCGTCCGAACGGTGTCTGTTGGCGCAGCGACATGCGCTCTTCCAGCTCTTCCATTTGCCCGAGGATCTGCTTGGCGCGTTCGAGGAAAAACTTGCCCTCTTCGGTCAGGTCCATGCGCCGCGTGGTGCGGTTGATCAGCGTGGTGCCGAGCTTGGCTTCGAGCCGTGACAAGGTGCGGCTGATGGCCGACGGCGTCTGACCGATCTGTTCCGCGGCGGCGGATATCGAGCCGCTTTCGATCACTGAAACGAAGACCTGCAGCTCATCGGACCGGGCCTTCATGGCAGCAGACCCGCCGCGCGGTAGGCCAGGATGGTGGTGTCGAACACGCCGATGTCGCCCCTTCCACGCGCCACCAATTGCGCGCCTTCCACCGCCGCGTAGATCGCCATCGCCTGCTGCTGCGCTTCGTCTTCGGACAGCTGCGGACGACAGGTGGCCAGCACTTCGCTCAGCCACTTCACATTGACGTCGGTGAAGTGATCAACCTCGACCCGCACCTCCGGCGGCAGGTCGTCGTATTCGGCGGCCATGATCCCGCACAGGCACATGCGGTTGTCGTTGACCAACGCCGCACGAAAGATTCCGGTGTAACCCTGTATCCACGTCTCCAGGTCGTCGGAATTGGCGCGCAAATCGCTCAGATAGGCGAAACCGTCTTCGGTGTAGCGCTTGGCCAAGGCACTGCCCAGATCCCCCTTGGTGGGGAAGTGGTAGTGAATGCTCGCGCTCTTGATGCCGACTTCCTTGGCCAGTTCACGAAAACTCAAGCCGTTGTAACCACGGGTCTGCACCATTTTGCGGGCGACCGTCATGATCGTTTCCCGGGTGTCCATGTTCGTGTTCATGTTCATGTTCCGTTACCCCCTTGGCGGGCGATGCCAAACTCTCGCCCGGCAAAAAAATTCTGCCTATCGATAGATAGGCATTGACAGCAAATTTCATCTGCGCGCATTGTATACCTACCGATAGATAGACAGCTATGGAGCTCGCATGAAAGTTTTCGACATTCCCGGTTTCCCCAATCCCCTGCGCATCCGAATCGTGCTGGCCGAAAAAGGCCTGGCCTCCAATGTGGAGTTTGTGAAGATCGACCTGCCCGCAGCGGAACACAAGCAACCGGCGTTTCTGGCGCTTAACCCAACGGGCACAGTACCCGTGTTGCAACTGGATGACGGCACCTATATTTCCGAATGCACCGCCATCACCGAATACCTCGATAACCTCGACGGCAATCCGACCCTGACCGGCAAGACGCCGAAGGAAAAGGCCGTCATCCATATGATGCAGAAACGTGCGGAATCCGAACTCGCCGACCCGGTGGGCTTTTACTTCCACCACGCCACTCCCGGTCTGGGCGCAGGCTTGCAGCCGTACAAAAGCCCGGAATGGGAAGGCCGCGTGGACTGGGGCAATCGTCAACGGGACAAAGCCGTCGCCGGCATGAAGTATTTCAACCAGGTGCTGAGCAGCCAGCCGTATGTGGCGGGTGACGCGTTCTCCATGGCTGACATTACCGTGCTTGCAGGTCTCGTATTTGCCGGCTTCGCCAGCATCGACATCCCTGAAGAATGCACGGCGCTGAAGTCCTGGCAAGCCAACGTGCAGCAACGCGCCAGCGTCAGAAGCCCGGCCTGACCACGTGTGCGCCCCGGCCTGCAAAGGGTCGGGGCGTTCCCATAATCCACTGATCTTTCAGCTCTTTTCGAGTACACCCACATGACCGTTTTCAACACCCATTGGGCGTTGCGCCAGACCCTGGCCATCGCTGCGCTGAGCGCTGCCTGTTCATTTCTGCCCGCTCACGCGAGTACCCCCCCGGCAGGCCATCAAGCCGCGCACAGCTATACCCATCAAACTGCGCCGACCCAATTCGTCGACGTGAACGGCGCGCGCCTGGCCTACCGCCGCTTCGGCAAAACCGGCGGCGTACCGTTGGTGTTTCTTCAACACTTCGTGGGCAACCTCGACAGTTGGGACCCGAAGGTCATCGACGGTTTTGCCAAGGATCGCGAAGTCATTCTGTTCGATAACGCAGGCGTCGCCAGCTCGAGCGGTGAAGTGCCGAACAACATCCAGGACATGGCCAAATACGCTGCCGGCCTGCTCCAGGCGTTGGGCGTGAAGAAGGCTGACTTGTTGGGGTTCTCGATGGGCAGCCTGATTGCTCAGCAAGTGGCACTCGACCATCCAGACGTGGTGCGTCGCCTGATTCTGGTGGGCTCATCGCCACAGGGCGGCGTGGGCATGGCGTCGCTGACACCTGAGTTCCAGGGCTATCTGGCGAAGAAACGCGACGTGCCGGACGAGTTGCTGCTGGACGTGTTCTTCACCCAGAGCGCTGAAAGCCAGGCTTCCGGTCGCGAGTTCCTGACCCGCCTGCGTGCGCGCAAGGTCAACCGCGACGTCAACGTCAGCGACAAGACGGCACCCGCGCAAGCCGCCGCCATCGCGGGTTGGGGTGCGCCGTCGGACCACGCCAACGACTACCTGAAAAACATCAAGCAGCCGACGCTGGTTGTCGCGGGCAGTCACGACATCGTGTTCTACACCGCCAACGACGTGACCCTGCAACAGAACCTGCCGAACGCCCAGCTGGAGATCTACCCCGATTCGAACCACGGGGCGATCTACCAATATCCAGATCTGTTCGTCAAACACGCCACGCTGTTTCTCAACGGCGTGAAGTGATCCCCAAACGCTGCGTCGTTATCCGACACGCAGCGTTATTCAGACGCCGAACACCGACGCCAGATGCGCTTCGTAGCGTTTCACGTCAGCCTCGATGTTCGGCACTTTCATCACGTCCACCGCCAGGAAGGTTGGCAGGCCTGTCATGCCGAGGAACTGATTGGCCTTGTGGAACGGGAAGTACACCGCGTCCACGCCCTTGCCTTCGAAGAAGTCGGTCGGGTCGTCGAATGCTTGCTGCGGCGCGTTCCAGGTGGCCGAAATCATGTACTGCTTGCCCTGCAACAGACCGCCGCTGCCGTATTTCTGCGAAGCGTCGGAGCGGGTGCGGCCGTCGTTGGCGTACAGGCTGCCGTAGCCTTCAGTGAAGACTTCGTCGATGTACTTTTTCACGGTCCACGGCGCGCCCATCCACCAGCCCGGCATCTGCCAGACGATCACGTCAGCCCAAAGAAATTTCTGCACTTCTGCAGCGACGTCGTAACCGCCGTCGATGAACGTCTGCTGCACGTCAAAACCGGCGCGGTCCATGAAGGCCAGCGCAGCGTCGTGCAGGGTGGCGTTGTAGCGGCCGTCGGAGTGCGCGAATTGCTTGCCGCCGTTAATGAACAGAACCTTCTTCATTGAAAACCTCGTCGTGACTCGATGTCGGGCCGCTTGCGAAAAAACGCCGCTGTCGAGCATTCATAAATGGGATGGAATGTTGGAATAGAGCGTTGGAATGGACGGCAGAGTACCGACCCAACGGTCGTTGACCAAGCCATGACCAGGCAAAACGCTTTTGCCCTAGACGCACAAGTGGATGGCTTATTGTTGACTTAGAATGCCGCCACTTTCATTCAGGAGGCGTTATGAGCGACATGCACGGTTTCATTCTCCATGCCCAGACCAAGCCGGAAAAAGCGGCAGAATTCGAAGCGCTATTCAGCGGTTATGTCGCGGCGAGCCGCAGCGAAGACGGCTGCATCGAGTACCACATGCTGCGCGATCAGCAGGACCCAACGCTGTTCATTTTCTATGAGATCTGGCAATCGAAGGCGCACCTGGACGTACACTCAGCGCTGCCACACATGGCCGAGTTTTTCGAGAAACGCATGGAGTATCTGGAGCGAGATTTCGACATTCGCCGCGTGGACATGCTCAGCCCATCGTCTGCGGTTCGCTGAGTTCACGCTCTCAACCGGCGATCATCAGGTGCAGCCCGAGCAGCGCCATGCCGATGAAGAATACGCGCTTGAAGGTCACGGCACTGATGCGCTGCCGCAGCCATTGGCCGATCATCATGCCCAACAGCGCCGGAATGACCGCCAGCAACGAGGCGCTCATTTCAGCGCTGCCCAGAGCACCGTTCCAGAACAGACCCGCGCCCAGCGCGAGGCTCGACACGGTGAACGACAACCCCAGCGCCTGCACCAGTTGATTGCGATCCAGCCCGAGGCCTTGAAGATAAGGCACGGCCGGAATCACGAACACGCCGGTGGCTGACGTGATCAGGCCGGTGATGAGCCCACATAGAGGCCCCAGCCAGACTTCCGCGCGGGGCGGTACCTTGAGCGTCGGCAGAAACAGCCCGCACAGTGCGTAAACGAACAGCGCGCCGCCCAACGCCCGACCCATGCTGTGCGCGCTGCCCATTCCCAATACGTACGAACCCAACCCTGTGCCGACGACGATCATCGCCAACAGTGGCCACAGCCGTTTGCCGATATCGCGCAGATGCCCGCCCGCCGCCAGTTGCCAAACGTTGGTGAAGGTCGAGGGAATCAGCAACAGCGCCGCAGCCTGCGTCGGCAACATAGCCACGCCCAATAACCCCATGGCGACCGTCGGCAGCCCCATGCCGATCACCCCCTTGACGGTGCCTGCCAGCAGGAAGGCGAACAGCACGAGAGCGGTCAGGCTCCAGCCGATGTTTTGATAGAGCGAAAAGAAAGTATTCATGGGCGGATGATGAGCCAATCGGGCAGGGTTTAGAATCTGCGATATATTGAATCAGCCTTTGTCTGAAACAGAGCCTTGTGCGAACCGGTTGTCATGCCTGGCGGCGGTCATCTGTGGGAGCGAATTCATTCGCGAAAGAGGGTTCAGGCAACAGAGGTGTATCGCTTGTACGTCTGCATCGCGAATGAATTCGCTCCTACAGGGGATCTGCGTCAGGCCAGGAAATCCAGTTCGATTCGGAAAAACAAGCAACCATGCACTTCGACCTGATCGACCTGAAGCTTTTTCTCCACGTGACCGAAGCCGGCAATATCACCGCCGGGGCCGCTCGCAGTCATTTGTCGCTGCCATCGGCCAGTGCGCGGATTCGTGGGCTGGAGTCGTCGCTGGGCGTCGCGCTGCTGGAACGCGGGCGACGGGGGGTTACACCGACAGCAGCTGGCAAAGCCTTGGCGCAGCATGCGCGGCTGATTCTGCAACAGGTCGAGCGCTTGCAAGCCGACCTCACCGATTACGCCCACGGCTTCAAAGGCCAGATCCGCCTGTTGTGCAATACCTCGGCGCTCAGTGAATACCTCCCGGAAAAGCTGGCTGATTTTCTCGCCCGCCACCCGAACATCGACATCAGCCTCGAAGAACATCCCAGCCTGCGCATCCTTCACGCCGTGCGCCACGGCGCAGCGGACATCGGCATCATCTCCAATGCCGTCGATGCCAGTGATCTGCAGACTCTGCCGTTTTGCGCCGACCCGCTGACCCTGATCATGCCGTTCGATCATCCCCTCACCGAGCAAATCGATGATTCGCTTGAAGGCCTGCGATTCAGCCAGACATTGGCCTACGAGTTCGTCGGGCTGGGGGTCAACAGCGCCATGGCGATTTACCTTGAAGAACAGGCGTTGCATTTGGGCCGACGCATCAAGACCCGCGTGCGCGCCGAGAGCTTCGATGGCGTGTTGCGCATGGTCTTGCGCGGTGCGGGTCTCGGAGTCGTGCCCCAAGCGGCGGTCGAACGCTTTCAACAGGCGGGCCAGCTGAAAAGCGTACCGCTGATCGACCCGTGGGCAGACCGCAAACTGCTGCTGTGCGCGCCTGACTTTGCCGTGCTGCCGACATACGCCAAGGCGCTGGTGCGTCATTTGGCCGGAGAAACTGCGTTTCTGGACACCTCGATGTCGAGCCCAGACAACTGACGCGCCTCAGACACCCCTAAGGTGGGTGAGCGCAATTCCCGCCACCCCTTTCTGGAGCTGTCATGAGCGACTCGATCATCCTTCTTCGCGACACCACCCCACTGCCCGTCGTCGACGCCTGCAAATGGGAGCGCATCGGCGGCGACCCACACACCGTCAACCTGAACGCCTACACCAGCGCCGACGGCGAAAAGATCATGGGCACCTGGATCTGCACGCCGGGCAAATGGTACGTCGAGTACACGAAGTGGGAATACTGCGACTTCCAGGAAGGCTATTGCATCATCACCCCTGAAGGCAAAGAGCCGATCCACCTGAAAGCCGGCGACAAATTCATCATCGAGCCGGGCATGAAAGGCACGTGGGAAGTGGTCGAAACCGTGCGCAAGTATTTCGTGTTTGCGTGATAGCTGACGCCGCCAACGACCAAAGGAGCTGCCCATCGCAGCTCCTTTTTTTTGCAAAAACGGTAGGCAACGGGCAGTAGATGCCACGAGTGATTCAGACGATCTATCGACCCCATAGCGTGAATTTGCGCGGACATTTCCAGAAACAGGAATAGTATTGCGTCCGTCATGAATGGTCCTGCCAAGCATCGAGCCATTCGAATATTCCTCCAGGGCTGCCACACAAGGCCCGACCACGGAGTTCATTGTCATGTCCGAAGTCACCCTCTACACGACCAACAGCTGCCCCTACTGCGTCGCCGCCAAGAATCTGCTCAAAGCGAAAGGCGTGGAATACAACGAGATCAACGTTCAGGCCTCCATGGAACAGCGCACCATCATGATGGAGCGCAGTGGCCGTCGCACCGTGCCGCAGATTTTCATCGGTGACATTCATGTCGGCGGCTTTGACGACATGGCGCTGCTGGAGCGCAAAGGCGAGTTGAACGCGCTGTTGGCGGGTTCGCCTGCCTGATTGATAACCGACCACGCCTTACTTTGTTTCGGTCCGGTCGTTACCCACTGTAGGGCGAATTTATTCTGGGCGGCATTCCGACGAAGAGGGTCCGGCGCTGGAGATGTGTCAGCAATACTGGCCTCTCGCGAATGAACTCGCGCCTACAGAGGCATCGCGGTTTTCATCGAGAATCCCGAGCTGACGATCCGGACAGCTTTCCATTTCTGCCAAGTCCACTTGCCATTTGTAACATTCCCCTGATCCCGGCTATTTCCTAGGATTCCTCGACGTCTGGCTTGCCAGCAATCAACGTACCCGAGGGAAAAGGCTTATGTCTGATGCTACCGAGCGCCTGTGGGGCGCGCGATTCAAATCCGGGCCCGCTGCGGCCATGGCCAACCTGTCGCGCTCGCCTGCCATCTACTTCCGCATGACGCCGTACGACATCGCCGGGTCCAAGGCCCATGCCCATGAGCTCGAACGTGCAGGCCTGCTGACCGCTGACGAAACCCGCGACATCATCGCCACCCTCGAAGCGATCAACGATGACTTCGCCGCCGGGCAGATCCAGCCCATCCCGGCCGACGAGGACGTGCACACCTTCATCGAGCGCCTGCTGACCGAGCGCCTCGGCGCACTGGGCGGCAAGCTGCGCGCCGGTCGCTCGCGCAACGACCAGACCGCCAACGACATGCGCCTGTTTCTGCGCGATCAGATTCGCCTGCTCACCCTGTCGATCCTCGACCTGCAGGATGCGCTCGTGGCTCAGGCCGAGCAGCACGTGGACACCATCGCGCCCGGCTTCACCCATTTGCAGCAGGCCCAGCCCATCGTCTTCGCTCATCATTTGATGGCCCACGGCCAAGCGATTCATCGCGACATCCTGCGACTTCAGGATTGGGACAAGCGCTTCAACCTGTCGCCGCTGGGTGCCGCCGCCATGGCGGGTTCGGCAATTGCCCGCGACCTGCAAAGCTCCGCCGCAGAGCTGGGCTACGCAGGGCCCTGCGAGAACTCCATTGATGCCGTCGCCAGCCGCGATCACGTCGCCGAATTCCTGTTCTGCGCCAGCATGCTCGGCATCAACATTTCGCGCATGGCCGAAGAATTCTGCATCTGGACCTCGCGGCAGTTTCGCTGGGTGGAGCTCGATGATGCCTACGCCACTGGCAGCTCAATCATGCCGCAGAAGAAAAACCCGGACATCGCGGAACTGGCGCGGGGCAAATCGGGGCGCTTGATCGGTTCGCTGACGGCGATTCTGTCAGTCCTCAAGGCGCAGCCGCTGTCCTACAACCGCGATTTGAGCGAAGACAAACACGCGATTTTCGACGCCGTGGACACGCTTAACCTGGTGTTGCCTGCGTTTGCGGGGATGGTGCGAACGATGACCGTGCGCAAGGATGAATTGCTGCGTCAGGCGCCCTTGGGTTTCACCCTCGCCACCGAAGTCGCAGACTGGCTGGCCGTGCGTGGCGTGCCGTTCAAGGAGGCCCACGAAATCACCGGGCAACTTGTGCAACTGTGTGAAGCGCAGGAGATCGGGCTGGAAGAACTGACCCCGGCCATGCTCGCGCAAACCGATGCGAGGCTGACGCCGGACGTGCTGGAAGCCTTGACACTCGACGCAGCCTTGGCGGCGCGCAGCGGCTGGGGCGGAACATCGCCGACGCGCGTTGCCGAGCAGATTGCGCGGTTCAAGCAGCACTTGGTCACGCAGGAGAAATGGGCGAAGGATTACAACGGGCCAAGGGGGTAACCCCTCACAAACCTGCCTCCCACCGTCAGTCGCTGAGTTGAAACCCAATCCCTGTAGGAGTGAGCTTGCTCGCGATGGCGTCAGATCAGACACCTCCAAGTGCCCGATCCATCGCTATCGCGAGCAAGCTCACTCCTACAGTGAAAGGCTGCATCAGACGCGATACAGCCATCAATCCTTTTTCAAATACCCCTCAACCACCGCCGAGAAGTCCTTCCCACCATCGCCCCGCAAGCTCATCGCCTGATACAGCTGATGCGCCAGCGCGCCAAGGATCACCGGCTGACGCGCCACTTTCGCGGCTTCGGTCGCCAGCCCCAAATCCTTGAGCATCAAATCCGCACCGAATCCACCGGTGTAGCCACGAGAAGCAGGCGCGGTTTCGACGACGCCCGGCCACGGGTTGTACATTTCCGAACTCCAGCAACGGCCTGTCGAGCTGTTGATGATGTTGGCGAGCACGCCGGTGTCGATCCCCAACGTGTTGCCCAAGGCCATCGCCTCAGCCACGCCGATCATGGAAATCCCCAACAGCATGTTGTTGCAGATCTTGGCGATCTGGCCGGTGCCGACATCGCCGCAATGCACGATGTTGCGACCCATCTGCGCCAGGATCGGCTTGAGCACGTTGAAGTGCTCGACACTGGCGCCCACCATGAACGTCAACGTCCCGGCCTGAGCACCGCCCGTGCCCCCGGACACCGGCGCGTCACCCAGGGTCACGCCCTGCTTGGTGGCCGCTGCCGCCACGTCGCGGATGGTCTGCGGGTCGATGGTGCTGCAATCCACAGCAGGCACGCCCGCCCGGATACCGGCCAGCACGCCGTCTTCATTCAGGTAGACCGCACGCACGTGAGCGGCGGCCGGCAGCATGGTGATGACCAGCTCGGCTTCTTGCGCCGCGTGTTTGGGCGAGTCGCTGATGAGGCCGCCCTGTTCGGCGAGTTCGGCCAGCACTTGCTGGTTGAGGTCGAACAGGTGCAGCTGATGCCCGGCGCGAATCAGGTTGCGCGCCATCGGCGCCCCCATGTTGCCCAGACCGATGAATGCGATTTTCATTGTTGTTCTCCTTATCAGATTCAGATCCGAACGCCGCCTCCCCCTGTAGGAGTGAGCTTGCTCGCGATGAGGTGTTTTCAGTCAGAACATCTGCAACTGACAGATTGCTATCGCGAGCAAGCTCACTCCTACAAGGGTTACGCTGCCCGCGATGGCGGCTCAACGCAAATTGATCGTCGTGTTCACCCCGTCATTCACGCTGTCGTCATCGAACCAGCGACTGGTGACGGTCTTGGTCTGAGTGTAGAACTGCACCACTTGTTTGCCGTACGGGCCAAGGTCGCCGAGCTTGGAGCCGCGCGAACCGGTGAAGCTGAAATACGGGACCGGCACCGGGATCGGGATGTTGATGCCGACTTGGCCGATGTCGATGGCGTTCTGGAATTTGCGCGCCGCCGCCCCGCTCTGGGTGAACAGGCCCACGCCGTTGCCGAACGGGTTGCTGTTGACCAGCTCGATGGCCTGATCCAGCGTGTCGACTTCCAGCACCACCAGCACCGGGCCGAAGATTTCCTGCGTGTAAATCTGCATCTGCGTGGTCACGCCGGTGAACAGGGTCGGGCCGACGAAGTTGCCTTCTTCATACCCCGGCACTTTCACGCCACGGCCGTCCAGCTCCAGCGTTGCCCCTTCTTTCACGCCGCTTTCGATCAGGTCCAGAATTCGCTGCTTGGCGCGCTTGGAGATGACCGGGCCGACATCGGTGCCCGCCTCGCTGCCCGCGTTGACTTTGAGCTTCTGCGCCAGCGCCTTCAAATCAGGCACCCACTGCTTCGCGGCACCGACCAACACCACCACCGACGTCGCCATGCAGCGTTGCCCGGCAGCACCAAAACCCGCGCCGACCAGGGCGTTGAGCGTCTGCTCACGGTTGGCATCCGGCAGCACCACGGCGTGGTTTTTCGCGCCCATCATCGATTGCACGCGCTTGCCGTGTTTGCCTGCCAGGTCGTACACGTGAGTGCCGACGGCGGTCGAACCGACGAAGGAAATGGCCTTGATGTCTTTGTGGGTGCAGATCGCGTCCACCACGTCCTTGCCGCCGTGCACGACGTTGAGCACGCCCGCTGGCACGCCCGCCTCCACTGCCAGCTCGACCAGCAACATCGTGGACATCGGGTCCTGCTCGGACGGTTTCAGAACGAACGTGTTGCCGCAGGCGATGGCCATCGGGAACATCCATAGCGGAATCATCGCCGGGAAGTTGAACGGCGTGATGCCCGCGCACACGCCGATCGGTTGGCGCAAGGTGTAGGTGTCAACGCCGCCTGCGACGTTCTCCGCGAACTCGCCCATTTGCAGCGTGCCGATGGAGCAGGCGTGCTCGACCACTTCCAGACCTCGGAAAATATCGCCTTCGGCGTCGGCAATGGTCTTGCCCTGTTCCGCGCTGAGAACAGTGGCGATGCGCTTCGAGTGTTCGCGAATCAGCGCTTGCAGCTTGAGCATGATGCGCAGACGGGCGCCAATCGGGGTGTCACGCCACGTCTTGAACGCGGCCTGTGCAGCAGCGACGGCAGCGTCCACTTCAGCGGCAGTGGCCAGCGGTACTTTGGCCAGCACTTCCTGGGTCGCCGGGTTGACGACATCCAGCCACTCGCGGGTTTGCGAATCGACCCATTCTCCGTTAATCAGCAGTTTCACGTGAGCGACAGCGGTGT
The DNA here is from genome assembly GCF_009905615.1 of Pseudomonas sp. SLFW. GTDB lineage: Bacteria > Pseudomonadota > Gammaproteobacteria > Pseudomonadales > Pseudomonadaceae > Aquipseudomonas > Aquipseudomonas bambusae. The sequence goes on from NZ_JAAAKW010000001.1 coordinate 781,683, forward strand.
TGTTTTTATTCAGTGACGCGTTCATTACAGGACTCTCCATTCAGGTGGCGGTCTTGCACGACCGCCGAAAAAGCAGGATTCAGGCGGGCTTACGACGCGACGGATCGCGCTTCATCAACGCCGTACACACCAGCGCGATCAACGCCATGCCGATCAGGTACACGATCACGTAATGCGGATTGCCGTCGCCCATGGCCAGCAGTTGCGTGGCGATCATCGGTGCGAAACCGCCCCCCAGCACACCGGCCAGCTGGACCGACACCGAGATGCCGCTGTAGCGGATTTCGGCGGGGAACTGCCGGGCGAACAGCAGCGATTCAGGGGCGTACAGAATCGGGAACACCACGCCTACCGCCAGCACCATCGCCCACCAGACCAGCACCGGATCGCGGGTGCCGAGCATGGCGAAGAACGGGTAGATGAAGGCGCAAAGCAACAGCAGGCCTGCAAAGTAAAGACGCTTCTGGCCGACGAGGTCAGAGATATGCCCACACAGCGGCATCGTCACCAGCGACAGGGCCGCGCCTGCGGTGATAGCGCCCAACACATCGGCCCGAGGGATCTGCAACTGGTTGGCGGCGTAGGCCAGGGCGAACGTCACCGACATGTAGAACCAGGCGTTCTCCGCCGTGCGCGCGCCGATGATGGTCAGGGTTTCGCGAGGGTGATCACGGAACACCTTGAACAGCGGCACTTTGACGGCGATCTTTTCCTTTTTCAGCTTCTCGAAGTCAGGCGACTCCGGCACTTTCAGACGGATCAGCCAGCCCACGCCCAGCAACAGCACGCTCGCCAGGAACGGAATGCGCCAGCCCCAGCTGAGCATGTCGGCTTCCGGCAATTTGGCGACGAGGGCCATCGCCAGCGACGCCAGCACCAGACCCGCGCCAACGCCGGTTTGCGGCAGGCTGCCGTAGAAGCCTTTCCTGCCTTCAGGGGCGTGCTCGACGGCCATCAACACCGCGCCGCCCCACTCGCCACCGACCGCCATGCCCTGCAAAAAGCGCATGCCCACCAGAATGACCGCGGCCCAGTAGCCGATCTGTTGGTACGTGGGAATCAGGCCGATGATGATCGTCGGCACACCCATCAACATCAGGGTGACGAGCAGCATGGATTTGCGGCCGATTCTGTCACCGAAATGACCAAACACGATGCCGCCCAACGGACGCCCGAGAAAACCCACCGCGTAGGTGGCGAACGCCGCCAGCACGCCGATGATCGGGTCCAGTGCAGGGAAGAAGATTTTGTTGAAGATCAGTGCGGCAGCCGTGCCGTAGAGAAAAAAGTCGTACCACTCAATGGTCGTACCCGCCATGCTCGCCGCCCCGGCAAGCCGATAGGCCTTGGTCTTGGTCTTCGCAGCGCTGGCGTCAGGTACACCGGCGTCCGCTGTGAAAGCGTCCTTCATAAACTCCTCCGCTTATTATTTTTGTGCAGGGTGTTATGGCATGTGGGTGATGCAGTTGGTCTCGTTGTGATCGCGTACCTGTAGGAGTGAGCTTGGTCTGGGCCGCATTCGGACGACTGCGATCTGTCATTTCACATAGATGTGACTGAAATACCGCCATCGCGAGCAAGCTCACTCCTACAAAAGCGGATTCGCGATATCGGTTGCATCGGAGTATAGATGTGCAAACTTCTAATAAGAACGCACATAAAAGCAGGTCTATCATGCAAAAACACATCACCTCCCTGAGCGCATTGAACTGGGATGACCTGAAGTTTTTTCTTGAAGTTGCGCGCACGCGCAAGGCCAGTTCAGCGGCCAAACGGCTGGCAGTGGACTACACCACGGTGTCGCGGCGGATCAACTCGCTGGAGGCCTCGCTGGGGACGTTGCTGTTCGAAAAGTCGCGCAACAACGGCTTTGTGCTAACGGCAGAAGGTCAGCGTTTGCTGAGTTCGGCGGAGTCTATCGAAAGCACCTTGCACATTGCCTGCGAACAAGTCTCAGGGTCCGGCGTGGCATTGTCGGGCCATGTGCGCATGGGCTGCACCGAAGGTTTCGGCAGTTTCTTCGTGACCCCGCAATTGAGCCACTTCACCGACACCTACCCCGCCATCTCGGTGGACATCCTGCCCCTGCCGCACTTTATCAGCCTGTCCAAGCGCGAGGCCGACATCGTCATCGCCCTGGAGCGCCCGGAACATGGCCCGTATGTCGTCTGCAAACTGTGCGATTACAGCTTGCGCCTGTACGCGACACAGGAATACCTCGACCAACATCCGCCCATCCGCAAGACCGATGATCTGGTGGGCCATCCTTTCATCAGCTACGTCGACGACCTGGCCTTCAGCCCGGAATTGCTCTACCTCAACAATTTGCTCCCCGACGTCCACGCCCACCTGCGCAGCACCAGCGTGGTCGCCCAATACGTCGCGGCGTTGCAGGGTCGGGCACTGGCGATCCTCCCCTGTTTCCTCGCCGCCCAAGACCCGCGGCTGCTTCCGGTGTTGCCCGAAGAGGTGAACATCACGCGGCAGTTCTGGATGTATTGCCGCGAGGACTTGAGGAAACTCAAGCGGATCACCCTGTTGTGGGATTACATCCGCCAGACCACCGAGCAGAATCAGGCGTTTTTGTTGGGGGAGACGCGGGTAATGGGTTTTGTGGATTAGTCGAGGAACCTAATTCACCGCAACCCTGTAGGAGTGAGCTTGCTCGCGATGACTGTCCGCCAGGTATAGATGTGTTGATTGAGTGAACGCAATCGCGAGCAAGCTCACTCCTACAGAGAAACGTGCATCCACGTCTAAACCGCCCCTCGCCACCATAGTTTAGAAATCTCTGAACTATGCATTTGAGCTTTCCTATTCTTTCCGTTCATCGGCCGAACCTAAGATCGGCTCCAATAAAGGAGCCCGTCCAGTAGAGACCCGGCCCGAAGATTGCCTTTTCTGATGTGACTGCCGCTGTACCCCGTTTTGGCTCGCGCCGTGGCGGAGCCATGTCTGAGGTCACGTGTCAGTCGCAAGACGCAATCTTTGGGGACGTTCGATGAAACTGGAAATCTTCCGCACGATGTGGGGCTACGCTGCGAGCAAGGCTCAGGCGCTGGACGAGCTGCTTGAGGCCGGGTTCGACGGCATGGAAGCGCGCCTGCCGCTGACGCCGGTCGAGCGTGCCGAATTCGGTGCGTTTCTGCGGGCCAATCACCTGCCTTACATCGCCACGGTCTTCACCGCCTACGACGTCCTCCCTGAACAATCGGCGACCCTCGCCGAACACCTGACCGACCTCGAAAAGAAACTCGCCTGGTCCACCGAGTTGACGCCGCGCTTCGTCAACGTGCTGGCCGGGAACGACCGCTGGCAGCTGCCGCAACAAGTTGAGTTCTTCGGTCAGGCGCTGGAACTGGCGCGCAAGCATGGCCAGACCGTCACCTTCGAAACCCACCGCGCCCGCTCGCTGTTCAACCCGTGGGTGACGCTGGAGCTGATTCGTCAGTTGCCGGATCTGCGTTTCACCAGCGACATCAGCCACTGGATCGTCACCTGCGAGCGCCTGCTCAACGACCCGGAAGACGACCTCAGTGCTTTCGTCGAGCGCGTTCATCACGTTCAAGCCCGGGTCGGTTACGACCAAGGTCCGCAAGTCCCGCACCCCGCCGCGCCGGAGCGCGCCGTCGAACTGGCGTTCCATCAGCAGCACTGGGAAGCGGTCTGGACATCCCAACAGGCACGCGGCTACCAGGTCACCACGCTGACCCCGGAATTCGGTGCGGACGGTTACCTGCATCACCTGCCCTTCACCAACGTTCCGGTGGCCGATCTGTGGTCGCTGAACGTGTGCATGGCCCAGATCGAACGTGAACATTTCCAGCGCTTCACCCACACAACAAGCCGATAAGGAGCGTTTCGCCATGCCTGATGAGTCTCAAGCGGCCGCCGTCTCAACCGAATCAAGAGTGGCCAACTTCAGCAGCATTCCGGTGGTGGACATCGCCGGTCTGTTCAGCGCCGACATCACCGACCGTCAGGCCGTGGCCGACGAGCTCGGCAAGGCCGCGCGTGAGGTGGGCTTTCTGTACGTCAAGAATCACGGCATCGAGCCCGCGCTGATCGCGGGTTTGCGCCAGGCGGCCAAGGATCTGTTTGCCCAGTCCCTCGACTACAAGATGCAGCATTACATCGGCACGTCCCGCAGCCATAAAGGCTTCGTCCCGGAAGGTGAAGAGGTGTATGCCAAGGGCAAGCCCGATCACAAGGAAGCCTTCGACATCGGCTTCGAAGTGGGCGACGAAGACCCGCTGGTGATCGCCAAGACCCCACTGATCGGCGCGAACGAATGGCCGGATTTGCCCGGTTTCCGCGCCGCCGTCGAAGCCTATTACGCCGCCGTGTTCGCCTTGGGTCGTCGCCTGTTCGACGGTTTCGCGTTGGCCTTGGGCCTTGAGGAAGGCTACTTCGAGGCGATGGTCACGCGTCCGCCGTCCAAGCTGCGCCTGATCCACTACCCCTTCGACGGCGCCGCGCAGGATGCGCCCGGTATTGGTGCGCACACCGACTACGAGTGCTTCACCATGCTGCTGGCCGACAAGCCGGGGCTTGAGGTGATGAACGATCTGGGCCAGTGGATCGACGCGCCGCCAGTGGAAGGCGCGTTCGTGGTGAACATCGGCGACATGCTGGAGGTGATGACCGCTGGTACGTTCGTTGCTACGGCTCATCGGGTACGCACGGTCAGCGAGGAGCGTTATTCCTTCCCGCTGTTCTTCGCCTGCGACTTCCACACCCAGATCAAACCGCTGCCTCAATTCGAGAAAGAGGGCACGGAGTACGAAGCGATCACCATCGGCGAACACATGTTCGGCCAGGCTTTGCAGACGTATCAGTACCTGCGTCGCAAGGTCGAGAACGGCGAACTCAAGCTGTACGAAAAGGCGCGCAAGCCTTCGAGCTTCGGCCATTTGAAGCATCAGGCACAGGACGCATCCTGATGCCCCACACCCCATCCCAACACACCGTGCCTTACTTTCCTGATGTGGAGTCACCGACGATGCGCAACACTTTGAACACTGCTGTTCGCTTGACCGTTCTTGCCACCGCCGTGCTCGGCAGCTCTTTGTTACAGGCTACGGTTGCCCACGCTGCCACCACTGTGACACCTGGCCAGTTCAAGGTCGGCATGGAGATTACCTACCCGCCCTTCGAATCCTACGACGAGAAGAAAAACGTCGTCGGCTCCGACCCTGACCTGTCGCGCCTGCTGGCCAAGCACATGGACCTGAAGGCCGAGTTCGTCGACACCAAGTTCTCCAGCCTGATCCTGAGCCTGAACGCCGGTCACTACGACGCCATCATCTCGGGCATGTACATCACCCCTGAGCGTCAGACCCAGGCCCAGACCATCGCTTACGCGAAGACCGGCGCGGCGATCATGGTCCTGAAAGACAGCACGATCAAACCCAAGGTGCCGGAAGACCTCTGCGGCCTGAAAGTCGGCCTGGAGAAAGGCACCACGTGGGTTGCCCAGTTCAACAAGCTGTCCACCGATTACTGCGTGCCGAACAACAAGGGCGCGATTTCGGTCAGCGAATTCCCGTCGGCTCCTGAAGTGACCCAGGCGCTGTTGTCGGGCAACGTTCAGGCCCAAGTGGAAATCGACGGCGCCGCCGGCATGATCGCCGAACGCACCAAAGGCCGTGTGGTGGTCAGCACCGAGCACTCGATCTACCAACAGACCCTGGGCATCTACGTGAAGAAAGGCAACGACGAGCTGTATCAGGCGTTGCTCAAGGCCTTCGACGAAACCAAGAAATCCGGTGAGTACGCGGCGCTGCTGAAGAAGTACAACCTGGAAGAGCCGAGTAATTAAAGGCTGATGCTCTACCCCTTGTAGGAGTGAGCTTGCTCGCGATGGCGTTGAATCAGTCAACATTGATATGTCTGACTAACCGCCATCGCGAGCAAGCTCACTCCTACAGAAATTGCGCTTGATAGAGATTTCCCCGCAGGGTCTGGCCCCGCTGAGGTGTGTATGCAATTCGAATGGTCCTACTTTTTTTCGCTGTTCTCGGTCTCGGACTTCTGGGAATCCTGCATCACGGTGATTGAACTCAGCGCCTTGGGCTGGTTCATCGGCATGCTGCTGGGGTTTCTGCTGGCCTCGGCCAAGCTCTCGACCGCGCGCTGGATCAGCGTGCCTGCGTCGATTTATATCTGGTTCTTCCGTAGCGTCCCGCTGCTGGTGCTGGTGGTGTTCACCTACAACCTGCCGCAGATGTTTCCCATCACCCGTGAAGTGCTGTCCAATCCCTTCTACTCCGGCCTGTTGGCGCTGGTCGTCACCGAAGCGGCGTACATGGCCGAGATCCACCGGGGCGGCCTGATTTCCGTGGCCAAGGGTCAGAAAGAGGCCGGGCGTGCATTGGGCGTAGGACTGATCGGCATGCAGCGTCTGATCGTGATCCCGCAGGCCTTCCGCATTTCCCTGCCGACGCTGATCAACGAATACATCACCGTGGTGAAACTGACCTCGCTGGTGTCAGTGATTTCCCTGACCGAGCTGCTCACTGTCGGCCAGCGTCTGTACGCGCAAAACTTCCTGGTGATGGAAACCCTGTCGGCGGTCGCGGTGTATTACGTGATGATCGTGACCGTGTTCGGCTGGCTGTTTCACTGGCTCGAACAGCACCTGGAACTGAACAACCGCAAGCCGCAAACCCTCGACGACAGCGCCCTCGCCCGTCTGCGCTCGACGCTGATCGCACAGCCCGCCAAGGCCCGCCAGTCCGACGCAGGTCCGGGTTCGGCCCCTGCCTTGCAACTGGTGAACATTCATAAGAGCTACGGCCATCACGAGGTGCTCAAGGGCATCAGTCTGGACGTGAATCCGGGGCAGGTGATCTCGATCATCGGGCCGTCCGGCTCGGGCAAGACCTCGTTGATCCGCACAGTGAACAGCCTGGAAAGCATCGACAAGGGCGAGATCATTCTCTTCGGTGAAGGCTTCATCCATGCCGGTGACAGCCCCAACGCGCCGCAGATTCGCCGGGGTGTGCAGCGCATCGGCATGGTGTTCCAGAACTTCAACCTGTTCCCCCATCGCACGATCCTGGACAACGTGACCCTCGCCCCGCGTTATCACGGCCGCGACAAGGCCATCAGCGAACAGCGCGCCTATGCCCTGCTCGACAAGGTCGGCTTGCTGGCCCACGCGCACAAATACCCGCACCAGCTTTCCGGCGGTCAGCAACAGCGTGTGGCGATTGCCCGCGCGCTGGCGATGGACCCGCAGATCATGCTGTTCGACGAACCGACGTCCGCGCTCGATCCTGAGCTGGTCAGCGAGGTGTTGAAAGTCATCGGCGACCTGGCGAAAGAAGGCATGACCATGCTCATCGTCACCCACGAAATGGACTTTGCGCTGTCGATTTCCGACCGTGTGATTTTCATGGAAAACGGTGTGGTGCAGGTCGATGCTTCGCCACAGACCATCCTCGCCGACCAGTGCGGCGAGCGGGTGCGCAAGTTCATGGGGCTGGACAGCCTGGCCACTCAACCGGAGCCCGTGCGCAAGGAAGCGTGAGCGGCTATCGTGGAGCGACATGATCCCTGCATCACGTCACCCCGGAGCCTGAAATGGACAACTACACCCCACTGAACTGCGATCTCTACGACTACCTGGAGATCGCCTGCATGCACGGTTATCGCTTGAAGGTCGAAATGATCGACGGCACAACCTTCGAAGGCCGGCCCGTCACCACCCGCACTGCGCCGAGCAAGGAAGAATTCCTGCAATTCGCCGACGGCCTCGATGAAGTGCGGATGGACCAGATGCTCGCCATCACCCCGCTGGACGACGGCGCCAGTTTTGGTCGGGTGGAGTTGGGCAATTCGTTTTGCGCGACGTGAGGGAATTCAGTCAGGAGGACGCCTCAATCCCTGTAGGAGCGAATTCATTCGCGAAGCGTTGGTACAGCCGGAACACCCTCATCGCCTGATAACTCTTTCGCGAATGAATTCGCTCCCACAGGTTGATCCCTCGCGGCCCCCCCATAAAGCGAAGGCTATAACGCCAACATCAACCCACTCAACCGCTTCACCTTGCGCCGCAGCGCTTCTTCGAACACGCCCTGTCGCGGTTCGATGAGGCTGAACCAGTTTTTCGCCCGCGTGATGCCGGTGTAAATCAGCTCCTTCGTCAGCACCGGGTTCAGCGCTTCGGGCAGAATCAACGCCGTGTGCGCAAACTCCGAGCCCTGGGATTTGTGCACGGTCATGGCATACACCGTTTCCACATCATTAAGCCGACTCGGCAGCACGAAACGCACGCCGCCCTCGCCGTCGTTACGCGGGAAGGCGACGCGCAAGGCCGTGCGGTTTTCCTCGACCGGGCCTTCCGGCAAACGGAGCGCGATACCAATGTCGCCGTTCATCAAACCCAGCCCGTAATCGTTGCGGGTCATCAACACGGGGCGGCCTTCGTACCACTGGTGATCACTCTCGATCAGGTCGGCAGCAAACAGCGTCTGGGTGATGCGCTGATTCAACCCCTCAACGCCCCACGGCCCCTTGCGCACGGCACACAACAGCTGGAATTCGTCGAACGCGTTCAGCACCTGGCGCGCCCATTCGACGCAGCGCGGGTCTTCGATCGACGTGAGCCCTTGTGGCCGCTCGCCGCGCATCAGGGTCAGATAATGCCGATAACCCTGAGGGCCGCCGCCGTGGCCGTCGAGCAACAAACGCGACAACGCCCGATCCTGCTCGCCCTTCAGCGCCAATGCATACAAGTCCGGGTAGCCGCCATTGACCAACAGCGCTCGGGCGTCCTGGTCCTGCTGCTGATTGACCCGTTTCGCCAGTTGCCCAATGCCGCTGCCCGCCACGAAACGCCGCGAGTGACGCAACATCACCACCTGCTGCGCCAGAGCATGTTGCTGCGGGTCGCCCTGTTGCAGCCCGCTTTTGCTCAAGTCCTCGCCGCTGACCGATTCAAGCCACGCCTGCGTGTCCGCGCTGTACATCCCCGCTTCGGCATCCCGGCATAGATCACCCAGCACCGCACCGGCCTCCACCGACGCCAGTTGATCCTTGTCACCCAACAACACCATGCGCGCATGGGGCGGCAAAGCGTCGAGCAGATTGGCCATCATCTCCAGGTCGATCATCGACGCCTCGTCCACCACCAGCACGTCCAGCGGCAAAGGGTTGCCTGCGTGATGACGGAAGTGACGCGTGCCGGGCCGACTGCCGAGCAAACGGTGCACCGTGGTCACGTCGCTGGGGATTTTCTGCCGCACGTCTTCGGATACATCGAGGGTTTGCACCTGATGACTGATGGACTCGGTCAAGCGCGCCGCTGCCTTGCCCGTCGGCGCTGCGAGTCGAATGCGCAGCGGTTTGCCTCGCTCCACCGCAGGGGATTGCAGCAGCGCCAGAAGACGCACGACCGTGGTGGTTTTGCCCGTACCGGGACCGCCGGTGATGATGCTGAACGCACCGCGAGTGGCAATGGCACAGGCGAGTTTCTGCCAGTCGATCAGCGCATCCGGTGCAGTGCTTGCGTTCCCGAACAGAGCGTCCAGACGCTGGGCCAGGTCGCTCGACGTGGGTTCGGTTTGGCAGAGACGACGATGCAGGGCGGCGTCGATCCTGCGCTCATACGTCCAATACCGCCGCAGGTACAGGCGACGGTCTGACAACACCAACGGCTTCTGTGCTGCCGTCGTGCTGCTGTCGCCCGCCTTCGCGACAAGCGGGCTGTCCGCCAACGCCTGACACCAGGTCGCGCCGTCCAACGCCTTCAGCAGTGTGGAGGGCAGCAACATCGGCGTTTGCAGCACGTCACCTTCGGGCGGCAGCGACAGCGCGAAGTCTGGCTCTTTGAGGGTCTCAAAGAGGTCGAGGCAGACATGACCGTGACCGAGCTGATGGCTGGTCAACGCTGCCGCAAGCAGCACCAGCGAATCGGCCGCTGGATCGAGGTCTGCCAAAAAACCCACGAAGGCCTTGTCCAGCGCTCGCAACCAGCCACGCTCGACCCAGCGTTCCAGCAACAGCAGCAAGTCCTCAACCCGACTCAGTGGCTGGAGAGCGGCAAGGCTCTCGGCGTCCAGCGGCGTGGGCAGCAAATGCGCGAAGGTGCGGTTCATGCGAGGTCTCCTGACAGCGTTTCTTCCTCAACCAAGGCTCGCCCCTGAAACAGCAAATCGAGGCTTTCGATCAATTCACGTGGCGGCCGTGTGAACCATGCGCCCTGGCTGGCCGAACGACTGCCGCGCACGAACAGGTACACCGCGCCGCCCATGTGGCGGTCGTAGTCATAATCGGCCAGCCGCGCCTTGAGTTGGCGATGCAAGGCCAGCAGATAAAGCACGTATTGCAGGTCGTAGCGGTTGTCCAGAATCGCGTTTTCCATCGCCATTTCTGTGTAGGCATCGTCGTCGACGCCCAGCCAGTTGGATTTGTAATCCGCCACGTAATAGCGGCCCTGATGCTCGAACGTCAGGTCGATGAAGCCCTTGAACATGCCATTCAGCGAAACGGTTTCCGCCGCCGCACGGGGCGCGCCCTTGTGGGTGTACCGACGCACCAATGCGTCCATTTGCGCCACGTCGACTTTCGAACAGGCGAACCAGAATTCCATCTCGACCCGGTACTGATTGGGTTGATCCAGCGCGCTCAAGGCGACCGGCGGCACGTCAGCGCCGAGACGCAACGGCAAGCTCAACAGGTGAGACAGCCAGTCCGTCAGCGTGTTGATCCAGCCCTTCCAGTCGCGACGATTGCAGCGCTGGGCGACGACCTTTTCCAGTGCCACGGGATCGCTGGCGGCGACCGCGAAGCCCTTTTCCCCCGCCCACTCCAACAAGCCATGAAGGAAGGTGCCAGGGTTCGGGCCACGGGGAAACCGATGAATGTCGCCGCCGCTGACCAGGGTCTCGCGGGGCGCATCCGGGTCGAGGCGTTCGTCGTCGAACAGCTTCTGCGCCTGCGGGCTGTCCGGGGATTGGTCGCCGCTGTCGGTGATCGTGTCGCCGATGCGCAAGGCGCTGTAGGACGCAATCCACCAATTCTCCCGCGCGCTGCGGCGGGGTATGCGCGGCTTGCTCAACGCGACCTCGCTGCGCGGGGCGCTGAAGGTGTCTTCAGTCGGCGCAGGTACGGCTTCGACGTGCACGGTCGGCTGATCGCTGGCCAGCGCGTGAAGCCATTGAACGAGCTGCGTCGACTCTGCCAATACGTTGCCGCCACCGAGCAAGTAACCCAGCGCCGAGCGGTGCAGAATCGAGCCTTTGGTGTTACCGCGCTTGAGGTCGGCGACGCCCAGCCAGCAAGCGTGTTGCGCACGAGTCAGGGCGACGTACAGCAGGCGCAAGTCCTCGGCCAGACGCTCGTCATCCGCTTGCTCGATGAGCGCTGCCGTCGGCTTGAGACTGATCTGCGCGTGCCCTTCGGCGTCATGGAAATGCAACGGCAAACGGCTGCCATCGACCGGTTTGGTCGAGCAAATGAACGGCAGAAAGACCAACGGGTATTCCAGCCCTTTGGACTTGTGAATCGTCACGACCTTGACCAGCTGCTCGTCGCTTTCCAGCCGCAAAATCTGCTCTTCGCCCGCCTGGCCGGACAACGCCAGATGCTCGCTCAAATGACGAATCAGCGCCTGCTCGCCATCGAGTTCAGCAGCGGCCTGTTGCATCAATTCAGAGAGGTGCAGCAGGTTGGTCAACACCCGCTCACCATCGCTGCGCTGGATCAACGTCTGCGGCAGTTTGAAGTCGTGCAAGAGGCGACGGAGCATCGGCAGCACGCCTTGGGTGCGCCAGATGCGACGGTAATCGCGGAACTGCATGACGCGGTTTTCCCACGCCAGTTCGTCCTGATTCAGACGTTCCAATTCAGCCAATGGCAGGTCGAGCGTGATGCAGGCCAAGGCGGCGCGCAGTGTGCGTTCTGCATCGGGTTCTGCACACGCCTTGAGCCAGGCCAACAGGTCGTGAGCCTCTTGCGCGGCGAACACCGAATCCTTGTCCGACAGATACACACTGCGTACGCCACGGACCGACAATTCGCCACGCACGGCTTGGGCTTCCTTGCCGTCGCGCACCAGAATCGCGATGTCCGACGGCATCACGCCTTTCAGCGCTTCGCCCGGTTTGGCGAAGCCCGCACGGCCTTGTTGACCGGCATTGAGTAAGCGCACGATTCCACTCGCGCAACTGGCGGCCAACTGCTGCCGATACAGCGTGCCGGACACCGGCTGATCACTTTCCAGCTGCCAGACATTCAGCGCTGGAATGGCCTGGCCGTCGAGCTGAAACACTTCCTTGCGGCCCTGTGAATTAACAGGCTGGAACGGCACAGGATTGTGATCGGCGCTGCGAAACAGAAACGCGCCGCGCCCAACGGGGTTGAGTTCGGCACGCACGAACACGTGGTTCACAGCCTCGACCATCCCGTGGCTGGAGCGGAAGTTGGTGCCCAATGTGTGCAGGCGTCCGGTGGTCGCCGTGCGCGCGCGTAGGTAGGTGTAGATGTCGGCGCCGCGGAAGGCGTAGATTGCCTGCTTGGGGTCGCCGATCAGGAACAGGCCGGTGCTTTCGTCATGGGCTTCGAGGCGATAAATACAGTCGAAAATCCGGTACTGGACCGGGTCGGTGTCCTGGAATTCATCGATCAACGCAACTGGAAACTGCTCGCGAATCAGGGTCGCCAGGCGCTCACCGCCACTCCCTCGCAACGCTGCGTCCAGACGCAACAGCATGTCGTCAAAACCCATTTCGGCACGACGACGTTTCTCTTCTTCAAAACGCGCACCGACCCATTGCGCGGCGTGTTCGAGTACGGCCGCGTCAGGCGTTGGCAGCGTGTCGAGGGCGACTTTCAGCTCAACCATCGCCTCGAAGGCCGGGTGCGACGGCGGGTTGCTCTTCCAGGCTTCGGCGATGCCATCAGGGGTCAGACGGGTGAAACCGGTGCCCAGATCGAGCTGTTCCTGTTCGTCATCGTTAGCCCAGGCGATCAGCTTGTCGAACCAGGGTCTGAAGTAGCGCTCCTGCATCTTGCGACCGTCGACAACCTTGCAGTTCACGCCGTCGATGCAGATCGCATGCAACTCGGCGGCCCAATTGGCCCACGGCGATTTGAGCGTCTTCAGGGTTTCGCGGCGTTCGGTGATCGAAGCTTCGATCAGTTGCGTCGGGGTTTGCGTGACCGGCGCGCGATCGCTGCCGAACATCGCACGAACACGTGGCAACAACGCCGCCGGGCCACCCCAGTGTTCACGCACCCAGTTGAGCGCGTCGCCGGTCATCGGATAGCAGAACTTGCGCCAGTAATCGCGCAGCACTTCGCCGAGCAAATCGCTGTGGTCGGTTTCCAGGCTTTGAGTGAACAGGCTGCCGCTGTCGAAGGCGTGCTCGCGCAACATGCGCTGACACCAACTGTGAATGGTCGAAACGGCCGCTTCGTCCATCCATTGCGCCGCGATGTCGAGACGACTCGCACAGCCCGCCCACTGATCCGGCGCGAAGTCGTTGCGCAGGTCGTCGATCAAAGCGTCAGGGGCTTCGATCTCTTGACGGAAGAAACGCGCCGCTTCGGCCAGGCGTGTACGGATGCGGTCGCGCAGCTCTTTGGTCGCGGCGTCGGTGAAGGTCACCACCAGAATCTGCGGCGGCAGCAACTCGCGACCGAAGCCTGAAACCTCGTCGCCGTGGCCAAGCACCAAACGCAGGTACAGCGCGGAAATGGTGAACGTCTTGCCAGTGCCCGCGCTGGCCTCGATCAGTTGGCTGCCCTTGAGCGGGAAGCGCAGGGCCAACGGTTTTTGAAGGTCCATCATGCTCCGGCCTCCACGCTGGACAGGGATTGCCAAGGCGCTTCGTAAATCGGTTTGTACAGCGACTCACACCAGCCGACGAACTCTTCGCTGTCGAGCAGCGTGTCGAACGTGGGGAATTGTCGAGCGAGCGCTGTGCTTTCGGCGTGCTCGCCCGCGATGTTCTGGCCGTCGCCGTCGTAGGTTTTGCGGGCGGCGGCTTCGGCTTTGACGTCGTCCGCTTCACCGAGCCAGGCAAACGCAGTCTTCACGGCGACGGGTAACGGGCGCTGCATGCCGTGTTGCCAGGCGAGCAGCAGATCGTTGAGGGTGCTTGTGGCTTTTGCCTTATCCAACGGGGGCAAAAGCAGGGTTTCATCGCTAGCCACCAGTGCGGTGGTCAGCGGCAAATCGCAGGCGCACGCCACCAGATGATTGACCCACGGCTTGGTCAGGCGATGCCACTTCCGAGATTTCCTACCGCCGATGGCATTGGGAATGGCCGTCACAGCCAGCAACTCGCCTTGCGTATTTTGATAGAGGCCATCGAGCCAACCGTCGAGGGCGACGTGTTGATGTTCGTGGCTCACGGGCAACGCGCTGTGAACCCGCTCCGGCCATTTGAACAACAGGTCATGGTAGCGCTGAACCAGATCCGGCAGCGGCTCGATCAACTCGTCCTGTAGGAGCGCGCCGAATCCAGCCATCGGCAACAGCCCACTGGCCTGCAAGCGAACGGCTTGGGCCTTGAGGGATTGGTCAGCGCTTTCAGGGTCCAGGAGCGCCGCTTGCAGCAGGCTATCGCTCAATCCGTAGCGCTCAAGGGCATCGAGCACAAACGGCTCTTCGTCGGCCAAAGGCGCTTCGGCTACTTCGAAGAAAATCTTCAGACGTTGACTGAAGAAGTGTTTGACCGGGTTACGCAAGAAATCTTGCAGCTGCATCAGGCTGAGCGGCTCTTCTTGCTCGTACTTTTCCAGTGCTTTGATTTCGCCCGACTGGACCGCTGCTTCATGCAAGACCTGCCATTCACGGGCAAAGCTGAAGTACTCCAGATTCTCCTGGAAGTATTTGGCGCTGAACGGTTGCAGCGGGTGTTCAAGGGTCAGCTTGTGCAGCAGTTGCTGACCTGGGTCGCGCTTCTTCGCGTCCTCGGGTTCGACAGCGTCTGCCAACCGCCAACCGCTGGCTAAATGATCACGTAGTTGGCCAATGAGCACTGACGCCGGACGTTCAGAGTTGTCACGAATGCTGCGTCCGACCCAACTGATGTAGAGCTGATCTCGGGCGGACAGAAGCGCTTCGAGTAGCAGGTAGCGGTCGTCCTCGCGACGGGAACGGTCGCCGGGGCGGTAATCGCTGCCCATCAAGTCAAAGTCCAGCGGCGGTTGTGCGCGGGGGTAATCGCCGTCGTTCATGCCCAACAGGCAGACCACTTTGAACGGGATCGCACGCATCGGCATCAAGGTGCAGAAGTTGACGGAGCCTGCGAGGAAGCGCTGCGACAGTTTTCCTTGATCCAGCCCGGCGAGCCACGCTTCACGCACAACCGTCAGCGGCAATTCTTCCAGCAGGCCGACCGTTTCGCAGGTCTCCAGCCAGGTTTCACGCAGGGTTTCGAGTTGGCTGAGCTGATAGTCGTCGTGCTCGCTGTCCGCCGTGAAAAACAGCTGCATCAGCGCTTGTAGACGCGTGCCCCAGACCGGCGGGGTGGCAGGCTGCGACAGTTCGGCGTGGGCGACTTGAAGGGCGTCGATCAAGGCGACCAACGGGCCGATGAGCGCCGCGTCCAGGCCGCCGATTTCGTCATAGGGTTCGATGTCATCGTAGGCAATGCCTGCACCCACGGCGTACCCCAACAGCATGCGTCGCAGACCGAAATGCCAGCTGTTCTGTTCAAGGGCTTCAGGAAGGCCCAAACCCTCGCGTTGCTTGGCGTTCAGCCCCCAGCGCACGCCTGCGCCTTCGATCCAGCGATGCAGGGTTGGCAGGTCGCGTTCGTCGATGCCGAAACGTGCGCGCAGGGCGGGAACGTCCAGCAGGTCGAGGATTTCACTGACCGGAAACCGACTGTCGGGGATCTTCAAAAGGTGCTCGACGGCAATCAGTAAAGGGTCACGACCGCGCTGGCCCTGGTCTGCCAAAGTGAAGGGGATGAAGCGGCGATCATCACGGTCCAGTTGCCCAAACACGGCACGAATGTGCGGGGCGTAGCTGTCGATGTCCGGGACCATCACGATCACATCACGAGGGCGCAGATCAGGATTGGCGCTGAACCGCGCGAGCAACTGGTCGTGCAGCACTTCCACTTCGCGCTGGGCGCTGTGGGCCACGTGGAAGCGGATCGAGCGGTCTTTCTTGATGTCGACGGCGGGCCACAGCTCGTAGGTCTCGCTCAAGGGGCGCAGTTCGAGAATGTCGTCCTGTATCTGGCTGAGAATGGTTTGGGGGTCGCCGTCGCTGAACAGGTCGATACGCCCGTCGCGGAAGATCGAGCGGTAGCTGTTAGGGTCGTCGTGGCTGTCGAGGAGATTGATGTAGTCGCGGCCCTGCTTGCCCCATGCGGCGAGCAGTGGATGGGCGTGCTGGTGCAAAGCGTCCGGGTTGAGTACCACCGGCATCCCAGCCTTGCGCGATTGACGTTTGTACTCGTGCCGCAGCAAGTCTTTGTCAGCAACGATATCCGCCCAATGGTGACGGCAGGGGTTGTGCACGCAGAGCAGCACTTGGTTGAAACGTGACAGACCGGCGAGGGCTTCAAGCGCTTGGGCAGGCAGCGAGGAGATACCAAACACAATGACCCGGGCGGGCAAGCCTGCGGGGGCCTCGGTCAGGGTATTGATCCGCTCCATGTAACGCTGATGCACCCCGGCACGGCTCTGAGCCATCCCCTCGGCACCGACATCATGAAGCAGCGCTCGCCACAACTCGGCTTGCCAGCAGTTTTCAGGTTTGAGCGGTTTGGCCTCTCCCCTGACGTTCTTGAGTTGGTGCCGTCCAGCGGCCCAGTCTTCAAGCCAGTCAGCGCGGTACACCTGGTATTGGTCGAACAGATCGGCCAGTCGCTCGGACAACTGATAACGCTTGCGCAGGTCAGTGTCGGCGGTGAGGAAGCGCTGTAAGGGCTCGAAGTGGGGTTGGTCGATTAATGCAGGCAGCAGTCGCATCAAACGCCAGGTGAGCGGGGCTTTATCGAGTAGCGAGGTTTCGGGAATTTCGTCCTTTCCCAAGACAGCGCGATATAGCTGCCACATGAAGCTGCCGGGGAGTTGAACGTCGATGGCGGCAGCAATGCCGCAGCCCCCCTGGTCGTCGTCCTGTGCATCATCCGCGAGGGCAAGCTTCAGCCATTGGGCGATGCCGTTGCTCTGTACCAGCGCGACTTCGTTTTCCAGCGGGGTCAGCGGGTAACGCCGCATCCACGACACCACAAGGCTACGCAGTTCATCCAGGCGATTGCCATGAACCACCATGAACCCAGGGTTGAGGTTGGATGTCACCGGCATGGCTGCTTCCTTGGCGTTTGGAGAGGGAGAAGACTAACAGAGGGGGCACTTGACCTGTAGCCGTTCGACTTGCCGGCACTGCTATAGGCAAGATCGCATCCCGAGGTGGAATGCGATCTTTTTCCGCGCGCAAAAACAAAACCCCATCTGCTTTCGCAAATGGGGTTCTGGAATTTAATCTTGACGATGACCTACTCTCACATGGGGAAACCCCACACTACCATCGGCGATACATCGTTTCACTTCTGAGT
>NZ_JAAAKW010000010.1 GCF_009905615.1 Pseudomonas sp. SLFW
GCGGTAGATGTAGCGGGTGACGCTGCGCCGCTGGATTTCGTAGGTGTGGCAACGGTTGGGCGGCAGTTCGTACACACCGCGCATGATCAGCTGCCATTCCTCGCCGTGGGGCTGAATGGTGTCGCCGAACAGTTGATGGGCCACCAAGTGCGCGACTTCGTGGGCCACGGTCTGGCGCAGGAAATCTTCGCTGTTTTCGCGGTACAGCTGCGGATTGAATCGCAGCAGGTTTTCATGCAGATGCGCGACACCCGCCTTCTGGCCGCGCAGCTTGAGGCTGACGACAGGGCGTTTGAAGGGGCGTTTGAAAAAATCTTCGGCTTGTTGGTAACAGGATTCGACGCGGGTATTGAGTTGCTCAAGCATGCTTCATCGGTCTCCAGAGGAGGCGAGTATGCCGCAAAGCAGGGGCAGGCCGAAAACTGAAGCTGCCGAATGGTCGTGAATGAGCCGCAAATCTTTGTAGCAGCACGGCTAGCCGGCGTGCGCTTACCTGTGGGAGCGAATTCATTCGCGATTGGCCGGTACATCCGATGAAGATTCATCAGCTGTACCACCGTCTCGCGAATGAATTCGCTCCCACAGGTATCGTGTTTCAGCGAATAAAGGGCCGACCCCATCAATTCGTGTACTCAGGCCCCACTCCGACACCCCACAGCACCACCGTGAACGCCATGATCGCCACCAGCACCACGAGGCCCACCGCCAGCACGGAACTGGAAAACATGAAGCCTTCGTCCGGGTGAATGTTCATGAACACCGGCAACCCCACGTACAGCAGGTAAACCGTGTAGCAGACCGCCGCCAGGCCGACCATCATCCCCAGCCACATATGAGGGTAGAGCGCGGCGAGTCCGCCGATGAACAGCGGTGTCGCGGTGTAGGTCGCGAAGGCCACGCAGCGGGCGAGGCTGGGACTGGCGTCGTAGGTGCGGGCCATCCAGTGAATGAACCCGCCCATCACCGCCACCCCGGCCAGCATGGCGATGTAGGACATGAGCGTCATCCAGACCGCGCTTTCGCTGGTCAGCATCACCGGCGCACGATTGCCGATGACCCAGCCCACCTGCGTGGTGCCGATGTACGCGGACACGGCAGGGATCGCCGCCAGAATCAGGGTGTGGGTGAGGTACATGTGGCCGATGGTTTCTTCTTCCTCGCCACGTATCTGTTGCCATTCTTGATCGGGGTGTGTGAACAGCCCCAAAACGTGATGGATCATGCCCGTAACTCCTCATCATGGATGCCGTCGCGCCTGATTGCCTGATGCCGTCAGGGCAAGGCCACAATCTCGACAAGGGGAAATGCATGGCTGCGACCTCTCTGGGAGTATAGGAACCTGAGAGGCTAGAAAAACGGGGGCGTTAGAGTAATTGGCGCGTTCAAGGCGGGTGTTAATAGCGGAAGGTGATCAGCCGACCGGTGTGACCGGATGAACGGCGTGGTTCATCGTCCATCGCGTTACAGGACCGACAGGCATTACCAGCCGTAACGTTTATGCGTAAAATACCGGCCCTTTCTTCCCCTACGTCACAGCGAGCGGACCACAGCGCCATGGGCACCCTTTCAGTCAATCAGAACAAACTGCAGAAACGTCTGCGTCGGCTTGCAGGCGAGGCAGTGGCCGATTTCAACATGATTGAAGAGGGCGACAAGGTGATGGTCTGCCTGTCTGGCGGCAAGGACAGCTACACCATGCTCGACGTGCTGCTGCATTTGCAGAAAGTCGCGCCGATCAAGTTCTCCATCGTCGCCGTGAACATGGACCAGAAACAGCCGGGGTTTCCCGAGCACGTCCTGCCTGCTTATCTGAAAGAGCTGGGCGTCGAGTATCACATCGTCGAGAAAGACACCTACTCGGTCGTGAAGGAGTTGATTCCGGAAGGCAAGACCACCTGCTCGCTGTGTTCGCGCCTGCGTCGCGGCACGCTGTACACCTTCGCGGACGAAATCGGTGCGACCAAAATGGCCCTCGGTCACCACCGCGATGACATCGTCGAGACCTTTTTCCTGAACATGTTCTTCAACGGCACGATCAAGGCCATGCCGCCAAAACTACGCGCCGACGATGGCCGTAACGTAGTGATTCGCCCGCTGGCCTACTGCGCCGAGAAAGATATCCAGGCCTATTCGGACATGAAGCAATTCCCGATCATCCCGTGCAACCTGTGCGGCTCGCAGGAAAACCTGCAACGCCAGGTGGTCAAGGACATGCTTCAGGAATGGGACCGCAAGACCCCGGGCCGTTCGGAAATGATCTTCCGCAGCCTGCAAAATGTGGTGCCGTCGCAACTGGCGGACCGCAACCTGTTCGACTTCACGAGCCTGAAGATCGACGAGACCGCCGCGTCGCGGTTTGTGAATGTGGTGAATATCTAGGCAGCACCGAAAATCCCTTTGTAGGAGTGAGCTTGCTCGCGATTAACATTTGTCAGACTCGAATACTTACCTGACACACCGCTATCGCGAGCAAGCTCACTCCTACAGGGGACGGTTGAGGTCAAATCCGCCGTATTAAAGCCCCACCTCCGGCAACACCGGCTTGTTCGCCAACGCCGTCTTCATCAGCCCCTCCACGTACTCACGATCACTGTCCGGCAGCGCCAGGCGCGGTGGGCGGGTGAGGGCGCTGCCGCGTTGCATGATGGCTTCGCACAGCTTGATGCACTGCACCAGGTCCGGGCGTGCATCCAGGTGCAACAGCGGCATGAACCACTCGTAAAGTGCCATTGCCTCAGCGAAACGCCCGGCCTTGGCCAAACGGAACAGGGTTTCACCCTCTTTCGGGAAGGCGTTGGACATGCCCGACACCCAGCCCACCGCGCCCACGGCAACACTTTCTACCAGCACGTCATCCAGCCCGGCGAACAGCACAAAGCGGTCGCCCACCTCGTTGCGCACGTCGATAAAACGGTTGGTGTTACCCGACGAATCCTTGAAGCAGACGATGTTGTCGCAGTCGGCCAGGGAAATCAGGATGTCCGGGGTTACATCGTTCTTATAAATGGGCGGGTTGTTGTAGACCATCATCGGCAGGTCGCAGGCGGACGCGACGGTGCGGAAATGCGCGGCGGTCTCGAAGGGCTTCGAGGAATACACCAGCGCGGGCATCAGCATGATCCCGTCGGCCCCGGCTTTCTGCACGTCTTTTGCCACGATGCTGGCGTTGGCGCTGGTGAACTCGGCAATCCCGGAAATCACCGGCACCCGACCCGCCGAAGCGTCTTTCGCGGCTTCGACCAGGCTGATCTTTTCCGACACGCTGAGGGAGGTGTTCTCACCCACCGTGCCGCAGATAACCAACCCCGACACCCCATCGCGTACCAGGTTGGCAATAACCTTGTGGGTTGCCTCCAGGTTGAGGGAAAAATCTTCGTTGAACTGTGTGGTGACGGCAGGGAAGACACCGTTCCAGGATACGGATTGACTCATGACAGACTCCTTTTCGGGATGGAAAGTATTTCGTATACGTTCTAGTTTGGGCACATTGCGCCCGTTTAATGCGTTTATAGGTAGGAGCGTGGCTCGTCCCGCGATCGGCGACAACGTCGTCGTAAAACCTGCATGCGCGGTGTGTCAGATGGCTCGCGTTTGCAGGGTTTGCTGCCGGTTCCCGGCACATCGCGGGACAAGCCACGCTCCTACAGGTATTGCGTGTTTCTTCAAATCACAACTTCAACCCCACCGGCCAGGTGTCGGTCAGCTTGTAACCCTCCGGCCATGGGTCGCTCGGGTCGAGCATGTGTTGATGGGTCCCTGTTATCCACGCACGCCCCGACAGGCTCGGGACGATTGCAGGTCGTCCGGCGACTTCGGTCACGCGCTGAATCTTGCAATGAAACTCCGAGCCGATGATCGAGCGGCCAATGAAGCGTTCGCCGACCTTCAGTTGACCCTTGGCATGCAGCACCGCCAGTCGCGCTGAACATCCCGTGCCACAGGGCGAGCGGTCGATCTTGCCGGGGCGGATCACCACCGCATTGGCGGCATTGGCCACGCCACCGTCGTAGTTCACGGGCGCGGCGATCTGGCAGAAGGAAATGTGATTCCAGTCCTTGTTCAGCGGGTGGGTGAAACCCAGTTGTTCATTGGCGGCCTTCGTTATTTTGAGGCCGGTTTCCACCAGGTCCTTGGCCTCGTCGGCGGTCAGCGAAAAGCCCAGTTTCGTCGAGTCAACAATGGCGAAGCTGTCGCCGCCATAGGCGGTGTCGACCTGAATCGACCCCAGCCCCGGCACCTCGATCCACACGTCGAGCTGATCGGCGAAGGAGGGGTGGTTGTGCACCTCGACGCTCTGCACCTTGCCGTCACGGCATTGGGCAATGGCTTCGATCAGCCCGCCCGGCGCTTCCAGAATCAGGCGGGTTTCCGGCTCGGTCATCGGCAGGATGCCGCTGTCCAGCAGCACGGTCGCGACGCACAGCGAGTTGGAGCCGGACATCGGCGGCACGTCGGCGGGTTCCATGATGATCCAGCCCATTTGCGCCTTCGGGTTCTTGGGCGGCACTAGCAGGTTGACGTGACGGAACACCCCGCCGCGCGGCTCGTTGAGCATGAAGTTGCGCAGTACGTTGTCCTTCTCGATCCAGCGCGACTGCTCCCAGATCGTATCGCCCGGTGGTGGGGCGACTCCGCCGACGATGACGTCGCCGACTTCACCTTCGGCGTGACAACTGACCACGTGAATCACTTTCGATGAGCGCATGCTTTAAAGCCCTCCTGTCGAACTCGGTTGGTCTGACGAAACCGATTTATCTGATGAAACAGCACAACCTGTAGGAGCGAATTCATTCGCGAATAAAAGGTACAGACGATATTTTTGTGTCGGCTGTACCGGCCAATCGCGAATGAATTCGCTCCCACAGTTTTGATCTCCACAGACCTGAACCTTCTGGTCAGGCCGGGTAGATCCGACTCTTGCAGCCCTCAGCTTTTCTAATTAATCGACCGCAAAAAATCCGCCGTCTCGGGCCGTTGCGGGTTGCCAATCACCTGATCCGGCGTGCCGATTTCATGCACCAGGCCATTGCGGAAAAACGCCACACGGTCCGACACATCGCGGGCGAACCGAATCTCGTGAGTCACCAGAATCATCGTCATGCCGTCTTCGGCGAGCATGCGCATGGTGTCCAGCACTTCGCCGACCAACTGCGGGTCGAGGGCCGATGTGGCCTCGTCGAACAGCATGTAATTCGGCGACATCGCCAGCGCCCGGGCAATCGCCATGCGCTGTTGCTGGCCACCGGAAAGCTTGCCGGGGAAGACTTTGAGCTTGTCGCCCAGGCCCACGTGTTTCAGCTGCTTGACTGCCAGCGCCTCGGCTTCTTCCTTGCTTTTGCCCAGCACGGTGCGCGGGGCGAGCATCACGTTTTCCAGCACGGTCAGGTGGGGGAAGGCGTTCCACTGCTGAAAGACGATGCCGATCTTCTGCCGCAGCTTGTTGATGTCGGTGCTCTTGGCGTGCACTTCGGTGCCGTCCACGCGAATGCTGCCGCTTTTGATCGACTCCAGGCCGTTGATGCACATCAGCAGCGTCGATTTACCCGAACCCGAGCCGCCGATGATCGACACCACTTCGCCTTTCTCCACCTGCAGGCTCACGCCCTTGATGACTTCAAGCTCGCCAAAGGATTTGTGTACGTTGTCGATCTCAATCATTTTCCTGCCACCTCGTTTCCAGGCGCGCACCCAGGCGGGCGATCACCAGACTCATGACGTAGTAAATGAGGCCTGCGATGCACAGCACCAGCAGCGGTTCTTGAATGCGCGTGACGATGGTCTGCGAGGCGCGCAGCAGTTCGACGATGCCGATCCACATCACCAGCGCGGTGTCTTTCATCACCGACAGCAACAGGTTGACCCAACCCAGAAACGCCACGCGGGTCGCCATCGGCATGACGATCTGGCGCAGGTCCTGCCAGTAACTCAGGCCCAGCGAACGACTGGCGCGGCGTAGCGTGAGCGGGACCGACAGCACGCCGCTGCGGACGATCTCGGTGCAGTACGCGGTGACGTAAAGACCGAGCACGATGCACGCGACGGTGAAGGCGCTCCAGTTAAGCCCGGCGATGCTTTTCAGTGCGTTGAACAACACGAACTGGATCAGCAACGGCACGCTGCGAAACACGTCGAGCAGCCACGCCAATGGAATTGTGCTGCGTGGCAGCAACGCCCGGGCCATGCCGCAGACGACCCCGGCGAGGGTGCCGATAAGCATCGAGACAATGGTGAGCAGGATCGTGATCCACGCCCCTTGCAGCATGAATTGCAGATCGCCCCAACTGAATGTGCTGTTGAACATGGTCGATCCCTCAATACCGGAACAGGCGCCACGACAGCAGCCGCGCCACGGCCACGATCAGTTTGGCGATCAGGTAATACAGCACCGCCGCGATGGCGAAGAACTCGAAGGTGCGGAAGGTCTTGACGTTGTAATCCTGGGTCACGCCGGTAAGGTCGTTGTTCAGGCCGACGATCACCCCCATGGACGTCATCAGCACGGCCCAGACCATCTGGTTGGTCAGCGGGTAGTAGACGATGCGCAGCAATTGCGGGATGACGATCAGCCGGTAGGCCTGGGGTGCGCTCATGCCCAGCGAGCGGGCGGCGCGCAATTGGGTATCCGGCACGGCCTTCAAACCGCCACGGAAGTTTTCCGCCAGATAACCCGCGTTATTAATGGTGATCCCCGCCAGCAGCGCAACCCACGAACTCACGTGCAACCCGAACGAGCCCAGGCCGAAGTAGAGGATGTATACCTGAAACAGCGACGGGGTGTTGCGGGCAATCGAGATCCAGGTCGCGGCGAAGCCTCGGAATATCGGGTTTTTGCCCTGACGCATGAACACCAGAAACAGCGCGATGGTGACCCCGAGAATCATCGACAGGGCCGCCGTCTGGAAGGTGACGACAGCGCCGTCGAGCATGTCCGGCAAGGCTTTGAACGCGGCGCGCCAGTGGAAGTTGTAATCAAACATGCGCCAGCGCCTCCGCCTTTTCGGCAGCGTGCAGCCAGACCGGCAAGCGCCCGCCGGCCAGGCCCGTGCAAGCGCTTTCGACACACTCGGCCAGGCTGGCGAAGTGCACGCGACGCCCCACCAGACCCGGTGCGTAGTGCGCGTATTTGCCGGAGTTGGTCATCAGGTTGCGAGCTTTCGGAGGAATCACCGGTTCACCGAGCATGCACCAGCAGGTGTCGGTCACGAACTGCACGCCGAAGGTCTCCAGCGTCGCGACATGGCCTGCCTGTTGTGCACGTTCGAGGGTCGCCCGGCCGCAAGTGATGACTACGGCGATGCTGTCGAGCTTGCGCCGGCCTTGGCAAAGGCGGGCGAGGGTGGCGCATTCGCTCAGGGAGAAATGCGGATTGCCCAAGGTCACGGCGTCCACGTCGGGGCTTTGTGCGCTGTTCAGTTCGCGCCAGCTGTGCAGCAGGTCGAGGTCGCTGATGCCGAATGCCTTGTCTGGCGGATGTCCGCCAAGGGCCAGTTCAACGGTGGCCGCTTCCGGGGTCACGCCCGCGATATGAAACATCGGTGCAGCGGAGGTGGTGGCGAAGGCCGCGCCGAAGGCTTTCAGGTCGTCGAGGGTCGGCGCCTTGTGTTCCAGGCCGCAGATGACCGGGATGTTGGCGCCGCAGAGCAGACCGACGTGATAGCCGAGCAACGGGTAGAAACTGTCGTCCAGCTCGCCGACATCGGGCACGTCGATGCGCAGCGTGGCCAACCGTTGTTGCGTCAGGTGACAGCCGATTTTTGGCGCACGACCAGTGAGGGCGATGCAGATGTCGAGGTAATCCGGGTATTTCAGCGTGCGCGCGCCGATCACGCTATTCGCGTAGACGACCGCGTTGGATTCGGCCCAGACAATCTGCTCGCCCAGCTCCGGCGCGCTGTCCAGCAGGTAGGGTGCGCAGGTGAAACTGACCCGGGCGCCCATGTCCAGATAGGCGTCGCCCAGTTGGCTGGACGGCTCGCCCAGCGCCGGGTCCACGCCCAGCTCGCGCCAGCGGCGCTTGTCCGCAGAGATGGAGTTGAGGGTGGTCGGAACGCGGACTTTCGCGTCCCAGTCCACCAGTTGCCGGGCGAAGCGCAGGCTGGCAGGACCGGTGTAAATGCAGCCGTCGATGTGCGCCTGGGTGATGTCCAGCAATTCGGTCGCGCCTTGCAGCTCGGCCATGCGCAGGATGATGCCCATCGCCACTTGCGCGGCCTTGCCGTAGGCGCCGTCGAGAAAGCCCTGGTCCATTTCGGTCAGGGTGATCTTGCTGTGCAGCGCGGCTTTCTGGACGGGCGAACGGGGTGCCATTGCAGGCGGAGCACTGTCGAAAGCGGTAACACGCGCGTCTTCTACGCGCAGGAATTTCACCTCACGCAAGGCCGCAAAACCCGCTTCGCCGAGGCTGATGACCGGGATCGAATGCCCGAACATCTGCTCGGCGACCAGCACGCCGAGGGTCAGAATGTCCTCGACCCGTTCGAACACTAACGCGGCGGGGGCATGGCCGTTGAGGATCAGTTCCAGCAACACGCTGCTGCCGGTGCACGACCCGCGCCCGCTGGGAATCGCCAGCACTTTGCCAGTGATGATTTGGCCGCTGAGGGGGTGATGCCGGTCGATCACCTCACCGGTAAACGGCTCGACCCCGCCCCAGAAACTCAGGCCCATGTCGGCGTACAACAACGCGCCTTGGGCACTGCCTGCCACCAGACACCGACCGTTCAACGAAACTTCAGACATCGTGGGCTCCTAAGAAGGGATGGGCCACCGGAGTATTGCGGCGAATCATCAATCCTTGGGAGCGAATTCATTCGCGAAAAAAGGGCACAGACGATATTTCTGCGTCTGCTGTACCGGCCTATTGCGAATGAATTCGCTCCCACAGGTTGAGCGTGCGGCGTGAAAATCGCGCCGAGCCGCTACTGCCGTGGTCATATCGGACTCAGTAATAAACCCCCGGAACGGTCAAGTTGGCAGGTTTGATTTCATCACCCACCCACTTCTTCCACAACTCGTCGTAACGACCGGTGCGCACTTGTTGGTTGACGAAAAGGTTCAGGTAATGGATCAGGCCATATTCGTTACGCTTCGCCGCCAGCGACACGTAATCGATCACGTAAGGCGCATTGCCCGCGACTTTCAGGCCCTTGTATTTGCCGGATTTAAGGGTCGCGGCGGCCACGGTGTTGGTGACCACGGTCGCATCGATGTGGCCTTGGGCGACGGCGAGGATGGTGTCGTTCTGGGTCTGATAGGCGCGGAAGCTGCCGGTGCCCCAGGCTTTCTGGTCTTTCTCCAGGGCAATGGCTTCATAGGTGCCGCTGGTGTTGCCGACGTTCTTGCCCTTGAGGTCTTCGTATTTGGTAATGCCGGTGTTGTCGCGGGTCAGCACCACCATCTGGAACGCGAAGTAGGGGATGGTCATCGCCACGGTCTTGGCGCGTTCGAGGGTGTCGGAGGTCGAGGCCACGATCACGTCGGCGCGCCCGGACACCAACGCTGGAATACGATCCGGAAACGGCGTTTCAACCACTTCGGCCGTCACCCCCAGCACCTTCGCCAGATCGTTGCAGTAATCGACGTCAAATCCGACCGGGTTGTTCTTGTCATCCCGGGAGCCCATCGGCGGGAAATCCAGGGTCACCGCGCAGCGCAATTTCCCGGAGTCGATGATGTCATCGAGCTTATCGGCGAAGGCCACGTTGATGAAGGAGGAACTCATGACGGCGAGGAGGGCTACTGCAACAGCATGCTTTTTCATAGAAGCCTCGTTGGATGCAAGTAAGGAAACGGCCGGATAAGTAATTTCGTATACGATATTTTCTATGCATGGGGCGTGCCCATTTTGCAGTCGTTCAGGGAGGCGTGGCGAATCAGTGGGTTAGTGCGTCATGGCGGCAATGGCAGCGAGAAAGGAGCGCCCCCGGATGTTACATAAAGGAGCAAAAAGGCGTGGGGTGCGTCGTACGTGCGCATTCGGCAACATCGTCACCCCTACCCGGCGCAGTGACTGGTCAGGGGAATGCCGTGACTTTCATAACCTTCGATGAGCGAGTGAACGCACTTATCCCGCTCGTCTTTTCCTGAGCGTTCTAGGCGGCGCATCGCACATGGCGTCCCAGCTTCTCAGGTTGTCCAGCGCAACCGAACTGCGAATGTAGCGATGCCAGATGAACGCCAGATCGAACGTCACAATGCCTAGCCACCACAGGTAGATGAAGGCCAGCGCCGATAGAATCAGGGGCCAGAGCGCGGGAGATTCCGCCACCGCTGAGTCTGACACCGTAGCTTGCGCACTTGCGTCCAGATAACCCATGGCGATCGCGACGGTGATCATCAGAACCCCTAACCCCACCATCAGTTTTCGGCCCATACGAGGGATTCGGCGAACCCACCACCCGGAAGATGCAATGCAGCCGCAGGCCGCCAGCAAGATAAAAGGGCCGGTCCAGGTGAAGAGGACGGCGCGCAGAACATCCCATCGGACCAGTGGCCCGGCAAGAAAGTCGGCCACGGCTGTTGGCAATATCGCCATGCTGATGCCTCCCCCCGCAGCGAATATCAGAAATGCCAACAACCTCCAGCGACTTTCCGATCGCTTCACGAGACGCGGCAAACGCCCACTAACGGTCACGGCGGTCAATAAAATCGAAAGAGACACTACGCATTGGCCGAGCATCAGGGCTGACCAATTGTGCTGCGCAAGGAACGTTACAACGGATTTCAACATGATATAGACAGCTGTCGCGTGCATCGCTACCGATAACAGATAAGGCATCAAGAGACTGATCGCGCCCACGAACGGACGTGTCTTGGGCGCCGGAGGACTTGAAACAGGGACCGCAGCCGTCGGGGACTTGTATAAAACGACGTCATCGACAAAATGACGGAACACCGTCGAATCATTCCAATAGTCAATATGTGCCTTCCCCGGAAACCAGTAGCGGGTGAAGCCGATGTCGTGACGGGTTTCAAATTCGAACGCGTCGCACCGCAATTTCTTCAGGTACTTTCGGGCGCTGTCGAGTTGGAAACCGATAGGATCGCCACAGTCATAGTAGTTACGCCATTTGATCTGGCTGGGCAGTTGAACTCGAGTTTCAGACGGCGTTGTCACGAATGCGACCGGCTGATCTTTGCCCTTCTGTGGATAGTCTTGAGTGTCCAAACGATCTGAAGGCCAGAGTTTGGGCCAAAGCAGGAGATGTTTATCGATCGGTGAACCGAGGGTCATGAAACCCCGGACGTATTGCACCCAGCGGTAGGTGATCTTTCGTCCGTTCTCACCCGTGGACTCTCGACCTACGGGACTTGAGAGCGCTTCCAACAGCGCCAGAAAGCTGATTACAGTCCCCTCACTGTGGGCGACAATATAAATTTCCTGCGCGCCTGAGTAGGCACCCTCAAACCGTTCGAGCAATTGCGTCATCGCATCATGAAAACGGTTAACGATCAGCTGTCGATAGCCATGGAATTCTGCGACCAGTTGTACATCTCCCAGATAGTCAGCAAGCAACGACGAGATGTTGATTTCAAACAGGCCCAATTTTTTAAACACCCAGGCCAGATTTTCCATCAGGGTGATGGCTTCGATAATCTCCTCAGTCACACCCGCAGTGAGTGCGAAGTCAGCGCCGTCTAGTTTTGGCTGTTGTTGGGGTACCTTCTGGCAATACATCGCTTGCGCTCTGGCAACGATCGTATTACCCCAGGCTTTGCTCTCTTCGAGGGTGTCGCCTTGTGTTACCACGGTTCTTGGAATATCCGCCCAATACACTTCAGCGAATCCGATGTTCGACAGTTCATGTTCAGCGTCCACCTCCAGACGGCTGAGATGAACTTCACCGACATTGCCAAGCTGGAAGAAGCCCAGCGGCATGACCGGCGGTGGTTGTTTGCCGATGCAGCCAAATCGATGCGCAACGGTGCGGATGGTGTCGCTTCGAGTCTGCGATCCAACCCCGTGAATGGCGACAACGATTTTTTGCAATGGGCATCGTGACGATGAGTGGGTCATATCGACATCAGCTCTTTAGAGAAGAAGCTCCGGCAGGGTCGGGGGTCTTGACGATGTAGAGCGCTTCCGAAAGTTGATGACTGTTCAGGATGAGCGCACGCGTGGTAATGGCAAGTATGACGATTGAGATCACTTCAATAAGAAAGCGGCTAAAGATGACAGTCGACATCGACCGCAGGACTTCGGGGCGGTCGTAGGTCACCATGCTGTAAATATCGATCAGCAACACGATGAACACGGCCAGCGTCGGTAACATAAACATGCCGTAGATCATGACGCGTTTGAACCACGTGGCAGGTGCTCTATAAGTAAATACTGCAGCGCTTCGGATAAGTGGAGCGACAGCAGGCAGTGAGTTTTTTATTTCTTTCTCTGCCAACGCGTCACGGATCTGATGAACGGAGTAAAGTGCCCACAACGCCAAGGCGGTCAGGAATATATCAATAATGATAACGGCATCGTTCGCCGACATGGTGAGACCGACAATAGGCAGGTTCAGCTCATGCAACTTGTTTTGGCTGCGACGAGTATTGTCGATTCTATCGATTCTGAACGTTAGCGCTGACCGCTCAACGGGGTCGGTGGTGTGTTCACGTGCCTGGCTTAAAGCGTCTCTCAGGGGGTAAGAGAGCTTCAACTGAGCATCGGTGAATGAGAGCTCGTCCAGATAGACATTGGACAGCAACAGCGCGCTGCCGATGGACATGGTAAACAACAGTGCTCTGATTCTTTGAAAGGCGGCAATGATCTGCTCTGCGATTTGGTGTGCGAGGCTGTCCATAGGTGCACCCGTTAAACATGTTATCGACGGCTGGCGCACCTCTTTCATCGCAGCTAGCCCTTCGAACATTAGAGGCTATCGGGCCGTTGTCAAAAGAACTCTCCAGCGTCTTACACCAAACTAGACCAACGGTCATGCCGGTGACAGGGTGCTTTTTTAAAACCGGAACTTTTATTCACTCTCGCTATAAGCCGACGCCACGCGTTGCTTACGGTAGTCTCCATGTGTGGTGTTCAAAGGCCACTCTGCGACTCCCGATACTCACTTGGCGAAACCCCGGTCAACGCTCGGAATTGTCGGCTGAACGCACTGTGGTCGGTGTAGCCGCAGCGCATGGCCACGTCGGTGATTGACAGGTCTTCACGCAGCAAGCGCGAAGCCTCCCCAAGCCGGGCCTTGTGAATCATCTGCCGGGGCGTGAGCTGAAAGATGCGTTTGCAGTGCCGTTCCAGTTGCGCAATGGAAAGCCCGGCGATGGCGGTCAGTTCGTGGAGCGTGATCGGTCGGGAAAAGTGCTCACGAATGTAGGCATCGACCTCGGCCAGCTTCTGATAAGCCGGATGCGATTGCAGGATTTGCAGGTCCCGCGAGATGCCTGCCAGGCCAATGATCACGCCTTGGTCATCGCGCAAGGCAATCTTGTGGGTCAGGCACCAGATCGGCTGATTGCCGTAATACAAGTGCAGCTCTAACTGATCGTTCAGCTGCCTGCCATCGGCCAGCACGCGCCGATCCTGCGCGGTGTACAACGGACCGAAGCGAGCGGGGAATACATCCTCGGCGGTGCGGCCCAGCAGATCGTGTTTTTCCTTGAAGGCGCAGCGCTGTACCAGCGTCTGATTGACCATCACATAACGGGCTTGTGCATCCTTCACGAAAAACACCACGCCGGGGATGGCATCGAGCAACGGCGCGACCCGATCGAGGCTGGTGAGCAGTTGATCGAGATCGTGCAGGGGCGAAGTAGGAAGCAGGTCAATCATGTTCACGGGGGAGCACGCCGCATCAGAAGGACGAGGTCGATGATGCGGTATATGAGGGGCGACGCCTAGTCGAGATCGCGCTTCTGGCCGAAGGCCGTGGGAGTTGGCTTGCCTGCGATCGGCTGCGCAGCAGTCGTAAACCCGGTGGATGCGGTATGCCTGACACAACGAAGGTGGCTGATATTGCTGCCGCTGCGCAGCAGATCGCGAGCAAGCTTGCTCCTACGGCCTTCGGCCAGAATCAGAAGCCAATCGAGTGCTGCCAATCGCCTCTTTAAACTACGGAGTCCGAGTCACCCAAACACGCCAACGTCGCTACCCTGGCAGGGCTGAACGGCGGCCGTAACAGCGGCGATTCCCAGCCAAACAACGTCTGCGCGGCCGTGGCGCAGACGCGTCCCTGGCAGGCGCCCATGCCGCAACGGGTGTTCAGCTTGGCAGCGTTCCAGCTTTCATGAACGGCGAGCGCCGAGTAAGGCACGTCCTCGCAGCGGCACACCAACGTGTCCGGCCGCGCCAACTGTTTCAGCGCAGGATCGAGGGCGAACGCGTGATTCAGCCGGTCCGCAAACCCCTGCCACCGCCCCCGTTCCGCAAACAGCTGACGCGCCTGATCCTGTTGCCCCGTCGCCGCCAGCCCGGCAATCTTGCCCTCGACCAATGCCAGCTCGCTGCCACCAAACCCCGTGCATTCTCCGGCGGCAAAATGATCCGCGAGACTCGTGGCCTGCCACTCATCCACGGCAACCGCGTGATCCTCGACCCGGCAACCCAGGGCCGTGCCCAGTTCCACGTTAGGCACAAGGCTGAACCCGCACGCCAACCGATCACAGGGCACGTCCTCGACCCGATTCCCCACCTGAACCCGAACCGCTTCCAGCCGCCCCGAACCCAGCGCCTCCAGCACATGGGCCGATGTTCGATAGGCGGCACTGGCCAGCGTCGCGGCCTGAATCGCCTTGTTCGGCCAGCGCCACAAGCCCGCTGCAAAACGACTGACCGCAGCGAACGAAGCCTGCTCGGCGATGCGCACCACCTCAGCGCCGTTCTTTTTCGCGGTGTCGGCCGACGCGAGCAACAACGGCCCGCTGCCGGCAATCACGATGCGCTCGCCCGCCACCGACAAGCCGCCCTTGATCAACGCCTGCAATCCCCCCGCGCCAGTGACGCCGGGCAGGGTCCAGCCAGGGAAGGGCAGCAGCCGCTCGCGGGCGCCGGTGCACAGAATCAGCTGTTCGTAGCCCAGTACCCAACCCCGCTCGGCGTCTTCCAACAGCAGCTGTTTCGGGCCTGCCAGGGCGACGACTTTGGTGCCGCTGTGCAGCTGAATATTGGCCTGTTGTTGCAGTCGCCCCCGCATGTCGCTGGCCCGTGCAGGCAATTGCGCCTGTGGCCCGTCGCGCCAGATTTGCCCGCCCGGCAGCGGGTTGTCATCGAGGATCGCGATGCGCAGGCCCTTGGGCGCAGCGGCAAGGGCAGCGGCCATTCCGGCAGGCCCGGCGCCGATGATCAGCAGGTCGACGTGATCGGTCATGGCTGCGTCTCCACCTGCATCCCGTCGCGGCAGATCGTCTGGCAGGCCAAACGTCGCAGGCCGTCGATGCTCACCCGGCATTCCTGGCAAATGCCCATGCCACACAACGGCGCCCGACGCTGCCCAGTGACTGACGTTCGGCTGCAACGATCACCGCAGGCCGTCAAAGCGGCCGCGACGGTGGTGCCTTGGGCGAAGCGAAACGGCTGGCCGTCGATGCGTAATTCAGGCATGGGCGTGGGCTCCGATGAAACGCTGTGGCAAGTAAGCGTGCAGATGGGTTTGAAGCTCGATGGGCGGCGGGGTGCGCAGCAATTGCGCGGCCAGCAATTTGGCCGTGCCGGTGGCGGTGGTCACGCCCAGCCCCTCGTGTCCGACCGCCAACCACAGGCCGGGTTGATTCGGGTGTTCACCTACCAGCGGCTGGCCGTCGGGGCTGGCCGAGCGAAAGCCGGTCCAGCTGCGAATGCCGTTCAGGTCGCCCAGATCGGGCAAAAACTCCATTGCCCGTCGCAGCATCCGGCCCAGCATCGCGGGGTCGATGGCCGGGTCGTGGCTGTCGAACTGCCGGGACGAGCCGACGAACAATTGACCGGT
The DNA here is from genome assembly GCF_009905615.1 of Pseudomonas sp. SLFW. GTDB lineage: Bacteria > Pseudomonadota > Gammaproteobacteria > Pseudomonadales > Pseudomonadaceae > Aquipseudomonas > Aquipseudomonas bambusae. The sequence goes on from NZ_JAAAKW010000010.1 coordinate 15,912, forward strand.
CGGACGCTGTTGCAGGTTGAACGCCACCGACGGACCGTCGCCCTTGTGGGCGTTGGTGACGTAGCCGAGCTCGACCAACGTGTGGGTGATCTGCGCCGGGTAGCGATCGGTGATCAACAGATGGCCCTTCTTGGCTTGCAGCGGCAGTTCCGGGCACAGGTCTTTTGCGTAGATGCCATTGGCGAGCAACACGGCCTCGGCCTGCAACCACTGGCCGTCCGCCAGCCGCACGCGATTGCCTTCGACCGCCACGACTTCGGCCTGCTGTTGACGCACGAGCCGAGGCTGACGTTGCAACAGCCAGCGTGCCGCATTGGGGGCGTAGAGAATGCCGTCGCCGGTGACTTTCAACGCGCCAAACAGGCCGGGACGCAACGACGGTTCGGCCTTCGCCAACGCTTCGCCACTCATCAGTTCGCAGCCCAATCCGAACGCGCTCAACGCTGCCTGTTTGCGCTCGGCCTCGGCCATCTCGCCCTCGTTGCAGGCCAGCCACAACGTGCCGTTGTTGCGCATGGCGCAGTTATCCGGCAGGTGCGGTGCCAGCTCGCGCCACAGGCGCACCGAATATTCGCCCAGCGCCAGTTCGGCGGGACTGTGATCGAGCACCACCAAGTGGCCCATGCCCGCTGCCGTGGCGGCCGGGCGCTGGCAATCGAGGACCAGAACGTTGAGCCCGTGGCTCGCCAGTTCGTCCGCGCAGGCCGCACCGACGATGCCGCCACCGATGACGATCACATCGGCGGCGCCCCCGGACGTGGCATTTGGGATCAAGAACGAATGCCCCAAGCGAACGGGTCTTCCTCATCCAGCAATAGCGTGGCTTCGGCGCTGATGTAGGCGCGACCTCGGATGGTCGGGATGATCCGGTCGCCCATCTGACGCTCGCCGTGCTGCCACTGGAAGCTGCCTTCGAACTGGCTGCCGATCACACTGGCCTGTTGCCAGAGCGCACCGGGTTCGAGCTTGCCGTCGGCGGCCAGGCACGCCAGTTTGGCGCTGGTGCCGGTGCCGCATGGGGAGCGGTCATAGGCCTTGCCGGGGCAGAGCACGAAGTTGCGGCTGTCGGCGTGATCGTCGTCGGCGAACAGTTCGATGTGGTCGATGATGCCGCCGTCTTCGCCACGAATGCCTTGGTTTTCCAAAGCCTGGCGCACTTTCCAGGTGTAATCGGTCAGGGCGTCGAGGTTGTCGCCGGTGACGCTCAGGCCGTGGTCAGCGATGAGGAAGAACCAGTTGCCGCCCCAAGCGATGTCACCGGTCACGTTGCCAAGGCCCGGGACCTCGACGATGAAATTCTTGCGATAGCGATAGGAGGGCACGTTGTTGACGCTCACCGAGCGGTCTTCGTGGAGGGTGGCCTGCACCGTGCCCACGGGGGTTTCGATGCGATGCACCCCCGGTCCGATCTTGCCCAGATGCGCCAGCGACACCACCAGCCCGATGGTGCCGTGGCCGCACATGCCGAGGTAGCCAGCGTTGTTGAAGAAGATCACCCCGGCACAGGCCTCGGGGTCCACCGGCTCGCACAGCAGCGCGCCGACCAGCACATCGCTGCCCCGAGGCTCCAGCACCGTTGTCGCACGCCAGTCATCGAATTCATCCGCCAGCACTTGGCGACGTTCCGCCATGCTGCCCTTGCCGAGGTCGGGGAAACCGTCGAGCACCAGCCGCGTGGGCTCGCCGCCGGTGTGGGAATCGAGGATCTGGATGCGTTTCATGGAATCACCCTCAAGCAGCATGAGATAGCGCTGATCTCTCGGCATACGCCAATCCCTGTAGGAGTGAGCTTGCTCGCGATCACGGTGTGTCCGCACCGGATAAGCAGCTGGCAGCACCCAATCGCGAGCAAGCTCACTCCTACAGATCAGTGGCCGCGCCTCAGATCAATGTCGAGTTCGTTGTCAATCAGATTGGCGGGAATACAGGCAAGGGTCTTGACCGATTTCGTCCCGTGAAATGACGAAATCGGCACAGTCGCGGGTGTCAGATTTCGCTGAGCACGGCATTGGGCAAGTGAGCGTAGAGGGTGCGACATACGCCAATGATGTGGTGCTCGATCAACTCGGCCGCCTTGTCCACGTCTCGTTCGGCACAGGCCTTGAGGATTTCCCGGTGCTCCAGATCGGCCCGCTCCTTGCCTTCGTCAAAGCTCATCTGCACACGCAGGTAGCGTTCGACCTTGTCGTGAATCGAGCGAATCATGTTCAGCAGAAACGGCCGTTGTGCCGCTTCGTACAGGCAGGTGTGAAACGCCCAGTTCAGCTCGGCCCAACGCCCGATGTCATCGTCACCCACGAACTCGTCGCAGATGGCGCTGGCGCGGTCGATCTGCGCCTGGGTCAGCCTTGGCACCGCGAGACGAATCGCCTGCACTTCCAGCAATACCCGCACTTCGAAAATCTGCGCCAGTTCCGGCTCGGAAATCCGCGTGACCACCGCGCCCTTGTTGCGCTGGAACTGCACCAGGCCTTCGGCTTCAAGGCGTTTCAGCGCTTCCCGGACCGGGATCTTGCTGACGTTGAACACGCGGGCGATGTCGTCCTGACGGATCGGCTCGTCCTCGGCGAACTGGCCGGAAATGATCGACTCGCGCAGGAACGTGGCGATGACCTCGGACGCGGAGGGCGCAACGCCGAGGTTAGGGGCGTCAGAAAGAAGGAAAGGCACGCGAGAGACTCAGGCAATGGCGAATGTCGGATATTGTATACGACGTCCGATTTGTGTCGCGCTGTGTCTGCGTGCCGCGCACGAAAAAAAGATCAGTGGTTGGCGGTATACGACAACATCATCGACAACTGGCACAGCGGGCGGCCACTTTCGGCGTGCCACTGATTGAACGCCGCCTGCACCGCCGCCTGATCGCGCTGGCTACTGGGCACTTTATCGACGATCTTCTGTGCATTGAGCGCTGCCACCACATCCTCGCTGGGGATGAAGGTGTCCTTGCCGACCATCCGCAGGAAACGCGGCGCCGACAGCCCGCCCATCTGGTTGCCGTGTTTGGCCAGGTAACGCCACAGGCCGACGATGTCCGTCACCGGCCACTCGGCGATGAAGTGGCCGAAGCCGCCGTGTTCCTTGGCGATATCGAGGATCAGTTGGGCATTGCGCGGCACGCTCTTGAGCTTGCCGAGGTGGCGAATGATCCGCGCATCCTGCATCAGCCGCTCCAGGTGATCGGCGCCCATCAGCACGACTTTCTCCGGATCGAAACCAAAGAACACCTGCTCGAACGCGGGCCATTTGGCATCCACCAGACTGTGCTTCAAGCCCGCACGAAAGACGCGCAGGGCCATGGTCGACAGGTAGCGGTCGTCGCTGATGGCCTTGAGCTTCTTCGGGGTAGCGGGGGTGGGCAGGTGCGCTTCGAGCGCGGCGGCGGAACCAAAGCGGTTGAGGCAGTATTCATTGAGCCATTTGTAATCTTGCATGCCCTCTCCAAACCAATTACGTAAATGCGGACGAATTAGATCCGTTGTAGGAGCTGGCTTGTCCTGCGACCGGCGACGCAGTCGTCGTAAGATCAAGCACCTCGGTGTATCAGGCAAACCGTGTGCCCACCTTTTACGACGGGTTCCCCGCCGATCGCAGGACAAGCCAGCTCCTACAGGTGGCGCTCTGCGTCATGCGCCTTCGCCGGATAATTTGCGGTTGAGTTGAAACCGCCAGCGCGCATACAGCAACGCGCTGGTGAACACGGCGAGGCTGGCGAGCATTTCCAACACACCGAACCCGGCACGATTGGGATCGAACGCGGCCAGTGCGCCTTTGATGAAATACAGGTTCACCACGAAACAGGCCCACGAATGCCCCCGAGGGCTGCCGACGAACATGCCGGGCGCCAACAGAATCAGAGGCACCAGTTCAATCGCGAGAATCACCCAAGGCCGCGCGCCATGCAGGTCGGCAATGACCAGGTAATAAACGCCCAGCAACGCGATCAGTCCCAAAAAGCACGACAGCGCCGCCACCCGGCTCCAGCGAACCCGAGGTTCCAGCCAGTCCAGCAGGGGCAGCACTTTGGGCTTTTTAGCCACGGGAAGGTTCCAGCAACAGCGCGGTCTTGGCCAGACGCTGACCCAGCGCGCGACACAGCGTGGTCTCGTGCTGATCCAGCGGACGCTTGCCGTCGGCCCCCGCGTGATGGCTGGCGCCGTACGGCGTGCCGCCGCCGCTGGTTTCGATCAGCGCTGCTTCACTGTAGGGCAGACCGGTGACCAGCATGCCGTGGTGCAGCAACGGCAGCAGCATCGACATCAGCGTGGTTTCCTGGCCGCCGTGCAGGCTGGCGGTCGATGTGAACACACTCGCCGGTTTGCCGACTAACGCGCCGGTCAGCCACAGGTTGCTGGTGCCATCGAGGAAGTATTTCAGCGGCGCCGCCATGTTGCCAAAGCGGGTCGGACTGCCCAGCGCCAGGCCCGAGCAGTTCTTCAAATCATCGAGGGTCGCGTACAGCGCGCCGGTCTCTGGAATGCTTGGCGCCACGGCTTCGCATTCGGTGGAAATCGCCGGGACGGTGCGCAACCGCGCCTCCATCCCGCCCATCTCGATACCCCGGGCAATCTGCCGCGCCATTTCACTGGTCGAGCCGTTGCGGCTGTAAAACAGCACCAGAATGTAGGGCGCGCTCACGGCAGCAGCTCCAGGATCTTCTCTGGCGGACGGCCGATCACAGCCTTGTCGCCTGCAATCAGGATTGGCCGTTCGATCAGCTTCGGATGGGCGGCCATGGCGTCGATCAGTCCGTCGTCGCTCAAGCTGCTGTCAGCCAGGTTCAGGGTTTTGTATTCGTCTTCGCCGGTGCGCAGCAGGGCGCGGGCATGGATGCCCAGCTTGCCCAGCAGATCACGCAATTGCGCGGCGCTTGGCGGGGTTTCGAGGTAGCGCACGACGGTCGGCGTCAGGCCGCGTTCTTCGAGCAATTCCAGCGCGCCACGTGATTTGGAGCAGCGCGGGTTGTGATAAAGCGTCAGATCGGTCATTTGCGGGTCGCATCTTTCGTGGGGTGGCGGGTATTCTACAGGCGTCTCGGTAAAGACCAACATCAGGTCCGCATCGCGTTTTCAACGAAAGGAACAAGCATCATGGCAAGGCGGTTGGCAGCAGCGGTAGCGCTTATCGGGAGTGTGTTGCTCAGCGGGTGCGGCGTGGACCTGGGCACTGATCAGAACGGTCAGAAAGTCGCCAGTGATCGAATCGACAAGCACTGGCTGGTAGTCAATTACTGGGCTGAATGGTGTGGCCCTTGCCGCACGGAAATTCCGGAACTGAACGCACTGTCCGAGCAGTTGAAAGGGCAGAACGTCAGCGTCTTCGGGGTCAACTTCGACAATCTGCAGGGTGAAGACCTGAAAAACGCGGCCAACGCGTTGGGGATCAAATTCACCGTGCTCGCCCAAGACCCGGCCGAGCAATACGACATCCCCAAAAGCGAAGCGCTGCCGGTGACTTACATCATCGACGACAAGGGCAAGGTGCGTGAGCAGTTGATGGGCGAACAGACGGCGGCGGGCGTGACGCAGAAGCTGGCGGAGTTGAAAGGGAAGGGTTGATAGCTGCTGCAGATTACCTGTAGGAGTGAGCTTGCTCGCGATAGCGCTGTGTCAGGCGCTGCGTTCGTCACAGAAAAAACGTAATCGCGAGCAAGCTCACTCCTACAGTCGGAAGTCAGTTATCTTCCAGCCAGAACCGCAACGGCAAACCCTCGGCAGGCCACAGCTCCAGCTGCTCAACCTCCGACACGTCCCAATGCTGAACCTTGCCCAACGCTTCGAGGAACCGGTGTTCCTGCTCCATCAACGCCGGGGCGCAGAGTTTGTGGGTGCTGCCGACCGGGCCGAAGGTGATCGTGTCGCCCTCCAGCCGATACCCGGCGAACCAGTGATTGCAGCCCGCATTGCCATACGCCCGGCCATCCTTGCCCAAGGTCATGGTCAGGTGGCTGCTATCGATCAATGGACGTTCCCCGATCCACTCCAGCACGTATCCGTGGTTACGCTTGAGGGCGTCGGTGTCGGCGGCGCAACCCGACAGCAAGGTCGCGGCCATCAGGGTCAGCCAGAGCGTTTTCATGCAGCGTTCTTGGCGCAGGCCGGGCACAGGTGGTTCTCGCCGACGGTCTTCCAACCCAGATCGGCGATGCGCGCGGTGGCAGCGGGCTTCAGTGCTTTCTTGCCTTCTTTGGCGTCGACCATGAACTCGATGTCCTGCTCCTTGCCACAGCCGTTGCAGTTGACCTTCCACTGGTGGATTGCCAGCTCGGTGAACGCCGGGCCGTTGGCCACCGCGACCCACTGGCCGGGCGGGTTGATCAGGTGACGGACTTTTTCGACGTTCAGGCGCATGTAGAGGTCTTTGCTGCCTTTGACGGTGACGAGCAGCACGTCGTCGTGCTTGATCGAGCCACCGTTGCCGGTCACTTGGTAGCGACCGATCGCCAGGCTGCGGCATTCGATCAGGGTGTGGTGCGGGGTCAGCATGCTGTAGCGAAAATCGTGTTCGGCCATGGGGGTCTCCAAATAGGCGCGCATGCTAACACTTTAGAACTGAACTGCCCGCGCCGGGCGACGGCCGAGCGCAGCGCAAGGGTGACTCATGACCTGTGGGAGCGAATTTATTCTGGGCGGCATACCGACGAAGGATGGATCAGGGATAGAGATGTGCCGTCTGTCCGTCCGCTTCGCGAATGAATTGGCTCCCACAGGGTGATCGGCGTTCAGACCAGATTCTGCGGACTGCCACTCGCCCAGCCCGCAATGTTCTCCAGCGTCGTCCGCGCAATCGCGCCGAGCGCCTCGCGGGTCAGGAAAGCCTGATGGGCGGTGATCACCACATTGGGGAATGTCAGCAACCGCGCCAAAACATCGTCCTGCAACGGCAAGTCCGAACGGTCCTCGAAAAACAGCTGCGCCTCTTCTTCATAGACGTCCAGCCCCAGATAACCCAGCTGACCGGATTTCAGCGCGCCGATCAGCGCCGGGGTGTCGACCAGCGCGCCGCGCCCGGTGTTGATCAACATCGCGCCACGCTGCATTTGCGACAGCGATGCCTCGTTGATCACATGCCGGGTGTGTTCGTTGAGCGGGCAATGCAGGCTGATGATCTGCGCGTGGGCGAGCAGTTCATCCAGCGGCAAATAGCGTGCACCGAGCGCTTCGACCTGCGGATTGGGAAAGGGATCATAGGCCAGCAGTTGGCAGCCGAACCCTGCCATGATCTTCGCAAACGTGGCGCCGATCTGCCCGGTGCCGACCACGCCCACCGTCTTGCCCACCAGATCGAACCCGGTGAGGCCGTGCAGGGTGAAGTCGCCATCGCGGGTGCGGTTGTAGGCGCGATGCAGCTGGCGATTCAGCGCCAGAATCAACGCCACGGCATGCTCCGCCACCGCATGGGGCGAGTAGGCCGGTACGCGCACGACGCTGATGCCCAGACGCCGGGCGGTCGGCAGGTCGACGTGGTTGAAACCCGCTGAGCGCAAGGCAATCAGCTTCGTGCCACTTTCGGCCAGACATTCAAGGACTGGCGTGCTCAGGTCGTCATTGATGAAAGCGCACACCACCGGGTAACCGCTGGCCAGTGCCACGGTGTCAAGCGTCAGGCGTGCGGGCTGGAAGTGCAGGTCGATGCCCCCTGGGTTTTTTGCGGCGAGGAAGCTGTCGCGGTCGTAGGTCTGGCTGCTGTAGAGGAGGGTGCGCATGGGGGTTCCTTCCAACGGAGTTCATGACTGACACTGCACCCCTGTAGGAGTGAGCTTGCTCGCGATAAGGGTTTGTCAGTCTACAACGCTGTCACTGAGAGATGGCCATCGCGAGCAAGCTCACTCCTACAGTGACACTGCTTATAGGCAATTGACCCACATCAAGCACTCACCCGCGCTTCGATCTCCAGCCGTGTGATTGCCTTTTCCAGCTCGTCCAGCGCTTTGTCGCTGTCCGGCGAATCCTGTTTGAGCAGGGTTTCGCTGCGTTGGCAGGCGGCCCGCAGTTGCGGCACGCCGCAGTAACGGGTCGCGCCGTGCAGACGATGGACGCGCTCGATCAACGCGATATGATCGTTCGCTTCGCGGGCCGAGCGAATGGCTTCACGGTCGGTGTTCAGCGAAGCCAGCAACATCGCCAGCATGTCCGCAGCCAGATCGGCCTTGCCCGCCGCCAGCCGTAAGCCTTCCTCATGATCCAGCACCTGCATGTTCAGGCTGCCGTGGCTGATTTCATGATGACGTTCCGGCGCTTGATTGCGCAGGGCCAGACCGGTCCACTTCAACACCACCTGAGCCAGTTGCCGCTCGCTGATCGGTTTGGTCAGGTAATCGTCCATGCCGCTTTGCAAGAGCGCACGTTTTTCGTTGGCCATGGCGTGGGCAGTGAGGGCGACGATGGGCAGCGAGGTAATCTGGCGCTCGGTTTCCCAGCCGCGAATCGCTTCGGTCGCCTGGCGACCGTCCATGCCCGGCATCTGCACGTCCATCAGCACCAGATCGAACGTTTCGTCTTGCACCGCCTGAACCGCTGCATAGCCGCTGTCCACCGCCAGCACCTTGGCCCCCATGTCTTCGAGCAGGGTTTGCACCAGCAACAGGTTGGCAGGGTTGTCGTCCACGCAGAGGATACGTGGCGGGCGGCTGGACACCGGCTCGGGCACTTCGGTGCGCAGCTGTTTCGGGCTGACCAGCTCCGACAGGGCGCGCCGCAGTTTGCGGGTACACGCCGGTTTGGCCTGCAGTTGGCTGTAAGGGTCCGGCACCGACACCTGATACAGCGCCTGCTCGGTGGTCGGGCACAGCACCAGCACTTTGCAGTCGAGGTTTTCCAGGTCCCAGATTTGCTGACGCAGGCGCTCGGGCGGCAGCTCATGGGCGGTCACGCCGAGCACCGCCATTTCGATGGCGTGGGGTGTTTGATGCACCACGGTGACGCCGTTGATGAGGTTTTCCAGATTGTTGAACACCATGGGTTGCAGGCCACAGTCTTCCAACTGGTGTTCCAGGGCCTGACGCGCCAGGTCGTGATGTTCGAGCACCGCCGCCCGGCGACCGATCAGCGGTGGGGCGGGCAGGTCTTCGAGGTCGTCGCGGGTTTTTGGCAGGGTCAGGCTGATCCAGAATTCCGAGCCCTCTCCGGGGGTGCTTTCCACGCCGATTTCGCCGCCCATCTGCTCGATCAGACGCTTGGAAATCACCAGGCCCAAGCCAGTGCCGCCCGAATGCCGGGACAGAGAATTGTCGGCTTGGCTGAAGGCTTGAAACAGCGCCCGCACGTCCTGATTCGAAAGGCCGATGCCGGTGTCTTGGACGCTGATGCGCAGTTGCACCTTATCGTCCTGCTCGTCCTCCAGCATGGCGCGGGCGACGATGGTGCCCTCCCGGGTGAACTTGATGGCGTTGCTCACCAGGTTGGTCAGGATTTGCTTGAGCCGCAGCGGGTCACCCACCAGCGACAGCGGTGTGTCGCGGTACACCAGACTCACCAGCTCCAGCTGTTTGGCGTGGGCGGCGGGGGCGAGGATGGTCAGCGTGTCCTGCAACAGATCCCGCAGGTTGAACGGGATCGCGTCGAGCACCAGCTTGCCCGCCTCGATCTTCGAGAAATCGAGGATTTCGTTGATGATGCTCAGCAGGTTGTCGGCGGATTTTTCGATGGTGCCCAGGTAATCGTACTGACGTGGCGTCATCTCGCTTTTTTGCAGCAGGTGCGTGAAGCCGAGGATGCCATTGAGCGGCGTGCGGATTTCGTGGCTCATGTTGGCCAGGAATTCAGATTTGATACGGCTCGCTTCAAGGGCTTCCTTGCGCGCCAGGTCCAGCTCGATGTTCTGGATTTCGATGGTCTCCAGATTCTGGCGCACGTCTTCCGTGGCCTGTTCGATGCTGTGTTGCAATTCTTCCTGGGCGTTTTGCAACGTCGCGGCCATGCGGTTGATGCCCGAGCCGAGTTCGTCCAGTTCGTTGCTGCCCATGGGCGGCAGTCGCGCTTCCAGATTGCCGTCCTTTAATTGCGCGACCACGTGCTTGATCTGCGCGATGGGGGCGTTGATGGTGCGGCTCATGCGCAGCGCGAGCATGGCGGTGAGACCCAGACCGGCGCCAATCAGCAGCAGGCTGGCGAACAGGCTTCGGTAGCCGCGCAGCAAGGTGCCGTTGTGGGACAGCTCCAGTTCGACCCAGCCCAGCAGGCGGTCGGCCTCGTCGGGAATGACCTCGCCGGTCAAGTGGCGGCTGCGACCGAACACCGGCATCAGGTAGCGCGTGGCGTCGTTGTCGGACCGCTGCAGCATGTGGGTGCTGTTGCCGATGGGTGGCTGGTTGATCATGGTCGGACCGGCATGGGCGAGCATGGCGCGGTCAGCGTCGAGAAAGGACACGGCGCGAACGTCAGCCTGTTCCAGTACCTGACCGGCGATGCGCTCCAGCATCGGTTTGTCCGCCGCAGCCAAGGCCGCCGCTGACAGCGGGGCCAACTCGTTGGCGATCATTTCACCGCGCTTGAGCAGCTGGGTTTGCAGTTCCGAGAGCTGCATCCAGGTGAAATAGCCCCCCAACAACGCCGCCATGAGGCACGTCGGCAGCAGGGTCAGCAGCAATACGCGGCCTTTGATGCCCAGTTTGTTCAGCACACTTTTTCTCCGGCAATCTCGTTCATATGCCCACGTCTTGCGCGTGATTGCAGCAAGACCTGCGCCAGGGTTGCCTTTCGACCTTGGGTAATCTGCGCAGTGTAGCCACTTGCGCGCGGGCCTTCCCGGCTAAATGGTCAATACAGAACGCTCCTACGCACATCTCCGATCAGTCGCCATTGCCGACCAGCGCGCAATCACCAATAATCGCCGCCTTGAGAATCAATCGCAGACGCCAATGAATCCCGCCAGCATCCACCGACCGAGCATACTCGCCATTGAAGACGATCCCGTGCTCGGCGCGTTCGTCCATGATCAACTGGACCGTTGCGGCTTTCACGTCACCTGGTGCCAGAACGGCTCGGAAGGGCTCGAACGTGCGCAGAAACAGGTCTTCGACGTGGTGCTGATGGATATTTTGCTGCCAGGCATGAACGGGTTGGACATCCTCATTCACCTGCGTCGTCGCCATGCGACGCCCATCATCCTGATGTCGGCGTTGGGCGCTGAAGCGGACCGCATCACCGGCTTTCGCCATGGCGCCGACGATTACCTGCCCAAACCGTTCAGCGTCGATGAGCTGCGGGTGCGCATCGAAGCCATCCTGCGGCGGGTTGAACTGGAGCGCCGTTTCAACACCGTGATCGACGTACCGGTGGCACTGAGCATCAATGAACTGACGTTCGACGAGGGCCTGTGCGATGTCACCTTCGGTCGCAAGGCCGCGCAGTTGACCCGCAGCGAATACCGCCTGCTGGAAACCCTGTGGCGCAACCCCGAGGACGTACTGAGCAAACCCTTCCTTTATCAACATGTGTTGCAGCGCGGGTATTCCCAGCATGACCGCAGCCTCGACATGCACGTCAGCCAGATCCGTCGCAAGCTCAAGGCGATTGGCTACGAAGCGCATCAGGTGCGCACGGTGTGGGGCAAGGGCTACGTGCTGACGGCGGCGGAAGCGGATGCCTGATCGTCGTTCCCGTTTGCCGGGCAGGCATTCGCTGTTCTGGAAACTGGCCTTTCTGCTGGTGGGTTTTTGCCTGCTGATGATCTGGCTCAGTTGGTATTGGGGGCGTTATGTCGAAACCCAGAATGCCTTTCTTTCCCCTGAAGCCCGACGCGTACTCAACGGTTATGCCGCCGAAGCGGAACAAGCATGGGTGGTGGGCAACGAGAAGGGCATCGATGACTGGCTGCGTGAACTCCGGCGCCATGAGCCCGGCTGGGTGGGCGTCATCGGCCACGACCTGCAATCGCTGAGCAGCATCCCTCTCGACGACAACCAGATGCAGCGCCTGACCTTCATGCGCGGCGTCGACTGGCCCATGAGTCGCCGACAAAAAAATACCCCCTGGCTGAAGATCCCCTTTCCCAATGACCCCGGCGTCGGCAGCCTGATCATCGAACTGCCGGAACGCTTCAAGCCAGGGCGTTATGCGCTGGTCTGGCAGATGCTGACCAATGTCGTGATTCCGGCGTTGTTCACCTTGCTGCTGTGCATCGGGCTGTACCGATTGCTCATCCGCCCGCTCAACCAGCTGCGAGAGCAGGCCAATGCGTGGCGGGCGGACCGTCTGTCCAATCGCCTGTCGCCACAGATGACCTCCCGGCAGGACGAATTGGGCGAACTCAACCGTGCCTTTGATCATATGGCCGCCCGCCTGCAATCGACAGTGCAGATTCAGCAGCAGTTGCTCCGCGACCTGTCCCATGAACTGCGCACACCGCTGAGCCGATTGAGAGTGGCCTGTGACAGTGAGCAGAGTCTGCCGGAGCTGCGCGAACGCTTGAGCCGGGAAGTCGACGGCATGCGTCGGTTGGTGGACGACACCCTGCATCTGGCCTGGCTCGATGCCGAGCGAGAAAAGCTGCCCGACGAAGACATTCAGATGCTGGCGCTGTGGGACATGCTGGTGGACAACGCCGGTTTCGAAAGCTGCTGGCCTTCGCGGCAGTTTGTCTGCGATCTGGACAGCGACTGCTGGGTCCGGGGTCATCTCAATACCTTGGCGCAGGCGCTGGAAAATATCCTGCGCAACGCGATTCGTCATTCACCCTCCGACGGCATCGTGCGCTTGGGTGGGCGTCGGGAGGGCGAGGACTGGCTGTTGTGGCTGGAGGATCAGGGCGGCGGGGTGGACGAAAGCGACCTTGAGCGCATCTTTGCGCCGTTCATCCGCCTCGATGGCGCCCGGCCCGGGGATGGAGGGTTTGGGTTGGGGTTGAGCATCGCCCGCAATTCCTTGCGCTTGCAGGGCGGTGACATGTGGGCCGAGAACACCCAGAGGGGGTTGCGGATGATCATGCGCTTGCCTGCCAAAGAAACAGAGCTCGTCACCTGACCTGTAGGAGCGAATTCATTCGCGAAAAATGGATCAGGCGATGGACAGGTGTTGCTTGGGCAGCCGCTTCGCGAATGAATTCGCTCCTACAGGGGAATTTGCGATCAAGCTCAAACACCGGGGCCTGCTTTATGCCCTTTGGTTATATCCCACTCACTTTGCGTGATATGGGCTTGGGGCGATTGCCGGTATGATAGGCGACCCCCGCACGTCTGGACCTCGAACACGCCATGACCCTGCAGTATCAAACCATCGCCGATTGCGTCGGCAACACCCCGCTGGTGCGTCTGCAACGCATGGCCGGGAACACCAGCAACACGTTGCTGCTCAAGCTCGAAGGCAATAATCCGGCCGGTTCCGTGAAGGACCGTCCGGCGCTGTCGATGATCACCCGTGCCGAGCTGCGCGGTCAGATCCACCAGGGCGATACCCTGATCGAAGCGACCTCCGGCAATACCGGCATCGCCCTGGCCATGGCTGCGGCGATCAAGGGCTATCGCATGATCCTGATCATGCCGGACAACTCCAGCGCCGAACGCAAGGCCGCCATGACCGCTTATGGCGCCGAGCTGATTCTGGTCAGCAAGGAAGAAGGCATGGAAGGCGCCCGCGACCTCGCCGAGCGCATGCAGGCCGAAGGCCGTGGCAAGGTGCTGGACCAGTTCGCCAACGGCGACAATCCTGAAGCGCACTACGTCGGCACCGGCCCGGAAATCTGGCGGCAGACCGGCGGCACCATCACCCATTTCGTCAGTTCCATGGGAACCACGGGGACCATCATGGGCACCTCGCGTTACCTCAAGGAACAGAATCCGGACATTCAGATCGTCGGCCTGCAACCCATGGACGGCGCATCGATTCCCGGCATTCGTCGCTGGCCCCATGAATATTTGCCGAAAATCTATCAGGCCGACCGTGTCGACCGCATCGTGGACATGGCCCAGAGCGAGGCCGAGGACGTGATGCGTCGTCTGGCCCGCGAAGAAGGCATCTTCTGCGGCGTGTCTTCGGGCGGCGCGGTAGCGGGCATGTTGCGTTTGTCTCAGGAAGTCGAGAATGCGGTCATGGTCGCGATCATTTGTGACCGTGGCGACCGTTACCTGTCGACCGGTGTCTACGATGCGCCCAACTGATGGCCAAGCGTGAAACAGGCCTGCGTTTCCAGCCCAGTGGTGGCACCCGGACAACGCAGGTCCCGACCGGTAAAAAGCAACGTTTGAGCATCGAACGACTGGCCAACGACGGGCGCGGCATCGGCTTCGTCGAGGGCCGGACCTGGTTTGTTGCGGGCAGTCTGGCTGGCGAAGAGGTGGAAGCGCGCGTATTGGGCGCCCACGGCAAAGTGGTCGAGGCGCGCACCGAACGCGTGTTTCAGGCCAGCCCGTTGCGCCGCCCGGCACCCTGCAAGCACTTCGGTCGTTGCGGTGGGTGCAGCGTGCAGCAGATGCCCCACGACGAACAACTTGCCCTGAAACAGCGCATGCTCGCCGAGCAGCTGAGCCGGGTCGCAGGCGTCGAACCCGAAGAGTGGGCCGCTCCGTTGACCGGCGATGAATTCGCCTACCGTCGACGCGCGCGCGTCGCCGTTCGCTGGGACGCCAAGGGTAAACAGCTGGAGGTCGGCTTCCGCGCGGCCTCAAGTCAGGACATCATCGCCATCGACGAATGCCCGGTGCTGGTACAGGCCTTGCAACCGATCATGACGGCGTTACCGGCCATGTTGCGCAGCTTGAGCAAACCCCAGGCGCTGGGGCATGTCGAGCTGTTCAGCGGTTCGGCTAACGCTGTGCTGTTGCGCCACACCGCGCCGCTGGTGGAAAAGGACCTGGACACCCTGAAGGCATTTTGCGACACCCACGGCGCGCAACTCTGGTTGCACGGCGAGGGCGAGCCGCAGTCTGCGGACCCGGCAGCACAATTGGGTTTTCATCTGGGGCCGTGGAATCTTGAGCTGGCGTACCGGCCCGGAGACTTCGTGCAGGTCAACGCACAGGTCAACGAAGCGATGATTGCACAGGCGCTTTCGTGGCTTGCGCCTCGTTCGGATGAACGAGTGCTGGACTTGTTCTGCGGGCTTGGTAACTTCGCTCTACCGCTGGCGCAAATCACGCGCGAAGTGGTGGCGGTGGAGGGGGTCGACGTCATGGTTCGACGGGCTGCCGAGAACGCGGCGAGCAACGATTTGCACAACGTGAAGTTTTATCAGGCGGACTTGTCGCAACCACTGGACAAAGCGCCGTGGGCGGCGGAAGGTTTTTCCGCGGTCCTGCTCGACCCCCCGCGTGACGGGGCGTTCGAGGTGGTCGGCAAACTCAGGAAACTGGGGGCCGAACGGTTGGTGTATGTGTCGTGCAACCCGGCAACTTTGGCGCGCGACACGGTCGAATTGATCAGGCAGGGCTACCGATTAAAACGTGCCGGAATTCTCGATATGTTCCCGCAGACAGCACATGTCGAGGCAATGGCGTTATTTGAAGCGAGTAAGTGAGACAAGCAGGGCTTCAGGAAGCAAGCCGACGTCTCACAGGGAAACTCGTTTAATCCGACTGGCCCGCGCATGCGAGACCTTGCAAGGCCCGCAAGGAGCATGCGCTGAGAAGGCCGGCGACTGATGGCGCATTTCATCGCGCCTTAGGGAAGGTAAGCAACATGGTACAGGTGAGAGCGCACCAGCCGATAAACACAGACGGCAGTATCAACCTCGACGCATGGCTTGATCATGTGGTCAGCGTCGACCTCGCAGTGGACCGACAGGCTTTGAAGGAAGCCTGTGAATTTGCCCGTGAAGCCGAGCAACAGGACAACGCCGCCAAGAACCTCTGGGCGGAAGGCACGTCGAGTTTTCAGACGGGCCTGGAAATCGCTGAAATCCTGGCCGACCTCAAGCTCGACCAAGACTCGCTGATTGCGGCCGTGATTTACCGCGCCGTACGCGAGGGCAAGATTCCTCTGCCCGACGTCAGCCAGCGTTTCGGGTCGACGGTGGCCAAGCTGATCGACGGCGTGCAGCGCATGGCCGCCATCAGCGCCAGTCTCAGCCCCCGGCAATCACTCGTTCTCGGCACGCAGGCCCAGGTAGAAAACCTGCGCAAGATGCTAGTGGCGATGGTCGATGACGTGCGTGTCGCGCTGATCAAGCTGGCTGAACGGACGTGCGCCATTCGCGCCGTGAAAAACACCGACGACGAGAAGCGCAACCGGGTCGCCCGGGAAGTCTTCGACATCTATGCACCGCTGGCCCATCGACTGGGTATCGGTCACATCAAGTGGGAGCTGGAGGACCTGTCCTTCCGCTACCTGGAGCCGGAACAGTACAAGCAGATCGCCAAGCTGTTGCATGAACGCCGCCTGGATCGCGAGCGCTTCATCACCGACGTCATGTCGCAGCTGGAAAACGAACTGCTGGCCACCGGGGTCAAGGCCGACATCAGTGGCCGGGCCAAACACATCTATTCGATCTGGCGAAAAATGCAGCGCAAGGGTCTGGAATTCAGCCAGATCTACGACGTTCGCGCCGTACGCGTGCTGGTCCCGGAAATGCGCGACTGCTACACCGCGCTGGGCATCGTCCACACGCTGTGGCGGCACATCCCCAAAGAGTTCGACGATTACATCGCCAACCCCAAGGAGAACGGTTATCGCTCCCTGCACACCGCGGTGATCGGCCCGGAAGGCAAGGTGCTGGAGGTGCAGATCCGCACCCACGCCATGCACGAAGAGGCCGAGCTGGGCGTTTGCGCGCACTGGAAGTACAAGGGCACTGACGTCAAGTCCGGCTCCAACCACTACGAAGAGAAAATCTCGTGGCTGCGTCAGGTCCTGGAGTGGCATGAAGAGCTGGGCGACATCGGCGGTCTGGCCGAGCAGCTTCGCGTCGATATCGAGCCGGACCGGGTGTACGTGTTCACCCCGGACGGTCACGCCATTGACCTGCCGAAGGGCGCGACACCGCTGGACTTCGCTTATCGCGTGCACACTGAGATTGGCCACAACTGCCGTGGCGCCAAGATCAACGGGCGCATCGTGCCGCTCAACTACAGCCTGCAAACCGGCGAGCAGGTCGAGATCATTACCAGCAAGCATGGGGTCCCGAGCCGCGACTGGCTGAACTCGAACCTTGGCTACATCACAACCTCGCGGGCACGGGCGAAGATCGTTCACTGGTTCAAACTGCAGGCTCGCGACCAGAACGTCGCGGCGGGCAAGGTGTTGCTGGAGCGCGAACTGGCGCGTCTGGCGTTGCCGCAGGTGGACTTCGACAAGTTGGCGGAAAAGGCCAACATGAAGATCGCCGAAGACATGTTCGCGGCCCTCGGGGCGGGCGACCTGCGTCTGGCGCAATTGATGAATCTGGCGCAGCAACTGGTCGAGCCAGAGCGGGGCAACGAGCAACTGGAGCTGATTCCGCGCAAAGCCACCGGTTACAAGCCTGGCAAGCGCGGCGACATTCAGATTCAGGGCGTCGGCAACCTGATGACGCAAATGGCTGGCTGCTGCCAGCCGTTGCCGGGCGATCCCATCGTCGGTTACATCACTCAAGGCCGTGGCGTGAGCATTCACCGTCAGGACTGCGCCTCGGTGTTGCAACTGGGCGGGCGCGAGCCTGAGCGGATCATTCAGGTCAGTTGGGGGCCGGTGCCGGTCCTCACCTACCCGGTGGACATCATCATCCGCGCCTACGACCGGTCCGGCCTGTTGCGTGACGTCTCTCAGGTGCTGCTCAACGAGCGCATTAACGTTTTGGCGGTCAACACCCGCTCGAACAAGGAAGACAACACCGCGCTGATGTCGCTGACCATCGAAATTCCGGGGCTGGATGCGCTGGGTCGCCTGTTGGGGCGGATTTCGCAGCTGCCGAACATCATCGAGACGCGGCGTAATCGCACGCCCTAGAAGCAGCTGTGAGTTTTGAGCTGCAAGCTGCAAGTTGTCTGTGTACAGCTTGCGGCTTGCGGCTAAGAGTGAAGAGATTTTTTGAATGTATACCTTGGATGATCTGCTGAACCTCATGGCGCGCCTGCGCGATCCGCAATACGGCTGCCCGTGGGATGTGAAGCAGAATTACGCGACCATTGTGCCGCACACTCTCGAAGAGGCCTACGAAGTGGCCGACGCCATCGAGCGCGGTGACTTCGATGACCTGCGCGGTGAGTTGGGCGATCTGCTGTTTCAGGTGGTGTATTACTGCCAGTTGGCGCGGGAGGAAAGGCGGTTCGAATTCGACGGCGTGGTCGATGGCATCACCCGCAAGCTGATTCGCCGTCACCCTCACGTATTCCCCACCGGGGATTTGTATGCGCCGCTGGAAACGCCGCGCCTGAGTGAAGACCAGGTGAAGCACCGCTGGGAAGCGATCAAGGCCGAGGAACGCGCCGAAAAGGCCCAGGCCCCGGAGCAGTTGTCGTTGCTCGACGACGTGCCGAATGTTTTGCCTGCCTTGTCCCGCGCTGCCAAATTGCAGAAGCGCGCGTCGCAGGTCGGTTTCGACTGGCCCGAAGCGCTGCCGGTGGTCGACAAGGTGCGCGAGGAACTGCAGGAAGTCCTTGAAGCCATGGCCGACAACGATCAGGCAGGCATCCACGAGGAAATCGGCGATTTGCTGTTCGTGGTGGTCAACCTGGCACGCCATCTCAAGGTCGATCCGGAAAATGCACTGCGCGCCGCCAACGGCAAGTTCGAGCGGCGCTTTCGTTTTATCGAACACGCCTTGCGCGAGACCGGCCGCCCCATCGAAGATTGCAGCCTTGAAGAAATGGATGCGCTCTGGGGCGAAGCCAAGCGCCAGGAAAAGAACACGCCCAACTGCGGTTGAGTCGATCATTGAGAGAGAGAAGATAAATGGCGGGTATTTCCCTTCGTGACCAGTTGCTCAAGGCAGGTCTGGTCAACGAGAAGCAGGCCAAACAGGTCGCCAAGAACAAGCAGAAAGAGCAACGTCTGGTGCACAAGGGCCAGGCCGTTGCCGACGATGCCGCCCAGCGCGCCGCCCAGGACGCCATGGCCGAAAAGGCCAAGCGCGATCAGGAGCTGAATCGCCAGCAGCAGGAAAAAGCCGAGCAGAAGGCCCGTACCGCGCAGGTCAAGCAGCTGATCGAGGCGACCCGTCTGCCGAAGCTGACCACCGAGGATTACTACAACTTCGTCGATGACAAGAAGGTCAAGCGCCTGTCGGTCAACTCGCTGATGCGCAGCAAGCTGAGCAACGGTTCGCTGGCCATCGTTCACCACGGCGGCACCTATGAAGTCATCCCTCGCGAGGCCGCGCTGAAAGTGCAGGAGCGTGATCCACGCCGTATCGTGCTGCTCAGCGAGCCGACGGAAGAGCCGGATGGCGACGATCCGTACGCCGCGTACAAGATCCCTGACGATCTGATGTGGTAACTCGGACACCTGTAAACGGTGAACCACGTGTAAGCAAATTCGTTCGCGAGAGGCCGGTACATCCGACGTCGCTTCGTGACTGTCACACCGTATCGCGAATGAATTCGCTCCCACAGGGGCGATCGGAGTTGCTGAATATCGCTGTAAAACGACAAAACCCGCCTCGGCGGGTTTTGTTTTGATGCGATTCAGTAGTGACGTGTTGCTTGAACTACGTGTTGCTTGCCATTTTCTTGGCTTCTTGTTCTGCAAGCTCTGATGCGTAACGCTGGGCGTCCGATTCGTGGTGGAACAGGCCTACCAGTTGATCTTGTTGGCGCACTTCGAAGATCTGGATGCCGTCAGCGATGCTTTCGTGGGAAATGTGGGCGTCGTCGCGTTCACTTACAGTTACAGTCATATCGGAAACTCCTGACTCTTTGAAATCTGCGGCAGGACGTCGCAGTGGCTCCTTTATAGAATTGGGTAGCTTGCTAAGTAAACGAGCGATTTCTGCAAGAGTTATTTGCCGATTGCGTAACAGTGGTGCAAATGCCTGTTTTTGAAGGGTGTGCGGCGTTTTGTCGCACTCGCTTGAAGGGCATGAAGAATCTTTCATAAAGGCTTGAGGAACAAAATACGCCACGAAACCGGCGCTATGCCTCGATCCCCAAGCCTCAATTTTCCTAAAGCGCGTTACGGCTGTGACGGTAGTCGCTGACGGCTTCATACACCGCTTTGCGCAGACGGTTGATGCCGCCGATGGGTCGGTGCGCTTCTACGCCAAACCACGGGTTGAAGGACTGGTTGTCGCACGCCAGGTTTTGCTCGGGTGTATCGAAATCCTGGGGCGCGACCCGAACCTTCGCCACGGTGTCGAACGGGGCATCGCTTTCCTTCCATTCGATGCTGGTGTCTTCGATCGGCATGAACGTTTGCGGATTCTGCCGCTGAATCTGCAACACGAAACACGCGGGGACGCGGTCGGTGGACAACTGCTGATTCAAGGCCGTGCGCAAGAAGTTCGGCAGGTCCCGGTTCTGTTTGGGCAGGGTGTACGGCGGGCAGCTTTGCGGGTCCGGCGCGACCCGGAACTTGGCGTTGGCGGTGCCGAACTTGTAAGGGGAGACCGAGTAATACGTGGTCTCCGTCGGGCTGGCGGGTGCAGGCGACAGCGTTGCCAACGCGATGAACAGGTGCCGCACTTGCCAGCTTCGCGGGTCAAGGCTGGGGAAGAACGCCAGGACTTTCTGGCCGTCGGCCTGGGCCCCGATGTTCTGTGCGTATTCGGCCACGTCGCTGACGAAGAAGTTCGGGTGGCTGAACATCACGAAGTCCTGTTCCGCTCGGCTTTGTTGGTCTGCCAGCAATTGTTTGCCTGGCACGTCCAGCAGTTTGAGCGCCATGCCCCGCGCATCCCGAATGCTGTCGAATTGTGGATAGGCGTTGCCGTTAGACAGGCGCATGACCGCTTGCCAGGTTTTACCCGGCTCGGCGAACACCCCTTGGCGCAAGGCCGGGTCGAGGTCTTTCAGCACGCTCACTTCGGCCTTCACGCAGCCGTGGGCCTTGGCATGGGCATCACGCAGGTAGCGCGTGGGCTCGCGGTGCTGGTCGACGATGCGCACCGCCGTTTGAATGATGCCTTGGCTCATGGCCGCTTCACCGGGCGGAATCTGTTCTTCCACGGGCACCGGACCGCGGTGCTGCCAGGCGAACCAGACGCTTGATACCGCCCAGCCCAACAGGCCCAGCCCGATGAGCCACAGCAGGGTCTTGCCCAGAAATGAACCCAGACGCAGCCAGAGCCGCCCGAGCCAAGTGTGTTGCGTGTCGCGATGTCGAGTGATCATGGCAATTGTTGCTCCAGCGGTCCGCCCAGCACTTTCAGGTATTCCACCAACGCCCAGCGCTCTTGAGGCAACAGGCCGCGTCCTATCACGCCGTTGCCTCGCTTGCCGTCGCGGAATTCGTGACCGCTGTTGTGGTTGCCGGAGATTTTCGTGTCGAACAGAAAGGCGTTTTTAAAGGCTGCGGTTTCGAAGCCCAAGTGCAAGGGGTCGTAGTTGAAGGTGCCTTTGTAGAAAGTCGTGCTGCGCTCGTCCTGAGGGGAGAGCAACTGATAGATCGTCGGCACCGAGCCGTTGTGCAGGAAGGGGGGTGTGGCCCAGATCCCGTCCAGCGGCCGGGCTTTGTACGCGCGCAATTCCTGAACCGCGATGGGCAGGCCGAATCCGTCCATGGCGGGGCGATCGGCGATGGGGACGTTGGCCGCGTTGTAGGCGTTGTTTTCGACGTAGGCAGTGATGTACGCCAGCGCTTTGGCCGAGGTCACGTTGTGCGTGTCCAGCGGTGTCGTCGGTTTAGGGACTAGATGAACGTTGGTGAGGTGGTCGAGTTCGTCCTGGGTCCACTTCAGCGCGCTCACGTCGTAGTGGTTGTCGGCGATGTTATTGGCCGTGTTCGGGTCGGTGCCGACTTCCGCCACCGGGATCATGTTCAGGTATTGCACGGTCCGGCCGTCCACCACGCTGTGGGGCGGGACGTGGCAGCCTGCGCAATTTTCGGCAAACAAAGCGCGACCCTGAGCGGCCAGCGGCTTGTTCACCGGGCCGAACAGTTGCTCTGGCCAGACCGGTGGCTTCAGGCGCTGCAAGGCCCGTTCGATGGTGTCGAGGTCGCGCACCCGGACGCTGGAGGGGTAGCGGTCAGCCACCTTGAGCGGCTGGCCTGCAGCGTCGAAGAACGTCAGGGTCGCGCCAACACCGAGGGATTCCCCGACGTTGCGCGCCATTGGCTGTTTGGCCGAGCCGTTCCACTGCACCCAGTCGAAGGTCCAGATGTCCCACAGGTGCGGATAGTCCACGGGGGCATTGGCGATGCGGTAGTTGTCGGGCGAGATGGCGTCGCCGAAGGTGGCGTTGGCGATGCGACCGAAGGCATCGGTCCGGCCTGGCCCTTCTTCGGTGGGGTAGAGGCCACGATGGGTGTCGTTCCACGCGGTTTTGGCGAAGGTGTTCAGTGACTGCTTGAACTCGTCACGCAGCTGATCGTGGGAGGCATCGTAGCGGTCGCCCAGCACGCGGCGGGCGAAACGTTCGAATTTCCACGGGTTGTAATAAGTCGCCACGAGGCTGGCGACCAGCGCCTGACCGAAACTCCCACCGCGCAGAGTTGGCACGCTGGACGGCAAGACATGCTGCGCGCTGCCGCCATCGATGCGCAGGGCCTGCCCCTTGAAATGCAATTCGCCGGTGTGGCACGCGGAACAGGTGATGTCCAGGTACTCGACGGTATGGTCAGGGTTCTGATGGCGGGTGAAACCGACGGGCAGGTTGCCGGGGTTCAGCGCGGTGGCGACCTGCTTGGGATCGATCAGGAACCCGAAACGGGCGAGGTGTTCGGGCGCGGCGAAGCGGTCTTCGGAGAATGGCATCTCCAACGCCGTGAGCCAGTTGTAGTGCAGGCCTTTGACTTGCGTCCCCTGTGGGGTGAAGTAATAGGTCTGACGGTCGCTGTCGTCCCATTGAGGCTGATACTGCACCTGCTCGACAGGCGTGTATTCAGGCAGTTTCGGGTTGATGATGTAATAAATCACCACCGCCAGAATCAGCACGACCACAGCGAGCAACAGCAGCAATGCACGGCGAAATATGCGCAAGATAACCATCCTTGTCCGTTTTTTGGTGTCCTTATGACATCACGCCAATCCCATGGCAAGTGACGTGACGCTTTAATCCCGACGGTCGAGCATGCAATAAAAAGCCCGCTGATGTCAGCGGGCTTTTCGAGGTCAATGGCAGGAGCGAAAAATCAGCTGCCCTTGACCGACTTACCGTTCACCGTGCCGTCCTGCAGCATGATGTTGTATTCCTTGCCGTCGGTCTCGACCTGCTGCAGACGCACCAGCAAATAGTCGTAATCCTTGGCAAACCACATCACGGTGGTGCGCTTGTTCTGCGTCGGGTCGCGCACGCGCTCGACCTTGATCGCATCGACCGAACCGACCTTGGTGGCCACTTTCTCGGTGCCCAGCACGCGGAAATCGTAAGCATCGACTTCGTCACCGTCGACAACCTGATAGGTCATGCTCTTCTTGCCCGCTGCCACGTCGTGCTGCAGGGCGAGTTGATAGGTGGATTTGTCCAGAACACCGGTGTTCAGAGGGATTTTCACCGCGTCGTTACGGTCGGTGCCGGTGATGAATTTGGTGGGCCAGTCGAACACCAGGTCAACCGTTTTGCTCTTGCCCAAACCGCCACGTTCGAAGTGGTAGGTCTGTGGCAGCAGTTGATCCTTGTCGACCTTGAGGGTGCTGACCTCGGTCAGACTCGCGATCATCATCGAGGCCTTGAAGCTCAGGGTCCAGGTGCCGTTGGCGTTTTTTTCCAGGCTGCGGGTGGCGCTGCCGCCGCCGACCGGGAGCTGTTTGAAATCAGCGGTGTAGCTGGCGGCGAAAGGTTGAAGGTCTGCCGCGTTGACCGCAGGAATGGCGAACAGAGCGAGGGCGAAGAGCAAAGCGCGACGCATAATTTCTCCCGTCTTTACAGTGAGGGGCCACATTGAATGGCCGGAATCAAATGGCCGCTTGAGCCCAATGGCTGACCGTCGAGGGTCGCTCCCTGTTCGCTCAGGGCCAGACGGCCTTCAGCGAACCAGCGGATCGCCAGCGGGTAAATCAGGTGTTCCCGAGCGTGAACCCGTTGTGCCAGCGTGGCAGGCGTGTCGTGCAACTCTACCGAAACAACAGCCTGTACGACCAGAGGGCCCCCATCGAGTTCCTCTGTGACGAAGTGCACGCTGCACCCATGTTCGGCATCGCCCGCTTCGAGCGCCCGTTGATGGGTGTGCAAGCCTTTATACAGGGGAAGCAGTGACGGATGTATGTTCAGCAGCCGGCCGTGGTAGTGACGCACGAAACCCGGGGTGAGAATGCGCATGAAACCGGCCAGTACCACCAGTTTCGACGAGAACGAATCGATCAGTTCGATCAGCGCCGCGTCGAAGGCCTCGCGACCTTCGTAGGCTTTGTGATCGAGAACGCGGGTGTCGATGCCCGCGTTCTTCGCGCGCTCAAGCCCGTAGGCATCGGCGCGGTTGGAAATCACCGCGCGAATGCGAGCCGGGCTCGAACCGTCCTGAAAGCTGTCGATCATCGCTTGCAGGTTACCGCCAGTGCCGGACAGCAGCACCACCACGTCGCAGGGTTGGGGCATGTCAGCCTTCAACGCTTCCGGCATCGCCACGTCGGACATCAATGTGCCTTGACGTTTTTCAGCTCGACTTGTGCAGCACCTTCGGCCGCGACGCCGATCTGGCCGATGACCCATGGCTGCTCGCCGGCTTCACGCAGGGCGTTCAGCGAGGCTTCGACGTGTTCCTGCGCCACACAGATGACCATGCCGACGCCGCAGTTCAGGACGCGGTGCATTTCGTGCTCGTCGACGTTGCCTTTCTCTTGCAGCCAGTCGAACACGGCAGGGCGGGTCCAGCTCGCCACGTCAACCACGGCCTGTGCGCCTTCTGGCAGGACACGCGGGATGTTGTCCAGCAGACCGCCGCCGGTGATGTGGGCCATGGCTTTGACGGCGCCAGTGTCCTTGATCAGCTTGAGCAGTTGCTTGACGTAGATGCGGGTCGGCGCCATCAGCAGGTCGGTCAGCGGTTTGCCGTCCAGCTGGATGGTTTTGATGTCGGCGCCGGAGACTTCGATGATCTTGCGGATCAGCGAGTAGCCGTTAGAGTGCGGGCCGGACGACGGCAGGGCGATCAGGGCGTCGCCCGCCACCACTTTCGAGCCGTCGATGATTTCGGATTTTTCCACGACGCCAACGCAGAAACCGGCCAGGTCGTAGTCTTCGCCTTCGTACATGCCAGGCATTTCAGCGGTTTCGCCGCCGACCAGCGAGCAACCCGCCAGTTCGCAGCCTGCGCCTATGCCGGTCACGACCTGAGCGGCGGTGTCGACGTTCAGTTTGCCGGTGGCGTAGTAGTCGAGGAAGAACAGCGGCTCTGCGCCGCAGACGACGAGGTCGTTGACGCACATGGCGACCAGATCGATGCCGATGCTGTCGTGTTTGTTCAGGTTCAGGGCCAGGCGCAGCTTGGTGCCGACGCCGTCAGTGCCGCTGACCAGGACCGGCTGTTTGTAGCCGGCCGGGATTTCGCACAGCGCGCCGAAGCCACCCAGGCCGCCCATCACTTCCGGGCGCTTGGTGCGCTTGGCGACGCTCTTGATGCGTTCGACCAATGCTTCACCGGCGTCGATGTCTACACCGGCGTCTTTGTAGCTCAGGGAGGGTTGCTTGCTCATGATCCAGGCCTTTAGGGGGGATTCGGGGTAACGACCGAGGTGGGTGCGGCGCGTGGCCGTGTCATCGCCGGTCTGCGAAGGCGCGCGATTTTATCAGGGTTGGGCCCAAGCGGCCATCCTTGGGCCGACGGGCAGGGCCATCGATGAAGAAAAAATAACCCGTTCGTTCAGGGTTTAGCCGTTCGTCGGTCGCCCTAAAAGGTGTAAGTTCGTCTCCAGAGTGAGCGATTCGGACCGCCGCGCGGTCTCAGTCGAGCCAGTCATGTTCATGCAGCTATTTATCAGGCTGCGATATTTGTTTCGTGGGAATTCTTATGCGCCTTAAAAACTGCCTGTTCGCAGGTTGTCTGTCCCTCATGAGCCTCCCGGCCCTGGCCGAGACGGTGAACAATCTCTATCAGGTGCGCGAGCCGGTCAGCGGGCAGAGCCCCGATGAGAAAACCCGTGCGACCCAGGCTGCGCTGGAAACCCTGGTCATTCGGTTGACCGGTGACCCGAAGGCCGCTCAAGGGCCGGGCCTTGCCGACGTGCGCAAGGACCCGCAGCAGATCATCAGTCAGTACGGCTATGACGCAGGGCCGCCCGAGTCCTTGCAGGTGGATTTCGATCCATCGAGCACCGACCGGGCATTGCGTCAGGCCGGTTTGTCGCTGTGGGGCTCAAACCGTCCGGTGATCATGGCCTGGTGGCTGAACGACGCCACTGATGGCGCCAATCTGGTCGGTGACGGCCAGCCGAGTGCAGAACCGCTGCGCCGCGCCGCCCAGCATCGGGGCCTGCCGCTGCGTCTGCCGCTGGCGGACCTGGGTGAGCAGGGCATCGGCAACGCCAAAACCCTCGACGGCACGGACGTCGCGCCGCTGAAGCAGGCGTCCGAGCGCTATGGCTCTGACGCCATTCTTGCCGTTCACGCACAGGAAAATAGCGGTCAGTGGCAGGGCAAATGGCACCTGTGGCTGGGCGACAAGATGGAGCAGGGCAGCGCCAGCGGGGCCAGTTCCGCCGAGCTGGCCGACGCGGTGCTGCTGTCGGTGAGTCAGCGTCTGGCGCCGCGTTTCGTGGTCAAACCGGGCGCCTCATCGAGCATGGCGCTGGAAGTCCAGGGCATGACCCTGGAGCGTTACGCCCAACTGGGCCGTCTGTTGGAGCCGTTTGGTGGCCGCCTCAAATCGGTAGACGCGGATCGGGTGACGTTTGACGTCAGCGGCAGCACCGACCAGCTGCGCTCGCAATTGTCCCTGGCGAAGTTGCAGGAGGTGCCAGCGGGTGAGGTCGCTGCAGCGCCGGTCGATGCCGGACAAGTGCCTGCTGTCGGTGCTGCGCCGGGTGCACCTGCGCCGGTCCCCGCGCCTGTCGCCACACAAACACTGCACTTCCGCTGGTGAGCGGGTTCATAACGGCGTGCGTGAAGCATTTTATTTTGGGTTGAGGGGCGGTAATGACTGATACACGTCGTTGGTTCTGGCTGGGCGGGGTTGTCCTGCTGTGCCTGTTTGTCTGGCTGCTGCACGCCATCCTTACGCCGTTTCTGGTGGCGCTGCTGCTGGCTTACATGGGCGATCCCCTGGCAGATCGGTTGGAAAAGCTGAAATTCTCACGCACCTGGAGTGTGGTAACGGTCTTCGTGTTCTTCACCCTCATTTTCATGGGGCTGTTGTTGGTGCTGGTGCCGATGCTCGCCAAGCAGCTGTACCGCTTGTACGAACTGGCGCCGCAGATACTCGACTGGTTGCAGCACACCGCGCTGCCGTGGACTCAGGCGAAATTGGGGCTGGCGGACGGGTTCTGGAAGTTCGACAAGGTCAAGGCGGCGATCTCCGAACACATGGGGCAGACCGGCGACATCGTCGGAATCATTCTGGCCCAGGCCACGACGTCGACGCTGGCGCTGATCGGCTGGTTGACCAATCTGGTGCTGATCCCGGTGGTCTGCTTCTATTTATTGCGTGATTGGGACGTGATGATGGCGAAGGTGCGCAGCCTGCTCCCCCGTCATCGCGAGAAGAAGATCGTGGCGCTGGCCGATGAGTGCCACGAAGTGCTGGGTGCGTTCATTCGCGGTCAGTTGCTGGTGATGGTGGCGCTTGGGGTGATTTACGCGGCGGGCCTGATGCTGGTCGGCCTTGAGCTTGGTCTGTTGATCGGGGTCATCGCGGGTCTGGCAGCCATCGTGCCTTATATGGGCTTCGTGATCGGCATCGGCTCGGCGATTCTGGCGGGTTTCTTCCAGTTCGGCGGGGATCTGTACCCGATGCTGGGGATTGTCGCGGTGTTCATGGTCGGTCAGGCGCTGGAAGGGATGGTGCTGACGCCGTTGCTGGTGGGCGATCGGATCGGCCTTCATCCCGTGGCGGTTATCTTCGCGATCCTGGCCGGTGGCGAACTGTTCGGTTTCACCGGCATCCTGCTGGCCCTGCCGGTGGCGGCGGTGATCATGGTGCTGGTGCGGCATGTGCACGATTTGTATAAAGAGTCGGATATCTACGGCGGGATGGAAGATCCGGATTTGTAGGTGTTCGGGCGCGACCTGTCTGTAGGAGTGAGCTTGCTCGCGATCGCGGTATATCAGTCTCAGAAATAGAGTCTGGCAGTGCGCAATCGCGAGCAAGCTCACTCCTACAGGGTATCGGTGTGACGCCCATAATCCGCGGCCTGGCCCGGGATAGACGCAAGCCTTTGATTTTGCACGCCCTCTGGCGCATTGTGCGGCCCGTCCTGCGGGTATAAACTTTGCACACTTTACACAGAGGCCCCTTGGCGGTTCTTCACCGAGCCGTTCAGCCAGCATGAAACCAGTTCAGCTGCCCCTGAGTGTGCGTCTGCGTGATGACGCCACCTTTATCAATTACTATCCAGGCGCCAATGCCGCTGCACTCGGCTACGTCGAGCGCCTGTGCGAAGCCGAGGCCGGGTGGACTGAAAGCCTCATCTATTTATGGGGCAAGCACGGGGTAGGGCGCACGCACTTGTTGCAAGCCGCCTGCCTGCGTTTCGAGCAGATGGGCGAACCCGCCGTTTACCTGCCCATGGCTGAAGTCATCGATGAAGGCGTCGAGCTGTTCGATCACCTTGAGCAATATGAGCTGGTGTGTCTCGACGACATTCAGGCCGTCGTCGGCAAGCCTGAATGGGAAGAAGCGCTGTTTCATCTATTCAACCGCTTACGTGACAGCGGCCGCCGTCTGCTGATCGCCGCGTCGTGCTCCCCTCGCGAGTTGCCGGTCAAGCTGGCCGACCTGAAGTCGCGGCTGACCATGGCGCTGGTGTTCCAGATGCGCCTGCTGTCCGACGAAGAAAAGCTCCGTGCCCTGCAATTGCGCGCTTCGCGCCGTGGCTTGCACCTGACGGATGAAGTCGGGCATTTCATCCTCACCCGGGGCAAACGCAGCATGAGTGCGCTGTTCGATCTGCTCGAAGAACTCGATCAGGCGTCCTTGCAGGCCCAGCGCAAGCTGACCATTCCCTTCCTTAAAGAGACCTTGGGTTGGTGAATCCGCCCGTGGTCGATCAGGCGCTGGTCCTGCAGACCGCAGCGGCCCTGCGTCATGCCAAACGCATTCTGATCATCACCGGTGCCGGGCTGTCGGCGGATTCCGGCCTGCCGACTTATCGCGGAGTGGGCGGCCTTTATAACGGCCATACCGACGACGGGCTGCCCATTGAAATGGCGCTGTCCGGCCCGATGCTACGTCGCGACCCCGCCCTGTGCTGGAAATACATTGCCCAATTAGGCAGCGCGTGCCTCGGCGGACAGCCCAATGCGGCGCATTACGCCATCGCTGAGTTGCAGCGGCGCAAACCGGAATGCTGGGTGTTGACGCAGAACGTTGACGGCTATCACCGTGCGGCGGGGAGTCCGCCGGAGCGGTTGATCGAGATTCACGGCCAGTTGGCGCCGCTCTATTGCCAGTCTTGTGGCGCTGAAGACCCACAGTTGAGCGAGCACCTGCAACGGCCCTTGCCGCCTTTATGCACGCAGTGCCATGGCGTGCTGAGACCGCCGGTCGTCTTGTTTGAAGAGATGCTGCCAGAGCTGGCATTGAATGTGCTGTACGAAGAGATGGCAAAAGGCTTTGACGCTGTGCTCAGCATCGGAACCACTGCCAGCTTCCCTTATATCCACGAGCCGATGTTTCGGACGCGGGTGGCAGGAGGCTTTACCGCCGAGATCAACCCCTCGTCGACCGATCACTCCATTCACATGGATGCATTTCTGAGGTGTAGAGCCTTAGATGTGATGGAGGACCTGGTAAGTCACATTTGATTCGATTGAATTTGCAAATGATGACGATTGAGGGCATAGTCTCGGCTTCTTTACACATCCGCCACGGTCGTGCCCATGCTGAATCGCTTCGCACCCCTCGTGCCTCTCGCACTCGTAACGCTGCTGTTCGGCTGCGCGGCCCAGATGCCAGCGTCGCAACAACAGTCGCAGAACCCGCAATTCCGGGACTCTGCCACCGCACAAACCGCCAAGCGTGCCGATTACTCCTCTTCCGTACTGGATGACGAAATCGCCACCGAAGACGAATTGGCCCAGTTCTCCGACAACAAGCCGTATCAGTTGCCGGTCCTGGCTGACAGCATTCTGGAACGTGGCAAATCGTTGATCGGGACTCGCTACCGTTTCGGCGGCACCTCGACCACGTCCGGCTTCGATTGCAGCGGTTTCATTGGCTACCTGTTCCGCGAAGAGGCGGGCATGAGCCTGCCGCGTTCTTCCCGCGAAATGATCAATATCGACGCTCCTCTGGTCAAGCGTAACGACCTGAAGCCTGGTGACCTGCTGTTCTTCAGCACCGCAGGCCGCGGCCGCGTCAGCCATGCCGGCATCTACCTGGGCGATGACCAGTTCATCCACTCCAGCAGCCGTCGCAGTGGCGGTGTGCGCGTCGACAGCCTCGACGATGCTTACTGGGCCCGTACGTTCATCGAAGCCAAGCGCGCGCTGGCCATGGCACCTTCCCAGGTTCCAGAAACCACGACCGCCATGACCTCGACTACAATCAAGCGCCAACACCGTTAAATACGGGCCGCGCAGTTAGGGGAAACCCTGATTGCGCAAGGTTCCGGCCTCCGGCAGAGTAAGCCGCATCCTAGGAAGGTTGTTGTGTTTATGTCGATTACGGTTCGCCTGGCTGTTGCTTCACTGGCTGCATTGCTGGCCGCTTGTTCCAGCACTCCGCCGCCATCTCCCCCCAAGGTCGCCTATCGGCCTGTGATCGCTGCTCCCCCTCAATTCAATTCTCCCGTTGCGGATGACGTGCTGTTACGTGCCATCGGCCTTGTTGGCACGCCGTACCGTTGGGGTGGCAATACGCCTGATTCGGGGTTCGATTGCAGTGGTTTGATTGGCTACGTCTATCACGACGCTGCTGGCATCACCCTGCCGCGCTCGACCCGTGAAATGATCACCCTGCGAGGCCCGGACATCGACCGCAGTCAGTTGCAGACTGGCGACTTGGTGTTCTTCGCCACGGGCGGCGGCTCGAACGTGAGCCATGCCGGGATCTATGTCGGTGAAGGCCGCTTCGTGCATGCGCCTGCCACCGGTGGCACCGTCAAGCTCGACAGCCTCGACAAGCCGTACTGGCAGAAAGCCTGGCTGAACGCCAAACGTGTGATCCAGCCGTCGAATCTCGCGCGCAGCAACTGATCCTTTTCCCTGTGGTTTGCTGCGTGGTTGTTGCGCAGCAAACACCTGACTCGCCTTCCTTGCTAAAACTCGCGGACGCCACTGCTGGCAAGCCGTGCTGCTTCAGGGATGCGGCAGATCCTTCGCCGCTTCGATTGACGCTCGGTAGTCAACCCTCTAACCTTCGCCGATTGTTTCAGGTGCCCGCTAAAAAGGGTGAAACAGGGAAGCCGGTGCGAACGCCTTTGCGATCAATTCCGGCGCTGCCTCCGCAACGGTAAATGAGTCAAGGCTGCGCACGATGCCACTGTGTTCGATGAACATGGGAAGGCGCGCCGCCCCTGTTTCGCTCATGAGTCCGGAGACCGGCCTGATCCATTCAACAGCATCACGGAGGGCGATGCTCTGCGCAGGCTCGGCGTTTGTCCGGTGCCTGCTGTCAGCCTTTGTCCGTGCCCTCCGTTTGCCACACCTGCCCTCAAGCGGAGAGCTGAGATGAGCGAATCCCCCGAACGTGACGAACGCCACCTGGCGCGCATGCTGCGCAAAAAGGCGGTGATGGACGAGCGCATTGCCAGCGCCCCCAATGAATGCGGCCTGTTGCTGGTCCTGACCGGCAACGGCAAGGGCAAGAGCAGCTCGGCGTTTGGCATGCTGGCGAGGGCCATGGGCCACGGCATGCAGTGCGGCGTGGTGCAGTTCATCAAAGGCCGCAACGCCACGGGCGAAGAGCTGTTCTTCCGCCGTTTCCCCGAGCAAGTGCGCTATCACGTCATGGGCGAAGGCTTCACGTGGGAGACCCAAGACCGTCAGCGTGACATCGCGGCGGCCGAGGCGGCGTGGGTCGTGACCCGAGAATTTCTGCGTGATCCCGAGATCGGCCTAGTGATCCTCGACGAACTGAACATCGCCCTCAAACACGGCTACCTCGATCTGGAACAGGTGTTGAGCGACCTCCAGGCGCGTCCGCCGATGCAGCACGTGGTCGTCACCGGCCGTGGCGCGAAGCAGGAATTGATCGACCTGTCTGACACGGTGTCCGAGATTGGCGTGGTCAAGCACGCGTTTCAGGCGGGCATCAAGGCGCAGAAGGGCATTGAGCTGTGAGTGAGGCTCGTCGATGCCCTGCGGTTTTGATCGCGGCGCCCGCGTCCGGCCAAGGCAAAACCACTGTGACAGCGGCGTTAGCCCGTCTGCATCGCAATCAGGGTCGTAACGTTCGAGTGTTCAAATGCGGTCCGGATTTTCTCGACCCGATGATTCTCGAACGCGCCAGCGGTAATCCCGTTTATCAATTGGACATGTGGATGGTCGGCGAGGATGAGAGCCGACGCCTGCTGTGGGAAGCCGCCGCCGATGCTGATCTGATCCTGATCGAGGGTGTGATGGGGCTGTTCGACGGAACGCCTTCCAGCGCGGATCTGGCGCGGCGTTTCGGCGTGCCGGTGCTGGGCGTGATCGACGGCACGGCCATGGCTCAAACCTTCGGGGCGCTGGCGTTGGGCCTCGCGCGCTATCAACCGGACCTGCCCTTCGCGGGCGTGCTGGCCAACCGGGTGGGCACCGTGCGTCATGCCCAGTTGCTCGAAGGCAGCCTGACTGAAGGCTTGCGCTGGTATGGCGCGTTGTCGCGGGAAACCGGCATCGAACTGCCGAGTCGCCATCTGGGGCTGGTTCAGGCGAGCGAACTGAACGACCTGGACGTGCGCCTCGACGCGGCCGCCGATGCATTGGCCAGCACCTGCGATTCGACGTTGCCACCCGCCGTGACCTTCGAAGCGCCCGATAGCGTGCCCGCTGAGCCGCTGTTGGCCAGCGTGCGCATCGCCGTTGCCCGTGACGAGGCGTTCGCCTTTACCTACGGCGCCAGCCTCGACCTGTTGCGGGCGATGGGCGCTGAGCTGCTGTTTTTCTCACCGATCCGCGACAGCCAGTTGCCAGACGCAGACAGCCTGTACCTGCCCGGTGGTTACCCGGAGCTGCATCACGTGGCGCTCGGTCAGAACCACTCGATGCTCGACGCCATTCGCGCTCACCACGCCGCAGGCAAGCCGCTGCTCGCGGAGTGCGGCGGCATGCTTTACCTGCTGAACGCCCTGACCGACGTAGACGGCCAACGCGCCGAACTGGTGGGCCTGTTGGACGGCGAGGCGGTGATGCAGAAACGCCTGGCCGCCCTGGCCCTGCAATCGGTCGAATTGCCGGAAGGGACCTTGCGCGGGCATACCTATCATCATTCGCTGACCAGCACCGAACTGACCCCGATTGCCCGTGGCGTCAGTCCCAACGGCGGGCGTGGCGCGGAAGCGGTGTACCGGGACGGGCGGATGACGGCGTCGTACGTGCACTTCTATTTCCCGTCCAACCCACAGGCGATGGCGGCGCTGTTTTTGCCATGACGTGTCTGTCGGTGTTCTCCATCGTAGGACTGACCCGATTTTCCGGTGGGAACACGGTTTCCTGTAGGAGCGAATTCATTCGCGAGAGGGCGGTACATCCGAAGCCTTTCTATCGGCCGTACCTTCGCATCGCGAATAAATTCGCTCCTACAGCAGGTGCACGTGTGGTCAGCCATGGCGAGGTGCTCTCGTGACTGATCACGCCTTCAGCGACGCCGAACGCGCGTCGGTCTACCGGGCCATTGCCGAACGCCGGGACATGCGGCATTTCACCGGCGGCTCCGTGACACCGGAGTTGCTGGCCCGCCTGCTGGAAGCCGCACACCACGCGCCGAGCGTCGGTCTGATGCAGCCGTGGCGCTTCATTCGGATCAGCGACCGTCAACTGCGCCGCCAGATTCAGGCCCAAGTTGAAGAAGAGCGCATCCGCACCGCTGAAGCCTTGGGCGAGCGCTCCGACGACTTCATGAAACTCAAGGTCGAAGGCATCAACGACTGCGCCGAAGTGCTCGTCGCGGCCTTGATGGACGATCGTGAGAAGCACATTTTCGGCCGTCGCACCTTGCCGGAGATGGACATGGCGTCGTTGTCCTGTGCAATTCAAAACCTGTGGCTTGCGGCCCGGGCCGAAGGGTTGGGCATGGGCTGGGTCTCATTATTCGAACCTCAAGCGCTGGCCGACCTGCTGGAGATGCCAACCGGTTCAAAACCTTTGGCGATCCTGTGTCTGGGCCCGGTCAAGGAATTTTACCCGGCGCCGATGCTGGTATTGGAGGGGTGGGCGCAGGCGCGTCCACTGCAAGAGTTGGTCTACGAAAACACATGGGGAGTGAGCGCATGAGCGTGGCGTTGTTGAGCGTCGCCGGGGTCGCGCTGGATGCGCTGCTGGGCGAGCCAAAACGAAACCACCCGCTGGTGGCCTTCGGCCGATATGCCGAGCGCATCGAGCAACGTTTCAACGGCGGCGGTCGCGGCTGGCGCAGCCATGGCGTCACGGCGTGGTTCATTGCGGTCATCCCGCTGACCCTGTTGGTGACCTTCCTCAGTTGGCTGCCTTATATCGGCTGGCTGGTAGAAGTCGCCGCGCTGTACTGTGCCCTTGGCCTGCGCAGCCTGGGCGAACATGTGGCGCCGGTGGCGCAGGCCTTGCGCAGCGATGACCTGAAAGAGGCGCGGCATCGCGTGGGTTTCCTCGTCAGTCGCCAGACGTCTGAACTGGACGCCACCGAGGTCGCCCGCGCCGCCACCGAATCGGTGCTGGAAAACGGCAGCGACGCCGTGTTCGCCGCGATCTTCTGGTTCGTCGTGCTGGGCGCGCCCGGCGTGATCCTCTATCGCCTGAGCAATACCCTCGACGCGATGTGGGGCTATCGCAACGAACGCTTCGAACGTTTCGGTTGGGCGGCGGCAAAGATTGACGACCTGCTCAATTACATTCCTGCGCGTCTGGTGGCGTTGACCTACGCAGTGCTCGGCAAAACCCGACTGGCGTTGCGCTGCTGGCGGACGCAGGCCCCCAAATGGGACAGCCCGAACGCGGGTCCCGTCATGGCGGCAGGTGCCGGTGCCTTGGGCGTCGAACTCGGCGGCGCGGCGATTTACCATGGCGAGCTGCACCAGCGTCCGCAATTAGGCGAAGGTGCACCGGCCGATGCGAATTCCATTGATCGAGGCTGGCAACTGGTGCAGCGTGGCGTCTGGCTGTGGTTGCTGATGTTGTGTCTGGGGACTGAATTCTATGCTTGAACACGGCGGTCGGTTGCGGGGTGCAGTACAGAAATACGGCATCGATGAGGCCGACTGGCTCGACCTGTCCAGCGGGATTTCACCTTGGTCCTGGCCGATTCCGCCGATCCCGGATTCAGCGTGGGCGCGTTTGCCTGAAACCGATGACGGCCTCGAAGCGGCCGCGTGTGCGTATTACGGCGTGGCGGATCTGCTGCCCGTGGCCGGTTCCCAAGCCGCGATTCAGGCGCTGCCGCGTTTGCGCCAGGCGGGCAAGGTCGGCGTGCTGTCGCCGTGTTACGCCGAACACGCCGAGGCTTGGCGCAGCAACGGATTTCTGGTGCGCGAAGTGCTGGAGCATGAGGTCGAGCGCTTCATTGATGTCCTCGACGTGCTGGTGGTGGTCAACCCGAACAACCCCACAGGCCTGAGCCTGACCCAGGAACGCTTGCTGGAATGGCATGCGCGGCTGGCGCAACGCGGCGGCTGGCTGGTGGTGGACGAAGCGTTCATGGACAACACGCCACACCTGAGCCTCGCCGCCGAAACCCAACGCCCCGGTCTTATCGTGCTGCGCTCCTTTGGCAAGTTCTTCGGTCTGGCAGGCGTGCGCCTGGGTTTCGTACTGGCCGAGTCGCGTTTTCTCAAAGTCCTGGCCAAACAGATCGGACCCTGGTCGGTGAGCGGTCCTACACGCATTCTGGGCAAAGCCTGCTTTGACGACGTCGAAGGTCATCGTGTGCAACGAGAGCGCACAGCGCACGCAAGTGAACGTCTGGTCGAGGTGCTGACCCGATACGGCTTCGCGCCCCAAGGGGGCTGCGCATTGTTCCAATGGCTGGTGACGCCGATGGCTGTTGAGCTGCACGAGTTCTGCGCCCAACGCGGGATTTTGTTGCGCATCTTCCTCAACAACAGCCCGGCTCACAGCAGCCTGCGTTTTGGTCTGCCTCGGGATGAAGCGGATTGGCAGCGACTGGCGCAGGCGTTGAGCGAATTTTCCGGGGAGCGTGCATGAATCATCCGAAGGCTGGCAAAACCCTCATGGTGCAAGGCACCACGTCGGACGCCGGTAAAAGCACGCTCGTGACCGCGCTGTGCCGCTGGCTGACCCGCCAGGGCGTGCGCACGGTGCCATTCAAGCCGCAGAACATGGCGCTCAACAGTGCCGTGACCGCCGATGGCGGCGAGATTGGCCGGGCGCAAGCCGTGCAGGCTCAGGCCTGTGGCCTCGAACCGCACACCGACATGAACCCGGTGCTGCTCAAACCCAACAGCGACACCGGCGCGCAAGTGATCATCCACGGGCGCGCGGTGACCACCATGAACGCCGTCGCTTATCACGACTACAAAGCCATCGCCATGCAGGCGGTGCTGGCCTCCCATAAACGGCTGAGCGAAGGCTGGCCGGTGGTCATGGTCGAAGGCGCGGGGTCGCCAGCGGAAATCAATCTGCGGGCGGGCGACATTGCCAACATGGGCTTTGCCGAGGCGGTGGATTGCCCGGTGTTGCTGGTGGCCGACATCAATCGCGGCGGTGTTTTCGCGCATTTGGTGGGCACGCTGGAACTGTTGTCCACCAGCGAACAGGCGCGGGTTAAGGGCTTCATCATCAACCGTTTCCGGGGCGATATCGCCTTGCTGCAACCGGGTCTGGACTGGCTTGAACAGCGCACCGGCAAACCGGTGGTGGGCGTTCTGCCGTATGTCATGGACCTGCATCTGGAGGCCGAAGACGGCCTCGATCAGCGTCAGACCGACAAGGCCGAACAGGTGCTGAACGTCGTCGTGCCGGTGCTGCCACGCATCAGTAATCACACCGATTTCGACCCGCTGCGTCTGCACCCGCAGGTCAATCTGCAATTCGTCGGACCGGGTCAGGTGATCCCCCCCGCCGACCTGATCATCCTGCCGGGTTCGAAGAGCGTGCGCAGCGACCTGACCTACCTGCGCAACAACGATTGGGACACGGCCATCGCCCGGCATCTGCGCTACGGCGGCAAAGTGCTGGGGATTTGCGGCGGTCTGCAAATGCTCGGCGAGGAGCTGCATGACCCGCTGGGGCTCGAAGGCGCCGCAGGGTCGAGCCCCGGTCTGGGCCTGTTGGCCATTAGCACGGTGCTGGAAAAGGAAAAGCAGCTGCGTAATGTCACCGGGCGGTTGACCCTGGAAGATGCAAACGTCAGCGGCTATGAAATTCATGCGGGCGTGACCACCGGACCTGCGCTTGAGCGCCCATTGGTACAGCTCAGCGACGGCCGATGCGATGGCGCGCAAAGCGCCGATGGCCAAGTGCTCGGCTCCTATTTGCACGGTTTGTTCGAAAACCCGGCGTCCAGCAGCGCCTTGCTGCGCTGGGCCGGTTTGCAAGACGTACAGTCTGTCGATTATCACGGGCTGCGCGAGCGCGACATCGAGCGGTTGGCCGATCTGGTGGAGAACCATCTGGACGGCAAACTGCTGCGCGAACTCTGCGGACTGGAGCCTGTTTGATGTTGCAACTGATCCTCGGCGGTGCGCGTTCCGGCAAGAGTCGGCTGGCGGAAAAGCTGGCCAGCGACAGTGGCCTCGATGTCGTGTACATCGCCACCAGCCAGCCGCTGGACGGCGAGATGAATCAACGGGTGGCGTCGCACCGCGCACGTCGCCCGGACACGTGGGGGCTGGTCGAAGAACCGCTTGAGCTGGCCCGCGTGCTGAAAGAAAACGCAGAGGAGGGCACCTGCCTGTTGGTGGACTGCCTGACCCTGTGGCTGACCAATCTGCTGATGCTGGACGATCCGCAGCGACTGGCGCAGGAGCGCGACGTCTTACTCGACTGCCTGGCGCAGCTGCCGGGCGACATCATTTTTGTCAGCAACGAAACCGGGCTGGGCGTCGTGCCCCTCGGTGAACTGACCCGTCGTTATGTCGATGAAGCCGGTTGGCTGCATCAGGCGCTGGCCGAACGGTGCCAGCGTGTGGTGTTTACCGTCGCCGGTCTGCCCATGACCCTGAAAGGAACCCCGCTATGAGCAATGCCTGGTGGCTCGCGCCGTCCCGAGAAGTCGATCAAGCCAGCCGTGAGCAGGCGTTGGCCCGGCAGCAGCAACTGACTAAGCCGACTGGCTCGTTGGGCCAGCTGGAAGCGGTCGCCGTGCAACTGGCCGGTCTGCAAGCCGAGGTTAAACCTACGCTAGATAAGGTTTGGATCGCGATTTTTGCGGGCGATCATGGCGTCGTCGCGGAAGGGGTGTCGGCTTATCCCCAGGAAGTCACCGGGCAGATGCTGCACAACTTCATCATGGGCGGCGCGGCGATCAGCGTCTTGGCGAAACAGCTTTCGGCACAGCTGGATGTGGTCGATCTCGGCACCGTCTCGCCGCTGAACCTGCCGGGTGTGCGTCACCTGAACCTTGGCGCGGGCACGGTCAATTTCGCCAAGGCCGAGGCAATGACTCAGGAACAGCTGGAAGGCGCGTTGGCAGGCGGGCGTGACAGCGTGTTGCGCGCCAAAGCCGTCGGCACTGAGCTGTTCATCGGCGGTGAGATGGGCATCGGCAACACCACGGCCGCCAGCGCAGTCGCCTGCTCGTTGCTGAACTGCCCGGCGCCGCTGTTGGTAGGGCCGGGAACCGGGTTGGACGCGCAAGGCATCAACCATAAAGCTCATGTCATCGAACAGGCGCTGCAACGGCATGCGGCTCATTCCGGCGATGCGCTGGGCAGCTTGCGTGCGCTGGGTGGTTTCGAAGTGGCCGCGTTGGTCGGCGCGTACCTGGCCTGCGCTCAAGAGGGTATCGCCGCGCTGGTGGACGGCTTTATCTGCACCGTGGCGGCGTTGGTGGCCGTGCGCTTGAACCCGTCGTGCCGCGAATGGCTGTTCTTCGCCCATCGCGGCGCTGAGCCGGGTCATCGCCATGTGCTGGAGACCTTGCAGGCCGAGCCTTTGCTGGAACTGGGCCTGCGGCTGGGCGAGGGCAGTGGTGCTGCGTTGGCGGTGCCGCTGTTGCGTTTGGCGTGCGATCTGCACAACGGCATGGCGACGTTCGCTGAAGCCGCCGTGGCGGATCGCCCGGCATGACGTTGCACCTGGACCTGCTGCGTCATGGTGAAACCGAACAGGG
Source organism: Pseudomonas sp. SLFW (assembly GCF_009905615.1). Taxonomy (GTDB): domain Bacteria; phylum Pseudomonadota; class Gammaproteobacteria; order Pseudomonadales; family Pseudomonadaceae; genus Aquipseudomonas; species Aquipseudomonas bambusae. Next base: position 55,412 of record NZ_JAAAKW010000010.1, read on the forward strand.
TGGCGGCTTGCGCGGCAGTCTGGACGATGCGTTGACCCCGACCGGCTGGCAGCAGATGCGTGATGCCGTTGCGCTGCGTGGCGAGTGGGACCAAATTGTCAGCTCCTCTTTGCAACGCTGCGCGCGGTTCGCGGAAGAACTGTCGGCGCGGTTGTCCTTGCCGCTGCAACTCGAACCCGATCTACAAGAGCTGCATTTCGGCGACTGGGAAGGCGTGAGCACCGCGCAACTGATGGAGACCGACGCCGATGGGCTGGGTCGCTTCTGGGAAAACCCCTACACCTTCACGCCGCCCAATGGCGAGCCAGTGTCGACGTTTTCCCAGCGTGTGCATGGCGCGGTCCGACGTCTTCACGCCGCTTACGAGGGCGAGCGGATTCTGCTGATCAGCCATGGCGGCGTGATGCGCCTGTTGCTGGCCCAGGCTCGCGGTTTGCCCCGTGAGCAGCTGCTACAGGTGGTCGTCGGTCATGGCAGCCTGTTCGGGATCAATGTCGACGCGGATGGCGCGCTGACGGAGGTGTAAATGCTGCCGTTCTGGATCGCCCTGCAATTTCTCAGCAGCCTGCCCATTCGCCTGCCGGGCATGCCCGCACCTCAAGCGTTGGGGCGATCGCTGCTGTTTTATCCACTGGTGGGCGTGCTGTTCGGCTCGATCCTGATGGGCCTGAACCTACTGCTCGACGGCGCTCCTCTTCTGCTTCACGCCGCCTTGCTACTGGCCGCGTGGGTGCTGCTCAGCGGCGGCCTGCACCTGGACGGGCTGGCGGACAGTGCCGATGCGTGGCTCGGTGGTTTCGGCGACCGCGAACGCACCCTGACCATCATGAAAGACCCTCGCAGTGGGCCGATTGCCGTGGTCACCCTGGTGATCGTGCTGCTGCTGAAATTCACCGCCGTACTGGCGCTGGTCGAACAGCACCACAGCGTTGGCCTGCTGTTGGCCCCCGTCATCGGACGGGCTTCGATGCTGGGGCTGTTCCTCACTACGCCTTACGTGCGAGCGGGTGGATTGGGCCAGGCGCTGGCGGATCACCTCCCGCGTCGTCTTGGGGCGCAAGTGCTGGCGTTGACGACGCTGGCCTGTGTCCTGGTGGCGGGCTGGGCCGGGTTGTGGTCGGTACTGTTCGCGATGGTCGGGTTTTTCGGGCTTCGTCGATTGATGATCCAGCGGCTGGGCGGCAGCACGGGCGATACCGCCGGGGCGTTATTGGAGTTGCTGGAGACGCTGGTGGTGGTGACGTTAGTGTTGCGCTGATCCAGATACGACCTTCCAGCGAACCGGTCTTGTCCGTTCCCGTCACCTTGATTGACACCCTTTGTGCTCACGCGTAGCGTGCCTGAATCTGATTTAGTGGCATATGCAACTAATGCCCCACGCACCGCTTTTGGAGATAAAAAATGACATCCGTCTGGCGTACCAGTGGCTGGGTCTTGTTGGGCAGTGCCCTGATTCTGGCCCTCTCGCTGGGAACGCGGCATGGCTTCGGGTTGTTTTTGCCGCCCATGAGCGCGCAGTTCGGCTGGGGTCGGGAGGTCTTTGCGTTTGCCATCGCGCTGCAGAACCTGGTCTGGGGCTTGGCCCAACCCTTCACTGGCGCGCTGGCTGATCGCTTCGGTGCTGCCAGAGTCGTACTGGTGGGGGGCGTGCTGTATGCCGTGGGGCTGGGATTGATGAGCATGGCCGACTCACCGGCGACACTGTCCCTGAGTGCCGGGTTGCTGATTGGCATCGGGCTGTCAGGCACAACGTTCTCGATCATTCTCGGCGTGGTGGGGCGTGCCTTGCCCCCTGAAAAACGCAGCATGGGCATGGGGCTCGCCAGCGCGGCGGGTTCATTCGGGCAGTTCGCCATGCTGCCCGGCACCCTGGGGTTGATCGGCTGGCTGGGCTGGTCCATGGCGCTGGTCGCGTTGGGCTTGCTGGTGGCGTTCATCCTGCCGCTGGTGGCGATGCTCAAGGACAAACCCGCGCCCGTCGTTGCAGGTGAGCAGACCTTGAAGGAGGCCTTGCGAGAGGCCTGCACGCATTCCGGTTTCTGGCTGCTGGCGTTCGGGTTCTTCGTCTGCGGGTTTCAAGTGGTGTTCATCGGCGTTCACCTCCCTGCGTATCTCGTGGACCAGCATTTGCCCGCCACCGTGGGCACCACCGTGCTGGCCTTGATCGGGCTGTTTAACGTTTTCGGCACCTACGTCGCGGGTTGGTTGGGCGGGCGGATGTCCAAACCGCGACTGCTGACGGCGCTGTACCTGCTGCGAGCGGTGGTGATCGTGCTGTTCCTCTGGGTGCCGTTGACCCAGACCACGGCCTACCTGTTCGGCATGGCGATGGGGCTGCTCTGGCTGTCCACCGTTCCGTTGACCAATGGCACCGTCGCCACGCTGTTCGGCGTGCGTAACCTGTCGATGCTCGGTGGTATCGTGTTCCTCTTCCACCAGTTGGGCGCCTTTTTGGGCGGCTGGCTGGGGGGCGTGGTGTATGACCATACCGGGAGTTACGACATGATCTGGCACGTCTCGATTGCGTTGAGCCTGATGGCGGCCGCTCTCAACTGGCCGGTACGCGAGCGGCCCGTGGCGCGCCTGCAGCTCCAGCCGGTGGCACTGTGACCCGGTTGACGCCCTGGCTGGCAGGCGTTGCCATTGTGGCGACGCTGCTGGCGCTGGCCTGGTGGGGCTGGCACAGCGTTGGGCTGGGCGCTCTGCAATTGGGTATGACCTGCTGAGCCTGGGCGTTCTTGGTCGTCCCTAGGCATCGATGACGACAGAGAGTAGCGTGTGGTTTCTATCGCCCGACTCTCTGCCTTGAATGGATGCCGACATGAACCTTCGCTGGATTTCCCTTCCTGTTCTTCTGCTCGCCATGGGCGGTGTCGCCATGGCTGCGGATTGCCCTCCTTTATTACAAGGCGAGCTGCCGAAGCTGCGAGCCAAGCAGGATATCGACCTGTGCAAACAGTTCGCGGGCAAGCCGATGCTAGTGGTGAACACCGCGAGTTTTTGTGGCTTCGCGCCGCAGTTCAAAGGGCTAGAGGCGTTGAATCAACGGTTCAAAGGGCAGGGATTGGAAGTGTTGGGCGTGCCGTCGGATGACTTCAAGCAAGAGTCGGATAACGCCGCCGAGACCGCCAAAGTCTGTTACGTGAATTACGGCGTGACCTTCACCATGACCGAGCCGCAGCCGGTGCGGGGTTCAGATGCGATCAACCTGTTCAAGGTGCTGGCGGAACAGAGCAATGCGCCGAAGTGGAATTTCTACAAGTACGTGGTGGACCGGAAGGGGAACGTGGTGGCGAGTTTTTCCAGCATGACCAAACCGGATGATCCTGAGCTGATTTCGGCTGTGGAAAAAGCGATTGCTTCGAAGCCGTGAGGTTTGAGGCCGTGTGTGGGTGCGTTGGTTGATGCTGATCGCGGTCCTGCTTTGCAGCAGGACCGTGTCGTTCCCCGATTTCCGGCACGCCGCCGAATCCCTGTGGGAGCGAATTTATTCGCGAATGACGTTCAGGCGATGGCGATGCGCCGAATGTATCGGCTCTTCGCGAATGAATTCGCCCACAGTGGGGGTCGTGCAAGGGTGCAGGCTCGCACATGGCACACACCGCGAAGATGGCCCATCGCGACACGCTACGCTGCTAGCCGATTTTTCCGATTGACCGCTGGCACCCCTGAACGAAAAACCCCGCATCCATCGCTGGCTGCGGGGTTTTCTGTATGGCGAACAGGTGATCGGCCTGTCCTGCCAACTGCATCAGAAGCGGTAAGTCAGGCCCAGGCCGAAGCCGTTGGCGCTGTTTTCGTATTTGGCGTTGTACGTTTGACCCAGCGGACTGACGTCACGAACCTTCACAGACTCTTCTTTCAAGTACGAGTAGGCGACATCGATCGTGATGTTGTCGGTAGGGCTGTAACCGGCACCCAGGCTAAAGATGGTCCGATCGCCCGTCGGGATGCGCGGAGAACGGTTGTCGTTGTTGGTTGGCGACTGATCGAAGGTCAGGCCCGTACGCAGCACCCAAGCCTTGTTCAGCTGATACGACGTGCCGATGGCGTAAGCCCAGGTGTCATGCCAGTTCTGCTCTTCAGTAATGGTGCCGAACAGGCGAGGTGCCAGTGCACCACCACTCACGCCCGAGTTCTTGACGGTGATGTCTTGCAGGCGGCTCCAGCGGGTCCAGGTCGCACCGGCGTAGAGCTTCCACGCATCGTTCATTTTCTGCGTGACCGAGAAGTCCACCGACTCAGGGGTGTCCAGGCTCAATTTGGCGTCATAACGACCTGCGCTCAGCAGGGCAGGCGGTACGCCAGCGCCTGGCGTCACCTCAGTGTGGCCTTCCAGTTTGTAGGTCACTTTCGAGTGGTAGGTCAGACCGAGCGTGGTGGTGTCGGTGGCCTGGACCAGGATACCGGCGTTGAAGCCGTAGCCCACGTCATCGCCTTTGACCTGCACGCGACCGTCGCCCGCAGGACGGCCGGTGATTGGCGCGGTCACGCCGCTCAGGTTCGGGTTGGACTCCAACGCACCGGAGATGCGGTTGATGGTCGGGCCGAAACCGATCGACACTTTATCGTTGAAGGCATAGCTGATGGTCGGCTGGAATGTCACGACCTTCACGATGCTCTTGCTGCCGAAGTTACGGCCCTGGAAGCTGCTTTCGTAATCGGTCACCAGGCCGAACGGGGCGTAGACGCCCAAGCCGAATGCCCAGTGATCATCCACAGGATTGACGTAGAAACCCATGGGAACGGCGGTGAACGGCACCATGTCGCCTTTATTGGTACCGGAGCTGCGACCGCTGACATCCTTGATGTCGGTCGACGCATCAATGGCGGCGACACCGACGGTGACTTGTTGGCCCTTGAGCCGCGACATGCCGGCCGGGTTGCCATAAACGATGCTGGCGTCGTCGACGGACGAGGAACGGCCCGCGAAGCCGGTCCCCATGCCGCTGATGCTTTGTTCGTTCAGGGCAAAACCGGATGCGAAAACTTGGGTGGAGGCAAGAGTGATGGCGAGACTGAGGCTGGATTTGATCATTGTTTTTTTCATTGTTAGAACTCCTTGTTGATCACCGCGCGGAAATTACCAATATTTTTCATAGCGCGCTATAGGCTGGATCACCCGAGTTAGAGCAGTTTTTGTAGGACAATCCGAGTAAACGTGCTGCGATCTCCAGCGAAACCGCTGAGTCACAAAATGGCTGGTTCGCCCTGATATAAAGGGCGAACTGTGGTTTGCCAGGCCGTCATGAAATCCTGCAGGCGGCCCTGAGGCTGAAATATCCTGCGCCAAATACGCGCCATTCTCTTCACATCGGTTTCGGCAGGCAGGGTGAGTCGGCTGGCCTCAACCATCATCCAGGCGATGGCCGTGGAGTATCGAAGGTTGACGGTGAGCTCCAGATCCGGTCCGGTGAGAAATGCATGCTGGCTCGCGAGGCCTCTGACCAGGCTGGCGAGCTCGGGGTCTTTGGCTAGGTAGCCATCCCAGAGTTGGTAGTGGCGTGCGTCGGAAATGCCGTAAAGCCCGTGTCCACGCTGGGTGTCCAGCGCTGCGCCCAGTGCGGACTGACTGGCGGCGACGGCGAGCAGAAAGGCTTCTGCTCCTGGATGCTGGCGACCGAGATAGATCAGCGTGGGGCGGATCACATAACGGCGCAATTCACTGGCGGCGATTCCCATAACACCCTCGGGAGGTTAATGAGCCGGCGGACCCTGACGCTTGGCAGCGGAAATGGAATCCGGGCCCACCGGAAGCGGCTCAGACCGCTTGAGTTGAAGCGTAGTCTCATATTTGCGGTGTAAAAGACTGTTTTTAAAATATTTCCCGATCTGTAACGCTGTGCATATTTCATCTGGCAATGAACGCAGCGGCTTTTTCATATGAAAAACAGGCACAAAAAAGCCCCACCGTTTTAGGGGTGAGGCTTGGCGTACGTTTTTTTACCCGACGAACGGTATCAGGCGATCAGCGCCTGACGTGTACGGTCGATCACGGCTTGCAGCGGTTCGGCGCTGGAGTACTGATCCGGGTAAAGACGTTCGCTGTGACGGGCGATGCCGTGTTCGTTGACGATAGTGAAGCTGAAGCAGCCTTTGCGGGCGGCCATGATCAGGCAGTCCATCGGAGCAAAGGCATTGGTGAGGGTGCGGATGGCATCCTGAGTCTGGATATGAGTAGTCATGTAATGGTGTTTCCTGAATCGACACGCAATAAGAGGCGTGCAAAATAAAAACGTTCCAGTAAACGCGGGCCGATGCTCGAAGGCGAGTCAGGGCAGGGCGCAGAACCTGTCTGGAACAAAAGCAGCCAGTTGAAGCGCGATTATCATGTGGCGCTGGGCTGACTGGTAGGTACTTCGGAGGGCAGGCGACACAACAGGAGCAAAGGTTCGATGCTCGGGGTGAAGATCCTGATCAATTTGCAGGCTGGTTTGAGCAGGCCATGATTGCTTCTCCACACCTCCGATCGTTCGGCAGGCTGTGCGAGTTCATGTCTGTAAACCATCGAGGTGATCGATCCCTTTTTTCAGTCCATCTGCAGTTTGGCAAATGTGGATTGAGGGATTTGTTCGATCAGAATTGACTTTCAGCTTGGTACTAACGGTGGCAATGCTATCCGATGCGGGGAGACAAAGCAAGTCTGATCCGGAGAGCGCAAATTCGGTTCAGCGCAGGTTCAGCTATGAGGAAGGGACTGAATGCTGGCCGTCTGCCTCTTTTCAGACCGATCCTACACGCTTAGGCATGTTTTCGGGGTGGCTATATAGCGATTGGAAATTGACTTGTGCACATTAGATCGGTTAGCTGCCATCTCACTGTCACAATCGGCCCTAACAGCTTGATTTCATGTATCGAATTATTAAGTCAATGAAAATCATCGCTTTTTTTCATTGGTGAAAAAATCGTCAGTTTGAACGCAGGCCCCATTCTGCCTACGTTTGCGGGGGTTCAGGGGGTGTTGTCCACTGAGTTATCCACAGGTTCTGTGGATTGTCCCAAGCGCTTGCTCTAGCCCGCGGCTCTGCGAATTGACAAAGTGGCGACCCCCGCCTCATCGAACCCTTGATCCTGATCTGACGACAGCGCCGCTTGTGCGCATAATGCCGCCAGCATCGATTGTGGAGTCGGGAAATGTTTATGGCTTTGGACCTCACCAGCCTGTTGCTGGGGTTGGGGGCAGCGGCGGTACCGTTGCTGGCATTGGCGTGGCAGTTGCAACGTCGGATCACCCTGCGCGAAGCGGAGGTCGCGCTGCTCGACGAGCGCTTGAGCAATGCGCAGATGGCACAAGACGGTCTTAATGCCCAGCTTGATGCCTGCCGAGACGAAATCAGCGACCTGGGTCAGGCCAATGCTGTGAAGCAGGCCGATCTGGCCGCATTGCGGCGTGAAGTGGAATTGCTGCGGCAGCAGCACGGTGCGGCGCGGTTGGCTCAGGAAGGATGGGGTCATGAGCGCACGCTTAAAGAAGCAGAACTGCGTCGGCTGGACGCGCAATGCGCGTCGCTGAGCGCCGAGTTGCGCGAGCAGCAGGAAGGTCATCAGCAGCGCCTGAACGACTTGCAAGGTTCTCGCGATGAGTTGAGGGCGCAGTTTGCAGAACTGGCGGGCAAAATCTTCGACGAGCGTGAGCAACGTTTCGCCGAGACCAGCCAACAGCAATTGGGCCAGTTGCTCAACCCACTCAAGGAACGCATCCAGTCCTTCGAAAAGCGCGTGGAAGAAAGCTATCAACAGGAAGCCCGCGAGCGTTTCTCGCTGGGCAAGGAGCTGGAGCGCCTCCAGCTGCTGAACCAGCGCTTGAGCGACGAGGCCACCAACCTGACGCGTGCGCTGAAAGGGCAGAAAACCCAAGGCAACTGGGGCGAGCTGATTCTGGAGCGAGTACTTGAACATGCCGGGCTGGAAAAAGGCCGCGAGTACCAGACTCAAGTCAGTCTGAAAGGGCCGGATGGCGAACGGTTCCAGCCTGATGTGTTGATCATGCTGCCCGGCGACAAACAGGTGGTGGTGGACGCCAAAGTCAGCCTGACGGCGTATCAACAGTACGTGTCGGCCGAGGATGAAGTGATCGGTCAGGTCGCACTCAAGCAGCATGTGCTTTCGTTGCGCAACCACGTGAAGGGGTTGTCGGGCAAGGATTACAAGCGGCTTGAAGGTCTGCACAGCCTGGATTTCGTGTTGCTGTTTGTGCCCATCGAAGCGGCGTTTTCGGCGGCGTTGCAGGCAGAACCGACTATGTTCCAAGAGGCATTTGATCGCAACATCGTGATCGTCAGCCCGACGACGCTATTGGCCACGCTTCGCGTGATCGACAGTTTGTGGAAGCAGGAACGCCAGAGCCAGAACGCTCGCGAAATCGCCGAGCGGGCAGGATGGCTGTACGACAAGTTCGTGCTCTTTATTCAGGACCTCGATGAAGTCGGCAGCCGTTTGCAGCAGTTGGACAAAGCCTACGGTGCGGCGCGCAACAAGCTGGTCGAAGGGCGTGGCAACCTGGTCAGCCGCAGTGAGCAACTCAAACTCCTGGGGGCCAGGGCGAGTAAAAACCTGCCGGCCGACCTGTTGGAGCGAGCCCTCACCGATGAAGACGGCGTCGTGCAGTTGCCGGAGTGATTTGAGGCGACGCTGAACATCTCCGGGAGCGAACTCCAAAGCCTTCGCGAAACGCGGGGCTTTACGCGGACTCAACTGTGGGAGCGAATTCATTCGCGAATGGCCTGGACAGGCGACGCATGTCTATCGGCTGGACGATACCTGGCGAATGAGTCCGCTCCCTACATAAGTGACGCTCACACGTGAAATTTATACAGGACAATAAATCTGCAGTTTGTATACATATTAATCACTGGCAATCTTTGGTGCTGAAAACGCACCCCGATCAGGCAGCACTGCACTGTCAGTGGGCGCAAGCGGTCCCCTAAACAGTACTGTCTTTCTGCTACTGCCCTCGCTTTCATCCCTTATAAAACCGCTATTTAGCATTCTCATGCGCTCGCTAAAATAGCGATGGCACGCATTCTGCCTATTGGTTCGTATACAACCCGCGCTTGCTCCCGTACGCAGTGTGTTCCACCTCTCTGCCTCGGGAGCCAGCCTGTCCTCTCAGGGAGATATGCGATGACCGAGCCAATGCCCAAGGGCTACAGCCCCCGCCTGTATAACCAAGACCTGGGACCCGTGCCGCAGAAGTGGACGTGGTACAACATTTTTGCGTTCTGGATGAGTGACGTGCACAGCGTGGGCGGTTACGTGTTCGCTGCGAGCCTCTTTGCACTGGGGCTGGCGAGTTGGCAGGTACTGATCGCGCTGCTCTTGGGGATCTGCATCATTCAAGTGATTGCCAACCTGCTGGCCAAACCGAGCCAGCAGGCGGCAGTGCCTTATCCGGTGATCTGTCGGTTGGCGTTCGGCGTTTTCGGCGCGAATATCCCGGCTGTGATTCGCGGCCTGATCGCCGTGGCGTGGTACGGCGTACAGACTTACCTGGCCTCCAGTGCGTTGATCATCGTGGTTCTGCGATTTTTCCCACAGATGTCGGTCTACGCGGAACCGCATTTCGCTGGGTTGTCCTACCTCGGCTGGTTCGGTTTCCTCGCGCTCTGGCTGGTACAGGCTGCGGTGTTCTGGACCGGCATGGATTCGATTCGTCGGTTCATCGATTGGGCAGGGCCGGTGGTCTACGCCGTGATGTTCCTGCTGGCGGGCTGGATCGTCTGGAAAGCCGGTTGGGCCAACATCAGTTTTACGCTGTCCGAGAAGTCCCTGACCGGCTGGGACGCGATGGCCCAAGTGATCATGGCCACTGCGCTTGTGGTGTCGTACTTTTCCGGTCCTACGCTCAATTTCGGTGATTTCAGTCGCTACTGCCGGAGCATGTCCGAGGTGCGTCGCGGCAATTTCTGGGGCCTTCCCGTTAATTTTCTCGCGTTCTCTCTGGTCACGGTCGTCATTGTCTCCGGCACCTTGCCGGTGTTCGGTGAGATGCTGCACGACCCGATTGCCACTGTTGCCCGCATCGACAACAGCGTGGCTGTGCTCCTGGGGGCCTTTGCATTCGTGACGGCGACCATCGGCATCAACATCGTCGCCAACTTCGTCTCTCCGGCTTTTGACTTCGCCAACGTCGCACCGAGCAAGATCAGCTGGCGTGTGGGTGGGATGATCGCCGCTGTCGCCTCGATCTTCATCACGCCGTGGAACCTCTTCAACAACCCGGCCGTGATCCATTACACCCTGGATGTACTGGCGGCCTTTATCGGCCCCTTGTTCGGCATTCTGCTGGTGGACTATTACCTGATCAAAAAACAGCAGATCGACGTGGATTCGCTGTTCAACGACGGCCCCAGCGGTCGCTACTGGTACACCGGAGGCGTGAATTACACGGCGGTCAAGGCGCTTGTTCTGGCGACCTTGGTGGGCATTGCGATCACTTTCGTACCGGCCTTGCAACCGATGGCGAACTTTGCATGGTTTACCGGATGTTTTTTGGGTGGGGTGTTGTTCTTTGTCTTCGCCCGGCGCACTCAGGCCCATGAATCCGCTGCACTGACGCCTGCCGTGGCCAACTGATCGGGCGCTTGAAGGAGTGCCGTTGGTCGGGAGAAGGCGGGGGATCGTCGCTTTGAAATGTCTCAACGTAAAGAAAGCGAAAATTTCCTGCCGCGACACTCCGTAGCAGGCGTAAAGTGCGACTTAGCACTATGATCTGCGGTAAGCGGACCAGAAGTTGGCTGCCGGCATTTCCCTGAAGGGGGCGTTATATGAACAGCAAATTGCAAGAATGGCTTCACGATGTAGGTGTTGCTCTCGGCTTGATCGAACGGCCGAAGCTGCAGCCCATTCCCGTTCGCACCGACGATGACCAGCGTCGCCGCCCGCGCCGCTAAGCCTTCGGCCTTCGTCACCTTCGATTGACCCACCCGTGAACAGCGGTGCTATCGCACGATAGCCCGCTCGATTTTTTTCGGCTGTACCTCACGGGTCACGCCCGACCATGGGCGCTTCGCTGTAGCCCTCTCTCATCTTTTTCCGTGCTGACGCGTCCAATTCAGTGCGGTTTCCTGTTTTTCATTTGCACAAGAATCAGATCGACAAGGCCTTGCAGCGTCAGTTGGCTGTAATCGGGGTTTTCTGGAAGGTGTGAGAGCTCGGATTTGACGCGAGAGGGTAGGGTGATATTGAAGTCGGTTTGAAGGTCTTCGAAGAAATTGCCAAAGTCCTCTTCGTCCAGAAAGAGTTCGCTCACCATCGGATCGGCTTGTTCCTGGATGATCGATTTGTCGACGAGGATTTTCCCGAGTGTATCGAAAATGTGCTGCTGGATTTCGCTGCGGTTCATGGGGAAGCCTCTGCCTGATTGTGTTCGAACTAACCCCGACTTCATTCACAGAGGTTTGCGGCCTGACAGCTGGATCGTGCTTCGCTCCTTGATATGACCCCGTTGAGGCACATTGCCTCCAGTGCTGTCTTGGCTAAGGCTAGCCCAGATTTCGCCGAGTCGAATGACGGGTTCAAGATGAAATTGTGTAACTGCCCATAAAAAAGGACGCCCGAAGGCGCCCTTGATCTGTTTCAGTAACGTTACGTCTGGAGCCATTCCAGTCAGACCGCCCGTGCCACGGCTACGGAGCGAGGCGACACAAGGCTGACGACCACGAAACTCGCCAGGCCAACCGCTAGGCTGTAGTAGATCGGGGTGTTGGCGTCCAGACCATCCTTGAGCATGAACGCCAGCGCAGTGATGAAGCCCAGGCTCATGCTGGTGATGGCGCCCGCCGTGGTGGCGCGCTTCCAATAGATGGCGCCGATCAGTGGGATCAGCATGCCGCCCACCAACAGGTTGTAGGCCAGGGTCAGCGCGCTGATCACGTCGTTCACCACCAGCGCGATGGCCAACACCACGAGGCCGGTCAATGCTGTGAACAGGCGGTTGATGCCCAGGCTCGATTGCTTGCCACCGCGCAGTTTTGGCAACAGGTCTTCAGTCAAGGTGGTGGAGGCTGCGAGCAGGCCTGCGCTGGCGGTAGACATCATCGCGGCCAGTGCAGCGGCGATCACCAGGCCGCGAATGCCGTCCGGCAATGAGGCTTTGACGATGGCGGCAAAGGCCGTGTTGACGTTGGCCAGGTCCGGCAGCAACACGTGAGCGGCCATGCCGATCAGTGCGCAGACCAGGCCGTAGACGATGCAGTACACCCCTGCAACGGAGCCTGCGTACTTGGCGATTTTCTCGGTGCGAGCAGTGAACACGCGTTGCCAGATGTCCTGGCCGATCAGGATGCCGAAGAAGTAGATCAGGAAGTAGGTGATGATCGTGTCCCAGCCGATGGTGGTCCAGCTGAAGCTCGACGCGGGCAGCTTGGCGACCAGTTCGTCCCAGCCACCGACGCGGTACAGGCAGATCGGCAGCAGGATGAACATCAGGCCCACGGTCTTGATCACGAATTGCACGATGTCGGTGAGGGTCAGCGACCACATGCCGCCGATGGTGGAGTACACCACCACCACGCCGCCGCCCAAAATCACCGAGACCCAGAACGGCAGGTCGAACAGCACTTGCATGACCGTGCCGATGGCGAGAATCGAGGTCACGCCAATCATCAGCGCGTAGGCGAGCATGATCACGGCGCTGGCTTGGCGGGCCATGGGGTTGTAGCGTTTTTCGAGGATCTGCGTAACGGTGAAGATGCGCAGTTTGAGCAGTGGTTTGGCGAGGAAGAGGTTCAGCGCGATGATGCCGACGCCCAGCGCGGCACAGAGCCAGAACCCGGAAATGCCGTGGACGTAGCCGAGACGTACGGTGCCGACAGTAGAGGCGCCGCCCAGCACGGTGGCGGCCATGGTGCCCATGTACAAGCTAGGGCCGAGGTTGCGTCCGGCAACGAGGTAGTCTTCGTGGGTCTTGGCCTTGCGCATGCCGTACCAGCCCAGTACCAGCATGCCGGCCGCGTAAATCAGCACGACGAAAATATCTAAAGCCATGGAGGTGTCTCCGATCATTGTTTTTATAGTGAGTCGCGAATCATCCGGCTGAAGTGACGCAGGCAGTCAGCGGGTGAGTTTGTTATTCAGTTGAAATAAGAACGTGGGGTATGCGCTGGACCTGCAGGAGCGAATTCATTCGCGAGAGGCCTGTGCGGACAATGCATCTCCATCGTCTGTACTGTTCTTCGCGAATGAATTCGCTCCTACAGAGGGGCCAGGGTTTCGCCAGCAAACCCCAGCAAAAGGCAAACTCCGAGCGTTACCGGTGAACAACCCCCGGCAGCACGCACAACATCTCGTACAGCAGGTTGGCCCCCAGCAGCGAGGTGTTGCCGGTGGTGTCGTACGGTGGCGAAACTTCCACGAGGTCGCAGCCGATCAGATCCAGCCCTTGGCACCCGCGGATGATTTCGATGGCCTGAATGGTGGTCAGGCCGCCGATTTCAGGGGTCCCGGTGCCTGGCGCCCAGGCCGGGTCGATGCCGTCGATGTCGAAGCTCAAGTACACCGGACCGCCGCCCACTTTCTCGCGCACTTCGGCCATCAGTGGCGCCAGCGACTTGTGCCAGCACTCTTCGGCCTGCACCACGCGAAATCCTTGTTTGCGGCTCCAGTTGAAGTCTTCGGCGGTGTAGCCCTGCGCACGCAGGCCGATCTGCACCACGCGGTCACAATCCAGCAAGCCTTCTTCCACGGCGCGACGGAAAGTGGTGCCGTGGGCGATCTTCTCGCCGAACATGTGATCGTTGACGTCCGCGTGGGCGTCGATGTGCACCAGACCGACCTTGCCGTGCTTTTTATGAATGGCACGGAGGATCGGCAGGGTGATGGTGTGGTCACCGCCCAGGGTCAGCGGGATAATGCCGTGTTCGAGGAAGCCGTTGTAGGCCTCTTCGATGATGCGCACCGCGTCCAGCAGGTTAAAGGTGTTGATGGCGACGTCGCCGATGTCGGCAACCGACAGCGAATCGAAAGGCGCTGCCCCCGTGGCCATGTTGTAAGGGCGAATCATCACCGATTCAGCGCGGATTTCACGAGGTCCGAAACGGGTGCCTGCGCGCAGCGAGGTGCCGATGTCCAGCGGCACGCCAATGAAGGCGGCATCGAGGCCGGCGGCCGTTTGCAGGTGGGGCAGACGCATCATGGTGGCGATGCCGGCGAAGCGCGGCATTTCGTTGCCGCCCAGTGGTTGGTGGAAAATCTTGTCCACGGGATTGCCTCATCGGTGAGTGATTAATAGTGGTTAGCAATGGGCGGATTCTGCGAACCGAGGGCCTGGTGAACAATCGCTGAGGCAAAATACTTAGTTCAGAGATTTCTGAAGTATCGGGTAAGCTGGCCGTTCTTCGATACCTGGATGCATCATGGCCAGCGCATTACCCGATCTGAAACTGCTGCGTATCTTCACCTGCGTGGTCCGCCATCAGGGCTTCGCCAGTGCGCAGCAAGAATTGAACCTGTCGACCTCCGCGATCAGCACTTACATGAGTCAGCTGGAGTCGACGCTGGGTATCGTGCTGTGCCATCGCGGCCGTGGCGGGTTCAGCCTGACGAGCAAGGGCGAGCTGTTTCATCAGGAAACCCTGCGCCTGCTGGGGGAGCTGGAAGGCTTTGAACTCTACGCAGCCGCACTCAAGGGCGAACTGCGCGGGACGCTGAACCTGGGTGTGCTGGACTCCACCGTCAGCGACCGGGCGTTGCCGTTCGCCGAAGTGATCGGGGCATACAGCGAAGAGCATCCGGCGGTGCATTTGCACCTCTCGGTCATGAGCCCTTACGAGTTGCAATTGGGGGTCCTGGATAACCGGCTGGATTTGGCGATCGGCTCGTTTTCCACCCGCATGAACGGCTTGCTGTATCAGCCGCTGTACCGCGAACAGCACTGGCTGTATTGCAGCAATCGGCATCCGCTGTTCAACGAGCGGCGCATTCCGGAGCCGGTGATTACCCAGCAGCGCATGGTCGGGCGTGGTTATTGGAGTCAGGCGGAACTGGCGCGACACGGCTTCAAGCACAGCGCTGCGACCGTGGAAAGTATGGAAGCCCAGCTGATTCTGGTGCTTTCCGGTGCGTACATCGGATATTTGCCCGAGCATTACGCACAATCCTGGGTCGATTCCGAGCACCTGCGCGTGCTGTTGCCTGCCACATTCGGCTATCAGGCGCCGTTCTCGATGATCCTGCGTCGGGGCCGCAGTCGCGAGCCGTTGATTCAGACGTTCCGTGACCTGCTCAAAGCCCAGCTCAACCCGCTCTAAGAGGGCCCGAACATGTCCCGTGCCTGTTGCGACCGCTGTCATCGCCCTCAAGATCATTGCCTCTGCGCGCTGATTCCCCGTCTGGACAGCCGCACTCGCGTGCTGATTTTGCAACATCCCAGTGAGGTCAATCACGCGCTAAACACGGCGCGGCTGGCGGCGCTGGGGCTGAGTAACGCCCAGTTGGTGGTGGGGGAGGTGTTCGAAGGGTTGGCGGACCTGTTGAACGTGCCGGGTTATCAGGCCCGGCTGTTATTTCCTGGCGAAGAGGCTGTGGCGCTCACGGCCCAGACGTCGGATTCGTCGCCCACGCTGCTGGTGGTGCCCGACGGCACATGGCGCAAGGCCCGCAAGTTGCTGCACCTGAACCCGCTGTTGGCGGCACTGCCGAGGGTCACGCTGGAAAACATGCCGTCATCCCGTTACCGCTTGCGCAAGGCGCCGGGGCCGGATGCGTTGTCGACGCTGGAAGCGATCACCCACGCCCTGCACACGCTGGAACCGGATCGTTCATTTGCGGCGTTGTTGCGGCCGTTCGAGGCTTTGATCGAAGGACAAATCGCGGCGATGGGTGAAGACACCTTTCGCCGCAATCACAGCTGACCGTCAGCCATTCAACGACGTTGGCGGCTCGGACGAAGACAGCTGCCCGGCCTGCATGCGCCGAATATAGGCGTCGGTTTCCCGCTCGGCGTCTTCCTTGGTGAAGAAGGGGCCTTCAAGGGTATTTTCGCGGGTACTGAAGAAATACATGCCGTTGACGCGGGAGACGCGGTCGCTGCGGAAACGCACGGCGGTCTCGGGGTCTTGCTCACGCTTGCTCAACATAGCCTTCTCCGGTCTGGGAGTCTGTTCGGAAACGATTCAGGACGGCTAAACCTGGGGTACGACAGCCAAATGACGTTTCCACAGCGTGAGACGGAAAGGTTGGCTGAACGTTCGATACTTTACTCCAAAGAATGCGGCGGGTCAGGTGGGAATGCGTTGGCTGACCTGGCGCGAAAGCGTCGGATCAGTCAACTGACGAATCCATTGACCCACCCCAAAAACACCCTCAGCGCTTACCCAACGCCTCGGCCTGATGAATCCACTGCTGGCGCTGTTCTTCCGTTGCCGTCCTGACCGGCGAAAACTCCGTCAAGCGCGTGGTCTTGATCCCGCAGAATTCCAGAATCGCGTGCTTGATCTGACGATGGGCAGGCGCCTTGAACACCCAGCGGAAGTACCGCGAAGGCGTGTCCAGCGTCACCAGCATTTCTGCGGTTCGGCCCTTGAGCAGTTCGTTGGACGGGTGATGACGGCCGTGGGCTTTGAACGCGAAACCGGGCATGAACACGCGCTCGAAGAAGCCGCTCAGCAGGCTCGGCAGCCCGCCCCACCAGACCGGGTAGACGAACACCAGATGCTGCGCCCAGTGAATCTCGCGCTGGGCTTCCAGCAGGTCGTGTTCCAGTGTCTGGCTGGATGCATAACCGTTGTGCAGCGTCGGATCGAAGTCCAGTTCTTCCAGCTTCAGCACCCGCACCACGTGGCCTTGGCTGCGTGCGCCCTGGGCGTATGCATCGCCCAGAGCGTGGCAGAGGCTGGCGGTCTTCGGCGAACCGATGACCATCAGGATGCGTTTGCCATAGCCCTCCAGTGGCGTGGCGCCGCTGATCGGCTCAGCCATTGCTGCCGGCCTCCAGCATCTTCTCGGGACGTACCCACGCGTCGAACTCGGCGTCGGTGAGGAACCCCAACTGCAAGGCCGCTTCGCGCAAGGTCAAACCTTCGCTGTACGCTTTCTTGGCGATCTGCGCCGACTTGTCGTAGCCGATGTGCGGATTCAGCGCCGTCACCAGCATCAGGCCGCGTTCCAGGTGCTCGGCCATCTTGCCCGCGTCCGGCTCCATGCCCGCGATGCAATGCTCGTTGAAGTTGCGGCAGCCATCGCCCAGCAGGCGGATCGATTGCAGCAGGTTGTGGATGATCACCGGCTTGAACACGTTCAGTTGCAGGTGACCCTGACTCGCCGCGAACGAGATGGTGGTGTCGTTGCCCATCACCTGACAGGCCAGCATCGACAGCGCTTCGCACTGGGTCGGGTTGACCTTGCCCGGCATGATCGAACTGCCCGGTTCATTGGCGGGCAGCTTGACCTCGGCCAGACCGGCGCGCGGGCCCGAACCGAGCAGGCGCAGGTCGTTGGCGATTTTCATCAGCGTCACGGCGAGGGTTTTCAGCGCGCCAGAGAGGGCCGTCAGTGGCTCATGCCCCGCCAGTGCAGCGAACTTGTTCGGTGCCGTCACGAACGGCAGGCCTGACAGCGCGGCCAGCTCGGCGGCAACCGCTTCGGCAAAACCGTGAGGCGAGTTCAGACCGGTGCCGACGGCGGTGCCACCTTGTGCCAATTCGCAGACAGCGGGGAGGGCGGCGCGAATGCTTTTCTCCGCGTATTCCAACTGCGCGACGTAGGCCGACAGTTCCTGGCCGAAGGTGATCGGCGTGGCGTCCATCATGTGGGTGCGACCGGTTTTCACCAGCTTCATGTGGCGCGAGGACTGCTCGGCGATGCCTGCAGACAGCTCGGCAATCGCGGGCAGCAACTGCTCTTTGACGGCCTGCGCGGCGGCGATGTGCATGGCCGTCGGGAAACAGTCGTTGGAGCTTTGCGAGCGGTTGACGTGATCGTTGGGGTGCACCGGCGATTTGCCGCCGCGACCCTTGCCGGACAGCTCGTTGGCGCGCCCGGCGATCACTTCGTTGACGTTCATGTTGCTTTGCGTGCCGCTGCCGGTCTGCCACACCACCAGCGGGAACTGGTCGTCCAGCTTGCCGCCCAGTACTTCGTCGGCGGACTGTTCGATGAGGCGGGCGATGTCGGCGGGCAAGTCGCCATTGCGGTCATTGACCCGCGCAGCGGCTTTCTTGATCAGCGCCAACGCGTGCAGGACCGGCAATGGCATGCGCTCCTGACCAATGGCGAAATTGATCAGCGAACGTTGGGTTTGCGCCCCCCAGTAAGCGTCTTCAGGGACTTCGATCGGACCTATGCTATCGGTTTCGGTACGGCTCACTGGACTCACTCCTTAGGATCGAAATAGCGCAGTTTAGTACCCCGCAGCCCGGTTCGGTTCCCGCTAACGGCTGCGCGGCAAGGACAAGAGTGGTCAGTGTGCGACAAAAGGGCGAGCGGGGTCGTGTGAAACCTTTGCTGCCTTCGATTGTCGTGCGGAGCCTATTCGACCGCTCGTAGCGCCGGGGGTTGAGCGCAGCACGGAAAGGGGCGCAGAATGTGCGGCCTTGGGGTTCAGCCTCGCCTGCTAGATAAGGAAACTCGATGACCCGTCTTCGCGCCATCTGTGCTGCGGTCGCTCTGGTATGTGCCAGCGGCCAGGCTCTTGCTGCCACCGCCAGCCACGAGGCCAGTGCTGTTGCGTTCCTCAAATTGGCTCACGCCGATCAGTTGGGTGCGCCGATCTACATGCAAGCGCAGCAAATGTTCGCCCAGCGTTTCGCCGAAACCAAAGCGCCAGATTCCAAGAAAGCCGTGCTGGAAAAATACCAGGCCCAGGCCAACGCCGCGCTGGACAAGGCCATTGGCTGGGACAAGCTGCAGCCTGACATGGTCAAGCTCTACACCGACAACTTCAGCGAGCAAGAGCTGAAAGATCTGGTGGCCTTCTATCAGTCGCCGCTGGGCAAGAAAGTCCAGGCCAAGATGCCGCAGATCAGCCAGCAATCGTTCCAGATGACCCAGGACAAGCTGCAACCGGCCGTGCCTGTGGTGACCGGTCTGCTGGAGTCCATGACCAAGGAACTGGTGCCCGCCGGTGCAGCCGGCAAGGGTACCGCCCCGGCAGCCCCTGCCAAGAAGCCATAAGCGAAGCCTGACATGAGCATGCAACAGCGAATCGAATCCGCGTTGACGGTCTTTCAGCCCGAGTACCTCCAGGTGCTCAATGAAAGCCACATGCACAGTCGCGGCACGGACACTCACTACAAGGCCGTGGTGGTCAGCGAGCAGTTCGCTGGCCTCAACGCCGTCAAGCGCCACCAGAAGGTCTACGGCCTGCTCGGTGGCCTGATGGGTGAGTTCCATGCCTTGGCGCTGCACACCTACACCCCGGAAGAGTGGGCAAAAATCGGCGCTGCGCCTGCGTCGCCGACCTGTGCCGGGGGGCATGATTGATTTCCCGTTTCGAGCGATGATCACCGCATTCATCGCGAGCAAGCTCACTCCTACAGGTATGCGTACGTTCCTGTAGGAGTGAGCTTGCTCGCGATAGCGGTAGTTCGGGCAATCCTGATGCCTTGCATGCCTTGCATGCCTTCGCCGCTCGTTATTGACCTGCATCAATTCCCCACCGATCACCCGCCCTGTCTGCTGACCTCTGATTTTTGCTAGAATCCGCGCCGCGTTGCCCGGTCGGCACGTGTTCATCTGAATTTTTTATCCGGTAGGCCCTTTGCGAGGGTCACCACCTGGAGACGCAACATGACCCAAACCGCACCCATCGTCGTCGCGGCGCTGTACAAATTCGTCACCCTCTCGGACTACGTCGAACTGCGTGAGCCCCTGCTTAACGCCATGGTCGACAACGGCATCAAGGGCACCCTGCTGATTGCCGAAGAAGGCATCAACGGCACCGTTTCCGGCAGCCGTGAAGGCATCGACGGCCTGCTGGCCTGGCTCAAGAACGACCCGCGCATGATCGACATCGACCACAAAGAGTCGTACTGCGACGAGCAGCCGTTCTACCGCACCAAGGTCAAGCTCAAGAAAGAGATCGTGACTTTGGGCGTCGAAGGCGTCGACCCGAACAAGGCCGTGGGCACCTATGTCGAGCCGCAGGACTGGAATGCACTGATCGCTGACCCTGAAGTGCTGCTGATCGACACCCGCAACGACTACGAAGTGTCCATCGGCACCTTCGAAGGTGCCATCGACCCGAAGACCACGAGCTTTCGCGAGTTCCCGGAGTACATCAAGGCGAACTTCGATCCTTCGAAACACAAGAAGGTCGCGATGTTCTGCACCGGCGGCATTCGCTGTGAAAAGGCCTCCAGCTACATGCTCGGCGAGGGGTTCGAAGAGGTTTATCACCTCAAGGGCGGTATCCTCAAATACCTCGAAGAAGTCCCGCAGGAAGAAAGTCAGTGGCGCGGCGACTGCTTCGTGTTCGACAATCGCGTGACCGTGCGCCATGACCTGACCGAAGGTGACTACGATCAGTGCCATGCCTGCCGCACCCCGATCAGCGCCGAAGACCGCGCCAGCGAGCACTACTCGCCCGGCGTCAGCTGCCCGCATTGCTGGGACACGCTGAGCGAGAAGACCCGCCGCAGCGCCATCGACCGGCAGAAGCAGATCGAGCTGGCGAAGGCGCGCAATCAGCCGCACCCGATCGGCCGCAACTACCGTCTGCTGGACGCGCAGCCTGACGAAACGCAAACGAACGAGGCTTGATCCCATGAACACCCGCCTGCTTTATGTAATGGACCCGATGTGCTCCTGGTGCTGGGGCTTTGCCCCCGTGGCCGAGGCCCTGGTCGAGCAGGCGAGTGCGGCCGGGGTGCCGTTGCATCTGGTGGTGGGCGGTTTGCGCACCGGCAGCGGCGCGGCCCTTGAGCCGACCACCAAGCGTTACATTCTCGAACACTGGCACGCGGTGCAGGACACCACGGGCCAAACCTTCAAATTTGAAGATGCCTTGCCGGACGGGTTCGTTTACGACACAGAACCGGCCTGTCGCGCCATCGTCGCAGCACGCAGCCTGGCCCCCGACATCGCGTGGAAACTGGTGAAAGAAATTCAGCAGGCGTTTTACCTGCAAGGCCGCGACACGACCAGCGCCTCGGTGCTAGCCGAGCTGGCTGAAAACGCCGGGCTGCCTCGCATTGAATTCGCCGAGGCCTTCGACAGCGCCGAACAGCACGCCGCGACGGCCTCGGATTTTTCGTGGGTACAAGACCTCGGCATCGCCGGGTTCCCGACCCTGCTGGCCGAGCGTGACGGCCAGCTCGCGTTGCTGACCAACGGCTATCAACCTCTGGAGACACTGGCGCCATTGCTCAGCCGTTGGCTGGAGCGCGCCACCCGTGCGTGATGACGTCGAGATAGAACGCCCACTGCCCACCGCCGAGAACCCGCTGGCTCAGGTCGATCGCCTCGACTGGGCGCAGATCCGCGCACTCGCGCTGCATCACAAGAAAGCCTTGTGGATCGCCAATGGCGTGGCCGTCCTGGCGGTGCTGTGTTCGGTGCCGATCCCTCTCTTGCTGCCGTTGCTGGTGGACGAAGTCCTGCTGGGCAAGGGCGATGCCGCGTTGCTGTTCATGCAGCGCTTCCTGCCGGACAGCCTGCACAAACCGGTGGGTTACATCGGGCTGATGCTGGTCGCCACGCTGTGCCTGCGGCTCGGGGCGCTGGTGTTCAACGTGATTCAGGCGCGCTCGTTCGCCGGGCTGGCCAAGGATATCGTCTATCGCATTCGCGTTCGCCTCATCGAACGTTTGAAGCGGATTTCCCTTGGCGAATACGAAAGCCTCGGCAGCGGCACGGTGACGGCGCATCTGGTGACCGACCTGGACACGCTGGACAAATTCGTCGGCGAAACCCTGAGCAAATTCCTCGTCGCCATGCTCACGTTGACCGGTACCGCCGCGATTCTGGTGTGGATGCACTGGCAACTGGCCTTGTTGATTCTGTTGTTCAATCCGTTGGTGATTTTCGCCACGGTCAAACTGGGCAAGCGGGTCAAACACCTCAAGAAGCTGGAAAACGACAGCACCTCGCGCTTCACCCAGGCGTTGACCGAAACCCTCGATGCAATCCAGGAAATCCGAGCGGGCAATCGCCAGGGCTATTTCCTCGGCCTGCTCGGTGGGCGTGCCCGCGAAGTGCGGGACTATGCCGTTTCTTCGCAGTGGAAAAGTGATGCGTCGAGCCGTGCCAGCGGGCTGTTGTTTCAGTTCGGCATCGACATTTTCCGCGCCGCCGCGATGCTCACCGTGCTGTTTTCCGACCTGTCGATCGGCCACATGCTCGCGGTGTTCAGCTACCTGTGGTTCATGATCGGGCCGGTGGAGCAATTGCTGAACCTGCAATACGCGTTTTACGCGGCAGGCGGCGCGCTGACCCGGATCAACGAATTGCTCGCCCGCGCCGACGAACCGCAGTACGAGGGTGGTGTGAACCCGTTCGCGGGGCGCGACACCGTCAGTATCGATGTTCACGGTGTGTGCTTTGGCTACAACGAAGAGCGCGTGCTGGACCAACTCGACCTGTCCATCCAGCCTGGCGAAAAGGTCGCCATCGTCGGCGCCAGTGGTGGAGGCAAAAGCACGTTGATGCAGCTGTTGCTGGGGCTTTACAGTCCGCAATCCGGGACGATCCGCTTCGGCGGCGCACGCCTCGAAGACATCGGCCTGGAAACGGTGCGTGAAAACGTCGCCATCGTGCTGCAACACCCGGCGCTGTTCAACGATACGGTCCGCGCCAACCTCTCAATGGGCCGCGAGCGCACCGACGAGGCCTGTTGGCAAGCGCTGGGAATCGCTCAACTGGACGCCACGATTCGCGCCTTGCCGCTCGGGCTGGACAGCGTCGTCGGGCGTTCCGGCGTGCGGCTGTCCGGTGGGCAACGGCAGCGACTGGCCATTGCTCGCATGGTGCTGGCAGACCCCAAGGTGGTCATTCTCGACGAAGCCACCTCAGCGTTGGACGCTGCGACTGAGTACAACCTTCATCAAGCCCTGAACCGCTTCCTCAGCGGTCGTACGACGCTCATCATTGCCCACCGTCTGTCTGCCGTTAAGCAGGCCGATCGAGTGTTAGTCTTCGACGGTGGTCGAATTGCTGAAGACGGCGACCACCAGCAGCTCATTGCCGATGGCGGCCTCTATGCACGGCTGTATGGGCACCTGCAACAGCTCTGATACAGCTGGTCGGTTTTTCTCACATGTTGTCTCAAATGGCGTATCGCCACTGGAACACGTCAATTCTTGGGCTACGCTTGAGCGCTGTGTTCAATGAAAATGTGAAAAGCGTCATATTTACGTCTCTCGCTTCTCCGAGTGCTGCTTAAGCGGCTATCTTGAAGAGGCGAGAGTTGACCGCTGCATCGTGGAAAATTAGCCGAGTCTCTTGAGCTTCAGGCAGGCGCCTGGGCCGGGGAAGTGAGTATCTGGCAGTGCTGATGAAAGGGACACCATGAAGCAAAAGCGGATTCTCGAGAAGCCCCGTCTTCTGGGCATCGTTTGGCCATTTATCGCTGTGGTGCTGTTACAGGCGCTCTTGGGTTGCGTCAGCCTTTATATGATGTCAGCGGTGCGCAGCTACGTGGGTGGAGAGAGTCTCTGGTCCAAAGGGCAAAAGGACGCCATTTATTACCTGAACCTCTACGCCAACAGCCGCGACGAACTCAATTATCAGAAATACCAGAAAGCCATCGCCATTCCCCAGGGCGGCCACGACCTGCGGGTGGCGATGGACCAACCCGAACCGGACATCGCTCGCGCCAACGCGGGGATTCTGCAGGGTGGTAACCATCCCGACGACGCTCAGGGCATCATCTGGCTCTACCTGAATTTCCGCCATTTCAGCTACCTGGAAAAAGCCATCGACCTGTGGAAGATCGGCGATGGTTATCTGGTGCAACTGGATGAAGTCGCCCATGAAATGCACGGGCGCATTGTCGATGGCAGTGCCACCAACGCCGACGTGATGGAGTGGCGACACCGGATCAACGCCATCAACGAGGGCGTCACCCCGGCCGCGATGGCGTTCAGCGATGCCCTCGGAGAGGGTTCGCGGGTCATCTTGCGGATTCTGGTGGTTGTCAACCTGACCACCGCGATTTTCCTGATTCTGCTCGCGCTCCTGCGCACTCATAAATTGCTGGAACAACGCCACGCGTTTGCCCTTGCTTTGCAAACCGAGAAGGAGCGCGCGCAAATTACGCTGGAGTCCATTGGCGACGGGGTTATCACCACCGATGTCGACGGGTCCATTGCTTACATGAACCCCGCCGCCGAACAAATGACGCACTGGAAGACCGGGCAGGCCACCGGTCTGCCGCTGGCCGCGCTTTTCAACCTGATCGATGAGAACGACCAAAAGGAGAGCGCGACGCTCATCGACCACATTCTCAGCGGCAAATTGGGGGGCGGCAGCGAAAACGCCAAATTGATCCAGCGTCTGGACGGCAGCACGGTCTCGGTCGCGCTGGTGGGCTCGCCGATTCGCACGGAGGGCAAAGTCAGCGGCGCCGTGCTGGTCTTGCACGACATGACCCAGGAGCGGCAGTACATCGCCAACCTGTCGTGGCAGGCCACTCATGATGCGTTGACCGGCCTGGCCAACCGTCGCGAATTCGAGTATCGGCTGGAGCTGGCGTTAAGCGGTCTCGGGCATCATCCGGGCAATCATGCCGTGATGTTCCTCGATCTGGATCAGTTCAAGCTGGTCAACGACACCAGCGGCCACGCAGCGGGCGACGAATTGCTCAGGCACATCTGCGCATTGCTGCAACAGGGGATTCGCGAAGGCGACACGTTGGCGCGGCTGGGCGGTGACGAGTTCGGCATTCTGCTGGAGCATTGCGCGCCCGACGCGGCGGAGCGAATCGCTGAAGGCCTGCGTGAGACCGTGGAAAGCCTGCACTTTGTGTGGAAGGGGCGTCCGTTCGTGACCACCGTCAGCGTGGGGATGGTGCACATTTCCGACACGCCTACGACCCTGGAAGCCTCGCTGCGCTCCGCCGACATGGCGTGCTACATGGCCAAGGAAAAAGGCCGGAACCGGGTGCAGGTGTATCACGACGACGATTCGGAGCTTTCCACGCGCTTTGGTGAAATGGCCTGGATTCAACGCCTGCACATGGCACTGGACGACAACCGTTTCTGCCTGTACTCGCAGGAAATTGCGCCGTTAAGCCGAGAGGCGGCCCATGGCAATGGCCACGTAGAGATCCTGCTCCGGTTGCGTGACGAATCCGGTCGCCTGATCCTGCCCGACAATTTCATCCCTGCTGCCGAGCGCTACGGCATGATGAGCACCCTGGATCGCTGGGTGGTGCAGAACGTTTTCAAGATCATCTCCGAGTGTTTGAGTGACAATCACCGCAAGGGCCCGATGGCCGTCTGTGCAATCAATTTGTCCGGCACCAGTATTGGCGATGATGCCTTCCTCGAATATTTGCGACAGCAGTTCCAAATCTACGCAATTCCTCCTGAACTTATCTGTTTCGAGATCACCGAAACCAGTGCGATCGCCAATTTGGGCAGTGCTATTCGGTTTATTAACGAACTCAAAAGTCTGGGATGCCGCTTTTCTCTGGATGACTTCTGTGCAGGCATGTCGTCATTCGCTTACTTGAAGCATTTGCCTGTGGATTTCTTGAAGATTGATGGCAGTTTCGTAAAAGACATGCTCGACGATCCGGTCAACCGGGCGATGGTGGAAGTGATCAACCATATCGGGCACGTGATGGGCAAACAGACGATCGCTGAGTTCGTCGAAAGCCCCCAGATAGAGCAGGCGTTATTGGAAATCGGTGTGGACTACGCTCAGGGGTACGTTATCGAGCGACCGCAATTATTCACCTGTGAATGTCTGCACGCACGGCCCGCGAGGCAGACCCCAATGTTATTCAGCGCACCCGGGACATTTCGCTGAATAACCCGATGCAACACAAACATAAGGAGCTACACAGTGATCGATATGTTCATTAGAACCGGTCCGCTGATGGATGCCAGCAGTTACCCCGCTTGGGCACAGCAATTGATCGAGGATTGCAGTGACGCCAAGGCACGCGTGGTAGGGCATGAACTTTATCAACGTATGCGAGATGGTCAGCTGAGTTCGAAGACCATGCGCCAGTATTTGATTGGCGGATGGCCTGTCGTTGAACAGTTTGCGGTTTACATGGCGCATAACCTGACCAAAACCCGTTTCGCCCGTCATCCCGGCGAAGACATGGCGCGTCGCTGGTTGATGCGCAATATTCGGGTTGAACTCAATCATGCCGATTACTGGGTAAATTGGAGCGCGGCCCATGGGGTCACGCTGGAGGACCTGCAAGCGCAGCGCGTTCCGTCGGAGTTGCACGCACTGAATCACTGGTGCTGGCACAGCTGTTCGTCGGAGCCGCTGGTCGTCGCGATCGCAGCGACTAACTATGCCATCGAAGGCGCGACCGGTGAGTGGTCTGCTGTCGTATGTTCACAAGAGACATACGCAGATTTGTTCCCGCCGGAGTTGCGAAAGCGCGCGATGAAGTGGCTGAAAATGCACGCTCAATATGACGATTCCCACCCTTGGGAAGCCCTGGAAATCATTTGTACGCTGGCCGGCAATCACCCCAGCGAGCAACTGCAGGCGGACCTCAGGATGGCGATCTGCAAGAGTTATGAGTACATGTACCTGTTCCTGGAACGGTGCATGGTGTTGGAACGGCCGCAGGAAGCGAAAGCCCCCGCGTTCGATCGCCGGTTCGCTGTTCGCGCCTGAGCCTGATCAGCCAGCCATTTCGAGGCGATTGCGGCCCTGGCGTTTTGCAGCGTACAGGGCCGTGTCAGCGCGACGCACCAGGCTGTCGGTGGATTCCCCCGGCAGCAGCGTCGAGCAGCCCAGGCTGACGGTCAGTTCCACCGGGCTTCCATTGACCGGATACGTGAGTTGCAGTGCCGCATGACGCAGGCGTTCGCCTACCAGTGCGGCTGACTCACGACCGGTATTGGTCAGTACGATCAGAAATTCTTCCCCGCCAAATCTGAACACTTGATCGATGTTGCGCAGGCGGTCCTTGATCGCATCCGCGACCGCTCTCAGGACTTCATCACCTGTGGCATGGCCATGGGTATCGTTGATGCCTTTGAAATGATCGATGTCCAGCATCAGCACCGAGAGGGGTTGCTGCTGACGTCGGGCTATTTCGATTTCCCGGGTCAGAGACTGCTCCATCGCAATTCGGTTGCCCGCGCCCGTCAGCGGGTCGCGCAGAGCACTCAGGCTGGCGTTGCGATACAGCAGAGCGTTACGCAGCGGGTACAACAGGCTGGTCAGCAGCGATTCAAGCTGGGCCAGTTCGTCTTCGCTGAAACGTTGATCCCGCTGAAACGCCAACTCGCCCATCTGCTCGCCTTCATACGTCATGCGGTAGCTGGCGTTGTGCCGTGCCCGCTCACCGAACTCCAGACGCAGGTCCGTGCCCAGATGCTTGTAGATGAGCGCGTCGAGGGGGATGACTTGGCTCACGTTGTGAAAAAACATCGAGAGAATCTTGTCTGCTTCGAGGCTGGTCTGTAGTTGCAGGGCCAGGCGACGTTGTAGCTGGTCATAGTCCAGAAGCGGCTGCGCAGGCGTCTGCGCGTGCGAGAACCCAAAGCGTTGCAGCCTTGCACTGTCAAAATCGATGGCATTGGTTCTTGTTGGAAAACTCATGTTTTCGCTCCTGCGCCTCTCATCGGGCCTGACGTTGACAGAGCGAAAGTCATGCCAATTCGAACGTTCAGTCGGATCACCATAGAAATCAGACGGTTAGCGTCAAGGGGGGCTGATGGACAGCTCACTCGCGCCTTGGAATTGACTAACGTACCGGATCACAGGCCGAGGGACTACAAAGAGGCGACGGAAAACCGCCGAGAGGAGGGTTGGCAACGAGCCGACCGCGCGGACTCAGGTTGGCATCGAGACTTTCTGTGGGAGCGAAATCATTCGCGAAGGGTAGGCCAGCCGAAGCATCTCTATCGGCTGGTCTATTTTTCGCGAATGAATTCGCTCCCACAGGGGGCGGCAGCCCGTAGCTGATGGCTATTTCGTCTGCGCATCGAACGCCTGGCCATTGATCCCCGAACTGTCCGGCCCCATCAGGTACAGGTACACCGGCATGATCTCTTCAGGCGTCGGGTTGTTCAGCGGGTTTTCCGCAGGATAGGCCTGTGCGCGCATGTCGGTGCGGGTGCCGCCGGGGTTGATGCTGTTGGCGCGCACCGAGGCCACGTCTTCCAGCTCGTCAGCCAGGGTCTGCATCAGCCCTTCGGTAGCGAACTTCGATACGCCATAGGCGCCCCAATACGCACGGCCTTTGCGCCCGACGCTGCTGGAGGTGAACACCACCGAGGCGTCCTGAGACAGTTTGAGCAAGGGCAGCAGCGCAGCAGTGAGCATGAACATTGCGTTGACGTTGATGTGCATCACCCGCATGAAATGTTCGCCGGACAACTGTTCGACGGGCGTGCGCGGGCCAATGATCGACGCGTTGTGCAGCAGGCCATCGAGGTGTCCGAATTCGGTTTCGATCATCGCCGCCAGTTCGTCGTACTGATGGGGCAGGGCGGTTTCCAGATCGAAGGGAATCACGGCAGGTTGAGGATGGCCTGCGGCTTCGATCTCATCGTAAATAGCGGTCAGGTTCGCTTCGGTCTTGCCCAGCAGCAACACCGTCGCACCATGGGCCGCATAGGTTTTCGCGGCAGCAGCCCCGATGCCACGGCCTGCGCCGGTGACCAGAATGATGCGGTCCTTGAGCAGCTCGGGGCGGGCGGAGTAATTGAACATGAGGGGCCTCGCTTTGATAGGTCCTTTGGAAAGTGGCACGCCGCGAACGGCTTTTGCCCGGAGAGCGTAGGAGCAAGCTTGCTCGCGATCGGCTGCGCAGCAGTCGTAAAATCTGACACCTCGATTGTGTCAGATGTACGGCATCCGCTGGTTTTGCTGCCGCTTCGGTTGGACGCGACCCCGGGCAGATCGCAGGCAAGCCAGCTCCCACGCCCTCCGGGCAGAATCAAAAGCGGTTCGCGCGAATGCACGTTACGGCCGTCAGCAACTGCACAACGCATTGTCCAGCACCCGCCGCAATTCCAGCGGGTGATCCACCACTACGTCCGCGCCCCAGTGGTCGGGGTTGTCGTGGGGATGAATATAGCCATAACGCACAGCCGCCGTTTTGGTGCCCGCGTCGCGGCCCGACTCGATGTCGCGCAAATCATCGCCCACGAACAGCACGCTCGCCGGGTCCAGATCGAGCATCTTGCAGGCCAGCAGCAACGGCTCGGGGTCCGGCTTGCTCTTGGTCACGTGGTCCGGGCAAATCAGCACCGCAGAGCGTCCGCTGAGCCCCAACTGATCCATGATCGGCTGCGCGAAACGCACCGGCTTGTTGGTCACCACGCCCCAGATCAGCTTGGCTTTTTCGATGTCGGCCAACAATTCGGCCATGCCGTCGAACAACCGGCTGTGGACGGCGCAATCCTTCTGATAGCGCTCCAGAAACTCCAGACGCAGCGCCTCGAATTCCGGCTCATTCGGCGACATCGCAAACGCCGCCGCGACCATCGCCTTGGCGCCGCCCGAGATTTCATCACGAATCAGCTTGTCTTCCACCGGCGGGAATCCACGCTCGGCGCGCATCGCCTGACAGATCGCGATAAAGTCCGGTGCGGTGTCGAGCAGCGTGCCGTCCATGTCGAAGAGAACCGCTCTCAGGCGCATGACTCAGGCCCCCTTCAGCGTCTGGATCATGTAGTTGACGTCGACGTCCGAGGCCAGTTTGTAGTGCTTGGTCAGTGGGTTATAGGTCAGGCCAATGATGTCCTTCACCTCCAGACCCGCCTGACGGCTCCATGCGCCCAGCTCGGAAGGGCGGATGAATTTCTTGAAGTCATGGGTGCCGCGAGGCAGCAGGTTCATGATGTATTCCGCCCCGATGATTGCGAACAGGTACGCCTTCGGGTTGCGGTTGATGGTGGAGAAAAACACCTGGCCGCCCGGCTTGACCATCTTGTAGCAGGCGCGAATCACCGAGGACGGATCGGGCACGTGCTCCAGCATTTCGAGACAGGTCACGACATCGAATTGCTCGGGCATTTCTTCAGCCAGGGCTTCGGCAGTGATCTGGCGGTATTCGACGCTGACGCCGGATTCCAGCTGATGCAACTGGGCAACTGCCAGCGGCGCTTCGCCCATGTCGATGCCGGTTACCGTGGCGCCGCGCAGGGCCATCGCCTCGCTGAGAATGCCGCCGCCACAACCGACGTCCAGCACCTTCTTGCCCGCCAGACTGACGCGCTCGTCGATCCAGTTCACCCGCAGCGGGTTGATGTCGTGCAGTGGCTTGAACTCGCTGTTGCGGTCCCACCAGCGATGGGCCAGCGCTTCAAATTTGGCGATTTCGGCGTGGTCGACGTTGCTCATGTGTGATCCCTCTAAAACGTGAAATTCGGTGCCGATCACGGCGCGTGGCCCTGATCGTGAAAAAAGCTGTGCGCCCGTCGTCAGCCCTTGGCGGCGATGCAGTTGCCCCAGGCCTTGGCGGTCCTGATCAGCGCGTCTTCGTCCATGCGTGTCAGGCGCTTGTCTTGCAGCAATTGTTTGCCGCCGACCCACACGTGGGTCACGCAATCCCGCCCACTGGCGTAGATCAACTGGGACACCGGGTCGTACACCGGCTGCTGCGCCAGACCCGACAGGTCAAACGCGGTCATGTCCGCTGCCTTGCCGAGTTGCAGCGACCCGGTCTGGTCTTCGATGCCCAGGGCGCGTGCGCCGTTCAATGTCGCCATGCGCAGCGCCCGGTGGGCGTCCAGCGCCGTGGCGGAACCGGCGACGGCCTTGGCCAGCAAGGCGGCGGTACGGGTTTCGCTGAGCAAATCCAGATCGTTATTGCTGGCCGCGCCGTCGGTGCCGATCGCCACGTTGACGCCCGCTTGCCATAGCCGCTCGACCGGACAAAAGCCACTGGCCAGCTTCATGTTCGACTCGGGGCAGTGAATCACGCTGGAATTGGTTTCTACCAGCATGGCCAGGTCGTCATCGCTGATCTGGGTCATGTGCACGGCTTGAAAACGCGGGCCCAGCAGGCCCAGGCGATGCAGCCGCGCCAATGGCCGCTCATTGCGTTGTTGAACAGCCTCGCTGACTTCAGCGGCGGTTTCATGAACGTGCATGTGAATGGCAGCGTCCAGTTCGTCGGCGATGACCCGGATTTTTTCCAGGTTTTCATCGCTGACCGTGTAAGGCGCGTGCGGCCCCATGGCGATCCGGATGCGGTCGTGATGGGCCATGTCGTTGAACAGTTCGATGCCGATGTGCAGCGCTTCATCAGGATTGCGGGCACCGGGTATCGGGAAGTCCAGCACCGGCACCGTGATCTGTGCGCGAATGCCACTGTTGTGCACGCGTTCGGCGGCGACTTTCGGGAAGAAATACATGTCAGAGAAGCACGTGATGCCGCCCTTGAGCTGCTCGGCGATGGCGATGTCGGTGCCATCGCGCACGAAGTCTTCGTCGACCCACTTGCCTTCGGCGGGCCAGATATGGTCCTGCAGCCAGGTCATCAGCGGCAGGTCGTCGGCCAGCCCACGAAAGAGCGTCATGGCGGCGTGGCCGTGGGCGTTGATCAGGCCGGGGCTGAGCAGCATGCCGGGGAGCTCGCGCACTTCCCGTGCGTTTTGCCGCAAGGCTTCGGCCTTGGGGCCGATATACGCGATGAGGCCGTCACGAATGCCGATTCCGTGTTGTGGCAACACGACGCCAGCGGGTTCGACCGGCACCAGCCAGTCCGGCAGGAGCAAGAGGTCGAGCGGGGCAGCGGAATCAGGCATGGGAACGGGCTTCCAGTGGCGCAATACAGGGACGGCGAAGTATACCCGAGCGTCTTGGCGGGCGGCTCGCTATAATCGGCGGCTTTTTCAGCTGCTGGCCTTTTGATTTCTGGCATCCGAAACAAATTGTGGGAGCGAGCGAGCTCGCGAAAGCCAAGGTTCGATCACCGCAATGATTCGAATGTTCTGAGCGCCCTGGTCTTCAAAATTCATCATGTGGGGTGTGCAATGCGCGATCAGTTACTGGCCGCAGAAAAGGTCAAGGCCATCGAGTGGCGGGATGGCACGCTGTACCTGCTGGACCAGCGCGTGCTGCCCTTCGAGCAGACGTGGCTGGCCTATCACACCGCTGAAGGGGTCGCCGAAGCCATCCGCAGCATGGTCGTGCGCGGCGCGCCGGCCATCGGCATCGCGGCAGCCTATGGCCTGGTTCTTGGTGTGTTCGAGCGCTACGCCCAAGGCGGCCACTGGCAAATGTCGCTGGAAGAGGATTTCGATCTACTGGTCAACGCCCGACCCACGGCCGTCAATCTGTTCTGGGCGCTGAATCGCATGCGCGAGCGCTTGTATCGGATCAAAGAGGGTGATGACCCGCGTCCGGCCATGGAAGCTGAGGCGGCAGCGATTCACCTCAGCGACCGTGAAGCCAACCTGACCATGGCGCAGCTCGGCGTGGACCTGATTCGCAAGCATCAGGGCAACCTGCAAACCGTGCTGACCCACTGCAACGCCGGCGCGCTGGCAACGGGCGGATTCGGCACGGCCCTCGGCGTGATTCGCGCTGCCTATATAGAAGGCATGATTGAGCGCGTGTACGCCGACGAGACCCGCCCCTGGCTGCAAGGCTCGCGCCTGACGGCCTGGGAGTTGGCCAACGAAGGCATCCCGGTGACCGTGACCGTTGATTCGGCCGCTGCGCACCTGATGAAAACCAAGGGTCTGACCTGGGTCATCGTCGGCGCCGACCGCATCACCGCCAATGGGGACGTCGCGAACAAGATCGGCACCTATCAATTGGCCGTCGCGGCAATGCACCACGGCGTGCGTTTCATGGTGGTCGCGCCGAGTTCGACCATCGACTTGAACCTCGCCACCGGTGAAGACATTCCCCTCGAAGAGCGCGACGGCAGCGAGATTCTGAACGTGGGCGGCCAGCGCCTCGGCGCCGAGGTCGACGCGTTCAATCCGGTGTTCGACGTGACGCCTGCGGACCTGATCGACGCCATCGTGACTGAAAAAGGCATCGTCGAACGTCCTGACACGGCAAAAATGGCCCAGCTGATGTGCCGTAAACGCTTGCATTGATCACTTTGTCGCAGGCGCTACCGGCCAGCCGGGTCAGCGCTAAAGGGGCCTGTGAGCGCTTCTCAGGCCGCTGATGGCGAAATGGCGTGTTTGCAGGGCGCTCAAATGCTGCGTGTCCGACGACGATTGTGGTAACATCCGGCGGTTTCCAAGGGGGCGCATTGCGGCCCCCTTCACTGCGCAAATCCATGGCTTAACTCGCTGATTTGTCGTAAGTCGTCGCCAGGCAATCGCCGGCGGCGGCGAGCTTCGTTCATCCCGGATGGATGTGCGAGGTTTCACCAGAAAAAGGAATCGAGCTTCTCATGGGCGAACTGGCCAAAGAAATCCTACCGGTCAATATCGAAGACGAGCTGAAGCAGTCCTACCTCGACTACGCGATGAGCGTCATCGTCGGACGAGCTCTGCCCGATGCGCGCGACGGCTTGAAGCCCGTGCACCGGCGTGTACTGTACGCAATGAGCGAACTGGGTAACGACTGGAACAAGCCGTACAAGAAATCCGCCCGTGTGGTCGGTGACGTCATCGGTAAGTATCACCCTCACGGTGACACTGCGGTCTACGACACTATCGTACGTATGGCCCAGCCTTTCTCCCTGCGCTACCTGCTGGTAGACGGTCAGGGCAACTTCGGTTCGGTGGACGGCGACAACGCCGCGGCCATGCGATACACCGAAGTGCGCATGACCAAGCTGGCCCACGAACTGCTGGCGGACCTGCACAAGGAAACTGTCGACTGGGTGCCCAACTACGACGGCACCGAACAGATCCCGGCGGTCATGCCGACCCGTATTCCCAACCTGCTGGTCAACGGCTCCAGCGGTATTGCCGTGGGCATGGCGACCAACATTCCGCCGCACAACCTCGGCGAAGTCATCGACGGTTGTCTGGCGCTGATCGACAACGGCGACCTGACCGTTGACGAACTGATGCACTACATTCCCGGCCCTGACTTCCCGACAGCGGGGATCATCAACGGCCGTGCCGGTATCGTCGAAGCCTACAAGACCGGTCGTGGCCGTATTTACATGCGCGCCCGCTCCCTCGTCGAAGACATCGACAAGGTTGGCGGTCGCCAGCAGATCGTCATCACCGAGCTGCCGTACCAGCTGAACAAGGCGCGTCTGATCGAGAAGATCGCCGAGCTGGTGAAAGAGAAGAAGCTCGAAGGCATCACCGAACTGCGCGATGAGTCCGACAAGGACGGCATGCGCGTGGTCATCGAGCTGCGTCGCGGCGAAGTGCCTGAGGTCATCCTCAACAACCTCTACGCCCAGACCCAGCTGCAAAGCGTATTCGGCATCAACATCGTTGCGCTGATCGACGGCCGTCCACGGATCCTCAACCTCAAGGACCTGCTGGAAGCCTTCATTCGTCACCGCCGCGAAGTCGTCACCCGTCGCACCGTGTTCGAACTGCGCAAAGCTCGCGAGCGTGGCCACATCCTCGAAGGTCAGGCCGTTGCCCTGTCGAACATCGACCCGGTCATCGAACTGATCAAAGCGTCGCCGACCCCCGCCGAAGCGAAGGAAGGCCTGATCAACACGCCGTGGGAATCGAGCGCCGTGGTCGAGATGGTCGAGCGCGCAGGCGCCGAATCGTCCCGCCCGGAAAACCTCGACCCGCAATACGGGCTGCGTGACGGCAAGTATTTCCTGTCGCCGGAACAGGCTCAGGCCATTCTGGAACTGCGTCTGCACCGTCTGACCGGTCTGGAACACGAAAAACTGCTGACCGAGTATCAGGAAATCCTGACTCAGATCGGCGAGCTGATCCGCATCCTCAACAGCTCCACGCGCCTGATGGAAGTCATCCGCGAAGAGCTGGAACTGATCCGTGCCGAATATGGCGATGTCCGCCGCACCGAGATTCTCGATGCGCGTCTGGACCTGACCCTGGGCGACATGATTCCGGAAGAAGAGCGCGTCGTGACCATCTCCCACGGTGGTTATGCGAAGACTCAACCGCTGGCCGTCTATCAGGCTCAGCGTCGCGGCGGCAAAGGCAAATCGGCTACCGGCGTCAAGGATGAGGACTACATCGCTCACCTGCTGGTCGCCAACAGCCACACCACGCTGCTGATGTTCTCCAGCAAGGGCAAGGTGTACTGGCTCAAGACCTACGAGATTCCGGAAGCGTCCCGCGCGGCCCGTGGTCGTCCGCTGGTCAACCTGCTGCCGTTGAGCGAAGGCGAATACATCACCACCATGCTGCCGGTCGATCTGGAAGCCATGCGCAAGCAGGCTGACGAAGAAGAGGCCGAAGGCGTGGAAACCGATGTCGAAGACATCGAGAACAGCAACGAGACCGAAGAAGAGCGCAAGGCGCGTATCAAGGCCGCAGACAAGAAGAAGGCCCCGTTCATCTTCATGTCCACCGCCAACGGTACGGTCAAGAAAACCCCGCTGGTGGCGTTCAGCCGTCAGCGCAGCGTCGGTCTGATCGCGCTGGAGCTGGACGAAGGCGACATCCTGATTTCCGCAGCCATCACCGACGGCGAGCAGGAAATCATGCTGTTCTCCGACGGCGGCAAGGTCACCCGCTTCAAGGAATCCGACGTTCGCGCCATGGGCCGTACGGCGCGCGGTGTGCGTGGCATGCGCCTGGCCGAAGGGCAGAAGCTGATTTCCATGCTGATCCCGGAAGAAGGCAGCGAGATTCTCACCGCCTCCGAACGTGGCTACGGCAAGCGCACGGCAATCACTGAGTTCCCTGAATACAAGCGTGGCGGTCAGGGCGTTATCGCCATGGTCAGCAACGAGCGTAACGGCCGTCTGGTCGGCGCGGTTCAGGTGCAGGACGGCGAAGAGATCATGCTGATTTCCGACCAGGGCACCCTGGTTCGTACCCGTGTCGACGAAGTGTCGAGTCTGGGCCGTAACACCCAGGGCGTGACCCTGATCAAGCTGGCGAAAGACGAGAAACTGGTCGGCCTGGAGCGTGTTCAGGAGCCGTCCGAAGTCGAAGGTGAAGGGCTCGAAGGCGAAGCGTTGGACGGCGACGTGCTGGATGGCGAGCTTGCCAACCTGTCCGAGGCCGACGCTGACGAATCGGCCAGCGATCTGCAAGCCGATGCTACTTCCGACGAAGAACCGCAGGACTGATAGACGTTGTACTTGAGGGCCCTTGCAGGGCCCTCTTGGCTTTGGCCAGCCCTTGCGCAACACGCCTGGTGGCCAGGCCGTTTCGAATTCTACGAGTTGACGAGAGTGGATATGAGCAAGCGAGCCTTTAACTTCTGCGCCGGCCCTGCCGCGCTTCCTGATGCTGTTTTGCAACGCGCCCAGGCTGAAATGCTGGATTGGCACGGCAAGGGCTTGTCAGTGATGGAGATGAGTCATCGCAGCGACGACTACACCGCCATCGCCGAAAAGGCCGAGCAAGACCTGCGCGAGCTGCTGTCCGTCCCCTCCAACTACAAAATCCTCTTCCTGCAAGGTGGCGCGAGCCAGCAATTCGCTGAGATTCCGCTGAACCTGCTGCCGGAAAACGGCACGGCCGATTACATCGAAACCGGCATCTGGTCGAAAAAGGCCATTGAAGAAGCCCGTCGGTTCGGCAACGTCAACGTTGCGGCTAGCGCCAAGCCGTTCGACTACCTGGCGATTCCTGGCCAGAACGAATGGAACCTGACCAAAAACGCCGCTTATGTTCACTATGCTTCCAACGAAACCATTGGCGGCCTGCAGTTTGACTGGGTGCCTGAGACTGGCGACGTTCCGCTGGTGGTCGACATGTCTTCGGACATCCTGTCGCGCCCGATCGACGTCTCGCAGTTCGGCCTGATCTACGCCGGTGCCCAGAAAAACATCGGCCCGAGCGGCCTGGTGGTGGTGATCGTTCGTGAAGACCTGCTGGGTCGCGCCCGCAGCAGTTGCCCGACGATGCTCGATTACAAGATCTCCGCCGACAACGGTTCGATGTACAACACCCCGGCCACCTATTCCTGGTACCTGTCGGGCCTCGTCTTCGAGTGGCTGAAAGAGCAGGGCGGTGTTGATGCGATGGAGAAGCGCAATCGCGCGAAGAAAGACCGTCTGTACGGTTTCATCGATGCCAGCGACTTCTACACCAACCCGATCAGCCACAACGCCCGTTCGTGGATGAACGTGCCGTTCCGTCTGGCGGACGAGCGTCTGGACAAGGCGTTCCTGGCCGGTGCCGAAGAGCGTGCGCTGCTCAACCTCAAGGGTCACCGTTCGGTGGGCGGCATGCGCGCCTCGATCTACAACGCCCTGGGCCTGGACGCCGTCGAAGCGCTGGTGGCCTACATGGCTGAATTCGAGAAGGAACACGGCTGATGTCTGAACAAGAACTCAAGGCGCTGCGCGTCCGCATCGACAGCCTGGACGAAAAGGTTCTGGAGCTGATCAGCGAACGTGCTCGCTGCGCGCAGGAAGTGGCGCGTGTGAAAATGGCCAGCCTGGCAGAGGGCGAGGAGCCGGTGTTCTACCGCCCCGAGCGTGAAGCCGCTGTGTTGAAGCGCGTCATGGAGCGCAACCGTGGCCCGCTGAGCAACGAAGAGATGGCGCGGCTGTTCCGCGAAATCATGTCGTCCTGCCTGGCGCTGGAGCAGCCGCTCAAGGTCGCGTATCTCGGGCCTGAAGGCACGTTCACGCAAGCCGCTGCGCTGAAACACTTCGGCCATGCCGTGATCAGTAAGCCGATGGCGGCCATCGATGAAGTGTTCCGTGAAGTGGCCGCCGGTGCGGTCAATTTCGGCGTAGTGCCGGTGGAAAACTCCACCGAAGGCGCGGTCAACCACACGCTGGACAGCTTCCTCGAACACGACATGGTCATCTGTGGCGAAGTCGAGTTGCGCATTCACCATCACTTGCTGGTGGGCGAAAACACCAAGACCGACAGCATCAGCCGCATTTATTCCCACGCTCAGTCGCTGGCCCAGTGCCGCAAGTGGCTGGACGCGCATTACCCGAACGTCGAGCGTGTCGCGGTTTCCAGCAACGCCGAAGCCGCCAAGCGCGTGAAGGGCGAGTGGAATTCCGCGGCCATCGCGGGTGATATGTCTGCGGGCCTGTACAACCTCACGCGCATCGCCGAGAAGATCGAAGACCGCCCGGACAATTCGACGCGCTTCCTGATGATCGGCAACCAGGAAGTGCCGCCGACGGGCGACGACAAAACGTCGATCATCGTGTCGATGAGCAACAAGCCGGGTGCGCTGCATGAGTTGCTGGTGCCTTTCCATGAAAACGGCATCGACCTGACCCGCATCGAGACCCGGCCTTCGCGCAGCGGTAAATGGACCTACGTGTTCTTCATCGATTTCGTCGGCCATCACCGGGACCCGCTGATCAAGGCGGTGCTGGAGCGGATCAGCCAGGAAGCCGTGGCGCTCAAAGTGCTGGGTTCCTATCCGAAAGCCGTTCTCTAAGCGGCGCTGATCGCACACGATTTCTGTAGCAGCCCGGCTTGTCGGCGGTGACGGACCTGAAATCGCCACCGTCTCTGCGCCGGGTTGCCTCGGCCTGAGACTGCGCGATTGTTGTTTTACTAAGAGGTAATGCGGTAAATGAGCGGCGACTTCCTCGCGCTGGCGCAGGCCGGTGTGCAAAAACTATCGCCTTACGTTCCCGGCAAGCCGGTGGACGAACTGGCGCGTGAACTGGATATCGATCCGGCTCGCATCATCAAACTGGCCAGTAACGAAAACCCGCTGGGCGGTAGTCCGAAAGCGCTGACAGCGATTCGTGAAGCGCTGGCCGAGCTGACCCGTTACCCCGATGGCAACGGCTTTGACCTCAAGCAGTTGCTGGCCGAGCGTTGCGGTGTCAAGCCCAATCAAGTGACGCTGGGCAACGGCTCCAACGACATCCTCGAAATCGTCGCCCGTGCCTACCTGGCTCCCGGCCTGAACGCGGTGTTCAGCGAACACGCCTTCGCGATCTACCCGATTGTCACCCAGGCCGTCGGTGCCGATGCCCGCGTGGCAAAAGCCAAGGATTGGGGGCATGACCTCCCGGCCATGCTCGCCGCCATCGACAGCAATACCCGAGTGGTCTTCATCGCTAACCCGAACAACCCGACCGGCACCTGGTTTGGCCCGCAGGCGCTGGCCGATTTTCTCGCCGCCGTACCCGACGACGTGCTGGTGGTGCTGGACGAGGCCTACATCGAGTACGCCTCGGGCACTGAGTTGCCGGACGGCCTGAGTTTCCTGGCCGACTACCCGAACCTGCTGGTGTCGCGGACGTTTTCCAAGGCTTACGGCCTCGCGTCCTTGCGTGTGGGCTACGGCCTGTCTTCGCCGGTCGTGGCCGACGTACTGAACCGTGTTCGTCAGCCGTTCAACGTCAACAGCCTCGCGCTGGTCGGAGCCTGTGCCGCGCTGGACGATGTGGCGTTCGTTGCAGAGAGTCGTCGTCTGAATGAAGCCGGCATGCAGCAACTGGAAGACGGTCTGCGCCAAATGGGCCTGGGCTGGATTCCGTCCAGAGCCAACTTCATCGCGGTCGATCTGGGCCGTGAAGCAGGCTCGGTTTATGAAGGTCTGCTGGGCGAGGGTGTGATCGTGCGCCCGGTCGCGGGTTACGGCATGCCCCACCATCTGCGCGTCAGCATTGGTCTGCCCGCCGAGAACACCCGCTTCCTTGAAGCCTTGAGCAAGGTTCTGGCGCGTGGTTGATGTCATGTCGGATGTCACGGCAGTGCAATCGACTGCGCCTATGATCGGCCGCCTGGTGGTGGTCGGGCTCGGTTTGATCGGGGGGTCGTTCGCCAAAGGTTTGAAAGAAAGCGGCCTGTGTCGCGAGGTGGTGGGCGTCGATCTCGACCCGCAATCGCGCAAGCTGGCCGTCGAACTGGGTGTCGTCGATCGCTGTGAAGACAATCTTGCTGCTGCCTGCATCGGTGCCGATGTTATTCAATTGGCCGTGCCGATCCTGGCGATGGAAAAACTGCTGGGCGTACTCGCGACCCTCGACCTCGGTGATGCCGTGCTGACCGACGTGGGCAGCGCCAAAGGCAATGTCGTGCGCGCCGCTCGCGAGGTGTTCGGCGCGATGCCTGCGCGTTTTGTGCCGGGCCACCCGATTGCCGGGTCCGAGCAGAGCGGTGTCGAGGCCTCGAATGCCCAGCTGTTCCGTCGTCACAAGGTCATCCTCACCCCGCTGCCCGAAACCGATCCCGCTGCGTTGGCGCTGGTTGACCGGATGTGGTCGGCGTTGGGGGCTGACGTTGAGCACATGCAGGTCGAGCGGCACGACGAAGTCCTCGCGGCGACCAGCCATCTGCCACATTTGCTGGCCTTTGGTCTGGTGGATTCGTTGGCCAAGCGCAACGAAAACCTGGAAATCTTCCGCTACGCAGCGGGCGGTTTCCGCGACTTCACCCGAATCGCGGGCAGTGATCCGGTCATGTGGCACGACATCTTCCTCGCCAACCGCGAGGCCGTGCTGCGCACCCTGGACACTTTCCGTCATGACC
This sequence comes from Pseudomonas sp. SLFW, assembly GCF_009905615.1. Lineage (GTDB taxonomy): Bacteria > Pseudomonadota > Gammaproteobacteria > Pseudomonadales > Pseudomonadaceae > Aquipseudomonas > Aquipseudomonas bambusae. Next base: position 95,998 of record NZ_JAAAKW010000010.1, read on the forward strand.
TCGATGCTTTGCGAGACGCCGTGGATGCGGGCGACGGCCATCAACTGCTCGGCGTATTCACCCGTGCTCGCGTGGCCCGCGAACATTTCGGCAAGATCCTCGCACGCCGTGCTTATGTCGAGAAAGTGGCTGCGGATGACCTGACGTTTGTGGCTCAGCCGGGCGGCAGCGTGCGTGGCCAGATCCGCGTGCCGGGCGACAAATCGATTTCCCATCGCGCAATCATGCTGGGTTCCCTCGCCGAAGGCACCACGGAAGTCGAAGGCTTCCTCGAAGGCGAAGACGCGTTGGCTACGTTGCAGGCCTTCCGCGACATGGGTGTGGTCATTGAAGGCCCGCACCATGGGCGTTTGACCATTCACGGTGTCGGCCTCAACGGGCTGAAGCCTGCGCCGGGTCCTATCTATCTCGGTAATTCCGGCACCTCGATGCGCCTGCTTTCCGGCTTGCTGGCGGCGCAGCGTTTCGACAGCGTGCTGACGGGCGACGCATCGTTGTCCAAACGTCCGATGGGGCGGATTGCTGAGCCGTTGCGGGAAATGGGTGCCGTGATCGACACCGCCGCTGACGGTCGCCCACCGCTGACCATTCGCGGCGGCCAATCGTTGAAAGGCATCTCTTACGTGATGCCGATGGCCAGCGCGCAGGTCAAATCCTGTCTGTTGTTGGCCGGCTTGTATGCCAGCGGCACGACGACCGTCACTGAGCCTGCGCCCACCCGTGACCACACTGAGCGTATGCTGCGTGGCTTTGGTTATCCGGTTTCAGGTAATGGTGCGACAGCGTCGGTCGAAGCGGGCAGTACGCTCAAGGCGACCCGCATCGAAGTGCCCGCCGATATTTCGTCTGCTGCGTTCTTTCTGGTCGCTGCGTCGATTGCCGAAGGCTCTGACCTGTTGCTCGAACACGTGGGCGTCAACCCGACGCGCACTGGCGTGATCGACATCTTGCGCCTGATGGGTGCCGACATTTCCGTGCACAACCTGCGTGAAGTCGGCGGCGAACCGGTGGCCGATCTGCGGGTCCGTTACGCGGCACTCAAGGGCATCGTAATTCCCGAGGCGCTGGTGCCGCTGGCCATTGACGAATTTCCGGTGATCTTCGTCGCGGCTGCCTGTGCGCAGGGGCGTACGGTGTTGCGCGGGGCGCAGGAATTGCGCGTCAAGGAATCCGACCGCATCCAGGTCATGGCCGAAGGTCTGGCCGCCTTGGGTGTGCGGGTTGAACCGACCGCCGATGGCCTCATTATTGAAGGTAGCAAGATCGGCGGCGGTGAAGTCAACGGTCATGGTGATCATCGTATTGCCATGGCTTTCAGTATCGCGTCGTTGCGCGCGTCAGCCCCGATTCGTATCCGGGACTGCGCCAATGTGGCGACTTCTTTCCCCAATTTCCTGGCGCTCTGCGGCCAGGTGGGTATTCGTGTAGCGCAAGAGGGGCAATCGTGAAAGCTCAAGCTCCGGTCATTACGATCGACGGACCAAGCGGTTCCGGAAAAGGAACAGTAGCCGGTCTGCTGGCCAAGCGTCTGGGTTGGTGCTTGCTGGATTCAGGCGCGCTGTATCGTCTACTGGCATTTGCGGCCCGCAATCATGGGGTCGATCTGACCAACGAAGAAGCGCTCAAGCTGCTGGCGGCGCACCTGGACGTGCAATTCGAGGCGGCGACCGGCGATCACGGTCAGCGCATCATTCTCGAAGGCGAAGAAGTGACTCTGGCGATCCGCAACGAGCAGATTGGCAGTGGCGCCTCGCAGGTGGCTTCGCTGCCCGCGGTGCGTGAGGCGCTGCTCCAGCGCCAGCGTGCGTTTCAGGAGTTTCCGGGCCTGATCGCCGATGGCCGCGACATGGGCACGGTGGTCTTTCCCGCCGCGCCGCTGAAGATTTTCCTGACGGCCAGTGCCGAAGAGCGTGCCCGTCGCCGATATTTGCAGTTGAAGGCGAAAGGGGACGATGTTAGTCTGTCGAGTCTGCTAGATGAGATACGTGTCCGCGACGAGCGCGACACCCAGCGAGCGGTAGCCCCGCTCAAACCGGCGCATGACGCCATCCAGCTGGATTCCACCGAATTGTCCATCGAGCAGGTGCTGGAACGCATCCTGAGTGAAGTCGCGCTTCGCGATCTCGCTGGATGACCAAGGAGCCATGTGGGAGACCAGTCACAGTCCCGCAGGCTTCCTTTCATATGAACGAAACCCACGTTGTCTGGAGCGTGGCAGATAGGCGGATTCTTCGCCTTTATCAACAGGAATTAAAATGAGCGAAAGCTTTGCAGAACTCTTTGAAGAAAGCCTGAAAACCCTCAATCTTCAGCCGGGTGCGATCATCACCGGTATCGTTGTCGACATCGACGGCGACTGGGTTACCGTACACGCTGGCCTGAAGTCCGAGGGCGTCATCCCGCTCGAGCAGTTCTACAACGATGCTGGCGAACTGACCATCAAGGTCGGTGACGAAGTACACGTTGCGCTGGACGCGGTCGAAGACGGCTTTGGCGAAACCAAACTGTCCCGCGAAAAAGCCAAGCGTGCTGAGTGCTGGATCGTTCTGGAAGCCGCTTTCGCAGCTGAAGAAGTGGTCAAGGGCGTTATCAACGGTAAGGTTAAAGGCGGCTTCACTGTCGACGTTAACGGCATCCGTGCGTTCCTGCCAGGTTCTCTGGTTGACGTCCGTCCAGTGCGCGACACCACGCACCTGGAAGGCAAAGAGCTGGAATTCAAGGTCATCAAGCTGGACCAGAAGCGCAACAACGTTGTCGTTTCCCGTCGCAGCGTCCTGGAAGCCGAGAACAGCGCCGAGCGCGAAGCTCTGCTGGAATCCCTGCAGGAAGGTCAGCAAGTCAAAGGTATCGTCAAGAACCTCACCGATTACGGCGCATTCGTCGATCTGGGTGGCGTCGATGGCCTGCTGCACATCACCGACATGGCTTGGAAGCGCATCAAGCATCCATCGGAAATCGTCAACGTTGGCGATGAGATCGATGTAAAAGTCCTGAAGTACGATCGTGAACGCAATCGTGTTTCCCTGGGCCTGAAGCAACTGGGTGAAGACCCATGGGTTGCTATCAAGGCACGTTACCCAGAAGGCACTCGCGTCACTGCACGCGTTACCAACCTGACCGACTACGGCTGCTTCGCAGAGCTGGAAGAAGGCGTGGAAGGCCTGGTACACGTTTCCGAAATGGACTGGACCAACAAGAACATCCACCCTTCGAAAGTCGTACAAGTCGGCGACGAAGTGGAAGTCATGGTTCTGGACATCGACGAAGAGCGTCGTCGTATCTCCCTGGGCATCAAGCAGTGCAAATCTAACCCATGGGAAGATTTCTCTGGCCAGTTCAACAAGGGCGACAAGATCTCCGGCACCATCAAGTCGATCACCGATTTCGGTATCTTCATTGGTCTGGACGGCGGCATCGACGGTCTGGTTCACCTGTCCGACATCTCCTGGAACGAAGTGGGCGAAGAAGCCGTGCGTCGCTTCAAGAAGGGCGACGAGCTCGACACCGTGATCCTGTCGGTTGATCCTGAGCGTGAGCGCATCTCGCTGGGTATCAAGCAACTGGAAAGCGATCCGTTCTCCGAGTACGTCACTGTCAATGACAAAGGCGCTATCGTTCGCGGTACCGTTAAAGAAGTTGACGCTAAAGGCGCCATCATCACTCTGGCCGACGACATCGAAGCCACTCTGAAAGCTTCCGAAATCAGCCGTGACCGCGTTGAAGACGCGCGTAACGTTCTGAAGGAAGGCGAAGAGATCGAAGCCAAGATCATCAGCGTTGACCGCAAGAGCCGCGTAATTAGCTTGTCCATCAAGTCGAAAGACGTTGAAGACGAGAAAGAAGCGATTCAGAGCCTGCGTAGCAAGCCTGAAACCGCTGAGAACACAGGTCCTACCACTCTGGGTGACCTGCTGCGTGCTCAAATGGAAAAACAGAACTGAGTTCTGTCTGACCGTTGAAAAAGGGCGACTTCGGTCGCCCTTTTTTGTGGGCGATGGTTTATGGGGGAACAGCCCCTCGAAGCGCCAATGGGTGTATTCCGCCAAGCCCCGGATTGACAAGGCCTGGACTGGATAATGGCCCCTTGCCTGGAAACGCTGTTCACATAAGTGGAAACATGGGCTGTTCAAAAACCTTAGGTCGTGCTAAAACCTTCAAAGCGCTTTACCTAGCTGCTTGAAAAAGAAGGGAAAAATATGACGAAGTCGGAGTTGATCGATCGAATTGTCACCCATCAAGGACTGCTCTCATCCAAAGATGTGGAGCTGGCCATCAAGACCATGCTTGAGCAGATGTCGCAGTGCCTCGCCACCGGCGACCGTATTGAGATACGGGGCTTTGGCAGCTTCTCCCTGCATTACCGCGCGCCTCGCGTGGGTCGCAATCCCAAGACCGGGCAGTCCGTCAGCCTCGACGGCAAGTTCGTCCCTCATTTCAAACCGGGCAAAGAGCTGCGCGACCGGGTGAACGAAGACGAGGAACACGAACTCCAATAGCCGTTGGAGGGAATACTCGATGCGAAATCTTAAACGTCTGATATTTTTTGTCGTCGTGCTGCTGATCGTGGCAGCGACGGTTGTGTTCATGCTTGAAAACCAACAGCCAGTGGCGTTGGTGTTTTTTGGCTGGGCGGCCCCTGAACTGTCGGTGGCTGTGCCGGTGATCTTCGCGCTCTTGGTGGGGATGCTGATCGGTCCTTTTCTGGCGTGGGCCACACGGCTTCGCCGCAAACCCAAACCGTCACGCTTGGCCTGAATATCGCGGCCTGGGGCCGCCTGACTTTCCAGAAGTGCAGTCTTTCATACGCACTAACATTTCCTGTCAGGAAATGTATTCCCGAATGCTTCCGAAAACTCTCGCAAAACCTTAACGGCTGAAGCCTGTATTCAGCACGGTTAAGCTGCGCCGCTTTTCAGCCAGCGGATCGGGAAGCAAGCTCATGATTTATCCAGACATCATTCATCACGGTGCAGGGGAGGGGGTTACAGGCTCCTGTCACCAATTGCAGCTGGATGCCGCCCACGGCCTGTTGATCGACTGCGGTTTGTTTCAAGGTCTTGAAGCGGATCTCCGGGAACGTTTCGGCATGTCAGCCGCGGTCGATTTCTCTGTAGAGACCCTGAAGCTGCTGATCGTGACGCATGTCCACGCTGATCACGTGGGCCGCATTCCCCAGTTGTTAGCGGCGGGTTTCAAAGGGCCAATCCTTTGCAGTGAGGCTTCTGCCAAATTGCTGCCGTTAGTGCTTGAGGATGCCTTCAAACTGGAGTGGGGTCGCGATACGCAACAGATCGCCCATTACCTGAAACTGATCGATGAACGCGTCATTGCGCTTCCGTTCGATACCTGGTTTAGCGTTGTCGAAACACCCGCAGTCACTTGTCGTATCCGTTTACAGCGCGCCGGTCATATTCTGGGTTCGGCCTATGTCGAATGCGATGTCAGTTACCCCCTTGAGCAGCGTCGCCGGCGTGTCGTGTTTTCCGGAGACCTGGGTTCATCCCACACGCCGATTCTGCCCGATCCCCAATCTCCCGAGCGCGCCGACGTGCTGGTGCTGGAAAGCACCTACGGAGATCGTCAGCATGAAGACCGCGCCACCCGGCAAGTCCGTCTTGAAGCCGTCATTGACAAGGCGTTGGCAGACCATGGCACTGTGCTGATCCCGGCATTCAGTGTGGGGCGGACTCAAGAGTTGCTGTATGAAATCGAAGATATCCTGCACCGCAAGGCGTTATTGGGCCTGAGCGAGGTATCCCCCTCGGTGGACACAGCACTGCCGGTCAATTGGCCGCTATTGCCCGTGATCCTAGATTCGCCGCTGGCTCAGCGATTGACTCAGGTGTATCAGTCATTTGATGACATGTGGGATGAGGAAGCCGTCGTGCGGCTCGGCAGCGGCCGTAAGCCCCTCGGCTTCAAACAGTTGATCACGATCAACAGCCACGCCCAGCATCTGCAAACCGTGAATTATCTGGCAAGTACAGGGCGGCCGGCGATTGTCATTGCCGGTCACGGGATGTGCGCGGGGGGACGAATCGTTGATTACCTCAAGGTCATGCTGGGTGATCCGCGCCACAACGTAGTGTTCACCGGGTATCAGGCGAAGGGCACCCCCGGTGCGGCCATTCAGGCTTATGGGCCAAAAGGTGGCTACGTCGAGCTCGACAAACAACGTTACGAGATAAAAGCCGGTGTGGAAAACCTCGGTGGCTACTCTGCCCATGCTGACCAAAAAGGTCTGGTGGACTTCGTCATGGGCATGGACGTGTTGCCGTCCGAAATCCGGCTGGTCCACGGCGAGCCGGAGGCGAAAAGAAAGCTTAAGCAGAAACTGGAAGCCCGCAGCGCCCATCGTTCGCATCGTCCCGTGGTGACGTGATGAATGCCTTGCGACGCTCATCACACCGTCACTGAATGGCCTGTATCGTTTTGATGGCGTGGGATGGCTTTATCAAATCATTCGAGACGGTTTTCTCCGTTTCGAAGATAATTACGCCTCAGTGATTAACAAAACTCGATTTTTACTGCCTAACCCTCGCCTCAAGCTGTTGTGCGCGAGGGTAGCGTGCAGTCCGATGGATGGGCTGCTTCATACTGAACAGAGGAACCTTCGGGTTTTTTCGTCGCATAGGTTTTTACACATGAATCCCGACTATCCCGTTATTCAGACCCGTTGCTTCAAAGCCTACGATATCCGTGGCCAGGTCCCCAATGATCTGGACGCAGACATCGCCTATCGGATTGGGCGCTCCATGGTGGTCGAACTGGGTGCCAAAAATATCGTGGTCGGCAGAGACATGCGTCTCGAAAGCCCGGCGCTGGCCCAGGCTTTGACCCAAGGTATCCTGGACGCTGGCGCGGATGTCATCGACATCGGATTGTGCGGAACCGAAGAAGTCTATTTTGCAACCAGCCACTACGTCGCAGATGGCGGGGTGATGGTCACAGCCAGTCATAACCCCAAGGGTTACAACGGCATGAAACTGGTCAAGGGCGAATCCCGTCCGATCAGTGGCGACACCGGCCTTGATGCCATTCGCCAGCGAGTAGACGCCGGCGACCTCGGCACGGTCGCCGCGCAGTCAGGTAGCGTCAAATCATGGCCCGACAAAGGCGCTTACATCAAGCACCTGCTCAAATATGTCGAAGGCGCCGAATTGCGTCCGTTGAAAATCCTCGCGGACCCTGGCAATGGCGCCGTCGGCCCAGCGCTGCAAGCGATCAAATCGCAGCTGCCCTTCGAATGGGTGATCATCAACGCCGAGCCCGACGGCAATTTCCCCAACGGCGTGCCCAACCCGCTTCTGCCCGAAAACCGCAGCATCACCCGTGATGCCTTGCTGGAGCACAAGTGTGACCTGGGGCTGGCGTGGGATGGCGACTTCGACCGCTGCTTCTTCTTCGATGAGCGCGGCCGTTTCGTCGAAGGCTACTACCTGGTCGGTCTGCTCGCGGAAATGCTACTCAAACAGCACCCTGGCTCGAAGATCATTCATGACCCGCGCCTGACCTGGAACACCATCGATCAGGTCAATCTGGCGGGGGGCACGCCGGTGCTGTGCAAGACCGGTCACGCCTTCATCAAGGAACGCATGCGCAAGGAAGACGCGGTTTACGGCGGCGAGATGAGCGCGCACCACTACTTCCGCGACTTCGCCTACTGCGACAGCGGCATGATCCCTTGGCTCTTGGTCACGGCGCTGATGTCCGTTTCCGGCAAGACGTTCTCTCAACTGGTGGATGAACGCATGGCCGCCTACCCGTGCAGCGGCGAGATCAACTACAAGGTGACGGACGTCAAAGCCATCATCGGCAAAGTGCTGGACCATTACACCCCGATCTGTTCGAACATCGACAAAACGGACGGCATCAGCCTTGAATTCCCTGAATGGCGCTTTAATCTGCGCGGCTCCAACACTGAGCCGCTGCTGCGTCTGAACGTCGAAAGCCGACGCGACCCACAGCTGGTCGAGGCCAAGGTCAAGGAGATCGAGCAACTGCTCAACGGCGGCTGATCCAACACGGTGGTGGCCCTGATGCTCCCGGCATCCAGGGCCGTCGCTGTTTTTTTATTTAAATGACAGTGGTAGCGGTAGTCAGGCAGTCGACCTTTTTATAACGGATCAAAAATGAATCATTGGTGGTTGGCGGTCGCTGTAATCGGCTGTTCTTTCGCGTTTACCTATTGGCTTCGGCGCTATGCATTGCATAAAAGCCTGCTGGATATTCCCAATGGCAGAAGCTCGCATACTGTCCCGACGCCTCGTGGCGGCGGTGTAGCCATTGTCGTGAGCTACCTGGTGGCGCTCGCGGTGCTGTTCGGCGAAGGCGTGCTGAGTTCAGCGGCATTTGCGGCCATGGCGGGGGCTGGTCTGGGCATCGCAGCGCTTGGTTTTCTGGACGATCACGGGCATGTCGCTGCGCGTTGGCGTCTCCTGGGCCATTTTTTCGCCGCCATCTGGGCATTGTGCTGGCTGGGCGGACTGCCGCCGGTGACCTTTTTCGGTGCAACGTTTGAGTTGAGCTGGATCGGCCATGGGCTGGCGGCGCTCTATCTGGTGTGGTTGTTGAACCTCTATAACTTCATGGACGGTATCGATGGCATTGCCAGTGTCGAAGCGGTCTGCGTGTGCCTGGGGGCCGCGCTGATCTACCTCTTGGGCGACCATGCCGAGATGACGTGGCAACCGTTGCTGCTGGCCGCTGCGGTTTTCGGTTTCCTGATCTGGAACTTTCCCCCTGCGAAAATCTTCATGGGGGATGCCGGAAGCGGGTTTTTGGGCATCATATTGGGCGTTCTGTCACTGCAGGCCGCGTGGATTTCCTCGCAGTTACTCTGGGCATGGCTTATTCTTCTCGGGGTTTTCATCGTAGACGCTACAGTTACCCTCATCCGTCGCCTCGTCCGAGGAGACAAGATCTATGAGGCTCACCGAAGTCATGCTTACCAATTCGCCTCGCGCAGATATGGCAAGCACCTTCCAGTGACGTCCGCAGTCGGTGTAATCAACCTGTTCTGGCTTTTGCCGGTCGCCATTGCGGTCACCCACTTCGGTGTCGATGGGGCGACCGGTCTGATCGTCGCTTATGTCCCGTTGGTGATCCTGGCGATCGGGTTCAGGGCAGGACAACTTGAACGGAGCTGAATGCCCCGTCGGGCGGCAGGGGTGGTGTATTTCTTGCGTAATGCTGGAATCAAGCACCCATGTTTCAGGTCGATAGGAGATTGAACTCGTGATCGAGGGATTCATGGAAAAGTTGCGCGTCATGTTGCTCGCGTTGCCGCGTCGTTATAAACGAATCATTCAGGTCGCGACAGACGTCTGCCTGGTCTGGTTCGCGCTGTGGATGGCCTTCGTGGTCCGCCTCGGCATCGACGACCTGATCAATCCACTGACCATTCACACCTGGCTGTTTGCTAGCGCGCCTGTCATTGCCATTCCCTTGTTCATCCGAATTGGCATGTACCGGGCGGTCATGCGCTATTTCGGCAATGACGCGCTGGTGGCGATCATCAAGGCGGTCAGCCTGTCGGCGCTGATTCTGGGCGTTGTCGTGTATCTCTACAGCAACCATCAGCACGTCGTGCCGCGCTCGGTAATGTTCAACTACTGGTGGTTGAGCCTGGTGATGATCGGTGGCCTGCGCCTCGCAATGCGTCAGTATTTTTTGGGCGACTGGTTCTCCGCCGTGCAGCATGTGCCTTTCGCTACGCGGGACGACGGATTGCCGAAAGTCGCGATCTACGGCGCAGGCGCGGCAGGTAACCAGTTGGTGGCGGCGCTTCGGATGGGCCGTTCGATGCGCCCAGTGGCGTTTATCGACGATGACGATTCCATCTCCAATCGGGTGATTTCCGGGCTGCAGGTGTACAAGCCCAAGCACATCCAGCAAATGATCGACGTGACCGGGGCACAGGAGATACTGCTGGCGATCCCGTCCTCGGCCAGAGCCCGTCGTCGGGAAATCCTCGGATTTCTGGAAGGGTTCCCGCTTCACGTGCGCAGTGTGCCGAATTTTTCCGATCTGGCTGCTGGCCGGGTGAAAGTCGATGACCTTCAGGAAGTCGACATCGCTGACCTGTTGGGACGCGATGCCGTTCCCGCCCAGGAAGACCTGCTGGAGCACTGCATCAAGAATCAATGCGTGCTGGTGACCGGGGCGGGTGGCTCGATCGGTTCGGAGCTGTGCCGTCAGATCGTGCTGCACAAACCCACCACGCTGTTGCTGCTGGACCACAGCGAGTTCAACCTCTATACGATCCTCTCGGAACTGGAGCGACGCATTGCGCGTGAGTCCCTGAAGGTCAAAGTACTGCCGATCCTTGGCTCCGTGCGTAACCATGCCAAGTTGCTGGACGTGATGAAGACCTGGCGGGTGGACACCGTTTACCACGCTGCGGCCTATAAACACGTGCCAATGGTCGAGCACAATATTGCTGAAGGCGTGATCAACAACGTGGTAGGGACATTGAACGCGGCGCAGGCGGCGTTGCAGGCGGGGGTCTCCAACTTTGTGCTGATTTCCACCGACAAGGCCGTACGACCCACCAACATCATGGGCAGCACCAAGCGGCTGGCCGAGCTGATCTTGCAGGCATTGAGTCGCGAAACAGCGCCAGTGATGTTCGGCGACCGGGCGAACGTGCACCAAGTGAACAAGACCCGATTCATCATGGTGCGATTCGGCAACGTGCTGGGCTCGTCCGGCTCGGTGATTCCGCTGTTCCACTCGCAGATCAAATCCGGCGGTCCCCTGACCGTTACGCACCCGAAGATCACCCGGTACTTCATGACCATCCCAGAAGCCGCGCAGTTGGTGATTCAGGCGGGTTCGATGGGGCAGGGTGGCGACGTGTTTGTGCTCGACATGGGCGAGCCGGTGAAAATCATCGAACTGGCCGAGAAGATGGTTCATCTGTCAGGGCTCAGCATCCGTTCAGACAAGAACCCTCATGGCGACATCTCCATTGAGTTCACCGGGCTGCGTCCGGGTGAGAAGCTCTACGAGGAGCTGTTGATCGGCGACAACGTGGCGGTGACCAGTCACCCGATGATCATGAGCGCTCAAGAGGATCACCTGTCGTGGGATGCGTTCAAGCAGAGCCTGACGCTGCTCCTCAAGGCGCTGGATGACGATGATTACGACAAGGTGCGCCAGATCCTCGGCGATACGGTCAGCGGCTACGCACCGGAAGGTGAGATCGTCGACTGGATTCACCAACAACGCCGTCACGAGCCGTGAGTCCGACACTTCCGCTTACGCTGTGATTTTTTCTGCTTAATCGCTGTAGCGCCCGTATTCCTTAGGCTTGCGGGCGGTACACATTCCGTCACTCATCCCCGCATTGACCCTTCATGACCATCGTCTAGGTTTGGAAAGCAGCTCAGGAATGCTGTTTCCCCACCCACGATGTCATGGAGCGTTACTCATGCGTATGTCCTATCTGTCGTCCCTCCTGTTCGGCCTGCTGGCCAGCACTTCCGTTGCCATCAACGCGGCACCCGCCACTTCGGCAACTCCCAACGCCCCCGCGCCTGTGGTCGCTGCACCTTCGGAGCAGAGCGAGCGTATCAACCTCAACACCGCCTCTGCGGAAGCCCTGCAAAAAACGCTGTCAGGAATCGGTGCAGCCAAGGCGGAGGCGATCGTCGCCTATCGTGACGAAAACGGCGCGTTTACGTCGGTCGATGAGTTGATCGAAGTCAAAGGTATCGGCAAGGCATTGCTGGACAAAAATCGGGATAAACTCGCCATCGACTGACCACTGCATAACATGGAAAAGACCGATCATTGATCGGTCTTTTTTTTGGCCGTAGCCCGGGGCTTGTCGCTGTAACGGAGCAGCGAGGGGTTGACATTGAAAATGTCGTTCAACATATAATTTTCTAAATTATGGGCGTAATATGCGCTCGTTGCTATTCTCACTGTCCACGGAGAAACCCCATGAGCACGACCCACACCCAAGGTACAGCCCTGATCACCGGCGCTTCTTCAGGCATCGGTGCCACGTACGCAAACCGGTTGGCCAAACGGGGATACGACCTGTTGTTGGTTGCCCGGGATCAGACACGGCTTGAGGCGCTGGCCGCCGATCTGCGCAAGACCACGTCCGTCGACGTTGAAGTGCTCAAGGCCGATCTCACCAACGCGTCAGACATTTCCACGGTCGAGCAACGCTTGCGCAACGACGCTTCGATCACGCTTCTGTTGAACAACGCCGGTGTGGCCTCCAACAGTCCGTTGGCAGAGGCCGACCTGAACGAAGTCAATCGCCTCATTCAGCTCAATATCGTGGCCCTGACTCACCTGGCATCGGCCGCAGCGGCTGGCTTCCTGGCGCGTGGGCGTGGCGCTATCGTCAATATCGCCTCGGTGGTGCCGATGATCCCCGAGCGCTTCAACGCCGTGTACACCGCCAGCAAGGCCTATGTGCTGAGCCTGACCCAGTCGTTGAACGCTGAGATTGGCGACAAGGGCGTGCAGGTCCAGGCCGTCATGCCTGGGGCGACGCGCACCGAAATCTGGGAGCGCGCAGGCATGGACCTGAACGCATTTCCCCCTGAGATGGTGATGGACGTGAACGAGATGGTTGACGCGGCCTTGGCCGGGTTCGACCAGAAAGAGCTGGTGACCATTCCATCGCTGGCCAACGCTGCCGACTGGGATGCTTTCGTCAACGCGCGCTTGGCACTGGGTCCGAATCTTTCGTTGCAGCACGCGGCAGCGCGCTACAAAACGCCAGGCGCTTGAATGGGCGTCGGGTCTACGTACTGAAAGCTGAAAAGGTGAACGCATGAGCGAACGTCGCATTGTAGTGACGGGGATGGGACTGGTGACGCCATTGGGCACCGGGGTCGAGGCTGTATGGCGCCGATTGCTTGAAGGGCGTTCCGGCATCGTCCGGTTGCCTGACGAAACCGTGGCGGATTTACCTGGCAAAGTGGGCGGCGTCGTGCCACTGCTGGCTGACGACCCCGAGGCGGGGTTCGATGCCGACAAGGCAGCGCCCCCCAAAGAACAGAAGAAAATGGACCGCTTCATTCTGTTCGCCCTCGCGGCGGCTCAAGAAGCGGTCGCACAGGCGGGTTGGACCCCTTCGACAGAAGAGGAGCGTGAGCGCACGGCGACGATCATCGGCTCCGGCATCGGCGGCTTCGTGTCCATTTCGGATGCCGTACGCACCACTGATAGCCGTGGCCCGCGCCGACTGTCGCCGTTCACCATCCCGTCGTTTCTGGTCAATCTGGCCGCGGGGCACGTGTCGATTCAGCACGGCTTCAAAGGTCCGTTGGGCGCACCGGTGACGGCGTGTGCCGCTGGGGTGCAAGCCATTGGCGACGCGGCGCGGATGATTCTGGCCGGTGAGGCCGACGTCGCCATCTGTGGCGGCGCTGAAGCCTGTGTTGATCGCGTGGCGCTGGGCGGCTTTGCGGCGGCGCGGGCGTTGTCGAGCGACTTCAACGACACGCCAGAGCGTGCGTCCCGCCCCTTTGATCGTGATCGCGACGGGTTTGTCATGGGCGAGGGCGCAGGCATCGTCGTGATCGAAACCCTGGAACACGCGCTGGCCCGGGGTGCGAAACCCATCGTCGAACTGGTGGGTTATGGCACCAGCGCCGATGCCTATCACCTGACGGCAGGTCCGGAAGATGGCAGCGGGGCGCGTCGTGCGATGCAGGCGGCGATTCGTCAGGCGGGCATCAAACCGTCAGACATTCAGCACCTCAACGCGCACGCCACCTCCACGCCGGTGGGCGACAAAGGAGAAATGGCGGCGATCAAAACGCTGTTCGGCGACCAGAATGGCATCGCGGTCACTTCAACCAAATCCGCTACCGGGCACTTGTTGGGTGCAGCGGGCGGGATCGAAGCGATCTTCACTGCGTTGGCCATTCGCGACCAGATCGCCCCGATGACGCTCAATCTGGACAATCCGGACGAAGCCGCCACAGGGATCGACATCGTGCACGGCGAGGCACGCCCGATGGCGATCGAGTACGCATTGTCGAACGGGTTCGGCTTTGGCGGGGTGAACGCGAGCGCGCTGTTCCGACGCTGGCATCCTTGAGGCAACGAAAAAGCCCCTGACGGTCATGTCAGGGGCTTTTTCATATCAGGCTTCGGCGATTTCAAGCTTCGGCGATTTGCTGCTTCAGCTGCTCGCGGGTGGTTTGCAGGATGCGCTCGGCCAGTTGCGGGTCTTTAGCACTGCGAGCGAGCACCATCGCCCCAACAAGGCCCGCCATGATCATCACGCTTTTGTCGCGGCTCTCCCGTTGGCTCGGCATGCCGGTTTCGAGGGTGGACAGCATGCGGTGGATCAGTTCGTCGGTGATCTCGCTCGGCTGGCCGCGCTGGCCCAGTTCCGACGACATGGTGGTCAACGGGCAGCCTTCTTCCGGTTGAGTCCGGTGCTCGGGAGCCAGGTACATGTCGATGAACGCTGCGGCGGATTCGTCTCCCGCCAGCTTTGCGGCCCGTGATTCATTCAATTGGTCAACGGCACACCGCAGTGCTTTCTCGACCAGATCGTCCTTGGATTTGAAATGGGCATAAAAGCCACCATGAGTCAGGCCCAGTGCCTTCATCAATGGCTGCAAACCGGTGGCGCCGATGCCGTCACGACGAAAGCGTGAAGCCGCTTCGTGAAGGATGCGCTGATGGGTCTGGGCTTTATGATCTTCGGCGTAACGCATTGAACGAGCCTCCCGCTTTGGCTCTTGAAATGGTGATCGACATTTTTACACGTATGGAGCGCCGATGCAGTATCCACTTTTCGAGCCAGGTTGCCATTGGTCAGAAGGTCACACTCAGAAGGTCAGCGTCAGAACGTTGGTTTCACTTCGGCCCCATCATCTTCGCCAGCACTTCGGGCCGTGGCGCGCCTTGCTGTTGTTGCAGATGGCCGGCGGCGTCCTTGTAGAAAATCGACGGGGTTGCTGACAGGCCCAGGTCGGTCATCAGCTTCATGTTGGCGTCGAGCTTGGCCTGAATGTCCTTGGGAATCGTGGACATTGCTTTGAGGGTGCTGCTCTGGCCAGCCTGCTCGTGTTTTTGCAGTGCGGTTTCGGGGTTGGCGTCGGCAAGGAGGGTGGCGGCCTTGGCAGCGCTGTCTTCGCGGATCACGCCGACCATGATGTGGCGCAACTGGACCTTGCCGGATTTGACCCATGGCCGCGCCTGTTCCCAGAACATGTTGCAGTAAGGACAGTTGGCGTCGCTGAACAGATAGATGACCTTGGGCGCGGTTTTGGCGCCATCGGCGATCCAGGTGCTGTTCTCCATCTGGCTCCACATTTCTTTGGTCATGGGCTCATAGACCAGTTTTTGCAGCGGCGCTTCGCTCAGGTCTTCGCCTTTCTCATCGAACAGGTTCCCGGCCAGTACGTGTTTACCATCGGACGTCAGGTAGAACGCCATGGCCTGTTGTTGGTATTGCGCGGCATAGCCTTTCAGCCCGCCCGGCGCATCGAACGTGCCTTTGATGGTGGCGCCCTTGGCTTCCAGCGCCTTGATCGGTGCGGGCAATTCTTCGGCCTGTGCCCAAGCGCCTTGCAGCGCGATCAAGCCCGAGGCGGCCAAAACGGAAAGTCGCATGAAACTCATTGAATGCTCCTTGAAAGAGAGGGCGTTGGTTCGCTGATGACGTCCAGAGAATGCCGGAGGCTGGCGCTGGACAGTTCGCCCATGTGCGTCCCCGAGAGGCGTCCGTCAGGGCCATAGAAAAGGGTGGTCGGCAGGGCGGCTGATCCCACGTGCTCCGCCAATTGGCCATTGGCATCGAACAACACGTTGTCCAGATGCAGACCTTGGCTCGCGAAAAAAGTCGCGACGTCGCGGGGCGTTTCCCCCTGATTGATGAACAGGAAAGTCACGTCGGCGCTGGCTTGTTGCGCGGCCTGCAAGACGGGCATTTCGCGACGACAGGGCGGGCACCAGGTTGCCCAGAGGTTGACCACCAGCGGCTTGCCCTGAAAATCCCGGACGTGCACCGGTTGGCCCGCAGCGTTGAGCACTGTCATGTCAGGCAGCCGGGCATCCGCGTGCAACACGCTCATCGCCCATCCTGCCAGCCACCAGAACAGCAGGCCGCTCGCCACGCCTGCCCCCAACGGCTTTCGCACCGCGGGCCGGTTCCAGCCCCGGATCACGCTGCCGATCAGAACCGTCACGAGCCCGGGCCAGACCAGAAACCCGCCGTCACGGATGTCGATGATATTGAAGGGGTGGCGCCGGTACTGGCTCCAGTAGGCAATCACGAAGCCGAGCCGCGCGACCAGCACGCCGACCACGAACAGGCCAAAGATCGCGCGCTCGGGGTTCACCTTCCGCCGACGTCCGACGAGCCAGCCCACCAGCGTGGCCAGCGCCAACGCGCCGAGCAATAGCAGGTGATCAACCGCCAGTCCGAAAGGACCGAGGGCGACGCTCAGCATCAGCCGTGCTCCCGCGTGGCTTGCCATTGCCGGGTGAAGGCTTTGTCATCGACTTCGCCGGTGATGCGTCGCTCGCGGCGTTCAATCCCATCGGGACCGAGCCAGAGCAGCGTCGGCGGACCAGGCACCTGGTAGCGCTGGAGCAATTCACGGCTGGCGTCGTTGTCGGCCGTCACGTCCAGCCGCAGCAGGCGCACGCCGCTCAACGCTTGAATCACCTCGTCTTTGCCGAACACGGTTTTTTCCATGATCTTGCAGGAGACGCACCAGTCGGCGTAGTAATCCACCAGCACCCATTGCCCGCTGGCCTTGGCATCCGCCAACTCGCGGTCGAGCGCGGCGGGGTCTTTGAGGGTGGTGAAGGCGTCGTGACGTTCGGCGCTGCTGCCGGACCGAGACCCGCTGTAAACCTTCAAGGGCTGCCACGGATCGTCGCCGCCACCGGCTGCGCCGACCAACATCATCGCGCCCCATAACCCTACTACCAGACCGACAGGTGCAGCGATCAGCGCGGCGCGTTTCAACGTCCGGGTCTGCACAACGGCGCTGTACGCAACGACCAGGAGCAGGCCGCCAAACAGCGCCAGCCAAAGGCTTTCCGACAGCAGCGGACGGATCATGATCAGCGCCGTGCCGAGCAGCAAAAAGCCAAACACGCCTTTCACCAGATCCATCCATGCCCCCGGTTTCGGCAGGAAGCGATTGCCCAAGGTGACGATCAGCAGCAGCGGCAGACCAATACCCAAACCCATCACGAACAGCACCAGCGCGCCGTGCAGGGCATTGCCGCTCTGCGCGATGTAAAGCAAGGCGCCGGCGAGTGGGGCCGTCATGCACGGACCGACCATCAAGCCTGACAACGCGCCCAAAACCCCCGCGCCAACCAGACTGCCGCCCTGACGCTGGCGCCCGGCGTTTTCCAGCCGGTTGCGCAAAAAAGCGGGCAGTTGCAGTTCGAAGAAACCGAACATGGGCAGTGACAAGAGAACGAACAGCCCGGCGAAACTGCCCAGCAACCACGGCTGTTGCAGGGTCGATTGCAGATTGCCGCCGAGCAGCGCCGCGACCACGCCCAGCCCGGCGTAGATCAGCGCCATGCTCAGCACGTACACCCCGGCCAATGCGAAGCCCCGGCGAGGTCGGGCACCGCTGCCTACCACCACGCCCGCCAGAATTGGCAGCATCGGCAAAGAACAGGGGGTAAACGCCAGCAACAGGCCCAGCCCAAAGAAGATCAACAGGCTCCAGCCCAGCGAGCGTTCCTGGAGGGTGCTGGCCAGCGCCTGATCCTGCGCCTGGCCGTCGACCACATTGGCGTTGCCGCCGCCCAGGTCGACCGTCTGGCTTTGCGGCGGATAGCATAGCCCTGCATCCGCACAGCCTTGCCAGCCGACTTTCACTTGGCCGGTGGCAGACGCGGGAATGACCAGTTCCAGGCCTTGTCGATAGACCTGTTGCTGGCCGAAATACTCGTCGTTGTGGTCTTCGCCCGTCGGGAGCGTCGGTTGCTGTTCAGGTTTCAGGCCGTCGAATTTGAGGCGTTTCTGGTACAGGTAATAACCGTCGGCGATCTGCCAATACAGCCGGGTTTCGCCGGATTGCAGGCGTTCTGAGCTGAACATGAACGCCTGTCCGACCGGCAGAAAATCAGGCTTCTTGTTGAAAAGATCCCCGCCCGGTAGCGCTTGAGCCAACAATGGAATTAACAGAAGCACCAGAACCCACAACCTGCGCATGCCCAACCTCGGTCGATTATTGATGGCGTGAGGGTGAAGGGAGGTGATTAAGGCCTGATTAACGGGGGCGGGATCGCGACGCCTTCCCGCTTCTGGCCGCAGGCGGGGATCGTGCATAATCCACCCTTAATCCCACCCTGTTTCAATCGCCTTTTTTTCGAGGCCGCCTCATGCACGTACTGCTCTGTGAAGACGACGACCTGATTGCCAGCGGTATCGTGGCCGGTCTGGATGCCCAAGGCCTGACGGTGGATCGGGTGGCGACGGCGTCCGCAGCGCGGGCGATGCTGGCGGCGGCGCATTTCGACGTCATGGTGCTGGACCTAGGCCTGCCTGACGAAGATGGCCTCAAATTGCTGCGCCAGTTGCGCCAGCAGGGCACCGACATTCCCGTGCTGATCCTCACCGCACGCGACACCGTCACCGACCGCGTCGATGGCCTTCAGGCCGGGGCCGACGATTACCTGCTCAAACCCTTCGACCTGCGCGAGCTGAGCGCGCGCCTGCACACGCTGGTGCGGCGCATGGCCGGGCGCAGTGTCAATGTCATCGAACACGGTGTGTTGACCTACGACCCCAGCAGCCGCGAAACCCGCCTTGCCGGTCAGCCGGTGGACCTGTCGCGCCGTGAACAGGCGCTGCTTCAAGCCTTGCTCAACAACAATGGCCGTGTGCTCTCCAGCGAACAGCTCAAAGACTGCGTGTACGGCTTTGGCGACGAAGTCGAGAGCAACGCCCTCAACGTCCATATTCACCACCTGCGCCGCAAGCTAGGTGGCGGCATCATCGAAACGGTTCGCGGCCTCGGCTATCGGCTGGGGCCTGCCGGAGACTTGCCGGAGCCGCAGCGATGATGAGCCTGAGAACCCGCCTGAGCCTGACGTTGGGTTCGGCGTTCATCGTCATTTGGGTGCTGGCGGCGGCGTGGATGCTGCGCGACTTGCGCATGCAGATGATGGAATCCCTCGACCAGCGGCTAGAAGCCTCGGCGCGCATGGTCGCCGGGCTGCTCGAACAGATGCAGATGCCCACCGACGGCGATGGCAAAACCCTGCGCGCCGGGGAGTTGAGCATTCCCAATGGCATGGCCTGCCAGCTGAGTTCGTTGCGCGGCCAGGTGCTGGCGCGCACCGAAAGTTCGCCTGCGGAACCACTGAAAGCCGATTCCAGCGGCTTCGTCGATCAGATGATCAACGGCGAGCACTGGCGCGTGTACACGATGATGCACGGCAACGTGCGAGTCAGTACGGCAGACCGGCAGATCGAGCGGGACGTCCTTGGCCATTCGGTGCTACTGGCGGCTTCAGTGCCGGTGCTGGTGGCGCTGTTCGGCAGCCTGATTCTGGTCTGGTTCGGCATCGGGCGAGGGCTGGCGCCGTTGAACCGGATGCGTGACGCGCTGAACCGCCACAGCGCCGATTCCGTCGAGCCGCTGGACGTGCCCAATCTGCCCAGCGAGTTGCAGCCCCTGCTGATCAGCCAGAATCAGCTGTTTCAGCGGATCGCACAGACCCTTGAGCGCGAACGTCGGCTGACAGGGGACGCGGCTCACGAACTGCGCAGCCCCCTGACCGCCATCAAGACCCACCTGCAAGTGGCGCGTATGACCGAGGGTGAGAAACGCGACCGGTCATTGGCCCACGCGGAAGAGGGCGCCGACCGCATGCACCGGACCCTTGAGCAACTGTTGTTGCTGGCGCGGGTCGAGGGCAGCCTGTCGTTCGACGATGGCGTGCAGTGCGACGCCGAAAAGGTCGCACGGCTGGCCATTCACGACGCCAACCATGGCGATGACTCGCGCATCGAGCTGATCCTGCCGTCGCAGTTATCCACAGCGCCGGTCGAAATGCCGGCTGCACTGGCCGTGGCGGCATTGCGCAACTTGTTGGATAACGCCCTGCGCCACACACAGGCAGGCGCACGGGTCGAATTGAGCGTGGAAACATTCAACGGTCAGGCGCATTTCCGCGTGCGGGATTACGGGCCGGGCATTCCCGAGCCGGACCTCGACAAGCTCACCCAGCGCTTCTGGCGCAACGGCAAAAGCCCAGGTGCAGGGCTCGGATTGGCCATCGTGCAGGCCATCGTTCAGCGCTGCGATTGTTCGCTGAAATTCGACAGCCGCAGTGACGGATTGCGCGTGGAGCTCAGCGTGCCGTTGCGGCGGGGTGGTTCAACAGACTAAATGTGACGGTTCTTATTTTTTCGGTCAACTTTGGCAGGTCTGGGAGGCCATTCGACCTCTGTCGTCATGCCTCGGGCACGGCTGATGAATGATGCGAGGTGATGAGCCACTGGTCATCGACCCACGCATAGCTGAAGGTGTAGCGGGCCTGAATGGTCGAGTTGTCCTGGAAGCGGAAGGTGTAAGTCCCGGTATCGATTGCACCGTTGCAACTCGCAATAAGTGTGCTGCTGTCGATGCGTCCTACTGGTTTGTTCGCAATGAAGTGTTTGAAGTAGTCGACTTTCCCGTCGTGGTCGGTTCTTGGTGTATTGGAAACGGTTGGAAGCAAGACAGCGTCGGCCGTGTAGAGGGCTGCCACCTTTTCAGCGTCTCCGCTTTGCAGGGATTGATTCCATCGGTCGAATAGCGCCATTGCGAGTGGCTTGTCCAGAAAATGGCAAGGTTCCGGGGCGGCTTGCACCGCCGTAGAGGCTGACAGAACGAATACCGTGAATAGAGTCGAAGCGTTGAGCATACATTGCCTTCCGTTGGCGATTGATTGAAGGACTAGAGCCTAACCAAGGGCGCGTGGTTCAGATAGCGCGGGATGATGGAGATGAGTTTCAAGCGGTTTCGATCCAGGAACGGATCCAGAATGTGCTGTCGTGCAAAATCCCTGTCATGTCCACAGGACGGGCAGGGTGTCGAAGGTAAACGTGTCACCGTGACCCGTCAGAAATCTCTGAAAGCACGACCATCCCTCCGACAACCCTTTGATTCTGTTCCCTAATCCCGGACAATCGCGCCCCTTTCCCTGTAGAGAACCGGTCAGGGGCGCTGACTGCCGAGCTTTTCGACGCGCTTTTGACCTTGTAGCTATCACCGGCAACGGAGAAATCGACCGGATGAACGATCAGGCCAACAGCGTCGAGCGAACCCTCGACGCCGCGCCCGCAGGCGCGACCACAGGCATGACCAAATGGGCGCGTCAGGACACCACCTGGATGCTCGGGCTGTTTGGCACCGCCATCGGTGCAGGCACGCTGTTTTTGCCGATCAACGCAGGCATCGGTGGCTTCTGGCCCTTGCTGATCCTGGCGTTGCTGGCGTTCCCCATGACGTTTTACGCGCACCGCGGCCTGACCCGTTTCGTGTTGTCCGGTCGTGAGGGCGCTGACATCACCGAGGTGGTCGAGCAGCATTTCGGCAAGAAGGCCGGCGCGCTCATCACGCTGCTGTATTTCTTCGCGGTGTTCCCGATCCTGCTGATCTACAGCGTGGCGCTGACCAACACCGTGACCAGCTTTCTCGAACATCAATTGCACGTTCAGCCGCCGCCTCGGGCCATCCTGGCGTTCGTGCTGATCATCGGCCTGCTGGCCGTGGTGCGTTGCGGCGAGCAACTGATCGTCAAGGCCATGAGCCTGATGGTGTATCCGTTCATCGTCGCGCTGCTGTTTCTCGCCGTGTTTCTGATTCCCCACTGGACCGGCGGCATCCTCACCACCGCGACCAGCCTGCCTGCGCCGTCTGCTTTGCTGCACACGCTGTGGCTGGCGATCCCGGTGATGGTGTTCTCGTTCAACCATTCACCGATCATTTCCGCCTTCGCCGTGGATCAGAAGCGCCAATACGGCGATCAGGCCGAGCAGCGCAGTTCGCAGATCCTCGCTCGCGCCCACGGGCTGATGGTGGTCATGGTGCTGTTCTTCGTGTTCAGCTGCGTCTTGACCCTGTCGCCCGAGCAATTGAGCGAGGCGAAGGCGCAGAACCTGTCGATCCTGTCCTACCTGGCCAACCATTTCAGCAACCCGACCATCGCGTTCGCTGCGCCGCTGATTGCGTTCGTGGCGATCACCAAGTCGTTCCTCGGCCATTACATCGGCGCCAGTGAAGGCCTCAAGGGGCTGGTGATCAAAAGCGGCCGTCGTCCTTCGCCACGGACGCTGGACCGTCTGACCGCCGGTTTCATGTTGGTGGTCTGCTGGCTGGTGGCAACCCTCAACCCGAGCATTCTCGGGATGATCGAAACCCTGGGCGGGCCGGTCATCGCGGCGTTGCTGTTCCTGATGCCCATGTACGCCGTGCGCAAGGTGCCAGCGATGCGTCAATACGCGGGCAAGCTGTCCAACGTGTTTGTCGTGGTGGTGGGGCTGGTGTCGATTTCGGCGCTGGTCTATTCGTTGATGCCTTAGGTTTTGTCTGTTTACCGGCGTCCGGGTGGCCCATCGGGCGCCGCTGGTGGACCGCCCGCTGCCGATGATCCGAAATCCCGACGCTCGCCTGTGTCGGCTATTGCGCACACGGCGTAGTGGCAACATGCTCTCACCACATTTTTCAGCCTGAAAACGTGACCGATCATGAGCGATTCCATTCCGCCGTCTGGCACTGAGAGCGATGTCTATAAAACCCTGCTTGAGTCGACGAAGGCGATTCCGTGGCGAATCGACTGGCAGAGCATGACCTTCAGCTACATCGGCCCGCAGATCGAGCAATTGCTGGGCTGGGAGCAGGGCAGTTGGGTGGGTATCAATGATTGGGTGGAACGCATGCACCCGGATGATCGCGATTACGTGGTGAACTTCTGCGTCTCGCAGTCCAAGGCGGGCGTCGATCATGAGGCCGATTACCGCGCGCTGACCAAGGATGGCGAGTACGTGTGGATTCGCGACGTGGTCCATGTGGTGCGCAAGCATGGCGAAGTCGAGGCGTTGGTGGGCTTCATGTTCGACATCAGCGAGCGCAAGAAAACCGAGGAGCACCTGGTGCGCCTGCAAAAGCAACTGGAAGCGTTTTCCTATCAAGACGGCCTGACCGGCATCGCCAATCGACGCATGTTCGACACGGTGCTGGAGCGCGAGTGGGCCAGTGCTCAAGAGACCGGTCAGCCACTGTCGTTGATCATTCTGGATATCGATTACTTCAAGCAGTACAACGACCGTTACGGGCACATCAAGGGTGATGAAGCCCTGCGCACGGTGGCCAAGACGCTATCGCTGGCGGCCAACAATCCCGGCGATTTCATTGCCCGCATCGGCGGTGAAGAGTTCGTCTGGCTGTTGCCGAACACCGATCAGGAGGCCGCACGCAAGGTGGCGGACAAGTGCATGCAATTAGTCCGTCAGCAGCAGATCGCCCATGAGAAATCCGAGGTTTCGCCATTGCTGACGCTGAGCCTGGGCGTGGGCACCACGGTGCCGGGTGCTGAAGCCAGCGCGGTGTCCTTCATCGAACAGGTGGATGGGCTGCTGTACCACGTCAAGCGCAACGGTCGGATGCGCGCTGAATACGGCGAGTTTTGAGGGAACTGACGGTGTTTTATGACCGGCGGGTCGCGAATCGACGAGTGGTTCGCAAGGCTGGTCTATAGTCTCCCGGCGTTCTTACGCGCATCTTTGGACAGGGAGGCTCAAACATGGCTGACAAATCCGTAGTATCGGCGAGCGCGGAATTTCTGGACTCGTCCGTTTCATTCAAACCCACTGACTTTCCCCGCATCGGGCGAGCCAGAGCGGAGTCAGACACCTTCGAGCTCAGCGAACTGAAACCCTGGTTCACGTTAGTGGACGACGAGGAAGAAGAGGAGGAATAGACACCTTGATACCGCCGAGAAAGGCCAGGGGTGTCACGGTTGTGCCCCCTGGTCACCGACGTTTCAGCGCTGATCAGGCGATGGTATCCACCACGCCCCCGTCCACACGCAAGGCCGCGCCACTGGTGGCCGACGCCTGTTTCGACGACACGTACACCACCATGTTTGCCACTTCTTCGATGGTCGCCGCCCGCTGAATGATCGAGCTGGGGCGATGGGCCATCACAAAATCCGCTGCGCAATCTTCCAGGGATTTGCCGGATTTTTTCACCTCGTCTTTCAGCATGTCAGCAACGCCTTCGGAGAGGGTCGGACCCGGCAAAACGGCATTGACCGTGACGCCCGTGCCTGCCAGACGCTTGGCCAGCCCGCGTGAAATCGACAGATTGGAGGTTTTGGTAAAACCGTAGTGAATCATGTCCGCCGGAATGTTCAGGCCCGACTCCGAGGAGATGAACACGATCCGGCCCCAGCCGTTTTTTGCCATGTCATCGGCATAGGCGCGGGACAGACGGACCCCCGACATCACGTTGACATCGAAGAAGCGTTGCCACACGTCGTCCGGGGTGTCGAAGAAATCCTGCGGACCGTAGATGCCGACGTTGTTGATCAAAATGTCCACCTTCGGCACCGCCTTCACCAAGGCCTCGCAGCCCTCCGACGTGCCCACATCCGTCGCCACCCCGCGCAATTTCGCACCCGGCACTTCGCTCTGGATGCGCGCCACGGTCGCATCGACCGCGTCCTTTTTGCGTCCGTTGACGATCACCTCGGCGCCTGTCTCCGCCAGGCCCTTGGCAATGGCGTAACCGATGCCCAACGTCGAACCGGTTACCAGGGCTGTCTTGCCGGTCAAATCGATTTTCATGTGGGATGTCTCCGTTAAGGTCGAAAGAAAGATGGAGTGCTGAAACCGAGAGGGGTTCAGGGGGATCACGCGGGCAGTCGCGTTTTCGTTGACGCCGTCCTCAGGCCTGTGAGCATAGGCAACCTCTGGTTTGACACCACCCCCAACCGCAATCATGATCCTGCTCGTTCATGACCGATTCCGCTTGATGTCGAGGCCTTTATGTCTGCCAGTCCCGAAGTTTTCCCCGGCGAGCGTCAGCGTCAGATCACTGAACGCCTGGCTGCACAAGGGCGTGTGATTGCCGCAGACCTTGCGACGGAGTTCAACGTTTCCGAGCATTCGATTCGTCGGGACCTGGGGGCTCTGGCAGCGGCGGGGCTGTGCAAACGGGTGTACGGCGGTGCGATTTCGCTGGCTTCTGATGGACCGATCACGGCGCGGATCGAGCATGAGCCTAATCGTAAGCGCGCACTCGGCATCGCCGCTGCGAACCTCATCGGTGTTGGACAGCATGTGTTCATCGACGGCGGTTCGACCAATCTCGCCATTGCCCGGGCCATCGACCCGAACATGGCCCTGACGATCACCACCAACGCGCCGCTGATTGCCGTCGAGTTGATGAAGCTGCCGAAGGTCGAGGTCATTCTCCTGGGCGGGCGCTTGAGCCCGGTGGCGGGGAGTGCGTATGGCTTCACCACGATTCAGCAGTTGAGCCATTTCAATTTTGACCTGTGCTTCCTCGGGGCCTGCGCACTGGATGCGGTGAAGGGCGTGACGGCGTTTGACATGGAGGTGGCAGAGTTCAAACGGGCCGTGGTGGCGCGCAGCGGTCAGGTCGCGGTGGCGGTGATCAACACAAAGCTGGCGAGCATTGCGCATTACCAAGTGGCGTCTTGCGAAGACGTCGGCGCATTGGTGGTCGAAGCGGATGCGCCGGAAGACCGTTTGCAGCTGTTTCGCGGGAAGGTCGCGCAGATCGTGATCGCACAGCTAAGCTGACGACCTTGGAGACTGATCGAAACGTTAACGGTTTCAGCCCATCACGGTCCGGTTGCGGCCTTCATGCTTGGCAGTGTAAAGCGCAATATCAGCACGTTCGACGAACGCCTCCATGGTCGGGCATTGATGGGCCGCGCAGCCGTAGACGCCGAGGCTAATACTGACGACCCCATCGGGATTGCCTTTGTGCTCGATGGCACGGGCCAGCACGCTCAGACGAATTTTCTCCGCCAGTGCAAAGGCGCCGTGGGCATCGCTGTACGGCAGGAACACGGCCATTTCTTCACCGCCGTAGCGCACCGCCAGGTCCCCTGTGCGGTTCAGGTTGCTGCGTATGCATTCGGCCACCGCGACAATGCATTTGTCGCCAGCCACGTGCCCATAGTTGTCGTTGTAGCTCTTGAAGTAGTCGATATCGATCATGATCAGGCTCAACGGATGCAGGTTCGCCTGACCGGCGACGAACTCCAGACCGAGGATTTCCTGAAAGTGGCGGCGGTTGGCCAGACCGGTCAGACCGTCTTGCAGGGCCAACTTTTCCAATGAGTGGCTAGCGATGCGCAGCTGGGATTCGGCGTTGAGGCCGAAGCGAATCTGTTGGAACAGCAGCACGCCGAACAGCAGGTTGGCGATCACGACACAGATGATGATCGCCAATGAGCGCCAGGCGTACTGCCGCCACTCCTCTAGCACCTCTTGTTCCGAAAGTCCCGCCAGCACCACCAATGGATAACGGTCCAGACGCTTGTAGCCGTACAGGCGCAGCTCATGGTCAATGATCGAGCGGACCGTTGCGGTGCCTTCGTAATGTTCTTTCAGGTACTTGCGAAACAGCTCGCCGTCGGCAATCGACACGCTGCCGATATTCCCCAGCGTCGGGCGGCGGGCCAGCACCGTGCCGTCAGCGGTGGTCAAGGTGATGACGCCGTGTTTACCGATGTCGAAGCGATCAAAGAAGCGCTCGAAGTAAGCCAGCTCAATGGTGGCCAGCACGACGCCCGCGAACTGACCTTGCGCATCGTTGACGCGGCGGGACACCGGGATGATCCAGTCGCCGGTGGTACGGCTGCGGATGGCCTGCCCGATGTGCGGCAGGTTGCTGTCGATGGATTTGTGAAACTGAAAATACTCGCGGTCAGCGTTATTGGCGTTGGCGGGCATGTGATTCAGCGACGTCGCGTCCCAGTTGCCGTCTTTGTCGTAGATGAACAAGCCCTGAATCTGCTCGACGCTGGCCGCAGTGGCGCGCAGGTAGTCATGCATGCGGGGGCTTTTGGCGGTCGCAAAACCGTCGTAGTTGAGGCGTTCGACGATGCCAGCCACGGGAATGTCGGCTTGGTCGAAGGTGTCGTCCGCCTGCTGCGCCATCGAGCGTGAGAGGTTGGCGGCCGTGGTGTCCGCGATTTCCAGTTCATGATTACGGGTCTGGCGCAACTGCCACAATGTGATGCTGGTGATGGAAAAACACACCAGTACGGTAAAAAATCCCGCCAGCCACAGCACAGGCATACGCTTCAGACGCCGATTCCTGGCGTCGAAGTCCGTTCCTTCTACTTGTCTCAAGCCCCGCCCTCGCTGACGTCTACGATTTAAGACAAACCGCGGTGACGAATGCTCCATTATTCGCCGCACCCGGTTTCGCAACTGCGACCGTCTGACACGAAGCGTAGGACAAGTCAGGGATTTTGAAGGGAAAAATAGTAAGGCCCAAGTCATTTATCTGGAAAGTAAGCCTCTTGTAGCAGTGAAGTCATTCGTAAGTGTTTCCTCCTTTGGACACACCCTCACGGCGCGTCTGTTTTCAGCCTGATATCAGCTTGATAAATCCGCTACCACCGTGCGGCTACAGACATCCTCATGTCGCTGCCAATGCGGGCGTTTGCGGGTCATGACCGGTATGATCATCGGCATCTACCCGACCACGGTGCGACATGAATTCTCCGGACTCCGGCAAAGCCCCTTCTCCTGATCGCGATCGCCTGTCTGCATCCTTGCTGGGCGGTGGTTGTGAACCCGATCCACGTTTCACCCTGGCCAACGAACGCACCTTTCTGGCGTGGATTCGCACCGCGCTGGCGTTTCTTGCCGGTGGTATCGCCGTGGAAGCGTTCACCGGGGAGGTCTTCACGCCGGGCCTGCGCCGTGCGGTGGCGTTGTCGCTGCTGGTGTTGGCGTTGCTGGTCAGTGCCAGTGCGTGCCTGCGCTGGTTGAAGGTTGAGCGGGCGATGCGTCTGCGCAAACCATTGCCGTTGCCGGTGCTGGTGCCGATCCTCTCGCTGGGGGGCGCGCTGGTGGCGACGGGGCTGATCGTCTTCCTCATTTATGGCGCGCCATGAGCCGTCGCGGGCCGCAGACGCTGGGGCATGACGATCCGGGGTTACAGCCGGAGCGTACATTGCTGGCGTGGCGACGCACGCTGATGACCCTGCTGGTGGTGTGTACGATTTTTCTGCGCTGGATACCGCGTTTCGGGCTGATCGCGTTGATGCCCATCGTCTTCTCGCTGATGGCGGCGCTGCTTATTCAGATCGCCCTAAACGCCCGCTATCGCAAAAGTGCCAAAGGCCTGAAACAAGAGCGCATCCCCGCGCCATTGCGAGAAGTGGTGGTGCTGGGCGGTACGGTGATCGTGCTCAGTGCGATGGGGCTGTACGCGGTCGGGTTTGCATGAAGTTTAGACCGGGCATCACTTTTCGACCGCGATCACCGGAATGTTCTGATTGTCATTGCCCGATGCACGACTTTCCTTGCGCTCGCTGAGCCAATCGTTGATCTGACCGCCAAACTCCGGCGGCGCCTTGCGCCCTGTGCGGCGCGCGAGGTCGAGAATGGTCTGTTGCGCCAGCGCTTCCTCCATGCGTTTTTGCGCCGTCAGCATGGCTGCGTTGATCCCGCAAACGCCTTCTGTTGCCCAACTCGGCGCACAGCCGTCGAACACCGCGCAGCGTCCCCGGATGTCTCGGCAATCGAAGATCAGCTTGCGCCCATCGATGGCCGTCACGATGTCCAGCAGGGTGATCTCGTCTGAAGGGCGGCCCAGCTTGAAGCCTCCGCGCACGCCCTCGGTCGCGACGACCAATTTGGCCTTCGCCAGTTTGGTGAACACTTTCGCCAGGTATTCCTGAGGCACGCCCTGCAACTCGGCGAGGTCACGCACGCTCGCCTCACGGCTGTCGCCACGCTCGTCCACCAGATACAGCAGGCAATGAATACCGTACTCGACACCGGCGCTGTAAAGAGACATTCGAATCTCCGACTGAATTGATCGTGCAGAAGCTAACAATTTGCGTGGATTACTGCAAGAAACAGCGCTTCCAGATGACCGGTGGCAGGCGATATTCGCTCGGTCGTGACAAAGTGGACGGCCGGTAATCTTCGTTAAATTACTAATTTATAACGTTTTTATTGAATATTTTGGCGAGGCAACGTCCCTCGATCTTGAAATACCGCTTGCTCAAAACAACTACGATCAATAGAGTCGTAGTTGTTTTGAGGCGGCTGCAAACTCCGACTCATCCGAACCTTCACAGGTCTGCGTGGAGCGATTGCCTGCCATGGCCACTGCGACCCACCTTGAAAGCGGCTTGTTACTTTTTTTGGAGCACACAATGAAAAAGCGAATTCTGATTATCGGCGCGGGTTTTGGTGGCATGTGGAGTGCGCTGAGCGCCACGCGTTTGCTGGACAAGCACGACCGCAATGACGTGGAAGTGACCGTATTGGCGCCGGAAGCGGTACTCGGTGTGCGCCCCCGTTTTTACGAGCAGGACGTGCATCAAATGCAGTCGCCGCTGGGGCCGTTGTTCGATGCAGTGGGCGTGACGTTCATCAAAGGCAAGGCCGACACCCTTGATGTGAATGGCAAATCGGTCAGCTACACCGGTGCCAACGGCGATAGAACTTCGATCAACTACGACAAACTGGTTCTGGCCGCGGGCAGCCGTGTCGTGCGTCCGGCGTCGATTCCTGGCATTGAACACGCGTTCGACGTCGATGCGATGGCCGAAGCGATTCGTCTTGAGCAACACATCAAGGCACTGGCCAAACAGCCTGAGTCGGCCACGCGCAATACCGTGGTGGTGGCGGGAGGCGGCTTCACCGGCATCGAAACCGCCACCGAAATGCCCGCCCGTTTACGCGCCGCGCTCGGTGCCGATGCCAACGTTCGCGTCATCATCGTTGATCGCGGTGAGAAAGTGGGTGCGGCGCTGGGCGAGAACATCAGCCCGTCCATCGTCGAGGCGACGGAGACACTGGGCGTGGAGTGGGTGGTGAATGCGTCGGTGGCCGCCGTCGATAGCAACGGCGTGACCTTGGCGGACGGTCGTCGTATCGACGCCAGCACCGTGGTCTGGACCGTCGGTGTGCGCGCCAGTTCGTTGACCGAACAGATTCCGGGCGAGCGCGATGCTTCCGGCCGTCTGCACGTGGACCGCAATCTCAAGGTAATCGGTCAGTCAGACATTTTTGCCACGGGCGACACCGCCTATGCCGCCACGGACGACGCAGGAAATTTCGCGCTGATGACTTGTCAGCACGCCATTGCGCTGGGGCGCTCGGCCGGCAACAACGTCGCGGCGGACCTGCTGGGTGAGGCGCCGATCCCGTACAGCCAGGTCAAATACGTCACCTGTCTGGACCTCGGCGCCTGGGGCGCGGTGTTCACTGAGGGCTGGGATCGTCAGGTGAAACTGACTAAGCAGGAAGGCAAGACGGTGAAGCAGCAGATCAACTCGGTGTGGATCTACCCGCCTGTTGCCGAGCGTGAAGCAGCGCTGGCGGCGGCGGACCCTTTGATTCCTGTCGTGGCGTAAGAAAACCGATCCGAAAAAAAGGCGCCTTGGGCGCCTTTTTTCTGTGTTGCAGGGGCGTCAATCCCACTGCGGCGCGAGGCTGCCCGGGCTGGTCAGGCGATGGCCGCGATCCAGCTTGGCGATCTCGGCCATGTCTTCATCGCTGAGTTTCAGGTCGACCGCTTTCAGGTTGCTCTCCAGATTGGCGCGTTTGGTTGACGAGGGAATCACCGCGTAACCCAACTGCATGGCCCACGCCAGCGTCACCTGAGCGGGCGTGGCGTTATTGCGCTTGGCAATCGCCTCGATGACCGGGTCTTTCAGCACTTCGCCGTAGGCCAGGGTCATGTACGACGTGATCTTGATGCCGTGCTGTTTGGCGAAGTCCGCCACGATGCGGTTTTGCAGGTACGGATGCAGTTCCACCTGATTGGTGGCGATGTGCTCGGCACCGACCGCTGCGATGGCTTCTTCCATCAACGCGACAGTGAAATTGGACACGCCGATCTCGCGGGTCAGACCTTGTTTCTTGGCTTCCAGCAACGCCCCCATGAATTCTGCGACCGACACCTTGCCGCCCGGCGAAGGCCAGTGGATCAAGGTCAGGTCAACATGGTCGGTCTTCAGCTTGGCGAGGCTTTCTTTCAGGCTCGGGATTAGTTTGTCGGCGGCGTAATTGTCGGTCCAGATCTTGGTGGTGATGAACAGCTCGTCGCGGGGCACGCCGCTTTGCGCAATGGCCGTGCCGACCTCGGCTTCGTTGCCGTAGATCTGCGCGGTGTCGATGACGCGGTAGCCCAGGTCCAGCCCGTTGCTCACTGAGTCGATGACGACCTGGTCTTTCAAACGAAACGTGCCGAGGCCAAATGCAGGAACAGTCATGAAAAGTCTCCAGTGCGAAGGTGAAAAGTGAGGCCCAGTATCCCGGTCCGGGCCCGGCGGAAAAACCGGGGGCGGAGCAAGGGAGTTTTGAGTGGGCGGCATGAATGCGCTGGAAGGGTAGAGCGGGCGCGGAGGGGGATCGTTCAGTCAAATACAGGTGAATGAAAAATTGTCATCGCGAATGAAATCGCTCCCAGAGGTCTGGTTCAACTGCACATGTGCAGGGGTTTCCGATCTCTGTGGGAGCGAATCTATTCGCGAAAAATGGCTTCGGCGCCGCTGATCTACCGATTCATGTCCATGATCAAACAGGTGGTGGTCCCGGTGGCGAAGAGGCGACCGTCAGCGTCGTAAATCTTGCCCTCGGCCAATGCCGTCGAACGGCCCAGATGCACCACCGTGCCTTCCGCCCGAATCGGGCCGGTCTTGTTGGTCAGCGCCCGGATGTAACTGATGCGCAGGTCCAGCGTCGTATAGCCCTGGCCCTTTTTCAATTGCGTGTGAATCGAGCAACCCATGCAAGAGTCGAGCAGCGTCGCGGCATAACCGCCGTGGACGATGCCCAGCGGGTTGTAGTGCTGGGGACCGGGCGTGCCCTGAAAAATGAACGTGCCGGGTGTCCACTCGATGGGCACGAAATCCATCAACTCACCGATGGGTGGGTGCGGGTAAACGCCGTTGCCGATGCCGTCGAAAAATTCCTGAGGCGTAAGCTGCGCAACCTCCGCGAGATTCATGCTGCCGGATTTGCCTAGGCGGGCGCGGATGGCGGCTTCCTGATCGTGCCAGAGGGCCAGGGTTTCTTCGCGAGAGGTGCTGTGCATGGGCGTACGCTCCGGGAGGCATCCGACAAATTGTCGGATGAGGAAAAATTACGACCATAATCCCGCGCATCCATGACGACCGCAATATCATAAATGTCCAGAGACTGCCCGAAACTGCCAGTCAGACAGTGCCGTCCCGCTTCACGAAGTGCTTGTGCATGTCGGCGGTCAGGGCTTCGACCCGCTCGGTCAGTGCCTTGGTCATCTCGGTCAGGCGGGTGTTCTGCTCCATCAACTCCAGCAGTTGCGCGGTGTTTTGAGTGGCGCGGGCCATGCGTTCTTCATTGGCCACGGCCAAGGCTTCACGGTGCTGGGCATCCGCGTCGGCGCTGGCTTTGTCACGGGCAGCCTGGCGGGTCTGAGCCAGCAAAATGAGAGGCGCGGCGTAGGCCGACTGAAGGCTGAAAGCGAGGTTGAGGAGGATGAACGGGTAAACGTCGAATTTCACCAGCCCGCTCAGGTTGGCCCCCACCCACAACAGGACCAGGAGGGTTTGCGCACCCAGAAACGTCGGCGTGCCGAAGAACCGAGCGAACGCCTCGGCTTTCAACGCGAAGGCGTCATTGCCAAAGGTCGGCCCGAGATGCGCGTGGGCTTTGTGAAAGCGCAGATGATCGACCTTCACAGGCGTGGGTTCGGTGGCGGGGCTGGAAGCAGCGGGTTCAGGCACGTCGACAGGCATGGGGCGTTCTCGCAGGCAAAAAAGAGAGGCCCACTATAGGCCCGCGCCCGCGGGCTTTGTACTGAACCTGCGCTGAACGCCCTGAACCCTCAATCGTCCTGATCGGGATACAACGGCTTGGACCGGTGCATGATGTTCGCGTAGTCGTACACATATTGACGGCCCGCGTGGCTGGTCATGCGCAGGCAGTCGATCAGTTGTCGCTCTTTCTTGTTCAGGTATCTCAACCCTTTGTGGTCACTGGACTTGAGGCGATCACGTTCATGGGCGTCAGGGAAGGTAATGACGTTCGTCATGAAATATCTCCTTGGTTAAATCCTTGTGCCCGGTTCCATATTCCGGGTTTACCGTTTGTCGTGCGACAACGCACCATACCCACAACACGTCAGACCCTTCAACCCTGCAAATGATCAACGGATCACAGTACGCGGGTGATCTCAAAGGATTGACGACTTCCATTGACGATGATGTCGAGATCGTCGCCGTCGAATTTGCCCAGCAGGTTCTGCCCCAGAGGCGCACGATGGGTGATGACGGTGATCAGTGTGCCTTCGACGTGAACCTTCAGGCCCGCCGCATCTGGCCCCAGAAACAGGTGCTGCTCGACGCCGCTGGCCGATTCGAGGGTGACGACGTCGCCCGATTGAATCCCGCGTTCTTCATCGAATGGCTTGAGCGTCAGCTTTTGATAGGCGACCAGCGCCTGGCGAATCTCTTCGACCCGACGCGCCTGCCCGGCGGCCAGGTACGAGGCTTCGAGGCCCAGCGTGTCGTACTTGTTCTCAGCGATGTTTTCTTCGTGGGTCGCGGTTTCGTAGGCGGTTTGTGCGGCACGAATCGCGACGTCCAGATCGACGGTCAGTTTCTCGATGATCCCGTGTAGGACCTGTTCCTTGTTCATGTCGTTGCTGTGTCTCGTCAGGTGTCAGCCGCAGAACTGATAAATCGCCGCGCGGCTCTTTTCGCTCGGGGCGGTCTGGTTTTGCTGCATCCAGAACTGGCATTTGGGACCGTTGAAACTGCGCTGCCGGTCGGCCTGTTCGGCTTCCTGGGCCTGGCGGGCTTCGCTGTCACGGAGGATCTGCCGGTATTGATCGAACATCGGGTTGTCGCTTGGCGGTTGGGGCTTGGCTGCAGGCGGGCTCGTCAGTTGCGCAGCGGCATTGTTGACGGCCTGCGTCTGTTCGGCGGGCAGGGCTTTGTAGATCAGCCAGGCCGTGAGAGCAACGGCCAGAAAACCCAGCCAGATGCCAACAGCGATGGACACAATGAGCTTCAACGGGCGGAGCGTGACAGACAGTTCGCGGTGATTGACGTACATGGCAGACTTCCCCACTTGCACACGGTCGATGCCGCCGATTGTCGCACGACCAAGGCTGGCGATTCTGCACCGTTATAAAGGACAATCCGTTTTTTTGAACATCCTCAGGGAGCCGGGATGAAAGCCTCTTGGGATATTTTCTGTACCGTTGTGGATAACTTTGGCGACGTCGGCGTGACGTATCGCCTGGCGCGGCAGTTGGTCGCCGAACACGACATGGATGTGCGCCTGTGGATCGACGACCTGTCGGCCTTCGCACGGCTGTGCCCGGGTGCCGATGCCGAGGCGGCCCAGCAATGGCGGGACGGGGTCAGCGTGCATGTCTGGGCCAAGGACTGGCAGTCGGTCGAACCGGCCGATGTCGTCATCGAAGCCTTCGGCTGTCATCTGCCACCTGCGCAGATCGAGGCGATGAAAGCCCGCGAGCCGCGTCCCCTGTGGCTGAACCTCGACTACCTCAGCGCCGAAGAATGGGTCACCGGCTGTCACGGCCTGCCGTCGCTGCAATCGAGCGGCGTTCAGAAGTTCTTCTTCTTTCCCGGATTCAGGGAGAGCACAGGAGGCCTGTTGCGCGAGGCGGGACTGATCGAACGGCGCCACGCCTTCGAGCAGAACCCGACGGCGCAACAGGCGTTTCTGGCCGATCTGGGCGTTTATCCACAACCCGGCGCGCGGCTGATGTCGCTGTTTGCCTATGAGCATGCGGGGTTGGGATCATGGCTGACCTGCCTGGCTCAGGATCGGCAGCCGACGCATCTGCTGGTGCCGGAAGGACGGATCATCAGCGACGTCGAGGGTTGGTTGGGGGTCGAGGGCCTCAGGGCGGGCGCGCTGCATGTTCGCGATCAACTGACGATTCAGGTCTTGCCCTTCGTGCGTCAGGAGGATTACGACCGGCTGTTATGGTGCTGCGCTTTTAACGTGGTGCGCGGCGAGGATTCGTTCGTCCGGGCGCAGTGGGCGGGGCGGCCCTTTATCTGGCACATCTATGAACAGGACGATGATGCCCATTGGGCCAAGCTCGATGCGTTTCTGGAGTTGTACCTGGCAGGGTTGTCCGAAGCAGCGGGGCAGGCGCTGACCGAAGTATGGCGCAACTGGAGTGCCGGACAGGACATGACGCACAGTTGGGCCGCGCTGGAAAAACACCGAAGTGAGCTGGCGGCGCATGCCGAGCGCTGGTGTCTGGAACGGGCCTTGCAGGACGATCTGACGACTGCGCTGGTAAGGTTTTATCTAAATTGGCTATGATACGCGCCCTTGTAGTAAGCCCTGTACGAAAAGTGGCTTTTCGTACAGGGCTTAGAAAGAACTTCAATCCAAATTCGGATATACGTAATGAAAACTGGCAAAGAGCTTAAACCCGGCACCGTGATCCGTATCGACAACGATCCTTGGCTGGTTCAGAAAGCTGAATTCACCAAGTCGGGCCGTAACAGCGCGATCATGAAGACCAAGCTGAAAAACCTGCTGACCGGCTACAAGACTGAAACCGTCTACAGCGCCGACGACAAGCTGGACGACGTGATCCTGGACCGTAAAGAAGCCACCCTGTCTTTCATCAGCGGTGACACTTTCACGTTCATGGACACCACTGACTACACCATGTACGAGCTGAACGCCGAAGACATCGAAGCCGTTCTGCCATTCGTTGAAGAAGGCATGACCGATGTCTGCGAAGCGATCTTCTTCGAAGAGCGTCTGGTTTCCGTAGAACTGCCGACCACTATCGTGCGCGTCGTTGACTACACCGAAGGCTCCGCTCGCGGCGACACTTCCGGCAAGGTCATGAAGCCTGCCAAGCTGGCCAACGGCACTGAGCTGCAAGTGGCTGACTTCATCGAAATCGGTGACAAGATCGAGATCGATACCCGTGAAGGCGGTTCCTACAAAGGCCGTGCTAAATAAGCATTGCGTTTGTAACGCTGGACACGAAAAAGCCCGACCATTGAGTCGGGCTTTTTTGTGGGCGACGGTTACCAGTTCATGAGAATCACCTATGCATTGATAGGGGTTGAATGCACCGGCCTCATCGCGAGCAAGCTCACTCCTACAGACGACGTGTGACTCTGTAGGAGTGAGCTTGCTCGCGATGAGGCCGGATAAAACCCCAAGGATCTATCCGGCCTGCGTCGTTTTACTTCAGGTGAACCTTCAATTCCTGCGACGCCTGCAACATCGCAGACCGCACTTCCGGCACTTGGCTGATGACGTTCAACAACCCGTAGTCGTGAATCATGCCGTTGTAGCGCACCGCCGTGACGGGCACCCCTGCCTGATCCAGCTTGCGAGCATAGGCTTCGCCTTCGTCACGCAGCACGTCGGCCCCAGCGGTCTGCACCAATGCTGGCGGCAGGCCTTTGAGCTGATCAGTCGTGGCGCGCAGCGGTGAGGCGTAGATCTCGGCGCGTTGCTTCGGATCGGTGGTGTAGTTGTCCCAGAACCACTTCATCATGTTGCGGGTGAGAAAGTGGCCCTCGGCGAATTGTTCATAAGAGCCGGTATCGAAGTTGGCGTCGGTCACAGGCCACAGCAGCACTTGGTAACGAATCGCCGGTGTGCCCTTGTCCTTCGCCATCAAACTGACGACGGCCGCCATGTTGCCACCGACGCTGTTGCCTGCCACGGCCAGACGCTTGCCATCGACGTTGATCTCCTTGCCATGCTCGGCCACCCATTTCGTCGCCGCATAGGCCTGGTTGATCGCCGTCGGGTAGTGCGCTTCAGGCGAAGGGGTGTAGTTGACGAACACCGCCACCGCACCGGAACCCTCGACCAAGTCGCGCACCAACCGCTCGTGGGTCGGGTAGTCGCCCAGCACCCAGCCACCGCCGTGGAAGTACATGAACACAGGCAAGGTCCCCTTGACGCCTGCCGGACGCACGATGGTCAGGCTGATGGTCTGGCCGTCAACCGTGATGGTCTTCTGGCTGACATCGGCTTTGGGCAGGGTCAGCTTGACCCCTGCCTGCGCACCGGTCAGTACAGCGCGGGCGTCTTTGGGCGACAGTTGCTCCATCGGTTTGCCCGTCCCCGCATTCAGGGCATCGAGAAACGCTTGGGTGCTGTGCTCGACGCCGGTGTCGGTGGCGGCGAAGGCGTTACCGATGGACAGCGCGAGGAGTGAGCCAGCCAGAATCTTGCCGAACGTGTTCATGTTTTTCTCCTTGGCGAGCGGATGAGTTAGACAGTCACGTGCAGACGGACGTCAACGTTGCCGCGGGTGGCGTTGGAGTAAGGGCAGACCTGGTGAGCGGCGTCGACCAGCGCTTGGGCGTCCGCTTGCTCCAGACCCGGCAGGCTGATGTGCAGGTCGATGTCCAGACCGAAGCCGCCAGGAATCTGGCCGATGCCGACATGAGCAGTGATCGAGGCGTCAGCTGGAATGCTGCGCTTGCTTTGGCCGGCGACGAATTTCAGCGCGCCGATGAAGCAGGCCGAGTAGCCAGCAGCAAACAGTTGTTCAGGGTTGGTGGCTTCACCGCCAGCACCGCCGAGTTCTTTCGGGGTGGCCAGTTTCACGTCGAGAATCTTGTCGCTGGAAACAGCACGGCCATCACGGCCACCGGTTGCGGTTGCGACTGCGGTATAGAGAGTTTGCATGATAATTCCTCACTGATGACGTTGGGTTATGTCTTTTAGCTTTGCGCTAAATGTTTGTGCGCTAAGCAAGTGAGATGAAATGTACTGCGCTAATGTTTAGTGCGCAAGATAAATTTCCAAAGAAATTTTTATGATTGACGAAAATTCGATCAACTCACTGATTCAAAAGGAAATTTATTCTCGGGTGTAAGCTGTCTTTTATGCGGGCGCCTGGGCATTCACCGGATTGCGCGAGGCAATGAGTCAAGGGAGGAGCGGCGGTCGTAAAGCCAGGCTCGGCACATCATCCCCATGCTCAGAAATGAAAAAGGCCAGCACGGGCTGACCTTTGAGGTGAGATGAGGAGGGATCAGAGGCTCTGATGCAAATTCCCTCGCAACCCCAGCAAATCTCGCTGCAATGCTTGCAGCTGTTCCACGGAGATGCCGCTTGCGGCAAGAATACAGTGAGGAATGCGCTGGGCTTTTTGGTGCAAGGCTTTGCCCTGTTCAGTCAGGTGCAAGAGCACGACGCGTTCGTCCTCCTTGCTGCGGGTACGGCTGATCAGACCTTCGACTTCCAGGCGTTTGAGCAGCGGCGTCAATGAGCCGGGGTCAGTCAACAGACGCGTGCTGACTTCTCCGACCGTCAATCCGTCCTTTTCCCACAGCACCAACATCGCCAAGTACTGGGGATAAGTGAGATTCAGTTCCTGAAGCAGTGGTTTGTACACCTTGGTCATCATCAACGATGTGGAATACAGGGCAAAACACAGCTGATTGTCCAGCAGCAACTCGTCGCAACTGCCAGCGCCCGCCTTGGTGGCGCTATCGTCGGCATTCATGGGTACGTCCTCGGTTAATCGGGAATGGCCACTAATTTAGTGCCATGATCTTTAATGCACCAGATAAATTGGCTAATCGTTGATCAGGCCTTTGTCTATCAGGGTCGCCGTTGACATGTATAAAACACGATTCGTGAATCGACTCATCACGATTCGTTGACGCCAATGCCGGTCTGTGGATTTCCTCC
This sequence comes from Pseudomonas sp. SLFW, assembly GCF_009905615.1. GTDB lineage: Bacteria > Pseudomonadota > Gammaproteobacteria > Pseudomonadales > Pseudomonadaceae > Aquipseudomonas > Aquipseudomonas bambusae. Next base: position 134,900 of record NZ_JAAAKW010000010.1, read on the forward strand.
ATTCCCCTGACTGCGTAGCATGCGCGCAGGACTGAAAAGAGGACCGGGTGTGATCGTTGATGTGGTGTGGTATCTGTTGTTGGGCGCGGCCATGGGCACATTGGGCGGTCTGTTCGGGATCGGCGGCGGGCTGGTGGCGATTCCTGCCCTGGGGGTGTTGTTTGGCCTCGATCAACAGCTGGCCCAAGGCACGGCGCTGTTGATGGTGCTGCCCAACGTGCTGTTGGCGTTGTGGCGCTATAACCAGCGCAACCGGATTTCGGTGCGCAACGCGATGATGCTGATCGTCCCGAGCTTCACGGTTTCCTGGCTGACGTCGCTGTGGGCCGTGCGGATTGATGCTCAAAGCATGCGGGTCGGCTTTGTCGGGTTTCTCATCGTGCTGACCCTGTTCAACTTGATCCAGATGTATTGGCGCAAAGGCGACGCCGGTGCCGAGTTGCGTCACAGCAAATGGTTGTGGGTGCTAGGTGTAGGGTCGGGTGTGACGGCGGGCATGTTCGGTGTCGGTGGCGGAGTCATCGCAACGCCGATCCTCACCGGTATCTTTGGCGCGACACAAGTCGCTGCTCAAGGCTTGGCACTGGCGCTGGCGGCCCCGGCGACGCTGATCACCATGACCACCTACGCCATGCACGGTCATGTGAACTGGCTGATGGGGATACCGCTGGCGATTGGCGGTCTGGCCAGCATCAGTTGGGGCGTCGCCCTTGCGCACAGCATGCCGGAGCGTCTGTTGCGTTCGCTGTTCTGCGTGTTCCTGGTGATCTGCGCCATCATGCTGTGCTTCCGGGTGTAGCCGCGAAAATCACAGCTTGAAGCCCTCGGCGATGTGATCGGCGAGGCATTCGGTGATGGGCGAAGGATTGCTCGGATTGCGCAACAGGACGATGCTTGCCGAGGGCAATTGCGGCAGCCCATTGGCCTCGCCGAGCACGCGCAAGTCCGAGGTGATCAGGCTTTCCAGTTGAGCCGTCACTGCCAGCCCGGCGCTGACCACGGCCATGATCGCCGCGAGGCTGGCGCTGGTGTACGCCACCCGGTATTCGCGGCCAACCGTATCCAGCGCATTACAGGCCCACAACCGGCAGAAGCAGTCGCTGTTGAACATCGCCAGGGGAATCGGCGACCGTTCGTGTGGGCAGAATCCCGCAGCTTCGGCCCAGACAAAACGCTCCTGACGCAGAATCTGGCCGATTTCCTTCCCCGGCTCGCGCGTGACGATGCTCAGGTCGAGGTCCTGACGTTGCAGCAGTTGTGCCGATGACTCGCAATGCACTTCCACCTGAATCAGCGGATACGCCTGTGCGAACCGCGACAAAATGCCGGGCAAAAACCGCATCACGTAATCGTCGGGCGTGCCGATTTTCACGGTGCCGACCATGTGCGGTTCGCGCAGTGTGTTGAACACCTCGCTGTGCAGTTTGAGGATGCGCCGCGCGTAGCCCAGCAGCACTTGCCCTTCTGCCGTGAGGTTCAATACACGTCCGTCTTTCTGGAACAGGGGGCGCTGAACCACGTCGTCTTCAAGTCGTTTCATCTGCATGCTGACCGCCGACTGCGTGCGGTTCACGACCTCGCCAGCCTTAGTGAAGCCGCCCTGATCGGCGATAGCGACAAAGGTGCGTAGCAGCTCGCTGTCGATACTCGGGTACGTGGCCATTGCATCAATCTCCCAGATGCACTGCATCAGAAACATTCGTTGGATTGATCTTAAGCCCGGGCAGACAATCTCGCCATCCCCACTTGGAGGGCAAGACGATGAAAGGTCAAAAAGGTTATGTACTGGTGCTGAAAACCCTGTCCCGCGACTCCATGATGGACCGCGCCTGGCATGCGGTCGCGGCTCGCGTCGCCCGCTGGCGCACGCTGCATCATGAGCGGGTTCAACTGGCAAGTTTGAGCGATGACGCGCTCAAGGACATTGGGCTGTCGCGCGCCGATGTCCTTGTCGAAATCGAAAGACCGTTCTGGGACGATCCACTTAAGCACTGACAGAGCAGGGCGGGATCGGGTAGTTTTGCAGATCGTCCAGGAGGTCCTGAATGCCTGCAGAACTGCCGATCTCGCAACACCTGTCCATCAAACAAGCCCGTCGTCTGGCACTGGCAGCCCAAGGCTTCAATAGCCGTCAGCCGCCCGCGACGATTACGGCTCGCCACGTCACCCGATTGATCGAGCGCCTTGGCGTGCTGCAGATCGATTCAGTCAACGCGCTGGTGCGCTCGCACTACCTGCCGCTTTATTCCCGCTTGGGTAACTATCCGCAGAAACTGCTGGATCAGGCCGCGTGGAGTCAGGGTCGACACCGAAAGCTGTTCGAATACTGGGGGCATGAGGCGTCGTTGTTGCCGGTCGAGTTGTACCCGCTGATGCGCTGGCGCATGCAACGGGCGTCGCAAGGCGAGGGCATCTACCAGCACATGGCCAAGTTCGGACGGGAGGAGCAGTCGACCATCGCCCGCGTGTTGCAGGCTGTTCGCGAACAGGGCGCGCTGGGAGCGGGCACGCTCAATACCCGTCAGGAGCGCGCGGGTCCCTGGTGGGACTGGAGCGCCGAAAAGCTTGCGCTGGAATGGCTGTTCGCGGCGGGCGAAGTCACCGTGGCCGGGCGTCGAGGGTTCGAGCGTCTCTACGATCTGCCGGAGCGGGTATTGCCCGAAGCCATCATCAACCACCCCGAACTGGCCGAAACGGACGCGCAGCGCGATTTGCTGCTGCACGCGGTTCACGCGTTGGGTGTGGGCACTGAGAAAGACATTCGCGATTACTTCCGCCAAGACCCCTTACCGGCGAGGCAGGGCTTGGCCGAGCTGGTGGAGGCGGGCGCGATTCAACGGGTTCAGGTCAAAGGATGGAAACAGCCTGCCTATGCCCTGCCGGATTTCAGCGTTCCCCGAAAAATCACGGCCAGTGCGCTGCTGTCACCCTTCGATTCCCTGATCTGGGAGCGGGCCAGGACCGAGCGCCTGTTCGATTTCCACTATCGGCTGGAAATCTACACCCCGGCCCACAAGCGGGTGTACGGCTATTACGTGCTGCCCTTCCTGTACGATGAGCGCATCGCGGCTCGCATCGATTTGCGTGCGGAACGGGCGGCAGGAAGGCTGGCCGTGCACGCCGTTCACGAGGAGGAACCGGGGCTGGACGAGGAGGGGATGCACGCGTTAGCCGTTAACCTGCGACGACTGGCCGACTGGCTGGGGCTGCCGGAAGTGCTGATCAACTGCCCCCGCGCCAGTGCGGCGCGGTTGCGTGTTGCGTTTGTCGACGTGGGGTTGCGACGCGTCTGACGGATTGACGCCATGTCGGCGGCGGGCGCCGGCTCCCGCAATGACTCTGCGCTCAGCCAAATCTGCGCGCAGGGCACTCGGGTCGATTTACCGCCGAACCTGCTTCAACGTCTCGGCAATCAAGAACGCCAGCTCCAGCGACTGATCCGCGTTCATCCGCGGGTCGCAATGGGTGTGGTAACGGTCCGACAAGCCATCCTCGGTAATCGGACGCGCGCCGCCGATGCACTCGGTAACGTTCTGCCCGGTCATTTCGATGTGAATCCCGCCCGCGTACGTCCCCTCGGCCTGATGCACCTGGAAGAACTGCTTCACCTCGCCCAGAATCTGCGCGAAGTCGCGGGTCTTGTAACCGCTGCTGGCCTTGATCGTATTGCCGTGCATCGGGTCCGAGCTCCACAGCACCTGCTTGCCCTCGCGCTCGACGGCCCGGATCAGCCCTGGCAAGTGATCGCCGACCTTGTTGGCGCCCATGCGCGCGATCAGGTTCAAGCGACCCGGGTCGTTGTCCGGGTTGAGGATGTCGATCAGGCGGATCAGGTCGTCGGTGTTCATGCTCGGACCGACTTTCACGCCAATCGGGTTCTTCACCCCGCGCAGAAACTCCACGTGCGCGCCGTCGAGCTGACGCGTGCGATCGCCGATCCACAGCATGTGCGCGGAGCAGTCGTAGAAGTCGTTGGTCAGGCTGTCACGGCGAACGAAGGCTTCTTCGTAATTGAGCAGCAACGCTTCGTGGGCGGTGAAGAAACTGGTTTCGCGCAGTTGCGGGGAGGTGTCCATGCCACAGGCGCGCATGAATGCCAGGGTCTCGTCGATGCGGTCGGCGAGCTGGCTGTATTTGTCAGAGAGCGCCGAGCCTGCGATGAAATCGAGGTTCCACTGGTGCACCTGGTGCAAGTCCGCGAAGCCACCTTGAGCAAACGCCCGCAGCAGGTTCAGCGTCGCGGTGGACTGGTGATAGGCCTGCAACAGACGATCCGGGTCCGGCACGCGGCTCTTCTCGTCAAAGCCGATGCCATTGACGATATCGCCGCGGTACGCCGGCAGTGTCACGCCATCGACAGTCTCGTCATTTGACGAACGCGGCTTGGCGAATTGCCCCGCCATGCGCCCGACCTTGACCACCGGGCAGCCGGCCGCGAAGGTCATGACGATCGCCATTTGCAGCAGCACCTTGAAGGTGTCGCGGATCTTCGCCGCTGAGAATTCGAAGAAACTCTCGGCGCAATCGCCACCCTGCAACAGAAACGCACGGCCTTGGGTCACCTCGGCAAACTGACGGCGCAACTCGCGGGCTTCACCGGCGAACACCAGCGGCGGAAAACTGGCCAGCGACTGCTCGACACGTCGAACATGGTCGGCGTCGGGGTACTGGGGTTGTTGCTGGATGGGCAGGCTCCGCCAGCTGTCGGGGCTCCAGGGTTGGCTCATGGTGAACTCGAAGTCAGTGCAATCGGACGGTCATGTTAGCAGTTCGCCCCGATAATTTGCGTGACCTGCGGGGTGCGCTTGGCCGACAATCCGCTCGCAAATTCGATTGACCGAGAGAACAGCAATGACCGAGGAGCGTGTTGAGCGCGTGCTGGCTGAAGTCCACGATGACTTCGGCATGATTCGCGTGCTGGAAGTGGAGGGTTACCGCTTCCTGGAGTTCGGCGACGCCATCGAGCAAAGCTGCACGTTCACGGCTGATCCTGCGTGGCTGGAATACGACTACACCCGCGCGATGCTGATCGGCGCGTTGTGCCACGAAGCGCCAGAGAGTGCGCTATTCATGGGCCTCGGCGCGGGTACGCTGACCCAGGCGTGCCTCAAGTTTCTGCCGCTGGACGACGTCGAGGCCATCGAGTTGCGTCCGGACGTACCGCGCCTCGCCATGGAATACATGGGGCTGGCGGACGATCCGCGCCTCTATATCCGCATTGGCGATGCGCTGGAATTGCTGCCCACTGCTGAAAGCGCCGACCTGATCTTCGTCGACCTCTACACCGACACAGGGCCGGCGGTGGGGCATCTGGCGTGGAGCTTTCTGGAAAAATGCCAACAGCGGCTCAATCCGGGCGGCTGGCTGATCATCAACCAATGGGCCTCGGACGATGGCAAACCGCTGGGGGCGGCGTTGCTGCGCGGGCTGTATCACCGCCATTACTGGGAGCTGCCGGTCAAAGAAGGCAACGTCATCCTCATCGTGCCTTCTGATCTGGACCAGACGCTGGACATGGACGCGCTGATCGAGCGTGCCGAAACCCTCGCGCCGCAACTGGGTTACTCGCTGTTGCCGTTGATCAAGACCGTGCGCCCTGCGACCTGACCGAGGCGTTCAGTGCCCGGTGAAATACCCCGGCCTGCGCTCGATCAAAGCGCGCAGGCCCTCCTTGGCGTCCTCGCTGGACATCACCTGTTTCATCAGCGCTGGCAGCTGTCGGGCTGCCGCGTCTTCCCCTTCACACACCGCCTGACGGGCCGACGCCAACGTCGCACGAACCCCCAGCGGTGCGCGTTCGGCGATGCGACCTGCGAGATGCAGCGCACACGGCAGCAAATCCTCGTACGCCATGATTTCCTGCACCAGCCCCATGCGCAACGCTTCATGGGCGTCGAACTCATCGCCGGTCAGCAGCCAGCGCATGGCATTACCCCACCCGGCGATCTGGTGCATGCGCAAGGTTGCGCCGCCAAATGCGAACAGGCCGCGTTGCACTTCGAGCTGCGAAAAGCGGGTGTTGCTGGCGCACAGGTTGATGTCGGCGGCCAGCATCAGTTCGATGCCTAGCGTGAAACAGTAGCCCTGCGCCGCGACGATCACCGGTTTTGTGACGCGCGGCCCTGCGAAAACGCCCCAAGGGTCGTAGCCGCCTTCCGGCAACTGCCAGCCGTTCATCAGTGTTTCGCCGGTGTCCGCCAGGTCCAGCCCGCCCGTGAAGTGCTCGCCATGGGCAAACACCACGGCGACCCGCGCCTGATCGTTACGTTCGAACTCACCGTAGGCCAGGCTGAGCTGATTGAGCATGTCCATGTCGAAGGCGTTGCGCTTGGCCACCCGGTCGAGCCCGATGAGCATGATGGCGCCGCGTTGTTCCCGGCTGACGTGGCCTTTGATCGAAGAGGTCATGTCGCTATTCCTGCAGGCTGAGGAGAAGAGGAGGGTGGGCTGCCTGACTGATGAGGTGAATCGTTTAAGCCCCCGCCGCCAGTAATACCGGGCTTTAAAAAAATAGACACTGACACAGGTTTGCGCAAAGCCTGTGACAGTTAGACGCAAGCACTTCTCTGTGTGAAAAAAATACTCACTTTTTTTGGCATTTCCGGTATAGTGCGCGCCGGCCTTTCATAGGGCCCTCGTCACGGTATGGGTTTGCGAAGCCTTCTTCGCAGGCTGGTTCCAACACGAACTATCCTTGACGATCCATTCATCAATACGTTTTCGCAAATCCCCGCCGACAAAGCAGCCAGGGTGACTCTAGGGTCTTACACGGCACGCGCAGCTTTGAAGCATGGGTCTTTGCGGATGCACTCAGAGGCAGACCCATGACCCAGGAAACCGGCGGCTTCGCCGCTCTCGACCTTCATCCGAATATTGTTGCAGCCGTTATCGCTACCGGCTACGAAGAGCCCTCGGCCATTCAGCAGCAATCGATCCCGATTATTCTTGCTGGTCACGACATGATCGGTCAGGCGCAGACAGGTACCGGTAAAACCGCGGCCTTCGCACTGCCTATCCTGAACCGCATCGATCCGGCAAAACGCGAGCCGCAAGCGCTGATCCTCGCGCCGACCCGCGAACTCGCCCTGCAAGTCGCCACCGCGTTCGAAACCTACGCCAAGCAAATGCCGGGCGTGACCGTCGTGGCCGTCTACGGCGGTGCGCCGATGGGCCCACAGCTGAAAGCCATCCGCAACGGCGCGCAAATCGTCGTCGCTACCCCGGGCCGCCTGTGCGATCACCTGCGTCGTGACGAAAAAGTCCTGGCGACCGTGAACCACCTGGTGCTCGACGAAGCTGACGAAATGCTGAAGCTGGGCTTCATGGACGACCTCGAAGTCATCTTCAAGGCCATGCCTGAAACTCGCCAGACCGTGCTGTTCTCGGCGACCCTGCCGCAGTCGATCCGTGCGATCGCCGAGCGTCACCTGAAAGACCCGAAACACGTCAAGATCCAGAGCAAGACCCAGACCGTCACCGCGATCGAGCAGGCTCACCTGCTGGTTCACGCTGACCAGAAGACCTCTGCCGTGCTGAGCCTGCTGGAAGTCGAAGATTTCGACGCCCTGATCATGTTCGTTCGCACCAAGCAGGCCACTCTGGACCTGGCGAGCGCTCTGGAAGCCAAAGGCTACAAGGCTGCCGCGCTGAACGGCGACATCGCCCAGAACCAGCGTGAGCGCGTCATCGACTCGCTGAAAGATGGTCGCCTGGACATCGTTGTCGCGACCGACGTCGCTGCCCGTGGTCTGGACGTTCCGCGCATCACTCACGTATTCAACGTCGACATGCCGTACGATCCGGAATCCTACGTTCACCGTATCGGCCGTACTGGCCGTGCCGGTCGCGAAGGCCGTGCGCTGTTGCTGGTGACCCCGCGTGAGCGTCGCATGCTGCAAGTGATCGAGCGTGTGACCGGTCAGAAAGTCGCCGAAGTTCGCCTGCCAGACTCGCAAGCCGTTCTCGATGCCCGCATCAAGAAACTGACCAACAGCCTCGCGCCACTGGTGGCCGATGCCGAAGCCAGCCATGGCGAGCTGCTGGACCGTCTGACTGCTGACATCGGTTGCACCCCGCGTGCCCTGGCTGCCGCACTGCTGCGCAAGGCCACCAACGGCCAGGCGCTGACCCTCGCTGCCATCGAGAAAGAGCGTCCATTGGTGCCGAACAATGCACCGCGTGGCGACCGTGCCGATCGTCCGTCGGGCGACCGTCCTGATCGTGGCGACCGCGAGCGTCGTGCGCCAATGCCACTGGCTGAAGGCCGTGCACGTTGCCGTACCGCGCTGGGTGCGCGTGACGGTATCGCTGCCAAAAACCTGCTGGGCGCCATCCTCAACGAAGGCGGTCTGGCTCGCGAAGCCATCGGCCGCATCCAGGTGCGTGACAGCTTCAGCCTCGTCGAGCTGCCGGAAGACGGCCTTGAGCGTCTGCTGGCCAAGCTGAAAGACACCCGCGTTGCAGGCAAACAGCTGAAGCTGCGTCGCTATCGCGAAGACTGATTGGCGTTGAGCTGATCGTCTGAACGAAAAATCCCCGACTGGTTCGGGGATTTTTTTGTCTGCGTTTTGGTGCGACGTGATTAATGAGGAGCGGGCAATCAATTACCCAAACCGGTAAATATCCATCCCCAACGCGCCCATGGTGAAGCCCTGATACGCGGCGCTGAACTCACCTCCGGCACCCCGTGCGAAATACAGCGGCAGCAGATGCTCATCGCTCGGATGATTACGCACAGCATTCGGCGCCTGGCGGCGGTAGTCGTGCAGGGCGTTTTCATCATTGGCGGCCAGCTTTTCCACCATCCAGTCACGGAAGGTCAATGCCCATGGCTCGACGCTTTCCGGTCCGGCGTGCCAGTCCAGCTCACGCAGATTGTGGGTAATGCTGCCCGAGCCGATCACCAACACATCTTCTTCGCGCAATTGGCTCAGCGCTTTGCCGACGCGAGTCTGCAGCTCAGGCCCCATGCGCGTTGGCAGCGACACCTGCACGACCGGGATGTCGGCCTGAGGGTACATCAACGACAACGGCACCCAGACGCCGTGGTCAAAGGGACGGCGGCTGTCCACAACGGCAGGCAAATCAGCGGCTGCCAATAAATCCACCACCCGTTGCGTCGTCTCGGGATGGCCGGACGCGGGGTATTGGACGGCAAACAACGCAGCGGGGAAACCGCCGAAGTCATGCCAGGTTTCCGGTTGCGGATTGCCATTGACGCGCAAGTCATTGCTTTCCCAGTGCGCGGAGACGATCACAATAGCTTTTGGCCGAGGCATGGAAGCCGCCAGACGCCGCAACGCCGGGCCACTCTCGCCGGGTTCCAGCGCAAGCATTGGGGAGCCATGAGAAATGAACAGGCTAGGGAACATGTGCGGGCGTCCTGAGCGTATAAGATAGTGGCCATGATCAGGCAGATCATTGATCTAAATCTAATATAAGTTTTTGTGCCGTTTGATCGAAATATCAGGAGCATTTATGGAGCCACAGTTTTGGCATGAGCGTTGGGCGATCAATCAGATTGGCTTCAATCAGTCAGAGGTGAATCCGTATCTTGTGAAGCTGTGGCCTGAATTGAACGTAAAGCCCGGTGAGCGCGTTCTGGTGCCGCTGTGCGGAAAGACCGTCGACATCAATTGGCTGGCCGATCAAGGACTGCAGGTGCTCGGCGCCGAGCTTTCCGAGAAGGCGGTCCAGGCCTGGTTCAGCGAAAACGGGTTTTTACCGGAGATCGAAACCCGCGGTGCGTTCAAGGTTTACGCCCACAAGAACGTCGAAATCTGGTGCGGTGATTTCTTCGCGCTCAAACCGAAGGACGTCGGGCATTGCACTGCGTGGTACGACCGAGCCGCAATCATTGCGCTGCCGTCAGACATGCGCTGGCGTTACGTCGAGCAGATCAATCGCCTCATGGCCCAAGACTCTCGCGGTCTGCTGATCACCCTGGACTACGATCAGTCTCAGGTCGACGGCCCGCCGTTTTCGGTGGATGAAGATGAAGTGCAGCAACTGCTGTCGCCGGAATGGCGAGTGAAAATGGTCGGCGAGGGCGACGTGTTGGAGCAAAGCCCCAAGTTCAAACAGGCGGGCGCGACGCGTTTGATGGAGTATGCGTATCGGCTGTTTCGGCGGTAACAACGGAGGCCTGCCTCGGCCGTAGAACGGTTTTCATGGCAAAAGAAAGGGCGACCGAAGTCGCCCTTTCTTGTACCTGCGGTGCGCCGTATCAACCCCGACGACGCAACGCCTCGATGCGGTCTTCCAGCGCTGGGTGGCTCATGAACAGACCCGCCAGGCCATGCTTCAAGCCGCCGTTGATGCCGAACGCCGTCAGGCTGTCGGGCATCTGCACTGGCACGCCTTGTTCCGAACGCAGGCGCTGCAAGGCGCTGATCATCGCGCCTGTACCGGCGAGGCGGGCACCGGCGTCGTCTGCGCGGTATTCGCGTTTGCGCGAGAACCACATGACGATGGCGCTGGCCAGGAAGCCCAGGACGATCTCGGCGAAGATGGTCGCGATGTAGAACGCCATGCCACGGCCTTCTTCGTTCTTGAAGATCACTTTATCGACGAAGTTGCCGATGATCCGCGCGAAGAACATCACGAAGGTGTTCACCACGCCTTGAACCAGCGCCAGTGTCACCATGTCACCGTTGGCGACGTGGCCGATTTCGTGGGCCAGCACGGCTTTCACTTCGTCGGGCGAAAAGCGCTCCAGCAAGCCCTGGCTGACAGCGACCAGTGCATCGTTCTTGTTCCAGCCGGTGGCGAAGGCGTTCGCTTCGTAGGCCGGAAAAATCCCGACTTCCGGCATCTTGATGCCAGCGTCGCGGGACAGTTGTTCAACGGTTTGCAGCAGCCATTGTTCATGGCGGGTGCGGGGTTGGGTGATGATTTCGGTCCCGGTGCTCATCTTCGCCATCCACTTGGAGATGAACAGCGAGAACAGCGAGCCAGCGAAACCAAAAACGGCGCAGAAAATCAGCAGCTGATTGAGGTTGAGGTCAACCCCGTTGGCCGCCATGAACCCATTGAAGCCAAACAGGCTCAAGGTGATGCTGGCAATCAGCACGACCGCAAGGTTAGTGGCCAAGAACAGCAAGATGCGCATCATGGTGTGGAATTTCTCCTCGTGAAGAATGTGTAACGCGTTGCGGGGTATATAAGGTGATGTCGGTGGGTATTCAACCGGGCGACTATTTCAAACTGTGTCGTTTGCATCGCCCGGGTCATTATGGACCCTGAGCGGGAGGGTGGCGGTAGCGCCATTGTTTGAATCGGGGGCTGCATGGCCTGATCGTTGTCCGATCATTCACAGGCTCGGTGTGGTAACGCCGCGTAGGACGCTCTGCGTCCGTTGCCGGGGTGAAGCGGAACGTCAGTGGACGCATGCCCACGCAGGGCGTGGGCATGCTCGGCACAAACGCACCGTTATTGCTTGTACGTCTTGAGGAAGTTACCGATACGGCCAATTGCCGCTTCCAGGTCATCCACACGTGGCAAGGTCACTACGCGGAAGTGGTCCGGCCATGGCCAGTTGAATGCCGTGCCTTGAACGATCAGCAGCTTCTCGGACAGCAGCAGGTCCAGCGCGAACTTCTCGTCGTTGTGGATCGGGCAGACTTTCGGGTCGATGCGCGGGAACGCGTACAGCGCGCCCATCGGCTTCACGCAGCTGACGCCGGGAATGTCATTGAGCAGTTCCCAGGTCCGGTTGCGCTGTTCCAGCAGGCGGCCTGGCGGCAGAATCAGGTCGTTGATGCTCTGATAGCCCCCCAACGCGGTCTGGATCGCATGCTGGCTCGGCACGTTGGCGCACAGGCGCATATTGGCCAGGATGTCGATGCCTTCGATGTAGCTCTGGGCGTTGTGCTTCGGACCGGAAATGGCGATCCAGCCGGAGCGGAAACCGGCCACGCGATAGGACTTCGACAGACCGTTGAAGGTCAGGCACAGCAAATCCGGCGCCAGCGACGCGGTGCAGATGTGCACGGCGTCGTCGTACAGAATCTTGTCGTAGATTTCGTCAGAGAACACCACCAGGTTGTGCTGGCGAGCGATTTCCAGCATGCCCAGCAACACTTCTTTCGAATAGACGGCGCCGGTCGGGTTGTTCGGGTTAATGATCACCATCGCCTTGGTGTTCGGCGTGATCTTGGCCTTGATGTCGTCCAGATCAGGCCACCAGTTGGCCTGCTCGTCACAGAGGTAATGGACGGGGCTGCCACCGGACAGGGCGACCGCTGCGGTCCACAGCGGGTAGTCAGGGGCCGGCACCAGCACTTCGTCACCGTTGTTCAGCAGCGCCTGCATCGACATCACGATCAGCTCGGACACGCCGTTGCCCAGGTAGATGTCTTCGATACCGACACCCTCGACCTGCTTTTGCTGGTAGTACTGCATCACGGCCTTGCGCGCGCTGAACAGGCCCTTGGAGTCGCTGTAGCCCTGTGCGGTCGGCAGGTTGCGGATCACGTCCTGCAGGATTTCGTCCGGCGCCTCGAAACCAAACGGCGCCGGGTTGCCGATGTTCAGCTTGAGGATGCGATGGCCTTCCTCTTCCAGGCGTTTGGCGTGCTTGAGCACGGGCCCGCGAATGTCGTAGCAGACGTTGGCGAGCTTGTTCGATTTGCTGAACTGCATGTGATTGATCCCGACAATAAAAGGGTTCGCCGTGAGAGAGGAGCGCGAACCGCTGAGCACGACGCCATCAAAATGAATTTGTATGCCTTGAAGGCCGGTGACAGACTGGCGTCCAACGAAGGCGCAATCATACGTGCCACCCGACCCGTGGAAAAGACACAGATCGGGCTTTTTGAATGGTGGAGGTGTACCCGTGGACAAGCTGGAAAAATCCCTCGAAGAATGGAAACAGATGCTCGACCCAGAGCAGTACCAGGTCTGCCGTCTGAAGGCCACCGAGCGACCCTTCACCGGCAAATACAACAGCACCAAGACCGATGGTGTTTACCACTGCGTGTGCTGCAACGAAGCCTTGTTCGACTCAACCACCAAGTTCGATTCAGGCTGCGGCTGGCCGAGTTTTTACGCGCCGCTCGAAGGCAGCGCGGTGGTGGAAGTGCGCGACGTGAGCCACGGCATGATTCGCACCGAAGTGGTGTGTGCCAAGTGCGACGCCCACTTGGGCCATGTCTTTCCTGACGGCCCGCCGCCGACCGGACTGCGCTACTGCATCAACTCGGTGTGCCTGGATCTGGTGCCCCGCGCTGCCTGATGCCGTGATATCACGCTGAACAATTGAATGGCGCGCCAACCACTGGCGCGCTAATTTGGCGGTTTGATCCTTTCGAGACGCGGCCATGAGCGAACAGTTGCTGAACATCCCGGTGCAGACGATCAAGGGCGAGCAAAAGACCCTTGCCGATTACGTAGGCAAGGCGGTGCTGGTCGTGAACACCGCCAGCAAGTGCGGCTTCACTCCGCAATACAAGGGGCTCGAAGAGCTGTGGCAGACCTATAAAGATCGTGGGCTGGTGGTGCTGGGCTTCCCCTGCAACCAGTTCGGGAAACAGGAACCCGGCAACGAAGGCGCGATTTCCGAGTTTTGCGAGCTGAATTACGGGGTCAGTTTTCCGCTGTTCAAGAAGATCGACGTCAACGGCAGCGACGCTCATCCGTTGTTCGTGCAGTTGAAGAAACAGGCGCCCGGGCTGCTGGGCTCCGAGCGCATCAAGTGGAACTTCACCAAATTTCTCGTGGGTCGCGACGGCAAGCTGGTCAAGCGTTACGCGCCGCTGACCAAGCCGGAAGAGCTGAAGTCGGATATTGAAGCGCTGCTCAGATAAAGCCGCCGCGCGCGTCAAGCGTCAAGCTGCAAGCCTGGCGCTGATCAACCTGTCGCTTAAAGCTTGACGCTCGAAGCTGCTGTCCACTGATCCAGCATGTTCACCAGCTCTTCCTTGTGAAACGGCTTCGCTAGATAGTCATTCATCCCCGCGTTCCGGCAATGCTCTCGCTCTTCGGGCATGGCGTTGGCGGTCAGGGCGATGATAGGCAGGTCGGGCCATTTGCCGCTCTGGCGAATCAGGCGTGTTGCTTCGTAGCCATCCAGCACCGGCATGTTGCAGTCCATCAGCACCAGATCGAAGTGATTGCGCTCAAGTTGTTGTATCGCTTCGTCGCCGTGGCTGGTGACCACCACGTCACACCCCAACTTGCTCAACATGCCCTTCGCGACCAATTGGTTCACCGGGTTGTCTTCGACCAACAGAATGCGCGCACGGTGGGCCACTGGTTTCGGGCTGGGCAGGCGATCGCCGTTCAAAACGTCCTCGACGTGCAGGCTTTGCCGCAACGCTTGATGCAAAATCTGCCGCGACAGGGGGCGCGCCTGTTGATGCAGTGGCGCCAGGGCGATGACCTGATCAGCTGGCATGAAATTGCCATACGCCGTCACCAGCAGAATCGGAATGCCCGTTCCAGGGCGCATCCCCACCAGGCATTCCGGGCAATCAGTGATCAGCAGATCAGGCTGTACATTGGGTTGTGAGTGGTTCGCCGAAAAGTGCCGGTAATCAATGCCCCATTCCGGCAGCAAGCGGCTGAGCAGCTCCGTCAGGCCGCTGCCCTTGGCGCTGACCACCACCACATGGCCTTTGAGCGCGGGCCACACGGGGGCTGGCGTGTGGGCCGGTAGCGGCAGATCGGCGTAGAAGCGGCTTCCGACGCCGGGGGTGGATTCGATATTCAGTTGCCCGTCCATCGCTTTACACAAATTGTGGGTCAGGGTCAGCCCCAGCCCAGTGCCGCCGTACTGGCGGGTGATGGCGGCTTCGGCCTGGGTGAATGGCTCGAAAATCTTCGCCTGTGCGTCCTGAGGGATGCCGATGCCGGTGTCGCACACTTCGATGCGCACTTTGCTGCCCTGCTGACTCAGGCGCACGTCCACACGCCCGGCACGGGTGAACTTCAGCGCATTCGACAGCAGGTTGCTGACGACTTGCCGTACACGCGTTGGGTCGCCCATGACCAACGCCGGGAAGCGGGGATCGATCAGGCATGTCAGCTCAACGCTGGGCGCGGCGTTTTGCGAGAGCAGATTGGCGGTGTCTTCGATCAGGGTGCCGAGGTCGAACGGGATGCGCTCCAGCTCTAACTGGCCCGCGTCGAATTTCGACAGGTCGAGGATGTCGTTGAGCAGCTCCACCAGCACCTTGCCCGAGTCATGGGCGATGGACAGTTGCTGACGTTGTTCCGCGCTGAGCGGGCCGTCCAGTGACAACGCCAGCATGCCCAGCAGACCGTTGAGCGGGGTGCGGATCTCATGGCTCATGTGCGCCAGAAAGGCCGAGCGGGCGTGGGCCATGTCCAGTGCCGTGCTGCGGGCAAGCTGTAGCTCTTCGTTGGACTGGCTGAGGCGCGCGTTGCTGGACTTGAGCTCTAGGGTGCGGGCGGAGACCACGTTTTCCAGCTCGTTGAGGTGCTCGGTCAAGCGGTTCTCAGCGTCTCGACGACGGCAGAACTCACTCGCCACGTTTTCGAACTGCTGATTCGCCACTTGCACCAGCACGCCGATTTCGTCGTTTTCATGGCCGGGCGGGCAGGGCAGTGGCGTTTGTGTGGGGCTGCGGGAGTCGCGGCTGGACAGGGCGCGGATGACCCCGGTCAGCGGTTTGGTCAGGGTCAGGTAATACAATCCCAATAGAATCCCGGCAAACACCAGGCTGCGGACAAAGCCGCCAAGCAACGTGATCACCGCCCGTTGCAGAAAATGGCTGCCGAACGCGTAGGTGTCGACATCCAGGTACAGGGCGCCGATGGCTTCGTTCGGCATGTGATCCAAGTGCAGGACATCCACGAACTCACGGCTCTGGCCGAACAGGCCGTCGCTGATCAGGCGATAGGGGCTTTCTGCTGGCGGCCGTGTGACGGACGCCAGCAACACATTGTTGTTGTCCATCAGCCGAGCACCGATCACGGCCGGGGAGCGAAGCAAGCCAAGGGTCAGCTCTTGCGCGAGCTCGGCGTCGATGTTGTAGGCGACGCGCGACGCCGGGTTGTGGCTGATTTGCAGCAACGAGCGAATTTCACGATCGATAGAAGCGTCTTCGCTGGCATAATCGATTGCAATTTGTATCAGGCTGAACAGCGTTCCCAATAGAAAGCCGAGCAGAACGGTCAAACGGACCTGTTTGTACGACAGTCGGTGGGTAAGTCGAATATCCATAGGGGCGCTTGATCCATGGGGCACGTGCACTTCTTGTGTCCATTGCGGGCCAAGCATAGCTGATCGCACAACGCCTTTAACCCGTTAAATCAAGGAGAAATCGTGGATTCTCGATTGAACGCATTTCTGGAGCGCGCCGAATCGGTTCTGGCGCGACTTGAACCGCTCTTGCCAGCCGTTCGTGAGCCGGTGGATTGGGAAACATCCCTTGCAGCACGTTGGGTGCGCGAAGGGCGCAGCGGTTATCTGATGCCACTGGACGTGACGCTGGACATGCGCCTGTCCGACCTTATCGGCGTCGATCAGCAGCGCGAGCAACTGGGCCGCAATACCCAGCAGTTCATCGACGGCCTGCCTGCCAACCACGCTTTGTTGTGGGGTTCGCGGGGCACAGGCAAATCGTCGCTGGTGCGCGCCTTGCTCGCCGAACACGCCAAGGTCGGTCTGCGACTGATCGAGATCGAGCGGGATCATCTCGGGGATTTGCCGCGAGTGGTCGAGCAATTACAGAAGCTGCCGCAGCGTTTCGTGCTGTTTTGCGACGATCTGTCGTTCGAGTCCGGCGAGGGCGATTATCGCGTGCTCAAAAGCGTACTGGATGGTTCGTTGGAGCAGGCGCCCGATAACGTCCTGCTCTACGCCACCTCCAACCGCCGCCATCTGGTACCGGAAAAAGAGAGCGACAACGCCCACTGGCAGCGCGGCGAGGACGGCGAAATCCATCCGAGCGAAGCCGTGGAAGACAAGATTGCCCTGTCCGACCGTTTCGGGCTGTGGCTGTCGTTCTACCCGTTCACTCAGGAGCACTTCCTGAACGTGGTGGAACATTGGGTCGGTGAACTGGCGGCCAAGGCCGGGTTGCAGTGGCAGCGCGATCACGAACTCGACATTCTGGCCGTGCGCTGGGCAACCGGTCGCGGCAACCGCAACGGCCGCTGCGCCTATCAGTTCGCCCGTTATTGGGTGGGTTTGAAAATGCTGGAGCAACATCCATGATCGATTTGAACGCAACGGGCGAGGGTCTCGACGGCTATCGCCTGCTCACGGCACAACTGGAATCCCTGCTCGCGGACGAGCGCGACTTCATCGCCAATGCCGCGCAGTTTTCAGCGTTTCTGTATACCCAGCTGGAAGATTTGAACTGGGCCGGTTTCTACCTCAACCGCAACGAAGAACTGGTGTTGGGGCCATTTCAAGGGCAAATCGCCTGTGTGCGCATTCCGTTCGGCAAGGGCGTATGCGGTACTGCGGCAGCGACTCGCGAGACCCAACGCGTGCTCGACGTGCACGAATTCCCCGGCCACATCGCGTGTGACAGCGCGTCCAACAGCGAACTGGTCGTGCCATTGGTCAAGGAGGGGCGTTTGATCGGGGTATTGGACCTGGACAGTCCGAGCCTGGAGCGATTCAGCGATGCAGATCAGGCAGGGATCGAAGCGTTGGCGGCGATTTTTCTGAGATTGACGGATTGCTGAAGCGACGCGGATGCGTGTCTAGGAAATCTGTAGGAGCGAATTCATTCGCGATGGGGTGTTTCAGGCGACGAGTCTGTAGTGGCTGTACCGGCCTCTCGTCGGAATGCCGCCCAGAATGAATTCGCTCCTACGGAGGTGCCGCGTCGCCTGAGGTGCAGGGTCTGACGCGGATTCATCTGTAGGAGCGAATTCATTCGCGATGCGATGGATCGGGTCACGCCATCAGTCGTAGATGGCCTTCTTCTTCCATTCGGCATCGACCTCGTCCGCTTTCAAACCTGCCGTCAGCTCGTTGTTGTCGTCTTCGGTCGGTGCGATCTGGTCCAGCACCATCGCGTTGACCCGCGCCAATTGGCGCTCCATCGCTTGCAGGTGGGTTTTCCACGGAGCCGGTTCCGGCTGATTCTTCAGATACTGCACACCACGCTCGAACGCCAGACGCGCCTGACCCGGCTGATCCTGATTCAGTGCCTGCTGCCCCAGGTTGTTGAAGAACTCGATGTGCAGCAGCACCAGCATGCTGCGAATCTCGCGAACCCAGTGCTTGGCTTCAGCGGTCTGCAGGAACCCGTCGTGGGCGGCGCGAGTGACCTGGCCGTGCATCGCTTCCAGCAGAAAGCGCACGTCCTTGGCCTTGGCTTCGGTCTGAATCGGGCTGGTCGGATTGCTGATCTTGATGTTGTCGCCTTGGGCGATCAGCGCTTCCAGCTCTTTTTCGTGCTCTTGAATGCCAGGGTTATTGCGTCGCTCCAGCGCAATCAGGCGCTTGACCACGTTCAA
Source organism: Pseudomonas sp. SLFW (assembly GCF_009905615.1). Taxonomy (GTDB): domain Bacteria; phylum Pseudomonadota; class Gammaproteobacteria; order Pseudomonadales; family Pseudomonadaceae; genus Aquipseudomonas; species Aquipseudomonas bambusae. Next base: position 153,341 of record NZ_JAAAKW010000010.1, read on the forward strand.
TTCCAGCCGCACCAGCAGCAGCTTGAGCGCAGGGCTCATCAGTTGACCGGGGAAGGTTTCGGACAACTCGCTGCAACGGCGCAGACGATCATTGAGTTCGACGAGAGTGCGAGCGCGCTCGACCTTTTTCTGCTCGGCGACGTGATTCAGATAGCCGATTGCGACCAGGAGTACGATGCCTGCTACAACCATCAGGGTGATAATCAGTGGTGTCACCGTACAAACCTCGATCTAATTGATTTTGCGCCGAGTGTAGTGGCTATGCACTGGCACGGAAAGGGCGCTGGTCGCGCCACTCTATATAGAAGCGCTTTCGCCTACACCGCTATCGGCCGTGGTTGACTGAAATAGAGGGCGAAGTCATTGATTTGAATAAATTTTCATAGAGGGGTTGACGACCCTTCCAACCATCCATAGAATGCGCGCCACTTGCAGCGTAAAGCACACAGCGAAGCGCAGCAGGGAGTGATTGTTGTAGCGTGTCCCCTTCGTCTAGTGGCCTAGGACACCGCCCTTTCACGGCGGTAACAGGGGTTCGAGTCCCCTAGGGGACGCCAATGCGGGAATAGCTCAGTTGGTAGAGCACGACCTTGCCAAGGTCGGGGTCGCGAGTTCGAGTCTCGTTTCCCGCTCCAATTTTAAGCAGCTTTGCCTAAGGGCAGGGTTGAGTGAAACCAGAACGCATCTTCGGATGTGAGTCTGGAACTGAAACACAACACCATGGTGTTTCAGGCAGTGTCCCCTTCGTCTAGTGGCCTAGGACACCGCCCTTTCACGGCGGTAACAGGGGTTCGAGTCCCCTAGGGGACGCCATATTGCGGGAATAGCTCAGTTGGTAGAGCACGACCTTGCCAAGGTCGGGGTCGCGAGTTCGAGTCTCGTTTCCCGCTCCAAATTCAAAAAAACGCCGCTCAACAGAGCGGCGTTTTTTTATGCGCGTTTTTTGGGGCGCTGTGTCGTCAGCCCTGATCGTTGAAAAGGTGAGGGCCTAGCCGAAGCCCTCACCTTTGCATCTAGCCTTTCAGCAATTCCAACAGCGCATCTGCATCCAGCTTCGCGCTGATTTCCCCGCCGTCCAGCAAACTGTCAGCCAGATCGCGCTTGTGCCCGTGCAGCCCGACGATCTGTTCTTCGATGCTGTTTTCAGTCACCAGGCGGTAGATCGTCACGGGGCGTTGTTGGCCCATGCGGTGGGCGCGGTCGCTGGCCTGGTCTTCCACAGCAGGGTTCCACCACGGATCGAGGTGGATCACATAATCCGCCGCAGTCAGGTTCAAACCGCTGCCGCCCGCTTTCAGGCTGATCAGAAAGATGCCGCCGACGCCTGCCTGAAAAGCGTTGACTCGGCTTTGCCGTTCCTTGGGCGGGGTGGAGCCGTCGAGGTATTGATACGCGATGCCCTGCTGATCGAGCCAGGCGCGGACGATGCTCAGGTGGTCGACGAACTGGCTGAACACCAGCGCCTTGTGGCGGTTCTCCAATAACTCATCGACGATTTCCTTGAAGGCTTCCAGCTTGCTGCTTTGCAAGGTTGAGCCCGGCAGGACCAGCGACGGGTGACAGCAGAAGCGGCGCAGGCGGGTGATTTCCGCCAGTACCTGCATGGATTTACCGGCCTTTGGATCAAGGCGGGACAGATGATCCACCGCCTGTCGACGCAACGCTTCGTATTGATGGGCTTCTTCGTCGGACAGCGGCACCTTGTAGGTGATCTCGGTGCGGGCCGGAAGCTCTTCGAGCACCTGGCTTTTCAGACGACGGAGGATGAACGGCTGGATCAGCGCCTTGAGTGCCCGACGCGCACCGACGTCACCCTGTTCGATGGGGGTGGCGAAGCGGGCGGCGAAACTGTCCTGACTGCCGAGCAACCCCGGATTGATGAAGCGGAACAGGTTCCACAGCTCGCCGAGGTGGTTTTCCAATGGGGTGCCGGTGGCGACCATGCGGAAATCGGACTCCAGCGTCATGACGGATTGCGAACGCTTGGTTTGAGCGTTCTTGATCGCTTGCGCTTCGTCCAGCACGACACTGCTCCAGCGTTGAGCCATGAACAGTTCCGCGTCAAGTTGCAGCAATCCATAGCTGACGATGACCAGGTCCCCCGGCCCCAAGTCAGCCAGGCTGCGCTGCTGTTGATACACCCGCACGTTGAGGCTGGGTGCGAAACGCAGGCTTTCCGCCTGCCAGTTGAGCGTGACCGACGTCGGCGCCACGACCAATTGGGGGCCGAGGCTGGCGCGCTGCAACAACAGCGCAAGGGTCTGCACGGTTTTGCCCAACCCCATGTCGTCCGCCAGACACGCGCCGACGCCCCAGTGGGCGAGACGTGAAAGCCAGACGAACCCGTCGTGTTGATAGTCGCGCAATTCGGCTTGCAGCGTGCCAGGCACTTGCGGCTGGTACTCGCGCAAGGATTGCAGCCGCTCAAGGTGCGATTGCCAGCTTGCATCCGCCTCGAACTGGCCGACCTCCTGCGCCAGATCGGCCAACAGGGGCGAGGTCAGCGCGCTGAGGCGCAAGCCCTGATCGGTGACCCGGTCAGCCAGGTGCGCCAGTTCGTCGAGGCGTTTTCGCAGGCTGTCATCAAGGGCCAGCCAGTCGCGCTCGTTGAGCTTGAGGAAGCGGCCGGGGCTGGCTTCCATCAGCTTGAGCAGCTCACGAAGTTCAAGCACGCGGCCGTCGTCAAGGGTGATGTTGCCCTGTACCACGAACCAGTCACCCTGCTGGCGCAGACCGATATTGAGGTTTTTCAGGCCTGATCGCGCCTTGATCCGCATCCGCTCGCCTTCCGGCCAGATGCAGTGCAGGTGTTCGCCGTCCAGCGCATGCAGCTCGCTCAACAATTGCAGCGCGTGTTGCGGCTGATCCAGCTGCCATTCCTGGCCGTCGCTGTCGGCGTTGGCGAGGCCCGGGCACGCGAGCAGCACCTGCTCCAGAGCGCGTCGCTCAGCCGCCAGATCCCGGCAGACTTGCAGCGGCTTGCCATCCCGTTCGGCGAGCAGATTTTCGGCGCCCTGGCCAGGGCGGAACCAGCTGCCATCGGCCTGCGGGCGTACCAACAACTGCAGACGCAAGCCTTCGGCCAATGGCAGCAGATGGGCATAAAGCCGTGTGTCGGCGGGCTCGCGGTCCAGGTGCCCGGTCAGCTCTGGCATGTCCGAATGGATCGGCAGCAGCGGGGCGATGGCGCTCACCACTTCGATCAACTGTTCTTTGGCCGACGCGGGCACGACCAGCCCTTCGCCGACGATTTCAGCGATTTTCCGCAACTCGCGGCTGATCGGGTAAATCAGCAGGCGCGTGGTGGTTTCCTTCTGGACGAAGGTTTCACTCGCTTCAAGCAGACCCAGGGGCTCAAGGTGCACGCGAATCTTCTCGGCGCTGGCGTGCAGGTGCAGTGACGCCTGGCCTGCCTGCAAGTCGATGCGCACGTCGGGGGCGTCTCGCCAGAACACCGCTGGGTGGCCGACCAGTCGCGGCAGGGCCTTGGACGCGGGGAGTTCGTATTCGGGGTTGCTGTACTGATAGCTCACCTGAATCACGCCGATGGTCTGACGGTCCTGCTCGGACAGGAAATCCATGGCCGGGCCATCTTCCACCAGACGTTTAAGCGAGACAGCACGCCCGCTGCTCCATTGCCCTTTGGCATTGCGCTTCTGTTCACGGGGTTCGACTTTTTCCCAATAGCCGTCGAGAAGCACGTGCCAGGCCAGGCGCGTGTTTTTTTCATCGGCGGCAGGTGTTGCGGTTGTCTTGCCGGGGCGAAGCTGGCTGAGGGCACTCAGGGCGTGCTCCCAGGCTTCCTGGCGATGCAGAAGCGTGACGAGCGGGCGAAGACCGGCGGCCTGATGCAGTTCGGCGAATTGCCGGGGCGTGCCGAATTGCACGGCGATCAACGCGTCGAACTCAGCGGCGAGCCACAGATACTGATCGCGTTGCAGCTCGTCGCGGCAGTCCTCCAGCTTGATGCGCCAGGCGTCGGTGCGCGCATGGGGCGAGTCGAGCCAGTACAGCGTGATGGCCACCAGCAGGCCATGCAGCCCATTTAATGTGATGTGGGCGAAGGACGGGAGTGGGGGGGATTTTTCTCCCGCGAGCTGGGCCATCAGGTAGGGGAAAACCTCGTAGGCCTCACCGTATCGTTCCTTGTTGCCCAGCGCCACGGCCTGCTTGAGCGAGGCGCGTTGCTTGGGATCGTTTTCTGCAAAGAGCGTCAGGCAGTAGAACGCATTGAGGATAGGCGGCAGATCAATCTTGCGCTTTTTGGTGAGCTTGCGCATTTCCGCCAGCCAGGCGCGCAGCAGAAGCAGTGTGTCGCTGACCTGGCCTCGCAGCGTCAGGTGAATCACCTGTTGCAGGAGCGCTGTCTCTTCCATCTCGACGTATTCAAGGGTGTCCCAATCGCCGCGCCACAGCGCCTGCAATGCCAACTCGACCCCCAATGACGGATGGGGGCGGGCTTCCATCTCGCGCAGTGCCAGCGAATAGCTTTGCCCCGCTGGGGCGAGGTAGAAGTTGAGCAGGCTGAGGTGATCCTCCAACAGCAGGCGTCGCATGTCGTCGCTGAACTCAGCAAACACCTGCAGTCCGTCCGGATCGCGTTGCAGCGCATACATCGGGTGTTCAGCCGGGGATTGGGCGAGGGTGAAGAGGGGGGACGCCAGCGACAGTGAGTCCGCCAGCCCTCCGAGGTTGTGGCCCAGCAGGTGAAACCAAAGATCTTGCAGGATTCGTGACCGGGTGGGGGTCTGCCACGCACTGAGCTGCGGCAGGCTGTCGAAAATCTCCTGCATCCAGAGACCGTAGTCCGGCGATTCCAGGAAGCTCCTCAACACCCGGTTTCGTTTCTCTGCGGTAACGGCGTAATAGCGTCCTTCGTGCCGCTCCTCCAGCATGACCCAACCCGCATCCTCCAGGGATTCCAGTATTGGCAGCAGGCTGTCGGCGTCGATCAGATGGCCATCGGCATCCTCGACGCCCACTGCGCGCACCAGTTTGAGCAGCGACGTTCTGCCTTTGCCGGGAAACGCCGTCACCAACCCGAAGAGGATCGCCATGCAGTAATCGGGTAGGTGTTCCTGGGTGATGACGGGCGTGGGCATGCAAGACCTCGTGACGCGATGGGTCATCGGGGAGAAGAGCGTGTCCCGAGACAAAAGCGACATTTTTCATCACTGGCAGAGTCTTGTCGATCAGCAATCCATTGAGGCGTGCTCAGGGAAGTCTCCATGCGTGCTGCGGGTGTATTGATGAATTGGCATATTTGCTTATAACAATAATGAATTTATTTAATGCTGAAGGCGATGTTATGGTTCTATCCCGCCGCACTGAGCTTCGCGCTTGGCCCGAGGCGATCAGTCGGCGACCGCACAGGCGGACCGGTATTCATGTTCATGAACCGGTTCCGATGGAACCCCTGTGGAGACCACTCGTGTCGATCAAATCCCGTCTGCTGCGCAACGCGTTATCTGCCTTTTGCTTCTCCGCTTTTATAGCGTCTACCCATGCCGCCGACTTGACCGTTGGCGATCAGAGCTACGGCGCCCGCACCGTCATGGAGGCAGCCGGTGTGCTGAAAGACCTGCCGTATTCGCTGGAGTGGAAGCAATTCACGGCCGGTTCTCCGGTGGCCGAGGCCTTGAACGTCGGCGCGCTGGACGTGGGCCTGTTGGGCGACGCTCCCGTTCTGTTTCTCGGCGCGTTGGGGGCGCCGATCAAGGTCATCGGCATTTCCCGGCAAAATCTGGAAGGCGTGGCGATCGTAGTGGGCAAGGATTCGTCGATCAAATCGGTGGCAGACCTCAAAGGCAAGCGTCTGGCGATCTGGAAAGGTTCATGGAGCCAGCAGTTGATGCTCACCGCGTTGGACAAAGCCGGCGTGGCGCGCGATGCCGTGGAGTATCGCTATCTGAGCGCGCTCGACGCATCCCATGCGCTGGACGGCGGTTCCGTGGACGCCATCGCCACGTGGGACCCCTACGTCATTCAGCAGGAGCGACAAGGCGCTCACGTGCTGGCAACGGCCAATACGTTGATCCCGGCGCAGAGTTTCATCGTCGCCAATGACAAAGCCATCAAGGACAAACGTGCGCAGATCACCGACTTCATTCAGCGCTTGCAGAAAGCGCGCGCCTGGTCGGTGGCCAACAAGCAGAACACCGATGCGTATGCCACGGCCTGGGCGGCGTTGAGCAAGGCCGATCCTGATGTGGCGCGGGGCTGGTTCGAGCGTTCGGCGACCACCGTGGTGCCCATTTCGCCGCAATCCATCGCTCAGGCCCAGCAGACTATCGACTTCTTCAACAAAGAGGGGCTGACGAAATCCTATCCGGCTGCCAATGTATTCGACGATTCGTTCAGTGCCGTGCTCGGGACGCCAGAGGCCGGGGCGACACAGGCGCAGCGTTAAGGGCACCACACGCGGTTTTCGATGAGCAGGATGGGGGAGTGTTCGGGGCATGAGTTTCACGTCGTTGCATTGGGGCGCTTATCGCCCGCGTGTTGTGAATGGACGGCTCGACGCGATGGAGCCGGTGTCGTGGGATGCCGATCCGTCGCCCATCGGCGATTCGATTCCGGGGGCCATCGATTCGCCCACACGGATTCGTCGCCCGGCGATACGCCGCAGTTTTCTGGAGCGCTTCGGCGATCACCCGGCATTGCGCAGTCCGCATTTGCGAGGGCAGGAAGGGTTCGTCGAAGTGCCGTGGGAAACGGCGCTGGAACTGGTCGCCAGCGAGCTCTCCCGAGTCAAGGGCGAGCACGGCAACCGGGCGATTTTCGGTGGCAGCTACGGTTGGGGCAGCGCCGGACGTTTTCATCATGCGCAAAGCCAGCTGCACCGCTTCCTCAATGGGTTTGGCGGCTACGTGTACAGCGTTGACAGCTACAGCCTCGGCGCCGGTCGGGTGCTGATGCCTCACATCGTCGGCAATATGGATTGGCTGCTGGCGGCGCACACCTCCTGGCAGAACCTGGCGCAGCATTGCGAGCTGTTCGTGGCCTTTGGCGGGCTGCCGGTCAAGAACGCCCAATGCAGCCCCGGTGGCGCCAGCGATCATTTGGTCGAGGGCGGGATTCAGCGGATGTCCGAGGCCGGGGTGAGGTTCGTGAACGTCAGCCCGCTGCGAGACGATCTGGTCGGCCCTCGACACAACGAGTGGCTGGCTGTTCGGCCAGGGAGTGACACGGCGCTGATGATGGCGCTGTGCTGGGTGCTGGTCGACGAGGGTCTGCACCACGAAGACTTTTTACAGCGTTACACCGTGGGGCACGAACGCTTCATCGAGTACCTCCAAGGCCGCGTAGACGGCATCGCCAAAACCCCGAAGTGGGCGGCCGCGCTGACTGACATACCCGCGTCGCGCATTACCACGATGGCACGAGAGATGGCCAGCAAACGCACGATGATCAACATCGCCTATTCGCTGCAACGTTCGGTGCACGGCGAGCAGCCCTTCTGGATGACCGTGACCCTCGCCGCGATGCTGGGGCAGATCGGCCTGCCGGGCGGCGGATTCGGGTTGGGTTACGGCTGCATGAACAACACCGGCAGTGGGCGCAAGGCGTTTTCAGGCCCGCGCTTTTCTCAAGGCGTGAACCCGGTGAAGGATTTCATTCCCGTGGCGCGGGTCACTGACATGCTGCTCAACCCCGGCGCGCCCTTCGACTACAACGGCCAGCGGCTGCACTACCCCGATATTCGGCTGGTGTACTGGGCCGGGGGTAACATCTTCCATCACCATCAGGATTTGAACCGGTTGCTGGAAGCCTGGGAGCGTCCGGAAACCATCATCGTCCACGAACAGTACTGGACCGCTCAGGCCAAATACGCTGACATCGTGCTGCCCGCCACGACGGCGCTGGAGCGCGATGACATTGGCAGCGCGGCATCTGACCGCTACATGATTGCCATGAAGCAAGCCATCGAGCCGGTGGGCGAGTCGCGGGACGATTATTCGATTCTGGCGGACCTCTCCCGACGTCTGGATTTCGAGAGCGTCTTCACCGAAGGGCGCGATGCGGGTCAATGGCTGCGCTTTATCTACGACGAATCCCACCAGCGGGCCAACAGCTTTGGCATCGCGCTCCCGGATTACGATCAGTTCTGGCGCGACGGGCTGTTCGAGATCGACTACCCACCCAGCGATACCGTGCTGCTTCAGGCGTTTCGTGAGGACCCGGTGGCCAATCGATTGCCGACGCCATCGGGCAGGATCGAAATCTTCAGCGAGCGGATTGCAGGCTTTGGCTACGCCGACTGCCCGGGCCACCCGGTCTGGCTCGACACGCCACCCAAGACGTTCCCGTTGCACCTGTTGTCAAACCAGCCGAAAACCCGCCTGCACAGCCAGTACGACCATGGTAGCTACAGTCAGGCGTCGAAAGTGCAGGGGCGGGAACCGCTGACCCTCAATCGCCAGGATGCCCGGGCGCGCGGCATTTCCGAGGGTGATGTGGTCAAGGTCTGGAATGAGCGTGGGGCGTTTCTGGCGGGGGTGATTGTGTCCGACGACATTCGAACCGGCGTGGTGCAAATCGCCACGGGGGCCTGGTACGACCCGCTGAACAAGGCCCAGCCCCGATGCCTGGAAAAACACGGCAACCCCAATGTCGTGACCGAAGACATCGGGTCGTCGAGCCTGTCGCAAGGCTGCGCAGCGCAGACCGCCTCGGTAGAGATTGAAAAATGGGTGGGGGCGGTACCGGAAATCACAGCTTTCGAGCCGCCGGTGATGGTGGTGTAGAGGGTTGGGAGCCTCCATAGCAGCCCGGCGTGTCGGCAGTGTGACCGCCGCTATTGCCAGCACGCCGGGCTGGTACCGGGAGGCTTCAAGTCCGCTGATTCAACCGCCCCGCAAACACCGCCTTCCCGACCCCCTGCAACACCACATCATTCTGTGGCGTGTGCACCCGGCCGCACACGACGTTGCGGTAGTGCCGTTGCAGCGGGTTGCTGCGGGACAGGCCGGGATTGCCGGTGGCTTCGATGGCCAATTCCACCGCGCGGATCGCGTTGGCGGTCACCAGGTATTTGATCTGAGGCGCATGGCTGGCAGGTGTCAAGCCATGGGTTGCGGCGTCAATCAGGGTTCGGTTGGCGAACAGCAGCGTGTCGATGTGGCCCACGGCTTCCTGAAACCGGGGCAGGGTCGACAATGAGGCGCCGAGGTTCGACGGCGTGCGGGTCTCCAGAAAATCCACCAGCCAGTCCCGCGCCGATTGCGCAATGCCGTCGTAAACCGACGACAACAGCACCGACATCCACAGTAGACCCGAGGCGTCCAGTTCCGGTTGCGCCAGGCGCGCAAGGCTCACATTGACCGCCTGATCCAACGGCACCAGCACGTCCTCGAACACCACTTCATGACTGCACGTGGCACGCATGCCCAGATGGTCCCAATCCTCGACGATGCGCACGCCGGGGCTGTCCTTGCGCACCAGCCAGACGCCCACCAGCGGATCGTCGTCGTCACTGCGCGCCCAGACGTTGAACCAGGTCAGGCCGTGACTGCCGGTCGAGTAAATCTTCCGCCCGTTGAGCCGCCAGCCTTCCGCCGTACGGTGAGCTGTCGTGGCGGGAAGACCGCCTCGCGAGGGTGAGCCGAGGTCCGGTTCGACACGCAGCGCGTTGAGCAGCGCGCCGTTTTTCACCGCGTCCAGCCCCACGTGCCGACGCAGGTGCTCCGGCCAGTTGGGCGTCAGTTGCAGTCGCGCATGTTGCAGGTATTGCATCACCAGAATCAGCGCGGTGGACGGTTCACCGCGGGCCACGGCACTGATGACCTGTTGCGCCTGCTTGAGGTCCGCGCCGCCGCCGCCCAGCGATTGGGGAACGGTCAGGCCGAGCAGCTTGTGCTCATGCAGCAGGCGAAAATTGTCATGGGGAAACTCACCACTGTCGTCGTAATGCTCAGCGGTTTCGGCCAGACGCTGAGTGATGCCGCGCAAGCGTTCAACGAACGCTTCATCGGACTCGACCTCTGTCACGATGGCTTGGCGATTCACCCCCGCGTTCATGCCGATGCCTGCGCGGTTGCTTGCGAGACGGGCTGCGAGGCGTCTTCCCGCGCCGCCGTGTAGCGGTTCACCGGGAACTCAAGCCCGAAATGTTCGCGCAGGGTTGAGCCTGTGTACTCGGTGCGTTGCAGGCCTCGTTGTTGCAGCACGGGGATCACCAGCTCCGTGAAATATTTCAGGCCGTCTGGCAGCAGCGAATTAATGATGAAACCGTCGCTAGCGCCATTCTCGAACCAATGCTGAATCTGATCGGCGACCTGTTCCGGCGTGCCGACGAACTCACGACGCGGCCGGGAGAAATCCAGCGCCACTTGGCGCAATGTCAGGTTGTGTTCCCGCGCCTGTTGCTTGATGCGATCCGAACCGCCTTTCTGGCTGTTGGAGCCCAAATCGCCCAAGTCGGGGAACGGCGCGTCCAAGGGGTATTGCGTGAAGTCGTGATCGTTGAACGGGCGACCCAGCGCAACGATGGCGTCTTCGATGCTCACCAGTTCCACGGCCTGTTGATAGCGGCGCTCCACCTCGTCGGCATCGCGGCCAACGATCGGGCGAATGCCGGGCAGGATCGACAGGTCATCGGGGTTGCGACCGAAGCCTTTGGCGCGACGCATGAGGTCGGCGTAGTAGGCTTTTGATTCTTCGAACGACTCGGCATGGACGAAGATTGCGTCGGAATATTCCGCTGCGAAGTTACGGCCATCCTCCGAGGTTCCCGCCTGAAACAGCACCGGCTGACCTTGGCGTGAGCGAGCGATATTCAGCGGGCCTTTGACCTGGAAAAACTCACCCTGGTGGTTCAGCGGGTGCAGCTTGTCGCGGTCGAAGAATTCGCCCGTTTGTTTGTCGCGGGTGAAGGCGTCGTCCTCCCACGAGTCCCACAGCCCCTTGACCGTCGAGACGTGTTCCTTGGCGATGCGGTAGCGCACGGCGTGAGGAGGGTGTTCGCTTTTGCTGAAGTTTTCCGCCGTGCCACTGAGCCACGACGTGACGATGTTCCAGCCTGCACGGCCGCCGCTGATGTGGTCCAGCGACGAGAACTGCCGCGCCACCTGAAACGGCTCGGTGTAGCTGACAGTGACGGTTGCCACCAGGCCGATTTTCGAGGTGGTCGCTGCCAGCGCTGAGAGGATGGTCAGCGGCTCGAAACGGTTGAGGTAATGGGGGCTGGATTTCTCGTGAATGTGCAGGCTGTCGGCGATGAACACGAAGTCGAATTTCGCGTCTTCGGCCAGTTGCGCCTGCCCCTTGTACCACTGGAAGTTGGTGCTCGCGTCGGCCTGCGCATCCGGGTGGCGCCATTCGCCCCAGCCATGACCGACGCCGTGGACCATCGCGCCGAATTTGAGTTGACGGGGTGTGCTCATGAGGTGCTCTCCTGGAGTCGGTCGCTTAGCGCGCAGCCTGGGAATCGGTTTTCTCGGCAGCCTGCTCGGCGGCGAGGCGGATGGCGTTGAAGCCAGGATCGAAGCCGTTGGAGACATCGACGTGTTTATTCAGAATGCCTTCGCGCTCATAGATGTTGGCGGTGTTTTGCAGGCCCTTGATCACGCTGTCATCAATGCTGACGCGCTCCATCTTGGTGTCCTGGTTGACGGCCAGATGCACTTCGACGGGCAGGCCGGTGACCTTGGTCTGGGCGGCTGCGTATTCCTTCGGATGGGCGTTGACCCAGCGGTAGGCGCGGTCCAGACGCACGACGAAATCGTCCAGTTGTTCACGTTTCTCGGTGATCGCCTTGCTGGTGGCGGCGAGGTAGGAATGGTTGGTCAGTAGGTCCGGGCCATTGGGCAGGATGCGTGCACCGCTCTGGGTGGCGACCGTGGTATACGGCGCCCAAGTGGCCCATGCATCAGCGTCGCCGTTGTCGAGGATCAGTCGCGATTCGCTTGGCAACAGGAAGACAAATTTGACGTCGCTGGTTTCCAGGCCTGCTTCGTTGAGCGCGCGAATCGCCAGGTAATGCCCGATCGAACCGCGCCCGGTGACGATGCGCTTGCCCTTGAGGTCGGCGACGGATTTGACCGGCGAGTCGTTACGGACGATCAGCGCCGTGGTGTAGCGCCCGTCGACGTGGGTAATGCTGATCACCTTCAGCGGACCCCCTGCGCCGAGTGCGAAGACATACGGCGCATCGCCCAGCGCACCCACGTCCACCGCGCCCGCATTCAGCGCTTCACCCAATGGCGAGGCGGACGGGAATTCGGAGAATTTGATGTCGTAGGGCACGTCCTTCAGCTCGCCGGAGACCTCCAGCAGCACCTTCAATGCCGATTTCTGATTGGCGACCAAGAGCGGTTGCAGGGCTTCGGCGGCCTGGCTGTATTGGCCGAACGACAGCGTCAGCAGCGCGCCCAACAGGAGCTTTTTGACGCGCAGCGATTTGAGAATGGGGGCGGACATGAAGCGTGTCTCCAGGCTTGGAAAAAGGTTTGGGCCTCCGCCTGGAAAGGGGTCGGCTTTCAGGGTTATGACCTTAAGCCTATAAGAAACGCATTAGAAGTATTTTTTGGTTATATGCTAATTATGTATTTGGTTAATTTTGGTGGTTTTTAATATTAATTTATTGCATTTAGTGGCTTGAAGGACATACGGCCTCATGAGCGTACCCACGCACTGCGTGGGTACGATCGTCAAGGCGTCTTAAATCGGAAAGCTCGGTTTAAATCACATTAAACCCATGCGTCCCATCCCGACCCAACTGCTCCACCAGTCCGAATTCCCAATCCAGGTAGGCTTGCATCGCTTCACGCGGCGCGTCGGTGCCTTCATAGGGGCGGCGATAGCGGTCGATGCGGGGGGAGGCGAGGTGGGTTTCACCGCTCTCCAGCTCGAAGCCGGCCTTCACCCAGCTGGCCGTGCCGTCCTTGAGCAGGAACACGGGCTTGCCGGTCAGCGCTTCGACTTCCGGCACGGCCAGGCGCGCCAGCTTGCTGCTGCCACAGGTCAGCACGTATTGCTCGGCCGCAGGGATTTTGCGCAGTGCGCTGGACAGGTCGGCGCGCAAGGTCCACCAAGCGCCCGGAATGTGCTGCTTCACGTAATTGGCGCTGGCGGTGAAATCCAGCACGGCGACGCTGCCGTGTGCCTGCCATTGGCGCAGGGTGTCGGGGCTGATCTCCTCGACCTGCCACGGCGTCGGGATCGGCGCGTTCCAAGGGCCTTTCTCGCTGAAGTCCTGAGGGCGCAGATCGTCGAGCACGACCACTTCCCAACCCAGCTGAGCCAGCCACGACGCCGACATGTTGGCCCTGACGCCGTCGTCGTCGACCAGCACGATCCTTGCGCCCCGCACGCTGGCGTAATGATCGGTTTCCTGCACCAACTGGCCACCCGGCGTCGAGCGTGCGCCCGGCAAGTGCCCGGCCTCGTATTCTTCTGGGGTGCGCACGTCGAACAGGTACGTTGTGCGAGCTGCTTCGGTTCGCCAGGCGTTCAGGTCAGAGCGTTTGCCGCGCTTCACACCCGCTTTGTCGGCCACTTTGCGGGCATCCTCGCGAGCGGCGGACAGCGTGTTGTCACTGACCTCGGCAAAGCGGCGCGACTGACCGTGATCCAGAGTTTGCCCCGCCAGTAACCAGCCGATAGTGCCGTTGCGCAGGGCTGAAACCGGGTTTGGCAGGCCTGCATTCACCAGCGATTGCGTGCCGATGATGCTGCGCGTGCGCCCGGCGCAGTTCACGATGATGCGGGTCTTCGGGTCCGGCGCCAGTTCGCGGGCGCGCAACACCAGCTCGGCACCCGGAACGCTGACGCCGGTGGGAATGCTCATGGTCTGGTATTCGTCATAGCGGCGGGCATCGAGCACCACCACGTCGGCTTTGCTGTCGAGCAGGGCTTTCACTTCCTCGGCGGCGAGCGACGGCGTATGACGATGGTGCTCGACCAGTTCGCCAAACGCTTTGCTCGGCACGTTAACGTCGATGAACAGTTCGCCGCCCGCGTCGCGCCAGCCTTGCAAACCACCTTCGAGCAGCCTTACGTCGGTGTAGCCAAGATCCCACAGCCGGGTGAGGGCAGGCTGAACCAGGCCCTCGCCGTTGTCATACAGGGTGATTGCGGTGTCGCGGCGCGGGATGCGCGACAGCACCTCCAGCTCCAGTTTCGACAGCGGGATGTTCGCCGCAAACAGGGGGTGAGCTTCGGCAAAAGGCGCTTCTTCGCGCACGTCCACCAGAGCGACTTCTTCCTTATTCAGCAGTGCGTTGCGAATGTCGGCAAATGATCGGGTGTTTTGAGTCATTGGGCGTGGTTCTCTTTGGACAGGTCCCAGATGTTCGGGAGATAGGCATTCGAATAGCCGGAAATGAACAGTTTTTCGCTGCCGTCCGGTTGATAGACGGCACGCTTCACCGCGCCGATGTTGGCGCCGTACACGTGAATGCTGATCGACACTTGATCGTCGAAGGCGTTACTGACCTGATGAATGTCATTGCTGCGCGGAGACAGCGCTTCGACGTGGCCGGGTTCAAGGCGAATGGCCGGGCCTTCCTGTTCCAGTCGGCCTTCGGCGCTGCGGGCGAACCCTTGTGAGAACTCTGCGCCGCGCAACATGCCGATCAGGCCCCAGACACGATGGTCGTGAATGGGCGTGGTCTGACCCGGTCCCCAGACAAAACTGACGATGGAAAAGCGCTGGCGTGAGTCGGCGTGCAGCAAAAACTGTTGGTAGCGGGTCGGATCGGGAATCGCGTATTCGTCCGGCAACCAGTCGTCGTGGCGCACGAGTTGGCCCAGCAGTTTTCCGCCACGATGCAGCAGATCGCCCTCGCGGGGATTGCTGTCGATCAGTTCGGCCAGAGCGCCAATGAATTCCCGCAGGCGTTCGGGGTGTCGGGGTTGAGTCATGTGCGCTCCAGAACAGATTTGGTCAGCCAATATAAGCATAATGCTGCGGTGTAATATGCTATTTATTGATGATTAGGTTATAACGAAAAAGCATTTGATAACCCCCGGGCAGGTTGTCGGGCTATCCATGTGTTGCGTTTGGAATTATGCTTTTTGCCTATCTTGTCCCTTTTTTTCATGTGCGAACCGAATGAAAATTGATGATATCGACGCCTTCGTGGCGGTGATTCGCTGCCAGTCGATCAGCCACGCAGCTGAGTCGCTGGACCTGACGCAACCCGCGATCACGCGCCGGGTGCAGAATTTCGAGCAGGCGCTGGGGGTCGAGCTGTTTGACCGTAACACCAAGCCACTCAAGCCGACGGCCATGGGTTTGCAGGTGTATCAGAAATGCCTGGCGATCCTGCGGGAAATGGATTCGTTGCGTGAACTCGTCGCCAGCGACACCCCGCCCAGCGGCCTGCTGCGGCTGGGTGTGCCGCAGACCATTGGCGATGTCGTGCTGCTCGATGCCCTCAAGCACCTGCGCGGGCAATTTCCCGACTTGCGCGCGCAGGTCGTCACAGGCTGGGGCAGCCATCTGATCGGCAAGATCGAGAACGGTGAGCTGGATGCCGCCGCCGCGCTGTTCCCGGCCGGCAAGATTTTCCCGGAAGGCATCATCGGCGAATCCATCGGCAAGATGGAGCTGGTGGTGGTCTGCGCCAGGGAGCGTCAGCCGAAAAAGCCGATCAAACTGGCCGAATGTTATGACCAAGGCTTTGTGCTCAATCCGGACGGTTGCGGTTTTCGTGCGGGGTTGCAGCGCACGCTGGCCGATCAGGGGTTGGGTCTCAAGGTCAATCTGGAGACGTTCGGCACTGAGCTGCAATTGGGGCTGGTGGCCGATGGAATGGGATTGGGGCTCGTGCCGCGTCCTTTGTTCGAACGCAGCGCCCATCACGATCAACTGGCGGTCGTGCCGCTCAAGGACTTCAAACCGGTGATGGACCTGTGGTTGATGTACCCGCGCTTCCTCGGGAATCTACAGGCACCGGTGGCCTCGTTCGGAAGTCTGGTGGCCGAAGCCTTGAAGGAGGCGCGTGAAGCGGCCTGACCTCTTCACGATAAGAAATAAAAAAACTTGATAATTAGCTTAGAAGAAAATGTGCTTTTTAAACATTTTCCAACGCGCTTAGGCTCCCTTGATACGTCTATTCAAGACCCACAGGGAGTCATGCATGAGCAATGTCAGTTCTTTGCCCGTTCCAGCCAACGCCAGCAGCGTACGGGATCGGGTCAGTCCCGAAGAGTGGGAGGTGCGGGTCAAACTCGCAGCGGCCTATCGCATCGCGGCGCTCAAGCGCTGGACCGATCACATCTACACGCATTTCTCGGCACGGGTGCCAGGGCCTGACGAGCACTTTCTGATCAATCCCTTCGGCTTGCTGTTCGACGAAATCACCGCGTCGAATCTGGTAAAAGTCGACATCGACGGCACCATTGTCGATGACCCAACAGGCCTCGGCATCAACCACGCAGGCTACGTGATCCACAGCGCCATTCACGCCGCGCGCCCGGACCTGCAAGCGGTGTTGCATACCCACACCCGTGACGGCATTGCGGTATCAGCGCAAAAAAATGGCTTGTTGCTGATCTCTCAGCATGCCTTGTCGTTCTCCGGGCGTGTGGCCTATCACGGCTACGAGGGCATCGCTCAGGACCTGGGCGAGCGTGAGCGGCTGGTGGCGGATCTGGGCGACAAGAGCGTGATGATCCTGAGAAATCACGGCTTGCTCACGGCGGGTATCAGCGTCGAGCACGCGTTCAAGCAACTGCACAATCTGGAATACGCCTGCAATATTCAGATGGCGGCGCAGGCTGCGGGCAACGCCGAGCTGATTTTTCCGCCAGAAGAGGTGGTGAAGAAGGTCGAGGAGCAGGCCAGGGTATTCCAGGACGGGAACGGGCCCGGCGTGGCCCGGCATTGGAATGCGTTGATCCGCGAGCTGGATCGGCACGGGACGGCCTATAAGGAATAAGAAGGGTTCAGCGCAAAGGGTCCTCCTGTGGGAGCGAATTCATTCGCGAAAAGGTCGTACGGCCGATGGATATGTGCCGAATGTACAACCCCCTCGCGAATGAATTCGCTCCCACAGAGGGGTATGCGATGTGGAACCTACGCCACCTTTTCCTGCTTCTCCTGCTCCCGCTTGGCCACCAACTCCCGGGTCAGCGGGATGAGCTTCTTGCCGTAATCAATCGCGTCTTCCAGCGGATCAAACCCGCGAATCAGGAAGGTGGTAATCCCCAGGTCGTAATAATCGAGCAGCGCCTCGGCGACCTGTTCGGCGGTGCCCACCAGCGAGGTCGAGTTGCCCTTGGCGCCCAGCAGCCCGGCAATCCCGGTCCACAGGCGTTTGTCCAGTCGCGCTCCTTGCGCAGCCGCCGCCAACAAGCGCTTCGAGCCTTCGTTCGCCGGTTCGCGGCGCTGAATCCCTGCCGCCTGAGCCTGCGCTTTTGCGCGTTCCAGAATGCTGTCCGCACGTGCCCAGGCCTTTTCCTCGGTCTCGGCCAGAATCGGCCTCAGCGAGAGGCTGAAACGCACCGTCCGCCCGTGCTTCGCCGCCTCGGCCCGGACATGTCTGACGATATCCCTGACCTGCTCATAGGTTTCTCCCCACAGCGCGTACACGTCGGCGTGCCTGCCTGCGACCTCGATCGCCGCTTGGGATGCGCCGCCGAAATACAGCGGGATGTGTGGCTGTTGTGGCGACTTGACCAGCGAATGCGCCCCCTCGAACTGGTAATACGTACCGTGATGGTCGAAGGGCTTTTCCGCTGTCCACTCCTGACGCACGACACTCAAATATTCGTCAGTGCGGGCGTAACGCTCATCCTTGCCAATGAAGCTGCCATCGGCGCGCAGCTCCTTGTCGTCGCCACCGGTGATGATGTGCACCGCCGTGCGGCCACCGTTGAACACGTCCAGCGTCGCGAATTGTCGGGCTGCCACGGTGGGGGAGATGAAGCCTGGCCGGTGGGCGATGAGAAATTTCAGTTTCGTGGTCACGCTGGCGGCGTAGGACGCAATGAAGGCGCTGTCCGGGCTGTTGGAGTGATAGGCCACGAGCGCTCTGTCAAACCCGGCGTCTTCATGGGCGCGCGCGACTTTTTCGACGTACTCCGGCTGAACGGTCTGACCGCTGCGTGGGTGAATTTCCGAGAACGGCTGGGTGGCGATGTAACCGATGAATTCGACGCTCATGGGCGATTCCTTATCCTTGTAGAAAAGACGGGCGCGCGTGCAATCGCGCGAGGCCAGTCAGCAACATAGGGGGAGCCGAGGGCCCTGTGAAATTCGATTTGGCGCTAAGCTAATTATAAAAATAATGCATCACTCATTTTATAAAAATCAAAAAAGCTGAGCATTAGCTTATTTCCAATCGACATTTCACCCCGGTTTTTTATGCGCTTACGATGATCCTTATCGGGCGGACTTATTGGGTCCGCTTTCTTTTGAAGCTGCCGTGCAAGGATGTCGTTCAATGGTGTTTAACCGCTGGAGTCTGGGCCGTCGAGGGCTCGCGTTATTGTTGTCGTGTGCCGTGCTGGCGGGATGTGGTGACGGAGGAAACAAACCGGCGGCGGTGTCGGATGCGGTGGATTGGTCGAAGGTCAAACTGATTCTGGGGGATCAGGCCAAGGGGCTGCGCACCGTGGTCGAGGCGTCGAAGGCGTTCGACGGCGTTCCGTATCAAGTGGAATGGGCCAACTTCCAGGGCGCCGCGCCGCTGTTCGAAGCCTTGCGCGCCGGGGCCGTGGACCTCGCACCCGCTGGCGACACGCCCGTGCTGGCCGCCGCAACAGGGGGTACGCCACTGCGCATCGTCGCCGTGCGTCGAGGCCAATCGCGTAGCATCGGGATTCTGGTTCCGCCGGATTCGGACATTAAAACCGTGGCCGACCTGAAAGGTCGCAGCGTGTCGATTTCATCGGCGCGGGGCAGCATTTCTCAATACTTGCTGATTCGTGCGCTTGAAAACGCCGGGGTCAAGGAATCGGACGTGAACATCGGGTTCGTGATGCCCACCGACGCGTTGTCGGCCTTTCATGCGGGCAAGATCGACGCGTGGGCGACGTTCGGCATCTATCAGGCCTTCGCGGAAGAAAACGGTGCGCGGCTGTTGCTGAGCGGGGAGGGTATCAACACCGGACTGACGTTTATCACCGCGTCGGATAAGGCGCTGGCGGACAAGGTGAAGCGCCAGGCCCTCAATGATGTGCTCCAGCGACTGGCCAAGGCGTTCGAATGGGCCAAGGCGAATCCTGAGCAGTATGCGCAGGTGTTCTCGACCGCCAACAATGTGCCGTTGCCGGTGTCGCAGCGTTTGCAGAGTTGGGGCGTCGAGTCGTTGCAGCCGGTGGAGGCGTCGGATGTGACGGCCCTGCAGGGCGTCGATGATCTGTTCGTTGCGAAGAAGATCTTTCCGCAGGCGGTGCAAGTGTCAGGGCTGGTGGACCGGGAGGTGTTTCCGAATGCCCATGGCGTCTTGCTGAAATAGGTGTTCGATGCTCAGCTCTGTAGGAGCGAATTCATTTGCGAATCGGTTTTCCAGACGATGCATTTCCATCGGATGTACCGGCCTCTCGCGAATGAATTCGCTCACAGTAAAGATCGGCGTTTCCTGAAAGAGCAGCGCCGACCCAACACTCAGATCAGTGCCGCGACCCTTCCTGCCCCATCGCCAGCAGTTGCTTTTCCTGATCCCAGTCGAACGGTTCTTCGTTCTCCTCGGCCTCGAAACGGCGTTCTTCCAGCGCGGTGTACAGGTCGATTTCGTCGTCGGGCATGAAGTGCAGGCAGTCGCCGCCGAAGTACCAGAGCAGGTCGCGAGGCACCAGATGGGCGATTTGCGGGTAGCGCTGGATCACCTGGCACAGCAGGTCTTGGCCCAGGTATTGGCTTTCGATCGGCTCAACCGGCAGCAGGCCGAGCAATTCGTCATAGCGTTCGATGAACAGTGCATGACTTTCTTCGGGCACTTGTTCGGCTTCACCGAGCGCGACCAGAATGCCGCGCAGGTGCGTCAGCAGGTTGAGAGTGCGGTCGAGATTGGCGTCGGCCATGATGAAGTCCTCAGAGACAAAAACAGGCGCGGGAGTATAGTTCCCCGAACCCGTGACCGATACCCCGGAGGACTGGTGGTCAGTGGTCGACGCGTAAAGGTGGGGTTACCTCAATGCCATAAACCGGCGAGATAGCGATGCCCGGCCTCGGTCAAGGCCAGATGGGCGTAGGTGTGATCAGGGCTGGGTTGGCGCGTGACGAAGCCGATGAGCAGAAGGGTTTGCAGGGTCTGGGTGGGTTTGCCGCTGTGAAGGTCCTCCCCCGAGGCGATTTCAGCAAGCAGGCAGCGATGAGTCATGCGATGGTCGATCATGATGCGTCCCCTTGGTGTTTTCTTGTTGTTACCGGGGAGTGTAGGACAGGGATTGAAGATATGCAGGCTAGAGCGGTGGATTAGATGATTTGGAATGGGGCCTGCCTGCTAAGGATGAGCTGTAAGAGTGAGCTTGCTCGCGATGACGGTGGGTCAGCTCCACTAATGGAGCCTGACAAACAGCATCGCGAGCAAGCTCACTCCTACAGGGGAGGGCTCATCCGGGGTTAGCGGATTTTTCCTTCGGAAGCCTTCAGTTCTTCCTTATCAAAATCATCCACATCAATGACCTTTCTGCGCGCCGCTTCCGCCGCCCGCAACTTCTCGGCTTCTGCCGGTTGCAACACGCCCGCGTTCAGTGCCGCATCGATCGCATGCTCACCGCCCGCCGGTTTCACCTGCCCGCTCTTGAGGCCGTGATGCAGTTTGCCATGCAGCGATTTCGCGCCAGTCAGCAGGTCCGCCGCATGTTGCAGCGCCCCCACTGGATCACTCTCCGAAGTCGGGCGATAACAACCGGCGAGCACCGATTCCAGCGCCGGATCGCCTTTGGCGCGCCCGATAATCTCCGCGACTTCCGCATCCAGCACGTCCGATGGGCCTTTATGACGGCGCCCGAACGGGAACACGATCACGCGCAACAATGCGCCCAGAATCCGGTTCGGGAAGTTGCTCAGCAGTTCGTCCAGCGCACGCTCCGATTCGCCCAACGCCTCTTCCATCGACCAGCGAAACAGGGGCGCCAGCGCTTCCGGGTAATCCAGATCGTGGTAGCGCTTGAGGGCCGCCGAAGCCAAGTACATGTGGCTGAGCACGTCGCCGAGTCGCGCCGACAGCCGCTCCCGGCGTTTCAGTTCGCCGCCCAGCAGCATCATGCTCAGGTCGGCCAACATCGCGAATGCAGCCGCCTGGCGATTGAGGGCGCGGAAATAGCCCTGACTCAAGCGATCGCCCGGCATGCTTTCGAAATGGCCGACACCCAGATTAAGCACCAGCGTGCTGGCCGCGTTGCGCACGGCGAAGCCGATGTGTTGCATCAACAGGCCGTCGAATTCCTTCACCGCTTGATCATGATCCTCACGTCCGGCGAGGGCCATTTCCTTCAGCACGAACGGATGGCAGCGAATGGCGCCCTGGCCGAAGATCATCAGGTTGCGCGACAGAATGTTCGCGCCCTCCACGGTGATGAAGATCGGCGCGCCTTGCCACGACCGGCCCAGGTAATTGTTCGGGCCCATGATGATGCCCTTGCCGCCGTGCACGTCCATGGCGTGGGTAATGCACTCGCGACCGCGTTCGGTCAGGTGGTATTTGAGGATCGCCGACAACACCGACGGTTTCTCACCCAAGTCCACGGCGTTGGCCGTCAGCATCCGCGCGCTGTCCATCAGCCATGCGTTGCCGCCGATGCGCGCCAGGGCTTCCTGAATACCCTCAAAAGCGGCGAGGGGCACGTTGAACTGCTCGCGGATCTGCGTGTATTGGCCGGTGACCAGGCTGGTGTATTTCGCGGCACCGGTGCCGACCGCAGGCAGGGAAATCGAACGGCCCACAGACAGGCAATTCATCAGCATCATCCAGCCTTTGCCGAGCATGTCTTGACCGCCAATGAGGTATTCAAGCGGGATGAACACGTCCTTGCCTGAATTGGGGCCGTTCATGAAGGCAGCGCCCAGCGGCAAGTGGCGACGACCGATTTCCACGCCCGGAGTGTCGGTGGGGATCAACGCCAGGCTGATGCCCAGATCCTCTTCTTCGCCGAGCAGGTGTTCAGGGTCGAACGCCTTGAACGCCAAGCCGAGCAAGGTCGCGACGGGGCCGAGGGTGATGTAGCGTTTTTCCCAGTTCAGGCGCAGGCCGATGACTTCTTCGCCCTGCCACTGGCCCTTGCAGATAATGCCGGTATCGGGCATCGCACCCGCGTCGGAACCCGCCAACGGGCCGGTCAGCGCAAAGCAAGGGATGTCATCGCCCCGGGCCAGACGCGGCAGGTAATGGTTACGTTGTTCGTCGGTGCCGTAATGCAACAGCAGTTCGGCCGGGCCGAGGGAGTTGGGGACCATGACGGTGGACGCCAGGTCGCCGCTGCGGGTCGCCAGTTTCATCGCGACTTGTGAGTGGGCGTACGCCGAGAAGCCTTTGCCGCCGTATTCCTTGGGGATGATCAGCGCAAAGAAGCCGTGTTCTTTGATGTGGGCCCAGGCTTCAGGTGGCAGGTCCATCGCCTGACCGATTTCCCAGTCAGTGACCATGGCGCAGAGTTCGTTGGTGGGACCGTCGATGAACGCCTGCTCTTCTTCGGTCAGCTGGCTTTTCGGGTACGCCAGCAGCGTGTCCCAATTGGGACGGCCGCTGAACAATTCGCCGTCCCACCAGACTGTGCCCGCGTCGATGGCATCGCGTTCGGTTTCCGACATCGGTGGCAGCACTTTCTGAAACCAGGCGAACATCGGCGCGCTGAAGTATTGGCGGCGCAGGTCAGGCAGGGCCAAGGGCACTGCGACGGCCAGCCACAGCAGCCATGGAATGATCATCCAGCCGTGGGCATGGCTGAACGATCCCATCACCAGCAGATAAATCGCCACGATACCCAGGGCGGGGAAGGGGGCGACACGCCGATGGGCCAGCCAGGCCACGCCGATCACCAGCACCACGATCCACAACAACAGCATAAGAATCCCTCCGAAATGACGGCGCAAACGGGCGCCATCGACATCACGGGCAGCCGCTCTGGCCCGCGCATCGATAGTGACCCCGCGCCGTCGGGGGAGTTCGAGCCATGGCCGATGCGCGTGAGGGTGTGGCTCGAATACCCCCTTGGCGGGGCCATTTCCCTGGTCTGGATTTCGGACTCTGTACCGGGGGGTAAAGCCAAATCAACGTCCCACCCCGCCCGATGGTTTAGACTGGCGGCCCGCAGGCATATGCCACTAACGTCACCCACTTAGCACTCAGGAGAACAACAACCATGCTGAAAATCTGGGGCCGGAAGAATTCCTCCAACGTCCGCAAAGCCCTGTGGGCCGCGGAAGAACTGGGGCTGGCGTACGAGGCGATCAGTGCGGGCGGCGCGTTCGGCCTCAATGATCAGCCGGACTACCTGGCGAAGAACCCCAACGGCGTGGTGCCCATGATCGAAGACGGTGACTTTGTGCTGTGGGAATCCAACGCCATCGTTCGGTACCTGACCGCGCAATACGCCCCGGATTCAGCGCTGCACCCCAGTGATCCCAAAGCCCGCGCCCAAGCGGACAAATGGATGGACTGGACCACGTCGACGTTCGCCGGGCCATTCCGCACCGTGTTCTGGGGTGTGTTGCGCACGCCCGCCGATCAACAGGACTGGATGCAGATCAACCTTGCGAAAGGCACCGTCGAAGGCCTGCTGCGCATTGTCGATGAAACCCTCGCTCACCAGCCCTGGTTGTCGGGCGACGCGTTTGGTATGGGCGACATTCCGCTGGGCAGCTTTATTTATGCCTGGTTCGAAATGCCGATTGAACGCGCAGAGCTGCCTCACCTCAAAGCCTGGTACGAGCGTTTGCAGCAGCGCCCCGCGTTCCGTAAGGCTGTGATGACAGCGCTGACGTGAGCGTTACCGCGTTAGATTAATAACGACTATCAATAGATCTCGCTGTACTTGCGCGGCGTGGGCAAGCAACATTGACGCTCGTTCCACTTTGCAACGGATTGTTTCGGCTACGCAGTATCAGTGGCCCGGAACGATCCGACAGCCAGGCTTTTGTCATCGTCTTTTCCTTTTCTTTCCTTTTATTGGTGTGTTTTCAGTCATGAGTTCAGCTCTGTCCATCCGGCAGCTAACCAAGACCTACGGCAACGGTTTCCAGGCCCTCAAGGGTATCGATCTGGACGTCGCCGAGGGTGATTTCTTCGCATTGCTCGGCCCTAACGGTGCCGGCAAATCCACCACCATCGGAATCATCTCGACCCTGGTCAACAAGACCACGGGCACGGTGAACATCTTCGGCCACGACCTGGATCGCAATCCAGCGCAGCTCAAGCGCTCGATCGGCGTGGTGCCTCAGGAATTCAACTTCAACCAGTTCGAGAAGACTTTCGACATCGTCGTGACCCAGGCCGGTTACTACGGCATCCCGCCGAAGATCGCCAAGGAACGCGCCGAGCAGTACCTGACCCAATTAGGGCTGTGGGACAAGCGCAACGTGCCGTCGCGTTCATTGTCCGGCGGCATGAAGCGTCGCCTGATGATCGCCCGCGCGCTGATTCACGAACCGCGCCTGCTGATTCTCGACGAGCCGACCGCGGGCGTGGACATCGAGCTGCGCCGTTCGATGTGGACCTTTCTCACCGAGCTGAACGAGAAGGGCATCACCATCATCCTCACCACGCACTACCTGGAAGAGGCTGAGCAGCTGTGCCGCAACATCGGCATCATCGATCACGGCACCATCATCGAAAACACCGGGATGAAAACCCTGCTCAATACGTTGCATGCCGAGACGTTCCTGCTGGACCTCAAAGACCCGATGGCCGTAGCACCGCAGCTGGCGGGCTATCCGTCGCGGCTGGTGGATGAACGCACGCTGGAAGTGCAGGTGGATAAAACCGTCGGCATCACTGCGCTGTTCGGTCAACTGGCGCTGCAAAACGTTCAGGTGCTGAGCCTGCGCAATAAAACCAACCGCCTTGAGGAGCTGTTCGTGGGCCTGGTCGAGAAAAATCTGTCGAAGGTGGCGGTATGAGTTCAGAGCTGCGCCCCAACCTGATCGCCATGAACACCATCGTGTACCGCGAGGTCCGCCGTTTCATGCGGATCTGGCCGCAAACCCTGCTGCCGCCAGCGATCACCATGGTTCTGTACTTCGTGATCTTCGGCAACCTGATCGGTCGACAGATCGGCGACATGGGCGGCTTCACCTACATGCAATACATCGTGCCGGGCCTGATCATGATGTCGGTGATCACCAACTCCTACGGCAACGTGGTGTCGAGCTTCTTCGGCGCGAAATTCCAGCGCTCGGTGGAAGAGCTGATGGTGTCGCCGGTCTCGCCGCACACCATTCTGATCGGCTACACCCTCGGCGGTATGTTGCGCGGGTTGATGGTGGGCGTGATCGTCACGATCCTCTCGATGTTCTTCACCGACCTGCAGGTGCATCACCTGGGCGTGACCATCATTGTGGTGGTGCTGACGGCGACGATCTTCTCGTTGTTGGGCTTCATCAACGCGGTGTTTGCGCGCAACTTCGATGACATCTCGATCATCCCGACGTTCGTGCTGACGCCGCTGACCTATCTGGGCGGAGTGTTCTATTCGATCAATCTGCTGCCGCCGTTCTGGCAGACCGTGTCGCTCGCCAACCCTGTGCTGCACATGGTTAACGCCTTCCGCTTCGGGATTCTCGGTGTATCGGACATCAAGATCAGCGTTGCGCTGGCGTTCATGGTCGTGGCGACCATCGTCCTGTACCTCGGCTGCGCACGCCTGCTGGTGAGCGGGCGCGGTATGCGGCAGTAACCCTTCGGCAGCTCTGCCTGCCAGCGGGCTTACCTGTGGGAGCGAATTCATTCGCGATGCGGCGGTACATTCGACACGGATGTATTGAATGTATCGCCCTTTCGCGAATGACTTCGCTCCCACAGATTCTGCGCCGCCCGCATTATCCGCGCCTGGCCCCGCGCCGCTTCCACTGCCGTCCCACCCACCACCGCCAATACCCCATCGTCCCGAAATACCCCACCAGCCCCAGCACCACGCCCGCCACGAGCGATCCCAACAGAAACGGTTGCCACAGCGTCGTGAGCTGCCCGCTGATCCAGTCCCAGCTCATCTCGTCCGGAAAGTGCCTCGGCGGCAGCCCCAGCAACAGAGCGCCGATCTTGTAGGTGACATAGAACACCGGCGGCATCGTCAGCGGGTTGGTCAGCCAGCACAGGCTCACCGCAATCGGCATGTTCGCGCGTAGCCAGATTGCCAAAAACGCCGCCAACAGCATCTGCAACGGCATCGGCATCAACGCCGCAAACAAACCAATCCCCATCGCCCTCGCCACGGAATGCCGATTGAGGTGCCAGAGGTTGGGGTCATGAAGGAGGGTGCCGAGAAAGCGTAAGGATTTATGTTCCCGGATGCTGTTCGGATCGGGCATGTACCGCTTGATCAGGTGGCGTGGCATACAGGAAATCCGGGGGCTTGGCCGAGAAATTCGGGCCAGTATGCATGGATAGTGACGCATGAAAATTCAGACATTGTGACAATTAATAAAAGCGCGCTTCCCCCTGTGCGCTAAGTCATGAAGGTGAATTTCATCGGTCGACAGGGGAAAGCCTCATGCGCACAGGGATGGTGGCGCTTGCACTGGGACTGTTGGTCCTGCGTTTTTTACCGGCATTACCGCCGGTCTGGTTGATGCTGGCGATGCCGGTGTTCGCGCTGATGCTGTTGCCGTTTCGCACCTACCCGTTGGCTTTTTTTCTGTTTGGACTGACGTGGGCCAGCGTTTCCGCGCAATCCGCCTTGGACGATCGATTGCCCGAGCGGCTCGACGGCCAGACGTTGTGGCTCGAAGGCACTGTTGTCGGTTTGCCTCAGAGCGCCGACGGCGTGGTGGGTTTTCAGCTCGAAGACCCTGTTTCACGGCGCACTCGATTGCCGGATCGCATGCGCGTCGCCTGGTACGGCGGTGCCGAAGTGCGCAGCGGCGAGCGCTGGCGGTTGGCGGTCAAACTCAAACGCCCCGGCGGTCTGGCCAACCCCGGCGCGTTCGACTACGAGGCCTGGCTGTTGGCCCAGCGTATCGGAGCGACGGGCACGGTGGTTGACGGCGAGTTGATCATGGCCACGGCAGAACCCTGGCGGGATCGCATTCGTCAGCGTCTGATGGCAGTCGATGCCCAAGGGCATGAGGGCGGTCTCGCGGCGCTGGTGTTGGGGGACGATTCGGGCCTCAGCGCGGCACAGTGGCAGGTGCTGCAAGACACAGGCACCGTGCACCTGCTGGTGATCTCGGGTACTCACATCGGGCTTCTGGCGGGATTGCTTTACGGTCTGGTGGCGGGCCTTGCACGTTGGGGGCTGTGGCCACGGTTCATCCCTTGGTTGCCCTCAGCCTGCGCGCTCGCTTTGAGTGGTGCGTTGATTTACGGCTTTCTCGCCGGGTTCGATGTGCCGGTGCAGCGGGCCTGCATCATGCTCGGACTCGTCCTGCTGTGGCGCCTGCGGTTTCGGCATCTCGGCGTGGTCTGGCCAATGCTGATCGCGCTCAACGGCGTGTTGATCGCCGAGCCGCTGATCAGTCTGCGCCCCGGTTTCTGGCTGTCGTTCACGGCGGTCGGCATTCTCCTCCTGATCTTCGGTGGACGCCTCGGCGCCTGGCACTGGCTGCGCAGTTGGTCTCGCGCCCAGTGGCTGATCGCGCTCGGTCTGCTGCCGGTGCTGCTGGCGCTGAACCTGCCGGTCAGCCTGAGCGGGCCGCTGGTCAATCTGGTCGCGGTCCCGTGGGTCAGTGTTTTGATCCTGCCCTTGGCACTGTTCGGCACGTTTCTGCTGGTGATTCCGCCGATTGGCGAGCGCTTGCTCTGGCTGGCGGGCGGCGCGATGGAGGGGCTCTTCCGGGTGCTCAGCCCGATGGCCGACCTCATACCCGCTTGGACCGGTCCTGCCGTGCCGATCTGGGTCTGGCCCTTCAGTCTGTTGGGCGCGTTGCTGCTGTTGCTGCCCAATGGCGTGCCGTTGCGCCCGCTGGGTTGGCCGATGTTGCTGCTGTGCGTGTTCGCACCGCAGAAAAGCGTCCCGTTGGGCGAAGTCGAAGTGACGCAACTGGACGTCGGGCAAGGCCTGGCGATCCTGCTGCGCACGCAAAACCATGCGCTGCTGTATGACGCCGGGCCACGGTTTGGCGAGTTCGACATCGGTCAGCGTGTGGTCCTTCCGGCCATTCGCCGTGCCGGGATCACCGAGTTGGACCTGATACTCCTCAGCCACGCCGACGCCGATCACGCGGGTGGGGCGCCCGCCATTCATCAAGCCATTCCGGTGTCGAGGGTGCTGGGCGGCGACATCGAACGCATGCCTCCCGAATTGTCCGTCGAGCGCTGTCAGAACGGTGAGCGCTGGACGTGGGACAACGTGACCTTTGCCACCTGGATCTGGGAACAGGCCGGGGAGGGCAACCAGGGTTCTTGCGTCCTGAGCGTCGAAGCGAACGGCGAGCGGCTGTTGTTGACCGGTGACATCGACGTCCCTGCCGAGCGCGCCATGCTGGAGCACGGTTTCGACGTTCGCGCCGACTGGCTGCAAGCGCCTCATCACGGCAGCCGCACGTCTTCGTCGAAACGCTTTCTGCAGGCGGTTTCGCCTCGCGGTGTGCTGATTTCCCGAGGCCGCAACAACGCGTTCGGCCATCCTCATCCGTTGGTGATGTCGCGCTACCGCTGGCTGAAGATCGACACCCATGACAGTGCGGAACGTGGGGCTCTGACGCTGCAATTGGGGACCTTCGGCGAGGTGGACTTCGAGCGGGCTGTCCGACGTTTCTGGCGAGAGTGATCAGCCGGTTATTCATCGGACAGGATCAGTCAGCGATGCGATGTGCCGACCGTATGTTAGAGTAGCGCCACTTTTTTTCAGGGGGTGGTCGCTGTGTGGGAGCTGGTCAAATCTGGTGGCTGGATGATGCTACCGATCATTTTGAGTTCCATTGCCGCCGTCGGAATCATCATTGAGCGTCTTTGGACCTTGCGCGCCAGCCGCATCACGCCACCGCATCTGCTCGGTCAGGTATGGCGCTGGATCCAGGACAAACAGCTGAGCAGCGAAAAGCTCAAGGAGCTGCGCGCCGATTCGCCGCTGGGTGAAATCCTCGCCGCAGGCCTGGCCAACTCCCGTCACGGTCGCGAGATCATGAAAGAGTGCATCGAGGAGGCCGCCGCTCGGGTCATTCACGAACTCGAACGCTACTTGGCCACCCTCGGCACCATCGCCGCCATGGCGCCACTGCTGGGTCTGTTGGGCACCGTGCTCGGCATGATCGACATTTTCAGCTCGTTCACCAGCACCGGCATGACCGGAAACGCGGGCATGCTCGCGGGTGGTATCGCCAAGGCGTTGATCTGCACCGCGTCCGGCCTGACCGTCGCGATTCCGACGATCTTCTTCCACCGCTACCTGCAAAGCCGTGTGGACGAACTGGTGGTCGGCATGGAACAGGAAGCCATCAAATTGGTGGAAGTGGTGCAGGGCGACCGCGACGTTGACCTGACCGATGCCAAGCCTGACCTCAAGGCCGCCGCTCGTGGCGAGGGCCGCAAGAAGTGAAATTCCGTCGCCGCAAACCCCGGGAGACCATCGACATCAACCTGGTGTCGCTGATCGACGTGGTGTTCATCCTGTTGCTGTTCTTCGTGGTCACCACCACGTTTACCCGCGAGACCCAATTACGCGTGGACCTGCCCCAAGCCGTCACCGGCGCCTCGGCGGACGATGTGGATAAAAAGCACGTGGACATCACCATCAACGCCGACGGCGTCTATTCGGTGAACAACACCCTGCTGGCCGACAGCAAGCTGGACACGCTGATCGACGCGTTACAGAAGGAATCCGGTGGCGACACCAGCCTGCCGTTGTCCATCAGCGCCGATGGCAAAACCCCGCACCAGGCGGTCATCACGGCCATGGACGCGGCGGGCAAGCTGGGTTTCGCTCATTTGCGCATGACCACTGTCGAGGCCGCATCGGCTAACTGATGGCATTGACCGACCGCTTGCTTGACGCGTGGTACAAGGGCCATCCGGCCCTGACGCTACTGCGACCGCTGGAAGCCTTGTATCGGCGCGTGGTCAACGGCAAGCGTGCGCGTTTCGTGGCAGGCGAGGGTGACATCTACACCGCGCCAGTGCCTGTCATTGTCGTCGGCAACATCACTGTGGGTGGCACCGGCAAGACGCCGCTGATCCTGTGGATGATCGAACACTGTCGCCAGCGCGGGCTGCGCGTGGGCGTGGTCAGTCGCGGCTATGGCGCCAAACCGCCGAGCTTTCCATGGCGGGTTCGTACCGAGCAAGACGCTGCGCAGGCCGGTGACGAGCCGCTGCTGATCGTCAAACGCACCGGCGTGCCGTTGATGATCGACCCGGACCGCTCGCAGGCCGTGCGTGCATTGCTGGCGGACGAACCCCTCGACCTGATTCTGTCCGACGACGGCCTCCAGCATTACCGCCTCGCTCGGAGCCTCGAACTGGTACTGATCGACGCTGCACGGGGCCTGGGCAATCGCCGGTGCCTGCCTGCGGGCCCGTTGCGTGAGCCGGTCGAGCGGCTGCAAAGCGTCGACGCGCTGCTGTACAACGGTGCGCTTGTAGACCGTGACGACGGCTACGCCTTTACCTTGAAGCCCACCGCTTTGGTCAACCTCAAGACCGGTGACGCCCATCCGGTCGATCATTTCGCCCCCGGTCAGCCCATGCACGCCGTCGCCGGCATCGGCAACCCGCAACGTTTCTTCAACACCCTCGAAGGACTACACTGGCGGCCGGTTCCCCATGCATTCGCCGATCATGCCGAGTTCAGCGCAGAGGCCTTGGCATTCACGCCAGCCCTGCCACTGGTCATGACCGAGAAAGACGCCGTGAAGTGTGCTTCCTTCGCGGTGCCCGACTGGTGGTACCTGGCCGTGGAAGCCGTGCCTTCCCCGGCCTTCGTCAGTTGGTTCGATACGCAGTTAACCCGGCTTTTGCCATGACTCGCTCAGGATTTCTTATGGACACCAAATTGCTCGACATCCTCGCTTGCCCGATCTGCAAGGGTCCGCTCAAGCTCAGCGCCGACAAAACCGAGCTGATCAGCAAAGGCGCCGGTCTGGCCTACCCGATCCGCGACGGCATCCCGGTGATGCTGGAAAGCGAAGCGCGCACCCTGACCACTGACGAGCGTCTGGACAAATGACTGCAGCGTTCACCGTTGTCATCCCTGCGCGTTACAGCTCCAGCCGTTTTCCCGGCAAGCCGCTGAAAACCATCGCGGGCAAGCCGATGATCCAGCACGTCTGGGAACAAGCGCGTAAAAGCAGTGCTCAGCGTGTCGTGGTGGCCACGGACGATCAGCGCATCGTCGAAGCCTGTGAAGCGTTCGGCGCTGAAGTGTTGATGACCCGCGATGACCACAATTCCGGCACCGACCGTCTGGCCGAGGTCGCCTCGCTCTTGGGGTTGGCCAATGACGCGATCGTGGTCAACGTGCAGGGCGACGAACCGATGATCCCCCCGGCGGTGATCGACCAGGTCGCGGACAATCTGGCGTCGCACCCCGAAGCCCGCATGTCGACGCTTGCAGAACCCATCGACGACGTGACTGCCTTGTTCAACACCAACGTGGTCAAGGTCAGTTCGGACATCAACGGCCTGGCCCTGACGTTCAGCCGCGCACCGCTGCCCTGGGCCCGGGACGCACTGGCCAAAACCCGCGACGCGCTGCCCGAGGGCGTGCCGTTCCGCCGTCATATCGGCATCTACGCTTATCGCGCCGGTTTCCTTCACGACTTCGTGAGCTGGGGCCCGTGCTGGCTGGAAAACACCGAAAACCTCGAACAACTGCGTGCCTTGTGGCATGGCGTGCGGATTCATGTGGCCGATGCGCTGGAAGCACCGCCAGCCGGCGTTGACACCGCCGAAGATCTGGAGCGCGTACGGCGCTTGCTGGAGGGTTGAGGGTGATGAGTCGCCGTCATGAGGAGCAGGTGCGTTCATGGGTTTGCTGATTCAATCCAATGTGTCGCTCAAGCCGTTCAACACCTTCGGCGTTGACGTCAAGGCCCGGCTGTTCGTCGAGGCCCACTCCGACGCTGACATCCGTGAAGCGCTGGCGTATGCGAAAGAACACAAGGTCGAACTGTTGGTCATCGGTGGCGGCAGCAACCTGCTGCTGACCGGCGATATCAATGCACTGGTCTTGCGCGTGGCCACTCGGGGTATTCGCATCACCCATGAAAATTGCGACGGCGCGACGGTCGAGGCTGAAGCGGGGGAGCCTTGGCACCCCTTCGTGCAAGAGACTCTGGCCCAAGGGCTGGCGGGGCTGGAAAACCTCAGTCTGATCCCTGGCACCGTCGGCGCAGCTCCCATGCAGAACATCGGCGCCTATGGCGTTGAGCTCAAAGACGTCTTCGACAGCCTCGTGGCCATGGATCGCGAAATCGGCGAAACCTGCGAGTTTTCTCTGTCGGAGTGTGCGTTTGGCTACCGCGACAGCGTTTTCAAGCATCAGGTCGGCCGTTGGCTGATCCTGCGGGTGCGCTTCCGCCTCAGCTTCGCCGCTCGCCTGCACCTGGACTACGGCCCGGTGCGCCAGCGCTTGCAAGAGCAGGGCATCGCCAACCCGACGCCGATCCACGTCAGCCGAGCCATCAGCGCGATTCGCAGCGAGAAGCTGCCAGACCCTGCAACCCTCGGCAACGCGGGCAGCTTCTTCAAGAACCCTTTGGTATCCGCCGAGCTGGCGGCACGCATTCGCGAAACGCATCCTGGCCTGGTGGCTTATCCACAGGCTGACGGTCAGGTCAAACTGGCGGCAGGGTGGCTGATTGAACAGGCTGGGTGGAAAGGGTTTCGCGAGGGGGACGCAGGCGTGCATGCCTTGCAATCGCTAGTGCTGGTCAACCATGGTGCGGCGACGGGTCTGGATATTCTGCACCTGGCGCAACGCATTCAGGCCGATATTCTTGAACGGTTTGGGGTGTCGCTGGAAATGGAACCTAACATGTACTGAAGCACCGTTGTAAAAAGGGCCGGCCGTTCTGGCGTGGCCCTTGCACCCCGCATTACAGAATCATCCCTGATCAGAGGCTGAGCATGAGTGAAACCCTGTGCGCCATTGTCCTTGCTGCCGGTCAGGGTTCCCGCTATCGGGAGGTGGCGGGTGCCCATCGCAATAAGCTTCTGGCCCAGTGCATGGGGCGCGACGGTGTTGAGCGTTGCGTGATCGAGCATGTGCTCTCAAATTTGAGCGGGGTAGTCGACAAAATCGTTCTGCTGACCCGTCCTCAATATTCCTGCGTGGCGGAGTTGGGTTTGCGCCACGGCGGCGAAGTCGTGGTGCTGGAATCCCCCGGCATGGGCGACAGCATCGCGGCTGCAGTGTCAGCAGAGCCCGATCATCGCGGCTGGCTTATCGTGCTCGGCGACATGCCGTTCATTCATCCGGATACCCTCAAACGTGTGGCTGACTCGTTGCAGCCCGACATGATCAGTGTGCCTGTCTATCAAGGGCAATTCGGGCACCCGGTGGGGTTCGGCCGCGGGTTTGCGTCATCGCTGACGGGGTTGGCGGGGGAGAAGGGGGCGAAGCGGTTGTTCAAAGCCGCGAAGGTGAATGAGGTTGTGGTCACTGATCCCGGCGTGTTGTGGGATATCGACGTACCCTCGGCACTGGTTTTCAAAGGGTAATACCGCCCTGTGGCGGCACGGCTCGCCATCGCGGACAAACGTGTTCCTGTGCATTCCGCAGGCATGAAAAAGCCCCACCTGCTTTCACAGGTGAGGCTTTTTCGTTTCGTGAAGATTACGAGAGCGGTTTAGGCTCTTTGCTTTCTCCGGCTTCAGCGTGCTCGGTCACGGCTTCCTGAGTGGAGGCAACGTGCTCGACGGTCGGAGCAGCCGCTTCGACAGGTGCGGGTTCTGCGACTTGCGGGGCAGCAGCGGCGTTAGCCTCGGCTTCCTTTTGCAGACGCTCGGCTTCCAGACGACGACGGCGAACTTCGCGAGGATCGTTCGGTGCGCGCCCCGTGCTGGCTTGCGGCAGTGCTGGCTTCTCGGCTGCAACTGGCGCTGGCTCGGCAGCAACAGGGGCGGCAACGATTTCCGGCGCGGCCGTTTCGGCGGGTGCTTCGACGACCGGTGCTGGCGCGACAGGCGCTGCGGCTACGGGAGCCTCGGCAACGGGCGCTTCAACAGCAGGCTTCTCTACGACCGGCTCAACAGCCTTCGGCGTTTCAACCGGTGCCTGCACTTCTGCGACAGGCGCAGGCGTCGGCGCTTCAATGACCGCAGGCGCTTCGGCTACGACAGGTGGATCGACCTGTTCGGCTGCCGCTTTGACCTGACGCTCGAATGGGCTGAGGGACGCATCGAACTGAGCCACTTCCACTTCAGGCATGATCGAACGCTTGGCGGTCGACGCCTGTGTTTCAACGGCGGGCGCTTCAACGGCAGGTGCTTCGACGACGTCGGCTTTCTCGACCGGAGCTGCTTCAACAGCCGGGGCTTCAACGGCAGCGGTTGCACGCTCAGCCTGGCGGTGTGCGTCGGCTTCGGCGTGCGCGCTGATCGCGGTTTCGGCGACGGCCGCAGTCACTGCCAGACCTGCAGCGATTTCTGCACGGTTACCTTCGTGACGAACGCCTTCGTTCGAGGCTTCGTCAGCATTTTCTTCGCCTTCGTTGCCTTCCGAACCTTCGATCACATCGCCGTTGGCATCACGTTGGCGCTCACGACGGTTGCTGCGACGACGCTGGCCACGGGAGCGACGACGAGGACGATCGCCTTCGGCGTGTTCCTGGTTGTCGTCCTGCTGCTCTTCATTGTTCAGCAAGGTTTCGTCTTCGGCAGCAGCGGTCTGCTCTTCACGCGGCTTGCGTTCTTCACGCGGCGGGCGCGGCTGACGCTCTTCACGTGGTGCGCGCTCAGGACGTTCTTCGCGAGGCACGTTGACGGCCGGGGCAGCATCCAGAGGCTCGCGCAGTTCACGCACGCGCTCTTCACGAGGCTTGCGGTCTTCACGCGGGGCACGTGGCTGACGCTCTTCGCGCGGAGCACGCGGTGCGCGTTCTTCACGTGGAGCGCTGTCTTCACGGGCTTCACGAGGGGCGCGTTCTTCACGCGGTGCACGCTCTTCACGTGGGGCACGTTCTTCGCGCGGCGCACGTTCTTCACGCTCGGCACGCGGTGCACGTTCTTCACGTGGCTTGCGTTCTTCGTCGCGACGACCGTTACGGCTGCGGCTCTGCTGACGACCGTTGCGGCGCTCTTCGTTGCGGGCAGGGCGTTCGGCAGCTGGCTTTTCAACCACGGCGGCTGGGGCAACAGGCTCTTCCTTGGTCGCGAACAGGCTGACCAGGGATTTCACCAGACCTTTGAACAGGCTTGGCTCGTGAGCGACCGGTGCTGGCGCGACCGGTGCGGCGACTTCGGTCGGCACAGGCGCGTTGGCGCGAGCCGGTGCGGTCTTGACCGCAGCTTCCTGGCGAACCAGGGTGCGGGTCGCGGCGGTAGGCTGCACTTCTTCCACTTCAGCAGCGGCCGCGGCGATCTCGTAGCTGGACTGCAGGCTGTGGGCTTCCGGGCTGTCATCACGCAGACGTTGCACTTCGAAGTGCGGCGTTTCGAGATGATCGTTCGGCAGAATGATGATGCGGGCGCGGGTGCGCAGTTCGATCTTGGTGATCGAGTTGCGTTTTTCGTTGAGCAGGAATGCGGCGACCGGGATCGGTACCTGAGCGCGCACTTCGGCAGTGCGGTCTTTCAGGGCTTCTTCTTCGATCAGGCGCAGAATCGCCAGCGACAGCGATTCAACATCACGGATGATGCCGGTGCCGTTGCAGCGCGGGCAAACGATGCCGCTGCTCTCACCCAGAGATGGACGCAGGCGCTGACGGGACATTTCCAGCAGGCCGAAGCGCGAGATACGGCCCACTTGAACGCGGGCGCGGTCGGCTTCCAGGCTTTCGCGGACTTTCTCTTCCACGGCGCGCTGGTTCTTGGCCGGGGTCATGTCGATGAAGTCGATGACGATCAGGCCGCCGATGTCGCGCAGACGCAGTTGACGGGCGATTTCCTCAGCCGCTTCAAGGTTGGTCTGCAGGGCGGTTTCTTCGATGTCGCTGCCTTTGGTGGCGCGCGCCGAGTTGATGTCGATGGACACCAGGGCTTCGGTCGGATCGATGACGATGGAGCCACCGGAAGGCAGTTCGACCACGCGCTGGAAGGCGGTCTCGATCTGGCTTTCGATCTGGAAACGGTTGAACAGCGGGACGCTGTCTTCGTAGAGCTTGATCTTGCTGGCGTACTGCGGCATCACCTGGCGGATGAAGGTCAGGGCCTCTTCCTGGGCTTCGACGCTGTCGATCAGGACTTCACCGATGTCTTGGCGCAGGTAGTCGCGGATGGCGCGGATGATGACGTTGCTTTCCTGATAGATCAGGAACGGCGCGGCGCGATCCAGGGACGCTTCCTTGATGGCGGTCCACAGTTGCAGCAGGTAATCGAGGTCCCACTGCATTTCTTCGCTGCTGCGGCCCAGGCCGGCAGTACGAACGATCAGGCCCATGTCGGCAGGGGCGACCAGGCCGTTCAGCGCTTCACGCAGTTCGTTGCGCTCTTCGCCTTCGATGCGGCGGGAGATGCCACCGGCGCGCGGGTTATTCGGCATCAGTACCAGGTAGCGACCGGCCAGGCTGATGAAGGTGGTCAGGGCTGCGCCCTTGTTGCCACGCTCTTCTTTCTCGACCTGAACGATGACTTCCTGGCCTTCGCTCAGGACGTCCTTGATGTTGACGCGACCTTCCGGGGACTTCTTGAAGTATTCGCGGGAGATTTCTTTCAGCGGCAGGAAGCCGTGACGCTCGGAGCCGAAGTCGACGAAGGCCGCTTCCAGGCTCGGTTCGATACGCGTGATCCGGCCTTTATAGATGTTGGCCTTCTTCTGTTCGCGGGCCCCGGATTCGATGTCCAGGTCGTATAGGCGCTGGCCGTCTACCAGCGCAACACGCAACTCTTCAGGTTGAGTCGCGTTAATCAGCATTCTTTTCATGTAGTACCGTCGGTTTCCGGGCTGCCGGAAACGGCGTTCGGCACACACGACTTCTCACGGTCGGTGTCAGGGCGCGTCAGGAGTGCTTGGACACTCCAGTGTCTAGCGATGTCCGGCCAAAGGGGCCATCGTCGCGACGACGTTTCCTGCTTGCTGTGGTGACAAATGACACCCTGTCAGCAAAAGCTTTGTCAGGAGGAGGAATCAACCATCGGTAGCGGACGATATGAAGCGTCTTTATAAAGCCTTTTGCTACACAGTCCGACGGTTGTGCGTCTCCACCCCACACGTATCCCTGATAATTCGGGTGCTGCCGCGCGCTGAATCCGCAGCGGGTTTGCATTTACGCGGACTTCGATGGGAAGTCCGCGCCTCATGGCTCAAATTAAGGCGTGGTTTCCGACACATTCGCCCGGAGCGATCGCCAGCGACTGCACTTTGTGAACTGGCCTTGAACGTGGGCCTCGATGGCGAGTGTTTCACTCTGCGATCCGGCTTGTTTCAGGCCTCATGTCACCTGCGCTCGTTACGCTCACTGATCTTCCGTTGTCACCGAAAGCCTCGTAGGACGGCCTCGCGCCCTCGTGAATTGCGTTGGTCAGGGCCGGTTGTCATACCGTTTGTCCGCTGTCCAGGCCGCTTTTGGCGGCGTTCGCGACTATAGCAGCAATCATTAAGTGCTTCAAATCCATAAAAAATTGTTATGATTTGCGCCATGACGAATATCACCCCCCCAACCCCCGGCGTCCAGCTGGTAGAGGTTGCGCCGGAATACGCCGGTCAACGCATCGACAATTTTCTGATCACGTACCTCAAGGGCGTTCCCAAGACCTTGATTTACCGCATATTGCGCAAAGGCGAAGTGCGGGTGAACAAGGGGCGGACCAAGCCCGAGTACAAGCTTCAGGCGGGCGACATTGTGCGCGTTCCACCCGTTCGGGTGCCTGAGCGCGACGAACCTGTGCCGGTGGCGCAAGGTCTGTTACAGCGCCTGGAAGCGGCCATCGTTTATGAAGACAAGGGCCTGATCGTCCTCAACAAGCCCGCTGGCATCGCGGTCCATGGCGGCAGTGGCCTGAGTTTCGGGGTCATTGAAGCCTTTCGTCAGTTGCGTCCCGATGCCAAGGAGCTGGAGCTGGTGCACCGCCTGGACCGTGACACGTCCGGTTTGCTGATGATCGCGAAGAAACGCAGCATGTTGCGGCATTTGCATGAGCAATTGCGTGGGGATGGTGTGGATAAGCGCTACATGGCGCTGGTCCGTGGCAACTGGCCAACGGCCCAGAAGCAGGTGCGTGCACCGCTGCTTAAAAGCAACCTGCGCTCCGGCGAGCGTATGGTCGAAGTGAACGAAGAGGGCAAAGAGGCTCTGACGCTGTTCAAGGTGCTGCGCCGTTTCGGCGACTTTGCGACCATGGTCGAGGCGCGTCCGATCACCGGGCGTACCCACCAGATTCGTGTGCACACGCTGCACGCCGGACACAGCATCGCTGGGGACAGTAAGTACGGCGACGAGGATTTTACCCGCGAGATTCGCGACCTTGGCGGCAAGCGTCTGTTCTTGCATGCTTATGCGTTGGTCGTGCCATTGCCCGATGGTGGCAAGTTGGAACTGCAAGCGCCCGTCGATGAAATGTGGGCCAAGACCGTGGAGCGATTGTTGAGTGCGCCGTGATTACGAACTGCTGATTTTTGACTGGGACGGCACGCTGTCCGACTCCGTTGGCCGTATCGTCGACGCCATGCGCGAAGCCGCATTGCGGGCAGGGCGCCCGGTGCGGGACGATCTGGCCGTCAAGGGAATCATCGGCCTGGGCTTGCCGGAAGCGATTCGTACGTTGTACCCGGACATTTCCGGCAACGATCTGATCGATTTTCGTCAGCACTACGCCGACTGTTACATGGCCATGGACGTTGAGCCTTCGACGCTGTTCGAGGGTGTGCGTGAGTCCCTTGAGGCCTTCCGGGCCGAGGGCTACCGGATCGCAGTCGCGACCGGCAAGGCCCGACGCGGGCTGGATCGTGTGCTCAAGGCCCATGGCTGGCTCGACTACTTCGACGCCACCCGTGCGGCGGATGAAACGGCCAGCAAGCCAGACCCGCTGATGCTCAACGAAATCCTGCAACACTGTGGCGTCGCGCCCGAAAAAGCGCTGATGGTCGGCGATGCGTCGTTCGACCTGCAGATGGCCCGCAACGCCGGGATGGATTCGGTCGCCGTCGGGTATGGCGCTCAGGCGCTGGATTCCCTGCTGCAATACGAGCCGCGACTGGCCATCAATCATTTTTCCGAGTTGCGTACCTGGCTGTGTGCGCGCGTTGTTGAGTCTTCGTTGGGGTAAAGCTGTATGTCGGATGAATGGAAATCACCGTCTTCGCAAGAGCGGGACGAGGCAGGTGATGCAAAGAGCTGGAAACTGCTGGAAAAGACGCTGCTGGCGAATGTTCAAGAGCATCGGCGCACTCGTCGCTGGGGGATCTTCTTCAAATCCCTGACCTTTATTTATCTGTTCGTGGCGCTCGCCATGTTCTCGCCGCTGATGGACTTCGGCAAAAGCGCGTCGCGCAGTAGCAATCACACGGCGCTGATCGAAGTGAAAGGCATGATCGCCGACACCGAAGCGGCCAGTGCTGACAACATTGTCGGCAGCCTGCGCGCCGCGTTCGACGACGAGAAGACCAAGGGTGTGATCCTGCGCATCAACAGTCCCGGCGGTAGCCCGGTGCAGTCGGGTTACATTTACGACGAAATCCGCCGCCTGCGCGCCAAGAAGCCAGACATCAAGGTGTACGCGGTGATCACTGACCTTGGCGCCTCGGGCGCTTACTACATCGCCAGTGCGGCGGATCAGATTTACGCGGACAAGGCCAGTCTCGTGGGCTCCATTGGTGTGACGGCGGCCGGTTTCGGTTTCGTAGGCACCATGGAGAAATTGGGTGTGGACCGCCGTACGTACACGTCGGGTGAGCACAAGGCGTTCCTCGACCCGTTCCAGGCGCCGAAGCCTGATGAAACCGCGTTCTGGCAGACCGTTCTGGACACCACTCACAAGCAGTTCATTGCCAGCGTGAAAGCAGGGCGGGGTGACCGCTTGAAAGACAAAGACCATCCCGAGCTGTTTTCCGGCCTGGTATGGACTGGCGAACAAGCGGTGGGTCTTGGGTTGGTCGATGGGCTGGGCAGTGCCAGCTCAGTCGCTCGCGACGTGATCGGCGAGAAAAACCTGGTGGATTACACCGTTCAGGAATCACCGTTCGACCGCTTCTCCAAGAAGCTGGGCTCCAGCGTTGCCGAGCAGATCGCAATGTGGGCAGGCTTCACAGGCCCGTCGCTGCGCTGATTTCGTTGTGTGTGAGAAACCCGGCCATTGGTCGGGTTTTTTTGTGGCAATCAAAAAAGAATTACGGGATCGCCACGCCCTCGGCCATCAACATGTCCACCAGCCTTATTAAAGGAAGCCCGATCAGGCTGGTGGCGTCGGGGCCTTCGGTGCTGCGGAACAGGCTCACGCCCAGTCCTTCGGCCTTGAAGCTGCCCGCGCAATCGTAGGGTTGCTCGGCGTGGAGGTAGCGGCTGATGCGGTCGTGATCAAGGTCGCGCATGTGCACGGTGAACGGTACGCAATCGACCTGGCACTGGCCTGTCTGGCTGTTGTACAGCGCAAGGCCTGTCAGAAAGCTCACGCTTTTGCCGCTGCTGTCGCTGAGCTGCTGCAGGGCGCGTTCGAAGGTGTGAGGTTTGCCCAGTATCTGCTC
Source organism: Pseudomonas sp. SLFW (assembly GCF_009905615.1). Classification (GTDB taxonomy): domain Bacteria; phylum Pseudomonadota; class Gammaproteobacteria; order Pseudomonadales; family Pseudomonadaceae; genus Aquipseudomonas; species Aquipseudomonas bambusae. Next base: position 194,165 of record NZ_JAAAKW010000010.1, read on the forward strand.
GTCCAGCACGGCCACCTGGTCGGAGCCGATGATGAGGTGATCCGGATACTGTGCGGCCAAGGCCATGGCTTTTTCCCCGGCCAGGCGCTTTACCAGTTCGGAGGCCGGCTCCAGCGGGCGGTGGCTTTCATCAATGTCTGGCGACGCCCAGACGAACGGCAGGCGCAGGCGTTCGAGCAATTCCCGGCGATAAGGCGAGCTGGAGGCAAGGAGCAGAGGCAGCATGGGGTTCTCCGAAACGTGAAAGTCGAGTGTAATCAGCAGGTCAGGTTGCGAACAGCCCTGAATTTCCTTTGACAGTCGTCGGGGTCATCCCTAGAATGCTGCGCCTATGTTGAATGACCCGATTCCACCTCACGTTGACCCACGCAAATTAGCTGATCGTGGCACTACCCTTCAGGGCGAAGTGCTGCTGGCTGATTTGGAGAGACTCTGCGACCCGCTTGCTGACAATCTCGGTACAGTGCAGGCGAAATTCGTTTTTGAAAAAGACGAGCGACGCGCCGTGGTTATCCACAGCGAAATCGACGTTGAAGTCAAAATGGTTTGCCAGCGTTGTCTTGAGCTGGTCACCTTGCCGATCCACAGCGAATGCAGTTACGCCGTGGTGAAGGAGGGTGCAAACACCCAGTCGTTGCCGCAAGGCTATGACGTGCTGGAACTCGGCGAAGATCCATTGGATCTGAAGGCCTTGATCGAGGAGGAGCTTCTGCTCGCCTTGCCCATCGTGCCTCTTCATGATCCGAAAGAATGCCAGCAGCCGGCGGGCGCCGATGAGCCCGAACCGAGCGTGGACGAGGTAACGCGGTCCAACCCGTTCAGTGTATTGGCGCAGTTAAAGCGTGACCCAAACGTTTAGGAGTTAATCAATTATGGCTGTTCAGCAGAACAAAAAATCCCGCTCTGCCCGTGACATGCGCCGTTCTCACGACGCTCTCGAGGCTAGCACCCTGTCTGTAGAAAAAACCACCGGTGAAGTTCACCTGCGTCACCACGTATCGCCAGAAGGCGTATACCGTGGCCGTAAAGTGATCGACAAGGGCGCTGACGAGTAATTTCTTGTCCGCTCCGGTCATCGCGATCGACGCAATGGGCGGGGACTTCGGTCCCCGCAGCATTGTTCAGGCCAGTATTGCCTGCCTGCTCGCTACACCCTCGCTTCACCTGACCCTCGTCGGTCAAGAATCCCTTCTTGAAGAACTCATCGCCCGCCACTCTGGTGTCGATCGGTCTCGCCTGCTCGTCGTGAACGCCAGCGAAGTCATCACCATGGATGATCGCCCGTCTCTGGCGTTGCGGGGCAAGCCTGATTCTTCCATGCGTGTCGCATTGCGTCTGTTGGCCGAGGACAAGGTGCAGGCCTGCGTGAGCGCAGGCAACACCGGGGCCCTGATGGCGCTGTCGCGTTTTGTCCTCAAGACCCTGCCGGGCATCGATCGTCCCGCCATGGTCGCTGCCATTCCAACGCAGCGTGGTTACTGCCAGCTGCTCGATCTGGGCGCTAACGTCGATTGCAGCGCAGAGAATCTGTATCAGTTCGCCGTGATGGGCTCGGTGGCCGCTGAAGCGTTGGGCGTGGCGCGGCCAAAAGTCGCACTTCTCAACGTCGGCACCGAAGACATCAAGGGCAATCAGCAGGTCAAGCTGGCGTCGAGCCTGTTACAGGCCGCGCCGGGCCTCAATTACATCGGTTTCATTGAGGGCGACGGCCTGTATCGCGGGGAGGCGGACGTGGTGGTCTGTGACGGGTTCGTCGGCAATATCCTGCTGAAATCCAGCGAGGGTCTGGCGACCATGATCGGTGAGCGAATTGAAACCTTGTTCCGACAGAATGTGCTGTCGAAGGCCGTGGGTGCGTTGGCGATGCCGTTGCTCAAGCGGCTCAAGGCTGATCTGGCACCAGCACGGCACAACGGCGCCAGTTTTCTTGGCTTGCAGGGCATTGTGGTGAAGAGTCATGGCTCGGCAGGGGTTCAGGGCTTCCAGAGCGCCATTCAGCGGGCCTTGATCGAAATTCAGGAGAATTTGCCGGAGCGTCTCCATGGGCGCCTGGAAGAATTGCTGTAGTAGAATGTGACCCTCGTGACTGGCGGGTCATCCTACTGGCCAGTCGTAACACTTTGAATTTTCTCGCGTTCGGCCAGGTCGAGCGTTTTTTCAGACGACAATAATCAGGGGCTTTTCAATGTCTGCTTCCGTCGCATTCGTCTTTCCGGGCCAGGGCTCGCAGTCCCTCGGCATGCTCGCCGAACTGGGCGCGCAGTACCCGTTGGTGCTGGACACGTTCAAAGAAGCCTCCGACGCATTGGGCTATGACCTCTGGGCACTGACCCAACAAGGTCCGGAAGAAAGCCTCAATCAGACCGACAAAACCCAGCCTGCCATCCTGACCGCATCGATCGCTCTGTGGCGTCTGTGGCTGGCCGAAGGTGGCGTGCGTCCTGGGTTCGTCGCCGGTCACAGCCTGGGCGAATACAGCGCCTTGGTCGCTGCAGGCAGCCTGTCGTTGGCTGACGCGGTCAAGCTGGTGGAACGTCGTGGTCAGTTGATGCAGGAAGCCGTGCCTGCGGGGCAGGGCGGCATGGCGGCCATTCTCGGTCTTGAAGACGCCGACGTCATCGCTGCCTGTGCCGAAGCGGCCCAGGAGGATGTGGTCAGCGCCGTGAATTTCAACTCGCCGGGCCAGGTGGTGATCGCGGGTGCCAAGGCTGCGGTCGATCGCGCCATTGACGTGTGCAAGGCCAAAGGCGCCAAGCGCGCACTGCCGTTGCCCGTCAGCGTCCCTTCGCACTGTGAACTGATGCGTCCAGCGGCTGAGCGTTTCGCAGAGTCCATCGCCGCCATCGACTGGCAGGCGCCGCAGATCCCGCTGGTGCAAAACGTCAGCGCCAGCGTGGTGTCGGACCTTGAAACGCTGAAAACCGATTTGCTGCAACAGTTGTACAAACCGGTTCGCTGGGTCGAGTCGATCCAGGCCCTGGCCGCCAATGGCGCGCTGCAACTGGTGGAATGCGGTCCGGGCAAAGTGCTGGCCGGTCTGAACAAGCGTTGCGCCGAGGGCGTCAACACTTCCAACCTCAATACCCCCGATGCTTTCGCCGCCACCCGTGCGGCGCTGGCCTGATAAGGAGAATTGCATGAGTCAGGGTAAAGTTGCACTGGTCACCGGCGCGAGCCGTGGCATTGGCCGGGCTATCGCTCTGGAACTGGGCCGTAATGGTGCCATCGTGGTCGGCACTGCGACGTCCGAAGCCGGTGCCGAGAAAATTACCGCCTACTTCAAGGAAAACGGTATCGAAGGTTTCGGCCTGGCACTGGACGTCGGTAGCGATGAGTCGGTCAGCGCCGTTCTGGCACAGATCACCGAGCGCGTTGGCGCACCGTTGATCCTGGTCAATAACGCCGGTATCACCCGTGACAACCTGATGATGCGGATGAAAGATGACGAGTGGCATGACGTCATCAACACCAACCTGACCAGCCTGTACCGCCTGACCAAGGGCGTCCTGCGTGGTATGACCAAGGCGCGTTGGGGGCGTATCATCAGCATTGGTTCGGTTGTAGGTGCCATGGGCAACGCCGGTCAAGTAAACTACGCCGCCGCGAAGGCGGGTCTGGAAGGTTTCAGCCGCGCATTGGCGCGTGAAGTCGGTTCGCGGGCAGTGACCGTGAACTCGGTGACGCCGGGTTTCATCGATACCGACATGACCCGTGAGTTGCCGGAAGCACAACGTGATTCCCTGACGACCCAGATTCCACTGGGTCGATTGGGGCAGGCCGAAGAGATCGCGCACGTGGTCGCTTTTCTTGCCTCGGAAGGTGCAGGCTACGTTACCGGGGCTACAATCCCCGTTAACGGCGGCATGTACATGTGACTTCCCGTATCGAAAAAATGTCATACGGGCTGTCTAAAATCCGTTATAAAGCTGAAATCTATTAATGGGCAGAGGGTCGATGGGCGTAGCGGGAATTGCGTTTAGCTTGAAATGCGCAAAACCTCTTCTATACACTTACCCACCGGCCAGCTGCCCGAATTTGTCCACTAGGAGTTAACACACGGTATGAGCACCATCGAAGAGCGCGTCAAGAAAATCGTTGCCGAACAACTTGGCGTCAAGGCAGAAGAAGTCACCAACACCGCTTCTTTCGTTGAAGACCTGGGTGCCGACTCCCTTGACACCGTTGAGCTGGTCATGGCTCTGGAAGAGGAATTCGAGACCGAAATCCCTGACGAAGAAGCCGAGAAGATCACCACTGTTCAAGCTGCTATCGATTACGTCACTGCCCACCAGGCTTAAGACTTTGTAATCGTTGCTCGCTGTCAGGGAAAAACCGCACTGCCTTTGGCGTGCGGTTTTTTCTTTAAACAGTGCAGCGTTTCGTCAATAGAAAAAAGGAGAGTCCTGTGTCGCGTAGACGCGTCGTGGTCACCGGTATGGGTATGCTGACGCCATTGGGCAACGATGTGCCCAGTACCTGGCAAGGCATTCTGGCTGGCCAGAGTGGCATTGGCCTTATCGAACACACGGACCTTTCGGCTTACACGACTCGCTTCGGCGGTTCGGTCAAAGGATTCAAGGTCGAGGATTACCTGTCGCCCAAAGAAGCGCGGCGTCTCGATCTCTTCATTCAATACGGTCTGGCGGCCAGCTTTCAGGCCGTGCGTAACGCGGGTATCGAAATCACCGACGCCAATCGCGAGCGTATCGGTGTGGCCATGGGCTCCGGTATCGGCGGCCTGACCAACATCGAGAACACCAGCCGTTTGCTGCATGACCAGGGGCCGGGCAAGATTTCCCCGTTCTTCGTGCCGGGCTCGATCATCAACATGATTTCCGGTTTCCTGTCGATCCACTTGGGCGCGCAGGGGCCGAACTACGCCATCGCCACGGCGTGCACCACCAGCACCCATTGCATCGGCATGGCGGCGCGCAACATTGCGTACGACGAAGCCGACGTGATGATCGCCGGCGGCGCAGAAATGGCGGCCTGCGGTCTGGGCATGGGCGGCTTTGGCGCGTCCCGCGCGCTGTCGACCCGCAATGACGAACCAACCCGTGCCAGCCGTCCGTGGGACAAGGGCCGTGACGGTTTCGTGCTGTCCGACGGTGCCGGTGCGCTGGTGCTCGAAGAGCTGGAGCACGCCAAGGCGCGTGGTGCGACCATCTATGCCGAGCTGATCGGTTTCGGCATGAGCGGCGACGCGTTTCACATGACGTCGCCACCGGAAGACGGTGCTGGTGCGGCCCGCTGCATCACCAATGCGTTGCGCGATGCCAAAGTGCGTCCGGACGAAGTGCAGTACATCAACGCCCACGGCACCTCGACCCCGGCAGGCGACCTGGCCGAAGTTCACGCGATCAAATCGGTGTTCGGTGAGCATGCCTATAAGCTGGCCGTCAGTTCGACCAAGTCCATGACGGGTCACCTGCTAGGCGCGGCCGGTGCCATCGAAGCGATCTTCAGCGTGCTGGCGATCAATGGTCAGGTGGCTCCACCGACCATCAACCTCGATGAGCCGGGCGAAGGTTGCGATCTGGACTTCGTGCCTCACGAGCCCCGCAACATGCCGATCGATGTCGTGGTGTCCAACTCCTTCGGGTTTGGCGGCACCAACGGCTCGCTGGTGTTCCGTCGGTTCGCGGAATGATCCCGAGCTGGATCGATGGCGTGCCGGCCGACGCCCTGTCCGTCAAGGATCGGGGGCTGGCCTACGGCGACGGCCTGTTCGAGACCATTCTGGTCAAGGCGGGCCAGCCACTGCTCTTCGAACGGCATCTGGAGCGTCTTGCGCGGGGTGGCAAACGCCTGGCCATGACGCTCGATCTTCCACTGATCGAACGCGAGTGCCTGGCGTTCGCGGCGCAGATGAACGAAGGGGTCATGAAGCTGATCGTCACCCGTGGCGAAGGTCTGCGTGGCTATGCGCCGACCTCGGGGGGCCAACCTCGGCGGCTGCTTCAATCCAGCGCGTTGCCTGCCTACCCTGCGGCTCATGCAGAACACGGCATTCGGTTATTTCCCTGTCGCACGCGCCTCGCTGAGCAACCCCTGTTGGCGGGGCTCAAGCACCTCAATCGTCTGGAGCAGGTGCTGGCGCGCGCCGAGTGGAACGATGCCGAACACGCCGAAGGCCTGATGCGCGATACCTCCGGCCGTGTCGTCGAGGCCGTCTACAGCAACCTGTTCATGATCAAGGGCGGCGTGCTGCTGACGCCGGATCTGACCCGCTGCGGCGTGGCCGGGGTCATGCGAGCAGAGTTGCTGGCCTTGGCTGAGCAGAACAACCTGCCTGCACGTGCCCTGGACCTGAGCCTGTCGGACCTGCAAAAAGCTGATGAGGTGTTCGTGTGCAACAGCGTGTACGGCATCTGGCCAGTGCGCGCCTTCGAGCAACTGAACTGGCCCGTTGGCCCTGTCACCCGTAAACTGCAAAACCTTGTCCGCGGGCTTCTGGATATCTGATTCGTGATCCGAAAATTATTCGTCTTGCTGGAAACGGGTGTGGTTCTGGCAGGGCTGTTGTTGGGTCTGGCCTTCTGGCAGCAGAACAACGCGCTGCAACAACCGTTGAATTTGACGCAAGAGCGCCTGCTCGACGTGCCATCGGGTGCGTCGCCCACCGGCGTACTCAATCGTCTGGAAAGCGAAGGCATTCTCAAGGATGCGCTCTGGCTGCGTCTTTACTGGCGCTTCAACCTCGCGGGCCAGTCGCTGCACAGTGGCGAATACCGCATGACACCGGGCATGAACGCCAAGTCGCTGCTGGGGCTGTGGCAGAAGGGCGAAGTGGTGCAATACAGCCTGACGCTGGTCGAGGGCTGGAATTTCCGCCAGGTGCGCGCGGCATTGGCCAAGCAGCCCAAGCTGGAACAAACCCTCGTTAACCTGAGCGACAGCGAACTGATGACCAAGATCGGCCATCCGAACGTCTTCCCGGAAGGCCGGTTTTTTCCTGATACCTATCGCTACGTGCGCGGCATGACCGACGTCGAGTTGCTCAAGCAGGCCTACAACCGCCTCGACGATGTGCTGCAAGAGGAATGGGACAAGCGCGCTGCCGACGTTCCTTATGTCGACCCTTATCAGGCGTTGATCATGGCGTCGTTGGTGGAAAAAGAAACGGGCGTGCCACAGGAACGCGGGCAGATCGCCGGGGTGTTCGTGCGTCGCTTGCAACAGGGCATGTTGTTGCAGACCGATCCTACGGTGATCTACGGCCTGGGCGAACGCTACAACGGCAAGATCACGCGGGCGTTCTTGAAAGAGGCGACGCCTTACAACACCTACGTGGTGTCCGGGCTGCCGCCGACGCCTATTTCAATGGTGGGGCGTGAAGCCATTCATGCCGCGATGAACCCGGTGGCTGGCAACAGCCTGTATTTCGTTGCGAAAGGGGATGGCAGTCACGTGTTCTCGGCTGATCTCGACGCCCATAACGCGGCGGTCAAGGAATACCAGCTCAAACGTCGGGCGGACTACCGTTCCAGCCCGGCGCCTGCGTCGCCACCGGCTATTGTGCCAACGTCGGACGTCGATCCTGTGCCGACCACAGAAAAGCCTGCGGTGGAATCGGCGCCCGCTCCCTTGCCTCAGGTGCCCGCTCCGGATGAGAAGCCTTCCGAGCAGGACGCTTCAAAGACCACGACGCCTGAGTCGTCGAGGGCTGAGCCTTCCACGACTGAACCGTCGAATGCTGAAAAACCGCAGCCGCCGACTGAGGCCAGTGACAAGGCCGATAAAGCCGAGTCGCGCCCGCAATGACTTTGATTAAGGACTGCCTGTGACTGGTTTGTTTATTACGCTGGAAGGCCCGGAGGGTGCTGGCAAAAGCACCAACCGTGAACACCTCGCCGAACGCCTGCGCAGCCACGGTATTGACGTGGTGTTGACCCGTGAACCCGGCGGCACGCCGCTGGCCGAGCGTATCCGGGAACTGTTGCTGGCCCCCAGCGATGAAACCATGGACGCCGACACTGAGCTGCTGTTGGTCTTTGCCGCTCGTGCGCAGCACCTGGCAGGCGTGATTCGTCCGGCGCTGGCCCGAGGCGCGGTGGTCCTGTGCGATCGTTTCACCGATGCCACCTACGCCTATCAAGGTGGCGGCCGTGGCCTGTCGGTCGAACGCATCGCCATGCTGGAAGCGTTCGTTCAGGGAGCGTTGCGCCCGGACCTGACGCTGGTGTTCGACCTGCCCGTGGAAATCGGTCTGGCCCGCGCCACCGCCCGTGGTCGCCTGGATCGTTTCGAGCAGGAAGGCCGTGCGTTTTTCGACGCGGTGCGCAGCACCTACCTGAACCGTGCTGCCGCAGCGCCTGACCGTTATCGTCTGGTGAACGCCGCGCTGCCGCTGGATCAGGTGCAGGCGTCTCTCGACGAACTGGTGCCGGACCTGCTCAAGCGGCTGGCGGATCGTCAGCATGGCTGATGCCTATCCCTGGCAACAAAACCTCTGGCAGCAACTGGCCGGACGCACTCAACACGCCCACGCCTATTTGCTGCATGGGCCAGCCGGAATCGGCAAGCGGGCGCTGGCTGAGCGCCTGATGCGTCTGTTGTTGTGTCAGCGTCCCTCCGGGCTTGAAGCCTGCGGGCAGTGTAAGTCCTGTTCGCTGCTCGCGGCCGGCAGCCACCCGGACAATTACGTATTGGAGCCGGAAGAAGCGGACAAGGCGATCAAGGTCGATCAGGTGCGCGATCTGGTCAGCTTCGTGGTGCAAACCGCGCAGATGGGCGGGCGCAAGGTGGTGCTGATCGAGCCGGTCGAGTCGATGAACATCAACGCCGCCAACGCGTTGCTGAAAAGCCTTGAAGAGCCGTCCGGCGATACCGTGCTGTTGCTCGTCAGTCATCAACCGAGCCGTCTGTTGCCGACGATCAAGAGCCGCTGCGTGCAACAGGCCTGTCCGTTGCCGAGCGAAGCGATGAGTGTCGCGTGGCTGGCTGATGCGTTGTCGGACTGCACCGACGAAGAACGGGTCGAACTGCTGACCCTGGCCGCAGGTTCGCCGCTGGCTGCCGTCAGTCTTCAGGCCCAAGGCGTGCGTGAACAGCGTGCGCTGGTGGTCGATGGGGTCAAGAAGCTTCTTAAAGGCCAGCAATCGCCTACGCAATTGGCTGAGGGCTGGAAAGACGTCCCGCTGTTGCTGCTTTTCGACTGGTTCTGCGACTGGTCGAACCTGATCCTGCGCTATCAGCTCACCGAAGACGAAACCGGGCTGGGACTGGCCGACATGCGCAAGGTGTTGCAGTACCTGGCGCAGAAGTCCCCACAGGGTAAAGTCCTCGCGATGCAGGACTGGGTGCTGCTTCAGCGCCAGAAAGTGTTGTCGAAAGCGAACCTCAACCGTGTTTTGTTGCTCGAAGCGTTATTGGTGCAGTGGGCATCTCTGACCGGACAGGGGTAGACTGGCCATCTGCATGACATCAGTACCCATGAGGAAGTTGAGATGAGCGTCCCCTTGAGCCCGGGTCCACGTAACGGCATCCTGTCCCTGACCATCAAGGACAAGTCGGTCCTGTACGCCGCCTACATGCCGTTCATCAAGAATGGCGGCCTGTTCATCCCCACCAGCAAGAGCTACAAGCTGGGAGATGAGGTGTTCATGCTGCTTAACCTGATGGACGAGCCTGAAAAAATCCCGGTCGCGGGCAAGGTTACCTGGATCACGCCCAAAGGTGCCCAGGGCAACCGCGCGGCGGGCGTTGGCGTGCAGTTCAACGACGGCGACAACACCGCCCGCAACATGATCGAAAACTACTTGGCCGGTGCCCTCAAATCCGACCGTCCCACTCACACGATGTAAATTGTTCCGGTTCCCATGCTCGTAGATTCCCATTGTCACCTCGATCGTCTCGATCTCACCCAACACGCAGGCTCTCTCGATAATGCGCTGGAAGCGGCGCGCGGACGGGGTGTCGGGCATTTTCTGTGTATCGGTGTCAGCGCCGACAACGCCAGCGACGTCAAAGCCCTGGCTGATCGTTACGACGATGTGGACTGCTCGGTGGGCATTCACCCGCTGGACGTCAAACCGGGCGAAGCCCCTGCGCTGGAGTGGCTACTCGGCGAGTTGAATCACCCCCGGGTGGTGGCGATTGGCGAAACCGGCCTGGATTATCACTACGAGCCAGAAGCGGCCGAACTGCAGCAAGCGTCCTTCGGCTTGCACTTAGAGGCTGCGAACCGGACAGGCAAACCGGTGATCGTTCACACCCGTGGCGCTCGGTCTGACACGCTTGAACTGTTGCGTGAAGCCGCGTTGCCTCAGGCGGGCGTGCTGCATTGCTTCACCGAAGACTGGGACATGGCGAAGGCCGCGCTGGACCTGGGGTTCTACATTTCGCTGTCAGGCATCGTAACCTTCCGCAATGCCGATGCGCTGCGGGATGTGGCGAGCAAAGTCCCGGCCGATCGCCTGCTGGTGGAAACGGATTCGCCGTATCTGGCGCCGATTCCCTACCGTGGCAAGCCCAACCTGCCGCAATACGTGCGTGAAGTGGCCGAGTTCCTGGCGATGCTCAGAGGGGAGAGCTTCGAGCGTTTCGCCGAGCAGACCACTGACAATTTCAAGCGCCTGTTCCCGCTGGCCCGGGTGAAGTCGGCCTGAGACGCGGCGTTAAATGACGGGCAAAAAAAACCCGGGTTCTGGGGGGTGAATCCGGGTTAAGACCATTAGGAGTAAACAAAGACACGCTATCCATTGGTGTCTTTACCGGTGCCAGCACTTGGGGGAGATGCCGCACCGACGTGTTAAGTATTGGTCATATTCCGCAGGCGTCCAGCGCAAGGCTGTACGTTTTTTAAACAGTTTTGGAATACCCAGGCGTTTGTTGATACCGCAAAGCACGTCATCCGACGTTCGCAATGTGGACCGACACGGCGTGGCGGGTCAAAAACGCAGCTATTGCGGCTTAATCGGTCTTGAACATGAACATCGTCGGATGAGCCGTGCAATTTGAAACCGATTAGGCATAATGTGCGGCTTCGATTTTGAACCGACAGTCTCTTCCTATGCAGAAAGAACCTCGTAAAGTCCGTGAGTTTCGCCGCCGTGAGCAGGAAATTCTAGACATCGCGTTAAAGCTGTTTCTTGAACAGGGTGAAGACAGCGTTACCGTCGAGATGATCGCGGATGCCGTGGGTATCGGCAAAGGCACCATCTACAAGCATTTCAAATCGAAGGCGGAAATTTACCTGCGCCTGATGCTCGACTACGAGCGCGATTTGAACGAGCTGCTGCACTCCGCCGACGTCGACAAGGACAAGGAAGCGTTGTCCCGCGCGTATTTCGAATTTCGCATGCGTGATCCGCAGCGCTATCGCCTGTTCGACCGTCTGGAAGAGAAAGTGGTCAAGGGCAATCAAGTGCCTGAGATGGTCGAGCAGCTGCACAATATCCGTGCCTCGAACTTCGAACGTTTGACGCTGTTGATCAAAGGCCGCATTTCCGAAGGCAAACTGGAAGACGTTCCGCCGTATTTCCACTACTGCGCCGCTTGGGCTTTGGTGCACGGCGCTGTGGCGCTGTATCACTCGCCGTTCTGGAGCAATGTGCTGGAAGATCAGGAAGGCTTCTTCCAGTTCCTGATGGACATTGGTGTGCGCATGGGCAACAAGCGCAAGCGTGACCCTGAAATCGGCCACGACCCCAAGCCGGAAGTCCCCGGCAACTGAGCGATGTTTCCTTGATGAAGCGGGTCAGAGGGCATCGTGCGGTTGCTCGCTCGCTTCATGACCGTCTCTGTCCGGAATAACGCTTGCTAAAAGCTGATTTATGAGTCAGCTTTTGCGCGCTGCCTAACCTCCCGGAGCTTTCATGATTGTTGATCGCCAAGGCCGACGTTTCCGCAATTTGCGAATCAGTCTGACGTCTGCGTGCAATTACGCCTGCACCTACTGTGTGCCCGACGGTAAGCGGTTGGTGGCTGCGCGCAATGAGCTGTCTGCCGAGGCGATGATCCGAGGCGTGGAGTACCTGATCGAAGCGGCGGGCATCGAGCGGTTGCGGATCACCGGGGGTGAGCCGCTGGTGAGTCCTCGCTTTGAACGTTTCATGAGCCGGGTGGGGCGCATGGGGCTGGCCGACATCAGCCTGACCACCAATGCGCAGTTGCTGTCCCGCAAACTGCCGATCCTGCTGGATGCGGGCATCCGCCGGATCAACGTGTCCCTCGATACGCTAGATCCGTCAGCGTTCAGAGCCATTGCCCGTGGCGGCGATCTGGCCACCGTGCTGGAGGGCATGGAGCAGGCGAGGGCGGCCGGGCTGCAGATCAAGGTCAACATGGTCCCTTTGCTCGACCGTAATCTGGATCAGGTCGTCCCGCTGCTCGATTACTGCCTTGAGCGCGGCTACGAGTTGCGCTTCATCGAACTGATGCGCATGGGGCATCTGGCGAACGACGCCAACGGTTTCCATCGGCAATTCGTCAGCCTGGACCGGCTGCTGTCGCTGATTGGCGCGCATCACGAATACCAGCAGGCCGACGCGCCGGTGGATGCGACCGCCGTGCGCTACCGGATTCCGGGCAAGGGGTATTTTGGCGTGATCGCCAACGAAAGCGTGCCGTTCTGTCGGACGTGTTCGCGCTTGCGCCTCTCGTCGACGGGCTGGCTGCATGGCTGCTTGTCTTCCAGCAATCGGCACTACGTGGGTGATCTGCTGGACAAACCGCGCCACCAGTCCCTGCCTGCGCTGCAACGTCTGTTGGTCAAGGCGCTGGATGACAAGCAGGCCGTGGCGTTTTCCGGTGGCGCGACGGTGATGAAGATTATTGGCGGCTGACGGGCCCTTCCCCAATTGTTCGACATGGCGCAAAAGCTGCATTACCCGGCCATTCGCCGGTTTTCCGTCGTCGGACTTTGGAGGAAACAATGCGTAGTCTGGTTTTACTGCTGGCCGTCCTGGCCTTGAGTGGCTGCATGCACGTCAGCGATCTGGCACAGGGCGCCCATGACGAACTCAGCGACGCGGGTCTGCTGGACCACAGCTCGACGCGGCGGATCAACAATTTCCGCCTGCAACCGGACTCCTTCATCTATATCGCTCAAGGTGCGTTTGCCCCGCCGGGTGGAGCGTACCCGCGCCCGAACGTCGTCGCCGAAGAGGCGTTCAACGGCTTCATCGAATACTTCCCGATGGTCCGCCGCGCTCGCGCACCTGAAGGGCTGGACGAGGCCATGAACGAAGCCCGTGCGGCAGGCGCGCATTATCTGCTCTACACCCGTTTCGCCAAGGCAGACGACCGTATCGGCAATTTTGACGAGTGGTCCGACCAGGAAGCCCTCGACCGTCTGGGCATCGACAGCGGCGTTATTCAACTGATGCTGATTGAAACCAACACCCGTTACCTGATCGACAGCGCCCGCATTCACAGCCGTGGCGGCCTGCTCACCCTGCACGACACCAAGCCCGAAGATTTGCTAGGCCCACCCATGGAGGATTACGCTCGCAGCTTATTGGGCGTCGAAGCCCGCTGAGGAGTCGCGTATGAGTGGTCCGGGAAAAGCCAACGACCTGTTGGCGCAATTGCCCAAGACCGGCAAAGGCTTGCCACCTGTACATCTGTGGAACCCGGATTTTTGCGGTGATATCGACATGCGCATCGCCCGCGATGGCACGTGGTTTTATCTGGGAACGCCCATCGGCCGCAAGCCGATGGTGAAGCTGTTTTCCACCATTATCCGGCGAGACGGCGATGATTACTTTCTGATCACGCCCGTAGAGAAAGTCGGTATCACCGTTGACGATGCGCCCTTCGTGGCTGTCCTGCTGGAAGTGGAAGGCGAGGGCGAGTCACAGGTCTTGCGTTTCACCACCCAGGTCGATGACGTGATTGACGCCAGTGCCGAGCACCCGTTGCGGGTCAGCATCGACCCCGTCACTCAAGAACCTGCGCCTTATGTGCATGTGCGTAGCAATCTTGAGGCGCTGATCCATCGCAATGTCTTCTATCAACTGGTGGACCTGGCGGTTACCCGCGTCATTGACGGAAAGCGTTGGTTGGGTGTCTGGAGCCATGGCGAGTTCTTCACGATAGGCCTGGAGCCCTGACGGTTCAGCGTTGTATCTGCCAGGCGAATTGCCTGGCGCCCCTCTCGCGGTTAAAGTGCCGCCCCCCGATTTTTCTGAGGTTTTTGCATGAGCCAGTCCTTTGATATCGCCGTGATCGGCGCCACCGGTACTGTCGGCGAAACCATCGTCCAGATTCTCGAAGAGCGTGACTTCCCTGTGGGCGATCTGCATTTGCTGGCCAGCGTCGAGTCGGCAGGCAGTTCGGTCGCGTATCGAGGCAAGAACGTGCGTGTACGCGAAGTCGACACGTTCGATTTCAGCAAAGTGAATCTTGTGTTTTTTGCGGCGGGCCCTGCGGTGACTCGCAGTTATGCTCCCCGGGCGACCGCGGCGGGTTGTTCGGTGATCGACCTGTCGGGCGGCCTGTCCGTCGATCAAGCACCGAATCTCATTCCCGAGGTGAACGGGGCGTTGCTGAGCGGGCTGGCCAAACCCTTTCAAGTGGCGTGCCCAAGCCCCGGCGCAACAGCGCTGGCGATGGTGCTCGGGCCGTTGCGGGACCTCCTGGACATCCGTCGCGTGAACGTGACGGCCTGCATGGCAGTGTCCAGTCTGGGGCGGGAAGGGGTGACCGAACTGGCCCGACAGACCGCCGAGCTGCTCAATGTGCGCCCGCTGGAACCCCGCGTGTTTGACCGGCAAATGGCCTTCAACGTCCTCGCTCAGGTCGGCGTGCCGGATGCGCAAGGCCACGTCCCGCTGGAAAAACGTATGGTCGACGAGTTGCGTGAGCTGCTGTCGCTGCCTTTAATCAAGGTCGGCGCGAGCTGCATTCAAGTGCCGGTATTTTTTGGCGACAGCCTGAGTGTGTCGGTGCAGACCGCTTCCCCGTTCGATCTGGCTGCGGTCGGGGCTGCGCTGGATGCTGCGGACGGAATCGATCTCGTGGATGCGGGCGATTACCCGACGCCAGTGGGCGATGCGGTGGGGCAGGACGCTGTCTATGTAGGACGTTTGCGGGCGGGTATCGACGATGCGCGCGAGCTGAGCTTCTGGGTTACATCCGACAATGTGCGCAAGGGGGCAGCGCTGAACGCTGTGCAGGTCGCTGAATTGTTGATAAAAGAGCTTGTGTAAAAGATACTTGCCAACAATTCAAAGAATCATTCTAGCTGTGGCGTTGTAGAAACGCCCTACGCCCTAGCAGGCTTTATCTTCTCGGTCGCCGGGGAAATTTTAAACAAGGGATGGGCTATGGTTCAGGTTCGTAAACTGGTTTTAGCAATCGCTGCAGCCTCGGCGTTGTCATCCGGAATGGCGCAGGCGCTGGGCCTTGGTGGTTTGACCGTGAAGTCGAGCCTGAACCAGCCACTGCTTGCCGAGATCGAACTCACGCAAGTGCAGGACCTCACTTCCGCGCAGGTGGTGCCCAGTCTGGCCAGCTCTGCCGAGTTCGCCCAGGCGGGGGTCGGTAAAACCGCAGTGCTTGATGACCTGACGTTCACCCCCGTCGTGACGCCTGGCGGCAAAAGCGTTCTGCGCATCACGTCCAGCAAGCCTATCCGCGACCCTTATGTGAAATTCCTGGTGCAAGTGCTTTGGCCGAATGGCCGGGCGCTGCGCGAGTACAGCCTGCTACTCGATCCGCCGAAGGTCTCCCCGCAAGCGGCGGCCGCAGCCACGGCTCAGCTGCCTTCTACTGCTCCGGCGACGGCCCCCGCTCAAACCCCTGTTGCCCAGACGCCGCCTGCACCGACGCCAGCGCCGACCCCGGCAGCGCCCCCAGAACCGAAATACACCCAATACACCACCGCCAACAACGACACGTTGTGGGAGATCGCCGAGCGCGTGCGCAATGGCGGCACCGTTCAACAGACCATGCTGGCGATTCAGGCGTTGAACCCCGATGCGTTCATCGCGGGTAACATCAACCGGCTGAAGAAAGGTCAGGTCTTGCGCCTGCCGTCGCCGCAAGAAGCCACCGCGACGCCGCAACCGCGTGCCGTGGCCGAAGTCGCGGAACAGAACCGCGCCTGGCGCGAAGGCCGTCGTTTACCGACTGGCGCCCGCCAGGTGGATGCGACCCGTCGCGACCGCGCCGGTGCAGCCCCTGCGCAGATCGACGCCAAGGACAACCTCAGCCTGGTCTCGGGCAACAAACCGGGCGCGAAAGGGGCGGCAGGCGACGCCGAACTGAGCAACAAACTCGCGGTGACCCAGGAGAATCTGGACAGCACCCGTCGCGACAACGCCGAGCTGAAAAGCCGGATGGGTGATCTGCAAAGTCAGGTCGACAAGCTTCAGCGCTTGATCGAACTGAAAAACGATCAACTGGCCAAGATGCAGGCGGCGGGTGCTGCGGTGCCTCCGCCGCCACCGGCCAGCGATGCCAATGGCACCGTCAGCCCGAACAGCGTGACCAACCCGAACAACGCCGCGAACCCGGCCATGCCTGCGCAGATCGTGCCGCCACCGGCTGCTCCGGATTCTGCTGGCAAGCCGCCGAATGAAATCGCGCCGGAAGACGCGCTGCCGGTCGAAGGTGCCAAGGTCACTGGCGCGACGCCTGATCAGCCATTGGTGGTGCCGCCCGATGCCGTCAATCCCGACAACCAGAGTTCGCTGGACAAGATCCTCGCCAGCCCGATGCTGATGGGCTTGATCGGTGGCGCTGCCATTCTGGTCTTGTTGCTACTGGTCTTGCTGCTGGTGCGTCGTCGTAACGCCATCCTTGAGGCTGAAAGACACCGTCAAATGGCGCGTGCGCTGGCCGAAGAGTCCGACTTTGCGTCCGACATGAACATGCCTGAAAGCAGTTTTGAGGGTCTGGAGGTGCCTCCGCCAGCGGTAAAGCCGGCACCTCTGTCGGCCGTCATCATCGAGCCGACCCGTGAGCGCCCGGCTGATGTGCTGGTCCAGGCGGAAATCCACATCGCTTATGGCCGTACGAACCAGGCCGCCGCACTGCTGGAAGAGGCGATAAAAGAAGAGCCCCAGCGCAGCGAACTGCGTCTTAAACTGATGGAAATCTACGCCCAGCAGGACAATCAGGCCGGTTTCGTCGCTCAAGAGCGGCAGTTGGTGGCCACGGGAAAGAACCACGCTGAAGTCGAGCAGCTCAAGACCCGCTATCCCGCCATGGCAGCAGCTGCCGCGGCGGCCGCAGGCGTTGCAGCAGCGGCGGCTTTGGCAGCGGAAATGGACGCCAAGTATGTTGAGGATTTGCTGACCGATAAGGCGGAGCCTGCACCTGCACCTGCACCTGAACCTACTCCTGCACCTGTCGTTGAGCCGCCTGACGATTTCGACACGGCGTTCGACCTCAGTCTGGATGATCTGGAGGCCGCTTCTCCGACCGAAGTGAAAGATTACGGCGCGCCTCATGCCGATAACGGGCTTGATGATCTGGACCTGGACGCACCGTTTGGTGGGGCGGCAGCGGACGATCTGGATTTCGACGCGATCCTTCGCGAACAGACTGAAGCGAAAGCGGCAGAGCCGGATGACCTGGCGGATTTCGACCTTAACCTGTCGGAAGATCAACCCGCCCTCAAAGCCGAAGATGATTATCTGTTGGGTCTCGACAACGAACTGAGCGACTTGCCGCCGTTCGAGGAAACCGCCGATCTGGGCGCCAGCAAGCCGGGCCATGATGACGAACTCGAATTGCCCGCGGACTTCGACCTGTCGTTGGCGGACGAGATCGAAACCGATCAGGCTTCTGAAGCGTTTGCTTCCGAGATCGACGACGTCAACGCCGAACTTGAGCGTCTTTCCAGCAGTCTCGAACAGCCGCCAATCGCCAAGCCGTTCGACGATGCGCCGACCTTTACCGAGGATGACGCGCTGCTGGCGGACGACGAGCCGGAGTTCGATTTCCTGTCAGGCACCGATGAAGCGGCGACCAAGCTGGACTTGGCCCGCGCCTACATCGAAATGGGCGACGCTGATGGCGCTCGTGACATCCTCGATGAAGTCGTGGCTGAAGGTGACGACGGCCAGAAGACCGAAGCTCGCGAGATGCTGTCGCGATTGGTCTGACAACCTTCACGCTGCATCGACAACGATCGCTTCGGCGGTCGTTTTCGTTTATGGCCAAACAAGGAGAAGAAACCTGTGGGAGCGAATTCATTCGCGATAAATCTATCAGGCGAAAGAGATGTGTCGACCAGATGGGCCTCTCGCGAATGAATTCGCTCCTACAACGACTGCGATTGCCCAGCCTTTGTCGGTCACCAATGGTGTCTTTTGCCTTCATCCGTATAATGGCCGCCCTTGCGCACATCGACAGGCTTTAAGCACTTGGCAACTACAGACACCGAGGCAGGAACAGCGGCCTCCGAAATGGCCGACGAAGGTTTCTCCAGAATCGCACTGGGCGTGGAATACAAAGGTTCGCGCTACAGCGGCTGGCAGCGCCAGTCCACCGGCGTGCTGACCGTTCAGGAAACCCTGGAAAACGCCTTGTCGAAAGTCGCTGATTCGCCAGTTTCCCTGATGTGCGCCGGACGTACCGACGCCGGAGTTCACGCCTGTGGTCAGGTTGTGCACTTCGACACCCAGGCGGTGCGCACGATGAAAGCCTGGACCATGGGCGCGAACATCAACCTTCCCCACGACATCAGCGTGACGTGGGCCAAGGAAATGCCTGCGCACTTTCACGCGCGCTTCAAAGCCATCGCCCGACGCTATCGCTACGTGATCTACAACGACCAGATTCGCCCCGCGCATCTGGGCCAGGAAATCACCTGGAACCACCGTCCGCTGGACGTTGAGCGCATGGCGCTGGCAGCGGAATACCTTGTGGGTACCCACGATTTCAGCGCGTTTCGTGCCGGCCAATGTCAGGCCAAATCACCGATCAAGCAGCTCCACCACCTGCGCGTCACGCGTCACGGCAAGATGATTGTCATCGACATTCGAGCAAACGCGTTTTTGCACCACATGGTGCGCAATATCGCGGGCGTGCTGATGACTATCGGGGCAGGGGAACGGCCCATCGAGTGGGCGAAGGAAGTGCTGGAAAGTCGCATTCGGCGTACGGGGGGTGTCACGGCGCACCCATTCGGCCTCTATCTGGTTCAGGTCGAATACCGCGACGAGTTCCCGTTGCCGGAACGCTACATCGGGCCGCACTTTCTTACAGGCTTCTCGGAACTTGGCGGCTGACGCCCGGAACAGCATTTGCTACCATCCGTGACTTTCGCAAGGCTTGAGGTATTCACTACATGTCAGCCGTTCGCAGCAAGATCTGCGGGATTACCTGCATAGAAGATGCGCTGGCCGCTGTCGATGCGGGAGCCGATGCCATCGGCTTCGTGTTCTACCCCAAGAGTCCACGGGCCGTCACGGCCGAGCAGGCGCAGGCGATCATCGCCCAATTGCCACCCTTCGTGAGTACCGTCGGGCTGGTCGTCAATGCCGAACGCGAGGCGCTTAAGGCGCTGCTCGATACCGTCCCGCTTGACCTGATTCAATTCCATGGCGATGAAACCCCCGAACAATGTGAGGGCTACCACCGTCCCTGGATCAAGGCCCTGCGGGTCCAGGCTGGCGACGACATCGCCGCCAGTTGCGCACTGTACGACAAGGCGAGCGGTATCCTCCTCGACACGTTTGTGGCTGGCGTGCCGGGTGGCACGGGCGAAACTTTCGACTGGGCATTGATTCCAAAACAGTTGAGCAAACCGATCATTCTGGCGGGTGGATTGACGTCGGCCAATGTGTCCCAGGCGATTGCTCAGGTTCGTCCCTATGCCGTGGACGTCAGTGGCGGGGTTGAGAAGTCCAAGGGGCTCAAGGATCACGACAAGATCCGGGCCTTCATGAGTGCGGTCCACGGGGCCTGAACGGTTTTTTCCGGTGGTGATGGCCGCCGATGTGACGACAGACCGGCGGTCGCCGTCCACTACCCTGCGACCACGGTTCGCGGGTCGCCAAAATTGAACGGGCGAAGACGTGCAAGCGTTTCGCTGTAAGCAGTTGAGGGCAGTGTCGACGAATGTGTCGTGGCAGCAGGTCAGGCGTTGGCGCCGATCGTTGCAGGACACTTCGCGACACTGCACACGAATTTAGTTTAAAGGCATGCGCGTGGCTTCGATGCCACTGCGTTCTGGCCACCGGTACTGGAGAAAGAAAGCATGAGCAACTGGTTGGTAGACAAACTGATCCCTTCGATCATGCGTTCCGAGGTCAAGAAAAGCTCGGTACCTGAGGGCCTGTGGCACAAGTGTCCGTCTTGCGAGGCGGTGCTTTATCGTCCAGAGCTGGAAAAGACCCTTGACGTCTGTCCGAAGTGCAACCACCACATGCGTATCGACGCCCGCGCGCGCCTGAACATCTTCCTCGACGTCGAAGGCCGTCAGGAGATCGGTGCCGACCTGGAGCCGGTCGACCGCCTGAAGTTTCGCGACAGCAAGAAGTACAAAGACCGCCTGACCGCTGCACAAAAGCAGACCGGTGAAAAAGACGCGCTGATTTCCATGAGCGGCACCCTGTTGGGCATGCCGGTCGTGTGCAGTGCCTTCGAATTCTCATTCATGGGTGGCTCCATGGGCGCCATCGTCGGTGAGCGCTTCGTGCAGGCCGCCAACTACGCATTGGAAAAACGCTGCCCGATGATCTGCTTCGCGGCGTCCGGTGGCGCCCGCATGCAGGAAGCGCTGATCTCCCTGATGCAGATGGCCAAGACCTCTGCTGTACTGGCCCGTCTGCGCGAAGAAGGCTTGCCGTTCATTTCCGTGCTGACCGACCCGGTCTACGGCGGCGTTTCCGCTAGTCTGGCGATGCTGGGCGACGTGATCGTGGCCGAGCCGAAAGCCCTGATCGGTTTTGCCGGTCCACGCGTCATTGAGCAGACCGTGCGTGAAAAACTGCCGGAAGGCTTCCAGCGCAGCGAATTCCTTCTGGATCACGGTGCGATCGACATGATCGTTCACCGTCAGGAGCTGCGTCAGCGTCTGGGTAACTTGCTGGCGCAAATGATGGGTTTGCCGACGCCTAAATTCGTGGCGCCGAAACTTGAGCCGATCGTGGTGCCCCCTGCACCGGCCAACATATGACCGCACGCTCTCTGAGCGACTGGCTCAGCTACCTGGAGCAACTGCATCCGTCGGCCATCGACATGGGTCTGGAGCGGTCGCGACAGGTGGCGCTGCACATTGGCCTGCGTCGTCCCGCTCCGCGTGTCATCACGGTGACAGGCACCAACGGCAAAGGCTCGACGTGCGCGTTCGTGGCATCGTTGCTTCAGGCGCAAGGCCTCAAGGTGGGCGTCTACAGCTCGCCACACCTGGTTCGTTACAACGAGCGGGTCCAGGTGCAGGGCGTCGAAGCCACCGACGAACAGCTGTGCGAAGCATTCGACGTCATCGAGAAGGCGCGGGGTGATATATCCCTGACTTACTTCGAAATGGGCACTCTCGCCGCGTTCTGGCTGTTCGAGCAGGCGGCGCTGGACGCTGTTGTACTGGAAGTCGGCCTGGGCGGGCGTCTGGATGCGGTGAACCTGATCGACGCCGACATGGCCTTGGTGACCAGCATTGGCGTCGATCACGCCGAATGGCTCGGTAACACCCGTGAATCAGTATCGTTCGAAAAGGCCGGCATTTTCCGTGAAGGTCGTCCTGCGCTGTGCGGTGATATTGACCCGCCGCAGCCATTGCTGGATCAAGCCAGCGCCTTGAAGTGCCCGCTGTCGCTGCGCGGCACTGATTTCGATCTGACCCTCGGTGCATCGAGCTGGCACTGGTTCGGCACGGGTGCCGATGGCCAGCGTGTTGAATTGCGCGATCTGCCGCTGCTCGATCTGCCGATGCAGAACGCGGCACTGGCGTTGCAGGCTTACCTGCTGCTGGGCTTGCCTTGGCAGGAGGCGTCGATCCGCCAGGCGCTATCGAATACGCAAGTGACCGGGCGTCTGGATCGCCGTTCGTTCGAATGGCAAGGCAAGCCGCTGCACGTCCTGCTTGATGTGGGTCACAACCCGCACGCGGCGGTGTTCCTCGCCCAGCGTTTGAATCAACGTCCGATCAAAGGCAAGCGTCTGGCGGTATTCGGCCTGCTCAACGACAAGGACGTGGACGGCGTGTTGAGCGAGCTGACCGCCTGTTTCGAAAGCTGGGCCGTGGCGCCGTTGCCAACCCCGCGCAGTCGCTCGGCACAAGAGATTGCCGAGGCATTACAGAACCTTGGCGCGGTCGTGACGTCCTACCCCAGTGTTGCGCAGGCGCTTGAAGCGCAGTGCGCTCACGCCACGGCTGACGACGAAATCGTTCTGTTCGGGTCTTTTTATTGCGTAGCCGAGGCCCTGGAATGGCTTGCTGGCGCGTCACGGAGGAAGTGACACATGGCTTTGCTGGATAAGGCGTACAAGCAGCGGATGGTCGGTGCCTTGGTATTGATTGCCATTGCGGTGATTTTTCTGCCGATGCTGTTTTCGCGTCAGGATGAAGCACGCCATGTACAGGTGGACGCCCCGGCGGCACCTCAAGCGCCTGCCGCTGCGCAGATTAAGGTTGACCCGGTGGCGGTGCCCGAGCAGCAGCCGCTGCCGCAGGAGCCGGTGCCGAGCGACGAAGAATTGGCTCAGCCCACGCAACCGGTCAATCAGCAGCCGCCTTCGATGCCGATCGCTCCGGCGCCCACCAAGCCTGCGCCGCAATCCAAGCCTGCGCCTGCTGCAAAACCGGCTGCTCCGGCGCCTGCACCAGCCCCCGCAAAAGCAACTGTTCCAGCACCTGCCGCGCCACCTGCACTGGCTCAGGACACCAACCGAGTCGACGCGAACGGTCTTTCCATCACCTGGGCTGTCCAAGTGGCCAGCCTGTCGAACCGGGCGAACGCCGACGCATTGCAGAAAACGTTGCGCACCCAAGGCTACAACGCGTACATCCGGACGTCGGATGGCGTGAATCGTGTCTTCGTCGGGCCGTTGATCGAGCGCGCCGAAGCCGACCGCCTGCGCGACCAGCTCGACAAGCAGCAGAAGCTCAAGGGTATCGTGGTGCGCTTTCAGCCCGAGCATAAATAAGAGGCAGGTTTCGCGCGAAGCCTCAAGCTTCGCGCTCAGACCCCATCGTTTGTCTTAATTGCCGCCCACCCACAATCCCTGCTTACCGCCGGGCGAGCGCTCTGCTAAAATGCGCCGCCTCATCAGTCTGTAGGCTGCAACGTGTCATTTACTCCGGTTGACTGGGCGATCATTGCGATTGTCGCCATCTCCGCTTTGATCAGTCTCAAGCGCGGCTTCGTCAAAGAAGCACTGTCCTTGCTGACCTGGATCATCGCAGGTGCCGTAGCCTGGATGTTTGGCGGTTCGCTGGCCCAGTATCTGGTCAATTACATCGAAACACCTTCGGCGCGCGTGATTGCGGGCTGCACCATTCTTTTCGTCGCCACACTCTTGGTCGGCGCCATGGTCAACTTTCTTATCGGGGAACTGATTCGCGTCACCGGCCTGTCCGGGACCGATCGTTTTCTGGGCATGGTCTTCGGCGCCGCGCGCGGAGGCCTGCTGGTTGTGGTTGCGGTCGGGCTGTTGAGCCTGGGCCCGGTGCAACAGGATCAATGGTGGCAGCAGTCCAGATTGCTGCCGCAGTTCGTAATGGTCGCTGACTGGTCGAAAAACCTGATTCTCGGGATGTCCAGCAAGTGGCTCGCCAGCGGGATCAGCGTACCTGTTGATATCCCGTTCAAGGATCAACTCCTGCCGTCGGTAACGCCGCAGGATGTGATCGGTAAATCCAGTTCCACTAAGTAGGGGTTGTGTCGCATGTGTGGCATCGTCGGTATCGTCGGCAAGTCGAACGTCAATCAGGCGCTGTATGACGCGCTCACCGTCCTCCAGCACCGCGGCCAGGACGCTGCCGGTATCGTGACCAGCCATGATGGCCGGTTGTTCCTGCGCAAGGACAACGGTCTGGTTCGTGATGTGTTCCATCAGCGCCATATGCAGCGCCTGGTCGGACACATGGGCATCGGTCACGTACGTTATCCAACCGCGGGCAGCTCGACGTCGGCCGAAGCCCAGCCGTTCTACGTCAACTCGCCGTACGGCATCACCCTGGCGCACAACGGTAACCTGACCAACGTCGAGCAACTGGCCAAGGAAATTTACGAATCCGACCTGCGCCACGTCAACACCAACTCCGACTCGGAAGTGTTGCTCAACGTCTTCGCTCACGAGCTGGCCGTGCGCGGCAAGCTGCAGCCGACCGAAGAAGACATCTTCGCCGCCGTCACCGACGTGCATAACCGTTGCCGCGGTGGCTACGCGGTCGTGGCCATGATCACCGGTTACGGCATCGTCGGTTTCCGCGACCCGGACGCCATCCGCCCGATCGTGTTCGGCCAGCGTCACACCGATGAAGGCGTCGAGTACATGATCGCCTCGGAAAGCGTTGCGCTGGACGTGCTGGGTTTCACCCTGATCCGTGATCTGGCTCCGGGCGAAGCCGTGTACATCACCGAAGACGGCAAGCTGCACACCCGTCAGTGCGCGACCAATCCGAAATACGCGCCGTGCATTTTCGAACATGTCTATCTGGCGCGTCCGGACTCGATCATCGACGGCATCTCGGTCTACAAGGCGCGTCTGCGCATGGGCGAGAAGCTGGCTGACAAGATCCTGCGCGAACGCCCTGAGCACGACATCGACGTGGTCATCCCGATTCCGGACACCAGCCGCACCGCCGCGCTGGAGTTGGCGAACCACCTGGGCGTGAAATTCCGCGAAGGCTTCGTCAAGAACCGTTACATCGGCCGTACCTTCATCATGCCGGGCCAGGCGGCGCGGAAAAAATCCGTACGCCAGAAGCTCAACGCCATCGAGCTGGAGTTCCGTGGCAAGAACGTGATGCTGGTCGACGACTCGATCGTACGCGGGACTACCTGCAAACAGATCATCCAGATGGCCCGTGAAGCCGGCGCCAAGAACGTCTATTTCTGTTCTGCGGCCCCGGCCGTGCGCTTCCCTAACGTCTACGGCATCGACATGCCGAGTGCCCACGAGCTGATCGCTCACAACCGTTCCACCCAGGACGTGGCCGACCTCATCGGTGCCGACTGGCTGGTCTATCAGGACCTGACGGACCTGATCGAGGCGGTGAGTGGCAGCAAAAAGATCAAGATCGACAACTTCGATTGCTCGGTCTTCGACGGCAAGTACGTGACCGGTGACATCGACGAGCATTACCTGAACAAGATCGAACAGGCGCGTAACGACGCTTCCAAGGTCAAGACTCAGGCTGTGAGTGCGATCATCGATCTGTACAACAACTAATTCAGACAAGGAGTAGGCGGCATGACTCAGCAATGGGATGCCGGTCGACTGGACAGCGATCTGGAAGGCGTGGGTTTCGACACCCTCGCCGTACGCGCTGGTCAGCACCGTACGCCGGAGAGCGAACACAGCGATCCACTGTTTTTCACTTCCAGCTACGTGTTCCGCACGGCAGCCGATGCGGCCGCGACGTTTGCGGGCGAGCAGCCGGGTAACGTCTATTCGCGCTACACCAACCCAACGGTGCACTCCTTCGAAGAGCGCATCGCGGCGCTCGAAGGGGGGGAGCAGGCGGTGGCGACGTCCACTGGCATGTCGGCGATCCTCGCGACCGTGATGAGTCTGTGCAGCGCAGGCGATCACGTGCTGGTGTCGAAGAGCGTGTTCGGTTCGACCATCAGCCTGTTCGAGAAGTATTTCAAACGCTTTGGTGTTCAGGTCGATTACGTCCCGCTGGCCGAATTGTCCGGCTGGGACGCGGCGATCAAGCCCAACACCAAATTGCTGTTCGTCGAGTCGCCGTCCAACCCGCTTGCCGAGCTGGTGGACATCGCGGCACTGGCTGAAATCGCGCATGCCAAAGGCGCGATGCTGGTGGTCGACAACTGTTTCTGCACCCCGGCCTTGCAGCAGCCGCTGCGCATGGGCGCGGACGTGGTGGTGCATTCGGCCACTAAATTCATCGACGGCCAGGGCCGTGCGATGGGGGGCGTGGTCGTCGGTCGCAGCGAGCAGATGAAAGAGGTCGTCGGCTTCCTTCGTACCGCAGGCCCGAGCCTGAGCCCGTTCAACGCCTGGCTGTTTCTCAAGGGTCTCGAAACCCTGAACATCCGCATGCGTGCCCACTGCCAGAGCGCCCTTGAGCTGGCGCAATGGCTGGAGCAGCAGGACGGTATCGAGAAGGTGCATTACGCCGGTCTCGAAAGCCATCCGCAGCATGACTTGGCCAAGCGTCAGCAGAAGGCGTTTGGCGCCGTGGTCAGCTTCGAAGTCAAAGGCGGCAAAGAGGGCGCCTGGCGCTTCATTGATGCCACACGCCTGATTTCGATCACGGCCAACCTGGGCGACACCAAGACCACGATCACTCACCCGAGCACCACGTCCCACGGCCGTTTGTCGCCGGCGGAGCGTGAAGCAGCGGGCATTCGCGACAGCCTGATCCGCGTGGCGGTGGGTCTGGAAGATGTGGCCGACCTCAAGGCCGATCTGGCGCGTGGCCTGGCCGCGTTGTGAGTGATGCCTGTGAATGAGTTAGTGGTGGAAGCCGCCGGTGTGCACAACGGCCGCGTTGCCTTGGTGACAGGCGCCGCGCGGGGAATCGGGTTGGGCATCGCCGCCTGGCTGATCACTGAGGGTTGGCAGGTCGTGCTGACGGATGTCGATCGGCAGCGCGGCGACGCGGTGGCGGGTGTGCTGGGTGAAAACGCGTCGTTCATCGGCATGGATGTGTCCAGTGAAGATCAGGTCGCCAGTGGCGTCGCTGAAATACTGGGCATGTTTGGTCGCCTGGACGCGCTGGTCTGCAACGCGGCCGTGGCCGACCCTCGCAATACGGTGCTGGAAAGCCTCGATCTGGCCCACTGGAACCGTGTGCTGGCGGTGAACCTGACCGGCCCTATGCTGCTCGCCAAGCACTGTGCCCCGTATTTGCGTGCCCACGGTGGCAGCATCGTCAACCTCAGTTCAACGCGGGCGCGACAATCCGAGCCGGACACCGAGGCGTACGCCGCGAGCAAGGGCGGTCTGCTGGCGCTGACTCATGCGCTGGCGATGAGTCTTGGCCCACAGGTACGGGTCAATGCCGTGAGCCCCGGCTGGATCGACGCCCGTGACCCTTCCAGGCGCCGTGCCGAGCCGCTATCCGACGCCGATCACGCGCAGCATCCGGCGGGCAGGGTAGGGACGGTGGAAGACGTGGCCGCGACCGTGGCGTGGTTGTTGTCGAAGAACGCCGGTTTCGTGACCGGGCAGGAGTTTGTGGTCGACGGTGGCATGAGCAAGAAGATGATCTACGTTGAGTGAGGCAGCTGCGAGCTTCAAGCTGCAAGCCTCAAGTGAAAAGCGGACCTCAGCGTTCGCTTTTTTGCTTTTAACTTCCCGCTTGAAGCTTGCAGCTCAAAACTGCTTTTTAAAAAAAACTTCAATCAGGCTATTGACTTAGGTTCGGCACCTGCGTAAATTTCGCGGCCTCAGCGAAGCAAAGGGTGATTAGCTCAGCCGGGAGAGCATCTGCCTTACAAGCAGAGGGTCGGCGGTTCGATCCCGTCATCACCCACCATCGTTGAGAAGTTTTAAAGCACGCTGAAGGCTACTGAGATTCAGCAGGACGAAAGTCCACCACTGCGCAGCGGTAGTTCAGTCGGTTAGAATACCGGCCTGTCACGCCGGGGGTCGCGGGTTCGAGTCCCGTCCGCTGCGCCATATTTTCCAGATCAGACTTCCGAGTCTGGTTTGAGATTGAAAGCAAAGGCCTTCGATCAGTGTTATACGAAACACGTACACGAGACTTGTTTCGAAAGTGTTAAACAGACGAAAGTCTGTGAAAAGAGTTAAACAGATGAAAGTCTGTGCGACACGCAGCGGTAGTTCAGTCGGTTAGAATACCGGCCTGTCACGCCGGGGGTCGCGGGTTCGAGTCCCGTCCGCTGCGCCATACATAGCTTCAAGGCCCTTGAACTCCTTGAAGCGACAAAGAAAGCGACCTCAGGGTCGCTTTTTTTGTGCCTGCGAAAAGCAGCCCCTCATTTCAGCGCTTATCATCCCGCCCAGTCCATGGAGAGCGAATCATGCGGATTCTCGTCACAGGCGCCACCGGGTTCATTGGCACGCGGCTTTGCCAGGTGTTGATCGAACAAGGGCACAGGGTCATCGGACTGTCCCGTCGAGGCAATGGGACCGTTGCCGGTGTCGATCATCGTGCGAAGGATTTCATTGATACGCCTTCGCTGCAGGACTGCGTTGATGGCATGGACTGCATCGTGCACCTGGCGGGCAGGGCGCATGTGATGGACCCACGCAATGACGCGCCGGAGCTCTACCGGGAGGTCAATCACGAAGCCACTGTTCGGCTTGCACGGCTGGCTCTGGAAGCCGGGGTCAAACGTTTCGTCTTCGTCAGTACGATCCGGGTCAATGGCAATGCCTCCGAGCAGCAGCGTTTTACCGAAGCGTCGGCGCCGCAACCGGTGGTGGCCTATGACCGCTCCAAGCTCGATGCCGAGAACGGTTTGCGTGCGCTGCTCGACGGAACGCCCACGGAGTGGGTGATCATTCGCCCGCCGTTGGTTTACGGCGCTGAAGCGCTGGGCAATTTTCGAACCCTGCTCAAAGTGGTCGAAAAAGGCCTGCCCAGCCCGCTTGCGCAGGTGCGCAATGCCCGTAGCCTGATCTCCGTGGATAACCTCGCGAATCTGATCGCGCTCGCTATTCAGCATCCTGACGCCGCTGGCCAATTGTTCCTCGCCAGCGACGGCTCCGACGTGTCCACCCATCAGATCCTCGTCGCGCTGGCGCAGGGCATGCAAAAGCGGCTGTGGTCCATTCCCGTACCGCCCTCGCTCTTGGCGTTTCTGTTCAGGCTGATTGGCAAGGAAGACACCTACACGAAGCTGTGCGGTTCGCTGACGGTGGACTCCAGCAAAGCCCGCGATGTGTTGGGGTTTCGGCCCCACAACGACACCCTGGCCTCGCTGGCGCAGGTGGGGCGTGAGTACCGTGCCAACCGACAGAGCCCGCGCTAGCGGCTGACTTTTCCTGCAGCGCTCGTGGCATAGGGCTGCTGCAGATCACCACGATAAATGCCATGATTGGCGGCTTGTTTAAAGCGGCGCTGATTTCGAACTTGGAGAGCTGGACCATGGGCATGAACCAAACCATCACTGTGATTCCACCCGGTGTACCGTTGACGGGACATGTCGCGCCCCCCGGCTCCAAGTCGATTACCAACCGTGCGTTGCTGCTGGCGGCCTTGGCCAGGGGCACCAGCCACCTGCGCGGCGCGCTCAAGAGCGATGACACCCGGCACATGTCCAACGCGTTGCGGCAGATGGGCGTGACCATCGATGAGCCGGACGACACCAGCTTTGTGGTCACCAGCAGTGGCCGTCTGAACGTTCCTGACGCGGCTCTGTTTCTTGGGAACGCAGGCACCGCCGTGCGTTTCCTGACGGCCGCCGTCGCGACCGTCAACGGGGTCGTCACCCTTGATGGCGACCATTACATGCAGAAGCGTCCGATCGGCCCATTGCTGGAGTCGCTGCGCAAGGGCGGTCTGAGCGCCGAAAGCGCCACTGGGTGCCCACCGGTCGTGATCCATGGCACGGGCGCGATCAAGGCCACACGCTTCGAAATCGACGGCGGTTTGTCGAGCCAGTACGTGTCGGCCCTGTTGATGGTCGCGGCCTGCGGTGAGGCCCCTATTGAAGTGGCGCTGACCGGCAAGGAGATTGGCGCTCGTGGCTACATCGATCTGACCCTGGCCTGCATGCGCGCCTTCGGGGCTGAGGTCGAGGTGGTGGATGAAGCCCTGTGGCGCGTGTCGCCGACCGGCTACACCGCCTGCGATTACCACATTGAGCCAGACGCCTCGGCGGCGACTTACCTGTGGGCGGCCGAAGCGCTCACCAGCGGCAAGATCGATCTGGGTGTGGCGGCCGAGGCGTTCACTCAGCCAGACGCGAAAGCGATGGAAATGATTGCGCAGTTCCCGAACATGCAGCCGGTGATCAACGGCTCGCAGATGCAGGACGCGATCCCGACGCTGGCGGTATTGGCGGCGTTCAACAATACCCCCGTGCGTTTTGTCGATCTGGCCAATCTTCGGGTCAAGGAATGCGACCGCGTTCAGGCGCTGTATGACGGCCTCAACCAGGTACGTCCGGGGCTGGCGACGGTCGAAGGTGACGATCTGTTGGTGGCGTCCGATCCGGGTCTCGCGGGTACCAGCAGCACCGCGCTGATCAACACCCACTCCGACCACCGCATTGCCATGTGCTTTGCCTTGGCAGGGCTGAAAGTGTCCGGCGTGCGTATCCAGGACCCGGATTGCGTCGCAAAGACGTACCCGGGCTACTGGCGCGCGCTGGAGTTTCTCGGCGTGCGTCTGGAACACGGTGAGATCTGAGTCAGCGCTGAGGCGTTTCCCGGCTGGCGTATCAGGCCAGCCGTCGCTGCATCAACCCTTCCAGAATTCGGAGTGGGGCCTGGCTCGGGGTATGCATCGCGTCCACCGGCAGCATGAAGGTCTGCTCCAGCGCGAATTGCCCGGCCATGGCGGCATGAGAGACGTGGTCGGTAAAGACCATCCAGCTGCTGCCGGACGGGAACGAGACGTCCGTGTAGCCTGCACGTTGTTGATAAGCGGTGTCAGCCTTCATCCGGTCATGCAGTTGCAGCATGTAGTGGTCGTATTCGCTGCGGCGGGTTTTCGTGATGCCCAGGGTTTGCAAGACGCGGCTTGAGCCGGGCAGCGGCGCCTTGAGCGTCTTGAGGTAATGCCGGGCCACCGATTCGAACGGTTCGCCCACTCGCCAGTGTCTCGGGTGGTTGCCAGGGTCGACATTGCTGAACACCCGAAGAATGCGCTGCGTGCCGCAGGGTGATGAGGGAAAGTTATCCACATGCAGGCGCGAGTCGTCCTTGCGCCAGGACGTCTGGCGACCAACGATTTCCACGGGACGAAAGCTGGTACGTGCTTGCTTCAATTCGCCGGCATAGAGACCGAGCAGGTGAGAGGTGAGGTCTGCTGTAGCGCGGGCGAAACGGGCCATCATGGCCTGCAGCACGTGCCGTTCGGAGCCGATGCTGTCGGTGCCCTTGAGTTCGCCTTTGGCGGGCAAGAAACTGATGTTTTTGCTGCGGCCCAGCAGGGCTGATTGAAAGAGGGTGCGTTCTTTTTCTTCGAGGACGAATTCGAGTTGTGGCAGAAACACCACATCACCGGATTCAAGTGCGTCGATGATGCTTGCCTGGGTTTCAGCGTCCAGCCGGGGAGCCCAGTCCGACACGGCGAAGTTTACAACGTGCGACATAGTTCATGGTCCTCGGACGCCGCAGGGGCATGCCCTGTGCTCGACTGGCAAGTTATTACCAAATGTTACAAAGACAATATGCCGGGTTCGACGCTTTCGCAAATGGACCGTCTGGTGAGGGTTCTAGGGCGGGTAAAATCGGCCGTCGGTCGATTGTCCGGACCGTCCAGCGATTTTAATGTGTGGAGTAATGGCGTCTGCGATTTGCCCCATAGCGCCGTGCGATGGGGCCGGGACGTCTGGATTACCGGTGAAAACCCGGTATGTATCGACATCTGTGCAAACTCTGCGTTGATCCTGCGCGGTGCTTGTTGCAGACTTACCCGCGTTTTCTCCGGTCCACTGTTCTGTCGACCTTTTTCCCCGGGATGTTTGATGTCTAAATTACTGAGCTTTCGTACTGCATGCTGGGCGCTCGCCCTGCTGGCCGCCGCAGGCTGCTCGTCCAAGAAACAGGCCATTTACGAGCACGAAAACTTCGATGACGCCGGGACGTTCTCACGCACCTATCCCGTTTCCGATGCCGCCACCTGCGAAGCGGGCCGCCGCGCCCTGTTGAGTCAGGGGTACATCATTACCAGCAGTGATCCTAAGATGATTGCCGGTCACAAGAGCTTCCAGCAGACCGGCGAAACCCACATGGAAATCAGCTTCAACGTGGTCTGTGCCGCTGACGGTGGCGCCGATGGCAAGGCCACGATGTTCGCCAACGCCTTGCAAGACCGCTATGCGTTGAAAAAGGTGAACAACTCGGCGAGCCTGGGTGTGGGCGTGTTGGGTTCGGTGTCGATGCCGATTGGCTCGACCGATGATTCGATGGTCAAGGTCGCCAGTGAAACGGTGGCGTCTTCCAAGTTTTATGACCGCTTCTTTGGGTTGGTGGAAAATTTCCTGCCGCCTGAGGTGAAGAAAGCGGCGCACATCGAAGAAAAGCCCAAGACCGATCTGGGCATGCCAGAGCCTGCACCTGCCAAGGCGGCTGCGTTGACCGAGCAGAAACCGGCCGAAGCGCCCGCCACGGCCCCGGCTGCCACCCCTGCGCCATTGGCCACGCCAACGACGCAACCGGCAGCCGCCGCCGAGCAAAGCAGCGAGCCGATGCCTGCGCCTGCCGAGCCTGAGCCGGTGAAGGCTGAAGCCGTTGCGCCAGCAGAGCCAGCCCCGACGCCAGCCGCAGAAGCCGCGCCGACAACCGCGCCAGAGGCTACGCCAGCGCAGTGAGTGCCTGAGGCGGCCACCCCTCTGGTTCTGCCGAAGGCGGTTTCGTGCTTGGCATCAGTCCGCTTCTGCCGAAGGCGTAGGAGCTTGCTCGCGATCGGCTGCGCAGCAGTCGTAAACCCGGCTGACGCGGTATTTCAGACCCACCGTGTGTGCTGGATTTGCCATTGCTGCGCAATGGATCGCAGGCAAGGTGGAGCGCCACCCCGGCACTCCTACGCCCTTCGGGCAGAATCAAGAGGGTACGTCCATATCCGACACCCCCCGTTTCAGGCGATCCCATCAGCCGAGAAATAACCGATACGCCGGATTATTCGTCTCATCCCAATACGGATACCCAATCTCCGCCAGCGCCTTCGGCACCAGGTGCCTTTCATCCTCCGGCACCACCAGTCCCGCCACGACCCGACCATCCGCAGCCCCATGATTACGGTAGTGGAACATCGAAATATTCCACTTCCCGCCCAGCTTATTCAGAAAGTTGAACAACGCCCCCGGCCGTTCCGG
>NZ_JAAAKW010000011.1 GCF_009905615.1 Pseudomonas sp. SLFW
CATTCCCACCCCCTCATGACCCTCAAGCTGCCACGAAGCAAAGGCTTTCTCGATCATTACGAAGAGCTCGTGGGCACCTGGACCCGCCGTCTGAAGAACCGTCATCAGGCCGAAGACCTGACCCATGACGCGTTCGTGCGCGTGCTGGAATCGACCGGCGGGGCGAGCGTCGAGCAGCCTCGGGCGTATCTGCATCAAACGGCCCGCAACATCGCGGTCGACACCTGGCGGCGTGAAGACCGGCGCAGTGAACTCGAACGGGAATCTCTCGACACATCAGCCGGTCACACGGATGACCCGGAGGCGTTCATGCATGCCATCCAGCTGGCAGACTCCATCGAACGTGCCCTGGCGGAGTTGCCGCTCAACTGTCGCAAGGTGTTCGTCTGGCAAAAGCTCGAAGGGTTGTCGCAGCTGGAGATCGCCGATCGCCTGGGCCTGAGCAAGAACATGGTGGAAAAGTATATGATTCGCACGCTGCGCCATTTGCGCGACCGGCTGGATGCCCCGGCGCCATGATGCATCGTCACCGGGAACTGGCCCGCCTTTCATTTGCTCAGGAAACACCATGACGACGGACCGTGATTGCCCTTGTGGCCCAGACGCCGTACGCGATCAGGCGGCGTGGTGGTTTGCCCGTGCTCGCGATGGCGAGCTGTCGTCGGAGGAGCACGCTGAGTTTGAGGCCTGGCTGAGCGCCCACGACCCGCACGCCCATGAATACCGCCTGCTGCAAAACCTGTGGGGCGCCGCCGATCTGCTGCCCAGGGCACGGCTCGAAGCCCTGTGTGAACCGGATGCGCCGACGCCGTTGCCTGCGCCATCTTCTCCCGCTCGTCGAACATTCGCCCGCTATGCGGTGGCGGCCAGTCTGGTGGCGATGGTGGTGGGAACGAGCCTTTACTTCGGCCTGGACCCGCAGCCGGATTACAGCGCGGACTTCGCCACGGCGGTGGGCGAACGGCGTCAGGTGGCATTGCCGGATGGCTCGGTGCTGGACCTCAATGGTCGCACCCGTCTGAAGGTGCACTTCTTCAGCGCCACGCGTCAGGTCGAACTGACCGAGGGCGAAGCGATGTTCAGCGTCGAACACGACACCTCCCGACCGTTTGTGGTGCAGACCGGCAATGGCTCGGTGACCGTCACCGGCACGCGCTTCGACGTTCGTCGCGACCCGACCCGCACGCTGGTGGCGGTGGAGTCTGGCACGGTCAAGGTCAAGGGCACGGCGGGCGAGCAAGGGAATCAGGTCACGCTCACAGCGGGACTGGGTTCGAGCATCGATGCCAGTGGCAACGTCATGCCGGCATCGGCCGTCAACACGGCGGCGATCACGGCGTGGCGTACCGGCAAGCTGGTGTTCAACGACGCGTCCTTGAGGGACGTGGTGCAGGAAGTCTCCCGCTATCGCGCCAAACCGCTGCGGGTCAGCGATGGAAAGGCCGCGAATTTGCGCCTGACCAGCGTGTTCAAATCCGACGACACGGACGCTCTGCTCCGGGCCTTGCCGAGCATTTTGCCGGTGGCCGTTCGAACCCTCGCCGATGGCAGTCAGGAAATATTTTCAAAATAGATTCAGGTTTTTTCGCGGCCCTTCGTCTTCTTGTCCAACTGCGATTGCTTAGCATTCAGAACAACGCAGATGTGCTTCGCATTCTGAAACTTCAGGACAAGACCCGACGTGAAAAACAATAGACTCAACGCGCTTCAACTGGCCGTCCGCCGCACCCTGCCTGCACCGCAATCCTCTCGCTGGCTGCCGTGGGCGTTGGCCCTGGCGGTCGGCACCGGCGCGGGTCACTGCTATGCCGAGGGCGCGCCGACGGCGATTCACATTCAGGCCCAACCCCTG
Organism: Pseudomonas sp. SLFW; assembly: GCF_009905615.1. Taxonomy (GTDB): domain Bacteria; phylum Pseudomonadota; class Gammaproteobacteria; order Pseudomonadales; family Pseudomonadaceae; genus Aquipseudomonas; species Aquipseudomonas bambusae. Next base: position 1,853 of record NZ_JAAAKW010000011.1, read on the forward strand.
AGCGCCGCGTTGAGTCAACTGGGTCAGCAGACTTCCCTGCAACTGTTTTTCAGCCCGGACCTGGTCGCCGGGAAGCAGGCGCCCGCGGTGGACGGCAATCTGTCACCGGAACAGGCGCTGCGTTCGCTGCTCAAGGGCAGTGGTCTGGACTATGAAATGTCCGCCGACACCGTGGTGCTCAAACCTGCCGGACAAAGCGCGTCCGCCACGCCGGGCAGCCTTGAAATCGCGCCGATGGAAGTGAAAGTGGTGGGGGACTGGCTCGGTGATGCCGACGCCGCCGTGGTGCAGAACCACCCCGGTGCGCGGACGGTGGTGCGCCGTCAGACCATGGTCGAGCAGGGCGCGCAAAACGTCGGCGATGTGCTGCGGCGCATTCCCGGCGTGCAAGTGCAGGAATCCAACGGCACGGGCGGCAGCGACATTTCCCTGAACGTGGGCGTGCGTGGCCTGACCTCGCGCCTGTCGCCACGCTCGACCGTGCTGATCGACGGCGTACCTGCGGCGTTCGCGCCCTATGGCCAGCCACAGTTGTCGATGGCGCCGATTTCCTCGGGCAACCTCGACAGCATCGACGTGGTGCGCGGCGCAGGTTCGGTGCGTTACGGGCCGCAGAACGTCGGCGGTGTGATCAATTTCGTCACCCGCGCCATCCCGGAAAAGCTCAGCGGTGATGTCAGCAGCACCATCGAGACCAGCCGCCACGGCGGTTACAAAAACATGGAGACGATGTTCATCGGCGGCACGGCAGACAACGGCCTGGGCGCAGCCTTGCTGTACTCCACCGTCAACGGTTCGGGCTATCGCTCCAGCAACAATGACAATGACATCGACGACCTGCTACTCAAGACCCATTGGGCGCTCACCGAGCAGGATGACCTGTCGGTGAACTTCCACTATTACGACGCCAAGGCCGACATGCCAGGCGGTCTGACGCAGAAGCAGTTCGACGCCAATCCGTATCAGTCTGACCGCGACTACGACAACTTCAGCGGTCGTCGCAAGGACGTGTCGATCAAGTACAAGCGTCAGATCGACGACTCGACCCAGGCCGAACTGCTGACGTATTACACCGACAGTTTTCGCGGCAGCAACATTGCCGCCCGCGACCAGAAAACCCTCGGCTCCTTCCCGCGCAGCTACCACACGTTTGGCATCGAGCCGCGCGTTTCGCACGTGCTGGACCTGGGGCCGACCACCCAGGAAGTCAGCGTGGGTGCCCGCTACCTGAAAGAGGCCATGCATGAGCAGGCGTCTCGCCTGGGGCTGGTGAACAACACTCCCGTGGTGATTCCGGGTTCCGACGGCCACGTCTATCAGGATCGCACGGGTGGCACTGAAGCGACCGCGTTCTACATCGACGACAAGATCGATGTGGGCAAATGGACCATTACCCCTGGCATTCGCTTCGAGCGGATCAGCACCGATTGGCACGACCGCCCGGTGCTCGGCACCAACGGCGTGCGGGTGCAAGAGAAGGACCGCAGCGTCAACAACAACGAACCGCTCCCGGCGCTGAGCGTGATGTATCACCTGTCGGACGAATGGAAACTGTTCGCCAACTACGAGACGTCCTTTGGCAGTCTGCAATACTTCCAGGTCGCTCAGGGTGGTACCGGCAACGACACGGCCAGTGGCTTGCAACCGGAAAAGGCCAAGACCTACGAGCTGGGCACCCGTTACGACAACGGCACGTGGGGCGGCGAGCTGACGGCGTTCTACATCGACTTCGACGACGAACTGCAATACGTCAGCAACGACGTGGGCTGGACCAACCTCGGCGCCACCAAGCACCAGGGCATCGAGGCCTCGGCCCACTACGACCTCAGCGCCCTCGACGCGCACTTGGCTGGGCTGACGGCCAACGCTGGCTTCACCTACACCCGCGCCACCTCCGAAGGCGACATCCCCGGCTTCAAAGGCCGCGACCTGCCGCTCTATTCGCGTCAGGTGGCCACGGTCGGTCTGCGTTATGAGGTCGATCGCTGGACCTACAACGTCGACGGCTACGCCCAATCGAAACAACGCGCACCCGGCACCGGGACCAACGCCGATGGCAGCTTCAACGGCAACTACATCACCACGCCCTCGGCTGACGGTCAGTACGGCGACATCCCTGGCTACGTCACTTGGAACGTGCGCGGCGCTTACGATTTCGGCAAGCAGATGTCGAACCTCAAAGTGGGGGCGGGCGTAAAGAACCTCTTCGACCACCAATACTTCACCCGCTCCAGCGACAACAACTCGGGGATCTACCTGGGGCAGCCACGGACATTCTTTGTGCAGGCGAGTGTGGGGTTTTGAGGGCAAGTCATACCGTGTAACCAAGAGCGCCTTCGCGCGCTCTTTTTTTGCGAATGCGGTTTATAGGATTGCCAGTGCTCGCCCTTGAGTTACAGTGCGAAGGTTTCAGGAGGGAGCATGAAAAAAGAACTGTTCAAGCGTCTGGTCGAGAGCATGATGGAGATGGGCGAGATTGTTCGGGGCGAGCATCACCCGTCTCGCGAATTTCATGTCGAACCGAACGACACCGAGGCGGATCGAGAGGCGATACCCCCAGTGCAGCCGAGTGTTTTTCCGGATGCTCAGTGCGGCGGTTAAATGCAGTGAGTCATGGAGTACTGAGTGTGCCTGCCAAGTCTGAAGCGTCAGGGTTTGCTGCCAAGCAGCAGTAGAACCTGACAACCTTATTGTTCAGATCCCTGCGGCGCATGCAGGTCACTCAATCCACCTCAATATCCAGCCGCTTCAACCGCGATGCCAGCGTCGTCGGTTTCACCCCCAACAATTCCGCCGCACCGCCTTTGCCAAACAACTTGCCATTCGCGGCCTTCAAGGCGGCGTGCATGTTGTTGCGTTCGAGGTCGCGCATCTGGTCTTCGGTGAGGAAGGCGGGCTGCGCAGAAACGCCGACACTCGCACTGTCTGAGGCCTTCGGTTCATCAGGCAAATCCATATTCAAATCCGCGCCCGTCGAGGTGATCAGTGCCCGTTCGATCACGTTCTGCAATTCGCGAATGTTCCCCGGCCAGGAGTAGTTCTGCAGTCGTTCGATGTCGCTGTTACGCAAGCGGCGACCGGGCATGTTCAGGCGTTTGCCGACTTGTTTGAGGAAGTGCGCGGCGAGCGGCGCAATGTCCATCGGACGGTCGCGCAAGGCGGGGGACTGGATCGGGAAGACGTTAAGACGGAAGTACAAATCCTCGCGAAAATGCTTCGCCCCGACTTCCTGCCTCAGGTCGCGATTGGTCGCCGCGATGATCCGCACATCGACTTTGCGGGTGCGTTCTTCGCCCACCCGTTCGAATTGCCCCTCCTGCAACACGCGCAGCAATTTGCTTTGCAGCTCCAGTGGAATCTCACCGATTTCGTCAAGAAACAGCGTGCCGCCGTCGGCCAGTTCGAAGCGTCCGACCCGGTCCCGAACCGCCCCGGTGAACGCGCCGCGAATGTGGCCAAAGAACTCACTCTCAAACAGCTCCGTCGGAATCGCCGCGCAGTTGACCCGAATCAGCGGGTGCGCGCTGCGGCGACTGGCCTGGTGAATGGCGCGGGCGATCAATTCCTTGCCGGTGCCGGATTCTCCATTGATCAACACGCTGGCATCGGTCGGCGCGACCACGTCGATCTGCTTGATGATTTTCAGGATCGGCGCGCTCTGGCCGACGATCTCGCGGAAGTTGTGTTCGATGTGAATCTCTTCCTGTAAGTAAGCGTTCTGGTCTTCGAGCCGCTGCTTCAGCACCTTCAGTTCGTCCAGCGCCGTTTGCAGCTGAGTCTCGGTGCTGCGCCGTTCGGTGATGTCGCGAAACACCACCACGGCCCCCGCAATACGCCCATCCGAGATCACCGGCGTGCTGGTGAATTCCACCGGAAAAAAGCTGCCGTCACGACGCCAGAACACCTCCTGCCGACCTTCGTGTACCACACCGTCGTGCACGGCCTTGTAGATCGGGCAATCCTCGACCGGGTAGTGGCTGCCGTCTTCGTGGCTGTGGTGATGAATGCGGTGGATGTTCTTGCCGAGCATGTCCTTGGCGTCCCAGCCGAGCATCCGCGCGCCCGCCGGGTTGACGAAGGTGGCCAGGCCTTCGCTGTCGATGGCGTAGATGCCGTCACCCACCGAACTGAGCAGCAGCTGATTGTCCCGCTCGGACTCCTGAAACAGATTGAGGATGTTGCGCCACTCGATCAGCCCGCCGCGCATGGTGCGCTCGGTGTGGGCCTGATCCTGCTGGTACTTCTGCTGGCTGGCCTCGCGCAGCACCAGGATCAACTGCGGGCTGCCCTTGATTTGCAGGGTGGTGGCGGAGATTTCCAGTTCGATGCGCTCGCCGGTCTTGATGTTGCAACTCAAGTCGTCGGTCCAGCCACGGCCTTTGTCCATCACCGCCTGGGTGAACACGATCAGGTCCGCCAACTGGTGCCCGAACAGTTTGCTCACGGGCAGGGCCAGCAACTCCTGGCGCGGGTAACCGAGCAGCTTGCAGGCGGCGATGTTGAGGTCGCCGAAGTGATCGGCGAACGGGTCGAGGAGGGCGATGGCTTCGGCGCAGTGCTCGAACACCATGTGCCGCGAGGAATAGGCCAGGTCGGCCCAGCCAATCAACGAATCGGGTTCGTTCATGATTACGAAATCTCGTGGCTTTCCACTACGAAGATTCGTACTTCTACGGGAATGCGTAATGCCCTGAAAGCATCAGATGGTAGGTAAAAAGACGGATCAGATGGGGATCTTCCTTGAAATCAAACGTTTACGCCTTTCACGAGACCCTCGATTTTTTTTGGCACGGCCTTCGCTCTATCAGGTTGTCACCCGGTGAACGATCCGGACACCGACAACACCCGAATGAACGGAGCGACGACATGCCAAGCGTAGACATCAATCACTATCAAGACGGCGACTTCCTGGTCAATTACGAAGAGAAGGTCTTCGAGGACGTCAAAGCCGAGCCGGGCGAAAAAGCCCTGCTGACCTTCCACACCATCGCGTTCGAAGGGTCGATCGGCCTGGTCAACATGCTTCAGGCCAAGCGCCTGTTGCGTAAAGGCTTCGAAACCAAAGTCCTGCTGTACGGACCGGGCGTGCAACTGGGTGTGCAGCGCGGCTTCCCGACGTTGGGCGCCGAAGCGTTTCCGGGGCACTTGGCGGTGAATAACCAGATCAAGGCGTTCATGGCCGAGGGTGGCGAAGTCTACGCCTGCCGCTTTGCCCTGCAGGCGTTGTACGGCCAGACCGAAAAGGCGCTGATCGAAGGCATCCGCCCGATCAACCCGCTGGACGTGATGGACCTGCGCCTGCTGATGCGCCGTGAGGGCGCGATGATTATTGATACCTGGACGGCGTAACGCCCGACGCCGCCAATTGGGCAGGCTGACGCCAATCCCTGTGGGAGCGAATGTATTCGCGATAGGTTTTCAGGCGACGCCGATGCGTTGGCTGAACGATCGCCTTCGCGAATGAATTCGCTCTCACAGAGATCGCGGCCGGCGACAGATCAACCGATGCCTCGTGATCCGCACGATCAATGCACGACCAGGACACCCCGACATGACCACCATCCGCGCCGCCGCCGTTCAGTTCAGCCCCGTGCTGTACTCCCGCGAAGCCACCGTCGCCAAGCTGTGCCGCACCTTGCTTGAATTGGGTCGCGAGGGGGTGCAGTTCGCGGTTTTTCCGGAAACCGTGGTGCCGTATTACCCCTATTTCTCCTTCGTCCAGCCGCCATTCGCCATGGGCAAGGAACACCTGCGACTGCTGGAAGAGTCGGTCACCGTGCCCTCCGACGTCACTCGGCAAATCGGCGAGGCCTGCCGCGAAGCGGGCATCGTCGCCTCCATCGGCGTCAACGAGCGCGACGGCGGCACGATCTACAACGCGCAATTGCTGTTCGACGCCGACGGCACGCTGATTCAACACCGACGCAAGATCACCCCGACCTACCACGAGCGCATGGTGTGGGGGCAGGGCGACGGTTCGGGCCTGCGTGCCGTGGACAGCGCCGTGGGCCGCATCGGCTCGCTGGCCTGCTGGGAACATTACAACCCGCTGGCCCGTTACGCGCTGATGGCCGATGGCGAACAGATTCACGTGGCGATGTTTCCCGGCTCGCTGGTGGGCGATATTTTTGCCGAGCAGATCGAAGTCACCATCCGTCATCACGCCCTGGAATCCGGCTGCTTCGTGGTCAACGCCACGGCCTGGCTCGACGCCGATCAACAGGGGCAGATCATGCAGGACACCGGCTGCGCTCTGGGGCCGATATCCGGGGGTTGCTTCAGCGCCATCGTCACGCCGGAAGGCAAGTTGCTCGGCGAGCCGCTGCGCAAGGGCGAAGGCTGGGTGATCGCCGACCTCGACCTGAAGCTCATCGACAAACGCAAACGCATGATGGATTCCGTCGGCCACTACAGCCGTCCGGAACTGCTGAGCCTGCTGATCGACCGCACGCCCACCGCCCAGCTGCACGAACGCAGCCCGCACCCGATGACCCCTGTCCGCGAGGAGCTGAGCCATGCAGACCAATGAACTGCTCGCCGAATTGCAATGCCACGGCGTGCGCTGGCCGGCCGCGCAAAACGGCCTGTCACGCAAGGGCGGCGCGGGGCCATCGGACCATAAGGCGCTGACCGTGGGCGGTCGGACCATGATGGTGCCGATCCTCAACCAGGCTTCGCAGACCTCGCCGTACCAAGCGCAACCCAGTGAAGACGGCAGCCTGGCGCTGATCTTTCGTGAAGGCTTGCAGGTCGGTCAGGTGAAGATGCCCGGCGTGCCAAATTTCTACAGCCGCAGCACCGCCGACGGCATCCCGTACTGGAAGATCGCCACGCTGCACAGTGCTGACGTATTGGCCACCACGGTGTTGCAGCACTGCATTCGTTTCAATGATCGCAGCACGTCCTGCCAGTTCTGCGCCATCGGGCAGTCGCTGGCGGCGGGCAAGACCATCGCCCGCAAACGTCCGCAACAGTTGGCGGAAGTGGCGAAAGCCGCCGTCGAGCTGGACGGCGTGAAGCACATGGTAATGACCACCGGCACGCCCCAGACGCCGGATCGCGGCGCCGCGATTCTGTGTGAGTCCGCCGCTGCCGTCACCGCCGCCGTGGACCTGCCGATCCAGGCCCAATGCGAGCCGCCGGACGACGACGTCTGGTTCGAACGACTGGCCGACAGCGGTGTGGTCTCGCTCGGCATGCACCTGGAAGCGGTCACGGACGAGGTGCGTCAGCGGATCATGCCGGGCAAGGCCGAGGTGCCGTTGAACCGTTATTTCGAAGCCTTCGAAGCGGCGGTGAAGGTGTTCGGGCGCGGTCAGGTCAGCACCTACATCCTCGCCGGGCTGGGCGACAGCGAACGGGCGATCACCGACATGAGCGAGCGTTTGAGTGCGATAGGCGTGTACCCCTTCGTCGTGCCGTTCGTGCCCATCGACGGCACGCCGCTGGCTCATCACCCCAAACCCGACAGCGCCATGATGGCCCGGCTCTACCCGCAGATTGGCGCCAGCCTGCGTCGTCACGGCCTGCACTCGGAAAATATCAATGCGGGCTGCGCGAAATGCGGCGCGTGTTCGGCGTTGAAGAATCATGAATGACGAAATGGGATGGCTTGCTGAGGAACATCTTCTGTAGGAGTGAGCTTGCTCGCGATGCGATGGTCGTCGCACAAAAGATGCGTCGGAAGTACTGGCCTCTCGCGAGCAAGCTCACTCCTGCAAGGGCGCTATTTCATTTCACGGGAGACGGATCATGCAGAACCTGGCCTTTGCCCTCGTCGACAGCACCTTCGAACCGTTTCGCGCCGGTGAGCTGGTGGTCAAACCCGCTTCGGAACCTTGGGAGAAACAGGCGTACTTCGCGCTGCGTCGCTCGGTGTTTTCCGATGAACAACAGCTGCTGCCCCAGGACAAGGACAGTCACGACTTTCAGGCCATCGCCATTGTCGCACTGGCCGGCAACTGCGGCATGGCGGATCAGGTGATTGGGGCTGTGCGCATCTATCAACCTGAGCCGGGCCTGTGGTTCGGCGGGCGTTTGTGCGTGGCCCAGGCTTATCGCCGCCACAGCATGATCGGCAAGGCGCTGGTCAACGAGGCGGTCTCACGGGCCAAGGAACTGGGTTGCGAGACGTTTCGCGCCACGGTTCAGGCGCCCAACGAAGCGTATTTCCATGGCTTGCAGTGGCAGACCCTCGAACACCTCGAACTGCTGGGCCAGCCCCACTGCCTGATGCAGGCTGATCTGGCCTGCTATCCATTGATGCCGCGTCAGGTCTCGTTGCACCCGTTGAAGGGGGCTCGTCATGGCTGAATCCATCGATCTGAACGCGCTGCTCGACACCCTGCGCATGACACCGGCGATGCTGTCCAAACAGGCGATCCAGCAACCGGCGAAAATCATCGGCATCAGCGACAAGCCGCTGACCCGCGCCGAGCTCTACGCGCTGCCCGGCGACGACACCGCCGCCATTGCCTGTGGCGATCACTTTCAGTTGCTGGCCATCGAAGGCATGTTGCCGGGTTTCGTGAAAGCGGCGCCGTGGTTCGCGGGCTGGTCAGCGGTGATGGCCAATGTCAGCGACATCACCGCGATGGGCGGGCGCGCCACCGCCGTGGTCAACGCTTATTGGCACCACGACGATGCCGCCGCGCAGGAAATCCTCGCGGGTATTCGTGCCGCCTGCGACGCCTATGGCCTGATGCTGGCGGGCGGGCACACCAGCCTCGCCGCGCACAATCCCACAGCCTTGGCCGTGGCGATCACCGGCATTGCCAGCCGCTTGCTCTCGACCCTGCACGTGAAGCCGGGGCAAATCATCGCCATGGCGGTGGATCTGGAAGGCTATTGGCACGCCGACAGCACCTATTGGAAAGCCTTCGAAGGCGTGCCCGCCGAGCGCCTGCGCAGCAAGCTCGAAGTGCTGCCGCGTCTGGCCGAAGCGAAACTGCTGCATGCGGCCAAGGACATCAGCAACGCCGGGGTTCTGGGCAGTCTGTTGATGCTGCTGGAAACCACTGGCTGCGGGGGCGACATCGACTTGCAACGGCTGCCGTGTCCGGACGCCGCCGACCTCTTGCGCTGGCTGCAAGTCTTCCCCAGCTATGGATTTCTCATGACCCTGGACGACGCCGACTGGCCCAACGTTCAGGCGGCATTCGCGTTCGAAGGCCTGCGCTGCGAACGCATCGGCCGGGTGACTGACAGCGCCGAACTCACCGTTCAGCACGGGCTGCAACGCCGCACCTTCTGGAACCTCAACGAGCAGCCATTCACCGGGTTCAGTTACCCGCACCTCGACCTTTCACCTCTGTCCGCACATAAGGAGCACTGACATGCCCGCCGTCAATTTCCGCATCCGCTGGCCCAACGGCAAAGAGGCCGCCTGCTACTCGCCCTCGACCGTGATCTACGAACATTTGCAGGAGGGCGCGAGCTACCCGCTGGCGGATTTTCTCCAGCGAGTCGACGGCGGGTTGAACAACGCCTCCGAGCGGGTGAAGCAGGTCAAGGGCTTCTACTGCAGCTCGGCGATGGACACCCTCGGCATGCTCAAGGGACAGGCCTTCGGGCAGTCCGAAGGGGAAGTCGAAGTGCTGAGCATGCGCACCGAAGGCGGTGGCCGGGTGACGGGTGCGGGCTGGAGTTCGTTTTGATCAATGCAATTCGCCTGTAGGAGCGCGGCTTGTCCCGCGATCTGGCGCGAAGCGGCAGTAGAACCGATCAATACGGTTTGTCGGAAGCACCGCGATCACAGGTTTACGACTGCTGCGCAGCCGATCGCGGGACAAGCCACGCTCCTACAGGGGCCTTCATTTCAGAGACAGATTTTTGGAGAGAACCACCATGCCCAGCTCAATCACCCCCATCAAAACTCCGCACCACAGCGTGATCATCGTCGGCGGCGGGCAGGCCGGTCTGTCGGCCAGCTACTACCTGCAACAGCAGGGCGTCGATCATCTGGTGCTGGAAAAGCACAGCTTGACTCACACCTGGCGCCACCAGCGCTGGGACGCGTTCAGTCTGGTCACGCCCAACTGGCAATGCGCGCTGCCAGGGTATCGCTACAGCGAAGAGCACGGCGGCACGGACCCCCACGGCTTCATGAAAAAGGACGAAATCAACGCCTACCTGGCGGGTTTCGTCACAGCGGTCAACGCCCCGGTGCGCGAAGGCGTGACGGTCAAGCGCGTGGCGCCTCGTGCTTCGGGCGGGTTCGACGTGCACACATCCCAAGGCGACTTTACCGCCGATCAAGTGATCTGCGCCTCGGGCGGTTATCACACGCCGATCATCCCGCGCCTGGCCGAGCGCCTGCCTTCGAGCATCACCCAGATTCACTCCGAGCAATACCGCAACCCCCAGGCCCTGCCCGAAGGCAATGTGCTGGTGGTCGGCTCCGGGCAGTCCGGTGCGCAGATCGCCGAAGACCTGCATCTGGCCGGGCGCAACGTCTATCTGGCGGTGGGTGATGCGCCTCGCTGCGCGCGGTTTTACCGGGGCAAGGACGTGGTCGATTGGCTCGCGGAAATGGGGTATTACCGGATCGGCGTTGATACCCATCCACTGCGTGAAGGCGTGCGCGACAACACCAACCATTACGTCACCGGGCGCGACGGCGGTCGGGACATCGACCTGCGCAAATTTGCCCTGGAAGGCATGGAGCTGTTCGGTCGCCTCGACGGCTTGCAAGGCGAGGTGATGCAGTTCAGCGACAACCTCACGGACAGCCTGAACAGCGCCGATGCGGTGTACAACCGGATCAACGCGTCTATCGACAAGTACATCGCCGAGCAGGGGATCGACGCGCCAGCGGGTGAGGGTTACGAGCCGGTGTGGACGCCAGAACAGGAGCGTCGCGAGCTGAATCTGCTGGAGCAGGGCATCACCTGCATCATCTGGTGCATCGGCTTTACGCCGGATTTCAGCTGGGTCGATGCGCCGGTGTTCAGCGGTCGTGGTCATCCCGGCCATGTGCGCGGCGTGACGGCGCAACCGGGGTTGTATTTCCTCGGGCTGCCATGGTTGTACACCTGGGGGTCGGGCCGATTCTCCGGCGTGGCGCGGGATGCCGAGTACCTGGTTGAGCACATCGCACGGGTGCGTGCCAAGCACAAGGTGGCTTAGCCACTCACGTGAGCGCGTACGCCACCCTCGGCGGACGCGCTCACTGGCTCACTCGGGAAACGCCAGCGTGAAACTGGCCGCTCGATGGTCCGACGGGCCGGCGGCGCTGACCTGCCCGGGGGCGGGATCGATGCTCGTGCCATTCACCACGGCGTAATCCAGTATCGACTGAGGTTGTGTGCTGGGGTGAGTCGCCGCGCCGGGCAGCACCAATTGCCCGATTTCCGGAGGGGAAATCCATGGGCCCCGAGCGGGCTGGCTGCCAGTAGGGTCTTCTCGAGGGTCCCGGTTGAAATCACCCAACAAGGCGACGGGTGTCGGCGTGTGCCAACTCACTTCTCTGAGCACACGCGGAGCATTGGGTCCACCGCCGGAAATCGCGTGGAAGCTGTAGACGGTGATCGACTCCGCGCGCGAATGGCGCCTGCGTATCACCACGCCCAGTGCCGGGCGATTCGGCGGGGCGCCATCGCGCGGGGGCAGGCCATCGGAAATCACCACCGGTGTCACCACTTCAATGTCACCCCGGCTGGCGACGACCACTGCCAGGTTGACCCGCAAGCGCTGGACGTCGAGAAAAAACAGCTGATATTGCTCCGGGCGCGAGACGCTGCCCGCTTCCCACAGATACTGCTCAACCCGGAACACCGCACCGAATTGATCAGCCACCGCCAGGTCGGTCACGTGCCGGGCCGAGGCTGGACGAACCCCTGCTTCCTGGAGGGCAATGAGGGTGTTCTCACGGGCCAGTGGCAATACGAACGTGCGCCATTTTGCATCGCTCGCTTCTGACGTGCCTTGCATGTTCCAGGTGGCCACCGACAAGGAACGATGAACGCTGGACGGTGCCCGACCCAGTTCGATCCGCGTGCCTTGTGCATCGTCGATCATCCGTGCGTGGTGATAATCCCGGATGCCCCCGTGCAGGCGAATGCGCGACAGCCAAGGGCCGTGGGCCGCCCCGACAATGATCTGCAACATTCTCAGGGCGTCCCCGTGGTCCAGGGTTTCGGGGCCCTGTGCTGCGCGCAGCCCGTTCATGATGAAGGCGTGATGCAGGTGATAGAAATTCAGCAGCATTGGGTAGCTGACACGGGCCGGTGCCGCCGCGATGAGCGCGATGAACCGGGCATCGTTGTAGAGCCGCCGGAACACCGAGGTCAGCCGCTCTGCGTAATCCCGTTGCGCGGCTTCATTCGCGCTGCGCATGTAACGCTGGGACAGTGCATACGCCAGCCACGCCGACGTGTGTCCGGCATCGGCGGGCGCGGAAGACAGTAACGTGGCGATGTCCGTGACCACCACTTCGAATTGCGTTTCGAAGTCTTGCAGGCGGGAAACGGAGAGCAGTTCGCGGCTGATGTAATCACGGATGGTGGGGTTGACGGGCATGGCAAACGCTCACGAAGTCTGTTGGCGGGAGAGGGGACTGGAGCGCGCTCACTGGGAAAAAACCGCTGTGAGCTGCCCGTCCTGAACCGCCAGCGTCGGGCTGACCGGGGCGCACGTCAGCAGCGTGCTGGCGACGGGCGCACTCACGCAGTGACCGTCATAGGTGTACTGGTGCAGCGCGTTGTCCTGCCCGGCGAACGCCAGGGTGAGCAATCCGTCATGCACGGTCAGCCCCGGCGAATGCGGGTAGCTCTGATTGATCAGCGGGATGCGGCTCGTCCAGTTTGTGCCGTCGCTTTTCAGCAAGAAGCAGTGACCCGACTCCCTGTCGCTGTAGATCAAATGAATGAGGTTCTGGTAGGTCGCGGCCACCGGGCTCAGGTGGGACAGCGCCGTGGCCTGGCCGTCGCTTTTGATCACGGGGCGTCTGCGCCAACTACTGAGGTTGGTGGTGGTCTTGTGGAAGAGGTTGGCGCTGTCGTGAGCCTTGTAAAACATGTGCAGCGTGCCATTGAGAACGGCGAAGGCGGGTGTCTGCGATAACCGATCACTCATCTGCGACACGGTGACCAAGGTGTTCGAAGGCTCGACGTAACGGCAGAGCACGGTCAGGTTCTGCGCGTTCCTGTAGGCCATGTAGAGCGTGTCGTTGAACGAAAAAAGCGCCGGCACGCCGCTGCTGCGCCTGGCTGTTTCGAGCGTTGTCCATTCCCGCTCCGAGGCGGCCTGCCGGGTGATCAGCTTGATCACGTCACCTTCCCCGAGGTACGCGGCATACAGCGCGCCCTTGTGTTCCGCCATCCGGCAACCCTGATCAGAGGCCTCGCCGATCAGCTGTGAGCCGCAGAGAATGCCGTGGGGATGTTGCGTGTAATACAGATTCATGAGTCAAAAATGCCTGCGTTGGAAAACCCTCACGTAAGCGGGTGGCGGAGCTGTTCGCTAGAGGACGTCAGGACTCACAGGCGTAGGAACATTCGACAAGGGCGATGCCGGGATGACAGGTGGGCGTAGGCGTTTTCGCAGGTCCGGCGAAAAGAGCGAAGCGCCGAACGGCAATGCGCCCACCTTGACGATCAGCTGTAACAGAACAATACTTTGCGCAGATTCATATAGATGACTAGATAACTACAACAGCGAAGCGCCGCCATGAACCGTCTTTCCAGTGATGTCCGCCTGCCGCTTTACCAACGTTTGCGTGATCAATTGGCTGAGCAGATCGCCAATAACCGCTGGCGTCCGGGTGAGGCCATTCCCACCGAAGCTGCCTTGTCGAGCGAGTACTGTCTGTCCACTGGCACGGTGCGCAAGGCCATCGACATGCTGGTCAGCGAAAACATTCTCGAACGCCAACAGGGGCGTGGGACCTTCATTCGTCGTCCGCAGTTCCAGTCGTCACTGTTCCGTTTCTTTCGTTTCCAGAGCGTGTCCGGCGAACGTCAGGTGCCGGAGAGCCGCATTCTTTCCATCGAACCGGTCAACGCGCCTTCTGCCGTGTCCCAGGCGCTGGGGCTGCCGCTGGAGGCGCCGGTGATTCGCATGATCCGTCTGCGTTTGCTCGACGCCCAGCCGGTGCTGGCCGAAGAGATCTGGCTGCCGCAGGTGCAGTTTCAGGTGTTGCTCGATACCGACATCAGCCGCCACGGCCCCTTGCTCTATCCCATCTACGAAGAACTGTGCGGGCAGGTGGTCGCCTACGCCGAAGAAACCTTGACTGCCGAGGCCATCGGCGATGTCCATGCCCGACTGTTGCAGGTGCCGGCCGGTAGCCCGGTGGTGGTGATCGAACGCCTGGCCCGCAACTACGCCGGACAACCCTTGGAATGGCGCCGCTCGCGAGGGCACGCCAGCCATTTTCGGTACAGCGTGGATATCAGATAACCCGACACCGTTTTCATGGCCCACTGCTGCACTTACTGTGGGAGCGAATTCATTCGCGAAGCGGTGTTACATCCGACCGATGTGTATCGATTGCACTGGCCGCTCGCGAATGAATTCGCTCCTACAGGGGATCGGGTCCGTCATTGATAGATCGACAAGCCTGCCACGAGAGCAGGCTTTACAACCACTGCCGCGTCACACACTTATAAGGACAAGAACCATGTTCAACTGGTATCGCCAAGTCACTCCTCGGGAGCGCAAAACGTTCTGGGCCTGTTTCGGCGGATGGTCGCTGGACGCCCTTGAAGTCCAGATGTTCGGCCTGGCCATTCCTGCGCTGATCGCGGCTTTCGCCATGAGCAAGGGCGACGCCGGTCTGATCAGCGGCGTGACCCTGATCACCTCGGCGCTGGGCGGCTGGGTCGGCGGCACGCTGTCGGACCGTTACGGTCGCGTGCGCACCCTGCAATGGATGATCCTCTGGTTCTCGTTCTTCACCTTCCTGTCGGCGTTTGTCACCGGCTTCAGCTCGCTGCTGGTGGTCAAGGCCCTGCAAGGTTTCGGCATCGGTGGCGAGTGGGCGGCGGGCGCGGTGCTGATGGCCGAAACCATCAACCCGAAATACCGTGGCAAGGTCATGGGCACCGTGCAGAGCGCGTGGGCGGTGGGTTGGGGCCTGGCGGTGGGCGTGTTTGCGCTGATCTATACCTTCGTTCCGGCCGACATGGCCTGGCGCGTGATGTTTCTGGTGGGTCTGCTGCCGTCGCTGCTGATCATCTGGGTGCGTCGCAACGTCGAGGAACCGGACAGTTTCCAGCGCCTGCAAAAAGACAACGCCATCCCGCAGAACTTCTTCAAATCCCTGGCGGGCATTTTCCGTCCTGAACTGCTGCGCGTGACTCTGCTCGGTGGCTTGCTGGGCCTCGGTGCCCACGGTGGATACCACGCGGTCATGACCTGGCTGCCGACGTTCCTGAAAACCGAACGCAACCTGTCGGTGCTCAACTCCGGCGGCTACCTCGCCGTGATCATCGTCGCCTTCTGGTGCGGCTGCGTGGCCAGCGGTTTCCTGATCGACCGCATCGGCCGTCGCATGAACATCGTGCTGTTCGCCCTGTGCTGCGTGATCACCGTGCAGTGCTACGTGTTCCTGCCGCTGACCAACACCGAGATGCTGTTCCTCGGCTTCCCGCTGGGTTTCTTCGCGGCGGGCATTCCGGCCAGTCTCGGCGCGTTGTTCAACGAGCTGTACCCGGCCGACGTGCGCGGGGCAGGGGTGGGCTTCTGCTACAACTTCGGCCGGGTGCTGTCTTCGGTGTTTCCGTTCCTCGTCGGCCACATGAGCGAGTCGATGTCCCTGGGTTCGGCTATCGGCATCGACGCCGGTATCGCCTACGGCGTCGCCGTGATTGCCGCCCTGTGCCTGCCGGAAACCCGTGGCCGCAGCCTCGAAGCCACCGCCGCCGCTGCCCAGGGCTCGACCCCGCGCAACGAAGCGGCCAGCGCCTGACGATTCCTTTAGTGCGGTGCCCGGATTTCAACCCCCCGGCACCGCGTATTCCTTCGATAGATGAGACCCATGTCCGAGACCTTTCCCGCGTCGATTCCTGGCATCGACGGCCACGCACACGTATTCAGCAGGGAGCTGGATCTGACATCGGCACGACGCTATTCACCCGACTACGACGCCACGCTGGCGTTGTATCTTCAGAACCTGCAAAGCCATGGCCTGAGCCACGGCGTGCTGGTGCAACCGAGCTTTTTGGGCACCGACAATAGCTACCTGCTCGATGCGCTGAAACAGGCGCCGGGCCTGTTACGGGGCGTGGTGGTGGTCGAGCGCGACATCTCTCGCGCCGAGCTGAACGACATGGACCGGCTGGGCGTGGTCGGCCTCCGCCTGAACCTGATGGGCAAGGCGCTGCCGGATTTTTCCGAGCCGCAGTGGAAGGTGTTGTTCGCGCATGTGGCCGAGCTGGACTGGCACGTGGAGCTGCACCGCCATGTGGCGGACCTGCCGGGGCTGATTCGTGCGCTGATGCCGTTCGGGGTCAAGGTCGTCGTCGACCATTTCGGTCGGCCCGATGCGCGGTTAGGGCTGGATCAACCGGGCTTTCGCGAGATGCTGGAGCTGGGGCTCGGCGGTCAGGTGTGGATGAAGGTTTCAGGCATTTATCGGCTGGAAGGTATTGAGCAGGAAAACCTCGACTTCGCCCGCGCCGCATTGCCGCTGCTGGTGCAGAGCTTCGGCCCGCAGCGGTTGGTGTGGGGCAGCGACTGGCCGCATACGCAGCATGAAAAGCAGATCAGCTACGGCACGGTGGTCGAGCAGTTGCATGCGTTGGGTTGTTCGCCACAGGTGATGCGCTCACTGTTGATCGAAGCGCCGCAGGTGTTGTTCGATTTTTCGGTGGTTGAGGCGTGAGATAAAACCTCCCGAACAACGCAAAACCCTGTGGGAGCGAATTCATTCGCGAGAGGCCCTTACAACCGGCACATCTCCATCGTCGGGACCATTTTTCGCGAATGAATTCGCTCCCACAGGGTGAACGTGCTGATCCCGGATGTCGTTCAAATCCGCCAGAACAACGGTTCCCGCGCCACTTCGCGTTCCAGAAACTGCTGCATCACTTTCACCCGCGCCAGCTCGCACGTGTCGGCGTGGGTGATGATCCAGTACGTGCGGTTGATCTTCTGGCTGGGCAAAATCTGCCTCAGCCCCGCCTCGCCACGGGCCATGAAACACGGCAACACGCCCAATCCCACCCCCGCACGCACCGCCGCGAGTTGGCTGATCACGTTGGAAATGCGAATCCCCGGATGAATCACCGGGATCTGCCCGCGAAAATAATTCAGCTCCGGCGTCCACATCAGGTCTTCCACGTACCCCACCCATTTGTGCTGGGTCAGTTGCGCGACTGAGTCGATGGCGTCATGCCGCGTCAGGTACGACGGCGCGCCATAAATCCCCAATTCGTAATCCACCAGCTTGCGCGCATGCACCCGGCCGTGATCCGGGCGCGCCATGGCAATCGACAAATCCGCCTCGCGTTTCGACAGGCTGAAATGGCGCGGGTTGGCCACCAGTTCCACTTCGAGTTGCGGGTGGTCGGCCATCAGGCACGGCAAGCGTTCCGCCAGGAACCAAGTGCCGAAACCTTCGGGCGTGCCGATGCGCACGGTCCCCGACACGCTGTGCTGCGCATCCTGCAACCGGGTTTGCAGGCGCAGGCTGATGCTTTCGATGGACTCCGCTTCCTGAATAAGCGCCTCACCTTCCTGAGTCAGGGTGTAGCCCGTGGCGCGGCGGTCGAACAGCTTGACCCCCAGCGCCTCTTCGAGGCTCGCCAGACGTCGGCTCAAGGTCGAGTGATCGAGGTTCAGGCGTTGCGCGGCGACCGTCAGACGGCCTGTGCGGGCAATCGCCAGGAAGGTTTGCAAGTCGTTCCAGTTGAAAGCGTCCATGTGGTTTTTTGCACATCCGGTAGTGGGAAAAGGCTCATTCATCCGCAGAAATACTAATGCTAGATTCGAATCTCCACAAACGGTGACGAGGACGACACCCGCCCCGCACACCGTTTACGTAGCGGTCCATAACAACAAAAGAGGACGTACCCCTCATGATGCTGATTGATCAACTGCAACAACGTCAGGCCGACGGCAAGCCGGTTCGTGTCGGTCTCATCGGCGCGGGCAAATTCGGTTCGATGTACCTCTCCCAGGCCCGCCGCACGCCGGGCATCCACCTGATCGGCATCGCTGATCTGTCGCCGGAACGCGCCCGCAACGCCTTGGCGCGGGTGGGCTGGAGCCCCGAGCAATACGCCGCGCGCTCCTTCGACGACGCCGTTCGCAACCAGACCACCTACATTCAGGACGACGCCCAGGCGCTGATTTCCAATGGCCAGGTCGATGTGATCATCGACGCCACAGGCAGCCCGGCGGCGGGGATTCGTCACGCCTTGCTCTGCTGCGAACACCGCAAGCACATCATCATGGTCAACGTCGAAGCCGACGTGCTGGCCGGTCCGTTGCTGGCACAGAAGGCAGCCGAGGCCGGGATCGTCTATACCATGGCCTACGGCGATCAACCGGCGTTGATCGTCGAGCTGGTGGACTGGGCCAGAACCTCGGGTTTCGAAGTGGTCTGCGCGGGCAAGGGCACCAAATACTTGCCGGCTTACCACACCTCGACCCCCGACACCGTCTGGGGCTATTACGGCTTTACCGAAGAGCAGGTCGGCTCCGGCGATTTCAACGCACAGATGTTCAACTCGTTTCTCGACGGCACCAAGTCGGCGCTGGAAATGGCGGCGGTGTCCAACGCCACGGGCCTGACCCCGGCGGCCACGGGCCTGGCGTTTCCGCCCTGTGGCGTGGACGATTTGCCGACGCTGCTGCGGCCACGGGACATCGGCGGAATTCTTTCTCACTCAGGGACGGTCGAGGTGATTTCCTCGCTGGAGCGCGACGAGCGCCCGGTGTACCGCGACCTGCGCTGGGGCGTGTACGTGACGTTCAAGGGGCACAGCGATTATGTGCGCGACTGCTTCTCGCAATATGGCGTACGGACCGACCCGACCGGCGAGTACGCCTCGCTGTACCGGCCATACCACATGATCGGTCTGGAGCTGGGCATTTCCGTGGCCCAGGCCGCGCTGCTGGGCCGTGCGACGGGGGCCACCAACGGCTTCCGTGGCGATGTGGTGGCGACGGCCAAACGCGACCTGCAAGCGGGCGAAAAACTGGACGGCGAGGGCGGGCATCGGGTGTACGGCAAGCTCATGCCAGCGGTGGATTCCCTGGCCATGGGCGGCCTGCCGATCGGTCTGGCCCACGGCGTGGTGCTGAACCGTCCAGTGGCAGCGGGCCAACCGGTGCGCTGGAGTGACGTCACGGCGGACCTGTCGATTCAGGCGGTGCGGGTGCGCAAGGAAATGGAGGAAATCTTTCAAGCGACGTTGCGGTAACCGAGGGCGCACTGCATTCAGGCCCGCGTCGGCTGTCAGGCACTCTGTCTGGCCGTCGGCGCACAGGGTCTTCCAACAATAAAAAGATCTTCAGAAAGAAGAGGAATGTATGTCGAATATCACCGAAGCCGTCGTCGCCGAGACGACCAGCCAGACGACTGCGCAGGCCGCAAGCAAGGTCGATGTGTATCGCAAGATCGCCTGGCGGATCATGCCGTTCATTATCTTCTGTTACCTCACCGCGTACCTCGACCGGGTCAACGTCGGTTTCGCCAAATTGCAGATGATGCAAGACCTGCAATTCAGTGACGCCATCTACGGCTTCGGCGCCGGGGTGTTCTTCATCGGCTACTTTTTCTTCGAAGTGCCGAGCAACCTGATCCTTCACCGGGTCGGCGCACGCATCTGGATCGCGCGGATCATGATCACCTGGTCGATCATCTCCGCCGCCATGCTCTTCGTGCAGACGCCGATGCATTTCTACATCGCACGTTTCCTGCTCGGCGTGGCCGAAGCCGGGTTTTCGCCAGGCATCATGCTGTACCTGACGTATTGGTTTCCGTCGAAGAAACGTGGTCTTTCGCTCGGGCTGTATTACATCGCCATCCCGCTGGCCGGGGTCATTGGCGGGCCGATTTCCGGGATCATCATGGCGACGCTGAAAGACTCGACCGTCATGGCCAACTGGCAATGGTTGTTCCTGCTCGAAGCCATTCCGTCGTTCATCGCCGGTATTGCCGTGCTGTTCCTGATGGTCGATAAACCCGCCAAGGCCAAATGGCTGACCGACGCGCAGAAGCAGGAAATACAGAGTGACCTGGCGCGGGAAGACGCGGTGAAAACCGAACATGCCAGCGTGCGCAGCTTCATGGGCGACCGCAACATCTGGAAGCTCACGGCAGTGTATTTCTGCCAGATCATCGGGCTGTACGGCATCAGCTTCTGGCTGCCGTCGCTGATCAAGCAATCCGGGATTCAGGACGTGGCCTACGTGGGCTGGATTTCAGCGATCCCCTACCTGGTGGCGCTGCCTGCGATCATCATTTCTGGCATGACGGCCGACCGCACGGCTAAACGCCGCCAGCATTTCTCCGGGGCGTTGTTGATCGGGGCCTTGGGGTTCATCGTCTGCCCGTTGGTGGGCGCCAACCCGGTGCTGGTGGTGCTGGCGCTGTGCGTCGCGACCGCCGGGGTGCTGTCCGCGCTGTCGCTGTTCTGGGGCATTCCATCCGCGTTTCTTGCCGGGGTCTCGGCTGCGGCGGCGATTGCCGGGATCAACTGCATGGGCAACCTCGCCGGGTTCGTGTCGCCGTACATGGTGGGGTGGCTGAACACCGCAACCGGGCACACCGACACAGGTTTGTACGCAGTGGCGGCGTTCCTGACCTTGGGTGCGCTGTTGGTGTGGCAAGTGCCCAAGGCGTTGGCGGATCGGTGACTTAACACCACACCAACCCTGTAGCAGTCCGGCTTGCCGGCGGTGGCAATTTTTTGGACGCCACCGCCTACAACGTCCGGTGCGCGCAGGATCTCTACTGTGGGAGCGAATTCATTCGCGAAGGGGCCGGTACATCCGCAGTATCTCTATCGCCTGAAATCTTTCGCGAATGAATTCGCTCCCACAGGTTTTGTGGTACGCCGAGATTACGTGACCGACATCAATCCCCCTGTAGCAGTCCGGCTTGCCAGCGGTGGCGTCCTTGAAATCGCTACCGCCGGCAAGCCGTGCGGCTACAGTCAGACTGCGATTTGGCTGCTGTAACGTCGATGGGCCGCTATCACTCGGACTTCCACCCCCCACCCAACGCCACCGCCAATCCGACACTGGCCTGCAACCGGCTGGTGTCCACTTCCTGCAACCGCCGCTGCGCCTGCAATGCCGTGGTTTGCGCGGTGACCACCTCCAGATAATTCACCGCCCCCGCTTCATAACTGCTGGTCGCGATCTGTTCGGCGCTGTGGGCGGCGTCGACGGCGGCTTGCTGGTCTTGGGATTCCTGCTGCAAATCGCGCAATTGCCCCAAGTTGTCTTCCACCTCGCGCACCGCCTTGAGCACTTGGCTGTGGTACTGCGCGGCGGCTTCTTCGAACTCGGCCTTGGCCTGACGCTCGCTGGCGCTGCGGCGTCCGCCGTCGAAGATTGGCAGGTTCACCAGCGGCCCCAGTGCCCAATAACGATTGGCCGCTGCCAGCAGATTGCCGCTGCCCTGGGTCTGCCCGCCGAGCAGGCCGGTGAGGCTGAAATCCGGGTACCACGCAGCTTTCGCGACACCGATGTTGGCGTTGGCCGCGAACACCCGACGCTCTGCGGCCGCCACGTCAGGCCGTTGCTGCAACAGGCTGCCGGGCAACACGTGGGGGATGTCAGGCTGGTTCAACGATTCGGCGTTGTGAACCAAGGCGAAGTCGCTGGGCAAGACGCCCACCAGCTCGGCGATGGCGTGTTCGCTCAGGTCACTTTGCGCCTTCACATCGTCGAGTTGCGCCTGGGCTTCTGCCAGTTGGCTCTGGGCGCGGGTCAGGTCGAGTTCCGAAGCGATCTTACCTTCATAACGGTCGCGGGTCAGTTGTAGGGCTTGGGTGTAGTCGTCCAGCGACGCCTTGAGAATTCGGCTCTGTGCGTCCAGTCCGCGGGTTTGCACGTAAAGAGACGCGAGTTGCTTTTGCAGGCTGAGACGGGCGACGGCCAGGTCGTCCGCCGAGGCTTGGGCCTGCGCGTCACCGGCAGCGACCTGATTGCGAATCTTGCCCCACAGGTCCGGGTCGAAACTCAGGCTCAACCCGGCCGTGTCGCTGTTATAGACCGAGGGCTGGGTGTCGCCACGCAAGGGTCTTCGATCCGACTGGCGCTGACGCACCGGTGCCACGCTGGCGTTGATTTGCGGGAACAGCCCGGCGTGCAACTGGCTGGCGAAGGCCACCGACGCGTCGTAGTGGGCGAGGGCGGCCGCCAGGTCCGGGTTGGCGTTGAGCAGTTGCTGTTGCAGGTCGTCAAGCTGTTTGTCGCCGAACACCTGCCACCACTGGGCCTGCAATTCATCGGCAGGCTGCGCCGGATGCCAGGGGCCTGCGTCCTCCTTGTAATGCTCAGGCAGCGGCACCGCTGGCGCGTGATAGGTCGGTGCCAGCGAGCAGCCCTGCAAGGTCAGCGCGCCTGCGACGGCCAGTGCAAGGGCGAGACCCTTAAGCCTTGGGCGCATGGGTACCTCCCGCGTCGGCCAGTTGCACCGGGTCGTTTTCACGGAGGGCATCGGGCGGGTTGTCGATGACCTTGTCGGAGGCTTGCAAGCCTTGGTCAATCACCAGCCGATCCCCAAGGTCCATCGCGATGTGGATGTCGCGCAGGTGCACATGACCCGCCCCGTCCATCGTCGCGACCTGCGTGCCTTTGGCGCGGAAAATCAGTGCGCTCGCCGGGATGCTCATCCCATGGCTGCCTGCGGCAATGGGCAGGGTCGCGTCGGCGTAATCACCCGGCAGCAGCGCGCCATCGGGGTTGTCGGCCACGAACTGGGCCAGCAACGTGCCGGAGCGCGGATCGACGGCGGTGGAGTCGCCGAGCAGGGTCGCCTTGTAGGTTTGCGCGGGATGTTCGGGAACGCTGAGCTGCACCTGCATGCCGGGATGGATGACGCTGGCGTAGTTCTGCGGAATCGGCACATAGAGGCGCAGTCGATGGGTGTCGGCCATGCTGAACAACGGGGTGCCGCCGCCATCGTCGGCCTTGATCAACTGGCCGATGTCGGTGTTGCGCGCCGTGATCGTGCCGCTGAACGGCGCACGAATCGTCTTGTACGCGGCCAGGTCCGTGAGGCGCTGGTAGTCCGCCTCCGCCGCTTGCACATCGGCCTTCGCAGCGGTGGCGGCGGAGACTTTCTCGTCCACTTCCTGTTGCGACACCGAATGCGTGGCGAGCAAGTGTTGCCAGCGCTCGGCGGTGGTCTGGGCGATGCGCGCCTGGGCCTGTTGCTGGGCAAGGTGCGCGTGGGTTTGCGCCAGTTGTTGATCCAGCTCGGGGCTGTCGATATGCGCCAGCACCTGACCAGCCTGGACCTGGGTGCCGATGTCGGCGGCCCAGTCTTTCAGATAACCGCTGACACGGGCATTGATTGAGGCCTTGCTCCAGGCGTCGAGGCGTGCGGGCAATTGCAGCGTGTCGCCCTGGGCGTTTTGCGAAGGCGAGACCACCGTGACCACTGGCACCGACTGGCTTTCGGTCCAGTCCGCAACAGCGTGATCGTGGCGGGTGCGGGCGGCCAGGCCATTGGCGACCAAAAGTGCCGCCAGGGTCAGGCCGCCGATGCCGGTGAGCATCAGGCGTTTGCGCGAAGGGGCGTGTTCAGACGACATGGGGTGTTTCTCCATCGGTAGCGCTGGCGGGGGTAATTGCAGGGGTGGGTTTCGAGTGGCGGTGCACGAGGCTGAACACCACGGGCACGAACAGCAGGGTGGCAGTGGTAGCGAGAATCAACCCGCCAATGACGGCACGGCCCAGCGGTGCGTTCTGCTCCTGAGAAATGGCCAGCGGCAGCATGCCGATGATCATTGCCAAGGCCGTCATGCACACCGGGCGAAATCGGGTGTAGCCGCCTTCCAGCGCCGCGAGCAGCGCGTCGCCGTGTTCGGCCAGCCGCTCGCGGCAGAAACTCACCACCAGAATCGAGTTGGCCGTCGCCACGCCCATGCACAGGATCGCCCCGGTCAGCGCGGGCACCGACAGCGACGTGCCGCTGAGGAACAACATCCAGACGATCCCGGCCAGTGCCGCCGGCAGCGCCGTGATGATCACAAACGGGTCGATCCACGACTGGAAATTGATCACGATCAGCAGGTAGATCAGCACCACCGCGCCGAGCAGGCCGAAACTCAAGCCGCTGAAGGCTTCGTGCAGCGCGTCGATCTGGCCGTGCAGACTGACCACCGCACCTTTGGGCCGCAGGTGCGCCATGTCGTCGATGACCTTTTGCACGTCCTTGGCCACACCGCCGAGATCACGGCCCTGCACGTTGGCGAACAGGTCCAGCGTCGGCTGAATGTTGTAGTGGGTGACCACGGCGGGGCTGTCCACGCGTTTGATCGTCGCCAGGCCGCCGAGGATCTGTGACTGCCCGTCGCTGCCGGTGATCGGCAGGGCTTCCAGCGTCGGCAGGCTGTCCAGCCGGTATTGCGGGGTCGCGGCGACCACGGAATAGGACACGCCGTTTTTCGGGTTCAGCCAGTAGGTCGGCGCCACTTGTGAGGTTCCGGCCAATGAGGCGCCGAGGCTGGTGGTCACGTCTTTTTCGGTGATGCCCAGTTGCTTGGCGCGCAGCCGATTGACATCCACTTGCAGCGACGGATAGCCCGTGGATTGCTGGATGCGCAGGTCGGCGATGCCGGGGATTTGTTGCAGGCGGCGTTGCAGCGCCAGCGCGTAATCACGGTTGGCGTCGCCGTTGGGCCCGGAAATTTTCAGGTCCAGCGGGGCCGGGTTACCGAAGTTGAGAATCTGGCTGCTGATGTCGGCGGGCAGGAAGGCGAACTGGCTGCCGGGGAAACTCTGGGGCAGGGCTTCGCGCAGGCGTTTGACGTAGTCGGCAGTGGGCGCGTGGCCTTCTTTCAGGGTGACCTGAATGTCGCCGTCCTGCGGACCGATGGTGCCGCTGCTGCTGTAGGCCATGTCGATGCCGCTGAGCGGGATGCCGATGTTGTCGATCACGGTGTCCAGCTCATCGCCGGGAATGATCTCGCGGATGCGCTGCTCGATGCGGTCGAAGTCGGCCGCGCTTTCCTCGATCCGCGTGCCCAGCGGCAGGCGCACGTGCATCGACAAGGCGCCTGCATCGGTGGCCGGGAAGAAGTCTTCCCCCAGGCTTGGCAACAAGGCAAAGCTGGCCAGCACGCAGGCCAAAAAGCCCAACAGGAAGGCCTTGCGACGCTTCAGTGCCACCCCCAACAGCCCGTGATAGACGTCGCGAATCGCCGAGAAACGCTTTTCGAAACCCTGCTGAAAACTCAGCGCGCCGCGCAGGATCACGTTGCGCTGACGGCCGTGCTGATCGCCCTCGTGGTGATTGATGAAGGCGTCTTCCGGGTGATGACCAGGGCCGGATTCCAGCACGTGGGGCTTGAGCAGAAACATCGCCAGCGTCGGCACCAACGTCCGGGACAGCAGAAACGAGCTGCCCATGGCGAAGATGACTGCCAGCGCCATCGGCCGGAACAGGTAACCGGCGATGCCCTGCAGCATGAACATCGGCACGAACACGATGCAGATGCACAGCAGCGAGACGAACGCCGGGCCGACGATCTGCTTCGCGCCGTCCATGATCGCGTCCTTCACCGCCTTGCCTTGTTCCAGGTGCCAGTTGATGTTTTCGATGGTCACTGTGGCGTCGTCCACCAAAATCCCCACTGCCAATGCCAGCCCGCCGAGGGTCATGACGTTGAGGGTTTGCCCGGTGAGCGAGAGCAGGGCGATGGCCGACAGCACGGCCAGCGGAATCGACGCGGCGATGATCAGCGTCGAACGCCAACTGCCGAGGAACAGTAGGATCATCACGCTGGTCAGCAGGGCGGCGATGATGCCTTCCCGCGCCACGCTGCCCACCGATTCCTTGACGAACACCGAGGCATCACCGAGCAGCGACGTTTTCAACTCGGGCGGCAGGGTTTCGTTGATCAGCGGCAGCATGTTGCGGATGTCGTCGACGATCGACAGGGTCGAGATGTTGCCGTTTTTCAACGCGGGCATCAGCACCGCACGACGGCCATCGACCCGGACGATGTTGGTCTGCGGCGGTGAGCCGTCCCGCACGTGAGCGACCTGGCCAATGGTGATCAGCGCGCCGTCGACGGTCTTGATCGGCAGGTCGTTGAGTTCGTTGATCGCCTGCGGGCTGTTGTTCAACAGGACCGTGTATTCGTCGGTGCCCATCTTCGCCGTGCCCACCGGAATGATCTGGTTGCCAGCGGCCAGCGCGTTGCCGACGTCCTGCGCCGACAGGCCCTTGGCAGCCAATGCCTGCGGGTCAAGATCGAGGGTGATCTGCCGTTGCTTGCCGCCCATGGGCGTTGGCATCGCCAGGCCGGGCACAGCGCTGAGGGGCAGGCGAATGCTGTTTTGCACGAGGTCGCGAATCCGCGCTTCCGACAGGGTCGGGCTGGAAAAGGCCATTTGCAGGATCGGCACCGTCGAGGCGCTGTAGTTGAGGATCAGCGGCGGGGTGATCCCGGCGGGCATCTGTTTCAGCACGGTTTGTGACACCGCCGTCACCTGGGCGTTGGCGGTGCGGATGTCCACGCCGGGCTGGAAGAAAATCTTGACGATGCCCATGCCGGGCAAGGATTGCGATTCGATGTGCTCGATGTCGTTGACCGTGGTGCTGAGCGAGCGCTCGTAGGTGTAGATCACCCGGCCCGCCATGGCGTCCGGCGACAGCCCGGCGTACTGCCAGACCACCGCCACCACCGGAATGCCGATGTCGGGGAACACGTCCGTGGGCGTCTTGACCGCCGCCATCGGCCCGACAATACAGATGAAAATCGCCAACACGATAAACGTGTAGGGCTTGAGCAATGCAGTCCTGACCAGCCCGAGCATGCCTGAAACCTCCTATTCGAATGGGCGCAGTCTTGGGGCCGGGACCTAACAGGCAGCTTTCGCCCAGATGAACAAATCGTTAGTCCCGCGCACAAGGAGCTTTCATGGGGGATTCATTTGTGGTTCATCCGGGCGGCGCGCAGCCTTGAATCGTCGAAATTCACCCTGCACCGCAGGGACTTTTTCTTTCCAATGAGGGTTGTGTCATGAACGCCAAATCACTGTTGCTCGTGCCCATGCTGGGGCTGGTGGCTGTCCTGTCTGCGTGTGCGGGTCCGATGCCGAAAGCCGATCCCACCGAGGCGTGGATCGGGTTGCAGGAAGAGCCTTCCGGCGTGTTGATGGCCGAGGACCTGGACGGGAAGCGCCTGAACGATGGCCGTTATTTCGATGTGAAGCCGGGGGCACATAAGCTGGACGTGGATTTGATCGTCGACGGCAATGGCGACGACGGGCAGATGAATTGCGAAGCGGGGATCAGCTTCACCCGGTTCAAGGCGGGCGAGCATTACAAACTGGTGGAGTCGAGTCTGGGCGAGGAATACCGGGTGAAGCTTGAGGATTCCCAAGGGCACCAGATTGGTCGTAGCCGGGACTTTACGTGCATGCCGGGGTGATGTGATCAACAGCATCCCGGTGTAGCACGCCAGCGCTCCGGGCTTTTCCTGTGTGCGCGAATTCATTCGCGAAGGGGTGGGTACATCCGCAGTATCTCCATCGCCTGAACCATCTTTCGCGAATGAATTCGCTCCCACAGGTTTCGCGTCACGACACGATTACGCGATCGACATCAACCCCCTGTAGCCGTCCGGGCCTCCACTGTGTGCGCGAATTCATTCGCGAAGGGGCCGGTACATCCACAGCATCTCTATCGCCTGAACGCTACGGCCTCCTGCTATCCCATATCCGTGAATGCTCGGCAGCGCATCCTGTTTCTGCGTGTTGCGTCGGATAGGCAGGGTCCGCAGACCTATCAATACTGCGTGCCAATCAAGTGGGTCAACTCATTGAAAGGACGTAGGGGAAATGGATTCAGACGAACAACAGATTGCGGATGAGGCGGTGGTATTTGCCAAGGCGAACAGGCGGGAGATTGCGAGAAGGCTGACAGATCCATCGATTTATCTGTCTGAAGACTCGCCGGTTTCGGTATTCATGGCAGGGTCTCCAGGTGCCGGCAAGACTGAAGCCTCACTCGAATTTCTCGCTCGCTTTGGCGGGACTGTCTTACGAATAGATCCTGATACTTATCGCTCGGAATTACCGGGATACACAGGCAGCAATTCTTTTTTGTTTCAGAGAGCAGTGTCAGTCCTGGTTTCAGCTGTTCACGATGAGGCGTTGCGGTTGCAGCAATCGTTTCTGCTGGATGGTACGTCATCGAATTACGAGACAGTCTCGCGCAACATTCAGCGCTCACTGAAACGAGGTCGATTCGTACTGGTTTTATACGTGTACCAAAACCCGGAGCGGGCCTGGGAGTTTGTGCAGGCGCGGGAGAAAGTCGAAGGCAGAAATATTCCGCTCTCCGGGTTTGTGCATCAGTACTTCGCCGCTCGAGAGGTCGTGAATCGGCTGAAATTCGATTTTGGTCACGCGGTGACAGTCGACATCTTTATCAAAAACGCAGACGGGTCGACCAGAGCGTACAAAGAGAACATCCAGCGAATTGACACCCATATACCCGAATCCTATGATCGGGCCTTGCTCGAGCGAATGTTGAGTCACCTGAGGTACACATAATGTCAGCCCCTGAAAAACTCAAAACCGTTAAATCGACGCCCTTCTCAGACTTCGTCCGTAACGCCAGCTCTGAAGAAAAAGAACGCGTCTATCAGGAAGTCATGAAGAAAGCCTGGGAGCGTCAGGAGCGGATCATCGAGAAGGCCCGCAACCTGTAACCTGAATTTGCCCATCAAAGCCGCCCCTCAAGGCGGCTTTGTCGTTTCAACCCAGCGCCATCACCTGCCGACACTCCAACACCAGGCTCGCGCCGCCGGAGGGGCTGTTGCCGATGCGCAGTTTGAAGCCGTGGAGGTTGACGATGGCGGCGACGATGGAGAGGCCGAGGCCGAAGCCGCTGTGGTTGTTGCCGGTTTCGCTGCGGTAGAAGCGTTTGAACACGGCTTCGCGTTCGGCGTCGGGGATGCCGGGGCCGGTGTCCTGGACTTCGATGAACGTGGTGTCGCCCTCGGCCCGGGCGATCATCAGCACCTGGCCACCGGCCGGGGTGAATTTGATCGAGTTGCTGAGCAGGTTCGATAACGCTTCGAACAACAGCGCCCGGTCGCCCACCAGCGGCGGCAGCTGTTCCGCGACTTTCAGGTGCAGTGAGACGCGACCTTCTTCGGCCAATGGCAGATAGAAATCGAACAGCTCATGCAGCAGCGGCACGGGATCGAGTTGGCCGAAGGCGGAGCGGCGCTGGTGGTCTTCCAGCTCGGAAATGCGCAGCAAGCCCCGGAAACGGGCCATCAGGGTGTCCGCATCGGCAATCACTTGCGCCATCTGTTCGCCCTGGGGCGAATGTTCCGGGGATTGCTGTTGAATGCGGTACAGCTGCGCCCGCAGCCGGGTCAGCGGGGTGCGCAGGTCGTGGGCAATGTTGTCGCAGACGCCCTTGACCTCGTTCATCAGCCGCTCGATGCGGTCGAGCATGGCGTTGACGATGTCGGCGAGCATGTCGATTTCGTCCCGACGGTCCGACACAGGCAGGCGTTTGGTCAGGTCGCCGATGACGATGGCTTCGGCGCTGGCCTGAATCGCGCCGATACGCCGCAAGGGTCGACGGCGCAGCAGGTGCCAACCCAGGGCGCCAGGGATGATCGTCAGCGAGACGCCCCAGAGCAACGCACGCAGGATGAGCGTGGCCACGGCGAACAGCGAACCATTGTCCCGGACCAGCACCAGCCAGCGGTTGTCCATCGTGTGAATGGCCACGGCATCGCAACTGGCGCGCGGCAGGTTCGGGTCGTCGGAATCGATGCAGGTGTCCAGCTCCTGGATTTCACCGGTCAGCTTCAGGCCCTCAGGAATCTCGCGGATCGGCCCGGCGATGGGCTGAAGGTCCTTGTCGAACAGGCCATAGGCGTCGACGGTGCGGATGTCGAAGCGCTCGCTGGTGTGCAGCGCGTCGTCCAGTTGGACGCCTTCGAAGCGCGAGAACAGTTGCTGGCGCTGCATCAACGAGTGGCGGGCAAGGTTGTTCAGGTAACTGGTGACTTCCCAGTACAGCACCCCCATGAGGATGCTGCTCCAGGCCACGAACAGAAAACTGTAAAGCGCCAGCAGACGGCTGCTGGAGGAGCGCCAGCCCTTAGACGGGTTCGGCAATGACATAACCTGAGCCTCGAACGGTACGTATCAGCGGCGTCAGGGTAGGGGGATCGATTTTCTTGCGCAAGCGACCGATGTGCACGTCGATGAGGTTGGTGCCAGGGTCGAAGTGGTAACCCCAGACTTCCTCGAAGATCATCATGCGGGTGATGATCTGTCCGTTGTTGCGCATCAGGAATTCCAGCAGCTTGTATTCGGTGGGCAGCAGGTTCAACGGCTGCCCGGCGCGGCTGGCTTCGCGGGTGATCAGGTTCAGCTCCAGATCGCCGACCTTGAGCATGGTTTCGGCTTGGGTTACGGGGTTGCTGCGGCGCAGCAGGACCTCGACCCGAGCGGCCATTTCGTCGGAAGCGAAAGGTTTGGAGAGGTAATCGTCGCCCCCGGCGCGCAGGCCACGGACGCGTTCATCGACGTCGGACAAGGCGCTGATCATCAGGATCGGCGTGGCAATGCCGAGGGCGCGCATGGTGGTGACAATCGCCAGACCGTCTACTTCGGGCAGCATGCGGTCGAGGGTGATGAGGTCGTAATCGCCGCTGACGGCGCGCACCAACCCCTCACGGCCATTGTCGACCCAATCCACCTGGAGGCCATGGCTGCTTAACTCGGCGACGATTTCCTTGGCGGTGACGGCATCGTCTTCGATTGTCAGAATTCGGGTCATTGGAGTGCCTGAACCACGTTGCGACTGGAGACTCGCATTTTGCCTTTAAACGTAGCCGGTATTTCTTAAAAATTATTTAAGTACGAACTGCGGCCTTTATTTCGCAAACGATCTATGACCTGTGGGTGCGAATTCACTCGCGATACGTCGGTGCGGGCAACACCTCTCTATCGACTGTACCGAAGTATCGCGAATGAATTCGCTCCCACAGATGACTCATTCCGTCTTGGGGGCGCGGTTGCCCTCGCGCTTTTTATCCGAACGCTGTTCTTTCTTTGGCGTCCCGCTCTCACTTCGAATCTGCGCATGGCTGATCAGTGCGAAGATAAAGCTCCCGCCGATGATATTCCCCGCGAGGGTCGGCCCGGCGAACACCAGCCAGAACTCTTTCCACGACAATTCCCCGGCGAACACCAGGTACGAGACCTCCGCCGAGCCGACCACGATGTGGGTGAAATCCCCCAGCGCCATCAGGTAGGTGATCATCAGGATGATCCACATCTTGGCGTTTTCCATGGAGGGGATCATCCAGACCATGGTGGCGATCATCCAGCCGGAGACGATGCCCTTGGCGAACATCTGCGTGGTGCCGTTTTCCATCACCTTGCGGCCGATGTCCAGAAAGGCGGCGTCGGTCTTGCTGTCGAAAATCGGCAGTTCCAGCATCACGTACGCCACCAGCAGCGTGCCGCACAAGTTGCCCACCAGCACCACACTCCAGAGCCGCAGGAGACGGCCGAAGTTGTTCAGCGTCGGCTTGCTCATCACCGGCAGCACGGCCGTCAGGGTGTTTTCAGTGAACAGTTGCTGACGGGCAAGGATCACCGCAAGAAACCCGGCGCTGTAGCCAACGCTGGCGATCACCTTGAACGCTTCGCCTTCCGGCAGCCGCGAGTTGAGCAGCCCCATGGCCATCAGCGACAGGCCCATGGTCAGGCCCGCGGCCAATGCCGACCAGAACAGCGCGGCGACGTTGCGCTCCAGCTCCTGATCGCCCTGCATGCGGATCGTCTCGTGCAGCACGGCGGCGCGGGGTGGCTGGTTCTCGTCGATGTCGCGTTCTTCCTCGGGGGTAAGGCCGGGGGTCTTGCCGTCTTGTTCAGTGTCCATGCTGCTTCTCTTGGGTAGTCTGGCGGTTTGCTGAGGGAGACGGTCAGTTTTTTTCGGTGTACCTGCTGCGCCGTGCTGTTGGTTGAGACACAATCCGCTCCCCGTCGTTCGCCCCTGCGCGGCGGCCTTTTCATTGATTCGGGAGACCCCACCGTGACCCTTCATATTCGAGACGCCACCCGCGCCGATGCCGCCGTGATTCTGGGCTTCATCACCGAGCTTGCGATCTACGAAAAAGCCGAGCACGAGGTCAAGGCCAGCGTCGCCGACATCGAGCGCAGCCTGTTCGACGAGCCGTCACCGGCCAAGGCGCTGATTTGCCTGCTCAACGACCAGCCCATCGGTTTTGCGGTGTATTTCCTCAGCTACTCGACGTGGCAGGGCCGCAAGGGGCTGTACCTGGAAGACCTGTTCGTGTCTGCCAGCCAGCGCGGGATTGGCGCGGGCAAGCAACTGCTGCGGCATCTGGCGAAGATCGCCCATGACACCGGATGCGGTCATTTCGAATGGAGCGTGCTGGACTGGAACCAGCCCGCGATCGATTTCTATAAATCGATTGGCGCCGAGCCGCAGGACGAGTGGGTGCGGTATCGGATGGAAGGGGAAGGGTTGAGGCGGTTTGCGTTGGGTAACGAGTAGGCCGGCACGGTGGATGACCTATAGGCGCGAATTCATTCTGGGCGGTATTCCCACGAGAGTCCGGTACATCCGACGTAGATGTAGCGCCTGCCAAGTCTTTTCGCGAATGAATTCGCTCCCACAGGGGTTCGATATCGCCACGAAATGTGCGGCCTGACGCAGGTTTAACTGTGGGAGCGAATTCATTCGCGAAAGGTGGGACAGGCGATGGAGATGTGCAGGCTGTAACAACCATTCGCGAATGAATTCGCTCCCACAGAGGATCGTCAGCGCACGCCAGGCCTCAGCCTGGCGCTTAGGCGACGGGTATCCGGTTCAGCCCGTCAGATCAGCACTGTCAATCCGCACCACACCCGCCGCCGTCAGGTCCTGCCACGCCTTTTCCAGCGACCCGCCGAGGTCGATCGCCTTGCACGCGTCAGCGATCACCCACGTATTGAATCCCGCCGCCCGCGCATCCAGCGCCGACCATGCCACGCAGAAGTCCAGCGCCAGGCCGACCACGAACACGCTGTCGACCCCGCGCTCGTTCAAATACCCCGCCAGCCCGGTCTGGGTCGTGCGATCTGCTTCGACGAACGCCGAATAACTGTCGATCCCGGCGTTGCAGCCTTTGCGCAGGATCAACTGCGCTTGGGGAATATCAAGGTCGGCATGCAGCGCCGAACCGTAAGTCCCTTGAACGCAATGATCCGGCCACAGCGTTTGCGGGCCGTAGGGCAGGGTAATGATGTCGAACGGCGCGCGCTCGGCATGACTCGATGCGAACGAAATGTGCCCGGCCGGGTGCCAGTCTTGCGAGATCACCACGTTGCGAAACTGCGCGCCCAGGCGGTTGATCAGCGGCACCAGTTGATCACCCTCGGCCACTGCGAGCGCGCCACCGGGCATGAAGTCGTACTGCATGTCGATGACCAACAGCGCGGCACGAGGGTCTGAAGGCGTCCGGGAGAGGGCGGCGGCCATCAGCCAAACACCCGAATCGGCACACCCGCGTGCCACGCCTGTATGTCTTCGATCATCTGGCTGAAGAACATCCGGTAGTTGTTTTCGGTGACATAGCCCACGTGCGGCGTCGCCAGCAGGTTCGGCAGGCTGCGGAACGGGTGATCGGCGGGCAGCGGTTCGATGCCATACACATCCAGCGCCGCACCGGCGATCTTCTTCTGCTTGAGCACGTCGACCAGCGCGTCTTCATCGACGATCGGGCCGCGAGCGGTGTTGACCAGATACGCCGTGGGTTTCATGCGGTTCAGCGAGGCGGCGTCCACCAGCCCGCGGCTGCGATCACTCAGCACCAGGTTGACCGAGATGATGTCCGACTGCTCGAACAATGCCTCTTTGCTGACGTAGGTCACGCCATGTTCGGCGGCCCGTTCGGCGGTGAGGTTTTCGCTCCAGGCAATGACCTTCATGTCGAAGGCCAGCGCGTAGCGGGCGATCTTCTGGCCAATGCTGCCGAGGCCGACAATCCCCAGAGTCTTGCCATACAGGTCGCTGCCAATGCCGATCTGCCAGTTGCCCGCGCGCAGGGAGTTGGCCTCGTCGACGATGTTGCGGGTGACGCCCATGATCAACGCCCAGGTCAGCTCGGGGGCGGCGTATTTGTAGCTCTCGGTGCCAACCACCGTGATGCCAAGATGCGCGGCGGCCTTGAGGTCCAGCGCCGCGTTGCGCATGCCGCCGGTGACCAGCAACTTGAGGTTGGGCAACTGGCTGAGCAGGGCATCGTCGAAGATCGTGCGTTCGCGCATCACGCAAATCACGTTGAAGTCGTTGAGGCGGGCGACCATGGTCGCGGTATCGGCGGGGAAGTCGTGGAGGAAGCTGACCTCGCCAATCGGGTTGAGTACGGTCCAGTCCACCACGTTCTGGGCAACGGACTGCCAGTCATCGAGCACGGCAATTCTCAGCGCGGAACCCTGAGTCATTTCGGTTAAGCCTCGTTCAAGAGCACATTGGATTTGTGGAGGCCAACATACGCCTGCCCAACCGTCAGTGGAACCCCATCGCCGCTCTGCGCCGGGTGTTGCTGACCTTGCCCCATACGTTGGAATGCATACCTGTAGGAGCGAATTCATTCGCGAGGCGGCCTTTCAGACCCCGAAAATCGGCCAGCTGTACCGACGTCTCGCGAATGAATTCGCTCCTACAGGGGGATTGGTGTCGATTCTGGGATCAGTTGAACAACCCCGCCGCGATGTTGATCGAAAACCCCAATATCGACGTGTTGAACAGAAACCCGATCAACGACTGCGCCAGCACCACCTTGCGCAATTTTCGGGTCGCCACGCCCACGTCCGAGGTCTGCACCGCCACACTGATGGTGAACGAGAAGTACAGGAAGTCCCAGTAATCCGGATTCTGCTCACCGTCGGCAAACCGCAACGCCGCATCGTCGCCGTTCCAGGTGTAAAACATCCGGGCGTAATGCAGGCTGAAAATCACCCCGATCAACAGCCACGACCCGACGATGGTGAACCCGGTAAACGCGTAATGCAGCGCCTTGTCGCTGGAAGACATGTCCTTGATCCCGGCCAGTTCCAGCACGATGGCGGCCAGGCTGGCAATCGCCGCCACACAGACCATCACCAGCACCCAGCCAGCGTTTTCATCCTCGACTTCGGCGATGCGTCGCACGGCTTCGGCGTTGGATTTAAACGTGCGGATCATGATCAGCAGCATGTACACCCAACCGGCGACGTTCCAGGCGATCAGGCATTTACTGGTGAGGGTGATGGAGGGGGCGACGAGGGCGGCAACGATGCCCGCGACGACACCGAAAGCGATGGCGATGGTCAGGCGAGGGTGGGTCTGGGTCAGATGGGACATGGACGGCTTCACGGCAGTGAGATGCTGGAACCTTAGCACGCCATGAACAGTGGAGCAGATGAAGAAAAACGGCGCGCAAGGGGTTACGCGCCGGTCGCCATATGGCAGTTAACGTGGTTCTGTTTCAGGCAGCGTTGCGAGCCCGTGTTAACGGACCAGGCAAGGCTGCTTATTGTTGAACGTCCAGTTCGGAATCAGGAACTGCATCGCAACGCTATCGTCCCGCGCACCGAGGCCCATGCCTTTGTACAGCTCGTGGGCCTTGGCCACCTGATCCATGTCGATCTCGACCCCGAGGCCCGGTTTCTTCGGCACCTGCACGTTGCCGCCGATGATCTGCAGCGGGGCTTTGGTCAGGCGCTGGCCGTCCTGCCAGATCCAGTGGGTGTCAATGGCGGTGATGTTGCCCGGCGCCGCTGCGGCGGCGTGGGTGAACATCGCCAGGGAAATGTCGAAGTGGTTGTTGGAATGCGAGCCCCAGGTCAGGCCCCACTCGTTGCACATCTGCGCCACGCGCACTGAACCCTGCATGGTCCAGAAGTGCGGGTCGGCCAGCGGGATGTCCACCGATTGCAGCTGGATCGCGTGGCCCATTTCACGCCAGTCGGTGGCGATCATGTTGGTGGCGGTGCGCAGACCGGTGGCGCGGCGGAACTCAGCCATCACTTCACGGCCCGAGTAGCCATTTTCAGCACCGCACGGGTCTTCGGCGTAGGCCAGCACCTTGTGCTGATCGCGGCACAGGCGGATGGCTTCTTTCAGCGACCAGGCGCCGTTCGGGTCGAGGGTGATGCGGGCTTTCGGGAAACGCTCGGCCAGCGCAGTGACCGCCTCGATTTCCGCGTCGCCGCTCAACGCGCCGCCTTTGAGTTTGAAGTCTTCGAAGCCATAACGCTCGAACGCCGCTTCCGCCAGACGCACCACGCGCTCCGGGGTCAGGGCTTCTTCGTGACGCACGCGGAACCAGTCGTTGTCGGCGTCTTCTTCAGTGCGGTAGGGCAGGTTGGTTTTCTTCTGGTCGCCGACGTAGAACAGGTAGCCAAGCATCTTCACTTCGTCACGCTGCTGGCCTTCGCCGAGCAGGGCCGCGACCGGCACTTCCAGGTGTTGACCGAGCAGGTCGAGCACAGCGGCTTCGATGCCGGTGACCGCGTGAATGGTGATGCGCAGGTCGAAGGTTTGCAGGCCACGACCGCCGGAATCGCGCTCGGCGAAGGTGCGGCGCACGTCGTTCAGAATCTTCTGGTAGTTACCGATGGTGCTGCCGACGACCAGGGCGCGAGCGTCTTCCAGGGTCTGACGGATCTTCTCGCCGCCGGGGATTTCACCGACGCCGGTGTGACCCGCGTTGTCTTTCAGGATCACGATGTTGCGCGTGAAATACGGACCATGGGCGCCGCTCAGGTTGAGCAGCATGTCGTCGTGGCCCGCGACCGGGATGACCTGCATGTCGGTGATAACGGGGGTGCTGCCGGAAGTCTGTGTCGTCATGGCGAAATCCTTGGTTGTGCAGGGCGCCGCGCGGGCGCCGTTGAATCGGGGTTCAAGTCGTTACGAATGGCTGGGCGTGGCGTCGGGTTTTGACCCTGCGGTGACGGGCGCCGCGCCGGGTTTCGGTGTCGTGCGCACGCTGAACACCAGGATCGCGGCAATGATCGACGTGGCGGTCAGGCCGTACAGCCCACCCTGAATCGAGCCGGTCTGTTGTTCGAGGATGCCGAACGCGGTCGGTGCAACGAAGCCGCCGAGGTTGCCCACGGAGTTGATCAGGGCGATCACGCCAGCGGCGATGCGGGCGTCGAGATAGCCTTGCGGGATCGGCCAGAACAGCGACGAGGCCGATTTGAAACCCATCGCCGCGAAGCAGATGGCAACGAAGGCGAACACTGGACCGCCCGTGGTGGACATAAACATCCCGGCAGCCGCGATCAGCAGCGCCGCGGCGACCCAGGCCTGCTGGTGCTTCCACTTCGCCGAGAGGCTGGCGAAGCCGTACATGCAGACGATGGCGATGAACCAGGGGATCGAGTTGTACAGACCGACCTGGAAGTCGCTCATGTTGCCCATCTTCTTGATGATGCTCGGCAGCCAAAACGTCGCTGCGTAGATCGTCAATTGAATGAAGAAGTACATCAGGCAGAACAGGATGATTTGCGGGTCTTTCAGCAACTGGCCGATAGACAGCTTCACCGGGCTGGCGGCTTCACGGGCGCGCTGTTCAGCGTCGATGGTGTCCGTCAGCGCGTCTTTTTCCGCTTGGGTCATCCACTTGGCGTCCTGGGGTTTCGAATCCAGCCAGAACCAGACGAACACGCAAAGACCGACCGAGAACAGGCCTTCAATGAGGTACATCCACTGCCAGCCGTGCATGCCCAGGCCTTCGATTTGCAAGAGCATGCCGGACAGTGGGCCAGAGATCAGCGAGGCAAACGCCGAGCCGCTGAGGAAGATGGCGATGGCCTTGCCGCGCTCGACGCCCGGCAGCCAGCGGGTGAAGTAGTAGATCACCCCCGGAAAGAAACCGGCTTCGGCCACGCCCAGCAGGAAGCGCAGGATGTAGAAGTGGGTTTCGTTTTGAATGAAGGCCATGCCAGCCGCGACCAGGCCCCACGTGAACATGATGCGGGTCAGCCAGAGGCGGGCGCCGACTTTCTGCATGAGGATGTTGGAGGGGACTTCGAACAGCGCGTAGGCGACGAAGAACAGGCCAGCGCCAAAACCGTAGGCGGCTGCGCCGATGCCCAGGTCGTGTTCCATGTGACTGCGGACGAAACCGATGTTGACCCGGTCGATGTAGTTGACGATGAACATGATGACGAACAGCGGCAGGATATGACGTTTGACTTTGGAAACCGCCGATTGCAAGACGGAATCATTGACGTCATCCACTCGTGATGAGGGTGTGTTCACTCTGTTGACTCCCACTGATTATTTTTATGCGGGGCTTTCGTATGTGTGTGACAAGGTGTGTGCGCCCTGTTGTTAGTCATCATACAAGTACGCATTATCTCCGCAAGCGGTTTCCAAGGGCTTGCGGGAAATATTTCGGTGTCATAGGCTTGCTTGTCTGACAAGTTGGACGAGTCTGGTCAAGCCGTCGAGTGGCCTGTTCCACGGGGATTCTCACGGGATTTTCTCAAGGCGTGCGAGGTACGTGGCGATCACTCGTCTCGGTCTGTCGGGTTGAAAAAAGACAAGTGCAATCAGGGCAGATACTCCATCATTCGAGGCCACTGTCAGGACAACCTCCATGCAAACACCCTCTCGGACGCTTCCCAAACGGCGGCAGCACAACCTGGCCACGGACCTGGTCACAGACCTCAGTCAGCGGATTCTCATGGGCAGCATCGCGCCGGGGGAAAAGCTGCCGTCCGAGAGTGAAATCGTGCGTCAGCACGGGGTAAGCCGGACCGTGGTGCGGGAGGCGATCTCCAAGTTGCAGGCATCGGGGCTGGTGGAAACCCATCAAGGCAAAGGCACCTTCGTGCTGCAACGCACCGAGCAGAGCGGCATGCGTTTGAACGTCGAAACCGCGTTCAGCGTGCGCCACATCATCGAACTGCGGCTGGGCCTTGAAACCCAGGCCGTCGCGCTGGCGGCTCAGCGGCGATCCCAGGAACAGCTGTCGGCCATGCGTTTGGCACTGGATGACTATCAGGACCTGCTGGCCAAGGAAGACAGCTGCGTGGAGGCGGACCGCCGCTTTCACCTGCTGATTGCCGAAGCGACGGGTAACCCGTATTTCGTCGAGATCCTGCAGAACCTGGGCAACGCCGTCATCCCCCGCAGCCGCATCGCCACCAGCGAACGGGCTGGCACCAGCCTGACGAACCACGCCTATCTGGCGAACCTCGAACACGAAGCCATCCTCGCCGCCATCCGCCGCCAAGACCCCGACGCCTCCCGCGCCGCGATGCTGACCCACTTGAGCAACAGCCGAGAGCGGCTGGCGCCGGGGGAGTGAAAGGCTTGGTCAGGCAATCGGTCTGACGCGGACTTGGCTGTAGGAGCGATATCGCCACGAAATGTGCGGCAATACGCAGGCTTAACTGTGGGAGCGAATTCATTCGCGAAACGTCGGTACATCCCACACGTATCTGTCGCCTGCCCAACCCTTTCGCGAATGAATTCGCTCCCACAGGAATGCCGCGTCCGACCCTAATGAGCTGAGTCCAACACCCCCATCATCACGCCCATCTGCCACTGGAAATACGGGTTGAACGTCAACCGCGCAAACACCTTGCCTGGTTGACGATGCCCCCAGTCCGAGTACCACACCGCATCACCCTTCAAACACTTCTGCATGTCCGCCGCGTCCTGCCCGTTCCAGCAGATCCGCTGACGCCCATCCTGCCCGTACAACGGATTCTCCGGCGAGAACAGCAGCCCCATATGGGAAAACTGGGCAATGCGAAACTCTGGCAGGTAGTCAGTTCGCACCAGCACGCGCGGCGATTGGGCGGCGTTCGCCGGTTGATCCCCGTACCAGATCAGGCGGCTGCCCGGGTGCCTGAAACGCGCACTGAACGTGTCCAGCACATACGCCGTGTCGAGCACCGAGTCGTGCTGCGTGATCGCAACGAAAACCGGCTTGTCGTAAGGCCGCTCTTGAATACGGTCCTGTGCCAGCAAAGCGCTGCGGTAGAACTGGGCGAACCCATTGGTGGGCACATTCAGATAACGAACCGGGGTCTGCATCGGTCGGACGCCATCGTCGGGCTTCGCCAGCCACGGCCGGAACCAGCCGATGTACTGCGTCACCCAGGCGTAAGTATTTTCCGGGCGAAACGCAGGAGAAAACAGCACCAGTCCGGCAACGTCCGCATGCGCATAGGCATAATCCAGCACGAGATTGGCCCCGGTGGAAAAGCCCCCCAGATACACCGTCGGCACCTCGCGACGCAGAATCAGCGTCTGTTCGCGCACCACCTGCTGCCACTGTTTGAGCGTCACATCAAGCATGTCCGAGGGCTTGCTGCCATGCCCCGGCAACAACACCGTGCGCACCAGAAAGCCCTGATCGGCCAGCGCCTGCCCCACATCATTGAACGACCACGGCGAATCCCCCAGCCCATGCACCAACAGAATCCCGCGCTTCGCCACCCCCACAGGCCGCCATTCGCGGGGCGCATTCCACTCCAGCTCGGCAGCGTGATCATCGGTTTGAAAGGTGCGGTTCTGCTGAAGCCAGGCCAGGGTCTGTTGGCGATACTCGGCAAAACTCGACTGACCCAACGGCACCTCGGTGGACGCGCAGGCGGGGAGGGTCAGTAGGGGAAGAAAGAACAGGGCGAGGCGGGATAGGGGCAAAGTGGTGTGACCTCACAAGCATCGGCGATGCTTGGCACTCTGACACGCTGTCGATGCCTTGGGTATCCGGGGCGGGTGATTGTCATGCGGGAACTCGCGGCAAAAATCAGGCAGACTCCGCAGACCCCTAAAAACAAGATGTGACCTGTATGACCCGTTTAACGCGCCGCTCCCCGGAAGTGCCCCATGTTCGCCCTTGATCACGCGCTGGCCCAGGACATTGTTGATCGGGCGATGGCGATTTTGCCGTGCAACGTCAATGTGATGGATTACCTCGGCATCATCATTGGCAGCGGTGAGGCGGAGCGGTTGTACACGCGGCATGAGGGCGCGCAGTTGGTGCTGGCCAATCGTCGGGTGGTGGAAATCGATGCGCACACGGCCAGGCAACTGGACGGGGTGCGACCGGGGGTGAACCTGCCGTTGATGCTGGACCAGAAGCTGGTGGGGGTGCTGGGCATCACGGGGGAGCCGGATCAGGTGCGGGTCTATGCCGAGCTGGTGAAGATGACGGCGGAAATGCTCATGGAGCACCGTCGTCAGCAGGCCGATCAGCAGTGGCGGCATCAGCGCAGTGAGGATTTGCTGGCGCGGCTGTTGTGGGGCGACAGCGCCGAGCATCTGGTCGATGAGGCCGAACAGCTGGGTTTGCAGCCGCAATTGCCGCGTCAGGCGGTGTTGATCGAACTGCCTGACGGTGCGGGCTATGCGGGTCCGTTGGCGGCCTGGTTGAACGGACGTTACGCCAACAGTTGGTGTGTGTCGTGCGAGCCGAGCCTGGTGTATTGGTGTCGTGCGGCGGGCAAGGATCGCGATGATGCCTTGCTGCTGGAGCAGTTCGACGAGCAGGGTTGGCCGGTGTCGCGCATGGCCACGGTCGAGCCGTCGTCAGACCTGACCTCTTTACGCCACGCCTGCACGGCCGCCCGCGATCTGCTGGATTACGCCCGTCACGTTCAACCGCAACACCGGCTGTTGAGGTTGGCGAGTCATCGGCTGTCGGTGCTGTTCTGGCGCAATCGCCATGACTGGCTGGCTGAGGAAATCGCCGAACCGGTGCTGCGTTTGCAGGGTAACGGCCAACTGCTCGACACCCTGCGCGCCTGGTTCGATTACAGCGGCGAAAGCCAGGCCTGCGCCGATGCCTTGGGGATTCATCGCAACAGCTTGCGCTATCGGCTGGAAAAAATTGCCGAGGTGAGCGGGTGTGACCCGTACCGGACCGATGAGCTGTTGAGGTTGTACCTGGGAATGCAGATGATCCCGCGCTAAGTCATCAGGCCCCGACGCTGCAATCCATGGCATCCCGGCTCCTCTGTAGGAGCGAATTCATTCGCGAGACGGCGTGTCTGGCGCTGGCTATGAGGAGCAGTGCCCATGTCTCGCGAATGAATTCGCTCCCACAGGTCGAGTCCGGTACCCGGCACGCTTTACAAATCCATCGCCTCGACCACCTCAACCCGCCCGCGCACCTGCTTGGCCCGATACAGCGCCTTGTCCACCGAGCGCAACAGGGCTTCGAAGTCTTCCCGGCTGTTCAACGTCGAGGTTTGCGCCAGCCCGGCGCTGAAGCCAATCGGAAACGGCAGCTTCGCTTCTGCCTTCGGCGGGTCCAGCGCCTCGCACAAGCGTTTCATGAACATCTGCGCCTGTTGCACGTCGGTGCCGGGGAACACCAACAGAAATTCCTCGCCGCCCCAACGCACGAAC
This sequence comes from Pseudomonas sp. SLFW, assembly GCF_009905615.1. GTDB lineage: Bacteria > Pseudomonadota > Gammaproteobacteria > Pseudomonadales > Pseudomonadaceae > Aquipseudomonas > Aquipseudomonas bambusae. The sequence goes on from NZ_JAAAKW010000011.1 coordinate 44,406, forward strand.
ACGTCATCCTTGCGCATCAACCGAGTCACAGTGTTGGCGAACAGTTGCAGGGCCGAATCCCCCATCGCATGCCCGTACTGGTCGTTGATGCGCTTGAAGTTGTCCAGGTCGATCATCGCCACGGCCAGCGGGTAGCGTTGCGGCCCGTTCTGACGACGCTCCTGATGAAGAATCGTCGCCACCGCGCCGCGTCGGTTCAGGGCGCCGGTCAGGGTGTCGGTGATGCTCAATTGCACGACCTGCTGGCGCAATTGCTCCTGCAACATCAGGGCGAAGCTGAGGGTGAACAGAAACGAGACCATGAAATCCATCGCCAGCGCAGGCAGCGAGAACATATCCGGTTCATCGAAGGCCAAGGGCGGCGGGGGATCGACGGCCAGCGTAATCGCGGAATGGGCATGAAAGATAAGCAGCGCGACGTGCCCGGCAAGCAACGCCCAGGCACCCCGAAAACGTTTTCTCAACGGCCAAGTCACGCAGAACTGCACGGCGATGGTCAGCACGCAGAACAGAAAAAACCACGACAGCATGTAATCGTTGTGCAGCAGCACACTGGCGCCGATGCCGTACAGCAACACGGGCGTGAGCAGCATTCGCAGGTGCCACGCGACACCGTGGGCACGTTCGGCCAGTTGATGCAGCGCCAGGGTGTGGCAACCGATGGCCAGCAACAGCCCTGCAGTGTTGGCGATAAAGGCAGTTTCGGGCGTGAGAATGCCCAGCCAGTCGGGGCTCTGGGGAATGACGCCGGGTTGCATCAGGTCGACCGCGCGATAGGCCGCCAGCACCAGATCCCCGGCAATCCACCAGTGCAGCGGCGCGCGGTGACGGCTGGTGCCGACGTAGGACAGGCACAGCATCAGCGTGGTCATGAGTCCGAACGGGATGATGATTAACAGCAGGGTGACGGGATCGTTCAGAAGCATAGGGCTGCGGCTTTCATCGTGAAAAAACCAAAACGGGCAGATCGGCCATGAGGTGGCGATAACCCGTAAAAAAATAGTGGCTATATAGTGTCATATTCGCCGGTTTGTGTGGCCGAAATGTCTCCGATACAGCAGACGTTATAGAGAACGACCCGCCTATCGTCGATATCGCCGGGCCTTTTGTTCAGATGAACAACACAGCGTCTGACCGCGTTGTGCGAAGGGCAGGCGGAATTTCCCGGCACCCGTGCGAAGATCGCGACCATCGATAAGGAGAACACCATGAACATCGTCATCGCCCCGGATTCCTTCAAGGACAGCCTCAGCGCCCAAGGTGTCGCCCAGGCCATTGCCAGCGGCTTGCGTGAGGTGTGGCCGGACGCGCGGCTGGTCGAATGCCCAATGGCCGATGGCGGCGAAGGCACCATCGAAGCCGTGTTGGCGGCGTGTGGCGGCCAATGGATGACCACCGATGCGACCGGTCCCCTGGGTGCGCCGACCGAGGCGCAGTGGGGATGGCTGCCTGACACCCGTACCGCGATCATCGAAATGGCGATGGCCAGCGGCTTGCAGATGCTGACCCTGAAACAGCGCGATGCCACGGTCACGACGACGTACGGCACCGGCGAATTGATCGCCGCCGCGTTGGACGCCGGTGCGCAGCGGGTCATTCTGGCCATCGGCGGCAGTGCCACCAATGATGCGGGCACGGGCATGCTGTCGGCCTTGGGTGCGCGCTTTCTCGATCAAGAGGGCGAGCCGCTGCCCCCCGGTGGCCTGGCACTGAGCCAGGTCGCACAGATTGATCTGGATGGGCTGGACGCCCGCCTCAAGGACGTGCAGTTCGAAGTCGCCGCCGACGTCAACAACCCACTCTGCGGACCCAACGGCGCCTCACATATTTTCGGGCCACAGAAAGGCGCTTCGCCGGAGCAGGTGCTGGCATTGGACGCAGCGTTGGGCCACTTCGCCGAAGTCTCTGCCCGCGTGCTGGGCAAGGATGACAGCGAGTACCCTGGCACCGGCGCGGCAGGGGGAATGGGTTTCGCTGCGAAAGCCTATCTCAATGCTTCGTTCCGTCCGGGTGTGGAAGTGGTCGCTGACCTGACCGGTCTGGCCGCCGCTCTACAGGGCGCCGATCTGGTGATCACCGGGGAAGGGCGCTTCGATGCCCAGACCCTGCGCGGCAAGACGCCGTTCGGTGTCGCGAAAATCGCCCAGCGTCATGGCGTGCCGGTGATCGTGCTTGCGGGCACCTTGGGCGAGGGCTACGCGGACCTTTACGAACACGGCATCAGCGCGGCGTTTGCCTTGGCCAGCGGGCCGATGACGCTGGAGCAGGCCTGCGACAACGCCGCGTCCCTGCTGCACGACCGGGCACGAGATCTGGCGCGGATGTGGCGCCTCGCCGCGCGGTGATCGAGCGATCAGTTGTCGCCCAGGCACGTGTTGCCGCTGGTTTCATAACGCAGGGTGTGGGCCTTGCCCATGTGATCGACGTAGCCCAGGTCCACCGGGCGCACGCCGCAGAAATTCAGGTTCGGGGTCTTGGTGACTTCGGCGATATCGAGCTTGGTGCCGTAGGTGTATTCCTGCACCTGCGGCATGTTCTTCATGTCGGCGTGGGCGGTCAGGGCAACGCTGCTCAACACGGTCAGGGTCAGGGCGATCAGTGTGGTTTTCATGGGAGGCTTCCTCATTTCAGGGTTAATAACTTCTTGAGCCCGTATGACGAAGCCGGGGGAGGGTTATTCCCGGAGGCTTGAAAATATCTTTGCTTGACGCAGATTCAACTGTGGGAGCGAATTCATTCGCGAGACGTAGGGACAACCGACGCCGATGTGTCGCCTGCACCTTTTTCGCGAATAAATTCGCTCCTACAGGAGTCCAGTGTCGCTGCGAAGTTATTGGCCAAACGCTGTTCAACTGTGGGAGCGTGCCGCAGTGCGATCAGCGACCCTGCAACTGCTCCAACACCTGCGCCGTGGTCCACAACCCATGCGCAATGAACCGGTAATTGATCAACGCCGCCTGATACCCGTCACCCTCCGGCACCTGCGGCGCGGCCGTCGCGTCGCGCACCACGACCACTTCGAACCCTTGTTCCACCAGATCACGCAGGTGCGATTCGACGCACAAATTGGCCGCCATCCCCGCCAGAATCACCTGCGAGACCCCTTGTTTGCGCAGTTGCAGGGTCAGGTCGTTGGTCTGCGGGCCGTAGATTTTGTGCGGCGAGCAGATGATGGTTTTGCCGTCGAGGATGTACGGTTTGTACTGCGGCATGAAGTCGGCGCCGGAGCCGTCGAAGCCAGTCAGGTCCAGCGGCGAAGTCCGGTCGAACATGCCAACGTCGTGCATCATTTTTTCCAGCGGTCCGCCATGCTCCCAAGTGTGGTCACAGGGGTAGTAATAATGAGGGGAAATGACCACCGCAATCCCGGCCTGTTTGGACGCCGCGAATAACTGCTCCAGGTGGCCAACCACGCCATTCTCGGTGACGCTGTTGCCCACCAACGACCAGGTCACGCCTTTTTCGCTCAAGAAATCCACCTGCGGATCGATCACCACCAGCGCGGCACGCGTGAGGTCCAGGGAAAAGTCGACCTTCGGCAACACACCGTTTTCGGGGTCACGGTAGAGGGAATTGACGTTCGAATCAGTGCTCATTGTGAGGCTCCTCGGATTGGAATAACCTCTTGCGGTCGCCGCCGACCGGGGCGTCGCAAGTGAGGGTTATCCTCGTTCTTTACGTCGGAGGGGTTTTGTCCCGACGTCCGCGTTTTTTGCCTGAAGTGACTCAATGGACGCGCTATCCGAGTTTTTCGACCGAATCCACATGAACGGACGGCTGTTCTACGCCGGGACGGTGTTCGACACCCTCGACATCAACAGGCCCGACGGCACGGCGTTCATTCACATCGTCGAACGCGGCGACCTGGCGTTGATTCGTCCTGGCCACCCGCGCATCGCGCTGGACGGCCCCACCGTTCTCCTGTGCCCCAGCACCTGCCGTTACACGCTACAACCGACCACCGAGCAGGGCGCCGATATCCTCTGCGCGACCTTCGAGTTCGGCGTCAGCATGGGCCGCTCATTTCCGCTGGGCGTCACCGACACGCTGGTGTTTCCGTTCAAGGACATTGAGCCGCTGGTGCCAGTGATCACGGCGCTGTTGGCCGAATTTCGCGGCCAAGGTGCAGGGCATCGGAAAGGCCTGAGCGTGCTCTTCGAATACATCTTCATCGTGCTGGTGCGGCGGGCGATGGAGGACGGGATGATTGCGCGGGGCGGGTTGAGCGCGATCCTTGACCCGCATCTGGGTGCTGCGATCAACGCGATTCACCTGAGTCCGGAGCAGGACTGGAACCTCAAGCAACTGGCCGAGCTGGCGTGCATGTCCCGCAGCAAATTCTCGGCGCAGTTCCTCAAGGTGGTCGGCGTGTCACCTATCGCCTACCTCACGGCGTGGCGGATGAAGCTGGCGCGGGACCTGATGAAGCAAGGCGTGAAACTCAAGGTGATTGCCGCGTCGGTGGGCTACAGCTCCCAAGCGGCGCTCAGCAAAGCGTTCGTTCAGGAAATGGGCCTGCCGCCTGGTGAATGGCTCAAGCGGCAGGACTGAAGCGGATCAGGCGGGATTGAGTTGCAGGGCCGGGATGGGTTTGCGCATCAGGGTGCCCACCAACACCGCGCCCACCAGACCGATGCACCCGGCGACCCACAACACCGAGCCGAAGCCTGTCACGAACGCCTGCTGCGCCAAGGGTTGCACCACGGCGCGGGCGCCCGTGTCGACAGCCTGCAACGCGGCGCTCATGTCACCGGCCACTACGCGAGACGCGATGTATTCGGACTGGTCGAGCCATTCCGGCGCAAGGTTGCGCAGGCTCGGGTTCAACGTTTTCAAGGTATGGCTGGCGAGCAGCGCGCCGTAGACGCCCACCGCCAGCATGATCGCGCTGAACCGCATGGTGGTGCTCATGCCCGACGCCATGCCGGTGCGCTCCCGAGGCACGCAAGCCATGATGTTTTTCTGGGTGTCACCGTTCAGCAGTCCGGCGCCAGCGCCGGTCACCGCCATGGCCAGCGCGAAGGCCGGATAACCCCCCAGCGTGGTGGCCCAGGCGCACAGCAGGTTGCCGGTGCTGACCAGTGTCAGCCCCAACGCCATCATCGCGGCAGGCGACAGGTGCCGAGCCAGTTTTGGCCCCAATCGAGGGAGCAGCAGCATGGTGATCGCAAACGGCAACATGCCCAGGCCCGAGCTGATGGCGCTGAAACCGAGGCCGTTTTGCAGATAGAACGGCAGCAGCGTCATCATCACCTGAGCGCACCCGGCGTAGGCGAACATGCCCAGCAACGCGCCGATGAAGCGCGGGTGTCTGAACAACTGCAAATCCACCATGGGCCGACGCTGCAAGCGCTCCGCGACCACAAACAGGCCCAGTAACAATGCGCCCCCAGTCAGGCGGGCGAAGGTCAACGGGTTGTCCCAACCGATGCGGTTGGCTTCGATCAAACCCCAGATCAGGCTCAACAGGCTGGCACTGAAAAACAGGCTGCCGATGGGGTCCAGACGGGCCGACTGCTCATTACGCGACTCGCCGATGTTGCGCAACACCATCGCCAGCAACAGCAGACCGACCGGCAGGTTGAGGTAAAAAATCCAGCGCCAGCCCACCAGCTCCGCGATCAAACCGCCGACGGTGGGCGCAGCCGTCATCGCCACCCCCATGCACGCGCCCCAGAACGCCCAGGCCTTGGCCCGTTCCACTTCGTCGTGAAACACGTGGCCGATGGTGGCCAGTGCCGAGGTCAACAGCAGCGCGGCCCCCACGCCCTTGACCGCCCGGGCGATGTCGAGAAAGACGATGTTCGGCGCGGCGCCACATCCGACTGATGCGAGGATGAACAGCACCAAACCGGTGAGCAGCATTTTCTTGCGTCCGAAGCGGTCCGCCAGACTGCCTGCAGGCAGCAGCAACGCGGCGAACGCCAGCATGTAGGCGCTGACCACCCATTCAATGTCGGCGAACCCGGCGCCCAGGTCTCGGGCGATGCTCGGCAGGGTCACGGCGACGATGTTGGTATCGAGCACGATCAGCGAGCACACGCCGGAAGCGGTGAGCAGGGTCATGCGGGGGCTGGGATGAGGCATGGCAGCTCCAGTGTTAGGTTTTGACTAATGCTCAGTGAGCGACATTCGGGGCACGATCCGTATGTTTCTGACTGAGCGCGCCCCCATCTAGCGGAGAGGCCTGCTAGCGGCAGCGCAGATGCCGGGGGGCGGTGACATTCAGAATATCGCCGAAAGGCGTATGCTTCGTTACCTGCCTCCCACGAATCAATTACCTGCCAGGTAACGTGCCATGGAAATCCGTCATTTTCGCTACTTCCTCGCTGTTGCCCGGCACCGTCATTTCACCCGTGCCGCCGAGCAACTGGGCATCGCGCCGCCGACGTTGACGCGGCAGATTCAGGATCTCGAAAGCGCCTTGGGCACACGGTTGTTCGTCCGCGAGCAGCGGGAGGTTCGTCTGACCGACGCAGGCCGCGCCTTGCAGATCGAGGCCGAACTCGCAGTGCGTCAGTTCGAGACCGCGCAATACAACGTGCAGCGGGCCGGACGGGGCGAAGCGGGAAAGATCGAATTGGGGTACGTCGCTTCGGCCGTGTTTTCGGGCGTGTTGCAGCGTCAGGTGGGGGCGTTTCGCCAAGGGCATCCCGACGTCGAGTTCGCGATCACTGAACACCTGATGCCGGCGTTGCCGAGGATGATTGAAGAAGGGCGGCTGGACGTGGGCTTCATTCGTTCGCCCATGAACCTGCCGGAGTCGGTCAGCGCTGTGAAGCTTCTGACCGAAGGGTTTGCCCTGGCGCTGCCGAGCGGGTCATGGCTCAGCAAGCTCAAGCTGATCAACGCGATGCACCTGCAAAACGAGACGTTCATTCTGCCCGAGCAGATTTCCGGGACATTGGAAGTGGCGGCCCAAGGCGGCTTTGCGCCGACCCTGGGGCCTCAACCGGGCGGTCTGGTGTCCGTGGTCGCGCTGGTGAGCCTGGGGCAAGGCGTGGCGGTGGTCCCGGAATCGGTGGTCGATCACATCCAGTTGCCGAACGTGCTGTATCGACGCATCGAAGACTGTCAGCCCACCTCATACCTGTCGCTGATCCACCGCCGCTACGAAAAGGCACCCGCGGTCACGCGCTTCATCGAAAACGTGAAAAACTCGCGGGAGGCCTGATCGCCACTTAGCGCGCCAACAGCCCGGCCAGCACGGTTTTCAGCGTCACATGGCCCTTGCGTGGCAGCCCTTCGAAGCGAATCCAGCCTTCGTTGAAGCCGTCGAGCATCTGCATGCGCGGCAGGGGATTGCTCATGCCTTGCGAGGTAAACAGGTCATGCCAGGTGTCGCGGGGCACCGCCTGCATCGACACCGGCTTGCCCAGCAGTTCGCTAAAGGTGTCGGCGATCTGGTTCGGCGTGACGTGACTTTCAGCTTCCAGCTCGACGATGCGCTTGCCGAACCACTGTTCCTGCAACAGCTCGGCGGCAACACGTCCGACGTCCGCCGTGGCAATCATCGGCACCGGTTTGTCCAGCGGCTGCAAAAAGCTGGGAATCACACCGGTTTCTGTCGCAGGCGCCACGTCCCACAGGCAGTTTTCCATGAACCAGCCCGGACGCAGGAAGGTCACCGGGAGTTCGAGCGTGCTCAGGCTTTTCTCCAGCAGTTGCAGCTGATTCAGCAGATTGGGCTGCGTCGCCTGAGCGCCGATGGTGGAGATGCACACCACTTTGCCGGGGGCCGCCATGGTCAGTGCTTCGTGAAGGTTGGCGATGACCTTGCGGGTTTCCGGAAAGCCTTCGGTGGGCGAGAAGTTCGGCGGTAGCAGGATGAACACCGCGGTGCTGTTCTGAAAGGCAGTGGTCAACGCCGACACGTCGTCCACATCGGCGACCGCAACCTCGCATCCTTGATTCGCCCACACCTGACCTTTCTCCGCGCTGCGCACCACCGCACGCACCGGTTTGCCCGCTGCCAGGAGATTGCGCGCCACTTCACTGCCCACTTGCCCGGTCACACCCATGATCGTGTACATGAATCTGTTTCCTCATTCGGAGCGACCTGATGTCGCCGTTGCGAGAATTATCGCGTCGGGCGGTTTGATTCTCCGATAGCATGGGTGTCATTGCATCCATGCTGGAGAATCATTAATGAGTTTCGACGGACGTTTGGCCGGTGGCATGGGCGTGCTGTCGGCGGTGGTCGACAGCGGCAGCTTCGTCAAGGCCGCCGAAGCGCTGGACATGACCCAATCCGGTGTCAGTCGCGCAGTGGCCCGGTTGGAAGCGCGGCTGGGGATTCGGCTGTTCGACCGCACCACGCGCTCGGTCAAGCTGACCGATGAGGGCCGCCGACTTTACGAAGAGATTGCGCCGCTGCTGGCCGGGCTCGAAGAGGCGGCCACCCAGGCGTCCGGGAGCGCCACGGCCGTGCGCGGGCGTTTGCGGGTCAACGTCGATCCGTATTTCTCCCGGCTGATTCTGGCCCCGGCATTGGGCGACTTCATGGCCACCTATCCTGAGCTGGAACTGGACCTGGTGACCCGCGAGCAACTGGGCGATCTGATCGCGGACGGCGTCGACCTGGCCGTGCGTTTCGGGGAGCAGCCCTCGTCATCGCTGATCGGTCGCCAATTGCTGAAAACGAGGGTGTTGACCGTCGCCTCCCCGGCGTATCTGAAAAAGCACGGCACGCCGCAGCACCCGATCGATCTGCAGAGCCCTGAACACGTGTGCATCGATTTTCGCGACTCGCACACCGGGCGTCCGTTTCCGTGGGAATTTCATCGGGGTGATGAGCGATTGTTCGTCAACACGCGTGGGCGGTTGATGGTCAACGACGTGGGAACGATGCATCGCATCTGCGAGGAAGGGCAGGCGGTGGCGCAAGTGTTGGCGTTGGGCGTGGAACCGGCGCTTCGGGAGGGGCGACTGGTGGAGCTGTTTCCCGACTGGCCGGACGAGTATTTCCCGCTGTATGCGTTGTACCCGTCCCGCCATCTGCCACCGGCCAAGGTGCGCGCCTTTCTGGAGTTCGTCGTCGCGCTGAGCCGTTAGCCGACTCAGCGCAGGACGAAGTCAGGGTTTGCTGGCCGCCAGTTCGGCTTCTTCGTCCATGCGGTCGGACTCGAACAGCTCGGCCAGTTCGGTTCGGGCTTCCAGTGCGCTTTGCATGACCTTCGCCGCATCGTCGTAGATCAGGTGCTGACGGTTGAGCACCTGTTCGTCATGACGCTTGAAGCGATTGATGCGCGCCGCCGCCTGCGCCTCGGTCAAGCCCAGGCCAATCAGGGTGCGGCGAGTCATCTCCAGACTGGAATAGAAGGTTTCCCGAACCGCCTGCGCGTCGAGGTCCAACAGGCGATGCACGTGCTGCCGGTTACGGGCCCGGGCGATGATTTTCAGGTGCGGGTACAGCTTGCGCACCAGCTCGGCGGTCTTGATGTTGGTGTCCGGGTCGTCGGTGGCGATCACGAAGTATTCCGCCTGATCCACTTTGGCCGCGCGGAGGATTTCCGGACGCAGCGGGTCGCCGTAAAACACCGGGACATTGCCGAAGCTGCGGGTGAACTCGATCGTCTCCACCGAAGTGTCCAGCGCAATGAAAGGGATTTTCTGCGCCCGCAGGATACGCGCCACGATCTGCCCCATCCGGCCCATGCCCGCGATCACGACGCGAGGGTTGTCCGAATCGATGTCCCTGTATTCATCAGGCACTTCCTTGACCACCGCTTTGGGTTTGAGCCAGCGTGACATCACCAGCAATAGCGGCGGGGTGAGGGCCATGGAGAGGGTGATGGTCAGCACCAGCGTGTCGTACAGCGTGGCATCGAACAGGCCTTGGTCGCGGCCAATCTTGAACACCACGAAGGCGAATTCCCCGCCCGCCGCCAACACCAGCCCCAGGCGCAAGGCGCTCTGTTTGCCGAGGCCCCCGGCGAACCGGCCAACGAAGAACAGCAGCGGCAGCTTCAGCCCGATCAGCAGAACGGTCAGGGCCAGCACGGTGATTGGCGAACTCAGCAACAGACCCAGGTTGGCCCCCATGCCGACGCTGATGAAGAACAGGCCCAGCAACAGGCCTTTGAACGGCTCGATCTGCGATTCCAGCTCGTGGCGGTATTCCGAATCCGCCAGCAGCAGACCGGCGAGAAACGCGCCCAGCGCCATCGAGACGCCGACCAGGTCCATCAAATAGGCCGTGCCGATCACCACCAGCAACGCGGTGGCCGTGGACACTTCCTGCAGCTTGGTCTTGGCGACAATGCGGAACACCGGCCGCAGCAAATACCGCCCGCCGACCACGACCACGGCAATGCCGCCCAGCACCTGCAAACCATGACGCAGGGAATCGCCGGACGACGCTTCGTGATCGCCGCCCGCCAGCATCGGCACCAATGCGATCAGCGGGATGGCCGCGATGTCCTGGAACAGCAGAATCGCGAAGGCCAGGCGGCCGTGGGGCGCGTTCAGCTCTTTGCGTTCGGCCAGGCTCTGCAGGCCAAAGGCCGTGGACGACAGGGCCAGACCCAAGCCGAGGACCACGGCGCTGTTCAGCGGCTGGCCGAATCCCAGCAGCGCCACAGTGCCGATCACCAGACCCGTGAGCAGCACTTGCGCCAGACCCACGCCGAACACTGATTTGCGCATCACCCATAACCGTTTGGGCGACAGCTCAAGGCCGATGATGAACAGCAGCAGGACCACGCCCAGCTCGGAAATATGCGCCACGCTCTGCGGGTTGCCGATCAGGCCCAGACCCGACGGGCCGATGATCACGCCAGCGATCAGGTAACCGATCACCGCGCCCAGTTGCAGGCGCTTGGCCAGGGGGACGGTCAGAACGGCGGCGAGCAGAAACACGACTGCGGCCTGCAACAGGCTGCCTTCATGGGGCATTGGGGACTCCTTTCAACGACGAGGAAATGCGAACAGCGAACCAGACTGTGTAAAAACTACTGCGCTCGATGATGCTGCGTTAAAAACAGGCGAAAAATGCTCATTTAGAACACCTAGACTCCGCTTTTTCGCCTGTTTTTGCCTTGCCTCATCTTCGCTCGTGACGTTTTTACACACTCTGGAACGTAAACTGCCGGTATTAAACCACGGCAAAGTGACAGGGTTCAGTCACCGAGACGCTTCGCCGCAGTATCAAAGGCGCAGGCCCAGGGTGCTATCACCTTTGTGACGGCGTAAGATGTCGGGCGCGTTTGCGGCAGTGCAAACGATCTAGACCCGTTTTCAGGAACCTCCGTAATGACCAACAAACAGCGTCTGATTTATTCGATCCTCATCGCCTTGAGTGTGCTGGTGATCATGCTCGGCCTGTCGCACCTGCAAACCATTGGCGTGCTCGACGAGAAAAAATTCCAGTACATTGCCATTTTTGTCGCCGTGGTGGTCGTGGTGCTGAACGGCATTCTGCGTCGCAAGGTCAAGCGCTGATTGATGTGGCTTCCTGCAACACCGGCTTCCCGGCGGTCGTCATCCCAGGATGATGTTCGCCGGTCGCCGTGCAGCACCCCGTTACAAAACCTCGCCTGAACCATCCGTCTTTCGACCGACTCCAACCCCCTGCACGTCAATAGCCCGCAAAGGGAAATGGAGTTCAAAAATGATCAAGACACTTACCGCTGCCGTCCTCGCCACCGCCGCTCTGGCCACTGCCCCGTTCGCCCTCGCGGACAAGCCTGGCCCAGGCTGGATCACCATCGAGAAGGCCATCGAAAAGGCGAAGTCGTCCGGTTACACGGAGATTTACAAGATCGAGGCCGATGACAAAGGGTACTGGGAAGGTGAAGGCCGCAAGGCCGATAGCCTGACGTACGAATTCCGCATCGACGGCACCTCCGGCAACATCCTCCGCGATCAGAAAGACTGATCCCGTCCACCCGGGAGCCCCATTCGGCGGCTCCCTCTGTTTGCCGCCGCTTTACTCATTCCGCCAAATCCAACACCCTTGCGTTCCTTTTCCATGTCAGCAGGAAGCGACGCATGAGCGTGCGAATCGAATTCAAGAGCAACCCCAGCGAAGACGAACGTCTGCAGATACTCGAACCCCTCAAGGCCTACAACGCGGCGAAAGCGGGGGATGGCCTGTCGGAAAAGTTCGCGTTCTTTGTCAGGGATGAAACCACCGACGCAGTGATCGGCGGGCTTCACGGCCGGGTTCTCTATCGCTGGTGCTTCATCGAACTGCTGGTCGTGCCCGAGCAGGCCCGTGGGCAGCGGATGGGCAGCCGGTTGATGGAAATGGCCGAAGACTTTGCCCGTGAGCGCAACTGCGTGGGCGTCTGGCTGGACACCTTCGACTTTCAGGCCCCCGAGTTCTATCGCAAACACGGCTACGCCTCGTTCGGCCAGCTCGACGATTACCCGCCAGGGCACCAGCGCCTGTTCTTCCAGAAGCGGCTGAGCTGAACCGTTACCGAAAGCGCGCGGGGCTGTAAGGGGCCGGGTCAGTGAACGTCGGTGCGCCGGTCATCATCTCGGCCAGCAGGCGTCCGGTGACCGGTCCCAGCGTCAGCCCGTGATGGGCGTGACCGAAGTTGAACCACAGCCCCGTGTGACGAGGGGCCGGGCCGATTACCGGGCGCATGTCTGGCAGGCAAGGCCTGCGCCCCAGCCACGGTTCGGCATCCAGCCGTTCACCCAGCGGATAGAGCGTACGGGCAATGGCTTCGCAGCGACGCAACTGGATTTCATTGGGCGGTGCATCGCTGGCGTCGAACTCGACGCCCGTTGTCAGGCGGATTCCTCTCGCCATCGGCGCCAGCACGAAACCCGCCTGAGCATCGATCACCGAATGTCGCAGCTCGGCGCCCGGCAGCGATGCGTAATGCATGTGGTAGCCGCGCTTGATGGCCAGGGGGATGCGGTAACCCAGCGTCGAGAAGACCTCGGCGGATTGCGGCCCCATCGCCACCACCACGTTGCTGGCACTGATTCGGCCCTCCGCACTGTCGACCTCCCAACCAGCGCCCTGTTGCTTCAAGGTCCTTGCATCCCCCTTGAGCACCACGCCGCCGCGCTGGGCAAACAGCGCCGCGTATCCCTGCACGAGTGCACCAGGATCGGTCACGCTCTTCGGATCGTGCCAATGAATGCCGCCGACAACGCCGTTCAGGTCCGGCTCGCGGTCGCGCAGTTGGCTGGCGTCGAGAATCTCAAAGCGCAGTCCGTATTGCTCGTAGGATCGGGCGTCAGCGGATGCCAGATCGAACTCCTTCTGATCGCGGTAAAACTCGATCCAGCCCTTGGCGCGCATCAAGCCGGTCATGCCCGACGCCTCCGCCAACAGGTCATGCTCGGTGACGCAACGTTCGATAAGCGGTTGCATGGCCTGGCTGGCACGGGCCAGGTTTTCCGGCGAGGACTGCCGCCAGTACTCAAGCAGCCACGGCGACAGGCGAGGCAGAAACACCGGGTTGAAGCGCATCGACGATTGCCGGTTGAGGCCATAGCGAACCAGACTCGTCCACTCGCGGGGGAAGGCGTAGGGAATGATGCTGGAGCGTTCGATCAGCCCTGCGTTGCCGTGACTGGTCCCGGTGCCAGGGTCATTGCGATCAAGCAACACGACGCTCTGGCCTGCGGCTTGCAGGTGCAGGGCGGAACACACGCCGACGATGCCGGCGCCGAGAACGAGGGTCTGACACTCCATGGAATGATCCTTGATCAGTTGAAGCGAACGAGGGGGAAGATGCAGGTGCGCAGTTTACCCGGTTGCTCGCCCACAGTACTCTCAGGCGCTGATCTACGTTCTGTTCGGCTTCCACTTCCGATAATCACACCGGAGCTTCAGATGTCCTCACCCCGCGACGCGGTTGACACCCAGACGATTTCCTACAGCGACCTGACCGAACTCCTGCGCCAGATATTTCTGCGCCATGGCACTTCGGCAGACGTAGCGCGCGTGCTGGCGGAAAACTGCGCCAGCGCCGAGCGCGACGGGTCGCACAGTCACGGCATCTTCCGCATCAAAGGCTACTTGTCATCCCTCGCAGCCGGTTGGGTCGATGGTCAGGCAGTGCCGAACGTCGAGGATGTTGGCGCGGGATTCGTTCGGGTGGATGCCGGTGGCGGTTTCGCACAGCCCGCCATGCAAGCCGCCAAGGCGCTGCTGATCGAAAAGGCGCGCACGGCCGGGATCGCGATTCTGGCGATCCGCAACTCCCACCATTTTGCGGCGCTCTGGCCCGACGTCGAGCCTTTCGCCCAAGAAGGGCTGGTGGCGTTGAGCGTGGTCAACAGCATGACCTGCGTGGTGCCCCATGATGCGCAAAAGCCGCTCTTCGGCACCAACCCGATTGCCTTCGCGGCGCCGCGTGCCGGGGGGCAGCCGATTGTGTTCGACATGGCCACCAGCGCCATTGCCCACGGTGACGTGCAGATCGCCGCAAGGGAAGGGCGCCTGTTGCCACCGGGCATGGGCGTTGATCGCGCCGGTGAACCGACCGAAGACCCCAAGGCGATTCTCGACGGCGGCGCGCTGCTGCCCTTTGGGGGTTACAAGGGTTCGGCGCTGTCCATGATGGTGGAACTGCTGTCAGCGGCGCTCACGGGGGGCAATTTTTCTTTCGAGTTTGACATGTCCACAAAGCCGGGCGCCCAGACGCCGTGGACTGGGCAAACCGTCATCGTCATCGACCCTGACAAGGGCAGCGGACAGGCCTTCGCGCAACGCAGCGAAGAGCTGGTGAGACAGATGTATGGGGTGGGGCAGCGGCGCATGCCGGGGGATCGCCGTTATCAGCAGCGGGAAATATCGCTCGCGGAAGGCATCGTTCTCGCGGCCGAAGATCTCCAGCGTCTCAAGGGACTCGCCGGGGTCTGACCGTTTCGCGTCAACGCGCGGTTCGTTTCAAAGACGACCGCTCGTCGAATCAAGGCTTGCGTTTGGTTGCCCAAGAAAATACTGTATATCCACACAGTGTTTAGTGAAGAGGGATCGACCATGCAAATGAATCAAGCCGAAACCACCCTGGCTTTCCCGGCCAAGGCCCAACCCTCTCAGGTGCGCGAAGCGTCGTTCAGCAGCGTTTGGGGCAACGAGATGCAGCGTGAGGATTTTCTGGCGCTGGCGGCAGGGGTCCGCCAGTTCAGCATTGGCCTGGAGCAGATGGGCTTTGCGACAGGCCCGTTGTCCTACTCAGGTGAACAGGCGCATTGTGCCGTGGAGTGAGCATTCGCCTCGAGCGCTGCGTGACGCAGAACGAAGGACGGCTTAGCGGTCGTAGGACACAGGCGTAGCGACAGGAACAGGCTCGGTGGCGCGCGCGTCATCGACTTCGGGCTGGCGCTTCTTGCCCGCTCTGATGAGACCGACTGCGATCACCGTTCCCACGACTGAAACGGCACACCAACCCAGTAAAAATGTAATCACGTCTGGTACTCCGAACTGCAAGAATCGGGTTGCCACATCAATGACAAGCTGTCCATCCGAGTTATCGGCCGCGTCGAGCGTTTCCTTGAGCCGAAAAGCGCGAAGCTTGAACAATTGTCGGGTGATTCGCAACTCCCCTCGACCAATGGGGTCTTGGTTTAGACACAGTCACATACGAGGCCCGCGTTTATGAAAGATCTTGGTTCACGCCTGAAAGAAGAACGCAAACGCCTCGGACTTTCGCAACAGGAATTCGGCACCGTCGGGGGCGTTGAAGCCAATGCTCAAGGGAAATACGAGAGCGGAGAGCGCATTCCCCGGTCCGACTACCTGGCTGCGCTGGATAAAAAGGGCGTTGACGTACTTTACGTTCTTTCCGGCAAGCGTACGCCCATGGCGGCTGAATCGTTGAATGACGCCGAGCGCGCGATCATCACTCACTACCGCGCTCTGAGCGAGGACGATCAGGAGGCCATTTCTCAGCTGGCGACGTCGCTCTCGGAATGTGCGATGGATGCGGCTGCCCAAGCGTCGGCGTAATGCGAGAACAGTTCTGCGGCTTGCGTGAAAATATATGAAACATATATGCTTCGTATATCGAACGCGAGGTAAGTCATGGGACTGGTCAAGATTTCCGAACAGATGCACGCCAATATTCGCTCGGCCAGCGCCGCGCTAAGCCGCTCAATCAATGCCCAGGCCGAGCACTGGATGCGGGTCGGCATGCTCGCTGAGCTCAATCCGGGGCTGAACTACTCCGATATCTGTCAATTGCTGATCCGCGCCGAGGTCTCCGGAAATACCTTATTGGGTGCCTTGCCTGATGAAAATGCAGCCGCAGAGACTCAGGTCAGGGTGGTGTCGCAATGAGCGTGAGTATCAAGACCGAAGCCGATCTGGTCGGACTGCGCATTGCAGGTCGTCTCGCCGCAGACGTGCTCGCCATGATCGGTCAGCACGTCAAACCCGGTATCAGCACCGAAGCGCTGGACGACATCTGCAACGATTTCATCGTCAATGAACTGAAAGTCATCCCGGCCAATGTGGGTTACCACGGTTTCACCAAGACCACCTGTATCTCGCCCAACACGGTGGTTTGTCACGGCATCCCATCAGCAGACGACATCCTCAAGGAAGGCGATATCGTCAATATTGACGTGGCGGTCATCAAGGATGGCTGGTACGGCGACACCAGCCGGATGTATTACGTGGGTGAAGTCAGCCCGCTGGCGAAACATCTGGTCGAAACCACCTACGAAGCGACGTTGGCGGGTATTCACGCGGTGAAACCGGGCGCGACGCTGGGCGATATCGGCCACGCCATTCAAACCGTTGCCCACCGTGAGGGATTCAGCGTCGTGAGGGAGTATTGCGGCCATGGCATCGGCCGTAAGTACCACGAAGAGCCTCAGGTCTTGCACTATGGCGCAGCAGGCAAAGGGCTCAAGCTCAAACCGGGCATGGTCTTTACCATCGAGCCCATGATCAACGCCGGCAAGCCGGGCACCCATGTGTTGAGCGACGGTTGGACCGTGTTGACCCGTGATCAGTCGCTGTCCGCACAGTGGGAGCACATGGTGGCGGTCACTGAAACGGGTTTTGAGTTGCTGACGCCCTGGCCGGACGGCACGGGCGATTATCAAGCGGTTTGATGCGGCTTGTTCGACTAATTAAGTCACAATTGTCTGAGTGACTGAAAACAGACGCAGCTTGTAGGATTCTTCTCGTTCCCCTGTAGTGCTGCTGCCCGACCGGCTCATGGATGATCGGGTCTGCAGCACTTGGGGAGAACACCAGCATTCCCCCCTTTTCGATACCGACGGTATTCAGGTCAAAGCTGCTTGGCGGCTTCTACGCCAGCGGAACTCAACTTCACCGGGTAATTGAGCGTTCGCTCACCTTTTGCCGGGCTGTCGACACAGCCGTGGTGAATCAAGCCGGCTTTCTGCAAATGCTCAAGGGTATCCGCAACCGCGTTTTCCCCTCGATAGTTGTCCAGAACTTCTTTCCCCAAACCCGCAGGGTGGGCGTGCAAGAGTCGAGTCAGAACCTCGTGTTTAAGCGCGTTATCAATGGACATATTTACCTCGCGTTGCTGATTTAATGAGCGCTGCAGTAAATACCGACCACTTGATTCGCGGTTTGTTTGGAGATTTGTGGCGTCAGGTTCGCTTCCACTGAACCTGAGTCACGCCCAGCCCTTCGGCATAGAGCATGGCCAAACGCATGGGGCCCGCAGCGACACCGCCATCCAGATTGCCCACACCCGCGTGCAAGGTCGCAAAGTGCAACGCCTCGCTTTCACACAAGTGACTGGCATGGTGGCAGAAGTGCCGGGGTTCGCCTCGGAAACGGTAATGAATTTCAAAATCCCTGGAATCATTCATCGTCATGGGCCTGTTGGGCGTCGAGTACGCCGGTCTGAAATTGAGTACGTCCTTATGTACCTGACAGGGTGTCCGCGGAATGCATCAGCGGTGCTGTCACTTCATTTCGAGATCGATACAGGCTGCAAAAAAACAGGATTCCGGCCATGGATCGTAATGCGTGTTCTCTGCCTGAGACGAGTAGCCTTCTGCAGCTGCGAATGGCTACCGACCGAGAGAGAATTGCATTGTTTCATGGCATTTTGAATCGCTCGCCGATAAGCGGCCATGTGCCATATCTGTTTGAGTGTCCATGTGCCCTTGATGCGATGCATGGCCTCAAATCCATGCGCTTTTGGGTGTACGAAGAGCGACAGTGACCCGGTGGGCAGCGACCGTAGAGCCAACAGAAGCCTTCCCGCATAAAAAAGGCAATCTGATGGCCCGCAGGGCGTGGGTTTTCTGGAAAAATCCTTTTCTTTCAAGTGATTCCGGGACGAGGGCGTATGCGAAAGATGGGACTGGGCGTGACGGCCTTTGTTTTGATGATGGCGGCACTCCCTGTACAAGCGCGTACTGTCAGTAAGCAGGACGTACAAGTATGTAAATGGGGAGCGGGTATGGCTGGCGTCGCGCAGCAATCGAAGCTGTCCGGGAAGACTTTATACAGCCAGCGCCGGAAGCTTCAGGCACAGAAGTTTTCTCAACCCTGGATGCGCAAAATGGCGCTAGGCATCACCGAACAGACGTATAAGAGTCCATCGCGATTGAAACCGGCAGCCGTCAAGCAAACGTATTATGACGGCTGCATCCAGCACGATCTGGCACGTCGATAAGCCAGGCCAGGGGCGCCACCTGATATCAGGCGCGCCCTTCACGACGAGGTGTCTATCAGCGGCAGTTGCCCGCCAAATGATAATGCTGGGCTTCAGCAGCGGCGGCGTTGGCGAAGTCGATACGGTTCTTCTCTGAAACCGAGTTGTATGACGGGCAGTCCGGGCGATGGTAGATCATGGTTTTTTTGTTCCCGCGAA
The DNA here is from genome assembly GCF_009905615.1 of Pseudomonas sp. SLFW. Classification (GTDB taxonomy): domain Bacteria; phylum Pseudomonadota; class Gammaproteobacteria; order Pseudomonadales; family Pseudomonadaceae; genus Aquipseudomonas; species Aquipseudomonas bambusae. The sequence goes on from NZ_JAAAKW010000011.1 coordinate 63,188, forward strand.
TCGCCACGGTCAAGTTTTTTCCGCTGGAATCCGGCGACGCCGGTTTCATCGGGTTCGGCAAGGATGAGCTCGGCGCCGCAGATGCTGCCACCTGACGGCCCCCCGTGAAGCTGGCGCGGAAGAAGATCGGGGCATGGTCCGACACGCTGTCACGGCCTTTTGCGTTGGTCATCCCCAGGTACTCTGGATATTTGAAGACTTTGATCTCGCTGGCCTTGATCGCGGATTGCCTGCTCACGAAGACGTTGTCGTAAAGGTTCGCGAATTTGCCGTCGGTGGTGGACAGCGTTGAGGCACCCTCCAGCATTAATGGCTTCGCGCTGGCGTCCAGGTTGCTCCAGGCCGGTGCGTTCGGCGGCGTGTTGAAGTCGCCCATCAACATGATTTGGTTGTTGCCAGGGTACGTGTCTTTCAACCACGCCCAGTAGCTGGACAGCGCGGTGATTTCCGAAGCGCGGTCAGCCTGATTCTTGCCGTAGAGAATGTGCACCGTGGCGACCACAAAGGTCGTGTCGTCCTTGAGCGATCGGAAGCGGGCGGAGTAGGGCTCGCGTTCGAAGGTGTCGCCGCGATCCAGATAAGTCACTGCGCCGTCTTCGTAGGCCACGATGTCATCACGCCAGACGAAACCGTACATTTCCTTGTAGGTCGATCGACCCACCGCGTGTGACGCCATCGCGCTCCAGTGTTTACCCGTCTGCCGGGTCAGTTCCTTGGCGAGGGTGTTCAGTGCGTCTTCGTTCATGAGTTCTTGCACCGCAAGAAAGTCCACGTTTTTCGCGACTTTAGCGATGCTCTGGAAATCCTTGTTGGGCCGCACACTCAGGTGCTCCAGGTTCCAGGTGCCGATGTTGACGTCGGCGAGTGCGGTTTGCAGGGAGGAGATAAGCAAGAGGCATGACACGAAAAGTCTGAGCATTGAATCCAACTACGGGCTGATTAGCGCGGGGCGAGGCACAGTTGTGACTCGCCGATAGGGCGGGTATGTGGCTGCAAGAGGTGTCAGGTCAGCTCAGTCCTCTTTGGGCACTGTCCAGAAAATCTGCACGCCACCGTCATCACGCCATGCGAGGGTCACGTTGTCGTTCTCGGCGATCTCCTCAAGCAGTTGATTCCAGTCCTCTTCGAGTTCGTCGGCCAGGCGAAAGATCAGGGCAGAGCGCGATTTCTGTGCGGTCGGGGCATTGATGATTTTCTGAATGCGGATGGCCATACGTTCGTACGGCGCAGGGGCTGTAGCGGCGGTGGTAGACACGAGAGTGATCCCTTGTTTTAGCTGTATGTGCATACAGTATTTCAGTGTGGGAAGTTTCGCAACCGTGCAGTAAGAAGAATATTCATCGCAACCCAAGTCGTTGATTTGTCCGACCAATTCTTTTTTTCGCGAACCAAAAGCGATTGCGTCGATCAGAGTCCCTATTGGCGAATCGGTTCGCAATGACCTGGAAAAATAGAGGAGTCGGCATGAAGATCAGAGGGTTGGGGCTGTCCTTGGCGCTCGTAGGTTGCGTAGCGTTGGCGGGGTGTTCGACCGCCACCGTGGTCACGTTGCAGAACGGCACGCAATACATCACCGAGGATGTGCCCAAGACCAAGAGTGTTGACGGGTTTTATGAGTTCAAAGACATCTCTGGCAAAACGGTCAGAGTGCGTGCCGATGAAGTGGCGACGGTGAAGAAGGAGGATTGAACAGAGCCTGACCGAAAGGGGCGATCAGGCCTGATGGGGTTTAGGCGATCGGTCTAAACCCAAGATGAGGGCCGCGGATCAGCCGTGGTCTCTGAGCCTGACGGATTGCGCTGACACGGCGTTGGAGCGACGGCCGAATTGCTCCCTGACCTTGGCAATTTCTTCTCGCAGCTTGTCACGGACTTTCATTTGATCTTCTTCGGACAGCGATTCATACCACTGCCGGTGAGCTGCGCGGCTTTTTCCTACAGGACCCACACCGGGTAAGGCGGAAATCATCGACTGGATGAAATCCGAAGCAGGGTCGTTGCCTTGCTCTGCGAGGGTGTTCTGTACGGCCGGGTCTATCATTTCCACTCCAACGACGTTCTTATGTGAGTGACAGCGACATTGGCGATGCGCGATGTCAGATCGCCGTCATATTAGCGCAGCATTGAGGGGTGCAGCGGACTAAATAGCGTATTTAATGCGGAATTGCGCACGCTTAAGCCATCAAATCGTGGCCTGTGAACGGGAATAATCCATCCGGCGGTTGTAGGGCAAATCTGAAAAAGCCTGTCGCCAGGGTTCAGGCTGTTGACAAACGATGCAACCATTCTCATAGTTTCGTTCACGCAAACGTTTGCGATTGGCCGGGTGTACCCTGACCTCGCGGACGATGCCGATACAATAATCATAATGTCGGAGTGATTCCATGAAGCTGCCATTCGCTGCACGTCTTCTTGCTGTTGCCATGCTCACCGCCAGTGCGGTAACCCTGCCTCTCTCTTCTGCCTACGCTGACGACGCCAAAAAGCCCACCGTCGCGCTAGTGATGAAATCCCTCGCCAACGAGTTCTTCCTGACCATGGAAGACGGGGCGAAGCAGTACCAGAAACAACATTCCACTGATTTCGACCTGATCTCCAACGGCATCAAGAACGAGTCTGATACGGCCGCGCAAATCGACATCGTCAACCAGATGATCGTCAAGAAAGTCGACGCGCTGGTGATCGCACCCGCTGACTCGAAGGCCTTGGCATCGGTGATCGACAAGGCCATGAAAGCGGGAATCAAGGTCGTCAACATCGACAACCAGCTCGACGCGGACGTGCTGAAAAGCAAAGGCATCGAAGTGCCGTTCGTAGGCCCGAACAACCGCAAGGGCGCCAAGCTGGTGGGTGACTACCTCGCCAAGCAACTGACGGCGGGCGATCAGGTCGGGATCATCGAAGGTGTGCCGACCACCACCAACGCGCAGCAACGCACCGCGGGCTTCAAGGACGCGATGGACGCTGCACAGATGAAGATCGTTTCCACGCAATCGGGTAACTGGGAAATCGACAAGGGCAACGCCGTCGCTTCGGCCATGCTCAACGAATACCCGAACCTGAAAGCCCTGCTGGCCGGTAACGACAGCATGGCGCTGGGTGCAGTGTCGGCGGTACGTGCCGCAGGCAAGGCGGGCAAAGTGCAGGTCGTGGGCTATGACAACATCAACGCCATCAAGCCGATGCTCAAGGACGGTCGAGTGCTCGCTACCGCTGACCAGTTTGCTGCGCGTCAGGCTGTATTCGGCATCGACACCGCGTTGAAGATGATCAAGGGCGACAAGCTCGACATCAAGGACGGTGTGATCGAGACCCCGGTCGAGCTGGTCACCAAGCCGCAATAAGCCCGACCCGTCAATCATCCGTACATACCGCCTGCTCCTCACCGGGAGCGGGCGCATGGAGAGCGTTATGTCAGCGTCTGCTCAGGCCGCTGTTCTGTCTGTCAGCAACATCGGCAAAACCTACGCCCAACCTGTCCTCGGCGACATCGACCTGACGCTGCTGCGCGGGGAAGTGTTGGCGCTGACTGGTGAAAATGGCGCGGGCAAAAGCACCCTGTCGAAAATCATCGGTGGACTGGTTACCCCGACCACAGGTGACATGCAGTTTCAGGGGCAACCCTATGCACCGGCCAGCCGCACCCAAGCGGAAAAACTGGGCGTGCGCATGGTCATGCAAGAACTCAATCTGCTGCCGACGCTGTCGGTCGCTGAAAATCTGTTTCTCGATAACCTGCCCAGTCGGGCCGGGTTCATCAACCGCAAAAAATTGCGCGAAGACTCGATCAAGGCCATGGCGCAAGTGGGTCTCGAGGCCATTGATCCCGACACCCTGGTCGGTGAATTGGGCATTGGTCATCAGCAAATGGTCGAGATCGCCCGCAACCTGATCGGCGATTGCCATGTGCTGATTCTCGACGAGCCGACCGCGATGCTGACGGCCCGTGAAGTGGAGATGTTGTTCGAGCAGATTACCCGGCTGCAGGATCGCGGCGTTTCCATCGTGTATATCTCTCACCGCCTGGAAGAGTTGGCCCGTGTCGCTCAGCGCATCGCCGTGCTGCGCGATGGCAAGCTCGTGTGTGTCGATGCCATGGCCAATTACAACAGCGAACAACTCGTCACGCTCATGGTGGGGCGCGAGTTGGGCGAACACATCGACCTTGGCGAGCGCAAGATTGGCGGCGTGGCCCTCTCAGTCAAAGGCCTCAGCCGCTCGGACAAAGTGCGGGATGTTTCTTTCGATGTCCGCGCCGGTGAGATTTTTGGCATTTCCGGGCTGATTGGCGCAGGCCGCACTGAACTGTTGCGTCTGATCTATGGCGCGGACACCGCCGACAGCGGCAGCATCCAGGTGGGCAGCCCTTTGCAAACCGTGCGCGTCAGCTCGCCAGTGGACGCCGTCGGTCACGGGATCGCGCTCATTACCGAGGACCGCAAAGGCGAAGGTCTGCTGTTGTCGCAGTCCATCAGCGCCAACATCGCCTTGGGCAACATGGAGGCGATTTCCAATGGTGGCGTGGTCAACGGCAACGCCGAAATGGCCCTGGCCCGACGTCAGGTCGAAGCCATGCGCATTCGCAGTTCCAGCCCAACGCAACTGGTTTCGGAGCTGTCGGGTGGTAACCAGCAGAAAGTCGTCATCGGCCGGTGGCTGGAGCGCGACTGCCAAGTGATGCTGTTCGACGAGCCGACGCGAGGGATCGATGTGGGCGCCAAGTTCGACATCTACGCGCTGCTCGGCGAATTGACCCGACAGGGCAGGGCATTGGTGGTGGTCTCCAGCGATTTGCGTGAGCTGATGTTGATCTGTGATCGCATCGGCGTGTTGTCGGCCGGTCGGTTGATCGACACGTTCGAGCGCGACAGCTGGACCCAGGACGAACTGCTCGCCGCGGCCTTCGCTGGCTACCAAAAACGTGATGCGCTGCTCTCTGAAGCCGCGCCCAGGAACGACTGATGAAAACCTCGACTACTCCTGCCGCTCTGCCTTCGCCGGGCAAGCGCACCGGCAATTATTTCGGCCTCGGCACGTACCTCGGCCTGGCGGGCGCCTTGCTGGCGATGATCGTGCTGTTCTCCTTTCTCAGCGATCATTTTCTGTCTTACGAAACCTTCAGCACGCTGGCCAACCAGATCCCGGATCTGATGGTGCTGGCTGTTGGCATGACCTTCATCCTGATCATTGGCGGTATCGACCTGTCTGTCGGCTCGGTGCTGGCGTTGGCTGCTTCCGCCGTGAGCGTGGCCATGCTGGGGTGGGGCTGGGGCGTGTTGCCTTCCGCGCTGCTCGGCATTGCGTGCGCAACAGTAGCGGGCACTGTGACCGGCTCGATCACCGTGGCCTGGCGCATTCCGTCCTTCATCGTGTCGCTGGGTGTGCTGGAAATGGCGCGCGGCGTCGCGTACCAATTGACGGATTCGCGCACGGCGTACATCGGCGATTCCTTCGCTTGGCTGTCCAATCCCTTCGCGTTCGGCATTTCGCCTTCGTTCGTCATCGCGTTGATCGTGATTTTTGCCGCCCAGGCCGTGCTGACCCGAACGGTCTTCGGCCGCTACCTGATCGGCATCGGGACGAACGAAGAAGCCGTGCGTCTGGCAGGGATCAATCCGAAGCCGTACAAGATTCTGGTCTTTTCCTTGATGGGACTGCTGGCAGGTGTCGCTGCCTTGTTCCAGATTTCCCGTCTTGAAGCGGCTGACCCCAATGCCGGATCGGGCCTCGAACTTCAGGTCATCGCGGCGGTGGTGATTGGCGGCACCAGCCTGATGGGCGGGCGTGGGTCAGTGATCAGCACGTTTTTCGGTGTTCTGATCATCTCGGTGTTGGCGGCAGGCCTTGCGCAAATTGGCGCCACCGAGCCCACCAAACGCATCATCACCGGCGCTGTGATCGTCGTGGCCGTCGTGCTCGACACCTACCGCAGCAACCGCGCACGGCGGCGCGGCTGATATGGCCACCATCAAAGACGTGGCCGCCATTGCCGGCATTTCCTACACAACGGTGTCCCATGTCGTAAACCGGACACGGCCGGTGAGTGACGAGGTCCGCAAGAAAGTCGAGGCGGCAATCGCGCAGCTGGATTATGTGCCCAGTGCCGTCGCCCGCTCATTGAAGGCCAAGTCCACCGCGACCATCGGTTTGTTGATTCCCAACGGCATCAACCCGTACTTTGCCGAACTGGCCAGGGGCATTGAGGATTTCTGCGAGCGCAACGGTTTTTGCGTGATCCTCTGCAACTCCGACGACAACCTGGAGAAGCAGCGCAATTATTTACGCGTGCTGCTGGAAAAGCGGGTCGATGGCCTCATCGTGTCGTCGGTCGGCGGGGGTGACAGCCTTGTCGACAGTTTGTCGTCGGTGCGCACCCCGATGGTCATTGTCGACCGGGATCTGGAAAACATCAGTGCCGATCTGGTGCGAATCGATCACGAGTTGGGCGCCTATCTCGCCACTTCGCATTTGCTGGAATTGGGGCATCGCCACATTGCTTGTATCTGTGGTCCGGCTGAAACCAGCGTCGCGCGGATGCGTCTCGCCGGTTATCACCGGGCGATGCAGGAAGCCGGCGTGAACGTGCCTGACAACTGGGTAGTCGAGAGCGACTTCACCGGTCCCAGCGGTTACCAGGCGGCGAGCCTGTTGCTGGACGGTGATCGCCCCACGGCGATTTTCGCGGCCAACGACATGGTCGGCATCGGCGCGTTGCGTGCGGCGGCCGAGCGCAATGTGCGCGTTCCAGCGGATCTGTCGGTCATCGGTTTCGACGACATCCAGATGAGCCAGTACGTTTATCCTGCGCTGACCACGGTCGGACAATCGATTCTGCAACTGGGGGAACGCGCCGCTGAAGTGTTGCTGCGACGAATTTCGGCACGGGGCGACAGTCCGGTGCAGCGGATGATCGTGGCGCCGAGCATCGTATTGCGCGAATCCACAGCGCCGCCCACCAACGCATTCAATGAGTTTCGCTGAGCCGGATCGAAGGGTCCGGATGGAAGAGTACAACGTCATGCAAGCAAAAGTAGTGATAGTGGGCAGTCTCAATATGGACCTCGTCACGCGAGCGCCAAGGCTGCCGAAAGCGGGTGAAACACTTGCCGGCCAGTCGTTCGTGACCGTGCCTGGGGGCAAGGGCGCCAATCAGGCAGTGGCGGCAGCCCGCCTCGGGGCCAGCGTGGCCATGATCGGTTGCGTGGGCAGCGATGCGTATGGCGAAGAGTTGCGTTCAGCGCTGCTGGCCGAAGGGATCGATTGCCAGGCCGTGACCCGGATCGAGGGCGAGTCCACGGGGGTGGCTTTGATCGTGGTCGATGACAGCAGCCAGAATGCAATCGTCATCGTGGCCGGCGGCAATGGACACGTGACTTCGGCGGTGGTCGACGGATTCGACACGCTCTTGAGCCAGGCCGATGTCATCATCTGCCAGTTGGAAGTCCCGATGACGACGGTGGGGTATGTGCTCAAGCGGGGTCGCGAACTGGGTAAGACGGTTATCCTCAACCCGGCTCCAGCCAGTGGCCCCTTGCCCGCAGAATGGTACGGCTGGATTGACTACCTGATCCCGAACGAAAGCGAAGCCACCGCGTTGACAGGCTTGCCGGTCGACAGCGTAGGCAGTGCCGATGCCGCCGCCACGGCGTTGATGAAGGCGGGCGTCGGGAAAGTGATCGTCACATTGGGCGAGCAGGGTGCGCTGTTTGCCAGTCAGGCCCGTTCTCAGCACTTCCCGGCGCCCAAGGTCCAGCCGGTCGACACCACGGCGGCGGGCGACACATTCGTCGGCGGTTTCGCGGCTGCGTTGGCTGAAGGGAAATCCGAGTCGGACGCCATCCGTTTCGGACAGATTGCAGCGGCACTGTCGGTCACGCGTTCAGGCGCCCAGCCTTCCATACCCACCGTCGTCGACGTTCAGAGTTATCAACCATGAAGAAAACACCGTTGCTTAATATCGCACTGTCCCGCGTGGTCGCGTCCCTGGGGCATGGGGATGTGCTGTTGATCGTGGACGCGGGGATGCCTGTCCCGCCCGGTGTAGAGCTCATCGACCTGGCGGTCACGCACGGCGTGCCGGATTTCGTCAGTGTGCTGAACACGGTGCTGGCGGAAATGCAGGTCGAAAGCCACGTCATCGCTGATGAAATGCGGGATAAGCAGCCCCCGGCCCTGTCGGTCATCGATCAGCTCAATGCCGCGGGACACTTGGGGCAACAGCGGCTGATGAGTCACGATGCGTTGAAACAACTGAGTCGCAACGCCCGGGCCGTCGTGCGCACGGGCGAATGCCAGCCATACACCAACGTGGCGTTGATCGCGGGCGTGGTCTTCTGATCGCTGGCGATTCGCGTCACATTCACGAAACAGGGAGTTTCCTATGCACCTTTGCCGTCACTTTCTCCTTCGCTTGATCAGGAGCATTGCACTGTTGGCCATCTTTTCCACTGCTGCCCACGCCGCCGAAAAACGCGACCTGATCATCGACACAGATCCAGGGGCAGACGATGTGGTCGCGCTGCTGCTGGCGCTGGCGTCACCGGAAGAACTGCACATCCGTGCGATCACCACCGTCGCCGGTAACGTGCGGATCGACAAGACCTCACGTAATGCGCGTCTGGCCCGGGAGTGGGCGGGGCGTGAAGAGGTTCCGGTCTATGCAGGGGCAGGCAGGCCGTTGGTACGACCACCGATCTACGCCGAAAACATCCATGGCAAGGAAGGCCTGCCGGGCGTCGACGTCCATGAGCCTAAAAAGGGGCTCGCCGACGGTAACGCGGTGCAGTATCTGATCGACACGCTGAGCAAGGCCGAGCCCCACAGCATCACCATCGCCATGCTCGGGCCGCAAACCAACCTCGCGCTGGCGTTGATTCAGGCACCGGAGATCACGCAGGGCATCAAGGAAGTGGTGGTCATGGGCGGGGCACACTTCAACGGTGGCAACATCACGCCAGTGGCTGAATTCAATCTTTACGCTGATCCGGATGCCGCCAAAGTGGTATTGGCCAGTGGCGTAAAGCTGACTTACGTGCCGCTGGACGTGACGCACAAGGTTCTCACCAGCGATCAGCGTATTCAGCGGATAGAGGGGCTGAACAATCAAGCGGGCAAACTGGTCAGCAGTATCCTCAACGAGTACGTCAAGGCCGATATGGTGCATTACGGTTTGCCGGGTGGACCGGTGCACGATGCGAGTGTGATTGCCTGGCTGCTGAAACCGGAATTGTTTAGTGGCAGGCTGATCAACGTGGCGATTGACAGCCGGGAGGGGCCAGGCTTCGGTCAGACCGTGGCCGACTGGTATGACACGCTGGGACAGCCTAAAAATGTTTTCTGGGTCGAGAACGGCGATGCGCAGGGGTTCTTCGACCTGTTGACGCAGCGTCTGGCACGGCTCAAATAACGCCAATTATGCGCTGCTCAATACCTCGGTCGAGTAGCGCAGAAATACCTGGTTCATGAAATTCTGGGCGCTTTCAGTGCCCAGTTCCTTCACCAGCAAATCGATTGCAATGATTGCCAGTTCTTCAGGACTGCCAGGGCTATGGGCGCATTGCCCTTGCGACCACTTGGCCTTGATATCAGCATCGATGGACACGAGTGCCATGGTGAATCGTTCCTCTGCGAAATAGGTGTTGGCGCTGCCCTCACGCGCGGGTTACCCCTGGGCGGGCGTGCAGTAAAGCATCCCGGTCAACATTACGCACTGCGACTTAGGCATGACGTTCAATGTGGGCAATGAGTACACAAAATGGCTAACGTTTTGTGACGATTTGTTTGCCCGCTGAGCATCGGGCTCGGGCAGACTCCTGCGCATCCCGACATCGTCCAAGGGCGTGTTCTGCCTGGGACCTGCGAAACCAAGACGTAATGACGCTGTCGCAGGAGTTCTGGTTTTCGTTAAACGTAAGGAGTTCGTATGCCCTGGAAATATGCATCATCGGGATTGATTCTGGCAGTGGCGCTGCTGGCGGGATGCAGCACTGCATCAGAGTCTTCATCCCCCGCCAAAGGCGCGGCGACGTCAGACTCCAGCCAGTCCCGTTGTGATGCGGCCGCGGCACAGTTCGCGGTCGGCAAGCCAGCTTCACCTGCGTTGCTCGATCAGGCCCGGGCGAAAGCGGGTGCCCAGACGGCCAGGGTGCTGGGGCCAGACGACATGGTGACTCTGGAGTATCGCTCCGACCGACTGAACCTCAATACAGACCAAGGCGCCACGGTAACCCGCGTAAATTGCGGCTGATGGCGCCCAGGTTGTTTGCAGGCATAAAAAAACCCGTCAGAGACGGGTTTTTTTTAGCGCGCTCGGATTACTCCGCGCGAACCTGAGCGGCTTGCATGCCCTTTTGGCCTTTCTCAGCCACGAAGGAAACAGTCTGGCCTTCTTTCAGGCTTTTGAAACCTTCGGATTCGATAGCCTTGAAGTGTACGAACAGGTCGTCACCGCCACCCTGTGGAGTGATAAAGCCGAAGCCTTTTTCATCGTTGAACCATTTTACGGTGCCGGTTTGGCGATTAGACATGGTGTATCTCCAGAAACATAATATTCAGTAGTGCTGTGCTGCTCAGGCCAACTGGGCACACGGGGGCTATCATAGTCGAATTGTGTCGATGCTGGACTTTTTCGATTAGAACTTTGCGCCAGTGCCGCAAATATATAGGGAAAATTCGCGTGGGATCAGCCGGGTCACCGGCGCTCAACTGAAGCCTTCTCATGCCTTTGAAGTGGCTGAAGCCCACGAACGGCGAGGGCTTCAGAAGGTTGCGCGGAGCATTGCCTACCCAATGCCTCTGACCCATGACTGCAGAATGTAAATTTTTTATTTTTTGCCCTTCAGGCAGTTTTCGCTCACGGCTTTTTGCAGTCGAGCGGTCATTTCGGTACTCGGAGGCGTCGTTTTGTCATTCAGTGACGCAATTTCCTTGTCCGAGAAATTCTTGTTGATCTGCTGTGCGCCACATTCGCAGTGCGCCTTGACTGCATTGGTATCCATGCCGGGATTATTTTGAGTCGCTGCGGCGGCGCATTCATTCATATAGGTGGTCTTGGTGTTCGCATCCATGGCGGCATGAGCGCTGATCGGAAGAGCCAGCGCCAAAGGTGCGAGGAGGGCGGCAACACGTAGAAGCTTCATGGTGGTTTCCTTCTTGTCGATGGGCCCCGAGAGTCAAGGGCCTGGAACGGTGATCTCGGATTATCTGACGACAGCGAGATGTCGCAGTTCAGTTCCGGACAATTCTCACGGCAATTGTCAGCATCTTTATTCACAACTCGCCGGGGTCGGCCTGACGTAGAGCTGTCAGGCTGTGCTAGGATGCGCGTCCTGCAGATTCGCTCGCGTCTCGCGGGTCAGGTTTCGCCGAGTGCGCACCTGTCGATTTCGTACATTCCAGTCACTCTGGTTCGGTCAAATGGTTGGCCCTTGGGCTCCTGCCACTGTGGGGCAGGTACACCGCCGAATCGCGTACTGGCTCTATCCCAACCCACGTGACCTTTGGTAGGGGTCACCACTAGGAGAGGAGGCGCCATGCCAACTATTACTCTTCCCGACGGCAGTCAACGTTCTTTCGATCACCCGGTCTCCGTCGCCGAGGTCGCCGCGTCCATTGGCGCAGGTCTGGCCAAAGCTACCATCGCCGGTAAGGTCAACGGTCAACTGGTCGATGCCAGCGACCTGATCGACGCCGACGCGAGCCTGCAAATCATCACCCCCAAAGATCAGGAAGGCGTCGAGATCATTCGTCACTCCTGCGCGCATCTGGTGGGTCATGCCGTCAAGCAGTTGTATCCGACAGCCAAAATGGTGATTGGCCCCGTCATCGATGACGGCTTCTATTACGATATCGCCTACGAGCGCCCGTTTACCCCTGATGACCTGGCGGCCATCGAGCAGCGCATGCAGCAGCTGATCGAAAAAGATTACGACGTCGTCAAGAAAGTCACTCCGCGTGCCGAAGTGATCGAAGTGTTCAAGGCGCGTGGCGAGGATTACAAACTGCGTCTGGTCGAGGACATGCCGAATGAAAAGGCCATGGGTCTCTACTACCACGAAGAATACGTGGACATGTGCCGCGGCCCGCACGTGCCGAATACCCGTTTCCTGAAGTCGTTCAAGCTGACCAAACTCTCTGGTGCCTACTGGCGCGGTGATGCCAAGAACGAACAGTTGCAGCGTGTTTACGGCACCGCCTGGGCCGATAAAAAGCAGCTGGCGGCTTACATTCAGCGTATCGAAGAAGCTGAAAAACGCGATCACCGTAAAATCGGCAAGCGCCTTGGCCTGTTCCACACCCAGGAAGAAGCGCCGGGTATGGTGTTCTGGCACCCGAACGGCTGGACCCTTTATCAGGTGCTTGAGCAGTACATGCGCAAGACCCAGCGTGAGAACGGCTACCTTGAGATCAAGACCCCGCAAGTGGTCGATCGCTCTCTTTGGGAAAAGTCGGGTCACTGGGCGAACTATGCCGAAAACATGTTCACCACTGAATCCGAAAGTCGCGACTACGCCATCAAGCCGATGAACTGCCCTTGCCACGTGCAGGTGTTCAATCAAGGCCTGAAGAGTTACCGCGAGCTGCCGATGCGCCTGGCCGAATTTGGTGCCTGCCACCGTAATGAGCCATCAGGTGCACTACACGGCATCATGCGTGTGCGTGCGTTCACTCAGGACGACGCCCACATCTTCTGTACTGAAGAGCAGATGCAGGCCGAGTCCGCAGCCTTCATCAAGCTGACCATGGATGTCTACGCCGATTTCGGCTTCAAGGACATCGAAATGAAGCTCTCCACTCGTCCCGAAAAGCGCGTGGGCTCCGATGATCTGTGGGACCGCGCCGAATCCGCGCTCGCCGCAGCACTCGATAGCGCCGGTCTGCCCTATGATCTGCAGCCGGGCGAGGGGGCGTTCTACGGTCCGAAAATCGAATTTTCTCTCAAGGACTGCTTGGGTCGTGTGTGGCAATGCGGTACATTGCAGCTCGATTTCAACCTGCCTATCCGTTTGGGCGCCGAATACGTTTCGGAAGACAACGGTCGCAAGCATCCGGTCATGTTGCACCGTGCGATTCTCGGTTCCTTCGAGCGTTTCATCGGAATTCTGATCGAGCACTACGAAGGTGCATTCCCTGCGTGGCTGGCTCCAACTCAAGCAGTGATCATGAATATCACTGATAAACAGGCAGATTTTGCCCTTGAAGTGGAAAAAACTCTGGCTGAAAGCGGGTTTCGTGCCAAGTCCGACTTGAGAAATGAAAAGATCGGCTTTAAAATCCGCGAGCATACTTTGCTCAAGGTTCCCTATCTCCTCGTCATCGGAGATCGGGAGGTTGAAACGCAAACTGTCGCTGTGCGTACCCGTGAAGGCGCAGACCTCGGCTCGATGCCGGTCGCCCAATTCTCGGAGTTCCTCGCACAAGCGGTTTCCCGGCGTGGTCGCCAAGATTCGGAGTAATTATTATTAAGCGTGAAATGAGACAAGATAAACGAGCTGCACCGAAGGCCCCGATCAACGAGAATATCTCGGCACGCGAGGTTCGGTTAATTGGCGCTGACGGCGAGCAGATTGGCATCGTCTCGATTGATGAAGCGCTTCGTATAGCTGAAGAAGCCAAGCTTGATCTGGTAGAGATTTCTGCCGACGCAGTACCACCTGTCTGTCGCGTGATGGACTACGGCAAATCGATCTTCGAGAAGAAGAAACAGATTGCTGCGGCGAAGAAAAACCAGAAGCAGATTCAGGTTAAAGAAATCAAGTTTCGTCCAGGGACGGAGGAAGGGGATTACCAGGTAAAACTACGCAACCTGGTACGTTTCCTGAGTGACGGGGACAGGGCCAAGGTATCGTTGCGATTCCGCGGTCGTGAGATGGCCCACCAGGAGCTGGGTATGGAGCTGTTGAAGCGGGTTGAGGCTGACCTGCTCGAATACGGCGCCGTCGAACAGCATCCTAAGATGGAAGGACGCCAGCTGATCATGGTCATCGCCCCGAAAAAGAAGAAATAACCACCAGGGCACGGCAGGCCTTGCGGTTATGTTTATCAACTGAATGCGGAGTATCCGAACATGCCAAAGATGAAGACTAAAAGTGGTGCAGCTAAGCGGTTTCTGAAAACCGCGAATGGCATCAAGCACAAGCACGCTTTCAAGAGCCACATCCTGACCAAAATGTCGACCAAGCGTAAGCGTCAACTGCGCGGAAGCAGCCTGCTGCATCCGTCTGACGTCGCAAAAGTCGAGCGCATGCTGCGCCTTCGTTAATTTTGATCAAGAATAGAGGAAGTAACTCATGGCTCGTGTAAAGCGTGGCGTCATTGCCCGTAAGCGTCACAAAAAAATTCTGAAACTTGCTAAAGGCTACTACGGCGCGCGTTCACGCGTATTCCGTGTTGCCAAGCAAGCGGTAATCAAGGCTGGCCAATACGCCTACCGTGACCGTCGTCAGAAAAAACGTCAGTTCCGCGCTCTGTGGATCGCTCGTATCAACGCTGGTGCGCGTATCAACGGTCTGTCTTACAGCCGTTTCATCGCTGGCCTGAAAAAAGCGTCGATCGAAATCGACCGTAAGGTTCTGGCTGATCTGGCAGTGAACGAAAAAGCGGCGTTTGCTGCGATTGTCGAGAAAGCTAAAGCCACTCTGGCCTAAGTCCCCGGCAATCACCGGGCCTCGTTTCGGGGTTCGGTGTTAAACGTCATAAATAGGGGAAGAGCCTTGTAAGCTCTTCCCCTATTTCGTATCTGGAGTCTGTACATGGAAAACCTGGACGCGCTGGTCTCTCAAGCACTTGAGGCTGTGCAAAGCGCCGAAGATATCAATGCCCTGGAGCAAATCCGGGTTCACTACCTCGGCAAGAAGGGTGAATTGACTCAGGTGATGAAGACCCTGGGGAATTTGCCGGCTGAAGAGCGTCCGCAGGTTGGCGCGCTCATCAACGTTGCCAAGGAGCGTGTCACAGAGGTTCTCAATGCGCGAAAGGCATCGCTTGAGGAAGCGGATCTTGCCGCGAAACTCGCTGCCGAATCCATTGACGTAACCTTGCCGGGCCGTGGCCAAACCACAGGCGGTCTGCACCCGGTTACCCGGACTCTGGAACGCATCGAACAGTTCTTCACCCACATCGGCTACGGCATTGCCGAAGGCCCTGAGGTCGAAGACGATTACCACAACTTCGAGGCGCTCAACATCCCAGGCCATCACCCGGCCCGGTCGATGCACGACACCTTCTATTTCAACGCCAACATGCTGCTGCGCACCCATACCTCGCCGGTACAGGTCCGCACCATGGAAGCGAACACGCCGCCGATCCGCATTGTCTGTCCAGGCCGTGTGTACCGCAGCGACTCCGATATCACTCACTCTCCGATGTTCCACCAGGTCGAAGGCCTGCTGGTCGACCGCGATATCAACTTCGCCGACCTCAAGGGCACCATCGAAGAGTTCCTGCGCGTGTTCTTTGAAAAAGAACTGGCAGTGCGTTTCCGTCCTTCCTATTTCCCGTTCACCGAGCCATCCGCTGAAGTCGACATGGAGTGCGTGATGTGCAGCGGTAAGGGCTGCCGTGTCTGCAAACAGACTGGCTGGCTGGAAGTGATGGGCTGCGGCATGGTTCACCCGAACGTGCTGCGCATGTCCGGTATCGATCCGGAAGAATTCCAGGGTTTTGCTTTCGGCATGGGCGCAGAGCGTCTGGCCATGCTGCGTTACGGCGTCAATGACTTGCGCCTGTTCTTCGACAACGACTTGCGGTTCCTCGCGCAATTTCGCTAGGTCGCCCGTAACGAACTTTTTAGGAGAGCAGGATGAAATTCAGTGAACAGTGGTTGCGCGGCTGGGTAAGCCCGCAAGTGTCCCGTGACGAGTTGGTTGCCCGTCTATCGATGGCAGGTCTGGAGGTCGACAGCGTGACCCCGGCCGCCGGTGTTTTCAGTGGGGTCGTGGTGGGCGAGGTGCTGAGCACCGAACAGCACCCGGATGCAGACAAGTTGCGCGTGTGTCAGGTCAGCAATGGCTCGGAAACCTTTCAGGTGGTCTGCGGCGCGCCCAACGTGCGTCCAGGCCTGAAGATTCCGTTCGCCATGATCGGCGCAGAACTGCCGGGCGACTTCAAGATCAAGAAAGCCAAGCTGCGCGGCGTCGAGTCCAACGGCATGTTGTGCTCTCAGGCCGAACTGCAAGTGGGCGAGGGCAACGACGGTTTGATGGAGTTGCCGGTCGATGCGCCAGTTGGCAAGGATTTCCGTGCTTATCTGGAGCTGGATGACGCTAGCATCGAAGTCGACCTGACGCCGAACCGTGGCGACTGCCTGTCCGTTGCAGGTCTGGCTCGCGAAGTCGGTGCGCTGTACGACGCCAAGGTCACTCGTCCGTCAGTGGCGGTCGTTCCTGCCGTGCACGATGAGGTGCGTTCGGTGGAAGTGCTGGCACCGGCTGCCTGCCCGCGTTACCTGGGCCGTGTCATTCGTAATGTCGATCTGTCACGCCCGACCCCGCTGTGGATGGTCGAGCGCCTGCGTCGTTCGGAAGTGCGCAGCATCGACGCCGCCGTCGACATCACCAACTACGTGATGCTCGAATTGGGTCAGCCGCTGCACGCGTTCGACCTCGCCGAGATCAACGGCGGCATTCGCGTCCGCATGGCGGAAGAAGGCGAAAAGCTGGTGTTGCTGGACGGTCAGGAAGTCAGCCTGCGCGCCGATACCCTGGTCATCGCCGACCATCAGCGCGCCCTGGCGATCGCTGGCGTGATGGGCGGCGAGCACAGCGGCGTGAATACCGCGACCACCCGTGACATCTTTCTGGAAAGCGCGTTCTTCGATCAGATCGCGGTCGCCGGCAAGGCTCGGTCCTACGGTCTGCACACCGACGCTTCGCATCGCTACGAGCGTGGCGTTGACTGGCAGCTGGCTCGCGAAGCCATGGAGCGTGCCACTGGCCTGTTGCTGGAAATCACGGGCGGCGAAGCCGGTCCGGTCATCGAAACCGTCAGCGAGCAACATTTGCCATCGATTGCGCCGGTCATCCTGCGCGCTGAGCGCATCGAGCAAATGCTCGGCATGACCATGGATGCAACCGAAGTGGAGCGTCTGCTCACTGCGCTCGGCCTGAAAGTCTTCAATGAAACGGCTGGCCAGTGGCGCGTTGAGGTGCCTAGCCACCGTTTCGACATCAGCCTCGAAGTCGACCTGATCGAAGAGCTGGCCCGCCTTTACGGCTACAACCGTTTGCCGGTTCGTTACCCGCAAGCGCGTCTGGCCCCGCAAGCCCGCGCCGAAGCCCGTGGCGATCTGCCTGCGCTACGCCGTCTGCTGGTCGCGCGCGGTTATCAGGAAGCGATCACCTACAGTTTCATCGATCAGAAATGGTTTGAGCTATTCAATCCGGGTGTTGAGCCATTGTTGCTGGCCAACCCGATTTCCGCCGACATGGCTGCCATGCGCTCGTCGCTGTGGCCCGGCCTGATTAAGGTGCTCCAGCACAACCTCAATCGTCAGCAAGACCGTGTACGCCTGTTCGAAAGCGGCCTGCGTTTTGTCGGTCAGCTGGACGGTTTAAAACAAGAGCCTATGCTGGCAGGTGTGATCTGCGGCAGTCGCTTGCCGGAGGGGTGGGCACAGGGTCGTGAGCTAGTGGACTTCTTCGACGTCAAAGCTGACGTGGAGGCGGTACTGGGCTTCGCGGGCGCACTGGATGATTTCCGTTTCGTACCGGGCAAACATCCTGCACTGCACCCAGGCCAAACTGCCCGCATCGAGCGCGAAGGCCGCGAAGTTGGTTACATCGGCGCACTGCACCCTGAGCTGGTGAAGACGTTGGGTCTGGATCGTCCGGTGTTCGTGTTCGAGCTGGTGCTGGCCGATGTGGTCGAGGGGCGTCTGCCGAAATTCCACGAGTTATCACGCTTCCCGGAGGTCCGTCGTGACCTGGCGTTGCTGGCGGATCGTGATATTGCAGCGACTGCGGTAATGGACGTTATTCGTGAAAATGCAGGGGAATGGCTAACAGACCTCAGGCTCTTTGATGTTTATCAGGGTAAAGGCATTGATCCGCATAGAAAAAGCCTTGCAGTTGGCTTGACCTGGCAACATCCATCGCGCACTCTTACTGACGATGAGGTAAACGCTTCGACGCAGCAAATTCTCACCTCGCTAGAGGAAAGGTTAAACGCCACGTTAAGGAAGTAGCGTATGGGGGCTCTGACGAAAGCTGAGATGGCCGAACGTCTGTACGAAGAGCTAGGCCTGAATAAACGAGAAGCCAAGGAACTGGTTGAGCTGTTCTTTGAGGAAATCAGGCACGCTCTGGAAGATAACGAGCAGGTCAAATTGTCCGGATTCGGCAATTTCGACCTGCGAGATAAACGCCAGCGACCGGGTCGAAATCCCAAGACAGGGGAAGAAATTCCGATTACAGCTCGCCGTGTGGTCACCTTTCGCCCAGGGCAGAAACTGAAGGCCCGAGTTGAGGCTTATGCTGGAACCAAGTCATAACGACGAGCTACCGCCTATTCCCGGCAAACGCTACTTCACCATTGGTGAGGTCAGTGAGCTCTGCGCGGTAAAACCGCACGTTCTGCGTTATTGGGAGCAGGAGTTTCCTCAGCTCAACCCGGTCAAGCGCCGCGGGAATCGTCGGTATTATCAGCGACAGGACGTGCTGATGATCCGACAGATCCGCGCGTTGCTGTACGACCAGGGCTTCACCATCGGTGGCGCGCGCCTTCGTATGTCCAGCGATGAGGTCAAGGACGATTCCCTGCAGTACAAGCAATTGATCAAGCAGATGATCGCTGAGTTGGAAGACGTGTTGGTCGTTCTGCGCAAGTAGGCCGATGACTCAAAATACTTCCATCATTCAAATGCTTAGGGTATATTTCTCGACGCTTTCGCAAGAAGCCCAATAGATTCACGCCTAGTCGGGGCGTAGCGCAGTCCGGTAGCGCACTAGCATGGGGTGCTAGGGGTCGAGTGTTCGAATCACTCCGTCCCGACCATATTTACTGAGTAAAATCAGACATTTGAGCCGATCATCAGATCGGCTTTTTTGTGCCCGCGCAAAATCTGCGCAAAACTGGCGCAAAATAAGGTGGTGAAACTTGATCCTACGGGGGGGCTGCATGGTCAACGTGGATTTCAGCAAAAAGCATGACGAGCGATTCGAAAAGCATTTTTCGGCGCAGATGGATGACATAACGCTCATCCTGAAATGCCACTTGATGCTAGAGGAGATGCTTCGCGATTTTTGCACGGAGATGGTTCCCCAGCCCCAGTTTCTGAAAGACTCGCGGTTTACGTTCGCGCAAGTTTTTGATCTGTCCCGTGCCCTGTACCCAGCGGACATAAAGCTGGGAAGCATGGCTGAATTGTGGTCAGTTTGCGAAAAGATCAACCGAATTCGCAACATGATGGCCCATGCGCTTGATCCAGACTCCTCCAAGCTTGAAAGCCACAAGGCCGCTATCGTGGAAGCTGTCAGGCTGCGTGGGAAGGGGAACACCTCTTCATTGGAGTTCGTAGGATGCCTAACGTACGTATTGGGTGCGCTCAGCCTCATCCTGCAGGTGGGTGTCACACACAAAAACGGCGAAGACTTTCGAGAAATTCCCAGGAAGTAGCTATCTACCGCTGACTTCGCTGATGTCCAGGTCAGGAACAGCGTCTGACCAGACGACCTCCGCATGGTCCTTCTGGTAGTTTTTGGTCATCTCCTCGCTGGCGTGGCCGGCGATCTTCTGCCCATCCTTTCCGGCTTTCTTGTACAGGTGCAGCGATAGCGCCCTGACCTCATGGAAGCCCGGCATCTCTTCTTCCTTCCATCCCTTATAACAATCCGCCGCTTCGCGCGCCTCCTTGAAAGCCCTGGTCAGATACCGTTCCTCGATCTTGGTCCAATGCTCTTTCGTTTCCGCCTGCTTTTGCTTCTTGCGGTCCGGTCGCCGGTGAATGAGGAACGGCGAAACGATGTTGTCCCGGCAATGGCTGATAACGCGCTGGAGCTCCGGAGTGACCCTGAACCTGATCCACGCCATGTCTGAGGCCTTGGCCGTTTTCTGCTGGACAACATAAAGGTATCCGTCCTGCACGTCTTCGAACTTCATGGACAGGATGTCAGTGCGCCGCTGCGCGGTGATCAGCGCCAGGTCGATTGCGTTCTGCAGCCAGGATGGGGATTTTTCCCGAATAGCTTTCAGGCCTTCGACCGTGTGCCGTTTGCGGGCCTTCTTCTCGATCCGGCTGATTGTGCTCATTGCCGGGTTGTCAGGGCACAGACCCTTCGCTGCGGCATGGTTGAATATATCGATCAGCAGCGCGCGACACTGGTTCGCGGTGCGCGGAGTCACCGAGTCGAGCAGTTCGGCGATCATGCGAATTGTGATCTGGTCGATCGCCTTGCCTTCAAACGCTTTCCTGAAGCGGCGAAAGTGCACGGCGTACAGGTCAAGCGTCCCCTCTGAGAGCTCGCGGGGAGGCAGTACCTTCTTCTCGTAATGGGTCAGGAACGTGGTGAACAGCTCCGCCGATTCCCCCATGACCGCGCCAACCAGGTCGGCGCCCTGCATGAACGCGAGGTTGAGCTGCTTGGCCGCGTCGACCGCTTTAACCCGGTCGGGCCCGAACGGAAACCATTTGCCGTCCGTCGGCCTGCGGTACCGGTAAGTCCCGCGCCGGTCATCCAGGTAGAGGTTAGGCGGCAAGCCTCTGTTCGACTTATTGCGCGGCCGTGGGACCATCATGCAGCTCCTTTCAATACCATCGCTACGAGCTCGTTGCCGGCGGACTTATTGAAGGCCGCCCAGTCGATATACCAGAGTTTGCCGATCTGCTCGCCCGGAAGCTTGCCGTCTCGAATGTAGTTGCGGATCGCCTGGGAGCAGGGCGGTGTGCCGTTTTCACCCCAGCGGCGACGCTGGAACTCGCTGATTTTGATCAGTTCGCGCTTCATGTCGGCTACCTCCGGGGTCTAAGCAGGGTTGAGTGGCGGATACTTGGTCAAAACTTCGTCCGCCACCTTCATCGCGGCCTGCGCATCGTTCACGTAGGCAGGGTCGAAACCGCCGCACAGGTGAATCGTGGCTTGGCAGGCGCGCAGGTTTTCACGGTTCAGCTTCAATGCTGCGATCATCTGCTCGCGCGCCGCACCTTCCGTCCGGCCAATATCCCAGAACCGCTTTGCCCAATGGCCTTCCGGTGGTGAGTTTTTGTTCTGACAACCGAACGCCATGGCGGCGGCGATGGAGTCGCACAAATCGCGCTTGTAGGCGTTGTCGCCGTCGATACCGGCGCCGATCTGACGCAGCTTGTCGATAGCCACGTCAAACTCCAGCTGGGATGGTTTGTTGCGGCCTTTGAACGGCTGGTAGTTTTTCAGCAGTGGCACGTCGTCAATCATTCGGTAGTCGAGGATGTGCTTGCGCAACTGGGCGTTTTCTTCTTTCAGGCTTTCGATGTTTTCTGGCACGTGTGGCTCCCGCCCGCCGTATACCGGCAGGCGTGTGGATAGATGGGGAAGGGGTTAGGCTTGGAATACGTGACCCACTGCGACAGCCTTTGCGGCGGCTTCAGTCTTGAACATGAGATTGGACTTTCCAGGTTGACCTTCGCTGACGTATTCCACGTCGACCCACCAGCAGCCGAACTTTAGGTAAGGCTTGCTCAGGATTTCGGTGACGTGGCAGTCGATCAGGTTCATGCCGCCTCCTTGCCGCGCTGCCACCAGTGCCACGCTTAGCGCATAAATCGGTCGCGGTAGTCGCCTTCTTCTGTCCGTTGCCCCTCGCACCAAGCAACGGTGCAGTTGTGATGCTGGGCGTAGGCCTGTTCGAATTGGTCTCGGCTATTCATAGCGATTCCACCTTCTCAAAATAGAACACCACCGGCGCTGCTGTCTCAACGATCAGGCCGTACGCCTTCGCCAGTCGATAAATGGGGTGGTAGAGGTTGAGGCTGTTGACGTGGCCCACTAGGAAGGCGCGCCATGCTTCCAGCGGCATTTGCGACTTGCTCAGATTGCAGGGCGCGCAGGCGGGCATCATGTTGTCGAGGTTGTGGTTCTGCGGGCGCTCGGCGTTGCCTTCCCAGCGGTGACTGGTGCCGCGCCGGACCGATTGAAGATGGTCGGCGTGCCACTTCGGGCCCAGCTCAACACCGCAGTACGCGCAATGGCCGCCATATTTCAGGCGGACATGCTCGCGCTCATGTTTCTTCAGGCGCACAGTTGCTCCTCGCCGCGCTCAGGCGCAGCAGGCAATGGATAGGGTGGGGGAGGGTTATTGCGGGTTGAGGCGGGCGCGGGCTTTCCAGCCATCCCATTTCTTTACGAAATCGTGTGCAGACCAAGCATTGAATTCCGTGGCAGCGTATCCACCATCGAACCGCATGGTATGACATGGCATTGGGAATACAGATTCAAACAAGTCCTGCTCATCCACCTCTGCGCGGACATCCTCGGAAGGGGCGGCGCGGGTGTTCCACGCTTTGAAATTGCAAGTTTGAATATGAAACGCCGGACACAACGAGTTAGAGCACTGAGCCCACTGTACGCATGGCATAGCGGCGCTGCCGCAAAACGGACACGGCTTCAATTCCTGATTCATTGACCCTCCCGCGGCGAAACAATGCCGCTCGCTTGAATGACTTCCATACCGAGATGCCCGGCCAGTTCAATTTCGACGTTGGCGCCGCGCGAGACCTGCCAGCCAGGCAGAAAGGCCACGGCGTCGCAGGTCAGCATTTGGCGAATAGCGTCACGCATGCACAGGTGCCAGGGTGAGTCGGCAGGCAGCGGATTTTCTGCTGGGTTCTCGACGGTGTAGCCAAGCGCGCGGAGGCGAGCGGCCTCGGCGTTGAATGCCGGGTAGTTGTAATCGGGCAGGCCCGTCATCGGCCCGCTGAGATAGATGCGCATGGATTGATTCCCTGTAACCCATTTGGGTTACTTTCGAGATGTAACCTCTGGAGGTTACGGTGGGGTTGGTCAGGCAGATTGCGTATCGAGAAACGCAGCTATGAACTGCGTCGCCGCTTCAGCATTGATGGCGTTTCCGTAGGCGCGCAGTCGTCCCACTCTGGAGGTAGCCCCATGAGCCAGCGGCTCAAGGCCGGGTTCAATTGGCCTCCACTTGCCGTCCCGGCAGCTGATCCAATCAGCACCTGACCACAGTCCGTTAGCCGAGCCGGCCCAGCCAGGAACGCTTGATAATCCAGCAGGTCGTTGCGCAGCTTCCCGTCCTTGCGCACTAGAGATTTGGTCAGGTCGGCACCGCCCGATTTCCAGTCCCTGGTTGTTGGGGTGGCCCACCCTGACCAATTCACAACAGAAACTGTTTTCCTGCTGCTGTCGTTGTTCCCCGCCGCATTGTTGCCGTTCTGTGCTGGCGTACCCGCCATTGGTGTAGGCCAGCCTGCCAGCATCGCAAAGTCGTTCAGATTCGAACCATGCCGCGTTGCGCCCATTGCTCTCGCCGCTTGGCCGCCGCCTGTGCTGTCGCTTGTCTGTGGCGTTGGCCACCCAGAAGAGTCGGTCTCGAATATGCGGCGCACCGACGCCCGCAGACGGAAACGGGACGGCCCCGAAGGCGTATTCCATGGCTTCCACGTCAGCGTGTACAAGGTCGACCCAAGGCTCGACAGTCTTGCTCGCAACCTGTTCTCCAAAGATGATTGGAGGGCGGCACTGCTTGATGAGCCAGGCAAAAGTTGGCCAAAGGTGCCTTGGGTCCGCAAACCCAGCTCCAGCGCCTGCCGCGCTGAAAGGCTGGCATGGGCAACTGCCGGTCCAAACAGGAACGTCATCTGGCCATCCGGCTCGACGAAGAGCGAGTGACCAGACGCCGACGCCGGCGAAGAAATGGCACTGCGTGAATCCGGCAAGATCGCTTGGGCGGACATCCTCAATACTCCGTTCATCTACGACGCCATGCGCGATGTGGCCGGCGTCTATCAGGTTGCGCAGCCACTGGGCGGCGTATGGGTCAATTTCGTTGTAATAGGCGGGCATCGCTGATCCTCGCCAGTGGCGTGATTCGTGGAATTGGGGTATTTATGTCGGTCTGGTGATTTGATGGTCCGATGTTTTGCCAACAGGGAGATTGAAATAATGGAAAAGAGCAACGCGCGTAACCATCACTATATTTCGCAAGTTGAACAGCGATTGAATGCTATTGATCGTTCCGTAATTCAGCACAATCAGCGTATTTATAAATTTAAGATTGTGGATGCGGAAAATAAACTAGTCGCTTTGACAGATATTAATGGCGTAAAAATAGAAAAAAATCTTGCCGCGAGGGATTTGTACGCTCTGCGAATGCTAGAAGGGGGTGGTCAGCAAAACTTAGAGGCGGCGTTTCACCAATATGAAAATGACATCGGGCTGGTCACCCAGTCACTGTTGCAGAAGCTGCAGAATCCGAGTGAAGTAGATATAAAATCAGAATTCTTAAAGTTATATCTCCTCAAATTAATGAACTCGTTCAGGAATCCGTACTCGATAAGAAATACGTTAAATAGTCTGCAAGCTCTGAAGGGCGTTCTGCCAGGCAATCAGGCTTTAGCGAATCAGTTCCTTAAAATGGACGAAGGTCAGCGCACCCAAGCTTCGAGAATCTGTGAACAATATGAAGTCACAGAGGAAGAATATAACGACTGGCTCAAAGCTATGTGCCTTTTGATCCTTCAGCCTTTAGATCACGGTTTGAACTTCTTGGAAACTTTAGTCAAGGAATTGATGGAAAACACAAGCCTAGTTAAGGACTTCACGGTTTTCAGCTACGACGTCGATTTGGCTGATGGCGGTGTCTTGCTCTGTGATCGCGGCATAGTATTAGGGAATGTGGATAACAACATCCGAATGGAGTTTTTTAACCTAGACTCACACAACTTTGTATCATTCATGTTTATTAATTATCAGGCTCAGCAAATAGTACCTGTTCCAAGTAGAGCTCTTGATGCTATGAAACGCTATGCTGAAAAAACGAGAGTATTTAATCCGCGTAACGATCTAGTAATGCTCGAAACTTACAACAGTCATTGTGTCTGGCAAGCCGCTGAACACGTTTACTGTTCTCGTTCGACGGCTCACGGGATAAATGTTTCATAGTCATAGAAACGTTGTTGGCGATCTCATCATTGTTGATCACTGGCTATGCCTATCTTTACACAGGGAGGAAACTGTCATGAGCGAAGACAGGGAAAGGGCGTTAGTGTTGGCGCTGAAGGCCGTGCTGATTGCGGCCGGGAAGCAGGGCCTCGTCGTTGACGAACTGACAGAAGCAGCAATCGAAGCGTTGCTTCAATACAAGGCTTACGATTCGGAGCACGTACCGGCCGCCATCTATGAAATTGAGGTGGCGGCTGATGCGGTGGTGTGATCAGGCTGCATCGCGCTTTGCTTCATACTCATCCCAAGCGAGTTGATCAACCTGCGCGATGTACCAGGTCAGGTGTCCATCACCTTCCTGATCTCGTACTGATCCGCCGTATTGGCAGCCTGCAAACTTGAACTTCGCGGACATCGTGATTCGTGGCCATCCCGCTTGAACATCGGAAAATTCCAGATCTGGCCGACCTTTCAGTTTTTCCTTGAATGCCTCACCACGAGCATTCAGCTCGGCGATCTCGCGATCATGGCTGTCCTTGCAATTCTGGTCGCAGTAGGCGCGTCTGCCGTCGTACACGATGATCAGAGGGTTGCCGTCATCATCCTCAGCATCTTCGTAGAGCTGCGTTTCGCATTGGCCGCAATACAGCCACCAGCCCTGTTCGTGATAGGCCTTTGCCGGAATAAACGGCTGGCCGGCGAACTGATCCGCCCATTGGGCGCGCCTGCAAAAACTCACCTCGTTGAATTCCAGCCCCATTTCATTCCCGCCTTCTCGACGAGCCGTGGCGCTGTTAGTTGCAAAGGTGATCACATGCCCGCCTTCGGAATCTTCCCCGACGTGGTAGGCCTTGAGTGGTTTGTCGGTCATAAGCGTGATCCTCCGAAAGTTCGGTGGCGAATAGGTTGGTGGTGGGCTATACGTGGTGACCGGCATGGGGCCGGGTCAAGGAGATGTACGTGGAAGAGCATTTCAGGAAAATGCCTATCCCCGGGGGCCATACGCTCGTCGATAAGGGGATGGAGGCAAAAGGAGCACGCAAGGGCGAGGACACCGATATCTATTGGTACGATGAGCTCAATGCCGACGGCGAAGTGATAGCTACTTATGAGGTGACCGATAGCATGTCTGTTTACCCACCGTTCGGTCGACGTATCAACGTGTCACGCTCAGCTGTTACAAAGGAGGGTTGATAACCTCGCCCCCCGAATCGCGCGCAATTTCCCGTCGCGATTCACGCTCAAACATCCGCGCCACGTTTTCGCTAACCGTGACTTTGTGGCGCGGGCTGCCAACTGCTTCGAATGACAGCGTCGGCCCGAGGGCATGAGCGTTCAGAATAAGGTTCTGTACCGCCTCGCTGATCTCCTCGATGTCGTTCCACTGCATCAGCTCTTCAAGCTTCTGCCGGGTTCCGAGCCGGACCCGGTGGCGCAACTCCTTCTCGTCGAACTCCTCGCGCTTCTTCGCGGACTTGGCGCTGCGCTCTTTCTGATCCACTGCCATTGCCTGGCTCCGTCAATCCGCTGGGCGGAAGGTGAATGTGTTCTTGCCGCCGGCGCTGGGCGACAAGTCTGCTGGTGCGCCTCATGCCGCGACCCTGACTTGGTTCCAAGCTCCAATTGAAGAGAGCAGGGCAGCGACCTGTCTTTCGGTCACCTCGACCGTGTCGGGCACTGCCAGCCAGCCCATTCCCACCAGGTGGTTCGCATTGCATTCAGCCTTCACTTCGTCATAGAAGTGCTCGACGACGTCCGACAGCTTTTCCACCCGATGAATGCCGTCGGGCGTGAAGACTGTCATCTTGATGTACTGGGCGCCGTCGCTCTGAATGCAGATCCCGGCGATGTGCATCGTCCAGCGGTGCGAGATATCGCAGAGCGCGTCGGCGACCTGTCGCGACCTGATCTGCTTACCGTTCTTCCAGTTGACCATGATCTGCAAGCCGCTCGGGTCAATGCTGATCACGGCGGCATGATTGGTGCCTAGCAGAGCGCGTAGACTGCGCTCAATCTGGGCCTTGCGGTTGCAGGGTTTGCGCTTGCTCATATCGTCTCCGCCATTTGCCGAAGGCGCTTGCGCTCGGCAGCCGAGATTCGCGACGGTTTGCGCTTGAGCACCGTTTCAGGGTCTACCCAGTCCCGCCGCTTGGGCGGGTTCGGCTTGCCAGTGAAGCATTCTCCATAGGTGATCTTGCCCTCGCGGGCTTCGTACTCCGCCATGGCCTGGGCGAGCCGGGCCGACTCGACCCGGTTGTGCTGGATGCTGCTAAGTTCGAGGGAAACTGCCATGGCAACCTCACTTGATGGATATTGAAGATTTTCCAATTTCTGAATGCGCACCGGGCACTTCAAAGCCGTCTTTGATGGCCTTGGCAATCATCGCCTTATCGGGCGTGCTGGTGACCTTGGTGTTGAAGTAGTCCTCAGGAATGGCTTTCTCGTTGTCGATCACTACAACCGGCCGGCCTTTGCCGAGCGCGATGGTGAAAAGAGGGTGGCTGATCTTCGTGATGCCCGACGCCTCCATGTTGGTGCGCAGATACTCCTTCAGCGATTCCTTGCGGTTCGTGATGATCCGCTTGCGCTCTGTGAGTCGGTCAATCTGCGACTGGATCGCCTCAAGGTCGCCGTCAATGTTGAGCGTGAGCATGGCAATGGCCTTGCCCTTGTCATCAAACTCGGCCTGAATCGCACCCATGGTGTCGTGAAGCGCGATGGCTAGATCCTCGTCGGCGTTCTCCGCCAAAACGGCCAATTCCTGAAACTCTTTGCTGATTTGATAGAGTGCAGTCATTACGCGACCTCCTGCTGGAATCGTGGTTTCTGTTCGTCGTACTCGCGAGCGATGCGGGTAACGGCCTTGTTGTCATTGCGGGCGGCGAGTTTCTTTACTGCCACGTCGTGGATTTTCTTGAGCTCGTTCGCTGACTGAGCCCCTTTAAGGAGGTCAACAACAGACTGGATGTAGTCGAGGCGCGCCTGTTTCTGACGCTCTTCCTCCTCAACCCTGTCTTCAGCTTTCTCGAGCGCCACCTCGTCGCGCACGGCTTCGACGTACGCTGCGTCGTCGAACAGGCCCATGTGGATGTCCGCAGCGAACCCGAGCGGCTGAAGGCACTTGCCGATCGCGTCGGTCAGCGATTTTTTTGCCGCCTCCCAGTCGGTGATGATTTTTCCTTGCTGAAGCAACACGAAAGGGGTGTGGCCGTAGTGCTGGACCGTGCATTTCTGACCGTCCTTGCCCAGGTACCACAGCTCAATCTTTATGGTGTGCAGCTTGGCGTTAATGCGCGGTGCTTCAGGCCACTCTTTGGTCGGGGCCTGAAGAGGGCCGCCTTCGTCGAAGCGGTCCTCCAGCACCGTCCAGCCCCAGCCCTCACCGCATGGACCGAACACTTCGGTCGCTTTGCGCATGAGATAGGTTGGCTTGATCGCTGTGCCCTTGAAGCCGCCCATGCCGGTGAAGTTCTTCGTAGCGCTCGGGTCGGTCGTGTTGACCTGGTCCCAAATTCTGGTTTTGTCGGACATGCTTGTCTCCCGCGCCATCCGTGTGCCGGGGCGCTGCGATTGAATGGGGTAGGGGTTGAATCAGTGCGGTGCGTAGGCGCTGGCGATCATCCAGGCGGTGCAAAACAACAGAGTGAAGAAGCTGCCGCGCCAGAATGCCCAGCGGTGGGCCTGCTGGCGGGTCACCGGCATGGCTTCGGCCTCGCGATGGGGCGGCGCTTCAGCCAATCAGCCTTCATTGGAAAGGGCAGATCAGCAACACGCATGCCCGGCGGAAAGCAGAATGTGCCGCGCACCCTGGTGGTGACTTCTTCAAGCTGCTCATCGATCAGTGATGGAACGACTGGAGTAGTCATGCCGCTCTCCTTGCAGAGCGCTCTAGGCTGATATCCCTTATCTGAGCGCAATAGGCTTTGAAGTCGTCAGCGGTAATGACTGACGAGGTGAAGTAGGCGATGACCAGACCCTCAGCCAGGCCAGACGCAAGATCCGGGTTCTGGTGAGTGGATATCGCCTCGATGACTGCTTCAATGGATGCGCGGCTCATAGGTCGGCGTCCTCTGCCTCAGCCTCAAGCCCGGCCTCAGCGTGCGGAGTGACCAGCTCTACCGCGATATCGAACAGCTTGCCCATGGATGTTGTACCTTCACCCAGCAGAGCAGCGGCAAGCGTCCTTCCGGGCGCGCCGCCAGCTGAGACGATGACCAATTGAGCGAAGAAGTCTTCGTCATCCAGGCCGTCGATCTGGCGCTGATTCAGATGCTGCTGAACCGCGCTCAGGTAGGCTGAATACTTCACCACGATCGGCGATGAAAACCGGCGGCGAATCACCATGTCACAACCCCGCATCAGGTTCTCTGCGGTGTCTTCGATCCAGCGATTTGCCGCTTCCTCGTAGCCGGAGTCGTCATCCGGCTGCATGTTGTCCCAGCGCGCTTGCGCTCTTGCGAATGAGTTCATGATCGCCTCCGTAGGCGGGGATTAACCAAACACAAACGACTGCTACATCGAGAACGCGTTAGCGCCGATGGGCAGCGGGGATGGAGCAGTTGTTTTGTGTTCGGGAGGGTGTGGGAGGGGTGTTACGCGGTGGCTTTTGCGATGGCAGTTATCTGCAGATGCCACTCAGATGCGAAGTCGTCGTAGTCAGAACTTTCAAGCCATTGCGACTGAACGGAATCGCAATCTCCGCTGGGGGCCATCCGAACAAGCCAATCTTCAAAAACGCGTTGCTCGGCGTTATTCACGATGATTTTCAGCGCTTCCAGCAAATCAGGCGCGGCTGCCATTACCTTCGCACGCTCAAGGGCTTCGTCGTGGCTGATCAAGCAATCATAAACCATAGGGTGAGCATCACGCTGAGTAACGGTAGCCACACCCTGATAGCCCTCATGCCGTTCAGTATCGATGATTCGATATCCGCCGGTTACTGGTTCGTCCTGGACTTCAAGACGCATCGCAATCTCCTATTGCTCGCTCACTGGGAAGGCAGTGGCTACCTGTTGAATGGGGTGCCGGTCTGTTGCCGGCTGTCACGGCGCTCGTGCCAGATCGAGATAGCTCGCCAATACCAGGTTGGCGCTGACCCTGCGCAATGCGGGTTGAGCTATTCGCCGAGTGATGCAGGTGGGCGTTTATAGGCCGCAGTTTCGTCCGCATCGGTGAAGCACCCTGTCTTGCCCGATATTCATGGCTATCCACCGGCAAGCACGGCAATGGCAACTATCGGCAGGGTGTTTCCCGATGGGCACTCTTGCGAATGCCGACGGGCCGTCTTTCCGACTGTCACCGCATCACCATTGAGCCCGCAGTGCGGAAGGGCTATCCCTTTTTGTGCTTGGGAGTCCAGCAGGCGGATAACCCCGCTCAGGATTCTGTCTTGTCACTCACTACGCCCGTCAGGGTCATTCGCACAGTTCGGTCATCACCTCGCCAGAATCAGCCCCTCAATGGCTTTCATCTGGCGCCGGTCGCCTCACAAGCGCAGCGGTTTGTTTCCTTCGGTTTACTGACCTCCCACCGATGGTGCCGGGAGTGACCTAACCGGTTTGGCCGGGTAGTCGTTCATGGCGCTGGTTGTTAAAGAGCGGCGGGTCTCTTGAGGCCCTGTCGCTGCGGTTTGTCGCTGCGATGGGTGAAATATAGGAGTGCCCATATTTCATGTCAATGGGTATTCCCATAAATTTATAGGCAGACGACAAAAAGCCCGCACTTGGCGGGCTCAATTCAGTTTTCGTGGTATTCCCGCCAGCCCACTCTGTAGGCACCGTCCTCGACTTCCTCGATCTTGATGCCAGCCGTGCCAGCCATCTCATTCAGTAGGCGGCGCCAGTCGGACGGGCTTTCGTTAGGGAGCCTGGAGATGGTGACGAACTGAATCTTCTGTACCTTTGGGTCGCTGATGATTTCTCTTACACGATGGCCAATCTGTTCATAGGAGCGAGGCTTTGTCTGGCTGAATTCAGGTTGCCGAAGCATTGTGAACCTCCTTTTTTGTTACTGGATATGCATACAGTAAAAAGGATCCAACGGATTCGCAATAGGGCAGGAGTACAAATGTTCTCCTTGGCTTCGTTGTCGAACAATACTGCGATTTCGATTGAGATCGACGGGCCCGGAAGACGTGCTATAAGCACCGCTTTCCCATCGGGAGTAGCTAAGCGTGGGGCTTGAAGAGATTGTTGAAACTGTGGCTTCCTGGGCAGCAGCAAACCCGGAGATAGCGGCGGCATGGGTATTTGGAAGCCGGGCGCGATGTGATCATAGCCCGGAAAGCGATTTGGACATCGCAGTGGAAATCATCGCCGCGTCTGGCGACGAGGACTCGCTGTGCACCTGGTTCAGATGCTCAGATCGGCTCATGAAAGACTTGAGCGGTCGCATTCCTTACCGGGTGCAGATCGAGTGGTACGGTGGAGAAGAAGAGACGCCGACTATTCATCGAGGACTTCAGAGATCTTCCGTCTTAGCCTATGCGAAGGGGGTCTAGCAGAAACGAAAAGCCCGGCGCTGGGCCGGGCTTTTCTTCAATGTAAGTTTAAGCTGCAGCCATCAAGGCATCGTAAAGGCGCTCGTTGTTACCATCGTAGACTATGATGGAAGTCGTTTCGGCCAAAGCGGCTACAGCTTGCTGAGTGGCTTCCTCTTCGCCGCGCTGCAATATGACCGTGCGCTTGGTGCGATCTCCAGAATTCTTGAGGTCACCCATTTTTCCGACCGCGCCGTAGATGCTTGCCCAATGAGGCTTTCCGCCAGATGCAATAGGAATCGCTTGAATGACCATTTGTTGAGGTGTTCCCGGACTCAAAACGAACGGAAACATCAGCTGGTGACCGCTTGCGCCGCTTAACGGAAAGTCGGTACGCAGCCTGTCTTTGAATCGCTTACTCAAGATCGCCCCAACTTTTCGTTGAAACTTGGGTTCGCGCACAACCAGCATGTCATCGCATGCGTCTCCAATTCTGGACGCAGCCTCAATGAACCGAGCCATTTTGAAACCTATCTGATCCTCGGTGCAAACCGTGTGCAGCTCGCCATTCTCAGAGATTTCTATACCGCTGACCTTAGCTATCTCGGCAAATTTTTTAGCCCGGCGCTGATCTGTGGCCAAGCCGTGCGTCATTGCAGTGAACAAGATGTCCGAGTTGTCACTGATCCGGAACAAGCCCCGGCCAATATCCTGAATGAACGCGCCAATGGCCGCCCCATCGAACGAGAGCGTGATTGGAGACTGAATGTAGGTCAGGCCATCGCTGATTGGGCTGCAGGTGAAACCTAACTGCCTGCTGATGTCTGTACATTTCATAGGAGATCCATCTGTCCGCTCTCGTCTTGCTGCGGCCCCTTGGGTGGGAGGGTAAACGTCGGTGCTTCATTGATGTTGGCACGCTCAAGGAACAATCGCCATAGCTGACCAATGGCCTGCCGATCAATGGGTTCAGCATAGCCGGAGGACGCTTCCTCCACAGGAAAATGAAGGTGAGGATGATCCGCGACTTTTCCGTAAAACGGCATCTGCTTGCCGACCACGTTTACATGCTGACTGGGCCCGTTTTCATCTAACGCCATCAGCCTCGCGTTGTGTGCAACAAATGCCATGCATACCTTGTCAGGAAGCCCAGCAATCCCGCTGTATTTGTAGAAGAGATCCACAAATAATCCTTCCTGTACAACGTTGTTAACGGACAACGGAATACGGCATTTGTGTGCGGCCGGAGAGCCTTTGCCGCCAGTGGACTTCCATCTGATCAGTGATGCGCCTGCCCAGGTTTTGGGGAGGGCGATCGATGAAATCGCATCCACGTATGGAATTTTACCGGCTTTCGCCATCCCTAGCTCCGCGCTTGTGCTCAGCGCGTGGACTGAGCGGTGTCATGAATTGATGTGTGATTAAGGATTCAAGCCAGCACCGACCTCGGCCACTTGGCGTCACGGACCCTTACTGACTGAAAGCCTTTCTGTAATCGTCGGCGCTATGGCTTGGCGTAGGAGTGGCGACCGGAGCGCTGCTTGCCTGGCCTGGAACAGGGAAGCCTTGCCCTGCAAATTTAACGCTGCCTGTGAACAGATTAAGCGCTCGGTAGGACAGATTCCCGCAGTAGTTGCAGCTAAAGCCAGCGTCGATCACCGTTGACCCGTCGGGCTTTGGAATCTTCCGAGCTACGGCGGAAAGCCGGTTGAAGTCAGAGGCGTTGTACGTCTGAATGTACGTATCAGTGGCCGTCTGCAATCTCATTCCGCTAAGGTTCTGGAGCTGGACGATGGCCTCTGACCACATTGCATCGCACTGGGGCTTTGAGTAACACACGGCCATTGGATCAATGGCAGGTGGAGGTTCCGGTGGCCTCGTTTCACATCCGGCCAACGACAGCGCCAGGGCTACAGCAGAAATATTACGCACGGCTCACTCCCTTGAATATTTAGATCACAGCTTCATCAACGCTCTGACTACCACGCCAATGATGCGGCAGTTTTCGTCGCATTCAACCATCTTGTAGTCAGGGTTCAGCGGTTTTAGATACCTGATGCCCCCATCCTCGACGAGCTTCTTGAAGGTTGCTTCGTTGCTGCTGGGTAGCTTAGCGATTACCAGCTTTCCAGGCTTAACGTCGGCCTCAGTATCAACCAGGATCATCATCCCCTCCGGGACGCTCACGCCTGATGGAGAGGTCATCGAGTCTCCCTTCACCTCAAGCCAGAAAGCCGGACCCTTTGAGTCGTAATCAGACATCTCGTAGCGATCTGAGAAGCCAGGCGGGTAGGGCTCAACGGCCTCTGCCCAATCCCCCGCAACAACCCAAGAGATGACCGGGTAGCGAAACGCCATATTGGGCTGTACAGCCATCGCCACATTAGAAGGTTCATCAGCTGCGGGGCTGGAGCCGGGAACCATCTGGCCTTTACCTTCAGAAAGCCACAGAGCATCCACGCCGCAGACGCTTGCGATCTTCGCAACGTGCGCAGTGGCCTTTGATTTACCCCGTTCTAAATCGGAGATCGATGTTTGGGTGATACCGGCCCGCTCCGCAAGCTCTGCCTGATTTAGCTGAGCATGGCGGCGAGCGGCCTTCAAGCGGTCTTTGAATTCCATGTGGCGAGTATTACGGGCGCTCCCATATGCTTGCAAATCGGTATTCCCATACACTACGATATGGGTATTCCCGTATGGAGGGTCGATATGAACACTATTTTCCAGGACCTCGTCACCTTCTTCGGGACGCAGGAAACCACCGCCGAAAAGCTCAAGGTTGATCAAAGCACCGTCTCTGGCTGGGTTCGTGGCAAGCACGGGATGTCTCCGATTGTTGCGAAGCGGGCAGAGGCGCTAACCGAGGGTGAGTTCAAGAAAGAAACCCTTTGCCCATCGTTCCCATGGGCCGAGATGGCGGCTTAGAGCTGAGTGACACAGTCGCCTGCTCAAAGCCGCGCAGAGCCTCTTGGCTCAACTGGTCACGTAAATGATTGGCCTTCAGCTCGAACGCAGGCCAGAGCCTCATCTGAGAAGACAGGGGCAGGGTGGATGCCAAGGCACCTACAAAGCAGCAGAGGGCGGTTATCTCGCCCTGGAGTTCGGAAGAGTCGGTCATGGGGTCATCCCTCATCAGTTGGTAACCGAATCATCCCGATGTTGGCACTGAGCCACCACGGAAAACGTAACGAGGTTTTACGAATGGAAGACTTTTTGGATGCGTGCCAGTCGGCGGTGAAGGGCAACGAGCCCAAGGCACTGGCGGCAAAGATGGGTGTTCCGCACGTGAGCCTGCTGCAACGCGCGAACCCGGACAACGACGCCCACCACCTGACCATCGAGCACCTGTACGGCGTGCTGCTGCACACCGGCGATATGCGCCCGCTGATCGCGCTGGCGTCGGAGTTTGGCTTTGACCTAGTTGCGCGCGACAAACCAGCACCTACCGATCTGAACTCCGCGCTGATGCGCCTGCATGTCGATCTGGCTGATGTCACTCGACTGGCTCACGACGCTCAAGCAGACGGCCATGTGTGCTCGCGCGAAAAGTCGGAGCTGATCAAGGAAGCCGACGAGGTGATCGTCAGCCTGGAGGTGTTCAAGCAGTCCGTGAAGGTCGCCTGAATTTCAGACACAAAAAAACCGCCGGGCATGGCGGTTCTTCAGCAAAGCAGTAAGCGAGAAAAATCATGACAAACATCGTCTCATTTGACAAGTCCCGAGGGTTCACCCGAATGGACAATTCCGTAATGGAGGCGCTTTCCACCGTCGACCTGCCTGCGCGCGAGCTTCGTGTCGTCATGGCAATCGCCCGGCAGACAATCGGGTACCAGGTAGAAACGAAGCGCCTGACCGCCGACGACCTCGGCAAACACACCAACATGCGCCGCGACGTGACGTCGAAGGCCATCAGCCATTTGCTCGAACGCCGAATTATCTATCGCGTCGGCGGAAGCCGTGGCGATATCGGTATCTCACCGGTTTCCGAATGGGTTTTCTACGAGCAAAAACAGCCTAATCTCACTGAGACCAAAACGTCTCACTCAGACAATATCGTCTCACTGAGACAGGAAACGAGTGAGACCAAAACGGCAACTTGCCTTCCTTATACAAAGAAAGAACCCCTATTAACTCTTCCTTCGGAAGAGATTAATCCGCCCCAAGAGCCGTCCGGGCCAAAGCCTGACCGCAAGGCTCCGTTCGGCAAGGCTCAGTTGCTCGCTGACAATCCGCACGGTGTAAGCGAACAGCAGATCGCTGATTACCTCGCTCTTCGCAAAACCAAGCGAGCGCCGATTACCGCCAAGGTCTGGGCCAACGTGAACGCCGAGCTCGCCAAATGCGCCGCCGTTGGCATCGCCGCCGATGCAGCGGTCGATATCGCGGTTCTCAATGGCTGGCAGGGTTTTGACTCGTCTTGGATCATCAAACGCTTTGCCAGCGCCCCGCAGGCCGTCACGCAGTCACGTCACGTCAACCTAAATCAGGTCAATCACGCGGCCGGAAACGGCGGGAGGAATGACGATGGCTCGTACCGTATCTAACGTCGTGAGCATGATGGGCGACTTCGGCAAGACCATTTCGAGCGAGAAGCGAGTGTGCTCCGATCACGGCGCCTACACCGACTTTCTGACCGGCTTGGGCAAGGCTCGCCCAGCGGTCTGGTCTGGCTGCCAGCAGTGCGCTGAGGAAAGACGCGCGGAAGCTGATCGGATCGAGCAAGAGAAAATCATCCGGGAGAACACCCGTCGCTCGATCGAATCCCGCGTCGGCCGCTCTTGCATCCCGCCGCGCTTCTCAGACCGCACCTTTGCCAATTTCCGTGTCAGTAGTGCGGAGCAGAAGCAGGCGGCGAACATCTGCCGGGAGTACGCCGAAAACTTCCCTGCACACGCCCAGCGCGGTCGTAGCCTGATGCTGCTGGGCAACGTCGGAACCGGCAAGACACACCTCGCCACCGCCGTTGGGAACCACATCATCCGCGAATTCAGCCTGGCCGCGCTGTACGTCACCGCTGGCTCGGTGATCCGTCACGTCAAATCTTCGTTCGACCGCGATACCGCGCACAACGAAGTGCAGGCCTACCAACTGTTCGCAGCGCCTGACCTGCTGATCCTTGATGAGGTTGGCGTGCAGAACGCCACTGAGTTCGAGCGCACGGTGATGTTCGAGCTGATCAACTCCCGGTACGAGGCCATGAAGCCAACCATCGTAATTTCCAACCGTGGCCGTGACGAACTGCCGACCTACATGGGTGATCGCGTCGTCGATCGTCTACGTGAGAACGGCGGGAAGCTGGTGCTGTTCACTTGGGAGTCGCAGCGCGGCAAGGAGGGGTTCTGATGATCGTCACTAAACACAAACACCTGCTCAAAGCCCAAGCCGATTTCGGCCATCTGGTAGCCAAGTGCGGGAAGACGGTATCGAGCCGTGCGATTGCTGGGGAAGGGCAGGCGACCTGCTCGATTTGCCTGCTCCAGGCCAACCGATCGGAAAGCAAGATCCGCGTTATCAGGGGATGCGTATGAGCGAAGTTCTTGGAGTTACCACGCAGACGACGGTTTTCCTTTCTGTCGACAAGCTTGTGAAGGAGATGGACGCCGAGGATATCGCCGGGTTTTGCAGCGCGGTAGCTGAGCGTCTGGACAAAGAGTTCAGCCAGCGAGCCACGGCAGCTTCTGAGTTTTCAAGCGGGCTTTCTGAGTTTGGTGCCCGGTTTCTAGCAGAGGTCGTGACGAACTTTTACATGCGTCAGCCGCGGGAGCCGCGCCCATGACCAACACCATCTGGACAGCAATCGTAATCGTCATCCTCCTCGCCATGTCGGGTATGGGTGGGAAGGCTCAGGACAGTAGGCCGGTGGATATGGGGGTGTTGTTCAAATGACCGAAATTCAGGATTTGAAAGCCATAGCCGAGCGCTGCAAAGGTCACCAGCCGTTGAGGTTCATACAGAGCTATGGCGCCCTGTACATCCGTAATGACAACGGCATTGTCTTCGATGTGCATCAGAACCGCTCTTTCCCAGACTTCATGTCGCAGAACAAGGACTACGCCGATCTGGTGTTGGCCGCCAACCCTGCCGCAGTGCTGGAGCTGATCGCGGAGATTGAGCGTTTACAGCATTTCGAAGTCGCCTACAAAGAGTTCAGCGACAAGACCGATTGGGTGCAGGAGACCGCCCACGGGTCCGAACTGGGCATGCACCGGGCTGATGTATTGCGCAAACGCTGTGACGACTTCGCTTCCCATCTGCAGGCGCAGGCTGACCAGCTTAAAAAGCTGATAGCCGAGAACGATGCGCTACGCAAGGATGCGGAGCGCTTGGATCGTCTTGAAGAGGAGTGTGAGGCATACGGCACAGATATTCATGAGGGAAACCGATGGGTTGTTGACGGGCCTTTCGCCACCGTTCGCGATGCCATCGACGCCGCCATGAGCAGTGGAGGCGACCATGACTGAATTCATTATGCGTAGCCGTGACGACACGAGCCGCCTCATGGGCGTCCTTTACGCCACCGACTTTACGAAGCCAAAGCTCATCGTGATCAAGGAGCCTGACCGCAACGGCGATCAGAACAAAAAGCTCCACGCCATGCTTGCAGATATCTCCCGACAGGTTGAACACGCAGGTCGTAAGTGGGACGTAACGGTCTGGAAACGTCTCTGCACCGCTGCCTGGCTGCGGGAGAGCGGCGAAACCATCCAGATGATCCCAGCCATCGATGGAAAGGGCATCGACGTCCTGTACGAGCGCACCAGCAAGCTGAGCGTGAGCAAATGCGCCGAACTGATCGAATGGGTTTCTGCGTTTGGCGCCGAGCATCAGGTGCGCTGGACGCAGAAGGATCTGTGGGAGGGCCGGTACTGATGAGCCATCAATTCAAGCCGGGCGATCTCGCGATCATCGTCGGCTCAAACAAGGGGATTTCTCCCAACATCGGCAAGGCCGTTAGTCTCACGATCAAGCTTGCACCCGAGGCGGGCTTCTACCTGCCAGATGGCCGCCATGTGAAAAATAAAGGACCTGAGTGTTGGCTGGTAGAGGGCAGCGGGTTATCTGCGAGCTTGAGCAGCGGTGGCTGGGTCGATCTCGGCGGTGTTGCGCTAGTTGAGGAGCGTCATCTGATGCCTCTGCGCGGGGACTTCGTCCCTGATCAAGCCAAGTCCCACGAGGTGCCAGCATGAAGACTTATCAGGTCCTCAAGGGCGTCTTAACCAGTTTAATCGGCCTGATCGAGGCCGGTTATCCGCACCATCAGGTGGAGTTTCAGTTCGGAGTCGGTCTGTGATTTCTCAATCCGAAAAACCGATGCGGCCGAAGCGCTGCCGTGTGGCGGGGTGTGGTGCGACCTTCACGCCGACCCGCAGCTTTCAGAAATGGTGCTCGCCAGACTGCGCAGTCGTGTTGGCCCGCCAGGCGCAGGAGAAGCAGCGCAAATCCATCGCCCAGCGCGAGCGCCGGGAAATCAAGGTTCGCAAGGAGAAGCTGAAGAGCAGGGCGGAACACCTCAAAGACACGCAGACCGCATTCAACGCATGGGTTCGCGCGCGGGATGCATTGTTGCCTTGCGTGAGTTGCGGCCGCCATCACGACGGCCAATGGCACGCAGGGCACTATCGGACGGTCTCGGCACACCCGGCACTCCGCTTCGAGCCGCTGAACGTCTGGAAACAATGCGCCCCATGCAACACCCACAAGTCGGGCGACCTAGTGAATTACCGGCTTGAGCTGGTACGGCGGATCGGTGAAGAGAAGGTCACTTGGCTAGAGGGACCGCATGAGCCGAAGAAATACACGATTGAAGAACTGAAAGCGCTGACCGCGCTGTACCGGGCGAAGACCAGAGAATTGAAACGGGGAGAGGCAGCATGATTTATTCCAGCGTATCAGGCGCAGTTGTCGCTGCATTGGCGGCTGGCGAGAAAGGGGCTTCTAAAGGCCAAGCGTGGCAGAAGCTGTACAGCTCGAACGAGGAAGACACCGGGTGCTTGGCATCACTTGGTGGTCATGCTGGCGGGCTGGACAGAACCCAAGTCGATTACTGGCTTTCGGCTCGCCTTCATCACCTGCTCATCCCTCGCCATTGGAATGCTCTTGGAGCGAAATACAGCACGAACCGTGCGCGCAAGCTTCAGGCAATCACCGGCATCATTCCTCTGATCGCCAGTCCGGCGCCGGAGCTTTTTGTGCACAAGGCTGTAACTGCCTGGGCCATTCCAAAGCTCAAGGGCGAGCGGCGGAAGGGGCCTGCGTCTGTATCCGTCGAAATCCCCTTGGACACCCCGCCAGGACGTCGTGAGGCGATGGTCAACGCAGCCTTGGCGGCTGGTCGTTCGGCTAGGGCAAAAGCAGAGGCGCAGCAAACAGAGCTGATCATCCTCCCTGACAGCTTCTATGACATGAACACGTGGGATTTGGATGGGACGCCCGAGTCCACACGCTACCGGTGGCGTGACGGCATCAAAGAGAAGTTGAACGGCATGATCAACGACGCTCTGACCGAGGTGCGGGCGATACTGGAGCAGGAGGGGTTGTTGATTCAAAATGCTGCGTGATTGCCTATTGACATCGGTGAGAGGGTGAGAGAATCTATCCCCATCCTGTCATTCCTGCGTGTGTAGGAGTGACGACCCAACGATATGCTGCGGCATTAGTGGCATCGGGGGAGGCGGGTTGTTGATGATTGGCGGGTTAATATGGGTCGCTTTAATGTGGTTCCTGCAAGCCCAAACTGATACACCAATCGAAACGCAACAACCTGGACATGAAGGAGGTAGTCGTATGAAGAAAGTTCTGCAAAAAACCATAGTTAACCTTATGGCAAACGCATCAACCGCCTACTACGTCAACAGCCTGCCTGCCCTGACCGTTCGAGCGCCACGATTCAATTCGGGGATGCTCAAATAGCAACATCGAGTCGCTTGTCCGGCTCACCAAATTTCTTAAAGCCCGCCAGTTCACGCTGAGCGGGTTTTTTATTACCCGCGTTTTCTAATCCCTCGGAACCTCTGATCGCCAAGTTCAGCGAGGGACTCATTAGCAACAGATGTCATCGCTGCTCCTCCAGCACACTTGGCCGTCTCCAATCGGCCTTTTTTATTCAATGCCCATCACTGAGGGCCTAACCAGTGCGCGCGACCCACAAGAGGTAGCAACCCGAACAGTGAGTACGGACCATGCTTGAATTCATCTTGGCGTGGAGCCAGTTCGGCTTGCTCGGAACGCTTGGCGGGCTAGCGAGTTACTTCTACCCACCATCAACCGATGTGCGTTTCACCTGGCGCAACTTCATCGGAAAGCTTGTGATCTCGTTCTTCATCGGCAAAGTCGCCGGCGAGTTCATACCCAACGAAAACACCTTCAAGTCGGGCTACATCATGGTGCTCGGCTTCTTCGCCTACCCGGTTCTCGCAGTCATTGAAGCAAAGGTCAAAACCTGGGTGGAATCGTACAAGCCTCCCGGAGCGCTGTAATGCTAATCATCTCGTTACTGGCCTTCATCGCCTTTGGTGCCGTGTTCGCGCGCGGGGTCATCTTCGCCCTCAAGCCCGGTGCTCGCAGGCAGGCTGACAATGCCGAAGTGGGCTTCATGCTCACCGGCTCATTCTGCTATGTGATTGCGTACATCTGCTTGTGGGTATTCGAGCCCTGGAAGCTGATGAGCAACAGCCCATGGAGCACGATGTTCATGGGGTTCACCATCTTCAACGCCGCCTACTTTTACCGTCGCATTGAAGCAATGACGATTGGCCGTGAGCGGCGCAGGAGAGAGCGGAGAACCGAGGATCATGAAGGCAGGCGCCGAGATCGGAGGCCTGACCAATGAAGACAGTCAAAGGACTCACCCGCTGGATATGCGCCGCCCTGGCCGTGTTCATCATGGGTAATGGTCTCGGCTATGTGTTTCGCACCTATGAGTGCCGCACAGACCG
Source organism: Pseudomonas sp. SLFW (assembly GCF_009905615.1). GTDB lineage: Bacteria > Pseudomonadota > Gammaproteobacteria > Pseudomonadales > Pseudomonadaceae > Aquipseudomonas > Aquipseudomonas bambusae. The sequence continues at coordinate 104,691 of NZ_JAAAKW010000011.1, forward strand.
GGTACGGATCTACGTTGCCGCGCCTGGATATGAAGTCGACCAAGGGTTGCCCGAACGTCTGTACGCGTTACAGGTGACCCGCTGCACGCTCCCGGAACAGTGGGGCGGCGATCGTGAGCCGCTTCAGCCCTATCCATAGCGCCACAAATCCGGGTGCTTCCGTCTCGTGGCGCGGATAAATTCTAGGAGCTTGCCCAGTTGGTGAACGCTGTATAGCCCATGCCCACACCAATGCCTAAAGCCTTGCCGGTAAGAGATTTGACAGAGTCAATCATGCCACCTCGGGCTGCCTCTTGGAGCTGAGAGCCAATACTTTTGCCAGTAAGGCTGTCAGGGACTGCCTTCAATGCCGCAAGAGCCTGCGCGGTCAGAACGCATTGTTGAATCTTGGTTGAGCTGAGAACCTGACGACCCAGAGATAAGTAGCCGCTGTCGACGAGCCACTTCACAGATGCCTGGAAGAACTCTTGCCCCTCAACCACTTGAACCTCTCCTTCTGGAGTATGAATTGGGTCTGGCGCGATAATTTCCGTGTAATCGTAGTAATCCAAATCGATGGGCATAGGGAATGACTGGAAAAGCTTAGCGAAGATTTCGCCGGTCAAACGGTCAAAGCGATCGACATTACTGGTTGCCATGCTGCTCTCCTCGCGCGGGGATTGATGCCTACCAATATCGGCAGCGATCCATAAATTCAAGCCCTCCTAGAATGAGGCACCAAGTCACAAAGGATTCCCTATGGCGCTGACAGCAAAACAGCAGCGCTTCGTCGAGGAGTACCTGAAGGACCTAAATGGCACGCAAGCCGCGATCCGTGCGGGATACAGCCAAAAGACAGCAGCAGTCATCGCCGCAGAGAACCTTACAAAACCTAACGTTCAAGCCGCCATCGCTGAAGGCATGCAGAAGCGGTCTTCCCGAACGGGTATTACGGCAGATCGCGTCCTTCAGGAGCTTGGCCGCCTTGCCTTTGTGGACATTCGCCGAGCTTACAACGCTGACGGCTCTCTGAAGCCACTGCATGAGCTTGACGATGACACAGCCGCAGCTGTCGCAGGCATGGACGTCACCGAGATTGGTACAGGTGATGACGCGATAGGGTTCGTCAAGAAGATCAAGCTGAGCGACAAGAAGGGCGCGCTCGAACTGGTGATGCGCCACCTGGGGATGCTCAGCCCGCCGGGACATGTTGACCTCGATGCCGAACTGAAGCGCATCGAGATCGAAAAACGCCGCATTGAACTGGTTGCCCTTAAGGCTGGACTGGCACCGCAGCAGCCCGTAACGAAAATCGAAATTGAGGTGGTCGGTGGAAGGCAGAACGCTAAAGCTCCAGATGACGGAGCCTCAAGCGCGGTTCTTCCAACTACCTGACAAGTATCCGGCATTCGTGGGTGGGTTCGGCACAGGTAAGACGGAGACGCTGGCAAACTGCGCTATCCGTGATGCGCTGTCGTCGTCGAGCGCCCTGATTGCCCTGTACGAGCCGACCTACGACCTTGTGCGTCTGATCCTTGCCCCTCGCATGGAAGAGAAGCTGCAAGAGCTGGGCATTCGGTACAAGTACAACAAGCAAGAGAACATCATCTACTCCAGCTCGACCCAATGCGGCGACTTCGTACTGCGGACGCTGGAGAACCCGGCCAGGATCATCGGCTACGAGTCGTATCGAGCGCACGTCGACGAGATCGACACGCTGAAGAAGGCACAGGCCCAATTGGCCTGGCGCAAGATCATCGCGCGGAACAGGCAGCAGCCGGCTGATATCGACAAGCCTTTTAACCGGGTTTCGGCCTACACAACCCCGGAAGGCTTCCAGTTCGTCTATGACACCTGGGGCAAGAATCCAAAGCCCGGCTATGTGATGGTCCAGGCGGCGACCTACACGAATCCGTTTCTCCCTGAGGATTACGTCGATTCGCTGCGAGACAGTTACCCGGCGGCGCTGATCGATGCCTACATCGAAGGTCGATTCACAAACCTCAATGCAGGCAGCGTTTACCCCGATTTCGACCGCAAACTAAACCACACCGATGCCATGCTCGAAGAGGGTGAGCCGGTGCTGATAGGCATGGACTTTAACCGGCTCAAGATGAGCGCGGTCGTCTATGTGTTGCGAAACCAACTGCCCGTGGCCGTGGATGAGATCACTGATGGTCGCGACACGCCGACCATGGCCGAGCTGATTGTCGAGCGCTACAAGCGCAAGGGGCATGCAGTCCAGATATTCCCTGATGCCAGCGGCCAGAACGCGAGCAGCAAGAATGCCAGCGAGTCGGACTTATCGATTCTGCGTCAGGCAGGCCTTAGCGTTCGCGTGAACAGCACCAACCCGGCCATTGTGGATCGGGTCAACGCGGTGAACGCGCTGATTCTTAACGGGCAGGGTGAGCGCCGGCTGCTGGTGAACACCAATCGTTGCCCAAATCTGACCGACTCGCTCGAGCAGCAGGCGTACGACAAGAACGGCATGCCTGACAAATCTGGAGGCCTCGATCACGTGATCGACGCTGCGGGCTATCCGCTGGCCTACCTGTTCCCAATCGTGAAGCGCACAGCGACCACCAACGCCCTGAGACTTTGACATGTCCGATGACCCAAGCAAAACAATCCCGGCCGTGGATGCCATGCGCCTGGACTGGGACATCGTAGACCCGCTCATGGGCGGTACGAGCGCGATGCGCGTGGCCGGTGCAAAGCTGCTGCCGAAGTGGCCGAAGGAAGAGCGCGAGGATTACGACAGCCGCGTTAAGCAGTCCACGCTGCTGCCAGCGTACAGTGAGACGGTCAAGAACATGACAGGGCGGGTGTTTGCAGAGCCTTTGGTGCTGAGCGACGACATTCCCGAATCGCTACAGCAGTACGCGGAGAATATTGACCGTCAAGGCAACAACTTGCAGGTTTGGGCGCAGACGTTTTTCGCGAATGCACTGGCCCGTGGCTTGTGCCATGTACTGGTTGACTACCCCCAGACCGTAGGCCCGGATGGCAAGGCACTGATTCGCACTCGAGCCGAAGAGCAAGCCGCTCGCGTCCGCCCTTACGTAATCTTGATCCATGCCCAGCAAGTTCTGGGGTGGCGCTCGGCGTCGCAGGCCGGTGAGCATGTACTGACCCAGTTCCGCTACATAGAGACGGTTGAGGAAGACGACGGTGCATTCGGCACCAAGTCGATCCAGCAGATCCGCGTGCTGACTCCTGGCGCTTGGGCGACCTACCGCAAATCAAACGACAAAGACGAATGGCTGCTCCATAAGGAAGGCAGAAATTCGCTCAGCGTCATTCCGCTGACCACCTTTTACACAGGTCGCACCGGCTACATGACGGCTACGCCGCCACTGCTGGAACTGGCACACCTCAACGTCAAGCATTGGCAGTCGCAAAGCGATCAGGACAACATCCTGCACGTTGCGCGCGTGCCGATGCTGGCAATTTCCGGGATCGATGATGATCAGTGGGAGCTGAAAGTCGGCACGGCGTCGGCGACCAAGCTGCCAACCGGCGGCGAAATGAAGTGGGTCGAACACACTGGCAAGGCGATCGAGGCGGGGCGTGTATCGCTCCAGGACCTCGAAGACCAGATGCGTATTGCCGGTGCGAAATTGCTTCAGCGCGAAAAACAGGCGGTCAAAACCGCGACCCAGGCCGAGGAAGAGGCAGCTCAGGAGATGAGCCCGCTTGAAACCATGGCGGGGCAGCTGGAAGACGCGCTGGATCAGATATTCCAGTTCTTCGCCGCGTACACCGGACAGGCTGAAGGTGGCCATGTGCAGGTCAATGGCAATTTCGACGTGGACTTCGCGCCGGAAACGACCTTGCCACTGCTGCTCAATATGGCGGCTCAGGGCAGACTATCCGACCAGACGCTGTTCGCTGAGTACCAGCGCCGCGGCGTGGTCTCCACGGACCTCAAGTGGGACGAGGAGAAACAGAAAATCGCCGACCAAGGACCAGCTCTCGGAGCGCTATAAATGGCTACCGTCAACGAAGTCCTTGCCGATGAGAGTGTTGCGCATGCGATCTCGCTGGACCAGTACAAGGTTGGCATCGTCCGGCGCATCATCGCACTCCTGAACAGGTCTGATTCCCAGCTGGTAGAAGAGCTGGGCAACGCGCTTCAACGGCTGCCGCCCGAGTCGTTTACCGTTGAGCGACTTGAACTGCTGTTGAAGCAGGTTCGCGACATCAATGCCGACGCTTATTCTGAGGTGATGGAAGGCCTTCAGACGGACCTTAAAGACTTCACAGGCTACGAAATAGATTGGCAGCAAAAGCTGATCACGACGACGTTGCCGAAGCCGGTCCTTGTTCGCTTTCCATTGGTTCGGGTATCCGCCCAGCAAGTTTACGCCGCAGCTATGGCCAGGCCGCTCCAAGGGAGGTTGCTGCGTGATTGGGCCAGCACCATCGAAGCTGACCGGATGGTGAAAATCCGCAACGCTGTGCGCACCGGTTACCTCGAAGGCAAGACGACCGACCAAATCATCCGCACAGTGCGCGGGACCAAGGTCAATGGCTACGCTGATGGCTTCCTCGAGCGGCCCCGGCAGGATCTGGCTACCATCGTGCGCTCGGCTGTCAGTCACACGGCAGCTGTAGCCCGAGAAAATCTTTACGCGGCCAATTCGGACATCATCGCCGCTGAAGATTGGACAAGTACGCTTGATACCAAGACCAGCGTGCCATGCCGCATCAGGGACAAGAAGGCGTACGAGGTCGGCACTCATAAGCCGATCGGGCACAGCATTCCTTGGTTACAGGGTCCCGGCAGACTGCACTTCAACTGCCGTTCAACCTCAACGCCGCGCACCAAGTCATGGGGCGAACTTGGCATTCCTATCGATGAAATGACGGGGAAACAACGCGCCAGCATGGACGGTGCTGTGCCGGCCGACATGAGCTACGGTCAGTGGCTCGAACGCCAGTCAGACGCGCGTAAACTCGAGGTTTTAGGGCCTACCCGGTTCCAGCTGTACAAGGAGGGGCGAGATCTCGACAGCTTCTACAAGCCAAACGGCGAGTGGCTAACGCTCGAGCAGTTGAAAGTCCGGGATGCGAAGTTCAGGCAGCCGACTGGCGAGTTCACGGTCTATGACGTGGGGCATCCCGTATCAACGCCTGATGTTTCGACACCTGCCAGGCGTGCCGCAGTTGAGATCGAAAAGCGCATCCGCGGCGACAGCCTCGAGACAGGTGCATTCATCGACAAGAGCGGCGCCGTGATACTGCAGCGCCAGGGTGAGCCGGACCATGTGGGCTTCTACCCCGCAGAACTGGAACAGATGAAAGGGGCGACTTTCACCCATAACCATCCGGGCAACTCCACTTTCTCGGCAGAGGATGTCTCATTGGCGGCTGCGACGGGTTTGCATGAACTGCGAGCCGTCGGCCCGACGCTGAGATACACCATGGTTGCCGAGAACGGCTGGCCGGACCATGCTACGATGCAGGCAGTCATGAGGGAATCAATGGCGATTGCTCAGAAGCGTGTCGACTCGATGACGGGACGCGGCGAGCTTGAGAACGAGCACAGGCAGTCCGAGGCAGAACACCAGGTGTGGGTTGCCTTCAGTGCGGCGCTGAAACTTGCATACGGGCGTGAGAAATCATGACGAAACAGACCACTGATGAACTCGTTGCTGAGATGTTCAAAAAGCCGGTGCCAGATCCTGTCACTGGCATGGTCTATTTCGACGGTGGTACTGCCTGGAAGGAGTTCAGCAAGCGGATGATCGATGAAACCGGGCCAGGCAAACTGGTCGACGACTTCGACGAGCAATGACCGACAAACCGCGCTTCCACGTCATTCACGGCACGCCTGCACCGGACACACCGGTTGAGCAGGTCCGCAAGCGTGTGCGCGCCATGCCAAAGCCTGCATCTATGGTTCAGTGCCATCGTTGCGGCGGTCGCGAAGTAATGGAAACCAAGGTTGGCGTCCTATTGAAGAATGGTAAGTACTCGGGCGGGACTAAACAGCTTCTCTGCGTGAGCTGTCTGTTGCGAGGCGAAAGGGTTGTTCTGTCATGACTGAGACAAGGATCGTCGATCTGGGCATTGAGGCAAGGTTCACAAACCGCTTGGCCAAGGCCGGGATTCATACTCTAGAGCAAATCGCTGTCATGAGTGTCGAGCGCCTCATCTCAATACAAGGCGTGGGGCCGAGGACAGTGGAGATCTTTAGGCACGAACTTGATCGATTTGGGATTGCCCACAGCTTTCCGAAATCGTTCGTGAAGCGTTACGACTGACAACAAATGAACACACCAAGCCCTGGCATCCGCCGGGGTTTTTTTATGGGCGCGATTCCGGATGGAGCGCGCCGCACGGAGCCGGATGGCTCAGCAATAGGCGGATGCCTGGAGACCAACATGAAACTGAAGATCGACGATCAAGGACACGCAGTGCTGCAGGATGGCAAACCGGTTTACGTCCATGAGGACGGCAAAGAGGTGGCGTTCGACGCCGCTGGAACTGTTGCCACCATCAGCCGGCTGAACGGCGAGGCCAAGGCCCACCGCGAGCGTGCGGAAACCGCCGAGAAGACCGTGAAGGCCTTCGAAGGCATCGAAGACCCCGCAGCAGCACGCGAGGCGCTCAAGACTATTGCCAACCTCGATGCGAAAAAGCTGGTGGATGCCGGCGAGATCGAGAAGGTGAAAGGCGAAATCAGCAAAGCCTTCCAGGCTCAGCTGGATGAAGCCAACGGCAAGGTCCAGACGTTCGAGAAACAGCTGTACGACGAGAAAATCGGCGGTTCGTTTGCCCGCTCGAAGGTGATCGCCGAAAAGCTGGCCATCCCTGCCGACATGGTGCAAGCCCGGTTCGGTAGCGCCTTCAAGATCGAAGACGGCAAGCCTGTCGCCTACGACTCGAACGGTAACAAGATCTTCAGCCGCGCGCGCCCGGGAGAGTTGGCGGACTTCGACGAAGCCATCGAAACCCTGGTCGAGCAGTACCCGTACAAAGACCACATCCTGAAGAGCTCCGGCGGCAATGGCGGCGGCGCTCCCAGTGGCGGTGGCAAGCCCAATCCGGGCGGCAAAACGTATACCCGTGAGCAATTCTCAGCGCTCAGCCCTGCCGAGCAAGCCAATGTCGGCAAGCAGGTGGCAAGCGGCGCTGTAACGGTCACGGATTAACCCTGAACCGAAGGTCCGTGCCCGCTCATTGCGGGCTTTTTCATTTATGGAGTTCCGCACATGAGCAACACCCTGACCGGCCTCATTGGCCCGCTGTACGAAGCACTGGACGTGGTATCCCGCGAGCTGGTCGGCTTCACCAAGATCGTAACCATGGACGCATCGGCGGAAGCTGCCGCTGTGGGCCAAGAGGTACGCTCTCCGGTGGTCCAGCCTGTCAGCCTGCAAGACATCACCCCCGGCCTGACCGCGCCCAACGCCGGGGACCACATCATCGGCAACGTGCCGGTCGTCATCACCACCAGCAAGTCCTACCCGATTCGCTGGAACGGTGAAGAGCAGAAGGGCCTGAACGGTCCATCCGGTGCTGGCACTACCGTCATCATGCGCAACCAGTTCATCAACGCGTTCCGCGCGATTGGTAACGCAGTTGACGCCGATCTGGCCAACGCGGCAGTCCGCGGCGCCTCTCGCGCAACTGGCACTCCCGGCACGACTCCCTTCGGTGTTCCCGCTGACCTGAGCGACTTTGCTCTGGCTCGCAAGATCCTGGAAGACAACGGCGCGCCGACCACCAACCTGGGCATGGTGGTGAACTCCAGTTCTGCTGCCAACCTTCGTGGCAAGCAGTCGGTACTGTTCAAGGCGAACGAAGCCGGTACTGACGAGATGCTGCGTCAAGGCGTGATCGGCCGCGTTGAAGGCTTCGACGTAGGCCAATCGGCACAGCTCAAGCCGGTAGTGAAGGGCACCGGCACCGGTTACCTGGTGAACAGCACCAGCCTGGTCATCGGTTCCGTGTCGATCCCTGTAGACACCGGCAACGGCACCATCTTGCCGGGCGATGCGATCACTTTCGCGGGCGACCCTAACGTCTACATGGTGAACGCCTATAGCGCTGGCGTGATCACCATCGGCGGCCCCGGCCTGCTGACGGCGGTTGCTGACAACACCGCAATTACCACCGGCAACAGCTACGCCCCGAACGTCGCGTTCGCGAAGTCGGCACTGGTTCTGGCTGCTCGCGCTCCTGCGATGCCGGTCGGCCTCGATGGCCGTCCGATCGACGCCGCAGACGACATGATGATGATCACCGACCCGGTGTCTGGTTTGAGCTTCCAGCTGACCCAGTACCGCCAGTATCGCCAGATCTACTGGGAGATCGCACTGGCGTGGGGTGTGAAGGCCGTCAAGCCGGATCACATCGCCATCCTGCGCGGGTAATCCGCAGATCACGCAGCGGGGAGCCCCGCTGCCATCCGCTTCACCATTCGAGGAAGAGAAAATGTCCAAGAAGACCACCGAGCAACAAGCTGCTGATGCGCAAAAAACCGCCGATGACCTGCAAGCCAAGGCCGACGCTCAAGAAGTGACGCCTGAGCAGAAGAAAGCCGACGCCGCCGCGCAGAAGGCCGATGACCTGGCCGCCAAAGCACAGGAAGAGCAGGGTAGCGACGAGCGCACCGCTGACGAGACCTTGGCCGGTGAAGTCGCCGTCATCGATCCAGAAGTGCCCGCAGGCGACCATGAGGCGCAAGTGTTCGGCAACAATCCACTCAACCCGGCGCTGGCCCCGGGCCTCGACCCGGAAGTGAAGACCGTTCGCATGGTCAACGACAAGCCGAACGGGTCGCAGGCCTTCGCAGATGTTCATCCAGAAATGGTCGGCGACTACGCGCGTGCCGGGTGGCGCCTGACCGAATAAGGAGATTTCTCGATGCCATCAGTAACCCAAGGGTATCGTCACGGCCCCGGCGGCCTGTACTCCGAAGTCGATGGCTCGGGGCCTTACTCGGTCAGCGCCTCAGGCGTGGCAACACTGATCGGCGCGGGCGGGGCTTCTGTCTCGTCGGCGCCGGCCAACAGCACCACTAGCAGTGTGCCAAGTTCGACCAGCAGCACCGCGCTACTCGCTGCCAATGCCGCGCGCAAAGGCGCGACGGTCTACAACGAATCCACGGCCGTGCTCTACGTGAAACTTGGTTCCACAGTGAGCGCGTCCAGTTACACCGCGCAGGTGTCTGCCAATGGCTACTACGAAGTGCCATTCGGCTACACCGGTACAATCTCAGGCATATGGGCGACTGCCAATGGCAACGCCAGGGTAACGGAGTTGAGCTGATGCCTCTGTACATGCCTCCGGGCCTCACCATCATGCAGGGTGTGTTCTCCGTTGCCGGTCTGCCATCTGCTACCGACTTTTACAGGCAGTACGCTTGGGTGACCGATCTTCATGATGGTCAGCCTGATTACGTCTTGAGCGATGGCGTCAACTGGAAGCCTGTAAGGCCGCTGGCCGCGCGCATCGTTGCCAACTCAGATTCACCCATGACGCTTCAAGCACTGGTCAATTCACCGACCCAAGTGCTACGCGGGGCAATCACGGCAAACCGAACGCTGACCTTGAGCACAGTGCGTGCCTATAGCAGCGCCAAGTTCAGGGTCAAGCGGGAAGCCACCGGTCTGTTCGGCATCGTCATCGGCGCGCTCGGCACGCTGGGTTTGAACAGCTGGATGGACATGGAATACGACGGAACTCAGTGGGTTCAGACTGCGAGCGGAGGGCTGCTGTGACTTTGATTATCGAGACCGGCAGCGGGCTGCCTGATGCCGAAAGCTTCGCCACCGCCGCCGAACTCGCGGACTACGCATTGAAATTTGGCAAGGTCGTACCGGCTGACGAGCCCGCGCAAGAGTCTCTACTACGCCGGGCCGCGCTGCAAATGAACGCGCTCCCATGGAAAGGCTGTGCCGTTACTCGCGATCAGGCACTGGCATGGCCGCGAGAGGGTGTATGCCGGAACGGCTTCGACCTCCCGTGGAATGTCATCCCGGCTCAGATCAAGGCTGGACAGCTTGCTTTGGCGGCTGAGATCCACGGTGACGACCTCGCAGACCCTGCCACCAAGCAGGGCGCAATCACCGAAGAAACAGTCGGCCCACTCACGACAAAATACGCAGCGGCGAGCGCGACCGTCACAAAGGCGGCCGCTATCCGTCAGTCATACGCCCAATTTACTGGCCTCGTTGAGTCGAGCGGGCAGATCAAACTGAGCAGATCCTGATGGCAGACATCTATGACCGCGCAAAGGCCACAGCGGCGCGCCTGCTTGCGCCTCGATCTGTTGGTGGCAAAGGGCTGGAGCTGACGCTTGTGCGTGTCACTGAGGGCGAGTACGACCCCGACGCGGGCGGAGCCAGCCAGGTGACGGAGAACTTCGACGGTTCAGGGCTTCGCGAGAACTATCGCCAATCCGAGATCGACGGTTCGCGGGTGCAGGAGGGTGATTTCAAAATCCTTATTTCACCCGTGTTGCTGAACGGTTCTGACATGCCGCAACCACTCAGCCAGGACAAGATCCTGTTCGATGGTGACACCTACACGATTCAGAACGTTGACCCTTGGGACTATGCTGGCCTCGCGGTCGGCTTCAGCGTACAGGCCAGAAAATGAGCTTTGCACTCCAGCTTCAAGAGTTTGCCGACCAGTTCAAGGCCGACGCTGACACCGTGGTGCAGAAGGTAGCCATTGACGTGCTGAACGAAGTCATCGACCGCTCGCCCGTGGGCAATCCTGAGCTGTGGGCTGCGAATGCCGAGGCCACGCATTACAACAACGAGGTCAAGCGCTATAACGCCGAGGCCCGGAACAATCCCGATAACCTGACCAAGAACGGAAGGCTCAAGCCTGGACGTTTGCTCAAGGACGGGATGGATCTGGCGGCCGGTAAGGATTATGTGGGCGGGCGATTTCGGGGCAATTGGCAAGTCACGGTAGATCAGCCCGCTGCGGGCACCCTTGACCGCATCGACCCCAACGGTGGCGAGACCAAAGCCGCGGGCGCTGCTGTAATCGCGGCTCAGAAGGCAGGCGGCACCATCTGGATTGCCAACAACTTGCCGTACGGTCCGAGACTTGAGTTCGAGTCATGGTCCAAGCAAGCGCCGGCAGGGATGGTCCGGATCACCGTCACAAGAGCGCAAGAGTTTGTCGACTCAGCCGTAGCGAGCGTGAAGCAATGAGCCAAAAACTTGTAAGGGCGCTGCTAGAGTCTCGGCTGTCGACATGGGCAAAAGCCAGAACACCGCCGATTAGAGTCGCGTACCAAAACGTGGCGTTCACACCGCAGACCAGTGAAACCTACCTGGCCGCATACCTGCTTCCGGCATCGACCACTTCAATCACGCTTGAGGCGACCGACAAGGTGTTCGCAGGGGTCTTTCAAGTGATCATTGTTGCCCCGGGCGGCAGTGGCCCGGGTGTCGCCGAAGCCATCGCCGCCGAACTGGAAGTATTGTTTCCCAATGCGCTGCGCCTTGCCCGCGATGACTTGGGCCTGATCATCATGAGCCCTGTGGAAACCGGACCGCTGTTGGTTGGCGATACCACTATCACTGTCCCCACTTCATTCCAGTACCGCGCAGAAACCGACTGAGGCTCACCATGCCGAAAAGAGTACCGCTACCAAACGGCACTACGGTGTGGGTGAGCGCTGAAGTTGACCTGTCAGACCAGACCCCGCCGGCCGTCGATTCCGACAGCTGGGTGCCGGTCAAGAAGGTCACCGTCCTTACCCAATCCGGTGGCGAAGAGCGTTTCACCTCCTACACACCGCTGGGCGAGTATGAGGACGTGCGCAAGCCCAATGGTCGCAACCCGCTAGATGTTCAGCTTGGGTTCCAGGATGACCCTGATTCGGATCACCAGACTGTTATCGCCACCGGCCGGGATGCCAGGAAGCCGCTCGCCTGGAAGTACGTTCTACCCGGAGGAGCGAAGGTCACCTACGTGGGTTTCGCCAGTGGCGGTTTGTTACCGATCCTGGACCGCAACCAATTGATGGTCCTGAACTTCACCATTGCCGTAAAAGGGACGCCTGCGCGCACCCCTGCCTGATTCATCCACCCCGAAAACCACCACCCGCCATGAGCGGGTTTTCTCGTTATCAAGAGGTAATACCCCATGGCAAAGTCCATCGCGCTTCCCAACGGCGCAACCTTCGATTTGGCGACCGGTTTTGCCGCTTCGAAAATTATTTCGGCCATCAGCAATGCCAGTCCAGCCGTGGCAACCGCAGCGGCAAACGGCCTGGCGGATGGCGCCATCATTCTGGTCGACTCCGGCTGGGGTAAGCTTAACGGCCGTGCCGTGCGCGTTACCGCTGCGGGTACTGACGCGTTCTCACTGGAAAATATCAACACCACCAATACTGACTTCTTCACAGCGGGTGGTGGCGCAGGTAGCTTCCAGGCTGTGAGTGGCTGGGTGGGAATCACCAAGGTTACCGGTACCCAGTTCAGTGGCGGCGAGCAGCAGTTCACTACCGTTGGCTATCTGGAAGACGATGACGATCATCAGTACCCAACAAACCGCAGCCCGATGAGCATTGCAATTACGGTAGAAGATCAGCCGACCGCTGCGTATGTCCCAGTTGCTGAAAACTATACCAACAACAAAACTCAGTCTGTCCTGCGGCTGAATCTGCCAAGCGGTGACAAAATTCTGTACCCGGGTTATTGCACCATCACCGATACCCCCACGCTGTCTCGTAACGAGCTGATGACCCGCACCGTGAACTTCGCACTGTCTAGCCGTCCAGTGCGCTACCTGAAAGCCGCTTAACAGCGGCTTTACCCCTCCTTTCGAACCTCCTTCCAAGCCTTTGGAGCCTCACCCGTGGCCAAAATTACCATCCAGCAAAAGCCGACCTTCACCACTGACGTGGAGATTCCCCGCATCGGCGATAAGCCAGTCAAGGTGCCGTTCACCTTCGCCTATCTCGATCGCGACCAGTTGGGCGAGTTTGCCGACGGCGAAATAAGCCACGGCAAAGACTTGACTGAAGTGATCAAAAAGGGCGATGCAACCGTGCGCGATGTCACCGCAAAGGCGACCGACTTCGAGTTCAATCAGTTGAAGATGATCGTCAAAGGCTGGGGGTTCGACGATGAACTGAACGACGACAACCTGCGCACTCTGGTGCGCAGCGCATCGGCGGTGCCGGATGCAATCCTGACCGCTTACAAGACGGCGTACCACAAGGCGCGCGAGGGAAACTGACAGAGGTTGCCCGCACGCTCTACACCCCGTCCGTGTCAGCAGAGCAGGCCGCATTGTTCGGCCTTCAGCTTGAGGACATGCAGGAGGAGGTGGAACTGTGGGCGACCAATGCTCAATCCTTTGCCGTGTTTGAAGCCATGGGCACCCAGTGGCGTATGGGCATGGGCGGAGCTACTGGGCTGGACTACCAAGCCCTGCCAGTAGTCTTGGACATGGCCGGGCTACGCAAGCGCAAGGACCGCGCCGCGATATTCGCCGACCTGCGGATCATGGAGCGTGAGGCATTGCGGGCAATGGAAGACAACCGCGAGTAATGCGTCGCTAAACCCCTAGTGATAGATTGCTGTCATCACAAAGGAGAGCATCAAAATGCGAAATGTGTTGGCCGCGCTGGCTATCTGTTCCATTTGCCAAGCGTCTTTAGCTGCAGGAAAAGTCACCTACCTTTCATGCCCGGAGTTGGACAAGCGGGCGGACGATCTGCTGATTGTTCTTGATCAGCAAGGCGGAACAGCGTCGGTCCAAAGTAAGAAAAGCGGCAGCGGCCTCAACTTCACTTCTCCCGCGTCATTTGGACCAGAAGAGGTTACCTGGAGGAGTGATTCCGCCAGCTATGCGCAGCTTTACTCCGTGAATCGAGAAAGCCTGATGCTTAAGCGAGAGACAACCAGCGCCATGTCTGGAACTGTCTATAACGCTACTTCGAATTGCTCCATCGTCAAGGCCCCGCAATCCAACAAGTTCTGACCACCTCAGCGAAGCCTCCCAGAACTGGAGGCTTACATCCGTTTAGCAACCGGCCATGGGCCGGTTTTTTTATGCCCGGAAGAAACCCATGACGACAATCGCCTCGCTCGGTGTAGAGATCAACTCGCAGTCTGTAGTGCGGGCCACTGACGACTTGGACCGATTAGTTGATTCCGGCAAGGGCGCGGAGGATTCCGCCAAGCGAGTAGAGAGTGCCTGGCAAAGAGCCGTATCGGGTATTTCCAGCGATACCAGCCAGATCGTCAAAGAGCTTCAGCAGCTAAACGCACGGCAAGACAGCACCGCCCAGTTGATGGCCAAATTGGCTCAGTCGGTTAACCAGGCATCGTCAGCGTTTACGTCTGCCAGCACGGCGGCTGAAAAAACAGCCACCGCAGAGGCAAAAGTTGCGGAATCCGCTGAGCAGGCCAAGGCTCGGATGCTGGCGCTTGCGACGGCGGCCATTGATGCCGCAAAAGGCCAACAACAGCTATCGGGAGCGCTTGATACCACTGCAGCTGCAGCCGGGGAAGCGGCACGCAAGCAGCTAGACCAGCTTGCCACGCAGCGCCGTGTTGCACAGGCAGCGGCAGACTCGGTGGTAGCCCAAGACAAGGCCACCAGTTCAACCAAGAAGGCTGCCACCGCAACTGCGGAGGACGCCAATGCACTAGCCAAGCTGATCGGCCAGATCGACCCCGCTGTGTCGGCGCTAAAAAGACTCGACGCGCAGCAGGATTTGCTGGGCAGGTCGAAAGAGCTGGGACTGCTATCCAAGGAAGACTTCAGCCGCTACACAGCCTCAATCGACCAGACTCGCGAGGGGCTGACAAGATTCCAAGGTGACCTGAACAAAACCGGCGTAAGCGCAAAACAGAACGCCGCAGCATTGCGCACGCTGCCCGCTCAGTTCACTGATATTTTCACATCACTTCAGGGCGGCCAGGCGCCATTGACTGTCTTGCTTCAGCAGGGCGGCCAGATCAAAGATTCCTTCGGAGGTATCGGCGCCGCTGCCAATGCTCTTGGCGGCTACGTCCTCGGACTGATCAACCCACTGACAGTTGCAGGTGTTGCTCTCACAGCCATTGCGTATGGCGCATACCAAGGCTCCAAAGAGTTCACCGAGTACCAAAAAGCGCTGACGCAGACCGGCGGGAGCGCGGGACTGAGCGCTGGACAGCTCAACGCGCTTGCAGAATCGATCGGCAGGTCCAACGGAACGGTTGGCTTGGCAGCGGAGGCACTGGGCGAGCTCGCGGCGACCGGCAAAATCGCTGGGGAAAGCTTCGACGAGATTGCTGTTGCGGCTGTCGCAATGAATCAGGCGACTGGCAAAGCTGTGCAGGACACGATCGCTGAGTTCGTGAAAATTGCGGATGACCCTGTGTCAGCTGCGAAAACGCTCAATGAATCGTATGGCTTTTTGACTGCTTCCGTATACGAACAGATCGTATCGCTGAAGGAGCAGGGCAAGGAGCAAGATGCGGTCAAGCTGCTGACCGACACCTACGCCTCCACTGTCAAAAGCCGGGCAGGCCAAATTGTTGAGGATCTCGGCTACGTAGAGACAGCATGGAAAGCCGTTAAGACCATGACATTGGGCGCCATCGACGGCCTTAAGGAGTTTGGTCGGCAGAAGACTATCCAAAGCCAGATTGATCAGCTGGATAGTCAGATTGCCTCGATGAAGGCCATCGAGGACTTGGCCAGCAAACAAGTTGGGCTATCGGACGAGCAACTCAAGCGCTACAAGGAAAGTGCCGGTTACGATGCGGAGAAGGTCAAGAGCTGGACCGTTCAGCGCGGTTTCTTGCAGGACCAACTGGATAGCCAAAGCGCAATTGCTAAAGCGCAAGGGAATGCCCAAGAGCGCGAAAAGGCGAGCATCAATGCTATTGATTCGCTGCACACCTCGTACCTCGCAGGCCTGGACAAGGAATCCAAGAAAAAACTCGATATTGCCGAGCTAGACCGTAAGCGCGCCGAAGCGCTGAAGGGTGAGGGCGTCAACGTCGCGCAGATCAATAAGGAATACGATGTCTCCCTGAAGGCGATCAATGACCGCTACAAAGATGCCAAAGTCGCCGCCCCTGCTGTTGATCTGACCGGCTTCAATGATGCGGAGAATGCGCTCAAATCCCTTGACGCTGCTTACCAGAATTCGGTTCGCGTGCTTGATGCTTCGCTGAAGTCGGGCTTGGTCAGCCAGGAGCAATACACCCTTCAAAAATTAGCGCTGATCGACAAAGAAAAAACTGATGTTGAGGCAGCTTACAACGCTGAAATCGCAGCCCTCCAGGCGGTTCGTGACAAAGCCACGACCACAGGGGCGCAACGTATTGGCATCGATCAAAAGATCGCCGATGCTCGTCAGAAGCAAACTGATGCGCTGAAGAAGCTGGATACGGATCAGGACGTTCTGTCCAAACAAACCAAAGGCCGCCTGGAGCAGGAGGAGGCAGCCTATAAGGCATTTGCGCAGACGGTTAGCGACAGCTTGGCTCTCGCCCAGCGCGGGTTGGATCAGCAGCTCGCTGGCTTTGGCTTGGGTGAGCGCGCCCGGCAGCAGTTGCAGCAAGACCTCCAGATCCGCGAGGACTATCAGCGCAAACTCGAGCAGCTGACTCGTGACTACAACAAGATCGATAATCCAACGAATGGCCAGAAGTCTAACTTCGAGCGCGAGACTCAACTACTTCAGAGCGCTCTTGATGAGCGCCTTGCTAAGCAGCAAAAGTATTATCAGGACGTAGACACACTTCGCTCCGACTGGATGAACGGCGCCTCGCGCGCTTTCGCCAACTACATCGACGAAACCAAGGACGTTGCCGGGCAGACTGAGGGCCTTTTCTCGGACGCGTTGCATGGCGTTGAGGATGCGTTCGTCAACGCTGCCACAACCGGCAAGCTGTCGTTCAAGGACTTGGCAGACAGCATCATTGCAGACTTGGCTCGCATCGTGGCCAAGGCTTACGTGGTCACCCCGATCATTGCCGCATTGGGCATCGGCGGCGACCCAGCGGGCGGCGGGACTGGTGTAGGAGTCGGCGCCGGTTCCATCTTTGGCGGCGGCGGCCTGGGCGGCGCGCTCAGCAACATCAGCAGTGTCGTTTCAGTCGCAGGCAGCAAGTTCGGTGAATCCGTGCTGGCCGGCTGGAACGGAAGCGAAGGTGTTCTCGGCGGCCTACAAAATGCGTTCGGTAATGGCGCGGACTACATCAAGAGCGCTATTACCAGCGGCTTCACCTCCGGTTCCGCTACGGCGGCTAGTGTAGCCTCCAACTTCGCTGCCAGTTCCGCTGCTGGTGCCTCGCAAGCTGGCTACACAGGTACTGCCTTCCAGAACTTTGTAGCAGGGCAAAACGCTTCGACCAGTTTGGCTAGCCTCAGCAGCGTTCTAAGCTACATCGGTGCGGCGTATTCGGTCCTTACATCGTTCCAGCAATACGGTGTGAAAGGTGCTGCAACCACCGCTGGCTTCGCTGGTGCGGGCGCTCTGGTCGGTTCTTTCGTCGGACCAATCGGGACCGCAGCCGGCGCCGCTATTGGTTCTGTCCTGGGGTCTTTCGTATCGGGCAAGTTGTTTGGCGGCAGCGGCGAGAAGTACCCCGACCTCAGCACTTCGGCGACCGGTCGCTACATCAACGGCCAGTACACCGATACCGGGATTGTGCAGGGCTGGCAGACCAATGCGCCGAAGTTCGGCCAAGCGGCTGATGCGCAGCTGTCGTCCACGCTCAACCAGTTCAGCGCAACACTGGGCAAGCTCTATGACGTGCTGGGCAACGGTGGCGATGTTGTCGCGTACAACACCCTTCAGGTCCGCAAGACCTCGGGCAAGTACTCGACCACGTTCGGCACCCGGCTGGACGACGGTTCTGTTCTGGAAGATCGTCAGCTGTTCAACGCGGCAGATGCAGCGGCGGCGCTGACGGAGAACTACGACAACATCCTGGGCACGTTCCTGGCCAAGGCAATCGTCAGTTCGAAGTCGCTGCCGGATTACTTCAAGGCGCAGTTCACGCAGTTCGCCAGCGACTGGAATGTCACTGCTGATCAGGTCATCAAGACGATTGAAGGCGTCTTCACCCGCTTCAATGGGGTGAACGATGCGCTGTCGCTGATCAACATCGACAACTTGAAGCTGAACGACACCGGCCTCCAGGCCTCTGACGCGATCCTGAACATGATCGGCGCCATGGGCGGGTTGGATACCGCAACCGCATCCGCCAAGGACAAGGTGGACGCGCTCAACAAGTCGGTCACCACCTACTACCAAGCGTTCTTCTCGGCAGATGAGCAGTTCGCTGACCTGACGAAGAACCTGCAAAACGCGCTGGGCAACCTGGGCGTGAAGCTGCCGGATACCCGCGCGGCCTATCGCCAGATGGTTGAGGACATTGACGTCACGACTGCTGCCGGGCAGGCGATGTTCGCCACGCTGGTAGGGTTGGCGACCAATGCCGACTCCTACTACTCGGGCCTGGAGCAGAAGTCCAAGGACGCAGAGCAGGCGGCGACACAAGCGCAGCAGGCGGCGGCGGACGCAGCACAGAAGATCATTGATGGTCTGCTGGGCAACGTCACATCCGCCCAAAGCGCGGTCGAGCGCGCGATCAACGCTCAAAAGGCGTCGGTCAACGACATGCTCGAAACCGCCAACCAGCAGGTGGGCGACCTCACTACGGTCAGCAACAGCCTCGGCTCGGCGCTCAAGTCGCTCCGTGGTGATTCTGACAGCGCGGTGAAGGTGCTGCGGCAACAGGCTCAGGCCACGCTGCAGGCGGCATTGGCCCAAGCGCGTGCCGGTAAGTCGCTGGCCGGGTTCGGCGGTCTGGAAGATGCCCTCGGTGTGGTCACCAGCAACACGACAGACCTGTATTCCTCGCTCGAAGACTTCAACCGGGACCAGGGCCGTACCGCGAACGTCGTGGCCGAACTGGAAAAGCTGAACGGCAAGCAACTGACGTCGGCTCAGCAGACGGCCAGAACGCTTCAGGATCAGCTCGACGCCCTGGATGACCAGCTTGAGTTCGCTCAGTCGCAGCTGGACGCGCTCAACGGCGTGGACAACTCGGTCAAGAGCGTGGCGCAGGCCGTCAAGGAGATGAACGCGGCTGTGGTTGCGGCGCTGGCTGGCATTGGTGGCAAGGGCTCTACCGCGACCAACAACGGCACGCTGATCGATACCATTTACAAGGACGTGCTGGGGCGCAACGGGGCTGACCAAGCTGGCAAGGATTACTGGCTGGGCGAACTGGCGAACGGTCACCTGACGCTCGACCAGCTGGCCCAAGCCATTGCCAACGCGGCCAAGCAAAGCGGCGCAACGGTCAAGGCTGGATACGCTACGGGCGGTTACATCAGCGGCCCCGGCACCGGTACCAGCGACAGCATCCCGGCCTGGCTCTCCAACGGCGAGTTTGTGATGAGCGCTGCCGCTGTCAGGACGTTTGGTACCGACACGCTGGACCGGATGAACAACCTCCAAATGCCGAAGTTCGCCTCCGGCGGCGCGGTCATGAATGTTGCCAGTCCGATTGTCGTCGGTTCCCAGCGGGCCAGACCGGGCAATGATGCGGGTGATACCACCGAAGTACTCCGTCAGCTCAACAGACGCTTAGGCAATCTCGAAACCTACATGGACAGCGCCTCGCGCGATCTGCGGCAGATCAACAATGCGGGCGTTCAAGTCGTGGGCACCGTTTCAACTAAGGAGGTGGCAGCTTGAGCCGCATGACAGTGGTGCCGCCGACGGAAATCACCCCGGCAATGCTGACCAGCAACGTTCCGGCCAATGATTACGATGTGTATTCCCCAACCAAGGCGTACGTGGTGGGGGATTACGTTTCGCTCAACAACCGGAACTACCAAGCCACAGGCGCCAACACGGGCAAGAACCCGGAGACCGACACAAGTCAGCCTCCGGTCTGGCAGGACCTTGGCCCAACCAACCGCTGGAAGATGTTCAAGAAGCAGATCGGCAACGACTGGATCGTGGGCACCAGCACCTCATACGCCTCGGTCATCGATGTGTCCGTGGCGCTCACCAAGCGGGTCAACGCGATTGGTTTGGTGGGCGTCCGGGCATCGTCGGTGCAAGTCATCATGACAGCGGGCGGGCAGGAGGTTTTCAACCAGACATTCGCTATGCAGACCAAAAAGGCGAACGGCTGGTACCAATATTTCTTCGGCCCGTTCACCACTACGGAAACGCTGGCGGTGGTGGACCTTCCTCCGGTATCCGGTGCAACCATCCGAGTCATCGCCAACGCGCCAAACGGCACAGCGCAGATCGGCATGATGGTCGTGGGCTGGGCGGAGCAGGTTGGTACCGCTGTCTACGGCGACACGTCGTTCGGTATCGAGAACTACTCGAACGTCAAAATCGGCTATTTCGGCCAGGTAACCATCATTCCGCTCGGCAAGCGGGACTTTGTGGATTACGACGTTGTGGTCGATGAAGACCGGCTCTCAACGATCAAGCGGATTCTCTCCGACAACAGCGAAAGCGCATGCCTGTACGTGGGCGCAACGACGCTGGGCGTCACCATCATCATCGGTCGATACGAGCGGTTCGCCCCGAATCTGCGTGCTCCCAACGACTCTCAGTTCACCCTTGAAGTAAGGAGCCTCATGTAATGGCGGCGATTCCTACGCTTACCCCCTTGCCATCCCCAGCATTGTCGACCGACCCGGAAGACGTGTTCAACAGCAAGACCGACGCGACATTGCTGGCTCAGCAGACCTTCGTGAACGTGGACATGAACACGAAGGTTATCCCCGGCATCAACCAGGCAGTCACCGACGCCACCTCTGCCAAGAACGCTGCGGCTCAGAGCGCCAGTGACGCTGCCGGGTCTGCCAGTTCTGCAAACACCTCAAAGCTTGCCGCTGCCCAGTCTGCAACCGATGCGACAAACAACGGGGCGGCTCAAGTTGCGCTGGCGGCGCAGCAGGTGACGTTGGCTAATCAGGCCAGAGCCGACGCACAGTCTGCCGCTCAAGCCGCTGGGGCTGCTGCTGGCCTACCTGGCGGGCGCGTGCCGTTCACCGTATTGCAGATCAATGCAGCGGGCAACGTCGCATGGACTGATGGCCTGATCGACAAGACCAACGCCTTGCCAGGCCAAGCGCTCATGCTCGGTACCGGCAAAACGCCGCAGTGGGTATTCCCCGGCCAGCAGATCGGCGATGTATTGCAGACCTGCCGCGATCCGGGTTCACTTTATCTGCCTGCGAACGGCAGCATTCGTCTGCAATCTGCTTATCCAGCGCTTTTCGCCAAGTTAGGTTTAATCGGTGGCGCAATTGGTACAGCTTGGGCGGATTACGATTTCGGCGGTGTCACAGGCATTTTTGCAGGCGCGCCAAACGGAACAATCATCGTGTGGCAGTCTCAAACTCAAGTACGTAGAAGCACGGATCGCGGGCAAACTTGGGCAAATGTCACAACGCCTAGCTTGGGTAATAACGCCGGTGATATCAAAACGGATGGTGCCGGTACGTGGATAATTATGTCCAATATTACTGCGTCTCCTTTTCAATGTCTTCGCAGTACCGACGATGGGCAGACGTGGCAGGTAGTGTCTTTGCCTCCCCCGAACGGCGGCGCAGGTGCGGGCGCCAATTGGAGTAAGTTACTGTATTGCGGCAACGGCGTTTGGCTTTGCACCGCTAATTACGGCTCATATATGATGCGGAGCGTAAACGGCGGAGCTAGTTGGAGCACGTTTGTGCATAGCTACCCTCAAAGTAGCCCACCACAAACATTGGCAGCAAACGGTAGTGGTACGGTTCTGATTTCTGGTTATGACGGAACGAACTATACTGTAAGAAAAAGCACAGACTATGGCGCTACATTCGCTGGATTCATGACCCTTAGCGGCATTAGCACGTGTATCGCCACCGATGGCCAGGGCACGTGGATAATCAGCCTTGGCGGAATAAACGCGTTGCGCAGCTTTGAAGACGCTACAACAGCTGCGGGTTTTACTGCCTTCACTGTAACCGGAGGGGTTGCTACCAGTCCTGACATAATTTTTGTCAACGGGTTGGTCTTGTTCATGTTTGCGGGCTCTGGTGTAAAGGTGATTGTAATGAACCCTAACGGCTCATTCTCTTCACAAAGTTCAGCCGCTAACGTTTTAACCAGATTCGCCAATGTTGGTAATGGAATCATCTTTGCAGGTTCTACAACAGCAAACAGGTTGTCTCGGTCGGTCCCGCAGTTTGGTTACGACACTTCCTCGCTATTTGCATTGCCGAATGTTCCAGCAGCTGTCGGTCTGAATGCGTACATTAAAGCCAAGGAGCTCGCATGATCTTTTATCAATGGGACGCCTCTGGGCTGTTTGTAGGGCAGCAGGACGTGGACGAGGAAGGCGCATTGCCGCCGCGCAGCACGCCGACCAAGCCACCAAAGCTGACCGGCACACAGGTGGCGCGCTGGACCGGGGAGGGCTGGGAGAAGCTGGCGAAAGCGCCAGATCCAGACCCTGAACCTGCGCCGGACTGGGTGGCCTTGATCGCCGACCGGCGCTTCCGCGCCGAGATCGCGGGTTTCCCCTGGAACGGCTTCGGCATCGACACCGAGCGGGACAGCCAGGCGAAGATCAGCAGCAGTTGGTCTGCGGCGCGAGATGGGTTCCGGGAGGACGGCTCAGTCTGGAAATGCCTCGACCTCGCAACTGGGCAGATCGTCAGCCGCCCGACAACGAACGCCGAGATGATCGACATCGGTCAGCAGGCCTACCGCTATGTGCAAGCTTGCTACGACCGTGAGGGTGCTCTGCTTGAAGCCGCCGCCGGGGGCACAGTCACCGCCGAAATGATCGAGGAAGGGTGGCCAACATGACCCCGATCGGCAAATTCGACGTACATCCGGCGGTACGCTTCACCAGCCGTTGGGATGTGGCCACACAGGAAGGCCTGACGTTCAACGACCCGGTTTACGGGCTGCTGGCGGTGCCGGCCGACTTCTACAGCGACTTGGCATCGATTCGGATTCTACGCGAGGTCTGTCGGTGGGCAGCGATCGGCGCGTTGACGGGCTGGGTGTTTGCCTGGGGCTGGCTCGCGGCTGCGTTGCTGGCGCTGGCCATTGTGACCTTGGCCCTGTACGGCCTGCTCGCTGGGTACGGCATGCGCGCCGCCATCCTGCACGACTGGCTCTATGGAGTCGGCACCCTGACCCGGGCTGACTGCGACGGAGTGTTCTACCGCGCGCTCACGACCGGCGACGGTACCGCCCGATGGCGGGCGTCGATGTTCTGGTTGGGCGTGAGGCTTGGTGGAGCTAAGCATTACGGTACCGCCCAGTTGGACGGGGCCTAATCAGTACTGCTTTCGCCGCACTTGAATATCGCCGCGTTTGTATTGCTGGTACCCCGTGTACGGAATCACGATTGTGTCCGCAATCGCGGAAGCCACCAGATCGAGCGCAATCGGCGTGACGGCCCAGTGAGGACCGGACCGGGGAGGGCTGTCCAGGTTACAGAACTGATAGCTCATCCCGCTATAAGCGCGGGGGATCGTGTGGCAGTTGGATTGCCACTTGGCAAGGTCGTCAGCCGCGCCTTCCTCATTGTTGAGCGTTTTGATCGTACCGCAGCCTGACAGTAAGGCCACGATGCACGTGGTAATCCATATCTTCATCGGTCTCTCCTTTTTGTTGAACCACCAATCATAACCTGCTGCTGAACGAGCCTGCTGCGTGCGGGCTTTTTTACGTCTGGAGATTAGTAAATGCGAACATCCCCAAAGGGCTTTGACCTCATCAAGTCGGCAGAGGGCCTGCGCTTGACTGCCTACCCGGACCCGGCGACTGGCGGTGACCCGTGGACGATCGGATACGGCACTACCCGAGGCGTGAAGCAGGGCATGCGGATCACAGTAGATCAGGCTGACCAATACCTGAAAGCCGACGTTGCGCGGTTCGAGCCCGAGCTTGCCAATCTGGTCAAGGTGCCGCTTACCCAAAACCAGTGGGATGCGTTGATGAGCTTCGTCTACAACCTTGGCTCAGCGAATCTCGCATCATCGACGCTGCTCAAGTTGCTGAACGTTGGCGATTACGCACGAGCCGCTGAACAGTTCCCGCGCTGGAACAAGGCGGCAGGTAAGGAAATGCCCGGGCTGACAAAGCGCCGACTGGCGGAACGGTCTCTGTTCCTGAGTGCAGCATGAGTGACATCCGCGTCAAGCTGCTGGCCTACGGGCTGGCGGTGCTATCCCTGTTCAGCGCCGGGTTCTCCGCAGCTTGGTTCTGGCAGGCCAATGCCTACGGCAAGGTCATCGCGACGAACGAGGCCAGCCGCCAGGCCGATCTGGCACTGATCGCCAACGCTGGTGCCGAGCAGGCCCGAAAGGCGCTCGCCAAGCAGCAGGACGCCGAGCAGCGCCTTGCCACCCTGGACAAGACCGCCACAGAAGAGAAGGTGAAAGCCAATGCTGAAAACGAAACTCTGCGCCGCGCTGTTGCTGACGGCACTCGCCGGCTGCGCATCGCGGGGAGTTGTGGTGCCGGTGGCGGGAACGTGCCCAGTGCCACCGGAGCCCCCGGCGTGGGTGATGCAAGCACCGTCGAACTCAGTCGAGAAACTGGACAAGCTGTTCTCGATCTCCGACGAGATATTATTGCCGACCAAGCAGCGTTGAAGGCAGCGCAGGCGTACATCAAAGATGTGTGCCAGTGAACGCAAAAAGCCACCCGATCATCTGAAAGGGTGGCTTTGTTTACGACCAAACCTTAACGGTTAGGCATGCTACGACAGTGTTGGCACACGTACTCGAGTTGACCCCGGCGCATACGGGTGTAAGCGCAAACGTGTACCGGACGAACGATCGGACATGTGAAAGACATGGCGATTTCTCCAGCAATCGATCGGCAGTTATGGACTCGCCTTCTCCTGTTTGCTATCGTCATCGCGCCAACGTCGACGAAAGCGTTTGGATAATGCGAGGTAAGCACGTCGCAAACCTTCACGCGCCTACAATCGATAGACTGCTTTTCTGTGCATACCAGCGCAGGAAGGCAGTCAATTTTTACCCCTAGTAAAGCCTTCTCATCAGTCTTTCTCTGTCCAATGCCCGGTTGAAGGACCCTACCTTCGATTTCGGTACTCCGAATCTCACAGCGGCTTCGTCCAACGAGCGACACTTAATAAGGCGGCGAACTGGCATCATTAGTGCCGCACCGAAAATGTCAGCCTGCCACTCACTGTCTGTCTGAGGGCGATACTTGCGACGGTGATGCTTCTGATGAAAAGTTACCTTGACGTTTTTGTGCAGAAAATGATGACCTAGCTCGTGCGCAACCGTGAATCTATCGTTATATACGTCATTAGCCGCGCGCTTGTAGACGTCCTCACGTAAGTAGATAGCATTTTCGCTTGGAACGGTCTGCCCGAGATCATCCTTCATCAAGTAGCGCTCTTTGACGCCGAAAGTAAACTCCGGATCAAGAAGCAGCATGCCCACCTCAAGAATCTGGACCACGGGGTAGCGGTCACCTGTAACACCGAAGCGCTGCCTGACATCAGTTGCAACGCTTATGATTTCAGCGCAAGTGAGCGGCGGCACCTCGATGGCGAATTTGCTCATGTTACTGAGCCTTCATCTTCAGTTGCTTGATGCTGGCCAACACTTTTTCAACGTCGTCCGCGCTCAAGTGGTTAAGGTTTCGAGCGAAAGCCAACACTGCTTGCTGGTGTTTCTGTGGCAGATGCTTCATTGGTGCCTCTCCTTTGCTCATTGAGGCGGAATCTTCAAGAGCTGCGTGCTCGTCAGACCCCACGGTATAGTCAAACAGGCTAGCAATGCGTCCCACAAAGCCGTCAGGGATTGGTTTTTTGCCAGTCTCTACAGCTGAAAGGTAGGCGGGACTGATACTTAGGGCTCCTGCCATATCCTTCAGAAGCATTCCTTTGTCGATCCGGATTTTCCTGAGCAATTTTCCGAATTCAGTAAGCATGGTCTCATCCTCCAGCGATGGAAACATTCCATTCGCGAAACTAAATTTAACCCAATTGGTTAATCTGGTCAACTGGTTGATACAAATCTCTGATCGTATTAGGGCGCTTTCGTTCCTGAATTGAATATTTTGGAGGCGCGAAATCGTTTTCGGTCCACATTGAAAGCTTGAAACTAATTGCCGCGTCACGGGTGCGCTACGAATGTAGACGAGCAATCCCGACGCCGACGCGCTCGAAAAAATGCGCTTCGCGATAATCACGAAGCCGTCGATCTGTAAAGCCGGATTCGCCTGTGAAGCAAGTTACTCAGCCTTGAAGATTCAGCCGAACAAATCGCCTTGAGGCTTAGCGTCGATCGCCCCTATCAAATGCGCGCCCTGATTTCGCACGTTGCCCACGTCTTTGCTCACCTCGAACCAGGTGAACTCCTCTGTCGGGCGGCAGCACTCTTTGGCGATCTCGGCGGCGCGCTCAGGCGTAGTCTCCGGATCGACCCACTCCCTTGCATGCTCCGGGCTTAGCACCACCGGGCGCCGGTCGTGAATGTCTACCATCCCCTGATCCGAATCCGCAGTGATAATCACAAAGCCATCCTGCGGGTCCGGATCCATCCCCTGATGCACTTCAGCCAGCGCGGCGAAGAACATCGGGCCTTCCTCCTTCAGCCTGATGAAAAAGGGCTGCTTCTTCTTCGGGTCGTCCGGGTCTTTGACCCACTCAAACCAGCCGTTCGCCGGGGCCAACGCGCGCCCATTCGGCCACAGCTGCTTGAAGTACTTACCCGTCATCGCTGTCTCGACCCTGGCGTTTATGGGTGCGGGACGCTTCGCATCCTTCTTCGCCCAGAACGGCGACCATCCCCACTTCACTTTATCCACGCTCAACCCGCCTTCCGTCGGACGGATGATCTCTACCCTAGTACTTGGTGCGACGTTGTAGCGCTCGATCGGCCACAGGTCGTAACCGTTGATCACAAGCTGTTGCGGGGCCAACTCCTTCAGGTAGTGGTCCATCGGTTCGTAGATCGAGTAGCGTCCGCACATGGTGTCACCTGTCGAAATTTTCCCAATGTGAGATTGACCGCAAGCGATGCAGACCGTTAACTGTATATGCATACAGTCATTCACTCACAGGTTTGCATCATGAGCGTCATCATCCTTGGTCCATTAGCCAGCTCCGGTCAGAAAATTCCCCTCTATGGCTTCAAGGTGCCCGCAGGCTTCCCGTCTCCGGCCGCCGACCATATCGAAAAGCATATTTCGCTCGATGAGCTGTTCGATATCCGGGCGCCCCACGTGTACCTGGTGAAGATCGAAGGTGACAGCATGCAAGGTGCAGGGATTTTTTGTGGAGACCTTGTGATCGTAGACCGCAGTTTGAATGCCGTACACGGTGACATCGTGATCGCTTCTGTTAACGGAGAGCCTGTGTGCAAGCGCCTGCACAAGGTCGGTAACACCATTATCCTGATGTCGGAGAACAGCAAGTTCCCGTCTCGGTACATCCTGGAAGGCGATGAGCTGATGATGTGGGGCGTTGTGAAATACAGCGTTCGCGATCATGACCACGCCTGAGCCAGTTTTCGCGCTGATCGACTGCAACAGCTTCTATGCCAGCTGTGAGCGTGTTTTTCGTCCTGACCTCGCGAAAACCCCGATCGTGGTGCTGTCGAATAACGATGGCTGCGTCATTGCGCGCAGCTACGACGCCAAACCCTTCGTAAAGATGGGCCAGCCGTATTTTCAAATCAGGGATCACCTGCGACGCAACGGCGTGGTCGCTTTTAGCAGCAATTACGCCCTGTACGGCGATATGAGCGAGCGGGTGATGACCGTCATCGAGTCGATGGTGCCAGCACTGGAGGTGTACAGCATCGACGAAGCTTTCGCTGACCTGACCGGCATCCCGGGAGACCTGACGGGATTCGGTCGTGAGATCCGCTCGATGATCTATCAACGGACGGGCATCCCCGTGGGCGTTGGCATCGCGCGAACAAAAACTCTCGCCAAGCTCGCGAACCATACAGCGAAGCGGCTGTTGTCGAAGACAGGCGGTGTGGTCGATATTTGCGACCCGTTCAAGCGCGACTGGACGCTGCGCAACACTGACGTCGGCGAAGTCTGGGGCGTAGGCAAGCGCATGAAAGCCCATCTGGAATCGATGGGCATAAAGACCGCGATGGATCTGGCCAAAGCTGACGCATGGACGCTGAGAAAGAAATTCAGCGTCGTCATCGAGAAAACCGCCCGCGAACTCGCCGGCACTCCCTGTCTTGAGCTGGGCGAGGCCGACCCGCCGAAACAGGAGATCTGCTGCAGCCGGATGTTCGGCACCCGGCTGACAGAGATCGAGCCAATCAAAGAGGCGGTGGCCACCTACACCCAGCGCGCCGCGGAAAAGCTGCGGGCGCAGAACTCGCTGTGCAAAAAGATCCGCGTCAGCATCCGGACGGGCATGTTCAATCCCGAGGAAGCCAAATACGCGAATGGCGCGCTGGTCGAACTTCCATACCCCACTAACGATGTGCGGCTGATGACCAAAGCGGCGACGGAGGCGGTCAACCGGCTTTTCCGGCCAGGCTTCAAATACAGCAAGGCCGAGGTGCTTTTGATGGATCTGCGTCAGCCGGGCGAATTCACCGACGACTTGTTTGCCCACTCGCAGCCCGTGGAGGCCGAAAAGGTCATGAGTGTGCTGGACGAAATCAACGGGCGGTGGGGCAGGGGAACATTGCGGGCGGCGAGCGTACCATCCAATCCAGGATGGGCGATGCGCCGTGATCTGATGAGCCAGAGCTTCACGACGAAGATGGAGCAACTGTGGACGGTAAAATGCAACTGAGGTGCAGCGAGGTGGACGTTAAAGAGCGAGAACTTAAGATTTGGCACGACCTGCTAGACCATGAGGCCAGGCGGGAATGCGCGATCGAGCATTGGTCCGGTGAGTTGCTGGGCCATGCCAAGGTGCTGCGCCGGATGCGCATCATCGATGATGAGGAGTTGTGCGAATTGCTCGAGCTTGCTGACTCGGCATTCAGCCATGTCAGCGAACAGCTTGATACGCAGCGATGGCTCAGGGAAAAGCAGGAATTGGGGAAGAGGTGAAGGTCGGCAGGATGCCGGAGGCGGGGTTGCTGAAGTGTCTAATACTTCCTCAATCTATCTCGGTTTTATTGGCCTTCAGCGTGCCTAAATCGAGATTTCTTTTTAGACAGCGAAACCGCGCAGGCCTTGCCGCTTCTGACCTGCGAGTCCGTTTTTCTACTACTGCTGCATCATAGGCGAGTCGGCTGCTTGATCACTCATGGCACTATGAAGGCCCGGAGTAATGGAGATGCAAATTATGACTGTGGTTAAGTCTCTAAACCTTTTTTCCTACGCACTACAGCTGGTTGCGCTGTGGCTCGCGACGCGTCTGGACCTCAAGGCCCTGGCTATAAGCCAAGCTGAAGACGATCTAGGCGAAAACCACTTTGTGGACGTTTTCAATGCTGTGGTGGACGGCCGAACTAGACCGCAAAGCGAAGCTGAAGCTGACCTTTACAAATTAGTCAGCGCCGATGATGGCAAGCGCAATGCAGCGCTACTGCGATGGGCGGCGGCGCTGGTCGCAGCCTCAGTTGTTCTGCAAGCAATAGCGACATGCTTGGGCCCGGACTGACGAGTGAACCAGATTTTCGGCGCGCAAAACCTCCCCTGGAGGCCGCGTGTTTCCGTTTGCAAAATCACAAAAAAGGCCGTATTTTGCAGGCTCTGTAAAAGGCGGTTTTCATTAGGAATCAACGGGTTATTGGTCTATGGTCCCCAGCATGGGGTGCTAGGGGTCGAGTGTTCGAATCACTCCGTCCCGACCAACTTATTTTTCAATGACTTAGCCCGACCTTCTCAGGTTGGGCTTTTTCATGTCTGGATGCTTGAGGCGGTGCCTAATCCAGATGTTTCCTGCGCACCGGAATACTTCCCCGTTGATACTGCTGATAACCGGTGTACGGAATGACCAGCGTATCTGTAATGCTGGACAGTGCGATGTCGATGACCATCCCGGTGGCAGTAGGCGGTTGCCCATGTCGCTCCGGGCCATTCAGCGTGCAGAAATCGTAGGCGACGCCGCTGTAGGCGCGGGGAATGGTGTGGCAGTGCGAATGCCAGCTGGCGAGTTCGTCGGCAGCGCCTTTTTCGTTGGTCAACGTCGCGATCGTGCCGCAGCCGGACATCGATACGGCTATGGCCAGACAGCCTGCAATCCTTGGGTTCATGTGAGACTCCTTATTCAGCCGTAGCGCCGACTCGCGAAAAGTCGCCGGACACCAACGCGCCAATGGCCGGGCGTGCCAGCAGATAGCCTTGCATCAGCGAAATACCCAGCGCCCGGAGCGCCCAATATTCTTCGGGCGTTTCGATCCCTTCGGCGACGACTTCGATGTTCAGGCGTTTCGAAACCAGCACGATCCCTTCAACGATGGCTTTTCTCACCGGATCCGCGTCGATGCCTCGGGTCAGTGCCATGTCAATTTTCAGCACGTGGGGCTGGAACATGGCCAGGAAGTTCAAGCCTGAATAGCCTGACCCGAAGTCATCGATCGCGGTGGTGAAGCCGTGACGCTCGTACGCCTGGAAAATGGATTTCAAGTGATCGGGATCGTCGACGCGTTCGCCTTCGGTCACCTCGAACATCAGCCTGTCTAACGGGAAGTCGAACAGGTGGGCTGCTTCAAGTGTCGCCCGGATGCAAGTTTCGGCCCGGTAGACGGCATTGGGCAGGAAGTTGATGCTGAGCTTGCACCTGGGCTGCTGCAACAACCCCAGCGTGGCCGCCAGTTCGATGGCTTTGACACGACAGGCCTGATCGAAGCGATAGCGGTTGGTGTCATCCACTTTGCTCAAGATGCTCGCAGCCGATTCGCCATTGATGCCGCGAACCAGAGCCTCGTAGGCATAGGCTGTCTGGGTGTGAACGTTGAAAATCGGCTGAAACGCCATGGTGAAGTCGAAGCCCAAACCTTCGAGGTTGCGGCATTGGGCACAGCCAATCGGTTCGAAAGGCAGGGAAGGGTAAATATGAGTCATGCCAACCTTCCGATTGATGTCACCAGTGGTGGCCAATTAATGCACGCATGACCTCTTTTTTCTACCTTCATTTGCGTGTGGCAAGCGTCACCGTTAACTCTTCTTGGAGGTGCACCAAGGGACTCATGGTGGAATCGGAGCGAGTGTGTCTGTAAGCCGGGCGCTATTCGTTGTAGTCTCCGCTCCAATCTTCGATCAAAGGCCCGCCCCGTATGGTCCGCCCGGATTTTTCAGCTGACATTGACGCCGTGCAGGCGATCGGGGCCGTGCCCGTGATCCTGAGCATGGTCAAGCATTTGACCCGGATGCGTTTCGCGGCGGTGGCCCGGGTCACGGACAAGAACTGGGTGGCCTGCGCGGTGGACGACTCCATCGATTTTGGCCTTGAACCCGGTGGGGAGTTGCGGCTCGAGTCCACTATCTGCCACGAAATCCGCCAGCACCGAACCCCGGTTATTTTTGGCCAAGCCAGTGCGCATCCGCATTTCTCGTTGCATCACACGCCCCAGACCTATGGATTGGAGAGCTATGTCTCGATTCCGATCATCACGAGAGACGGCGCGTTTTTCGGGACTCTCTGCGCCATTGATTCACTGCCGGCCGATCTGGAGGAACCCTCCATTCTCAAGACGCTCAGCCTGTTCGCACAGTTGATCGGAATGAGCCTCGATGCCCAGAAAGACCTGGAGGTGACGCAAGCTGCGCTGGCGACCGCCAAGGAACACGAACGCTTGCGTGATCAATTCGTGGCGGTGCTGGGGCACGACCTGCGCACGCCCTTGAGTGCGATCCGCATGAGCACCGATCTGCTGGAAACCCAGACCACAGAAACGCGTCCGCTGCGGCTTCTGGCTGCCATCCGCCACAGCGCATCGCGCATGGGCATGCTCATCGAAAACGTGCTGGATTTTGCCCGGGGTCGCATGGGCGGCGGGATTCCGGTGAAGCCACAATGGGTGGATGACCTGGGGCCTGTTCTGGAGCAGGCGCTGAGTGAGGTGCAGCACTCCAACCCGCAGGCATGTATCAGCCACTCGCTCGATCTGCCCACCGGAATCTACTGCGATTCGCTGCGCATCACGCAATTGCTGTCCAATCTGGTGGGCAACGCCGTGACGCATGGGGCGACGGATGCGCCCATTCGAGTGAAAGCGTGGCAGGAAGGCGAGGAAATCGTCATCCTAGTGACCAACCAGGGCCCTCCAATTCCGGTCGCGTTGATGCCGCTGCTGTTCGAACCGTTCACGCGTTCGGAGGCCGGGCAGCGCGGGGAAGGGTTGGGGCTGGGCCTATACATCGCAGCGCAAATCGCCCAAGCCCACGGCGGAACCCTGGGGGTGACGTCGACGCTGGCGGCCGGCACTGCCTTTACCGCCCAATTTCCCGCCAGGGTGAAATGAGCGGATTGACGGCCTGTCACGATTCACCCTTCAAAAAATGGCATGAAACAGCCAGAACAGCAGCGCCGAGAGCACCATGGCGGCGGGCAAGGTGAACACCCACGCGAGAATCAGGTTGCGCACAGTCGCCATCTGCAACCCGCTGCCATTGGCCGCCATGGCCCCGGCGACGCCGGAGGAGAGCACATGGGTCGTGGACACGGGCAGGCCGAAACCGTCGGCCGCGCCGATGGTGGCCATGGTCACCAGTTCGGCACTGGCGCCCTGGGCATAGGTCAAGTGCGCCTTGCCGATTTTTTCGCCCACGGTGATGACGATACGGCGCCAGCCCACGAGCGTGCCCAACCCCAGGGCGATGGCCACGGCGATCTTCACCCAGAACGGAATGAAGCGCGTGGCCGCGTCGATCTGGCGTTTGAATTCCGCGACGTTGGTGCGGGTGCCCGCAGAGAAATTATCGAGGTGCTGAGTGCCGAGCAGCCGAATGCTCTCCGAGGTCAGGAACATGTCGTTGCGCACGTTGGTCATGGCCTGTGCTGGCACCTTGGCGAGGGTGCCGTAGTTCTTCACCTCGTCGGCGATGATTCCGGTCACGGCGGCCAGCGCAGGCACGGTGTCGTCGCTGGCTTTTCGGGTGCGGACGTATTCCATCAACACCGTGCGCGGGTCATTCACTTGACGCCCCTTGGCTTCGGTCGTCAGCCCTTGGTGGGTGACCTGCGCAACGGCGACGAACTGGGTCGTCTGGGTGACAGGCACGGCACGGTCCAGCGCGTAGGCCATGGGCAAGGTGCCCACCAGAATCAGCATGATCAGCCCCATGCCTTTCTGGCCGTCGTTAGAGCCGTGGGCGAAGGACACGCCACTGCAGGTGAGGATTAACAACCCGCGAATCCACGGTGGCGGCGGGTTCTGGCCCTTCGGCTCCTGATACAACGCTTTCTGTTTGACCAGCAGCCTCAGTAACAGCAGTAACCCTGCCGCGCAGACGAAGCCCACCAGCGGAGACAGCAACAGCGCGTAGGCCACTTTAGAAACTTGTGACCAGTCGACGCTGTCCGCGGCCGAACGGCCTTGCAGCCAGGCATTGGCCAGACCGACGCCAAGGATCGAACCGATCAGCGTGTGCGATGAAGACGCCGGCAGCCCGAGCCACCACGTGCCCAGGTTCCAGACGATGGCGGCGATCAGCAGCGCGAAGATCATGGCGAAACCGTTTGCGGAGCCCACCTGGAGGATCATGTCCACTGGCAGCAACGCGATGATGCTGAACGCAACCGCCCCGCTTGACGCCAGCACCCCGCTGAAGTTGCAGAGGCCCGACCACACCACCGCAATGTTGGCCGGGAGCGAGTGGGTGTAGATCACCGTGGCCACGGCGTTGGCTGTGTCGTGAAAGCCGTTGACGAACTCGAAGCCCAGCGCGATGACCAGCGCCAGACACAGCAGGCCGTAGGGCAGCCACGTCGTGGCCACGGCGCCAGCCTCGTCAACGTCTTGCACGATGCCCCAGCCGCTGACGAGGACGCCGACGATCAACAGGCCGATGAACAGCGCGAGGCTTCGGGGGCTCAGCGCGTGATCGAGTTTGGGACGGGAGAGGTGGGCGTTGTCGGGGGTGGCTGAAGTGTTCACGTTCTTGTCTCAGCTCGGAGTGAGCTTTCAACCTAGTCAGGGCAGATGACGCTTTTCTTACCAGGGACGTAATCAGGGCCGATCCGTCGGGCCTTTGGACTAACGGCCTTAAACGCCACTCAAACGACCCTGTTTTCGCCGCCTTCTCGTACAACGGCGTGCCATCGGACGTCGTGTTCCTGGTCACGGCCGGTGGGGTGATGCTTCGTGGCGACATTTCTGACAGACTGGATTTCACACTGCCGAACAGGGAGGGGGCTGCACGGCACGCTTTCGTCACGTTCACGCTGAACCCGCCCGCAGAACGTCTGTGCGGCGTTCATGAGGAAGCCCGTTTGCCTACTGATCTCGTCGGTCCCGACCGTAATGACCGTTTGTCCCACGTGTTGAATGCCAGCGAACGGCTGGCGCTGGCCGGTTCGGTAGACGAAGTCGTTGCCGTGCTCCGCGACACGGCGCGTGCGGCGGTCGGGGCAGAAGGCGTTGCGATCGTGATCGAGACGGGCGGCTATTGTTCCTATGTGGCGGAAGACGCGGTCTCGCCACTCTGGCAAGGCCAGACGTTTCCTGCGGACCACTGCGTTTCGGGCTGGGCGATGCGCCATAACGCGACCGTCGCGATTCCTGATGTCCGGCTGGATTCCCGTGTTCCCCAAGACGCCTATGCGGCGACTTTTGTGCGCAGTCTCGTCATGGTGCCCATTGGTCGCCCTGTTCCAGTCGCCGCGCTCGGGGCCTATTGGGCTGAAGTCGGGGATCATGGTCAGGACACGCTCAAGCGTCTGGAAAGCCTCGCGCGTCTGGCGACGATTGCCATCGAGAATGCGCGCCTGACCCAAGCGCGCAATCGTGCGGCAGCACTGGGCGCCGCTCAGAACCGCATTCTGGAACTGGCCGTCGCGCAGACGCCGCTTGCGTTCTCGCTGGACGCCATCGTCCGCGAGGTGGAAACGCTGTCCCCGTCCCGGTTCCTCGGCAGCATTGTGCTGTTGGACGACGACGGCCGGCGTATTCATTCCTGCTCCGGCCCGAGCCTGCCCGCTGCGTATAGGAACGCCATCGCTGGCGTCAGTGCCGATCCCCTCTGGTCCGCGTGCCGGGAGCGGGCCATCGAACAGGGTCTGCACCTGTGTTGGTCAATCCCGATCCGTTCGGCGCAAGGTGTCACGCTGGGCGCGTTTGTGCTGTATCACCCCGAGCGCCGCGATCCGTTGTTGGCGGATATCGAGGTTGTCGATTTCGTGGTTCAAACGGTCGGGCTGGTCGTGCACCGGGCGCGGGCGGATGCTTCGATACGGATCAGCGAAGAGCGTTTGCGCCTGGCCGTGGCCCACGCAGACGTGGGTTTCTGGGATGTGGATTTCGTGCAGAACACATTGGTATGGCCCGCACAGACGAAGGCCATGTTTGGTATTTCGGCTGACGTGCCGGTCACGCTGCAGGATTTTTACGACGGTTTGCACCCTGAGGACCGTGACGCAACGATTGAGGCATTTAGCGCCGCCATCGACCCTGAGCATCGCGCGCTCTATGACGTTGACTACCGGACGGTGGGCCGTGAGGACGGCATCGTGCGTTGGGTGGCGGCCAAAGGACGGGGGGTGTTCGACACCACGGGTCGCTGTTTGCGGGTGACCGGTACGGCGATGGAAATCACGGCCCGCAAGACGGCCGAGGACGCGCTTCGAGAACTCAACGCCACGCTGGAAGGGCGGGTGGCCCAGGCCATCGCCGAACGGGAAGAGGTTCAAAAGGCCCTGCGGCAGAGCCAGAAAATGGAAGCCATGGGGCAGTTGACCGGCGGCGTCGCCCACGACTTCAACAACCTGCTGACTCCGATTGTCGGTACGCTCGACCTGCTTCAACGCCGGGGCGTGGGTGGTGAGCGGGAGCAGCGGCTGATCTCCGGCGCCATGCAGTCCGCCGAGCGGGCGAAGACACTCGTCCAGCGGCTGCTGGCGTTTGCCCGCCGTCAGCCGCTGCAACCGGTGCCCGTCGATGTGGCGAAGCTGGTGAGTGACATGGGTGATCTGGTGGCCAGCACCACCGGGCCGCAAATCAAAGTGGTTGTCGATGCACCTGACCATCTCCCGGCCGCCATCGCTGACCTCAATCAGCTCGAAATGGCGCTGCTCAACCTCTCTGTCAACGCGCGGGATGCGATGCTGGAAGGCGGCACCTTGCGCATCTCGGCCACCATGGAGGCAGTGGGCGTCGACCACCGCTCCAGACTTCCGGCTGGCGAATACTTGTGTCTATCGGTGGCCGACACCGGCATCGGCATGGACCCCGCGACACTTGCCCTCGCGGTCGAGCCGTTCTTTTCCACCAAGGGCGTCGGCAAGGGGACTGGGCTTGGGCTCTCGATGGTGCACGGGTTGGCATCGCAATTGAACGGCGCCCTCACGATCCAGAGTTCGCCCGGCCTTGGCACGAATGTGGAGCTGTGGCTTCCGCGCAGCATGACCGTACCTGCGGCGGTACTCCGCATGGCGGAGGCGCCTGAGCCGCCATTGACGCGCGGGGTTGCGCTGCTGGTCGATGATGAAGAACTGGTTCGCGCCAGCACGTCCTACATGTTGGCCGAACTGGGCTATTGCGTGATTGAAGCCGCGTCAGGAGAAGAGGCTATGGAGCTGATGAAGGGTAGGGAGTCGTTTGACCTGCTCGTCACGGACCACCTCATGCCCGGTATCAGCGGGACCGACTTGGCGAAGGTGGTTCGGGACTCCCGGCCGGGGACGCCGATTCTGCTCGTCTCCGGCTACGCGGAACGTGAGGGCCTCGACCCTGATCTGCCTCGTCTCACCAAGCCCTTCCGCAAAAACGAGCTGGCGGAGAGTCTGGTGCACCTTGGTCGTGGGGCTTGAAACCGCCAAACGCCCACTCCGGCCCGACGAAAGACGTATATGCGCCGGCGATTTTTTTCGCGATTCGGCGCCGGACTTGACCAGCAGCGACCGCCACGCTGGCTGTTGCGACGGACCTGACCCCGACAATCTCACCACTCACTGGCCGCCTGCGAATGCGCCATCGCCCGCTATTCTGCTGGCATCTCGCGAAGGGGGCAGTCCGAAGGCTTTCGCGTAATCCCGGCTGAACTGTGTCGGGCTTTCATAACCCACTTCGAACGCTGCCGACATCACACTTTTTGCACTGGCAACCATGAGCATTCGGGCTTGAAGCAGGCGCACACGTTTCTGATATTGCAACGGGCTCAAATTGGTCACGGCCTTGAAATGGCGGTGGAATGCCGAGACGCTCATCGAGGCTCGCTCAGCCAGGTGTTCGACGCGGATGGGTTGGGCGAAATCGCGACGAATCCACTGGACTGCCAGGTTCACGCGGGCCATCGCGCTGTCCGGTGCGGCGATTTCCCTAAGCATCCAGCCAAGCGGGCCTTGAAGCACGCGGAAAATAATCTCTCGTTCGTAGACCGGCGCGAGGGCTGCGATGGCTGGCGGGTCACCCATTAACCTGAGCATTCGCACCCAGGCGTCCGTGAGATCGCGGGTCATGGGGGCGACTGAAAAACCGGGATTCGTTTCGGCTCGAAGCGCAGGTTCGGGCAGGTCAGCGAACAGTGTGGACAATACAGTGAGATCGAGTGTCAGGCTGACCGCAAGATAGGGCTCGCCGGTGGCGGCCGGGTGCACCGAACCCACGGCAGGCAAATCGATGGACATGACGAAGTAGGTGGCGGGGTCATAGCGCAGCGTCCGGTCACCCACTGTCATGGTTTTGCTGCCTTGCAAAATCACATTGATCATCGGGTCGTACACCGCTGCCAGCAGGTGCTCGGGAACTGCTCCCTTGACCATGGCCACGTGAGGGATGCCGGTGTCGGTTCGCCGATTTTCAGCCTGGGCCGCGAGTGACCTGAGTTCGTTCAGTGAGTTGTCCATAACCGGCATGCTGAGGGGTGACGGCCGTACCCGCAAGTGAAAAGCAGAAACAGGCAGGTTTTGAGCAGGAACAGGTGCGTTCCTTATCCGGACGATGAAGACGGAAGGACCGCATTCTTAAGTTGATCATGAGCCCGGCTAATGCCTTCACTGAATTCAATTCGTTTTTATTCATGCAGGGTCCCCGCCTAAACTTCGTACAGCTTTTCACTGCAGGCACTGTTAATCCAGCCGAGTGAAAGAACGGAACGACAGCCATTCCTGATAAAGACAAACAGCTTATTCAGGTGTGGCTAAAAACAGGGTGTCGGATCAACATGAGCACAGCATTCGAATTTGCGATCAAGCGCATCAGTTTTGATGAGCATTATATTCCGTCAGACACGACGCGCATCACGACCAACTTCGCAAACCTTGCCAGAGGGGAACGTCGGCAGGAGAATTTGCGCAACACCTTGAAGATGATCGATAACCGCTTCAATGCCTTGGCGCACTGGGACAACCCTGCCGCTGATCGTTACACGGTCGAGTTGGACATCATCTCTGTTGAAGTGAGCCTACATGGTGAAGATGGTGACCACGCCATCCCCATGATTGAGGTGTTGAAAACGACCATTGTCGATC
Source organism: Pseudomonas sp. SLFW (assembly GCF_009905615.1). GTDB lineage: Bacteria > Pseudomonadota > Gammaproteobacteria > Pseudomonadales > Pseudomonadaceae > Aquipseudomonas > Aquipseudomonas bambusae. The sequence continues at coordinate 143,249 of NZ_JAAAKW010000011.1, forward strand.
GAACAACGAACGAGCGCCTGAATGGCATCGTCGGGAACAATTTCTCTTCTTACGTTCGAGATTATGACTTTAGCGTGCGGTTGACGGAGCACAACAAGAACCGATCCGGGTTCAGCACGCCCGAGGACTTTGGAGAGCTGCACGGCAAACTCTTCAAGTGCTTCGTTAATTCAAGCGCCTACAAAGCGCATTTCGACAAGCCGCCCGTCATCTGCTTGAGCGTCTCCAGCGCCAGAACTTACCACCGCACCGAGAATCAACACCCTGTGCTGGGTTTTGAATACCGGCAGGATGACGACTCGTTGACCGATGAGTATTTCAAAAAGATGGGCCTGAACGTCCGTTATTTCATGCCCCCTAACAGCGCAGCGCCGTTGGCTTTTTATTTCTCAGGGGATTTGTTGGCTGATTACACCGCCCTTGAGCTGATTGGCACGGTCAGCACGATGGACACTTTTCAGAAGATCTATCGGCCTGAGATTTATAACGCGAACTCCGCCGCAGGAAAGTCGTATCAGCCCAGCTTGAAGCACCAGGACTATTCATTGACCCGAATTGTGTATGACCGCGAAGAGCGTAGTCAGCTGGCCGTCGAGCAAGGAAAGTTTGCCGAAGAACACTTCATCAAGCCCTACCAGACCGCTCTTGAACAGTGGTCCGGTAACTGCGCGCTTTGATTCATTAATAGATAAGGTCTTTTTTCATGAAAAAACTGTTGCCCACGTCGACGGCTGGCAGCTTGCCTAAACCTTCCTGGCTCGCACCACCGGAGACGCTTTGGTCTCCCTGGAAGTTGCAGGACGGCGAGTTGATTGAAGGCAAGCAAGACGCGCTGTTACTTGCACTTCAAGAACAACAAAGGGCGGGCATCGATATCGTCAGCGATGGCGAACAAACCCGCCAGCATTTCGTCACGACCTTCATCGAGCACCTTGATGGCGTTGATTTCGAAAAGCGCAAAACCGTCAGGATTCGTGACCGTTATGACGCGAGCGTGCCGACGGTGGTCGGGGCCGTCACTCGCCAAAAACCGGTGTTCGTTGAAGACGCCAAATTCTTGCGTCAGCAGACCGATCAGCCGATCAAGTGGGCGCTGCCAGGCCCGATGACGATGATCGACACCCTCTACGATGCCCACTATAAAAGCCGTGAAAAACTGGCTTGGGAATTTGCCAAAATTCTCAATCAGGAAGCCAGGGAACTGGAAGCCGCGGGTGTCGACATCATTCAATTCGACGAGCCTGCCTTTAACGTGTTTTTCGATGAGGTGAACGACTGGGGCGTGGCGACCCTGGAGCGTGCCATCGAAGGACTGAAGTGCGAAACGGCGGTGCACATCTGCTACGGCTACGGCATCAAGGCGAACACCGACTGGAAGAAAACCCTGGGTTCCGAGTGGCGACAGTATGAAGAGGCCTTTCCCAAACTGCAGAAATCCAGCATCGACATCGTTTCCCTGGAGTGCCACAACTCCCACGTGCCCATGGACCTGATCGAACTCATCCGGGGTAAAAAGGTGATGGTAGGGGCCATCGATGTGGCAAACCACGCGATTGAAACGCCGGAAGACGTCGCCAATACCTTGAGAAAGGCGCTTCAGTTCGTGGATGCGGACAAACTTTACCCGTGCACCAACTGCGGCATGGCGCCGTTGCCGCGACGAATAGCCAGCGGCAAGTTGAAGGCGCTGAGTGCGGGCGCAGACATCGTCCGCAGAGAACTGTTGAACGCGCGTTAAATCGCGTTCGTCATTGGAAAGCCTGAAGTCAGCCTGTTGAACGGGCGTCTTGAGGTCAACGTTAACAGTGTCCAACCGTCCATATTTATTCAGGATTTGCCATGTCTTCCGCCGGTACTGCGATTGAGCCATTGAGCTTTCGCGAAGCGCTTGGGCATTACCAATCGGGCTTTGCTTCCTTCGGCTCTTCCCGCTACAGTCAGCGCCGGGCGTTTGCTGCGCCTGCGGTCCGCGCGAAGGGGTCACCCAGGCAAGCGTTTTCAATTTTTCATTCCAGCTCCCGGCTTGTCGGCGGACCGAGCCCTGAAAGGAGTTGGCATGCCTGCCATAAACGCTTCCCGCTATCACGGCCTCCCTGATCTGCCCTCGCTGCGCAAGCGCGCCAAGCGTCTTTTGAAAGCACTGAAAAACCACGAAGCCGACGATGCCCGCATGCAGTTGCGGGTGATCGGTTTGTCGGGCCCTGACTATCGACTCGCTGACACGCAGTGGCTGGTGGCGCGCGACGCGGGTTTCCCCAGTTGGCCCAAGCTGATAGCCCATGCCGACAGCATTGCGTTCGCTGCACGTCATCCGGATTTTGTCGCAACGGGTGAGGCGGCGGTCCAGCACTGGCGCTGCGGCAACGATATCGAGCACAGTCTGCGAATCGCCGGTTTCTCGGGTGCGTTTCATATGTTCGATGATCCGATGGTGATGGGCCCGGTGCCGGCTTTGCCTGAGGATGATTACTGGGCCGTGCGAGCGGCTTTTGCCGAACAGGCCTTCGGTCTGCCGAAGCAAAATATCCAGCAGCGCCAAGCCACGCAGCGCAAGGCATTGGCGCAACTGGATGCCGAGAGCGAACTGGTGTTGTGGTGCGAAGCCGACGCCTACGATCAACTGTTTCTGGCGCGGGTACTGGCGAGCCTGCCCGCGTTACCGCGCAGACTTGAATTGATCGAAATCGCTCAGGTTCCCGGCGTGGAGCGATTTATCGGCATTGGGCAACTGGCGCCCGATCTGCTCGCCTGGCTGTGGCCACAACGGCGCCCGTTGGGCGAAGACGCCTTGGCAGTGGCGCGTGAAGCATGGGCCGCCTACACGTCGACAACCCCGGTCGAGTGGGCCCGCATTGCTGCGCGAGCGCATCCAGCACTGCCGCTGCTGGGGCCCGCTTTGGCCAGGCAACTGCAAGAGCTTCCAGGCGCCAATGACGGATTAAGCATGACCGAGCGCCTGACACTGCGCGTGCTGGCCGATCACGGTGAGCTGCCCTCCGGAAAAGTCTTTGGCCACTTGATGATGAGTTATGAGCCGTTGCCCTTTCTGGGGGATTTGATGTTCCACGCACTGCTGCGGCCCCTGATCGATTCGCCGCAGCCTCTCGTGCATGAGCAGCCGGGACCCGAGTGGCAGAAGCGCGTTATCCGAATCACTGCCTTGGGCGAGCAGGTATTGTCGGGCCGCTTGAACTGGCTCGACCACGCACCAGCAGAGCGCTGGGTCGGCGGGGTCCATGTCGTGGCCGATGACCAACCGTGGGTCGTGAGCGATCAGGGAAAGGTGTGGCGGCGTTGAGTCGATCCATCTTTCCAGTTCGCACAGGCTGAGGGCAGACGCTCGGAGGCTGCGAGCAAAAAGCAGAAACAGGCAGGTTTCGAGCAGGAACGGGTGCGCTCCTGATCGGCCTGATCCGTAGGCTGGGTCCTCATTCGAAGCACAGAGGAACAGCACATGAGCGTAATCGTCGTCACGGGCGGGAGTCGCGGCATCGGGGCCAGTGCCGCCGAGCACATTGCTCAGCGGGGCATGGGTGTCATCCTGACCTACAACAGTCATCCAGAGGAGGCGGTTTCGGTCGTCGAGCGCATCGAGCACGCGGGAGGCAAGGCGGTAGCGCTCAAGCTCGATGTGTCGGAGGTGGCAAGTTTCTCCGGGTTTCGTGAGTCGGTGGCCTTGGCGTTGCGCGAGACCTGGGGCGTCGCCACGCTCGACGGCCTGGTCAACAATGCCGGGTATGGCCTGTTCAACCCCTTGGCCACTGTCAGCGAAACGCAGTTCGATGGCCTTTTCAATGTTCATCTCAAAGGCCCCTTTTTCCTCACGCAAACATTGCTGCCGCTGCTGGCGGACGGCGCGAGTATCGTCAACCTGACCAGCGCAACCACCCGCGTTGCTACGGCGGGTGTGGCGCCTTACGCAGCGTTCAAGGGCGGGCTGGAAGTGCTCACCCGTTACATGGCCAAAGAGTTTGGCGAGCGGCGGATTCGGGCCAACGCTGTGTCACCCGGCGCGATCCGCACGGAGCTTGGCGGCGGCTTGAACGACGAATTCGAGGCCATGCTCGCAGCGCAGACCGCGCTTGGCAGAGTGGGTGAGCCGCAAGACGTCGCCCGCGTGATTGCCATGCTGCTGTCGCACGACGGCAGCTGGATCAATGCCCAGACCATCGAAGTCGCAGGCGGCTACAACATCTGAACCGCCGACAGCTACATCCTTTGAGGAGCACGCAATGCTGGATCATGTCTTTTTGTCGGTCAGCGACATCACCCGTTCCATCCGTTTCTACGAAGCGGCGTTAACCCCGTTGGGCATTACTGCGCGCCTGGACTACGACGGCAAGGACGGCCCGCCGGGGCACCCCAATCTCAAAGGCTTTGGTGCCAATGGCCGGGTGTTTTTCTGGCTGCGTGAAGGGGTCGTCGAGGGACGCGCCGCACACGTGGGTTTCGTCGCCTACAGCCAGGCCGAAGTGGACGCCGCCTACGCTGCTGCCATGAAGGAGGGCGCTGTCGACAACGGCGCGCCCGGTGCGCGTCTGCACTACGATCCCGATTACTACGCCGCCAATGTGCTGGACCCGGACGGGTACAGCCTCGAATTCGTTTATAAAAAATGGCAGCACGTCCAATGAGCACGCTTCTGATCTACGGCGCCACCGGTTACACCGGTCGCATGGCCGCTGAACGGGCAAAAGCGCTGGGCCTGTCCTTCGAAATCGCCGGGCGTGATCATGCGCGTCTTGCGGCACTGGCTGCGCAACTGGGCGTGCCGTTTCGACTGTTCGATGCCAATGCAGATGCGGCGGGCTCGCTCTCAGGCATCTCGGTCCTGCTCAACTTCGCTGGCCCTTTTGCGCACACCGCAGAGCCGCTGATGCGGTCCTGTATCGAGGCCGGGGTCGACTACCTGGACATCACGGCGGAGATCAACGTCTACCGGCTGGCCGAGCGACTGGGAGCGGAAGCCGCTGTGCATCAGGTCATGCTCTTGCCGGGTGTGGGGTGGGACGTCGTGCCGACCGATTCGCTGGCGGTGCAGGTCGCCAAGCGGGTCGAACAGCCTTTTGCGCTGAGCATTGCGCTTCAAGTCCCGGGTTCGATGTCACGTGGCTCGGCCATGAGCGTCAGCGAAATCATCGGGGCAGGGGTCATGGCGAGGGTCGATGGCGAACTGGTCGCCACACCGGATGCAACGCCGCGTCATTTTGACTTCGGTGAGGGGCCAGTCCTGTGTGTGCCGCTGTCGTTTGGTGATCTGGTGACAGCCTGGCATTCGACGGGCATTCCGAACATCGCGATGTTCGTGCACATCTCAGGCGACGCGTTTCCAGAAGGCGATCTCTCACAATTGCCCGACGGCCCGACCCAAGCGCAGCGGGACGCGCATCGTGCCCGTGCAGTGGTTGAGGTCACTGGCGTTGACGGAGCCATCGCCCGGTCCGTGATCGAAACCGTGAACGGCTATTCCTACACGCCGCTGGCCGCAGTAGAGGCAGCGCGGCGGGTATTGGAAGGTGAGCGTCTACCCGGGTTCGCCACACCCGCGAATGTCTTCGGTGATGGGTTTGCCGAGCGTATCGAGGGGACGTTGATCATCGATTTCTGAGGCGGCCCCAATGGGATGCTGTCAGCCCGTGGCGGGGAGGGGAGACTTGAATCTCGCCGCATCCCGCGCAGGCGGCAGGCCAAATAACCTCGCGTATTCACGGCTGAATTGCGAGGCGCTTTCATAACCCACGGCATAGGCAATCGACGTCGCGTCCAGTGTGTCGAACAGCAGCAACCACCGCGCCCGGAGCAAACGCAGGCGTTTCTGGTACTGGATCGGTGTCATGGCCGTCACCGATTTGAAGTGCCGGTAAAAGGCGGCAACGCTCATGTCCGCCATGAGTGCCAGCGGCTCTACCCGAAAAGGCTCGGTGTAGTGGTCACGAATCCACTGTGTGACGCGGCGGATCTGCGTCATCCGGCCATCCGGCCGCGCGACGTCACGCAGAATGCCACCCAACGGCCCCTGTAAGGCGCGGAACAGAATCTCACGTTCGATCATCGGCGCCAGGATCGTGGCCTCGTGGGGATGATCCATGAGCCGCATCATGCGCAACCACGCATCGATCATTTGCGCAGGTGCGACGACACCTTCAAAACAAGTGTTCTGCGGTGGCCTCGGCGTTTTGCCTTCGTCCATCAACAGCGTGGCGATCACATCCGGGTCCAGCGTCAGACTGACCGCCAGATAGGGCTGGCCAACCGCGTCTGCGTGAACCTGCCCGGTGGCGGGCACATCCACCGGCACCAGAAAATAGTGGCCTGCTGAATACCTGGAAACCTCATCCCCAATCGACAAGGTCTTGGTGCCCTGAAGCACCAAATGCAGCATCGGTTGATAGACCTGACTTGCACAGGCCTCGGCACGCACCATCGTCACGCGGGGTAGCCCGGTCTCGGTCCACTTGTCTTGCGCGCGCATTACGATGCTGCGCAGTTCTGCCATTGATCGTTCCATGCCGCCCACCGTGAGCCATATCCCAACACATGGCAAGCCAACTGAGAAGAATAGGCAAGCATGTGCGATTAACCGGCAAACGTCGGCGCCCTCGCTGCCTGGATACTGATGGCAAGCGGCGCGTTGCCTTGCGTTTTTCAAGACCAAGCGCGATGCAGCCACCTGTCACGCAACTTCAACTCGCAACGTCAAAAGGGCACGTCATGAAACTCGAAGGAAAAATAGCGGTTGTCACCGGCGCATCCAAAGGCATCGGCGCCGGGATTGCAAAGGCTTTGGCGGCGCAGGGCGCAACGGTCATCGTCAATTACGCCACCAGCCAGGCGGATGCCGATGCAGTGGTCGCCGGGATCGAGGCCAACGGCGGATCAGCGGTCGCCGTGCAGGCAGACATGAGTCAGGCGACCGATGTGGTGCGCCTGTTTGAAACGGTCCGTGAGCACTACGGCACTCTGGATATCCTGGTCAACAATGCCGGTGTGGCAGTGTTCCAGATGATCGATGACCTGACCGAAGAAGCGTTCCATAAGCAATTCAACCTGAACGTGCTGGGCTATCTGCTGGCCGTGCGTGAGGCCGTCAAACTGCTGGGGCCGACAGGCAGCATCATCAATATCAGCTCGATCCTCAGCACCGACCCCTATCTGGCGTCGAGTGTGTACTCGGCGACCAAAGGCGCGGTCGATACCTTGACCTTCGCTTTGGCCAGGGAGTTGGGCGCGCGAGGCATCAGGGTTAACTCAATTCTGCCAGGGCACACGAACACCCCGGCGACTGACGGGAATTTTGCCGGTGAGTTCGGAGAAAAGCTGCTGGCGGGAACCCCGCTGGGACGTTTTGGGGAGCCTGAAGACATCGCGCCATTGGCGGTGTTTCTGGCGTCCGAAGACGCGCACTGGGTGACCGGCGAATCCATTCGCGCTTCGGGTGGTGTTCGCGGGGTGGGTTACTGACGCGACAGGTGATGGCTCCGACAAGAGTATCTCGCCGGTCAAGAGGTCTGACTTGATCAGGGCGTCTCAACGCTCGGCGTCGATGTTGAACCACGGCCGCCAGGTTTCCACAAGCCGATCTTCCTCGAAAAACCGCTCCGCGATTGCATTGTCAGCAAAATCATTCCTGTAGGAGAAACCTACAGAATTCGAGATGAGATGCAGCGGGTCGGGTTCGTTGGGGAAAATGTGTTCGATTCCCCAGCGAAGCTGACATGACGTGGTGTGAGGGGTTGCTTTGTGGTGCTCGGGATGTGCTGCGTGCAGTCGACCTTTGCTCTTGCGCTTCAGGTGAAGACCAAACCTTTTTCGCAGGTTGGTTGTCTTGCCGACGTAAAGGCAAGGGTACGTCAGCTCAGTCGGCCACCAATCCTTGTACTCTACGTTGACCCGAACCTCATTAGGCCCCTTGAGGACAACTGTACGGTTTGACGCCAGGAGAGTATCCCTGTCAGCGATCCACCAAAACGCGTACACACCGGGTCCATCAGGAATGGAGGAGGGGCGCTGGCTGAAAAGGCTGCCGACCGTACGAATGGACTGGGGATGATGCATATTGAAGTGCTCAGCGCCTGGACTACCCATGGATGGCCGTATCGCGGCCGTTCAGTTTCCGCGCAGGAGTATGCGAATCGGGTAGACAGACTACAAGGGCCAGCCAGAGAGCGTCACGATCTCCCAGATTTCATCCGGTTTTGACGACGCTGCCCGCCCGAAATGAATGTGCACGGTCAGGGCCAGGCGACTGACAAAACCTCAGCACGCCTGCCATCCCCGGTCACTATAGGGACTTTGGCGACAGCAATCCGGCTGTCTCACCCCCGTCGACCGTGAGCGTGGTGCCGTTCACGTAGCTGGCTCCCGGCGAAAGCAGCCAGCAAATGGCGTCAGCGACTTCCGTGGCCGATGCCAGGCGACCTTCCGGGATTCGCGCGGTCAGGGCTGCAAGGCGGGCTTCGTCGTTGACGATTTTGTCCATCATGCGCGTGGCGATCTGGCCGGGGCAGACCGCGTTGAAACGCACTTCCCCGCCATATTCCAGGGCCAGAGCCTGAGTCAGACCCAAGAGCGCGGCTTTGCTCGCGCAGTAGGTGGCCAGCCCTTGTTCCCCGGTTTTGCCCGCGATGGAGGAGACGTTCACCACGGCGCCACGGCCTGCGATCAGACCTGGTAGCGCGTGTTTTGTGTAGAAGAACACCGAGCGCGTATTGACGGCGAACAGCGTGTCCCACTCTTGTTGGGTGGTCTCGGTAAACGCTTTGCGGCCGGACATGCCTGCGTTGTTGACCAGGCCTGCCAGCTTGCCGTCGCTCAATTGCAGTGCCGTTGCGACGACGTTGCGGCATTCGTCTTCATTCACGACATCGCCCGGGACGAACGTGCAGTGGGGCAGGCGCGCCGCCAATTGGGCGCCTGCCGTTTCATCGCGTCCGGTGAACACCACCGGGTGGCCAAGGCTGACGAGTTTTTCCACGGTTGCGGCGCCGATGCCTTGGGTGCCGCCTGTGACGATGTACATGGTACTGCTCCTGAAAGTATCGCCGGCCATGGTCAGGCCGGCGGCTGTGAAAGAAGACGTGGCGCTGAACGTCAGGCGGCCGGTTGATTCAAGGTTCTGCTTGAGCGCAACGAGAGCCAGGTCGTGGCCAACAGACCCGCCAGACCCACCACCAGCAGGAACGATGACATCGCGACAATCGACGGGTCGATGGTGTCACGAATGCCATCGAACATCTGCCGTGGCAGCGTGCGCTGGCCGGGCCCACCGATGAACAGCACGACGACGATCTCGTCGAACGATGTCATGAAGGCAAACAGCGCGCCCGAGATCACGCCGGGCGCAATGATCGGCAGCGCGACGTTGATGAAGGCGCGTAGCGGCGATGCCCCGGACATTGCGGCGGCCTTCAGCAGGCTCATGTCCAGACCCTGCAGGCTGGCGGCGACGTTGATCAGGACGAAGGGTGTCGCGAGCACGGTGTGAGCCAGAATCATCCCGGTCAGCGTGCCTGTCAGGCCCAATTGGCCGAACAGAAAATACATGCCCAGCCCGGAAATCACCGGCGGAATGATCATCGGCGAAATCAACAACGCCAACACGTTGGTCGCGCCAGGCAGGTTGCGCCGTGCGAATGCCAACGCTGCCAGGGTGCCCAATAACGTGGCCAGCAACGTCGCGGCGCAACCGACCAGCAGGCTGTTACGCAAGGCCTGAAGCCAGGGACCGGCACTGAAGACTTTCTCGTACCAGCGCAAGGACAGCCCCGGCAGCGGATAGGACAGGAACGTGCCGCTGCTGAAGGAGATCGGCACCACGGCCAGCAATGGCACGATCATGAAAACGATCATGATGATCCCGAACAGACGCAGCAGATTGCGGCTGATGAAGCACAGGGTGAAATGGTTCATGGCAGGTTCCCGATTACGTGAGACCGGCGATCTGGCGGATGCCGACCAGCCGAGCGGCGACCAGGTAGATCGCCATGACGCAGAGGATCAACACCAGCCCCAGTGCCGAGGCCATGCCCCAGTTGACCGTGGTGTTGGTATAGAAGGCGATGAAATAGCCGAGCATCTGTTCCCGTGCACTGCCCACCAGCGTGGGGGTGACGTAGTAACCGGCCGCGACGATGAAGGTCAGCAGCGTGCCGGAGCCGATGCCCGTGAGGGTCATGGGCAAATAAACATGCAGGAACCCGCGCACCGGATGCGCACCCAGGGACCCCGACGCGCGCATGTAGTGGGCCGGAATGCCTTTCATCACGCTGTACAGCGGCAGCACGGTGAAAGGCAGCAGGATGTGCACCATGACGATGTAAACCCCCAACGCATCGAAGATCATCGGCAGCGGTTGGTCGATCAGGCCCAGTTTGAGCAGCAGGGTGTTGACGATGCCTTTCTCCTGCAGCACCACGATCCAGGCAGTGGTTCGGGCCAGCAGTGATGTCCAGAAGGGCAGCATCACCGCCAGAATCAGCAGCATCTGAAACGGTCGCGAGGCTTTGACCAGCAGGACGGCGAACGGAAACCCCAGCAACAGGCACAACACAGACACGACAACCGCGATCTTCAAGGTCTTGAACGTGAGGTCCAGGTACACCCGTTTTTCCGGGGCGACGCGCTGGATGCCTTGCGTCGTGCGTTCAAGGTCGAGGGCGCTGAGCAGGTAATAGGAGGTGTAGGCCGGTGATGCGCGCTCAAACGCCTCCCACAGCTCAGGCGTAGACCAGCGAGGGTCGATGGCGGTCAGACGTGCGCGGGGCGATTCACCGCTGACCGGTTGCTGATTGGCGGGCCACTGATAGCGACGAGCGGTGGCGGTGATCAGAAACCGGTAGCCGCTGTTTTCGTAATTCATACGCCGCGCCGCTTCGCCCACGGCGCCCAGATTCTCGACGTGAATGAAGTCCTGCTCGATCGCCTCGAACACGGCATCGCTCGGCAAGCCAGGGCTCTCGCTCCGCGCTTGCTGCTCCAGTGCGTGAACCGTGCGTGGGAACGCCTGAATCAGCTCCGGGTTGCTGACGGCGCGGTACAGCATCATGCCGATGGGGAGAACGAAAAAGACGGCGGTGTAGATCAACAGGGGCAACAACAGCAACACCGAGACGAGGCGTTTCTGTCGACTCGACTTCTGGTGGGCGCTTGCAAGTGATTCCAGCGCAGGGGCGGACATAGTGGCTGACCTCGGAATTCGATGGCAGCGGCTTCGGGTGAACGAAGCCGCCATTCAAGCAAAGGACGGGCTTACTTCGCCGCCCAATTGGTGAAGCGCGCCATCAGGTCTTCCTCGTAGTTGACCCAGAACGGCGTGTCGAGCAGTAAGGCGTTTTCCAGGTTGGCGGGGGCGGTGGGCAAATTGCTCAGCGTCTGTTTGTCCAGTGCAGCCTGGGCCTTGGCGTTGACGATGCCGTAGGGGATCGCTTGAGCGAAGGCGGTCTGGGCTTTGGGGCTGACCATGTAGTCGAGCAGGGCGTAGCTGTCTGCGAGGTTTGGCGTGCCCTTGATGATCGTCCAGTAATCCATGCTGTAGAGCTGCTGGTTCCAGATCAGGGGGAAGTGTCCGCCTTGCTGGTTGGCGATGGCGATCCGACCGTTATAGGCAGCCGTGACCGCAACGCTGCCGGACGACAGCCATTCAAGGGGTTGAGCGCCGGTTTCCCACCATTGGATGTAGGGCTTGATCTCATCCAGCTTGGCGAAGGCGCGATCCTGACCAGCCTTGGTCGCCAGTACCGTGTAGACATCGGCAGGCTTGACGCCGTCGGCCATGAGGGCGATTTCCAGCGTCATGCGCGCTTGCTTGCGCAGGCCACGCTTGCCGGGCCATTTCTTGACGTTCCAGAAGTCGGCCCAGGTTTTCGGGCCATCACTGGCGAACTTTTTGTTGTCGTAGGTCATGACTTCCGACCAGACAATCGCGCCGACCCCGCACGGTGCGAACTTGTCCGAGGGGATGTCGGCGGCGTTGCTCAGCTTGCTGTGATCCAAGGGTTCCAGCAGGCCTTGCTCGCAGGCCAGGGCCATTTCGTTTTCGTCCATCTGCACCACGTCCCACGTGGGGTTGCCGGCCTGGACCATGGCTTTCTGTTTGGCAATGCCGCCATCGTAGGTGTCTTGCACCACGGGTTTGCCACTTTGTGCTGCATAGGGCTTGAAGTAGGCCTTATCGAACGCTTCCTGAGTAGCGCCACCGAAGCCGACCGCGGTCAGGTCTCGGGCCTGCACGGCGTGGCTGGCAAGCAAAGTGGCGGCGCAAATCGAACAGACCAGTGCGGTGCGACGGAATATCGAGGACATGTTTGTCCCTCCTGCTGTTTGAGGATGTAAATGGAAGACAAGGTTCACAAACGGGCAGTGACGAACTAAACGGTGTCAGGGATGGTGTGCATGGTTGCCTCTCGGATCGTTATTGTTGTCGAGACTTATCGTTATCGGTGCTGCGGTGGATCAGCTCAATTCGAATAGATGGGCGTCGTCGGTACTCCAGTCAAAGCCGGTCATCTGGCCGGGTCGCAGTTGTTTGAACAGGGCGTTGTTGGGCACTTTCACAATCAGCGCTTGCTGGTTGCTCAGGCGCAGATGCACGCGCAGGTGGTCGCCGAGGTAAACGGTGTCGGTCACCGTCGCCTGCCAAGGCATGCTTGCCATGGGGCCGAGGCGAATGTTCTCCGGTCGGATGACCAGCTCAACCCGCTCAGGACGCCGGCCCTTGAGCGCTTTCGCAGAGCCGGTGACCTGCAGGCCGTTTTCCAGGATCACTTCACAGGTCTGCTCATCGCGAGGCCGGGCCGCGCCGATCAACACGTTGTTCTCGCCAATGAAATTCGCGACATAGGCGTTTTCCGGGTGTTCGTACAGCGCTGTCGGCGAGCCGATTTGCGCGATGTCGCCCTGATGAAACACGGCCACCCGATCGGACATCGTCAGCGCTTCGCTCTGGTCGTGGGTCACGTAGACGATGGTCACACCCAGGGATTTGTGCAGTTGCTTGATCTCGTACTGCATGTGCTCGCGCAGGTTCTTGTCCAGCGCGCCCAGCGGCTCGTCCATCAGAATGATTTCCGGCTCGAAGACCATCGCCCTCGCCAAAGCGACGCGCTGTTGCTGCCCACCGGAAAGCTCGGTAATGCGCCGTTGCTGCATGCCATGCAGCTGCACCATGTCGATGGCGCGCTTGACCTTGGCCTGTAAGTCCGAGCGATTCAGGCCCCGCATTTTCAGCGGGTAGGCCAGGTTTTCCTCGACACTCATGTGGGGGAACAGCGCGTAGTTCTGGAACACCATGCCCATGCCCCGCTGATGGGCCGGTTTTTTCTGGATCGGCGTGCCACCCATGAAAATCTCGCCCCGGGTCGGGGTCTCGAAACCGGCGAGCATCATCAGCGTCGTGGTCTTGCCGGAGCCCGAGGCGCCCAGCAAGGTCAGGAATTCGCCCCGGCTGATGCCCAGATTCAGATCCTTGATGACCAGCGATTTGCCGTCATAGCTTTTCTGAACGCCGTTGAACTCGATCAAGGGCAAGGTGGTTTGAGGGACTGCGGCCTTGGCGTTCATCACAATGACAACCCGTTGGCCAAAGCGACGACATCCAGCGCGCGCGTCAGGCGGGCGACCAGCTCGGCGATCTCGTCGGCGGTGATGATGAACGGCGGCGCGAGGGCGATGGAGTCCCCCATGTTGCGCACGATGAGGCCGTGTTCCCGGGCTGCCCGCTCGACTTGGGCGCCGATGCCGATGTGCGCCGGGAAGGACGCACGGGTCGTTTTGTCCGCGACCAGCTCCAGCCCCGCCACCAGGCCGATGCCGCGCAGCTCGCCGATCAGCGGGTGTGCCAGCAGCGGTTCCAGTTGCTGGTGCAGCAGACGGCCCAGCTCCTTGGTGCGTTCAGGCAAATGCATTTCCTGGTAAATCGTCAGGGTTTCCAAGGCCACAGCGGCCGCTACCGGGTGGCCTGAATACGTAAAACCGTGGCCGAAACCGCCGAGTTGCTGGCTCTGCTCTTCGATGGCCTGATAGACATTCCCCGCGACCACCACGCAGGAGATGGGTTGATAACCCGATGACAGGCTCTTGGCGCAGGCCATCATGTCCGGCGTGAAGCCCAGGGTCTGATGACCGAACCAACGGCCCGTGCGTCCAAAACCGCAGATGATTTCGTCGGCCAGGAACAGAATGTCGTGCTTTTTCAGCAGCGCCTGAACGCCTGCGAAGTAGCCCGAAGGAGGGACGATCACGCCACCGGCGCCCATCACCGGTTCCGAGATGAACGCGGCGATGGTGTCGGCGCCTTCCGCTTCGATGCGCGCTTCCAGCGCCCGCAGCAGGCGCCCGGTGAACTGCGCTTCGCTTTCGCCCTCGATGCCGTAGCGATAGAAATGTGGGCATTGCACATGCAAGACGCTGTTTTCCAGCGGCAAGCCGAACGCCGCGTGCATGTTGGGCAACCCCGACAGGCTGGCACCCATCACCGTCGAACCGTGAAAACCTTTCTGGTGGGCAATCACCTTGCGCTTGCTGCCCTTGCCGCGCGCCCGATGGTACGCCCAGGCGAGCTTGATCATCGAATCGTTCGCTTCTGAACCCGAACAGGCGAAGAAAATCTTCGGCTGTTCGAACGGCACCAGGCTGGCAATGCGTTCGGCCAACTGTGCGACCACATTCGGCACCCGGTGGTTGAAGGTGTGGTAGTAGGGCAGCACGGCCATCTGGCGCTGCGCCGCTTCCACCAGCCGAGGGTTGGAAAACCCAAGCCCCGCGCACCACAAGCCCGACATCCCTTCGATGTAATCGCGGCCGTGTTCATCGGTCACGTAAATCCCTGATCCACGCTCGATGACCAGCGGGCCCTGTTGCTGATGCGCCCGCAGATTGGTCTGCGAATGCAGGTGGAAGCGCACGTCCGTGCGGGCCAGTTCGGTTAAGGGAAGGGTGGTTTCCTGCATCATGAAAAGCCTCGTTGAGCGTTACTGATCACTTATAACTTATATGATTGACACCGAAATTGACGCCGCGCAAGTCCTCGACGAGAAAAAATAAAAACGTCAATCGGTGGTTGATTCCACAAAATATAACTTATAAGTTGTAAGAAGAAGGCCGCATCAGGCCTCGATCAACCCACTCAGGAGTGCCCTCATGCCCGCTGAAAATCGCGCGGTTCGTGATCCCGTAACGCCGTTGACGCCCGAGCAGATCGCTCGTCTGAAAGAGCGCGCACTGTTCGTGCGCCTTGAGACGGTGCGGCTGATTTCCATCGCCAAGGTTGGCCACTACACCTCGGTATTCTCGTGTGCCGAGATTTTCTCCGCGCTGTACTACGACGCCATGCGCCTGAAACGCGGCGAGCCGAAATGGCCGGGACGCGACCGGTTTCTGATGGGCAAGGGCCACGCTGCCGTCGGCCTCTACCCGCTGTTGGCCGACTGGGATTTCTTCGACAAGGCCTGGCTGGATGACTACACGCGGCTAGGCAGCCCACTGGGCGATCACCCGGACATGCGCAAGGTGCCGGGGGTTGATTTCAGTTCGGGGTCCATTGGCCATGCGTTGTCGGGCGGCCTGGGCATGGCGCTGGGCGGGCGTTTGCGGGGCAATGCATTCGACGTCTACGTGCTGCTGGGCGATGGCGAGATGCAAGAGGGGCAGGTCTGGGAGGCCGCATTGGCGGCTGCGCATCACAAGACCGGCAACCTGATCGCCATCGTTGATCGCAACGGCTATCAGCTTGACGGCAAGGTCGATGACGTCGTGGGCATCGAACCGCTGGCAGACAAATGGCGGGCCTTCGGCTGGGACGTCCGGGAAGTGGACGGCCATGACGTGGCCGCCGTGGCGACGTTGTTCCGCGAGTTGAAAGCCGAGCCTGCGCGGGAACGTCCGGTCTGCGTGATCGCCCTGACCGCCAAGGGCAAGGGTGTGGAGTACATGGAAACCGAACCCGGCTGGCATCTGGGCTGGCTTGCCCCGGAAGACGAAGTGCTGGCCATCGAAGAAATCAAAGCCAATGGAGGTGTTCAATGAGTGCGCCAGTCAACCCGAAAAGCTGGCAGTACCGCCAACTGAACGCGATCAATCCGGGGCTCGATTATTTATCGGAAGGGCTGCTGGATCTGGTTGCCGACGGCCATCCCATCGCTGTCGCGACGGCCGACCTGCAATACTCCAACGGCCTGAACCGCTTCGCCGAGAAACACCCGGATCTGTTTATCCAGTTTGGTATCGCCGAGCAGAACATGGTCAGCGCCGCAGCCGGGATCGCCACCACCGGGACCATGCCGTTCGTGGCGACCTTTGCGTCATTCCTGGCGTTGTTGTGCTGTGAACAGATCCGCATGGACGTGGCGTATTCGGCGTTGCCGGTGCGTCTGATCGGCCATCACACCGGCATCAGCCTCGGCTTTTATGGCACCTCGCACCACGCCACTGAAGACATCGCGATCATGCGCAGCATCGCGGATCTCACGGTGGTTGCTCCGGCAGACGGTCCGCAGCTGGCAGCCGCGATTCGCGCGTCGATTCACCATCCGCAGCCGATTTATTTCCGCATCGGACGCGGTCAGGAACCGTCTGTTTATCCTGACGACGTCACCTTTGAGTTTGGCAAAGCCATCGTGCATGCCGTAGGCCGCGACGTGACGCTGATTGCCACCGGCAGCATGCTGCACCCGACCCTGGAAGCCGCCAAAGCACTGACCGAAAGCGGTCTTGCGGTCGGCGTGATCGACATGCACACCCTCAAGCCCATCGACCGCGAGGCGATCGTGAACGCTGCCGCTGGAACGAACCTGCTGATCACCGTGGAAGAGCACAACGTGCTCGGCGGACTGGGGGGCGCTGTGGCCGAAGTGCTGGCCGATGAGGGCGCCGGTGTGCGTCTGATTCGCCATGGCATTCATGACGAATACAGCCTTATTGCGCCGCCGACCCATCTCTATCGGCATTACCGGCTGGACGCGGCAGGCATCGAAGCGGTGACCCGCGAGGCCTTGGCCAACGTTTCCGGCAAGGAGCAGCGCCATGTCGGCTAATCAAGCGTGGTATGCCCGTGCCGAAAAAGTGCTGCCAGGTGGTCATCTCAGTCCCAGCCGCAAGCTTGGACAACCCTATGCGTTCGTTCGCGCAGAAGGGGCGTATCTCTTCGACGCCGACGGTCATCGACACACGGACTTTCATTGCGGATTCGGCGCCCATGTCCTGGGGCACGGGCATCCGGCAATCCGTGATCGGGTCTTCGAAGTGGCGCAGCGCATGGACCTGATGGGCGCAGGCATCACCGACCTGGAAGTCGAAGTGGCGGAGACGCTGGTCGGTCACATTCCCTGCGCCGAGCAGATTGCGTTTTGCAACAGCGGCTCGGAGGCGACCTATCACGCGTTGCGCCTCGCCCGTGCGGCCACGGGTCGCAAACGGATCATCAAGTTTCAGGGCGGATACCACGGCTGGCACGATTACGTCGCCATGAACGGTCAGACCGCCAGAGACCGGATCGGCCAGTTCGACCCGATGTCCGATGGCATTCTCCACGCCGCCGCCGAGTACACGGCTGTTCTTCCGTACAACGATGCCGAAGCGGTCGAGCAGTACCTCAAGGCTCATCCGGGGGAGGTGGCAGCCATTATCGTTGAGCCCATCGCTCACAATATGGGGGCGGTGGCGGCGACGGACGCTTTTCTTAAAGACCTGCGCAGCCTGACACGCGACCATGGCGTCGTGCTGATCTTCGATGAAGTGATCACCGGCTTCAGGCACGCGCTGGGCGGCTATCAGTCGATCGTTGGGGTGACACCGGATTTGGCCACGTTTGGCAAGGCTGCTTCGTCCGGCTATCCCGTGGGGTTCATTGCCGGGAAGCGTGAGTTGATGCACTTGATCGGTTTGACCGGTCCCAAGGGCGTTTTCATGGGCGGCACCTGCAATGGCACCCCTTCAACGCTGGCGGCGGTGCAGGCCACCCTCGAAGAACTGGCGCGCCCCGGGACGTACGAAAAGCTGTTCGCCTTGGGCGATTACATGCGCGCACAGCTGGACATCATCGTGCAACGCCTGGGCATTCCGGCACAAAGCGCCGGTTATGGTTCGGCCTGGCTGCTGTATTTTTTCGAGGGGCCGTACCACCAGTACACCGATCTGCTGCGCAACGATGACGCGCGCGACATGGCCTTTCGTCAGCGCCTGATCGAGAAACGGCACATCTTCCAGCCGATGCAACTCAAGCGACTGTATCTGTCGACCGCGCACACCCGCGAGATACTGGATGAGTCCCTTGGCGTGATTGAAGATGTGTTGAAAACGCTGGTCTAGCGGTTCACAGCGTTGTGTGCCGAAGACAGCCTGCCGACTGACTTCGGGCTGGCGACAGTCGCCAGCCATCGCGAGTGAATTCGCGCCTACAGGTGATCGCGCCCTATATGTTATAAGTGGCCCCTTATCGCTTATGAGGGCGCGAGCCTTCATGCCATTACCCGAGACCGCCACTATCAGGAGCTCACTGTGCAGATTCAACCCTTGGAGCAAGGCAACCTTTCGGCTCGGGCGTACTTTTCGATTCGCGAAGGACTGATCGCTGGAAACTTCAAGCCGGGGGAGCGGTTGGTCATGCAGGACCTCGCAGAACGACTGGGAACCAGCGTCACGCCTGTGCGCGAAGCCTGTCTTCGGCTGGTCAGCGAACGCGGTCTGGAACTTCGCTCTGGCCGGTTTGCAACGGTGCCGGCATTGACCCGCGCGCGGTATCTGGAGGTTCGGACCATCCGCATGGCGCTGGAAGGGCTGGCCGCCGAAATGGCCACCCAAAACGTGACTGAAGCCGACTTGGCCAGGCTTCTGGCGCTTCACAACTTGTTCGAAGAAGCGGATCGAAACAACGACGGCCTGGCGGCGATGCACCACAACCGAGAGTTTCACTTCACGCTCTACAGGCTGTCGGGCATGGACATGCTCACCGCTCAGATCGAGGGCTTGTGGGTCTCCATGGGGCCGATCCTGAATCTGTTCTATACCTTCGGCCACAACTCTTATATCGGGGCCGATGAACACATGGTGCTGATGGATGCGTTGCGCGATAAAAAACCCGCCAAGGCCCGCAAGGCCATTGCTGATGACATCCTGCGCGGCGGTGTCAGCATTCTGAAATTCATTGATGAAACCGAGGAGAAACTGGCCTGATCAGGGTCTCTCCACAGGCCCTGACCGCGCTGCAATGCTCATCGCAGCCGGTCCGCAGATCAGGTTTCCAGCGCGCTACGCAGGAAGCCCGGCCCTGTCGCTCAGTGCTGAGTGACCACAACCGAGGCGTCAGCATCCCCGGCCTGGCTGTTGCTGACGTTACGTCCCAGCACCAGCACCGTCGCCAGACCGCAGCCCACCAACGCCGTCGCCAGGCTCATCAACACCGAGCTGCCCAGTTGGTCGACGATCTGCCCGCCGAAGAAAGAACCCAGCGCAATGATCACCTGGAACATCGCGACGAACAGCGGCATGCCGCGTTCGACATCTTTGGGGGCCACGACGAACATCCAGATACTGGCGCAGGCCGGGAAGGCGCCGAAGGCAAAGCCCCAGAGCGCGATCAGCATGGCAGCGCCCGTCAGGCCGGTGGCGAAGTACGGGAACAACGCGGTGCTGACGCCAATCAGCACCGCGACCAGCATCAGCGTGTGGCGCACGCTGCGGTTGGCAGCGAAACCGGCAAAGATGTTACCCATGACCCCGGCGATGCCATAGAGCAGCAGCAACGAACCAATGGTGGGGCCGTCGAACCCGGCGCTGTGTTTGAAGAAGGGCGCGACGTAGGTGTAGGCAGCGAAGTGCGCCAGGCCGATCAGCAGGACCGCGATCAGCCCAACCCTCGCTTGTGGATTGATGAA
This sequence comes from Pseudomonas sp. SLFW, assembly GCF_009905615.1. GTDB lineage: Bacteria > Pseudomonadota > Gammaproteobacteria > Pseudomonadales > Pseudomonadaceae > Aquipseudomonas > Aquipseudomonas bambusae. The sequence goes on from NZ_JAAAKW010000011.1 coordinate 163,114, forward strand.
CAGGGCCGGGAGGTCACTGATGCGAATGGCTTTGTCCGGATTGAGTCTCGGCAGCAGGAAAAGCTGCGCCAGCAATACCGGGACGCCCAGCAGTGCGGTCACCAGAAAGGTCATGCGCCAGCCCATCAGTTCGCTCAGCCAGGTGCCGACCGGCACGCCCAGCACCGTGGCCAGGGTCACGCCCACCATGATGATCGACGTCGCTTGCGCCACGCCTACGCCTTTGGGGGCGAGACGGCCGCTCAGGGCAATCGCCGTGGCCCAGAACCCGCCGATGCTGACGCCCAGAAGCACGCGACCGAACAGCAGCAGACTGAAGTCGCTGGCGTAGGCCACGACCGAGTTGGCGATGATCATGATCAGCGTCAGGCCGATCAACAGGTAACGACGGTCCATGGCGCCAATGCCCACCGACAACAACGGCGCGGCGAGGGCGGCCATGATGCCGGGCAGGGTCACCATCAGGCCGGCGTGGCCCGCACTGATGCCCAGGTCGCGCGCAACGTCGTTGAGCACGCCGACCGGAAGAAACTCGCTGGTGACCAGGGCGAAGGCGCCGACGGCGACCGAGAGAATCGCCAGCCACTGCTGTTTGACGCTCTGCTGATTGTGTTCGGGCGGGGTATGACTGGCGCTTGGCATGGTTTCGAATTCCAAGGAAGAGTGTCGCCTCAAGGAGGCGCAGGAGCGGGGGAAAAGAGGAGGAGATTGTAGGAGTCAGCTTTCGAGCGCCAACAGGCGAGCGGTTCGATAGTCATCATCAGTAAGATTGATAAGACCCCTCCAAACGCCCTGGATAGAGCCTCTCACGGGTGCTGTCGGCAGGCCTGCCCCAAGAGCGGGTGCTCAACACTGATCGCCCATGGCCGAACCCTGGCCGTGCAAAAAAACACCGACGGCCCGTCGCCTGTCACACAGGCAAACGGGCCGTTTGCAGGGGAGCATCAGCCGTGATTAAGGCTGCAAGTCGCTCGGCAGGTAGGATTTGTCCATGATGGCGGCCCAGTCCACCGTGCCTTTGAGTTCTCCGTTGAGTCTCAGGCCGTCGGCCATGCGCTCCAGTTCGACCGTGTTGAAATCACCCTCGCTCCACATGTGGGGCGCGATCATATTGTCCACGGCTTCCTTGGCGATGGCCGGCTCCAGCTTGAAACTCTTGGCGAGGATGTCGGCAGCCTGCTGCGGGTTGTCGTAGATGGCTTTGACGCCCAGTCGGCGGCCTTCGATGATTGCTCGCAGTTTGTCGGGGTGGGCCTTGGCGAATTCGCGGGTGGTGATCCCCACCGACGTCGTCATCGGCGGCAGCAAGTCGCTGGACTTGTAGAGCGTGGTGTACTGATCTTTGCGCAGGATCGACAGAGGCTCGATCTGCACGGCCGCGTCCACGGCTTTCTGATCCAGCAACGTCAGGCCGTTCACGTAGCCGCCGGAGGCCACGCGGGTCACTGTGTCCGCGTCGATGCCCTTGGCTTTGAGCGACATCAGCAGCAGCATCTCCGAGACGCCCTTGGGCGAGGTGATCGCGACTTTTTTCCCTTCCAGTTGAGCGATGTCCTTCACCGGAGAACCCTTGAGGGTCACGACAGACGATTCGGCCACCGAGCGGGTGCCGATGTTGACGATGACCAAATCAAGCCCCTGGCGCTGGGCGGCGAGCGCTGCGGCCACGGCCACTTCACCGTAGGGCGTATCGCTTGCCAGAATATTGCGCACGGTGGTGCCGCCACCGCCCGATCCCAGAATGCCCGTGATATCGATACCTGCCTTCTTGAACAACCCGGTCTCCATCGCCACGGCATAAGGGAGGCCATAAAGGCTTGTTCCCCATTGGGTCACCGAAATCTCGTCGGCGTGCGCAGACGTGGCGATCAGCGACAACATCGCCAGGCCGGCTGCGGCGAACTTTCGGGTCGAGTACAAAAGGGCTTGCTGTGCAGTCATTCTTGAAACTCCTATTGGCTTCAGGGTGCATGGGGCATGGCAAGAGAGGGGCGAGGCGTCGTTATTATTAGTTTCTGTACGCTATTAACTGCGGGCAGCAAAATGCAGGCCAAGGGTATTTTCTGAACGAGCTTTTTTGCAGTCTTGGACATTAACACGCTGATAATCCTGAACTTAGGGCGTTTTCATTGTCTTTCGCCAAAAAGGCCGCGTGCCGCGTTGAATCAGTGTGTACGTTGTTTTTGCCGGCCGTTGCGCGCACTGCTCGCTGAGCGGAAGACGGGTGAGTTCGTCCCGTTTTAGTGCGATTGTACGAACGACAGCACTAAGCTGGAGCGAGTAGCGTACACATTGCAATCGATTAACTTTCTGTTTTATAGCGCTTGTTTTTACCGCGCTCACTTATCAGCTTTAAAATCAGATTTAATCTGTTAAAAGCCGTTATAAATCATCTGTTTAATTGAATGTTGTTGTTACTTCAATGCGGGTTTTTATTACTTGGCAGCGATCTTGCTGTGTCCTTCATATGTAGCGTATGCATTATAAGTTGAGCGCTTTTAGCCTTGGCGGGCCAGGGCTTACCAGCGAATCTGGAGGAGTGAAGCATGACCTTTGCATTGAAGGGTGGGGCGGTTGAACCGCTAAGGGCGGCCCCGGAATCTCGCACGGCGCACGTCACTCTGAGTCAGGTGACTCGCTCGTTCAAAAAGGCGGGTACGCGTGAACTGTTTGCGGCGCTCGGGCCCATCGACCTGACGCTGAACAAAGGTGAATTCTTCTCCGTTGTCGGCCCCTCCGGGTGCGGCAAATCCACATTGATGGACGTCCTGTCCGGCCTTGCGCGACCGACGTCGGGCGAGGTGATGTTCGAAGGCAAGGTCATTTCCAGCGTGCCAGACGGCGTGGGCGTGGTGTTTCAGGAGGATGCGTCGTTTCCCTGGCTGAACGTGCGCGACAACATCGCTTTCGGCCTGCGTCGCAGCGGCGTCGATGGCCCGGAAGTGGAGCGTCGGGTGGCCTACGCATTGGGGTTCATGGGCCTGCGGGATTTCGCGAGTGCCTACCCCGCGCAACTTTCCGGAGGCATGCGCCAGCGGGTGTGCATCGCCCGAACGTTGGTCATGCAGCCGCGCCTGATTCTGATGGACGAACCCTTCGGTGCGCTGGACCAACAGACGCGCTTGTTGATGGGGGACGAACTGCTGCGGTTGTGGCGCGAAACGTCCGCCACTGTGTTGCTGATCACCCACGCGCTGGACGAAGCCGCGATGCTCTCGGATCGCGTCGGCGTGATGTCCTCACGGCCAGGGCTGTTCATTGACATGGTGGACACCGGCTGGGATCGCGACCGCGACAGCCGCGTGGTGTCCACGCCACGCTTCGGCGAGATCAATTCCCGTCTCTGGGAGAAGTTGCGCGTGGAAACCATGAAGGTCATGGGCACCCAGCACTGATCCGGTCGGGCCATCTAGCGAGGACGTCGAGTTGAATATCGAAAGCGTGCTGCGATCTGCACTGGTCGCAAGCTTCATCGGGTTGATCGAGCTGCTGTGCCGGACGCACGTCATCCCTCAAAGCGTGTTGATTCCACCCTCGCAAATGCTCACGCATCTGTTGGCACTGGTGTCGTCGGGGCATTACGGCGCCGACATTCTGTTCAGTTTCACCAACATTCTGGTGTCGGCGTTCATCGCGGTCATCAGCGGGTTCTTCATTGGCCTGGCGGTGCATTCGATGCCGCGTTTTCGGGCGGCCCTGGAACCGTTGCTGGCGAGCTATTACGCCGTCCCGACGTTCATTTTCTACCCCGTATTCATCGTGGTTTTCGGTGTCGGTCACGGCTCGATCATCGCCATCGCGGTGCTGCTGGCCATCGTCGCCATGATCACCGCCACGCTGACCGGGCTTGATCGTATCCCCAAGGTCTTGCGCAAGAGCGCTGCGGTCATGCGCATGTCCAGGCTTGAGACGGCGTACCGCATCGAGCTGCCTGCCGCGCTGCCGTACCTGTTTGGCGGGGTGAAACTGGCGGTGGCCTACGCCTTCATCGGCGTCATAGCCTCCGAGTTCATCCTCTCAGGCTCCGGGATCGGCTACGCCATTGCCTTTGCCTACAACAATTTCGAGAGCGACAACATGTACGCCCTCATGTTGCTGGTGTTGATCAGTGTCACGCTGATCAACGCGCTGCTCAATTTCATGGACCGTCGCCTGCAAGCGCGTCGTCAACGGTGAATACCATGCAAAGAATGGTTCCGACGTTTTTACTGGTCATGGCCCTGATTGCCGCCTGGCAGGTGTTGCACCTCATGATTGGGGCCGGCGCGCTGACCTCGCCCTGGATGACGCTCACACACCTGATTTCAATGATGGGCACGGCCGAGCTGTGGGCCAACGTGGGGGCGACCGCCAAGGCATTCGCCTACGCCATGAGCCTGGCATTGATCGGCGGCATCGTGCTGGGCGTGTTACTGGGCATCAACCGTCTCGCCGGTGCGGTCGCCGAACCGATTCTGCTGAATCTGTACGCGATCCCCAAAGTGACGCTCTACCCGCTGGTCTTGCTGTGTTTCGGCCTGGGGCTTTCGTCGAAAGTGGCGTTCGGCGTCATGCACGGTCTGATTCCGATTCTGTTGTTCACCATGAACGCCATTCGCCAGATGCGACCGGTGTACCTGCGCACCGCCGGGACGCTGCGCCTGAGCCCCCTCCAATCGCTGTTCCACGTTCTGCTGCCCGCGATCCTGCCGGAAATCGTGGCCGGCGTACGGCTGGGTTTTGCGCTGACGTTGCTGGGGGTGCTGATCGGCGAAATGTTCGCTTCTCAACGGGGGCTGGGCTACCTGGCGGTCAACGCGATGGGGCTGGGGGATATCCCGACCATCATGGCCGTCGCGTTGTTACTCACCGTCATCGCCGTCACCTGCAACAGCCTGATGCTGATGCTCGACAAAAAATTGCAGCACCGATAATCGACCTTCACCGAACTGTATCCACACATAGGGGTAACCACGATGTATGACGTATTCCAGACTGACCGCCTGATCGACCTTTGGCTGGCCGAAGACATCGGTTATTGCGACCTGACCGCTCAAGTGATGATCGAAGCGGACGAAGTGGGCGCTTTCTACATGAACGCTCGCGAGACGCTGATCGTCTCCGGCATCGATATCGCTGCACGGGTGTTCAAGCGTTACGACCCGACGCTGGAAGTGATCGTGCGGGTGAAGGACGGTCAGAAAATCGAAGCCGGTACGGTGATGATCGATGTCCGTGGCAACGCGCGCAGCGTTCTGACAGCCGAACGAACGGCGCTGAATATCGTGCAGCGCATGTCGGGGATCGCCAACGAGACCGCCAAATACGTGGCCGCCGTTGCCGGCAGCCGTGCACGCCTGATCGACACCCGCAAGACCACGCCCGGCCTGCGCATGCTTGAGAAACACGCGGTGACGTGCGGTGGCGGCCTTAACCATCGCCTGGGCCTGGACAACGGCGTGATGATCAAAGACAACCACATTGCGGTGTGCGGCGGCATCACCCAGGCGGTACAGCGCGCGCGTCGCCAGTTGCCCGTGCTGACCAAGCTCGAAGTCGAATGCGACAGCCTCACCCAAGTGGCCGAAGCGCTGGAGGCCAATGTCGACGTGATCATGCTCGACAACATGAGCGTGGCGGACATGGCCGAGGCGGTGAAAATGGTCAATGGGCGCACCAAACTGGAAGCGTCCGGCGGCATCAATCTGTCGACCATCGGCGCGATTTCCAAGACCGGTGTCGACTACATCTCGACCAGCAAGCTCAATCAGGCCGCGGTGTGTGTAGACATCGGCCTGGACGAGGCGGAGTAAGTCACATGGCGCAGGGCATCTTCTTCTTTGTTGTCGGCCCCAGCGGTGCCGGTAAGGATTCGTTGATCGAAGGCGCCCGCGCCCAACTCGGTGACACCGGTCGATACGTGTTCGCCCGTCGCACGATCACGCGCCCCTCGGGCGCACCGGGCGAGGACCACATCGGCGTCACTGAGGCTCAATTCTCGGCGTCCGTGAGTGCAGGGGCGTTTCTGGTCACCTGGGACGCTCATGGACTGTCATACGGTTTGTCTGCTGATTTGCTGACAGCGTTGGGCGAGGGCTGCAACGTCATCGCCAACGGCTCACGCAAAATGATTCGTCAACTGGCCGGGCTGGTGCCCAGGCTCGTGGTGGTGGAAGTCACGGCGTCGATCGACGTGCTGGCGGCGCGCATTCTCGCCCGTGGCCGGGAAAATGCCCTGGAGGCGGGCGCGCGGGTGATGCGTCAGGTCGAGCCGTTGCCCGTGGACATCGAAACGATCCGTGTCAACAACGACGGCGCCCTTGAGCAGGGGGTCAGCGCGTTCGTTCATGCGTTGGCGAACGCCTCTCAACGGGTACGTCTGCGCCGTGTGCCGATCTCGACGGGCCTGGAGCGGGTGGCCTACTTGCCCCTTCACAGCGCCGTGCTGTCGGTCGGCGATTATTTGGGCGGCTCGAAAGTCGACCTCCTGGCCGACACCGCATCATTGAGCGTACAGATTCAAGGGCTGGACGCGCCGGGGTTGCTGGCGGCGGACGAAATCGGGTTGAGCGAGGAAGCATTCGCCCATTGGCGGGTTGCCGAGGGCGCCGAGATCGCCTTGCGCCGCACGCCATCACCGGCCAGTCGTCAGGCCCTGATTCAGAAGGTTCAGGGGCAAGAGCTGGGCGAACCCGAGTATGAAATGCTGCTGCGCGACATCATTGAGGGGCGTTACACGGATGGCGAAATCAGCGCGTTTCTGGTCAGCGCCACGCGCAGCCTGTCCGACGCCGAGGTCGTCGCGCTGGCCAGGGTGCGCAGCCGCTTCTCCCCGACGATGACGTGGGACCGTCCGATCGTGGTCGACAAGCACTCGATGGGCGGGGTCCCCGGCAGCCGCATCACCTTGCTGGTGGTGCCCATCGTCGCGGCTCACGGCCTGGCGATGCCCAAAACGTCGTCCCGGGCAATCACGTCTGCGGCGGGCACGGCTGACGCCATGGAGTCCGTGGCGCGAGTGGACCTGGACATCGCCGACGTGCAGCGTTGTGTCGCTGAGGCGGGGGCGTGCATTGCCTGGAATGGGCGACTCAATCACTCACGGGTGGACGATGTGATGAACGCGATCACCCGGCCGTTGGGGCTTGATTCCAATCGGTGGTCGGTGGCGTCGATCCTGTCGAAAAAGCTCACCGCTGGCTCGACCCACGTGGTGGTCGATCTGCCGTACGGCCCGCGCACCAAACTTAAGACGCAGGCGCAGGCCAGGGAACTGGGCGATTTGTTCGAGCGGGTCGGGGCCGGGCTGGGTCTGACCGTGGTGGCTTTTGCCACAGACGGAAGCCGGCCTATCGGTCGCGGCATCGGGCCTTCGCTGGAGGTGCGCGACGTGCGGGCGGTGCTGGCCAATGATCCTGAGGCGGCGCAGGACTTGCGCGACAAGGCGCTTTTTTTCGCGGGACAGATTCTGGCGTGGGACCCGGCCATCGGCAGTGTGGAAGCCGGTCGTCGCCGCGCGGAGGAACTGCTGACCAATGGCGAGGCCAATGCGGCGTTTGAGCGGATCATCGACGCCCAGGGTCGGCGAGCGCCCGTGTTGCCAGGTGCGCTGACCTTCGTGGTGTGTGCGAGCGCGGCAGGGGAGGTGAGTGCACTGGACGGTTGGCGCATCGGTGAGCTGGCCCGACGCGCCGGTGCGCCGGCGGATAAATCCGCTGGCATCGACCTCAAGGTCGGGCTGGGTGACCGGGTAACGGCGGGGCAATGCCTGTATGTCATCCATGGCTCCAACAGCACGGACCTTCAGTCTGCCAGCCTCCTGGCACAGATGAGCGACGGCGTGACCGTCACGCCAATCGCGTGATCCGGATGCACCGCCATCCGCGCCCTGAACAAACAGTGAGGTAGCCACATGCGTGAAGCGATCACGACCACCCAGCGCTGGGTCATCCACGTCGACAACCGCCTGATTGCGGCAACCGACGGCTTCAATCCGGATGCCATCCGCAAGCTGGCCGCTCAATCGATGGCCCTGCGTCAACGAGGGCTTGAAGTCGTTGTGGTCTCGACGCCTGGCGCCGGTGCCTCCACGGGCGTCGCGCTGCCCTTGCATCAAGCGCAGGCCCTGGCCGCGATCGATCAGATCAGGCTGACCCAGCTCTGGGCGCAAGCGCTGGCGCACGCTGGCGCTCAATCTGCGCAGATTCTGCTGACACAGGATGACCTGTCCCACCGCAAGCACTACCTCAACGCACGCAGCACGCTGCAAGTCTTGCTCGGGCAGGGCGTGATCCCGTTGGTCAGCGAGAACTGTGCCTTGGCCACCCATGGGATTCGCGCGGGAAACACCGACAGTCTGGGGGCGCTGGTGGTCAATCTGGTGCAGGCGGATGTGTACATTTTGCTGACCGAGCTGGAAGGCTTCCTGATTACGAGCCAAGGCCTTGAAACCGATCAGGCCACAGCGGTGATCGATGAAGCCGCTGCCGGGGATGCCTCGCTGGATCGCTACGCGCACGACATGACTGAACACTTCGGCGTCGATGTGCGCTCCTGGTTGCGCTCGGCGCGGCTGGCCGCCCGTTCAGGTGCCCACACGGTGATCGCCGATGGGCGCCAGGACGGCATTCTCGATGCCATCGCTGCGGGCGCATCGGTCGGCACGCTGCTGATCTCTGATACCCACCCGGCGGCGTCCCGAGGACGCTGGCTGTCCAATCAACTGCCCATGCGCGGGACGCTGGAGATCATCGACGGCAGCGCATCGGCCACGACGGGCATCACCGCGTTGATGATCCTGCGCAGCGAAGGCGTGTTTCAGCGTGGCGACATGGTGGTGTGCCGAGGCGCTGACGGCGTTGAGTGGGCGCGGGGGCTGGTCAACTACAGCTCGCAGGAAATTCAAAAGCTGCGTGGCCAGTTCGTCGAAGCGTTTTCCCGGCAAATCGGTTATGTCGCCGAACCGGACATCATCAGTCGCGAAAATCTGGTGGTTGTAAAGGCGCCCTGACCGGACGCCTTTAGGCGCGAGGGCCGTTCGCAGGCCGCTCCAGCCCCAGATGCTCACGCAGGGTGCGTCCGCTGTACTCCCGTCGAAACAGGCCCCGTCGCTGCAACTCGGGCACCACACCGTTGACGAAATCGTCGAGGCTTTGAGGCAGGTAGGGCGGCATGATGTTAAAGCCGTCGCAGGCGCGTTCCGTGAACCACTGTTCGAGATCATCCGCGACTTCGCTGGCCGTGCCCGCCAGCACCCGATGGGAGCGACTGCCACCAAAGCGTTTGCCCAGTTGGCGCAGGGTCAGGCCTTCGCGTTGCGAGAGTTCCTGCACGAGTTTGAAGCGGCTCTGGTTGCCGCGTATCTCTTTCACCTCCGGCAACGGCTCGTCCAGCGGGTAGACCGAGAGGTCGTGGTTCATGCTGTCAGACAACAGCGCCAGCCCGGCGAGGGGGTGCACGTTGTCCTCCAGTTCGGCGAATCGGGCCTGCGCTTCGTCTTTGCTCTTGCCCACGAACGGCATCACGCCCGGCATGATTTTCAGCGAACCGGCCGCGCGCCCCTGAGCGAGCAGGCGCTGATTGACCGTCTCGTAAAACACCTTGGCTTTTTGCAAATCGGGCTGTGCTGCGAAGATCACGTCGGCGACGCTGGCAGCGAAGCCCTGGCCGGTGTCCGAAGAGCCCGCCTGAATCAGCACCGGGTGGCCCTGCGGCGAGCGCGGCACATTGAGCGGGCCGCGCACGTTGAAGAACTCCCCCGCGTGATTGAGGTAATGCACCCGCTCGGGATGGGCAAACTCCCCCGTGACCTTGTCGTGGATGAAGGGGTCGTCTTCCCAGCTGTCCCACAGTTTGATCGCCAGTTCGACGAACTCCCGCGCACGCCGGTAGCGCAGTTCGTGTTCGAGGATCGGCTCGGCGCTGTGGTTCAGCGCTTCGCCGTCGTTGGTGGAGGTCACGATGTTCCAGCCGATGCGGCCTTCGCTGAGGTGATCCAGCGTGGCGAAGGTGCGTGCGAGGGTGAACGGGTGATTGAAGGTGGTCGAAGCTGTCGCCGCGAGGCCGATGTGCGACGTCGCGCCCGCCAGCAGGCCGAGCAATGCGACCGGGTCGAGGCGGGAACTGGTGAGGTAGTGCACGCTGGCGTCGAGGTTGTTACCGAAGCGGTCTGACAAGGCCAGGCGGTCGGCGAAAAAAAGGTAGTCGAACTTGCCGCGTTCGGCGGTCTGGGCCAAAGCCTTGAAGTAGGCCGGGCTGGTCAGATTGCCGGGTTGCGCGTCGGGCAGGCGCCAGGCGCTGGCGTGGTGGCCGATGCCCATGAGAAAGGCACCGAGGTGCAGTTGTCGGCTCATTGCGGGTGCTCCAGATCGACCACCGCGTCAGCGACGTGCACGGCCTTCGGCAGCAATTGGTTGCGATAGAACGCATCGGCCACCCGTTGCTGGGCATCAATCACCTGAGGGCTCAGCGGAAAATGCACGCCCCACGGCTGGCGGGCCAGCGACCGAATCCACACCGGCACGGGCACCTTGGTGTCGTCGCTCAGCAGCTGCGCGACTTCCTGTTGATGGCTCTGAACGTAATGCTCGGTGCTGTCCAGCTCGCGCAGCACCGTAGCGAGGGTTTCCGGGTAGCGTTTGGCGAAGGGGCGCGGCGCGATGTAGAAGCTGTATTGAATCGGCAGGCTGCGCGCCGTGATCAACGGACGGGCCCCACTCGACAGTTCGGTGTCGGCGAGGCGCGGGTCCGGCACCACCCACGCGGCCACGTCGCCCCGCTCGAACGCCGCCCGGCCTTCGCTGTAACCGAGATAGGCTTCTTCCACGTCACCGAGTCTGAGCTTGGCCTGCTCCAGCGCGGCGATCAGCAGGTATTGGCCCGCAGACCCCTTGGCCACGGCAATCCGTTTGCCACGCAGATCCGCAAGCGACTTCGCGGTGGAGTCCTTCGGCACCAGAATCGCGTAATTGTCCTGATAGGGTTCGCTGTAGCCGACGTACGTCACATCAGGCCCGGCGCCCGCCTGGGCGAACACGGGCGGGGTCGCGCCCACGAAGCCGATGTCGATGTCGCCACTGTTGATGCCTTCGACCAGCGGCGGCCCGAACGCGAACTCTTGCCACACCACTTTGACGCCGTGAGGCGCGAGGGCTTTTTCCAGCGTCCCGCGGTTTTTCAGGACCACCAGGCTGTTGCCTTTCTGGTAGCCGACGCGAACGGTTTGCGGATACTCGACGGCGGCCTGGGCAATGCTCGCCCACACACCTGCCACCTGAAAGGCCGCTACCCACACGGCTGTTTTGAAAGGGATGTGCATGGTTCACGCTTATGAAAGGGAAGGGGCGTCAGGGTATCCAGTCCGGGCGACGCACCGTAAATACCCAATACACATAAGCTTATGTGGGTTCAACGGACCACCCGAACGCTCAAAACAGCGCCTTCTCCTCCAGCATCTGCAACAGTCGCTCGACCGCCACCGATGGCTGCCGATCGGCGCGCACCAGCATGTGCGCCTCTGCGGTTTCGAACACCTCGCTGCGGGTGCGGAGCGCGACAAGGCTGCCGTCGGCGACTTCATCTGCCACGGCGTGGGACGACAGAAAGGTCACGCCAAGCTGCGCCTTCACGTAGCTTTTAAGGGTGGCGATGGAGTTGGTCACCAGGCTGGATTCGAACTGCACACGGTCGTGGTATTGCGCCAGTTTGACCAGGTTGCTCAGACCAAAGCCGTTGGACATCATCCCCACCGGATAGGGGCAAACGTCGCTCAGGGCCAGCGGCTGTTTTTTCCGGGTCAGGGGATGGCCAGGCCAGGCGATCACGCACATGGGCTGTTTGCGTTGCATGACGGTGCGCACGGCCGGGTCGATGGGCGGGCGATAGGCCAGGCCGAGGTGGGCCTGGTCGTTGGCGAGCATGCGCACGGTGTCCACTGCGTTGGCGAATTCCAACGTCACCTTCAGCTTGGGGTGTTGCTGGCAGAAATCCTGAAGCACCCAGCGCACCAATTCCTCGCGAAAACCTTCCCCCGCAACGATATGAATTTCGCCACGCTCCAGCCCCTGCAGTTCAGAAATCTGGGTCAGCAGCAGCGTTTCACTGGAGCGTCGTTCGCGGCAATGGTTGATCACCAGCTCGGCGGCTTCGGTCGGAATGACGCCTCGGCCGTGGCGCTGGAGCAACTGCACACCCAGCTCGCTTTCCAGCTGATGAATTTGCCGGCTGACCACCGACGCTTCGACATTCAGATGGTCTGCCGCGCCGCGTATCGAGCCGGTTTCTGCCACGGCGAGAAAGTAGTGCAAACGTCGTTCACTCAGGCCAATTCTTTGCACAGTCGGTGTCTCCTGACCGTTGACTAAAAGGCAACGCTCGCCAGCGAGTATTGCTATTGTTCGCAGTCTTCATCCTTCTCATACTTTGTGTCAATCGGGCGATGCCAAGCTCATCGGTTCCAGACAACAAGAACAACAACGCAGAGTGTTCGAGGACATCACCATGGCTTACGCCGCAACGCTGATTACCGTGTCACCCCCGGATGACGGGGCTTTGGGGAGGATGTACCGCAAGATCAGTTGGCGGCTGCTGCCGTTCCTGTTGCTGTGTTATTCGCTGGCCTATCTGGATCGGGTCAACATCAGTTACGCCAAGATCGCGATGCAGCAGGAGTTCGGTCTCACCGACGCCGCTTACGGGCTGGCCGCCGGGATTTTCTTCATCGGCTACGTGATGTTCGAAGTGCCGAGCAACCTGTGGCTGGCGCGGGTGGGGATTCGCAAGACCCTCAGCCGCATCATGCTGTTGTGGGGCGTGGCCTCGACGTCGATGCTGTTCGTCCATGACAGCACCACCTTTTACGTATTGCGTTTCTTTCTCGGGGTGTTCGAGGCCGGATTCGCCCCCGGCATGATCCTCTACCTGACGCTGTGGTTTTCCGGCAAACGCCGGGCGCAGGTCATGGCGTGCGTGTTGTTGGCGGGGCCGGTGTCGAATATCGTCGGCGGGCCGTTGTCCACCTGGATCATGCAAGCCTTCGCCGGGACCCAAGGGCTGGAAGGCTGGCAGTGGATGTTCATCCTGGAAGGGGCGCCATGCATCCTCTTGGGGGTGGTCGCGTACTTCTTTTTGAGTGATTCACCCGCCCAGGCGCCGTGGCTGAGCACAGAAGAAAAACAGTGGTTGGCGAACGATCTCGAACAGACGCCGCCGTCGAAACAGCACACCTTTGCGGCGGCGTTGAAGGACTGGCGGATTTATGTGATGGCGCTGATTTACTTCTGCCTCATCTGCGGGCTTTATACGGTCAGCTTCTGGTTGCCGACCCTGCTGCGGGATGCGGGCGTGAAGGACATTGTCGACATCGGGCTGTACTCGGTCATTCCGTACAGCGCCGCCATTGTGGCGATGATGATCAACGCCCGGCGCTCCGACCGGCTCAGCGAGCGGCGATGGCACGGCGCGGTGCCAGCGTTCATGGGGGCCGGTGGTCTGGTCCTGACCGGTTTCAGCAGCGGCAACCTGCCGCTCGCCCTGGGGAGCATCACGTTGGCGACCTTATCGACCTATGCCGCTTATGCCGTGTTCTGGGCGAGGCCTTCGACCTACCTGAAAGGCACTGCGGCGGCGGGCGGCATTGCGTTGATCAACAGCATCGGCGCGTTCGGCGGCTTTGTCAGCCCGTCCATCATCGGTTTCCTGAAAACCCTCACGGGTTCGTTTGTCACCGGGATGGCCGCGATGGCCGCGCTGTTGGTCATTGGCGGTGTCTGCACGCTGGCCCTGCGTTTGCCAGCGCCTGCGATACCTCAAGCCGATGCGCCTTGATCGGCATGATTCACGCACTTTCATTTCTTATCGTCAGGTATGTTTCGGATGAACACTGAACCCCATTACTGCGAAATCGACGACCTCCAGCCCATGACGGATGAGCTGACCCGGATACGCCGCCACATTCACCAGCACCCGGAAATGGCCTATGAAGAGTTCGAAACCGCCGCGCTGGTGGCAGGCAAGTTGCGCGCGTGGGGGTATGACGTCACTGAAGGCGTAGGCGAAACCGGCGTCGTCGGCACGCTGACAGTGGGCAGTGGCAAGCGTATCGGCCTCCGGGCGGACATGGATGCCTTGCCGCTGACCGAGCAGACTGGCCTGCCTTACGCCAGTGTTCATGCGGGAACCATGCACGCCTGCGGTCACGACGGTCACACCACCATGTTGCTGGGGGCGGCTGAATACCTGGCGCGCACCCGGAATTTCAACGGAACGGTGCACCTGTATTTCCAGCCTGCCGAGGAGAAGGGATTCGACAGCGGCGCGCAGCGCATGGTGAACGACGGGCTGTTCGAGCGCTTTCCCTGCGACGCCGTGTTCGGCCTTCACAACCATCCGGGAGAGGCGCCGGGCACCTTTCTGTTTCGCAGTGGTGCGTTCATGTCGGCGAGCGACAAAGTGGCGATCACCGTGCACGGCCACGGCGGTCACGCGGCCCGGCCGCACCTGACGGTGGACCCCATCGTGGTGGCGTCGAGCATCGTCATGGCGCTGCAGACCGTCGTCGCGCGCAACGTTAATCCGGTAGAACCCGCGGTGGTCACCGTCGGTTTGTTGCAGGCGGGGGTGGCCAACAACGTCATCTCCAACAGCGCCTATCTGGAGCTGAGCATTCGTTCGTTCAGCAAGCCCGTGCGCGCGCTGTTGAAGGAACGTGTGCAGGCACTGGTTCACGCGCAGGCCAGCAGCTACGGGGCCACGGCGACCATCGATTACATGGAAGGCTACCCGGTGATCGACAACACGCCCGCTGAAACCGAGTTCGCCTTGCAGGTTGCCCGTGAACTGGTGGGCGACGCGCACATCATTCCCCACGCTGACCAGCTCATGTCCAGCGAAGACTTCGCTTACATGCTGGAACAGCGGCCCGGATGCTTTCTGCGGCTGGGCAATGGCGTGGGAGAAGACGGCTGCATGGTTCACAACCCGGCGTACGACTTCAATGACAAGAACCTGCCCATTGGCGCGGCGTATTGGGCACGTCTGGTGGAGCGGTATCTGAGCTGAAGCCCCGGATCATTTCCCCGCGTGCTGATCGGCCTCAAGGATCGAGGTCACGGCGGCGGGGCGACGTTCTTTGGCAAACCACCACCCTGCACCGCCGCCCAAGAGACTCGCCAGCACCGCGAGGATCAGGACCACGGGTTGCGTGCCCAACGGCGCCGCGAGCAGCGCCACTAGCAGACCGGCAAACGGCTGCGAGAGGTTGTTGAGCAGGGTGATCACGCCCACGGTTTTGCCGAAGTCCTGAGCGGGAATCACGCGCTGACGGGTGGTGCGCATGTAGACGTTGAAGACCTTGTCGAACGCGACGATCAGCAGAAACCCCAGGCCGTAGCCCAGCAAATTCGGGCTCAGTGCACAGACGAAAGCGCCCACGGCGATCATCGAATACCCGGCTCCGCCCAACAGCCGCAAGGGCAGCGAAACGCGCGCCAGCACGAACAGAATCAGGATCGTGGCCACCGCACCCGCCGCCTGCAACCCGGCGTAGTGGTCCTTGTCGGCGCCGTAATCGCCGATCACCATGGCCGCCGAAGTGGCCAGGGTCACGCCGACGATCAGGTTGACGCCCACGGCCAGCGTGATGATCTTCTTCAGTTCCGCCCGATCCCGGATGTGCCCGAAGGCCACTCTCAACGGTTGCAGCCAGAGGCCTTGAATGGGCTCGAACACCTCAAGGGTGACGTGGCTGAGGCGCTGCCACATCAGCATGCTCAGGTCAGCCAGCAAAAACAGCCCGGCGATGCCCAGCACCACCCAATGCCAGGGCCAGACTTCCAGCACCAGAGCCGCCAGCAGTGGCCCGAGGACCAGCCCGGTCTGGTCGGCGATCTGCGAGTAAGACAGCGTTTGGGTGTAGCGGTAGTGCTGAAAAATGTGAGGCATCAGCACTTCCCGCGCCATGACCCCCTGGGTCGTCAGCACCCCGCAGAGTGCCGACAGCGCCACCAACCAGCCGATCCCGCCGAAGACCCCGTAAAGCGCCATCGCCAGCAGACACAGCACGGCGCGGTACACCTGGCTGATGTGCAGGATTCTGACCGGAGGGTATTTATCGCAAAGCGCCCCGCACACGGGAAACGCCAGAAACCGCGGCAGCGACTCGACGGAAAACGCCAGCCCGGCCCAAGCGGCGCTTTGGGTGGTCTGGAACACCACCAGCGGCACGATGAACAGCAGAATCTGATCCGCCAATCGAGACAGAAACAGCGACATGAAAAAGGCGAGGTAATCCTTGCGCACAGTGACCTCCTGGTGGTGAGCAGCGCGGGCGGGTCGATTCGGACGGGCCATCCCTCAACCGCCGACGGGATTATGCCTGCAGGCGACCTGTACGACGATGCCGATCACTCACGACCCTCGCCGCTCAAACGCCCTCTGCTGGCGGCGACTGCTGGAACCGTTCGCTCAGAAAGTCCAGCAACGCACGCACCCTCGGCGCCAGATACCGGTTGCGCGGATACAGCGCGTACACCGGGGTTTCGGCGGTTTGCCATTGGGGCATCACCTGTTTCAAGCGCCCGGCGGCGAGGTCGGCGCGGATGTCCCAGATCGACTTGAGGGCGATGCCGTGTCCATCAATGGCCCATTGCCGAGCGACCGCCCCGTCGTTGGTTTCACGCGCCGCCTCCAGAGGCACCTTGAACAGCGCGGTTTCATCCTCCCGTTGCAGGCGCCACTCGCTCGACCACCCTGTCTGGCCAGAAACGATGTGGTCGAAATTCGCCAGTTGATCGGGATGCGTCGGTACGCCTTTGCGCTGCAAATAATCGGGCGCGGCGCACAGCACGCGGTGATTGGCGGCCAGCGGTCGGGCGATCAGCGAGCTGTCCGGTGGCACGCCGAAGCGGATCACCAGATCGACATCGTCGGTGATCAGGTGCGACAGGGAATCGGACAGCAGCAGCGCGGGCACGACCTGCGGGTAAAGGCGGGTGAATTCATCGAGCCAGGGGTTAAGCACGTTGCGGCCGAAATCCGAGGTCGCGGAGAGACGAACCTTGCCGCGTATTTCCTTTTTTTCAGCGGACAGCGCGGCGCGGGCGTCGTCCAGCGATTGCAGCGCCAATCGGCAGTGCTGCAAATACAGTCGGCCTTCATCGGTGAGCCGGAGCTGGCGGGTGGTGCGTTCGAAGAGACGGGTAGCGAGTGAGCTTTCGAGCTTGAGCAGGCGGGCGCTGGCAGCGGCGGGGGACAGGCCCAGTTTGCGGCCTGCGGCAGAAAGACCACCCAACTCGGCGGCTTCGACGAACAGGCGGATCGCGTCCAGGTTGTCCATGATTCTTCCGTTATTTTTGAAAATCCATCAAAGCCTAACCCAATTATCAAACGCAGTCGCTGATCGCAGACTGAGCCCATCTTCTCTCACTGGCTCAGGACACACCGATCATGACGACCTCTTCGAACCTGTTCACGCCCATCGACTTCGCGGGCCTGAGTGCCCCACACCGTGTGGTGATGGCCCCGATGACCCGAGCTCGTAGCTCCCAGCCTGGCGACATCCCCAACGCGCTCAACGCGCAGTATTACGCTCAACGCGCGTCGGCGGCGCTGATTGTCACCGAAGCTTCGCAGATTTCCACCCAAGGCAAAGGCTACTCCTTCACGCCCGGCATCTATAACGACGCCCAGCAGGAAGGCTGGCGCGGGGTGACGGACGCGGTGCACGCCGAAGGCGGCCGGATCTTCCTGCAACTCTGGCATGTGGGGCGGATGTCTCACCCGGACTTTCATCAGGGCGAGTTGCCGGTGGCACCGTCCGCCGAACCCTTCGAAGGGCAGATCTGGAAAGTCGACCCGGCGACCGGGCAGGGCACGATGGTCGATTCACCGACACCACGGGCGTTGAGCCGCAGCGAGATTGCCCAGATCGTCGACGACTTCCGTCAGGCGGCCCGCCGTGCCATTCGGGCCGGTTTCGATGGGGTCGAGATTCACGGCGCCAATGGCTACTTGGTGGATCAGTTCCTGCGCACCACCTCGAACAAACGCACTGATGAATACGGCGGGTCCCGCACTAACCGTCTGCGGTTTCTCCGGGAAGTGGTCGATGCGGTCGTTGACGAGATCGGCGCCGAACGCACGGCCATTCGCCTGGCGCCGTTTCTGACGGCCCGGGGCATGGACTGCCCCGACATCCTGCCGACCATCCTCGACGCTGCCGAATACCTGCAAGGCAAGGGCATCGGCTACCTGCATCTGGTCGAAGCGGATTGGGACGATGCGCCGGTGATCACTGAAACGTTCCGTCGGGCGATTCGCGAGCGGTTCACTCGCCCGATCATCGTCGCAGGCAACTACGACGTCGCTCGTGCCGAGTGGGTGATCGCTCAGGGGTATGCGGACTTGGTGGCGTTCGGCAGACCGTTCGTGGCCAACCCTGACTTGCCGCGACGCCTGGCGCACGACTTGCCCCTGGCGGCACTCGACCCCGCCACGTTGTTCGGCGGCGCGGCCCAGGGCTACAGCGATTACCCTTCCGCAGCCAAGTAAAACGCAGGAGGTCTGACGTGCAGCGGCAGGGCGCTAATCGATGCGCGCAGCCGCTGCTTTCAGCTGTTGAACAGAGGAATGAA
This sequence comes from Pseudomonas sp. SLFW, assembly GCF_009905615.1. Taxonomy (GTDB): domain Bacteria; phylum Pseudomonadota; class Gammaproteobacteria; order Pseudomonadales; family Pseudomonadaceae; genus Aquipseudomonas; species Aquipseudomonas bambusae. Next base: position 181,722 of record NZ_JAAAKW010000011.1, read on the forward strand.
TGCCCCGAATATTCCCGGCGATTTCCGTGTGGGTCTGGTGGGGCTGACGAAACGTGGCGTAGGCCAGATGGCCCGCCATCGACTGAGACAGGCGTTCAAGATGAACGGCGGTTTCTTCAAGGTCGCGTTTGATCGCAGGTAGGGGTACGAGCACTATGGGCCTCTGGTGTGTACGTTCTGAAGCAGTCAGTGGTCACCGATCCGTTGACCTCTACGTCCGTCCGCTTTCACAGCACCAGCGTGTCCCGTGGGCATCCTCGGTTTGACGACACATCGGTTGGCTTGGCTCACAGCCAGCCTCCATAGTGAGCGGGAGCGTAGCTGATTGCCATCATACTTAAGGATACAGACCCGACCTTGACGTGCCGGTTTGCGACCTTTCGGGCCTACCGGTGCCATTCGTCCATCTTGCGGCACTCCTGGATGCGGGGCATTTCCGATGGGTATATGCGTGGATATCCCATGCTGTGAGGATGGAGAATCGAGATGGAGATGAATCCCGACGCGCCCGGCAATGTTTCGCAGAAAGGCGTGAACAGCCAGGCCGACAATGAGACCGGTTTCGATCATCGCGCTGGCACTCGCCCGGCTGAACCCACTTCAGGTGAAAAACCGCGCAAGATCGACCCTGATCTGGGATTCGATCCAGAATCCCCAGACGCTTCCGATCCCGCCGTTGACCCATTGCACCCGGCCCGGACCAGCAATGACCCGGTGCCGTCGGCGGATCGGTCGAACCGCGATGATTCGAAACCATCCCTGGGGGGTCGGGGCATCTAGTCCGAACCGCGCCTGGCGTTGCGCGGTTTGGCAGCGCACAGTGAAGCCCGGCACCTGTGTCGGGCTTTTCCATTCTGTACAGCAGCAACGCGCAAGCATTCCATACGGCTTTTCGGCAACGCGCTAGAATCACGACGGCGCTCGATACCGGGCAGGCGATCCCCTTTCTCACGTGACCGAACCCCATGATGCTGTGGCTGTATAACCTCAAAAAACATCTCAAACCGGCCGAGTACACACGGCTGCTCAGCACTCACGACCTCGGCAAAAAGAAAAGCAACCGTCTTTTAAGCAAGACAGGCGTTGTGACCGCGGGCAATGCGGTCATCCGCCCACCGTTCTATTTCGAACGGGGCCGCATCACCTTGGGCAGGAACGTTTTGATCAACGCCGGTTGCGTCTTTCTGGATCAGGCAGGCATTACCATCGGCGCCGACGCGATGCTCGGGCCGCAGGTGCGTCTTTGCACCACCACCCATGACTTGAACCCTGCGCTGCGCCACAGCCACACCCGTTCATCACCGATCAGCATCGGCGCAAACGCGTGGATTGGCGCGGGCGTGGTGATCCTGCCGGGCATCAGCATCGGCGAGAACAGCGTGATTGGCGCCAACAGCGTGGTGAACACGGACGTTCCGGCGAATGCGCTGTATACCGGCAGTCCGGCCCGGTTCAAGAAATGGCTGACGCTGGATTCGAGTCGGGAAAACGGTGATCCATTCACGGAGCTGAATCGCGTTTTGAACGGCGATGCGACCCCTGGATAAGCCCTCGACACGTTAAACCTGTACACGCGTCCGCGGTTGTTCAGTCTTTCGGAACGAATTATCCCGAGCACCGGTCAACCTTTTTCACCCCCCTTGAACACGGAATGTCCATGAGCAAGATGATCGATAACCTCACCGAAACCCTGAGCGAGGACCTCTATGAAAAGACCCGCGCGCAGCTCAACACCTTTATCAATGAAACCAATGCGTTGCTTGCGGCGGGTGATGCCCTGCACGAAGACCGCACAAGTCAGGCCCACGCGCGTTTGATCGCATTCCTCAAAGACGCTGCCACACGCGGTGAAACGGTGTATGAACGTGACTTCCTCCCTGAGCAGCCACCGCTGACCCGTGCGCTCGATGAAGCCAAGGTGTTCGTCAAGGCCAACCCTTGGGCGGCCGTTGCGGCGGCAGCAGGTGTTGGCCTGGTCGTGAGCATTTTGCTCAACCGCCGGCAACCCTGAAAGGAGATCTGTCGTGATGCGTGGTCGCGGTATCGCAACAATGCGCAGAGGGCCAGGAGGCCGATTTTCGCTGTCCAACGCCTACAAACGGTGTGAGGGCGCGCGGCTATTTTCTCCCCGGTACTGGCTGGTCTATGGCTCGCCCAGTGTGGTCACCGCGGGAGGCCTCGGTGTCTATCTGACGCCGGGCGACGAACTGCAGAAATATCTAGGGGGGCGGTGCATGAATGTCGACGAAGAAGCTGTTCGTCAACTGGCGCAACTGATTTGGGAGACAGAGGGCCGACCCGAGGGGCAGGAGGCCCGTCACTGGGACATGGCCACCAAGCTGGCCGAGTCCGCCGCGATGGCGCCGGTACGGGTGTCGAACCGGCACAAGGTCGATACCCTGTTCCCGACCCCGGATGAGCCAGAGGACCCATGACGGCGGTGAGTGCGCCGTCAGGCTTCGCTGGCCTGCAACTCGCCCAGCAAGGACTGCGCAAAGCTCTCTGAAGCGATGAAGTCCAGCGCCTGACGCAGCTTTACCGTCTCTTCGACGCCGAAGGTCTTGTCGAAAACCTGCTGAACCCGCTCCGAAACCTTGCGCGCCTGTGCGTACTTTTCCTGACCGGCCTGGGTCAGGAGCACCCGGCGACTGCGGCGGTCCGTCTCATCTACCTGCAATTCCACCAGACCGTCGCGCACCAGCGGCTTGAGCGTATGGCCCAGGGCGGAGAGGTCCATGACCAGCGCCTGCGCGAGGTCGCGCATCTTGGGCTGGCCACTGCGTGCGATCTGCGACAGCAGGGAATACTGAGTGGCTTTCAGGCCGCAGTCAGTAAAGGCTTCGTCATAGATCTGCCCCAGACGGCGGGAAGCTCGGCGCACCGAGCCGTTGGCACAACTGCTGGGCGCAACGGTATCTGAGCAGGAGGTCACGCGTTTCAATACGGGGTACTCATTCAATGCAAAGGGTGGACCGATTATGCCTGCGCGAGCGAGGCGGACAAGGTTTTTCAGCCCGCCGGGCGGTGACACGATGACGCACGGTCGTGACCGGGGGCTTGCCGAATCAGGATTCCCCGGCCGCTTGGCGGTCAAATCGCTGCGCGCTGGCGCGGGCATCGGTGATCGCCCAGTACCACATGCCCAGACCGCCCAGGGTCAGCGCCGCGGCGGCATAGCCGGTGGCGGGCAGTCCCATTCCGGCTGAAATCACCAGGCCGCCGACCCACGGGCCGATGGCGTTCGCCAGGTTAAAGGCGCTCTGCACCAATGCCCCCGCCAACGATTGCGCGTGGGGCGCGACGTCCATCAGGCGGGTTTGCAGAATGGCCGCCAGCCCGACGCCACAGCCGATGAAAAACACCAGCGGGATCAGTAGCCAGAGGTTATCGGTGGCCGAGGGGTAGAGCGCCAGTACCAATGCGGTGAAGCCCAGCGAGATGCCGGCCGAGCGCATGGTGGCCCGGTCCGCTGCCCAGCCGCAGACCAGATTGCCGACCGTGGTGCCCACCCCGAACACGGCCATGACCACCGGAATCATGAAGTCTGAGGTCCTGGTGACTTCGATCAGCGTCGCGGCCAGGTAGGTGTAGACGCAGAACACGCCGCCAAAACCGATCCCGGCAATGCCCAGCGTGAGCCAGACCTGGCGCGAACGCAGTGCGCCGAGTTCACGCAGCGGGCTGGCGTCGGCCTGGGCGGGCGAGGCGGGGGCGAGGGTGCGGATCAGCACGGCAGTGATCGCGGCGAGTATCGCGACCACCGCCAGGCCCCAGCGCCAACCGACGGTCTGGCCGATCCAGGTGGCGAACGGCACGCCGACGATGGTGGCAATGGTCAGGCCGAGAAACACTCGTGAAACTGCCTGTGCACGCTGATTCTTCGGGACAAGAGACGCGGCCAGCAACATGGCGACGCCGAAATACGCCCCATGGGGAAAGCCGCTGAGAAACCGGAAGAACACCAGCCAAGGCAGCGAAGGGGCGATGGCGCTCAGGGCATTGGCGATGCCGATGAACGCCGCGAGGCCCACCAGCAGCGCCCGCCGTGGTAATCGGACGCCGAGGACCATGATCACCGGGGAACCGACCACCACGCCCAGGGCATAGGCACTGATGGCGTGGCCGGCCAGCGGCTGGGTGGTCTGGAAGTCGCCAGCGATAAAGGGCAACAACGTCATCGAAGCAAATTCGGTGGTGCCGATGGCGAACGCGCCCATGGCCAGCGCGAACAGCAGCCAGCCCATGTGAAAGTCGTGTGGGGTGTCAGGGGTGTGAGTCATTGGGGAGCGCGGCGCTTGAGAGAAGAAACATCCTGTTATACCTGAAACCGGTTTCAGATCAACCCGCAACCGGTTCAGAGGCGCGAAGGAGAGCGTTGGGGGCGTCAGCCGAAATGTGCCATTTTCTCTCGTAGCATGGCTTTCACGTCAGGCCACTCGTCATCGATGATGCTGAACCGCACGGAATTGCGCTTGCGGCCGTCGGGCATGATCCGCTCGTGGCGTACGATGCCTTCCTGTTTCGCGCCGATGCGCAGGATGGCGGCGCGGGACTTCTCGTTGAGTTCGTCGGTGGTGAACTGCACCCGCACGCACTGCATGACCTCGAAGGCGTATTCCAGCAGCAGGAATTTCATCTCGGTGTTCAGCCCCGAGCGCTGCACCGACTGGCCGAGCCAGGTGTGGCCGATCTCAAGCTTGCGGTGCTTGCGGTCGATCTTCCAGAACCGGGTGCTGCCAACGATCTTGCCGGTGGCGCGGTGCACGATGGCGAAGGGCATGACGGTTCCGGCCGCACGGCCCGCCAGCGCGGTGGCAATGTAGGACTCGACCGTCGTCGGTCCCGGAATCACCGTGACCTTCATGTTCCACAACTCGCCGTCTTCGGCAGCCTGCACCAGTGACGCGGCGTGTTCGGCCTGCAACGGCAGCAGGGTCACGCTATTGCCAGTCAGGGTCACCTGTTCGGTGGCGATCACTTCACTGCTCATGCCGCATTATTCCTTGGGTTTGGCGTTGGGGAGTGCGGCGCCTTTGGGCCACAGCATCCAGATCTGCCCCTGCTGTTTCATGTTGCCCGCCAGTTCACCAGCCGCGTCGCCGGTGCCCCAGAACATGTCGGCGCGGACTTCACCGGCGATGGCACCGCCGGTGTCTTGAGCGGCGACCGGGCGCACCAGCGGCGAGCCGTCGGGACGCGTCGACGACAGCCACAACAGGCTGCCGAGCGGGATGACCTTGCGGTCGATGGCCACACTGTAGCCCGCAGTCAGCGGCACGTTGAGCGAGCCGCGAGGGCCTTCGTCGCTGTCCGGGCGCAGGGTGAAGAACACGTAGCTGGGGTTGCTGCCGAGCAGTTCATGCACGCGATCCGGGTGAGCGATGGCCCAGTCACGGATGCGGCCCATGGACACCTCGTCCTTGGTCAGTTGACCCTGTTCAACCAGCCAGCGGCCCACCGGTTTATAGGGGTGGCCGTTCTGGTCGGCGTAGGCGATGCGCAGTTGCCGACCGCTTTCCAGTTGCACCCGTCCCGAGCCCTGGATTTGCAGGAATTGCAGGTCGATGGGGTTTTCCAGCCAGGCGAGCACGGGAGCGTTGACGCCTTTCTCGTTGATCGTGGACGCGTCGTCGTAGGGGCGCAACACGCGGCCATCCAGACGACCACGCAAGCGTTTGCCCTTGAGTTCCGGATAAATGCTGTCGAGATTGACGATGATCAGATCGTCCGGCACGCCGTAGATGGCCACCGGATGCTGATCGTTATGGGCTTCGCTGCCTTTATAGATCGGCTCGTAATAGCCGGTGATCAATCCGTTGGCGCCGTGCTCGGACGAGCGCAGGCTGTAGACCTGCAATTGATTCTTGAGAAAGTCCCGTACCGCTGGCGGGTTCAACGGCACCTGAGCGGCGGTTGCGCAGGTCGTGCCCCAGACCGGGTCCTTGGCCAGGCGCTTGCACGCCGAGAACCAGCTGTTGAACCCGGCCATCAAGTCCTGATCACTGACCGCAGGCAGCTTGTCCCATTCGACACTTACATAAGTCGTGGCTTCGGAAGGCTTGGTCTTCGGCGCCCCTCCGTCGCAGGCCGCAAGCAGGGCGATCAAGGGAGCGAGGCAAAACAGAAAGCGGCGCCAGTGCAGGCTTGGGGTCATCACGCGGGGTGTTTCCTGAAAGCAAGTGAAGTCCGCTAGCTTGGTGAAAGGCGAGGGCGACGTCAAATGTGTGAGGCTTTGTTTCATCGACACTGGAGTGTCAGACCCACCGCGATCGGACGAAGGCGGTGTGTCAGGGGGTGCCAACGTCATTTCACCCCTGATTCCGCACTTTTCACCGATTTGCCGCTCTATGCATGGCCGGGACGCCGCGATTCGCGTGGGGTCCAGATCGTCGAAGCCCTTGAAACATGGTTCCACTGCGCCTTCCATTCCTTGCACGCCACCGCGTTCGCCCCTGGCTCGTGGTGTGTCTGACCGCTGTCTGTACCCTCGGCTGCACCCGTCAGGACGGGCAGGATGTGGCGACGCAGTTCGGCAATACCCGCCCTCAGGAATTCTTCCAGACCAGCGTCGACCGCATGGCCACCCTCGCCATGCATGACAACCTGGAAAGCCTCTACCTGCTGATGAACAAGCTCTACCTGCGCAACCCCGCCGAGTGGCGCAAGTCCGGGTTTGTCGATGCGCGGTCAGCCGAACGCAACGTGCGTAACGCCATCGAGCAGCAGAAGTCACTGGCGCAGCTGGGCAACCGGCGGGATCTGGCCGCCCTGAGCTACGCCCTCAGCCCGGAATTTCTCGGCGACCGGGTGGGCGCGTTCATCTATGCCATTGGCAGCATGCTGGTGACGGCCCATGGCGGGCGGATGGAGTTCTTCATGACCGACCAGATCAACCCCAAATTCGTCAGCAACGCCGCCCGCAACATCGAAAAGGCCACGTGGCTGCTGAGCCAGCGGCAGAATGCCAATGGCGAGTTGATGCTGTTCTCGAACGAGATTTCGGAGGAGGGCAGCAACCTGAGTTTCGCCACGGAATTCGGCAAGATCGTGGCCCGGCTGGACCTGCTGACCCAGATGCTCGACGAGCGCTACCGGAGGATCGGGCTCAATTATGCGCAGAGCCTGTTGTTCCTGAATTTCTTGCCGGTGCAGTAACCGCACGGGCCGCCGTCGGACGCAGGGGTGGGTCAGGCGTTTTGAAACCTGCCTGACCCACCCCGGACTTCAATAACTCTCGCCGCGAATGTATTCCTGCATTTTCTGAATGAGCCTGGCCTGTTCCGCAATCGCCTCTTTCACCAGGTCACCAATCGACAGCAATCCCACCAGCTCGCCGTTGTCGACGACCGGCAAATGCCGCAGCCGGCCGTTGGTCATGATCGCCATGCAATCACTGACCTTGTCACCCGGCGCAACGGTCTTCACCTCGTGGGTCATGATCTCGCTGACGGGCGTCCCCACCGAGGCGCGGCCCTTCAACTCCATCTTGCGCACGTAATCCCGCTCGCTGACGATGCCCACCACCTTCCCGTCCCGCACCACCGGCACGGCACCGATGTTTTTCTCCGCCATCAACGTGATCACCTCAAAGACCATCTGGTCCGGCCTGACGGTATGAGGAACCCTGTGTTGTTCGTCTTTGAGCTTCAGTAACTCGGCTACGGTTGTCATGGTGGCCTCTCCGGCACGTATTGTAAGCCCGGCCACCGTGGTCGGGCCGTGTGTAGAGAATCGTAGAGAGATGGCATTCCGGCAAGTTTTTGAAAGCGCCGCGCAGATGGCGAAAAACGTCAGCTGAGCCAAGCATTGACGTTTTTAGCCGTATTTGCGGCTCGCGGGACGATCGATCAGACGAACCGTCGAGCCATCACCGGCGCAGCCGGAGCCGACGTCGCAGGGCGCAACAGCGCCGGGACCTCCTGCGTCTGCTTGACGAAGCCTTGCACCCAATGCACGAACGCCAGTTCACTCAAGCCGTCCAGCGGCAGCTCGGCGCACAGCCGCACCTGATTGCGGTCGTCGAGCGCCAGCCAGCAACCACTCATGGCGCTGGAGTCGAAGTTCAGGCGCAGCAGCTTTTCATGCAGCGCGGGGTCGGGGCGCAGTGCCAGCCGACAATGCAAAATCGCGACATCCCCCGCCGTCGGGATTTCAATGATGACCACTTCGCGTTGCTGGTCGAACAGGGCGCAGACGCCGTTTTCCAGCGTCAGCGTAATGCCCATCTGTTTGGCCAGGGCGTCGATCAGGGTGGTTGCAGTTGCCATGGGTGAACTCCTCGAATGATGTCGTCGCGCAATCCTGCCTCGCATCACGCGGGCCTGAACACGCCTTGGGCGTCGCTGGCCAGGTCGCGGGCCGGTTGCGGGTCGCTTTGATCCGCCTGCTCGCCGTCCAGGGTGAATTTCTTCGGCTGGGTCTGATCCAGCCCGTACTCGAACGTGACCTCGCCGCGCAGGCGCTCGATGCTCAGGTTGCTGCCGCTCTTGAAGCTGACATAGGGCAGTGGGATCGCCAGCGAATCGTCCTTCGCCGCCGTCCGGAAGATTGCGATGCTCTTGATGCGCAGGTTGTCCTTGTTGGCGAGCATCTCCTTGAGGTCCTTGTCGGTCAGGGTCCCGGCCAGCGCGCCTTCTTCGATGCGCTGCTTGATGTCGTCGCGCACCTCCAGCTTCAACTCGGCGCGGGTCGTGCCTTTCGTGCGTTTCAGTTCATCGAGCAGGCCCTTGAGCTGCGGGTCATGGCTCATCAAATCGTGGATATGCTCGGCATTGCCGGGGTTGACGTCCAGGCCCAGCAATTCCTTGGTCCAGTCGATGCCGCGTTTCGACAGCGCCGCCTGGTCGACCCGATTGACGTTGTTGTGCTTGACCACCATGTCCATCAGGGACATCAGGCTCGACCCCTGTTTGGCGGCCGTGTTCTGCCGGTCCAATTGGCGCAGGCTGGCAAGCGCGGCGAATTGAGCGTCGTTCTTCGGTGCCCCGGCGCTGAGGTATTTGGTTTTGAGCAGCAGGAGGGTGCGGTCTGCCGGATGCCCCTCGGTGGGCTGGTTTTTGGGCAGGGCGGGGTAGGCCTTCTCCAGGGTTTCGGCCAGGCCTTTCAGGTCGTTGTTTTGCACGGGCAACGCGTGCTTGAACCGCACGTCGTAGGTTTTGCCGGTCTTGTTATCGAAGGACAGGCTCGCCGTGACGCCCATTGGCGCCCCGCCGGCGATGAACAGGTTGCTGGGACGCGAACTGAACACGGTGCTGAACATCCGCGCATACCCCGAGACCGAGCCCTTTTCGAGGAAGCGCGCCCGATTGCTGCTGTAGATGTCAGTGGACAGGCCGTCGCTGCCGTGGCCTTCCGTCCGTTCTCGCTCGGCGCTGAGCAGGGACAGGCTGGCGAGCAGCCCGGCACCGAAACGCATGAAGCCGGCGACCGGCTCGGCGTCGGTCTGGCCCTTGTTGGTCCGGGACTCGATGTTCAGTCCCACGTCGAGGTCGAAGTTGTGCTTGGTGGTTTCACGAACTTCCTTTTCCACGCCACGGTCCATCAACGCCATGGGCTTCAAGCCGCCCGCGTCGGGTTGCTTGCTGCTGTGCAGCGGCTCTTGCATGAGGTCTTTCATGAAGGCTTCAAGCTCGTCGTCGCGGATAAAAAAGCTGAGGGCGGTGTTGTCGGTGTATTTGTACTTGCCATCGAGGCTGCCGCCGAACCAGCCGCCGTTGGACTGAATGTTCTTGTGGCTGTCGCCGGGTGTGGTGCGGGTGTCGCTGATGCCGTTGCCGAAGCCGAAACTGGCGGTGCCGCTGACCGCGCCCTCGCGATTGAGCGCGACTTTCAGGCCGCGATCGAATCGGGTGAACGTCAGCCCGAACGTGCGTTCGGGGTCGATGCTGCCGCGAAAACCGAGAAACGCTTTGCCTTCCGGACCAGAGACGCCACCCGTGACGCCGCCGCCGTAGTTGCGGTTGAGCTTGAGGCTTTCCCTCGGTTCAAGATCGCGCAGGGCATTGGTCAGGTTGCTCACCAACGCGTCGGGACGGGTTTCCAGCCCTTGCAGGACGCTGCGTTTGACCGGGTGGTTGTCCTTACGCATGTACTTGAGCAGGCTTTTGGTCGCGTCGTAGCTGGCTTCCAGCGCGGCATGATTGCGGAAACCGGCGTCGGTGTAGCGCTTGATCGGGCTGCCTTCGTAGGTGTCGTTGTGCAGTTTGGCGAGTGACCTGGCGATGGCATCGAGGTTCTGTGGGCCGGTTTTTTGGGTCTCCGCGACCAATTCACTGAGTTTTTTGCTGATGTCGTCCAGCACGTTGATGTCCAGTGCCAGGCGCGCACGCAACAGCGCTTGATCGTCACCGCGTTTGCGCGAGGCATCGAGGCCGGTTTGCGAGGTGCGATGCTCCAGCGTGAAATGTTGGTCCTGCAGCGAATTGAGCAGTTTGCCCAGCGGGTGGGTGTCGTTGATCCCGCTGTTGCGCGCCACTTGCGCCACTTCGGTCAGCATGTCGTTGGCCCTGGGTTTGCCTTGATACGCCGGGTTGACCTCACCGTTTTTGAGCAGCGCGTTCTCTTTTTCCGCCAGCTCGCGCAGGGTGTGTTGCAGGTCGTCGGTCACCGCTGTGTGGAACCAGTCGAACAGCTCGGTCAGCTCAGTGAGCGCGGGTGTCTGGGCCGGGATCGGGATGGCTTTCAACGCGTCGATACGAGAGGCCGCCGTGGGCGCGTTGACAGCGCTCATCGCGGCGGTCGATTTTTCGCCCAGGGTTTGCAGGGCGGCAGTTTCTCCGGTGTAGATCGGTTTCAGGCCTTCGCGGCCTTTCCAGGCGTGCTGCACGCTGTCGGCAGGCACCTTGACAGCGCCGGTCGGTGACAGGTGAGACGTGAGGTAGTTCTGATTCCAGCGCGCGGGGGCGAACTGTTCGGATTTGATCGTCTCGATGTTGCTGCGGCCTAGCACATTGAGACTCGCCTTGACGTTGCCACGCCGGGTGAAGTCTGGCTCGCCGGCCACCAATTGGTCGAAATGTTCGTGGGCCTTGCGTGTGGGGTCGGCGGGCGCCGTGGCAGCTGCCCAGGTGCCGTCACCGTTTCGAACGAAATCGCCCCGGTCGGTTTTCGCCAGCAGCTTGCCGTCGTGATCCGGTCGCAGGTCTTGCAGGGTCGCGCCTGCGAGTGGGCCGTCCACGGTGACGGGGTCCCAGCGAGGTGTTTCGGTGCTCATTTTTTTTGGGTCGGTGCTGTCGCCAGGGAGGCGAAACAGCTGATCGTCGCGCAGCGCGTACCAATCCTTGCCGCCACTGCTCAAGGACTGAATCGGCCCGGTGCCGGGCGGCGAGGGCAGGAACGCACGCTCACCGTTCTGGTCGTGCAGGCGCAACTGGCCGGCGCTGAGGGTCACGTATTTCTGATCGTTCTGCACCGCGACTTTGTCCACGGTGAGGTGTTCGGCGCCGCGCATGACCGTGCCTTTGGCTTCGGTCCCGCGCCCCGGCAACGCCAGGTCCGCCCCCTTGCCCATTTCGTGGGCGGCGGCTTGCGGCGCGACCTTGAGTTGCTTGAGCTTGCCGTCCTTGTCGACCAGATACGCGAAGCCGTCCTGACCCGCCTGCAGGGCCTTGAGGTCTTTTTCGCTGCCTTTCTTCCATTGCTCGGTGCGCGGGTCCTGCACCAGCAGGTCGTTGCCGCTGAGGGCGATGTTGCCGCGCGGCAGACGAATCTGCGACTGGGCATCCGGGGTCAACGTCGGCAAGCCTTTCTGCCGGTCCATGATCAGCGGTGCCATGTTCCAGCCGGGTTTGAAATCCTGACGATGCGGGTCCCACTGAGCGCTGTGTTCGGCGCCTTTCTGATCCTTGATCCTGGCGTGCAGCTGCCCCTGATCGTCGTGGAAGAAGTCGCTGACGGTGTGCTCGCCGAAGGCGTTTTGCAAGCGGGCGTCGGGTGTTTTCTCGCTCAGGTGCAGGTCGAGGCCGATCAACGGCGGGCGCCGGACCATCGTGCCTTCGGGGGCGTCAGGGTCCAGCGAGGGCATGAGGTCGTTGTCGCTGATGTGCGCCTGCAGCAACTTGCCCGACGCGCTGGTGGCAAGCAGCGTGTTACCGGCGATGGTCACGGATTTCGGCTTCAGGGCCTCGTCGTTGGGCGTGCCGGTGGGCAGGCGCAGGGGCTGAACGTCGTGGACGCCGTCGCCGAACACGTGTAGCCGCTCCAGCGTCGGGGCGTGGTCGTCGTCTTCGGACAGCGCGATCAGCCCACCGCCCGTGGCGCTTCCCAGCGCAGACACCTTGTGGGTGAATTCCAGCGGCGTGCGGGGATCTTTCAGCGAACGCACCTTGCCGTCCTCGCCCAAGGCGTAGACCGTGCCGTCGCCGACGCTGTGCAGGCTTTTCAGGTGGCGGACGTGGGTGCGTTCTTTCCATTCGCCGTTTTCCAGCGCGTAGAGTTTCTTTTCGTGCAGCCGCCATGCCTGGCCGTCATCGCCCACGTGAACGCCGGTGATTTGCGCCCTGTGCGCGTGGTCCGGCATGGTCAGGCTCGCCGGGTTGACGTGTGTCCCGCTGCTTTTGAAGACGGACACCGAGAGGTTGCTCGCCTGGGCATGGATCAGCCGATCACGGGCGTCGATCAGCGCATAGGTGCTCTGATCGCCATGGGTGCCAAGGTGCGCGAGGCTTTTGTAACGGTCGGCAGGCGTGTTGAGGATGCCGTCGAGGAGTCTTTCGGTGTGGGTGGTGTGGCCGTCCGCGCCGAACACCAGCTTCTGGTTGTCCAGCGCCATGGTGAGTTTCGGCATCAATGGCAGGGCCACTGGTGGCGGCGCCAGGCCTGGATCGGCCAGGCCCGGGTCAGGCGTGGGGGCGCGGGAACTGCGGGGCACGGAAGCGGCGTCGCCCGGTCGCGCCCTGAACAGCCCGTCCCTCAGGTTGCGGCCCTTGGTGACCGCCGACTGACTGAGGATGGCCATGCGGCCCATGATGCCCGAGCGCTGGCGCGGTCCTTCGGCGGGGGCTGCTGCGTCGGCGTGTCCCGTCCGCGCCACATTGCCCGTGGGGGCGGTCCGGTGAAAAAGGTTCGGGGGTAAGGCCATGCTGACGCCGTCCATGCAGTGGGTACTGTGCGGACTGAGTGGCGTCAGACGGCGACCGGTTCCCGCCGATCGAAAAAATCAGGCGGGCGCGTCAGGGGCCTTGCGTCGCGGGCGCGAGACGACGGACTCGATATTCTTGCGGCCGATCAGCAGCGGGCTTTTGGCTTTGCGGGACGCAGGCATGTCGGCCAGCCATTTGTACATCACCAGGCAGTCGACCAGTCCGAGGCGGGCGTGACGATAGGCGCGGGGCAGGCGGCCAACGGTCTCGAACCCCAGTTTGCCCCACAGCGCGACTGCGACCTCGTTGGTGGCGACCACCGAGTTGAACTGCATCGCCGAGAAACCGCTGTCCACCGCCAGTTGCTGAGAGTGTTCGCACATCAGTCGGGCGACGCCTTTGCCACGGGCCTCAGGCGTGACCATGTAACCGCAGTTGCACACATGGCTGCCAGGGCCGGCGGCGTTGGCCTTGAGGTAATAGCTGCCGAGCAACACGCCGTCTTCCTCGGCGATGAGGGTGTGCAGCGGGTAGTCGAGCCAGAGGTGCAGGGCTTGTTCGTAGGTCGTGGCGGGGTCGTAGGCGTAGGTTTCCTGCGCCTGGACCACGGCCTGAAAGGTGGGCCAGAAGCGTTCGAAATCTTCGGGCGTCATGGGGCGGATGTGGATCATGAGGAACCGTTGGAGACCAGAGAGTTGAAGGGTAGGAGCGCGCTTGCCCGCGATGACGGTGTGTCAGCGCGTAAATGTGTCACACGCCCACCCCTCTCGCGGGCAAGCGCGCTCCTACAGGTTTGTGTGCCTCAAGAGACCACGCGATAACACGGCACATACGCCGCGCCGCCCGGCAATTTCATCCGGTGCTGTTCGACGAAGGCTTGCAGCAACTTGTCCAGCGGCTGCATGACTTCGGCGTCGCCGTGAATCTCGTAAGGCCCGTGCTCTTCGATCAAACGGATGCCCTTGTCCTTGACGTTGCCCGCCACGATGCCGGAAAACGCACGGCGCAGGTTGGCCGCCAGTTCATGGGGTGGCAGGTCGCGGCGCAGTTGCAGGCTGGCCATGTTGGCGTGGGTCGGGTCGAAGGGACGCTGGAAGCTTTCTTCGATCTTCAGCAACCAGTTGAAGTGGAACGCATCGGCCCGTTCGCGACGGAACTGACGCACGGCTTTCAGGCCTTCGGTCATCTGCCGGGCGACTTCCGCCGGGTCGTCAATGATGATCGTGTAATGCTTGTGTGCCTCTTCGCCCAGGGTCGCGCTGACGAATGCGTGCAACTGCTCCAGGTACGGTGCGGTGCTTTTTGGCCCGGTCAGGATCACCGGGAACGGCAGGCCCTGGTTGTCCGGGTGCATCAGGATGCCCAGCAGATAAAGGAATTCCTCCGCCGTACCGGCACCGCCCGGGAAGATGATGATGCCGTGACCCACGCGCACGAAGGCTTCGAGCCGTTTCTCGATGTCCGGCAGGATCACCAGCTCGTTGACGATGGGGTTCGGCGCCTCGGCGGCAATGATGCCGGGCTCGGTCAGGCCCAGATAGCGGCCGCCGTTGATGCGCTGTTTGGCGTGGGCGATGGTCGCGCCTTTCATCGGGCCTTTCATCACGCCAGGGCCGCAGCCGGTGCAGATGTCCAGCTTGCGCAGGCCCAGTTCGTGGCCGACTTTCTTGGTGTATTTGTATTCTTCGGTGTTGATCGAGTGGCCGCCCCAGCAGACCACCATCTTCGGCTCGACGCCCGGACGCAGGGTGCGGGCGTTGCGCAGCAGGTGGAAGACGTAGTCGGTGATGCCCTGGGACGAGCTGAGGTCGATGCGCTGGCTGTCCAGTTCACTCTCGGTGTAGACGATGTCGCGCAGGGCGCTGAACAGCATTTCCCGGGTACTGGCGATCATCTCGCCATCGACGAAGGCGTCGGCAGGGGCGTTCAGCAATTCAAGGCGCACGCCCCGGTCCTGTTGATGAATGCGGACTTCGAAGTCTTTGTAGGCTTCGAGGATGGTTTTGGCGTTATCGACATGGGCGCCGGTGTTGAGGATGGCCAGGGCGCACTGGCGGAAGAGGTTGTAGATGCTGCCGGAACCTGCGGCGCTGAGCTGTTGCACTTCACGTTGTGACAGCGTCTCCAGGCTACCTTTAGGACTGACCGAAGCGTTGATTACATGTCTTGGAGCCATTCTGAATTCCTTGAAAGCGATGCTGGCCAGCGGGTGTCGATGACCGGCATTAATACAGTGGGCCAGATTTCCGCCCACCCATGGGGGCCATTTTTTACATCGCTCGGTCAGGAAAGCAAACGTTGTGAGTGAAATCTTCGGCTGAGGAGCAAAAGCGGTTGGCCTTGGCGTGCTGACGATGGCTTTGCAGCTGACGCAGATCTTCTGACCATTTGGACCGGCAGAAACACCTCTGCGGCCGCTGACATCAAATCCGGGCCAACTCCACCCGAACAGGCTAAACACGTAAACCCCTGTGGGAGCGAATTCATTCGCGAACGGCCGGTACAGCCGACGCATCTCCATCGGCCATACCCTCTTTCGCGAATGAATTCGCTCCCACAGGGAATCCCGTGCGGCGATGTGGCCTCCGTTCGCCTGCCCGCTTTTGATTTTCCCGCGTGCCCCGGTATGCTGCACCTCGATGTCCACCAGCCCGTGACCACGCCATCCCCATGATCCTTAACTTCGCGATTTTCCTCTGCACCCTGGTCGCCATGGAGGGTGTCGGCTTTCTGGCTCACAAGTACGTGATGCACGGCTGGGGCTGGTTTCTGCACCGTTCCCACCACGAAGAACACCTCGGCGCGCTGGAAACCAACGACCTTTATTTGCTGGCGCTGGGCATGGCGGCAGTCGGCTTGATTGTTCTGGGCATTAACGGCTACGACCCGCTGCAATGGGTGGGGGCCGGTGTCGCGGCGTTCGGGCTGATTTACATGCTGGTGCACGACGGCATCGTCCATCGCCACTGGCCCATGCGGCCGCAACCGCGCAATCGCTACCTGCGCCGTCTCTATCAAGCCCACCGGATGCACCACGCGGTGAAGGGCCGACGCAACAGCGTGTCGTTCGGTTTCCTTTATTCGCCGTCGGTGCCGACGCTGCAAAAGCAACTGCGGGACATGCGTGATGCCGAGCGCGCCCGAGACCGCGACGCTTCCCTGACCGACCTCTGCGGGACCTCGATCAACTCCGATCTGCAAAACGGCTGAGCCTTGACATCGCTCATTTCTGCCATTTGATGGCAACTTTCATGCAATGGCCGTTATTTGCCCTTTTCAGGCGCGTGCAAGTGTCGTAGAACAGAGGGCTCTGCTGTCCGAGGATGCCCAAGGTCAGCATCTCAGACACCTAAAACGCCCGGGAGATACACGTGACGCAATCCATCGCACAACCCGCAACAGGCAAAACCATTACCTTCAAACGCCCTGACGGCAAAGACGTCAGCGGCTATCTGGCCACCCCTGAGAAAACCGAAGGCGCGCCGGCCATCGTGGTGATCCAGGAATGGTGGGGCCTCAACGATCAGATCCGTGGCGTCGCCGACCGTCTGGCAGCCGCAGGTTATCTGGCGCTGGTGCCTGACTTGTATCGCGGCGAAGCCACGGTCGAGGAAGAGGAGGCCCATCACCTGATGAGCAAACTCGACTTCGCCGATGCCGCCACTCAAGACATTCGCGGCGCGGTGCAATACCTGAAAGGTCATGCGCAAAAAGTCGGCGTGACCGGTTTCTGCATGGGCGGCGCGCTGACCTTCCTGTCCTTGAACTTCATTCCCGAGTTATCGGCCGGCGTGGTGTTCTACGGGTTCCCGCCGCTGGAATACCTTGATCCGAACGCCATCAAGGTGCCGGTTCAGGCGCACTGGGCGACGCAAGACGAGTTCTTCGCGATCGAAACCGTGGACGAGCTGGAAAAGAAACTCGGCGACGGCGGGGTCGACCTCGAATTCCATCGCTACCTCGCGCACCACGCGTTCACCAACGAAACCGCCGTGGGCCATGGCCGGATTCCCGGCACCCAATACGACTCGGTCTGGGCGCAACTGGCGTGGGACCGGACCTTGACCTTCTTTGGTCGGACGTTGTGGGGTTGATGATTTAATCCCGTCACGCCGCCAAACGCTGTGGACTGTCGGATGAGTGACGGCGTGCCGGGGAATGGGATTCAGCACTGAACCTGTGGGAGCAGCAGGAGCTGTACGACAGCCGCGAAGGCGGCGGGTCGGTGGCGGGGGTGTGTCAGCCAGGCTGTCTTCGCTGCCGTCGTAACCTCCGGCGTCTCCTACAGGTGCGATGTGCTCGAGTACCTTGCGGCTGACTCATTCCCTGCACATTCAAGCCTGACGCACGTTGCCGAATGTTTCCGTTTGAAATATATTGCGAACCATTCCTATTTGCTTGCGTTTCTCACCATGCCCGTTTCCGGTTCTTCTTCCCATCCCCATCAGGGCGTTGCGACGCTGTATGGCGCTCATCACGGCTGGCTGGTGAATTGGCTACGGGGTCGTCTGGGCTGTTCCCATCAGGCCGCCGATATGGCGCAAGACACGTTCATGCGCGTGCTGCTGGCGGACCGTAACCAACCGATCACCCACGAACTGATCGAACCCCGACACTTTCTGGTCACCATCGCCCGACGGGTCATGGTCGACAGTTTTCGGCGTCGGTCGGTGGAAGAGGCCTATCTGCACGTCCTCGCTGAACAGCCCGAACGTTACGCCGTCTCCCCGGAAGAACGCCTGATGCTGCTGGAAACCCTGCACGCGCTTGACGCGATGCTCAGCGGGTTGGGCAAGCGGGTGAAAGAAGCGTTCCTGCTCTCGCAGTTGCAGGGCTTGGGTTACAAGGACATTGCTGAACAACTGGCCGTATCAGTGAGTTCGGTGACCAAATACATCGCCCGCGCTACTGAACATTGCCTGCTGTTCCAGCTGGAACACGGCGCTTGAACCGTTCCCCCGAACATCAGGCCCTGAGCGCAGCGGCCCACTGGTTTGCGCGAATGGGCGCCACGCCTGGTGACGCCACGATGCAGCGCCAGTTCCAGACCTGGCACGACGAAAACCCCTTGCACCCTTGGGCCTGGCAGCGGGTCGCGCTGTTGCAGGCGCACCTGGGCAACGCCAAGGGTGCGCTGGGTTATCAGGTGCTGGATCGCGCAGGTCGCGCTTCATTCGGGCGACGGGGCGTGCTCAAAACGGTTGCGCTGGGTGTCGGTTTTAGCGCGCTTGGCTGGGCGGGGTATCGTGAAGCGCCGGTGTTGCTCGCCGACCTGCGCACCGGCACTGGCGAGCGCCTGACCCGCACGTTGGCCGATGGCAGCACTCTTGTTCTGAACACGGCCAGCGCCGTGGACATTGTGTTCAACGCCGAGGCCCGATTGATCCTGCTGCGTGAGGGCGAAATTTTCGTTCAGACCGCCAAGGATGCCCGACCCTTCATCGTGCGCAGCGCACAGGGTGAGATGCAGGCACTGGGCACCCGTTTCAGCGTGCGGCAGCAGGACGGCGTCACGCAGTTGGGCGTGTTTCAGCATGCGGTCGCGGTTCGCCCTGAAGGCGCGCCGGGGGAGCAGACGATCATCGACAGCGGCCAGGCCGTGAGCTTCAACGCCCGCACGCTGTTCGACCGTCATCCGCTGGACCCTCTGGCTGACACGTGGATCAGCGGGCGACTCGTGGTCGACGGCTGGCGGCTGGGCCGTCTCATCGGTGAATTGCAGCGCTACCGCAGCGGATACCTCGGTTGCGCGCCAGAGATCGCGCACCTTCGGGTCTCGGGTTCCTATCCGCTCGATGACATCGATCTGGCGCTGTCAGCGATTGCCCGCTCGCTGCCGGTCAGGGTGGTGCGCTACACCGATTTCTGGATGCGGTTGGTGGGGCATCCAGCCTCTGCATAATTTATTTTCAGGGTGGCATTGTCGATTTGCGCAGGCTCGCGCGACTCCTTGTAAGAAACCCTTACAACGCCCGAACAGGGCATCAGGAGCACGCATGCGCACCCCGTCAAAACCCGCCAGCCGAAATCCCTTTGCCTTCACGCCGCGCAACACCTTGAGACTCGCTGTGCTCGGGGCTTCGCTCGCGTGGCTGGAGCCGATCTTGCTGGGTGGGGCATACGCGCAGGCCGCCAGTGTGCAGAAAAACTACGCCATCGCACCGGGGTCGCTGGGCGCGGTGTTGGGGCGTTTCGCCAATGAAGCGGGCGTGGTGTTGTCGTTTCAGGCGGGTTTGACCGATGGCAAGCAAAGCGCTGGACTCAACGGCACCTACAGCGTCGACCAAGGCTTCGCGGCGTTGCTCGCGGGCTCGGACCTGATCGCCACCCCCGGGGCCCAAGGTGTTTACGTGCTGTACCGCGCCGAGAAAACCTCGGCCCTGCAACTCGGCGCCACCAGCGTCGTCGGCGCGGGAATCGATGAGACCACCGAGAACACTGGCACCTATACCCCGCGCCAGACCAGTACCGCCACCAAGATGGGGCTGTCGCTGAAAGAGACGCCGCAGTCGGTCACCGTGATCCCGCGTCAGGTCATGACCGATCACCACTTGGCGTCGCTGGATGACGTGGTCAAGTTCACGCCGGGCCTGTCCAGCAACCACCGCGACAGTGATCGCTACACCTTCTATTCGCGCGGCTTCCAGATTCAAAACTTCGAATACGACGGCATTCCATCGCAGACCGCCAACGAATCCCAGCAGTACACCAGCACCCTCGCGGACATGGCGATTTACGACCGCGTGGAAGTCGTGCGCGGCGCGACCGGCCTGTTGAGCGGGGCGGGCACGCCTTCGGCGACGCTGAACCTGATTCGCAAACGCCCGACCTCGGAGTTTCAGGGCTATGTGTACGGCGAGGCCGGTGCCTGGGACCGCTACCGCGCCGAGGCCGATGTGGCGGGGCCGTTGACCGACAGCGGCAACGTGCGGGGGCGGCTGGTCAGCGTGTATCAAACCGCCGGTTCCTTCATCGACGCGTACAAGACCGAGAAACGCGTGATGTACGGCGCGGTGGACGTGGACCTGAGCGAAGACACGCTGCTGCGCTTCAGCCTCGATTACCAGAATAACGACTCCGACGGCGTCAGCTTCGGCCATATCCCGCTGTTCAACAGCAACGGCACCGCGACCCATTTTTCCCGTTCGTTCAACCCCGGCGCGAAATGGAGCTACCTGGACAACACGCAGTACAACTTCAGCACCGTGCTGGAACAGAAACTCGCCAACGACTGGACGCTCAAAGCCGCCTACACCCATCAGTACGGCTACCGTCACGGCGTGGTCGGCTCGGCCAGTGCCGGTGCGCCGGACTTTGAAACCGGCGGGGGCGTGCGTATGTACGTCAACCGGCTGGACAGCTACCAGACCCAGGACAACGGCGACCTGTACGTCACCGGACCGTTTGAATTGGGCGGGCGAGAGCATGAGCTGGTGTTCGGTGCCAACGTGGCCTACACCCACCTCAACTACCCGGACTATGAGCGTGCAACGCCCTCGGTCGATAACATTTATGAGTACGACGGCAACCCCGG
Organism: Pseudomonas sp. SLFW; assembly: GCF_009905615.1. Lineage (GTDB taxonomy): Bacteria > Pseudomonadota > Gammaproteobacteria > Pseudomonadales > Pseudomonadaceae > Aquipseudomonas > Aquipseudomonas bambusae. Next base: position 202,335 of record NZ_JAAAKW010000011.1, read on the forward strand.
TGGCAAGCCGCACCTGGGCAAAACCGGTGAAAACCTGACGCGCCTGAGCCAGAACGGTGTCTATGGCGCGGTACGCTTGAAACCGACGGATGCGCTGTCGGTGATCCTCGGCACGCGGGTCAGTTCGTGGACTGAAAAGGACGACAGCAGCGACGACTTCACCGGCGAATCCACCAGCCGTGACCGCACCAAAAAGACGGGCGTGGTCACGCCGTACGCGGGCGTCATCTACGACCTGAACGACACCTACTCGGTCTACGCCAGCTGGACCAGCATCTTCCTGCCGCAGACCTTCTACAAAACGGCGAGCAACACCTCGCTCAAACCACTCGAAGGCGACAACTACGAGGTGGGCCTCAAGGGCTCGTTCTACGACGGCGCGCTGAACGCGAGCATTGCGCTGTTCGAGGTGAAGCAGAAGAACACGCCGCAATTCGTCGACACCGGCGAAGACGGCCGTGAGGTGTATGAGGCCATCAGCGGCACCACCACGCGGGGCATCGAGACGGAAATCTCCGGCGAAGTGCTGCCGGGGTGGAACGTCATCGGCGGCTACACCTACCGCGAATCCCACGACAAGGATGACAATCGCGTCGAAACCAACCAGCCGATGAATCTGTTCAAACTCGGCACCACCTATCGCCTGCCGGGCGAACTGAACAAGCTGACAGTGGGCGGCAACATGACCTGGCAGAGCGACATTTACGCAGTCAACGAAGACTTTGGCACCAAGGCTCATCAACGGCCGTTCGGTGTGGTCGGGTTGCTGGCCAACTATGAAGTCGACTCGCACCTGAGTGTGGGTTTGAACGTGAACAACCTGTTCGACAAGAAGTATTACGACGGGCTGGGCACGTTCAACTCGGGGTCCTACGGCGACCCGCGCAACGCGGTGATCAACGCTCGCTGGAAGTTCTGAACGGCAGTCGTGTAACGGCTCAGGCCGGACGTTTGGGCGGGATCGCGTAGGTCCCGACCACATGGGCAACTGCGTCCGGTAGCCCCTCGGAATACAGCGACACCTCACCAATGGCCAGGGTCTTGCCGACCTTCAGCAACTGACACTCGGCCACGATCCGCCGCCCGGCCTCAGGTTTACGCAGGAAATTGATCGTCAGACTGGTGGTCACCGCCAACGGCACGATGCCAATTGCCCCCAACACCGCGACGTACAGCGCCACATCCGCCACCGCCATCAACGTTGGCCCCGACACCGTCCCACCGGGCCGCAAGTCCGACTCATCGACCGCCTGAGAAACCGTCGCGGTCTTCTCCCCAACCGCCTCGACCACGATCCGCGTCTGCGGAAACTCCTGCGCGATAAACGCCGCAATCTCTTCTTTGCTGGCCATGACGACTCCTGAGTGATGGGCAGCGCAAGACTTGATGAGCGGGCGGGGATTGTCAACGGAGCAATGCGCACAAGCCGCTGCCTCGTTTAGTGGCCGTTCTCTGTAGGGGCGAATTCATTCGCGAAAGATGTATCAGACGATGGAGATGTATCGGCCGCACCGGCCCCTCGTCGGAATGCCGCCCAGAATGAATTCGCTCCCACAGGGGGGGACGGTGTGCGACTTGAGTCAACGGGGTCTATGCGGTTGGCGATGTTCATATTTGAAGAAATACCAAAGCGTACGATCTTCACACGCACGACTAGGGGGAGTAGGTACTAATCACTATCAGAGGTCGAGCGTGCTTAACCCATCGCAATCCCATCGTCTTCGCTCAGGGCGATTTTCCGAAACCGGCAGGGTGTATTTGATCACCTCGGCCACTGAAGGGCGTCATCCGTTTTTTTCGCGTTTTTGCCTGGGGCGTCTGGTGGTGGATGAGTTTCGCCGCGCTGACCGAGAGGAGATCGCGGCTTCGGTGGCGTGGGTGGTGATGCCTGATCACATTCACTGGCTAGCGGAGCTAAAAGGCGGATCACTGGATCAATTGGTAAAGCAGGTCACGGCGAGAAGCGCGATCGCTGTGAATCGAGCGACTCACCGCCGAGGAAGGGTCTGGCAACAGGGTTATCACGAGCGGGCGCTGCGGTATGACGAGGATCTGAAGGCTGCCGCACGATACATCATGCTGAACCCGGTCAGGGCCGGTTTGGTTCAGCGTGTTGGAGACTATCCGCTGTGGGATTGCATGTGGGTCTGACGGGCTGGATGAAGAAAGTAGGGACGGCGCGATCTTCACTGTGGGAGCGAATTCATTCGCGAAAGATGTATCAGACGACGGAGATGTATCAGCCGTACCGGCATCTTCGTCGGAATGCCGCCCAGAATGAATTCGCTCCCACAGGGGGGGCGGTGTTTTGCCTGATAGGGAGGTGGTGCTCGTTGTTGACATCGCGAGTGCTGCGGAAATATTTCTGACTGGCCGAAGACTCTAACTGTGGGAGCGAATTCATTCGCGAAAGCGGACTTTCAGGCAAAGAAGATGCAGCACCTGGGCCGACGATTCGCGAATGAATTCGCTCCCACAGGGGGAGTGGCTGGCTGAAGAGAGGCTTCGATCTTCGGCATGAAAGCTCACCCTGGGGCCTTGTGAACGCCATCGGGCTCATGCCGAACGGCCATAGGGGCATCACGCCGACCAGACAACGCCACACATCCTGAACTAATCTTGCCCTTCGACTTCAGGCGGTCACGGACGGTGATGGGGCAGGGCGCGCATGCATAAGCTGGTTATCGGTATCGATCTGAGCACGACCACCTGCAAGGCGATTGCCTGGAATGCGCGGGGCCTGTTGGTGGCGCAGGCGCGGGCGCCGTTGGGGCTGTCGCGACCGGCGCCCAATGCGTACGAGCAGGACCCGGAAGACTGGTGGCGGGCCACGCAACAGGCGGTCACGGCGCTGATGCGGCTGATCGAAGGCTCGGCCATTGCGGCCGTTTCCATCGTCAACCAACGGGAAACCGTGGCCGTCACCGACGCCGAAGATCGCCTGCTGCGGCCCGCCATTCTCTGGCTCGACGAGCGTCGCAAGGACGAGGTCGCGGCGCTCTGTCATCGCGTCGGCCACGAACGTCTGCACAGCATCACCGGCAAACCCCATGACTGGGCGCCGGCCATTTACAGCCTGGCGTGGCTGGCCGACGCAGAACCCGAGCGGTTCCGGCAGATTCGCCACGTCTACGAACCTCACGCCTGGCTGGTGCGCAAACTCACCGGCGAGTTCGTCACCAGTTGGGCCAGCGCCGACCCGTTTGGCGCCTTCGACATTCACCAACATCGTTGGGCGGACGACGTGCTCAGCGCATTGCCGATCCCCCTCGACAGCGACTGCTTCCCCACGGCATTCGCGCCCGGCTCGGTGCTGGGCTTGGTCACGGACGATGCCGAAACCCTCACCGGTCTGCCCGCCGGTACGCCCGTGGTGGCAGGCGGGGGCGACGGTCAGG
>NZ_JAAAKW010000012.1 GCF_009905615.1 Pseudomonas sp. SLFW
GGCAAGGGGCTGGGGCTTGGCGGGATTGTGATCATCGTCGCCATTGGGCTGTTGACCGGGCAGGACCCGATGCAGATTCTCGGGCAGATCGCCGGTCAGGTGGGCAGCCAACAGACCACCTCCGTCAGCCCTCAGACGCGACAGGCGCCTCCGGCCAACGACGAGCAGGCGGATTTCGTGCGAGCCATTCTGGGTGACACCGAAGACACCTGGGGTCAGATTTTTCAGCAGGGTGGTCGGCAGTATAAAAACCCGACTCTGATTCTGTTCCGGGGTCAGGTGCAGTCTGCGTGTGGTTTTGCGTCATCCGCCAGCGGCCCGTTCTATTGCCCGGCCGATCAAAAGGTCTATCTGGACATGGATTTCTTCCGAGAGATGAGCCAGCGCTTCAAAGCCGCAGGGGATTTTGCCCAGGCCTACGTGATTGCGCATGAAGTTGGCCATCATGTGCAGACCTTGCTGGGGGTTTCAGCTAAAGTTGACGCCGCCCGCCAGCGTGGCATGCGCATGGAGGGTGACAACGGTCTGTTGGTGCGTCAGGAGTTGCAGGCGGATTGCCTCGCCGGTGTTTGGGCCAACAACGCGCAAAAGCGTTTGAACTGGCTCGAACCGGGTGATATTGAAGAGGCGCTGAATGCGGCGAATGCCATCGGCGACGACCGTTTGCAGCAACAAAGCCAAGGGCGTGTAGTACCCGACTCGTTCACTCACGGGACGTCTGCCCAGCGGGTTCGCTGGTTCAAGACAGGTTTTGCCCAGGGACAAATCAACCAATGCGATACCTTCGCCGCCAAGAGCCTCTGATCACATGATGAAACCGCTTTCGATCCTGTTGTTGGGCACCCTGATGAGCGCGACGGCTCATGCTGCGGATCAGGCGGTCAAATCCATCAGCCCCGACCGGCTGCTGATCAATGGAACGTCTCAAGCCACGCTGGGCCTGAGCCAGAGCTGGGTTAGCCCGAACCCGCATATTCAGCGGGTGGTCATCATTTTTCATGGTCGCCTGCGCAACGCTCAGACGTACTTGCGCAGCGTCGAGCGGGCTGCCAACCAGTCCAAGCAGCGGCCTAAAACCCTGCTGATCGCGCCGCAGTTCCTCGATGAGAAGGACATCACCGCGCACCACTTGCCGGAAACGGTGTTGCGCTGGCACGCCAACGACTGGATGGCGGGCGACAAGTCGCTGGGCGCCAAGCCGGTCAGTTCATTCGTGGTCATCGACCATATCCTCAAGCGCCTGAGCGACAGCAAGCTGTTTCCGAACCTGAAAGAAATCGTCATCGCCGGTCACTCGGGCGGTGCGCAGGTGGTGCAGCGCTACGCGATGATCGGCGGCAAGGAAGACGCGCTGCTGAAGAAGGAAGGCATCAAGCTGCGTTACGTGATCGCCAACCCGTCGTCTTACGCCTATTTCGACGCGACCCGGCCATTGCCGGTGACGACGGCGAGCTGCCCGGGGTTCGACACCTGGAAATACGGCATGAACAAACTGCCGGCCTATGCAGGCAAGGACACCGTGGCGGAGCTGGAAACGGCGTACGTGAAGCGTGACATCACCTACCTGCTGGGCGATCAGGACACCGACCCGAATCACCCGGCGCTGGACAAGGATTGCGGTGCCGAGGCGCAAGGGCCGTTTCGCCTGGTGCGGGGGCACAATTTCTTCGATTACCTGACCAAGCGTCATCCTGAAGGGATGAACCAACGGCTGGTGGAAGTGAAAGGTGTGGGCCACAACGGCGACGCGATGTTCACCTCGCCAGAGGGACAGGCGGCGTTGTTCAAAGGGAATTGATCGCCGCCCCCGCCAAAAAACCGCATCATTGTAGGCGTGAGCTTGCTCGCGATCAGGGAGCGTCAGTCATACACACGGTGGCTGATACCCCGCTATCGCGAGCAAGCTCACTCCTACAGGGTGTGTGTATTTCAAGCAGCTTTCGCGCTAGCTGAGCATCGCCCGTAACGCCACGCAATCATCCGCATGCCAATCGGTCAGTTCCGGCCAGGGGTTTTCCGGCAGGTTGACCAACACGGTATGCGCGCCCGCTGCTTTGCCGCACGCCAGGTCGAACTGGTAGTCGCCCACCATCACCATCTGCGAAGGCTCGACGTTCCAGGCCTGGGCCAACTTCAGAAGTCCGCCCGGATCAGGCTTCGGCGGCGCTTCGTCCCGCCCCAGCACATCTTCGACGTCGAAACAGTCGGCGATGCCGATGGCTTCCAGCGTGACGTGGGCCAGTTCCCGTGCGTTGCGCGTCAGGATGCCGAGCCGATAGCCACGCCCTGCCAACTCACGCACCAACTCGACGGCACCGGTCGCAGGCTTCGACGCCACGGCCAACTCTCGCTCATGCTCAAGCAGCCACGCATGCTTGGCCGCACCCTCTTCGGTGGGCAGCGCCGCCAGATGGGTGAGGATGTCGTCCTCCAGCGGAATACCCAAAGCACATTTGATCGCCGGAAAGTCGTGCACGGCGATGGTCAGCGTGCCGTCCATGTCGAACACCCAATGGCGCAACTGCGACAGACTCATGCCCAGTCCTTGCGGTGTCGGATCAAACCTTCTTGACTGACCGAGGCCACGAGCTGGCCCGCGCGGTTATAGACGCTGCCACGGGAAAACCCGCGCGCGTTACCGGCCCACGGGCTGTCCATCGCGTAAAGCAGCCACTCATCGGCCCGCAGTTCGCCATGAAACCACAGCGAATGGTCGAGGCTGGCGATTTGCATGTCTTTCTGCCAGACCGTCTTGCCGTGAGGCAGCAGCGACGTGGTCAGCAGATTGAAGTCCGACGCATAGGCAAGCATATAGCGGTGCAGGGCCGGGATGTCAGGCAGCGTGCCGTCGGCGCGGAACCACACGTATTTCACCGCTTCGGTGGGCTGTGGGTTGTAAGGATCGAGGGCGGTGACAGGGCGGAACTCGATGGGCTTGGGGCACAGCAGCTTGTCTTTCATGTGAGCGGGAATCAGGTGCTCGCGTTGACGCGCCAACTCAAGTTCCGACGGCAGATTTTCCGGGCCGACCACCTGCGGCATCTGGCTCTGATGCTCGAAGCCTTTTTCGTCGTACTGGAACGACGCGCTGCAGGTGAAGATGGGGTGGCCCTTCTGGATGGCCGTCACACGGCGGGTGCTGAAACTGCCGCCATCGCGCACGCGATCAACCTGATAAACCACAGGCAATTGCGCATCGCCCGGACGCAAGAAATAACCGTGCAGCGAGTGAACGTGGCGTTCATCCTCGACCGTCTTGCTCGCCGCCGACAGCGACTGCCCCAGCACCTGACCGCCAAACAGCTGGCGAAAGCCAAGGTCCTGGCTGCGCCCACGGAAGAGGTTTTCTTCGATCGGCTCCAGGCTCAACAGCGACACCAGATCATCCAGCACATGGCTCATTCAGAGGTTCCTCACACACAGTCATTTCACGCCGGTCCAGCCACCGACGCCGAGCGACGGTGAACGTGGAGGTTGGGCAGAATGATACAGATGTTTGCGGCGGGGTTCCCGCCCATCACAACGTGGCGAGCCATTGTTGGCGATTGATGCGATACAGCACGTGGGGCCGCAGCGGGTGGCCTTCCGGGAGGTTGGGGTGGTCGAAATCATCATCCGGATCGTTTTGCATCCCGATGGCTTGCATGACCTTTTGCGAAGGCAGGTTGCTGACGGCGGTGAATGAGACGATCTCGTCCAGTTCGACGTGCTCGAACCCACAGCCCAACACCGTCCACGCGGCCTCGCTGGCGTAACCAAGACCCCAATGTTCCCGAGCCAGTCGCCAGCCAATTTCAACCGCAGGATGTTGAACGCCGTTGAACGGGGCGTCGAAGCCCACCACATTCAGCCCGGTGAAGCCGATGAATTGCGCGGTGTCCTTGCGCTCAAGCGCCCACAGACCGAAGCCGTACTCAGCAAAATGGCCGCGAATACGCCCGATCATCTTGGCGCTTTCCAGACGCGTCAGCGGTTGCGGGAAATAACGCATCACCTGTGGATCGGCGCACATCTGCGCGAAAGCCGGCAAATCATCGTCCCGCCACTGACGCATCAACAAGCGTGCGCTGTTGAGCTCAAGTATCGGCTCCATTGAACATCTCCCCTGCCCCGCTTCTCAAATGGCTCGCCAGAATAACCTGCCAGTGCAACCGTGCCCGTCCCGGCCAAACCGCTGTGCCACAACGGGCATAACTGGCAAGATTCCCCCTCGAACCCCATGCGTACGCACTATGTCCCTGCCGCTTATCTACCACGAAGATTACAGCCCGGCGTTTCCGCCCGACCATCGCTTCCCGATGGACAAATTCCGTCTGCTGCACGACCACCTTATCGACAGCGGCCTCACCACGGATGCTCAACTGTTCCGCCCGCTGGTCTGCCCTGACGACATTCTCGCGCTCGCCCATGACCCGTCCTACATTCGGCGGTACATGGACGGCGACCTTTCCCGCGAGGATCAGCGCCGTCTGGGCCTGCCCTGGAGCGAAGACCTGGCCCGACGTACGGTGCGCGCCGTTGGCGGTTCGCTGCTCACGGCAGAAAAAGCCCTGCAGCATGGGCTCGCCTGTCATCTCGCCGGAGGCACGCACCATGCGCATTACGATTACCCCGCCGGGTTTTGCATCTTCAACGACCTGGCCATTATCAGCCATTACCTGCTGCAGAGCGGTCGCGTCGACCGCGTGTTGATCTTCGACTGCGACGTGCACCAGGGCGACGGCACGGCTCGGATTCTCGAACACACTGAGGACGCGATCACCGTTTCCCTGCACTGCGAGAAAAACTTCCCCGCGCGCAAGGCCCAGAGCGATTGGGACATTCCGCTGCCAATGGGCATGGGCGACGATGAATACCTGAAAGTAGTCGATGACACGCTCAATTACCTGCTGCCGCTCTACCAGCCCGACCTGGTGCTTTATGACGCAGGGGTCGATGTGCACAAGGACGATGCGCTTGGCTACCTGAAGCTGACCGACAACGGCGTGGCCCGGCGCGACGAAGCAGTGATGCGCCATTGCCTGGGCCGAGACATTCCGGTGATGGGCGTGATTGGCGGCGGGTACAGCAAGGATCGCGAAGCACTGGCGCGGCGGCACGGGATTTTGCATCACAGCGCGCAGCGGGTCTGGGTGTCGGAAGGCTTATGACCCACTCGCCTGCCACTGCACATTCGCTGTAGGAGCGAATTTATTCGCGAGGCGGCGGTACATCCGAAGAAGATGTGTGGGTGCATCACCGCTCGCGAATGAATTCGCTCCTACAGAAATCTGAGACAATCCGTACCGTCAGTATTTACCCACATCCGCTGTGGAACCACCTGTGGATAACCTGAGCGCAAGGCCACAGAGCCCACATTTCATAAGCCTCACAGAGCGCTGTACGTTTTTCGCTCAAAAGTTTTCCACAGGCCGTTCGTTCGTCACAGGCCTCGGGTAGAATGCGCGACCCACTTCGATGATCCGCACGTTGACCATGATTTCAGCCTCTTCTTCCTCCGCACACGCCGTCGCCATCATCGGGGGTGGCCCGGCCGGGTTGATGGCCGCCGAAGTGCTGAGTCAGGCCGGTTTCAAGGTCGATCTCTACGACGGCATGCCCTCGGTCGGACGCAAATTTCTGCTGGCCGGTGTTGGCGGCATGAACATCACTCACTCCGAGGCGTACCCGGCGTTTCTGTCGCGCTACGCCGAACGCGCTCCGAACATTGCCCCCCTGTTGCGGGCCTTCGGTGCCGACGACTTGTGCGAGTGGATTCACGGGCTGGGCATCGAAACATTCGTTGGCAGCTCCGGCCGCGTATTTCCCACCGACATGAAAGCCGCGCCTCTGCTGCGCGCCTGGCTCAAGCGTTTGCGCGATGGCGGCGTAGTGATCCACACCCGGCATCGCTGGCTGGGCTGGAATGCGGAACATAGCCTGCGCATCAATAGTCCAGAGGGCGAGATCGCGATCCGTCCCGCCGCGACATTGCTCGCCTTGGGGGGCGCCAGTTGGGCGCGACTGGGATCGGACGGCGCCTGGATGCCCCTGCTCGAACAGCAAGGGGTGCAGACCGCCCCCCTTCAAGCCGCAAACTGCGGGTTCGAAGTGCCCGCCTGGAGCGAAGTGCTGCGCAGCAAATTCGCAGGCGCCCCGCTGAAAAACATCGCCATGGGTTTGCAGGGCCAGACGCTGCGATTGGGCGAGTGTGTGCTGACGCAGACGGGTGTCGAGGGGAGTCTGGTGTATGCGTTGTCGGCGCAGATTCGCGAGGCGATCAATCGCAGCAGCGTCGCTACCGTCGAGATCGATTTGCTGCCAGGCAAGCGCCTGAACGACGTGCAGAAAGCACTGAGCAAACCCCGCGGCTCGCGCTCGATGTCCAAACACTTGCACAGCCAGCTGGGGCTCGACGGCGTCAAGGCGGCGTTGCTGCGGGAATTGGCCCCTGCCGAAGCATTCGCTGATCCGACCTTATTGGCCAATGCCGTGAAATGCCTGCCGCTGACGCTGATCGAACCCCGCCCGCTGGACGAGGCGATCAGCACGGCGGGCGGCGTGACGTTCGAGGCGATGGATGAACGCTTGATGCTCACCTCATTGCCTGGCGTGTTCTGCGCCGGGGAGATGCTCGACTGGGAAGCGCCCACCGGCGGTTATCTGCTGACCGCCTGTTTTGCCAGCGGGCGTGCAGCGGGGCTGGGGATGGTGGAGTGGTTGCGCGCCCAGCCCACCGCGAAACCTTTGTAGAAGAAATCACGCCACCCGATCAATCTGCGGCTTGAGTCCGTTCGCCGACTCCGGCTTGTCCACCGGCGCCTTGGCCGCAGGTTTGCCCAACACCCGCTTGCCCAGTTCGTAGCCCTTCATTTCGATGTAGTTGTGAGCGAAGCCCGCCACCACCACGGTCAGCACCGTCACGCCCACCACAAAGAGGTTGTTCGCCAACATCGACCCCGTGTCCATGAAGCGCTGCCCCGCGATCATCGGCGCCATCTCGAAACCGGTCAGTTTCTGGCCAATGATGAAGACCGTCGACAGCAAGAAAATGACGGCTGCGTGGGTCATGTAGATCGAGTACGACAGTTTGCCGAGCAGCACGAAAACACCGGTTTTCAGCAGCGCTGACACCTGCCCGCCTTCGAACGCGAACAGCAGCACCAACACGCAGAACGCCAGACTCCCGATGGGTGAGCGATTGTCGAAGTCGTTCATCACGATCCAGTACGTGGCGTACATCATGGCGCATTCCAACACCGTCACCAGCCACGGTTTGAGGGACCATTTATCGCGAATCAGCAAGTACACCAAGTACGTGATATTGCCTGCGAAGAAGCACGACAACCCGAGCATCGCGCGATCGACCAACGGCGCGTTTTCCGAAAAGATCAGGATAAAGGCGACCACCGAAACGCTGGCAAACAGCAAAAAGCGATTACGCATGGAGAACATGCACAGCGCCCCGAACAGCATGTAGATGTAGAACTCGATGCTGATCGTCCAGGAGGGGTAGTTGAACGACATGGTTTCGGTGTAGCTCGTCCATGCTTGAACCAGCAGGAGGTTGGGCAGGATCTCATCCAGCGCGAATGTCCCGGTGAACGGCTTGTTGTTCAGGCCAAAACCTTGGTGATAAGCGATCCAGCGCGCCGTTTCGAAAAGAATGAAGAACGCGAGCATGAACAAGTGCAGCGGGTAGAGGCGAAAGACCCGCGAAATGACGAAGGACTTGAATGAGAGGTTTGGCTTCATGCCATAGGTGTGAGCAAGAACGAACCCACTGAGGACAAAGAAGAAATTGAGCAGAACCTCATCACGTCGGAAGAAGGGCAATTGAATGAAGGTGTCGACAACGTGCAGGTGGAAGAACACGACCAGCAGCGCGCAGATCCCCCTGAAACTGTCGAGTGTGGTGAATCGCTGAACAGGTTTCATAACGCTACTTCCGTTCTGGTTGGAGAAATCCCGCCCCCGTCGACCGAGGTTGGAGCCAGAACACGGTATGTTTTCCGCTGCGCTCTCAACAGTTGAAATATTTCATGCCTGATACACCCGAACGAGGGAATGTTGACGCCAGCGTTCGGCAGCGATGACTTACCGGTCACACTCAGAAGGAATGGTCTGAAAACGCCAATAAAATGGCTCTACCAGTGACGTAGCTGCGTTCCTCTAACCATGGCCCATTAGCTTTCGGGGGATGGTCATACCCCAACTATCAATACCGGCGATGATCGCTACCAATCGTATTGACTTCTTAATAATCCCGCGCCGCGTAACATTGCCTCCATACCGAGTTACCACTTAGACGAATTGGAGCAACCCTCATGAAAACCAACAAACTGATCCTTGGTCTGGCCTTCTCCGTACTGGCAACTGGCGCTTTCGCATTGCCGGCCGCCAAACACATCAACGCGCCAATCGTCGCTGAAAACGGCTCGTCCCATACTCACATCAATCGCGTTGCCGCCGACGGCGCTGACCGTGTAGGTGCTAACCGCGTCGCTGAGAATGGCTCCGAAAAAACTCAGCTGGGTCGCATCGCTGCTGACGGCGCCGACCGCGTAGGTGCCAATCGCGTCGCTGAGAACGGTTCCGAAAAAACTCAACTGGGTCGCATCGCTGCTGACGGCGCTGACCGTGTAGGCGCCAACCGCGTCGCTGAGAATGGCTCAGAAAAAACTCAACTGGGCCGCATCGCTGCTGACGGCGCTGACCGTGTAGGTGCCAACCGCGTCGCCGAGAATGGCTCAGAAAAAACTCAACTGGGTCGCATCGCTGCTGACGGCGCTGACCGTGTAGGTGCCAATCGCCTGAGCTGATAGCCGCACTGCCCTCCCCAGCCCGGCTTTTGCCGGGCTTAATCTTTCCAGCCCCCCCTCTGAACCGTAGTTTTTTTACCTATCTGTGTAGGAAATTACCTTCAATCTCCCCGCATCCGTTTCAGATTTCCGGCTTTCGGCCGATGAAACCTTGCACCTGACTGTTTCGCTGGGCTCCATAACAACAATTCTCCAGCTGACGACTCGAAAAATGGACTGTGGAGAATTGAGATGAAGAGCTGGTTCGCGAATATCAGCGTTAATAAAAAGCTGGCCTTAGGGTTCGGCATCGTGCTTGTTTTTACTGCCTTGCTCGCCCTCATCGGCTGGACCAGCCTGGGCAACATGACCTTCCGCAGCGATCGCGTTGCCGACATCATGAAGCTCAACAACAAACTGACCGACATGCGCATCACGCGTCTGCAATACATGCTGAGCAATGGCGACGAAGCCGTGGCGCAGAACGTGCAGACCGCTCTTGACGCCTTCAAAGCGCAGCAACAATTTTTGCAAAGCACGTTCGTCAATCCGCTGAACGTCCCGCCGATCAAGGCGCTAGGCGAGCAGATTCGTGCCTACGACGCGTCATTCAGCAAAATGCGCGAGGCGTACAAGACCAGCGCCAAAGTCCGCGCTGACATGGGCACCGATGCGGTGAAGGCCGCAGAGCTGATCGCCGCCATCAACGATGACGTGATGAAGCTCGATCCGACCGACGAACGCCGCTTTGCTCAGTACCAGGCCGCCACCAAAGCCAAAGAAGACGTCATGCTGGTGCGCTACGAAGTGCGCGGCTACACCGGCAACCCCACCGCCAAAACCGAAGACGCCGCTGCACGCCAACTGAATGCTGCAATCAGCGGGCTGGATCAGCTCAACGCCACGTTCGGCGCGACTCAGGGCGATCGCCTGAAACAGCTCGAAAGCGCGTTGATCGGCTATCGCAGCTCGGTACAGGGCTTCAAGGTGGCGAACGACACCATCAACTCGACGCGGGCAGAAATGACCGATGAAGGCGCAGCCATCGTCAAACTGAGCCAGCAGTTGGTTGATCTGCAAACCTCGCTTGGCGCGGACGACACTAAACAGGCTCGCACTCTGCAGATCGGCGGCACCTTGCTCGCCCTGATCTTCGGTGCCCTGGCGGCGCTGATCATCACCCGCCAGATCACCCGACCGCTCCAGGAAACATTAGCCGTGGTCGACCGCATCGCCTCCGGCGACCTGACCCATACGCTGACAGTGACTCGCCGTGATGAACTGGGTGTGCTGCAAACCGGGATTCAACGGATGGGCACCACCCTGCGTGACCTGATTGGCGGCATTCGCGACAGCGTCACCCAGATCGCCAGCGCGGCCGAAGAGCTGTCGGCGGTGACGGAGCAGACCAGCGCCGGGGTCAACAGCCAGAAGGTCGAGACCGATCAAGTTGCCACTGCCATGCATGAAATGTCGGCCACCGTGCACGAAGTTGCGCGCAACGCCGAACAGGCGTCGGTCGCTGCTTCGGATGCTGACAGGCAGGCCCGTGACGGCGACAAAGTCGTCGGCGAAGCCATCGCCCAGATCGAAAAACTCGCCAACGAAGTGATTCGCTCCTCCGACGCCATGGGCGTACTGGAGCAGGAAAGCGACAAGATCGGCAAAGTGATGGACGTGATCAAGTCCGTGGCGGAACAGACCAACTTGCTGGCCCTCAATGCGGCCATCGAAGCCGCACGCGCGGGTGAGGCCGGTCGTGGTTTCGCGGTCGTGGCAGACGAAGTGCGCGGCCTGGCACAGCGTACGCAACAGTCGACCGAAGAAATCGAAAGCCTGGTCGCCGCCCTGCAAAGCGGTACCCGTCAGGTGTCGGACATTATGCTCAGCAGCCGTGGACTCACGGACAGCAGCGTCACCTTGACCCGCAAGGCAGGCTCGTCGCTGGAAAGCATTACCCAGACGGTGTCCAACATTCAGGCGATGAACCAGCAGATCGCCGCCGCTGCCGAACAGCAAAGCTCGGTCGCTGAAGAAATCAGCCGCAGCATTCTCAACGTCCGCGACGTGTCCGAACAGACCGCCGCTGCCAGCGAAGAAACCGCCGCGTCCAGCGTCGAACTGGCCCGACTGGGCAATCAGTTGCAAATGCTGGTCAGCCATTTCCGCGTCTGAACCCAAAAGCCGCGTCGGATGTACGCATCCGACGCGGCTTTTTAACGATTTTAAAGACGAAACGCCGATTTCTAATAAAAACGGCAGCGCTTTAACCGTTTTGACGAATCAGCTCGACAGTTGATTGGCAAACTGCCCTACCGCGCTCACGACCCGTTGCGCGCCGTCTTGAATCTCCACGATCACCGACCCGGCCTCACCTGCCAGCTCCAGGCCCTGCTGCGCTTGTTGCTTGCCGCTGATGATCACGTTGACCGCCTGTTCAGCCAGTACCTGGTTCTGCTTCACCACACCGACGATTTCTTCGGTGGCTTTGCTGGTGCGCGAGGCCAACTGGCGGACTTCGTCGGCGACCACGGCAAACCCACGGCCTTGTTCGCCGGCCCGGGCCGCCTCAATGGCAGCGTTGAGGGCGAGCAGGTTGGTCTGGTCGGCGATGCTGCTGATGGCCTGGATGATGGAGCCGATCAGTTGGGACTGCTTGTCCAGCGCCGAAATGCGATCAGCGGCCTGTTCCATGTGTCCGGCCAGCTCTCGCATGACTTCAACCGTCTGCTGAACCACCGCTGCGCCTTTCTGCGCGCTGCTGTCCGTTTGCTGCGAGGTGCTGAAGGCAATGTTGGCGGCTTCGGCCACCGCATTTTCCCGGTTGACCTGATCGGTGATGACCGTGGCGAATTTCACCACTTTGTACAGGCGATCATGGGCGTCGGTGATCGGGTTGTACGACGCTTCGAGCCAGACTTCACGCCCCCGGCTGTCCACGCGTTTGAAACGACCGGTGACGAATTCGCCACGGCGCAGTTTGTCCCAGAATATCTGGTATTCCGGAGAGCTGGATTCTTGGGGGTCGCAAAAGATGCGGTGGTGCTGACCCTGGATCTGCGTGAGCGAGTAGCCCATCGAACCCAGGAAACGCTCGTTGGCGGCAAGCACTTCGCCATTCAGGTTGAACTCGATCACGGCGGTGGAGCGCTGCAGCGCTTCGATAAGGTTTTCGTGCTCGCGGGAGTTTTCGATGGTGCGCGTCAGATCTTTGGAGTGGATCGTGAAATACGCCACCTTTCCACTGCCATCGCGTACGGGTTGCACGATCGAACGCAGCCAGGCTTCTTGGCCATTGCCACGCAGCAGACGCAAGGCGCCGCTGAAATGCTCGCCTCGGCTGATGGCGGATTTCACGCGCTGAAAGATATCAAGGCTTTTGACGTGAGCGGGGGCCAACTCTTCGATGGAACGCCCGACAAGATCAGCGCTGCGGTAATGCATTTCCTTTTCAAAGTTGTTATTGACGGACTCGATACGACCCTGCGCGTCCAGGCGCATGCACAGCATTTCGCTGTCCAGACTGCTCCTCACCTGCTCCACCGATGAAAGTTCTTCACGCAGCGCGGCCAACTCTTGCTTCAGACGTTTATTGAACATGAAAGACGAACTTCCAGAGAGATGAAGGGGATCGTCCTCAGCATCGGCCTGGCCCGTGGTTTCTTGAGCTTAAACGCGGCGAAGCAGCGTTTTTCAGCCCGTCTCGGGCGAATGAACCTGCGCCCGAAAATGCCGTCTGTGAAACGGTGATCGCAACAAAGGGATTTACTCATCGCACAATTGCCACATACTGCCCGCGCTGCTTTTATTTCGTCAGAGCCACTTTTCAAACTGTCAGGTTCATTTTCATGAAAAAAATTCTGCCTTATCTGTTGAGCGCCGCCGTCACTTTTATTCCAGCGGCTTTCGTCCAGGCGGCCACCCCTCCGGCCCCTGTCCAACTGACCATTCTCAGCTCCGGCGGCATCATGGGCGCCTTCAAAGCTGTCACCCCGGACTACGAACAACGCGTGGGCGTGAAATTGCAAGGCGAGGTCGCGCCGTCGATGGGCGCGACCCCACAGGCCATCCCGAACCGCCTCGCTCGCCAGGAACCCGCCGACGTGGTGCTGATGGTGGGCGCTGCGCTGGACAAGCTCATTAAAGATGGCCAGGTCGATCCGAAAAGCCGCGTGGACCTGGGCAAATCCTACATCGCCATGGCCGTGAAACATGGCGCGCCGCACCCTGACATCAGCACCATGGAAGCCTTCAAGCAGACCCTGCTAGACGCCAAGAGCATCGCTTATTCCGACAGCGCCAGCGGCGTTTACCTGTCCCGCGTGCTGTTCAATCAGATGCATATCGCTGACCGCATTCAAAGCAAGAGCCGCATGATCCCGGCCGAACCGGTGGGTGAAGTGGTCGCACGCGGCGACGCGGAAATCGGCTTCCAGCAACTGAGCGAATTGAAGCCGGTGGACGGCATCGACATCATCGGCCTGATCCCCGATCAAGCGCAGCAGATGACCCTTTACTCCGCGGGCGTGGTCGCCAAAAGCAAACACCCGGAACAGGCCAGGCAGTTTCTGGAGTTTCTGAGTTCGTCGGCGGCTGCACCCGCGATCAAGGCGAGTGGGTTGGACCCGATTGCGAAGTGATTGAAGGCGGGCTGGGGTTCATCATCTGAGTGATTTCCCTGTAGGCGCGAATTTATTCGCGATAGGCCAGTACATCCGACGCAGATTTATCGGCTGTACACACGTCTCGCGAATGAATTCGCTCCCACAGGTTTCATTTTTCACTGGCCCAAATCCAGCTCAATCAATTCCCCGCGCACCTCAAGCCCGTCGATGTGCAACACGCCCACCGTTATCGGCAATTTGAAGCGCCGAGGCCCTGCGCTGCCGGGGTTGATGAACAGCACACCGTGACGCAGCTGTTGCAGCGGCTTGTGGGAGTGGCCGGTGACGACGACCCGGATGTCCGGCGGCAGCGTTTCAGGCACGTCGGCGAGGATGTGGGTGACGTAAATCCCGACGTCGCCAATCCGCAGCGCCGCCTCGAACGGTACGTCCGCAGCCCAAGCGTCGTCGGTGTCGTTGTTGCCTCGCACGACGGTCAGCGGCGCGATCTTCCTCAATGCCTCAAGAATCTCCGGCTTGCCGATGTCGCCGCCATGAATCAGGTAGTCGCACCCCTGCAACGCCTCCAACGGTTGAGGCCGCAGCAGCCCGTGGGTGTCTGAGATCAGGCCAACTTTAACGCCCATCGCTCACCCTCTCCATCGCTCACCCTCCAATGGAGGCCACAGCGGTCTGGCGAGCCTGCACACGCTTCATGCAGATCATCGCGACCACGGCCACCAACGCCACAAGCGACGCGAAAAACTCGCCGACATGGGGCAAGCCAAACGCCCGCACGCTGAACCCGACGCCGACCACCGGCACGGAAATCGAGATGTACAGCACCACGAAAAACGCCGACGTCACTGCGGCCTTCTGATGCGGCGGGCTGCTGGCTGTCACGGCGCCCATGCCCGCACGCAGGATCATGCCCTGACCAATACCGGCGAACAGACCCGCGCCCACCAACAGCAGTACATGCGCTGTGGCGATGCCGAGTCCGAGGCAGATCATCCCCAGGATCAGACCCACGCAGCCCAGCGTCATGTGCGACGGTTTGGGGAGCCACTGCAGCGATGCCTGACCGATAATCGACGCCACGAAAAACAGCCCACTCACCGCACCAATCAGCAAACCACCGTGGATACCCATGATGTGGATCATCACCGACGGCACCATGCTGGTGAACAGCCCGGCCACGCTGAAACCCGCCAACCCGGCAATCGACGCCGAGATGAACACGCCGCGCACCGAGGCCGGAACCGAGGGTTTCTGAATGGTCAATCGGCGTTGCGGGGGACGCTGTACCGTTTCCCGAATCAGCGCGATGCCGAGTGTTGCCAGTAGCAACAACGCGAGATGGACATAGAAAATCAGGTGCAGCGGATCAGCCAGGTGCTGCGACGTGAAGCCCGCCAGCATCGGCCCGAGTCCCAGACCCAGCATGTTGGCCGCCGTCGCCATGAGCGTGGCGTTTTTCCAGGTTTTCGGCGCCAGCTCGATCACGGCAACCGTCGCGGTGCCGGTCATGATTCCCGCTGAAAAACCCGAAAACAGGCGCCCGATCAGCAGCCCGCCAATCGAGTCGGAAAACAGAAAAATCAGCGCACTGATCGCCCCCATGCACAGCCCGGCAAACAGCAGCGGCCGACGCCCCAACTGATCGGACCAACTCCCCACGGCCAACAAGGCCGAGATCACACCGGCGGCGTAGATCGAAAAAATGATCGTCAACCAACTCGCATCGAACCCCAAACGTTCCTGATAGATCGCGTACAGCGGGGTGGGCAGCGTTGTGCCGACCATGGTGATCAACAAGGCCGCAGCGGCGATGAAGAAATCCCGGGAAGACGGCGATGCGGGCAAGGTCATGAACCCTCCAATCGAAAGAAACGGACACACATTATGGACAGATTGCATACAAAACGTCGAAAAGCTTTCCCTCAGGAAAGCATCGTGATGCGGCCAACAGTCCGGATGAACCGATCAGGCCAGCGATGAAAACGATAACATTCCTTCCAGTCGTGTGACCTCTGCCGCCCCTCATCGTGCTAGCCTTGCGCAATCAGACACTGCCGACGTCGCCCGCGTGTTGTCCCGATCCAAGGCTGCCCGAAGTTCATGAGCAAAAAGACTCCCGTCACCATTTCCGACATTGCCCGCCGCGTGAACATGACCCCGGTCACCGTGTCCCGTGCGCTGAACAAACCCGATCTGGTGAAGCCCGCCACGCTGGCACGCATCCTCGAAGTCGCCCACGAGCTTGACTACGTGCCCAACGCCTTCGCCCGCAGCCTGAAACGCAGCGAAAGCATGATCATCGGCGTGATCACGGCGTCGGTGGACAACCCGTTTTACAGCGAGATGATCAAGGCCATTTCCCGCGAGGCGAAGAAGCACGGCTACACAATCATGCTGGTGGACACCGATGGCTCGGAAGAGCTGGAGCGCAAGGCGGTGGACACGCTGCTCAGTTATCGCGTGGCGGGCATCGTGTTGTCACCGGTGTCGGACGAGCCCGAATACCAGCCTCAATACCTGAGCCGTTTGAGCAACGGCGACATTCCGGTGGTGCAACTGGACCGCGCACTGCATGGCAGCCCGTTCAGCCATGTGGTGCTGGATAACTTCCACAGCGGCCTGAAAGGCGCACGCTATCTATTGGCGAAGAGCCCGGAATTACAACGGTTGCTGGTACTGACGGGCCCTGCTCATTCGCGGATTTCCGAAGAACGTTTGAAGGGCGTGAAAGCGGCGCTGGCCGAGAGTGGCAAAGACGTGCAGCTGGATGTGTTCACGGGCGATTACACCCTTGAGCCGTCGCACCGGAGCACTCTGGATTACCTCAGCACACACGCCGCGCCAGACGCGATTTTCGGCTTCAACCAGTTGATCACCCTCGGCGCCATGCGTGCGTTGCGAGATCGCGGCATCGCCCACGACAGCCTGCCCATCTGCGGCATCGACCGGCTGCCCTTCGCGGACATTTTCGGCATTCCGATTGCCTGTATCGCTCACGATGCGTCGCAGGCCGGGAGCGGTGCAGTGAAGCTGCTGTTGGAGCGGATTCAGGATCGGTTCTTGCCGAAGGCGAAGGTGGTGATTGTGGGAGAGTTGGAGAATGGCACCGCTTCATAAAACTGTAGGAGCGTGGCTTGTCCCGCGATCGGCTGCGCAGTAGCCGTAAATCCTGTCCCCCAATTATTCAGAAAGACCACGGCGTCCGGTTTTGCTGCCGCTGCGCGCCAGATCGCGGGACAAGCCGCGCTCCTACAGTGAGGTTCGTGTTCACATTGTTACCGACTGGTATACCCGCCATCAATCGGCAACGACACCCCACTGATCATCGACGCCGCATCACTCAACAGAAACAGGATCGGTGCCGCCACTTCCGCCGTTTCAGCAAAACGCCCCAACGGAATCGCGGCCAGGGCCGGGTCACGCTTGCTCGGCTCGCTCCAGGCCATTTGCGCCATCGGCGTGAGGGTCACGGTCGGGTTGACGCTGTTGACCCGAATCCCGTGCCTGCCCCACTCGCCGCACTGCACACGGGTCATGGCGTCCATCGCGCCTTTGGAGGCGCAGTAACTCAGGTGATCGTCCAACGCCACCAATGACGCCTGGCTCGACACGTTCACGATGCTGCCTTTCACACCCTCGCCAATCATCGCCTTGGCCACGCTTCCGGCCACCATCGCCGACGCCCGCACGTTAACCGCCATGACCTGATCGAAGGCCGCTGCGCTGACCTCGGTCGCCGCTTCGAGGATGGAAATGCCCGCGCAGTTGACCAGCCCGTTCATCACCGGCAACTCCGCAAGCAGCGAGGCCAGGAGCGCATGATCTGCCACATCCACTCGCAACACCTGGCAACCCTGATCGGCCATGTCCAGCAATGCCGTCGCGTCGCGCCCCAAGGCATATACCTCGGCGCCACTGGCCAAGAGTTGCTGCGCGACCTCGCGACCGATGCCGCTGGTGGCGCCGGTCACCAGCACGCGCTGGCCGCTGAAATCAAACTGTGCGGTGTTCACATTCACGCTCCCTGAAGGCGATGCATGATCGGTTTGAGCGCCGGGTACAGCGCCACGTAATCAGCGAAAAGCCGCGAGTACAGCGCGACGTTTTCCGCCTGGGGTTCGGCGCGACGTTCCAGTTGAACCCAGCCTTTGTGCGCTTGCGCGTCGTCCACCAACCCCACCGCATGGGCGGCCAGAAGCGCCGCGCCGAGCGCCGCTTCGACCTCCTGCACGATGGTGTAGACCGGGAAGTTGGTGACGTCGGCGATGATCTGCATCCACAGGTCCGAATGGCTTGCGCCGCCGACCACGATCAGCTGCGGGTCCAGCGATTGCGCGCCTTTGGTGCCCGCCTCGATGTTGTGCCGCAACGCGAAGGTCACGCCTTCGAGCACTGCGCGATAGAGATGAATGCGGCTGTGGAACAGGGTCAGGCCGACGAAGCTGCCGCTGGCTTTCGGGTCCCATACCGGGCTGCGCTCGCCCATCAGATAAGGCTGGAACAGCACGCCGTCGCTGCCTGCGGGAATCTTCGTCGCGGCACGTTCGAGGATGGCGTGGCTGTCCTCGCCGGTCTCGCGGCCCTGCTGTTCTTCGGCTTGGCAGAACTGCTCGCGAAACCAGCTGACCGAAGCCCCTGCCGTGATCGCGCCGCCAAAGATGTAGAGGTCTTTCGCGCCGTTGAAGACGTGAGGAAAACTCACCAGACCATGGCGCGCATCGACCTGCTGGTTGAGGTAGCCCCAGCACATGCTGGTGCCGATCATGGCGACGTGGTTGCCCGCTTGGGTGACGCCCGCCGCGAAGGTCGCCATCGCTGCATCGACGCCGCCGCCGAGCAACGGGATGCCGGCTTGCAGGCCCAGACGTTCGGCCCATTCCGGCAGCAGGTCACCGACCACATCACCGGAATGCACGAGGCGTTCGGGCATCATCGACTGAGGAATGCCCAGTGCGTCGAGCATCTCCGCCGACCAGCCTCGCGCTTCGACGTCGTAGACGCCGCCGATGTTGCCCGCCGAGCTGTGATCCACCGCCACCTCACCCGTGAGGCAGTAGTTGATGTAGCTGTTAGGCGGCAGCAAGTAGCGGGTGTCGGCCCAGATTCGGGGTTGTTTGTCTCTGAGCCAGAGCATTTTGGTGAAGCCGTAGTAGCTGTCCACCGAGTTGCCGGTAATCGCGTAGAGGCGTTCGAGATCGACGTTCTGATTGACCCACGCAACCTGTTCTTCGGCGCGGCGGTCCATCCAGATCAGGCAGGGGTAAAGCGGTTTGATCTGCGCATCGACGGCGATGCCGGAGCCGCCATACAGGCTGCTGACGCAGAGGGATTTGACGCTGTCTTTCGGCACGCCGCTTTTTGTCATGCAGGCGGCGACGCAGATTTCCACCGCATCGAGCCAGACCTGCGGCCACTGCTCGGCCCAGCGCGGTTTGGGCGTATCGACTTTGTAGCCGTGACTGTGCTGCGCGACGATCCGGCCCTGAGCATCCACCAGCAATGCCTTGGTGCTCTGGGTGCCGATGTCGACCCCAATGACGTATTTCATCTTCGTGCGCTCTCTTGTTATTGGGTAAATCGGAGGATCTTCGGCGCTTGTACCGATGTCATCGCGAATGAATTCGCTCCCACAGAAGGATCGCGTTCCAACCTGATGGGCACATTCTTACCGCTGCAATTGCGGGCACATTCGCCCTCACGGGAGGATCGCCATTCTCCTGTGGGAGCGAACTCATTCGCGAAGCGGTGTAAGGCGCGCCCCGATCTCAGGCGCCTGCCACCGGCTTGAGCAGCACCTTGATCGACTTGGTCGAATTTGCCAGTTCGAACGCTTCAGCGTAGTCATCCAGGCCAAAGTCGTGCGTGACGATGCCTTCGGAGGTCACAAGCCCTCGCTCGAACAGGTCGATGGCAATCGGGTAGCAATACGGCCCCAGGTGGGCGCCGCGCACGTCCAGTTCCTTGCGGTCGCCGATGATCGACCAGTCGGCGCTGGTCTCGGCGCCGAACACGCTGAACTCGACGAAACGCCCCAGTTTGCGAATCAGGTCCAGGCCTTGGGTCACGCCGACCGGCACGCCAGTGGTCTCGATGTACACGTCGCAGCCGTAGCCGTCGGTGAGGCCATTGATGATCTCGCGGGCGTTGTCGCGGCTCGGGTTGATCACCACGTCGGCGCCGAATTTCTTCGCCAGCTCCAGACGCTCATCCACCATATCGATGACCACTAGTTTCTTCGGCGTCTTCAACGCGGCGACTTGCACCATGCACAGACCCAGCGTGCCCGCCCCGGCAATCACCAACACGTCGTCGAGCTGCACGTCGCCACGATTGACGGTGTGAATCGAGCAGGCCATCGGCTCGATCAGTGCGGAGTCTTCCAGCGAAACGGACTCGGGAATCTTGTGCACGATGGCGGTTTTCGGGATGCGCATGTACTGCGCCATGCCGCCCTCGGCCACGTCTTTCTGGAAGCCGAAAATGTTGTGCACTTCGCACATCCAGTACTTGCCGGATTTGCAGAATTTGCACTTCTCGCAAGGCACGATCTGCTCGGCAATGACCTTGTCGCCGACCTTCACGCCGAAGTGCTCTTCAGCGCCTTCACCTACTGAATCCACGTAGCCGAAGAACTCGTGGCCTGGCACCACAGGCGCCTTGACCCACGGGCTTTCGCCGCCCCAGAACATCGCCGCGCCCGAATGGCATTTGCAGTCACTGGCGCAGATGCCGCAGGCGCCGATGCGGATGACCAACTCGTTGATGCGCGCCACCGGTTTGGTGATGCGCTCCAGACGGTAGTCTTTTGGCGCGTGGCAGACGACGGCTTGCATGGTGGTTTTTGTGTTTTGTTCCATGTCGGTTCACCTGTTCAGAGAAGTCATGTGTACGCAGCTCTTGTGTGGGAGCCGGTATGAATGTTCAAAATCGGTTTATTTATGCCGCTGCCGACTGATGAAAATCGCCAGCAAAATGATTCCGCCCTTGATCACGCTCTGCACGTAAGGCGACACGCCGAGCATGTTCAATCCGTTGTTGAGCACACCCAACAGCATGGCCCCGACCAGCGTGCCGATGATCACGCCGCGACCACCGGCAATCGACGCGCCGCCCAACACCACGGCGGCAATGGCGTCCAGCTCGAAACCGACCCCGGCATTCGGCTGGCCGCTCATCAAACGCGACGACAGCACCAGACCGGCAATCGCCGCCGTGAGCCCGCTGATCGAGTACACCAGCAGCTTGAAGCGCGACGCCCGCACGCCAGACAGACGCACCGCTTCCTCGTTGCCGCCGATGGCGTAGACGTAGCGCCCGATGCGCATGTGCTGCAGCAGCACCCAGGCGAAGAAGTAGGTCAGCAGCATGATCAGGATCGGCACCTGAATGCCGAATAACGTGCCGCGACCGAACCAGGCGAACCAGTCCGGCATCCCGGAAATCGGGTAGCCGTCGGTGTACATCAAACCCAGGCCGCGGGCGATGCCCATGGTCGCGAGGGTGACGATGATCGGCGGCATTTTCAGGTAAGCGACAAAGATGCCGTTGCCCACGCCAAAACCCACGCCGATCAGCAAGCCGATGAGGATCGCAATCGGCGCCGGAACGCCTGCGACCATCAAGCCCGTGGTCAGCGTGCCGGACAGCGCCATAACCGGCCCCACCGACAGATCGATGCCGCCGGTGAGGATCACGCAGGTCATGCCCACGGCGATGATCGCGTTGATCGACACCTGTCTCGCGATGTTTTCCAGGTTCGCGCCGGTGAGGAATTTGTCGCTGGCGAAGATCATGAAGACCGTCACCACCACCAGCCCGACGAAGGGGTAAAACGCCGGTGAGCGGATCAGTTGAGCGAAGTTGAGCTTCATGCGGTTGGGTTGTGCAGTCATGGTTTTAATGGACGTGTTCACTGTTCAGACTCCCGGTGGCATGGCGCATCACTTCCTGGGGATTGATGTCGCTCGCCTGCAGCACGTTGACGATGGCGCCCTTGTTGAAGACGGCCACGCGATCGCACATGCCGATGATTTCCGGCAGTTCCGAGGAGATCATGATGATCGCGAAGCCTTGTTCGGTGAGTTTGCGCATCAGGGTGTAGATCTCCGCTTTCGCGCCCACATCGATGCCACGGGTCGGCTCGTCGAAGATCAGAATGTCGCAGTGGTGATTGATCCAGCGGGCGATCACCACCTTCTGCTGATTGCCGCCGCTGAGGTTCAGCACGCGGCTTTCGCAGGTCGGCGCCTTGATCGACAGCTGCTTCATCAGCTCGGTGGTGGTGGCATCTTCCTTGTGCCGGTCGAGCAAGTGCGCGGCGCTTTCGTACTTGCCCAGGTTGTTCAGCGAGATGTTTTCGCGAATGCTGAAATCGACGATCAGCCCTTCGCTCTTGCGACTCTCGGGCAGCAGGCCGATGCCATTGGCGAGCGCATGGGCAGGGTCGCTGAGGTTGACTGGCTGGCCACGCAACAGCACGTCCTTGCTCACCACCGGCAGCGCGCCGATCACGCCCAGCGCCAGCTCCGTGCGCCCGGAACCGACCAGACCGGCAAAACCAAGAATCTCGCCTTTGTGCAGGTTGAAGCTGTTGTGCGGACCGTTGCGGGTCAGCTGAATGTCGCGCACTTGCAGCACTACAGCGCCGCGCGGCTGGGTGGGTTTGGGCGGAAAACTGGCTTCCAGACGACGCCCGACCATCATCTCGACGAGGGTATCAATGTCGCTGTCGGCCACGGTCAGCGCGCCGACATTGGCGCCGTCGCGCAAGACGCTGATGCGGTCGCAGACCTGAAAGATTTCCTCCAAGTGATGGGAGATGAAGATCACCGCCACGCCCTGATTTTTCAGCTCGCGCATGATGTCGAACAGCAGTTCGGCTTCGGACGGCGTCAGGGTGGCGGTCGGCTCATCGAGAATCAGCAGGCGCGCTTCGAGGGCCAGCGCCTTGGCGATCTCGACGAATTGCTGCTCGGCCACGCTCAGGTGCTGCACCGAGCAATCGAGGTTGATCTTCACCCCGAGCCGGTCGAACAGCGCGATGGCTTTCTCGCGCATCTCGCCTTTGCGCAGCAGGCCAAAACCGTTGACGATTTCGTGGCCGAGGAAAATGTTTTCCACCGCGTTGAGGTACGGGATCAGGCTGAATTCCTGAAACACGATGCCGATGCCCGCCGCGATGGCTTCGTTGTAGGTCGCGAAATGCTGCTCGGCGCCGTCGATGAGGATGCTGCCTTTGTCTTGATGTTCGACACCAGCGAGGATTTTCATCAGCGTGGATTTGCCCGCGCCGTTCTCCCCCAGCAACGCGTGAATCTCGCCGCGCTCGACCGACAGGTTGATCGACTTGAGCGCGTGCACGCCGGGGTAGCTTTTACAGATGTTTTCCAGTTGCAGAAGGCAGCTCATGGGCACCTCGTCAAAGCAGAAATTGCTCAGACCCGTGCTGTTCGCCCCACCTGAAAAACGTCAGGCGAACAGCGACGGTTCCGTCACCAGCTGAAGGTCTTCGCCTTGGCCTGATCCACCAGCAGGATGTCGACGGGGATGGCCTTGGGCACTTGCGAGCCCCACTTCTTGGCCAGTGCGATGCCCAGGGCCAGACGCACCTGGTCACGCGGGTATTGAGCGGAGGTGGCGATGAACTTGCTGTTCGGCTTCTGGATTTCCTTTACCGCTTCCGGCGCGCCGTCGACGCTGGTCAGCTTGACGTCCATGCCGCTGGATTCGATGGCAGCGAGAGCGCCGAGTGAGCCGTTGTCGTTGACGCTGAACAGGCCTTTCAGATTCGGCTGCGCCTGAAGCATGTTCTCGGTCACGCTGAGTGCCTGATCACGCTCCTGCTTGCCGTTCTGAATGCTGACGATTTTGATATCCGGGTGCTTGGCCAGTGCGTCCTTGCAACCGCGAACGCGTTCGAGGATCGGCACCACGGCGATGCCGTCGAGAATGCCGACGTCGCCTTTGCCGCCGATGTTCGTGGCCAGGTATTCACAGGCCTGAACACCCGCGTCGTAGTTCTTCGAACCGACGAAGGAATCCAGCGGACCGTCCGCCTGGGCGTCGACCGCCACCACCACGACGCCTTTGTCATGGGCCTGCTTCACGGCGGATTGCACACCCACCGAATCGGTCGGGTTGATGATCAGGATGTCGATGCCCTTTTGCAGCATGTCTTCGATGTCGCTGATCTGCTTGGAAACATCGTGGCGTGCGTCTGTGACCAACAACGTCGCACCGATGCTGCCGGTGGCGTCCTGAAGGGCGTCCTTCATGGTCACGAAATAGGGGTTGTTGATCTCTTGGAACGAGGCACCGATTTTCAGCGGGCCGCTTTTGGCGTCAGCCGCCTGAACGGAGAAGGAACCGGCGCACGCCACAGCCACGGCGAGGGAGCAAAGAACGGTGGAAAAGCCTTTCTTGAGGCGAGTTGTCATAGCGAAAAATCCCGTTGTTTTTATTGTTTAAGCGGAAATGTCATCGTTAACATTTTTGAAATTAGCAGAGAAAATGGGCGTTAGCAACTGGATGAAGAAGACAGTAAATGCGCAGCCGACTACTCTTCCCGCTTCGCGATTGGACGCGCTAAACGGGGAGGATGGGAGCATGGGCGAAGATGTAGACGACGAAATCGACGAGGTTGATTGGGAAGAATGGTTTGCTGAATCTTTGCCTAGTCCGGATTTCATGTCGGAAAGAGACCAGTACGACAACCAGAAAACGGAGCAACCGCCAGGCGGTTTGACAAATTTCGTTACCCCTGCCGATAATCCCTCGCTATGTCATACGACAACTTACGACATCAATAACAACAAATCGTAAACAAGGGCTTCTCACGATGACCGAATCCAACGCCCATTCCCCTTTCAATCGCCTGCTGCTCACCGGCGCGGCTGGCGGCCTCGGCAAAGTGTTGCGCGAAACCCTGCGCCCCTACGCCACGATCATTCGCCTCTCCGACATTGCGGACATGGCGCCCGCTGGCGCTCACGAAGAAGTGCAGCGCTGCGATCTCGCGGACAAAGCTGCCGTTCATCATCTGGTCGAAGGCGTCGATGCCATCGTGCATTTCGGCGGTGTGTCCACTGAGCACTCGTTCGAAGACATCCTCGGCCCGAACATCTGCGGCACCTATCACCTCTACGAAGCGGCGCGTCGGCACGGCGTGAAACGGGTGATCTTCGCCAGCTCCAACCACGTGATCGGCTTCTACCGCCAGGACGAAACCATCGACGCCAGCGCTGTGAAGCGGCCAGACAGTTACTACGGCCTGTCGAAATCCTACGGGGAAGACTTGGCCAGTTTCTATTTCGATCGCTACGGCATCGAAACGGTGAGTATCCGGATCGGCTCTTCATTCCCGGAAGCGCAGAACCGCAGAATGCTGAGCAGTTGGCTGAGCTACGACGACTTGACCCAGCTGATCGAGCGCGGTCTGTTCACGCCGAATGTCGGTCACACCGTGGTGTACGGCGCGTCCAACAACGCGAAGGTCTGGTGGGACAACCGTCTGGCCAATCACCTGGACTACCAACCCAAAGACAGCTCCGAACAGTTCCGCGCCAAGGTCGAGGCGCAACCGGCGCCGGCTGCCGATGACCCAGCGATGGTGTATCAGGGCGGCGCGTTCGTGGCGTCCGGACCTTTCGGCGATCAGTGATTTCCCCCTGCAACGGCCAGCCCGACGTTGGCCGTTCGCCCCTTCATCAACCTTGTGGAATATTCCCGATGCAGGCTGAGCTGATCCTCGACGCGCGCAACGCCACCGGCGAGTGCCCGGTCTGGAGCGCCCGTGACAACGCGCTTTATTGGGTGGACATTCCAGCGAAAAAACTCCATCGCTATCGGCTGGATGACCAGCGCACGGACAGCTGGGAAGCGCCGCAGATGCTCGCCTGCATCGCCAGTTACGGCGACGGCACCTGGCTCGCGGGTATGGAAGATGGCCTGTTTCGGATTCGCCCCGCAGAGGATGGAACGCTCACGTCCGAACGACTGATCGACGTCGAACACCCTCACCCCAACATGCGTTTTAACGACGGGCGCTGTGACCGTCAAGGCCGTTTCTGGGCGGGCACGATGGTCATGGACATGGCCGCTGCGTCGTCGGTCGGCGCGCTGTATCGCTACAGCCGCGATCAGCGCGAACCGCTCACGCCTCGAATCACTGACCTGATTGTTCCCAACGGCCTGGGTTTCAGCCCCGACGGGAAGATCATGTACCTCTCGGATTCTCACCCTAACGTGCAGAAAATCTGGGCGTTCGATTACGACATCGACACCGGGATGCCCCGTGATCGTCGTCTGTTCGTGGACATGAACCTCTATCCCGGTCGCCCCGATGGCGCCGCTGTGGACGCTGACGGCTGCTATTGGATCTGCGGCAATGACGAAGGGGTCATCCACCGTTTTACCCCGGCGGGCACGCTGGATCGATCACTGTCTGTTCCCGTGAAAAAGCCGTCCATGTGTGCGTTTGGAGGCCGTGACCTGGACACGTTGTTCGTGACCTCGATCCGTCCCGGTGGCGACCTTTACGATCAGCCACTGGCCGGTGGGGTGTTCGCGCTGCAACCCGGCGTCAAAGGGCTTGAAGAGCCGTTTTTTGGCCCGGAATAGCCTTTGCGCTCATGCGGCGACACAGAATGTGACACAAAATCGTTACGCCCTGAGAGCGCTCTGCAAAACGGTTTTTGCGTCGATCTGTTTCAAAAACGGACAGAAAAACGACGTTATCCTCGAAAAAACACACATTTTGAAATATTTAATCCACGCACGTAGATAATCCTGTGCTAGCTGCTAGTCTGTCGACTCGCCCGCTGAATCGGTACATCTCTGGCATTGGGTCCGAGGGCATCAAACGACTCAGATACCCGCAACGAGGTTATCGCGATGCCTTACACGACCTTCTCGGACGCTCAGGTCAGCAGCCTGATCAAGGCCATCGACAGTGACGGATACGCTGTTCTCCCGGACTGGGCCAGTCCGGCGCAATTGATGGAGCTACAAGCACTCGTACAGGCCACCGTTGAGGAAGCGGGCAACGATTATGTCGCCCTTTCTGGCCGCCAGCCCGTAGCGGGCACACCGCTCTCCGACTGGGGAAATTCACGGAATTTCATCGACCTCTGTCGCCGCATCGTTGCAGGCGCCACGGGAGAGCGTTCCAGCGACACGACGTTGACTCAGACATTGCGCTGCCTCACGGGCAACGGCGGGCGTCGCGAATCGCTGATTTTCCATTACGACTCGTTCGTCCTGACCACGATCCTGCCGGTGTGCATGCCGGACACGGGAGAGCGCGGCGACCTGCTGATGCTGCCCAATCGTCGGCCGCTGCGCCAAAGCTACCTGCGCAACCTCGTCGACAAGGTTTTGGTGGACAACCGCTGGGTACAGCGCTACCTGAAAAACCGACTCCGCCGCGACGCTCAGGCGTTTACCCGGATTGCCATGCAGCCGGGCCATCTGTACCTGTTCTGGGGCTATCGTTCGCTGCACACCAACCTCCCCGTTGCCGAAGACGCCCTGCGCGCGACGGCGGTTTTTCACTACCACAACGTGCATGGCAGCAGCTCGCTGGCGAGCCGGCTGCGCAAGTCGTTGGGAACGTTGAAAGGCCCGGATGTGCAGGACGATGTGCCGCAAACCTGATCGCTGAACCAAGCAACACCCCGGGTCAGGGCATGAACATAAATCTCCCTGTAGGAGCGAATTCATTCGCGAGACATTCGTACATCCAATGCATCTCTGTCGGCTGTATTGGCCAATCGCGAATGAATTCGCTCCCACAGTTTCCGACGGCAACTTGTTTGAAATTCCAAATCAAACATTCGAATAAGCTTATGAAGATTCGTTATCTTCATAAACACCTCGCATAAACTCTCCTTCTATATTTATGACAATTAGTGATTAGCGGATCGCTGATTTATATCTTTATGATCTGAGCCACAGCAACCTAAACAGGAGTTCAGGACATGGCGATTCAGATCAAACCCGTGGCGGGGAAAATTGGCGCCGAGTTGAGCGGCATCAAACTTTCCGGTGACATTTCCGCGCAAGACTTCAAGTTCATCAATCAGGCACTGCTGAAACACAAGGTGCTGTTCTTCCGCGAACAGTTCCTCAACGACGACCAGCACGAAAGTTTCTCCCGTCGTTTCGGCGATCAAGTGCCACACCCAACCGTCCGCTCCGCCGAGCAGAGCCACGCGATTCTCAACCTTGATTCCCGCGAGACCCGCGCCAACTCCTGGCACACCGACGTCACGTTCGTCGCCGACTACCCAAAAGTTTCGATCCTGCGGGGCGTGGTCATTCCGCCGTACGGGGGCGACACCGTATGGGCCAACACCGCTGCCGCTTACGCCGATTTGCCTGAGCCGCTGAAAGCGCTGGCCGACAACCTGCGTGCCCTGCACACCAACGTCTACGACTATGTGACGCCAAAGGACACTGGCGAAGCGGGCGTGAAGCGTTACCGCGAACAGTTCACCGCCGAGATTTACGAAACCGAGCACCCGCTGGTGCGCGTCCATCCGGAAACCGGTGAGCGCAGCCTGATCCTCGGCCACTTCGTGAAACACATTCAGGGCGTCAGCAGCAACGATTCGAAACAGCTGATCCGCCTGTTCCACGACCGCATCACCCAGGTCGACAACACCGTGCGCTGGCGCTGGAGCGAAGGCGACGTGGTGATCTGGGACAACCGCGCCACCCAGCACATCGCGATCAACGACTACGGCCAGGAACAGCGCATCGTGCGCCGCACCACCGTGGCGGGCGACATTCCGGTGGGCGTCGATGGGCGCTCCAGCCAGGCGATCAAGCCGACGCCCGACACCCTCTCCCCGCGAACAGAAGCCGACAAAAAGCACCTGGCCGCCTGATTCCCGCTCCCCCCATTTTTAAGGAAGAACCGTCATGGCAAAGGCCAAGCGAACATCTGTATTCAGCACAAAAAGCGTAGCTACCGCACTGGCGGCGCTGCTGATGATGCCCTTGGCCGAGGCCGACGTTTTGCGCATCGGCGTGGCCAGCGCGGGGGGCGGTGATCCCGTGACCTTCAGCGGCTCGCCGCTGGGCATCGTGCGCAACCAGCAACTGCTGGAAAAAGCCTTCAAAGGCACGGGCACCGAGATTCAATGGTTCTTCTTCAAAGGCGCGGGTCCGGCGGTCAACGAAGCGCTGTCGAACCAGCAACTGGACTTCGCCTACGAAGGCGACCTGCCGCAAGTCGTCGGTCGCGCCAACGGTCTGGACACCAAGCTGCTGGCCGCCATCGGCGTGCGCTCGAACGTGTATCTCGCGGTGCCGAAGGGCTCCGACATCAAGACGATTGAAGACCTCAAGGGCAAGAAAGTCGCGGTCTTCCGTGGTACCAACGGCCATCTGGTGTCGATCAATCTGCTGGCGGACCACGGCCTGACCGAACGCGATTTGAAAGTGATCAACCTCGACAGCGGCAGCAGTCAGGCCGCGCTGGCGTCAAAGGGCGTCGATGCCGCGTTCGGCGGCCGTGAGCTGTTCAAGCTGCGGGATCAGGGCTTGGTGGACATCATTTTCGATAACCCGAACAACGACGTGCGCTACACCCGGCAGTGCGCGCTGGTGGTTCGCGGCGCCTATGAAAAAGAACACGCAGACAACGTGCAAAAAGTCGTCAACACGCTGGTCGATGCGGCCAAGTGGGAGTCCGACGAAAGCAACCGCGACGCCGTGTTGAACGAGTGGGCCAAGACCAATGAGCCGCTGGCCTCGCTCAAAGCGGACTTCGGCCACATCACCCTGCGCGACAGCGCCTCGCCGCTGGTGGATGACTTCCTCAAGGCGCGTTATCAGGCCGTCGCCGATCAGGCCAAGGAAGAGAAGATGATCCGACGTCCGGTGACCATCGACGGCTGGTTCGAAACCAAATACCTGGAAACAGCGTTGAAAGCCAAGGGGCTGCAAGGCTACTGGACCGCTTACGGCGCAGACGGCAAAGCCAAGGCGAACACGGCCACGGCGTCATCGGATAAAACCGTCAACAACGGAGGCTGAGGTCATGGCCAGAGCCACCGCACCTTTACTCGACCAAGACCGGGCGCCCGCGAAAAAGCTGGCGCCGGTCGAACGCCTGCCTAACTTTCCCGCCCGCGCCCCACGGCGTGTGGCGGCCGCCAAACGCTCATCCCCGGCGTGGCAAACCCGTGCCGTGAACCTTGCCCTGCCCTGGCTGCTGCCCATCGCGCTGCTCGGTCTCTGGTACGTGGGCACCGAGCGTGGCTGGCTGTCCGAGCAAGTCCTGCCGCCCCCGGCATACGTCTGGCAAACACTGACGGATCTGTTCAGCACGGGCGACCTGTGGCTTAACGCGTCGGCGAGTCTGCAACGGGTGCTGGTGGGCTTTCTCATCGGCTCGGGCCTTGGCGTGACACTGGGTCTGATGATGGGCCTGTCCAAAACCGTCGAGGATTACCTGCTGCCGACGTTCAACGCGCTGGTGCAGATTCCGGTGCTGGGCTGGATGCCCTTCGCGCTGCTGCTGTTCGGCATCGGCGAGCCGCTGAAGTACGTGCTGATCGCCCACGCCGCGCTGGTCCCGGTCACCCTCTGCACATTGCAGGCCTTTCATCAGGTGCCCAAACGCCTGCTGGAAGTGGGACAGGCTTACGGCTTCAGTCGGCGCCAGATCGTCACCGACATCGTGCTGCCTTCCGCTGTCGCACCCATTTTCACCGGCCTGCGACTGGGATTCACCAAAGCCTGGCTGTCGCTGGTGGTCGTCGAGCTGCTGGCTTCCAGCGAAGGGTTGGGCTACCTGATCGCTTACGGGCGTCAGCTGTTTCAGCTGGATCTGGTGATGGCGGCGGTGGTCGTGGTCGGCACGGTCGGGCTGCTGATCGACCGGGCGTTCGAAGTCATTGAGCGTCGTCTCAACAAAGGTCGGGCAGTGACGCCAGGGAGGGTGCTATGAGTTCGTTGACAGCAACACACGTTCCTCGCCAACACCGTTATCGCGGCTGGGTCGTGCCCGTGGTCGGCGTCGCAATCTGGTGGCTCGCGGCCAATCAGGGCTGGAGCGATTCGGGCCTGTTGGTCTCGCCACAAAAGGTCGCAGTGACGGCGTGGGATCAGGTGACCTCCGGCCAATTCTGGCGGGCGATTTCGTCGAGTCTGGCGCGCAACCTCAGCGGGTTTTTCATTGGCACGGTGCTCGGGTTGATCCTCGGCTGCTTGCTGGGCTTTTCGCGGATTTTCGAGCGCGTGGTCGGCCCAAGCTTCAACACCTTCAAGCAGATTTCCCTGTTCGCCTGGATTCCGCTGATCTCAGTGTGGTTCGGATTGGGCGACGTCGCGAAAGTCGTGTTCCTCTCCCTCGCCGCGCTGGTGCCGGTGGTGGTCAACACCTGCGACGGTTTGCGTAACGTGCCGAATGCGTTTCTGGAGGTGGCGAAGGTGTACGGCTTCAGCCGCTGGCAGACTGTGATCGGCGTCATGCTCCCCGCCGCGTTGCCCTCGATCTTTACCGGGATTTACCTGGCGCTGGTGTACTCGTGGCTCGCCACCATCGGCGCCGAATACCTGCTGGTGTCCGGCGACGGCATCGGCAACACGCTGATCGACGGCAGCGAGCATTTCATGATGGACCTTGTGCTGTTCGGCATGGTGATCATCGGTCTGGTCGGTTGGGGGCTGAACGTCCTCGCCCGCCGACTCGAACGACGCATGCAACGGCTCTACGGCATCACGCCGCGCTAGTTTTCCCTTTTCACACTTTCAAAGGAATTCCCCAATGTCCGCCAGTCAAGCGCTCCCTCTCCCCACCCAGCAAGGCAACGGGCTGCGTCTGGAGAACATCAGCAAACGCTTCTCCGGCGCCAGCAGCGACACCCAATTGCAGGTGCTGGACAACATTCAGCTGGACATCGCGCCCGGCGAATTCATCACCATCGTCGGCGCCAGCGGTTGCGGAAAATCGACATTGTTGCGGCTGATCCTCGGTCTGGATGAGGAGTTTGACGGACGCATTCTGCTGGACGAAAAGCCGATCAAGGGCACAGGGCTGGAGCGCGGAATCGTGTTTCAGGATCACCGTTTGTTTCCGTGGCTGACGGTTGAACAGAACGTCGCTGTAGGGTTGAAGAACGCGCCCCTGACGCCTGCGCAGAAACGCGACACTGTGCGCGAGCATATTCATCTGGTGGGCCTGCAGGACTTCACCGAGTCTTACCCGCACCAGATTTCCGGGGGCATGGCGCAACGCGTGGCCATCGCGCGCGGACTGGTGAATCGCCCGAGCGTGTTGCTGCTGGACGAGCCGTTCGGCGCGCTGGATGCCCTGACGCGCACACGCCTGCAACGTGAGCTGCAGAACATCTGGCAGCAGGAAAAGATCACCATGGTGCACGTGACCCATGACGTGGACGAGGCGGTTTACCTGGGGGATCGTGTGGTGGTCATGCAGCCGCATCCGGGGCGCATTCGGCGCATCGTCGACATCGACCTGCCCCGCCCGCGCAACCGCAGCGACGCCCGTTTCATCGCCCTGCGCGATGATGTGTTGAGTGATTTTGCGGAGTTGTCGTAGCCCTGCGCACACGCGGCTCTTTTCTGTGGGGGCGAATTCATTCGCGAGGCGGTGGTACATCCGACCCACATCTGTCGCCTGTGCTTATGTCTCGCGAATAAATTCGCTCCCACAGATTCCGTTTACATCCGGGGCATTGGCTTGGGTAGGGAGCGTCGCAGTGACTCACACCTCATGCAACGACACCTGATTACGCCCGTTCTTCTTCGACGCGTACAGCGCCTGATCGGCCCATTCGATGAGGGTCTTGTGTTCGCTGAGCGGGGTGTTCATGTCGGCGACGCCGAGGCTGATGGTGCAGCGAATCACTTCGCCTTCGTGCAGGATTTCCTGTGCTTCCACCGCCAATCGCAATCGCTCGGCAAACATCCCGCCGCCGTATTTATCGGTGTCGGGTAACAGCACCGCGTACTCTTCGCCGCCGTAACGGCCGGCGATATCGGAGTCGCGAATGTGCTCGCGAATCACATCGGCCACACGCTGAATCACCTTGTCGCCGCACTGGTGACCGTAGGTGTCGTTGACCCGCTTGAAGTGATCGATGTCGAACATCACAAGCGCCGCCGACGAGCCGTAACGCACGTGGCGGGCGTATTCCAGCCGCAACGCCTCTTCCCAATGACCCCGGTTGTACAGCCCGGTCAGCCGGTCGGTACTGGACAGCTTTTGCAGTTCGCTGTTGGCGCGCTGCAATTGCAGGCGGTTGGTCGCCACGTCGGTGACGTCGTAGATCACCAGGCACACATGAGACACTTCGCCGCTTGTGGAGCGCAGCGGGAACATCGTGGTGTTCTGGTACATGAAATCTTCTTGCCCGGTGATCGGCTGGTAGCTCTTGAAACGCACCAGGTACGGCCGCTGTTCCCAGATCGTGAACGCAGGAGTTCCCAGGGTAATCACACTGTCGATCTTGTTCTTCATCCAGTCCCGATTCACCTCCGGGAACAGCTCGAAGAACGAGCGGTTGGCGGCTTCATAGGGCAACACGCCAGAACGGTTTTCCATGAAGGTGTTCCACACCTGGACCCGGTACTCGTGATCCAGCACCACCACGCCGACGTCGATGCTCTGGGTGATGGTCAGCAGCCAATGCAGCTCTTTGATGTCGATACGGTCGTTCATGAATCAGCTCATCAGGTAGGCGAGTTTGCGCGACAGCCGCTCTACCGAGTCTTCGGTGAACAACATCAACAAGTCGAAGTGAATATGGTGGCCTTCCAGGCTGTAACTGATTTCCACGGCCAGGGTTTTCTTCCAGCGTTGCTGGTTGATGCGAATCAGCTCGTCGATGCCACTCTGAGCGCCGAGCACCTGCGGATGCCCTTGGGAGAACGCGATGTCGATCTGCTCGGCAATGCCGCTCAGGCAGGCGCCGATGATGATCGACGACAGGTCCAGCAGCATTTCCTTTTCGGAATAATCGCTGTCCTGGATCTTCATCAACTGCGCCATGTCGCCGATTTCCGAGTCGTGAAACATCAGCAGCGCTTCCCCGGCGATCCCCCCGCCGATGTAACCCTGACACACCGCTGTGAGCCGATCACTGGCCTGGGCGTCCGCGAGCGCCATGTGCAACTCGCCGACCTCCAGCATGTTGACGTTGGGCACCGGCAGTTGCACGAACACGCCGAGCACACGCGCCAGCAAAGCAGCGGCACGGCCCATGGCAACGTTGATGGTTTCGCGGAAGGCGTCCTGAAAGCTGATGGCCGTCTGTTCGATCTTGGGCGTAACAGCAACTGTCTTGACGGGATGATCCAGCAGCCCGAGGCGCTGGAGGGTCAGCTGTAACTCGACCGGATCGGCGGGCTTCTTGAGAAACGCGAGGGCGCCCAGTTCAAGCGTGCGGCGCACGGCTTCTTCCTGAACGTCGCCCGACACCACGATGACTTTGGCCTGAAGATTTTCCGCACGAATCGCGGCCAACGCCTGATACCCATCCATGTCCGGCATGGTCAGGTCGAGTAACACCACCTGACCCAACCCCTGGCGAATGGCTTCAAGGCCTTCATGTCCATTGGTCGCTGTCGTGACCGACACCCCCCAATCGGCAGGTAAGGCCCTGATCAGCTGTTTGCGCGCCATGTTGGAGTCGTCGCAAATCAACAAGGGAATCGTGGGCATTGCTTTCAATCTCACGGCAAAAGAGTTTCAGGCCTGGCCCGGAATATCTGTGCAACCCATCGTGTAACTCACTTATGTCCGCCGCGACCGAATATTCGTTCAACCCGATTGTTGGCAGAGAAAGTGAGTCGAATCTTCACCCATTTCGGCAAGTAATGGCAGTATGCAATATCTGTGCTCAGTGATAGTGCTTTTCATGGGATTAAGCAGCGCCATAGCGTGCGTTAATTAAATGGCGTCAATATTTACTCGCACCATCTAACTCACGCGGTTCAATGCCACTTTTTGAAGCGCGGCCGTCACGGTTTTTTGTTCTAACTTCAAAGAGTTGGCGACAGGCGTCAGATTTCTAAGTTGCGACGCGTTCCGCGTTATTCGCCCGCCAAGGTGCGGTTCACGCCCAGGTCCTTGCCAGCACCCGGCCTCGCGCACCACGTCATGGAATGATATCGACCAACGTGAACCAGGACAGTGCGCACCGATGCTGACTGCCCCGAAGCACGGCCACTCGCGGTGTGAGGCGTAGGGTTCAGCTCAGTGCCCGACTCAAGTGGTCGATCAGCACATGCGCCTGGAAAGGCTTGGCCAGGAAACACAGCGCACTGCCGGTCATGGCTCGCTTGCGCACTGTTTCTTCGGGAAAAGCCGTGATGAAGAGGGTGGGAATATGAATATTCTTTGCCGTCAGGTACTCGTGGAGTTCAACACCACTCATGTTTGGCATTTGCACGTCGGTAATCAGGCAGCCGACGTTATTCAACTCGGCAGTGCTCAGGAACTCCTCGGCCGAAGAAAAGACAGCGACTTGAAAACCCAGAGAACGAACAAGACTGTCGAGGCTATCGCGAACGGCGGCGTCATCATCGACAACGGCGACCAGAGAAGAACTGGACAAACGGAGTACCTTTGCCGATGTAAATCGTATGAGGAGACAAATGGGAAACCACGTTACCCAGCCGGGCCACGTGGGTGAAGTATACAAATGTTTGACCGCAATAGATCAAAGCCATTCCATGAGAGATTAAACGCGCCAAGGCGAGGGCATTGTCACTTACACCCAACGCTCCGCAAGAAAGTTGGCTTCGATCCGACCTTGCATGAAGAGGTCGAAATCCGGCGCTGAGAGTGCCTTGGAATAATGATAACCCTGCGCTTCGTTGCACCCCTTCGCCGTCAAGGCCGCGAGAATGGCAGCGTCCTCCACGCCCTCCGCAATCACCTTCATGTCGAAGCTGTGCCCCAGCGTAATCACCGCCTGCACGATGGCGGCGTCTTGTGGGTTTTTCAGCAGACCCCGCACGAAGGACTGATCGATTTTCAGCTTGTCCACAGCAAAGCGTTTCAAATACGCCATGCTGGAATAGCCGGTGCCAAAGTCGTCGATGGACATGCGCACGCCCAACGCCTTCAGCCCCTGAACGGTTTCCAGCACCCGTGCGGAATCTTCGATCAGGATCGACTCCGTCAGCTCAAGCTCCAGCAGTTCCGGTTTCAGGCCGCTGTCATACAGCGCCCTCTGGACCTCTTGAACCATACTGCCTTGACGGAACTGGACGGCAGAACAGTTCATCGCCACCGTCAGTTCGCCGAAACCTGCCGCTTGCCAAGCCATCGCTTGATGGCAGACCTCGCTCAGTAACCAGCGGCTGATCGGAAGTATCAACCCGCTGGATTCGGCCACGGGAATGAACTCGTCAGGAGCAATCGGTCCTTCGCCGGGGTGGTTCCAGCGCAACAAGGCCTCGGCCCCGATAACGGCGCCGGTGCTTAGCTCGATCTGGGGCTGGTAGTGGACCTGCAACTCTTTTTGTTCGAAGGCCTGACGCAGTTCGGTCTGGACATGCAAATAACGTAGTTCCCGCGCCCCCATGGCAGCCTCGTAGAACACCCACGTGTTACGCCCGTTGCGTTTGGCCTGCGTCAACGCCGTATCGGCGGCCTTGAGCAGTGAGCCGAAATCATGGCCATGGGCGATGTGGGATGCGATGCCCGCTGAAGCGGTCATCGACAGGTTGTAGCCCGCCAATTCGAGCGGCTGCTGAAGCGCACGCAGCATGCGCCCTACCAACTCGTTCAGGAGCATGTGGTCGTCTTCGTCCACCAGCACCAGAAACTCGTCGCCGCTGAGCCGCGCGACGGTGTCCACCGAGGGCTTGAGCGCCACGAGACGCTGGGCGAGATGCTGAATGATTGAGTCGCCCGCCACATGCCCAAGCGAATCATTGATGACCTTGAAGTGATCCAGGTCCAGATAAATCAGGGTCAACCGCTGGCCGCGCCCGCA
The DNA here is from genome assembly GCF_009905615.1 of Pseudomonas sp. SLFW. Taxonomy (GTDB): domain Bacteria; phylum Pseudomonadota; class Gammaproteobacteria; order Pseudomonadales; family Pseudomonadaceae; genus Aquipseudomonas; species Aquipseudomonas bambusae. The sequence goes on from NZ_JAAAKW010000012.1 coordinate 36,385, forward strand.
ATCCTTGATGGCGCGGTTCACCCGCTCCAGCAGGTAACGCCGATTGGGCAACTCGGTCAGATCATCGTGGTAAGCACTGTCGCGCAGTTCATCGACGACGTGCTGGCGACGAATTCGGTTGGTCCGCAAGCGCAAGGTCAGCCCGAGAATCAGCAGGTACAACGCACCACAGACCAAAGAAGAAGCAATGGCGGTGTACTTCCATCCCAGCAAATAGTCTTGCCCCGCCAGACCCACCACCAACACCAGCGGGAAATTGCCGATCCGCTTGAAGCCGTACAGCCGTCTGACCCCGTCCACCCGAGACCGCATGACGACCGTGCCCTCTCGGGCGCCCTCCGTCATGAGCCGGTCGATGTCGTCGGCAGGGTATGGAGAGACATGCGGCTTGGCCGCGGGCACACGTAACACCGCATCCGACTGATCCGCTCGACGCAACGTAATGACGCCATGAGGGCCGACGTCCAGCTGGTTGATGGCTTCGAGAATATTTTTCAGCGGCTGACTCGCCGCAATCCATCCCGTCAGCCGCTGCTGGGCGTCCAGGATGGGCACCGCCATGTACAACATTTCCCTGCGCGCATCGCTGCCCAACACCATCGACAGGGCTTTCAAATCGGCAGGCGTCTTGTGCTGGAGCGAGTCGCGAAATTGCTGGGTGCACGACGGCGACGTTGAACTGCTGCCGTCGGAGTCGAACAAAAACCGCCCATCCGCCCCAAGCACATCGAAATGGCCCACGGCCGGGAATCTGCGCACCAGCCCGCGCAACTGCCATGCCTGAACCGCCGGACTCCCCTCGGAATGAAGCGGCCCCTCATCCATGCGCGACGCGATGCTTTGCAGGCCGCTTTGCGCTTCATAGAAAGTGCCGTTCAGCCGCGACTCAAGGATGCGATTCAGGTTGCCAACGTCCGACATCGCCTGGCGCTGCGCCTGTTGGTACAGCAACCCCAGCAAACCGCAGAGCAATCCCACAATCGCCACGGCCAGCAGCACCCATGGCCACGCCTGAACGGGGTCATGGCCCGCCTTGGCCGAAGCGGGCTCGGGTTCCGGCGGGAGCAAACAGGTGATGCGTTGAGGGTTATTCGTTGCGACGAAATCGGTCATGTCACGTCGCTCATAGCGCGAAATGGGCAATCATGCCGTTGAGGTTGATGGCCAGCCGCGACAGCTCGCCGCTCGCGCTGCTGGTTTGTGTTGCACCGGCGGCAGACTGGGTCGACAGATCACGAATCGTCAGCAGGCTGCGATCCACATCCCGCGCCACCAGCGCTTGTTGCTCGGTGGCCAAGGCGATGAACAGATTGCGCTCGTTGATCTTGGAAATGGCCAGCGTGATCTGCTCCAGCGCATGCCCCGCGGCACGTGCGCGGTCCAGTGTTTGCCCGGCTTTAGCGGCGCTGCTTTGCAGCGCAGACACTGTGGCGCCGGTCCCGGACTGAATGCTCTGGATCATGGTCGCGATCTCCAGGGTCGAGGCCTGCGTGCGCTTGGCCAGCGAGCGAACTTCATCGGCGACCACCGCAAACCCGCGCCCCGCCTCCCCGGCCCTGGCCGCCTCGATGGCCGCGTTGAGCGCCAGCAGGTTGGTCTGATCGGAAATGCTGTGAATCACGCCCAGCACTGAACTGATCTGATCGGTATAGCGCGACAGACTCTCGGCCTCAGCGGAAGCTTGCAGCACCTCCTGCGCCAGCCCTTGAATCAGCGCGATGGTTTCGCTGACCTGTTCGTGGCCTTTCTGCGATTGATGATCGGACGCTTGCGACAATTCCGATGTGCTGATGGCGTTATGAGCGACTTCGTCAACAGCGCTGCTCATTTCCGTGACTGCCGTTGCTGCCTGTTCGATCTGCGCACATTGCTGCTGCAAACCCTGGGAGCTGTGGCCCATGACGGCGCTCATTTCCTCAGCTGAAGCGGCCAGTTGACTGGCCGAAACGCCGATGCCTTCGATGGTCGAGCGTAGGTGCTGTTGCATGTCGCCCATGGCCTGGAGCAGCGCGGCTGGCTCGTCCGCCCCGGCGTCATCGATGCGGCCACTCAGATCACCACGGGCGATCATCTGGGCCGCGGCCACCGCCTCCCGGATCGGCCCGACGATACTGCGAGTCAACAGCCAGGCCAACGCCACCGTAACCGCCACTGACAGCGTCAGGACCAGACCGACGATCAACTGCATATTGCCGTACAGCTCGCGGCTCTGCCGGGCAACGGCATTCGCGCCTGCTTCGTTAACCTTCACCAGTTGATCCATGTGGCGGGTCAGGTCAGCGCCCAGAGTGGCCAGCGTCGTGTTCAGACGCTCAAGTTGATCCTGATCAGGCACCTGAGCGTCGATCAGGGAAATCACCTCATCCAATGCCGGTATGTAGCGGTCGAGCGACACCTTGATCGAATCCAGCAAAACCGCTTCATCCGGGCCCACCTGACGAGCGCGATACTCAGCCTGTTGATCGTCGAGATCCTTTTCCACGCGGCGGATCAACGCCTTGCTCTTGTCACGTACCTGAGGGTCGTTCGATCCACGAAGATGCTGCCCTTCAAGGCGCAGGGTATTGATACTCAGCGACAGCTTCTGAACCGAAATGATGCCAGGCATCCAGATGTCATTGACCCGGTTAGTCGCGCTGTCCAATCTGGCCATTTGCATCAGGCTGAAGACGCCGACGAACAACATGGCCAGCGTGATGATCGCGAACCCGATCGCTGCGCGGGTTCCAATGCTGATTGTCCTCAAAAGCACGTGCGTATCCCCTTATCGTCCAGGTGCGCTTTAGGCATTGGGTTGACGAATTGATGGCGGCCTGAAAACGGATTTCCAGGAACGGCGGGGAAAATAGCACTGCTGATGAGTAATACCGATTAGCCATCAGGTTGGCCCGCTCATACTCACGTATGAGGTCATCCGTTCGGATGAAAGATCGGCATTTTGAAAGGATACGAGGGGCGGCGGCTGATGTGACTCAGGCTGCGGAATTCAGCGCGCTTCGAGGGCTTGCGACATTTTCACCAAATCGGCGAACGTCCGGGCCTGCATTTTTTTCATGGCATGCCCCCGGTGAATTTTGACCGTGATTTCGCTCAGCCCGATCTCTGCAGCGATTTGCTTGTTCATCAGTCCCGTGACGGCCAGCGCCATGACCTCCTGCTCACGAGCCGTCAGCGTTTTATGGCGAGCCTGCAACTGGCTGCTCGTCTTGCCCGCCTCGCGCCGCCTGGCGTCTTTCTGCAACGCCAGCGTCACGGCATCGAGCAAGTCCTGCTCGCGATAAGGTTTCACTAAAAAGTCCAGCGCCCCTGCCTTCATCGCTTTGACCGACATGGCGATATCGCCGTGCCCACTGACAAAGACGATGGGCAGCGGCACCTTCATTTCCGTGAGGCGCACCTGAAAATCCAGGCCGCTCTCGCCCTGCAGGCGCACATCGAGAATGAGGCAAGAAGGCACGTCTTCGAACGGGTGCTGCAGAAACTCGGCCCCGGATGCGAAGGTGTGCACCCGCATGCCCATAGACCGCAACAAACTGTCGACCCCCACCCGAATGGCAGGATCGTCGTCCACGACGAAAACGACCGGTGTGATCTCAGCCGCACTCATGAGCGAATGGGCTCACTGGCGGGGAGCGAAAAACTCAACGTCGCGCCATGCCCCAACTCACTTTCGACCCAGATGCGTCCGCCATGGGCTTCGATAATCGAACGGCATATGGACAACCCCATGCCCATCCCTTCCGGCTTGGTGGTGAAAAACGGAATGAACAAGCTGGCGAGGTTCGCGGCCGAGATACCCGGCCCGTTGTCTTGAATGCTGAGCAAAACATCGGCTTGTGGCGTAGCCGTCAAGTGCACGGCCAGCGTCCTGTTCTTGCCATGCATGCCTGCCATGGCCTGCATGGCGTTCATCAGCAGATTGATAATGACCTGCTGCAACTGCACCCGGTCCCCTTTGACTTCCACACTCCCCTGCACCGGCTTCAGGTCGAGAATCACGCGATGCCGCATGAGCTCCCTGCGCACCAGCGCGATGGATTCGACCAGGACATCCTGCAAATTCGTGGAGACATGCCGGGGGTCCGTCTTGCGTGACAAAACACGAATACGCCGGATGACTTCGCTGGCACGATGGGCCTCACCCTTGATCCGCTCGATGGCACTTCGCACCTCCGCCACATCCGGAACCTCGCGATCAAGCCAACGCAACCCGGCCTCGGCATTGGTGGTCATCGCCGACAGCGGCTGGTTGACCTCATGGGCGATAGACGCCGCCATCTCCCCCAACATCGTCACACGGGTGACGTGCGCCAACTGAGCCTGGGAGCGGTGCAGGGCTTCTTCAGCCAGTTTGGTCGCAGTGACATCCATCAACGCGCCGACGTATTCACAATCACCGGAAGCGTCATGGATCTGCTGAGCCAACATTCGCAGGAACTTGGAGGAGCCGTCCGGCATGATCAGACGAAACTCCGTATCAACGGGGGCGTGCTGAACGTACGCCTCATGAATCAAGCCTTTGAAGCCATGAATGTCCTCGGGATGAACGCGACTGAACACGTACTCCAAGGAGGGGTTCAGCTCCTCATCCACCTGAAAAATGCGCCGCGCGCCGTCGGACCAACACATTTCGGCGCTCGGCATCTTCAAGCCAATACTGCCCGTCAGGCTCAGACGCTGAGCACCCGCGAGCAGAACTTCACTGCGGTGCAGCAAGCGAACCTGCGTTTGCAGTGCCTCTTTGGAGGCTTTGTTTTTCAGGGCCAGAAAGCCGGTGATCGCAATGGCGCAGAGGCTGACCAGGCAGCGCCCGAACGCCGGTATCAGCCACACAGTGCCGCGTGACCACTCAAGGCCATGGGTCAACAGGTAAGCAAGCAACGTCAGCGCACCACACCCGACCGTGGCAATGACGAGCCCCCTTTGAGATAAAAGGTCCTCGGACATCAGGATGACGGTCACATAAAGCACGGCAATGGCGACGTCGAGCGAGCTGAGCCAGTCCGTAAGGAAAATGGCCAATGTCAGCATCACAGCGCCGGAGCGCCACAACCACACGCTGGGCGGAGGGTCCGCCCGGAGCCCTCGCATGAGGGCAGTTGGGACATTATCCATTGCGACGTTTTGCCTTGTTATGAGGTATCGGGGGCAGCGCAAATCAGCATCGCGGACGTGAAGGTGCCCACGGCCCATCCCCGTCAGGACGACGAAAGGATGCCAAATCCTGGTGAAAGTTTTGATCGGGTGCGGTCTTGGGAACGGCCTTGTATCCGACCGGACACAAATATACGCAGGAAATGCGTAAGGAGACAGGCTCGGGGAATGATCGGTTGTGAAAGGTGCGCTCAAGCGCATTTGCGGGGTTACGCGCGGGCTTGGTGGGCCCTGACTGGGTGGGCGCTGAATAAAACAAGCCCCGGCATAAATGCCAGGGCTTGTAATGGCCACATCCGTATGGCCTTCGCATGAACCTTCAATCGACCAACCGGCGACCTCCCTGGCCGCCAATCGTCCGTTCGTACGGTTCTTCGAAACGTTTTATTCGGCTTTCAGACCATCAGCCGAAACGGCTTTGACGCCTTTGATTTTCTTGGTGATCGCAACAGCGGTTTTCTTTTGCGCGTCGGTCACAGCGACGGTGGACGACAGGGAAACCACACCTTTGTTGGTCTCAACCTTGATGTCGGAGCCTGGAATGCCTTTTTCAGTCAGCAGGTCAGATTTGACCTTGGTGGTGATCCAGGTATCAGAGGTCGTTTCTTTTGCCTTGGTCATTTCACCAGCGGCAACCATCATCGGAGCTTGAGTAGAGGTTTGAGCCATGGCTACGTTAGCCAGGGTCAGAGTCAGAGCAGTGGCGGTAGCAGCAGCGATAGCGAACTTCTTCATACGAGTAACTCCTGTTTTTCTCAGAATCTGCGCCAACCTCGTTGGCGGCAGGGTTACTGGTATATCGCAAGCGCTGTGCCAATCTGTGTTTAAGTATTTTTCATATATATATCAATGGCTTGGAAATTATTAGCTCCCCGTGGATCGTGCAGATTGCCCGTTTATTAAAAGTTCCGCTTGCAAGATGCATGTTCCACCCAAGCAACAACCTGCGCTTTGCGCCATAACCTCTTAATTCCGCTCGAAAAAAAAGGGCCCCTAAGGGCCCTTTTCTACAGCATGGGGAAGCGAGCGGTTAAACGCCCGATGCCTTGGCTGCAGCGACGTCTTTGATCGACAGCTTGATGCGACCGCGGTTGTCGACGTCCAGTACCAGCACTTCGACTTCCTGGCCTTCTTTCAGCACGTCGGTGACTTTTTCAACGCGAGCATCGCTCAGCATCGAGATGTGCACCAGACCGTCTTTGCCAGGCAGGATGTTGACGAATGCGCCGAAGTCGACGATGCGCTCAACCTTACCGACGTAGATCTTGCCGATCTCTGCCTCTGCGGTGATACCCAGAACGCGCTGACGTGCTGCTTCAGCCGCTTCCTTGGTTTCGCCGAAGATTTTGATCGAGCCGTCGTCTTCGATGTCGATCGAAGCCTTGGTTTCTTCACAGATGGCACGAATGGTCGCGCCGCCCTTGCCGATGACGTCACGGATTTTGTCGGTGTCGATCTTCATCGCGATCATGGTCGGAGCGTTTTCCGACAGCTCAGGACGCGACTGGCCGATGATCTGGTTCATCTGACCAAGGATGTTCAGGCGAGCTTCCAGGGCCTGGCCCAGGGCGATCTCCATGATCTCTTCGGTGATGCCTTTGATCTTGATGTCCATCTGCAGCGCGGTAACGCCTTTGGCGGTACCGGCCACTTTGAAGTCCATGTCGCCGAGGTGGTCTTCGTCACCCAGGATGTCGGTCAGAACAGCGAATTTCTCGCCTTCTTTAACCAGACCCATGGCGATACCGGCAACCGGTGCCTTCAGCGGAACGCCCGCGTCCATCAGCGCCAGCGAAGCGCCGCAGACCGACGCCATGGAGCTGGAACCGTTGGACTCGGTGATTTCCGATACGACACGGATGGTGTACGGGAACGCGTCAGCAGCAGGCAGCATGGCCTGAACCGAACGACGAGCCAGACGGCCGTGACCGATTTCGCGACGACCAGCGCCACCCATGCGACCACACTCGCCCACCGAGAACGGAGGGAAGTTGTAGTGCAGCATGAACGGGTCTTTTTTCTCGCCTTCCAGGGTGTCCAGCAGCTGTGCGTCACGGGCAGTACCCAGGGTCGCTACCACCAGCGCCTGCGTTTCGCCACGGGTGAACAGTGCAGAACCGTGAGTCTTCGGCAGAACGCCGACTTCGATGTTCAGCGGACGTACGGTGCGGGTGTCGCGGCCGTCGATACGCGGTTTGCCATCAACGATGTTCTGGCGAACGGTGCGGTATTCGATCTCACCGAAAGCGGCTTTGACTTCGGAAGCCGACGGGCTGCCTTCCTCAACGGCCAGCTTGGCGACAACCTGATCCTTCAACTCGCCCAGGCGAGCGTAACGGTCGGCCTTGACGGTGATGGTGTAGGCCTCGGAAATCGCAGCGCCGAACTCGGAGCGGATAGCGCCCAGCAGTGCGGTGGCTTCTGGCTGAGGAGCCCAGGTCCAGGTTGGCTTGGCAGCTTCAGCGGCCAGCTCTTTGACAGCCTTGATGACCGACTGGAATTCGTCGTGGGCGAACAGGACCGCGCCCAGCATCTGGTCTTCGGTCAGCTCTTTGGCTTCGGATTCAACCATCAGCACCGCTTCTTCGGTACCGGCAACGACCATGTCCAGGCTCGATGCTTTCAGTTGCTCGTAAGTCGGGTTCAGCAGGTAGCCGGTGCTTTCGTGGAATGCCACGCGAGCGGCGCCAATCGGGCCGTCGAACGGGATGCCGGAGATTGCGAGGGCAGCCGAAGTACCGATCATCGCAGCGATGTCCGGATCGGTTTTCTTGCTGGTGGAAACGACGGTGCAGACAACCTGCACTTCGTTCATGAAGCCTTCAGGAAACAGTGGGCGGATCGGACGGTCGATCAGACGCGACGTCAGTGTTTCTTTCTCGGAGGGACGGCCTTCACGCTTGAAGAAACCGCCAGGGATCTTGCCCGCAGCGTAGGTTTTTTCCTGGTAGTGAACGGACAGCGGGAAGAAGCCTTTGCCAGCGTCAGCTTGTTTGGCGCCGACTACAGTCACGAGTACGGTGACGTCGTCGTCAACGGTGACCAATACTGCACCAGAAGCCTGACGGGCGATGCGGCCTGTCTCCAGCGTGACGGTCGATTGACCGAATTGAAACGTCTTGATTACCGGGTTCACGGTTTCCTACCTTCTTTGTGGCTCTTGGGGGAACTGGTTTCTTGCGAATTCGTGGGCAGTGAGGGGAATCGGCCCCTGCGGCAGTCCAGGTGTACAGCCAAGCGTATAAAACATGTATCCAGATAAAACTTGAGGCTGGGAGCCTGCCATGCGCCAGCGGGAAACCCTCTGACGCACGACAGACAACCAACCTCTAGCGCAATCGCTGATTAGCGACGCAGACCCAGGCGACCGATCAGAGCGCTGTAACGGCTCAGGTCTTTGCCTTTCAGGTAGTCCAGCAGCTTACGACGCTGGTTTACCATGCGGATCAGACCACGACGGGAGTGGTGGTCTTTACCGTTGGCCTTGAAGTGACCTTGCAGTTTGTTGATGTTGGCGGTCAGCAGTGCAACTTGCACTTCTGGCGAACCAGTGTCACCAACAGCTTGCTGGTAGTCGGTTACGATCTGAGATTTTTCTTCAACGCTGAGAGCCATGAGGCAATCCTTTTATCAGGAAACCGCTCCAGAGAGACGATTTCAACAGGCCGAGAGCAAACTCTCGTATTAAAAAATGAGGCGTGACCATGCCTGTTAACAGCCACCCTTCACCGCCGTGCAGGAAACCCTGTCACAACGGGTTTCGGTCACTCTGACCGAATCAAACGACGCGGCGCAATCCGCCCGTCTTCACTCACTTCACCGATTCCGATGAAGCGTCCTTCGTGATCCTGCACCCGTACCATGCCGAACTTCGGCGCATCCGGGGCTCTGACTGGCTGACCGTGCAGCCAGTAAAACGAACTGTGCTCGGAAAATTGCAGCAGAGGCCAATCCTGCAAACCGCTGTCGGAAGGCATCAGGAAACGATCAACCGCTTCGTTGCCACCTTCGGCGTGAACCGCTTCAAGCTCTTCCAGCGTAACAGTCTGCGCCAGTGTGAACGGCCCTGCTTGCGTACGACGCAGCTCGGCAACATACGCGCCACAGCCCAGTTTTTCACCGATATCTTCCACGAGGGTGCGGATATAGGTGCCTTTGCTGCAGTCAACGGCCAGCCGCGCGGTCTCGCCTTCGCTCGCCAATAATTCCAGGCGCGCAATAGTAACAGAACGCGGTTCGCGCTCCACCACTTCCCCTGCTCGAGCCAACTTGTACAACGGCTGGCCATCACGCTTCAGGGCAGAGTACATCGGCGGTATCTGACTGATTTGCCCACGAAAATCAGGCAATACAGCTTCGATATCGGAGCGACCAACGGTCACCGGACGAGTTTGTAACACGTCGCCTTCGGCGTCCGCCGTGGTGGTGGTCTTGCCCAACTGCATCAGGGTTTCGTAACCCTTGTCGGAATCGAGCAGGTATTGGGAGAACTTGGTCGCCTCTCCGAAGCACAGTGGCAGCACGCCGGTGGCGAGGGGATCGAGGCTACCGGTGTGGCCGGCCTTTTCCGCATTGAGCAACCAGCGCACCTTCTGCAAGGCGGCGTTGGAGGTGAAACCCAGCGGCTTGTCGAGCAGGATGATGCCGCTGACGTTGCGGCGAATACGCTTGACCTGAGCCACGCCGTTATTCCTCCGAACCGTCTTGCTTGGCAGCAGGTTCGTGCTGACCGTCCTCGGCCACCGCGCGCTCGATCAACGCCGACAGGTGCGCGCCACGGGCAACGCTTTCGTCGTAGTGGAAATGCAATTGAGGCACGCTGCGCAGCTTCATTTCACGCGCCAGCTGCATGCGCAGGAAACCCGCTGCGGAATTCAAGACCTTGATGGTCTGGCTGATGTCTTCAGCGTTGTCCTGGCCCATCACGGTGATGAAGATCTTCGCGTGTCCCACATCACGGCTGACGTCGACAGCAGTGATGGTGACCAGACCTACGCGCGGGTCCTTGACTTCACGACGGATCAGTTGAGCCAGCTCGCGCTGCATCTGATCGCCGATACGTTGGGTACGGCTGTATTCTTTTGCCATGTCTTGTTACCTGTACTGACCTTCGGCAAAAGCCGTCCGGTCTGAAAGCGGCAAACGCCCGGCCTGGCAGAAGCCGGACCGGGCGTTGCGTTTAGAACCCATGACGTGCGCTGAGCATTTTCATGCGACGTTCGCCAGAGTTCCTGAAGCTCGCGATTTAGAGGCTGCGAGCCACTTGGACCTTTTCGAAGACTTCGATCTTGTCGCCGACCTTGACGTCGTTGTAGCTCTTGACGCCGATACCGCATTCCATGCCGGCACGTACTTCGGAAGCGTCATCCTTGAAGCGGCGCAGGGATTCCAGCTCGCCTTCGAAGATAACGATGTCTTCACGCAGTACACGGATCGGACGGTTACGGAACACAACGCCTTCAATGACCATGCAACCGGCGATCGCACCGAATTTCGGCGAGCGGAACACGTCGCGAACTTCGGCGATACCCAGGATGTTCTCCCGGACGTCGCTGCCAAGCATGCCGGTAAGGGCTTTCTTGACGTCTTCGATGATGTCGTAGATGACGTTGTAGTAACGCATGTCCAGACCTTCCTGCTCGACGATCTTGCGCGCGCCAGCATCAGCACGCACGTTGAAGCCGAACAGAACAGCGTTGGAAGCCAGCGCCAGGTTGGCGTCGCTTTCGGTGATACCACCGACGCCGCCGCCCACTACACGCACTTGCACTTCGTCGTTGCCCAGGCCATTCAAAGCGCCCTGCAAAGCTTCGAGGGAGCCACGGACGTCGGATTTGAGGACGATGTTGAGCGTCTTCTTCTCTTCCTGACCCATGTTCTCGAAGATATTTTCCAGCTTGCCGGCGTGAGCACGGGCCAGCTTGACTTCGCGGAACTTGCCTTGACGGAACAGAGCCACTTCACGGGCTTTCTTCTCGTCAGCAACTACGCTCATCTCGTCGCCAGCGTCCGGTGTACCGTCCAGGCCGAGAATCTCGACAGGGATGGATGGACCGGCTTCCTTGATGGATTTGCCGTTCTCGTCGAGCATGGCGCGGACACGACCGTAGTTGGAGCCAACCAGGACCATGTCGCCCTGACGCAGCGTACCGTCCTGAACCAGAACGGTGGCCACTGGACCACGGCCCTTGTCCAGACGCGATTCAACCACGACACCACGACCTGGGGCCGATGGCGTAGCGACCAGTTCCAGAACTTCAGCTTGAAGCAGGACCGCTTCCAGCAGTTCGTCGACACCCGTACCGACTTTTGCCGATACCGGTACGAATGGGGTATCACCACCCCACTCTTCGGACGTTACGCCATGAACCGACAGTTCACTGCGGATACGGTCCAGGTCAGCACCCGGCTTGTCGATCTTGTTGACCGCCACGACCAACGGAACGCCAGCAGCGACAGCATGCTGAACGGCTTCGATGGTTTGAGGCATGACACCGTCGTCGGCAGCAACCACCAGAATCACGATGTCGGTCGCCTTGGCACCACGGGCACGCATTGCGGTAAACGCGGCGTGACCCGGGGTGTCGAGGAACGTCACCATGCCACGCTCGGTTTCAACGTGGTACGCACCAATGTGCTGGGTGATACCACCGGCTTCGCCAGCGGCAACCTTGGCACGACGGATGTAGTCGAGCAGCGAGGTCTTACCGTGGTCAACGTGACCCATGACGGTCACGACCGGCGCACGAGGAACCGTTTCACCTTCGAATTTCAGGGACTCAGCCAGGGAATCTTCCAGGGCGGTATCGCTGACCAGGGTCACTTTGTGGCCCAGTTCTTCAGCGACCAGTTGGGCAGTTTCCTGATCCAGAACCTGGTTGATGGTGGCTGGCGTGCCCAGCTTGAACATGAACTTGATGATTTCAGCAGCTTTGACCGACATCTGTTGAGCGAGGTCGCCCACAGTGATGGTCTCGCCGATCTTCACTTCACGAACCACAGGACCGGTAGGGTTCTGGAAGCCGTGAGCGTTGCGCTTCTTCAGTTTCGCCTTGCCGCGACCACCACGACGGAAGCCATCGCTTTCTTCGTCGGTGGTACGTGGAGCAACGCGTGGCGCAGGCGCCTTTTCCTTGACCGAAGCACGATGCGGAGCGTTTTTGCGCTCGCCATCGCCACCGCCGCCACGACGATTGTTATCGTCGGCACGTGGTTTATCAGGGCGACGAGGCTCCTCGCGCTTGCGAATATCGGCAGCCGGTGCAGGGGCAGCGACAGGCGCTTCCTGAACATGCTCTGCAGCCACTTGCGGAGCGGCTTCGGCCGCTGGCGCCGGAGCAGCAACAGCGTCAGCAGTTTCCTGAGCGGTAGCAGGCTGGCGGCGCGCTTCTTCTTCGGCACGCTGACGGGCTTCTTCTTCAGCCTTTTGACGCGCGGCATTTTCTACCGCACGACGCTCGTCCTGCTCGCGCTTGCGCTCGGCTTCGATTTCTTCCGGGCTACGCTGTACGAAGACTTTCTTTTTACGTACTTCAACGCTGATGCTTTTGCTGCCAGCAACGCGCAGGGTACTGGTGGTTTTGCGCTGCAAAGTGATCTTGCGCGGTTCTTCCACTTTAGCCTTGTGGCCGCTTTTCAGGTGCGTCAACAGGGCTTGTTTTTCGTTATCGGTCACAACTTGCTCGGCGGCGGTGTGCGGCAGACCTGCCTCACGCATCTGCTGTAACAGGCGCTCTACCGGTGTGTCGACCGTTTTGGCCAGTTCTTTCACCGTGACTTGCGTCATGCACTTCTCTCCTCAGGCCGCATTTACTTACTCGAACCAATGGGCTCGGGCGGCCATGATCAACTTGCCGGCACGATCATCGTCAATGCCGTCGATGTCGAGCAGATCGTCAATAGACTGCTCGGCCAGGTCTTCGCGGGTAATTACGCCGCGCACCGCCAGTTCCATCGCCAAATCCTTGTCCATACCCTCAAGCGAGAGCAGGTCTTCGGCCGGATGGGCGTCTGCCAGCTTTTCCTCAGTAGCGATGGCTTTGGTCAACAAACGATCCTTGGCGCGAGCACGAAGCTCGTTGACGATGTCTTCGTCAAAGCCGTCGATGTTGAGCATTTCTTCCAACGGTACGTAGGCAATCTCTTCCAGGCTGGTGAAGCCTTCGTCCACCAGAACCTGCGCGAGCTCTTCGTCGACTTCCAACTCTTCGATGAAGTTACGCAGGATGTCGCCGGTTTCCGCTTGCTGCTTGGCCTGGATGTCCGATTCGGTCATCACGTTCAGGGTCCAGCCAGTCAACTGGCTTGCCAGACGCACGTTCTGGCCGCCGCGACCAATCGCTTGGGCCAGGTTGTCCGCACCGACAGCGATGTCCATGGCGTGGGCGTCTTCATCAACGATGATCGCTGCCACTTCGGCAGGCGACATGGCGTTGATGACGAACTGCGCCGGGTTATCGTCCCAGAGCACGATATCCACACGCTCGCCGCCCAACTCGCCGGAAACAGCCTGGACACGCGAACCACGCATGCCGATGCACGCGCCTTGCGGGTCAATGCGTTTGTCCTTGGAGCGAACTGCGATTTTTGCACGCGAACCAGGATCACGGGAGGCAGCCATCACCTCGATGAGACCTTCGGCAATTTCCGGTACTTCAATCCGGAACAGCTCGATCAGCATCTCTGGCGCAGTACGCGACAGGATCAACTGAGGACCACGGTTTTCAGTGCGGATCTCTTTGAGCAATGCACGGACGCGGACACCGACGCGGAAGGTTTCCCGGGAGATGATGTCTTCACGCGCCAGCAGCGCCTCGGCATTGTTACCCAAGTCGACGATGACATTGTCACGTGTAACTTTTTTAACAGTGCCGGAAATGATTTCGCCCAGACGCTCACGATAAGCGTCCACGACTTGAGCGCGCTCGGCTTCGCGTACTTTCTGCACAATGACTTGCTTGGCAGTCTGGGCAGCGATACGGCCGAACTCGATAGACTCGATCTTTTCTTCTACGACATCGCCGACGTTCGCACCGGGGTGCGTCTCGGCAACCTTGCTCGGCCAGGTTTCGATGGCCGGATCATCAAGGTCTTCTTCTTCGACGACTGTCCAGCGACGGAACGTCTCGTAAGCGCCCGTGTGGCGGTTGATTTCCACACGCAGGTCAACTTCGTCTTCAAAACGCTTTTTAGTGGCCGTGGCCAACGCGATTTCCAGCGCTTCAAAAATTACACCGGCCGGTACGCCTTTTTCATTGGATACCGACTCAACAACCAGCAGTACTTCTTTGCTCATCGTACGCCTCGCCTTTCGCAAGCCATTGGATCCGCGGGATCCGCGTCTCAGTCAAACGTGGGAATAATGTTGGCTTTGTCGATCAGATCGATCGGCAACAGGTATTCGTGAGTATCCACTTGCACCACGACATCCTGCTCCTCCACCCCGCGGAGAAGGCCTTGAAAGTTACGTCGACCGTCGAAGGGCGAGCGCAGCTTTATCTTCACTTGTTCCCCGGCAAAGGCTGCAAACTGCTCAATCGTGAACAGCGGGCGTTCCATGCCAGGAGAAGAAACTTCGAGCGTATATTCGGAGCTGATCGGATCTTCTACGTCCAGAACACCGCTGATCTGACGGCTGACGATGGCACAATCGTCCACCAGCACGCCGCCCTCTTTATCGATATAAACGCGCAACATTGAGTGACGACCCTGGGCCGAAAACTCGATACCCCAGCATTCATAGCCAAGGGCCACGACCACCGGGGCCAGCAAGGCCTGCAACTGTTCTAGCTTGCTCGACACCTGAACCCCCTCGTGCATGCTGTGCAAATAAAAAATGGGCAAAGCGCCCATCTCATGAAAAACGCCGTTGAACAGCGGCGTAATAAAGTGTCCAGTTAACAAAAAGCCCCTGAAAAGGGGCTCCGCTAAAACTGGTTGCGGGGGCTGGATTTGAACCAACGACCTTCGGGTTATGAGCCCGACGAGCTACCAGACTGCTCCACCCCGCGACAAAGCTGGGGCGGAAGTATACGACCGATCCCGATTTGGGTCAATCCGACACATCCACCTACAAGAAAGCCCGCTACTGCGGGCTGACTTGTTAATTGGTACCGAGAAGGGGACTCGAACCCCTACACCCTATGGGCACAACCACCTCAAGGTTGCGTGTCTACCAATTCCACCACCTCGGCATTACAACTCTTTTTGCAGCCCCAATATCGACTGCGAATCCTGTGTTACTTCTGTTCTGGAGCGGCAGGAACATCAGCTGGAGCAGCGGCTGGTTTCTGTTGCCCTTCCAGGACCGGAACATCATCTGCTGCCGGCTTTTGTTTAACTTCCAACACCGCTGGATCTGGCAAACCTACTTGAGTCAGCTGGTGAGCTTTCTCTTTAGCAAAGTAACCTAACCCCAAGCTGGTTATGAAGAAACAGGCGGCAAGTATAGCAGTAAACTTACTAAGAAAGGTAGAGGAACCTTGGCCTCCGAAGACAGTATTTGATGCACCTGCTCCGAACGACGCGCCAGCGTCCGCACCTTTACCCTGCTGCAGCAATACCAGAGCAACAACGCCCAGCGCACCCAGCAGATGAAGAACGACTACGACTGTTTCCAGCATTTTTTCAGTTTCCCGCGGCGCGAATGATCGCACCGAACTCATCTGCATTCAGGGAAGCGCCTCCAATGAGGCCCCCATCGATATCCGGCATGCTGAACAGCTCGACCGCATTGGCCGCCTTCACGCTGCCGCCATATAGAAGACGCACACCTTGCGCGACTTCAGAATTCTCTTTTGCCAACTGCGCACGAATGGCTGCGTGCACTTCCTGCGCCTGTTCCGGCGAGGCTGTCAGTCCGGTACCAATGGCCCAGACCGGCTCGTAAGCGATGACCGCATTCACGAAAGCATCGATACCCAACTCTTCGATGATGCTGTCGAGCTGCTGCCCGACAACTTCAAGCGTTTTGCCAGCCTGACGCTGCTCAAGTGTTTCACCGATGCACAGCACCGGGGTCAAGCCACTTGCCTGCGCAGCTGCAAACTTGCGGTTCAGGACTTCGTTGCTCTCGCCCATGATCTGGCGACGCTCCGAGTGCCCTACCAGCACCAGCTTGCAACCCGCATCCTGCAACTGAGTCGGTGAAATCTCACCGGTCAGTGCACCCTGACCCGCTTCGTGCGCGCAGTTCTGCGCACCTACAGAAATCGAATGCTCTTCAAAGCACTCGACAACGAAGCTGACGTGCAGACTCGAAGGGAATACCGCAACGTCGACACTGTCAGGAATGGCCATATTGGCCAGACCTTCTACCAGCTCAGCGACGCTGGCGCAGGTACCGTGCATTTTCCAGTTACCAGCTACCATAGGGCGACGCATGCTGTACCTCGTCGGTCAAAGTGGGCGCAGATGTTACCCAACAGTTTCAACACTGGCAAGCCGTAATCAGGCGCAAACTTCAGCAACCAGTTTTGCCAGTTCATCGGCGTAGCCCGCAACCAGCGTTTCGTCCTCGCCTTCGACCATCACACGCACCAAAGGCTCTGTGCCGGACTTGCGCAGCAACACGCGCCCACGCCCACCCATGGCCGCCGTCACGCGCTCACAGGCCTCCTTGACCGCCGGGTGCTCGACTGGATCGACATTCCCACCCTCGAACCGCACGTTGACCAATACCTGAGGGCACTTCCTTACGCCCTGGCGCGATTCTGCGAGGCTTTGCCCGGTGCGCTTGAGCGCCAGCAGCACCTGCAGCGCGGCAATGATCGCATCACCCGTGGTGGTGTGCTGGAAGCAAACGACGTGACCGGAATTCTCGCCACCCACCTGCCAGTTGCGCTCCAGCAGTTCAGCGATGACGTAACGGTCGCCAACATTGGCACGCACAAATGGAATGTTCAGATCCGCGAGGGCCAGTTCAAGCCCCAGATTGCTCATCAAGGTTCCGACCACGCCACCTTGCAGGCGACCGCGCTCATGCAGATCGCGGGCAATGATGTAGAGCAGCTCGTCACCATCGACGATCGCACCGGAGTGATCAACCATCAGCACTCGATCACCATCACCGTCGAAGCCGATCCCCAGATCCGCCTTCTCAGCGACAACCGCCGCTTGCAGATTGCCCATATGGGTCGAACCGCAATCATCATTGATGTTCAGGCCGTTCGGCGCAGCCGACAGCACGGTGACCTTCGCGCCCAACTCTCGAAAGACATTGGGCGCCACTTTATAGGTTGCCCCGTGCGCACAGTCGACCACCAATTTCAGACCGGCAAAGTCAGTACTGGTCGGCACGCTGCTTTTGCAGAATTCGATGTAACGGCCAGCCGCGTCGTTGATACGCGACACCTTGCCGAGCTTTTCTGACTCAGCCACGGTCATCGGCGTATCGAGCAATTCCTCGATCATCATCTCGATTTCGTCTGGCAGCTTGGTGCCCTGACCCGAGAAAAACTTGATGCCGTTATCGTGATGCGGGTTGTGCGAGGCGCTGATCACTATCCCTGCCTCGGCGTGGAACGTCCGCGTCAGATAGGCGATGGCAGGCGTTGGCATCGGGCCGAGCAGCATCACATCTGCACCCGCGGCTGACAGCCCGGCTTCCAGGGCAGATTCGAACATGTAACCCGAAATACGCGTGTCTTTGCCGACCAGAATCCGGCAAGCGCCCATTTTGCGGAACGCCATGCCAGCTGCCCAACCAAGCCGCAGCATGAAATCGGGAGTGATCGGAAATTGACCGACACGACCGCGAATGCCGTCGGTTCCGAAGTATTTTTTCTGGGTCATGGGGGCTCCAACCTTCTTATTTTGCCGATTCGACAGCGGCAATCATCCGCACCACGTCGACAGTTTCCGCAACATCGTGCACGCGTAAAATTCTTGCACCTTGAATCATGGCCATCGCAGCCAGAGCCAGTGCACCGTAGAGTCGCTGATCAACAGGCTTGTCGAGCACTTTGCCAATCATGCTCTTGCGTGACACACCCACCAGCAGAGGCCGCCCCAGCACATGCAGCGCCTCCATATGTTTGAACAGGCTCAGGTTATGATCGAGATTCTTCGCAAAACCGTAGCCTGGATCGAGAATGATCCTCTCTGCAGGAATACCCGCCGCGACACAGGCGTCCATTCGCTCACCGAGAAAGGCGGTCACCTCACCGATGAGATCGTCGTAACGAGGATCGTCCTGCATGTCCGTTGGCTCGCCGCGCATGTGCATCAGGCACACGGGCAGCCCGGTCGCGGCAGCCGCCTCCAGTGCACCCTCTCGCCGCAACGAGCGCACATCGTTGATGAGCCCCGCGCCCAGCCGAGCCGTCTCAAGGATGACCGTTGGTGTCGAAGTGTCGACCGAGATGACCACATCAAGCTCACGACTGATGGCTTCGACGACCGGTGCGACACGATTCAGCTCTTCGTTGGCAGAAACCGCAGCAGCACCCGGACGTGTGGACTCGCCGCCGACGTCTATAAGTGTCGCACCAGCCGCCACCATAGCCTCCGCATGACGGAGGGCAAGATCGCGCTGAGCGAACCGACCACCGTCAGAGAACGAATCAGGGGTGATATTGAGGATGCCCATGACGTGGGTCCGGGATAAATCAAGAACCCGGTTGCCGCAAGGCAACCGGGTCGGGTACAGCGCAGAAGTCATGTCAGGCCTTAGTGTTCAGCAGCAGGACCACCGATCGGTGTTTCCGGACGCGGACCGACGGGTGCAGTTGGCGTCCCGGAAGTGCCGGTGCCCCCTGTCCAATCGCGCGGTTCGCGAGGCGTGCGACCCGCCATGATGTCATCGATCTGCTCAGCATCGATGGTTTCATACTTCATCAGCGCATCCGCCATCGCATCCAGCTTGTCGCGGTTGTCGGTGAGGATTTGCTTCGCAGTGCCGTAGCACTGGTCAATGATACTGCGCACTTCAGAGTCGATCATCTTAGCGGTTTCACCCGAAAGACTGGAGTTCTGACCGCCACCACCACGACCCAGATAACCGCCATCGTCGTCTTCGGAGTACATCAATGGGCCCATTTTCTCGGACAGGCCCCATTTGGTGACCATGTTCCGGGCAATCTGGCTGGCGCGCATGATGTCGTTCGAAGCACCCGTGGTGACGCCGTCAAAGCCCAACGTCATCTCTTCCGCGATACGACCACCATAGAGCGAGCAGATCTGGCTGATCAACGCACGCTTGGACAGGCTGTAACGGTCCTCTTCAGGAAGGAACATCGTGACGCCCAATGCACGACCACGTGGAATGATCGACACTTTGTAGACCGGATCATGCTCAGGCACGACGCGACCGACGATGGCGTGCCCGGCTTCGTGATAAGCGGTGTTCTGCTTCTCTTTCTCGGACATGACCATCGATTTACGCTCGGCGCCCATCATGATCTTGTCTTTGGCCAGCTCGAACTCTTTCATCTCGACGATGCGCTTGCCCACGCGAGCCGCGAACAGCGAGGCTTCGTTGACGAGGTTGGCAAGGTCTGCACCGGAGAAACCAGGCGTACCACGAGCAATGACGGCAGCATTGACGTCGTCACCCATCGGCACTTTACGCATGTGCACTTTCAGAATCTGTTCACGACCGCGAATGTCTGGCAGACCAACCACGACCTGACGGTCGAAACGGCCCGGGCGCAGCAGCGCAGGGTCGAGTACGTCAGGACGGTTGGTCGCGGCGATCACGATGATGCCGTCATTCATTTCGAAGCCGTCCATCTCTACCAGCAACTGGTTGAGAGTCTGCTCACGCTCATCGTGACCGCCGCCCATGCCAGCGCCGCGATGGCGACCGACGGCGTCGATTTCGTCGATGAAGATGATGCATGGCGCGTGTTTCTTGGCTTGTTCGAACATGTCGCGAACACGGCTTGCACCGACACCCACGAACATTTCAACGAAGTCAGAACCGGAAATGGTGAAGAAAGGAACTTTCGCTTCGCCAGCAATCGCCTTGGCAAGCAGCGTTTTACCGGTACCCGGTGGACCCACCATCAGCACGCCGCGCGGAATACGACCGCCCAGGCGCTGGAATTTGCCCGGATCGCGCAGGAATTCAACCAGCTCGCCGACTTCTTCTTTGGCCTCATCGCAACCCGCGACGTCAGCCAGGGTGGTCTTGACCTGGTCTTCGGAGAGCAGGCGCGCCTTGCTCTTGCCGAAGCTCATCGGCCCTCCCTTGCCCCCCGCGCCGCCTTGCATCTGGCGCATGAAGAACATGAAGACAGCAATGATTACGAGAATCGGGAAGCTCGCGACAAGCAGCTGAGTCCAGATGCTCTGCTGCTCAGGCTGCTTGCCTTCGATCACGACATTGTTGTCGACAAGGTCACCGATCAGGCCATTGTCCTGAATCGCCGGACGAATGGTCTTGAAGGTGTCACCGTCGCTGCGCTTGCCCGTGATGACGTAACCGTCAACGGCAACTTTCTCGACCTTGCCATCCTTCACTTGCTGGATGAACTCGGAATAGTTGAGGGTCTGCGGCTCGTTCGGGCTGGAAAAGTTGTTCATCACGGTCACCAGGACCGCAGCGATGATCAACCACAGGATCAAATTCTTTGCCATATCGTTCAATTAGCTACCCTCTGAAGCAAGCTCCACGCAGGAGCGTGCCTCGCATGATATTCACCGGCCTAACTTACTACAGATCCTACAGGTGTGGCAGGCGGCGTCTGTAACCCTTTGTGAAACTTTGACTACAAGATGTTCGTTACGCTTCATGAATAAAGCCATTTGAAAAAAGCTATTGCCTTCACTCAAATTGGCTTGGGGCCTCATAACCGCCCTTGAAACCACGGCCCAGCAGGTACTGTTCACGCGACCGGTCACGGGACGACGAAGGTTTGCGCATCTGCACCTTGTCGAACATTTTCCGAACGTCCTTGTGGTAAGTATCAAAACCTTCGCCCTGGAAGATTTTGATCAAAAAATCGCCACCTGGACGCAGAACGCGACCCGCCAGGTCGAGCGCCAACTCACAAAGGAACATGGCGCGTGGCATATCCACAGCGCTCAATCCACTCATATTGGGGGCCATATCGGAAATCACAAGGTCTACTTCCGTATTACCGATCGCCTCGAGGATTTGTTTGAACACGGCATCCTCAGTGAAATCCCCTTGAATGAAGGTCACGTCGGGGATGCTGTCCATTTCCAGAATGTCGGACGCAATCAAACGACCTTGACCACCAATCAGACGACTGGTCACCTGGGACCAGCCCCCAGGCGCCGCGCCCAGATCGACCACGGTCATGCCGGGACGGATCAGACGGTCCTTTTCCTGGATCTCCAAAAGCTTGTAACTCGCCCGCGAGCGGTAGCCATCCTTCTGCGCCTGCTTGACGAAAGGGTCGTTGAAATGCTCTCTCAGCCAGTTCTGGCTGCTCTTGGAACGCTGCGCCACGGGGCACCTCGATGATGAAAGGGTCGTGATTAACTGGGCGGAGCCACGGCCCCTCGGGTAAAATGCCCGCCAATTTTACAGAATCAGACGAAAAGGGTCAGATTATGCCGCTCAATAACGAGCAGAAGAAACAATACAAATCCATTGGACATGACCTGAAGCCGGTTCTGATGGTCGCCGGCAATGGCCTGAGCGAAGGCGTCCTGGCCGAGCTGGACCGCGCTTTGGTCGATCATGAACTGATCAAGGTTCAGATCAAGCTGGAAGACCGCGACGAGCGTCGCGCCGTGATCGAAGAACTGTGCAAGCAAGGTCGTGCTGAACTGGTACAGACCATCGGCAAAATGGCGCTGATCTACCGCAAGAACCCGCAGCCTAACAAACAGCTGTCCAACATTCATCGTTACAAGTAACGGCGAAACCCGTCAGGAGGCGCGACCTGCGCGCCTCTGAACGGCACCTGCCCCTGCCGCACGCCACTCGAAGAGAGCGGCATGCGAGCCACGAAGTCAGATGTGCTTGACCTCAACGATCTCGTACTCGATCACACCGCTCGGTGTTTTGATCGCAACGACATCGCCTTCTTCTTTGCCAATGATCGCCCGGGCGATCGGCGCACCGACTGAAATCTTGCCCAGTTTGATGTTGGCCTCGTCCTCACCCACGATCTGGTAAGTCACCTGCTCGTCAGTCTCCACGTTGGCAAGCTCCACGGTCGTGCCGAAAATGACCTTGCCAGTATGGGCGATCGTGCTGACATCGATGATCACGGCATTTTGCATGCGACCTTCGATGTCACGGATACGCGCCTCGACCATGCCTTGCTGCTCGCGAGCAGCATGGTATTCGGCGTTTTCTTTCAGGTCACCCAGCTCGCGAGCCGTGCCAATGTCCTGGCTAAGCTTCGGACGGACGACCTTAGTGAGGTGAGCGTGTTCGTCTTCCAGGGCCTTGGCGCCCTGGACGGTCATCGGATATTTAGTAATGCTCATGCCTTCAATCCTGCATGTAGATCCTGCAAGCGACGTACGGTCTTTTCAGGGCCGAACTTCAGCGCTTCACAGATAGCCTCGCCCGCAGCAATGGTGGTGGTGCAGTAGATCTTGTGCTGCAAAGCGTTGCGACGGATGGAATAGGAGTCCGCGATCGACTGACGACCTTCGGTGGTGTTAATGATCAAGGTGACTTCGTCGTTCTTGATCATGTCGACCACGTGAGGACGGCCCTCGGTCACTTTGTTCACGCGGCGCACTTTCAGGCCAGCAGCCTCGATCAAACGCGCAGTGCCAGCGGTTGCAACAACGTCGAAGCCCAGCTCGATCAGACTGCGAGCAACGCCAGCCACCAGAGGCTTGTCGTCGTCACGCACGCTGATGAACGCGGTACCGCCGGTCGGCAACACTTCGCTGGCGCCCATTTGCGCTTTAGCGAACGCTTCGCCGAAGGTGTCACCGACACCCATGACTTCACCCGTGGACTTCATCTCTGGCCCAAGGATCGGGTCAACGCCAGGGAATTTGGCGAATGGGAATACCGCCTCTTTCACACTGTAGAAGTTCGGAATGATTTCCTTGGTGAAGCCCAGTTCTTTCAGGGTTTTGCCGGCCATCACGCGCGCAGCGATCATTGCCAGGGAAACACCGATGCACTTGGACACGAACGGCACGGTACGGGAAGCACGCGGGTTTACTTCGATGACGTAGATGTCTTCGCCCTGCAGCGCCAACTGAACGTTCATCAGGCCGATAACGCCCAGCTCAAGGGCCATTTTCTTGACCTGTTCACGCATCTCGTCCTGGATGTGCGCAGGCAACGAATACGGCGGCAGCGAGCACGCGGAGTCACCGGAGTGAACGCCGGCCTGCTCGATGTGCTGCATGATTGCGCCGATCACGACGTCAGTGCCGTCGCAGACCGCATCCACGTCCATTTCGATGGCGCAGTTCAGGAAGTGGTCCAACAGCACCGGACTGTCGTTCGACACTTGAACCGCCTCACGCAGATAGCGCTTGAGTTCGTCTTCCTGGTAAACGATTTCCATCGCACGGCCACCCAGTACGTAGGACGGACGAACCACCAGCGGGTAACCGATCTTGGCGGCGGCACGAATCGCTTCGTCTTCGCTGCGCACAGTGGCGTTTGGCGGCTGACGCAGGTTCAGACGCTCAACCATCTGCTGAAAGCGCTCGCGGTCTTCCGCACGGTCAATGGCGTCAGGGCTGGTGCCGATGATCGGTACGCCCGCAGCTTCCAGAGCGCGGGCCAGTTTCAGCGGGGTCTGGCCGCCGTATTGGACGATCACACCTTTCGGCTTCTCGACGCGGACGATTTCCAGCACGTCCTCCAGGGTCACTGGCTCGAAGTACAGGCGATCGGAGGTGTCGTAGTCGGTCGATACGGTTTCCGGGTTGCAGTTGACCATGATGGTCTCATACCCGTCATCGCGCAGGGCCAGTGCCGCGTGTACGCAGCAGTAGTCGAATTCGATCCCTTGGCCGATACGGTTTGGACCGCCGCCCAGGATCATGATCTTGTCGCGCGTCGACGGGTTGGCTTCGCACTCTTCCTCGTACGTGGAGTACATGTACGCGGTGTCGGTCGCGAACTCGGCGGCGCAGGTGTCGACGCGCTTGTAGACCGGGTAGATCTCGAGCTTGTGACGATGAGCGCGCAGGCTCTTCTCGGTCACACCCAACAGTTTGGCCAGACGTGCGTCAGAGAAGCCTTTGCGCTTCAGACGGAACATTACGTCGCGATCGATGGCCGACATGCCCATGGTCTTGACCTTCTCTTCTTCCTTGATCAGATCTTCGATCTGCACCAGGAACCAAGGGTCGATCATGTTCATGCCGAAGATTTGCTCAACGGTCATGCCAGCGCGGAATGCGTCGGCGACGTACCAGATGCGCTCGGCGCCTGGAACGGTCAGTTCGCGCTTGAGGATGCTAGCGCTTTCAGGGTCAGTCAGTTCCAACTTAGGATCGAGACCGCTGACGCCCACTTCCAGACCGCGCAGGGCTTTCTGCAGGGATTCCTGGAAGGTGCGGCCGATGGCCATGACTTCACCGACCGACTTCATCTGAGTGGTCAGGCGCGCATCAGCCTTGGAGAACTTCTCGAAGGCGAAGCGTGGCAGCTTGGTGACGACGTAGTCGATGGACGGCTCGAACGAGGCCGGAGTCTTGCCCCCGGTGATGTCGTTCTGCAGTTCGTCGAGGGTGTAACCCACGGCCAGCTTGGCGGCGACTTTAGCGATCGGGAAACCTGTAGCTTTCGAGGCCAGAGCCGACGAGCGGGAAACCCGCGGGTTCATCTCGATCACGACCATGCGGCCAGTGTCCGGGCAGATACCGAATTGCACGTTGGAACCGCCGGTTTCAACGCCGATCTCGCGCAAGACTGCCAGCGAGGCGTTACGCAGGATCTGGTATTCCTTGTCGGTCAGGGTCTGCGCAGGCGCCACGGTGATCGAGTCACCGGTGTGCACGCCCATCGGGTCGAAGTTTTCGATGGAACAGACGATGATGCAGTTGTCCTTTTTGTCGCGGACAACTTCCATCTCATATTCTTTCCAGCCGATCAGGGATTCGTCGATCAGCAGTTCCTTGGTCGGCGACAGGTCCAGACCACGAGCGCAGATTTCTTCGAACTCTTCACGGTTGTACGCGATACCGCCGCCAGTGCCGCCCATGGTGAAGGACGGACGGATGATGCACGGGAAGCCGAGCTTTTCGAGGACCGCATTGGCCTCTTCCATCGTGTGAGCAATACCGGAACGCGGGCATTCAAGGCCGATGGCTTTCATGGCCTTGTCGAAACGCGAACGGTCTTCTGCCTTGTCGATGGTGTCAGCGTTGGCACCGATCATCTCTACGCCGAACTTCTCCAGAACGCCTTCGCGCTCCAGGTCCAATGCGCAGTTCAGTGCGGTTTGGCCACCCATGGTCGGCAGCAGTGCGTCCGGACGCTCTTTCTCGATGATCTTGGCAACGGTTGCCCATTTGATCGGCTCGATGTAGGTCGCGTCGGCCATGGACGGGTCAGTCATGATGGTGGCCGGGTTGGAGTTCACCAGGATGACGCGGTAACCCTCTTCGCGCAGGGCTTTACAGGCCTGGGCGCCGGAGTAGTCGAATTCACAAGCCTGGCCGATCACGATCGGGCCAGCGCCAAGAATCAGGATGCTTTTAATGTCTGTACGTTTTGGCATGGGTTGTCACTCGAATCCTGTGTCAGTCGGCAAGCCGTCTTGAACATTCTCAGGTGCCGGGCAGGCTGTCGGATTTGATCCGGCCCACCGCAGTCACCTGCTCGCTATGGTCGACAGTCAGCCGCTTAGCGGCGCTTGGCCATGGCAGTGATGAAGCGATCAAACAGCGGCGCGACGTCGTTCGGGCCCGGGCTCGCCTCAGGGTGGCCCTGGAAGCTGAACGCGTCCTTGTCGGTGCGCTCGATGCCTTGCAGTGTGCCGTCAAACAGCGACTTGTGAATCGCTCGGACGTTGCTCGGCAAGGTGGCTTCATCTACCGCAAAACCGTGGTTCTGGCTGGTGATCATGACGACGCCGGTGTCCAGGTCCTGAACCGGGTGGTTGGCACCGTGGTGACCATGACCCATCTTGACGGTCTTGGCGCCGGAGGCCAAGGCCAGCAACTGGTGGCCCAGGCAGATGCCGAACACCGGAACTTCGGTCTGCAGCACGTCCTTGATCGCCTGAATCGCATAGTCGCAAGGCTCAGGGTCGCCAGGACCGTTGGACAGGAACACGCCATCCGGATTGAGCGCGAGGACTTCACTGGCCGGGGTTTGCGCAGGCACCACAGTCACGCGGCAGCCGCGCTCGACCAGCATGCGCAGGATGTTGGTCTTGACGCCGTAGTCGTAGGCCACAACGTTGTATGGCAAATCGGCTGCAGCGATCTCTGGATGGCTATCGGTTTTCAGGCTCCAGACGCTGGAGCGCCATTCGTAGCTTTCCTGGGTGCTGACGACTTTCGCCAGATCCATGCCCTTCAGGCCAGGGAAACCACGAGCCGCTGCGATGGCCGCTTCTTCGGAGATGTTGTCACCGGCCATGATGCAGCCGTTTTGAGCGCCTTTCTCACGCAGGATGCGGGTCAGGCGGCGGGTGTCGATACCGGCGATGGCAACGACGTTGTTGGCCTTCAGATAGTCAGCCAGGGACATCTTGTTACGCCAGTTGCTCGCTACCAGTGGCAGGTCACGAATTACCAGGCCCGCCGACCACACGCGGTCGGATTCGGCGTCTTCCGGTGTAGTGCCGGTGTTGCCGATGTGAGGGTAGGTCAAGGTGACGATTTGCTGGGCATAGGAAGGATCGGTAAGGATTTCCTGATAGCCGGTCATTGCGGTGTTGAACACCACCTCACCAACGGTTTGACCGTCGGCTCCAATGGCTTCGCCGCGAAAAATGCTGCCATCAGCAAGGGCGAGTATGGCTGGCTTAGTCAAGAAGACCTCCCGTAATAAAGCCTGAAAGGGCGATCGCAGGTTGTAAAAAAGCGGAATGACGTTTGGACACGTCACCCCGCTTTTTTCATCGAATTATCTGCGCGCTTTTAGTGGACACACTAAAGCTGTAGCTTACAGAAAAAGTGTTTTTTAATCCACCGCTAAAACGCCTTAAAGGCTGGGGAATGCGACAGGACATCGCGTAGCGGTGTGAAACTGCGGGCAGGATACAGGGAAAACCCCCTTCCTGCCCGCATTGTTGCCGAGATCGGCGCGATCGATCAGCGCAGGTCGAGCACGTCTTGCATGTCGTACAGACCCGGCGCCTTGCCATCGAGCCAGAGCGCTGCACGTACGGCTCCCTTGGCGAACGTCATGCGACTGGAAGCCTTGTGCGTAATCTCCAGTCGTTCACCTTCGGCGGCGAACAGGACGGTGTGATCTCCGACCACATCACCGCCACGCACCGTCGCGAAACCAATGGTCTCGCGCTCACGAACGCCTGTGTGCCCTTCACGACCATAGACCGCGACCTTGTTCAGATCACGCCCCAGCGCTTTGGCGACCACCTCACCCATGCTGACCGCCGTACCCGAAGGCGCATCGACCTTGTTGCGGTGATGCGCTTCGATGATTTCAATGTCGGCGTCGTCACCCATCACCCGCGCAGCCAGGTCGAGCAGCTTGAACGACAGGTTTACACCCACACTGAAATTGGAGGCGAAGACGATCGGAATCTCTTGGCTCGCCTCGCTCAGCACGTGTTTCTGCTCAGCGTTCAATCCCGTGGTGCCGATCACCATGGCCTTGCCAGCCTTGCGACAAAACGCCAGATTTTTCAGCATGACGTCTGGCAGCGTGAAGTCGATCAGGACGTCAAACTCGTCCGCGACCTGCTCCAGATTACCCGTCAGTTGCACGCCGATTCTCCCCAACGAAGCCAGCTCACCAGCATCAGCACCGATCATGGTACTGCCCGGACGAACGATGGCCGCCGTCAGCCCAGTGAGCGGTGCGCGCTCCTGAACGGCCTCGACCAGATGCCTGCCCATGCGCCCGGCAGCACCCATCACAGCAATACGTCGCATGCCCTGCTCCTTAGAGATCGCCGAAGAAACGCTTCACGCCTTCGAACCAGCCACTGGCTTTCGGTGAGTGAGAGCTGTCACCCTCCAGCGACGCACGGAATTCTTCGAGCAGTTCACGCTGACGACGACCCAGGTTGACCGGGGTTTCCACCGCAACGCGGCACATCAAATCGCCTGCACCACCGCCACGCACCGGCGCGACGCCTTTGCCACGCAGACGGAATTGCTTGCCGGTCTGGGTGCCTTCCGGAATCTTCAATTTGACGCGACCGTCCAGCGTCGGCACTTCCAGCTCGCCGCCCAATGCCGCGTCGGTGAAGCTGATCGGCACTTCGCAATACAGGTGCTTGCCGTCGCGCTGGAAAATCGCGTGCTCGCGCACGTTGATCACAACGTAGAGGTCACCCGTAGGCCCACCCTGAACACCCGCCTCGCCTTCGCCCGACAGACGAATACGGTCGCCAGTATCGACGCCTGCTGGCACCTTGACCGACAGCGTCTTGTATTCTTCGACACGGCCTTCGCCGTGGCAGGAGTCGCAAGGGTCGGAGATGATCTTGCCGTTGCCGTGGCAACGCGGGCAGGTCTGTTGAACAGAGAAGAAGCCCTGCTGCATACGTACCTGGCCGATGCCGCCACAAGTTGGGCACGTGACAGGCGAGGAGCCTTTTTTCGCGCCGCTGCCATCACACGGTTTGCAATTGACCAAAGTCGGCACGCGAATGCTGACGGTGGTGCCACGCACGGCTTCTTCGAGATTCAGTTCGAGGGTGTAACGCAGGTCACTGCCACGCTGGGCACCGCCACGACCACCGCCCGCACGGCCACCACCGAAGAAGTCGCTGAACACATCACCGAAAATGTCGGAGAAGTTTGCGCCGCCGCCACCGAAACCGCCGCCACCCATCCCCTGATCGACACCAGCATGGCCGTATTGGTCATAGGCCGCGCGTTTGCTGGCGTCGGACAGCACTTCGTAAGCCTCGTTGGCTTCCTTGAAAGAATCTTCCGAGGCTTTGTCGCCCGGATTGCGGTCGGGGTGATACTTCATCGCGAGACGACGGTACGCCTTTTTCAGGTCCGCCTCGCTGGAGCCGCGCTCCACCCCCAATACTTCGTAATAGTCACGCTTTGACATAAGTTTTCTGCACTCTTGAGGACGTCCGACATAACCCTCCTGAGTTTGCCGAACTCGTTGAGCCCCTTTCAGGCCCGGACCCAACTCACGTCAATTCAACGATCCTGGTCTTGGTTCAACGGCCTTCGATCGACCGGGTAAAGCGGCAGAACAAGCCGGTTTGCAGGAGCATCCGGCTTTGCCACGGGGCCCGCGAATCGAAGTGCGCGAGCCCTGAAATTTTGGGTGTTCCAGACACGCCAACGCGGGAGCAAGCTCCCGCGCGGCGACATCCTACCAGCGACCACTCAAGAGCGGTCAACCGATGATCAAGTGAGCTGACGTCTTTTTATGACGGCTCACCTCAATCATCACTTCTGGTCTTTGACTTCTTCGAACTCGGCATCGACCACGTCGTCAGCCTTGTGCTCTTCCTGGGCCGCCTGCGCGCCAGCTTCCGGCTTTTCAGCCTGCTCGGCGTACATTTTCTGCGCCACTGGAGCGGAGACTTTCGACAGCTCTTCGACCTTGGCGTCGATGGCAGCCTTGTCGTCGCCTTTGACAGCAGCTTCCAGGGCAACCACAGCAGCTTCGATCGCGGTCTTCTCTTCTTCAGTGACCTTGTCACCTGCGTCAGCGACCATCTTGCGAGTCGAGTGAACCAGTGCATCACCCTGGTTGCGGGCAGCGGCCAGCTCTTCGAACTTCTTGTCCGCTTCCGAGTTCGCTTCAGCGTCGCGGATCATCTGCTGGATTTCTTCATCCGACAGACCCGAGTTGGCCTTGATCACGATCGACTGAGTCTTGCCAGTGGCCTTGTCTTTCGCGCCGACGTGCAGGATGCCGTTGGCGTCGATGTCGAAGGTCACTTCGATCTGAGGCACGCCACGTGGCGCTGGTGGAATCTCGGCCAGGTCGAACTTGCCCAGGGACTTGTTCGATGCAGCCTGCTTGCGCTCACCTTGCAGCACGTGAATGGTCACGGCGCTCTGGTTGTCGTCGGCAGTCGAGAACACTTGCGATTTCTTGGTAGGAATCGTGGTGTTTTTCTCGATCAGCGCAGTCATCACGCCACCCATGGTTTCGATACCCAGGGTCAGCGGGCTGACGTCCAGCAGCAGAACGTCTTTCACGTCGCCGGCCAGTACCGCACCTTGAATCGCAGCACCCATGGCAACGGCTTCGTCAGGGTTGACGTCCTTACGAGCTTCTTTACCGAAGAACTCGGTCACTTTCTGCTGAACCAGCGGCATACGGGTCTGACCGCCGACCAGGATCACGTCGTTGATCGCACCGATGTCGATACCGGAGTCTTTCAACGCGATGCGGCAAGGCTCAATGGTGCGGGCAACCAGGTCTTCAACCAGCGATTCCAGCTTCGCGCGGGAGATCTTCACGTTCAGGTGCTTCGGACCTGTCGCGTCTGCAGTGATGTACGGCAGGTTGACGTCGGTGGACTGGCTGGAAGACAGCTCGATCTTGGCCTTCTCGGCAGCTTCTTTCAGACGCTGCATCGCCAGCGGGTCACCTTTGAGGTTCATGCCGCTTTCTTTCTTGAATTCGTCAACGAGGTAGTCGATCAGACGAATGTCGAAGTCCTCGCCACCCAGGAAGGTGTCGCCGTTGGTGGCCAACACTTCAAACTGGTGCTCGCCGTCGACTTCAGCGATCTCGATGACCGACACGTCAAAGGTACCGCCACCCAGGTCATAAACGATGACAGTGTGGTCGCCCTTGGCTTTGTCCATACCGTACGCCAGAGCAGCGGCGGTCGGTTCGTTGATGATGCGTTTTACGTCCAGGCCCGCGATGCGGCCGGCGTCTTTGGTCGCCTGGCGCTGGCTGTCGTTGAAGTAGGCCGGAACGGTGATGACCGCTTCGGTGACGGACTCGCCGAGGTAGTCTTCAGCGGTCTTTTTCATCTTCTTCAGGATTTCAGCGGAAATCTGAGGAGGCGACATCTTCTTGTCGTTGACCGAAACCCACGCGTCGCCGTTGTCAGCCTTGGCGATCTTGTAGGGAACCATGCCGATGTCTTTCTGAACGACTTCTTCGTCGAACTTGCGACCGATCAGACGCTTTACCGCGTACAGGGTGTTGTGCGGGTTGGTGACCGCCTGACGCTTGGCCGACTGGCCAACCAGCGTTTCGCCGTCGTTGGCGTACGCAATGATCGAAGGGGTGGTACGCGCGCCTTCAGCGTTTTCGATAACCTTGGCGACGCCGTTTTCCAGAACCGAGACGCAGGAGTTAGTGGTCCCCAGGTCGATGCCGATAATCTTGCCCATGTTTGACTCTCCCGAAACTTGAATTTGGTTGCCGCAACTGCGTTTACAAATTGCGGTAATTCTTTAAACCATGGCCCTTAGATGGGGCTCACTCAGCTGATTTCAAGCCTGCTCGTCAATTGACGGTGCAACAGGCGACGGCGCTTTGCTGACCACGACCATGGCCGGGCGCAGCAGGCGACCGTTGAGCTGATAACCTTTCTGAAACACTTTGAGCACGCTGTTCGGCTCGACGTCCGCGCTTTCCTGCATCGCCATCGCCTGATGATGCTCGGCGTTGAACGGCTGGCCGTGCGGATCGATGGCTTCCAGCTGGTAGCGCTTGAGGGTGTCGCCGAACATTTTCAGCGTCAGCTCGATGCCTTCACGCATTGGACGAATGTTTTCGTCGTCCGGGTTGGACAGGTCCAGGCCACGCTCCAGGCTGTCGACGATCGGCAGCAAATCGGTGGCGAATTTCTCCAGCGCGAATTTGTGGGCTTTCTCGACGTCTTGCTCTGCACGACGGCGGACGTTTTGCAGATCCGCAGCGACACGCAGAGACTGGTCCTTCGCCGTGGCCAGTTGCTCTTCCAGCACTTGCACGCGGGTTGCCAAATCTTCGCCGGAGTGCGCTGCGTCGGCAGCTTGATCCTGAGCCTGCATATCCGGGTTCTGTTCGTCAGCCATAGTTCTCTCCTCCAATAACGGCCGTGAGCCTAACTCACGCTTCTGCCCGGCTATATGGGGCCAGAATTTTCGGCTTCAAGGGCTTTGAGCGAAGGAGAAGGTGAATAACCCTACAAATCTTCCGACATGACTCGCATCGCGTTTCAACCTGTCAAATCAGCGCATCGGTGCTAAAAATTCCGGAAGACCTGCGAAATCGAGCTAAGACCGGGCATTGTCAGCCCAAAGTAAAACACTGTATAAATAACCAGACAAATCGCTTGGGAGCCGCCCTTATGCTGGTGCACCTGTCCATACATAACTATGCCATCGTGGAACACCTCGACCTCGAACTGGATCGCGGCATGAGCGTGATCACCGGGGAAACCGGTGCCGGCAAGTCGATCATGCTCGACGCACTGGGCCTGACGCTCGGGGATCGTGCCGACAGCGGCGTAGTAAGACCGGGCGCTGATAAGGCCGACATTTTGGCCACGTTCGACGTTTCCGATATTCCGGAAGCTCGCGTCTGGCTGTCCGAGCGTGATCTGGAAACCGACGGGCCGTGTATTTTGCGCCGGGTCATCACCGCTGAAGGCCGCTCACGCTCCTATATAAACGGCACGCCCTGCCCTCAAGGCGACCTCAAGGCGCTGGGCGAATTGCTCATCGATATCCACAGCCAGCATGAACATCAATCGCTGCTGAAAACTGATACGCACCGTCGGCTGCTGGACGAATACGCGGGCGCTACCGATCTGGCGCGGCAGGTTCAGCTTGCGGCACAGCGTTGGCGCCAAACGCGTCATGAGCTGGAACGCCTTGCCAATTCCGGCGATGAACAGCGCGCCAAGCACCAGCTACTGAGTTATCAGCTCGAAGAGCTTGAAGGCTTGAGCCTGGGCGAGAACGAGCTGGAACAGCTGGAACAGGAACACACGACCCTGACCAACGCCGAAAGCTTGCTGGGCATTTGTCGTCAGGTGGTCGAGCTGTGCAGCGAAAGTGATTCGGGCAACGCACTGAATGCCCTGACCGCCAGCCTGAATCGATTGACCAGCGTGAACAACTCCCCTGATGCGCTGAACGAGGCGACCAGCCTGCTCTCCAGCGCGCAGATTCAGGTCGAAGAAGCGGTAGGCGAAATCAATCGTTTCCTCGATCGTTTCGAAGCCGATCCGGCACGCCTGCAACAGATTGAAGAACGTCTGGACACGATCTACACGCTGGCCAGGAAACACCGCGTGCAACCCACCGAGGTGCCTGCGCTGCATCAAAAGCTGCTGGATGAGATCGAAACGCTTAACGCCAATGACGAGGCAATTGAGCGACTCGAACATGAACTCGGCTCGTACGCCCGCCATTACCAGGAGAAAGCGCGCGAGCTGAGCGACCTGCGTCATCGCGCAGCGCCTGAACTCGCCCATGCGGTCGAGCATGAGATTCAACGCCTGGGCATGCCGGGTGGCCGCTTCAACATCGAACTCAAGACCAATGCCGACAAAGAGCTGTCACCTAACGGTCTGGAGCAAGTGGAATTGCTGGTCAGCGCAAACCCCGGCCAGCCCCTCAAGGCGTTGGCGAAGGTCGCGTCGGGTGGCGAGCTGTCGCGGATCAGCCTGGCGATTCAGGTCATCACGGCTCAAACCTCAAGGGTGCCGACGCTGGTGTTCGACGAAGTCGATGTGGGTATCGGTGGCCCTACGGCTGAGATAGTCGGGCAACTGCTGCGTCGTCTGGGTGAGCGCGGGCAGGTCATGACCGTGACGCACTTGCCGCAAGTGGCGGCGCAGGGGCATCAGCACTTGTTTGTGCACAAGGTTCGCGATGAAGCGGTCACGCGCACGGCGGTTTCCAAGCTCAGCAAGAACGAGCGGGTGGAAGAAGTGGCGAGGATGCTGGGCGGGATCGACCTGACGAAAGAGTCGCTGGCCCATGCGAAGAAAATGGTGGTCGCGTCGAAGTCTTGATATAGACGGCACGATTTCCTGCCGGTGAGAGGCCTCTGTTGGCAATGCAATCCTTATGGGAGCGAATTCATTCGCGATTGGCCTGTACAGCCGACAGATTTCTATCGGCTGTTCCACCGCATCGCGAATGAATTCGCTCCCACAGGGGACCAGCACGAAGCCGTGCTTACTATCGGCATCGAACCCGAAAACAACAAAGGCGACCCTAAGGTCGCCTTTGTCTTTGTATCCGAAAAAAACTTACGCTTTTTTCTTGCGTACGTAGAGCACCAGATTGTGATCCACCAGCTCGAAGCCGTGTTTCACCACAATGGCTTTTTGCAGCTTCTCGATTTCTTCGTCGAAGAATTCGATCACCTCGCCAGATTCCACGTTGACCATGTGGTCGTGGTGGCCTCCGTCGGCCAGTTCGAACACGGCGTGACCGCCGTCGAAGTTGTGGCGAACCACCAATCCGGCTGCTTCGAACTGAGTCAAAACACGGTAAACCGTCGCCAGACCGACGTCTTCGTTGGCCTCCATCAGTGCCTTGTAGACGTCCTCCGCGCTCATGTGGCGCTGCTCTGCAGAATCGAGCATTTGAAGGATTTTGACCCGTGGCAGAGTCACTTTAAGTCCAGCTTTGCGTAGTTCGCTATTTTCAACCATGGTCAGCTTTCTCGCAGACGCTGCTTCGCAGCTTCTCTTAATGCAGGTATGATCGGGGTTTACGTTGTCCCAGCCAAGATAGTGGAAGTCGCCCACCGATGCAAAACACCAAGCTCTTGCTAACCAGTTTCACCTTCGTGGGACTGCTCGCACTCGCCGGTTGTTCATTCCCCGGGGTTTATAAAATCGACATCCAACAGGGCAATGTCGTCACGCAAGACATGATAGACCAGTTGCGCCCCGGAATGACCCGACGGCAAGTACGGTTTATCATGGGCAACCCCTTGTTGACCGACACCTTCCACCCTGATCGCTGGGACTATCTGTACAGCTTGCAGCCCGGTGGCGGTGAACGCCAACAGGAGCGCATCAGCCTGATCTTCAACGGTAACGATCAACTGGCGAGCCTTTCCGGCGACTTCAAGCCAGGCGTGTCTCGCGACGAAGCGATCCTCGGAAAGCCGAGCGACACCAACGTCACCCCCGAAAACACGGGCGATCAGCCGAAGAAAGAAGAGCCGCCGAAGCCTGGCTCCCTGCTGGAACAGATCCAGAACGACGTCGACAAGGTCGAGACCGTGCCCGTCCCGACTCAGGAACCGCTGGACACCAATCCACGCTGATCCTCACCGCCGGACTCAAAACGGCGGTACAAAAAAGCCCGGCAATGCCGGGCTTTTTTACGTCTGACGAATCGGGGCGATGCAAAACTTAAATCGATTTCTGCTCTTTTTTCGCCTTCGCCGCCTTCTCGGCACGTAAACGACGCACCTCTTTTGGGTCAGCGAGCAAAGGACGGTAGATCTCGACCCGATCACCCTCCTCCAGCTGTCGCGCTTGAGGATCGCTGACCACCTTGCCGAAAAGGCCCATCGGGCAGTGGGTCACGTCCAGCCCGACGAACTGCTCGGCAATCCCCGACGCCTCGACCGCTCCGAACACTGTCGTCCCCGCAGGCACCTCAAGAGCGATCAACGCCTGACGTTCGGCAGTGGCATACACCACTTCGACGCGAATCATTGGCTCAGCCATATAACTCTTTGGCGCGCTGGCAAAACGCATCGACCAGCGTGTTCGCCGCCTGATTGAACAGAGGGCCAAGCGTCGCGCGCACGATGGAACCGGAGTAATCGAAGGACAGGTCGAGGCTGATCTTGCAGGCCTTCTCATTGAGAGCCTTGAAGGTCCAGACGCCATGCAATTGGCTGAACGGCCCTTCTTCAAGGTTCATCTCGATGCCCTGCCCCGGCGTCAACGTATTGCGCGTCACGAAATGCTGGCTCAAGCCACCCTTGGCGACTTCAACCCGCGCGCGCATGGCCGTGTCGCTCTGCTCAAGCACCGTGGCGCCGGAACACCATGGCAGGAATTCCGAATAGCGAGCCACATCGTTGACCAGGTCGTACAGCGCCTGTGCGGGATAGGGCAACAGGGCCGAACGTTGAATATGCGTAGTCATGTCAGCGTCATTTCCAAAGCTGAGCGGCAAACACAATCAGAATGCCGATCGGCGCTACATAGCGCATCAAAAAGAACGTCAGAGCGAACAAGACCGGACTGCGCACGGACAATTCATCGCGCACGGCCTCACGGCCCATCACCCAACCTGCGAAGATCACAAAGCACAAACCACCCAGCGGCAGCATGATTCGCGACGTGAAGAAATCGATCACGCCGAAGAAGTCCAAGCCCGCCGTCGCGCCCCACTGGTAGAGATGAAACGCGCCGCCTTCGTTCACGAAAAATTTGGCCTGCTTCCAGATGTTGAACGAGAACACCGTTCCCAGTCCTACGAACCAGCAGATGAACGACAGCCAGAACGTGACCCAGCCACGGCGCACTTTAGTGCGTTCCACAAGGTACGCGACCATCGGTTCCAGCAGCGAAATCGCCGAACTCCAGGCCGCCACCGCGACGAGGATAAAGAACACCACACCCATCACGGTGCCGAACGCTACGTTACCAAACGCGTAGGGCAAGGTGACGAACATCAAGCCTGGGCCCTCGCTCGGGTTCAGGCCCGCCGCGAAAACAATTGGAAACAAAGCAAGACCCGCCAGCAACGAGACGAAGGTGTCCAGAAGCGCCACGCCTACGACCGTCGCGCTGATCGAGGCTTCCTTGGTCATGTAGGCGCCGTAAATCATGATCGAACCGACGCCCACGCTCAGCGAGAAAAATGCGTGCCCCATCGCTGGCAGCAAGCCTTCCATGATCTGCTCGGGCTTGAAGTCAAACATGAAATGCACGCCTTCCATGAAATGCCCGGTGGTCAGGCTGTAGCCCAACAGGATCACCATCAGCACGAACAGCAGCGGCATGAGGATGCGCAGACTGCGCTCAAGCCCCGCATTCACGCCCTTCGCGATAGTGATCGCGGACAGGACCATGAACAGCGTGTGCCACGCCACCATGCGCCACGGATCGGCGATCAGCTCACCGAAAAACGCGCCAACGCCATCGGGCGTGACCGACTGAAAATCGCCCTTGCCCACATCGACGATGTACTCCAGCGACCAGCCGCCCACCACACTGTAAAAAGAAAGAATCAGTAGCGCGGTGACCATCCCGGCGAACGCGCCCCAGGACCATTTACCCGAGTGGCCCGACTCCCGCGCCAGCACCTTCAAGGCGTTGGCGGGGCTTTGCCGGGCGCGGCGACCGATCAGGGTCTCGGCCATCATCACCGGAATGCCGATCAGCGCGATGCACGCCAGGAACACCAGCACGAACGCACCGCCGCCGTAGACGCCGACCATGTAGGGGAATTTCCATATACTGCCCAAACCCACGGCAGAGCCGGTCGCGGCCAGGATAAAAACCCAGCGACTCGCCCAGCTACCATGGACTGAAACCTTGTCCGTCGACATCGTTGACACGTCCCGCACCCAAAAAAGATCGCGCATTGTCCGGGATTCACTCAACGCGCTCAAGCACGCAGCATCCCCATAGCCGAGAGCACCGTTGATCCCTATAATGCGTCGCCTATGGCCAAGCTCAAGAAACACCCCACAGGGACCATCGCGCAGAACAAGAAGGCGCGACACGATTACTTCATCGAACACAAGTTCGAGGCCGGTCTGGTCCTGGCCGGTTGGGAAGTAAAAAGCCTGCGTGCCACCAAGGTGCAGCTGGTAGACAGTTACGTGCTGCTCAAGGACGGTGAGGCATGGCTGATGGGCTGCCATATCACACCGCTGACGACTGCAAGCACCCACGTCATCGCTGACCCGACACGCACCCGTAAACTGCTGCTCAACAAGCGCGAGCTGGAACGGCTCAATGCCTCCGTCGCGCAAAAAGGCTACACCGCTGTCGCCCTCTCGATTTACTGGAAGGCGCACTTGATCAAGTGCGAAATCGCCTTGGGTAAAGGTAAGAAGGAATACGACAAGCGCGACACCGAGCGTGAACGCGACTCCAATCGCGAGCTGCAACGCGCGGTGCGGAACAAGGGCAAGGAAGAGTAATCCTTGCCGGGCTGCCAAGGCCCGACTGACGTACACGCACCACCTGTAGGAGCGAATTCATTCGCGATAGGGACGGTACATTCGATAGAGGTCTGTCGGATGTACGCTCGCATCGCGAATGAATTCGCCCCCACAGTGTTATCTGGTCCAGCCGTGAAACCGAATCAAATCCCGTTCCGTCGCTCAGCCCGTGCCGTGCGCTGCACCTGCTGACGCACCTCTTCCAGCACCTCCTGCACGTACAGCAAATGACGGCTCGACACCTCGCGGGCATCGTCCGCTCGACCTTCGATGATCGCCAGGTACAACTCGCGGTGCTGGGTGATCAGCATGTCGCGGGTTTCGGTGCGTTGCTTGTACATCCCGCCGATGTTGGTCACGACGTTACGCTTGAGCAGGTCGAACAACCCGCGAATGGTGTGCAGCAGAACGGCGTTGTGGCTGGCCTCGGCGATAGCCAAATGAAAATTCGCATCCGCCGCGCCTTCTTCCGCACGGCTGACTTCATCGACCCGGCTGTAGCAATCCTGCAGCGCATCGAATGCCTCGCGCAGACGCGTGCGGTCAACATCCGTCGCCCGAACGGCCGCGTAATAGGCGCAAGACGCCTCCAGCGTGTGCCGAAACTCCAGCAAATCACGCTGCGCATCGGTGCTGCTTTCCAGCAGATGCAGGAGAGGGTCGCTGAACGTTGAACCCAGACTCTCGACGACGTAATTGCCCCCACCCTGTCGGCTGACCAGCAACCCTTTGGCGGTGAGCTTCTGAATGGCCTCGCGCAGCGACGGGCGAGACACGCCGAACTGCTCGGCCAACGCGCGTTCGGCAGGCAAACGCCCACCCGCCTTGAGCGTGCCTTCGAGAATCATTCGTTCGAGTTGCTCGACAATATCGTCAGACAATCGGCGCTGACGCACCTGATCAAAGCCCATACCGCTCACTCCACCTCTCCAGCTGCCCCCGTCCGACATGCCAGCGGGGGCGCACATTCTCGCCGATTGCAGTCAGACATTCACCCGGCAGATGTCGGAGAAATCACCGTTTCAGGAAAAAACCGGGATAGCTGCTACAAAAGTTCTACGGCCACA
This sequence comes from Pseudomonas sp. SLFW, assembly GCF_009905615.1. Lineage (GTDB taxonomy): Bacteria > Pseudomonadota > Gammaproteobacteria > Pseudomonadales > Pseudomonadaceae > Aquipseudomonas > Aquipseudomonas bambusae. The sequence goes on from NZ_JAAAKW010000012.1 coordinate 75,745, forward strand.
AATTGACACATCAATGCCAAGGCTTTTAACCTAGCGCCAAGACATTGTAAATTGGTATTACCAATTTACAATGCCGACGCGTCGGACTGACCTTCGATACGTTGCAAGCCGTTCTGGCGGAGAAGGGCTTGAGCTGGTGAGCTGTGCGATTCGTTCGTCAGCACCGGCAGGACGACAGTCGTCGCTTGCAGGAGCCGCGCACGTGAGACATGGACACCGGGCCTAATCAAAAAACAACTAGGGGCCTCACACATGCAAACCTGGCAACAGCTCTACACACCACTCGGCAGCCTGGGCTTGTCGGCGCTGGTTGCAGTCATTCCGATTGCATTCTTCTTTCTGGCACTGGCCGTCTTCCGGCTCAAAGGGCATATCGCGGGCACCATTACCCTGTTGCTGGCTGTGCTGATTGCGATATTCGGCTTCCAGATGCCCGCAGACATGGCCATCGCTTCGGCGGTCTACGGCTTTCTGTACGGCCTGTGGCCCATCGCCTGGATTATCATCGCGGCGGTATTCCTCTACAAACTCACCGTTAAAAGCGGCCAATTCGAGATCATTCGCAGTTCGGTCATGTCGATCACCGACGACCAGCGCTTGCAGGTCTTGCTCATCGGTTTCTGCTTTGGCGCCTTTCTGGAAGGTGCCGCAGGTTTCGGTGCACCTGTAGCGATCACCGCTGCCTTGCTCGTCGGCCTGGGTCTGAACCCGCTGTATGCAGCGGGCCTTTGCCTGATCGCCAACACGGCGCCCGTGGCCTTCGGCGCGTTGGGTATTCCGATCATCGTAGCGGGCCAAGTCTCGGGCATTGACGCGTTCAAGATCGGCGCCATGGCAGGCCGTCAATTGCCGTTGCTGTCGGTGTTCGTACCGTTCTGGTTGATGTTCATGATGGACGGCGTCAAAGGCGTGAAGGAAACCTGGCCAGCAGCACTGGTGGCAGGCGGCAGCTTCGCGGTCACTCAGTACCTGACGTCCAACTTCATCGGCCCTGAACTGCCGGACATCACCTCAGCGCTGGTCAGCCTGGTCGCCCTGACGTTCTTCCTCAAAATCTGGCAACCGGCCCACGCCAGCGACGCGCAAGTTGCCAGCACAAGCGGCGGCGCAGCGGTGATGAGCGGTGGCCCCGGCGGTTTTGGTCAGCCACGTACGACCCGTAAATCCCCTTACTCCGCAGGCACGATCTTCAAGGCGTGGTCGCCGTTCCTGATCCTGACCGTGGTCGTGACGATCTGGACACTGAAACCCTTCAAGGCACTCTTCGCCGCGGGCGGCGCGCTGCAAGCGTTGACCATGAACTTCCCGGTGCCACACCTGGACCAACTGGTCATGAAGATGGCGCCCATCGTGGCCAACCCGACCGCCATGCCCGCTGTGTACAAGTTCGATTTGTTGGCGGCATCCGGCAGCGCGATTCTGATTTCCGCGATTCTGGCGATGATCGTCCTGCGCATCGGCGTTCAAACTGGTCTGACCACTTTTAAAGAAACGCTGATCGAACTGCGCTGGGCCATCGTCTCCATCGGCATGGTGCTGGCGTTCGCCTTCGTCATGAACTACTCCGGCATGTCGACGACCCTGGCGCTGGTGTTGGCCGCCACAGGTTCCGCGTTCCCGTTCTTCTCGCCGTTCCTCGGCTGGTTGGGTGTGTTCCTGACCGGCTCGGATACCTCGTCCAACGCGCTGTTCGGCTCGCTGCAAGCGACCACCGCGCACCAGGTGGGCGTAAGTGACGTGCTGATGGTGGCCGCGAACTCCAGCGGTGGCGTGACCGGGAAGATGATTTCCCCGCAATCCATCGCCGTGGCGTGTGCGGCAACCGGGCTAGTGGGCAAGGAATCGGATCTGTTCCGTTTCACCCTCAAGCACAGCCTGTTCTTCGCTGCCATCGTCGGCTGCATCACGTACGCTCAAGCTTACTGGTTCACAGGCATGCTCGTTCATTAACGAAGAAAGCGCCGGGCGTGGAGGCTCACGCCCGGTTGCAGTTCCGCTCACTCAACGTTGCGAGACACCATGATCATTTCTGCCGCTACTGATTATCGCGCCGCTGCCCAGCGCAAGCTGCCGCCCTTCCTGTTTCACTACGCCGACGGTGGGGCCTACGCCGAACACACCCTGCGGCACAACGTTTCGGACCTCGCGAGCATCGCACTGCGTCAGCGCGTGCTGAAAAACATGTCCGAACTGAGCCTGCAAACCACGCTGTTCAACGAAACCCTGAGCATGCCAGTGGTGCTGGCACCGATCGGTCTCTGTGGCATGTATGCCCGTCGCGGCGAGGTCCAGGCCGCACGTGCCGCTGCCGCCAAAGGCATCCCGTTTACGATGTCCACTGTGTCACTGTGCCCGATCGAAGAGGTCGCCCCGGCCATCGACCGCCCCATGTGGTTTCAGCTGTATGTGTTGAAAGACCGGGGCTTCATGCGCAATGCCCTTGAGCGCGCCAAGGCTGCCGGGGTCAAGACGCTGGTGTTCACAGTGGACATGCCCGTCCCCGGCGCCCGCTACCGCGACCTGCATTCCGGCATGAGCGGCAAGAGCGGCCCGATCCGCCGCGTGCTGCAAGCCATGACTCACCCGCAATGGGCGTGGGACGTTGGCGTCAACGGCCGCCCTCACGACTTGGGCAACGTTTCAGCCTATCGAGGCAACCCCACCGGCCTCACCGATTACATCGCCTGGCTCGGCAATAACTTCGACCCGTCCATTTCGTGGAAAGACCTGGAATGGATTCGCGAATTCTGGGACGGCCCGATGATCATCAAAGGCATTCTCGACCCCGAAGACGCACGCGACGCCGTGAAATTCGGCGCTGACGGCATCGTCGTCTCGAACCACGGCGGCCGCCAGCTCGACGGCGTGCTTTCCAGCGCCCGCGCCTTGCCTGCCATTGCCGACGCGGTGAAAGGCGAGATCAAGATCCTCGCCGACTCCGGCATCCGCAGCGGTCTCGACGTGGTGCGCATGATCGCCCTTGGCGCCGACACTGTGCTGATCGGTCGCGCCTTCCTCTATGCCCTCGCCACTCACGGTGAAGCGGGCGTGAAGCACCTGCTCGACCTGTTCGAAAAAGAGATGCGTGTCGCGATGGTGCTGACCGGCGCCAAGTCCATCAGTGAAATCACCCGCGATTCCCTCGTGCGTGAATCGCTGATCCCATAAGTTTCGACCCATACAGCCCACGCACGCGGCGCGTCAGACGTCGCGGCAGATGAGGAAGACCGCATGAGCCTCCCCGCCTCCTTTCTGGCCGATGTGAAGCGCCTGATCCCTGCCGGACGCCGGTTCGACGACCCGCTGTCGACGCTGGCCTTCGGCACCGACGCCAGCTTTTATCGGCTGATTCCCAAGCTGGTCATCCGCGTCGAGTCCGAAGACGAAGTCGTGACACTGCTCAAGCTCGCGCAGGTCGACCGGGTCCCTGTCACCTTTCGCGCAGCTGGCACGAGCCTGTCGGGTCAGGCCATCAGCGACTCCGTCTTACTGGTGCTCGGCGATAACTGGAACGGCCGGGAAATCCGCGGTCGCGGGGAGCAGATTCGCCTGCAACCGGGCGTAATCGGTGCTCAAGCCAACGCTTGGCTAACGCCGTTCGGGCGCAAGATCGGTCCGGACCCGGCCTCGATCAACGCCGCCAAAATCGGCGGCATCGTCGCGAACAATTCCAGTGGCATGTGCTGCGGCACCGCGCAAAACACCTATCACACGCTGGCGGGGATTCGTCTGGTGCTGGCGGATGGTACGCGTATCGACACCGAAGACCCGCAGAGCGTCGCGGCCTTCCGCGCCAGTCACGCTGACCTCTTGGAACGTCTCGCTCAACTAGGCCGGGAGACCCGCGCCAACACTGAATTGGCCGCCAGGATTCGCCACAAATACCGCCTGAAAAATACCACCGGCTTATCGCTTAACGCTCTGGTCGATTTCGAGGAGCCACTGGATATTCTGAGTCACCTGCTGGTGGGTTCCGAAGGCACACTGGGGTTCATCAGCGCGGTCACCTACGACACCGTGCCCGATCACCCGAACAAAGCCTCGGCGCTGATTGTGTTTCCGGATGTGGAAACCTGCTGCAACGCCGTGACGGTCCTGAAAACCCAGCCAGTGTCCGCCGTCGAACTGCTCGACCGACGCAGCATGCGCTCAGTGCAAAACAAACCGGGGATGCCGCCGTTCGTGCGCGAGCTGTCAGAAAACGCCTGCGCCTTGCTCATCGAAGCCCGGGCCGCGACACAGCCTCTGCTGCACGAACAACTGGCGCAGATCATGGCGTCCATCGCTCATTTTCCGGTCGAGAAGCAGGTCGATTTCACCGAAGACCCTGTCGAAAACGCCCGACTGTGGGCGATCCGCAAAGACACGTTTCCTGCCGTCGGCGCCGTGCGTGAAACCGGCACCACCGTGATCATCGAGGACGTGACCTTCCCCGTCGAGCAACTGGCCATTGGCGTGCGTCGGCTGATCGAGTTGTTCGACAAACACCATTACGACGAGGCGATCCTCTTCGGCCATGCGCTGGAGGGCAACCTGCATTTTGTCTTCACCCAAGGTTTCAACGACCCTCAGGAAGTCGCCCGTTATTCGGCGTTCATGGACGACGTCACGCAACTCGTCGCGGTCGAATTCAACGGCTCGCTCAAGGCCGAACACGGCACTGGGCGCAACATGGCGCCCTTCGTCGAGCTGGAGTGGGGCAGCGACGCCTACCAATTGATGTGGCAGCTCAAACGGCTGCTCGACCCCAACGGCATTCTCAACCCGGACGTCGTGCTCAGTGAAGACCCGCAGATTCACCTCAAGCACCTCAAGCCCATGCCCGCTGCCGATGAAATCGTCGACAAATGCATCGAGTGCGGCTTCTGCGAACCGGTGTGCCCGTCCAAAGGACTGACCCTCAGCCCGCGCCAGCGCATCGTCATGTGGCGCGACATTCAGGCAAAAAAACGCGCCGGCACCGACACCACCGAACTGGAGCGCGATTACCACTACCAAGGCATCGACACCTGCGCCGCGACCGGCTTGTGCGCGCAACGTTGCCCGGTGGGCATCAACACTGGCGAGCTGGTGAAAAAGTTGCGAGCCCAAGAAGCGACTCACGGCAAAACCGCTGGCTGGCTGGCCGAGCACTTCACCACTGCACTGAACGGCGCACGCTTCACGCTGCATGCTGCCAACGGAGCGCGCATGCTGCTGGGGGCGCCACGGCTGGCGAAGGTTTCTGCCGCGCTGACCAAGGCGTCGTCGGGTCGCGTCCCGCAATGGACCCCCGCCATGCCGCAGCCGGAAAACGCCATTCGCTTCACCCCGCCCGTGGAAGATCAGCGCCCTCGCGTGGTGTACCTCGCCGCCTGTGTCTCCCGCGTCATGGGCCCTGCCGCAACCGACCACGAGCAAATGTCGCTGATGGACAAAACACGCGGTCTGCTGGAGAAAGCGGGCTACCAAGTGATCTTCCCGGACGATCAGGACAGGCTCTGCTGCGGGCAGCCGTTCGCGTCGAAAGGCTATCCCGACCAGGCCGAAGAGAAGCGCCAACAACTGCTCGCCGCGCTGACCAAAGCCAGCCGTGGCGGCCTCGACCCTATCTATTGCGACACCAGCCCTTGCACGCTGAGATTGGTCCAAGACCTCATAGACACCCGGCTCGACCTCTACGACCCCGTGCGCTTCATCCGCACGCACCTGCTCGACAAACTGGAGTTCACGCCGCAACAGGAAGCCATCGCCGTCCACGTCACCTGCAGCACTCAACACCTGGGAGAGAGCCAGGCGCTGATCGAACTCGCCCGACTGTGCAGCGTCAACGTGGTCATACCTGAAGGCATCCACTGCTGCGGGTTCGCGGGTGACAAAGGCTTCACCACACCTGAGCTCAACGCCCACTCGCTACGCACCCTGAAAGACGCCGTTCAGTACTGCACCGAAGGCATCTCAACCAGCCGCACCTGCGAAATCGGCCTCTCGCGATACGGCGAAATCGACTACCACGGTCTGGTCTACCTCGTGGATCGCGTCACCCGACCAAGAACCGCTTGATGCACACAAATGGGGCGACGTTCGCCCCATTTCGCTGAAACATGTCGCAACATGGCTTTTTCCCAGCATTCGCAAAATAAATAGAACCCCTGCGTTGACCGACAGTCCATCTCTTTAAGCGCCACACACGACAGGCGCTTATTCCTCCATCTCGGAGAACGGCCCCGATTGAGCGGCCACACCGAGTCAACAGGCTCAAGGAGATACACATGAAGCGCACAGCACTGACTGGTCTGTTTCTTACCGCTGCACTGTTGGGTTCCCCGGTATTCGCTGCCGACGACCTGTGTGGCGCTAACCTGCAAACGCTCAAGGATGCTCATACATCCACGAGCACCAACATGAGCGCAGACACCAAAGACGAGCTGGAAAAAACCCTGACCGCTGCCACCGCTGCGCAAAAAGCCGGTGATGACAAGAAGTGCATCGAGCTCACCACCAAAGAAATCACCACCCTCAAAACCGGCGGCGACGGCTCCGACGGCGGCAACGCCAAGTAAGGCGCTACGAGCACTGCAGCCAGCCTTTGGGCTGGCGTGGTGACGCGGCTTGAGGCCCAGAGTCGACGTATCCTATTGATTCAGGTACACTCCGCGGCCTGACTGCTAGAGCAGCAGAATTGGGGCCGATTAGGATTCGACGCCGGTGATGAAACTCTAGGGGCATGCCGACTTGGTAACAGAAGTCGTAAATCCACTGTTGCAACTTTCTATAGTTGCCAATGACGAAACCTACGGGGAACAAGCTCTCGCTGCGTAAGCGGCGCTAGCCTTCCTTCTGGTAGCTTCGGCTCCAGCAATCATCAGGGGATGCCTGTAAACCCAAAATGATTGTCATACAGAACAGGATCGCCGTGCAGTACGCTGTGGACGAATCGGCTAAAACTTACACAGCTCGCCCAAAGCACCCTGCCCGTCGGGTCGCTGAGGGTTAACTTAATAGACACGGCTAAGCATGTAGGCCCGAAAGCGGAGTACTGGCGGACGGGGGTTCAAATCCCCCCGGCTCCACCAAATCTGACAGAGAAGACGTCTTAGGACGTCTTTTTTTGTGCCTAAAATTCAGTAAAGGTCCAAACGGGTCCGATGGCATCTGAGCTCATCCTACAATTCATGTATTCCAAGCGATGCGGCTATGCCACCATTCACCCTCTCATCAAAGATTTCAGGTGGAGACTGGCGAATGGCCGTTAGCGAGAAAACGATAATCATCGAACGGATATTCGATACGCTTTACGACGAGCAGACTAAGACTTTTTCCCGCACATTGGTTAGCGCAGCGGAGGTCCAAGATGCAAAACGCTACTGCGCAGAGCACTACGGCATAAAAATGAAGCTAGACGGCAACCCGTTTAATTTTATGAAGGACATCGTCAGGGGTAAAAGCGCCTCAAAGATATGGCCCCAACGATTGAAGGATCTCCAGATCGGAGGGGTTCAGAGAACAGGTGATGGCGCAATCTTCGAATTTGTTCACGGGGTGGCTGGTGCGCTGGACAGTCTAGATGAAGATTTTCTTCCATCTGACTCTACACCGAGCTTCGAGGTGCAGAGCCTTAGTCTGCCTCTAGCGTCCAAAGCGCTAGGCCGGACAGATGAATCGTGGCTACTTCAAGTAGCCGTAAATCTACGAATAATAGAGAGCCACTTTGCTAACGCTGCGGGTAGCCAGATTGATGCACTGGAGCTAACGCACCTCCAGATGGACATCAAACTGAGAAAGGTTCAGATAGATGCACTGTTTCGAGCGCTTCACGCCGCACCGGATAGCAAACAGTCTGAAGTACTCATTACCGTGGAAGCTAAACAAGGGAATCAGCGCATCTTAACTGAACAAATTGGCCGCCAGGTGATAGCCGCTTTCGAGTCGACTGATACTGATCTCGTCATCCCTGTTGCAATAGCAGCGATCAGGAACAAAGGGATTTACGTGGTCGAGTTCGCAGCAGTGACTAGGGAAAAAATAGGGCAGTTCAGCGCCCCGACATTCCATCGAGACGCTATGTTTGTCCTTCAACCTAAGGTAAAGGGAATTTAATTATGCGGTCTGAATGACTGACTGCCTAGGCTTCGGTGCTCCCTTACGATCTCGCTGCTTGATCGGAACATTGATCTCGAAGTGGCGAGATGCTTGCCCCATATCCATCGAGAGCAGCCTCTCATCTCCCATCAGAATGGCGTCAGCTGGAGTAAAGGGTTCGCACCCAATCGCTTCAATGATGCTCATTCCAACTGCACGAGCCAACGGAGGGGGGACAGCATTGCCCACTTGCCTTGCCCCATGCCATTTAGTTACATGCGTGCGAAACCAGTCAGGAAAACCATGCAAGCGGAGCATTTCTCGCACAGTGATGCAGCGAGGATACTTGTAATGGATAGGTCTAGGACTGGTGAATGCGCCACGCGCAGAATCTGTGCCCGCGCGAAGAGTATTAGATACGCCTTTAGCGTGAAGTTTGAAAAATCGAGAGGTAGGCTCCACTTGGCCCATCTCGGTTGACGCAAAGCGAGCACGAGATAGTTCAGAATGATTGGTACGAAGGCTGCTTGTCAGAAGTTCCTTGTTCCATTTTCTTTTGTAGCCGTAGTAGGTGGAGTCAGCAATCATGTCGCGGAGAACTTTAGCGTAGGCACTCGGACGCCCCCACTCGACGGCTGTTGAATCGCTTTCATTTAACGCGTCATAATCTTCTGCATCAGGAATGTCACCCAAAGCGTCATGGCAGGAAGGGCCCTCCGGCAACTGGGCATCGAGGAGTAGAGATGATCTAGGCGACCTAGTTATCGGTTCTGGATACTCTGGAAGTTTTAGCCCACGCTTCGCACCAATTAAAATCAAACGCTCTCTTTCCTGCGGAACCCCATAGTTCGCTGCATTGAGTACTCGCCAAGGCAGGACGTCATAGCCGTTGCTCTGAAATTCTTCAATAAGTTCCGCAAGAAACTGTTTGTGCCGCCCTACTGTAATGCCTTTAACGTTCTCAAAAACAAAATATGAAGATTCCAAACCTACGACAATGCGGACAAAATCTTTGACCAGCGAGTTACGCGGATCATCGAGGGCGCGCTGCCCCATTAAGCTAAAGCCCTGGCATGGAGCGCCACCAAAAACGATATCTACTTTCCGACCACCAATATTCGCGGTCTCACGAATGTCTTCAGCAGTCAACGTGGATACCGACTGAGGAATGACCACACAGTTAGGAAAATTGTAAGAATGCACGGCGGCGTGGATTGGGTCGATCTCTACGGCAGCTACAATGTCAAAGCCCGCCTGCTCGAAGCCTAGGGACATTCCACCAGCCCCAGCAAAGAGATCTATTCCAATTGGTCGTGTCATCTGAGTTCCTCCCACGGCGTGAAAAATCATCGCCTTCATACGAGGCGTGGAATTTACGCGATTCCGGATCAGATGTCGATCGGTTTTTTACTGGGCCCAAGGAACGCCGACAAACGACACCGTAAGGAGTGCAGATCCTTGAGCTCGCACTGCCACACAGTCAAAACGTCCCATCCCTTGAGACGAAGGGCGTCCTCGGTAGTGCGATCCCGGTGGCGGTTACGATCAATTTTAGGTTCCCAATACTCCAACCGGCTTTTGGGTAGGCGCCCCTTTGGGCACGCATGTCCATGCCAAAAGCAGCCGTGAACAAAAATGATCTTAGTTTTTTTTGCAAAAACGATGTCTGGTTTTCCAGGCAAATCTTTCCGGTGCAACCTGTACCGATAGCCTAAGGCGTGGAGCACTCTGCGTACGATCATTTCTGGCCCCGTGTCAGCGGTTCCGACGGACTGCATGATTTTCCGTCTCTGTTCTGCCGAGCGGAGGTCTGACATTGGTCTTCCTTATGTCGGAAAAAAAGCCGCAGATGTGGGAGATACCTGGCTCATGACACGAACCTAATAGACAACTGGAAAGCTGATTTTGTGCCATATTTTCCTTGCGGCAATATCGTCGCAGGAACGTCTGTGAGGGAACATGGCTACCAAACCGAAATCTATCGACAAACCTGAGCAAAAAGCTGAGATAGCACCGAGAGCCAGATTGCACAAATTGATTATTTCCAATTTTAGAGCCATAGGAAAAAAACCCGTAACGATTGAGTTAGATGACATCGTCGTATTGGTGGGACCAAACAACGCAGGAAAAAACTCTGTATTAAGAGCTTATGAAGTGGTAATGCAATCGGGCAAGCTTGGCGAATTAACAATAGAAGATTTTCCCAATGCAAAAGTTCCTGACATCGACGATACAGAGTCACACCCAACAATTGAACTAGAAACAGTTCTGTATGAAAATAGCAAGTTTCCAGCCCAGCAATGGATGGATGTTAAAAAAAATGGCGACCGCCACGTACGCGAACGCTGGACATGGAAGGATATTGGCAAGCCCGAAAAGCGCGGCTTTGATACAACTAAAAACGCTTGGGATGATAATCATGGCCCTTGGGGCGCCGCTGCGATTGCTCAAATTAATCGCCCAGAAACTCATCGCATAGAAGCATTTGACGACCCGGAAAAACAAGCTGCTGAGATTGTTCTATTACTGCAAGAAGCCATCAAAGAAAAAATCAAGGAAGTAAGCTGCAAAAAAGTGAAGACCAAGAAGAGAAGAGCCAGTACGAATTACTACTGCAGTCCGTAGGAACCCTTCAAAAGCAGGTAGCAAAAGATGCGGTCACTGCGATACAGGACGTGCAAGAAAATCTGAACAAGTCGATTTCGGATGTATTCCCAGGATACTCTATAACCCTTGACGCCAGACCAGAGGAAGATCTCGAAAAAGTTTTAAACTTTTTTAAATCGTTACCGCTTCTTCGAATGGGACCTACCGAGGGCCATCAGTCGACTCTTGAACATCAAGGAAGTGGGGCGCGCCGAACACTGCTATGGACCGCGCTTCGTATCCTTGCTGAGCACAAACGAACGAAAAGTCCGAAAGCTGACCTGACAGAACGACCACACGTTCTTCTGCTTGATGAACCAGAAATGTGTTTACACCCAAGCGCAATCAGAGATGCGTGTAACGTTCTTTATTCACTGCCCATGGCAGGCAAGTGGCAAGTTATGGTTACCACACACTCTCCCGTATTCATCGACCTTTCGAGAAATAACACATCGATTGTGCGTGTCGAGCGCGAAATTGGCGGCGATGTCTCAGGAACCACTATTTTTTGACCAGAGAAAGTAAAGCTGAGCGATGAAGACAGAGAAGAGTTAAAACTTTTAAACATGTACGATCCATTTGTGGCGGAATTCTTCTTCGGAGGTAAAACTATTGTTGTCGAGGGGGACACTGAACACTCAGCATTTAAAGAGGTAGTGGAGTCCAATAGAAGCTTATTCGGTGAAATTCATATTGTCCGGGCACGCGGAAAATACACAATTATTGCACTTTGCAAAATACTTAATCAATTTGGCAGCCCGTATGCAGTGCTGCACGACTCCGATAGAAAAACCATCATCACCAAAAAGGGAGCGGTTCGAGCTAATTCCGCCTGGCCAGCAAATGAGCAAATACTTGAAATAGTCGCTGCCGCCCCGAATCATAGCGCAACGCTTGTAGCATCAGTGCCGAACTTTGAAGAAGCCATGTTCGGAGAGCCCGCTGATGGCGAGAAACCTTATGGCGCTTGGGAGAAAGTGCGCAAAGACGCCGATGTGAGAAAAAAAGTAACGACCTTCTGATGTATCTGGGAAAAATAGGCGGGCAGCTTCCGCCCGGCACGATGCGATGGTCTAATGTTGATGAACTCAGCAAGGCGGTTGACGCACTGGCTTTGTGATATTCAGAAGCAGATGGTCCGTAGCCTGTCTCGAAGCGGCTACGGACTCTGGTGATAGGCGCCCATTCTGAACCAGGTGATGCGCCTTACAAACCCAAGCTAAGGCCAAACTGTTGGCCGCCGTCCTTCATATCACCGATGACTGCTCAGAGCATTGCGAAGGAAATCGGTATTTGCGCTGGGTCAGGTTCAGTTCACAGCGATTTACGAGGGTATAAAAGCCGCCCCTCACCCCGCAAAATTCGCCTTCATCGCCTCCAGACCGCTGGTGAAAATCCCATCAAACAACTCCACAGCCTCTCCCTCAGAAACCCCATCCGGCGTGAAGTCAGCCGACCAGGTCACCCGAGCCGTACCCGAGCTATCCAAAGCCTCAACCCGCAAAGTCGCCCGATACCCCGTCACAGGAAACGGAGCCTGGGTAATCGAATAGCTGTACCACCGCCCATCATTATCAAACCCTTCAAGCCGTTCAATAATCGTGTCGCCATCCGGGGTTTGCAGGGTGCGGACGCGGCCGCCTTCGCTGAGTTCGCTTTTCGGGATGAAGGGCAGCCAGTCGGGCAGCGAGTCGAAGCCGCCGACGAGTTTCCAGACGGTGTCGGCCGAAGCCGGGATGTCGAGGGTTGCAGATGCGTGTGCCATGGTGTTTCTCCAGAATTTGGGGTTTGACCGGCGACGGCGTTATGTGGAGCCGTCGCGGGTTTTCGTTCAAGAGCGTGTGGGTCGTTATGCCGGAACAGGGGCGTCGACTGCGATCAGTCGGGCGTCGCGCAGGTCTTTCCAGAAGGCTGCGGGGATGACGGAGTTGAGCGCGGCGATGTCTTCTGCGATCCGCTCAGGGCGGCTGGCTCCAGGTATTACCGCTGCGACGGCTGGGTTGGCAAGCGAGAATTGCAGCGCGGCGGCTTTGATGTCGACGTTGTGGGCCTGGGCGATGCGTTTGATGTACTCGACCTTGGCGATGATTTGCGGGCTGGCCTTCTGGTATTCGAAGTGGGTGCCGCCCGCGAGGATGCCTGAGCTGTAGGGGCCGCCGACGACGATGTCGGTGTTTTGCGCGCGCGCCTCGCCCATCAGGCGTTGCAGGGCACGTTCGTGATCCAGCAGCGTGTAGCGTCCGGCGAGCAGGAAGCCGTCGGGTTTGGCGTCGTCGAGGCCGAGAGTCAGTTCGATGGGTTCGACGCGATTCACACCCAAGCCCCAGGCTTTGATCACGCCTTCTTCGCGCAGGCGGGTCAGCACTCTGAAAGCGCCGGTGCGGGCCTGTTCGAAGTAGCGCAGCCACTCGTCGCCGTAGAAATCCTGGGCGATGTCGTGAATCCAGACGATGTCGAGGCGATCGGTTTTCAGGCGTTTGAGGCTGTCTTCGATGGAGCGCAGCGTGGCATCGGCGCTGTAGTCGTTGACGATTTTGTTGCGCAGCCCGTGTTCGAACACGCCGCTTTTTTCGCCGAGGTCGCGGGCGCTGTTGTCGAGCTCGTCGAGGATGACGCGGCCGACTTTGGTGCTGAGCACGTATTCGTCTCGGTTGTATTTTTTCAGCGCATCGCCGAGGCGGGTTTCCGACAGGCCCGCGCCGTAGAACGGGGCGGTGTCGAAGTAGCGGACGCCAGCAGCCCAAGCAGCATCGACGGTCGCCGCCGCTTCTGCTTCAGGGATGTTGCGGAACATGTTGCCCAGTGGAGCGGTGCCAAAACCGATGACGCCAGGGAGTTTGTCTTTCAAGCTCATGGTGGTTCTCCGGATCAATTGTGGGCCGCTGTTGCGACCATTGAGCAGATCCTAGATTGCCAAGACGAGACCGTCCAAGACACAATAAGCAACACTTGAGACCTGTAGAGCATCATCATGTTGGATTTGCGCCAGCTTCGTTATTTCGTCGTCGTTGCCGAAGAGGAGCATGTCGGTCGCGCCGCTGAGCGTTTGCACATCTCGCAATCGCCATTGAGCCGTCAGATTGCGCAACTGGAAGAGCGCTTGGGTCTCATCCTCTTCGAGCGCACTCAGCAGCGGATTCGTCTGACAGTGGATGGCCGTACTTTCCTCACCGAAGCTCGGGCATTGCTGACACACGCCAATCGGCTGGAGTCGCTGGGCAAGCGCCTGGGACGCGGCGAAGAAGGCGGTCTGTGCATCGGCTACATCGAGAACGCCATGCACGCCAACGTGCTGCCAAAGGCACTGAGTGAAGTGCGCGCCATTCGGCCGGGGGTTCACGTCGCGCTGTACAACCTCAGTTCGGCGGATCAACTGGAAGGCCTGCGCCAGCGCAGCCTGGACGTGGCGCTGGTCAGCGAGCCTCCTGTCGATGACGACCCGGACCTGACGTGCCGCCAATTGCTGGAAGACCCGATGCTGCTCGCACTGCCCGCCGATCATCCGCTGGCGAGCATCGAGCGGCTGACCCCGGCCAATCTAGAAAACCTCGACTGGATCGGCGTGAAGTCGAGCCAGAGCCAGAATCCTCATGATGACTTTGTCGCCGCGTGCATCCGCGCCGGTTTCACGCCGGAGATACGTCTTGAGGCCGCCGAGCCTTATACGGCGTTAGGTTTGGTGGCGGCAGGATTGGGCATTGCGATGACTCAAAAAAGCCTCAACCAGTCGGCGCATCCGGGGGTCGTGTTCCGGGAACTGCCGTGGCTGACCTTCACCATGCCACTGTGGGCGGCGTGGCATCGGGTGACGCTGAGGCCTCTGGTGGGCACCTTTCGAATGATCCTTACCGGGACGGACGCTGATGCCACGCTTGCTGCCGCGCCTGAACGGCAAACACGCGAAAAGACTACCAACTCACCCTAACCCCCACCTCTCCACTGCTGCCCTCCAACACCTCGCTGTCCAGGTTTGCGCTGTAATCCACGGCCAGATACAGGCTGACGCTGGTCGACAGCTTCGCCACAACGCCTGCACCAATGTTGGCCGAGGATGCGCGATGCTCGCTCTTGATACGGTCCACGCCGTTGTAGGTGACGGTGTCCCGGCCGTTGAAGGTGTGCCAGGCGTTAGCACGCAGGTACGGCTCAACGGGAGTTCCGCTGACGACGTAACGTCCTTTGAGGCGCGCGCCGAGTCGGCCGGTCCAGTAGGTTTGGGCGTCGAAGGCGACGTCGGAGATGCCGTCGTTCTGTTTATCCAGGTCGATGCGTTGGCGGATGATTTGCGCTTGGGGTTCGAGTATCCAGTGTTCCGAGATCGGCAGCGGGTAGCCGCTTTCCAGTGACAGGGTGACGGCGTGGCCATCGGTGTCGAGTTTGACGCCGCGGTCGGAGCGGTTGGTGCCGTTCAGGCGGGTGCCCATGGCGACGGCATCCAGGTACCAGCCGCTGGGATCGACCAATGTCCAGTACGCACCGACGTGGTCGCCTTCGAGTTTAAGATGGCCGGCCTTGCGGTGCTGGAAGCCTTCGGCGAAGCCTTGGACGTCGCCGCGCAAACGGCTTTGGCCCACGAAGAAACCGAGGCGTTGCGTCTGACCGGCGTCGAGGGCGGAGGCAAAGAGGTCGTGGCCGATCTGGTAGCCGTGCGTCGAGCCATCGAAACGGGGAGACGCAGTGCCTGACCAGCTTTTCTTGAGGTCATCACCATAGAGGCGCCCCCACCCGGCGGGCACCATGCCGGTTTCAGCCAGCAGGCTTTGATCGCCTTGCCGCTCGTGAAAGGTCCCCAGGGCAGACAGTGTCATCATCTGCGCAGCGGGCACGATGACCGAATAGACAGGCACTTCGAGCCGATACAACGCAATGGGCGCTTCACCCGGGACGGCCTGCGGAACCGGCGGTGTAGTGGCGGCGGGTTCGGGAGAGGTCGCGGCCTGCGCGGTTGAAGACGTAGCCGGCGGATCAGGCGGCGCCACAGGGGCAGCGGTCGGTGCTTCAACGGGCGGTTCGTCGGCGCTCACGGTGGGCGGCGCTGCGGCGACGGGGGTGGTCACAGGCGGCACGACTGCCACGGGCGCCGAAGGCGGGACGGAAAACAGCCCCACGGCCGCCACCGAGGAGCGCAGATACCAATTGTTTTCAGTCCCCGCCGTCACGCCGCCCTTGAACAGGTAGTACTGATAAGCGCCTGCGGACAGCGAGCCTTTCAGGGCAAAGGCGTCGGTTGTGCTGGTGGCCCCGTTGAGCGCCTGAACGACTTCGATACCGTTGGACTGGGTCAGCCCGCCGAGGCCACCGAGATTGGTGACACTCAGTTGCGTATGGCCGCTGATCGAGCCTTGGGAGACGACCAGTTTGTCGCTGGCCGACTGGTCATCGCCGAGTACCGTCTTCACCCACAACTGACCGCCCGCACCGACGTAATTGCCGTAGACGCTGAAGGTGTCACCGGCGACCGAGCTGCCTCGGGTCAGGTCGATGACCCCGGCATTGTTCAGGGTGGCCAGTTGATCCGCTTGATAGGGACGAACCGCGCCTTGTGTCGAGGTCAGTATGCTGCTGCCATCAATGTTGAAGGTACCAGTGGCGCTGGCACTGTCGCCGAGGAATAAGCTGCCGTTGCCAAGGTCCAGGCGCGACCCGTCGTTGAGGTTGACGGTTTCCCAACCCACGTAACGGGCGGGGTTGGCTGAGGCGGTGTTGCTGAAGGTCAGGGTATCGGCGCCAAGACCACCATCGAGTGACGGCGTGGCCGCAAGCTGGCTTTCAGTGAGGTTCGCTACCCGCGCGGTATCGTCGCCATCGCCCATCAGCACGGCGGAGTTGATCTGCCCGCCGCCGTTCCAGACAAACACATCATTGCCAAGGCTGGTGCGTATCTCACCTGAAATGACGCCGCCGGTGACCGTGACGTTGTCGTTGCCGCCACTTACGCTGACGTTGCCGCCGATACTGCCGCCCGACACGATGATGATGTCCCGGCCCAAGCCCGTCACCAGATTGCCGATGATTCGCCCGTTCGACATGTCGAAGATGTTGTTATCGAGTTTCATGTCGACGCGGCCAATCGTACCGCCGGTCATGGTCGCCACATCGCCATCTTCGAACGCGCCGACGATGGTGCCGCCGCTCATGAAAAAGGTGTCGCGGGTGTCGCCTTGGGAAAGCGAGAGGATCGAGCCGCCGGTCATCTGGAAGATATCCGGCCCCGCCCCTTGCTGGACGGCGCCGGTGACGGTGCCTGCGCCGATACGCAGCACGTTGGCGCCATCCCCCATGTCGAGGCGGCCCTGGATCGTGCCGGAATCCATCAGCACTTGATCTGCTGCCGGCCCCAACTGCACATCGCCGTTAATGGTGCCGGTGCCCCCGGCGGGGAAGTTCAGGGTGTTGCTGCCCTGTAAGTCGGTCACTCCCGCACTTGTACCGCTGTCGCAGACATAGCTGTCATTGCCTGCACTCGGGGTGAGCGAACAGGCGGCATTAATCTCCGTGGCTGGCAATAACAACATAGATACGCAAGACAAATAGAGAACATTGCTGACGCTAGCCCCAATGGGCCGCTTCATCAGAAATACTCCTGCGGGATATACCCGGGATATTTACGTCCATTTAGATACCGATGCGAACAGCTGCATCGAGTCGTGACTCCCTATAGTTATCCAGATAAGTTCAGCATCGAGGGCGCGTCAAGTGAGCGGCAAGATGCAATGAAGGGCGAATGATTGATTAGCGAACCTGCGAGTGGGCCATTTTGACGCAGGGGTCACCCCGTTGTGACAACGTTAACAACCACGTACACTGCGCCTCATCTGGTCGTACCCCCCATACCCATAATAGTTTGCTGACTGCATACACCGCCTCGGTTCCCACCCTGTGCGGCGTTTCTGCTTGTCGGCGTTTTGCGTGTGAGGCTGGCGGCTTTGTTGTCGGATTTTTTCCTTGAGGCTGATGCGTCCTTTCATGAACACGACCGATGCTCAAACGGGTAGCTGGCTCAGCGTCATTGCGCTGGCCCTCGCGGCCTTCATTTTCAACACCACGGAATTTGTACCGGTCGGGTTGTTGAGCGCCATCGGCCACAGTTTCGACATGACCACCGCTCAGGTCGGTCTGATGCTGACGGTGTACGCGTGGATCGTGTCGTTGACGTCGCTGCCGATGATGCTGATGACGCGCAACATCGAGCGGCGCAAGCTGCTGATGTTCGTGTTCATCCTGTTCATCGCCAGCCATGTGATGTCGAGTGTGGCGTCGAGCTTCGGGATGTTGTTGGTCAGTCGCGTGGGGATTGCGTTGGCCCATGCGGTGTTCTGGTCGATCACGGCGTCGCTTGCCGTGCGCGTGGCGCCTGCGGGCAAACAGGTGCAGGCGTTGGGCTTGCTTGCGACCGGCACATCACTGGCGATGGTATTGGGCATTCCGCTGGGACGGGTGCTGGGCGAAGCGCTGGGCTGGCGGACAACATTCCTGGCCATTGGCGGTGCGGCGACCCTGACCGTACTGGTGTTGATGAAATCGCTACCGTTGTTGCCGAGCCAGAACTCGGGCTCGCTGCGCAGCCTGCCAATCCTCTTCAAACGCCCGGCGCTGGTGTCGCTGTACGTGCTGACGGCGCTGGTGATCACCGCGCAGTTCACGGCCTACAGCTACATCGAACCTTTCGCACAGATCGTCGGGAAGATGAGCGGTGACATGATCACCATCGTCCTCTTGCTGTTCGGTGGTGCAGGCGTTTTGGGCTCGATCGTGTTCAGTCGCTACAACAACCGCTATCCACGCGGGTTGCTGATTGCGGCCATCGGCGCGCTGGCGCTGTGTCTGATTCTGCTGTTGCCGATGTCAGGCAAGGCCTCGTGGGTTGCGGCGCTGAGCGTGGTCTGGGGCATGGCGATCATGTGTTTCGGCCTGGTCATGCAGGCCAAGGTGTTGGCCATGGCGCCGGACGCCACAGACGTCGCGATGTCGCTGCACTCGGGCATCTACAACATCGGCATCGGTGGCGGCGCGTTGCTGGGCAGCATGGTGATCAGCCAGTTGGGCGTCGCCAATATCGGCCTGGTCGGTGGGCTGGTCGCGCTCAGCGGCCTGGCACTGGCTTGCGTGGCGACCTATCGCTATAGCGAGACAATTCGAGCCTGATTGCCCATCAAGCGCCGGGTATCCGCAGATAAGTGAACGCGGTGTGTCAGGCATGACGCATCGCGGCCGTCGTAACCTCCGACTGCTCCCACAGGGCCTGCCTCAGGCCAAGTTCCTTCGCCAACCATCATTCCCATCGATAACCAACATTCCCGCGATTGCCTTCCGCTCAAAACTGAGGGGCGTAACATCGCCATCACACCCAAACACGACCGAGGGCAGGAAAAATGGTTATTCATCTTCTGACTTGCTTGACGCTGACAGCTTTCACCAGCTACGTCGTCGCCCTCAAACTTTTCGCGCTGGAACCCGTGCAAGCCACGGCGGACGAAAAGGTCAATCGTGTTATGGCACCGGCCAACTAAGGCCAAGTAGCTGACACTTATCAGCAGCTTTTACCTTTGCTTTTTCAGCTTGATGCGGAGTTATCGACATGACCCGAGACGTCACCTTGCACGTTAGTTTTCCCAAGTTCGGCAAGAACTACTACTCACAACATGTCATCACCCGCAAAGACCGCCACGGCCTCGTCAAAGACAATCGTTTCGATGCCTTCATGATGCCCGCAGCGGAAAACCACTTCAGTAACGAAGTGGTGGGGTTCAACGATCAGTTCCGGTTTTTGACGAACGTGTTGAACACCCACTTGCTGGAAATCGAAGCCGCGCGCCCGGCCCAACGAACCCGTCAACAGGCTCAGTCGCGCAGTCTGTAACCACAGGCCATTGATGCAGGCAGGTACGAGTTCAAATCTCGATGCCCGCCAGGTCAATGGCCTGTTGCTTTATCCCCACACCTCCCCTCGTTACTCTGACATCTCTCATTGCACCTATCGCTTCAGCTCAACTTCTTTGAGCCGTGGTCGTATCCGCGTATGAAAATCGCCAATAATTCAAAATTGCTGAAGTGAAGCTGCATTATTTCGAATTTGTCTAAGTGCGGTTTTCTGACCACAATCGACCCCGCTTCAAGGCGACCGGGTCATTGCCGCAACAATGCCCCACTGTCTGCCGCCCTTTGAAAAATCAATCGCACTTGCCCCTTTTGTGCAGGAGTTCAGCCGCGACCGGCGAACTCCTTTTTCACCCCCGGAATCGCTCGTTTTGAAAACGCTTCTGCGCAGCTTCATCCCTCACTCTCTCAACACCCATCCTGCTGAATGGTCCCGTGCAGCGTTGGGTGCGGGTCTTGGCATCCTCGTCACCGTGTTGCTCAGCCGCCAACTGTTCGGCACCGAGGCAACGCTGCATCTGCTGGGGCCTCTCGGCGCTTCTGCGGTTTTGCTGTTTGCTGTGTCCACCGGTGCATTGGCGCAGCCTTGGGCGATCATGGGCAGCTACTTGATATCGGCATTGGTCGGGCTGCTGTGTTTTCACCTGTTTGGCGGCAGCATCACCGCCATCGGCGTGGCGATCTTTCTGGCGATCCTGAGCATGTGCGTCTGCCGCTGCTTGCATCCACCGGCGGCAGGCGTTGCGTTCAGCGTCATCACATCGAGCCAGGCGCTTACCGGTCCGGACTGGCATGCGCTGCTGCCGATCATGCTCAACGCCGGTTGCCTGTTGGTGACGGCGCTGGTCTACAACAACCTGACGCGGATGCGTTACCCACGCGCGCAGGCCAATGCGACGCCCGCGCCGTCCACTGAGTCGTCAGTCAGCCACTTCAACAGCGCCGATCTGGACAAGGCGCTGGATGACGTCGGCACCTTCGTCGACGTGTCGCGGGAGGACCTTGAGGCGATTCTGCACAAGACCGAGGCTCACGCGCAGCACCGCAACCGGACCGACATCGATACAGCGCAGATCATCGAGCGCAGCACGCAAGGCGTGTCACTTGAGCATTCGGTGGCCGACGTGATGAAGATGCTGGGCGGACAAGGCCGCATGTACCTGCCGGTCCTCGACGCGGATCGCAAAGTGATCGGCATCATCAGCCTGATCGACTGACGCACGGCCTCAAATCAACGGGTCCCAGCGCTGGGACCAATCACCCTTCTCGCGCGCAATCTCTCGCAGCAATTCGACCGCTTTTTGCAGCGTCGATGAAGGATTTTCCCGTGAATAGACCAGATAGGTCGGATAGCTGAACTCCGGGGCCAAGGGCACACGTTCCATGATTCCGCGATCAATGTAGGACTGCACCACGCGCGTTCGAAAGTAACCGGCGCCGCCATTGTCCAGAATGTACTGCAACGCGAACGGCCCCAGGTTGAAGGCCACAGCAGCGCGGGAATACTCCGGCATCGCGGCATCGTGTTGCTGACGAAACGCCGGGCCCCAGTCGATGTACACGTAGGGCTCGGATTTGCCGACGACGCGCACCAGAATCAGCTTTTCTTCGAGCAATTCTTCGACCTGCAACCCCGGCCAATACGCGGGCTGGTAGACCAGCGCCGCATCGAGTACCCCGCGCTCGACGTCTTTCATCAGCGCATCTCCGTCCTTCACTTCGGAATGCAGCGCGTACTCGGGGATCGAGCTCCGGATCTCGCGCACCCAACTGAGCATCAACGGGTTGCACAGGCTCATTTCGGCGCCCACCCGCAGCACGTGACGGTAGCCATCCGGCAAGGGCAACTCGCGCCGTGCAGCGTCCCAGGTCTGAACCAGTTGATTGGCGAACACCACGAACGCTTCGCCGTCGGGGGTCAGTTTGGCGCCGGTACGATTGCGGATGAACAGCGTGCAATTCAGGTGACTTTCCAGTTTCTGCACCCGCGCCGTGATCGCTGTCTGGGTGACATGCAGCTCTTCGGCGGCGGCCATCAGGCTGCCGTGGCGAACGATTTCGAGGAAGGTACGGGCGAGGTCAATGTCCATCGGGGCGGCTCGGCGGCTGGCTTCGGGGCGTCACGCATCAGGACGCCGCGACATGGTAGCGCAGTGGCTTGCCGTCCAGCGGGAAGTCCTGAGGGTTTTGCAGTTAAAGCAATTCGCCATCTGGCAGAAATCCGAAATCCGCTGTCTCATGCAGCAGGTTCGTACAGATCACGAACCCCTTACCTACCTTTCTGCGGAAAACAACATGAAACACGCCCTGCTCACCGGCCTGCTCCTGACTGCATTCGCCCTGCCCTTCACGGCGACTGCCAACGATGACAACAGCCAGTGCCAGATGAATCTGAGCAAAGTTCGAGATGCAAAAGTCGCCAAGCCCAACCTCAGCGATGCCGTGAGAAGCGACGTCGACACCACCGTCCACCGCGCCGAATCGGCACTGGCGCGGCACAACGATGACGGGGCGCGGGAGTGTGTGTCATTGACCCAGCAGGCGTTGCAGAAGATTCAAAGCAATTGAGGTAGTCACAGCGCAACCCATCTGCTGTGGGAGCGAATCGCGAATGAATTCGCTCCCACAGGTTCACGCCTCTATTTCAACACCAATAACCGATAAACCCCCGCCTCGCTCTCGATCCCATGGGTGTCATGGGTGAACCCCGGAAACGACTTGTCGAAACTCTCCAGCGCCCGGAGATACGCCAGCACCGCTCCGTCCGTGGCCCCTACGTGTTCGCCCGGCATCAGCAGCGGAATGCCGGGCGGATAAGGCACGATGCCTGTCGCGGCGATGCGGCCGGCGGCCTCTTCCAGCGTCACTTGCTCGACTTCGTTTCTGACCAGTTTTTCGTACGCCTCCACCGGGCTGAACTCCGCCTTGGGCAGCGTGCCGAACGCCTGGGCCATGGTCGCTGTGGTTTTGTTCTTTTTCATGGCCGCGAAGATTTCTTCGGACAAGTCCTTCAAGCCCATCCCTGTGTAGCGCTGCTGATTGGCGGTCAGCAAATCGGGCAGGCACAGCTCCAGTTCGAGGTTGGTGTCGTAGTCGCGCTTGAAGTCCAACAGCGCGTTCACCAGCGTGCCCCACTTGCCTTTGGTGATGCCGATGGAGAACAAAAACAGAATCGTGAAATCAGTGGTTTTTTCGACGACGATCCCCTGCCGCCCGAGGTACGCGCTGAGCACACACGCCGGGATACCGAAGTCGAGCAGGTTGCCGTCGTCGCCCATGCCGGGGCTGAGGATCGACACTTTGATCGGGTCAAGCATGCAGTAGCCGTCTTCGATGTTGCCGAAGCCGTGCCACACCTCATTCGGGTGCAGCACCCAGCAATTGGGGTCGGTCTTGAGCTTGAGCGGATCGACTTCGTGAAACGGAATCGAGGTCGCGCCGACCGGCACTGACGGCGGCTGCCAGCACGAGAAAAACCAGTCATCGTTGCTGAGCATGTCGCTCTGCATGCGCGAGATCACCTGGCGGAACGCGATGGCTTCTTCGATGGATTCGTTGGTCAGAATCTGCCCGCTGGGAGCCTCCATCATCGCCGAGCTGACGTCGCACGAAGCCATGATCGCGTAATTGGGCGAGGTCGAAGCGTGCATCATGTAGGACTCATTGAAGCGCCCGTGAGGAATCGGATTGCGCCCATTGCGCACGTGGATCATCGACGCCTGAGACAGCGCCGCCAGGAGTTTGTGGGTTGATTGCGTGGCGAACACGGTCGGCTTCGTCGGGTCGTGATCGTCCGGATTGCCGTGCATCGCGAAGCGGTCCTTGTACAGCGGGTTGAAGCGCGCATAGCCGTACCACGCCTCGTCGAAATGCAGCCGATCGACGCTCTGCCCCAGTAGCTCTTCGACGCGGGTGACGTTGTAGGTCAGGCCGTCGTAGGTGGAGTTGGTGACGATGGCGTGCACCGGCTTCGGGTCGATGTGGCTTTTGACCAGCGGGTTACTGACGATAGCGGCTTTCACGCCCTCGGCGCTCAGGGTCTGCGGCAGGATCGGGCCGATGATGCCGAAACGGTTGCGGGTCGGCACCAGATAGGTCGGAATCGCACCCGACAGGGTCATCGCGTGCTCGGCGGACTTGTGACAATTGCGATCACACAGAGCGATCTGATCACGCGTGACGCTCGCCATGAGGATGACGCGGTTGGACATCGACGACCCGTTGGTCACGTAGTACGTGCGATGGGCGCCGAAGACCTTGGCGGCGTAGCGTTCGCCTTGGCCGATGGGGCCGCTGTGGTCGAGCAACGAGCCGAGTTCGCCGACCGAAATCGAAAGGTCAGAGCGCAGCAAGTTTTCCCCGAAAAACTCGTAGAACGCCCGGCCCGCAGTGCTTTTCAGAAACGCCGTGCCGCCCGCATGCCCCGGTGTGTGCCAGGAATATTCGTAGCTGCGGGCGAACTTGAGCAACGCGCCGAACATCGGTGGCAACACCGCCTGACGATAGCGTTCGATGGCGGCCATGATGCGCCCGCTGAGGAAGCGGCTGGTGTCTTCCGGCAGCCAGATGAAGTCGTCGGCGTGCTGCATGACGATCAGTGGCACGCTGGACGCGGTGCTGCGGTCGCTGATCAAAAACACCGGCACCCGGGTGTTGCGCTCGCGCAGGGTGGTGAGCAGGTCGATGCATTCCTGGTGGTCCGGGCTGTCGTCCATCTCCCAACTGAGCAGAACGCACTGGATCGCCGGGTCAGTGCTGAGGATCGACTTGGCGTCGCTCAGGCTCTCCGAGGTCAGCACGCTGATGGAGCGTTCTTCGACATCGCTGATCAGCTGGATCAAGGCCCGGCCGAACACGCTGCGTTTGTCGGGCTGCTTGGTAACCAGGAGCGCCAGCATGCCGAGCAGGTGTCTGTATTCCGTCATGGTTGAGTCTCCAATGTGGCCTGATTCACGGTGTTAAGCGGCAAGCTGTTCACGGGGATCGGCTCGCCTACGATGTGCTGCGCCGACACGGTCTGGGTCGGAACGCTATTGTTGAGGGCCTCCAGTTTGATCAGTCGCGTGTTGACGAAACCGAACAGCGTGTAGCCGACGATGGTCGCCACGCCGCCGAGCATCAGCGCCTGCTCGCCGGAACTGTAGAGCGCGAGGTAACTGTAGGCCGCAGCGATGTAGGCAACGATGTTGGTGATAAGTGCCTTGTTGGCGGGCACGTTCGAGACTTTTTGCAGGGTCATCAGCGTCGCCATGGACAGGATGTACGGCACCAGATTGGTGACCACCGCGAGGTTCACGAGGGTGTCGAACTGCTTGGCTAGGTCGGGGCTGATGGTCAGCAGGGCCATGGCCGTCTGCATTGCCAGCAGGATCAGCATGCTGATGATCGGCACCCCGTGTTTGTTGGCCTTGGCGAAGATCGGCAGGAAGTAACCGGTGTCTGCCGAACTCTTGAACACCTGCGCGACGGTGAACTGCCAGCCCAGCAGCGAACCGATGCAGGCCAGGACCATCAACCCCATCACCACGTTGCCGATCAGGGGGGTGAACATCTTGGCGAACACCAGGCCGAAAGGCGCGGTGGAGGACACCAGCTCGGCGTTTTCGACGATGCCTGCAATGACGTTGGTGGACACGATGTAGATCACCGCTGCGCCCAGCGTTCCACCCAGCACGGCAATGGGTACGTTCTTCTCGGGGTTTTCCACAGCGTCACCGTTGGCGCACGCCGACTCTAGCCCGAGGAACGCCCACAGTGTGATTGCCACCGATGCGCCCGCGGCCTCGTACCAGGTTTTGTCGTGAGGGTTCCAGCCCGCCGCGTAGATGCTGCTGTCGAACCAGAACCAGCCGATGGTCGAGACCAGCACCACCGGCGCGATGACGCCCCACACTGTCACAGCGCCAATCTTGCCGGTAATGCTCGCGCCGCCGAAGTTGGCAAAGGTGGTAATCCACAACAACGCAATCGTTGCGAGGCCGACTTGCACCGCGCCCAGCTTTATATCGAACAGCGTCTGGATATACCCCACCGCCGTAATACTGATGGCCACATTGGCAATCAGTAATGAGAGGCCGTAAGTGTAATTTGTGATGTAGTTCCCGGATTTACCAAACGTGTACTCGGCATACCCGCCCATGCCCCCCGTCTTGCGACTGAGCATGCCGCAACGCGCGAACGCATACGCCAGCGCCAGTGAGCCGGTGGCCGTGATCAGCCAGGAGAGAATTGAAATACCGCCGACTTCGGCGAGTTTGGTGGGCAATAACACAATGCCGGAACCCAACATGTTGACGGCCGTCAACATGGTCAGTTGTCCCACGCTCATTTTCTTTGCGACTGACATTCCGTTGCCTCATTAAGATGAACTGAGAGGCTTTAGCTATAGCAAAGGTTTGTTACTAAGCAAGAAAGTCAGACTTTATCAGCAAGTAGCGAAGAGCCATCTATTACATAACTTCGCAATAAGTAGCGACGTGAATGGCCGTGTTTGAATAGGACAGAAATCGCTCGAATGGATCGATTATCCAGACGGAGTGAACGGGCTGTCTGGGTCCGGCTTGCCGACGGCAGCGATTTCAAGATCGCTGCCGCCAGCAAACTGCGCACTATTGAGGAAGGCTGTCTTTCAAGCGTTCCATTACATCGTGATCGGTGCGCTCGAAACGCAACGGCGTGGCGGAGATCCCGCCATGGGTCACGACGAAGGTTTCGCTGTCGTCGAAATCGGACCGTTCGTGACGGTCGATGTTGAGCCAGTAGTAACCCTGCTCGCGCATGTCGGTGCGCTGGGTGATGTTCAGGCCGTCCATGCGGCCGATGCCTTGGCGGGTGATCTGCAACGGCCCGGCCTCTCGCGGCTCGACGTCCGGGAAATTTACGTTGATACAAACGTCAGCGGCCCATTCCAGGCTGATCAATCGGCGAATCACGTCAGGCGCCAACGCGCGGGCAGTGCCCCACTTCACCGCATCGCGACGAGTGAAAAACTGGCTCAGGGCAATCGACGGCACCCCCATCAGCAGGCCGGCCATCGCGGCGCCGACGGTGCCGGAGAACATGGTTTCGACGCCGAGGTTCGCGCCTTTGTTGATGCCCGAGAGCAGCAGCTGCGGCGGTTTTTCCATCAACTGACGGATACCAATGGCCACGCAATCCGCTGGTGTGCCCGACACCGAAAAACGTCGCTCGCCTCGGGCTTTCACTCGCAAGGGATGATGAAGGCTGAGGGCATGGGAGATCCCGCTCTGATCCTGCTCCGGTGCGACGACCCAGACTTCATCGGCCAACTCCCGCGCCACCGCTTCCAGGACTTCAAGCCCCGGTGCGTCAATGCCGTCGTCGTTGGTGATCAGGATGCTTGCGATACGCGGATGGGACATGCGGGGTCTCCTTGGCAGAGGATGGATGTTTCGAAAGAGGTCACAACTTTCAGACAACGATGTGAGCACCTGCAGGAGCGAATTTATTCGCGATTGACCGTTACATTCGGCACAACTCTGTCGCCTGAAACATCTTCGCGAATGAATTCGCTCCTACAGGATTCGGTGTCAGACGACATTTTTTGCAAAAACTTCAAACAAACAACGTGAACAGCGCAAATCCGGCGTACCAGACGATGGCCGCGCGGATCAGCAATTCCCAGAGCACGTCCAGGCTGTTTACCCCCTCTACGCCCACCACCGGCGCAGGCACTTCGCCCGCCACGCAACCGACCTTTGTGATCAGGGCTGATGCGCTGATGTTCCAGTTCAGCAACTCACTGAGCATCACACGACTGACCGCGACGAAATTCCCCACCAACGCAAAGCTCGCGGCCAGTAAACGCACCGGCACCCAATCGAAGGCGTGGCGCAACTGCGTGGCCGTTTCAATCAGCGCAGGCGTCTTGCCGCGTTCGGAGGCCAGTGCCAGCAGTCGGTAAGCCAGCGCGGCCACAGGCCCCAGCACGAAGTACCAGAAAATGACGGCGAAAAAGCCCTGATAGACCTGCCACAGCAAATAGGTTTGCACGCCGCCGAGCAGCTCTTCTTCATTCTCGGCCTGCACGCCCAAATCACGATCCGCGACCAGCACCGCGGCCTCTTGATCCCCGCGCCGGCAGGCGTCGCGGAACGATCCCAGGTTGGCTTTGATATCGCCGCGCCCCAGGCTGTAGATCAGCACCCACAGATGAATCGGCAGTGCCAGCCAGCCATAGGCCACCGAGCTGACAATCACCAACACCAGCGCCAACACGAGGCATGGCAGCAGCACCGTCAGCGTCAGAATCCACCAAGGACGTTTAGCCGTACGGGGATTGGATTCAAGCCGCCCCAACTGATTGAGCCAGGAGGCATCACGCTGAACACGCTGCCGCAGTGCAGAAAACTTCTCGATCCACACGGCCAACAGCAACACCAGAAAACTCATCACCTGC
The DNA here is from genome assembly GCF_009905615.1 of Pseudomonas sp. SLFW. Lineage (GTDB taxonomy): Bacteria > Pseudomonadota > Gammaproteobacteria > Pseudomonadales > Pseudomonadaceae > Aquipseudomonas > Aquipseudomonas bambusae. The sequence continues at coordinate 103,748 of NZ_JAAAKW010000012.1, forward strand.
TCCTTGATTCAGTCCTGCAATGCCGAACGAAAACGCGACCAGTCAAAACACGGGCCCGGATCGGTTTTGCGACCTGGCGCAATGTCGCTGTGCCCGGTAATCCGTTGTGTCGTGATCGCAGGCCAGGCCAGCTGTAACTGCCGGGTCAACGCGCTCAGCGTTTCGTATTGCGCATCGGTGAAAGGCTGATCGTCAGTGCCTTCAAGCTCGATGCCGATGGAGAAATCGTTGCACGTCTCGCGGCCCTCGAACACGGAAACCCCAGCGTGCCAGGCACGATCAAGGCAAGAGACGAACTGGGTCAGCTCGCCATCACGCTCGATCAGAAAATGCGCGGAAACCCGCAGCTCAGCGATGCCCTCAAAGTAAGGGTGCTCTGTGACATCCAGCCGGTTTTGAAAGAATTGCTGAACCTTGCCCGTCTTGAACTGAGCAGGCGGCAGGCTGATGTTGTGGATCACCAGCAGCGAGATTTCCGCGTCGGGGCGAGCATTGAAATTCGGCGAAGGACAAAAGTGCGCGCCGTGGCACCAGCCGGTGGCGGGGTCCAATTGCATGAAGGGTCCTTAAAGCGTGAATCGACAGCGGCCAGTATGCCCGCGATGAGAGGGGATGTGGGAGTCGGGAACAGGCAACGTGCATCCGAATGAATCACCTGCGCCCTTGTAGGAGTGAGCTTGCTCGCGAAGAGGCACTTACATCCGCAGTAGCTTTAGCGTCAGAAGATCCGTCATCGCGAGCAAGCTCACTCCTACAGGGACAAGTCCGCCTCATCAGCCCTTGAGCTTGCGCAGATTCCCCAGCACCGACTCCAGCGCCCGGTCGAACAGCAGCGAGTCATCCAGCACTCGAATCGTCCCGCGACGAAACTCGACCGCCAGCCCCATGCGCGTCTTCTCCAGCACTTTCATGCCGGTCCGGTTGACGAACACGTAACGCCCGCTCGGCTCCACGATAGCCGCGAGCTTGCAGCGCAGCTTGTGGTCTTCGTCTTCCTGAATCTCGACCCAACTGCCCAGACGCAGCTTGTCGACCTGCAACAAGCCTTCGTCGTTCTCCGGCAGATGCAGTGAAGGCTCGCTCAGCACTTGCTCGCCTGGCGCGACCAGCACGATTTCTTCGACCACCGCCATCATCGAAGGCCCGTCGGAGGATTCGTCATAGACAGGTTCAAGCTGCTCGGCGGCTGCAATTTCTTCCGGCGTACGCGCAACGTGATTGAACGCCTGCACATGCAACGCTTCGAGTTGACTGAAAAACTCACTGGTGGCGAACGGGTCAAACGCCGCACTGCTGAGGCCATCGCGCAACGACTTGAGCAGCCCCGGCACGAGCTCCAACAGCTTCTGACGAGCATCGGCTTCGTCGTGAGGCTCGACACTCCAGATCAGATCGTCCATCGCCTGCAAACCGGCCTTCCACTCGCCGGATTGCTCGCCGTGCTTGAGGCACGTCAGCAGCAGCACTTTGCTCCAGGCCTCCTGCAACAGCCGCACGACCACTTCAGGCAGGGTCTTGCCGAGCAGACGATCATTGAGCGCTTGCTGCACCCGCTGACGCGCCAACTCTGCCAGCGCCCGGCCCTCTTCGGCATCGCGGGTACGCTGTTCAAGCAATTCGCTGCGACGACGCTCGTCGCTGGTGAAGGCGAGAAAATCCACCAACAGCTCGGTGAAGATCGCCGGATCGTCAACGAAGTCATGCAACAGGCGCTGCACGATTTGATCGATACGGGTGTAGAGCGAGTCCCGCTGGCTGTCGTCACGCCCGCCCCAGCCCAACGCAGCCGAGGCGATTTCGTTGAGCAGACGGCGCGCCGGGTGGCTGCCACGGCTGAAAAAGCTCTTGTCGATGACGGCGACTTTGAGCATCGGAATCTGCAAGCGGCCAATCAGTGCGCGCAGCGAACTCGGCAGATTGCGGTCGTCGAGAATGAATTCGAACAGCATCGACACCAGGTTGATCACGTCCTCATCGACCGTGCCCACGGTGCGGAATTTGCCACTGCGCGCACTGACGCGGCTGATCAACTGCTCCAGTTGAGCACGCAGATCAAAATCATCCGGCACCTCGGCGCGCGGCACGTGCTGCTGCAAATGGGACAGCAGACGCAGCAGGTCCGGGCTGGAAATCGGCCGACTGTCGGCGGAGGCATTGGCCGGGCGCGGCGTCAGGTTGCCACGCACATGCACCAGCAATTCCTGCAACGCCGAAAACACTTCCTGCACGCTCTTGTCGAGCTTTTCGGCAGCCTGAACCAGCGCGGCACTGTCAGCCCGTTGCGCCTCGCCCGTCGGCGCAGCGCTGGAAGACCGATCCGTCGAGCGACGCGACGGCAGCACTTTCAAATCCGGCAACACACCGGCGGCGATCAACAATTGGTTGGCGGCTTCGTACAACTGATCGGCGTCGGCCAGCGCGTACTTCTCGAACAGCTTGAGGATGATCAGCTTGACCTTGATTTCAACGCCCAGATTCCGACCCGCCTGCAAGAAGAAATCGCACAGCAGTGTAGGACCCAGCGGATTGGTTTCGTCGGTGACGGGCTGAGGGATCAGCTCATTGAGGCGCGTGGTCAACTGACTCAGGGCCACGCCGTCGCGGTTGACCACCTTGGTCACCATCGCATCGACGGCCACCGTACGCTCAAGGTCGTCATTGTGGACCAGCGCAAGTTTGTCGAAGGACACAGGCTCGTTGAGGATCGGCTCAGAGATTTCGTACTGGCCAAGGCGCAGAAATGATTCGAAGAATTTGTCGAGGAAATTGCGCTCGATGCTCTTTCGCTTGAGCCGCAGGTCGCGCATGGCCTCGAAGAAGATGTTCTGCTCGGCATTGTTATGCGCCCGATCAGCCATCTCGAACAGCGTGTCGTCGGCGTTATCGAACAGGGTTTGCAGGCTTTCTTTCAGCTGCTGCGCGGCCTTGTCGCGCACTTGCAGGAGGACGACGGGCAGCCGAGCGACAGGCGAAGACCCCGGCTGATCCGGACCCGACTTGCTCAAAGGCACTACTTTACCGTCGTTCTGCATCAAGGACCCCTCGTCAAACTCAACCAAATCAGCCACTGCAACAGCCATAACCTGATCGCCAGTGGAGGCTTAACCTCCACATGGACGGATCGCGCAATGTGTAGTCCCTGGGGTGTACAGGCAGAACGTCAAACCTATGACGTCAAATACAAGGCGAAGTATCTTTCAAAATTTGTCCGCTAGCCAGCGGTGTCTTCGCCCCTCCAGGAATATAGGTGTGGGCAAAGGCTTACGTGAGCCGATAGACCACGGAAATCCCGTTCCATCGCATCAACGGCAAAAAAACCGACAAAGTGCAGGTCATGCATTCATTTGAGGGGTGAGAGACAGGTGGGTTGGTACAGGCGACTGCCTTATACTCCGGGCACTTAGTAAGTGGAGTCCGATATGCCGAATCTACGTCTTGCCTCGCTGACCGCCGAAATCGAAGCCAACGTGCGCCGTGCGTTGCTCGAAGACGTAGGCAGTGGCGACATCACCGCCCAACTGATCCCCGCCGAGCGACTGGCCAAGGCCACCATCATCTCCCGCGACGACGCAGTGATCGCAGGCACAGCGTGGGTCGACAGCGTGTTTCGTCAGTTGGATCAGCGCGTCGCGGTGCATTGGCAAGTCGCCGACGGCGATCGGGTCAAACCCAATCAGGCCCTCTTCCACCTCGAAGGCCCTGCCCGCTCGCTGCTGACTGGCGAACGCAGCGCGCTCAACTTCCTGCAAATGCTCTCCGGCGTCGCAACCCGCGCCCAGCACTATGCGGACATGGTGGCCGACACCCAGGTCAAACTCCTCGACACCCGCAAAACCCTCCCCGGCCTGCGCCTGGCCCAGAAATACGCCGTCACCTGCGGCGGCTGCCACAACCACCGCATCGGCCTGTACGACGCGTTCCTCATCAAGGAAAACCACATTGCAGCCTGCGGCGGCATCGCCCAAGCCATCGCGGCCGCCCACAAAATCGCCCCCGGCAAACCCGTGGAAATCGAAGTCGAAAGCCTTGATGAATTGAAGCAGGCGCTGGAGGGCGGCGCCGACATCGTCATGCTCGACGAACTGAGCCTCGACGACATGCGCGAAGCCGTACGCCTTACAGCGGGTCGCGCCAAGCTTGAAGCCAGCGGCGGGATCACGGACGCGACCTTGCGCACGATTGCGGAAACGGGTGTGGATTACATCTCCATCGGGACGTTGACGAAGGATATAAAGGCGGTGGATCTGTCGATGCGCTTGAGCATTTGACTGAAGCAATAACGTCGCCATCGGGCGTCGCCCCCACCGGCGCCCTGCATCCCCAAAGCATCGTGTTCAAGACGAACGGCCTGCTGCACGGCAGAAAATGCGAACTGCCGCACCTTTTCTCAGTTGAAAAACCCACTTCTCTCGCTAGAATCGCGAATTATTCAAATTTGTAACAAATTCTAAGAATTGGATTACCACTCAGGGAAGGAGAATTTCTGTGAAAACAAAAATGCTGTGCGCGCTGGCCATTACCCTCATCTCCGGCTGCGCCTCCATGGGCGGCGAAGACAAATTCAGCGCCTCTTACGTCCAGTCCCACCTCATCCCGCACAAAACCACGCAAGCCCAAGTTCAGGCCCTCTACGGCGTGCCCGACAGCCAGTCCACCTACTCAGATGGCAGCTACCGCTGGAGTTACGATAAAACCGGCAACCTGAGCGCCGCCTCGAACCTGGTCGGCTACATCCCCGGCGCAGGCGCCGTCGGCAGCGCGCTGGGCGTGGCCAGCTCCGCCAACCAAGCCTCCAACGCCGCGTCAACCGCCGCTGGCAAGGTGAATGGCGACGTCGAGAACCACGGGAATAGTCTGAGTATTCATTTTGGTAAGGACAGGGTTGTGAGCTACTGGACGCTTTGAGGTCCCACCCCGAGTCTGGCCGCCAGCTTCTACGGTAACCACGAACTTCACGACCTTTACTGACACCGTAACGAGAAAAGCCCGATCTGCAGATCGGGCTTTTCATATCTGTGAATGCCTTTCCTATTGCTCAAAGCTCAACATCGCAAGGGGTTGGGCAACGGTCATAAGCTACTGCCCCATGATGATCCGATAGCGGCGCTGATATTCCTCGTAGGAAACGTTCTCCTGCATTAGCTTTTGCACTTGCTCGTTCTGGAAAGCCTCTTTGCTCATCGGCTGAGGCGCACCGGATTGCACGGGGGCTGGTGCATCAGACTGAACACGTGCAGGCGCCGCGGTTGGCGGTTGGTTTCCGAGATAGTTCAGCGGCCGAGGCGTCTGTTCCAGACTGCCAAGGCATTGGTACTTGATCGCCACCTGCCAGGCCGAGCATTCCCCAAACCCTCGACGCGCCTGACAGGTCTGCGTCTGACCACCGAAGGGTTCAGCGTCCTGGTATCCCCACAGTGCACACTTCGATTTGGCGATGGTGTACGCCTGCTGCTTGTCGACAACGGGTATTTCAAGACTGTTGAAATCGTAGGCCACATCTATCACCCCATCGGCCCTGCTGCCGCCCGTGGCGTAGAAATCCTTATGGGTGTTGCAGGCTGAAAGCAAAACGAACACCGCGACCAAAAGCACGCGCATCGGTACATCCTTGTGACGTGAGGTGAATGCTGCACACGCAGCGGATGTAAAAAAGCCCGGGGGCTAGCCCCGGGCTTTGGGTGTAGCTGGTGCCGAAAATAGGAATCGAACCTACGACCTTCGCGTTACGAGTGCGCTGCTCTACCGACTGAGCTATTTCGGCGGACACTGCATCAAGCGTAGCAACAGAAAGATTTAGTTTTTGACATAGTTGTTGTCAACGCACTTATCACTGTACGCCCAAGTCAGTACACCATCAGTCAGAGTTGGTGTCAGAACACATTTATCAGTTGTCGCGATGCCCTTGAATGCATTCGGCGTAGCGGTGATGACAGCGGTCGTGGCGGTGAGCGCGATGCTATTGAGCGCACCTGTTGTCTTAGCGGTTGGCATAACCTGCTGAATTTTCGCAGCGGTGTCGCAGGCCGCGAGCGAGTTCTCTTGAGCAACACAAACCCCAATTGCAGCCTTGATCGGCGCCATGCCGTTTACGACTTCAGTGTATGCAGCTTTTTTAACATACGTCTGGTAAGCAGGCAGCGCCACGGCGGCCAGGATGCCGATGATCGCCACGACAATCATCAGTTCAATCAGTGTAAAACCTTTTTGTGCCTTCATCGCCAGTACTCCAAGCGTCAATTTGGTGTTGCTCAGAAATACTAAAGCACGGTGCGTGCCAATCGTAGAGTCGATAAGCGCTGGGTGCCGCTCGTGTTTAGCGGTTTTTTGACCTCCAATGGCCAGCACTAAGTGACAATTTTTGTCATCCTCATGATCGTTAATTGGCAGTCAGGCCTGACTAGGCTATAAACACGCAATGTATGTATCTGGTGGCCGTAATGACTGATGTCGTCCTCACCGGTTTGGCGAAACAGTTGGTTGTAGCCGAACTACTCAACGAAAAAACCGCTCAGCAGGCTTATCAGCAAGCTCGACGCGACAAAATCTCGCTGGTGAGCCATCTGGTTCAAAACAAGCTCGTGAAAAGCCTGACGTTGGCGGAGCTTGCCTCAGACCAATTCGGTTTGCCATTTCTGGATCTGAGCACGCTCGACAGAGAAAGCCAACCCAAAGGGCTTGTTAGCGAAAAGCTAATACGCCAACATTCGGCCCTGCCACTGTGGCGAAGAGGCAATAAGCTATTTGTGGGCGTGTCTGACCCCACTAACCACCAGGCAATCACAGACATCCAATTCAGTACAGGCCTCAACACTGAGGCAATTCTGGTGGAGGATGATAAGCTCACTGCCGCTATAGAGAAATTTTTCGACAGTCATTCAGGCATGGGAGACATGGCAGATGTCGATCTAGGCCTTGAGATCGAAGCCGTAGACGACAGTAACGAAAACTCAATTGGCAATCAGGATGCGGATGACGCCCCGGTTGTCCGTTTTGTAAACAAAATGCTGATGGATGCCATTCGTCTGGGCTCATCCGACTTGCACTTTGAGCCGTATGAAAAACTCTTCAGGGTGCGCTTACGCACAGATGGGATATTACACGAGGTCGCTAAGCCTCCGATTCAGTTAGCTGGCCGCATCGCGGCGAGGCTGAAAGTCATGGCTGGCTTAGATATTTCCGAACGCCGCAAACCCCAAGACGGGCGAATAAAACTTCGGATATCAAAACACCGTGCCATCGATTTTCGTGTGAACACGCTACCCACATTATGGGGCGAGAAAATTGTGATGCGGATACTCGACCCCACTAGCGCACAGATGGGCATTGATGCATTAGGTTACGAGCCTGAGCAAAAAGAATTGTACCTCCAGGCACTTCAACAGCCTCAAGGCATGATTTTGGTCACGGGTCCAACTGGCTCAGGCAAAACCGTTTCGCTCTATACCGGCCTGAATATTCTGAACACTGTGGATATCAACATATCTACTGCGGAGGACCCAGTCGAAATCAACTTGGAAGGCATCAACCAAGTAAACGTCAATCCTCGTCAAGGCATGGATTTTTCGCAAGCCTTAAGAGCCTTTCTCCGGCAGGATCCGGACGTCATCATGGTGGGAGAGATACGAGATCTCGAAACTGCGGAAATCGCCATTAAAGCGTCGCAGACCGGCCACATGGTACTTTCAACGCTACACACCAACAGTGCAGCAGAGACATTGACCCGCCTGCATCATATGGGTGTAGCAGCCTTCAATATTGCGACGGCTATTAATCTAATAATCGCGCAGCGTTTGGCGCGAAAACTTTGTCCCCACTGCAAAAAAGAAATTGATCTCCCTCGCGACACTTTGATTTCTGAAGGTTTCCCAGAAGATAAAATTGGAAAATTCAAACTTTACTCCCCGGTGGGCTGCGAGCAATGCAATGGTGGTTATAAAGGCCGTGTTGGGATTTACGAAGTAGTAAAAAACACTCCTGCGTTGGAGCGCGTCATCATGGAAGAAGGCAACTCAATCGAGATTTCTGAACAGATGCGGAAGGACGGCTTCCATGACTTGCGTACCTCTGGACTGATGAAAGCCATGCAAGGCATGACCAGCCTTGAGGAAATCAATCGCGTGACCAAGGATTAACGATGGCCACCAAAGCAGTAAAAATCAGCGTCTACGCTTGGGAAGGGTTGGACAGGAAAGGAACTAAGGTCACTGGTGAGATCAACGGGCATAATATTGCGCTCGTTAAGGCACAGCTCCGCAAGCAAGGCATCAACCCACTCAAGGTACGAAAAAAAGCTGCGTCAATATTTGGCAAAGGAAAAAAAATCAAGCCTCTGGACATCGCATTTTTTAGCCGCCAAATGGCTACGATGATGAAAGCTGGTGTCCCACTGCTTCAGTCGTTTGACATCATCAGTGAAGGCTCGGCCAATCCTAATATGCGCAAACTCGTAGATGACGTTAAGCAGGAAGTGGCTGCAGGACACAGTCTCGCGACATCTCTGCGTCAAAAGCCTCAGTACTTCGACGATCTGTTTTGCAATTTAGTTGATGCAGGAGAACAAGCGGGCGCCCTCGAATCGCTACTGGATCGGGTAGCTACTTATAAGGAAAAGACAGAGTCCCTCAAAGCGAAAATCAAAAAAGCGATGACTTACCCCATAGCGGTAGTGGTCGTTGCCTTTGTCGTGACAGCCATTTTGCTGATAAAAGTAGTGCCTCAATTTCAGTCCATATTCGAAGGATTTGGGGCAAAGCTCCCAGCGTTCACTCTTTTGGTAATTGGACTCTCACAAATAGTCCAAGATTATTGGTATCTATTGCTTATCGCTATGGCACTAACCTTTGTTGCCTTCAAAAGAGCACATCTCAAATCTGAAAAATTTCGAAACTTCGTTGACCGCTCCCTATTAAGAATTCCAGTAATAGGACCTCTATTGTTTAAGTCAGCGGTTGCGAGATACGCGCGTACACTTGCTACAACGTTTGCAGCTGGGGTGCCTCTTGTTGACGCTCTTGATTCGGTGGCAGGGGCTACAGGCAACGTGGTTTTTCGAAACGCCGTTCAAAAGGTCAAACAAGATGTATCCACCGGTATGCAGCTTAATTTCTCAATGCGTAGCACCGGAGTATTTCCGATGCTCGCAGTGCAAATGACAGCCATTGGCGAGGAGTCTGGCGCCCTGGACTCCATGCTGGACAAGGTTGCAACCTACTATGAAGACGAAGTCGACAACATGGTCGACAGCCTCACATCTTTGATGGAGCCGATGATTATGGCCGTCCTCGGGGTCATCGTCGGCGGCCTCGTAATCGCAATGTACCTACCAATCTTCCAGCTCGGACAAGTCGTCTAACCATGTCCCTCTCCGACTTCTTGGCCAGCTCTCCGCTGGCCTTCGCTGTTTGCGCTTTAATCCTGGGTCTACTCGTCGGCAGTTTCCTCAACGTCGTCGTTTACCGCCTCCCCAAAATGATGCTGCGCGACTGGAAAACCCAAGCCCGTGAGGTGTTGGAACTTCCACCAGAACCCAATCCGGAAACCTTCAATCTCCTGCTCCCCCACTCTCGCTGCCCGCATTGCTCCCACAAGATCCGCGCATGGGAAAACCTGCCTGTCGTGAGCTATCTCGCCCTCGGCGGGAAGTGTTCGAGTTGCAAGGCGCCGATCAGTAAACGTTATCCGTTGGTCGAGCTGGCGTGCGGTGTGATGTCGGCATTTATCGCCTGGCACTTCGGCTTCGGTTGGCAGGCGGGCGCTGTGTTGGTGTTGAGTTGGGGGTTGTTGTCGATGAGTTTGATCGACGCCGATCACCAGTTGTTGCCGGATGCGATTGTGTTGCCGTTGTTGTGGCTGGGCCTGATCGTCAATGCGTTCGGGCTGTTTGCTTCGCTGAGCGATGCGGTATGGGGTGCGGTCGCGGGGTATTTGGTGTTGTGGACGGTGTTTTGGCTGTTCAAGCTGATCACGGGCAAGGAAGGCATGGGCTATGGCGATTTCAAGTTGCTGTCGATGCTGGGGGCCTGGGGTGGTTGGCAGATTTTGCCGTTGACGATTTTGTTGTCGTCGATTGTCGGCGCGGTGCTGGGCCTGATTTTGCTGCGTGTGCGCAATGTCGAGACGAGCACGCCGATCCCGTTTGGGCCGTATCTGGCCATCGCGGGGTGGATCGCGTTGCTGTGGGGTGATCAAATAACGTCTTCGTATTTGCAGATCGCCGGTTTCAGATGACTTCTCCTCACGCGCAGCAACCTGCAACACCCTGGATTCTTGGCCTGACGGGCGGCATTGGCAGCGGCAAGAGTGCGGCGGCGCAGTGTTTCGCGGATTTGGGCATTCATTTGGTGGATGCCGATAACGCCGCGCGCTGGGTCGTCGAGCCTGGGCGTCCTGCGCTGGCGCAGATTGCCGAGCACTTCGGTGAAGGTGTTTTGCAAGCCGACGGCACGCTGAACCGAGGCGCGCTGCGGGAGCTGATTTTCAAGGAGCCGCAGCAGCGTGTCTGGCTTGAAGGTCTGTTGCATCCGCTGATCCGCGAGGAAATCCGTCAATACCTGGCCCATGCCGAATCGCCTTACGCGATTCTGGTGTCGCCGTTGTTGCTGGAGACGACCCAGCATCAGATGGTGCAGCGGGTGTTGGTGATAGACGTGCCGGAAGCGGTGCAGATCGAACGCACGGTGTTGCGCGACAAGACCAATGAAGAGCAGGTCCGGGCAATCCTCAAGGCGCAGGCGAGTCGTGAAGAACGGCTGAGTCGCGCGGATGATGTGATCGTCAATGACCGAGACCCGGCCTGGCTGAAAAGCGAGGTCGAGCGACTGCATCACTTTTACCTAACTTTGCGTGGAGGCCAATCATGAGCCAACCAATGACCGTCGATTGTCCAACCTGCGGGGCCCCTGTCGAGTGGAAGCCCGAGAACACGTTTCGGCCGTTCTGTTCGGACCGTTGCAAGTTGATCGACCTGGGCGCGTGGGCGTCGGAAGAGCATGCGATTCCGGTGGCGCCGGATGCGGAGGATGAGTTGTTTTCCGGTGAGTTTGATCCTAAGCAGCATTGAGCCCGCCTCAACACCGGAGTGTTTCTGGCCTCAACAATGGTTTCAGATGTTCGGTTGTGCCAGTTCCAACGTGCTCGCAGGATTTGCTGCCGCTGCGCGTCAGATCGCAGGCAAGCCAGCTCCTACGACCTTCGGCCAGAATCAAGAACACCGCTGCATCCGCGTTAGGGGCCGTCGCCCTTTGACGGCGGGGACAGATACCTCGTGCGGTTGAACGTCTCCAGCCATTCCGGGCAGAACACGACCAGCGCTGTGATGATCACGCCGTTGATGAACGCTTCGGGAAAGACGATCAGCCATATGTAGCCGATGAAATCCTCCAGCCACTCGGGCATGGCGAACAGGCCGTCGTGCCAGAGCAGGCCCATCGCGACCAGCAGGCAAGCGAGCGCGGCCAGTCCGGCGGCGAAGAAGCCGGAGCAGAAGATGTAGGTGAATGGGCTTTTCGGTTGGGCACGTTCGACGATCAGCGAGCAGCCTTCAGTGATCAGCACCGGCAGCACGATCAGCACTAGGCCGTTCACCCCCAGCGGCGCCAGTTCCTGTCGTCCCAACGCCAACAAGCCAAGCTGCGCAATGAACCCGCCGACGATCGCCAGTGGCCAGTCCAGCAGCAACGTCACCGCCGTCATGCCGAGGAAGTGAAAGGAGACGCCGGTGTCGAAGTCGCGGCGCATCAGCCACAGCAAAAACAGCGCGAAGACCGTGCCGAACAGCAGGTGCTGACGTCGTGCGTCGGTGAAGAGTTCGACCCAGGGACAGCGCCAGATCGCCCACCCCAGCACCGGCAGATAAAACAACCAGGCGAGGGTCATGGTCTGCGCAGTCAGCACCTGTGCTCCGATCATCTCCGTTGCTCTTGTACGTTCGGATAACGACAGTCTAGCCCGACGCAAAAACACCCGATGGCGCGGGTTGATTCGCGCCATCGGGTGGGAAGACTTACCAAGTTGTGTGAGTTAGCTGGCTTTACGCTGTGGCGCGCCGTGAACCATGGTGTAGGCGTAATCAACACCCATGCCGTAGGCGCCACTGTGTTCGAGCACAAGTTGCATGACGGCGTCGTAGGTTTCTTTGTGCGCCCAGTCGCGTTGGAATTCGAGCAAGACTTGTTGCCAGGTCACCGGGACCGCGCCGGCCTGAATCATGCGCTGTACGGACATGTCGTGGGCTTCTTTGGTGGTGCCGCCTGAAGCGTCAGTGACGATGTAGACCTCATAGCCTTCGGCCAGCGCGTCGAGGGTCGGGAAGTTGAGGCAGACTTCAGTCCACAGCGCCGCGATGATCAGCTTCTTGCGACCGGTCGCCTTCACGGCTTCGACCAGCTTCTTGTCTTCCCAGGAGTTCATCGACGTGCGCTCGATGGGCTGTTGGTCCGGGTGTACCGCCAGCAGTTCCGGCCAGATGTAGCCGCTGAAGCTCTGGGTTTCGACCGAGGTATAAATGGTCGGCACGTTGAAAATCTTGGCCGCCTTGGCCAGGCCCACGGTGTTGTTCTTCAGGGTTTGACGATCGATCGACTGCACGCCGAATGCCATCTGTGGCTGGTGGTCGATCAGGATCAATGCGGAATTGGTTGGGTTCAGCAGTTCGCGGATAGACATGGCGTTTTCCTTTGGATTCGATAATGGTCTGTTGGGTTAGCCGCTGGAGCGCTTGGCGCTGTGTGCTTGCTGGCTTGGGAGTAAATTTACGGACTGGCTGACTTCGGAACAATCCCATAGAATCGAGACTCATTGTTTCCATATCAGGGACACTCATGGATCGCATCGAATGCATGCGCGCGTTTGTCGCCACCGTCGGCGCCAACGGTTTTGCGGCAGCGGCCCGGGCGCTGGATGTACCGCGCTCAAAAGTCAGCAAACAGATTCAGGCCTTGGAGGAGGCGATTGGTGTGCAACTGCTGCAACGCACCACCCGCAGCCTGCACCTGACAGAAGCTGGCGCCGAGTACTACGACGCCTGTCGCGATGTCATCGCCTCGCTGGACGAAGCGGAGCAGCGTGCACGCACAGGAATGGGTGAAATACGCGGGGTGTTGCGGGTCAACGCGCCGATGTCGTTCGGCTTGAGTCGGCTCGGGCCACTGATCCCTTTGTTCAATCAACTGCACCCGAATGTCGAGCTGCAAGTCGTACTCAGCGACCAGCAGGTCGATCCGGTGAAAGGCGGCTTTGACGTGACCATCCGGATTGCTAGCCTGCCGGACTCGTCGATGGTGGCCCGCTCGCTGGCTCCGGCGCCGCGACTCATGGTGGCCTCGCCTGACTACCTCGCGAAACACGGCGTGCCGCAATCGCCGAAGGATCTGGCGAATCATCAATTCCTCAGTTACGGCTACCTGCAAAGCGGGATCAGCCTGCAACTGTGCAACGGCAAGGAAACCCAGCGCGTCACGGTCAGCGGGCCGTTGCACGCGAACAACGGCGACATTCTTGCGCAGGCGGCGGTGGGGGGAATGGGCATCGCGTTGCTGCCGAATTTCATCGTCGAAAGGGCGGTGGCGGACGGGCGATTGAAGGCGGTGTTGTGCGAGTGGGAAGCCCCGGCGATTTCAGTGAACGCGGTGTACCCGTCAGCGCGCCGCGTGCCGATGAAGACACGGGCGTTCATTGATTTTCTGGTGGCGGAACTGGCGTTGGGCACGGCGGGGTTTTGATTTCAGGCGGGTTCTGTAGCAGTCCGGCTTGCCGGATTGCTACAGGGGGGGACGCAAACTCAGGCGACCGCGCCAACAGGCTCACGCCCTTCCAGCACCGCCGCCAGACTCGCCAACACCATCTCGCCCATCTTCGTCCGCGTCTGAACGGTCGCGCTGGCGCGGTGGGGTTGGAGGATGACGGTTTCCAGGCCGAACAGCACCTCGGGCACGTTCGGTTCGTCGACGAACACGTCCAGACCAGCGCCTGCTATTGACCCCGATTGCAGCGCTGCGATCAGGTCCGGCTCGTTCACCAGGCTGCCCCGCGCGACGTTGATCAAATACCCCTCCGCGCCCAGCGCCTCCAGCACTTGAGCATTGATGATGCCCTTGGCCTTGTCCGCGGCGGCAGCAACAATCAGTGCGTCGCTTTGGCGAGCCAGTTCCACCAGATCACTGACGAAGGCATAGGGCACGTCGCTCATCGGGTTGAGGTCGGTGTAACTGATAGGGCATCCGAACGCCGCAGCCCGCGTGGCGACGGCACGCCCTACCCGGCCCAAGCCGACGATGCCCACACGCATGCCGCTGAACTGGCGTGCCAGAGGCAGCGGCACCAGCGGCGTGGCGGTTCTGGCCCATTCGCCGGACCGCACGTAGCGGTCGCCAGTGCCCAATCCGCGACAGGCCGAAATCAACAGGCCAATGGCGAGGTCCGCAACGTCCTCGGTCAGCGCACCCATGGTGGCCGTGACCCGAATCCCGCGATCACGGGCATAGGCCAGGTCTACCGCGTCGGTGCCGACGCCATTGACCGCGATCACTTCCACCTTCGGCAACTGCTCCATCACCGCACGGGTGATGCCGGTGTGGCCGCCCGTGACGACGCCGCGAATGTTAGCGCCATGTTCGGCGAGGTAGGCGGCCTTGTCGGACTGCTGAAAATACGGGCGCACGGTGTACAGCGCGTTGAGCCGCGCGTTGATGTCGGGAATCAGGATCGGGCTAAGTTGCAGGATTTCAGGTTTCATCGAAGTCTCGCTCGCAACGGGAGGCAAAAGGATCAACCACGGCCCACGAAAGGCATATTGGTGGCCATGACGGTCATGTTCAGCACGTTGGCCGACAGCGGCAGTGCGGAGATGTAACGCACGGCATCGGCGATGTGTTTGACGTCGATCATCGGCTCCACTGCGATAGACCCATTGGCCTGGCGCACGCCTTTGGTCATGCGCACCGACAGCTCGGTCAGCGCATTGCCGATGTCGATCTGGCTGCACGCGATATTGAATTCACGACCGTCCAGCGCGAGGCTTTTGGTCAGACCCAGAACCGCGTGTTTGCTGGCGGTATATGGCGCCGTGAACGGGCGCGGAACGTGGGCGGAAATCGAGCCGTTGTTGATGATTCGGCCACCCTGCGGCGATTGTTTGCGCATCAGGCCGAACGCCCCGCGACTGCACAGGAAAACCCCGGTCACGTTGGTGTCGATCACGCTCAGCCATGTCTCGACCGGCAACTCGTCCATCGGCACAGCCGGTGCGTTGACGCCCGCGTTGTTGAATACAACATCGAGTCGGCCATAAACCTCTTCGATGGTCGCGAAAAGCGCGTCGACGCTGGCCGGATCGCGCACATCAGTGGACACCGCCAGCGCTTCGCCGCCCTGCTCGCGGGCCTGCGCCACAAAGGCTTCCAGGGGTTCGAGGCGGCGTCCGGTCACCACCACTTTGTAGCCATCTTCCAGCAGGCCCAACGCCACAGCGCGACCGATGCCGCTGCCTGCGCCGGTGACCAAGGCAATTTTTGAGGGGGATTGTGCAGTCATTGTTGTTCTCCTGTTGCTCGTCTGGATGCTCGTAGAGCGGGTCAGTCAGCGCGACGGCTGCCGACGCGCATTTCCAACTCGCCGATGCCACTGATGCCCGCGTTGATCACATCACCCGCCTGGAGTGCTGCGACGCCGGGCGGGGTGCCGGTCATAATCAGGTCCCCGGCGCGCAGGCCGACGGAGTGGGAAAGCTGGCTGATGATTTCGCTTACCGACCAGATCTGGCTGTCCAGGTCCGAGCGCTGACGCTCCACGCCATTGACGCTGAGCCAGATCGCGCCCTGCTTTGGATGGCTGTCGGGGCACGCCGGACGAATCGGAGTGATGGGTGCCGAACCGTCGAATGCCTTGGCGGGTTCCCACGGATTGCCCACGGCTTTTGCGGCCATTTGCAGGTCGCGGCGGGTCAGGTCCAGGCCTGCGGCATAACCCCATACGTGGTCGAGGGCCTGTGCTTCGCTGATCTCGAAACCGTCCTTGCCGATGGCAACCACCAGTTCGATCTCGTGGCAGAACTGCTCGGTCTGGGTCGGGAAATCCAGCTCGCCGGTCGCATCGATGACCGAGGTCGCGGGCTTCATGAAGAAAGCCGGAACTTCACGCACAGCATTCAGCGCATCGCCCCAGTAATAATTGCGCCCCAGGCAAAACACGCGCGCGACAGGGAAGCGCGCGTCGCTGCCACTGACAGGCAAGCTAGGGATGCGGGCGGGTTCGAAGACAAAATTGCTCATGGAGATTCCCTTGGGCCCGGAGGGGCGTGATCGTCGGTTTTTATGACCCCCTGTAGGAGTGAGCTTGCTCGCGATGCCCTCTGACGGTGTCATCCGCATCGACTGATACGCCGCTATCGCGAGCAAGCTCACTCCTACAGGGATAACCGTTTGAACCAGAGACTACGGGATCAAAACGTCCGGAAGTTGGACAAAACCGTGTTGGCGCTGGACTAAAAAACTCAATGTCGCGGGCATAAAAAAGGCGTACTCGCGCACGCCCTTGCCTAGTTCGGCAGAAGGTCACACACACATTCGTAGCGGTTAGCTGGCCTTGAGTTGGATGCGGTAAATCCGGCCCAGCAACAGCGAGTAAGACAGCGTGCCCATGCAGGCGAGCCCGCCGATGAACCAGAATGCCCAGGCGAAACCGCCCGTGACATGCAGAATTTGACCGATGACGATGGGGGTCACGATGCCGCCAATATTCGCCGCCAGGCTGGTGACACCGCCGGTCAGGCCGATCAGTTCTTTCGGTGCGATTTCCGAGACGGCAGCCCAGGACGCCGATGCGATGCCCTGTGCGAAAAAGGCGATGGTCAGCAACGCGATGCAGACTTCATTGGAGTCAGTGAAGTTAACGAGCATGATCGACATGCCCAGCGCCGAGCCCACCACCAGCGGCAGCTTGCGGGCAAAGGACAATGAAATTCCGCGACGGATGAGCCAGTCGGAAACGAACCCCGCCAGTAGCACGCCGACCGTAGCGCCAATGAATGGCAGTACCGCGAAGATCCCGACTTTGACCATGGTCAAATGACGTTCTTCGATCAGGTACGTCGGGAACCAGGTCAGGAAGAAATACAGCACCGACGTGTTGGCGAATTTGCCGATGCAGATCGCCCAGACCTGGCGATACTGAAACAGCTCCGCGATCTGCCCCCACTTGAATTTATTTTTGTCCTGACTGCTTTTGACCAGGCCACCGCCTGCCTCGATGTAGTCGAGTTCTTGCTGACTGACCTTCTTGCAGCTCAGCGGATCGCGGTACAGGTAGAGCCAGGCAACGCCGAACAGGATGCCGACGATGCCGGTGCTGTAGAACACGTGGCGCCAGTCGTAGGTGGTTGCGAGCCACAGCAGCAAACCGGTGAACAACGCGGTGCCGAGATACTGGCCACACACGTAGATGCTGCTGGCCAGCCCCCGCTCCCGCGCCGGAAACCAGACGGTGACGGCACGACTGTTGGCCGGGAACGCCGGTGCTTCCATGGCGCCGATCGCCAGACGCAATCCGAACAGCGACGCAAATCCCCCCGCCATCCCTTGGCACACGGTGACAGCAGACCAGGAAATCAGCGACGCACCGTACGTCAGTCGCGAACCGAAACGGTCGGCGATGAAACCGGCGGGCACCAGAGCGAAGGCGTAGGTCCAGGCGAAGGCCGAGAAGATCAGGCCCATCTGGACTTTATCGAGGCCCAGGTCCTTGGCCATGAACGGCGCGGCGATGGAAATGTTGACCCGGTCCACGTAGTTGATGATCGTCGCGATCAACAACAATGACAGCATGAACCAGCGGCGATGGGAGGCGGGACGTGCGGGTGCGGCAGCCATAGGCGCCGTCGCGGCAGCATCGATCGCCTGAATGTCAGGGTGGCTCGACATGAGAATTCCTCGTTGTTTTTATTGGAATCGAGTGATGAAGCGTGCCTTTAACTTATCGTACGACTGGTTTTAAACAAGACGCTGCTTAGAACGTTTTCGGATTTCAGAGAGTGTCCCTAATTATTAGTCCAAGAAACCTTGAGGAGTCAGATAAGGTAAATGTTGGAGGGAATGCGCCGGAAAATACCGAGATAGAGCCTTTTCACTTTTCTGACGTATTGCGTTCTTTTTGGACAAAAAAACTGGCCAGCGAAAACAGAAAGGTTTTGAATCGTGTCGTAGGACAACTGACAATAAAAATAGACGACTGAGGAACACCCCGATGGACTCTGCCAATCGCGTCCCCACTTTCGGCATGCAGCAACGCAGCGAGCGGCCGGATTTCTATATCCGTGGCAAGACCGAGGGCAAACCGGAAACCGCGCCTCACCGGCATGAGTATTTCCAGATTCAGATCAATCTGGGTGGCGATACGGTGCAGCACATCGGCGGTGTCGTCCGGCCCTTTCCGCGCAACACGCTGGCGTTCATCCTGCCGCACAAACTGCACCTCATCCCGCACCCGCCCGAGGGCAATTTCCTGCTGATCAACTTCGCCCAGACCTTCCTGCTGCCGCAGTTGCAATGCGACCCGCTGGACCTGGAAGACGTGGCCATTGCGCTGGCGCCTGAACTGTCGCCCTTCCGGTTTCAGGAGCATCTGGATTTCACCCTCGATGCAGAAGATTTCGCCGAGATACAACGTCTGCTTGACCGCATGCGCGACCTGGACCAGAACCGTCAGTTCGGCACGCGGGAGATGCTCAAGGGCTGTTTGCTGCAACTGATCGGGACCGTCTGCGCGCTGTACGCCGAACCGATCAAGCTGCTGGCAGACGACAACGCCGCCGAACGCAGCCGTCGCGATGCGCTGGCGCGGATGTCCGAATACGTGCGCAAAAACCTGAGCGACCCGGACCTGAGCCTGAAAAAAGCGGCCTCAGCGGCGTTCCTGTCGCCCAACTACTTGACCCACTGGCTGCGCAAGGAAGTCGGCAAGACCTTCAGCGAACTGGTGCTGGAACGCCGCATGCACTTGGCCCGCACCCTGTTGCTGAACGGCAGCAAGCCTGTGGGCGAAGTGGCCCGGCTGTGCGGGTTTGCAGACGAGGCGTATTTTTCACGGCGGTTTCGTCACGCCCACGGGATGCCGCCGGGGCAGTTCAGGAAGCAGCGGGATTTGTAGTCCTGATTTCAAGCCCACGCGATAGGCCTCTGCCCGGGTCGCGTCCGACCGAAGCGGCAGTAAAACCTGAGCACCCCGAACGGACTGACACACCGTGTATACCGAATTTGCTGCCGCTGCGCGCCAGATCGCGAGCAAGCTTGCTCCTACGGCCTTCGGCCAGAATCAAAAACCAGAGCCAGCGCCCTCAACTTTATGTTCCACAGGACGTTTCATCTTCACACCAGAGCGCTAAGCTCTCCCCCATGGACGACTCTGATTACCTCCGTCTACTGACGATCCAGGCCGAGCAGGCCAATGCGTTCCTGTCCAATGCGCGTAAATGGGAACGTGAGCGCTGGGTGTGCCAGCGTTTGCTGCAAGGTCTGAACATTCCTCACCGCACCGACGATTTCCTGCCCGCCGGGCAAGAACCGCCGGACGTACTGTTTCGCGATGCGTGTTTTGAGGTGTTTTTCGTACTCGATGAGGGGCGGCGGCTCAATGATGAGTGGCGCGAGGAATTGCAGCGGCGGCGCAGTGCGTTTTCCTTGAGCCAACTGGTGCGGCGCGAGGCGAAGCCCAAGCGCATTCCGGCGTCGGAACTGCTGCGACGCCTGGCGCCGACCTTGCGCAAGAAGGCCCACAATTACAAGGAACGCGGGCTGGATCTGAGTGAGTTGGACATCATCGCGTTCGCCAGCCTCAAACGCGAAGTGCTCGACCTCAACAGCCACTTCCCTCCCCCGACCGAATACCTGCGACAAGGGTGGCGCTCGCTCTCGCTGGTGGGTCCGACGTTCGCGCGGGTGCTGTTCGCGCACCCTGACGCACCGGATTTCCTGCGCACGAATCTGGGCCGCAGCGTCGTGTTCGACGTGGGCATCAGCCTGTAATAGCGCAATTCCCACGCGAATGTTACAAAGAGCCATTGCTCGTTGATGTCGGCTTGCGAGGCGCCGTCGACGAAGTTACCGCATGGCAGGCCGTCGTCGCATGACGCCGGTCAACGTTCTGACGAGGCTTTATGACCAGCCGCCTGAACCCTGACGACCAGAAGCGTGTCGAAGAGTACCTTCAAGCGCCTCAGCACCAAGTCGAGCGCCGGCCTTTTCGGCCCTGGCTGCTCCTTATGGTGGTGCTTGTCGTGGTGATCGGGTTGGGCCTGTTGAGCCGTTTACTGAGCTATCTGACGCTATGAGCTGCCTGGCGCTCGCTCGGATAGAGCCACAAGAGAATTCCTTAAGCCTTATGAGATATCCCCATGACTCATCGTATCGTGATCGTCGGCGGAGGCGCCGGTGGTCTGGAGCTGGCTACCCGTCTGGGTAAAACCCTCGGCAAGAAAGGCACGGCCAGCGTCACGCTGGTGGACGCCAATCTGACCCACATCTGGAAACCGCTGCTGCACGAAGTCGCGGCCGGTTCGCTCAATTCTTACGAGGACGAGCTGAACTACGTGGCGCAGGCCAAGTGGAACCACTTCCAGTTTCAACTGGGTCGGATGATGGGCCTGGACCGCGAGAGCAAGCAGATTCATCTGGCGGCCACACAGGACGAAAACGGTAACGAACTGGTCCCGGCGCGCAGCCTGGATTACGACTCACTGGTGATTTCTGTCGGCAGCACGACGAATGACTTCGGCACCAAGGGTGCGGCAGAACATTGCCTTTTTCTCGACACCCGTAAGCAAGCCGAACGCTTCCACCAGCAGCTGTTGAACCGCTATCTGCGCGCCCACGCCAACGAACTGGCCGCCACCGAAGAAATCAACGTGGCGATTGTCGGCGCCGGTGCGACAGGGGTTGAACTGGCCGCTGAGCTCCACAACGCCGCTCACGAATTGGCCGCTTATGGCTTGGGTCAGATCAAGCCGGAAAACCTGCGCATCACGGTGATCGAAGCCGGCCCTCGCGTACTGCCTGCGCTGCCGGAACGTATCGGTGGCCCGGTGCACAAGACGCTGGAAAAGCTGGGCGTGACGGTGCTGACCAACTCGGCCGTGAGCGAAGTGACGGCGGAAGGTCTGGTGACAGCAACGGGTCAGGTGATTCCGGCGACGTTGAAGGTCTGGGCAGCGGGCATTCGTGCTCCGGCATTTCTGGAAGGCATCGCCGGACTTGAGACCAATCGCATCAATCAGCTGCAAGTGCGGCCGACCCTGCAAACCACGCGCGATGACAGCATCTTTGCGTTCGGTGACTGCGCGGCCTGTCCGCAGAAAGGCACGGATCGCAACGTCCCGCCACGGGCTCAAGCGGCGCATCAGCAGGCGTCGTTGCTGGTGAAGTCGCTGAAGTTGCGCATCGAAGGCGGTGAGCTTCCGGAGTATCGCTACAAAGACTACGGCTCGCTGATTTCGCTGTCGAAGTTTTCGGCGGTGGGCAATCTCATGGGCAACCTGACCGGTAGCGTGATGCTGGAAGGCTGGCTGGCAAGGATGTTTTATGTGTCGCTGTACCGGATGCACCAAATGGCGCTGTACGGGATGTTCCGTACGCTGATGCTGATGCTCGGCAGCCGGATCGGGCGCGGGACCGAGCCGAGGATGAAGTTGCATTGATTTTTGTCTGGTGTCTGCCGCGCATATGCGGCGGACCCGCTTCTGCCAAAGGCGTAGAAGCTGCCAAGGTGGCGCGATCAGAGCTTTTGATTCTGGCCGAAGGCCGTGGGAGCTGGCTTGCCTGCGATCGGCTGCGAAGCAGTCGTCAATCCGGTCGATGCGGTGTTTCAGGAAAATCGAGCCAGCAGGTTTTGCTGCCGCTGCGCGACAGATCGCAGGCAAGCCAGCTCCCACGGCCCTCGGCCAGAATCAAAGGCACATCGCGTTGTGCCAATGTTCCAAACCTTGGGCAAGCAGATACCGACTCACGGCATCACCCGCCCTTTCCCCGAATGTTTGGCCTTGTACATCCAGCGGTCCGCTTCGCGCATCAGTTCGTCAGGGGCTTTGCCAGAGCCGGGTTCGTACATGGAGAAACCCACGCTGGCGTTGGTACGGATCACGCCCCCTTTCAGCAGAATCGGCTCGGCAATCGCAGCGATCAGTTTTTTCGCCACTTCCCTCGCTTCATCCACGCCCGGGACGATCCCTTCCAGAATCACGATGAATTCGTCACCCGCCAGACGGATCAAGCTGTCAGTGCGACGCACGCAGCTTTGCAGGCGTGCCGAGACGGTGCGCAGCAGGTCATCCCCCGCGTCGTGGCCGTAGGTGTCGTTGACGCCTTTGAAGCCATCGAGGTCGATGAACATCAACGCCAGCTGCAAGCCTGAACGATCTGAGCGGGCCTGGGCGATGGGGAGAATGGCGTCCAGCGCACGGCGGTTGAACAGGCCGGTGAGCGCATCGTGGCGCGCCTCCTGTTCCAGCTCCTTGCGCGCCTGAATGCTCTGGATGATCGAGATGAAATATTCCAGGTGCCCTTTTTCGGACAGCTTTTTAGTGACGCTGAGGTTAATCCAGACGGGGTGGCCGTCGTTGTGCAGATAGCGCTTCTCCAATTGATAGCGATCAATTTTGTTGTCGATCAATTGGGTCAGCAATTCGAGGTCGGTGTTC
This sequence comes from Pseudomonas sp. SLFW, assembly GCF_009905615.1. Taxonomy (GTDB): domain Bacteria; phylum Pseudomonadota; class Gammaproteobacteria; order Pseudomonadales; family Pseudomonadaceae; genus Aquipseudomonas; species Aquipseudomonas bambusae. Next base: position 126,426 of record NZ_JAAAKW010000012.1, read on the forward strand.
AAGTCATCAGGGTGGGTAATGTCCTGGAACGTCAGGCGTTTCAGCTCATCCGGGGTGTAGCCGATGATGTCGCACAACGCCGAGTTGACGCTGATCCAGCCGCCATCGGGCGCCACCAGCGCGATGCCCACCGAGGCCAGTTCGAACATCGAACGATACCCGGCTTCGCTGGCTTTCATCAGCGCGTCCGAACGGGTTTTCTGCAAGCGCGCCATCATCAGGTTTTCCCGCAACTGCACCTCACGGCTGACGATGTCGGCGAGGTCGCGCAGCGTGTCGAGCTCGTCCTGAGTCAGCTGCCGCGGGCGTTCGTCGATGGCGCAGAGGGTGCCGACGGCGAACCCCTTGCTGGTGCGAATGGGCACGCCCGCGTAGAAACGGATATGGGGGGCGCCGGTGACCAACTGGTTGTCGCAGAAGCGTTCATCTTGCGCAGCGTCCGGGACCACCAATGGCGTGGATTGCAGAATGGCGTGGGCACAAAAGGCCATTTCTCTGGGGGTTTGCGTGGCGTCGAGGCCCGCTCGGGATTTGAACCACTGCCGGTCTGCGTCCACCAACGACACCAGCGCGATGGGCACGTCGAGAACACGCGCCACCAGTCGGGTGATCCGGTCGAGGGAGGCCTCGGCCGGGGTGTCGAGTATTTCCAGTTGCTGCAGCGCCTCAAGGCGCTCTTTTTCGTATGGAGGAATTGGCGCTTTCATATGACCGGCCGACCCTGAAAAGACTGTCTGGAGTCTATACCGGGTCTTGGAAATGCGCATCTCGAATGCCATCACCGTCTTCGGTAACGCCCTGTCATAAAAATGTGCGGATGACTGTGATCCCATTAAGACATCACACCCCGATGTCGCTCGATCACAGGAAGTCATCCATGTTGCAACTTTCCCGAATGATGCTGGCCGCAGGTCTTGGCATTGCACTGACCCTCTCCATGCCAGGCACTGCTGGCGCCGCCCAGGAAGTCACTGGCGCCGGTTCCACGTTCATCTACCCGGTCCTGTTCAAATGGGCGACCGATTACGATCAGAAGACTGGTGTAAAGGTTAACTACCAGAGCGTCGGCTCGGGCGCTGGCATCGCGCAGATCAAGGAAGGCGCCGTGGATTTCGGCGCGACCGACATGCCGATCAATTCCGCCGAGCTGGAAAAATTGGGTCTGCAACAATTCCCGTCGGTGATTGGCGGCGTGGTGCCGGTGATCAACGTGGCGTCGATCAAGACCGGCGCGCTGAAGCTGAACGGCCCGGTGCTGGCAGACATTTACCTGGGCAAGATCAAGAAGTGGAACGACCCGGCCCTCGCGGCACTGAACGCGGATTTGAAGCTGCCGGACAGTGCGATCAACGTCGTATACCGCTCGGACGATTCGGGGACCACGTTCAATTGGGCGACTTATCTGTCCACGGTGAGCCCTGAATGGAAAGGCAAGATCGGCGCCGGAACGTCCGTCAAATGGCCGGTCGGGATTGGCAGCAAAGGCAGTGAAGGCGTGGCGTCGTACGTGAAGAAAATGCCGAACTCGATTGGCTATGTCGAGTACGCCTACATCAAGCAGCAAGGGATGAATTTCGGCCTCTTGCAGAACGCCGCCGGAAAGTTCGTGGCGCCGAGCACCGAGTCGTTCCAGGCAGCCGCCGACACTGCGGACTGGAAGAATGCGAAGGACTTCGACCTGTCGATGATCAACGCGCCGGGTGACAACGCCTACCCCATCACCGCCGCGACATTCATCGTGATGTACAAGCACCCCAAAGACGCCGATCGCCAGACGACCGTAAAAGAGTTCTTCCGCTGGACGCTGGAGAACGGCCAGGAACAGGCGCGCAAGCTGGACTTCGCCCCGATCCCTAACGATCTGAAAGCGCAGATCGAAGCGTCTTGGGGTCAGTGAAAACAGAGACACGATAAATGGGGTGGACCCGTTGGAGAGCGTTTGACGGGGCCACCCCCGGATTCAAAACCCCATGCTGAAGCTGATGGTCATGGCGTGGTCTTTGTTTTCTTTCGAAAGCTGCCCTGAATAGCCAATCCCCAATTTGCTGTCTTCGCCTACCTGGAAATCCAGCCCGGCTTCGACCACCGCTGCATCCCGCGCAATCGGCACGCCTTGGGTGCTGAAGGAGGCGCCGCCGTTGATAAAAGTCAGGTCGGCGTCGGGTTTGGTATCGCCGTACGCATGTCGCCAGCCGATGCTGCCACGAGGGGTGATTTCCGAATCCTTGCCCAACTGAATGCGTTTGCCCGCACGCACGCCGACGGTGGAGAAGGTCATGTTCTGATCGGAGTCAGCGCTCAGCCGCGCCATGCCGCCCTTCTCTTTCGCCCTGTCGCTGTCGTAATCGACGTGGGCCAGGCCCGCGAATGGCTCGAACGACACGCCGCCTGCCTCAAGGGTGTAACCCACTTCACCGAACACCTGAGCCGTACGCGCATCGTATTTCGCTTTCAGGCGGTCACTGTAATTGCCCACGCTGACCTCGCGTTTGCTTTCGATGTCATGCCAGCTGTAAACCGCGCCGAAGCGCGCAGCCAGTGCGTCGAGCTGGTAGTTCATGTAAGCGGCGAGGTGGTAGCTGTCGACGCTCGCGGTGGAGTGACGATCATGCGCATTCAGGTCGCTGCGGGTGTAACCGGCGGCCGCCCCGACGCGCCATTGATCATCGATCTGTTTGTCGGTGCCGAGCATGAAGCCTGACACGTTGTGATCGAGTTTGGCCGTGTTGCTGTCACCCTTCGCCTCGCCCCACGATCCCAACACGCGCATCCAGCCGACCATTTCGTTTTGACACCCCGCGCTGCTCAGGCGATTTTCGCTGGTCACCAGCGCGTTACGCGGATCGTCCTCGCGATAGCAGCCGGGTTGGCGCATACGCTCCGTGAGGGCGTCGCGAACGTAGTGTGAGTCCTCGATCATCGCGCTGGTGGTGCTGGCAAAAATCTCGCCGGACAAATTGTCGAAGGCCGCCCGGGCACCGCTGCTGCTCATGTTGAGGATTTCGTTCTGCAAGCTGTTACCCCGAGGGCCGCCCACCGCACCAGCGACACCTTGTTGGTTAGGGGTATCGGCCACGTCTGTGAAAGGGGTCTGATTGCGGGTGACGTCCAGATTCACGGCGTTTGGCGCGTAGCTGACGGAGGTGTCGAGGAACGCGTAATTCGGCAGGTCCAGTGTGTTGAAGGTGCCGTTGATACCGCCTGCGGAGGTCAGCAGCGTGTAGCGGGTGTTGCCGGTGAACGGTGCCAGCGGCACAACCTGCAACGTACCGCCCAACGTTGTAACGCCGCCGACCGCCAACGGACTGAACGACGCAGCGTTGACCAACAGACGCAGGCGGCCGGTCGGACCATTGGTGAAGTTGCCGGTCACACCGAGATTGCCGGTCTCGCCACCCGATTGCACGAGACCGTTGTTGCTCAGGCCCGCGACGCTGCCATTGCCCACTAACGCAGCGCCATCGGCAACGGCCACCTGCCCGCCGAGTGTCGCAGGGCTGTCAGAGGCGCCCACTTGCAACGTGCCCTCGTTCACAGCAACGGAGCCGCTGAACGGCTGGGCACCGGTCAGCAATAAGGTGCCCGCGCCCTGCTTGATCAACTCGCCGGTGCCGCTGAGGGTGCCATTGAATCGGCCATTCGCCACCTGGGCGAACAGCAGCCGCGCGTTGTTGCGGATGGTGCCCTGCAAGCTGCTGGTGTTACCCGCCAGCATCCCGCCGCTGACCGTGGTCCCGCCGCTATACGTGTTGGGCCCCGTCAGCCACAACGTACCGGCGTCGAGTTTTTCGATACCGGCAGCGCCCACCAGCGACGCGGCAATCTGCGTGGTCACGCCCGAATCCACGCGCACCGGTGCCGGACTGCCATCGGTCCCATTGGTCGGCGTGAGCGTCCCGCCGCTCGCTGAGGTGAGGGTGTAGCCATCCTCCAGAAACTGCAGGCCGGTGAAGTTCTGATTGCCCTCGACGGTCACCACGCCGCCCCAACCGCCAAACACGGCGAAGCGCGCATTGGTGGGCAGACTCAGCGTACCCGTGGCATCGGTCCAGTTGGTGTCGGCACCCCACACGCCGTCGCCGCCGCCAATGGCACCGTCCGCGCTGGTTTTGCTGCCGTTCCAGAACTGAAGCTCACTGGCGTCGCTGGCCACCAGCAGGTTCACCTGGTTGGCCATTGACGTTTGCAGGCTAAGGTCCCCGGCAGCCGTGCCCGTTGGCAACGTGCCGTAATTCAGGCCATTGTTGGTCAGGTTGCCGCCGTAGCGAAACAGCCGATAGACCCCGGTGCCGAATCCGCCCGCGTTGCTGATGTTCAGGGTGCCGCCGAGGGTCAGATCGCCGCCCACATTGACAGCAGTGGTCGAGCTGCCGGGCAGACCCAAGGCAAAGTCCAGCGTGCTGCCGGACGCCAATGCGAGGGAGCCGAGGGACAACGGCGTCGCGCTGCTGCCTGCCGTCAGTGTCGCGCCCGAATTGACCTGAACGGCGCCGTTGATTTGCCCGCCGCCGCCCAGGGTCGCGCCGCTGGCGACGTTGACACTGGCGCTGTTCAGGCTGCCGTCGACCCGCAGCGCACCGGCTTGCACGTCGGTGGTGCCGGTGAAACCGCTGTTGCCGGTCAGCAGGAGTTCGCCGGTGCCGCTTTTGATCAGCGAGCCGTTGCCGGACAGGCTGCCCGCGTAGGTGCCATTGGCGTTTTGAGCGAAGGTCAGCGCGGCGTTATTGAGGATCGAACCCTGCAGGCTGGTGGTGTCGCCGGTGGTGCTGCCGCCGTTGAGCGTTGTACCGCCGCTGTAAGTGTTGGCGCCGCTCAGCAGCAACGCACCCGTGCCATTTTTGATGAGGCTGCCGGTGCCGCTGATCACCCCGTTCAGTGTGGTCGCCTGGTTGCCTGCAAGTGTCAGCGATCCGCCCAATTGAATCCCGTTGGCCAGATTCAATGCCCCGCTGCTGTCCAGTGTCCCGGCACCGGCGACATTCAGAGCGCCCGAACCCAAAGCGCCGTCGTTGCCCAATAGCAGCGCCCCCGCGTTCAGTTGCGTGCCGCCTTGCCAGCTGTTGGTGCCCGTCAGCGTCAGGGTATTTGCATCATTTTTGATGAGGCTACCCGCGCCACTGATGTTGCCCGCGAGGGTGAACGGGCTGAGCCCTCCCACCGCCAGCGCACCCTTGAGCACGATGCCGTTGCCCAGCGTGACTGCAGCGTTGTTGCCCAACGCAGTGCCGTCCGCCGCCGTCAGTACGCCGGAACCCAACGCAGTGTCATTGCCTACAACCAACGCGCCACCGTCGAGAGAAGTGCCACCGGTGTAGCCATTGGCGCCGTTCAACACCAACGTGCCGCTGTCGAGCTTGTTCAGCGTGCCGGTGCCATTGATCACGGTGTTGAGGGTCGCCGTGACGTTCGGATCGACACGCACCGCTGTCGTGCCAGTGCTGCCATTCACGGCGTTCAACTCGCCTCCCGCCCCTTGATCGAGGACGTAGCCGTCGGTCACGAACTGCAAACCGGTGATGGATTGGCTGCCTTCGACGGTCACGGTGCCGGGTGCGCCCATGAACACCGCGAAGCTGTTTTTCCAGGTGTTGTTATCCAGACCGTCCACGGAGGTCCAGTTGCTCGACCCGGCATTCCAAACGCCGCTGCCACCATCCACCGTGCCATTGGGCGTGGTCTGGCCGCCGTCCCAGAACTGCACCGTGGTGCCGGACGTCGCTACCAGCAGATTGACTTGATTGGCCACGGCCGTTTGCACTTGCAGGTCGTTCTGGCTCACACCGCTGGGCAGCGTGCCGATCGCCAGACCGTTGTTGATCAGCGCGCCGTTGTAGCGCATCAGACGGTAGACACCGCTGCCGAACCCGCCGATGTCCGTCACGTTCAGGGTGCCGTCCAGCGTCAGGTTGCCATTGATGTTGACCAGTGCATTGCCGCCACCGCCGACCGGTGCGCCGAGGCTCACATCGAAAAGCGCGTTCGGCGCCAAGGCCAGCGAACCCAGCGTGAGCGTATCGGGGGTACTCGCCGCCAAGTGCCCGCCGTCTTCGACGGTGACCTCGCCGAGGACGGACCCGGTACCGCTCAGCGTGCCGCCGTTCTTCACCGCGACGGTGCGGCTGGCCAGCAGATTACGAATGTTGAGGGTGCCACCTTTGATCACGGCATCGCCGCTGTGGGTGTTGGCGCCGGTCAGGCTGAGGGTGCCAGCGCCGTCCTTGACGAAGGTGCCCGGGCCACTCAGTACGCCGTCGAACACACTGCTGGCGTTGCCACCGCCGACGGTCAGCGTGTTGCCGCTGGCCACATCGACGCTGCCATCGCCGCTCAGCCCGCCGAGGTTGGCGGAGCCACTCAGGTTCAGCGCCGCGCCGCTCGCCAGATTGATTCCCGCGTTATTGCCGAGGGCGTTAGCGCCCACAGTGGTCAGGCTGCCCGACAGGATATTGATGAGGCCGGTGAAGGTGTTGTTGCCGCTGAGGGTCAGGTCGGCGAGACCGGTCTTGATCAACGAACCGGCGCCGCTGATCACACCGGCGAGGGTCAGGTTCTGGCTTCCGCCGACGGTCAGGTTGTCGGCCAGGGCGACGTCATTGGCGAGGCTCAGCGGTGTCGTATTGTCCAGCGTGGAGGCCGCGCCCACGGTGAGCGCCCCGCTTCCCAATGCGCCTGCGTTGCCCAATACGAGCGTACCACCGTTCAGCCGGGTGCCACCGGTGTACGTGTTGAGACGATTGAGGACGAGCCGGGAAACGCCGTTCTTGATCAGCCGGCCGCTGCCCCCCACGACACCTGACAACGTCAGGTCAGAGGTGCCCGCGACGGTCAACCCGCCGCCCAGGTTCACGTCGTTGGCCAGAGTGACTGCCGTCGAGCTGTCCAGCGTCGTGCCGTCAGCGGTATTCAATGGGCCGCTGCCCAACGCGAAGTCGCTGCCGACGATCAACGAACCTGCTTTTAGCGTGGTTGCGCCCTGGTACAGATTGTCGCCGTTAAGGGTCAACGCGGCAGGGCCGTTTTTGATCAAGCCGCCCGTGCCGGAAATTGCGCCATTGAGGGTCAGGTCGTTGCTGCCGCCGAGGTTCAGGCCGCCGTTGAGCGTGATCCCGTTGCCGAGCGTCGCAGCGGTGTTGCTGTCCAGCGTGGTGCCGTTGGCGGCGGTCAACACGCCACTGCCCAGTGCGCTGTCGTTGCCCACGACCAACGTGCCGCCCTGCAGCGAGGTGCCACCGCTGTAGGTGTTGGCGCCGTTGAGAACGAGGGTGCCGGTGTCGAGTTTGGCGATGGGACTGGTGCCGTCGATCAGGGTGTCGATGATCGCGGTCACGCCCGGATCGACGCGAATGGACGTGTTGCCATTCAGTGCAGCGACCGCCGTCAAGCTGTTGCCCTGTCCGCCGAGCAGGTGATAACCGTCCGTGGAAAACTGCATGCCGTTGAAGGTCTGATTGCCCTGCACGGTGACATCGCCTGCGGTGCCCTGGAACACGGCGAACTCACCGGCCCACGGGCCATTTTGGCTGCCATCAGCGGTGGTCCAGTTGGTGTTTCCGGCGCCCCAGATGCCCGCCCCGCCATCGACACTGTTGTTGGGAGCGGTCTGCGCGCCGTCCCAGAAATTGATGTTGGCGGTGGCGTTGCCGTACACCAGGTTCACCTGATTACCGACCGAGGTTTGCACTTGCAGATCGGCCAGGCTCACGCCCGCGGGAATACGGGCGATGTCCAGACCGAGGTCTGTCAGGCTGCCGGTGTAGTCGATCAAACGGTACACACCCACGCCGAAGCCGCCGACGTCCGTCACGTTGAGGTTGCCGTCCAGCGTAAGGTTGCCGCCGACGCTCACCAACCCGGTGGGGGATGGCGCGCCGAGCCCGACATCAAAATTCGAGTTCGCGGCCATGATCAGCGAACCGACTGACAAGGTGCCGCCCTGCGCTGCTTCGAGATGCCCGCCATCGCCAATGTTGACCGCACCGGCCAACGAGCCAGTGCCCGCCAGCGCCGCGCCGTTGCTGACTTGCACGTTGCCACTGGCCAGCGAGCCGGTGACGTTCAGCGTGCCGCCGTTGACGAGAGTGTCGCCGGACAGGCTGTTGATGCCGGTCAGTGTCAGGGTGTCGAGACCGGATTTGGTGAACTGGCCAGTGCCAGCCAGGCTGCCGTCGAACGTGCTGGCGAGGTTGTTGTTGTCCACCGTCAACGTCGCGCCGTTGCCAATGGTGACATCGCCCGCACCGGCAAGCCCACCGACGCTGGCATCGCCCCCGAGATTCAGGCCCGCGCCCGCCGCCACATTCACGCCGGACGCGTTGCCGAGTGCGCTGTTGCCCACCGTGAAGACATTGCCCGCGACGACACTCAGCGGACCGGTGAAAGTGTTGATGCCGCTCAGGGTCAGGTCATTGACGCCGTTTTTGATCAACCCGCCCACGCCGGAAATCACCCCGGACAATGCCAGGTCGTTGACCCCATCCACCGTGAGATTGGCGCCCAGGTTGACGTTATTGGCCAAAGCAGTGGCAGGCGCACTTGCGTTGTTGATGAGGGTCGACACGCCGCCGACAGTGAGCGCGCCAGTGCCCAGGGCCTGAGCGTTGTTCACGATCAAGCGGCCCGCGTTCAGGTCGGTGCCGCCAGTCCAGGTGTTGTTGCCTCCGAGGCTCAGATCAGAAGTGCCGTTCTTGATGAGTGTGCCAGCGCCGTCGACGGTCCCGCTCAAGGTCAGGTTGCCGGTGCCCGCGATCATCAAGTCCGCCAGCAGCGAGACGTTGTTGGCGAGGTTCACACCGCCGATGTTGCTGAGGGTCGAAGCGCCCGCCACCGTCAGCGCGCCGATGCCCAGCGCACTGTCACTACCGGCCACCAAGGTCCCGACGTTGAGGGTGGTGCCGCCCTGATAGGCGTTATTGCCATTGAGCAAGAGCGACCCGGCGCCGTTTTTGATCAGGCTGCCCGTGCCGCTGATATCGCCGTTGAGGACAAAGGTGTTAGTCGCGTCCATGCTCAGCGCGCCGTTCGACACGACGTCGTTGCCCAGCGTTACGTTGCCGTTATTGCCCAGTGTGGTGCCGTCAGCTGCCGTGAGCGTGCCGGTGCCTAAAGCCCCGTTGTTGCCCACCACCAGCGTGCCGCCGTCAAGCGACGTGCCGCCGCTGTAGGTGTTGGCGCCGTTGAGCACCAGCGTGCCCGCATCCAGTTTGTTCAAGGTCGCTGCGCCGTCGATGCCGAGCCCAAGGGTCGCGGTCACGTTCGGATCGACTCGAACGGCGAATGTGCCGCTGCCCGCATTGAGCTGGCCGTTGGTACCCGAGACCAGCGCGTAGCCGTCAGTGAGAAATTGCAGCCCGGTCACGTTCTGCGCACCGTTCACCGTGACGGTGCCTGCGCTGCCCTGGAACACGGCGAAACCGCCGCCCCAGCCAGCATTCACCCCACCATTTGCGTCCGTCCAGTTGAGGTTCGTGGCATCCCAAGTGCCCACTCCGCCGTCGACGGTGCCGTTAGGGAGCACTTGGCTGCCGTCCCAGAATTGCAGGTTGCCGCCAGCGCCGGAGACGACCAGATTGACCTGGCCATTCACGCCGGTCTGCACCAGCAGATCGGACGCATTGACGTTGCCGGGGATGCTGCCAATGTTCAGGCCCGCGCCGCTGAAGACACCGCTGTAATCGATCAAGCGATAGACGCCCAGCCCAAACCCGCCGATGTCGGCAACGTTCAGATTGCCATTCAGGCTCAGGTCGCCGTTGACGTTGATCAGCCGTGTGCCACCCGTGGAAGGCGCGGCCAGGCCGACGTCCAGATTCGACCCCGAGTCGAGCACCAACGAACCGACAGTCAGGGTCCGGTTGCTCTGCGCGTTCAGGTGACCGCCGCTGGCAATGTTCACCCCGCCCAACAAGGTGCCGGTGCCTGTGAGCGTCGCGCCGCTGCCGACGGCCACGTTGCTGCTGTCCAGCGAGCCGGTGACGTTCAGTGTTCCGCCGGTGACTTGGGTATTGCCGGTGAAGCCATTAGCCCCCGCCAGAGTCAGTGTGCTGGTGCCGTCTTTGATCAGGTTGCCGATGCTATTGAGGCCGTTGTTGATCGGCCCGGTGAGAGTCAGGTTATGGCTGCCAAGGACCGTCAGATCGGCGCCGAGATTGATCCCGTTGCCGACGCTTATGGCGCTGCTGTTGTCGAGGGTCGAAGCACCCGCGACGTTCAGCGCACCCGTGCCCAATGCGGCCCCATTGCCCAAGTTCAGCGCTCCGCTGTTGAGAGTGGTGCCACCCGTGTAAGTGTTGACGCCGTTCAGCGTCAGTTGCGCGGCGCCGTTTTTGGTCAGACCGCCTGCGCCACTGACGATGCCGCCGAGCGCCAGATCTGCCGTGCCGCCAATGTTGAGGCTACCGGCCAACGTCACGTCGTTGGCTGCAATGACGCTGGTGCTCGCATCCAGCGTGGTGTTCGCCGCTGCGTTCAATGGTCCGCTGCTCAGGGCCGTGTTGGACGCCAGAATCAGCCCACCGGCATTCAGCGCGGTCGGCCCGAGGTAGCTGTTGTTGCCGCCGAGGGTCAGGTTTGCCAGGCCGTTTTTGATCAGGCCTCCGGCGCCGCTGACGATGCCGTTGAGGGTCAACCCGTTGCTGCCACCAATGGCCAGGTCGCCGTTCAGGTTCACCGCATTGCCGAGCGTGACAGGCGCGTTGCTGTCCAGCGTGGTGCCAGTGACCGCCGTTAGTCCGCCGCTGCCGAGGGCGCTGTCGCTGCCAACGACCAACGTGCCGCCGTTGAGTAATGTGCCACCGCTGTGGCTGTTGTTGCCGCTGAGGACCAGTGTGCCGCTGTCGAGTTTGTTCAGCGCGACGGTGCCTGCGAGGTTCACGCCCAAAGTGGCGGTAACGTTGGGATCGACCCGCACCGCCGCGTAGCCGTTTCCGGTATCGGCGGTGGTCAGTTGCCCGTTCGTGCCGTTAATCAGGCTGTAGTTCGACGAGAACTGCAAACCGCCGAAATTTTGGTTGCCGTCTACCGTGACCGTACCCGCCGCGCCCTGGAACACCGCGAAGTCATTGCCCCACGCCTGATTGACCGTGCCGTTGGCCGAGGTCCAGTTGGTATTCGTCGCGCTCCAGGTGCCGTTGCCGCCATCCACCGCATTGTTGGCAACCGTGTTGCTGCCATCCCAGAACAGCAGGTTGCTGGACTGCGAGGACAGCACGAGGTTGACCTGCCCGTTTACGCCGGTCTGCACCGACAGGTCCGCGAGGTTGACGCCTGCAGGGAGGGTCGCGATGTTCAGCCCCAGATCGCTGAGACTGCCGGTGTAGTCGATCAACCGGTACACGCCGACGCCGAACCCGCCTGCGTCGGTGACGTTGAGGTCGCCGTCCAGCACCAGATTGCCGCCGACGCGGAACAGGCCCGGGCCGCCGGTTGCGGTCGGTGCGCCCAGTGCGACGTCCATTTGCGAACCGCTGGCGAGGGTCAGTGCGCCCATCGACAAGGTGTTGCCCGTCGACCCCGCAAGATGCCCGCCGTTGGCCACCGACACCGCGCCCGCCAGCGAGCCCACGCCGGTGAGTGTCGCGCCGCTGCCGACGGCCACGTTGGCACTGGCCAGCGAGCCTCCCACGTTCAGCGTGCCGCCGTTGACTTGCGCATCGCCGCTGAGGCCGTTCACGCCGGTCAGGTTGAGGCTGCCGCTGCCCGCTTTGATCAGGTTGCCGCCGCCGTTGATCACGCCATCGAACGTCGAGGTAGCGTTGTTCCCGCCGAGGCTCAGGGTGTTGCCGCTGCCCAGCTGCACGCCACCTGCGCCCGACAGGCTGTTGAGGCTGAGGCTGCTGCCGAGGTCCAACAACGCGCCGGACGCGACGTTGGCGCCGGAAGTGTTGCCCAGACTGGCCGCGTCGGTGGTGCTGAGTGTGCCCGACTGAATGTCCAGCGGGCCGCTGAAGGTGTTGGTGCCGCTGAGGGTGAGCGTGTTATTGCCGGACTTGATCAGCCCGCCCGCGCCACTGACGACGCCTGCCAGATTCAGGTCATTGCTGCCGACCAGGCTGAGGGTGCTGTTCAGGTTGATGGCGTTGTTCACCGTCATTGCGGCGAGGGTGTCGAGCGTAGAGGTCCCGCCGACGGTCAACGCATCGGTGCCCAGGGCGGCCCCATTGCCAAGGAGCAGGCCCCCGGCATTCAGGTTTGTGCCGCCGCTGTACGTGTTGCTACGGTCGAGGATCAACTGCGCCGCGCCATTCTTCGTCAGACTGCCGGAGCCGCTGACCACGCCGTTGAGGGTGAGGTCCGAGGTGCCGCCGATGCGTAGATTGCCTGCCAGCGTGATCGCATTGTTCGCGGTGATCGCCGTGGTCGGGTTGGCCGTGTCCAGCGTTGCGTTGCCGGACACGTTCAGGGCGCCGCTGCCCAGCGCCGTGTTTGAGGCGAGAATCAGGCCACCGGCATTCAGCGCGATGGGCCCTAGGTAGCTGTTATTGCCGCCCAGGCTCAGGTTGGACAAGCCGTTTTTGATCAGGCCGCCCGCGCCGCTGATGTCGCCGTTCAAGGCCAGCGCCTGGCTGCCGGCGACGGTGAGGTTGCCTGACAGCGTGATCGCGTTGCCCAGCGCCACCAAGGTGTTGCTGTCCAGCGTGGTGCCGTCCGCAGCGGTCAGTCGGCTGACCCCAAGCGCGGTGTTGCTGCCGACGACAAGCGTGCCGCCATTCAGTTGCGTGCCACCGCTGTAGCCGTTGGCGCCGTTGAGGACCAGCGTGCCGCTGTCGAGTTTGTTCAGCGTGCCTGCGCCACCGATACCGACACCGAGGGTCGCCGTGACGTTGGGATCGACCCGGATCGCTGTGTTGCCGTTCGCGCCGTTGAGCGCGGTCAACTGGCCATTGGTGCCAGAAACCAGGTTGTACCCATCGGTGACGAATTGCAGGCCGGTGAAGCTCTGATTGCCCTCAACGGTGACGGTGCCCGCTGTGCCCTGAAATACACCGAAGTCGCTCGACCAGGTTTGATTGAGCAAGCCATTGGCCGAGGTCCAGTTGGTGCCCGAACCCCAGACGCCGCTGCCGCCATCCACCGCCGCGTTGGCCACGGTCTGGCTGCCGTCCCAGAAGCGAATGGTGCCGGTGTCACCGTTCACTACCAGATTCACCTGGCCGTTGACACCGGTCTGCACGGCGAGGTCTGCCAGGTTCACGTTCGCCGGGATGCTGCTGATGTCGATCCCCAGGTCGGTGAGGCTGCCGCTGTAGTCGATCAGCCGATAGACGCCCACGCCGAAGCCGCCAACGTCGGTGACGTTGAGCTTGCCGTCGAGGGTCAGGTTGCCGTTGACGTTGATCAGCCGGGTGCCGCCGGTGGAAGGCGCGCCGAGGCCCACATCCAGATTGGAATTGCCGTTCAAGAGCAACGAACCGACCGACAAAGTGTTGCCGCTGCTGGCGCTCAAATGGCCGCCGTCCGCAATGTTCACGGCACCCAGCAACGCGCCATTGCCGGTCAGGATCGCGCCACTGGCGACACCGACGTTGGCGCTGGCCAGCGAGCCCGCTACGTCGAGCGTGCCTGCGTTGACTTGCGTGTTGCCGGTCAGGCCATTGGTGCCCGTCAAACGCAACAGGCTGCCGCCGTTTTTGATCAGGCTGCCGGTGCCATTGAGGGCGCCGCCGAGGGTCAGCTCGTTGCTGCCAGCCACGGTCAGGTTGGCGCCGAGGTTCATGGCGTTGCCGAGGGCCAGCGCTGCGCTGTTGTCCAGTGTCGCGTTGCCGACCACCGACAGCGCACCCGTTCCCAGCGCCACGCCGTTGCCCACCACCAGCGTGCCGCTGTTCAGGGTGGTGCCGCCGCTGAAGGTGTTCAGGCCGTTGAGGGTCAGCACGCCGGTGTCATTTTTGGTCAGGCCGCCTGCGCCGCCGATCAGGCCATTGAGCGTCAGGCTGGAGGGCGTGCCGATGCCCAGATTGCCATTCAGGTTGACGACGTTGTTCAGGGTGACGGCGTTGACGCTGTTGAGGTTCGTGCCCGCCTCGGCCGTCAGCGCGCCGACGCCGAGTGCGCCGTCGTTGCCGACCACCAACGTGCCGCCTGTGAGTTGTGTGCCGCCCGCGTAGGTGCTGAGGCCGTTGAGCACCAAGGTGCCGCTGTCGAGTTTATTGAGCGTGGCGGCGCCGGTGATGCCGACATTGAGGGTCGCTGTCACGTTGGGATCGACGCGCACGGCGGTGTAGCCGCTGCTGCCGTTCACCGCCGCCAGTTCGCCGAGGGCGCCAGCGTTCAGGACGTAGCCGTCGGTCAAAAATTGCAGGCCGTTGAAGGTCTGGGGGCCTGCGACCGTGACCGTGCCCGCCGTGCCTTGAAACACCGCGAAGTCGCTGGCCCATAGCTGGTTGAGTGCACCATTGGCGGAGGTCCAGTTATTGCCCCCGCTGCTCCACGTGCCGCTGCCGCCGTCCACCGAACCATTGCCAGCGGTGTTGCTGCCGTCCCAAAACCGGATCGTGCCTGGCGTGGTGCCTGTCGAAACCACCAGATTGATCTGGCCATTGACACCCGTCTGCACCGCCAGATCGCCCAGGTTGACACCGGCCGGCAAGCTGCCGATGTCCAGGCCGAGGTTGGTCAGGCTGCCGGTGTAATCGATCAGTCGATACACGCCGACGCCAAAACCACCGATGTCCGTGACGTTGAGTTTGCCGTCCAGGGTCAGATTGCCGCCGACATTGAACAGCCGAGTGCCGCCGCCATTGATGGGCGCAGCGAGACCAACGTCGAGGTTGGCGTTGTTGCTCAGCACCAGAGAGCCAAGGGACAACGTGCTGCCGGTCGAGCCTTTCAAATGCCCGCCGTCGGCAACGTTGACCGCCCCTGACAACGAACCAGTGCCACCCAGCGTCGCGCCGTTGGCCACCGCGACGGTGCTGTTCGCCAACGAGCCGTTGACGTTCAAGGTCCCGGCGTTAACCTGCACGGCCCCGCTCATCGTGTTGCTGCCGGAGAGTGCCAGCGTGCCGGTGCCTGCCTTGATCAACGTGCCCGCGCCCGTGAGTACGCCGCTGAAAACGCTGTCCAGATTGGTGGCGCCGATGGTTAACGCGTTGCCCGCGCCCATTTGCACCGAACCCGCGCCGCTGATGCCGTTGAGGCTGGTGCTATTGCCCAGATTCAATTGAGCGCCGGAGGCGACGTTCGCGCCTGACACATTCGCCAGGGCGTTCGCGCTTTGGGTCGTCACGCTCCCGGCCTGCACGTCGAGCAAGCCGCTGAAGGTGTTGTTGCCTGCCAGCGTCAGGTTGGCCAGGCCGTTTTTGATCAGGCCACCAGCGCCGCTGATGACGCCGCTCAGGTTGAGATTGTTGGTGCCGCCGACTGCCAGATTACCGGCCAGATTGATCGCGTTGCCGAGGCTGGTCGCGGTGTTGCTGTCCAGCGTCGTTCCTGTGGTGGCCGTCAGTTGTCCTGTGCCGAGCGCGGTTGTGTTGCCGACCACCAGTTTGCCGCCGTTGAGCAGGGTGCCACCGGTGTAGGTATTGGCGCCATTGAGCACCAGTGTCCCGGCGTCCTGTTTGTTCAGCGTGCCCGCCCCCTCGATGCCGACGCCCACTGTGGCCGTGACATTCGGATCGACCCGAATCGAGGTATTGCCGGTGCTGCCGCTGACCGCCGTGAGTCGCCCGCCCGCGCCCGCATTGAGGCTGTAGCCATCGGTGACGAATTGCAGACCGTTGAAGCTCTGATTTCCCACCACCGAGACCGCGCCCGCCGTGCCCTGAAACACACCGAAATCGCTCGCCCACGCCTGGTTCTGAGTACCGTTGACGCTCGTCCAGTTGGTGGTGCCTGCCGCCCATGTTCCGGCGCCGCCATCGACGATGCCGTTGGCGGTGATTTGCGCGCCGTCCCAGAATCGGACGCTACTGTTCGAACCCGCGACGACCAGGTTGACCTGTCCGTTCGCCCCGGTCTGTACCGTCAGGTCTGCCAGATTGACGTTGGCCGGGATGGAATTGATGTTCAGCCCCAGATCGCTCAACGAGCCTGTGTAGTCGATCAGCCGATACACCCCGGTGCCGAACCCGCCGACGTCGGTCACGTTGAGGTTGCCGTCGAGGGTCAGGCTGCCGTTGACTTTGATCAGCCCGGTGCTGGAAGGCGCGCCTAATCCGGCATCCAGATTCGCAGAACTGCCCAGCACCAGCGAACCCACGTTCAAGGTGCTGCCCGAGGTCGCGGCGAGGTGCGCACCATTGGCGATGTTCACCGCCCCGGTCAACAAACCTGTACCGGCGAGGGTCGCGCCACTGTTCACGTTGACGTTGTCGCTGGCCAGACTGCCGCCCACGTTCAGGGTGCCGCCGCTCACCAGCGTGGTGCCGGTGAGGGTGTTTGCACCGGTCAGGCCCAAAACGCCGGAGCCGGATTTGGTCAGCCCACCCGCGCCGCTGATGACACCGCCGAACGTACTGCTCGCGCTGGTTCCGCCGAGTGTCAACGTATTGCCTGTGCCAATGTTCACGCCACCGGTACCGGTCAGCGAACCGAGGCTGGCGTTGTTGCCGAGGTTGAGCGCCGCGCCCGTCGCGATGTTCGCCCCAGCGCTGTTGCCCAAGGCGCCTGCACTGGCGGTGGTGACGGTCCCGGCGAGAATACTCAGCGGCCCGGTGAAGCCCGCATTGTTGCCACTGAGGGTCAGGTTGGCCGCGCCGTTTTTGATCAGCGCACCGGTGCCGTCGATCACACCGCCCAAGGTCAGCGCTTGAAGGCCTGCGATGCTCAGGTCCGCGCCCAGATGCACGGCGTTGTTCAAGGTGTAGGCAGCCGCGTTATCCAGGGTCGCTGCGCCGCCGACCGTCAATGCGCCCGTTCCCAAGGCTGAGGCGTTGCCGAGCTTCAGGCCTCCGCCGTTGAGCTGCGTGCCGCCCTGCCACGTATTGGCGCCGTTGAGCGTGAGGTTCGCGGCGCCGTTCTTGGTGAGTTGGCCGGTGCCCGAGAGGATGCCGCCCAGCGCCAGCGCATTGGTGCCTGCAACGGACAAGTTGGCCCCGAGACTGATGTTGTTGCCGACGGTCAGTGCCGTGCTGCTGTCGAGGCTGCTGGCGCCCGTCACCGTCAACAGCCCGGTGCCCAACGCGGCGCCATTGCCAAGCGACAACCCACCGCCGCCCAACGAAGTCCCGCCGGTGTAGGTATTGGTGCCGTTCAGGCTCAACGTCCCTGTGCCGGATTTGACCAACGGACCGGTCCCGCCAACCACGCCGCCCAGTGTAAGGTTGCTGGCACCCTGCTCGGTCAGACCACCCGTTCCGAGGGTGACTTGATTGCCCAGCGTCAAACCGTTGTTGAGCGCCAGTATCGACCCACCATTGGACGTCAGCAGCCCACTGCCGAATGCTGCCACGCTGTCGAACTGAGCGAGGCCGCCGTTGAGGATGGAAGTGTTGCTGACCACCGGCCCTTGTAAGGTCCATGTGCCGCTGTTGAGGGTCAATCTGTTGAAGTTGATGTAATTCGCGCTGCTGATCGTGCCTGTGCCGCTGCTGCCAGTATTCGTCGGGTTATTCAACACCAGCGTGTTGTTGCCCCCGGCGCCGCCGTCGATGATGCCGGTCGCCGCGAACCCCAGGTTCACGCCCACCAGGCCCGCTAGATTCAGCCCAACACCGCCACCTGAGCTGACGCTGGACCCCGTGACGGCCGTGAATAGGTTGGTGCTGTTTTGCCCCATTGATACGCTGCCGACGATCTCGCCCGCGTTGTAGAACGTATTGCCGCCCGTCGTCGGTTTTTCGAAGGCGACTCGGCCGATGATTTTCCCCGTGGCAGCGTTGGTCATACTGATCTGCGCACCACCCCAGGCCGCCACGACCGGCGCGTCACCGCCCAGTAACGTCACGCCCAATAACCCACTTGAGCTGATGGTGCCCGCGTTGTTGATAGTGGTCGTGCCCGCGCCGTTCTGCACGTTCAGCGCCATGCCATCGAGGGAGAGCAAACTGACGCCCAGTAAACCGGTCGTGCCCCTCAATACCCCGCCAGTGGCGTTGGAGATATTGATGGTGTTGGTGCCCGAGTTGCCGACTTTCACCCCTGAACTCAGCACCGACAGCAGGCCAAGCAATGATGGGTCGACTGTGCCAGCGTTATTGAAGGTGACATTGTTGCCGGAGAGTTGGAGCGCCGTGCCAATGCCCAGCAGCGGACTGTTGACCGAGCCGCCGGCATTGATCACGAAGGTGATGTTGTTCAGAGAGGAGGAGTAGCCACCGTTAGCGCCGGTGCAGGTGATCGTTGCACCTGCTGAAGGAAACACCGGAGTGCATGCCGCCATGACCGGACTTGAAATAAGCCCCAGCGCCAGCCCTGCCGCGCTTAATCCCCCAATAACCCAAAGGCCGGACCGATTCCCTACTGCAGAAACATACCGATTATTCACGTCAACATCCTTTTATATGGGAACTGCCTTTCCCATAACAACAAAAGCGAATCCTCACCGCGTCCGCAGTTAGATTTAGTTGACCAGCAAGTTCATGTCAAAGCGGGACAGTATTTAAATAGCATTAATACTTTCGTGTGCAGTGTTTCACGCGCATTACAAACATGAATAAAAACTATATAAATTCCTCGATAAATCAGATAGATAAGCAGAGACGCATTTTGGCTTAGGTATTTAAAAAACATTAAGCCACTTTGTATGCTACGCCCTCTCATACAAATTCAAGAGCAGCTTATTGCCACTCATCGCCCGGGGCGTAATCAATCTGAACTTATATGATGGGCTGCAAGAGCGATCGACTTTATGTCGAACCTGGCCTGACATTGCGCCAGGCCTGCGGCAGACAACGATCAGCGACCGGACATCTTATCGAGCAGCGCGCTCTTTTCTTCCAGCACTGCAGCCCGGCGAGCAATTTCTGCGCGGGCCGTGTCAATACGAGCACGTCCCGCTTCCACCGCAGCCTCGTGAGACTCAAAAAGTGTGTCTGGGGCGTACCACTTGCCCTTGATCGTTCGCTCGTACTGCCCGTCAGCCGTCGGACCCGCGAGCTCGACTTCAAGCACAGTAAAGCTCCGGGTTAGCACCCAGGCGGTGTAGGGGTAAATGCGCTCGTTAGGGTTCGGCCTCATGGCTCAGTCTCTCTATGAGGTGTGTGCAGGGCGCAGACGATCCACGTCGCACTTTTCAACATGAGCGAGGGCCTTGATCACCCAACGTCACACGAGCGCCCATGATACCGATCGCTGTATATATTTTCATATAGCGTAAACGTACAAGCGCTCAAATCGGCCATTCAGCCGCCATCATCAGATGATGCTTCGTCATCAAGAATGGAGAGGGAAACAGGAATGCCAGAAACGAAAAAAGCGCCCCGAAGGACGCTTTTTTGTTGGCTAGACGCGAATGACGCCAGAGCCTGTATTTTCTGCCCGGGTACTGCTGGGGCGAAAATGGTCGGGGTAAGGGGATTCGAACTCCTGACATCCTGCTCCCAAAGCAGGCGCGCTACCGGACTGCGCTATACCCCGATGAAACAGAGAAACACCCCGTAAGGTGTTCCTGAAGCGGGTGACGTAACTGACGTCACTCCCTAAGATTCAACCCGATGAAGCCAGGCCAAAAATGGTGGGTCGTGTGGGATTCGAACCTACGACCAATTGGTTAAAAGCCAACTGCTCTACCAACTGAGCTAACGACCCAAAAAATGGTCGGGGTAAGGGGATTCGAACTCCTGACATCCTGCTCCCAAAGCAGGCGCGCTACCGGACTGCGCTATACCCCGACGGTACTACCTCTGGAAATTGGCTCCGTGACCAGGACTCGAACCTGGGACCCAATGATTAACAGTCATTTGCTCTACCGACTGAGCTATCACGGAATTTCAATTTCAGATGCAGCATTTGACGCGCTTCGACACAACAAATTCAGTACTTCTTTGCGAAACGAATCTCGCATCTACAACCCTGAATCTACTGCATTTTCAGCCTCTTCGACCTGTCTGCATCGCTGCGTTCACGTCTCTGAGGCGCGCTATTCTACATTCCCAGAAACAGGTGTCAACCCTCTAAATTGCTTTTAAGACAATGATTTGCGACTTTTTTTCGAGAAGGCCTTCGAGGGCCGAAAATCGCGGGATCGAGCCTGTTTCCGGGCGCGCATGAAAAAGGGCGCACCTCTTGGCGCGCCCTCCGATCCCCTTCTATATAGAAACAGGCGATCAGACGAATGCGATTTCGTCGTTCTCCACCGTGCCCTTGATGCTGGTGCCTGGCATGAAACCTCCGGACAGGATCAACTGAGCCAGCGGGTTTTCGATCCAGCGCTGAATCGCACGCTTCAGTGGCCGTGCGCCATACACCGGGTCGTAACCGACCGCGATCAGTTTCTCCAGGGCTTCCGGCGTCAACTCCAGGCTCAGGTCGCGCTCTGCCAGACGCTGACGCAGGCGGCCAAGCTGAATGTCGGTGATACCGGCAATCTGGTCATGACCCAACGGCTCGAAAATCACCACCTCGTCGACCCGGTTGATGAACTCCGGACGGAAGTGCGTGCTGATGGCGTCCATCACCGCCGCACGTTGCGCCTCGCGGTCACCCACCAACTCCTGAATGCGCGCCGACCCCAGGTTGGAGGTCATGACGATCACCGTGTTGCGGAAATCGACAGTGCGACCGTGGCTGTCGGTCAGGCGTCCGTCTTCCAGCACCTGCAGCAGGATGTTGAAAACATCCGGATGGGCCTTCTCGACTTCGTCCAGCAGGATCACCGAATACGGCTTGCGACGCACAGCCTCGGTCAGGTAGCCGCCCTCTTCATAGCCGACGTAGCCCGGTGGCGCACCAATGAGGCGAGCCACGGAATGTTTCTCCATGAACTCGGACATATCGATGCGGACCATTGCCTCTTCGGTGTCGAACAGGAACTCGGCCAACGCCTTGCACAGTTCGGTCTTACCCACGCCGGTCGGGCCGAGGAACATGAACGAGCCGCTTGGGCGATTCGGGTCAGACAACCCGGCGCGCGACCGCCGCACGGCATTGGCCACGGCCACCACCGCTTCGTTCTGCCCGATCACGCGCTGGTGCAGCAGGCTTTCCATTTTCAGCAGCTTGTCGCGCTCGCCTTCGAGCATTTTCGACACGGGAATCCCGGTCCACTTCGACACGACCTCGGCGATTTCTTCCTCGGTTACTTTGCTGCGCAGGAGCTGGTTTTCCGGCTTGCCGTGCTGATCGACCATTTGCAGGCTGCGTTCCAGATCGGGAATCACGCCGTATTGCAATTCAGCCATACGGTTGAGATCGCCCCGACGACGCGCGGCTTCCAGTTCCTGACGCGACTGCTCGATCTTCTGCTGAATCTGCGCAGAACCGGTGACCTCGGCTTTTTCGGAGGTCCAGATTTCTTCGAGATCAGCGTACTCGCGCTCCAGTCGGACGATCTCTTCCTGAAGTTTTTCCAGACGCTTGATCGCGGCGTCATCGTCTTCCTTCTTCAGTGCCTGAGACTCAACCTTCAGCTGAATCAGGCGGCGCTCCAGGCGATCCAGCACTTCGGGCTTGGAGTCGATTTCCATGCGAATGCGGCTGGCGGCTTCGTCGATCAGGTCAATGGCTTTGTCGGGCAACTGACGATCCGTGATGTAACGGTGACTGAGCTTGGCCGCCGCGATGATCGCGCCGTCGGTGATCGCCACTTTATGGTGAACCTCGTAGCGCTCTTTCAGGCCGCGCAGGATCGCGATGGTGTCTTCTTCGCTCGGCTCATCCACCAACACTTTCTGGAAGCGCCGTTCGAGGGCCGCATCCTTCTCTATATATTGGCGGTATTCGTTGAGGGTCGTCGCGCCCACGCAGTGCAACTCGCCTCGCGCCAACGCTGGCTTGAGCATGTTGCCGGCGTCCATCGAGCCCTCGGCCTTGCCCGCACCGACCATGGTGTGCAGCTCGTCGATGAACAGAATGATCTGGCCTTCCTGCTTGGACAGCTCGTTCAGTACGGCTTTCAGGCGCTCTTCGAACTCGCCGCGAAATTTGGCACCGGCAATCAGCGCGCCCATGTCGAGCGACAGCAAACGCTTGCCACGCAGGCCATCCGGCACCTCGCCGTTGATGATGCGTTGAGCGAGACCTTCGGCAATCGCGGTTTTACCCACGCCTGGCTCGCCGATCAGCACCGGGTTGTTCTTGGTGCGACGTTGCAGGACCTGAATGGTCCGGCGAATTTCGTCGTCACGCCCAATGACAGGATCGAGCTTGCCTTCTTCGGCGCGCTTGGTCAGATCGACGGTGAATTTATCCAGCGCCTGACGCGACTCTTCGGCATTCGGGTCGTTGACCGCATCACCGCCGCGCAGGTTGCTGATGGCGTTTTCCAACGCTTTTTTGCTCACGCCCTGGCCAAGCAGCAACTTGCCGAGCTTGCTGTTTTCGTCCATTGCGGCGAGCAGTACCAGTTCGCTGGAAATGAACTGATCACCTTTCTGTTGGGCCAGACGGTCCGCTTGATTGAGCAGACGCGCCAAGTCCTGCGACATGTTCACGTCGCCCGTCGGGTTTTGAATTTTCGGCAGTTGGTCGAGTTCTTTGCTCAACGCCTTGCGCAGGCTGTTGATGTCGAAGCCGACTTGCAGCAGCAGGGGTTTGATCGAACCACCCTGCTGTTCGAGCAACGCCTGCATCAAGTGCGCGGGCTCGATGGCGGGATGGTCCATGCCCACCGCCAACGATTGGGAATCGGATAAAGCGAGCTGAAGTTTGCTGGTTAAACGGTCAATACGCATTGGTCACCTTCCTAATGGGCAGGCCGGAGCAATGAACACACCTTAATAAAGAAAACCTGCCAGATAGCCCTTAGATGTGGCCGATTTAACAGGATTCAAGCGGCGGGCGCTTGACACAGAACAACATTAGCTGGCGAGAAGGGTTTAGGAGAGGAAATCGAAGATGGTCGGACTGGAATACAAAACCTGTGGGAGCGAATTTATTCGCGAAGGTCGGTCAGGCAACGGAGATGCGTAGGCCATACAACCTTATCGCGAATAAATTCGCTCCCACAGAATGAATCAGAGGTGAGTCAGGCAGACGGCAGAGATTCGATCCACACCAACGACGCAAACCGACCTGTGCGTGCGCCGCGACGATAGGAGAAAAAACGCTCGTCGTTGTAGGTCGACAACCCGCCGCCATACACCGCCGTCACACCATGGGCCGCCAAACGCAGGCGCGCCAGTTGGTAGATGTCGGCCATGAACTTGCCGTCGTTGACGCTCGGCACGAAGGCTTCGGCCGTTTCGGGGTGCGACGCCATAAAGGCTTCGCGCACTTCCGGGCCGACCTCGAACGCTTGAGGACCGATGGCTGGCCCTAGCCAGACAAGGATGTCAGCAGGCGCATCGACGAAACTGTCGACCGCCGCTTCCAGCACACCCGCCGCCAAGCCGCGCCAACCCGCATGGACCGCCGCAACTTGCGTACCCTGTCGATTACAAAACAGCGCAGGCAGGCAGTCAGCCGTCATGATCGTGCAGGCGATACCTGGCGTCTTGCTCCAGCTGGCATCCGCTTGCATCACATGAGCAGCCGAAGCCTCGACCACGTTGATGCCATGCACTTGCTTGAGCCATGCGGGCTGGATGTTCAAAGCGGTCGTGAGTGTCGAACGATTCTGCGCAACGGCATCAGGATCGTCATCGACATGATCCCCAAGGTTGAAACTGTCGAACGGCGCCACGCTGACGCCGCCCGATCGAGTGGTGACGCACGCTTTTATCCCCACCGGCGCAGGCCAGTCGGGAATCAGCCAGTCCGCCACGAACTCACTCATCCGATGAACGCCTCACGATCCTGCTTCAACAGCGACAGCAGCCAGTTGAAGTCCTCTGGCAGTGGCGACTCCCAGCCCATGCGCTGACCGGTTGTCGGATGATCCAGCTCCAGGAAGCGCGCGTGCAGGGCCTGACGCGGGAAATGCTTCAACGATTCAACCATGGTCTGGCTGGCCGCTGGCGGAATGCGGAAGCGACCGCCGTAGGCCGGATCGCCCACCAACGGGAAGTTGATGTGCGCCATGTGCACGCGAATCTGGTGAGTACGGCCGGTTTCCAGCTTGACCCGCACGTGGGTGTGGGACCGGAAACGCTCCAGCACGCGGTAGTGACTGACCGCAGGCTTGCCGCCTTCCATCACGGCCATGCGCTGACGCTGCTGGCCATGGCGCCCGATCGGGGCGTTGATCTTGCCGCCAGCGGTGACCACGCCGATCACGATGCACTCGTAGATCCGGCTGACCGAGCGCTTCTGCAATTGGGTGACCAGTTGGGTCTGTGCCTGAATGGTCTTGGCCACCACCATCAAACCGGTGGTGTCCTTGTCCAGACGGTGCACGATGCCCGCACGCGGGACATTGATGATGTCCGGCACATGGTGCAGCAGCGCGTTGAGCAGGGTGCCGTCGGCATGGCCTGCCGCCGGGTGCACAACCAGCCCGGCCGGTTTGTTGATCACCAGAATCTGGTCGTCTTCATAGACGATGTCCAGTTCGATGTCCTGGGCCACCCATTCACCTTGGGCCTCTTGCTCGGCCTTGAGGACCAGTTCGGCGCCGCCATGCACGATGTCACGCGGGCGCAGTACGCCTCCGTCCACAGTCAGGCGGCCGTCTTTGATCCAGGCGGAAAGGCGCGAGCGCGAATGCTCGGCGAAGAGTTGGGCGGCGACTTGGTCGAGGCGTTGACCGCCCAATTCGGACGGCACCTCTGCGCGAAGTTCAATGATCTCAGACATGCTCAAACTAGGAGGTGGCACTGGCCTTTGGTTTCGGCTGTGCGCTTGTGGTTAAATACGGCGTCTTTTGTCCCGGGGGTTCCACGGGGCGCCCATCATAACAGGACGGTCCTGCGCAAGACAGCAGGCCGTTATAGGGACGCAAGCCGCCATGCAAGTGAAACACCTGCTGCTGATAGCCATCCTCGGACTTACCGC
The DNA here is from genome assembly GCF_009905615.1 of Pseudomonas sp. SLFW. GTDB lineage: Bacteria > Pseudomonadota > Gammaproteobacteria > Pseudomonadales > Pseudomonadaceae > Aquipseudomonas > Aquipseudomonas bambusae. The sequence goes on from NZ_JAAAKW010000012.1 coordinate 151,392, forward strand.
TGCCTGTTCTTCGAAGAAAGAAGTCATCGACGAAAACCTCAGCGAAGTCGAGCTGTACCAGCAGGCGCAGGCCGATCTGGACAACAACAGCTACAACAGCGCGAGCGAAAAACTCAAGGCGCTGGAATCCCGCTACCCGTTTGGTCGTTATGCCGACCAGGCCCAGCTGGAACTGATCTACGCCAACTATAAGAATGGTGAGCCCGAGGCTGCGAAATCCGCCGCCGAGCGCTTCATTCGTCTGCACCCGCAGCACCCGAACGTCGACTACGCCTACTACCTGAAAGGCCTGACCTCGTTCGACCAGGACGTGGGCATCATTGCGCGCTTCCTGCCGCTGGACCAGACCAAGCGCGACCCTGGCGCCGCTCGCGACTCTTACAACGAGTTCGCCCAGCTGACCAGCCGCTACCCGAACAGCCGCTACGCGCCGGACGCCAAGCAGCGCATGATTTATCTGCGCAACCTGCTGGCCGCCTATGAAATCCACGTGGCCGACTACTACCTGACTCGTCAAGCGTACGTCGCTGCGGTGAACCGTGGCCGCTACGTGGTGGAAAACTTCCAGGAAACCCCATCGGTCGGCGACGGCCTGGCGGTGATGGTCGAAGGCTATCAGCGCCTGCACCTGGACGATCTGGCCGACACCAGCCTGCAAGTCCTGAAAGCCAACTACCCGGACCACCCACAGCTGGCCGATGGCAAATTCAGCGCTCGCACCCCCGATCCGGACAACCGTTCGTGGCTGTCGAAAGCAACGCTGGGCCTGATCGAAAGCCGTCCGCCGCTGCCACCGGGAGAGACCCGCGCCAACCAGGACGTGATCAAGCAGTACCAGGACGCGAAGGACGCCATTCCGCCAGAGCTGTTGCCTGAGAACCAGAGCGAAGAGAAGAAAAATACTGACGATGACGGCACCCCGAAAAGCCGCTCGATCTTCAGCTACATGACCTTTGGCTTGTTCGACTGATTCAGTCGCGGCGTTTGCGTCACACAAAGAGAGGTCCTACGGGACCTCTTTTTCATTTCCGACACACTGGAACGGTGTTGCTCACTGTGCGCCCGCCAGCGCCTTGGCTACACTGCGACATCTTCACTGACTAAGCTGGTAAACATGATTCGCTTGATTATGTGGGTCGCCCTGATCATGGCGGCGATCTGGTTCTTCAAACGCTTGACCAAAGGTCCGGCCCCTCGCCCGAAACCCGCCGCGCCTGAAATCGACGCGGCGCCGATGGTGCGTTGCGCGCAATGTGGCGTTCACGTTCCTCGCGATCGCGCGTTGAGCCAAGGTCAGCAATGGTATTGCACCGAAGCGCATCGGCTTCAGGGCCCTGCCGCCCGTGACCGCTGAAACCCTTTCGCTGGCCACCCCTCAGGCCCAACGTATCCTGCGGTTGTATCACCTCTATCGCCTGAGCATTGGCATCCTGCTGGTGCTGCTGATTTCCAGCAGCCTGGACGCCGAACTGCTGGAGCTGGCGGATATCGAGCTGTTTCGCACCGGCTGCTGGCTGTATCTGGTGTTCAACATCCTGGTGGTCGTGCTGCTTGAACGACCGACCCGTCAAGGGCAACTGTTCACCCTGGCCACGACCGACGCGATCATGCTCTGCGCGCTGTTCTACGCGGGCGGTGGCGCGCCGAGTGGAATTGGCAACCTGATCGTCGCGTCGGTCGCGATCAGTAATGTCTTGCTGCGCAAGCGCACAGGCCTGCTGATCGCCGCCATTTCCGCGATTGGCATCATTTACCTGACCTTTTACATCAGCTATCACAAGCCTGCTGCCGCCAATCACTTCGTTCAGGCCGGCTCCCTGGGTGCGCTGTGTTTCGCGGCGGCCCTGTTGGTGCAGACCCTGGCCAGACGCTTGCAGGTAAGCGAAGACATCGCCGAACAACGTGCCGCCGATGTCGACAACCTTGAAGAGCTCAACGCGCTGATCCTTGAACGCATGCGCACGGGCATTCTGGTGCTGGATGCCGATCACAAGGTGCTGCTGGCCAATCACAGCGCGCTCACGTTGTTGGGTCACGAGCGCCTGCTGGGGGAGGCCATCGATCTGTACTCGCCCCAACTGGTGGAGCGGCTGCGGCAATGGCAAATCAACTCGTCGATGATCCCGCGCAGCATGACCACGTCGGCCATCGGCCCCGTGTTGCGCCCCGGCTTCATCGCCCTGACTCGCGGGCACCAGCGCCACACCCTGGTGTTTCTCGACGATCTTTCGCAAATATCCCAGCAGGCCCAGCAACTCAAGCTCGCCGCCCTGGGTCGGCTGACGGCTGGCATTGCCCATGAAATTCGCAACCCCCTGGGCGCGATCAGCCACGCTGCCCAGCTGCTGCATGAATCCGAGGAACTGGCGGCGCCGGACCGGCGTCTCAGTCAGATCATTCAAGATCAATCGCGACGGATGAATCTGGTGATCGAGAACGTCTTGCAGCTGTCCCGCCGACGTCAGACCGAACCGCACCTGCTCGACCTCCGGCAGTGGCTCGAACACTTCGTCGCCGACTTCCGCAGTCGACTGCCGACCGATCAGTCCCTGCATGTCGAGATCGGTTTCGGCACCCTCACTACCCGCATGGACGCCGAACAACTCCAGCAGGTCATGACCAACCTCGTGCAGAACGGCCTGCGCTACAGCGGCCAATTGCATGAGCGTGCGCAGGTCTGGCTGAGGCTGTTTCATGATGCCCACAGCGACCTGCCAAGCCTTGAAGTGCTGGACGATGGCCCCGGCGTCGCGGCCGAGCACCTGTCGAAAATCTTCGAGCCGTTTTTCACCACGGAAAGCAAAGGCACGGGGCTGGGGCTGTACCTTTCGCGAGAATTGTGCGAAAGCAATCAGGCGAACCTGGATTACACACCACGGGAAGGTGGCGGCAGTTGTATGCGGGTCACCTTCGCCCATCCGTTCAAATTGAGTTGAACATGAGCCAACGGCAAAAAATCCTGATCGTCGATGACGAGCCCGACATTCGTGAACTGCTGGAAATCACGCTGGGCCGGATGAAACTGGACACCCGCAGCGCGCGGAACGTCAAGGAAGCACAAGACTGGTTGGCCCGCGAGCCCTTCGACCTGTGCCTGACCGACATGCGCCTGCCCGACGGCAACGGCCTGGAACTCGTGCAACACATTCAGAAACGTCACGCGCAGGTTCCCGTGGCGATGATCACCGCTTTCGGCAGCCTCGACACCGCGATTCATGCGCTCAAGGCCGGTGCCTTCGACTTCCTCACCAAACCCGTGGATTTGGGACGACTGCGCGAACTGGTGGGCAGCGCGTTGCGTCTGCACAAATCGCCGCTCAATGAAAACAGCATCGACAACCGACTGCTTGGCACTTCCCCGCCGATGCAGGCGCTGCGCAAACAGATCAGCAAGCTGGCACGCAGTCAGGCGCCGATTTACATCAGCGGCGAATCCGGCAGCGGTAAAGAACTGGTGGCGCGCCTGATCCATGAACAAGGCCCGCGCATCGACAAGCCGTTCGTGCCGGTCAACTGCGGCGCGATTCCAAGCGAATTGATGGAAAGCGAATTCTTCGGCCATCGAAAAGGCAGCTTCACTGGCGCCCACGAAGACAAGCCGGGACTGTTTCAGGTGGCCAACGGCGGCACCTTGTTTCTGGACGAAGTGGCTGACTTGCCATTGGCCATGCAGGTCAAGCTGCTGCGCGCGATCCAGGAAAAATCCGTACGCCCGGTCGGGGGCCAGCAGGAACAAGTGGTGGATGTTCGCGTTCTGTGCGCCACCCACAAAGACCTCAGCGTCGAAGTAGCGGCCCAGCGTTTCCGACAGGACCTCTACTACCGCCTCAACGTCATCGAACTGCGCGTCCCCCCACTGCGCGAACGCCGCGAAGACATTGAAGACATCGCCAATAACGTTTTGCGCCGCCTCGCCGAGAATGCCGACCAGACCCCTGTCCGGCTGACGCCCCACGCATTGGCCGCACTCAAGGGCTATCGCTTTCCCGGCAACGTCCGCGAACTGGAAAACATGCTCGAACGGGCTTACACCCTTTGCGAAAACGACCAGATCAACGCCGACGACCTGCGCCTCGCCGAGCCGCTCAGCACCTCGGAACAAGACGGCCCGAGCCTCGCCGACATCGACAATCTGGAAGACTACCTGGAAAGCATCGAACGCAAGCTCATCCTTCAGGCGCTGGAAGAGACGCGCTGGAACAGAACGGCAGCGGCGCAGCGGTTGAACCTGACGTTCAGGTCGATGCGGTATCGATTGAAGAAGCTGGGGTTGGAGTAACGCTGAGAAAGGTCCCAAATTGGGTCCGATCATTCCCAACGTGGGAATGATCGTTCTTGATGCAACAACTGTCGTGAAAAGGTTAGCGGGACAGGCGTCCCTCAGGCGCATATGGCGCAGGATCAATGATCGGCGCATTGCCCGTCAGCAAGTCGGCCAGCAGCTGACACGATGCAGGCGCCAGCACCAGGCCGTTGCGGAAATGCCCGCAGTTCAGCCACAGCCCTTCATGATTCGGCACTCGCCCAATGAACGGGATGCCCTCCGGCGAGCCCGGTCGCAGGCCCGCCCAATGCCCCACTACTTCAGCGTCGGCCAAGGCCGGGATCAACTCCACCGCCGAGGCTTTAAGACTTTCGAGCGCGGTGCTGGTCGGCGTCTTGTCGTAGCCTTCGTATTCCAGCGTGCTGCCGATCAGGATATGCCCGTCGCGGCGGGGGATCGCGTAGCGGCCTTTGGCAAGGATCATGCTCGGCAGAAAATCCGCGTCGCATTTGTACAAAATCATCTGGCCTTTCACAGGTTCAACAGGCAGCTCCAGATCGAGCTTGCCCAGCAGATCGCCGCTCCAGGCGCCTGCCGCCAAGACCACGCTATCACCCAGGATATCGCCTGCAGAGGTGCTCACGCCGATGATCCGGTCGGCATCGCGCACGAAATCGCTGACTTCGCATTGCTCATGGATCGTCACGTTAGGCAGCGCCTGCAAAGCGGCTTTGAGTGACTTCACCAGCCGAGGATTGCGCACGTTGGCGATGTCGGCCATGTGAATGGCGCGTGAGTATCCGCCGCCCATCACCGGCACCGCATCGTAGACCGCCGAGATGTCCACCGGGCGCAGAGGCCGGTTCAAGCGTTGCGCCCACTCAAGCGCTTGCGGCTCGTCGTCCAGGTCCAGCCAGTACAGGCCGGTCATGTGGACTTCCGGGTCGATGCCGGTGGCCGCCAACAGGCGCTCGGCCAGACGTGGATAAAAATCCTGAGACCAATGCGCCAGCGCCGTCACTGCCGGACTGTAGCGCCAGGGATAAAGCGGCGAAACGATGCCGCCACCCGCCCACGAAGACTCCTGCCCAACCCCAGCCCGCTCCAGCACCACGACGCTTTGCGCCTTGGCGGCGAGATTGAAGGCAGTCAATAGACCAATGACACCGCCACCGACGATTACCACGTGTTGCCCGGACATGCAGAACCCGATCATCAAGAGAAAATAAACGCCGGTTTCCGCCTGCCATGGTGCAGACAAACCGACTCCACAAAAGCTCGAAAACACCACCGTGCCACTGGTCCGCCGAATATCTCCGACCATCCACTACATAGCGACTTCGAACCTGAGTAGTATCACCATATTTCAAACGAAAAATGGAATTTCCTCGATGGATTTCAGCTCTGGCATTACGCGCCCGAATTCGCGTCGCAGCTGGCAAGGTCCTCTTGGGGGCAAAAGCGGCGGGTTTACCTTGATCGAATTGATGGTGGTCGTTGTGATCATGGGGATTTTTGCTGCGATTGCGGTGCCGAGTTTTTCAGGAGTGCTGCATCGCAACAGCGTCAGAGCTGCCTCCGACGAATTCTATGATTTGCTGCAGTACGCCCGGGCCGAGGCGGTTACCCGAGGCACTTTCGTGAATATAAGTGCTGCTACAGGCACGACCAACATCATCGTGGCATTGGGATCAGATGGAAAAGGCACCAAGCTAAGGCAAGTTGGCTCAACGGGACTTCAGGCTGGGACCACCATCAACTCAACCGTTAACAGTCTCTACTTCTCCCCGACTGGCACGGCGTCGACGACGGCTTGCTTTCAGGTGCTCTACCCGACCGACACCGCTGTCGCAGCGCAGTATGTGACGTTGTTGAGCAGTGGACGCGTGAACCCTCCGGTCACGGCCAAACCGGGAGGATGCTGATGAACGCTTTCCTTCCCCGTCGTAGCGCCGGATTCAGCCTGATCGAAGTGCTGGTAAGTCTGCTCATCACGGCAATCGGCGTTCTGGGCATGGTGGGTCTACAAAGTAAGGCCATTCCGTACACACAAGACTCGGTGCAGCGGAATACCGCCATGATGCTAGCGGATGATTTGGTGGACATCATTCGCACGTCTGGCAGCTGTACTACGGCGAACAGTTGCGTGACTGCGCCTGGCTCCGACTTTCCGGCCAAGCCGGGTAGTTGCAATCCAACACCGGCGACACTCGCGGGTCAAATCGGATGCTGGCAAGACCAAGCAAGCCGCGCATTACCAGGTGCCGACAAACTGCTTAATACTTCTTTTTATATTTGTCGCAGCGCTTCCCCTCGCGACACTTCCGCGTGCGGTACTGCCGCCAACAGTGAAATCGAAATTCAACTGGCCTGGACTGTGAAAAATGCAGCCGAGTGCATGGACAAGGACGTATCGGGTACGAATACAACGTGTACCTACCGCATCAGGACCCGTCTGCCATGAGATGTAGTGCCAACTTATCCCCCTCGCGCGGCACACAACGCGGCCTGTCACTCATCGAGCTGATGGTCGCGATGGTGATCGGCTTGATTCTGATTCTGGGCGTGACGCAGATCTTCATTAACAATCAGAAGAGCTATCTGTTCCAACAAGGCCAGATGGGTAATCAGGAAAACAGTCGCTTTGCGCTGGCACTGCTGAACCAGGAGCTCTCCAAGGCTGGCTACCGCAGCAAGCCGATCAGAACCTTCCCTGCTGGCTCCGGGCAAGGCTGCACCTTTCCCGAAGGTGCAGCGGTGGTCGCTGCAGGCGCGAACGCACTGTGCATTCGCTACCAGGCGGCCAACAAAGGCGATGTGAATTGCCAGGGCACGGCCCTCGCAGGCGGAGACCAAGACACGATCATTACCCCTTACGGTCAGAACAACCCAATTGTCGTTGAGAAGATTTCGTACGACTCAGGGAGCAGCTCAATCCTGTGTTCATCGGGAAGCACGCCTCAACAATTGGTGACAGGAGTCGCGGCGTTGAATTTCGACTATGGCTCGGGCCAGTCAGATCTCAAGACAGTCAGCGGCTATAGCACGACGCCGGGCGGGACGATTGGCGCAGTGCGCTACACGATTCTGATGATGAGCCCCGGGAGTTCTTCTCTGAGAGACACAGCGGCTGCATCACAAGCCTTAACGGAGTGGAAAAACAGATTTGGCTCAAGCCCCGTTGAGACCAATCAGATCTACCAGATCGTCCAGGGTACGACCATGATCAGGAATCAGATGCAATGAGACTTTTTATGGGGAGTGCACCGGCGACAATCCGCTGCCATCAAGCCGGGGCAACATTGCTCGTTGCGATCATGATGCTGTTGATCATCACCCTGCTGGCGCTGTCCAGCATGCGCGGTGTATCGCTGGAGTCACGCATCACTGGCAATCTTAAAAATCAGAAAACGCTGTTCAATGCGGCGGAAGGTGCTTTAAGGATCGGCGAAAACAGTATCAGCACAACCAAAGCGCCCTCCCTCGATGCCGCCTGTATCAAGACATCGTGCTTGCGCTGGAGCCTGAAAGATCTGGCGGTAACCGATGGCAAAGACACCGTCACACGTTTCGGAACAGCCGATAACGGCACAAATACGACCAAGCTGGTGACCAACTACGACGTCAAGGTGCAATGGTATGTAGTCGATCTGGGCAACCTGGTGGGTTACAGCCAAGGTACTTGTGCTGCCATGGGTTGCGGTCCGCACCACTACGAAATCAATGCATGCGCGTCGGCCACCAGTTATTGCACCGAGAACACAACCGATCAACGCGTCATCCTGCGCACTGTCATTGCACGGTATTACTAATGAACATTCGCCAGTCCCTGGCCGTCAAGAAGTCGGCCAACGCAGTGAAGCTGGTTGCAGCCTTGATGGCAGCTTTGGGCCTGTCCAGCCCTTCGGCTCAGGCAGCCGTGAGCCAAGTGCCCGCGCAAGTTCCGTTATTCGTCAACGACTCAGTGCCGCCGCTGAACATGTTGATCGTGGGGCGCGACCACAAATTGTTTTTTCCTGCGTATAACGATGCGTCCGATCTGGACGGCGACGGCTCAATTGAAATTCGCTACAAGCCTTCGATTACTTATCTGGGCTACTTCGACTCCAATGTGTGCTACAGCTACGGCGGTTCTTATTTCAGCGCTGCCGATATAGTGGTTTCCGACGCCGCCGGCAACACTAAAAAGTGCACAGGCAAGGCCGGGGCATGGAGCGGGAACTACCTCAACTACCTGACCACCTCGCGTGCCGATGCATTGCGAAAAGTACTGTACGGCGGTTATCGGAGCACCGATACGAGCAGCCAGACCATCCTGGAGCGCGCCTACATTCCGACCGACGCTCACACATGGGGTAAGGAATACAACGGTTCAAGCGCCGACGCTGATGGCTACAACTTGAATGACTACACGCCGTTTTCCAATCCCCCCACTGGCAGTCGGGCACTGTTCGCCAATAACACGCAGTCGACGTCGACCGGACCACTCCTGCGAGTTGTCCCAAGCGTTGCCAACCTTCGAATATCCGGCTGGGTTTCGCGAGAGGTGACTCAGGGTGGCGCCAAGGCGAATGACACGGCGTTCAAGGAAGTCGATCTCACCAGTCAGATACAGGACTTCATCGTTCGGGTCGAAGTGTGCAAAAAAGACACCTCCGATAAAAAAATACCCTTGGAGAGCAACTGCAAGCTTTACCCTAATGGCAACTACAAGCCGACCGGCATCCTTCACGATTACGGTGAAGGGAACCAGATGTACTTTGGCTTGATGACAGGCACCTACTCGAACAACCTTCAGGGCGGCGCGGTTCGCAAGGCTATCAGCAGTTTTGCCAACGAAGTCGATACATCGACTGGCATCTTCGGCACGAAAAACTCTGTAGGCTCCGGCTACACCAAGGGCGGGATTATTGGCACGCTCGATAACCTGAAGATTTCAAAAGGGGCGTGCTCGACACAAGGTAACTCCATCACGAATGGCACTTGCCAAGATTGGGGTAACCCGTTGGCCGAAATGATGTTCGAAACCCTTCGCTATTTCAGCGGAGTGGGCAGTGACGGTAAGGCAGTTCCACCCACTTCCGGATATTTGTCAGGGCTGAGCGATGGAACCTTGGGTCTCAGCGGCCTGAGCAGCTGGTTCGACCCCTATTCTGCGACTCCAGACCAAAACGCAACCAACCCGACTTATCCCAGCTGCTCCAAGCCGTTCATGACGCTGTTTAGCGACATCAACCCTACCTACGATTCTGATCTCCCGGGCAGTGCATACCCTACCGTCAGCCCCCCGTCCGCTACCCCTGTTTTGCAAGACTTCAAGGCCGGTACGCTTGGACAAAAGATCTGGAACAGTGACGTCGGTGCTGGAAACAAAAACATAAACATCGGGCAGACGCCAAGCAGCTATGACAGCGGCACCAACCCGCTTCTACCAAACCCGACCTATGACGACCTGGCGCCAACCGCCAAGAGCGCTTCCAGCTTTGGCAACATTCGCGGCCTGCCAGAAGAGCCCGCCAAACAGGGCACGTTCAACGCGGGTGCAGTCGCCTACTTTGGAAACACCTACCCCATTACTTCGCTGGGTAGCCAGAAAGTCCAGACGTTCTCAATCGCACTGTCCTCAACACTTCCTCGTATCCAAATGCCCGTGGGAAGCGGCACGATCACAGTCCTGCCTTATGGCAAGGTGGTCAATACAAATGGCGTCACCGAGCAGATCACTGGCTTTTATATCGACTCCCTTTACAACATGCCGGGACAACCTGCTAATCCCAACGTGAACGGGGGGCGCGCCCAGGCTGTCTTCCGCGTCGTGTTCGACGACAGCGGACAAGGCGGCGACTACGACATGGACGCCATTGTGCTCTATACCGTGTCTGTCGTTAAAACAGGAACAGTCGACACACTGGATGTCAGGCTGGAAACGGTTTATGCCCAAGCGGGATACGAATCGCACATGGGCTACACCATTTCCGGCACGACGCAAGACGGTATCTACCTGGAGGTTACGGGCGGAGGCAGCGGAAACCAGCATTACGCATTGGATACTCCAAACAGTCAGTTGCCAAACTCCTGTTCGGCGGGTTGCACAGGTACAGGCACACTGCTCCCTGGCATGAAATCGGGCAGCACCGTGGTGAACGGCGCGACTTTCAAGACTCGTAACTTCACGCCGTCCTCTTCACGATCAGTGACGAACCTTTTGGACCCCCTCTGGTATGCCGCTAAATGGGGTGGATTCGGCGATAAAAATAATACAAAAGACAGCGTACCCGTTGCGGGCCAATGGGACTCGAACAAAGCCGGTACACCTGACAATTACTTCCTTGTGAGCAGTGCCTCAACGCTCAAAGCTCAATTGCAGGCAGCGTTCAGCCAGATTCTGCAAAAAAACAGCTCTGTAGCGCCGCCATCTGCTGCACCGCTATCCAACTCCGGCTCAGCTGTCACGTACAACGGAAGTTTCAACGTCACTCTCTGGAGTGGCGACCTTACCAAATCGACAAGCACCTATGATTCAACCAATAACACCAGAGGCACCACACTGGAGTGGACGGCTGCGGATAACGTTCCGACGGCGGACAAACGGAATATCAAGATAGCCAACGCCGCCGGAAACGACTTGGTGGACTTTAGCTACGCCAACCTTGCCAATCGCAGCTTCGCAAGTAAAAACTGGCAGAACTCTTCAACGACAACCACGGCTAACGGATTGCTCTCCAGTAGCCAGGTATCATTCCTCAGGGGTGACCGCTCTCTGGAAGGGAGTACTTTCCGTAGACGCTTCAAACTGCTGGGGGATATCGTAGATTCCGCCCCTCTGGTGGTCGACTCATCTACCTTCATTACAACGATGGGAGACTTTTTGAGCGGGGCCACCAGTTACGCAGCTTTTCAGACCAAAGCGAGCAGCCGACGCCCGCAAGTCTATGTCGGTGCCAACGACGGTATGCTGCATGCATTTGACGCCGCCACTGGCGCAGAGACGTTTGCCTTCATTCCTTCTGCCGTCGTGGAAAACCTCCCCGCATTAACGAATAAAACGTACAACACTGACTCCTCCCAGCACCGTTTCTTTGTTGATGGCAGCATGGTCACATCGGACGTCTACTTCAAAAGTGACACAAGCTGGCATACCGTACTGATTGGCACGCTCGGCGCAGGTGGTAAAGAGGTATTTGCGCTTGACGTGACCGACCCGGACAGTATCAAACTGCTTTGGGAGTTTACAGCCCAGTCCGACACGGACCTGGGGTACACGTTCTCGACGCCCTCCATCGTAAAACTGCACTCCGGTGAATGGGGCGCAGTGTTTGGCAGCGGATACAACGGTAATAACGGCAACGCCAGTCTATTTATCCTTAATGCGCAGACAGGGGTTCAAATTGCCAAACTCAAGGTGCCCGACAGCGATCCTAAGGTCGATAATGGCCTTTCCACCCCTGTCATCCTCGATACGAATTCAGACGGTATCGCGGACTACGCGTACGCGGGGGATCTGCTGGGTAATCTCTGGCGCTTCGATCTGATCAAACCAGGTTCGTTGACAGAGGACACGTCGGCGAGCAGCTATAAAGTTTCGTTCAGTGGCAAACCTTTATTCACCGCGGCCGCACCCACTGCAGGCGCAGCAGCTCAGTCGATCACCACTCAGCCGTTGGTTGCACCTCATCCCACGAGCGATGGCGCCCTGGTGATTTTCGGAACAGGCCGTTACTTCACGTCAGGTGACAAGTCCACCACCGATCTTCAGTCGGTCTACGGTATCTGGGATCCGCTGAACCAAGGGCAAACAGCAACCACGCCTGCGGGAGCGACTGCGAGTAAACCGTTGAGCAGAGCCAGCTTACAGGCCCAGACTGTATCTGCTGTCAACGGCACTATTGGCACCGCGACTAACTTGCGGACGATCACTCGTAATGGTGTCGACTGGGCCAGCAAGTACGGTTGGTACCTTGACTTGCAAACAGGCACTGCGGCGACGGGTGAGCGAGTGGTAGACCCGTTGGTAATCAAGGGTAGCGTGTTATCGGTTACCACGCGCACTCCCATCTCTGGTGTCTGCGAAGCGGGTGTTCAGGGTAAGACACTAAGTCTGGACCCTAATACTGGCGGGTTGAATCCGTACTCCGTCTTTGACTTCAATCGCAATGGCGTCATTGACAGTGGAGACACTGTGGGCGGCACTATCATCGCCGGATTCGATACCGTTGCAGGAGGGTTCAGCATCATCTCCGGAGTCGGACCGTCGGGGCTTTCTACGATGTACCGCAGTGATGGCGCGAGCAGCGCTATCGATATGTTTACCGGCTTTCAGTACAACGGCCGCCAAACCTGGCGTGTGATTCCTTCACCATAAGAAACGATGGATTATGACTAATAGTTCTTCAAAACAGCGCGGTTTTACCCTGATAGAGCTGATGATTACCGTTGCTATCGTCGGAATCCTGGCAGCTATCGCCTATCCGTCGTACACCAAATACGTACAGCGGGGGTATCGGTCCGAAGGGCTTGCCATGCTTAACGATGCGGTGGCGAGGACCGAGCGGTTTTACGCTCAGAACAACACGTACGCTGGCGCGACGCTCAAAACGATCGGGCTAGTGGCCGACGATAAAACCACGGTATTGAACTCCACGAACGCGAAATACCAGCTCACCTTCGTGACGGCTTCATCCTCTTCAACGACTTATACCTTGCAGATTGCGCCGCAAGGCACGCAAACCAATGACACATGCGGCACGATGACAATTGATCAGGCAGGAACCAAAACCCCAACCACCGCTGAATGCTGGAAATAACATCACCGCCCCCAACACCCCTGCACCTGGCTCGTATACACATCTCAGAGCCCA
>NZ_JAAAKW010000013.1 GCF_009905615.1 Pseudomonas sp. SLFW
GAATGAATTCGCTCCCACAGAAAATCCCCCCCTACCGATGCGGCCTATCACCACCATAGCTGGAGTCCTCCGCCCGCAACCCCTAGAATCGCCCCCACGATTAAAGGAGACGACCGCATGCTGATGGTGATTTCCCCAGCGAAAACCCTCGATTTTGAAACGCCGCCGACGACTGAGCGCTTCACCCAGCCGCAATACCTGGACCACTCCCAGGAATTGATCACCCAGCTGCGCGAACTCAGCCCGGCACAGATCGGGGAGCTGATGCACCTGTCCGACAAACTCTCGGGCCTTAACGCTGCCCGCTTTGGCAGTTGGACCCCGGCATTCACACCGAACAACGCCAAGCCGGCGATCCTTGCGTTCAAAGGCGACGTCTACACCGGCCTCGACGCCGAAACCCTCGCCGACGCCGACCTCGACTACGCCCAGCAGCACCTGCGCATGCTTTCCGGCCTCTACGGCCTGCTGCGCCCGCTGGACCTGATGCAGCCGTATCGCCTGGAAATGGGCACCAAACTGCCCAACAGCCGCGGCAAAGACCTCTACGCGTTCTGGGGCAACCGCATCAGCGAATGGCTCAACGAAGCGCTGGCCGAACAGGGCGACGACGTCCTGCTCAACCTCGCCTCCAACGAATACTTCTCTGCGGTCAAACGCCCGGCCCTCAAGGCCCGCGTCATCGACACTGAATTCCGCGATCAGAAAAACGGCCAGTACAAAATCATCAGCTTCTACGCCAAAAAAGCCCGCGGCATGATGAGCCGTTTCGTCATCTCCGAGCGCATTGAAAAGCCTGAACAACTGAAGGAGTTCGATGTGCAGGGGTATCGGTACGCAAAGGATCTGTCGACGGCGGACAAGTTGGTGTTCTTGCGGGATGAAGGAGCAGAGTAAGGAACGGTGGGGCCGGTGTTCGAATGACGGGCCCCTTCATATGAGTGCGTTACAACAGCTCTTTCGCCAACGATTGACTCGCCAGTTTGCTGACACTGTCGAGGGCCACGCGTAATGTTTCGGCGTCAGCGCCGAGTTTGTCCGGCTCATAACCATGATCATTCCCGGCAGTGAATGGCGATACGCCTTCGGCATGCTGCCAGACGCGCTCCGTTCCACGTTTCATTACGGCGTTTATTCTGACCACCGGATAAATCACGCTGCTGAAACCATGGGATATATGAAACCCCCAGTGGTCAACTGTCAGCTGAATGTTTGCATCGGCAGTCGTGTCATCGTCCACCACTTTGAACGAAGAGTTCTTGGCCAGCTCCGCAACAAAATGCTGTTTCACAAGCTCACCCAGATCGATTTTCTCGTTATCGACCATTTCGACGATCTCCGCTTGTGGGGACGTTGAAAGCATATTTGCGACGGCAACCCCCAATGCACCGCCGAATGCCATTCCGGTATTTTGGGCACGACCGAAATAACTGATGTTGCCAGGTTGCCATTGGACGGGAAGCACTTTCACCGTTTTGATTTGCGCTCGGTGCTCAGCCGAGAATTTCTGCCCGGCGCAGCCGGTGAGTACGAGCGCGTAGAGTAGAACAGCGATTAATTTTTTCACATCGATCCTTAATGTTTAACGTTTGAGTATTCGTTGGTAATGCGTCCGTGCCTTGCGTTTTTTGGTGAGTTACTCCTCAATTTACCTTAAAAATAAGCCCTGCCTTTCTATTACTCGACACACGCCGCTATTACGAAAGCTGCCCCGCCCTCATGAAGGTTTGGGTACAAATACAAACAGAGCTCCACTTACAGAACAGCCATGAATATATCTCCTCGCCCTATCCAAACTTCTCGCAAAAAACACCGCATCCAGCTCTCCAATCTCTTGATCGCAGTACCAACTATCATACGTCTGCTCCGCAATCTCATCGACCAACTGATACACGTCACCACCCAGCACCGGAATTCCTAAAGCTTCAAACTCGTCAATTATCCGAATGGCATCATTGCGCTCCAGCGCCCAGTTTTTTATCCCCAGATGACCGAGATAAACACCACAACTCAGAATTGAATCAACCTGCAGCGACCAGATAAAACTCATTACCTACTCTCCCGATTCGGTTTGAAAAGACGATGATTGATTGCCCCATCCGGCTCTTTTATGAACTCGAACACTCCTTGCTTCCCACGATACTCACCTGGAATTTGCAGCCTATCTCTTACGACACCGTCCCCACCTGTTATTTTCGTTATCTGACCAGCTGTTTGGAAAGTTTTTACACTTTCTGGGAAGGCATGGAGATCACCTGTCTTGATCTGAGCTAGCACTTTATTGGTGTACTTGGTTCCTGCAAAAAAATCAGCCGCTACAGAGTTTTCTTTTCCACCATCAGACACTCCCTGCTCGTTTTTATAGCTCATTTGAGGCCGGGCATCCGGCCCCGGGTCTCTCCCTACATCTTTTTCCGACTGCTGATGGCTAGGGCGACTCGGCGTTGTGGTTGCTGGCTTCGCCGTAGAGCTTCCACCCCCGGCCCCCAGCATCACCGCGCCCAGTTCATTCCAGAACCGGCTGCCTTCTCCGTTTTTGATCGCGCCGAGTTCGCTGGCGATTTCCAGCCTTGCGGTCAGGTTCTCCTGTTGGAAGAACGCCGCGATGAGGGTGCCTTCCTTGATTTCGCCCTGGGCGTAAAGCTCTTTGGCCAGGGCTTGGAGCTTCGGGTCGTCGGCTTCGAGCTGTGCGGAGATTTGTCGGCAGGTGTCTGGCGAGGTTTTGCAGAGGTTGGCGAGCGCGGCGTTTTTGTCTTCGTTCTGCTGCGCGTATTTCTCGTGAATCTGGCGCTTTTCAGCGTCGGTTTTGCTGGTGGCCAGTTCGCCGCGCATGGCCTCCAGGTCTTTGTGCAGGAGGTAGTTGTACTCCGTCGCGTTCTTCGCCACCCAAACACCTTGCTGGAGTTTTTCGGCGTCGGTGTCTTTTTGGGCGGCGGCGGCCAGGAGGCCGATCATTTGGCTGCTGAGGGTCAGCAGCGCTTCATTACCCTGGACGAGGCCGTCGAGGTGGCCGACGAGGGCTTCGTTGGCGCCAGCGGCGAGGGCTCCTGTTTTGAAGTCGCCGCCGGTGGCTTTGGCCAGCAGGCCGCCGACCATGGCGTGGATAGCGATTTTGCTGGCGCTGCCGGTTTCGAGCGTCCCGGTGGTGTAGTCGCCGACGAGGTTGAAACTGGCAGCAGCGAGGGTGTTGAACAGCGCGCTCTTGAGACCGTCGCTGACGTTCCCGCCCTGCCCCAGTGCCTTGGCGAGCGCGGCGGAGGTGACGTTTTGCAGGGATTGATTGGCGGCGAACTGGCTGATGCCTTGCCAAGTGTTGAGGGCGGGGCCGGTGACCTTCCCGGTGACGGGGTCGGTGTGAGTGCCGGTCCACTCGTTGAACAACCCGGACGTCAGGCCAGCGGTAACGCCCGCGACGGCATAGTTTTTGAGACTGTCGGAGGACGTGACGTCCTTGAACACTGCGCCGAGGTTGCCGCGATTGTTCACGGCCGAAACAGCGGCCGTCGTGCTGGCACTGGTCGCAATGGCACCTGCGGCAGCGGCAACACTCGCGGCAGCACCGGCTTCGGCAACGGCGGCAAACGCAGCAGGCCCCACCGCCCATGCCATCAGAATCGCAATGGCAATCTGCGCCGCAGGCCCCAGCCCCGAGTTGTCGTATTTGAACGACTCGTGGATCTCGGCCACCTGCCGCCAATCCACATCCCCGCGAGCCTCGGCCGCTTTGAGCCAGGCCAGTTGAGGGTCGGCCGCCACCATGGCGTCGATGGTCTGACCGACGGTTTGCCGATCGACGTGTTGCACATCGATCTTGAGGCCCTGCACGGCGTTGATGACCACTGCGCCTTTGGCGATCAGCTCGCTCTGACGAAGGGTTTCGTCAGTGCGGCCCTCGCCTTTCATGCTGAACCAGGCGAGGTCGCTCTTGCTCTTGGCGTGGCTTTCCTGCTGCAGGTCCTTGACCGCTTCGAAGGTCACCGCCCCGCCGCTGTCGAGGGTGAGGTTGCCGCCTGCGTCGAGCGTTGCCTGCTGGTAGCGCTGGTCGCCGCCGCTGACGAGGCTGAGGTTGCCACCCGCCTTGATGCCGCTGCCGACGTGGGTGACGTTGGTGACTTCGTCGCGCTGGCTTTTCTTGGCGCCCCAGCCGCCGTTCTCCTGCATGTCGTACAGGGTCGATGTACTGTTTTGCGCGGCGATCAGGTCGAGCCGTCCACCGCTGTGAATCTGGACGTCGCGCCCCGCTTCTATCTGGCTGGCCATCAGCGTGGTATCGCGGGCAGCGGTGGAGCGAACGTCCTGACCGGCGAGCAACACACTGCCGACCTGGGTCTGGCGCTCGTCGCGTTCGGTGATGCGTGTGTGGCCGTCCTTGCTGCGGGTTTCCAGGCTGTGGACGTCGGCGACGGAGGCAACCGTGATGTCGCGACCGGCAGAGAGGGACAGGTCGTTGGCGGCGTTGGCCTGGCTGGCGACGACGTTGATGTCGCGCCCAGCGGTCAGGTTGAGGTGGCCGCCCGATTGGAGCGTGGAGGCGAGGTTTTCGATGTCAGTGCGGACGGTGTAGCGGTGACCGCCGTCCGCGAGGTCATGTCGCTCTCGAGCACTGACCGTGGCGAGCAGGTTGATGTCGCGACCGGCATGAAGGCTCGCATCGGTGCCCGCTTTGATCGCGCCCCGATTGCTGATGTCCTGTCCCGCGATCAGCGAAAGACCGGCGTTGGCTTCAATGACGCCAGGCCCATCGATGATCGTGCGAATGCCTGCGCCGTCGCGGACCTGAATCGCGGTGCGGTCGTTGACGATGTCGCCGCTGATGGCCAAAAGGCTGACGTCGCTGCCTAGGATTATCCCGGCCATGGCATTGCGGATGCTGTCTTGGGCCAGCAGTGTCAGGTGCTTGCCCGCCTCGACCAGACCGCTTTGGTAGAGGCTGCCACCGGCGCTGGCGGCAAGATTTTCCTGGCCTCTTAACGTGCCGGTGTTCAGCAGATCGCCGCCGCTGAGCAACTCGACGTCGCGCCCCTGAATCAGCGCATTGCCGCGCACATTGCGCTTCTCGGCATCCGCCAGGTACAGCACCGGCACCAGCACGGTCTGGCCATCGACAACGCGGTTTTCCATCCAGACGATGTCGGTCGTGAGCGCAGCGACCTGCTCGGCAGACAGCCCCACGCCCACACTCAGCTTCAACGCTTCCTGACTCGCCGCAGCGTTGTTCATCAGGTAGCGAAACTGCGCTTCATCGCTGGTCAGATCATCCGAGAGAAAGCGCTGACCGGTGCGCGCCACCACTGCGTCACGAATCAAACGCGACTCGTAAAAGCCGTCGCCCAGTCGACGCCACGCCCCGTCCGCGCTGTAGCCCAGCAGGCCGAGCAGGTAATCGGAGCCGAGAAACTGGGCGAGGTCGGTGAGGTTCGGGTTGCGCTCCACCAGATACCGAGCGCTCGGGTCCTGGCTCTTGATGAACAGGCCGTAGTCACCTTGGGGCAGGCGAAAACCGCTGGCCGAGGTCGGGTCGAATCCTGCTGCATTGAGTACGTCGCCATCCGCAACGCGCTTGCTCAAATCGATGTCCACGGCACCCAGCGCGTCGTCGCCGACCTGCCCGGTCAACTGCGCAAGGGTGTTTTCCCGGACCGTACCGTTCTGAACACTGCGGGCGACGTTGAGCGTCATTTTGCCGCCCGATTGCAGCGTCGCAGCGTAGGTCTCCCCGCTGTCGCGCCACTCGGTGACGTTGCTCAGCTCTTCGAATCGGTCGTCGCCGGAGCGTGCCTTGAGCAGTTCGAACCACGCCAGATCGAAATTTCCGGCGGCCAATGCGGCCTTGAACGCAGGAATGTCGATGAACTCCATCTGGTCCCAGTACGCGGTGTCGATCTGTCCTGGCGTGCCGATCTGCGTGATGTTTTCGCCGATGCGGGCACTCGCGCCGAGGTTGAGCAGGTGCTGTGCCGTGATGGTGAGATCCGCATTCGCGGCCATCAGGCTGTAGCGGTTTTCGACCCGATCAGCCTCGATGTTCATCGATTGCCCGGCGACCAACCGCGCCGATGCCGAATCCTTGATGGCGCGCTCGATCCAGGTTTGCAGAATCGTGATCAGGCCGCGCTTGAAACTGTCGTGGCCGCCGCAGTGCTGGCCGCAGACCCAGTCCAGATCACCGGCCACCCGCTCGCGTCCCAGTTCGAATTCGGCCTTGGCGTTTTCCACCCGCCGCGCTTTGAGCGAGAGATTGCCTTCGCTTTCAACCGTGCCGGAGCGGTTGCTGAACGCCTCCGCGAAACCGCCGTCCAGCCCGCTGAAATGGAGGTCTCCCTGGCTGTAGACGTCGCCATACAGATTGCTGACGCGCGGGCCGAACAAGGCCATGTCGCCGCCGCTGAACAGCAGGCTGTCAGCGTGGTTGGCGATGCCGGTTTGCGCCTGAAGCGTCACCGCGCCTTGAGCGCCGAGGGTGCCGTGGTTGTCGATTTGCGCAGCGTTGATCCGCAAGCTTTCGCTGGCGGTCCGGACACCGAGGTTATTGAGCAGACCGCTGAGCGTGAGCGTCGCGTCTCCCGCGCTGGCGAGGCGGCCACTGGTCTGCTGCAGATCGCCAGCGGACAGGGTCAGGCGTTGCAGCGTCTGAATCAGGCCACTGTTGCGCAGGTCCCCCAGGAACGCGAGGTTGAGATCGCCGTCGCTCAGAATCTCGCCTGCGTTGTTCAAGCGTGCGGCCGACAGCGCCAAGCCACTGCCGCTGAACAGCCGCTCTCCGGCATTCAACGTGAGGTCGCGTTCGACGTCGAAGCGGGAAGAACCTGCGAATTGCACAGCACCCAGCGCCGTCACCGAACCCAGCGCAAGATGGCTGTTCCCCAGCCCGTTGATCATCCCGCCGCCGTTGTCGAGTGCGGCGGCGCGCAGGCTGAAATCGTCGTTGGCTTCGAGAATCCCGCGTTGATTCAGCAAGTGTTCGCCAACCTTCAGGTCCAGCGAGCCACCCGCGACCTGCCCCTCACGGTTGTCGAAGGTCGAGCCCTCGAAACGCACCGCGCCTTTGGCAAAGATCGAACCGGCCTGATTGAGCAGCGTGTCGACGGACAGCACGAGGTCATCGACCAGACTCGTCAGTTGCCCGGCGGCCTCGCCCAGTCGCCCGTTGTCCAGCAGCGCGGTCGACACCGAGACCTGACTTCCCGCAATCACCCCACCCCGGTTGTCGAGACGGTCGCGGCTCACGACTCCGATCTGCTGACCGCGTAACGTGCCGCCTTGGTTGTCGATACGCTCGGCATTGATCGTCAGGGTGCGTTCGGCCGCGAGGGTCTTGCGATTGGTGAGCGTTTTGATGTTGACGGCAACATCGGTGGCGCGGATGTCGCTTTCGTTTTTAAGCTTCTGGGCGGTGATTGCGATCCGGTCGCGCGCGGTGAGTGTGCTGCGATTCGTCACTTCCCCGGCACTGCGAATCTCGACGATTGGCGCGTTGACCCGCTCGCCTTCGAGGGCCACGTCCTGGGCTTGCACGCGAATCGCCGACGCCGCCGAGGCGTTGGCCAAGGTCAGATGGCCGTTCACGTCCAGGTGCAGATCCCCGGCGCTGGCGGCCACATCGCCTGCCAGACGGACGCCGACCCCGGCTTCGGTGCCCACCAATCGAATGGTGTTGGCGTACATCCCGCCGAGCGCCGAGGAGTCGATGGCGACTTGCGGCTTTTCACTGCCATCGTCGGGCAGCGTCTGGGCGTCCAGGCTTTGTGCATCGACCCGATTGCGACCGGCCACGACGTTGAGTTCGCGGGCGTTGATCTGCGCGTTGATCTTCACGGAGCGGGCGATGATGTCGAAGCGGTCCACCGCCGTTGCGTCCAGCCCCGCGCCGTCCACCGCGACCTCGCCCTGTTCGACCTGAAAGCGCCCGACAGTGCCGCCTTCGATCACCGGCTTGCCTGTGGTCAACGTCGCGCGCGGGGTGTTGATGAAGCCGCAACCGCTGCACGTGATGCCGTGGGGGTTGGCGACGATGACGTGGGCTGCTTGCCCGGCGATTTCCGTGGCGCCACGCAACTGGCTCGGGTGACTGCCGGTGACTTCGTTGAGGATGACCCCGGCGGCTTGCCCGCGCAGATTGGGGTTGCCCAGAATCTGCCCGCCCAGTTGCGTGGACTGGATCGGGCCGGTGGCGTTGTTGAGGATCAGCCCCTCGGGGCCCACGTTGTAGTCCTGAAACTGATTGTGGGAAAGGCCCTGCGCGTTGGGCGCGGCGATGTTGACGATGGGCACGCCGTTGCCCGCCTGTTGCTGGCCGGGACCGCCCACGATGCCTTGGGCCTGAGCCCAGAGCGGTTGCCAGAACAACGCGTTGGCCAGAACCAGCGCCAGGCCGCGCTTGGGAAGACCGCAGAAACGGTCGCGAGGGGTCAGCGCGGCCGAAGGCTGGCGCGCCAGAAAAAGCAGGTGGCGAAAATCCATGTTCAAAAAAATCCAGAGAAACGAATGCGGTTACAGGAAGAGGTTCAGGCGCAGGTAAACCGGGGTCTCACGCTCGGCGAGGGCGTCGGGCCGTTCGAGGGAATGAGCAAATGTCAGGCTGAGCGAGGCATGTTCACCACCGGCGAACAGCTCGGTGGAATGCCCCGAAAGGCGACCATGCTGGCCGCCGTCAAACCCGTGATGTCGGATGACGCCGTGGTCATAGCCGAGGTTGATGCCGTAGCCGGAGACCACCGGATGCAGCCAATCGACGTTCACAGGCCGGGTCCAGCGCAGGTCGTTGCGCCAGTAACCGCCGCTGTCGCCGGACAGGAATTGCTCCTTGTAGCCGCGCACTGATGATTCGCCGCCAAGGCTCATGCGCTGCGGGCTGAACAGCACGTCCTGGCTGTACTGACCGGTGGCCATGCTGCTGAATGTGAAGGCCTCGCCTGCCAGTTGAAACGGCGTAAGAATGCTCAGCGTCGCGCCGTATTTGCGGTACCGCGACTGGGGTTGGCGATCGTCCGGGCGCGCAGGGTTATTCGGCGTCGTGCGTTGCGCAC
The DNA here is from genome assembly GCF_009905615.1 of Pseudomonas sp. SLFW. Lineage (GTDB taxonomy): Bacteria > Pseudomonadota > Gammaproteobacteria > Pseudomonadales > Pseudomonadaceae > Aquipseudomonas > Aquipseudomonas bambusae. The sequence continues at coordinate 9,027 of NZ_JAAAKW010000013.1, forward strand.
CGAATGCACCGATGCCTTTTTGCATGCCCAGCGAAAGGTTGGTGAAGGCCGAGCCGATGCGCCGTCCGTGACTAAGCCCCACTTGCAGTTCGCTCAGACGATGGCTGCTGCCGAGCAGGCGACTGCCTTCGATATAGCTGTTGCTGCGCAGATGAGAGACGCCCAGTTGCAGTGAGGTTTTGCCGACGCCATCACGGTGCAACACGCGTTCGGCATGCACCTGATGACTGACCGTGTCCCCGGTCTGCGCGAAGGCAAAGTCATTCGCCTGAACGCGGGATCGATAGTGGCTGCGGCTCTGTGCGTAGCTGACGTTCCACCACCGATAGGGCAGTTCGTAATACAGCATCGAACTTTCAGAATGGCGTTGGTGATCACTGACCGCATCTGCGCCGCTACGCAGATTGAGACGGTCGGCGAGGCCCAGCGGATTGTCCCACTCCAGCCCCAAATCCCATTGCTGCTCGCCAGTGCTTTTTTGCCCGGCATTGCTGCGCGAGAGCTGCGCGCGCCACGGTTTCAGTGGCTCATTGAGCACGCGAACATCGCTGCCGCCCACCTGTTTGCCGGGCTTGAGTTCCAGTCGCGCCCGATTCGAGGGCAGACGATTGAGTTGATCGACCAACTGTTCGAGCGTTCGCAAATCCAGGATTTCGCCAGCCTGACCCGGAAACCCCATGCGCAATTCTTGCGCAGTGAAGGCACCCTGCTCTGCGCCCAACGCTTCCAACTGACCTTCGACGACGTGCACCGTCAGCTTCCCATCGGACAGGTCCTGCTCAGGCAAATACGCCCGGCTGGTGACCCACCCCCTGTTAAGGTAATGGTTTGTGACGCCGCGAAGTAGGCCATCGAGCTGGGCGGCACCGAGGCAATGATTATGAAAGGGCTCGACCAGCCGTCGCTGGTCCGCAACGCTCAGATGGGCCGCGCCTTTCAGCGTGATACGCCGAATGGGAAAACAAGCGCTGAAAGTCGGTTTTGACTGGCGTGTCGGCGTAATGGTCGGCGTCTGCAAATGCTGGAGTTCCTCCAGCTTGCGCCGCTGGTCCTCAAGCAGCCGTTCCTGCCGGTCGGTGATGACGCTTCGGTCGCCGGGGTTGGCGCCCGGTGCGGCATATGTCGTGCTGCTTAACCCTAAACCGGCAACGACCAGCCCGGTTCGCATCCAGATACCCAAGAAAAATGCCCCAAAAAATGAAGGCGCGAAGAGTGCGCGCGATCAGAGGGCATCTCGATCCAGAGAAGAAAGGAAACACGTAGGACGATTTTTGAAGTTCCCGTAGGACTGTTCTGGCAGACGAACGGTTTAAAGGCCATGTTATTGGCGCCAATTTATGATCACTCGCAAATGCCGCCTGGTTTTTCTCAAAAAATTAACAACATTTTTTTGTAGTGGCCTATCGCTTTTTTGCACTAGTGGCACAGTTACATGCTGTAGCCGCAACCCCCTTAATATAAAGGACTAAATCGAAAGTGCTATCAAAGTGCAATTACCCTCAAAAACGAACCTGTATCGAAAATTCTCGAAAAGAGGACGAGCGGCCAGGAACTTCTGGGGAAACCTCATGCTCCTACATCCCGTAACAATTCTCGTCCACCTTGTGAGACATCTCTTACATGGCATAAGGACAGATCTGGAAGTTACTAGTCAACGTAGTTAGACCCGTCGGTCTATGTGGTACGTGCAAGGAGAGAACGCACCAAACTAGTTGAAGTAGATCGAGCAAGCACCAATCGGGTGCTGTAAAGCCACTGACGAGCAGGACCATACTGAATCATGGCCAAAAGCCCTGAGCCAGAGGCGCGGCAGCGACTCACAATCATCCGGTGGAGTGTTATGCCATATCCCAGATCGGGAACCCACATACATATGTATGGGTCACTCGACGCTTGTAATCTGTAATATTCGGGCCCGCCTTTAAAACGACGCCGCCCCTATTAAATTCTGCCTGTGCTTGTGTCACGACATTAACTTGCCGTGCGGACGAGTGCGCGAAAGTTGAAAGACAGTACTTATATCCAGCCAACTAATGGCGTAAAAATCGAGGAGATTACGATGCATATCAGCATCTTTGGTTTGGGCTATGTCGGTGCAGTATGTGCTGGTTGCCTCTCGGCACGTGGTCATGATGTGGTCGGTGTGGATATCTCCAGCGCCAAGATCGACCTGATCAATCAGGGCAAGTCTCCAATCGTGGAACCGGGCTTGGGCGAGCTGCTGGAGAACGGGATCAAGACCGGCAAACTGCGCGGTACGACTGACTTCTCCGAAGCGATTCGCGCCACTGACCTGTCGATGATCTGCGTCGGCACGCCAAGCAAGAAAAACGGCGACCTGGAGCTGGATTTCATCGAGTCCGTCTGCCGCGAAATCGGTTTCGTGCTGCGTGAGAAAACCTCTCGCCACACCATCGTCGTGCGCAGCACCGTGTTGCCGGGCACCGTCGCCAATGTGGTCATCCCGATTCTGGAAGACTGCTCGGGCAAAAAGGCGGGTGTTGATTTCGGCGTGGCGGTGAACCCTGAGTTCCTGCGCGAAAGCACCGCGATCAAGGACTACGATCACCCACCGATGACCGTCATCGGCGAGTTCGACAAAGCCTCCGGCGACGTCCTGCAATCCCTGTACGAAGAACTCGACGCGCCGATCATCCGCAAGGACATCGCCGTTGCCGAGATGATCAAGTACACCTGCAACGTCTGGCACGCGACCAAGGTCACCTTCGCCAACGAAATCGGCAACATCGCCAAGGCGGTCGGCGTCGACGGTCGCGAAGTGATGGAAGTGGTCTGCCAGGACAAGTCCCTGAACCTGTCGCAGTACTACATGCGTCCAGGCTTCGCGTTCGGCGGCTCCTGCCTGCCAAAAGACGTGCGTGCCCTGACCTACCGCGCCAGCTCGCTGGACGTCGAAGCGCCACTGCTCAATTCCCTGATGCGCAGCAACGTTTCCCAGGTGCAGAACGCCTTCGACATCGTTGCGGCAACTGATAACCGCAAAGTGGCGCTGCTGGGTCTGAGCTTCAAGGCCGGCACCGACGACCTGCGCGAAAGCCCGCTGGTTGAACTGGCAGAAATGCTGATCGGTAAGGGCTTCGACCTGAGCATCTACGACGCCAACGTCGAGTACGCCCGTGTTCACGGCGCGAACAAAGAGTACATCGAGTCGAAAATCCCGCACGTTTCGTCCCTGCTCAACTCGGACTTCGACGCCGTGGTCGACAACTCTGACGTCATCATCCTCGGTAACCGTGACGAGCGTTTCCGCGCGCTGGCCAACAACGCCCCGGCCGGTAAAAAGGTCATCGACCTCGTCGGCTTCATGACCGGCGCAACCACCGAAAACGGCCAGACCGAAGGCATCTGCTGGTAAGAGCAGCGGCGAGCTGCAAGTTTCAAGCGACAAGCTAACGGCCAGCTCCAGGTCTCGAGTCCAGCGCATTTTGCCTGGGCTTGGGGCTTGAAGCTTGCGGCTTGCAACTGATTTAGGGATGCAGATTATGAACGGGCTAAGACACGGCTTTCTTCAAGCCGCCGGTTGGCTGTTTTACTTGTGTGTGTTGGCGGCCATTGCGATGGCACTGCCAGCGACATTGTTCGACTCCCAGTCGAAAGACTTTATTTTCCTGGTCGGTATCGTCGGTATCTGGCGCTACTCGATGGGCGCAACGCACTTTGTGCGCGGCATGATTTTTCTCTACATCGTTTATCCCCACCTGCGCCGCAAAGTTCGCAAGTTGGGCAAGGCCGCTGATCCGTCTCACGTGTTCCTGATGGTCACGAGCTTTCGTATCGACGCGCTGACCACCGCGCAGGTCTACAGCTCGGTCATCCAGGAAGCCATCGCCTGCGGCTACCCGACCACCGTCGTCTGCTCACTGGTCGAGATGTCGGATGAACTGCTAGTGAAGGCTTTGTGGGCCAAACACAACCCGCCGCCGCACGTGACCCTCGACTTCGTGCGCATCGCCGGGACTGGCAAACGCGATGGCCTGGCCTTCGGTTTCCGCGCCATCTCGCGCCACATGCCGGACGACCGTGCCGTCGTGGCCGTGATCGATGGCGACACCGTGCTGGCGGAAGGCGTGGTGAAGAAAACCGTTCCTTGGTTCCAGTTGTTCGGCAACGTCGGCGGCCTGACCACCAACGAATTCTGTGAAGTGCGCGGCGGCTACATCATGAGCGAGTGGCACAAGCTGCGCTTCGCCCAACGCCACATCAACATGTGCTCGATGGCCCTGTCCAAACGCGTGCTGACCATGACCGGCCGGATGTCGGTGTTCCGCGCCACGGTCGTGACCGACCCCGACTTCATCGCCGACGTGGAAAGCGACTCGCTGCAGCACTGGCGCCTGGGCCGCTTCAAGTTTCTGACCGGCGATGACAAGTCGAGCTGGTTCAGCCTGATGCGCCTCGGCTACGACACGTTCTACGTGCCGGACGCCGCCATCAACACGGTCGAGCACCCGCCCGAGAAGAGCTTCCTCAAGGCCAGCCGCAAGCTGATGTACCGCTGGTACGGCAACAACCTGCGTCAGAACTCTCGTGCACTGGGCCTGGGTGTTCGTCGCCTTGGCGTATTCACCAGCATCGTGCTGTTCGACCAGCGTGTGTCGATGTGGACGTCGATCCTCGGCTTGACCGTCGCGATTCTAGCCAGCCTGAAATACGGCGTGAGCTTCCTGCTCGCTTACCTGCTCTGGATCGGCATCACCCGCCTGATCCTGACGCTGCTGCTGTCCTGCTCGGGACACGCCATTGGCCCGGCCTACCCCGCGATTCTTTATTACAACCAGATCGTCGGCGCGCTGATGAAGATCTACGTCTTCTTCCGCCTCGACCGCCAGTCCTGGACCCGCCAGGACACCAAACTGAGCCGCGACATGGCCAGCTTCCAGGGTTGGTTCAACACCTGGTCGTCTCGAACCATGACTTTCTCGGCTGGCAGCATCTTCGTTGCCGTGCTGCTGACAATGGTCTGACCGCACTAATGGATCAACTCGATTACTCAGGAAACTACGCCATGAACACAGCCATGAACCCAGCCGTGAATGCAAACGTCGTCCATGAATCCGAAGCTCAGCGTCAGCATGCCCGGATCAAAATCCCCGCCAAGCTGCGCCTGCTCAATGGTCAGCCCAATGCCCCACTGGTGCGCGTCGAAGACCTGTCCGCTGGCGGCTTGAGCTACATCACGCCAGCGAACCTGAAGCCCACTGTCGGTGAGGTCATCAAGGCCCGCCTGCAGTTTCTGGTCGATAACCTCGGCCTGGCGATGGACGTCGAATTGCAGATTCGCGCCTACGATCCCGCCAGTGGTCGCGTCGGTTGCCAGTTCCAGCACCTTGAAGCTCAGGACATCGCGACCCTGCGCCACCTGATCACCTCGCACCTGTCCGGCGACATCGTCAGCATGGGCGAAGTGCTGGCGACCCTGCAGCGCGACAACTTCACCAAGGCGCGTAAGGTCAAGGACAGCGGCAGCGGCCTGAGCGCCTTCGGTCGCCTGCGTGCAGTCACTTTCAGCGCCGGTATCTTCGTGGTCGGTCTGGTGGCGTTCGGTTTCGTTGCCAAGTCGGTGTACGGCATGTACTTCGTCAGCCACTCCACGTCCGGTCTGGTCAGCGTTCCTTCCATGGACGTGACCATGCCTCGCGAAGGCACCCTGACCAGCCTCGTCGCCCCGAATAACCCGGTCGCCAAAGGCGCGCCACTGGCCACGTTCAACACCAGCATGCTGGACATGCTCAAGGGCAACCTCGACCCGGATCAGATGCAACCGGCGAAAATCGAAGAGTTGTTCGGTCGCCAACTGGCCGGGACCATGACCAGCCCTTGCGATTGCATCATCGGCAAGCAACTGGTGGCCGACGGTCAATACGCCAGCAAAGGCCAGGTGATCTTCCAGATGATCCCTCGCAACATCGCCGCCAACGTCGATGCCCGCTTCACCTATCGCCAGTTCGCCGACGTTCAGCCGGGTGCTCGCGTGAACTTCACCGTTGCAGGCGACGACACTACCCATCGCGGCAAGATCGTCAGCGCCACCGCGTTGAGCCCTGCCGATCTGTCGTCCGACATTCGGGTGCAGATCCAGCCTGACGAATCGCTGAACAGCAGCCTCGCCGGTCTGCCGGTGGAAGTGGTCAGTGATCGCGGTCCTTCGCTGAACTGGCTGATCGACAAAGCCACGGCCGCAGGTCTCTAAACATGGCTAGCCCACTACGAAGCTTGTCAGCCCCTACGTTGTTGAGCCTGGCGATTGCCCTGGGTCTGGGGGGTTGTGGCATCAACCTGCCCGACCAGCGCCTGGCCAATGAAGCCCTGCAGCGCGGCGATACCGCCGTGGCGGAGCAAAACTATCGGCAACTGGCGGACCTGGGTTATAGCGATGCACAGGTCGGTCTTGCAGACATTCAGGTCGGCACCCGCGACCCGGAACTGATCAAACAGGCCGAAGCGACTTACCGCGCCGCCGCTGCTACCTCGCCTCGCGCGCAATCGCGCCTGGGCAAGCTGCTGGCGGTCAAACCCAACTCGACCCCGGCCGAGCAACACGAGGCCGAGGGGCTGTTGAAGAAAGCCTTCGCCAATGGTGAAGCCGGCACGCTGGTACCGCTGGCGCTGCTCTATCTGCAATACCCGCACACGTTCCCCAACGTGAACGCGCAGCGGAAGATCGATGAATGGCGCGCCCAGGGTTATCCGGAAGCGGGTCTGGCGCAGGTGCTGCTGTATCGCACCCAAGGCACCTACGATCAGCATCTGGCGGACGTCGAAAGCATCTGCAAACAGGCCCTGCGCACCAACGACGTTTGCTACATGGAACTGGCCACGGTCTATCAGAAACGCGGCGACGCCGACAAACAGGCGGCGTTGTTGAAGCAGATGGAAAGCGGCTATTCCAGCGGCAGCGTCCCGGCCATGCGTGTCGACACCGTCGCCCGCGTGCTGGCCGACGCGACCCTCGGCAAGCCTGACGAGAAGACCGCCCAGCGACTGCTGGAAAAAGTCGCCCCGGGCTATCCGGCCTCGTGGGTCAGCCTCGCTCAGTTGCTATACGACTACCCCGAGCTGGGCGACGTCAACAAGATGATGGAATACCTGGACAACGGTCGTGCGGCGGATCAACCCCGTGCCGAGCTGTTGCTGGGCAAGCTGTACTACGAGGGCAAGCTGGTCCTGCCGGACGCGAAGAAAGCCGAGGAGCACCTGACCAAGGCCGCGCCGACGCAGATTTCCGCGCATTACTACCTCGGTCAGTTGTACCGCCGTGGCTACCTTGGCCACCCCGACGCCCAGCGCGCCGTAGACGAGTTGCTGACCTCCGCGCGAGGCGGTCAGGCCAGCGCCGACTTCGCCCTCGCGCAGCTGTTCTCTGGCGGCAAGGGCATCAAACCCGACCCGGTCAACGCATGGGTCTTCGGTCAGCTCGCGCAAAGTCAGGGCACCCCGCAGGCGGCGGACCTGATGCAGCAGCTGAACGATCAATTGCCGCCTGAGAAGCGTGCGCAGGCACAGAGTCTTCTCCAACGCGAACAGCAGGTCCGTGGGACCTCAGCGCAAAACGCGCTGGCCTTGCAGACCCTGCAAGAAGAAAAAGACGGCGAGGACGCACCTCTATGAAGCTTAAGTTGAACCCTCTGATGGCGGCCGGGCTTGGCCTGGGCTTCACCCTGATCTGGGCCACACCGACCCTGGCGGCCTTGACCGAAGAAAAGAATTTCGGCATCGAAGTGAAGGCGACCGGCCAGATGGAAGATGACCGCGACCTCGGCACCCGTGGCGGTGGCGACGTCAACGGTCTCGGTCTGGACCTGCGTCCGTGGGCTTATGGCCAATGGGGCAACTGGAGCGGCTACGCGATGGGGCAAGTGGTCACGGCCACCGACACCATCCAGACCGACCCGCTGGACCAGCAGGTCAACAACGCCGATGGCCAGTCCAGCCAGCGCGCCCGCAAGACCTCCAGCAGCCGCGAAGTGGACGACAGCTACGCGGCGCTGCGTGAGTTCTGGATCGGTTACAGCGGCTTCACACCCTACCCCGGCGAGATTCTGAAATTCGGTCGCCAGCGCCTGCGCAATGACGACGGCCAGTGGCACGACACCAACATCGAAGCCCTGAACTGGACCTTCGACACCACGCTGTTGAAGGCCGAACTCGGCGCGGCGCAACGCTTCAGCGAATACCGCACCGACCTGACCGAGCTGTCGGCTCAGGACAAAGATCGCCAACACCTGTTCGGCGACGTGCAGTACCAATGGATGCCGGGCCAATGGGCGGGCATTCGTGCCCACCACACCCACGACGACGGCAGTCTGAAACATCAGGGCGAAGCCATCGACGATCTGGACAAGACCAGCCGTGGCGACCTGACCTGGCTCGGTCTTCAGGCCAACAGCGATGCGTACAACTACCGCAACCTGAACAACGTTAATTACTGGGGCAGCCTGACCTGGCTGACCGGTAATCGCGACCAGATCGGCTCGACCTACGACGCCGCCACCGATCAATACCTGGCCGGTCAGAAAGACAGCAGCCACGTGAATGGCTGGGCGACCGATCTGGGCCTGCGTTTCCGTCTCGACCCGCAATGGCAGGTCGGCGGCGCCTACTCCCGTGCCAGCAAGAACTACGAACAGAACGGCCTTGAGAGCAACCGCTCGAACTGGACCGGCACCCGCTCGCGCGTGCATCGCTTCGGTGAAGCCTTCCAGGGCGAAATGGCCAACGTGGAATCCGGCTCGCTGTTCGCCTCGTGGCAGATGCAGGACGAGTACGACGCCTCGCTGATCTACCACAAGTTCCGTCGTGTCGATGGCCACGCCGGTATCGGTGGCGCAGGCATCAACCCGGCCAGCGAAAGCGTCGACGCCGATGGCGTCTCCACCTTCACGTCCCTGCCGTTGCAAGACGGCAACAAGGACCTGGGTCAGGAGATGGACCTGGTGGTCACCAAATACTTCAAGCAAGGCCTGCTGCCGACGTCGGTCAGCCAGTCCTTCGACGAGCCGTCGGCGCTGGTTCGCCTGCGTGCGGGCGTGTTCAAACCCGGCGATGCGTATGGCAGCGGCGTGGACAACTACATGCACCGCGCCATCGTCGACGTCATCTGGCGCTTCTGATGCAAGCCGCTATAGGAGTGCAATGAGATGAACAGCCAAGCGAACTTACGGCATCGGGCATGGCCCCACGCCCTGCTCGAAAGCGCAGTGCTCAGCAGCGCACTGCTGCTGGCCAGCGCCCAGGCCATGGCGAACACCCCGGTGCCTTTGCCCACCGCAGCGGCCGCGCAACCGGCCAGTGGCGAAGAAGTGGTCAAGGGCCTGCATCAGGCCAAGACGTACACCATCAGCAGCCCCGACGCCGGGCCGCTGAAGATGGACAAACCCAAATTGCCGGACCTGTCGGGCTACACCCAGCAGGCGATGCAGAAAAAGATCGTGCGCAGCAAGCCGGGCAAGGTGTCGATCCGTCGCATGATGCAGGAAGACTCGCTCAAGGAGTTCATTGGCGGCGATAACAAGATGGCCGAATGGGTGGCACGCCAGCACGGCATCCCCCAGGCGATCTTTGTCGACGACGGCTACATGACCCTTCAGGACCTGGCGAAAAAAGTGCCCAAGCAGTATTTGAGCGAAACCTCACCGGGCGTTTTTCTGGCGCGACTGCCGATCGTGGTCGGCCACAAAGGCATCTTCGAAGTCGACAAGAAAACCACCGAACTGCGCCTGTCTCAGGAAGCCGGTGCATTTCTGATCAACGACAACCAGTTGTTCATGCAGGACACCAAGCTGACCGGCTGGAGCGAGAAAGCCAACGGGCCGTCGACGTTCAAGGCGCCGAAGGAATTCCGTCCGTTCCTGCTGTCCTGGGGCGGTACCCAGACCTACATCTTCAACACCAAGATGGCGAGCATGGGTTACAACAACAGCAAGTCGTACGGCGTCAGTATTTCGCAGTACACGCCCATGACGAAGGTCAAGATGAACCGCCCGGACCCGACCGGCTGGATCGTCAATTCCGAGTTCTCGGACATGTGGTACGGCTACTACTGCTATGAGACCCGTGACTTCGTGGTCAAGGGCAACACCTACCGCGACAACATCATCTACGGCATCGACCCGCATGACCGTTCACACGGTCTGATCATTGCCGAGAACACGGTGTACGGGACCAAGAAAAAGCACGGGATCATCGTTTCCCGTGAGGTGAACGACAGCTTCATCATCAACAACAAGAGCTACGAGAATCACCTCTCCGGCATCGTGCTGGACCGTAACAGCGTGAACAACCTGGTGGCCTACAACCAGATTTACCGCAACCACTCCGACGGCATCACGCTGTACGAGAGCGCCGACAACCTGTTGTGGGGCAACCGCGTGTTCGCCAACAAACGCCACGGCATTCGGGTTCGCAACAGCACCAACATCAAGCTGTACGAGAACCTGGCCATCGGCAACGGCCTGATGGGCGTCTACGGCCACATCAAGGACCTGTCCGACACCGACCGCGACATCAAGCTCGACCCTTTCGACGCCGAAGTGTCGCTGATCATGGTCGGTGGCGAACTGACCTCCAACGGCTCCGGCCCGCTCTCCATCGACTCGCCGCTCAGCGTCGAGCTGTACAAGGTGTCGATGCTCGCGCCAACCAAGAGCACAGGGATCAGCTTCAACGGCGTGCTCGGTGATCGTCAGGACGAAATCCTCGATCTGCTGGTGCGCCAACAAAAAGCCGTGTTGATCGACCCGGTCGAAAGCCAGAAACAACTCCGGGACTGAGGAAGCCATTTCTATGCACGCACATTTGATTAAATTACTCAGCCTCTCCGGCCTGACCGCAGCACTGTTCGCTGCCAGCAACGCCGCTTACGCCGACGACGCCAGCGCGCCGAAATTTACCGCCGAGCCTTGCTGCAGCCTGTGCCCGGAAGCCCATGACGAGAAGAACTACGTCACCCGCTACCAGCAGAACTTCACCACGCTGGTGCAGGCCCAGGGCGACTGGCTGTTCCGGACCCGCGAAGATCTGCGCACCGAATTCGACACCACGCCTGAAGGCTACCGTCGCATGCAAGAGCTGCACGACGCGTTCAAGAGCAAGGGCGTCGAGCTGGTTGTGGTGTATCAACCGACCCGTGGGTTGGTGGACCGCAACAAGCTGTTCCCGGCCGACCGGGATAAGTTCGACTACAACACCGCCTTGCGTAACTACCAGGCCATGCTCGGTCGTTTCGCGAAAATGGGCTACACCGTGCCGGACCTTTCGCCGTTGACCAACGAGCAGCAGGTCCACGACTTCTACTTCCGCGGCGACCAGCACTGGACCCCCTACGGCGCCCAGCGCACCGCGAAAATCGTCGCCGAGTCGGTGAAGAAAATGCCTGAGTTCGCGGGCATTCCCAAGCGCGAATTCGAGACCCATCTGTCAGGTCGCATGGGCAAGAAGGGCACTCTGCACAATATGGCCGGTCAATTGTGCGGCTCCAGCTACGCCATCCAGTACATGGATCAGTTCGAGACCGAACCGAAAGGCGAAGCAGCCGACGGCGACCTGTTTGGCGATTCCGGCACCCCGGAAATCACCTTGGTCGGTACCAGTCACAGCGGCAAGAACTACAACTTCGCCGGCTTCTTGCAGGAATACATGGGTGCAGACGTGTTGAACGTCGCCTTCCCTGGCGGCGGACTTGAAGGGGCGATGCTGCAGTACCTGGGCAGCGACGACTTCCAGAAACATCCGCCGAAGATTCTCATCTGGGAATTCTCGCCACTGTACCGCCTGGACCAGGAGACCATCTATCGCCAGATGATGTCGCTGCTGGACAACGGTTGCGAGGGCAAGCCCGCGCTTATGACCACCAAAACCTCCCTCAAGCCCGGCACCAACGAGCTGTTGGTCAACGGCAAAACAGGCATCAAGGACGTGCGTAACGGCAGTAATCAGGTCGACATCAAGTTCGCTGACACCTCGGTGAAAGCCCTTCATGCGCGCCTCTGGTACATGAACGGTCGCCACGAAGACCTGAAGATCGAAAAACCTGAAACATCCGAAACCGACGGGCGCTTCGCCTTCGAACTGCGCGACGACAAGGACTGGGCTGACCAGCAACTGCTCGCCGTGGAAGTGCAGGGTCCTGAAGCGGGCACTGCGCCGCAGGAAGTCGAAGCGAAAGTATGCAAACGCAACGTGTTCCCGAATGTCGCGCATCAAACCGCGCAAGCCGGGTTATGAGGCTCCTATGCACACTCCAAAAATGATGCTCCCTACCCTTCTGTCGCTGGCCATGTTGTCCGCGTCATCGTTCGCCACCAGCGCCAGCGCAGCGTCCACGCTCGTGCCGCCGCAGGGGTACTATGAAGGGGTCGAGAAATACAAAAGCGGCGAAGGCAAATTCAGCTGTGATGCCACGCCGCAGCCCTACACCGGCTCGCTGCAATTCCGCAGCAAGTACGAGGGCTCGGACAAGTCCCGTTCGACGTTCAATGCCGCATCGGATCAGGCGTTCCGTGACACGACCAAGGACATCACCACCATGGAGCGCAACACCAGCAAAGTGGTGATGCAGTACATGCGTGACGGGCGTCCTGAACAGCTCGACTGCGCGCTCGGCATGCTCACCACGTGGGCCAAGGCCGATGCGCTGGAGTCCAAGGACTTCAACCACACCGGCAAGTCGATGCGCAAATGGGCACTGGGCAGCATGTCCTCGTCCTACCTGCGCCTGAAATTCTCCGAGTCCCACCCACTGGCCACCCGTCAGCAGGACGCGCAAGTGATCGAGGCCTGGTTCAGCAAGCTGGCGGACCAGGTGGTCAGCGACTGGAACAACCTGCCGCTCGACAAGACCAACAACCACTCGTACTGGGCGGCCTGGTCGGTGATGTCCACCGCCGTGGCGACCAACCGCAAAGACCTGTTCGACTGGTCGGTGAAGGAGTTCAAGGTCGCGGCCAATCAGGTCGACCAACAGGGCTTCCTGCCGAACGAACTCAAGCGTAAGCAGCGCGCACTGGCGTACCACAACTACGCCCTGCCGCCGCTGGCGATGATCGCCAGTTTTGCCCAGGCCAACGGCGTTGATCTGCGTCCTGAAAACAACGGCGCACTCAAGCGTCTGGGTGATCGGGTGCTGGCAGGCGTGAAGGATTCGGGTAACGAATTCCAGGCCAAAGATGGCGAGAAGCAAGACATGACGGACCTGAAGACCGACATGAAATTCGCCTGGCTGGAACCCTACTGCTCGCTCTACGACTGCGGCCCGGATGTGCTGGAACAGAAGCACAAGATGCAACCGTTCAAGAACTTCCGCCTAGGCGGCGACATGACTCGCACCTATGACCCGAGTCATGAGAAGGGTGAGAAAGGCGGTTCGTAGAAGCAATAGCTGAACGCAATCAACTGTGGGGGCGGATTCATTCTGGGCGGCATACCGACGAGGGTTGGTCCTGACAACTCGGAACTGACCTGCAAATGGCGGTGACTGAGCCACCGCTTCGCGAATGAATTCGCTCCCACAGGGGCCTGCGCTGGTAATGAGATGTGTGCTTTACCCCCTCGATTTCTCATGGGGGGTTTGGGGGGGCTGTGGCCCTTGATGTTGGACAAACGGAGAGATAAGGATGGTTTTCTCATCCAACGTGTTCCTGTTCCTGTTCTTGCCGGTGTTTCTCGGCTTGTACTATTTGAGCGGGCAACGCTATCGCAACCTGCTGCTGCTGGTGGCCAGTTACGTGTTCTACGCGTGGTGGCGAGTGGACTTCCTGGCACTGTTCGCAGGTGTAACGCTGTGGAACTACTGGATCGGCCTGCGCGTCGGTGCCGCCGGGGTCAGGACCAAACCCGCTCAGCGCTGGCTGTTGCTGGGTGTCGCAGTCGACCTGTGCATCCTGGGCTATTTCAAATACGCCAACTTTGGCGTGGACAGCATCAACGCGATGATGACGTCGATCGGCCTTGAGCCGTTCATCCTCACCCACGTGCTGTTGCCGATCGGGATCTCGTTCTACATCTTCGAATCGATCAGCTACATCATCGACGTCTACCGTGGCGACACGCCGGCGACCCGCAACCTGATCGACTTCGCGGCGTTCGTGGCGATCTTCCCGCACCTGATCGCAGGCCCGGTGCTGCGTTTCCGCGACTTGGTGGACCAGTTCAACAACCGTACCCACACCCTGGACAAGTTCAGCGAAGGCTGCACGCGGTTCATGCAGGGTTTCATCAAGAAGGTCTTCATCGCCGACACCCTGGCCGTCGTTGCCGACCATTGCTTTGCCCTGCAACATCCGACCACGGGCGATGCCTGGCTCGGCGCCCTGGCGTACACCGCGCAGCTGTATTTCGACTTCTCCGGTTACAGCGACATGGCCATCGGCCTGGGCCTGATGATGGGTTTCCGCTTCATGGAAAACTTCAAGCAGCCTTATGTCAGCCAGTCGATCACCGAGTTCTGGCGTCGCTGGCACATCAGCCTGTCCACGTGGCTGCGTGACTACCTGTACATCACGCTGGGCGGCAACCGTGGCGGCAAAGTCGCAACCTACCGCAACCTGTTCCTGACCATGCTGCTGGGCGGTCTGTGGCACGGCGCCAACATCACCTACATCGTCTGGGGTGCATGGCACGGCGTGTGGCTGGCGATCGAAAAAGCGCTGGGCATCAACACGGCGCCCAAGACCTTTAACGTCGTGCGCTGGGCCTTCACCTTCCTGCTGGTGGTGATGGGCTGGGTGATCTTCCGCGCCGAGAACCTGCACGTCGCCGCCCGTATGTACGGCGCGATGTTCAGCTTCAGCGAGTGGCAGCTGTCGGACCTGAACCGCGCCAGCCTCACCGGCCTGCAAGTGGCGACCCTGATCGTGGCGTACATCACCCTGGCGTTCTTCGGTCTGCGCGATTTCTACCGCAACCGCGCACCGGAGAAACCAAAAGGTGACACGCCGGTTCAAGCCGACGGCCCTGCTTCGGCAGTGCCGGGCCTGATCAAAGCCGTACCGGGCGACACGCCGGGGAGCATTCATCAACCGGGTTACATCGTCGGCACCGACGCGCAGGTTCAGCCTGCCTACTGGACCGCCGATTGGTCGCGCTACGTCATGCGCGCCCTGATCCTGCTGATGTTCGTGGCCTCGATTCTCAAACTCTCGGCGGCCAGTTTCTCGCCGTTCCTGTACTTCCAGTTCTGAGGAGCCTGACATGACCCGTTCATTACGTTTCCTCTACATCTTCCTGTTCCTGGCCATCCTGCTGGCGCTGGGCCTGTGGTCGCTGCGCAGCTTCATCGGCTTCTCGACATCCAAGGAAACCACGGTCCTCAACGGTCACTGGACAAAGGCCGTGGAAACCCACTACGACGAGGCGTTTCCGATCAAGCGCCTGGGCACCAACCTCTGGGCCGCGCTGGATTACAAGGTGTTCAACGAAGGTCGTCCGGGGGTGATTCTCGGCAAGGACCAGTGGCTGTATACCGACGAGGAATTCGACGCCGTGGCCAACGGCGAGCAGAACGAAGCCGACAACCTGGCGATCATCAAAGGTGTGCGCGACACCCTGAAAAAACAGGGCACGCAGTTGGTGCTCGCCATCGTCCCGGCCAAGACCCGTCTGTACCCGGAACACGTCGGTGACAACAAACCTGCTGCGCTGCACACCGACCTGTATCAACAGTTCCACGCGCAAGTCAGCCAGGCCGGCATCTTCGCCCCTGACCTGCTGGCACCGCTGCAAAGCGCCAAGGACAAGGGCCAGGTCTTCCTGCGCACCGACACCCACTGGACGCCAATGGGCGCTGAAGTCGTGGCGCAGCAACTGGGCGAGGCGATCTCGAAAGAAGCCCCGCTCAGTGGCGACCCACAGAACTTCATCACTGAAGCCAAAACCAGCGCGCCGTACAAGGGCGACCTGACCAACTTCCTGCCGCTGGACCCGCTGTTCAGCAACCTGCTGCCCAAGCCGGATGACCTGCAACAGCGCAGCACCAACCCGGCGCAAGCCGAGGGTGACGGTGGCGATGCGCTGTTTGCGGACAACTCGGTGGCGGTCGGTCTGGTCGGCACCAGCTACAGCGCCAACCCCAACTGGAACTTCGCCGGGGCGCTTAAACAGGCCCTGCACAGCGACGTGGTGAATTACGCCGAAGACGGCCACGGCCCGATTCTGCCGATGCTCAAATATCTGCAAACCGATGCCTTCAAGAGCAGCCCGCCGCAGGTGCTTATCTGGGAATTCCCGGAGCGCTATCTGCCGGCCCACAACGACCTGACCGAGTTCGATCCGCAGTGGATCGCCGAACTCAAGAAGGCCCGTGACCCTCAACAAAATCTGGCTCAGAACGCCAACGCTTCTAACTCCAACGTCAATTCCGAGTCGCCCGATCGGGCGCAAAACTGAGAGGACTACCCAAAATGACCTTACAGAACCCAACTCGCATGCCTACCCGTTCGGCCAAGACCGGTCTGCTGAAAACCTGCGTCCTGGCCGCCAGCCTTGGCTTCGTCTCACTCTCGGCCTTCGCCGGTGGCGACGCCGCCCTGTACGGCCCGACCGCTCCGAAAGGCTCGGCCTTCGTGCGCGTCTACAACGCCAGCAACGCGGAAGTCAGCGCCAGTGTCGGCAACACCAGCCTCAACGAAGTCGGCCCGCTGGCCAGCAGTGATTTCAGCTTCATGCCGCAGGGCGACTACAGCGCCAAGATCGGCAGCAACACCCTGCCGGTGAAACTGGCGAGCGATCACTACTACACCATCGTCAACAACACCTCCGGCGCGCCGCAACTGGTGGAAGAGCCACCGTTCAAGAACAAACAGAAGTCGCTGGTGCGTGTGCAGAACCTGAGCGACAAGCCGCTGACCCTGAAAACCGCCGACGGCAAGACCGCTGTTGTCGATTCGGTAAAAGCCAAAGGCACCGGCGAGCGTGAAATCAATCCGGTAAAAGTCAGCTTCGCGCTGTTCGACGGCGACAAGAAAGTCAGCGACCTGAAACCGGTCGCGCTGGAACGTGGTGAGGCAGCGGTGCTGTACATCACCGGCAACGGCAGCAACCTGTCGCCAGTCTGGGTCAAGCGCCCGACGTCGACTCAGTAACACCGAAGTCGTGCGCTGCCCCTGCGGCGCACGCGATTGGCTTTTGATTCTGGCCGAAGGCCGTTGAAGCGGATTCGACAGAAATCAGCGTTCGGCGCCAGGTGATGCGGAGCAGCACACCGTGAGGGCACCGAGCGCAGCGGCACAACAACAAGACAGACGAAACGACAGAACAACCGACGTATAGCCCAAACAAACGCTATCGAAATTTTGGAGAAACAAAATGATTCCAGTGATCTTGTCAGGTGGCAGCGGTTCCCGACTCTGGCCTCTTTCGCGTAAACAGTTTCCAAAACAGTTCCTGGCGCTGACCGGCGAACACACCCTCTTCCAGCAGACCCTCGAGCGCTTGCAGTTCGATGGCATGCAGCACCCTGTCGTGGTCTGCAACAAGGATCACCGTTTCATCGTGGGCGAGCAGCTCGATGCTTTGGGCTTGGACACTCAGGCCATCATCATGGAGCCGTTCGGTCGCAACACTGCCCCTGCCGTCGCCATCACCGCGATGATGTTGGCGAACGAAGGTCGTGACGAACTGATGCTGGTGTTGCCGGCCGACCACGTCATCGACGACCAGAAATCCCTGCAACGCGCACTGGCTTTGGCGACCGTCGCCGCCGAGCGTGGCGAGATGGTCCTGTTCGGCGTACCGGCGACCAAGCCGGAAACTGGCTACGGCTACATCAAGTCCACCGCCGACGCCCTGCTGCCTGAAGGCGTGAGCCGCGTGGCCCAGTTCGTGGAAAAACCTGACGAAAAACGCGCCGCCGAATTCGTCGACGCGGGCGGCTATTACTGGAACAGCGGCATGTTTCTGTTCCGCGCCAGCCGCTACCTCGAAGAATTGAAAAAGCACGATCCGGACATCTACGACAACTGCCTGCTGACCCTTGAGCGCAGCAAGCACGACGGCGACAACATCGAACTGGATCAGGCCAGCTTTGCCTGCTGCCCGGACAACTCCATCGACTACGCCGTGATGGAAAAAACCCAGCGCGCCTGCGTCGTTCCGCTGGAAGCCGGCTGGAGCGACGTGGGTTGCTGGTCTTCGCTGTGGGACGTGCATCAGAAAGACGAAAACGGCAACGTCACCAAAGGCGACGTGGTCATTCAGGACAGCCGCAACTGCATGATTCAGGGCAACGGCAAACTGGTCACCGTGATCGGTCTGGACAACATCGTGGTCGTCGAAACCAAAGACGCCATGATGATCGCCCACAAAGACAAGGTTCAAGGCGTCAAGCAGATGGTCAACACCCTCAACGAGCAGGGCCGCACCGAAACCCAGAACCACCTCGAAGTCTATCGCCCGTGGGGCTCGTACGACTCCGTGGACATGGGCGGCCGGTTCCAGGTCAAGCGCATCTCGGTCAAACCGGGCGCCAGCCTGTCGCTGCAAATGCACCATCACCGCGCCGAACACTGGATCGTCGTGTCGGGCACCGCGCAGGTCACCTGCGACGAAAACGTGTTCCTGCTCACCGAAAACCAGTCGACCTACATCCCGATCGCCTCGGTCCATCGCCTGCGCAACCCAGGCAAGATCCCGCTGGAAATCATCGAAGTGCAATCGGGCAGCTACCTGGGCGAAGACGACATCGAGCGCTTCGAAGACGTCTACGGCCGCTCGACGCCGGGCATTGAAGCCGGTGTGAGAACCCAGACCATCGCTCGCTGATACAACGACAAGGAAAGAGTAGTAGTGCCCCCGCCCGCCCCCTGCGTATTCCCCATCCGCAGGGGGTGGGCGGGGGGCTTTTTTATTTGAAGAGAGATTTCAGACGTCGCACAAATGACGGACCTGAGCCACTTGCCTGGGCATGGCTTTGTGCGTCGCCCGGTCGCTGATGCATGTTGTGCCACGCGATGACAGAGTAAATTGCCAAGGAGTCTGCGTTCTTGAGCAGTACATTGCCTCTGACGTTAGGGTTGTTCAAAAACAACTGCTGCCGTGCGGCACTGTCACGAAGCGGGGCGCCGTATTTCAGCATGAGTTTGCCGTAATGAAAAACATCCCACCTCCCCATCTGAGACTCATCAGGCCCCGCTGATAACAATTTCTGCGAAGACTCCTTCAGGGTTTTTATGTATTTCGCTTGTGACTTCGGATTGGCATCAGGGGGCTGGATATCCAACTCGATATAGGCATAGTCGCGGGTGTTATGAACCGCATGACTGGCTTCATGAATCAATGTTTTGGCAACGTGCATTGGATGCCTGTGATCGAGATGCGTCGAGGATAAAAAGACAGTCCCGCCGCCTTCAGCCTTCGCGTCCAGAGTTTGACCGTCCACTCCAAAAGGTAGCTCCGCCAACACCAGTCGAGCCTCTTGATCGCCTTCTAGAGAGATCAAGAATGCCCTCAATTCATCCAGTTTTTTACCTACTGTTTCATCGGAACCCGGTGCCCTGACTTCGCCAAAGCTGGTTGCCAACGCGGCGTGTCTGGCAGCCAGAGCTTCGACTGACACATCCTGGGTAGTTATGAGCTCAAGCATGTTTTTGCTGAGTGCTAGTACCTCGCGCATTTTTTGTTGCGAGTGATCTGGAAATGCTGAAATTCCCGTCGCTATTCTCACAGGCTCCAGCCCTTGTCGATCCACAAAACAAAGCGGCCGATTGAGTACAAACATAAAGAGATTCAGGCCCCATTTCTCCCCTGCTGGATCGGGGTTGAGCCAGCGCATGAGCCAAGATGCGTAATACCGCAACCCATAGTAATAAAGCCCCGTCGCATCGCATTCTTTACCTGAGTAACGGACAGCCTTGTACTTGGCCTCTATCTCGCTTCGCGTCGCAAACCAAGCCGTTTCTCCATAGGGGTAATAGACCTCATGGCTGATCAGTTGCCCGTTCTGGTCCAGTTCGAGGGTATTTGAGCCGAGGTGGTCGATGAGGGAGTAACGCGCTTGATTGTTTTCGATATCGGTCGGGCGTCCCGTTTTCCAATTCAATACCCGTACATCGCTGCGCCCCGCGTTTGCAATGACCACGTACAGCAGTTCGCTGGTTGCGCTGTTGGTGCGGATTTCCAGCCCCGGCAGATAGCGCACTTCGCTTAGATGGGTCAGCATTTTTGTCTGGGTTGAACGCACTTTCCGAACCCGCGCACCCGCAGCGTCGTATTGATAAACCTCACGATCATCGATGCCAGACTCGCGCTCGACCGGTGTGACTTCGCTCAGTTGATTACGCGTATCCCAACGCAACGTCTGCCCCGGCGACAGCTCACGCAAATTCCCGTTGGCATCGAAACTCGCTGCAATTTCCTCTTCTGTCGGTGGGTTATCGCCTATTTGCAGCAACGACCGGTTGCTGTATCGCGCTGTCGCGAAAACCCGCGTGTGATTGCGGGCGCCGGTGTGAATCAGCTTTTGCAGGTTTCCGCCAGCGTCGTACTCGTAGCGTTGGGTGTAGTTCCGCAGCGTATCGGCAGTTGCAAAAGGTTGAGCTGCGGGGCCTCTATTTTCATCGGCCGACTCATAACCCGTCGCCTCAATCAGTTGATAAAGCGTGTCGTAAACAAACGTTCGAAGAGGCTCAATCTGCTGATTAGCGAAGTACCGTGTTGGCTGAGCACGGTCGTCAATACTCACCACATTGCCGACAGGGTCATAGCGGTAATGCAGATCCTGAAGCCGTCCGTTATCAGAGCGCAGATTACGCAAGCGCCCATCGATAGGGCCGTAATCGAGAGTGGTGACAATGCCGTTTCCCGCTGTTTCCGACTCGATCCGGTTATGAGCGTCATAGCGAATATCACTGACGAGGGTTTGCAAGGGCTGGTTCAGCAGTTGCAGTTGAGTGCTTTTCAGCTGACCTGAAGCCGTGTGACCAAAGCGCTGCGTATTTCCCACAGCGTCGGTCTGTTCTGCTGCCTCTCCAGACGCATTGAATCGCCAACACGTTGTGGCTCCCGCACATGGCTCAAGAAATGAATCACGCTCGTTTTCACGTTCAGGCCAGTCAGGTCCAGCAAGTTCGTTCAGAAAACAGCGCGTTTGTCCGGCCACTTGCCCGGTCAGGGTGAAGGCTGAACTGATCACACAGCCTGCGGGATCATCGTGACGGATCAGTTCTCCGCATTGATTTGCATCCCGGGCATCAGGGCCGCCGTAGGTGAGTCGCTCAGTACAGCTTTCCCGAATCCCATCGCTTTCAAAAATCGCCACAGTTCGTAGCAATTGATCATGTTCATCCCGCTGCGAATGCCCCGCTCCATCCCATCGACAGACCTGCTGCCCGCTTTCGCCCAGCAATTCGGCGCTCCATCCGGTATCTGCGCTTTCAGTGAAAAGCACCTGGCCTGACAGAGAATGCACGGTGCTCAAATTTCCAGGCCTGCCCGGAAGGTCATTCGCTATTGCCCACAACCTCGGGTCCCATGAGCGGACAAGCCTGCCTGCGACATCATGGGCGGACCGATTGATTCGAATGAGTGCGTCATCGCCCGGTTGCGTGCGACAGAACGCGATCTGGCGAATCGCCAAACCGCGCGGTTCTATGGCGTTCAGGTTAGGCGTGCGAGTGTGTACAGACGAGAGAGGGGCCATGACGACTGCATTCCATTGCGACGTTTTTTCAAGCCTAGCGGGCCGATAACCAAGGGAAAGGACCGTTGATCAGGCGCGCGTTCGCCCAAACGCCGATTGGTCTCCTCCTCCCCTTTCGGTACGATGCGCTCATCCGCATCCCGAGAGCGAAGACATGATCATCGGCGCCGTACTGATCTTCACCTGGCTGATTCTGCTGCTACGTTACCCCGCCAAAGCCTTGCCGGTTTCGCTGGCGGCGGCCATCGGGCTGGCGGTTGTTGCGGGGTTCGTGGTCTGGGAAGACAAACGTGATGCCCAGCGGCTGGAACGCCTGCAATTGCGCGTGAACTACGCGCCGCAGCAGTGCCCTGTGGGTAAACCTTTGCTGGTGCTGATCGATAACAGCAACGACGTGCCCCTGAAGGAACTGCGCTGGAAAGTGGCGGCGTATGCGTCGGGTGACACCGTGAATCTTGCCGACGACACCTATACCGCTCCACGCTACCGGGGCCCGGGCGAACTGCTGCCCGGCAGCCAATGGCAGGACTGTCTGCCGCTGCCGCCGTTGCGCAACGGCTATCGCGCGCAGACGCTTGAGTTTCGCGCCGAACGCCTGCAAGGCACATTTTCCGACTGACCCACTCCCTTCTATTCAAGGAATGAAACACCATGCCTGTCGTTCTGATCACCGGTTGTTCCAGCGGCATCGGTCGTGCCATGGCGGATGCCCTCAAGGGCGCAGGACATGAGGTCTGGGCCACGGCGCGCAAGCCTTCCGATGTCCAGGCACTGACTGCGGCGGGCTTCAACGCGGTGGAACTGGACGTCAACGACGGCGCTGCACTGGAACGCCTCGCCACTCAATTCGAAGCGCACGGCAAAGGGCTCGATGTGCTGATCAACAACGCCGGTTACGGCGGCATCGGGCCGCTGCTCGATGGCGGCGTCGAAGCCATTCGCAGACAGTTCGAAACCAACGTGTTTTCCATCGTCGGCGTCACCCGCGCGCTGTTTCCCCTGCTGCGCCGCAACAAGGGGCTGCTGGTGAACATTGGTAGCGTTTCAGGGGTGTTAGTCACGCCGTTCGGCGGCGCCTATTGCGCGTCGAAAGCGGCAGTCAGCGCGATGAGCGACGCGTTGCGGATGGAACTGGCGCCCTTTGGCATCCGCGTGATGGAGGTACAGCCCGGCGCCATCGATACTCAATTCGCCAAGAATGCCAGCCATGAAGCCGAGCAGGTCATTCATGAAGACTCGCCGTGGTGGCCGTTGCGTGAAGGCATCCGCGCCCGCGCCAATGCTTCGCAGACTCATCCCACTCCCGCTAACGAGTTTGCCCGCGATGTGCTTAACGCCGTGCAACACCCAAATCCGCCTCGCCTGTTGCGCTCGGGCAACGGCAGCCGTGCGTTGCCGTTGATGGCACGACTGCTACCCAAGTCGCTGCTGGAGAAGATTCTAAGCAAGCGCTTCAAACTGCAAGGGCCTTTGTAATCCATCTCGCATCGGATACACCCGCAGATCGCCAAGCACCGTTCCTCCAGATCGACCTTGCGCAAGGCGGCGGCCGTCAAGCCACCGCTTCCCGAGAGTGTTTGATCACGGCTGCGGATTCACGATCACCGTGCAGGTGATCCCCGCCGCCAACACCACGCTGTCCGGTACGTTATCCAGATGAATGCGTACCGGAACGCGCTGGGCCAGACGCACCCAGTTGAAGGTCGGGTTGACGTCAGCGATCAGCTCGCGGCTTTCCGGGTTGTCGCGGTCGTAGATCGCACGGGCGATGCTTTCGACGTGGCCCTTCATCACTTCGCCGCTCATCAACTGCATGTCTGCCGGGTCGCCGATTTTCACGTGGGGCAGCTTGGTCTCTTCGAAGAAGCCGTACACCCAGAACGAGTTCTTGTCGACGACCGCCATTTTCGCCTCGCCGATGCGCGCGTAATCCCCGCGATGCACGTTGAGGTTGGTGACGTAGCCATCGACCGCTGCCAGCACTTTGGTGCGTTGCAGGTTGAGTTGCGCGGCCTCCAGTTGCGCCACGGCCAGTTGGTAATCGGCCTGAGCGGAGTTGGCGACGTTGGAAGCGTCTTCGCGGTTTTCGGCAGAAATCACCAGCGCGTCCATGTCCTTGCGCCGGGCGGCGTTGACCTTGCGCATCTCCCACGTGGCTTTGCGTGACGCGACCAGCGCTTCGGCCTGTTTGACCGCCAACTGGTAATGCTCGGGGTCGATCTGCATCAACAGGTCGCCCTTTTTCACGGGCTGGTTGTCCTTGACCGGCACGTCGATGACCACGCCGCTGACATCGGCGGCGACGTTGATCACGTCGGCGCGCACGCGGCCGTCACGGGTCCACGGCGTATCCATGTAGTGAATCCACAACAGGCGGCCGATCCAGATGGCCAGCGCCAGAACCAATAACGTCGCGATCAGACTGATGAGCTTTTTCATCTCGGGTTACATGTGCCTCAACGGTAAACGGTCAGCGCCATCGCGCCAAAAATGCAACTGAACAGGCTCAGGCGCAACAACGCCGGATGCCAGAAAAAACGGTACAGATCGAGTCCGGACATAAAGCGGTCCAGCGCCCAGGAAAGCACCATCGCGACCAGAAACATCACGGTCACGGTCGGCATGTAAACGCCGTGGAAAGCGATTTCACGTGGCATGGGAAAGTCCTTGCACGGCGTGCTCGGGGGGCGACGAGGCCAAGGGGGACTGTGGGTCAAGCAGGCAGGTGCGGATGAAGTGCAGGTAGCTTTTCACCCGACGCAGCGCCGAGGTGTCGAAGTGCGGGGCGAACGGCTCGTCGGTGTTCTGCACGCAGACAATCGCGTGGTCCACGGCCGCCAGGCTGCGCGCCAGATTGTGGGGGTCGGGTTGCAGGAACAGGCGCACCATCGAGCGTCCCATGGCGCGGATCGCCTGACGCCACGGCTGGGATTCCGCATAGCTCGGATGCACAGGCAGCACGTCCTGCTCGCGGCGCAATTCGATGATCGCGTGGCCGATTTCCAGCACCACCAGCATCCAGCGCAGCAGGTTGCGCTGCACCTCGGGTTTGCCTGCGGCCAGACCGTAGGCCTGATGCATCAGGTCGCGGGTGCGGCTCTCGAAACTCGAACGAATCCGACGCAACGGCGCGCTGATCGCAAACCCCACCTGCTGACGCAAATCCCCTTCCAGCCGTTGCCACAGCCAGCGACTGTTGGGCGGCAGAATGATTGCCCCGGCCGCTGCGCACAGCAGCATGCCGATGACCATCGCGATGTAATCGTTGATGAATGTATAGGGGTTGTAGACCGTGAGGTTGTCTGGCGCCGAACCGATGCTGAAGAAGATCAGCAACCCCAACCCATAGCCGACCCACTGCGGGCGCGTGGTCAGAAACGTCCCAAGCACGAACACCGGCGCCAGCACCATGCAGAGCAAGGGGAAGCCGTCGATGCGGGGCAGTACGAAGAAGGTGATGAAGAAGCCGAGCAGCGCGCCCAAAAACGTGCCGCAAGCCATCTGGAACGACATGCGCCGAGGGTTCGCGGTGGTCGCCGACAAGGCAACGGTCGCCGCTGACACCAATGTCATTGAGGCCCCGCTGGGCCAGGCCGTTGCGACCCAGTACACCGACATCACCGCCAGGATGAACGTCGCCCGAACGCCCGACGCTACAGACGACATCCAGTTGGTGGTGGAGACGAACGGTTCGACCCAGTTTTCCCGCTCGTGGCGGTGATCGGCCAGCGAAGCGTGGGTCTCGGCGTAGTCGTGCAGGTCATCGACGAAGCGATACATCAATTCGTAGGCGGTGTGAAAATCCAGCAAGTCGTCATCGCTGGGCGCGGTCTTGAGGAATTCAGCGCGGAGACTGCGCACCTGCTCAGGCAGGTCCGCCTTGAAGTCGCTCAGCCGACGGGCCAGCAGCGCGGCGTCGGCGTTGGTCAACGCTCGGCCGGCGAAGCCCTGAAGCAGCTCGGCCAAGGCATTGAGGCCCGGCTCGATAGCCGCGACGGCAGGCGTCACACCACGACGACGCAGACGCTCCAGCAATTGATGCAAGGCGTTGAAGCGCGTGGTGATGGTCATGAATTCGCTGTTCAAGCGGTTCAGGCGACCGTTGCGCCGACGCATGTGCGGGTCTTCGAACACCGTCACGGCGCGCAAGCCCTCCAGCCCGACTGCATCGGCGATGAAACGCACGTTGCTGGCTTCGAACGCCGCCGGATTGCCCTCGCCGCGCAGCCCGGTCACGACGAACTGCGCGAATACGCCAAAGCGCTGATACAGCGCGTTGCGCATCGCCGCGCCGGAGCTTTGCGGCAGGATCGCCGCAGTGACCAAGGTCGAGCAGACGATGCCGAGGGAAATCTCCAGCACCCGCCACACCGCCGCCATGAACGAGGTTTCAGGGTGAGCGAGCGCAGGCAGACCGGTCATCGCCGCCGTGTAACCGGCGAGCACAAAACCGTACGCGGCGAAGTTTCGGTAGCGTGCGGCGCCTGCGCAGCAGAGGCCAACCCAGATGGCCAGGCTGCTGAGAAACAGCTCGCTGTTCTGGGCGAACAGGGCCATGAGCGTGACCATCACGACGGAGCCCGCCAGCGTGCCGATCAGGCGATAGAAACTCTTGGCGAACACATGCCCACTCTGCGGCTGCATGACGATGAACACGGTGATCATCGCCGTGCGCGGCTGCGGGAGTTCCAGACGCATCGCGACCCAGTACGTCAGGAACGCGGCCATCAGGACTTTGAAGATGTAAATCCACGTCACCCCGTCGCTGCGCGCCCAGCCGTTGAGCTCACGACGAAATTCGAGGGATTTGAGCCAGTGCAGGGCTTGGGTCATTTCAACTCAAGACCTGCATTGGCCGCAGGACGGCTATCGCGAGCAAGCTCACTCCTACAGCCGAAATTCGTCGTGAGCGAAATCAGCGACCCGCCACATAACCTGTAGGAGTGAGCTTGCTCGCGATAGCGCCCGACCAGGCCACAGATGCGCATCTGGATCACCGACTCAGCACGTTCAACAAAGCAGGGGGGGTCGGCGCCACGGTCTTCTCGGGCGCTGGCGAATCATTGCCTGCCATCAGCCCGCCGCCCAGCGCGACGACCAATTCTGCGTGCACGGTCAAACGCGCGGCCTGAACCTGCTGCTGCACCTGTTCCTGGTGGAACAACAGGGTTTGCGCGTTGAGCACGTTGAGGTAATCGGTCAGGCCGCGTTTGTAGGCGACCATTGCGATGTCGTAGGTCTTCTGCGCCGCAGCCACCGATTGATCGGCGAACACCTGCTGTTTGTTCATCGACTCACGACGGATCAACTGATCGGAAATGCTCTTGAGCGCTACCACCAGCGTCTGGTTGTACTGCGCAACAGCCGTGTCATACCCGGCAGATGCCACGCCCAGCTCCGAGCGCAAACGGCCGCCGTCAAAAATCGGCAGACTGATGGCCGGACCCACGCTGTAGTTGAATTTCTTGCCGGTCAAGAACTCCAGCATGCCGCCGCCGGTGGCCATGTAGCCCAGGCTGCCCATCAGATCGACGTTGGGATAGAAACCGGCATGGGCGACATCGATGCCACGGGCCTGCGCCGCCACACGCCAACGGCTGGCGACGACGTCAGGACGCTGGCCGAGCAACTGCGCGGGCAAGGCGGACGGCAGGGTCAACGCAGTCTTGAGCGACAGTGTCGGGCGCTGCAGGCTCGCGCCGTCTCCCGGCCCCTTCCCTGCCAACGCGGCGATCTGGTTACGGCTGAGGGCAATGGCCTCGTCCAGCGCATCGATCTGGCGATGAGTTTCAGGCAGCGGCGTTTCAGCCTGACTGACCTCGAAATGCGTGCCGATGCCGCCTTTCAGACGACGCTGCGCCAAGTCGAGAATTTGCTGTTGCTGGGCAAGGGTCGCTTCGGCAATGTCGCGCTGGGCGTAGTTGAGCGACAGCTGGATGTAGGCGCGGACGATGTTGTCCTGCAATTCCAACTGTGCCTGGCGCTCTTCGGCGGCGCTCATGTGCGCCAGGTCCAGCGCCTGCTCGGTGCTGTTGCTTTCCCGGCCCCAGAGGTCGAGGGAATAGCTCAAGCCAAGGGAGGCGTTGTTGTCCCAGGTGCTGGTGTTGGACAGCTCCCCCGGCCCATAGAACTGATCCGTCGGCCAATTGTGGCGTTTGAGGGTGCTCTCGCTGTTGACGTGAAGGGATTCCGCCGACTCGGCGATACCCGCCATGGCCTTGGCCTGACGCACGCGCGCAGCGGCAATCGCGAGGCTCGGGCTGCCCAGGGCCGCCAGTTCGATCCAGTGGTTGAGTTGGTCGTCGCCGTAGGTGCGCCACCACTGCCCGTCCGGCCAATGGGCGTCCTTGGCCGCGGCCTTGATGGCGTCGTCGGTGGCCAGTGCGTCTGGCGACATCGAGGTGCCTTGAGGTGCGATTCCGCCGGTTCCGATGCAGCCGCTGATGAGTAACGTTAAAGCCCAGACACTGAGGGGTTTCAGCCCTCTGACGATGCGACGCGGCACAGCTGCAATTACCCGAATGAGGAGGAAGGAGATCGAGCCGCGATTCTAGGTGGCGCCCGTTTCGGCGATAAGCTGGGACTTCTGTGAATCTTTATTACGGAACCAGAGATAATCCTTTGGTATGGCTGACATGGATCAGTAACTTCATGTCACAATTTGCCATCTCACCAGAGAACGGCCAATGGACACTCTGCAAAACATGCGCGCCTTCAGTTGCGTGGCACAGGCGGGCAGCTTCACCGCTGCCGCAGCTCAGCTGGATACCACCACCGCCAACGTTTCGCGCGCCGTCTCCAATCTAGAAGCACATCTGCAAACCCGACTCCTCAACCGAACGACCCGTCGCATCGCGCTGACCGAGGCCGGGAAGCGGTACCTGCTGCGCTGCGAGCAAATTCTGACGTACGTCGAGGAAGCCGAAGCCGAGGCCAGCGACGCCCATGCGCGCCCGGCCGGACAGCTGAAAGTGCACTCGATGACCGGCGTCGGTCAGCATTATGTGATCGACGCCATTGCCCGCTACCGGCGCAATCACCCGGACGTGTCCTTCGACCTGACCATGACCAACCGCGTGCCGGACCTGCTCGAAGAGGGCTACGACGTCTCCATCGTGCTGGCCAGCGAGTTGCCGGATTCAGGTTTCGTGTCCCAGCGTCTGGGCATCACATACAGCATCGTCTGTGCCTCGCCCGCGTACATCAAAGCGTTCGGCATGGCTTACAAGCCCGCCGACTTGCTGAATCACGCGTGCCTGCGGTTGGTCAGCCCGGTGTTTCCGCTGGAGAAATGGGCGTTCGACGGTCCGGAAGGTCAAGAGACCGTGACCATCGGCAACTCGCCGTTTCTGGTGAACTCGGCCGACGCTATGAAAGCGGCGATCAGCAGCGGCATGGGCATCGGGATTCTGCCGATCTATTCGGCCATCGAGGGCCTGCGCAACGGCTCGCTGGTGCGCGTGCTGCCGCAATACCGCTCTCATGAGCTGAATCTGTACGCGATTTATCCGTCGCGTCAGTACCTGGATGCCAAGATCAAGACCTGGGTCGAATACCTGCGCGGCTCCCTGCCAGAAATCATGGCGGCCCATGAGGCGGATTTGCAAACGCATGTGTTGCCGGAGACCGTGTAGCTCGCAAACACCCGCGAAGCTGTGGGAGCGAATTCATTCGCGAAAAAAGGATCAGTCCACCCAGATGTGTTGACTCCACTGGCCCTTCGCGAATGAATTCGCTCCCACAGATTTCACTCCGACGTCATTCCTCCTGCAGCCCTGCCAATCCCGCCACAAGAATGTTAGCGTGCTACGCACTTTTCCTCTGAACCGCCCGAGAGTAGCTATCCGATGAAAAAGACTGTCCTTGCCTTCAGCCGCGTCTCCCCGGAAATGGCCGAGCGCCTGCAGCAAGACTTCAACGTGATCATCCCGGACCCGAAAAAGGGTGATCTGAACGAGCAGTTCAACGAAGCCTTGCCCCACAGCCACGGCATGATCGGCGCCGGTCGCAAGCTGGGCCGCGAACAGTTGGAAAGCGCGAAACAGCTGGAAGTGGTGTCGAGCATCTCGGTCGGTTACGACAACTACGATGTCGGCTACCTCACCGAGCGCGGCATCATGCTGACCAACACCCCGGACGTGCTGACCGAAAGCACCGCCGACCTTGGTTTCTCCCTGATCATGAGCAGCGCCCGTCGCGTCGCCGAGCTGGACGCCTACACCAAGGCAGGCAAGTGGACCCGTAGCATCGAAGCGCCACAGTTCGGTACCGACGTTCACGGCAAGACACTGGGCATCGTCGGCATGGGCAACATCGGCGCGGCCGTTGCGCGTCGTGGTCGTCTGGGTTTCAACATGCCGATCCTGTACAGCGGCAACTCACGCAAGACCGCTATTGAGCAGGAGCTGGGCGCGCAATTCCGCACGCTGGATCAGTTGCTGGGCGAGTCGGATTTCGTCTGCCTGGTCGTGCCGTTGAGCGAAAAAACCAAACACCTGATCAGTACCCGTGAACTGGGGCTGATGAAGAAGAGCGCGATTCTGGTGAACATCGCCCGTGGCCCGATCGTCGACGAACCGGCGCTGATCGAAGCGTTGCAGAACGGCACCATTCGCGGCGCGGGCCTGGACGTGTACGAGAAAGAGCCACTGGCCGAGTCGCCGCTGTTCCAGCTGAGCAACGCCGTGACCCTGCCACACATCGGCTCCGCCACCCACGAAACCCGTCAGGCCATGGCGGATCGTGCGTACCACAACCTGCGCGCTGCGTTGTTGGGCGAGAAGCCGCAGGATTTGGTGAATCAGCAGGTGTGGAAGGGCTGATCAACGTCATCGCCTGGGAGATCCAATCGCGAGCAAGCTCACTCCTACAGAATTGCGTCGTTCATGAAATGCGCACTCGACACAGACCTGTAGGAGTGAGCTTGCTCGCGATGCTTCTTTGATCATGCCCACTCAGGCATGAGCATGATCACAATTCAAGCAGTCCAGCGACCAGCTTTACGCGAGCTTTGCACCCACCGGCACCACCGCCTTCGGCTTCCGGAACACCAGCACGTTGCCGATCATCACCAGCACCAGCCCCATCAACGCGGGCAGGGTCCATTGGTAGCCTTCGGCAAACGCCGAGACGTTCAGCGCCACCACCGGGAACAGCACCGTGCAATACGCGGCGCGCTCAGGGCCCATGCGGCCGACCAGCGTCAGGTACGCGGTGAAGCCGATCACCGACCCCGGAATCACCAGGTACAACAGCGAGCCGACATACCGCGCATTCCATTCGAAGGCGAACGGCGTGCCGCTGATCACGCAATACGCGCAAAGCATCGCCGCGCCGTACAACATCCCGTAGGCGTTGGTGGTCAGCGGGCGCAGACCCGCTTTCTGTTGCAGGCTCGACAGCATGTTGCCCGCCGAGAAGCACAGCGTGCCGAGCAAGGCCAGACCCAGACCGATCAGGGTTTCGCGGCTGGCACTGTGGCCTGACAGCTCTGGCCAGAACAGGCAACCCAACCCCACCAACCCCAGCGCGCCACCGGTCAGCACGTTGCGGGCGACTTTCTGCTTGAAGAAAATGCGAGCGTTGAGGGCGTTCCATAGCGTTGCCGTGGAAAACACCACCGCCACCAACCCGGTGGGAACCCAGCGACTCGCCGTGTAGAAGCACATGAAGTTCACACAGAACAGGCAGACGCCTTGGGCCAGACAAATCAGTTGCCCACGACGATTCACCTTTTGCAGGGTGCGACTGGCCAGGAGCATGACAAACAGAATCAGCGCCGCGAGGCCGAAGCGATAGACGATCGACACCGGAATCGCCACCTCGCCCAGTTGCAATTTCAGGGCAATCCAGGTCGTGCCCCAGATCAAAACGGTCAGCAGATACAGCGAGATGTTCATGACAGGCTCCTCAATGAGCCTTCAGTCTGGGCCTGCGCGGCTGACATGATTTGCAAAATCTTGCGCATTTGATCGGTGGCCCGGTGGCAGCACCGCGTCTAAGGAGTAGGATGCGAGGCACAGAACATCAGCCTTGCGCCGAACCCCATGTCGTCACTCGATCAAATCCAGGTGTTTCAATCGCTCAACAGCTCGCCCCACGCGCAGCTGGAGCAGAGCGCATCCCTGGGCGATGGCGTTGTGGCAGCTTTGTGGAACAACCGGCATGACGCTCAGGATTATCACGGGCCGAGTCATCACACATTGTCTTGCTACATCGGGGGTGGCACCGAAACCTACCGCCGCGACCGACCTGACCGCAAAGGCGCACCGGACAAGATTTGCGTGCTCCCCGCCGGGCACCAGTCTTCGTGGGTGGTGAACGGCGACATTCGCCTGGCTCACCTCTACATCAGCCCTGAACAGTTCGCGCTCAACTGCCTGACACTGCTGGACCGTGAGCCTCGGGAAATGGTGCTGCAAGAAAACACCTTCATCGACGATCCGCAGCAGGCGCAGCGGTTTCATCGCCTGATTCGCCTGAACTGGAGCGAGCCCGGCGAGCGCTTGCAGACCAGCACCCTGGCCCACGAACTGCTCGACCACATGATGTTGAATCAGGTGGGACTGCGCGATGGCCTGCGCCTGAAAGGCGGGCTGGCGCCCCATGTGCGTCGGCGGCTGGTGGAGTTCATCGAGACGAACCTCGCTGAGCCTTTGAGTCTTGGGCGACTGGCGGCGATGTGTGCGCTGTCGGAATACCACTTCGCCCGCATGTTCCGCGAAAGCTTTGGTTTTCCACCCCATCAATACCTGTTGGCCCGCCGCATGAACCGCGCCCGTCAGCTCTTGCGCACGACACGCCTGCCCTTTGGTGACATTGCGCTGGATTGCGGTTTTGCCAGCGCCAGTCATTTCAGCAACACCTTCAAACAGGCCATGGGCGCAACGCCGCGGGCGTATCGATTGGCGTTTCAGTAAAACCACGTTCGGCGTGCATCACCGGTCTCACGGGCTGACCCTATCCACCTGTGGGAGCGAATTCATTCGCGATGCAGTGGTGCAGCAGGCGCAGCTCTGTCGTCTGCCCTATTTTTCGCGAATGAATTCGCTCTCAAAGGGAAATCTGCGATCAGGTCTTGAATCTCAAAACTCCAGCGTCGTCGCCACGATCACTTGCCGCGAATCCCCCATCGACACGAAATACCGGCTCACCGCCGAGCTGTAATACGTGCGGTCGAACAGGTTTTTCACGTTGAGCTGAAACCTCACGTTCTGCCCGTCCAGCTTCGTCTCGTAAGTCGCGAAGGCGTCGGCGACGGTGTAACCCGGCAGGTTGAAATCGTTGTCGGGATTGCCCGCGCGTTCGCCGACGTAATGGGCGCCCGCCCCCACTCTCAAACGGTCGCCGCCGATCAGGCTGCCGACGTCGTACACCGCCGACAGCGAGCCGCTGTGCCTCGGCACGTTCTGCAACCGATTGCCCTTCAACGTCGGGTCTTCCACCACCCACGCGTCGGTGAACGCATAACCGCCGATCACGCTCCATCGCTCCGACAGTTGCCCGCTCAGGTCCAGCTCGGCCCCCCGCGAGCGCACTTCGCCTGCGGTGGAGTACACGGTATTGGCGGTCAGCGAATCGAAATTGGCCACCAGTACGTTGCGCTTGCGGATGTCGAACAGTGCGAGCGTCCCGCTGATGCGATCATCCACGTCCCATTTGGCGCCCAGTTCCCACGCCCTGGACTGCTCCGGCAATGTCGCCGAATCCAGCACCGTGCCCCCAGCCAATGGGGCAATGCTGGCGTTGGGTTTGAACGATTCGGTGTAGCTGCCGTAGAACGACAGCGTGTCGGTGTAGCGGTACACCAACCCGGCGCGGGGCACCCATTTCTGGCCGTTGAGGTCGGTGTTGCGGTTGAACGGCGTGCCCTTCCCGGCCTGCTGGTCGAACAGTTGATAGCGTGCCCCCGCGACGAAAATCCACTGATCGGTCAGGTGTACCGAATCCTGAGCGAACAGCGAGTCGCTGCGCAGGATGTCCACCTGATTGCTGTCCGGGACGCTGACCTGCGTTCCTTCTGGCTCTTGCCCATACGCCGGATTCACATAGCTGAAGGTCGTGCGGCTCGTTTGCCGGATCAGCTCGCCGCGATAAATCTTGCGATATTCATCGTCCGCGCCGAACAGCAGGTCGTGCTGCATGCCAGCCATCCGGACGTCGCCGCTCAACGTCAGCGTCGTGAACCGGTCCGTGCTCAACGCATCGCCGGTGCCGTCCATCGAGCGGGTCAGCGTGCCGTTGTCCGGGTTCACGGCCGTCACCCGCACTTGGCTGGCGTCGTACGTTTCGCGGTTGTAGCTGTAGCCGAGATGGCCCTTCCAGCTGTCGCCGAATTGATGATCGGCCTCGATGCGGTAGAGGTCCGAGCGCCCTTCCATGCTGTTGAACGGCTCGTCCAGACGCCGCGTGGCGGGGATGTCCAGCGGACGGTTGGTGCGTGGGTCGATGGCCGTGCCGCGGTCGAACGGCGAGAGAAATTCGCGATGCTCGTAGGCGGCCAGCAATTGCGTGTTCTCGCCGTACCAGGCCAACGACGGCGCGACCAGCGTTTCGCGATGCACACCGTAATTGCGCCAGTAATCCTCATCTTCGTGATCGATGATCATGCGATACGCGAGGCTCGAATCACCGAGCGCTCCGGTGCTGTCCAGCGTGCCGCCGCTGCCATTCTTGCCTGAACCGAAGCTTGAACCGCGCGCAGTCAGTTCATGGCGCGACTGCAATTCCGGACGTTTGCTGACCACGTTGATCACCCCGCCGGGGTCCTGAATCCCGTACAGCAACGAGGCCGGGCCCTTCAGCACTTCGACCCGGTCGGCGGTGGCGTTGAGGCTGCGTCCCTGCACCACCGGCATGCCGTCGCGCAAAATCGAGCCGTCACGGTTGTCGCCGAAGCCGCGTTTCATCAGGGTGTCCTGGGTGCTGCCGAGGGTGTTGCCCTGGGTCACGCCGCTGATATTGGTCAACGCATCGTCGAGGTTGCGCGGCGCCTGATCGCGCAGGACTTGGGCAGGCACGACGCTGACGGTTTGGGGGATTTCCAGCTGCGGCGTCGAGGTGCGCGTCACCGATAGGATGGCGGGCGCTTGATAGCTTTCAGCAGCATTGCGGCGCGAGTCGATATGCGTCAGGCCCAGAGTGATTGCGCCGGCATGGGAGGCAGGTTCGAGGGTGAACGTGGTGTCGGTCGCACGGCGGAAATTCAGCCCGGAGTCGTTCAGCAACTGCCGCAATGCCTGTTCGGCGCTGAACAAGCCGTTCAGCGCCGGAGCTTCGATGGCGTAAGGCGTGTCCTGGGTGTAAATGACGCTTTGGCCGGTAACCCGACTGAAATCGCTGAGGGCCTGGGGCAAGGGTTTGGCAGGGATCGAAAAGTCATAGGCAGGCTCCGCCGCCTGAACGCATGAGGTCCAGACGGTGAGGATGAATAGGCCGAGCCAGACGTTCACCCCAATGTGCCTCCTGTTGATATGCATGCTTTGTAGGGCACTGGCACTTTCTCTTGTGGGAGCGAATTCATTCGCGAAAAATAGGGCAGACCATAGAGATGGGGCGGCCGTACCACCGCATCGCGAATGCATTCGCTCCCACAGGGATACACCCCGGCTGCGGACTCACTCAGCGAATCACGATCACCCGTCCAAACGCTTCGTATTGCTCGAACCCCACCACGGATTTCAACGCCGCCAATACCGCCACCGGGTCTTTGCTGGGGAAGCTGCCGCTGACGGTTTTCGCAGCCAGTCGATCGTTCAGCACAACGATGCGGCCGGGGTAGTAGCGGCTCAGGTCGTTGATCACATCGGCAAGGGGGGTGCGGTAGTAATTGAGCCAGCCCTGACGCCACGCCAGTTGGTTGTCGCTGTCGACAGTTCGAAAGTCGGTGGTGCGGGTCTGGTCATAACTGACTTGCTGCCCCGCCGTGAGAATCTGCTGCGGCAGGTCGGCGCCAGCCTTCACCCCCACGCGCCCTGACAACACCGTGACCTGCGCCCCATGGGGCTGCAAACGCACTTCAAACTGAGTGCCGAGCACGCGGGTTTCGCCGCGCCCGCCATCAACCACAAATGGCTCGCCGGTGTGCGTCACCTGAAAGAACGCCGCCCCGCGACGCAGCTGCACGTGGCGTTCGCCTTTGGCGAAATGCACGGCGATCGCGCTGTCAGCGTCGAGTGTCACCTGCGACTCATCGACCAGCGTCACCGTGCGGACCTGGCCCGGTGCCGACACGTAATCCGCGCCGACATCATCCAGCCAACGCTGCGGCTGCCACCCCAGCCCAACGCCGACCATCATCACCAGACACGCCGCCATCGCCAGCCCGACGCTCCATCGCGGCAACGAACGCCTTCGGGAAACCGGTGCGTCCATTGCCGCGAGCAAGGCTTGCAGCGCGACAGAGTCCTCTAGGGCGAGCTTCGCCGCCGGCTCCTCGCTCATTTCCCACATCACTTGCGCCTGGGCGTACGCCTCGGCGTGAGCAGGATCGGCTTGCAACCACTGGCTGAAGCGCACCTGATCCGCCGCGCTCGGCGCGTCGTGCAGCAGGCTCAGCCAGCTCAACGCGGCATCGTGTTGTTCGGGGGTGATCATCAGAGTGGAATCCAGAGACGCTTTCATCGACGAGCGTCCTCGGACTTCGCACGCAGGGGAATGACCCGCGCACCGTCCTGATCCAGACTCGCCTTGCAGGCTTGCAAGGCGCGCATCATATGTTTTTCCACCGCGCTTTGCGAAAGCCCCACGGCCTTGGCGATCTCGCCGTATTTACGCCCGTGGATGCGGTTGAGCAGAAAGATCTGCCGCGTCTTCTCCGGCAGCCCGCGCAGGGCCGCTTCGATGTGACGCAAGTCGTTGCTGGCTTCCAGCGCCGCTTGAGGTTCGTCGGTGTGCAGCGTTGGTGCGTCAGGCATCAGCCCTTCATTGAGCCGTGCCCGGGCGCCTTCGTTGCGCAGATGATCAATGGCGATGTTGCCCGCGCAACGGAGCAAGTACGTGTTGAGTTCTTCGACCTGCACCAACGGCCGCCGCCAGAAGCGCAAAAACAAATCCTGCACCAGGTCCGCGGCCGTCGCCCGACAACCGACGCGTCGGTTCACCAGCGCCTCCATCTGTGGACGCTGGGACAGGAACACTTTGAGGAAATGCGCACGGGCGGCCTTGGGCGCGTCCGGATCACCATCGGGTGAGGACGCATCAGGCGTCGGTGGGGTGAGGTCGATCATGTCGGGCTCAGGCCAGCAGTTGAAGGCAAGCGGCCACCGGAGCCAGCAACGCTCCGATCCCCGCCAACGACAAGGCCAGCCTTGGCCAGTAAGACATCACGAAAATCAGTAAAAATGCGCTGCTCATCAACGCGGCGAACCATTGCACCAAGGCCTGGCCGATGCTGGTTGAAACCAGCGCCACCCACAGCGACACCAGCAAGGCGCCCCAGCCGAACAGCTTCAATCCCCTGCTCCGGGTCTGAGACAGCACACCGCCGACGAGGTCCTCGTAGTGGCGGCTCATGGACAGGCACAGCGACGTGAAACCGAGGTAGCAGAGCAAGGTCGCGAGGAACATCAGTTGGCCTCCCGGACCGTGCGTGGTTCACGACCGGAAACCGCAGGGAGCGGCGTGTTCGCGATGACGGGTTTGGCGCCACGTCGGAACCTGTAGGCGCCCCACGCCAGAAAAACCCCCGCCACCAGCGCCGTCAGATCCAGTGCGGCCAGGGTCATGTGTCCCTGTTTCAGCGAGGCCAGCAGATAACCGCCCGCTGTCGCCATGTCCAACAGCGGCAGGGCGCAATACAACGCCGCACCCAGTCCCAGTTGCTCACGCCACGCACTGCGGCCGTCGCGAAAAAACACGCGCAAAAAAGCGTGCAACAGGGCGGCGCCCCAGACGTAGAAGAACACCTTCACTTCCCAGTCGCTACGCCCGGCAAGGCTCACGGGGAGCAGTCGGTTTGCCCAGAAGAAACTCACCACCGCCAGCATCAGCCCCGACATGCTGGCGACATTCAGCATTTCCACGAGCCTCAGACCGAAGGGCATCACACTGGCCTTGGCGTGCTTGAGCTTGCGTTTGCCGAGCCAGATCACCAACCCAGAGCCAATCATGGCCGTGCCACCGATGCCCGCCAGGAAATACAGCCAGCGCAGCAACGGCCCTGCGAAATGCCCCATGTGCAGCCCATAAAGGCCGCCCGCCAACATCAGCGACGCCGCGCTCATCGTGCTCTGGTCGATCAGCGCGCCGCTCACGCCATCGAACACCAGCGTGGTCGCAGGCTCATGGGGAATGTGATCTGCGACGTGACGGGTCAGCGTCACCGACGCATTGGCGCTGCCCGGATTGTTCACCGTGATCATGCCGACGCGACTGCCGGGCCATTTGTCGGCGGCAATCTCGAACATCGGCGCAATGGCGGCCATCGGCGTCTTTTCGGTCGCTGCCGGGGTGTTTTTGTAGGCCGGAAACAGCTCGTTGAAAAACGCCTGCGTGTCCTTGCCGTAAGTCGTCAGAATGCTCACCGGCATGATCATCGTCATGAAAATCACCAGGCTGCTGTAGGTGATCATCAGGTGGAACGGCAGCACCAGCACCGCAACCGCGTTATGGCCGTCGAGCCAGGTGCGCTGGCCCTTGCGCGGACGAAAGGTGAAGAACTCCTTGAAGATTTTCTTGTGGGTGACGATGCCGCTGATCAATGCGACGAACATCACCATCGCGGCCAGCGACGCCAACCATCGGCCCCACGGATAGGGCATCTGCAACTGATAATGGAAACGGTAGAAAAACTCGCCGCCCATGCTTTCACGGGCCTGCACCGGCACGCCGCTCAGGGCGTCCAGGGATCGTTCCGTATAGCGATCGTTGGAATCGCTCCAACTGACGCTCAGCTCCGGCGTGCGTTCGTCCGGTAAGGTAATGAACCAGCGTTTCGCACCCGCCGCATTAAGTTGCAGCCACGCCTGTGCGCGGGCGACGCCATCCGCCGCCGTCACCTCATGAGGCACGATTTCCGGCTGGGTCCACTGGGTGATTTCGTTCTTGAAGTAGGACAGCGTGCCGGTCAGGAAAATCGCGAACAGCAGCCAACCGAACAGCAACCCCGCCCAGGTGTGCAACCAGGCCATCGCCTGACGAAAGCCCTCTTTCACAACAGCCACCGCGCACTGGCGTACATCGCCCCCAGGACCGCACTCGGCAGCAGTAATCCGAACCAGGCGCGCCACGCCGAGCGACAGGCAAAACACCAGAGCACCGCGATCAGGTACACCAAAAACGAAAGGGTCATCGCCAGCACCACAGCCTCGGCGCGAGCCAGCGGTAGAAACTGCGCCAGACAAACGCTCGACAACGCCGTCACCAGGTAGCCGCCGACCAAAGCCGCGACCACGCGAGAAGCCACCGCCAGCCTTCCTTTCAGCGATACCCCACCTGAACGGTTTTTTTTCGGCCTTTTTCCAGGCGCGGGCGCAGTCACCGACATCGCCTCCATCACAGGGGCGCTGCGATGCATGGGTCGGGAATGGAGGGGGTCGTTGAAGCAATCGACATGAGCCGGATCATCCTGAAACCAAGCGACGCACAGGCCTGATTCACCCGGCGCGCTCAAAAGAACGCAATATTAATGATAAATATTCTCATGTGCAAAGAACTCTAAAAAAAGGCGCTTTTTTGATGGTTTTGACCGACAGCCAAAGCCTTGCTCTGAATCAACGTTCCACGTTATTTCGCGTCCGATGCCGACCTGTTCGTTGCTTGAACTGACTTATCATCCGGCGAATCCAACCGCTGCTCGTGAGACCTTTTATCGGCACGACCCGCGAAAACACGGGACGTTCCGCGCTCCTGACGCACTTTCCGCCCAACTGCAAAACCATTTCTGCGATGAAATATTTCTTTCGTTTTGGGGGTTGAATTGTTTTCCGTTCGGCGCCAACACTGTGAGTGAGGGCAGACGAAAATTCACCTTCGTCGAGACTCTCCCGAGCAAGCCAAAGTAAGGGAAGAACTATGCAAATCCAGGTCAACAGCGATAACCACATCGAAAGCAGCATCCGACTGGAGGAGTGGGTACGAACCACCGTTGAAAGCACGCTCGACCGCTACGAAGAAGACCTGACCCGTATCGAAGTCCATATCCGCGACGAGAACGGCGACAAACCCGGCCCGCATGACATCCGCTGCCAGATGGAAGCCCGGCCAAAAGGACACCAACCCATTTCCGTGACCCACAAGGCTGATTCTCTGGATCTGGCCGTGGACGGTGCCGCCGTGAAGCTCGATCACGCGCTGGAACACCTGTTCGGCAAGTTGCGCAGCAAGCGCGGAGGTGTGACGTCCATCGACAGTGCCCGAGGCGGCGATTCGGAAAACCCGGATGCCCTGCTGCAGGAAGAATTTCTGGAGAAAGATGAGGCCTTGCACGGTTAAACCGGCGGCTTGAAAAGAGGACACAAGGGGCGGGCCTGCGAAAACAGTCCCGCCCTTTTTTGTGCCCCGCTCAACACGTTCGACGAACTCAATCTGTGGGCGCGAATTCATTCGCGATTGGCCCGTACCTTCGACAGATTCCTATCGGCTGTACCACCGCATCGCGAATGAATTCGCTCCCACAGGTCTTCGCCCAGCGACTGACAACGCGCACACAAAGCAGGCGCCGAGCGCGCTAATGGTGCTTGGAGACAACCAAAGCAGCAGATGGCTATTACTTAAGTGTTCATTCGAAAAGGTTAATCCCTTCACGGTTTGATCGCTGAAAGCGATTCATGGCCCGCCTGAAAGCGCCGTTCGTCCTGAATGGCCCGAACCCTGCAAGTATCGAATCGTCGAGCCTTCACCTCTGCAAGCCCCGCCCTTTCTGGCTCGACGGGCAGCTGACTCGCCAACCCAGATGCCGTTTCGACTCACCGTTGATCCAGCGTCGAGAACTAAAGGGACTAACCCCAAGTCAACTTATGCAGATCGATAATCAGGTAGCAGCCCATGGACAATCCTTTTCAACAGATCACCGATGCATTTCACCCAGACTACCGGGTCAACCTGAGCATCCAGGGCCTCGACGGCACCATCATGCTGACGCTTTCCAATGAGTCAGGCGTGGTCGCCAAACGATTGATCAGCGCTGAACAGCGCAATTCGCCCAAGCGCCTGCGTCGCCTGATCGAGAGCGTGCAATTCGGCATCGCCATCGAACAAGGCCACAGCGCCATCAAGATTCTTGCCGCCATGACCGATGGCGACCTCAAGCAATTGACGCCACCACCAGCGCGCAACAACTTTCACAACCGGCCTCAATTGAACGTGGGTATCTGACACCATGACGCGAACCTGACGGAGGCGATTCCACTGTCGCCTCCCGCTTCGCGGCCTCTCACTTCATTCGACTGACGCTTTGCGCGTCGCATCGTCCAGCGCCAGGATCGTGTGCGCATTGGTGACCGTTGTCGCCAGCGTATTGATCACACCAGACCGCAACGCCCCCAACGTCGCCGCCTTGGTATGCATTAGCCTGTCAATCCCGGATTGCACCTTAATACGTCAACCACTACCATTCTGGTGTTTCCAACGCACAGCCGAAGCGCCGATAAACGACGAAACCCTGACAACTCAACAGCCTCAACACACACCATTAAAAGCATGTACAACGAATGAAACGATGGTCTAGAAAAACGCGTGTTTTAGTCTTTGGCACTGGCGCAGGGGGCATCAACTGTTATCGACAAAACAGTGGCCGTTACAACATCGTGGGTTTTCTGGACAACGACAAGCAAAAGCAGGGAAAACGCCTGTTTGGAACAAAGATATTCGCACCCGCCGAACTGCCTCATTTACGCTATGACAAAATACTGATCGCAAGCGATTACTATCTGGAAATACATGAACAGCTGGTGTCATCGCTGAACATTGATGACAACATCATCAGTATTTTTCATGCGGGTGCCGCCATCCCGTGGTTCAAGCGCATCAAGCAAACATTTTTATTCGCCCTCTACGATCGACTGTGCAAGAAAAGAGATGTGCTCTCAGACGCTATTTTCCCCTTCATTTTCGGAAAAGCATCGGGGATCAAGCGCATGAATCTCGCTTGGCTAGACACCTGCGAGGCCTATCGAGTGCACCGTTTCAGGGAGCCGATGCAGGGCTCTGTACAACCGCCCAGAGTACTCGGGGTTCATACACCGCCTAAACGCCTGTTGATTCCCGAGGTTTCCCTCTACCGGTTCAACAAAGCCACCGTGTATTCCACCTCACGATCAGTGCAACTGCCTGACGGCCTCTTGGTCATGGAACGTGTGACTACAACGGCTACGCCCACCGCAGATTATTGCGCGGGGCCTGTGATCTATCACGGTGAACACCTAGCGCTGGTTCGCCCGAGTGAGTCAGCCGAACACATTCCCAAAGGCATTATCATCAACGGGGTCAACGAGCTTAACTACTACCATTGGGTGGCTGAGACCCTGACCCAATTACAGTTCATCCGTGAATTACCGCAGCCGTTTTCAAACTACCCATTGCTGATCTCGGAACGCAGCCAGAAAATACCCGCGATACGGTTCATGCTGGATGGACTTACCAAGGGGCATGACATCGTTTTCCTGAAATCGATGACCGCTTACGACGTAGACGATCTGTTGATGATCAGCGCCGCTGTCAATCTCGTCCCCAACTACAGAGGCCCCGTTGTAGGGTGTGCGGAGAACAGCTTCGCCAGGCCAGAGTCCATCCATTTCCTACGCCAGACCATCACCCATCTCACGAGCAGCCACTCGCTCAGGAAAATGCCGACTCGCATTTTGCTGGCCCGTAAGGATTACCTGCGCAAATACAATCAGCGGGAGTTGATAACGTTACTTGAGCCCTATGGCTTCCAGCCCGTCTACATGGACGACCTTGACATCGCCGATCAGATTTCTGTGATCGCCAATGCCGAATTGATCATGGGCCCTACAGGCGCTGCGTGGACTAACTTGATATTCGCATCGCCAGGCACCCGCGCGTTGTGCTGGATGCCGATGGAGTTTGGCGAGACGGCCTGTTTTTCCAATATCGCAGACATCAACGGCGTCGAGATGGATTACATCCTGTACCCCGCAGGCACTTCAAATTCACGGGCGCTCTACTTTCACGACTACACCCTCGATTTAAAACCCATCCATGAGTGGGTCGCCTCAAAGACAAGCAACCCCGTCTGATCATCCGAACGTGGTCGGCTCGCCAAAGTCCGCCGACCTCGACTACGCAATCTTGCCCGCGAGATGGTCTCGGGCCGCCGCCACGGCATCGGGCGTGATCTCGAAGAAAATATCCACATCATCTTCGCCAGTGCGATAGGCGCCCATTTTTTCATGGAAGGAAATGACCTTGGTATTTCCTTTTCTGACATCGAAGTGACATTTGTTAAAGCCGAGGTGCTCAAAGCCGAACGTGTACACCAGAAACGCGCTTTCCAGGGCGGAATAACGGGTTTTGTTTTCGTTGAGTATCCAGCTTCCCCAACAGAAAGAATCCTCTCTCATATCG
Organism: Pseudomonas sp. SLFW; assembly: GCF_009905615.1. Classification (GTDB taxonomy): domain Bacteria; phylum Pseudomonadota; class Gammaproteobacteria; order Pseudomonadales; family Pseudomonadaceae; genus Aquipseudomonas; species Aquipseudomonas bambusae. The sequence goes on from NZ_JAAAKW010000013.1 coordinate 52,201, forward strand.
TAAACCCTGACGGTGCCACAGGGCGTCCCGTCGAGCCTTTCGATGATGAAGTAATACTGAGCGCCTTTGGCTTCATCCTCTTTGTAGTGGGATATCCATTTCTTTTGAGCGGCGACGTCGGCAACCACAGCAGATAAAAACGTGTTGTATCGCGGGTCCAGACGTAAGGTGAGAATAAGCGCCGCGTCCGATTCCTCTATCAGTCGAAGCCGAATTGATTTCGAAGATAACTCCATTTATCGCCTCTGCTGTATTTCGTTGTGCACCTGATGCCCGAAAGCCTACCTTGACGTCCAGCGCCTGCACAACCCGCCAGGAAGCCCCTCGGACGCGTTGAATCTCGTCACTCGGCTTTTTCTTTCACCGAGGGAAACCGGGCAGAAGCGTACCGGACCACCAGAATGGACACCGAAAGAAGCACCACACCGCCCGTCAAATAAAGAATGCCTTCATCGGGCGATTTGTGATGCGACACATCACTGATCAGCAAACGAATCAATGCCGTTACACCGATGTAAAGCAAAAACCTGAGCGGCATGTGGTTGGTGCGAAAGTAGATGCCGCTCATCGCCAACAATTCGAGGTAGATGAACAGCAGCAGAATGTCGTCGACGCTAATCGTGTCTTGATGAAGCATTTCAATAAACGCGGTGATGCCCGCGTAGACCGTAATTGCACCAATCCCGAACAGCGCAAGGTAATGAAATAATTCCACCCCGAGATTGCCCAGGCTGTTCGCCCCGGCATGGAGCCTGATGCGCATCCGATCTGCCCATTTCATGCGTTTTACTCCCTATCGCTCGCCAAACCGGCAAAAATGTTCAAGCACTGCTACGCCCACACTCAATTCCCGACGAATCTTGGGATTGCCGTGCATTAAAGAGGCCATCGGCTATGGTTGTGAACGCGACCGGTTGTCGCAAGGCAGCGGGTTGGCGCTCTAAATGCGCGTGAATTGCCACTATCCAGATCGTAACGATTGCCTTATGCTGCGCACTGTATAAATAAACAGTAATTGCGATGAGCTTACCGTTGGCCATTGATGCCGCCGAGCGCGGGGCCAACCTCACCACACTGGACATGACGACGAGGCCAAAATGGCTGTTGAAACCCTTTACCGCAGTACCCGCGATTTGGAGACTACGTTCGTGGACCGCAAACTCGCCGATGCGCATGATCAAATGCTTGAGCTGGCCGAGCTCCTCACCGACGTGCTGATGAAAAACGTACCGGGCTTGTCAGAGAAGCATGCCGAAGATGCGAGCATTTACATGGCGAAAAACCGCGCCGTTTTCGCGGCGGCGTTCAAGAACAACGCCACCGCGCTGAACGAGCTCTCCAGTCCTGGCGAAGCCGACAGCGAAAGCTGATTCGTCCACACTCGAAACGACAGCCAGCGTGTTCATCACTCCGGCTGTTCGAGCGCCTCGACCAGCGCCTTGAAAAACCTCGCCGCCTCGCCTCCCGTTACGGCTCTATGATCAAAGGTCAGTGACAGGGGCAGGATCGGATGAATGACGACTTCGCCGTTCATGGCCACCGGTTCTTCCCGAATGCCCCCCGCGCCGATGATCGCCACTTGTGGCGGTACGACTACCGGGTTGGCGTAGCGCCCGAACAAGGTGCCGAAGTTGGACAAGGTGATCGTGGCGCCCATCATTTCCCGAGGTGGAATCGAGCGGGCTTTCACGTCGACGCGCAAACGATTCATCCCTTCCTTCAAATCGGCCGACTCGCGATTGCCGACATCGCGGAGCACCGGCACGAACAAGCCATCCGGCGTATCCACCGCGATCCCCAGATCGAGGGTGTCGTGGTGCTTGATCGACAGCGACTTGCCGTCGAACCAGCTGTTCAGCACAGGCTCGACCTTGCACGCCGCTGCCATCGCCTTGCCGATGCGAATCAGCGGATCGCGCGCCGCGCCCCATCGGTAAAGATCGGCATCGCCGAAGATCGTGACGGGCACCACTTCCGCGTGGGACTTGGCCATGTTCAGTGCCATGCTCCTGCGTACGCCTCGCAGCTTCTCGCCGCCAAACTTGTCGCGCTCGGCCTGAGAAGCGCCTTCCACATCCGCGCGGGTGATCAGGCCTTCACTGCCCGAACCGCTCAGCGCGTTGAGATCGACACCCCGTTGACGCGCCAATTGTCGAACGGCGGGTGTGGCGCGTGTCGACAGATGCTCGCGGGTCGAGGGCGCCGCACCGACAAAGAACTGATCATCCTGACTGTTGCCGCCCCCTTCGAGACGCCCGACGACCGTACCCGCATCGCCCTCGCCTTCGAACGCCATCAGCGGTTCACCCACGTGCAAGATGTCGCCATCGCCGCCGTACACTTTCGCCACGACTCCGTCATAGGGGGCAGGAATATCAACGATGGCCTTGGCGGTTTCCACGGACACCATCCGTTGGTCAGCCTTGACCGCATCACCCGCCTTGACGTGCCATTCGACGATTTCCGCTTCCTGCAAGCCTTCGCCCAGATCGGGCAGTTTGAAATATTTCATCGCAAGCCTCCTCGGCCATCAGGCGAATGTCAGGGCGCTGTCACAGGCGTGAAGAATGTCTTCGACGCTGGGGATGTAGAGCTGCTCCAACCGGTACAGCGGCGGCGGGATGTCCGGCGCAGTGACCCGCTGAATCGGCGCCTGCAGATCCAGAAACACCCGTTCATAAAGGCTCGCCGCGATGTCCCCGCCCAGCCCACCGGAACGCGGCGCTTCGTGAACGATCACGCAGCGGCCGGTCTTGCGCACCGAGGCTTCCAGGGTGTCGAGGTCGAGCGGTTTGACGCAGGCGACGTCAATCACCTCGGCTGATACGCCCTTTTCGGCCAGCGCGCTCGCGGCCTGCAACGTTTCGTGAACACTGGCGCCCCAACTGATGAGGGTGATGTCGCTGCCTTCTCGCAAGGTGAAACAGGTGTCCAGCGGCAGACGTTTCCCGTCGTCGATGAGGGGTTGCGGGTTCATGCGATAGAGGCGCGTCGGTTCGAGAAAGATCACCGGGTCCGGGTCGTCGATGGCCGCGAGCAACAACCCATAGGCTCGCGCAGGTGATGAGGGAATGACCACGCGCAGCCCCGGCACATGAGCGAAGATCGCTTCGGTGCTTTCGCTGTGGTGTTCCGGTGCGCGAATCCCCGCGCCCATGGGCGAACGCAACACCATTGGGCAGCTCAGGCGACCCCGTGTGCGATTGCGCATGCGGGAGGCGTGTGACACCAGATGTTCCATGGCGGCATAGATGAAGCCGAGAAACTGAATCTCGACGACCGGTTTCAGCCCTTGTGCCGCCATGCCAACGACCAGGCCGCCGAGCATGGTTTCCGCCAGTGGCGAGTCGATCACGCGCTTGAAGCCGAACGTGTCGCGCAGCCCTTGTGTGGCGCGAAACACCCCGCCGTTGACGCCGACGTCTTCGCCCAGCACCACGACGTTGTCGTCCTCGCCCATGGCTCGGTGCATCGCCAGATTAACGGCTTCCAGCAGGCTGACTTTCTTGCCTGTAGGGAGTTTGTCTGAAGACTGATCATTCGCCATGATCGGCACCTCCATTGCGACGGGCCACGCGTTCGAGGAACCACTCGCGCTGATCCGCCAGCGGCAGCGGCCATTTCGCGTAAACGTGATCGATCGCGGATTCTGGAGCCTGATTGCCAGCGCGTTCGAAGTTCTCCACGGAGCGCTGCACCAACCCTTGGCATTCGGTGATGAGCGCCTGTTCGCGGCCTTCATCCCACACGCCCTGACTGGCCATGAACGATTGCAGGCGTTTGATCGGCTCTTCCTGCCATGCCTGTTTTACTTCATCGGCCGGCCGATAGCGCGTAGCGTCGTCGGCGGTGGTGTGGTCGCCCAGCCGATAACTCAGGCACTCCAGCAGCACCGGGCCTTTGCCCTTGCGCGCTCGCTCCAGCGCGATCTGCATGCGGTCATACACCGCGAGAATGTCATTGCCGTCGACTTGCTCACCCTGAAATCCCGCGCCAATGGCCTTCTGCGCCAAGGTTGGCGCGCCACACTGAATACGCCGGGGCACCGAAATGGCCCATTGGTTGTTGTTGATCACGAACACCACCGGCAACTGCCACGCGCCGGCGACGTTCAACGCTTCAAGGAAATCGCCTTTGCTGGTAGCGCCGTCGCCGCAGGTGGTCACGGCCACCCTGTGTTCGCCACGAATTTTGAACGCACTGGCTACCCCGCACGCGTGCAACGCTTGAGTCGCAATGGGCACGCAAAGCGGGAAGTCCTGGGCGACAGCAGGCTCTGCGTAATCGCTGCCACGCTCGTCACCGCCCCAATACAGCAGAATTTCTTCCATGCGCACGCCGCGCATCAGTTGCACGGCCGTGTCCCGGTAATAGGGAATCAGCACGTCTTCCGGCTTCATCAGGCTGCCAATCGCGACACCAATCGCTTCTTGGCCAAGCGTTGGGGCATAGGTGCCGATGCGACCGGTGCGCTGCAACGCGACAGCTTTCTGATCGAAAAGCCGGGTCAGGACCATTTGTCGATAAAGGCGGGTCAGCAGGTTGAAGTCATCGGCCCAAGGGGGAAGTTGTCCGGTCAGGCGACCGTCGGGGGACAGATAACGGGTGTACGCAAGATCGATCTTGTTATGGGACATTGCACACTCCTGGCACGCGCGGCATGTAGCACAGCGCGTGCGCGTGGTGGTCTCAACTCGCCACTTATGGTGGCGAGCCTTGATTGAGCGATGCCGGTAAGGCGTCTACTCAAGGTTCAACAGGCGTTCTGCCAATGCATCGGCCACCCGCGCGGGTGAGCGCTTCTCGGCCTGGGCATGGGCAAATACTTCAGTCAGCCGTGTTCCTATCTGGGACAGATGTGCGGTGATGGTGTTGTGGCTTTCTCCCTGATGTTGCAGCGCGATGTAGATAAGGCCGCCGGAATTGATCACGTAATCGGGCGCGTAGAGGATGCCTCGGGATTCGAGCTGATCGGCGATGGCCGCGCAACTGAGTTGGTTGTTGGCGCCCCCGGCCACCGCGGCGCAACGCAGCTTGGTGACGCTGTGGCTGTTCAGCACACCGCCCAGGCCGCAGGGCGCAAGAATGTCGCAAGGCGTGCTAAGCAGCGCTTCGATGGCAATCGGCTTGGCGCCCATTTGCTCCATCGCCAACTGCACCTTTCCGCTGTCCAGATCAGCGACCAGCAGCTCGGCACCCGCCGCGTGGAGCTGCTCGGCCAACGCCCATCCCACGTGCCCCAGCCCCTGAATCGCGACGCGCAGCCCTTCCAGATTGTCACTCCCCAACCGGGCCATGGCCGTGGTGCGAATGCCTGCATACAAGCCCAACGCCGTGTAAGCCGTAGGGTCGCCGGATTTCGTAGTCGTGGTGACGTGCTGGGTGTATTGCGCGATGCAGTCCATGTCTTCTTTGGACGTGCCGCTGTCGATGGCCGTGATGTAGCGGCCGTCCAGTGTCTGAACGAATCGGCCAAAGGCCTCGAACAGCGCGGCGCGGTCCGGCACATGAGCGGGCCGCAAAATGACCGCCGTTCCGCCGCCCAGCGACAGGCCCGCGAGCACGGCCTTGTAGCTCATGTTTCTCGCCAATTGAATGGCGTCTTCGATGGCGCTGTCTTCATTTGGATAGGACAGGTAGCGACAGCCACCGAGGGCCGGGCCCTTGCGGCTGCTGTGAATCGCCACCACGGCTTTAAGGCAGGTCTGTGGATCGACGACCATGTGTAGCGATTGAATGCGTGAATTTTGCATGAGAGCGAACATCGGCAGTGCTCCCGTTTTTTTGTACTGCGAGTATAGGCGTTCGCTGAAAAAACGGCGGCAGCCACGGAAACATCCTGACAACTTGCCGACATGAAGCCGCCAATCGGTCTTCGGCACTGGACGAACCCCCACGCGGGGGGCTAAAACAAAGCTTCCCGGAACAGCATTTCAGACGCCTGGTCCGGTCGGAGAAGTCGATGAATCCACGCCAAAAATGCCTCGATTGCTTCCACAGCGTGCCGCCTGCAACGTTCGAAGCAGCGCTGTGGATCAGTGTCGAACACGATGCGCTGGTCGATCCTCGGCAGGTTTTCGAATGGATCGATCAACTTCAGCGCCAGGTCAGCGCCGCTCTGCCGATGCTGCCTGCCACTGAACTGGCGCAACCGCTTCTGCGTTATATGACGGCAATCGGATTTCAACAGGATGATGTCGCCCAACCCAAGCCGCAGGTTGCCTTGCTGGACAAGATTGTCGAGCGTCGCCGAGGCCAACCGCTGGGGCTGGCGATGATTGCGCTGGAACTCGCGCGCCGTCTGGAAATCCCCCTTGAGGGCGTCAACTTTCCCGGTCACTTCTTGCTGCGTGTGCCGGGCGCCGACCATACCCTCGACCCTTGCGGCGGCCGCAGGCTCTATCCCAAGGATTGCCGTGAACTGCTGCTGCGCCAGTTCGGGCCGGACATGCCGCTCAAGGCCGAACACATGCGTACCGCGACACCCCAGGCCATGCTGCAGCGCCTGTCACGCAACCTGCGCCACCTGCATCACATCAACGACGATGCAATCGCGTCTCTTAAAGATGCCAACCGGGTGTTTGAACTGGGACAGGCCAACACCAGCGATTACCTCGCACGTGCCAGCCTGTACCAGGCGCTGGAGTGCCCGCAGGCCGAGCGTTACGACCTGGAGCACGCGCTATTGTTGAGCGAAGACCCTGTTCAACGGATCAGGCTCACTCAAAGATTAGTGACTCTGCCGTCCCGCGGAGGTATTCATTGACCGCGTCCTGCAGCTTTCCTTCGAACTCCAGGTTATGCCAGACCCAGACGCCCACCGGCACGCCAACCCCTTTGGCGGCCAGTTGCGCCGCATTGAACAGCTTACGGGCGGCATTCCCACCCTTCAGCAGCCCCATCACACCTTCCAACAATAATGGCAATGCGGCGGCCCTGTCCCCTGACAGGTACGCGTCTATTCCCTGATAAACCTTCACCGCGCTGGTGAAGATTCCCCAGGCGATGCTCACTGCCGGAAACGGCACCAACAGCACATTGCCCAGCCACTGAATGACCGTCCAGGCGGTCGCGAATCGGGCCTCGGCCAGGCTCTCGGTCTGCGCATCCACGTCCGCAATCATTCGCTCGATCATGTTCCCGTAAATCAGCTCGGCGTCAGGAATGCGACTTTCAATACGGTTCACGATGCGGATGAACTTCTCATCGAACTTCCCGCCGCGTTCGAGCCGCTCGAAGAACGACCCCACCTGTGGCTGTCCCATGTAAGCCACGCGACTGTAGTAATAGTTTTGCATCGGCGACGACTCCAGCAACTGCGCGTAGTCCGACAGTCGCCGGAACTCGACCCCGTCCGGAGCGTTGGGGGTGTACAGCAGATTGAAGTCAGGGTCGGTTTTGGCGAAGTCCCGAAAGATGTAAACGCCCTCAATGATCTGATTGGCGATCCGAAACGCGGAAACGGCACTGGTCAGGTTGTGGACCGACGCACCCTGATCGAGGCTGATGACGGTTCGCCGCAGCCAGGCATATTGAGTCTCGCTGAGTTGGCCGCGCATGAACTCTTTCAAGGCGCCGCGGGACATCTGGTATTGAATGCGTTTCGCCATCAGGCGCTTGCGGCGGGCGTATTGCGGGCTTTTACGCCCTAGAAATGACGACTCGATAAAGTCCATGTACTTGGCGCCCAGGTCCGCGCCTCGCACCTGCTTATCAATGAAATGCGTCAACTTGATCGGGAGTTCTCTGTAGTCCAGCCCGGTCGAGACATACAGATGAATCTGGGGGCGGTGAGAAAGAATGTCCTCACTCCCTGCCATCATGAGATCGGTCAATTGATGTAGTTCGCTGTGCTCACCGAAGTCCGGCGTCTCCTGACGAGGCTGCCCCAGACCAAAGTAAAGCGTGTCCGGGTCGATGGACCGATCAAACCCGTTTTGCCGTAGAAACTCGTTCAGCACCTGCGTCGTGTATTGATGAACATAGCTTCGATAATCCACCAGGCCTGTACTGATCGACTTGAACTCGCCGTTCAGCGCCTCGATCCGGGCATCCATCAACGCCTGGATCGACGGACTGGCGAACGAGGTCTGACTGTCGGTATGGGGAGCCGCCATCTCCGCCGCCAACACCGCACGCGACACTTTCTGACTGACAAGATCCGCCATATTGGCTTGGAATGTCTCGCCCATACAGCGAACGAACAGGCAACTGTTCAATCCCCACAGCGAAGGCTTCAGGTGAACGTTGTTGAGGATGGCGGCATGCCCATGCTCGGTCGGCCCGGACAATTGGTCATGGACGTAGGATCGGCCGGCTTCAGTCGCCAGCCAGGCACCTACCCCGAAACACAGCTGTTGCCAGGTTCTGTATTCGAAGAAGTCCTGACCGTTTGGCGCGCCAGGCGCATAAAGGACGTAATGGGTGCCGGATTGGGTTTTCTCCTCAAACACAATGAGGTCGTTGAAACGCGTGTGAGATTCGAGCAGGTACAGGCTGCCGATGCTGTATTTAGATCCCTCCTGGCGCTGGTCGCCGCGAATCATGCGCAAAAGCTCATGGCTGCGATCCTGAATCAAATGCCCTCGCAAGCCCGCTGTGAAACTGCTCAACGCGAGCGCACTGTCGCGATGGATGACCATCTGGCGAACGGTTTCGGGGTCCTCGTAAGCCTGCCGAAGCGCGATGCCATAGCGATGATGCAGATTCAGCTTGGAGAGCATCGTCCTGACGAACGCTTCAGAAAACTCCGTGTGAAGGTGATTCGCCGCGGGGGCGAAGCTAAGCGGTTTACCCGTGTCAGGTAGCCCGTCAACGGCAAATTCGAACAGGGTCTTTGCGTATTGGGTTGCCAACGTGTCGCCATGGCCGAGCGCGATCGTATCGTTGAGGGTGATCACGACCTTGCTGGGGTCGATCAGGCAACCGAGATGCTCCTGAATGTAAGCCATCAGCTCACGGTGGGCGAACACGGTGAACGATTCGACGCCCGCGAGCCGACTGGCCAACCGCCCCTTCGAGGCTCGGTGTTTGCTCTCAAGGGCCAACAAATGGGTCTTGTCGGACGGCTTGGCGTACTTGCGCCAGTGAGGCGCCACGAAGGCCTCCGTCATGACGGAGAGCAGGTTGAAACGATGCCCCATCGCGTCATTCAGATAGGCGCTCAGCTGAACGTGCTCGACTTGCTCATGCCAAGCGGCAGAGGCCACCGCCTTTTGCTCCAGAAGGAACGCGAAGTCCTGAGCCGCTTTGCTTTTCACCGACTGCATGTGGTGGTCCAACATCGGTCGGGTGACAGCTGCGAACCGCCACCCCTCCGGCGCAAGGGTATCGGTCGTCAACAATTGCCCGCGATCAGACAGACATAGGGCGGCGACCAGATGGGCATCCTGTGAATCGGTCGAAAATCGCCGGCTCAGTGCCTCGCGCAAGACGCCAATCGATTCGAAACGCTCAATGCCCCGATGAGGCATGACCAGGAAAACGACGCCCGATGGGTCATCCGAGGGCTGTCCTGATTGGCTGACGACGTAGGTGGACAGTAATGGGATGCCTCGCTGACGCTTTTCGAACGCCACCTCGTACAACCCGGCGACCGAATCACCGGCAATGACGCTGGATAAGCGGTTGAGCTCCGGCACCGACATGGCCCGGCACAACATGCGTAACGCGATCTCATGGGTAAGCGTCTTGCGTTGCAGGTCGATCAAAATGTGATCGGCCGGTTCGATGCGCAACGGGTCCTCAGGGTGAGGGATCATTTTTGTCCACAGACCCCGAAGATACCCTTCATATCCGGAGAAGAGCGTCGGCATCAGCGCAGTGAGAACGCTGATGATGCTGCGGTTTTGCGTACCCGTAAGCGCATGATTACGCTCCAGTGTGCCGTGTCGGGTGTAGAAGCCGACATCGGTAATGGAAGGAAGCGCCGAGCCGTTGCGCAGGGTGTCAATCAGCAGATCCGTCATGCCGACAGAGGCAATCGAGCCACTTTCAGTGCGTCGGGTGTAGAAGATCGCGTCCGGGTTTGACACATCCAGCCCAGTCTGCGGACGCGCCCGGTTCAACCCTTCGCGCAGTCGCTCAGAAGTCCATTCGCGCAGGATCTGGCTTTGTGCGAGTACCTGCTGACAGCCGGAACTCGCTTCGGACAGCGCTGTCAGGTGTTGAGTGATTTCATCGAAGGTTTGAGAGGCAGCGGGGGCGATTTTGGGATCAAGCACAGCATTCATGAGTACAGCTCCAGAGTGGTTCGCTTACCCCCTCACGGCATCCAGCCGATTGGGAACACAGGTAAACGACGAAAGTGAGCGCCTATGATACGGGTTCATCCGTCCGAGGTAGCGGTACATATTTATATGATGCGCCCCTACGTTACGACGGCTTATGTGGGAACCGTCCGACGGGAAGCCCGGAAAAATCACATTGTTGCCGCTTGGGTAAAACTGCATGTCGTAAACGACGATGTTTAAGCCATCGGGAAAAACTTATCATTCACTCACTTCGCGGCCACCCTGTCGCGAACCGGAAATCCCTCTTATTTCGTCTGACGGTTTTTTACCTCAGGCCTCTCAATGGATTTCCTGACGTAGATTTTCAAGCTCCTGGATCTGACGTCATATTTAGCCGCTGCGTTTGCAGCGGCTTTTTTTTGGGCTGTCTATTTACGGTAGCGATGGCACTTTGTATGCAGCCGCGGCGGACGCTCCATGGAATTCGGGTGCGATCAGAAATGCCTTACGGGATTATGAGCAGCAGTCCTACAAGATCATATGTTTAAAGGGTAGTTATCGGCGTGATGTGGATTCCACGTTTACGGCCGATCTTGAGCACTTTTAAATAAATGAGGTTTGATCATGAATAATAAAAAAATTGCAGCTTTTATACTGGCATTGAGTCTGACTCATCTTGCAAGCACCGCCACAGCAGCACCGTCTTCTCAAGCATTTCCCTGCTTCAGGTACAGCAACCAGATGTCACCAGGCGTAGCGCAGCCCGGCGAGTACAAAGTGGTTCACAGCTATACCGTCAATTGCGGAACAACACTTCACAACATCACGTTGAGAACTCAACAGGGGTCGCTGCAGCCTGTGACAGTGGAACAGCTACAAGGCGGTGGCTGGGTCACTGTTGCAAGAGATGCACACGACCCGTCTGCCAAATGGGGCGGTGGCAGCTTTCGGGGGATTCTCGATAATCGTAATGGCAAAACACCTATCGCTTATCGCGGCAGTTTCTCTGTGCCGCTGTAAGGGGCGCCAGAGCGGTGACGAACTCACCGCTCCGGCTTCATGATCTCGGTCATGTTCGGATGTTGACCAAGGACCTCTCGCGAGGCGTATTGCCATGTTCCTCAAGCGCAAGTGTGACCGACATGACCGTTTTCAGCTTGGTCAGCGTATCGCTGGCAAACCCGTGCCCCTCCGATATGTGCTTATTGAGAAACCCGAGTTGACGCTCAAAGTAGTCATACATATCCACTTTCTTATCGAGGCTTATTTCATTTCCCTGCGCATCAAAATCCAGGTCAATGCCCGAAAGCCACCCCGACGTGCCGTAATCAATGATGCCCATGTCCACCAGCACGTTGCCAATTTCACGCAATTTTCGGTTGGTCGTATTCCTGGGATCAAAACCTGACAGGTCCAGGTTGAAGCCCTTCAATTTCTCTTTATTGGAAATGCTCTCGTCAGCCCAGTACTGTCTGACTTTTTGCTTGATACTTTCTTCCTGCTCCGAAGCACCTGATTGAGTCCGGAACCGGTTATCAGGAACGACGGCATAAGTACTGAGCCGGCGATTTATCTCGGAAAAATTCTGAAGCATTTTCGACCTCCACGATAGGAACGATTACGTTCGTCCTATCGGGGGCGCGGACCCAGGCTTGAGGCAAAAAACCTGAAGACGGAATCATTGCCTTATAAAGAGACCCTTCCTACAAATAAGCCAATAATCGCCCTACAAAATTGACCCGTTCCACTCCCCCGAAACGGTCACGGCCAGCTTCGACTTCAACCCGCAAACTTCTGCAGATTCGCCATCATTTCCTTCAGCGCTTCAACGTTGTCGCCAGGATGTGCCGCGTCGGTGAAGTCGTTGATGGTGTTCCATTGCGCGGCGACATCCTCTGGCGAGAACCCTGCCCTTGGGTCGAACCCGGCGCCAATGCTGCGTTCCCAGCGGACCTTGCCTATCCAGCCGCCTCCGACTTCATATAATCCGGCGCTCTCTTGGCAGTGTTCACTGCCTAGGTACACCACCAATGGGCTGACGAGTTCAGGCTTGAGAAGCTCGAAGACGCTGGCCGGGATCAGCCCTTCGGTCATTCTCGTGCCGCCGGTCGGTGCGATGGCGTTGACCAGTATGTTGTTCTTGCGCCCTTCCAGCGCCAGTGTGCGGGTCAGGCCGTAGAGGCCGAGCTTGGCCATGCCGTAGTTGGATTGGCCGAAGTTGCCGTAGATCCCGGATGTGGACGAGGTGAAGATGACCCGCCCGTAGTTCTGCTCGCGCAGATGGGACCAGGCGGCATGGGTCACTTTGTAGGCGCCTTCGACGTGGACCCGGTAAACCAGCTCCCAATCGGCGTCTTCCATTTTGGCGAAACTCTTGTCGCGCAGAATCCCCGCGTTGTTCACCACGACGTCTACGCGACCGAACGCATCCAGCGCGTTTTGGACGATCTTGTCGCCATCGGTCACAGAATCATGATTGGCCACTGCCTGGCCGCCCGCTTCGCGAATTTCCGCCACGACGCGGTCGGCTGCCGACGCATTGGCGCCTTCACCATGGGCCGAACCGCCCAGGTCATTCACCACCACTCGCGCCCCGTGGCGGGCGAACAGCAAGGCGTGGGCCCGCCCAAGCCCGCCGCCAGCACCCGTGACGATGACCACTTTGTCTTCGAAACGTATGGACTCACTCATGCCGCACTCCCCACCGATGAGGCACGCACTCGATTCCGTGAAGTCCGCGCCAATCAGCTGGGGCGTTCGAGGGCGTGCGAAACAGTCATGGAGTGTCAACCAGTCGCTGGCGGGTCACAATCAATACGAGCCGTTCTGAATGGTGCTCGATAACACAAAGGGATGATTGGCAGGCTTGCTGTTCTGGATCGCCAGCGGCACGACAATTGGAGGTCTGAAGTCAGCGGCTGAAGCGCGAAACGCCTCGTAGCAGCTCAAGACACGTGCGGGAGCCTCCGTCTGGGGGTAGCGGCCCACATCCGGCAGCAAGATGGTGTCCGGGTTGGGAATCAGCTCACGATAGCGCTCCACCATATGGCGCCCGGAAATCGGGTCGGCGGCGCCGTTGATAAAGCGCATTGGCACTAGATTGCGCTGCATCGCCTGCACCCAACGGTCGCGCAGCTCTACGCGTTCGGGGAGGTAATTGATCAGGCGATACAGCATGTGATGGCCTCGGCCAGCTGAAATCAGGCTCCAGAAATCATCCAGTTCGCTTTCACTGGGGCGGGTGTCGGGCCCGAATGTCCGACTGAAGTCGTGGTCCAGGCTGTTGCGGTCGAACAGCCGCCCCACCACCCAGCCCAAGCGGCCAAGCAGCATTTTCTGCACCCGGCACGGTCGATACGCCTCCGGAAACAGGCCGCCGTTGAGAAACGCGCAACTGCCCATGTCAAACCGCCCCTCGGCATGCCGCGCCAAGAGTTCCTGGGCGACGCTGTCACCGTAGTCATGGGCGAGGATGTGCACCGGCTGGCTCACCTCCAGATGGCCGAGCAACGCCTGCTGAAGATCCGCTTGCTCAATAAGGCTGTACACATGATTCCGAGGTTTGGCGGAGTCGCCAAATCCCAGCATGTCGCAGGCGATGACCCGGTAGCGGCGGGCCAGCGGCTGCCACAAGTAGTGCCAATCCCAACTTGCCGTAGGAAAACCGTGGATCAGCAGTAAGGGCTCGCCCTGCCCGGCCGCCCAATAGCGAATGCGATGGCCGCGAAACACGAAGTCGTTGCCTCGTCTGCGCCAGACGCTGAGGGGGATTTCCGAGAGACACATTACTGCGCGTATCCCGGAGAGCATTGATCGAGTTTGCGCAACAAGGCAGGCCAGGCCAATTTGCCCCCCATGCCCTCGGCGCTGCGCGTTACGCCGGCGACCATCGCCTTCGCGCCTGCGAGAATCTGTCCGTCGATAGGGATCAGTTCGGCCCCGCCACCTTGGGCGAGCACCTGAATCTCACAGGCCCGCTGAAAGGTGAACATCATCAGAAAGGTGTCCGCGATGCTGGAGGCGCAGGTCAAAAGCCCATGATTATTGAGCATCAGGAAATTGGAGGGCCCCAGGTCCGCCTGCAGACGGGCCTTCTCATCATGGTTTAGCGCAACGCCTTCATACCCGTGATAGGCCAGGCTCGACAGCACAAAGAGCGATTGCTGGCTGATCGGCAACACGCCTTGTTTCTGCGCGGACACCGCCACACCTGCCGCCGTGTGGGTGTGCATGACGCACATCACGTCATGACGCACTTCATGCACGGCGCTGTGGATGGTATAGCCCGCCGGGTTGATGTCGTAGGGGCTGTCCATGAGTTTCTTGCCCGACTGATCGACTTTGACCAGGCTGGACGCCGTCATCTCGTGAAACATCATCCCGTAGGGGTTGATCAGAAAATCTTCGGTGCCGGGCACCTTGGCCGAGATGTGAGTAAAAATCAGATCATCCCAACCGTGAAGGGCTACTAGCCGGTAGCACGCTGCAAGGTCTACGCGAGCCTGCCACTCTTCGGGGCTGACCCGCTCTTTGACGCTGGGGTGGATGTGGCTCACGCCATCGGCGGCTACTTGGGCGACTTTCACGATCAGCGTTCCTCGGCGGTTATTCTGCTCTAATGGATCAGCAGTCTAGTCAGACCGGGAACAAGCGGTACTTGCCTTCGCAGCCACGTTAGTGGCCCGGCGAGTCAGAGGCGCTGCGATGGCTCTAGCGCAAAGCTTTCAGAGCATCCAAACCAGCAAGGGCGCCGCTAAGAGATTGAGAATGCCGGTGAGCACCATGACCAGTCCGGCCACGGAGCCCTCCTCACCCCCCACCTCCCGAGCGCGACTCACGCCAGCACCATGCGCGCCCACGCCAAACAGCGCGCCACGGGCCAATGAAGTGCGTAGCGGCAGCCATTTGAGAAGCACGCCACCCAATGCCGCGCCGAAGACACCGGTGCACATCACAAATACAGCGGTCAGTTCCGGTACGCCACCCAAGTCGTGTGCGAGGGGCATCGCAAAAGGCGTGGTGATCGAACGAGGAACCAACGACATCACCACCGAGGTGTCCAGAGCCATGACCCTGGAAAGCCCGAACGAACTGGCAATCGAGGCAGCACTTCCCGCCAACATGCCAATGAGCAAGGCGGGCCAGTGCCGGGCGAGCAACGCACGCTGCTGCCAGATCGGCACGGCGAACGCCACGGTGACCGGGCCGAGCACCAGCATCAACCAATGGGTGTTGGTGGAGTATTCGGCGTAGCCTGTGTGCATGGGCGCAGCAATGGCCAGTAGAACCGTAGGAACAAGGATCAGCGGCGACAGCAAATACCGACCGGTCCGACGGTACAGCCAGCGACTGCTGACATACGCGGTCACCGTGATCAGCAGCCAGAAGATCGGCATTGGCTCAAAAGTCATGCCCCGCCCTCCGCAGTTCGGTCCTTCAGGCGACAGACCACTTCAACCGTGCAAGCGGTGACCAGCATGACCATCAACGTACTGCACCCAATCACCAGCATGATGCGCCAGCCTTCGTGACGGACCAGCGCGCCATAGTCCAGCAGGCTCATCAACGGAGGAATGAAGAACAGCAACATCTCGGCCAGCAACAGGCCCGCACCGGTTTGCAAGGTAGCGGGGTTGAGTACGCCGCTGGCGAACACCACCAGCAACAGCCCGAGGCCGACAACTCCACCTGGGATGGGGAGGTTAAGCCACAACACGATCTCGCAACCCACTTGGTAAATCGCGATCAAGGCAACAAGTTCGCCCACCAGCCGTGCGAGTCGAGACAATCGTTTCATGGTCATCCTGCCCTCTGAGGGCTCCAGTTTAACGATTCACTTAACATCCCAAAAACGAATTGTAAGACTTTTAGCGATTCCAATATGGAATCGCATCATTCACACTGTCGGCATATCTCATCCCGAAAGACAGTACTCAACGTGGAATTCAAACAGCTTCGCAGCTTTATTGAGGTGGTGCGGGAAGGCGGTTTCACCCAGGCCGCCCGGACACTGTTCATCAGTCAGTCAGCGGTGAGTAAACAGGTTGCACAACTGGAAGAAAGCCTGGGGGTCAGCTTGCTGGATCGCCAAGGGTCACAGGTCAACCTGACCGCCGCCGGTAAAGTCGTGCTGCACCGGGCTGAAGAGATGCTCATCCTGCGTAACGGCCTGCTGCGAGAGCTGGATGACCTCAGCAATCTGGCACGCGGTGAGTTGCGCCTCGGCCTGCCGATGCTGGGCAGTGACACGCTGTTCGCCAAAGCTTTCGCTGAATACCGGCGGCTTTACCCCAATGTCACCATTCATTTGCTCGAAGACGGCAGTCGCGCCATCGAGCGGGCTGTGATGACGGGCGATCTGGAGATCGGTGCGAGCCTGACCCCCGATGACCCGATGTTCGCCTCACAGCCGTTCTGCGACGAGCCCATGGATGCCCTACTCCCGATCAATCACCCACTGGCGCATCTAAAGGAAGTGGAATTGAGCCAGCTAGCCGACACACCCTTTCTGTTGTATCAACGTAGCTTCGTGCTTAACGATCGGCTGCTGCAGGCGTGTAAGCAAGAAGGTTTCACCCCCAAAGAAGGCGGGCGCAGCGGACAGGCAGACTTCCTCGTCGCGCTGGTCGCGGCAGGGCAAGGCGTCGTGCTGCTGCCGCAGGTCGTCGCGCGAGCGCTGGTGCGGCCGGGTGTGGCTCGTCTCACCTTGAAAGCACCTGAAAGCTTGCGCTGGGACATCGCCTTCATTTGGCGTGAAGGCGCATACCTGTCCAAAGCCGCTCAGGCGTGGCTGGCGCTGATGCGCAAGTAAGCCGCAACGCTTCGGCGCCGACTGACGGGTCAGGCGCCGAGCTTTTCGAGGAACTCCGCGAGCCACGGCTCGGCATCGCTTTCCGGCGTCACGGTTTCGCTGGCATCCAGGCGCAGCATGTCCTGCACTTCGCGAATACCCACTTCCATGAACAGTGCGCGCAACTGTTCGCCACCGCCGCAGAACGTGTCGCCATAGCTTGCGTCGCCCAGACCAATGACGCCGCCAGGCAGGCCGCGCCAGGCTGCGGGCAGCACGTCACGGATCTGCGAGTACAGCGGCTGAATGTTGTCAGGGAGTTCACCCAGGCCCGTGGTGGATGTCACGGCCAGAAACGCTTCGGGGGCAAATGCCTGAAGATCGGCCAACGTCGCGCGCGGGTTGAAGAACACTGCATGGCCGGCCTTTTGGATAATCTGCTGGGCGTGTCGGGCGACTTCTTCGGCAGAGCCGTACACCGAGCCCGAAACAATGGCGACTTTCATTGTGTGATCCTGTGACTGATTGAAATCGTGCGGCATTATGCCCCAGTCGAGCGCAATGTCTTAGAATGCGCCCTTTGCGCAATCGCACGGAGGCTGTGGGTGATCAACGCAAAGCTGATGCAATTGGCGATCGACGCCTTGATCGACGGGATTGTGATCGCCGAGCATGAGGGTGACGACAACATCCTTATATATGCCAACAAGGCGTTCGAACGGCTGACCGGATTCAGCGCCGATGAGGTGCTCTATCAGGATTGCCGCCTGTTGCAGGGTGACGACCGCGATCAGTTCGCGCGCCGGGCCATCCGCGAAGCCCTGAAAAATGGGCATCCATGCCGCCAGATCTTGCGCAATTACCGCAAGGACGGCAGTGCGTTCTGGAATGAGCTGTCGATCACGCCGATCTACAACGACGCTGAAAAACTGATGTATTACATTGGCATACAGAAGGACGTGACCGACCACGTTCAGACGCAACAAAAAGTTGTCGAATTAGAGGCAGAACTGGCGCAAGCTCGCTTGGAAATAGCGGCGCTAAAGCGGTAACACCTTGTAACTGACGAACGGCAGCAACCAAAAAGCGAATTTAATGTCTGCTTTTTCAATAACCGGTTAATCGAGCTTGACCATGCAGCGCGACAACATTCTCACGCAGGATGAGTTGGACTTCATCCAGAACATGCAGCACAACCCCAAGCTGAACCTGCGCGACAAGTCCCGTAGCCTGGTGGTCAACGGCGGTGTCCAGATTCAGGACCTGCTGACGCGCCTCGCCGCTCATGAGCAAGTGACGATTCAAGCCCAGTTCGACAACCAGCAGATGACCTTTCCGCTGCATCTGGTTGAAGACGAATTCCACGCACTGCACTTGGAGTTGGGCGCCCCCAGCATTTTTGAAGAAGGCCCGCGCATCCGTCCGTGGCGTTTGAGTTTGCCCGAGCCTATGGCGCTGGAAACCGAGAAAGGCGCGCTGACGGCCCTGTGGGTGCACGAGATTTCCTTTAAAGGCATCCTGCTGGAAATCCGCAAACAGACCAAGCCGCCCAAATATTTTTCCGCCTGGTTTACCCCGGCCGGCCTTGCCCCCATCGCCTTGCGCGGCACCTTTGAGCGCCTGACCGAACAGGGCCTGGCCGCGTACCGCTTGAGCCAGAACAGCAAGGAAGACACCGAGCGCCTGCGGCAGTACATCCTTCAGGAACATCGCAAGATTCATCCTTCCATGCATTTGTAACAGCGGCGAGTTTTGAGCGGCAAGCTGCAAGATTGACCGTGCCGCCCCACTTGCCGCGTAAGGCTCAAAACTCGCGGCGGCTCTCAAGTATCGAGACGTCCCGCCAGAAACTGCTGCAAGCGTTGTTGCATCACGCCTGCGTCACTACTCAGACACCCGATGACCGAACCCTGCAAACTGGCCTGCGCCATGTCAGCGGTTTTACCCGCCAGCAGCAGCGGGCAGGCAAGCCCCAGCGCGAGCCTTTCCAACTTTCTGTTGAAGTCGGCCGAAGGCAGTTGATCAGAGAACAACACCAGCGCGTCGGGTTTGATCTTGCCGCAAACAAGCCCGAGTTCTTCCAGCGGCTGCCCCGGCGCCAGCACACTGATCGATGCGCGCTCAGAGGTCATCAGCAAAGCGGCAACCCACAGTTCCAGCTCCCTGCATCCACCGGGCATGGCGACCACCAGAACCCGATAATCGGCGTCTGCTCGCGCTGAAGTGAGCCGCTGGAGTGCGTGCCCTCGCAGGAAGTGGTCGAAGAACAGCCATTCGCTGAGGGGGCCAAACGCGTCATGACGAGCGACGAGGTCGTACCAGACCGGCATCAGGATTTGCTCGAAGACCACTGAAACCGGGTAGGCGAAAAGGACCTGATCGTAGATCTGATCCAGCCAGCGTTCGTCGAAATTTTCGGTAGCCTGACGCAGCCGCCCTTGCCACGCCTCTTTCCCCGCGCTGTCGACGACACTCAGCGGCCCTCGCGCCTTGGCATTCAGATCGCGGGTATCGGCAAGGATTTTTCCAACCTTACTGATAGCCACTCCGCGTTCGGTCCACATGAGAATGCTCCGAACCGTCGCCACATCCGCGTGGGTATAAAGCCGATGTCCGCCGTCGGTACGGATGGGTGTGATCAAGCCATGACGGCGTTCCCATGCGCGAAGCGTGACCGAGTTGACACCGGTCAGGCGCGACACCTCGCGAATGGGCAACAGCTCCTCATCGTTTTCAGATGACGCACTGCGCAACTGAGTCATGAAAGTGTCCGTCTTGAAGTGATTTAGAAACAGGATTGTACATCTGCCGGGATTCAATCAAGGAAAACCGATCTGCAAAGACTTGTGGCTTTGTCCACGGAATCAGGAATAATCCTTGCTTGCATTTCGTAATGAAATTGACGCGACGCCACCACCCCGGCGTTGCGCCATGTGATTTCCCTACCCGGGAAGCTCACTCGTCTATCGGAGATACACAATGTCTACCTCACCCGTCACGTTGATGGTCGCCCGCCGCGTTGCCCATGGCCGCTATGAGGAACTCATTACCTGGCTGCACGAAGGCGAGCACCTCGCCACCGACTTCCCCGGCTACCTGGGCTCGGGCGTCCTCGCGCCGCCTCCGGGAGACGACGAATTCCAGATCATTTTCCGCTTTGCCGATGAAGCCACCATGCACGCGTGGGAGCATTCTGCGTCTCGACGCTCCTGGTTGGTGCGTGGCAGCGGGCTTTTCGCCAAGAATTCCGTGCACCGTGTGCGCGGGCTGGACGGCTGGTTCGGCACCGTCGGACAGCGTCCGCCGCGCTGGAAACAGGCCATCGCCATTTGGTTGGCGTTCTTTCCCGTCTCATTGATCTTCAACTACGTGTTGGGGCCCTTGCTGAGTGAGTTGGCGTTGCTGCCGCGGATCATGATCAGCACGCTCATTCTCACGCCATTGATGGTGTTCTGGTTCATTCCGTTGTCGACGCATCTGTTGTCAGGGTGGTTGCAGAGCAACAGTCAGACGCCATCAGTGTCCGCCGAATCGGCGTCTACTCGCTGATCCCATATCGTCCCGACCTCCAGCGCCGAACCCACAGTTGTACACCACTGACCATTGGGTTAACTTTGCCCCAGACGTTCGATCTCTGATGGCGCAATGAAAGCAACCGGCGCCCGCAACCCAGAGCCGATACGCCAATGACTTTCCGGTGTCCTCTTCCCTGATAACCCACGAGCTGCCATGGCCTCCTCCCCCGCCCCTGTCCTGATCACTGGCGCCAGCCAGCGCATCGGCCTGCACTGCGCCGAACGGCTGCTGGGCGAAGGTCAGCCGGTGATTATCAGTTATCGCACCGAACGCCCTGGCGTCGAGCGACTGGAGGCACTGGGCGCCCTCGCGATTCAGGCGGATTTTTCGTCGCAGGACAGCGTGATGGCCTTCATCGCGCAATTGAAAGAACACACCCCACGCTTGCGCGCGATCATCCACAACGCCTCCGAGTGGCTGGCAGAAACCGAGGGCGATGAAGGCGATGTATTCATGCGCATGTTCAACGTGCACATGCTCGCCCCCTACCTGATCAACCTGCATTGCGCCGAGTTGCTACAGCGCTCGGAGATCGCCGACATCGTTCACATCGGAGACGACGTCACGCGCAAGGGCAGCAGCAAGCACATTGCCTACTGCGCGAGCAAGGCAGGCATGGACAACCTGACGTTGTCGTTCGCTGCCCGCTATGCCCCCTCTATAAAGGTCAACGGCATCGCTCCGGCCATGCTGATGTTTCAACCCGACGACGACGCGGCGTACCGCGCACGCACGCTGGCCAAATCGGCGCTGGGCATCGAGCCGGGCCCTGAAGTGATCTACCAGAGCCTGCGCTATCTGCTGGATAACCCGTACGTCACCGGCACCACATTGACCGTAAACGGCGGACGGCACGTCAAGTAAGCCGCCCCGAGGACCCATTTGATGACCCTGTCACTGCCAGAGCACTACCGCGAAATCCTTGTTGGCCTGGGCGAAGACCCGGAGCGCGAGGGTTTGCTGGACACCCCCAAGCGCGCAGCGAAGGCCATGCAGTACCTGTGTCATGGATACGATCAGACGCTGGACGAGATCGTCAACGGCGCGCTCTTCGCGTCGGATAACGACGAGATGGTCATCGTGAAAGACATCGAGCTGTATTCGCTGTGCGAACATCACCTGCTGCCGTTCATTGGCAAGGCCCATGTGGCTTACATCCCCACCGGCAAAGTCCTGGGGCTGTCGAAGATCGCCCGCATCGTCGACATGTTCGCCCGGCGTCTGCAAATCCAGGAAAACCTGACCCGCCAGATCGCCGACGCCATTCAGGGCGTGACCCATGCGGCAGGCGTCGCGGTGGTCATCGAGGCGAAGCACATGTGCATGATGATGCGCGGTGTCGAAAAGCAGAATTCGACCATGAATACCTCGGTGATGCTCGGCGCCTTTCGCGAATCCAATACGACACGGATGGAATTCCTGCAACTGATCGGACGGAGCAAGTAGTCCATGGCAAGACTCGAACCAGGCACCGCACGCATCCGGGTCAAGGACCTGTGCCTGCGAACCTTTATCGGCATCAACGAAGATGAAATCCTCAACAAGCAGGATGTCCTCATCAACCTGACGATCCTGTACGCCGCCCAGGAAGCGGTGCGCGACAACGACATCGATCACGCGCTGAATTACCGGACCATCACCAAGGCAATCATCCATCACGTCGAGAGCAATCGTTTCGCACTGCTGGAGCGGTTGACCCAGGAAGTGCTGGACCTGGTGATGAGCCACGAGGCCGTGCAATACGCCGAAGTCGAAGTCGACAAGCCCCACGCGTTGCGCTTCGCCGAGTCGGTGTCGATTACGCTGGCCGCCGAGCGCTGATTCCGGAAATGACGCTTGCTCCTGTGGGAGCGAATTCATTCGCGATGCGTGTGTACATCAACGGATTTGCATCGGATGTACCTGCCTCTCGCGAATGAATTCGCTCCCACAGGTCATCCATCCGTTGGACGAATGCCATTGCTCACCCTGCCCCGCGCTCTTATCATCCGCCCCACCTTCATTCGCACAGAGTCCATCATGACCGAGCAACAACGCCTGGAACTCGAAGCCGCCGCCTTCCGTCGTCTGGTCGCGCACCTGGACAGCCGAAAGGACGTGCAGAACATCGATCTGATGAACCTCTCCGGCTTCTGCCGCAACTGCCTGTCCAAGTGGTACAAGGCCGCCGCCGACGAGAAGCAGATCGACATCAGCCTCGATGACGCCCGCGAAGTGGTGTACGGAATGCCGTACAGCGAGTGGAAATCCCTCTACCAGAAAGAAGCCAGCGCCGATCAGCAAGCGGCGTTCGCCAAGGAAAAGAAACATGACTGACCTGAACACCCTGCGCGCCAGCCTGAAATCCGGCGAACACGCGTTCGCCGACACGCTGGCGTTCGTCGCCGCGCACTACGACTACCAGCCACAGGCGTTCAGCAACGGCCCGGTCGAGAACGCAGCGGGTCAGAACGAAGGCTCGTGCAAGACCTTGGGTCTGGCGCTGCTAGAAGGCCTGAGCGACGAAGAAGCCCTGTTGGCGTTCGGCGAGCACTATCGCTCGGTGGTCGCCACGCCTGAGGGCAGCGATCACGGCAATATCCGTGCGCTGATCACCCATGGTCTGGCAGGCGTGAAGTTCAGCGCTCAGCCGTTGACGCGTAAAGCCTGATCGCTACTGCGCCGCGGTATGACGGCGCACGCTGGCCCTGTAGGAGCGAATTCATTCGCGATTGGCCGGTACATCCGATTCAGATGTTTACCCTGAAACACCGATCGCGAATGAATTCGCTCCTGCAGTGCAGACACAAAAAAACCGGCCCGATGAGCCGGTTTTTTCGTTTTGGAACAGCCGATCAGAACGAAGCGTTCGCCAGACCGTCCAGATACCGCTCAACGTCCAGTGCCGCCATGCAGCCCGCACCCGCCGAGGTAATCGCCTGACGGTAAACGTGGTCAGCCACGTCACCTGCCGCGAACACGCCTTCGACACTGGTCGCCGTCGCATTACCTTCGCGACCACCATGAACGACCATGTAGCCGTCTTTCAGCGCCAATTGGCCTTCGAACAGCGAGGTGTTCGGAGTGTGGCCGATGGCGATGAACACGCCGTCAACCTTCAACTCCGCGCTGCTGCCGTCGTTGTTCTTCAGACGTGCACCGGTCACGCCCATGTTGTCGCCCAGCACTTCATCCAGCGTGGCGTTCAGCTTGAGCTCGATCTTGCCCTCGGCCACACGTGCGTGCAGCTTATCGATCAGGATCTTCTCGGCGCGGAAGGTATCGCGACGGTGAACCAGCGTGACCTTGCTGGCGATGTTGGCCAGATACAGCGCTTCTTCAACAGCCGTGTTGCCGCCGCCGATCACAGCGACAGGCTTGTTGCGGTAGAAGAAACCGTCACAGGTCGCACAGGCCGAAACACCTTTGCCCATGAACGCTTCTTCGGACGGCAGGCCCAGGTAACGGGCGCTGGCGCCGGTGGCGATGATCAGCGCGTCGCAGGTGTAGGTGCCGCTGTCACCTTTCAGGCTGAACGGTTTACCGGCCAGATCAACGGCATTGATGTGGTCGAAAATGATCTCGGTTTCGAAACGCTCGGCGTGTTCACGCATGCGGTCCATCAACACCGGGCCGGTCAGGCCATGGGGGTCACCCGGCCAGTTGTCGACTTCGGTGGTGGTGGTCAGCTGACCACCTGCCTGCATGCCGGTGATCAGCAGAGGCTTGAGGTTGGCACGGGCCGCATAGACCGCAGCGCTGTAACCGGCAGGGCCGGAGCCGAGAATAATCACTCGGGAATGACGTACATCAGACATGACACACTCCTATTGACCGGCCATTACGTGTGGTCGGAGTCACTGTGGTCTAAACCGGCGGACCGGTTGAATAAAACGGATCGGTGAGCCACTTGGAGAAGATTCGCCCACCCATCCTGAAATCGTGACGCTGCGACCGAAGCCGCAGCGACGGTATTACAAGCTCTTGGCGTTCTCAGCCAGGTAATCGGCAACGCCCGAAGCGTCAGCCTTCATGCCTTTCTGGCCTGGACGCCAACCAGCCGGGCAAACTTCGCCGTGCTGCTCGGTGAACTGCAGTGCTTCAACCAGACGGACCATTTCGTCAACGTCACGGCCCAGTGGCAGGTTGTTGACCACTTGGTGCTGAACCACACCATTCTGGTCGATCAGGAACGAACCGCGCAGCGCAACGCCGTCGTCGTGTTCGATGCCGTAAGCGCGAGTGATGTCGTGCTTGATGTCGGCAACCATAGTGAACCGGACCTGGCCGATGCCGCCCTTTTCAACCGGGGTATTGCGCCATGCAGCGTGGGTGAAGTGCGAGTCGATGGACACACCAACCACTTCAACGCCGAGATCACGGAATTTGGCGACGCGGTTGTCGTGCGCAATGATTTCCGACGGGCACACGAACGTGAAGTCCAGTGGCCAGAAGAACAGCACGACGTATTTGCCGCGCAGCGAAGACAGTTTGAAGTCCTCGACAATCGAACCGTCGCCCAGAACGGCGGCAGCAGTGAAATCCGGGGCCTGTTTGTTAACCAGAACGCTCATTAAGACTCCTGAGAGGTTCAAAGTGAATGGAAGAGGTCTAAAAGATGCCCGCAAGCTTATCGGGGCGGGGAAGATTAAGGAAATATCGTTTCACAATCCAGCTCATAGGCCGTACCTATCCCGATGATCGATGGCCTGGGTATCGTCGATAGACTCTGCCTTCACCAGATTGTTTCGGCGAATGTCGCCATACCGTTCCCGCTTCCGCCGCTTGGGGAAAGCCGGTAAGGTCGGCGCGTTTTCAATGTTTGGAGGCTTGTATGCCTGCACCCGCCTTGTCTGGTCCGCAATACCTGCGCGAAGGCCTGAAACTGGTCCTCAGCCCCGGTTTGCGGCTGTTTGTCCTGCTGCCGCTGACCATTAACCTGGTGCTGTTCAGCGCACTGATCTATTTCGCTGGTCACGAATTCAGCCTGTGGGTCGATTCGTTCATGCCGACGCTGCCCAGCTGGCTGAGCTTCCTCAATTACATCCTGTGGCCGCTGTTCGTGGTGCTGGTCGCGCTGATGGTGTTTTTCACCTTCACCATGATCGCCAACGTCATCGCCGCACCATTCAACGGTTTTTTGTCAGAAAAAGTCGAAGTGGTCCTGCGCGGCACCGATGATTTCCCTGCGTTCAGTTGGGGCGAGCTGATCGAAATGGTCCCCCGCACGCTCAGCCGCGAGATGCGCAAGCTGGGCTATTTCCTGCCCCGCGCCATCGGGCTGTTCATCCTGTCTTGGATTCCCGTCGTCAACATCGTCGCCGCACCGCTGTGGCTGATGTTCGGCGTGTGGATGATGGCCATCCAGTACATCGACTACCCTGCCGACAACCACAAAATGAGCTGGCAAGACATGCTCGCCTGGCTGCGCGCCAAGCGCTGGCAGAGCATGAGCTTTGGCGGGATCGTGTACCTGGTGCTGCTGATTCCGGTGGTCAACATTTTGATGATGCCCGCTGCGGTGGCGGGAGCGACGTTGTTCTGGGTCCGAGAGCGGGGGGCGGAGACGCTGGCGGAGCGGATTCGCTGATCGAATAAGAAGGCCTCATACGAGGCCTTTTTTGATCACGGTTGGAATATGAGGTAAATCCCCACCGTAAGCCACGCCCACAAAATCAGGACCAATCCTACAAACGTCTTCCATACGTCCCACAACCGCCTTGTTCAACCATGGTGACGCCCACTCCGGGCGCGTTCATCAATGGGAGTTCAAACGCATGGAAACCAGCCGTCTCAATCCCGTGAATCACACCCAACCGTCGCTGCTGCCGCAAAAAGCGAAACGTGATCCCAACGCACCCGCGTTCATGCACGCATTGGCCGATGCAGTGAAAACAGCCACCTCCAACACTTCACCTGCGGAGCCGGCCACGCTCGCCCGCCCCGTGAAACCGCGGTCTCATCTGAATCTGGTCAGCCTCAACCCCGTTCAAACCCACTACACACCCGAGGCCGCCGCACTGGAAAAGATCGGGTCATCGCGGATCGTGCCGTTCACGGTCGGAGGCTGAGATGAACGGTCACAAATCCATCACCCAACTGCCACACAAGCGCAACGCCAGACTCTGAAACTGGCGGTTATGAGTAAGTCTTTGCATATCACCTTGATCACTGAAACGTACGCGCCTGAAATCAATGGCGTGGCCACCACGCTCAGCCGGTTGTGCGACGGTTTGCGGCTGCGTGGGCATCGTGTGGAAGTGATTCGTCCCCGGCAGAACGAGGACGAGTTGCGGGCGGCGGGTGATGATTTGATGCTGTGTCGCGGCTGGCCGATTCCAGGGTATCCGGGGTTGCAGTGGGGTCAGTCGTCGATGCACAAGTTGCTGCGGCGCTGGCAGCGGAGTCGGCCGGACGTGCTCTACATCGCGACTGAAGGGCCGTTAGGGCTTTCTGCCTTGAGGGCAGCGCGGCGCTTGCAAATTGCGATTGTCAGCGGCTTTCACACTAATTTTCAGCAATACACGCGGCAGTACGGGATGGGCTTTATTACGCGCCTGCTGACCTCGTATCTGCGCTGGTTTCATAATCGTTCGAACGCCACGCTGGTGCCCAGCGCCAGCCAGAAGACAGAACTGGAACGGCGCGGCTTCGAGCGGTTGGAGCTGCTGTCGAGGGGCGTGGATTGCCAATTGTTTCATCCATCCCGACGTTCGAACGTGCTGCGTGAGACTTGGGGCCTGGAGCCTGGTGACACCGCTGTTTTACACGTAGGACGGCTCGCCCCGGAGAAAAATCTGGGGCTGCTCAAAACCGCGTTCGACGGTCTGGTCAGCGCTTATCCCGACAAAAAGCTCAAGCTGGTGATCGTCGGTGACGGCCCGGTTCGCGCAACGCTGCAACAGCAGGTGCCGGACGCGATCTTCTGCGGCACCCAACGAGGTGAGGCGCTGGCGGCTCACTATGCGTCGGGGGATCTGTTTCTGTTTCCGAGCATGACCGAGACATTCGGCAATGTCGTTCTTGAAGCGCTGGCCTCAGGGCTCGGCGTGGTGGCGTACGACGAAGCCGCAGCGGCCCAGCACATTCGACACGGCCACAACGGCGCAGTCGCGATGCCAGGCGATGAAGAGGGCTTTACTGACGCTGCACGCTGGATGCTTGAGGACGACGAGACCCTGCGCAGGGTTCGCCTGAATGCTCGGCAACATGCCAGCCGTCAGGGGTGGGCGGGGGTGATCGAGGCGTTCGAGCAATATTTGCGGGTGGCCAGTGAGCGGCGGGATGGAGTCGCTTTAGGGGTCTAGCGCTGGGGAGCGCATTCATTCGCGAATGATCGGACATTTAACACATTCGTGTCGTCTGTACCGACGTTTCGCGAATGAATTCGCTCCCACCGAAAAACACACCTGCGCAGGCGGTGGTTTACTCCAGCTTGCCCAATGCGTCCCGGCTGAACGGCAGGATATCTTCCTCGCGACCCTCGCGCACTTTCACCGCCCAATCCGGATCGACCAGAAGCGCACGGCCCACGGCCACGAGATCGAATTCCTCATCACCCAAACGCTTGAGCAGATTCTCCAGGCTGGCGGGTTGCGCGACTTTGTCGGTGTTGACCATGAATTGAAGGAACTCACCGTCCAGCCCGACGCTGCCGACGGTGATGGTCGGTTTGCCCGTCAATTTGCGAGTCCAGCCTGCCAGGTTCAGATCAGAACCTTCGAATTCTGGCTCCCAGAAACGGCGCGTCGAACAGTGGAAAATGTCCACGCCCGCGTCAGACAGTGGCTTGAGGAAAGCCCCCAGCGCTTCCGGGGTCTGCACCAGACGCGCGGTGTAGTCTTGCTGTTTCCACTGGGAGTAACGAAAGATGATCGGGAAATCAGGGCCGACGGCGGCGCGCACGGCCTGAATCAGTTCGATGGCGAAACGCGAGCGCTGGGCCAGGTCCCCGCCGTACTCGTCGGTGCGCTGGTTGGTGCCTTCCCAGAAGAACTGGTCGACGATGTAACCGTGAGCACCGTGAATTTCCACGCCGTCCATGCCAATGTTCTTGGCGTCTTTCGCCGCTTGAGCGAAGGCCGCGATAACGTCAACGATGTCCTGTTTGCTCATGCCATGGACGACGACGTTACCATCCTTGAGTTTTTCAGTCGGGCCATACGCAGGAATGGTGCCATCCGGTTCGGTGCCCAAGCGACGCACGGCGCCCACGTGCCACAGTTGCGGGACGATCTTGCCGCCCTCTGCGTGAACCGCATCGACCACTTTTTTCCAGCCCGCCAACGCCGCTTCGCCAAAGAATTGCGGGACGTTCGGGTAGCCGTTGGACGCCTTGTGACCGACGGTCGTGCCTTCAGTGATGATCAAACCCACGCCTGCCGCAGCGCGGCGACGGTAGTACTCGATGACTTTGGAATTTGGCACGCCACCCGGGGAAAACGATCGGGTCATCGGCGCCATGACCACCCGCGTAGGCAATTCCAGGCTGCCCAGATGAAAAGGTTTAAACAAGGCTTTGACTGGCATGCACACGTCCTCGGCTCAGGGAATATTATGAAGGTCATACAGAATGAGCCGACCGAGCCGGGATGCCTAGCACTATTGATTTGGGTGATTAAGGTTTAGAAGTCGCAAAAAAGACGCCTTGGGATGGGCGTATGCACATGCCCTCCGAACGCCACGAGGCCTCTGGGGGAGCGAATTCATTCGCGAAGGTGGGTAAGGCGACGCCGATGCAGCGGCTGCACCGGCCCCTCGCGAATGAATTCGCTCCTACAGAGAATCTGCGGCAGCGTTCAAGCGTCGAGGATGACCGAATCAATCAATGCAGCGCTTTTTCAATGGCCTGTATCACCGCCGAATCATCCGGCGTGGTACGTGGCGAAAAACGCGCCAGCACGCGGCCGTCTTGCCCGACGAGAAACTTTTCGAAGTTCCAGGTGATATCCCCCGGAAACTCTGCACCTTCACCTGCCAGCATCTGATACAGGCGGTGACGATGCGGCCCGTTGACTTCCAGCTTGTCACCCAGAGGGAAGGTGACGCCGTAGTTCAGCGAACAGAATTCTTGAATCTCTTCCTGAGAACCTGGCTCTTGCCCCGCGAACTGGTTGCAAGGCAAACCCAGGACGCTGAAACCGCGGTCCTTGTATTTCTGATAGAGATTTTCGAGTGCGGCGTACTGTGGCGTGAGGCCACATTTGGAGGCCACGTTGACCACCAGAACCACTTTGCCCTTCAGGGGCGCGAGAGGCAGTTCCTGGCCATCCAGAGCTTTTAATTTCAGGTCGTGAAATATACTCATGACGAAACTCCCCTGCTCACCAAACAAACACTATCGGCCGAAAAAGGCGCCCTGTCAGGCCGCGAAACCAAGACGGTTTTCGCAAAAGCCCGCGAGGACGCCTGGCCAGCTATTTGAGCTTAGCAGGACAAATCAGTGGTGATGGCCACCTTCGCCATGCACGTGGCCGTGGGCGATTTCTTCCTGGCTGGCGTCACGGATGGCAACGATCTTGACCTGGAAATTCAGGCGCTGACCGGCCAGCGGGTGGTTACCGTCGACAGTGACGTCGTCGCCGTCCAGATCACGGATGGTGACGATCTGCATTTGGCCGTCCGGCGCGGAAGCGTGGAATTGCATGCCCACTTCCAGTTCGTCGACGCCTTCGAACATGCTGCGGTTCAGGGTGCTGACCAGTTCAGCCGAGTACTCGCCGTAAGCGTCTTCAGGCTCGATGGCGACTTTCAGCTCGTCACCGACGTCCTTGCCTTCCAGTGCCTTTTCCAGACCCGGAATGATGTTACCTGCGCCTTGCAGGTAAACCAGCGGCGCGCCGCCGGCAGAACTGTCGATGACCTCACCAGCGTCATTGGTCAGGGTATAGTCAATGGAGACAGCCTTGTTGGCGGCGATCGGCATGGGGCAAGACCTTTTGCAAATAGAGATATGAGCGAGCAAGTCTAACCAAGCCCTCGCGCGAAAGCGAACGCAACTCAGACGGACGGCCCCGATTGCACGACCCTGCGATGCCTCAGAACGACACCACGATTATCGGCTTTCATCAGGACGAGGATGGCCATTGGGTCGCCGACCTCGCCTGCGGTCACACCCAGCACTTGCGGCACCAACCACCGTGGCAATCCCGCGCCTGGGTGCTCGATGCGCAGGCGCGACAAGAAAAAATAGGTCAATCGTTTCGTTGCGGCTGGTGCGCGCAGGGGGCAGATGACGATAACCTTGTGCCCCGTTGAGACGCTGCGACTGAACAGCGTCCTGTTTGACTTAGGTCCTCTGATTCTGACGAATCAAGACCCTTGCACGCTCACCTTCGAGAAGCCCGCATGCAGACTTTTTTTATCGCGCCCACAGACTTCGGTGTGGGTTTGACGTCCATCAGCCTCGGGCTGGTGCGTACCCTGGAGCGCGCCGGACTCAAGGTCGGCTTTTTCAAACCCATCGCTCAGCCCCACCCCGGCGACCTCGGCCCGGAGCGGTCGACCGAACTGATCGCCCGCACTCATGGCCTCAAGCCGCCCAAACCCCTCGCCCTCGGCCATGTCGAACGCATGCTCGGCGAAGGTCAACTGGATGAGTTGCTCGAAGAAATCATCAATCTTTATCAAGAAGCGTCCGTGGGCCGCGACGTGTTGATCGTCGAAGGCATGGTGCCGACCCGCAGCGCCAGCTATGCCGCGCGGGTCAACCTGCACATGGCCAAGGCGCTGGACGCGGAAGTGATTCTGGTGTCTGCGCCAGAAAACGAAGTGCTGACGGAGCTTTCCGGCCGCGTCGAGTTGCAGGCGCAGATGTTCGGCGGCCCGAAAGACCCGAAAGTGCTGGGCGTGATCCTCAACAAAGTGCGCACCGACGAAAGCATGGAAGCCTTCTCAGCGCGACTCAAGGAACACTCGCCTTTGCTGCGCAGCGGCGATTTCCGCCTGCTGGGTTGCATCCCGTTCCAGGCTGACCTCAACGCCCCGCGCACCCGTGACGTCGCTGAATTGCTGGGCGCTCAGGTGATCAACGCCGGTGACTACGAACAGCGACGCATGTCGAAAATCATCATCTGCGCCCGCACCGTGCTGAACACGCTGCAACTGCTGAAACCCGGCGTGCTGGTGGTCACACCCGGCGACCGCGACGACATCATTCTCGCCGTGAGCATGGCGACCATGAACGGCGTACCGTTGGCCGGTTTGCTGCTGACCAGCGACACCCGCCCCGATCCGCGCCTGATGGAACTGTGCGCTGGCGCCCTACAAGCGGGCCTGCCGGTGTTGTCGGTAAGCACCGGCTCGTACGACACCGCCAATCAGTTAAACGGGCTGAACAAGGAAATCCCGATCGACGACCGCGAACGTGCGGAGATCATCACCGATTTCGTCGCCAGCCACCTGGACGCCAACTGGCTGCATCAGCGCTGCGGTACGCCTCGGGAAATGCGCCTGTCGCCCGCCGTGTTCCGCTATCAACTGATCCAGCGGGCACAGGCCGCCAACAAACGCATCGTGCTGCCGGAAGGCGCCGACCCGCTGACCGTGCAAGCCGCCGCGATCTGTCAGGCCCGTGGCATCGCCCGCTGCGTGTTGCTCGCCAAGCCTGACGACGTGCTGGCCGTGGCGCGCGCTCAAGGCATCGAATTGCCGATGGGGCTGGAAATCCTCGATCCGGACGAAATTCGCGAACGCTACGTCGGGCCGATGGTCGACCTGCGCAAGAACAAAAGCCTCAATGCGCCGATGGCCGAGCAGCAATTGGAAGACCCGGTCGTGATCGGCACCATGATGCTGGCGCTGGACGAAGTGGACGGCCTGGTCTCGGGCGTCGTGCATTCCACTGCCAACACCATCCGCCCCGCCCTGCAACTGATCAAGACCGCGCCGGGCTGCACGCTGGTGTCGTCGGTGTTCTTCATGTTGTTTCCCGAGCAGGTGCTGGTCTACGGCGACTGCATCATGAACCCGCACCCGACCGCAGAAGAACTGGCGGAAATCGCGGTGCAAAGCGCGGATTCTGCCGTTGCCTTCGGCCTGTCGCCGCGCGTGGCGATGATCAGCTATTCCAGCGGCAACTCGGCCAGTGGCGAGGAAGTGGAGAAAGTGCGCGAGGCCACGCAACTGGCGCAGGAAACCCGTCGAAGCCTGTTGATCGACGGTCCATTGCAATACGATGCGGCAGCCAACGAGAACGTGGCTCGGCAACTGGCGCCGGACAGCCCGGTCGCCGGTCGCGCCAACGTGTTCGTGTTCCCCGACCTCAACACCGGCAACACCACGTACAAGGCCGTGCAACGCAGTGCGGACTGCGTGAGCCTCGGCCCGATGCTGCAAGGCCTGCGCAAGCCGGTGAACGATTTGCCGCGCGGCGCCCAAGTGGATGACATCGTCTACACCATTGCCCTCACGGCCATTCAAGCGGCGAACCTGCCTCAATAACGCCGGTCTGCAATATCAGTCATTCACAATAACGCCGCCGGGAACTCACCGGCGGCTGTCTTACCTTCGGAGTTCGATCCCCCATGGATTTCTTGCCCGCCCCTTTGCGCGGTGTCCTCGCCTCGCTGCTGTTGGCGCTCAACACGATTGTCTGCTGCACGCCGCTGTTCATCGTCGCAATCTTCAAGCTGTGCCTGCCCTTTCCGGCGGCGCAGAAAGTCACTGATTGGCTGATGAGCCACATCCACGAAGCCTGGATCAGCAACAACAACGCCTGGATCAACCTGCTCGGCCACACCCGCTGGCACCTGAGCGGGCTGGAAGGTCTGGACTATCAACACTCGTATCTGGTGACCAGTAATCACCAGAGCTGGGTGGACATCATGGTCTTGCAGTACGTGCTCAACCGGCGCATTCGGCCGCTGAAGTTTTTCCTCAAACAAGAGCTGATCTGGGTGCCGGTGATTGGCCTGGCGTGGTGGGCGCTGGGCTTCCCGTTCATGAAGCGCTACAGCAAGGCGTATCTGGCCAAACACCCGGAAAAGAAAGGCAAGGACCTGGAAACCACTCGCCGCACCTGCGCGAAGTTTCGCAACAACCCCGTGGGGATTTTCAACTTTGCCGAAGGCACACGGTTCACCAAGGGTAAGCACGCTCAACAACAATCGCCGTTTCGTTACCTGCTGAAACCCAAAGCGGGTGGCATTGCGTTTGTGCTGGATGCCATGGGCGAGCAACTGGAATCGTTGATCAACGTGACTATTCATTACCCGGTGGGCCAGCCAGGGTACTGGGATTTGCTGTGCGGCAACGTGCGCGAGGTGGTGGCGCACTTTGAAGAAGTGCAGATTCCGCAGCAGTTCATTGGCAAAAGCTACGACCAGGACGAAGCGTATCGCGCAGAATTTCAGCAATGGATCAATCGGCTGTGGGAAGAGAAGGATGCATTGCTGGGGCAGATGCATGAGCGGTATTCCCGGTAAATGTCCCCCCAGCCGTCCCTCATCCTCGCGACGCCGCCCCCCCCTGTAGGAGCGAATTTATTCGCGAAGGGCCGGTACACTCGATAGAGGTGTATCGGCAGTACGAGCGGTTCGCGAATGAATTCGCTCCTACAGGGAATCTTCATCAATCAGAAACCAAAAACCCCGGCACTCAGGCCGGGGTTTCAGGCGTTACACGCTCAACTTATTGCTGCTGATACTGCTGACCGGGAATCGGCTTGAGGTTGACCTCTACGCGACGGTTCTGGGCGCGGCCGTTGACATCGGCGTTGCTGGCAATCGGCGAATCAGGACCGGCACCGCGAACCGACAGGTGGGACGCATCCACACCTTGGGACGTCAGGTACGTCGCCACACTTTGAGCACGCTGTTGAGACAGGTCCATGTTGTGCTGACGGCTGCCGGTGCTGTCGGTGTAGCCCACGATTTCAATGACGTTCTGGTTGTACTGTTTCAGCGAACCGGCGAGGTTGTTCAGCGGCGAATAGAAGCTGCTGGCAATCGCGGAAGAGTCGGTGGCGAACGTGATGTTGCCTGGCATCACCAGTTTGATGGTGTCGCCCTGACGCTGCACTTCGACACCGGTGTTGGCCATGCTCGCCCGCAAGGCGGCTTCCTGCTTGTCAGCGTAATAACCGTAACCGGCCGCGCCGGCACCCACGACAGCGGCGCCAATCAGCGCGCCCTTACCACGATGGTTGTGGTCGATGGCAGCACCGGCGACGGCACCGGCCAACGCACCCAGACCACCGTATTTGGCGGTTTTGCTCACACCACCGGAGTTTTGCGCCTGCCCCTGATTGTCGTAAGGATTCTGCGTCGCACAGCCCGAAAGGACAGCCAACGCGGTAGCAGCGATGATCAAACGGCGAAAGGTCAACATCAAGGAAAGCTCCTGTTTTGCATGTCTACGGCCAACCACAGAGGCCGACGATATGGGCGATTAGAGCATGGAGACCGTCAAAAATTCCTTAACGCGGCCTGAACGATTTACGCCCTGACGAAAGGGTTTTCGCGCATTTCATCCCCTAATCGAGTGTCCGGCCCGTGGCCCGTCACCACCGTCGCCGCCTCGTCCAGCGTGTACAGCCGCTCCTTGATCGAACGCACAATGGTGGCCTGATCGCCGCCCCACAAATCCGTCCGCCCCACACCGCGCTTGAACAGGGTGTCGCCCGCGATCAACAACTTCGCGTCCTCGAACCAGAAACTCATCGACCCCGGCGTATGCCCCGGTGTGTGCAACGCCACTCCGCACCCGCAGGCCAGTTCTTCGTCGTGCTCCAGCCACCGATCCGGCGAAGGCACCGGCACATAGGGAACACGAAACACCTGACACTGGGTTTCGAGGTTGTCCCACAAGAACTGGTCCTCCTTGTGCAGATGCAATGTCGCCCCGGTCTTTTCCTTCAACCGACCCGATGCGAGGAAATGATCGAGGTGCGCGTGGGTATGAATGATGCTCACGCACTTCAGACCGTGCGCCTCCAGCTTCGCTAGAATCAACTCGTGATTGCCACCGGGATCGACCACGATGGCCTGTTTCGTGACCGGATCGCCGATGATCGTGCAGTTGCACTGCAACGGGCCGACGGGAAAGGTTTCGCGGATGAGGGTGGGTGCTGGGGTTTGCATGATGACCTGATCGTATCGGGTGTGGTGCGGGGTATGCCCTCGCAGCGGATACGCAAGGTTCGCCCGAAAAGCCCGGTGGTTCAACCCGCCTTGATCCTGTAAAGAGCCGAGCCGCTCAGGTCAATCCCATACTCACCAACACCACCCCCAACAACCCCACGTACGCCCACGCGTGCAGCCGATCCGGGATGCGCCCCACCCAACGTGCAGCCAGCCCCATGCCGAACCAGGCGCCGAGGGTCAGGAGTGCGAAGGCGATGAGGTTGACGTAGCCGATGTAGCCCGCGCCCAGCCGCGTATTGTCCAATGCGCCGGTGACCATGTAGGTCGTCGTGCCGAAGAGGGCGACGGGTAGACTCAGCGGGTTAGCCATGGCGGTGGCCTGGGTCATGCTCAGGCCGCAGCGCCTCAGAAGCGGGACAGTCATGACGCTGCCGCCGACGCCCAGGAATGTCGCAATGGCGCCGATGAGAATGCCGCCGGGGCCGCGCGTCATTGCGCTCAGTGGGCGTGGTTCATTTTCAGCAGCGCGTGAAACGAATCCGCGTCTGAGCAGGCAATCGGCGATGGTGATTGCCAGATAAGCCATAAACGCTACGCGCAATACCGAGCCGTTGACGAAGCCAGCCGCGACGGCGCCGATCAGCGAGCCGATGCCAATGAAGCCTGCCAGTGGCCACAACCAATCCTTGAGCAGCGTGCCCGAGCAGGCGGAGCGGCGGGTGCTCAATGAGGCGTTGACGATCATCACGCAGGTTGAGGTCGCTACGGCCACATGCATCGCAATTGGCGCGCTCAAGCCGCCGACAGTTTCGCTGTTCAAGATACCGTACAGCACCGGCACGACCACAAAGCCGCCTCCAAATCCGAACAGCACGGTCGTCACCCCGGAAAGAGCGCCGAACAGCGCCAGCAAGAGATACGTCATTGCCCTGAATCCTTGAAAAAGAGGTGTTCACAATAAGCAGGGTGATCACGTCAAACTTGAGGATTCGGGCCATTCATGTTTGTGTTTCGGCCAGACTCTGGAAAAACGCCATGCGCAACGTCTCTATCGAAACGCTCGATAACACCCCCCGCCCGGTCGTCGCGATTGGCAATGATTACGCCGATGGCTACCTGCTGCGTCGTCATCACCATCGCCGTGCGCAATTGCTGTACGGCTCGACGGGGGTGATGAAAGTCTCCACCCCTCAGGGCGATTGGGTGGTGCCGCCTCAACAGGCAGTGTGGATTCCGCCGCAGATGGAACATGAAGTCTTGATGCTCGGGGTCAGCACCCGCAGCCTGTACATCGAACCGTCTGCGGTGCCCGTATTTAGACAGACTTGCGAGGTCATCGGAATCTCGCCCCTGTTGCGCCAACTGCTGATCGAGGCGGTGGAGATGCCGTTGACGTACGCAGTCGACGGCCGCGACGGGGTGCTGATAACGCTGGCCCTGCTGGAAATCGGGCAGGCCAGAACGCTGCCGTTGCACATTCCCCTGCCCGATGATCACCGCCTGCTCGCCCGCTGCCAGGCCTTCTTGCGACACCCGGACATTCATCAATCGCCCCAGGACTGGGCGCAGGATTTGTTCGTCAGTGAGCGCTCGTTCAGCCGCCTGTTTCGTGAACAGACGCAGATGAGTTTCGGCCAATGGCGGCAACAGGCTTGCGTGGTGTTGGCGCTGTCGCGGCTGTCGAGCGGTGAATCCATTACCCGCATTGCGCTGGAGCTGGGCTATAAAAGCCCGGGCGCTTTTTCGACCATGTTCCGTCGTCTAACCGGTCGTCCTCCCAGCCACTATGCCCGCGACTAGGAAGACTCTAAGCGCGCAAAAGGTTGAACTAGCACCGGTTTTCTCCATACGGTCCGACGGTCTATCGCTCAGCTTCTACACTCACCCGAGTGGGTTTTAACGAGGGGTCAGGACAACTCATCCATTTATTTTTGTTGCCCAACTTTCGGAGGAGATGAGCATTTCACGCTAACTGCCTGTTTAGTATGAACAAAGTCCAAAATGCCCTGTTTTTAGGGGTTTGTTTAATTCATATATTTTTCAAAAACCCGCTCATATACTGGCACTGCGCAACCATTGGAATGTGTAGCGTTCGGGATGATAAGAAGTCGACCCGATGATCCCGCAGGGCAGCACAGACCCGAAGCGAAGAACGAGCAAGCTCCATGCTAAGAAAAATCGCGGTCTCCGACCTGACGCTGGGTATGTACATCCATGAATTTTGCCGCCCTCGTGTTCACGATCCGTTCTGGACCTTGCACGTGGAACGCGAACTGCGCGACGAAGCCGTGCTGCAGCGCATTCAGGAATCGACGCGCGAGGTGTGGATCGACACCCGGCGCGGCAAGATCCCCGATGAGCAGACGCCGATTCTGGCTGTCGCCTCGACCCACGTTCCCGCGCCTGACACCACCGCGAGTTCTATAGAGAAAGAGCTGGCGCGCGCCAAGATGATTTGTGGCCGAGCCAAAGATGCGGTGATGACCATGTTCACCGACGCCCGGATGGGCCGTGCGATGAACGCCGAAGACGTCGATTTGCTGGTCGAAGAAATCTCGACGTCGATCATGCGCCACCCTCACGCGCTGATCAGTCTGTCGCGTTTGAAAACGTCTGACGAATACACCTACATGCACTCGGTGGCGGTCTGTGCGCTGATGGTGGCACTCGCCCGTCAAATGAATCTGAGCGAAGACCAGGTGCGCGATGCGGGCGTTGCGGGCTTGATGCATGACGTCGGCAAGATGATGATTTCCCCCGCCATTCTCAACAAACCCGATCGCCTGACCTTCGATGAATACGAAGCGATGAAGCATCACCCGCAGGCCGGGCTGGAAATCCTGCAGAATTGCCAGCAGGTCACCAACGCCGTGCGCGACGTGTGCCTGCACCACCATGAAAAGGTCGACGGCAGCGGCTACCCCCACGGCCTAAGAGGCGACGAGATCAGCATCTTCGCCAAAATGGGCGCGATCTGTGACGTCTACGATGCGGTCACTTCAAACCGGCCTTACAAGCGAGGCTGGGACGCGGCGCAGTCCATCCGCGAAATGGCGTCGTGGAAAGGCCACTTTGACGAGAAAATCTTCCAGCACTTCGTCAAGACCGTCGGCATCTACCCCATCGGCGCACTGGTGCGCCTGAAAAGCGAACGGCTGGGCGTGGTGATAGAGCAAGGCGAAAAGTCGCTGCTGCACCCCAAAGTGAAAGTGTTCATGTCCACTCGGACACGCGTCACCTTCGCACCGGAAGTCGTCAACCTGGGCGATCCCGGCGCACAGGACAGCATCGTCAAATTCGAACTGGCGGAGGATTGGGGCCTGGGGGATGTGGACACGATGTGGGCGGGTGACGCGGCGCCGTAGCGGCTGAAATCGGCACTTAAATGCCGAATCTCAGTAGCTCAGCGCGTAGAGCGGCATTTTAATGCCGATCAACTCAACAATCCCAGCTCCTGCGCCCGCGCCACGGCCTGGGTTCTACGCTCCACGCCCAGCTTGCTGTTGATGTGGCTGGCGTGGGTTTTGACCGTGTGCAGCGAGATGAACAGCCGTTCGCTGATTTCCTGATTGGAACAGCCCTGAGCGATCAACTGAAGCACTCCGAGCTCGCGGGCGCTGAGCGCGTCGGCGCCGGGACATGGGGCGGTTTCGTTGATGTCCCGCGCGCAAGGCAGGTCTTTGCTGACATGGGGCGACAGTTGATTGAGCAGGTAATCGACGAGTCGGCAACGGGGGCGTTTCAGCAATTGCTCGCTCAGCCAGTCCGGGTGTTGGCGAATGACGGGGAGCAGGGGCAGGATCGCGCCACCGGTGGCGTTTTGGAGACTGCGGCCGAGCAGCGTTTGTGCATGAGTTTTGTCTGCGGTATCGAGCGCCAGGGTGAGCCACTGGCTCGTGGCGCTCAAGCCGAGTAGACCGGCGCCGATCTGTTGCGCATAAGTTTCCAGGCCCATCAGACGTTCGACGGATGCCTCCGTGCGACCTTGTATCTGATCCAGCATGGCGCGCAGCAATTCGATGTGTTGCGGCATGAGCGGCATGCATTCCGGCGCGGCGGCGGGATGGTCACCGCCATAGGTTTGCCCCAGACGCAAAAGCCAGGCGTCGGCGAGGTCGATTCTTCCCTGCGCCAGCCACAGCTCGCATTTCGCCAGCGTGATCATCGCCAGGTAATACACGGGCGGTACGTCCCAGATGTGCATCAGCCGCTCGGCTTCGGCCAGTTCCGCGAAGGCTTCGGCGAACCGCCCTTCCCGGCCCTCCATCCCGGCGATCACGCAATGACCGATCAGCACGCTGATGTCCCGGCACGCGCGCGCTTCGACCAGCCCGCTATCCAGTCGTTTGCGCCCGGCGTCGAACTGCAGGCATTGAACGAGCAAGTAGCCTTCATACAGCGTCAGCCGCGCACGAACCGCGTAAATCCGCTGCGAGGACAAACCGTTCAAGCGACGCAATCCCTGACGGACCTCTTCCAGAGAACGTAATGCTTCCCCCCTGGCCAAGAGCGTGCGCGCTCGGTCGTAGTGGGCCAGCGCCTCGAAGAGGGGATTGGCGACGCGTTGCGCCAATTCCAGCGCATCGCGGTTCAATGCCCGTGCGCGCCACAAGTCTCCGTCGGCAATGGCGAGATTGGCCAGGGTGGACAGGCACAACAGCCGCTGGCCGTAGCGCTTTTGAGGAAGGCTCACGAGCGCCTCGCTGCAATAGCGGTGCGCAGTGTCGCTGTCGCCACGGCCCCGGGCAATGATGCCGCTGAGGGCCAGCCACTGCGCCAGCATGGATTTCTGGGCAGTAGCCGAGGGTGCAGGCAGAAAACGACTGAGGTGATTGCCCAACTCTTCGGCAGCATCGAGCTGACAGGCCAGACCCAACGCCCACGCGTACAGCACGATCAAACGCGGCGTGCTGATCAGCAGGCTGTCAGGCAGGTCCATTTTCCAACGCAGCAACATGCCGACGTTTTGCTCGGCCAACAACTGCTCTTCGGACAGGTTCTGGACCAGATTGGCGGCGACATCGTGATGACCCGCGCGTAACGCTTGTTCGATGGCTTCGTCCAGCAGGCCTTGCTCGCTGAACCAGCGGCAGGCGTTCAAATGCAGACGTCTTTGTTGCGGCGCGACAGTGTTGCCCGCCCGGGCGCGCAGGAGATCGGAAAACAGGTGGTGATAACGGAACCAGCGCCCGTTCTCGTCCAACGGCACCAGAAAAACCTGATGCGCTTGCAAGAAAGCGATGATTTCCGTGCTGTCGTGACTGTCCCGCGCCGCGTCGCACAAGGGGCTGCAAAAGCGCTCAAGACAGGCGGTTTCATAGAGGAAGGCCTGGACGTCAGCAGGCAGGCAGTCGATAACCTCTTCGAGCAGGTAATCGCGGATCAGCCCTTCGCCGCCGTTCACCCCTTGAGTCAGGGTGTTACTGCCCGCCTCTGTCGCGGCGAGCAACCAGAAACGCAAACCGGCCACCCACCCTTCGCTGCGCTGCAGCAAGTTATGTAGCGCTTCATCGGTCAACGAACTGCTGTACTGATCCAGCACGGCCATCGATTCGTCGTCGGTCAGCCGCAGGTCGTTTTCGGAGAGTTCGAGTAATTGCCGGGACAACCGCAACCGCGCCAGGTGCCAGTCCGGGCGCTGTCGGCTGGTGACCATGACGATCAGGCCCGCAGGCAGGTGATTGAGCAGAAATTGCAGGCAGCGGTCGAGCACCGGGCCTTGCACAAGGTGGTAGTCGTCGAGCACCAGCAGCAGCGGTTTGCTCAACATCAGGTGCATCGCCAGTTCGTCCAGCAAACCGTCGAGCCACTCTTCAAAGGCAAAGGGCTGATGCCGCTGGCGCATTTTCAGCAGACCCAGCGCCTGATTGCCCAATTGAGGGAAGAATTGTTGAAGGCCTGACAGAAGACGTTCGAGGAAGCGACCGGGATCGCTGTCACGCTGGCTCAAGCCCAGCCAGAGGTTTTGCCATTGACCAGGAAGGCTCTCACAGAACTCCACTGCCAGCGAACTTTTGCCAAATCCGGCAGGCGCGCTGACCAGTAACAGCCGTCCTGACAACCCCGCACTCAGCCGCTCGCACAACCTGGGCCTGGGCACATAGCCTTCAGGCAGGGGTGGGCGGAAGAAACGTCCTTCCAACGCA
This sequence comes from Pseudomonas sp. SLFW, assembly GCF_009905615.1. GTDB lineage: Bacteria > Pseudomonadota > Gammaproteobacteria > Pseudomonadales > Pseudomonadaceae > Aquipseudomonas > Aquipseudomonas bambusae. The sequence goes on from NZ_JAAAKW010000013.1 coordinate 94,007, forward strand.
GTGACTGCGTGATTTGCGATTCCTTGCAAACGCGACAGATCAGTCATGGCCGGCTCTTGTTAGAGGTGCTTGTTATTCGGCGTTCAGATGTCGGGAGACTAGCGGCTAAGTCAGCGCTTTTGAAGAATGTTCGACGAAAGACTGTAAGAAAACGTATCCCATCAACAGGGCGAATGTTGCTTTATATGTTTGGGGAGGGGAAGCAATACGTTTGTGGATATCTGTGAGAGTCGACTTGCGGGCTCTCGCACAAGTGAGGAACGGCTTAGAAAAAAACACCCCGAAAATTCGGGGTGTTTTCACGTGCAACCACGGGGTTCAGCCGTAGGGTAAAGCGGCGCAGGACAGCCCGTGCTCTGTAGCTGTGATCAACAATGCACGGCTCTGCGCCCATTCGTTTGCCTGATCAGCGCACGCCTTCCTGACGCAGCGCGTTAGGCTGGAAGTCGCTGATGGTGGCGGTGAAGCCGAAATCGTAGGCCTTTTTCTCTTCGTTCTTCATGCCCAGCGCCAGGTAGCGGCCGGACTGCAGGTCGTAGAGGGCTTCGAGGGCGTACCACGGCACTTGCTTGTCGTAGTAGTTCTCGGCATGGGCTTCAGCGACGCGCCACAATTGGCCGCGACCGTCGTAGTGGTCGATGACAGCGGCTTGCCAGGTGTCTTCGTCGATGAAGAAGTCACGCTTGGCGTAGATGTGGCGCTGGCCTTCTTTCAGGGTGGCGGTCACGTGCCAGACGCGACGCAGCTCGTAGCGCGCCAGGTCCTGGTTGATATGGCCGGCTTTGATGATGTCGGCGTACTTGAGCTTCGGATCGTCAAGCTTGTAGCTGTCGGAGGCGATGTACAGCTCTTGTTTACCGATCAGTTTCCAGTCGTAGCGATCCGGTGCGCCGTTGTACATGTCGAGGTTGTCGGAGGTGCGCAGACCGTCGGCGGCGGTACCTGGACCGTCATAAGACACTTGCGGCGCACGACGCACGCGGCGCTGACCGGCGTTGTAAACCCACGCCGCACGCGGCTCTTTCACTTGGTCGAGGGTTTCGTGCACCAGCAGCACGGTCCCCGCCAGACGTGCCGGGGCGGTCACTTCCTGCTTGAAGTAGAACAGGATGTTGCCGGGATTCTTCGGATCGTAGTCCTTCATCTTGTCGCGGAAGACGAACTCGTCGTGGAAATACACCGGGTTGAACGAGCCGTTGGTTTGCGGCGTGGCCTGGGTCACCAGACGCGACACGCTACCGCCACGATAGCGGGTGATGTGGTTCCAGATCACTTCCAGGCCATCTTTGGGAATCGGGAACGGCACCGCGGTTTCGAAGTTTTCCAGACCGTTGCCGCCACCGACCAGCTTGGTGTTGGTGGCGTTTTTCTTGATGGACGCAAAGACATCGGCGGGCACGGTCGCGCCACGATGCGACGGGTAAACCGGCATTTTGAAGGTGTCCGGGTACCGTTTGAACATCGCGTACTGTCCCGGTGCGAGCTTGTCCTTGTACTGATCGACGTTCTGCGCCGTGATGGTGAACAGCGGTTTTTCATTGGCGTACGGGTTGGCCAGGAAACCTTTGTCATCCACCGCGCCCGCATTGGTCGCCATCGGGGTCCACGCCGGAATGGTACCGGCGGCGTTGCCGGCCTTCTCGGCGCCCATCGGCGTCAGCGTCGTGCCCAGCTTGGCCGCCTCGTCTGCGGAAACCGCTGCCATCACCCCGGTCGCCAGCAATGACAGACCCAGTACGCCGACGTGCAGCAGCCCCTTCGTGATTTTCATGTTCATGGTCATTCCTTAGAAGTTCATACCGAAGCTGAGGGCCACGAAGTCGCGGTCATCCACTGTGGTGTACTTGCCGTCGAAGAAGTTGGTGTAGGAAAGGTTGGCGGTATAGGTGTTCTGATATTCCGCCTCCACGCCCAGGCTCACGGCCTTGCGACCTTCTTCGAAGTTGCCGCCAGGGCCTGGCGAATAACCTTTGACGTCGTGGGACCACGCCACGCTTGGCTTGAGGTTCACACCGGCGAACACGTTGTTGTAGTCCCAGATGGCACGGGCGCGATAACCCCACGAATCGGTGGTGGTGAAACCGTCGTTTTCGCAGTAGCGGCTGAGGTTGTTGAGCGGCGCGCCTGCCAGGGTGCTGGCGTTGAGCGCGGTACATTGACCATTCGGCAACGGGCCAGGGCCGTAGCTCGGGTCACGTCCGTAACGCAGTTTGGACGTGCTTTCCAGGCCACCGACGTGAGTCCAGCCCACCTCGCCCACCATGGTCAGACGCTCGGCGCCCATCACCTGATCGAAGAAGTGCGTGAAGGTGGTCTGCGCCTGGCTGACTTCCTTGCGGCGGTAGCCTTTCTGGTCAGCGCCCGGCGTGCCTTGCAGCAACGCAACGCTTGGGTTCAGCGGCGTCAGGCCGGAATACAGAATGTCGGTGGTGTTCAGCTGAACCGGCGCGTTCGGGCGGTAGCTCAGCTCGCCGCTCCACGCCGTACCCGTAGGCAGCGTGGTGGAGAAGCTCAGGCCGAACAGGTGAATGTCTTCGGGGTATTCGACGTAATAGCTGGAGTTGGCCGCGACCACGACCGGCAGCAGCGTCGGCGCGAGGCTGGTGGCCACACCCAACGGTACGCCGCGGCTCGCCAGACCACCCACCAGACCGGCCGCACTGTAGGCGCTGGCCGGGCCACCCTTGCCACTGAAGATCGGCGAGCGGCTGTGGTAATTCATGTAGTAGGCGCCGAACTCGGTGTCCAGCGGCTCGAAGTTGTAGTGCATGGCCAGGCCGTACTGGCCGCTGTCGCGGGCATCGCGATCCGGGCCACGGGCCACGATGGCGCCCTCGTCAGGGCTGCCGAAGTTGACGCCACGCGCTGCCAGCGTCGCTTGAACCGGCCCCCGCAATGCGGCCGGCAAGGCAGCGTTCAGGCTGTTGCGAGTGCGCAGTACCGCCAGGTTGTTTTGGCAACCGTCGGCGATCACGTCAGGCTGCGAGAAGAAGGTGCCGCAGTTGTCGACGACCGTCTGGTCCCACTCCAGCTGATAGAAGCCTTCGGCCGACAGGTTCTCGGTCAGGCTTTGCGACAGGTAAAACATGTTGACCGGAATCAGGCCTTCCTTGATTTCCGAGCCAGGACGGCGAAACGCCGACACATCGATAGGGTTGATGCTGTTGATGCCGCCACCGATGAAGGTGCTCTCACCCCAACTCACCACCTGCTTACCGAAACGCACGGCGCCAGGCTGATCGGCAATGGAATAGTTGTGGTAAACGAACGCGTCGAGCAGCTGGAACCCTGAGGACTTCGCGCCTTCTTTGCGGCCTGAATCGCTGATGTCCTTGAACTCGCGGCCTTCATCCTTGAGTTCGAAGTCGTACCAGTACTTGCCCCGCAGGAATACGCCGGTGTCGCCGTATTTCAGCTCCAGATCGTGAATACCCTTGAAGATCTTCGAAAAGGTTTCCCCACTTTTGAAGTTCAAGTGGCCGTCATCGGAGGTTTGCGAAAGACCGTGTCCGCCGTTGTTGGAACCGATGAGGTTCTTGTTGGCGTTCTGGGTAGACCAACTGGCGCCAATGGAGAGCGACGAGTCGAAATTACCTTCGATTTCACCGATGTTGAAACTGACGCCGAACGCAGGACCGGCGAGCGTGGAAGCGAGGCTGACGGCCAAGGGCAATCTTGCCCGGCGCCAGAACGGGTTTGCTGATGTCATCGACGCTACTCCATGTGCTTTTATTTTTATGGCAGTGGGTGCTTCCAGAAACGACTCAGGCAGACAGATCCGCGATGCCTGGGTGTCAACGCGTGTCGGGCAGCCCATGTAAAGCTGCGAAACGAGGCGGCGTTTTTCTCCAGTTCCTACCTACTGCCGACTATAGCCAGCAGGTACAACGGCTTGATCCCTCTAAAGTGTGATTTACAGCGTCGACGCCTCTGATCCGCCGATTTCGACGGACTCACGCGTGCGGCAAAGGGAGGATGGCTGAATTTAGGAATTTGGCAAGCAGGACGTCTAGACGGCGGCTTCGCGACACATCGCCCGGGTCAGGACCCGAGCGATGCATGCGAGCAAAATGACTCAGAGAGTCGAGAGGAAAGTACTGTTGGTGCTCTGCCATTCGAGGATGTCGAGGCGGATTTTCTTCTTGTCGAGCTTGCCGACACTGGTCTTGGGAATTTCAGTAACAAGGGCGATCTGGCTCGGAATCGCCCACTTGTTAATGTGCCCCTGTTCCACGAATGGTTTCAGGTGTTCTTTCAAGGCCTTGGCGTCGACCACATGACCTTCGCGCACCACCAGTAACGCAAAGGGACGTTCGCCCCACTGTGGATCGGCGACCCCGACCACGGCCACTTCGCGCACACCAGGATGGCGACTGCACAAGTCTTCGAGCTCCAGCGAAGACACCCATTCCCCGCCCGTCTTGATGACGTCCTTGATGCGATCGCGAATGTCGATGCCGCCCATGCTGTCGAGCGTCGCCACGTCGCCTGTGTGCAGCCAGCCACCGGCCCACAGCTCGGCGCCTTTTTGCGGTTCGCGGTAGTAGCTCTCGGTCAGCCATGGCGCGCGCAACACCAACTCGCCTTGGGTCTCGCCATCGGACGGCAGGAAATTGCCCTCGCTGTCGACAATCGCGGCTTCCACCAAAACACCGGGTGTACCGGCCTTGATCCGGTACGTGATGCGCTCGTCTTCGCTGCCCGCCATCAGTTCGTCGTTCAAGTGCGCCACCGAGACGAGGGGCCCGGTTTCGGACATGCCATACGCACCCGTCAGTTGAATGCCCTTGGCCTTGGCCGCTTCGTAGAGCGACCGGTTGAGCGAGCTGCCGCCGATGATGATGTTCCAGCCGGTGAAATCCACATCCTTGGCGGCCTTGGCGTTGAGCACCATTTGCATGATGGTCGGCACACAGTGGGAGAACGTGACCTTCTCCTTGCGCCATAGCTCGACCAGCAATTCCGGGTCATAACGACCGGGGTAGACCTGCTTCACGCCAAGCATGGTGGCCGCGTACGGCACACCCCACGCATGCACGTGGAACATCGGCGTGATCGGCATGTAGACCTTGTCGCTGCACAGCTGCCCTTCGACGCTGCCCATGATCGTCGCGACGGCCAGGGTGTGCAGCACCAACTGACGGTGAGTGAAATACACACCTTTGGGGTTGCCCGTGGTGCCGGTGGTGTAGAACGTCGTCGCCACTGAGTTCTCGTCGAAATCCTCGAAGCGGTAGTGCGGACTGGCAGCCGCCAGCAGCGTTTCGTACTCACCCACGAGGTTCGGGAGGTCGGCGGTCTTGTCTGCCGTATCGGTGAGCAACAGGGTCTTCTCGACTGTGGTCAGCTTGCTCGCGAAGCATTGATAGAGGGGAACGAACTCGCTGTTGACCAGCACGAACTTGTCTTCGGCGTGGTTCATGGTGAACAGAATCTGATCCGGTGAAAGGCGCACGTTGATGGTGTGAATCACGGCGCCAATCATGGGAATGGCAAACATGCATTCCAGATAACGATGGCTGTCCCAATCCATGACGGCCACGGTGTCACCCGCTTTCACCCCCGCCTCGGTCAGCACATTGGCCAGTCTGCAGATGCGCTCGTTGAGGGTCAGATACGAATAGCGTGATTGGTCCCGGTAAACGATTTCCCGCGATTTCTCGTAACGACTGCCCGACATCAGCAGACTTTTGATCAACAGGGGGTACTGGTACGCGCCATCGGCTGGCGGAATCACGCGAGTCTGCAGCATAGGAATCCCTTTTCAAGATGCATGGGCGGTGCTGAAAATATGCACTCTAGAGCCTTCACTCGCCAGCCAAATCAGCCAAAGGGATGATTCGATTGACGAGTGACCATGCAGGCATTGCGCCATTTGACAGGGTGAAACGGCCCTAAGCGAGCTGAGCCGAGGGGTTTTCAGCCGGAGTGCGTGGGAAAACGGCCGCCGCAAGGAAGGTCAATGCCGCGAAGCCCGCCAGGAGGACGTACAGCCCCGCCAGCCCTTGTCGTGGCTCGACGTAGGCAATCAACGGAATCGCTGTAGCACTCGCGCCGAAGGACAGGAAGTAACGCAACGCGAATACCCGCGACTGCCATTGCGGCGCGACGAAGTTGGCGACCATCGCATCGTTAACCGTCACCTGACCAAACACCACGAACATGAAACCTGCCCCCAGCATTATCACCGGCCAGCTGTCGACGTAGGCCAGCGCGAACAGAAACGGTGCCTGGCAGACGGTCAGGATCACGAACGGCCACTTGAGGCTGAACCGGTCGAGGAAACGGCCGATGGTCAATTGCGCAATCGCCCCGAAGGCGTAGGCCAGGCTGACGATGAGACCCAAGGTTTGCGGCGAGGCGAACAGGTCGTGCAAGCGATCCTGAAACAGCTTCGGATACGTCATGGTGGTGGCGTTGAACACCACACCGCCGGTGGCCGTGGCGATGGCCAGCACGCTGAAGACCATTGTCATGGAGATACGCTGGCCGGATTTGCCTTTCGGCGCAGTGTGCGCCCGCACCGGGATCGGCTCGTCCTTGATCTGCCAGGCGAACGCCAGTCCGATCAGAATCGACACGCTGCCCGGCAGGATGAACGCTGAGCGCCAGCCAAATTGCGCGACGACAAAGCCCGTCAGCAGCGCGGAAAACGCCACGCCCAGGTTGCCCCACATGCCGTTGACACCGATTTCGCGGCCACGGTTTTGTGCGTAGGCCACCAGCATGGCAGTGCCGACGGGGTGATAGATGGCGGCAAACACGCCCACCAGCGTCATGCCGACCGCCAGCATGGTTGTGCTGGTGCTCAGCCCGGTGATGATCGAAGCCGCGCCGATCCCAAAGAAGAACAGCAGCATCATGTGCCGCCGACTCCAGCGATCACCGAGCCAGCCCGCCGGTAGCGAGCAAGCCCCGAAAGCGATGAAACCGCCCAGCGACAGGCCGATGAGTTGCGCGTAATCCAGCGCAAAGGCCTGTGTCATGCCCAGCACGGCGGCCGGAAAAATCAGCATGAACATGTGATCGATGACGTGGGCGGCGTTAATGAAATGGATCACCCGTCGGGGTGAGTTGGGGCGTTGGGATTGACTCATGGCAGCGCATCCTGAGGCTTGCGGTGAAGGTGGATGCTCATGCTAAGTTGGCGACAATTCGCATTTCAGACAACAAAGTCATCGAATCCGCCATGTTGATCAATCACCTCCGCCACAGCCCCGTGACCGCCCACCCTGCGGACTACCCCGAAGGCGGCTATCACCCGTGGCACATTCATGCCGAGGCGCAGTTGCTCTATGCGGTCAGCGGCATGATGCGGCTGGTGACCAAAACCGGCGCTTGGGTGATTCCGCCAACGCGGGCGGTGTGGATCCCGCCGATGGTGGAGCATGAGACGTTCATGTCCGGCGAGGTGCTGATGCGCTCGCTGTTCATCGCCGGCGAACACTGCCCACCGGGGTTGAATCAGTGTTGCGTGCTGGCGGTTACGCCGCTTTTGCGCGAGTTGATCGTGCGGGCCACTCAAGGTGACGAGCATGCGGCCAATCCGCTGATCCAACAGTTGATGCTGGAAGAAGTCGCCGGGCTGAAAAACCTGCCGCTGCACATCCCGATGCCCCGCGACCGGCGTCTGCACAGCATTTGTGTGTCCGTGCTCAAGGCCCCCGATCACGGCAACACGCTGGAGGATTGGGCGCAGGAAGTCGGCGCCAGCTCACGCACACTGACGCGGCTGTTCAAACAGGAATTGGACCTGAGTTTCAACGCGTGGCGTCAGCAAGTGCGCTTGATGGAAGCGTTGCCGAGACTGCTCGATGGCGAGAGTGTGCAGCGGGTGGCGAATGATCTGGGGTATGGCAGCGCACGCGCGTTCAGCGCGATGTTCAGCCGCCTTTTGGGAGAGAGCCCCCGGGAGTATCTGGGGGCGTTGCGGCAGTTGAGCCAGCTGAAGTGATAGAGACTCCCTGTAGGAGTGAGCTTGCTCGCGATAGCGGTGGGCCTGTGCCGATTGTTCTGACAGACGTGACACCATCGCGAGCAAGCTCACTCCTACAGATTAAAAGCATCCAGCATGACAACGACTTAGATCAATGCATCTCGGTCAACGCGAGCTTCAGCCCCAGCGCGACCAACACCCCGCCCATCGCCCGATCGAACCAATGCCCCATACGGGCGAAACCGGCCCGAACACGCTCCTGGCTGAACAGACGTGCCACCAGACAAAACCAGACGCCGGTCGCGACGGCCAGATAAACGCCATAACCCGCCTGAACCAGCAGCGGCGTATGTGGGTTGATCACGACAGTGAACAGCGACAGGAAAAACAGCGTCGCTTTCGGGTTCAAACCGTTGGTCACGAAACCGGCGGTAAAGGCGCCTCGCGCCGTTCGCTCGCCCTTGGCAAGATCAACCGGTGCGTCCGATGCGTTCGCCGGTTTGGCGCGCAGGGCCTTGATGCCGATGTACAGCAGGTACGCCGCAGCGGCCCACTTCAACGCGTTAAACAGCACGATGGACTGAGACACGATCAGCCCGATGCCCAGCAACGAATAGCCAACGTGCAGGAAAATCGCCGTCCCCACGCCCATGGCGGTGTAAGTGCCCGCCTTGCGGCCATGGGTCACGCTCTCGCGGACGACCACCGCGAAGTCCGGGCCGGGGCTGGCCACAGCGAGCAGGTGAATGAGGGCTACGGTGAAAAATTCCGTCCAGTACATCGAAGGGTCTCCAAGGCGCTTTGGCCAATGACATGCGCTGTTACGTTCGCTACCTTACGCTTCCTATCCAACGGACAAAAGGTACAGCTGATGTCGAGTCAACGCAGAGCAGTTTTCCTGGATCACACCTCACTGGATCTCGGCGATCTGGACCTGAATCCCTGGCGTGAAACCTTTGGTGAACTGGTCCTGCATTCCAGCACGACGGCTGATCAGGTGATTGAACGCCTGCAAGGTGCGCACGCAGTGATTTCCAACAAAATCATGATCGATGCCGCCACGTTCGCAGCGTGTCCTGACCTCAAGCTGGTACTCGTCACGGCCACGGGTGTGAACAACGTGGACCTCGACGCAGCGCGCAAACATGGCGTCGTGGTCAGCAACTGCCAGGGATACGGCACGCCGTCCGTGGCGCAGCATGCCTTGATGTTGTTGCTGGCGATGGCCACGCGTCTGCCGGACTATCAGCAGGCGATTCAACAGGGTCAGTGGCAGAAGTCGAAGCAGTTCTGTCTGCTGGACTTCCCCATCGTGGAGCTGGAAGGCAAGACACTGGGCCTGTTGGGCCATGGCGAACTGGGCGGCGCGGTGGCGAAACTCGCCGAAGCGTTTGGCATGCGCGTGATCGTGGGCCAGATTCCCGGCCGCCCTGCCCGGCCGGATCGCGTGCCGTTGCACGAATTGCTGCCGCAAGTCGACGCCCTGACCCTGCATTGCCCGCTCAATGAACACACCCGCGACATGATCAACGCCCACGAACTGAGCCTGATGAAACCCAAGGCGTTCATCGTCAACACCGCGCGTGGAGGATTGATCAACGAACAAGCGCTGGCCGACGCCCTGCGCAACGGCCATCTGGGCGGCGCGGCCACCGACGTGTTGACTGTCGAGCCACCGGTCAACGGCAACCCGCTGCTGTCCGGCGACATCCCGCGCCTGATCGTCACCCCTCACAGCGCTTGGGGCAGCCAAGAAGCCCGCCAGCGCATCGTCGGCCAAGTCAACGAAAACGCCCGCGCGTTCTATGCCGGTGCGCCGATTCGGGTGGTCGGCTGAGTGCCCCGCAATCTGTAGGAGCGTGGCTTGTCCCGCGAACGGCGACGAAGTCGTCGTAAGTTCGGTGACAGCGGTGTGGCAGGAACACCACATTTCCAGGTGTTACGACGGGTTCCCCGCCGATCGCGGGACAAGCCACGCTCCTACAGTAGATCGGTGTTTGGCCGTTTCCCCTGTTAAACTCCGCTCTTTTTTCAGGAGCCGATGATGGACCCGCGCAGTGAAGTGTTACTCCGTCAGGCCGAGCTTTTTCAGGGTTCGTTGCTGCTCGCCAATCTGCCCGCCGACGACCTGCTGGGCACACTGCCGAACGCCCGAGGCTGGAGCTGGCATGCCGGGGATTTCGCCGCGCTGGACACCCGCTTCAACGGTCGCACCCATTTCGGGACTGAAGCACCCGCCGAGCCCCTAGAGGCGGCGGTGCTGTTCTTGCCGAAAGCCAAAGACCTCACCGATTACCTGCTCAACGCTCTCGCCTCGCGCCTGGCCGGTCGCGAACTGTTCCTGGTGGGCGAAAAGCGCGCCGGCATCGAAGCGGCGGCCCGTCAGCTCAGCCCATTTGGCCGTGCGCGCAAACTCGATAGCGCCCGTCATTGCCAGCTGTGGCAGGTCACCGTCGAGGACGCCCCTCACGCCATCGAATTGAACAGCCTCGCCAAACACTTCGACATCGAAGTGCAAGGCGGCCCTTTGAAAGTCGTCAGTCTGCCCGGCGTGTTCAGCCATGGCCGTCTGGATCGCGGCTCGGCCCTGCTGCTGGACAATCTGGATCGCCTGCCCACCGGCCATTTGCTCGACTTCGGCTGCGGCGCGGGCGTGTTGGGCGCTGCAGTCAAACGTCGCAACCCCGACATGAAAGTGACGATGCTCGATGTCGACGCCTTCGCCACGGCCAGCACCCGCTTGACGCTCGTCGCCAACGGTCTTGAAGCCGAGGTCATTACCGGTGACGGCATCGACGCCGCGCCGGAACATCTGGACGTGATTCTGACCAATCCGCCCTTCCACACAGGCGTGCACACTGATTACGCTGCAACTGAAAGTCTGCTGAGAAAAGCCCGCGAACATCTGAAAAAAGGCGGCGAACTGCGCTTGGTCGCCAATAGCTTCCTGCGTTACCAGCCGATCATCGAGCAGCATCTTGGCGTATGTGCCGTCATGGCCGAAGGGAATGGCTTCCGGATTTACCGCGCCAAACGCGCCTGAAATTAACGCTTGCCGAACCGGATTCTCGAAGGCAGAATCCGCTCCGTCCTAGGGGAGTAGTCTCCCACGAGCGCCACGCTCGTCCGGCGTGCATCAACATACTTGGTCCTCAGACCATGGTGCGCGCGACCCCGGAATCCGCATCAGACGGATCGGTGGTTTGACAAGACCTATGACACGAACATCCTGACCCGGGGCGGGGAGGTTGTACGTGTCATAGCCGTGTTGACCCGCCCCTTAGGAAAATCCTGATGCTGGAATCCCTGTTGGTCCCCACCGCAGTCGTCGCACTGGCCGAAATCGGTGACAAGACCCAACTCCTCGCGCTCATCCTCGCAGCCCGCTTTCGCAAGCCCTGGCCGATCATCGCCGGTATTGTCGCAGCCACGCTCGCCAACCACGCCGCAGCCGGTGCCGTGGGTGCCTGGTTCGGCAGTTTCTTCTCTGACGCCATGCTGCACTGGATTCTCGCCGCGAGCTTCACCGCCACCGCGCTGTGGACGCTGGTTCCAGACAAAATGGACGACGACGAAGCCAACACCGCGCGCAAATTCGGCCCGTTCATGACCACGCTGATTGCGTTCTTTCTCGCTGAAATCGGCGACAAGACGCAAATCGCGACCGTTATGCTGGCGGCGCAGTATTCGTACCTGTGGCTGGTGATTCTGGGCACGACGCTGGGCATGCTGCTGGCCAACGTACCGGTGGTGCTGGCAGGTAACTTCGCGGCGGAAAAACTGCCCCTCACCTTGATCCGTCGCCTGGCAGCGGGGGCATTCTTCATTCTCGCCATCGTGGCGGTGTACAAGGCGATGCAGGTGAGCGGCTGGATTTAACCCCACCTGAAATACCGCATCACCCGTGTCGGAATGCTCATCCCTGTGGGAGCGAATTCATTCGCGATTGGCCAGTACATTCGATACATATCTGTCGTTTGTGAGCCCTTTTCGCGAATGAATTCGCTCCCACAGTTGGGATCGCGTCAATCATCAAATGAGGGTCACCCCTTCGGCGCTTGCTCGTAGAGCGGCATCACCTTTGGAATCGCTGCCTGCAACGAGGCAATCCGATTGGACGAAGCCGGGTGTGTGCTCATGAACTCCGGCTGCGACGCCCCCGCCTGAGCCTGCATCTTTTGCCACAGGGTGATCGCAGCGTTGGGGTTGTAACCGGCACGGGCCGACAGTTCCAACCCGATCAGGTCGGCTTCGTTTTCATTGGCACGGCTGTTCGGCAACGTCAGGCTGTAATTGACCACGGTGTCGGCCAGCGCCAGGCTGTCCTGCCCCAGACCGAGCAATGAGCCTGCGCCGGTCTTGGCCATCTGGATGCCATACGCCTTGGACATGGCTTCACGACCGTGCTCGCGCAAGGCATGGGCGATTTCATGCCCCATCACCGCCGCCAATTCGTCATCGCTGAGTTTGAGCGTATCGATCAAACCGCTGTACACGATGATCTTCCCGCCCGGGCCGCAGTTGGCGTTCAGCTCATCGCTCTTGATCAGGTTCACATCCCACTGCCACTGGGCGGCATCCGGACGCAGCTTCGGCGCCTGGGCGATCAGCCGCTGGGCAACGGCTTGCACGCGCTTGGCTTCGGCGCTGTCCTTATCCAACACACCCTTGGACGACGCCTCGCTGACCGTTTGCTGGTAGGACTGCGCGTACATCTGATTGACCTGATCCGTCGACAACATGCTGAACATGTACTGCTTGCGCTCGACGCCCACCGAATCTCCGCTGGTGGTGTTGACGGCTTGACAGCCTGCCACCAACAACGCGGCGCTCAGGGAACAGAGAGTAAAGGCCTTACGCATGTTGTATCTCCTTGGAAACAAGGCGCTCATCCTAGGCCGTACGCCCGGTGAGTGCCATATAGCAGCCGATTGCCATATAAATAGCGGTTAAAAATTCGCACATTTGTAACAGAGATAAAACATTCCCCTTAGTTCCTGCATCAGCGCTTCAAAAAGTTCGAAGGCCTTAGAAACCGTGGGCTGTGGGCGACATACCCAATTGCGACCTGAGCGATTCAAAAGCGGCCACTTCGTCGGTTTCGCCTCAATTAAGTGCGAGACAAGGCGATATCTCCTTCAGGCGTAATTCCACGTCCGGAGCCACTATGAAGTTCAAATCGATACAGTTTTCAGTTGCGGCACTGGCGGGTGCCATCGTGCTCAGCGTCGTGGCTGCCCTCGTGCTTTATTCCTTGTTTTCCGGGGCCCGAACTCAGGAACTGGTGGACAAGCGCACCACCGCACAATTCGAACAGGCTATCCAGCAGCGCCTGACCGCGATTGCGCGCACCCAGGCCAGTGAAATCCAGCGCGAACTGGAAGCGCCGCTGCACACCGCGGCCGGCCTCGCGACCATGAACGCCACGCTGGGCATGAAAGACAGCAAGGGCGAACCGCTGCTGAAAGTCAGCCGCGAGCAATTGCTCAACGTGCTGCACGAAACCGTCGTGCGGAACCCGAAAATTCTCGGTTCCTACATTGGCTGGGAAAAAGACGTGCTGGATCACAACGATGCCGCGTACGCCGAGACGCCCATCACCGGCGTCGATCCGAAGGACGGCCGCTTCATGGGCTGGTGGTATCGCAAGCCGGACGGCACGTTCAACCTGGAAAAACTCGCCAGCCTCGAAGACACCAAAATTCTCTCCACGGGCATTCGCTCCAGCGAGTACTACCTGTGCTCACGAGAAACCCGCAAACCCTGCGTGATCGACCCGGCCCCTTATAAAGTCGGCGACAAAATGGTCATGCTGTCGTCGTTCATCGAGCCGATCATGCTGGACGGCAAGTTTCAGGGCATCGTCGGCGCCGACCTGTCGGTGAACTTCATCCAGGACATGCTCGAAGGCGCTGATAAAAAGCTCTATGAGGGCGCCGGTGACATGGCGCTGATCGCCACCAACGGTCGACTGGTCGCCTACACCAAGGACACCAGCAAGCTCGGCGAGAAGGCCAGCGACATCCTCGATGCAAACGAAGTCGCGAACCTCAACACCATTACCAAAGGCGAAGTGCGTTACGACATCGACAAGGAGCACGGCCACATCGAGCTGTACATGCCGTTCGGGATCGGCGACACCGACGCGCGCTGGACCCTGATGATTCGCATGCCGGTCAGCGCCGTGATGGCCGACCTGCAAAAACTACAGGCTGACCTCGCGCACCAGCGTGAAACCGACATTTTTGGCATGACCATGGTCGGCTTGTTGATCGCCGCACTGGGGCTGTTGATTGTCTGGTTTGTGGGTCGCGGCATTGCGCGTCCGCTGAAACAGATGGTGGTGATGCTCGACGACATCGCCAAGGGCGAAGGAGACCTGACCCGTCGCCTGACCAGCGACCGTGCCGACGAACTCGGCGCGATTGCCACGGGATTCAACACCTTCCTGGGCAAGTTGCAGGTGATGATCAGCCAGGTGGTGACCTCGGTGCAGAAAGTCAGCGATTCGTCCGAACACACCGCCGACATCGCCATTCGCACCAACAAAGGCGTGCATAAACAGATGGCGGAGATCGATCTGGTCGCCACGGCCGTGCATGAAATGACCGCCACCGCTCAGGACGTCGCACGCAACGCCACTCAGGCCGCACAAGCCGCGAACCACGCGGATGATGCCGCCAATCAAGGCATGCGCATCGTCCACAACACCTCGAACTCCATCAGCGAACTGGCCGTGGAAATCGGCCGCGCCGTGGGCGTGGTGCAGACGCTGGCCAAGGACAGCGAGAACATCAACGCGATCCTGACGGCCATTCGCGGGATTGCCGAGCAGACCAATCTGCTCGCCCTCAACGCGGCAATTGAGGCGGCCCGCGCGGGCGAGCAAGGCCGAGGCTTCGCCGTCGTGGCCGATGAAGTGCGAAATCTGGCGCAGAAGACGCAACAAGCCACCGAAGAAATCCAGAGCATGATTCAGGCCCTGCAGACCGGCACGCGGCAAGTGGTCAAGGTCATGGAAGACAGTCAGACCAAGACCGACGAAAGCGTGGGCCATGCGGCGGAAGCAGCACAGGCGCTGGAAAGCATTACCAAGGCCGTGTCGGTGATCAACGACATGAACACCCAGATCGCCAGTGCCGCCGAAGAACAGAGCGCCGTGGCCGACGACATCAACCGCAATGTGATCAACATCGGTCAGGTCGCGAACGAGGTGGCGGGCGGTGCGGATGAGTCGAGCCAAGCGAGTGCCGAGTTGACCAAGTTGGCGGAGCAACAACGCCGGTTGATCAATCAGTTCAGGGTTTGATGCAAAAAATGCGGCGTGCCTGACCCGCCGCATTACTCACTGCAGGAGCGAATTCATTCGCGAAAAGGGGTCAGGCACCAGAGATGAGTCGGATGTACCGACCATTCGCGAATGAATTCGCTCCCACAGGGGGATGGCGTTTCCACAATTCCGGGTAGAAACCGGGAACGTTGGAGCCGCATGCCTTACAACGGCGTCAAACACTCCGGTGCATTGAGCTTCGGATCGTTCACCAGGTTTGCCAATGGCCGCTCACGCAGTTGCATCTGCGGCGCAGCCAGCAGCGATTGCAACGTCGGCATCGTGGCCTCGGGGTCGAGCCAGGCGGCCTGCCCTTCAGCATCGAGAATCAGCGGCCTGCGTTGACTCATTGCCGCTTGCGTCACCACCGCCACACTCAGGTACACGTGCCCCTCCACCGGATACGCTTCCCAGATCGCGGCAAAAAACAGCGCCGAACCTTCACCCGGCGTCAGCCAGAAAGGGCGCTTGCGCACCGTTCCACGCCATTCGTAAAAGCCATTCGCGGGCAGTAGACACCGTCGCTCACGAAACGCCTGACGAAACATCGGTTGTTCGGCCAGGGTTTCGGCCCGTGCGTGCGCTGGGGTTTTCGACATGTCCGTCAGCCAGGGCGGGGTCAGCCCCCAGCGTGCCCGCGCCAGTTCACGACCGCCCTCCTCGCCCTGCGCTGCCCGCATCATCAGCACCGAATCGGCAGGCGAAATGTTCCACTGCGCCTGCTGGTCTGCCGGGAATCCGGGCAAGGCCGCAAAAGCGGGCGTCCAACGAAACAGCGCATAACGTCCACACATGGGCTCAGGGCAACTCGTCTGTAAAGCAATTCAAATGACGCGGCGCCGGTTTCAGCACAACAACACGTCGGGGTAGCTGTCAGGTTCATCGCCCGACAACGGAAAGGCGCCATTGTACTCAGTGATCAACTGGCGCGCGCGTTCGGCCTGTTCATCGTCCACCGCCAGCCCCAACAGACCAAACACCGGCAATTCGCCGATCCCTCCCAATAGATGACGCCCGGTGATGTGGGACTCGATGCCTTCGCTGGCGAGCATGGACTGCAACAACTCCCCTTCCATCATGTTTTCCGGCTCGTAGATTTTGCGCATTATTCGTTCTCGGCACGGACTTCCAGGTCCCATTGCTCGCCATCGGTTTCCAGATGAAATTCGATCGGGCGACAGCACACGTGACAATCTTCTATGAAATGATGATCCCCCTCGGAGAGATCAAGAAGGGTCTCTCCCGGCTCGCCGCAATAGGGGCACTCGTAAGGCGCTGCTGGTTGTATTTCGTGCATCACAGTCTCCGAGAGCAGTTTTGCGTATAATCGCCGACTCGTTTGCAGGCCGGGTTTCATTCTTCAGTATTCGCCCGACCTACCATTACCCTAGCCGTTTCCAACAAGAGAGCATGATGGGCGAATTTGATGCCATCCGACCGTACGACGACACCGAAGTAAAAGCCGTACTCAATCGGCTGCTGGGTGACAAGGCGTTCCTCGCGATTCTCACGCATTTCCGTTTTCCACGTCTGGCCGGCTCCCTCGGCTGGATCTTGCAGCCCGCCATCGCGCGCAAGCTGCGTCGCCAGTTCGCGGGCATCGACTCGGTCGCGGCCTTGCAGGACAAGGTCGAACATTACGTTGACCATACGATCGAGCGCGCCACCGATGGTGTGACCTATACCGGCGTTGAGCAGTTCAAGTCCGGGATCGCCTATCTGTTTCTCGCCAACCACCGCGATATCGTGATGGACCCGGCCTTCGTCAACTATGCCGTGTACCACGCAGGCTTGCCGACGCCGCGTATCGCCATTGGCGACAACCTGCTGCAGAAGCCCTTCGTCAGCGACCTGATGCGCTTGAACAAGAGCTTCATCGTGCACCGCTCCATCGCCGGGCGTCGCGAGAAAATGGCGGCATACCAGTTGCTGTCGGCGTACATCAACCACTCGATCCGCAACGATTGCGCATCGATCTGGATCGCCCAGGCCGAAGGCCGCGCAAAGGACGGCGACGACCGCACTGAATCGGCGATCCTCAAGATGTTCCACATGAGCCGCAAGGACGAGCCGTTTGGCGAAGTGATTCAGTCGTTGAACCTAACGCCAGTGTCCATCAGCTACGAATACGACCCGTGCGATCACGCCAAGGCCCGCGAGCTGTTCATCCGCGCCACCACCGGCAGCTACACGAAAGCGCCGGGCGAGGACGACGTCAGCATTGCTTTGGGCATCACGGGCTATAAAGGCCGCGTGCACGTCAACTTCGCGCCGCCGATCACCGAAGTGTTCGAAGACACTAAGCAATTGGCGATTGAGATGGACAAGCAGATCCTCGGCGGCTATCGCCTGTTCCCGGTGCATTACCTGGCGTATGCGCAGTGGGCCGATGCCGATCCGAGCCTGAACGTGCCGACGGCCGCCGAGGTGTTTCCGGCGGATGAACTGGAGCGTGCGAAGGAGGAATGGCAGCGTCGTCTGGACGGCTGCCCTGAAACGCACCGGCCTTATCTGGTGCTGCAATACGCGACCCCAGTGCGCAATCAGTATCGGGTCAAGGCGGGATTGCCGCTCTGATGACTGTCCCATGAAAAAACGGCGCCTGATCAGGCGCCGTTTTTATTCCCGGCCATGGCACGCCGGCGATGCAAAACCTGTAGAAGCTCATTTGCACTGCGAAGCTGAGTCAGGCGCTCCTACAGTGGCTACCCATAGCCGTCAGATTTTCGTGCTCACCCACGACAACACCAACGCAAACGCCAGGCACCCGGCGCCGATCCGGTAGCTCTGGCGAATCAGGCGCAGCGTTGGCACGTCCATCAGGTGCATCGGCTCGTCGATCGGGGCTTGTTCGGTCAGGTTGTTGAGGTGCGCGGTTTCTCGCTGTTCACGGCTGCGCGTGGTGTACAGCAGCCAGATGCCAGGGCCCGCCGCCAGCAGCGCGAAAAGATTAATGACCATCCCGGGGGAGTGCTGGATGAGCGACATGGGGCCTCAATGGCACGCGATCGATGGCGCGCCGTTTCTTCGGTGGGATCTGCCGAATACGGTATCGCCTGTCACCTTAACGTCACCTGAACCGGTCACTGTGTAGCGCCTCGAACGCCCCCATTCAGACGCGGAGCCCGTCATGCTGCACGCCCACAACCAGGATCGCCTTTACCTCATTGCCTCCAGTGACGAGCAACAAGCCTTGATCGATGGCCTGGCGTTCAACGTGCAGGACCGTCATTGGCTGGTCTATTGCGCATTGGGCGGGCACCAGCACAACGACCTGCCTGAAGTGGACCTGGTGACCGGATTCAGCTTTCTTGATTTTTATCAGGCGGCATGAGATTGCCTCACGCCTGAAACACACGTCTGGCGAACGATCCGAAACCTGTGGGAGCGAATTCATTCGCGAAAAGGGGTCAGGCACCAGAGATGTGTCGGATGTACTGCCCTTTTCGCGAATGAATTCGCTCCCACAGATGTAGTCATGCATTCCCCCACAAAAAAGCCCCGGCATCTCGCGATACCGGGGCTTTTTCGTATCAACCGAAAGCGTTACTGACCCAGCTGGCGACCGATGGTCTGGTCCTGGAACACGCGGGTCAATGCGTCGCTGAGGACGTCGCCGATCAGCTTGGTGTTGGTCTCTTCATTCGGCGCCATGCCAAAACGCTGATCCAGCGAAGCGGCGTAACGGCCGTTGTAGCTGCGACCGTTGTTCTGCACATCCGCACGGAACGTCGCGCTGATGTTGGCTTCGGTCACGTACAGACCTTCCTTCGGCGACTGATACTTCAGTTCAGCCAAGGTCACGGTCAACTGAGGGCCATTGCCGCCCTGAACCGGCGTGAAGCCCAGCAAACGCACTGCTGCTTCGGCCTGGGCCTGCAGCTGCGGGACCAATTGCTGGCCGTTGACGGTGATCGAACTGGTTTCAGGGTACAGGCCGCCACGGGTTCCAAGGGTCTGCGAAGGACGACCATCGACCACGCGAACCGTCACTTGCTGACCGTGACCGACTGGCGCCAGTTGGGCATTCAGTTTCGGTTGCGGGTTAAGTGATTGCGGGCTGTGGGCGCACCCCACCAGCGTCAGACTGCCGACTGCAAGCAAACCGAACAAAACACGACGCAACATGCTCATCTCTCCATGGGCCAAGGCACAAATTGTGCCGCAGTATAACGACCTCCGGAGGTCGCTCACTAGCGTAAAGATACGACAAAGTGCCATCGTCCCGGTTCCCACCCTTCTGTTCGCCGGTCTGCCTCATCGATGACAGACATCATCGAGCACCACCAGCGTCACAGCCGTGTCATCGGCGCACGACATACTTTTCACAACCACCCAAACAAGGAGTCCTCGCGATGGACTTTCTCTGGTCTCTGTTCTCGCTACGCCGCCGTTATCGCCACTACGCTCGCCTGGACCACCTTGGCATCTGCCTGTCGTTCAAGCACTGCGCCGTTGCGCCGGAAGGGCACGGCTGGGTGGAAGTCCATGAACCGAAGCTGTGCTGGCTGCACCATCCATTGCCCGCCAGCGCCCGCGTCAGCCCGCGAGTACGCGCGATGACAGCCCGGCATTTGCTCAGCATCTGAACACGAGTTTCAACACGACATCCATTATCCGAATGAACGTCCTTCGCCCCCGGGGCGCCAGCTTGAAAAAAGTGTTATCCCTTTTTGAAAGTCAGGCCTGACTGCCCTTCTCCCGCGCGAATCCCCACCTACCGCCCCTCGTTCCGCTGTCGCCAGAATGCAAGGCTGAACACGGCCTATGATAGGCTGCCGACATTAACTCGCTACCCCCAAAGACAATGACGATGGGCTATTCAAATCAATTTTTCGAAGCGCTTGGCCTCAGCGGAGAGTTCGCGCAAGAGATCAAGTCAGCTGCTGAAAAAACAGGCATTCCTGTCGCACGACTCAACCATTACAACGAATCCAATACCCTGCCTTCCGGTGAAGACCTTAGAAAAATCGAAGAGCATTACGGCGTATCAGAGCTCCAGCTAAAACTGAAGACGGGCCGTATTGATAGAGAAGCGCTTGCCCTCATTCAGGCGCACTCGGAAGATATATTCAACATCATCGCCCCGGCCAAAGAACTTGCGCAACATCCCAATACTCCGGTTGAACCGGTGATGACCTCAGCCCTTGGCAAACTGTATCAACAAGACTGCCTGACGTTCTTACACAGCGTGGAGAGCGACTCTGTCGATCTCGTGTTCGCCGACCCGCCCTTCAATCTTGACAAACTCTACCCATCGAACATGGACGACAATATCAGGGAAGAGGAATACTTGAGCTGGACAGAACACTGGCTAAAGGAGTGCATCCGTGTGCTTGGACACGGCGGTGCGTTGTTCATCTGGAACCTTCCCCTGTGGAACAGCACGATCAGCACCTTCCTGCATGGCCGCCTCACGTTCAAGCACTGGATTTCGGTAGATATTAAATACAGCCTACCGATCAAAGGACGCCTGTACCCTTCTCATTATTCATTGCTCTATTTCGTCAAAGGTGAAAAACCTAACAAGCTGATCGCCGACAGGTTACCCACACAAACATGCCCAAGCTGTTTCGATAACCTCAAAGACTATGGAGGTTATAAACATAAGATGAACCCCCAAGGGATAAGCTTGACCGACGTGTGGACCGATATCCCTCCCGTCAGGCACGCGAAGTATAAAAAGCGGGCAGGCGCGAACGAACTGCCGGTTAAACTGCTGGACAGAATTATTGAGATGTCGACAAACCCGGGCGATACCGTCCTCGATCCATTTGGAGGATCAGGCACCACGTTCGTAGTCGCGGAGCTGAAGGGGCGTCGCTGGATGGGATGCGAGATAGGCCCATGCGATGACATCATCAATCGATTTGAAAGCATCGAGGAAGACAAACACAACCTTGAGGGTATCCGCTCAAACCTCAATCACCTGTACACCCCTCTGGTTAAAAAAGAGCGAGAAGCCCGAGGGCTCTGGACGGCCGAGTCAGCGGCAACAAAACATAAAGCCAAAACCGATGCCCTCCAGATACCGGGCGGGGTCGGCCCGCTTCAGTAAGCACTGTCGCAACCGTGCGCCTGCGGGCGTCCGCGCATGGCGCCGCTTCGGCCTGCCACACAGTTGAATCAAAGGTGTGACAAAGTGCTGGACGTCGATCCGTGCATGGTTATGTGTTGCGGCATCTTGCCCCACCACTCATAATCTCCCCCCGATTATAAGGACGTCTCCTGATCGGGCCTCGCAGCACCGCTGATCCACAAAATCAGCACCTTCGTAACGCCCACAGAGAGCCTTCCACACAGACATGTGCTGCCCGGTATGTCGCCTTGCGAGCGTGAGATGGTCGATGCACTCGAACCTTTCTTGCACACCATTGCCCACACTGGGTCCGAACCTGATCTGTCGGAGCTGCCATCGCGCAGCCCCTTTTTGAGGTTCGCGTCTCCAAAAGAGCGTGAAAAAAACGGGTTTTCACAACTTCACAAGAGTGTGGCGAGCAAATGAATAGTTACGCGTTTGTACATGCACCATTAGCGTCTGACCCAGCCCCCTTGCACAGGACCGACTGCCGCGCAGCCTCCACAACCGGAGCTTGAAGCCTGTCCGCTACGGATTTGGTTGCATGCCCCGGATGTCTTGACGATGGTCGAATGGCTGTCCAGGCCGAAAAATGAGTTCATGCTTTCCATAAAAGCATCAACCAGGCCCTCTCAAGGCGTGCGCTGACATGCAAAAAATTGCGAAGAATCGGACATGACGCTCCCGGTCGGGTGGTACGAGGCATTGCGCGATAACGCGCTGCCCGCCCCCGGCAACTGACCTCGGGATCTCATGCCGTCAATTTGGTGCAGCAGATTTTTGGAGACGCGTTAATGGCGCAGAACGAAGCAGTCGATGTGGTATTGGTCGGGGCAGGCATCATGAGTGCCACCCTCGCCGTACTGCTAAAGGAGCTCGACCCGAGCCTGAAAGTCGAGGTCGTCGAGCTGATGGATTCCGGTGCCGCCGAGAGTTCCAACCCCTGGAACAACGCCGGTACCGGCCACGCAGGCCTGTGCGAGCTGAACTACACGCCGGAAGCGGCGGACGGCTCCATCGACACCAAGAAAGCGATTCATATCAACACACAGTTTGAAGTCTCGAAGCAGTTCTGGGCCTACCTGGCTCGCAAGGGCACGTTCGGTTCTTCGCGCTCGTTCATCACGCCGGTTCCGCACCTGAGCTACGTCGAGGGCGAAAAAGGTGTGACCTACCTGAAAAAACGCTTCGAGGCGCTGAGCAAGCACCACGCGTTTTCTTCGATGGAATACACCGAAGACAAGGCCAAACTGGCCGAGTGGATGCCGCTGATGATGCCCGGCCGTCCTGCCGACCAGAAAATCGCCGCGACCCGTGTCATGCACGGCACCGACGTCAACTTCGGCAACCTGACCAACCAGCTGCTCAAGCACTTGTCGAGCGCGCCCGATGCGCAGGTCAAATACTGCAAGCGCGTGACCGGCCTGAGCCGTAAAGGCAACGGCTGGAGCGTGACCATCAAGGACGTCAACAGCGGCGGCACCCGCGAAATCGACGCCAAGTTCGTGTTCCTGGGCGCTGGTGGCGCGGCATTGCCGCTGCTGCAAATGTCCGGCATCGAAGAAGGCAAAGGCTTCGGCGGTTTCCCGGTGAGCGGCCAATGGCTGCGTTGTGACAACCCGGAAGTGGTCAAGCGCCACCAGGCCAAGGTGTACAGCCAGGCTGCAGTGGGTTCGCCACCGATGTCCGTGCCGCACCTGGACACCCGCGTTGTCGACGGCAAGACCTCCCTGCTGTTCGGCCCTTACGCCGGCTTCACCACCAAGTTCCTCAAGCACGGCTCGCTGATGGACCTGCCCTTGTCGATTCGCGCTGCCAACATCGCGCCGATGCTGGCCGTGGCCCGCGACAACATGGACCTGACCAAGTACCTGATCAGCGAAGTGCGGCAGTCGATGGAACAGCGTCTGGATGCCTTGCGTCGCTTCTACCCGGAAGCGAAAGCCGAAGACTGGCGCCTGGAAGTGGCCGGTCAGCGGGTGCAGATCATCAAGAAGGACCCGAAGAAAGGCGGCGTTCTGCAATTCGGCACCGAACTGGTCTCGGCCAAAGACGGTACCCTCGCGGCGTTGCTGGGTGCCTCGCCAGGTGCGTCGGTCACCGTTTCGATCATGCTCGACCTGATCGAACGCTGCTTCCCGGAAAAAACCAAAACCGAGTGGGCTGCCAAACTGAATGAAATCTTCCCGGCTCGCGAGAAAGCGCTGGAAACTGACGCGCAGCTGTATCAGCGTGTCAGCGCCGAAAGCGACGCGAGTCTGGATCTGGTTCCAAACAGTCCGGCAGCAACAAGCTTCGCGTGATTCAGAACCCTTTCTGAATCTGTGAACAACCTAAAGCCCCGCCCACGCAGCGGGGCTTTTGGTTTCTGCGTCAGGCCAACACGTCTTTAGAGCAAGTGTCTGTTGCCAGGCACGATAGAGCAGGAAATCAGGCGCGGGCTTTTTCGATCAGGTCAATGTAGTCCTGAGCGTTGCGTTGGTCCTTGATCAAGGCAATGAAGTCGTTGCCGTGCTCATCTTTGCCATCCAGGTCGTAGCCTGCTTCTTTGAAGAACACCAGAAAACGCTCAAAATCATCGACCCGCAGACCGCGGTAGCCTTTGATCAGCTTGTGCAGCGATGGCGACGTGGCATCGACCGGCTCAAAATCCAGGAACAGCTTGATCTGGGCGTCGCCGATTTCATCGCCAATCACCTGCTTCTTATCTTTACGCATTGCTGACTCCAACTGACTTGCGGGACATTTTCACGGGCGGGCAGTTTACCCCTCGCCCGGCCACTGGCTCAACGCGCGCGTACGCTGCCGGTGTGCAAGTCAGCCCAGACGTGGCCGTTGGCGTAGCTGAGGAACTGGCAATAGACCTTTTCGTTGCGAAGCAGGTCCACCAGCACCCGGTATTGGCTGGCGGGGTAGAAAAGGGTCAGGGTGCGGCTCGGTTCGTCATAGGCCGGTTTTTTCAGGCTTTTGCTTTCGCCGTCGAAATGAATCACCACCTCCGAAATCGTTGCGCCCTTGTTCATGGGTTTGCCTTTGAGGCGCAAACTCAGGGGCGAAGTGACAGGAATGGGCTGCTGATTCGATTGACGCTGGCTGCCGACAACGATCGTGTAGTCGGTGATCTGCAGCAATTGCTGCTGCTCGGGCTCGCCTTCGCGCACGGACAGTTCGTCAGGCGGGAGGTATTGGGCGTGCATGGGTTCGGCGAGTGCGGGGAGCGGCAGGGTCAACAGCAACATCAACGCAGCTTGACTACGAAACGATAACGTCATGGGTGCCTCCCGGAAAAAGTGGGATGCACTCTAGCATGTGAGCATCGTTCTTCTGCCGAACACTGCATAACCTGTGGGAGCGAATTCATTCGCTCCCACAGGGGTCAAGCGGGGCGTCTGTTACATCCCTTTTACCGCATAGATCCCGGCAGCGTTGCGCCAGTAGCCTTTGTAATCCATGCCATAACCGAAGATGTAGCGGTCGATGCACGGCAGGCCGACAAAATCGGCTTTCAAGTCAGGACGCGCCTTGCGGTTGTGGTCCTTGTCGATCAGCACAGCGGTGTGAACAGCGCTGGCGCCCGCGTGTTTGCAGAAATCGATGATCGCGCCCAGGGTGTGACCTTCGTCAAGGATGTCGTCGATGATCAGCACGTCACGGTCGATGAACGAGACTTCAGGCTTGGCCTTCCAGAACAACTCGCCGCCGCTGGTTTCATTGCGGTAGCGGGTGGCGTGCAGGTAAGACGCTTCCAGCGGGAAGTTCAGGTGGGTCAGCAGCTTGCCCGCGAAGATCAGACCGCCGTTCATCACGCAGAACACGACCGGGTTGCGGTCGGCCAACACGCTGTTGATTTGCTCGCCGACGCGGGCAATGGACGCCTCGACTTCGTCGTTCGTGTACAGGCAGTCAGCCTCGCGCATGACTTGACGGATATGATCGAGATCAGCGGACATGACGCTCTCCAAGGGGGGTGCTTAAGGAAAAGCGGGCAAAGGTACGCATCGGATCAGGTCAGGGCAAGTGTTTCTGGACTAACGTTGCACTTACGTCCCATTAATGTAAGAAACGCGAACCTAACCGGTAAGACAAGTTACAGCGTAATAGATTAATCTAAGCCGTTTTTTTTGCCCGCCCGCTGGAGCCTTCCCCTTATGTCCATTCGTGAGATCCGCCATCCGCTGATCCGTCACAAGCTCGGCCTCATGCGCCGTGCCGATATCAGCACCAAGAACTTTCGTGAACTGGCGCAGGAAGTCGGCTCGCTGCTGACCTATGAAGCGACCAAGGACCTGCCACTGGAAAGCTACGACATTGAAGGTTGGGCAGGCACCGTTCAGGTCGAGAAGATCGCGGGCAAGAAGATTACCGTAGTGCCGATCCTGCGTGCGGGCATTGGCATGCTCGAAGGCGTGCTCAGCCTGATTCCGGGCGCCAAGGTCAGTGCCGTGGGCGTAGCGCGCAACGAGGAAACCCTTGAAGCCCACACCTACCTGGAAAAACTCGCACCGGAAATCGACCAGCGTCTGGCGCTGATCATCGACCCGATGCTGGCCACCGGCGGCTCGATGGTCGCCACCATCGACCTGTTGAAAAAAGCCGGTTGCCGCGACATCCGCGCCATGGTCCTCGTGGCCGCGCCGGAAGGCATCGCCATCGTCGAGAAAGCGCACCCGGACGTGCAGATCTACACCGCGTCCATCGACCAGCGCCTGAACGAACACGGCTACATCATTCCGGGGCTGGGCGACGCCGGTGACAAGATTTTCGGCACCAAGCAAAAGGACGCCTGATGAAACAGGATGAGTTCAACGATCCACTGTGGCGCACCATCCTCTCGGGCGCCCAGATGCTGTTCGTGGCGTTCGGTGCGCTGGTGCTGATGCCGCTGATTACCGGCCTCGATCCCAACGTCGCGCTGTTCACCGCAGGCTTGGGCACATTGTGCTTCCAAGTGGTGACCGGGCGTCAGGTGCCGGTTTTCCTGGCCTCCAGCTTCGCGTTCATCACCCCGATCATTCTCGCCAAAGGCCAATTCGGCCTCGCTGCGACCATGGGCGGCGTGATGGCGGCGGGCTTCGTCTACACCTTCCTCGGCTTGGCCGTGAAGATCAAAGGCACGGGGTTCATCGACCGTTTACTGCCTCCGGTGGTGATTGGCCCGGTGATCATTTCCATCGGCCTGGCGATGGCGCCCATTGCCGCCAACATGGCCATGGGCCGTACGGGTGACGGCGCGGCCGAGCTGATTCCGTATCACACGGCCATCACGATTTCGATGGCAGCGCTGCTGACCACGTTGATCGTTGCCGTGTTCGGCAAAGGCATCTTCCGCCTGGTGCCAATCATCTCTGGCGTGCTGGTGGGCTTCGCGCTGTCGTTCTACTTCGGCGTGGTCGATGTGGCAAAAATCGCCGCAGCGCCTTGGCTGGACATCCCGCACTTCACAGCGCCGGAATTCAACTGGCAGGCGATCCTGTTCATCGTCCCTGTGGCGCTGGCCCCGGCCATCGAACACATCGGCGGCGTGATCGCGGTCGGCAGCGTGACCGGTCGCGACTACCTGAAGAAGCCGGGCCTGCATCGCACGCTGCTCGGCGACGGCATCGCGACCACGGTCGCAGGCGCGTTTGGTGGCCCGCCCAACACCACCTACGCCGAAGTGACCGGCGCGGTGATGCTGACCAAGAACTACAACCCGAAAATCATGACGTGGGCGGCGATCTTCGCCATTGCCCTGGCGTTCATCGGCAAGTTCGGCGCGCTGTTGCAGAGCATTCCAGTGCCGGTCATGGGCGGGATTTTGTGCTTGCTGTTCGGCTCCATCGCAGCGGTGGGCATGAACACGCTGATTCGCCACAAGGTCGATCTGGCCGAAGCGCGCAACCTGGTGATCGTCTCGGTGACGTTGGTGTTCGGCATCGGCGGCGTGCTGATCGGCACTGGCAACGGGCCTGACGATTTCGGCATGAAAGGCATTGCGCTGTGCGCAGTGACCGCGATCCTGCTGAACCTGATCCTGCCGGGCAATGACAGCTGGAAGAACAAGCATCTGGATGATCAGTTGCCGTAGTTTTTTCCCATGTGATGACTGTAGGAGCGTGGCTTGTCCCGCGACCGGCGACGTAGTCGTCGTAAACCCGGCGTCTGCGGTATGACAGGCATAACGCGTTGGCAGGTTTTACGGCGGGTTCCCCGCCGGTCGCGGGACAAGCCACGCTCCTACAGAACTGCCGAGCTCACACCATCGCAGGCGCACGCTCGCACAGCGTATTCAACGCCTTCGCCCAGTTCGGGTCGTCATTCAGGCACGGGATCAGCACCAACTCCTCTCCCCCCGCTTCCTTGAACTGCTCCGCCCCGCGATCGCCGATCTCTTCCAGCGTCTCGATGCAGTCCGCCACAAACGCCGGGCACATGACCAGCAACTTCTTCACGCCCTGCCCCGCCAGTTCGGCCAAGTGCGCTTCGGTGTAGGGTTCGATCCATTTGGCGCGTCCGAGCCGTGACTGAAACGACACCGACCATTTGCCATCGGGGATGCCCATCAGCTTGGCGAACTCGGCCGATGAGCGCATGCACTGCGCCCGGTAACAGACCGCCAGCACTTCGGGAGACGCCGTTTCGCAGCAGTTGCCGTTCTTGAAGCAGTGATTCCCAGTGGGATCGAGCTTGTTGATGTGGCGCTCGGGTAAACCGTGAAAACTGAGCAGCAGGTGATCGTAATCTTGTTCCAGATGTGGCCTGACGCTCTGCACCAGCGCGTCGAGGTACTCGGGCTGGTTGAAGAACGGCGGCAGCAGCGCCAGCTCGAAACTCAGCTTTTTCTCGTGAATCACACGGCGGGCCTCTTCGACGACGGTGGTCACCGTGCTGTCGGCAAACTGCGGGTACAGCGGCGCCAGCGTTACCTTCTTGGTGCCCTGCGCCGCCAGACGGGTCAATACCGTTCCAATCGACGGCTCGCCGTATCGCATCGCCAGCTCGACCGGGCCGTGTTTCCATTCCTTCGTCATCGCCTGTTGCAGACGCTTGCTCAACACAACGAGGGGCGAGCCTTCGTCCCACCAGATCGACGCATAGGCGTGGGCCGATTGCTCCGGGCGTTTGATCAGGATCAGCGACACCAGCAAGCGGCGCACCGGCCACGGCAAATCGATAACGTAAGGGTCCATCAGGAACTGATTGAGGTAGCGGCGAACATCCGCAACGTCGGTGGAGGCTGGCGAACCCAGGTTTACCAGCAGTAACGCGTGATCGGTCATGCAACACCTTGATGTCAGTGGCGGCCCAACAGGTCTTCCAGGGCCGCGTGCAGATCGGTGAATCGGAACGTGAATCCGGCTTCCAGCAACCGGTTCGGGCGAGCGCGCTGGCCGCCCAACAACAGAATCGACAGTTCGCCCATCAGGACCCGCAGCGCGATGGCCGGCATGGGCATGAACGCAGGACGGTGCAGAATCCCGGCGAGTGTCTTGGCGAAATCACGGTTACGAACCGGTGATGGCGCGCAGGCATTATAGGGGCCCTGTGCGTCCTCTCGGTTCAACAGAAAATCAATCGCGGCGATTTGGTCATCGATATGGACCCACGGCATCCATTGGCGTCCGTTGCCGATCGGTCCGCCCATGCCCATTTTGAACGGCGGCAACAGACGCTGCATCATCCCGCCGTCGCGGGCCAGCACCAGACCGGTTCGCAGTAACACCACGCGAATGCCAAAGACCTCGGCGCGCTGGGCCGTTTCTTCCCAGGCGATGCACAGGCGGCTGGCGAAATCTTCGCTGACGGGTTGCGAAGTTTCGTCCAACTCCCGCTCACCGCCGTCGCCGTACCAGCCCACGGCTGATCCCGAGATCAATACGCCGGGCTTTTGCTCGCGACGTTCAAGCCAGGTGATGAGTTGTTCGGTGAGGGTGATGCGGCTGTCCCACAGCAGCATTTTGCGCTTGCGGGTCCAGGGACGGTCGGCAATCGGGGCGCCGGCCAGGTTGATGACGGCATCGACCGGTTCGCTGCCAAGGTCATCGGGATGAGCGATGCCGCGCACGCTGGCACCGCACAGTCGCGGCACATCGTCGGGCTTGCGGCTCCAGACTGTCAGTCGATGGCCCTGATCGAGCCAGTGTCGGCACAGGCGACGGCCTATCAAGCCTGTACCGCCGGTCAGCAAGATGTGCATGAGTGTCTTCCTCGCGTGGCGTTCGTCGCAAATCGGTAGTCTATTTCTTCACAAACAACGCGCTTGTGAAGGGAGAGTAGGCCACGCTATAGAGAACGGCTTCTGAACCGTACGTTCGATTAATCCGTTCGCGCAGTTGAACGATTCCGAGCAGGCGTCACACTTAAGAACATCACACTCAAGATGGATCGCGAGGCGATCAACGTCCTGAACGTCGAGGGACGATAAGTTATACCGAAAAACAGCATTGTACAGGTTTTGACGTCGGCGTAGTCTGTGCAGACAAGGTAACGAGGCCCCTATGACTGTACCCATCGCAATCATCGGTACCGGTATCGCCGGACTCTCATCCGCCCGCGCACTGCAAGCTGCCGGGCATGGCATCCACCTTTTCGACAAGAGTCGTGGCAGCGGCGGACGCATGTCCAGCAAGCGCAGCGATGCGGGTGCCCTGGACATGGGCGCGCAATATTTCACGGCCCGTGATCGTCGCTTCGCCGCTGCGGTTCAACAGTGGCAGGCCGAAGGTCACGTCGCTGAATGGAAACCCAAGCTCTACAACTTTCAGAATGGCGCGCTGAGCCTGTCCCCGGACGAGCAAGTGCGTTGGGTTGGCACGCCGCGCATGAGCGCGATCACCCGGGCGATGCTCAGTGATATGCCCGTCACGTTCTCCTGCCGCATCACCGAGGTCTTCCGGGGCGAAGAGAACTGGCACCTGATCGACGCTGACGGCCGCAATCATGGGCCGTTCAGTCAGGTGGTCATCGCCATTCCCGCCCCTCAAGCGACAACGCTGCTGGCTGCGGCACCGAAGCTGGCAAGCGTCGTGGCCGGAGTGAAAATGGAGCCGACCTGGGCCGTGGCACTGGCGTTCGACACACCGCTGGACACCCCATTGGAGGGCTGCTTCGTACAGGACAGCCCCATCGACTGGCTCGCCCGCAACCGCAGCAAACCTGGACGCGACAGCACGATGGACACGTGGGTCTTGCATGCGACCAGCGCCTGGAGTCGTCAGCATCTGGACATGCCCCGCGAGCAGGTCATCGATCATCTGCACGGCGCGTTCGCCGAGCTGATCAACTGCGCGATGCCCGCCCCGGCGTTTACCCTCGCCCACCGCTGGCTGTACGCCAGACCGGCAGGCGGACGTGAAGTCGGCGCACTGTCCGATCCGGATCTGGGCCTTTATGTGTGTGGCGACTGGTGCCTGTCCGGGCGAGTCGAAGGGGCCTGGCTCAGCGGTCAAGAAGCTGCGCGCCGTTTGCTCGAACACCTCAAGTGAATCGCCTCAATCCACGCAAACTGCTGCTGTCGAAATGGACAGCAGCCCATCCTCGCCAT
The DNA here is from genome assembly GCF_009905615.1 of Pseudomonas sp. SLFW. Classification (GTDB taxonomy): domain Bacteria; phylum Pseudomonadota; class Gammaproteobacteria; order Pseudomonadales; family Pseudomonadaceae; genus Aquipseudomonas; species Aquipseudomonas bambusae. The sequence goes on from NZ_JAAAKW010000013.1 coordinate 124,875, forward strand.
CGCGAAAAACACTTTCTGGTGACCGAACTCTTCCGCGACGAAGAAGGCACGGTGCTGGAAATCGAACTGCAGGCGGTGCTGACCCAACGCAGCGAGCGTTTCCCCTGGCAAGCGTTGCAGGACGATGAACGCTGGTTGATGGGGTGGAAATAGCCTTGCAGCATTCCCTCTCTGTAGGAGTGAGCTTGCTCGCGAGGCGTCGACATAGTCAGCATCGCAGCGCCTGAAATAACGCATCGCGAGCAAGCTCACTCCTACAAGTCGCCAATAGCTGTACAAATCATTTGACTTGTACAACCTCAAACCTATGATGAACAGAAGTTGTACAGCGCTGTCAGTCTGTACAAGAAAGTTTATCGAGGTTTGTCTATGTCCGTACCCGCCGATCAATCGCCGGAACAGAAATCCAAGCCTAAATTGGGGGTGAGCGCCTGCCTGATGGGCGTTGAGGTTCGGTACAACGGCGGCCATAAAGAATCACACCTGCTGACCCGGGCGTTGCACGAATATTTCGATTTCGTCCCCGCGTGCCCTGAAGTCGCCATCGGCATGGGGATTCCGCGCGAGGCGATTCGGCTGGTGGGCGACCCGGAGCATCCGCAAGCCGTGGGCAGTGTCCACGAAGACATGAACGTGACCCAGCCGCTGGCCGATTACGGCGCGCACATGGCCGAAGAGATGAGCGACATCTGCGGCTACATCTTCATGCAGAAATCGCCGTCCTGCGGGCTGGAGCGGGTCAAGGTGTATCGCGACAACGGTGCGCCGTTCGATGCGGGCGGTCGCGGTATCTACGCCCAGGCATTCTGCGCCCGACACCCCAATCTGCCCGTGGAAGAAGACGGCCGCCTGAACGACCCGGTGCTGCGCGAGAACTTCATCACCCGCGTCTACGCCTACGCCGCCTGGCAACAGTTGCTGAAAGAAGGCGTTACCCGTCGCGCCCTCACCGAATTTCATTCCCGCTACAAATACCAACTGATGGCCAATGACCCGATTCAGTACAAGGCGTTGGGCAACCTGCTGGGCAACATGGGCCGCTGCGATCCCAACGACATCGCGCCGCGCTACTTCAGCGAACTGATGGCGGCCCTGAAAAAACCAGCCACGCGCCGTACCCACACCAACGTGTTGCAGCACATTTGCGGGTACCTGCGCGAAACCATCAGTGCCGCCGACAAGCAGGAAATCCAGACCGTCATCAACCAGTACCACCAGGGCATCGTGCCGCTGGTGGTGCCGCTGACGCTGCTCAAACACCACTTTCGCCAACACCCGGACCCGTACATCGCGCTGCAGGTGTACCTGCAACCGCATCCGGAAAACCTCAGCCTGCGTAACGCGATTTAAACCATGAAAGACATCGAACCGCTAAACGACACGCAGGATTACGCCCACGCCCTCGAAGAGGGTTGGCTCCCCATCCGCGAAGTGGCCCGCCTGACCGGGGTGAACGCCGTGACCCTGCGCGCCTGGGAGCGTCGCTATGGGCTGATCGTTCCCCATCGCACACCCAAGGGCCATCGCCTCTACAGCACGGCCCATGTGGAGCGGGTGCTGACGATCCTCACCTGGCTCAATCGTGGGGTGTCGGTCAGTCAGGTCAAGCAGTTGATCGACGATCAGCAGGCACCGCCGCCGAGCATCGAAAGTGATTGGGATCAGCTCCGGCAGACGCTCTTGCAAGCGATCACGACCCTGTCGGAACGGCGACTGGACGACACGCTTAATCAGGCCATGTCGCTCTACCCGCCGCGCACCCTCTGCGAGCAATTGTTGCTGCCGTTGCTGGCGACGCTGGAACAACGCTGGCAAGGCCAGTTCGGCGCCCAGTTGGAACGGGTGTTTTTCTATTCCTGGCTACGGAGCAAATTCGGGGCACGGCTTTACCACAACAATCGTCAAGTCAGCGGCGCCCCTGTGTTGCTGATCAATCAGTCCGATGTGCCACTCGAACCGCACCTGTGGCTGACGGCCTGGCTGGTGAGCAGCGCCGACTGCCCGGTGGAGGTCTTCGATTGGCCGGTGCCAGCGGGGGAATTGGGCCTGGCGTGCGAGCACCTCAAGCCGCGCGCGGTGCTGTTCTATTCCAGCAAGCCGCTGAACCTGAGCCAGCTCCCCCGCCTGTTGAACGCCATTGACTGCCCGAAATTGATTATTGGTCCGACCGTGCGCATCCATTCGGCCGAGTTATCCGTATCTGTCAGTGAGGTCGCCGGACTCACTCTGGCCGAAGACCCCTTGACCGCCCAGACCGCACTTCAACGTCTGGACATCATTTAAGGATTCAAGAGCATGCAATTGATCTGGCTGCGCACCGACCTGCGCGTACACGACAACACCGCCTTGAGCGCTGCGATGAAGCAGGGACCGACGCTGGCTGTGTACATGATCAGTCCCGCGCAGTGGCAGAGCCATGACGATTCGCCGAACAAAGTCGACTTTTGGCTGCGCAACCTTGAAGCCTTGAAGCACGAACTGAACGCCCTCAACGTCCCGCTGCTGATCGTGCACGCCAACACGTGGGACAAGGCGCCGAAAGCCCTGCTGGACCTGTGCACGGCCCACAACGTCGAGCATGTGCACGTCAACGAAGAATACGGTGTCAACGAAGATAACCGGGACAAGGCCGTCCAAGCGGCGCTTGATGAACACGGCATCGGCTTCACCCGTCACCTCGATCAGCTGTTCTTCCCGCCCGGGAGCGTGCTGACCAAGACCGGCGGTTACTTCAAGGTCTACACCCAGTTCCGCAAAGTCTGTTACCAGCGCTTGCACCATTCGATGCCGTCGGTGATTCGCTTGCCGAGCAAACAGTCGCCCGTGCATGTGAAAAGCGACGCCGTGCCTGATCACGTCAAAGGCTTCGCGGCACCCTCTGACGCGGTGCGCAAGCTCTGGCCTGCCGGTGAAGATGAAGCGCGCAAACGTCTTGAACACTTCACCGACGACCAGGTGCATTACTACAACGACGAGCGCGATTTCCCCGCCAAGCCTGGCACCAGCCAGCTCTCTGCGTACCTGGCGGCGGGCGTAGTGTCGCCCCGTCAGTGCCTGCATGCGGCCTTGCGCAGCAACAACGGCGAGTTCGAGACCGGCAACGTCGGCTCGGTGACCTGGATCAACGAGCTGCTGTGGCGCGAGTTCTACAAGCACGTCCTGGTCGGCTTCCCGCGTGTCTCCCGCCATCGCGCGTTCCGGCCTGAAACCGAAGCCTTGAAATGGCGTCACGCGCCCAAGGAGCTGGAAGCCTGGCAACAAGGCCGCACCGGGATTCCCATCGTCGATGCAGCAATGCGGCAATTGGTGCACACCGGCTGGATGCACAACCGCCTGCGCATGATCGTGGCGATGTTTCTGACCAAGAACCTGCTGCTCGACTGGCGTGAAGGCGAGCGGTTCTTCATGCAGCATCTGATCGACGGCGACCTGGCAGCGAACAACGGCGGCTGGCAATGGAGTTCGTCCACCGGCACGGATTCCTCGCCGTATTTCCGCATCTTCAACCCGCTGAACCAGTCCGAGCGATTCGACCCGGAAGGCCTGTTCATCAAGTATTGGGTGCCGGAGCTGAAAGACCTGAACAAGCGCGACATTCACGATCCGTCGTCCCTCGGCGGGCTGTTTGGCGTCGAAGGCTACCCCTCGCCCATCGTCAACCTGAAGGCCAGCCGCGAGCGCGCGCTCACGGCGTTCAAATCCCTGCCCCATCGACAAGCAGAGACTCAACACCATGAGTGAATTCCTGCGCGACTACGCCCGGCGCTTCGCCGAACTCGACAAAGACAACCTGCATCTGCTGGACGAGTTGTACAGCGCGGACATTGACTTCGCCGACCCGTTGCACGAGGTCCACGGCCTGCCCGAGCTGCACCGGTATTTCGCCGAGCTGTACGCCAACGTTCGGGATTTGTCGTTCGAGTTTCACGCCTTCGACCAAGTGCGCGAGGGCAAGGGCTATTTGCGCTGGACCATGACCTACCGCCATCCGCGCCTCAACCAGGGCGAGCCGATTGCCGTGCAAGGTTGCTCGCACCTGTTGTGGGCCGAGAACAAGGTGTTTCAACACCGCGACTATTTCGACGCAGGCGCGCTGCTCTATGAGCATCTGCCGGTGATGGGCCGCATGATCGGCTGGCTCAAAAGGAGGCTCGCATGACGCGCCGCATCTGGTTGACCGGCGCCAGCAGCGGGATTGGCCTGGCGCTCGCGGAAGAGCTGCTGAACGCCGGCCACGAGGTCGCGCTGACGGCCCGCAGCGTCGCGCCGCTGGAGGCACTGGAGCAGCGATTCCCCGATCAGGTACTGCTCGCACCCGGCGACGTCACCGACCTGCAACAGGTGACGGCGATTGGCGAACGCATCGCTCAGGTCTGGGGTGCGCTGGACACCGCGATCCTCAACGCGGGCACCTGTGAATACGTCGACACCCACCAATTCGACGCGCGGCTGGTCGAGCGGGTGGTGAAAACCAACCTCATCGCCACCTCGTATTGCGTTCAGGAAGCGCTGATTCTACTGCGCCTGGGCAAACGCCCTCACCTCGTCGGTGTCGCCAGTTCGGTGGCGTTTCTGCCGCTGACCCGCTCGGAAGCCTATGGCGCGTCGAAAGCCGGTTTGCGCTACCTGTTTCAGTCGCTGCGCATCGACTTGGCCCACGAAAACGTCGACGTCACGTTGATCAACCCCGGTTTCGTCGATACGCCGCTCACTGCGAAGAACGATTTCGCGATGCCGTTGCGCTGGTCTGCTCCAAAAGCCGCCCACTTCATTGCGCAGCGTCTGGAGAAAACCCGGCGCCCTCTGGAAATTTCCTTCCCGTTCCTGCTGATCCTCACGCTCAAGGCCATGGCGATTCTGCCCGGTCGTCTGCAACTGGCGCTGAGCAAACGCATGGTGCGCGCTTCTGGTTCGGCTCCCGGCCAACGCGAGGGCGCGCAATGAAGATCGCGATCATCGGCAGCGGCATTTCCGGCCTCACCAGCGCCTGGCTGCTCAACCGCGTGCATGACATTACCGTGTTTGAGGCTGACAGCTGGATCGGCGGGCACACGCACACGGTTAACGTGACGGTGAACGGCAAGACCCACGCGATCGACACAGGGTTCATCGTCTTCAACGACTGGACCTACCCCAACTTCATCAAGCTGCTCGGCAAGCTGGGCGTGGCGTTCAAACCCACCGAGATGAGCTTTTCGGTGTGCGATCCGCACAGCCAGACCGAGTACAACGGCAACAACCTCAACAGCCTCTTCGCCCAGCGCAGCAACCTGCTGTCGCCGACCTTCTGGGGCATGCTGCGGGACATTTTGCGCTTCAATAAACAGGCGTTCGCCGACCTGCAAAGCCAGCGCATCGCCGCCGACACCACCCTCGGCGCCTACTTGAAATCCGAAGGCTATGGCCAGCGCTTCACCGACCATTACATCGTGCCCATGGGCGCGGCGATCTGGTCGATGTCGTTGAAAGACATGCTGGGGTTTCCACTGCAATTCTTCGTGCGTTTCTTCAAGAATCACGGTTTGCTGTCCGTCAGCAACCGGCCGCAATGGTGCGTGATCGAAGGGGGCTCAAGCCGCTACATCGAGCCATTGACGGCCTCGTTCCGGGAACGCATTCGCCTGCGATGCCCGGTCAGCCGCGTCGAGCGCGACAGCGACGGGGTGACGGTGCACAGCGCCAGCGGCAGCGAGCGTTTTGACAAGGTGATTTTCGCCTGTCATAGCGATCAGGCCCTGGCGATGCTGGCCGAACCAAGCGCCAACGAGCGAGACATTCTCGGCGCCCTGCCCTACGCCGACAACGACGTGGTGCTGCACACCGACACCCGCCTGCTGCCCAAACGCCCGCTCGCCTGGGCCAGCTGGAATTACCGGCTAGGCGGCGCGGGCGATCAATCAGCCGCCGTCACCTACGCGATGAACATCCTGCAAGGCATCGACAGCGACACCACGTTTTGCGTCAGCCTCAACCAGACCCCGGCCATCGACCCGAGCAAGATTCTGGCGCGCTACCGCTACGCCCATCCGCAATACAGCCTCAACGGCATTGCCGCCCAAGCCCGCTGGCAAGAACTGTTTGGCGCGCAACACACCTATTACTGCGGCGCGTACTGGGCCAGCGGCTTTCATGAAGACGGCGTCGTCAGCGCGCTGCGCGTGGCGTCCGCCTTCGGAGAATCACTGTGAGCAGCCTGCCGATGAACAGCGCCCTTTACAGCGGCCTGATCACCCATCGACGTTTCGCGCCGAGGGCCCACGCGTTCACCTACCGCATCGGCATGCTGTACCTCGACCTCGATGAACAGGACGCCGTGATGCGCCTGTCTCCGTTCGCCGGGGTGGGGCGTCTGGCGCCGTTTTCGTTTCGGCCCAATGATTACCTGCGCGAATACACCCGCCGGGGCATTTCGCTGACCGGCGCCGTGCGCGAGATCATTCGCCAATCCTTGGGCCGCGCGCCGCTGGGCCGCATCTGCCTGCTGACCCAGGCGCGCAGTTGGGGCCTGTCGTTCAACCCGGTGAGCTTCTTCTATTGCTTCGAACTGGACGGCACGTTGGCCGCGATTGTCTGCGAAGTCACCAACACGCCGTGGCGCGAGCGCTATCACTACGTCCTGCCCGCCAGTACCGCCGAGGGCCATCAGCATTTCGCCGTGGCCAAGGCGTTTCACGTCTCGCCGTTTCTGCCGCGGGATCTGGAATACCGCATGAGCTTCAGCCAGCCCGATGAGCGCCTCGGCGTGCACATGGCCGACTGGCAGGGCGACGAAAAGATGTTCGACGCCACGCTCAATCTGCAACGCCAGCCCATGAGCCGCGCGACGTTGCACCGTCATCTGCTGAGCTTCCCGTGGATGACCGCCAAGACTTGCCTCGCCATTTATTGGCAGGCGCTGCGACTGTTCGTCAAACGCATACCGATTTTTTCCCATCAGGCCGCCGAAGGCTCGTACCGCATTGCCGCCGCTCAACAGAAGGAACGACGTCATGAAAAGCAGTAGCGTATCTGCCGGGTTCGGCGCCAACAGCCTGACCTCCAACCTGCTGCGACGCGGCGTACTGCGGCAGCTTGAGCACCTGCGCTACGGCCAGTTGGTGGTCTACGAAAACGACAACCGCCACGTGTTCGGTGCGGCAGGCGCGGCGCTGCAAGGCGAAATTCACGTGCAGGACGCGGCCGCGTGGGGGCTGGTCGCCAGCAATGGCTCGATTGGCGCGGGCGAGGCGTTCATTCACGGCTACTGGACCACACCGGACCTGACCGCTGTGGTTCGCGTGTTCGTCAGCAATCTGGACGTCCTCGATGCAATGGAAGGCGGGCTGGCGCGACTGAGTCGGCCATTCGTGCAAGGCCTGCACTGGCTCAACCGCAACACCCGCAAGGGGTCGCAGAAAAACATCGCCGCCCATTACGACCTGGGCAACGACCTGTTCGAGCAGTTTCTCGACCCGACGATGATGTACTCGGCGGCGCAATTCCTCAGCCCCGACGACACGCTGGAACAGGCGCAGCTGAACAAGCTGGAGCGCATCTGTCAGAAACTGGCGCTCAAGCCTTCCGATCATCTGCTGGAAATCGGCACCGGCTGGGGCAGCATGGCGATCTACGCTGCGCAGCAGTACGGCTGCAAGGTCACCACCACGACCCTTTCGAAAGAGCAGTTCGCGTACACCGAAAAGCGCATCGCCGAACTGGGCCTGGGCGAGCAGATCACGTTGATGCTCAGCGACTACCGCGACCTGACGGGCCAGTTCGACAAACTGGTGTCCATCGAGATGATCGAAGCAGTGGGCCATCGCTTTCTGCCGACGTATTTCAAGCAATGCACGCGGTTGCTCAAGGACGACGGCCTGATGCTGCTGCAGGCGATCACCATCCGCGAACAGCGTTATGTGCAGGCCATGCGCAGTGTGGATTTCATCCAGCGCTACATTTTCCCCGGCGGCGCGCTGCCTTCAGTCACCCGGATGTTGGACATCGTCAGCAAGGACACCGACATGAACCTGCTGCACATGGAGGATTTCGGGCTGCATTACGCACGGACCTTGCGCATGTGGCACGACAACTTCCGCAACGCGGCCGGCTACCTGACCGAGCTTGGCTACGACGATTATTTCCTGCGTTTGTGGGAGTTTTACCTGTGCTACTGCGAGGGCGGTTTTCTGGAGCGCACCATTGGCACCGCGCAGTTGCTGCTGGCCAAACCCCGCGCGATCACGGCGCCGCTGTTGGGGCGGTTCGATGCTTAAAAAGCTGGCCAACGCGGCGCTGTTTCAGATCGGCTGGTTCACCTGTGTGTTGGGTGGAAACAGCGGGTGGCTGTTGCTCGTGCTTGCGATTTTGCTGGTCCATTTGTGGCTGATCGGCTCTTGGCAGGCCGAGGGCAAATTGCTGATGACAGTGTTCGCGCTAGGCTGCGTGATCGACAGTGCGTTGATCAAAGTCGGGGTGTTCGATTTTAGCGAAGCCGGTCGCGTCATTCCGTTGTGGCTCGCCTTGTTGTGGCCGTTGCTGGCGACAACGCTGGGGCATTGCCTGGCGTGGACCGCCCGGCCCTGGTGGCTCGGCAGCGCGCTTGGCGCTATTGGAGGCCCGGCGTCCTACATCGCGGGCTCTCACCTGACCTATGTTCATTTGCCATTAGGCGTGTGGCCGAGTGCATTCATCATCGGCGCAATCTGGGCGGTGGTTTTTCCGTTGCTGCATTGGCTCGCGGCGTGGTTCCGTCAAGCGCACCGCCACGAAGCGTCCGCTTGAAAGCCGCGTCCGTCAGACCAGCCCCCGATGCACCAGCCGCTGCTTTACACTGCGGCCCATGACTGCCATCCCCCTGCTTCAACTCCCCGTCACGCCTGCCGAGCCTGCCGTAACGTGCTCAACCTGCGCCGCCTGCTGCTGTCAGCTGGAAGTGATGCTGATCACTGACACGGGCGTGCCCGAACGCTTCATCGACACTGACGATTGGGGCGGTGAGGTGATGCTGCGCCTGGATGACGGCTGGTGTGCGGCACTGGATCGCGACACGATGCGGTGCACGATCTACGAGCGAAGGCCGCTGATCTGCAGGGAATTCGAGATGGGTTCGCCGGAGTGCATCACCGAGCGGGAAGGGATTGCGACGGCGTATCTGTGATCGCCGCTCGTCAACTGCGCTTGTCAACTGTAGGAGCGTGGCTTGTCCCGCGATCGGCGGGGAACCCGTCGTGAAACCAGACGATACGGTGTGTCATACACACTGCGTTAGCCGGTTTGCTGCCGCTTCGCAGCAGATCGCGGGACAAGCCATGCTCCTACAGTCAGTGACTATCGAACGGTATTCAGAACGGCATCGTGTAATGGATGGCGTAGCTTTCGATCCCGTCGTTGTCGCTGGTCATGCCGCCATTGGAGTAGTGAGTGGCACGCAGGCCCACTTCATGTCCACCGGCGAAACGCAGGCCGAAACCGATACGGTCTTCGAACTGAAAGGCGCTGCCCATTTTGTTGCCTTCGACTTCGGTGCGCTGGAACACAGCACCACCGATACCGGCTTCGATATAGGGTTTGACGCTGTCGCCAGCGAACTCATAAACGAACACCGGAGAGAACGACAGGCTGTTGTTGCTCGCACTCTTGTCGCCTTCCCAATAGGTGTAGGCCCCGCTCCAGTAACCGGTCAAACGACCGACGCTGGTCTGCCACCAGCTTTTATCCCAATCAAACTGCGCGCCCAGACGATAGGTCATGGTCGACTCGCCAGTGTGCCCCACTGAGAACTCAACCCCATCAGCCTGTGCAATCGCACTTTGCCCCGACAACGCAGCCGCAATCGCAGCCAAACAAAACAGTCGCTTCATCTGAAACTTCCCATTTCCGAGTGCAGTTAGAAATTTTTATATCAACAGACCGGGTGTAGAAATCTGCCGGTGAACATAAGTTCAGCGCGGAACAGTGCTATTCACGTTTTTTTCACGAGACGAAGCTTCGCACACTGTCAGATTTTTTCCATAGTAACGGTAGGATGTTTCTGAAATTTTCTGGACTGCCGCTCGTCCAGAACTGCGTTGGCAGAGGCCTTCCGCTGGCGAGAAGGTCCCGCTGACTGAGTAGCCGCTGGAGTTGACGGGCAACTGCAGCGCCCGTATCGATCAGGGTGATCGACTCCGGAATCATCTCGCGCAGCAGCGGTTTGAGGAATGGATAGTGGGTGCAACCAAGGATGATGGTGTCGCAACCCGCTGCCAGCAGTGGGTCCACGTAACCCTGCAATAACTGCCGAATGACCGGGCTGACCAGGTCGCCGGTTTCGATCAGCTCGACAAGCCCCGGACACGGTTGGGTAATCACGTGAACGTCCGTTGCGAAACGGTCCAGCAAAGCCGCGAACTTCGCGCTTTGCAGGGTCCCGGTGGTTGCCAGCACGCCCACTACGCCGCTTTTAGTCGCTGCCGCAGCGGGTTTGACCGCAGGCTCCATGCCGACCAGGGGCCAATCCGGGTAACGCTGACGCAGATCGGCGACCCCTGCCACAGTGGCCGTATTACAGGCGATCACCAACGCCTTGGCGCCCTGTTCGCGAAAAAATTCTGCGATATCGACGCAACGCTGGCGAATGAACTCTGGGGTTTTTTCGCCGTAGGGGATATGCCCGCAGTCGGCAACGTACAGCAGGGATTCATTGGGCAGCAGTTGATGAATTTCACCCAGCACCGACAGCCCGCCGACACCGGAATCGAACACACCTACCGGCGCGTCGTTGTCTCTAGCCATGTTCGACCGTTCTAGCCATGGGTTGCACCGCACACACGGCAACCCGGATCACGTTTGACTTTCAGTTCGCGGAATCGCGTGCCCAAGGCGTCGATCAACAGCAACCGCCCCACCATCGGATCGCCAAAACCGGCCAGCAGTTTAAGCGCTTCAAGGGCTTGCAGGCTCCCCACCAGCCCGACCAGCGGACCGATGACACCGGCTTCGCTGCACGTCAGTTCGCTCTCACTCCCGTGCCCATACAAACAGTGGTAGCACGGACTGTCGGCGCGACGCGGGTCGAACACCGAGAGCTGCCCTTCCAGCCGAATCGCAGCACCACTCACCAGCGGTTTAGCCGCAGCGACGCAGGCCGCGTTGACGGCCTCGCGGGTGGTGAAATTGTCGGAACAGTCGAGCACCAGATCCACGGCGTCGACCACCGCAGCCAGCGAATCTTCATCCAGCGCCACACGATGGGGCACCAGCTTCACGTCCGGGTTGATCGCGGTCAGCCGGGCCATCGCGGAATCGACCTTGCCCTGCCCAACGCTCTGGGTGTCGTGAATGATCTGACGTTGCAGGTTGGTCAGATCGACCGTGTCGAAGTCCGCGAGGTGCAATTCCCCGACCCCGGCAGCGGCCAGATACAGCGCGACCGGCGAACCCAGTCCGCCGACGCCGACGATCAGCGCACGGCTCTGCTTGAGGCGCATCTGGCCGTCGATATCAACCTGTTGCAGCAGAATCTGCCGACTGTAGCGCAGCAGTTCTTCGTCGTTCAGCACGGCACGCGCCCGAAAGTGATGCGTTCGTGATCCCCCAGATCGCGGCGGGTCTGGATCTGTTCGAAGCCATGGGTGTTGAGCAGATCGCGCACTGCGGCGCCCTGATCGTAGCCATGTTCCAGCAACAGCCAGCCACCTGCTGCCAGATGGGCTGGCGCCTGTGACACGATCAGACGCAGATCGTCGAGGCCATCGGTGCCCGAGACCAGCGCGCTACTCGGCTCGAAGCGCACGTCACCTTCTACCAAGTGAGGATCGTTGGACGCTATATAAGGAGGGTTGCTGAGGATCAGGTCGAACCGCTGGCCCTCGACGGCGCTGAACCAGTGGCTGCGCAGGACATTGGCGTTATCCAGGTGCAGACGCTGTCGGTTGCGCTCGGCAAGCTCCACCGCTTCATCCACCCGATCCACCGCCGTGACGTTCCACTGCGGACGGTCCTTGGCCAGCGACAGCGCGATGGCCCCCGTGCCAGTTCCAAGGTCGAGCAAGCGATGGGGAATCGCCCCCGGCAGCAACTCCAATGCGGTTTCCACCAGCATTTCGGTTTCCGGCCGGGGAATCAGCGTGTGCGTCGCGACTTCAAGGTCGATGTTCCAGAAACCCTGTTGCCCCAAAATGTACGCCACCGGCTCCCCCGTGCGACGACGCTGCAGATAGCCGTCGAACGCCTGAGCGGCTTCGGTGCTGACAATACGCTCCGGCCAGGTGTGCAAAAAGCTGCGCGGCTTGCCCAAGGCAGCCGCCAACAGCAGTTCAGCATCCAGACGGGCTGTCGGAGAATCCGGCAGTTCAGCGTTTCTTAACAAGCTGGCGATGATGGTCATTTACTCACCCAGTGCCGCAAGTTGATCTGCCTGATACTCGGCAAGCAACGGTTCTATCACTGCATCGACCCCGCCGGCCAAAACTTCATCCAGCGAATACAAGGTCAGGTTCACACGATGATCCGTCACCCGCCCCTGTGGAAAGTTATACGTACGAATCCGCTCCGAACGGTCTCCCGAACCCACCAGCAATTTACGCTCGCTGGCGATGGCGTTGGCGGCCGCTGCGGTTTGCTGATCGTTGAGTTTGGCCGCTAACCAGGACATGGCCCGGGCGCGGTTCTTGTGCTGGGAACGCTCTTCTTGGCACTCGACGACGGTGCCGGTTGGCAAATGCGTGATACGAATCGCCGAGTCGGTGGTGTTGACGTGCTGACCGCCGGCGCCCGATGAGCGGAACGTATCCACGCGCAAATCCGCCGGATTGATCTCGATCGCCTGCTTCTCGTCCGGCTCAGGCAACACCGCGACCGTGCAGGCCGACGTGTGAATGCGCCCCTGAGATTCAGTCTCGGGCACTCGTTGCACGCGGTGCGCACCCGATTCGAACTTCAGTTTGCCGTAGACATTCTCGCCTTCGACCCGGGCGATGACTTCTTTGAAGCCACCATGCTCGCCTTCGTTTTCGGAAAGGATTTCCACCCGCCAGCCCCGGCGCTCGGCGTAACGCGAATACATGCGGAACAAGTCACCCGAGAAAATCGCTGCCTCGTCACCCCCGGTGCCCGCGCGGATCTCCAGAAACACGTTACGGCCATCGTTGGGGTCCTTGGGCAGCAGCATTTTCTGCAAATCGCCTTCCAGCACCAGCAACTGATCTTTGGCTTCGCGCACTTCTTCGACTGCCATTTCACGCATGTCCGGGTCGCTGTCCTTGAGCAGCGCCTGGGCGCCTTCGAGGTCGCGCTGTACTTTTCGCAGCTGCGTATAGACCTGAATCACCGGCTCGACTTCCGCGTATTCACGGGAATAGGCACGGAATTTAGTCTGATCGGAAATGACTTCGGCGTCGCCCAGCAGCGCGGTCAATTCTTCGAATCGGTCGCTGAGCACATCCAGCTTATTGAGCAGTGAAGCTTTCATTGCGGGGGTTTATCCGTGGAGCCCTCATTGAGGGCAAAGAGTTCCTGGGCCATGGCCAGCGCATCGACGCGGCCTTCGGCGGACAGCTTCTTTAGTTGCACGCTTGGCGCATGCATCAGTTTGTTGGTCAGGCCACGTGCCAGCGCCATCAGTACCTCTTCAGCGTTACTGCCGTTGGCGAGCATGCGTTGCGCCTTCTGCAGTTCTTCGTCTCGCAGGCGTTCGCTTTGCTGACGATAGGCCCTCAGCACATCGACCGCCGCCAGTTCGCGCAGACGCGACATGAAGTCTTCGACGCCGACGCTGACCAGTTCCTCTGCCGCCTGGGCTGCACCCTGGCGACTCTTGAGGTTTTCCGCGACGACTTCGTGCAAGTCATCCACGGTATACAGGTAAACGTCGTCCAGCTCGCCTACTTCCGGCTCGATGTCGCGGGGAACGGCGATGTCGACCATGAAAATCGGCTTGTGCTTGCGCAGTTTCAGCGCGCTTTCCACCGCGCCCTTGCCCAGAATCGGCAACTGGCTGGCAGTGGAACTGATGACGATGTCGCTGTTGACCAGCTCGGCAGGGATATCAGCCAACAGGACCGCGTGAGCGCCGAACTCTTCCGCCAGAATGCTCGCGCGCTCCAGCGTCCGGTTGGCGACCACGATACGCTTGACCCCCAGATCGTGCAGGTGTCGGGCGACCAGCGTGATGGTCTCCCCCGCACCGATCAGCAAGGCCTGGCTGCGTTGCAGGTCGCTGAAAATCTGTTTGGCCAGGCTGACGGCGGCAAACGCGACAGACACCGGGTTTTCGCCGATGGCCGTGTCCGTGCGCACCTGTTTGGCCGCGCTGAAGGTCGCTTGAAACAGTCGCCCCAGTAATGGACCGATGGTTCCGGCCTCGCGAGCCACGGCGTAGGCGGATTTCATCTGCCCGAGAATCTGCGGCTCGCCCAGCACCAGCGAATCCAGCCCCGAAGCCACGCGCATCATGTGGCGCACGGCGGCGTCTTCCTCGTGCACGTAAGCGCTGGCGCGGAGTTCGTCGACATTGAGGTGGTGATAATCGGCCAGCCAGCGCAGCACGACGTCAGCGGTGAGCTGGTCCTGCTCTATATAAAGCTCGCTGCGATTACAGGTCGACAGGATGGCGGCTTCGCGGCTCTGGGTCAGACGACACAGTTGCTGCAATGCTTCAACCAACTGCTCAGGCGTAAATGCCACGCGCTCGCGGACATCCACTGATGCAGTCTTATGGTTGATACCCAGAGCAAGAAAGGCCATTCAAGGTCGCTGATGGTGACGTGAAGCCGGCAATTGTCCTACTTCAATAGATTCAGAACAACCACCGCAATACATTCAGAACGTCCGGGACAGTCTATTGTCCCTATAGAGATTCGCTTTACGGCGATGCCCCTGCGACAAATTGTCCAAGCGCGGGCTGTAAATAGCGGGTTCTGGTTTTCAAGTGGGCTGTGGGTTTGCTCCCTGCCTTGTGTCATGATGCTTTCAAACCGCAGGTAAGCCGCCCTCTCTCCTATATGAATAAATCCTCCGCGTTGTTCCTTGCCCTTGTCGTTCTTGGTGGCTGCCAGTCTACGGCCTCCGTTTCGCCACAGCCTGCTGCTGCGACGAAAGAAGCGACGCCCGCTCCTGAGGCCAAGCCTCAGGTCTACGGATCGTTTACCCAGGACACGGTCGTCAGCCTGCTGACCGCCGAACTGGCCGGACAACGCAATCGCTTCGACATTGCGCTGGATAACTACGTGACCCAGGCGATCCAGACCCAAGACCCCGGCATTTCGGAGCGGGCATTCCGCATTGCCGAATACCTGGGCGCTGATCAGGCGGCACTGGACACCTCGATGATCTGGGCCAGAAATGACCCGGACAACCTTGAAGCACAACGCGCCGCCGCCATTCAACTGGCCCGCGCCGGACGCTACGACGACTCCATGCGGTATATGGAGAAGGTGCTTCAAGGTCAGGGCGATACCCACTTCGACTTCCTCGCGCTGTCGGCAGCGGAAACCGACTCCAATACGCGCAAGGGCTTGCTCAACAGCTTTGATCGCCTGCTGGCCAAATACCCGAAAAATGGTCAGCTGATTTTCGGCAAAGCCCTGTTGCTGCAACAGGAAGGTGACAGCGCCGCCTCGCTCAAACTGCTCGAAGACAACCCGCCTGGCGAAGGCGAAGTCGCGCCGATCCTCCTCCGTGCCCGTCTGCTGCAAAGCATGAACCGTGGCAAGGAAGCGATGCCGCTGCTGGAAAAAAGCATCAAGAAATACCCGGACGACAAGCGCCTGCGCCTGACCTACGCCCGCATGCTGGTTGAACAGAACCGCATGGAAGACGCCAAGGTGCAGTTCTCCAGCCTCGTCCAGCAATACCCGGACGACGACGAGCTGCGTTATTCACTGGCGCTGGTGTGTCTGGAAAACAAGGCATGGGACGAAGCGCAGGGCTATCTGGAAGACCTGGTCGCCCGTGGCAGTCACGTCGATGCCGCGCATGTGAACCTTGGTCGTATTTATGAAGAGCGCAACGATCCCCAAAACGCCCTTGCCGAATACGCACAAGTGGGTCCGGGCAACGATTACCTGCCCGCCCAACTGCGCCAGGCGGACATTCTGATGAGCAACGGCAGTACCGCCGAAGCCTCGAAACGACTGGCCCAGGCCCGCGCCGACCAGCCCGACTACATCATTCAGCTGTACCTGATCGAAGCCGAAACCCTGACCAATAACAATCAGAGCGATCGTGGCTGGCAGGTGCTGACTCAGGCACTCAAACAGTATCCGGACGACCTGAATCTGCTTTACACCCGCGCCATGCTGGCCGAGAAACGTAACGATCTGAAGCAGATGGAAACCGATCTGCGGGCGATCCTCAAGCGTGAACCGGACAACGCCATGGCCCTCAACGCCTTGGGCTACACGCTGTCCGACCGCACCACCCGCTACGCCGAAGCGAAAGAATTGATCGAGCGTGCGCACCAGTTGAACCCGGATGATCCGGCGGTCCTCGACAGTCTGGGCTGGGTCAATTACCGCCTCGGCAACCTCGACGAAGCCGAGCGCCTGCTGCGTGAGGCGCTGGAGCGCTACCCCGATCACGAAGTCGCCGCGCACCTGGGCGAAGTGCTCTGGGCCAAAGGCCAACAGCGCGAAGCCCGTAAAGTCTGGGGCAAGGCCCTCGAACAACAACCTGACAGCCCGGTCCTGCGCAGCACCCTCAAACGCCTGACCGGCTCCGAGAACCTCTGATTTATGTCACTGCGCCACGTACTTGCATTCAGCCTCATCGTCCTGCTCGCCGGTTGCGCCGGCATCACCTCTCGTGAAGCCGTGCAGGGCACCGGCGACGCCAACAAATGGCAAGCCAACAAGCAACAGCTCGCGAGCCTCGACGGCTGGGAAATCAATGGCAAAGTGGGGATTCGCGCTCCGAAAGACTCTGGCAGCGGGACCCTCTACTGGCTGCAGCGTCAGGATTACTACGACATTCGCCTCTCCGGCCCTCTTGGTCGTGGTGCCGCTCGATTGACCGGTCGCCCTGGCGCCGTGTCGCTGGAAGTCGCCAATCAGGGCCGTTACGACGCGCCGGACCCCGAAACGCTGCTCAAAGACCAACTGGGCTGGAAGCTGCCCGTCTCGCATCTGGTCTGGTGGGTCCGCGGCCTTCCTGCACCCGACAGTAAAAGCAGCCTGACCCTGGACGGCGACAGTCGCCTGTCCAATCTGGATCAGGACGGCTGGAAAATCGAATACCTGAGCTACACCGAACAGAACGGCTACTGGCTGCCTGAGCGGATGAAACTGCACGGCCAGGATCTCGACGTCACGCTGGTCATCAAGGACTGGCAACCGCGCAAGCTGGGGCAATGATCATGTCCCGGCAACCATTGACACTTCCCGCGCCTGCCAAGCTGAACCTGATGCTGCACATTCTTGGCCGTCGCCCGGACGGCTATCACGAACTGCAAACGCTGTTTCAGTTTCTGGATTACGGCGATGAGTTGAGTTTCGCACTGCGCGAAGACGGCGAAGTTCGCCTGCAAACGGAATTCCCTGACGTCCCCCACGACAGTAATCTGATTGTCAAAGCCGCCCGCGCACTGAAAGAGCAATCGGGCTCGCCACTTGGCGCTGATATCTGGATCAAGAAACTGTTGCCCATGGGCGGCGGTATCGGCGGTGGGAGTTCGGATGCGGCGACGACATTGCTCGGGCTCAATCACCTTTGGCATCTGGGTTGGGATGAAGATCGCCTGGCGACGCTGGGGCTCAAGCTCGGGGCTGACGTTCCGGTTTTCGTGCGCGGACACGCCGCGTTTGCCGAAGGCGTGGGCGAAATCCTGACCCCTGAAGACCCCGAAGAACCTTGGTATGTGGTGCTTGTGCCGCAAGTCTCTGTAAGTACAGCAGAAATTTTTTCAGATCCACTGTTGACACGTGACACGCCGCCCATTAAAGTGCGCCCCGTTCCCAAGGGAAACAGTCGAAATGACTGCTTACCGGTTGTAGCAAGGCGTTATCCAGAAGTACGTAACGCATTGAATTTGCTAGGTAAATTTACCGAAGCAAAGTTAACCGGAACTGGAAGTTGTGTGTTTGGGGCCTTCCCAAGCAAAGCTGAAGCTGATAAAGTCTCGGCCCTTCTTACAGAGACCCTTACAGGGTTTGTGGCAAAAGGCAGCAACATCTCGATGTTGCACCGAAAGTTACAGACACTGCTCTAAGAGAACCGAGTGCCAGGCACTCGTGCAACAGATACAGGGGCGTCGCCAAGCGGTAAGGCAGCAGGTTTTGATCCTGCCATGCGTTGGTTCGAATCCAGCCGCCCCTGCCATTTTCCTATAGTCATCCAGGCATACCCTAAGCCTCCAGGTACTGCGCGTGTCCAAGATGATGGTCTTTACGGGGAACGCCAACCCCGATCTGGCTCGGCGTGTCGTACGTCAGCTGCATATCCCTCTCGGTGACATCTCTGTCGGTAAGTTCTCCGACGGCGAGATTACCGCTGAGATCAATGAAAACGTTCGCGGTAAAGACGTCTTCATTATTCAGCCGACCTGCGCGCCGACCAACGATAACCTGATGGAACTCGTCGTGATGGCTGATGCCTTCCGCCGTTCCTCGGCTACTCGTATCACCGCTGTTATCCCTTACTTTGGTTATGCCCGTCAGGATCGCCGTCCGCGTTCCGCTCGCGTGGCCATCAGCGCCAAAGTGGTCGCGGACATGCTCACCGTCGTCGGTATCGACCGTGTGCTGACCGTTGACCTGCACGCTGACCAGATTCAGGGCTTCTTCGATATTCCTGTAGATAACATCTACGGCTCCCCTGTTCTGGTGGATGACATCGAAGACCAGCGTTTCGAAAACCTGATGATCGTTTCCCCGGACATCGGTGGCGTCGTGCGTGCACGTGCCGTAGCCAAGTCCCTGGGCGTTGATCTCGGGATCATCGACAAACGCCGCGAGAAAGCCAATCACTCTGAAGTGATGCACATCATCGGTGACGTCGAAGGTCGTACCTGTATTCTGGTCGACGACATGGTCGATACCGCCGGCACCTTGTGCCACGCGGCCAAGGCCCTCAAAGAACATGGCGCTGCCAAGGTCTTTGCCTACTGCACACACCCTGTGCTGTCGGGTCGCGCAATCGAAAACATCGAAAATTCCGTGCTGGACGAACTGGTGGTCACGAACACCATCCCGTTGTCCGCTGCAGCACAAGCCTGTGACCGTATCCGCCAACTGGATATCGCACCGGTAGTCGCTGAAGCGATGCGTCGCATCAGCAACGAAGAATCGATCAGCGCGATGTTCCGTTAAGGGCCCTGCCCTCTCGAAACCTCCGTTGACGAAAAGCGCCCCGCCCCAACAGTGACTGTTGGGGCGGGGCTTTTTTGCCCATATCGAGTTGGCGCTGGTCGCAAACGCCGCTCGATGATGGCTATTTTGGAGATACAAAATGACTGACTTTACTCTGAACGCCCAAGCGCGTACTGACCTGGGGAAAGGTGCGAGCCGCCGCCTGCGTCACGCCGCCAGCATCCCTGCCGTTGTTTACGGTGGTAACAAAGCTGCCGAATCCGTGACCATCGTGGCCAAGGAAATCGCCAAACTGTTCGAAAACGAAGCGGCTTTCAGCCACGTTATCGAACTGAACGTTGATGGCGCCAAGCAGAACGTGATCGTTAAAGCGATGCAACGTCACCCTGCCAAGCAATTCATCATGCACGCTGACTTCATCCGTGTTGTTGCTGGCCAGAAACTGACCGCAACCGTACCAGTGCACTTCATCAACGAAGAAGCTCCGATCAAGAAAGGCGGCGAAATCTCGCACACTACCACTGAACTGGAAGTGTCCTGCCTGCCTAAAGATCTGCCTGAGTTCATCGAAGTTGACCTGGGCGCGCTGGAAATCGGCGACAACGTTCACCTGTCCGACGTTAAAGCACCTAAAGGTGTTGAATTCGTCGCTCTGGCACACGGCAAGGACCTGGACATCGCAAACGTCCACGCTCCACGCGTCGTCCAGGAAGAAGAAGGCACCGCAGAAGGCGAAGCAGAGTAATCATTACTCGCTAGCCGGTTGAACCCGTGATGGTGCCCGGCACCATCACACTCGACCCAAGGAAGAGCCCCTGACGTGACCGCCATCCAACTGATCGTCGGCCTGGGAAACCCCGGCCCCGAATACGAACAGACCCGGCATAACGCAGGGGCTCTTTTCGTTGAACGTATCGCCAGCGCACAGCGCGTCAATCTGACGGCTGACCGCAAGTATTTCGGTCTGACGGCTAAATTCAGCCATCAAGGCCAAGACGTTCGTCTGCTGATTCCCACCACGTACATGAACCGCAGCGGCCAGTCTGTCGCAGCGCTGGCGGGTTTCTTCCGGATTCCTCCGCAGGCCATACTGGTGGCCCACGACGAACTCGACCTGCCTCCGGGCGTCGCCAAACTCAAACTGGGCGGCGGACACGGCGGGCATAACGGCCTGCGCGACATCATCGCGCAGCTCGGCAATCAAAACGGCTTTTATCGCCTGCGGCTTGGCATCGGCCACCCCGGCGATGCCAGCCTGGTCTCCAACTTCGTACTGGGTCGTGCGCCACGCGCCGAACAGGAAAAACTGGACGCCAGTATCGACTTTGCCCTCGGCGCGTTGCCGGATGTCCTCGCAGGCGACTTCGCCAAAGCGATGCGTGTCCTGCACAGCCAGAAGGCCTGACATCACTGAGGGGAAACACCATGGGATTCAACTGCGGCATCGTCGGCCTGCCCAACGTCGGCAAGTCCACCCTGTTCAACGCCCTGACCAAATCCGGTATTGCGGCGGAGAACTTTCCCTTCTGCACCATCGAGCCGAACAGCGGCATCGTGCCCATGCCCGATCCACGTCTTCAGGCGCTGGCCGACATCGTCAACCCGAAGCGCATCCTGCCGACCACGATGGAGTTCGTTGACATCGCGGGCCTCGTCGCAGGCGCGTCAAAAGGTGAAGGCCTGGGCAACAAGTTCCTCGCCAACATTCGCGAAACCGACGCCATCGCCCACGTGGTCCGCTGCTTTGAAGACGAGAACGTGATTCACGTCTCCAACAGCGTCGACCCGAAACGCGACATCGAAATCATCGACCTTGAACTGATCTTCGCCGACCTCGACAGTTGCGAAAAACAGCTGCAGAAAGTCACCCGCAATGCCAAGGGCGGCGACAAAGACGCAGTCGTCCAAAAAGGCCTGCTGGAACAACTCATCGCCCACTTCACCGAGGGCAAGCCTGCGCGCAGCCTGATGAAGAACATGGGTGCCGATGAGAAAGCCGTGATCAAGGGCTTCCATCTGCTGACCACCAAACCGGTCATGTACATCGCCAACGTCGCGGAAGACGGTTTCGAAAACAACCCGCACCTGGACGTGGTTCGCGCCATCGCCGAAGAAGAAGGTGCGATGCTGGTGCCGGTCTGCAACAAGATCGAAGCTGAAATCGCCGAGCTGGACGACGGCGAAGAGAAGGACATGTTCCTTGAAGCTCTGGGCCTCGAAGAGCCTGGCCTGAACCGCGTGATCCGCGCGGGCTACGAGATGCTGCACTTGCAGACTTACTTCACCGCCGGTGTCGAAGAAGTCCGCGCCTGGACCGTCCGCGTCGGCGCCACCGCGCCACAGGCTGCAGGCGTGATCCACACCGACTTCGAAAAAGGCTTCATTCGCGCCGAGTGCGTCGCCTACAACGACTTCATCCAGTACAAGGGCGAAGCCGGTGCCAAAGAAGCAGGCAAATGGCGCCTGGAAGGCAAGGACTACATCGTCAAGGACGGCGACGTGCTGCACTTCCGGTTCAACGTTTGATCCGAGGCTTCCTGCCCGATTAGCACGCCTTTGAAAGCCCCCGCCTGGGGGCTTTTTGTTGCTCGTTTCCTTGCGCCTCTACCCGCCCATCACACCTTCGGATAATTCGACGGAAACAGCGCGCGCTTCGCTTGTTCGTCCATGTCTTTCTTGAACGCCAACTCTTTCCCCACATTTCGAGCGCGTTGAGCGGCCGGGCGGGCTTCGATGCGCTGGAACCAGCGTTTGAGATGCGGGAAATCAGCGAGCGCATCTTCCGAGCCTTTCATCACACGAGGCGCCCTGATCAGCCAACCCCACGTGGAAATGTCGGCAAGGGTGTAATCGTTGCCGACGATGTATTCACGGTTGGCCAGGTGCGTATCAAGCACTTCGTAGTGACGCTCGATTTCGCGACGGTAGCGGTTGATGGCGTAGTCGTTGCCCTCGGGGGCTGCGTATTGAAAGTGCACCGCCTGCCCGGAAAACGGCCCCAAGCCCGACGCGATGAAGAACAGCCAGGACAGCAGTTCGGGCTTGTCTTCAGGAGCGCCCATGAACTGACCCGTCTTTTCGCCCAGGTACAGCAGAATCGCGCTGGAATCGAACACGCGCACTGCTTTGCCGCCAAGGCCGTCGGTGTCGATGATCGCCGGGACTTTGCCATTGGGGTTTACGGCGCGAAATTCGGGCAGATGCTGCTCGCCCTTGCTGGTGTCCACCGGCACCACCTCATAGGCCAGACCTGACTCCTCCAGGAACAACGCAACTTTGGCCGGATTGGGGGTTGGGTGAAAATAGAAACGAATCATGGCGGTCATCTCTGAAAGGTCGAGGTCGGGAAAAAACAGGTTTTAGTTTTAGAACGACTGTTTTAGATTAGGCGAACTACGGAGCAAGACGCAACGCCTGCGTTTGCCCCTTAGAGGACATCAGCGATGGCAAGACCAAGAGAATTCGATGAACAGGCTGTGCTCGACGCCGCGATCCAGTGCTTTTGGGCAAAGGGTTTCGAAGCGACGTCCATGCGTGACCTGATCGAATGCATGGGGATCACCGGAGCCAGCGTCTACAACGCATTCGGTGACAAACGCGGCCTTTACCGCAGGGCATTGGCGCACTACCTGGAAAGCAGTTTTGGTGAACGGGTGGTGCGGCTGGAAAACACGCTCGCTCCGCGCCTGGCGATTGAAACCTTCTTCGTCGAAATCATCGACCGCTCGATGAGTGATGTTCATCACCGCGGCTGCATGATGGTGAACTCGGCCCTTGAAGCCGTACCAGACGCGCCTGATGCACAGGAAATCATCGATGACTTCCTGACGCGGGCCGAAGCGTTTTTCTACCGTTGCGTGGCAGCGGGCCAGGCTGACGGCAGTATTTCCCGGTCGCTTTCGGCTATGGATGTCAGCGGTCTGTTGCTCGGCGTATTGCTCGGCATCCGCGTCCTGGCCCGCGCCCGGCCACAGCGCCCCTTGCTGGAAAGCGTCGTAAGGCCCGTGCTTGCTTTGCTCGACGCAGACACATCCCACACACACGCAACTCCCCTTCACTCGTTTGCCACGGAATCTCAGCGATGATCGAGCTTTACTACTGGCCAACCCCCAACGGTCACAAAATCACTCTATTTCTCGAAGAGGTCGGGCTGGAATACCGCATTCATCCCGTCGATATCAGCGCCGGGGATCAGTTCAAACCCGACTTTCTGGCGTTCTCGCCGAACAACCGGATGCCCGCGATCATCGACACGGCCCCTGCCGACGGTGGCGAGCCGATTACGGTTTTCGAATCGGGTGCGATTCTGCTGTACCTGGCAGAAAAGACCGGACGATTCCTGCCAACCGATGTGCGCGGCAAGAAAACCGTCACCGAATGGCTGATGTGGCAGATGGGCGGGCTGGGACCCATGGCGGGTCAGAATCATCACTTTGGGGTGTATGCCCCGGAAAAGCTGCCCTATGCGATCACCCGTTACGTCAATGAGACCAACCGCTTGTATGGCGTTTTGAACCGCCGTCTCGAAGGCCGGGCGTTCATCGGCGGGGAAGCGTATTCCATCGCGGACATGGCGGCATACCCGTGGGTGGTGCCATGGCAGCGCCAGCAACAGAATCTGGATGATTTCCCGAACCTGAAACGCTGGTTCCAGACGATTCAGGCACGCCCCGCCACGGCTCGCGCTTACGCACAGGGGGAGGCCCTGTCGAAAAACCGCGCCTCCGTCACCGAAGAGGGCAAGAAGATTCTGTTCGGCCAGACCGCCACGAACGCGCCGAAACCTGACTGACAGCGTCGCTCAGCCCAAAGCCTGACGCTCAAAGGTTTGCAGCCATTCGACGGCCTTGGGCACATCGCCCAGTGGATACAAATGCAAGCGAACCTCTCCGAGATTTCGCTGCTCCAGCACTTGCATCAGTTCAGTCAGAAAGCGTTCAGGCCCTTCGGTGCCCAACAGCGATGTGACGTGCCAGCCATAGCGCTGGAGCAACTGGGCTGACGTTCCGACCCGGCATTGTTTGGCGAACCGCAAAATGCCAGTCAGCGACGATGGGCTGGGAATGCCGACGCGAATCGGAACATTCAGACCAGCCTGTCGGACTTTTTCGATCCACGTGACGACTGCTTGGCTGTCGAATGACAGCTGGGTGGTGATTTCGACGTCGAAGCCTCTCTCGCGCAGCGCAGCGATTTTCCGCGTCAGGTAATCCCACAAGACCTCATCCCGGATATGCGGGTGGCCTTCCGGATAGCCAGGCACGCCGACCATCGGCACGTCGAGCCCGTCCAGGAGCCCGCTGCCAATCAGCTCCAGCGAGTCGCTGAACGGCCCTTGCGGCACCTGCGGATCACCCCCCACCAGAAATATCCCCGTTAACGGCGCACTGGCCATCGCCTGCTCCAGAAATGACTGAAGCACGGAGTGCGAGGTAATTCGTCGAGAAGAAATGATCGGTCTTGGGCTGACACGGCCTGCGATCAACGCCTGAACAGCGGCCAGCCGTTGCTCGAAACTCTCGCTCCCCAAGAAAGCGATATTGACGGGTGTTCCAGGGGGTAGAGCCGCCATGGCGCGGCCCATCTGCACAGCGTCTTTGGCGGTCGTCTCCAGTGAAAAGCCCTGAAATAGGGTTGTCCGGATCGAAAGAATCGTCACAGCATTCATTTTTTTATTGTGCTCTTGAGGCATCACCATTGAATGGCTCAGACAATCGGTTGCGCTGCGCGAAACAGCAATACACATCCTTCACGCTTGAGGGTCACGTCACGGAAGTGTTCGCGCAGACGGCCCTCGAACCCAGCTTCGGTGTCGCGCCGGTTACCAAAAATGCCCTTTTTGTTGTACACGGCCATGAGCTTGCGGCCAAAGGCATTGTGCCCGGCCTCATCCCCCAGAATCGTCGCGCCGAACAGCACGCCGTCCGGCTGCAAATTGTGCTTGAGGTGGCCGAAGATCGCCGCCTTGGCATCCAGCGGCCCCGGCAGACAATGCAGCAAGTAGAAAAGGGAAATCGAATCGAAACGCTGGTCGCCCGGGATGGGCTTGAAGACGTCGTGCTGGATCGTGCGAGTCCCCGGTCGAGCGATGCGCCGTTTGGCGGCTTCAAGGCTGCTGGGGTTAAGGTCGAGCAGGGTGATCTGGGTTTGCGAGGAGAGTTGCGTCTTTGCCAGGTAGTAGCCCGTGCCCACACCGATGTCCAAATGACGCGGGCGCACGTTGGCGCGAAAGAACGGCAGCAACACAGTTTGGGTCGGACAACGCCATGCATAGCGATTGGAGATTCCGAGCACCCATGCGTCATACAGAGCCAACGTCAGCGGCGAATACACCGCGGCGCCGGCGGCACTACTGTCAGTCATGAGGGGAGCCTTGAATGAATGAGTCAGCGGCGATAAAACCGATGACCCACCCCCATCGTCAAGACTTTTTGTATTTCAACCTCACCGTGTCGCGTCGGCCGGACACTGGACGGGTCATCCCAACTGAAACCTGGACGTGTTATCGCTCAACGCCCGACTGCCTTTGCTCAGGGTGTCAGCGGCGTGATTCACCGCCCGCGCGCCATCGAGCAGACGCCCGGCGGCCTGGTCCACCTGCTGGATATTGCCGCTGACTTCATCGGCCGTGGCAGCTTGCTCCTCCACGGCGGTGGCGATCTGCGCCAGCGTGTCGGTGACGATCTGCACCGCACTGGCAATCTCGCCCAGACGCTCGCCAAGACCGGTGACCGATTGCGCGTCGGTAATCGCCTGGCCACAGGCGGCTTCCATCAGACTCACCGCCTGGCTCACCGTGGCGCGCAGACTGTCGACCGTCCCGGCGATCTGCGCGGTGGAGGCCTGCGTGCGTTGCGACAGGCTGCGCACTTCATCTGCCACGACCGCAAACCCTCGGCCCTGCTCTCCCGCCCGGGCGGCCTCGATCGCTGCGTTGAGCGCCAGCAGGTTGGTCTGTTCGGCGATGCCGCGAATGGTGTCGACCACTGACTGAATCTGCTGCCCTTGCTCACTGACTTTGCCCAGCGCGTTGGCGGTATCGGTCAGGCGTTGATTGAGTTGCTGGATGCTGGCGGTGGTGCGCACGCTGTCACGGCTGCTGTCTTCGGCAATGCGGCGGGTCTGCTGAGCACTGCCAGACGCTTCCTCACAGCTCTTGGCGACACCGAGAGAAGTCGCCGCGAGTTGAGTGGCGGCAGCAGCGATCTGGCTGATCTGCTGTTGTTGATCTTCGACTTCGTTCAACGTGCTGCCCGCCTGCGAGTTGAGCGTGACCACCGCCGACCCCAACTGCTGCGTTTCGTGGTTGACGCCCAGCAGGCTGGAGCGCAGCTGCACCACCGCCACGTTCAACGCCGTGCTAATGGCCGCCAGCTCGTCACGGCCCTCAACAGCGACTTCGACACACAGGTTGCCGTCACGCAGAGACTCCGCCAGGGTGGTGATGCCTTTGGCGCTGCGACGAATCGACGCCTGCAAACACATGAACAGATACAACGCGGCCAGCGCCAGGACACTGAAGATTGCCGCGACCGGGATAAACTGCTTGATCGCCCGGTCGTGGTAGTAATCCAGTCGACTGTCGAGGGCGTTCAACGATTGATTGCGCAACGTCGACAGGGCTTCGAGGACACTATCAACACTGCGCTCGAACCCGGCGGTGTCGAGCTTGATGCTCCCGCCGAAGACGCCGTCATCCAGCACTTTCAGCTCGGTGTCGAGGCGCTGGAGGCTGTCGTTGTAGGCCCGGGTCCACGGCTCCATGCCGGGGTAAGCTTTCGCCTGGAGCGACGCAGCGGCCTTGACCAGTTGGTCGCGAGCATCGGTGATGCGCCCGCGTAGATCGCGCATCTGCAAACGGCTTTGCAGGGTGAACTGGCCCGACGCGATGGAGGACTGACCGATACTGGCCATGCGACCGATACGCTCGATCAAATCAGGCGCCTGTTGCGTGGAGACTTGCATCAGCAGGTAGGTTTCGAGCCATGGATCAAGAATCAGGCCGTTGTCCATGGCGATCTGCTCACGCAGGCTCTGCAACCCTGTCAACGCGGAAGTGAAGCGGTCGTAACCGTCCGGCCACCAGCCGATCGTCCGCAGAGATTCGGAATCCATCCCCTTCACCAGCGCCTGCAACGCCTGAAAGCGCGCCAGCGTGTCCGGGCCAGCCTTACGTGCATTGAGCTCATCGCCCACTTTGGCCAGCGTTTGCATCAGGACCGGGTTGCCCGCATCCAGCGCCGCCATGGCGGCTTTGGCTGCCGGGGTTGGATCGTGGAGGATATCGGCCGCCTTCCAGCGGGCGGCGAGATTGCGCTGAGACGTCAGTTGCGCATCCAGTGCATCCAGCGCCAGCAACTGGCGCACCCCGGATTGCTCGCCGGAAATGACCGCCAGTTTGCTGCGGTAATCCTGTCCAATCATCCATAAGCTGCCGGCCAGCGGCAGCATGAACAGGAAGAAAAGCACCTGAAACTTGCGTGCAAACCCGAAACGTCCGAGCAGGCGGATGCCTGGCGACAAAAGACTTTGCATGTCCGATCACTCCTCACGGACAACCCGCTGTCGCGGCTTGTGACCGCTACAGCTGCTGCCTCACATTCTTACCGGCAAAATGCCATGTCTTTGTTTCAAAAACGACAACCACCCGTCCCCTATGCCGGGGATCGATCGGCGGTGTCAAATCAATGCGCCAACGCCCCGCACCGGGGCTAGCCATAGGGCAGGGATAAGCAAGAAACGGACCGATAGCAAGACGCCATCTAAATGGGCGCACGAACAAAGACAGTGCACTTCACATGCACAAAAGTGGGGCAAAAACACACAAGCCGCGCTGTAAAGATGTCACCCGGTGACGGCCGCTCAGCGTTATGCGCAGAGGATTCGGACTGAAAACCCTAACCGCTTGATCACACGCATAAATTTTTTGGAGAGACGCTTGACACATCTTCAATCTGAGCGAATAATGCGCGCCACTTGGCTACATAGCTCAGTTGGTTAGAGCATAGCATTCATAATGCTGGGGTCCGGGGTTCAAGTCCCTGTGTAGCCACCAAGTACCTCAACAAAGCCCGCCTCGTGCGGGCTTTGTTGTTTCTGGGTGTCCGACACGTGCTGCTCATGGCCCTGTCGGTCCAGACATCTCTGGTCCAATCAGCCCATCACCCTGTCTCTTCCGAGGTCGAATTCATGCGCTTCACACTTCCTGCACTGGTTCTAGGTCTTCTGATTTCCCAAGCCGCGGTGGCAGGCAGCACCAACACCGCGATCGGTGGCGGTCTGGGCGGTGCGCTGGGGAACGTCGTCGGTCAAAAGATGGGCGGCAGCAATGGCGCGGTCGTCGGTGCGGGTCTGGCAGGCGCGGCGGGCAGTGCCGTCGGCGCGAAAAAAGGCCACAAGACTCGCGCCGCCATCGGCGGCGGCCTGGGCGGCGCGGCCGGCTCAGTCATTGGCAACAAGTTGGGCGGCAGTACGGGCGGGACCATCGGCGCAGGTTTGGGTGGCGCAGCGGGTGGTGCTCTGGGCGGTAAATAATTTACCCTCCTTCGCGAAACGCCGGATGCGCGTTTCGCGATCAAACCCGTTAATGAAGCAATGGATGTTTAATGTCAGATTCCCACACCGACGTAGCAGCGCCTCCACTCTCCTCCAAGCAGGCTTACGAAGACGCCATCAATCTTTCACAGCATGTGCCGCAGGCGAAAACCATCAGCGAAATGGTCCTCGACGCCTTTCATAGCGCCAAGGAGAGCGATCAGATTCGTGAATTGCGCGCCGCCATCCGTCAGGCCCACGACCGTTTCGATGACGATCAGGCCTACGAATTGATGGGTCAGCTGAAACAGTTGAAAGACGCTGAAGCCGCCGACATGGCCGCTCTGGAAGACCTGAGCACGAAATTCCCGATCAGCCGGATTCTGTCCAGTTACAAGGATGACCCGAGCTTTCAAGAGTTGGTCTACAGCCTGGCGCTGAAAGTCCTGAACCAGACGCATCAGGCCGTCAGCAACCCGAGCGGCGGCAAGAGCAAGGCCGCGCGGGTCAAAAAAGAAGCCGAAGTGTTCATCATCAGCAAGGACGGCGCCAGCGTCACCCTTCCCCTGCGCACCCCACGCTCCAAGGCTAACGCCGACCGCGAAGCGTTCGAGTTCCTGGGCTTCACCTTCGTCGGTGAAGGCGACGAAGCCGAATTGCAGAACGAAATGTTCGTCGACAAAGACGGCAACGAGCAGCCTGCCACGCGCAAGAACATCGTCACTGCGATTCAGCAGCAGACGGCGTTCGAAGGGTTTAGCGCGGTTCAGCAGTAAGCTTGAATACAGTGACATGACCTCTGTAGCAGCACGGCTTGCCGGCGGTGGCGGTGTCAAGGAAGCCACCGTCGGCAAGCCGTGCTGCTACAGCTAGCCTCCCACGCCTCTCCCCATCCCCCCGCATACCAGCTATGCACCCCACGCTATTCGCCCCACCCCGCCGCTCTCACATACTCGCTCCATGATGTCGCCGCCTGTGGGCATCTATCCAGATTCCAATAACAACAGCGCAGCAGCGCGATGGAGTATCTATGTCGTGGTACGGCAGTATGGCGCCCAGCCAGAAACGAACGTTTTGGGCGTGTTTCATGGGGTGGGCGCTGGATGCGATGGATGTCCAGCTGTTTGCCTTCGTGATCCCCACCTTGCTCGCGGTCTGGGGCATGACCAAGGCCGAAGCGGGTGTGATCGGCACGTCGGCGTTGATCGCTTCGGCCATCGGCGGGGTGCTGGCGGGGTTGCTCGCGGATCGCATCGGTCGAGTCAAAGTTCTGAAGCTGGCGATCCTTTGGTTTTCCTTGTTCACCGGCCTCTCGGCCTTCACCGACTCCTTTCATCAACTGTTGCTGACCCGCAGCCTGCAAGGCCTCGGCTTTGGTGGCGAATGGGCGGCGGGCGCGGTGCTGATTGGCGAGGTGGTCGACAAACGCATTCGCGGTCGCGCGGTGGGTTCGGTTCAGGCGGGCTGGCCTGTGGGTTATGCGCTGGCCGCCTTGGCGTACTGGGTGACGTTCAACCTGTTGCCTGAGCACGACGCCTGGCGCGTGCTGTTTCTGATCGGGCTGCTGCCGGGCTTTCTGGTGCTGTGGATGCGCCGCAACATCGCCGAATCCGAGGCTTTCGAAGCCGCTGCGCAATACCGGGCGACGACGTCCCTGTGGACCAACTTCGCGCTGATCTTTTCGCCCGGGATCTTACCGCTGACAGCGATGGCCTCGCTGATGGCCGCGGGCGCACTGGGTGGCAACTACACGATTCTCACCTGGCTGGTCACTTACCTGCGAGAGACCCAGGGCCTGACCGTGAGCATGACCACGCTGTACCTGGCCGTGAATATCTTTGGCTCGTTCTGCGGTTACGTCGGCATGGCGTACCTGAGCGATTACCTGGGGCGGCGCAAGACCTTCGCCCTGTCCGCCGCCGGTGCAACCGTCACCGTTCTGGTTTACACCCAATTGCACCTGCCGATGTGGAGCCTGCTGTTGCTGGGCTTCCCGCTGGGTTTGTTTCAGTCCGGCATCGTGTCGGGAATGGGCGCCTGTTTCACCGAGCTGTTCCCGGCGCAGATTCGCGGTACTGCCGGTGGCTTTTCCTACAATTTTGGTCGCGGAATCGGCGCGTTGGTGCCGGCCGGTGTCGGCCTGACCAGCGCCTCATTCGGGCTCGCGGCGTCGATTGGCGTATGGGCTGCGTGCGCGTATGTGCTGGTCTTCCTCGTCGCTCTCGTTCTGCCGGAAACCCGTAACAAGGAACTCGAAATCCATGTCTGATTCCAAAGCACCGCGTAATGGCGGCCAGATTCTCGTCGAAGCGCTGATCCGAAACGCCGTCGACACCCTTTATTGCGTTCCAGGCGAAAGCTACCTGCCAGTGCTCGACGCGCTGCACGACGCCACGTCCATCCGCACCATCGTCACCCGTCACGAAGGCGCCGCCTCGAACATGGCCGACGCCTACGGCAAGCTCACCGGGCGCCCCGGCATCTGCTTCGTGACACGCGGCCCTGGCGCTACCCACGCCAGCAATGGCGTGCACACCGCCAAACAGGACTCGACGCCGATGATTCTTTTCGTCGGCCAGATCGAGAGCCGCTTCAAGGGACGCGAAGCATTTCAGGAAGTCGATTACGTGCAGATGTTCGGTGGCCTGGCGAAGTGGGCCACCGAAATCGACAGCATCGAGCGCATCCCGGAGATTGTCAGCAAAGCCTTCAGCATCGCCCTGTCCGGCCGACCGGGGCCGGTGGTCATCGCCCTGCCTGAAGAAGTGTTGTTCGGCTCGGCCGATGTCGCTGACGCGCAGCCAGTGCGTGTCACCCATGCTGCGCCCGACGCCGCTGCGCTCGCTGAATTGCGCGACCTGCTTGCAGCGGCGAAACAGCCGTTGGTGATCGTCGGCGGCACCGGATGGGACGCCGAGTCGACGCAAGCCCTGCAGCGCTTCGTTCACGCCAATCACTTGCCGGTGGCCGCATCGTTTCGTCGGCAGGACCTGTTCGATAACCGCGATCCCCACTACGTCGGCCAACTGGGTCTGGGCACCTCGCCAAAGCTGCTGGAGCGGGTCAAGACCAGCGATCTGTTGCTGGTGATCGGCTCGCGGCTGAGCGAAACGGTGTCCCAAGGCTACACGCTGATCGAAAGCCCGACGCCGAAACAGCCGATGGTGCATGTGCATCCCGACCCGCAGGAGTTGAACCGGGTTTACCGTGCACAGCTGCCGATTCTGTCCTCACTGGGCACCTTCGCCCACGCGGCTGCGGCCCTCGAACCTGTTGCCAGCGGCGCCTGGAAAAGCTGGACCGACGCCGCCCGCGCCGATTATCTGGAGCACTCCACCCCGCCGCTGCCGCACCCGCAATTGGCGGGCGTGGACATGGGCTCGGTGGTCGCTCACCTGAACGAGGTGCTGCCGGACGACGCCGTCATGACCAACGGCGCCGGGAACTACACGGTCTGGGTGCATCGCTTCTACCGCTATCGCCGGCCCGCCACCGAACTGGCCCCCACTAACGGCGCCATGGGCTACGGTTTACCCGCCTCCATCGCCGCGAAACTGCACGCCCCCCAGCGCACAGTGGTCTGCTTCGCTGGCGACGGCTGTTTCATGATGTACCCTCAAGAGCTGGCCACAGCGCTGCAATACAACGCGCCGATAGTGGTCATTGTGGTAAACAACGGCATGCTTGCGACCATTCGCATGCACCAGGAGCGCGAATACCCGGGGCGCGTATCAGCCACCGAGCTGGCCAACCCGGACTTTATCGCCCTGGCCCAATCCTTCGGGGCACATGCCGAGCGGGTCGAACGCAGCGAAGATTTTCCTGCTGCCTTCCAGCGTGCGCAGAAAGCACGCGTTGCGGCGCTGATCGAGTTGCGCGTCGACCCTCGGCAGATCACCCCCCAGGCTCGTCTTGATTAAGAGGTGTTGCGCACATGCAGATTCTTGGTGAAACGATCATCGGTCAACGGGCCGTACGCGGTCAGGCAGGCGAGGTGTTCGCCCTCGCCGCGACAACGGGCGAGCAACTGACCCCGTCCTTCGGCGCCAGCACAGCGCAAGATGTCGATGCCGCATGCGAGCTGGCCGAGGCCTCGTTCGACCGCTACCGGCAATTGGGCGATGAACAACGCGCCGTCTTTCTCGACGCGATCGCTCAGGGTCTGCTGGAGTTGGGCGACACGCTGATCGAGCGCGTTCATCTGGAAAGCGGCCTGCCAAAGCCCCGCCTGGAAGGCGAGCGGATGCGCACTGTCAATCAGCTTAAGCTCTTCGCCAGCCTGCTTCGCGACGGGCGTTGGCACGGTGCCGTGATCGATACAGCCCTGCCAGATCGCCAACCGCTGCCCCGAGCTGACTTGCGCCAGCGGCGTATTGCCGTAGGCCCGGTGGCTGTGTTCGGCGCCAGCAACTTTCCGCTGGCGTTTTCGGTGGCCGGGGGCGACACCGCATCGGCCTTGGCCGCGGGTTGCCCGGTGATCGTCAAGGCGCACCCGGCGCATCTCGGCACCAGTGAACTGGTCGCCCGAGTCATCCAGAAAGCCGCCAAGGACACCGGCATGCCGGAAGGCGTGTTCTCGATGCTGATCGACAAGGACATCGCCGTGGGTCAGGGGCTCGTCAGCCACCCGCTCATCCAGGCGGTGGGTTTTACCGGATCGCGTCGCGGCGGTCTGGCCCTGGTCGCCGCTGCGCAAGCGAGGCCTGTGCCGATCCCGGTCTACGCCGAGATGAGCAGCATCAACCCTGTGTTTTTGCTGCCAGCGGCGTTGTCTGCGCGGACCGAAAACATTGCCAGGGGATTCGTCGACTCGCTGGTGCTAGGCGCAGGCCAGTTCTGCACCAACCCCGGCATTCTGCTCGCTCTGGAAAGTGATGCGCTGGAACGCTTTGTATCTGCGGCTGCCACGGCGCTGTCTGACAAAACGCCCAGCACCATGCTGACGCCCAACATTCACGGCGCCTACTGCAACGGCCTGAACACTCTGCGCAAGGCTGCTGGCGTGACCTTGGTCGCCGAGGGCAGAGAAGCCGAAGGCGCGTTCCAGGCGAAGCCGGCATTTTTTCGCACCGACTCGGCGACCTTCCTCGCCAATCCGGGGCTGGAAGACGAAAACTTCGGCCCCAGCGCACTATTGATTGTTTGCAAAGACGCCGCTGACCTGCAAAAAGTCGCCGCGAAATTCGACGGCCAACTGACCGTCACCCTGCACCACGACGAGGGCGACAACGCCATCGCGCAGGTACTGCTGCCGACACTGGAGCGCAAGGCTGGGCGCATCCTGTTCAATGACTGGCCGACCGGCGTCGAGGTGAGCTACTCGATGGTGCACGGCGGGCCGTTTCCCGCGACATCGGACAGCCGCAGCACGTCTGTCGGTGCGACAGCCATCGACCGGTTCCTGCGCCCCGTCTGTTATCAAAACGTGCCAGACGCCCTGCTGCCACCGGCTTTGCAGCAAGGCAATCCGCTTCACACCTGGCGTCTGGTCAACGGCCAACTGATCACGGATTGATCAGCGTCGCTCCCGGCCACGCGCCCTGCTCGACCATGTCAGCGGCACGTTGCCGGATGATCTGCGTCACCGCCCACAGACCGTCGGCGGTGACGCGATTCTTCGGCCAGACAATCGCCACGGTGCGATGGATTTCCGGGTCCTCCAGACGGTAGCTTTTCAGCCGCCCCGCCTTCACTTCTTCAACCACCGCCGCCTCCGGCAACACGGTGCACCCGCAATTCTCCAGCACCAGGCGCTTTGTGATGGAGATCGAGCCATCGCATTCCAGCGCGATATTCGCCGAAAAGCCGTAACGGTTCGCAAGCGACTCGACCATCATTCGCAAGCCGTGATGGGTGCTGGGCAAAATCAGCGGAATATCGCCCAGATCACGCACGGAAATCGCGTCACCCTTGAGCGGATAATTGGCAGGGGTGATCAGTTGCACGCCTTCGCTGAGCAACGGATCGAACTGCAACGCGCCGGGATGCTCCGGCAGGTACAGGATCGCGATGTCCACCGCGCCATCGCTCAACCGATTGAGAATGTCCGCCGCCAGCCCTTCGACAAAATGCACCTGAGTCAGCGGATACCGCGCCTTCAACGCATGCCCCAGGCTGCCAAACAGAATCCGCGCGATGGTCGGCTGCGCGGCGATGCACAGCTTGGCCGGGCCTTGCTCGGCACTGTCGCGCATGGCCCGCTCGGCCTCGGCCAGGGTGTCGTTCAACGTGGTGGCGTAACCTAGCAACTGCTGACCCCGCGCGGTCAACGTCACCCCACGCCCGCTGCGATGAAACAGCCGCACCCCCAGCTCCGCCTCCAGCAACCCCACCCGCCGACTGACCGTTGACTGGTCCGCCCCCAGCTCCATCGCAGCCCGTGAGATGCTGCCGTTTTTGGCGACTTGAGCGAAGAGGGCGAGATCGTCTGAGTTCATGGGGGCTCCTGCGGAGGGGTTGGCATCGCGGCGACAGGGAATTTATCCGATGCCATTCAACGTTGCTTCATGTGATTTCAGCGGTTTCCTACAAAACTATGGGCCGCGATTGACAGACGCCTCTGAACCTCAGCGCTCCAGCACCTTCCCCACGACCTCATTCCCAATCACCAGAAAATGCCCGCCCGCGACGTGGTGCAGAGTGCGCAGAGCGTCATGACCCTCAAAGTGCCAGTGGCCGTCGGAGAACACGCGCTCGTCCGCCCACGCGGCGACGACTTCGCCGATGAACAGGTCGTATTGATTCTGGTTGTGCGGTTCGGGCATCAGGCGACATTCGAGCCATGCGGCGCAGCCTTCCAGCAACGGCGCCTGAACGATGTCGCCGTCGAAGGTTTCAAGACCGTACGCTTTGAACTTGTCCTGCTCATCTTCCCGGGAAATTTCCAGTCCCGAGGTCGAGCCAACCGTTTCGACGATATCGAGCTGGCTGACCGTGGGCACATTGATGACAAAGGTGCCGGAGCCTTCCAGCAGTTGCCGCGTCCATACCGATTTATCCAGCACGACAGTGACCTTCGGTGGCTGGAAATCCAGCGGCATGGCCCACGCGGCGGCCATGATATTGCGTTGTCCGTTGTAGGAAGCGCTGACGAGCACGGTAGGGCCGTGGTTGAGCAAGCGATAGCATTTGGCGAGAGGAACGGAGCGGCGATGGGTGGCGGACATGAATCTGATCCTGAAATACAAACGATGTCCTGAAGCTACAGGGTTTTGTTCTCGCCGCAAAACGCAGGCATTCCCCTCCTGTCGCCAAACTGTCGCAATCCTGAACCGTCCCCAAAAAGCCCTTCCCTGCGGCCTGAAAATAGTGATGTAATACTATAACAAAACATTTCAGGCACTTTCTTCCGTGAAATCCGCACCTCGACTTTCTCCGAATATCGCGTCGTCCGCCCTCGCTCAGTCCGCAGGCAAGCGGGTGCTGGTTTCATTGACGCTGCTCGCGCTGCTGTGGATTGGCATCGCGTGGGCGGTGGCGATTCCATGAGCGCAGCGATTGATCTGCATGACCTGACCGTGACGTACGAGCGCCGCCCTGCGGTGCATCATGTCAGTGGACGTTTCGCAGCGGGCAGCCTGACGGCGATTGTCGGGCCTAACGGCGCGGGCAAATCCACGCTGATCAAGGCCATCGCGGGCACGTTGAAGCCTGCCGTCGGACGTGTGGATCGCGGCAGCCTGGCAACCCGGCACATCGGCTATCTGCCCCAGGCAGCGGAGATCGATCGCAGCTTTCCACTGAGCGTTGCCGACACCGTAATGATGGGCGCCTGGCGCAGCATCGGGGCGTTTCGTGGCGCCACCCGCCAGCACGCCGAACAGGCGCGGCAGGCCTTGCTGGCCGTGGGCCTGGAAGGTTTCGAGCAACGCAGCATCAGCTCGTTGTCGTCCGGACAATTCCAGCGCGTGCTGTTCGCCCGCCTGTTGTTGCAGGACGCTTCAGTCATTCTGTTGGACGAACCTTTCACCGCCATCGACGCCCGCACCACCCGCGACCTGCTCAAGCTGATCAGCGGCTGGCACGGTCAGGGCCGCACCGTGATCGCCGTGCTGCATGACATCGAGCAGGTGCGCCAGCATTTCCCCAGCACGTTGCTGCTGGCGCGGGAAACCATCGCCTGGGGCAACACCGCCGACATCCTTCACGCCGACAACCTGCGCCGCGCCAAAAACATGGCCGAGCACTGGAATCCCGACGCGCAGCCCTGCGAAGTCGACGAGGAGGAGACGCTGTGACGCTCTATAGCTTGCTGATTCAGCCCTTTGTCGATTTCGGCTTTATGCGTCGTGCGCTCGTCGCCTGCCTCGCGCTGG
Source organism: Pseudomonas sp. SLFW (assembly GCF_009905615.1). Taxonomy (GTDB): domain Bacteria; phylum Pseudomonadota; class Gammaproteobacteria; order Pseudomonadales; family Pseudomonadaceae; genus Aquipseudomonas; species Aquipseudomonas bambusae. Next base: position 161,986 of record NZ_JAAAKW010000013.1, read on the forward strand.
GCATCGGTTCCGGCCCGGTAGGCGTGCTGCTGATGCTGCGCCGCATGAGCCTGGTGGGTGACGCGATGAGCCACGCCGTGTTGCCGGGCGCCGCAGTGGGCTTTCTGTTCGCAGGCCTGTCGCTGCCCGCCATGGGATTCGGTGGGTTGATCGCCGGGCTGGCCGTAGCGTTGCTGTCGGGTCTCGTGAGCCGCTTCACCACCTTGAAAGAGGACGCCAGCTTCGCGAGTTTCTACCTGACGTCGCTGGCGGCGGGTGTATTGATCGTCTCGCTGCACGGTTCTAACGTCGACCTGTTGCACGTGCTGTTCGGGACGATTCTGGCCATCGACGATCAGGCGATCTTCATGGTCGGCGCCATCGCATCGTTCACCTTGATCCTCTTGGCGCTGATCTACCGGCCCTTGATTCTGGAGTGCTTCGACCCCGGTTTTCTGCGCGCCATCGGCGGGCGTGGCTCGCTGTATCACGTGTTGTTTCTGCTGATGGTGGTGCTCAATCTGGTGGCCGGGTTCCAGGCCTTGGGCACCTTAATGGCGGTGGGCATGATGATGCTGCCCGCCACCGTCGCACGCTTCTGGTCGAATTCTCTGACCGGGATGATCGTGATTTCCACCGTGGTTGCCACGCTTTCGGGTTTCATCGGCCTGATCGTTTCCTACCACGCCAGCGTTGCATCGGGCCCGGCCATCGTCCTGACGGCCAGCGCCTTCTACCTGTTCTCACTGTTCTTTGGACGCAGCGGTTTCCTACGCCGACTGTTCCCGAGGGTTCACCTGTCCGGCTGATCGTTCGCTCATCTCAAGGAAAACACCATGAAACGTTTGACGCTTCTGACCGCCGCTCTGGCGTTGTCGGGCCTGGCCAACTTCGCCCAGGCAAAAACCCTGGAAACCGTTGCATCGTTCACCGTTATCGCCGACATGGTGCATAACGTCGGCGGCGATCACGTGCACGTGACCTCGCTGATCGGCCCCAATGGCGACCCACACGTCTACGAACCCACCCCCAACGACGCCCAGTCGCTGAAAAAGGCCGACGTGGTCTTCGTCAGCGGCCTGCACCTGGAAGGCTGGCTGGATCGGTTGATCACAGCATCGGGCTACAAGGGCGAACCCGTGGTGCTGTCCAACGGCATCATGACCCGCAGCATGGAAGAGGACGGCGAGAAAATCACCGATCCCCATGCCTGGAACAGCGCGGTGAACGGTGTCGTCTACGTCAGAAACATCATCAAGGCGCTGCAGAAAGCCGACCCGGACAACGCAGCCGATTACAAAGCCAACGGTGAGAAATACATCGCTCAGTTGCAGGACATGGACGCCTATGCCCGCGCGCAGATCAACGCCATCCCCGTCGCACAGCGCAAAGTGCTGACGTCCCACGACGCGTTCGGTTATTTCGGTGATGCGTATGGCGTGACCTTCCTGTCGCCCCTGGGCTTTTCCACCGAGACCGAAGCCTCGGCCGCGGACGTGGGCAAGCTGATCAACCAGATCAAACAGGAACATGTCAGCGCTTACTTCTTCGAAAACTCTGGCGATCCACGCCTGGTACAGCAAATTGCCAAAGCCAGCGGCGCGCACCCTGGAGGCGAGTTGTACGTGGAATCGTTATCCCCGGCGAACGGGCCTGCCACGACGTACGTGAAGATGTTTCGCTACAACGTCGACAAGCTGACAGCGGCGATGAAAGGGAAGTGATTTAAGCCCTTGGAACCGCCATCGCGAGGAAGCTCACTCCTACAGCGGAGCACGTTCACCCTGTAGGAGTGAGCTTGCTCGCGAAGTGATCGTCGAAACGCCGCCACTCAGCAGCTCCACGACGCGTCGTTTTCAACCTCAATGCCATACCGGTCGATCACCTGCGCCGCGACCTCCGCCCCCACTTTCCCC
>NZ_JAAAKW010000014.1 GCF_009905615.1 Pseudomonas sp. SLFW
CATCGCCACCGGTTCGACACCCGTGGAAGTGCCGACGCTGCCGTTCGCGGGAGCGGTCATTTCGTCCACCGAAGCGCTGTCGCTGGCAGAGATTCCCAAGCGGCTGGTGGTGGTGGGCGGTGGCTACATCGGTCTGGAACTGGGCACGGCCTACGTCAAGTTAGGGGCAAAGGTGACGGTGGTCGAGGCCACCGCGCGCATCCTGCCGCAATACGACAAGGACCTGACGGCGCCGGTGTCCGCGCGCCTGGCGGCACTGGGCGTTGAGGTCTTGACCGAATCCAGAGCGGTGGGGTTGACGGAGGGCGGCGGGCTTTTGGTGGACACTCCCACTGGCCAGCGGGCGCTGGAGGCCAACAAGATTCTGGTCACCGTGGGCCGCACGCCACGCACCACAGGCTGGGGGCTGGAAAAACTGTCGCTGCGCATGAACGGGCGATTCATCCAGATTGACGACACCTGCCGCACGTCCATGAACGGGGTGTACGCCATCGGCGACGTGACCGGCGAGCCGATGCTGGCGCACCGAGCCATGGCGCAAGGCGAAATGGTCGCGGAAATCGCCGCCGGGCACAAAACACAATGGGACCGCCGCTGCATCCCGGCGGTGTGTTTCACCGACCCGGAAATCGTCACGGTGGGCCTGTTGCCGGGTGAAGCGGTGGCGCAGGGGATCGACATCCTCAACGCCAGTTTTCCGTTTCAGGCCAATGGCCGTGCCATGACTACCGAACGCGAGGACGGCTTCATCCGCGTTGTGGCGCGGGCGGACAACCACCTGCTGCTGGGTCTACAAGGCGTGGGCGCGGGCATATCGGAATTGTCGGCAGCGTTCGCGCTGTTGATCGAAACCGGTGCGCGGCTGGAGGATGTGGCGGGGACGGTGCATGCGCACCCGACCCAGGGCGAGGCCTTGCAGGAGGCGTGCCTGCGGGCACTGGGCAAGGCGATTCATCTGTGATGGATTGATCGGGTAGGAGGGAGCGAGAGAACGCGCAGTCAGGGCCAGTCCGTGACTGCGCTTTTTTTGCCTGGTCAGGCCCTGCCCAGGCTCGGGAGGAAGCCCAGGCCCAGCGTCAATCAACCGAGCCGGTATAGGCTTCAGTCTGGATGGCGATGATGCCGCCAATGAACGACGCCGGTGATCAGGGCGACGATCAGCAGCGCCGTCAGATACACGAGGCTGGTGTCGAAAAGGCCGAAGTGCCCCACGCCGAAGCCGGCGATGATCGGCGGCAGGCTGAGCGACAGGTAGCAAGCCACGAAAATGGCCGCGAACAATTCTGCGCGCTCATGGGCATCGGCCAACGGCGCCAGGGTTTGCAGGACCGCCGAGAACCCGGCGCCCGAACCGATGCCCGCCACCACGGTGCCTACGAAGAACGGCAACACACCGCTCCATGACAGCGCGCCAATGAGGATCGCCAGCCCCATGACGATGCCCAGTGCTCCCAGCGCCGCGCACAACGACGGGGAAAACAGGCGGCCCATGACCGCAGCCGCCACGGCTGCCGGGCCACAGAGCGCCGCGACGGTCAGGCCATTGAGCCCGGCGCTGTCGACCTTAAACACGCCGTGCAGGATCGACGGTGCCAACGACATGTACAGCCCGCACAGCGCCCAGATCGAAAGCAACAATGGCACGCTTCGAACGTAGGCACTCCGGGCGCGAGGCGTCACCGACACGCGAGGCATCAACGACGCCAGGGCGCCCGCCCGCCGACTTGAGGTTTCCGGCACGCGGGCAACGCCCACTGCGGCCAGCGGAAACACCACCGCCAGTGCGACGAACACGGTCACTTCTGGATGGCCAATCCAGTACATCGACAGCCCGGTGATCAATGAGCCCGTCGCCAACCCGGCCAGAGGCGCGATGCTGCTGAACAAGGCACCCGCCTTTTTCTGATGAATGGGTGCGGCTTCGACCACGGCGGCGGACAACGCGCCGCTGGCAATCCCCGTCGCCAGGCCCTGAAGACAGCGGGCGAAGATCAATTGCTGGATGTCACCGGCGTAGGCGAACAGCACCATCGCCAGCGTCTGCAGCAGTAGCGCGCCGACGATTACCGGTTTGCGGCCAATGTGATCGGACAGCGAGCCCGCGCTGAGCAGGGCGACCAGCAGGGTGATGGCGTAGGCGGAAAACGCCACGGTCAACAGGCCGGACGAAAACCCCCACTGATGTTGGAATACGACGAACAGCGGTGAAGGGGTGCTGGCTGCAAAAAAGTAAGCGAACAGCACCGTGGCCAGCAAAGGAAATGCGAACGCCCTGGCAGGGCGGACGAGCGATGGAGAGGGGTTACCGAGGTCTGACATTCCGGTCTCCTGAGCAGTGGACAAGGTTTAGTTTTCGAACGCGAATGGAGGGGTGAGTCATCAGCGACAGGCATGATATTACACATTAAATATAAGGCGTGTGTTCAAGGCGCCTGTCAGGCGTGAAATGAAATTGCCTGGGAGCATCGAGTGCGTCCCAGGCGGTGGGCTTCAACGTGATTGCTGAAGGATGACGTTCACCTGCGCGTTATACGCGCAGCGCCTGAGTCACAGGCTCGGCCAGGTATCCCCCAGACCACCACGACGTTCGAGCAACGCACCCAGTTGCAGGATCACGTCTTCGTTCAACCAGCGAGAGACCAGTTGGACGCTGATCGGCAGGCGCTCGGAACTCAAGGCGAACGGCACCGACAGCGCGGGCAGGCCGGTCAGGTTGAACGCCGAAGTGGCGCTCATCACGTGCAGCCACGAGACGGTCTGACCGTTGACGATCAGTTCTTGCGCGCCATGCGGCGTGGCGGTCATCGGGGTCACCGGGCACAGCAGGACATCGTACTGATCGAACCACGCGGCGAACGCTGAACGCAGGGCTTCGGCCTTGCGCAAGGCGGCGTTGAAGTCAGTGAACGAAGGGTCCGGCGAATCGTAGATGCCTTGGCCTACAGCGTGCAGATCGTGTTCGCGACCTTTGGCCAGTTTGCGGATTTCCGGGGCCAGTTCGGCGTAGACCATCAGCATCAGCGGGGAGAGCGGATCGTCGAGGAACGGCAGCGTGACTTCCTCGACGTCGCACCCGAGGGCCGCAAGTTGTGACGCGGCGGCTTTCACGGCGGCGGTGATTTCAGGATCGACCGGGCCGAACGCCGCGTCCGATACCCAACCCACACGAATGGTTTGCCCGGAAATGCGCGCCGTATCGGCGATCGCGGTTTTCGCGTGCACGGCATAACCGTCAGCGCCATCAGGGCCTTTGAGCAGCGAGTAGGCGAGGGCTACGTCGCGCACGGTTCGGGCCATCGGACCGACGTGCCACCATTGCGAAGTGACGGTTGGGAAGTGACCGCTGTAAGGAATGCGGCCGTGGGTGGCTTTCAACGCCGCGATGCCGGTGAAGGCGGCCGGGCCACGGACCGAAATGGCGACGTCACTGCCAATGCCCAGCGGCGACATGCCCGCAGCGATGGCGGCGGATTCGCCACCGGACGAGCCGCCCGGCGTGCGGTCCAGATTCCACGGGTTGTTGGTGCGACCGGTGAGCAGGTTGTCGGATTCGGTCCAGGTGGAGAACTCCGGCAGATTGGTTTTCGCGAGGATGATGCCGCCTGCGCTTTTCAGACGGGCGACGGTGGAAGCGTCTTGAGTCGGCACGTTACCGGCGAAGAAACGCGAGCCGCGCTGGGTCAGGATGCCCGCGGTGTCCAGCGCGTCTTTAACGGTGAAGGGAACGCCATGAAGCGGGCCGGTGGCGTCACCGCGAGCGAGGGCTTTGTCCGCCTGATCCGCTGCGGCCAGTGCGCCTTCAACGTTGAGGGTCACGATGGCGTTGATTTTCGGGTTTACCGCTTCGATGCGATCAAGGTGCGCTTTCACGACCTCGACTGAAGACAGTTCACGATTGCGGATCAGGCTGGCGAGTTGTGTGGCGTCGGATGAAGTGATTTCATTTTTCACAGTCATGTTTCCCATGAGATTCAACAAGGATATGATCGCCGGGATATTCCTACCGATCACTTGGTAGGGCAGATGCTAGGCGTCATTACACAAGGCTGTCAAGCCTATACCTAGCAGTTGGTAGGCTTTTTTGTTAACGTGGCGGCTGATCAGTGGAGACGGCTATGAGCATCAATTCTCGTGAAGCAATTTTGGCGGCTGCCAGGCTCGCCGGGCAGGCGCACGGCTACAACGGCCTGAATTTCCGTGACCTGGCGACCGAAGTGGGGATCAAGGCCGCGAGCCTGTATCACCACTTTCCGAGCAAGGCGGACCTGGGCGTGGCGGTTGCCAGGCGTTATTGGGAAGACGCGGGCGCCGCGCTGGACGCGATGTACGCGGAGCTGGAAGACCCTGTCGAGTGCCTTCGCCGCTACCCCGGCACCTTCCGCGTGGCGCTGGAAACGGGGAACCGCATGTGCATGTGCAGCTTCATGGCGTCCGAATACGACGACCTGCCGCCGAATGTGCAGACCGAGGTGCAGGTGTTCGCAGACGTCAACGTGGCGTGGCTGAGCAAGATGCTGGTGTTGGCCGGTCTTGTGGATGAGGCCAGTGCCGAACGGCGAGCCTTTTCGATTTTCTCTGGCATTTCCGGTGCGCAGTTGAGCGCCCGGGGGCGGGCGGACATCTCGCTGTATGACGCCATCGTCGATGACTATCGGTCGATTGGATTGCTGCCGCGCTGAAGCCTGGGCTCAGCGCTCAATTGAGGAGCGCTTACCAGCTCCCGCTCGCCGGTTGCGGCAGGCTCAGCGTGCCGCTGTCGTAGAAGCGCATGGTCCCGAACAGGCCGCCTGCCAGTTTGCCGTGCAGTTCATACGGCAGATTGTCCAGACGCTGTTGTTCGGTCAGGCCCACCGCCTGGCGGAGCGCGGCGAAGGCCGATACGGTCACCGGTACAGTCAGCACACCTTCAGAAAACCGCGTGATCGTGCCTTTTTGGTCACTGACGCCGGACGCCAGCAGCTTGCCGTTAACATCGAGGTTCAGCGCCACGCCGTCATAGGGAATGTCGACGTCGTTGGGGTTTTGCAGGCGCAGTTTGACGGCGAAGCGAATTTCCAGGTCCTGACCCGGCAGCGGTTCGATGCCTACCACATTGATGTTCAGCGGATCGCGATTGGGAAACAGCGCGCAGGCGCTCAAGGCCAGAATCAGCAGGCAGGCGAACAGCGAACGGATTGGGCGTAGCGGCATTGGGGACTCCAGTGGCGAGGCAGAGCGGGAGAGGGCTCCCGCTCAGTTAAGCCTAGCGTTCCAACTGTGCGACCGCGTGTGGCGAGAGAGGTTCTGTCTCCGGGGCTTTTGACGGGTCTTGCAACACCTTCATCGTCGAGGCTTCCGGGTCGAACTCGGTGACCTCGTCTTCCCTATGTTCTTCCGGCAGAAAGATGTTGAGCAGGATCGCGCAGAAGGCGCCCACTGTGATCGGCGATTCGAAGATGTTGTGCAGCGCCTTTGGCAACTCGCGCAGGACTTCAGGCACCGCCGCCACACCCAGGCCCATCCCCAGTGAAATCGCCACGATCAGCATGTTGCGCCGATGCAGCCCGGCTTCGGACAGAATCTTGATCCCGGCCACTGCCACGGTGCCGAACATGATCAGCGTCGCGCCACCGAGCACCGGCTTTGGCATCAATTGCAGCACGGCGCCGATGATCGGGAACAGGCCCAGCAGCACCAGAATCCCGGCGATGAAAAACGCCACGTAACGGCTGGCCACGCCGGTCAGCTGGATCACGCCGTTGTTCTGGGCGAACGTCACCATCGGCAGGCTGTTGAACGTCGCGGCCATGGCCGAGTTGAGGCCGTCGGCCAGGAGACCCGATTTGATCCGGCGGATGTACACCGGGCCGCTCACAGGCTGCTGGGAAATCATCGAGTTGGCCGTCAGGTCGCCCGCCGCTTCCAACGGGGAGACCAGAAAGATCACCGCAATCGGGATGAATGCCAGCAGGTCGAAGGAAAAGCCGTACTTGAACGGCACCGGAATGCTCATCACCGGCACCTGCGGCATGTGCGCGAAATCAATCCGGCCCATGTACCACGCCACCAGAAAGCCCAGCGTCAGCCCGATGATGATCGCGCTCAGGCGCAGCAGCGGAATATTGAAACGGTTGAGGACCACAATCGTGACCAGCACCAGTGCGGCCAGTCCGAGGTTGGCGGCCGAGCCAAGGTCCGTGGCGCCGAAGCCGCCCGCCATGTCGGTCATTGCCACTTTGAGCAATGACAGGCCCATCAGTGTGATGATCGTGCCGGTCACCACCGGAGTGATCAGCTTGCGCAATTTGCCGATGAACTGGCTCAGCACCACCTCGACGAACGCGGCGCAGAAACACACGCCGAAGATGGTCGAGAGGATTTCGTCGGTGCCACCTCCGCGACTTTTCACCAGAAAACCGGCACTGAGGATCACGCTGAGAAAGGAGAAACTGGTGCCTTGCAAACACAACAAGCCCGAGCCGATGGGGCCGAAGCGTTTGGCCTGCACGAACGTGCCGAGGCCGGACACGAACAACGCCATGCTGATCAGGTAGGGCACTTCGCTGTCCAGACCCAGCACGCCGCCGACGATCAGGGTCGGGGTGATGATGCCGACGAAGCTGGCGAGCACGTGTTGCAGTGCGGCGAAGATCGCGGCCGTGAAGTGCGGGCGGTCGTTGAGCCCGTAAATCAGGTCGGTTTTTCTGGCGGTCGGGCGCGAAGGGGAACTGCTTTGAGGTGTGGTCATGGTTAGCCTGCCAATTGTTTTTATTCGGTCGTGGGCTTTGCAAGTGACGCAGTCCGAACCTGTACACAAAATCTGTCTAGCAGGTCAGGTTTTCGACTCTACAACATGTCCACATATCTAAAAACAATTATTACGAAAATTGTGTACAAAAAATTGGATTGAGTTGGCTGCATGACCTGTAAGAAAAGGGCGCGCAGAATGCCAGAAAATACTTCGCGGGTGTGCGCAACGCGCTTATTCTGTCGAGACTGAACCTTGATATGCTGTTTGGCGTCTCAACTGACACTTGTTTTTCATCGGGAGTCGGTCATGTCCGGGGCGACGACTCTCACAATAAGAAGTCTCGACAAGGAGGTTTCAACTGGGGTGTAACGATCTTCATGAGCACGGCACATCAATTGTCATTGACCGACCAACAAGTCGCACTGATTTCCAGGGCGCTCGCCGACCGTCGGCGTTATCAGATTCTGCTTCAGATCAGTGCCTCCACAGAGGCCGTGCCTTGCGCCGCGCTGCTCAAGGTCCACCCCGTCAGCGCGGCGACCGTGTCCCATCACACAAAAGAACTTGAGCGCGCGGGGCTGATTTCTACTGTGCGTGAAGGCAAGTACGCCAGTTTCGTGATGCAGCGCGAAGTGCTTCAGGCGTATGCGCAGCAGTTGATGCAACTCGGCTAGACCTTCCTCGTCAGACATCTTATGAATTCGCCTTGATCGTTCAAGGCATATGCCTGTAAGTTTGTCCGCCACGCTATTTCCATTGCCACGCCTCGTGATGGCGCATCCGGAGTTTTCTCATGTACCCAGACGTTCAGCTTTATATCGACGGCCAATGGCGCGCCAGTGAAAACGGTCGCACCCTCGCGGTCATCAACCCGGCCACCGGCGACACCCTGGGCACTGTCGCCCATGCCGACATTGCCGATCTGGACAAAGCCCTCGCCGCAGCCGAGCGCGGTTTCGAAACCTGGCGCAGCACCCCGGCCTATGACCGCTACAAAATCATGCAGAAAGCCGCGAACCTGTTGCGCGAGCGCGTTGACAATATCGCCAGCATCATGACCCAGGAACAGGGCAAACCACTGGCCGAAGCGCGCATGGAAACCCTGGCCGCTGCTGACATTATCGACTGGCTCGCTGAAGAAGGCCGCCGCGCCTATGGCCGTCTGGTGCCGTCGCGCAACGCGTCCGTCGAGCAGAAAGTCATCAAGGAGCCGGTGGGTCCGGTCGCGGCTTTCACTCCCTGGAACTTCCCGATCAACCAAGTCGTGCGCAAACTGTCCTCCGCGCTGGCGGCCGGTTGCTCGATCATCGTCAAGGCCCCTGAAGAAACCCCGGCATCGCCTGCCGAGCTGATCCGCGCCTTCATTGACGCAGGCGTGCCGGCAGGTGTGATCGGCTTGGTCTTTGGTGATCCGGCACAGATTTCCAGCTACCTGATCGCGCACCCGATCATCAAGAAAGTCACCTTCACCGGTTCCACCCCGGTGGGCAAGCAACTGGCCGCCCTGGCCGGTCAGCACATGAAGCGCGCCACCATGGAACTGGGCGGTCACGCCCCGGCGCTGGTGTTCGATGACGCGGACCTGGACCTCGCAGCCCGCACATTAGCAGGCGCCAAATTCCGTAACGCGGGCCAGGTGTGCGTGTCGCCTACGCGTATCCTCGTGCAGCGTGGCGTTTATGAGCAGTTCATCGAGAAGTTCGTGGGCCTGACCCATGAGGTGAAGGTGGGCAACGGTCTGGAACAGGGCGTGACCATGGGGCCGTTGGCCAACGAACGTCGTGCCCCGGCCCTGACCTCGCTGGTGAAGGATGCGGCTGACAAAGGCGCCAAACTGCACACCGGCGGCCAATCGGTCGACGGTCCGGGCTATTTCTTCCAGCCGACGGTGCTCAGCGGCCTGACCACCGAGATGCGCATCATGAACGAAGAGCCGTTCGGGCCAGTCGCGCTGATCGTGCCGTTCGACACCGTTGAAGACGCGGTAAAAGAATCCAACCGCGTGCCGTTTGGTCTGGCGTCGTATGCGTTCACCACCTCGATGAAAACCGCACACATCCTCAGCACCCGGATCGAGGCTGGCATGCTGTCGATCAACCATCAGGGCATCGGTCTGGTGGAAGTGCCGTTCGGCGGGATCAAGGATTCCGGCTACGGTTCGGAAGGCGGGACCGAGGCCATTGAGGCGTACCTGAACACCAAGCTGGTGACGGTGTTCAATCTGTGAGATTGCGCTGAACCAGGGAAGCCCACCATCTGGTGGGCTTTTTTGTGGGTGTCTCTCACAACGGTTACGGCAGGGGCCCGGCGCCGGTCCGGCAATTCGCTGAACTCCTGTCCGGCCCCCGAACTCTCACCCTCAGATCATCCCGATCTGTGGAGCAGGGATTCACCATGACCGTCGCGAGCGTCGATTCAGCAGCGGAGCAGGCCAAGGGCAGGGTGTTTGAAACCGACCTTCCGTCGCGTCTGGACCGCTTGCCGTGGGGCGGTTTCCACACATTGCTGGTGTTTGCCCTCGGCATCACCTGGCTGCTCGACGGTCTTGAGGTCACGCTGGCTGGGTCGGTATCAGGGGCGCTGAAAGAGAGCCCGGTGCTGCGCCTGAACAACGCCGACATTGGGTTGGCGGGTGGCGCCTACATCTGCGGCGCCGTCCTGGGGGCGCTGTTTTTTGGTTGGCTGACCGACCGCCTTGGGCGACGCAAGCTGTTCTTCATCACCCTGGCCCTCTACATCTGCGCCACGGCCGCCACGGCGTTTTCGTTCAGCCTGTGGAGCTTCATGCTGTTCCGGTTCCTGACCGGGATGGGCATCGGTGGCGAATACACGGCGATCAATTCGACCATCCAGGAATTCACCCCGGCGCGGTTTCGCGGCTGGGTCGATCTGACCATCAACGGCACCTTCTGGATCGGGGCGGCGCTCGGGGCGGGCGGCTCGATCATTTTGCTGGACCCTGGCTGGATCGGCGGCGACCTGGGCTGGCGCTTGTGCTTCGGCATCGGTGCGTTGCTCGGGCTGGTGATTTTGCTGATGCGCCTGTGGCTGCCAGAAAGCCCACGCTGGTTGCTGATCCATGGCCAGGCCGAAGAAGCAAAAGCCATCGTCGAAGGCATCGAAGCGCGCTTTCGTGAGCAAGGCCATGACCTGCCTGAGCCGAGTGGAAAAAAACTGCGCCTGCATGCGCGGGATCACACGCCGTTACGGGAAATCTTCGACACGCTGTTCAACACCTATCGCCAGCGCGCATTGGTCGGCCTGACGCTGCTGACCGCGCAGGCGTTTTTCTACAACGCGATCTTCTTTACCTATGCGTTGGTGCTGACCGAGTTTTATCAGGTGCCGTCAGCGTCGATTGGCTGGTACGTGTTGCCGCTGGCACTGGGGAATTTCTGCGGACCGTTGCTGCTGGGCAGGCTGTTTGACGTGGTAGGGCGGCGGGTCATGATCAGCCTGACGTATGCGGTGTCGGCCGTGCTGCTGAGCATCAGCGGCTACCTGTTCGAACAAGGCGTGCTCAACGTCACCCAGCAAGCCATTGCCTGGATGATCATCTTTTTCTTTGCCTCGGCAGCGGCCAGTTCGGCTTACCTCACTGTGGCCGAAACCTTCCCGCTGGAAATCCGTGCGCTGGCGATTGCGGTGTTCTATGCGTTCGGCACCGCGCTGGGCGGGATTGTCGGACCGACGCTGTTTGGCGAGTTAATCGACAGCCATGAGCGGGGGCCGGTGTTCATCGGTTACCTGATCGGCGCCGCGTTGATGTTGCTGGCGGCGGCGGTACAGGCGATCTGGGGCGTGGCGTCCGAGCGCAAATCGTTGGAAGACGTCGCTCGACCGTTGTCGCAGGCGAGTGATTAACCGCAGTAGACCCGCGCGTTTGATTCTGGCCGAAGGCCGTAGGAGTCGGACCTCACACGGGTGAGCATGGCAGGCACTGGTCAGTTTTCTTCAATACCGCCCCCAACCCCACCCGTTACTGTCTGCGCTCATTCATTGAACGGAGAAGGGCGGTAATGAACCTGATGATTTCCATGGCGGCGTTTGCCCTTGCGGCGTCAATTTCCCCCGGCCCAGTGAACGTCGTGGCGCTCAGTTCCGGGGCGCAGTTCGGTTTGGGGGCGAGTCTGCGGCACGTGCTGGGCGCGACGGTGGGCTTTGTCGTGCTGTTGGTGTTCACCGGGTTTGGCCTGCACGAAGTGCTTCGCCAATACCCCGTGCTGACCGATTTGATCCGTTGGGCCGGGATGGCGTTTCTGATCTACCTCGCCTGGAAACTGGCGATGGACGATGGTCACCTGAACCTCGACAAACCCACTCACGCCCCCTCGTTCTGGCACGGCGCCGCGATGCAATGGCTCAACCCCAAGGCCTGGCTCGCGGCAGTGGCGGGAATGGGGGCGTTCGTGGCGGACGGAGAGGCGCGGCTGATCGGGCTGTTTGCGCTGATCTACTTCGTGGTCTGCTACCTGTCCGTCGGCTGCTGGGCCTATGCCGGGGCGTTTCTCGGCCCTTGGCTGCGCAGCCCTCGACGGATTCGCCTGTTCAATCGGAGCATGTCGGCGCTGTTGGCCGGGTGTGCGGTGTCACTGCTGTACGTCTGATCACTGACGGTACTGACCCGGGGTCGCCGCCAGGTGTTTCTTGAACACCCGTTGAAAGTGCGCCTGATCAGCAAAGCCGCTCTGCTGGGCGATGTCGGCCAAGGTGTCGCCCTGACGCACTTGCGCCTGGGCGTGCTGGACGCGGCGGTTGATCAGATAGGCGTGGGGCGTCATGTGGTAATGCTGCTCGAAGGCGCGAATCAGATAGGCCTCTGACACGTTCGCCGCCTGGCAGATTTCCTCCAGCCGGATCGCCCGAAGAAAGTGCTGATTGATGTACTGCGCAGCGCGTTCCACCTTCAGATTGACCTTCTTCAACGGCACATCGGTCCCGCCCAGCCGTTGCTGCATCTGGGTGAAATACGCGACGGCGGCTTCGTGTTTCTCCAGCGAGTCCAGCGTCGGGTCGATCAAGGTCCGGTGCAGCGCCAACAACCCCGTGAACAGTACAGGATCGGCACTGGAAATGGCCGGAATCGCCCGAAACCCCTCGACCCCGCACGCCTGCTGCACCCGGCCCAACCACTGCGCATCGACGTAAAACATGATGTACGACCAAGGCTGGTCGTCGATCGGGTTGCAGGCATGCACGTCGCCAGGGTTCATCAACACAACGGTGCCGGTGCTGATGGTCTGGCAGGTCTTTTCGTGCAGGTACGTGCTGTGCCCGGAGGTGATCGCACCGATGGAAAACACGTCGTGGGAGTGCCGGGAATAGCAGACCTTACGGCCATCGGCGATGGAGCGGGCTTCGATGAAAGGCAATTGCGCGTCCCGCCAGAACACCGGAGTCGCTGAGGGGCTTACCGGGTTCTGGAGGGGCATGTCAGGTCATCCTTTGCTGTGTTTGCAGCTGTGGAATATATCCAGAGCCGGCTGGTATTCGGTGGTGTTGACGCCGAGCAAGCCTAGCACCGAATGAAACATGTAGTCATGGCTCAGGTCGGGCTGGTTCTGCTTGGCGGCGAGGCAGCTGCGATCGACGCCCGCGTCTTCCAGTGTGGCGTTGCCGAACCACATGACCATTGGCACGTGGGTCTGCGCGCTCGGGGCGATGGCGTAAGGGGCGGCATGGAGGTAGATGCCGTTTTCGCCCAGCGACTCGCCGTGGTCAGAGACGTAGATCATCGACGTGTCGACCTTGTCCTGATTGCGCTTGAGGAGCTCGATGGTCTGCGACAGGAAGTGGTCGGTGTAGAGAATCGTGTTGTCGTACACATTCTTCAGCTCGTCCGAGGTGCAACTGCCCAGTTGATTGGTGTGGCAGACCGGCGTGAAGCGCTCCAGGGATTTCGGGTAGCGGTCATAGTATTCCGGGCCGTGGCTGCCGTCGGAATGCAGGACGATGATCGCGTTGTCCTTGAGCGAGTCGATGTACGCCTGCAAGCCTACCAACAGCGATTCATCCAGGCAGTTCTGGCCGTCGCAGAAGGGGCTGGGCTGGTTTTTCGGAATGTCGCTGTGGGGCACGCGCAGGCAGGTGCCTTTGCAATCGCTGTTGTTGTCCAGCCACACCACCTTCAAACCCGCCCGTTGCAGCATGTCCAGCAGGCCCTCATAGATCTTGCCTTTCTTGTCGCTGTAATCGCTGCGCGGGAATTTGGAGAACATGCACGGCACCGAGACTGCCGTGGAGGTGCCGCAGGACGCCACCTGGGTGAAGTTGAGAATGTCCTGCTTCTTCAATTCCGGGTTGGTCTCGCGGGCGTAGCCGTTGAGCGAGAAATGGTCGGCGCGGGCGGTTTCGCCGACGACGAAAATCATCAGGCTTTTCTTCGGCCGCGCCTGCGCTTCGGGGCTGAGAACCGAGTCGGTGCCCACGGTCTGGATCTTGACCGTTTCCTTGATCGCCACGGTCTGCTTGGTCAGCTTGCCAATGGCGTAGATGTAGTTGGTCGGGTTGATAAAGTGGGTGAGCTTGTCTTCGTCACGAAAGATCGGGGCGTAGGTCGAGTAGAACGGCCCCACGGCGGCCGCGATCACCAGCACGCAGCCGATGCAGACCAGCACTTTGTTGATCAGCCCCGGCAGCACGCGGCGGTAGGTGACCGGGATCAGCCAGATCACCGCAATCGGCAACGCGCCAAGCAGGCCCAGATAAAGGAAGAGCCTGCCGCTGAGCAGCGCCTTCGCTTCGCCCGGGTTGGTTTCCAGCACGTTCTGCATCATCACCGTGTCGATGGTGATGCCGTAAGTGTTCATGAAATACGCGGCGGCCGCCGAACACATCGCCACCAGACTCAGCACCGGCTTGAGCGTCGGCCGGAAGGAGAACGGCGTCAGCAGCAGCGTGATCGCCGCCCACAGGAAAAACGCGAAAGAGACATAAAACGCGACGACCTTAATCCCTTGCAGCTGCGTCAGACCGACCAGTGCGTGCCAGGTGGCGAGGTTGTAAAACACCACAAGACACAGGGAAAACAACATGACCAGGCGGGTGGAGGTGACGACGGGCAGTTTTGAACGTATTTCCATATGACGAACGACTCGGAGCGGGTCTGGGGGTGCATTTCACGTCAAGCGATCCCTGCGACGTGCACGTCAGACAGGCCTGCCGAACAGGCAAGCGGGTTGATGGATAACGGGGATCGCGCGGAGTTTTTCAGAACGTTTGTGAAGACTTCGTGAATACAGCGTAGACGGCGTGTTACGAATTGAAATGTTTTCCCAGGCTGTACGTTGCGGCCTTGAGCGCTTCAGCTAGCCTGCGAAGGATCGTTGTCGAAACCCGTCAATCGGGAGGCACGCCTATAGGAGGCAGGGGATGAAGCTCATCGGAATGCTGGATTCGCCTTATGTGCGGCGGGTTGCGGTCAGCCTCAAACGAATGGGGATCGCGTTCGAGCATGAGTCGGTGTCGGTGTATCAGGGCATGGCGCGTTTCAGCGAGATCAATCCGGTGATCAAAGCGCCGACGTTCGTCACCGATGATGGGCAAGTGTTGATGGAGTCGAGCCTGATTCTGGACTACGTGGAGTTTTTGCAAGGGCCCGGCAAGGGATTAATGCCCTTGACGCTGGCAGAGCGGACGCAAACGTTACGGCTGACGGGGCTGGCGTTGGTGGCCTATGAAAAGGCGGTGCAGATTCATTACGAACGTAACCTGCGGCCTGCGGAGCGTCAGCATGGGCCGTGGCTGGAGCGGGTGAGTGGGCAGTTGAAGACCGCTTGCGGTGAGCTTGAACGGGAACTGATGGCGCGGCCGTTGAGCGCGGGACGGGATATCGGGCAGGACGGGATCAGTATCGCGGTGGGCTGGTCATTCATTCAGCTGGTCGTAGGCGATCAAGTGAGCGGCGAGGCGTTTCCGGTGCTGGCAGGGTTTAGTGCAGAAGCAGAAGCGCTGGAAATTTTTCGAACATTGCCGATGGTTTGAAACGGGTGCTCTGGCTCCGGGAGCGGCTTCGCCGACGTTGGGGGTCGCACGGGCCGTGACGTGATGGAGGGAGGATCAGTCACTGCCGAAACGCCTGATCCCCCCGCTTACACCCTATCCATCACAGGTCATCAAAAAACCGTTCATGCCAGTCCACCAAGGGCTGCGGTGCATTGAGCTTTTGACCGTAGATCACCGCATAGGACAGCACGTTCTGCACGTATTGGCGGGTTTCGTCGAACGGAATGCTCTCGACCCACACGTCGAACGCCAAGTGATTCGCACCTTTCAGCCATTGCCGCACGCGGCCCGGACCAGCGTTATAGGCCGCCGACGCCAGCACCCGGTTACCGTTGAACTGCCCATGAATCTGGCTCAGGTACGCCGCACCCAACTGAATGTTGGTGTCCGGGTCCAGTACCTGGGCGGGGGAGGCCAGCGGAATGCTGAACTTGCGCGCCGTCTCTTTCGCGGTGGCAGGCATGAGTTGCATCAGGCCACTGGCGCCAACGCCGGAGCGAGCATCGTCCATGAACGCGCTTTCCTGACGGGTGATCGCGAACACCCAACTGGCGTGCAGGCCCCGAACCTGCGCCTCACGCACGAGGGTGTCGCGGTGGGCCATCGGGAAGCGGATGTCCAGATCATCCCAATACTGCGCCTGACTGATGGTACGAATCGCCGGGAAGTACCAGCCCATGTCATACGCCAGCTTCGCTTGGGCGACCATCTCGTCGCGGCTGAAGTGACGCGTCACGTGGTACCACTCACGGCGTCCGTTGACGACTTCCCCACGCTGGTAGAACTCCAGCGCACGGCGCACGCCCGCCGTATTGCGGACCTTATTCAGGGTTGCCTGCGTCAGCGGCAGCGGCTTGTTGTTCAGCATGTACGGCGTCTGGGTACGGTCTGCGGCGAGGAAACCGTAGAAATCCCGCTCCTTCGCCACGGCTTTGTACATGGCGGGCAACAACGGACTGTTCGGCTGTGACAGCTCCAGCGAACGGGCCTGCCAGTAACGCCAGCGGTTGGTGGTCGCCAGGTCCTGCGGCAGACGACGGGTCAGCTCATAGGCGTCATTCCAGCGGCCCAGACGCAGCAACAAGCGCAGGCGCCATTCGGTGACGGTGTCGTCACGCAGGTCCGGGTCGTACTTGGTCATCAGCGGAAGGGCGCGATCGTCGTAGCTGCGGGCGAGGGTCAGGCCGATTTCCTTGGCGATCTGCACCTGTTCTTCGTGAGAAAAGCGCAGCATGGGCGAATAGCTGTCGAGCAATTCCATGGCCCGCTGCGGGTCCTGTTTTGCCAAGCGGCGCAGGCCCAGGCCGACCACGTCGGACATGGCTTCATCGGCCGGCATGAACTGGCCCTGATTGTTCACCATTTCCGGCTTCTGCGCCACGGCGATCAGCAAACGACCCTGAGGAGCGAGGGTGGTCATGCTGTTGACCAACTGGTTGGCCAATGAATAGTTACGCGTTTGCGCGGCCAGTTTGGCGCGCTGCCAGCGTTTCTGTTCGGTCAACTGGCCTTCGACGGCCCATTGGGTGAAGAACGTGTCGCACGCTGTCGGGAGCGTCTTACCGGTCATCCAGAGCTTTTCGGCGTTGGCGTAGCCTTCAGAGCGCATGTTGTGGCTGAGCTGGTAGGAGCCGTACAGGCAGTCCAGCTCGGTGAAATTGAGCTTGGGGTCGTAATATTTGACGAACGGTTGCCAGTCACCCCGCGAGGCGAGCAGTCGAAGCCAGCGCAGCTTCATGAAGTTGGCCTGTGGCAGGTCGCCATGCTCGGCCAGGAAACGCTCGACCTCGTCGTTGCTCGCGGTGTTGAGGCGGGCCGTGAGTTCGTCGTAGGCGAGGTACGGCTCAAGGGGATAATCCGCCAGGGCCGCGCCGTACATGCGATACGGCCCGGCATCGCCCTTGGCCAGCGCGCGTTTGGCCTGATCGTAATATTGACGTTGGGTGGTGATATCGACCGCTTGGACGGACTGGGCGGCGGTGGCCGACAGAAGCAGGCAGGACAAAAGGCTGAACAAACGACTGCGCATGAGACTTCCGTGCAGATGAACCGTGAAAAGTGCCGCTAGCTTAGCCTGTTGCCTGCGTGGGTTGAAGCGCGAAGGTGGTGGGGGTGAGGGGATGGAAACAAATGGTTGTAGTTTAAGGGGCTCGCTTGGGATTCTTACTCTGATGCCCTTCGGGCCTGATCGCGAGCAAGCTCACTCCTACATTTTTTGCAACGCGCCGCATTCTGTTGGACCGCGTTGTGAGCCTTTGGTGTTCCAGATCAATATCCCGTTAACCCAAAGGCTCCCAACTCGGTCCATCAGGCCATGGCACGTTTAAGCAAATGTAGGAGTGAGCTTGCTCGCGATAGGCCCGGAGGGCATCAAAATAACGATTGAAAACCAATTCCCACCCCATTATCGAATCCCGCCCAATCCCCTCACCATCTCAGGTAGAATGCGCCCCCGGTTTTTGGAGAAGCTCATGACCCTGCTCAAATTCAGCGATGTGTCCCTTGCGTTCGGCGCCATGCCGTTGTTGGACAAGGTGTCCTGGCAGATCGCCCGTGGAGAGCGGGTCTGCATCATCGGTCGCAATGGCACCGGTAAATCCAGCATGTTGAAGCTGGTCAAGGGCGTGCAATTGCCCGATGACGGCAGCGTCTGGCGTGCGCCGGGGCTGAAAATCGGCGAGTTGCCTCAGGAACTCCCCGTGGCCGACGGCCGCACCGTATTCGACGTCGTGGCGGAAGGCCTCGATGGTGTGGGTGCCTTGCTCGCCGAATACCACCACCTCAGCCAGAACATCGTCACCGCCGAAGACCTCGACAAGCTGATGCATGTGCAGTCGGACCTCGAAGCCCGTGATGGCTGGCGCCTGCAGCAACTGGTCGACAGCACACTCAGCCGCCTGCAACTGCCCGCCGACAAGACCCTCGCCGAACTCTCCGGTGGCTGGCGTCGTCGTGTGTTGCTCGCCCAGGCGTTGGTGTCCGAGCCCGATCTGCTGCTGCTCGACGAACCGACCAACCACCTGGACATCGGTGCGATTGCCTGGCTCGAAGAAGCGCTGAAGGAATTCCAGGGCGCCGTGCTGTTCATCACGCACGACCGTTCTTTCCTGCAAAACCTCGCCACTCGCATTCTGGAGCTGGACCGTGGCGGCCTGATCGACTGGAACGGCGACTACGCCAGCTTCCTCGTTCACAAGGAAGCCGCCCTGGCTGCCGAAGAGACCGCCAACGCGCTGTTCGACAAGCGCCTGGCTCAGGAAGAAGTGTGGATTCGTCAAGGCATCAAGGCCCGTCGTACCCGTAACGAAGGCCGTGTGCGTGCCTTGAAGGCCCTGCGCGTCGAACGCAGCGAGCGTCGCGACCGCACCGGCAAGGCCAACATCCAGCTGGACACCGCCGAGAAATCCGGCAAGCAGGTCATGGTGCTGGACAACGTCAGCTTCGCCCACCCCGGTGGCCCGATGCTGATCAAGGACTTCTCCATGGTCCTGCAGCGTGAAGACCGCATTGGTCTGCTCGGCGCCAACGGCACCGGCAAGACCACGCTGCTCAAGCTGATGCTCGACAATCTCCAGCCCACCAGCGGTTCGGTGGATGTGGGGACAAACCTGGAAGTCGCCTACTTCGACCAGCTGCGTCACCAGCTCGACCTGGAAAAAACCGTGGTCGACAACGTTGCGGAAGGCCGCGACTTCATCGACATCGACGGCCAAAGCCGCCACGTCCTCAGCTACCTCGGCGATTTCCTGTTCAGCCCTCAGCGTGCGCGCACGCCGGTCAAGGCGCTGTCCGGGGGCGAGCGCGCGCGTTTGCTGCTCGCCAAGCTGTTCAGCAAACCCGCCAACCTGCTGGTGCTCGACGAACCGACCAACGACCTGGACGTCGAGACCCTCGAACTGCTGGAAGAAGTGCTGCTGACCTTCAAAGGCACTGTGCTGATGGTCAGCCACGACCGGGCATTCCTCGACAACGTGGTCACCAGCACGCTGGTCTTCGAAGGCGAGGGCAAGGTTCGCGAGTTCGTCGGTGGCTATCAGGACTGGCTGCGTCAGGGCGGTTCGCCGCGTCTCTTGGGCGTGACGGAAAGCAAGTCCGGCAAGGCCGACCTGAATTCGGCCATCGTCGAGCCGGTTGCAGCCCCTGCACCTGTGCAGGAAGCCGCCCCCGCCGCGAAGAAAAAGCTCAGCTACAAACTGCAGCGTGAGCTGGAAGCGTTGCCGGGCGAGATCGACGCCAAAGAGCAGCAGATTGCTGCCGTTGAAGCCGAGATTGCCCATCCGGGCTTCTACCAGCGTCCGGCTGCCGAAACGGCCAAAGTGCTGGCGTCCCTGGAGCAACTGAACAAGGAACTGGACGGGTTGGTCGAGCGCTGGGCCGAGCTTGACGAGTGAGCGCCGAGCTGGACGAGTAGGCGCCGAGCTGGACGAGTAAGCGCTTAGCAGGAAGGGTAATCCTTCGGCAATCGGCAGCCACAAAAAAGCCCGACCCCTTCAACGGGCCGGGCTTTTGTTTGCGTCGCAGGATTACTCGGCGCGTTTGACCAGGCGGACCGCCAGTACGTCGCACGGCGCACCGTGCAGCACGTCATTGGCGGTTGAGCCCAACAGTAGCGACAGGCCGTGACGGCCGTGGCTGCCGACTACGATCAGGTCTACGTGATGTTCCTTGGCCAACTGGTGAATTTCCTGGCGCGGCTGGCCGTAGGTCAGATGACTGTCACCGGTTTTCACGTCAGGGTATTTCAACTTAAGTGCTTCAAGCTTTTCCTTGGCCTGATCGAATTGCTGTTGTTGCAGCTGCGAGAGGTCCATTGGCACATCGCCGCCAAAGGCCATGGCCATGGGTTCGACGATGTGCACCAGCGACAGCTTGGCGTTGGTGCCCAGCGCAAGCTTGATGGCACGCTTGATAACGGGATCGCACTCTTCAGTGAGGTCCACGGCTACCAAAATATGTTCATAGGACATGGGATGTTCCTTCTGAGGTCTGCGATGGTGTTGATTATGGCTCTTTTCACGCGCCTCATGGCACGCCTTCATGTTTTACCCGTCGCTCCCCGCGACAGGGGCATACACATATGACGGTGTGGATAGTGCTGTCAATCATTGCCGTCATATTAAGCCCTTTGGTATGGCTCAGACCATCGCGCTCCCAGAGCGGTCGCATGGCCATGCGGATGGAGGCACGGCGCATGGGACTGGCCATGCAGCTGATCCCACAGGAATGGCCCCATTGGCTGCCCGTCGAGCCCCCGAGCCCGTGCGCGCAGTATCACCGACCTCGCACGGCCCGCGAGCCGGATGTGTGGACGTACTGGCAGATGACCCCCGGTGAGTGGGTCAACCAATGGCGCGAGCCGTGTGAGGATGCCCGCTTGCAGGCGCACTTTCAGACGCTGCCCGCCGACGTCTACAAAGTCGAAGCTGGCAAGCAGCTGGTTGCCCTTTATTGGGCCGAGCGAGGCGAGTCGGAAGTGTTGCAGCGCATTGCTGCCGTGCTGAAAGCGTTGGCGTGACGGCGGCAGGGGCAAATCGCAGGCATTAAAAAGCCCGATAACAACATCGGGCTGGGGGTTGGCCAGGCAGGCCGTAATTCGTGGTGCTCTGCGGTGCAATACCGCAGAAGACGTGCCGATTCGTTTCACATCACTTCCGAAAAACGACCCGTCTTGATGCGCAGTGCACAGAATGTAGACCTTCTTGGTGCATTTGTCTGCGGTGGATCCCATTATTTTCCAGGATTTGCGTACCGGTCGTCGCTTCTCGCGTTTACTCCCCCAGCCTGTCCGTTGAACGCGATCATTACGCTGAATGCTGCCTTATCACCTGTGTCTTTTACCTGCGATTTGCCGGTTTTGTCCGCTGTCTGCTGAATTGACAATTGCTGGAATATGGCAGAAGGTAGGCGCACCCAAATCAAACGGGCGTATGAATTGAGCGTTTGCCGTAGGAATGCTCTGACAGACGCCCGAATCGTGTCGACGGGGTGCCTGGCGTTTGGTGTTCGCATTGACGGAAACGTCTTTGCCTGCCGCCGGATTTCAGCGTCTGACGCGTATTGTTCAGCTTCCATATCGTGGAGATCAGTTGATGATTTACGAAGGTAAAGCCATCACGGTTAAGGCTCTTGAAAGTGGCATCGTCGAATTGAAATTCGACCTCAAGGGTGAGTCCGTCAACAAGTTCAACCGCCTCACCCTCAATGACCTGCGCCAGGCCGTCGATGCCATCAAGGCTGACGGGTCGGTCAAGGGCGTTATCGTCACCAGCGGCAAGGACGTGTTCATCGTCGGCGCCGACATCACCGAATTCGTCGACAACTTCAAGCTGCCGGACGCCGAACTGGTCGCCGGTAACCTTGAAGCGAACAAAATCTTCAGTGACTTTGAAGACCTCAACGTGCCGACCCTGGCTGCCATCAACGGTATCGCTCTGGGTGGCGGCCTGGAAATGTGCCTGGCGGCGGATTTCCGCGTCATGTCCACCACGGCCAAGATCGGTCTGCCAGAGGTCAAACTCGGCATTTACCCGGGTTTCGGCGGCACCGTGCGCCTGCCACGTTTGATTGGTGTCGATAACGCCGTCGAATGGATCGCCTCCGGCAAAGACAACCGCGCCGAAGATGCCCTGAAAGTGGGCGCCGTGGACGCGATCGTCGAGCCGGGCAAACTGCAGGATGCCGCGCTGGACCTGATCAAGCGTGCCATTTCCGGCGAGTTCGACTTCAAGGCCAAGCGTCAACCGAAGCTGGACAAGCTCAAGCTCAACGCCATCGAACAAATGATGGCCTTCGAAACCGCCAAAGGTTTCGTCGCCGGTCAAGCGGGCCCTAACTACCCGGCCCCGGTCGAAGCCATCAAGACCATCCAGAAAGCCGCGAACTTCGGTCGCGACAAGGCGTTGGAAGTCGAAGCCACCGGTTTCGTGAAAATGGCCAAGACTTCGGCTGCCGAAAGTCTGATCGGCCTGTTCCTGAACGATCAGGAGCTGAAAAAGAAAGCCAAGATCTACGACGAAGTCGCCAAGGACGTGAAGCAGGCTGCCGTACTCGGCGCGGGCATCATGGGCGGCGGCATTGCCTACCAGTCGGCGCTGAAAGGCACGCCGATTCTGATGAAGGACATTCGTGAAGAGGCCATTCAACTGGGCCTGGACGAAGCGTCGAAGCTGCTGGGCAAGCGTGTCGAGAAAAACCGTCTGACCCCGGCGAAGATGGCCGAAGCGCTGAATGCGATTCGTCCGACGCTGTCCTACGGCGATTTCGGTCACGTCGACCTGGTCGTCGAAGCCGTCGTCGAGAACCCGAAAGTCAAACAGGCCGTACTGGCCGAAGTGGAAGCGCAGGTGGGTGAGAACACCATTCTGGCATCCAACACCTCGACCATTTCCATCAGCCTGCTGGCCAAGGCGCTCAAGCGTCCAGAAAACTTCGTTGGCATGCACTTCTTCAACCCGGTGCACATGATGCCGCTGGTGGAAGTCATCCGTGGCGAGAAGTCCAGTGAAGTCGCGGTCGCGACCACCGTGGCCTACGCCAAGAAAATGGGCAAAAACCCAATCGTGGTCAACGACTGCCCGGGCTTCCTGGTCAACCGCATCCTGTTCCCATACTTCGGCGGTTTCGCCAAGTTGGTCAGTGCCGGTGTGGATTTCGTGCGCATCGATAAAGTCATGGAAAAATTCGGCTGGCCAATGGGCCCGGCGTACCTGATGGACGTGGTCGGCATAGACACCGGCCACCACGGTCGCGACGTCATGGCCGAGGGTTTCCCGGATCGCATGAAGGATGATCGCCGTTCTGCCGTGGACGCGTTGTACGAAGCCAATCGCCTGGGCCAGAAGAACGGCAAGGGCTTCTACGTCTACGAGACCGACAAGAAGGGCAAGCCGAAGAAAGTCGTCGACGCCTCCGTGCTGGAAGTGCTCAAGCCGGTGATTTACGAGCAGCGTGAAGTCACCGACGAGGACATCATCAACTGGATGATGATCCCGCTGTGCCTCGAAACCGTGCGTTGCCTGGAAGACGGCATCGTCGACACCGCCGCCGAAGCCGACATGGGCTTGATCTACGGCATCGGTTTCCCTCCGTTCCGTGGCGGTGCGCTGCGTTACATCGACTCGATCGGTGTCGCTGAATTCGTTGCCCTGGCGGACCAATACGCTGATCTGGGCGCTTTGTACCACCCCACTGCGAAGCTGCGTGAAATGGCCAAGACCGGCCAGCGCTTCTTCGGCTAAGTGCCCAACGAACAGGTGAGAATATGAGCTTGAATCCGAGAGACGTCGTGATTGTCGACTTCGGTCGCACACCGATGGGCCGCTCCAAGGGTGGCATGCACCGCAATACCCGCGCCGAAGACATGTCGGCGCACCTGATCAGCAAACTGCTGGAGCGCAACAGCAAGGTCGACCCGGCAGAAGTCGAGGACGTGATCTGGGGCTGCGTCAACCAGACCCTGGAGCAGGGTTGGAACATCGCGCGCATGGCGTCGCTGATGACTCAGATTCCGCACACGTCGGCGGCACAAACCGTCAGCCGTCTGTGCGGCTCGTCGATGAGTGCGCTGCACACTGCGGCTCAGGCGATCATGAGCAACAACGGTGACGTCTTCGTCATCGGCGGGGTCGAGCACATGGGCCACGTCGGGATGATGCACGGCGTCGACCCGAACCCGCACATGTCGCTGTATGCCGCCAAGGCCTCGGGCATGATGGGCCTGACCGCTGAAATGCTCGGCAAGATGCACGGCATCACCCGTGAAGCCCAGGACGCGTTCGGCGTACGTTCGCACCGTCTGGCCCATCAAGCGACCGTGGAAGGCAACTTCAAGGACGAAATCATCCCGATGCAAGGGTATGACGAGAACGGTTTCCTGAAGATGTACGACTTCGACGAAACCATTCGCCCAGAGACCACGCTGGAAAGCCTGGCCGCCCTGAAGCCTGCGTTCAACCCGAAAGGCGGCACCGTGACAGCGGGTACGTCGTCGCAGATCACCGACGGCGCATCGTGCATGATCGTCATGTCCGGCCAGCGTGCGATGGACCTCGGCATTCAGCCGATGGCGGTGATCCGCTCCATGGCCGTGGCGGGTGTGGACCCGGCGATCATGGGTTACGGCCCGGTTCCAGCGACCCAGAAAGCGCTCAAGCGCGCGGGTCTGAGCATTGCTGACATCGACTACTTCGAACTCAACGAAGCCTTCGCCGCCCAAGCCTTGCCGGTACTGAAAGATTTGAAAGTGCTCGACAAGATGGACCAGAAGGTTAACCTGCACGGCGGCGCCATCGCCTTGGGTCACCCGTTTGGTTGCTCGGGGGCGCGGATTTCCGGCACCTTGCTCAATGTGATGAAGCAGAAGGGCGGCACCTTGGGTGTGGCCACGATGTGTATTGGTCTCGGCCAGGGCATCACAACGGTGTTCGAACGCGTTTAATCGGCATGAGTGTTCAAGCCGGGGCCACGTGCCCCGGCTTTTGTGTTTTTCAGGAAATGTTTTTTTTGAAGTTTTTTTCGCGTCCGTTCGAGAGGTCCACCGCATGCCGTTGAAGCCAGGTCTCTACCGTCATTACAAAGGCCCCGAGTACCGTGTATTCGGTGTCGCGAAGCATTCTGAGACCGAAGAAGAAGTCGTGTTCTATCAGGCGCTGTATGGTGAATACGGCCTCTGGGTTCGTCCTTTGACGATGTTTCTGGAGTCAGTCGAGGTTGACGGCGAGCACGTGCCACGCTTTGCTTTGGTCACGGCCGAACCTGACCTTTTTTCAAGGTCGTAAGGCGAGACCTTGCAGTAGCCTCTGCTTGACCTCACCTTGTAGCCACTATATATAGCGGGGCCTCGACGGCTCTGACGTCTTTTTTTCTCGCATTAGGAATTTTCCGATCCATGGGCAAATCGCTGGTCATTGTGGAATCCCCGGCTAAGGCCAAGACCATCAACAAGTATCTGGGCAGCCAGTACGTGGTGAAGTCGAGTATCGGCCATATCCGAGACCTGCCCACCAGCGGTTCGGCTAGCGCTGCGAAAGAACCTGCCGCCAAAAAGGGCAAGACAGCTTCCGAAGCGCCTGCATTGACGCCCAAGGAAAAGGCCAAGCGCCAGCTCGTGGCTCGCATGGGCGTCGATCCGGAGCATGGCTGGAAAGCCAAGTACGAGATCTTGCCTGGCAAGGAAAAGGTGATCGACGAGCTGCGCCGCCTGGCCAAAGATGCCGACACCATCTATCTCGCGACGGACTTGGACCGCGAAGGGGAAGCCATTGCCTGGCACCTGCGTGAAGCCATCGGCGGTGACGACGAGCGCTACAAGCGCGTGGTGTTCAACGAAATCACCAAGAAAGCCATTCAGGAAGCGTTCTCCAAGCCGGGCGAGCTGGACATCGACCGCGTCAATGCCCAGCAGGCCCGCCGTTTCCTCGACCGCGTCGTGGGTTACATGGTCTCGCCGCTGCTCTGGCAGAAGATTGCCCGTGGTCTGTCTGCCGGCCGCGTCCAGTCCGTGGCCGTGAAACTGGTCGTGGAGCGTGAGCGCGAAATCCGTGCGTTCAACCCGGAAGAATATTGGGAAGTGCATGCCGACCTCGGCACCGCGAAAGGCGCCAACGTGCGTTTCGAAGTGGCGCGGGAAAACGGCGAGGCCTTCAAGCCGCTGAACGAAGCGCAGGCCATGGCCGCGCTGGAAAAGCTCAAGGCGTCTGCCTACAAGATCGCCAAGCGTGAGGACAAACCGACCAGCAGCAAGCCGTCGGCGCCGTTCATCACGTCCACGCTGCAACAGGCCGCGAGCAACCGCTTGGGCTACGGCGTGAAGAAAACCATGATGATGGCCCAGCGTTTGTACGAAGCGGGTTACATCACGTACATGCGTACCGACTCGACCAACCTGTCGGCCGACGCCGTGGCCATGGCCCGCACCTACATTGAAACCGAGTTCGGCAAGAAGTACCTGCCGGACGCGCCGATCGTCTACAGCAGCAAGGAAGGCGCGCAAGAGGCTCACGAAGCGATTCGTCCTTCCGACGTCAACACTCATCCGAGCAAGCTGACGGGCATGGAACGCGATGCCGAGCGTCTGTACGAGCTGATCTGGCGCCAGTTCGTGGCCTGCCAGATGCCGCCTGCGCAATACCTGTCCACCACTGTCAGCGTGGCGGCGAGTGAGTTCGAGCTGCGCGCCAAGGGCCGCATCCTCAAATTCGACGGTTACACCCGTGTGCTGCCGCAGATGAGCAAGCCCGGTGATGACGACGTGCTGCCAGACATGGCTCAGGGCGACGTGATGAAGCTGATCAAGCTCGACCCGAGCCAGCATTTCACCAAGCCGCCTGCGCGCTATTCGGAAGCGAGCCTGGTCAAGGAGATGGAAAAACGCGGCATCGGTCGTCCGTCGACTTACGCGGCGATCATCTCGACGATTCAGGACCGTGGCTACGTGGCGCTGCACAACCGCCGCTTCTACTCCGAGAAGATGGGTGACATCGTCACTGAGCGCCTGTCCGAGAGCTTCTCCAACCTGATGGACTACGGCTTCACCGCCGGCATGGAAGAGAACCTCGATGATGTGGCCCAGGGCGAGCGTGACTGGAAAAACGTGCTCGACGAGTTCTATGGCGACTTCAAGAAGAAGCTGGAAGTGGCCGAAGCCACGGGCAGCGGCATGCGGGCCAACGAGCCGGTGATGACCGATATCCCGTGCAAGGTGTGCGGCCGTCCGATGCAGATTCGTACCGCGTCCACGGGCGTTTTCCTCGGTTGCTCGGGCTACAGCCTGCCGCCGAAAGAGCGCTGCAAGGCCACGGTCAACCTGACGCCGGGCGACGAAATCGCCGAAGACGACGAGGGTGAGTCGGAATCCCGCGTATTGCGTGGCAAGCACCGCTGCCCGATCTGCAGCACGGCGATGGATGCCTACCTGCTCGACGAGAAACGCAAACTGCACATCTGCGGCAACAACCCGGATTGCGCAGGCTACGAGATCGAAGAGGGCACCTACCGCATCAAGGGCTATGAAGGCCCGAGCGTCGAGTGCGACAAGTGTGGCGGCGAGATGCAGCTCAAGACCGGCCGTTTCGGCAAGTTCTTCGGCTGCACCAATTGCAAGAACACCCGCAAGCTCCTGAAAAGCGGCGAAGCGGCGCCGCCGAAAATGGACCCGGTGAAAATGCCGGAGCTGAAGTGCGAGAAGGTCGACGACACCTACATTCTGCGCGACGGCGCGTCGGGGCTGTTCCTGGCCGCCAGCCAGTTCCCGAAAAACCGCGAGACCCGAGCGCCGTTGGTGCTGGAAATCGTGCCGCACAAGTCCGAGATCGATCCGAAGTACCACTTCCTGTGCGAAGCCCCACAGAAAGACCCTGATGGCCGTCCGGCGGTGATTCGTTACAGCCGTAAGTCCAAGGAGCAGTATGTGCAGACTGAAGTGGAAGGCAAGCCGACCGGCTGGCGTGCCTTCTACGACGGCGGCAAGTGGAAGGTCGAAGACAAGCGTTGATCGCTCGCGTGTGAGCTGCTAACGCGGCTGGCAAGCGCCCGCGCTTTGCGTTAAAAGAATCCCTCGGTGGCCGGTCTGCGCATCGAGGGATTTTTTTCCCTGGCGGATTCGTTACAACACTTTATCGATGGGGAGACCACTGATATGGCTCACGAACTCTATACCCGCACCAACCAAAAGCTGTTCTTCGCAGGCTTGGCGCTCGAATCCATGGCCAAGGCGAAAGAAAGCCGCGCCATGAACGCCCAAGGGCTTGAACAGGCAGAACGCGAGTCGGCGATCTTTCATCTCTACGGTGCGCTGCTGGGTTTGTGCCATGAAATTGCGGGTTTCTATCGCCTGCCCAACGCCAGCACGGCCCGCGCCGAGGACTTGCTCACCCCTCAAGTGCTGGAAGCCATCGCAATCCCTGAAATGGGTGAGTTGGTGGAATTGGCTCAGCAGCGCGAAACCTGGCTGGCGCAACTGCTGGCGTCCTACAACGCGCTGTTTCAGCCGCCCCGTGCCCCGAAAAAACCCAAAGGCGATGTGACCCAGCCGTTGATCATTTCCGTGGGCGCCGAAGACGAAGTCGAGCCCGAACTGACTCGCGAAGAAATGGAGAGCTGGCGCCAACAGCTGAAAAGCCTGGCGATCCGATTCCGTGAAGGGCTGAGCGAGTGTTAAGGCATTGTGATCGGTGGGCTAGGGCCTGAGTCATCAGGCTGTTACAATGCCCGCCTTTCGTGGAGAACTGTCCTGATGCCAACCTCTTTTCTGGAAATTGTAGAACTGCCTGACGGCCGCATTGAGCTACGCCGCGCCGAAGATGAAGGGTCGCTGGTAACCTTGAACTTCTCTGAGGACGCCAAGGCATTTCTGCATGGCCAACACGTCGAAGTCGCCAAGGCGATGCTCAGCGTGGGCGTGCAAATGGCCGGTCGCCTGGCCGAAGGCGAACTGACCAAAGAAGAAGAGGGGCCTCGCGTCCTGCACTGATCCTGTTCTGGATCAGCCTCGTATTACCCTTTCTGCTGGCTTCTCTGTTTGACGAGAGGCCCGGCGCGTGCCTGTTTCCGACGGTTACGCCCGTACCGATCAGCTCAGGCGAATAGCCTCAGCCCAGGCGAATATTCAAACTCTGCGCATCCCCGACACGCGCTGCGCTGATCAATTGCTGGCGCGCGGTGCTCGGCAGCGGGTTGATCCAGCTCACAACGGTGTGGCTGCGGCCCAGTCGCAAGGCTTCCCGTGTCAGCTCCAGCGCGCTTTGCGTGCCTCTCGGGTGCATCAGGATAATGCGTTCCCGGTTCAGGCCCGCGTCTCGCAGCCAGGCTTGCGTCACGCTCGACGGTGGCGCGATCAGCGTCAGCCAGCGATCATTTCGGTCCTGGCTCAGGTCGCGCAAGATCGGCGCGAGGAGGTTCAGGCAGTTTCCGGCAGCGCCGCGCAACGACAATTCACTGAAGACTTCGGGTTCGTTGCTCCACGGTGCCTCGACGACGTCTTCGAGGACCGGAATCTGGAGCAGCGGCACGTCGAGCAGCGGCATGGCAGGGGCCATGAAGGCTTCGAACAGCGGCAGTTGTGCATGTTGTTGCGGTGTCTGTGGGAACTGCATAAACGTTCTCCTTAGCGACGAATCACGCCGACACTCAGCCCTTCGATGACCAAGTCCTGATCTTTCAGGTTGACTTCGATGGGGGCGAATTCAGGGTTTTCAGCGATCAGCCAGACTTTGTTGCCTTCCCGCTTGAAGCGTTTGACGGTCACCTCATCGCCGATCCGCGCCACGACGATCTGGCCGTTGCGGGCTTCGCGGGTGGTGTGAACGGCCAGCAGGTCGCCGTCGAGAATGCCGACGTCCTTCATGCTCATGCCGTGAACACGCAACAGATAGTCGGCACTCGGATGAAAGAAGGCGGGGTTGATGGCCAGGGATTCTTCGATGTGCTGCTGGGCGAGGATAGGGGCACCTGCGGCAACACGACCGATGATAGGCAGGCCACTGTCGTCTGCCTTGGCTTCGAAGCCAGGAATGCGAATGCCACGGGACGCGCCCGGGGTCATTTCAATGGCGCCTTTGCGGGCCAAGGCCTTGAGGTGTTCTTCAGCGGCGTTGGGGGATTTGAACCCCAGTTCCTGAGCGATTTCCGCACGGGTAGGCGGGTAGCCGTTGTCTTCCAGACAGCGTTTGATGAAGTCCAGGATTTCAGCTTGGCGTGACGTCAGTTTGATCATGTGAATCGCTCTGTCTTTTTATACAGTGACTGGGATTATATACAGTGATCGCGTCTTGGCAATCATCCTTTTCATGCGGCTTGGCCGACCGTCGCCGAGAGAACGGATCCGCCGGGCGGGAACGATGGCTTGGAGCCGCGATTTATATGATTAAATGCCGTGACTGATCAGACAGAAAACGAACAGCCGAGGGTTGACAGCCTGACGGCTGAAACGTATGTTTCAAACAAGTGTTTGTCAGGCGAAGAACCCATGGCTCAGTCGGAAACAGTTGAACGAATTCTGGATGCTGCGGAGCAGCTGTTTGCGGAGAAGGGGTTTGCCGAAACCTCGCTGCGGCTGATCACCAGCAAGGCATCGGTCAATCTGGCGGCGGTGAATTATCACTTCGGTTCCAAGAAGGCGCTGATTCAGGCGGTGTTCTCGCGCTTTCTAGGGCCGTTCTGCGCCAGCCTCGACAAGGAGCTGGAACGTCGGCAAGCCAAGCCCGAACACAAGCCCACCCTTGAGGAGTTGCTGGAAATTCTCGTCGAGCAAGCGCTGGTGGTGCAACCCCGAAGCGGCAATGATTTGTCGATTTTCATGCGCCTGCTGGGCTTGGCGTTCAGTCAGAGCCAAGGCCACCTGCGGCGTTATCTTGAAGACATGTACGGCAAGGTGTTCCGCCGCTACATGGTTCTGGTCAACGAAGCCGCCCCCCGTATTCCTCCCATCGAACTGTTCTGGCGCGTGCACTTCATGCTCGGCGCGGCCGCGTTCAGCATGTCCGGCATCAAAGCACTGCGGGCGATTGCCGAGACCGACTTCGGTGTCAACACCTCGATTGAGCAGGTCATGCGTTTGATGGTGCCGTTCCTGGCAGCTGGCATGCGTGCCGAAACCGGTGTCACCGACGCGGCGATGATCAGCGCGCAGCTCAAGCCTCGCAGCAAAAGTTCGGCCCCGGCGCCCGCCAAGGTCTGATTCCCCCTCACCGGGTGCCGTGCATTTGCATCGCACCCGACGATCCCGCACCATGCCCCATTGGGCAATGGTTGTTGAAGGATCTTTCTATGCATTCTGGCCTGCATGGCTCCCTGATGGTGGATATCGCCGGTACCTGGCTGACGTCCGAAGACCGTCAGTTTCTGCGTCAGCCCGAAGTGGGCGGCCTGATCATTTTCGCGCGCAACATCGAAAGTCCACGGCAGGTCCGTGAGCTGAGCGCGTCCATTCGTGCGATTCGTCCTGACCTGCTGCTGGCAGTCGATCAGGAAGGAGGGCGGGTTCAACGTCTGCGTCAGGGTTTCGTCCGTTTGCCTGCGATGCGGGCGATTGCTGACAACCCGAATGCCGAATTCCTGGCCGAGCAGTGCGGCTGGCTGATGGCGACCGAAGTGCTGGCGGTCGGACTCGACCTGAGTTTCGCACCGGTGCTGGACCTGGATTATCAGCGCAGTGCGGTGGTGGGCAGTCGGGCGTTCGAAGGCGATCCGGAGCGTGCAGCGCTGTTGGCTGGCGCTTTCATCAAGGGCATGAACGACGCGGGCATGGCGGCGACCGGCAAACATTTCCCCGGGCACGGTTGGGCGGAAGCGGACTCCCACGTCGCGATTCCCACCGACGAGCGCAGTCTTGAGACCCTGCGAGGCAGCGACCTGGTGCCGTTCGCTCGTCTGAGCAAACAGCTGGCGGCCGTGATGCCCGCCCACGTCATTTACCCGCAAATCGACAATCAGCCCGCTGGCTTTTCACGCCGCTGGTTGCAGGACATTCTGCGCGGCGAGCTGGGCTTTGACGGGGTGATTTTCAGCGATGACCTGTCCATGGCAGGTGCGCATGTAGTGGGCGACGCCGCGAGCCGCATCGAAGCGGCACTGACCGCAGGCTGTGACATGGGGCTGGTGTGCAACGACCGGGCGGCCGCCGAGCTGGCACTGAGCGCGGCCCAGCGGATGAAGATCACGCCACATGACCGGATCGGCCGCATGCGCGGTCAGGGCCTGGCCACGACCGAATACCGTCAACACCCACGCTGGCTCGCGGCGCTGACAGCGTTGCGTGCGGCTCAACTGATCGACTGAGGATTGGCCATGACGGTTTACGCGATCATCGGCGGCACAGGGCTGGCGCATCTGGAGGGCCTGACGATTCGTCAGTCTCTGGCCATGAGCACGCCCTATGGCGAGCCGTCGGGCGAGGTTCAGCTGGGCGAGTTTGGCGGGCGAGAAGTAATGTTTCTTGCCCGCCACGGCCATCCCCATCGTCTGCCACCGCACAAGGTCAACTACCGCGCCAACCTGTGGGCGTTGAAGCAGGCCGGGGCGCAGGCGATTCTGGCGGTCAACGCGGTGGGCGGTATTAACGCTGACATGGTCACGGGACATTTTTGCGTGCCCCATGATCTGGTGGACTACACCAGTGGTCGCGAGCACACCTATTTTGCCGATGATCTGGAGCGGGTCACCCACATCGATTTCACCCAGCCGTACAGCCAGGCGCTGCGCGAACGGTTGATCGATGCTTTGAAAACCGAAGGTGGCCCGTTCAGCGATTACGGCGTCTACGGCTGCACTCAGGGTCCCCGTCTGGAAACCGCCGCTGAAATCCTGCGGCTGGAGCGCGACGGCTGTGACATCGTCGGGATGACCGGCATGCCAGAGGCCGCGCTCGCGCGCGAGCTTGAGCTGAATTACGCCTGCCTTGCGCTGGTGGTTAACCCCGCAGCGGGCAAATCGTCCTCCGTGATCACCATGGCCGAGATTGATCAGGCCCTGCAAAACGGCATCGGCACGGTCAAGTCGGTGCTGGCGCGGGTTTTGAACGCGGCCTGATGCGGGATGAAGGTGGGCGCCCGCAATGGGCGCCTGTCATTGCGGCTTCAGTGTCAGCCATCCCTGATCGGTGATGGAGACGGTGTAGGCGTCGTAGCTGGTCAGGCCCGGATGCGGCGTCTCGATCACATGCTTGTGAGTTGCGGTGATCACCATGACCTTTGCTCCGGCGGCTTCTGCTGCGGCAATTCCGGCCGGCGCATCTTCAAACACCAGACAATCCTCGGGTTTCACCCCCAGTTTCTTCGCCGCCAGTTGAAAGCAGTCTGGCGCCGGTTTGCCGCGCTCAACGTCTTCGGCCGCAACCATGGTGTGTGGCAGCGGCAATCCTGCGGCCTGAATCCTGCGCTCCGCCAGTCGGCGTGGCGCAGACGTCACCACGGCCCAGCGGTCAGGCGGCAGTGCCGCGAGGAATTGGGCGGCGCCCTCGATGGACACCACGCCTTCAACGTCGTCGGTTTCCATCTGGGCGAGCCGTTCGGCCTCGCGTTCAGGGTCCACGCCCGGCAGGTTCAGCCGACGCAGGGTGTCGACGCAACGCACGCCGTGGATGGTGGACAGCAGTTCCTCGACATCCAGCCCTTTGCTCACGGCCCATTGGGTCCAGACCCGTTCCGCTGCGGCGATGGAATTGGTGAGCGTGCCGTCCATGTCGAACAGAAAGGCGGCGAATGTGTGGGTGTCCTGCATGCCTTGGCTCCTTCAAGCGTCGAGAAGGGGGCGATGCTAACACGCGTCTTTTGAGGCAATGGCGGTCCATAAATATTTTCTGAGGACGGTGTCGGCCAGACGGTCATGCCGGCCCGTCGTCTGAGGGCTATGGTTGGGATTCAGGCGTGACATGTCTCGGATGAGGAACTGCACATGAACACCAGCGATTTGCTGGAACAACTCTTGCGCGCCAGTCAGGGGTCGGCGACGCAGCAACGTGGCAACGAAACAGGGCAAGGCGGGCTGGGCGGATTACTGGGCGGTCTGTTGGGTGGCCGCTCAGGCGGTGCGAGCGCTGGCGGTGGGCTGGGCGGTCTGCTGGGCGGCTTGCTCGGCGGCGGAGGGCTGGCGGGCAGAACCGCCGGTGGCGCACAGACGCGGTCGGGTTCGAACAATTACGCGATGTTGGCGTCTCTCGGCATGATGGCGTTTCAGGCCTACCAGTCCTGGCAGCGGCAACAGGCATCCGCGCCACAGGAGGCACCGCGCACGGTTGATCAATTGGCCGGGCCGGAAGCTGAGGATCACAGCCATGCCATCCTGCGTGCCCTGATCGCAGCCGCCAAGGCTGACGGCACTATCGACGAGCACGAGCAGGACATGATCCGCAAGGAAATCGCCCGCCACGCCGACGACCCGCAGTTGCAACAGTGGCTGGACGCAGAAGTCGCCAAGCCATTGGACGCTGCCGAAGTCGCCCAGGCCGCTGATGGCGAGCCAGGAATGGCCGCTGAAATGTACCTGGCCAGTGTGCTACTGGTGGACGATCAACAAGACGCCGAGCGCAATTACCTTGACGAGCTCGCCGCCGCGCTCAGCATCGACCCTCAGCTCCAGCTGCACCTGGAGCAGCAAGCCAAAGGCGCACCGGCCTGAGCCCTATCAGGCTTAATACCTGCGCCAGTGACCCGGCACCCATAACCATTGATTGCCGGCCCAGCGATAGTGTCCGCCGACCCATTGCGCGCCGGGGGCGGGCATGACGGGTACGACTTCAACGGGTGGCGGCGGACGACGCGGGTGAGGGCGTTCGATGACGCAGCCTGAGAGTGACAGCGTCACGGCCAGGACCAACAGGGCAGCTTTGGTTTTACGCAGCATGTGAAATCCTTGATCCAGCGTGCCTTCGACTGATTGACGAGGCGTTCAAGGGTTTAACGCGGCTGGCAGGAAATTCCGTCGCTGTCTGTCAGTCTTTTGCTGTATTGGCCGCTTTGCCTTGACGGGGAGCCGACATGGCGTCCGCCAGCACTTGCCGCTGTTCGACGGGCAAACTCGCCGCGAAGTCAGCGAGGGTGGCATCCACGCGGGTGCGCAGCGTGATGTCGGCGGTTCGTGCACGATCCAGGTCCGCATCCAGTGCATCGCGGTCGAGGGACGGCGCTTTCAGGCGCTGGACGACGTCTCGGTGGGCATCTCGGCTGGCCATGATCAGCGATTGATTGTCGGCGCGGGTCTCGCGCAGCATCTGACGCAGTTGATGGCGGCGTTCCTGGGGCAGATGGGCGATCGCCTGACGCAAGCCATGTTGCACCACTGCGGGCGCTGGCCGTGGGTGCTGCGACCATTGATACAGACCGCCCACCACGCCGCCCACCAGAAACACATTGGCGAGCAGCGACACGATCAGCAGGCCTTTCAGGCGTTGCGGGGACTGGCTCATTCTTCGCTCTCTTCGGTATCAATGCCGATCATCAGCGCCGTGTCGCCCTGATCGAACACACTCGGCAGCAGCTCCTGCGAACCGGACAGCGGCAGGCTCAGGGACGCCACCAGCATGCCCGCCGCAACACCGGCTAGGCCGACGCCCACGAACCCAAGGCTCGACAGCCAGTCGGCATAGCGCTGCCAAAACGAGGGGCGCTCCACTCGCCGGGCTGAAGCCATGACGTCGTGCATCAATGCCGCGTCCGGAACCGTAGCTAGGTGAAGGTCAAGGCGATGGTCGAGCCATGCGGCCTGTTCCAGTGCGGCCTGCACGCTCTCATCGCCGTGGGCAATCAGCGCTCGCGCCGAGTCACGCTCATCGGCGGGCCAGTGTCTGAGGTCTGCCCCGTAGGCCTCGGCCAGATGAGCAAAGCGTTCAGGCGTCATGGCGTTTCTCTCCTTGAGGTAGACCCGGGCTGACGGCGGTGTGCGAATCGGCACCCTCAGCCTCGGTCAAATAACGGCGCAGGTTGCGCCTCGCTCGGGACAGCAGGCTTTCGAGTGCTTCAACGCTGATGTCCATGAGCGCCGCCGCTTCGATGTTCGACAGCTCCTGGTAATACTGCAACACGATGGCCTCGCGCTGGCGGTCCGGCAAGGCGGCAAGCGCTGCGCTCATCAAGGCGCTCTGCGCGTCGGTCTCCACCTGTTCGGCAGCGCCGGGCGAAGGATCGGTCATTTCCTGCAACAGCCTGTCATCGTCCAGCGGCTGTTCCTTGCGGCGCCGTAGCCGGTCGTAGCACAGGTTCAGCGTGACGCGGTGCAGCCAGGTGTCGAACCGCGCCTGTCCGCTGCGCCAACTGGCGGCCGCTTTCCAGAGCTTGATGAAGCTTTCCTGCGTCACGTCGCGGGCTTCGTCAGCATCGCCCAGTAAACGGCTGGCGAGTGCCAGCAGGCGCGGGAGCTTGCGCGACACCATCTCATTGACGGCTTCCGGTTCGTTGTTGCCGATGCGGGTCAACAGCTCGATGTCCGGATCAGTGTCTTTCAATACGGCGTGTCTCGACAGGTCGTGGGGCTGCCAATCCCAAGCGGGAGCGACGGGGAGGGCCTGAAATAGCCTGTCATCTCAGACCACAGCCCCGTCAGTGGTTCAGCGCAGCCAGCGACCTTCTATCCAATACCAGTTCGGGCCGCGGGCTTCCCAGTGTCCCGGCTGCCAGCGTCCGTTATGACGCATCGGTTGCCAGTGCCCCGGCACCCAGACGTAGCCGCGTCCCTGCCAGCGCCAGTGGCCCTGATCCCACGCATACCCAGGCCGGGCCACGGGAACGGGCTCCATGCGCACGGGCGGGGGCGCCTGACGAATGATGATTTCTTCACGGGCGTAGGTCGGAGTGCTGGCCAAGGCGGCGAGGGCGACCGGGAGGATCAAGGCATAGCGTAATTTCGCCAGAGATCGTGCTGCTCTCATGACAACTCCTTCAAACCTGTACCCGATGCGGGTGCAGTTGAAGGGTTAAACGGCGTGGGTGAGGAAATCCGTCGCACAAAAAACAGATTTTTTTGCTGTAACAAAAAGCAGTGCCCGGGACACGGTTGGCACCCCGTTTGAACGAGGAGCTACGCTCGGAAGCCCCTGAAAGTCAACGGCATTTCGTTCAAAAAGTTGTCCACGGAAAGCGTGAATATCTCTGTGGATAACTGGCTGTAAGCCCTTAAAGGCAAGGGCTTACTCGCAATGGTCGTTTAATGATCAGTTCTTTCAATGGCACTGATGCAGTGCGCCAATGGTCAGGTCACGCCTCAGTGAAAGGCGGCGCTAAACGACGTGTCGATTACGCTACGTGTCTCGAACGGCTTGGGCAGTGCGCCGGTTTGCACGAGGAAATCAGCGGTGCCTTGATAGTCTTTCGCCGCGCCATCGTCCACCGGTCCGACGCTCATGTCAGCCTGGCCGATCCAGTGGCGTGACACCGCCTGATCCAGATTGGCTTTCTTCGCCCACAGGTCCGCGTAGGCCTCCTTGTTGGCCTGCACCCATGCCCGGGCTTTCTGCAATCGACCGAGGAAGTCGCTGATCGCGGCGCGTTTCGGTTCGATGGCGTTGGCATTTGCCGCGATGCTCGACAGCCCCGGCATCAGGCCACGTGCCGTGATGATGGGACGCGCACCGGAAAATACCTGTTGCTGCGAGATGTACGGTTCCCACACCGGGAACGCATCGATGCTGCCTTGGGGCAAGGCTGCGGCGGCGTCAATCGGCATCAGTTTGACGAACTCCACGTAGTCTTTGGGCAGTCCGGCTTTTTCCAGCGCACGCAATGTCAGTTGCTGGCTCCAGGCACCGGGCCAGTAAGCGACCTTCTTGCCTTTCAGGTCCTGAATGGTTTTTGCCGGAGAGTCCTTGGGCACCAGCAGGGCAATGGTGTCGGGGTTCTGCCGGGACACGCCGATCAGCTTGACTGGAGCGCCTTTCGCGGCGAGGAAAATGAAGCCTGAGTCGCCGAGGAAACCCAAATCGAGGCCGCCCGCCTCCAGGCCTTCAGCCACCGGGGCGGCGGACTGGAAATGTTTCCATTCCACGGTGTAAGGCGCGTCCTTGAGGACGCCGGAAGCCTCCACCGAAGCGCGGACGTTGTAATAATTCTGATCGCCTACGACCAGAGTGACGGGCGTGGCGGCGTGGGCGAGCGGGGTCAGCAAGGCCAGGGATGCGAGGCTGCGACGCAGGAAACGGGACAGGGTCATTACGGTGTCTCGATGACGTCGATCAGGTGAGGTGGTGTCGACGTTGAAAGGGGAGGCATTCAGGATCGTCCTGAACGTGGACTGAGGATTGCAGGGGCTGTGCCATCACGGGGTGCCATCGTCGCCCGGCAGAATTGGCCGGTT
Source organism: Pseudomonas sp. SLFW (assembly GCF_009905615.1). GTDB lineage: Bacteria > Pseudomonadota > Gammaproteobacteria > Pseudomonadales > Pseudomonadaceae > Aquipseudomonas > Aquipseudomonas bambusae. The sequence continues at coordinate 37,511 of NZ_JAAAKW010000014.1, forward strand.
CAGCGCTTTGGCGAGGCAGGGTGATTGGGGCGGAAAGGGATTCCGGGTCAAGGGCTGCATCATGAGCAGCAAGCTGTTGATTCGCTGTTGCCGGGTCAACATAGGCATGGGCGGACCCTTCAAAAAAAACCGCCGAAACCCGAAGGCCGGCGGCACCGATTTTCAGCGAATGGGGTGCGAATCAGGATTCCGCCCATTCCACGTCAGTCAACCCGAGTTGTTCAGCCTTGGGCTTGCTGACTTTCGGCACCTTGTCCGAACGGTATTTGGGTATTTGCCCGAATCCCGCGTCCACCGACGCCCAATGCCAGGCGGATGCGTTGTCCATGGCTTCGGCGCTGATGTAGAAGCTTTTGTACTTGCCATGCAGCAGGTAATCGATTCTGAAATGCTTGTACTGTGCCACGCTTGCAAACCTCCCTATCAGTCGCTCACATCTCGTTGAGTCAGATCTTTCGGGAAAATTCAGTCGGATTATTCCTTTCGTTACCAAACGGTTACGCGTGGTACAGAAGGGTGATTCGGAGCTTGCAGATGTGGACGAATGGATGGGTCGAAGGACATTTCAGCGTCGGCGCCGCGAATGTGCCGGTCGCAGATCCTGGCACCGCCAAGGTCGCTGTGGGAGATGCCGGAGGGACAACGGCAGCGAGGCGGTGGGTCAGCTTGCAGACGCGTGTCTGACCCACCACAATCGCTGCCGTCGTAACCTCCGGCGTCTCCCACAGGATTTGGACCAAACCTCAGGTCATGCAGTGTCTGACGTGAGGGCTATTTGCTGGAAAACCTGAACACCGTCGTCTGGGTGTACGCCTTGCCGGGATCGAGCCGTGTGGACGGGAAGTTCGGTTGGTTCGGAGAGTCCGGGAAGTGTTGGGTTTCGAGGGTGAAAGCGCCCCAGTGCGGGTAAATTTTGCCAGCCTTGCCTTTGACCGTGCCGTCGAGGAAGTTGCCGGTGTAGAGCTGCACGCCCGGTTCGGTGGTGAACAACTGCAGACGGCGGCCCGATTTCGGATCAACCACGTCGGCCGCCAGATTCGACAACTTGCCTTTGTTATCCAGCACCCAGTTGTGGTCGTAGCCGCCTTGAGTCGGTTCGGCGAATTTCAGTTGCTGGTTGTCCTCACGAATGCGCTTGCCAAAAGCGACCGGCTTGAGGAAGTCCAGCGGGGTGCCGGTCACGGTGGGCAGTTCGCCCGTCGGGATCAGCTTTTCAGTGACCGGTGTGTAATGACTGGCATGAACAATGGCGACCTGATCAAGCACGTCGCCATTGCCCGCACCTGCAAGGTTGAAGTAGCTGTGGTTGGTCAGGTTCAGCACCGTCGGTTTGTCGGTGGTGGCGTGGTACTGAATGCGCAGTTCGTTCTTTTCGTTGAGGCTGTAGGTCACTTCGGTTTTCAACGTCCCCGGAAAGCCCATCTCGCCGTCAGCCGAAACGTAGGTCAGCTTGACGCCCACCCAGCCCTTGTCCTTGATCTGCTCGGCTTTCCAGATTTGCTTGTCGAACCCTTTCGTTCCCCCGTGCAGGGCATTGGTCTTGTCGTTCTGCGGGACCTGGTAGCTTTTCCCATCGAGGTTGAATTTGCCGTCGGCCAGGCGGTTGCCGAAGCGGCCGATGGTGGCGCCGAAATACGCCGTCCCGTTGAGGTAGCCGTCGATGTCGTCGAAACCGAGGACCACGTCTTCGGTCTTGCCGTGTTTGTCCGGAATCAGCAGCGATTGCAGCGTGCCGCCGTAGGTCAGCACAGTGGCCTGCATGCCAAGGCTGTTGCGCAGCACGTATTTTTCGACGGAGGTGCCGTCTGGCAGTTTGCCGAATGCGCCGTGTTCGGCTGTGAGCCCGGCGCCTGCGTGGGCTTGAAGGGCAGAGACCAGCAGGGTCAGTCCGATAGCAGGGATAAGCGTCTTCCTCATTGCGTCATTCCTTTTTTGTTTTAGAAGCGGGGGAAAGTTGCGAGCTTCGAGCGGCGTGTGGCAAGCGGCAAGCAGGTTGACACGCCGATCAATTGAAGCCTGAAACGATAATTGGTATGACTACTTTGTCTGTGGTGACCTTGTCTTGGGTTTTATTGGATTAAAACGCTCGATTTTAAAATTAATTGTAATACTATTTACCGAGAGACAGGCTCAGGCCTGACGCTGAACAGGTTTAGCCCAGCTTTTTGCTCTTGTACAGCCGTTTGACAGTCAATCGTATGATGATTAGCCTCGATTTGCGGAAAGCACCGCAAGAAGGGGCGGATGGATGAGCAACAGTTTTCACGCGTCAACAGTGGACCGCCTGGGGGCCTGGATTGCTCAGGGCAGTGTGGCGCCGGGGCAGTCGTTGAAGGTCGAAGCGGCGTTGGGCGAGGAGTTTGGCGTCAGTCGAACGGTGATCCGCGAGGCCATCAAAACGCTGGTGGCCAAGGGCATGCTGGAAGTCGGGCCTAAGGTCGGCACGCGGGTGTTGCCGGTGCGCAGCTGGAACCTGTTTGACCCCCAGGTGGTCGGTTGGCTAGCGGCCAAGGGTTTGCCTGAAAGCTTCGTGCTGGACCTGCTGGATTTGCGTCGGGCCATCGAGCCGATGGCAGTGCGTTGGGCCTGTGAACGGGCCACGCCCGCACAGATCGCGGAGATCCAGGCGGCGTATCAGCAACTGGCGGCCAGCGTGGCGGACAAGGGCAATTACAACCACGCCGACCAGCGTTTTCACGAAGCAGTGCTGGCGGCCAGTCACAACCAGTTCATCGAACAGATGCTGCCAGCGTTGGGCGCCTTACTGGCGATTTCGTTCGAAGTGTCGTCGGCGGTGCCGGGTGAATTGGGTCGGACGCTGCCGTTGCACAAGGACTTGGCCGACGCCATTGCGACCCGTGATCCGGCGCGCGGCGTGTGGGCTTGCATGAGTTTGATTGAGAACGCCAACGAGGTGATTTCCCGCTCGCGGGCGACGTGACACAGGACGGCACCCCGAGCCTTCCTCACCAAAACAAGAACAGGACATTGCGTATGAAATGGCAGCCGGTCTCCGACCTGCGATTCAAACTGGCCGAAGGGCCGTTCTGGGACGACGCCCAGCAGAGCCTGTACTGGGTGGACATCGCCGGATTTCGGGCGTTGCGCTTGCATCAAGGGCAGGTGCGTCACTGGCAATTCAATGAGCCCGTCTCTGCGTTCATCCCGACCGTCAAAGGCGACGCGTTGGTCACTCTGGCCAGCGGCGTGTACCGCTTGAACCTCGATTCTCTTACCGAACACCCCGCCCTGAGATTGCTCTGTGTGGCCGATCCCGTCGAAGGCAATCGGGCGAATGAAGCACGCTGCGACAGTCAGGGCCGTCTGTGGCTGGGCAGCATGCAGAACAACCTCGATGCCGAAGGCGGTGACCTGCCTCTGGAGCGGCGTTCCGGCGGGATTTATCGCGTCGATGCCAACGCCCGCGTCACGCCGTTGCTCGACGGCCAGGGGATCGTCAACACCATGCTCTGGGCCGAAAGAGGCACTGCGCTGCTGACGGCGGACAGCCTTGACGGCGTCATTTACCGCTACCCGATTCAGGCGGATGGACGCTTGGGCGAACGTCGCATCTGGGCCGCTGAACATGAGCGCGGCGTGCCGGATGGCTCGGCCATGGATGCCGAGGGCTACGTGTGGAACGCCCGATGGGGCGGCCATTGCCTCATTCGATTCGCGCCCGACGGTAGCGTCGACCGGATCGTGGACCTGCCCGTGAGCCATCCCACCAGTTGCGTGTTTGGCGGCCCGGAGATGACCACGCTGTTCGTCACCAGCGCTCGTCCTTCCAGCGATGCCTTGGCGCTGGACGGGAGCGTATTGCAGGCCGAAACCGGCATCAAGGGGCTGGCATCGAACCGTTTTGCGGGTTGAGTCACGGGAACGCTATAGAGGTGTGACACTCGGTTACATAGACGCCATTGATAATATGATAAGACTGTAATCAGTCGATTCGGCCTGTCGCGTATTTCTCCTTCAGGCTGTCACGACACTCACTGCTGGACGCTGTAGCTAGTCAATAAAAATAAGGAGTTAGCTATGTTGAGTCGCCACGGGATTCGTTCCCTGTGCTGTGCCGCTGTTGCCACTGCCATCGTTGGAATGAGCAGCGGTGCGATGGCCGCCGATAAGGTCAAGATCGGTTTCCTCGTCAAGCAAGCCGAAGAGCCCTGGTTCCAGACCGAATGGCAGTTCGCCGAAAAGGCGGGCAAGGACCACGGCTTCGAAGTCATCAAGATCGCCGTACCGGACGGCGAAAAAACCCTCTCTGCCATCGACAACCTGGCCGCCAACGGCGCCAAGGGCTTTGTCATTTGCCCGCCTGACGTGTCCCTCGGCCCGGCCATCGTTGCCAAGGCCAAGGCCAACGACCTGAAGGTCATGGCCGTGGACGATCGTTTTGTCGACGCCAAAGGCAAGTTCATGGAAGACGTGCCGTACCTCGGCATGGCGGCCTTTGAGGTCGGCCAGAAACAGGGTGCGGCGATGGCCACCGAAGCGCAGAACCGCAAGTGGGACTGGAAAGAAACCTACGCGATCATCAACACCTATAACGAACTGGACACCGGCAAGAAGCGCACCGACGGTTCGGTCGACGCGTTGAAGAAAGCCGGTCTGCCGGAAGACCACATCCTCTTCACTCCGCAGAAAACCCTCGACGTGCCGGGCAGCATGGACGCCACCAACGCGGCCCTGCCAAAACTGCCGAGCGGGGCGAAAAACCTGATCGTCGGCGGCATGAACGACAACACTGTGTTGGGCGGCGTGCGCGCCACCGCAGGTGCGGGTTTCGCTCCGGCCAACGTGATTGGCATCGGCATCAACGGCACTGACGCCATCGATGAACTGAAGAAAAAGGAAAGCGGCTTCTTCGGTTCGATGCTGCCAAGCCCGGACAAGGAAGGCTACAACACCGCGCTGCAGATGTATGAATGGGTGTCCACCGGCAAGGAGCCGCCGAAATACACCGCCATGGACGACGTGACCCTGATCACCCGCGAGAACTTCAAGGACGTGCTGACCAAAATCGGCCTCTACAAGTAAATCGCGGCAGCCATCAGCGGCTTGGCGCCCTGCGTCAGGCTGACATCTGCAAGGCCTCGCTTCACCCCAATCGGGCGAAGCGGGGAGGAGGGGTTACATGCAACAGGCATCGGTTCAGCTACAGCCATCCGGCGGCAGTTTGCGCTTCAACGGGATCGGCAAAACCTTTCCCGGCGTGAAGGCGCTGTCGGACATCAATTTTGAAGCCCGCCCCGGCAGCGTTCACGCGCTGATGGGGGAGAACGGCGCGGGTAAATCGACGCTGTTGAAAATCCTCGGCGGTTCGTATCAGCCCAACAGTGGCGACCTGCAAATCGGCGATCAACACCTGGCCTTTAAATCCACCGCCGACAGCATCGCGGCGGGTGTCGCGGTGATTCACCAGGAACTGCACCTGGTGCCGGAAATGTCGGTGGCGGAAAACCTGCTGCTCGGCCACATGCCTAATCGCTGGGGCATGGTCAACCGGCGGGCAATGGTGCGTCGTGCGCGGGAACTGCTCAAAGGCCTGGCGGACGAAATCGACCCGAACACCCGACTCGGAGATCTCTCGCTGGGGCAACGGCAGTTGGTGGAAATCGCCAAGGCCATGTCGCGCAACGCCCACGTCATCGCCTTCGACGAACCCACCAGTAGCCTCTCGGCGCGGGAAATCGATCGCTTGATGGCGATCATCGTCAAGCTGCGGGACGAGGGCCGGGTAATTTTGTACGTGTCCCACCGCATGGAAGAGATCTTCCGCGTGTGCGACGCGGTGACGGTATTCAAGGACGGCCGTTTCGTGCGCACCTTCGAGGACATGGCCGATCTGGACCATGACCGGTTGGTGACGTGCATGGTCGGGCGCGACATTCAGGACATCTACAACTACCGCCCGCGCCAGCATCAGGGGCCGAGCCTGCGAGTGACCGGGCTGGAAGGGCCGGGCATTCAGGAGCCGGTGAGCTTCGCAGTGGAGAAAGGCGAAGTGCTGGGCTTTTTCGGTCTGGTGGGCGCGGGTCGCACCGAGCTGTTCCGCCTGCTTTCCGGGCTGACGCGGACCCAAACGGGCACCCTGCAACTCGACGGCAAACCGCTGAATCTGCGGTCGCCCCGAGACGCGATTGCGGCCGGGATTCTGTTGTGTCCCGAGGACCGCAAGAAGGAGGGCATCGTGCCTTTGTCCAGCGTGGCCGAGAACATCAACATCGGTGCGCGGCCTCGTCATGTGCACCTCGGATGTCTAATTCAGGGCCGCTGGGAGCGTGACAACGCCAAACAGCAGATCCGCGCGATGAACGTCAAAACGCCTTCGCCGGAACAGCAGATGCTGTTTCTGTCGGGCGGCAATCAGCAGAAGGCCATTCTGGGCCGCTGGCTGTCGATGCCGATGAAGGTGTTGCTGCTCGACGAGCCCACCCGTGGCATCGACATCGGCGCCAAATCCGAGATCTACGACATCATCCATAACCTCGCGGCCGACGGCATCGCAGTAATCGTGGTGTCCAGCGATTTGATGGAAGTCATGGGTATTTCCGACCGCATTCTGGTCATGAGCGAAGGCGCCATCACCGGCGAATTGTCTCGCGACGAGGCCAATGAACAACGGTTGTTGCAATTGGCACTGCCGCGTACCCGCGGCTGAAACCGGGTCACCCAAGTGAAAAATAAAAACGAGGTGCGTATGTCTACCGAAACCAGCCGTATGACGGCTCCCCGCCAGGGCATGAACCTGCGCCGATTCTTCGATGACTGGGCGATGCTCCTGGCGGCATTGGGCATTTTCGTGCTCTGTGCCTTGCTCATCGACAACTTCATGTCGCCCCTCAACATGCGCGGCCTGGGGCTGGCGATTTCCACGGTCGGCATCGCCGCCTGCACCATGCTGTTTTGCCTGGCGTCGGGGCATTTCGACTTGTCGGTCGGTTCGGTGCTGGCCTGTTCCGGGGTGATCGCCGGGATTGTGATTCGCGACACCGACAGCGTGTTTCTTGGCGTGTCGGCAGCGCTGGCGATGGGCTTGCTGGTGGGGCTGATCAACGGGATCGTCATCGCCAAACTGCGCATCAACGCGCTGATTACCACGCTGGCGACCATGCAGATCGTGCGCGGTCTGGCCTACATTTTTTCCAACGGCAAGGCCGTGGGCGTGGGGGACGAGGCGTTTTTCGTGTTCGGCAACGGCCAGTTGTTCGGCGTGCCGGTGCCGATCCTGATCACCATCGTGTGTTTCGTGTTCTTCGGCTGGCTGCTCAACTACACCACCTACGGCCGCAATTCGCTGGCCATCGGCGGCAATCAGGAAGCGGCGTTGCTGGCGGGCGTCCACGTTGACCGCACCAAGATCATTATCTTCGCGGTGCACGGCTTGATCGGCGCGCTGGCTGGGGTGGTGCTGGCGTCGCGGATGACCTCGGGTCAGCCGATGATCGGACAGGGCTTCGAACTGACGGTCATTTCGGCGTGCGTGCTGGGTGGCGTGTCCCTCAGCGGCGGCATCGGCATGATTCGCCACGTCATTGCCGGGGTGCTGATTCTGGCGATCATCGAAAACGCGATGAACCTGAAAAACATCGACACGTTCTACCAGTACGTCATTCGCGGCACCATCCTGCTGCTCGCGGTGATCATTGACCGGTTGAAACGGCGGTAACCCGAAGGGTCTTTAGGCGGGCCAGGATTTTATGGCCCCCCGATCCCACCGGGGCCGGGTTCATTCTGCAGTGACAGCGTCTGGCGACACGTTGAGCCAAACATCGAGTTGAGGGCTAACTTGCCAGGCTGCGCTCGATCCAGTGAGCAAACCCCAACGTCGCGGTGTCGCTCATCACCGGTCCGATCACCTGAATACCCAACGGCAACCCTTGAGGCCCGAAACCGACAGGCAGGTTCAGGCTCGGCAAGCCCAGCAGGCTCCAGATGCGTGAGAACAGCGGATCGCCCGTTCGCTCCAGTCCCAACTCCGCTTCGCCACAGGCACTGGGCGTCAGCAGCACGTCGTAGTCCGCGAAGCCGCGCCCCACCTGGTGCCGGGCCGAGGCCACGTGTGCCCGGTGCTGAAGGCTTTGTTCGAAACTGATCTGTCCGCCACGTTCCAGCATGGCCTGCAGCCGTTCGCTTAGCAGGTCCGGATGATTCAGTCGCTCATCGGCCAGTGCCTTGAACGCCTCGGCGGACATCACTTCGTCGTGCACGTCGGCCAGCGTCGCAACCGCATCGCTCAACGTCACGTCCACCACGTGGGCGCCTTGAGCCGTCAGCCGCTGAACCGCATCGTGGAACGCCGCTTGCGCCGCCGGGCTGGCCCTGTCCCAGAACGCGGTGCGGCACACCCCGATGCGCGGTTTACGATCAGTCGGCAACTGTCGCCATTGCGGGGCGTTCGCCATGACTGACGTGAGCAGTGCCACGTCTTCGACACAACGACCGAAGCCGCCCACGGTGTCGAGCGACTCGCTGAGGCTCTTGATGCCGGCCCGGGGGATCAATCCGAAGCTCGGTTTGAAACCGACGATGCCGCAATAGGCGGCTGGGCGGATCACTGAAGCGGCCGTTTGGGTGCCCAGCGCAAGGGGCACCATGTGTGCGCCAACCGCCGCGGCCGATCCGCTGGACGACCCGCCCGGTGTGTGCGCCGGGTTGTGGGGGTTGCCGGTGGGGCCCGGGGTGAAGGTTGCAAACTCGGTGGTCACGGTTTTGCCCAGCACGATGGCGCCCGCGTCGCGGCACAGCGCAACAGCCGCCGCATCGTGGGCGGGTCGATGCGCCTGATAAATCGGAGAACCGTAGGCGGACGGGAAATCACGGGTGTCGAACAGATCTTTCACGCCCAATGGCAGTCCATGCAAAGGGCCACGGATCGGGCCACCGTCCAACTGCCGTGCCAGCGCTCGGGCGCCGTCAGCATCATAGTGGCGCCAAGCCTGAAGTTCGGGCTCTCGCGCTTCGATCCTCTCAATGCAAGCGTCCAGTAAAGCGAGCGCGGTCAACTCCCGGCGTTGTAATAACCGAGCAGCGGCGCTGGCGGTCAAGCGGGTCAGATCAGGGGCGGTATGGGTCACAGCGAAGTCCATGGGGCGTCGTCGAATCGGTGAATCATGCGCTATGAAGTGCGGCGGTGTACACCGGAGCGGTCAAGGGCTCACGTCAGTTTCGAGGTGACGAAAATCAGCCTGACAGACGCCTGTGCCAACTCTTGCGCCTCGGTGCGGATGACTTCCAGTTCCTGTTTGACGGCACTGTCCTGAGTGCCATTGGAGCGCACTTCCACCAATAAAGCCATCTGATACAACGCGTCGATGAGTCCGTGAAGATTGCGGTGTAATTGTTCGGTCACTTTTTCCAGATGTTCGTTAGGTGCATGATCAGGCATAAACGGAGATGGCTTGGTGCTATCAAGTTCAAGAAGGCGTGAACCCGTCAGTACATAATTGATATCGATACCAGCACCTGAAATACGCAATAAATAATCGGCCTTTGGCGACCGTGCGCCGCTTTCATAATTACCTTGTGCATTGGTTTCAACGCCCCCAATCGCCCCCAAAGCGCTTTGCGAAAGTTTAAGTCGGGTGCGCTCTTGCCGAAGTCGCGGACCAATCCCTGTCATATGAACCTCCAGCGTCCATCCGCAGGTGGCCTTCGTCGGCCCGGCAGCGAGCGGGTGTACGCATAACACACGTGAAGTAAAATGGATGATTAATCAAAGCGCTCAATCATTTCATCGAAGTTTCGTAGAAAGTGTATGAATGATGTGATGACAATACAGAACATCCGATTGAAGTGGAAAGGGATCCAATCGGTTGTTAAAGATATTTTATGAAACGTACGTATGAGCTATTTTTATAAATAGCTGTACGTAATTGCTTTTCTGTATAAGTTGCGAGCGAAAGTAAGGGCCGCTGCGACGCCAGCGGCCTCCCGGACAGAAAGCCGCTTTAACAGTATGCTTGATCAGGAAGAGCAGCGGGCTGTCGTGTTTCGAGCCCATTCATTTGCGGTTTTGGCGATGGCATTGGCCAGGCTGGACACGGCTTTTTGATGGGCGATGACCAGATTTTCCATACCCGTCCCGGCAGGCTGGCGAATCACGCTGCTGCAGGTGAGGGTCTGGCGTTTGCTGCCGTCGGCACGCAGGCTCAAGTTCCAGACGACATCGATCAAGGCGTATTGATCCAGCACCGACTCGAAGCGACGCACGTCCGTTCGGACCGTCAGAACCGGCTGGTCGCTCTGTTTGGGCAAGCCGGCCAGATCGCGAGAACCGAAGCGGCGTTCCAGCTCCCCGGTCAGTGCGTCGTGAAACTCATCTCCCAACGGCGCGCCCCAACGCTCGTTTTCTAGAATGGCCAAGCTGCCGTTGCCCTGACGAACGACAAGCGGCGGCTGATCCACCTGAACGGCCATCAGCACCGGCTGCATCTCGAACTGAAAGGGGGCTGGTGTGACACCCGCTGAGCCCTGAGCAGCGGGGGCGATCAGGGTGTAGTAATGCGTCGGCGTCGACGAACAGGCGCCAAGGCTCAGCGCGCAGACGACGGCCAGCAGGTGAGTACGCACAGTCATTGGGCAGGCTCCGGAGCAATTTCACGGGAAGAGGACGAACCTTTGTACGAACCGGGTGCGGCATCGCCGGAGCGGCCACGAATCAGCGATTCGGGGTGGCGACTGAGGAAGTCGGTCAGCACCCGAACCGAGCGGGCGGTGCGCTGCACTTCATCCAGCGCCTGACCCAGTTGCTGCCGCGCAGGCGAGTCGTCCGACAGCGTGTCGTTGGCATTGCCGAGGGTTTTCTGCGCCTGTTGCAAAGTGCCGGTCATTTGCGGCAGCACCTGCCCGTTGACGGTTTTCATGGTTTTTTGCAGTTCGATCAGGCTGCCATTGAGGTTTTTCGCCAGATCGTCGATGGGGATCTTGCCCAGCTTGTCGACGAAGGCCTGAAGTTGCTCCTGCAATTTGTCGAAGCTGCCGCCCACGGTCGGGATTTCCAGCGGCCGTGCTTTCGGGTCATAGGCAATTCTTGGGGCTTTGGGATCAAAATCCATGGCCACGTACAACTGGCCGGTCAGCAGGTTGCCGGTGCGCACTTGCGCCCTCAGCCCGCGTTCGACGAAGCGTCCCAGAATCCGTGACGTCTGTTCTTCTTCGTCGCCACCACCGGCCTGTTCCTTGAGTTTGTCATTGGCCGCGCCGAGCCGCTGCGGGTAAATGACGGCGCCGACGACGCCGGGGAACGTTCCCGTCGCCGGGTCATAGTCCAGATCCACCGAAACCACCCGCCCGATGTTCACGCCGAGAAAGTCCACCGGGGCGTTGACCACCAAGCCTCTGAGCGACTGATTGAAGCGCATGCGGATGTATTTCGGCTCGCCGTCGGGAGGCGCAAGTGCAGTGGTCTGGTCCTCGAACAATTTGAATTCGGCGTTGGCGTTGGCGGGCTTGGCGTCCGGGCTGTACTTCGGTTCGCGGAAGGCGATGCCGCCGGAGATGATCGAGGTGAGCGATTGCGTCGACACTTTCAATCCTGCCGCGCCCAGGCTGACGTCCACCCCGCTGGCGTTCCAGAAGCGCGAATCCGTGAGCACATACTGATCGTTGGGTGAGCTGACGAAGATTTCGATGTCCACGCCCTTGCCGTCTTTTGCCAGCTCATAAGCCACCACCTGGCCCACTTGAATGCGCCGGAAGTAGATCGGCGAGCCGATGTCGAGTGAGCCGAGGTCGTCGGTGTGCAAAATGAAGCGCTTGCCTTTCTCGCCGAAGGTGACCGGTGGCGGGTTTTCAAGGCCGATGAAATTCTTCTCGGTCTTGTCCGAACTGCCCGCGTCGGCGCCGATGAAAGCCCCGGACAGCAGGGTGTCCACGCCAGACACACCATGTGCCCCGATGCGTGGGCGTACGACCCAGTATTGTGAGTCGGCGCGGGTGAACGGGGTGGCCGACTGATTGAGTTCGATGGTCGCCAGAATGTGCGTGCGGTCGTCGCTCAAGGCGATGTCGGTCACCGTGCCGATCACCACGTTCTTGTACTTGACCTGGGTTTTCTTGGCTTCCAGGCCTTCGGCGGTCAGAAAACTGACCACGACCTTCGGCCCGACGTTGAGAAAGTCGTGAATGACCATCGACAAGCCAATGACACCGGCGACGATCGGCACCAGCCAGACCAGCGAAATACGGGCTTTGCGGGCCTTGACCTGCGGTCGTGCAGGCTCCGGGGCCGACGGGGGGAGGGCGTTATCAGACATCTTCAACCTCTGCGTCCCAGATCAACCGGGGATCGAAACTCATGGCGGCCAGCATCGTCATCACCACCACCAAACCAAAGAACAGAATGCCCAGTCGCGGCTCGATGGTGCTGAGCCCACGAAACTGGACCAGTGCCGCCACCAGGGCGACCACCAGCACGTCGAGCATCGACCAGTAGCCGATCAGCTCGATGAAACGGTAAAGCCGGGAACGCTCACGCATGGCCCATTGGCTGCGGCGCTGGCAGGTGATCAACAGCATGCCCAGCACCAGAAACTTGATGCACGGCACCAGCACGCTGGCGATGAAAATCAGAATGGCGATGTCCCAGGAGCCACCCTCGGCGAACTCGATGACACCGCTCATGATGGTGTTTTCACTGGCACTGCCCAGCAGTGTCGTGAACATCACGGGCAGCGTATTGGCCGGGATGTAGAAAATCAGCCCCGCGATGAGAAAGGCCCAGGTGCGCGTCAGGCTGTTGGGTTTGCGCCGGTGCACCGCCGAATCGCAGCGTGGGCAGACCTCGGCGTCTTCCGGGCAGACGTAAGAGCAGACATGGCAGAGCGTGACCTGGCGTTCGCGGGCGTAGGGGATGCCGTTCATTCAGGCTCGACCCCCAAGTCGTCCCACAGCCTGCGGATGTCTTTGCCCGCGATCAGGACGATCAGCACCATGAGCATGGCCATGGCCCAAAGGCCGACGCCGGGATGAACGTCAAGCATCCCGCCGAGTTTGATGATCGCCACCAGAATGCCCAGCAGACAGACTTCCAGCATGCTCCAGGGGCGCAAGTGTTCCAGCGTGCGCATGCAGGTCTTGAAGCCGGGGGCGATTTCGTTGCGTCGCGCGTGCACCAGTACCCAGAACAGCAGTGCGATTTGAAGGGCGGGGGCGAGAATGATCGCCAGCCCGGCCACCATCGCGATCAAGGTGATCTGCCCCTGAGCCAGCGCTTCGACCGAACCCCAGAGGGTCACCTGGTTGTACAGGCCCTTCATGCTGATACTGATGACCGGAAACACGTTGGCGAAGATGAACATGATCCCCGCCGCAATGCTCAGCGCCAGCATCTGTTCGATGGTCATGCGGTGGCCACGGTTGAGAACCGCCGCACAGCGCAAGCAATACGCGGATTCCCCTTTGCTCAACGGCTGGGCGTGGTAGAGCGAATCGCAGTGTTCGCAGATGATCCATTGCTCGGGATCGGGCTGCGAAGGCGGGCTGCTGGTCATCGGCGCCGTCGTCGGGGAAATGGGCGTATTCACGTTAATTCGGTATCTAGCGGGGGCATGTGAGTCATTGACCACAATGCCAGCATGGCGTTCGGTGTGGTCGTGCGGTGTGGAAAAACAAGTGAATCAAAGCACGTTCGCCGGTGCACGGGGAGGCGAGGTGTTACGACCTATGTCGTCTGGAACCCGGCGATTGTAGCGCGACACGCCGCCTTCGTGCTGGCTGAAGTGAGTTTGCGCCACGGCTATTCAGGTCAGCGGGAGAGCGGGGTGATCAGAGGCTAGAGCTTCGCCCAGAAATCTTCGGCGAAATCGCTCAACGCCATGCTCGGTCTGAACAGGCGGATTTCCATCGGGATGTCCCAGTGTTCGTCCAGCGCCCGGCACAATTTCCCGTTGGTCATTTCCGGCTCGGCGAGGGTCCTGGGCAACCATGCGAAACCCTTTCCCTCCAGCGCCATTGACAGCAAAACCGCCGCCAGGTGAGAGCTGAACACGGTCTGCAAGTGAGGTGGCTGGGGTTCTTTGCGCAACCGTGCGGACACGATTCGGCCCAGCCCGGACTCGGCGGTGTACCCCAACAATGGCTGCGGGCCGCCCGATGTGGGCTCGGGGGAAAGTCCCAGAGCTCCCGCAGCGAGGGGAATCAGGACATCGCTGCCCACCACTTTGGAATAAAAGGACTCGGCCGGAAACAGCGGCGGGACCTCTGGGTGCTGGTGGCACAGCAAAAACTGCACTTCGCCGCCCAACAACATCTGCTCACACGCCCGCATGTTGTCCGAGTGCAGGCGAATGGCCTCGATAGGGCTGGTACGTTCTGCCGCTCTGACCCAGCCGGGAAAGAACGTGAACGAGAGCGAGTGGGTCGCGGCGAAGTGCAGCGAACGTGCCTGCTTTCCGGCGACTTCCCGCGCTTCCTGGCGCATCTGATACACGCGCCGGGTCATCTCCTGCGCGTTGGCGAGCACGTGCTGGCCCGCGTCGGTCAGGGTCGCGCCTTGGGTGGTGCGTTCGAACAGATCCACCCCGACCCACGTCTCCAACGCCCGAATCCTGCGGCTGAAGGCGGGTTGCGTCACGTGGCGCAATTCGGCAGCGCGGGAGAAGTTGCCGCTTTGGGCCAGCGCATTGAAGTCTTCCAGCCAAACCAGTTCCATCGTGATGCCGTCCGCGCATTGAGTGCCGCGTTTTTAGCATTGGCCGTCGCGAAAGGTCCAGCCCTAGAGTGAGGCCCAACACGCGCTGCACCTCTCACTGAAAACAATAGGAGTGACTTCATGCGTATCGTCAATATTCGCGAAAAGACGGTTTCCATTGCTTCGCCGATTGCCAATGCCTACATCGATTTTTCCAAAATGACCTGTTCGGTGGTGGCGGTGATCACCGACGTCATTCGCGATGGCAAGCCAGTGATTGGTTACGGCTTCAACTCCAACGGCCGTTATGGACAGGGTGCCCTGATGCGCGACCGTTTCCTGGCCCGTGTGCTGGAAGCCGACCCGGAATCGCTGATCGATCAGGAACATGACAACCTCGACCCGTTCGCCATCTGGAAAACCCTGATGACCAACGAAAAACCGGGCGGCCACGGCGAGCGCTCGGTAGCGGTGGGAACGATTGACATGGCGGTGTGGGACGCGGTCGCGAAGATCGAGGGCAAACCCTTGTATCGCCTGCTGGCCGACCGGTATCGCGATGGCGTGGCGGACGACAAAGTGTGGGTGTACGCGGCGGGGGGCTATTACTACCCCGGCAAGGACCAGACCAAGCTCAAGGCAGAGATGCAGAGCTATCTGGATCGCGGCTATGACGTGGTGAAAATGAAGATTGGCGCCGTGCCGCTGGCAGAAGACCTGCGCCGCATCGAAGCCGTGCTGGAGGTGGTAGGCGACGGCCAGCGCCTGGCCGTGGACGCCAACGGCCGTTTTGACCTGAAGACGGGTATTGCCTACGCCGAAGCGATCAAGCCCTACAACCTGTTCTGGTATGAAGAAGTGGGCGATCCGCTGGACTACGCGCTGCAAGCCGAGCTGGCCAACCACTACGAGCTGCCGATGGCGACGGGCGAAAACCTGTTCTCCCACCAAGACGCCCGCAACCTGCTGCGCCACGGTGGCATGCGTCCGGATCGCGATTTCCTGCAATTCGACTGCGCGTTGTCCTACGGCCTCGTGGAATACCTGCGCACGCTGGACGTCATGAAAGAGCTGGGCTGGTCCTCTCGCCGCGTCGTGCCCCACGGTGGGCACCAGATGTCGCTGAACATCGCCGCTGGCCTGCATCTTGGCGGCAATGAATCCTACCCGGATGTGTTCCAGCCGTTCGGGGGCTTTGCTGATGGCATTCGCGTGGAAAACAGTTACGTCGGTTTGCCAGACATTCCGGGCGTGGGCTTTGAAGCGAAATCGGCGCTGTACGCAGTCATGCGCGAGTTGGGCGAGGGCGCCTGATCAAAACTTTCGCGGTGCTTGATCGCTGGCGGAGTGTGCGGAGACGATTCACAGCCGGAGAAGCTAGGGCGTGAAGCCCTAGCGAATGACCGGTATCACTTTTTCTTTTTTGCGGGCTTGTCGGCTTTCTCTGACTTCTTGGCCTTTTCAGGCTTGCTGTCAGCCTTCTTGGCCGATTTTTTCGGCTCAGCGTCTTTCTTCTTGTCTTTCTTTTCGGAAGCTTTGGACAACGCTGAAGCCGCGGCCGATTTTTTCGCCGGCGTCGCTTTTTTATCCTTCAGGTCCTTGCTGGCTTTCGTCGCTTCGCCTTTGCTTTTCTTGTCATCTTTAGCCACGTTAACCACCTCTCGGAATGTGCCCGGATTGGCACAGGGCTTGTGGAAACCTCCCCAAGCTGTTCATTAGGCGGAGGCTTCCAGAACCGGTTCCATCTATTTGCGATGCCTGCGATCGTCGTCCCGTTTGACCCGCGTCGGAACGTCGCAGCTTTGGCGCGCCAACGTTGATTCACAGTGCCCGCACCCTACTCATCGATCCTTAACCCTGCTTCTCGGTCAGGTCCACGGTGATAGACTCTCGCCACTTCAACCGAGGAGCGACAGACGTGCGCAAGATGGCAATGATGGTGGCGGTGCTGATGCTGGCAGGGTGCGACGGTGGTAAACCGGCGACGCCCGCCAAGGTTCCGGCCACCGATTCGGTCGCGGAAGCCCCGACCCCGGCTTCATCGCGGTGGACCATTCGCGTTCATTTGAAAGAAGCCTTGAGCGACATGGCCTACTGGCTGGTCGAGCACCATTACCCGTCGTACGTGGTCAAGGTCGAAGGCAAGGAAGTGGTGATGATCGGCCCGTTCGATTCCCAGGCCGCTGCCGAAACTGCCAAGACCGATATCGACGCTGCGCTGGTCAAGGGCCATCGCCTGTCGCAACTGGAAGTCATCCCGCCTAAATCCTGATCGTGTGACGATCTGACGCGACACCCTGCCGTGGCTGTGCCACCCTTCCTTCACGCATCCGAATACTCGGGTGCGTGAACCGGGAATCGCCGTTATGGACGAGATTCAACGCCTCAGCGATCTGCTGGCGGCCAATCAACGCTACGAAGAACAGAAACAGCAACGTTTTCAGGACGATCTGGCGCAGTGGAATGCCAGCATCGAAGCGCTTTACGCGCAGGTCGGCACTTGGCTGAAGCCCTTGATCGACGCTGACCAGACGCGTTTCGAGTACGAACCTCACCTGGCTCAGGGCAAGGGTTATCCGGACGAGAACTCACCGTTCATGACCCGGCGCATGAGCTTTTTTCTGGGCAATCATGAGGTGGCGTTCGTGCCGGACGCCATGGGTGCCAAGGGCCAGGTCAGCGTGTCATTGGCGGGGGTGAGCCTGCACGGGCAAGAAAAATACAGCCTGCAACTGGACCCGCTGCGTCGTGACTGGCTGTTGAAGAAAACCGTAGGGGTCAAGGACTCGGAGCCGGTGGCGTTCACGGCCGATCATTTCGGCAAACTGCTGCAGGCGGTGCTGCCGCAGCGGCAGGGGTGATTGAGAACGGCCTGGGAACGGGGGGCGCCAAAGCGTGACGGGCACCCTTTACGGTGCCAGCGCCTTCGCCACGCTCCCGTCTGCTTTCAACTGAGCGAAGGCCTGGGTCACGCGCTGGACCGTGTCAGGCGGGGTTTTCAGGCTGAGGGCGACGTAGAGGCTCTGGGAAAGGTCGTCGATGGTGTACACGTTTTCCAGCAGGTCGAAGGAGACGTTCAGGTCGCGGCACTGGTCGCGGGCTTCTCGCTCGGGCATGGGCACCAGTGCAACCTGGCCGCTGAGCAGCTTGCGCAGGTTGTCGAGGTTGTTGGCGGAGACCACCATTCTGCTGAAATGCTGGCTTTCCAGGTATTGCTGGCGGGCGTCGTCACGGACGACGCCAATGGTGAATTTCTTCGCGTCTTGCAGCGTACCGACGGCGACGTCTTTTCGCTCACGCAGTTTGAAGAACACCTGAATCACCGGTTCGAGCTCGCCCACCCAGTGAAACTGCGTCTCGCGCCCGGCGTTGCGGATCATGGGGTAAATCACCACGTTCGGTTCCAGCCGCGCCATGTCGTACGCCCGCGCCCAGGGGTACAGGGCCATGTGGTAATCCTTGAGTCCTGCATTGATGAGGGTCTTTTCGACGATCTCGCTGGCCGGGCCCGCGACTTTGCCGTCCTGGAGCCAGCTGTAGGAGGAATCCTCAGTGACGACGTGCATCGTCTCGGCCTGGGCGCTCAGGCCCACCAGCATCAGGACGGTGGCCGATAACACGCCCAAGCGCTGTTTGATCGAATAGCGGGTACGGCGCATGTCGCATTCTCCCTGATCGGGTCAGATCTCACACCGGTTGCGGCCCTGACTTTTGGCGCGGTACAAGGCTTTGTCGGCGCTTTGCAGCAGTTGATCGAAACGGTCCATGTTGGCGGGGTCGAGTTCGGCGATGCCGATGCTCATCGTCACGTACGGCGACACCCCCGAGCCTTTGTGCGGCAGCTTCTGGTCGGCGAGCAGCGCCTGCAAACGTTCGGCGGAGCACAGGGCCTGTTCGCGGCTTTGTCCGGGCAGCAGCACCGCGAACTCTTCGCCACCCAGGCGTGCCACCAATTCGCCGGAGCGCGAAAACAGCGCGCTCATGGTCAACGCCACATCGCGCAGGCACTGATCGCCATTGGCGTGGCCGTAGTTGTCGTTGTAGAGCTTGAAATAATCGATGTCGCACATCAGCACCGAGAAGGCTTGCCGATGGCGCAAGGCGCGGTTGAATTCCAGCTCTTTCACTTCGTCGAAGTGACGACGGTTGGCAAGGCCTGTGAGAGGGTCGAAGCGGGTCATGGCCTCCAGCCGGGTATTGGCAGCCTTGAGCTGGGCGGTGCGTTGCTCCACCAACTCGGCCAACTGATCGCGGCTGGCGGCGAGGGCCAGTTCGTCGCGGGTCTGGCGTTCGAGGTGATTGGCCAGTTTGTCTTGCAGGTCGTTGACCCCGGCTTCCAGCAGGTCCAGCTCGTCGCTGGCCTTGCTGCCGCGCCCGAGCGCCAGATGGTGTTTCAGGTTCTGCGGCGTCAGTTGTTCCAAGTGCTCGGCGATACGGCGCACATGCAGGGTCACCGAACGGTTGAACATGCCCATGATCAACCCGGCCAGGGCCAGCGACTGAATGATCTGAGTCAGCATGATGACCGCGACTTCCTTCCACAGCCGTTTCCACAGCAGGCTTTCGTCGCCCTCGATGGTCAGCTCACCGACCACTTCATTGGCGCCGGGGTAGGGGACGACTGTCAGTTGACGGTGCAGCGCGGGGGCGAGTGATGAAGTGCCATGGCCCGGATGCTGACGCTCCAGCACTTCCGGTGGCCGGCCGGGGCGCAGAATGCGCAGCTCGACGCGGCCCACTGGCGCCGCAAGGGCCACGCTGTCGATTTGCGTTTGCAAGGCCTCGTTGTCCATTTCCCAGACCGCTTTGGACAACGTGCCCTGGAACACCTGGTCGATCAGACCGAGTTCGGCGTTCATATTGGAGAGGTTGGTGTTCCAGGCGAAGCAGGTCCTGACGGTGACGGTGGCCACGGTGAACAGAATGCAAAACGCCAGCGTCGCCAACACCAGCCTGCGCGCCAATGAGCCGGCTCGCGGGGGCGCGGCGGCGTTTTCAGGGATCTTGGACTCGGACTCAGCCAGCATGCTCAATTCCATTTACGTGCTATGGCATCGTAGGTTCCGTTCTCACGGACAGTCCTCAGCCCTTTCTCAAACAGCCGAACAGTAGCATCCGGGGTCCCTCGGCTGAAAGCCATGCTGAACCCGCCTGCTTCTTCCAGCTCGGGCACACGCAAGGATTGCACCAGAGTCTGCGCCGGGTTGTCTCCCGCCTGATGGGCAATGTAATTGGCGTTCAGCTCGTCGGAGATCCACAGGTCCACGTGGCCGGTGCGCAGCTTCTGGTAATTGAGTTCGTAGCGGTTGCTCGATTGCAGCTGGCGGCCGACCTTGAAGCGCCTGCTCATCAGGTATTGCTCGCCGACGTCCTCGTTGACCGTTGCGGTCTGCCAGTCGCGGGCGTCGTCCAGGTCAAACAGCGAGATGGGGTGGGTCGAGGAGGAATAAATGAACCAGCGCGACGCGGCGATGGTGCCGACCCATTTGAACAGCGGCTCGCGTTCGACGGTGCGGGTGATGGAATAGATCAGCACGTTGGGGTCGTGCAGCGCCAGATCGTAGGCCCGGGCCCACGGCATCGACTGAATGGTGGCGTCGACGTTCACTTCCTTGAGGACCGCGCGCACCACCTCAGTGCTCATGCCGGTCAACTGGCCGTCCCGGGTCATGTTATAGGGCGGCAACTCTTCGGTGACGATCCGGATCGGTTCGGCGCTCGCCCCGAGAACGCTCAGGCACAGCAAAACCGCGCCGTACAACACGCTGCGTGTCTTTATCTTGAGCGTTAGGGGAGCCATGGCCTGCGACCTCGTCGATGGCAGCAGTGGCTGTTATCCGGTCTCCAGACGGAGCGGGGGAACATGACCTGACTGCCTCTTATGGCCTAGATATCGGCTGAAAAATCCGGCACTTGAGGCGGTTATCTGCCGTTTATCATTTACTTCTCCGGCGGTGGCAGTCCGGCCTGTCAGCGGCGCAGGCCGTCAATGCGCCAGCGTCAGCGAGTTCTGCGATTAAACGAGATAAACCCCAGTGTGGCGTTGTGTCACACCCTGTTACCCGGCGTTTTTTGACGTGGGTCAATGGTCTCGGAAGGTGCCGTAGGAAAATTACGACGCACCCCGACGAGTCTTCAACATGCCCGGTCCCTTCGATTTCCTCAAACACCCCTTGGCGAAAGAAATAGGACTGATCCTGTTGATCAAGCTCGTCCTGTTGATGGGCATCCGTAGCGTCTGGTTCGACGCGCCGGTCGAAGTCAAGGATGACGGGGTGCAAGCTGGCCTGCATGTATTGGGCGCCCCTCCCGTATCTGATGAGAAGAACCCAAAATGATTTCGGAATCAGTCGTCGACCTCTCTCGGCTGCAGTTCGCGATGACCGCGCTGTATCACTTTATCTTCGTGCCGCTCACGCTGGGCATGACGTTTCTGCTGGCCATCATGGAGTCGGTGTACGTCATGACCGGCAAGCAGGTCTACAAGGACATGACCAAGTTCTGGGGCAAGCTGTTCGGCATCAACTTCGCCCTCGGTGTCACCACTGGCTTGACCATGGAGTTCCAGTTCGGCACCAACTGGGCGTATTACAGCCATTACGTCGGAGACATTTTCGGCGCCCCGCTGGCCATCGAAGGCTTGATGGCGTTCTTCCTGGAATCGACTTTCATCGGCCTGTTCTTCTTCGGCTGGGACCGCCTGACCCGCGTGCAGCACTTGACCGTCACCTGGCTGGTGGCGATCGGTTCGAACATGTCGGCGCTGTGGATTCTTATCGCCAACGGCTGGATGCAGAACCCGGTCGGCGCCGAGTTCAACTTCACCACCATGCGCATGGAGCTGACCAGCTTCGCCGACCTGCTGTTCAACCCGGTTGCGCAGGTCAAGTTCGTGCACACCGTGGCGTCCGGTTACGTGACCGGTTCGATCTTCGTCCTGGCGATTTCCAGCTGGTACCTGCTCAAGGGCCGCGACATCGGCTTCGCTCGCCGTTCCTTCGCCATCGCTTCGGCATTCGGCATGGCCTCGATCCTGTCGGTGATCGTGCTGGGTGATGAATCCGGCTACGAAATCGGCGACGTGCAGAAGACCAAACTGGCGGCCATTGAAGCCGAATGGGAAACCGAGCCTGCACCGGCCGCGTTCACCCTGTTCGGGCTGCCGAACCAGGAAACCCAACGCACCGATTACGCGGTCAAGATTCCTTACGTGATGGGCATCATCGCCACCCGTTCGGTGGACA
Source organism: Pseudomonas sp. SLFW (assembly GCF_009905615.1). Taxonomy (GTDB): domain Bacteria; phylum Pseudomonadota; class Gammaproteobacteria; order Pseudomonadales; family Pseudomonadaceae; genus Aquipseudomonas; species Aquipseudomonas bambusae. Next base: position 59,393 of record NZ_JAAAKW010000014.1, read on the forward strand.
AACAGGTCACTGGCATCAAGGATTTGGTCACCGAGCATCAAGGCCGCATCCGCAACGGCATGGTCGCCTACGACCTGCTGGGCAAACTGCGCGCGGGCGACAAGAGCGAGCAAACCCTCACTGCCTTCAACGATGTGAAGAAAGACCTGGGCTACGGACTGCTGTTGAAGAAATACACCGACAAGGTGGTGGACGCCGACGAGCAGCAGATCAAGCAGGCCGCACTGGATTCCATCCCGCACGTCGCGTCGATTTTCTGGACCTTCCGCATCATGGTCCTGAGCGGTGTGCTGATGCTGGCGCTGTTCGCCTGTGCCTTCTACGCCTCGGCGCGCAAGAACGAATCCAGCAAGCGCTGGTTGCTGAAATGGGCGCTGTTCAGCCTGCCGCTGCCGTGGATCGCCACGCAGACCGGCTGGTGGGTGGCCGAGCACGGTCGTCAGCCCTGGTCCATCGGTGAAGTGCTGCCGGTTCACCTGTCGGCGTCGACCCTGTCCAGCGGCGATGTCATCGGCTCGATCCTGGCGCTGGTGGGCTTCTACACCGTCCTGCTGATCATCGAGATGTACCTGATGATCAAGTTCGCCCGCCTGGGCCCAAGCAGCCTGCACACCGGTCGCTACCACTTCGAGCGCCGCGAGAGCGACGTGCCTGCCGCCCCACAACCGACGCTGGCCTGAGGAACACACGATGTTCGATTACGAGACACTCAAACTCATTTGGTGGGTGCTGGTCGGCGTGCTGCTGATCGGCTTCGCCCTGACCGACGGCTTCGACCTGGGCGCAGCGATGCTGATGCCCTTTGTCGGCCGCACCGATAACGAACGGCGGGTGGTGATCAACACCATCGCCCCGCACTGGGACGGCAACCAGGTCTGGCTGATCACCGCCGGTGGTGCGCTGTTCGCCGCGTGGCCTTTGGTGTATTCGGCCGCGTTTTCCGGGCTGTATTGGGCGCTGTTGCTGGTGCTGTTCGCGCTGTTCGTGCGCCCGGTCGGTTTTGACTACCGGAGCAAGCTGGACAACACCCGCTGGCGGCAAAGCTGGGACTGGGGCCTGTTCGTCGGCGGTCTGGTGCCGTCGCTGGTGTTCGGCGTGGCCTTCGGCAACCTGCTGCTGGGCGTGCCGTTCCAGTTCGATGACACCCTGCGTTCCAGCTACCACGGCAACTTCTGGCAATTGCTCAGCCCGTTCGGCTTGCTGGCCGGTGTGGTCAGCCTGAGCATGCTCGGCCTGCATGGCGGCAGTTGGTTGATGATGCGCACGGAAGGCGCGATTGCCCGTCGTTCACGCCGCGCCGCACAGCTGCTGGCGCTGGTGTTCCTGCTGTCGTTCACCGGCGCAGGGGTCTGGTTGCTGCTGGGTGGGATTCAGGGGCTGGAGATCACCTCGGCGTTCGACGCAGGCGCTGCGCTGAACCCGCTGGCCAAGACCGTTGAAGCCACTAACCACGGCTGGATGGCCAACTACCACGCGCATCCGTTGACCGTGATCGCGCCGCTGCTGGGCATCTTCGGCGGCCTGCTGGCCTTGCTGTGTGCCAGCGCAGGGCAAGGCCGGATGGCGTTCCTCGGCAGCAGCCTGGCCATCGTCGGCGCGCTGTGCACCGCAGGCTTTGCGATGTTCCCGTTCGTGATGCCGTCGAGCCTGGACCCGGCGTCGAGCCTGACCGTGTGGGACGCGGTGTCCAGCCACAAGACGCTGATCATCATGCTGGTCGCGGCGGCCATTTTCGTGCCGATCATCCTCTGCTACACGCTGTGGTGCTACGCCAAGATGTGGGGCAAGGTCACCACCGCGCACATCGACCATAACCCCCACGGCCTGTATTGAGCCCGGAACCGAATCGAGGAGAACAACATGTGGTATTTCGCCTGGATACTTGGCGTATTGCTGGCTTGCAGCTTCGGCATCATCAACGCGTTGTGGCTGGAGTCATCCGACGCCAACGCGCTGGAGAACGGTCGTGACCGCTGAGGCGCTGAACGCACCTTTCAAGCATAGCCTCGGCAGGGCGCTGTCCCTGCTGATGGCGGTGCCGATGAGCCTGGTGCTGCTGGTGCACCCCGCGTCGATGCTCGACGCCAACGGCCACTATTCCCACAGCCTGCTGATGCTGGTCATGTGGGGTGTGGCCGGGGGCTTCGTCCACGGGGTCGGTTTCGACCCTCGGGCGCTGGCCTGGCGGGTCGTGTTTCACCCGCTGTTGGCGTGGGGGTTGATGGCCGTCGGTTACGGGGTCTGGCTGACGGCGCGTCAACTGCTCTGAGCGGGGGCTGCCGACTTCAGGGCCGGTACGATGGACAACGCGATCAACGCACCGATCACACACAGCAACCCGGAGATAAAGAAGGCCGGCAAGTAACTGGCGAAGTGCGTGCGTGTCCAGCCGGCGCCGAAGGCGGCGAAGGCCGCGCCCAATTGGTGGCCCGCGAAGATCCAGCCAAAGACGATGTTGGCGCGGGCCGGGCCGAACCGTTGTACCGTCAGCTTCACGGTTGGCGGTACGGTGGCGATCCAGTCCAGCCCATAGATGAGGGCGAAGAACGACAGGCCGTAGACCGTGAAGTCCGAGAACGGCAGGATGATCAAGGCGATCCCCCGAAAGCCGTAATAGCAGAACAACAGCCAGCGGTTGTCATAGCGGTCCGACAACCAGCCTGAGCCGATCGTCCCGATGAAATCGAAAATCCCCATCACCGCCAGCATGCTGGCCGCCGTCGTCGCGATCAGGCCGTAATCGCCGCACATGCTGATGAAGTGGGTCTGGATCAGGCCGTTGGTGCTGGCGCCGCAGATGAAAAACGTCATGAACAGCACCCAGAACGTCCAGGTTTTGGACACGTCGCGCAGCACGTGCAAGGGCGTGATCAAAAGCTGGGAGAAGGTTTGCGTGCTGGCCGGGGCGGGCAGGATTTCAGTCTCGCCGTAGGACGGCATTTGCAGGTCGGCGGGGTGGTTGCGCATCAGTGCGATGACCGCGACCCCGGCGACGACGATGGCCACGCAAATGCAGGTCAGCGCCGTGCGCCAGCCGAAGTGCTCGGTCACGTTGGCGAGCATTGGCATGAACACCAGTTGCCCGGTAGCAGAACTGGCGGACAGCAGCCCCATGGCCACGCCGCGACGTTGCGAGAACCAGCGCGTGGCGACGGTTGCACCCAGCACCATGGCCGTCAGGCCGGTGCCGAAGCCCACCACCAATCCCCAGAGCACGACCAACTGCCAGAACTGGGTCATGAACAGCGACAGCAGCATGCCGCTGGCCACCAGGGTCAGGGCGGTCAGCACTACCCGGCGCACGCCGAAGTGGTTCATGAACGCCGCCGCGAACGGGCCGACCAGCCCAAACAGCGCGAAGCGAATGGCCAACGCCGAGGAAATTTCCGCCGTGTCCCAGCCGAACTCGGCTTCTAGTGGGCGGATGAACACGCCCGGCGCACCCACTGCGCCCGCCATCACCAGCATGGTCAGGAAAGTCACGGCCAGAACGACCCAGCTGTAATGAATGCGCCGACGCGAAAGCGACGCCGCCAGAACCGACGAAACCATGAGTGATCCCCGAGAGGCAAAAGTGTTAATTGGAGTATGATCGTTCGCCAATATGAACGCTTATCGGGGGACGGTTCGTCAAGCGAATATTACAGGATGTGTCTGATCGCTCGGCGCAATTGCTGAAGGCCAAACCCTCCATTGGCGGTAGAGGACCCCCTGTGGGAGCGAATTCATTCGCGAAAAATAGGCCAGGCGATTGAAATGTGTCGGCTGTGCCAGAGTCTCTCTGCTACGAGGCATTGTGTGCAGATCAAGCCAAAACGCTACTATCGCCTCCTTTCCAAACCTTGCCGTAACGCCGAGCCCTCCCATGGACAGATTTCAGGAAATGCACATATTCATCGCCGTGTGTGAAGAGCGCAGTTTCGCAGCGGCCGCTCGGCGGTTGGAGGTGTCTGCACCGAGCGTGACCCGGGCCATCGCGGCGCTGGAGAAGCGCATCGGCACGGTGCTGCTGTCGCGCACCACCCGCAGCGTGCACTTGAGCGAGGCGGGGCAGCGTTACTTCAGTGATTGCCGTCGCATCCTGAGCGAACTGGAGGAGGCTGAAGATTCCGCCGGGGGCAGCATTGCCGCGCCGGTCGGGCAACTCACGGTCACCGCGTCAATGCTGTTCGGCGAACTGTTCGTGATGCCGCTGGTGGTGGAATACCTGCGGGAGCACCCGGGCGTCAGCGTCAATGCGCTGCTGCTGGACCGCATCACACGCATGGCCGAGGAGGGCATCGATGTCGCGGTGCGCATCGGCCACCTGATGGATGACAGCCAGCACGGCATTCCGGTAGGGGAAGTGCGCACAGTCCTGTGTGCGTCGCCTGACTACCTGACGACGCAGGGGCATCCACAGCACCCCCTGGAACTGAAAGACCACCGTCTGATCGTTTCGGCTGCCAGCGTGTTGACCCGCCACTGGACGTTCGTCGAAGCGGGTAAACCGTTCCAGGTGGACGTGCAATCACGCCTGAGCGTTTCCGGAAATCAGCCCGCGCTCACCGCCGCCGCGCTGGGTTGGGGCATCACCCGGGCGTTGTCCTATCAAGTGGCGAGCCGCGTGGCATCGGGTGAACTGGTGCTGATCCTGGAAAACTTCGAACAGCCTCCTGTGCCCGTGCATGTCTGCTATCAGGCTGAACGCAAGGTTTCGGCCAAGGTGCGCACCTTCGTCGATTTCTGTGTCGAGCGCATGAGGCAAGACCCGGCGATCCGCGCCGCCGGGAAGAGCCGTACGTAATGGAACGCCATCGGCAGATGACCATCTTTGCGGCGGTGGCGCAGTCGTCGGGGCTGGCCGCGGCCTCGCGTCTGCTGAACGTGTCCGAGGCCACGGTCAGCCGCGCGTTGTGGGCGCTTGAACAACGCCTGGGCACGCAACTGCTGGAGCGCAGCACGCGAGGCGTAAGGCTGACGGAAACCGGACGCCATTTCGCCGAGGAGTGTGTGCGACTGCTGCGCGCCACCGACGAGGCCGATGCTTCCGCCAACGGCCTGCATGTCGAGCCCAGAGGGCTGCTGACCCTGGCGACGCCTGTGCTGTTCGGCGACCGGATGATGATGCCGGTGGTCCTTGAATACCTCGACGCCTGGCCCGGCATTCAGATGTCCATCGCCTACCAGAACGCTTTTCCCGACCTGCACGAGGATGGCGTGGACGTGGCAGTCCTGATCGGCGAGCTGCCAGACGCTCATATGGTGGCGCGCCGGGTGGGGCGTGTTCGGCAACTGATCTGCGCAAGCCCCGCGTACCTGCTGGCCCACGGCGAGCCACGGGAGCCGGGCGCGTTGACGGACCACAGGCTGATCGTCTGCAGCGCGGACAGTTGGACGCAGCCGTGGCGCTTTGAGCCGGAAGGCGGGGTGCGTCATCTGATCTCGAAACCGGTGTTGCGCTGCACCAGTCAGGTCGCGGCCATTGATGCCGCCCTGCAAGGCGCCGGTCTGGTGTCCTGCCTGAGCCACGAAGTTCATGAGCACCTCGAAGAAGGACGTTTGCGAGCGGTGCTCCAGACGTTCGAGGTCGCGCCGCTGCCGGTGCATCTGATCTACCGAGAAGGCCTGCGGGCCTCGGCGCGGGTCCGCAGCTTTATCGACTTTGCGGTCGAACGACTGCGCACTCACTCCGCGCTCAGCGCTTGAGACGAAGCGGCACCCTTTCAGTTTCTGAAACGCTGGATTGCTTTCGCTGGTGATTCTGCACATCGACGTCGTGATTCATCATTCATCCCATCAGCGCGATGAATGCCTACGCAGACGTCCCGCCGTGCAGACCTCAACCCACGATCACCCAGGAGCCTTCCAATGACTGCCATCACTCTTCACCACTTTCCGTTGTCCGGCCACTCTCACCGCGCGCAGCTGATGCTGTCGTTGTTGGGCCTGGAGCCGCAGATCCAGTTCGTCGACCTGGCCAATGGCGCCCACAAAACCCCTGAATACCTGGCCATCAACGCCTTCGGTCAGGTGCCGGTGCTTGAAGACGGTGACACGGTCATCGCCGATTCCACGGCTATCCTGGTGTACCTGGCCAAGAAGTACGACACCACCGGCCAGTGGCTGCCTGCCGACGCCGACGCCGCTGCCCAGGTGCAGCGCTGGTTGTCGGTCGCGTCCGGTCAGATCGCGTCGGGCCCTGCACGCGCTCGCCTGATCACGGTATTCGGTGCGGATTTTGACCCCAAGGACACCATTACCCGTGCCCACGCCGTGCTGCAGGTCATCGAAAAACAGCTGAACGGCCGCGCGTTTCTGGTCACCGATCACGCCACCATCGCTGACGTGAGCGCCTACAGTTACATCGCCCACGCGCCGGAAGGCAATGTCTCACTGGAGGCGTATCCTAATATTCGCAACTGGCTGGCTCGCATCGAAAGCCTGAAAGGTTTCGTGCCGATGCCGACGACCAAAGCGGGTCTGGTGGTGTGAGGCGGTAGAGACCTCTTTTAACGCACCGGGGTGTGAGGCGATAGCGCTTCACACCCGTTGGTGGTGGTACTGGAATCGTAGTGTCCTCATCCCTGGGAGCCTGCGCCATGAACACTGTCACGCTGGAAAAAAACTCGCCCTGGCACGCCGGTGAGCTGCACGTGCAAGCCCATGCGGGCGTCGTCGAGCGAATGGATGCCGTGGGCCGCAGAGTGGTCCGCGACTTCATGCCGGATCAGCACCGCGAGTTCTACGAGCACATTCCGTATCTGATCGTCGGTGCAGTGGACGGCGAGGGCTGGCCTTGGGCGAGCATGATGGATGCGCACGAAGGCTTCATTGCGTCGCCCGACCCCAAACACCTGGCGATCGGCTGGGCCCCGGACGCTGACGATCCGGTCGCCAGCGCCTTCGAGCCCGGTGCGGCGCTCGGACTGTTGGGAATCGACCTTTACACCCGTCGACGCAATCGCCTCAATGGGCATATCGAAGCGCTGACTGAGCACGGCTTTTCCCTCGCCGTCGACCAGTCGTTCGGCAACTGCCCGCAGTACATTCAATTGCGCCCGCTGCAAAGCAGCAAACGCCCGTCCGCAGCCCAGCGGCCGCCGGTTGAACGCCTGAATGCGCTGGACGAAGCGGCGGTGGCCGCCATTCGTGGCGCCGACACGTTCTTCGTCGCCAGCTACGTCGACCTTGAAGGCGATCCTGAGCGTCGATTCGTCGACGTGTCCCACCGTGGCGGGCGCGCCGGATTTGTCCGGGTCGAAGGCGATATCCTCACGATCCCTGATTTTGCCGGCAATCTGTTCTTTAACACCTTGGGCAACCTGCTGGTGAATCCCAAGGCCGGTCTGTTGTTTATCGACTTTGCGACCGGCGACGTGCTGCACGTCGCCGGGCACGCCACCGTCATCCTGGAAGGCCCTGAAATCGGAGCGTTCCAGGGCGCCGAGCGGTTGTGGCAGGTCAAGGTTCATCAGGTGCTTCGTCGGCCAGCGGCCCTGCGTTCCCGTTGGGGTTTTGAAGGGTTTTCTCCCAACAGCCTGATGACCGGCGACTGGGACCAAGCGGCGGCCCGGTTGCAGGCGGAAACGTTGCGCGATCAATGGCGGCCCTTGCGAGTGACGCGCATTCAGGACGAAAGCGAAGGCATTCGCTCGTTTCATTTCGAGACGGTCGATGGTGCAGGCTTGCCGGTCTACAAGGCAGGCCAGCACTTGCCGTTGCGCCTGTCGTTGCCGGGGCAGGCGAAGCCGGTGATTCGCACGTACAGCTTGTCGAGCGCACCGTCCGATGACTTTTTCCGCATCAGTGTCAAACGTGACGGTCTGGTCTCCGGGCATTTGCACGACCAGCTCAAGGTGGGCGACGTGATCGAGGCCCGTGCACCGCAAGGCGGCTTTTTTGTCGAGCCGCTGGAGACGCGCCCGCTGGTGCTGTTGGGCGCAGGGATCGGGGTCACGCCCATGCTGTCGATGCTGCGGGAGGTGCTGTATCAGAACAAACGTAAGCGTCGTTCACGCCCGGTCTGGTTCATTCAAAGTGCACGTCGTCTGGTGGATCTGGCTTTTCGCGAGGAATTGGACACACTGGTAGCCAACGCCGGAGAAGAACTGACGGTCGTTCGCCTGCTGAGCCAGCCCGAGCGCACGGCCCGCCCCCGCAAAGACTTTCACCTTGCAGGTCGCATTGACCTGAATCTGCTCAAGACGCTGTTGCCGTTCGATGACTTCGATTTTTATGTTTGCGGACCGGCCAGTTTCACCCAGGGCCTGTATGACGAACTGAGGGCGATGCACATCCGTGACGAGCGGATTCACGCGGAAACCTTCGGCCCCTCGACCCTCAAACGCACGCACGACCCACAGGCGGTGGTGCTGCAGCAGCCGCCTGCCGCCACCACGTCGGTGCCGGTGGTGTTCGAGCGGTCCGCCAAGGAGGCGCGCTGGCAGCCCGACGGCGGCACCTTGCTGGAGCTGGCCGAAAGCCGAGGCCTGGAACCCGAATACAGCTGCCGCAGCGGTTCGTGCGGCACCTGCAAGACCCGGCTCGTCAAGGGCCAGGTGCATTACCCCGTTCCGCCTGCGGAAATGCCGGCGGAGGGCGAGGTGCTGATCTGCTGTGCAATCCCGGCTTCAGGGCCGCTGGTGCTTGATCTCTAAGCTGCTTGATCTGTGAACATCCATGTGTCAACGACATGCTGTGACGGGAGGTGCCGAAATGAGTGAATGGCCTGAGTTCGAGAAAGAAGACGACCCCAATCTGTGCCACGCCAGCGAGCAGGAAGTCTCCTGGCTGCTGCCGCAATCGTTGGCGTCCCTTGCGGGTGAGCTGGCCTCCGATCATGAAGAGCACGACAACCCCGCCACCTTGCGACTGATCAGTTGGGTGCGTTCAGTATCGACGTTCAGCCGTCATCGGTGATTGCCCCGCGATGCCGCTATGTAGTAAACATCATAACGACATCATCACAGGCAACACCGGGGAACGACATGAACGCAGCGGCAAAGGAAGCGGTTGGGGCCATTTATGACATCGACGCCATGCGCCACGCCCAGGCGATGACGTGCGTGGAAAGCGATCGAATTAGTCTCTCAGCGCATCAAGCCCGGCATGCTGGAGTCCGAGGCCGTGGCGGCCGGCAAACAGGCGCTGGCTGAACTCGATACTCAACGCATCTGGCACCCGATGCTGATTCGCTTTGGCGCCAACACGCTCAAGACCTTCAAGCAGCGTTCCGAAGGTGACCCGGTGCTCGGCGAAGACGACATCTATTTCATCGACATGGGCGCGGTCTGGCAGGGGCATGAAGGCGACGCCGGGGCTACTTTCACCACCGGCAACGACCCTGAAATGCAGGCCTGTGCTGCCGCCGCCAAAACCCTGTTCGACGTGGTGGAGCAGCGCTGGAAGACCGGCAAGGTCGACGGCACCGAGCTGTACCGTTTCGCCGAAGAGCAGGCCATCGCCCTGGGCTGGAAGCTCAACCTCAACATCAAGGGCCATCGCGTCTGCGATTTTCCCCACGCGATTTACCGGGGCGGCGACCTCGGTGATTTCGACGCCGTGCCCAATCCCGGCCTGTGGATCCTGGAAATCCAGATCGCTCACCCCAGCAAACCCTATGGCGCCTTTTACGAGGACTTGCTTGCCTGACTTTATGGTCAATAAATCGGGCGCTATGGTGGTAATGCTATGACGGGTGGCTCAATGATGCGCGCCAGTTTCATCCATTCAGACACAGGAAAACCGACATGAAAGTCAGCGCGCGTAACGTATTCAAAGGCACCGTCAAAGCGATCCAGGAAGGCGCGGTCAACGCCGAAGTGGCCCTGACCTTGCCGGGTGGGGAAGACCTTGTTGCCGTCGTGACCCTGCAAAGCGTCAAGAGCCTGGGCCTGGCGGTAGGCAAGGAAGCGGTGGCGCTGATCAAGGCGCCGTGGGTCATGCTGATGACCGACGACAGCGGCTTTCGTCTCTCGGCACGCAACGCCCTGAAAGGCACCGTGACCCGCGTCAGCGACGGTGCGGTCAATGCCGAAGTGGTCGTCACCCTGGCTGGCGGCACCGAGGTGTTCGCCATCGTCACCCGCGAAGCCGTCACCGAATTGGGCCTGGCGCCAGGCGTCAGCGCGACCGCGATCATCAAGGCGTCCCACGTCATTCTGGGCGTGCCTGCCTGACCCAAACGGGTCGCCGAGGTGTGACGGTCGTCGTGGCAGACGGCGGCCGTTTCGGTGATCATGTCGTTCATCTGCCACAACAAGGACGTGCATTTTGATCACTCGCAGAACCCTCCTCGGCGCCTCGCTGCTCGCGGTGCCAACGCTGTGGAGCCTGAAGGCTCTGGCCAGCGATGCCGACGCCTCATCCGACGCCTCCCTCCAGCAAAGACTTGCCGATCTCGAACACCGGCATGGCGGACGTCTGGGCGTGGCCATCCTCGACATCGGCAGCCAGCGCCTCGTCAGCCATCGCGGTGATGAACGCTTCGCGATGTGCAGCACATTCAAGGCCTTGGCGGCAGCCCACGTATTGGCCCGCGTCGATCGCAAGGAAGAAGACCTGTCGCGGCTGATCGTCTACGGCAAGGACCAACTGGTGCCGTATTCGCCCACCACCGAAAAACACACGGGGGAGGCTGGTCTGAGCGTGGGTTCGATCTGCGAAGCTGCCGTGACCCTGAGCGACAACACCGCCGCCAACCTGCTGCTCGACAGCTTCGGCGGGCCGGCGGGATTGACCCAGTGGCTGCGCTGGACCGGCGATGAGGTGACCCGGCTGGACCGCCGTGAACCCGAGCTGAACGAAAACCGCGCGGGTGATCCGCAAGACACCACCAGCCCGATTGCCATGTTGCAGACACTGCGCTCGCTCATCTTCGGCGACGTGCTGACCGGCGCCTCGCGTGATCAACTGATCGCCTGGCTGGTCAGCAACACCACGGGCGACAAAAAGCTGCGAGCGGGGTTGCCGAAGAAATGGCGGGTCGGCGACAAGACCGGCTCGAATGCGAAAAACGCCGACAACGACGTCGCTGTCATCTGGCCGTCCAGTCGCGCCCCGCTGATCGTGACGGTGTACTACAGCGAATCACGGGCCAATGCCGAACAGGTCAACGCCGTCATGGCTGACATCGGCCGGATCGTGGCGGAGTTGTAGACCAAAGGCGTGTCGTGCCACGCCTTCAGTGACCGGGGTTGGCAGGAAGCCCTCACCCCACGATCAACGCCGTCCAATACATGCCAATCGCAAACACCACATGGCCAACGACGTTCTGCATACGGGCCATGTTCGGGTTTGGCGCCTTATTGCACGCGACGCCGACGCCCATGCCCGGTTGCAGGATGTACCAGCCCGCACCGACGGTGACCAGACCGACGATCAGTGCCGGAAAGAAGGTCGGCGAGTGCGCCCACTGCACGCCCCAGATCATCAGCAACACCGCCGCGAAGACAATGCCGACCACGTAGTGCATGGTCCAGCCGATTTTCAGCTCGTTGTGGACTTCAGGGGAGTTGCCGATGCCTCGGTGGTGCACGAAGTGGCCCTCGCGCATGCCCGCGAACCAGCGGCCCACCAAATGCCATGGCGGCGTTGGCAACCCAAACGCCTTTTTCAGAAACAAGGCCCAGAGGTCGAGCAGGGCCGTGCCACCGATGCCAATCAGTACAGCAAGAAAGATGAACTTGAACATGGCGTTCCTTACGTCTTGTCGTTGATCAATGGGTCCGCAGTGGCGGCCACGTTAGCAGTTTTGACGGGACAAGACGCCAGGAAAAAAGAAGACGGACGCGAAAATTCATCCGTCCAGATGCAGGGTCAGGCAGCGGTCCATTCCACGTGTGTCAGGCCCAGCTGCTCGGCCTGGCGCTGGGTGAGACGCGGCACTTTGTCGGAGCGGTACTTGGGAATCTGGCCAATACCGGCATCGACCGTCGCCCAGTGCCAGGCCTCACTTGCGTCCATGGCCGGGGAGTGGATGTAGAAGGTTTTATAACTGCCATGGATCAGGTAATCGATGCGGAAGTGGGTGCTGTTGGCCATCTCGGTTCTCTCACAAAAAGCTTTTAAAAGGACGCATTGAAAGTGCTGCCTGAAAAAGAGAGTCCTCCTGATCAAGATAATTCAGCGAATTTGCCCGAACGTGTCGGAGAGGTGGTTTGTTGAAACATTCTGAAACGTTCAGGCCGTGGTGCGGGTCAATAGAGCCTCTCCTCTCAAAGACGCATTCATGAAAACCCCTCGTCCCACGGCACGGCTGGAACCTCTGACCCAACTTCGCAACCTCAAAATGGCCCGTTCCGCCCACGCATATGTGCGCGGCAGCACGGTGCAGTTTTACGAGTGGCTGCATTCCCAGCCCGGCCGACGCCTGCCCAGTGGGCCGCCGGTGTGGATTTGCGGCGACTGTCACGCGGGCAATCTGGGGCCGACCGGCGACCTCAAGGGCAAGATCGACATTCACATCCGCGACCTGGACCAGACCGTCATCGGCAACCCGGCCCACGATCTGGTACGCCTGGCGCTGTCATTGGCCACGGCAGCCCGCGGTTCTGATCTGCCGGGAGTCGCCACAGCACGGATGCTTGAAGAAATGATGCTCGGCTACGAACAGGCCTTCGAAGCCAACGACGAGGAAGAACCGCAACGACCGGCGCAGGTGAAGGCCGGGATGCGCAGCGCCGTGCAGCGCACCTGGAAGCACCTCGCCCAGGAACGCATTGAAGACATGAAGCCGACCATTCCGCTGGGCAAGCACTTTTGGCCGCTGTCGAAAGAAGAGCGGAGCGCGCTGAAGACCCTGTGCGCGACGGATGAGATTCACGCGCTGGTGACCTCGCTGAAAGGCCGGTCGAGGGATGACCGCGTCGAGCTGCTGGATTCGGCCTATTGGGTCAAGGGCTGTAGCTCGTTAGGCCTGTTGCGCTATGCCGTGCTGATTGGTGTGGGCGATGACGACGATCAGGATTTTTGCCTGCTCGACATCAAGGAAGCCGTGGCCGCCGCCGCGCCGCGTACGGTCAGGGCGGGCATGCCTCGGGATAACGGCAAGCGGGTGGTCGAAGGCGCACGAAGCTTGTCACCCGGTCTGGGCAACCGCATGGTTGCGACGCGTATGTTGGACCACGGGTTTTTCATTCGCGAACTCTTACCCCAAGACATGAAGCTGGAACTGGACCAACTGAGCCAGACGGAAGCCATGCGTGCGGCGGGGTATCTTGCGAAAGTGGTGGGCATTGCCCATGCGCGGCAGATGGACCTGGCGACCCGTGCCGCCTGGATTCGCGAACTGCAAGCCAACCGCACACAAACACTGGATGCGCCGTCGTGGCTGTGGTCCAGCGTCGTGCAACTGGTGGGCAGCCATGAGCAGGGCTATCTGGAACATTGCCGACGGTACGCGCTGCAGAACTGAACGGAAGCAGAGTCGTTCTCGGCAGGCCGCCACGCCACTCATTTCCGTGGGAGCAGCCGGAGCTGCGCGACGGCCGCGAAGGCGGTGTGTCAGGCAACCGTTAGGTCACTGATCCAACGCTTTCGCGGCCGCTACACACCCTCCCTCAGTTCTGAATCGCCTGCACCGACCCGCCATCGACGCGCAGGTTACTGCCGTTGATGAACGACGCGCGATCCGACACCAGCAGGGCGATGGCTGAAGCAACTTCCTCAGGCTTGCCCCGGCGTTTCTGCACGATGCCGGGACGTTCTTCGTCGAGGAAGCTCTTGATCGCTTCATCGAACGACACGCCCATTTCTTCGGCACGTTTTTTCATCATGCCGTCGGTCATGCCCGTTTCGATGAAGGCAGGCGCCACGGTGTTGCACAGCACGCCGTCGGCCGCTTCTTTATAGGACAGGTTCTTGATGAACGCACCCAAGGCTGCCTTGGCCGTGTTGTAGACCGCCTCTTCCCAATAGGGCTGTACGGAGTTCTCCGACGTGATGCAGACGAAGCGCCCCCATTTGCGCGAACGCATCGCCGGAATCGTCGCCCGCGCCACCCGCACCGCCGAGAAGAAATCGGTGTTCCAGGCCTCTAGGTAATCGTCGTCAGACAGCTCCAACGGATCGCCCTTGGCGCCAGTCACCCCGGCCGTGTGCACGACAATGTCCACTTGGCCGAACTTCGCTTCACCGGCCTTGATCACCTTTTCGACCTCATCCTGACGGGTCAAATCGGCGGCGACGAATACGCATTCTGTCCCAAGGCCTGCGCAGGCCTTTTCCAGCTTGTCCTGGTCGATATCGCTCAGCACCAGCCGCACGCCTTCTTCGCTGAGCAGGGTGGCGGTCGCCAAGCCGATGCCGCCACTGGCGCCCGTGATCAGTGCCACGCGGCCTTTGATTCCCAAATCCATATCCACCTCGATAGTTGTCATGACGAAAGAACAGGACCGGCGCGTCCGGGACGAACACGCCGGTGTTGAATCAGCCGCACTGTTGGCGGGCGAAGTCGAGCATCAATCTGGCCAGCGCCCTTGGCGTTTGCAGCGGCATCAGGTGCCCGGCGTCTGGAATGATTTCAAGCTGGCTGTGAGGGAAGGCCGCCAGCGTGGTGCGACGCTGTTCGTCCGGGCCAGGCACTTGCTCGTCAGCCTCGCCACACACCAGCAACACGGGGTAATCGAGCGTCCCGAGGCGCTCGCTCCAGTCCTCGCGACTGCCGTGATCGACCCATGCACGCCAAGCGCTCAAGTTGACCCGCTGGGCGTCGGCGATGGCCACTTCCCGAACATCGTCCGGCAGGCGAAACGCGCTGGATTCATCGACGAAGGCCTCGGCTTCCGGACGCGTCTTGCCATACGCGCGCTGCTGATCACGGTCCGCCTCGCTCATGGGTTGCGGGCCAGGTGGGGAGGGCGCCACCAACACCACCCCCTTCAAATAGTCGGGTGAGCGCGACGCCAGCACCACGGCCACTTTGCCGGTCATCGAGTGGCCGACCAGCACGACGTTTTGCAAGCCGAGGCCGCGAATGAAACGGTCCACGTGCTCGACCATCGCCTCGACGCTGTAACCCTCCACGTCGGCGGCGTCGCCAAAACCGGGGGTGTCCAGCGCCACGCATTCATGCTCGCCGTCCAGATACGGCAGGGTCGGAAACCATGTCCGATGCGAGCCGCCGAGGAAATGCATGAGCACGAACGTCACGGCGTCGGAACGTTGTCCATGGCCCTGATGACTGTATGGAAGGCTGCTGTGGGATGGCATCGCAATCGCTCGCACTGGGTTTGCCAGTGGAGGGAGCGCACGCCGACAAAGTTCAACGGGATTGAAGGCCGGGCGTGTATTTCGAATCGCCTCTACCACCGGTCGTCAAAATCCGCGCAAGCGCTGAACGATGGCAAATCGTCAGCAGTCATCTGCTGTGAGTTCGCTGGATCAGCGCACGGCCACAGTGCGCGACTAAGCACCGAATCCCTACCGTGATTGAACCGATGATGAAGCGGAGATAACGCTGATGACCGACTTACCTGTCACCCGTTTGCCAGTGGTGCCGCTGCCGTTCGAGCAGTCTTTCGAAGAGATCCCCGACGACGAGGCCGAGACCAGCAAAGAGTTGGCCGAAACGCTGCACTCGATCATGGAAACCACCTTCAAGGATGAAGGTCATGCCAACCGCAGCGTCCACGCGAAGTCCCACGGGCTGCTGAAAGGCCGCCTGATTGTGCCGGAAGGTTTGCCGCCTCAGCTTGCCCAAGGCGCATTCGCCAAGCCGGGCACGTTCCCGGCCGTGATGCGGTTCTCGACCAACCCCGGCGACATTCTCGACGACAAGGTCTCGACCCCACGCGGTCTGGCGCTCAAGGTCATCGGCGTTGAAGGCCCGCGCCTGCCGGGTTCGGAAGGTGATGTGACTCAAGACTTCGTGATGCAGAACGCCAAGGCCTTTACCGCCGCCAATCCAAAGGCGTTTTTGCGTACGTTGAAACTGTTGGCGAAGACCACCGACAAGGCGCCGGGCATGAAGAAAGCTTTCTCGGCATTGTTGCGCGGCGTCGAATCCACCATCGAGGCCATGGGTGGCGAAAGCGGCACTTTGAAAAGCCTCGGTGGCCATCCGCAAACCCATATCCTCGGCGAAACCTTCTACACCGTGGTGCCGCTGTTGTACGGCCCGTATTACGCCAAGATTTCCGTCGCGCCGGTGTCGGAGACCTTGACCGCGCTGACGGACAAACATGTCGATTTCGGCGGCAACCCCGATGGCTTGCGTCAGGCCGTGCTCGACTATTTCGCTCAGCACGGCGGGGTGTGGGAGGTGCGCGTACAACTCGCCAGCGACCTCAAGAAAATGCCGGTCGAGGACGCGTCGGTGGTCTGGCCGGAAGACGTCAGCCCCTACGTGACCGTCGCCCGGGTCGAGGTCGATCCGCAGCCTTCGTGGAGTCCGGAACACGTGCGCGAGATTGACGACGGCATGGCGTTCAGTCCGTGGCACGGCTTGCAGGCCCATCGTCCCATTGGTGGCGTGATGCGGGTGCGCAAACCGTCGTACGAGATGTCGTCGGGTTTCCGAGCGGCGCACAACGGTTGCCCGGTTCACGAACCTCGCTGATTCCGTCACGCCGTCGAGCTGATCACATCACGCTTTGGAACAGGGGTTCCCCATGCAACTTCTTCATCCCGCCGCCCACTCGGTCGCCCACTACCGACCCTACACCTCCGCCTCCGGGGGCTGGGGTTCGGCGCATTCGGTCATGAACATCCTGTGGCGCGAGCAGGCCTATGCTAAGGCGCCCGCCGCTTTGATGCGGCAGAACAAACCCAAGGGTTTCGCCTGTGTCAGTTGCGCCTGGGCCAAACCGGGCAACCCTCATGCGCTGGAGTTTTGCGAGAACGGCGCGAAGGCCACGGCCTGGGAGTTGACCTCGCTGCGCACCGGTCCGGATTTCTTTGAGCAGCATTCGTTGACGGATTTGCGCACCTGGGCTGACCACGACCTGGAGCAACATGGTCGCCTGACGCACCCCCTGCGTTATGACACTGCGACCGACCGCTACCAGAAAACCAGCTGGGAAGAGGCGTACGCAGAGATCGGCGCGCAGTTGCGCCAGTTGCAGCCGGAAGAAGCGGTGTTTTACGCCTCGGGCCGGGCGTCGCTGGAAGCTTCGTTCATGTATCAGCTGCTGGCCCGCGCCTACGGCAACAACAACCTGCCGGACAGCTCGAACATGTGCCACGAAAGCACGTCGGTGGGGTTGCAGGAGAGCATCGGCGTGCCGGTCGGCACAGTGACGCTGGCGGATTTCGAACACACCGACTGCATATTTTTCTTCGGCCAGAACGTGGGCAGCAACAGCCCGCGCATGCTTCACCCGTTGCAGGAAGCTCGCAAGCGCAACGTGCCGATCATCACCTTCAACCCCCTGCGTGAACGGGGATTGGAGCGCTTCGTCAATCCGCAATCCCCCCGGGAAATGCTCGGGCCGGACTCCACAGTCATCAGCACTCAGTACCACCAAGTGGCGATTGGTGGCGACACAGCGGCCGTGATGGGCATCGCGAAAGCACTGCTGGACATGGACCGGGCGTCAGGTGCCTCTGTGCTCGATCATGATTTCATCGCCGAGCATACCGACGGTTTCGATACCTTCGTCGCTAATGTGGATCGGCACACCTGGCCGGAGCTGGAAAACCGCTCGGGCCTGAACCGCAGCGCGCTGGAAGCCGCGGCCACGGTGTACGCCCGCAGCGAGCGGGTGATGATCATCTACGGCATGGGCATGACCCAGCATCGTCATGGCGTCGAGAACGTGCAGATGCTGGTCAACCTGCTGTTGATGCGCGGCAACATCGGCAAGACGGGGGCGGGGATCTGCCCGGTGCGCGGGCATTCCAACGTGCAGGGCCAGCGCACCGTGGGCATCACCGAAGACCCGGCCAAAGTGCCGAAGGACAAGATCGAGGCGCTATTCGGCTTCAAGGTGCCGGAGCGCAAGGGCCTGGCCACGGTCGATACGTGCATGGGCATTCTCGACGGCAGCGTCAAAGCGTTCATCGGGTTGGGCGGCAACTTTCTGCGCGCGATCCCGGACACGGACCGCATGGAGCCTGCCTGGTCGCGGCTGGAAATGAACGTGCAAGTGGCGACCAAACTCAACCGCACGCACCTGTTGCCAGGCAAACGCGCGTGGCTGCTGCCGTGCCTTGGACGGATTGAAAAGGACGTGCAGGACGGCGTCGATCAGGTTTACACCACGGAAGACAGCACCGGTTGCATCCGGGCCTGGCAGGGCCGGAGCGAGCCGGGCGGCGAACAGTTGCGTTCGGAAGTGGCGATCATTGCGGGACTGGCACTGGCCACGTTGAATGACGAAGCGCGTATCCCGTGGGAGGCATGGCGTCAGGATTACGCGAAGATTCGGGCCGCAATCAGCGAGGTTTATCCCGAGATCTTCCATGACATGGAATCGCGCATGTGGGAACCAGGTGGGTTTCACCGCCCGCTCCCGGCGGCCCAGCGTCAGTGGAAAACCGAGACCGGCAAGGCCCGCTTCATCGCGCCTCGGGGCCTGGATGAAGACGATGACGTCTCGCCGGGCCACGGCGCCCGCGATGCGATTCAGCTGATGACCCTGCGCAGCAACGATCAATTCAACACCACGATTTACGGCTATGAAGACCGTTTTCGCGGGGTGTCCGGTACGCGCAGCGTAGTGTTCATGAACCGCAACGACATCGTGCGGCTGGGCTTCGCGCCGGGTGAATGGGTCACGCTGCGCACCGCCATCGAGCCTGAGGTGTTAAGGGAGGTGGGTCCGATGCAAATCATCGCCTACGATATTCCGGTCGGCTGCGCGGCGGCCTACTACCCCGAATGCAATCCGCTGGTCCCGCTGTGGCACCACGCCAAACGCAGCAAAGTCCCGGCGGCGAAATCGGTGCCGGTGACCTTGCACAAGGCCCAGCCCGATGCCCGTGCGCGGAAGAGGGCATTGCCGTTGAAGGATCAGGTGGTGTGAGGGGGCATGCCTGACACAATCGAGGTGTCAGCTTCCCCAGTCCCACCCTTCCCATAACAAAAATTACCGTTTGGTCGCACAAAATGTCGGTTCAAATCCCCGCCCGCCTGTGCCTACACTCCGCACGATCAATCCGCCACACCTCGAATGACAAGGAAACCACATGCAGTACCGAAGCGGGGCGCAGGCCTTCTGGCAGGGGGTTCGCGCTCTCCTGCCACTGACACCGGGGGTCATTCCCTTCGGCCTGGTGACCGGGGTCATGGCGATTGGAATGGGGATGTCGCCGGGCACGGCCATGGGCATGACGCTTATTTTTTACTCCGGCTCCGCGCAACTGGTCGCGCTGCAACTGATGCAGACCGGCGTGTTGCCCGTGGCCATTGTGGTCACGGCGCTGATCATCAACCTGCGCTTCATCATGTACAGCGCATCGCTCGCCCCGCACCTGAACCACTTGCCCCGGCGCTGGACCTGGCCAGTCTCGTACATGCTCTCCGACCAGTCCTACGCGCTGTGCACCCTGAAGTTCGCGTCAGGTGAACTGACCGGGTCGTTCGCCCATTGGTACTACGCCGGGACCGCGTTCTCCATGTGGCTGGCATGGCAAGTCTCGGTCCTTGCGGGCGTGTTGCTCGGCGCGAGCATTCCCGAAAGCTGGTCGCTGACCTTCGCCATTCCGCTGTCCTTCCTTGCGCTGCTGGTGCCCGGTCTGCGCAACGTGCCGACCCTCGCGGCCGCCACCGTGGGCGGCCTGATTGCCGTGCTGGCGGTCAAGCTGCCTTACAACCTCGGTCTGGTTATCGCCTCCGTCGGCGGGATCGTCGCGGGCGTGCTGGCGGAAAACGCCCGTAACACGGCCCCAGCGTCATCCCGCGAGCAAGAAACGAAAGGGGAGGCGCAATGAGCGATCTGGTGATGTGGTCTGTATTCATTGCCGTCGGCGTCGGCACCTTTGCGATGCGCGTGTCATTCATCGAACTCTACGGCCGCTGGCGCATGCCTCCGCTCTTGAGCCGCGCCCTGGTCTACGTGCCTGCCAGTGTCCTGGCCGCGTTGGTGCTGCCGGCAGTGGTGTATCCCAACGGGCATGGCGACTTCGTGATCAACAACCCGCAGATTCCCGCAGCGATTATCGCCGCGCTGGTGGCGTGGAAGACCCGCAATACCCTGCTGACATTAGGCGTGGGGATGGCGGTGTTGTGGGGGTTGAGGTGGGTAATGCCGAGTTGAGTCAGGAGCGATGAACGCATCGGCCGGCGAGGCTGCCGAACCGATGCGTCCATACGGGTCGCGTTACACGATAAAATCCCAGTTCGCCGCCTGGACCACGTGCTGGTTCATCTCTGCCCCGTGCACGAAGTTGTCGGCTACCTGTGCGAGCGTCATGCCATGGTTCATGGCGTCGGCCCAGTAAGCGAGGCCGGCTGAATCACTCTGACGTCCGTAGATCCCCTGATAAAGCGCTTCCAGGTCATGAGACGCCGTGCCGTTGAACGCGTTGGCGCCGCCTTTCAAGCCTTCGCTTGAGTTGATCAGCGACACCGCGATGTCTCCCATGCTCACACCGTTCTTGGCCTCGACAGCCCAGTAGTCGAACCCTTTGTAATCGGCCTGACGCCCGAGCACGGATTGGTACAAGCCCGACAACTGCGTTTGTGCCGCGGTCGTCTGAACCACCAGACTTGCATCGCTGAACGTCAGCGTCTCGGCGTTGATCACCACCGCGTGGGCATCCGGCTGCGCTTTGGACGTCACGAGCGAGTAGCCCTCATGATGTTCCACCACGTAGTCGGATTGGGCGCCGTTGAACGTCACGGTGTCATTGCCTTGGCCGCCGTGCAGAATCGACGTGCTGCCCCCACTCGGGACACTGCTGGAAAAGCCGAAACTCAAGGTATCGTTGCCGGCACCCGAGAAGACCGAGCCGGGTGTGGCGGACGACACGATGAAGTGCTGCGCGGCCGCATCCCCTGTGAGGATCTGACCCGACGTGTTGCCCGTGACATTGGCCGCACCGACGATGGCGGCAAAGTCCACCCCATTCAACACCAGCGAACTGCCGCTGTTCACCTGCGATGCATCGATCACCAACGCGGTGTGTTGGCTGTCGGTGCTGGTGCCGGTCAGGGTCAGCGCACCCGTGGGTGAAGTCTGGCCGGTGACCGGGGTCACCGTTTCCACCAGCAGCGGCACCGAGCTCACCAGCGTCTTCAGGAAGGTCACGCCATTGCCGGTGAGATGATCCTGATCGCCCACCGTATGGCCCAGTGTCGCTGCCAAAATCGCTTGAACCAGATGATCGTTCGACGTCCCGGCAGGCTGACTGACCCCGCCAGTCGCGGTGAGGCCAAAACCGGGCGTGAGCTGGGCCAGCAACAGTATGCTGTTGTTGCTGACCACCAAAGGGATGTCGGCGGTCCCGGCATTGCCCGAAGATTCGATACGGCTTGAATCGACAACCGGCACGACCACCTGTGTACCGCTTCCGCCGCCGGACAAGGTGACGGTTTGCTGAGTGACCGTCACGCCATCGATGGTTGTCGTGGAGACGGGCGCCGCCGGGGGCGTGGAGGGCGCGTTAGGGTCGATGGTCAGGTTCAGCCCGTCGCTGGCACGGGACACGTTGCCCGACACGTCCGTCTGTTTAACGGTGAGCGTATGGTTGCCCTGGGCAAGCGTGCTGGTGACGAGGCTCCAGTGTCCAGTGCCGTCCGCGACCGCGATACCCAGCAGCGTCGTGCCGTCCGTGTCGTACAGCTTGACCTTGGCGTTGGCTTCGACCTGTCCGGTGATCGTCGGCGTGAGGTTATTGGTGATGCCGTCACCTAGTATGCCGCTGTCGCTGCTGGCGGCCAGGGTCGGCGCGGAGGGTTTCGCGGGGGCGGTGGTGTCGATCGTCACGGCCTTGGCGTTGCTGGCCGCAGACACGTTACCGGCAGCGTCAGTTTGTTTTGCGGTCAGGGTGTGAGCGCCTTCGCCGAGCGTGCTGCTGGTGATGCTCCATCTTCCCGAACCGTCTGCAGTGGTCGTGCCCAGCAGGGTTGTGCCGTCGGTGTCGAAAAGCTGAACAGTGGCGTTCGCTTCGCCGGTGCCGGTGAACACCGGCGTGGTGTTGCTGGTAATGGCGTCGCTGCTGGAAGCGCCGGTATCTGTACCGGCGGTCATGGCGGGCGTGGACGGCGCGGAGGGTGTGGTGTGGTCCAGCGTGAATGTCTGACCTGCGGTGTAGCCGCTGAGAATCGCGTTCGAGCTGCCGTTCTGGATGCCGGTGCCGCTGTTATTAAGATCGAGGCGCAGGGTGCCATCGCCGCTCAGACTGTCGACCGTGACGGTGTATGTCGTTCCTGAGCCGGTAGCGTTATGGATTGTGCCGGTGGCAGTGCCGGTTGAGGTCAAGGTGAAGTCAGAGGCGTCCACGCCGGTGACGGCCTGGCTGAACGTCACGGTGTAATCCACCGAGCTGGCCGAACCGGGCACTGTCGCGCTTGCAGCCCCGGCGCGAGCGATGGAGCTGACCTCAGGCCCGTTGACAACGTCGATAGTGAAGACCTCGTAGGCCTCGTTGTCCGCGGCATCGACGCCTTTCAGGTAAATATGGTAACTGCCAGCGGTGAGGTTCTGGGCGGCATTGAGGCTGGTTCCGGAAATCGTGAATTTGCCGTTATCGGCGTCGTTGACCCCGTTGCCCGTCTTGAAACCGTAGGTCACCCATGTCAGCTCGTTGGACGAGAGCGTCGCCACCGTCGAACCGTTGGTGGCGCTGGTCAGATTCACTTGGTGGGTGCTGAGGGCAATACCCGTCGGCCCAACGGTATCGAGGGTGTAATTGAACCCGGCAGAAGCGACCGAGACGTTACCCGCCACATCGATCTGTTTCGCCGTCAGCGTATGCGCCCCTTCGGTCAGCGAGCTGCTGTGGATACTCCAGGCCCCGGCGCCGTTGGCCACCGCCGAGCCGAGTACGGTGGTCCCGTTGGTGTCGTACAACGTCACCGTGGCGTTGGCTTCGGCCTGCCCCTTCACGGTGGGCATTGTTGAGTTGGAAATGCCGTCCCCCAGTGTGCCGCTGTCGCTGCCTGCATCCAGTGACAGGCCGGTCGGGGCGGCAACCGAGGTGTCGATGGTCACCGACCGGCCGGTGCTGAGCGGCGATGTTCCGTTGCTTGCATCGGTTTGGGTCACCTTCAACGTATGGTTCCCGTCTCCCAGCGTGCTGCTGGTGATCGCCCAGGTGCCCGAGCCGTCTGCTGTCGTGAACCCCAGCAGCGTCATACCATCGGTGTCGTAGAGTTTGACGGTGGCATTGGCGTCTGCGGTGCCGCTCAGCGTTGGCGTGGCGTCGCTGGTAATGCCGTCGGCTGGTGAAGTGCCGGTGTCACTGCTGCTTGCCAGGGCGGGCGTCGGCGGAGCAGCAGGTAAGGGTCTGCTGAGGGAGACGACGAGGCCATCAGAAAAGTTGGTAGCATCGGCGCCATCCGTACCCTGAATGGCAGACGCGTCATTGCCCGCCGTCGGGTCGGTGTAGGTAAAGTCAATGATGTCTGCCCACGTTAACGCAGCGCCTGAGACGCTGACCTGAACGGTTTTGGCCGCGCTGTCGACCGTCACTCCGCTGACGGTAACGCCGGTGTTATTGACTAGCACGTTGAATGCACTGGTAGGCGGAGGATTGGCTGCGTCCAGAGGCACGTTGAAATGCAGTGTGAAGTAATGGTCGCCGATGTAGGCATCAGCGTTTGAATAGTAAGGTTGAGACATTCCTTCGGCCCTCAAAACTAGAGAGTGGTAACGGTTCTGTTTTTTTTGACCGTTTACACTGTCTCGGCTTTTCCTGAAGGTTCTTTAAGGCCTCGCATCGGCGGGGAAATGTCTTTGTTCGGCTGCTGTTCAGCCGCGCTGTCTCCCGCTCAAATCTGTTCCAACAACCACGCCCGAAACGCCTGCAACGACGGCAGCATTTCGTTGCGTGGCGGGTAGGTCAGGTAATAGCTGCGCTGGCTCGGGAAGGGCAGGTCGAGGGGGATGAGTTCGGCGCTGGCGATTTCGTCGGTGACCAGAATCCGGGGCACCAGGCCGATGCCGATGCCCGCTTTGACGGCCTGAATCAAATGCGAGGTCAGTTCGAAACTCGGTCCTAGGCGCATCATCCGGTGAGGCAGGTGATGGTGGCTGAACCAGTCGCCCCAGACGTTGGGGTTGTTGGCGACGTTGAGCAGCATCTGCCCGGCGATCTTGTCTGGCGTCCAGTCCTGATGATTACCCCCAACCTGCGGCGCGATGACCACCACCAGTTCCTCGGCGTGCAGACGATGGCTGATCAAGCCCGGGAGGCCCGTGTGGCCGACGACGATGGCGGCGTCGATGCCACTGGTGTCGAAGTCCACGGCGTCGATGCGCGAATTGATGTGCACCAGCATGCCAGGGTGGGTCGTGTAGAAATCGTGCAAGCGTGGCAGCAGCCATTTGGAACCAAAAGTCGGCAAGGTGGCCAGACGCAGACTGCCGCCGCCGGATTGATAAGCAATGGCCTGCAACGTGGCGCTGCGGATGCGGCCCAATGCGTCGCTCATTTCCCGCTGATACAGGCGCCCGACATCAGTCAGTTGCACCTGTCGACCTTCGCGGCGGAACAGCGTCAGGCCCAGTTGCTGCTCCAATGCCTGGACTTGACGACTGACCGCGCTTTGGGTCAACGACAGCTCGACCGCCGCGCGGGTGTAGCTTTCATGCCGGGCGGCGGCTTCGAATGCCAGCAGCAGGGACATGGACGGCGTGAGATGGCGGTAATTCATTCAGAAAAGTCATCGATAGCGGCAGGAATATCTGTTTGTTTCGCGCTGAAGCCTGCGGGATCATTGGCGCCCATAACGACCCGAGGCTGACCGATTAATGCTCGGGCGACAAGTGTTTTGCTGTTTTCCGTGATCAGACCGACAAGAGGCCATCCCACGATGATCGCCCAACTCTCGCCCGCAGTGCCTGCGAGCCAGTACCCCGAGTTTCTCGACGCCCTGCGCGCCAGCGGCTTCCGTGGCGAACTCAGCGCCGACTACGCCACCCGCACGGTGCTGGCGACCGACAACTCGATCTATCAGCGATTGCCCCAGGCGGCGGTCTTTCCGAAAGACGCCGAGGATGTGGCGCGCATCGCCACGCTGATGGCCGAACCGCGCTTTCGTCAGATCAAGCTCACGCCCCGAGGCGGTGGCACCGGCACCAACGGCCAGTCGCTGACGGATGGCATCGTCGTCGATCTGTCCCGGCACATGAACACTATTCTGGAAATCAACGTTGAAGAGCGTTGGGTTCGCGTGCAGGCCGGTGTGGTCAAGGACCAGCTCAACGCCGCGCTCAAGCCCCACGGCCTGTTCTTCGCCCCTGAGCTGTCGACTTCAAATCGCGCCACGGTTGGCGGGATGATCAACACCGACGCCAGCGGGCAGGGCAGCTGCACCTACGGCAAGACCCGCGACCACGTGCTGGAACTGCACAGCGTTTTGCTCGGCGGCGAACGCCTGCACAGCCACCCGATTTCCGATGACGCGCTTGAAGTCGCCTGCGCCCAGCCGGGTCGCATCGGCGAGGTCTACCGCACGGCGCGGCAGATCCAGGAAACCCAGGCTGACCTGATCGAGTCGATCTTCCCCAAACTCAACCGCTGCCTGACCGGTTACGACCTCGCGCACCTGCGGGATAAAGAAGGGCGCTTCAACCTCAACAGCGTGCTGTGCGGCGCCGAAGGGTCGCTGGGCTATGTGGTCGAGGCCAAGCTCAACGTGCTGCCGATCCCGAATTACTCGGTGCTGGTAAACGTGCGCTACAGCAGCTTCATGGACGCCCTGCGTGACGCCAATGCCTTGCTGGCGCACAAGCCGCTGTCCATCGAAACCGTCGATTCCAAGGTGCTGATGCTGGCGATGAAAGACATCGTCTGGCACAGCGTCGCAGAATATTTTCCGGCGGACGCGGACCGTCCGACTCTGGGCATCAACCTGGTGGAATTCAGTGGCGATGACGTGGCCGAGGTCAACGGCCGGGTCGCGGCATTCGTCGAACACTTGCAGGCCGACACCACCATCGAACGCCTCGGCCATACCCTGTCCGAAGGTGCGGCGGCGGTGAACAAGGTCTACACCATGCGCAAGCGTTCGGTGGGCTTGCTGGGCAACGTCGAGGGCGAGATTCGTCCGCAGCCGTTCGTGGAAGACACCGCCGTGCCGCCGGAAAAACTGGCGGACTACATCGCCGAATTCCGCGCGCTGCTGGACAGCCACGGCCTGGCCTACGGGATGTTCGGCCACGTCGATGCGGGGGTGCTGCACGTGCGTCCGGCGCTGGACATGAAAGACCCTGCGCAGGCCGCGCTGGTCAAGCCGATTTCCGACGCCGTCGCCGCGCTGACCCAGCGTTACGGTGGCCTGCTCTGGGGCGAACACGGCAAGGGCCTGCGTTCCGAATATGTGCCTGCATTCTTTGGCGAACTGTACCCCGCGCTGCAATCGCTCAAGGGCGCGTTCGACCCGCACAACCAGCTCAACCCCGGCAAGATCTGCACGCCGCCGGATGCCCCGGAAGGTCTGCTCAAGGTCAACGAAGTCACCCTGCGCGGCGACCTCGACCGGCAGATCGACGAGCGTGTCTGGCAAAGTTTCGGCACCGCGGTGCACTGCAACGGCAACGGCGCCTGCTACAACTTCGACCCCAACGACGCCATGTGCCCGTCGTGGAAAGCCACCCGCGAACGTCAGCATTCGCCGAAAGGCCGGGCGTCGCTGATTCGTGAATGGCTGCGCTTGCAAGGTGCGGCGAACATCGACGTGCTGGAAGCGGCGAAAGGCAAAGCCAACTGGATAAAAGGCCTGCCCGCGCGCCTGAGCAACAACCTCAAGCGGTCCCGAGGTCAGGCGGATTTCTCCCACGAAGTCTACGACGCCATGGCCGGGTGCCTGGCTTGTAAATCCTGCGCCGGGCAGTGCCCGATCAAGGTCAACGTGCCGGAATTCCGCTCGCGTTTCCTGGAGCTGTACCACGGGCGTTATCAGCGTCCGCTGCGGGATTACCTGATCGGCTCGCTGGAATTCACCATCCCGTACCTGGCCCACGCGCCGGGGCTGTACAACGCAGTGATGGGCTCGAAATGGGTGAGCGGCCTGCTTGAACGCCACGTCGGCATGCTCGACAGCCCGTTGATCCATCGCTACAACCTGCAAAGCACGCTGACCCGCTGCAACGTTGCGGTGGCCAGCGTCCCGGCCCTGCGCGAACTGAGCGACGAGCAGCGTCAGCGCAGCGTGGTGCTGGTGCAGGACGCGTTCACCCGTTACTTCGAAACGCCGCTGCTGGCGTCGCTGATTCAGCTGGTGCATCAGTTGGGCTACCGCGTGTTCCTCGCGCCGTACAGTGCCAACGGCAAGCCGCTGCACGTGCAGGGCTTCCTCGGTGCGTTCGCCAAGGCGGCCGTGCGCAACGCCACCCAACTCAAGGCGCTGGCCGATTGCGGCGTGCCGCTGGTGGGGCTGGACCCGGCGATGACCCTCGTTTATCGCCAGGAATACCAGAAAGTCCCAGGCCTTGAAGGCAGCCCCACCGTGCTGTTGCCGCAAGAGTGGCTGATGGACGCGTTGCCGGAATCCGCCGCACGGCCGTCAGCCGACACCTTCCGCCTGATGGCCCACTGCACCGAGAAAACCAACGTCCCGGCCAGCACCTCGCAATGGGAAAAAGTCTTCGCGCGACTGGGCCTGAAACTGGTCACCGAAGCCACCGGCTGCTGCGGCATGTCTGGCACTTACGGCCACGAAGCGCGCAACCAAGACACCTCGAAGACCATCTTCGAACAGTCCTGGGCGACCAAACTGGACAAGCCGGGTGAGGCGCTGGCGACGGGGTACTCGTGCCGAAGCCAGGTCAAGCGTCAGGCGGACCGGGAGCTGCGCCACCCGCTGGAGGTGGTGTTGGAGCGGCTGTTGGCGAAATGAGAAAAGGCCCGTTCGCGGGCCTTTTCTACGACGGCAGCAACGAGGAAAACAGTTCGGACTGGGTCTTGATCCCGAGCTTGCTGTAGATGTGCCGCCGATGGGTTTTGACGGTGTCCACCGAGATGTCCCGTAGGTCGGCGATGCGCTTGCTGGAGTGCCCGCTGAGCATCAGTTGGCAGATGTCGAACTCTCGCGATGTCAGCGTCGCCTTGAGGTTTTCCAGCCCTTGATGGGACGGCACCCGTGGCGGATGGGGGTCGTGGTGGCTGTGAAGCAAGCGCTGACGAATCAGCGCTTCCATCCACGGTTGGAACAGCGCCAGGTGCGCGACTTCGTCCTGGGTGATCGGCGTGCGCGAGCCGAACGACAGGCAGACCAGCTGCCGATCATCAATGCGGCAATTGAACTGAATCTCGTCGGCGACCACGTTCAGGTGAAAATAGCGCTGGTAATACTCGGTTTGCGCGAAGCAGTCCGGCGCGACATCCCGCAATTGAAACAGACCACTCTGCGCCTGTTCGCAGTTGACCCGGTAGAACGGGTCAATCAGATAAATGCCCCCCAAATAATCCTGAAACAGCGGGTCCGGCCCGCCATCTTCGGCGGGCGACTCGTCGAGCAGGTATGGGCGCCCGTCCTTGAACAGCAGCGCGACCCAATTATCGAACCGCAGCACGTCGCTGACCCGGCGCACCACGGTCTGCCAGAAGTTTGGCTGATCGATGGCGCCAATCAGAATCCCGAACGTGCGATGCCAGGCGATTTCCTGCAACGTGGGCGGCGTGCTCATTGTCACTCCTTGGGATTACCCATGACGTGTGATTACCCCGTGGGCGGCAAGGGCTGATAATACCTGACGACAGGTGGTCGGCGGCGACCGGCATGCAGGAGTGAAAGATGAATGTAGAACTGGCCCAGGTCACGGGGCGTGACGGGGATGTGGCGTACAACCTTGAACGCACATTGGCGTTGATCGAAGCGTGCGCGGCGGACACCGAATTGCTGGTGTTGCCGGAAACCTACCTCACCGGCTTTCCCACGAAAGACAACGTGGCGCAGATGGCCGAACCCCTCGACGGCCCGACGCTGACGCGGGTTCAGCAGGCGGCGACGGCGCGGGGCATTGCGGTGGCGGTGGGGTTTGCTGAAGTGCACGACGGGCGCTTTTACAACACCACGGTGCTGATCACCCCCGAGCAGGGCATTGTGCTGCATTACCGCAAGACCCATTTGTGGTCCGGCGAGCGAGACGTGTTCGACGCCGGTGACCGGCTGTCCACGGTGATGTGGAAGGGTATTCGGGTGGGGTTGTTGATCTGCTACGACATCGAATTTCCCGAGACGGCGCGGGCGCTGGGCCAGCTCGGCGCGCAACTGCTGATCGTCACCAACGGCAATTTCGACCCTTACGGCCCCACGCACCGCACCTGCGTAATGGCGCGGGCACTGGAAAATCAGGCCTTCGCAGTGATGGTCAATCGCGTGGGGCAGGGCGACGACGGGCTGGTGTTCGCCGGTGGCAGCGCGGTGGTCGATCCCTTTGGCGACCTGCTGGTGGAAGCCGGTCGCGACGAAGCGACACTCAGGCTCACCCTCGACCTGAACCTGCTGGACAAGGCCCGCGAACCCTACGTCTACGACCGTCACCAGCGCCTGCGGCTGAGCGGTGACGTCATCGACAGCGGCGACCGGCGCGACCTGATCATCGGTTCGTGATCCCTCACGGCCCCGCCATTCCTTCCGGAGAACACCACTGACCCGCAACCGCTGACCCCCAATAATCATTAGCTGTCACTTTCTTTGCCACTGCCAAACATCCGGCGCCTCGCGCGCAAACGACTAAAAAGATAATCGGAGACGTTAATGGCTCATTTGAAACGCACTTTATCCCTCGGCACGTTGGTCATCTTCGGCGTCGGCCTGATGACCCCCATCATCGTCCTCGGCACCTTCGGCATTCTCGCCCAATCCAGCGGCGGGCACGTGCCCATGGCCTACCTCGCCGCGCTGGTGGCGATGCTGTTGACCGCCATCAGTTACGCGCACATGGCCAAGGCCTTCCCGGTGTCGGGGTCTTCGTACACCTACGTGAGAAAGGCCATCGACGCCCGATTGGGCTTCATGACCGGCTGGGCGATCCTGCTGGACTATCTGTTCCTGCCGATGGCGATCTGGCTGATCGGCACCGCTTACCTCAATTCCGCGTTTCCCGAGGTGCCGCAATTCATCTGGCTGCTGGCGTTCATCGCCCTGACCACGGTGATCAACATCCTCGGCCTGAAACTGGCGACGGCAGTGAACATCCTGCTGTTGCTCCTGCAGGTATTGATTCTGGCGGCGTTCATCGTGCTGTGCGTTCACTACACGCTGGGCGATCCCACGAAACCGTTATTCACCCTGGCGCCGTTCGCCAGCGGGGGCGTGCAGTGGTCGATGATCATGAGCGGCGCGGCGATCGCGTGTTATTCCTACCTCGGCTTCGACGCAGTGAGCACCCTGACCGAAGAAACCCACGATCCGGAACGCAACATGCCACGGGCGATTCTGTGGGTGACGCTGATTGGTGGACTGATCTTCGTCGGCACCTCGTATGTGGTGCAACTGGCTCAACCGTCGCTGCAATTCGCCAACGTCGATTCGGCGGCCTACGAGATCGCGAAAAACATCGGGGGCGACCTGTTCGTGTCGATCTTTCTGATCGGGCTGGTGATCGGACAATTCACTTCCGGCATCGCCGCCCAGGCCAGCGGTTCCCGGCTGTTGTACGTGCTGGGCCGCGACGCGGTGCTGCCGAAGGCGTTCTTCGGTTACCTGTCCCCACGCTTCGGCACCCCGGTCGGGTGCATCCTGCTCAGCGCTGTCGTCGCCTTGCTGGCCCTGAAAATGGACGTAACGACGTCCACCTCATTCATCAACTTCGGCGCGTTCCTGACCTTCATTCTGGTCAACCTGTCGGTGATCTTTCACTACTGGATCGCCCAGAAACGCCGTGGCCTGAGCGCTGTGCTGTTGTATGTGCTGCTGCCGCTGGCGGGGATGGTCGCTGACCTGTGGCTGATGTTCAGCCTGGACTCCAACGCGGTGGAACTCGGGCTGTCGTGGCTGGCGATCGGGTTCGTGTATTTGATGTATTTGACAGGTGGACTGCGTCGGCAGCCGCCAGAGTTGACCCTGGAAGAGGCGATGTGACCTGTAGCGTTGGCTGTTAACGAGCGGAGGTCAGTCGGTGCAACGACCGTCTGGACCTCCGTCATCGCTGCCGTCGTGCCTCCGGCGGCTCCCACGAGATATTCTTCGTTGCGCGCGGAGGGTAGCGACACCAATATCGCGTGCGTGAGGATGCCAATGAATCAGGGGTTCAACGTGGTTTCCGTGGGAGCCGCCGGAGGCCCGTTCACGGCAGCTCCCACGGGATTATCTTCGTTGCGCGCGGAGGGTAGCGACACCAACATCGCGTGCGTGAGGATGCCAATGAATCAGGGTTCAACACGGTTTCCGTGGGAGCCGCCGGAGGCACGACGGCAGCGAAGCGGTGGGTCAGTCGGCTCAAAGACCGTCTGAGCCTGCGCCTTCGCGCTCAATACTCACACCCGTCCAGCCAGTGAGCGTCCCACAGCGGGTAGTCGTGTACCCGTTTGACCAATCCTGCTCTTATCGGGTTAGCAATGATGTAGCGGGCTACCGGCCGCACATCTTCATCACTGCGAAGCGCTCGGTCATGAAAGCCACGCTGCCAGAATTGCCCTGATCTGCCCAAATACCCATTGATCTGGCCCGCCGCCTGGCATTTGACCCTGTGCACCACCGACGACAGCTCTCGGTGTTTGAGTTGCATGAGCCAGTGGAAGTGATCGGGCATCACTACCCATGCCAACGAATCCGCCAATCCAGCCCATTGCGCCTTGCGCAGTTGATGCACCAAGAGTCGAGCTGCTCGCCAGTCGCTGAAGAAAGGTTGTCGGTTGTGGGTCACAGCAGTGATCAAGTAGACCTGATCGATCTGAGAGCAGCGACCAACGCGCAGTCTCCGGGATTGAGGGCGTGCGGACATTCTTCGTCTTCCTGATGTTGGCTGGGAAGGTCAAGGTTAGTGTCCACGGGAGGATTAGAGCGTTGGAGTCTGATTCGGGATGTAAATGGGATAAGGGAGGTGTTATGTGTCCCTGATCCATCGTCGTCGCTGCCGTCGTGCCTCCGGCGTCTCCCGCGGGGTTTGCGGGATGTGGAGATTTCGCGACCGGCCTGAACCTTGTGGGAGCAGCCGGAGCTGTGCGACGGCCGCGAAGGCGGTGGGCCTGAGACGGATGGGCTGTTTGACACGCCGCCGTCGTTTCACTCCGGCAGTTTCGCAATCACCTTGATCTCGAAATCGAACCCATATAACCACGTCACGCCCACGGCCGTGATCGTCGGATGCGGCGCAACGCCCCAGAATTCGGGCACGACTTCCCAGATTGCTTCGAATCGCTTCTGCGGGTCGACGATGAACACGGTCACGTCGATGACGTCGTCGAAGGTGATGCCAGCCTCTTTCAAAATCCCATTCAAGTTATTGAACGCTAATCGCACCTGCGCTTTCAGCTCAGGCTCAGGCGAGCCATCTTCGCGGCTGCCGACCTGGCCAGACACGAACAGAAAGCCATTGGATTTGATCGCCGGGGAGTAGCGGTTGCGCTCGTACAGCGCTTGGCGTCCAGGTGGGAAAACAACGTCGCGAACAGTCATGTGCAGCCTCCATCGGTGGGTCAGTGATGACCCGTAATTAACGATGGAGTGACTGTAAAGGCCTTGCACGCCACCGATAAACGAGCAACCTTGTTCAGCACTGTTTGGTAATCCCAAACAATCTCTCTCGTTTTCGGAGTCGTCATGGACCGTTTCGACGCAATGCAGGCGTTCGTTCGTGTGGTCGAAACCGGCAGTTTCACCAAAGCTGCCGGGACGTTGCACATGAGCAAAACCACTGTCACTCAGCTCGTTCAGCAACTGGAAGCGCGGCTGCGGGTGAAGTTGCTCAACCGCACCACGCGCAAGGTGAACGTCACTGCCGATGGTGCGGTGTACTACGAGCGGGCGGTGCGGGTGCTGGCCGACGTGGACGACGCCGAGACCAGCCTGTCCGGCGCTGCCACCGTGCCCCGAGGCCGGTTGCGGGTGGACGTCCCGAGCCCGTTCGCGCGGTTCATTCTGATCCCGGCGCTGCCGGGGTTTCAGGCGCGCTACCCGGACATTCAGATCGACCTGGGCGTGAGCGATCGCATGGTCGATCTGATCGGCGAAAACGTCGATTGCGTGGTGCGCGGCGGCGAGCTCACCGATCAATCGTTGATGGCCCGCCATATCGGCGACCTGCAATTGGGTGTCTACGCCGCGCCGGATTACCTGCAACGCAACGGCACGCCCACCCACCCCCGGGAGCTGGAAGAGGCGCATCACCGCATCGTCGGGTATCGCTGGGCGCGGACGGGCAAGCTGTTTCCGATGACCTTGCAACGGGGTGACGAAGCCGTTCAAGTGCAGAGCCGCCACGGCTTGGTGGTGGACGACGGCAACGCGTACATCACAGCCGGTCTGGCCGGATTGGGCGCACTCTGGCTGCCCGTTTACATGGCGGAAAAATCCCGGGCGCAGGGTGAACTGATCCCGTTGTTCGAGGACTGGACGTTGAGCGTGATGCCTATGTACGTGGCCTATGCGCCCAACCGGCACATCAGCCTCAAGCTGCGGGTGTTCATCGACTGGATTGTCGAACTGATGGCCGAGCAGGGCGGCGTGACGCTGTAACGCGGGTGAAACACCCGGATGACCGCTCAAGTTTCTTTGCTCGACGGCCCTTGCGGCTGGTTATTCACCTGCTAAGTTCAACATACGGCAGCCCGTCAGGCAGCGCGGTTCGTGGCCTCTCCGAACCCGTGCTCCCCGGCCTGACGTAGCACCAGCAGACTCCTGCGCAGTGAGCGTTTGCAGAGTTTTGGGTCAGCGTTTCGTAAGCGACAGAGGAAACGTCATGCCTGACCCGCATGCTCCCGGAGGCTGGTTTGTCCGGCATCTCTCCACTTGGACCCATCACCTGCCTGCGGCGCTGGTCGTCGCGGCATTGGTGGGGGTCTTCCATCATGACCTGCATTGGCTCGACGCCATCGACGGCTACGCGTTCTTCGGCATTGGCAACCTCACGGCCAAAGACGCCGCACTGGAATTGGGCAATACGCCAACCGTCGCCGTGGTGCTGATCGACCAGAAAAGCCATGAAGACTATTACCGGGAACGCAATCCGCTGAATCGCTGCGAGCTGAAGAAGGACCTCGAAGCGATTTACGCACTGGGCCCGGCGTTGCTGGTGGTCGATCTGGACCTGTCTCCCGCGTTGCCGTTAGCCGGTGCGGCGGGTATCGAGGACAGGCGCTGCGAAGAGTCGCTCAAGCAGCTCTTCATGCAACAGCGCCCGACGCGTACTGTGCTGATGGAACCCTTCGAGTTACTGGACGTCGAGGGTCAGGCCAACACCGACCGTTGGCGTGAGGACCTGGCGGGTTTTGTCTCCTTCGCCGACCCTACGCTCAAGGTCAGTTACGGTCTGGTCACTCGCCAGGCGTGCACCCCGCAATCGATGGCAGCCACCGCGTTCGAGCGTTACACCGATCCTTCCACGCGCCCTCACAACTGTCTGGAAGAGGGCGAGCATGCGTCGTTGATCATCAATCCCGGTCAATACGGGACGGGCCTGCGGGCGATTCCGCTGGGCCAGATGCCTTCCCGCCAGATCGACAGCCGCCGCAACGCCCGCACCCATTTCGAACCTCTCTATCGTTTACCGGTGGTGTTCTTCGGCAGCGGGTTTGGGGAAGACGACACCTATTCAACGCCGTTGGGAACGATGTATGGGGTTGAGGTTCACGCTGCGAGTTTCATGTCGTTATTGCAGCCCACGACGCCGTTCAAATCATTTCTCGGCTTTGTGCTCGACCTCTTTCTGGGCCTGCTCATGGGCGGGCTCATCGAATGGTCCTGGCATCGTTATTTTGCCCTGCGTTTCAGCAGCCGCGCCCGCGATCGGCAATGGGCGCCTTACGTCATCATCTTCCTTGGCGTGGGCTTCATTCTCCTGGTCTTCGCCCTCACCGCCGCATCGTTCGGCCTGCTACGCCACTTCAATCTCTGGCTTTCGCCCATTCCCATCGCGCTGGGCATGCTGATCGAGAGTTTCTTCAACAGTGCCGTCGGCGCAGCGGTGGGCGAGGGCTACGAGCAACGCCAGGCGCTGGTCCACCGTCTTCGCGTGGCCCATGAAAAAGGGACTGAGTCGTTCGCCCGCGAAGTCTCTCGGGAGGCCGAGCAACGCCCCCGACACGACCACGGCCTGCGGGAGCGGGCGGCCCGGTTTTTCTACAAGGATTTCCAGCGCCTGTGGATGAGCGGCCAATACCTCGCCTGGGTGTTGCTGCTCATTCGCCGACTGGCGTTTTTCGGCCTGATTTTTCTGCTGATCAGGCAACTGCATCACTCCTGAACCCTTGAGGAAACGTTCATGAATTGATCACGTTTCACGCTTCTGTCAGCCGTCGTGCTCATCAGTGCCTCAGCGTCCGTCATGGCGAAGGAGTGCAAGGGCCTTCAAGACCTGCAAAACCAGTCCAGCGGCAACAGTGCGATCAGCAGTCTGCTGCAATTGATCTGGTCCGATAACGAGCCCGTTGAATGCGGCGCCCTGACCTCAGTGCTGGACAGCGTCGTCAACGGTCGCAAAACCGGGGGCCGCAAGCTGGAGGAGGACCGCCCCTTCAATGCGCAGGCCGCCCAGGCCGATCTGGCCAAGGCCCAGGCCGATCCGGAGGTGCGTCAGCGACTGGAGAAGATCCGCAAAGAGGTGAGCGACCCGAAACGACGGCTGGTGTATGAGGCCGCCGCCCTCGATGAAGAGGGCTATTACGGTGCCAGAGACCTGCGCATCAACCAGCTCAAGCAACAGCTCAAATGACAGGCACGTGCCTGTCGGGGATGCCTTATGAATACGCAGGTCGCGTTTCACGGAGTGCTAGCGTTGGTCATCCTGACCAGCGCCTGCAGCACCGGGCAGATGTCCAATCCGTTCGACACCCACAGCGCTCAGCACCTCAAGGACATCGACAGCCTGCCGCCACGGGCGCTGGTGGTGCTCGACAAACACTGCGCCGAACTGGTTCAGCCCTATCGACTGACCGACAACTTTGCGTCGTTGTCGGTGTTCGGGCTCAAGGAAGGCATGGAGGCGTTACCCGGCCAGCTCAATAAAATGCTCGGCACCGGCGGGGCACAACCGACGGCCAGCAACGACACACTCAGTGACTCCGCCAAACGCGCCGCCAAACAACTGAACTGGATGCCGATGAGCGCCGAGGTGATGTACGCCGAACGCCAGCACAAGGCCCGGGAAGAGCAATTGCTCGCCCGCGATTCCAAGCAAGGACGCAAGTTTTACCCGGCGGCCGACAAGATGCTCAGCGATATTCTGGCAAGTATCCACGAGCCCTATGACTACCGCTTCAAGCTGTTCATTGTGAAGAGCGACAGCCACAACGCACTCGCCCTACCGGGTGGCTATCTCTATCTGGACAAGGGGCTGCTCGACACGCCAGAGATGCAGAAAAAGGCCTACTTCGCGCTGGCGCACGAAATCTCCCACGTGCTCCAGCGCCACGAAACCAAGGAGATGCAGAGCGTCGTGATTGACTCGTTCAGCGTCAAATCCGATCTGCTCACCCTGATGAAAAGCGCCTCGGGCAACCCCAAGGCCGTGGTGGATCGCATCAAGCTGGAGAAAGGCCAGTTCACTCGCCATCACATCGATCAGGAACTTCAAGCCGATTCCTGTGCGGTGAAGATGCTCAGCCGGGTCTACCCGAATCGACAGCAGCTGGGCGCTTCCCTCGATGCGTTCATCAAGGATTTGCCTGCGACCCAGGGCGAGCCGACGTCGAAAAAATCCGCCAGCCAGGCTGTGGCGATGGCGGGGGATGTCGAGGACATCGTCACGTCGCCGGCCTTGCGTCACCCCAATACCCAGGAGCGCAAAGCCAATTTGCAAGCGATCTACAAAGAGGTCTCGGCGTCGGGAGGGTAAAGTTCGTGATGGCGGCTCAGCCTGAGGGCGTGTCAGGCCGCCGAACGCTGCCGCGCTTCGGCGCGCACCACCAGCCAGATGCCCACTGCGGAAATCGCCATGCCCGACGCCATCTGCCAGGACAACGGTTCGTCGAACATGGCCCAAGCCCAGAGCAGGGTGATCGGCGGGCTGAGGTACAGCACGCTGGCGACCCGGGTCGCGGTGGTCCGGCGCAGGCAAATCCAGTACAGCCCGTAGCCGCCGAGGGTCGACAGGGCGACGGTCCATACCACGCTCAGGACGAAGCCCGTGGTAGGGATCGGCGCCAGGCTGCCTTGGCTGCCCTCGATGGCGGCGAAGGCGAAGCTCGACACGAAACACTGCAACCACAGGTTGGGCAGCAGACCCATCGACTGCGACGTGCTGGCGTGTTTTTGCCACAAGGTCGCCACGGCGAGGGAGAACATGCCCGCCACCGGCAAGCCGTAGGCCCAGAGCGGCGCATCCCCCAGCACCAGCGCGCCATGGGTCACCCACAACACCCCGACCAGCCCGACGATCAGCCCAAGCCAGACCTGCCGTGCCAAGCGCTCGCCCAACGCCAGCGCTGCCAGCAATGCCATGCCCAACGGCAGCAGGTCAGCGCACAATGCGGCCAACCCGGCGGGTACGCCGAGCGCGATGCCTTGGGTCACCCCGGTCAGGTAGCCCGCCATGGCCAACAGCCCGATTCCGGCGTTGGTCAGCAGCACGGAAACCGGTGTCTTGAGCAGGGCGCGGAAGACGAACGGCAGTAACAGGAGACACACCACGACGCAGCGCCAGAACACCACCAGCAGCGCCGGGGCGTAGTCGATGGAGAAGCGCGCGCCGATGAAGCCGGAGCTCCAGGTCAGCAGCAGCCCCGCTTCAAGCAAAGGCAAGGGCAACGTGTGACGCCAGTGGCGGCGTGTCGGTTGGTTGGGTTGAATCGGAATGGGCTGGCTCATTCCCATAGGCTACGGAAGGGGAGTAATCTAATAAATCAAAAGATCATGCATCAGTTGTTCACCAGGATTGAACCATGACAGCCATTCTCGACATCGACCTGTTGCGCACCTTTCATGCGGTGGTGCGCATCGGAAAATTCAGCGCGGCGGCCGAGCAGCTGCATAAAAGCCCGGCCGCGGTGAGCGTTCACATTCAGCGTCTGGAGCAGGTGGCGGGCGGCCGGTTGCTGAACCGCGATAACCAGTCCATTTCGCTGACCGTGCTGGGCAAGCGGCTGCTGATTTCGACCGCCGATTTGCTGCGCACCCACGATCAGGCGCTGGCCGACCTGCACGGCACTGACCTCGCCGGGCGCATCACGCTGGGGGTGCCGGACGAATACGCGACCCATGTCATCCGCGACATCCTGCCGACCTTCGCCGCCGCTTGGCCGAATGTGGTGCTGGAACTGAAAACCGGGCCGAGCTATGCACTGAGGGAGCTGGTCCAGCGCGGCAAATTGCAGACGGCCGTCGTGGCGCAGCGCAAAGGCGACATCGGCCCCGACACCCAAGTGCTGATGTCGACCACGCCTGTCTGGGTCGGCCCGACGAGCACGACAGTGGCGCTCAACGATCCGCTGCCCTTGGCGGTTCACGCGCTGCAATGCCCTTACCGCGAAGCCATGACGGAGTCGCTCAAGGCCTCGGGCCGCCGCTCACGCATCGTCCTCGAAAGCCCTTCCAATCAGGCAGTCAAAGCCTGCGTGGAAGCGGGACTGGCCGTCAGTCTGATCGATCGCGGCAAGGTCACCGAACACATGCAAATCCTCGACGGCCTGCCGGTCATTCCCGATCACGACATTGTGTTCGTGCGCAGCGCGGCTTCACGCGGGGATGAAGCCGTGGACCTGCTGGCGCAGGCGATGCAGCAATCGTTTCGGTTGTAGGGCAGGCACTGTCGGCGGCCGATAGGTCCCTGTCGCTGCCGTCGTAACCTCCGGCGTCTCCCAGAGGAAATGGCTTCGAGACGAGGACCCGTGAACGACGCGAACCCTGTGGGAGCAGTCGGAGGTACGACGGCCGCGAAAGCGGTGGCAGGTCGGACTCACAGCGCAGACTCAGTGCCGCCTGCTAGGCTTTTAATCCCGTGCGATCCCCTCGGCAAAACCCGACAACCCTAAAAAGAGGATGCCCGCCATGTCGCTCAACACACCTGAAAACACCCACCCTCACGACCTGATCATTTCCCGCGTGCTCAACGTCCCCCGCGCCGCGCTCTGGCGTGCGTGGTCCGACCCCGATCTGCTGAAAGAATGGTGGTGCCCCAAACCGTGGGTCACCGAGGTCAAGGCCTTCGATCTACGACCCGGCGGTGCCTTTCATACGCTGATGACCGGGCCGGACGGTGCCAGCAGCGGCAACCCCGGCAGCTTTCTGGAAGTGGTGCCACAGTCGCGGCTGGTGTTCACCTCCATGCTCACCGCCGATTGGCGCCCGGCCACGCCCTGGCTGGGGTTCACCGCCATCGTGACGATGAGCGATGAAGGCGGCGGCACCCGCTACACCGCCCACGTCATGCACCCCGACGAAGACACGTGCGAGCAGCATAAACAGCTCGGCTTCTTCGAAGGCTGGAACGCGGTGATCACGCAACTGGAGGCGTTTGCCGCGGGGCTGCGCTGAATCTTCAGGCAACCCTCGCACCGCCATCAGCTCGTCACGGCGTTGGGCATCGCTTTCTGCTCCCGCACTGACAGGATGGTCACTGCCGCGATCAGGCACAGTACGCCGCCGGTGAAAAACGCGGGCAGATAGCTCAACAGCGCCGTGCGCGACCAGCCTGCGCCAAATGCCGCAACGGCGGCGCCGATCTGGTGCCCGGCGAAGATCCACCCAAACACCAGCCCGGCGCGTTCGGCGCCGAATCGGGAGGCGGCCAGGCGGACAGTGGGCGGAACGGTGGCGATCCAGTCGAGGCCGTAAAACACGGCGAACACCGACAAGCCGAAGATCGAGAAGTCGGTGAAGGGCAGGGCGATCAGCGACAGCCCCCGCAACCCGTAGTACCAGAACAGCAGCCGACGATTATCGAACCGGTCCGACAGCCAGCCAGACGCCACCGTGCCGATCAGGTCGAACACCCCCATCGCCGCCAGCAGCCCCGCTGCCTTCACCTGTGAAATGCCGTAGTCGCCACACATCGGGATCAGGTGGACTTGCACCAGACCGTTGGTGGTGGCGCCGCAAATAAAAAAGGTGCTGAACAGAATCCAGAAGACCCGAGTCTTTGCGGCGTCACGCAAGGTGTTCAACGACGCGGCGAAGATCGACGCCGCACTGACAGGTGGCGTGGCAAGCGCAACGTCGCCGGTGTCGCCATACGGGCGCAGGCCCATGTCGCCGGGGCGATCGCGCATGATCATGAGCACGGCGAAACCCGCGACCGCGAGCATGACGGACATCAACATCAATGCCCAGCGCCAACCGTAGTGATCGGTGATATTCGCCAGAATCGGCATGAAGATCAGTTGCCCGGTGGCGGTGCTGGCGGTGAGCACGCCGATCACCAACCCTCGCCGGTGACTGAACCAGCGTGAAGCAACCGTCGCGCCCAGGGTCAGCGCGGTCATTCCTGCGCCGATGCCGACCGCGACGCCCCACAGCGCCACCAACTGCCAGACCTTGGTCATGCTCAGCGACATCAGCAGCGCGACCATGATCACCAGAATCGCGGTGATCGTGACGGTGCGCAGGCCGTAGCGGTTCATCAGCGCAGCGGCAAACGGCGCCATCAGGCCGAACAGCACGAAGCGAATCGACAACGCCGATGAGATTTCCAGCGTGTTCCAGCCGAACTCCATCTGCATGGGCACGATGAAAATTCCCGGCGCGCCCACCGAGGCCGCCGTGATCAGGGCCGTCAGAAACGTCACCGCGACCATTGCCCAGCCATAATGAATCCCGCGTCGGGCGAGCACCCCGCAAAGCCAGTCAGAAATCATGGACACCTCCGCTTAGCTGTCGAACGGCGCGTTGTCGATCAAGTCGCACACGTTCGGGCAATCGAAGCCGTGGATGTGCCGTCTTCCCACGTCCGCCAGCCCGGTGCCGATGGCGGTGTGCGGTTTCTTCCGCGCAACTTCGGCGACGGCTTGGGTGAACGCCGCCTTCATGCCCAGGCGCGGGTACAGCGCCAAGGTGTCGTCGATCAGCGACGGCGTGATTTCGTCGATGAACAGGCCCATGACGTCGACGTGGGCTCCCATGTAGATCAGGGCAATTTCCGGTTGTTTACGGTCGGCGATCCCGGCGCTGGAGTGCAGGGCGATAGCGTCCCAGACCAGTTGCGCCTTGGCGTCTGCATAGCCGTTGTCGAGCAGGAAACGGCTGGCGGCATCCGCCCCATCCACTTCGAAACGCTGGTCGGCCGCGAATGCATCGGTCAGCCCGAGGTCGTGCATCAGGGCGGCGAGGTAAACGACTTCGCGGTCGTATTTCAGGCCACGCTGTTGGCCGAGAAAATCGGCGAACCACCAGGAGCGGTGGACGTGGTTGAGCAGGGCCTTGGAATGCACCCGCTCGACCAGCGCGCTGGCTTTGCGGGTCAGGTCGGTGTCCGGGGCAATGATGCCACCGAGGGAGATGGGAGAAGTCATGGCGCTTACCTGAGAAGTGGGTCTGCCGCTGAGTCTAGGGTCCTGCCATCGTCATAATTGACTGTTTTCAGTCGATTCGTGCCAAGATCGTGTTCTTCATCCATTCAACCGGAGACGTCCCGTGACCACGCCTACCCGCCGCCAGACCCGGGCCTTGCACACGCCGCAGAAACGGGTCGTCATTCTGTCGTTACCCCCGGTGGACGCGCTGGACGTGATCGGTCCGGCTGAGGTTTTCAGTTTCACCAACAGCTTGTTCGCCGCCGACGCGCCCCCTTATCGGCTGGAACTGATCTCTTCGAGCGCTGATGTGCAGATGCAAAGCGGCACCGGCATTGGCCTTCTGGCCCACAAGACGCTGGAACAGGAACGGCGGGATGACCTGCCGATTGACACCCTGATCGTCACGACCGGCTGGAAGACCCTCGGCCATCTGGATCAGTCCGCGCTGACATGGATTCAGCAGCGGTCAACGGACGTGCGCCGACTGTGCTCGATCTGCGTGGCGGCGTTCGCGTTGGCCGCGGCGGGGGTGCTGGACGGTCGGCGAGCGACCACCCATTGGGGCGTGGCGCAGGAGCTGACGGAGCGTTATCCCAAGGTCAACGTCGACCCGGACCCGATCTGGATCAAGGACGGAAACGTCTACACCTCGGCGGGGATCTCGGCAGGGATCGATCTGGCGTTGGCACTGGTCAGCGAGGACCTTGGCGACGCGATTGCCATGGAGGTCGCCCGCAACCTGGTGCTGTTTCTGCGGCGTCCCGGCGGGCAGGCGCAGTTCAGCGTCACCCTGCAATCCCAACGCACTGCGGGTTCGGGGCTGGAAGAACTGTGCGTGTGGATCAGCGAGCATTTACACACCGAACTGACCGTAGAGATGCTCGCCGACCGCATGTCCACCAGCGTTCGTACGTTGATTCGCCAGTTTCAGAAAGGCCTGAACACCACCCCGGCGAAATACGTCGAAGACGTGCGTCTTGAAGCCGCGTGCCGTGCGTTCGAGATGGGCGGGCGCTCCATGGAGGAAATCGCCCGCCGCTGCGGTTACAACAGCGTCGATGTGTTGCGCAAGGCGTTCGTTCGACGGTTGGGAGTGACGCCGAAGGAGTACGCGCAGCGTTTCGCGCCGTCACCCAGGCTCGCGACGGCAGAGGCCTGACTTCGCCGTCAGGCTGTTCGCAGGTCGCGAACGACCTCGGTCAGCTCGCCGGTGTCGGTGTTGTAGAACAGACCGAAGATGTTGACGTTCTCCGGTGTGCCGGGATGGGCGCGGACCATGGCGGTGTCGTACGCCAGCGACTGCTCATAATCGACGATGGCGACGCTGCCGTGGTCGTAGCACGCTGAAATATCGGCGCTGTGCTCATGATTGAAGTTGCGGACGAAGCCGTCTTTGGAGAACGAGGTCGCACCGCAGTTGGAGTGATGCACCACCACGATGTTGCGAATGCCGAACAGGTATTCGGCCACCGTGATCGAGCGCAAACCATCGACGGCACGTCCTGCCGCCACCGACACCGTGGCCAGCGTGGTGGTCGAACCGACGCTGCGACCGTCCTGGTCGCGAATCACCTCGCCGGGATAGACCTCACCGAAATGCCGGGCGATCGCTTCGGGAATGTCCCGCACCCG
The DNA here is from genome assembly GCF_009905615.1 of Pseudomonas sp. SLFW. Lineage (GTDB taxonomy): Bacteria > Pseudomonadota > Gammaproteobacteria > Pseudomonadales > Pseudomonadaceae > Aquipseudomonas > Aquipseudomonas bambusae. The sequence continues at coordinate 102,665 of NZ_JAAAKW010000014.1, forward strand.
TGGGTCGTAGCAATAGATCACCACGGTGTTGAGCGGAACGGCTTTGGCGAACGCCTCGCGCATGACCGGCTCATCGAAACCGGGCTGTGCACTGAACACGTATTCATCGAATCTGGACATGGTCGTCTCCTGTGGGCAGGGGCGAGACGTCGCCCCACCGTTGGCTGACGACTGTAGGTGCCCACCGGATTGCGCATGTGACAGATTTGCAGTGTTTCTTGCCAGATCCGAGGGCTAAACGCTCCCTTCGCTTTCCACCACCAGAATCCGCGCCACCCCCAGTGGGTGGGCGACGTGGGCGGTGCCGACCGAGGCGTAGAACACGTCGCCGGTTTCCAGGATCGTCGACTGCTCGACGCCGTCTGCCTTGAAATGCATTTCAACGCGACCGTCCAAAACGGCGAAGACTTCCTGCCCGTCGTTGACGTGCCATTTGTACGGCTGGTCAGTCCAGTGCAGGCGGGTGGTGATGCCGTTCATGTTGGCGATGTCCAGTGCTGCCCAGGCGCGGTCGCCCGTGAACGCTTTACTGCGAATGATCTTCACGAGGATTACCTTTGATCAATCCAGCCGTCGACACAGGTAGGCCTGGGTCTGGTAGGGGAAGTCGATGCTGTCGCGGCCGCGCAGGGCGGGGTGGGTCTTGATCAGCTCGCGCAGCTGTTCGGTGACCACGGCTTTTTCGGCCTCGGGCAGCGCGGCGATGAAACTGACGGACAGAAAACGGTTCATGATCACCGTTTCCGCAGGGCCGGAGTGGCTGTAGTTGAAACAGGTGAGTTCGGGTTGGGCGAAATAAGGGCCGCTTAAGGGCTGGCGCCAGTGGCCAGTGTGAAAGCGCGGGGTATCGCCTTCGTACGGCGTGATGATGCGGGTGATCTCGGCGACCCAGTCCACGGACTCGTCCCGCACGTTCCAGATCAATCCCAGACGACCCTCCGGTTTCAGCACCCGGTGTATCTCGGCGAGCGCCGCGTCATTGGCGAACCAGTGAAAGGCCTGGGCGCAGACCACCGCGTCCACCGTGCCATCGGCGAGGGGCAGGGCGTTAGCAGTACCTGGAACGATGGTCGTGTCCGGCAGACTCTTGGCGAATTCCCGGCGCATCGCTTCGACCGGCTCGACGGCGGTGAGGTGCGGCGTCAAGGGTGTCAGCAACCGGGTGAACTTGCCGGTGCCAGCGCCGAGGTCCACCACCGAGGCCTGCGCCTCGATCCCCAGCGTCCGCCTGAGCCAGATGCCCAGTTCATCCGGATAATCCGGTCGGCCTTGGGTGTAGGCCCCCGCTTGCGTCGAAAATCCCACCTGAGCCGCTTTATGAACGACTGACATCTCAGTGACCCTCATCGTGGAAACGTGGCGGGCGCATTATGCGCCACTTTCCCTTCACTGAAGATGAACATCATGGCTTATGGCGCCACAGGTTCGGCCAGCATCATGCGCAGCAACGGCGCGTATTCGGCGTGGCTGACCGGCGCAATCCCGGAGGCTTTCTGTGATGCCAGAAACCCTGCCAGCCCTTGCTGATCGTTCAGCATCGCGGCGCGGATCTTTTCCTTCAGCGGGGCGCAGACACTGCCGCTGAATACGAAAGGGTCGTAGTAGATCGGTTCCGAACGCCACAGCACCTTGAAGGTATCGCGCTGGATCAGGCCATTGATGAGGTATTCATCGGCGCGCACGCTGGACACGAACGCCGCGTCGGCCTTGCGGTTGATCAGGGCGTCCAATGACTTGTCGTGAGAACCCGAATAGGCAATGGAGCCGAAGAACTGCGCCAGCGGAATCCCGGTCAATCGGGAGAATTCAGTGTTCGGCACCAGGCTCCCGGAGGTGCTGGCGGGGTCGGTCAGGACCACGCGTTTGCCGCGCAAGGCGTCGATGTTGCTGGCGACTTCACTGCGGGCCAGCAGCAGGGCCTGATAGTGATGACCGGCCGGGGTGAAGAAGCCGTTGTTGATGGTCAGGCTGGCAAAGGGTTCGATGCGCGGGTCACGCTGGTACGCGAGCATGTAGGACGCAGGGCCCAGCCAGGCGATGTCGACGCCGCCCGAGACGATGGCATCGACCACGCTCTCGTAGGATGAAGAAGGCACGATTTCCACAGGAATGCCGGTGGCACTGCTCAGCCGTTCGATCAGCGGTTTCTGTTCCTGGAGCAGTTCGTCCATGCTCTTTTTCGGAATCACCGCGATGCGCAGGCTGTGTTGGCTGCACTGCGCGGTCGAAAAGGGCGGTGCCGGAGAGGGCGCCGTCGGAGCAGGCGCGGCCACGCAGACGTTGAGCATCAGGCCTGCCAAAACAGCGCTAAGGCATTTCACTGCGTGCATATGTTTTCCGTCGCATCTCTGTGAGTCGCGTCCGTTGGAGCCGAGTGAATGAAGGGCGGGTATTCGGCCAGTTGTGCCGCTGCCAATGGGCGGCTGAAGTGGTAACCCTGCGCCACGTCGCATCCGGCGATTTTCAGGCACACCACCTGTTCGCGGGTTTCCACACCCTCGGCCACCACCGTCAGCCCCAGGCGCTTGGCGAGAATGATGGTGGACGACACGATGGGGCTGTCGTCCGGGCTGTTGGACAGCGGCGCGATGAGCGTGCGATCGATTTTCAGCTTGGTCAGCGGCAGCGCTTGCAAGTGAGCGAAACCGGCATAGCCCTTGCCGAAATCGTCGAGGCTGATGTGCATCCCCGCCTTGCGCAGACGCTGCAGGTGCTCCACCGCGCGGCCTTCCTGATCGAGCAGCGTGGTCTCGGTGATTTCCAGTTCGAGCCATTGCGCGGGGATACCGTGTCGCGCCAGTTTGGCCAGCACCCGGTCGCTGAAATCGGCCTGATGCAATTGAATGGCGGAAACGTTGACCGCCAGGCGCAGCTGACGGCCTTCCTTGAGCCATTGTTCGAGGGTTTCGCAGGCCAGCCGCAGCACTTCCCAACCCAGCGCGATGATGAAGCCACTGCGTTCGGCGAGGGAGATGAATCGGTCCGGGTACAACAATCCGAATTCAGGGTGTTCCCAGCGCACCAACGCCTCGTAACCGTCGACGATCATGGTGTCGAGGCGAATCTGAGGCTGGTAATGCAGCACGAACTGACGTCCGCTCAGGGCATTGCCGAAGGCCTGTTCGAGCATGAACTCTTCGACATCGGCGACGTTTAGTGACGGGTCAAAGAAGCGATACTGGCCGCGACCCGCACGCTTGGCGGAATACATGGCGGCGTCGGCGCTACGAATCAGGTCTTCGACGTCCTGGCCGTCTCGCGGGCAAATGCTGACGCCGACGCTGGGGCTGGTGGTGACCTCGTGATCGCCGAGGGAATAGATCGCCGAGAGCTTTTGCACCAAACCCCGCACCCAGCTGTCGATCTGTTCTTCAGTGCGTTCACCGGCCAGCAGCACGACGAACTCGTCACCGCCAAAGCGCGCCGCTTCGTCGTCGGGTTCCAGCATGCGGCTGATGCGCCCGGCCACGGCTTGCAGCAGCATGTCGCCGACCTTGTGGCCCAAGGAATCGTTGATCGATTTGAAGCGGTCCATGTCGATAAACAGAATCGCCATCAGACGCCGCTTGCCCCGTTGGCTGAAGAGCGTGCGGGCCGCGACTTCCAGAAATTGACGGCGATTGTGCAGGCCGCTCAGATGGTCGGTGGCGGCAGCGTGGCTGCTGCGCCGATGCTCGTCTTCCAGGCGATCGATCAACTCTTGATTGACCTGTTGCGCCTGTTCCAGCGCGTTAAATGCCTCCTGGCGCTTGCGCAACACCCGCAGGGTCCAGATCAGGCTGCCGAGAATCAACAGGGTCATGCACAGGTTCAGCCACAACTGGCGTTCGTAGGTCCGACGGGACGAAGCGAGGATTTCGTCGTCAGCCTGGCTCACCACGACACTGAAGCCCCGTTGCGGCACGCGCAGGTACATGCTCTGGTACGGAGTGTCCCGGGACATTTGTGTCAGCATCCCCGTCACCTCGTCGCCGGAAGACAGCTCGGGGGTCATAGGGACACCCGACACCATCACGCCGCTGCTGCTGATGCGCAGGCGTTCGTGACCGTCGTTGTCGAGCAGGCGCATCATGCCGCTCTGACCGAGGTCGATGTGTTCGAAGAGGGCGGCGAGGTAGCCGACGTCCAGTTGCACCATCAGAATGCTGTCCATCTTGCCGGTCGCTGAATCCACCAGTGGCAGCAGGAAGGGCAGGCGCCAGCTCGGCAGCAGCGTATTGGTCTGGATGGCAGGCGTGCTCGGCAACAAGGCCTTGTACCCATAGCGCTCGGCGTGCTGCTGCATTTGGCTCAGCCATTCCGGCGGCAGTTGGCGGAGCTCATCGAAATGGCTGGCGGAAAGCAGCCTACCGTCGCTGCTGTACAGGCTCATGCGCTTGAACACCGGGTCTTCGGCCAACATGCGCACCAGCCCTTGGTGGCGCTGGCCGAGGTCGTCCATATCACCTCGCGTCACCCGGCCAATGGCCTGTGCCCGGTCAACCAGCTGGCGCAGGTTTTCGGCTGCGATGGTGGCCAGATTGAGGTGTTCGGCTGATTTGGCGGCAAGCGCTTCATGGTGCGAGGTGGCTTTCTGTTGGCCATAGAGCGCCCAGAGAAACACCAGCGTCGCGGCGCAGAGCGTCATCAGCAGGAGTTGGAGGAAACTGAGGGAGGAGAACGATCGGCGGACCACTGCATTTATTTCCTGCCGCGAGGTGATGGCAGAATAATACTGCTTTATGACAGATTCGTGATGCCCGATTTCAACGTCGGACGACCAGCCGATGAATCATGAAGCGATGGTCGGGCGTGAACAGCCGCCGAAACGTCAGCAGCACCGCGCACACGGTGCCCAACGCCGATCCCGCCGCAATCAGAAACATGATCATGATCTGGTAACGCACCGCATCCACCGGGTTTTCGCCGGCCAGCACCTGACCGGTCATCATCCCCGGCAGGCTGACGATCCCCACCACCGACATCTGGTTGAGCGTCGGCATCATCCCCGCACGGACTGCTTGCCGCGCCGCGCCCTGAGCGGCTTCCCAGCGCGTGCCACCCAGCGCCAGGATCATCTCGATGGTGTTGCGACCGGAGGTCAGTTCTTGAGTCATGCGCTCGATGCCCAGCGACACCGCCGTCAGGGTATTGCCCAGAATCATCCCGAGAATCGGAATCGCGTACTGCGGCTCGTACCACGGCCGAATGCGGATGATCACGAACAGGCCGATGGCCGCCACCAGCCACGAACTGGTCCACACCGACGCCACGCTGTCCATCAACTGCCCGGCGTACGTGCGCTTGCCCCGGCCCGCCGCCGACACCCCGGCCACCAGCGTCATCAGGCACATCAACGGCAATACCACGTACCACTCGGCGTGGGCGAACACCCAGCCCAGCAAATAACCCACCGCCAGCAACTGCACCACCGTGCGCACCGACGCCCACAACAACTGGCGCCCCAACCCGAGCTTGAGCACCAGCGACAACACGCCGTTGATCAGGATCAGCGTGGCCGCGATGGCCAGGTCCACATACGACAGGTTCTGGTAATTCATGCGTCGGCTCCCGAACGCAACACGCCTTGATTCATCGTTAGATGTTGGGTGCTCATCCGGCGCGCCTGCTCGGGGTCATGGGACACCCAGATGTGCGCCCGCGTCCCCGCGCCTTCCTCGAACCAATGCAGCACCAACGACTCAACGGCGGCCGCCGAGGCCGGGTCGAGAGCGGAAGTGGGTTCATCGAATAGCATGACCTGCGGCGCCAGTTGCAGAGTGCGGATCAGCGCGACGATCTGCGATTCGCCGCCGGACAAATCCCCGGCAGGCTTGCTCAGAAAAGGGGTGTCCTTACCGGCTTTCACCAGCAGTTCGGTGGCGTGAGCCAAGTTGAACGTACGCGTGCGCAGGGCGTTCAGGGAGAACGGGAACTGCAGATTGTCCAGCACCGAACCCTCGATCAACGCCGGACGTTGCGCCACGTAGGCCACGCACGTGCGGAAGTGGGGGATCGTGTCGTTGGAGAGCGGGCGTTGCTGCCACAGAATCTCGCCCGTGGACGGCGCATCGAGCGACGCCAGGGTGCGCAGGAACACGCTCTTGCCCGAACCGGACGCCCCGGTGATCGCGATCTGCGCACCGGGCATCAGGGAAAAGTCGGTGGGTTTCAGCAGTTGCGTCGTGCCGCTTTGATCCAGACGGCTGAGCTGCCGGACCTCAAGCAACGCAGGGGTTGAACCGTTCGACGACACGAAAATTCCTTCTGGGTGGGCGCGGAAAAACGTTGTGCATTATTGCCCAGTCGAAACGGGTCGGCTACAGGACAGCGGCCGTTCGCAGCACGTCGACGTGCCGTCAATCACTGTGGGAGCGAATTCATTCTGGGCGGCATTCCGACGAAGTCAGCGGTACATCCAGAACATCTCTACCGCCTGGCCGATTTTCGCGAATGAATTCGCTCCTACAGGTGGCTAACTGGCGAGCCGCTAGACCACTGCCGCTTTTGCGATCTCCGCCGCGCTCGCCAGTTTCTCCACCGACCAGCACGTTTCGATGAGCTTGCGGATCTGGGCATCAGGCAGGATGCCTTTCGCCAGGTCGGTGAATTTGGCCTCCAGCTGCTGATCGGTCATCGGCACTTCCAGGCTGCCAATCGCGTGCTCGATGAATTTATGCAGTGTGCGGCCATCCTTCAGCGTGATGGTCATGTCCACCTGTTCGGGCTTGATCGACGGGTCGATGGTCGCCGTGACCTTCTCGCGCAGGGCGATGACCTTGGGGTCGTTGACCGCGCGATCACTGTATTGCCGTTCGCCCGCGGCACCCTCGATGATCGCCACCGCCACCGAGTGGTAAATGCTGAATTTGCCTTCCAGACCGATCTTCGGCGTTTTCTTGCCGGTCAGTTCGATCACCAGCGGGTGCACTTTGAGGTCGATGCGAGCGATCTGGTCGTCGGTCAGCTTGTTCTGATTGCGCAGCTGAATCGCCGCGTCCAGTGCCGGGTGAATCACGATCCCGCAGGCGAAGGGCTTGTAGGTGTTCAACGCCGCCTCGTAGCGCGTCCCGAGGCCTTCGGTGATCTCGCGGTAATCCTGCTTGGTGCTGATGGTGTTGGCCCAGCCGCGCTTGGCCTCGATCATGCCGTCGGAACTGGTGTAGTCCTTCGCGGCCAGCAGCGCTGCAAACAGACCGTTACTGGCCGCACGACCGGGGTTGAAGCTCTTGTTCATCGAGCCGAATGACTCACGCAGCCCCACCGGTTGCGAAGCCGCCAGGCCCAGGGCCCAGACCATCTGTTGTTCGTTCAGCCCCAGAATCTTGCCCGCCGCCGCAGCCGCGCCGAACACCCCGGCGGTCCCGGTGATGTGCCAGCCGACGTCGTAATGGTTGGGGTACACGGCGTTGCCGATGCGGCATTCGGTTTCCACGCCCAGCACCACGGCGTTGAGGAAATCCTTGCCAGACACCGGGTGGTACTCCGACAACGCCAGAATCGCCGACACCACCGGCCCAGCCGGGTGAATGATGGTTTTCAGGTGCGTGTCATCGAAGTCGAAAATGTGGCTGGCGACCCCATTTAGAAAGGCCGTGTTCATGATGTCCAGCCGCTCCGAGCGCCCCAGCAAACCGGCTTGGGGCGGCCCGGAAAAAGGCTTGAGCGCCGACAGCGCCCGCTCCACCGTTTCATGGTGCGAACCGCCAACGGCCACGCCGACCCAGTTGAGCAGGGTGCGCGTGCCTTCCTTTCGCACATTGGCGGGCAGGTCTTCGTAGCGGGCGTTCACCAGATAGCGCGCCAGGATATGGGTCACCGGTTCTGGGGCTGGAGCGGGGTCGGCAGGTTTCATTTTTTCCCCTTGCGCGAGGGCGGAGAAGGACAGGCCAGGCGTGGCGGCGGCGACAGAGGCGATGGCCCCGGCTTTGAGCAGTCCGCGGCGATTGATCGTGGTCATGAGGGTGCGCTCCTTCTATTTATGATTGTCTGGTTGCACGTGCTGAGCAGCACCCGGCGATCATGGCGCAGCAGTGGTAGCATTTGAATTGCAACAATCTGATGGATCTATGCATGCCACACATGAATCTGGAAATGAGCGACCTGCGTGCTTTCGTTGCAGTCGCGGAACTCGGAACGTTCAGCGCCGCCGCGCTGGACCTGCACCTGTCACAGCCTGCGCTGTCGCGACGGATCTCCAAGCTCGAAGCGAAAATGGGCGTGCGCCTGCTGGAGCGCACGACCCGGCGCGTCGACCTCACGGCTTTCGGTCGTGACTTCGCCCGCAAGGCCCGTGACATCCTCAACAGCCTCGACGAGTCGCTGATCGGGCTGGGCGACGTCGCGGGACGCATGAGCGGCGAAGTCAGCGTGGCCTGCGTGCCTTCGGTGGTGCGCTATTTTCTGCCGCAAGTGCTGCGCGAATTCCACGAACGCTACCCGCGCATCGTCATCCGCGTGATGGACGAAGGCGCCAGCGACGTGCTCTCCAGCGTGGTGCGCAACGAAGTGGACTTCGGCCTGAACTACATTGGCGTTCAGGAAGCCAACATCGACTTCCAGCCCGTGCTCAAGGAAGCCTTCGTCGTCGCCTGCCGACGTGATCATCCTTTGGCGAAACGGCCAGCCGTGACATGGACCGAGCTCAACGCGTACGACTACATGAGCGTGGCCAAAGCCAGCGGCAACCGTCTGCTGCTGGACCTGGCCCTGGCCGACGCCCCAGACCTGCCGCGCTCGTTCTGCGAAGTGCGCCACGTCATGAGCGTCGTCAGCCTCGTCGAAGCAGGCGTCGGCATCGCCGCCGTGCCACGCCTGGCCATGCCCGCCGATGACCACCCGATATTGGTCAGCGTGCCGCTGGTGGAACCGGTGGTCAGCCGAACCATCGGCTTGATTCGTCGACGCGGGCGGGTGCTGTCGGCGGCGGCTCAGCAGCTATACGAAATGATTGGGGAGCGGCGTGAGTCGGCGGAGCGCCAGTCATCGGATGCTTTTAATCCGCTTTGATAAAGTCCAAAAACGCCCGCAACGGCGACGGCACATACCGGCGTCCGGGGTAATAAAGGAAAGGCCCGCTGAACGTCATGCACCAGTCCTCCAGAATCGGCACCAATGCACCGCGCTCGATGTGTGGGCGGAGCCAGTCTTCGAACAGGTAGACCACACCCAGGCCATCGACGGCGGCCTGGATGCCGAGGTCGATGGCGCCCGCGATGCGCACCACGAGCGGGCCGGTGGGGTCGACGTGGAGGGTTTCTCCGTTTTTTTCGTATTCCCACATCGGCATCGAACCGCTGGGAAATTTGCCCCGCAGGCAGGCGTGGTCGAGGAGGTCGCGAGGGTGTTGCGGGACGCCTCTGGCGGCGAGGTAGGCGGGGGAGGCGGCGGTGGCGAAGCGCTGGAAGCGGGGTCCGATCGGCACGGCGATCATGTCCTGTTCGAGGCGTTCGTCGTAGCGAATGCCCGCGTCGCAGCCGGCGGCGAGCATGTCGACGAAGCTTTCTTCGACGATGACTTCCAGCTGGATGTCGGGGTGGGCCTGCAGAAACGGCGTGATGATCGCGGGAAGCACCAGCCGCGCCGCGCTGGCGGGGACGTTGAGTTTGAGGGTGCCGGACGGGCGATCGCGGAAGTCATTGACCACGTCGAGCGCCGATTCCACTTCGCCCAGTGCGGGCACGATGCGTTCCATCAGCCTGGCCCCGGCTTCGGTCGGCACCACGCTGCGGGTGGTGCGGTTGAGCAGCCGAACGCCCAACCCCGACTCGATGCGCCGCACCGCGTCGCTCAGGCTCGACGCCGATCGACCGCTCAGGCGCGCGCCTTCACGAAAACCACCGGCCTTGACCACGGCCACGAAGGCCATCAAATCCTGAATATCCGCTGCCATGGTGTGCTCTTGAGTGGGGGATTGTTCGGTGAGCCGTACGACCTGTGCCGATTGCACCGGATTATCGAGCGGTCCGTCAACGCCTATAGTGGCCCAACACCCGTTGAGAGAGGCAAACAACATGAGCGACGCGAGCAAGGCAGGCAGGTTTCAATTGGGCGACCGTACCGTGAACCGCATGGGTTACGGTGCGATGCAGTTGGCAGGGCAAGGCGTATTCGGGCCGCCGAAAGACCCGCAAGCGGCGATTGCCGTGTTGCGCGAAGCCTTGGCGCTGGGGATTAATCACATCGACACGTCAGACTTTTACGGTCCCCATGTCACCAACCGCCTGATTCGCGAGGCGCTGCACCCCTACGCCGATGACCTGACGATCGTGACCAAAGTGGGCGCCGTGCGCGGTGACGATGCGTCGTGGAACCCGGCGCAAAGCCCTGCCGAACTGGTCAGCGCGGTGCACGACAACCTGCGCAATCTGGGTCTGGATGTGCTGGACGTGGTGAATCTACGAGCGTGGGGCAACTTGCACTCACCGGGCGACGAGTCCATTGCCGAAGGTTTCAGTGCATTGGCCGAGCTGCAACAGCAGGGGCTGATTCGGCACCTGGGTTTGAGCAACGTCACCAGCAAACAGGTGAAAGAGGCTCAAGGCATTGCGAAGGTGGTTTGTGTGCAGAACCACTACAACCTGTCCCATCGTGCTGATGAACAATTGATCGCCGAGCTGGCTCAGCAGGGGATTGCCTATGTGCCGTTCTTCCCCATGGGTGGTTTCTCGCCGCTGCAGTCGGACGTGCTAGCCAGCGTGGCCCAGCGCATCGGCGCCTCGCAGCTGAATGTGGCGCTGGCCTGGCTGCTGCAACGGTCGCCGAACATCCTGCTGATTCCGGGAACGTCTTCGGTGGCGCATTTGCGGGAGAACCTCGGTGCGGCGGAGTTGAGGCTTCCAAGCGAATTGCTGACCGAACTGGACGCCGTGGCCTAATCACGCCAGGCCATCGGCGTCCGCGTTGCACGTCAGTTGATGACCGTGATTGCGCCGATGGCGATGGCCGCGATCAGCATCACCAGCACGGTGCCGAAGGTCCATTTCAGCGAGACCCGCTGGTTGTCGCCGTAGTCGATGTCCAGCAGGCCGCACAGCAGGTAGGTTGAGGCCACCAATGGGCTGAGCAAGTGAACCGGCTGGCCGATCAGCGAGGCGATGGCCATTTCGTGGGAGCCAATGCCGTAGTGGGCGGCGGTTTCGGCGAGGATGGGCAGCACGCCAAAGTAGAATGCATCGTTGGTCAGCACGTAAGTGAACGGCATGCTCAGCAGCGCCGTGATCACCGACATACCGTGTCCGGCCTGCTCCGGCAGGATGGCGATCAGGTTGTCAGAAATGGCTTTGATCATCCCGGTGCCGCCCATGATGCCGACGAAGATCCCCGCCGCGAAAATCAGCAGGGTCACGGCCAGCACATTGTCGGCGTGACGGCCGATGACCTCTTTCTGTTGTTTCAGCGTCGGGTAATTGACCAGGCAGCCAAGCCCGAACGCGACCATGAACAGGATCGGCAGCGGCATCAGGCTGAGCATCATCGAGCTGATCAGGGCGACGGTCAGCACCACGTTGAACAGAAATTTCGGGTCGCTCAGGCGAATGTGCGCGTAGCCTTCCAGCACTTTGTCTTCGCTGACACTGACGATACCCAGGCGGCGATATTCCATCCGGCCCAGCCACCACGCCGCGAAAATCACCCACACGCCACCGGCGATCATGATCGGCACCATCTGCAGAAACAGCTCGGTGATGTCGGCGTGCATGGCACTGGCCGCCCGCGAGAACGGCCCAGCCCAAGGCAGAATGTTCATCACCCCGATGGCCAGCAGCAACACGGTTGCCATGACCTGCAGACGAATGCCGGTCAGACGATAGAGTGGCAAAAAAGCCGCCGTAGCGATGATGTAGGTGGTGGCGCCGTCGCCATCGAGCCCGACGCACAATCCCAGCACGGCGGTGCCGACGACGATCTTGCGCGGATCACCCTTGACCAGCCGCAGCAGCACCTTGATCAGCGGGTTGAACAGCCCGGCATCAGTCATCATGCAGAAGTACAGGATCGCGAACGTGAGCATGATCCCGGTGGGGGCGAGCATCTTCACGCCGTCGTACATCATGCCGCCTAGTTGCGTGGCGAAGCCGCCGAGGCAACCGAAGGCAATCGGCACCAGCAGCAGCGCCACCAGCGGCGAGAGGCGCTTGCTCATGATCAGGTACATGAAGCAGGCGATCATGGCGTAGCTCAGAAAGATCAACATGGGCGTCCCTTTTATTGGTTTTGTCGGGAGCGAGCGCAACGGGGCTCGCTTTCTTCAGGTCGAACGAAACCCGTGCGCCTGGCGCACAGGGTTCAGCGGATTAAGGGCCTAGCGGTGCGAGAACATCGGCTGGCCGCTATGGGGCAAGTCGGCGACCAGGATGGAGCCGGTGGAGGAATCGGTGATGAACAATTGCCGATTGCCCTCGCCACCGAACGCCAGGTTGGTCAGGGTGCGGCCTTCGGTGCACGAGCGGATGCGGTACAGCGGCACGGCGTGAGGGTCGAACACCCAGACGCAGCCATTTCCGGCATCGCACACATAGAGGTTGCCTTCGCTGTCCAGTGCCATGCCGTCGGCGCCACTGACGCCCCCGGCCATGGCTGTGAAAATCCCTACTTTGCTGGTGCCGCCATCGCGTTGGATTGGCAGGCGCCAGACCGCATTGCCCCGTGTCATCGCCACGAACAGCGCGTTCTGCGCCAGGTCCATGACCAGGCCGTTGGGGCTCGGACCGTTGTCGATCAAGCGCATGAGGGTTTGCTTGTCCAAGTCATAGGCATAGACGCGACCGGTCGGGTCTTGCTGTCCGGTCTGGCCTTGATCGGTGAAGTACAGCTTGCCGCTGGCATCGAAGAACAGGTCGTTGACGCCCTTGAAGCCTTCACTGCGGCTGTGGGTGAGGAAGGGGGTCACCGTTCCGGTGTGCGGATCGAGGGTCAGGATCCCATGCTTGTAATCGGCGATGAAAACCCGCCCGTCGCGGTGGATTTTCAAACCGTTGGGCCAGCCATCGTATTCGGCGATCAAGGTCCAGTGGCCCTGAGAGTCGATGCGCAGGATGCGGCCGTAGGGGATGTCGGTGACGTAAAGATTGCCGTCCCGGTCGAAGGACGGCCCTTCAAGAAAGCTTTTGACCTTCTGCCCGGGCTTGTTGGCGCGTACCCAGTCGGAGTCGCCGTCTTTGCAGAAAGCTTCGGGCAGCGTGGTGAACACGCGGGTCGGCAAATCGCGAGGCGGGGCGTACAGGCTCACAGGATCAGCTCCTACGGGGGCGAACGGGAAAGCACCGATCTTGCCGGTGACGAGGCCTTTTCGCCATGTTGTTATTGTTCTATCAGACAGAACGTCATGTTTTCTGACAGAACAAGGTTCAACTTTATTTTTTCGGCTGTCAACCCGCCGGATTGGTCAGGATGGCATTACGTGATCCCGCCTGACACTCCCGATCAATCTTATAAGCGCTGGCGTATGACTCGGGGTGAGTAGCATTGACAGTGAGATTTTATCGGCTCATGATTATTTCAGAACACCGTTCTATCAGATAGAACAACCGCATTCCAATACCCGGAGACCCGGCGATGAACCCGAACAACAACGTAGACATCCTGATCAGCGAGGTCGGCCCCCGCGACGGCCTGCAAAGCGTCAGCGCGACCATGCCCACGGCGCTCAAGCTTCAATGGCTGACGGTGCTGGCCGACGCGGGCTTGAAAGAGATCGAGGTCGGTTCGTTCGTTTCTCCGAAACTGCTGCCGCAAATGGCCGATGCCGCGGAGCTGGTGGCGCACATGCGTCAGCGATCTGATGTGTTCGTCACCGCACTGGTGCCGAACCTCAAGGGCGCCGAAGCGGCGTTCAACGCGGGCGTGCAGAAGATCACCCTGCCTATTTCCGTCAGTGAACCCCATTCCCTGGCCAACATCCGCAAGACCCACCCACAGGTGTACGACGAAGTGCGCGCGGTCATGGCCCTGCGCAACGAGCGCTTCCCTCATGTCGAGGTCGAGGCCGGGTTGTCGACGGTGTTCGGTTGCACGATTCAGGGCGAGGTGCCGGAAGACGATGTGCTGCGCATGGCCCTGACCATGGTTGAGCTGGGCGTCGATGAGGTGGGACTCGCCGACACCGTGGGGTACGCCAATCCGGCGCAGGTGCGTCGCGTGTTCACGCGTCTGCGCAATGAGATCGGCAGCAAGGCCGGCAGCGCGCATTTCCACAACACCCGCGGCCAGGGCCTGGCCAATGTGGTCGCGGCGCTGGACGTCGGCGTGACCACCATCGATGCCTCTCAAGGCGGCATCGGCGGTTGCCCCTATGCGCCGGGGGCGTCGGGCAATATCGTGACCGAGGATCTGGTCTACCTGCTCGAATCCATGGGCCTGCGCACCGGCGTGGACATCGACAAGCTGGTGGCCGCTCGTACCTGGCTTAAACAGGGCCTGCCGGGAGAGCCGCTGTATGGCTTCATTCCGGACGCAGGCGTCGGCAAGAATTTCCACTACGCCGGAGGCGCGCGATGAGCCTGCTCAATCAGAAGCTTCAGGCGCTGCCGCTGGCCGGCGTGCGCGTGGTCGAGTTCGTGCACATGGTCATGGGCCCGACCTGCGGGTTGGTTCTGGCGGATCTTGGCGCCGAGGTGATCAAGGTCGAGCCCGTTCCGGAAGGCGACAATACCCGTCGTCTGACTGGTTCCGGCGCGGGCTACTGGATGACTTACAACCGCAACAAGAAAAGCTTCGCGGTCGACATCAAGACTGAGGAGGGCATGACCGCCGTGCGCAAGCTGATCGAAAGCGCTGACGTGGTCACCGAAAACTTCCGCCCTGGCGCCATGGATAAACTCGGCCTGGGCTACGAGCAGGTCAAGTCGATCAAGCCGGACATCATTTACAGCTCGATGAAAGGTTTTCTGCCGGGGCCGTATGAACATCGCACCGCGCTGGACGAGGTGGTGCAGATGATGACGGGCCTGGCCTATATGACAGGCCCGGAAGGCCGTCCGTTGCGCGCAGGGGCGTCGGTGAATGACGTCATGGGCGGCATGTTCAGCGCCATCTCGATTCTGGCGGCGCTGTGGCAGCGCAAGCACACCGGGGAAGGGCAGTTCGTGCAGACCGGCCTGTTCGAGAACTCGGCGTTTCTGGTGGGGCAGCACATGATGCAGATGGCGACCACCGGCAAGCCGGCGGCACCGATGCCGAGTCGCTTATCCGCTTGGGCCATCTACGACGTGTTCAATACCTTGGGCGATGAGCAAGTGTTCATGGGCGTGGTCAGCGACAGCCAGTGGGTCAATTTTTGCGAGCGTTTTGGTTTTGCCGAACTGGGCCGTGATCCTTCGCTGGCGAAAAACACCCAGCGCGTTCAAGCCCGAGAAAGGATCTTGCCGCCGGTCCGTGAACGGCTGGCGCAGATGAGTAAACAGGAGGTCATGGACCTGTGCGAACAAACCGGGCTGCCGTTTTCACCGATCCAGCGTCCGCAGGACCTGTTCGACGACCGGCACCTCAACGAGTCGGGTGGCCTGGCCCATCTGACGCTGGAAGATGGCGAGGCGGTCAAGGTGCCGATGCTGCCTTTCGAGATGAATGGCCGTCGCTTCGACACCCGCCTCAATGTGCCGTCGCTGGGCAGTCACTCCGCCGAGTTGCTGGAAGAAATGGGCTACGCCTCGGGTGACATCGACGCGCTGCGCGGACGTGGCATCGTTCGCTGACACCCCGCTGGAACGGATTCCCTGATGCCTGTCGCTGACGGACATCCCGCCGTCAGCCTTATAAAAATAATTGGTGAGGAACCCCGTCATGGCCATCGTCACGACCCCCCCGCACAGCAGCGACGTCGCCAGTGTGCGCCCCCTGGATGCCGAACAGACCCGCGTCCTGCATAAAGCCGCTTGGCGCTTGATCCCGTTGCTTGCGCTGGCGTATTTCTTCAATTACCTGGACCGCACCAGCGTTGGCTACGCGGCGTTGCAGATGACCGAGCAACTGGGCTTGACCGCCACGCAGTTTGGCTTGGGCGCGGGCATCATGTTTTTCGGTTACTGCTTGTGCGAAGTGCCGAGCAACCTGGCGATGTACCGTTTCGGCGCCCGCTTGTGGATGGCGCGGATCATGATCACCTGGGGCCTTGCTGCCGCCGCGACCGCGATGATTGTAGGGCCGTACAGCTTTTATATCGTGCGCCTGATCCTCGGCATCGCCGAAGCGGGTTTCTTCCCTGGCGTGATCTTCTTTCTGACCCTCTGGTTCCCGGCGCAATACCGCACGCGGGTGCTGGCCTGGTTTACCGTGGCCACACCGATCTCGTTCCTGGTCGGCGGGCCGCTGTCGATCTGGCTGCTGCAAATGCACGGTTTGCTGGGGCTCGCGGGCTGGCAGTGGATGTTCCTCATCGAAGGGGTTCCGGCGTGCATCCTCGGGTTGATCACCCTCAAGGTGCTGACCAATCACCCGGCCGAGGCCAAATGGCTGACCGCCGATGAGCGCGAGGTGCTGACCGGGATGTTGGCCGAAGAGCAGGGCAAGGGCCAGCACAGCCACGGCTTCAAGGCGGCGCTGAAAGATCCGCGCGTGTGGATTCTCAGTTCGATCACCTTCAGCTTCACCCTCGGTTCCTACGGCATCGGCATCTGGTTGCCGCAGATGCTCAAGGCCCATGGTGTGGAGGTCAGCATGATCGGCTGGGTGGCGGCGATCCCGTACTTCTTTTCCACCGTGGCGCTTTTGATCTGGGCCAAACACGTGGACCGTACCGGCAAGGGCATTTTCAACCTGACGCTGGCGATGTTGCTGGCAGGCTTTGCGTTGATCCTGGCGCTGCAGATGGACGCGCTGATTCCGGCACTGGCGGGCATCACCCTGGCGTTGATCGGCACCATCGCCGGCAAAACCATTTTCTACACGTTGCCGGGCAATTTCCTGCGCGGGCAGGCAGCGGCGGGGGGGATTGCGCTGATCAATTCCATCGGTGCCTTTGGCGGTTTTGTCGGGCCGTACCTGATGGGCTTCTTGAAGGATTACACCGGTTCGTTCACAGCGGGTCTGATGGTGATGGGCTGCATCATGTTCATCGCCGCGGCCATGGTGGTTTCGCTGCGATTGTTTTTGCGCGAGGCGTGAGGCGGGCTGCACTTTTTTCGAAAGGTATCCGGCTGCTCTGATATTGTCTTGCGGGTCGGCGGGGTGGTTTGCGAATCACCTGCCGCCCGCGAGCGACGAATCGACAATGAGTGTCTATGAATACCGAATCCGAAAAGAATCTCCCTGAGCAGGCCCAAGCAGAAAGCGGGGTGGCGGCCGTCGACCGGGCCTTTGCCATTCTGTCGGCCTTCAACATTGAACAGGACTGCCTGACCCTGGCCGAGATCGCACGGCGCACAGGGTTGTACAAAAGCACAATCCTGCGCCTGATCGCTTCGCTGGAAAAAGCCGGGTTCGTCCGTCGTCTCAGCGATGGTCGCTATTCCGTGGGACCTGAGCCGCTACGTTTGTCGCAGCTGTACCAGACCTCGTTCCGGCTGCGCGATGTGATCCATCCGTTGCTGGAATCGATCACCGAAGAAAGCGGTGAGACCTCTTCCTTTTATGTGCTGGAAAACGGCAGCCGCGTGGTGCTGTTCAGGGTAGAACCCAAGCGGGCGGTGCGCGTGTCGGTGCTGGAAGGCGCGCGCTTTCCGCTGCAGGCGGGTGCGTCCGGCAAGGTACTTCGGGCGTTCACGCGCAATGTCGATCCGGCGCTGACCGAGGTTCGCGAGCGTTTTTGGGCGTGTTCCTACGGCGAGCGCGACCCTGAGACCACGGCCGTGTCAGTGCCGGTGTTCGCCATGGGGTATGAATTGAAAGGGGCGTTGACCTTGTCCGGCCCGTCCGACCGTCTGCTTAAAGAACACATCGAACACGCGGCGTCGATCCTGCTGCGCAACGCAGCCATCGCCACCAACGCGCTGGGGGGCAATGATGCCGAGTTGCGCGAGGCTCTCAAGCGGTTGAACCCCTGACGGCCGAGGCAAGTCGACCGTCAGCGCACACGCTGATGAATCAGCCGGGCAGCAATTCCCGGCTGAACGCTTCCACTTCCTTCACCAGGCCCTTGGCCGCCAGCCTCACCAATTCTCCGCCTTTTTCCGCGGTCGCCAGCGCAGGGTCCGAG
The DNA here is from genome assembly GCF_009905615.1 of Pseudomonas sp. SLFW. GTDB lineage: Bacteria > Pseudomonadota > Gammaproteobacteria > Pseudomonadales > Pseudomonadaceae > Aquipseudomonas > Aquipseudomonas bambusae. The sequence continues at coordinate 120,777 of NZ_JAAAKW010000014.1, forward strand.
CCCATGCGGCCGTCGGGAAAGCGTGCGCGGAAATCCCCGGCCTCACGGATCGGACCGGTCGGCGCGATTTGCGGGGAGTAGTCGGCCGACTTGATTGCGTCGGGATAGGCCCATTGCGTCACGGCGATTTCCGATGGCGTGGCGTGGGAGCCATGGCCCACCGGAAATTGCGCGTGGGCCAGTTTGCCGACGCCTTCCAGATCCCACCAGTTGCACAACTTCAGCGCAAAACCTGCGGGGCGTCTGGCAAAGCTGGCTTCGGCGTACAGCTCGGAGAACGCCGCTTCAATCGATGCGATGTTGCCGCCGTGGCCATTGAGGAAAAGGATTTTTTCGAAGCCGTGGCCCGCCAGCGAGCGAGTCCAGTCGCCGATGGCGGCGATGAAGGTCGATGGGCGTAGGGAAATCGTGCCGGGAAAACCCAGGTGGTGCTGGGCCATGCCAATGTTGAAGGTCGGCGCGATCAGGATGTCGGCGTCTTTTTGGGCTTCTTCGGCGATGATCTGCGGGCACATCCAGTCAGTGCCGAGCAGGCCGGTGGGGCCGTGTTGTTCGTTGGAGCCAATGGGAACAATGATCGTGCGGCTGCGCGTCAGAAAGTGTTCGATCTCGCGCCACGTCGACAGATGGAGAAGCATGTTCAGGTCCTCGTTCAGTTTAAAAGCGATGGCAAAAGCTGTGGAGCGCCGCCGTAGCAGCACGGCTTGCCGGCGGTAGCGGCCTTGGAATCGCTACCGCCGGAAAGCCGGACCGCTACAGGGGGAGCGGCATCAACCTGCGTTTCGCTCCAACGGCGGCGTGCGCGGTGGCACTTGGCGCTTGCTGCCTGTGGCCTCGAACGCCGAGGCCAGTCGCAGCAACGCCGAATCGTCGTAGGCGCGGCCGGCGAAGGTCAGGCCGACGGGCATGCCGATGTCGGGCATGACGCCCATGGGCACGGTGACGGTGGGCACGCCGAGGTGGCGGATGGCGAGGTTGCCGTTGGCGACCCACACGCCGTTGCTCCAGGCGATGTCGGCCGACGCCGGGTCAACGTCCGAGTTGGCGGGCGCGACGTCGGCGACGGTCGGGAACAGCACCGCATCCAGCCCCTGCGCGTCCATCCAGTCTTCCAGGTCCAGCTTGCGGGTTTTTTCCAGCCCACGCAGGCCGTCCGGCAACGTCTCGATTTCATTCCACGGCGTGATGCCGCGTTCCGCCATGCGTACGTATTCGTCCATGCCCGCCGCCAGATCGCCCTCGCGGTTTGGCAGGGTGCCGGGGTCGTGAGGGAAGATCTTCGGGCCGTCCACGTCCGCCAGCTTATTGAGCTTCGGGTCGCCGTTGGCGCGCAGAAAGTCATCGAAGGCCCAGGCCGTCAGGTCCCACAATTCGTGGTGCAGGAATGCCTTGGAAACGATGCCGCGATTGAACACGGTCGGCGCGCCGGGGCGGTCGCCCTCGCAGTTGGAGACCAGCGGGAAATCAACCTCGATCACTTCCGCGCCCGCGGCTTCCAAGGCCTTGCGGGCCTGCTGCCACAGCCCGATCACCGAAGGGCGGGTGTGAATGCGTTGCCCGGTTGGGCCACCAACGCCCGGCGCCTCGCTGGTGCCCGCGTCGAGGTCGGCATTGATGTACATGCGCGGGATGCCCAGACGCTTGCCCGCCAGCGCATCGGCCTTCACCGCCAATTCGGCGTAGGAGGCCGGACGCACCGACGCGACGGGCGGAATCGGCACCCACGGCTGCAATCGCCACAGGTCACCACGGGTGTCCGGGTCTTCCACGACCACCACGTCCAGCACTTCCAGCAGGTCGGCCATGGTGCGGGCGAACGGCACGACCACGTCCATGGTAGGGGTCAGCGGCCAGTTGCCGCGCACTGAAATCACGCCGCGCGACGGGGTGTAGGCGCACAGGCCGTTGTTGGACGCCGGGCCACGGCCGCTGGACCAGGTTTCTTCCGCCAGCCCGAACGCCGCGAAGCTGGCCGCCGTTGCGGTCCCGGCGCCGTTGGAGGAGCCGGACGCAAACGGAGCGGTCAGAAAGTCAGCGTTGTACGGGCTTTCCGCTCGGCCGTAGACGCCGCGCTGCATGCCGCCATTGGCCATCGGCGGCATGTTGGTCTTACCCAGGCAGATCGCCCCGGCTGCACGCAGGCGTTCGATGGTAAAGGCATCGCGATGGGCGACCAGATTCTCAAAGGCCGGGCTGCCCGACGCGGCGGTCAGGCCCTTGACCAGATAACTGTCCTTGGCCGTGTACGGGATGCCGTCCAGCGGACCAAGGGTTTTTCCTTCGGCGCGACGCTGGTCGGCGGCTTCGGCTTCTTTAAGGGCGTCGGGATTGCGCACGACCACGGCATTGAGCGCGGTGTCGGTCTGCGCGCCGTCGTAGGCGTCAATGCGCGCCAGATACGCGTTGACCAACTCGACCGAGGTGGTCTGACCGGAGGCCAGTGCAGCGCGCAATTCAGCGATGGAGACTTCGGTGACTTCGATCATGCTGCCACCGCCGAGTGAGGAATGAATGAGGTCTTGAATGGGCTTTTCATCGTGCTTTCCGTTTCATGGCGCGCGTCCAGACAAGGCTTGGCGCGCTGAATGTGTAATCCGGGTGCTGTATTTAACACCAACTCGGGCAACGGAGGCAGGAGAGGTTTGTTGTAACATCATCTTAACATCACCTTGCTAAGGTGCCCGCTTCCGTCCGGCGCAGTGGCCACGAGCATGCAGGCAGAACACTTCACTTTCACCCGGCCGAAGTTGCCCAGGGACCACCGCTGTGCCGGTGATCTGTGCAATGAGGTGCCGGGTATCGAGTCCAACAGCACCAACGACCGGGTCATGGAGATCTTCAGTGCTCATCGTGAGCGGGCCTGCCTGGCCGTGCTGGAAGGCGAGCGCCCCATTGGACTGATCAACCGCAACATTTTCCTGTCGCAGATGAGCAAGCCGTTTCATCGCGAACTCTACGACAAGAAAAGCTGCATCGCCTTCATGGACAAAGAACCGCTGATCGTCGATGCGCAGATGAGCATCGAAGACCTGACGTTCAAGACGGTCGAGTTCGGCGAAAAGGCCTTGGCGGACGGTTTCATCGTCACCCGTAATGGGCGCTTTGCCGGGTTGGGCAACGGTCTGGAACTGATGGCCGTGGTCGCCGCCATGCAAGCTGAAAAAAATCGCCAGATGATGCAAAGCATCGAATACGCCAGCGTGATTCAGCGGGCCATGCTGCGCGCCTCTCGCGATGCGCTGGCGTCCACGTTGGGCGACGCCGCGCTGTTATGGGAACCGCGAGACGTGGTCGGTGGCGATTTCTACCATTTCAGCGCCTACCCCGAGGGTTGGTTTGGCGCGATTGCCGACTGCACCGGCCATGGCGTGCCTGGCGCATTTATGACGCTCATCGCGTCCTCCTCGCTGACCCAGTCGCTGGAGCGTTTCGGACCTCGCGACCCTGCGCAGTTGCTGGCGGCGGTCAACCGCAGCGTCAAGGAACTGCTGGGGCAGGTCGATGGCCAGGACGACACCCCGGAGTCCGATGACGGCCTCGATGCGTCCTTTTTCTGGTTCGACAACGCCAGCCGCTCCCTGAGTTTCGCGGGCGCACGCATGGCCTTGCACGTGCTGCACCCGGATGCCGATCAGGTGCAGACCATCGCCGGGCAACGCATGGGCGTCGGCTACGTGGGCAGCGATTTCGATTACCAATGGTCGGTCAGCACGGTTCCGATGCAGCCCGGCAGCCTCATGTTCATCGCCACCGACGGCCTGATCGATCAGATCGGCGGCCCGAAACGCATCGCCTTCGGCAAACGCAAAGCCTTCGACGCTCTGCTGCAATACCGCCGCGAATCGTCCGCTGCTATCTGTGAAGCGTTGCAAGGGGCGCTGGCGCTGTGGCAGGCGGATCAGGCTCGGCGCGACGATTTGACCCTATTCTGTGCCCGCATTCAGGAATGACGATGTTCAACTCAGAAACCGCCCAGCAGGACTGCACGTTTTTCGACCTGGCCCAACAGCGAAACGTGATTTTCTATCACATGGGTTATTTCTCACATCACATCATCTCGGCGATGGCTGAGGTGGTGAAGCTGCAACTGGAGATCTCCGGGGTTAGCGGGCCGACGCGACGCAAGCTGTTTTCCTCGTTCGTCGAGCTGTCCCAGAACATCATCCATTACTCGTCCGACGCTTTGAGCGGTTCGGCCCCCGACGAGTCCGGCCTGCGTCAGGGCGCGGTGTGCATCAGCACCGATGGCGAGCGTCATCAGATGCTCTGCGCCAACCCGATCGCCACCGCCGACACCGAACGTCTGCGCGAAAAGCTGGAGCCGCTGCGCAACATGACGATCGAGGAAATCAAACAGGCCTACAAAGTCACCCTGCGTGCCGAGACGCCGGAAGACAGCAAGGGCGCCGGTCTGGGCTTCCTGACCATGGCCCGGGACGCCAGCGCGCCGCTGGAGTTCGGGTTTCATCCGCGCGCCGATGACCCGGACACGACGCTGTTTTGCCTTAAAGCCACTATTTGAATTGAGCGACGCTTAGCCATGGACAACGTCTACATCGAAGCAACGGCCACTTCCCCGGAAATCGACTTTCGTTTCGACCAGAACCTTCTGTCGATGAAGGGCGAGTCATACCCGGAAAACGCAGCCGCCTTTTACTCGCCCATTGTGGAGCAACTGCGCACCTACCTGGCTGGCAAGGAAGGCGCAACGATCACCGCCAACATCGCGCTGGCGTATTTCAACAGTTCCAGTACCAAGATGCTGTTCAGCATTTTCGACGCCTTGGACCAATGCGCCGAAGACGGCAACGGCATCGAAGTGAATTGGTACTACGACGAAGAAGACGAGACGATTTTCGAATTCGGTGAAGAACTGAAAGCCGACTTCACGTCGATTGTCTTCAACGACCGTCCGATCACGACGTGAAGAGGCTCGTGGACATGGCAGCCTCCGTCGCTTCGCGAGACCCTTCCGGCCAGCCGGCGCCTGACTTGTTCAAGAGCGAGGCCGAGGCCCTTGAACAGGTTCGTTCGGTGCTGGCATTGCCGCATGCCGACGCCGAAGTCTACCGCACATCGTTGTCGGGTCTGGCGACTCACTACGAGCGGCTGATGCGCGAAACCCGTCGCCTGATTGGCCGCAGCGACCGGGCGGAGCGCGAGATGAACGCGCTCAACGCGCAGTTGCAGACCCTGGCGCGCCAGCTTGAATACCGGGCCACCCACGACGCGCTCACCGGGGTGCTGAATCGCGGCGCGATCATCGACATGACCGCCCAGGCGCTGATGCGCACGGGGGCGGTAATGATCGTGCTCGACATCGACCATTTCAAACACGTCAACGATGAATTCGGTCACCCGGCGGGCGATGCCGTGATTCAGGGCATCGTCGAGTGCCTGCGCAAGATCGTCGGCGAGAAAGGCGCCATTGGCCGGGTCGGCGGCGAGGAATTCACCGTGCTGATTCCCGGTGGCCAACTGGAGGAGGGCCTCGCGCTGGCCGAAGCGATGCGCCAGGCCGTCGCGGAACACGTTTTCGGCGACCCGGTGAATCGGGTCATCACCGCGAGTTTCGGCGTCAGTGCCAATCCCGTCGGCACCAGCTTCGACCTGGCCTACGGCCTGGCGGATACCGCGCTGTATCACGCCAAGCGCCAAGGCCGAAACCGAGTGGAAGTCGCCGACGAGGCGGAATGATTGTTCGGTTATATAAATCAGTTATTCAGCCCAAACAAAAACTAACCGGTTCGTTAATAACGAGCCGGTCTTAGTTCTATTACGTCGTACAACTTTCCACTAACGACCTCGCCTAGAGACTCACCGGTCATCTTTTATACCGCGGCGTTTTATATGGTTGCGGAGTTGAAGGAAGCGAGTATATGCTGGCACATAGATATCAAACTAATAATAGACCTGGCAGGGCTGCCGCGTGTGCATATTCGGACAGTCTTGCCGACTGACTTTTTATGCCATCCGAGAACCTTCATGTCTAACCGCTCTTTACACTTCAAACTGTTCTGGACCGCGCTGATCGGCGCTGTGGCGGTCCTGCTGCTGTTGCTGGCGTCCGTTGCCTACGTGGCTTACGGGTCGGCGGTCAAAGAAAATACAACGCTGGTCGATACCCTCGTCAAAGAAAACGCGAGGGCGGTCGAAGTAGAACTTGGCGTGGGCTATTCAATTGCAGACTCGCTTGCCAGTGTTGCCATTGCCATGCAACACGAACATGTCGATCGTAAAACCGCTGATGCCACTTCGCGCGCACTTCTGGAATCCAATTCCCAATTATTGGGATTGGGTCAGTATTGGGAGCCGAACGCATTCGATGGCAAAGACAGCGAATTCGTCAATCAACCCAATCACGATGCAACCGGCCGTTACCTGACGTATTGGAACCGGGCGAGCGGGGTGGTCAAATCCGAGCCGCTGGTGGGCTATGTGCCGGAAAACGCCGACAACCAGTATTACTACCGTCCGCTGCACACCGCCAAAGCCTGGGCCTCCGAGCCATACGCCTACAAAACCGCCAGCGGCCAGCAATTGATGCTGACCTCGATCATGGTGCCGCTGGTGCAGGGCGGCAAAACGCTGGGGGTCGCGGGAGTCGATATTCCCCTTGAAGGCATCAATAAACAGCTGTCGACCATCAATGTGTTCAAGGGCTACGGCGCGTTGGTGTCGAGCGACGGTCTGTACGCCAGTCACCCGGATAGCAAACGTTTGGCGCAGCTCGCGGACGACCTGCCTGTCGCGGCGAGAGAGGCGATCAAGGCCGGTCAGCCCTACAACTTCGAAAGCAATGGCTGGACCTACGCGCTGCGGCCGGTGCAGATTGGTGAAGCACCGAACCATTGGTCACTGATGATTGCCTACCCGCAGGCCGAGGCCATGGCGGGCATCAACCACTTCCTCTATGTCGCCGTGCTGGTGGGCCTGGCGGGGTTGTTGGTGCTGGCGCTGGTGCTGTGGAACCTGCTCGGTTGGCAGATTCGTCCGCTGTCGGGGCTCACGGTCGGTATCCAGGGATGGAGCGGCGAGCTGGGCCTGCGTTTCGAACAACGCAGCGGCGACGAGACCGGCAAGCTGGCGGGCGCCTTCAATCAGTTCATTCAGCGCCTCGGCGGGCTGGTCGGCACCATTCGCCACAGCAGCGGCGCGTTGATGCAGATTTCCACGCAACTGGGCGACACCACCCAAGCCGTGGCCGAGCGGGCGACCGCGCAACACACGGCCACGGAAGAAATGGCCAGCGGTGTCACGGCCCTGGCGCACTCGGTGACCGAGATGGCCCAACAGGCCGAGGACGTCGAGCAACTGGCGCGCAACACTGAAGCGCTGACGACGCACATCTCCGACGACATGAGCCAGACCCTGGCGGGCATCACCCACATCGACCAGACCATGGACGTGGTGGCCGGGGCCGTCGGCGATCTGGAAAAACGCTCCCAACAAATCGCCGGCATCATCGCGGTCATCCGCAGCATCGCCGACCAGACCAACCTGCTGGCCCTCAACGCTGCCATCGAAGCGGCGCGGGCAGGGGAGCAGGGCCGAGGATTTGCAGTGGTCGCCGATGAAGTCCGGCAGCTGGCCGAACGCACCAGCCGCTCGACCGGTGAAATCGGCGAGATGATCGGCGCCATCGGCTCGGACGTGCGCAACACCGTGGCCAACGTTCAGCAGGTCGGTGAAGCCGTGCGCACCGGTGTTTCGCAATTGACCACTTCTTCTGAAGGCGTCGTGCAGATCCGTCAGCACGCCCGCGACATCCTCACTCGCATCAGCGAAGTGGCCCGCCAGACCCAAAGCCAGGCGGCCACGGGCGAGCAACTGTCGGTGGCGATTCAGGGCGTGAGCCGCATTTCCGAACAGAACGATCAGGCGATCCGCGTGTTGCTCGATCAATCGGTCGAACTGCGCGACCAGGCCGGATCCCTGGACAAGCAACTCACGCAATTCCGCGATTGAAAGCAGACGGGTCAGCGCTCGTCCGACTGACCCTCTCTCGCGTTCGCCGTTGTGACGGACGGGACTAGACTGACCTTTCAATTCTTCGTTTCTGGAGAACCGACATGGTCAGCAAAAACACCCTCTGCCTCTGGTACAACGGCGACGCGCTGGAGGCCGCAGCGTTCTACGCCAAGACGTTCGTCGACAGCGAAGTGAAGGCCGTCCATCACGCCCCGAGCGATTACCCGTCCGGCAAGGAAGGAGACGTCTTGACCGTGGAATTCACGGTCATGGGCATCCCCTGCATCGGGCTCAATGGCGGTGCCGAATTCGTACACAGCGAGGCGTTTTCTTTTCAGGTCGCCACGGACGATCAGGCGGAAACCGACCGCCTGTGGGACGCGATCATCGGCAACGGCGGCGAGGCCAGCGTCTGTGGCTGGTGCAAGGACAAATGGGGCCTGTCGTGGCAGATCACCCCGCGCGTGCTCACCCACGCGTACACCAGCACCGACAAGGCCGCAGCCAAACGGGCGTTCGCGGCAATGATGAACATGACCAAAATCGACATCGCCACCATCGAGGCCGCCGTTCGGGGCGAGTCGGCGTAGGCGTTGCCCGCGCTTTCGGCTAATCTCCCGCCTGCCCCACGGGTGCAGGCGGTCTGCGCAGGCCTGCTCCCCTCATCCTGCATCGAATCGGAATCCACGCCCTCACGTTATGGTCAAACACATCGATCCGGATATGACGCTGCTGAAAATGCCTTCGCTGAAAGCAGTGAAGTCGTTCGTGGCGGCGGCCAAATACCAGAGTTTCACCCGCGCTGCCGAGGCGTTGTGTGTCACGCAAGCGGCCATCAGCCGACAGATTCGCGAGCTGGAAACGTACCTTGGCGTCGAGCTGTTCAAGCGGGTAGGGCGCGCCGTGGCGCTGACCGAAGCGGGGGCGATCTTTTTCGACGCGGCGCAGATGTCCTTCGTCAACATCTCCCAGGCCGCCGAACGCATCCGCAGCCACAACGCCGGGAAGCGCGTGTTGACCCTGTGTTGCTCGCCGGCTTTTTCGGCGTTGTGGCTGTCGGCCAGACTGCCGACGTTCTTCAGCGAGAACCCGGACATCGACTTGAACCTGATCACGACGCAGAACTTCCTGTCGATGGAACCGGGGGTGCGGCCAGATATCTTCATCACGAAAATGGCCAAGATCCAAGACGGCTACCGCAGCTATCCGTTGTTTCACGACGTGATCTACCCGGTGTGCACGCCGGAGTACCAGGCGGCGCACCCTGAACTGGCGTCGCTGACGGGACTGCGCGACAGCGGGTTGCTGAACCTGAGCCCGTATGGCCGCTCCCAAGTGGCAGAGCATGTGGATTGGGGCGTGTGGTTTGCCTTTCACGACGTCGATATCGATGACCGACCCCACGACAGCCCCCACCTGCTGAACGCCAACGACTACAACCTGATCATCAGCATGGTGCTCACTCATCAGGGTGTGGCCTTGGGGTGGAACCATCTTGTGGCGGCGCTGGTGGAACAGGGGAGGCTGGTGCGGCCCGTGAAGGAGGAAGTGGTGTTGACGGAGAGCCAGCATTACCTGACGTTCCGCGAAGACCGCGAGAAAGACGAAGCGTGCTGCCGGTTGCGGGATTGGGTGTTGGGGCAGTTTTAGTTCAGGAACAACTCGCTTCGATGCCGTGCACAGGTCTTGACCTGGACACTTTTCAGCTGTGGGAGCGACGCATGATGTTCTCGCGTCAAACGCAATACCGCAGAAGCCGTGCGGGGGGCTACTTGGAAATAATGCATGGCAAAAAAACCTGAGATGCTCTAACCGAATCTTTTGCCCTTCATTTACCCAGAATTCCCCCTCAAAAACCCCCAATCGATAACATCAGCTTATGGATTGATGAGCGTAAAAGTTTCTTGTTCCTAGCCTCAAACGCCACGTAATCTTCACCCAAGCCGCCAGCCATCACCGGGACGAAAACCGGGATTCGAGACGTGCAAAAAGACCGCCGGGGCTGCCCCGGACGGACTTAAAACAAGAAACCGTCGTCACTGCCAATTGGGATAGATACGGTCCATGCTCCAGATGATTGAGTTACCTCTGCCCACTGTCGAACAACGCCTTTCTGCTTTTCCGGCGCTGTCTCGACGACATGAATTCTAAAGACCCAGGTCACCCCATCGCCCCAGTGAAAAGGACGGGCGTGGAATAACGGTTCGCTCGCGCTGCTGATAACAGTTGAGGCCCCCTTGGCCGAACACTCCGCTCACGTTCCGACTTGAGCGCACGGCACCCCTGCGTCCGTACACAACTGAACATGTTTCACCACGGAATCTTCCTCTTGTTTATCCGGGGATTGTTTTGTGCTGCTCATTGAACGCTCGCGCCCTACTTATTCGGAGAAGACGTCTTGAAATTCGAAGGCATATATACACCGGCGGTGACGCCCCACACGCTTGATGGTGAAATCGACTGGGGCGTCTTTTCAGAAGTTCTGGAATCGCTGATCGAAGCGAAAGTTCACGGCATCATCATTGGTGGCTCCACCGGCGAGTATTACGCCCAGACCGCCGAAGAGCGTCTGAAGTTGGCGGCCCACGCCAAGGAAGTCATCGGTTCCCGCGTGCAATTGATCGTCGGCACCGGCGCCATCCGCACCGAAGATGCAGTGATGTACGCCGAAGACGCCAAGCGGATCAAGGCTGACGCGATCCTGGTCACGACCCCGCCGTACGCGCTGCCCACCGATCAGGAAAACGCCATCCACGCGTTGACCATCGACCGCGCCGCCAACTTGCCGATCATGTTGTACAACTATCCGGGCCGTATGTCCGTGCAAATGAACGAGGATTACCTCGCGCGCGTCGGCAAGTCAAAGAACGTTAAAGCCATTAAAGAAAGTTCCGGCGACATGGGCCGCGTGCACTTATTGGCCCGTGAATTCCCACATATTGCGCTGTCCTGCGGTTGGGACGATCAGGCATTGGAATTCTTCGCCTGGGGCGCCAGAAGTTGGGTGTGCGCCGGTTCTAACTTCCTGCCAAGAGAACACGTCGCGCTGTATGAAGCCTGCGTGCTGGAAAAGAACTTCGATAAAGGTCGGCAGATCATGTCCGCGATGATGCCGCTGATGAACGCCCTCGACGGCGGCAAGTTCGTGCAATGCATCAAGTTCGGCTGTGAATTGAACGGCTTGAACGTCGGGGATGTGCGTGCGCCATTGCGCCCCCTCAACTCTGATGACAAACGCAGCCTTCAGACCGTTATCACCAACGTGAAACGCACCGTCGCACACATCACCTCGGGAGCCAGCAATGCGTGATCTTCTAACCGCGGCCGAATATGCCGCCATCGCTCAGTCGATGTCGTTTCCGAACAACGCGTTCATCAACGGTGCCTTCAAACCCGCGCTGTCCGGCAACACCTTTGCCACCATCAATCCGGCCAATGGCGAACACCTCACCGACATCGCGGCGTGCAACACCGACGACGTGGACTACGCCGTAAGCAAGGCCAAAGAGGCCTTCGACGATGGCCGCTGGCGGCTGCTGCCACCGGGCGAGCGCAAGGCGGTGCTGCTGAAATTCGCCAAATTGCTGGAAAACAATCGCCACGAGCTGGCGGTGCTGGAAAGCCTCGACAGCGGCAAGCCAGTGCGCGAGTGCCAGTTGGTCGATGTGCCGGACACGATTCACACCCTGCGCTGGCACGCCGAAGTCATCGACAAGCTCTACGACCACACCGCCCCGGTGGGCAATGACGCGCTGACCCTGGTGGTGCGCGAGCCCATCGGTGTCGTCGGCTGCGTGCTGCCGTGGAATTTCCCGCTGCTGATGCTGGCGTGGAAAATCGGCCCGGCGCTGGCCTCCGGTTGCTCGGTGATCGTCAAACCGGCCGAGCAAACCTCACTCACGACATTGCGCGTGGCTGAATTGGCCTTCGAAGCAGGCGTACCGGCGGGCGTGCTGAACATCGTCACCGGCACCGGCAAGGACGTCGGCGAACCGATCGGCCTGCACAAACACGTGGACATGGTGAGCTTTACCGGGTCCACCGCCACCGGGCGTCGCTTCCTGCATTACGCAGCGGATTCGAACCTCAAGCGCGTGGTGCTGGAGTGCGGCGGCAAAAACCCGGCCGTGGTGATGGACGACGCTGAAGACCTGGACCTGGTCGCCGAGCACGTGGTCAACGGCGCGTTCTGGAACATGGGCGAAAACTGCTCCGCCACCTCGCGTCTGCTGGTGCACGCGTCGGTCAAGGACGAATTGCTCAAGCGCATGGGCGCGTACCTGCGCGAATGGAAAATGGGCGACCCGCTGGACCCGCAAAACCGCGTTGGCGCGCTGGTCAGCAGCGACCATTTCGAGAAAGTGAAGTCGTACCTCGATTACGCCAGCAGCGGCCATCTGGAAGCGGTGTACGGCGGCGACACTCAGGACGGCGCGTACGTTCAGCCTACCGTTATTGACGGCGTGGACCGCGACAGCCGCCTGTTCCAGGAAGAAATTTTCGGCCCGGTGCTGTCGGTCACCACTTTCAATTCGATCTCCGAGGCCATCGCGCTGGCCAACGACACGGCGTACGGCCTGGCCGCCTCGGTGTACACCGGCAGCCTGCGCAAGGCGATCAAACTGTCGCGGGAAATTCGCGCCGGCATCGTCACCGTCAACTGCTTCGGCGAGGGCGACGCGTCCACTCCGTTCGGCGGTTACAAGGAGTCCGGTTTTGGCGGTCGCGACAAGTCGGTGTTTGCCCACGACCAGTACACCGAGATCAAGACCATCTGGATCGACGTGTCCGATCGCTCGGTAGACGAGACCGTAAAATGAGCCAGCACACCATCAAGCGGCTGCCGGTGGACACCGGTGTTTCAGGCTGGGAGGCGATCTCCACGCGTTCGACCCCGGTGCGAATGCTTGATAGGAACGTGTCGGCGGACTGGCTGATCATCGGTGCGGGATTCGCCGGTCTTTCGGCGGCCCGTCGGCTGTCCCAACTGCGTCCTCAGGACCGCATCGTGGTGGTCGATGCCCATGAAATCGCCAAGGGCCCGGCGGGGCGCAACTCCGGTTTCATGATCGACGTGCCCCACAGCCTGTCCACCGGTGAATATTCGGTGGGCGGCGAATCGGCCACGGCGCTGGAAATCGAGCAGAACCGCTTCGCCATCGATTTCGCTGCACAGGCCGCTTTCGAATACGGCATGTCGCCGCACACCTTCGACCCGTCCGGGAAGATCAACGCGGCGGCCACCGAACGCGGCCTGAAGCTGAACCTCAAGTACGCGAAATCGCTGGCGGGCATCGGCGAGAAACACGAGCTGTTCGACGCCGCGCAGATGCGCGAGATCACCGGCTCGCGTTATTACCACGGCGGGCTGTACACCCCTGGCGCGGTGATGATTCAACCGGCGCAGTACATCCGCGACCTGGCGGGCGGTCTGGCGCAGAGCGTCACGTTGTACGAACGCTCGCCCATCGTCGAGCTGTCGAAATCCGGCGCCGGCTGGGTGGCGAAATCCCACAAGGGCCGGGTATCGGCACCCAAGGTGATTCTCGCGGTCAACGGCCACATCGAAGACTTCGGGCATTTTCAGGGACGGCTGCTGCACGTCTTCACCTACGCGTCGATGACCGCGGCCTACAGCGACGATCAGTTCTCGCGCAGGGCCTCCGGTCACGATCGCTGGGCGTTGCTCCCCGCCGACCCGATGGGGGCGACGGTGCGCAAGATCTCGGAAGACGGCCTGTCGCGGATCGTCATCCGCACCAAATTCACTTACGACCCGACCATCACCGTGACCCCGAAACGGGTCGCGCAAGTGGCCATGGAGCAGCGGCAATCCCTCGACGCGCGCTTTCCGGAATTGAAAGACACGCCCATCGAATTCAGTTGGGCGGGGCGTCTGTGCCTGAGCCGCAACAGCGTCCCGGCGTTCGGAGAGGTGGAAGAAAACCTCTACGCCGCCTGCTGCGAAAACGGCCTGGGCACGGTGAAAAGCACCCTGGCGGGCGTCATGGCCGCCGAGCTGGCAACGGGCATGGGTTCCGACTTCCTGCGGCGCTTCAGTCAGGCACCGGAGCCGAGCAAATTGCCGCCGCGTCTGCTGACGCAACTGGGGGTGAGTTCGGTGATTCGCTGGCAAGAGTTAAGAGCGGGGCGTGAGGGGTAAACGCGGTATCGGGTTCGAAAAACACCAACACTCAAGTTTCATCAACGTAGATCGGGGAATGCCATGAAGAACATCTGGAAGGCCGTTTGCGCGGTGGCTGTCGTGGGCGTGATGACGCTGCCGGTTCAGGCAGAGGAAAAGACCATCACCGTCGGGACCATGAACTGGGAGGATCTGACGCCCATCACCGGCATCACCAAGAAAGTCCTCGAAGACTCCGGCTACACCGTCAAGGTGGTGGAGTTCTCCGAGTGGGGCATCGCCTACGCCGCGCTGACCAAGGGCGACGTGCAGGTGCTGGCTTCGCAGACCGACTACGCCGCGTCCGACTACTGGAACAAGAACAAGAACCGTCTGGAAAAACTCTCGCCAGTGTCCCACGGCCTCTATCAAGGCCTGGCCGTTCCGAAGTACGTGGACATCGACTCCATCGAACAACTGAACGCCAACGCCGACAAGTTTGGCGGCAAGATCATCGGCATCGAGCCGGGGTCGGGCCTGATGAAAGACGCCACCAACGTGGTCAAGGGCTATGACCTCAAGCTGCAGCTGGTGGAAGGCAGTACCGCCGCGATGACCGCTGCGCTCAAGTCCGCCGTGGACCGCAAGGAGCCGATCGCGGTGACCATCTGGGAGCCGTCGTGGATGGTGCAGAAATACGACGTGAAATTCCTCAAAGACCCGAAAGGCATCTTCCCGCCGCCACAGGGTTACTACTGGATCGGTCACAAAGGCTTCGCGGCTGATTACCCCCACGCTCGCGAGCTGATGGCCAGCGTCTACGTGCCGATTGCCGACATCACCGGGATCAACACCCAGGTCAAGGACGGCAAGACCATGGACCAGGCCGTCAAGGACTGGACCGACAGCCACGCCGACCTGCTCAAGCGTTGGGAAAACGTCAAGAACTGAGTGAAAAGCTGAGCGATTGCTGCACCTTTTTTGCCACTGCCGCCTTTTGATCAATGAGAGAAGTCAGCACCACTGACTCGACGGGTTACGACATGACTACGGCTAAAATCGATACGAACGAAGTGCTGGTGGATTGCCAGAACGTCTGGAAAATCTTCGGGAAAAGCGCACCTGCCGCGATGAACGCTGTCGTGCAGCAAGGCCTGACCAAGAGCCGGATTCTGCAAGATTTCAGCTGCGTGGTCGGGGTCTCGGACGTCAGTCTCCAGGTTCGCCGTGGAGAAATCTTTTGCATCATGGGATTGTCCGGCAGTGGCAAGTCCACCCTGATCAGGTTGCTCAATAAGCTGATCACCCCGAGCTCAGGCAAGGTCATCGTCAAAGGCAAAGACCTGTCCGCCCTGAGCCCGGCCCAATTGCGTGAAGTCCGTGCCCGCCACATCGGCATGGTCTTCCAGAGCGTGGCGCTGCTGCCCAACCGCACGGTGCTGGAAAACACCGCGTTCGGCCTGGAAGTGCAGGGTATCGGCAAGGCCGAGCGCTATCAGGTGGCGGAGCGTGCGCTGGCGAAAGTCGGCCTCAGCGAGTGGTCCTCCCGCTACCCGAGCGAGCTGTCCGGCGGCATGCAACAGCGTGTCGGTCTGGCCCGTGCCATTACGGCGGACCCGGAAATCATCCTGATGGACGAGCCGTTCAGCGCCCTCGACCCGTTGATTCGCCGACAGCTGCAAGACGAATTCCGCCAACTGACCAAAGAGCTGGGCAAGTCGGCGGTGTTCATCACCCACGACCTCGACGAAGCGATCCGCATCGGTGACCGCATCGCGATCATGAAGGACGGCGCGATCATTCAGGTCGGCACCGCCGAGGACATCGTGCTCAACCCGGCCGACGATTACGTGGCGGAGTTCGTGGCGGGCATCTCGCGCTTGCATCTGGTGAAAGCCCATTCGGTGATGACCCCGGTCGATGCCTACAAGGCCGCCAACCCCGGTTGCGACATTCAGCGCTTGACCAAAACCTCGCCCAGCGCCGACATCGACGAACTGATCGGCCTGACCACGAAGTCCGAGCGCGACGCGCTGGCCGTCGTGGAAAACGGCAGTGTCGTCGGCATCATCACCTCCCGCGACCTGCTGCGGGGCGTGCAGGGCATTCCCAACGAATTCGCGGCCTCGGCGAACGTCGCGGCGCTGGAGGCCTCGGCATGAACACGCCTGATTTTTCCAGTCAATTCGACGAGGCCATCGACTCCGCACTGGGGTGGCTGGCCGACCACGGCGAGTTTCTGTTTGATGCTGCCAACAGCGCTTTGACCGGTTTGTACAAGGCCGTGCTGTGGTGCATCGCCTGGCCGCCGTTCTACGTCGTGGCGATCATTTTTGCGTTGCTCGGCTGGCGCTTGATTGGCGTGCGGTTTGCGATCCTGTCGGGCCTGGCCTTGGCGTTTTGCGCGTTCATCGGGCTGTGGCCGGAAACGGTGAGCACGCTGGCGTTGGTGCTGACGGCGACCTTTCTCGCGTTGGTCGTGGCCATACCGCTGGGCGTGCTGGCAGGGCTGACTCCGGCGTTCGACCGGGTCGTCGATCCCTGCCTGGACCTGGTGCAGACCATGCCGCCCTACATCTACCTGCTGCCCGCGATTGCGCTGTTAGGCTACGGCCCGGCCACGGCGTTGCTGGCGACCTTCATCGTCGCGCTGCCACCGGCCTTGCGCCTGACCTCGCTGGGGATTCGCATGACCCCCAATCACTTCATCGAACTGGGCGACGCCAGCGGTGTGACCGGCTGGCAAATGTTCTTCAAGATCCGCCTGCCGTTCGCGATGCCGAGCATCATGGCCGGGGTGAATCAGAGCCTGATGATGGCCTTCGGCATGGTGGTGATCGCCGGGATCGTCGGTTCCGGCGGGCTGGGTGAATCGATCTACGGCGCGGTGCGCACGCTGGACATCGCCAAGTCGATCAACGCGGCGATTGCCATCGTCATCCTGACCATGATCCTCGACCGCCTGGCCCAGAGCGCAGCCCGGTCGCGCACGGGAGAAGCCCAATGACTGCGGACCTGCGTTTTTCCCCCGGCGAATTCCTCGCCCCGGCCATCGACTGGCTGAACGCCAATCTTCATGGGCTGTTCGTGTTCATCAGCCAGATCGTGGAAGCGGTATTGGGGCTGGTGGAGCGCGTGCTGTTGGCGCCCCATCCTTACGTGCTGATCGGCATCGTGTTCGTCGCGGCGTTCGTTTTCGCCACTAAACGCGTGGCGGTGTTCGCCGCGCTGATGTTGGCGTTCTGTCTGTTCTCCGGGCTGTGGGTGGCGTCGATGCAGACCATCGCGCTGGTCTCGGTGGCGGTGCTGATTTCGGTGGCCATCGCATTTCCGCTCGGCGTGCTGGCGGCGCGGGTCAAGCGCGTGGATGACGCGTTTCAGCCGATCCTCAACATCATGCAGACCGTGCCGCCATGGGTGTACCTGATCCCGGCCGTGATCCTGTTCAGCCTCGGTCGGGTGCCCGCGATCATCGCCACCATCGTCTACGGCATTCCGCCGATGCTGCGCCTGACCACGCTGGCCTTCAAGCAACTGCCCAAGGATCTGCTGGAACTGGGGCAGGCGTCCGGGGCGTCGCCCAAGGACATTTTGTTCAAGATCGAACTGCCCACCGCCGCGCCGACCCTGTTGGTGGGGCTGAACCAGTGCATCCTCATGTCGCTGGCCATGGTGGTGCTGGCG
>NZ_JAAAKW010000015.1 GCF_009905615.1 Pseudomonas sp. SLFW
TCCCGCAGCAGGGGAATCGCTTCGGGCAGCGCGAATTGCTCGCCCGCCAATCCGGCGATGAACCGGCCGCCTCGAATATCCCCTCGCGCCTCCAGCCGGTGAAACGTGCGCAGTAACTCCCGCCAGCTTGGCAGCCAATCGGCTTCACGCTCCAACAGGCGCCAGAACACCACGCCATAGCGGCGCAGCAGGGTCATGGCGATGTGTTCGAGGGTTTCGCTGTCCAACCGTTGCGAAGCGTTGGCGGGTGCCCGACGCAGCAAGGCCCATCGCCCGGCATCGTCCATCCCGCCGATGAACGCCCCGCGATGACGTCGACTGGTGTGCGCTGCGCGTTTGCTGGCGGGGGTGATCAGGGCGCGCAGCCCGGCGAAGCTGCCGGCGTTGACCAACCCCGCACCGACCAATTCCTGAAGCGCGTTTTCCAGTTCGGTGCGCAGCAGATGGGCTTCGGTCGTGAGTTCATCGAAAAACATCGCGCCTTGGGTCGACAGCACTTCGTGAACCCGTTGCGCCCGTAGTGACAATTCGGTGGGCGCGGGTTGCTCGGTCAGGCCGCTCCACAGCCGGACCTGTGGGCGCGGCAGCAGCACAATCGGCGTGCTGCGCAACGCAGCGGCGCCGACCTTGTTGCGATTTGTCAGACGCATCCACACCACCTTGCCGGACCGGCACAAGTCATCCAGCCAGCTCTGGGAATAATCCTTCAGTCGTGCGGGAAGAATATCGCTGTCCCATGCGCCAGCCGCCGCTGAAAACCCTTCGAGTTGATCGACCACTTCCGGCAGCGCGGCTTTGCCCTGACTCTGAGTGGAGAGAGACAAATGCTGCCAGTCGAACAGAAAACGCATGAAATCCTGCAGCGACACCGGTTCGATTTCCCGGCGCAGGCGCTTGACCGTGTAGCGATGAATGCGCGACAGCAAATGCCGTTCGCACCATTGTTCGTCGCGGGCGCCGGGGCTGAAGCGACCGCGAAGGACATACCCTTCGTTTTCCAGCTGCGCCAGTGCCTGGGTGACGTCAGCTTCGGGCAGCGCGAGCGGTTCAGCGATGGCGGATAAGCTCATCGGGCCGAAGCCACTGAGCCGTGCGCGAACGACCTCGACTTTCGCGTCGTCCTCATTCCACGGCTCGTCGAACCCTGTCAGCGCTGCCAATGGCGGGTGCATCTCTGCGGTGGGATAAACCGTTTGCAGGCAGGTGAGGCGTTCCAACGCAATCCACAACGCTTGATCGGGCGTGACTTGCAAACGGCTGGCGCGACCCGAGCGAGCAAGGCTTTCCAGCCATTTCATCCAGTCTTTCTGATCCCGGGCTTCCGGGCCGCTGACACAGCCCAAGGTCATCAACGCTTCGTGCATTTCGTCGATGTTTTGCGGCTGCGGCCAGGCTTCTTCGGCCACCGCGGCGATGGCATCGGCGTCGAGCGCTCCCAGGTCATCGGCGGACTCCGGGTCGCTCCAGCGTCGATTCAGCACGGCTTGGGTGCGGCGCTCTTCAAGGGGCGCGTCGTCCAGAAAGGTGTAGGGCTTGGCGTTGAGAATTTCCGCCGCCAGCGGGGAGGGTGCAGGCAGGTCGCGGGCGATCAGGCGCACGTCGCCTGATTCCATGCGGCGGAGCAGATTCAGCCAGCCTTCGGCGTCCATGGCTTCGTGCAGGCAGTCGTCCAGCGTTTGCTCGACCAATGGGTGCTCGGGGACGTCCCGCTCGCCGACGAGGTTTTCCAGGCAGGCGATCTGATCCGGAAACACCGTGGCGATGAGGTCTTCGCTCTTCATGCGTTGCAGTTGCGGCGCGACTTTTCGACCGCCCGCGTAACGAGGCAACGCCAGGGCCACTCCCGCATTCCAGCGCCAACGCACGCCGAACAACGGGGCATCGAGCACGGCCTGTACCAGGATATGCTCGGCGCTGCTGGAATGCAGGTAGCGCCAGACTTCGTCGAGCGCAAAGCTGTGGCTGGTCGAGAGCGACAGCACGATAGCGTCTTCGCTGGCGGCGGCCTGCAATTCGAAGTTGAAGGTGCGGCAGAAACGCTTGCGCAGCGCCAATCCCCACGCACGGTTCAGGCGGCTGCCGAATGGGGTATGAATGACCAATTGCGTGCCGCCGGATTCGTCGAAGAAACGTTCCATTACCAGCGTGTCTTGCGACGGCAATGCGCCCAACGCCGCGTGCGCTCGCGCCAGGTACTCGACCAGTTGTTCGGCACTGTCCGCGCCGAGGCCCAACGTGTTCATCAGCCAGTCGATGCATGGCCTGAGCTGGCCGGGGTGTTCGCTGAGCCGCTGATCGATGTCAGCCTGCAAGCGGGCCACGGCAAACGACAGCTCATCGCTGCGTCCCGGCGCTTCGCCCAGCCAGAACGGGATGTTCGGCGGCACCCCTTGCGCGTCCTCGACCCGCACGCGGCCGGACTCGATGCGCAAAATGCGATACGACGTGTTGCCCAGCTGGAAAATATCGCCCGCGATGCTCTCGACCGCGAAGTCCTCGTTGACCGTGCCGATGTTCAGCGCCTGGGGTTCGAGGATCACGCTGTAGTCGGCATTGTCCGGGATCGTCCCGCCGCTGGTGACCGCCGTGAGCTTGCTGCCCCGCCGTCCGCGCAGGGTGTGGGTCACGGCGTCGCGATGCAGATACGCGGCCCGCACGCCCTGACGCCCGCTGTAGCCTTCGGCCAGCATGCTCAGCAGCGCTTGATAGTGCCGCTCATCGACGTCGGCGTAGGGTGATGCCTTGCGAAACATCGCGAGCAGCGCCTGTTCTCCCCATTCCTGGCAACTGACCTCGGCAATGATCTGCTGCGCCAGCACGTCCAGCGGCGCGCGGGGAATCTGCAGCGTGTCGAGTTCGCCGCGACGTACGCAATCCAGCAAGGCGGCGCATTCGATCAGGTCGTCGCGAGAAATGGCGAACAGACGGCCTTTCGGCGTACCGCCCACGTGGTGACCGGAGCGGCCAACCCGTTGCAGAAAGGCTGCAATAGAGCGGGGCGAGCTGATCTGACACACGAGATCGACATCGCCGATATCGATGCCTAACTCCAGCGAGGCCGTGGCGATCAGCACTTGCAGGTCGCCGCGCTTGAGCCGTTGTTCAGCGTCCAGGCGCTGCTCTTTGGCGAGGCTGCCGTGGTGCGCGGCCACGGCCTCTTTGCCAAGGCGCTCGCTCAAATGGCGAGCCATGCGTTCGGCCAGCCGCCTGGTGTTGACGAATATTAGCGTGGTGCGGTGTTCGCGAGCGAGTTCCGCGAGGCGGTCATAAACCAGTTGCCAGACATCGTTTGCCATGACGGCGGTCAGCGGCACGGGCGGCACTTCAATTGCCAGGTCACGGGGGCGGGCGTGGCCGATATCGACAATGGCACACGGCCGACTGATCGGGTCACTGCCCACCAGAAAACGCGACACGCGCTCGATGGGCTTTTGCGTGGCAGACAGCCCGATGCGCAGCAAGGGCTTTTCGCACAGCGCCTGCAAGCGCTCCAGGCTCAGCGCCAGATGACTGCCGCGTTTGCTGGCGGCAATAGCGTGGATTTCGTCCACGATCACCGTTTGCGTGTTCGAGAGCATGCGACGGCCCGAATCGGAACCCAGCAACACGTACAGCGATTCCGGTGTGGTCACCAGAATGTGCGGCGCGGTCTTGCGCATCGCGTTGCGTTCTTTTTGCTGCGTGTCCCCGGTGCGCACGGCGGTGCGGATGCGCAACTCTGGCAGCCCTTGCTGTTTGAGCTGTTCGGTGATGCCTGATAACGGGTTTTGCAGGTTGATCTGAATGTCGTTGGACAGGGCTTTCAGGGGCGAAACGTAGACCACGAAGGTCTGATCCGGCAGCTGGCCACCCATCTCCAAGCCCTGATGCACCAGATCGTCGATCACCGCGAGAAAGGCAGTGAGCGTCTTGCCTGAACCGGTGGGCGCGGCGATCAGGGTCGATTGGCGCCGCTTTATCAGCGGCCACGCCTGCGCCTGCGCTGCGGTCACGGCGGGAAATGTCTGGCTGAACCACGCGCTGACCGCCGGGTGAAAGGCGTCGAGCACCGGATCGAGAGTCTGGGGAAGATTCATGCATGAATTTATGCGGGCGCAGGCGAGCAGATGCAAGGGCCGGTGATCGGTGAGGTCGGCGGAGCACGGGTTGGGACTTACCCGCCCAACGTGTTATGTTTGCGACCGTTTTTTCACCTATCTTTCTAACTTGAATTCCAAGACCGAGCCTGCTGACTCTATGCGAATGCGCCTTATGCTGTTGGGCGGCGGGAATGCCCTTGGGCAGGCGTTGATTCGTCTGGGTGCCGAGGAGGACATTGGCTTCCTCGCACCGCGTCCACCGCAAGACGGTTGGGACGCGGCAAGCCTGACGCAACTGCTCGATGACACCCGCCCGGATGCCTTGATCAATCTTGCCTATTACTTCGACTGGTTTCAGGCGGAGAGCGTGAGTGCGGAGAGGCTGGACACCCAGGAACGCTCCGTCGAGCGTCTGGCTGAGCTGTGCCAACATCACAACATCGTGCTGGTTCAACCTTCCAGCTACCGGGTGTTCGATGGCTCGCGCGCGACCGCCTACAGCGAGAAAGACGAACCCGTGCCATTGGGCTCTCGTGGCCAGGCGCTGTGGCGGATCGAACAGAGCGTGCGCGCGACCTGCCCACAACATGTGCTGGTGCGTTTCGGCTGGTTGCTCGATGACAGCGCCGAGGGCGTGCTCGGGCGGTTTTTGAGCCGTGCTGAAACCCCTGATGAATTGCTGCTTGCCGATGATCGCCGTGGCAATCCGACGCCGGTCGATGACGCGGCGCGGGTGATCATTTCAGTGCTGAAACAGCTGGATTGCGCGGCACCGCTGTGGGGCACCTATCACTACGCCGGTCACGAGGCGACCACGCCCTTGGCGTTGGGGCAGGCGATTCTCACCGAAGCCCGGTTGATGAAGCCGCTGGCCATCGAGGCGCCGACCGCCCAGGCCCACGCCGCCAGCCCGGATGCCGCCGAAGAGCCGCAGAACGCTGTGCTGGCGTGCAAGAAAATCCTTCACACCTTTGGTATCAAGCCCCGCGCATGGCGTGCCGGTTTGCCCAGCTTATTGGACCGCTACTACCGTCATGTCTGATGCTCCTGTCCTCATCACCGGCGGCGCCGGTTTCATCGGTTCGCACCTGGTCGATGCCCTGCTCGCCAAGGGTTACGCCGTGCGCGTGCTCGACGATTTGTCAGCCGGTAAACGCAGCAACCTGCCGCTGGACAACCCACGGGTCGAATTGATCGAGGGCGATGTCGCCGATGCCGCCCTGGTGGCGCGCGCGGCGATGGGGTGCCAAGCGGTTGCGCATCTGGCGGCCGTGGCGTCGGTGCAGGCGTCGGTGGACGATCCGGTCCGGACGCATCAGAGCAATTTCATCGGCACGTTGAACGTCTGTGAGGCCATGCGTCAGGCGGGCATCAAGCGTGTGGTGTTCGCGTCCAGCGCGGCGGTGTACGGCAACAACGGCGAAGGCGAGGCAATTACCGAAGACACGGCGAAAGCCCCGCTGACCCCTTACGCGTCCGACAAGCTGGCCAGCGAGTATTACTTCGATTTCTATCGTCGCCAGCACGGCCTGGAACCGGTGGTGTTTCGCTTCTTCAACATCTTCGGGCCGCGTCAGGACCCGTCGTCGCCGTATTCGGGTGTGATCAGCATCTTCGCCGAGCGCGCCGTGAAGGGCCTGCCGATTTCAGTGTTTGGCGATGGCGAGCAGACCCGGGATTTTTTCTACGTCGAAGACTTGGTCGATCTTGTGGTGCAAGGGTTCGAATTACCGGTGGTGGGCGAGGGCGCAGTCAACGTGGGCCTGAACGCAACGACGTCGCTGAACGAACTGCTGGCGGCTTTCGGCGAAGTGGTAGGCAGTTTGCCGCCCGTGACCTACCTGCCTGCGCGCTCGGGGGACATCAAGCACTCCCGCGCTGACAATGAGCGGTTGCTCGAACGCTTCAAAGTGCCTGAGCCGACGCCGCTGAATGTCGGGCTGGCGCGGTTGTTGGGGCGCTGAATCGCAGGCAGCAAAAAGGCACCGATGAGGTGCCTTTTTTGTGCGCGCTGCTTCAGGTCAGTGGGGCGTCAGAATTTGTAACCCACACCTACCATGTACACCCACGGGTCGATGTCCACGTCCACTTTGGTTTTGCCGACGCTCAGGGCCGATGGCCCGTCGACACTGGCTTTGGTGTCGATGTCGATGTACCAGACCGACGCGTTCAGCATGATCTTGTCGGTCAGCATGTAGTCCATGCCGATCTGACCGGCCAGCCCGACCGAGTCCTTGAGTTTCAGATTGCTGAAGCCCTGATCCTTGCGATCACCGGCAAGGTCGGTGTCGAAGAACTTGGTGTAGTTCAGACCGACACCGACGTAGGGCTGGAATTTCGACGACGCTTCCATCGGGTAGTACTGCAGCGACAGGGTAGGCGGCAGTTGTTTCACGTCTGCCAGCTTGCCGTCGAGCCCGGGACCGAGGCCTTTGACGCCGATGGTGTGGCTGAACGGTGTCGCGGCCAGCAGTTCCAGACCGACATGATCGGTGAGCATGTAGGCGAAGGTCAGGCCCAGTTGGGTCGAGTTGTCAGCGGTTGCCTTGGTGCCCGCGACCTTGGCGCCGTCGAGCTTCAGGTTGCCGCTGTCTTCGTTGGGCACCACCCGCGCCGCGCCCGCGCGCACGATGAAATCGCCCGCCTCATGGGCGTCGGCGACGACCGGGGTACACAGGGCGAGCGCAAGGACGGATGCGCCGAGCAGGGACTTGTTCATGGGGGCTCCAGAAGGGCATTGAAAAGGGATGCCCCCATGTTACGAACAGTACAGATTCGGGTTTTTGATGCAGCTCAATGAAAAGTTGATCGATCGGACAATGGACGAATTTGTAGGAGCGTGGCTTGTCCCGCGATCGGCTGCAAAGCAGTCGCAGATTCTCCAAGCACGGTGCTTCAGGATTAACGCGTATTCAGGTTTTAGGACGACTCCGTCGTCCATCGCGGGACAAGCCACGCTCCTACACGCAGGGGGACAATCACTGATCCGGCAGCTCGTAGATCAGGATCTTGTCCGCTTCCATCTGGTACCCGGCATCTGCCAGTTCGCTGGTAGTGGATTTGACCTGCATCGGGCCTTCGATCCAGTACGGCTGGTAGAGCTCGTCGACTTTCACGCCCAATTCGCTGGTGACGTGGACGATCTGGTTCGGCGGCGGGGGCGGGACGTGGATGCAGGCGCCGAAGTACGGCACCAGCAGAAACTCCGTCACGCGGCCTTCTTCACTCACTTCCAGCGGCACGATGTACCCCGGCAAGCGCACCATTTGCCCGTCGAGGGATTTCACCACCGGGGCGTGGGGCGCCAGTTGGTGGGCGGCGGGGGCGGATTCCATCGCCAGGGTATCCGCCATCTTCGACAGGTCGTGGATCGGCGCCGTGACCAGTTTTACCGGTGGCGCATCGGCCGGGATCATCTCCTGCCATGTTAAAACCCGCAGGTCTTGCGCCCACGACGACGTGGCGACCAGCAACGACAACAACACCCACAACCTGCGCATCACAACGTCCTCATAAGCGAATCGACAGACCGTCCGCCAGCGACTGGCGATAGGCGCGCCAGGCCGGCACGACGCCCATCAGCAGCGCAGCGCCGAGGATGCCCCCCAGCAGCGTCCATTCATACGCAGTCGGCAGCGACAGTGGCAAGTACAGACCGTAATTGGCCTGCACGTAACCCTGAGCCGACGCGATGCCGATGTACAGCAGCGCCAGACCACTGACCGCCCCGGCGAAGGCCAGCGCAAAGGCTTCGAGGATCAACAGGCTCGCGACATGCCAGGGACGTGCGCCCACCGAACGCAGGATCGCCATCTCCCTACGGCGCTCGTTGAGGCTGGTGAGAATCGCGGTCAGCATGCCGATCAGACCGGTCAGCACCACGAACAGCGAGATCACGAACAACGCCTTTTCAGCGGTGCCCATCAGGCTCCACAACTCCTGCAACGCCACGCCCGGCAGGATCGCCAGCATCGGCTCGCCACGGAAATCATTGATCTCTCGTTGCAGCGCGAAGGTGGAAATCTTGCTGTTCAGCCCGAGCATGAACGCGGTGATGGCCGTGGGCGTGAGGTCCATGTTGCGTGCCTGATCCGCGCTGATCCGACCTGCTCCTTGAGCGGGCACGCCGTTGTGCCAGTCGATGTGGATCGCCTCCATGCCGCCAAGACTGATGTGCAGCGTACGGTCCACGGGCGTGCCGGTGCGCTTGAGAATCCCGACCACGGTGAACGGCTTGTCATCGTGTTTGACGAGGCTTACCACCGCCACGCCATGGGCCAGCACCAGCTTGTCGCCGAGCTTGTAATGCAGCGCGTTGGCGACTTCGGCCCCCAGCACCACTTCGAACGGGTCGGTGGCGAACGGTCGGCCCTCGGCCATTTCCAGGTGCTGCTGGCGCCCGTACTGGTAATGCTCGAAATACGATTCGTTGGTGCCCATCACTCGATAGCCGCGATGGCTGTCGCCGAGGGAAATCGGGATCGCCCACTTCACCTGCTTGCTGTTGGCGAAGTGCTGGAAGCTGTCCCAGCGGATGTTGTTGGTGGCGTCACCGATGCGGAACACCGAATACAGCAGCAGGTTCACCGAGCCGGAACGTGCGCCGACGATCAGGTCTGTGCCGCTGATGGTGCTGGCAAAGCTGGCGCGGGCTTCGGTGCGCACCCGTTCCACGGCCAGCAGCAGGCAGACCGACAGGGCGATGGCGAAGGCCGTGAGAAACGCGGTGAAGCGGCGGTTGGCAAGACTGGCCAGCGCCAGGCGAAGAAGATACATCTCAAACCTCGGGGGCGACGGCGGCGCGGTTGAGTTCGGCCAGCGACAGGTTGCGGTCGAACAGCGGCGCCAGGCTCTGGTCATGGCTGACGAACAACAGGCTGGCACCCGCCTCGCGGCATTCGGCGAACAGCAGTTGAATGAACGCCTCGCGAGCGTCGGCGTCCAGCGCCGAGGTCGGCTCGTCGGCGATCACCAGCTCAGGTTGGCCAATCAAGGCCCGTGCGGCAGCGACCCGTTGTTGCTGGCCGATGGACAGCGAATCGGCACGACGTTCGAGCAGTTGCGGGTCTTTCAAGCCCAGGTGCGCGAGCAGCGTGGCGGCAGCTTTATCGACGCTGCCATGGCGTTGAGTTGCACGCTGGGCACGCAGCTTTGAAAAGTGGCAGGGCAGTTCGACGTTTTCCCGCACCGAGAGAAACGGCAGCAGGTTGAACTGCTGAAAAATGTAGCCGGTGTGATCGACACGAAAGCGGTCGCGGGCGCCTGCCGAAAGCTGCGTCAACTCCTGGCCGAGCAGGCGAATGCTGCCGCGATTGGGTTTCTGCACGCCGCCGAGCAGGCCGAGCAAGGTGGTCTTCCCGCTGCCGCTGGGGCCTTTGAGAAACAGCGTTTCGCCCGGTTCCAAGCGGAAGGCCGGGATGTCCAGCAGCGGCGCGTGTCCTGGCCAGGCGAAGCCCAGTTCGGACAGTTCAATAAGTGCTTGAGTCATGGCCTGAGTCACGTTGGAAAGTGAACGGCCGGGAAAACCCCGGTCGCAGGTGCAGGCGCAGGTTTAGAACTTGACGACCGGGTTGCTGGGACGCACTTCGGCGCCCATCTGACGTTTCGGCGTCACCAGCTGGACCTGAATGGTCTGGGTGGCGGGGAAGCTCTGGAACAGTTGCGTCAGGTCGAATTTGTTCAGCACGGCAGGCACGCTGCATGTGAACTGGTAATGGCCGTGAATCTCGCTGTGTTCGTGTTCATGCTCGTCCGCATCACCGTCGTCATGATCGTCGTCCTTGTCACCGAACAGCGGGCTTTCGAGCTTGGCTTTCGTAACGGTGCAGCCTGCGGCTTCCGGAATGCTGAACAGGCCGTGAGGCTTGAGCAAGGTTTCCCGGGCGAGCGCCAGTTTCATCTTGTCGGCGTCCGTGGTGGCAGGGTGTTCGAACCCGACGATGTTCATCGCAGGGCTGTCCAGTTCCAGCTCCAGCGTGCGGCCATCCAGCGCCATGTCCAGACGCGCCACACCGTGCACATGCGCGCCGAGGCTGCCGTGTTCATGATCGTGGTCATGCTCGTCAGCGGCGTGGGCGATGGACAGGGGAAGCAGCGCGAAGGGCAAAGCGAGTAGCAGACGACGCATGAGGAGGGCTCCGGGAGGGGGTCGAAATTTGTTATGTGATCTTATAACAATGTTTCGTAGCGTTTCTTAACTTTTTCAAGCGTTGCAGATAACTGTAGGAGTGAGCTTGCTCGCGATAGCGTTCTCGCTGATACATAAATGCCAGTAGACCGCAATCGCGAGCAAGCTCACTCCTACAGGGGTGGGTGCAACGCTTCAGGTCCTGTGGGACCATGCCCCGCAGAAAACCAGAGGACACACACCATGCTGAGAATCCGTGGAACCGTCGGCGATTTGCCGGTGGACCTGACTGTGGAAATGGACGACAGCGATTGGGCAAAGTTGGGTATTCAACTGGGCGTGCAATTGGCAGAGCAAAAGCCGGACAGCGCGACGGCTGCCAAACCTCCAGCCAGCCGCAACGACGCTGTTTGGGACATCGCGCAGGATTTGCTGCGCAAGGCCGGGCACATGAGCGGGCCGGATCTGCTGGGGCAGTTGGAGGGTTTGGCGGGAAGTACGGCAGCAGGCAAGCGCCTGATGGTGCGCATGCGCCACAGTTCCAGCGTCAGAGTCGAAAGTCATGGCGATGCGCCGGAGTATCACTGGGTGGAGTAATACTCGGCGCCGACGCTCCTCACCTGTGGGAGCGAATTCATTCGCGAAATTCGTACATACGACGGATATGGGCGGGATGTACTGGCTTTTCGCGAATAAATTCGCTCCTACAGAGGGAAGTGCTGAGGTGCGAGGTTAGTACAACGCAGCGAACAACTTGCGACGATAGGTCGTGACCAGCGGATGATCGTTGCCCAGCAGGTCGAACACCTGCAGCAGCGTCTTGTGCGGCTGGCCTTCGTTGTAGCTGCGGTTGCGAGTGAACAGCTTGAGCAAACCGTCCAGGGCTGCATCGTATTGCTGGCGAGAGAGTTGCTGGATCGCCAGCTGGTACGCCGCTTCGTCGTCCTGCGGGTTTTGCGCCAGACGGGTTTTCAGGTCGGCGGCGTCCGGCAGGGTTTTCGCTTCGCCGAGGAACGTCAGTTGAGCCTTTGCACCGGCCAATGCGGCCTTGTGGTCATCGCCTTTCACGGCGTCCAGCACGGCACGGGCTTCGGTCAGTTCACCGCGCTCAGCCAGGCAGCGGGCGTACAGAATCAGCGCGGCCGCGTTGGTGTTGTCTTCAGTGAGGATGGTTTGCAGCACCGCCTCGGCTTCCGCGAAGTGACTCTCGGCGAACATCGCCTGAGCGGTTTCCAGCGGATCAGCAGCAGCCGGTGGCGGCAGCTTCACATGAGGTTCGAGCAACTTGCGGATTTCGGATTCAGGCTGCGCACCGGCAAACCCGTCCACCGGCTGGCCATCCTTGAACAGCACCACGGTCGGCAGGCTGCGAATACCGAAACGGCCGACGATGTCCTGCTCGGCATCGCAATCGACCTTGGCCAGCAGCAGTTCGCCCTGATAGCTCTCGGCGATCTGTTTCAGCAGCGGCATCAGCACCTTGCACGGCGCGCACCACTCGGCCCAGAAATCCACCAGCACAGGCTTGTGAAAGGAATTCTCGATGACCAACTGATCGAAAGTGGCAGTGGTCGCATCGAAGATGTACGGCGTGTCCTGGCTCATCGCAAGTCCCGAAAATAAGGCTTAATGGCGGCAACTATAAAGGGCT
Source organism: Pseudomonas sp. SLFW (assembly GCF_009905615.1). Classification (GTDB taxonomy): domain Bacteria; phylum Pseudomonadota; class Gammaproteobacteria; order Pseudomonadales; family Pseudomonadaceae; genus Aquipseudomonas; species Aquipseudomonas bambusae. The sequence goes on from NZ_JAAAKW010000015.1 coordinate 11,858, forward strand.
GGGGAGATTGTCGGAAGCGCGACAGCAGATACCAGTCAGGCATGCGCGGGATCTGTAGGAGCGTGGCTTGTCCCGCGATCGGCGACGCAGTCGTCGTAAAATCAAGAACCACCGTGTATCAGATGTATCGCGTGCGCAGGTTTCACGACGGGTTCCCGCCGGTCGCGGGACAAGCCGCGCTCCTACAAGACGGTGATCATCTCCGGGCGTGATACAGACTCACCTTGCGAAACTCCCAAGGCTCGGCCAGATCCGGCAGGGTCAGCGCGTCGAGGATGCCGAGACGTTGGTAAGCCGGATGCTGAAAATCCCTCACCCGCGAATCAGCCACCAGCGCTTGCTTGCCACGGCTCAAAAACTGATCCAGTAGGGGCAGGTTGGCGCGGTCGTACAACACGTCGGCCACCAGAATCAGATCGAAGCGGTCTTCCTCGGCGAAGAAGTCCGTTGAATAGCTCAGCGTCACACCGTTGAGCTGCGCATTGGCCTGGCATGCCTCAATGGCAATAGGGTCAAGATCACAGGCCACCACTTCCAGCGCTCCGGCCTTCACCGCCGCAATCCCTGCCACACCCGAACCTGCACCGAAATCCAGCAAACGCTTGCCCTCGACCCATTCCGGGTGTTCCGCCAGAAAACGCGCCAGCGCCAAGCCGCTGGCCCAGCAGAAACTCCAGTAAGGCGGGTCTTCCAGAATGCGGCGGGTTTCGTCCGGGTTGAAGGCGCGGTCCATGTTGTCCGCGTCGATCAGCCACAGTTTCAGGTCTGTGCCCGGCAATGGCTCAGCAACCAAACGGGCATCGCCCAGCAGTTCGCTCAATGCCGCTTGCAGATGAGCCGGTGGCGTCATGGCATCTTGAAGAGTTGCAGCTGACCGACCGATTGGGTCTCAGGCCTGGCGATCAACACCGATGGCAGGTGCAGGATCAACTGGCCGGATTGGCTGGCCCGACCGCGCAGCTCAACCCGCGCACCCTGTGGAAACGCCTCCGGGTTGAAGCGCAGTTGAAACGGCAGCGACTGATTGTTGCCGGTGAGCTTGGTGCTGCTCAGCAATTTCTGCGGGCGATTGCGCTCGTCAATGACCAGCAACGCCAACTCGACCTCCGCCCCAGCGGGCACGCCCAGCAATTGACCGCTGATTTCGCGCTGATACGGCAGCAGTGGCCCAGGGCCCTCCGGCAACTTGATCGCGTTGGGCGCCGGTTTGGCGGGTGCGGCAGGCTTGGGGGGCTCAGTGGAGCTACAGGCGGCAAGCAGACCGAGCAGGCTGATGACAGCAAGCGAACGTAGCGACATGAACAGCTCCAGCAAAAACAGAATACGGGTGGAAAGACGCAGTATCGCCGAGGCTGACCGATTTCGCTGCACCGAATGCGCGTCTGTATACCTCAAACCCCGAGACTTGTCTTGCGGGCGGGATGCGCTACCATGGCCCTCCCTTTTTTTGTTGCCTGCCACCATGCACTGTCCCTTTTGCGGTGCCAACGACACCAAAGTCATTGACTCGCGCCTCGTTGCCGAAGGCGACCAAGTTCGCCGCCGCCGTGAATGCGTCGCCTGCGAAGAACGTTTCACCACGTTCGAAACCGCCGAACTCGTTCTGCCTCGTCTGATCAAGCAGGACGGCAGCCGTCAGCCCTTCGATGAAGAAAAACTGCGCGCTGGCATGCAGCGTGCGCTGGAGAAGCGCCCCGTAAGCGTCGAACGACTGGAAGCGGCCCTGGCCCACATCAAGAGCAAGCTGCGCGCCACCGGTGAGCGCGAGGTCAAATCGCTGATCGTCGGTGAGCTGGTGATGGGCGAGCTGCAAAAACTCGACGAGGTGGCCTACATCCGGTTTGCGTCGGTGTATCGGCGTTTTCAGGACCTCAACGAATTCCGCGAAGAAATCGACCGACTGGCCCGCGAGCCGGTAAAAGAGTGAGCATGTCCTCTACAGAGCAAAGCGTGCTCGACGCCTTTTACATGGTGCGGGCGCTGGAACTGGCGCGCAAGGGCGTCTACTCGACCCACCCCAACCCTCGTGTGGGCTGCGTGATCGTGCGTGACGGCGAGGTTGTAGGCGAAGGCTGGCACGTGCGTGCGGGAGAGCCTCATGCGGAAGTCCACGCGCTCCGGCAGGCGGGCGACAAAGCCAAAGGCGCCACCGCCTACGTCACCCTCGAACCCTGCAGCCATCACGGACGCACCCCGCCGTGCGCCGATGCGCTGGTCAACGCAGGTGTCGGTCGCGTGGTCGCAGCGATGCAAGACCCCAATCCCGATGTCGCCGGACGCGGCCTGTTGCGTCTGATGAGCGCCGGTATCGCCGTGCAGAGCGGCGTGCTGGAGGGCGAGGCGCGGGCAATTAACAAGGGCTTCCTCAAACGCATGGAACATGGCCTGCCGTACGTGCGGGTCAAGCTGGCGATGAGCCTTGACGGCCGCACGGCGATGGCCAGCGGCGAGAGCCAATGGATCACCGGGCCGGAAGCGCGCTCGGCAGTGCAGCGTCTGCGGGCGGAATCCAGCGTGGTCCTGACTGGCGCCGACACAGTGCTGGCCGACGACGCCCGCCTGAACGTGCGCCCGGACGAACTGGGCCTCAATGCTGAGCTGACCGCACTGGCCGTGGCCCGTCCGCCGTTGCGCGTGTTGGTCGATGGTCGCCTGCGAGTGCCCCTTGACGCGCCGTTTTTTCAGGCGGGCAACGCGCTGGTCGCGACCTGTGCCGCTGCTTCGGCGCGCGGGCGTTACCAGGATCAGGGCCACGAACTGCTCGCACTGCCGAGCAGTGGCGGCCATGTCGATCTGCGCAAGCTGCTGGTCGAACTGGCCGGGCGCGGGGTCAACGACGTGCTCGTTGAGGCCGGGCCGAAGCTGGCAGGCGCGTTCACCCGGCTCGGGCTGGTCGATGAATTCCAGATTTTCATGGCGGGCAAGTTCATGGGCTCTTCCGCACGGCCTTTGCTGGACCTGCCGCTGGCGCAGATGAGTGAGGCACTGGAGCTGAAAATCGTCGAAATGCGCGCCGTGGGCAATGACTGGCGAGTCATTGCGATACCTGCGCACGGCCCGAGCGTATAATCCCCCGCCATCGTCTTAACGCTGGCTCTGTTCTCCTGGAGGACCCATGTTTACCGGCATCATCGAATCCATCGGCAGCATCCGCGCCCTGACTCCGAAAGGCGGCGATGTCCGCGTTTATGTTGAGACCGGCAAACTCGACCTTTCCGACGTCAAGCTTGGCGACAGCATTGCGGTAAACGGCGTCTGCCTGACCGCCGTTGAACTGCCGGGCGACGGTTTCTGGGCTGACGTCAGCCGCGAAACCCTGGACGTCACTGCGTTCATCGACCTGAAAACCGGCAGCCGGGTCAACCTGGAAAAAGCCCTGACCCCGACCACCCGACTGGGCGGCCATTTGGTCAGCGGCCACGTCGACGGCGTCGGCGAAGTGCTGTCCCGCGAAGAAAACGCCCGTGCGATCCAGTTCCGCATGCGCGCCCCTCGCGAGTTGGCCAAGTACATCTCGCACAAAGGTTCGATCACCGTCGATGGCACCAGCCTGACCGTGAACGCCGTCAATGGCGCTGAATTCGAACTGACCATCGTGCCGCACACGCTGGCCGAAACCATCATGGGCGACTACCGTCCGGGCCGTAAGATCAACCTCGAAGTGGACCTGCTGGCGCGTTACCTGGAGCGCTTGCTGCTCGGTGACAAGGCCGCCGACCCGACGCCCGCGCAGGGCGGCACCATTACTGAAAGCTTTCTGGCCGCCAACGGCTACCTCAAATCCTGAATGAAGGGGGTGCCGCGTGGCGCTCAATAGCATCGAAGAACTGGTTGAAGACATTCGCCAAGGCAAGATGGTCATCCTCATGGATGACGAAGACCGCGAGAACGAAGGCGATCTGATCATGGCCTCCGAGTGCGTCAAGGCCGAGCACATCAACTTCATGGCGCGTTATGCCCGCGGCCTGATCTGCATGCCGATGACCCGCGAGCGCTGCGAAACCCTGAAATTGCCGTTGATGGCACCGCGCAACGGCTCAGGTTTCGGCACCAAGTTCACCGTTTCCATCGAAGCCGCCGAAGGCGTGACCACTGGCATCTCCGCCGCCGACCGCGCGCGCACCGTGCAGGCCGCTGCCGCGAAGGACGCCAAGGCCGATGACATCGTCAGCCCCGGCCACATTTTCCCGCTGATGGCGCAAGCCGGTGGCACGCTGTCACGCGCCGGTCACACCGAAGCCGCGTGCGACCTGGCGCGCATGGCCGGTTTCGAGCCGACCGGCGTGATCTGCGAAGTGATGAACGACGACGGCACCATGTCCCGTCGCGCTGAACTCGAAGCCTTCGCGGCCGAACACAACATCAAGATCGGCACCATCGCCGACCTGATCCATTACCGGATGATCCACGAACGTACCGTTCAGCGGATTGCCGAGCAGCCGCTCGACACCGAACAGGGCCACTTCAACCTCGTCACCTACCGTGATTCGGTCGAGGGCGACGTTCACCTGGCGCTGACCCTGGGCAAGATTTGCGCAGAAGAGCCGACGCTGGTGCGCGTTCACAACATGGACCCGCTGCGTGACCTGCTGATGGTCAAACAACCCGGTCGCTGGAGCCTGCGCGCCGCCATGGCCGCAGTTGCCGAGGCCGGCAGCGGCGTGGTGCTGCTGCTCGGTCACCCGCTCGACGGCGAAGCCGTGCTGGCCCATGTGCGGGAAACTGCGGGCGCTGCGCCGGTGAAAACACCGACCACCTACAGCACAGTGGGTGCCGGTTCGCAGATCCTTCGCGACCTGGGCGTACGCAAAATGCGCCTGATGAGTTCGCCAATGAAGTTCAACGCGATATCCGGTTTCGATCTGGAAGTTGTAGAATACGTGCCCTCCGAATAACACCGGCGGGCTTTTATGCCCGCAGTGATCGATTCGTGGCCTAAAATCCCTGAAAGCGCGCGCCTGATGCGCGCTTTCTTGCTCTTTAATACGAAACACGAGACTCAGCCGAATGACCCTGAAGACCATCGAAGGTACCTTCATCGCCCCCCAAGGTCGCTATGCCCTGGTGGTTGGCCGCTTTAACAGCTTCGTCGTGGAAAGCCTGGTGAGCGGTGCCGTTGATGCCCTGGTTCGCCATGGCGTGAGCGAAAGCGACATCACCATCATCCGTGCACCGGGCGCGTTCGAAATCCCGCTGGTCGTGCAGAAAGTCGCTCAACGCAGCGAGTTCTCCGCCATCATCGCTCTGGGCGCTGTCATTCGTGGCGGCACCCCGCACTTCGAATACGTCGCAGGCGAATGCACCAAGGGCCTGGCCCAAGTCTCCATGGAATTCGGTGTGCCGGTCGCCTTTGGTGTGCTGACCGTCGACTCCATCGAACAAGCCATCGAGCGTTCCGGCACCAAGGCCGGTAACAAAGGCGCGGAAGCTGCCCTGTCCGCCATCGAGATGGTCAGCCTGTTGGCGCAGTTGGAGGCCAAGTGATTAACGACGACAGCGATCGCTTCAACCCACGCGATCCGCGCCCAGCGGACGCCGGCAAGCCATCGAAAAGCGAAAAGCGCCGTGCTGCCCGTCAATTGGCGACTCAAGCGTTGTACCAATTGCATATGGCCAAGCAGTCACTGAACGAAATCGAAGCGCAGTTCCGCGTCGACAACGATTTCAGCGACGTCGACGGTGCTTACTTCCGCGAAATCCTGCATGGGGTCCCGACGAAAAAAGACCAGATCGACACCGCGCTGGCGCCATGCCTGGACCTGAGTATCGACGAGCTGGACCCGGTTGAACTGGCCGTTCTGCGCCTGTCCACCTGGGAACTGATGGAACGTATCGACGTACCATATCGCGTGGTTATCAACGAAGGCATCGAGCTGGCAAAAGTCTACGGTTCGACCGACGGCCACAAGTTCGTCAACGGCGTGCTCGACAAGCTGGCTCCGCGTCTGCGCGAAGCCGAAGTGAAGGCTCACAAGCGCTGAGGCGTCTGGATTTCCAGAACCTCTGCGTTTGACGCCATGGGCGAGTTCGAGCTGATCCGCAATTACTTCGCCGCCGCGCCCTGCGCGCAGCCCGGTGAAGGGGTTGCATTGGGGATCGGCGACGACTGCGCCCTGTTGTCGGTGGCCCCTGGCGAACAGCTGGCGGTGTCCACCGACACGCTGGTCGCCGGGGTGCACTTCCCCGACGTCTGCGATCCTTTCCTTTTGGGCCAGCGTGCCCTCGGTGTTTCTGCCAGCGATCTGGCCGCCATGGGCGCCAAGCCCCTCGCTTTTACCCTTGCCCTGACATTGCCCGAGGTTTCCGCCGCTTGGCTGGAAGCGTTCGCCCGTGGGCTAAATGAAATGGCCCAAGGCTGCTCGATGCGCCTGATTGGTGGCGACACCACCAAAGGGCCGCTCAGCCTGACCGTGACGGTGTTCGGCTCGGTTCCGGTGGGCGAGGCGCTGACGCGTGGCGGCGCCCGGCCGGGGGATGTGCTGTGTGTTGGCGGGCCATTGGGCGACGGGGCCGGCGCGCTGCCACTGGTGTTGAACCAGCGCAGCACCGAGGCGTCTACCACACAGGCTTTGCTGGCTCGCTACTGGTCGCCGCAACCGCAACTTGAACTGGGCGTGGCGTTGCGCGGCAAGGCGACCTCGGCGCTGGACATCTCCGACGGATTGCTCGCTGATTGCGGGCACATTGCGTTGGCATCGGGCGTACGCTTGCTGATCGAGCGGGACAAGGTGCCGATGTCTGACGCGCTGCTGGCCTTTTTCGGCGCAGACGAAGCGTTGAATGCCGCCCTCAGTGGGGGCGATGACTACAGACTGGCGTTCACACTCCCGGCATCATGGCTGGCTACCCTTGTCGATGCGGGTTGGCCTGTCTTCGTGATCGGTCGCGTGGTCGAGGGCCAAGGCGTGGCGCTTATCGACGAACAGGGGCAGGACGTCACTCCGTTGACTCGGGGTTACCAACATTTTCGGGAGACACGGTGACAGATCATCCTAATCAGGTCCCGGCGGAAAACGTTCCGCCGTCGGTGTGGACCAATCCCTGGCATTTCCTGGCGTTCGGTTTCGGCTCCGGCACCTTGCCCAAGGCGCCGGGGACCTGGGGTTCCATGGTCGCCGTGCCGTTCATTCCGCTGTGGCAGATGCTCCCGGACTGGGGCTACTGGCTGATGCTCGGCATCACCATGCTGTTCGGCTTCTGGCTGTGCGGCAAGGTGGCCGACGATCTGCGCGTACACGACCATGAAGGCATCGTCTGGGACGAAATGGTCGGCATGTGGATCACCCTGTGGCTGGTGCCCGAAGGCTGGGTCTGGCTGCTGGTGGGTTTTCTGGTGTTCCGGTTTTTCGACATCCTCAAACCGTGGCCCATCCACTGGATCGACAAACACGTGCACGGCGGTGTCGGCATCATGCTGGACGATGTCCTGGCCGGTGTTTTTGCGTGGTTGGCGATGCAGGGTCTAGTCTGGGTGTGGGGCGTCATATAGGAAACGGTTCATGGGTCGCGTGGGGATGAAATGGCTGCTGTGCCTGTCGATGCTGATGCTCGGCTTCGCGGTGGCTGCGAATCCTGTCCGTGCTGACACGCTGCCCGACGTTTCTGAGGAGAAACCCGCCGATATTGTTCTGGTCAGCGAACACTGGAACGACTACACCGAAGCCAACGGCACGGGGCTTGGGTGGGACCTGATGCGCGAACTGTTCGAACCTGCCGGGATCAAGGTCGAGCTGCGCACCGAACCCTACACCCGTGCAGTCGGGCTGGTGCAGCGGGGCGAAGCGGATGCGTGGGTCGGGGCCTACGAGAACGAGGTCGAGGGTACGCTGTACCCGAAATGGCATTACGACACTGATGAGATTTACGCACTGGGCCTGGCCTCCAATCCCGCGCCGACCCTCAAGACGCTCGGCAGTTACCGACTGGCCTGGGTGCGCGGTTACCAGTTCCAGAAGTACTTACCCCATGTCGAGCATTTCAACGAGGTCGCCCGCCGTGAGCACATCCTGTCGATGCTGGACCACAGCCGTGCCGATCTCTACATCGACGCCAAGCCGGAAATTGACTTCATTCTGAAGCAGACCCGAGAGCCGCAGCGATTTCGTACGACGTATCTGACCGACATCCCGTTGTATTTAAGCTTCGCTGATAACTCGCGAGGCCGTTTCCTACGAGACCTGTTTGATCAGCGCATGGCACAACTGGTGCAGTCCGGAAAGCTGCGGCCTATCTTCGCACGTTGGAAACAGCCCTATCCGTTCGAAGCGGGTGATGGTCTCAGCAAGGCGAAGCGTGGGCAATGATCAAACTTCCTGATCTGAATGGCCGACAATTCGACCTAAGCGTCTGCCGGAACCTGCTGTTACAATGCCGCCTTGCTAATTTCCAGTCCTCATACTGATCAGGAGCACACGGTGCCCGTCGTATTTGTCGCGGCTTCCAAGCTGCCTACCCCTTTTGCCACTTTCAAAATGAACGGCTTTCTCGAAGAGGAAACCGGTCGCGAACACGTCGTTCTCAGCCTCGGTGACGTATCGGACGGCGCTCCGGTGTTGGGTCGCGTGCACTCCGAATGCCTCACCGGCGACGCGCTGTTCAGTCAGCGTTGCGATTGCGGTTCTCAACTCGAAGCGGCCCTGCGTGCCATTGCCTCTGAAGGCCGTGGCGTTCTGCTGTACTTGCGTCAGGAAGGACGCGGTATCGGCCTGATGAACAAGATTCGTGCGTATGAATTGCAGGACGGCGGTGCCGATACGGTCGAAGCCAACGAGCGGCTGGGTTTTGCGGCCGATCAGCGTGACTACGCGATCTGCCTGCCGATGCTGGAGCATCTGGGCGTGAAATCGCTGCGTCTGATGACCAACAATCCACGCAAGGTCAAGGCGCTGACAGACATGGGCATTACCGTCGCCGAGCGTGTCCCGCTGCACACTGGCCACAACCCGCACAACAAACTGTACCTGGCCACAAAGGCAGGCAAACTCGGCCACATGATGGGCAATGAGCACCAAAGTGAGGTCGATCCGGCGTGACACGGAACAACGTGCGCCGTCGTCTGGCGCTGGCGTGGTGGCGGCAACTGGCATTGACGCTGGGGCCGCTGCTCGTTGTCTGTGTGTTTTTTGGTGGTGATGAGGCGGACAGTCCTTCGGTTTTCGCCTTGCCGTTGTTCGTCGCAGGCATCGCCTCGATGTTCGTCAGCCTCAAACCGTTCGGTGTCTACAAGCGTTCGCTGATCTCCACCGGCAAAGCCCTCGATACGCCCGAAGAACCGGCTGCATGGCTCAGGCTTGCGGCCGACCGGCGCATGGCGTTCCTCGCCGCCGGGTTGCCTGCGTGGATCGCGGCAGTGGCCGTGTTCGCCAACCTCGAAGCGGTGGCACTGGCGCTATTGGCGCTGTCCAGCGTCGTGCTTCTGTACCTCTATCGCATTCCTCGTCAGTTGGCCTGATGCGCCGCCTCATCGCCTGTCTGCTGTTGCTGGCGGCCTGCCCTGTCAGCGCTGCCCAGCGGGTCATTAGCCTGGCGCCTTCGTTGACTGAAATCGTCATTGAACTGGACGCTGCCGATCTGTTGGTGGGCGTACAGGACGGCGGAGAACGCCCTTTGGCTGTCGCGGCGCTGCCTTCAGTGGGCCGCTACGGGCAGCTGGAAATGGAGCAGTTGCTCAGCTTGCGCCCGGATCTGTTGTTGCTGTGGCCGGGGAGTGTCAGCGCGGCTCAGCGTGATCAGTTGCAGCGCCTGAGCATTCCCACTTTCACCGCCGAGCCTCACACGCTGGATCAACTCGCCGATCAGATCGAGCAGATTGGCGAGCGTCTGGGGCGTGCGGAGCGGGGGAGGCAAGTGGCGACAGCGTTTCGTCAGCGATTGACTGACCTGAGAACGCGTTATCATCGGGACACGCCGGTGAGTGTGTTCTATCAGGTGTGGGATCAGCCGTTGTACACCGTGGGCGGCGAGCAGATCATCAGCGATGCGCTGAAGGTGTGCGGGGCGAAGAATGTGTTCGACGACCTGAAGCAGCCTGCGCCGCAGGTCAGCCTCGAAGCCGTTTTGCAGCGCAGCCCTGGAGTCGTCGTTGCAGGCTCCACATCGCAGCTCGCGATGTGGAAAGCCTGGCCTTCGCAGAAAGCCCGCTTTGTGGTGTTGCCAGACAAAGGCATCGAACGACCGAGCGGGCAGATGGTGGAAGCGGTGCAGAAACTGTGCGAAACCCTCTCGCCCGACCGTTGAACGCACAGTGTTGATTCTGCCCGAAGGGCGTACGGCCATCTCGCAATTTCGCTCCTGCCCGAAGGCCGTGGGAGCGTTGTTCGTTAGCTAAAGCTCCGGCGTCCACGTCACGCCGAACATCCATGTCCGGCCTTCTTCGCGATAGCCATAATTGCTGCCGTCAAAGCTGTACAGCGTGCGGCTGTAGCGTTTGTCGAGCGCGTTATCCAGCTTGAATTCCAGCTTCACGTCGCGGCTGGCCTTCCAACTGCTGCGCAGACCGAACAGGGCGTAGCCGCCGATGTCCTGCGTGTTGGCCTCGTCGTTGTAGCTGCTGCTCACCGCCTGCCAACTTGCGCCAACGCCGAGACGGTCGAACTGACGGTCAAGGTCCAGGTTCAGCGTTCGGCGCGCACGGCGATTGAGGGTGTGGCCGGTGTCGCGATCTTCCGGGTCGATGATCGAAGCGCCGAGCTTGCCCGTCCAGCCGAACAGTTGTTGCTCCAGCGACGCCTCAAATCCGTTGATTCGCGCCGAGCCGATGTTCTGCGGGGTGAAGTCGGCATCCAGTGCGATGGCGTCTTTGAGATCCGTACGGTACAGCGACGCTTCCAGTTTGCGGGTCTCGCTCAACCGGCTGCGCCATTGCACCTCGTAGCTTTTCGAGTGCTCGGGCTTGAGGTTCGGGTTACTGAAACCGGGGTAATACAGGTCGTTGAACGTCGGCGCCCGAAAGCCTTCGGTGTAGGAAAAAAGCACGTCATTGGCGTCGTTGAGCGGGATCGTCAGCGCGCCGCTCCATGTGTTCTGGCTGCCGAATTGCTGGTTCTTGTCGTGACGCAGCCCCAGCTCAGTGGAAAACCCGTCGCCTTTGAAGCGGTGTTGAACGAACACGGCGCGGTTCCAGCGGCTGTCTTCGTCGAACGCCGTGCTGCTGTTGACGCGATCCTCATACCCGTCCGCGCCGAGCATCAGGCTGTTGCGGTCGTCGAGGGTCAGGTCGTTCTGCCAGTTCACCGAATCGCGGTAGGTGTTAAAGACGTAATGATCGTCGCTGAGCTTGTCGGCAGTCTTCTCGCGATTTTCGCTGTGGCCCACTTCGAGACGGGTTTTCCAGCGCTCGTTAATCCGTGCATCCAGGTACGTACCCAAGCTGCTCAACTCGAAATCGCTGTACTGCTGTTGCCCGACGCTGTTGAAAGTGACCGGGTCGAACAGACCGAACGGGTTGTCGAATTCGGTCTTGCCCTTGTTATCCAGCACGTTAACGCCGATTTCCACGTCATCGTTCAGCCAGTGGCTGAGGTTCAGGCTGTAGGACTTATTACGGTAGGCGTCGTGATCAGCGTCACTGGCGAAGGACGGGCCGGTGCGGTCGATGCCGTTGGTCTCGTCAAGGCTGGTACTCAGGTTGAAATGGGTGCGCTCATCGCCGCCGGACAGCCCCAGACTGTTCTGCGACGTGCCGCGATTGCCGAAACCCGTGTGCAACCGCGCTTGCAGGCCTTGTTCGGCGCCGCGTCGGGTGAAGATCTGGATCACGCCGCCAATGGCATCCGCTCCGTACACCACCGAACGTGAACCGCGTAGCACTTCCACCCGTTCGATCTGGTCGACGTTGAGGTATTGCAGCGCGCTATCCGCAGACGTGGCGTTGGCAATGCGCTGGCCATCGACCAGCACCAGACTCTGCGCGGCCTTGGTCCCGCGAATGTAAATCCCCGGCAGACTGCCGCGCCCACCGCTTTGCGCCACCTGCACACCGGGCACCCGGTTCAGCAGGTCAGTGACGCTGGTGGGTTGCAGGCGTTCGATGTCGGCTCGTGTGAACACCGTGTTCGCCGCCGTGCTGGCGTCGCGCTGTTCGACTTGGCGATTGGCGCTGATGAGCACGTCGGGGAGTTTCAGGGCGTCTTCGCGGTTGGGGGTATCGGCGAAGGCGTGGGCGGATGGCAGCAGAGATAGAAGGAGAGCGACGCGAGAGAAATTCATGTTATTTCGAGGGCAAAGTCTGTGGGAGCGAATTCATTCGCGAGAGGCCAGTACAGGCGACGCATCTCCATCGACAGAGATACCGCATCGCGAATGAATTCGCTCCCACAGATCATCTGGCATCCTGAATTAGCAGGGTGTCAGATGACCGGGGAGCGTATGGCGTTTAGATTTTGGCCAGACGTGCATTGATCGACGCTTCGATTCCGTCGGCGTCCAGCCCGCATTCCGCGAGCATCTGCGCCGGTTTGGCGTGTTCGACGTAGCTGTCCGGCAGGCCCAGGTGAAGCACAGACTTGAGAATGTTCTCCCGTGCCAGGAACTCGCTCACCGCCGCGCCCGCGCCACCCATGATGGCGTTCTCTTCGATAGTCACCAGCAGGTCGTGATGGGCTGCTATTTCGCGGACCAGTGCCTCGTCCAGCGGTTTGACGAAACGCATGTCGACCACCGTGGCGTCGATTTTTTCCGCAACGACCAATGCCTCGGCCAGTTGCACGCCGAACACCAGCATGGCGACTTTGCTGCCTTGACGGCGGACGATGCCCTTGCCGATTTCAAGCGGCTCCAGGCCGTTGTCGATCACGGCATTCGGGCCAGTGCCGCGTGGATAGCGCACCGCCGCAGGGCCGTTGAACAGGTGGCCGGTGCTGAGCATTTTGCGCAGTTCGTTCTCGTCGCTCGGCGTCATCACCAGCATGCCGGGGATGCAGCGCAGGTACGACAGATCGAAGCTGCCTGCGTGGGTCGGGCCGTCTTCGCCCACCAGACCGGCGCGGTCGATGGCAAACAACACGTCGAGGTTCTGCACCGCCACGTCGTGGATCAGTTGATCGTATCCGCGTTGCAGGAAGGTCGAATAAATCGCCACGACGGGCTTGGCGCCTTCGCAGGCCATGCCTGCCGCCAGTGTCACCGCATGCTGCTCGGCGATGGCCACGTCGAAATACCGCTCCGGGAAGCGCTCGCTGAATTCGACCAGGTCCGAGCCTTCTTTCATGGCCGGGGTGATGCCGACCAGACGCTCATCTGCGGCAGCCATGTCGCACAACCACTGACCAAACACACCGGAATACTTCGGCCCGCTGGCCTTTTTCGGCGCGACAGGGGCGTTGACCGGGTCGAGCTTGGTGATCGCGTGATAGCCGATCGGATCGACTTCGGCCGGGGCGAACCCCTTGCCCTTTTTGGTGACCACATGCAGGAACTGCGGGCCTTTGAGGTCACGCATGTTGCGCAGGGTGGCGATCAGCGTCGGCAGGTCGTGACCGTCGATAGGGCCGATGTAATTCCAGCCCAGCTCTTCGAACAGGGTGCCGGGAACCAGCATGCCTTTGGCGTACTCTTCGGTGCGGCGGGCGATTTCCCACGCGCCGGGCAGACGCGACAGCACTTTCTTGCTGCCTTCGCGCATGCTGGCGTAGGTGCGGCTGGACAGAATCTTCGCCAGGTAATTCGACAGCCCGCCGACGTTGCGCGAGATCGACATGTCGTTGTCGTTGAGGATCACCAACATATCGGCGTTGACTTCAGGGGCGTGGTTCAACGCCTCAAAGGCCATGCCTGCCGTCAGCGCGCCGTCACCGATCACGGCGATGGCCTTGCGACCGTTGCCTTGCAGGCGATTGGCAACGGCCATGCCAAGCGCGGCGCTGATGGAGGTGCTGGAGTGACCGACGCCAAAGGTGTCGTACTCGCTTTCGCTGCGACGCGGGAAGGCGGCCACACCGCCTTTCTGGCGCAGGGTCGACATCTGCTCGCGGCGACCGGTGAGGATCTTGTGCGGGTACGCCTGATGGCCAACGTCCCAGACCAGCCGGTCGTCGGGGGTGTCGAAGACGTAGTGCAGGGCCACGGTCAGCTCAATGACGCCAAGGCCGGCACCGAAGTGCCCGCCGGTCTGGCCAACGGTGTAGAGCAGCTCCAGGCGCAGTTCGTCAGCCAGGGCTTCGAGCTCGGCTTCACCTAACCGGCGCAGGCCGTCCGGCGTCACTGCCTTGTCGAGCAGTGGCGTGGACGGGCGCTCGCGGGGAATCTCTTTGAACGTCGTGGGCATCAGGCGAATCGTTATAAGTAAAAGAGGCGGCAGTTTACCTGATGCATCGCGAGCTGCCCATGAAACGCAATCGATGGGTGCTCAAATCGGCAGGTTCAAACGGCACATCCCGCTGTAGCCGCGTGGCTTGCTGGCGGTCATGTCCGCAGGATCGCTGCCGCTGGCATACCGTGCTGCCGCAGGGTGGCGTGTTTGGCGGATAGCCTGTCAGTTACGACGTTCAACGATATAGCGCGCCAACGCGCGCAATGGCTCGGCGGCCGCGTCGAAAGGTCGCAGCGCCACCAGCGCCTGATCGCGGAGTTCCAGCGCGTAATGTTTGGCTTCTTCCAGGCCCAACAGCGCAGGGTAGGTCGGCTTGTCGCGAGCGATGTCGGCGCCCTGGCGCTTGCCGAGGGTCGCGGTATCGCTTTCGACGTCGAGAATGTCATCCTGCACCTGAAACGCCAGGCCGATGGCGCGGGCGTAGATTTGCAGCGAGTCGAGTTGCACCTGGCTGGCATGACCGCTGGCCAGCGCACCGAGACGAACGCTCGCTTCGATCAGCGCCCCGGTTTTATGCCGGTGCATGATTTCCAGCGCGGTCTGGTCCAGCTTGAGGCCGACCGAGCCAAGGTCGATGGCCTGTCCGCCAACCATGCCCGCCGGGCCTGCGGCGTGGGCGAGGGTGGCGACCATTTTCAAACGGGTCTCTGCGTCTTGCGGAGTGAGTTTGCCGTCGCTCAACACGCTGAACGCCAGGCTTTGCAGGCCGTCACCGGCGAGGATGGCACAGGCTTCGTCGAACGCTTTGTGAGTGGTCGGCAGGCCGCGACGCAGATCGTCGTCGTCCATGGCGGGCAGGTCGTCGTGCACCAGCGAATACGCGTGGATCAGCTCGACGGCACAAGCTGCGCCGTTAGCGTGTTCGGCGTTGCCGCCCAGCGCTTCACAGGCTGCGTACACCAGCAGCGGGCGCACGCGCTTGCCGCCATTGGTGACGCTGTAGCGCATGGCTTCGTAAAGACGGTTCAGCTCAGGAGAGGGGGCGTTGAACAGGCTGTCCAGCGCCGCATTGACGCGTGCCTGACTGAGGGCCTGATACTCGGCAATCATTCTGGCTGTTCCGCGTCGAAGGGTTCCTCGGCCAGTTCGCCATCGCGTTCCAGCAACACTTGCACCTTCTGCTCGGCTTGCGCCAGCGCGCTCTGACACTCGCGGGTCAGACGGATGCCTTGTTCGAAAGCGGTCAACGAGTCTTCCAGCGACAGCTCGCCGTTCTCCAGACGCTCAACCAGCGTTTGCAAATCCGTGAGGGACTGTTCGAAATCCAGTGCAGCTTTCTTGCGGGCCATGGCGGCTATCCCGGTAGACGTTAAACCGGCGCGACACTAGCAGAGCGAGGGCATTGGGGCAAATGAGAGGTGCCGGGCGGAGGGCGTTCAGCGCCGGTCTATTGCCGCGACAATTATGCGATATGAGCATGCCACCGAGCATTGTGGGCGCCGACATTGTAGCGGTAGCAGCATGGATTGCCGGTGATGGCGTGCTTGAGATCGTCGTCGCCAGTAAGCCGTGCGCTGATACCCCTGTGGGAGGGTGATCGCCCTGCAGCATGGCCTGCCGGTGGTGGCCTGTTTGAGGCGGCCACCGCCGAAAACCATGCTGCCACAGCGGATGCCCTCCGAACGAGGGCTTAAAAACCTTCGAGAACGATCTTGCCCTTGGCTTTGCCGCTTTCGATCACGGCGTGGGCGCGGCGCAGGTTTTCGGCATTGATGGTGCCGAAGTGCTCGCCCAGCGTGGTTTTCAGCACGCCTTGGTCGATCAGGCTCGAAACCCGGTCAAGCAGTTCGTGCTGGGCGATCATATCTGGCGTTTCGAACAGCGACCGGGTGAACATCAACTCCCAGTGCAACGACAGCGCTTTGCGCTTCATCGGCATCACATCGAGGGCTTTCGGGTCGTCAATCAGCGCCAGTTTCCCCTGCGGGCGCAGTGCCTCGATCAGTTGCGGAAAGTAACTGTCAGTGTGGGTGAGGCTGGCGACATGGCTGACCTGGCCCACGCCGATTTTCTCCAGTTGCGCCACCAGCGGCTGGCTATGGTCGATCACGTGATGGGCGCCGAGGTCTTTGACCCATTCCTGGGTTTCCGGGCGCGACGCGGTACCGATCACGGTCAATTTGGTCAATTGACGCGCCAGTTGCACAAGGATCGAACCCACACCGCCGCCCGCGCCGATGATCAACAGGCTGTCGCCTTCGCCCTCGCCTTCTTTCACGCCCAGGCGGTCGAACAGCAGTTCCCACGCGGTGATCGACGTCAGCGGCAGTGCGGCGGCGTGGGCGTTGTCGATACTTTTCGGTTTGCGACCGACGATGCGCTCGTCCACCAAATGGAATTCGCTGTAGTTGCCGGGCCGGGCGATGGAGCCCGCGTAGAACACCTCGTCACCTGCCTTGAACAGCGTGACGTCGCTGCCGGTTTCCCGCACGACGCCAACGGCATCCCAGCCGACGACTTTCGGTTCGGTGGTCGCCGAACCTGCGCGGACTTTGGTGTCCACCGGATTCACTGACAGGGCGCGCACTTCCACCAGCAGGTCTCGTGGGCCGGGGACAGGTTTAGGCAGGTCCATGTCCATCAGGGATTTCGGGTCTTCGATGGGCAGGCCGTGTTGGGTAAAGGCGATGGCTTTCATGGCGGTCTCTTTATGAATGCAAATGAATGTTCAGGTCGATGGGCGCATCTTGTTCTTCTCTACCGAAAAGAAAAACCGGCACACTCCACCAACACTTTCACAGCTGGAGTGAAAATGATCCGCATCGACGATCTGACGCTGTTCGTTCGAACTGCCGCGCTGGGCAGTTTTTCCAATGCGGCACGGGAGGTTGATCTGCTGCCAGGGCAAGTGGCGGCGGCGATCAAACGCCTGGAACGCGAACTGGACATTCGCCTGTTCGCCCGTTCGACCCGCAGCCTGCGCCTCACGGCAGAGGGCGAGCAATACCTGCCGACCGCACGAACGGTGCTCGATGCGTTGAAAGAAGGGCGCGAAAAATTGCGCCGCGAAAGTGCCGAGCTGCAAGGCACGCTGCAAGTGTCCATGCCGTCGGATCTGGGGCGCAACGTGATGCTGGAATGGCTGACCGGGTTTCGTCGGCAACATCCTTCGTTGAACCTGCGCCTCTTCGTCTCCGATCAAGTGGCCGATATTTTCCGCGATCCGGTGGACGTGGCGATTCGCAGCGGCGTGATCGAAGACGCCAATTACATCGCGCTGCCGCTGGCCCCCTGGAATCGTCGCGTATTGGTGGCCTCCCCCGATTATCTGGCGCGCAAGGGGCGGCCTGCGGCGTCCGATGATCTGCTGCAGCACGACTGCCTGCTGTACATCATTCATGGCCGGGTTTATGACAAATGGCCGGTGGGCGGGCGGGTGTTCACGGTCGCGGGGCCGCTGCTGACCGACGATGCCGATCTGGTTCGTCGTTGGGCGGTGGCGGGCGAGGGCATCGCTTATAAATCGTGGGTCGATGTGCGCGAGGATGTGCTGGCGGGAAGATTGGAGCTGCTGTTGCCGGATTACCATGGCGAACCAGCGCCGCTGAATTTCGTTTATCCCCATCGTCAGCAATATTCCCCGGCGGTGCAGCAGTTGTATTCGATGTTGAAGAGCCGGTTTGCGGAGTCTGAAAGCGGGTTGCCGACGTTGTTGTAAGCGCAGTGCTCATGTTGTCACTGGGCAAACACGGACTTCCTGTAGGAGCGAATTCATTCGCGAAGGGGTCGCACGCTCAATGCCTTTCGGCGGCCTGATCCATCTTTCACGAATGCATTCGATCCCACAGGTTTTGCCTTTCCACGCGATCAGGGTGTCAGCGAGCAGGTCAATGGGAATGCCGTGGCTCGCCGCTTCTGGCAATTACCCTCAAGTGCAACGTCGCGGGTTCCAGACAGCCCCCTGTCGACAGTTGCCCCACCAACTGGCGATACAACTCCTGCCACGGCGTTTGGGACGCAGGCATTTTCGGTTCGAAATGCGCACGGCGCTCGGCCATTTCTTCGTCGCTGACCAATACGTTCACGCTGCGATTGTTCAGGTCCACGCGCAGCCGGTCATTGGTTTTCAACAGCGCCAAGCCGCCGCCCACCGCTGCTTCAGGCGACATGTTCAGGATGGAAGGGCTGGCCGAAGTGCCGCTCTGGCGGCCATCTCCCAGGCACGGCAAGGAGTCGATGCCGCGCTTGATCAGTTCGGCGGGAGGGGCCATGTTCACCACCTCGGCACTCCCCGGATAGCCCACGGTGCCTGCGCCACGAATCACCAAAATGCAGCGCTCATCGATTTCAAGCGCCGGGTCATTGATACGCTCGTGGTAGTCCTCTGGCCCTTCGAAGACGATGGCGCGCGCTTCGAAGCTGTTCTCTGCGCCCGGCTCGGACAGATACGTCTTGCGAAACGCTTCGCCGACCACCGACATCTTCATGATCGCGCTGTCGAAGAAATTGCCGCTCAACACGATGAAGCCCGCACGGTGCTTGAGTGGATCGTCGTAGGGGCGAATCACGTCGGCGTCGTGGGCGAGGGTGTTACGCACGATCTCGCCAATGGTTTTGCCCGACACCGAGCCACAGTCCTCATGCAGTTTTCCGGCTTTTTGCAGTTCGTGCATCACTGCCGGTACGCCGCCCGCACGATGGAACCCTTCGCCCAGGTATTTCCCCGCCGGCATGCAGTTCACCAATA
The DNA here is from genome assembly GCF_009905615.1 of Pseudomonas sp. SLFW. Taxonomy (GTDB): domain Bacteria; phylum Pseudomonadota; class Gammaproteobacteria; order Pseudomonadales; family Pseudomonadaceae; genus Aquipseudomonas; species Aquipseudomonas bambusae. Next base: position 30,853 of record NZ_JAAAKW010000015.1, read on the forward strand.
GCGGAATGTCCTCACCGATGCGCTGCCAGTCATCCAGACTCAATTCGACCCCCATGTGGCGAGCGATGGCGATCAGGTGCGGCGGGCAGTTGCTCGATGCGCCCAGCGCTGAGGCCACGGCAATCGCGTTTTCAAAAGCTTCACGGGTCATGATCTGCGAAGGCCGCACGTCTTCACGCACCAGGTCGCAGATGCGTTTGCCTGTGAGGTACGCCATCTGGCCCCGCTCGCGATAAGGAGCCGGAATGCTCGCGCAGCCGGGCAACGACATGCCCAGCGCTTCGGCCAGCGCGTTCATCGACAGCGCCGTGCCCATGGTGTTGCAGTGACCCACCGATGGCGACGCGGCGGTGGTCATTTCCATGAAGCCTTCGTAGTTGATCTCGCCCGCCGACAGCAGATTGCGCGCATGCCAGAGCACGGTGCCAGAGCCGATCAACTCGCCCTTGTGACGGCCGTCGAGCATGGGTCCGCCAGACAAGACGATCGCCGGGAGGTCAGTGGTGGCTGCGGCCATCAGGCAGGCCGGGGTGGTTTTGTCGCAGCCGGTGGTCAGCACGACTCCGTCCAGCGGATAGCCATGGAGGATTTCAACGAGGCCTAAATACGCAAGATTGCGGTCCAGCGCTGCCGTGGGGCGGCGGGTCTGCTCGGCCATTGGGTGCACCGGGAATTCCATCGGGATACCGCCCGCGTCTCGAATCCCCGCCTTCACCCGTTGCGCGAGTTCCAGATGATGACGATTGCAAGGGGCCAGATCACTGCCGGTTTGTGCGATGCCAATGATTGGACGTCCGGATTGCAGTTCTTCCCGGGTCAAACCGTAATTCATGTAACGCTCGACGTAGAGCGCCGTCATGTCGGCGTGGGAGGGGTCATCGAACCATTGCTGGCTGCGCAGGGGGCGTTTGGGTGATTCGGACATGGTTCGGGCTTCTCTTGTCATTGGAATATCTGGCAACACGACTACAGCATGACGTCAGCGCGCGAATTAACGCGACAGTAATCCCCGCGCCGCCAGGTTGTGAAACAGCGCGCCGACCCCGAACGTCCACGGCGTTGCGTGGCTGCTGTGGGTGACTTCGTTATGCAGGCCGCCGAGCAACCGGCTGCTGATGCTGACCTGATCCAACAATTTGTGGGTAAAACCGCTGCCGACGGTATCCCGGTCTTCGGTCGGGGCGAACAGGGTGCCGAGAAACAGCAGGAAACCGTCCGGGTACTGGTGATTCGCGTTGAGGGTCTGGGCCGCGATGTCTTCCGGGTCGCGGCTGATCTGCGACATGGAACTGGAGCCCTTGAGAACGTAGCCGTCTTCACCTTTGACGCGCAGGTCGACCACGCAATGGCGCACGTCGTCCATCGAAAACGTCTCGTCGAACAGTCGAATGAACGGGCCGATCGCGCAGGACGCGTTGTTGTCCTTGGCTTTGCTGAGCAGCAATGCGCTGCGACCTTCGAAGTCACGCAAATTAACGTCGTTGCCGAGGGTTGCGCCATGAATCTGCCCGCGACTGTTCACCGCCAGCACCACTTCAGGCTCTGGATTGTTCCATTCCGATTTCGGATGAATGCCGATTTGGCTGCCGCTGGCCACGGAGGCCAATACGGGCGCTTTCGTGAAAATCTCGGCATCAGGGCCGATGCCGACCTCCAGGTATTGCGACCACATTTTCTGCTCGATCAGCAGTGCTTTGAGGGTTTTTGCCTGATCGGAGCCTGGCCTGATGTTGCGCAAGTTATCGCCGATGGCGCCTTGCACGATTGCCCGTACGCTTTCGGCCTTGGCCGGGTCGCCCGCAGCCTGCTCTTCAATGACGCGCTCAATCATGCTGGCGGCGAACGTCACACCCGCGGCCTTGATCACCTGCAAGTCGGCCGGTGCCAGCAGAAAGGCTTTGTCGAGGTCAGGGGTGGCGGTGGAATTGGCGAGCAGGTCTTCGAGGCTGGCAATCAACGTGCCTTGGGTTTCGCGCACCGCCTGGAGAGGCGATTGCGCCTCTAACAACTCGCTCAACGTGGCGAAGCGTTCGGACAGATCGAACACCCCGTCACTGCGCAAAACCACGGGTGAGGGTCCGCTGACCTTGCCGGGCACCCAGGCCCGACCAATCAATGTGCCACTGAGGCCATCAGCAGGCAGCGTGTTCTCGGGAGTCAGTTGAATAGGCATGGCAGTCCTCGAAGGTTCTTGTGCTTTTGCTACCGACCCTAATCAGCGACGGCGATAAACTCCAATGACATCTGCTCAATTATCGATAACACTGGGTTATCGAAAATTGAGGCTGCTCCCATGTCCGATCTGTCCTTTCAGACAGTCTGTAACTGGCTCAAATTCAAGCATCTGGTGTTGATCGACACCTTGGCGCGGACCCGTAACATGCACGCCGCCGCCTTGCACATGAACCTCAGCCAACCTGCCGTCAGCAAGATGCTCCGTGAAATCGAGCGGTTGCTGGGATTCGACCTCTTCGAGCGCCTGCCGCGCAACATGCCGCCCACTGCGTTGGGTGAACACGTCGTGCGTTACGCGCAAATTGCGTTGAATGACGCGAACAAGTTCGTTGACCAGATCAGCAGCCTGCGCGAAGGCGGTCACGGGTTTCTGAAGGTGGGCGCGATCTTCGCTGCCACCGCCGTCGTGCTGCCCAGCGCGATCGTGCAGTTGAAGCAGCGCTGGCCCTTGCTCTCAATCGAGATCGTGGAACAGACCAGCGACCACCTGATGGAAATGCTCGAGGACAAGAAGCTTGACTTGGCCGTGGCTCGATACACCAACGAGAACCAACAGCAAGTGTATGACTTCAAGGCATTGGCGCCCGAGCCTTTCTGCATGGTCGTCAACAGTCAGCATCCGCTGAACGCGTTGAAAGAAACGCCACTTGAGGAACTGGGCAATTGGCCCTGGATTCTCTACCCGGTGGGCACGCCGATCCGGGCGCGAATGGAGCAGGCCTTTGCCAAGGCGGGTATCGCGCTGCCGAGAAACACCATCGACACCATTTCGATGCAGACCTTCCTTCAAGTGCTGCAATCGGGGCCGATGATCGCCATGTTGCCAGCGCCGATGGCTCAGCCCCATCTGGAAAGCGGCCTGCTGAAGGTGCTGAACACTCCTTTGAAGCTGGCGCCCCAGGACTACGGAATCCTGACCCGCAAAGGTGAACCGCTGCTCGGCGCTGCGTCAGAGTTTGCCGAAATCCTGCTGGCGCATACGGAGAATGCTCGCGTGAGTCGATAACCTCGGGTTATCGATCAATGGAAACATCTCATTATTCTTCATCTATCGGTTGTCAGTACCATCCGCTCGTGTCTTGACCCCCATAACAACAATACAGGCGCGTTCAGTGCCTGGAGGTCCCACCATGGCAACCGCATCCGCTCGCCTGCCCGAATCCTCGGGCGCCGAACAAGCCAGATTCGAAGATCGCACTTACCGCAAAGTCATTCTGCGCATCCTTCCCGTCCTGCTGCTGTGCTACATGGCGGCGTACCTCGATCGTGTGAACATCGGCTTCGCCAAGCTGGACATGCTCAACGACCTGCAATTCAGCAACACGATCTATGCATTGGGCGCGAGCATCTTCTTCTGGGGCTATTTCATCTTCGAAGTGCCGAGCAACCTCTTGCTGCATCGCTTCGGCGCACGGTTCTGGATCGCTCGGATCATGCTCAGTTGGGCCATCGTTTCAATGGCCGTTGCCTTCACGGTGCCATTGGCGAAGTTTTTCCACATCGAGTCGGAAACCATGTTCTACGTGCTGCGTTTTCTGCTCGGCATATGTGAGGCAGGTTTCTTTCCCGGCGTCATCCTTTACCTCAACTATTGGTTTCCGACCCGTCGTCAAAGCCGAGTAATGTCCGGCTTCCTGATGGCCATGCCGATCAGTCTGACACTGGGCGGGGTGATTTCCGGCTGGCTGATGACTCGCATGCAAGGTGTGCAGGGTATGGCGGGCTGGCAATGGCTGTTGATCATCGAAGGCATTCCGTCGGTGATCATGGCCTTTGTAGTGCTGGCTTTCATGGCCAACAACATCGACGCCGCCAAATGGCTGTCCCCGCAAGAGAAGGCAATGCTCAAGGCCAACCTGCAGACCGATAGCACAGGTAAAGCGTCGAGCTTGCGCGAAGTGTTTTTCAACGGTCGGGTCTGGTTGCTGGTGCTGATTCTGCTGACCTTCAACACAGGTTTCTATGGCCTGGCGTTCTGGATGCCATCGATCATCAAGAGCGCTGGCATCTCCAACCCACTGGACATCGGCCTGCTGACGGCCATTCCCTACGGCATCGCCGTGATTGCCATGACCCTCAATGCGCGTCATTCCAACAAGACCGGTGAGCGTCGGCTGCACGCGGCGATTCCCGCGATCATCGGTGGCATCGGGCTGATCCTCAGCGCGTATTTTGCCAACAACGTCGTGCTGTCGATTGTCTTCCTCAGTGTGTCGGCGTCCGGCGTGCTGAGCCTGATGCCGATCTACTGGACCCTGCCCGGTACGGTGCTGTCAGGTGTCGCGGCCGCTGCGGGCATTGGCATGATCAACGCCATTGGCAATCTCTCGGGCTTCACCGGTTCGATGATTACGGCCGTTGCCGAGAACCTGACAGGCAACATCAACAACGGCACCTACGTGCTGGGGGCCTGCCTGTTCGTCAGCGCGGGCCTGATCCTGTCGATTCCCAAAGCCATGCTGGGCAACCACAAAACCGAGGCAGCGCAGCCTGTCGGTGAACTCTCCAACGCCTGACATCAACCTTGAACTTTTCTGACGCCTCTCTTTCTGTGGGAGCGAATTCATTCGCGAGAGGGGGCGTTCGGACGATGCATCCCTGTCGCCTGGCCATCTCTCGCGAGTGAATTCGCTCCCAAAGGGGCATAGGGTTCGGCCCGAAATCTGTGATGCGCCACTGCTCACCTCATCCGCCTGCCATCGCCATCCGCGATGGCAGGCTCGTCAATGCCTGATGTACGCCTCTGTCACGCACTCCTAACATCGGTCGCCTACCCGGTCGTTGCCGGCGAACTGAAAGGAGAACCCATGAAAAACTTTCGAATCGGCCAAATCGTTCCCAGCTCCAACACCACCATGGAAACCGAAATTCCGGCGATGCTGACCTCCCGTTACGGTCTGTTTCCGGAAGAGCATTTCACCTTCCACTCTTCGCGCATGCGCATGATGCACGTCAGCCCTGAAGAGCTGAAAAAGATGGACATCGACAGCGACCGTTGCGCGCTGGAGCTGAGCGATGCGCGGGTGGACGTCATGGCTTATGCCTGTCTGGTGGCGATCATGTGCCAGGGCGCGGGCTATCACAAAGTCTCGCAGGAGCGTCTGGGCAAAACCGTTGTCGGCAACAAGTCCAACGCCCCGGTGCTCAGCTCGGCGGGCGCGTTAATCGACAGCCTCAACCTGCTCAATTACAAGAAAATCTCGATCATCACCCCGTACATGAAGCCCCTGACCCAACAGGTCATCGACTACATCGAAGCGGCGGGCATTGAAGTGGTCGATTCCATCAGCCTGGAAGTGTCCGACAACCTCGAAGTCGGTCGTCTGGACCCGATGAACCTGGTGGCCCACGCCGACAAGCTCAACATCGGACAAGCCGATGGCGTCGTTCTGTCATGCTGCGTACAAATGCCGTCGCTGCCTGCGATTCAGGTCGTACAGGATCGTCTCGACAAGCCGGTGCTGTCGGCGTCCGTCGCCACGGTCTACCAGATTCTGAAAAGCCTCGGCCTCAAGGCCCAAGTGCCGAACGCCGGCCATCTGCTGTCGGGCCAGTTCTGACCCACGACATGACGAGGTACTATGGCGGCCACGCAGGCCAACGCCCGGTACCTCTCATGAAGCTCGACCCCGTTTCGCTGCGCCTTTTCGTCAGTGTCGTCGAAGAAGGCACCATCGCGGCCGCCGCCCAGCGTGAACACATCGCTGCGGCTGCGGTGAGCAAGCGACTCAGCGAACTGGAAGAACTGCTCGACTCCAAACTGCTCAACCGCACCAACAAAGGCATCACCCCCACGGACGCGGGGCTGTCGCTTCTGTTCATGGCCCGCAGCGCGCTGAACAACCTCAACGAAATCGTCGTGCAAATGCGCGACTACTCCCACGGGCGGCGCGGCTCGGTCAGCGTTTTGGCCAACATCTCGGCCATCACCCAATTCATGCCCGGCCTGATCAAATCCTTCATGGCCAACTACCCGCTGATCAACATCAGCCTTGAAGAACAGCAAAGCCTGGCCATCACCAAGGCAGTCGCCGAAAACCGCGCCGATATCGGCATCTTCACCCGGCTGCCACACGGCGCCGACATCGAAGTCTTTCCGTTTCGCACTGACCGCCTGGTCCTGCTCGTGCCCAACGACCACCCTTTGGCCGAGCTCGAAACCGTCAGCTTCAACGACACCCTCGACCACCCTTACGTCACTCTGCGCAGCGGCACCCACCTCAACTTCCAACTGATCAAAGCTGCCAATGATCTCGGCCGCTCCCTGAAAATTCGCATGGAAGTCTCCAGCTACGACGCGCTCTGCCTGATGGTTCAGGCGGGCGTCGGCATCGGCATCATGCCCGAGGGCAGTGTCGGGATTTACAAACTCGATGGTGCAAAGGCGGTGCGTCTGGATGAAGCGTGGGCGAGTCGTGAATTGAGCGTTTGCGTGCGGTCGAGAGAAGGACTGTCGACAGCGGCGGGGCTATTTCTTGAGCACATCCTAAAAGCCGAACCGCAGGCGGATTGATGCTCCTGGGCTACAAAAAACCGTCTTCGCATCGAGCTTGATGCTCGCGGGCTACAGTCTCAGCTTTTCCGGTTTGCGTTCGGATCACGCCTCTGTCTTGAATTGTTGTGTCTCATGAGCTACAAAAATAGGCATTACCTACGTTTTTGGTGCTTGAGGGCTACAACGTGTCCACTCTTTTCGATATCGCCGAGATGCTCAAGCACGCGCGCAGTGATGCTCAACTGAGCCAGGAAGCCATCGCCAACCGAGCGGGCGTGTCGCGCTCGACCGTGGCCCGCATGGAAACCCTGGCCAAAGGCGATATGAGCGTTTCAGCGTTAGTCCGCCTGCTCGAAGCAGCAGGGTATGACTTGAGACTGGTGAAGGCCGGTCATCAGCGGACGGTTGAAGACATCCTGGCGGAGCAGCGTTCAGGGGCGTTCGAATGATGCGACTGGATGTGCATGTCGGCGCCAGTAAGGTCGCCCAGCTTTATCGCGAGCGCGACGAGTATGTTCTCCACTACCTGCCGGGCACCTCCGTTGCAGATTTTGTGAGCCTTGCCCTGCCGGTTCGCGAGGCGCCGTGGCGCTGGCCGCGTGATCTGTTTCCATTCTTCCGGCAAAACCTGCCTGAAGGGTATTTGCTCGGCGTCATTCGGGAAGAATTTGGACCGCTTCTGGATGGCACCGATCTGTCCTTACTCGCTGTCATTGGCGGTGCGGGCATCGGGCGCGTCACGGTGACCCCGGAAGGCGTAGCGCCTGGCGTGGAAATGGCCCCACTGGAAATCGAACAGCTGTTGAAAGCGGAGAACACGACCGAGCATTTCGCAGGGCTGGTGCGACGCTATGCCCGTGCAGCGGTCTCTGGCGTGGTCCCTAAATTCATCGCCCATGACGTCGAGCCGACTGACGTCCCGCTCGGAAAACCGACGATTCGTACAGGCTTTCACATCATCAAGGGCTCGGACGAGACAACGCCCTATCTGGGTCTCAACGAGTTCTACACGATGGAAGTGCTTGCGCGGCTACAGGTCGTGCCGGTCGCCACGTGCCGAATGTCCGAAGATGGTCGCGTGTTGGTCGTGGACCGTTTCGATGTCGACCAGCAAGGGCGTCCGCTTTACGGTGTGGAAGATGCCTGCGGCCTTCTTGGCCTGCCGCCCCATGAAAAATACGCAACCACGACCGAGCGGGTGTGGAACGCCACTCGACCTTATATCCCCAGCGAACGAATGCGGGATGCGCGGGAGCATTTTGGTTGGCAGATCCTGACCAATTACGTCGTTCGCAATGCTGATTGCCACGCTAAAAACATCGCGCTTTATTACACCTCTCGGGACGACGTGACCTACACGCCAATCTATGACCTCGTCACCACTCAGGCCTATCCCCGTTTCGCGACCAATCCGCCAGGGCTGCCTGTGGGCGGGCGTCAGACCTGGACACCGGGGCGGACGCTGGAGGTTTTTTTCAACAGTGTTCTGGGCATCCCACCTAGGCAATATGCGGCGATGGTCGAGCAGCTTTGCGAGTCTGCTGTTGAGGTGGGTGAAGAGCTGATCCAGGCGTCGAAAAATGAACCTGCCTGGCGGGACGTCGCCAAGCACATGGTTCATGCGTGGAGCGAAGGTATGGAAACATTGCGTAGCGCGAAATCTGCACCGCATCTGCGAGGGCTGGATGCCGCAATCAGCGAGGCGGGATTTTCAGGGCCGCGCGCCGCAGAGAGTGGTCGCGTTCAGATCGGGCGTTCGGAATTGCTGGCACCCCGGCGACCCAAATAGCTTGCACGAGCACCATGTAAAGAATGAATAAGGGGCCCATACGAACCCCTTATCAGTGCATCGGCTGCTTACATCGCCGTGCGGAAGATCTCTTCGATCTGGTCCTGGTTCGCCGGGCGTGGGTTGGTGAAGCCACAGGCATCCTTCATGGCGTTGGCCGCCAGAGTAGGGATGTCGTCGGCCTTGGCGCCCAGTTCGCCCAGACCACCCGGAATGCCGATGTCGCCCGACAGTTTGCGGATCGCCGCGATGGCCGCGGCGGCACCGGCTTCGTTGTCCAGACGCTGCGTGTCAACGCCCATGGCCGTGGCCACATCTTTCAGGCGCGCCGGGCAGACGCTGGCGTTGAAGCTTTCCACGTGCGGCAGCAGCACCGCGTTGCACACGCCGTGGGGCAGGTCGTAGAAGCCGCCCAACTGGTGCGCCATCGCGTGCACATAACCCAGCGACGCGTTATTGAACGCCATCCCCGCGAGGAACTGCGCGTACGCCATGTTTTCCCGTGCGGGCATGTCGCTGCCGTTGGCGACGGCGGTGCGCAGGTTGGCAGAAATCAGCTCGACGGCTTTCAGCGCGCAGGCGTCGGTGATCGGCGTTGCCGCCGTCGAGACGTAGGCTTCGATCGCGTGAGTCAGTGCGTCCATGCCCGTCGCGGCGGTCAGGCCTTTCGGCATCGCGGCCATCAGCGACGGGTCGTTCACGGACAGAAGGGGTGTGACGTTGCGGTCAACGATGGCCATTTTCACGTGGCGGGTTTCGTCGGTGATGATGCAGAAACGGGTCATCTCACTGGCCGTACCGGCCGTTGTATTGATCGCGATCAAGGGCATCTGGGGCTTGGCAGATTGATCGACGCCTTCGTAATCGCTGATTTCCCCGCCGTTGGCCGCGACCAGCGCGATGCCTTTGGCGCAGTCATGGGGCGAGCCGCCACCGAGAGAAATGATGAAGTCCGCGCCGCAGAGCTTCAGTTGCTCCAGGCCTTTCTCCACGTTGCTGACCGTCGGGTTGGGCTTGGCGCCGTCGAAGATCGTGGCATTGATATCCTGCTGTTGCAGCAGCCCGGCCACCTTCGCCGCGACCCCTGTCTTGGCCAGCCCGGCGTCGGTCACGATCAATGCGTGACGAAACCCATACTTGCGGATCGCGTCTGTCGCCTCGTCGAGACTGCCGATGCCCATCATGTTCACAGACGGAATGAAGAACGTGCTGCTCATTGATTAATCCTCTTCTTATGGTTATTTGGCCGGGAGGCCGGAGGTCCACTCATCAAGTGAGGGTCATCCTAGGAGCATGAAGAGGGGGGCTAAATGGTTCTTTAGGGGGCAGGAGTGGGGGTCTTTGGTCGTAGTGGCGGTTTGGGTAAGGCGCCGGGCAGGCAGGTGTTGTGACAGAAGGGAGCAGTCAGATACCGCCCCCGCCAGGCCACTTACGCGCCAGCTCGCAACACTCTCACCGACTCCTCAGCATTCGCCTTCCTCGCCATCTCGGCAACTTCCTTGGCTACGATGGTCTTCCCGATCGGTGCGAGAGCGATGCCAGCCAGCTTCAGATGCTGAATTCCGAAGGGGATGCCGATGATGGTGATGAAGCACGCGAGAGCCGACATCACATGCCCCAATGCCAGCCACAATCCACCGAGGACAAACCAGACGATGTTGCCCAGCAGGCCAAGGCCACCGGTGCCAATGTCGTCTTTCAGGTGCAGTTCTTTGCGGCTGATCGCTTCTTTGCCAAACGGGAAGAAGGAAAACTGGCCGATCACAAAGCAGGCTCTGCCCCATGGGATGCCGATGATGGTCACAAAGGCGAGGACGCCGATGATCCACCAGGCCAGGCCCATGAAGAGACCACCGAGGATGAACCACAGAAAGTTGCCGATAGCGCGCATTGCTTACTCCTTGTTTGAGAACTCAGTCCATTGAGATACAGCGGGGACGGAAGGCTAGCACGGTGCATGCATCTGGAAAAGATGCTGAAATGTGCAAAGTCTCAATAGGCGGGCATTAAAAAGCCGGCTTGTGGCCGGCTTCTCGGTGACAGGTTTGGTTAGTTTTTGGCTATCCGCACCCATCCGCAAAAGTGCGCGCTGCGTGCAGGCGCTTGTAAGGTAGACGAGGCGTCGCACAGGGCGGCGTCTGGTCGATCACCCATTAGCGGGTAGCCGATGGGTGTTGAAACGAAGGCGTGCAGGATACTCACTCTTGCTCCGTCTGCCCAGTCCTGGTGCGCTGCCATGAGTCTTTCAGGCGCCGCTTTTTATCCGTCAGGGCAAGGTGGCGGGGTGGCGGCGGTTGTTGAGGGTGGACCACCAGAAGATCCAGCCGAGAATGTGGATGTGTTGGTCCTGTATCTGTTCGGCGCTGAAGATTTCATCGGGGTATTCGCTGGCGTTGTGGCTGCGCAGTCGCAGGCCACCGCCGGGAAGACGATAGAGGTATTTCACCCTGAGCATGCCGTCGTGTTCGAGGGCGTAAATTTCGCCGTCGATGACGTTAATGCGGCCGCGGTCTACGCCGATGAGCGAGCCGTCCTGAATCTTGTCGGCCATGCTGTTGCCGACCATGGCGACGCAGATGGCGTTATGCAGTTGGACGTCCATGGCATCGAGAACGCGGCGCGCCAAGCGCACTTTGTGACCATGGATTTCGCCGATGCTGGTCTGGCCGGGGGGCTGAGTCACGAGTTCGCTGTAGAATGGCATGTCCAGTTCATCGCGAGCACCTGTGCGTTCGGGCCGTGTTTTAGTTGGGACGTTCAGTCCGATGTTGCTGCAGTCTTCTCCGGGGTGTTTTGGACCTTCGCCGCTGCGCAGCCAGCGAACGTTGACGCTGAGCAGTTCGGCCACTTCTTCCATGCGCGCCATGGGGATGCCGCGTTTGAACCAGTTGTTCACGTGTTGCGGCGTTACCTTGCGGTTGGCGGCGAAGTCCGTTGCGGAGAGATGGCACTCCCGCAGAAGTACGCGTAGTCGATCACCTGATGTATTCATGGTGCAAAGTTTACGTGCGGTTCAAGTTTGTTTAAATGAACGAAGTGTTCAAATGCGCAGGCAGTCAAAGAGTTTGGGGATTATTTAAGTTATGACATCTGACTGTTTCTGTAGGGGGATTCATTCACTGTTTTGCAGTGGCTCAACAATGCCTGGAGAGCCTGAGTAGCGCGGCTCAAGGCTGTTCGGCCGAGAGCGTACGGAATAGAGCCGCAACTTCGAACATTCTTGAAAATTCTGTTGCCGAAAAGAGGCGTGCCGTTTGATGCGCTAAACAAAATGTTTGAAGGGCCAATGCTTTAAACATTTTTGTCGGCCGGACGGACGAAAAAAACAGAAAAAGACAAATATTGAGACACCGGGAGCGGCGTAGCGGGTATCGCGAGAAGGAAGTTGTTGCCACCTTCGAAGCGGCAGGCGCTTCGGAGGTGGCGAACCGGATCAGCCTTTGTAGGCAGCGACCGATTTGGTGATGGCTTCACGAGCGGCGTCTGCGCCTGCCCAGCCTTCGATCTTGACCCATTTGCCTTTTTCGAGATCTTTGTAGTTCGCGAAGAAATGCTCGATCTGCTGGATCAGCAGCGGTGGCAGGTCGGTGTATTCCTTCACATCGACGTACAGCTGGGACAGCTTGTCGTGTGGGACTGCGATGACCTTCGCATCGCCGCCGCCGTCGTCGGTCATGTTCAGCACGCCGACTGGACGGGCGCGGATGACCGAGCCTGGCGCAACCGGGTAAGGGGTCACGACCAGCACGTCGAGGGGGTCACCGTCATCCGCCAACGTGTTCGGAATGAAACCGTAGTTGGCCGGGTAAAACATCGGGGTGGCCATGAAACGGTCAACGAACAGAGCGTCGCTTTCTTTGTCGATTTCGTATTTGATCGGCGCGTGGTTAGCCGGGATCTCGATTGCGACGTAGATGTCATTCGGCACGTCTTTACCGGCCGGAATCTTGCTGTAGCTCATTGGGCTTTGCCCCCCTTGGTTGACCATTCAGAATCTGGCGTCCAGCGCCAAAAGTGGCCCGGATTATAGGCACATTCCGGAAGCGATGCCACGCGTGGCGGGCGTCTTCCGGACGTTGTGACAAGCCTGATAGACCGGCGTTTGCGACTTAAGTGCCAGCTGAAAGCGCCATAAGTCGTACCAGAGGGTCCTGCCGATAGAAGGCCTTGAGTTGGGCGTAGACCTCGGGGTAGGCCTCAACCAGCAAGTCCGGCGCACTGAAGAAGTATTCGCTGGTGACGGCAAAAAACTCGGCAGGGTTTTCGGCCGCGTAAGGGTCAATGGCGGTTTCCGTGTCCGGGTTGGCGTCCAGCTGGCGGTTCATGTCATCGAACGCGGCTTGCATCACGCGCGCCCAGTCGGCGACGCGCATGTCGTTGTGTAGAGGCGGATGACCATTGGCGTCGCCGTTGAGCATGTCGAGCTTGTGCGCCAGCTCGTGGATGACCAGGTTGTAGGCCTCCCAGCCGCCACTCGACAGCACACCCGGCCATGCAAGAATCACCGGGCCTTGCGACCAGGCTTCGCCGCTGTGTTCGCCATCCCACTCGTGTTCAATGCCGCTGGCGTCGCGATGCCGCTGCGGGCTGATGAAATCGTCGCCGTACAGGACGATTTCGTGAAAGCCCTGATACCAGTTCAAATCCCCCAACGCCAGCAGTGGCAATTGCGCCTGAGCGGCCAGGAACAGGCGCGACTCATCGTCCAGCTCGACGCCTTCCAGCGCGGTGAGGTGTTTGGCGTGGAGAAACAGCACGCAGCTGTCGAGCAGGTAACGATCCTCTTCAGCGGTCAGGCCGTCGAGGATCGGCAAGCGCTGACGGACCCGGTCCCACAGGTCCGGATCAATCGGGTTCCGCGCCAGGGTGCGGCGTTTGAGCCAACCGCCCAATGACCACATGGTTGTTTAGCGTGCGGCGGCGGAGTTGCCCCGGCGGCTGCGGATCAGGCCAATGATCATCGGCAGCAGCGAGATCAGGATGATCGCGAGCACCAACAGGGTCAGGTTTTTCTTGATGAAGGGGATGTTGCCGAAGAAGTAGCCCAGCGTGACCAGACTGCCGACCCAGAGGATCGAACCCAGCACGCTGAATCCCAGGAAACGGAAATAGTGCATTTTGCCCAGGCCTGCGACGAAGGGGGCAAAAGTGCGGATGATCGGCAGGAACCGCGCAAGGGTAACGGTCTTGCCGCCATGGCGTTCGTAGAATTCGTGTGTCTTGGTCAGATAGTCGCGGCGGAAAATCTTCGAGTTAGGGTTTTTGAACAGTTTGTCGCCGACCGTGCGGCCGATCACGTAGTTGGTGCTGTCGCCGATGATCGCAGCCGCCATCAGCAGGCAGGCCAGCAGAACAGGGTCCAGGCCGCCACCCGCTGCAACGGCGCCAGCGATGAACAGCAGTGAATCGCCCGGCAAGAATGGGGTGACCACAAGGCCCGTCTCACAAAAAATCACCAGGAACAGGATCGCGTAGACCCAAGTCCCGTAGTTAGTCACCAGCATGTCGAGGTAGACGTCGAGATGAAGAATGAGGTCAAGCGGGTTGAAATCCATGTACGGCACCTGATTGAGAGACCCGGACCGGGTCACGTGCGAGGTCGATAAGTACTGCTGATGTGGGGCGGCATTATAGAGGGAAGAAACGGGATGTTGCCGAGCGCCTTATGCAGATCGAAACATTTGGTAGCGATGGGATATGAGGCCCTGTAGGAGTGAGCTTGCTCGCGATGGCGGTTTACCGGCTACTGCACTTCAATCTGACAGATCGCAATCGCGAGCAAGCTCACTCCTACAGAGATAAGAGGCGGTGAGCCTTCGGAGAAGGTCCATTCACGCCACTGCCGGCAAGCCGGACTGCTACAGGGGCAGCACAACCCTTCAATTAATCGGCAAGGTGTAGTTCTTGAACTGCGTGTCTTCCTTGAAACCGATCGACTCGTACACCTTTTGCGCCACTTCGTTGTTCGCGCTGGTGGACACGCGCATGCGCACAGCTTGGGTTTCCCGGGCCATTTTCTTGGCTTTTTGCATCAGGTGATCGGCGACCAACTGACGGCGGGCGTCTTCGGCGACGTAGATGTCATTCAAGATCCAGACGCGTTTGAGGGACAGGGAGGAATAACTCGGGTACAGCTGACAGAAGCCCAGCAGCTTGCTGTCGTCATCATCTGGCAGCGCGAGGTAAATCACCGACTCGTCGCGGCTCAGGCGTTTTTGCAGAAAGTCGCGGGAGGAATCAGGGAAGGGGTGTTCGCCGTAAAACTCACGGTATTTGACGAACAACGGGGTCAACAGGTCCAGGTGCTCCAGGGTGGCTTGGATGATCCGCATGGTTGGGCCTCAGCTTCATTTGCAATTCATGAAAGGGGGAGGACGCGCCTGGCACGGGGACAGACGATCTGGACTGTGCCTAAGCGGTTTAGAAAGCGCAATCCAAAAGCGGGAGTGGGCGGGGCCCATAGATCCCTGTGGGAGCGAATTCATTCGCGAAAAATTGTTTGGCCGATGGAGGTTTATCGACTGTACCGCCCTTTCGCGAATGAATTCGCGCCCACAGGAGAGTGACGCGGCGTGATAAAAAACGGCCTCAGAAGAGGCCGTCATTTGAAGCGCTATCGCCGAATCAGAAGAAGCCCAGCGGGTTGATGTCGTAGCTCACCAGCAGGTTTTTGGTCTGTTGGTAGTGCTCAAGCGCGACTTTGTGGGTCTCGCGGCCGACGCCGGATTTTTTGTAACCGCCGAACGCAGCGTGTGCGGGGTACAGGTGGTAGCAGTTGGTCCACACGCGACCGGCCTTGATGGCGCGGCCCACGCGGTAGGCGCGGTTGATGTCGCGGGTCCACACGCCAGCGCCCAGGCCAAACTCAGTGTCGTTGGCGATGGCAATGGCTTCTTCTTCATCCTTGAAGGTGGTCACGCTGACCACTGGGCCAAAGATTTCTTCCTGGAACACGCGCATGGCGTTGTTGCCTTTGAGCAGCGTCGGCTGGATGTAGTAGCCGGTCGCAAGCGAGCCTTCCAGCTTCTCGACCTTACCACCGGTCAACAACTCGGCACCTTCGCCCTGAGCGATTTCGAGGTAAGAAAGGATCTTGTCGAACTGCTGCTGCGACGCCTGTGCACCGACCATGGTCTCGGTGTCCAGCGGGTCGCCACGTTTGATCTTCAGGACCTTCTTCATCACCACTTCCATGAACTGCGGGTAGATCGACTCCTGAACCAGGCAGCGGGAAGGGCAGGTGCAGACTTCGCCCTGGTTGAAGAACGCCAGCACCACGCCTTCAGCGGCTTTGTCGATGAATTCCGGTTCGGCCTTCATCACGTCTTCGAAATAGATGTTTGGCGATTTGCCGCCCAGCTCCACGGTGGACGGGATGATGCTGTCTGCCGCCAGTTTCATGATGTGCGAACCCACTGGCGTCGAGCCAGTGAAGGCAATTTTGGCAATGCGTTTGCTGCTGGCCAGGGCTTCACCGGCTTCGCGGCCATAGCCTTGCACCACGTTGAGCACGCCTTTTGGCAGCAGGTCGCCGATCAGCTCCATCAGCACCGCGATGCCCAGCGGGGTTTGCTCGGCAGGCTTGAGCACGATGCAGTTACCGGCGGCCAGGGCTGGCGCGAGTTTCCAGGCGGCCATCAGCAGCGGGAAGTTCCACGGGATGATCTGACCGACCACGCCCAGCGGTTCATGAATATGGTAGGCCACGGTGTTGCCGTCGATCTCAGCAGCGGTGCCTTCTTGCGCACGCAGAACACCCGCGAAATAACGGAAGTGATCGACCGCCAGCGGGATGTCGGCGTTGAGGGTTTCGCGCACGGCCTTGCCGTTGTCCCAGGTTTCGGTCACGGCCAGCAGTTCGAGGTTCTGCTCGATGCGGTCGGCGATTTTCAGCAGGGTCAGCGAGCGTTCCTGAACGGACGTCTTGCCCCACGCATCGGCAGCGGCGTGGGCGGCATCCAGGGCTTTGTCGATGTCTTCGGCAGTGGAGCGAGGAAAGGTTGCGATCAGCTTGCCGGTGATGGGCGAGGTGTTTTCAAAGTACTGGCCTTTGACCGGCGGCACGAATTCGCCACCGATGTAATTGCCGTATTGGGACTTGAAGGTAACGATCGAGCCTTCAGTACCGGGATGGGCATAACGCATGGTGAATATCTCCTTGCTCTTGTGATTGTGTGGGGATAACGCGCTGCTTGCGCTTATGGAAAGCGTAGAGCAAAGCGCGGGCCATTGCCGTCTGGTGCCCGGTTTATAAGGGTTTGGTCGGAAAATCAGTGGCTTGGTGGCGCTTCCTGTTTCGATTGCGGCACAGCATGCGTGACACTTTGTATCGAATGTGGGACAGCCGAGGGGTTTGCGCCTTTGGAAGCATTGCAATGGCTTCGGGCGAGGAGGATGCTGGTTCGCAACTCCCCAAGCGCTCACCTTGGAAGAAGAATAAAAATGCACAGCAATCATTTCGCTCGCCACGCCCAGCAAGTTCTGACAGTCGCCCAGGGCAAATCCCACCATCGTTACGGCCCTGGCGCCGACCCCTCCATCGCCCGCTCTTGGGTACGTTGCCTTGAGGACTATCACCTCGATCCTGCCCAGGCGATGGCGCCGACGGTTCTGGAACACGCCCGTGTGCTGGAAAGTCGCGAGCGTTTGCAGCAGGTGCTGACCATCGCGGGCGGCGAGATGAACAGCCTGCATCAGCAACTCTCGGGCGGTAATGCCGTGCTGCTGACCGATGCGCGGGGCGTGATCCTCAATTGCGTGACCGAGCCGGGCGAGCGCAAGATTTTCGAGCGTGCAGGCCTTTGGCTCGGGGCGGACTGGAGCGAAGCGCGAGAAGGCACCAACGGCATCGGCACCTGTCTGGTGGAGCGGCAATCGGTGACCATTCATCGCGACGAGCATTTCCGCGGTCGTCACACCGGCCTGACCTGCTCCGCCAGCCCGGTGTTCGATCCCCATGGCGAATTGCTCGCTGTTCTCGACGTTTCGTCAGCGCGGCACGACGTCTCGCGACAAAGCCAATTTCACACCATGGCGCTGGTGAACCTGTCCGCGAAGATGATTGAAGGCAATTATTTCCTGCGCCATTTCGATGATCAGTGGCTGCTGCGTTTTCATTTGCAGGCCGGATCGGTCGGGCTGTTCAGTGAAGGTCTGCTGGCGTTCGATGGCGAGGGACGGGTCAGCGCGTTGAATCAGAGTGCCTTGAACCTGTTGAGTCTGGCCCGTACCGATCTGATCGGTCAGCCGGTGGAGGCGCTGTTCGATTGTTCTCTCGACGAACTGATGAGCCGTGCGGCACCCGATGCGGCGGCCAGTTGGCCGTTGCGTACGCGGGATGGGCGCGGATTCTTCGCCGTGTTGCGTGGGCAATCTCGGCCTGAGCTGAAAGTGCTGTCGGCGCCTGTTGTGAACAAAGCCGTCGAGCAACCTGCATTGAGCGGAATTTGTCTGGGAGACGAAGGCCTGCGAACTCACTTTCGTCGGGCATTGAAGGTCTTCGAACGGGACGTGCCGCTGTTGATCAATGGCGAAACCGGCTCCGGCAAAGAGGCGTTTGCGAAGGCGGTGCATCAGGCGAGTCAGCGTTCGGACAAACCTTTCGTGGCATTGAACTGCGCAGCGATCCCGGAAAGCCTGATCGAAAGCGAGCTGTTCGGGTATCGCGGCGGCAGCTTCACCGGGGCACGCAAGGAAGGCATGCGCGGCAAGCTGCAGCAGGCGGATGGCGGCACGCTGTTTCTCGATGAAATTGGCGATATGCCCGTGGCGCTGCAAACGCGCCTGCTGAGGGTGCTGGAAGATCGGCTGGTGGTGCCAATTGGCGGCGAGCCGCAGCCTGTCGATGTAAGAATCATCAGCGCCACCCACCGGAATCTGCTGGGGCGCGTGGAAGACGGCAGCTTTCGAGAAGACCTTTATTACCGCCTGAACGGCCTGGAAATCGCCTTGCCGTCTTTGCGTGAACGGAGTGACAAAGCACAGTTGCTCGATTTCTTGCTGGAAGAAGAGGCGGGCGGTCATCCGGTTCAGATAGAGGCCGAGGCGAGGGAGGCTCTGCTGGGCTTCAGCTGGCCAGGCAACGTGCGGCAAATGCGCAATGTGTTGAGGACGTTGGCGGCGTTGTGCGAAGACGATGTCATTGGCTTTGAAGATCTGCCTGCGGTCATTCGGCAAGCCGTTGTACAAACGAAGGCTGAAACTGACGACACCCCCGAATCTCCGCTGGACTGCGCCGAGCGTTCAGCCCTCATCGCCACCCTCGAAGCCCAACGCTGGCACATGACCCACGCGGCGCAGGAGCTGGGCGTGAGCCGCAATACCCTATATAGAAAGCTGCGCAAGCATGGGATCTCACGTTAGCGAGGCGTACAACAAACCACTGTGGCAGCGAATTCATTCGCGAGACGTCGGCACAAACGACGGGGGTTCATCGGCGGCCATATCGCATCGCAAATGAATTCGGCCCGGATATGCGTTCGGCGATCCTGTCTCGACTCAATTGCCCCGTGCGCGCTGCCCACCTTCTACGCTAACCTGCGCCCATGTTTTAAGAGGTTGGTCATGCACATTCATATTCTGGGTATTTGCGGCACGTTCATGGGGTCGCTGGCGGTGCTCGCCAAGGATCTGGGCCATAAAGTCACGGGCTCCGACGCCAACGTCTATCCGCCGATGAGCACACAGCTCGAAGCGCAGGGCATCGAGTTGATGCAGGGTTACGACCCATCCCACCTCGATCCCGCGCCTGATCTGGTGGTGGTCGGCAACGCCATGTCGCGGGGCAACCCGGCTGTGGAATACGTTCTGAACAAGGGTCTGCCGTACGTTTCCGGCCCGCAATGGCTGGCTGATCACGTGCTGCGCGGTCGCTGGGTGTTGGCGGTTGCAGGCACCCACGGCAAGACCACCACCAGCAGCATGCTTGCCTGGGTGTTGGAGCATTCGGGCATGGCGCCGGGCTTTTTGATTGGCGGCGTGCCGCAGAATTTTTCGGTGTCCGCCCGTCTGGGGGACACGCCATTTTTCGTGGTCGAAGCCGACGAATACGACAGCGCCTTCTTCGACAAACGCTCAAAGTTTGTCCACTACGGCCCGCGCACCGCAATCCTCAATAATCTTGAGTTCGATCACGCTGACATCTTCCCGGATTTGCCCGCCATCGAGCGTCAATTTCACCACTTGGTGCGCACGATCCCGAGCGAAGGCTTGGTTATTCATCCGACCACTGAGCCAGCCCTCGAACGTGTGATCAAGATGGGCTGCTGGACGCCGGTGCAAACCACCGGGCAGGGCGGTCAGTGGCAGGCGAAGCTGCTCAGCGAAGACGGCTCGAAATTCGAAGTGCTGTTCGAAGGTGTCGCGCAAGGCGTGGTCGATTGGGGCATGACCGGCCAGCACAACGTGGCGAATGCCTTGGCAACATTGGCGGCCGCGCGCCATGTCGGCGTCGTGCCGCAGCAAGGCGTCGAGGCCCTGAGCGCGTTCAAGAGCGTGAAGCGCCGAATGGAGAAAGTCGCCGAGGTGCGCGGCATCACCATTTATGACGACTTTGCTCACCATCCGACTGCTATCGCCACCACGCTGGACGGCCTGCGCAAGAAAGTCGGCGACGCGCCGATCATCGCCATCGTCGAGCCCCGCTCCAACTCCATGAAGCTTGGCGCGCATCGCGACGGCTTGCCAGAAAGCGTCGATCAGGCTGATCAGGTGGTCTGGTACGCCCCGGCCAATCTGGGCTGGGACCTGGCGGCGACCGCTGCGCTGTGCACAACCCCGTCGGTCGTCTGCGACACGCTAAACGCCATCATCGAGCGCGTGAAGAGCCAGGCTCAGCCCGGCACTCACGTGGTGATCATGAGCAACGGCGGCTTCGGCGGCCTGCATGGCAAACTGGCCGAGGCGCTGAAATGAGCGGCCCGGAGCGCATCACGCTAGCGATGACCGGCGCGTCCGGCGCGCAATACGGACTGCGTTTGCTGGATTGCCTGGTGCGGGAAGACCGCGAAGTGCACTTCCTGATTTCCAAGGCGGCGCAGCTGGTAATGGCGACTGAAACCGACGTCACGCTGCCGCCCAAGCCGCAAATGATGCAGGCGTTCCTGACCGAATACACCGGCGCGGCCGACGGTCAGATTCGCGTGTATGGCAAGGAAGACTGGATGTCGCCGGTGGCGTCTGGCTCGGGTTCGCCTGCTGCGATGGTCGTGGTGCCGTGTTCGACCGGCACGTTGTCGGCCATCGCCACCGGCGCCTGCAACAACCTGATCGAACGCGCGGCCGACGTGACGCTGAAGGAACGTCGCCAACTGATTCTGGTGCCTCGCGAGGCGCCGTTTTCCAGCATTCACCTGGAGAACATGCTCAAGCTGTCGAACATGGGCGCGGTGATTCTTCCTGCGTCGCCTGGCTTCTATCACCAGCCGCAGACAATCGATGATCTGGTGGATTTTGTCGTGGCGCGGATTCTCAATCTGCTGAACATTCCTCAAGACATGCTGCCGCGTTGGGGCGAGCATCACTTTGGCGCCGATGAATAAGAAACTGTTTGTCCTCACCCTCGGGTTGGTCATGGCCACCGGCTGCTCGACCGTTCGCACGCTGGACGCCAATCAACCGGGCGCGCCGGTGGTGTATTCCGGCACTCGGCTGGACCTGTACGCGATTAAAGGCGGGTGCTGCGAAAAGGACCGGTTCGGCGCCGAAGCCCCGGAATACCCGATGCTGGACCTGCCCGGCAGTGCGTTGCTGGACACCGTGCTGTTGCCGTTGTCAGTGCTGACGGCGCTGGGCGTGGGGTATGGGGCGACGGGCGGGTTGTAGTTCTGCTGTTGGCCTGCGGATGACCTGTGGGAGCGAATTCATTCGCGAGACGGTTTGACGTCCAATGAGTCTCTAACGGATGTACCGGCCCCTCGTCGGGATGCCGCCCAGAATGAATTCGCTCCCACAGGGTGATGTGCGTGCTTTGATAAGGGCGCAGTTATTTGCCCAACCGCCGCAATTCATCCGACTCCACAATCCGCACCCCATCCTGTTCTTCCAGCGCCAGCCGCCACAGCGCGCGAGCCAGATTGCACGCTTCGATGCCGCCGTATTTGCCCGGAATCAACTTGGCGATGGGCGCCGCCAGTTGTTCCACCAGACGCTGATCCTCACGTTCGCCAATCAACAGCGAAGGGCGGGCGATGGTCAGTTGCGGCCAGTCCTGGTCCTTGAGCGCTTCTTCCATTTCGCCTTTTACACGGCTGTAGAAAATGCTCGATTCAGGGTCGGCATTTACCGCGCTGATCACCAGCAAATGACGCGCGCCGAGTTCGCGGGCGCGTTTGCCGAAAGCGACGACCATGTCCATGTCCACCGCGCGGAACGCGTCTTGCGAACCGGCCTGCTTGATCGTGCTGCCGAGACAGCAAAAGGCGATATCGACCCGGCCGCCCAATTGGGCCAGCAGCGAGGTGAAATCACCGACAGGGTTTTCCAAGTGGGGATGCTCAGCCAGCGGTCTGCGGCTGGGGGCCAATACACGGCTGACAGTGGGTTCGGCGAGCAGACGGTCGAGCAAGTGTTCCCCCGTCAAACCCGTCGCTCCGGCAAGCAGGATGTGTTGCGGCGTCAAGTACATGGTCGTTCTCCCTTGATACGCCACAAGCATAGGCGCTCTAACGCAACAGACTGCGCAGCGACCGGGCTGGTTTCACAAAAGCCGTGAAATATTCATCCAGACTGCCTGACCGTTAACGTTTGACAGTGTTCAACGCCCGCTCTGCCTGGCTTTTGCGCAGCTTCTGCCAGTGGGCGATGACGCCTTTTGGCGCCCAGATCTGCGGTTCGGAGGCTTCGAAGTTTTCTTCGATTTCCCGCTGCGCGACGATGGCTTTGGCGCTGTCGAAGGCCTGTTGCAAATCGTCGGTTTCCACCAATGCCTTGCCGAACAACGCTTCGCCGAAGTACGTGAAATCGGCCTCTTCCGAGCAGCCAAACGACACGCGATCTTCCCGTGAGGCTGTGATGACCATGGTTTTGTCGTCTTTGATCGCGGGGATGAAGCCGCCGGAATAGCAGGCCGACACGACAACCACCTTGTCGCGATTCTTCAACGGGGCCAAGAGCCCTGCCATTTCGTTCGCAGGCAAGTCCGACAGCTCCAGTCGCGGCTGATCCAGCACCAGTTCGTGCTCGTGGGTGCCGTGGCTGGTGAGGTAAATGAAGATCAAGTCTTCAGGGCCGCTGCGCTGCGCGAGGGTTTGCACGGCGCGGGAGATGTTCTCGCGGGTGGCCATTGGACGGTCGGCCATGTGGTCGCGGTGGTTGACCAGCTCGATCTGCCCAAATGCGCCGAAGCGGGAGGCCAGCAGTTTGTTGACGTAATCGGCTTCGCGCATGAACACGCTCTGCTTCCCGTCACCGCCCACCACCAGGCTGTACAGCTCGACGGCAGGTGTCGAGGCCGGAACCGCCGCCAGGGTTTTGTCCAAAAGCGGGCCTTGGGCCAGCAATCCCGTTTCCAGAGGATCGGGCAGCAGCTTGCCCATGGCATCGCGCACGCGCTGGCCGTTGGACCAGGTGCCGCTTTGTACACTGCCGTCCGCCGAGGTCAGCACGCCTGAGCCTTGGTAGTTGTCGTTGTCGAATCGGCCCACGTAGACGCTGCCGTCAGGGAGCTGCAAACGGCCTTCGCCCGCGAAACGCCAATTTTGAAACTGACCCTGATAGTTGGTGCCGTCAGCGCCGATCAACTCGCCCTTGCCCGAAAAGGCGCCATCCTTGAACTGCCCGGACCACACGTCGCCATCGGCGTTTTCGTAGCGGCCGCGTCCGTTCAATTGGTTGTCGTGGAAGCCACCGACGTACTGGTCGCCATCGGCGCTGGTGAAGTTGCCGACGCCCTGCAACTGACCGTTGACGAACTTGCCGCTGAACTGATTCCCGGCGGCATCGCTACGCTGGCCTTCGCCGTTGGGTTTACCGTGGGCGAATTCGCCTTGATATTCGCTGCCGTCTTCCAGCACGAGATGACCCGGCCCGTCGTACAGGTCGGCCTTGAACTGACCGCGATAGCTCATGCCGTGCTCTTTGAGCGTGCCTTCGCCGTCACGGCGCCCCAGTTTGTAGCCGCCGACGTAGCTGCCCGCGCTGGTGGTCAACTGGCCCGGACCTTGAAACAGGCCGTCCTGAAAGCCGCCTTTATAGACGTCGCCGTTGCTGGCGTGCCACTCGCCCTGGCCGTTCCACTGACCGTTCCTGAACTCCCCGGCGTACCAGCTGCCGTTCGGGTAGTCGATGCGGCCCTTGCCTTGCAATACGCCATTGATCACCTCGCCGCGATAGCGACCGCCATCGGGCAGGCGTGCGTCAGGCGGCAATATCGATTCGCCGTCACCGCATGCGGTAATCAGAAGGGTCAGTGCCAGGGGGGCAAGCGCGCGCATGGTAAATCCCGAAAAAGAGGTATTTCGGCGTGATCGGACCGGAACTTGTGTCCAGTCGCTCACACAGCCGCGCCGAGTATGCCGCAGCCGGGAAGCGTCATGAAACAGTCAGTTACGACTGTTTCATGTTTTGTGAGGTTTATACGAAGCAGAGCGACAGCGGTTCAGCGATGAAGGCGGGCTTGTCCTGACCTTCGATTTCCAGCGTTGCGGTGGCTTTGAGCAGCCATTGGCCGGGCTTCTTCTCGGTGACTTCAGCGAGGCTAACTTTTAGACGAACGCGCGAGTCGACTTTCACTGGCTGAATGAACCGAACGCTGTCCAGCCCATAGTTCACCGCCATTTTCATGCCTTCGGGCATCACCAGCAGCGACTCCATCAGTTTCGGCATCAGCGAGAGTGAGAGGAAACCGTGGGCGATGGTCGACCCAAACGGCGTCTGCGCGGCCTTGACCGGATCGACATGAATGAACTGAAAGTCGCCAGTGGCTTCGGCGAACAGGTTGATGCGCGCCTGGTCGATCAGCAGCCAGTCGGAACTTCCCAGTTCCTTGCCTTCATAGTCTTTCAGTTCTGCAACGGGTACATAGGGCATCGATACTCTCCTTGTGGATCGGTGGTGTTTTTCAATCTGACGCGGCGACCGGCGCTTTTATTGCTTCACTCTCTAAGCGTCGCAGCTGATTTTGTAGAAGTGAGCTTGCTCGCGATGGCCGTCCGGTTGTGAAGCATCCGTCGAAAGATGTTCCGTTATCGCGAGCAAGCTCACTCCTACAGGGATGCTGTGCTCCGGGCTAAAGATCAGCACGCCGCCCGAGGTTGGTCAAGAATCCTGCACCCCGCGAATACCGTCTCATAGGCCGGTGGGCGGCGTGCTTATAATGTTGCCGCGAATTGGCTGGAGTTTTTTATGTTGTTGAGAGGCCTGACATGGCTGGTGCTGTTCCAGTTGGTGGGAACCGCGTTGAATCATTTGTTTCTGTCGATACTGCCGGGTCCGATCATCGGTCTGGTGCTGTTGATGACTTACCTGATGATCCGGGGTGAGGTCAGCGAACCCATCAGTCTCGCCGCCAGTAGTCTGCTGCGCTATTTGCCTTTGTTGCTGGTGCCGCCCGCCGTGGGCGTCATGGTCTACGCCAGTCAGATCGCTGACGATTTCTGGGCCATTGTAGGGTCGCTGGTGTTGTCGTTAATGATCTCGCTCACGTTTGCGGGCTGGCTGATGCAGAAACTCATTGACCGCCAGTCCGCGCGCCGGGAGCCATCATGAGTCTGGATTGGCAAGGCGCCTGGCTGTCAGTGATTCACCACCCGCTGTTCGGCATCGCGATCACCCTGGGGGCCTATCAGCTGGTGCTGGCGGGTTATGAGAAAACCCGCTGGGTCTTTTTGCAGCCGGTGCTGGTGTCGATGATCGTTGTCATCGGCGTGCTGGTCGGTTGCGGCCTGGAATACGTTGAATACCGTAAAAGCACTGAAATCCTCAGCATCCTGCTCGGCCCCGCCACGGTGGCGCTGGCGGTGCCGTTGTACTTGAATCTGCGGCGGATTCGGCAGTTGTTCTGGCCGGTCTTGACTACGCTGGTGATTGGCGGCGTGGTGGCGACCGGTTTGTGCCTGATGATCGGGTGGGGGCTGGGCGCCAATCACATGATCCTGATGACCATGGCGCCGAAGTCGGTCACCTCGCCGATCGCCATGCTGGTGGCCGAGCAGATCGGCGGCGTGGCGGCGCTGGCAGCGGTTTTCGTGTTGATCACCGGCGTCATTGGAGGCATATTCGGCCCGGGCCTGCTGACCCTCGCGGGCGTGCAAAGCCCGGAAGCGAGAGGCATGGCGTTGGGGCTGACGGCGCATGCGGTTGGCACCTCGGCCGCATTGCAGGAAGGCGAAGAGTGCGGGGCCTTTGCGGCGCTCGCCATGAGTTTGATGGGTGTCGCCACGGCGCTGTTCCTGCCGCTGGCGGTGTCTCTGGTTGCTTGAAGATGGGTGCTTGAGGATAGATCTATGTCGTTGCCGCTGTTTCCGCTGAACGCCGTGCTCTTTCCGGGGTGTGTACTCGATTTGCAGATTTTCGAGGCGCGCTACCTGGACATGATCAGCCGCTGCATGAAGCAGGGTGAAGGCTTCGGCGTGGTGTGCATCACCGAGGGCAGTGAAGTCGGTGACGTGCCTGAAGGATTCTCGCAGGTCGGTTGCGAAGCACTGGTGACTGACTTTCAACAGCAGAACAACGGCTTGCTGGGCATTCGCGTAGTGGGCGGTCGACGTTTCCGCGTTGTCAGCGCCGAGGCCCAGCGCGACAACCTGTTGTTGGCGGACGTCGAGTGGCTGGAAGAGCCCCAGGACAAGCCGTTGCAGGAAGAAGATGACGATCTGGTCGCGTTGCTGGCCGCTCTGGCCGAACATCCGATGGTGGCGGCATTGAACATGGGGCTCACGGCCAGTGGGCAGCAATCATTGTCGAACCAGTTGGCGTACCTGCTGCCGTTCGCGGAAGAAGACAAGATCGAACTGCTGGAAATAGACGACGCCGAAGAGCGGCTCGACGCGATTCAGGACCTGCTCGATGAGATGCAGGGGGATATGCAAGCCTGACTTGCATGCACTCCCCTGTGGGAGTGAGCTTGCTCGCGGTGACGGCAGGTCATTCAATACATCTGTGCCTGCCACACCTGATCGCGAGCAAGCTCACTCCTACATGTTCAGCGGTGCGTCAGTATTCGTACCTGACCAACCCATGGGTCAGCGAATGCGCCGCAAACCCACCTAACACCAGGACTATCGCTGGCAATATCAACCACCACACCCGCAACGGCAGCGCAGGCAACGACTGTTTGTTCTGCACGAACGCCAGGCTCGTCGCGCAGGTGAAAAACGCCAGCAGCATCCCCGCCAGCACATCCGTAGGCCAGTGCACGCCCAGATAAACCCGCGACACGCAAATCGACGCCGCCGGGATCACCCCCAGCGCCAGCCACGTCAATCGCAATCGCGCCGGTTGCCCGCGACCCGCCAGCACTGCCAGCGTCATGAACAGCGCAAACGAAGCCGAGGCATGTCCGCTGGGCATGCTGTACGTCACCAGTGGCTCGGCCAGGACCTCGGGGCGGGCACGAGCGAAGGTGTTTTTCATGGTCTGGTTGAGGATGGCCGCACCCAGCGTCGTCGAGCAGGCGAAGATCGCATGACGCCACTGGCGGGTGGCCACCAGAATGAGCAGCAGCACGGCAGCTGCACAAAACTGGGTTCTGAAATCCCCCAAGCCAGTCACCAGCACCACGAAGTTTTCCGCGGCGGCGCTGCGATGCTCCTGCACCAATGTCATGACGCCTTGGTCGAGGTGCGCCAGATACGGCCAGCCGAGAAACACCGCGATCAGCAGGATCAAGCTGAGCACGGCGATCAGCCGGATGGCGTAGGGCTTGCCTTGCACGCTGGCATGAATGGCGACGCCCAGGGACACCGCCAGCGCGGCAGCGACAACGCCGGCCTCGGGCCAGAAGCCTTCCGGCAGCGGCAAGCGAAAGGCTGCCCCGGTCGCCCAGCCGGGCAGGATGTACGCCACCGACCAGCCCGCCGCCGCGATGACGCTGACGGCCGCGAAGCGCACGAACGGCATGTCGCACATCCCGGCCACCATCGGCAGCATGGGGCGCAATGGACCAATGAAGCGACCGACCAGAAGGCTTGCGATGCCGTAGCGCTGAAAGTAGGTCTCCGCCCCCGCGATCCATTCGGGGTGGTGCCTCAATCCAGGAAGCCGTCGAATGTTCTGGTGGAAACGTCGCCCCAGAAAGTAAGAAATGAAGTCACCCAGCAAACCGCCGAGGAATCCCAGCAGCAGCGCTTCGCTCAGGGGCAGGATGCCACCGCCCGCCAACGCGGCGATCGCGAACAGCGCGACGGTGCCGGGCACGATGATTCCGGCAATGGCCATGCATTCGAGAAACGACACGAGAAAGACCGCTGCGCCCAGCCAGGAGGGGTTGGCGCTCAGCCATGAGGTAATGCCGTCGAGCCATGAGCCCATGGGTCAGTTTCCTTGCTCGATGATCAAGTAGTCGCGGCCTTCGACTTGGCCACGTCGTAACGGGTTCCGCGTGCAGAAACGCGCGTACGCGGCATCCACGAAGCGGTACATCAGGTGTTCGTCTCGACCGGAGGGAATCCCGAGGCGAGTGGCCTGGATGATGCGCTCAGGCGGCTGGCTCACGTCTTCCACGAAAATCTGCTCGTGATCGAAGCGCTTGCCGTCCCACATCGGCACTTTCAGACCCAGTGCCTTGCACAGCAGCGTCTGTCCCGCGCACAGACGCTCGGGTGCTCGCAGATTGCCGCTGGCGTCGGGATTGTTCAGCTGCATCTGCGCGAGGCTGTTTTCATCGGAGAAGGCGTCGACCCACGGATAGGCCGATTTGATCAGCACGGCGTTGCCTGGCCCCCCGGCGCTGAAGTTCAGCGAATCGCCACCCCTGGCGTAATACATATAGATGTGGCCGCCATCCAGAAACAAAGCCTTACGTTTTTCTGTGTAGCCCAAGGACGCATGGCTGCCTTTTTCCTCCAGGTAATAGGCCTCTGTCTCTATGATGCGTGCCGACAGCCATAATTCGCCGACCTTGTGCCGAACAACCTTGCCCAGCAAATCGCGGGCGAGGGTCTGGGCATCGCGGTTGAAGAAGCGGTCGGGCAAGGCGCGGTGGGCGTGATCGGGCATGGGCGGGCAACGTGAAGGTGTGGCTGGCGATGATAGCAACCCCGGCCTTAATTGCAGCTGAATGGCTGCACGCCGTTCTCGCACATTCATCGTTCCCACAGAAGCTCCGGAAACCGAGTGCATTCCTTCGACAAAACCGGCCTATTTCGACCATCCGCCTGTCGCCGCTGTCGTTCGTCACGCCCGACAGCTATAATCGGCCGCTTTCTTCTCTGCCAAGACCTCTGAGACCATGACTGAGTCCGTTCTTGACTACATGACCCGTCTGGGTCGCGCCGCCCGCGAAGCTTCGCGCGTGATCGGCCGCGCCAGCACCGCGCAGAAAAACCGCGCCCTGGCCGCCACCGCCGCTGCGCTGGATGCTGCACGCGACGAACTGACCGCTGCCAATGAGCAGGATCTGGCGGCTGGTCGCGCCAACGGTCTGGAACCCGCTCTGCTTGAACGTCTCGCCCTGACCCCGGCTCGCATCGACAGCATGATCGCCGGTTTGCGTCAGGTCGCCAGTCTGCCGGACCCGATCGGCACTATTCGTGACATGAACTTTCAGCCTTCGGGCATTCAGGTCGGCAAGATGCGCGTTCCACTGGGCGTGGTCGGCATCATCTATGAGTCGCGTCCGAACGTGACCATCGACGCCGCCAGCCTGTGCCTCAAGTCCGGCAACGCCACCATCCTGCGCGGCGGCTCCGAAGCCATTCACTCCAACCGTGCCATTGCCGCCTGCATCCAGCGCGGTCTCGATGAAGCCGGTCTGCCTGCCGCCGTCGTGCAAGTCGTCGAGACCACCGACCGCGCTGCCGTGGGCGCCCTGATCACCATGCCGGAATACGTGGACGTCATCGTTCCCCGTGGCGGCAAGGGTTTGATCGAGCGCGTCAGTCGCGATGCCAAAGTACCGGTCATCAAACACCTGGATGGCATCTGCCACGTCTACGTCAGTGCCCACGCAGACCTCGCGGCCGCCCAGCGCATTGCATTCAACGCCAAGACCTATCGCTACGGCATCTGCGGTGCGATGGAAACGCTGCTGGTCGATCAGGCCATCGCCGCTGATTTCCTGCCGCAAATGGCTGCCCAGTTCCGCGAGAAAGGCGTCGAACTGCGCGGTTGCGAGCGCACCCGTGAGCTGATTGAAGCCATCCCCGCAACCGAAGAAGACTGGCACACCGAATACCTGGCCCCGATCCTCTCGATCCGCATCGTGACCGGGCTGGATCAGGCCATCGAACACATCAACCACTACGGCTCGCACCACAGCGACGCAATCATCTCCGACTCTCAGGCTCAGACCCGTCGTTTCATGGCCGAAGTCGATTCCAGTTCGGTGATGATCAACGCGCCGACCAGTTTTGCGGATGGCTTCGAATACGGCCTTGGTGCTGAAATCGGGATTTCCACCGACAAGATTCACGCGCGTGGCCCGGTCGGTCTTGAAGGCCTGACGTGCGAGAAGTACATCGTGGTGGGCGACGGTCGTCAGCTGCGCGGGCAGGGGCCTGCCTGACTTGGCCGACGTTCGGCAGCACGCAGGCAATGATGCGAACGCTGTGGCCGAGCCTGCCGGAGAAGGGGTTTCTGTCCCACGCACGCCGAGACGTATCGGGATGCTGGGCGGGACGTTCGATCCTGTGCACATCGGTCATTTGCGCGGCGCACTGGAAGTGGCCGCGTTGCTTGAACTCGATGAGTTACGCCTGACGCCCAGCGCCAGGCCGCCTCATCGCGACACGCCCAGTGTGTCGGCGCAGGACCGTCTCGCGATGGTCCAGAGTGCTGTCCAGGGCGTTTCGCCATTGACGGTGGATGACCGTGAACTGTTGCGGGACAAGCCGTCGTACACCATCGACACGCTGGAATCGATGCGCGCTGAGCTGGCCGTCGATGATCAGCTGTTTTTGTTGCTGGGATGGGATGCCTTTTGCGGGCTGCCCACCTGGCATCGTTGGGAAGAGTTGCTGGAGCACTGCCATATCGTGGTGCTGCAACGCCCGGACGCCGACAGCGAGTCGCCGGACGCCATGCGTAACCTGCTGGCGGCGCGCGCAGTCAGTGACCCAAAAGCCCTGAAAGGGCCTGGCGGACACATTACATTCGTCTGGCAGACACCGCTTTCGGTGTCTGCCACCCAGATCCGCCACCTGCTGGCCAGCGGGAAGTCGGTACGTTTTCTGGTGCCAGACGCAGTACTGGCCTACATCGAGGCACACGGGCTGTACCGTGCGCCCAATTGAAACTGAATGAGTTTTTTATGACACAGCAAAAAATCACCCTTTCCGGCGAAACGCTGGTTGAACTGGCCAAGGCTGCGCTCGAAGACGTCAAGGCCCTGGACATCCTGGTCATCGACGTCAAGGACAAGCACAGCCTGACCGACTACATGGTGATCGCCACCGGTACGTCGAACCGTCAGATCAATGCGATGCTCGACAAGGTTCGCGAGAACGTCAAAGCCAAGGGCGCGCAGCCTCTGGGCGAAGAAGGCAAAGGCGAGAGTGACTGGGTGCTGCTCGACCTGGGCGACGTGATCGTACACATGATGACTGCCGCCGCTCGTCAGTTCTACGACCTGGAACGTCTATGGCAGGGTGCCGAGCAGAGCCGTGCCGCCAGCGCTGCACACCACAGCCCGGAGACGCCGCACGAGCACTTCGACAAGCTCAGCAAAGACCAGAATTAAGGGTTCGTTGTGCGCCTGCGTCTGATTGCTGTCGGTTCACGCATGCCCAAGTGGGTGGAAGAGGGTTGGCACGAATATGCCAAGCGTCTGCCATCCGAGCTGGCCCTTGAACTGGTAGAGATTCCGCTCAACACCCGAGGCAAGAACGCCGACGTGGCACGCCTGATCCGACAGGAAGGCGAGGCCATGCTGGCGAAGGTGCAACCGGGCGAGCGGATCGTCACGCTTGAGGTTCACGGCAAGCCGTGGAGCACCGAGCAGCTGGCAACGGAGCTTGATCGCTGGCGACTGGATTCGCGCACGGTCAACCTTATGGTGGGCGGTCCGGAAGGACTGGCGCCAGAGGTGTGCGCCCGCGCCGAGCAGCGTTGGTCGTTGTCGCCGTTGACGTTGCCGCACCCGTTGGTGCGCATCCTCATCGGTGAGCAGATTTATCGTGCCTGGACGGTATTGTCCGGTCACCCTTATCACAAGTAGCGCTGCTGCCTTCACTGTGAACACGCCCTAAATGTCTCAGCCGATTCGCCTGAAAGACCACGAAAAGGACGCACGCCTTGTGCGCAACCGGGTCGTGGTCGGTGCCGTGATCGTGATCGTGCTGATCTGCGTGCTGGTGGCGCGTCTGTATTTTCTGCAGGTCATTCAGTACGAGTACCACTCGACGCTGTCGGAAAACAACCGGGTGCATGTGCAGCCGATCCCGCCAAGCCGCGGGCTGATTTTCGACCGCAACGGCGTGGTCATCGCCGACAACCGGCCCAGCTTCAACCTGAGCATGACCCGCGAACGCTCTGGTGGTGAATGGGCCAAGGTGCTCGACACCATCGTTGAGGTGCTGGAGCTGACGCCGGATGACCGGATCATCTTCGAGAAACGCATGAAGCAGGGGCGTCGGCCGTTCGAGCCGGTGCCGATTCTGTTTGAGTTGACTGAAGAGCAGATCGCCCGCATCGCCGTGAATCAGTTCCGCCTGCCAGGCGTCGAGGTGGTGGCGCAATTGATGCGCCACTACCCACAGGGCGCGCACTTCGCGCATTCGGTCGGCTACATGGGCCGGATCAACGAGAAAGAGCTGAAAAGCCTCGATTCGGTGAATTACAGCGGCACCCACCACATGGGTAAGACCGGCATCGAACGTTTCTACGAGCCGGAGCTGCACGGTCAGGTCGGTTACGAGGAAGTCGAAACCAACGCCCGTGGCCGCGTGCTGCGCGTGCTGAAACGTACCGACCCGGTGCCAGGCAAAGACATCGTCCTGAGCCTCGACATTCAACTGCAGGAAGCCGCCGAAGCCGCATTGGCCGGACGTCGCGGTGCGGTCGTGGCGCTGGACCCGAACACTGGTGAAGTGCTGGCAATGGTCAGTCAGCCGAGTTTCGACCCGAATCTGTTCGTCACAGGCATCAGTTTCAAGGCCTATTCCGAACTGCGGGACTCGGTGGACCGTCCGCTGTTCAACCGTATCTTGCGCGGCCTGTACCCACCGGGTTCGACCATCAAGCCCGCCGTAGCGATTGCTGGCCTGGACTCCGGCGTCGTCACCGCCAGCACCCGGGTGTTCGACCCCGGCTACTACATGCTGCCGAACTACGATCACAAATACCGTAACTGGAACCGCACCGGTGACGGCTGGGTCGATCTGGACACCGCGATCATGCGGTCCAACGACACCTATTTTTATGACCTCGCCCACAAGGTCGGTATCGATCGGCTGTCTACTTACCTGAACAAGTTCGGCATCGGGCAAAAGGTCTCGCTGGACATGTTCGAGGAATCGCCGGGCCTGATGCCGTCCCGCGACTGGAAACGCATCACCCGCCGCCAGGCCTGGTTCCCGGGCGAGACGCTGATTCTCGGGATCGGTCAGGGCTACATGCAAGCCACCCCACTGCAACTGGCGCAGGCGACCGCACTGGTGGCGAACAAAGGCAAGTGGAACCGCCCACATTTGGCCAGGACCATTGAAGGCCAGAAGCCAGTGGATGAAAACCCGATGCCTGACATCGTGCTGCGCGATCCGTCCGACTGGGCGAAGGTCAATCACGGCATGCAACAGGTCATGCACGGTGCGCGCGGCACCGCACGCAAAGCTGCGATTGGTGCGCAATACCGCATTGCGGGCAAGAGCGGTACGGCCCAGGTCGTGGCCATTCGTCAGGGCGAAAAATACGACCGCTCGAAAGTGCAGGAGCGTCACCGCGACCACGCCTTGTTCGTGGGCTTTGCGCCTGCCGACAACCCGAAAATCGTTGTGGCGGTCATGATTGAAAACGGTGAATCCGGCTCCGGCGCCGCGGCTCCCGTGGTGCGACAGGTCATGGATGCCTGGCTGCTGGACCCGCAAGGTCGTCTGAAACCTGAATACGCCGCCAACACACAGCCTCCGGAGACCGCGGCCCGTGAAGAGTAATTTCGACCGCATCCTCTCCAGCGAAGACGTGATGCGCCGACGCGCCACGTTCTTGCAGAAAATCCATGTCGATGGCCCGCTGCTGATCCTGTTGCTCACGCTGGCCGCCGGCAGCCTGTTCGTCCTGTATTCCGCCAGCGGCAAGAGCTGGGATCTGTTGATCAAACAGACCACGTCGTTTGGTATCGGGCTGGTGTCGATGTTTGTCATTGCCCAACTGGAGCCGCGCTTCATGGCGCGCTGGGTGCCGATTGCCTACGTCCTCGGCGTGCTGTTGCTGGTGGCGGTGGACGTGATGGGCCACAACGCGATGGGCGCGACCCGCTGGATCAACATTCCGGGGGTGATTCGCTTCCAGCCGTCGGAATTCATGAAGATCATCATGCCGGCGACCATCGCCTGGTACCTGTCCAAGCGCACGCTGCCGCCGCACTTGAAGCACGTCGCTGTGAGCCTCGCGCTGATCGGCCTGCCGTTCATTCTGATCGTGCGCCAACCGGACCTCGGCACGTCGCTGCTGATTCTGGCGTCCGGGACGTTCGTGTTGTTCATGGCGGGCTTGCGCTGGCGCTGGATCATCGGCGTGATCGCGGCCGCCGTGCCAGTGGCCGTGGCGATGTGGTTCTTCTTCATGCACGACTACCAGAAGCAGCGAATCCTCACGTTCCTCGACCCGGAAAGCGACCCGCTGGGCACCGGCTGGAACATTATTCAGTCCAAAGCCGCGATAGGTTCGGGCGGCGTGTTCGGTAAAGGCTGGCTGCTCGGCACCCAGTCGCACCTGGACTTCCTGCCGGAAAGCCACACCGACTTCATCATCGCGGTACTGGGTGAAGAGTTCGGCTTGGTGGGGATCTGCGCGCTGCTGCTGATCTATCTGTTGCTGATCGGTCGCGGGCTGGTGATCACTGCGCAAGCGCAGACGCTCTACGGCAAGTTGCTCGCGGGCAGCCTGACCATGACGTTTTTTGTTTACGTTTTCGTCAACATCGGTATGGTCAGCGGTCTGCTGCCGGTCGTGGGGGTGCCGTTGCCCTTCATTAGTTACGGCGGAACTTCGCTGGTGACGCTGCTGTCAGCGTTTGGGGTTTTGATGTCGATCCATACCCACCGCAAGTGGATCGCTCAGGTTTGATTAAGGTGAACAACTCAATGCAAGTAGTGCGTGGCTGGGCTGCTCGATATGCGCCGCTGGTCGGTCTGATGGGCATCCTCGGGTCCGTGCAGGAATCGCTTGCCGGTGATTATGAAGGCTCGCCTCAGGTCGCCCAGTTCGTCAGCGACATGACCCGGGATTACGGGTTCGCGGGCGAGCAGTTGATCGAAGTTTTTCGCAACGTCGAGCGTAAACAGTCGATTCTCGACGCGATTTCCCGGCCCGCCGAACGGGTGAAGCCGTGGAAGGATTACCGGCCGATGTTCCTCACCGAGGCGCGCATCGCACGGGGTGTGGATTTCTGGCGGCAGCATGAGGCGACCCTTGCACGCGCCGAGCAGGAATACGGCGTGCCAGCGCAGGTGATCGTGGCGATCATCGGTGTTGAAACGTTTTTTGGACGCAATACCGGAAATTATCGGGTGATCGATGCATTATCGACCCTGAGTTTCGATTACCCTCCGCGTGCTGACTTCTTTCGCAAAGAGCTGCGCGAGTACCTGTTGCTGTCGCGTGAGGAGCAGGTTGACCCGCTGACGCTCAAGGGCTCGTATGCCGGGGCAATGGGGTTGCCGCAGTTCATGCCGAGCAGTTTCCGGGCCTATGCGGTGGATTTCGACGGCGACGGCCACATCAACATCTGGAACGACCCGGATGATGCAATCGGCAGCGTCGCGAGTTACTTCAAGCGTCACGGCTGGGTCGCGGGTGAACCCGTGGTCAGTCTTGCGACCGCGCGTGGTGACCGTGCCGATGAGGGGCTGAGCCCCGGAATCGAGCCGGTAAAGACCGTCGGGGAGTTGCGAGCCTTGGGGTGGGCGAGTCATGATGCGCTGCGCGATGATATGCCGGTCACGGCGTTTCGCCTCGAAGGCGACAAAGGCCCTGAATACTGGATGGGTTTGAAGAATTTTTACGCAATCACGCGTTACAACCGCAGCGTGATGTACGCCATGGCCGTGCATCAGCTGTCTGAACTGCTTGTTCAAGCTCGGGGCGTCAAGTAATGCGGTCATTGCCGATCAAACAACCATTGAAGCTGATGGCCTTCACGGCGCTGACATTGCTCGTCGTCAGTTGCTCCACCAGTCGACCGACGCAGCAAGGCAACATCATCCGCTCGCAGCCGGGACTGGACATCAACCGGGCACACAAAGATGGCGCTCCGTGGTGGGACGTCGACGTTTCGCGCATCCCCGATGCCGTGCCGACCCTGCACACTGGCCCTTATAAAGCCAACCCATACACCGTGCTCGGCAAAACGTATTTCCCGCTGACCGATTCCGCGAGCTACAGCCAGACCGGCACCGCGTCGTGGTATGGCACCAAGTTCCATGGCCAGAACACCGCCAACGGCGAAGTGTATGACCTGTACGGCATGAGCGCGGCGCACAAGACCTTGCCGCTGCCGAGCTACGTTCGCGTGACCAACCTGGACAACAATCGCACGGTGATCCTGCGGGTCAACGACCGTGGGCCGTTCTATTCAGACCGGATCATCGACCTGTCCTACGCCGCCGCCAAGAAACTCGGGTATGCCGAGATCGGCACGGCGCGCGTGAAAGTCGAAGGCATCGACCCCGCTCAATATTGGGCGCAGCGTGGCAAGCCTGCGCCGTTGATGCTGGATCAGCCGCAAGTTGCGATCAGCGGTCCGACCGCGAGGCCACAACCTGCTGCGCCGGTGATCACGGCATCGGCGGGTACCATCGAGCAATGGACGCCACCCCCGCAGCAGCACGCCGCACCCGTATCGCCTGTACCGATCGACGCAAAAAAAAACGCTTCCGGACAAGTGTCTGGGCTGTTTCTCCAAGTGGGAGCCTTCGCCAACCCGGACGCTGCGGAACTCCTGAGGTCGAAACTGAGCGGGATGGTTCGGGCCCCGGTTTTCGTGAGCTCGATAGCGCGCAATCAACAGACGCTCTATCGCGTGCGGATGGGACCGGTCGACACGCCGGGTGAAGCCCAGCAGCTGCAGAACAGCGTCAGGTCGGCGAATCTGGGGTCGCCGAGTGTCGTGACGTCCGATCAGTAAAAAAAGATCGATGATTCGAACCTTGGCAATGAGGCCGGATCAGAACTTGCCCGACGGACAACTGGCCGTCGGAGAGAGCGTTGTCAGCAGCATTTCACGGGGGCATCTGTAGAATGTCACCCCGTTCGCCAGGGTAGCCTGGCATTACCGCTTTGCCCGCGAGGGCATGTTTGCCCATTAGCAATTTCGAGAGACGGATGAACATCACCACCTTTGCAAAACGCCTTTGCCTTTTAATCCCGCTTTTCACCGCGCCTGCCGTGTTTGCGGCAGAGCAGATGACGCCATCGGCACCGCAACTGGCGGCCAAGGCGTACGTGCTGATGGACGCCAACAGCGGTAACGTGCTGGTCGAGAACAACGGCGACCAGCGTCTGCCACCGGCCAGCCTGACCAAGCTGATGACCGCCTACATCGCGACTCTGGAAATCCGTCGCGGGCAAATCGGCGAAAACGATCCAGTGACCGTCAGCGAAAACGCCTGGCGCACCGGTGGTTCGCGGATGTTCATCAAGGTGGGCAGCCAGGTGACCGTCAGCGACCTGCTGCACGGCATCATCATCCAATCCGGTAACGACGCCAGCGTGGCCCTGTCCGAGCACATCGCGGGCAGCGAAGACGCGTTCGCCGACATGATGAACAAGACCGCTGGCGACCTGGGCATGGTCAACAGTCACTTCATGAACCCGACCGGCCTGCCGAACCCTGATCACTACGCCACCGCCCACGACATGGCGCTGCTGGCCCGTGCGATCATCCACGAAGACCCGGCTCACTATGCGATCTACTCGCAGAAAGAGTTCTTCTGGAACGGCATCAAACAGCCAAACCGTAACCTGCTGCTGTGGCGCGACAAGACCGTTGACGGTCTGAAAACCGGCCACACCGAAGAAGCGGGCTACTGCATGGTGTCCTCGGCCGTTCGTGATGGTATGCGCCTGATCGCCGTGGTCTTCGGCACCAACAGCGAACAAGCCCGTGCCGCCGAAACCCAGAAGCTGCTGACCTACGGTTTCCGTTTCTTCGAAACCCAGACCTTCTACCAGAAGGGCACCGAACTGGCTCAAGCGCCGGTCTGGAAAGGCACCGAGCGTCAGATCAAGGCCGGCCTGGCTGACGATCTGTCCATGACCATGCCTAAAGGCGAGATGAAGAAGCTCACCGCCAGCATGAGCATCAACCCGAAACTGGTTGCGCCTATCGCCAAGGGCGACGTGATCGGCCAGGTTGAAGTGAAACTGGAAGACAAGGTCGTGCGCACCGCTAATCTCATCGCCATGGACTCCGTTGAGGAAGGTGGTATCTTCCGCCGCCTGTGGGACAGCATTCGCATGTTCTTCTACAGTCTGTTCAACTGATCACGGGTTACTCACCGACTGACCGTTGACCCTATGCCCCTGCCGCTGATCGCGGTGGGGGACTGTCCGTTTTCCGGCTTACGAGGCCGTTACTGCCATGACAGATTCCGACGTTAAAGCACCAAAAATCGAATTTCCGTGTGCCGATTATCCGATCAAGATCATCTGCGATACCGGCGCGGGCAACAAAGACAAAGCCATCGAGATCGTTGGCAAACACGCCAAGATCAACGATGAACGCGTGGACGAGCGCCAGAGCAGCAACGGCAAGTACACCACCGTGCAGCTGCATATCCTCGCCACCGACCAGGATCAGCTCTACAACATCAACAGCGAGCTGCGGGCCACAGGTTTCGTGCACATGGTGCTGTGATGGGCGAGCGTCTGGGCTTTCGCGATCTCGGATTGATCGACTACGAGCCTACCTGGCAAGCCATGCAACGCTTCACGGACGGCCGCACTCGCGAGACGCCCGATGAAGTGTGGCTGGTCCAGCATCCCCCGGTTTTCACCCAGGGACAGTCTGGCAAGCCCGAGCATCTCCTCCTTCCGGGTGATATTCCGGTGGTACAGGTCGATCGCGGTGGCCAAGTGACTTATCATGGGCCCGGTCAACTGGTGGCTTATCTGCTGCTGGATGTGCGTCGCCTTGGGTTCGGCGTGCGCGAACTGGTCACCCGGATCGAGCACAGCCTGATTGAGCTGCTGGCCAGTTATGGCGTCACGGCAGCCGCCAAACCCGAAGCGCCGGGGGTCTATGTCGACGGGGCGAAGATTGCCTCTCTGGGCCTTCGTATCCGCAACGGTTGTTCCTTCCATGGTCTGGCGCTCAACGTCGACATGGATCTGGACCCGTTTAAACGGATTAATCCCTGCGGGTATGCGGGGCTGGCGATGACCCAGCTGCGTGAACAGGCAGGCCCGATTGAATTTGCCGAGGTTAGTGCCCGGCTGCGTGCGCAGCTCGTCAAACACCTCGACTACGCTGAGCAGACGACCCTAACGGGCGGAATCGATTGATATGACTACTGCGCATGAGACGGCCGATGCCGTGCAAACCCTGATCCCCACTGTGAACGTGGTCACACCTGAGCGTGTGGCGCGTCCGAAAGTTGAAGCGGGTGTAAAGCTGCGTGGCGCGGAAAAAGTGGCGCGCATCCCGGTGAAGATCATTCCTACGGTTGATCTGCCGAAGAAACCTGACTGGATTCGCGTCCGCATCCCGGTTTCTCCCGAGGTGGATCGCATCAAGGCCCTGCTGCGCAAACATAAGCTGCACAGCGTGTGCGAAGAGGCGTCCTGCCCGAACCTGGGCGAGTGCTTCTCCGGTGGCACCGCTACCTTCATGATCATGGGCGACATCTGCACCCGTCGCTGCCCGTTCTGCGACGTGGGCCATGGTCGTCCGAAAGCACTGGACGTGGACGAGCCGAAGAACCTGGCTGTTGCCATCGCTGACCTGAAACTCAAGTACGTCGTGATCACTTCGGTGGACCGTGATGACCTGCGTGACGGCGGCGCCCAGCACTTCGCCGACTGCATCCGCGAAATCCGCGAACTGTCGCCGAACGTGCAGTTGGAAACCCTGGTTCCGGATTACCGTGGTCGTATGGACATCGCGCTGGAAATCACCGCAGCGACGCCGCCAGACGTGTTCAACCACAACCTGGAAACCGTGCCGCGTCTTTACAAGGCCGCGCGTCCGGGTTCGGACTACCAATGGTCGCTGACCCTGCTCAAGCGCTTCAAGGAAATGGTCCCGCACGTTCCGACCAAATCCGGCCTGATGCTGGGCCTGGGCGAAACCGACGAAGAAGTGATCGAAGTGATGCAGCGCATGCGCGAGCACAACATCGACATGCTGACTCTGGGCCAGTACTTGCAACCGTCCCGTAACCACCTGCCGGTTCAGCGCTTCGTGCACCCGGACACCTTCGCCTGGTTCGCCGAGGAAGGTTACAAGATGGGCTTCAAGAATGTCGCTTCGGGCCCGCTGGTGCGTTCCTCGTACCACGCTGACGAACAGGCCAAGCTGACCAAGTCGTTGCTGACCGCGGGCTGATTTTTCTCGGTATTGCACGCAATAGAAAAGGGCCGGATATCGCTATCCGGCCCTTTTTTTTGCGCGTGTTGTATGGAACGCCGCTGCCTTCTTGTAGGAGCGTGGCTTGTCCCGCGACCTGACGCGAAGCGGCAGTGAATCCGCTTGACGCGCGATATCAGGAAAACCGAGTGATCGATGCTTCGACGACTCCGTCGCCGATCGCGGGACAAGCCGCGCTCCTACAGGCCCATGCTTTCCTTATGGCTTACGCAAACTCTCCAACAACTCCTGCGTCGGGTAACCGTCCGCTGGCCAGCCAAATGACTGCTGGGCGCTACGAATGGCTTTGCGGGTATTGGCGCCAATGATGCCGTCCGGCGCGCCTGCGTCGTATTGGCGGGCCGAGAGCAGGGTTTGCAGTTCAATGCGCTCAGTGCGGCTCAGAGGACGATCTCCGCGCGGCCACTGGCCAATCACATAACCGCCGCCCGTGAATCGCTCAGACAACAGCCCAATGCCCAGCCCGTAGGACGACGAGTTGTTGTACTTGAGGATCGCCCGAAAGTTATCCATCACCAAAAATGCCGGGCCTTTATAGCCCGCAGGCAGCAAGAGTGCCGCCTGCTGTTGCAGCAGGTTGGCGGGGAGGGGGGCGCCGTTGGGCAGCTTCAGACCCAACTGCTGCCACTCAGCGATGGTTTTGCGGGTAGACGCATCGGCCATGGCGTAGTCGAAGCCTTGCCGCAGTTGCACCTCGAAACCCCAAGGCTGGCCTTTCTGCCAACCCGAGCTTTGCAGGTAGTGCGCAGTAGAGGCCAAGGCATCGGCGGGCGAATTCCAGATGTCGCGTCGGCCGTCGCCGTCGAAGTCCACGGCATGGGTGTTGTACGTCGTGGGAATGAACTGCGTCTGCCCCATCGCCCCGGCCCAGGAGCCGAGCATGTTTGGTGCATCGATGTCGCCGTGCTGAATGATTTGCAGCGCGGCGATCAGTTGATCCTGCGCGAACTGAGGACGGCGTCCTTCATAGGCCAGCGTCGCCAGCGAGCGGATCACCGATTGGGTGCCCTGGAACTGGCCGAAGCTGCTTTCCATGCCCCATACGGCGATCAGTGCCTGACGATCCACGCCATAACGCTGCTCGATGGCGCTCAGCACGTCAGCGTACTGCGCGAGCAAGGCCTGGCCCTTGCGCACACGCACAGCCGATATGGCGCCGTCGAGGTATTCCCAGACCGGGCGCGTGAACTCAGGTTGGCTGCGATCGGCTTTGACCACGCTCATGTCCGGCGTCACGCCCGCGAAGGCACTGTCGAAGACGTCCGGGCGAATGCCCGCGCTCAACGCCTGATTGCGAAACATGGATTGCCATTCGGCGAAGCTCATGGCCGGCTGGATTTCAAAATTGGTGTCGTCGGGAGCGGCCACAGCGCTGGAAGGCGTGGGCGCGGCTTTCGCGACGTTCAGAGGGGCGGCTTGAAGCGGGGTGGCGACGGCAGCGGTGGGTTGCTCCGCACAGGCGACCAGTACGAAGAGGCTGGAGGCGGCGATCAATTGGCGGACATGCCAACGACGGGGAAAACTAAAGGGCATTCTGGGGTCCACAGGGATAAACCGTAAGGTGCAGACCTTACCATGTCGGCCCTGTCGGCGGGGCGCCGGTCAGTCACCTGAAATGTTTCAAGCTGCCATAACGGAAGAAGCCTCCCAATCTCTCGACTGGAAGGCTTCGCGGCGGTAGCTGCCTTTGCCCTTGGTGGGTTGTTCCTGACGGCTGCGGAACAGGGGCTGGGCAATGATGGATTTGGCCTTGTTCGGCCGCTTTTTGGCTTTGCTCATGGCGATACTCTCTTTGAGTGGTGGGTGGAGCGGCGGGGATGATCGGGCAGATTGGCGCACAGGTCTAATTGATCTGTCCTATGAATGCTTAGTCCCGAGCTATGGAAATCCCCGTGGGAGCGAATTCATTCGCGAAAAATCCGACGGCCGACAGAAATGCGTGGGTGGTAACGACGTCTCGCGATTGAGTTCGCTCCCACAGCTCGTCGGTGTTGCCCTGTGAGATCTATTCCGACGGCAACGCCAATCGCTGGCCGGCCATCTGGATCGACAATCGGCTGAGGCTGTTCCACACCGAACCCTGTGCCTGACCCTTGATCTGCGCGTCGATGTGTTGAGCGTCCATCAACAGCTGTGCCCAGCGTCGGGCGGAGTGGCGTTGCAGAGCTTTGCTCATCAGCGGTTTGCGCTTGTCCCAAATAGGCGGGCGGGCCTGGCTGAAGGCTTTGTCCAGCGGCACGCCCTGGCTGAACTGCAACGCCAGATTCGCCAGCACCCGCAGCTCCCGAGACAATGCCCAGAGAATCACCGGCGGCTCCACGCCTTCCCCGCGCAGGCCTTCCAGCATGCGCAGCGCGTGAGACGCTTCGCCGTTGAGGATCGCGTCGGTCAGCCCAAACACGTCGAAACGCGCACTGTCCGCCACGGCTGCCTGCACGGTTTCGACGGTAATCTGGCCTTGCTCGGCCATCAGTTTGAGCTTTTCGATTTCTTGAGCAGCCGCCAGAAGGTTGCCTTCCACGCGAGCAGCGATCAGCTCCACCGCGTCGGGGCTGGCGGCCAGCCCGGCCTGCGCCAGACGCTGTCGAATCCATTGTGGCAACTGGCTGGCGTCCACCGGCCAGATTTGCACGAACTGGGTTTGCGGTCCCTCGACCAGCGCTTTGCCCCATTTGGTCTTCTGCGCAGCACCGTCCAGCTTGGGGAGGCTGATCAGCAGCAAGGTATCTTCAGCCGGACGACCGCAGTATTCCAGCAACGCGGCGGCGCCTTTGTCCCCCGGTTTACCGGATGGCAGGCGCAGCTCCAGCAGACGACGTTCGGCGAACAGCGACATGCTGGCCCCGGCTTGCAGCAGGGTGCCCCAATCGAAGCTTGAGTCTGCACTGAAAACCTGACGCTCATCAAAACCCTGCTGACGGGCAGCGGATCGGATGGCGTCGCACGCTTCCTGACATTGCAGCGGGTCATCGCCGCTGACGATGTAGACAGGCGATAACGCACCTTGAAGGTGTTTGGAGAGCTGGGCGGGGGCGAGTTTCATGGGTCAGAAAAGATCAGGGCCGGCGAACCGGCCCTGATGCCATCACTTGGACGGGATTTCGATCGGAGACTGTTGAGGCGTCTCGTCGCGAACACGTTGAGCGGCGGCTTCGGCATCGGCCTGGGCACGAGCGGCGGCGTCAGCCTTGGCTTGCAGTTCGTCCAGACGCTGCGGCGACAGCTGCTGCAGGCGGGCAATCAACTTCTGCACCAGGTCGCTGCGCATTTCCTTGCGGATCTGCTCGGCTTCCTGGTCGGAACCGATCAGGTTGTTGCCGTCATGCACGTAGGTCTTGGTGGACTGTACGTTGTCATCGAGCAG
Organism: Pseudomonas sp. SLFW; assembly: GCF_009905615.1. Classification (GTDB taxonomy): domain Bacteria; phylum Pseudomonadota; class Gammaproteobacteria; order Pseudomonadales; family Pseudomonadaceae; genus Aquipseudomonas; species Aquipseudomonas bambusae. Next base: position 74,636 of record NZ_JAAAKW010000015.1, read on the forward strand.
CAGCACGTTCTTGGTGCCGTGGATTTCGTATTTCACCACGGTGGTCAGCTCATACTCGGCCGAGTTGCCGGAACCTGCGTAACTCGCGGTGCGCTGGGTCTCGTCTTCACGGGCCAGGAACAGCTTGTATTGAGCACCGGTGTAAACGTGCACGCCGCTGTTGGTCAGGGTGTTTTTCAGCTCAGTGACAACCTGGCCGTAGACGTCGCGGGCGCTGACGTCCAGCTCCTTGATCGACAAGGCGTTGGTGCCAGTACCGCGCAGCTGGAAACCGCAGGCGCTCAGCAATACCGCGAGGCCCATTACCAGCAGATTGCGTTTGATCATCTTGTTGCTCCCCTTGAATCCGTTTGAGCCCGAAGTGCGGGCTCTGGAAGTGTGTTGGGCGCCTGACCGTGTCAGGCGCCTGATCCAATCAGCTGGCGACGATGTTCACCAGTTTGCCGGGTACGACGATCACTTTGCGAATCGTCAGACCGTCGATGAAGCGCAGCACGTTTTCGTTGGTCCGTGCAGCGGCTTCGACGTCCTCGCGGCTGGCACTGGCTGGCATTTCGATCTGACCGCGCAGCTTGCCGTTGACCTGTACCACCAGTTGCAGCGTGTCCTGCACCAGAGCGGACTCATCCACCACTGGCCAGCCCGCGTCGATCACCGGATCAGCGTGACCCAGCGCGTTCCACAGTTCATGGCTGATGTGCGGCGTGATCGGGGCGAGCAACAGGGCGACGGTTTCCAGACCCTCCTGCAACAGCGCACGATCCTGTTCCGACGCCTGCGGTGCTTTTTCCAGCACGTTCATCAGCGTCATTACCTGAGCAATGGCGGTGTTGAATTTGTGGTGCTGACCAACATCCTGACCGGCTTGCTTGATGGCCAGGTGGATGGCACGGCGCGCGGCTTTTTGATCGTCGCTCAGTGTTGTTTTGTCCAGCGCGCCCGGCAGGCCAGCGGTGACGTGGGCCTGGCCCAGACGCCATACGCGCTTGAGGAAACGGTGCGAACCTTCGACGCCGGAGTCGGACCATTCCAGGCTCATGTCAGGCGGCGAGGCGAACATCATGAACAGACGGCAGGTGTCGGCGCCGTACTGATCGATCATCGATTGCGGGTCAACGCCGTTGTTCTTCGACTTGGCCATTTTTTCGATGCCGCCGATTTCCACCGGCAGGCCATCGGCGATCAGCTTGGCGCCGATGATCTTGGCCTTGGTGTCGCGTTCGAATTCGACGTCAGCCGGGTTGAACCAGGTTTTGCTGCCGTTGGCTTCGAGACGGTAGAACGTCTCGGCAACGACCATGCCCTGGGTCAGCAGATTCTTGAACGGTTCGTTGGAACTGACCAGACCTTCGTCGCGCATCAGTTTGTGGAAGAAGCGCGCGTACAGCAGGTGCAGGATCGCGTGTTCGATACCGCCGATGTATTGATCGACCGGCAGCCAGTGGTTCGCGGCTTTCGGATCGACCATGCCGCCTTCGTAGTGAGGGGAGGCGTAGCGGGCGAAGTACCACGACGACTCTACGAAGGTGTCCATGGTGTCGGTTTCACGCTTGGCCGGTGCGCCGCATTTCGGGCAGATGCACTCGTAGAATTCAGGCATGCGCGCCAGTGGCGAACCTGCGCCATCCGGTACGACGTCTTCTGGCAACTTGACGGGCAACTGGTCTTCAGGGACCGGCACGTCGCCGCAGGTGTCGCAGTGGATGATCGGGATCGGGCAGCCCCAATAGCGCTGACGGCTGATGCCCCAGTCGCGCAAGCGGAACTGAGTGCGCGACTTGCCGAGTTCTTTCTTGGCGAGGGCGGCTTCGATGGCGTCGAAGGCGCCGGCGAAGTCCAGACCGTCGAACTCGCCGGAGTTGATCAGCACGCCGTGCTCGTTGTACGCGTCCTGCCAAGGCGCTGGGGTTTGATCACCCGCGCTGGTGCGCACCACCGGTTTGACCGGCAGGTTGTATTTGGTGGCGAATTCGAAATCGCGCTCGTCGTGAGCCGGAACAGCCATGACCGCGCCGTCGCCGTAGTGCATCAGCACGTAGTTGGCGACCCACACTGGCAGCTTCTCGCCGGTCAGTGGGTGCTCGACGAACAGAGAAGTCGGCAGGCCTTTCTTTTCCTGCGTGGCGACGTCAGCTTCCGCGACGCTGCCGCTTTTGCATTCGTGGATGAAGGCTTGCAGCTCAGGATTGTTCTGCGAAGCCAGGGTCGCCAGCGGGTGCTCGGCGGCCACGGCCACGTAGGTCGCGCCCATCAGGGTGTCGGCGCGGGTGGTGAAGACTTTCAGGGCACCGGCTTCGCCGATGGAAGCCTGGTCGTACGGGAACTGCACTTCCATGCCGCGGGATTTGCCGATCCAGTTGCGCTGCATGGTCTTGACCTGTTCAGGCCAGCCCGGCAACTCGTCGAGGCTCTCCAGCAGTTCATCGGCGTAGGCCGTGATCTTGAAGTAGTACATTGGGATTTCGCGCTTTTCGATCACCGCGCCCGAACGCCAGCCGCGGCCGTCGATCACTTGCTCGTTGGCCAGAACGGTCTGGTCGACCGGGTCCCAGTTCACGGTGCCATTCTTGCGGTAGATCACGCCTTTTTCGAACAGGCGCGTGAACAGCCATTGTTCCCAGCGGTAGTAATCAGGCTTGCAGGTGGTGACTTCGCGGGACCAGTCGATCGCCAGACCGAGGCTCTTGAGCTGGGTCTTCATGTAGGCGATGTTTTCGTAGGTCCACTTGGCCGGTGCGACGTTGTTCTTCATCGCGGCGTTTTCTGCCGGCATGCCGAACGCATCCCAACCCATCGGCTGCAGCACGTTCTTGCCCTGCATGCGCTGATAGCGGGCGATCACGTCACCGATGGTGTAGTTGCGCACGTGCCCCATGTGTAGCTTGCCGCTAGGGTAAGGGAACATCGACAGGCAGTAGTATGTGTCCTTGCCTGGCTGTTCACTGACTTCAAAAGACTTTTGCTCTTCCCAGAAGGTCTGGGCGGCGGCTTCGATTTCGCGGGGCTGATAGAGTTCGTGCATGGCTACTTTTGACTAGAGATTGGTGACCCTTGACCGCTTCGCTGCCGTCCCGGACTGGAGGGGCGTCACGTGTCAGGCTGTGCCTTTGCCAACGCGACGGGTTCGAACCCGGAGGAGCGGAAGTGGAATAACAGGAAGCGCCGTAGCATACATGAGGGCAGACTATCGAGGGAAACCTTTGATTGCATGCGCGAGGCCCTCCAACCCCCGTCATTCGCCGTTGGTCGCGGCATCGCGCCGGTTTTTGCAGTGCCGCTAAGCTCATTGTCGAGGGTATGTGTTTATCTTCAGTGAGGTGAACGGATGGCAGAGCTGCGGCACCAAGTAGAGAAACCTGATCTGTATGACCGTTTGATTGATCGTCTGGGGCTGGCCCTGGACATGGCGAAAACAGCAGTCCGGCTTCGCAACGAGTACCCCACCGAACTGGAACTCCGTGGTTTGAGTCAGGCTGAGTTTCAGTTGATCGAGGCCTATCTGGATCGCAAGGACGTCGTTGTAAGAGAGGAATCACCGAACATCAAGAAAGGGAGTTTCAGCAGTTCCCGGGAGCCTTCGGAGTCGGCCCGCGGCCCGCAACTTTCAACCAATGTCATCTGGTTGAAGGACCAGCGTCGCGCCAAGGTGTCGGCAAAGTTGAGTCGCTACAGTTCCAGCAAACATTTCAAGCGGTAACGTTTACGGGTCCCAATCCCGTCTGATTAAGCATTGTTGCTTAGCGTCAATCCTTCTAGGCTTCGGGCATCTTCTGGAGATGCCCGATGCCTTTTCGTTACGCCATCAAGAACCTGCTCCTGCCGCCCGGCATCTTTCTGCTGCTCCTCTTATTCGCCTGGTGGTTGAGAACGGCTCGACCGCGTCTGGCACGAGCGCTGTTTGTGATCGGCTTCGGTGGACTGCTGTTGACCAGTCTCCCGGTGGTAGTGGAGTGGTCGGCCAAAGGCATCGAACGCATTCCGCCCCTGCAACAGGACCAGTGGGCAACCCTCGCCCAGCACGCCGACGCTATCGTGGTGCTCGGTTCCGGCCGTGAGCGCAACGACCCCAGTTGGGGCAGTGACATCCCGACGGGAACGGCCCTTGAACGGATGCGGTATGCGGCGCGTTTGTCCAAGGCCTCTGGCCTGCCGATTTTGACCACGGGCGGGTTGCATTACGGCGAGCCGCCAAGTGAAGCGGCGATCATGGCCGATTCGTTGCGCGACGATTTTGGAGTGACCGTCCGCTGGCAAGAAGGCGAAAGTCGGACCACTTGGGAAAACGCGACGATGACGGCGGCCGTGTTGCAGCCCTTGGGGATCAAACGAGTGGTCGTGGTGACGCAGGCCTGGCACATGCCGCGTTCGGTCTGGAGCTTTGAAAAGGCCGGTTTTGCGGTCGTGCCCGCGCCTGTCGGCTTTTTGAGCACGGACAACGCCAGACCGTTTGCTGGCTGGCTGCCAGAGTCCAAAGCCGTGTGGCAGATGGGGCAGTTGATCAATGAAGCGGCGGGGTTGGTGGGGTATCGGGTGTTTTATCGGTGATTTGGCGGGCTCTGCATTTCCCTGTGGGAGCGAATTCATTCGCGAGAGGCCGGTAAATCCAACATATCTCCATTGGATGTACCACCGCATCGCGAATGAATTCGCTCCCACAGGGGGCGCGTTTCAGCAGATCCTGCATCAAACCGTCTTGGAAATCCGGCTCGCCAGCAGCGCCCAGCCAATCAACAACACCGACAAAATGATCAGTGGCCACGAACGCCAGTGCAGGTACGGCGTCAGGTTGTGCATCGGCGTGACTTCGCCGTACATCACCGCCCGTTCGAACTGCGGCACGGTGGTGGTGATCTTGCCGAACGGGTCGATCAGTGCGCTTTTGCCATTGTTGGTGGCGCGGATCATCCAGCGACCGGCCTCCAGCGCGCGCATCTGCGCCATTTGCAAATGCTGCAGCGGACCGATGGACGTGCCGAACCACGTGTCGTTGCTCACCGTCAGCAGCAGATCGCTCTGGGCGGAAAGGCTGGCTGCGAATTCGGGGTAGACGACCTCGTAACAAATGAACGGCGCGATCTGGTAACCCTTGGCTTGCAACAATGCCTGTTCGGCCGGGCCGCGTGCAAAGTCGGACATCGGCAGGTCGAAGAACGTGATCAGCCCGCGCAGCAGGTCTTGCAATGGCACGTACTCACCGAACGGCACCAGTTTCTGTTTCAGGTAGGTGCCGTCGCCTTCGCCGGTGACGGTGATGGCGTTGTAATAACGGAATTCACCACGCCCGCCTTTCTGCCGCAGCGGCACGCCTGTGATCAGTGCTGAGTCCCGATCTGCAGCAAACTTGCCCATCATCGTCAGGTAGCCCTCGACGGACTCCTTGAGCACCGGCACAGCGGTTTCCGGCCAAACGATCAGGTCGGCTTTTTGGGACGTGAACGTCATGTCGCGGTAAAGGGCCAACTGAGCGTTCAGCGCAGCCGGGTCCCATTTCATGCTTTGTTCGACGTTCCCCTGCATCGCGGCAACTTTCAACGGCGCGCCTGAAGGTTCGGTCCAGGCATGGCTTTTCAGCGCCAGACCCACCACCCAAGGCGCCAGCAGCAGAGCGATGCCAGCAGCGAAGAAGCTTTTGCGTGCACGCAGTCGAGGCAGGTTGCACAGCAGGGCAGCGGTCAGCGCGAGGCTGAACGAAATCAGCCACATGCCCCCCAATGGCGCCAGACCTTTCAGCGGGCCATCGAGCTGGCTGTAACCGGAGTAAAGCCAAGGAAAGCCTGTGAGGAACCAGCCGCGAAACATTTCCTGACCGAACCACAGCGCAGCGAACGCCAGCGCATCGGCCAAAGGCGCTTCGTTGCGGCGAATCCAGCGAGCCCAGAGCCAGGCGGGCAGGGCGAAGAAGAAGGCGACAGAAGCGCAGAACAGCACCATCAGGAACCCGGCAAGCCAGACCGGCGCTTCGCCGTACGTGTGAATGCTGACGTAGATCCAGCTGGTGCCGCCGCCAAACAGGCCAAACCCGTACGACCAGCCCCGCCACAACGCTTGGCGAGGTGTCAGTTCGCGCAACCCGAGGTAGAAAACCACCAGCGCGACAATCGCCAGCGGCCAGATATCGAACGGCGCCAGGGCCAGGGTGACGAGTGCGCCAGCCGCCACGGCCAGCAGGTTACCGGGCCAGCCGGGGCGGGTGATCCAGCGCATTTACATTCCTTATGACAAACGGATACGACGTTACGAGCGCGAAATCGGACTCAGGCGCAGCAGGTGAATCCGGCGGCTGTCCGCATTCAGGATGCGGAAACGATACGCGCCGATTTCGGTGATTTCATTACGCTTTGGCAGGTGCCCGAACGCATTCATCACCAGACCGCCGACCGTGTCGAATTCATCGTCAGAGAACTCGCTGTCGAAGAACTCGTTAAAGCTGTCGATGGGGGTGAGCGCCTTGACCAGGAAGTCGCCGCTGGGCAGCGGTTTGATGTAGCTGTCTTCCTCGACGTCGTGCTCGTCTTCGATGTCGCCGACGATCTGTTCCAGCACGTCTTCGATGGTCACCAGACCCGCCACGCCGCCGTATTCGTCGATGACGATGGCCATGTGGTTGTGGTTGGCGCGGAATTCACGCAGCAGCACGTTGAGACGCTTGGATTCCGGCACGAAGGTCGCCGGACGCAGCAGGCTCTTGATGTCGCCGACGTCGCCGTTTTCCTTGAGGATCAAGGGCAGCAGGTCTTTCGCCAGCAATACGCCGAGGACGTCGTCGTGGCTTTCGCCAATCACCGGGTAGCGAGAGTGGGCGGAATCGATCACTGCCGGGAGCAGCTCGCGAAGGCTCTGGCTGGCCTTGATGCTGACCATCTGAGAGCGCGGGACCATGATGTCCCGGACCTGGAGGTCAGCCACCTGAATGGCGCCTTCGGCGATGGCCAGCGCTTCGCTGTCCAGCAATTTGTTCTGATGGGCTTCGCGCAGCAGCTCTAACAGCTCCTGGCGGTTCTTCGGCTCATGGGCAAATGCCTGGGTCAGTTTGCCCAACCATGACTTTTGCCCGTTGCTCGATCGGTCTTCGCTCATAGCCCTTACTCGTGGTCCTTGCCTGGTGTTTCTGTAGGTGGTGTGTCGACGATTTCGTCGTCGGCGTAGGGATCGGGATAGCCCAACTCTGCAAGCAACTCCCGTTCCAGTGCTTCCATTTCTTCGGCTTCGTCATCGTCGATGTGATCGTAGCCCAACAAATGCAGACACCCATGAATGGTGAGGTGCGCCCAGTGTGCGTCCAGCGCCTTGCCCTGTTCGGCTGCCTCGCGGGTCACGACCGGCACGCAGATCACCAGGTCACCCAGCAACGGAATGTCGAGGAGTTCGTCAGGCACGTCCGCAGGAAAGGACAGCACGTTGGTGGCGTAGTCTTTGTGACGCCAGGTGTGGTTCAGTTCCCGGCCTTCAGACTCGTCGACCAGGCGAATGGTCATTTCCGAGTCGGCGACGCGCTGGCGCAAGCCCATCTCACACCAAAGGCGGAACTGGGCTTCGCTGGGGGCGCTGGCTTCACTCGCGACTTGCAGATCCAGCTCAAGCATCGCGGCGGTATTCCCGAGGGGCACTTTGCTCGTTGCGCTCCTCGAAGCGCTCGTAGGCTTCGACGATGCGTTGCACCAATGGATGGCGCACCACGTCCTTGGGCTTGAAGTGAGTGAAACTGATGCCCGGCACGTCCTTGAGCACTTCGATGACATGATTCAGCCCGGATTTGGTGCCTTTCGGCAGGTCGATCTGGGTGATGTCACCGGTGATCACGGCGGTGGAGCCAAAGCCAATACGGGTCAGGAACATCTTCATCTGCTCGACGGTGGTGTTCTGACTCTCGTCGAGAATGATGAAGCTGTTATTAAGGGTGCGTCCGCGCATGTAGGCCAGCGGTGCAACTTCGATCACTTGCTTTTCGATCAGCTTGGCGACGTACTCGAAGCCCAGCATCTCGTAAAGCGCGTCGTAGAGCGGTCGCAGGTACGGGTCGATCTTCTGTGCCAGATCGCCGGGCAGGAAACCGAGCTTTTCGCCCGCTTCGACCGCCGGACGCACCAGCAGGATGCGGCGAATCTGCTCACGTTCCAACGCGTCGACGGCAGCCGCGACGGCGAGGTAGGTCTTGCCCGTACCGGCCGGGCCGATGCCGAAGTTGATGTCGTTGGCGAGAATTTCCTTCACGTACCGCTGCTGATTCAAGCCGCGTGGCCGAATCATGCCTTTCTTGGTCCGCAGGGCTACGCCGACTTCTGCAGCAGGGTGGTTGTCCAGCTCTTCGACGCCGGATTCCTGCAGGAACAGATGAACCATGTCCGGGGACAGCTCGGTACTTTTGGTTTCCCGATACAGTCGGCGTAACAGGTTTTCTGCCGAAGTGGTCTGTTTGCGCTCGCCGATCATCTCGAACTGGCCTCCGCGATTGCGGATTTCGATGTCCAGGCGCTGTTCGATCAGGCGCAAGTGCTCGTCGAATTGCCCGCACAGATTGGCGAAGCGGTGGGCCTCGATAGGTTCGAGGCTGAAACGATGTGGTTCGATAGGTGCGTTCAAAGTGGTTTTTAGCCGCCCGACGGCAATAAAGGTGAAATGAAGGATAACCCCTGTGGGCAGTGTCCGAAAGGGCTCACTTACTAATGGTTGAGTCGGCAGCCGCCATAACCTCGGTAGGAGTGAGCTTGCTCGCGATTGCCGGCTGTCAGACACGGGCATGGTGGCTGAAGAAACGCAATCGCGAGCAAGCTCACTCCTACAGGGTTCGTGCGTCGGTTCTGTAGCAGTCCGGCTTGCCGGCGGTGGCGGATTCAAAATCGTCACCGCCGGCAAGCCGGGCTGCTACGGAAGGGTTCGATGCAGCGTTAGATGAGGGCGTCTGGCCTTACTGCAACAACGACCCCCGCAGCGAGTGCGGTTGCGCGCTGTCGATGTAGACGTCGGCGAATTGCCCGATCAGCTTGGGGTTGTCGCAGCGGAAGTTGACGATGCGGTTGTTCTCGGTGCGCCCTTGCAGTTCGCCGGGGTCTTTCTTCGAATAGTCGGTGACCAGAATGCGCTGGACAGTGCCCGCCATTTTGCGGCTGATCTCGAAGCCCTGACGGTTGATCAGGTCCTGCAACTGCTTGAGGCGCTCTTTCTTGGTTTCTTCCGAGGTGTCATCGGCCAGATCCGCTGCCGGGGTGCCAGGGCGCGAGCTGTAGACGAACGAGTAGGAGAAGTCCATGCCGACGTCTTCTACCAGCTTCATGGTCTGCAAATGATCTTTTTCGGTCTCGCCGGGAAAACCGACGATGAAGTCCGAGCTGATGCAGATGTCCGGCACCGCTGCACGCAGCTTGCGCAAACGGGATTTGTACTCAAGCACGGTGTGGTTGCGCTTCATCGCCGCCAGAATGCGGTCTGAACCCGACTGGACCGGCAAATGCAGATGTTTGACCAGCTCCGGCACGTCGGCGTGGGCCTGAATCAGGCTGTCGGAAAACTCCAGCGGATGCGACGTGGTGTAGCGAATGCGGTCGATGCCGTCGATGGCCGCTACCACGCGGATCAGTTCGGCGAGGTCAGCCACGCGACCGTCGTGGGTCGTGCCGCGATAGCCGTTGACGTTCTGGCCGAGCAGCGTCACTTCACGCACGCCGTTTTCGGCGAGGTGGAAGACCTCGGTGATCACGTCATCGAAGGGCCGACTGACTTCTTCACCCCGCGTGTAAGGCACCACGCAGAACGTGCAGTATTTGCTGCAGCCTTCCATGACCGAGACATAAGCGCTCGGGCCATCGACGCGAGGCTCGGGCAAATGGTCGAATTTTTCGATTTCCGGAAACGACACATCCACCTGCGGCAAGCGGGTGATGCGTGCGGCGTCGATCATGTCCGGCAGGCGGTGCAGGGTCTGCGGGCCGAACACGACATCGACGTAGGGCGCCCGATCACGAATCGCCGCACCTTCCTGACTGGCGACGCAACCACCGACGGCGATCACCATCTCCGGGTTGGCAAGCTTCAGCTCGCGCCAGCGGCCAAGCTGGGAGTAGACGCGGTCCTGCGCCCGCTCGCGGATGGAGCAAGTGTTGAGCAGGATGACGTCGGCGTCTTCCGCGCGGGCGGTGACTTCCAGCGCTTGATGTTCGCCCAGCAGATCGACCATGCGCGAGCTGTCGTACTCGTTCATCTGGCAGCCGTGGGTTTCGATATAAAGCTTCTTGGCCATGCGGGTTCGGATTCATCAGGTGATTCGAAGAACCGCGCATTATAGGGACCCTGGCCTCGGGTTCCTAGCGTTGCCTAACCAGCGGCATGCTATAGTTCGCGCCCTTTTCAAAACACCGATCATTGCCTGCCTGTTATGACCAAACGCGAAGCTCCAATCTATAAGGTGATTTTTCTCAACCAGGGCCAGGTGTACGAGATGTACGCCAAGCAGATCTATCAAAGCGATCTGTGGGGGTTTCTTGAGGTTGAGGAATTCGTCTTCGGTGAGCGCACGACCGTGGTGGTAGACCCCAGCGAAGAGAAGTTGAAGCAGCAGTTCGACGGAGTGGTACGCAGCTTCGTGCCGATGCATTCGATCGTGCGTATCGATGAAGTCGAGCGGATGGGCACGGCGAAGATCAGTGAGGCGCGTCAGACTGGCAATGTCATGCCGTTCCCAATGCCGATGCCGGACAAATAAGGTCCGGCGACTCGATCAGGGTTTGCTGGTATCCGGGAAGGGCGCGAATGGCGAGCGCCCTTCGGCGGTTTGCAGCTCCAGAAGATACTTGCGGAAGATTTGCCCCAGCACTTGGGTCGCGACTTCCAGATCTTCCTTTTTCATTTGGCCCGAAACTTCGTCGGCCTGGTCGAGCGCATCTTCCGACCCGTTGACCGCCGCCATCTTCAGGACGATATAAGCCTGAATGTTATTGGCTTGCACACCCTCACCACGGAAGAACATCAGGCCCAACTGATACTGCGCCTGCGCATGGCCCTGCAATGAGGCCTGTTCGAAGTAGTTGAGTGCCTGAGTGAGGTCGCGCGGCGTGTTCTTGCCGTCGTAATAGAACTGTCCCAACTCGTATTGCGCCTGCGCATCCCCGCCTTTGGCCGCCTGCTGACACGCCGACAAGGCGGCTGGCAGGTTGTCTGGCTGGGTATTCAGGGTGCAGCGACCCACCGCTGGTATTAACAACGAGTTGCCACCTGCATTCGCCAGCAGGGGATGAAGAAGCAACAGGCAGCCCAATGCAAGGGTGCGGCCGGTGCGATTCATGGAAGTCGACTTACCTCTGAAAAAGGTGCGGGCATGCCCGTCCAGCTAAACGTGCTGGCTGCGCATTATGAAATAAGCGGGGCCTACCTTACAAAGTCTTTACTGATTTTCTGCTGCACGGGCTTGATTCGCCTGTATTCAGGGGGCTCGAAGCGCCGCATACAACTAACGTTTAAACAAAATAGCCGAATAACACCGTCAATCAACCGTGGGAGCGGGCAAGCGCGCTCCCACAGGATGTCGTGTTACTTCAACTGCGCGAAGGCTTTTTCGGCTGCGTCGAGAGTCAGTTGCAGCTCCGCGTCGCCGTGGGCAATGGAGGTGAAGCCGGCTTCGAAGGCGCTCGGCGCCAGATACACGCCACCTTCCAGCATCAGGTGGAAGAAGCGCTTGAAGCGGTCGGCGTCGCTGCTCATCACGTCCTGGAAGGTAACGATCTCTTTCACGTCGGTGAAATACAGGCCGAACATACCGCCCGCCTGAGTCGTCACGAACGGGATGCCCGCTGCGTCGGCACGCTGTTGCAGGCCTTCGAGGAGGCGCGTGGTGAACGCGCTCAGTTCATCGTGGAAGCCTGGGCGGCTGATCAGGCGCAGCGTGGTCAGACCGGCTGCCATGGCCAGCGGGTTGCCCGACAGCGTGCCCGCTTGATACACCGGACCCAGCGGCGCGATGTGGGACATGATCTCGCGCTTGCCGCCGAAGCAGCCCACCGGCATGCCGCCGCCAATGATCTTGCCGAAAGTGCTCAGATCAGGCTTCACGCCGTAATAAGCCTGAGCGCCGCCGAGGGCAACGCGGAAACCGGTCATCACTTCGTCGAAAATCAGCACCACGCCGTGCTTGTCGCACTCTTCACGCAAACCTTGCAGGAAACCCGGCGCTGGCGGCACGCAATTCATGTTGCCTGCCACCGGCTCAACGATGATGCACGCCACTTCCTGGCCGACGTCCGCGAGCATTGCCTTGACCGCCCCGATGTCGTTGAACGGCAGGGTCAGTGTGTGTTTGGCGAACGCCGCCGGAACGCCCGGCGAGCTCGGCACGCCCAGGGTCAGCGCCCCTGAACCTGCCTTGACCAGCAAGCTGTCGGAGTGGCCGTGGTAGCAGCCTTCGAACTTGATGATGCTGTCGCGACCGGTGTAACCACGGGCCAGGCGAATCGCGCTCATGGTCGCCTCGGTGCCGGAGCTGACCATGCGGACCATTTCCATCGACGGCACGATCGAGCAGGCCAGGTCCGCCATCTCGGTTTCCATCGCGGTCGGCGCGCCGTAAGACAGGCCGTGCTCCAGCTGTTTGCGCACGGCGTCCAGCACGTCCGGATGGCTGTGGCCCAGAATCATCGGCCCCCACGAGCCCACGTAATCCACATAGCGCTTGTCGTCTTCGTCGGTAACATAGGCGCCCGCCGCGTGTTTGAAGAACAGCGGGGTGCCGCCGACGCTCTTGAACGCACGAACTGGCGAATTGACGCCGCCGGGGATGTGTTTCTGGGCGTTGGCGAACAGGGTTTCAGAACGGGACATGATGAAGGTCTCTGCTTGAATCGAATGGGGGGACGTCGGCCCGACGCGGGATCAGGCCGATTTGAACAGGTCGTTGAAGGCGCGAGCGCGACGGGTCACTTCCTGTGTGGTCTCGGCGCCGAACAAACCCTGCACCACGGCCAGCAGGTCGGCGCCATGAGCCACCAGCGGGGCCGCGTTTTCCAGCGTGACGCCGCCGATAACGGCGATCGGCAGCGAGATACGCTTGCGCGCCTCAGCCAGCATTTCGAGGCTGCATGCAGGTGCGCCGGGCTTGGTGTTGGAGTTGAAGAAACGCCCGAACGCCACATAGGTCGCGCCGTCGGCCTTGGCTTTTTCTGCCAGTTCGAGCTGGGCGTGGCAGGTGGCGCCGACGATGGCCTTGTGACCGAGCAGGGCGCGGGCGTCGGGCAGCGAGCCGTCAGTCTGGCCAAGGTGCACGCCAACGCCGAGGCGTGCAGCCACCTCGGCGTCGTCATTGATGATCAGGCGGGTCTTGTAGCGCTCGCACAATTTCAGCAGTTCCGAGGCCTCACGCAGACGGCGGGTCTCGTCACCGGATTTGTCACGGTATTGCAGCAGGGTCACGCCGCCATCAAGGGCAGCCTCGACGTAGGACAGGAATTTGCCGGCCAACAGTTGGCTGTCGGTAACGGCATACAGGCCACGCAGTTTCATCGGGGGTGCCTCTTGTTCGTGGCGTTACGAGCAGAAATCCAGCGGCAAACGACGAGGAACGAACTGGCCTTTGCCCAGTTGCTCAGCGTCGCGCAACGTGCGCCAAGTGTAGTCCAGGGCGGTTTGCACAGCGCTGATCACGTCTTGCCCGAGGGCCAGTCGACCGGCCAAGGCGCTCGCCAGCGTGCAGCCCGAACCGTGATAGCTGCCGGGTAAGCGCTGACAGGTAAAGGTGCGCGATTCGCCGTTGCGAATGTACAACCGGTTATGGACTTCGTGCTCGTCGCCATGGCCGCCGGTGATCAACAAATGTTCGCAGAACGGCAACAGCTTCTCGGCGCACTCGTCGGCGGTGCCTTCCGGCAGCTCCGCCAGAATGCGCGCTTCGGGCAGGTTTGGCGTGGCAATGGTGGCCAGCGGCAGCAACCGCTCGCGCATCGCATAGCCGACTTCATCCTTGCCCAGTCGCCCGCCGCCACCGGCGCGCAGCACCGGGTCGCAGACCAGCGGCAGGTGCGGGTTCGCTTGCAGCAGTTCGACGACGGTGTCGACCATCTCCAACGAGCCGAGCATGCCCAGCTTCACCGCCGCGACCTGCGAATCGTTGAGCACGGCATTGGCCTGAGCCAGCACCCACTCGCGATCCAGCACGCGGAAATCGGTGACGTTGACGGTGTCCTGCACGGTCAGCGCGGTAACCGCAGGGGCGGCATGACAACCCTGAGCGAGCAGGGCTTCAATATCTGCCTGCAAACCGGCGCCGCCACTGGGGTCGTGGCCGGAGAGACAGAGGACAACGGGGCGGGAGCTATAGATATTCATGGTGCGCGAGCTTACCACTAAAGCTTTTGCCGGGCCGCTGGTCGGCGGCAGATTTTTCTCCGGCAGCCCTGTACGGCCACAGGGGCAGCCCTTTCCTGCTGAATGACGATAATAATCCTAAAGAAAGTCATGAAAGTCTGACGTGTGACGATACAGATGGTATCACCCAGCTATCAGTGGCTATGCTGTCGGCTGTAAGTCTCATTTTTGTCCGAAGAGTAAATGCAAGTGCGTTGCCCGTTGCCTCCCTTTATTGCCTCAAACCTAGCGTCGTTTCCTACAGTCTGGGCGAACAGCATGGCCGCCCCCATGAATGTCGGCGGTGTTGTATGCGCGTTCTGCTGACGTTGTTGTTGATCCTGTTGCCTACGTTGGCCAGCGCGTTGGAGTTCGACGAAACCACGCGCACCTTGTCGCTGGGCCGCGCGACTCAGGTGTTCGAAGACCCGAGCGGTTCGGCGACGATTGAACAGGTAGCCTCGCTCGAAGGCCAGGCGCAGTTTCACGCGCTGGATGCCGGTGCGCTGAACGCCGGTTACTCCGAGTCCGCCTTCTGGTTAAAGGTGCAATTGACCTACAGGCCCGCGAACCCGGTGGCCTCGGCCGACTGGTTGCTCGAACTCGCCTACCCACCCATGGACCACGTAGATCTGTACATGGCCAGCGAGACCGCCGAGCCGAGCCTGACGTGGCGAACCGGCGACATGCTGCCATTCCAGAGCCGTCAGATAAAACAGAACAACTACCTGTTCGACCTGAACCTGAAGGCCAACGAAACCAAGACCGTCTACGTTCGCGTCGCCAGCCATGGCTCCGTTCAGGCGCCGCTCAATCTGTGGGCCAGTCACGCCTACATCGAAGATCAGCCGTCGCGGCTGTATATCCTCGGCATGATCTACGGCGTGTTGTTGGTGATGCTGGTCTACAACCTGTTCATTTACGTGAGCGTGCGCGACACCAGCTACCTCTATTACATCCTCTACATCAGCTGTTTCGGGCTGTATCAGGTGTCGGTCAACGGTGCCGGTATCGAATACCTGTGGCCGGACAACCCGTGGTGGGCCAACGTCTCCACGACGTTTCTGATTGCGGCGGCGATCCTGTTCGCCAGCCAATTTGCGCGTAAGTTCCTGCAAACGCCGGGGCTGGGGCGTTGGCTCGATTCCCCGCTCGTGCTGATGATGCTGTGCGCCGCCGTCATCATGATTCTGTCTTTGACCATGGATTACGGCATCGCACTGAGGCTGGTGACCGGGCTGGTTCTGTTGTTTACCCCGGTCATTCTGCTGATCGGCATCGTCGCCTGGCTGAAGGGGCGTCGGGTTGCCCGTTATTTCATCTTCGCCTGGTCGGCATTTCTGTTGGGCGGGGTGATCAACGCGACCATGTTGTTGGGGCACTTGCCGAACAATTTCTGGACCATGTACGCCAGCCAGATCGGCTCTGTCGTGGAAGTCGCACTGCTGTCGCTGGCGCTGGCGGACCGCATCAACACCATGCGCGACCGGCAGACCCAGATCATGGCGCAGTCGAGCAAGGAGCTGGAAACACTCAACCAGCAACTGGCGGTCAGCAACCGGCTCAAGGACGAGTTTCTTGCCACCCTGACCCACGAACTGCGCACCCCAATGAATGGCGTGATCGGTTCCCTGGAGCTGATGCAGATGGAGGTCTGCGATGAGGAAATCGCGCTGTACCGCCAGACTGCTGCGGATTCCGCGCAGAACATGATGGGCATCGTTAACGGAATTCTCACCCTGACCGAGCTGCAAGCGGGGCGCATCGGCGTGCAGTGTGAGGCGTTCAGCCTGCGGCATTTGTTGTTCCAGGTGCGCAGCACGTTCGAACCCTTGGCGCGGAACAAGGCGCTGTCCCTGAGTGTCGAGCTGGACGAAACCTTGCCGGACAGCTTGCTAGGGGACTCTCTGAAACTGCGTCAATGCCTGGATTGTCTGCTGGACAACGCCATCAAGTTCACCAAAAGTGGGGCGATCAGATTGTGCGTGGGTGGCCATGCTCACGACCAGCAAGTGCGTTTGCTGCTGGACGTGATCGACACCGGCATCGGCTTCGTGCGGTTGGACGAAGACACGCTGTACGCCAACTTCTATCAGGTCGACGGCTCCATGACCCGCGAGTACGGCGGCCTCGGGATCGGTCTGGCGATCTGCCGCAAGCTGATCGAGCTGCAGGGCGGGCGCTTGAGTCACCAGTCCGAACCGGGCGTTGGCAGCCAGTTCCGGTTGAGCGTGGACGTTGAGCGAGCGACGTTGTCGGTCACGTAGGTGACAACCCCGCCGTGATTTAGTCGGCTATGGCACTTTTTTCGGCTTCTCGTGCGTGATTCACTGGCTCACATCTGCGCCATTGCCGTGCACCGATCAGAACCGGAGGCCGCCATGAACCTGCATCAGTTCGCCGAAACACACGACGTCACCAACCAGCCGCCCTCGCTGGACGGGGCGAACCTTTACCGCATTGACCTGCCGTTGCAGGAGTGGTCCAGACGCTACGGCGCGGGCTGGGCGGAATCGAAGATTGACGCTTACGGTGCGCTGGCAGGCGGTCCGCTGATGGAGGCGGGCTTTCTCGCCAACCAGAACAAACCCGTGTTCGCCAGCCATGACCGCTACGGCCATCGCATCGACCTGGTGGAATTTCACCCCGCCTATCACCAACTGATGCAAACGGCGGTCGAGCAGGGCATTCCCTCGTTGCCCTGGACCGATCCCCGGGAAGGCGCCCACGTCGCCCGCGCGTCCATGAGCTACCTGCACAGCCAGGCGGAAGCGGGGAGTGGTTGCCCCCTGACCATGACCTTCGCCAGCGTTCCCGCCTTGCGCTTGCAACCGGATCTGGCCGACATCTGGCTGCCGAAAATTCTTGCCACCCAGTACGACCCGCGCAACGTCGGCATCGCTCACAAAGCGGGAGTGACCATTGGCATGGCGATGACCGAGAAACAGGGCGGGACCGACGTGCGCGCCAACACCACTCGCGCCTATCCCGTCGGCCAGCCCGGCCCCGGTCAGGCGTATGAGCTGGTCGGCCACAAGTGGTTCTGCTCGGCACCGATGTGCGATGCCTTTCTCACGCTGGCGCAGACCGACAAAGGCCTGACCTGTTTCCTGCTGCCGCGCCATCGTCCGGACGACACCCGCAACGAGTTCTACATACAGCGCCTGAAGAACAAACTCGGCAACTGGTCGAATGCGTCCAGCGAAGTCGAATTCCGGGGCGCGCTGGCGTGGATGGTGGGCGAGGAGGGGCGCGGTGTGCCGACCATCATCGAAATGGTCGCCATGACCCGCTTCGATTGCATGACCGGTTCCAGCGCGTTGATGCGTCAGGCACTCACTCAGGCAGCCCATCATTGCGCGCACCGGGCCGTCAGCGGGCGAGTGTTGAGCGAGCAGCCGCTGATGCAGAACGTGCTGGCCGATCTGGCGCTGGAAAGCGAAGCGGCGCTGGCGCTGACCCTGCGCATGGGCCGCTCGCTGGAGCGGCTGGACGACTCACACGAAGCGCGTTTCGCGAGGCTGGTCACGGCGGTGGGCAAGTATTGGATCTGCAAACGCGCTCCGGCCATGATCAACGAAGCCGCCGAATGCATGGGTGGCGCGGGCTACGTCGAGGACACCATCCTGCCGCGTCTTTACAGAGAAGCGCCGGTCAATTCGACGTGGGAAGGCTCGGGGAACGTGCAGTGCCTGGACGTGCTGCGTGCCTTGTCTAAAGAGCCGGGCGTGCTCGACGCGTTGTTCGATGAACTGGGGGATGGCCATGGCGACGCTCGACTGGCCGCGCACATCAATCAATTGAAAACCGCATTCAAGGACACCGCCGACATCCAATACCGTGCCCGTCAACTGACCGAAGACATCGCCGTCGGCTTGCAGGCCAAGCTGTTGCTGGAGGCGGGGAACTCGGTGGTCAGCGACGGGTTTATCGCCGGGCGTTTGCAGCATCCGGGGCGCGTGTATGGCGCTCTCCCGCGAGGGGTGGATGTGGAAGCGCTGGTGGCGCGTTCAACCCCAGCGATTTGCTAGGCCTGTAGGAGCGTGGCTTGTCCCGCGATCGGCGACGCAGTCGTCGTAAACCCGTATACGCGATGGGACTGACACACTGGTGCGTATGTTGTTGCGACTGCTGCGCAGCCGATCGCGGGACAAGCAACGCTCCTACAGGGACAGCGTTTTTCCGCTGCATCAGTTCGTGCCTTCCCCCGCCGTTGCAGGCAAGATGGAGCCTTGCAAGATCAGAAGGATGCGCATCGTGACTGAAGCTTTCATTGTCGTAAAAACTGCCGAGCAAGCTGTGGACCGGCTTGCCGAGCTGCACGGACGTGCGACCACTGCGTTGAGCCAGGCGCTCAAGCGTTACCTCAAAGACCGCGTTGAACCGGACGCCGACGAGCGTCTGCAGTTCCGCTACCCCGAATTGCGTCTGACCTACCACTGCCACGGCGAAGTGCCGCTGACCACCCGCGCATACGCCAAGGTCCAGCTGCCGGGCACCTACAGCGTCACCGTCACTCACCCGGCGGCGTTTCGCAAATATCTGATCGAACAGCTCACCCCGCTGATGAACGACTTCACCGTCACCGTCGAAGTGGGCGTCAGCGTGCAGAACATTCCGTATCCCTACGTCGTTGAGCAAGGCGATGAGCTGGCAGGCACCGGGGTGACCGCCGCGACCCTGGCTCGCGTGTTCCCGAGCACCGACCTGTCGGCCGCCACTGATGGCATCGCCGACGGTCTCTATGACTGGGCGAACACCGACCCACTGCCGCTGGCGCTGTTCGACGCCGCTCGCGTGGATTTCTCCCTGCGCCGTCTGGTGCATTACACCGGCAGCGACTGGCGCCATGTGCAGCCCTGGATTCTGCTGACCAACTACCACCGCTACGTTGACCAGTTCATCGTCCATGGCCTGGAAAAACTGCGCGACGATCCGCGCTTTGTGAAGATGGTGCTGCCGGGCAACGTCGTCGTCGACAAGAGCATGGACCACGGCGAGGCGCAGGCCATCGTGTCCAGCGTCGTCTGGCACCGCTATCAGATGCCGGCCTATCACCTCATCGCCGAAGACGGCCATGGCGTGACACTGGTCAACATCGGCGTCGGCCCGTCCAACGCGAAAAACATCACTGACCACCTGGCCGTGCTGCGTCCGCATTGCTGGCTGATGATCGGCCACTGCGGCGGCCTGCGTCAGTCGCAGACCATCGGTGACTACGTGTTGGCTCACGCTTACATGCGTCGCGACGGCATTCTCGACCGTGTGCTGCCTCCGAACATCCCGATTCCGGCGCTGGCCGAGGTTCAACTGGCGTTGCAGGAGTCGGCGGCACAAATCACTGGCGAACGTGGCGACGACCTGAAAAAGCGTCTGCGCACCGGCACCGTGCTGACCTACGACGACCGCAACTGGGAACTGCGCTGGGCGCAAGAACGCCCGCTGATCAACCTGTCCCGCGCTGTCGCCGTGGACATGGAAAGCGGCACCATCGCGGCTCAGGGCTATCGTCTTCGGGTCCCGTACGGGACGCTGCTGTGCGTGTCGGATAAACCGCTGCACAGCGAAATCAAACTGCCGGGTTCGGCCAACGCCTTCTATGAGCGCGCTGTGACCCAGCATTTGAAGATCGGCATCGCCGCGCTGGACCTGATGCGCACGCAGCTCAACTCGCTGCACTCGCGCAAACTGCGCAGTTTCGACGAACCGCCGTTCCGTTGAGGCTAGGCGTTTAGCGAAAGGGCCACTAAAGTGGCCCTTTCTGTTTCCGCGCCTTGAGTTGTCATGTCCCGTCATCAACGCCCCGTTTCCCGCCGTCCTGCGCCTGGCCCTTCCAGTGCGCCTCGTCGTGTCGCCAAGGCCCCGCCTGCCGAACCCCGTTTGATTCTGTTCAACAAGCCGTTCGACGTGCTGACTCAGTTCAGCGACGGAGAAGGGCGTGCGACCCTCAAGGACTTCATCGACATCCCCGGTATCTATCCGGCCGGGCGGCTGGACCGCGACAGCGAGGGGCTGTTGCTGCTGACCAACGACGGGCAATTGCAGGCGCGTATCGCCGACCCTAAACACAAACTGGCCAAGACCTATTGGGTGCAAGTCGAGGGCGAACCGAGCGACGAGCAATTGCAAAGGCTGCGTGACGGCGTCGAACTGAACGACGGCCCGACCTTGCCTGCGCAGGCTCGGCAGCTGGACGAGCC
The DNA here is from genome assembly GCF_009905615.1 of Pseudomonas sp. SLFW. Taxonomy (GTDB): domain Bacteria; phylum Pseudomonadota; class Gammaproteobacteria; order Pseudomonadales; family Pseudomonadaceae; genus Aquipseudomonas; species Aquipseudomonas bambusae. Next base: position 95,158 of record NZ_JAAAKW010000015.1, read on the forward strand.
TGAACTGTGGCCACGCAACCCGCCCGTGCGGTTTCGCAAAAGCGTGCCGACGAGTTGGCTGGAACTGGTCATCAGAGAGGGGCGTAACCGGCAGGTGCGCCGGATGACGGCGGCGGTAGGGTTGCCGACCTTGCGACTGGTGCGGGTGCGGATTGGCGACTGGAGCATTGAAGGGCTGGATCAGGGACAGTGGCGGGAAGTGCCCGCGAAGCTGTAATGCCGATTTTGGCCGTCACGCTGCTGCGATTGACATAACGCCGTCCATTGTAGGATTGAGCTTGCTCGCGATACGGTCTATCAGACACTTTTTGTGTGTCTGGTGAACAGCATCGCGAGCAAGCTCACTCCTACAGGACCTGTGTTCAGCCGACCTATTTATGCTGCTCGATGTACGCAATCACCACGCTCTTGATCACAAACGCCAGCACGCCCAACCCCAGTACACCGAACAAAATGATCGTCCCGAAGCGTCCAGCTTTCGATTTCTTGGCCAGGTCCCAGACGATGAACCCCATGAAACCGATCAGCACGGTCACCAGAATGGTCATCATCCATTCTTCGAACACCTCGGGTTCCATGGTCGTCTCCTTCGAATCGGCAGTGCGGGGTGAATGGAACGGGAATCAGCTTCTCAGGTGCACCAGCGGCAATTCAGTGCTCGCCAGCACCTGATTGAGCACGAAGCTCGAACGCACGCTGGTCACGCCGTCGATACGGGTCAGGTGGCCCAGCAGAAATTTCTGATAGTGGTCCATGTCCGGCACCACGACCTTCAATTGATAGTCGGCGTCGACGCCCGTCACGAGGCTGCACTCCAGCACTTGCGGCAGGCTGCGGATCTGCTGCTCGAAGTGTTCGAAGCGATCCGGGGTGTGACGGTCCATGCCGATCAACACATACGCCGTCAGGCTCAGCCCCAGCTTCTTGCGATCCAGCAGAGCCACCTGACGAACGATGTAGCCGTCGTCTTCCAGCTGTTTGACCCGCCGCGAGCAAGGCGATGGTGACAGACCGATGCGCTCGGCCAGCTCCTGGTTGGAAATGCGCGCGTCACGTTGCAGTTCGGCCAAAATACTCAGGTCATATCTATCGAGCTTGCTCACGACGGGTACCTTTATGAGATCGATTGCGCTGAATTATTCATCCGAAGGGAAAAATTGCGCAAGTGGTGTTTTCATCAGCAACATTCGCAATCCTGTGTCGCATGCTCAGGCCTATTCTTTTAACCAGAATCACTGCCCGGACACAGCGTCCAGCGCGGCCCGCCGAATCAGGCCAGCCGCGGCCTCCAATCCGACAGGGTTGACCAGGCCACCGGGCTACGCACTGTCCAGAAGACGATGCGAGGTGAGCCGGCGCCAAAAGCGTCGAGCCAGGACGAAGTATTCGAAAGAGGGCTCCCCAAAGGGCCCTCTTTTTTTGTGCACGCTTATAGAGTGCTGCGAACGGCGCACCCATAATGCAGTCCTACCATCAAGTATCCGCGCCGCAGTGAGGAAAGCATGAACATGCGCATCTGGCGTTTGGCAGGTGTCAGTCTTTTGGCCTTGAGCATCAGCGCTCAGGTGTTGGCCGACGATAACAATCAACAACAGCAGCGCAATGAGCAACGCCAGCAACAGCAGCGGGGCTTCGAGCAGCGGCAGCAACAACAGCAGCAACAACAACAGAACCAACAGCGCAGCTTCAATATGGATCAGCAGCGCGAGCAGCAGCAACAACGCCAACAGCAACAGCAGCAATACCAGCAGCAGCGCCAGCAAGAACAACAGAACCAGCAGCGGCAGATTCAACAGAACCAGCAACAGCGGGCGGATCAGCAACGCCAGCAGCAGGACCGTGAGCGCAACCAGCAGCGTCAGGATCAGGTGCAGGAACAGCAGCGCCAACAACAGCGCCAGCAGGAGCTTCAGCAACAGCAACGTCAGCAGCAGCAACAGTTGCAGCAGCGTCAGTTGCAAGACCGCCAGGGCAATCTGCCGATTCAGAGTCGCCCGGACACCGTGGTGCAGACTCAGCAGCCGCGTCAGGGTTTCTACCGTGATCAACCTCGGGACAACAATCCGTGGCGCGGCGGCGATAACCGTCCCGGCAACAACGGTCGTCCCGGTGGGCACGGCGATGGATGGGGCGGCGGGCCGCGTTATCGTCCTGGCTATGAGATAGACCGGATGCCGGGCGGTTACTCCCGCGTGCCGTATCACGGCAGCGACTATTTCTACTCAGGCGGCTATTGGTATCGCCCGCAAGGTCCGCGTTATGTGGTCGTTGCCCCGCCACGGGGTGTGCGTGTGCGGTATTTGCCGGACTATGCTCAGCAAGTCTGGCTCGGCAGCGCGCTGTTTTTCGTCGCGGCGGGCACCTATTACACCTACGAGCAGAGCTCTCAGGAATACGTCGTCGCCGAACCGCCGCAGGGCGTGGAGCCGGTCTATTCGCCGGAACAGCAGGTGCAGCAACAGCAACCTGCCGATCCGTACGATGTGGTGGCCTACCCGGCGAATGGTCAGACGCAGCAGCAGGTCGAGCAGGACCGTTACGACTGTTACCGCTATGCCGTGCAGCAGAGCAACTTCGACCCGGCCGCCGCGACCTACCAGCCAGCGCCAGAGGTGGTCGGGATTTATCGTCAGGCCATGGCAGCGTGTTATGCAGGGCGGGGGTATAGCGTTCAGCAGTGAGGGCTGAAGATCGGTGATGCCCTCAGGATGCCTGCTCGGTTGTCCCTGTGGGAGCGAATTCATTCGCGAAATGTCGGCATGGGCGACACATGTGTATCGGGTGTACCAACGCTTCGCGAATGAATTCGCTCCTACGGAGAACACCCTCGGTTCGAGGGGGGTACTGCTTCAATTCATCACCGGGCTGTTCGCCCGATTCACCACTTCCTGCGGGTCGGCGTGCACCAGCACTTCGGCCTTGGGAAATTCGGCGATGATCGCCCGCTCGACCTGCTCGCACAGTTCATGCGCCACCAGCAGCGTCAATGCGCCCGGCAATTCCAGGTGCAGCTGCACAAACCAGTGATTCCCTGAAATCCGGGTGCGCAAATCATGAGCGCCCAATACACCTGGCACGCCTTGCGCCAATTCCAACATCCGAGCACTTACGCCCGGTTCAAGCTCGGCGTCCATCAGCACCGACACCGTTTCTCGCGCAATCGAAATCGCGCTCCACAGAATGTAGAACGCGATCGCCAGACCGAAATACGCATCCAGTTGGTCATAGCCGAAATACGCCAGCCCTAGCGCGGCCATGATGCTGATGTTGAGCAGCAAGTCGGAGCGGTAATGCAACGAGTCGGCACGAATCGCCGCCGAGCCGGTTTCATTCACCACCTTGTGCTGCAACATCAGCAACGCCACGGTCAGCGCGATGGACAGCAGCATGACCAGCATCCCCAGCCCCGGGGCTCCCAGCGCTTGAGGGTGTTGAATGCGCTCGATGGCCTGAAAGCCGATCAGAAACGCACTCACCGCGATGAACAATGACTGCGCCATGCCCGATAAGGCCTCGGCCTTGCCGTGCCCGTAGCGGTGGTCCTCATCTGCCGGCCGCAGCGCGTAATGCACGGCCAGCAGATTGAGGAACGACGCCGCGCCATCGAGCAACGAATCGGTCAGGCCAGCGAGCAGACTGACCGACCCGCTCAACCACCAGGCAATCGCCTTGGCAATGATCAGAATGCTTGCGACGGCCAGCGACGCGCGGGTTGCCAGGCGCAATAACCGGGCGTGTTCAGGGCTGCTGCTCATGGCGCTTCCTTCAATCTAACCTCGAAAACATCAGGCGGACGGCACCAGACCCAGCGACGCCAGTTGCTCGACGCTGCCCTTGTGCTGGATCAGACGCGGGTCGTCCAGTGGCAGATTGCGGCCCAGTTCGGTCTTCAGAATGGCTTGCAGTCGCAGGTTGTCCACGGTGCCGTCGGTGCGCACGGCCGGTTGCAGTTTTTCCGGGTCGACTTGCGCTTGCTTGCCATCTGGCAGGTAAATCGCGCCGGTGGCGAAGTCGACGCCAAACGCGATCACGCCGGGCAGGATGTAGAACAGCAGGCCAATGGCGTCGAGGACCACGATGGCCGGGTCCATGCGGCCACTGCCTTGAATCTGACCACGACGTTCAGGGTAGAAAATACTGCCGCACGCGGTCAGTTGGGCCAGCAGGCTGACGACCAGGGCACCGCCAATCAAACGGGAAGGAATGCGCATGAAAATCTCCTCAGAGGAAGTCGCAACTATACAAGGCAAATGCCTAAGCAATAAGACTATCCAACGATGGAGACGGTTCTGTGTTGAGAGAAACAAAGCGGCGGCGCGCGCCCGTATAATCAGCGGTCTGTTTTGGAGCCCTCATGATTTCACTGCCCATTGATGCCGTCCTGCCTGCCCTGCGCCAGGCCCTTGTCGAACGTGACGAAGCCGTCCTCGAAGCGCCACCGGGAGCGGGCAAGACCACGCGCGTGCCCCTGGCGCTGCTGCAGGAGCCGTGGCTGGCGGGGCAGACGATTCTGATGCTCGAACCCCGCCGCCTCGCGGCCCGTGCGGCGGCGGAGCGGTTGGCGTCGGAGCTGGGCGAGAAGGTCGGGGAAACAGTCGGCTACCGAATTCGTCTGGAGAGCAAAGTCGGGCCGAACACGCGCATTGAAGTGGTCACCGAAGGGATTCTCACCCGTCGTTTGCAGGAAGACCCGTCGCTGGACGGCGTCGGCCTGCTGATCTTCGACGAATACCACGAGCGCAGTCTCGACGCCGATCTCGCCCTGGCCTTGAGCCTTAATGGTCGGGCCCTGTTTCGCGATGAACAGCCGCTGAAGATTCTGCTGATGTCGGCGACGCTGGAAGGCGAGCGGCTGTCGAGCCTGCTCGACGATGCGCCGGTGATCAGCAGCGAAGGCCGCATGTTCCCGGTGACGATGCAGTGGGGGCGGCCGTTTCAACCGGGCGAGTTCATCGAGCCGCGAGTGGTGCAGACCGTACTCGACGCGCTGGGCAACGAGACTGGCAGCCTGTTGGTGTTTCTGCCGGGACAGGCGGAGATTCGTCGCGTCAATCAACAGCTCGCCGACGCGTTAGGTGAGCGCAGCGACGTGATGCTTTGTCCGCTGCATGGCGAGCTGGACCTGAGCGCCCAACGCGCGGCCATCGAACCGGCCCCGAGCGGCAAGCGCAAAGTGGTGCTGGCCACCAACATCGCCGAGACCAGCCTGACCATCGATGGTGTGCGTGTGGTGGTCGATGCCGGGTTGGCGCGGGTGCCGCGTTTCGATCCGGGCAGCGGCATGACCCGACTCGACACCCAGCGCATCTCCCGCGCCAGCGCCACGCAACGGGCCGGTCGGGCAGGGCGTCTGGAACCGGGCGTGTGCTATCGGCTGTGGTCCGAGGCCCAGCACGATCAACTCGCCGCGTATGGCACGGCGGAGATTCTTCAGGCGGACCTCGCCGGTCTGGCGTTGCAGCTCGCTCGATGGGGCGTTGAGCCTGCGCAACTGGTCTGGCTCGACACACCGCCCGCCGCCGCATACGCACAGGCGCAGGATTTGCTCGGTCGCCTCGGCGCGCTGGCCCGTAAGCCGGGTGAAGAGTGGAAGCTTGCAACCCATGGTCAAGCGATGGCCGACGTGCCTGCTCATCCGCGCATCGCACATTTGCTGCTGCGCGGCCAGGCTTTGGGGCTTGGCGCGCTGGCCTGTGACGTCGCCGCGTTGCTGGGCGAACGCGACATTCTGCGTGGCGCAGGTGCCGATTTGCACAGTCGTCTGACATTGCTCGCAGGCACTGAAAAAGCCGGGCGCGGTGCCCAGGGTGGTGTGCAGCGGGCCAAGCAGCTGTCGCGGCAATATCGCGGCTATCTGAAAGGGGCGTCGACGCAGCCTGTTTCTAATCCCGATCACCCCCGCTGGCTGGGCGCCTTGCTCGCCTTGGCATACCCCGATCGCGTCGCGCAACAACGTAAGGCGGGTGGCGGTGAATACCGATTGGCCAACGGCCGCGCTGCGCTGTTCGCTGAGCCCGATGCGTTGATGAAAGAGCCGTGGCTGGTGATTGCCGACCTCGGCAGTCGGCAGGGGCAGCGTGAAGAACGGATTTACCTGGCAGCGGAGTTCGATCCGGCGCTGTTCGAGTCGGTCCTGTCGGAGCAAGTGACCACGTTCGATCAACTGGACTGGGACGAGCGCGAATGCGTGTTCCGCGCTGAGCGTCAGCGCAAGGCGGGTGAGTTGATCATCAGTCGCGAGCCGCTGATAGGGCTGGATGAATCAGCACGCAGCCAGGCCTTGCTGGCGCTGGTGCGACGCAAGGGGCTGGAGTTGTTGCCGTGGACGCCGGAACTGCGCCAATGGCAGGCGCGGGTCAGCCTGTTGCGCCAACTGGACCTGCAAAAACAGAACAGCAGCGAATGGCCAGATATCAGCAACGAAGCGCTGCTTGAGCGTCTGGAGCATTGGCTGATGCCGTACCTGGGCAAGGTCACGCGGCTCAGTCATTTCGGCAATCTGGACCTCTCGTCGATCCTGCACAACCTGCTGCCATGGCCGCTGCCGCAGCGACTGGACGAACAGGCGCCGCATCATTTGAGCGTGCCGTCGGGCTCCTCTGTGCGACTGGACTACAGCGAAACACCGCCAATCCTCGCCGTGCGTCTGCAAGAGCTGTTCGGCCTGTCCGACACGCCACGCATCGCGGGCGGCCGACAGATCGTCAAACTGCACCTGCTTTCGCCTGCGCGCAGACCGGTGCAAGTCACGCAAGACCTCGCCAACTTCTGGCGCAGCACCTACGCCGAGGTGAAGAAGGATCTGAAGGGACGCTACCCCAAACATTACTGGCCAGACGATCCGTTGATTGCCGAGCCGACCGCGCGGATCAAGCCGAGGAAGTAGCGTTACCCCTGTAGGAGTGAGCTTGCTCGCGATAGCTATCTTTCTGACTGATCAATGCTAGAGGGTGTAACGCTATCGCGAGCAAGCTCACTCCTACAGGTGAAGGTTGTGTTATGGCGCACCCGGCAATAAAAACCGCCCAATCACCGGCAAATGATCCGAAATCAGCAACGTATCTTCCTGCCGAACCTGCGCGTCGATTCGCTTCAGCGCCGGGCTGTAAAACAGATAATCCAGCGTGCGATCCGGTCCATTCACCCGTGGGTCGTTGGGGAAGCGGGTGTACCACTTTCGCGGACTCTCACCGTTGACGTCGTCGTTGCTGGGGATCATTGGGTACTTTTCCCACAGCGCATGCAGCTGACTCTCTGGCGCGTATTGTTCGCGTTGTTCGGCGGGCAGTCGCTGATACTGTCCTTGTGGCAGCAGGTTGAAGTCGCCACCGCTGACCCACAGCGTCCCGTTGGCTTCGAGCGTGTCCAGCCGTTGCGTCGTTGCAGCCACCTGTCTTTGAACGGTGTCATCGCCGGGTTTGAAATCCCCCAAATGCGTGTTCACCACCGCCAGTTGCCCACCATCGCGAAGCGGCAGATAACTCACCAGCAAAGCGCGCTTGGGTTCAAATAGACGACCCAGCCAGTTGGCACTGGGTGAGGGCAATTGCAGGCGCTCGGCCGTGTCCAGCCGATAGCGACTCAATGTCGCCAGCTTGGTGCCGACGCTGCCGTAGATATGCGGGTTAGGCACGAAATCCGATTTCCAGTAAAACGCCTCGGTGCTGCACGGGTACAGATCCGTCACTCGTTCCTGCAACAGCGCCAACTGATTGGTGTAATCGGTGTTCTTGGCGCCGTCGTCGACTTCCTGCAACAACACGATGTCGGGCTGCTCGTCACGAATCACCCGCGCCACTTCATCCAGGTTGTAAGCAATGTCTTCGGGAGTCGGGCGTTCATCAGGGCCGCTGCCGTCGGAGAGGTCGTACCAGAACACATAGCGTTTGCCCGCGAGGTACTGAATATTCCACGTCATGACTTTCAGCGTCTGACCGGGGACGAGGATGGGTGGCGTGGCGTCCTTTGCGTTGCAGGTGACCGGCATCTGCTCTTGTCGGGCGGGGTGCCAGGTCACGTCGTAGATCAGGCCCGCCGCCAGAACGACCAACAGCGCAAACGCGATGAGGTAGCGCAATGAACGTTGCATCGGCGCTCCTCAGGCCGGTCGGACGGGCTCGTCGATCAGCATGAACAGACGGAACATCACCACGCTAATGAACAGCTGCAAGAAGCTGGAAATGCTGTCCACTGCCAACGACAGCAGCGGGCTTTGCTGATCGGGCAGCACGTACAGGCTCAGGCCTTCAAGCACCGACAGCGGAATGTAAACGAACAGCACGCACGCCAGAATCCGTACCAGATGCCCACGTGTCATCTTGAAGCTTTCACGCATGGCGTCCAGTGGGCCCAAGCCTCGCAGCACCAGCAGGTACTCCGTGAACACCAGCTTGATCATCACCCACACGCCGGGAACGATGAACAGCGACAGACCGGCCATGATCAGCAGCGTACTCAAAGCGGTCAGGACAGCGAAGGTCGGCCAAAGGCGCAACGTGGCGGCCAGCAGGTCACGCTTGGCGGGCGTTTCGCCACGGGTCTTGGCGGCGAGGAACAGAATCAGCGCGCCGGTGTAGAGCGGGTAAAAGAGCAGGCCAATCAACAATTGCCAGCTCGCAGAACCGTCCGGCCCCACAGCGCTGGCGAGCAGTTGCTTGGTCAAGGCTTCGAGAATTACCAGCGGCAGGCACAGCGTCACGATGGTCGCGAAATGGCGGCGGAAAAAGTAAAGCGAGTCTTGAATGATCGTCAGCGGATTCATGAATGGGTCACAGGAAAAACCAGGCGGACACTTTAACGTATGAGCGGTCTTACGGGCCAATAAGGCAGGTCTGTCCCGCTTCTTAACTTTTTCTACACTCTATTGAAACGCCCTTGAAACGCCCCATTACTGTTTGTGTCTGACCATTGTGGTCACGTCACAGAATTCTTACGGCAATCTAACGAGGTCGCCATGAACAGCGAAGAGCAAACCCTGATCGACGGCTTGTTTACCAAACTCAAACAAGCGGAAACCGAGTCGGCCCCCCGAGACGCCCAGGCCGAGGCGCTGATCAAGGATCATCTGACACGGCAACCCGGTGCCCCGTATTACATGGCGCAGGCGATTCTGGTTCAGGAAGTCGCTATCAAACAGCTGGAAGCCCAAAGCCGTCAGCGCGATGAGCAGATTCAACAGCTCCAGGCTGAGCTTCAACGCGCCAAAGCCCAGACACAAGCCGCGCCGGCCCAGAGCAGCGGCGGTTTCTTGTCGAGCATCTTTGGCGGCGGCTCCCGCGATCCGCAGCCACAGCAGCCGGCGTCGTCCTTCTCGCGCCCATCGAGCCCTCCACCGGCATCGGGCAGCGGCTGGCGCGACGGCCCTGCCAGCCCACCTCCGTACAACCCGCCCCCGCAAGGCAACTACGCGCAGCCTCCACAACAGGCGCCCGCAGCCCCCATTGGCAGTGGCTTTCTCGGCGGTGCGTTGAAAACTGCAGCCGGTGTGGCCGGTGGCGTGATGCTCGCTGAAGGCATCAGCAGCCTGTTCCACCACAACAGCCAGCCCCAGGAAATCGTCGAAATCATCGAGCAACAACCGGCGCAACCGGCTGCCGATCATGATCTCGGCAATGGAAACAGCGGCTGGGGCGACGACCAGCAGCGCGTGACCAGCAACGATGGCTGGGGTAATGACTCCGGTGGTTTCGCGGACACTGACTACAGCAATGATGACAGTGGTGGTTTCTTTGGTGGCGATGACGACGATTCTTACGTCTGATGACTCACCCGTAACCGCATGTAGCCTTTCCGGCTGCATGCGGTTCCTTGTTAGATTGTTCGCAGAACGTTCACGCCTCGCCCCTCAACCGGCACACAGACCTTCAATCCCCTTCTCAAACTGGCATACTGAGCGCCGATCCGGCGTTCGGGTCGAAGTCGCTTGTCAGCGCATCGAGGAGTTCCGGTGAGAAGAATCGCGGTGTTTGCCGACGTACAGAACCTGTATTACACCGTGCGTCAGGCTCATGGTTGTCACTTCAACTATGCCGCCTTGTGGGCGGACATCAGTCAGCGTGGGCAGATCGTCGAGGCGTACGCTTACGCCATTGATCGCGGCGACGCCAAACAACAGCAATTCCAGCAGATCCTCCGCAACCTCGGGTTCACCGTCAAACTCAAGCCCTACATTCAGCGCAGCGACGGCTCGGCCAAAGGCGATTGGGACGTGGGCATCACCATCGACATCATGGACGTTGCTCCCAACGTCGACGAAGTCGTGCTGGCGTCGGGCGATGGCGACTTTGATCTGCTGCTCGAACGCATTATCAGCAAGCATGGGGTCGAGGCGGTGGCCTACGGCGTACCGGGCCTGACCGCGAACTCACTGATCCGTGCCGCCAGCCGATATGTGCCGATTGAAGGCGGGTTGCTGCTTAAAAGCTGAGGACTGTAGGAGTGAGCTTGCTCGCGATTTGGGTCTGCCTGACACCACAGTGTTGAATAATCTGCCGTCATCGCGAGCAAGCTCACTCCTACAGGTGAACTGCGTCAAAACGTAATATTTAAAGGTTTTTCCATGCAAGAACGCATCGCCGTCATCGACTTCGAAACCACCGGCATTTCTCCCAACAGCAATTGTCGGGCGACCGAGATTGCCGTGGTCATCATGGAAGAGGGCGTCATCGTCGAGCGTTATCAGAGCCTGATGAACGCTGGCGTGCGTATACCGTCGTTCATCGAATCGCTCACCGGCATCAGCAACAGCATGCTTCGTACCGCGCCCCCGGCAGAGCGAGTCATGAACGAAGCGGCAGAGTTCGTCGGGTTGACGCCACTGGTCGCGCACAACGCCGCGTTCGACCAGAAATTCTGGGACTACGAACTGTCCCGCATCAAACGTAACCGCGAGCAAAGCTTTGCTTGCTCCATGCTGTTGGCGCGACGTCTACTGCCTGCCGCGCCGAATCACAAACTCGGTACGTTGACATCCTGGGCGGGGCTGCCAGATACCGGCAAGGCTCACCGGGCCATGGCCGATGCCGAGATGGCGGCCAACCTCACGGCGCACCTGAGTCAGGAACTGCGCACCACACACGGTCTGGCCGGGGTTTCCCACCAATTAATGTGCACGTTGCAGATGGTCCCCGCGAAAAAAATCGCAGAGGCCATCAGCAAGCATCGTGGGTTCTGAGGGTTGATTAGATCTGGCTGAAAAAGTGTATGGGTCGAAAAATCTTCAGTTGTTACTGATTCTGTCAGATCAATCTTCCTACAATAGTGCTCCAAAAAATCCGAGTGACTGTCTTCCCCGCAGGACCAACACTCAGAATAAAAGTCGAGCCTTTCATGCCTGCTTCCCGCCGCTTTCCCTTGCTGCTCATCGGGGCCTTCTTCGCGCTGTACGTGATCTGGGGCTCGACCTACCTCGCTATCCGGATCGGCATTGAAACCTGGCCACCCTTGATGATGGCAGGGGTTCGCTTCACCATTGCTGGCTCGATACTGTTCGCGTTCATGCGCTGGCGCGGCGCGCCGATGCCCACGTGGAAGCAATGGAAAGCCGCAGGCATGATTGGTTTTCTGCTGCTTGCCTGTGGCAACGGCGCCGTGACCCTGGCCGAACATGCGGGGGTTGCGTCGGGGGTGGCGGCGTTGGCGGTCGCCGTTGTACCGCTGTTCACCCTGTTGTTCGGGCTGATCTGGGGGCATCGCAACACCCGGCTGGAGTGGGCAGGCATCGTGCTCGGGCTGATCGGCATCGCACTGCTCAACCTCGGCTCCAACCTGCAAGCCAGCCCCATGGGCGCGGCATTGGTCATTTTCGCTGCAGCCACATGGTCATTCGGCTCCGTGTGGAGCCGCTACCTGCCACTGCCCGCTGGCCCCATGGCCAGCGCCTGCGAAATGCTCGTCGCCGGTGCGATGATGCTGATCGGCAGCTACGTCAGCGGCGAACGAATGACCCAATCCCCCGGCCTGTCCGGCTGGCTGGTCATGGCCTACCTGGTGGTGTTCGGCTCCATCGTCGCGTTCAGCTCGTACATGTACCTCCTGAAAAACGTCCGCCCCGCTGCCGCGACCAGCTACGCCTACGTCAACCCGGCCGTCGCCGTCATGCTCGGCGTCCTGTTCGCCGACGAACACATCGGCCCGGCAGAATCCGCAGCCATGCCCGTGATCATCAGCGCCGTGGTGCTGATCGGGTTGCCGCAGTGGCGCAAGCAGAGTCCGGTGCAAGCAGGTTAAACTGCGCGCCATTGGCTCTTCACAGCCCTAATGCGCTGACCTTTTTCCAACGGTAATCCCATGACATTCGCTTCTCTCGGCCTGATCGAACCCCTGCTGCGCGCGCTTGATGCGCTTGGCTACCAGACGCCTACCCCTGTTCAGGCCAAGGCCATTCCTCCCGTGTTGGAGGGCCGTGATCTGATGGCCGCGGCGCAGACCGGCACTGGCAAGACCGCAGGTTTCGCTCTGCCGTTGTTGCAACGTCTGACAATGGAAGGCCCGAAAGTGGCGGCCAACTCGGTGCGGGCATTGGTGCTGGTGCCGACTCGCGAGCTGGCAGAGCAGGTGCATGAAGCGATTCGCCAATATGGGGAACACCTTCCGCTGGCCACCTATGCGGTTTATGGCGGCGTGAGCATTAATCCGCAAATGATGAAGTTGCGTCGCGGTGTCGATGTGCTGGTGGCCACGCCGGGTCGTTTGCTCGATTTGTACCGTCAAAATGCAGTGAAGTTTTCTCAGGTTCAGACGCTGATCCTCGACGAAGCCGATCGCATGCTCGACCTGGGTTTTTCGGAAGAGCTGCGCGATATCTACGCCGCGCTGCCGAAACGTCGCCAGACGTTGCTGTTTTCCGCGACATTCTCCGATTCGATCCGCGCGCTGGCTGGGCAGATGCTCGATAACCCGCTGAGCATTGAGGTCAGTCCGCGCAACGTTGCGGCGTCGTCGGTCAAACAGTGGGTGGTGACGGTCGACAAGAAGCGCAAGAGCGAGCTGTTCATTCATCTGTTGAAAAAGCAGCGCTGGAGTCAGGTGCTGGTATTCGCCAAGACCCGCGTCGGTGTGGACCAGTTGGTGGATCGCCTGCAGGGCCTGAGCATCAACGCCGACGGCATTCATGGCGACAAGCCGCAGGCGACCCGTCAGCGGGCGCTGGATCGTTTCAAAGCGGGGGAAGTGCAGATTCTGGTGGCCACTGATGTGGCGGCTCGCGGTCTCGACATCGATGATCTACCGACTGTGGTTAACCTCGACCTGCCGATCGTCGCGGAGGATTACGTGCACCGCATCGGTCGCACGGGGCGTGCCGGGCAGACGGGGGAAGCGATTTCGCTGGTCTGTGCGGACGAAGTCGAGCTGCTCAGCGCCATTGAAGTGCTGACGCGCCAGACCCTGCAACGCCGCGAAGAACCGGATTTCATTCCTGAACACCGTGTTCCCGCGACGGATGCCACCGGGCAGATCCTGAAAAAGCCAAAGAAGCCGAAGAAACCAAAAGTCAGTGGCAGCAAGCGCAATCTGGGCAAATGGGTCGATAGCGGCGAAGTGGCTGCCGACGTGCCCGCTGCAAAGCCCGTGCGAAAGGTGCCCGTGTTCAACACTGGGCCGAGAAAGCGTAAGCCCTGAACCCTATGTTCATGGGACTGGCGCGCAAGCGCGGTGAGACGAGCACCGCGGTCGCCCTTGAGACGCCGTGCCTAGGTTCTATCAGCTGCTCGTGCAGCAGCGCTGCTTCAGGCTTCAGTGTGCACGCCAGTATGATCCGGCGTGCAACGGCCGGTGCCTTACGATCAGAATTGGAAGTAAATGAACGGATTGAATCCTGACTCCACGACCGATATTGCTGAGCAAAGGTAAAGCGCCAGGCAACCAAGCGCGATGCATTTCCGGTAGCGGATGGCTTTGGTTCTGAGGCGATAAAAAGAACCGTCACTGACGAAGCAAATCACGACCGCCAGTACTAATAGAGCCAGTGTTTTGTAATCCTGCAATGCGCTGTTGCTGGCTACCCAAAGATGCAGCTCGTTCCCATGCCCGAACATGGCCGACCAAAACCTGATCGCCTCGTTCATGCTCCCCGCCCTGAAAGGCACCCAAAGCAGCGTTGCAAGAATGAAAACGGGAAAGCTACCCAGTTTGAGTGCGCGCAAGTTAATCCAGCCTGCACGTTCTGCGACGATCAATAGGCCATGACCCACGCCCCACACCAGAAATGTGTAAGCGGCCCCGTGCCACAGGCCGCAGAGCAGGAATACGATGAACAGGTTTCTCAGCGTCGTCGTTTTGCTGGCTCGGTTACCTCCCAGTGGTATGTAGAGATAATCCCGGAACCACCGAGACAGGGTCATGTGCCAACGTTGCCAAAACTCGGTGATACTCGTTGCTGCATAGGGGCGATTAAAGTTCTTGGGGAACCTGAACCCCATCATCCTTGCCATGCCGATTGCCATATCGGTATAGCCGGAAAAGTCAAAATAGATCTGGAACGAGTAGCAAACCGAACTCAGCCAGGCTGAATAAGTGGTCAGCTCAAGGTCCGGGCGATGACCCAGCGTCACGACATTCCCCAAAGGGTCGGCAATCAGAATCTTTTTGCTCAGGCCGATGATGAAAATAACCAGACCCCAAAACAGATCACTCTGCACGATTATTCGCCGACGCACATGCAGCTGTTCGGCAATTTCAGAAAAGCGGACGACAGGCCCTGCGATCAGGTGCGGGAAGAGAAAAATGTAGATCGCAAAGCGATGCAGCGCTTTCTCGGGTTTGATGCTGCCCCGGTAGACGTCGACGATGTAAGAGATGAAATGAAATGTGTAGAAGGAAATGCCAAGCGGCAGGGCCAACGTCCATCTTTCAATGACGGTACCCATGTTCATTCCGGTCGTATCCATCCACACCTGCAGGAAGAACAGCAGGTATTTATACATCGCCAGTGGAAGCAGATTCAGCGCCACTGCGGCCAGCAAGATCGTTTTACTGACCCTTCCGCCTGGCGAGCGTTTCCGTGACGCATCGAGGCAGAAGGCGATTACCCAGTTCGCCACCAGCATGACGATTGCGACAGCCGTCAAAGACCCGGCACCAAAGACATAAAACCCGATACTTGCGATCAGGATCAGGCCGTTTCGCAGTGTCTTGGGGACCACTAAATAAGTGAGATAGAACAACGGAAAGAAAATGAACAGAAAAACCGGTGAGGAAAAAACCATAAGAAGCTACCAATACCGTGACAGTTGATGTGGGCTCAGGAGCCCAGTCCTCTACGCTGGAACGCTGCCCAGTGCTGTATTTGCAAATCCAGAATCTGCACGATCAGGTACTTGCACCTGCCACGGATCAGCCCCGGGACTTCTGACATGTCACGTGTCCGATCCAGCTTGGTGAAGGATTGGAAGTAATCCGCGATCCCCGCTTCGAGCATGCCGTCGCTGAAACTGTTTCCGAACATGCATGCTGAAGGAAGCAGCCCCTTGTCGGTGATCGTATTCGTCTCGAACTCCAATCCGGTCTTCGAGGCATCCATCGGCGTTTTTTCATGCACTTCCGCCCAAGCATGATTCAGCTGTGGCTCGAATACAGAATCCCGTGCAAAAAGACGGGCAGAAAAACGCGCATCGGAACCCGCGTAGGGTTTGAGGCTGTAATCCGTAGAATGTGACCAGGACAGGGTTGTACCTTCCCAGCGTGCGATGGTGTTGACGATATCCTTCGAAACCGCCATCGCGGACATATTGGTCCAATGGAAGTCTTGCCTATAGAACGTCGGCGTCGTGACTTGAAGTTTGTCGAGAATGCCAACGACATCCACCACGTTCAGTTGCGGCTCATTATTCAGCTGCGTGTACAGGCTGAAGAACTGGCTCGAACGGTCGAGCTTGGGTGCGAAGAACGGAAGGCGGTTTGGCCAAAAGTATTCTTTCTGCAGGGGTGTAACGAACAGCGTCGTGACCCCTTCGGCCTTGAGTGCGTTGGAGAAACTAATCATTCCTCGCCGCACGTAGTCAGCGTTACCTGGAGTTGTCAGAAAATTCTCTACTGCAGGTAGCTCAATATCCAGAAGATGTCGGCCATAAATTTCTTTGCCCGATGCAAAGTACACGCGAGAGGACGATCTGAACAAACGATAGTCGAGTTCGTTTTTCGAGCGAATCATCAAGTCTCTGAAAGCGAGACGATCTCCGAACCATTTTTCGAAGTGGTGATAATTCTTATCGCTGTCGTACCAATGCCCCTCCCACGATTGTGGAAAAGTCGTCAAAGGTCGCAGCTCTTGAACCGGCTCCACAACAGAGTGATACCACCGAACTACGGAGTTGGACTCGATGCGGTCCTGTTTCCAGATCGAGATGATCGTTGCGATCAGTGGAATGATAGAAAGGAGCAGGAACGTTGTAACAAAATAAAGTTGAAATCGACTTCGATAGGCAAACAGATGGGCTTTCCGGCGCATTAAACGTCAAATCCTCTGACACATCATGAATAGATTGCGCCCCGTCATCGAATGAGGTGAGTTACCGTCGTTAGCGATATGAGGCGCGCGGAAGTATACAGGCCAAGCGGCTCTCAATGAGCTGTTTTCACACGAACCGTCTATGCCGTAAATTTTGTAAGCCGATGCTTCACCGGGCATAACGTCCTATGGCAAAAGCCCTTGTGAGGCTCACCGCCTGTTCACAACTTCCTGATACAGCGCCGCATAAGACCGCACCATCTTCTCCGCCGTGAACACTTCTTCATACCGTTGAGCCGCCTTGGCGCCCATGCGGCTGGCCAGTTCCCGGTCATGCCACAGGGTGTTCATGGCCGCTGCCAACGCATTCGAGTCACGGGGCGGGACCACCAGCCCGGTTTCATTGGCGATGTTGATGAACGTCGTACCGCTGCCCATTTCGCAGGAAATCATCGGCTTGCCGTACATCGCGCCTTCCAGCAGCGAAATGCCAAACGACTCCGAACGCAGGTGAGACGGGAAGACGAACGCTTCGCACAGCGCGAGCAGTGCGTTTTTGTCCTCGTCACCCAGTCCGCCCAGGAAGGTCACGTTGCTCAGCCCAAGCGCAGCGGCCTTTGCCTTCAATTGCTGCTCTTCGTACCCGCCGCCCATGATCACGACGGGCAGCTTCGTCTGATGTGCCGCTTCGAGGAGGAAGTCGAGGCCCTTGTAGTAGCGCAATGCGCCTACGAACAGGAAGAAACGCTCGCCCAATTGCTGTTTCCAGTGCGCCAGTTTAGAGGGCGAGGGCGCCGGGTAGGTCGCGCGGTCCAGGCCATACGGAATGACCTCGACCTTGTCTTTGAAGCGGGTCAACACCTCACTGCTGGCGGCGTAATTCGGGGACGACGCCACAATCCGGTCAACGCTCCCGAGAAAGCGATTCATCAGCGGCGAATACAGCTTGAGCAGGGTTTTCTGTTTGACGATGTCCGAGTGATAGCTCACCAACGAGGGCTTCTTCATCCGTGTCGCGAAGTGCGCTACGTCCATATAGGGCCATGGAAAGTGGTAATGCACGACATCAGCCTGAGCCGCCAGCTGTTTGAAGTCCCGGATCCCGGACAACGAAAAGCCGGTCGAGGCGAGGTGAAAGTCCTCTTTCGAACGGTGAGTGATGTGATTGCCCACCGTCTGGTTGCGGGCCGAGCCGTTGGCGCTCAGGTACAGCACCTGTGGCTCGATGCCGTAGACCGCGCTGCCTTGCGCCAGCTGAAAAATGACTTGCTCGATCCCGCCGCCCGGTGTTTCCGGGTAGTAGGTTTTGAAGAAGTGTAGAACTTTGATCATTGTTGTTCCGAACGTACAAATGCAGGTGCGTGGCCGGTGTCGTGCGCGAGAGCCGGCATCGAAGAACGCTTTTCACTGACAGGCAGAAAGAAGGCTTCGATTGAAGATGGGAGAGCCGGTTGCGCTCGTGACACAGAGGCAACCGGCTGCGCGGTCAGAGAAAGGCAGACCGCATCCGATCAGTTGGCGCGACCGTAGACGTCTTCGAAACGCACGATGTCGTCTTCGCCCAAGTAATCGCCGCTCTGCACTTCGATCAGCACCAGATCGATGACACCAGGGTTGCTCAGGCGGTGTTTGTGACCGGCGCGGATGAACGTCGATTCGTTGGTGTTGAGCATCAGTTCCTGATCATCGTTAACGATCACGGCCATGCCGCTCACAACAATCCAGTGTTCGCTGCGGTGATGGTGCATTTGCAAGGACAGCGATGCCTTGGGCTTGACCACGATGCGCTTGATCTTGAAACGCTCGCCGTTTTCCAGCGTGGTGTAGGTGCCCCACGGGCGGTGCACGGTGCGGTGCAGGAGGTGCAGGGTGTGGCCGGCTTTCTTGAGTTGGCCGACGATGTTCTTGACGTCCTGCGCGTGGTCTTTATGCGCGATCATCAGCGCATCGGGGGTGTCGACGACCAGCAAATCTTGAACCCCGACCAGCGCGGTGAGGCGGTCTTCGCTGTTGACGTAGTTGTTCTTCGCGCCGTGAGACAGCACTTCACCTTCGAAGCGGTTGCCGTTTTCGTCTTCCGGGGTCAGCTCACTGACCGCGTTCCACGAACCGATATCGCTCCAGCCGATATCGCACGCAACGGTCACGACCTTGTCGGAACGCTCCATCAGCGCGTAGTCGATGGAAATGTCCGGCACGTCGCCGAACGAGGCCGGGTCCAGCGCCAGGCAGCGATAGCGATCGGCCTGGGTCAGACGCGAACGCTCCATGGCAACCGCAACGGCACTGAGCACGTCAGGCGCATGTTTGGCGAACTCTTCCAGCACAGTCCCGACCTTGAAGCAGAACATGCCGGAATTCCAGAAGTAGTTGCCCGCCGCCAGATAGGACTCGGCCGTGGCCAAGTCCGGTTTCTCGACGAACCGGGCGACCTGCAGGCCGCCGTTCGAGTCGATCGGCCCGCCCGCTTCGATGTAACCAAAGCCGGTTTCAGGGTACTGAGGCTTGATGCCGAAGGTGACCAGGAAGCCCTTTTCCGACAACTGAACCGCTTTGGCAACGGCTTGGGCGAACGCTGTTTCGTTTTGAATGAGGTGGTCGGCGGCCAGGACCAGCATGTGGGCGTCGGAGCCGTGGGCTTCTTTCAATTGCAGGGCGGCCAGCGCGACGGCGGCGGCGGTGTTGCGGCCGAAAGGCTCAAGGATGTAGCTCTGCGCGACACCGCTGGTATTCACGGTCCGGTACTCGTCTTCTGTCTTGAAGAGCAGTTCGCGGTTAGTGACTGTCAGTACTTCCGAAACACTGTCCAGCGCCGCAGCACGCAGAAAGGTTTTCTGAATCAGGTTCTGCCCGTCAGGCAGCGTCATGAACGGTTTAGGGTGGGCCTCGCGAGAAACGGGCCACAACCGGCTACCAACGCCGCCAGACAAAATTACGGGTATCAATCCCATGGTTTCCAATCCTTAAAGTGCCAAATGGTTGCAATCTGCGGTAACAACGCCATGCGGGCTCGCGGCACTGTCCGATGTGCTCGACTCTGCGAATTCACAGGGGAAAAGCCCTCCGATACAACCGGATTTACGGGGCTTCGCCGCATTCTGGAGGGCTGCAAGAATATCAGAGAACGGCAGTCGAAGCTGCCTTCTCAGGGGCTCATCATCCGTTTGGTGTTGGCAAAAACGGCAAGGATCATGGTCCGGAAAACGTTTTTTCTGCGCTCCACCAGATACCCAAGGATGAAAACCGGAATGAGCGTGCCCAGATAAACGAGCCCCCTCAGGTCTGGACTATAGAAATCGCGGGTTTGTCCCAATTCCGCGTGCCAGAAAGTCAGCAGCGGGTGGTGGATGATATACAGGCTGAAGGTGTAGGCAGCGAGTTGTCGAATGATCGTTGCTGCACGCCCGCGGGCATTGAACGACATGAGCAGACACAGCTTACGAACCGCGAACAAGTGCGCCGCCACCAGTGCGGCAAGCAGATAGCCCCAGCCGCAATTGGCAGCGCCGTCCAGTCCATGCCCCAAGAAACGTTCGATGTGCATACCGACCAGAGGGTACGACCAGTCCCGAGGATTGCTCAGTTGCAGGGTGAGAAATACCACAGGTGGCAGAACACACAGCGCCCACAGCATGGGACGACCCGGATTGATTCGATCTCGGCAGTGATAGGCAGCGACCCCAGCGAGCCATATCGGCATCACCAGCCACTGTTTGGGCCCCGTCAGCAGCAGCGCAAGCAGCACCAGCCCCACTCGCCAATGACCGCGTGTGAACATGGCCAGTCCGTAGATCACGTAACACCACACTTCGAATGCCAGGCTCCAGTACGGACCGTTGCCGAACGGGCGAATGTCATCCCACCAGAACTCGCTGGTGAAGGAGAGCGTGCGGATGACGTAGTAGGCCGGCGTATCGAGTTGAAAAGCGTCAGGGTGAAGTGTGGGATTCGTTGCGTTGCCCATGCTCATGAGCAGCCACGACAACAGCACGGCGACGGCGGCCACGGGGAAGATTCTCGCGATGCGGTTCACGCTGTATGTCAGACCATCCCGCTCTTTCGTGTCGACAGCATGGCTGATGACGTAGCCGGACAGCACGAAAAACACCACCACCGCGTCATAACCGAAATTGTAGCGGTCCGTTATCGCCCCCAAGGCCGCCGTGAGTGGGTAATGCGAAACCAGCACCGTGACGGCGGCCACGACACGAAGCAGGTCCAGATAAACCGAAAATGAATCAGGCATTTTGGCGGGCATCAAAGTGCTCCCGGCATCGGATGGGCAAGGACAGGTGTCTGAAAGCGCCGGCGTTCGCGGTGTACACATTCAGTCGATGTGCCTCCGGCTCGGCAATGTTGGAGCGAAGGGTGTGATCTACACCGCTGGCCGACTCAATTGGTCGAGGTAAAAACGGGTCTGCAACGCGGCGTGATCCTTCGCGGACAGCGACATCATCGGCGGGTGGTAGGTGTCGTAGTGAATCGTTTTGAGTCGCAGCTCTTCCACGTTGCCAATCTCGAAAAACTCGTAGTCGTCGCGCAGCTTGAATTTCATGTAGTCCACGAACGCGAAATTCCGCGAGATGATCATGCGCTTTGACAGCTCAGCCACTTCGCTGCAGATCGCCGAGGCTTCCTGGCCGACTTCGCGATAGGGGAGCCAGGAAAAATCCACACCGGCGATCGCCTTGTACATGGCTGCATCGTCGACACTGCCCATGAAAAACGTGCGCCCAAGGACTTTGTGTTTCCTCGCGAGGTTGACCAGTTGGTCGATCTGCGAGGTGTCGGATTGTTTGATGGCGGTCGGGTGCAGCCCTGAAAAAATCAGCAATTTATGATTGTCGGGGAGTCTGGCGATGCACTGGATCGCGTAATCGAAGCCCTTATAGCCGCCAAAGAAACCGAAAACACCGATCAGGCGGTCATCGTCCTTCAGGCCGAGGCGACTGACGAGCTCATCGCGACAGGTCGGATGGTCGTACTCGGTTTTTTCTTTTTTCGTTGTGTAGCACAGCGGATGACATTCAACGTTGACCAATTTGAAGCGCTGTTGAAGAACGCGCTTTGTGGTTTCGGTGTGCACGATGACTTTGATCTTGTGCTCGCGGATGAACTGAAAAAGACCCAACTCATAACGCGCGGTTTTGCTGGACCGCCAACTTCTAGCGAAGTCCATGACGGTAGATCGCGGGCGAAACACCAGCCTGGCCAAGGACGGGAACGCGACATCTGCCGAACTGGATCGACTGAATACGGTGTGGAATGTGATCGTCGAGTTGGGATTGGCTGACAACAGACGTTTGATGCGTTGAATCGAGATATCGACCGAGTCTGAAAACAGTCCGTACTCGCATTGGATCGAAACCGCGTCAAATGATTTGAGCTGTTCACAGATCGCCCCAATGAATTGATCAGCTTCTGCGTCAGAGGCGCCGAAACTTTTTTTAAGTTCTTGCGGAGGCAGTTCAAAAACCGACACTTCGTTGTCCGGCATCAAGTTTCGGTACAGAACTTCGGAAAACCGCGCGATTCCGCATTCGAGTTTGTAGGATGAAACGATCGCTATTTTCATGGCGGTTATCCGATGAGAAAGTCTTCGGTTATTTTTCCGTGTTCGAGCCTGATGCCACGATTGCAGACGCTGTTAATCAGTTCTGCAGAGTGAGAGGCCAATACCAGAATCGATGCGTTGGACGTCATTTCATTCAGACGCGTGTTGGCCTGCTCCTGGAACTGCGCATCGCCCACGCCCAGCCATTCGTCCATCAAAATGATGTCCGCAGGAAACGCCGTCGAAATGGAAAACCCCAGGCGGACCAGCATGCCGGACGAATAGGTTCGCAGCGGCAGGTTCAGGTAGTCGCCCAGCCCCGAAAATTCGGCGATGTCGTTGATCGTCTGTTTGATCTCGCTCGGTTTCACGCCGAGGATCGCGCCGCGCAGGAAGATGTTTTCATAGCCTGTTGCTTCCACTTCCATGCCCAGCGTGAGGTCGAGGAGAGAGGTGATTCTTCCGGAAGATCGAAGCGCGCCAAGGGTGGGCCAGTAAACGTTAGCCATCACTTTGAGCAGCGTACTTTTGCCTGAGCCGTTGTGCCCCAGCAGCCCGATTCTCTCGCCGGGCTGAACCTCAAGATTGACGCCGTCCAGCGCTCGAATGCTCAGGTGGTGGCTGGCATTTTCAC
This sequence comes from Pseudomonas sp. SLFW, assembly GCF_009905615.1. GTDB lineage: Bacteria > Pseudomonadota > Gammaproteobacteria > Pseudomonadales > Pseudomonadaceae > Aquipseudomonas > Aquipseudomonas bambusae. The sequence continues at coordinate 117,793 of NZ_JAAAKW010000015.1, forward strand.
CGATACGCCCCCCGGTGACCCACGACAGCGCGTCCTTTTTGAAGGAGCGGCGGCCGACATCGAGAATCGGGTAATCGACGGTGACACCTTCTGCGATCAGATACGCCATGGTCAGACCCAGTAAGGAATGTGCTTGCGGTTAAGAAAGAGCATCGAAAGTGCGATGCCCCACAACGCCGTGCCCATGCCCAGCACCAGCCCGGCCGACGCGGCGGGAAACAGCCCGTTGAGCATGGGCTCGCGGACCAGGTCGATGAGGTAGACGAAGGGGTTGTAGCGAATCACTTCGCTCAGACCGGCCAGTTGGGCGGGGTGCCACATGACGGGCGTGATGAAGAACAGCAGCTGCATCGCGCTGGTGACCATCGGCAGGACATCGCGATAGCGTGCACAGATCACCGCCAATAATGCGGCAAAGGGAGTGAGGGCGAAGACCACCAGCACGATCCCCAAAATCGAACACAGCAGACCGAACCAGGTCAGGTAGCCGTACCACATCAATAGCGGAATCAGGATGATCCAGCTGTGCAGAAAGATCAGCGTGTTGCGAAAGGCGACCCGGAGGATATGGGTCAATATCGGCATGCTGATTTGTTTGATGATGTGCGCGGAGTTGATGATCGCGCTCGCACCTTCATTGATGAAGGTCAGAATGAATGTCCAGACAACGATGCCGCAGGCGAGGAAGGGTAGATATTCCTTGAGGTCCAGATTCAGCAGGCGCGAATACACCAACCCCAGCCCGCCAATGAATAACAACGATGTCAGCGTGATCCAGAATGGTCCAATGATCGAACGGCGATAGCGCCCTTTGATGTCGTGCAATGCCAGCAGATACCACGCGTGCCAGCCGTCGCTCAGTGCAGAAAACTCCCTTTTTAAAAAACCTTTTATGGTCACTGGACATCCTCGGGTTTTATATCTTTGCTGAGCTGTTTATTGATCGTATGAAACGGGCGAAAACACTCCCCCGCGCGCGTTCGACGGGAAAGTTAGGATCAGAAAATTGAAGGCTGTCACTGTATTGATCAGCACGGGTAATTAAGTGCAGCAGGCCCGCATGATCGTAGTCATTCACCGTGGCACGACGAATGTCGCGGGTGAATACAGACTCGTACTGAATCAGACATCTCAGGCGTTGCAAGTATAGGGGGAATGCCCCAAGTGCTGGCAACTTCGAAGTTATCTTCGTTGAGATTGTTTCGCTATAGAGCGCGGGCTTTATTGATCTAATGTTTTTGAGGGACTTCGAACGGATGATTTCACTGCGCCATTGTCTTTTTCCCCTCGACCCCTCACCATCGCTTTCCGGTTATCCGTTTGCCTGATGGACTCAACGAATTGGCAGTACGTTCAGCTCATAAGCGCCCAGGGTTGTGGTGGCTTTTGGCGCTTGCACTGGCGTGCACGGCGTGTACGAGCTATCTGACGGCTGATTGGGATTTCGCGCTGATCAGCAGAAGAGCCGAAGCGCTGTACGGTCCGTTAGGGGCTGGCAAGCAACGGATCGACGCCTGGCAGAATCTGCTGGCGACCGAGAAGCAGGTCAGCGAGATGGACAAGCTGACGGTGGTGAATCAGTTCTTCAATAAACAGATGCGTTACGAAGAAGACATCGACCTGTGGCATGAGGTCGATTACTGGTCCACGCCCATCGAGTCGCTGTGGAAGGGCGCGGGCGACTGTGAAGACTACGCCATCGCCAAATATTTCAGTCTGCGTCGGCTGGGCGTTCCAAGCGAGAAATTGCTGATCACCTACGTCAAGGCGTTGCGCCTGAACCGTGCGCACATGGTGCTGACCTATTATTCGAGCCCCAACGCGATGCCGCTGGTGCTCGACAGCCTCATTAATGAAATCAAACCCGCCAGCGAACGGCCGGACCTGTTGCCGGTTTACGCCTTCAATGCCGAAGGGCTGTGGCTGCCGGGTGCGCAGGGCAACAAGAAAGTGGGCGATACCAAGCGCCTGTCGCGTTGGCAGGACGTGTTGAAGAAAATGGCCGCCGAAGGCTTCCCGACTGAGCCTGAGAATTAGGAGTACTGATGTCTCTGTTCAAACAGCTGTTGATCGCTATCTGTCTGTTTTTGGTTGTCGCGTTTGCGGGCAGTTTTGTCGTCAGCCTGGAAAGCTCGCGGGCGCAGTACGTCAATCAGTTGCAGTCTCACGCGCAAGACGCCGCGACGTCGTTGGCGCTGTCACTGACTGCCAACATCGACGACCCGGCCATGGTTGAGTTGATGGTGACGTCGATTTTCGACAGCGGCTATTACGCCAGTATTCGCGTGGTGGACCTGGCGACCAATGCGGTGATCGTCGAGCGCAGCGCGGAGCCTGACAATCAAGGCGTGCCGCAATGGTTCATCAACGCCATCGGCCTGGCACCGGGAGGCGGTGAAGGGATCGTGAGTCGCGGCTGGCAACAGACCGCGCGAGTCGAGGTGGTGAGCCATCCAATGTTCGCATTGGCCAAGCTGTGGCAGAGCGCATTGGGCAGCCTCGGCTGGCTGGTGTTGTGCGGCATCGTTAGCGCATTGCTCGGGGCGCTGCTGCTGCGTCGTCAACTCAAACCGCTGGATTACATGGTTGCGCAATCCCAAGCGATTGCCCGTCGCGAGTTCCTGACGCTTCCCGAGTTGCCGCGCACGCCTGAGCTGCGTCGGGTGGTGCAGGCGATGAACCAGATGGTCGATAAACTGAAAGCACTGTTCAAGGAAAGCTCGGAGCGCAGCGAGAAACTGCGCGTTGAATCTTATCAGGACAGCCTGACGGGTTTGTCGAACCGGCGGTACTTCGACATGCAGCTCAAGGCCCATGTCAGCAATCAGGAAGAGCATCGGGCGGGCCATCTGCTGCTGTTGCGCGTCCAGGACCTTGCGGGTCTGAACCTGCGCCTGGGCGGCAAGCGCACCGACGCCCTGCTGATCGCGGTCGCACAGATGTTGCTCTCGCACTGCGAGAAGTATCCGAAGATTCGGAACCTCATCAGCCGTTCGCGGGGCGGTGAGTTCGCGGTGCTGGCGCCGGGCATGGCCCGTGAAGAGGCGCTGGCGCTGGTTCACGATCTGGAACTGGCGCTCAAAACGCTCGAAGCAACCGGGGCGTCCGACGTGTCGCCTGTCGCGCACATGGGTTTGGCGCCCTATGTTCCCGGCGAGGCACCGCTGACGTTGCTGGGGCTGGCGGATCAGGCACTGGCACAGGCCGAAACCCAAGGCGAGCAAACCTGGAGTTACGTCGAGAACGGCGAAGTCGCACCTAGCGGTGATGATCAGCACACGTGGCATCGCGTGCTGGATCATGCGTTGACTCATGGTGGCTTCGAGCTGTTCTTCCAGCCGGTGGTTGGCACACGTGATATCACGAAGGTGCTGCATTACAAGGCGTTGTCGCGGTTGGTGAACGAGCAGGGCGAAGCCGTTCCGGCGGGGCGTTTCCTGCCGTGGATCGAGCGATTCGGCTGGTCGAGCCGTTTGGACCTGCTGATGCTGCACCAAGTGCTCAAGCACCTTCAGACCCACGACCAGTCGTTGGCGCTGAACCTGTCTGCCGCGACGTTGAGTGACCCTGCGGCGCTGAACCAAGTGTTCGACGCGCTGCGTCAGCATCCAAAACTGGCAGGGCGGCTGACCATCGAGATTGGTGAGGAGCAATTGCCTGAACAGGCGGTGCTTGAAAAACTCACCCGTCGCTTGCAGGCCGCTGGCTTCACGTTGGCGCTGCAGCGGTTTGGTGGCCGCTTCAGCATGATCGGTAACCTGGCGCACCTTGGGTTGGCGTATTTGAAGATTGATGGCAGCTACATCCGCGCCATCGACGAAGAAAGCCACAAACGCCTCTTTATAGAAGCCGTGCAGCGGGCGGCACACAGCATCGACCTGCCCTTGATCGCCGAGCGGGTCGAGACTGAGGGCGAGCATTTGGTGATTGCCGAGATGGGGATCGAAGGGGTGCAGGGGCAGTTGTTTGGTGATCCGGCGCCTTGGAAGTGATGCCCGCCAGGCACACCGCATGCACCGGATTTGCTCCCGCTCCGGTCGGGCGCGACCCCGGGCAGATCGCAGGCAGGCCAGCCCCTACGCCTTCGGCAGAAGCGGGTAGGTGGTGAACGGTCGATTTCGTCAAGGCCAGAATTGCGACGCGGCCTGGCTCTTGAATCTGGCCAAAGGCCGTGGGAGATTCTATGGTTGAGGTCAACGAACTCTGGCCCGGTTTATCAAAAAACGCGGTCTCGCTTCTGCCGCAGGCGTGGGAGCTGGATTGCCTGCGATCTGCCCGGGGTCGCGCCCGACCGCAGCGGCAGCAAAACCTGCCAGCTCCGTTTATCTGTCACGCCCCCATCACATCACGCCTTAACGGTAATCACGATCCCGGCAATGATCACCGCAACGCCGACAAAATACTGGCTCTGGAATTTTTCGCCGAAGACGAAGTAGCTGCCGATGGGGACCAGCACGAAGGCCAGGGCCATCAGTGGGTACACCTTGCCCAGTTCGACCTTTTGCAGCACCCAGACCCAGGCCAGGGTCGTCACGCCGTACAGCGCGAATGCCGAGAACAGCGTCATCAAGGTGCCGGGGTCAAACAAGTTACCGGTCTTATGCAGCGAAGTGGCGCTGAGTTTGAACAGGATCTGCCCGCCCGCAATGCCCAGCACGCAGATCAGCGCGACGAAATAAATCATGGTTTAACACCTTGGCCGAGAGGTTTTTTCTTCTTGTGCAAATGAAGAACGCGGCGAGGAACGGACGCGATGTCCTGCCCCAGAAACGCCAGAATGAACTGCGTGCCCACGATGATGGGCAGCGCGGAAAGCATCACGGTGCCGGGCGTCGTCTGGATGCCGGAGCTCCATGCGCTGACCCAGTGATTCAATCCAAAGAGTGTGCCCGCCAGCACCAGCAACACACCGACCGGCAGTTCAATCGACGCCAGCGACATGTCACGCAGGTAATAGTTGTAGAACACGCGCTTGCTCATGTTTCGGATGTGCTTGACCAGGAACTCGCCCACGACCTTGGAAATCTTCAGGTTGCTGACTTCGTCGTCGTACTTGGCGTCCATCGGAACGTCGATCACCACCGCCCGCAAAATGTTCAGGCGGAAGAGCATGTCCGTTTCGAAGAAATAGCGTTGGCTGATCTTCTTCATCGGCAGGTGAGACGCGACGTTCGCATGGATGGCTGTAAAGCCATTGGTCGGGTCGAACAGATCCCAGTAACCGGACGACAGTTTGGTCATGAACGACAGCGTCGCATTGCCGAAGAGCCGCATTTTCGGCATCTGACGAATCTCTTCAAGGTCGAAGAAACGGTTGCCTTTGGTGTAGTCCGCTTCGCCGTTGGCGATAGGCAATACGAAGTCCGGGATCAGCGCCGGGTCCATCTGCCCGTCGCCATCGACCTTGACGATGATGTCGGCGCCACCGGCAATGGCGGCCTCGTAACCGGCCATCACGGCGCCGCCGACACCTTGGTTGACAGGGCAGACGATCACGTTGACCCGCGGGTCGGTGCAGTTGGCTTTGACGAATTCGCCCGACTGATCGGGGCAGCAGTCGTCGACCACGTAAATGACGTCGACCTCCTCACCGATGTTTTGGAGGACACCCAGAATGTGGGCTTTGACTTTATAGCTGGGGATAACGACAGCAATTTTTGAAGAATGAATCATTGCTAATCCTTAGCGGAGTCGAACAGGCGGCTGTTCTTGTAATGGATCAGACCCGGCTGCGCTTAACCGTCGGTCGGACGTAGTCAAATGATTGTCATCGAAGGCGGCGATCAAGAGTCGAACGACTACGCTTGATCCCCTACCGCCTGTCGCATGGTCTCCTGCGCGACGAGCCATAAGGCGTTGCGAGGGTGGGCCGGGCAGCGGGAAGGATCGCCATTTATTTGGCAAATCGTCCTGGCCGCCAATGAGCACGACTACAGGCGCGGCCGAGTTTAGGGGCGTTGGCGCAGGTGGGCAAATTTTTTGCATCAGGGCTATTCGTGGCTTCAAGGGCTTTCAGTGTGCAGGGAAAGCTCCTACGTGCAGCTTGGAAAATACCTGCGACCCTAAACACCTTTTCATTTGTCAGGAATAGTGGCGATGTTACACTCGCGCGCTTTTCCTGTTACCCATAGCGGCAGTAGTCAAATATGCGCAGCACACATGAAAACAGCTTGCAGGCTGCCCTGAAATCTTGCAGGAGCAGTTTTATCTCGGTCGGCTTTTTCAGCTTGTTCGTCAATGCGCTCATGCTGGTTCCTACCTTCTATATGCTCCAGGTCTATGGCCGGGTGGTAACGAGCGGTAACCTTACGACTCTGTCGGTCCTGACGCTGATCATGACCATCCTGGTCATCACCATGGGTTCGCTTGAGTGGATTCGCTCGCGGATCATGGTTCGCGTCAGCACCCGCCTCGACGTGCTGCTCAGCCGCGACGTTTACAAGGCCAGTTTCAAGCGCGCTTTGGACAGTGGTGGTATGGATGCGTCGGCCCAGTCGCTCAACGACCTCACCGGGTTGCGTCAATTCCTGACCGGCAACGGCCTGTTCGCGTTTTTCGATGCCCCGTGGTTGCCGATCTACGTTGCCGTGATGTTTCTGTTTCACCCTTGGTACGGCTGGGTCGCGATTGGCAGCGCCATCGTGTTGCTGATTCTGGCCTACCTCAACGAGCGCTTCACCGGCAAGGCGCTGGGTCAGGCGAACAAAGAAAACATCTCTGCGACGCTGTACACGACCAAAAACCTGCGCAACGCCGAAGTCATCGAATCGATGGGCATGCTCAACACGCTGATCGAGCGTTGGAGCCGCCGTCAGCGCAATGTCCTGTTGCTGCAATCCCATGCCAGCGACCGTGGCGGCGTCATCAGCTCTATTTCCAAAACTTTCCGCATGCTGATTCAGTCGTTGATTCTGGGTCTGGGTGCCTATCTGGCGGTCAACCACGAAATCAGCCCGGGCCTGGTCATCGCCGGTTCCGTGCTGCTGGGTCGCGCACTGGCGCCAATCGACTTGATCATCGGCAGCTGGAAAGGCTTCATCGCCGCCCGCTCCCAGTACGACCGCCTGAACGACATCCTCGACAAACAGAAAGCCGAGCCTGAGCGCATGTCGCTGCCGGTTCCGCAGGGCAACATCCTGGTCGAGAACCTGATCGTCGGTGCGCCGGGCTCCAAAGCCCCGATCATCCGAGGCATCAGCTTTGCCGTGCCTGCGGGTGCGGTGGTCGGGATCATCGGTCCGAGTGCGTCCGGTAAATCGACGCTGGCTCGTGCGCTGATGGGTGTTTGGGCCCCGCAGCATGGCGTGGTCCGTCTAGATGGCGCCGACATCGCCAACTGGGACAAGCACGAATTGGGTCCGCATTTGGGCTATCTGCCGCAGGACATCGAACTGTTCGAAGGCAGCATCAGCGAGAACATCGCGCGTTTCGCCGACGTTGACCCGGAGCTGGTGGTCAAGGCCGCGAAAACGGCGGGTGTCCACGAAATGATCCTGCAACTGCCGGAAGGCTACGACACGGTCATCGGCAGCGACGGCGTCAACCTGTCGGGCGGTCAACGCCAGCGCGTAGGTCTGGCCCGTGCGATCTACGGTACGCCGCGCCTGATTCTGCTCGACGAGCCGAACTCCAACCTCGACGAAGTGGGCGAGCGTGCGCTTGCCACCGCCATCCAGGAACTGAAGCAGACCGGTGCCACGATCTTCGTGATCACGCACCGCACGACGATTCTGTCCCAGCTTGACCGTTTGCTCGTCATGAGCGCCGGCGGCATCAGCATGTACGGTCCGCGCGACCAAGTGATGGAAGAGCTCAACAAGCAACAGATCGCCGCTCAACAAAAAGCCCAAGTGGGCACAGGCGCGACCGCTCGCGCCTGACAGGAAGATATCGATGACCCGCACGCTCAGTATCCAACCCGATAACTTCTCGGATTTACCCGTTTCCGACACCAAGACCCGCCGTCTGGGCTTCACCATTCTGCTGGTGACCTTCGGCATTTTCGGTGTATGGGCAGGGGTTGCCCCGATCGATGGCGCCGTTTACGCGCCGGGCGTCGTGACCGTGCAGGCCTATCGCAAGACGGTTCAGCACCTGGAAGGCGGCATCGTCAAAGACGTGCTGGTGCATGACGGCGACATCGTCAAAACGGGCGACCCGTTGATCGTGCTCGATGACGCGCAATTGCGCGCCGAGTACGACATGAACCACAACCAGTTGATCGCGGCCAAGGCGATGGAAGCGCGTCTGATCGCTGAGCGCGATAACCTGCCGTCCATCGACTTTGGCTCCATGGCGGAAGCCGATACCCCTCGCGGTGTCGAAGCGCGTGCTGGCGAAACTCAGGTGTTCAACGCCCGTCGCGGCGCGCGTCTGGGGCAGATTTCGGTCTTGCAGGAACGCATTGGTCAGCTGAATCAGCAGATCAAAGGCACCGAAGACATGATCGGCACCAAGAACAACCTCGAAGGCTCGTACACCGGCGAGATTGGTGACCTGAAAGACTTGCTGTCCCAAGGCTTCGTAGACAAACAGCGCATGCTTGAGCAGCAGCGCAAGCTGGACATGTTGAAGTCGGAAGTCGCGGATCACCGGTCGACCATCACCAAGACCCGTCTGCAGATCAACGAAACCCAATTGCAGATCCTGCAGATCAACAAAGACTTCAACTCTGACGTCGCCAAGCAACTGGCTGAAGTGCAGACCAAAGCCTATGACCTGCAAGAGAAGACCGCTGCGCTGGCTGATCGTCTGACTCGCGTCATTATTCGTGCCCCGGATGACGGCATGGTCATCGGCATGACCGTTCACACCATCGGCGGCGTCGTGCGCCAGGCCACGCCGCTGCTGGACATCGTGCCGTCGGTGTCCGATCTGGTGGTGGAAGCTCAGATTCCGCCGCAAGACATCAATCGGGTGGGCATCGACAAGCTGGCCGACATTCGTTTCAGCGCCTTCAACAGCGCGACCACGCCTGTGATCGAAGGCATCGTCACCTCCGTTTCGGCAGACCGTCTGACCAACGAAAAAACAGGCCAGCCGTACTATTTGGCGCGGGTCAAAGTGACCGAAGCCGGTGCGCACAAGCTGGGTGACCGCAAGCTGTTGGTAGGTATGCCGGCCGACGTGCTGGTCAAAACCGGCGAGCGGACGATGTTGCAATACCTGTTGCAGCCGGCGCGTAACGCCATCTCGCAATCGTTGATCGAGGAGTGACTGTGCGTCTGTTTCCATGTCTGATGTTGGGAATGCTGGCGCTGCAAGTCCAGGCCGCTGAGCCGAAAACAGCCGAACCCTCGAAGCCCAAGCCCCCGGCGACCAGCGTCAGCGCGAAGACCTATTCCGCTGACCTGATGCAGCTTTATCGTGAATCGCGTCTGGAGGACCCTCGGGTCCTCGCTTCATATTCCCGTGCCCAATCGAGCAAGGAGCAGCAGCGCGAAGCGTTCGGCGGGTTGCTGCCGCAGGTGAGTATCAGTGCGGGCAAGAACCGCATTCACCAGGAAAACGAGCTGATCACTCAGTCGTACAGCAGCGAAAACTACGCGCTCCAGCTCAGCCAGCACATTTACAACAAGGCGGCCTGGGAAAACTACGAGAAGTTCAAGAGCCTGGCCAAGCAAGCGGGCGAGGAATCCAAGGAAGCTCAGGCAGAAGCCACCGTAGATCTCGCGCAGCGTTATTTCGCGGCGTTGGCAGCGGACGACGAACTGGAATTGGTGCAGGCCGAATTGCGCGCCACGCAAAAGAACCTCGATCGGGTCAATGCGCTGTACGCGAAACAACTGGCAATGATTACTGACAAGCTCGACATTCAGGCGCGGGTCGACTCGTTGACGGCGCAGGAAGTGGACGCGCGCAACCAGGTTCGCGTGACCCGTGCGGCCCTCTCGGAGATCATCGGCCGCCCGGTGACCGAGCGTTTGAGCCGCGTGCGTGACGACGTCGAACTCAAAGTTTCGGCTGAAACCCTCGACAGTTGGGTGCAGTTGGCGACCGTCAATAACCCGCAGATTCTCGCCAGCCAACACGCTGTCGAAGCCGCTGAGGCCGCGCTGCGCGGGGGCAAGGGCGGGCATTACCCGACCGTCAGCCTGAACCTCAGCGCGCAAAATACCAACGAAGGTTACAACAACGCATTGGCGCCAAGAACCGATAGCTATGTCGCGGGCGTCAACGTGCAAATTCCGATCTATAGTGGTGGCTCAACCTCTGCGCGCGTTCGTGGTCTGTATCAGGATCAGATTACGGCGGAGGAACAAATGGAGGCGACACGCCGGCAAGTCGTCAAGGAAACGACAAATGCTTACTTGACCGCGGACTCCAGTGTCGAAAAAATACGCGCCAACCGGAACGCCCTCAGTTCTGCCGAGCAATCCAGCATTGCGGCAGACAAGGCGTTTTCTTATGGGGTGGTGAATGCCGTGGACGTGTTGACTGCGACGCAGAACGAGTTCAAGGCTCGTCGCGACCTGCTCAAGACGCAATACGACTTCATCACAAACCTGTTCATTCTCAACCGTTGGGCTGGCAAGCTTTCCGAGGAAAGCGTGGATAGCGTCAACATCTGGTTGAGTAACAACAGTAAAACGGACTCTGTCCCACAGCGGAACATGAAGCAATGAATGCACCCAGCAAATCAGTGATTATCACAGGCGTTACCGGTCAGGACGGCGCCTACCTCACCCAATTGCTTCTCGAAAAAGGCTACAAGGTCTACGGCACCTATCGCCGTACGAGTTCGGTCAACTTTTGGCGTCTGGAAGAAGTCGGCGCGTTGAATCACCCGAACCTGGAACTGGTCGAACATGACCTGACCGACCTGGGCGCGAGCATTCGCCTGCTGCAGAAGGCTGAGCCTTCCGAGATCTACAACCTGGCGGCCCAGAGCTTCGTAGGCGTGTCCTTCGAGCAACCGGTCACCACCGCGGAAATCACCGGCATCGGCGCGGTGAACCTGCTGGAAGCGATCCGCATCGTTAACCCGAAGATCCGCTTCTATCAGGCCTCGACCTCCGAGATGTTCGGCAAGGTGCAACAGGTCCCTCAGACCGAAGCCACCGATTTCTACCCGCGCAGCCCGTACGGTGTGGCCAAGCTCTACGCTCACTGGATGACCATCAACTACCGCGAGTCCTACGGGATCTTCGGTTCCAGCGGTATCCTGTTCAACCACGAATCGCCACTGCGCGGTAAAGAGTTCGTGACCCGCAAGATCACCGACGCCGTTGCCCGTATTTCGCTGGGCCAGCAGGACGTGCTTGAGTTGGGCAACATGGACGCCAAGCGCGACTGGGGTTTCGCCAAGGAATACGTCGAAGGTATGTGGCGCATGCTGCAAGCCGATGAGCCGGACACCTTCGTTCTGGCCACCAACCGCACCGAAACCGTTCGTGACTTCGTGTCCATGGCGTTCAAAGCCGTGGACATCGAGCTGGAATGGAAAGGCAGCGCTGACAACGAGCACGGTATCGACACCAAGACCGGCAAGACCGTTATTCAGGTCAACCCGAAGTTCTACCGTCCAGCCGAAGTCGAACTGCTGATTGGCGACCCGGAAAAAGCCAAGCGCGTACTGGGCTGGGAAGCCAAGACCACGCTGGAGCAGCTGTGTGACCTGATGGTCAAGAGCGACCTGGAACGCGTGAAGTCCGGCAAATCGTTCTGATCTGCCTGCGGCAGCCCTTAGGGCGCCGCGGATAGCCGACCTGTGATTTGGCTATATATATAGAAGAGGCCGCGTGCGAACGCGGCCTTTTTTATGCCCGTTTCATGGCGTGGATGCGATTCAGGGGGCTGATCGTTCGGGGCATGCGGTCAGACCTGACAGACCGCATGCGTCGGATTTGCCATTGCTGCGCAATGGATCGCGAGCAAGCAACGCTCCTACGCCTTCGGCAGAAGCGGATCGCAATGTAACTTCGCGTTGGTGTTGGCATTCGCTTTTGATACTGGCCGAAGGCCGTAGGAGTGCCGGGGTGGCGCTCCACCTTGCCTGCGATCTGTCGCGCAGCGGCAGCAAAACCAGACGACTTCGATCCGCCTGACCCACCGCATACGCCGTGGTTGCCATTGCTGCGCAATGGATCGCGAGCAAGCAACGCTCCCACGCCTTCGGCAGAAGCGGATCGTGGTGTGGTCCGGGCTTTTGATTCTGGCCGAAGGCTGTAGGAGCTGGCTTGCCTGCGATCCATTGCGAAGCG
>NZ_JAAAKW010000016.1 GCF_009905615.1 Pseudomonas sp. SLFW
CACTTTGTCGGCAGGCACCCAAGGCAGCGCGTACTCGATGTTGTGGACTTTCATCTCACGCTTGCCTTGCAGCTGCTCCATCATCAGCTTGAACGCGAGACCGGCTGCCGCCGGTGGCGAACCGGACGACACGCCGCGCAGCCCTTTGGCCTGATAGTCGGGATTGGCCAGGCCCAGGCGGAAGCCGTTGGAGTTTTCACCGGTCATCGGCACCAGCTTGTGGTTGGCCGCGAGCAGCGCTTTGAGCGCGCCGTTCTCGCCCGCCTGCGCCCAGATGCCTTCGACGTCCGGGTGCGCGGCGAGGGCCTTGGCGGTTTCCTGTTGAGTGGTGCGGTCGTCCCAATAGCCGTAATACTCGGCGACGATCTGAATGCCGGGGTATTTCTTGAACACGCTCATCGCGCCGTCGTAGTGACGCTTGTCCACCGAGTTGCCGGGCACGCCACGGCTCAGGAAAATCTTGCCTTTGCCATGCAGTTCGTTGACCAGTGCCTGAGCGGTGTTTTCGCCGAAACCGGCGGTGATGTAGCTGACGTTGTACGCGCACGGCTCGGTGACCGTGGCGTCATACATGTAGAAGAGGGTGCCTTTTTCACAGCCGCGTTTGACCGTTCGGTTCAACGCGGTGGGGGAGACCGGAAAGCTCACCACGCCATCGGCGCCCGCCGCGATCATGCTCTCGTAGGCCGAGATTTGCGCCTGCACGTCGGTGCCCGAAATCACCTCGCGCAGTTCGACCATTTTGTCGTACGGCGGGGTCTTGGCCAGCGCCTTCACCAGATTCGCCGCTTCGGATTGCCAGGCGTTGCCGCTGTAGCTGAGGCTCAGGTAAATAATGTAATGATCCTTCACCGCCGCGTTCGCCGTCAGCGGCATCGCCCCGAGCATCAACGGAGCGATCACCCCGGCTAGCAGCGCCGTCATTTTGCCGCGCAGCCGGGACACCTTGAATTCACGTGCTCTCTTCATTTTCATCCGCCTTTTGGTTGTTGTTAGCCGTTATGAAATTCGGTGAAGGTCGTTCAGGTCTTGCGTTTGGAGTGCCTCAGCGAGCGCAGCCAGTCCATTGCACCTTCGTGCTGGAGCAGAATGGCCAAGAGGATGATTGCCCCGGAAATGACCGTCCTCCAGCCTTGGGAAAAGCCGAGGCTGGAGATGATCATGTCCAGGATGGTGAGCAGCAGGGCACCGGCCAGGGTACCGATGAAACTGCCGCGACCGCCGCTGATGGACGATCCGCCGATCACCACGGCCGCCACGGAGGGCAATAGATACGGGTCACCCATGCGCAACGTCGCGCCGTTGGAGTACCCCACCAGCAGCATGCCGGTGATGCCTGCGAGCACGGCGCACAACGCGTACGTCATGACCGTGAGGCGCAAGGTGTGCAGCCCGGCGAAACGTGCGGCGGTCGGGTTGGAGCCAAGCGCGTAAAGCCGGGTGCCAAAGCGGGTGCGCGATTGCACGATGAAAGCGATCACGGCGCCGACGACCGTGAACAGTACGATCACCGGAATCCCCGCCACACGACCGCTCATGAGCCAGATGAACGCCTTGGGCGATACACCGTTGGGCGAGCCGCCCGTGGCGCCGAGGCAGAGGCTGTAAACGATGATGCCCATCGCCAGGGTCATGATGAACGCCGGGACCTTGAACACGCCGATGCCCAGCCCGTTGACGACCCCGACCACCGCACAGACGCCCAGCACCGCGCAGGTTTTGAGTACACCGCCGTCAGCACCGACCCACACCGCCGTTAGAATGCCGCCCAAGGTGATGACCGAAGGAATGGACAAATCGAGCCCGCCAATCAGCACCACCAGGCCTTGTCCAAAGGCAACCACCACCAGAAACGAGCACAGGATCAGGATCGTCTCCAGTTGCTGATAACCCCCTGCGTTGGGGTTGATCCATTTCGCCGCCAGCAGTGCCAGCACGCACAGCATGAAAACGCCGACGATGTTCAGGGTTTCACGGGAGACCCGCGAGGACTTGCGATGGTCGGTGGCGACGTCGTTCACGGGGGCTGCCTGTCGGGTATCAGTCGATTCGATTCGTGCGCTCGTCATGTCAGGCCCTCCGTTGGTTGAACCATTCGCCGGCGTTCATCAGGCTGACCGCGACGATCATGACGATGCCCTGCAGCAGGCCGATGTAGAACGATTGCACACCGATGGAGAACAGCAGTTTCTGCAACAACATCAAGCTCGCTGCGCCGATGATGCTGCCGGTGAGCCCGCCCATGCCGCCGCGAAACGACGTGCCGCCCAACGCGATGGCGGCGAAGGTCAGGAGCAACAGCGTGTTGCCTGCATTCGGGTTGCCGGTGGCGGTTTGTGCAGACAGCATGTAGCCGCTCAGGCCGTAGAGGGCACCTGCAATCACGAAGGCCAGACAGCGCGTACGTTGCACCTGAATGCCGGACAACGCGGCGGCGTGTTCATCCTGGCCGACCGCGTACAGTGCGACGCCGAAATTGGTCTTGCGTAACAGGGCCCACAGTGCGACGACGGCCAGCAGCACCAGCCCGGACACCGGAATGCCGCCCACGGTGTCGGTCAGCGTTTCGCTCAGCCATTCCGCGACCGAGCCGCCCGGCGCATCCAGAATCACCAGCGCCAGACCGCCGGTCATGATCATCGTCGCCAACGTCACGGCGATGGACTGAAAGCGGCCGTAGGCGACCAGCACACCGTTCACTAAACCGACCAGCGCACCGATGCCAAGGGCGATTCCGAGGCTGACCAACGCGCCCGTCGCGTCTTCCAGCGGGTAGCTCGCCAGAATCACATTGACCAGCGAGATCACCCCCGCGACCGACAGATCGAACCCCTTCAGCAGCACGATCAGCGTGCCCCCCGCGGCGGCAATCGCAAGCGGCGAGGCGTTGTTCACCAGATCGCTGAACGCGGACACACTCAATGCGCTGCGCTCCACGCTGGCGTAGGCCACGAACAGCACGACATACAGCAGCGCCGCCGTGCCAGCGCCGCTTTTGGAAAAACGTTTGAGGCGGGAAGACAGTGTGCTCATGCCGCTTCTCCTTCGCCGTGTCGGCGGTGCCCTGTCGCGGCGGCGACCAGACGGGTCTCCTCAATGGCCTCGCCTTCGAGTTCGGCCGCGATCCGGCCCTCGTAGATCACCAGACAGCGATCACTCAAGCGCACCAGCTCGGCCAGTTCGGAAGAGTAAAGAAGCACCGCGCCGCCTTTGCGCGCGAAATCTTCGATGGCCAGATAAAGGGCCTGTTTGGTGCCGACATCGACGCCCCTTGTCGGGTCGAACAGCAGCAGCGTGTTGGCCCCGGTCAGCAGCACCCGTCCCAGCAGGGCTTTCTGCTGATTGCCACCGGACAGCTCGTTGATGCGGAAATCCAGATAGCGCTCTTGAAGATCGACCTGACTGGCCACGCGAGTCGCCAGTTGACGTTCGCTTTTGCGCGACACCAGCCCCATCCAACCGATGCGATCCAGCGCCGACACCGCCATGTTGGAGCGCACGGCCAAGTCGGCAAAGATGCCTTGGGTCTTGCGCTCTTCGGGCAACAGCGCGACCTGGATGCCCGCCGCGAGGGCGGCGGATGGGGAATTAATCGACGCGGGCTTGCCGTCGACCTTGATCTCTCCTGCGCGCTTGGGAATCAACCCGTACAGGGCGTGAAACAGATCGCATTGGCCTTGGCCGTCGAGACCGGCCACGCCGACGATTTGACCGGGGTAAAGCTTGAGATTGAGGTGCTTGACCATCCCGGCATCCAGCCCGGCGACCTCAAGCCTCGGCCTCTGCCGTGAAGCTTCTGACGCGCTCAGGCTGGCGTTCCTGGCCGTGGCGGCCATGCGCTGGCCAACCATCATTTCGAATATCTTCGCGTCGTCGGTGTGTTGAAGGTCGGTGGTGCCAATGCTGCACCCGCTGCGCAACACCGTGGCCCGGCTGCACAACTGGCGAATTTCGTTGAGGCGGTGCGAGATATACAAGACGGCGGTGCCCTTGGCGGTTTCCTTGCGGATCAGGTCGAACAGCCAGTCGGTGGAGGGCAGCACCGCGGTCGGTTCGTCGAGGATCAGCAGGGAAGGGCGGTGACTCAGGGCTCTGACGATCTCCAGCCGCTGTCGATCGGCCAGGGACAATTCGCTGACCAGCAGGGTCGGGTCCAGCTCGCCAAGCCCGAACGCGGTCAATGTGTCGAGGGCCGCCTGGGTGTTTCGTGACCTGGAGTTCAAACCCGCCCAACCTTTGCTCTGCTTGGGCAAGGCGAGGTTTTCTGCGACGGTCAGGTTGGAGAGCAGGCTGAGTTCCTGAAAGGCCGTGGTCACGCCGTTGGCGCGGGCCTGCAGAATGGAGCGGGGCGCGTAGGGGCGGGCGTCGAACTGCATCGTCCCCTGGTTCGGCGTCACGACGCCGGTGAGTATCTTCACCAGCGTGGACTTGCCCGCGCCGTTTTCGCCGAGCAGCGCGTGCACCTCGCCCGGATAGATCTGAAAACTGACGCCGCCAAGGGCGTGGGTCGGTCCGTAAGACTTGCACAGGCCTTCGACCTGCAATATCGGATTCTGAGGGTGTTCGGACGCCTGCATCGCCATCACCTGCTGTTTTTTTTATTGTTCTATCCGGACAGCGCCCGACCGCTGAAGTCAGCGGGTTTGCGCTGTGGTGGTCTGCGTCGCAATCCGGATTGCAAGGGGTTTGCATACGCATGCATCGGAGTCTAGGAGCAACCTCTCGAAGTGGTCAAGAATATTCGGACGCATTGGCGGTCGATCAGCGTTCAGGGTTCCTGACAAGGGTTTCACTGGGCAACTGCCATCGTGCTGCGCCATCATTTGGTCATCGTTCAAGCGACAAAATGTCGCAATTGCGTCGAGACGAGTAAGATAGGCACCCTGATTTTTCATCTCCCCCCATTTTTTCGGACGGAACCTGCGTCGAGCGTCGTGAAAAACCGACCTCCGGGGTTTCCTTTCGAGCCCGTATTGACAGAGCAAATAGAGAAAAGGCGATTACTGATGACCAAGACCTCGCGACCTTTGTATATCTCCTACGCTGGCCCGTCGTTGCTGGAGATGCCACTCCTCAACAAGGGCAGCGCGTTCACGCCGCAAGAACGTGTGGATTTCAACCTCATCGGCCTGCTGCCGCAAAACGTTGAAACCATCGAAGAACAGTCGACCCGCGCCTACAGCCAATACCAGCAGTGCGCGAGCGATCTCGACAAGCACATCTACCTGCGGTCGATCCAGGACAACAACGAAACCCTGTTCTTCCGGCTGCTGGACTCGCATCTGGAAGAGATGCTGCCAATCATCTACACCCCGACCGTGGGTCAGGCGTGTCAGGAATTCTCCAAGATTTACCGCACTCACCGCGGTCTGTTCATTTCCTACCCGGATCGCGACCGCATCGACGACATCCTGCGCAGCGCGACGAAAGACCGCATCAAGATCATCGTGGTCACCGACAGCGAGCGCATTCTCGGCCTGGGCGACCAGGGCATCGGCGGCATGGGCATCCCGATTGGCAAGCTTTCGCTTTACACCGCGTGTGGCGGCGTCAGCCCGGCGTACACCCTGCCGATCGTGCTGGACGTGGGCACCAACAATCAGGAACTGCTGGACGACCCGATGTACATGGGCTGGCGCAACAAGCGCGTGACCGGCAAAGAATACGAAGACTTCATCGCGCTGTTCATCGAAGCCGTCCAGCGTCGCTGGCCTGACGTGCTGTTGCAGTTCGAAGACTTCGCCCAGACCAACGCCATGCCGTTGCTGGAGAAATACCGCGACGAGCTGTGCTGCTTCAACGACGACATTCAGGGCACCGCCTCCGTCGCCGTGGGTACGCTGCTCGCGGCGTGCAAGGCCAAGAGCGAAACCCTGGGCCAACAGCGCGTGGTGTTCCTGGGCGCTGGTTCCGCGGGTTGCGGCATCGCCGAGCACATCATCGCGGCCATGGTCATCGAAGGCCTGAGCGAAGCCGAAGCGCGCAAGCGCGTGATGATGGTTGACCGTTTCGGCTTGCTGACTGACAGCATGGACAACCTGCTGGACTTCCAGAAAAACCTCGCGCAAAAAGCAGGTGATGTGACGGGCTGGTCGAGTGGTTCGGGCTACCCAGAGCTGCTGGACGTGGTCACCAACGGCAAGCCGACCGTGCTGATCGGCGTGTCGGGCCAGCGCGGCCTGTTCACCGAGCAGATCATCCGCGAAATGCACAAACACTGCGCCAAGCCGCTGGTGATGCCGCTGTCGAACCCGACCTCGAAAGTGGAAGTCACACCGCAGGAAGTCCTGACCTGGACCAACGGCGACGCGCTGGTCGCAACCGGCAGTCCGTTTGCGCCTGTGACTGTAGGCGATCGCACGTTCCACATCGCGCAGTGCAACAACTCCTACATCTTCCCGGGCATCGGCCTGGGCGTCATCGCGGCCAAAGCCACGCGCATCACCGACAAAATGCTCATGGCCGCGTCGAATGCACTGGCTGAATGCTCGCCGATAGTCACCGGCAAAGGCGACGCGGTCCTGCCGCCGTTGAAGGAAATCCAGTCCGTCAGCAAGAAAATCGCCCTGGCCGTGGCCAAACAGGCACAAGCCGAAAACGTCGCGCTGGAAACCACCGAAGAGATGCTGGTGGACGCCATCGAACGTAACTTCTGGATGCCGAACTACCGTAGCTATCGTCGTAGCGCGGTGTAAGCGAGGCATGCCTCGCTGGAGAACGTGACTGTCGACGCCGCCTTGGCGGCTTCTGCACGTGATTAGCGGTGGACCTGAAACCGCCCCACGGCAACGTAGGGCGGTTTTTTTGTTCACACCGCGTTGAGGCGATCAACCATGTCCGGGAATTTATCGACCAGCCTGATCAGCAGCGCCGCCTGGGCGTTAGGCCTGGACTTCTCTTGCTCCCAGTTACGCAGTGTGCTGGCGCTGGTGCGAATGCGTCTGGCGAATACGTTCTGCGACATATGCAAACGCTCCCGCAGAGCGATGATTTCCTGAGCCGAAACGTCTGGCGCTGGTTTTTCCAGGAACGTATCGCTACGCAGGGTAATTTTTCCTTGTCGATGCGCGGCCATTTCCTCGACACCTTGCATCATCTCTGCGAATAGATCGCGTTTTTTGCTCATTGCGTGCCTCGTTTCTTCAGTTCCGAGAGGATGACTTCCTTCAATTGGCGTTCTTGATCGGAAGACAGTTTCTCAAGCTCGTCCTTGTCGTAGATGGAGAACATCCAGAATTGCCCGTCACTGAGCAACCAGTAATAGATCATTCTCAGCCCACCCCGTTTGCCTTTTCCTCTTCGCGAGTCCGGCCAGCGCAGCTTCCGGAATCCTCCGGTTCTCGGCATCAGATCCCCCATGGTAGGGTTTGCCATTAACGCTAGCGGAAGTGTGCGATAAGCCTCTTCGTCCAGATAGTCGGGACGGAGGCAGCTGAAAGCCGACGTTTCAAAAAATACAGCATCCATAGAAATATACGCAAATCGATTATGGTTGTGAGTGAGTGCCGCTACCTTACCCCCAAGCCAACGCTCTCTCATTCAGATTTTTGCCACGATCTGTTGCGCAGATTCTTGCTGCAAAAAAGCCGTCAAACCCCACCTTTTGTTCTCATCCTTTTCACAAAAAATTGATGGCCCTCTGCCTAAAGTTTGCGATGTCGAAGAAGCGTTTTCGTTTTTGATCGGCATTCTCTTTTCAGGCACGCAGATCCCTCCATGCTGAACGTAAAAGCAGTTCGTCCCGAGCTCGTGACCGTGCTCGCCAGTGTTTTTTTGCTGGTCGGGTTTAACCTGACGCTGTGGCAGCACCTGTTTACCATTACCGACTTCAACGGTAAGGGGCTGTTATTGCGTGGCGCGTTTGCCGTGATGGTTTTTTGTGCCTTTAATATTTTTCTGACGTTGTTTGCCTTCAAGAAGGTATTAAAGCCGGTGTTGATCGCTTTATTCATGATCAGCGCGGGTGTCGCGTATTACATGGGCGAATACGGGGTCATGATCGATTCAGGGATGTTTCGCAACTTCGCGGAGACCAACATCACCGAAGTTCAAGGGTTGCTGTCGTTAAAACTGTTTATTTATCTGTTTGCACTGGGCGTCGTGCCGTCCGTGGTGCTGTGGAAGGTGCCGGTCAACTACCGTCGCTGGCCGCGCGAAGTGTTGAGCAAAGTGGTCGTGAGTGCCGTCTGCTCGTGCGTGATCGGTGGCGTGGCGCTGATGAACTATCAAGGGCTGGCGTCGCTGTTTCGCAACCATCACGAACTGCGCCTGATAGTGGTGCCAAGCAATTACATCGGTGCGTCGGTGGGTTACGTGAGCGAGCAGATCAAATCCGCGCAGAAGCCGTTCGTCAGCATCGGCCAGGACGCGCAACTGGCCAGCGACTGGCAGCAACACCCGCGTAAGTCCCTCACCGTACTGGTGGTCGGCGAGAGTGCCCGGGCCGAGAACTTCGGCATTCTGGGCTACAGCCGCGACACCACGCCGCAATTGAAGAAAGAGCCCGGTCTGCTGACCTTTACCGATGTTCACTCCTGTGGCACCGAAACCGCTGTGTCGGTGCCGTGCATGTTCTCCAACATGGGGCGCAAGGATTACGACGCGAGCACCGCGAAGAACGAGGAGGGCATGCTCGACGTGCTCAAGCGCGCCGGTCTCGACGTGATCTGGCGCGATAACCAGTCGGGCTGCAAAGGCACCTGCGACCGTGTCACCCTGCAAGATGTCAGTAACCTCAAGGACCCGTCGTTGTGCGCCAATAACGAGTGCCGCGACGAGATCCTGCTGCAGGGCTTGCAGCACTTTATCGACACGCTGGACAAGGACACCGTGTTGGTCCTGCACCAAATGGGCAGCCATGGCCCTGAGTACTTCAAGCGTTATCCAAAAGAATTCGAGAAATTCACACCGGTGTGTGAAAGCAATGCCCTGAATAATTGCTCGCGGGAAAGTATCGTCAACGGATACGACAATACTTTGCTGTACACCGACCATGTATTGGCGACGCTCATCGATATTCTGCGCAGCAACCAGAATAAAGTGGACACCGCGATGCTGTATCTGTCCGATCACGGCGAGTCGCTGGGGGAATACAACTTGTTCCTGCATGGCACGCCTTACATGTTGGCGCCGGATCAGCAAAAACACGTACCGATGATTGCCTGGTTCTCCGACAACTATCAGCAGTCGTTTGCGGTAAACACTCATTGTTTGCAAAAAGAACGCAACGCACCGTTGAGCCAGGACAATCTGTTCCATTCGATGCTGGGCCTGCTGAAAGTGCACACCCAAGTCTATAACCCGGCGCTGGACATGTTTGCCGGCTGCCGGGGGATTTATACGGATGGGGTACTGGCGAATGAGTGAACACACCACCGACCAGCACCCGGCGCAGCAGTACGTGCAGCGCCATGAGCAGGGATTGGCCAGACGCTTGAGCCTTTGGCGCGACGCCCAACTGGCCCGTCAGGCGCTGCGCGATGCGGGCGAACCGGGGCTGGTGCTCGACGTGCCCTCTGGGTCCGGGCGTTTCTGGCCAATTCTGGCCGAGCACTCGAATCGGGTGATTCTGGCGGCGGACCCCTCCACCGACATGCTTGAAATCGCTGAAGCGCAGTCGAGTGCCGAGGTGCGCAAGCGGATTCGCACGTTCCAGAGTTCGGCGTTTTCAATCGGGCTGTCGGAGAACGCGGTCGATTGCATCTTTTGCATGCGGCTGTTCCATCACGTGGCGGATCGGGAAAAACGCCAGGCCATCCTTGAGGAGTTCTATCGCGTCACCCGCGACACGGCCATTGTTGCGCTGTGGGTGGACGGCAACATCAAGGCGTGGCGACGCAAGCGTCAAGAATGCCAAAGGCTCGCTTCGGGCAATTCGACTGCCGTGCGCAATCGCTTCGTGGTGTGCCGCGCCGACATTGAGTCAGAGTTTGCCGAGGCCGGGTTCAGGATCATCGGTCACCACGATTTTCTTCCCGGCTACGCCATGTGGCGGGTGTACGTATTGAGCAAAAACGGCTGAACGATCCGATGGACGGTCGCGGTTCACCCTCCCGTCGCCAAACACGGAAGATGAAGTTGTTCGAGACTTGTAGGACGGATGCCCGGTAAACGCTCATAGCGATATATACTGCGCGCCATTCTTCAAGGGAGAGCCGTGTGGCCATCGATATTCACTGGATTCGCGACGACGACAGCCTCGCCCGACACTGCGCAGAGTGGCAGACGCTGCCATTCGTTGCCCTCGACACCGAATTCATGCGGGTCGATACCTTCTATCCCATCGCCGCGCTCTTGCAGATCGGCGACGGGTCGCGCGCCTACCTGATCGACCCGTTGCTGATCAACGCGTGGAAACCCCTGGCCGCCCTGCTGGAAAACCCTGACGTCATTAAAGTTGTTCATGCCTGCAGCGAAGACCTTGAAGTCCTGTTGCGCCTCACGGGCAGCCTGCCCGCGCCGCTGTTCGACACCCAGCTCGCCGCCGCCTATCTGAACCTCGGATTCTCGATGGGCTACTCGCGCTTGGTGCAGGAAGTCCTGAACATCGAGCTGCCCAAAGGCGAAACCCGCTCGGACTGGCTGCAACGTCCGCTTTCGGACACGCAAATCAGCTACGCCGCCGAAGACGCCGTGCACCTGGCCGAGGTCTACAGCCTGCTGCGCCCGCGCTTGTCCGATAAAAAATACGCCTGGGTGTTGGAAGACGGCGCCGAACTGGTCGCCAACCTGCGGCGGGAAACCGATCCCTACGAGGTCTATCGCGACGCCAAGCTGGCGTGGAAACTGTCCCGTGCCCAGTTGAGCGTGCTGCGCGAACTCTGCGCCTGGCGCGAGCAGCAGGCCCGCCTGCGCAATCAGCCGCGCAATCGGGTGCTGCGTGAGCATTCGTTGTGGCCGCTGGCAAAGACCCAGCCCGATAACCTCGGGGCGTTGGCGAAAATTGAAGACATGCACCCCAAGACCGTGCGTCAGGATGGCGAGTTTCTGCTGGACCTGATCAAAAAAGCTGGCAGTGTCACCCCCGATCTGTGGCCGCCAGCCTTGCCTGAGCCGTTGCCGATTGAAGCGTCGAACGTACTGAAGAGCCTGCGCGCCATTGGCCAGCAGCAAGCCGAGCACCTCGACATGGCGCCGGAGCTGATGCTGCGCAAGAAGACGCTCGAAGCCCTGCTCAAGACCGGTTACCCAGACGGTCCCTATAAACTGCCCGATTCGTTGCGTGGCTGGCGCCGCGAATTGATGGGCCAGATGCTGCTCGACAGCCTGGCCAACGCCGGAGAACAGCCTTGAAACGTATTTGCTCCATTTATCGCAGCCCACGCAGAAATGAAATGTACCTCTATGTGCTCAAGAGCGATGCGCTTGAGCGCGTGCCGGTCGAACTGCTGAGCGCATTCGGCAAGCCGCACCACGCGTTCGATCTGGTCCTCTCCCCGGAGCGCGCGCTGGCCCGTGAAGACATTCACGCAGTGCTGGCGAATCTGGAAAAGCAGGGCTATCACCTGCAAATGCCGCCGGCCGAAGATGAGTACATCGAGCACCTGCCTGAAGAGTTGCTGCGCCGCAACGACCCGGTCTGATTCACTTTCGACCCTGCAAGTCATCGCAGGGGTTTACCGGACCGCCGAGCGTTTCTGGCCTGTTTTTTTTGAGCGAGCGTCAAGGGCCAGACGCCATGCGGTCGCCTGTCCGTTTTTGTGAGTTTTGAATCCATGCGCGTTCTGATCGCCGAACACGATTACCCCGTTTATACCGAACTCCTCCGCAACGCTGCTCCTGACCTTGAAGTGCTGAGCAGCGGCGACTCCGCCGAGCTGTCAAAAATGGCGGCTGATACGCCGATCTGGCTGGGCCAGCCTGACTTGCTCGCCAACCTGCTGCGTCAGGGTCATAAGCCGCAGTGGCTGCAATCGACTTGGGCCGGGGTCACCCCCTTGCTCGCGCCTGGCCTCAACCGCGACTACCGATTGACCCGTGCCGTGGGCATCTTCGGTCAAGTGATGGCCGAATTCGTCCTGACTTACATGCTGGTGCATGAGCGCGAAGTGCTGGCGCGGCTGGTCAGCCAGGTCGAGCGCAAGTGGGACGACCGTATGGGTCACAGCCTGGCGGGGCGCAAGGCGCTGATCGTCGGCACCGGCGACATTGGCGTCAGCGTTGCGCAGTTCCTGCTGCCGTTTGGCGTGCAGGTGTCGGGCGTTGCATCGACTGCCCGTGACCAGGCGCCGTTCGTGGAAGTTGGCTCGATGGACGATTTGCCACGTCTGGTGGGCGAAGCGGATTTCGTGATCAACCTGCTGCCAAACACGGCACAGACCCACGATATCTACGACGCGAAGCTGTTCGCCCAATTCAAGCCGTCGTCGTTGTTCATCAACGTTGGACGCGGCGTAGCGGTAGTGGATGCCGACCTGGTCAATGCCTTGAAGGAAGGGCACCTGGCGGGCGCGGTGATCGACGTGTGCCGTCAGGAGCCGCTGCCGCAACGTCACCCGTTCTGGACCGCGTGGGGCCTGCTGCTGACCGGCCACAGCTCCGCGCCGACCTCGCCACCGGCCATGACCCAATTGTTCGTAGAGAACCTGAGAGCGTTCAACGCGGGTGAGCCGCTGCGCGGATTGGTGGATTTCGCGAAGGGGTATTGAGGCGGGAGGCTGATCTGACTGATGCGCCGCAATGTTTGCGGCCTGAAGCGGACCTGACTGATGCGCCGCAATGTTTGCGGCCTGAAGCGGACCTGACTGATCTGGCCTCCCAAAAATGGATCAGGCGACAGAGATGTGTCGGCTGTAACGCCTATTCGCGAATGAATTCGCTCCCACAGGAGAGCAGCGGCGCCAGGATGTTTGTGGCCTGACGCGGATCTACCTGTAGGAGCGAATTCATTCGCGAAAGATGGATCAGGCGACAGAGATGCGTCGGCTGTAACGCCTATTTGCGAATGGATTCGCTCCTACAGGAGAGCACCAGCGCCGCAATGTTCTCGGCCTGACGCCGATCCAACTGTGGGAGCGAATTTATTCGCGAAAGATGGATCAGGCGATACAAATGCGTCGGATGTAAGGGCCTTACAAACTGAAATCCCCTTCAGCCGCCAATTCCCCCACCGGACGGCGCGGGCTTGGGGTTTCGCGGGCTTGCAGGTACTCGGGCAGGGTCGATTTATCGCCCAGTTTGCCAATCGCCACCGCTGCGTGAATGGCGTAACCCTCTGGAATCTTCAATTCCTTGCGAGTCTTCTCCTGATCGAAACCGGCCATGCCGTGGGTATGCCAGCCGCTCAGGCTCGCTTGCAGCGCCAGGTGACCCCATGCCGAACCGGTGTCGAAGGTGTGCCACAGCGCAGGCGTTTCTTCAGTGGCGCCTGGTGCGGTGAAGGTGGTCTTGGAAATCACGATCACCAGCGCCGACGCGTGCTTCGCCCAGCCTTGGTTGAATTCCACCAGCAGGCTCAGAAAGCGCTCCCAGTTCGGCGTGTCGCGGCGCGCATAGAGGAAGCGCCACGGCTGCGAGTTATACGCGGACGGCGCCCAGCGTGCGGCCTCGAAGAAACTCAGCAGGGTTTCCTGCGGAATGCTCTCGCCGGTAAAGGCGCGAGGCGACCAGCGATCGGTGAATTGCGAATGAATGGCGTAGTCGGCAATGCGGGAGTTGTCGCTCATGGAAATTCCGGTCCTGAAAAAAGTGAAGTGACCGCCCGCCAGCGAACGTGGCGAACGGGATCAATCAGATGGGCCGTGGACGGCAGGCATCATCGAAACAGGATGAGTCTGATGCGGGTGTCGCGAAGGATTGGAGCCCGTATTCGCGAGGGCATAAAGCTACTGCGACTGCCTGACGCTGACAAGCCCGCGTGTACCGACAGTCGCCAGCGCTTGGCCCCGCGTGCCCTGTGCCACTAGACTGGCGGCCTTTTCATCACCCGATACCGATTCCTTCGAAATCATGGCCGCCAAAGTCGAACCGTTCTGGATGCGCAAAACCCTCGATCAACTTGACCCGGTCGAGTGGGAATCCCTGTGCGACGGCTGCGGCCTGTGCTGCCTGCAGAAACTCGAAGACGAGGACGACGGCAGCGTCTATTACACGCGCGTCGCCTGCCAGTTGCTCGACCTGAACACCTGTCAATGCACCGATTATCCGAATCGTCGCGCACTGGTGCCGGATTGCATTCAACTCACGCCGGGTCAGGCCGATGAATTCAAGTGGTTGCCGCCCACCTGCGGCTACCGATTGGTCAGCGAAGGCAAAGACCTTCCGCTCTGGCACCACTTGGTGTGCGGGGATCGGGAGCAAGTGCACAAACAACGCATTTCCCAGTCAGGCCGGATGCTCAGCGAAAAGAGCGTCGCCGAGGACGACTGGGAGGATTACCTGATCTTCCGCGCTGGCTGAGCTGTTGTGAGCTAACCCCGATCCAAAAGCCTGTCGCAACAGGAGTGGTCTACTCGTGCGTTATCAACTGCCGCTGTGTGCTGCGATGCTTGCGTTGGGCCTGGCGATGTCTGTTCCGGCCAGCGCCGCGAAGAACGTCGATCTCGATTATCACGTCACCTTGCTGCCGCAGAGTGATCAGGCTGAAGTGCGCCTGACGCTGGAGCAGGGCAGCGCCGTGCGCAGCCTGGACATGAACCTCGGCCAGAAGGGCTACTTCAGTGACTTCACCGCCGATGGCCAATGGATCGCGGGGCCGGAAGGGCGCGGGGTGTGGAAGCCTGCATCGGGGAAGGCCACGCTGACCTGGCGTGTGAAAATCAATCGTCACACCGCCGACGCAATGCCCGAAAAACCGCGCTACGACAGTCGCATGACCCCTGACTGGGCGTTGTTTCGTGGCGAAGACCTGGTGCCGCGCGCCCGTCTTGATCAGCAGGAAGGTGTGCATTTGCATGCGCGCTTGACCGTCGATCTGCCCACCGGCTGGAAAAACGTGGAAAGCTCATGGCCGCGCATTGGCAAGAATCGCTTCCGCATCGACAACGTGTCACGTCTGTTCGATCGGCCTACGGGCTGGATGCTGGCGGGCAATCTGGTCAATCGCCGTGCACACCTCGGTGACACCGACGTCACCGTCAGCGCGCCGAAAGGGCAGGGCATGCGGCGGATGGAAACCCTGACGCTGCTGACGTTCGTCTGGCCGAAGCTGCAGGCCGTCTTCCCGCGAATTCCGGGCAAGCTGCTGGTGGTGGGCGCGGCGGACGGCATGGCACGCAATGCCAGCGCCGGTCACGATTCAATCTACCTCAACAGCACCCGGCCACTGATCAGCGAGAGCGGCGCCAGCCCCTTGCTGTGGGAACTGGTGCAGGTGTTTGCGCGCATTCGCACCAAGGACCGCAGCGACTGGATCAGGGCGGGCATCGCCGAGTATTACTCGGTCGAGCTGCTGCGTCGGGCCGGGGGCATGAGCGAGGACCGGTATCAGGACTGGCAATCGATCATGACGCGGGTCGGGCGCAAGGTAACGACCTTGCGCGGCGAGCGGGTCGATGCGGCCATGACGGCCCGTGCGGCATTGCTGATGGGGACCTTGGATCAGGAAATTCGGCGCAAGACCAACGACCAGAAATCGCTGGATGATGTGGCACAGGGGTTGATGCGAATGGGCGCGGTGAGCACTGAGGACTTCGTGCAGATCAGCGCGGGGGTGATGGGGGAGTCGTCGAAGGTGCTGGCGAGCAATCTGCTGCAATGAGGAAAGGCTTTCCCATTTCCCCATAGCGGCTTGGTTGCGGGTTTGAGCGATCTCAAGGCCGCCTCAATCATCTGCCAAACGCGACTCGAACTGTAGGAGTGAGCTTGCTCGCGATCAGGCCGGATCAGAAAAGAATCCAGCGCGTGACCGACCGCTATCGCGAGCAAGCTCACTTCTACAGGGGACACGCGAATCAGTGAGAGTTTGTTTGGATCAAACGCCCTTCGGCCCTTTCACCGAATCGATGCTTTTCACCACTGCTTCTTCCGCCGCCACTTCGGCCTTGGTTTTCAGCTTGCTCAGTTCGGCGCCGGCCTCTTGAATGCGTGCGCGGGCCACGTTCATCTCGCTGCGGCTTTTTTCCAGCAGCGACTTGGCCGAGCAATGCCCTGTGATGCCGCGTGCGAGAACTGCGCCGCCAATGGCCAGCTGCACCAACCCGAAGATGCCGCCACGGCGCAGACCCTTGCCCATCATCAACACGCCACCGGCCAGCGAGCCGATGCGCTCCCACCCCTGTACGTTTTGCTCTGGAAGGTCGTGAAGCTGACGATCGACACGTTTAAGGATCGGGGTATCGCTCATGATGCGTTCTCCATGAAAGGTAAGGTCCCTAAAGCTGACTCTCGGGCGGGCAAACTGTTCAATGCGTTTGACGCGGGACGTTGATCAGGTGCGGTCGGTTTCGCGCCCGAATTGCGGGCCGGAGCGGGTGTTGTTGCCCTTGGCCATGCGGTCGTAAAGCACCACGTTGACGGTCGCCGCCAGGTTCATGCAACCGGTGGTGGGGATATAGACGACGTCTTCGCACCAGTCACGAATCTCCTTGTCGAGGGAACCGTCTTCCGGGCCGAAGATATAAATCGCACGGTCCGGGTGGGTGTATTCAGGCAACGAACGGGCGCCTTCCACCAGCTCGACGGCGACAGGCACGCAGCCGAGGGGGATGATTTTTCTCAGGTCATCGATGCCGATCAGCGGGATGTCCTGATGAATTTTCTTGGTGTCCGTCACGAAATCCCGGGCTCGCTCGTAGCGCTTGCCCGTGTAAAACACCGACGCCACGCCGTAACAGCCTGCCGCACGCATCACCGATCCGACGTTTTCCGGGGATTTAGGGTTGAACAAGCCGATGCAGGCATAGCGTTTGTTGGCCACGGGGGGAGATGCTCGTAAAAAAGGGGGCAGTTTCGAGGTTCGAGCTGCAAGCTGCAAGAAAAAGCAGTGAGCGGTGAACTCACGTGCACCGCTCTTGCTTGCAGCTCGTGGCTTACGCGTCGTCGCTGCTCTTCATCAGGCCAGCCAACGCGGCAAACGGGTTGTGCGTCGCCTTGGCTGTTTTCGGGCTGCTGGTCGAGCTGTCCGAGAAATACTGCTGGTCGGTGTAACGCGAATGCTCGTTGTCGTGGCAATACAGGCACAGCAGCTCCCAGTTGGAGCCGTCCTGCGGGTTGTTGTCGTGGTTGTGGTCGCGGTGATGCACGGTCAGTTCACTCAGGCGCTTGCCGGCAAACTCACGGGCGCAGCGGCCGCAGACGTGCGGGTACATGCGCAGGGCTTTATCGCGATACCCCATCTCACGGTCGCGTTGAGCGTCGGCGAGGATGCGGTCGAGTTTGGATGTGTTGGTCGGGGTTCCCGAACTCATGGTGTCACCTGTTTCGTGTGCTGTGGGCAATGGGGCGATTCTAACGCTTTGCGCGCGCGTCAGCCGTACAGACCGCGTGAAAACGTAGCGAGCGAAGGCAAGACAAGGCAAAAACAGGCGGGAAACGGCCGGGGTCGCGTCCGACTCTAGGTGTTCTAAATGAGCATTTCCCGCCTGTTTTTAACGCAGTATTGCCGAGCGCAGTAGTTTTCATGCGGTCTGTTTGAGTTTTTCGGCAATCCAGATCGTATGCCGTGTCCCTTTATTGCCGTGGGCGTAGACTTTGACCTCTTCGGCCTTGAACCCGGCCTTGCGCAGTTTGTCGCTGAACGCGGCGTCGGCGCTGGCGGACCACACGGCCAGCACGCCCTTGGGACGTAGCGCGGTGGCGCAAGCGGCCAGGCCACCCGCCGAGTACAGCCAGCTGTTGGCCTTTTGCGTCAGGCCTTCGGGGCCGTTGTCAACGTCGAGCATGATCGCATCGAAACCTTGATGCTCGCTTTTCAGCACCTGCGCCACGTCCTGGACGACCACCTTGGCGCGCGGGTCCTGCAACGGATTGCCCGATTTCTCACCCAACGGGCCGCGATTCCACTCGACCACACCGGGCACCAGCTCGGCCACCACCACTTCGCCATTCTTGCCCAGGTGCTTGAGCGCCGAGGCGAGGGTGAAGCCCATGCCCAGACCGCCGATCAGCACCCGTGGCTGCAAGCGCGAGGCGACCTTCTTGCAGGGGATTTCCGCCAACGCATCCTCGGAGCCGTGCATGCGCGTGTTCATCAACTGGCCGCCGTCGCCGCCCTGAATCTTGATCACGAAGTCTTCGCCGTACTCGAACAGGCATAAGGCGCCGCCGTTGTCGGGGATCGGGGTGGTGTCGAGCAGAACGAAACGTTTCATGAAAAACCCGGAGAAAGACGTGGCAAGGGCGCGGCGTGCAATTTGTCAGCGCACGAAGCGCTGAGCAGGCGTAGTCTGAGCGTCCCGACAGAAGATTGGCAGTGGAGGCCAACGATGAAGCGGTACATTCTAGCGGCGATTGCCGTGGCTGCGCTCGGTGCATCTCAGGTATTTGCCGAGAGCCTGCAACCTGTCCTCACTGCGCCGGAACCTATTGCCGCCACGTCCGGGTCGCCCGGCACGGCCACGCCGACCCCGTATCCACAAGTGTCGCCGCCCAGCGTTCCCCGCGCAGGCGGGCAAGGCAATCCGCCGTTATTGCCAAAAATCCCCCAGCCGGGGCCGCCCAAAGACGATGAACCGCTGCCAGGTTTACCGCCGCCCGCGAAGCCAAGCCCGTAATTCGAACCGTTTATTCCTGCTGCGCCAACACTTGACCATCCATCATCCGCAGCCGCTTGGACATGGCGATGGCGATGGCGCGGATGATCTTGGCCGCGACTTTGGGCGCTTCATTGAGCATCTTGTCCAGCGAGTCCTTGCCCAGGTTCAGCAAGTAGCAGGAAGACGCCGCCACGCAACTGGCCGAGCGGCGTTCGCCATCCAGCACGGCCATTTCACCGAATGCCCGACCGCTGCGCAGAATCGCCGTTTCGACCGGTACGCCTTCGCCGTTGCGCTTTTGCACCGACACCGTGCCCGAATGGATGATGCACATGAAGGTGCCCGCGTCGCCTTCGTTGAAGATCGCTTCGCCTTTCTCGATGCTGCTGATGCTGAAGTAACCTGCCGCCGCGGAAAAGTCCGCAGGGGTGAGCGCGAGGAACAGACCGCAGTCCATCAGCATCTCGCGGATCTCGTTGTTCAGTGATGAAGATGTCGGCATGGCATGTTCTTGTTGAGTGTTTGAAAAATGACCGGCACAACGGCACCGGACGTCTCAACGCCCGGCAGCCTTGATATGACAAAAGGCCTGCAAAGAGTTCCTCAGGCCAGCTGCAATACCTTGAAGATAAACCCGTATTCGAGCGCTACGTCACGCAATCCCTGATACCGCCCGCTCATCCCGCCATGCCCCGCGCCCAGTTCGGTCTTGAGCAGCAGCAGGTGGTCGTCGGTTTTGGTGTCGCGCAATTTTGCCACCCACTTGGCCGCTTCCCAATATTGCACGCGGCTGTCGTTGTACCCGGCGATCACCAGCATCGCCGGGTAGGCCTGCGCGCTGACGTTCTCGTAAGGCGCGTAGGCCTTGATCCGAGCGTAGACGTCGGGCTCTTGCGGGTTGCCCCACTCGTCGTATTCGGTCACGGTCAATGGCAGATCGGGGTCGAGCATCGTGTTGAGCACGTCGACGAACGGCACTTCGGCAATCGCGGCCTTGAACAGCTCCGGACGCTGATTGACCACCGCGCCGATCAACAGCCCCCCGGCGCTGCCACCGCTGATCACCAGTTTTTCGGCCGACGTCAGGTTTTCCGCAATGAGATGTTCGGCACAGGCGATGAAATCGCTGAACGTATTCTGCTTGTGCTCCTGTTTGCCGGTGCGGTACCAGACCTCACCCAATTCGCCGCCGCCGCGCACGTGGGCGATGGCGAAGGCGACGCCACGGTCCAGCAGGCTCAGACGGGCATGGGAAAACCACGGGTCGAGGCTTTCGCCGTACGCGCCATAGCCGTACAGGTACAGCGGCACCGGCTCACCGGCCAGTTCGCGTTTGACCACGAGACTGATCGGCACCTGCGTGCCGTCGGCGGCGGTCGCCCACAAGCGCTGGCTGACGTAGGCATCGGCGTCGAACACCCCCAGAACCGGCGTTTCCTTGAGTACGACCTGGTCCCCGGTGGCCAGCGTCAATTGACGCACCTGGGGCGGACGGTTCAGCGATTGATAGCGCAGACGAATCTTGTCGCTCTCGAATTCAAGGGTGTCCTGCACATAGAGGTTGTAGGCCGCGTCCGGCAATTGCACGCGATAGGGCGGCAAACCCTGTGGGTGAACTTCGACGATGGGCAGGCCGCCTTCGCGCAGGCTCAAGGTCAAGCCACGGGCGTTGAGGCTGAAACCGTCGAGCATCACGCTGTCGCTATGGGGGATCAGCGTCTGCCAATCCTTGCGCTCTGGCACGTCGCTCGCCTGCTCAGGCGCGTGGAAGAGGGCGAAGTTGATGCCGTCCTGATTGCTGCGAATCAGCCAGCTCCAGGCGCCGTCGATCAAACCGTGGTCCACCGAGTACTCGTGGCCTTCGCTGCGGGGCGCGATGCACACGAACGGCTGATCCGGCGTGCTGGCGTCCAGCACCCAACTTTCCCCGGTGGTCTTGCTGTCCAGACCCAGCACCAACTGGCGCTCGGAGCTGGTGCGGTAGCAATGCAGGAAGAAACGCCCGTCTGGCTCGCTGAACACCAGCTCCGCCGAGTCGTTGCCCAGCTTATGGCGATAGAGCTTGTGCGGGCGGTGGGTGTCGTCGAGTTCGCCGAAAAACAGGGTCTGGCTGTCGTTCGCCCACGTCATGCTGCCGTCGCAGTCTTCGAAGGGCAGGGCGGTGACGTCGCCGCTGCTCAGTTCCTTGACGTAGAGCTGGTAGACCTCTTCGCCGCTGGTGTCGAGGCTGTAGGCCAGTCGCTGATGGTCCGGGCTGATGCTGAACGCGCCGAGGGAAAAGAAGCCCCCATTGGCCAGCACGTTCGGGTCCAGCAGCAGCTCTTCAGCATTTTCATTGACGGTCTGCGAATCGTCCGCCGGGCGCGGGCAGCGGTAGTGACGGGCGTATTCGTCGCCTTCAGTGGTCCGGGTGTAATACAGGTACGGCCCCCACGGGGAGGGCAGCGACAGGTCGGTTTCGAGGATGCGGCCCTTGATCTCTTGAAACAGGGTCTCGCGCAGGGCCTGTTGATCGGCCAGTTGCTGTTCCTGATAGCTGTTTTCGGCCTTGAGGTAATCGAGGACCTCATCGGTGTCGCGATCCTGCAGCCAGGCATACGGGTCGGCGCCGTCGGCCTTGCGGGCAACGGGGGCGCGGAGAACAGCGTTGGAAGATGGCATGCGGGGCTCTCTCAAAAGTGAAACTGACCACTGCGACGGACGCCTGTGAAGAGGCGGCGGACCGATAACTACAGCCGGGTAAGCCAGGCTGGCGAAAAGTCGTTATCATAAGCGCCTCTTTACCTGCCTTACCACGGACGTCATGACCGACAACGACTATCTGATTGCCTGGGGCCTTTACGCGTTCGCCGCGTTGGGCTGTCTGTTGGTGTGGTTCAAGCTGACCGGCTGGATGTGGCGCTACTTGCGCGAACCGCTGCGGGTGATCGGCGCGGTCCTGCTGTTCTGCCCGACCATCATCGACCCGGCGAAGGACATTTATGCCCCGGCGCTGGCCATCAGCTTCCTGGACCTGGGGCTCAAGGTCGGCAATAACGTCTGGCGCGCCGCGCTCGACCTTTCGACCTATGGCGCCATTGCCTTGGGCGCCTACGTCATTTTCGCGTTGATCCGCTTGCCGTTCCTGCGCAAGAAAAAAGCCCGTCAGGCCCATGCCGAAGCGGCTGCCGCACAGGCCGCTGCCGAGCAGAAAGCTCAGGAAAAAGACGATGAGCCGTTCGCCGCGCCGGGCCCTTCGCGTTTTGCCAGCCCGGCAGCACCTGCCAACGGCGGTACTGTTGGCCGTCATCGGGTCGAGCCAAAGTTGTAACTGGTCAGCCAGCCACTGACCCCATCGAGACCTGAGCATGTGTGAACTTCTGGGCATGAGTGCCAACGTACCGACCGACATCGTGTTCAGCTTTACCGGGCTGATGCAGCGCGGCGGTCGCACCGGTCCCCACCGCGACGGTTGGGGCATCGGCTTTTATGAAGGGCGCGGCCTGCGTCTGTTTCAGGACCCGGCCGCCAGCAGCGAGTCGGAAGTCGCGCAACTGGTGCAGCGCTACCCGATCAAGAGCGAGGTGGTGATTGGCCACATTCGTCAGGCCAACGTCGGCAAGGTCTGCCTGTCCAACACCCATCCTTTCGTGCGCGAGCTGTGGGGCCGCAACTGGTGTTTCGCTCACAACGGCCAGCTGGCGGACTTTCACCCGAGCGCAACGTTCTACCGCCCGGTGGGCGACACCGACAGTGAAGCCGCGTTCTGCGACCTGTTGAACCGGGTGCGCGAGGCGTTTCCCGAGCCGGTCGAGATCGAACAGCTGCTGCCGACGCTGGTCCAAGCCTGCAACGAATACCGAAGCAAGGGCGTGTTCAATGGCTTGCTCAGTGATGGCGGCTGGCTGTTTTGCTTCTGCTCCACCAAGCTGGTGCACATCACACGGCGCGCGCCGTTCGGTCCGGCACGGCTCAAGGATGTCGACGTGATCGTCGATTTTCAGGCCGAAACCACGCCCAATGACGTGGTGACGGTGATTGCCACCGAGCCATTGACCGAGAACGAAACCTGGAATCGCTACGAGCCCGGCCACTGGAGCCTGTGGCGTCGCGGCGAATGCGTGGCCGAAGGCCAATCCTGACTGAGAGGGACCTATGCTGCGAAGCTATCTGCGACTGGTGTTGTTCACGGCAGGCCTGTTGATCGGCGTGCAGATTCCCGGCTTCATCAGCGACTACAGCAAGCGCGTCGAAGCGCACCTGATGGAAGCGCAGCAGAACATGCGGGGCTACAACGACACCGCTTCGCGCTTCTTCAACGGCGACGTGCAAGCGCTGATCCAGCATTACCGCAGCAGCGACGACCCGGTGTTCAAAACCGATGCCAACAACATCAGCAACCTGCTGGGTCGCACTCAGGTACTCGACCGCGAGTGGATGGCGCTGCAAGGCCCGTGGTACATGCGCGCCTGGCATGTCCTGACCGCCGCCGATGCGGACATTCGCAACGAAACGTGGAATGGCTACACGTGGCAGGTATTGCTGTCGCCCGAAGTCATCGGCTGGGGGCTGATCTGCGCGCTGCTGTTCTCGCTAGTGATCGAAAGCTTCGTGCTGTTCATCGATTGGGTATTCGTGGGACGGCATCATGTGCGCAAGGTGAATCGGGATTGGGAGTGACGAGCGCGACCGCTCTTCTGTAGGAGTGAGCTTGCTCGCGATGGGGACTGTCAGTCACCGTTGCGCCGGCTGACCCTCCGCATCGCGAGCAAGCTCACTCCTACAGGTTCGACGCCATTCCGGACACTGGACCGTTCACTTTTTCTTATCCCCTCCCTCCGCTTTTATTAGTTGGACGCTTCATCCACTCCCGCCCAAGAATGCGCCTACACATGACAGGCGTGTTTCAGCGCTGCAAAGCGATGCTTCCCACGCGTAGACTCAAGCCTCGTCCCCAACCTTCAGCCGCACAGGAGATCATCCCTTGGGCCGCCTGTTATTGAATTGTGATATCGGTGAAAGCTACGGCGCCTGGACCATGGGTCTGGACGCCGAGGTCATGCCGTACATCGACTGCGCCAACATCGCCTGCGGCTTTCATGCGGGTGACCCCAGCGTCATGCGCAAAACCGTGGCCTTGGCCTTGACCCACAACGTCACCATCGGCGCGCACCCCGCGTACCCGGATCTGGTGGGTTTCGGGCGTCGGTCGATGGCCTGCTCGTCGCAAGAAATCCAAGACCTGCTGCATTACCAGATCGGCGCGCTGGACGGCGTGTCCCGCGCTCAAGGTGGGCGGGTCAGCTACGTCAAGCCCCATGGCGCGATGTACAACGACATGATGGTTAACCCGGCGCAGCTGCGCGCAGTCATCGAAGGCATCGCCCGTTACAACGCCGAACTGCCGCTGATGCTGCTGTCCATGCGCGACAACAGCGGGGCGCAGGCCATTGCCGATGAGTTCGGCGTCAGCCTCTGGTTCGAAGCCTTCGCCGACCGCGCCTATGACAGCGCGGGGCGTCTGGTGTCGCGCAACCTGCCGGGGGCCGTACACCATGATCCCGAACATATCATCGGCCAGGCCATGACGTTGTCCCGTGGCGAAGCACTGATCGCCAGCGACGGCAGCGAATTGCTGCTCAAGGTCGATACCCTCTGCGTGCACGGCGACAACGCCAGCTCCATCGCGGCTGTGCAACGTATCCGTGAAGCCCTGGGGCAGACGTCCGCCTCATGAACCTGCGCATTGAAGTCGTTGCGATCGATTGCCTGATGGTGCGCCTGTTCGACGCCATCGACGAAGCCAATATGCCGTGGATGCTCGCCGCCAGCCTGCATCTGCGTAAAGGATTCGGTGCGCATTTGATCGATCTGGTGCCGTCGTACACCACGCTGATGGTGCATTACGACCTGATGGCGCTCAGCCCTCAACAAGCTCGCGAGGTGATCGCCCGAGCGCTGGAGGACCTGTCGCCGGACTCCGCCAAAGCAGGCCGACAGCATGTACTGCCGGTCTGGTACGACCTCCGCGTCGGCCCGGAACTGACGCTGCTGTCCCAACGCAGTGGCCTGCCGGTGGACGAAGTGATTCGGCGTCACAGTGAGCGTGAGTACCAAGTGTTCGCGCTGGGCTTCGCGCCGGGATTCGCCTTTATGGGGCTGGTCGAAGAAATCCTCGCCGCCCCACGCATCAAAACCCCGCGCAAACGCGTCGCGGCAGGCAGCGTGGGCATTGCCGAGCGCCAGACAGCGGCTTATCCCCTTGAGTCCCCCGGCGGCTGGAACATCCTCGGTCGCACCCCCGCGAAATTGTTCGACCGCGACATCGACGGCTACAGCTTGATGCAACCCGGCGACACCGTGCGTTTCGCGCCCATCGATCACGCCGAATTCATTCGCTTGGGCGGCGACGACACCCCACTGGAGGCCTTGGCATGAGCCTGTTGACGGTCAAAAACAGCACGCCGCTGTGCCTGCTGCAAGACGCCGGGCGTTTTGGCGTGCGTTATCTCGGCGTGACCCAGGGTGGCGCGCTGGACTGGGTGTCCATGGCGTGGGCGAACAAGCTGCTGAACAATCCCTTGAATGCCGCCGTGATCGAAATCACCTTGGGTGGCCTGACGCTGGTCGCCGAAACCGACTGCTGCCTTGCGCTGGCCGGTGCCGATCTGGGTGCGATGCTCGATGACCGCTCTGTCGCACCGTGGCGCAGCTTTTTCGTCCGCAAGGGCCAGCAACTGCGCTTCACGCAACCGGTTTCCGGCGCCCGCGCCTACCTCGCTGCCCCCGGTGGTTTTGATGCCCTTGACGTGTTGGGCAGTCGCGCGACGGTGGGAAGGGAAGGGCTTGGCGGTCTGGACGGCACGGGCAAAGCGTTGCGCGAAGGTGATTCGTTGCGTTACTTCGGCGCGGCTTTCGAACTGCACATGCTGCCCGATCACCTCATCCCCGACTTCACTGATAAGCGCCCGCTGGACGTCGTCCTCGGTGCACAAATCGGCCAGTTCAGCGGCCTGAGCCTGTTTGACGCCTTCAACAGCGACTGGACCCTCGACAGCCGCGCCGACCGCATGGGCCAACGCCTGCTCGGCCCGGAACTGGTTTACCAGGGCAAACCGATGATCTCCGAAGGCATCCCCCTCGGCGCCATCCAGATTCCTCCGGATGGCCAACCTATCGTCCTGCTGAATGATCGCCAGACCATCGGCGGCTATCCGCGACTCGGCGCACTGACCCCGCTATCGCTGGCGCGGCTGGCGCAGAAACTCCCGGGAAGTCAGGTACGGATGAGGGCGGTGGTGCAGGACGTGGCGTGGCGGGAGCAAGTGGGATTTTTGCGGCAGCTGATGGCTTGATTGCTTTGTAGCCTGATTCCTACGTTTTGGTCAGAACGGGGTGGCGCCCGGCTCAGGTCATCTGATTAGGAGCGCTGCCGCTAAAACTCTCATGTGCAACTGGCATGAGGAGCTGTCCATGAACCTGGATTTGATCGTAGATAGTCGCCATTCGTACCGGCAAGCGGTGGAGATTGCGTTTGAAAAAGCTAAGAAGAATGGACGCGTAGACGAACAGACGGCACTGGAGTGTGAAATTATTTTAAGCCGGCCAGAGTCCGATTATGTTTATCACGAGACGCGTTTTGATAATACGCTGCGCCCCTCCGGTGATGGCGGCGTGTTTTTTAGGTCGATGAGCACCTGCGAGATGTATGAACAAATCAGGATGGATTGGCGAAAAAAAGAAGCCAGCATCCAGGCGGATGACCTGCGAGCCAAGTTTGAAGAGCAAAAACGACAGTTAGCTGAGAATCACCCAACGCTTGCGGATAAAGATTTCAGCTTTTCAGTTGATGAACATGGCACGATTACGCCGGTTTCGGGAATGGACACGTTTGCGCCGCACGAAAGGAATCTGATCTCGGAATGGTTAAATGAAAACAAAGAATTCAAGGAAATGGCCAAGCGTTACATATGGTCTTTGGCAGTCTTGGTTAACAGAACGCTGGAGGGACTAAATGCGGACTATGCGAGGTATTTCCAGGGGTCAAATCCCAACAAGGCTCACGATGTGAATCCGTCGTGAGCCTGCCTGATTACCTTACGATTTTGGCCGAGCAAATGTGTGCGAACGGAACGGGGCTAACACCTGTTTGCTTATTGCCCTGTACTGAAATATGCCAGTGGCCCGTGTTGTAGCTCACCTGCCATTTTGTCTTGAAGTCGTATACGCCGACAAAAGGATCAGAGATTTTTGTGCCGTGGCAATCTTTTAGTTTTATCGTTTCTGAGATGCCTCCTGAGAGACCGGTTGTTCTTTTGGAGATCACGCTGGGAGTAGAGCCTTCATGCTCAATAGCCATTGTGAATTCGACCGTCGCTCCTTCAACAGGATGCCCGGTTGAGTCCTCTATGCTTGCTCCCCAATCGACCTGGCGCATGAACTTTGGCGTGGAAAAAAAGATAGAAAATTGCTCCGCATCCCCGGACACCCTTGTGTGTCGAGTAAAAGGCGCGGACCCAAATTCAATGTGAAATTTTCGACCGGGCGGTAGTGCTATGCCACTGGCCTTTGCCACTCTCACGAGGATTTCTTGCTCAGGTTGCAGTGGTGCACTGATGTAGCTATCAAACGTGGGTACTGGCTTCCAGTCTTCGTCTATTTTGTACTCGATTTTCCATTGCGATCCATTAGGTCCTCTTTGAACATCATGTACCATAAACTTTTGTCCGCGCAAAGCGGTGAAGCTGTAATATTTGACATCGCTGTCATTATCCAGCGTTCCAATGACGGTATTAAGTTTGTCTGGCAGCGCCTCGATGTGGGGGGCTGGTGACTCAGGAACCTCTGCGTTGGCACCGCTGAGGTGAGTGAAGGGTAATGCAAGTGCCAGCGAAGCACACAACGTTTTTATTTTTCTCATTTTAAACATCCATTTTTTTGTGACCGCACTCAGGCTGTTAAGGCTCAGCTGATTAGCGGCTAAGTATTTATATGATGAGTATTTGAACTTGATATCTACAGTAGGGTTATCGCCTACTGACAAAAAGCGACGTAATCAGCGGTGTGGATATTCGTCAATAGGAAAAATGTAACCGCACCAAATGCAGTTATCTATTCGCGTAATGGATAACGGTTTGAGAGGGACACGGCTTAGCGTTGCAATAAGAGGCCAGCTTTGCTGCCAAAGGCGTCATGTCTCAAACAACGGTGTCGTCTAGCACGACGCCACCGCAGGCAAGCCGTGCTACTACCGTCTCAGCATTACTTCGCCAAATACCGCATCCCTTCCTCCAACCCCCGCAGCGTCAGCGGGTACATCTGATCTTCGATCAAATCCCGCACGATATTGGTTGAGGTGGTGTAGCCCCAGGCGTCTTTGGGGTAGGGGTTGATCCAGATGATTTTCTTGAACTTGGCCATGAAACGGTGCATCCAGACGTAGCCCGCTTCTTCGTTCCAGTGTTCGACGCTGCCGCCCGCTTGGGTGATTTCGTACGGGGCCATGGCAGCGTCGCCGATGAAGATCACTTTGTAGTCGGCGCCGTATTTGTGCAGCAAATCCTGAGTTGAAGTGCGCTCGGAGGTGCGGCGCAGGTTGTTCTTCCACACCGATTCATAAATGAAGTTGTGGAAGTAGAAATACTCCATGTGCTTGAACTCGGTCTTGCAGGCCGAGAACAGTTCTTCGCAGATCTTCACGTGGGCATCCATCGAGCCCCCGATGTCGAACAGCAGCAACAGCTTGATGGTGTTGCGGCGTTCCGGACGCATCTGGATGTTCAGCAGCCCCGCGTCGCGTGCGGTGTGGTCGATGGTGCCGTCGATGTCCAGCTCGTCCGCCGCGCCTTGACGCGCAAATTTGCGCAGGCGGCGCAGGGCGATCTTGATGTTGCGCGTGCCCAATTCGACCTGATCATCGAGGTTCTTGTACTCGCGTTGGTCCCAGACCTTGGCGGCCTTGCCCTGACGTTTGCCCGCATCGCCGACGCGAATGCCTTCCGGGTTATAGCCGCCTGAGCCGAACGGGCTGGTGCCGCCGGTGCCGATCCATTTGTTGCCACCGGCGTGGCGTTCTTTCTGTTCTTCCAGACGCTTCTTGAATGCTTCGATGAGTTTATCGAGGCCGCCCAGCGACTGAATCTGCGCGCGCTCTTCATCGGTCAGCGAGCGTTCGAACTCCTTGCGCAGCCAGTCTTCGGGGATCAGCGCCTGCAAGTGATCGTCGAGCTTTTCCAGGCCGTTGAAATAGGCGCCGAACGCCCGGTCGAACTTGTCGTAATGGCGCTCGTCCTTGACCAGAATCGCCCGGGACAAGTAGTAAAACTCGTCCATGTCGGCGAACGTCACCCGCTGTTTCAGGGCGTTGATCAGGTCCAGCAGCTCACGCACCGAGACCGGCACCTTGGCTGCACGCATTTCGTTGAACAGGTTGAGCAACATGAACAGGGCCCCGCACTTATCCGGAAGAACTCAGCGATTGCCGCGACGGCTCATGAACGCCAGACGCTCAAGCAACTGCACGTCCTGCTCGTTTTTCACCAGGGCCCCCGCCAGCGGCGGGATGGCCTTGGTCGGATCGCGTTCGCGCAGCACGGCTTCACCGATGTTGTCCGCCATCAGCAGCTTGAGCCAGTCCACCAGCTCGGAGGTCGAGGGCTTTTTCTTAAGGCCTGGCACTTTACGCACGTCGAAGAACACGTCCAGCGCTTCGCTGACCAAGTCTTTCTTGATGTCCGGATAATGCACATCGACGATCTGTTGCAGCGTGGTGCGGTCAGGGAAGGCGATGTAGTGGAAGAAGCAGCGACGCAGGAAGGCGTCCGGCAGCTCTTTTTCGTTGTTCGAGGTAATGATGATGATCGGGCGTTTCTTGGCCTTGATCGTCTCGTCGATCTCGTAAACATAGAACTCCATCTTGTCGAGTTCTTGCAGCAGGTCGTTAGGGAATTCGATGTCGGCCTTGTCGATCTCGTCGATCAGCAGGATCACCCGCTCCTCGGCCTCGAAGGCTTCCCAGAGCTTGCCTTTCTTCAGGTAATTGCGCACGTCGTGGACTTTATCGACGCCCAATTGCGAGTCGCGCAAACGGCTGACCGCGTCGTACTCATACAGACCTTGATGGGCCTTGGTGGTCGATTTGATGTGCCAGGTGATCAGCTTCGCACCGAAGGATTCGGCCAGTTGCTCGGCGAGCATGGTCTTGCCGGTGCCTGGCTCGCCCTTGACCAGCAGCGGACGCTCCAGGGTGATCGCCGCATTCACGGCAAGCTTCAGGTCGTCGGTGGCGACATAGGCGCGGGTGCCTTCGAACTTCATCGGAAAATCCTCGAACAAGGCGCGGCCACTGATGCCCGGACGCCGAAAAGAATGCAGCGACTATAACGCGCCCCCCGCCCGACTG
Organism: Pseudomonas sp. SLFW; assembly: GCF_009905615.1. Lineage (GTDB taxonomy): Bacteria > Pseudomonadota > Gammaproteobacteria > Pseudomonadales > Pseudomonadaceae > Aquipseudomonas > Aquipseudomonas bambusae. The sequence continues at coordinate 30,013 of NZ_JAAAKW010000016.1, forward strand.
TGAACGCAGACGCTTTATTCAGTCCCTGAATGGCGGGTCGGGGTTTGACTGGCGGAAAATTGTAACGCTGATTTTTTGAGTGCATGTTTGGCGCTACCATCGCCGCTTCTCAAATAGTTCAGCCGACACATTTTCATAAACACCCCTCAGGACGCTTTAAATGACCCGCATGGATCGCCCGCGACTCAAGTCTGTTCAGCCGCTTAGTGGTTATCGGCTGGCTCTGACCTTCATCGATGACCGACAGGTTGTTCGGAACATGAGCAATGATGTTGAGAGATTGCCAGCTTTGGCACGCTTGAAAGACCAACAAGCGTTTGCCTCGGCGGAAGTTGCAGATGATGGGTGGGCCGTGGAGTGGCCCACCGTTGATATCCAGATAGGCGTTGATACGTTCTGGACCGAATGATTTCGCAGCCTTACTGCGCCTCACTCTTCCCACTGTCATACCGCGTGTTGAACGCCTGCACGAATGCGTTTTGCAGAATCTGCAGGAAGGCCTGAAACGCGCTGACATCCTGTTTGTGCACGCTGCCGCTGAGTTCGACGCGGGTGGCGAACTGGTTCTTGCGCTGGTTCTTGAGCACGGTTTCGCTGGCGCCGACCATGGCTTCCCAGACCGAGCGGAAGAAGCCTTTGTTCTTGTTTTCGACGTCTTGCTGCCAGTTGAAGATGTCGACGTCCCGCAACAGGGGTTTGACGTAGCCGCTGAGCTGACCTTTGTTAGCCTGGGCTTCGATGACGATGTCGCCGTTGCCCGCGTTGAAGTCGAACTTGCCGTAGGCGGAGGCGAAGTCGTTCATGCTTTTGAGTTGCAGGTTGGTGGCGCGCAGCTTGAAGTCGAAGTCTTCGAAGTTCTGGAACGGGTCGAAGGTGGCCGAGGTTTCCAATGGCGCCTCACCTTGCAGCAGGGCCTTGCCTTCGAAGCGGGCGTCGCGTTTGCCGGCGGTGTCCACCACGTTGGTGATGTTGTAGACGCTGGCGTTGACCTTGTCGGCTTCGATCTTCACTTTGGGCGTGGAGGTGAAGTTGCTGAAGGTGATCTTGCCATCGGTCACGCGGACTTCGTTGAGCGTGATCGGCAGCAGCTTGTTCAGCTGCGCACGCCAGTCGGTGCCCGCACCGGTCTGGGACTGTTGCTTGTTGCTGCCGCCGTCGACGAAGTTCAGCTCGGGGCTCAAAAACGCAACCTCTGCGACCACGGCATGGTCGTACCAGAGGGCGTGCCAACTGACCGACAGGTCGATCACGGGCACTTTAAGCAGTGGAACCGGGACCTTGCCGTCGACTTTGACGATGTTCAGGCCATTGATCTTGTAAGCCCCGCGCCACAGGGCCAGATCGACGTCCGTGACCTGGCCGCGATAGTCGCCCATGTCCGCCAGTTTTTCATTGAGGTAGTTGCGCACCACGTACGGCAACGCGATGTGTATGACGATCAACAGCACAACGAGCCCCACGACTGTCCACAGCGGCCAGCTATAGCGACGTTTCATGGCTGATGTCTCCGGTGTTCAGGAAGGGTGACTGCTAGATGTGTTGACTGTCGCCGATGTCATCCGTTCGCACTGGACGCAATATGCGCCCAAGGCATAGGCTTTGGGCTTTTCCGCCACCTGCACAAGGACCCGGTCATGAGCCGTATTTACGCAGACAACGCCCATTCCATCGGCAACACTCCACTGGTGCAGATCAATCGCATCGCGCCGCGCGGGGTCACGATTCTGGCCAAGATCGAAGGGCGTAATCCAGGCTATTCGGTCAAATGCCGCATCGGCGCGAACATGGTCTGGGACGCCGAGAGCAAGGGCAAACTCAAGCCAGGGATGACCATTGTCGAGCCCACGTCCGGCAACACCGGGATCGGTCTGGCGTTCGTGGCGGCGGCCCGTGGCTACAAATTGGTCCTGACCATGCCAGCTTCCATGAGCATCGAACGTCGCAAGGTGCTCAAGGCCCTCGGCGCCGAGCTGGTGCTGACCGAGCCTGCCAAGGGCATGAAAGGCGCCATCGCCAAGGCCGAAGAACTGGTGGCCAGCGACCCTGCGAAATACTTCATGCCTGCGCAATTCGAGAACCCGGCCAACCCGGCGATTCATGAGAAAACCACCGGCCCGGAAATCTGGAACGACACTGATGGCGCCATTGACGTGCTGGTCGCGGGCGTGGGCACCGGCGGCACCATCACCGGCGTGTCGCGCTACATCAAGAACACTCAGGGCAAGCCGATCCTGTCGGTCGCGGTCGAGCCGATGGTATCGCCGATCATCACTCAGGCACTCGCCGGGCAGGAAATCACGCCCAGCCCCCACAAGATTCAGGGCATCGGCGCCGGTTTCATTCCGAAAAACCTCGATCTGTCGATCCTCGACAAAGTCGAGCTGGTCAGCGATGAAGAGGCCAAGGCCATGGCCCTGCGGCTGATGCAGGAGGAGGGGATTCTCTGCGGCATTTCGTGCGGCGCGGCGATGCAGGCGGCGGTGCGTCTGGCCGAGAAGCCGGAAATGCAGGGCAAGACGATTGTCGTGATCCTGCCGGATTCGGGGGAGCGTTACCTGTCGAGCATGCTGTTCAGCGACCTGTTCACGGATCAGGAACTGACCCAGTAATCGCCTTGGCGTGCGCTTCGGCTTTTTACCGCGGCGACGAAGGCTTATGATGGGCGCCATCCAGACCCGCCGGAGACGTGATGCAGGTCATCTGGCGGTGTTTTGCAGTGATTAGAATGCCTGGCCGTTCGCAGCACTGCTTCTGCCCGAAGGGCGTAGGAGCCAGCTTGCTCGCGATCTGTCGCGCAGCGGCAGCGAAATCAGACGACCCGATTGGTTCAGGCATACCGAGTCGCCAGGTTTTGCGACTGCTACGCAGCCGATCGCGAGCAAGCTGGCTCCTACGGGCTTCGCCCAGAATCAAAAGCTGATCAACGCCAGGCAATTCCCTGTTCCAAGGAGAGCTTCATGACCTTTTCTTTCGCTGCCAAGGCGGCGATTCTGCTGCTGTTCATTGGCAGCACGCTTTACGTGCATTTGCGCGGCAAGGCGCGTTTGCCGGTGTTGCGTCAGTTCGTGAACCACTCCGCACTGTTCGCGCCGTACAACGCCTTGATGTACCTGTTCTCCAGCGTGCCGTCCAAGCCTTATCTGGACCGCAGCAAATTTCCCGAGCTGGACGTGCTGCGCGACAACTGGGAAACCATTCGCGACGAAGCCATGCACCTGTTCGACGAGGGCTACATTCGTGCGGCCGCCAAGGACAACGACGCCGGTTTCGGTTCGTTCTTCAAGAAAGGCTGGAAGCGTTTTTACCTGAAGTGGTACGACAAACCGCTGCCGTCCGCCGAAGCGTTGTGCCCGAAAACCGTTGAGCTGGTCAGCCGCATCCCCAACGTCAAGGGTGCGATGTTCGCCCTGTTGCCCGGTGGCAGCCACCTGAACCCGCACCGCGACCCGTTCGCCGGTTCCTTGCGCTACCACTTGGGTCTGTCCACACCGAATTCCGACGATTGCCGGATTTTTGTCGACGGTAAGGTCTACGCCTGGCGCGACGGTGAAGACGTGATGTTCGACGAAACTTACGTGCACTGGGTCAAGAACGAAACCGATTTCACCCGCGTGATCCTGTTCTGCGACATCGAACGCCCGTTGAGCAACCGCTTCATGACCTCGGTCAACCGCAGCGTCAGCGCCTTTCTCGGGCGCGCCACGGCACCGCAGAACACCGACGACGAACGCGTGGGCGGCATCAACCAGGCTTACGCCTTCAGCAAGCGTTTCAGCAATGGCATCAGCGGCAAGGTCAAGCAGTTCAAGCGCGCCAATCCCAAGGCCTATCGCATCCTGCGTCCGGTGCTGGCGGTGGTCGTCCTGACCCTGTTGGGCTACTGGCTCTTCGGCTGATAACTAAACGTTGCATCCTGCACCGGGCGCTGGTTATATTCAGCCCCGGTGTCTTGAAACAGATCGATACACCTCACTCCTCATTCCGTAGAAGATCAGCGCCATGCCTGCTTCCCACTCGCAAGTCGTGTTCGATACCACAGCGTTTGCTGTGGGTGAGCCGCGTGGGTGCCAGCAAGCCTTCTACATCACGCGTTACCCCCCACCGTCTCCTGTGACCGGCCCGGTCGCGAGCACTGTCTCGCCCCCTGCCGTGGTTGCGCTGGGCTGATCGACTGCCTCCACGCCGTCGCATCACGCCTGCCACCCCAACAAAACATCAGTGAATCCGGTTTTTTTGCCGGGTCCGATTTTGTCTGAATCACAGGTGACACCATGTTTGCCAACAAAGCTCTGGCCTCGATTGCCACTACCACGCTGTTCGTCCTGCTCTGGAGCAGCGGCGCTATCGTGACCAAATGGGGGCTGACCCACGCGACCCCCTTCGCATTTCTGCTGTTTCGTTTTCTGGTGGCGCTGTTCGCGCTGGCCATTCTGATCCCGAGTCTGGGCTACAAACTGCCAGCGACCCGCCAGTCGATGCGTTACGCACTCGCCACCGGTGTGGTGCTGCTGGGTGGGTATCAGATCTGCTACCTGCTGGCGCTGGACATGAAAGTTGCGCCGGGCGTCATGGCGACGATCATGGGCGTGCAGCCAATCCTCACGGCGGTCTTGCTGGAACGCAGCCGTTCTTTCTCGCGGATGTTTGGCCTGAGTCTGGGCCTCGCCGGGCTGGTCCTGGTGGTGTTTCAAGGCATTGGTGACGGCGGTTCACTGGCCGGGATGGCGTTCGGCGTGCTCGGCATGCTGAGCATGACGGTCGGCTCGATCATGCAGAAGCGTGTCACCGACAATCCGCTTGGCACGCTACCCGTGCAGTACTTCGCCGGGATGGTGGTGTGTGCGGTGTTCGTGCCGTTCCAGCCGTTTCACTTCGAGCACGTCATAGGGTTCTACGTCCCAGTGATCTACATGGGGCTGCTGGTGTCGGTGCTCGGCTCGTGGCTGCTGTACCGGCTGATCGCCCAGGGAAATCTGGTCAACGTCACCAGCCTGTTTTACCTGGTGCCTGCCGTGACGGCGATCATGGACTACCTCATCTTCGGTAATCGACTGGCGCTGCTGAGCCTGCTCGGGATGGTGTTGATCGTGGTGGGGTTGGTGTTCGTGTTTCGTAAGGCCAAGTGAAGCGCCACGCTAACGCTAACGCTAACGAGCGTTGACGCTCACTTTAATGAAGCCAGCGTGCTGGCGAATGCGGGCGGGTCGGGCGACGTCGTCGTTGACTTTCCGCATTCGCCTGACCGGCGCAGCTACAGGGTTTGCGGCGCCAATGGAAGTTCTTCCACGCCCACAAACCCGCCGGTCTGATGCGCCCACAACCGCGCATACAGCCCTTTGCGCGCCAGCAGCTCGGCATGAGACCCGTCTTCCACGATCTGCCCGTTTTCCAGCACGATCAGCCGGTCCATCTTGGCGATGGTTGAAAGACGGTGGGCGATGGCGATGACAGTCTTGCCTTCCATCAGCGTTTCCAGGCTTTCCTGAATGGCGGCTTCGACTTCCGAATCCAGCGCGGAGGTCGCTTCGTCCATGATCAGGATCGGCGCATCCTTGAGCAGCACTCGGGTGATCGCGATGCGCTGACGTTGACCGCCCGACAGCTTCACGCCGCGTTCCCCCACATGGGCATCCAGCCCGGTGCGTCCTTCCGCGTCCGACAGCTGCGGGATGAACCCGTCGGCGCGAGCCTTGCGCATGGCTTCCCACAGTTCGGCGTCGGTTGCATTGGGCTTGCCGTACTGCAAGTTGTCACGAATTGAGCGGTGCAGCAGCGACGTATCCTGCGTGATCATGCCGACGTGCGAGCGCAGGCTTTCCTGCGTCACATGGGCAATGTCCTGATCGTCGATCGTGATGCGCCCGCCTTGCACGTCGTACAACCGCAGCAGCAGGTTCACCAGTGTCGATTTGCCTGCGCCGGACGGGCCGATCAAACCGATTTTTTCTCCCGGTTTGATGTCCAGGTTCAGCTCCTTGATCACCCCTTTGCCAGGCCCGTACTGGAAATTCAGGTGCTCGAATTTCACCTCGCCACGGCTGATCTGCAGCGTCGGCGCCGCCGCGCGGTCCGACACGCCCACCGGCTGGGAAATGCTCTGCAGACCGTCCTGCACCATGCCGATGTTTTCGAAGATGCCGTTGACTACCCACATGATCCAGCCGGACATGTTGACGATCCGAATCACCAGGCCGGTCGCCAAGGCAATCGCACCCACCGAGATCAGCGATTGCGTCCACAGCCACAGGGCCAAGCCGGTGGTCCAGACGATCAGGATGCCGTTCAGGGTCGTGATCACCGTGTCCATTTCGGTGATTACGCGACCGGCGAGCTGAGTCTTTTCGGTCTGCTCGCTGATGGCTTCACGTGCATACTGCTGCTCGGAGTTGGTGTGGGCAAACAGCTTGAGCGTAGTGATGTTGGTGTAGCCGTCGACGATGCGACCCATCAGTTTCGAACGGGCTTCCGACGACACCACGGAGCGTGCCTTCACGCGCGGCACGAACCACCAGAGCGAGAGTGTGAAGGCGATGATCCAGCAGATCAGCGGGATCATCAGGTGCCAGTCGGCTTCGGCGAACAGAACCAGCGCGCCGATCGAATAAATCAGCACGTGCCACATGGCGTCAACGGCCTGCACGGCGGAGTCCCGCAACGCGTTACCGGTCTGCACGATGCGCTGAGCGATGCGTCCGGCGAAGTCGCTCTGGAAGAAATTCACGCTTTGTTTGAGGACATAGCTGTGGTTCTGCCAGTTGATCAGGCTGGTCATCCCAGGGCCGATGGTCTGGTGCACCAGCAGATCGTGCAAAAGCACGAACACCGGTCGCAGCACGAGGGCGACGATCACCATCCAGATCAGCTCATACGCGTGGTCACTGAAGAAATTCGGGTTAGGCGCCCCCTGAGCCAGGTCGATGATGCGGCTCAGGTAGTTGAACAGCGACACTTCGATCAGCGCGCCAATCAAACCCACCACCAGCAGTGCGACAAAACTGGGCCAGACTTGCTTGAGGTAATAAACGTAAAACGACACGACCTGGTTGGGCGGAGCAACAGTCGGGGCGTCGCGGAAGATATCAATCAGTTTTTCGAAACGACGATAGAGCATTGGCTATGACGCCCACGCTTGAGCGGGCTCTCCATTCTGATGGACGGGGGTGCGTCCCGGAATCTGACCACAGTGCGGCGCAATTGCTCACATTTTTCCTGTGATGGGCGTTCCAGAAACGAAAAAGCCGGGCAAGTGCCCGGCTTTCGTACACCGTGTGAAGCTTAGTTCACGCGCTTGGCAGACTTGATCAGAATCGGGTCCAGCGGCACGTTTTGCATGCCGCCCTTGCTGCCAGTCTGCACGTTGACGATCTGGTCGACGACGTCCATGCCCTTGACAACCTTGCCGAACACCGCATAGCCGTAGTCGCGGGCGCCGTGGTCGAGCATGGCGTTGTCGACGACGTTGATGAAGAACTGGCTGGTGGCCGAGTTCACGTCAGAGGTGCGTGCCATGGCGAGGGTGCCACGAACGTTATGCAGGCCGTTGTCGGCTTCGTTCTTGATCGGATCGTTGGTCGGCTTTTGCACCATCTGCGCGGTGAAACCACCGCCTTGGACCATGAAGCCCGGAATCACACGGTGGAAAATGGTGTTGGAGTAGAAGTTGCTGTCCACGTACTTGAGGAAGTTCGCGGTACTGATCGGCGCCTTGTCCTGATTCAGCTCGATTTCAACCTGACCGAAACTGGTGTCCAGCACGACGTGCGGCGCGGGCGCGGCCATCAGGTTGGAGGCGAACAGCACGGCGGCGGCAGAGAGGGCGATTTTTTTCAGCATGGGGTGGACGTCCTGAAAAGTGATTTTTCGACTGCAAAAAACAGGACGTAAGGGAAACACGTTTGGGGGGATTTGGACAGAGCCTACGGTGGAGCTCTGGGTGTTGGTGGAAGGACTGAACTTACCCTCACTAGCCTCCGAAATTGGCATTAACGATAAGGCTTAGCAATTGCGATATTTCCGCTTGGAATCCAAAGGTTTCGTCGGCGCTCGCCGCGCCTGAGTGCAAGCTGACGAACAAGCTCAGCGGAACAAATGGCAGTATTTTCTTGATGTTTTTCATGACAGTCACTCCTGTGACGATGCATCCACTTCTTTCAAGAACTCCAGAAGAACCCGGTTGAATTCCTCTGGTTGATCCAGCGGGGTTGCATGTCGGGAATCCTCGATGACCACCAACTTCGCCTCATGAATAAGCCTAACGTACACCTCTTTAAGCGCCACCGGCGTGTAATCATATTTCGCAGTAACGACCAGCGTCGGGCATTGAATTCGCGATAACTTTTCCTGCACGCCCCAGCCCACAATCGCACTGAAACTCGCGAGATAGGCGCGTTTTTCATTCTGTGCCCAACGTTTGGCGATCTTGTGCCGCAGGTCGGCTTGTTCAGGTTTGGGGAACAGGTTCTTGCCCAGCGCCTTGCCGATAGCCTCCATGCTGAACACCCGCGCCAGCAGCCAGCGTTTGGCGAATTGCCGGATGTCGCTGATGTTCTTGATTTTGACTTCGGGGGCGCTGTTGACGATGGTCAGGCTCTTCAACAAGTGAGGGTGATCGACCGCCAGTTGAAAGCCGATCATCCCGCCCATGGACAACCCCACCAAATGCACTGGTCCTGGCTGCAGATGGTCGAGGAGGGCTTTGATGTCCGCGCTGAATCCGGGAATGCTGTAGCGCTCGCGGGGTTTGCCGGAGCGTCCGTGACCGCGCACGTCGACTGCGATCACCCGGTGCTGCCCAACCAGCGCGGGAATTTGATATTCCCAATCCTGCGCACTCGACCCGAGGCCGTGGACCAACAGGACCGGGCTGCCCTGACCGAATGCTTCGTAGTGCAGGGAACAGCCGTTGTGTTCGAAGTAGGGCATGGGAGACGTCCTTGTTATCGAGATTGAACACCATAATCCCCCTGTGCGAGCGAATTCATTCGCGAGGCGTCGGTCCGGGCGATACCTATCTGTGCCCCAACCATTTTTCGCGAATGAATTCGCTCCCACAGGAAATTCGCTCCTACAGGGGGATCGGTGTGTGCTTGTGCGGCTACACCGTCGGCCGCTGTGCCACAAACGGCGCATCCAATGGCGCCGTGTCGAATTTCTGGATCAACTCGATGAGTATCTGCGTCGCAGGCCCCAGCGGCTTGTCCTTGCTCGCATACAGATAGAAGGTCGGGTTGCGGCTGCCGCCCTTGTCCAGCGGCAGCACTTTCAATACGCCTTCCTTGATTTCCCGTTCGATCATATGGCGGGGCAACCAGGCGAAACCCAGACCGCTGCTGACGAACTTGGCGGCGGTGGCCAGGCTGCCCACGGTCCAGCGCTGTTCGGCCCCGAGCCAGCCAACATCACGAGGTTGATTACGGCCCGAATCGCGAATCACCACCTGCAGCTGGCTTTCCAGATCCTGAAAGGTCAACTCGCGCTGCATCTGGTGCAGTGCATGCTCGGGGTGCGCCACCGAGACGAATTCCACGGCGCTCATCTCTGTGCCCAAATAGCCCGGAATGTTGAAGCCGCTGATCGCCAGGTCCGCCACGCCTTCAAGCAGGACCTCTTCGACACCGGACAACACCTCTTCGCGCAATCGCACGCGGCAACCACGGCTTTGCGGCATGAAGGCCGTCAACGCACGCACCAGCCGTGCGTTCGGGTACGCCGCATCGACCACCAGGCGCACCTCGGCTTCCCAGCCTTGCTCCATGTGATGAGCGAGGTCTTCCAGTTGGCTGGCATTTTTCACCAATTGCCGAGACCGGCGCAGCAATACCTCGCCCGCATCGGTGAGCACGGCCTTACGCCCGTCGATGCGCAACAACGGTACGCCCAACTGATCCTGCATACGGGCCACGGTGTAGCTCACCGAAGATTGCGAGCGGTGCAGGGCGTCAGCCGCCTGGGCAAAACCACCCTGATCGACCACGGCCTGCAATGTGCGCCATTGATCAAGGGTTACGCGGGGCGCTTTCATCTTTCGTTCCTTTTGTCCTACGCTGGCACTCCCGAACCGGAGACTGCCGCATGAAAAAAATCTGTTGTGTGCTGCTGACCATGTTGCCGCTGAGCGCCTTTGCCTACCCCATCGATGTGGAAAAACACATCAATGGCGTGGAAATCGACTACAACAGCCACGACACTGCGTACGACATTGGCAGCATCACCGTGAACAACTACGGCGAGGTTCCCGCCAAATGCAGCGCGGTATTCAGCAATGGCCCTGAGGCGCCTCGCACGCGCCGGGTGCAGATTGCGCCGAAGAGCAGCGCCAACGTCTCCGTCAAATTCAGCCGCGAGATCGTCAAGCTGCGGATAAAGCTGAGTTGCGACCCGCAATGAGCCGCAACGCACCTGACCGAAGAGCCTAGTGTTCTTCGGTGTAAGAAACAATTTATTAGATGTTTAGTAGCACTTTCTTGGAGGATTTGATCGATCCAGTCCGGAAGTAATGTGACGAAGATCAAAAGGGTTCGCGAAGGGCGAGGGCTGTTCCGACTGGCGGCTCAAGGTTTCAGGCACATGATTTGACTGCGCTTAATCGCCTGTTAATGCCCAGGCGAGACCCTGCTCGTGTTCATCGACTCTCCCTTGGCATTCGCGGCTCCTGAATGCATCACCCGATAGACCCGCTCATAGCGTCGGGTCATCGGGTTTTTTATGGCCCATTCATTGTCGCTCTCCACTCACCGAGTGGCCTTTCTGGCCGGTACTGGGAGGTACGTCCCCTTCGATTTCGCGTCCAAAGACAACCGCTTGCCGCTGAAATAGCCGGGCTAGACATCCCAGTCGCTAACATCATTGGAGGTGATGTTGAGTATGTTCAGACGTGGTTTTTCAATAGTGCGCTGACCGAATAGATTGGCTCCAACGAAACGAATTAACCCCCCTTACTTACGGTTCTCTGGAGATTGAAATCATGAAAAAATCCATCGCCTTCGGTTTTGCACTGTCTATCCTGGCAGCCGGTTCTGCCTTTGCCGCGCCAGAAAAAGCCTACCAACGCGCCATTGTCGATGCCGCCAGCGTTTCGACCCTGGACAGCAAAGTGGCCAGCAAAGATGCCGTCAAGCCCTTTGACAGCAAGGCCTCCAGCACCGTGATCGTTGCTGAGAACCGCAAAGAATTCGGGTCGGGCTATCAGCGCTACTGAGTCAACAGTGCATGCTTAGTCCTACCTGAGCGCACTTAATAAAAACCCGGCCGATGCCGGGTTTTTTATTGAGTGTTTTCGACATATACAAGAAGCTGATTGCGTCGATAGGGCTTTCTCTATTATCAGTGAACTTGATATTCAGCATGTGTCGCAATGTTTTTTAATATCTCTTCGAAGGACTTAGATTGAATGCAACACAGCGATTCAACTAACTACTTGGAGAGACCCATCATGAAAAAATCCATCGCCCTCGGCTTCGCTCTTTCGGTTCTGGTCGCGACGTCCGCTTTCGCCAGCCCTCAATCGACCCAGGCCGGTCAGACCATCGTGCTGGAACCCACCTACATCCACGCTACCGCTATCGGCGCCAACGCCGCGGACAAAACCAGCATCAAGCCGTTCGCCGCTCCTTCGTCCAGCACGGTGATTGTCGCTGACAACCGCAAAGAGTTCGGTTCGAGCTATCAGCGGTACTGAGTGATACAGGCTGTACCACAATCAAAAGCCCGGCAGATGCCGGGCTTTTTGTTTGTACGTAGATCAGGGACGACGAGACTACCTCGACAAGACATCCCGAAAGACATCCGGCCTGAGCGCAGCGATGTGCAACAAAGACCTCGGCGCACCAGAGGGTGTACGTCGACCTTGTTCCCATTCCTGAAGCGTACGCACGGAGACACCCAGCAGTTCCGCGAATCGCGGCTGAGAGAGACCGGTTTTGCTCCGGGCCTCTGCTGCCTCGGTGAGGGCTACGGAGTGAACTGCGCCATGTTGACCCGCTTTCACGTCTCGAATGGCGTTGAGGAGTTCTTCACCAATGTTGCGTTTGGCATCCCGTTCCATCAGTTCTTCTTCAGTCAGGGGCATGATTGAACTCCTTGGCGATTTTACGCAGCACGTGTGCGGGAATATTCTCAGTGGCGCTTTTGCCATAGATGAGCAACACAACTGGTGCGCCGCAGGCCAATTGCGCGGTGTAGATCACTCGCACGGCGCCACTCTTGCCCTTGCCATCCGTGTTCCAACGCACTTTGCGACACCCATTGGAGCCTGGCACAACTGTCCCGGCTTCTAGATGAGCGGCAAGGTGGGCGATGAACTCGCCCCGTTCCAACTCTGTCCAGTAGTCGGGCCACAGCTTGGAAAACAGAGGCGACTCAATGGCAGTCAGCAGTGCGGGATTATACGTCTTTGACGTAGACGGCTGCAAAACTGGCAGAGCGTGGGGACGTGGGAAGCTTAGGCGTTTCTGGACCAGACTTTCCCACTCAACGCGTCCCCATTCCAACCCGCATATCCAACCCACTCGGCTGCTGATACACACCCAACCCAAACTCCGGCAACACGGCCAACAGGTAATCGAAAATATCCCCCTGTATCCGCTCGTAATCCGCCCAACTCGTCGTGCGGGTGAAACAGTAGATTTCCAGCGGGACGCCCTGAGCCGTGGTTTCCATCTGGCGGACCATGCACGTCATGTCGGGGTGAATGTCCGGGTGGCTTTTCAGGTAGGCGAGGGCGTACGCGCGAAAGGTGCCGAGATTGGTAATGCGACGGCGGTTGGCGGAGAGTTCGGCGACGTGGCCTTGCGCTTCGTTCCAGGCCTTGAGTTCGGCTTTTTTGCGGCCCATGTAATCGGTTAAAAGGCGGACCTGAGTGAGTTTCTGCTCTTCGGCCTCCGCAACGAACCGCACACCACTGGCGTCGATGAACAGGCTGCGTTTGATCCGTCGGCCCCCCGCCTGCTGCATCCCGCGCCAGTTCTTGAAGGACTCGGACATGAGGCGCCAGGTTGGAATCGAGACGATGGTTTTATCGAAATTTTGCACCTTGACCGTGTGCAGCGTGATGTCCACCACATCGCCGTCGGCGCCGACCTGCGGCATTTCGATCCAGTCGCCGACGCGCAGCATGTCGTTGCTGGTCAGTTGCACGCTGGCGACGAACGACAGCAGCGTGTCCTTGTACACCAACAGAATCACCGCCGACATCGCACCCAGGCCTGACAGCAACAACAGCGGCGAGCGGTCGATCAGCGTGGCGACGATGATGATCGCGGCGAACACGTAGAGAATCATTTTCGCCAGTTGCACATAGCCCTTGATCGAGCGCGTGCGGGCATGTTCGGTGCGGGCATAGATGTCCAGCATGGCGTTGAGCAGTGCGCCGACAGTGAGCATCAGGAACAGAATGGTGAAGGCCAGTGCCACATTGCCCAGTACATGGGCAGCGGCGGGGCTCAGGTCTGGCACCAGATTGAGGCCGAATTGAATGACCAGTTAGGGCGTCATTTGCGCCAGGCGATGGAAGACTTTGTTGTGCAGGAAGTCATTGAGCCAGAACAGCGCGGGCTGACGGCCGAGGGCTTTCATGGCGTACAGAATGACGAAGCGCACCAGTCGGCCGAGCGCGAGGGCGGCAACCAGCAACATCAGCAAACCCAGCGCCGTGCGCAACATGGGCTGGTGTTCGAGCAGGTCCCAGACCTCCTGAACGCGCAACCAGAGTGAAGAGGTGTCCATGGGCGCTATATCTCCTGAATGAAAAAAGGGGCGGGATTAGAGCATTGTCAGGATGCTCAAGGGGCAGAAGGGCAAATCCCGTAACAAAATAGGCCCTTTGAGGTAAAGAAACTCGGCGAAGGCGCCTTAAACCGGTAACCTATGCGACTGTTTTTTTGTATTCCGCCGAGGTAACACCCGTGTTCTCCCAATTCGCCCTGCACGAACGCCTGCTCAAAGCCGTGGCCGAACTCAATTTCGTCGAGCCTACGCCTGTGCAAACAGCGGCCATTCCGCTGGCGCTGGAAGGACGCGATCTGCGGGTGACGGCGCAAACCGGCAGCGGCAAGACTGCCGCGTTCGTATTACCGATGCTCAATCGCCTGATCGGCCCGGCCAAGGTTCGCGTCGACATCCGCGCGCTGATCCTGCTGCCGACCCGCGAGCTGGCGCAGCAGACCCTCAAGGAAGTCGAGCGGTTCTCTCAGTTCACGTTCATCAAGGCCGGTCTGATCACCGGTGGCGAAGACTTCAAGGTGCAGGCCGCCATGCTGCGCAAGGTGCCGGACATCCTGATCGGCACGCCGGGTCGTCTGCTGGAGCAGTTGAATGCCGGCAATCTGGACCTCAAGCACGTTGAATTGCTCGTCCTCGACGAAGCCGACCGCATGCTCGACATGGGCTTTGCCGAAGACGTTGAGCGCCTGGCCAACGAATGCGCCAACCGTCAGCAAACCATGCTGTTCTCCGCCACCACCGGCGGTTCAGGCCTGCGCGAGATGATCGGCAAGGTGCTCAATAACCCTGAGCACTTGCAGGTCAACAGCGTGAGCGAACTGGCTCCGGGCACCCGTCAGCAGATCATCACGGCTGACCACAACGTGCACAAAGAGCAGGTGCTGAACTGGCTGCTGGCCAATGAGACGTACCAGAAGGCGATCATCTTCACCAACACCCGTGCGATGGCTGACCGCATTTACGGTCGTCTGGTGGCGCTGGAATACAAGACCTTTGTGCTCCACGGCGACAAGGACCAGAAGGACCGTAAGCTGGCGATCGACCGTCTGAAGCAGGGCGGGGTGAAGATCCTCGTCGCCACCGACGTCGCCGCCCGTGGTCTGGACGTTGATGGCCTGGACATGGTCATCAACTTCGACATGCCACGCACCGGCGACGATTACGTTCACCGCATCGGCCGCACGGGCCGTGCAGGGGCGGAAGGGCTGGCGATCTCGCTGATCACTCACGGCGACTGGAACCTGATGTCGAGCATCGAGCGCTATCTGAAGCAGAAATTCGAGCGCCGTACCATCAAGGAAGTGAAGGGTACGTACACCGGTCCGAAGAAGGTCAAGGCGTCGGGCAAGGCTGTTGGGGTGAAGAAGAAAAAGACCGACGCCAAGGGTGACAAGAAGAAAACCGCCGTCAAGGGGCCGACCAAGCGCAAGACGGTGAACCGTCCGAAAGCCGAGTCGCTCGTGAGCCAGGACGGTTTGGCGCCGCTGAAAAAGCGCGTGACCCGTCCGCCGGTTTCCGAGTAAACGTCAGCTCCAATTACGTGACTGTGGGAGCGAATTCATTCGCGAAAAAAGGGCTCAACCGATAGAAAAAATGTCGGTTGTACCCTTGCCTGGCGAATACATTCGCTCCGACAGGTGATCTGCAGGGGCGGGTCGTTCCGCGTCAGAATGGGCACTCTCGATACAAATCATCCCTCTGCTTTCTTCGCCGCCTCATCCATCTCCTTCAACCGCTGATCTATCAACTGGCATTTGTCCGGCACGTCATTCGCTGACGTCTCCAGTTGCATGTCTTTGATCTCTTGATTCAACTCCTTCGCCTTCGCAGGGTTCTGCTGCGTCAGCTTGTGAACTTCCTGCGCCAGTTGTTCACGCTTGGCTTCAGCCTCTTCCGGCGTGCACGCCCAGACCGACGTGCCCACGAGCAGCGTCAGCGCGGCGGTGATGCTCATCAGGGTTTTCATGATTGCCTCGGTATCTCTTGCCTGCGTAAGGAGTGGAGGGGGCGCTGGAGGCAAAAGTTCAGCGCGAAGCCGCTGGGCGCGTGGGCTGAACGGCTGCGAATGAGGTCGGTCACACCTTTCGAGCACCACCGCCCGACGACCGGATGTCGCGGGCTTTCATCCCTGCTCCTGGAGGTTGGAAGATGTCTGACAAATATGACTGGGACCTGATCGAGCGACTGTTGCATGAAGTCCAAAACAGCGCTGATAAACCGTTTGCCCCGCGCAAATACGCCGAAGAGCATGCTGCGGCCAGGGCGGCTGCCGGTGATAATACCGGGGATCTGGACGCGCTGAAAAAGCGCGCTGCCGATCTGGAGTCGTTGCTGTTCAAGAACGGGTTCATTGAATCGCGGCCAGAGGAAGAGGGCGGCAACGGCGAGAATTTTGTGTTGACGCAACGAGGTTCACGGCTCTTGGCGATGATCGAGAGCGGAATCCCGGGCGACGCCCCTCCGCGTCAGGTGCTGGACGAGCAGGCCGATGCCCTTGATCCGGCGACCTTTGACAAGGTGTCGTTGAAGGCGCAGGTCGCGCCGGGCGCTATTTGACGTCCTGTCTGGCATGCCGGGGCGGCGTACTCAACATCGCCGCCGTCGGCAAGCCAGACTGCTACAGAGGAAGAATCACGACGCTTTTTTCACCCCTTTCAAACAGCTCAGGTTGGTAAAGTCCTGCCGTACATCCGCGATCTTTGCCAGCAGCTTCTGTCGCTGATCAGGCGAGCTTTGCGCCATCAAATCCGTGATCAACGAAATGGCCGCCTGCTCGGTGTGGTCGTACGCCGCCCGGTATTCCGGCGTCCAGAACGTCTCGCGATCTTGCAGCAACCGAGCGATTCTCTGATCGAAATCCGGCGCCTGTCGCTGTTTGACGGCCGTCACCAGCAGCGATTGCCAGTGGGCGCGGTTGTCGATCCAGACCCGGTTCTGCTCGCCCAGTGACGTCGACCATTGCATCACGCGATCCTTTTGCGCCGGGCTAAGTTTGCCGACCCACGGGTTCAGGCGTTTCTCCATGCGTTGCGCCCTGTCCTTGATCTGTTGGTCCAAGGGCTGATCGACGTACTCCGCTTCATGCTTGCTCAAGTCTTTGGCGAACGCGGCCTCCATCTCACTGACCTGCTGATCGTCCAACTGGCGCAGCAACTCGACCGCCGACGGCGTGATTTCATGGGAGATGGTCGCGATGGCCTGACGGGCCTCGGCGGTGCGCACCTTGAGCTGAGTTTCGTTGACCTGATTGGTTTCGACCATGTTCTGCAGGCGGTCGAGCCATGTGAGGTAGTCAGGAATTTGGGTGGTGCAATGCCAGGTCAGGTGTTCCTTGATGCGCTCGTCGAGCCAGTCTTTCTGATTCGAGTGCATCGCCAGATAGTCGCTGAGTGACCACGGAATGATCAGGTCCAGATGCCGGTACGTCAGACCAATCTGGCTACACCCTGCGACGAGCAGCAGGCTGAGCCACAGCGAAATACAGGTCTTCAACACAATGCGCATGTCCGCTCCTTGCCGGTTCGTCTCCTCTTTATAGAGCGAGTCAGGGCAAGGCGGTTCAGCCGATCAGAAGAACGAGCGGACGATCTTGAGGGTCACTGCGCTTTCGCACTGGGTGTTATGCCCACTGTAAGCGCTGCAATCGGCACCATTAAGGCTGGAGCCGCTGTACATCAGGTTCATGTCCATCCCCAGCCATGGGCGGGAAATGTTGAACGACCAGTCGTTGTAGGCGCTTACCACACCCCCGCCGTCGATGACCGTAGGCGCATCGAGCTGGTGATTGCCGTATTGCATGCGCAGGTCCAGCCCCAGTGGCATGAAACCGCCCAATGCGCCAAGGTCGAGAAACAGCGTGCTGTCCTGACGCCCGGCGTCTGTGCTCACGGCGGTGCCGATGCGGCTGTCAAAAATGCGAAAACCGGCGTACAGCTCGTGGCTGTCGATCTGACTGGTATTGGGGTAGCTGTAGCGGATCACGCCCAGCTCGTAGCCCAGGGTTTTGTCGAAGGGTTTCTTGAAGCCCAGGTAGGAATCGACTTCAAGGGTGGTGTTCGGCGCCAGGCCCGCGCTGGGCGACCACTGGCCGAAGTAGAAACCGCTTTCGTGGGTGAGGTCCAGGCCACCGTGGAACTTCGAGTCTCCCGCGCTTGGCGTCACCAGCCCCTGAGCCATGGAGCGGCTGGGCGTGGTGCCGAGTTTGAGACTGAAGTCTCCGAGGTCACGTTCCAGAACCTGAGCCCGAGCGGGGGGATGGATCAATAGCGCACCTGTCAGCAGCGCGCCGGTCCAGCGGGTAAAACAGCGAGCATAAGGCATGCTTCACTCCTGTTCGGATTCAGAGGAGTGGATCGAAGGTACTTATCTGAATGATGGGCGCAACGCAGGAGCGCCGATAAGAACCGCGAGCTAGAGCCTCGCAAGCATACCGGCGAATGCGCGCATGAATCGACCGCTGGTCGATTCATGGCAGAAAATGTGAACTTCGCAATCAGTTGTTCTGTGAAATCAACTTGTTGACCACGATCAGCGCTTGAGGAAATGACGGGTAACCGCTCTTGGCGACGTCCAGTTCGTCGTACTTCGCCCGGTAGCTACGGGCCTTGTCCTGATCTACAGAGCCGGACAGTTGCGCGAGCAGCGCGATGGCCAGCGGGTATTTCTTGTCGGCGGAGCTCTGCAGCAAATCATGCACCTGCGAGCCTTCAGGGTTCAGCCGCAGTTGCAGCACCGCCTGATAAAACTCGGCTTCCCCGGTCTTGTCCTGTTTGGCTGCACGGCTCAGCAATGCGCTCGCCAGTTCGTAACTGTCCTGACGACGCTCGTTGATGATCCACTTGGCCTGCAACATGTCGTTCTGATAGAGCAGGTAGTCGGATCGGCAACCGCTGCCAACCGTCGTGACATCGCAGCCCTTTGTTACACAGCCACCCAATCCAAGACAGAGCAAGGCGCTGAAAAACATCCATTTCTTCATATCGGATTTCCGCTGAGACGTCGGGTCATTCAGGGCATCGTCCGGCCTGTCACCTACAGCCGCCAATCGAAGACGAGTGGCCTGTGTCGAGACAGTAAAGCAGAGCTTTGTAGAAGCGGGCTTAATGATTCTGGGAGCGATGGACCTGGCGCCTTGTGATCAAAGCGCCTGGATGTCGACCGCGGAGGCGGGGAAAAATTTACTTTTTACCGAGGGAGATCTGTTTCGATGTGCCGAAGGTCTGGCCGCTGACGCCTTTTGCGATCTGCTGGATTTCGCCGCCGGACTTCAGGAAAGCCGCGATTTGTGCGTTGATCGAATCGCTGGTCTCAACGGCAGGAGCTGGCTTGGCTTTCGAGTTGGATGCTTTTACGCGCATGGCTGCAATTGACCTATATAAATTTAATACGGCCGGCCATCTTATCGGAATACGCAGAAAATTGCGCGGTAAATATACAGCCTGCGGGGGAGGACGGTATTGACTGCGACGCAAATCATACCTTGGGAATACCCGCTAACTGCCTGTTTTAATTGCGTGGGCATCACCGAAATGCGACCCGCTATGGGGGAAATTTTTTCGCGAAATCGCTGATTCGATCTGACGAATGGAGACGATTTCCCTTTTCTCTGGCCGCCTGCCTCCACCAATGCCTTGATTTTCAAGGCCCGCAACGCCTGCTGAGAAACGGCCCTCGCACGACCGGCCAGACCGCGCCAATCTCGGGTAGAATGCCGCCCACGCAATGAGGGTATTTGGACATGGCTTTAGTCGGGCGCTACAACAGTTTGCAAGTGGTTAAACACACTAACTTCGGTTTATATCTGGACGGTGCGCAGGACGGCGAAATATTGCTGCCCAACCGCTATATTCCCAAAGATATTCCCAGTGAAGACGAAGACTGGTTAAACGTCTTCATTTATCTGGACAGCGATGACAAGTTAATTGCCACCACGGAAAAACCGAAAGTTCAGGTCGGTGAATTTGCCAGTCTCAAAGTGGTGGAAGTGAACAGCATCGGCATCTTCCTGGACTGGGGGTTGCCCAAGGACCTGCTGCTGCCGTATTCCGAAGAAAAGCGTCCGCTAAAAGCCGGGGATTATTGCGTGGTGCATGTCTATCTCGACAAGCACACCCGCCGCATCACCGCCACGTCGCGCCTGGACCGCTATCTGGACAAAGTGCCTGTCAACTACACCGTGGGGCAGGAAGTGGACCTGCTCGTGGTTGAAGAAACGTCCATGGGCTTCAAGGCCGTGATCAACAACAAGCATTGGGGCCTGATTCACAAGAATGAAGTGTTCAAGTTCCTGCGTTCCGGCAAACAGGAAAAAGGCTTCATCAAGGAAATACGCAGCGACGGCAACATCAGCCTCAGCTTGCAACCCGTGGGCGAACAATTGGCGAGCAGTCTGAACACCAAGATCCTCGACAAGTTGCGCCAGAACAACGGCGTGCTGCCCGTCAGCGACAAGAGCGATCCGGCGGTTATCAGCAACCTGTTCGGGGTCAGCAAAGGCAACTTCAAGAAAGCCATCGGCGCGTTGTACAAACAGGGTCAGATCGTGATTCACGCGGACCGTATCGAACTGGTCTGATTCACCCCTTCCTGCGCGGCTCGCATCGCCGTCGAGAGAAAGCGCAACGCTTTTTGCAGCTATCGTCGATGAACGCAGGTCACAGCCAATGAGCGCGCCAACCGGTGCGACTCATGGCTTGCTCGGGGTGTGCCCATGAAACGATTTCTCAGCGCTTATCTGTCCACGCTCGCAGCGTTTCTGGTGCTCGACGGCCTCTGGCTTGGTGTATTGATGGGGCCGACCTATCGCGCCTGGCTGGGGCCGTTGATGCTGGAAACCCCCGTGATTTTCCCGGCGCTGTTGTTCTACCTGATCTACATCGTGGGCATCGTGGTGATCGGCGTGTTGCCAGGTGTGAGGGCTGGCAGCCTCAAATACGCAGCGGGGTATAGCGCGTTGCTCGGGCTGATGGCCTACGGCACCTATGACTTGACCAACTGGGCGACCTTGCAGGGCTGGCCTTCGCAACTGGCGCTGGTGGACTGGGCGTGGGGAACGTTCGCGTCGGGTGTGGCGGGGGCGGTGGGGTGTTGGACCGTGCGCAGGTTCAAGGTCCAGGCGATATGAATCTGTAGGAGCGAATTCGCGAAGGCATTTCAGGCGACGCATCGCATCGGCTGGACCCTTTTCGCGAATGAATTCGCTCCTACAGGATGATTTGCACAGGACTGATAAGGCGAAGTATGCCCTTGATTACTTCTGCACGAATGCCGCAAAACTCAGATTAGCGCCGTTAGGACGCATGTCCTTGAGGTACGAATCCTTGTCCGCTGACAGCTCCAAGCTGACCGTGGACTTGCGTTTGCCTTCGTTGCGAATCACCACGCCGTCCTTCTGCTCACGCAGGAACCTGGTCGTCACCTTGAGGTGAATCAGCTCGTCGGTGCTCGGCGCGTGCAGCAGCAGATGCAGCCATTCGTATTGACCGACCGCCAGACGCGCGACGGGAAGGTCGAACCACCAGATGTTGCGTTTGGGGTCGAGTACGGCGAAATGGGTGTTGTTGGTGCCCAGCACGGCGCCACCCAGTTGCTCATTGCGGCGCGCGATGGCCTGCTGCTTGTCAATTTTCATAACGTTCCTGTGTAGCGCTTTCTCGTGATCCTGAGGGTGTGTCCGCTGAAAGGGCAGGATAATCACAATCCGGTTCGGCCGCGCATTCTCCGGGGTTGTCCGGCAAACATAAAGCCCAAACTGGAGCTGGCGATGAAAAGCCTCACAGCCGACGAAAAAACCGCCTCTGAAATAATTGAAACTCTCGCGGACGGGGGCCGGTCAATGTTTATGTCGAGGTTATGACACCTGATTCTTACCGAGGAGAAACACGATGAGCAGCACTGGCGATAAAGTCAAAGGCATGGCCAACGAAGCAGCCGGTAATGTCAAACAAGGCGTCGGCAAAGTCACCGACAACGACAAACTCAAAGCCGAGGGTAAGGCGCAAGAGCTCAAGGGCGAAGCGCAACAAGCGGTTGGCAAAACCAAAGATGCCGTGAAAAAAGGCGTCGACAAGGCCTGATGGCCTGCGCGCTGCGGCTTCGGTTAATCAGGAGCCCCTGGCGACACACTGCATGACCCGTAGCGGCCATCCTTTGATGGCCGTTATTGTGTCCGGCCCAAAACATTCTGCAACAGACATCCTGCAACGTATTCGTCGTGGCAAAAGTGCTTAACTGGATGTAAAAAGCCGCCCCGTTCCAGAGGGCCTATGGAATTTCAAAGCGTTTGCCCGCTCGTATAGGTAAATGTGCTTCAGATACGTCTACGTCGCGAAAGGAGACGCCATGATATTCCCGGATTTGCGCCAGCTACGTGTGAGAACCGTGTTGGTCAGGACGGTCAAAGAGTTTCTCGACGACGAGATGTCGACCTACGCCTCGGCGTTGGCTTACCAGATGTTGTTCTCGCTGTTCCCGTTTCTGCTGTTCCTGATCGCGCTGATCGGCTTCCTGCATTTGCCTGATTTTTTCAGTTGGCTGCGTTTGCAGTCGGAAATGGTCCTGCCGCCTGTGGCGCTGGATCAGGTCAACCCCGTGATTGACCAGTTGCAACAGTCCAAGGGCGGCTTGCTGTCCATCGGTATCGTGATCGCCCTGTGGTCTGCCTCGGCAGGCGTACGGCTGATGATGAGCGCGATGAACGCTGCTTACGACGTCGCGGAAGGGCGCCCTGTGTGGAAGCGTATTCCGTTGTCGGTGCTGTACACCGTGGGCTTTGCCGGGATGTTACTGGCGGCTGCCGCGCTAATGGTCACCGGCCCCCAGGTGATGAGCTGGCTCGCCGCGCAGATCGGCATGGAAGCGTTCATCGTTACGCTGTGGACGCTGTTGCGTTGGCCAGTGATCATCATTTTGCTGATGGTCTCGGTGGCGACCATGTATTACCTGATGCCTGACGTGAAGCAGGAATTCCGCTTCATTTCGCCCGGTTCGGTGCTGGCAGTGGTGGTGTGGATCGTGGCCTCGCTGGGCTTTGCCTATTACGTGAAGACGTTCGCTAACTACGACGCCATGTACGGCAGCATCGGGGCGATCATTGTTCTGCTCCTGTATTTCTACATTTCCGCTTCGGTCTTGCTGCTGGGCGCAGAGATGAATGCCGTGATCGAGCACATGTCCGAAGAGGGCAAGGCCAAGGGTGAAAAAGTGGCGGGCGATGGCGGTGAAAATGCGGATGGTGAGACCGTGATTGCGAAGAAGCACGTCTCGGGTCTGGGACGGGATCACACCCACGATCACGATCATGATTACGAACCGGCGCTGCAGCCCCTGCAACCGCTCAAAACCGATAAACCCTGATCGATCCTTGTGGCAGGATGCGCATCTGACCGGTGCATCCGCCCCTTTCGAAAGGTTCTTCCATGATTCGTGAAATTCTGAAAATGGGTGACGAGCGCCTGCTGCGTATTTCGCCGCCCGTGCCCCAGTCGATGTTCGGCTCGCGCGAGCTGAAAACCCTGATCGACGACATGTTCGAAACCATGCGCAGCGTGGGGGGCGTCGGGTTGGCCGCGCCGCAGATTGGCGTCGATCTGCAACTGGTGATCTTTGGTTTCGAGCGCAGTGAGCGTTACCCGGATGCCGAGGCTGTGCCGCAGACCATTCTGCTCAATCCGCTGATCACGCCGCTGGAACCGACCGTGGAAGAAGGCTGGGAAGGGTGTCTGTCCGTGCCGGGTTTACGCGGTGTGGTCGAGCGTTACGAGCACATCCGCTATGAAGGGTTCGATCCCGATGGCAAGGCGATTCAGCGCGAAGCGCGAGGGTTTCACGCACGGGTGGTGCAGCATGAATGCGATCACCTGATCGGTCGTCTGTACCCGTCGCGGGTCAAGGATTTCACCCGCTTCGGCTTCACCGAGGTCCTGTTCCCCGACATGGACCCGAATGCGGATGATTGATCGCGGGGGTAGGAAGTGAAATGTGACCTCATTGTGGGAGCCAGCAAGCCGGCCCCACAGGTGCTTTTGCGCGCTACAGACCGTTTTCTTGAAGCCTATTTGCCCGGTTTGACGAACCGCAATGTCATTCGGTCCGACTCGCCAATCGCCAGGTATTTGTCCTTGTCCTGATCACCCTTCACCAACGCGGGTGGGAGGGTCCAGACGCCGTCGGGGTAGTCCTTGGTGTCCTTGGGGTTGGCGTTGACTTCGCTCTGACCCACCAGCTTGAACCCCGCGGTTTCGGCCAGCTTCACCACGTAATCGGTGGGCAGGTAGCCGTTCTTTTCGTTGTCCTTGGCCGTGGTGCCCGGCTTGGCCCGATGGTCGACCACGCCCAACGTCCCGCCCGGTTTCAGCACGGTGTAAAACGCCTTGAATGTGGCGGCTTCATTGCCTTCATCGACCCAGTTGTGCACGTTGCGGAAGGTCAGCACGGTGTCCGCCGAACCAGGCTTGCCGAAAACCGGAGCCTTGGGGGCATACGCTACGACGTCGACCTTGCCGTAATGCGCAGGGTCGGCGGCGTATTTCTGCCGGAGGCTCTCGGCGGATTTTTTCGCATAATCGTTTTCCGAAGGGTCGACGATGGCGGCGACGTAATGACCTTTGTCCTTGAGCAACGGGGCCAACACCTCGCTGTACCAGCCATTGCCCGGCGTGATTTCGATGACCGTCTGATCGGTGCGCACGCCAAAGAAGGTCAGCGTCTGTTCCGGATGCCGGTACTGATCGCGGGCCGCATTTTTGGGCACGCGCCAGTCGCCCTTGAGCACTGTGGCGAACTGTTCATGGCTGATGTTTGACGCGGAAGCAGGTGTGGCGGCAGTGGCCAGTGACGACCCGAAAAGGGCCGCGAGGGAAACGGCTAACAGCGTTGTTTTCATGTGCATCCCGGTTAACGGCAGGAAGTGATGGCCGAGGCTAGCACGCACACTTGAGGGACGCGTGGCACATTTGGTTTGGTCGTCATAACCAAACGATCTACATCTTTTCCGGTCTCGATGTACAACGTTGTATCGGTCATGTGCAGAATTGCAGGGCCGCTTCTTCCTTACGTGAAGGATCAGGGGGTTCGAGTATTCCTTTGGCGACCTTCGCACCCGACCGGTATCCCGACATGGCTCAAGGCTACGCAGAATTAAGAATGTACGTTGCCCCTGACCGCGTGCGCGAGGCGCAGGAGCAATGGGTGAGCCGCGTGCTTGAACTGCTCGGGGCAGAACGCCTGGACGCCCAGTCGCTTGATTTGCCGCAGCTCTGGCTGTCGCCGCATTTATTGATCACGCAAACCTGCGGCTACCCGCTGATGACCCAACTGCGGGGGCAGGTTCAGGTGGTGGGACGTCCGGTGTATCAACTGCGCCACAGCGCTGATGGCAACCATTGCAGCGTGCTGGTGGCGAGGACCGATGATGCGCGTGGGCGGCTGGAGGATTTCCGCGGCAGTCACGGGCTGCTCAACTCCCGAGACTCCAATTCCGGCATGAACCTGTTTCGCCACGCGTTGGCACCGCTGCAAGAAGGCGGCACTTTCTTCGCCCAAGTGTCGTTGACCGGGGGCCATCGCAACAGCCTCACCGCGATCAAGGAAGGGCACGGGGATCTTGCCGCCATCGACAGCGTGACCTTCGATTATCTCGCTCGGGATCACAGCGAGGAGGTGGCGGGAGTGAAGGTGATCGGGCGCACCGCCGAGGGGCCGTGCCTGCCCTATATCACCCGCGTCGGCGCGGATGCCGAGGCGATTCGGGCCGCGTTGAATCAGGCCCTCAAAGACCTGCCGCACGTTGCGCAGGTGCTGGCGATCAGCGAAGTGCTGCCCGCCCGCGAAGAGGATTACCAGGTGCTGCTCGATTACGAACAACATGCGCACCGCCTGGGATTGCCAGCGTTGTGAGCCGCCTCGCAGATCACAGGTTGGGGGCTGATGTGAAAAAACTGAAACCTGCGACGTGCGCGCAGGTCTTGAGTGAAACGTGTGCTGTGCCGAAGCCGACCGAGCCTGCCGTGACAGGGGCTTGATCGCTGACGATGTGACCGACCTCATTAACCAGAACTAAAAAGAGACAACCATGACATCGATCAAACACTTGCTGGGCGGCTCGCTGCTCGCGTTGGCGGTTCTGACCCAGCCCGCGCACAGCGCTGAAAAGACCACGCCCATTCACTTCGGCGACATCACTTGGGAAAGCGGCAGCCTGATCACAGAAGTCCTGCGGACTATCGTCGAGAAGGGCTACGGTTACCCGACCGACAAGCTGCCAGGCAGTACGGTCAGCCTCGAAGCGGCGCTGGCCAAGAACGACATTCAAGTGATCGGTGAAGAGTGGGCCGGTCGCAGCCCCGCGTGGGTGAAAGCGGAATCCGAAGGCAAGGTCTACGGCCTCGGCAACATCGTCAAAGGCGCCACCGAAGGCTGGTGGGTGCCGGAATTCGTGATCAAGGGTGACCCGGAAAAAGGCATCAAACCCCTGGCGCCGGACCTCAAATCGGTGGCTGACCTGCCCAAGTACAAAGACGTGTTCAAAGACCCGGAAGACCCGAGCAAGGGCCGGTTCCTCAACAGCCCGACGGGTTGGACCTCTGAAATCGTCAACACCCAGAAGCTCAAGGCGTACAAGCTCAACGACACCTATGTGAACTTCCGCACCGGCTCGGGCGCGGCACTGGACGCGGAAATCGCCTCGTCGATTCGCCGTAACAAACCGGTGCTGTTCTACTACTGGTCACCGACGCCGTTGCTGGGCCGTTTCAAGCTGATCAAGCTGGAAGAGCCGCCGTTCAATGAGGCCGCGTGGAAGACGCTGTCCGATGCCTCCAACCCGAACCCGATCGGATCGGCCTCGTTGGCCGCGCACTTGGCCATTGGCGTGTCCGAGCCGTTTCACAAGCAATACCCAGAGCTGGTGAGCTTCTTCGAGAAGGTTGATCTGCCGATTGATCAACTGAACAAAACCCTCGGCGAAATGAGCGAGAAACGTCTGGAGCCGGATGCGGTGGCCAAGACGTTCCTGAAAGACCACCCGGAAATCTGGACTGCGTGGGTGCCTGCTGACATCGCGAAGAAGGTCTCGGCGGGGTTGTAAGTCGTTTCGAGCAATTCCCCTTGTGTGCACGGGCTTGCCCACGAAGGCTGATTCCAGAAACCACAGGGATGTGGATGATCTGGCCCCTTCGTGATCAAGCCCACTCCCTTCTGTGCCGGTCTTCCAGACTGCAATCTCCTCTCAACCTTGCCCCGAATCTGTGGTCTCACCCCTGAACGCACCGCTCGCCTTGAGCCGGGCACGCGTTCGATCAGTTGGTAAAGCGTCGCTCAACTGCTAGCGTTCGGGGGAGTCAGTGAGTTGATCACACAGATAAAAGTCGCCGGGGAGAGGACATGGGATATAGCAGATCGACTGCGTTGACGATTTTGAACTTGGCGGCCGGAGGGCTGTTTGGCGTATTGGTGGGGGCGTCAAACTGTGCGATGGCGGGCGACACCGCTCCCGATCCCTCAGCCTCGCGCCCAGCACAACCCTCCGCTCAGCCACCGGCCACCGCATCTACAGCACCCGACGCGCTGGCTTTCGTCAAGGATCATCATTTGGGCGAGAGCCTCGGCTGGCTGGGGTACCAGGTGGCGTCGCGCACTGTGACGTTCACCACCATCGTCGAAGCCGTCGGACGCACCAAGGCTCAGGAAATCGTCAAGGACGAACTTCAGTATTTGCAGCCCCAGTATCAACAGGAATGGGATCGAAACCTCGCCGCTGCCTACTCGGCTTCGTTCACCCCTGACGAACTGACGGCCCTCGACGCGGGTGATCCCCCGCCTGAAATCGCCAATAAATTCCGCGCCAAGCAGCGCGACGTCGGCATGGACATGAAAGGCCGTTCCAGCGAGTTGCTCAAAGTCTATGTGTCGACCGCGCTGGACAACGCGCTGAAAAAAGCCAAGCCTTGAGGCGTCGGGTGCTGCGAGCAGCGTCCGGCCTATTTTTTGATCGACAGGGGAAGGAGAGACCATGGACCCATTCATGCAGGCGGCCATCGACGAAGCGCAGAAGGGGCTGGACGAGGGTGGCATTCCCATCGGCTCGGTGATCGTCCACGACGGCAAGATCATTGGTCGCGGCCATAACCGTCGCGTGCAAGAAGGCAGCGCGATCAAGCACGGCGAAATGGACGCGTTCGAAAACGCCGGACGCCAGCCCGCCAGGGTTTACCGCGAAGCCACGCTCTACACGACCCTGTCACCCTGCGCGATGTGCAGTGGCGCGATCCTGCTGTATGGCATTCGCAAGATCATCGTCGGCGAGAACGAAACGTTCATGGGTGAAGAAGCACTCTTGCGCTCGCGAGGCGTGCAAGTGGACGTGGTGCACAACGCCACCTGCATCGGGCTGATGAAGCAATTCATCGCCGACAAGCCTGAATTGTGGAATGAGGATATCGGCGAATAAATGTTGGCGGATGATTGATCCTGTGGGAGCGAGTTCATTCGCGAAGACGTCAGTACAATCGATAGGGATTTATTGACTGATCGTCCGTTTCGCGAATGGATTCGCTCCCACAGGTGCGTAGTGTTCCCGAGTGATGGGCTCAATCCAGCCGCAACGTCGAATTGAACTGGCTGATCGCATCCACCACATGCCGCGATCCCTGCTGGATTTCCAGAATCACTTCCCCGGCCTCATTGGCCAGTTCCACCCCGGTGCCCGTTCGGCTGAGGCTCGACTGCATGCTCGACACCGCGCTCTTGGCCAGCTCGTTGTTCTGTCGCACCACGTCCACAATCTCGATGGTCGCCTTGCTGGTTCGCGCTGCCAGCCCTCGCACTTCATCGGCCACCACCGCAAACCCACGGCCGTGCTCTCCCGCGCGTGCGGCCTCAATGGCCGCGTTGAGGGCCAGGAGGTTGGTCTGATCGGCAATCCCGCGAATGGTCTGGACGATGGTGGCGATGATTTCCGACTGTTTGTTCACCGCATCGATGCTGCGCGCCGCTTCGTTGAGGTCATTGGAAATCTGCTCAATCACCTCCACCGTTTGCTGCACCACGCTGGAACCCTTCTGCGCACAGGCATCGGTGCGCACCGAGGTGTCGTGGGCAGTGGTGGCGGCGTTACGCTGCACGGTCACTTGTTCAGTGATGTCGCTGGCGAATTTCACCACCTTGTACAGACGCCCTTTGGCATCGAACAGCGGGTTGTACGTCGCTTCGAGATAGACCGTCTGACCGTGCTTATCGACCCGCTCGAAACGATGGGCGTGGTATTCGCCGCGATTGAGCGATGCCCAGAACGCTTTGTACGCCGGGGACTCCACTTCGGCGCGGGTGCAAAACAGGCTGTGGTGCTGACCCACGATCTCGGCCAGCGTGTAATGCATGGTCTTGAGGAAGTTTTCGTTGGCCGTGATGACCCGACCGTCAGGGGAGAACTCGATCATCGCCATCGAGCGGCCGATCGCGCAGATCATGCTCTGGTTTTCGTGGCTCTTGTGCGCCCGAGCGGTGATGTCCGACGCCACTTTGATCACGCTTTGAACCCTGCCGTCGGTGTCATAGACCGGCATGTAGCTCGCTTCCAGCCAGATTTCCCGTCCGGATTTGTCCAGACGCATGAACTCGCCGCACAGCGGTTCGCCACGGGCCAGGTCGCGCCATAATTTGCCGTAGGCCTCGCTGTCGCAGAACGCTTTCTCGCAAAAGATCCGGTGATGCTTGCCGACCAGCTCACCCGGCTGATAGCCCATGGTGAGACAAAAATTCTCATTGGCGTCGAGGATGATGCCATCCGGCGTGAATTCGATCATGGCCATGGAACGGCTGATCGCCGCCAGCTTGGCCTTCGACTGGCACAGCGCGGCGGTGGAAACTTGCAACTCGGCTTCGACAGCCTTGCGGACGGAATTGAACATGGGCCAGACACCTCGATAATTACGAAAACGCGGTCAACGCGACCGTCTTCCTTGATTGGCTGATACGGAAATCGACCTGAGGGCGTCGTGCATGAGTCATGGCGGTATGACATCGCACGGCAATGAGCACTGCCGAAAAGGGCTGCCGGGCGCGTAATAGAAGGGTTGGGGAATGTTAAAACTTGTGAATACCAGTCGTCTGATCACAATCGAAGCGATCAGCGGTAGTCGATTTGCGGGGTGACCGAGCCTGTCCATATGCGGCGCCTGACTTCCAGTGTCGATGACTGATGCGGCCCGTGCACGGCGTGTTGTCAGCGCCGAGCCACGTTGGATCAGAGCATAGTCAACCTCATGGCGGTTGCAATCCGAATAGTGGCAATTTCACATGCGATTGCGTTGGAATTCACAAATGACCACATAAAACTGCGCCGTCTTCAGGAAGGACAGCGCGACGGTGGGGTAGATCAGTGCTGTGGATGGGCCGCGCCGAACAGCTGGACCTGGTGCAATTGGCCGTTCTGCTCGATGAGCCGGATCGGTGCTGTGCCGCCGGGCATCACCACCTCAACCAGACCCGCCTCGACCCAGCCGCAGAGCCAGGCCGTCGACGCCACCGCGCTGGCGCTGGTTCCGGAGGAGGCGGTCGGCCCTTCGCCGCGCTCGAACACCCGCGCCATGATCCGGTTGGGGGCGATGCGCGCGGCCCATTGCAGGTTGATGCCAGCAGGGCAGGGGTCGCCATCACCGAATTCGCCCGCAGCGAAGGCGATGCGAGTCAGGGCATCGTTGAGAGGGGCGTCGTGCAGCGCATCGAAACCGGGCAGGGACTCCACGTCCGGGACCAGCGTCACGCAATGAGGGTTGCCGACTCTGACGAACACGCTGGTGTGCCAGTGAGGGTGCAGCGTGGCGAGCCGTTCGACGCGATTGACCGGCGCGTCATTGTGTGTGGTCTCGCTGACGCCTGGCCCGATGGCCCCGACCGCTTTCGCCCCGAAGCCTGGCGTGCCGATGTCCAGCCAGAACCCCGACACGCTGTCGATCACGGTGGGCATCGCTTGCGTCGGCACCGGGCTGGCGGAGTCGGCGCTGTCGTGATGCACCCGTAGCGTGAACGCCTGATCCAGCGGTGTGCGACCGGTGTCGGCCAGGGATTGCGAGAAGATGGTCAGCCCGTTGCCACTGCGCTCGGCGAGGGTGGCGTCAGTGTTGACGATCAGCACGTCGAACGGCGCTGTGTCCTGAAACGGACCGACCAAGAGACCGTCGGAGCGATGAGCCTTGCTGCCCGCCGGCCGCTGGCCTTCAGGCCAGTCACAGATCGCCGCCACCGCCTGAGGCGCCCAGCTTAGACGGGCCAGCGCGGCGTCGGCGGCAGACAGCGGCACATTCACACCCAGCGCACGCAGGGCTTCAGGGGAAATCACAGCGTAGATATTGCCGCGCGCGTCGTAGAAAGGGGCCATGGCGGGAGGTCCGGAATTCGTGTTGAAAGCCGGCATTAAATCATGTGGGCGTCCCTTGCACAGATTTGTCATTGCGGCCGGGATCAGTCTTCAGGCTTCTGCAAAACCTGTAGGAGTGAGCTTGCTCGGGAAGAGGCCTGTACATCCGCCACATTTCTAGCGGCTAAGCCTCAGTCGTCGCGAGCAAGCTCACTCCTACAGAGGATCGCAGTTCTTCAGCGACCCTGGGGCATGTTGGCGACAACGCGGGAATTCTCACACCACCAACGTCAACCACGCCGATGCCACCAGCAGCAGTGCCATGACTTGATTGAACCGTTTCATGCTCTGCGGCGAACGGAAAAACTTCGCAGCGCTCACGCCCAGGTAGGCCCACGCAGCCATGCACGGGATCGCTACCAGAAAGAACGTCAGCGACAGCCACATCACCCGCAGCATCCGATCCGCGTCAGTCCCGGCAAACACACTCACCACGGCCAGCGCCATCATCCAGGTTTTCGGGTTGACCAGTTGCAGGCTGGCAGCGCTCCAGAGCCCCAGTCGCGGCCCAGTGCTCGCTTGGTCAGGATCAATGGCCTCGGCGGGCGCGCTGAAAATCTGCCACGCCAGCCAGGTCAGCCAGGCGATGCCGACCCACGCCATCACCGTTTGCACTTGATGATGACGGGCCAGCACGTCGCCCAGCCCCGTGCCGACGACCAACACCAGCAACGCCGCCCCGGCGCAGCCGCCCACGACGATCGGCAGTGTGCGCAGCAAGCCATATCGGGAGCTGTTGGTCAGCACCAGAATGTTGGTCGGGCCAGGGGTGATCGAAGAGACGAACGCGAACAGCAGGAACGGCAGAAAGGCTTGCATGGGGAACAACTCGGCAGCGAAGGATCATGCCGTGATGATCGCGGCGCGGGCGGGTGTCAGTCTGGAAGATTTGAGCAGCGCTTGCGGTAGTCGGCAGGTGCCATGCGGTAGGCGCGCTGGAACCAGCGGCCCAAATGGCTCTGATCGGCAAACCCCAGCGCCGCCGCGACATCGACCGGCAGTTCACCCCAGGCCAGCAGGCGGCGGGCGCGGGTCAGGCGCAGTTGAATGAGGTAGGCATGGGGCGCCAATCCGAAGGCTGCCTTGAACGCCCGGCTCAAGCGAAAACGGTCGACGCCGGTCACCGTCGCCAAATCGTCAAGACCGATGTCCTGATGCAGATGACTGTGAAGATAATCCCGCGCCCGTTGCGCCACCAGCGGCAGGCGCGGATCGGGATTGATCAGCGCACGCCAGCGCAAATGGTCCGTGAGACTCGATAAAAGGTTGTCCAGCGCGGTCTGGCGCACGATGCGCAGCTCGCCACTGTGCATGGCTTCGAAGGCGTTCGCAGTGGCGATGGCCAGGCGGTTGTCGTCGGCCAGGGTCGCGGCAAAGCTGACGTGCCCGTTGTCCGGCGCCTCTTCGAACTGGGCGCGCAACTCCCGGTCCATCCAGTGCGGGTCGAGGTACAGCGTGCGGTAGGTGAAGCCGTCCGCTTCCGGCGCGTGTCCGTCATGAATTTCGCCCGGTTCGAGCAGAAACACCTTGCCCGGCGTGCTGTTGTGCTGCTGACGACGGCAGTTGAATTGCTGCACGCCTTGCTCGGTAATGCCCACCAGATAACTGTCGTGCCAATGCGGGTCGTACGCATGCCCTTCGAAATGCGCGCGCACCGTCTCGATGCCGGACAAGGCGTCCTGCTTGAGATCGATCCAGTTGCGTTCGGGCATGGAGGCTCCTGAAAAAAGAGGCACGGCTGCACACGTTAGCGCCCAGCCTACCCTCAGGTCTGGAAGATTTGTGCAGCAGCCGACCGGCTGCCTTCGTTCACGCGTTCAGGTCGAAGCCGCTGCGGCCCAGGCATTCACCATTGATCAACACGTCCACCTCGTGCCGTCCGGCGTAATGCACGCGGGTCGTGAAATTGCGCACCTGTTGCTCGCGGCGCAGGGTCACAGACGCGCCAGCGGCCAATTCCAGCGTCTTGAACTTGAAGACCTTGGCCGAGGTGCCGCCCGATTTTTTCACGTAATGAATCGCGTAATCGATGATCAGGCGCTGAACGTCCTTTGATGTGGAGGTCAGCGTGAACGCCAGCTCGATCCGCTCACCCAGGCTGATGGCGTCAGGCGTCACTTTGAGGTCGCTCAACAGCACCTGCGCTTTTTCGCCCGCACCCATCAGCGTCAGCGCACGCACATCGCCTTTCTTGATCAATGAGCGCAAGGCGTGGCGAGCGATCCAGGCGCTGTTCGGGTTGTCCAGCGACCATCCCTCCAGTTGATCGAGCACCCATTCGGGGTTGTCTTTGGTGATGTCGTTGAAGTGATTGGCCACCGACTTGCGCACGTACAGGCTGTCGTCGGCCTTGAGATTGTCGAGGATATCCAGCACCGGCGAGGGATCGACCATCAGGTTTTCCAGCCGAAACGACCACGGCAGGCGAGGGCGGCATCCTTCACTCGCTAGACGCCGGACGTGCGGGTTGTCGTCAAGTGACCAGCCGTGCATCACCTCGATGGCCCGTGAGAAATCCCGGCGCAAGAAGTGCCGCACGGCGAATTCCGAAGAGCCGAAGGCAGTGAAAAACTTCAGCGCTTCCATCGAGCGTTCAAAGTCGTCCTGACCGTACAAAGCGACGTATTCCGGGAGGATCAGGCTGACGAACGCGCTGTTCAAGCGTGGGGCCAGTTGATAGAGGATGTCCAGTGCCGCGAGATAATCCTGGGGCAGTCCGGCGTGCAGGCTTTGGCTGACCCGGTTCAGGCGTTGCATGAGGGACAGGCCGTCCAGACCCTCTGTCGCCTGGGCGATAAAGCGCTTGCGATCAAATGCCGGATAGACCGCGAAGGTTTCATCGGCAATGTGCTTTAGCCGTTCGTGGTTGAAGATTTCCTTGAGGGCAGGGGCGTCGGACATGGCAGGTTCGGAACTCGGCGGCTTTTTTCGTCGGCAGAGGTTACACCCAATCCCGGGCCCGATCATCGAAGGCAGGCGACTGCCCGCTTTCCAGGCTCTCCCAGACTTTCCCAGGCTCTCCCCAGACACTCATCGTTACAAAGTGAAATGCCCTACCGGTTGCTCATCCTTTCTCGCACCGCGAATCTCTCTGCGCATCTCGTGGCGAACCTAGGGCCGCCCGCGCCATCCAATACCGGACTCGCCACTCAATCATGCCTCCGAGGTCAATGATGAACAGCTTTCTGCGACGTCTTGCTCTGTCTTCCCTGACTGCCTTGTTGGGCGTCGGCGTGGCTCATGCCGATGTGCCTTCCGCGCAATCCCCTCAACTGTTGGCCTCGGCCAGCTACCCCAACCGCAGCAACAACAACGTCGATGACGGCGCCATTCGCCGCGCCAATCCCAACAGCCGCCAAGGGACTCAGCCCATTGCGCCGGTCCCGCGCAATTCGACCCTGAATACGTCACCCCAACGCATGCCCACGCTGGAAAACGGCGGCATTGGCAACGGCTACCCTACTCGTCAGCAGTCACCGCGCCCGTCCAGCAACGCGCGCGGCAGCAACTAAAACCTCAGCAAAAGGATCGCCCATGTCCCATCGCAGCCTGTTCCGCAAGACCCTGATCGCCACGCTGTGTGCAACGGCCTTTTTCAGTCTCTCGTTGCAAGCCTCCGCCGCCACGTACAAAAGCGAGGAGGGCACACTGACGGTGGACGAGGTTGTGGGGGGCTTGAAACACCCGTGGGCTGTGGCGTTCCTGCCGGACCACAAAGGCATGTTGGTGACTGAGCGCACGGGCAGCCTGCGCGTGGTCAGCCCCGACGGCAAGCTTTCGGCGCCGCTGTCCGGCGTGCCGAAAGTCTGGGTGCAGGGGCAGGGCGGCTTGCTCGATGTCGTGCTGTCTCCGGACTTCGCCAAGGACCGCATGGTCTACCTGACCTACGCCGAAGCCTCGGCGGATGGCCAGACCGGTGGCACTGCCGCAGGGCGTGGACGGCTGTCGCCTGACATGACCAAAATCGAAGGCTTCACGCGAATTTTCCAGCAGCAACCGAAGTTGTCCGTGGGCAATCATTTTGGCTCACGAATGGTGTTCGACCAGGACGGCTACCTCTTCATCGCTCTGGGTGAAAACAACAACCGGCCCACCGCCCAAGACCTCGACAAGCTGCAAGGCAAGATTGTGCGCTTGAACGCCGACGGCTCGGTCCCGGACGACAACCCCTTCGTCGGCCAGAAAAATGTCCGCCCTGAAATCTGGAGCTACGGCCACCGCAACCAGCAAGGCGCCGCACTCAACCCTTGGAACGGCACAGTCTGGACCAACGAACACGGCCCCATGGGCGGCGACGAGATCAACATCATCGAACGCGGCGCTAACTACGGCTGGCCGATTTCCACCTTCGGCATCGACTACAACGGCCAGCCGATTCCCGAATCCAAAGGCAAAATCGTCGAAGGCGTTACCCACCCGTTTCACGTCTGGGAAAAATCCCCGGCCATCAGCGGCATGACGTTCTACAGCGCCGACAAATTCAAGCAGTGGGACCACGACATCTTCGTCGGCGCGCTCTCCGCGCAGGTGCTGATCCGCCTGGAACTCAAGGACGACAAAGTCGTGCACGAAGAACGCCTGCTGGGCGACCTTAACGCCCGCATTCGTGACGTGCGCCAAGGGCCGGATGGCTATCTGTATGTGCTGACGGATGAAGAGAACGGGAAATTGCTGAAGGTGGGGTTGGCGCAGTAAACGGGTTGTGAGCTGTCATACATGGGGCTCATTTCCGATTGGAATGAGCCCCATGTATGGGTGCGCTGTCCCTCAGCCGGACACCGGCTCCCGCGCCGACGCCGGCACATCGAACACCCGGTCGAACCCCCACTGAAACACCAACGCATAAAAGAAGAAAAACACGAACAAACCCAGGTTGGTCGCCAGCGCGCTCCACCACGTGATGTCCAGCCACCAGGCCACCAGTGGCACCAGCATCACCACCAGTCCACCTTCGAAGCCCAACGAGTGCAGCAGCCTGCGGCCCAAGGTCCGTGTGCGGCTGGTCTGGCGGGCTTCCCAGTATTCGAACAGGGAGTTGTAAACCATGTTCCAGAGCAGCGCGCTGGCCGAAAGCATGGCGGACAGCGCGCCCGCATGGGCCAGGCCGTCGTCGTAGATCAGTGAAAGGGTGGGCGACAGCACGGCAATCGCGATGACTTCGTAGAGGATGGCTTGAACCACCTTGCGTGTGGGGCCTTGCATGGGCTTTATCCTGAGGCGTGAAGAACGATGGCCGTCACCCTACCGAATCGTCGGCGTCGGGTGAAATGAGATAAATTGACTCCGCATCAATTCATTTCATGCAGGGAGCTTTCCGTGTTTTCCACTCTTCCGCTCAATGCGTTGCGCACCTTCGAAGCGGCGGCGCGGCTGGGCAGTTTCAAGGCGGCTGCCGAGGAACTGTCGGTGACGCCCGCGGCCATTTCCCATCAGGTCAAGACGCTGGAAGCCTGGCTGGGCGCGATGCTGTTCGTTCGGTCCGGTCAGGGCGTGGCGCTGACGGAAGAGGGCGAGCAGCTGTATCGCCAGAGCCATCAGGCGTTGCTGGACATCCGTCGCAGCCTGGAAAGCTTCAGCCCCGAAACGGCTTCTCAAACCCTGACGCTGTCGACCACGCCTGCACTGGCGTCGGCGTGGCTGATTCCCCGATTGGGCCGTTTTTATCGGGCATTTCCTCAGTTCAATGTCCACATCGACACGCGCAATGAGCTGGTCGATCTGTCGCGTGATTCCACTATCGACCTTGCGATCCGAACCGTCAGCCGCGATGACCCGAGCCTGTTTCAGCAGGACCTGATGAATGAGTGTTTCGGCGTCTATGGCGCGCCCGGTCTGCTGGACGCGCTGGATGAGCATCGGGTGGAGTTGATCGATTTGCGCTGGCCGATGCCGGGCGCTTTTTCGGTCAACTGGAAAAGCTGGTGCGAGGCTGCAGACAGCGACGGTTGGCTGAAAAAGGCGCGAATTCGTCAGTTCGACGACGAGCATTACGCCTTGAGCGCCGCAGTCGCCGGGCATGGGCTGGTGCTGGCGAGCACTGTGCTGGTGGCGGACAGCGTTGCGCGCGGAGAGTTGGTGGCGTTCCGGCCGGAGGTCAGCCTGCCCGGCCCGCGTTATGTGGCGGTGTGTGTGCCGGGTCGTGAGCGTGATCCACAGGTGAAGGCGTTTTTGGCGTGGCTGTCGGAAGAGGCGGCGGCCACACCCTTACGCTGAATGTCAGGGCTTGCGCGGCAACAACCCCGGCACCGCGTGGGTCAACGCGTGAATCGCAAACCCGATAAACATCACCCCGCACAGCCGCGTGATGGTCAGTTCGTGGCGCTGATACAGGGTACGCACGTGGCGAGCGCCGACCACGCCGATGATGATGCCGTAGGCCGCGATACCCCCCAAGGTGCTGATCAGAATCAACAGCGGCAGCATTGACCAGTTCAGCAGATCGACCCGGCTGGAAAGCAGCGCGGTGAACGTCGCGACTGCCACCGGGTAGGCTTTCGGATTGGTCAGGCCAAACATGATGCCGTGCCAGAACGGGTGGCGGGCTGGGGCTTTGGGCTCGTCTTCGCTGCTGCGTTCGGCGCGAATCGCCCGCCAGCCGAGCCAGAACAGGAACAGTCCACTGATGACCCCCAGCACGTCGAAGGTCGTTGACCCGATGACCTTGGCGCCGATGATCGCGGCCAGCGCGGTGCTGCACCAGATCACATCCCCCAGCAGATGCCCGCAGAGAAACGCCGCACCCGCGCGTCGCCCCTTGGATGCGCCGATGCCGAACACCGCCAACACCCCTGGGCCGGGCGAAATGGCGTAAATGAAGCCCGAGGCAAGAACGGCAAGCAGCAGCGAAGGGGTCATGACGGAAATATCCTGCAAGATAGGCCGCCGAGTGTAGATGAGTGGACGTCCCCGTTTCGAGCGTTTTCATACGTGCAAAGAGGACGTATCGAGGTTGTAAAAAAACCATACAGAACGTAAAAAGTGCGCCGAGAAACAATCCCTCCTGGAGCTTCACTGTCGATGACCACCCCACGCCGACCTGCAGCCGGTTTTCCGCGCCGCCTGCTGCCGCTGAGTATTGCCTTCGTCTCGCCATGGCTGGCCGCGCAAGAGGCTGAGCCGCTGACGCTGGACGCCGTCAAGGTCTCAGGCGAACAGGCGTCGATCTACCAGGCCAGCAGCGCGTCGGTGGGCGGTTTCAATGAAACCCCCTTGCGCGACACGCCGGCGTCGATTTCGGTGTTCAGCGAGGAGATGCTCAAGAACCAGCAGGCCAAATTGCTCAGCGACGTGCTGCGTAACGACGCGTCCGTGGGCGACAGCTACGCGCCAGTCGGTTACTACGAAAACTTCGTCGTGCGCGGTTTCTCCCTGGATGCGGCGAACAGCTACCGCATCAACGGTCGCAGCATCACCGGCGAGCAGAACGTGGCGCTGGAAAACAAGGAGCAGGTCGAGTTGCTGAAAGGGCTGTCCGGCCTGCAAAGCGGCGTGTCGGAGCCTGCCGGCGTGGTCAATTACAAGACCAAACGCCCGGAAGACGTGCGCTCGGTGACGGTGTCCACCAACGAGCACGGCGAGCGGTATATCGCCACGGACGTCGGCGGCTGGTTTGGCAGCGAAAAACAGTTCGGCCTGAGCGCCAACGTCGCCCACGAAGACATTCGTTCCTACGTCGAACACGCCAATGGCCAGCGGGATTTCGCCTCGCTGGCGTTCGACTGGAACATCAATGATCAATCGACCTTGCAATTGGACGTCGAGTACCAGACCAAAGAGCAACGCTCGGTGCCGGGTTATCAACTCATCGGCGGAACAGAGCTGCCCCACGATGCCTCGCCGCGCAAGTTGCTGGGCTACCAGAGCGGGTCGAACCCGGTGGGCATCGACTCGCTGAACATGAGCGGTCGCTATGAGTACCGTTTCAGCGACGACTGGAAGGGAAGTCTCAGCGCCTCGCGCAGCCGCGTGGTGATCGACGATTACAGCGCGTTCGCCTATGGCTGCTACTACCAAAGCGATTGCCCGGCGACACCGGTGACCGGCCATTTCAATACCAATGGCGGCTACGACATCTACGACTTCCGCAGCCCCGACGACACGCGCCGAAACGATGAAGTCGAAGCGGCCATGACGGGCCTGTTCAACACCGGCTGGCTCAAGCATGAGCTGACCTTTGGCACCAGCGCGTTTCGCCGCACGGTCGATACCCGGCCGTATTTCAGCAATTACATCGGGTCCGGCAACATCAACGAAACGCCGGAAAGCTTCGCTCCGTCCGACCTGCCCGTAGGTCACACCGAACGCCGTCTGGACAGCCGTCAGTACGGTCTGTTCGCAACCGACCGCATCAGCTTCAACGAGCAATGGCAAACCGTGATCGGCGGTCGTCAGGCGCGCCTCGATGAAAAGGCCTACAACGAAGACGGCAGCGACAATCGCCACACGCAGCGCTCGATTTTCCTGCCTCAGGGCGCGCTGATCTACAAGCCCGTGGACAACGTTTCGCTCTATACCAGCTACAGCAAAGGCCTTTCGTTGGGCGCCACGGCGTCGGTGTTCGACACCAACATCGGTGAGATTCTGGCGCCGACGATCTCTCGCCAACTGGAAGCCGGGGTCAAGTACGACTGGCAACGCATGAGTTTCACGGCGGCCGTGTTCCAGACCCGTCAGGCCTACCAGTATTCGAAGCCCAACGACGACGGCACGTTGACGTTCGTGCAGCAGGGCCAGCAGAAAAACACGGGGCTGGAGCTGAGCGCCAACGGCTGGCTGACTTCACAGTTGCAAATCTCGGCGAGTGCCGCCGCCATCAAGGCTCGCGTGGAAGACAGCGACACAACGGCCTATGAAGACCATCAGGCGATCAACGTGCCGAAATTCCGCGGCAGTCTGTCCGCTGACTACAGCCTGCCGATTCCGGGCCTCGCGCTGCTAGGCGGCATGCAGTACAGCTCCAGCAAATACGCCAACCGCGAAGGCTCGGTGAAGGTGGATGATTACACCGTGTTCAACGCAGGCAGCCGCTACAGCACCAGGCTCGATGGCTACGACACCGTGTTTCGCCTGACGGTCGACAACTTGTTCGACAAACGTTACTGGCGAGACGTGGGCGAATACCTGGGTGACGACTACCTGTTCCTCGGCGCACCGCGCACGGCGAGATTGTCCGCGACGGTGAGTTTTTAATCCGTTTCTCAGCATCCGCCGACGGGA
This sequence comes from Pseudomonas sp. SLFW, assembly GCF_009905615.1. Lineage (GTDB taxonomy): Bacteria > Pseudomonadota > Gammaproteobacteria > Pseudomonadales > Pseudomonadaceae > Aquipseudomonas > Aquipseudomonas bambusae. The sequence continues at coordinate 70,361 of NZ_JAAAKW010000016.1, forward strand.
TGTTTGGCCTGCGGCCAGAAACGAGGCCCGGACCTTTCACCGTCGTATGTAAAAGCGCATCCTGTCGCTCTGGCTCAATGGCTGTGCGCGAACGCGACCGTTCGTGCGTTTTCTCCTTCCGGAATCGCGACATGATCGAACTCAAACCCGGCAATATTTCGGACATTCCCCTGCTCTGGTCGCTGCGCACCCGGGCGGTTCGGCAGCTGTGCGCCAGCCATTATTCGCCCGAACAGGTCGAGATATGGAGCGGGTCGCCACCCCCCGAGTCGTACCTTCGGCTGTTTGCCACGCGATGCGCGCTGGTCGCCCAGGAAGACGGTCAACTGCTAGGCTACGGCATTCTGGACCGGCAAAGCGGCGAAGTGATTGCTGTGTTCGTCGAACCCGCGCACGCCGGTCAAGGTGTCGGTAAACGCCTCATGGACGGTCTGGAGACGATTGCCGCCGAAGAACACTTCACCCGGCTCTACCTCTACGCTTCGCTCAACGCCGCTGATTTCTACCGAGCGATGGGTTTCGTTGCGATTCGCGATGAGGCGTACGAGCACCCCAGCGGCATCGCGTTGCGCAGCCTCTACATGGAACGGGTGATGCCAATGGAATCGGTGCACTGACCGACATTTGAAACTGGCGCCATGCCCTTTGGCTTGCTACCGTCGGCAAGCCACTCAACAGGGAAATCGGGCCATGCCAGCACAGTACCCGTTGCAACGCCGTATCCAGGATGGACGACCACTGCTGACCACGGCGCTGTTGCAGGCGGGCAGTGACGAGACGTTGCACCGTTACCGTGAGGGTCAATTGTGGGCCGTCCGGCAAGGGGTTATCACGGCCGAGCTGGACACTGGCAGTTGGGTCGTTCCATCGCGGCACATTGGCTGGATTCCTCCCGGGGTCGCCCACGCCACGCGTGTGCACGAGGCCACGAAAGGCTGGATCATCTACCTGCGACCCGATCTGTGTCCGCTGTTTCCTAACACACCGACGGTGTTCGACATGACGTCGCTGTCCAGCGCCTTGCTCGAACGCATCGGCGGCTGGAATGATCACTCGGGGGAGCTCACCGCGCCGCAGCATCGGCAGCTCGACGTGTTGTTTGACGAGTTGAAGGTGTCCCCCGCCAACACGTTGTTTCTGCCAATGCCCAGCAGTCCACACCTGGTCGGCATGACCCTGACCATCGTCGCCGATCCCGCCAACAAGACCAGCCTCGACGACTGGGCGCGGCGGGTCGGCATGTCCCGTCGCGGGTTGACCCGACACTTTCGTGCTGAAACCGGGATGTCGCTGATGCAATGGCGGATTGTCGCGCGGATGAAGCGAGCGCTTGAATTGCTGGCCGAGGGCGACAGCGTCAACCGTGTGGCCCAACGGCTCGGTTACGACAGCGTCAGCACCTTCATCAGCGCGTTCAGTGCGCAGTTCGGCATGACGCCCGGCGTGTATGCCCTGTGATGTGACGTAACGCCGGTGGTCTGCGAGCCGCCCTCAACCCGTCAGCTTTGTTATCCTGCGCGCCTTTGTCGCACCTAACTGCCGTTTTAACTGCCAAATGGGGTCTCTCATGACAGCCATTCTTCGACCACGTCCACAACCGATCAGCCGGGGCGACTATAAGACCCTGGGCTTGGCGGCACTGGGCGGGGCGCTGGAAATCTACGATTTCATCATCTTCGTATTCTTTGCGCTGACCCTCAGTCAGTTGTTCTTTCCGCCGGAAATGCCCGAGTGGCTGCGGCTGTTGCAGAGTTTTGGAATCTTCGTCACCGGCTACCTGGCCCGTCCGTTGGGCGGCATTCTGATGGCGCACTTCGCTGACAAGCTGGGCCGCAAGCGTGTCTTTAGCCTGAGTATCATGATGATGGCCCTGCCATGCCTGCTGATCGGCGTGATGCCGACCTATGCCGACATCGGCTATTGGGCGCCGTTGATTCTGCTGGGCCTGCGTATCTTGCAAGGGGCGGCAGTGGGCGGTGAGGTGCCGAGCGCCTGGGTATTCGTCGCCGAACATGCACCCAAAGGCCATCGCGGTTATGCCTTGGGCGTGTTGCAGGCCGGTTTGACGTTCGGCTACTTGATCGGTGCTTTGACCGCGACGTGGCTGGCCAAGGTGTTCAGCCATGCAGAAATCCTCGACTTCGCCTGGCGCATCCCGTTTCTGCTGGGCGGCGTGTTCGGGGTAATCGGCGTCTGGCTGCGTCGTTGGCTGAGCGAAACGCCGGTGTTCATGGCCTTGCATGCCCAGCGTCAAGGCATGACCGAACTGCCCCTGCGCGCCGTGGTGCGGGAGCACCGCCAATCGCTGTTGCCGGCTGCGCTGCTGACCTGTGTGCTGACCTCCGCAGTCGTGACCCTGGTGGTGATCACCCCGACCGTGATGCAACAACGCTTCGGCATGAGCCCCAGCGACACCTTCGCGCTGAGCAGCGTCGGTATTGTCTTCCTCAACATCGGTTGCGTGCTCGCTGGCATGCTGGTGGACCGCATAGGCGCCTGGCGCGGCGTGGTCCTTTACAGCCTGCTGCTGCCGGTGGGCGTGGGCCTGCTGTATGCCAGTCTGGTGATCCAGTGGCTGCCGATAAGCCTGGCCTATGCAGTCGCGGGCCTGGCGTGCGGAATCGTCGGCGTGGTGCCGTCGGTCATGGTCGGACTGTTCCCGGCGAACATTCGCGTGTCCGGCATCTCGCTGACCTACAACATCAGCTACGCGTTATGGGCCAGCACCACGCCGCTGGCGCTGATCGCCTTGATGCCGTGGAGCCCATGGGTGTGCGTCGGCTACTGCGCGATCATGGGCGCCGTGGGCTTGCTGACCGCCATGTTCTTCGGCATGCGCAAGGGCATGCAAGTGGATGACGCACTGCCTGCACGCTGCGGCCACTGACTGACGGGGCGTCGTTGAGCAACGCCCCGCTCGGGACTACGCTTGCCTGACCGCTATCCGAATGACTCACAGAACAGTCAAGGAGAACCGTCATGAGCGTCAAACCTATCCCCGACGGTCAGCATAGCCTGACCGTGTACCTGGGCGTTTCGCCTGCCGCCAAAGCCATCGAGTTCTATAAAAACGCATTTGGCGCCAACGAGATGTTTCGCCTCGACAGCCCCGACGGCCGTGTTGGCCACGCTGAATTGCAGATCGGCGACTCTCGCCTGATGCTTGCCGACCCTTGTGATCAGGGTGGCTTCACCAGCGCTGATCCTCACGGCAAAACATCCTTCGCCATGCACCTTTACGTGCCTGATGTCGACGAACAGTTCAAACGTGCCGTGGACGCGGGGGCGACAATCGTCACCGATGTTCAAGACATGTTCTACGGCGATCGCAGCGGCAGCGTTCGCGACCCGTTTGGCCATCTCTGGTTCATCGGCACTCACAAGGAAGACCTCACACCCGACGAGATTCGTGAGCGGGCCATGAAGATGTTCAGTCAGGCATCATCCTGATTTCTTGTCATCCATTTCCTTTTTTAGCGTCGGCGATTTGCACTTACTCTAGTACAAGTCGCCCTTCGTTTTATGAATGTCTCACCCCAAGTCAAGCCTCGCGCCGTCACATGATTTGTAACGGGTGATTGTATTTGAGAATTGTTCCGTTTATTGTCGCTGTCTATACCTCTGACTCGCACTCCTCATATGCAACCTTGTTTGCGTATGAGCCGAACTGTGCCTGTTGCATGCCTTTGTAAGACCAAATCAAGGATTTGTCTTCAGGGAGTGTAGGATTAATTACCTTTTGCGGTGCAAATTATAACCTTCATGCCGAATATTCAATTCAAGTGTAAAAAAGACAAATTAACGCTCAATAAACGCCCGTCGACGCCGATGGGAAGTTTAGTGCCAGGGAAGGCATCCACGAAAAGCGACATCAAGTCGATGCAAGAGGGAGAGCCTATGCGACAACGAGCGAACCGGGCGACGCCACGGGAGTATGAGGTCTTGCAGCTGGTGCTGTTGGGCTACACCAACAAGGACATCGCGCAACGATTGGGCATCAGTGATTACACGGCCCGTGATCATGTTTCGGCACTGCTGAAAAAGAATGATGTGAAGAACCGTGCCCAACTCATGGCGCTGCATGTGGTGGTTCCACGCAAACGAAAAACACAAGTACCCCCTACATTTGACGGATTGTTTCGGTGAATCAAATGCGCATAATAGGAAGTATCTTGGGTGGCGTTAATAGGCGTTGGTATTACTGGCAGACGCTTATGTGGCGTTCATAAAAGAATAAATGCGCACGGTGTAGGGCAATGACAGGGAAACGTCATGAGTTATGAATTGGAAGCCTGTTCATCATGTTTTTTTGAATTACGCAGCGTTAGCCAACAGTATGTTCGGGGGAGTGCGACGCTATGCGCATTGGATACTATCGATTTCACGCTAGATCACGGCGACACCTGTGCGATAGTCGGTGCGTCCGGGTCTGGCAAAAGCACACTGCTGAATATCCTGGGTTTGCTGGAACGTCCCATTCGGGGAAGTGCACGATTTGTCGGAAACGACATCGTGGCCGCTTCCGCCAATGATCTGGCTGCCTGGCGAAACCGGCATATAGGTTTCATTTTTCAGGCCTTCAACCTGTTGCCGCGCTTGAGTGCGTTGGACAATGTCGCACTGCCACTGGCGTATCGAAATGTGCCTCGAAAGTCGGCACGTGCGTTGGCGTTGGCACAATTGCAGGCTGTGGGGCTCGCCGACCGGGCGGAGCATCGGCCTGCGGATCTTTCCGGAGGGCAACGCCAGCGGGTGGCGATTGCCAGAGCTCTGGTGGGGCAGCCATCGCTGATTCTGGCGGACGAGCCCACCGGCAATCTCGACCCCTGTTGTGCCAACGAAATCCTGGAGCTGTTCCTTACGCTCAACCGTGAACAAGGCGCGACGTTGGTCATGGTGACTCACGACGCGAACCTAGCCGCACGCTTCGAGCGCAAGGTCGAAGTGGCTCAAGGTCGCGTATATGAGCGTGTCGGGCATGTCGCGGTCTGACGCGCTGGCACTCGGTCCTTGGGCCATGCAGGTTGCCGAGTCTGTGCACAACCTGCTGGCGATGGGGCAGCGCTCCTGGCTGGGATTGCTGGGCATCGCAGTGGGGAGCGCATCGATCGTCGCGCTGCTCAACATCGGTCGCAGTGCATCGGACGACGCGATGGCGACCTTCAAGGGGCTGGGCACGGACGTTCTGGTTGCGAGTTTTCCGGGGTTCGATTCGCGCAGAACGCCAATGCCGGGCACCTTGGACACTCGATCCGTTCACTTCGCGATGCCTGAGCTGATGCAGCTGGCGCCTGTCAGCCAATACGCCGTCAAAGTCAGGGCGGGCGGTGCCGAACTTGATGCCACGGTGATCGGAACCTCTGCTGCGCTGATGCCTGTCATGGGCCTTGAGTTGGCTTCGGGGCGGTTCATTTCGCGGCTGGATCGCAACGGGCTGTTCGCGGTGATTAGCGACGGAGCTGCCAGCGCATTGGGCATCGAAACGCGTCCGCTACGGCCCGGAGACTTGCTCGGTCTCGGCGATTATCAATTTCAGATCATCGGCATTCTGAGGCCTCAGCCTCACAACCCGCTGCTTCCGGTGCCCGTCGATTCGTCAGTTTTCATACCCGCACACAGCATGGCCCGACTGTCCTCAACCATCCGCTTGGGACATGTGATCGCCAGGGTGCAGCCGAACGTGGACGCGTCCGTAGCCGCCCAATCGCTCCAGCGACAGTTGCAGGAGCGACTGCGGGGGCATGAGGTGAACGTACAGATCCCTCGCCAACTGCTTGATGGCCTCAAGCGTCAGGCCGACATCTTCGCTTGGCTGCTCGCGGGGCTTGGCGGGATTTCCCTGTTAGTGGCAGGGGTAGGCGTCATGAACGTCATGCTCATGAGCGTGCGTGAACGCCGTCGTGAGATTGGCGTGCGCATGGCGCTTGGCGCCCGGCCTCGGGACATCAGGTCACTGTTCCTGATCGAAGCTGCGCACCTGTCGGTGATAGGCGCTCTGCTCGGGGCAGCGTTCGGCTGTGGCATCGCCTGGTTATTCACGCAGCTCAACGGTTGGCCATTGAACCTGTCATTCGACGCGCTACTGCTCGGGGTCGGCAGTTCACTGATGACCGGTCTGTTTTTCGGCTGCTACCCGGCGGCACTGGCCGCACGACTCTCACCCGCTGTAGCGCTCAGGGATGACTGATCCACCTGCCGTACGAACTGAACAGATTCTCGACTCAACAACAAAAAGGAATGCCTCAATGACTGACTGCAATTCAAGCGACCACAGCCCTGCAACCGCGGAGCGTCCAGGCATCACCGACCACGGCGACGACCTGGAAATGGACCGCTTTCATGAAATGGTTCACAAACAGGCTGTGTACAGCAAGGAGGATCTGCACACGATGCACCGACAATGGCTCGGCCCCCGTGGCGTGTTCGCGACCTTTGAAGAGGAAATCGAGCAACTGGGGCGACAGGCGCCTGCCCTGGAAGACCTCAAGAAGCTCACGACGCCGGAACGCTTGCAGCAGGCCGAGCAGGCTGTGGCATTTGCCTTGGCCCAGAGCCATCGTCGTACGGCGGCGATCAATCCGTTCGCGGGCCTGAGGCGCGAAGCGCTGTGCGGTGTGGTGTTCGACGACTCCGGGCTTTACACGCTGGTCGAGCGTTACGCCGCATATCAGGCGGTACGCAAGAGTGACGCAGACATCTTCATCAAATTAATCGCCACCACCCGGGGTGTGGTGGAGAGACGCATCGTTTTCCGGGGTTTGCTGGAGCATTACGACCGGCTGTTGCCCATCGAGAAGAGCATCTATCCCGAGGGTTATCGCAGCGTTCAGCAAGGTCATCTGGACCGTGAGGAAGCCCTGTATGGGCCGCTCAAGATGGAGGACGAGATCCTGACCTTGCTCGGGACGATGTCCGCTGCCGAGCTGTTGGAGCGCGTTCAGCCACCGGCGGGTTCATCGCTGTGAAACACCTCGCTTGGGACCGTAGCCCGGTCCCAAGCCGGACTGGCCGGTGTATCCGGCCTGTCCGCCTGATGGGGTATGCGCGGCCATTGATGATGGTGTTCAGCGTCCTGTCGATTGAGCAGGCGCGAAGTGAGGTGGGGCCGGAACCCCCGATGTCTGCGCCGAGTATGCCTGTGTCTGCCACGAAGGGCGGCCAATGGGCCTTGTCGCAAGGCACTGTCAGCAGCCTGCAATTGAGCCTGGCTGACGCAGTGGCAATGGGACTGCGCACCAACCGGGACATTCGCCGCTCCTACTTGCAGCGGGTGGCGCAGAAGTTCGACGTGCAGGTGGCGGAGGCTTTTTTCTCTCCGCGCTTTCATTTAAGCGCTCGGCAGGTTGCACGCCGTGATTCGGAGGATCGCAGACAGGAAGTCAGCGTGACGCCGAAAGCCTCGCTCAATACGGAATGGGGAACCCGCTTCAGCCTGTCCTGGGCGCAACGGGTCGATCGGACTGATCGCGCAGGCCGCCAGCAACAGCGGGGCCTGGGCATCGAAGTTGTGCAGCCGCTACTGAAGAACGCGGGGCGGGACGTCGTCACCGCTCCCCGCCAGCGCGCGCGGTTGAACGAACGCAGCCATCGGCTCGGGTTGGAAGCGTCAGTGGCGCAAAGCGTGACTCAAATCGTGTCTGCCTACCGCGAGTTGCTCAAGGCGCAAGAGCAACTGCGGATTGTGACTCGTGCGCTGGAGCGGTCGCGCGAGCAGATGCGAGTCAACGAAGCGTTGATTGCGTCCGGGCGCATGGCGCAGGTGGATCGTCTGCAAAATGAGGCGGATCTGGCCTATCAGGAACTCAATGCCGAACAGGCCTCGCATCACCTGGAGGCGAGCCGTCGGGCGCTGCTGAAATTGTTGGCGCTGGACCTCACCACACCGCTGCACGCCAGTGATGATCTGAGCGCCGAGCGTATCGACATCGATCCCGAGCACGCATTGAGCATTGCCCGACAACGTCAGCCCGCCTACCTGCGACAGCGCATTGCAGAGGAGCTGGCCGATATCGACCTGTTGATCGCCAAAAATCATCAACAGTGGGACCTGTCTCTGGTCGCCGGAGCCGCCGAGGATCGCCAGCGTAATTCGTCGAATGCACAGCAACGTCAGGACAGGCGATGGAATGCCTACGCAGGCGTGCAACTGGACATTCCGATTGGCGACCCTGCGCAACGTCAGCGACGGGTTCACGCCCAGGTCGCCGTTGACACCCAGGCGCTGCAACAGGCTGAAGCCCGACAGTGGCTGGAGCAGGAAGTCACCGATGCCATTCGTACGATGCAGACCCATTGGCGGCAATACGAAATTGCCCTTCGCAGTCGCAGTTTGTCCGAGCAAAAACTGGCTGTGGAAAGGCGAAGGTTGCACGTCGGGCGCACCAGCACCTTTCAGGTCTTGAGTTTCGAGGAGGACCTGCGTCGCGCCGAGAATGCCGTGCTCAATGCGCTGATCGCCTACCTCAATGCCCAGACACGACTGGATGAACGCTTGGGCACGACCCTGGACAGCTGGGAGATCGCGCTCAATGACTGACGTATTGAAACTCAAACCCGCTGCTCTGAAGGCGGGTATGGCGGGCGTTCTGGCGCTGCTGATCGCAGGTGCGGGCTTTTATGGGAGCAGGCAGGATGAGCCAGCGCCAACGGAGCGCTGGGTACAGGTCACGCCGGCTCCGCTGGAGCATCGCATCGGTCTGGTCGGACGTATCGTGCCCGGAGAGGCCATGACGTTGATCGCGCCCTTCGAGGGCCATATCGAAGCGCACATGTTCGCCATCGATCAACGTGTCGCTCAAGACCAGTTGTTGCTCAGGATCAGCCCCGACCTGTTGCACCTGCAGATTCGGGAAGCCCTGGCCGAACGTCTCAAGGCCGAAAGCGCCGTGCAGGTGTTTGAGAGCTGGGCTGACGGCGAGGAAATGGCCAGGGCACGCCGGGCGCTAAACAGTGGTCAGTTGGGGCTGGCGGATACCCAACGCAAACTCGCAGAGACGCAGGCCTTGCTGGAACAGGGCATTGTGCCGCGCATGGAGGTCGACAGCCTGACGCAGCAACTGCGCACGCAGTCGCTGGATGTCTCGGCGGCTCAAGCTGAGCTGGCTCAGGTCAGCAAGCGAGGGAAGGGAGAGCATCGACAAATCGCGGACATGCAGCTCGCCAGTGCGCGTGCCCGGCATGACGCATTGCTGGCGCTTGAACAGCGCGGCGAGATCAGGGCCCCTTTCTCCGGCATCGTCCTGCGTCTGCCGGACGGCCCGTCTACCTCGAACGACCGACCCATCGCCGTAGGCGCGCGGGTGAGCCAGGGCCAGGCGTTGTTTGGTCTGGCCAGCGTCGAACGTTTGAAGGTGCAGGCGAGGGTGGACGAGGTCGACATCAACCAGTTGCATGAAGGCATGCCCGCCGAGATCAGCGGTGACGGCTTCAACGACGTGTTGCACGGCACGATCACCGCTGTAGGCGCTCAGGCGATTGAGTCCGACATGCGCGGCAACGGCGCTTCCTACCACGTCACCGTAAGCCTGCCACCGCTTGATCGGGACAGCCGTCAACGGCTGCGTTTGGGCATGAGCGCACGGCTGTCGATCCTCATCGCCCGCCACCCCCGACGCCGTCGTCCTGCCCACCGATGCCGTGGGTGAAAAGCAGGGCGGACATTTCGTTATTCATCGGGCGGCGCTCGATGCCCCGGAATCAATGCGCCCCGTCACCTTGGGAAAGACGACGGTCAGTGGGGTGGAAGTGTTTGGCATGGACGCCGGGTTCGTACGGAGGGAGGTCAGTATGGATTAGCGATTCGATAACGAAGTTTGATCCGTTACAAAAAGGACTGAAAACCTTTTGGTGAGTTTGGCTCACGGGAGTTGTTCGGCCTGAATAAATAAAGAACAAGAAATAAGGATGTGAATCATGAATAAAAAACTATTGCCGCTGGCGTTGGTGTTTGTGTCGATGTCTGGGATGGCAGCAGAAATGTCTGTGACTAAAACCGGTACGCCGGGCCCTCTTTCCAGAATTAGCGGAAAGCAGACTACTGTCCATCGAGTTGGCGTTACCGATGCACCGGCTACCGTTAGGCGTAATGGCGCAATCGTGGGTGTTTCATGGAGCCTCGCTTCTTATCCTCAAAGTGTTGGTGAGCAAGTTGAGATCTGCATGAACCGGCTGGGTGCCCAGGAGGACTGTCGATTCATCACTCCCGGTACTCGTGGTACGACACACGAGTTCGATCACCCGGTACTGGGCTATGCCACCTTCATCACGATCAAACATAGCCAAAAAAGTGGGCCACCCCTTAGTCACCCCGTTGGCGTAGACGCGGTGACGTTCCACATCAAGTACTGACCGATATCCTCCTGCTGGCACTGTCGGCAGGAGGACTGGGAGATTGACCATGCGTATTGAACAGACAGTTCCGATCATTGCATCAGGTTCCCATTTAAAAACCGGGTCATTGGGAGAGCCAAACGACAGCAGACCTGAAACACTTGCGGTGCAGGGCACCACCGTTTCGATCAGCGGTCAAGCATTGCTCAGGCAACGGCTCTTTTGCAGCGATCCGAATGTTGAGCCCGCCATGCCAGATATCAAGCACGATCCAATGGTGCTCAGGCCGCTCTTATATCTCAACAAAGATGATCGGCAACTGCTGGGGGATATTTATGAGTTTGCGCAGGCGGAAGGTCTGGATCTGGTTTATGTTGATAGTTTGGGCCACAGTCTTGCAGAGTTTCGAGGCAGTGAGGATGGCAAACGAAGAAGCCCGCTGAATCAGGGTAAGGAATTTGATTGGGAAGGCCATATGGTCTCTTACAGCTTTACAGACAAAGATGCGGTTATCGCCGAGCGAATTCGAAACAGCTCTGCTCTACCGTCGACCCGTCTGGATAAAGCATTTATTGCTTATGAGACGGACAAAAACCATACGGCGATATGTCACAGCGAATTCGATTTTCTGGAACTGGTGGTCACCCATTTCTCGAATGCACCCCAGGCCGTGCCCATAGACGGACGTTTTCAAAAACATGAGTACATCAAAAATAACTTTGTGAGACATGTCTCGAAGGAAGTCTATGAGCACATGATATTTCCCAAAGGCGATAAGCCTGACAAAACAGCAGATGGTCCAGACGCAACGGCTGCGAACCCTGTGCCCGAATTTGAACAAGCGCTGACGTTGCGCCAAGCCATCCACAAGTACCTCCAGCAAAACGCCATCCCCACGCTCTTCCAAACCATCGCCCGGCTTCGCCGCTGACTCACTCAAACGCCAATGACCCACGCGCTCTCACCCCGGGCGGCGCCGAACTGACTCGGTTTCGCCCGGTGCTTTTCGCGGCGTATAACGCCATGTCCGCTTCGTGCAGCCACATACCCGCGTCGGTGAGGTGCGGGCCGTAGGCCGCGATGCCGATGCTCAGGCTTAGCCGCAGGTCGGGAAGGGCGGTGTGGGCGTGGTCGTGCACCGTTCGGCGCAGGCGTTCGAGGATGTCGTTGGCTTGCGCGAGCGTCGTATCGGGCAGGATCACGCAAAATTCATCGCCGCCGTAGCGACCGGCCAGATCCGTTTCCCGAAGGCTCGCGGTCAAGGCACCACTCAATTGCTTGAGCACGTTGTCGCCGATGATATGGCCGTAGGTGTCGTTGATGGTCTTGAAGTGATCGATGTCGATCAGCGCCACACTGTTCTGACGCTTGAGTGTCTGGCAATTGTTGAACTCGACGCGCAGCAGGTCCTTCCAGGCACCGTGGTTCATCAGGCCGGTCAGGCTGTCGGTGGTGCTGAGTTTTTCCAGCGCCTTCTTGCTTTTCGACAGCTTCACCGCGACCCGATAGCACACCAGGCCAATCGCCATTGGGTAGATCACCAACATCGGCAGGCAGGCGTAGATCTGGATCTGGCTAATGTCAGGAAACAGTTCCGGGACGAAAATGCCGTAGGCCACCAGCCCGCCGACCACTTGCGCTAAAGCGCCCAACAGAAACAGCCGTGGTCCGCCCGCAGCAATGTTATTCATCGCCATCATCGACAACGCGGTCACGCTGGCCAGGGGGCTAAGCCCCATCGCACCGGCCCAGAAGCCCCCGGCCAGTGAGTCGTACATCAAATTTCGGCGTTCGGCCTTGTAGGGCTGTTTTGATAACTTAGCCAGAAGATACGCCAAGTGCGGCCATCCATAGCCATGCAAGACCATCACCACCCAGACCCAAACCGGTAGGTGTGACGGGTAAAGCGCGGCGGCAACGGCAAAAAAGCCGATGCCCATCCCCACGCTGCGCGGCACATGCATGCGCCGGGCAAACGAGAGACCTTTACGGACTGAGGTGTTCATAGCTCTTCACCGGGTAGTGACGCAGCATCCCGACTGAAACATCGGCCACGACGAACGACTCTGAGTGTCACCCCCTTCCCTGAGGGTGGGAAGAGCAATTTGCCACTACTGGTCGAATAATCACCACCGGCTGTCGTTAAGCCTGGCATCTGTCCGGGTGCTTTTTTCCCGAATCTGTCTATAGACGCTCTTCGGAGATTGGCGTGGAATGCGCACAACCCCTCTCGGCTGCTTTCGAGCGGGTCATTTCCTACAATGGCTGGACAGCGCTCATGCCAGAACTTTCGAACCTCATCGCCTTTTCCCTCATCTCTCTGGGCATGGTCCTGACGCCGGGACCGAATATGATCTACGTGATTTCGCGATCGATCTCACAGGGTCGCAAGGCAGGACTGATTTCCCTCGGCGGCGTTGGCATCGGTTTCATCTTCTACATGCTGTGCGCGGCATTTGGGATCACCGGGCTAATCATGGCGGTGCCCTACGCCTACGACACCTTGCGCATCGCGGGCGCGCTGTACCTGTTGTACCTTGCCTGGCAGGCGGTCAAACCAGGCGGCCGCTCGCCGTTTCAGGTCAAGTCTTTGCCGCAGGACAGCAATAAGCAGCTGTTTCTGATGGGGCTGCTCACCAACCTGTTTAACCCCAAAGTCGCCGTGCTCTACCTCTCGCTGCTGCCGCAATTCATCACCGTCGGAGCGGGCACCAGCGTGCTCAGCCAATCCCTGATATTGGGCAGCGCGCAGATCGGCGTCAGCCTCACGGTCAATGCGATGGTCGCCATGGCCGCGGGGTCGATTGCGGTGTTTCTGGCCACCAAACCCACGTGGGCTAACGTGCAGCGCTGGTTGATGGGCACGGTGCTGTTCGGCTTTGCCGTGCGCATGGCGGTCGAAAGCAGAAAGTGACGGGTTCACACCTTCTGAAAAAACGTTCACCAATCCCTTGTCAGATGCGGCGTCAACGGCCAGATTAGCCGCCGAATTCGCATCATTTCAAAGGATCGGCTGATGCCCCTGAAACGCTTTCTCCCTCAGATGACGTGCCTCGCCGCGTTGATGGCACCGCTCGCCCATGCCGCTGATGCCCTGCACGTCTTCACCGGCACCCTCGGTAAATCGCCCATCGTGGTAGAGCTGGACCTGACCAAGCCCGACGACATCAGCGGGCGCTACTTCTATGAGAAGTACCACAAGGATTTGGCGCTTTCCGGCAAACAGACCGGGCAGGATCTGACGCTGACCGAGGGCCTGAGCTACGACGACAATCCTGATTTACCCACCCTGCGTCTGCATAAATCCTCAGACGCTGGTTGGGCAGGGGAGTGGAGCAGTTCCAAGGGGAAATCCTACAAGGTGCAATTGAGCGAAAAGAAGGTCGCCGCGCCTGATGCCACCGCCGAGCCCGGCTGGCAAGGCATCTATCGGGACTCTCCTTACGACTACCTGCGCCTCAGCCAGTTGAAACTCAAGGCCGATAAAAAAGAGACCTTCATGGGCCACGACCTGCAATGGTGGGTCGAGCCCGAATCAGGCATCACCCTGTTCGAAATCACTTCCGGTTACGCCCCCGAACAGGCCGAGAAAATCAACCGACAACTGCGCTCGCGGCTGTGGAATGAAGTCGTCAGCTACCACCAGTGCATGCTCGGTGGCAGCCGCACAGAAGGTGAGTTCGACCAGTCCGTCACCCCGGAACTGATGACGTCGGGCATCGTCAGCCTCAACATCTCCACCTCCTACGATTGCGGTGGCGCACACCCGGACTTCGGCGATTCGCCCCTTAACCTCGACGCGACCACCGGAAAGGAACTGACGCTGGAAGATGTCCTCTGGGTCGGCAAAGGCAAGCCCTTCCACTATGAACGTGATGAAGCAGGCGGCGTGAGCTTCGACACGTACTCGGACTACCGCAGCAAGGCCTTCGCGCCCTGGCTCGTCAGCCAACTGAAAGCCGCCCACCCCGACGACATGAAAGCCCCCGAAACCGACGACGACTGCGACTACACCGACGAATCCGTCTGGGACTTCCCGTCCTGGTACTTCACCGAAGAAGGCATCTACGTCGGCCCATACTTCGCCCGGGTCATGCGCGCCTGTGAAGGGCCGGAATGGTCGGTGGTGCCGTACGCCGCGATCAAGGCGCATCCGGGGGGCGTGAAGGTGGTATTGCCAGAATAAAAGTGGATGAACGAGCAAGATTGCTGCTTAAAAGGCAGCAATCGCTGCCCAAAAAGCAGCACTCATCATTTGCCTCCCGTCACACCCTTCACCAAAGTCCCGTGAGCCTTGGCATCCTTCGCCAGCGAGATCACGTTGACCATCGCTGTGCGATTTCCGGAGGCCGCGGCGACGGTGGTGCTCAGCACCTTGCCCCCATCGACGCTGCCTGAGATATCCAGCTGACGCAGCCCAAGGCCGTTTCTGACGACCTTCTTTTCGCCCAGTTTGCTGAAGTCCTTGTAGCTGGACTGCTGCTGAACGAGGGTTTCCGCGATGATGTCGTCCAGGGTTTCCGTATCGTTTGACGGCACTGTCTTGCGGTCGGGCAGCGGCGTTTCCGTGATGATCACCACACGCTTCGCGGGTTTGTTCATGTACAGCGAGCCGGTAACCCCCGCAGCCTTCGCCTTATCATCGATCTCTTCCATCGGCCCTTTGACGTAGTCCTTGGGCAGGTAAAACACGAACTTGCCACCCAGCATCGACACCTTCTGCCCCGTGGGTTTGGCAGGCACGGTCTTGGAAGTTTTCGAAGCCTTCGAGGATTTAGTCGAGTGAGTGGT
The DNA here is from genome assembly GCF_009905615.1 of Pseudomonas sp. SLFW. GTDB lineage: Bacteria > Pseudomonadota > Gammaproteobacteria > Pseudomonadales > Pseudomonadaceae > Aquipseudomonas > Aquipseudomonas bambusae. Next base: position 85,481 of record NZ_JAAAKW010000016.1, read on the forward strand.
CTTGGACGACTTGGCAGGGTGCTTGGTGTCGGTGGCAGCCTGGGCACCCGCCACGCTCAGGCCAAGCGACAGCGCAGTGCAGATCAAAGCTGATTTCAGGGTGAGCAAGCGCATTCCTACCTCATCAAAGGCTAATTCCTACAGAGGTCCGCATTTTGCCTGACGCTTGCAGGCGATGGGTAGAAATGCGTTTGCGCAGACCGATGACCGTAGGGGCTCCCTTGCCCGCGAAAAGATCTAACAGCGAAACGTGGCTTCAAGCCTGTTTTTAATAAACCAACCCAGGCCCGTTATTTCATCGTTATTACGGCCGTCACTTTTTAAGGCCGAAAAAAAGCCGCTAGGGAAAGCGGCTGAAGTTTGGAGCTTTGGGGTCCCACGTCGGGAGCAACGACGCGGAGAGTTGCAACAACAGAAACACAACAAAGAAAAAGACAGAACAGAAACGGCGTACAGGTCAGGTGTGTTTGGCGTTCTCCACTTGAGGGTCGTAGGTTGAGGCTTGCTGAGTCTTGTCCTGCTCCTTGGCCTTCGCAGCCAGGGCTTCTTCGTGCTGCTCGACGTTCGCTTGCAGCGCTTCGTTGCGGGCCACGAAGGCAGGAGATTCTTCGGCGAAAACGGCAGGGGAGGCCATCAATGAAGACACAGCGAGTGCGCTGATAATGCCGATGGATTTGAACATTTGAAATAAACCTTCTTGCGTGTGCAAGTTCGATTAGGTGAGGCCACTGTAAGAACCCAGCGCCTCAGGATCAAATGAAACCCGGCTAAATATTGATTAGCGAAAAAGTTATGTGGGTGTCAGGGAATTAAATGTTTTTCATTGGCGCAAAAATAGGTCGAATGCCACGACACTTCGGATAATCCCCACAGCCCCAGAAATTACCACCGGCGTTTGCGCCAGTGCGAGCGACGCGGATCACCATCGGTTTGCGGCAATGCGGACAAGCGGGTGGCTTGGGCACGACCGGCGTTGCCACTGGCTCTTCAGGCACTTGTTCAAGAACCACCGCCGCTGGCTGCATCGGCTCAACCGCCGCAGGCTCAGCACGCTCGGGGCCAATTTCAGTCGTTGGCTGAGGACTGGGCTTGCTCGTCTCGGCAATCCACTGCCGCAACACGTCCCCGTCCACCAGTTGCAGATTGCGTCCTGATGCAAAGTCCCGCGCCTGCCTGGTAAACGTCCCACTCGTCACCACGAACCCGCCGACAGCCCCCTCGGCCGCCATCGCCCCGTACAACTCCCGCACCACCGGCACACCCACCTGCACCGCGCGCCATTGCTTGCACTGCACCAGATACGTTTCACCGTCCTTGCGCGCCACCAGATCAATGCCGCCATCCGGCCCGCGACCACCGGTGTCCTGCACCTTGAAACCGCGACGACGCAACGCCTCACCCACCAGCAACTCGAACTCGCGCCAACTGATGCACAGCAACGTATTGCCGCCTGGGGTGGTGATGGATTTCAACAGCGTGCGTGATCGGAAACGGCGGAAGAGCGAGGCGATGGTACCGCAACCGAAAATGAAGGGCAGGGCGTACTGCCCGATGCCCGTCGCTACCCGCGTCACATTGCCGATGACAAGCGACTGAAACTGATGCGGATCGCCAGAGAACGCCGCTGGCGTAGACGAGGCCACCGCGTGCAGGCCAACCCCTGAGATCAGCGCAATCGAAAGACTCAGCCACCAGGGCAATTTGCTGGCGATTACAAAAAGGTCGTCAAACAGAGAAGATTTCTTGGCCATATCCGTGGTCTTTCACACATCCGTCAAAGAGGATTCAGTCAACAAGCGGCACACACCTGCAGCAGTCCGGCTTGCCGGCGGCAGCGATCATAAGCGTTCTGCAAACTTCGGTTCAGAAAACAACGAACCGTCTGTAAGAACCCTCATCCACAGCAGTAAGAATGCAATCACAGTCTACAGCGAAAAAGCATTGTAGTGGCTCAATGATGTCATGGTAAAACGCTGTCCGGAAAATCCATCCGCACCGCTAAGGAACAGCCATGACCAAGGTAGGAACCGTCTTCATCGCAGCACTCGCACTGCTCAGCGCCTTCACCGTTAACGCGAAAGAAACCCGCCTCACCGATGCAGCGATCGCCCAAATCCTCATCGAAGACTCCATCGCCAACTACTCCGGCAACTGCCCATGCCCCTACAACCCCGCCCGCAATGGAAGCCGGTGTGGGAAGCGCAGTGCATACAGCCGGCCGGGTGGATACTCGCCGTTGTGTTTCAAAGAGGATGTGACGAAGGAGATGGTGCAGGAGTATCGGGCGCGGACGAAGGGATGATGTTTTGGGTTGTCGCCGCCGTGAAGTAGACAGGGCGGGGCACAGGATGCTGATGCTGCCTAGGACGTCTCCGAACCCTCAGTAAGGTCCGTCTGTTTCAGCCAAGTTTGCATTCCTCAATGCGAATCGCACCTTCAGAATTCAGCCCCTCATTACTGGAGCTAAGGTTAAGGGCGATGACAATCCCTATGATTTTCGGCCTCGGCATGACAATCAACTGGTTGCTTGTCTACACTCTCAAGCCCCGTGCATGGCGAAAATAGTTGGGCTCGGGGCTGCTGATCTTTGGAGGCATTGCGATGTTCAAACTCAGAAGTCAAAGCAATGAAGCATCCCTGTCGTTTCTCATCGCCTTCATGATCGGATGGTCCCTGTTCTCGACTCGCGATCGGTTCGCTCTGGAAGAGGACTAAATCCGGTGCTCTTCATCCTCGGAATCTTCCTAACCTGCACCGCCTACTACCTGCTCGACCGAAAACTCGTTCACAGAACCCCTCGAAAATGGACCGGCCTTGCCTTCATAAGCGTTGGCGCCACAGCGACCTTCACGCTTGATTCGCACATAGGCGACTTCCTCATCTGGGGCTTCGTCGTCGCTTGGTGCATTGGCCTAGAACTGTTCTTCAACTGTGAGAAGTACAAGGGTTACTACGGGTAGCGTCGGGCGCCCGGCGCAGTGCAAAGGGTTTCGCGACTGACATCTCATCCCCATCGAAGCACCTGAACCGCCATTCTCCACCAAGGCGCACGCGACTTCTGCTCGCTGGCGCCACTCGCATCTCATCCACCGCCAACACCTGCGGCATATCCCGCAAGCGAATCCACGGCTCGCTCTCCCAACGCAGCATGCTCACCGACAACCCCGGCCACTGCAGAAAACTCTCGCAGGGATAACAGGCCGCCGACGGCACCGTTTTATCCCACAGACACGGCACCACATCATGGGTATTCCAGCGCCGCAACGCCCGATTCTCCCCGCGGTAGTGATAGGTCAACAACGCATACACTGCCGATTCACTCACCACCAGCACCTCTTTCTCGTCTACATCATCTGCTAGCGCCACTGTACGGCGCTGATCTACGTCGAGCTTGCGCGTCGCGCGCTCGTTCAGCGGCCAGCCCATGAGACGGCCAAGATCGCGGGCGCAGAACCAGACTTCGGATTCTAGGAGGAAGGTGCGTAGGGGGCGGTTGTGGCGGTGGAAGGTGGTGGGATGAAGCGCTGTGGGCATGATCCGTATCTCTTCTGAATGCCTCAATGGCAAGGGTGTCGGGAGTTAAGAAACCCACAGCGGAAAGGCCGGACTGATTCCCCTTACGGGTCTTGTATTCGTCCACTCCCGACATAGAGCTTTTATGACGCGCAGCCGTAGGCCGCAGGATCAGAAAAGCCGCATGGTATCGGAAGCGGGCAGGCCGCTGCTGTGGTGGTCTCTTTGAGCGTTTCTTAGGCGCGGCCCAACGATATTAGATTTGCCTGCGTGAAATCTGTTGGACTGTTCCGAAGTTTCCGATTTTTCCAAAATTTCCGCTGTTGGAACAAAAACGTGCTCCAGCAAACCAGCAGTGAGATTACAGGTAGGGTTTCATCCCTTGTAGCTCAAACTTCAATCGATGGGCACCCTTCTTTAGCAAAAGTCTGCGGATCTGGCTTTGTGGTCCTCAAGCATCGCACCCTGCTGGTTGTTCTTGGCTGATAGCTAATGCTGAATTTTCTTACGCGAAAATCGTCGTTTACCCGCAACTCCGCTAGGGATAGTATCGCAATAGCGTGTTGCCACATTGTCCAAATGGACGGACGGAGGAATAAGAATTGAGGATAGCGAATCCGCCTCAGGCAAGGGACCTGATGGCTACCGCACGGAGTTTTGGCAACTATGACCTAGCAGCCGCACTTGCCGATCTTATCGATAACAGCATCAAAGCTAAGGCTTCGCGGGTAGATATCTCATTTGAGCCTGAGGGCGATGATGTAGTGGTGAGGATCCGCGACGACGGCATGGGGATGGACCATGAAACTCTCAAGATTGCGATGCGTCCTGCAAGTGCCAATCCACAGGATGTGCGTGACACCGATGACCTCGGAAGGTTTGGATGGGGGTTGAAATCGGCTTCTTTATCTCAAGCGAGAGTGTTGACTGTAGTGACGTGGTGCCAAGGGGGTATCAGTGCTGCGCGATGGGATATAGATGATATTGATGATTGGGCTATGGACATATTTGAGGGGCACGAAGCCAAAAGTCTGCTGGTTGAACCGCCTAGGTCGAAGTCGGGTACGGAGATAATATGGACCCGCTCTGACAGAGTGCTTGACACAGATATCGTTGCTTCGTTCGATGACTCTCTGACATACACAATTGCAAATGCGAACCAAAGGCTATCGTTGGTATTTCACCGCTATCTGGCGGGAGAGGCTGAGCGGCGATTGACTGTTTCAGTAAATGGGCGAGTATTGCGCCCGATTGATCCGTTTATGACTTCTCACGATGCGACACAAACTCTCGATGCCGAGGAGATTAGAACAGCAAACGGATCTGTTGTGAGCATCCAACCCTATGTTCTGCCCCATTTTTCAGCTTACAGTCGAAGAGCAAGAACGGCTTGGTGGGCCCGAGGGTATGGTCAGAAACCAAGGGTTCTATGTTTATCGAAACAAGAGACTAATAATATTTGGCACTTGGTTTCGACTGGTCCCTCACGGAGAGTTATCACAACTGACTCGGGTCAGGGTTGATCTTCCAAATACTTTAGACGACGAATGGCGTATTACAGTAGATAAGTCAGATGCACAGCTCCCGGCAGCCCTCAAACGTCGCCTCCAAAATGTAGTTAAGCGATTTAATCGGCGATCATTCTCGGTCCACCGTAAAAAAGGAGTGAGTCTGGATGTGCCAAAGGTGCAGTCAGTTTGGATACGATATGTAAAAAACAGTCAAGTGCGTTACAGGGTGAATAGGGACCATCCGATGGTGCTGAGCTTGATGGAGGCAAACTCAACGTCTCATATTGCCGATTCCGTACTTCGATTGTTAGAGTCCTACTTTCCAACTGACAGATTTCTTATCGATGCAAATGGGGTAGGCGTAAATCAATGTCCAACCTCCACTGAGGAGTTTGAGTCGTTGCTTCACCAGTGTGTGATTAATTTCTTGCAAACCGTTGATGGGAAACTCAATGTAGATGAGTTTCTGGAGTTTATAAGGGCCGTCGAACCCTTCTCCACCCAATGGACTTACACAGAAAGCTATGTTCGAAAAAATACTGCAAAAAAATGGGGTATGGGAAATGGATTTTGACGCTGCTCTCAGTTTTCTTCGAATGGAAATAGATAAAATCGTTAAAGGGCGAGCCGCTGTTTCTCAAGGTTTTTTGGAGGAACACGTAAAACAAAAGTCTGGGATTGCAAGGATTTTGGAAGAAGAATTCGCGAATCGATTGATTCGGCATCTTGAAACTTTTTACGGGACTAGCCAAGGTGATGGACATGTCCTGAAAACTGACTTTGAAGAGTGGTTTCCAAAGCGTAAAGGAGAAGTAAATTTCTATTTTTGGCGCCGGTTACAAAAATACTGGCTGGATCACTCGGTTCTTCCGGTCAATGTTGTCGGGTCTGTAGATAACGTTACAGACGAAATTGTTGGTTACCTAGGCAACCCCCAAGAAATCAAATCTTGGAGGCGCCGCGGCTTGGTGATGGGACATGTTCAGTCAGGTAAGACTACAAATTACTCGGCGCTTATTGCCAAGGCTGCAGATGCAGGGTATCGAGTTATTATTGTTCTTGCAGGTATGACAAACTCATTGAGATATCAAACCCAAGTTCGACTTGACCAAACTTTTGTTGGAAAATCCTCCCTTGGTGATTCGGTGGCCTCAGTAATCTATCCGGTCTCTAACGTCTTCAAAGGAGTTGAAGGTGAGAATACGGATATTCGTCATCCGTATTGTGGTACCACTCAAGCGTCTGATTTCAATGTCGGGAAAGCAACTGGAATAGGTGCGGCCGAAGGTAATTTCGCCGACCCTATACTTTTTGTTACAAAAAAACACGAAAAGGTGCTTGAACAACTTGCTGGGTGGCTTCGGGATCTTCGCCAAGGAGGCCAGCTCGAAGGTCCTATGTTACTGATTGACGATGAAGCGGATAATGCTTCAATCAATACAGCTAGAGACCCAAGTGCGACAACTAGGATAAATGCTCGTATTCGAGAACTTTTGGATTGTTCTCGTCGCTCTTCATATGTTGGGTACACTGCGACTCCATTTGCCAATATATTCATTGATCCAGACACTAACGATGACATGCTTAAAGATGATCTCTTTCCCGAGAACTTTATAAAGTCGTTGGAGCCACCAGAAAATTATATAGGTGCAGATAAGCTTTTTGCCGAGGGTGGGGCTTATAATAAAGTTTGTGTAAAGCCTATTCCTGATGATTATCAAGACCTGCTCCCTCTTAAGCACAAGTCTGGGGATGCTGTTGCCGATCTTCCTGAAAGCCTTAAAAACGCTTTTTTTGAGTATGCCATTTTCAGATGCCTGAGGATGTTGGCTGGCGAAGGAGATCGACACTCTTCAATGCTAGTGAATGTAAGCAGATTTAATGCTATTCAACAAAAAGTTCATGACCATTTGTATCGCTTACTTCAGGAGTTAAAAGCCGCAGCCGAAGTGTGGTCTGGCAGTCCGACTTGGGAGCGGTCTGAGACGTTAAGTAGATTGAATAGTGTATGGCGGGAGGAGTATGAAGTATCTTCCGAGTATAGCTGGGATGATGTTCGAGAAGTGCTGCAACGGGCGATCTCGTCGATAGAGGTTCGGTCAGTCAACATGCGTGGGGGGGGCTTGGATTACTCCAAAGCACCGGAGTCTGGACTACATGTCATCGCTGTAGGTGGATTCGCGCTTTCGCGCGGCCTTACCCTAGAAGGACTTGCCATCTCTTACGTGCTTCGTAATGTGGGGGCCGCGGACACCCTTCTTCAGATGGGACGTTGGTTTGGCTACCGGCCAGGGTATGCAGAACTATGCCGAATTCACGCAACGAAGGACATGTTAGGGGATTTTCGCGAGGTTAGTGAGTCAGTTGAGGAGCTCCGTGATGATTTAGTCCGAATGGAGAGAATGGGGCTTACTCCGGATCAATTCGGTCTCAAGGTTCGTCAGAGTCCGACAGGTATAGCGATCACCGCTGCGAATAAAATGCGAGCGGCGAAGCCGCTATTGATGGCGTTAGATCTGTCTGGTCGGCACTTGCAAGCGTATGAATTGTTTAATAATGATGAAATCAATCACAAGCACTTTGATTTAGTTGTCTCGCTGGTTGAAGTGCTTAATTCGCGCTTCTCTAGCAAAAAAATAGAAGATACATCGGCGATGGTGTGGTCGGGCGTGGATGTAGCAGTCGTAAAAAATTTGCTCCAAGAGTTTAGGCTCCCTCAGCTAGAGTTCGCATTAGGCAACGAAGAGAGTAGCTTGGCGCTCGACTATATTTCTGATAGGGCAGGGGGTGAACTTGCGCAATGGGATATTGCTATTCCTTATCGAAAGAGGACTGGTGAGGTGGAATTCCCGTTTAACGTCGCTCAGGGAGGTGACATCTACTGTCGAGAGCGCCATTCCGGCGTACCAAAATCAGATGATCCTGGCGTGGTAAAAATTACTGAAAAAAATGTTGTTGCTGATGCTGCGCCTAATGATCTTATGTATGGTGAGCGCGGCGCTGAGTTGACAAATAAAATCCGCGAAATTGAACTGAATGACCCTAAGATTAGTGCAGAAAAATCTTGTTTGCTTTCAAGAAAGCGTCCGCTGCTAATTATTCATTTGATCAACTATTCGCTTGATCTGAAAAGGGGCGCGGGGCAAGAGCTAAAGTTTAAAAAGGGTACGCCGGTTGTTACTTTAAGTTTGGCGTTCCCCAACACCAAAGTTCCTCCTAAACCGCGAGAGTATGCAATCTCTGTCCGAATGGCGCAGTTGCTGGAACAACAGTTGGATGAAGCGCAGAGCGACGAGGAGTTTGACGATGAACTGTGACTTTGCTGGAAAGTGGGACGAAATTTCCGGGCGGGGATACGTTGCCGGCCGCTTTCGTGTCTGTCCGGATCATCTGCTTAACATGTTTGTTGGCTTTTCAGCCGGAGGATGGAGAGAGTTCACTCTTGAATTTCTCGGGGTGCAGTTGAATATGGAAACAATTCCGACCTTTGAGAATATTAATATTCGAGTTCAAGATGTAAACGGCCTCCATAGCCTGATATTACAGTTGAGGGATCGAGATCTCTCCGATCTGTTTTCAAATATCTGTAGTGATTTAGCTGAGGGGTCTTCTGCTGCCGTTACTTCGGAAAGCGCTGTTCATATATTCATTGCAAGACTGAACCGTTGGGCAGATCTTCTGCGTCGCGGGCGTAATGATGAGCTTTCTTTTATAGAAAGATTGGGGTTGCTTGGAGAACTGTGCGTACTTTCCTGGATGGTCACTGAATGTAGTGTGCAGCCTTCGCTGGCTGTTCGTGGGTGGCGTGGGCCAGAAGCAGATACGAATGACATAGGAGTTAACAATCTACGCGTCGAAGTAAAGGCACAACTTTCCACGCAGCGAAAATCCTTGAGAATTTCCTCGCTAGATCAGCTAGGAGGGGATGGTAACAATCTGTTTTTGGCAGTCAATTGCTTTTCCCCTTCGGAGGATGGAGTGAGTTTAGAATCCTTGATTTCTTCTATAATCTCTCGGTTGGACATCCACAGTAAAGGGGGGGTGGAGTTTCAGCGGAAATTGGTTATTGCAGGTTACGATCCTAACGCAGCCTACGCTAAAGAAAAATTCAAGCTGGAGGAAATGCGGATATATCACGTTATCGATGGCTTCCCAAAGCTTGTGCCTAGCAACGTTCCTATTGGGGTCTCAAAGGTGAAGTATGAAGTGGAATGTGAAGCTATAAGGGACTTCATGGTGCCTTCGTCTGAGCTGAAGGCTTTTTTCAATGCTTGATTTACAGGATGAGTACTCGCAATTGCTTGAAGAGGTCCGTATTGGAAGCATTGCGGATCATGAACTTCAGATTACTGAGTTCTTCCGAATATACTCAGAGCTAGCAGCGGAAAATGGAGATACACCCGATCTGGAGTATTGCCCCATCCTCAAGCAAGGGCAGGGTGGCTACCGAGTCGATGGATATGCATTCGACATACTTGAAGGCGAGTCAGGTGAGTCTGGCGATCTTTATCTGGCTGTTTGCGACTATCGACAAGAAACGATGCTTCCATCTATCAATAGTCGTGATATAGAGCGCGCTGTTGATGGGGTTGAGCGTTTTTTCAAAGCGGCTTCCAGCAAGGAGTTCCTTGAAAGCTTGGAGGAAGCCAGTCCAGCTTACCAGTTGGCAGTGCTGATACAGCAGTTCAATACGAGGGTCCGTCGATTACGTTTGATACTCCTCACAAATGGCCATTTGCGAGTCCGCAAGAGCGTTTTTAAATCCAGAGACCTAGGCGCTGTGACTCTGCACATCAACATCCTCGACTTAGAGCGTTACTCGAGAATATCTTCTACTGGTTCAGAGCCTGTGGAGATCGACTTTGAGGAAGATTTTGACGGCGCGATTGAGTGCTTGCCTGCTTCTGTGGGAATAAATAACTACCAAAGCTTTCTCTTTGCGATTCCTGGGGCGGTTCTAGCGCAAGTTTTTGCGGTTTTTGGGAATCGTTTGCTTGAGCAAAACGTCAGGACCTACCTGCAGGCAAAAACAGGTGTTAATAAAGGAATTCTGCGCACTATTGCCGAAGAGCCGGGAATGTTTTTTGCGTATAACAATGGTTTGACTGCGACTGCATCTTCGGTGCACACACAAAGGCTCGAAAATGGTACGCTAGCAATTGCCCATATAAAGGATTTCCAAATTGTTAATGGCGGGCAGACTACAGCTTCTTTACTTTATGCACGTGATGGTCAGGGACGGAACCTTGAGCACGTATACGTCCAGGTTAAGTTATCTGTAGTGGAGGTCGATAAACTTTCTGACTTGGTTCCTAGGATTTCCGAGTTTGCAAATACACAAAACAAAGTTTCTCTTGCTGATCTCGCCTCTAATAGTCCGGTACAGGTCCGGATTGAACGGTTCTCAAAAGAAATCGCTGTGCCCCAAAAAATTGGTGAGCTTCATAGCAGCAAGTGGTTCTACGAGCGAACTCGTGGACAGTACAAGAATCTTTTTGCGTATAAGTCCAAGGCTCAGCGTAGCAAACTTGAGTTGATGTACCCCAAAGCTAAGCTTGTGAATAAGACCGATATGTCGAAGTTCGAACTATCATTTGAAGGGTGTCCTCATCATGTTAGTGAAGGTGCTCAAAAGTGTTTCAATCGATACACCACCACCGTGCTTTCCAAACTTGGAGATGGATCTTCTCTTACAGAAACATGGTTTCGTCGAGCTATGGCTAAGGCGCTAATTTTCACAAGTCTGGATGATGCAGTCCAAAAGTCGGTTTGGTATCAAGCGGACCGAGGGTACAAAGCCCAGATAGTCACATATACGATAGCCGCCTGTGCGGACGGCTTTCGAACTAAAGGTCATCAGATTGATTTAGATCGCATCTGGCGAGAGCAAAGCGTCGCAGTGCCCATGCTCGCTTGGATGCTAGGGGTTGCTGAGGAGGTCTCAAATATTCTGAAGACTCCTCCTGATAATGTGAGGAATATTTCGGAGTTTGCGAAAAAGGATTTTTGCTGGGAGCAGCATGTGAAAGGCCGAGTTGGCGTTCCGGATGGCCAGACTCTCTCGTTTGGTATTTCAGAAGAAAGCTATCGTGATGAGGCCCGCCAAGGCGGCCGAGAGGCAATCAGAAACCTTGAGGTTGACTTTGATGTAGCCTTATGTGGGCTGATCCCCCGGGCGAACGAGATCATTGTGCAAGCTAAACAAAGCGCAGTGGTGTCGCCCAAAAATATGAGTGCGTTGAGCAAACTTGCATCTGGCAGTCTGAACCTGTCGAAGGGAGAGAAGACGGCTCTAAAGTATTTGTTGGAGCGCTTGGATATCGAGTATTGAGAGCTGCGGGTGCAGCTCGATGGGGTTCGCCGTCCGATGAGGGTTTAGACAAAGAAGTCGGGCCAGGAGATGCTTTTTTGATTACAATCCCGCACGGCTTCCAAAAGCCAATGCATCTCTACTTCCGGCTTGCGTATCCCACATTCCCACAGCTCGAAGACGCGCCAGCCCTGCTGTAGCAGCTCTGTCCTCTGTCTTAGGTCTCGTTTCACGTTCTGGTCAAATTTCATGCGCCAGAACTCTTCGCGAGTACGAGGATTTGTGGCATATCTGCACCCCGGATGTCGATGCCAGAAGCAGCCGTGAATGAAAATGCAGACGTTGTAGCGCGGGAGTACAACGTCCGGTTTACCTGGAAGCTCTCGAGGATGCAGGCGATACCTGAAGCCATGCTTATGCAGGAGTTTCCGTACCTTCATCTCGGGAGATGTGTTGCTGCCACGAATGGCGGCCATCATGCGAGACCTGACCTCTTTACTGACTATGTCCATGACTGAACCTCAGATGAATTTGCCCTTAGGCCGAGAAATAGCTGTTGATAGCCTTGTTGAGCTTTCGGAGCCGATTCAGATCGTCGATCTCTTCGCGGGCCCAGGAGGGCTAGGGGAAGGGTTCTCCACATCTGGTGGCGGCAATCGTTTCGAAATCGTGGTTTCTGCTGAAATGGACCCCACTGCGAGGCAAACGCTCAAGCTCAGAGCATTTTTTCGACTTCTCAAGCAGAAAAATCCTAGCCGGCTATGTGACTACTACGACTTTTGTAATGGTTTGAGGGATACCCCCTACAGCGACGGCAGCAAGGCTCAGTGGGATGAGGCTGACGAAGAGGCCAAATGCATCACCTTGGGTTCAGCAGAAGGTAATCTGGTGCTGGATGAGGCGCTGAATAAAAGGCTGAAGGACCAACCTTGGGTATTGATAGGTGGCCCGCCGTGCCAAGCCTATTCCATCGTAGGACGTTCGCGAAACAAGGGAAAAGCTGATTACAGCGCGGAAAATGATCACCGTCATTTTCTGTACAAGGAGTATTTGCGAATCATCAAGGAGCGAAAGCCGACCGTTTTCGTAATGGAGAATGTGAAAGGCATTCTTTCTTCCAAAGTTGGTGGTGAAAGCATTTTCTCTCAGATTCTGCAGGACCTTACTGATCCAAACAAAGCCTTAGGGGATCCCACTCCAGGCGTCAAATACCGCATTTGTTCGTTAGTGAGTGAGCAATCTTTCGGCCCTGGGGACGATGTAAGCAAAATCGACCCCCGCAGCTACATCATTAGGGCAGAGAATCACGGAATTCCTCAGGCCAGGCACCGAGTCATCCTCTTAGGGGTTGCTGTGGATGAGGAAGGGAATATCCCACACCACGAGAATTTGTTCGAGGCGTCTAGAAAAGTAAGCACGAAGGAGGTTATCGGTGAGCTACCCGAGCTGAGGAGCCGGTTGACTAAGCAGGCTGATGGCCGTGAGGTTTGGTACCGCGAGGTAGCGAATCATCTTGATGAGCTGAGAGCTGAAGTCGATCCCAAGGTAGAGCCCAAGCTCGCATCTGCAATGAGGATAGCTCGAGATTCTCTGTTTTCGACTCCTCTGGATGTTGGCGGACTTCGAGTACCCCGAAAACAATCGGATGGTAAAACTGGAAGTAGCGAATTGGATCGCTGGTATCTAGACGAGCATTTGAGGTATTGGCTGAATCATGATGCTCGTGGGCATATGCCCTCCGACCTTCGTCGATATATGTTCGCGAGTGTTTATGCTCGGGCCTATCATGTGTCTCCTAAAGGACATCAGCAGTTTGGGTTGTCTGGTCTAGCGCCAGCCCATAAAAATTGGGAAACGGGAAAGTTTAGCGACCGGTTTAGAGTTCAACTGGAGCAACTGCCAGCGACCACCGTGACCAGCCATATTTCGAAAGATGGTCATTACTTTATTCATTACGACCCAAAGCAGTGCCGTAGTTTAACGGTCAGAGAGGCAGCTCGGCTGCAAACCTTTCCTGATAATTATTTCTTTCAAGGGAATCGTACTCAGCAATTTCATCAAGTTGGAAACGCTGTTCCTCCGCTTTTGGCAAATAAAATAGCATCCGTTGTATATTCGGTAGTATGCCGTCGAGCCAAGGAACGTCGTGATACTCATAGTTCTCTCATTTCTAGTTTTTGACCGATTGCTCCTGTGAGGGGGTAATATTAATCTTTCGGCTGCCCCCCGCTCTTAGGGTGGCTGAAGGTTTAGTGGTAAAGACTGTGTCTGTCGTTCTAGCTAAAGTTAACGTCGCATTTTAAATGTGGGATCTTGAAAGGAATAATTTCATGGGGCTGAAAAAAATAAGTTTATATGCTGGTGTGTTGGGTGCCTTGGCATCTGTAGGAGCTTTGTTGATACCGCAGGCTGTATCCTCTCAGAGCTCTGGTTCGAATAGTCCAGTTATTTCTGGTAATGGTAATTCCGTGAGCTACCAAAACGGCTTTCCAAGTGCGGAGGAAATCAGAGCTCAGCGGCCAAACATAACTGATGGACAGTTTGAGGCAATAAAGCCGGGGATGACTTACTCCGAGGTTCTCGAAGTTGTGAAAATCCCAGGCAAGGAGGCAGCAGTTAACGGTCCCGTTCAAATCTACACGTGGGGTAATGAGATATACGTCTATATGACAGTCACGCTGGTAAATGGGCGAGTCCAATCGAAGAGCCACTAATGTTCGTCTTATCGTTCCCCCGCTTCGCGTGGGAACGTATCTTCGTCGTCCTGAGTTAGTTAGTACTAGCGCTGCACATGAATTAGCCTCGGCTCTCTTTGATGTCTCACGCATCTAAGTACCGTCAATCCTCCAAAAACCGAAACACCTCATCTCACTGGGTAAGTGGGATTTATCCACGTCGGCGATTGTGTAACAGTGGCGGGCTATGTCTATTTCTTGAATTTGACGTTCGGCGCGGAGCGTTGAAGCTACTTTAAGCTTTGTAGAGAGGAGAGCGTTTGAGCGTATCGAGGCGCTTCTATGGCGTGTTGGATGAGGTGATTTCAGGTCGACACATATCGTCGCGAGTGGCATTTTCATGCTGATCGTGGAGCTATCAGAAACTAAAAAGGGCCACCATCTCTGGCAGCCCCTTTCATTCCAAACAGTGATAGCAGGATCAAATCAATCCCAGCTCAACGCCCCACCCGTCTGATACTCAATCACTCGCGTCTCAAAGAAGTTCTTCTCTTTCTTCAAGTCCATGATCTCGCTCATCCATGGGAACGGGTTCGTAGTCCCTGGGTACTCTTCCTTCAACCCAATCTGGCTCAGACGACGGTTAGCGATGAACTTCAGGTAGTCCTCCATCATCGCGGCGTTCATGCCGAGTACGCCGCGGGGCATGGTGTCGCGGGCGTATTCGATCTCCAGTTGGGTACCTTGCAGGATCATTTGCGAGGCTTCCTCCTTCAGTTCGGCGTCCCACAGGTGTGGGTTTTCGATTTTGATCTGGTTGATCACGTCGATGCCGAAGTTCAGGTGCATGGACTCGTCGCGCAGGATGTATTGGAACTGTTCTGCGACGCCGGTCATTTTGTTGCGGCGGCCCATGGAGAGGATCTGGGTGAAGCCGCAGTAGAAGAAGATGCCTTCCAGAACGCAGTAGTAGGCGATCAGGTTGCGCAGCAGTTCTTTGTCGGTCTCGACGGTGCCGGTGTTGAATTCCGGGTCGGAGATGGCGCGGGTGTATTTGAGGCCCCAGGCGGCTTTTTTCGCGACCGACGGGATCTCGTGGTACATGTTGAAGATCTCGCCTTCGTCCATGCCCAGGGATTCGATGCAGTACTGATAGGCGTGGGTGTGGATCGCTTCCTCGAAGGCTTGGCGCAGAATGTACTGGCGGCATTCAGGGTTGGTGATGAGGCGATACACGGCCAGCGCGAGGTTGTTGGCAACCAGGGAATCGGCGGTGGAGAAGAAGCCCAGGTTGCGCATGACGATGCGGCGTTCGTCGTCGGTCAGGCCTTCCGGGTTACGCCATACGGCGATGTCGGCGGTCATGTTGACTTCTTGCGGCATCCAGTGGTTCGCGCAGCCGTCGAGGTACTTCTGCCAGGCCCAGTCGTACTTGAAAGGCACGAGTTGGTTGAGGTCGGCGCGGCAGTTGATCATGCGCTTTTCGTCGACGGCAACGCGGGCGGCGGAGCCTTCGAGCTCGGCCAGACCTTCGGCGACGTCGAGTTTGTCCAGCGCGGCTTTGGCGCGGGCGATGGCCGCGGAGTCGTTGGCACTGACGGCGCGTGCATCGCGAGCGGCGGCACCACCGGCGCTGTCGAGTTTGTCCATGGCAGCTTCCGAAGCGTGGCCAGCGTTGGCGCCTTTGGCGGGTTCAGCGGCGTCTTCTTTGTCGAATTCGTCCCAGCTCAGCATGACGATGAGTCTCCTGCGTGAGGGTCAGTGGTAGTGACTGACCGGGTGGATCTTGAGTGTTGGTTGCGTATCAGGCGTTGCACGCAAAGAACATGAATAGGTGAGGGGTAGCCCTCGGTGTTTCTTCTTTTGAGTGTCGATTCGGGAATCGCCGGTGCATGGACTGGCGTATTCGCGAGCAAGCTCACTCCTACAGGTGTGCGGTGTAGGGCCGTTTGCAGTGGTCCGGTTTGCGGGTGGTGGCGGTTTTGAGACGCTACCGCCGGCGAGCCGGACTGCTACATGTGTTGTGTCAGCGACTCCAGAGTGTCTGGTTCGCGGGCAAGCGCGCTCCTACAGGAGGAGCGCGGTGTGCCTTACTGGCAAGCCTCGCAATCCGGCTCGTCAATGGCGCAGGCTTTTGGCACTGGCGCCGGGCCGGCGGCCGGGGCTGCTTCGGCTGGACGCGGGGCGGTGATCGCCGAGTCGTCCGGGCCGTGGCCGCCGCTGGAAACGGCGTTGAGCTTGCCGGTGTTGATGGTGGATTTCTCGGTGCTGGTCGCGGCCAGGGCACGGAGGTAGTAGGTGGTTTTCAGACCACGGTACCAGGCCATGCGGTAGGTCACGTCCAGCTTCTTGCCCGATGCGCCAGCGATGTACAGGTTCAGGGACTGAGCCTGGTCGATCCACTTCTGACGACGGCTTGCCGCGTCGACGATCCACTTGGTGTCTACTTCGAAGGCAGTCGCGTAGAGGTCTTTGAGCTCTTGCGGGATGCGCTCGATCTGCTGAACCGAACCGTCGTAGTACTTCAGGTCGTTGATCATGACCGAGTCCCACAGGTCGCGGGCTTTCAGGTCGCGAACCAGGTACGGGTTGATCACGGTGAATTCGCCCGAGAGGTTCGACTTCACGTACAGGTTCTGGTAGGTCGGTTCGATCGACTGCGAAACACCGGTGATGTTGGCGATGGTCGCGGTCGGTGCGATGGCCATGATGTTCGAGTTACGGATGCCTTTCTGAACGCGGGCACGGACGGGCGCCCAGTCCAGGGTTTCGTTCAGGTCGACGTCGATGTACTTCTGGCCACGGGCTTCGATCAGGATCTGTTGCGAGTCCAGTGGCAGGATGCCTTTGGACCACAGCGAACCCTGGAACGTCTCGTAGGCACCGCGCTCGTCCGCCAGATCGCAGGAAGCCTGGATCGCGTAGTAGCTGACGGCTTCCATGGAGCGGTCGGCGAATTCGACGGCAGCGTCGGAACCGTAAGCGATGTGCTGCAGGTACAGCGCGTCCTGGAAGCCCATGATGCCCAGGCCGACCGGACGGTGGCGCAGGTTCGAGTTACGGGCTTGCGGCACGGAGTAGTAGTTGATGTCGATCACGTTGTCGAGCATGCGAACGGCGACGTCGATGGTGCGCTTGAGCTTCTCGTTGTCCAGCTTGCCGTTGACGATGTGGTTCGGCAGGTTGATCGAGCCCAGGTTGCAGACCGCGATCTCATCCTTGTTGGTGTTCAGGGTGATCTCGGTGCACAGGTTCGAGCTGTGGACCACGCCCACGTGCTGCTGCGGCGAGCGCAGGTTGCACGGGTCCTTGAAGGTCAGCCATGGGTGGCCGGTTTCAAACAGCATGGACAGCATCTTGCGCCACAGGTCTTTGGCCTGGATGGTCTTGAACAGCTTGACCTTGCCTGGGTACTCGGTCAGCGCTTCGTAGTACTCGTAGCGCTCTTCGAAGGCTTTACCGGTCAGGTCGTGCAGGTCCGGGACTTCGGATGGCGAGAACAGGGTCCATTTGCCGTCGTCGAAGACGCGCTTCATGAACAGGTCAGGAATCCAGTTGGCGGTGTTCATGTCGTGGGTACGGCGACGATCATCACCGGTGTTCTTGCGCAGTTCGATGAACTCTTCGATGTCCATGTGCCAGGTTTCCAGGTAGGCACAGACAGCGCCCTTGCGCTTGCCACCCTGGTTCACGGCCACAGCGGTGTCGTTCACGACTTTCAGGAACGGCACGACGCCTTGAGATTTGCCGTTGGTGCCCTTGATGTACGAGCCCAGCGCACGGACCGGGGTCCAGTCGTTGCCCAGACCGCCTGCGAATTTGGACAGCATGGCGTTGTCGTGGATGGCGTGGTAAATGCCCGACAGGTCATCCGGAACGGTGGTCAGGTAGCAGCTCGACAGCTGTGGACGCAGGGTACCGGCGTTGAACAGCGTCGGGGTCGACGCCATGTAGTCGAAGGACGACAGCAGGTTGTAGAACTCGATGGCGCGGTCTTCACGGGCTTTCTCTTCGATCGCCAGGCCCATGGCCACGCGCATGAAGAAAATCTGCGGCAGTTCGAAACGCACGCCATCCTTGTGGATGAAGTAACGGTCGTACAGGGTTTGCAGGCCCAGGTAAGTGAATTGCTGGTCGCGCTCGTGGTTGATCGCCTTGCCCAGTTTCTCCAGGTCGAATTCGGCCAGCACAGGGTTCAGCAGTTCGAACTCGATACCTTTCGCGACGTAAGCCGGCAGGGCCTTGGCGTACAGGTCGATCATTTCGTGGTGAGTGGCGCTTTCGGCGACGCCCAGGAAGCCCAGGCCTTCGGCACGCAGGGTGTCCATTAGCAGGCGGGCGGTCACGAACGAGTAGTTCGGCTCACGTTCGACGAGGGTACGCGCGGTCATCACCAGCGCGGTGTTGACGTCGGTCAGCGCCACGCCGTCGTAGAGGTTTTTCAGGGTTTCGTTCTGGATCAGGTTGGCATCGACTTCAGCCAGGCCTTCGCACGCTTCGGTGACGATGGTGTTCAGACGGCCCATGTCCAGTGGCACCAGGCTGCCGTCTTTGGCAGTGATGCGGATCGAGGGGTGCGCCTGAACCGGGGCATCGCCGCCACGACCGGCACGCTCTTTGGAGCGGTCGTTACGGTAGATCACGTAGTCGCGAGCCACTTTTTGCTCGCCAGCGCGCATCAGCGCCAGTTCTACCTGATCCTGGATTTCTTCGATGTGGATGGTGCCGCCCGAAGGCATGCGACGTTTGAAGGTCGCGGTGACTTGTTCGGTCAGACGGGCAACGGTGTCGTGGATACGCGAAGACGCGGCGGCGGTGCCACCTTCAACTGCGAGGAACGCTTTGGTGATGGCAACGGTGATCTTGTCATCGGTGTACGCAACGACAGTGCCGTTACGCTTGATCACACGCAGCTGACCCGGTGCGGTCGCGGACAGGTCCTGCTGGGTCGTACCTGTCTGCGGCGCGATGGCCGGCGAATTCTCGCGGGTTGTGTCTGTTTGCATGGGTGTCTCCACGTTCTCTAATGTTTATTGGGCATGAATCACATGCCCACCGTTCCGTCTTGAAGCAGTTGACCGACAAACGTCGACCCAATGACTTCAGAACGAATGGGAAGGCTGAAGGAGCGCCGACCCTGGCTTTGAAGTCCGAAAAGGGTGCGGCTCTACGGCTCGTCACCCGGAAAATCTGAAGCAGAATGCTGGTTTAATGTTGCAACACTTGTACCGAAACGCGCAGATCATGAAGCCTGGTGTCTGCCATTCGCGTGTGAACGGTCAGGCGGTGAAACGGGGATAATTCAACCCATTGGGCGCGAGAAAAATGCTTGAAATCTCTCGGTCACTTGTGTTTGGTTTTTTCAATGAAACCCTACATGTAGGGTCTCGATCAGCGACGGGGTACAAGATAATGCGTTTCGGACACTAATTGCAACGCATCCTAGACACATGACCTGTGGATAAAGCTGTGTGTAATTTGTGTGGGATATGGGGAAATCCCGCGTAGGCCGCGTAGCCACTGGGATGGGCTGCCGATCACCGTTTTTTCGCGAGTAAAAAGAATTTTACGGGTTGTGCGTGAGTGCAAATTCTGTCTCGGGCGTCGGGGTGAACAGGGATGCGTTGAGGGTGGTTTTGCATGTCGCGTGTCATGTTGAGAAACAGGGCGATGCACCTCTCATTCATCAGTGGAGTTCATCCTGTGGGAGCGAATTCATTCGCGAAAAATCGTTCAGACCACAGAGATGTATCGTCAGCCCCATCGATTCGCGAATAAATTCGCTCCCACAGGTGCCAAGTGCGCCCTATGATTTGTCGCCACGCGAGACCAACGGATCTTCTATTAATAAGAACAACCCCAGGAGACACGGAACGTGCAGCAAGAACCCTGGCAGGTGCTGATCGTTGAGGATGACCTTCGGCTGGCCGAACTGACCCGCGATTACCTTGAGAACAATGGCCTGCAAGTGAGCCTGGAGGGCGATGGCGCGCGGGCGGCGAGGCGCATTGTCGAGGAGCAGCCGGATCTGGTGATTCTCGACCTCATGCTTCCCGGCGAAGACGGCTTGAGCATTTGCCGCAAGGTGCGCGCCGACTACGACGGGCCGATCCTCATGCTGACGGCCCGGACCGACGACAGCGATCAGGTGTTGGGGCTGGATATGGGCGCCGATGATTTCGTCTGCAAACCCGTGCACCCCCGTGTGTTGCTGGCGCGCATTCATGCGCTGTTGCGGCGCAGCGACACGCCTGACACCCCTGCGCAAGAATCACGGCGGCTGACCTTCGGTCCTTTGGTCGTGGACAACGCCCTGCGCGAAGCCTCGCTAAACGGCACCGGCATCGAGCTGACCAGCGCCGAGTTCGATCTGTTGTGGCTACTGGTGAGCAACGCCGGGCGCATTTTATCCCGCGAGGAAATCTTCACCGCCCTGCGCGGCGTCGGTTATGACGGGCAGGACCGCTCCATCGACGTGCGCATCTCCAAAATCCGCCCCAGAATCGGTGACGACCCCATTCACCCACGGCTGATCAAAACCGTGCGCAACAAGGGTTACCTGTTCGTGCCGGAAGCGGCGAAAGAAATGAGCGTCTTCGCCCGGGCCGAGCGATGAATTCGATCTTCCTGCGAATCTACGGCGGCATGCTCGGCGTGTTGGTGCTGGTCGCGCTGCTCGGCGTACTGACGCTGCACCTGGCTAACAAGGTGCGCAGCGAGCAATACCGCGAACAACTGGCCCACGGCACGTTTGCCCTGATGGGGGACAACCTCAAGGCGATGGATGGCATTGAACGCACCCGCGCCTTGGCGGTGTGGGAACGTTTGCTGGGCATTCCCCTTGAACTGGAAACCGCCGAACAGGCGCATCTGGACGGCGGGGCGCGCAATCGTTTGAGCCGCGATCAAGTGGTGGTCGAACAGACTGGCCCCCATGCCGCCCGTGTGTTTCGCGAAGTCGAACCCAGCGCACCCGGTAAACCCGGCAGTGCTCTGCTGTTGACCGGCGAGGTGCAGCAGATCAGCGAGCAACTGGCCCGTGCGACGATTTTTCTGCTGCTCGATGAATTGGTGCGTTTCCCCGTCGATGAGCAGCCGGTGCGTCTGGAAACCCTGCGTGTGAGCAAGGGCTTCGGCTTCGACATGCACCTGATCAAGCTGGAAAAAGCCGACGTGGACGATGACCAGCGGCGGCGCATTGACGAAGGCGACACAGTCATGGCGCTGGGCAAGGGCGGCGATTCGATCCGCGTCCTGTCCGGCGTCGGCGAAACCCCGTGGGTGCTGGAAATTGGCCCGCTGTACCAGATGAATCCCTATCCGCCCGAGCTGCTGGTGCTGATCGCATTCCTTGGGCTGTGTCTGATCGGTTTGGTGGTGTATCTGTTGGTGCGTCGGCTAGAGCGTCGTCTTCGAGGGCTGGAAGCGGCGGCCACGCAGATCGCCCAGGGCAGCCTGGAAACCCGCGTGCCGGAAACCGGCGCCGACTCGGTGGGGCGGCTGGCCTCGGCGTTCAACGGTATGGCCGAGCATTTGCAGCGTTCATTGACCATTCAGCGCGAACTGGTGCGTGCCGTGTCTCACGAGCTGCGCACGCCGGTGGCGCGCCTGCGTTTCGGCCTGGAGATGATCAGCGATGCCAGCACCCCGGAGGCGCGGCACAAGTACATGGTCGGGATGGACAACGACATTCAGGACCTCGACAAACTGGTGGACGAGATGTTGACCTATGCGCGGCTGGAGCAGGGTTCGCCGACCCTGAGTTTTCAGCGTGTCGACCTCGACGCCTTGATTGATCAGGTCATCACCGAACTGGCGCCGCTGCGCGCCAATGTGCGGGTGTCGCGTGGGATTTGTGTTTCCGTCAACGAAGACGCCTTGGAAGGCGATGAAGCCTGGGTCGAGGCCGAACCGCGCTATCTGCACCGGGCCTTGCAGAATCTGGTGAGCAACGCGATGCGTCACGCTGAGTCCGAGGTGCGTATCGGCTTTCAATTGAGCCAGGCGCGTTGCCGCATCGATGTTGAAGACGACGGCCCCGGTGTCCCGGAAACCGCATGGGAGCGGATTTTTACGCCGTTCATGCGCCTGGACGATAGCCGGACGAGGGCGTCGGGTGGTCATGGGTTGGGGCTGTCGATCGTGCGGCGCATCGTGCATTGGCACGGTGGACGGGCGTTGATCGGTCGCAGTCAAGCGTTGGGCGGCGCGTGTTTCAGCCTGACCTGGCCCCGTCAGCAGGGGGATGTGTGACGCAGGACATCTTTAAAGGGCCTTTCGCGGGATTCGGCGAAACGTGGGTTCAGGACGATGGCCGCCCTGTGATTCCGCTGCCGGAGTTGTTGTGCGACGAGGTGCTGGATCGGCTGCTGATGCAGGTCTACGGCCCGGAACTGATGCCCGAGAAGCTGCCGGTGCTGGTGTCGCAGTGGTTCAAGTTCTACGCCATGCAGTTGATCCCTCCCGTGGTAGTGGCGAGTCTGGTGAAGGGGATGAGCTGGTCATTGGCGCTGGATGATCTGGCGTTTGCCCTGCATGAGCGGGGTTTTCTCGACGGGGTTCGATTTGAAGGGGAGGCGTTTCAGGCGTCGGATTCCATAGATCCCTTCGAGCGATTCGCGCCGCTGCTGGACAACCTGCAACAGGTGATCGAGCGGTTAAATGCCTATGGCAGCCTTGCATCGGCGGTGTTGTGGAGCAGTGCCGGGGATTATCTGGAGACGTGCCTGCGGCAACTGGCGCAAGTCGATGCTGCAGCTGCCGAGGTCGGTCATGGCTTGCTGAATCGGCGGTTTCGGCCAGATGGGACGCGCAATCCACTGTTCAAGACCATTACCTATAAAGAAGGGGCCGAAGGGCAATCGATTCGGCAGCGACGCAGTTGTTGTTTGAGTTACCGGGTGGAATGGGTGGGCCGGTGTGAGCATTGTCCATTGCAAGGGCGACCAGACGCAGCGGGTTGACCTGTGGGAGCGAATTCATTCGCGAAAGATCGCTCAGATCACCTCTCAGTGTCGCTTGATCCACCGCTTCGCGAATGAATCCGCTCCCACTGGGGATTTACATCCGCCGGGATATCACGGGGTCAATTGGCAATCGCCACCAGACTCAACAACTGCCCCCCCTCCACGCTGAACTGCGCGTCGAGTTCCTTGCCGCTGTGCCACTCCTCCGACAACTCAATCTTCAATCTCAGCCTGGCCGTGCCCGTTTCCGTCCAGCCCAACAATTCAGCGTCTTCGAAATAGAAGCGCTTGAGCACGAGGGGGTAGAGCGCCTTGAACAGCGCTTCCTTGAGGGAGAAGGTCAAGGTCACATGCAGCGCGATCTGGTGTTCGGGGCCGGCGGCCATGCGTTGCAGTTCGTCGGCGGTGAGGATTTCCCCGGCGAGTCTTGAGGCCCGCTCGGTGGTCATCAACTGTTCGACGTCCATGCCCAGCCCGCGCCAGTCTCGCTTGTTCGCGACGACGGCGGCGGCCCATCCGGTGCTGTGGGTGATCGAGCCGCACAGGTCGTTTGGCCAGATCGGGGCGCGATCTTCGCCAATCAAGGGCACGTGTTGACGGCCGTCAAGCCGGTGCATCGCTTCCCGTGCGCAGAGGCGTCCCGCGAGAAATTCGGTCTGACGTTTGGCGACCGAGCGTTGAATGTTGACGGGTGGTTCGATCAAGCAGCGCTGGAAGTCGCCGTCGACGAGCTTTTGCGGGTCGAATGGGGTGCTGACCAAAACCACGTTGGCCAATGGAAATGGAAGCGGCCAGTGGGCGGTGAGGGTGGGGCAGCAGTCAGGGAGGCTTGGCGTCATGGGCGGCATTGTGCCGTGGGATCGTTTGGTTGTCATGGGAACTGGGCATTGAGCCCAATGGCAAAGATCAGCCTGTGGGAATGAGCTTGGTCACGAACACGATATTCCAGTTGCCCCAAATCACTGACTGCACTGGCGCTTTCGCGAGCAAGCTCACTCCCACAGGGACGAGAATCAATCCGAATCTCAGATCGGCTTACAACGTCGAATTCTTCGCAAACTGCTCTTTCAGGAACGCCTTCATGTCAGCCCACGAGCTCATGTCGGCGGTCTGGTTGTAGCCGATGTCCGGACCGCCATGGTCGCCGTGGCTCAGCTTGTCGGCGTCGGGGTTAGTGAAGCCGTGTTTGGCGCCGTCGATGCCGACGAATTTGTAGTCAGCCTTGGCGGCGTCCATTTCCTTCTTGAAGTCCGCGACGTTCTGCGGGGTGACCATGGTGTCGCCATTGCCGTGCTCAATCAGCATCGGCGTTTTGGTCACGCCTTCCTTGGCTGGGCTTTTGGTGGTCAGCGCGCCATGGAAACTGACGACGGCGGCCAAGGGTTCCCCACGACGTGCCGCATCCAGCACCACGCCACCGCCGAAGCAGTAGCCGATCGCAGCGATTTTCTGCGGGTTGGTTTCAGGCTGCTTCTTCAACTGCTCAAGGCCCGCGTCGAAGCGCTTGGCCGAAGCGCCAGCGTCTGCGGTGGCGGCTTGCATGAAGGCCATGGCGTCTTTCGGGTGTTCGGTGTTCTTGCCTTCGCCGTACATGTCGATGGCCATGGCGCTGTAGCCCAATACGGCCAGATCGCGGGCGCGACGCTTGGCGTAATCGTTCAGGCCCCACCATTCATGCACCACCACGATGCCCGGACGCGGACCCTTGATCGCGTCGTCGTAAGCGTAATAGCCCACCAACTTCGTGCCGTCGGCGGCCTGATAGTCGAGGGTGCGGGTTTTCACTTCGGCCTGGGCCAGTCCAGCCAGGCACATGAGCGTGAGGGCCATCAGTAAACGCATGGAACGCATGTCTCTCTCCTTTTCGGGGGTGTCCCCTTTTAGAGGGCTTGATCTTGAGGGCTTCGCCTGGCGTTGAGCCTAGACGATTGTGCCGTACAGGTTCCGACCCCGTGCGGTACATATGTGTTCAGCCGACGTTCAGAACGTGTTCAGGAGGGGTTCAGCGCTGGCTGCGTATTCTCGGCCCCGTACCCACCAAGGCGCCTGGCGCCGGAGGACCTGCACATGCCGACGATCAACAAGCTCTTTCTGGCGCTGGCGTTTCTGGGTGGCAGCGCTGCCGCACACGCCACTGAAGGCCGAGCCGACGTTTCCCGTGCCGACGCGGCGAGAAACAGCAAGAAACTGAGCGGGATAATGATGCCGAGCGCGGCTAAACTGTCCGACGCCGCACCGGCGATGAGCGGGGCCTACGCGTCGCAGTCGGCCAGCTTGACTCAGAGGCCGGACAATTATTTGCCCGTTCATCACCGGTTGTAAGCCGTCAGCGTTCAAGGATCATCAAGCGAGAGGTATGAATGTGCCTGGGAGTGCGTCATGAAACTGCTGGTTGTCGAAGATGAAGCCCTGTTGCGCCATCACTTGCAGACCCGCCTGACCGAAAGCGGTCACGTGGTCGAAGCGGTGGGCAATGCTGAAGAGGCGCTGTATCAAGCGGGGCAATTCAACCACGATCTGGCGGTGATCGACCTTGGCCTGCCGGGCATAGGCGGGCTCGACCTGATTCGTCAGCTGCGCGCGCAAAACAAGGCTTTTCCGATTCTGATTCTGACCGCTCGTGGCAATTGGCAGGACAAGGTCGAAGGGCTGGCCGCAGGCGCTGACGACTACGTGGTCAAGCCGTTTCAATTCGAAGAACTGGAAGCGCGCATGAATGCTCTGCTGCGCCGTTCCAGCGGCTTCACCCAGTCGACGATCATTGCCGGTCCGCTGACGCTGGACCTCAATCGCAAGCAAGCGTCCATGCACGAGCAGCCGTTGGCGCTGACCGCTTACGAATACCGGATTCTCGAATACCTCATGCGCCACCATCAGCAGGTGGTGCCGAAAGAGCGCCTGATGGAGCAGTTGTACCCGGACGACGACGAGCGTGACCCGAACGTGATCGAGGTGCTGGTCGGCCGACTGCGCCGCAAGCTCGAAGGCGCGGACGGCTTCAAGCCGATCGACACCGTCCGAGGCCTGGGTTACCTGTTCACTGAGCGCTGTCGATGATTCGATCGCTCCGCGTCCGGCTGATGCTGGCCGCCGCAACCTTGGCGGTCATCTTCATGCTGTTGATGTTGCCTGCGTTACAGAGCGCCTTCAGCCTGGCGCTCGAAAGCTCCATCGAGAAACGCCTGGCGTCGGACGTCACGACGCTGATTTCCGCTGCCCGGGTCGAAGACGATCGGCTGATGATGCCGACGCTGCTTCCCGGCGAACAATTCAGCCTGCCCGACAGCCGTTTGCTCGGGTACATCTATAACCGGGCCGGCAAGCTGGTCTGGCGTTCTCGCGCCACCGAAGACGAAGCCATCGACTACCAGCCGCGCTATGACGGGCTGGGCACCGAGTTCGCCAAGATCCGTCAGGCGGACGGCGAAGAATTCTTCGTGTATGACGTGGAAATCAAGCTGCTCGGCGGGCGCAACGCGGCCTACAGCATCGTGGCGGTGCAACCCGTTCGCGAATACCAACAGACGATTTCCGGCCTGCGCGAGAAGCTGTACCTGGGCTTTGGCGGCGCCTTGTTGGTGTTGCTGATTCTGCTGTGGGTCGGCCTGACGTGGAGCCTCCGGGCGCTCAAGGGCATGAGTCAGGAACTGGACCAGGTCGAAGAGGGCTCGCGGGAAGGTCTCAGTGAAAAGCACCCCAGCGAACTGCTGCGCCTGACCGGCTCCCTCAACCGCCTGCTGCGCAGCGAGCGCGAGCAGCGGACGCGTTACCGCGACTCCCTCGGTGACTTGGCCCACAGCCTTAAAACGCCGCTGGCCGTGTTGCAGGGCGTCAGCGAGAACATCGCCAAGCGCCCGGAAGACCTTGAGCAAGCGCGCATTCTGCAGTCGCAGATCGAGCGCATGAGCCAGCAGATTGGCTATCAATTGCAACGCGCGAGCTTGCGCAAGAGTGGGTTGGTACGCCATCACGTGGCCTTGAAGCCTGTGGTCGAGAGTTTGTGCAACACGCTGGAGAAGGTCTATCGCGACAAGCGGGTCAATGTCACGTTTGACTTGCCGGACGACAGCCAGGTGCAAATGGAGGAAGGCGCGTTGCTGGAAATGCTCGGCAACCTGCTGGAAAACGCCTATCGCCTGTGCCTGGGCGAAGTGCGGGTGAGCTGGCAGCCGTCGGTGATGGGCGATGTCTTGCTCATCGAAGACGACGGTCCCGGTGTGCCGCAGAGCCAGCGTGCCCGGATTCTGGAACGCGGTGAGCGGCTGGACCGGCAGAATCCGGGGCAAGGGATCGGGTTGGCGGTGGTCAAGGACATCATTGAAAGCTACGGCGCGCAGTTGACGTTGGGCGAGTCGAACCTGGGGGGCGCGGCGTTCAGGATTCAGTTTGCGATATGAGCCACGTCAGACTCCCCTGTAGGAGCGTGGCTTGTCCCGCGACCGGCTGCGCAGCAGTCGTAACTCCTGATGACGGGGCATTCCTGACACGCCGCATCTACCGGCTTTACGACGACTTCGTCGCCGGTCGCGGGACAAGCCACGCTCCTCCAGTAGGGTGGGCGGGGCATCGATCCCCCTGCGCGCGATACGCTCCCGGTGTCAGCCCGGTCCACTTCTTGAACGCACGATGAAACGCCGACGGCTCGGAAAAGCCCAATTGCTCGGCGATCTCTTGCAGGGAATGGTCTGCCTGCCCCAGGTGATAAATCGCCATGTCCCGCCGCAACTCGTCCTTTAATCCCTGAAAGCTCGTGCCTTCTTCTCGGAGGTGGCGGCGCAGGGTCTGGGGGCTGATGTGCAGGTGATCGGCGGCGATTTCCAGGTCTGGCCAGCGTTGGCAGTCCCGGCTTAGCAACCTGCGCAACTGACTGCTGAGGCTGTCGCCCTCGTCCGGCCGCGCCAGCAGGTCAGCGGGGGAGCGTTCGAGAAAGCGCTTCAGCGTGCGCTCGTCCTGTAACAGCGGCAGGTCCAGGTAGCGGGCGTGAAAGGTCAGCGCGGTCTGCGGGGCATCGAACTGGATCGGGCAATAGAACAGCAGATCGTATTCGGCGCTGTGGGCGGGGGCGGGGCAGGCGAACGTGGCCTGTTCCAGCCGGATGCGTTGCCCGATCAGCCAACTCGCCAGCCGGTGCCAGATGACCAGCAGCGACTCGCTGAGAAAGTGCGCCGGATCGCGCAGGCTTGATTCGTCCAGACACAACCGGACCTCGTCGCTGTCACGTTCCAGGCTCAAGCGTGGGGCGTCCGGAAACAGTCCATAAAATAAGAAGCCCCGCTGCAGCGCCTTGTCCAGCGTGCGGCAGTGAATCACCGCGTGGCACATCATCGCAAAGGTGCCGCGCTTGCTCGGGGCGAGCCCAAACCCCATGAATTCATCGTCCAGCGCCCGCCACACCCCTTGAATCAGACGTGCGAACTGCTCCGGGGCGATCCGCGCCCGAGGCTCGTTCAACAGTTCGGGCTGAATGCCCGCCTGTTCGAGAATCGGCGCGCAATCGAGCTGATAGCGCTTTGCACCTTGCAGCACGGCGCGGGCGAAATGGCTGGCGATGGTTCGATGGCGCATGACAGGCCCGTTGATCTTCACATGGCGAACGGATGAATGGCCGATGGTAGGCAGTGGCAAAGGGATGTCACAAGGCGGATACCCGCCAATGACCGGGCTATTTTGTCGGGAATGGGCGGAAATCCGCCATCGCTGAATCGAATTGTTGGCTACCGTTAACCGAGCAGTCCATGCCGTTCGGGGCTTCCGGTGATTTTTTGAAAGAT
This sequence comes from Pseudomonas sp. SLFW, assembly GCF_009905615.1. GTDB lineage: Bacteria > Pseudomonadota > Gammaproteobacteria > Pseudomonadales > Pseudomonadaceae > Aquipseudomonas > Aquipseudomonas bambusae. The sequence goes on from NZ_JAAAKW010000016.1 coordinate 114,227, forward strand.
GGCACGGTGATTGCGATAGAGGGCGCAGAGGTCTGCCGCGCGCAGCTCGACAAAAACAAATCCCTCCGAGCAGGTGGGTTCGCACTTTAGGCGTCGGTGTATCAGGAATGACACGCGCGATGCTCTTGAGGAAACTGCAATGACGACTCGTCAGCCAATCTACAAATCCCTGTATGCCCAGGTGATCGTTGCAATCATCATTGGTATCGCACTCGGTCACTGGTATCCCGAAACTGCCGTTCAGCTCAAACCGTTTGGTGACGCGTTCATCAAACTGATCAAAATGGTCATCGCCCCCATCATCTTCTGCACCGTCGTCAGCGGTATCGCTGGCATGCAGAGCATGAAATCCGTGGGCAAGACCGGCGGTTACGCGCTGCTCTACTTCGAAATCGTTTCGACCATCTCGCTGATCATCGGCCTGGTCGTGGTCAACGTCGTTCAGCCGGGCGCTGGCATGCACATTGACCCTGCCACCCTGGACGCGTCGAAAATCGCTTCCTACGTGACTGCGAGTAAGGATCAGACCGTCGTCAACTTCCTGCTCAACGTGATTCCGGGCACCATCGTCGGCGCGTTCGCCAACGGCGATATCCTGCAAGTGCTGATGTTCTCGGTGATCTTCGGTTTCGCCCTGCATCGCCTGGGTGCCTACGGCAAGCCGGTGCTGGACTTCATCGATCGCTTCGCTCACGTCATGTTCAACATCATCAACATGATCATGAAGCTGGCCCCGCTGGGTGCACTGGGCGCCATGGCCTTCACCATCGGCGCTTACGGTGTGAGCTCGCTGGTGCAATTGGGCCAACTGATGCTGTGCTTCTACATCACGTGCCTGCTGTTCGTGCTGGTGGTGCTGGGCGCCATCGCTCGCGCACACGGTTTCAGCGTCCTGAAACTGATCAAGTACATCCGTGAAGAGCTGCTGATCGTGCTGGGTACTTCGTCGTCTGAGTCCGCACTGCCACGCATGCTGATCAAGATGGAGCGTCTGGGCGCGAAGAAATCCGTTGTGGGTCTGGTCATCCCGACCGGCTACTCGTTCAACCTGGACGGTACTTCGATCTACCTGACCATGGCGGCCGTGTTCATCGCTCAAGCGACTGACACCCACATGGACATCACCCACCAGATCACCCTGCTGGCCGTTCTGCTGCTGTCCTCCAAAGGCGCCGCCGGTGTGACCGGTTCGGGCTTCATCGTGCTGGCCGCGACCCTGTCGGCTGTCGGTCACCTGCCGGTGGCCGGTCTGGCGCTGATCCTGGGTATCGACCGCTTCATGTCCGAAGCCCGCGCACTGACCAACCTGGTGGGTAACGCGGTTGCCACCCTGGTAGTTGCCAAGTGGGTGAAAGAGCTGGACGTGCCGCAAATGCAGGCCGAGCTGGCTTCCGGTGGCCGTGCCATCGAAGAAACCCGCCCTGAAGACGACCTGGGCGTGGCCGAAGGCCCTGCTTCGGTAGGCCGTTCGTAATCGGTTAGCCTCGCGCTGAACTGAAAAGCCCGCCCACGGGAAACCGGGGGCGGGCTTTTTGTTGGATGACCGATTCAAAATAATGCGCAATCCCTGTAGGAGCGAATTCATTCGCGAGAGGCCGGTACATTCGATGGGTTTTTATCGGATGTACAACCGCTTCGCGAATGAATTCGCTCCCACAGGGATTTGCCTCCACAGGGCTGACTTCATTGCCCCATTGAATGCGCCGACCTACGCTGTCCCACATCACTGCTGCCCAGGGAAGCTCGCATGCACGGTCCGCTGTCCTCGCTCAACGTCCTCGATTTCTCCACGCTTCTACCCGGCCCGTTCGCCTCGCTGTTGTTGGCGGACATGGGCGCTGAGGTGTTGCGCATCGAATCCCCGACCCGGCCTGACCTGGTGCGCGTCATGCCGCCTCACGATCAAGGCGTTTCCGCAAGCCACGCCTACCTCAATCGCAACAAGCGCAGCCTGGCGCTGGACCTCAAGCAGCCCGAGGCGGTGGCGGTGGTCAAGCGGCTGGTCGCACAGTACGACATTGTTTTGGAACAGTTTCGTCCCGGCGTCATGGAGCGGCTGGGGCTTGGGTATGAAGCCCTCAAGGCGATCAATCCAAAGCTGATTTACGTCTCGATCACCGGCTACGGGCAGACAGGGCCGTACCGTCAGCGTGCCGGGCACGACATCAACTACCTGGCCATCGCGGGGCTGGCCAGCTACACCGGCCGCAAAGACAGCGGCCCGTTGCCACTGGGCATGCAAGTGGCTGACATTGCGGGCGGGTCGCTGCACGGCGTGATCGGTCTGTTGGCGGCGGTGGTGGCGCGGCAGCACACCGGGTTGGGGCAGTTCGTCGACATCAGCATGACCGACTGCGCCTTCAGCCTGAACGCTCTGGCAGGGGCCGGGGCGCTGGCCGCAAACGTCGAGCCTCAGCCTGAGGGCAACTGGCTCAACGGCGGCGGCTTTTACGACCACTACCGCAGCCGCGACGGGCGCTGGTTTGCGGTCGGCAGCCTGGAGCCTGCCTTTGTGCGAACGCTGTGTGAGACCTTGGGACGGCCGGAACTCGCGAAGCTCGGTTTATCACCCGAAACCGTGGATCATCTGGCCCTCAAACGGGAATTGCAGATCGAATTCGAGCGGCGCGGCTTTGACGAACTTGAGGTGCTATTCGCTGGGGTGGACGCGTGCGTCGAGCCGGTATTGAGCCTGTCCGAGGCCGCGCAGCATCCGCAATTGCAGGCGCGGCAGGTCGTGACGCAGGTGCCTCGGCGCGATGGCACTTCGCAGCCGCAGATGGCCTGCCCGGTGAAGTTTTCCGAAGGCTTGCCCGCGCCCCGGCACATCGGCGTTTCAGTGGGCGCGCACAGCGATCAGGTGTTGCGGGAAGCGGGGTTCAGCGAGCAGGAAATAAGCGCGTTGCGGGAAGCGGGTGCCGTGGCGTGACGGTCATTCCACCCGCGTCTCGCCGCTGAACACCAGAATCTCCCGGCAGCGACGGCACAGATAACGGCGCCCCTTGCGGACCAGCTTGTGCCGCTGCACCGAGAACGGGAAATCGCTTTCCGGGCACGGGCAGCGGTAGATG
>NZ_JAAAKW010000017.1 GCF_009905615.1 Pseudomonas sp. SLFW
ACGGTCAGGCGGGCGGGTTGGGGATCGGCGTTGTGAGCGCAGGCACGGCTTACCTGAATCTGGGCACGGCCATCGTTTCCGGTGTTTACGCCGAAACGCCCCGCGTCCACGACGCCTTTCGTACGTTGTGCGCCATCGATCGCCAAGGCTACGTGCTGGAAACCTCGCTGCGCTCCGGCACCTTGCTGATCAACAGCCTGCTCAAACAGTTTTTCGAGATCGACGTCGTGGCCCAGCCCGACAGCTTGATCCGTCTGGAAATCGAAGCGTCGCGAGTGGCCCCTGGCAGCGCGGGTCTGATGCTGTTGCCGTACTGGAACGGCGTGATGAACCCTTACTGGGATCAGGACGCACGGGGTTGTCTGCTAGGGTTGTCGCCGGACCACGGCCGCGCGGAGATCTACCGCGCCGTGCTGGAAGGCATCGCGCTGGAACAGGCCGTTGCCACTCAACACATGGTGCAGGCGACCGGCGAGCCGGTGAACACCTTCGTCGCCATCGGCGGCGGGGCGGCGAGCCGCTTGTGGTGCCAGATCATCGCCGACATTACCGACAGGCCGGTAATTCGCGCCACGACGCAAGAAGCATCAAGTCTGGGCGCGGGCATTGCTGCGGCTGTCGGAGCAGGTTGGTACGAAGATTTCGCCAGCGCCGCACAGGTCATGACTCAGGACGGCGAAACCTTTCTGCCCAACCCGGCGCTGCGGGAATTCCATCGCGAGCTATTGGCGCTGTACAGCGAACTCTACCCCCGCCTGCGGGATTTGTACCCGCGTCTGGCCCAGCTCGGTTCACGTTTCAACCCGCGCTGAAACCGCCGTCCACGGTCAGCGTCACGCCGTTGATCATCGCCGCGTCGTCGCTCAGTAGAAAAGCGATGGTCGATGCGATTTCGCTGGGCTGAACGAAACGCCCCAGCGGAATACGCGACAGCATCGACGCGGACTTGGCCGGGTCGCTCCAGGCTTTTTCGGCCATCGGCGTCAGCGTTACCACCGGGTTGACGCTGTTGACCCGAATCCCGTGGGGCCCCAACTCCACGGCCATCACCCGCGTCATGGCATCCAGCGCCGCTTTCGACGCGCAATAGGCGAGGTGATCGCGCGTGCCCACCGCTGCGGCCAGGCTCGACACGTTGACGATGGCCCCCGGCACGCCGCGCCTGATCAAATCGCGGGCCACGACCTGGGCGATGACCATCGGCGCCCGGGTGTTGACCGCCATCAGGTGATCGAAGGTCTCGACCGAGGTGTCGAGGACCGACTCCAGCTCCACGACCCCGGCGCAGTTCACCAGTAGGTCGATGGGCAGCATCGTCGTCACAGCAGCCTGTGTGGCGGCTGCATCAGCGAGGTCCACCACCAGCGTTTGTTCGCAGTAGGCGAGGTCATCCGGGTTGCGCCCCAAGGCAATCACCTCCGCGCCGCAGCGGGTCAGCCACTGCACGGTCTCGCGACCAATGCCTTTGCCTGCACCGGTGACCAGAATGCGTTTGCCGAGGAAATCGTGGGTGGCCATGGTGTGCGCTCTCATCAAAGATAAAGTGATTCACTGATTCATTTAAGCGGCCAAACCTGTGGGAGCGAATTCATTCTGGGCGGCATTCCGACGAAAAACCCGTTCGGTCGTCAGAGCTGTGTTGCCTGACCCACCTTCGCGAATGAATTCGCTCCTACCGTGTTTTGCCGTCTGACGAGTGAGCGCCTGCGAACGGTCAGTTGTCTTGGGCCAGCAATTCCAGGGCAGCGCTTTCGTCGATCACCAATTCATGGACCACGTTGCGCAGCAGCACGGCGCGAATGATTTCCGCCTTGTACGGACCGCCCGAGACCAGCACCACTTTTTTGATCTTGCGCAGGTCATCGGGGTCTAGCGAGATGGCGCGTCGGTTCAGCGGGTGATTGACCTCGATGCCGTCGCGGTCAAGCCAACGGCCCAGCAAATCGCCCACCGCACCGGCGGCGCGCAGGGAGCGGGCGTCTTCCGGGTTGACCAGGCCCAGTTCGAGCATCAACGAGCGTTCGCTCAAATCCCCCACGGTCAGCAATGCCAGATCAGCCTGGCGCGCCTTGCCCAACACGTCCTGCACCGAGGCTTCTTCGAGGATCATGCTGCGGTACTGCTCGGACGGCGCGAACAGCGGCGCCGCGAGGTAGTAATAGGAGCCGCCGAACAGCGTGGCCAGGCTCGACGCGATTTCCACGGTGTTGTTCGCCGAGCCGTAATGCAAACCGCCGAGCAGCGACACCACGGTCATGTTCGGCAGCGTGCGGCCTTGCAGTTCACGCACCGCCTGACGCAGCGTGCGACCCCAACCGACCGCGATGATCGAGCCGTCGACGAGGTATTCCTCGATGCTCGGCGCCACCCCGACGCCAAGCACGCGAAAGATCGTCGACGGGTCGTCAGGGGAGGGTACAACGGTCACGCGTTCCAGCCCGAACCGCTCCTGCAACTGGTCTTCCAGCGCGATGCACGACGCCAGCGGCGAGTTGATGCGGATCTGCACCACACCGGTTTCGCGGCAGGTGGCGAGGGCCTTGTTGACCCGCAGACGGGTGATGCCGAGGCGGTCGGCGATCTGCTGCTGGGTCATGTTGTTGACGTAGTAGTACCAGGCGATACGGATGTTCAGTTGGTCCTCCGCGTTCACCGGGTCGGTGTCGGGGGAGAACTCGGGATAGCGGTTCTGCACGGCAGTGTCCTTGGCGCGGGAAGCGACGCGCCTACTTTACGGCGCCCATGGTCAGACCTTGTACCAGATGCTTTGAAACCATCAACGCGAAAATGATCACCGGGAACACGATTAGCGTGCCGGTGGCCATGATCTCACCCCAGGGCAAATCGTAGCCGCTCATGAAACTGGTGGCCGTGACCGGCGCGGTGCGAGCGGCATTGCGGGTCAGCACCAGCGCATACAACAGCTCGTTCCACGAGAAGATGAACGAGAAGATTGCCGACACCGCGACCCCCGGCATCGCCAGCGGCAGCGCGATGCGCCAGAAGATCGTGAAGCGCGAGGCGCCGGACAGTCGCGCCGCTTCGTCGAGGTCCTTCGGCACGCCGCGAAACTGGTCGGTGCAGATCCACACCACGATGGGCAGGTTGAACGTCAGGTAAACCAGAATCAGCACGAGGTGGGTGTCGATCAGGCTGAGGTTGCGCGCCATGAGAAAAATCGGCAGCGCCACGACAATCGGGCTGAGCATCCGGTTGGTGATGAACCAGAACCACAGGTCTTCCTTGCCTTTGAATTCAAAGCGCGCCAAGGCGTACGCCGCCGGGGTGCCGAGGCCGACCGACAGCACCGTGGTGCACGCCGCGACGATCAAAGAGTTGCCGAGGCTGTGTAATACGTCGCGCTCGAACAGCACTTTCACGTAGTTATCCAGGTGCGGGGTGAAGGCCCAGATCGGCGGTGAAGCGAGGGCTTCGGCTTGGGTCTTCATGCTGGTGGCGACCATCCAGTAGAAGGGGAATACGGCGAACAGAAAGATCGCCAGCAGGCCCACCAAATGCCAGGCGTTGACCTTCATCTTCGGTTTGACCCGCACGGGGGCGGCCACGACTTTTGCAGCGGAAACGGTGGCCATGTCAGATCTCCCGGTAGACGAATTTGATGTACAGCCGCGCCAGCACGATGGTCAGGATCAGCAGCAGAATCGCCTGCGCCGACGCCACGCCCTGATCGAACACCCGGAAGCCGATGCGCTGGATGTAGACGCTGACCAGCTCGGTGGCCGCGCCCGGGCCGCCACGGGTCATGGTGAACACGGTGTCGAACATTTTCAGGATGTCAGCGGTGCGCAGGATCAGGATCACCGTGGCGCTGGGCAGCAAAAATGGCAGCTGCACATAGCGCACGATCTGCCAGCGGCTGCGGGTTTCGAGACGCGCGGCTTCTTCGATCTCGTTGGGCACCATGGTCAGCCCGGCGAGCAGCACCAGCGCGCAGAAGGGCGTCCATTGCCAGATGTCCATCAGCGCCACGGCGATAAAGGCGTTGGTGGTGTCGCCCAGCCATTCCACGGGGCCGACGTTGAGCATCGCCAGCAGCGCATTGGCAACACCGAAATCACGGTTGAAAATCAGCCGCCCGATCAGCCCGGCGACGGCAGGTGCTGTGGCCAACGGGATCACCAGGCTCATCCGAGCCAACAGCTTGAACCCTGAGAGGCCGGGTTTGTGCAGGAGCAGTGCGATGATCAGGCCGAGTGCCAGTTGAATCGGGACGACCGTGATCAGGAACAGCCCCGTTCGCCCCAGCGCCGCCCAGAACGACGCGTCGTTGAGGACGTTGAGGTAATTGTCAAAACCGATGAACGGCGTCGCGTCCTTGGGACGGGCGAGGTTGTACTGGCGAAAGGAATTCACCAGCGCGAACACCGTCGGGAATATCCCGATCAACGCCAGCGCCACGGTGGCGGGGGCGAGGAAGGAGAAGGCGGCACGGGTGTTGTTCCACAGGGTGGGGAACACCGGTTTTTTGTGTTTGGACATGGTATGTCTCTATCTGGTGTACACGCAGGCATCTGTAGGAGTGTGGCTTGTCCCGCGATCGACGACGCAGTCGTCGTAAATCCTGACACCTCGGTATTTCAGGTCTATCGCGCTCGCTGATTTCACGACTGCTGCGCAGCCGATCTCGGGACAAGCCACGCTCCTACAGGGTTGAAGCACTATTTCAGCAGCTTGACCTTGCCATCGTAGTAACCGGCCTTCTTCAGGATGTCCTCCATTTTGGTCCCGATCGCCTTGGCGCCGTCCGCCACGCTCGACTTGCCGAGCATGATCGCGGTGCCGTTTTCGCCCACCACTTCGGACACTTCAGGCCATTGCGGGAAACGAGGGCGATAGTCCGGCACGCCGCCTTCCCACGAGGTCACCATCGGCTGCACGAACGGGTACTTCTTCTGCACGTCCGGGTCTTTGTAGACCGACATCCGGCCACTCACGCCACCCGCTTCCAGGTACGGTTTAGCCATCGCTTCCGACGTCACCCACTGAATGAACAGCCATGCGGCGGCTTTCTGTTTGTCCTCGGATTTGGAATTGACCCCCAGAGAGAACCCGCCCAGTGCAGGCTTCAGACCGGCCGGGCCTTTGGGTTCGGTGGCCACGGCCAGGCAATCGGTGATCTTGGATTTGCTCGGGTCGGCCAGGGTGCCGTAGAACGCCGACCACTCGGTAATCATCGCCACCTTGCCTTGGGCGAGGGCGTTGACCGCTTCGTTATGGTCGTAATCGACGATGCCGGGCGGCATGAACTTCATCAGGTCCTGACGGAATTGCAGGCCTTGTTGCGACTCTTTCGAATTCAGGTTGGACTTGAAGTTGGCGTCCAGCAGCGACCCGCCGAACGGCCAGAGGAAACGCATGAAACTGTCCGCCGACTGCGTCTCGCCGCGTCGCGATTGCAGCGCGTAGGCGTAGCGATCCTTGGCCTTGTCGGTAAGCTTCGGCCCGTAGTCCTTGAGCACTTCCTCCCACGTCGCAGGCGGCTTGTCGAACCCGGCGTCCTTGAGCATGCACTTGTTGTAAAACAGCAGCCCCGAATAGTTATCAAAGGGCAGGCCATAGGTTTCATCACCCCAGCCGCCGAAGGATTTGAGAAGGATCGGGAAGAAGCCGTCGAGCTTCAAATCCGGGTCCGCCAGCTTGCTGTCCTTGGTGAAGGTGGTGATCGGTTCCAGCCAGCCGTTGCCCGCGAATTCGCCGATCCACACCACGTCGGTCAGCACCACGTCCAACTGTTCGCCGGACGTGAAACTCAGCACCTGACGCTCGCGGCTGTTTTCGTAGGGGATGGTTTCGTAGCTGACCTTGATCCCGGTTTTCTTCTCGAATTCCGGCAGCAGTTTGATGGCGGCGGCGTAACCGGGACGGTCGAGGAAAATCGCCTTGATTTCCGTGCCCTTGTAAGGGGCTGAGGCTTCTTCGAGGGTCCAGGCCTGCGCTGCGCTTGAACCCAGGGCGGACCCCAGCGCAATCGACAGGGCCAGGGCGTTCCATACCAGCTTCTTCATGACGTGACCTCTTTATTGTTGTGGATGAGGAGTACGCGTTGTGCGCAGATGCGCGTGTCTGAGTCATCTAATCCGGGTGCGGCAGCACGATGGTTTTCAAGGCGCCGTCGAGAAATTCCGAGGGGTAGCTGAACGCTTCCGACGCCTGTTGCAGATCGAAGCGATGGGTGACGAGGCAATCCACGTCCACCGCCCCCTGAGCCACCAGTTGAATCGCCCGGTCGTACACATGGCCCATGCGCCGTGACATGCGGATGTCCAGCCCCTTGCGCCGCAGCAACGACGCGCTGAGCGGGGTGTATTGATCGCCATCGGGGATGCCCACCAGCACCACGCGACCACCGATGCGCGCGGACTGCGCGGCGATCTGAAAACCTTCCGGGGAATTGGTGGCTTCCAGCACCAGATCGACGCCACGCCCCTGGGTCCATTCGGCAATCGCAGCGTGGTCGGCGGCGACCTCATCGGCGCCCAGTTGCCGGGCTTTTTCAGTGCGGTAGTTGATCGGGTCGATGGCGTAAATGGCTTTCTTGCACAGCCGTCGAGCCAGTTGCAACAGGCACAGGCCAATGGGGCCGCAGCCGATGATGGCGACGGTTTCGAAGAGTTTTTTCGTGCCTGCCAGGTCCATCGCGTGAATCGCCACGCCCAATGGCTCCAACATCACCGCCTGCACCGGGGTGAAATGGTCAGGGACGGCGTAGATCTGACTTGGCGAGACGACGATGTATTCGGTCATCGCGCCGTGGGTGTGCGGGGGAGCGCCAAGGAATTGAACGTGGGGGCAAAGATTGACGTGGCCGCGATGGCACCATTCGCATTGGCCGCAGGGTTTGGCCGGATCGACTGCCACCAGCTGGCCGGCCTTGAGTCCGAGGGCCGGTTGATCGTCGACGACGCGAGCGGCGAACTCATGCCCGGCGATGAACGGCTGCGTGATTTTGGCGTGGCCGATGGCGCCTTCCTTGAAGTAATGAAGGTCGCTGCCGCAGACGCCGACCGCGCTCACGCGCAGCAACACCTCGTCGCCCACCGGCACCGGCACGGGCTTTTCACCGATGCGGATGTCCCGGATGCCATGGATATACGCAGCCCGCATTCGGTGTGCTCCTTGACATTTGTATTTTTAGAATTACAAATGATCGTAGAGCGAAATGAATGGCTGTCAAGTTCCGGAATGAACAAGCACCTGTAGGAGTGAGCTTGCTCGCGATGGCGTTCTATCTGTCATGAATATGGAGGCAGACAGTCCGCCATCGCGAGCAAGCTCACTCCTACAATTGATCGGTGCTGCCAAGACCACAACAACAATAATTCAGGGGATACGATTTTGACTGAGCTCAGTTTGAGTGGCGTCGAGAAAGCCTATGGCGACATCAAGGTGTTGCATGACATCCACCTGAGTATCGAAAGCCGCGAGTTCGTGGTCTTCGTCGGGCCGTCCGGGTGTGGCAAATCGACCTTGCTGCGCTGCATCGCGGGCCTGGAAAGCATCACCCAGGGCCAGATTCGCATCGGCACGCGAGACGTGACCTACCTGGAACCGGCCGATCGCGGCGTGGCCATGGTGTTCCAGTCCTACGCGCTGTACCCGCACATGTCGGTCTACGACAACATCGCCTTCGGCCTGAAGATGCAAAAACTGCCCAAGGACCAGATCGAAGCCAAAGTGCGCAACGCCGCCCGTATCCTTCAGCTCGAACCTTTGCTCGACCGCAAACCCAAGGCGCTCTCCGGCGGGCAACGGCAGCGGGTGGCCATCGGGCGCGCCATCGTCCATGAGCCGGAGGTGTTCCTGTTCGACGAACCGCTCTCCAACCTCGACGCTTCGCTGCGGGTGCAGATGCGCATCGAGATCGCCAAACTCCACGCCGACCTGCAGGCGACCATGGTCTACGTCACCCACGATCAGGTCGAAGCCATGACCCTGGCCGACAAAATCGTGGTGCTGAACAAGGGCGGCATCGAGCAGGTCGGTTCGCCGCTGGAGCTGTACCACCACCCGCGCAACCGCTTCGTCGCGGGGTTCATCGGCTCTCCGCAGATGAGCTTTCTCCTGGTCTCGGCAGCAGCGGTCAGCGCCGACGGCGTGCAGGTGAATTTGCCAGGCGGCGGGACATTATGGGTGCCGGTCAACGGCGAGGGCGTCAAACCCGGCGACCCGCTGACGCTGGGGTTGCGGCCGGAACACCTGTCCGAACAAGGATCAGGCGAAGCGCAGATCCCTGCGCTCGCCAGGGTCGTCGAACACCTCGGCGGCGAAACCTTCACCCACGCCGAAACCGACGACGGCAGCGACCTCATGATCAAGGGCGACGGTTTGTCCTCGGTCAAAGCCGGACAGGCGTTGTCGATTGGGGTGTCGGGTGCGCGGTGTCATTTGTTCGATGAACAGGGGCAGGCATTGGCTCATCGGCGGCATTACACGGAATTGGCAGCCGAAGCGAATGCTCAAGCGTCCGGCGCGGCGGCGGTGGCGAGGTAGGCCTACCGCATCCGCGACGGTCGCACAGCTCCAGCAGCTCCCACAGGTTAGGTGCCGGTCGGAACTTCCCGGCAGACCCCATCACCTGTAGGAGACGCCGGAGGTTGCGACGCCAGCGATGGTCAGTGTGGCCTCAGATCGGCCATCGGTGCGAGCCACCACAGCCGCATGAAAAACGTGTGTGTCCTGATCATGTTTCGTGCGCTTCGCAAAGGTCTGCAAACAGGTCAATACCCCCGGCTCACGGCGCCTATTGCGTAAAGTTAAAATGCCACTATGCTGCTGTTTCGGCGAGCTATGCTGAAGGTTGCTGTTGTACCCCGGCGTCTCTACCCCCTAACAATCCATAACCAGTCGACGACAGCTTGCGACGTTCCGATTCACCCGACGGGCGCCCTTGGAAACGGCCATCGACGGTGACGCGGGTGCAGGACCGATCGGCCTCAGCAGAAGGTTCGACGATGCGCCTCTTTTCCCTTTCGATCTGTCTCACCGCGATCATGTTCGCCGGCCAGACCGTGGCCGCTGAAGCCACGCCCGAGCCTCAGGCGGTGGTTAGTAAAGCTCAGGTTCTTGAAGAAAAAGCCGCCGAGAAAGACGGCCCCACCCCGGCGGTGCCCAGCAGTCAGATCATCACCAAATCCGAAGCCCAGGCCGTGGACCCGGCGGGCGTGGCGTCGGTGGACGACGCGCTGGTCTGCCTGTCGCGGACCATCTATTGGGAAGCCAAGGGCGGCACGGATGCTGATATGGAAGGCGTGGCTGACGTGGTGCTCAATCGCCTCGGTCATGAGGGTTATCCAGACACCATTTGCGGCGTGGTGAAGCAGGGCGTCGAGAAAAAGGCCTGCCAGTTTTCCTGGTGGTGTGATGGGCGTTCTGATCAGGTAAAAGAAGACGACCGCTACGCCGCCTCCAAGGAAATCGCCCGCAAGGCCCTGAACCAGCAGCTCACCGACCGCACCAAAGGCGCCATGTATTTCCACGACCGCAACGTCAAACCGGCGTGGGCGTCGGAATACCTGCGCACCGCCGAGACCGGGAAGTTTCTGTTCTACAAGCCGAGGGATGGCAAGGCGAAGTGAAATGAGCGCGTCATAACGGACGGCACTGTTGGGAGGCAGGATCTTCCGAATGTCTTCGATAGATGCACGACCTGTGGGAGCTTCCGGAGGTTACGACGGTGGCGAATGCGATCTGCCTGACCCACCGCTATCGTCCGATCGCGGCCCGTGCCGTCGTAACCTCCGGCGTCTTCCACAGGGGCCAGTGTGTCTTCACTTACTGTTGCACCCCAAACATCGCTGTCCAGTAAATCCCGGCGTCGCTCTTCGGGTCCACTGCGTACGAGGCGCCGAGTTCGCGGAAGGCGGGGTTCATGATGTTAGCGCAGTGCCCGGGGCTGGCCAGCCAGCCTTCGACCACTTTGCGGGCGCTGTCCTGGCCGGCAGCGATGTTCTCGCCAATCGCCTGCCCGATGTAACCCGCCAACTCCGCCCGGTCACCCGGTGTGCCACCGTTACGGCCTTTGTGGTCGAAATAATTGTTGTTGGCCATGGAGCGCGTGTGACCTTCGGCGGCCGTTGCGAGGGTGTCGTTCCAGGTCAGCGGCGAAGCAGGGCCGTAAGGTTGGCCGCCACACTGGTGAGGCACGCTGCGGGCGGCGTTGATCAGGCCGAGCATTTTTTGCCCTTCCGCCTGTGAATTGCCCAGGCCACCGGCCAGCAAAGGACGGGCCAGCACGACGCGCCAGTCGCGGTCATTGCGGCTCACGCCCACGTCGACGAACTGCGGGTTGAGCACCACCTGACAGAAACTCTCCTGAATCGCTTTCATCGCCGACTGCGCGTCCCGGGGGCCGGAAAGGCTGATCGCCTGCACGGAGACCATCGGGTACGAGGCCCGGGCCAGCATCGGTTGCAGGTCCACGGCGCCACTGGCCGGTAGGTTCAGGCGCGGGTCGGTGTTCAGTGGCGGCAGCTCCTGAGACACGACATTGGCGCAGGGCTGGGCCTCGCTGCGGTAGGTGTTGATGGACTGGATCAATTGCGTTTCTTCGCTGGCCAGCGCCGTCCCGGTCAACATCAGCAGGCCTGAAATGGCCGCAAGACGCGTGAAAGTTGTGAAGCGCATGAAGATCTCCCTTGAGCTGACTGCGGCCATGATGCGCGATTTTGCCTGTTTCGAAATAGTCTGAGCCGAAGAATCCACGGAGGTTGCAGTGCCGTGACAGGTTTTTGCAATGGCAAAAGGGAAAAACTGTCGGGTGGGGCAACACCGAGGACCCCAAGCGCTGCAAGTGTGGACCCCCGTCAGCCGCAGGAATCGACCACGTTCAACACCGTGGGCCGTACACTGACGGCCCATTCCTGGACGGCATAGTTGTTATCGCCACGCCCTGTCTACTGGGCCTCGGCGCGACTTGAGAGGATGAGCTCACCCAATGTTCATCACTCACAAGGACTACCGCCATGACCCTGCAAGCCACCCTCGACGCCTTCAAAGCTGATTTCGTCGCCGGTAAACCGCCTTACAACGCGCCGCCTCAGGTGCACGTCATCATGAAGCGCGCCACCGATGAACTGATCGCCTCTGGTCAGGCCGATCGCACGCTGAAGGTTGGCGACAAGGCCCCGGTCTTCACCCTCAACGATCCTGACGGCAACCCGGTGTCCTCCACCGAGCTGCTCGCCAAGGGGCCGCTGGTGATCAGTTTTTATCGTGGCGTCTGGTGCCCTTACTGCAACATGGAGTTGCAAGCCCTCGAAGCGACGCTGCCGGAGTACCAGGCGCTGGGCGCAAGCCTAGTGGCGATCTCGCCGCAAATCAGAGCCAACAGCCGCAAATCGGTGCGCCAGAACCACCTGACGTTCCCGATCCTCAGCGACGAGAAAAGCCAGGTCGCGGACGCTTTCGGCCTGCGTTTCGCGCTGCCGGACTACCTGGTCGACCTCTACAAAGGCTTCGGCAATGACCTGCCGGCCTTCAACGATGACCCGGCCTGGGTGCTGCCGATGCCTGCGCGCTTCGTCATCGGTCAGGACGGGCTGATCAAATACGCCGAGGTCAACCCGGATTACACCCAGCGTCCTGAACCGACCGATTTGTTGCCTGCCTTGCGCGGCTGATTCATCGGCGCATAGCGAGCCGTCACCCTGTGTGGGGGCTTTTTGCGTTCACAGGTTTTGCAGCCCGTCGAATGATCGGCGATGCTGCGCGCACTGCTTCGACTGACAAGGAACCCCGATGGACCGTCTCGCCGCGATGGAAACCTTTATCTGCGCCGTGGAAACCGGCTCGTTCTCGGCGGCGGCCAAGCGGCTGGGCGTTGGTCAGCCTGCCGTCTCCAAGTCCATCGCTTCGCTGGAAGAGGCCCTCGGCACGCGCCTGTTATTGCGCACCACCCGCGGCCTGACGCCCACCGAAGCGGGACAGACCTATTACGAGGCCGCGCGGCGCACGGTGGATCAGGCCAACGAAGCCGACGCCGCCGTGCAGGGAGCGGGCGCCGGGTTCAGCGGGCGGTTGCGGGTCAGCGCGGCAGTGACCTTTGCCAGCCTGCACGTGGTGCCGTACCTCGGCCCGCTGCTCAAACAGCATCCTCAACTGAACATCGAAGTCGTGCTGGATGACCGCAGCGTCGATCTGGTCGAAGAGGGGATCGACGTGTCGTTGCGCATGGGCGCGCTGGAAGACTCGTCGATGACGGCGAGGAAGATTGCCGAAGGGCGTCGCCGGATCATCGCCACCCCCGCGTACTTCGAATCCCACGGTGTGCCAAAACATCCGCGAGACCTGGTCAGCCATCAAGGTGTGATCTACAACCGCAGCGGGGGCGGCGATACCTGGGCCATGTGCAAGGGCGACGAAGTGCTCAGCGCCTCGGTGGCCGGTCGTCTAAGGGTGTCGGCAGCGGAAGGGGTGAGGGCGGCGGTCAAGGCCAACCTTGGCCTGGTCATGGCCTCGGAATGGATGTTCGCTCCGGAGCTGGCCAGCGGCGAAGTGGTGACCGTGCTCGACGACTGGACGTTGCCCTCCATCGACCTGTGGGCCGTCTTCCCGGCCGGGCGCATGACCAGCGTCAAGGCCCGGGCGTTCGTCGATTACGTGGCGGCATTGCTGGCGCATTGAAAAAACGTCAGGCGCCTCGCTCGACCTGTGGGAACGAATCGATTCGCGATGTGGAGGCCGATCCAACACTGACGGATCGGATGTGCCGACTTCGCGTCGAGTGCCGCCCAGAATGAACTCACCTACACAGTCGAGCGCCACTGATGTGGCGTCTGTCTCTCACTCATCAAACCCATAAAGCTGCGCCGGGTTGTCCACCAGAATGGCTTGTCGCGCAGCGTCGCGGTCGGTCCAGTCCAGCAACAGGTCCAGCAGATCGGCGTCATCGGGTTTGTGGGCTTCGGTGACGTGGGGCCAGTCGCTGCCCCAGACCATGCGTTGCGGTGCCAGTGTGGCCAAGTCCTGGGCCAGCGAGCGCACATCGGCGTAACGAGGTCCGCCCTGCGCGGTATTCAGGTAGGGACCGCTAAGCTTGACCCAGGCCTTGTCGGCGTCGATCAGCCGCGCGATGAACCGAAAGGCGGGGTGGCTGGCGTTGGAACCCACGGGCATCCGCCCCATGTGATCGAAGACGATCTGTACCGGCAGGTTCGCCAGCAGCGTTTGCTGTTCAAGAATCTGCTCCGCCCCCATATGGATCTGCAGGTGCCAGCCGAACTCGGCGACGCGCTCGGCCAAAGGTTTGATCATCTCGACGCTGACCACCTGATTGCCCGCATTCCACAGGCTGAAGCGCAGGCCGCGAATACCGCCCTCATGCAGCGTGATCAGCTCTTTGTCGGTGACGCGGGTGTCGACCACCGCAATGCCACGCGCTTGCCCGCGCATGCGTGCGATGGCGTCCAGAGTGCAGCGGTTATCGGTGGCGTAATACTTCGGTTGCACGATCACCGCACGACGCAGGCCGAGGGATTCGCGAACCTTGTGGTAGTCGGTGATCGATTGCCCGTGGGCAGGCGGCATCGATGGGTCAGCCGGGGCGAAGCGCGGGTCGATGATATGGATGTGCGCGTCGCAGCTGTTGGCGGGTGGTTTCAGGTCAGCAGTTTTCATACATTCCTGGCTCTTCAGGCTCGCTTTCAGGGTATACACCCATTTCTGTAGGAGCGAATTCATTCGCGATGCGGCGTGACAGGCGATGAATTGCGATTGACTGCACCGGCGTCTCGCGAATGAATTCGCTCCTACAGGGGGGCGCGTGTCGTGCAGTCTTACACCAGCAATAACAACGCCGCGCCGTACGCCACCATCGCCACCAGAAAGGTGACAAAGGTAAAGCCCAGCACCCGCTGCACGCCGACACCCGCCATGGCCACGACCGGCGCGGCCCAGAATGGCTGCATCATGTTCGACACCTGTTCGCCCATGGCCACTGCCATGGTGGTGGCGGCCAGCGAGGCGTGCAACTCGACCGCCGCCGGAATCGCGAACGGCCCTTGCACCGCCCAGTGTCCGCCGCCGCTGGGAATCAGGAAGGTGACCAACAGCGAACACACGTAGCTCCAGAACGGCAGAGTGTGGGTGGTGGAAATCGCCACGAACAACTTGGCGATCACCCCCGGCAGACCGGTGGCCTCCATCATGCCCATGATCCCGCCGTAAAGCGGGTATTGCAGGATCATCGAGCCGCTCTGTCTGGCCGCACCCTTGACCGCGTTGGCGTAAGCCAGCGGGTAGCCGTGCAGGATGATGCCGAGGGTGAACATGATCGCGATCACGCCGTTGACCCCGGACAATTGCAGATGCCCGGTGAACGAATACGCGACGATGGCAATGCCCAGCGCGCCCATGATCACGCTGCCCAGCGGCGAATATTCGAGGAATTGCGCGAAGCTGCGTTTGCCTTCGGGACGTTTGGCGGGTTCCGGGTCCGGGTGTTGGGTGATGTCCAGGCACACCGCGTCTTCATCCTTGGGGCGCAGGGCCGCGAGGACGAACGGCATGATCACCAGCAACCCCAGGGTCGGCACCATGTTGTACGGCACGAACACCATGTCTCCCAGGCTCAGGACATGGCCGGTGAGTTTTTCCACGACGTTCATCGGGTTGCCCGGTGTGGTCTGGGCCAGCACGATGGAGCTGGACAGGCCACCTGCCCAGACCACCCAACCCGAGAATCCCGCCGCGACCAGCCACGCAAAATCCACACGCATGCGTTTGGCGATTTCCCGGGCGAGCAGGGCGCTGAGGACCAATCCGAAGCCCCAGTTGAAAAACGAGGTGATCGCCACGCACAGGAAAATCATCGCACCGGCTTGCGCAGGAGTGCGTGCGAAGGCAACGAGGCGAGTGAAAAAACGCTGCACGATGGGCGCGTGAGCCAGCGCGTGGCCGAGCACCAGCACCAGCGTGATCTGCAGCGCGAACGTGAAGATGTTGCAAAAGCCCTTGTACCAGCCGCCCAACAGCGCATCTACAGAGGCGTTCGGGGCCACCAGCAACGAAACGACGGCCACGATGAACGTGATGAAAATCGCCAGCACGAACGGGTCGGGAATGGTCCGTTCGAACAGACTGATCGTGCTGTCGGTGAAACGGGTGCGCAGGCTGCGCGGGGCAGTGATCGCCGTGTTCATGTGCGAGTGCCTCCGTGCAGACGGAGGGGTTGCGTGGTGCTGGTCATGGGGTGATCCCTTTTATTGTGTTTGTGGGAAATCTTTGGTGCTGTGAAGACACACGTCCTGTAGGAGTGAGCTTGCTCGCGATGGCGTCAACCCGGATGTTCCGGTGTCTGGCAGTAGATCCATCGCGAGCAGGCTCACTCCTACAAAGGGGCGCGCGAACATTAGGTCGTGCAAGTGTCCAGAATCATTGCAAGGCGCCGCTCGCCCGCAACTGGGCAATCTGCTCATCGGTAAACCCATGCTCGGCCATCACGCGATCCGAGTCCGCGCCGAATACCGGTGCCGCGAAGGGTTCGGCGCCGGGCGTGCGGCTGAAGGTCACGGCGCGGGTGAAGCCTTGATAGCGTCCCACGACAGGGTGCTCGAACTCGGTGATCAGCGATTCCGCTTCGCACTGCGGGTGGTCGAACATGTCCTCGACCCGACGCGCAGCGGCGCACGGCACGGCCTCGCCGAAAAGCGTTTCCCATTCCAGCGCGCTGTGCTGCTGAAGGGCTTCGTGCAATTGCGGGACGATGATCGCGTGATGAATCGCCCGGTTGCGCACGGTGCTGAAACGCTCGTCGTTCGCCAGATGCCCCAGCCCGGTCAACTCGCACAAGGCGGTCCAGAAATGCGGCGTGTTGGCCGACAGGTACAAATAGCCTTCGCGAGTCGGGTGAATGCCGGTGATGCCGCCGGAGCGCATGTCGCGGTCCAGTGAGCGGGGTTCGCTGTCTGCCCAGATCAGCCGAGCGGACTGCATCGCCAGCGCGCTGCGCAACAGCGACACGCCCACCGACTGGCCCAGTCCGGTGCGTTCGCGTTCGAACAATGCTGAGGACACACCGCCTGCCACCAGCGACGCGGCGTAGTAATCGACCACTGAACCGTAAAGAATTTCAGGCGGGCCGTCGGGCTTGCTCTGGGCCGCGCACATGCCGGTCATGGTTTGCAGCACCTGATCGTAACCGGCCTTGGCTTTGAGCGGACCTTCTTCGCCATAACCCGTCACCGCGCAATAAATCAGTCGCGGGTTGACCGCTTTCAACTGCTCGTAGTCAATGCCGAGCCGCGTCGGGACGCCGGGACGGAAGTTGTGCACCAGCACATCGGCCTCACGCACCAGGGTCAACAATGCATCCAGACCACCGGGGGATTTGAGGTCCAGGACCACGCCGGATTTGCTGCGGTTGACGCCCAGAAAGGCGCGGCTTTCAGACGCCAGCGTGGACGGGTATTTGCGCAGGTTGTCGCCAGTAGGCGGCTCGATCTTGATCACCGTCGCGCCTTGGTCGGCCAGCAGCGAGCAGCCATACGGGCCGGCAATGTAAGCGCTGAGGTCGAGGACAGTGATCCCGGCGAGCGGGCCGGTGGAGGGGCGAGGGTGCGACATGGGTTTCTCCGATCTTGTTATCGCTGGACGGGCAACGCAGGCTCCGATGCAGCACATGGGAGCCATTCTGGTCAGCACAATGGAGAAATAAAATGCGTTTTAGCTAGCTTTAGAATCCATAAAAAATGGATTTATTGCGCGCTCAGTTGCTCGAACAACACCTTGCAGAACACCTCGATCAAACGCTCTTTAGCCGAATTGCGTTTCCACAACAGACCAATCGGTCGGTACAGCCCGGCGCCGGGCAACGGGATCTGTGCCAGTTCACCCAACTGCGCGTGCATCGGTCGCCACTGCGGCACGAGGGATACGCCGAGGTTGCCTTTGACCATCGCGGCGATGGCGTCCAGCGCGTCCATTTCGAAGCGCTCCTGGGGCTGAATGCCTGCCTGCAACAAGTAGCGGTCCGCCAACACGCCGCCCCAGGAGCGGCGGTGGTAACGAATGAACGGCTGACTGCGCAATACGCTGTGCGGGTGCTCGTCGGCGAGATGACGGGGAGCAAGCACCACAAACGGCTCGTCGCGCACCGGGCGCCAGACGAACTCTTTCGGCAGCTCGAATTGCGGCGCAACCATCATCGCGATGTCGGTTTCGCCGGACAGCACCTTGCGGTACAGGTCGGTGGAAAACGCCGGCTCCACGTGGGGGCGCAGGTGTTCGTAATTGGCGATCAGCGTCGCCAGTACGTCGGGTACGAGATAGGCCAGGGCGGTGGTGATGCAGCCGATGCGCAGCTCGCCGGCGACGGCGTCCAGCGCGGCGATGGCGCGCAGATCGCGAGCGCGCACCAGCAATTCACGGGCGGGGCCCAACAGCGCGGAACCGGCGGCCGTCAGTTGCATGTTGCGTCCGGTGCGGCTGAGCAGCGGCTGGCCGATTTCGTGCTCCAGCGCCTTGATCCGTTGCGCCACGGCGGTGGGGGTCAGGTTGAGTTTGCGCGCGGCAGCGGCGGTGGAGCCGAGTTGGGCGACTTGAAGGAAGCTGTCGAGGTAGCGCGTGTCCATAGTCTAAAAATTCTGGATTCTAAACGTAGAAATACGCACTTTAGTTAGCTTTTGCGCTTTTGCAATATGGACCCGGCTTTCAATAGCGCCGGGGCCATGCACCTGGCTTCCAAGAACAATGCCGGGTATGGGCGTGGTCCTGTCATCCGGCGCGACGTTGCGACGCCTTTCAGGCCGCCGTCGTCATCGAGTGAATCGCCCATGCGCAGCAAACTGTTTGTCCCCGGTTCCCGTCCCGAACTCTTCGAAAAAGCCCTGTCCTCTCGCGCCGACGGCGTCAGCTTTGATCTGGAAGACGCGGTCGCCGAAAGCGCAAAGTCCGAGGCCCGCGCGCAATTGGCGGGGTTTCTGGCGCATCTGCCGACGACCGGGAAAACCATCGTCGTCCGGGTGAACGGTCAGGATTCGGCCCATTACGCCGCCGACCTTGAAGCACTGGTCGGCACCCGGCTGGACATCATCAACCTGCCGAAAGTCGAAAGCCCCGAGCAGATTTTGCAACTGGTGGCTGACCTTGAGCGGCTGGAGCGTCAGCACCCGTCAGCGGCTAACATCCGCATCCTCGCCAACATCGAATCCCCCCGTGGCTTGCGTCTGGCCGCCGAGATTGCCAGTGCTCACCCCAGGGTCATGGGCCTGCAACTGGGCTTCGCCGACCTGTTGGAGCCGTTGGGCATCGACCGTCGCGACACCGCCGTCATCCGGCAGCTTCAACTGAGCGTTCGGATGGCGGCGGGGGAAGCAAACGTCGCCGCCTACGACGCGGCGTTCGCGGCCATCAAAGATCCCGACGGCTATCAAGAAGAGGCCCGTTACGCCCGACGGCTGGGTTTCACCGGCAAGTCGTGCATTCACCCGACGCAGATCGACCTGGCGAACGAAGCGTTCCTGCCGTCCGCCGAAGAGATCGACCGCGCCCAGCGTTTTGTGACAGCCGCCGACAAAGCGGATGCGGCAGGCGTCGGGGCTTACACGGTTGACGGGCAAATGGTGGATGCGCCGTTCGTGATCCGCGCACGGCAAGTGCTGGAACAGGCGCGCCAGGCCGGGCTGCTGACCCACTGACGGCGCTGCACACCTCCGGCAACACCGCTCTACAACAATAAAAGAAGACGAGGTTTCCCCATGCATAACGCCGAATCGCTGGCACGGCCCGCCGTGGCCGGGTCCGAGCCACGCCGCAATGCGCTGTTCTGGCGCCTGATGGACATCCGCATCAGCTTCATTCCATTGCCGGTCTACTTGCTGCTGTTGGGGCTGGTGGCCGGGTTGCTGCTGACCAAGGAAATCAAGGCCGACCTGCCGACCATGATCGCGATCATCGGCCTGGGCGGCGCCACCTGTGGCGAGATGGGCAAGCGCCTGCCGTTCTTCGGCAAGATCGGCGGCGCGGCGATTGTCTCGGCGTTCCTGCCGTCCTACATCGTCAGCCTCGGCTGGGTGCCCCAGGACATCATCACGCCGGTCACGACCTTCACCAAGTCGAGCAACTTCATTTATCTGTTCGTCTCGGCGGTGGTGGTCGGCAGCATTTTCACCATGGACCGCAACCTGATCATCAAAGGCTTCGCCAAGATTTTCGTGCCGCTGCTGGTGGGCTCGGTGCTGGCGCTGCTCGCGGGGATCGCCGTGGGCATGCTGTGCGGGCTGGAACTGCGTCAGGTGTTGTTCTTCGTCATCGTGCCGGTGATGGGTGGCGGGCTGGGCGAGGGCGCGATTCCGCTGTCGGTGGGGTATGGCGAAATCCTTGGCATGGATTCCGGCAAGATACTGGCGCAATTCCTGCCGATCATTCTGCTGGGCAACCTCGTGGCGATCATGGCGTGCGGCGCGCTCGATCTGGTGGGCAAACGCTTTCCGCACCTGACCGGTAACGGGCGGTTGCAGATGATCGAACTGCCTCAGGACGCCACCGCACCGGGCGTGGAAAAGGAAACGCGCTTCGACAGCGACACGGTCAATCAGGTCATCGCGGCGGGCATGTGCGCGATCACGCTGTACCTGGCCGGTGTGCTGCTGCATGCGCTGTTCGGCCTGCCGGGGCCGGTGTGCATGCTGTTCATCGCGGTGCTGCTGAAACTCTGCAACGCCGTGCCGCAACGGCTGGAAGCCGGGGCGCAGGTGCTGTTCAAGTTCTTCACCACCTGTGTGACGTACCCGCTGCTCTTCGCCAATTCCATCGCCGTGACTCACTGGAGCGAACTGACGGCGGCGTTCCACATCGGCAACGTGCTGACCATCACCACCACCGTGTTGACGCTGGTGCTGACAGGGTTGGTGATCGCCCGGAAAATGGGGATGTTTCCCATCGAGACCGCCATCGTCAACGGCTGCCACAGCGGCCTGGGCGGCACCGGCGACATCGCCATTCTGACGGCCGCGAACCGCATGCAACTTCTGCCGTTCGCACAGATATCCACCCGCATCGGCGGGGCGATCACCGTGATGGGTGCGTTGCTGATACTGGCGAATTTGCCGCCGGTGTAGCGTCCAGCGTTAGGACAGAAGGACATTCGGACAGCCAGCGAGGTCCCCTGTGGGAGCGGATTCATGCGCGAAACGATCTTTCAGGCGACAGAGCAGTGTCGAGTGCAACGCCAATTCGCGAATGAACTCGCTCCCACAGGTAGGTCCAGGCCATCGGCCTACCTGTTTCCATTCGCTCACAACGTCGCCTTGACCTGCAACCCCACAATCAACGTGTTCTCGATGTCCTCCCCATAAAACGCCCCCGGCTCAATGATGTATTGCACCGACGGCCGAATCGTCAGCCACGGCGCCACCTGTGCGCCGTAGGTCATCTCCACCAGACCCTCGCCGCTGGCCAGGTCCGGGAAGTCTTCACCTCGGGCCAATGCCGCGTTTTCCTGCACATCACGGCTGCGCGAATTGAACACCGCACGGCCATAACCGACGGCAATCGTGTCGTTGGGGCGTGAAACGAAAGGCTTCTTCAGCGCAAAACCTGCCGAATACCAACGACGAAACGGCGCCGCCGCTGCACTGGCATTGGAGAACTGCCCGAACACATGCACGTTACGGCCAGTCACCGCGTCCGAATTCCACACCGTCTGATCCATCAGGAAATACGAGCCTTCACGGCCTGCGACTGCTTTGCCGGTGCCGATGCGCGGCACGTCCGAGGTGTCGTAGTAATAGCCGACACGGTACTCGCCGGGCAGGTCGCCGAGGACGTTGTAGATGGCTTCGACCGGCAGGATGTTGCCCGTGCTGTCCTTGGGCGTGACATGCCATGCCCGGCTGGAATCGCCGTTGCTCGCGGCATCGACCTTGAACGCCGCGACCTGCACCGCGAAATTCGGGTTAAAGCGGTACTTGGCCACGCCGCCGAGATGCGCGTTGGGGTAGTTGCTCCAGCCACTGCCACCGGACATCGCCAAGGGATGACCGCAAAACCCGGCGTTCATGAAGTTGCACAAGATTCCACTGCTCAGCCCGCCCAGGTCGTTGCCCATGGCCATGTAGCCGAGCTTCACGTTCAGCGCCGGGATGAACAGGGAGTTCTCGTAGCTGAGTTCGGTGAGGCGGGTGTAGAGGCCGCCGTAGTTTTCCTGCACAGGCAACCGGTTGCCGACCAGATCGCCCGAGCCGTCGTTGCCGCGCCGATCGTTGATCGTCAGTTGCACCTTGCCGCCGCTGTCCAGATCCAGCAGCTTGCCAAGGTCGAACTGCGCGCCGAGTTTGACGTTCTGCGAATACCGCGTGCCACGCTGCTTGCCGCCATGGGCGTTGTAGACCGTTTCGCCGCTGTAATCGCCCGTGATTTTCACCCCTTGCGCCGTCAGGCGGCTGCGATTTCCGTCCCAGTCGCCAGTCAGGGTGGAACGGTCGAGCCAGTCATCGGCCCGCGTGGGCGAGGAGACGGCCACCGCCATGACGGAACCAACGACCAGCGCGGTCGACAGCCCACGGCGGGCGCCGGGGTTTGCGGGGTATTGCGAAGGATTGCTCATCAAAAAACCTGAATGCGAAAAACCGGCCTCGCGGATGAGGGCGGCAGAAAGGGCACGCGCGGAGGGGCCGTTCACAAGCGGGCGACATGAAAACATATTCATGTACCAACCGGTTAATTCATTTTGGCGATGGCGACTATCGGCGCAGGTCATGCAAGAGGTCCTGATGATACGGCGCCGTCCTGCACGTCGGCGGCGTCGGATTTCGACACGCTGCGGTCGATAAGCCAGAAGGCTACGAAGAAGGACTCTGCCCAACGCCTCAGGATGTGAGCGTGTTTTGCGTAGACCGACGCTGTGCGTGAGGACTTTTCAGGGGCAGGCACAATGTTCGATACTCCGCGCCATCTGACGTCCTCTCGATAAGAAAGAACATGG
Source organism: Pseudomonas sp. SLFW (assembly GCF_009905615.1). GTDB lineage: Bacteria > Pseudomonadota > Gammaproteobacteria > Pseudomonadales > Pseudomonadaceae > Aquipseudomonas > Aquipseudomonas bambusae. The sequence goes on from NZ_JAAAKW010000017.1 coordinate 21,941, forward strand.
AAGTTTTGCACGGGCTCTACGACTATCGCTGGATCATTCTGTTGCTCACGCTCGGCGGATGGGCTGTGCTTGCCGCTCTCAAACAGGCGACCCGGACCGGAATCCGTCTGCTCCACCAGCGCAACGACCCACTCTTGCGGAGTGTCCTGGCGCAACACGGGATAGTAGAAGTGGAAATACTTCGGGACAGCCCCATTCCCGGCGTGACGGGATCGTATGCACGTCCCTTCACGGTGCACCTGATTTTGCGCAGCCCGCCTGACCGCTGGTGGGTGTACATCCATGTTCAGGACTCGGACCCAGTCCTGAGGCCCATCTCCGAGGCGCGCGCCAGTGCGGCGCTTGGTTAGGGCTGTGCCAGACGTTTCAGCGGAGATGAGGTCGTCCTTTCATGGGGCAGTCGTCAAGCTGTCTCTGTACCTCATCGTCTGGCCCAACATGGTCTTTACAGCCATTTTTACGGTTGTCGCCGTCTTCGCTCCGCCCGTCATGATCATGATGATCATCAGTTGGTGGGGACTGGGCGCCCTGCTGGTACTTCATTACAGGTTTGCCGGTCAGTGGGATCGTCCCGGAAAAGCAGTGTGGTGGGGACTGGCGTTGGCGACTGCGTTGGTCGTATTGATCGGTTACGGTGGGGGCGTTGCGGTGTTGGCTCCTTCGATCTACTGGCTGCCTGCGTCCTGCATCCCTGTTGCAGCCCATTAGGCATGGCTCAGTTGGAAAGGATTTCGTCTCTGACTGTCGTCGTGGGGGGGCGAAGGAGAGGGGTCGATGATTTGAGTGTTGGCCCGTCACCCGCGCGACGTGAAGACCTCCTTGAGCACCGGCACAGCTGACATCGCTTTCGGCCAGCCGAAGTAAAACGCCAAGTGGGTCACCCATTCCGCGGCCTGTTCACGGGGCAGGCCGTTGACCATGGCGCGGTTGAGGTGGAAGGTCAGTTTCACCGGCTGCTTCTGGGTGATCAGCGCGGCAACAGTGATCGGGCTGCGGTCCTTGGGTATCAGGTCGGAGCGCGGTCTGGCCACTGTTGCCCAATGTGCGCTGTTGCATGGTGCGACTCCTCAGTGACGATCAACCTACCTTATATTCCTGTACGCTCCTCAACAATCCGCCAACCGTTGCATGACTCGCTGAGGGGAATTCACAAGTGATCCGCGCCGACTTGCCCGAATTGACGGCGTTCATCGCCATCGCCGAACACCAGAGTTTCAGCGGCGCAGCACGGGTGCTCGGGGTCTCGCCCTCGGCGCTGAGCCACTCGATGCGCAACCTGGAGGCGCGGCTGGAGATGCGCCTGTTCAACCGCACCACGCGGTCGGTGGCCCTGACCGAAGCGGGTGAGCAACTGTTGCAAGGGGTGCGGCCACTGCTCGCTGACCTCACCAACGTGGTCAACGAAGTCACCTCGGCGCGGAACACCCCGTCGGGGTCGATTCGCATCAGTGCTTCGGAGTCGTCGATCAAACTGTTGGTGCGTCACGTGGTGCCGGATTTCCTGCGAACCTATCCGCAGATCCACATCGGGTTCGTGGCGGACAGCCGTTTCGTGGACATCGTCGGCGAGGGGTTCGATGCCGGTGTCCGGGTGTTCGAAGACGTGCCCAAGGACATGATCGCCGTGAGGTTTGGCGCCGATGTGCATTTTGGTGCGGTGGCGTCGCCCGAATATTTGCAGCACCACCCCGCGCCCGATGTGCCCCATGACCTCAAGCAACACCGCTGCGTCCGTTTCAAGTTTGCCAGCGGGGCGCTGTTTCGCTGGGATTTCGAATACCTGGGGCAGAGCGCGAGCATCGACGTCGATGGCCCGCTGACCATGGACAACGTCAACGTGATGATTGAGGCGGCGCTGGCGGGCATCGCGATTGCCTGGTTGCCGCTGGGTCAAATTGAAGAGCATCTGCAAGCGGGCAGGCTGGTGCATCTTCTGCCCGAGTGGGGTCCGGTCTATCCCGGCACCTGCTTGTACTACCCGGCGAACCGGCACCCGCCCATGGCCTTGCGGTTGTTCGCCGACGCCGTGCGGGCTTGGGCATCGACGCGGCTAACGTAAGGCGCAGCGTCGGGCGGATTGCCCACCCGTGTCTTACGCGGCCCCCCATGACAACGGCGGGCGCTTGTGCGCAAATGCTTCATCTGCCGACAACGCTGAACAGGACACTCGATGCAACTGGAATGGCTGGAAGATTTCATTGAGCTGGCGCGCACCCGCAGCTTGTCGCGGGCGGCCGAAATTCGTTGCGTGACCCACCCAGCGTTCGGGCGGCGGATTCGTGCACTGGAGGACTGGGTCGGTGTGCCCTTGGTGGAGCGCAAACAGCCACTGTCGCTGACCCCCGCCGGCTTGCTGTTTCTCGACGCCGCGACGCAATCGATGGAGCTGCTGCTGGCCGCCCGCGCGCAGTTTCAGAACCTCGGCATGAACCGCGACGAGCCGCTGCGCATCGCCACGGGCCGCACCTTGGCCAGCGTGTTTTTCCCGGACTGGTATCAGTCGCTGCATGCGCAGTTCGGCGCATTTCCCGTGTCGCTGGTGACGGGCGGAGCGCAGGAAGCGATCACCAAGTTGAGCGCCGGGGAGGTGGACTTGCAGCTGATTTTCTCAAGCCCGCTGACGCGCATTCTGATCGACAGCGAGCGCTTCGATTCACGGGTGCTGGCCCGGGAAGAATTGCTCCCGGTCAGCGCGCCGGATGCTCAGGGGCAAGCGCTGTTTCTGATCGACGTCAGCAGTGATGTGTCGAGCATTCCGTGGCTGGGGTTTTCCCCCACATTGTCGCTGCGCGGAGTGTTGGCCCAGCATCTGGCGCGGCTGCCCCACCGGTTGGCGTTGCGCATGATCTATCAGGCGGATTCCTACGAGGCCATTCTGGAAATGGCCAAGCGCGGCAGTGGCCTGGCCTGGTTGCCGCGCATGGTGGTCAAAGAGGCGCTGGCAGCGGGGGAGTTGGTGATCGCGGGCGGGCCGGAAATGCAGATCGGTTTCGACATCTCGCTGCACCGCTTGCGCGCCAATCGCAGCGAACGGGTGATGCGCATCTGGGAGGGGTTGGCCCCGGATTGATTGCCTGGCCTTCAGGTCACTGCGAATGTGCGACCTGACGCGGACCACAACCTGTGGGAGCGAATTCATTCGCGAAAGCGGTAGTTCAGACGAAGAAGATGCGTCGCCTGTCCCGACGATTCGCGAATGAATTCGCTCCCACAGAGGTTCATCTGCGCTGCGGAGCCTGAGCCAGACACAGACTCAACTGTGGGAGCGAATTCATTCGCGAAGCGGTAGTTCAGACGAAGAAGATGCGTCGCCTGTCCCGACGATTCGCGAATGAATTCGCTCCCACAGAGGTTCATCTGTGTTGCGGAGTCTGAGCCAGACACGTGCCGCTACAGACCCAGTTCTACCGCACCGTTTATGGGCAGTCGGCAAATAATCAACGCATCGTCCCGCCGTCAAACGCCCATCCCTACGCCCCTGTGCCGAATAAGCTCAACCCTGTGCCCAAACAGCAATTGTCCAACCCGCCGACCTGATCCACCTTTACACCGGGCCGGGCAGTCATGGAGGCGAAGACCTTCAGTCACTGTCCGGTTGTTTTCACCCAATAAAAAAGACTGCCGTCGAGTTCGCCCGCCATGGCTCGCGAACGTGATTGCCCACTGTGAAACAGACCCGGAAGCCATTCTTCATGACCCCTCATTCATCAACCGTGAGCGCCGCCCCGGCCACTGCCCGACGAGGCCCGTGGAAAGAGATCGTCGCCGCCAGCTTCGGCAATGCGCTGGAGTTCTACGACTTGCTGATCTACGGCTATTTCGCCGTGGTCATCGGCAAGCTGTTCTTCCCCTCGGACAACGAAACCACCTCATTGCTATTGGCCGTCGGCTCCTTCGGGATTTCGTTCCTGATGCGTCCACTCGGCGCCATCGTGTTGGGCTCCTATGCCGACCGGGCAGGGCGCAAGGCCTCGCTGACCCTGTCGATTCTGATCATGCTGATCGGCACGGCCTTGATCACCTTCACCCCCTCGTACCAACAGATCGGCCTCGCCGCGCCCCTGCTGATCATTGTCGCCCGCATGCTCCAGGGCTTCTCTACCGGTGGCGAATTTGGCGCGGCGACGGCGTTCATGGTCGAGCACGCCGACGCCAGCCGTCGTGGCTTTTTCGCCAGTTGGCAACTGTCCACCCAAGGGCTGGCGACCGTGCTGGCTGCGGGCGTCAGCGCCTTGCTGAGCTATGTGCTGACCGACGCACAGCTGAGCGATTGGGGCTGGCGCGTGGCGTTCGGTGTCGGGTTGCTCATCGGGCCGGTGGGTTTCTACATCCGCAGCCAGATCGAAGAGACACCGGATTTCCAGAAAGTCGCCGCCAAGGTGGAAGAGAAAACCCCGCTTCGGGATGTGCTGATCAAGGGCCGCGTCAGCCTGTTGTTGGCCATCGGCGTGGTCGCGGGCGCCACCGCGTTCAACTACGTGCACAAACTGTACATGCCGACCTACGCCCTGAAACAATTGAACATCGCGGCCACGTCGTCGTACCTGGGTGCGTTGGTCACCGGCATCACGCTGATGATCATGGCGCCGGTGTTTGGCAGCCTGTCCGACCGTTACGGCCGCTTCCGGGTGCTGACCCTCGCGTTGCTGATCACCGGCCTGTCGTCCTATCCGATGTTCGTCTGGCTCAATCACTTCCCCAGCGTTTCGACGTTGCTGATGGTGCAGGCGGTGGTGGGCATTTTGATCGCCGCGTGCCTGGGGCCGATTCCCGCGATGCTCGCCGACATCTTCCCGACCCGCACCCGGGGCACGGGCCTGGCGCTGAGCTACAACTTTTCGGTGACGCTGTTCGGTGGCTTTGCGCCGCTGATCGTGACCTGGATGATCGACGCCACCGGCAGCAAGCTGGCCCCGAGTTTCTACGTGGTCGCCACCTCGTTGGTCAGCGTCATCGCCGTGATTCTGCTGGGGCGGCGCATGCGAAACAGCACGCCTGCCTGATCCATCCTTTTCAACGAAGCACCTGTTGCCGCGCCTCGAATGAGCCCCGGCCTGCGTATGCCATTGTCTGCTGGAGACTGAAATGAAAACCCTTGAGCAAGTCCGCGCCGCCTTGAAACCGTACCCCGTCGAAGTCGAATTTCCGGACATCCGCCGTTGGCAGACCGGCACGGACGGCGTGGAGTACGTGCACAGTTTCGACAGCGGCGTGCCCGGCCCCCACGTGATGATCATGGCCCTGACCCATGGCAACGAAGTCAGTGGGGCGATCACCGTGGACGCGTTTCTGAAGCGTGAACTGCGCCCGGTGCGTGGGCGCCTGACATTGGCGTTCGGCAATGTCGAGGCGTACCACCGCTTCGATCCGCAGAACATCGACGCGACCCGTTATCTGGACGAGGACATGAACCGGGTCTGGCTGACGGACAAGCTGGACGGTGATCTGGACTCGGTTGAACTGCGCCGGGCGCGGCAGTTGCGCCCGGTGGTGGAGACAGTCGATCTGTTGCTCGACATTCATTCGATGCACGAAGAAGCGCCGCCGGTGATGATGTGCGGCGCGCAATCCAAGGGTCTGGATTTCGCGGCGACCTTGGGCGTGCCGCAAACCGTGGTGGTGGATGCAGGGCACGCCAATGGCCGTCGCCTGCGTGATTTTGGCGGGTTTGACGACCCGGCCAGCGCGAAGAACGCGTTGTTGATCGAGACCGGGCAGCATTTTTCCCGACGCAGCCGGGAGGTGGCGCTGGACACCGCAGCGCGTTTTCTGGTGACGACGGGGGCGGTGAAGGAGGAGGACGTCGCGGAGTTCATTCGCCCGGCTGCCTCACAGCCGCAACGCTTTCTGGAGGTCACCAGCCCGGTGGTCGCCCGCAGCATGGCCTTCTCGTTTGCCGAGGATTTTCATGGGCTGGAAGTCATCGAAAAGGCCGGGACCGTGATCGCCCACGACGGCGACACCCCCATCGTCACTCCCCACGACCACTGCGTGCTGGTGCAGCCGTCGCTGCGCCACCTCGGGGTGGGTGTGACCGTGGTGCGGTTGGCCAGGATCCTGGACGTCAACCCGCGCCAATTGTCGTTCTGAGTCCCATCGCGGACCGGATCTTCAAACCTGTGGAAGCGTCACACCGCGGCACTTGCGGTCTGGCGCCGACTCAACCTGTGGGAGCGAATTCATTCGCGAAAGCGGCATTTCAGGCGATAGAGATGTGTCGCCTGTCCCGGAAATTCGCGAATAAATTCGCTCCCACAGGAGTTCTGCGTCGCCGCGACATTTACGGTCTGGCACCGACTCAATCCACAGAAACCCTGCGTCGCCGCGGCACTTGCGGTCTGACGGCGACTCAGGTTGTTTGGCGTTCGCCAGTCGATCAAGGCTGAATGCCTTGAAGGGGTTCGCTCAGACGCTGACGAAACCTGAAAAGGCGCCAGGCGAGGTCTGAGGCCAGAACGGGTATGATGCGCGGGTTCGGCGTTTGAACGCCATCGCCGCGCAGCCTTCACCCTGACCCAGGATTGCCATGTTCACCCTGACACGCCTCGAAAATACGCCACCCGAATCCATCGACAGCCAGATCATGCAGATGGTGGTCGATTACGTCACTGACATCAGCATGGTCGGCATCGCGCCGAGCAACCCGTTGTATCCGCTGTATCAATTCGGGGTGGGCCATGAGGTGCATCAATATTTGCAGGCCATGGACGGTTCCCGTGGCTTTCCCGTCGAACTGATCGTGGCGCTGGACGACGAAGATCCGTCAGTCGTGTCGGGATTCCTGCTGTACCTCCCGGTGCAGGGCGATGCCGACGCCTGTTCGGTGGCGTACATGGCGGTGAAGGCCGACCAGCGCCGTCTCGGCATTGCCCGTGGCATGGTGCAGAAAATGCTGGCGCGCTACCCGCACGCCGAACTCGCGTGTTTCGTCGGGAGGGTGCCGTATTTCGAAGCGATGGGGTTTCAGGTGCTGGGCGCACGCGGCCCGCAAGTGCTGATGAACACCCGCGATCACCAGACCGAAGGCCTGCTGGGCGTGATCGACACAATGCCGATCTACCAATCTGTCGAGGTGCGGCAGATCCATGCCTATTTGCTGAAGCAACACGGAAAACGGGCGATGACCGACGCCGAGAAACAGCGCGACCTGCAGTTGGACCAAATGACGCGGCAGGCGCGGGTGTTTGTACAGGAGCGACTGGCCTGATACGCGGATGCTTGCGTTGCAGCCTGGCTTGCCAGCGTGGCGATCTCTAAGACCCCATCGCCAGCAAGCCGTGAGGCTACGGCCGCACCTGCTCATCCAGATCAATCCCACCCGGCTGCCGGCTCCACATCTCCAGCAAAAAATCCTGCTCTTCATGCTGCAATGTGCGTGGCATCTTCAGGTGCTGATCAAGCAGACCATGGGCCTCGCGACCCTCCATCGGGCAACCGTCGATGGGGTGCAGCCAATGACAGGCCAGCACGGCGCCGTCCGGCGTCAGATGGGCAACGATCTTTTCGATGACTTGCACAAACAACGCAGGCGCCAGGTAATACGCCCACTCGCTGACGACGATCAGATCGAACGTTCCCTCGGGCCAATCCTCCGGCAGGCACCCTTCGATCACCGTCGAGCGAGCGAAGGGCCTCAAGCGTTTACGCGCCAATTCCACCGCCCGGGCGCTCATGTCCATGCATACCAGCTCATCGCATCGCTGGGCCAGACGCAGGCTCAGCTCGCCATTGGCGCAGCCCGGCTCAAAAATCCGCTCATAGCGTTGACGGGGCAGGGCGGCGAGGGTCAGGTCGCGTTTGCGCTGTTCGTACCAGCGGGTGCGAAAGGCCCACGGGTCATCGCTGTCGGCAAACAGTTCATCGAAGTAATCAGCAGGCAGGCTCACAGAAACACCAGTTCGAAGGGCTGGAGCAAACGGTCCAGGGTCACGGCGTCCAGCACGGGCAGGGCGCCGGTGCTGGTGTCAGTTTGCAGCTGGCTGGCGTGAGAGGTGATGGCGCGGCGTTTGCGCGCCAACTGTTCGTCGCCGAGCATCAGCTTGCGCGCTTGTTCCCACGGAATGCGCGGGTCGTTGGGTTCGGCCCAGTGCCAGGCCCAGATCGGTACTTCCACCAGCGTTGCGCCGGTGCTGGCGGCGGCTTGGGCAGCGCAATGGCCGACGGCTTCGTGATCGCAGTGGCCGTCGTGGCGCCAGGTGCTGAGCAACACGTCGCTGGGGCGCAAGTCCTCGCTCAGCAGCGCGATCAACGCTTCGGAGCCTTCGGCCACGCCGCCATCGACGAGGCTCAGGCGATGCCAACTCAGGCGAGACACATCAAGGCCCAGCGCGGCGACCGCGTACTCGCTTTCGAGACGACGCTGCGCGCGAAGCCGCGCCTGCGGCCACTGTGACGAGCCGGGATGACTGCCTTCGCCATCGGTGACCGAAATCAGCTGAATCTCCTGTTCCCGACCGGCCATCGCCATCGCCGCCAGCAATCCGCCGCAGGCCAGCACTTCATCGTCCGGGTGAGGGGCCAGCACCACCAGCCGTGAACCCGGCGGCACCAGCGCTTCGAGACTGATGACCTGGGCGCCGCGCAAGGCGGTGCTGTCTTGCCATTGGCTCAAGGGCGTGCCCGCGACGCCAAAAGGTTGCGCCTGACTCATAACGACCAATCCTCCGTTTCCCGTGCGGCAAGCAGTTCGCCCAGTTGCGCCAGATCACGCTCGGCATGGCTTTGACGAATGAACACCGGCAGGTCCACGGCCAGACGGGCGAACTGCGGATCGCGACAGAACGGCGTCGCCCCCAGTGCGCGGCCCACATGCCGACAGACGTGCTCGACCGCCATTTCGACCTGTGCCCGCACCCGTTGCACCGACAGACGCGCGTCAGCTTCAGGGTGGGCGTCGATCCACGCCGCGCAAGCGTGCAACGCTGCCGATGCCCCATGCAGCGCAGCGTCTACCGAGCCAAGGTGCGCATCTGCATGGGGATCGGGCCGACCCTGTTGTCGCTGTCGATGAAGCGTTCGTGCGAGGGAAGCCGCTGCTCCGTACCACGCAGCCGCGATGCCAGCGCCGCCTTGCCAGAAGCCGGGGCGCGACAGGTAGGCGCCCGATTCACCGACGCAATGCCCGACAGCGCTGTCGAAATGCACATCCACGCTGGCGGTGGTGGCCATGCCAACGGCCTGCCAGGCTTGTGCGTCGATGGTGATGCCAGGCTGATCGAGTCGAACGGCCACCAGTTGCGGCTGGTCATCGGCGGTCCAGGCGGTGATCAGCGCGTAGTCAATCTGCTGCGCGCCGGAACACCAGGCTTTGCGGCCATTCAGGCGAACCTCATCGCCATTCCGTGCACTGACCCCGACTCGCGCCGAGGGCGGCTCAGCGGCCCACACGCCCCAGATGCCCGGCTCGGTAAACGGTGCGCACGCCAGTTCCTGCAAGATGGCCAAGGCATCGGTGTGACCTTCGTACAGCTTGAGCAGTGCCAGATCGATGCCGCCGACCGCCGCTAATTGCTGCCAGCGCAGCAGGGTTTGCCCGCTTCCCGGCACCGGCAAGCGATCCAGCCCGCGCTCGATGCACAGCGTCATGGCCTCGCGCAGGTGGTCATCGATCATCGGCACGTTGGGACGGCGGGCGAAATCCGCCAGCACCGCGTCAATGCCTTGTGCGTCATGGCCCATGGGTTGCGTGCTCCCGTTGTTATTCTGGCCGGCACGTTCTGCGCAGGCTGCGTATGGGATTCGGCACTCCGGGCGGCTGGGGGTTCAAACAATTTGCGGGCCCTGGCGGGTCGGTCGCCGTGCGCGCGGCGGTGTGCTGCGAGTTCTTCAGGGCCTGCGCGGTTTTGTCGCACCCGACAGTCCGGCGCCGAAACGTGTGTGCGGGGGCAACGATGTAGAATGGCGCCCCATGAAATTCGTCCGAACCCATCAATCGCTCATTGCCTGGATGCTGTATGGCTTCATCCTGTTCAGTGGGCTTGTGTGCAGCCTGAGCCACGGCCAGATGCTGCGGGCGTTCAATCAGACGAATCCCGGCGTGGACTGCAGCGAGCAGCACGGTCTGTCCGGGCACATGGACATGGCGCAGATGGGCGAGCATGCCCAACTCATGAAGCTGTCCATGGCCGACTGTGCCTTTGCGGGGACGCTGGCGCTGTCGCTGGTATTTTTCATTGGCCTCGGCTGGATGGCGCGAAGCCGGCGCAAGCTCATTCCCCGTTCTGATTACCTGCTGCGCAAACCACCCCGACATTGCCTCCCCGGATTGTCGCCTCAGGCACCCTGAACCGGCGTGCCATACTCGCGTACCGATGGGTGTCGCCCGTTATGCCAACAGGCATTCGCAGAGGGCGATCAAAGGCTGGCGCCAACGCTGGCCGCTTCAGAGAGTTTGTCAGATGAATGATTTATTGACCCGCCGTCAGGTGATGACCGGCATGGGCATTCTGGGCCTGGGCCTGCTCGCGGGCTGTGACGGTTCGACCACCGCCCTGGATTTCAAGTACGGCAAGGACCTGAGCAACAAGATCATGGGCCGTACCTTCAAGCTCACCGACACCCAGGGCGAAACCAAGACCCTGTCCAGCTTTCGCGGGCTGATGCCGGTGGTGTTCTTCGGCTTTACCCAGTGCCCGTCGGTCTGTCCAACGGCCCTGGCCCGAGCGGCTCAGGCCAAGAAGATGATGGGCGAGGAAGGCAAGATCATGCAGGTGATCTTCATCAGCATCGACCCTGAACGGGACACGCCGGAAATCCTCGACGCTTACGTCAAGCAGTTCGACCCGAGCTTCGTCGCCTTGCGTGGCACGCTGGAGCAAACGCAGCAGGTCGCCAAGGAATTCGGCGTGTTCTATGAAAAAGTGCCGATCGGCGACACGTACACCATGTCCCATTCCGCCACCAGTTATGTGTTCGACACCCGAGGCAATTTGCGCCTGGGCCTCGGTCCTTCGCTGACCGCCAAGCAATGTGCCGAAGACTTGCTCACTGTCATGGAGGTCTGCTGATGACCGCTCTGTTTCGTATTCCGGCCCTGCGCCGCGTGCTCGCTGTCTCTTTGCTGGCGGGCATTAGCCTGTCGGCGGTGGCAGAAACCAAGGTAGAAGACGCGTGGGTCCGCACCAGCGTGCCGGGCCAGCCGTCCTCCGGCGCGTTCATGCGCATCACCGCAGACAGCGACAGCAAGCTGTTAAGCGTCGCGTCACCGGCGGCGACTCACGTGCAAGTCCACGAGATGAGCATGACCAACGACGTCATGCGCATGGGGCCCGTGGACTCGGTGCCGCTGCCAGCGGGCAAGACCGTGGCGCTGGAGCCGAACGGCTACCACGTCATGCTCATGGGGCTGGTGGGGCAGATCAAGGAAGGGGACCACGTGCCGCTGACGCTCACCATCGAAAACGCCAAGGGTGAGCGCGAGACTGTACAGGTCGATGCCCCGGCGAAATCGATGGCCGAGAGCATGGACATGGGCCACGACCACGGCGACAGCCATTGACCTGAGGAAGCGCGCCGGCCGCAATGGCCGGCGTTCCTTGTACCTCGCGTGTCAAATGTCAGTCCCCAAACATCCCCACCAGCAACACCCCGTTCAGACCGATGATCAGCAGCGCAATCACCCACGCTACCGATGTCAGCAGCGGCCCGGCCACCAGATTGCCCATCAGCTTGCGGTTGGAGACGAAACGCACCAGCGGCACGATGGCGAACGGCAGTTGCATCGACAGGATCACCTGGCTCAAGACCAGCAGCTTCGCCGTGCCTTCCGAGCCGTAGATGCTGGTCACGACGATCACCGGAATGATCGCCAGCCCCCGGGTCAACAAGCGTCGCACCCAGCCCGGTAACTTCAGCTTCAGAAAGCCTTCCATGACGATCTGCCCGGCAAGGGTCGCGGTCACCGTGGAGTTGATCCCCGACGCCAGCAGCGCGATGGCGAACAGCGCTGACGCGATGCCGACACCGAGCATGGGCGACAGCAGATGGTAAGCCTGCTCGATTTCCACGACGTCGGTCTTGCCCGCCTTGTGAAACACCGTGGCCGCCGTGATCAGGATCGCAGCGTTGACGAACAGCGCCAGGGTCAGGGCGATGGTGCTGTCTGTGACCGACCAGCGCAGGCCGATGCGACGGCCTTCATCGGTGCGCGGGTAGGCGCGGGTCTGCACGATGGAGGAGTGCAGGTAGAGGTTATGGGGCATCACCGTGGCGCCGATGATTCCGATGGCCAGGTACAGCGCGGCGGGGTTGGTGACGATTTCCGCCTTGGGAATGAACCCGGCGAACAACTCGGTCATGTCAGGGCGGGCCAGCACCATCTGTATCGCAAAGCAGCCGAAGATGATTAAAAGCAGGGCAATGACGAACGCTTCCAGCGCCCGGAAGCCTTTGCCCATCAACAGGAAGATCAGAAACACGTCAATGGCCGAAATCACCGCGCCCCACACCAGCGGAATGCCGAACAGCAAATTCAAGGCGATGGCGGTGCCGATGACTTCGGCCAGGTCGCAGGCGATGATCGCAATTTCACAGGCCAGCCATAGGGCGATGCACACCGGACGGCTGTAGCGTTCGCGGCAGGCACGGGCCAGATCCCAACCGGTGGCGATGCCCAGCCGAGCCGACAGCGCTTGCAGGACGATGGCCATGAGGTTGGACAAGAGAATGACGGAGAGCAGCAGATAACCGAACTGCGAGCCACCGGCCAGGTCCGTTGCCCAGTTGCCGGGGTCCATATAGCCCACCGCGACCATGTAGCCCGGCCCGGTAAACGCCAGCAGCCGTTTGAACCAGTTACCTGATTTTGGCAGGGCGACACTGGCACTGGGCATGCCGCCACCCAGTGTGTCGTCACCGGGGTTGGCCCGGTTTTTCAAGGGTTGCATCAATTACGGTCCCGCCGAGGTCTGGGTTCTGCGCATGCGAGGGTAGGCGCCGAACGGAGCATTCTGGCGGCATGCGTTATGAGGGTTAGCCTAATAACGTTTGAGTCGCCAGTGAATTCAGGTAATCGCCGAAGCCTTCCTTGCATCGACAGTGCTTACGGGCGCTAGTAGTCACGCTGTTGCGCGCTGTCCAGACGATGCGAGCGCCGATGCGTTCGAGGTCCGCGACCAAATGCACGTCTTCATGGGCGGCCAGCGCCTTGAATCCTCCGGCTCGGAGGTAGGCTTCGGAAGACACGCCCAGATTCGCGCCGTGAATGTGGCGGTGATCATCCACCGGGCGATAAAGCGCGTCGTATCGCTCACGCACCTGCGGTGTGTGTTCGGACCAATCGTCCACCTGCACGATGCCGCAGACTGCGTCAGCGCCGAACGCGATTTGCTCCGCCAGCCACGCGTACGGCACAACAGTGTCGGCGTCTGTGAACGCGAGCCAGCGCGCGCCTCGGTCTAGCATGCGCCGGGCGCCTGCTGCGCGGGTCATGCCAACGTTGCGGTGGTTGCACGGATGGGTGTGTACGCCATGGGCGCGTGCAATCTGCGCCGAACTGTCGGAACAGTCGTCGAGGACGATCAGAATCTCGACCGCCTCGCCGCTCAGGTCTTCATGACTGGCAGCGGCGATCAGCGATTTGATGCAGTCATCCAGATACAGCTCTTCGTTGTGTGCGGGGACAATGATTCCAATCATGGGCGATTCTCGTCAGGGCACCCGCGGTGATCGCGTTGGCCTTTCGATGTCGACGTGATTGTTTGGACAAGAGTTGCAAGTATTTTCGTTTTCGAAGACAGGCTGTCGTAAACGAGAGGTTTTGGCCGTATAAACGAAGAAAGATTGAATTAGTTGGCCAACAGCAGTTCCTACCCCGTGAGTGCGAGACTCCCCTGGCGGACTGTACGTCGCTGTCTTCCGCTGGGGTTACTCTTCTTCCAGACGCACCGACGCCGCTATAAAAGCGGCGTCGGTGCGTTTTGCTTTCGGGCTACGCCACTGGCTTCATGCCGCAAGCAGCGCCTTGCCGATGGCCTCGTTGAAGGCAGGCAGGTCATCCGGTGTGCGCGAGGTGATCAGCGTCCAGTCGTTGGCGCCGCATTGCTTGACCTCGGCATCGACCCAGCCTGCCGCCTTGGCGTTGAGCAGGTCAGTGCGCACGCTAGGATAGGAGGTGAGCGTCTTGCCTTCCACAACCCCGGCATCGATCAGCAGCCATGGGCCGTGGCAGATCGCGGCAATGAGTTTGCCCGCATCAGCGAAGGCCTTGACCAGACGCTGGGCATCGGCGTCCTGACGCAGGGTGTCGGCGTTGACGGTGCCTCCCGGGATGATCAGCGCATCGAATTGATCAGCGGACAAGCCCGCCAGGCGGGCGTCCGAGGTGACGCTGGTGTCTTTCTCGGTGTCGTGCAGGAACGTCTGGGCGGCGCCGCCCTTGATGGTCGCGTGAGTCACAGTTGCCCCCATGCCTTTCAACGCCTCCAGCGGTTTGAGCAACTCGTCGCGCTCGATCCCGGTGTTGGCGGTGATGATCAGGACTTTCTTGCCGTTCAGTGTGGTGCTCATGGTGGTGATGCCTCCCAGTGGATACCGTGCCCGATAAATCGGACGTGTCGGTTCTCAGAGGGAATTGCAAAAACGAAAGTTCAGCCTGATTGCACCGTCGGCCATTCGCGCCATTGGAGGGTCAGGCTGGACTCACAAACATTCCCGAGCGGCTTTTTCCAGCGCGCTGCGACCGAACGCCGCAGAGAGGGGTGCCCGTTGATAGAAGAACACGCGGGTGTTGGGGTTGCCTTTGAACACTTCGAGAATGTCGTCTTGAGACACTTTGCTGGAGACCAGCAACTTAAAGTGGTTCTTGCCTTCGGTCATCGTCGTTTCGGGTTTGATTTTCTGCCACTTGGGGAACACGCATTGCGCGTAGTCCGCCGGGGCTTTGGTGGTTTCCAGATCGACAGATGGATTGTTCGGCGTGGAACCACAGCCATAAAGCGACACGGCCAGCGTAGCCGTCAGCAGTAAATGACGCATCGAGTTCATCCTGAAACTAAGCGTGAGATCACGTGAAGCCACTGCCGAGAAATTAATATCAATCCGATATCATTTTTCGATCTTTAAGTGGGCTCGCACGTGTTTGTTTTATCTCGACTTGAAAGAGAGAAGTTGGGGAACGGTATCGATTCTCATTGAAGCGTTTAGCGCCCCCTTCATCAGTTGCCGCGTATGTTGACGAGCAAACGGCTAAATGAAAAGAGCGTCCCGTAAATATTCCCCGCGCTCTTGATCTGGGCAGCGAATAGGCAGGCAACAGAAGCGTTTCCAGCGGTCATGAAACGTACACATCACAAAAGAGCCGCAGGACGGATGGTCACTTCAGTGCTCACTCAGGTGAGAAGTGAGCGCTCGATTTGAAGGCTTTCCGGCTTGACAATGCCTTTCATGAGCATAAAGTGAGCTACAACGAGCATTAATGCTCCTATTTATTGATGAGAACGAGCATGATGACCGAACTGCACCGAGCAGCCTATTCCGTCTTGCTACCGGCTTTCAGCGGCCTCACGCTTGATGAGGGTGTGCGTCGTTTCCTGAAAAACGGTGGCGTTTCCATCTTGTTGGGCGAAACCCGCGACGAATACCTCGCGCGCAAGATGACTTTCGAGCGTCGCCGCGCTGAAGCCCAGGCGGATTTCTCCCGTATCGTCGAGCATGCCGCGGACTGTGCAGGTGGCCCGGTATTGGTGGCCGTTGATCAGGAGCTTGGAGGCATACAACGGTTGCATCGGCTGGTGCCCGGTATGCCGTCGGCAGATGAACTCAAGACGCTCAGCAGCGAAGACATCGAGGCGCGCAGCTATGAGATGGCAAGTTCGGCGCGGGCCATGGGGGTCAATATGTTCCTGGCCCCGATCGTCGATGTGGTCACCGGCAACAACCCTTGGTTGCACAATCGCCATTTGGGGCCGGATGCCGTTCAAGTCGCGCGTATTTCCTGCGCGTTCATCCGGGGCGTGCAGCGGGCAGGGGTGATCGCCACGGCCAAGCACTTCCCCGGTCACTATGAAACCCAGGACGACCCTGCTGTGGCCAGGGCCTTCGTACCGGACAACCTTGAAGCGCTGAACGAGGGGCTGGACGTGTTCCGCCAAGTGATCGCGGCCGGCGTGAAAGCGATCATGCCCGGTCCGGCGGTGTTTCCCGCACTCGACCCGCAGCACTCCGCCAGCACATCGCGCAAGGTCATTGGGCTGTTGAGCGAGGAGTTAGGGTTCGATGGGCTGATCATTTCAGACGACCTGGACGCCGTGTCCATCCTGCGCGGCAACAGCATCACCGACACGGCCGTCACAGCGTTGGAAGCGGGCGCGCATCTTTTGCTGGTGTCCAGTGACTCGGGTCTGGACGACATCGCTCAGGCCATCGTCGATGCGGTGGAAAATGGCCGGCTTGATCGCCAGCGCTTGATGACAGCGTCGAATCAGGTGCGAGGCCTGGCGCAAGCGTCCAGAGACCAGGTCGAATCCGGGCTGTACGTGTCCTACCCGATTCCGGGCGGTCAGCTCACTCGACGTGTCGTTCGCTGACCACACACGTTCATTGCAGGGGCAGTAGGCAGCCAGGCGGGCGGCATTGCACAATGCAACCGCCTCGAAAGACCTCATCTGCCAAGAGTCTGCTGCCCATGTTTACGCCTCTCGCCTACGCCGAACTCATGCGTCTCGCCCAACGCTCCCACGCCATCAACCAGCCTTGCACGTGCCAGTCCAAATCCTTCGCAGGCTGGGAAGGGCTTCCCGTCTCGCTCAAAGAAAGCCAACTGCGGGAAGTCGGCTCCCTGATCGCCGCCGAGGAAGAAGACCTCACGCTCGACGAATACCATCCCGCCAACACCTCCTATTGGTCACCCGACGCCCCCATCGCCCCACAGTTCTTTCCCTACAACCGCTGCAGGGTTTGCGAATGCGTGACCTGCGGCCGCGTGTACCTGCGCTATGCCGAGGCAGGGGCTTACCACATCGAGCAGCGGATTCGCAGTCTCGATCCGGGGTTGATGGTGGATGTGGCGTTCGAGGGAGTTGGGCGGGCGTAGCGCGTCCAGCACTTAGAAGTAATACCCAACGTTCACATACAGCTGGTTCTCCCACTGATTGCTCCCCCCCGCGCCGAGGCTCTGGCTGTAATCGCTGCCGCCGATGTACGGGTCGTTCTTGCCGATGAGCCATTCGGTGGCGACCCACAGTTTGCTGACCGAGAACGAGGAGCCGAGGATCACGCGCTGGGAGTCGTCGAAGCCGGCGGCGGATTTCTGGTAGGCGCTGTAGTTGGCGTAGAGCTTGATGCCGCTGATCTGGTCGAACAGGTATTTGCCGCCGACATCGTAGCTCAGGTCGGCGACGTACAGGTTGGCGCGGCTGGCAACGTTGTAGGTGCCGTCGTAACCGCCGAAGGTGACCAGTTCGTCGGTGCCGGGGTTGCGCGGCGACATCTGTTGGCGGGCGGCTTGCAATTGCACGCCCCACGGGCCGTTTTTACCGATGTAGTGAACGGCGACGGCGTTGCGTCGGCCATCGCGGTCGGTGTCGTTGTTTTCCAGCGAAGAGCTCAGGCCCGAGACGCCGACTTCGGATTTCCATGGCCCGAGGTCGAGCGCCCTGGCCACCCGCAGCACGACGGTGTTGCGCTCCTGGTTGTCACTGCCGTTGGCGACGTAACTGTCCGCTTGCGACACGACACTGGAATACGTACGGCCTTTGCTGGTGCCTTTGCCTTGCCATGCCGGGCGCAGGTAGTAACCCGCCTGAATGTTCCAGTCGCCGGTTTGCTGAATGTATTTCGCGCCCATTTCCTCGACGTCTTCCAGGCCGACCACGTTGCCGAGGGTCTCGAAGAAAGTGCTGCCGAAGTAAGGCTGCAAGCCGAACGGGATCTGGTTCAGGCCCACTTGGATCTGTTGATCCGGGTTGAATTTATAGCCGACCCACGCGTACTCGGGGAACGAAATGTCGCCCACGTGTTTAGTGTATTTATAGGGGTAGGAGTGTCCGTAGAAGCGGTATTTCGCCGCACCGATCCAGCTGTCGGAGGTGTATTTGGCGGTGAGGAACACGGTGTCGAAATTGAATTTCTGAATGTCCCGATCCGGGTCGTAATCCCAGCGCGCTCGGATGGCACCGCCCAGGTCGAGGTGGTCGGTGACTGGCACGGCCATGGCAGGCGCGGAGCAGGCACAGAGAAGGGTGAGGCACGAAGCAGACAGCCGCAGGGAAGCGCAGGAAGGCATGGGTACGTCTCGGTTGTTTTTATTAGATGGCGCGCAGTTTTATGATCCGCGCTTCAATCGACAAACGATTATTTGTCCGGCCAAACCTTCGGCAAATGCATGTTACTGCCAGAAAATTCTCCAACGGCCGTAGTCGACACCTGTCGTACCGTGGGATGCTTCGCGCCTTCCCCGTGGCGGTCAGAGAGCTTCACATGAAACGCAAAATGCCCGGCCTCAATGCCCTGAAAGCCTTCGAAGTGGCCGGCAGCACCGGCAGTTTTACCCGCGCAGCCGAGCTGTTGAACGTGACCCAGAGCGCGGTCAGTCGCCAGGTGCGCCAGCTTGAGGAGCAACTGGGTGAGACGCTACTGGAGCGTCGCCATCATCATCTCGACCTCACCAGTGCCGGTCGGGTGCTGTTGCGGGCGCTGCATCAATCCTTCGACAAAATCGAAATGACCGTGCGCAGCCTTCAGCAGAAATCCCACTCCAATCGTCTGCGGATCAACGCGCCGCCGACGTTCACCCATCGCTGGCTGATGCCGCGGCTGGGGCGCTTGCGTGAGCAGCATCCTGAACTGGAGTTGAGCATCAGCACCCGTTTGCAGGACAGCCTGGCCGAGACCAGCACCCTCGATTGTGCGATCCGGTTTGGCAACGGCGAGTGGGACGGGCTGGACAGTTCACTGCTGATTCAGGAGCGGCACATCGCGGTCTGCGCGCCGTCGCTGTATGCGCGGGAGTCGAGCGACGAGGGGATCGACCTCAATCGCCTGACGCTGCTGCACGTGCTGGCCAACGAGGACCAGCGCTACCTGACGTGGAAACACTGGCTCGACGCCGCACGCATCCAGGGCGTCGATACCCAGGGCGGGTACGAGTTCGACCTGCTCGACCTGGCCATTCGTGCGGCGGTCGACGGGCTGGGCATCACCATCGCCGACTGGCACATGGTCGCTCCTGAATTGGCCACCGGACACCTGACTCAAGTGATGAACGTGCACGTCGAAGGCCACCAATCGTACTGGCTGGTAACGCGCCCGGAGCAGGATTTGCCGCAATTACAGGTCTTCAGCCAGTGGTTGCAGGAAGAAATCTGGCTGGCGCAGCGTCAGCTCGAACCCTCTACGGCGGCCCTGACAGCGATTCCCTGACCACCCAACGATAGGGTTGGGCACTAACGTGCGTTTTTGGAATGTTTGTCGGATCAATAAATCGTTTGTCGCCACCGTGTTCGATGACAAGACTGATCGTCATTCGTACAAAAACAACGGTGGACGTCCCACATGCGACTCGAACGAAACTATGTCAACGGCCAGTTTGCCGAGCCTGCCCATGACGCGGTAATTGCGGTCTACAACCCTGCCACCGAAGCGTTGGTTGGACATGTCCCGGCGGCAACCGCCGAGGAAGCGGTGGCGGCCGTGAACGCCGCCGCTGCAGCGCAGAAAGTCTGGGGCGGTTTGACCAGCATCGAGCGCGGTGACCATCTGCGTTCCCTGGCCGACGCCCTTGAGGCCTGCGCCGAAGACATCGGTCAGGCCCTGGCCGCCGAGTCCGGCAAAAGCGTCAGCGACGCCAGCAACGAGGCTCGCTACGCGGCGCAAATCACCCGCTACCACGCTGAATGGGCACGCCGTATCGAAGGCGAGATCATCCCCAGCGACACCCCTAACGAAAATATCCTGCTGCAACGTCAGCCGATCGGTGTGGTGGCGTGCCTGATTCCGTTCAACTACCCGGTCTATACGCTGCTGCGCAAGATCGCCCCGGCGCTGATCGCGGGCAATACCGTGGTGGTTCGTCCGAGCAACAACACGCCGATTTCAGCCTTTGAAATCGCCAAGGCCGTACAGCAATCCGGTATTCCGGCCGGGGTGATCAACATCCTGACCATGGACCACAAGACCGCTGCGAGCGTTTGCACCCATAAAGCCGTGGGCATGATCACCCTGACCGGCAGCGTCAACGCCGGGCGCATCGTGCTGGACTATTGCAAGGAAAACATCGCCAAACCGTCGCTGGAGCTGGGCGGCAAGACCCCCGTGATTATTGAGGCCGATGCTGATCTGGAAAAAGCCGCGAGCGATATCGTTGCCTCCAAGACCACCCACTGCGGCCAACTCTGCACGGCGGTTGAGCGGGTGTATGTGCACGAGAGCGTCTACGAGCGCTTCCTCAGTTTGCTCAAAACCAAGATCAGCGCGGTGGCTTTTGGTGATCGAGCCGAAGACGCTTCGCGCATGGGCCCGCTGGTCAGTGCGAGTGCCCGACAGAACATTCACGCCCTGGTCGAGCGTGCCATCGGCGAAGGCGCAGTGCTCGAAACCGGTGGCGTGTTGCCCGTAGGTAAAGGCCATTTCTACCCGCCGACCCTGCTCAGTGGCTGCCGTCAGGACATGGAGATCGTTCAGGAAGAAATCTTCGGCCCGGTGCTCCCGGTGCTCAAGTACCGCGACATCGACGAAGCGCTGGTCATGGCCAACGACCATCAATTCGGCTTGTCGTCGGTGCTGTACACCGAGAACTACCGCACCACGATGAAAGTCGCCAACGCCATCGAAGCCGGTGAGCTGTACGTCAATCGCACCCCTGCCGACCCGTATCAGGGTTTTCACGCCGGTTGGAAACGCTCGGGGCTGGGGGGCGATGACGGCAAGCACGGCATGCTCGAATTCACCCAGACCCGGCTCGTTGTCCTCAAGTTCTAGCGGCGAGCTTCAAGCGGCAAGCGGCGAGCGGCGAGCTGCAAGCTGCAAGCTGCAAGCTGCAAGCTGCAAGATAAAAGCAGACCGCGTGCTGCTTTGAAGCAGCGGTAAGTCCCGAGCTGCAAGCTGCAAGCTACAAGGCAAAAGCGCCCCGCGTACCGCTTTTACTTGCAGCTTGCCGCTCGAAACTCGCCTCTGCGCCCATAACAACAATATAAAAAGCGCCTCGGAATCCGGGGGCGCTGAGGTCTTTCCCATGTCCAAGCCTGCTTCTGTTGCGGCCGCTGTTCAGTCGTCCGCTGCCGTGCCCGTCGCCAAGAGCGACAAGGCCAGCCGTTATATCCAGCTGATGCTGCTGGTGCTCGCCGCTGGTGCGATCTACCCGATTCTCTATCTGCGTCAGGTCTACCAGACCACCATGCTCGACGTGTTTCAGATCAGCCACAGCGAATTGGGCTATCTGTATTCGATGCTGGGCACGATCTTTCTGATCAGTTACCTGCCCAGCGGCTGGCTGGCGGACCGTATCGCGCCGCGCTTTCTGATCTTCTTTTCCCTCGTCGCCACGGGTGCGTTGGGCCTGTGGTACTCGACCGTGCCGTCGATGACCGGGCTGATGATCATCTTCGGCTGCTGGGGGCTGACCACCGGTTTGACCTTCTGGGCGTCGGTGCTTAAGCGCGTGAAAATGATTGCTCAACACTCCGAGCAGGGACGGTTCTTCGGCATTCTGGACGGCGGCCGCGGGTTAGTAGAAGCGCTGCTGGCCACCGTTGCGCTGGGCATCTTCGCTTACGCCATCGGCACGGGCGGGCAGACGGCGGCGGAGGGTTTCCGTCATGTGGTGTACCTCTATTCGTTCATCTGCATCGGCCTGGGTTTTCTGCTGGTGCTGGTGAAAGACCCGAAATCAGTCTCGGCTGAAAACGCCGAAAACGAAGAAAAGCACCACCTGCTCAGCGACCTCGCGACGCTGATCAAAATCCCGGAACTGTGGCTGGTCACGGCGATTGTGTTCTGCGGCTATCACATCTTCTGGGCCACCTACAGCTTCTCGGATTACCTCCAAGGCAGCGGCATGACCGCCGTCATGGCCGGCACCATCACCACCATCAAACTGTGGATGCGTCCGGTGGGCGGCATCGGTGGTGGCTGGCTGGG
The DNA here is from genome assembly GCF_009905615.1 of Pseudomonas sp. SLFW. Taxonomy (GTDB): domain Bacteria; phylum Pseudomonadota; class Gammaproteobacteria; order Pseudomonadales; family Pseudomonadaceae; genus Aquipseudomonas; species Aquipseudomonas bambusae. Next base: position 44,012 of record NZ_JAAAKW010000017.1, read on the forward strand.
CGACAAGTATTCGAACATCTCGGTGCTGATCGTGGCGTTGGCACTGGCGTCACTGGCGATGGTCGGGCTGGTGCTGTTCCCGGCGCTGAACAACCTCGGTTTGCTGGTGGTGACGGTGATCTTCATCGGCCTGATGACCTACGCCATTCGCGGCCTGTACTGGGCGATTCTCGACACGTGCAACATTCCGCTGCGCATCACGGGCCTGGCCATTGGCATCGTCTCGGTGGTGGGCTATCTGCCGGACACCTTTATTCCGCTGATCAATGGCTACCTCACTGAGCAGTTCCCCGGTGCTCTTGGTTACAAGCTCTATTTCAGCTACATCGCTTTCATTGGCCTGATCGGCACCCTCACAGCCCTGGCGCTGCGGGCGCGGGTCAAGCGCAAAACCTTCAACGCACACGGTGCCTGACATGAAAATCATCGCCTTGGAAACCCACATCGTCGCCGTTCCGCCGCCGCACATCGGTGGCATGTACTGGCTGTTCGTCAAACTGAAAACCGATTGCGGCATCGAAGGCGTCGGCGAAATCTACGCCGCCACGTTCGGCCCCAAAGCCATGCTGCCGATCATCGAAGACGTGTTCGAGCGCTACCTGCTGAATCATGACCCGCACCACATCGAACGCTTCTTCCGTCAGGCCTATTCGAGCGGCTTCACCCAGCGCCCGGACCTGACGATGATGGGCGTGGTCAGCGGCCTGGAAATGGCGTGCTGGGACATCATCGGCAAGGCGGCGAACAAGCCGGTGTACGAATTGCTGGGCGGTAAGGTCAACGAGCGTCTGCGTTCCTACACCTACCTGTACCCGCTCAACAGCCAGGGCGAGTACGACTACGACGACCCGGACCTGGCGGCTGAATGTGCGGTCGAGAACATGAACAAAGGCTTCACCGCCGTGAAATTTGACCCGGCCGGGCCTTACACCGCGTACTCCGGCCACCAGATTTCCCTGGAAGTGCTGGAGCGCTGCGAAACCTTCTGCCGCAAGATTCGGGAAGCCGTGGGCAACAAGTGCGACCTGCTGTTCGGCACCCACGGGCAGATGGTGCCGTCCTCAGCGATTCGTCTGGCACAGCGTCTGGAAAAGTACGACCCGCTGTGGTTCGAAGAGCCGGTGCCACCGGGGCAGGAAGAGGCCATGGCGCAAGTGGCGGCCAAGACCAGCATCCCGATTGCCACCGGCGAGCGCCTGACCACCAAGTATGAATTTTTCAAGCTGTTGCAGGCGGGCGGTGCGTCGATCCTGCAAATGAACGTCGCGCGCTGCGGCGGTCTGCTGGAAGCCAAAAAGATCGCCAGCATGGCCGAGGCCTACTACGCGCAGATCGCGCCGCACCTGTACAACGGCCCGATTGGCGCGGCGGCGAGTTTCCAGCTGGCGACCTGCACGCCGAATTTCCTGATTCAGGAAAGCATCGAGACCTGGGGTGGCTTCCACGCCGAGATCCTTAAGAAGCCCTTGCAGTGGGAAGACGGCTACATCATCCCGTCCACCGAGCCTGGCCTGGGTGTGGAACTGAACATGGACGTGGTGCGCGCCCACACGCCGTACACCGGTTCGCGTTTGCACCTGCAGATGGCGCCGACCCCGGCGGATGTGAAAGACACATCACCGGCGCGGGGCTGAAGCCGGCGCCAATGCCTCTTTTGAATAACGACTTACGCGGTAACCGTGCATGACATACGACTACATCATCGCTGGCGCTGGCGCCGCAGGTTGCGTTCTGGCCAACCGCCTTTCAGCGTCCGGAAAATACACGGTGCTGCTGCTCGAAGCAGGCGGCAAAGACAGTTCGCTGTGGTTCAAGATCCCGGTCGGTTTCGCCAAAATGTATTACAACCCGACCTTCAACTGGATGTATTACAGCCAGCCACAGAAGCAACTGGCCAACCGCGCCATCTACGCCCCGCGCGGCAAGGTGCAGGGCGGCTCCGGGTCGATCAACGCGATGATCTATGTCCGCGGCCAGGCCCACGACTTCGATGACTGGGCGGCGGACGGCAACGACGGGTGGGGTTTCAAGGACGTATTGCCGTACTTCCGCAAACTGGAAAACCACCCGCTCGGCGACACCGAATACCACGGCAGCAGCGGCCCGATCAGCATCACCCCGATGAAGGGCCAGACGCACCCGATCTGCGACGTGTTCCTGGAAGGCTGCGAACAGCTGGGCTATTCGCGCAGCGAGGATTTCAACGGGCCGACATTCGAAGGCGCAGGCCTCTACGACGTCAACACCCGCAACGGCGAGCGCTGTTCCAGCAGCTTCGCGCACCTGCACCCGGCGCTGGGGCGCAGCAACCTGACGCTGGAGCATTACGCACTGGTGGATCGTGTGCTGTTCAATGAGCAGGGGACTCGCGCCGTCGGCGTTGAGGTCAGTCAGAACGGCGTGAACCGCACGTTCATGGCGAATAAGGAAGTGATCCTCTGCGCAGGCGCCGTCGACACGCCGAAAATCCTGCAACTGTCCGGCGTGGCCGATCAAGCGTTGCTGAAAAAACATGGCATCCCGCTGGTGAGGCACTTGCCAGCCGTGGGCCAGCACCTGCAGGACCACCTCTGCGCCAGCTATTACTACAAGGCCAATATTCCGACCTTGAACGACCAGCTCAGCTCGCTGTTCGGCCAGTTCAAGCTGGGCCTGAAATACCTGTTCACCCGCAAGGGCGCACTGGCGATGAGCGTCAACCAAGCGGGCGGCTTCTTTCGTGGCAACAATGAGCAGAGCCACCCCAACCTGCAGCTGTATTTCAACCCGCTGTCGTACCAGATTCCGAAGAACAACAAGGCCAGTCTCAAACCCGAGCCGTATTCAGGGTTTCTGCTGTGCTTCAACCCGTGCCGCCCGACCAGTCGCGGCCACGTGGAAATCGCGTCCAGCAACCCTCGCGATGCGGCACTGATCGACCCCAATTACCTGAGCACCCAGAAGGACATCGACGAGGTGATTCAGGGCAGTCGCCTGATGCGCAAAATCATGGGGGCGCCCGCGCTCAAAGGCATCACCGTAGAAGAGGTCTTGCCAGGCTCGGCGGTGCAAACTGATGAGGAAATGCTGCAATATTTCCGCGAGAACAGCGGCTCGATCTATCACCTCTGCGGTTCTTGCACGATGGGCGCCGACCCCTCGACGTCGGTGGTGGACAAGCGCCTCAAGGTGCACGGGTTGGCGGGATTGCGCATTGTCGATGCGTCAGTCTTCCCCAACATCACCTCGGGCAACACGCACGCAGCGGTCCTGATGGTGGCAGAGAAGGGCGCTGATCTGATTCTGGAGGATGCGGTGGTCGCGGTCAGTGAGGTCGCGCAGGCTGCCATTCACGCGGCTTGATAGATCTGAGGCGAGCGCGATGGCCCTGCGGGAGTGAACACGCTCACTCTCACCGTCGTCGTGCGGCGCCGATAGCTGTTCATTTGTACTCCCGCGCGGCAGGCTTTACCCTCCACGGCATGCCTTTCATGACAGAAGGAATGCCTGATGAGCTGGTCAGCCAAGCAGTATTCGATGTTCGAGCAGCAACGCACCCGCCCGGTTCGCGACCTGGTCGCCGCCATTCCCACGCAAGACGTCAAGACTGCGATCGACCTCGGTTGCGGTCCGGGCAACTCCACCGAAGTGTTGGCCGAGCGTTTCCCCGACGCGCTGATCACCGGTCTCGACAGCTCCGATGACATGCTGGGCGACGCCCGTCAGCGCCTGCCGAATATCACGTTCGAACTGGCCGACATCGGCGTCTGGAAACCGGCTCAACGCTACGACGTCATTCTCGCCAACGCCTCGCTGCAGTGGGTGCCGAATCACGCCGAGCTGTACCCGCGCCTCGTCAGCCAGCTCAACCCCGGTGGCAGCCTCGCCGTACAGACCCCGGACAACCTTGAAGAACCCGCCCACCGACTGGCGCGCGACATCGCGGCGAACGGGCCATGGGCCGACAAGATCGCCTCGGTCAAACACCCGGATCGTCATCCGGCCGCGTATTACTTTGAGCTGCTGCAACCGCACGCAGCGGAAGTCGATGTCTGGTGCACCACCTACCACCACCCTTTGGCCGGTGGGCATGCGGCGGTGGTCGAATGGTTCAAGGGCTCGGCACTGCGTCCGTACCTGCAAAAGCTTGATGACAGCGAGCAGAAAGCGTTTCTCGATGCCTATTTGAACGCAATTTCACAGGCGTATCCCGCATTGGCGGACGGCTCCGTGCTGCTGCCGTTCCCGCGGCTGTTCGTCGTTGCGACCCGCTAGATGCGCGCCTACAGATGCTGGGATCACAGGAAAAAATATGACCAATCGTCAGCTCGATCTGGCATCTCGCCTGATCCGCAACTTCAACGAAGTGCCGTTGGAAGCTGAACGTCGCGACCCGCTCTACGAGAGTCAGGCCGCGAGACTCGGCACCGGCACCGCCGCCCAAAAGCTCGGCGCCTCCGTGGACATCGTTGCGCCGGGCAAACGCTCCTGCCCCTACCATTTCCACTACGCTCAGGAAGAGATGTTCGTGGTCATCGAAGGGCAGGGCAGCCTGCGCGTCGCGGGCGAAATGCTGCCGATCAAGACCGGCGATGTGATCTTCATTCCCCCGGGCCCGGAATACCCCCATCAGATCATCAACACCTCCGACGCCCCGCTCAAATACCTTTCCATCAGCACCCGCGAAACCCCGGAAGTCTGCGAATACCCGGATTCCGGCAAGTATCAGGCGATGGTCACTATAAATGGTGCGAGGGCGTTCAAGGCCGTGCAACGTCCGGAGGCGACGCTGGATTATTGGGACGGGGAGCCGTGAGCGTCGACGTGTCTGTGACGTGACTCGCTGTCCGATGTTTTGAAATGCCGCGCGGCAAAGGGGACGAATTCATTCGCGAAAATCAGTCAGGCGACAGAGATGTGCCGGATGTACCGGCCCTTCGCGAATGAATTCGCTCCCACAGTTGGAACGGCGTCGGCGATACTTTTGCGGCGACACGGGGCCTCTGTGGGAGCGAATTCATTCGCGAAAGATCGACCAGGCAACGCAGGAGTGCCTTCTGGAACACGATCACACGCACAGCTTTGGTTATAACCATAGACCTTTTTGATCTACGCCCTATATAAGAAAAACAGCGGTCCTTAGATGAAAAATCGTTATCCTGCGCGCCAGTTTTTTCCGCGTGTCAGGCAGAACAATGGATTTTGGCAATATAGGTTTCGTCGTGGCTGGCCTGGTGGTCGGTTTCATCGTCGGCATGACAGGTGTCGGCGGCGGGTCGCTCATGACCCCCATTCTGCTGTGGTTCGGCATCAATCCCGCTACCGCCGTGGGCACCGATCTGCTGTACGCGGCCATCACCAAAAGCGGCGGCGTGCTGGTGCACAGGAAGAACGACAACATCGACTGGGGCATCACTGGCTGGCTCACGCTGGGCAGCGTGCCTGCCGCCGGGTTGACGCTGTGGTTCCTGAGCAGCTTGCACACTGCGCCGGACGCGATGAACGCGGTGATCAAGCAGGGTCTGGGCGTCGTTCTGCTGCTGACGGCATTGGCCATCTTCTTCAAACAGCGTTTGTTGGCGTTCGCTCAGCGCCACGCCGGGGATCACTACCGCCTCAGTGATCGAAGCTTGAACAGCCTGACGGTGCTCACCGGGGTGATCCTCGGCGTCATGGTTGCGTTGACGTCTATCGGCGCGGGCGCGCTGGGCACGGTGGCTTTGTTTATCCTCTATCCGTTTCTGCCCACGCGTCGGCTGGTCGGCACCGAGATCGCCCACGCCGTGCCGCTGACGCTGATCGCAGGCCTCGGCCACGCCAGCATGGGCAACATGAACTGGCCCATGCTGGGCTTTCTGTTGATGGGGTCGTTGCCGGGGATTTATCTGGGCAGCCAGTTGACCGGGCGTGTGCCCGACGCGGTGCTGCGGCCGTGCCTGGCGTTGATGCTGATCGCCATCGGATACAAGCTGGCGTTCTGAATCGGCCGGGCAGACCCAATCAGTCCGCTCGTCAAAAACTCGGCAGCTCCGTAAACTGACACGTCTTGTGCCAGCCACGAAAGGGACGTCCCATGCTCGCCTTCTCCACCCTCGCATTGTTCTCGGGGGCCTGCCTCGCGCTGGCGCTCACCCCTGGCCCCGACATGCTGCTCATCGCCTCGCGCAGTGCCAGCCAGGGCAGGGCAGCGGGTTTCGCCTCGCTCGCAGGCATCCAGCTCGGCACCTATTGCCACGCACTGGCGGCCGCGCTAGGGCTGTCCCAACTGTTCGTCACGGTGCCGGTGGCCTACGACGTGGTGCGCTTCATCGGCGCGGCGTATCTGCTGTATCTGGCGTTCAAGACCTTCCGCTCGACCGGCACCGCGCTGTCGGCCAATGCGTCGTTGCCCCGCTATTCGCGGGCGCAGATTTTCCGCCAGGGCCTGCTGACCAACGTGCTCAATCCCAAAATGGCGCTGTTCGTGCTCGCGCTGTTCCCGCAGTTTATCGATCCCGACGCAGGGTCCATCGTCGTGCAGATGTTGCTGTTGGCAACGGTGTTGAACGCCGTGGGTGTCATCGCCAATGGCGCAGTGATTGTCATGGCCAGTCGTCTCGGTCAACGGGTCGGCAGCAGTGAGCGGGCGGCGCGCTGGATGCAGAAAATCCTCGGCACAGTCTTTCTCGGCCTGGCGTGCCGACTGGCCCTCGTCGGGCGCGATTGATGGAGATCATTGCTGAGCCGCAGTTGATCCGGCTGGTCACGGAGCGGTTGATCCTGCGGCCGGCGCTCGCTGGGGACGCGGCGCAGATACGGGCGTACAACCTGACCAACCACAAGCACTTGCAGCCGTGGCAGCCGACCCGTCCCGCCGGTTTTTTCGACATCGACAACATTCTGATGCGCATTGCCTACGTTGAACGCGAGCGGCTGGCGGGGCGTTGTCTGCACCTTTTGATGCTTGATCGTGCCAGCGGCGACATGGTGGGCGAATGCAATTTCAGCAACGTCGTGCTGGGGGCATTTCAGGCGTGTCACTTGGGGTATTCGCTGGCCAAGGCCGTCCAAGGACAGGGGCTGATGACTGAAGGGCTACGCCGGGGCATCGCCCACGTGTTCGACGATTTGCAGTTGCACCGGATCATGGCGAACTACAAGCCAGAAAACGAGCGCAGCGGTCGCGTGCTGGAAACACTGGGATTCGAGAAGGAAGGCTTCGCCCGGGCCTATCTGAAGATCAATGGCGAATGGGCGGACCATGTGCTGACGGCTCTGGTCAATCCGGGGCTTTCGTAAGCACCTGCAAAAACGCCGCTGCCCACCTGTTCAAACGAGTGGCCAGCGGCGTGGCAAGGTTCAGCAAAGTTTGTCGATGACGCGCATGCCCGGCTCTTTTTGCGCGCTGCCCCATTCGCTGCTCAGGGTGTCGAGCACCTGACCCAGGAATTGTTTGTCGGCGGCGGCTTTCTTGCCGACGTAGCCGTGGCCTTTGCGGTACATCTTCAGCCGCGCACGCATGTGCGGACGTTGTTCGTCGAACTCTTGTTCCTCGGTGCAGGCACCCAGGCCGTCCATGTGCACATCACCTTTCTCACAGACCCAGAGAATGTGGCTATCGAGGGAGTCCTTCTGCGCCGCGAACAGTCGAGCCAATTGATCAATGGTGGGTTGATTGTTCAGATTCATGGTTGGATACCCCTTTATCGCCTGTCGTTAATCTATCTGGTTAGTTCAAACGTAATGGCAGATCGTCCATCGATCCGCAGTCCTTTCACACGCTGACAAACAAGGTCCGTCAAACACAACAGAGCCGGAGCCGTTGCCGGGCAGGAGGTGGTGTTGATGAGAGGCTGAAACGGGATGGGTCGAAACGCAGGAGAGAAACGGCGGGCGTCGTAAGGACACTGGCGACGTATCGTGGTCGGCCACAAGTGTCTTGAGGACGTTTCGCCAGCGCTCGGCCTATGGGTCGATCATGCCGGTTCAGCTTCATCAATCTGCCTTGTGGGCAGCACACATCCAGAGGTTGTTCGACGGCTTTGTCGAACGGGCCCGGAATACTTTTGCCAGCTCTCCCGATCAGGGAGACGGCCTCACTATGCAATCGCCGAAACACTTCGTCAACTGTTTTGTAGTGATTATTTTCATGGACTACATTTTTTGTAGTGCCGATACACAAAGGTCCGTTCGTGACTACAAAGTCAGTGTTTACGGGGCCTGTACCAATGTCCCGGTTGTCATCGACCCAAGAACGGTTGCCTGAACCGCTTGCGAACCTTTACCTTCCCGAGGTCTGTGTTCCATGGCTGGCGAGCCCGGGATTTTCGATGAAACCGGTCTTGCCGACGACTAAGAGGATGATGATGGAAACGCTCGTACTCCCCACGTATGACGATGTGATCGCAGCCGCCAAACGTATCGAAGGCCACGCCCACAAGACCCCGGTCCTGACCTCACGCACGGTGGACCGTGAGCTGGGCGCCGAGGTGTTTTTCAAATGCGAGAATTTCCAGCGCATGGGGGCGTTCAAGTTTCGCGGGGCGTTCAATGCGTTGTCGAAGTTCGACGCCACGCAACGCAAGCATGGCGTGGTGGCATTTTCTTCCGGAAACCATGCGCAAGGTATCGCCTTGTCCGCTCAACTGTTGGGCATCCCCGCGACCATCGTCATGCCCCACGATGCTCCGGCCGCCAAGGTGGCCGCGACCAAAGAATACGGCGCCACCGTGGTGGTGTATGACCGCTACAAGGAAGACCGCGAAGCGATTGGTCGCACTCTGGCGCAAGAGCACGGGCTGACGTTGATCCCGCCTTACGATCACCCGGACATCCTCGCGGGGCAGGGGACAGCCGCCAAGGAGCTGTTTGAGGAAGTGGGCGCTCTGGACACCTTGTTCGTCTGCCTCGGCGGCGGCGGGCTGCTCAGCGGCTCCGCGCTGTCGACCCGGGCGCTGGCGCCGAACTGCAGGCTGTATGGGGTAGAGCCTGAAGCGGGCAACGACGGTCAGCAGTCACTGCGCAGCGGCCGCATCATCAAAATCGATACACCCAAAACCATCGCTGACGGCGCCCAGACGCAGTATTTGGGCAATTACACCTTCGGCATCATCCAGCGTGACGTGGATGACATCCTCGTCGCCAGCGATGCGCAACTGGTGGAAGCGATGCGCTTCTTCGCCGAGCGTATGAAAATGGTGGTCGAGCCGACCGGATGTCTCGGCTTTGCCGCTGCCCGTGAAAGGGCGGCTGAACTGAAAGGGCAGCGGGTGGGGGTGATCATCAGTGGCGGAAACATCGACCTGAACACGTACGCGAAGCTGCTGGCGCGCTGACCGATCCGTGAATCGACCGCACCAAAAGGGTCAGCCCGCGTCCTGAATCCCCCGATTTGGTGCGTGCGCTGACCCTTTCTCTCTGTCATGGCGGGGCGCTCCGGCTCAGCTCTGATGGCACTGTGCTTGCAGCATCTTCCGCACACACGGACGGAGATGCCGAATGTTTTCATTGCGCGCCAACAAACACCGGGCTCAAGACGACGATGCCCTCAACCTGTTGTTCGACGATCTGGACCTGACGGTGCAGCTGTCCGGGCCTTCGCCGTTCAATGCGCGTCTCAACGGCTTCAGCCAGACCCTGCACCAGCGCCTGGCCGAGAGCCTCGCCGCCTCCGTGGACATCGCGGCCCACGCCCCTGAGTTGGCGCGCATCGCCCGCGTCACCGAGCAGAGCGGGCAGCGATTGGCTCAGGCTTCGGAACTGATTGCCAGCGCCAGTGAGCAGGTCAGCACGTCGCTGGACACCGAGTTGGTGCCCGGCGCCGCGCAGGTCGCCAGGCTGTCCAGCGAGGTGACGTTGACCCTGCGCCAATGCCAGCAGACCGGCGAACAGGTGCTTGGGCAAGTCGAGGCCATCGGCTCCAGCGAGCAGAAACTGGAGGCGGTGATCGGTCAGTTGTTCGGCCAGTTGGAGGAGGTCAGCCAGGTCCTCGGCGTCATCGCCAGCATCTCTCAGCAAACCAACCTGCTGGCGCTTAACGCGGCCATCGAAGCCGCTCGCGCCGGGGAGCATGGCCGGGGCTTCGCGGTGGTGGCCGATGAGGTGCGACGGCTCGCCGGGCACACCACTGAGTCCACGACGCGGGTGAGTCAGATCATCGAGCGTTTTCGGGCGGACATGGATCAGCTCGGCGCCGCGGGGAGCATCATGCACGCGGCCGTGGCCGAGGGCCGTGCGAGCATGACCCGCATGGGTGAGGACTTGCTCAGCACCCAATCAGCGATGGATCAGCTGGATCAACGGGTCGGCCACATCGCCTCAGGCACGGAGCACATCGGCATTGCGGTGCATGCGATCAACCGCGACGTGCAGAACATCGCCGGGGTCGCCTCGGAGCTGTTGGGCAACGCCGGACAGGTCCTGACCCACAGCGACGCCGTGCGCAACAGCGGCGATCATCTGTTGAACGGGTTGGGCGGGTTTCGGTTGCAGATGCACAAGGCAATTCAGGCGAGCGTCGAAAGCCTCGGCAGCGAAGCGGCGATGCACGGCGATCTGCAGATGGCCGAGCGTTTCATGCTCGACACCCTGCGCCGGGATTCGCGGTTTGAATTGTTTTACATGGTCGACCGCAACGGCAATCAGATCACCGAAAACATCGGGCTGGACACCGACGACAAGGCGCCAAGCTGCAAGGGGCGCAATTGGGCGCAGAGGCCTTGGTTCAAGGAGGTCGCGGATCAGTTGACCAGTTACATCACACCGGTCTACCGCTCTTCGGCCACGGACGCGTTTTGCATCACCGTGTCAGTGCCGATCTTTGCCGCGAACGGGCAGTTGCACAGGGTGCTGGCGGCGGACGTGAGGTTGTCGGCGTTGATGTGAAGGGCGGGCAGAGAAGGACTGCCGGGAATGCTGATGAACCTGTAGGAGAGGAGCGAATTCATTCGCGAAGCGTTCGTACAATCGACACCGTTTGGTTGGCTGTTCCAATGTCTCGCGAATGAATTCGCTCCTACAGGAAAATAGGCGCCGTCGAGATCAAGGGTTGATCCCAACGGCGATTGTGCAGCGGTTTACGCCTGCTCTTCCTTGTGCAGCTCAAACAGCAGCAACGAGCGCGGGGTCACGGTGTATTCGTTGCCGAATTCGAAGTGCTCCTTGCCCTTGATGTCCGGCTGGTTGGTGTCGACCAGGCTGACCCAGTTCAGGCCTTCCGGCACTTCTGGCAGGGTGAAGTTGACGCCTTCGTGGTGCGAGTTGACCACCAGCAGCATGGTCGCATCGCCACCGCGACGGCGAATCCCGGTCTCCTGCGCACGGCCGTCGATGAGCATGCCCAGGCAACGGCCGTTGGCGTCATGCCATTGCTCGGTGGTCATCTCCTCGCCGCTCGGTGACAGCCAGGTCACGTCCTTGACACCCAACTCCTCGTTGTACTCGCCGACCAGGAAACGGCCACGGCGCAGGATAGGGTATTTCAAACGCAGCTTGATCAAACGTTGCACGAACGCATGCAGCGCCTTGCCGTCTTCGTCCCAATCCCAGTTGACCCAGCCGATCTCACTGTCCTGGCAATAGGCATTGTTGTTGCCGTGCTGGGTGCGTGCAAACTCATCGCCCGCCACGATCATCGGCGTGCCTTGGGAGAACAGCAGGGTCGCGAAGAAATTGCGCATCTGCCGCAGACGCAGCGCGTTGATTTCCGGATCTTCGGTCGGCCCTTCAACACCATGGTTCCACGAGCGGTTGTCGTTGCTGCCGTCCTGGTTGTTTTCGTCGTTGTCCTCGTTGTGCTTGTCGTTGTACGACACCAGGTCGTGCAGCGTGAAGCCGTCGTGGGCGGTGACGAAGTTGACCGACGCATACGGCCGACGACCGCGCTGATTGAACATGTTGCCCGACGCGGTCAGACGGCTGGCGAGGTCGGCCAGTTGGCCTTCGTCGCCTTTCCAGAACGCGCGCACGGTGTCGCGGAACTTGTCGTTCCATTCAGCCCAGCCCGGTGCGAAATGCCCGACCTGATAGCCACCAGGGCCGCAGTCCCAAGGTTCTGCGATGAGTTTGACCTGACGCAGCACCGGGTCCTGACGGCAGGCGACGAGGAAACTGTGACGCTCTTCGAACCCATCGTGGTAACGACCGAGAATGGTCGCGAGGTCGAAACGGAAACCATCGACGTGCATCTCGCTGGCCCAGTAGCGCAGGGAGTCGGTGACCATTTGCAGCACGCACGGGTGGCTTAGGTCCAGCGTATTGCCGGTACCGGAATCGTTGATGTAGAAACGTTTGTCATCGGGCATCAGGCGGTAGTACGACGCGTTGTCGATGCCACGCATAGACAGGGTCGGGCCGCGCTCGTTGCCTTCGGCGGTGTGGTTGTAGACCACGTCCAGAATCACTTCCAGACCGGCGTGGTGCATGTGCGCGACCATTTCCTTGAACTCGGCGATCTTGCCGTGGGCCAGGAAACGCGGATCAGGGGCAAAGAACGCGATGGTGTTGTAGCCCCAATAGTTGGTCATGCCTTTTTGCAGCAGGTGCTGGTCGTTGACGAAGGCGTGGATCGGCAGCAGCTCGATCGAGGTCACGCCCAGCCCTTTGATGTGCTGGATCACGTCATCGACCATGAGGCCTGAGAACGTGCCCTTCAGCTCATCGGGAACGGACGGGTGACGCATGGTGAAACCCCGAGTGTGGGTTTCGTAGAAAATGGTTTTCTCCCACGGCACGTTCACCCGCTGATCGCGGCCCCAGGTGTAAGCGGGGTCGATGACCTTGCACTTCGGCACGAAGGGCGCGCTGTCGCGCTCGTCGAAACTCAGGTCGTCATCGGGGTGGCCGATGGTGTAGCCGAACAGCGCTTCGGACCATTTCAGCTCGCCGACCAGTTGCTTGGCGTAGGGGTCGATCAGCAGTTTGTTGTGGTTGAAACGGTGACCGTTTTTCGGGTCGTACGGGCCGTACACGCGGTAGCCGTAGACCAGCCCGGGGTGGGCGTCGGGCAGGTAGCCGTGGAAGATTTCGTCGGTGTATTCGGGGAGTTCGATACGTTCCAGTTCGGTCTCGCCGGTGGAGTCGAACAGGCACAGCTCGACCTTTGTCGCGTTGGCGGAAAAGATCGCGAAGTTAACCCCCAGGCCGTCCCAGTTCGCACCGAGCGGGAAGGGCAGGCCTTCGCGGATGCGCGACGCGGTGACTTCCGGGCTGTCGGCCTTGCTGGATTCATTCTTGGGGGCGGTGGTGTTTTCTTGCTTGCTCATGGGGATTCCTGACGTTCGAATGATTTCCTGAAGGCGAACAAAGCCTTTGTCGCAGGCTGGGACTGCGCCATTGGTGAAAACAGGCAAAGGGGTTGCCGCAGGGGGAACATCGTTTTCAGGCGATCCCTGCGGTCGAGGTTTGCTACGCGACCAGTCTTCGGTATACCCGAAGACTCATGGCGCGGGTGGCTTGGCAGCCGCGGGTGTCTTCTTGGCCGCTGGTTTTGCGGCAGGCTTGGCAGCGGGCTTCGCAGCTGACGCGCCGTCAGCCGCAGCGGCTTTCGGTTTGGCTGGGGCCTTGGCCGCCGGTTTAGGCGCAGGCTTGGCCGCCGGTTTTTCAGCGGCTTTCGCAGCAGGCTTGGCGGCAGGCTTTGCAGCAGGTTTGGCTGCGGCGGCCTTGGGTTCAGCCTTGGGTTTGGCCGCTGCCTTGGGGGCAGCCGCTTTTTTAGGCGCCTTGGCTTCGGCGTCCGCCAGCTTGCGGGCCTGTTCCCAATGAACGGCGTCCTTTCCGTGAGGCTTGCCTTCAGATTCCCAGATCTGATGGGCGAGCTCTTTGATTCGTTTTTCGTCGGCACTCATCTCGACACTCCCGGGTATTACAAGGTTTGAATAAGCAGATTGACGGAAAATTCCTTGAGCGCTGCGCTGAGCGACAATTCCTTGTTGTCTGTGACTGTAGCTTGCGCGAAAAGTCCCTTCCAATTTGGATTTGAATCAGCGAACGGCAGGAGGATTCGTGTATCGCCCCAATGTGCTGCATTGATGAATGGAGTTTGCGCAGTGCCCAATAGTTCAGCCGGCAAACGTGGTATCACAACGATAGCCCGCAAATCCTCCTTTTCCCGGGCAAATGCAAGGACGTGTGCGGCGTGTTCGCCGACCACTTCCAACGGTTGATAGCGGCCCTCACTGAACAGTGTCGGATAGAGATTGCGCAACCTGAGCACCTGCGCGATCAACGCCTGTTTGATGCGACCGTCCTGCCACTGGGCAAGCAGCTCGGCGAGCGTCGTGAAGTCACTCAGCGCGCGTTGGCGAGCGGGGTAATCCACCGGACGACGGTTGTCCGGGTCCACCAGGCTGAAGTCCCAGAATTCAGTGCCCTGATACAGATCAGGAACACCGGGCACGGTCATGCGCAGCAAAGTTTGCGCCAGACTGTTTAACGCCCCGGCAGGCGCGATGCGGTTGGCGGTGGCACCGATGGACTGACGCAAGGCGACGGTGTCCGGGCTCAGCAGCAACTGCTGGAGAAACTCGCGGCAGGCGCTCTCATAGGGCTCGTTCGGCGCGCTCCAACTGCTCTGCAACTTGGCTTCGCGCAGGGCTTTTTCCTGCCATTGCGTGAGGCGTTTGGCGTAGTCCTCGAAGGCGTCTTCACCCTCCATGTTCAGCGGCCAGCTGCCCAGAATCGCTTGATAAAGCATGAGCTCGTCGCTGGGGCTGATCGCCTGATCACCCTGTTTCAGCGGTGTCGATAACTGCTGCCAGCGCTCCACCTGTTCGGCATACCAAGGCGCCACTTCGCTGAGCACCGCCAGACGAGTCCGGGTGTCTTCGCCGCGCTTGTGATCATGGGTCGCAGTGGTCAAGAGGTTGTCCGGAAAGCTTGCACCGCGAGTGATGCACACTTCGTGAAACGCCTCGGGCGGTGCACTGAAATGTTGCGGATGAAAGCCCACGTCGTTGCGCGACAAGAGCACGGCGGAGCGGTAGAACGAGGTGTCTTCCACCGACTTTGCAGCCACCGGCGAGGTCAGTTGCTGGAAGCGGTTGCACGCCTTGCGGCGCATCTCGCGCAATGGCCCGTTCGGGTAATCCCGCAGGCTCTCACCACCCAGCCAGCGGGCCAGATAATCCAGCACGGGCCAGTCGCCTTCGTTGAGCATTTCACGCGCACCGGTCATGGCTTGCTGGAAATACCGCTCGTCCTCGGCCGAGCGTCCACGCGCGGTGATGTAGGTGCGATAGACCGGGAAGTTGCCCACCAGCGCCAGCAGCGCACGGCGGATGGCATTGAGGGTCAGGTCGCGACTCATCACGTCGCTGCGGGCCACCTGTAACAGCGCTTGTGCCAGGTTCTCGAAATCGCCCGCCAGGGTGCCGTGCAGCACCAGGTCCCGCGCTTCGAGCACTTCCTGATTGAAGTCCGCGGTGCGGCCGCTGATGCGGCTCCACAGCTCGCCAAGGACTTCTTCGCCCTTCGGATCATGTTGAAGCAGCGACACCTGGTTCATGAATTCATAACCGGTGGTGCCGTCGACGTTCCAGTCTTTACGCACCTGCTCGTCGGAACCGAGAATCTTCTCGACGAAGATCGGCACATGGCTCAGCTCGGTGCCTGCCGGACGCTGGCTGAGCAGGCTTTCGACGCGGCGATGCAGCTTGCGGCAGTAACCCCGAGGGTCGGCCAGGCCATCGATGTGGTCGATGCGCAGGCCGTCCACCAGGCCCTCTGCGATCAGCTGGAAGATCTTGCCGTGGGTGGCCTCGAACACCTGCGAGCGCTCGACCTTGAGGCCGCCCAGCTCGTTGATGTCGAAGAAACGCCGCCAATTGATGTCGTCTCCCGCCGTACGCCAACTGGCGAGGCGATAGTCCTGGCGTTCCAGCAACTGATGAAGCCGTTTGAAACCTTCCGGGTCCTTGCCGTCGAACTGCTTCAGGCCGTGTTCGATGGCGTCAATCAGGTCGGGGTTGTCCTTCACACACTTGGTCAGTTCGGCCTTGGCAGCCACGGCCAGGTCGTAGGCGTCGGGACTTTCATCCAGTGCAGAGAAGCGGCTGGCCAGGGCGTCCAGTTCAGGGCGTTTGGCCGCCTTCAGCAGCGGCGCGTAGGTGCCCGGATTGATCGGGAAGTGATGCTGATAGTGCTCGACACGGAAGCTGCCGTGCTCTGCATCGAACAGCAGCGGCACGTCGCCGTTTTGCAGCACGGTGCCGTAATCGGTGCTGAGGAAGGGCAGCAGCAATTGGCCCTTGAGCAGCGGGTCGGGGGAATTCCACTGAATGTCGAAGAACTTGGCGTAGGGGCTGCGTTGGCCCCATTCGATCAGGTCCAGCCACCAAGGGTTATCGGCGCCACCAACGGCCATGTGGTTGGAGACGATGTCGAGAATCAGCCCCATGCCATGCTTGCGCAGCTCGGCCACCAAACGACGTAGCGCCGGTTCGCCACCCAGTTCAGGGTTGATGACGCGAGGGTCGACCACATCGTAGCCGTGCATCGAACCGGCGCGGGCCTTGAGCAGAGGGGAGGCGTAAACGTGGCTGATCCCCAGTTCGGCGAAGTAGGGGACCAGTGCGGTCGCGTCATCGAGGGTGAAGTCTTTGTGAAATTGCAGTCGCTGGGTCGCGCGCAGTGATTTGATGGGTGAGTTGACTGGGTGATTCATTGATCGCGCTCCGCGGCCTGTTGACGTGCTGCGGCAAGGATTTCCAGACGACGCGCCGCGTTGGCGTTGTCCAGCAATGAGGCGGTGTCGCCGGGTAAGCGCCGACGCCAGTTAGGGTGGCTGTCGATGGTGCCGGGAAAGTTGGCCTGCTCCTCGATACCCAAGGCGTCCTCAATGGGCAGCAGCACCAGTGGAGCGCGTGTATGGCCCAAGTAGCGCACGCTGCCATCGATCACGTCGCTTTCATTGCCGAGCGGGGCGTGCTCATAGTTAAGCTTCAACGCGGCACGCAATCCTTCGCGTTCACGCTCGCGCTCACCCCGCCAGCGGCGCTCGGCCTCGTCGTCGATATGGCCCAGGGTCTTGTTCCACTCGATGTCCAGTTCGCTGAGCCAGCCGGTCAGCGTCGGCAGGTCGTGGGTGCTGGTGGTGGCCAGGGCGTCGTCGGACCATTTGATGATGGGCTTGAAGTGCGCGTTGTCCTGTTCGAACAACAGCACGCGCATGCCGAGAATGCCGCGGGTCGAGAGTTTTTCGTGCAGGCCTTCAGGCACGGTGCCCAAGTCTTCGCCGAGGACCACGGCCTTGTGGCGCCACGATTCCAGGCACAACAGGCGCAGCATGTCGTCGATCGGATAATTCAGGTAGGCACCTTCACTGGGCGGAGAGCCTTCGGGCACGACCCACAGGCGTTGCAGCCCCATGACGTGGTCGATGCGCAGGCCACCGGCGTGGGCGAAGTTGGCGCGCAGCATTTCGATGAAGGCGCGGAAACCGTTGCGTTTCAAACCGGTGGGCGAAAACGCGGAAATACCCCAGCTTTGTCCTGCGCGGTTGAGGATGTCCGGGGGCGCACCGACGGTCAGCGACGACAGCAATTCATCTTGACGGCTCCAGGCCTGACTGCCCGTACCGTCGGCGCCCACGGCGAGATCACCGATCAGGCCGACACTCATGCCGCTGCTGCGTGCGGCCGTCTGGGCGCGTTCGAGACCACGGGCGATCAGCCATTGGGCGAAGGCGTGAAAGCCGATCTGTTCGCGATGGTCGGCGGCGAACGCCTCAATGACGCCACTGCGCGGATTCTTGTAATCGTCCGGCCAGTCATGCCAATTGCCGCTGATGCCAAGCACGTCGCACTGGTCGCGCAGGGCCTCGAAGCGGCAGTGGTTTTCCAGCGCTTCGCCACCCGCGTGGCGAAAGCTGTTGAAGTCCTGATGAAGCGGGTGGTCGCTGGCGATGAACGCTGCGTACAACGCTCGGTACAGTTTCCATTTGGCCGCCGCTGCGGCGGGCCAGTCGATCAGTGGCAAGTCTTCCAGACGCTTGAATTCATCCGCCAGCCCTGTTTCTTCCAGGGCTGCGCGCACGGCACGCTCGCCCAGAATCGTGCCCGGCGCGGCATACAGTGCGTTGAGAAACAGGCGGCTGGACGGCGAGTACGGACTGAAACGCTCGCTGTCGTTAGAGAACATCGCGTGCACCGGGCTGATGGCGATGGCTGCGGCGCCGCGCTCACCGGCCGAGCGGGCGAAGGTTTCAAGCGCCTGGGTGTCGCCGAAGCCGCCATCGCCTTCCCGGCGCAAGTAATACAGCTGCAAGGTCAGGCCCCAGGTGCGAGGGACGCTGACGTCCGCCGCCATGGCCAGGGTGTAGGCAGTTTTTGGCGCGACGGCGATCGTCAAGTGTTGGCCTGCAATCGCCAGCTGCTGATAACCCACTGTGGCCAGCGCGGGCAGTTCGGCCTTGGCGGTGAGCCTGGCGTCCAGACGCGATCCGTCTTCCAGCTCCAGCACGAACGGCGTTTCGGGCTTGAACCACGCCGAGAGGTCAAGATTGCTGCCGTGGTCGACGGTCAACAGCGGTGGCGGGGTGGTGGAGAGGCTTTGATCCTGCAAGCGTTCGAGGCTGGCAGCGATGTGTTCGTCGTTCTCGGCGGGGTAACCCAGCCCGTCGAGGACCTTGCGCAGGACCTCGGGGCTGACGCGCTGCGGGCGTGCGTTGGCGTCCTTCCAATCGACTGACAGCCCGGCTTCGGCTGCCAGCATTTCCAGTTGCTCATTGCTCATCCTGTTCCTCCAACGTCACTCGATATCAGGCTGACAATGGCCGTGTAGGGATTGAGGGTGCCGCGCGAGGAAAGTTCTGCCGATTTTGGGTGGGACTCATGCAGCACGTGCTGCACGCTGTGTTCGTCGACCTGCACCGCGTGCTCGCTCAGGTTCAGGTCGATGCGCAAGACCTGTCCGTCGCCCATCTCCCAGCGTGCGCTGACGGCCTTATCGGCGAGCACGTCTGCACCCAGGGCTTTGGCGCCCTCCAGCCGAGGCACGATGTGCTCGCGACGAATCGCCAACAACTCGCGGTACAGGGCCAGCCAACTGCGATGATCCTGGCCGAGGTCGGTTTCCAGCAGCAAGGCGTCGAAAGCCGGGCGAGAGGCCTCGAAAGTCTTCAGCGCATTCGGATCAGGGATCTGCTCACGCTTGGCCGGGTCGGCGAACGCCGCGAAATCCGCGAATTCCCCCCGGCGACCTTCGCGCACGGCGTCGGCCAGTTCGTCATGGAAGTCGGTGAAGAACAGGAACGGCTCACTTGCGCCCCATTCATCGCCCATGAACATCAGCGGGATCATCGGCGACAACAGCAACAGCGCCGTGGCCGCTCGCAGCGCGTGAGGCGGGCTCAACTGAACGAGGCGCTCGCCCAGCGCACGGTTGCCGATCTGGTCGTGGTTCTGCAGGAACAACACGAACGAAGTCGGCGACAAATGCGCGCTCGGTTCGCCCCGGGCGTGGCCGTGACGGGTGGACTCGCCCTGATAGACGAAGCCTTCGCCCAGCAGGCGTGCCAACTTGTGGGTTGGCTGTTCGGCGAAGTCGGTGTAGTACGCGTCGGTTTCGCCGGTCAGCAACACGTGCAAGGTGTTGTGGCCGTCGTCGTTCCACTGCGCGTCGTAGCCCTGATCCATGCGATGGGCTTCGTTGAATTCGTTTTCCAGCATCAGCCACACGTGACGGTCAGGCGCGGTTGCCTGACGCACCCGTTCGGCCAGTTCCTTGAGGAAGGTCGGGTCTTCGATGGCATGCACAGCGTCGAAGCGCAGACCGTCGAAGCGGTAGTCCTGCAGCCACATCAGCGTGTTGTCGATAAAGAAGTCCCGGACTTCGCGGCGCCGGAAATCGATGGCGTCGCCCCACGGGGTCTTCTTGTCGCTGCGGAAAAAATGCTTGGCGTACGCACCCAGATAGTTGCCATCCGGACCGAAGTGGTTGTAGACCACGTCCAGAATCACGGCCAGACCCAGACCGTGGGCCGTGTCGATCAAGTGCTTGAGTTGTTCCGGTGTGCCATAGGACGACTGGGGTGCGTAGGGCAACACGCCGTCATAGCCCCAGTTACGATTGCCGGGAAACTGCGCGATGGGCATCAGCTCGACGGCGGTGACGCCGGTGTCGGCCAGATGCTGCAAGCGTTGTTCGACGCCCGCGAAGCCGCCGAGTGCGCCAACATGCAGTTCATAAATGACGGCTTCGTGCCAGGGCCGTCCGCGCCAGGCATCGTGCTGCCAGCGGTAGGCATTCTGGTCCACCACTTGGCTGTAACCATGCACCTCGCTGACCTGAGCCCGGGAGGCCGGGTCAGGCACATGAAGGTCTTCGTCGATGGTGTAGCGATAGCGCGTGCCCGCCGGGCATCGAGCTTCGAGGACGAACCAACCGTCCTCTTGAGGCAGCAGGGCCAGTGACGGCCCATCCTCGATCTCGACGCTGACGTAATAGGCATCCGGAGCCCAAAGGGCAAACCGAGTGTGTTCGGGATCTAGCAGGACGGCGCCGTGGCGCCAGTTCTCATCCGTGCGCGAAGGCATCCGTTACCCCTTTTTCAATTCATCGATCAGTACTGCAGTGCAGCGCCCACGTTTTTCTTCAACAACTCCTGATAGAGGTCGGCGTAAGGTTCGACCGCTTTGTGCCAGTCGAACGGCGCAGCCATCGCACGGCAGCGCATCGCGTTAAGCAATGTAGGGCTGGCGAAGACGTTGAAGGCGCGGGTGAGCGCTTCGGTGTAGCTTTCCACCGTGGATTCGTCGAACAGGAAACCGGTGCATCCGTCTTCGATGGTGTCTGCCAGGCCGCCGGTACGACGTGCCACCGGCAACGAACCGAAGCGCTGCGCGTACATCTGACTCAGACCGCACGGCTCATAGCGCGACGGCATCAGCAGGAAGTCGCTGCCCGCGAACATGCGACGAGCGTCGGTTTCATTGAAGCCGACCCGGACGCTGACCTGGCCCGGGAAGCGGGCGGCGAGGGCGCGCATGGCGTCTTCTTCATCCGGTTCGCCGCGACCAATGATCGCGATCTGTCCACCGTTGTTGACGATGTATTCGGCCACGCCGATGGTCAGGTCCAGACCCTTCTGATACACGAGACGCGAGACCACAGCGAAAAGTGGGCCCGTGGACGGCTCAAGCTCGAACAGCTCGCGGACGTAGTCGGCATTGATCTCCTTGCGCGTCCATTCGTTCGGGGCGAAGCGGCAGATCAAGTGTTCATCGGTGGCCGCATCCCAGCTTTCATCGATGCCGTTGGGAATCCCACTGAGCTGGCCGCGATTGGCCTTGCTTTGTAGGAAGCCTTCCAGACCGCAACCGAAATCCGGGGTGGTGATTTCCTTGGCGTAGGTCGCGCTCACGGTGGTGATGTGGCTTGAATACGCCATGCCCGCCTTGATGAACGACAGCTGGCCGTAAAACTCCATGCCGTCCGGACCCAGCGCGGAATCGGGAATGCCCAGCTCGCGGCTCGACGCCACGCTGACGAAACCCTGATACGCGAGGTTGTGAATCGTGAAAATGCTCGGCGTGGTCTGGCCGCGCCACTTCATATACGCCGGTGCCAGACCCGCAGGCCAGTCGTGGGCGTGGACCAGTTCCGGGCACCACTGGGTTTTCACTGCGCCCGCCGCGAAATCGGCAGCAGCCAGGCCCAGACGGGCAAAGCGAATGTGGTTGTCGGACCAGTCGCGCCCGTGATTGTCGCCATAAGGCGTGCCTTCGCGCTCGTACAGCTCCGGGCAAATCAATACATAAATGACCAGACCGTCTTTCATGTCCATCCGGCCGATCTTGCAAGGCGGGAGCGCGGCGTGCCCGCTGAGTTCGCTGATGATGTGAATCGGGTTACCGCTATTGATGACCTGTGGATAGCCGGGAATCAGCACGCGTACATCGTGAAGGTGGCGCATGGCGCGCGGCAGTGCAGCAGACACATCGCCCAGACCGCCGGTTTTCACCAAGTCGGCCATTTCCGACGTCACGAACAGGATCTTTTTCCTGTTCGCCATGGAGATCCCGGGTTGTACAGGGGGCAGTTGCAGCACAGGTGCGCTCGTCGTTGCGAAGACCGGCAGATGGGTCAGCTCGCTGGCCGGCTGATTAAAACTCTCTCCCTTCTGGGTTTTGACAGCGGCACTAATCATCGTTTTCTCCCATTCGATACGCAGTGTTGGTACAGCACTTGAGTTGTAAAAGGCCATGTCCTATGGCCAGGCACACAAGACCTACGCAAAATCGATACCCATTTACCGACTGCATAAGTAAGGACAGGGTGAAAGCGGCCTCTGTTTGGGCTTCATCCGGTAGCATAGGCGCTCTAATCAGCTGACCCAGGGCATTTGTAGAAGTTTCGACTTTTTTTCCGGGAAATGTCTGGCCTGCGGGATGGCAGCTTTTTGTAGGAAAAATTTCACCTCGCTACAGAAATTCCCTGACCGCGGAATGCGCCGTTCTGGCGCACATTTTTCTCCTGAACAGTACCGACGACCGCTGGTCGGATTGTTCGACAATCCCTCTGCAGCGGCTTGGGAAGCATAGCCGCGCGGTGATTTTTAGCGACCGGCGCTTCATGAAGTTTTTGTTGTCGCCATTTCTCGGTGCAACACAGCCCGAATCTCGTGCGTAATTGAGAAAAATCCTACTTTTGTATCGGGAATTTTTGGTGCGCTGCACGGTAGAATCCAACCCACGCGGCAGAGGGGCCTTCGGTCTTCTGTCTGTTCCCCCCTGAGTTGTAGAGGAAGTCAATGCAAGCCCCTGAGGTTCTGGTCCTGCAAGCCAGCTATACCAATCCGGTCCACGCAGAAGCCATCGGTTTCCTGATCAATCAATACGCCGAAGACGCCATGGGCGGCGGCGAGTCGCTGTCTCAGGACGCTCGTGGACAGTTGGCGCTCGAACTGGCCAAGCGTCCTCACGCGTTCAGCGTGTTGGCGTTCATCTCCGGCGAGCCGGTTGGGCTGGTCAACTGCTTCGAGGGGTTTTCCACCTTCGCCTGCCGTCCGCTGGTGAACATTCACGATGTGGTGGTCATCGCGTCCGCCCGTGGTCTGGGCATCAGCCAGAAGATGCTGGCCAAGGTCGAGGAAATCGCCCGCCAGCGCGGTTGCTGCAAAATGACGCTGGAAGTGCTGGAAGGCAATGAAGTCGCCCAGGGTGCTTACCGCAAGCTGGGTTTCTCGGACTATCAGCTCGATCCGAAGATGGGCAAGGCGCTGTTTTGGCAGAAGGCGTTGTAGGCACCTGCAAGCCCTCGCCGGACACCCATCTGTAGGAGCGAATTTATTCGCGATAGGCCGGTACATCCAATACGGGTGTATCGGCTGTATCAACGTTTCGCGAATGAATTCGCTCCCACAGGTCGACGGTGACCAGCCGATGTCAATCTGATCGCAGGTTGAAACCGTGTATGAGCTGTTGCCCACGCAACACCATCCAAAACATTTGTAACAGTTCTATCCTGTAAGACAATTCAGCGAGCGATGTAGGATCGCCTCCCGTATTGATTTCAGGACACCCATGTCACTCTCACTGGAACCTCCCAGTTGCCGATCCCGTTCCCTGAACCCGGATCTTCGTCACATGTTTCTCTGCGTCGACAGGCGCGTGTTTTCAAAGACCTTCATTTGTCTCGGCTCCCTCACGGTGACGCCGGGTGTCGTCGTGTCCGGCGCTCAGCCGCTGAAAAGGAACCCTTGACCCATGGAATGGCTTGCGGACCCCACGGCCTGGCTGGGCCTGTTGACCCTGATCGTCCTTGAACTGGTATTGGGCATCGACAATCTCGTGTTCATTGCCATCCTGGCCGACAAATTGCCCCCCGAGCAGCGTGACAAGGCGCGGGTGTTGGGGTTGTCCCTGGCGTTGATCATGCGCCTGGGGCTGCTGGCGAGTATTTCGTGGATGGTGACGCTCACCGAGCCGCTGCTCGATGTGTTCGGCAAAAGCTTCTCCGGCCGCGACCTGATCATGCTGTTCGGCGGGGTGTTCCTGCTGTTCAAGGCGACCATGGAACTGCACGAACGACTGGAAGGCCATGTCGCTCAGCATTCGGGCAGCACGACGTACGCACTGTTCTGGCCCATCGTCGCGCAGATCGTCGTGCTCGACGCCGTCTTCTCCCTGGACGCGGTGATCACGGCGGTCGGCATGGTGGATGAGTTGTCGGTGATGATGATCGCGGTGGTGTTCTCCATCGGCATCATGATCATTGCCAGCAAGCCGCTGACGGCCTTCGTCAACGCACACCCGACGGTGATCATGCTGTGCCTGGGTTTCCTGATGATGATCGGCTTCAGCCTGACCGCCGACGGCCTTGGGTTTCATATCCCGAAAGGCTACCTGTACGCGGCGATTGGCTTCTCGATCCTTATCGAGGTGTTCAACCAGGTCGCGCGTTCGCGTCGCAAACGCAGCCTGAAAGGCAACTTGCCGCGCCGCCAGCGCATGGCCCACGCCGTGCTGAGGCTGTTGGGCGGCCGCAAACCCGCTGCCGAGGACGTGGGGGAGGACATCGCCGACATGCTGGACGGTGATGGCGATGCCGACGAAGCCGTGTTCGACCGGCGTGAGCGGGTGATGATCAGCGGCGTGTTGCAGCTGGCGCAAAAGCCGGTCCGCAGCGCCATGACCGCCCGCAACGATGTTGACGTGATCGATCTGTCAGATGACGAAGCGACCATCCGTCAACGTCTGATGGCGTCGTCCTACTCGCGCCTACCGCTGATTCGTGAGGGGCGCGTAGAAGAACCTCTCGGCTTCGTGCACAAAAAGGAACTGCTTAACGCGTTGCTCGCCGAAGCAGTGCCGAACCTGGAACACGCGGCACGCCAGGCCCTCAGCGTGCTCGACAGTTTTTCGGTCCTCAACGCGCTGGATCAGATGCGTGCGCAATCGACTCACATTGCATTCGTGGTCAACGAGTTCGGCGACTTCGTCGGCATCCTGACCATGACCGACATTCTGGAGTCGATTGCGGGCGAGTTGCCGGACGCGACCGAGGCCGAGGGGCCAGGTCTGGTCGAGGAGGGCGAGGGCGTGTTGGTGAACGCCGCCATGAACCTGACTCACCTGCGCGAACGCACCGGTTTCAAGGCACGTGCTACCGAGGAATATCAGACGCTGGCCGGGCTGATCATGAGCCTGCTTGACCGGTTGCCGGTCATGGGCGACGAGGTGCAGTGGGAGGGGTGGAATCTCAAGGTGGTTGAGGTGCAAGAGCGGCGCGTGACCCGCGTGCTGATGCGCAAGACGTCCGTCTGATCAGGGCGTTTGAATCGACGATTATAACGCTTATAAAAAGAAGGCCTGCATTGCGCAGGCCTTTTTTCTGAACGGTGGTTACTTGTTCGCCACTTCCGGCATCGGCGCCTCTTGAGTCGCGGCCTTTTCCATGCCGGCGAAGTCACTCAAGCCTTTCTGCGCATAAGGGTCGCCAATCAGTCGAGGGCGCGCCTTGAAGTCCAGGCTCACCAGGCTCTTCGTCGAGTCCAGCTCGTCGAAGCTCAGGCCCGCCAGTTGCGCCCAGGTGTGGATCAGGTTCGAGCTGGAGTAAGGACGGCTGTGGATGCTGTCGAAGCTCCAGTTGTGGGTTCCACGCCATTTTGGCGACGCATAGGCAATGAACGGCACCGTGTACATTGGAATCGTCGGTTTGCCCTCGTTGCGGCCCAGCGTGTTGTGCCCTGGCGAGTCGTAAACGTCTTCGCCGTGGTCGGACAGGTACAGCAGGAAGCCGTTCGGGTCCGCCTTGCTGTAGGTCTTGATCAGGCTCGACACCACGAAATCGTTGTACAGCACCGCGTTGTCGTAGCTGTTGTACATCTCCAGCTTGCTGTCATCGATGGCCGCAGGCACGCCGTCACGACCGGTGAATTTCTCGTAGGTTTCCGGGTAGCGGTACTGATAGGCCATGTGCGTGCCCAGCAAGTGAACGACGATCAGCTTGCGCGGCGCGGCATCGGTCAGGGCCTTGGCGAACGGCTCCAGCACGTCGCCGTCGTACTGGCGAGCGTTTTGATTGCGGTTGTTGTTCAGGTAGACCTGCTCGTCCGCCTGCTCGGAGAACGTGGTGAGCATGGTGTTGCGCTTGGTCATCGTCTGCTGGTTGGTGATCCAGAAGGTCTTGTAACCCGCCTGCTTCATCACGCTGACGATGGACGGGGTCTTCAGGTACAGGTCCGGGTTTTCCTCGTCGGCGAAGGTCAGCACTTGCTGCAATGCTTCGATCGTGTACGGACGCGGGGTGATGACGTTATCGAAGACCTGCAGCTCGCTTTTCATGGCGTCCAGGTTCGGCGTGGTCTGCCGTGGGTAGCCATACAGATGCATGCGGCCACGGTTGGTCGATTCACCGATGACCAGCACCAGCGTGGTCGGCAGGCCGGCCTGTTGATCCTTGAGGTTTTTCAGCGGCGGAATATTGCTGCTGGTGGTGAGCATGTCCTGCATGCTGTCCAGTTGCTGGGTGTAGCGGTGGTACGCCACCAGCATCTGCCAGGGCACGGCGGGTTCGATGCGTGATTCGAAGGCTTCAAGGCCCGCAGCCGTCGTGTCGAAGCGTGACATCTGTTTCGCCAGCGGGTAGCCGATGATCGCCACCAACAGCGCAGTGGCCACGACCCAGGCACGGCCGCGGGGCATGTACACCGGGCGCAGGCGGGTCCAGAGGAAAATCGCAAAGGCGGTGTGGGCGATGAACGCCAGTACGATCCACCAGGCGAAGTACTGCGTCATGTACTCGCCCGCCTCAGAGATGTTCGACTCGAACATGATGAAAATGACGCTTTGCGAGAATTCTTGCTGATAAATGAAGAAGTAGCCCAGGCTCGCCATGGAGCAGGCCCACAGCACCACACCGATGACGGCAGCCATAACACGGGTCTTGCCAGGGAACAGGAACATCGGCGCCAGCCAGATACCGCTCATCAGGAACGCCTGGCGAAACCCCGCGAAGCCAGTGATGCCGGTCAGTTGGATCAGCAGTTGGGTGATTCCGGAAA
This sequence comes from Pseudomonas sp. SLFW, assembly GCF_009905615.1. Taxonomy (GTDB): domain Bacteria; phylum Pseudomonadota; class Gammaproteobacteria; order Pseudomonadales; family Pseudomonadaceae; genus Aquipseudomonas; species Aquipseudomonas bambusae. The sequence continues at coordinate 70,968 of NZ_JAAAKW010000017.1, forward strand.
AGTACCAGAAGAACAGGAACAGCCAGGCCACGCCGGCCCAATCAAAACCCTTCGGAGTGGGGGTGCTCCGTTTCATCGTTGCCATCAGGCGCTCCAGCTATGGATCTGTCGAGCGGCGCGATGGGCCGCCTCGTTTTTGCAGCGGGGCGTCGCGCAGGCCATGAGCGACCCGGCATACGTTCCGCAGAGGTGCGGGAGTATGGTGAGGGTGAGGTGAAAAAAATGTGAGACAGCGGGAGACGACGTGTAAACGCGGTCAGGACGGGGATTTTTAGCAGGGTTGGAACGTTACGGAATGTGTCGGGTCGGAAAAATGACGGAAAGTTCGTCGACTGAGAAGACGTAAGGCGGGGAAGGGTCAGGCGAAGGGATGAAGCGTGAAGGCAAGCCAGCAAATCGGGCTTGCCTTATTGGGTGAAGCGCGGGGGATCAGGCGTGAAGGGCCGTGCCGCTGGCGAGCTGAGCGTGTTGCAGCATCAGGGCCATCTGGGCGACTTTCTTTTGCAGCTGGTCACGTTCTTCGCGGAGCTGACGCAGCTCATCGCGACGGACGGTAACGTACAGAGTCTGTGGAACGCTTGCCGGTAGTACTGTGCCCATTGCTCACCTCGCAAATGGCGGATTCAACTTCGTAAGGTTCAAGCAATGACGCGATCGCTACCCGACTTGTCCATGCTTCCTACCTTTGTCGGCGCGGATTCTGATTTCTTTTCAAAAAAATTGGAACTTTTTTATTTTTAATTGTCACTGTCGTTTCGTCTTGGCGACGAACGGCGTAAAAAGCCCGTCCTTGACGCACCAACATGAAACTATTTTCACCGGGAAACCTTCGTTTGCCTCCCCGGACTAACCCTACAAGCGGCACTGGGCTATAAAATGGGGCACCCTGTTTACGAATTAAGGAGCACCTCTACATGCAACTCGGGATTGTTGGACTAGGCCGCATGGGCGGCAACATCGCACGTCGACTGATGCTCAATGGCCACACGACAGTCGTCTACGATCGCGATGAGCAGTCTCGCACCGTGCTCGCCAACGAAGGTTCGACGCCGGCCACCGACCTCAAGTCACTGGTCGCTGCGCTGGACAAGCCGCGAGCCGTCTGGGTGATGCTGCCAGCGGGCGCTCCGACCGAAGACACCATCAATGTGCTGGCTGACCTGCTCGATAAAGACGACGTGATCATCGACGGCGGCAACACCTTTTATAAGGACGACGTGCGTCGCTCCCACGCACTGAAAGAGAAGGGCCTGCACTACGTTGATGTCGGCACGTCTGGCGGCGTCTGGGGCCTGGAGCGCGGTTACTGCATGATGATCGGCGGTGAAACCGAGGTGGTGAACCGCCTTGATCCGCTGTTCAAGACCCTGGCCCCCGGCATCGGCAACATCCCCCGCACCAAGGACCGCGCCAAGGACGCCGACCCTCGCGCCGAGCAGGGCTACATCCATGCTGGCCCGCCGGGCGCCGGTCACTTCGTGAAGATGATCCACAACGGCATCGAATACGGAATGATGCAGGCCTTTGCCGAAGGCTTTGACATCCTCAAGACCAAAAACTCGGAAAACCTGCCGGAAGACCAGCGCTTCGACCTGAACATGGGCGACATCGCCGAAGTATGGCGTCGCGGCAGTGTCGTCTCCTCCTGGCTGCTGGACCTGACCGCCGACGCACTGGCGACCGATCCTCAGCTTAATGCCTATTCCGGCTCCGTGGCCGACAGCGGTGAAGGCCGCTGGACCATTGAAGCCGCGATGGAGCAGGCCGTACCGGTCCCGGTGCTGTCCACTTCTCTGTTTGCCCGCTTCCGCTCCCGTCAACAAAGCACGTACGGCGACAAGATGCTCTCCGCCATGCGTTTCGGTTTTGGTGGTCATAAGGAACCAAAATAATGGGTTTAACCCGAAGCAAGCAAAAGGCTGCGGTCGCTCCGGCGACCACTCTGTTCCTGTTTGGCGCCCACGGCGACCTGGTCAAGCGGTTGTTGATGCCAGCCCTCTACAACCTGTTCCGTGACGGACTGGTCGGTGAGGACCTGCACATCGTCGGCGTTGACCACAACACCGTCAGCGACGCCGACTTCGCCAAGAAGCTGGAGGATTTCATTCGCCAAGAGGCGGCCAGCAAGGTCGCCGAAGGCGGAAAAGAGCCTCTGGACCCGGCGTTGTGGGGCAGTCTGGCCAAGCGCATCACCTACATCACTGGCGATTTTCTCGACGACGGCACCTACGCGGCCATCGACGACAAGATCAAGAGCACCGGCACCCAAAACGCTGTGTTCTATCTGGCCACTGCGCCGCGTTTCTTCAGTGAGGTGACCAAGCGCCTGGGATCGTCCGGACTGATGACGGAAGGCGACGATCATTTCCGTCGCGTGGTGATCGAGAAGCCGTTCGGGCACGACCTGCCCAGTGCGGTGGCGCTGAATGCGTGCTTGCTGAAGGTGATGAGCGAGAAGCAGATCTACCGGATCGACCACTATCTGGGCAAGGAAACGGTGCAGAACATTCTGGTCAGCCGTTTCTCCAACGGCCTGTTCGAGTCGTTCTGGAACAACCATTACATCGATCACGTGCAGATCACGGCGGCGGAGACCGTGGGCGTCGAAACCCGTGGCGGTTTCTATGAAACCACCGGCGCACTGCGCGACATGGTGCCCAATCACTTGTTCCAGTTGCTGGCGATGGTGGCCATGGAACCGCCCGCGGCGTTTGGCGCGGATGCGGTACGCGGTGAAAAGGCCAAGGTCATCGGCGCCATTCGGCCATGGTCGGAAATGGAAGCGCTGGCCAACTCCGTGCGCGGGCAATACACCGAGGGCACCGTGGGCGACAAAAAAGTCCCCGGTTACCGCCAGGAAGACCGTGTGGCCGAAGACAGCACCACGGAAACCTACGTCGCGCTCAAGGTCATGGTTGATAACTGGCGTTGGGTCGGCGTGCCGTTTTACCTGCGTACAGGCAAGCGCATGAGCGTGCGTGACACCGAAATCGCCATCTGTTTCAAACCCGCGCCGTACGCCCAGTTTCGGGACACCGACGTGGACAAGGTTGAGCCGAACTTCTTGAAAATCCAGATTCAGCCGGACGAAGGCATGTGGTTCGACCTGCAAGCCAAGAAACCTGGGCCAACCCTGGACATGCAGACCATCGAGTTGGGGTTTGCCTACAAGGACTTCTTCGAGATGCAGCCGTCGACCGGGTATGAAACCCTGATCTACGACTGCCTGACCGGCGACCAGACCTTGTTCCAGCGCGCCGATAACATCGAAAACGGCTGGCGGGCCGTGCAGCCCTTCATCGATGCATGGGCCAAGGACGCGCATGTCGAGACGTATCAGGCGGGTGAAGACGGTCCGGCGGCGGCCGATGAGCTGCTGGCTCGCGATGGTCACAGCTGGCAACGCCTCGGATGAGTGAAGCCTCGCTCCCCCTCATCCGTTTCATGTTGTCGGACATCGATGGCACGCTGCTGCGGCCCGATCACAGCTTGAGCCAAGCTAATATCGACGCCGTTCATCAATTGCAGGCCGCCGGGATTCGCTTCTCGGTGGCCAGCAGCCGTCCGCCCCGTGCCATGCGTCAGCAGATCGAGGCCCTCGGCATCGATCTGCCAACCGTGGCGTTCAATGGGGCGAACATCATCAACCCGGACGGCAGTCTGCTAAAAGCCCACCGCATCGACCCTGAGGCCGCGCGCATCAGCCTTGAGCTGTTCGCCGGAGAGAAGGTGTCAGTGTGGGTGTTCGCGGACGATCAGTGGCTGCTTGTCGACCCGCAAGGGGATTACGTCGAGCACGAGCGCAACACGCTGGGTTACGACTTCGTAAAGGTCGATCACTTCGATGATTACATCGACCGGATCGACAAGATCGTCGCCGCGAGCAAGGATTTCGAGCTGCTCAAGCGGCTGGAAGTCCAGCTCAACCCGCTGATCGCTGAGACAGCAAGGGCGGCGCGTTCGCAGTCCTACTACCTCGACGTCACGGCGCTCGACGCCAATAAGGGCACGGCGCTGGAAACCCTCGCGGAAACGCTGGGGGTCGAGTTGGCCCAGACGGCCGCCATCGGCGATGCCGGCAACGACGTGGCGATGTTCCTGCGCGCAGGGCTGTCGATCGCGATGGGGCAGGCTGAAACCGGGGTCAAGACCCACGCTCATTATGTGACGGGCAGCAATCTGGAGGACGGCCTGGCAACGGCCATCGAACGTTACATCCTGCCGCGCTGATTTGGCGTTGCATGGCCCCTTGGCGGGCAGATTCATCGTCCGCCAGGCGGGTTCATTACCTCTAAGACACCAGAAGGGACCTGCACCCCATGGCTGTACTGATTGAAGATTACGCGCTGCTCGGCAACTGCCGCACCGCAGCGCTGGTGGCCCGCGACGGGTCGCTGGACTGGCTGTGTTTCCCGCGCTTCGACGCCCCCGCCTGTTTCTCCGCCTTGTTGGGCGACAGCGATAACGGTCGCTGGAAGATTGCCCCCACTGACCCCAATGCCACCTCGCGACGCCGCTACCGCGAAGGCACGCTGATCCTTGAAACCACCTTCACCACTGCCACCGGCTCGGCGCTACTGGTGGACTTCATGCCGATGGCCGAAGAGAGCAGCGTGGTGCGCATGGTGATCGGTCTGGAAGGCCGTGTCGATTTCGCCATGGACCTGGCCATTCGCTTCGATTACGGCAGTACCGTGCCGTGGGTCGAAAAGCGCGAGCCCCATGTGCTGACTGCCGTGGCAGGGCCGGAGATGCTGGTGCTGCACACGCCCTCCGAGTTACACCCGCTGGACCATCACACCGAAAGCCAATTCACTGTGCAAGCTGGCCAGCGGCTGGGGTTCGGGTTGTCATGGCAGGCGTCCCATGAGCCGGTTCGGGAGGCGTTCGACATTGAGGAGGCGCTGGAACAGACCGAAAATTTCTGGCGTGAGTTTTCGGACCGCTGCCCTGATGTTGGTCCCTGGACCGCTCAGGTCAAGCGCTCGCTGGTCACGCTCAAAGCGATGACCTATGCGCCCACGGGAGGCATCGTCGCTGCCGTCACCACCTCGCTGCCCGAGCAGCTGGGCGGCGAGCGCAACTGGGATTACCGCTTCTGCTGGCTGCGTGACGCCACCATGACCCTGCTGGCGTTCATGAACCTCGGTTATTACGAAGAAGCGACGGCCTGGCGCAACTGGCTGCTGCGCTCGGTGGCGGGCAATCCTGAGCAAGTGCAGATCATGTATGGCTTGGGTGGCGAGCGGCGGCTGCCGGAATATCAATTGCCCTGGCTGAGCGGCTATGAAAACTCCCGTCCCGTGCGCATTGGCAACGCGGCGGCGACGCAGATGCAACTGGACGTCTACGGCGAAGTCGCGGACGCCATGACCCAGGCCCTGAAAAGCGGCCTGCCGCGACTGCCTCGCAGCACGGAAATCCAGAAGGTGATCATGCCGTTTCTGGAAAAGGTCTGGCATCTGCCTGATGCCGGTATTTGGGAAATTCGCTCCGAGCCCCGGCACTTCACCCACTCCAAAGTCATGGCGTGGGTGTCCTTTGACCGCAATGCGGGGGTGTTGGCCAAGAGCGACCACCCGGAAGACCGCGAGCGCGGGCGTCACTACCGGGACATCGCCGATGAAATTCACGCGGACGTCTGCGCCCACGGTTATGACGCTGATCTGGGGAGCTTTGTGCAGACCTACGGCGGCAAGGAGCTGGACGCCAGCCTGTTGCAGATCGCGCTGACGGGATTCCTGCCAGTAGACGACCCGCGCGTGACGGGCACCGTGGCGCAGATTGAAAAAGCCTTGATGCAGGATGGCTTGCTGCTGCGCTACGACAGCGAGCGCAGCACCGACGGGGTATCAGGGAGTGAAGGGACGTTTCTGGTCTGCTCGTTCTGGCTGGCCGATGTGTACGTGCTGCAGGGGCGCGATCAGGAGGCCAGCGACCTGTTCGACCGGTTGTGTGGTCTGTGCAATGACGTGGGTCTGTTGGCGGAGCAATACGACCCACGGGCCGGACGCATGCTGGGCAACTTTCCGCAGGCGTTCAGTCACATTGGCATCATCAATACCGCGCTGAACCTGCACCGGGTCGTGTGTCCGGTCAAAACCCGCGCGGCGTCGGAACCGGATGCGGTGGTGGGTTGACTTGGAACTGTCAGATCACAATTTGCTTTGGATATCCCATGGCGTCCGGGTTTGTTGCCACGCAGCGGCAGCAAACCGGTGGTCGCGGTCTTTCTAAGTCAGCGCGCCTTGCGGAACGTGAAATTGATCCGTTGTTCACCAAGTTGTGGATGCTCGGCCTGCTTGATCGGCATCACACCATGAAAACGCAAACGGTCTTCGCCGCCCCAGACCACGACATCCCCATGAAAAAGCGGCACCCGCTGCGTGGCGTCGCTGCGCGCGTGTCCACCAAACAGAAACATCGCCGGGATGCCCAGCGATACTGAGACCACCGGCCATTCATACCCCCGTTCGTTCCTGTCCTGATGCAGCGACATTTTCGCGCCGGGGATATAGCGGTTGATCAGGCAGGTGTCAGGTACGAAATCCTGAAAACCCGCTGCGTCCGCTGCTTGTTGCGCCAGTTCGAGAAAGACCTCGGGCAAAGCAGGCCAGGGTTGGCCGGTTTGCGGGTCGATGGGGGAATAGGCGTAGCCCTGATGATCGGTGATCCAGCCGTAACGCCCGCAACTGCTCAACGCCGCCGACATTACGTGCCCACCGGGGGTGACCATCTGGCGAAAGGGCGCCTGGGTCAGCACGCTGTCGAGCGCCGGCAGCAGCCGGTTCACCCAGGGCAGGGCGAAACCGCGAAGGACCCACGAACGAGGGCCGATCTGTTCGTTGGCCTGCGGTTGTGGTGTGTCCTCCGCGAACAGGTCCAGCGTCGCGGGGGTAGTGCCCTTGCGGTGCATCATCACGGTCTTCCGGTCACAGCGCCTTGCTGACTTTCACATCGCTGATCACATCATCGCTGCCACTGTGCATTTTCTGCAGCGCGGCCAGCGCTTCTTCAGCGGACGGGGATTGCAGCAGGGCGAACTCGAAGCGGCGTTCGCCGTTGAGCTTGTAACTGATGGCATATTTCACGACGGGCGCGGACGTACTCACGATAGAATTCCTTGAAAACGGCAAAGGTCACAGGCGGCTGCACGAAAGCACGAAACGTTCACGCAGCCTGTGATGGAGTGATCAGCTCAAGCGCGAGGAAGTGCGTCGCACGATCTTGATCGAATGGGTGAATGTGGTCTTGCGACCGCCGTGGCTGTCCATCTTGCGTCCAGCGGTGTCGATGGTGATGTTCCAGAAACCGGTGCTGGGCACAGTGATCTTGGCCGGGAAGCGGTCGAATGCGCCGCCGTGGTAGGTGTGGCGGCCGCCGTTTTTGAAGCTGCGGAAATTCGCATCGCTCATCAGACGGATGTTGCAGAGCTGGGAGCACTCGATGACGACCATGTCGTCTTCGTTGAGGTGCTCGCGCTGGTGTACGAATTTCATGGATGTCTCCGGAGACAGGGCATTCTCGAAAACCCGAAACGATAGCACGGACGACCCCTGGGTTGATGGCCGTGCGGATTTTTATTGCTGGGTGCGTGACGAAAAAAAGCGCGAGCGTCGGGATTTAATCGAACGTCGACGTGTCGTAGCACCTTTACTGGAGGGATTGTATGAAACTGGCTGTTGTAATGCTGGCGCTGGCGATGACAGGTTGCGCCAGTGTCGCTGACATCGAACACTCGCCCGCGACCATGAGCGTGATGTCAGGGAAAAACCCGCAGGAGTATGCCGAGTGCTTCGTTGCCAGAATCGATGACAGTCGCATGCCGCCCCAGATTGAACCGCACAAGGAAGGCTTGCGTGTGATCGTGCCCCAGAAATTCTCCAGCGGGACGCCGACCGCCATTGTCGTCATCGAGAAACGTTCAGGCGGCAGCTCCATCAAGCTGTTCGAGAGCGGTGGCAACAACCCTTTGCGGCCCAAGGACATTCAGCACGCCGTCACGGCCTGTATCTCGGGTGAGTAAGAAGCAGGCGAGTGACGGGGGAAAGGCAGGGGAGCGCGTTTATTTACACATCACCAGCACCGTGCGGGTCTTGTAGTTGCCGACATCGACACCCAGGGTCTTGTCGGCTTCCTTGGGTTGCGGTGTGCCGTTGGTGCTGACGATGTTGTAGCCGGTGCCCGCGCAGGAGGCGTCGGCCTTTTCGTAACAGGCGGCCCACGACATGGCCTCGCCCGAGCAATCGATGCTCAGGGCCTGGTTGCCATTCTTCAGGTAAGTGCTTTGCGCGGTCGCGCAGCCAGTCAGGCCCAGTACGACGAGGACGAACAGGATCTTGGTCATTTCGAATGCTTCACGATAAGGGCCGGGGTTGAATAATCAGCCTTTCTGAGACTGAGCTGCTGTGCAATCGTTCCGGCATCACTGAACCTTTTTTTCAGGGCGCCTGAGCGGTTCAGTAAAGATTCAGGCCCCATTGCGAAGGCCTGAACCTGGTCACGAAGTCAGGACTTCTTGTCGGCGCGACGACGGGGTGCTGGGGTGTCCTGAAAGACCGATGCGACTTCAATGGCGCTGCTTTCGCTGGTGAAAGGCCCTGCCACGGCTTCCTCATCGTGACCAACCAGCCACCATTGGCCATCCTGCAGTTTCTTGATCTGGTAACCGTTTACGCTTTTGACTTCCGACATCGATCCATCTCGACAAGTGATTCAGGCGGCCATGATACGGCGTAATAGCATTATTTTCCTACGCAAACGAATGATCGCGGCTACGCTTGAGTCTGTCATTTAACGGTCGTTTCGCGGGACCGGATGCCCGCGTACGGATGACATATCAGAGGGAGAGCGGAGCGCCTTGCGGTTGATTGTTTGCGCGACATCCACGATAAGCCTCAGGACGTTCGGTGGTCGCAATATCGAAAACTGTACGGAACTATCTCAGCGGCTGTTCCTCTACCAAGACATCGAATCGGCCAGTGGCGGGGCATTGTAAGGTGATCGCCTCCTGATTAGACTGCGCCGCAACACCCCCAGCCCCATCAAGGACTTATATGATCAAGAAATGCTTGTTCCCTGCAGCCGGTTACGGCACTCGCTTTTTGCCAGCGACCAAAGCCATGCCCAAAGAGATGCTGGCCGTTGTCAACAAGCCGCTGATCCAATATGGCGTGGAAGAAGCACTGGCTGCGGGTCTGAACGAAATTTCCATCGTGACCGGTCGCGGCAAGCGCGCGCTGGAAGACCACTTCGACATCAGCTACGAGCTGGAACACCAGATCAAAGGCACCGACAAAGAGAAATACCTCGTTGGTATTCGTCAATTGATCGATGAGTGCAGTTTCTCCTACACCCGTCAGACTGAAATGAAGGGCCTGGGCCATGCGATCCTGAGTGGTCGTCCGCTGATCGGTAACGAGGCGTTTGCTGTGGTACTCGCGGACGACCTGTGCGTGAACCTGGAAGGCGACGGTGTGCTGGCGCAGATGGTCAAGCTGCACCAGCAGTACAAGTGCTCGATCGTGGCGATTCAGGAAGTCGATCCGAACGAAACCAACAAGTACGGCGTGATCGCCGGTGAAGAAATCAAGCCGGGCCTGTTCCGCGTTACCGACATGGTCGAGAAGCCAAAACCGGAAGACGCGCCTTCCAACCTGGCGATCATCGGTCGTTACATCCTGACCCCGGACATCTTCGAGAAAATCGAACAGACCGAGCCAGGCAAAGGCGGCGAAATCCAGATTACCGACGCGCTGATGAAGCAGGCTGCCGAAGGTAATGTGCTGGCCTACAAGTTCAAGGGTCGTCGTTTTGACTGTGGTGGTGCAGAAGGCTACGTCGAAGCCACCAACTTCTGCTTCGAGCACTTCTACAAGACGGGCACGTCCCTGGATCCAGTGGCTGTGCCTGCCAAGGCCAAGTAACTGTATCGCAGCACAAAGCCACCTTCGGGTGGCTTTGTCGTTTCTGCGCGCCAACCCTTGCCGAGCGCGTCGAAGTGGTTATGCTAGCCCTCCTGCCAAGGAGAAATTAATGAGCTACGACTTCGACCTTTTCGTCATCGGTGCCGGTTCCGGTGGTGTGCGCGCCGCGCGTTTTTCAGCAGGTTTCGGGGCCCGTGTTGCGGTCGCCGAGAGCCGCTATCTGGGTGGCACCTGCGTCAACGTCGGCTGCGTGCCCAAGAAACTGTTGGTGTACGGCGCGCATTTTTCCGAGGACTTCGAAAACGCCAAAGCCTTCGGCTGGACGTTGGGCGAGCCCGAATTCGACTGGGCCAGCCTGATCGCCAACAAGAATCAGGAAATCAGCCGCCTCAATGGCATCTATCGCAACCTGCTGAACAACAGCGGCGTGACGCTGATGGAAGGGCACGCGAAACTGCGCGGGCCCCATGAGGTGGAAATCAACGGCCAGGTGCACACCGCCGAACACATCATGATCGCCACCGGTGGCTGGCCGCAGATTCCGGACATTCCAGGCCGTGAACACGCCATCACTTCCAACGAAGCGTTCTTCCTCGACACACTGCCCAAGCGCGTAGTGGTGGTCGGTGGCGGCTACATCGCCGTCGAGTTCGGTTCCATCTTCAATGGCATGGGCAGCGACGTCACGCTGATGTACCGCGGCGAGCTGTTCCTGCGCGGCTTCGACGGCGGCGTGCGCGAGCATCTGCGCGAGGAACTGACCAAGCACGGCATGGCGCTGCGCTTCAATTCGCAGATCGAAAAGATCGAGAAGCTCGCCGACGGCACGCTGGACTTGACCCTCAACGATGGCAGCACGTTCAACGCCGATTGCGTGTTCTACGCCACCGGCCGGCGCCCGATGCTCGACAATCTGGGCATGGAGACGGTCAGCGTCGAGCTCGACGACAAAGGCTTCATCAAGGTTGATGACAACTACCAGACCAGCGAGCCGTCGATCATCGCCATCGGTGACATCATCGGCCGCGTACAGCTGACGCCGGTGGCCCTGGCCGAAGGCATGGCAGTGGCTCGGCGCCTGTTCAAGCCGGAGCAATACCGCCCGGTCGATTACCGTCACATACCCACGGCCGTCTTCAGCTTGCCCAATATCGGCACAGTCGGGCTGACCGAGGAAGAAGCGAAAAAAGGCGGCTACGATGTGCAGATCTTCGAGAGCCGTTTCCGTCCGATGAAGCTGACCCTCACCGACAATCAGGAGCGTACGCTGATGAAGCTGGTGGTCGATGCCAAGACGGACCGCGTGCTGGGCTGCCACATGGTCGGGCCGGATGCTGGCGAGATCATTCAGAGCATGGCCATCGCCATCAAGGCTGGCGCCACCAAGCAGATTTTTGACGACACCATCGGTGTACACCCGACGGCCGCCGAAGAGTTCGTCACGATGCGCACCGTCACCCGTTAGTGTTTGATTCCCGGCCTCATGGATGAGGCACGGACCTGCAATCGTTGAAGGATGGACCCGTTTTGACCAGCAAGAGTTTTCCGGCATCCATGCCCCTGAATCCCATCGCGCCTGACGGCCAAACCACTGACGACCAAGGCCCTCACGATCAGGCGTCGACCCGCCCTGATGCGCTGGGCGAGAGCGAGCGTCAGTTCCGTACCCTCGCCGACAACATGAGCCAGTTGGCCTGGATCGCCGACCCCAGCGGCAAGATCTATTGGTACAACGCTCGCTGGTACAGCTACACCGGCACCTCACACGAAGCGATGATGGCCCTCGGTTGGCGTTCACTGCATCACCCTGACCATCTGGAACGCGTGGACACCCGCATGCGCCGCTGCTTCGCCACGGGCTCAATCTGGGAAGACACCTTTCCACTGCGGGGCAAGGACGGGTTGTACCGCTGGTTTCTGTGCCGCGCCCTGCCGATCCGCGACGAGCAGGGCAACATCACCTATTGGCTCGGGACCAGCACCGACATCACCGCGCAGGTCAGCGCCGAAGACGCGTTGCGCGAGTTGAACGAAAGCCTGGAGCGGCGCGTGGCAGAGCGCACCCGTGAGCTGGCGGAGATCAACGAGCGCCTGCAAGTGGAAATCAGTGAACGGGCGCAGGCCGAAGAAGCCTTGCGTCATGCACAAAAAATGGACGCCATCGGCCAGTTGACCGGTGGCATCGCCCATGACTTCAACAACATGTTGACCGGTGTGCTTGGCGCGCTGGACCTGATTCAGCGTCGGGTAGCGGCGGGGCGGGTGTCGGAAATCGACCGCTATATCGAAGCGGCCATGAGTTCGGCGAACCGTGCCGCGTCCTTGACCCATCGGCTGCTGGCGTTCGCCCGTCGCCAGTCGCTGGACCCGCGCCCCGTGGACGTCAACCAGATGGTGGTGTCGATGGAGGAACTGGTGCGCCGGACGGTGGGCGAGAGCATCGAGCTGGAAATCGACCTGAACAGCGCGCTGCGATTGACCAACACCGATGAGCACCAGCTGGAAAACGCCTTGTTGAACCTGGTGATCAATGCACGGGATGCCATGCCCGAGGGTGGGCGTTTGCTGATCCAGACCGAGGTCATTCATGTCGCTGTCTTGCATGACGCTCTGACGCCGGGGGACTACGTGCGGCTGAGCGTGCAGGACACCGGCACTGGCATGTCGGCCGAGGTCATCGCCAGGGCGTTCGACCCGTTCTTTACCACCAAGCCGATCGGGCAGGGCACGGGGCTGGGCTTGTCGATGGTGTATGGCTTTATCAACCAGACCGGCGGGCAGGTCCAGATCGACAGTGTCGAAGGTCGGGGCACGCGGATCGATTTGTACTTGCCGTGCCATTTTGAATCGGCCGGGCGGCACCTGCCGCCGACTGAGGATGCCGCGACGCCAAGGGCCGGCCAGGGTGAGCGGGTCTTGGTGGTCGAAGACGAGCCCGACGTACGCATGCTGGTGGTCGATGTGTTGCGTGAGTTGGGTTACTCGGTGGAGGTCGCCGCTGACGGCCCCTCGGCATTGCCGTATCTGCAGGACGCGGGGCGCATTGATCTGCTGGTCACCGACGTCGGCTTGCCCGGCATGAACGGCCGGCAGCTGGCCGAAATCGCTCGCCAGCACCGGCCGCAGTTACGTGTGCTGTTCATGACCGGTTACGCTCGAAACGCCCAGGTGCGTGGCGATTTTCTGGAGCAGGGCATGGACATGTTGACCAAGCCGTTCAGCATCGATGACCTGGCCCAGCGGGTTCGCGGGCTGATCGAAGCGCCTTAGGTCTGCGGCGTCTCCTGTCCGTCTGGACGCCCTGCGCGCGAGTTCTCCAGCGCGACCTCGGTCTTGATCAGAATCAGCTCCAGCACGCGATTCTGTTGATCGCGCTCGGTCAGGCGCGACTGAATCTTCTCGCCCTCGCTCAGGGCATTCTGCAGACGCTCCTGTAACAGCGCGCATTGAGTGTGGGCTTGCAAGTGCTGGTCTTTCAGCGCCTGGATCTGATCGTCCTTGTCCTGCAGCCTGGCAGCGCTGTCGTGGGCTGCCTGGCTCAGTCGCGCGTTCTCTTTCTGTTCCGTTTGCAGGGCTTTCTGAGTCGCCAGCAGGGTCGCGGTCTGCGTGCCGAGCTTCGTCGTTTGGGCCGCGTGTCGCTCGATCAAGTCGGCAAGGCGGCGCTCGACACTGCTCAAGTCGTCCTGCATGGCTTTCTTTTCAGCGTCGAGTCGGGCCTGCGCTTCGTCGAGCTGTTCCTGCGCCTGCGCTCGCAAACGTTGCGCCAGCCGTGCGACAAGGCTGTTCAGCTCGTCATCGATCGGTGCCGGAGAAGGTACGTTTGTCGGTCCGTCGAGCTCACGCATCAGGCGATGGATGGTGGATTTGGAGCCGGTGTTACCGAGTTCGATACGTATTGCATCGATGCTGGGGTGTTCGCCCCGAGCGATGATCGAAAGACGTGCAGCCTGCACATCAGCCTTGTTAATGCCGCTTCGGGACATGACAACTCCTGAAAGATGACGCAGGTACGTATCACGGATTACATACCATCAAAACGCGGCATTTTGCGTCATTCTGTGAAGCTTGTCTGCACTGGCTTGAACATCTAAGGAGGAACTGGTTAGGCTGGGGTGGAATCCATGACCGAGGGTTCGCGAAGGTGTCACTGATTTCTTCTATTTATAGTGTGCCTTCATAGCGAAAACCAATCGCCGACATCAGGTTTGCCAATGAGCCTTAATCGGTGGTTGTGCGTAAGATCCCTCCCATCGAATTCAAATGCAGTTATTCAACAACCCTAAGGAGATCCACCCGATGCCTATCATTAACAGCCAAGTAAAACCGTTCAAAGCTACTGCTTTCAAAAACGGCGCTTTCGTTGAAGTTTCGGATGCTGACCTGAAAGGCAAATGGTCTGTGGTGTTCTTCTACCCAGCCGACTTCACCTTCGTCTGCCCGACTGAACTGGAAGACCTGGCTGACAACTACGACGCGTTCCAGAAACTGGGCGTTGAAATCTACTCTGTGTCCACCGACACCCACTTTGCTCACGCTGCCTGGCACAACACCTCGCCAGCCATCGGCAAAATCCAGTACACCATGATCGGTGACCCAACCCTGACCATCTCCCGCAACTTCGACGTGCTGATCGAAGAAGCAGGCCTGGCTGACCGCGGTACTTTCGTGATCAACCCAGAAGGTCAGGTCAAGATCGTTGAACTGAACGACGGCGGCGTTGGCCGTGACGCTTCCGAGCTGCTGCGCAAAATCAAGGCCGCTCAGTACGTCGCTGCTCACCCAGGCGAAGTCTGCCCAGCCAAGTGGCAAGAAGGCGAGGCCACTCTTGCACCTTCGCTGGACCTGGTCGGCAAGATCTAAGCCCTCATGTCAGGACCGGGGGCGATGAGCCCATAAGCACGTAAACCGCATCGCCCCCAAAAAACGCCCGGGCGGTCATCGCCTGGGCGTTTTTATTTCAAGCACTGCAGTTCAGACCCTGAATGTGAAGAAAAGGAAGCCGAATCATGTTGGACGCCAATCTTAAAGCTCAATTGAAATCGTACCTGGAGCGTATCACTCGCCCAATCGAGATCGTCGCGTCCCTCGATGACGGCGCTAAATCCCAGGAAATGCTGGCCCTGCTGAACGACGTCGTCAGCAGCTCCAATCAGATCACCCTCGACACCAATGGCAGCGATGCCCGCACGCCGTCCTTCGCCCTGAACAGCCCGGGCCAGGACATCAAGCTGCGTTTTGCCGGCTTGCCAATGGGTCACGAATTCACCTCGCTGGTGCTGGCGCTGCTGCAAGTCGGCGGCTACCCGTCAAAGGCCACCGAGGAAACCATCGAACAGGCCCGTGCCCTGACCGGTGACTTCAAGTTTGAAACGTACTTCTCGCTGACCTGCCAGAACTGCCCAGACGTGGTTCAGGCGCTGAACCTCCTGGCCGTGCTGAATCCAAACGTGCAGCACGTGGCCATCGAAGGCAGTCTGTTTCAGCAAGAAGTCACTGACCGTCAGATCATGTCGGTGCCGAGCATCTACCTGAACGGCGAACTGTTCGCCCAAGGCCGTATGAATCTGGAAGAGATTCTGGCCAAGATCGACACCAGTGCCGGTGACCGTCAGGCCGAGAAGCTGAACGCCAAAGACGCTTTCGACGTGCTCGTGGTTGGTGGTGGCCCGGCCGGTTCCGCAGCAGCGATCTACGCCGCGCGCAAAGGCATCCGCACCGGTGTGGCCGCCGAGCGTTTCGGCGGTCAGGTGCTGGACACCATGGCCATCGAGAACTTCATCTCGGTCCAACACACCGAAGGTCCGAAACTGGCTGTTGCCCTTGAAGAACACGTCAAGGAATACGAAGTCGACATCATGAACCTGCAACGCGGCGATCAGTTGATTCCGGGCAAGGATGGCGCGCTGCACCAAGTCAAGTTCGCCAGCGGCGGTGTGCTGAAATCCAAAACCGTGATTCTGGCGACCGGCGCTCGCTGGCGCGAAATGAACGTGCCGGGTGAGCAGCAGTACCGCAACAAAGGCGTGGCGTACTGCCCGCACTGCGACGGCCCGCTGTTCAAAGGCAAGCGCGTAGCGGTAATTGGCGGTGGTAACTCCGGTGTGGAAGCGGCGATTGACCTGGCCGGGATCGTGTCTCACGTGACCTTGCTGGAATTCGACAGCTCGCTGCGTGCGGACGCCGTGCTGCAACGCAAACTGCACAGCCTGCCGAATGTGACCGTTTTGACCAGCGCGTTGACCAGTGAAGTGACCGGCGATGGGCAGAAGGTCAACGGCCTGCGCTACAAAAACCGCATCACTGGCGAAGAGATCAATGTCGAGCTGGAAGGGATCTTCGTGCAGATCGGTTTGCTGCCGAACACCGAATGGCTGAAAGGCACCATCGAGTTGTCGCCCCGTGGCGAGATCGTGGTCGACAACCGCGGCGAAACCTCGATTCCGGGTATCTTCGCTGCAGGTGACGTCACCACCGTGCCGTACAAGCAGATCGTGATCGCCTTGGGTGAGGGTGCCAAAGCTTCGCTGAGCGCTTTCGACCATTTGATCCGTACCAGCGCTCCGGCGTGATGGCTGACTGAATCACCCGCAAAACCAAAAAAACCTCATGAGCGATCATGAGGTTTTTTTCGACCCACTGCATGGCGTGAAGCGCTCCGTGGGAGCGAACTCACTGGCGAAGCGGCGTTCCAGGCGGCACGTATGCAGCGACCGAACCGACGTCTCGCGAACGAATTCGCTCCCACAGGGGATCAGGCGTTCACCGGGATTTCATTCAAACCGGCGTCGGCTGGATGACTTCAACCCAATAGCCATCCGGGTCTTTGATGAACGCCAGGCTTTTCATGCGGCCATCGGTCAGGCGCTTCTGGAAGTCCACGCCCAGCGCTTCGAAACGGGCGCAGGCCACGTGAACGTCAGGTACGGAAATGCAAATGTGGCCGAAACCGCGCGGGTCAGTATTGCCGTTGTGATAGGCAAAAGCGGGGTCGTTTTCGGTGCCGTGGTTGTGGGTCAATTCAAGAATGCCGGGAATGCCTTTCATCCAGACCGTGCGGGCAGCGGCGTCGGCCGGGATCTGCGCCTTGTCCACCAGAGCGAGGAAGTACAGGCTGAATTCGGCTTCGGGAAAGTCGCGCTTCTCCACCAGACTGAAACCCAGAACGCGGGTATAGAAGTCCAGCGAAGCGGTGATGTCCTTGACCCGCAACATGGTGTGATTGAACACGAATTGGGCCGTGGCGGCGTCCGGCTGAGCAGTGACGCCGGGAAATGTGTTCAGTTCGTGCAGACTCATGATGACTCCGGGTAATCCTGTAAATGTTGCACCATGATACGGGACGCAGACGCCGAGCCAAACCCGAAAGTGCGTCTTCAGTGTCGCGGGCCTTGTCGGCATGGCGAGGGTGGCTCAAACTTTCGGGCTCGACGTTCAGGTATCGCTCATGTTTTCCATGTTCCGTATGTTTGCTTTGACAGGTCTGTGTCTGGCCTTGGGTGCGAACGCCGCGCTGGCCGCCGATGCCATGATCGTCTGGCCTAGTGACTGGGAGGTCGAAGCCCTGCCACAGCCGGAATCCAGCCCTGACCGGCCGTCGGTCCAAATCCGCCAGCGCGCGGTGAAAAACGATGACAACGGTGATCCGGCCATGGTCGTCGAGTTGACTCAGACCCGCTTGCAACCCGGACACGAAGTCAACGTTGAAGGCGTGCTGCTGGAGATGCGCAAGGCGGTTCAGGTCAATTTTGTGCGGGGTGGCTTTCAGAGCGTTTGCACGAAGATGAAAGACACCACCTTGAGCGACGTTCCGGCCATGGAAACGACCTGCACCATTACCCAAAACGGTGCCCATGTCATGACGCAGACGCTGGTGGCGGCGGCCAATAAAGAAATGGCGTGGTCGTTGTCCTACGCTGGTTCGGCCGATGGCTATGCCGCGAACAAGGCCGAAGTCCTGCGTATCAGGGACAGCTTGCGACTCAACGCGGTGCCATGAGGCCCCCCTCCTAACGAAAATGGCGGGCATAAATGACAGGCATAAAGAAGCCCGCCGAAGCGGGCATGGGGCGCTAATCCTTTAGCAGTCTTCATCCTGTAGAAGTGGGTGTGAAAAAAACGTGAAGGCATTTACACCCTGCAGCCTCCTGCCCGATCTTTTGAGAATAGATTGATCTGAATCCTGTACAGGCTTAGTTCAGCTTGTACTATCGATGTCAGTAATAACACTCACGCATTACTCTTTTATATCGATGTCGGCAGGGGCACAGGGCAGAGTGCCCGATGTATGTAATCGTCTCGGCGATTATCGCGCGTTGGTACGATATTGAACGATGTCAGGCACGGCTGCAGTGTTCACGGTATTCACACTGAATCCGACAGCAATGCCGGCTTCGGTGCAACGGTCGGCCCATAAAAAAAGCCCCTGGGAAGGGGCTTCTTATAAGGCAACGGCTGAGTGCGTTATCGATCAACCCCGCAGCCAGCTGTCCACGGTTTCGGCACCGTATTGCTCTTTCCAGGATTTGAGTCCCCGGTGATTGCCGCCCTTGGTTTCAATCAATTCGCCGGTGTGCGGGTTTTGGTAAACCTTGACTACGCGGGCACGGCGGCGTTTAGGGCCCGCAGGTGCGGCGGCGGTAGCAGACGGATTTGGATCGAGAATGGCAATGACGTCACGCAGGCTCTTGTCGTAGGTGCTCATCAAGGCCTGGAGCTTCTGCTCGAATTCGATCTCTTTTTTCAGCCCGGCGTCATTCTTCAGGTTCTCCAGCTGAGCCAGTTGCTCCTGAAGGGCTTTTTCTGCTGCGCGAAACTCGGCAAGTCTGGACAAAAAATAGTACTCCGGCGGTAAATGGCTGTTGTCAGCCCGACGCAAGCAACATAGACGTTATTAAAGGCCTTGTGCTCATTGTGTGACTACCCCTCTGCGCCTTGACAATGTCTGCGGATGAAGAAACTAACGTTGATCAGTCAGCGTTCCGTGGACCACGGGGTAGTTGTGATTCGCTACGGGGTAAATAATGCACGTTTTTTCCGAGTTGGAAAATAGGCAGCGTGCATTTGTTATATGAAACTTGAGGCTCACTACAATCACGTCTGACAATTGACGCGCGAGCGACGCTTATCTTTGTAAGTAATTTCTCAAACTACGCGGCTATTGGAAACAGTCTGGCAGCGACGGCCACAAGTGGCCCTGTTCGCTATAACCCCTGTTGAAGCGCCGGATCATCAGGGTTCAACTGCTCCAGCTCGGCGAGCAATACCTGTACTTTCTGCAATTGCCCCGTTTCCTTCCAGTAGCGGATGAGCAATATCCTCGCGCTGCGATTCGCGGGCTGCCGTTGCAGGATGTCTTCCAGTTGTCGTTGCGCGGGTTCGACCTGCTGTAAGTCGTGCAGCGCGACCGCGAGTTCGAACCGATAAGCGGTGTTTTCGGGTTCCAGCTCCACCGCTTTGGCCAATGCCAGCAATGCGTACTCATTTTGGTGGTGACGCAACAGCCACTGGCCCAGTGCATGCTGCAACAGCGAGGATTGCGGGTGTTTTTCTTGCAGCGTCGCCAACAGCTGCCGGGATCGGTCCGCTTCCCCTTGTTGGTCCAGCAGTTGCACTTGGGCGAGGCCCGCCTGAAGGTTATTGGGTTCCAGTTTCAATGCCAGATCGAGGGCGTCTGCGGCCCGACGAACTTCGCCCCGATTGATCAACAGTTTCGCCAGTTGCAACTGGCTCTGGCCGCTGGGCGGCTGAGAGGCGAGGGTGCTTTCGTATTGCTCGGCGGCTTCCTGGAGTGCACCGTAATAAAGCCCGATATCGTCAGGCGTCAGGCCCTGCAAGGCGCGAACGGCGCTGAAGCGAACGCCTTGGTCGGGGTCGTCCAGCAAAGGGCCGATCAGCAGGCTGCGCTGGGCCTCGGGGACGATGGCGGTGACCGTGTCGATGGCGGCCTGCTGGACCAGTGGCACCTGACGTTTCAGGTCCGCATCGAGAATTTTCAACGCCTGTGCGCTGGGGTAATTCGCCAGCTCAACGAGCAGACCCGCCCTGCGAATGTCGGACAGGTCAGTGCGGCTGAATTGCTGATAAAGGACGCGAGCTGCACCGGGCTTGCCGTCATGGGCCTGTTCAAGGGCTTCGGCGTAACTGTGATTGACGACGGGCGGCGGGGGCGGCGCATGCCATGCGCGCACGAGCCATCCCAGGGCGACTACGGTCGCGACGATGACGGCTGTAATCGCTATCTTCCATCGGCGCCGGGCGTTCGGATGCCGTGGAGAGTGCTGCGAAGACGCTTTTGACATACCGATTTCCGTTTCTGCGTGGACAGCAGCTTCGGGGAGTCGTGGGCGGGTGTCAAACGGGAATGGTGTTAACCCCGGTCTTTCCCGACTGCGACTTCCGTGATCGCCATCGTCGGCAAGCGGGGCGGCTGCGAGATTCGCGTCATTCGCAGAACCCAAGCAACCCACGCACTTCTGTGAGAGCGAATTTATTCGCGAAAATGGGTAAGTCGATAGAGATGTATGGCCTGCACTGGCCTTCGCGCATGAATTCGCTCCCACAGTGGCCGCGGCGTACCGACGCCTTTCGAATAACGCTCCTTTCATATTAGGAATGTACGCCCGAAGCACCGTATTACCTCGAAGGCCCCGGTCTTGCATACCCCCTTCATCGTCCTCTCAAGACCCCGATGCCCATGACCGACACCCACATGCCTCCCGCCCTGCGTTTCATGCTGGCTGCCCGACGCAGTGAGCTGGCGGGGCTTGAAGGGTTGGCGCAGACCTGCGAGCTGGTGACGTCCATCAGCAGGCTGGTCCATGTGCTTCAACGCGAGCGCGGGTATTCGAATGTGTATCTCGGGTGCCCTGACGCGCACCATCTGCCCCAACTTGATGCGCTGAGTGCCGAAGCGCGAGCGATCGAGCACCAAGTGGTGACGTTTTTTCAAGGTATCGACCTGGAGCCGCATGCGGCGTCTGATCGCGCGCGGTTGTTCAACCGGCTGGCGTTCGTGATGCATGCGCTGGATGAGTTGCCCGGTTTGCGTCGACGTATTCGTGATCAACGGTTGACGGCGGTGGACGCCACGACGGCGTTGACCCGGCTGATCGGCGGCTTGCTGGCCGTGGTGTTCGAAGCGGCAGACACGGCGGTCGATCCGCAGATCACACGGGTGCTGGTGGCATTGTTCAACTTCATGCAGGGCAAGGAGCTGGCTGGACAAGAACGGGCAGCCGGGGTGGCCGGGTTCTCCGCTGGCTTCTTCGACGCGACGTTACGGGGGCGGATCGAGCACTTGGTGCACGGTCAGGAACGGTGTTTCCAGACGTTCATCGAGTTTGGCGAGAATGACGCCGCGACGTTGTGGCGCAACCAACAGGCGGGTGAGACCACTGCTCAGCTGTCTCGTTTGCGAGGCGTGGCGCTGAAAACATCGGAAAGCCAACGCGTTGACCCCGCGCTGTCGCCGATGTGGTTTGAGCTCGCGACCTTGCGCATCGATGCCATGCGCGCCGTGGAGACCCGCCTGGCGGAGGTCCTGTTGCAGAGTTGTCAGGCGAGCATCAAGCAAGCCCGCGCTGATCTGGAGAATCACCGGACCTTGCTCAACCGCTTGATCAGCCTGGAAACGGCCGGTTGCCTGGATCAGGCCGTGCTGTTCAACGTACAGGCGGTTGAGCTGGACAGCCCGCCGCAAGACGGCTTGGGGCATCACGTCGGGCGTTCGGTCCTCGATATGCTGCAGACCCAGACCCAACGGTTGATGAGTGCCAACGACGAGCGCGACGAGGCCCGTAAAGCGTTGAGCGAGCGGAAAGTGGTGGAGCGGGCCAAGCGTTTATTGATGGATGAATTCCAGTTGACCGAGAACGATGCGTACGAGCGCTTGCGCTTGTCGTCCATGGATCGCGGGCAGCGCATGGTCGATGTGGCGCAGGCATTGCTGGATCGGGTAGCCGCTCGGTCGGTAAGGCGTTAGCCGCCGGTCATGTTCATGAACCGGACCACCTGCACGTCATCGTTGATTTCGAAATTGTGCTGATACGGTTTGAGTTTCATCGCTTCGACGATGGCTCTTTCGAGCTTTTCCGGCTGGCCGGGATTGGCACGCAGGACGGCCTTGAGGTCGGCGGAATGTTCGTTGCCCAGGCACAGCAACAAGCGGCCTTCCACGGTCACCCGCACGCGGTTGCAGGTGGCGCAGAAATTGTGGCTGTGAGGGGAGATGAAGCCGACGCGGATATCCGGGGCTTCAGCCAGGCGCCAATAGCGCGAAGGGCCTTGGGTCGATTCCGTGGAGTTGATCAGGGTGTAGCGTTCGGCAATCCGCTCGCGCACCTGATCACTGGAGAAAAACGACTCGGCGCGGCTGTGTTCGCTGATGATGCCCAGCGGCATTTCTTCGATGAAGGTGATGTCCAGGCCGCGATCGATGGCGAAGGCCACCAGGTCATTGATTTCGCGATCGTTGCGCCCTTGCATCACCACGCAGTTCAACTTGGTGTGGGTGAACCCGGCTGCGTTGGCCGCATCAATGCCAGCAATGACTTTACTCAAGTCGCCGGTACGGGTCAGTTCCTTGAAGCGCGCAGGGTCGAGGCTGTCGAGGCTGATATTGAGGCGTTTGAGTCCGGCTTCGAACAGCGGCGCCGCCAGCTTGTCCAGCTGCGAGCCGTTGGTGGTCATGCACAGTTCACGCAGGCCGGGCAGGGCGGCGATGTTCTTGCACAAACCGACGATGCCCGCACGCACCAGCGGCTCGCCACCGGTCAGGCGAATTTTTTTGGTGCCCAGCTCGACGAAGCGTTCGGCGATCTGCAGGATTTCTTCCAGCGAGAGAATCTGCTGACGGGGCAGGAAGGTCATGTCCTCGGCCATGCAATACACGCAGCGGAAATCGCAGCGATCCGTCACCGACATTCGAACGTAATCGACCTTGCGTGAAAACCCGTCCAGCAGAACCCGATCAGACATTGCGTTTCTCGACAGCGTGTGGCGTGGCAGAAGCAAAACGTGCGTCAGTCCATTCGGATCGTCGCACGCAGGAATCGTTAAATTTTCTGGCTGGCCGGTTGTTCAAGGCGAGTGGCCTTGGCATCCGTCGCCGGAGGCTTCAGTGACCTTCGAGTAAGACACGTAATACGCCAGCCCGACGAAAATTGCACCCCCCACCGCGTTGCCGAGCAAGTCAGGGCACTGTTCAAGCCTCCGGTCTTGATGCGTCAGGTCTCGGGGGACGGGCGCCAGTCCTCGGAGGGCAACGGTGCAACGCCAGGCCGCATGGCAGAATCGCCAGGACGGACGTATTCAGTTGATGAGCAAGCTACCGATGCGATGCCAGAGCGTCCAATCGCTTGTTCCGATGACTTGATCGACCGGCTCTATCGCGTCACCGATCAGCGGTTTGCGCCATGCTGCGCTCGTAGCGTTCGAGCAGCGGTTGAATGCTGATGCCGTGTACCAGAATGCTCAGCGCCACGACCGAGAGCGTAAGCCCTATGGTGGTAGGCACCGCGTCCATCGGCAGGCCGTGGGAAAGGGCGTAGCACAGGTAGTACAGCGTACCGATGCCGCGAATGCCGAACCAGCCCACCAGCGCCTTTTGCGGACGGCTCAGCAGGCGTCGACTGATCAGCAGCCAGACGCTCAACGGCCTGATCACACAGAACAATGCCAGGCCCAACACCAGCGCGCGCCAGTCCCAATAAAAAGCGATGGCGGCGCCGAGCAGGGTAATCAGCAGCACCTCCATGGCACGCTCCACCAGGCTGCCGAACGCGAGCATATCGCCCATCATCACCCCGGCCGCCAGTTGCGATTCGGACAGTTCTTCGTGGTCGGTCACCGTGGCGGCCTGGGGGTCGCTGTCCATGTGCCCGAGCACCGGTTTGGCGACGTGCTCGGACGGGACTTCCGACTGAGTGATGCGCACCTCGGCCCGTCGCAGGCCCAATCCGGCGGCGAACACGGCCAGGAACCCATACGCGCCCAATGCTTCTGCGATGGCGTAGGCCATGGCGATCAGCGCCAGCGCGAGAAAATCGTTCGGCGAGGTGGTGCTGTCGGCGTTTTTGATGCGCAAGTAGATCATCAGGTGACCGACGCCGCGCCCCAATCCGTAGCCCAGCAACAGGCCCACAGGCACGCCCCACAGAATGTTTTTCAGCAGCCAGCCCTGCACCCAGTTGAAATCGGCGGTGCCGTGGGTGAGGAACAGCAGGGCGAAGATCACGAAGGGGAACGCGCTGCCGTCGTTAAGCCCGGCTTCCCCCGAGAGACCGAAGCGCACGCGATCAAAATCCTGAGCGTTGTTGACCTGCACCAGACCGGCGAGCACCGGGTCGGTCGGCGAGAGCATGGCGCCCAGCAGCAGCGACACGGCCCAAGGCAGGTCCAACAGGAAGTGCGCGGCAAGGCAGACGCCGACGATGGTCGCCAGCATCACCGGCACCGCCAGCAGGTAGGCCGAATGCCAGGCCGAGCGGTGCAGCGGCAAGCGCAGTTTGATGCCGGTATTGAAGAGCGAAAACAGCACCGCGACTTCGGTCAGGCGCTCCAGCCAGTGCCGGGATTCACGGACGTCCAGCTGCACCAGATCCAGCCCCCACGGGCCGATGCACGCCCCGAACGCCAGACACACCGCCGAGGTGGTGACGGGCAGCCAGCGCAGGTACGAAGAGGTCAACGCCAGGAGCATCAGAAGGACGCCCAGCACGGTCATGCAAAGAATAAAACTCATCCGGCCTCATCGAGCGTAAAGAAGTGGGTTCCTTGTGTGACTGTGCGGGGTGGGGATAGTTATAAAGAATGTTAAGGGGCAGAAGATGGGGTTGGCCTGATGCTGGACGTTGCCAGACCCAACGTCTTCGCTGCCGTCGTCCCTCCGGCGTCTCCCACAGGTTTTGTAGCGTTTCGCCATGCAGTGATCGCCTTGAGCCCTCATGTCGAAAGGGGGCATGCACCACGATCCTGAAGACTTGAACGTACCTTGTGGGAGACGCCGGAGGGACGACGGCAGGGAAAGCGATGGGTCAGGCTGAACATCGCTCCGCTGTCAGCCCGTTTTACCGCTCGATCGTCCGGCTCCAGCGTGCGTTCCACTCCGGCCGGATCAGGTTGACCTTGTCCCAGTCGATGGTCACGGCCGTTTCCAGGTATTTGTTCATCGCTTCGACCTGGCCACGGGTGCGGTCGCTGGTCGGGGTTTTCGGGTTGGACGGGATCTGGTCGCCCAATTCCAGCGCCGGGGCCTGGGCTTCCGGGGTCAGCAGGAATTCCGCCAGTTTCTGCGCCAGTTCCGGCTGGTCGTTGTTGGCGAGGGTGCATTCAGCCACGTTCAACACCACGGCGCCTTCTTTCGGCGGGGCGTATTCAACCGGGATGCCCTTCAGTTTCAGTGCTGTCACCTGGGTTGGCGTCAGCGGAAACAACGCGGCTTCGCCGGTCTGCACCATCTCGGAAATTTTCGCCGAGCTGGCGATGTACTCAAGCACGTTCGGGCCGACGGTTTTTGGCCAGGCCTTGAAGCCCGGTTCGACGTTGGTCTCGTCACCGCCCTGTAAACGGTTGAACATCAGGAAGCCATGCAGACCGAAGGTCGAGGACGCCAGGGACTGGAACACCAGCTTGTCCTTGTAGCGTTTGTCGGCCATGTCTCCCCATGACGTCGGGGCGCTCCAGCCGTTCTCCTGGAACATTTTGGTGTTGTACGCTAGGCCGGTGACGCCGAGGCTCACGGCCACCGCTTCGTCCTTGATCTTGCCCTTGTCCGGAATGTCCGCCAGCGTCGCGCTGGGCTTCAGCTTGCCGCACAGCCCCATGGAAATGGCCCGGTACATGATCCCGTCATCGAGAAACATCACGTGCATCTGCGGGTTGTCCTTGCTCGCCTGCACCTTGGCCAGAATGTCGGACGACGTCCCGGGTACGATCACCACTTTGACGTTGTTGGCCTTCTCGAACGCGGGCAGCACCTGATCGGCATACAAGCGCTCCATGGTGCCGCCGTTCATGCCGAGGTATAGCGTGGTTTCAGCCTGTGCGCTGCCCGACGCCAATAACGCGGCGAGCGGGACGCAAGACAGCCCGGTGAGGGCAAAACGTTTGACGCTGTTCATGGTTTTCATGGGTGTGATCTTCCTCTGAACAAAGGGATAACGTTGACCGCGCCCTTGGGCACGGCGATGGCGGGCTGTACAGGCTGTGAAGCGGGTTGAAAACGGCGGATGGAAAAAACGTCGAGAGCAATGGCCGGTGCGCCGTGACAGACGATCTGCGCCAGCGCTTCCCCGGCGGCGGGGCCGATCTGGAAGCCGGACCCCGCAAAGCCGAACCCGTGCAACAGGCCCGGTTGGGTCGAGCTTGCGCCGAGCACCGGTTCGCGGTCCGGCAGATAACCTTCAGTGCCGCTCCACGTGCGGATCGCCTGTGCACCGGCCAGCGGCGGGTACAGTTCGACGGCGTTGCGCAGGATGTCGAGGATCGCGGCCTGACCGGGACGCGCGGTGGTCGGGTCGAGGGGGAAGCCCTGTCCGCCGCCCAGCACGCAGTTGCCCCGTGCGACCTGACGGGCATAAATCCCGCCGCCTTCGACGCCGGTGCTGACGTCCATGAACATGGGCAGTGGCTCGGTCACCAGCATCGCCGGGTGTCCGGCGCGCATCGGCACCGGCTCGCCAAACTGTTCGGCCAGCGCCGCTGCCCAGGCCCCGGCGCAGTTCAGCAGCCACGGCGCTTGAAACCGGTGGCCTTCGGCGGTCTGTACGTCGAAGGCCTGGCCGTCGTGGCTCACCTGGGTGACCTGCGCCTGTTCGAACACCTCGGCGCCGGCGCGGCGGGCGGCAAACGCGAACGCCGGAGAGACCAGCCGCGGATTTGCGTGGCCGTCGTCGGCGCACAGCGAGGCGCCCACCGCGACATCCCCCGCCCACGGAAAACGGGCGCGCAGTTGCGCACGGTCGAGCAATTGCAGGTCCAGACCAAAACCTCGGGAGGCCTGTTCGTAGGCCACCAGCGCGGTCATGTCCTGATCGCTGCGGGCCAGTTTCAGATGACCGGAGCGCAGGTATTCGCCGTCGATGCCAATGAGGTTTTTCAGGTCGCTCCAGATCCCGTGGGCCCGCTGCGACAATGGCAATTGCGACAGGGGGCGGCCTTGACGTCGCACACCTCCGTAGTTGACGCCACTGGAATGCGAGCCGAAAAAATCCCGCTCCAGCAGCGCCACACGTTTACCCGCCCTGGCCAGAAACAGCGCGGCGGAAGCACCGACGATGCCGCCGCCGATGACCACGGCATCCACTTCGACAGGCAGGCTCATGGCTCGATCTCCACACCGAAGGGCAGGGGTTTGATCGGTGCTTGACCCCGCAACCGGCCAACGCTGGCAATGTCGCGACCTGAGGCGTGCGCGACGAGTTCGGTCGCCGCCAGCCCGCACATGCGGCCCTGACAGCGTCCCATGCCGACCCGGCACATGGCCTTGACCCGGTTGATCTCCCAGTGCCCCTCGGCGACGGTCTGGCGAATGTCCCCCGCGCTGACTTCCTCGCAGCGGCAGACGGTCATTTCGTCTGGCGCGGTGGCAGCCCAGTGTTCGGGGAATGGAAACGCCGTTTCCAGGCCGTGTCGGAAGCGTTGAATGCCTCCGAGTTTGCGTTGCAGCTCGCCACTGCGGTTCGGATCAACCTGATGCCCGGTGTCGCTTAGCAGCGTCAAAGCCGCGAGTTCTCCGGCCATTTCTGCCGCGTCGGCACCCATGATTCCAGCGCCGTCGCCCGCGAGATACACACCCTCGACAGAGCTACGACCGCTGGCGTCCCGAACCGGCAGCCAGGCGCGGTTGAGCGCGCTCCAGTCGAACTCGCAGCCGAGCAGGTCGGCCAATTGGGTTTCGCTGCGCAAGGCGTGGGCGAAAGCGACGGCGTCGCAGTCGAGCCGCTTGAGGTGCGCACCGTCGCGCCACTGCACGCTGCCCACCCGTTGCTGGCCGTGGATGCTGTCCAGCGCGACGCCCTGATGCACGGGAATGCCACGGGCCGTTAGCCAGCCCCGGTAAAACATCCCTTTGGCCAGGGTGGCAGGCTGACCGAGCAAGGCGGGCAGGGCGCGGGTCTGGGCCGACAGCGGCGCGCTGTCGAGCACGGCCAGCACCTTCGCCCCGGCCTTCGCGTACTGATAAGCCACCAGATACAGCAACGGCCCGCTTCCCGCAAAAACGACGCGCTCGCCGATGGCGCAGCCCTGAAACTTCAACGCAATCTGCGCGGCGCCCAGGCTGTACACACCGGGCAATGTCCAGCCGGGCACGGGCAGAATCCGGTCCGTGGCGCCGGTCGCGACGATCAAGTGCTTGTACCGAACCTGCGCCGCCACGCCGTTGGACAGGGTGTCCAGCGTGTGCGATTCCGCGTTCCAGACCAGGGTTTCCGGGCGGTAATCGATGTCGGCTGTCAGGCGATCCAGCGTTGAATGCACGGCCTGGGCTTTCGAGGCTTCAAAGCCATACAAGACCTTCGCCGAGCGCTTGAAGTTCTCCGGCTGACGACGATAAATCTGCCCGCCTCCCCGCAGGCTTTCGTCGATCAGGCAGGGTTGCAGCCCGTAGGCCACCAGGGTTTGCGCGGCACGGATACCGGCAGGCCCTGCGCCCACGATGACAATGTCGTTCTGTTTCATAGGCTGCGCCCTGGCTCGCGGCTGACGTTCAGGCCCGGCTCCAGCAGCGTCGCGCAGGCCCGCACCCGGCGCCCGTCGCCCAGCTTGACCCAGCAATCCTGGCAGGCGCCCATCAGGCAGAAACCGGCGCGGGGTTCGGCGCTGAAATCGCTGCCGCGCAGGTGGTCCGAGGTGGTCAGCACCGCCGTGAGCAGGGTGTCGCCCGCGAGGCCGCTGGCGGGCTGGCCGTCAAGCGTGAAGGGCAGAACCTCGCGGTCGTGTTCGGCCAGTCGTTTCAGCAAAGCCATGGTGCGTTCCCTGAAAGGCGTTGGGTAATTGAAATCAAAGGCATCAGTGGCGCCCCACCAGCACGCGGTCCAGGCCGTAAACCCGGTCGAGAATGATCATGGTGATGGCCGTCAGCGCGATCACCAGTGCCGACACGGCCGCCATCATCGGGTCGATGGATTCGGTGGCGTAGACGTACATGCGCACGGGCAGGGTCTGCGTTGAGGGCGAGGTGACGAAGATCGACAGCGTCACTTCGTCGAAGCTGTTGATGAACGCCAGCAGCCAGCCTCCGGCGACCCCCGGCAGGATCATCGGCAGGGTGATCTGGCGAAACAGCGTGAAGCGGCTGGCGCCCAGGGATTCCGCGGCCTGCTCGGCGCTGCGATCCACGCCAATCGCCGCTGCAATGACCAGTCGCAGCACGTACGGCGTGATCACCACCACGTGGGCGAACATCAGCCAGACGAAGCTGCCGTTGACCCCCATCAGCGCGAACAGGCGTAGCATCGCCACCCCGAGCACCAGGTGCGGAATGATGATCGGCGACAGGAACAGGCCGTTGAGGAAGTTGCGCCCCGGAAACTGATAGCGGGTGATCGCCAGCGCGGCGGGCACGGCGATCAGAGTCGCCAGCGTCGCAGCAACGACCGCCAGAATCAGGCTGTTATAGAAAGACTGAATGAAGTCGGCGCGCTCGAACACGGCCGTGAACCAGCGCAGGGAAAAACCGTGCCACGGCAGGCTCAGGGTGTTTTCCGGCGTGAACGCCACCATGCACACAACCACCAGCGGCGCCAGCATGAACACCACGATCAGGGCGTGAAACGACAGGGCCAGAGGACCATTCTTGGACATCGATCATTCCCCCAGGGATTTTTTATAGCGGCCTTCGACCAGCCGGTTCCACGACAGCATCACCAGCAGGTTGATCAGCAACAGCGCGACGGCAATGGCGGCGCCCATGGGCCAGTTGAGTTCCGAGAGGTACTGGTCGTAGACCGTGGTGGCGACCATTTTCAGGCGGCGTCCGCCCAGCAGGCCGGGGATGGCGAACGAACTGGCCGACAGCCCAAAGACGATCAAGGTGCCGGACAGCACGCCGGGC
The DNA here is from genome assembly GCF_009905615.1 of Pseudomonas sp. SLFW. Lineage (GTDB taxonomy): Bacteria > Pseudomonadota > Gammaproteobacteria > Pseudomonadales > Pseudomonadaceae > Aquipseudomonas > Aquipseudomonas bambusae. Next base: position 100,947 of record NZ_JAAAKW010000017.1, read on the forward strand.
ATGACTTGCGGTAGCACCACCAGACGCATGACCTTGGCCTGACTTGCCCCCAGCGACAGCGCGGCCTGTTCAGCGGAGCGGTCGAGCTTTTGCAACGAGGTCCACACCGGGATGATCATGAACGGCAGCATCACGTGGACCAGCGCCAGCACCACCGCGAACGGGGTGTAGAGCATTTTGATCGGCCGGCCACCGAGGGCCTGGATCGCCTGATTCACCAGCCCGTCGGCGCCGAGCAGCAGGCTCCAGCCGAAGGCCCGCACCACCACCGAAATCAGCAGCGGCGTGAGGATCAGGATCAGAAAAATCGAGCGCCACGGCGTGCCCATGCGGCTCAAGATGTAGGCTTCGGGCACCCCAATCACCACGCACAACAGGGTGACCAGCGCGCTGATCCAGAAGGTGCGAAAGAAGATTTCGTAGAAGTACGAATCGGTGACCAGATTCACGTATTGGGCGAAGGTCCAGCTGCCGCTTTTGACGCCCACGGTGTAGTCGAACACGTTGAACGACAGCACCAGCGTCAACAGCAGCGGCACCACCAGCAGGCCGACGAACAACACCAAGGCCGGGGTCGAGAGCAGATAACCGCGACCGCTGTCGCGCAGCACACTCATGCCAACACCTCGTCAGCGGCCAGCACGCGCAGCAATTCAGACGGCCAGTCCAGCCCCACCGCCGTGCCTTCGTTCATCGGCGCATCGCCGTTGTTACGGCGCACGACGGTCAACTCGCCAATCGGCGTTTCGATGCGGTACAGCCACTGACTGCCGAGGAAATAACGGGTGATGATCCGGCCTTGCAGACGGCCTTCACCGGCGGTCACCAGGTCGATCTTTTCCGGGCGCAGGCTGAGGGTCAGTTCGCCGTCGCCCTCGCCCTGACTCTGGCCTTGGCGCACCTGAGCCACGCCGCTCGGATCACGGTCGCCGCGCAACAGGTTGGCCTTGCCGACGAACCCGGAAATGAAACGGGTGCGCGGGTGTTCGTAGAGCTTGTACGGTTCGTCGATCTGGGTGATGCGCCCGGCCTGCATGACCACCACGCGGTCGCTGATGGACAGGGCTTCGGCCTGGTCGTGGGTGACCATCAGGGTGGTGATGCCGACTTCGCGCTGGATGCGGCGAATCTCGAACTGCATCTCTTCGCGCAGATTGGCGTCGAGGTTGGACAGCGGTTCGTCGAGCAGCAGGACCGGCGGTTCGATGACCAAGGCCCGGGCCAGGGCCACACGCTGTCGCTGGCCGCCGGAGAGTTCACGCGGGTAGCGCTCGGCGTGCTGATGCAGGCGCACCAGCTCCAGCACGCGGGCGACGCGGCGCTGAATGTCGTCGGCGGCGACTTTGCGCATCTTCAGGCCGAAGGCCACGTTGTCGCGCACGGTCATGTGGGGGAACAGCGCGTAGGACTGAAACACCACACCGAGGCCGCGACTGGCGGGTTTGGCGTGGGTGATGTCGCGTCCATCAAGGAGGATCTTGCCCGAGGTGACGTCAACGAACCCGGCGATCATTTGCAGGGTGGTGGTCTTGCCGCAGCCGGACGGGCCGAGCAGGGACACGAATTCGCCTTTTTCCACCGACAGGTCAGTGGCGACCACCGCATCGACCGGGCCGTAACGTTTGCAAAGTGCCTGGAGTTGAAGAAATGCCATGGCTGCGTTCCACCTTTTTTCATGCACGCCGGGGGCATGCGTTTTTTATGGGCAGATGCGAAGAGAGACGGCGTGCCGATGCATGTCGGCATGCTCAATGGACGCTGGCGCTCGATCGGTGTCGGCTGCCGCTGTTATTCAAATCGCCCTGGTGGACTGATCCTAGGCCGAAGACTAGGATGGGCTCAACGATGAATTTCATTGAGCGATTAGTATTTTCAGATTTATTCGATCAGTGAATGCAGACAGGAAAATATCGAAAATGGATTCCACTGAGCGGAATGATTCGACAAAAGAAACAGGCGTTGGCGCTGTGTCTCGATTGTTTGCGGTGCTGCGCTGTCTGGGGGAATGCCCCGAAGGCGGTGAGCGGGTGACGCAACTGGCGCAGCAAGTGGGCTTGTCGCAGCCGACGACTCACCGGTTGCTGCGCAGCCTGATGGACGAGGGCATGGTCGAGCAGGACGCACGCAGCAAACGCTACCGGCTGAGCCTGGAGTTCTTCGCGCTGGCAGCGAAGGCGGGACAGACCGGAAACCTGCGCGACGTGGTGCGGCCGAGCCTGCTGCGGTTGTCGGCGTCGCTGGGGGATTCGCTGTTTTTGCTGGCGCGCAGCGGTTTTGACGCGGTGTGCCTGGACCGCAGCGAAGGGCCGTACCCGATCCGGACGTTCACCGGTGACATTGGCGGCCGCGTGGCGTTGGGTGTGGGGCAGGGGAGTCTGGCGATTCTGGCGTTCTTGCCGGAAGACGAGCGCGACACGGTGATCCGTTACAACCTGCCGCGCCTGCGGGATTTTCATCTGTACGACGAAGTGATGCTGCGCTCGGAGATCGACAACGTCAGGCGCCTGGGTTATGCCGCTCGCAACACCGGTGTGCTGGAAGGCATGGCCGGTCTCGCGGTGCCGATCCTCGACCGCGAAGGCCGGGCGGTTGCGGCCCTCAGCGTCGCCACCATCAGCGACCGCCTCAACGCCGAACGCATGCCCACCGTGGTGGACATGCTCAAGCGCGAAGCGGCTGCCATCGGCCAAAGGATCAACCCTTTCGACCCGGTGTTGCGCAGGCCTTCGCAGGTGTTTGGGCAGAAAGAGGGATGAGGGGTGTCCCAGGGATGGCATTTAGAGATGTGGTCAACTGAATGCGTATGCAGAAAAAACACGGACATTCAAAGGGTTAGGGAGCTGTTCGCCAGTTTATTGACCCGTCTTTTCGCCACGGGATTGACGTTTTCTGACCGCTCGTCGGCCTGCTTGCGTCGCGTTTAAAGATGCGCTCGGCGGGGTCGAATCAGGCTGTGTAAGCCCTCCGTTTTTGACACGGCGGCACAGGGATGTGGCAAGCAGGCATTTTCGGGCAATCCCGAAAACCGCAGTCCCCCCTGATGAGATTTCCCGTATGTCCAAATCCCTGAGATTGCAGATCCTGGCACTGCTTGGCGGCAGCCTGGCGTTGGTGCTGCTGATCGCACTGGCCTGTTTCCAGTTCCTCTCCAGCAACGTTCACGCGTACCGCGGCCTTTTGGACGGCCCGCTGCAGGCCTCGCAACGGGTCGATCAGGCCAACCTTCAATTCAAGATTCAGGTTCAGGAATGGAAAAACGTTCTGCTGCGCGGCAAACAGCCTGCGGACCGGGACAAGTTCTGGGGCCAGTTCGAGGAGCAGGAGCGTCTGGTGCAGACCACGCTGGGTCAGCTCAGCGGGATGGCCGGTCTGGATGCGGCGAGCAAGGCCCAGGTCGACAAGCTGCGTGACGAGCACCGTGCGCTGGGCGTGGCTTATCGCAAGGGCCGCGACGCATTCGTGGCGGCGGGCGGCGATCCGGTGGCCGGTGATCAGGCGGTGAAGGGCGTGGACCGCGCCGCCAGCGAGCAGATGAGCGAACTGGTGGGCAACCTGCGCACCCTCAGTGACGAGCAATCGAAGGTGATCAGCAGCACGGCCGATCGGACCATTCTCATCGGCACTCTCGTCATGCTGGCGTCGGCGTTGCTGGTGGGTGTGTTGGCGTTGTGGATGGTCAACCGCAACATCGTCGGCCCGATCAGCCTGTTGATCGAATACGTCGCGCAACTGAGCCACGGGCGCTTCAGCGACCGGGTCAGCGTGACCCGCCAGGATGAACTCGGACGTCTGGCGGTGGCGGCGAACACCTTGCGTGATTTCCTCGCGGACACCTTCACCCGCCTGAAACGCAGCACCACCGACCTGGACAGCGCGGGCGGTGAGTTGAAAGCCATTGCGTCGCTGATGGCTCAAGGCACCCACGAGCAATTCGAGCGCACCGATCAGGTGGCCACGGCGATGACCGAGATGTCGGCCACGGCCCAGGAAGTTGCGCGCCATGCGGCACAAGCGGCTCATGCCGCTGATGAAGCGGATCGCAGCTCTCAGGACGGCGGCAAGGTGATGAGCGCGACCATTACCGCGATCACCCAGATGCGCACCGAGATCAGCAACACCGCCGACGTGATTCGTCGTCTGGAAAGCGACAGCGGGCGCATCGGCAAGGTGCTGGAAGTGATTCGCGGCATCGCCGAGCAGACCAACCTACTGGCCCTGAACGCGGCCATCGAAGCGGCGCGGGCCGGGGATGCCGGGCGTGGGTTCGCGGTCGTGGCGGATGAAGTGCGCACGCTGGCCCAGCGCACGGCGGCGTCGACGGCTGAGATCAACCAGATCATCAATTCGGTGCAGACCGGCGCCATCGACGCGGCGCAGGCCATCGAGAGCGGTCAGGCGCGGAGTCAGGAGAGCGTCGATCAGGTCGCCCTGGCCAGTTCGTCGCTGACCCGCATCACCACCGCCGTGGAAGCGATTCGCGACATGAACCGCCAGATCGCCACGGCCGCCGAAGAACAGACCTCCGTGGCCGAAGACATCTCGCGCAACCTGACCGAAATCACCGCGATTGCCACCACCAACCAGAGCAATGTGCAGCGCACCCAGACGGCGAGCCAGGACCTGCATGAGTTGTCAGTGGGGTTGAACGACGTGATTTCGCGCTTGAGCGCCTAGAAGCAGCGGCGAGTCACGAGCGTCAAGCCGCAAGTGGGCGTGGGCATCTCGCGACCGGGTGAGGTGCCGATTTTCTTAGGTGTGCGTCAGACCTGGCGGAACACCAGGGCTTTGAGGCCGCCGTCCGGGTCAATGTCGGCAAACTCTGGCGGATTCTCCAGCCGCTGTTCAAAGCGTAACCCCGGCGCTTCTCGCGTCACGCCCTCGATCAGGAAATCCGCGCCCAGCGCCGGGTCGTTCATGCAGGCCAGCACGGTGCCGTCGGTTGTCAGCAGCTCGGGGAGTTTGCGCAGCACGCGCTGGTAGTCCTTGGTCAGCAAAAAACTGCCTTTCTGAAACGACGGCGGGTCGATGATCACCAGATCGTACGGCCCGCTGCTCTTCACCTTGCCCCAGGATTTGAACAGCTCGTGGCCGAGAAAGCTGACCTTGCTCAGGTCGTGGCCATTCAAGCGATGGTTGTCGCGCCCCCGGCTCAGCGCCGCCCGCGACATGTCCAGATTGACCACGAACGCCGCGCCACCCTCGATGGCCGCGACCGAAAAACCGCAGGTGTAGGCGAACAGGTTCAAGATCCGCTTGCCACTCGCGTTCGCCCGCACCCAGTCGCGACCGTAGCGCATGTCGAGAAACAGCCCGGTGTTCTGCTTCTTGCCGAAATCCACGAGGTAGCGCAGGCCGCCTTCGGTCAGTGTCCACTCGTCCGGCATCTCGCCGAGCAGGGTTTCGGTGTGGCTGTCGGGCAGATAGCGGTGTTGCAGGAGCAGGGTGTGGGCCAGGCTGTCTTTCCAGACGGAGGTCTGAATCAGCTCCGCCAACAGACGCTTCAAACCCTCCAGCTCGTCAGCCGCCGGTTCCTTGAACAGCGACACCAGCACCACGCCCTGCATCCAGTCCACCGTCAGTTGCTCAAGGCCCGGCCAACGGCGGCCACGGCCATGGAACAGCCGACGGGTTTCCGAGGGCGCAGGGGCGAGGGCGGTGAGGAGGTGCTCGTTGAGGGTGTTCAGCGCGTCGGGATTCATCGGGTGGCGGCGGGTCGGCAGTGGAAAGGGGTGGCATTCTAAACCCAAAAGGCGGCCATGAATGATTATCCTGTGCCGCACACCGTATGAGCCAAGAAGACTGCTGATGACCGACCTGATCCTGCGCGACGCCCGCGACGACGACATGCCTGCCGTGCAGGCCATTTACGCCCATCACGTGCTGCATGGCACCGCCAGTTTCGAGCTGGAGCCGCCGACCCTGGAACAGATGCTCCAGCGGCGTGCCGACATCCGCGCCAACGGCCTGCCGTATCGGGTCGCCGAGCACGAAGGCGAAATCGTGGGTTACGCCTATGCCACGTTGTACCGGCCACGCCCGGCGTATCGCTTCACCGTCGAAGATTCGGTGTACGTGCGCGAAGGCATGGCCGGGTTGGGGATTGGCCAGCAGTTGCTGGAAACGGTGATTCAGCAGTGCACCGATGACGGCCGACGGCAGATGGTTGCGATCATCGGCAACAGCGAAAACGAGGCCTCGATCCGGCTTCATGAGCGCCTGGGGTTTCGCAAGGTCGGGGTGTTCGAATCGGTGGGCTTCAAGCACGGCCGCTGGCTCGACACCGTGATCATGCAGCGCGAGCTGGGAGAGGGTGCGAGGAGCACGCCTCACCGGTAGCCTCTTTCAAACGCTCGGGTTAGTCCCGGGTAACGGGGTTTCGACCGGGCGGTCGGAAATCTCCGAGGTCTCTGGCACCGCCACCCACAACAGCACGAATGCCACCGCCGCAATCGCCGCCAACGTCAGGAACGCCGCGTTGTAACCGGCTTCGCGAACCACCCAACCGGCGAGGCCATTGCTCAGCGCGGCGCCTAGGCCGAACACCGTTGAGATCGCCCCCAGGCTGACGTTGAAGCGGCCCGTGCCTTGGGTCAGGTCCTTGACCACCAACGGCATCAGCGCCCCGAACGCCCCGGCGCCGATGCCGTCGAGCAGTTGCACGCCCACCAGCCAGTAAGGGTTGTCCGACAGCACGTAAAGCAGGCCCCGCAGCGGCAGGATGACAAAGCCCGCCAGGAGCAACGGTTTGCGCCCCCAACTGTCGGCCTTGGTGCCCACCAGCCAGGCCACCGGCACCATCACCAGTTGCGCGGCGACGATGCAGGCCGAGGTCAGAGGCGTCGCGAGGTTGAGGTCGATCTGCGAAAGCTTCTGGCTGACCAGCGGCAGCATCGCGGCATTCGCCAAATGAAACAGGCCACAGCAAATGGCAAAGACCAGCAGGGGGCGGTTGTGGATCAGCACGGACACGCCGCTGGGCTGTTCGGCGCCGTTCTCCTGTCGAGGGTCGAAACCCCGTGCCACTTCATGATCGATGGCCGACCCATCGACGAAGCTGACGGCGACCACGCTGGCGATCGCCATGAACGCCATCAGATAGAACACGGCAATCGGCCCGAACGCCCACGACAGGCCGCCCGCCAGCAGCGCGGCACAGGCATTGCCCGCGTGGTTCCAGGTTTCGTTGCGGCCCGTTCGGCGAGTGAAGGCTTTCGGACCGGTGATGCCCAGAGAGATCGCCGCAATGGCGGGGGCGAACACAGAACCGGCAATCGCGCCCAGCCCTTGGGTGATCGCCACCCAAGTAAAGCTGTGAATGAACGGCAGGATCACGCAACTGGCGGTCACCAGCAGCGCGGCGATGACCACGACCAGGCGCTTGCTGCGGGTGCGGTCAATCAGCGCACCCGCTGGCGTCTGGGTGACCAAAGCGGCTATACCGGCGAGCGTCATGACCAGGCCGATGCTGGCCGGGTCCCATTTGTGTACCGCCAGCAGGTAGATCGCGAGGTATGGACCGAGTCCGTCGCGCACGTCGGCCAGAAAGAAATTGAGGCCGTCCAGCGAGCGGTTGTTACGAAGATCGGAAGGGGTGTTCAAGGCTGGCCTCGCCAAGTGGGTCGCGCAGCCTTAAGTACGCGCTGCTCCCGATTAATGACCTGTCGAGCGCTGAATTCGTTCGACCCAAGGTGCCGGACTGTTGCACGCACGACAATTGTCTTTATCGCCCCGATATTTGAATCCGCAGCGAGGCAGGCATAAGCTTCGCGCCATTGATGACGGTCACGCCTGGCTGTGTGCCGTTTTTCGCCATTTTTGTTCAGGAACCGCCATGTCCAGTCTGTTTCCCGCCGCCCGTCCACGTCGCCTGCGCAGCCACGCAAACTTCCGCGCGCTGTTTCAGGAAACCGAATTCACGCTGAACGATCTGGTGCTGCCGATCTTCGTCGAAGAAGAAGTCGATGACTTCGTGCCGATCAACAGCATGCCGGGCGTCAGCCGCATTCCAGAGTCGAAGCTGGCCCAGGAAGTCGAGCGCTATGCTCGCGCCGGGATCAAGTCGGTGATGACCTTTGGTGTTTCCCACCATCTGGACGCCAGCGGCAGCGACACCTGGCAGGAAAACGGCCTGGTGTCGCGCATCTCGCGCACGATCAAAGACGCGGTGCCGGAAATGATCGTGATGTCCGACACCTGCTTCTGCGAATACACCGACCACGGCCACTGCGGCGTGATGCACAACGGCCACGTCGATAACGACGCGACCATCGAAAACCTCGGCCGACAAGCGGTGATGGCCGCTCGCGCCGGTGCCGACGTGATTGCGCCGTCGGCGGCGATGGACGGGCAAGTGCGGGCGATTCGTGCTGCACTGGATGCTGCCGGGTTCACGAATACGCCGATCATGGCCTATTCGACCAAATTCGCGTCGTCGCTCTACGGCCCGTTCCGTGAAGCGGGCGGCTCGGCGCTGAAAGGTGACCGCAAGACCTACCAGATGAACCCGATGAACCGCCGCGAAGCCCTGCGCGAGTCGCTGCTGGACGAAGCCGAAGGCGCTGATGCGCTGATGGTCAAGCCGGCGGGCGCGTACCTCGACATCATCCGTGACATCCGCGAAGCCTCGAACCTGCCGCTGGCGGCGTATCAGGTGAGCGGCGAATACGCGATGATCAAGTTCGGCGCCCAGGCCGGGGCCATCGACGAAGGCCGCGTGGTGCGCGAAACCCTCGGCGCGATCAAGCGGGCAGGCGCGGATCTGATCTTCACGTATTTCGCGATGGATTTGGCGTTGCAAGGGATTTGATCCGGCGGGTTCACAGATACGTCTGACGTGTACGCCACCTTGTGGGAGCGCCGCATGAGGTGCGGTACGGCACGGTTCAAACTGTGGGAGCGAATTCATTCGCGAAGGGTCGGTACGGGCGATACTTCTCTATCGCCTAGACTATTTTTCGCGAATGAATTCGCTCCTACAGTTGAAATGCGTGCAGCCGATACCTTTTTGGTGGGTGTACTGCCGCCTCAGTTACCTGATTGCGCCAGCGCTTTGCGTGTACGCCACCTTGTGGGAGCCCGCGTAAGGTGCGGTACGGCACGGTTCAAACTGTGGGGGCGAATTCATTCGCGAAGGGTCGGGCCGGGCGATACACCTCTATCGCCTGGACTATTTTTCGCGAATGAATTCGCTCCCACAGGTGCGCGGTGGTGCCGCGAAGGGTGCGTCTTGATACGGCTTCAGCCGTGCGGGCCTTTCATTCACACCTGCCACGCCTTGCTCGCTTCGGTGAGCATCTCTTCGATCAGCACGCTGAATCGCTGGCTCAACACACTCTGTGGCCGGTCTTCGGGCAGCAGCAGGTAGGTGGAAAACCGGATCTGCGGCGCGAAGGGCCGGGTGTCGATGCCCATGTGCAGGTATTCCTGCGCCACCATCGGGCTGACGATGCTCACCCCCAGTCCCAAGGCCACCAGCGAGCAGACCGTCGCAGCATACGGCGTCTCCAGGTTCAGCTTGCGATGCTCCTTGTCCCCCGCGAACGCCCGGTCCACGCGGGTGCGCGAACCATCGTTCAACGACAGTGAAATGAACTCTTCGCCGTACAGGTCTTGAGGCCTGACCGCCGCCAGCGCCGAAAGCCGATGCCCCTTTGGAAACACGCACACCCCCGGCACGTCGCAGATTTTGCGCGTGCGCACCCCCGGCATGTCATCGCCGACATAAGACGCCAAGCCGACGTGACAAAACTGCGAGGCCGCCCAATGCGCGACCATCGGCGAATCGTTGGTGTGGATGGAAATCGCCGCCTCGGGGTTTTCCTGACGAAAGCGTTGAATGACCCTCGGCAACAGTGTCAACGACAGCGATGGCACCGCCGCAATCCGCAATTGCCCCGTGCCGCCGCGACGGATGTTCTGCGCCGAATGCTCCAGGCTTTGCAGCCCGACGAACGCTCGCTCCACGTCGACAAACAGCGCCGCGCCTTCATCCGTAGGCAACAGACGGCCTCCCACGCGTTCGAATAATTTGAAACCACTGGCCCGCTCCAGTTGCGCGATCAAGCGGCTGATGTTGGGTTGTGAGGTGTGCAGCGACTCGGCGGCAGCGGTCATCGAACCGCTCAACATCACGGCGCGGAAGGCTTCGACTTGTTTGAAGTTCATGGCGGACCATATCAATTCGGTATGGACGACCACTGTATTGTCATTTGTTGGCATGAGCCAGAGGCTTTATAACTGTTTTCGACATCGACAGTTCGCGCAGACGGACACGATGCCCCGGCGTCCTCAGGCGCCGCATTCTCGCTGAATCCTCTGCCCTTGAAATCGTTGCGTGGTGACGTCTTCGTTCGTCCCTGCGCTGGTAGTTAACCAGGAGGCAATATGTCGTTTTCGTTGAAATCCCTCGTTCGTGTCATGGCTCTTTCGTGTGTCTCGCTGGCAGGGATGGCGCAGGTCCATGCCGCTGAATTGCCGCCGGTGCCCGATGAAATCAAAGCGGCCGGTCAATTGCGTGCCGGGGTCCGTTGCGACCAGCCACCGTATGGCTTCCAGAACAACAACGGCGACTTCGCGGGCGTCGAAGTCGAGATGTCCAGGCAGATTGCCCTGTGGGCGCTGGGCTCCAAGGACAAAGTGACGTTCACCTGCGTCACCGCTGAAAACCGCGTGCCGCAGCTGCTGGGGCGCAAGGTCGACTTCCTCATCGCGACCCTCGGCGTCACCCCTGAGCGTCAGCGCGTCATCGACTTCACCACCCCGTATCGCTGGGGCGCCAGCGACGTGGTGGTGAAGAAGGACAGCCCGATCAAGTCGATCAAGGACCTCAACGGCAAGACCCTCGCCACGCTCAAAGGCTCGGTGCAGGCCAAGTGGTTCGAGGACCACATGCCCGAGGTCAAGACCCTGCGCATGAACAGCGCCGCCGACGCCTTGCAGACC
>NZ_JAAAKW010000018.1 GCF_009905615.1 Pseudomonas sp. SLFW
GATGCGGCCTTCACCGGCGCTGCCGAACAATTGGCCATGGGCGAGGGCGGGCGGGATGCTGGCGGTGTAGTTCTCGTGGTACCAGCCGTTGCGCAGCACCACAGACGGTACGCCCGAGGCCTTGAGGGCGGTTTCGGTGTCGCGGTGTTCGCCTGCCAGACCCAGCAGCGAGGTGTCCGCGTGCAGCACGCTGGTGTAGCCGAGCAATTTCACGCCCGCCCGTTTGGCGGCGTCGATCACGGCCTGATGCTGCGGCACGCGGGTGCCCACGGCGTCGGAGGAAATCAGCAGGACCTTTTCAGCGCCCTTGAACGCGCTGTCCAGCGTCTCGGGTTTCGTGTAGTCGCCGTGGCGGACCTGCACGCCTTTCGCGGCGAGGTCGGCGGCTTTTTCAAGATTGCGTGCGACAGCGACGATCTGCGAGGCGGGGACTGTTTTCAGCAGTTCGGCGATAACCAGATGGCCCAACTGACCCGATGCACCGGTAATGATGATCATGATGTGTTCCTCAGTGACGTTGAATGTGGGCTCAGCATAAAGGGCATGCTAACCTTTCGTAAGTACGTACAAAAAGGTAAGTGTCATGAACGATATTTCTGCGCCGTCCAGCGAAAACATTTCCTTGCTTGAGCGCATTCGTATGGGCCAAGTGTTAGCCCGGGATTGCCCGTCCCGGGAAATTCTCAATCACGTATGCAGCCGTTGGGGCGTGCTGGTATTGGTGGTGCTGCTGGACGGCATGCACCGGTTCAGTGAGCTGCGGCGCAAGATCGGCGGGGTCAGCGAGAAGATGCTCTCGCAAACATTGCAAAGTCTGGAGCAGGACGGCTTCGTGGACCGCAAGGCACTGCCCGTCGTGCCGCCTCACGTTGAATACACGCTGACCCCCATGGGCAAGGAAGTGGCGTTGCAGGTCGACGGCCTGACCACGTGGATCGAGCAGAACCTGCCGCGCATTCTGGAAGCGCGGGAGGCTCGCGGGGTTGAAGTGGCCGAGCCGTTATAAAGTGGCGGCGAGGTCGATGGCGGCTTTGGTCGCGGTCTGGCGGGATTCGGCGTCTACGTCCGGACCCAGCAGGGTTTTCTCGATGACGATGTTGAATTGTTCGTCGATGCCGACCATTTCGCTCCAGGTGGTCATGTAGGCAATCTGGTGTTCGGCGCGGTCCAACGGCGCACCACGGGCGGCGATGACCACCACCTTGCGACCGCCGAGCAGGCCGTTCAACCCGCGTTCATCGAAGGTGAACAGCAGGTCTTTCTGGCTGACCACGTCGATCAAATGCTTGAGGGTGTAGGGGATGCCGAAATTCCACATCGGCACGCCGAACAGAATGATGTCGGCCTTGACGAAACGCTCGGCCAGTTCACTGATACGGGCCCAGGCGGCCGCCTGTTCAGGTGTGCGTTCGACGCCTTGAATGCCCGCGTATTTGGCGTCCAGCGTTGCGCCGTCGAAGGCGGGCAGTGGTTCATTCCACACGTCCAGCGTGTCCACCGTGGCAATGGCGTGCTGCGCCTGCCAGGCATCGATGAAAGCCTTGGCGACCTCGATCGTCGCGGAGCGTTGTTTGCGGGGCGAGCTTTCAATGTAGAGCAAGTGCGGCATGGTCGTGGCCTCTGCGTGATGGGAGCGTGAGCATCAGTGATAGCAGAAGACCGTGGGCAGGGTGAGTTGGTTTTTGCTGAAGGCAAAAATGCGCCACTCGCCCGCATCGGCAGAAACTGGAATCCAAAAAAAAGCCTGACCCCATCACTGAGGTCGGGCATTTTTCGTTTGCTGCACAGCGTCGACACTTACTTCGGCGTTAACGCCTCACGCACGTCTTTCACCTCGGCACTGGACACAGATGGCGCGGCGTTGCCCCAGGTGTTGCGCACGTAGGTCAGGACGTCGGCGACGTTGTCGTCCGACAGGTTCCAGCCGAACGCGGGCATCGCCGGCGCGGTGGGTGCCGCGTCGGTGGCGCCCGCACGACTGCCTGCCAGCACCACGCGGATCAGCGACGAAGGGTCGTTGCTGTTGATCAGCGGGGCCATGGCCAGTTTCGGGAACAGGTGAGCAGCGCCTTCACCGTTCGGCGTGTGGCACGCCGAGCAGCGGTCAGCGTAGATCGCCTTGCCCGCGACCATTGAGGCGTCGGTGGCCGCAACCGGCTTCGGCGCATCCACCGGCTTGGCGCCGTCTTTCAGGTAGACGGCAACGGCCATCAGGTCCTGATCATTCCAGTGCTGCGACGAGTGCTCCACCTCTTCAGCCATCGGGCCGGAAGCGATGTCGAAGCGGTTGGCGCCGGTTTTCAGGTACTGAACGATGTCGTTTTCATTCCAGGCCTGCAGACCGTCGTGGCCGCTGGACGTGATGTTCGGCGCCACCCAGTTCTGCAGGTTGGCGCCCGTCAGGAACTGATCGCCCTTGTCACCGCCGGTGATGTTCTTCGGCGTGTGGCACGTGCCGCAGTGGCCCAGGCCTTCGACCAGATACGCACCGCGGTTCCATTGCTCGGACTTCTGCGGATCGGCCTTGAATTCGCCTTCCTTGAAGTTGAGCAGGTTCCAACCGATCAGGCTGGTGCGCACGTTGAACGGGAAGGGCAGCTGGTTGGTTTCGACCTTGTTGTCCGACGCATCGACGGTTTTCAGGTAGGCGAAAATGGCCAGGTTGTCTTCACGCTTGACCTTGGTGTAGGCCGTGAACGGCATCGCGCCGTACAGGCGTTTGCCATCCAGACCGTGGCCCTTGGACATGGCGTTCTGGAAGTCTTCGAAGCTCCAGCGGCCGATGCCGGTGACCGGGTCCGGCGTGATGTTGGCGCCTGCCAGCTTGCCGAACGGGGTGTCGAGAATCACACCGCCGGAAAACAGCGGTTTGCCCGGCAGGGTGTGGCACGCCGTACAGTCGCCGACGGTGGTCAGGTAGCGGCCTTTTTGCACGAGATTGTAGGAATCCGCGCCGGTTTCGGCGTGAGCCAGGGAAACGCACAGTGCGATCAAGCCCGCACAGGCAGTCAGAAGCGTCTTCATACGCTGATCATCTCCCCTGGACGCTTGAGGTAGCGGGTGCGAATGGCATCCGCGGCTTTGAAGGCCAACGCGGCCACGGTGCCGGTCGGGTTGTAGCCAGGGTTTTGCGGGAAGGCCGACGAACCGACCACGAACAGGTTCGGCACGCCCCAGACTTGCAGGTATTTGTTGACCGAACTGTTCTTCGGATCGGCGCCCATGATGAAGCCGCCGACGATGTGCGACGACTGATAGGGCGAGCTGTTCCAGTGGCCGGTCTGTGCGCTGGGCACCATTTGACGCGGGTTCATGCTCTTGGCGATTTCCCCGACCTTGCCCGTGACGTAGGCCGCCATCTTGCGGTCGTTCTCCGGGAAGTCGAAAGTGATGCGCAGCAGCGGACGGCCCAGCGGGTCTTTGTAAGTCGGATCGAGGGACAGGTAGTTGGTGCGGGTCGCGTAACTGCTCGCTTCACAGCCGATGGACATGTTGGCGGCGTAGTTCTTGACCGTGGCTTTCTTCCATTCCGAACCCCACGCCGGAGTGCCGGGCGGGAGAGGGCGCGAGTCGATGGGCGCTGCGCCAATCGGGGTAACCCGGGTGCTGCCGCCGCCGACGAACCCCAGACCCGAGTGGTCGAAGTTGTCGTTGTTGAACTCGTCGATGCCCATGCCGATGGCGCCGCCGCCGATGAACGGGTTGAAGTTCTTGTCATCGAAGAACATCCGCACGCTGTTGGCGGTCTGGTAGGCGTAATTGCGGCCCGTGGTGCCGGTGTTGGTGACCGGGTCGTACGGTTGACCGACGCCGGACAGCAGCATCAGGCGCACGTTTTCGAAGATGAACGCGCTGATCACCACCAGTTCCGCGGGCTGTTCCCATTCGTCACCGTTGGCGTCCATGTAGACGATGCCGGTTGCGCGTTTGCCGCTGCTGTCCATGGTCACGCGCAGGACTTCGCAGTTGGTCATGGCCGTGAAATTCGGCTTGCGGATCAGCACCGGCAGAACGGTGGTGATGGCGCTGGCCTTGGAGTAGTTGGCGCAGCCGTAGTTGGTGCAGAACCCGCAATAGGTGCACGGGCCCATCGCCACGCCGAGGGAGTTGACGTAAGGCTTCGACACCAGCGCCGAAGGCACCGGGAAGGGTTTGTAACCGAGGTTTTTCGCGGCTTCGGCAAACAGCGTCGGCGCGTAGGTCTGCTCGGTCGGCGGGTTCGGGTATTCCTCGGAACGCGCGCCTTCGAAGGTGTTGCCGCCTTCCTGGATCACGCCCTTGATGTTGCCGGCCTTGCCCGAAACGCCCGCGAGGCGATCGAACTTGGTGTAGAACGGCTCCATTTCGTCCCAGTCGGTGCCCCAGTCTTGCAGGGTCAGCTCCGGCGACAGCTCTTTGCCGTAACGCTCGGTCAGGTAGCTGTGCAGACGGAACTCATGGGGCTGGAAGCGAAAGGTGATGCCCGCCCAGTGGTTGCCTGCGCCGCCCGTGCCGTTACCGGGGTGGAACGACCCCCAACTGCGCATTGGCAGCGCGGTTTCAGTGACGTTGTTGCGAATCGTCGTGGTGTTCTGGCGCGTGCGCAGCATCAGGTCCTGACGACGGTTGTAACGCAGTTCGTCAGCGGCGGACGCGATGTTGAAGTCGGCGGCGGTGTCGCGCCACGGGCCACGTTCGAAACCGATGATGTTCAGCCCCTCATCCGCCAGTTCGTTGGCGATGATGGACCCGGCCCAGCCGAGTCCGACAACCACGACGTCCGTGGAAGGTAGTTTTTTGGCCATGTCGAATTAACCCTTCTTGGTCCAGGCGGTGCTACCGGAAATGGAAAGCGGCACCAGGTTCAGCTTCTGATTGTGCTGAGCGATGTAGGGGCGGTAGTCGTACCGCGCGCCGGGGAAACCGATCATTTTCCAGGAGACCATGTCGCGGTTGCCGCCGTAGACCGGGTCGGCGAAGAAGCCTTCCATGGTGTTGCCCAGCACTTGCTGGAAGAACAGCTTGGCGTCGATGCCGTCGAGGACGACCTCACCCTTTTCCAGGCCTGTCAGCACTTTGTCCTGCACCTCGGGGGCGAGGGCGGCGAAGCTTTTCTGGAACTGTTTCTGGCAATAACCTTCAAGGCCAGCCAGGCCCAGACGGTAGCGGTCGCGGGGTACGAGTTCGGACTGGTCACCCTGCATCGGGGTGCCTTTCTCGAACGGGCCTTGCATGTACAGACGGCTGAAGGTGCCGTATTCACCGGCGAGCTGGCGGTCGATGAACACCGCGCAACCGGCGTCCTTGCCACTCACGCTCAACTCGTCCGCCGGGATCAGGCGCGCCACGATGGCTTCCACCGCGCTGGCTTCGGCGGAGCTGAAGAACTGCCAGCCAGGGGTGTCGTAATGCATCGGACCGTTGTGGTCGAAGGGGACCCACTCCGGCACACCGACAACGGTGGCCGCCTTGGCCGTGGCAGCAGCGCCCACGGCCAGCGTCGTTGCCGAGGACTTCAGCAACTGGCGGCGGGTGATGCCCTTGGGTTTTTCTGTCATGCAAGGCTCCTGAGAACGCACCTTCGCGGGCCATCGCGAGGAGGGTCCGGTCGGGGGGCGTCGTACGTATTCACGGTTGGGTTCGGCGAGTTGTTTTAGTGCCGAGGATCAATGCTTCGGTGGGTGTGACATTGGGTCTCTGGCAGCCCGGCGGGCGAAAGGCGCACGCTGAGCGGGGAATCGCCATGACCGCCGGTCATCTTTTCCACGCGAAGCGCAATCATAGATGTGTTACCGGCTGTTGCATCCTGTGAATTCTGCAAATGACTGTTGCTGATATTGCAACAGTAAGTTTTTTGTCTTGGTGTGCGGCGTTTCCCCGCGAACCACCGCACGAATGTTCAAGAACGCTGTAACCGTTGTGCTAGGAGGGTTTCGTCTCCCCACCCTCAATACGCAAAAAAAGCCGCGAATTCTGATCCGTTTTATATCGGAGTGGCTGATCCGGGAGTGGGTCGAGCATTGATGAGCATTGCGTAACAAAATTATTCTTTTTTAACACCTCGCCATGCGAAAACGGCCTGACACCTCACCGATGCTCCTCCGCGCTTTCTGCGAAGATGACAGGATTTTCATGAAGAACGGCCCATGACGCCGGACGCTTCTTGGTATCGTGCACGCCATTTGCGTCCAGCGAACCGCCAATGGACGCTGTGTTTACCGTTCATCTTTTCACCGAGTAGCTGTAGAAATGCCCGATCCAATCCCCTTGAAGGACCATGAAAAGGAGACCCGGCTGGTCAACAAGCGGTTGATCGCCTGCGCGCTTTTCGTCGTCATCCTCAGCGTTGCCCTGGTTTGCCGGATGTACTTCCTGCAAGTCACCCAGTTCGCTTATCACTCGACGATTTCCGAAAACAACCGCGTTCACGTATTGCCAATCCCGCCGGAACGCGGGCTGATCTACGACCGAAATGGGGTGATCCTCGCCGATAACCGGCCCAGCTTTAACCTGACCATGACCCGCGAGCGGGCGGGGGATTGGCATGCGGTCATCGACGAATTGATGCAGATCCTCAACCTGCCCGACGAAGACCGGATCATTTTCGACAAGGCGATGAAAAACTCGCCCCATCGCTTCGTGCCGGTCACCCTGCTCTATGAGCTGACCGAAGAGCAGATCGCCCTGCTGGCGGTGAACCAGTTCCGTCTGCCGGGGCTGGACGTCGAGGCGCAGTTCGTTCGTCATTACCCGTTGGCCGAACATTTCGCCCATTCCATCGGCTACGTCGGTCGTATCAACGAAAAAGAAGCAACGCAGCTGGACCAGGTCGAGTACCGGGGCACCCAGTCCATCGGCAAGACCGGCGTCGAGCGCTTCTATGAAAACGAGCTGCACGGTCACGTCGGCTACGAAGAAGTGGAAACCAACGCTCAGGGCCGCGTGTTGCGGGTGCTCAACCACCACGACCCGGTCGCGGGGAAAAGCATCACCCTGAGCCTGGACATCAAGCTGCAAGAAGCCGCCGAAGAAGCGCTGGGGGATCGTCGCGGTTCCGTCGTGGCCATCGACCCGGCGACCGGCGAGGTGCTGGCGATGGTCAGCAAGCCGAGTTTCGACCCGAACCTGTTCGTCACCGGCATCAGCTTCAAGGAATATTCGGCGCTGCGTGATTCGGTGGACCGGCCGCTGTTCAACCGCGTGCTGCGCGGCCTGTACGCACCGGGTTCGACCATCAAGCCTGAGGTGGCGATTGCCGGGCTCGACAGCGGCATCATCACGCCGTCCACCCGCGTGTTCGATCCGGGCTATTTCCAGCTGCCGGACTTCGACCACAAATACCGCAACTGGAACCACAGCGGCGACGGCTGGGTGGATTTGTACGCAGCGATCATGCGTTCCAACGACACCTATTTCTATGACTTGGCCCACAAGCTGGGGATCGACCGAATGCACGATTATCTGACGATGTTTGGCATCGGTCAGAAGGTCTCGCTGGACATGTTCGAAGAGTCGGCGGGCCTCATGCCGTCCAAGGAATGGAAGCGCATCACCCGTCGTCAGGCGTGGTTCCCTGGCGAGACCGTGATCCTCGGCATCGGCCAGGGCTACATGCAGGTCACACCGTTGCAACTGGCCCAGGCCACGACGCTGATCGCCAACAAAGGCGTGTGGAACCGTCCGCATCTGGCCAAGGAAATCGGCGGCGTGCCACCGGTGGACGAGCACCCGATGCCGAACATCGTGCTGCGCGATGCCCGCGAGTGGGATCAGGTCAACAACGGCATGCAGGCGGTGATGCACGACCCAAGGGGCATCGCCCGTGCGGCGGCCCAAGGCGCGCAATACCGGATCGCCGGGAAAAGCGGCACGGCGCAGGTGGTGGCGATCAAACAGGGCGAACGCTACAACCGCGACAAGACGCTGGAACGCCATCGCGACAACGCCTTGTTCGTCGGCTTTGCGCCCGCCGCCAACCCGAAAATCGCGGTGGCGGTGATGATCGAAAACGGCGAAGCGGGTGGACGAGTAGCAGGCCCGGTGGTGCGGCAGATTCTTGATGCGTGGCTGCTGGATTCGGACGGCCACCTGAAACAGCAATACGCCACGCCCGCGACGCCGCCGGTCAACCCGAAACAGCAAATCGCTGCGCCGAGCAAGGCGGTGGTGCAGCCGCCGGTGTGACGCAGGGTTGTTGGACTTCCTCTGTAGCAGTTGGCCGTTCGTTCCCCATTCCCACTGAACTGTGACCCACCCTGCGGGTCGATTTGAAACGATGCGCGACGCAGCCTTTTGCGTTGCGCCGACTTTTCGACTCGACAAGGAACCCGCCCCATGTCCAGCAAAACCGTCGCCGATTACCTCGCCCAGACCCTCGCCGCCGCAGGCGTTTCCAAGATATGGGGGGTGAGCGGCGACAGCCTGAACGGGCTGACCGACAGCCTCGAACGGCTGGGCAAGATCCAGTGGATGCACACTCGTCACGAGGAGGTCGCCGCGTTTGCTGCCGGGGCTGAGGCCGCGTCGACCGGTAAGCTGGCGGTCTGCGCAGGCAGTTGCGGTCCGGGCAATCTGCACTTGATCAACGGCCTGTATGACTGCCACCGCAGCCGCGTGCCGGTGCTGGCGATTGCCGCGCAGATCCCGTCTTCGGAAATCGGTCTCAACTATTTTCAGGAAACCCACCCCACCGAACTGTTCAAGGAGTGCAGTCACTTCGTTGAGGCGGTGAGCAGCGCCGAGCAGTTTCCTCGCGTGCTGGAACGGGCCATGCGTGCGGCCATCAGTGAGCGGGGCGTCGCGGTGATTGTGATCCCGGGGGACGTCGCGCTGTTGCCCGCGCCTGAAGCCAAGCCGGCGTGGGTCGACGTCAGCCCTGCGAGGGTGATCCCCGCCGAAAAGGATTTGCAGCAACTGGTGACGCTGCTCGACAAGTCGAAAAGCGTGACGATTCTGGCCGGTGCGGGCTGTGCCGAGGCACACGATCAAGTCGTCGCGTTGGCCGAAAAGCTGTCCGCGCCAGTGGTTCACGCCCTGCGCGGCAAGCAATACATCGAATACGCCAACCCCTTCGACGTGGGCATGACCGGCCTCATCGGCTTCAGCTCGGGCTATCACGCGATGATGTCCTGCGACACGCTGTTGGTCCTGGGCAGCAGTTTTCCGTACCGCAATTTCTACCCGGAAAAAGCCAACATCATTCAGATCGATATCGACGCGGCGGCCCTCGGTCGTCGTGTGCCGCTGACTCTGGGGCTGGAGGGCGGTATTGCCGAAACCATCGTCGCGCTGCTGCCGAGGATCAAGCCGCACACCGACCGCAAGTTTCTCGACAAAGCGCTGGATCACTACGCCAAGGCCCGCGAAGAACTGGACGAACTGGCCACGCCTTCGCCCCACGGCGAGCCGATTCACCCGCAGTACCTGACGCGCATGGTCGATGCCTACGCCGATCCGGACACGATCTTCACGGTTGATGTCGGGACCCCAACGTTGTGGGCGGCGCGCTACCTGACCATGAACGGCCAACGCTCGCTGTTGGGTTCGTTCAATCATGGCTCCATGGCTAATGCCATGCCTCAGGCCTTGGGCGCAAAAGCGGCGTTCCCGCAACGCCAGGTGGTGGCGCTGTGTGGTGATGGTGGCCTGTCGATGCTGCTGGGTGACTTGCTGAGCATTCGCCAGCTCAACCTGCCGATCAAAATCGTGGTGTTCAACAACAGCTCGCTGGGCTTTGTCGCGATGGAGATGCAGGCCAGCGGGTACGTGCCCCATGACACCGATTTCAATGCTACCAATTTCGCCAACATCGCCATCGGTGCGGGCATTCTGGGGATTCGCGTGGAAGATTCTGCTGACCTGCCCAACGCCCTGAAAAAAGCCTTCGAGCATCCAGGGCCGGTGGTGGTGGACGTGGTCACGGCGAAACAGGAACTGGGCCTGCCGCCGAAAATCAAACTGGCCCAGGCCAAGGGCTTCAGCCTGTTCATGCTCAAGGCCGTGATGAGCGGCAAGGCCGATCAGGTGCTGGAATTGGCGAAAACCAACTTCCGCTAGCGCGCAGGGCTATCTGTAGCTGCCCGCCAGGCCGGACGGCTACAGGTGCTTTACACCACGTTCAAGCACTCACGAAATAATCGCTGCAACGGCAATTGCCGATTGGCATGGCGCATCACCACGGCCAATTCGCGGTAGAAGGTCAGGGCGCCGAGGTCGATGACCCTGATCTGTGTCGCACGCTCCAGCCACAGCCCGGCCCTTGGCACCAGCGACACCCCCAATCCTGCCTCGACCATTCGCACAATCGCGCCCACTTCATCCAGTTCCAGGCCCGCTTGGGTCTCGATCTTCTGTTCGCGCAGGAAACGGGTCACCCGGCGTCCGCCGAACGAATGCCGGTCATAGCGCACGAAACGCCGTTCGCGCAGCAGTTGCAGTGGGTCATCTCCTTTTACAGAGGCCGGGGCGATGAGGACGAAAGGCTCGCGCTCGATGACCTCAAGGTGCAGTTCCTTGGGCAGCGAAAAGGGCGGTCGGATCAGGATCGCCACGTCGATTTCCCCTGCGTCGACGCGGTTCAGCAGCGTCTGCGACACGCCGGGCACCACCTTGGCTTCGACGGTCGGCGCCAGCGTGTTGAGCTGCACCAGCGCGGCGGGCAGCAGCCCGGTCTGCACGGTGGCGATGGCGCCGATCACCAGTTCGCCGTAATACCCGGTATCAGCCGTCGGCGCCGCCATGCGTTCGAACCGCTCGACAATGTCCTGCGCCATCGGCAACGCGCGCTGCCCGGCAGCATTGAGCGTGGCGCTGCGACCACTGCGGTCGAACAGCGTCGTGCCCAAGGCTTTTTCCAGGGTTCGGATTTGCGCACTGACCGCCGACTGGGTCAGTCCGATCTGATTGCCCGCCGCAACGAACGTACCCAGTCGCTGGACCGTGAGAAAGGTTTTCAGCTCGCGAATCATGGCAACTCACTGATCGAAATTATTGTGGCTCGACGCGAAAATTATGATCTTTCAATCAAGGAATCAATGGGTAAAGATGGCCGCATCCCGAAAAGAGGAACATTGACCGTGACCGCTACTACCCGGACCATCTCGCCGTTTCACCTCGCCATCCCCGTGTACGACCTCGCCGCTGCGCGACACTTCTATGCCAGCGTGTTCAACCTGCCGGAAGGCCGCTCCAGCGACCACTGGGTGGACTTCGATTTTTTCGGTCACCAACTGGTGATCCATGAACACCCGAAAACCGATTCCCAGGCCCACGCGGGCAGCAACGCGGTGGACGGCCATGACGTGCCGGTGCCGCATTTTGGTGTGGTGCTGGGCTGGGAAGAATGGGAAGCGCTGGCGGAGCGTTTGAAGGGGCAGGGTGTCAAGTTCGTGATCGAACCTTACGTGCGCTTCAAGGGCCAGGTGGGCGAGCAGGCGACCATGTTCCTGTTCGACCCCTGCGGCAATGCGCTGGAGTTCAAGGCGTTCAAGGACATCGGGCAGTTGTTTGCGAAATGAATCTTTGAAATAAGGTTTTGAGATACCCTCACGACCTGTGGGAGCGAATTCATTCGCGAAACGTGGGGCCAGTCGATGCAGATGTATCGCCTAGCCTATCTTTTCGCGAATGAATTCGCTCCCACAGTGAACTCGAAGCGACCTCAGTACTGGCGATAATTGGATCCCGCTTGAACATCGTTAGATGAATGTCTCAGCGTTTTAAGATGTTCTTTCTACGTCTATAAAGTGACCGATAAGTTTCATCGACGACCGGTCTCAACTCCTTTCATTACCGGCCGAAGTATATTTCAGGCCGCGTCTTCCCTTTCTCCGCTTAAACCCGTAAAAAGCCCGGCGCGCGCCTGACCGGCCACGCATTCCCGTCGCTGTCATTCTTGGTTATGGACACAATCGTATGATCAAAAGTCTGGGTTTCAGCAGAAAGATCCTGCTGGCCGCTGCACTGATAGTTGTTGTTGCTTTTAGCTGTTTCATCCTGGTCAACGATTACCGCCAGCGTGAAACTCTCAAGAACAACGTTGACGCCGAATTACAACAACTGGGAAGTCTGACCACGCAAAACATCCAGACGTGGCTGGACAGTCGGACTCAACTCCTCAACTCCATGGCCCAGCAAGTGGCGGCCGACGGTCCATCCGCGAGCAGCCTGCAGCGCATCGTTGGCCTGCCGGTGTACGGCGACAATTTCCAGCTGAGCTATTTTGGCGGCAAGGACGGCCTGATGTTCTCGGTGCCTGCGGGCAACCGTGCGGCCGATTACGACCCTCGCGCCCGTGGTTGGTATAAAGCAGCGGATGCGGCGCAAGGCATTATCGTGACCGAGCCTTACATTGCCGCGTCGTCTGGCAAGCTGGTGGTGACCCTGGCCACGCCGGTGCGTCAGCAGGGTCAGATGATCGGTGTCGCAGGGGCAGACATTGCTTTGGACGCCATCAGCAAGACCATCAACTCGCTGAATTTCGGGGGGCACGGCTATGCGTACATCGTCAGCGCCGACGGCAAAATCCTGATTCACCCGGACAGCAAACTGCTGCTCAAGAACGTCAGCGAGGCCTATCCGAACGGCGCACCGAAAATCGTGCCCGGCGTGTACCAGATCGAGTCCGGTGGCAAGGCGCAGTTCATCTCGTTCACCAAGGTCGAAGGCCTGTCCTCGGCGAACTGGTACGTGGCGTTGGTGCTCGACCAGGACACCGCCTATTCGATGCTCAGTGAATTCCGTTCCTCGGCCATCACCGCGATGGTCATCGCCGTAGCAATCATCATGGTGTTGCTGGGCTTGTTGATTCGCGTGCTGATGCAGCCGCTGCACCAGATGGGTCGCGCCATGCAGGACATCGCCGACGGCGAGGGCGACCTGACCAAACGCCTGTCGATCGTGTCGCAAGACGAATTCGGCGCGCTGGCACAGTCGTTCAACCGGTTTGTCGAGCGTATTCATGGCTCGATCCGCGAAGTGGCGTCCACGGCGGGGCAGTTGGGTGAAGTCGCGGCCCGTGTGGTCGGCGCGTCCAACTCGTCCATGGGCAACTCCGATCAGCAGGCCAGCCGCACCAGCAGCGTGGCCGCCGCGATCAACCAGCTCGGCGCCGCCGCGCAGGAAATCGCACAGAACGCTGCGTTGGCCTCGCAGCATTCCAGCGAAGCCACGCAACTGGCCAGCGAAGGGCAGGGCGTCGTGACCCAGACCATCAAGGCGATGCATCAGCTGTCGGACAAGATCAGCGAATCCTGCGTGAACATCGAAACGCTGAACGCCAAGACCGCCAACATCGGCCAGATTCTGGAAGTGATCACCGGCATCTCCCAACAGACCAACCTGCTGGCGCTGAACGCGGCCATCGAAGCGGCGCGTGCGGGTGAAGCGGGTCGTGGCTTTGCGGTGGTGGCGGATGAAGTGCGCAACCTGGCGCACCGCACCCAGGATTCGGCGCAGCAAGTGCAGGGCATGATCGAAGAGCTGCAAGTCGGCGCCCGCGACGCGGTGGTCAACATGACCGAAAGTCAGCGTCAGAGTGAGAACAGCGTGACCATCGCCAACCAGGCCGGCGAACGCCTCAACAGCGTGACCCGCCGCATCGGCGAAATCGACGGCATGAACCAGTCGGTGGCGACGGCGACGGAAGAGCAGACAGCGGTGGTCGAGTCGATCAACGTCGACATCACCGAAATCAACACGCTGAACCAGGAAGGGGTCGACAACCTCAAGTCAACGCTGGACGCCTGTACCCACCTGGAACATCAGGCGGCGCGGTTGCAGCATCTGGTGGGGACGTTCCGGATTTAACGAGCTATGGCTCGCCGTATTTGGCGGGTGTACGCGTAATAACTGTGGGAGCGAATTCATTCGCGAAGCGGGGCGTCAGGCGATGGAGAGGTGTCCCCTGTGCCACCTTCGCGAATAAATTCGCTCCTACAGGTGATGTTGCCAACTGTGTTGCAGGGGGCTCTCACTCAAAGCTGTTCAGGCAACCCGGCAGCCCGGCGCAATCCCAGATGCAACGCTGTGCCGAACATCTGTCCATGGTTCCTGCCGTTGAATTGCTGGTAACTCGCCTCGGTTCCCGGCAGTCGCGCCAGGTGTTCCGCCAACAAGCGGTTGGCCTCTTTGGGCACCGCCGACATGGCCTTTCTTCTTTCCTCGGAACCCCCGTCGAATTGCGCGATGGGCGGTTTGCCTTCCCGTTCTCCCTTGACCAGCCGCACCGTGCGCGTTGTGCCAGCGGGAAACGCGGTCAGCGCCATGCCGTTGTCGAACGTGATCGGCTGATACCAGAGGGAGGCGCTGGCGGCGATCCAGGTCTGGAACGCCTCCGGTCGCTGCAGCAAGGCATAGAGCGTGAACAGCCCGCCAAACGAATGCCCCCACAAGGTCTGCCGTTTCAGATCGACGCTGTACTGCGCCTGCACCTCGGGTTTGATTGTCGTGAGGATCAACGCCAGAAACGCTTTTGACGTCTCCCCGGTGTAATCCCGTGTGCGCTGTTCGCCGTCGTAGGTCCCGTCGATGTCGTAGCCGATCATCACCAGCAGCGGCGGGGCGCCTGCGCTCAATTCACCCAGCCAGTCGTCCTGCACCTCGGCCATGACGTTGTTGCCGTCCAGCAAATACATCACCGGGTAGCCCGACGCAGGCGGTGCGCTGCGCGGGATGCCGATGTCCAGCCGGTAATGCCGTTGATGATCGGGGGAGTCGATGTTCAGACGTTCGAAGCGGTAGTGGGCAGAGCCGGTTTCAGCCAAGGGGTGAGTCTCCTGATGGTCGGCGATTGCCAGCAAAGGCAGCGCGCCGAGCACGATAACGGTCAGCGATTTCATCCATTTCATCGGAGCGTGCCGGAAAGTGAGGATTCACCAGCGTGCCTCGGCGCGTACCGGTTGTCTATTTCGCGTGCGCCCTGAACCGGCACTTTGCGCGAACATGTCGACAAAAGCCGCGAAAAATCTCGCATCAAATGGTCAACGAACTGTTATCCGAGGTTCATCCACGGGTCACGGAAATGCCACATGGTCTCTCTAATGTCGGTCGCACCGAGCACGCTCCAGGACGGACCGGGCGGCTGACATTCACCCCTGGCAGGACGCCGGAACCGAAACACATGACAAGAGAAGCCCCATGAACCCAGCTATCCATGTCGACCGTTTGAACAAGACATTTGCCCGCAAAACCGCTCTGGTTGACCTCGCATTGTCTATACAACCCGGAGAAATGGTGGCGCTGATCGGCGCTTCCGGCTCGGGCAAATCCACCCTGTTGCGACATCTGGCCGGACTCGCCTGCTGCGATCGCAACAACGGCGGCAGCGTCCGCGTGCTGGGCCGTGAGGTTCAGGCGGCGGGTCGCCTCAATGGCCAGGTGCGCCGTCTGCGCGCCGACATCGGCTACATCTTTCAGCAATTCAACCTGGTCAATCGCCTGAGCGTGTTGGACAACGTTCTGCTCGGCTGCCTGGGCCGCATGCCGCGCTGGCGTGGCAGCCTCGGGATGTTCAACGCCGAGGAAAAAGCCCGCGCCATGGCCAACCTGGACCGCGTCGGGCTGGCAGACCTCGCTCAGCAGCGCGCGTCGACGTTGTCCGGCGGCCAGCAACAACGGGTCGCCATCGCCCGCGCACTGACCCAGCAGGCCGAAGTCATTCTGGCCGACGAACCCATCGCGTCACTGGACCCCGAGTCCGCCCGCAAGGTCATGGAAATCCTCGCTGACATCAACCGTCAGGACGGCAAGACCGTGGTCGTCACCCTTCATCAAGTGGACTACGCCGTGCGCTATTGCCCACGGGCCGTGGCGCTCAAGGGTGGCCGCATTCATTTCGACGGCAATGGCGCCGACCTTAACGGTCAGTTCCTCAACGACCTCTACGGCGCCGATGCCGACGCCAGCCTGATGTTCGCCGATCAGGGCCGCAATCCCAGCCAGCCCCCGCGATTGGCGCTGGCCCGGGCCTGATTGTTCATCACAGAACAGCACCCCACAACAACACCTCAACCCATGTTCCAGGAGCTCTCCATGTTGAACCGTATCGGTCGCGTGTTCGCGTCTGCCGCTCTCGTTGCCGGCTGCCTGACGGGCGCCGCGCACGCAGATGAAAGCACCCTCAACTTCGGCATCATGTCCACCGAGTCGTCGCAGAACCTGAAAAGCGTCTGGCAACCGTTCCTCGACGACATGTCGAAAAAGACCGGCCTGAAGGTCAACGCCACCTTCGCTTCCGACTACGCGGGTCTGATTCAGGGCATGCGTTTCAACAAGGTCGACGTGGCCTGGCTGGGCAACAAGGCGGCGATGGAAGCCGTGGACCGTTCCGGTGGCGAGATCTTCGCCCAGACCGCTGCCGCCAACGGCGCGCCGGGTTACTGGAGCGTGATCATTGCGCGCAAGGACAGCCCGATCAATTCCATCGACGACATGTTCAAGCACGCCAAGGAACTGACCTTCGGCAACGGTGACCCGAACTCCACGTCCGGCTACCTGGTGCCGGGCTACTACGTGTTCGCCAAGAACCACGTCGATGCCGCCACCGCCTTCAAACGCACCCTGAACTCCAGCCACGAAGTCAACGCCCTGAGCGTTGCCAAGGGCCAACTGGACGTCGCGACCTTCAACACCGAGAGCTGGGACCGTCTGGAAGTCACCCAGCCGGAAAGCGCCGCCAAGCTCAAGGTGATCTGGAAGTCGCCAATCATCCCGGCCGACCCGATGGTCTGGCGCAAGGGCATGTCCGACGAGACCAAAAACAAGGTCCGCGATTTCTTCGCCAATTACGGCGATACCGACGAAGAAAAGGCTGTGCTGAAGAACATGCAGATGGGCAAGTTCCTCAAGTCCTCGGACGACCAGCTGCTGACCATCCGCCAGCTGGAACTGTTCAAGCAGAAGACTGAAACCACCGCCAGCACCAGCCTGAGCGCCGATGAAAAGAGCGCGAAGCTGAAAGAGATCGACGCCGGCCTGACCAAGCTGCAAGACCGCATCACCGAGCTGGAAAAACAGAACACCGCCAAGGCGGGCTAATCGGCTAATCGGCTAATCGGCTAACCGGCCGATCGGCAGGCGCGGTGGCCAAACCGTCGCGTCTGCTGCAACCCATAGATACCGGGACTCTGTCATGAGCACTCATGCTGTATACGCTGACGCCGTCGGCAAGCGCACCTGGCCGCAATACCTGGGCTGGGGCATCTTCTTCGCGATGATGGCCTGGGCCTGGCACGGCGCCGAGATGAACCCGCTGGCGCTGGTCCGCGACTCCGGCAACATGGCGACCTTCGCCGCCGACTTCTTCCCCCCAGATTTCCACGAATGGCGCTCGTACCTCCAAGAGATGATCGTCACGGTGCACATCGCCTTGTGGGGCACGCTGCTGGCGATCGTATGCTCGGTGCCGCTGGGCGTGCTCTGCGCCGACAACATCACCCCGTGGTGGATTCATCAACCGCTGCGCCGGGTCATGGATTCGTTCCGCTCCATCAATGAAATGGTCTTCGCGATGCTATTTGTGGTCGCGGTGGGTCTTGGGCCGTTTGCCGGTGTTCTGGCGTTGTGGATCAGCACCACGGGCGTGCTGGCCAAGCTCTTCGCCGAGGCCGTCGAAGCCATCGATCCAGGCCCGGTGGAAGGGGTGCGCGCCACCGGTGCCAGCGCCTTGCAGGAAGTGATCTTCGGGGTTATCCCGCAAGTCATGCCGCTGTGGATTTCCTACGCCTTGTACCGCTTCGAATCCAACGTGCGCTCGGCGACGGTGGTGGGGATGGTCGGCGCGGGTGGCATCGGCGTGATCCTCTGGGAAAACATCCGCGCGTTTCAGTTCACCCAGACCTGTTCGGTGCTGCTGGTGATCATCGTGGTGGTCAGCGTCATCGACATCTTCTCCCAGCGCCTGCGCAAGCAGTTCATCTAACGATCACGACAGGAGAGGGTGCGAACCCTTTTTTTAGCCATGCACTTGTCTAGACAATCCGAACCCGTCTACCGGGAACTCGCAGACACCCTGCGTAACGAGCTGAACCACTACATCGCCGGTGAGTTCCTGCCTGCTGAAACCCAGCTGGCCGCGCGCTTCGACGTCAACCGCCACACCGTGCGCCGGGCCATCGACGAATTGGTGCGCGAAGGCAGCCTGTTGCGCCGCCAGGGCAAAGGCACGCAGGTGCTAGGCCGTCCGCTGGTGTACCCGGTGGCCGCCGAAAGTGCCTACAGCCAGTCGTTGTCGGCCTTGGGGCACGGTGTTGAGGCGGTGTTGCTGCAGCGCCGTCACTGTGTCGCGACCCGTGAAGAGGCCGAGCATCTGGGCCTTGAAGAACACGCGCCGCTGATCGAATTGCAAACCCTGCGGCGCCTCGACGGCCAGCCGGTGAGCCTGATCCGCCACCGCTATTGCGCCAGCCGTGCCGCCCTGGTGGCCGATTACAAAAACGGCTCGGTGCGCCAGTACCTCGCGTCCCGCGACCTGCCGTTGACCCGCACCTTCAGCCTGATCGGCGCCCGGCTGCCCAGCCGCGAAGAGGCCGGCGTGTTGCTGATGCCGCGCCACTTGCCCGCGCTGACGGTGCTCACCCTTTCCCGCGATGCCGACGGACACCCGGTGGAGATTGCCCATTCCACCAGCCGCTCCGACCGCTTCCAGTATCAGATCGTCACCTGATGGAGATGCCCTCGATGACTGCTTCATCCGCTTTCACCACGCCCCCCGAACACGCGGCACGCCAGCACTGGATCGGCGTGTTGTCCCGCACGCAACGCAAGGATTTGCAGCCTCACGAAGACGCCCTGCGCGACGTCGAGTATCAGCTGATCCGCGCCCCTGAAATTGGCATGACCCTGGTCCGTGGCCGCATGGGCGGCAGCGGGGCAGCGTTCAACCTCGGCGAGATGACTGTGACCCGCTGCGTGGTGCGCCTCGGCGACGGGCGCACCGGTTACAGCTACCTGGCTGGGCGCGACAAGGCCCACGCCGAACTGGCCGCCCTGGCCGACGCTCACCTGCAAGGCGCGCAACAGGCCCACTGGCTGCGCGAACTGATCGAACCGCTGGCCAAGGCCCACGCCGAACGCCGGTCCCAACAACACGCCGAAACCGCCGCGACCAAGGTGGACTTCTTCACGCTGGTTCGAGGAGAAAACTGATGAACACGACGCTCGCCACCGCTTCGCTTTTACAGCCTGCCTTCGCCGACCCGGTGCTGGACGCCCAGCGCAGTTTCCGCGCTGCCCTCAAGGCCCTCGCCGGACCGGGCGTGGCCCAGAGCCTGTCCTCGGCGCAAATCCCGCCGC
Organism: Pseudomonas sp. SLFW; assembly: GCF_009905615.1. GTDB lineage: Bacteria > Pseudomonadota > Gammaproteobacteria > Pseudomonadales > Pseudomonadaceae > Aquipseudomonas > Aquipseudomonas bambusae. Next base: position 19,270 of record NZ_JAAAKW010000018.1, read on the forward strand.
ACCTCGAAGGCCTCGCCTCGGCCAGTCACGCCCTGTGCCTTGCCTTGCTGGACGTCGACACGCCGCTGTGGCTCGCCCCCACATTCGACACCCAGGCGATTCGCGCCAACCTGACCTTTCACTGCGGTTGCCCCATCGTCAGCGACCGCCAGAACGCACGCTTTGCCTTGCTCGATGACAGCCAGCTCCATGACCTGAGCGGCTTCGACCTGGGCAACGACCGCTACCCCGATCAGTCCTGCACGTTGCTGGTTCAGTTGCCGAGCCTGCAAGGCGGTCGCCAGTTGGCCTGGCAAGGGCCGGGCATCGAAAGCAAAAACCACGTCAGCCTGCCGTTGCAGGACGCCTTCTGGGCCGAGCGCAGCGCACGCAACGATTTTCCCCGTGGCATCGACGTGTTCTTCGTTGCGGGCAGCGAGTTGATGGGACTGCCGCGCAGCACCCGCGTCCTGTCGAATGGAGGTGTCTGATGTACGTTGCCGTGAAAGGTGGCGAACAGGCCATCGACAACGCTCACAAGTTGCTCGCAAAAAAGCGCCGGGGTGACACCTCCGTCGCGGAACTGGGCGTCGAACAGATTCGTCAGCAACTGCCCCTGGCCGTCGCTCGGGTGATGACCGAAGGTTCGCTGTACGACACCGAACTCGCCGCGCTGGCGATCAAGCAGGCAGCGGGCGATCTGGTGGAAGCGATCTTCCTGCTGCGCGCCTATCGCACCACGCTGCCGCGCTTCGCCGCGAGCCTGCCTATCGACACCTCGGCGATGCAGATCAGCCGTCGACTGTCGGCAACCTTCAAGGACGTGCCCGGCGGTCAACTGCTCGGCCCGACCTTCGACTACACCCACCGCCTGCTGGATTTCACCCTGCTGGCGGAAGGCGTGTTCCCCGGTCCGCAAACCCGCCCTGACGCCACTGTCGAGGCCTGTCCTCGGGTCTCGGGTCTGTTGGCGAAAGAAGGCTTGATCAAGGACGAACCGGACACCGGTGCGCCGGTCGCCGACATCACCCGCGAGCCGCTGGAATACCCGGCCAGCCGCGCCGAGCGCCTGCAAGCGCTGGCCCGTGGCGACGAAGGTTTCCTGTTGGCGCTGGGCTATTCGACCCAACGGGGCTACGGCCGCAATCACCCGTTTGCCGGGGAGATTCGTGTCGGTGAGGTCGAGGTGTGGATCGAGCCGGAGGAACTGGGCTTTCCGATTTCCATCGGCGCCATCGAGGTCACCGAGTGCGAGATGGTCAACCAGTTCGTAGGTTCGGCCACCGAGCTGCCGCAGTTCACCCGGGGTTACGGCCTGACCTTTGGCCACGCCGAGCGCAAGGCCATGGGCATGGCGCTGGTGGACCGCTCGCTGCGCGCCGGGGAGTACGCCGAAGAAGTCGTCTCGCCCGCGCAACAGGAAGAATTCGTCCTCGCTCACTGCGACAACGTCGATGCCTCGGGCTTCGTGTCGCACCTGAAACTGCCGCACTACGTGGACTTCCAGGCCGAACTGGAACTGGTCCGCAAGCTGCGCGCGCCTGCAAAGGAGTCGGCCCAATGAACGCCGCCACTGACCCTCGACAACAACCTCGCCCGCAGCGCGACGAGGCGTACAACTTCGCCTACCTGGACGAACAGACCAAACGCATGATCCGTCGCGGTCTGCTCAAGGCCGTGGCGATTCCCGGTTACCAAGTGCCGTTCGGCGGCCGTGAAATGCCACTGCCCTATGGTTGGGGCACCGGCGGCATGCAGCTGACCGCCGCAATCCTCGGCGCCGAAGACGTGCTCAAGGTCATCGACCAGGGCGCTGACGACACTACCAACGCGGTGTCGATCCGCCGCTTCTTCGCCCGCACCGCTGGCGTCGAAACCACCGAGCGCACCACGGACGCGACGATCATCCAGACCCGCCACCGCATGCCGGAAACGCCGCTGCACGCCGGTCAGATCATGGTCTTGCAGGTACCGATTCCCGAACCGCTGCGCTTCATCGAGCCGTCGGAGACCGAAACCCGCACCATGCACGCGCTCAACGATTACGGGGTGATGCACGTCAAGCTGTACGAAGACATCGCCACCTTCGGCCACATCGCCACGGCCTACGCCTACCCGGTCATGGTGGACGAGCGCTACGTGACGGACCCGTCGCCGATCCCGAAATTCGACAACCCGAAACTCGACATGAACCCGGCACTGATGCTGTTTGGCGCCGGTCGCGAGAAGCGCCTTTACGCCATTCCGCCGTACACCCGCGTCACCAGCCTGGACTTCGAGGATCACCCCTTCGAAGTGCAGAAGTGGACACACAACTGCGCCATCTGCGGCAGCCATGACTCGTTCCTCGACGAGCTGATTCTCGACGATCAAGGCACCCAGAGCTTTGTCTGTTCCGACACCGACTATTGCGCGCAACGGGTCAACGAGGGGAGGGCGAAGCCATGATCGCTGCCAGAAAGCTGCAACCGGAGGCGATCACCGATCGCAGCCAGCCGCTGCTCAAGGTCAAGGGCCTGGGCAAATTGTACGGCCCGGAAAAGGGCTGCCAGAACGTGAGTTTCGACCTGTACCCCGGCGAAGTGCTGGGCATCGTCGGCGAGTCGGGCTCGGGCAAATCGACCTTGCTGTCGCTGCTCAGTGGCCGTTGCCCGCCAGACAGCGGCGTCATCGATTACCGCGACACGCAAGGCCATTGGCTGGACCTCTACAGCGCCAGCGAAGCCCAGCGCCGCACCTTGCTGCGCACCGAGTGGGGCTTCGTCGAGCAGAATCCTCGCGACGGTCTGCGCATGGCGGTTTCGGCAGGCGCCAACATCGGCGAACGCTTGATGGCTCAGGGCGTGCGCAATTACCAGCAACTGCGCGCAGCGGGGCTGGACTGGCTGAATCAGGTGGAAATCGACCCGGCGCGCATCGACGACCTGCCCCGGACTTTTTCCGGCGGCATGCAACAGCGTTTGCAGATTGCCCGCAACCTCGTGTCCGGCCCGCGTCTGGTGTTCATGGACGAGCCCACCGGCGGCCTCGATGTGTCGGTACAAGCGCGTTTGCTCGACCTGATGCGCGGCCTGGTGCGTGAGCTTGACCTGGCGGTGGTCATCGTCACTCACGACCTGGCCGTGGCCCGTCTGCTGGCCGACCGGCTGATGGTGATGCGCCGTTCCCACGTCGTCGAAACCGGCTTGACCGATCAGATCCTCGACGACCCGCAACACCCGTATTCGCAGTTGCTGGTCTCTTCCGTGCTGCAACCTTGAATGCAGCCCTGACCCGACTTTTGGAGTGGCTTTGATGAACACGCTGATCGAGGTCCAGGACCTCTCGAAAACCTTCACCCTGCACCAGCAGAACGGGGTGGTGCTCAACGTGCTGCGCGGCCTGAATTTCTCGGTGCGCGGCGGCGAATGCCTGGTGCTGCACGGGCATTCCGGCGCGGGCAAAAGCACCTTGCTGCGCACGCTGTACGGCAACTACCTGCCTGCGGGCGGCAGCATTCGGGTGAAGCATCAGAACCAATGGCTGGAACTGGTCGGTGCCGAGCCTCGGCAAGTGCTGGAAGTGCGTCGGCAGACGCTGGGCTACGTCAGCCAGTTTTTGCGGGTGATCCCTCGGGTTGCCACGCTTGACGTGGTGATGGAACCGGCCTTGGCCCGTGGCTGGAGTCGCGAGGAAGCCAAGGCCCGCGCCGAGCTGTTGCTGGCCCGGCTGAACATTCCACAAAGCCTGTGGCAGCTGGCGCCGGGGACTTTTTCTGGCGGTGAGCAACAGCGCGTCAACATCGCCCGGGGTTTCATGGTGCCGTGGCCGGTGATGCTGCTCGACGAACCCACCGCGTCGCTGGACGACAGCAATCGTGCGGTGGTGCTGGAGCTGATCAACGAAGCCAAGCACGCCGGTGCCGCGCTGATCGGCATCTTCCACGACCGCCTGGCCCGCGAAGCGGTGTCCGACCGCGTGCTCGACATGACCCCTCAACAACTGCCCGACAAGCACCTGACGGCCAAGGAGTTGCTGCAATGCTGAACGAACAGATCCTGACCAACGCCCGCATCGTCACTGCCGATCAGGTGTTCACCGGCACCGTCGTCCTGCGGGACGGGATGATCAGCGACGTGCAGACCGGCGTGAGTTATCTGCCTCAGTCTCAGAACCTCGATGGCGATTACCTGCTGCCGGGGCTGGTCGAGCTGCACACCGACAACCTTGAAAAACACCTCAGCCCGCGTCCCGGTGTGGACTGGCCGTCGGCCTCGGCGGTGATCAGCCACGACGCGCAGATCATCGCGGCGGGCATCACCACGGTGTTCGACGCGCTGTCCATCGGCGACGTCAACCCCAAGGGCAAGCGCATGCAGCAACTGCCGGGGATGGTCGAAGCTATCGCCAAGGCCAACGCCGCCGACATGACCCGCGCCGAACACCGCTTGCACCTGCGTTGCGAAGTCTGCCATCCGGACACCCTCAGCGTGTTCCGCGACCTGGTGGAGCAGCCGTTGGTGCAACTGGTCTCGACCATGGACCATTCGCCGGGTCAGCGTCAGTTCGCCCTTGAATCCAAGTACCGTGAGTACTACATGGGCAAATACCACCTGAGCAATCAGCAGATGGATGAATTCATCGTCGAGCAGGTCGCCAATTCGAAGATTTACAGTGACCGTTACCGCAAGGCCATCGTCGACATCTGCCTGGCGCGTGGCCTGTCGGTGGCCAGTCATGACGACGCGACGGTCGAGCACGTCGAGGAGTCCGCAGGCTATGGCATGACCATCGCCGAGTTCCCGACCACCCTGGAAGCGGCGCAGGCCTGCCGTCGTCTGGACATGAGCGTGCTGATGGGCGCGCCGAACATCGTCCGTGGCGGCTCGCACTCCGGCAACATCGCGGCGGCGACCCTTGCTAAAGAAGGGCTACTGGATATTCTCTCCAGCGATTACTATCCGGCGAGTCTGTTGCAGGCCGCGTTCACCCTCGGTGCGCAACTGGACGACGATCAGCCGCAGACGGGCGCAGGGCTGGCAAAAGCCGTCACCACCGTAAGCCTGGCGCCCGCGCGTTCGGCGGGGTTGCAGGACCGTGGCGAGATCCGCGTCGGCCTGCGCGCCGATCTGATCCATGCCCGTGCCGTGGGCAACCTGCCGGTGATTCAGCAGGTCTGGCGACAAGCGAAGAGGGTTTTCTGATGGCAGGCAGGTTGATCTATCTCATCGGACCGTCCGGTTCGGGCAAGGACAGCCTGCTGGATGCCGCGCGCGAACCCCTGGCCTCTCGGGGCTGCCGGATCGTGCGCCGGGTCATTACCCGTTCGGCGGAAGCCAAGGGCGAGGCGGCGCAGGCCGTCAGCGTCGAGCAATTCGCCGAGATGCAGGCTCAGGGCGCGTTTGCCCTGAGCTGGTTCGCCAACGGCCTGCATTACGGTATCCCGAACGAGATCGATCAATGGCTGGCCGACGGTCACGACGTGCTGATCAACGGTTCGCGGGGGCATCTGCCACAGGCGCGGGCGCGTTATCCCGATTTGTGGGTGGTGTTGCTGAGTGTCGATCAGGTGGTCTTGCGCCAGCGGTTGCTGGCGCGGGGCCGTGAGTCGGCGCAGGAGGTCGAGGCACGGCTGTCGCGCAACGCGCAGTTTGCCGATGACCTGCTGGCCGCTGCCGGGCCTGCGAACGGCGCATCGATTCTCTTGCTGGACAACTCCGGCGCACTGGAGCAGACCGTCGCCCGCTTGCTGCAACGCCTCGACCGGGAGCACGCATGCGCCTGACGTTATTGGGCACCGGGGATGCGCGACAAGTGCCGGTCTACGGGTGTGAGTGCCCTGCATGCGAAGCGGCCCATGCCGATTCGCGCCTGCGTCGACGCCCGTGTTCGGCGCTGGTTGAACTGGGGGAGCAACGCTGGTTGATCGACAGCGGGCTGCCTGACCTCACCGAACGTTTTCCGCCGCGCAGCCTCAGCGGCATCCTCCAGACCCACTACCACGCCGACCACGCGCAAGGGCTGCTCCATCTGCGCTGGGGGCAGGGACTGGTGATCCCGGTGCACGGCCCGGCCGACCCGGAAGGGCTGTCGGACCTCTACAAGCACCCGGGCATTCTCGATTTCAGCCAACCGTTCGCCGCGTTCGAGTCGCGAACGTTTGGCGAGCTTCAAGTGACGGCCTTGCCGTTGCTGCATTCCAAACCGACGCTGGGGTATCTGCTGGAAGGCGGCGGACGCCGGATTGCGTACCTCACCGACACCGTGGGCTTGCCCAACGACACCGCCGCGTACCTGCGTGAGCGAGCGCTGGACGTGCTGATCCTCGACTGTTCGATGCCGCCTCAGCCCCAGACGCCGCGCAACCACAACGATCTGAATCTGGCGTTGCAGATCATCGCGGATTTGCAACCGGGGCAGGGGGTGTTGACTCACGTGGGGCACACACTGGATGCGTGGTTAAGGGGCCATGAAAGGGAATTGCCGGGGCATGTGATCGTGGCGCGGGACGGAATGACGCTTTAACGTCTTTTCCGCCTTAGTGGCGTCCTTGAGATGGCCCGCCTAACCGATGCATCTTGATTGGCAGGCAAATTTTTCGCGAAGGTATTGGCTCCCATAGAGGCCCGGCCCAGAAGGGTGCGATCTTCCATCCGCAGGGGCCTCAAACCAGCACATATCTACAAGGCACATCCGCAAACCCGGTCTACGCTCAATTTTCCCTGCACCTTTCCCGGAGATTGCGCCCCATGTCTATCCTGACCCTCAAAGACGGCACCGAGTTTTTCTACAAGGACTGGGGCACCGGTCAGCCCATCGTGTTTTCCCACGGCTGGCCGCTGGATGGCGATGCCTGGGACGCGCAGATGCTGTTCCTCGGCCAGAAAGGCTACCGCGTGATCGCTCACGACCGTCGTGGTCACGGGCGCTCCGGACAGACCTGGGAAGGCAACGACATGGACACCTACGCCGATGACCTGGCGCAGCTGTTCGAAGCGCTGGACCTGAAAGACGTGATCATGATCGGCCACTCCACCGGTGGTGGCGAAGTGGCGCGTTACATCGGACGTCATGGCTCGTCCCGCGTGGCCAAGGCCGTGCTGATCGGCGCGGTGCCGCCGCTGATGCTGAAAACGGCCGCCAATCCGGAAGGCCTGCCCATCGATGTCTTTGATGGCATTCGCGCCGGCTTCACGGCTGACCGCTCGCAGTTCTTCAAAGACCTCGCGGTGCCATTCTTCGGCTTCAATCGCGATGGCGCGAAGACCTCTCAGGGCGCTATCGATTCGTTCTGGTCCATCGGCATGCTCGGCAGCATCAAGGGCGAATATGACTGCATCAAGGCGTTCTCCGAAACCGACTTCACCGAAGACCTGAAAAAGATCGACGTGCCGACCCTGATCCTCCACGGCGACGACGATCAGATCGTGCCGCTGGTAGCTTCGGGCGAGAAGAGCCACACGCTGGTGAAAAGCTCGACGCTGCATTTGGTAAAGGGTGGGTCGCACGGGATGTGTACCGTGCAGGCCGATGAGATCAACGAGATTCTGTTGGGCTTCATCAAGGGCTGATTTATCGATTTTTGAACGGCCCAGTACCCCTGTAGGAGTGAGCCTGCTCGCGATAGCGGTCTTTCAGCCACCCGTTGCGTGACCCGACTTGACGCATCGCGAGCAAGCTCACTCCTACAGTGCTGATCAGGCACAGATTTTGTAGGAGCGTGGCTTGTCCCGCGATCGGCTGCGCAGCAGTCGTAAAGGGGGGGCGCAGGGTGGATCAGGCACACCGTGCGCGCGGAGTTTACGACGGGTTCCCCGCCGATCACGGGACAAGCCACGCTCCAACAGGTCAGCGGCGGGTCATTACCTTATTCTGTGGCCAACCGCCGCCCAACGCGCGGAAGGTCGACACCGCCGCCCTCGCATCATTGGCATGCAACTGCGCCAGTTGATCCCGCGACACCAGCAATTGCCGGTCTTCATCCAGCACTTCCACCAGGCTGATCGCGCCGCCTTTGTAGGCATCCTGCGCGGCGTCCCGTGCGGTCTGGTGCGCGGCGACTTCCTCATTCACTTCCGTGCGCTGTTGTTCCAGTTCCACCAGCGTGACGATGGCGTTCTCGACGTCTTCGGTGGCCTTCAACATCACCTGCCGGTACTCGGCCAGCGCCTCGGCATTGGCGCCTTTGGCTTGTGCGACTTCGGCGTCCACGCGACCGAAATCGAACAGCCGCCAATGCAGGCCCACAATCGCCTGGGGCTGGAACGCTGACGAGGTGAACAGCTGGCCGCTGTGGGCCGTGTCGAACCCCAACAAGCCGGACAGCGAGACCTTCGGGTAATACTCGGAAATCGCCGCGCCAATCCGCGCATTGGACGCCGCCAGTTTGCGTTCGGCGGCAATCACGTCCGGGCGACGACGCAGCAGCTCGGCGGGCCCTTCGGAATCGCTGATGGTCGGCACGCTGTAGGTCTGCGCGCTGTTTTTCATTTCCAGCGCGTAGGTGCCGGGCTGTGCGCCCATCAGCACGTCCAGCCGGTTGAGTTGGGTCGCCAGTTCGGTGCGCAACGGCGGAATTGTCGCCCGTGCCTGCAACACCAGCGCCTTGGCCTGGGCCTGTTCGCGGTTCGTCGCCAGGCCGCTGCCCATGCGGTCGTTGATCAGGTCCAGCAAACCGTTCTGGGTCTTGACCTGATCTTCGGCGACCGCCAGCCGTTGCTGCGCGCCACGAATGCGGAAGTAGGCATCGGCGGCCTCGGACGCGACTGAGATTCGCACGCCCACATGGCTGGCTTCGGCGGCCTGCGCTTCATCCACTGCCGCCTCTTCGCCGCGCTTCAGACCACCCGCCAAGTCGGCTTCCCAACTGGCACCGACGCCGAAGGTTTCCAGCGTCTGGTTGCGGTCGTAACCCGGAAACGCGCTGCCCAACTGACCTTGGGCGCTCTCGGTGGACTGGCGTTGACGAATCGCTTTGGCGTCCAGCGCACCCTGAGGCAAGCGTATCGCACCGGCCTGTTGCGCCACGGCGCGGGCCTGTTCGACACGGGCGAAGGATTTCGCCAGGTCAAGGTTCTGATCCAGCACACGTTGAACGATGCGGGTCAGTTCCGGGTCGTTGAAGCCGGTCCACCACGTGTCCAGCGCCGGGGCCGGGGTGTCGCCAACCCGCTGCTGCAACAGCGTCTGATTCTGGTAGGACGCGGTCAGTGTGTTTTTCGGCTGCTGGTAGTCAGGCCCGACGGTACAGCCTGCGAGGGCGATGACGAGTGCGCTCAGGGCAAAGACGCCCGTGCGTTTGAAACGAGACGCCAGGGTGATCATGGGGCTGTCCTCGAAGCGTGAAACGGAAAGGGGGCGTTGGGTGTTCATGGCGTTCTCAATGAGCATCGGCGGACGGTGCGGCCGGGGGCGCGACCTTGCGCATCAACGGCACCATGGCCACGGCGACGATGAAGCAGACCATGATCGACAGGAAGGCGTCGGCGTAGGTCTGGGTCTGTGCTTCGCGGTAGGTCAGCAGCCACAGTTGGTGCAGCGCGGAATTGCTGGCGTCGGCGGCGTTCTGGCCCAGTGCGGCGAAATTACCGGTCACGGTCGCGAGCCAGGTGTTCATGGCTTCGTTGCTGTAGTTGAGGTGCTCGGCCAGGTGCGTGAAATGCAGATTGGTGCGGTCGTTGAGGATCGTGGCACAGGCCGCGATGCCGATGGCGCCGCCCAGATTGCGCATCAAGTTGAACAGCCCGGACGCCTGTTTCAGCCGCGAAGGGTGCAGGCCGCCGAGGGTCAGGGTCACGGCCGGTGGCACTGCCATCTGTTGCGCGAAACCGCGAATCGCCTGGGGTAACAGCAGTTCATGGCTGCCCCAATCGTGGGTGATCGGCGAGAAATCCCACATCGACAGACCGAACAACGCGAGGCCGAACATCATGATCCAGCGCAGGTCCACGCGGTTGGCGAGAAAGCCGTACACCGGGATGGCCATCAACTGAAAGACGCCCGTCGAGAACACCGCTTCGCCGATTTCCAGCGCGCTGTAACCCCGCACGCGGCCCAGGAACAGCGGCGTCAGGTAAATGGTGGCGAACAAGCCGATGCCGGTGACGAAGGAGAAGAAGCAGCCGAGCGCAAAGTTGCGGTCTTTGAGGGCGCGCAAATCCACCACCGGGTTGTGCACCATCAGGGTACGGCTGATGAAGGCGATGGCCGACAGGCCCGACACCCAGGCGGTGGTGAGGATGGTCTGGTCGCTGAACCAGTTCCAGCGCGGGCCTTCTTCAAGGGTGTATTCCAGGCAGCCGAGGAACAGCGCCAGAAACACCATGCTGATGTAGTCGGCGCCTTTGAGCAGCTTGAGGTCCATCGAGTCGATGTTGACCAGCATCGGCACCGCGACGGCAACAAAAATGCCCGGCACCAGGTTGATGTAGAACAGCCAGTGCCACGACGACACGTCGGTGATCCAACCGCCGATCACCGGTCCCAGCGTCGGTGCCAGAGACGCGATGGCGCCGATGGTGGACGCCGCGATCACCCGCTGCTTGCCGGTGAAAAACATGAACGCCGAGGTGAACACCATCGGAATCATCGAACCGCCCAGGAACCCTTGCAACGCCCGGAAGGCGATCATGCTCTGGATGTTCCAGGCCAGTCCGCAGAGCAGGCTGGTGAGGGTGAAGCCCACCGCCGAGGCGCAAAACAGCCAGCGCGTGGAGAATACTCGGGCGAGCCAGCCGGACAGCGGAATGACCACGATTTCGGCGATCAGGTAGCTGGTCTGGACCCACGCCGTTTCATCTGAACCGGCTGACAAGCCACCGCCGATGTCACGCAGCGAGGCCGAGACGATCTGGATGTCCAGCAAGGCAATGAACATCCCCACACACATGCTGGCGAACGCGAGGATCTTGGCCCCGGTGGCCATCGATGCGGCGTCTATCGGACCTTTGGGTTTTGCGGCGGGTGCGCTGGCGGTGGCGGTGCTCATGGGGCTTTTTTCCCGTCAGCGGCGCTGGCGACGTTGGGTTGCGGGGCGTCTTTTTGTCCGTTGACGTTCGTGTCGACTTCGGCGACCACCGACAGACCCGGTCGCAGCTTGCCGAGGTGGCCGTCTTCGCCGTCGAGGTAAACCCGCACCGGCACCCGCTGCACGATCTTGGTGAAGTTGCCGGTGGCGTTCTCCGGCGGCAGCACGCTGAATTGCGAACCGGTCGCCGGGGCGAGGCTATCGAGGTGGCCGTGGAACACTTGGCCCGGCAGCACGTCGGCTTCGATGGTGACGGCCTGGCCGGGGTGCATGTGGGCCAACTGGTCTTCCTTGAAGTTGGCGTCTACCCACAGCCCGGTGGCGGGAACCACGGAGAGCAATTGCGTGCCCGCTGCCGCATAAGCACCGACTCGCGCGCGGCGGTTGCCGATCACGCCGTCCACCGGGGCGCGCAGTTCGGTGTAACCGACGTTGAGCCGCGCCATGTCGCGTTCAGCCTTGGCCTGTTCCAGGGCGGCGCGGGCCTGTTGTTTCTGGGTGGCGATGACGTCCAGCTGGCGTTGCGAGGCCAGCATCGAGGCCTGGGCCTTCGCGCCGTTGGCCTGGGCGGTCTTGTAGGTGGCGTCGGCGCGCTGGAAGCTTTCAATGGACACTGCCGAGCGCCCGGACAGCACCTTGTAGCGTGCCTGATCGTCCTTGGAACGCACGGTTTCGGCATTGGCGGCATCGATCCCGGCCTTCGCCTGGCTGACCACCGCGTGTTGCAGCTGTTCGGTGGCGTCGAGGTTGGCGAGCAGCGCTTCTTCGGCCGCCACGGCGCCCTCGGCTTTGTTCAACGCGGCGACGTAATCGCGGTCGTCGATCTTCACCAGCAAGTCACCTGCGTGGACGATCTGGTTATCGGTCACTTTCAGCTCGGTGATGTAGCCCGGCACTTTCGGCCCGATCACCGTGACATCACCGCCGACGTAGGCATCGTCAGTGGACTCCAGAAAACGGCCGACGGTCCACCAATGCAGGCCATAGAAAACGGCGCCCACCACGACGGCCACCGCGAGCAGCAACAGAATCAGACGTTTGCCCCGAGCGGGTTTTGGCGGTGCGGCCGCAACGGCAGGCTCGGTGACGGTTTGAGGGTTGTTCATCGCGGTTTACCTGTGATTCTGCTGAGGTTGGGAAGAGGGTTTGGGAAGCGTCTTGCGGTAGGCGTCGCGGCGCGGGCGGCCGGTTTCAAGGCGCCACGCGGACAGGCTGTCCGGCGCGCCTTTGTAGCGAAGGCTGTGGTCGTGCATGTTGATACGTTTGCCGGTATTGCCGTCGGTCAGCACCAAATCGACGGGCACGCCCGTGTTCTCGTCGAACAACTCAATGTTCGAGCGCTCGCCGGAGAAGTGTTTGTGTCCCCATTTCATCAAGCTCAGCACCACGGTGCGGAAGTCGCGGCCGCTTTCGGTGAGCACGTAGTCATAACGCAGCGGTTTGTCGGTGTAGGCGTGACGCTCGACCAGCCCGGACTCGATCAGGCCGTTGAGGCGTCGTGTCAGGGTGCTGGGCGCAATACCGAGGCTTTTTTCAAATTCGTCGAAGCGGCACAAACCGTAGGACAGGTCGCGCAGGATCAAGATGTTCCACCAGTCCCCGACGTGTTCGAGGCTGAGGGCAATCGGGCAGGGCATGTTCGCAAAGCTTTTCTTCTTCATGGCCATAGCCTCCGGGGCTATCGAGGGCAGTGCGGGAGAAAATTATGGTTATAATCTAGCTAAGTGACTTTCATCATGCAAGTCACTATGGTTGTGAAAGTGACAAGCGGCTGGGTGTGGCAGCGTGGAGGAGGGCGTTACACTGCCCGGACCCTAAGAGGAGGCTGGTGATGACAGAAGCGCTTTATCTGCCCGAAACCCTGACCCGTGCTGAAGTGGATGCGCTGGCGGGGGTGTCCGTGATCGATTTCGGCACAAATTGGTGCGGGCACTGCAAGGCAGCCCTGCCGTTGATCGGCGAGGTGTTTGCCGAGTATCCGCAGGTACGCCACGTTAAAGTCGAAGATGGCAGCGGCCGCAGGTTGGGGCGCTCGTTCAAGGTGAAGCTGTGGCCGACACTGGTGTTCATGCGCGACGGGCAGGAAGTCGGGCGACTGGTGAGGCCGACTCGCATGAGTGACATTGAAGAGGCGTTCGAAGGGGCGGTACGGCAGGGCTAACGTAGCGCAAAACTGTAGGAGTGAGCTTGCTCGCGATGGCGATTTTTTATCCTCCGAATGAATGGCAGACCGACTTCGCGAGCAAGCTCACTCCTACAGGAATTAGCGTGAGCCTGAAGTCCATGGCGGGCACTTGGGCAGTTACCGGCGCAAGTACGCCGCGAAGTCGATATCCCCGGCGCTCAGAATCGCTTGTACCCGGTTGTGCACGTTGAGCTTGCGCAGGATCGCAGAGACGTGGGCTTTGACCGTGGTCTCGGCGATGGTGAGGGTGAAGGCGATCTGTTTGTTGGAATCGCCCTTGGTCATGCGCTCCAGCACCTGCAACTGTTTGCGGGTCAGCGCTTCGAGCATTTCAGGCTGGAGCTGCGGGGCGTCGCGAGGGGTGCTGCGGTGGCCAGGTTTCTGGCTGCGGATGATGTCCGGCGGCAGGTAGACATTGCCGTTGAGGATCTGCTCGATGGCGTCGGTCATCTGCTTGCGTGGCGATGATTTGGTAATGAACCCCACGGCGCCATACGTAATGGCTTGCAGCACCACTTGCTTGTCCTGTTCGGCGGAGACGATGACAACCGGGATGGTCGGCGCCTCGTTGCGCAGGTTGATCAGGCCGTTCAGCCCGTGCATCCCCGGCATGTTCAGGTCCAGCAGAATCAGGTCCAGGTCTTCATGACCCTGAGTCATCGCCAGTGCGCTGTCCAGGTCTTCGGTTTCCATGACTTCGCTGCCTGGAAAACCGTCGCTGATGACGTTGTGAATCGCCTCGCGAAACAATGGATGGTCGTCGGCAATCAGGATCTTGTACATGGCGTCTTTCCTTTCTTATTGTCTGGCCTGTCGTTGGCCCTGAGCGGCATTACACGTCAGTAGCGCTGCTTTGTGAATGCGACCATCGAGAGCGAAAGCAGTACCAAAGTCGTAGACGGTCTGAACGATTTCGATCCACCCATGCGTCACCGACACGGCTGAACGCCCCGAGACACGCGGATTTCAGGCCGTTATCGCCGCCCGTGGCTGCCTGCCCACACCGTCAGCCCTTGGTCTTATTGCAAACCCCTGCGGATGCTCTAGGCTGGCCCTCAATTCCCGATAAGAACAAGAAACCGCCTGATATGAGCCAGAGCCTCAACATGCTGCGCAAGTTCGTGGCCCCGGAAATCATCTTCGGCGCTGGCAGCCGTCACAGCGTCGGCAATTACGCCAAGACCTTCGGCGCGCGCAAGGTCATGGTGGTCAGCGACCCTGGTGTGATCGCCGCCGGTTGGGTCGCGGACGTCGAAGCCAGCCTGCACGCGCAAGACCTCGACTATTTCATCTACAGCGCCGTATCGCCCAACCCCCGCGTCGAAGAAGTGATGCTCGGCGCCGACCTCTATCGTGAACACCATTGCGACGTGATCGTGGCGGTGGGCGGCGGCAGCCCGATGGATTGCGGCAAGGCCATCGGCATCGCCGTGGCCCACGGTCGTAACATCCTGGAATTCGAAGGCGTGGACACCATCCGCGTGCCCAGCCCGCCGTTGATCTTGATCCCGACCACCGCAGGCACTTCGGCGGACGTCTCGCAATTCGTGATCATTTCCGACCGCCAGGAACGCATGAAAATCTCCATCGTCAGCAAGGCGGTGGTGCCGGACGTGTCGCTGATCGATCCGGAAACCACGCTGAGCATGGACCCGTTTCTGTCGGCCTGCACCGGTATCGACGCACTGGTGCATGCCATCGAAGCGTTCGTGTCCACCGGCCATGGCCCGCTGACCGACCCCCACGCACTGGAAGCCATGCGGCTGATCAACGGCCATTTGGTGCAGATGATTGCCAACCCCACGGACATTGCCCTGCGCGAGAAGGTCATGCTCGGCAGCATGCAGGCGGGGCTGGCGTTCTCCAACGCGATTCTCGGCGCAGTGCACGCCATGTCCCACAGCCTGGGCGGCTTTCTGGATCTGCCCCATGGCCTGTGCAACGCCGTGTTGATCGAACACGTGGTGGCATTCAATTACAGCTCGGCGCCGGACCGCTTCAAGGTGATCGCCGAAACCCTGGGCATCGATTGCCGAGGCCTGAATCACGCGGCGATCAGCAAGCGATTGGTGGACCATCTGATCTCGCTCAAGCACCAGATGGGCTTTCACGAAACCCTCGGATTGCACGGTGTCAGCACGGCGGATATCCCGTTCCTCTCTCGGCACGCCATGGGCGATCCGTGCATCCTCACCAACCCCCGCACGTCCAGCCAGCGCGACGTCGAAGTGGTCTATGGCGAAGCCCTCTGACACCCAACAGTCCGCGCTGACAGCGCTGCTCGGGCTGGGTAATCATTCGACGCGCAAGAGCCATTATCCGGAGCTGACCCTGCGTCTCGCCGAGCTGGAAAACGAGCGCAACCGTTATAAATGGCTGTTCGAACACGCGGTCCACGGCATCTTTCAGGCGCGGTTACATGAGGGGCTGCGAGCGGCGAATCCGGCACTGGCGCGCATGCTCGGCTACCGCGATCCCGACGAAGTGCTGCGGGTGTTCGACGATCTGGGGAGCACACTGTTCGTCGGCGGGCAGGCGGAAATGCAGAGCATCGCGCAGGTGCTGCAACGGGACCAGAGCCTGCAAGGTTATGAAACCCGGTTGCGGCGCAAGGACGGCAGCTACGTCGACGTGCTCATGAACCTGTTGCTCAAGCCCGACGAAGACGGCGTGTTCGAGGGTTTTGTGGCCGACATCACCGAGCGCAAGCTGGCGCAAAAGCGTTTGCAGGAACTGAATGACCAGCTTGAATTGCGCGTCACGGCGCGCACCGACGAGCTGCGTGAGGCCCGCGACGCCGCCGAGTCCGCCAACCGCAGCAAGGACAAATACCTCGCGGCGGCCAGCCACGACTTGCTGCAACCGTTGAACGCCGCGAGGCTGCTGATTTCGACCCTGCGCGAGCGTCACTTGCCCGATGCCGAACAGACATTGGTGGAGCGCACCCATCAGGCGCTGGAAGGGGCAGAGGACCTGCTCACCGACTTGCTCGACATTGCCAAGCTCGATCGAGCGTCGATCCAGCCCGACATCGAGCTGTATCGCCTTGAGGAAGTGTTGGCGCCGCTGCTGTCGGAATTTGAGCCCGTGGCAGAGGCGGCGGGTTTGGCCCTGCGTGCCCGTATCGGCCCGTTTGCGGTGCGTACCGACCTGCGGCTGATCACCCGGATTCTGCGCAATTTCCTCAGCAACGCCTGTCGCTACACCGATCACGGCAGCATTTTGCTCGGGGCGCGCAGGCGAGGGGATGCGCTGCGCATCGAGGTGTGGGACACGGGCCGGGGCATTGCCGACGACCGGCTGACGTCGATCTTTCTGGAGTTCAACCAACTGGATGTCGGCCGTGCGGCAGATCGTAAAGGGGTCGGGTTGGGACTGGCCATCGTCGAGCGCATTGGCCGGATTCTGGGCTGTCGGATTCAGGTCCGTTCACGGCCGGGGAAAGGGTCGGTGTTTTCCATCGACGTGCCGTTGTCAGCGGAAATGCCGGTGCCGATCAACGTCGCTGCCCACCAAGCGCCAGGCACGGGCAACCCGCTGCCGGGACGTCGCCTGCTGGTGCTGGACAACGAGACCAGCATTCTCGACAGCATGGCCGCGTTGTTGGGGCAGTGGGGCTGCGAGGTCTTGACGGCCACCGATCAGGCCGCCTGTTACCGGGTACTGCAGGGGCGCGCGCCGGAGATGATCCTGTTCGATTTTCATCTCGACCACGGGGTGTTGGGCTGTGACGTGGTCGCGGACCTCCGGGCGCATTTCGGCCGGGAAATCCCGTGCGTGATGATCACGGCGGACCGCACCGATGCGTGTCGTCGGTCATTGCAGCGGCTGAACGCGCCGCTGCTGAACAAGCCGGTCAAGCCGGGGAAATTGCGGGCTGTGGTGAGTCAGTTGTTGGGGTGAGGGTGTATCGATTGTCAGGCGTCTCACCAGACTTCACGAGCGCGGCAATGCCTCAACCCTGAAAAACAAAAAAGCCCCGAACCTTGTGAGTGCGGGGCTTCGAAAAGACGGCGGGGTACGCTGTCCCTTGTTTCGGTCATCAGGCGTTAGGCTGCCATCCGCCGCCCAGCGCCTTGTAGATGGCGACGATCCCGCGATACAGGTCGATCTCGGCCAGGGCCTGAGAGTCTTCAGCCGCCAGACGCTCGCGCTCGGCATCCAGCAAGACCAGGAAGTCAGCGGTGCCTTCCTTGTACTGAATGCTCGCCAGGTTGGCTGCCGAACGGCTCGCCTCGCTCTGACGCACCAGCGACACCAGTCGCTGCTGACGCTTGTCGTAGTCGCTGAACGCGTTCTCGGTTTCTTCCAGCGCCAGCAACACTTGCTGCTCGTAGTTGGCCAGTGCGCCTTCGGCATCGGCGTTGGCGCCACGAATACGCGCCTTCACACTGCCCAGGTCAAACGCGGCCCAGGTGATGCTCGGGCCAAGGCCCCAGGCTTGGGCGGCACCCGAACCGATCTGCGAACCCCGGCTGGCGGTGAAGCCCAGGAAGCCGCTGAGGCTGACCCGTGGAAACAGGTCGGCGGTCTGCACGCCAATCCGCGCAGTCTGCGCCGCCAGTTGCCGTTCGGCACTGCGCACGTCAGGACGGTTTTCCAGGAGCTTGGTCGGGTCACCGATCGGCAGCGCCTTGGAGATGGCCGGAAGCTTGGCCGGGGCCAGGCTCACGGTCATGGCGTCCGGGCGTTCGCCCAGCAACGTGGCGATGCGGTTGCGTTCACGAACCTGCTCGGCTTGCAGCTGAGGAATGCTGGCTTCTACCGCCGCGAGACGGGCATCGGCACGCACCACGTCGATCTCGTTGCCCACGCCTTCGTCGCGCAATTGCACGGTCACGTTGCGCGAGTCCTGCTGGTTTTTCAGGTTGTCCCGGGCAATGTGTTCGCGCAGTTGTGCGCCACGCAGTTGACCGTACGCGTCCACCAGCTCGGCGATCATGGTCACTTGCAGCTGATACAGATTGGCCTCGGCCACCTGTTGATCAGCGTCGCTGGCTTCCAGTTCGCGCTGGATGCGGCCGAACAGGTCGATCTCCCAGGCCATGTCCAGGCCCAGGTCGTAGCGTTCCTGATTGACCCGGTGCTCGGTTTCACCCGGCACCTGAGCGCGGCCGATCTGGCTGCTGGCGCGGCTGGTCACAACCGGCATCGCGTCGTTGCTGATGTCGTCACGGATGGCACGGGCCGCTTTCAGGCGGGCGAAGGCGACGCGCAGTTCACGGTTGCCTTGCAGCGACTGAGCCACCAGCTGGTTCAGTGTCGGGTCTTCGAACTGCTGCCACCAGATGGTCTCGGTGCGGTTGCGGTCGTAGGTGCCCTGTGCCGCCGCCTGAATATTGGCCGCCGCAGTGTCCGGCTTCTTGTAGTCAGGGCCGACGGCACAGGCCGCCAGCGCAAGGACCAACAGGCTCGGCAGGAAGAGTTTTACAGCCTTCATCAATGAGCCTCCGGAGCGATGGTCTGGACGCGTTGGGCCTTGGCAGCCTTGCGCGCCTCTTTGCGTCCCACGTAGTTACGAATCAGCACATAGAACACAGGGGTCAGCAGCAGACCGAAGAAGGTCACGCCGAGCATCCCGGAGAACACGGCCACACCCATGGCATGCCGCATCTCGGCACCGGCACCGCTCGACAGCACCAATGGCACGACACCCATGATGAACGCGAAGGAGGTCATCAGGATCGGACGCAGACGCAGGCGGCAGGCTTCCAGTACGGCCTCCAGCGGGGTCTTGCCTTTTTCCTGTTCATCCTTGGCGAATTCGACGATGAGGATCGCGTTCTTACAGGCCAGGCCCACCAGTACGATCAGGCCGATCTGGGTGAAGATGTTGTTGTCGCTACCGGCAATGATCACACCGGCGATGGCCGACAGCAGGGTCATCGGCACGATCAGGATGACCGCCAGCGGCAGGCTCCAGCTTTCGTACAGCGCGGCCAGTACCAGGAAGGCGAGCAGTACGCAGAGCGGGAAGACCAGCAGCGCGGTGTTACCCGACAGGATCTGTTGGTAGGTCAGGTCGGTCCACTCGTAGGTCATGCCGTTCGGCAGTTCCTGCTTGAGCAGCTTTTCCATCGCGGCCTGTGCCTGACCCGAGCTGAAGCCTGGGCCAGCGGCACCGTTGATCTCGGCGGTGATGAAGCCGTTGTAGTGCATCACGCGGTCCGGGCCGGAGGTGTTGGTGACGTGCAACAGGGTCGCCAACGGGATCATCTCGCCCAGATTGTTGCGCACTTTCAGCTGACCGATCTGTTCGGCGTCCTGACGGAATTTCTGCTCAGCCTGAACGTTGACCTGATAGGTACGACCGAAACGGTTGAAGTCGTTGGCATACAGCGAGCCCAGGTACACCTGCAGGGTGTCGAAGATGTCGCTGATGGCCACGCCGTGGGTCTTGGCTTTCTCGCGGTCGATGGCGGCATCGACCTGTGGCACGTTCACGGTGTAGCTGGTGAACAGTGCGGCCAGTTCCGGCACGCTGCGGCTCTTGCCGATGATGTTCATCGTTTCTTTGTAAAGCTCGTCGTAACCGAGGTTGCCACGGTCTTCGATCTGCAGACGGAAACCGCCAATCGTGCCCAGGCCCTGTACCGGCGGCGGTGGGAAGATCGCCATGTAGGCTTCCTGGATCGACGCGTACTTGCCGTTCAACGCCCCGGCGATTGCACCGGCGGATTCACTGGCCAGCGTGCGTTCTTCGAACGGTTTCAGCGTCACAAACACGATGCCGGAGTTTGGGCTGTTAGTGAACCCGTTGATCGACAGACCCGGGAACGCTACGGCACTCTCGACGCCAGGCTGCTTCAGCGCGATGTCGGACATGCGTTTGATCACGTCTTCGGTGCGGTCCAGGCTCGCGGCGTCCGGCAATTGGGCGAAGGCCACCAGGTATTGCTTGTCCTGTTGCGGCACGAAACCGGTCGGGGTGGTCGAGAAGCCCAGCCAGGTCATGACGATCAGACCGGCATACACCACCAGTGCCACGCCGCTGATGCGGATGACTCGGCCGACGGTGCCGACGTAACCGTTACTGGCTTTGACGAAGAAACGGTTGAACGGACGGAACAGCCAGCCACCCAAGAGCTTGTCGAGGAAGCGCGAGAACCCGTCTTTCGGCTCGTCGTGGCCCTTGAGCAATACCGCCGCCAGTGCAGGTGACAGGGTCAGGGAGTTGAAGGCCGAGATCACCGTCGAGATGGCGATGGTCAACGCGAACTGTTTATAGAACTGTCCCGTCAGGCCGGAGATGAAGGCCGCCGGTACGAACACCGCACACAGCACCAGCGCGGTCGCGATGATCGGGCCGGTCACTTCTCGCATGGCGATTTGCGTGGCTTCCATCGGTTTATGGCCGAGCTCGATGTTCCGCTCGACGTTCTCGACCACCACGATGGCGTCGTCCACCACGATACCGATCGCGAGTACGAGGCCGAACAGCGACAGCGCATTGAGGGAGAAGCCGAACAGGTGCATGACCGCGAACGTACCGATCAGCGACACCGGCACAGCGGCCAGCGGGATGATCGAGGCGCGCCAGGTCTGCAGGAACAGGATCACCACCAGGACCACGAGGATCAGCGCTTCGAAGAGCGTGTGCACCACCGCTTCGATGGAGCCGCGCACGAAGATCGTCGGGTCATAGACGATGCTGTAGTCCATGCCTTCCGGGAAGCTCTTCTTCAGCAGTTCCATTTCGCCGCGCACTTCGTTGGAAATGTCGATGGCGTTGGAGCCTGGACGCTGGAAGATCGGGATCGCCACGGCCGGCTGGTTGTTCAGCAACGAACGCAGGGCATACTGGCTGGAGCCGAGTTCGACACGGGCGATGTCGCGGACACGGGTGATTTCGCCGTTTTCGCCCGCACGCACGATGATGTTTTCGAACTCTTCCTCGGTCACCAGACGACCTTGGGTGTTGATCGACATCTGGAAGCTGGTCGCGCTCGGGGAGGGCGGTGCACCCAGTTGACCGGCGGCCACCTGACGGTTCTGCTCACGAATGGCGTTGACGACATCGGTCGCGGTGATGTTGCGTGATGCAGTCTTGTTCGGGTCGAGCCAGACACGCAGGGAGTAGTCACCCATACCGAACAGCTGCACGTCACCGACACCGTTCAGACGCGCCAGCTCATCCTTGATGTTGAGCACGGCATAGTTCGACAGGTACAGCATGTCGTAACGCTGATCGGGGGAGGTCAAGTGGACCACCATGGTCAGGTCCGGGGAGGCCTTGTCCACGGTGATACCGATGCGGGTCACTTCTTCCGGCAGTTTCGGCTCGGTCCGCGTGACGCGGTTCTGCACCTGAACCTGCGCGGTGTCGAGGTTGGTCCCCAGCGCGAAGGTGATGGTCAGGGTGAGTTTGCCGTCGGCGGTGGCCTGGGAGGACATGTACAGCATGTTCTCGACACCGGTAATGGCTTGCTCCAGAGGCGCCGCCACGGTTTCGCCGATCACTTTCGGGTTGGCGCCGGGGAAGTTGGCACGCACGACGACGGTCGGCGGCACGACTTCCGGGTATTCACTGATCGGTAGCTGGAACAGCGAGATGGCGCCCGCGATCAGGATCAACAGCGAAAGCACCGCTGCGAAGATCGGTCGCGTGATAAAGAATTTTGAAAAATTCATCGAGTGTGTCCCTTAACCGCGTGGCGTAGCAGCGGCAACTTTGGCATCCAGTTTGGACTGGGGCTTCGGTTGGTTGCTGGCTTCAAGTGCCTGGCGCTGTTGTTGCAGAGCAGCGAGCGTCTCGGCGCTGGCCATCGGGGTGTCTTGCGGATCGATCGGTGAGCCCGGACGCACGCGTTGCAGGCCGCTGACCACGATGCGGTCGTCTTTCTGCAAGCCGCTGCGCACGATCCGCAGGCCTTCGAGTTTCGGACCCAGGTCGACGTTGCGGTAGGTGGCCTTGTTGTCCTTGTCGACAACGAGCACGAACTTCTTGCCAAGGTCAGTACCGACGGCTTCGTCCTTGATCAGCATCGCGGTGTAGGTGCCGCTGCCGACCAGCTTCAGACGGGCATACAGGCCAGGGGTGTATTCGCCCTTGCTGTTGTCGAACACGGCGCGGCCACGGATGGTGCCGGTGCGTGGGTTGACCTGGTTGTCGACGAAGTTCATCTGGCCCTGATGCGGGTTTTCAGCTTCATTGGACAGGCCCATGTACACCGGGCTGGTCGCGCCGCGTTTGCCATCGCGGGCCAGTTGGTTGTACTTGAGGAACACACGCTCGTCGGCGTCGAAGTAGGCGTACACCTTGTCGGTGGAGACCACGCTGGTGAGGATGCTCTGATCGGCGGTGACGATGTTGCCCGAGGTGATTTCTGCACGGCTGACACGGCCAGTGATCGGCGCGGTCACGCGGGTAAAGCTCAGGTTCAGCTTCGCCAGATCGAGCTGGGCCTGGATGGCCGCCACAGCTGCTTTGGATTCCTGCGCGGTGGTGGTCCGCGAGTCGGCCAGTTCCGCCGAGATCGCGTTGTTGGTGCGCAAACGCTCGCCACGTTGGGCTTCGTTGTTGCTGCGAACCGATGCGGCCTTGGCCTGTTGCAGTTGGGCGTCGAGGCGATGCACTTCAGCTTCGAACGGACGCGGGTCAATCTGGAACAACAGGTCGCCTTTCTTCACCAGCTCACCGTCGGTGAACGCAACGGCATCGATCTGACCCGAAACGCGAGGACGAACCTGCACGGTTTCCGGAGCTTCCAGACGCGCCGTGACTTCATCCCATTCGTTGACGGGCTGCTCAAGCACCTTGGCCACGTTGACCTTGGCTGCCGCCGGAGCCTGCGCTGCCGTCTCAGGGCCTTTACCACACGCGCTGAGCACCACCAGTGCCAGCGCGGCAAGGGGATAGCGCAAGGGAGTAAGTGACTGAACCATGGGAAAATCCGCCGATGTTATTGAGATGGGCGGATTCTGTTCTCGGGGGTTCTATTGCACGAATCGAATACGGCGAAGGTAAATATCAGCGGGAATGATATTTCCGGTTACAAAGGCTCTGGGACGGGGGTTGGGACGATAATGGGCGTCGTTCTATGGCCACGTTGATCGCAGTCAATCAAGGTCTGCTTGGTAACTCCATTATAGTGTCGCTTATCTCATAATATTCGTCATAAGGTCCAATATAATGGATTTAGCATTGATATGTGGCGCACACCCTCCTATCCTCCTTGCTGAAGCATCTATTACTGCGGAGTCATGATCGTGTCAGATTTCAACTTCAGTAAACCGGACGAGATTGTGAAACAGCTGTGCGAGCGCTTGCGCACCGAACGTCTGGCCCAGCAGATGACACAGAGCGATCTGGCCGGGCGCGCTGGCGTAGGGGTCACCACTGTGTCGAACCTTGAAGCCGGACGCAACGTTGGCATGGAGACCGTTGTCCGGGTCGCTGTGGTGCTGGGTCGAAGCAAGGAACTCGAAGCGCTGTTCCTGCCGCGCCTGGAAAGTGTTGATGACATTCGCCGTTATGAACGCAGCACGCGGCGTCAACGAGTGAAGCGGGCACCTACTGATGCTTGAGCAAGTGCATGTTTTCTATGAAGGTTGGGGCGAGCGTTGGCTGTGGGGCACGCTGGTCTCCACGGCGGCGATCAACGGGCGTCCGCAGATCGTTTTCGAATACAGCGCGGAGGCGAAGAAGCGGGGGCTGGAGCTGTCTTCATTCACCCTCCCGCTTAAAGGCGAAACCTTGCGCAGAGGGTTTGCGCCTCATCAGCTAGGCCTGCCGGGCCCGGTCTATGATGCCTTGCCCGATGGCTGGGGCATGCTGCTGATGGATCGGCTGTTCAGGCGCCGCCATCTCAACACCGCCCGGATCGGGCCTCTGGAGCGACTTGCGTACGTAGGGGACAACGCGATGGGCGCGATGACGTTCGAGCCTGTGGCACCCGAAGGGGAGGAGGCCCGGCAACACGTCTCGCTTGACGCGCTGGCGGCTGAAGTCCGGCACGTACTCAATGGCGACGGTGGCGAGTTTCTGGCGCAATTGATGCTCGTGGGTGGCTCTCCGCAGGGGGCCAGGCCCAAGGCCCTCGTGTACCGCGACCCGCAGACCGGCCACTTCACAACGGCGGTCAATCCGTCCTTCGAGGCCTGGCTGGTCAAGTTTCCTGCACGGGGCGAGCATCCCGAAGTGTGCGCGATTGAGACGTTGTATGCCGAGTGCCTGCGGATGTGTGGCATCTCGACGCCCGATACCCTGTATTTCGAACTGCCCAACGGGCTCGCGGCTTTCGCCAGTCGGCGCTTTGATCGAAAAAACGGCCTGCGCGTGCCGATGCAGAGCCTTGCGGCATTCACGGGAGCAGATTTCACATCGCCGGGCTCATTGGACTACGTCAACTTCCTTCGGGCGACGCAACTGTGCACCAACGACATGCGCGGGAAAGCGCTCGCATTCGAACGTGCCGTCTTCAATGTGGTGTTCAACAACCGGGACGATCACCCGAAGAATTTCGCGTACGTGATGTCATCAACCGGCGCCTGGACCCTGGCGCCCGCTTACGACGTTACGTTTTGCGAAGGGCCCGGGGGGTATCACCAGATGGACGTCATGGGCGAGGCATTGGCGATCGACCGTGCGGCCATGCTCGGTCTTGCCAGAGAAGCCGAGCTTGCGGCGGACGTCGCTGCTGCCCTGATTGATCGCGTGTGCGATGTTGGAGCGGGGTTCGAAGCCTTGGCACAGAAGCAATACCCGAACGCCATTACCTTGGCCACCCGGCAGATGGTTCAGCACCGTATCAACGAGAATATCCGGCTGCTTCGGTAAGCGGACAGGCCAGCAAACAGCGTTAAAGACTGTCCGGATCGCCAAAAAACATCTGAATCCGCGACCTCAACCAGCGCTCGCCGGGGTCGTTATCCTGGGAACCGCGCCAGGCCATGTGCAGCTCGAAGGTGCGGGCTTCCACTGGCAATTCTTCAGCCCGTACACCGCCCGCTGCGGTGAGCACGGCGGCGGTGTAGTCGGGCACGGTGGCGACGATGTCGGTGCCGGCGATCAGGGTCGCCAGGCCGTTGAATTGCGGGACGGCCAGCACCACGTGGCGTTTGCGGCCGATCTTTTCCAGATATTCATCGATGAAGCCGCCCAGGTCGCCCGCGAACGAGACCAGCGCGTGGGGCCGTGCGCAGAAATCATCAAGGGTGATGGGGCCGGGCATCGAGTCGGCGCGAAGCAGTTTGGGTTTGCTGCGGCGCAGGACCTTGCGCTTGGCGTTCGCCGGGAGATCATCGGTGTAGCTCACACCGATGGAAATCTCGCCGGATGACAGCAGCGCAGGCATCAGGATGTAGTTGGTGCGGCGTACCACCAGCACGATGCCGGGGGCTTCGGAGCGAAGGCGCTTGAGCAGCGAAGGCAGCAGCGCGAATTCGGCGTCATCGGACAGGCCGATGCGGAACACGGCAGTGCTGGTGGCCGGATCGAAATCGGCGGCGCGGCTCACGGCGGTGGAAATGGAGTCCAGCGCAGGGGACAGCAGGCCGAAGATTTCCACGGCGCGTGCCGTGGGTTCCATGCTGCGGCCGGTGCGGACGAACAACGGGTCGTCGAACAGCCCGCGCAGACGCGAGAGCGCCGCGCTGATCGCCGGCTGGCCCAGGAACAGCTTTTCCGCTGCACGGGTCACGCTGCGTTCATGCATGAGGGTTTCGAACACGATGAGCAGATTGAGGTCGACGCGACGCAGGTCGTTGCGATTCATGACGGGGGTCTCAGGGACATGGTCGGTTATGAGCGGCCAGAGAGGCCTTGCCAGTGTTCAGCTCGGGAACGAATGTTACGGAATGATGCCGATTCTGATCAGCCTTGAATGCATGCGCAAGCATACAAACGTGTTACCCATCACGACCATCGATAATTTGCCTTGAACTTGGGCAATTTCAGGACACCCAACTGAAGAGGCGTGAGAGATCGAGCCACCCGACCCGGGGGGATTTCGTGCCAGTCATGCTGACGTTCATCCGGAATGTGCGCATCGGGTTGCAAAGTCCGGGTGAGAAAAGAACAATGTCCGCCTTGAATACGTGAGCATTCGATGGTTATCTAATGACCGCCTTTCAACAACAGAATCGATGACAGGCATGTCGACTATTAATAGCCACTGATAGTGTTACCGGCAGAGCCCGGATAGAGTTCATGGCATCAAGGTTCATAAGGCGAGGTTCGAAATGTCCCGCACGATCCGTTTTCATCAGTTCGGCCCGGCCGAGGTACTCAAGGTAGAAGAGGTGCCCGTCGCGTTGCCTGCCCCCGGCGAGGTGCAAGTGCGCGTACAGGCGATCGGCGTTACCTGGTACGACGTGCTGTGGCGCCAGAATCTGGCTTCTTCTCAGGCGCGGCTGCCGGCCGGTCTGGGCTCTGAAATGGCAGGCGTGATCACCGCTGTCGGTGATGGCGTGGCTGATCTGAACGTTGGCGACAAGGTGGCCAGCTTTCCCTCTGCAGACCCTAACGTGCACCCGGTTTATGGCGAGCTGATTACACTGCCCGCCACTTCCGTGACCCGTTATCCGGAAATTCTCACGCCTAATGAGGCAGCCGTACATTACACGCCGCTGCTGATGGCGTACTTTGCCTTTGTCGACCTGGCTCGCGCCAAACCGGGGCAGACCGCTCTGGTGACCGATGCCAGCCATTGCGCGGGCCCTGCGTTCCTGCAGCTGGGCAAGGCACTAGGTATCAAGGTCATCGCCGCGACCAAGACCGAATCGTGCCGTGAATACCTGTTGAAGCTGGGTGCCGACAAGGTCGTGAACACCGAAGAGCAGGATCTGCTCATGGCGATCAACAAGTACACCGACAATCGGGGTGTCGACATCGTCCTGGACGGTTTGGGCGGCCCGCAGATGTCCATGTTGGGCGACGTACTTGCACCCCGTGGGAGCCTGATTCTTTACGGCTTGCAGGGCGGCAATCAGACGCCGTTCCCGGCGTGTGCAGCGTTCCAGAAAAACATTCAGTTCTTCGTTCACTGTGTGGGCAATTTCACCGGCAAGCCCGAACTGGGTATCGCTCAAGACGAAGAAGCCGTGAAACGTGCCTTGCGTGACATCAACCAATTGACCGCTGACCGCGTGCTGGTCCCGCAGATCACCAAGGTCTTTGCGTTCGATCAACTGGTCGAAGCGCACCGCTTGATGGATGGCTGCCCTGAAGGCGGTCGCATAGTGGTGGAAGTCGAGTCTGCCTGAGCGCAATTCATCGCGCTGGCTGAATGATCGACGCTGTGGCCAAGCGTCGTATGAGTGGATCCGGTCGCCGGTTCAAGGTGCCCGTCCCGTTTTTTACCGGCCATGTTTCACCCGACAAAGCCTTCCTGACGCGATCTGGAAGGCTTTTTTGTTTATGGGTGACGTGTTATTAAACAGCCTGTTGCATTCGTCAGTGCCGCGTGCCTGACACCGTTGCTGTGACTGAATACTGTTTTGAATAAACAACTGTGTTTAAAAGAACGCGAGGGAAGTTTAAATCTGGCGCCATTCGAGTCGGTATCTGTACCTTGTAAATATTATCGAGACACCGATAATAGTTCAGTCAATACAACTCAAGGAATGAGTCATGTCACACTTTCCGCTGCGCCTTTTCGATACCTTGTGCAGGGCGCCTGTGTTCGAAATCCTTCCCTGTCTTCTGCCCGTCCCCGCGCTCTCCGGCGGCTGTGGGGCAGGGCTCGGAACCCTTGATCGTTGACCTGAGCCAGGATCGAGCTGTTCTTGTGGCACAGGTTATTGGCTTTTCCTCGACGGCGGAACGTCGTGGAAAGTTCGGATGTTATGGCTGGACTGAGTATTTCAGGTGTCGACGTTATGAGTTCCATTCACGAACAAGCGATGAACTATGTTTATCAACAGGTGCTGCAGCGGTTGTTGAGTTATTTCAATCGGGCCGAGAGAACGGCACTGCAATTATTGATTCAACGGCTGATCGTTGCCGCTGGTGGTATCGAACAGATTGGCAACTATCGGGTCCTGGTGGCGTTCGGGGGTGGCAAGGACAGTGCCTATACCGTGGCGTTGCTCCGGGCCGCGCAATTGAGTATCGCGGGGCGTTCGCCCGCCACGTTCAAGTTGCGGGTCGTCAATATGCGCCACGCGGGCATGACGTCCGCGGTCATGGCCAACATTCACCGCTGTTATTCGGCGTTGTTTCTTCACGACGACCCTCGCGTGGAGTTGCTGGTCGTTGATCATCGGTATGTCCAGGCATTCGAACCCGATTTGCCCTTTTCGGCGGCAGGACGTGAGCAGAACCGATCCGACATGCTGCTCGGTGGGCACCTGACGGCGGGCGATGCCCGGACCACCTTTTGCAACGCGTGTTACCTGAGCATGGCCGAGTGCCTGGGTCGGGCGGCGAATTGGGGAGACGGCGTCAGCGCCGTCGTCAATGGCGAGACCCTCAAAGAACAAAAGCAATACGCCACCTGGATCGCGCGCTTGAGCGGGCGCAGCGGCCAGAACGTGGAACGCTGGAACCCCCTCGGTTTCAGCCAGGCCATCAGCGCCATCGACCGTATCGGCCGCGTGTATTACCGCGAGCTGTATGGCGAGGAGTCAATGCCCATGGATTTCATGCTGAAGGCGCCAGAATTTGCGCACGTGAACAGGGGACCTGCATTTTTGCCCGTCGCGGATCTGATCGGTTTCAAGACTGAAGAGCATTGGGCGTTGCTCACGGATTTCCTGGGATTCCGTTTCGACGATCTGGCGTTCAGTTTCAGCGAATCCGATTGCGCGAACCCTTTGCTCATGGCCCATATGCGCGGGCTCATGGCGCAATTCGTTCAAGGCCGGGAATACGCCGAGGGCATTGCCGAATACCTGGTGCTCGGCGCCGAAATGATGCGCCGCAAACGCATGCCCAAGCGCCTCATTCAGCAAGCGCTGGCGGCCTATGACGAGCCGGAAAAAGTCGACCTGCGACGCACTCTGGCGGACGGTTACGCCCAAGAAGCGTTCGGCCTCAATGAGGCTCAACTGGTGTGCCTGTTGTTTGCACCTTTTGTCGACGAGGGCGCGCAGCTGGAAGTGTTTTTGCGGGCTTGTCATCCCGGCATGCTGGTGGCGCAGGCCGATCTGCACCGGGCGTTGTCGGGTCAGCCGGCGCCCGATCAAGTGGTGCAGTGGCTGGTGGACGTCAGCGGCTTGAGCCTGCAAGGCCTGCAAAACCTCTATGCGCGGTCACGCGTGGACTTTGGCGACAAACACTCAATCATCGCCCGCGTACGCGCGAGCGACCCGGACAAGGCTTGGGTGACGACCGTCGACCCCGCCACGGGCCAACCGGCGGTGGAACGGGTTTCCGGCCGCTGAAGGGGGCGTCGCAGGCCATGAGCGACCTGCTGCGCGGCTGCATTTTCTTTCATTGACCCTGCGTTTTACGCATGGATGGGGTGTGTCCGATGAATAACGACAAGACCGATTTTGCCTACCAGATGGTGTACCGCTACCTGTCGCGGCTGACCCACGAATTGCCCGAAGGCCCGGCCGTCAAATTGCCGTCCCTGCGACTGCTGGCCCGACGGCTGCGGGTGTCGATTTCAACCGTTCAAAACGCGTATTCGCTGTTGGAGAAGGAAGGGCGGATCTGTTCGGTGCCCAAGTCCGGTTATTACGCGTTGCCTCAGCCCTGCAACGACGTTCACTGCGAGGGAGAAGATTTGCTGGCGCGGTTTCAGGCCGGGACGCGGCGCCCTGACATGTTCGTTTTCGGTGCCGATGAGCCCACGCTGTTGCAGTCGCTGGACGGCCCGTTGCTGAGCGTGGAGCGCGACCTGATGCGGCATTATCCCTGCCAGTCCGACCCACGCTATCAGCCGTTTGGCGACATCGAATTACGCACGGCGCTGGCCGCGTATTACACGTCGTCCACCGAGCATTGCTGGCACCCGGACAACGTTTTTATCGGTCCGGACAAGACCGGCGTGCTCAAGACGGTGCTCAAGGCGCTGCAATTGCGGGATTGCGCGGTATTGGTCGAGTCGCCGTGTGGCTGGAATATCCTGCGCACGCTGCAATCGTTTGGCGTTCGGGTGATCGAGCTGTGTACGGATGCCGACGGCGTGATCGATCCCGACGAGCTGGAAGGCTTATTGCGCCACAGCGAGGTAAAAATGGCGGTGCTGTCGTCGCGAATGGACACCGTGCGCGGTCGGATCATGGCGCCGGAACAGCGGAAACGGTTGGCCGAGGTGCTGAATCGGCACGGCGTCTGGGTGCTGGAAAACGACAGCCAGGGCGGCCTGTGCTTCGACGAGCAATTCACGCCGTTGCGGGATTTGATCGATCCGGAAAGGCTGTTGATCGTCGGCGCCTTCGACAAGACCATCGGCCTGGAGGCGCCGTTCGGCTACCTGCTGACCCGCCATTCCCGCGCCTTGTGGCACCGCCAGCTGTTGCTGCGCTCGTTTCGCCTGCCACCCATTCGACAGAAAGCCATCGCCCGCCTGTACAACTCAGGCCAACTGGACAAACACCTGCACGTCTTGCGCTTGTGTTTGCAGCAGCGGGTGGAGCATTTGGGGCTGATGATCGATGACTTCCTGGGAGACGACGTCACCTTTGAACGGCCTCAGGGCGGCGCGACGATTTGGCTGGAAAGCAAGCATCGCGTGGACATGGGGCGGGTGTTCGAGCGGCTGTTGGAACAACGCATCGTCATCGCCCCCGGTGAGCTGTTCAGCGTGCGCGGGTTGCACCAACAGAGCCTGTGCCTGAGCGGCGCAGCGGACTGGACCCAGAACATCGAGTCGATGCTGGTGCATGTCAGGAATGCGCTGGTGCAGGAGCGGTTGGGGTAGGGCGTTCGTAGCGGACGATCAAGTTCGCGGCGGTGCTCTGGTCCAGGGCGCCGCCGATCCATTTCTGTTTGCCAGACCCACCGCGCACCTGCTATCTGTATGCCCGTCCAGTATTCAGACTGCCTGTTGCCACTTCCCGTGACCGCCATCCTTTCCCCCGAACCCGCTGTCGATGCCGGCCCGGATGCATCGCCGCCCGGGCCTGTGCAGCCAGCGGTCGATCCGCAGCACGGCTATGCCATCGCGGTGCGGGCCTTGTGCGAGTTCACGGCCAAGGTCGGAGACCTTGATCTGCGTTTCACGCCATCGCCCACGGCCCAAGAGGGGATCGCCGGACATCGCACGGTGGCGTCCAGTCGCGGGGTTGACTATCAAGCCGAAGTCCCCCTGTCCGGCGCCTACCAGGAATTGAACGTCCGAGGCCGGGCCGACGGCTATGACGCGGCGCTCAATCAGTTGGAAGAGGTGAAGACCTACCGCGGCGACCTCGACAAGATGCCCGCCAATCACCGGCAGCTGCACTGGGCCCAGGCCAAAGTGTACGGATGGTTGATTTGTCAGCAGTTGAAGCTGGCTGAAGTGAACGTCACGCTGGTGTATTTCAACATCATCAACGAGCAGGAAACCCTGATTCGCGAACGGCACAGCGCTGATGAACTCAAGGCCTTCTTTGAGGCGCAGTGTCAGATTTTTCTGCACTGGGCACGTCAGGAAATGGCCCATGTTCAAACGCGAAACGACGTGCTGACCGATCTGAAATTTCCTCACGGTGCGTTCCGAGCGGGCCAGCGGGTGTTGGCGGAGTCGGTGTACAAGGCCGTCAGCACCGGGCGTTGCCTCATGGCGCAGGCGCCGACCGGCATCGGCAAGACCATCGGCACGGTGTTCCCGATGCTCAAGGCGACGCCGACCCAAAAGCTCGACAAGGTATTCTTTCTTACCGCTAAGACCCCGGGCCGAAAGCTGGCGCTGGATGCCTTGAGCGTGATCGGCCGCAGCGCCCCCGAGCTGGATGTGCGTGTGCTGGAAATGGTCGCGCGGGACAAGGCCTGCGAATTCCCCGCCAACGCCTGCAACGGCGATTCCTGCCCATTGGCTAAAGGGTTTTACGACCGCTTGCCCGCCGCCCGCAGCGAGGCTGTGGCCCACCGCTGGCTGGATCAGCCCGGGTTGCGTGAAGTGGCCTTGCGGCACGACGTCTGTCCTTATTATCTGAGCCAGGAAATGGCGCGCTGGTCGGACGTGGTGATCGCCGACTACAACTATTACTTCGACCTCAGCGCCTTGCTGTTCGGGTTGTGCCAGTTCAATCAGTGGCGCGTCGCGGTGCTGGTGGACGAGGCACACAACATGGTCGAGCGTGCTCGGCAGATGTACAGCGCGAGCCTCGACCAATTCGTTTTGAATCAGGTCCGGCAGAGCGCGCCGGAGCCCTTGAAAAAATCCCTGCAACGGCTTAATCGCGAGTGGAACGCGCTGCACAAGGACCAGGTCGCGCCGTACCAGGCCTATCCCGCGACCCCTGGCAAATTCCTCTCGGCGCTCAACCTGTGCGTCGCCGCGTTCGGTGATTATTTCAACGATCATCCCCACGCGGCCAACGGCGAACTGCAAAGCTTCTATTTCGAAGCGATCCAGTTCGGGCGGATTGCCGAGCTGTTCGGTGAGCATTACCTGTTCGACATCAGCAAGCGCGAGGCGAGGGGCAACAAGGCGCTGTCGAAACTGACCCTGCGCAACGTCGTGCCTGCCGAATTCATTCGCCCGCGCCTCACCGCCGCCCGCAGCACGGTGCTGTTCTCGGCCACGCTCAACCCCCGGCATTTTTACCGCGACCTGCTGGGTCTGCCGGAGAACACGGCGTGGATCGATGTCGAGTCGCCGTTTCAAAAGGCGCAACTGGACGTGCACATCGTCAGCCGCATCTCCACCCGCTACACCCATCGACAGGCGTCGCTGGCGCCCATCGTGGCGCTGATGGCCGAGCAATTCCAGGTGCGCCCTGGCAACTACCTCGCATTCTTCAGCAGCTTCGACTACCTGCAACAGGTGGCGGAATTGATGCGCGCCAGCCACCCCGACGTGCCCCTGTGGCAGCAGTCGCGGGGCATGGCCGAAACTGATCGGCAGGCATTCCTCGATCGTTTCACCCCTGAGAGCCAGGGCATTGGCTTCGCGGTGCTGGGCGGCGCGTTCGGTGAAGGGATCGATTTGCCGGGGGCGCGGCTGATCGGCGCGTTCATCGCGACCCTCGGCCTGGCGCAGATCAACCCGGTCAACGAACAGCTCAAGCAGCGAATGAGCCTGTTGTTCGGCGCCGGTTACGATTACACCTATCTCTACCCCGGCCTGCAGAAAGTGGTGCAGGCGGCAGGGCGGGTGATTCGCGGTCAGGATGATCGTGGGGTGGTGATGCTGATCGACGACCGGTTTGCCGAGCACAAGATTCAGCAGTTGTTGCCGACGTGGTGGCAGCTGTAGGTCGGCCCGTGCAATTGTCTCAAGCGGTTACGGATCGATAGCCGAGCAAGGCGGTCCAACTGCCAGTAAACTGCCGCGATACCGGCATTTTTATCTGTTGCGCTGCCTCTTTTTTCTTCTTCTCACGTTTTCCATCCACGGAGGTTTCCCATGAGCATCAGTCCATTCGCAGGCAAACAGGCGCCTGCGGAATTGCTGGTCGATCTTCCTCGTCTGGTGACGGCCTATTACACCGGCCAGCCGGACGCCTCGGTTCCCACCCAACGGGTTTCCTTCGGCACGTCCGGTCACCGTGGCAGCTCGTTCGACCTGAGCTTCAATGAATGGCACGTGTTGGCAATCAGTCAGGCCATCTGCCTGTACCGTCAGGCCAACGGCATCGATGGCCCGCTGTTTCTCGGCGCCGACACCCATGCGCTGTCCACCCCGGCAGCCGCCTCGGCGCTGGAAGTGCTGGCGGCCAACGGCGTCAACGTGATGATTTCCGAAGGCGATGAGTACACGCCTACTCCGGCGGTGTCCCACGCGATCATCTGCTACAACAAAGGCCGTACGTCGGGCCTTGCTGACGGCATCGTCATCACGCCGTCGCACAACCCGCCGGAAAGCGGCGGTTTCAAATACAACCCCACCAATGGCGGCCCGGCCGATTCGCACATCACCAAGTGGATCGAAACCAAGGCCAACGAACTGCTTGCCGAGAAGATCATCGGCGTCACACGCATCACGCTTGAAAAGGCCTTGCGCGCGGACACCACTCACCGCCACGACTACGTGAACACCTACGTCGCCGACCTGAAGAACGTCATCGACATGGACGCCATCCGTGGCGCCAATCTGCGTCTGGGCGTTGACCCACTGGGCGGCGCGGGCGTGCGTTACTGGTCGGCCATTGGCGAGCATTACGGCCTGAACCTGGAGGTGGTGAACAAATTCGTCGACCCGACTTTCCGCTTCATGAGCGTCGACTGGGACGGCAAGATCCGCATGGACCCGTCGTCCAACTTCGCGATGCAGAGCCTGATCGGTCTGAAAGATCGCTTCCAGGTCGCGTTCGCCTGCGATCCGGACCACGACCGTCACGGCATCGTCACCCCGACCGGTGGCCTGTTGGCGCCGAACAATTACCTGGCGGTGTCCATCGATTACCTGTTCCAGAACCGTCCTGACTGGCGCGCTGATGCGGCGGTCGGCAAGACCGTGGTCAGCAGCGGCATGATCGACCGCGTGACCCAGCGTCTGGGCCGTCGTTTGTACGAAGTGCCGGTGG
Source organism: Pseudomonas sp. SLFW (assembly GCF_009905615.1). GTDB lineage: Bacteria > Pseudomonadota > Gammaproteobacteria > Pseudomonadales > Pseudomonadaceae > Aquipseudomonas > Aquipseudomonas bambusae. The sequence continues at coordinate 54,003 of NZ_JAAAKW010000018.1, forward strand.
GCTTCAAGTTCTTCGCCGAGGGGCTGTACGAAGGCTCGTTGGGGTTCGGTGGCGAGGAGAGTGCGGGGGCGTCGTTCCTGCGTCGTGACGGTTCGGTCTGGACCACCGATAAGGACGGCCTGATCCCGGCGCTGCTGGCGGCAGAAATCCGTGCCCGCAAAGGCCGCGACCCGAGCGAGATGTACAAGGCGCTGACCGATGAACTGGGCGAGCCTGTTTCCACCCGCGTCGAGGCCAAGGCGAACTTCGAGCAGAAGGCGCTGTTGAGCAAACTCTCGCCGGAGCAGGTGACGTCGACCGAGCTGGCAGGGGAGAAGATCGAGCAGATCCTCAGCAAGGCACCGGGCAATGACCAGGCAATCGGCGGTTTGAAAGTGATGACTGAAAACGGCTGGTTCGCCGCGCGGCCTTCCGGCACCGAGGACATCTACAAGATCTACGCCGAAAGCTTCAAGGGTGAGGACCACCTGAAACGCCTGGTGGCCGAAGCGCAGGTGCTGGTGGATGCGGCCATCGCGCCGAAGTAGTTCCGGATTGCGCATCGGTCGCCTGGCTGCGATGCACCGCTATCTCACAGGATCGATGAAAGACAACCCACAGGGATAATCCTGTGACAAAAAAACGCCCCGGTTCCTCACGAAACCGGGGCGTTTGCATTGCAGGGGCTTTACGCCACATCCACCAGCACAATCTCGCTGTCTTCAATGGCCGTCACGCGCAGCACGCGTTCTTGCTCCACGGCCACGCCATCCCGGGCTTGAGCACGCAGGCCGTTGACTTCGATGCTGCCGGTCGCGGGGACCAGATACGCACGGCGACCTTCATCCAGCGCATATTCCGCGGTTTCGCCCGCTTTCAGGTTCGCCGCCACCAACCGCGCATTCGCCCGAATTCGCAGCTCGATGTCATCGTCCGCCTTGCCGCTGGCCAGCGTCACGAAGCCTTCGCGGTTGCCTTTCGGGAACGGTTTGGCGCCCCAGGACGGCGGAGCCCCGACTTCATCCGGCATGATCCAGATCTGGAAAATCCGCGTCTCTTTCGACTCCAGGTTGTATTCGCTGTGGGCCACGCCGGTCCCGGCGCTCATCACCTGCACGTCACCGGCTTCGGTACGTCCACGGTTGCCTAGGCTGTCTTCGTGGGTGATCGCGCCTTCACGGACATAGGTGATGATTTCCATGTCGCGGTGCGGGTGACGTGGAAAGCCAGTGCCGGCTTCGATCACGTCATCGTTCCAGACCCGCAGTTGCCCCCAGCTCATGCGGCCCGGGTCATAGTAGTTGGCGAACGAAAAGTGGTGATGCGCGTTCAGCCAGCCGTGGTCGGCGCCGCCGAGGGATGTGAAAGGTCTCAGTTGCAGCATGATCAGTTCCTCCGTTAGCAGGGCCGGGTCGTTCAAAGGGGGCACCGCTGTTAGTCGATGGAGCAATGATCCGTCAAAGTCATATCGATAAAAAGCGTAAGTTTTGCGTAATAACAATCAGATAATCCGATATTTAATGAGCGCCAAACGTTGACCTTTACCTGCACTTGATCGGCTAACCCCATGACCGCAAAGCATTTCGCTGGAGCTTCACGACGAATGGGGCGACCATAGGCGCCTATTCGCCCAACGTTGATAGCTGGAGCCCGCGTGTCGCACGATTTCCCCGCCGAGCCACCCCACGAACTGCCTCCCGACCTGACCATCCCCGACCGCCTGCCGTTCTTCAAACGCCTGCTGGCCCGCCTGATCGGTGGCAGCCTGTCACGTCTTGAAGCGCAGCACGTGCCCTCCTGGAAACAGGGGCACGCCGACGGCTTCCTCAACGGCCACGCCGAGGGCATGAACGAGGGGTACGCCGAAGGGCACCTGGACGGCATCGAGGAAGGGCGCCGCGTCCTGGTGATTCGCGACACGCGACCGCTGGAGCATCGCGGGCCGAGGGTGGACGATCACCTGTTCGATGACTGGCGCCTGCCCCTGAGCAACGAGCTGAAAAAGCGCATCAAGGCCGATGTCGCCGAAAAGCTGCCCCCTCACGCACAACCCACTGCCGCGCAATGGAAGATGATCTTCAGCGACACGCCGTCCACCTACGTCATCGCGGGCGCCGGGGCGGGTAAATCGACCTCGCTGGTGCTTCGGGTGCTGCTGTTGCATCACTACCTGGGCTTCGAACTGGACGCCATGACTGTGGTGACCTTCACCCGCGAGTCGCGGAAAGATTTCATCAACAAACTGATCGAAGTTATGGGCCTGTGGGGCCACGACCTGTCGCTGCGTCAGGCGCGGGACGTCGTTCGCACGTTCCATTCGCGCATTCTCCCGCTGGTGCGCAGCCTGCCAGGGTTCGAACAGGTGCAGGCGTTCGAAAACCTCAGCAGTCAGACCGCGGACCTGTTCGGCAAACGGCTGGACGACGGCGAGGACAGCAACCCGTTTGACCTGCGTATCAATGACGCGCAACGGCAGCAGATGAACCTCTGCTACCGCGACCTGTACGCCGCCAACCCGCGTTTTCGCGAGGTCATGGCGCCGCTGTACCGGCATTCGTTGCAGCTCAAGGAACTGGACCGGGACCACCCCGATGTGCAGAAACGCATCACGGTCATGGGCCTGTCGTCCAAGCGCGACGAGGAACTGTGCGACGTCATCGAAGACCTTTGGATCCGTAAGGGTGCGTGGCCGATTCAGGGCGTCGAGCCGATGCGTCAGACCGTGGAAGTCAGCGGGCTGATCTTTCACGTGCATGGCTACGCGGCCGAGCTGGACGCGTGGATCGTGTTGGGCTTCGACCCAAGCGAGGACCAGCACCTGCGGCGGCCCGACGCCAAGCTGCCCGTGTGGGCAGAGTGGGTGATCAAACGCACGCTGTTCCAGGCGTTCTGCCGCAAGCCCGTCATCTGGCTGGAGAACTACGACGCGTCGCGGGGCATGATGCAGTCACTGTCAGGCGCCGCAGTCGCAGGGCCGGGTTTCGAGTACAAGGTCAAAGGGGAACTGAGCGCGGCGCCGTTGCTGGACTGTTTCGTCGCGGCGGCGGGCTTTATCGAGAACCTCGGGCTGGACGTGCCGGACGCCGTGTCGCAGATGAGCTTTTCCAGTGAAGACCCGGACCGGTTCTTCTTCGAGGCCTTGAGCCTGTTCTTGAAGGCCTTCGAAGACCACCTGCTGGAACAGACCCCGCCGGTCATGACCTACAACCGCATGTTCTCGCTGTTCGGCGAGAAGTCGCCCGAGAACCTGAAGCTGGTGAGCGATGACGGGCTGCGTCCGCTGTCGCACCTGATGATCGACGAATTCCAGGACGTGTCACCGCAGATCGTGTCGTGGATTCGCGCCTGCCTGCGGGAAGTCCGCAGTCGAGGCGTCACGCTGCACGCCGGCCGGGGTGCGCAGCGCTCGTCGCTGTTGTGCGTGGGCGATGACTGGCAATCGATCTACGGCTGGCGCGGCAGCTCGCCGAAGTTCTTCATGGAATTTCCCAAGGAGTTTTCCTCGCCGTCGACCACCAAGGTCATGCTCAGCGACAACTTCCGCAGCCACCAGCACATCATCGATGCGGCCGAGCACATCGTCCGCGCCGCGCCCGCCATCAGTGGCAAGAAGGCCAGGGCGAGTGGGGCAGAGCAGACGCTGTTGCCGGTCACCGTGCTGGACCGCGACGACGACCAACTGGTCGCCAGCCTGATCGAACACTACAACGCCGGTGATTCCGTCCTGCTGCTGTACCGCAAGGGCAGCGAGCGGGCGAAGTTGCCGGAGGCGCTGCAAGCGGTGGTCAACGCCGATTACGCGCTGCCACCCCAGGAACGCCGTCTCAAGCAACTCACGTATCACAGCTCCAAAGGGCTTCAGGCGGACGCGGTCTTCCTGCTCGGCGATTGTCAGCACTTGACGCAATCGCCCTACAAGAATCAGGTCTATCAGTTGGCGGGTCTGGGCCGGGAGGGCGATCTGGAAGCGTTCGACAACGCGCAGAAAGACGAGGTATTGCGCCTGGCCTATGTAGCCATCACCCGGGCGGTGCGGCATTGCTACTGGTTCATCGACGCGGCGGGCAATGACGAGACGGCCACGTCCAGAGCGTCGGCGCGGATTGCCGGGGATAAGGCGTTCTTTGAAGATCGACGGGGAAGTGTTGCGACGGACGCGTGATGCGCGCCCCTCTAACAGCTTCCAGTATCGCCACGACGTTTGAGGCCGAACGCTGATTCAACTGTGGGAGCGAATTCATTCGCGAATCGATCTTCCAGACGGCACATCACCCTCGGATGTACCGTTTTCGCGAATGAATTCGCGCCCCACAGAGTTGATCCCGAGATGTTCGGGAATGTGTTCAAGCCTGATGCAGATAAAGCGTCTGCTGCGGCACGAAGGTTTCGAGCTCAAGCTCAATGGCTTCGATGATGCGTTCCACGTCCATCGCGTTCATCACCGTTGCGCAGGGTATCCCGGCAATGGCGATCACCGTTTCACCGCTGGCTCGGTCGAAGAGGCGCGCGACCATGCTGCTGGGTGCATCCATGCTGGCTTCGAAGCCGACCGGATGAAAATGCCAGCGCATCAGCTGGCAGGCGTTGGGGAACGTGACTTTATTCATGGGACCCACCTCGTTCAATCGAGCAATGCCAAAGCTCCGCAGGGCAGGAAAAACAGGGTCTGGCGTCCGGCTTCGAAGAACGTCGCAGCTCGTGTGCCGGAGCACCTCGCTGCTTTGTCGAGTTCCGCGTTGATCGAGGGCAGGATTCACAGATCAGAAGTCAGGTAAAGGTAGCACCGACTTCTTACAGTGATGAGAAAAAAATCCTACATCGTTTGAATCTTTACGCTTCTTTGATTCAGCTCATGGTTCTTTATATCCTTTTGTCATTTTCTCCAAGGTTAAATAATTATTCAGGTATAAGGCTTATGGACACCATCCTTTAGAGCTATTCGGGCGTGATGTCCTCAATAAGAGCAACTAAATTGGCGTCAAAAAAACTTTAAACACTGCCTAAGCAGTGTCTATGTAAAGTTTGTTTAACACATGATGGCCATCTTCCTAGTTTTGGATCCCGCGTCTGGCACGGTGCAAAAAATATTCTAAAGATCACTGAATAAATGTTGGCCCGCTGCCGATAGAAGATCAGGGGCACTGAAAACACCTAGAAGCATTTCGTCCGTCACCGTTTGAGTCAAGACCGTGGAGTTCCGAATGCCGGATCGTCGCATGGATGCACTTCGCCGCACTTTAAAGAGAGACATCCCATGTCGATAAGAAACATGAACATCGCGCCACGCGCATTCCTGGGGTTCGCATTCATTGCGGTTCTGGTGGTCGGACTGGGCTTTTTTTCCCTGAACCGCATGGCCGTGATCCGGCAGGCGACGACTGACATGGAATCCAACCAACTGCCGAGCGTGGGCTACCTGGGCAACATGCTGGAAAACACCCTGCGCCTGCGCATCACCTCGTTCCGCACGCTGGTCAACCGTGAACCCGGAGCGCTTCGAGAAACCGATGGCCGTATTGCTGAACTTATCGGCAAGTTGCAGGAGGCGAAGAAGAACTACGCAGCGTTGCCCGCCGAAGGTGAGGAGTTGTCGGTATACCGGCAGTTCGACGCCACGCTGAGCACTTTTCTTGACGTGCAGAACCAGGTGTTAGAGCTGTCGCGTCAGGACAAGATGGAAGACATGCGCAACTTGATCAACACGCGCATGAAAGATGCTACGGATTTGATGGGGGTGCAGATCAACCAACTTATCGCCATCAATAAAGCAGGGGCTGCTGCGGCTGCAGTGATCTCGAAAGAACAGTATGACGGTGCCAATGTCGGGATTATTTCTGTCTCGGTGGCAGCGGTGTTATTGACCGTTCTGCTCGCCTGGCTGCTGACCAAAAGTATCGTTAACCCGCTGTCCAGAGCGGTTCGAGTGGCTGAAGAGATTGCCGGTGGCGACTTGACCCGTCCGATCGAGATTGACGGCAAGGACGAACCGGCGCAGCTGTTGAAAGCGCTGGGCACCATGCAGCAGAACCTGCGCAAAACCATTGAATTGATCTCAGGCTCGGCCACCCAGCTGGCGTCGGCGGCAGAAGAGCTGAGTGCGGTCACCGAGGAGTCTTCGCGCGGCCTGCAACAGCAGAACAACGAGATCGAGCAGGCCGCCACGGCGGTGAATGAAATGACAGCGGCCGTGGAAGAAGTGGCACGCAACGCGGTGTCCACGTCCGAAGCGTCCCAGCAGTCGAACCAGACGGCGCGTCAGGGCCGTGATCGCGTAGTGGAGACGGTCAAGTCGATTCAGGACATGACCCAGCAGATTCAGGCAACCACGGGTCTCGTCGAAGGCTTGGCGGAGCAGGGCCGTGACATCGGCAAAGTGCTGGACGTGATCCGTTCCATCGCCGAGCAGACCAACTTGCTGGCACTCAACGCCGCCATCGAAGCGGCGCGGGCCGGGGAGGCGGGACGCGGCTTTGCGGTGGTGGCGGACGAAGTGCGGGCGTTGGCCCATCGCACGGCGCAATCGACCACGGAAATCGAACAGATGGTGGCCGGGATTCAGTCCCGGACCGGCGACGCGGTGCAATCGATGTCACGCAACACCGACAGCACCCGCAGCACCTTGAGTCTGGCCAGTTCGGCAGGGGATGCGCTGGAACTCATTACCGAAGCCATCAGCCAGATCAACGAACGCAATCTGGTCATCGCCAGTGCTTCGGAAGAACAGGCGCAAGTGTCGCGGGAAGTGGACCGCAACCTGGTGAACATCCGCGATCTGGCGGCACAGACAGCGGCAGGTGCCAACCAGACCAGCGCGGCCAGCCACGAGCTGTCGCGTCTGGCGGTGGATCTGAAAGCGATGGTGACCCGGTTTGTGATCTGACGCAGCATTCTGTGGGAGTCGGCCCGTATCAAGCCGGCTCCCACAAGGCTGCGTTTGGTTTATGGATGCGCTGCCGCACGACGAACCGTCGGTTCATCACGCACGGGCTTTACCGTTGTGTCGGGCCTCAGCAGCAACGTCAGCACCACCGACATCAGCAACGCGCCGCTCATGAACAGGTACGACGCGCTCAACGTGCCGGTCGCGCCGTTCAAATACCCCACCAGATACGAACCGGCAAACGATCCGAGGGCTCCGAGGCTGTTGATCAGGGCCATGGCGCCGCCTGCGACGTTGGCCGGGAGGATTTCCGGAACAATGGCGAAGAACGGGCCATACGGCGCGTACATGCAGGCCCCGGCAATCACCAGCAGCGAATACGACCACCAGAAATGCTCGGTGCCCAGCGCGTAGGAGCCGTAGAACGCAATGGCAGCCAGTAGCAGGGGCGGCCAGACGAACAGTTTGCGTTTCTGGGTCTTGTCCGACGCCCACGAGACCACGACCATGCCGATCACCGCCGCCAGATAAGGCAACGCTGACAACCAACCGGCCTCGACCATGTCCATCTGCATGCCTTTCTTGATGATCGTCGGCAGCCACAGCACGAAGCCGTACACGCCGATGCTCCAGCAGAAATACTGCGCCGCGAGCAGCAGGACTTTCGGCGAACGGAAGGCTTCGGCGTAGTTCTTCACGGGCTTGATGCCGACCTGCTCAGCGTCCAGACGCGCTTGCAATTCGGTCTTTTCCTCGGCGGTCAGCCACTTGGCCTGGGTCGGACGTTCGTCCACCAGGCGCCACCAGATGAAGGCCCAGATCACCGCAGGCAAGCCCTCGACGATGAACATCCAGCGCCAGCTGAAATGCGCCACCAGATAGCCAGACACCACCGACATCCACAGCATGGTCACCGGGTTGCCGAGAATCAGCACGGTGTTGGCCCGTGAGCGCTCGGCCTTGGTGAACCAGTAACAGAGGTACACCAGCATGGCGGGCATGACCGCCGCTTCTACCACGCCGAGCATGAAGCGGATGCCGATCAGCATGTAGGCGTTGGAGACGATGCCGGTCAGGGTCGCCAGGCCACCCCAGAGAATCAGGCTGACGAAGATCAGCTTCTTAACGCTCTTCTTTTGCGCGTAGATCGCCCCCGGCACTTGAAAGAAGAAGTAACCGAGGAAAAACAGCGCACCGAGCAACGACGACATGCCGGGGGTGATGTGCAGGTCTTCGGCCATGCCCGAGGCGGCGGCGAAGCCGTAGTTGGCGCGGTCCAGATAGGCGAGGCTGTAAGTGATGAACACGATCGGCATGATCAGCAGCCAGCGGCGTTTGAGGCCTGCGTGTTTCACGGTGTCGAGTAGCTTTTCCATGTCAAGCTCCCTGAGGGTGTTGTTCTTGTCGCAGCAGGTGATGGGAATGGCGGTTCGGGTAAAACGGGTGTCACGCGGTCTGTCGTCGTGGTGCGTTTGTTGATTCGGCTGTTGATTCGGCGGCTTGCAGGGCTGCGCGAGTCGGCAGGCCCTCCATGTCGCCTCGGCTCTGCACGGCCTGGGCGCCGATCCAGTTGCCCCGCGCGGTGGCCTTAGCGAAGTCGAGGTTCTCCAGCAGCGCGCTGATCACCCCGACCGCGAAGCCATCGCCCGCGCCCACGGTGTCGATCACCTGTGCCACCGGCACGCCGGGCACGAAGGCCTGATTCAGTTGAGTTCGGTAGTAGGCGCCTTTCGCGCCGAGTTTGATCACCACCGCTTCCACACCCTTGTCGAGATAGAACTGCGCGATGTCCGCCGGGGTGTCGCGACCGGTCAGCAACTCGCCTTCCGCCAGGCCGGGCATGACCCAGTCGGCAAGGCTGGCAAGGTGGTTGACCTCACGGATCATCTCGGCCTGACTCGACCACAGCGACGGCCGCAGGTTGGGGTCGAACGACACGCTGCGACCCGACTCACGCATCTGGATCATCAGCGTCTGCGAGAGTTCGCGGCAGGTGGCCGACAACGCCGCCGGGATGCCCGTGGCGTGCAGGTGCCGCGCCTTCAACAGTGCCGGAACGATGTCGTTGACGGACAGGTGACTGGCCGCCGAGCCCCGACGGAAATACTCGACCACCGGGTCGGCGCCTTCCAGCTCCAGCGACTTGAACTGAAAGCCCGTGGGGTGGGCTGGATCGACGGTGACGTGGCGGCAGTCGACGCCTTCCTGTTGCAGGCTGTCGATGACGAAACGCCCCATCGAATCATTGCCCACCCGGCTCAGCCAGGCGACGTTGAAGCCCAGGCGCGAAAGGCCGATGGCGACGTTGCTGTCGGCGCCCGCGATGCGTTTTTCGAAGTGGCGGACAGCGGCCAGATCGCCGGTCTGCTCGGCGACCAGCATGGTCATGGTTTCGCCGAAGGAAAGGATATCGATCTCAGACATGGCTCATGGCCTCCGACGACGTGTGCGTGTGGCGCTGGCCCAATTGGGCAAGGGCATTGACTTGGGTGCGGGTGACGTCCAGCAGATCGTCGCCTTGCAGCGGGTATTCGACCGCACGGGGCAGGCCGAGGGGCATGTGCTTGAGCAACTGCTCCCAGAGGTGCAAGTCAGTCTGGCGCGGCGGCACGGCGATCAGCTTGCCGGCTGTGTTGCGGGACACCGCCTTGCAATGCACGTATTCGACGTAACGGCCCAATTGTTGCGCTGCGGCGCTGGCCGATTGCGCCTGCCACAGCCAGTTGCCGATGTCGAAAGTCATGCCGATGGGCATTTGCAGGGCGTCGATCCGGGCGAAGAACCGGACAAGGGGTTCCAGGCGGCCGCCTTGTGGGGTCTGGTCATTTTCCACCAACAGGTGCACGTCGTAACGGGCGAGGCGATCGGCCAGGGCAGCGATGTCGCTGTCTTCGGTCAGGTGGCCCAACGACACTTTCAGCCACGGCGCGCCACAGGCCGTCGCCCGTTGCAGGGTCAGTTCCAGCTCGGGATTGGGCGCGTTCTGGCCATCGAGCCACAGCTCCAGCGGCGCCGAATACAGACACTCCAGCCCTTGCGAGCGGATGGCTTCGCCCAACGCGACGAGGTCTTCGCGGCCTGTGAACAGCTCCTCGCGAAGCTCCATGCGGGTCACGCCAGCCTCGACCAGCAGCGGGATAAAACTGGCTTGGCCGCGTTCACGAACGACGTCGGCACCGAAGGCGCCCAGGCTGATGGCAACGGGGAATCGGTTCATTATTGTTGTCCTCTGAAACCGGTTTCATTTTTGTTCGAGCGAAGGTGCTCGAAGAAAGTTCTTCAAACGGACAGGCGGGTAGCCTGCTTTATAAAAGAAGAGGGTCAGGATCGCTGTCGGGTCGAACCGCGCACGATCAGTTGCGCTGGAAAGTCGTACAGCCGCACTGGCTCCTGGTCCCCGCGCAGGCGATTAAGCAGGCACTCGAACGCCGTCACGCCGATGTCGTGGGTCGGTTGGGCAAGGGAGGTGATGCCGCTGCCGACCAGGGGGTACCAGTCCAGCTCGTCGAGGGCGATCAGGCCGATGTCATCGAACAGATGGCAGCCCAATGCGTGCAACTGGCGGGTCGTGCTCAGGGTTGCAACGCCGTTGCCGGTGAACAAGGCTTTGGGGCCGTGCCCCTGATCATCGAGAAAGGCGCGCAGGTGATCGCGCAGGGCAGGGCCGGTTTCACAGACCTGGCCACGGAAGCCGCTGCGTCGGGCAAGGCCGGTCTTGAACGCGTCGACCCGCTCGACCCGCGAACTGGTGCCGTCCTGAGGTTCGGTGACCATGAGGATGTCGCGATAGCCGGTGTGGTGCAGGTGATCCAGCGCTTGCGTGACGGCATCGACGTTGTTGAGCCCGACCAGATCGCTGTCCAGTTGATCGACTTTGCGGTCCACCAACACCATCGGCAATTCGGTGTGCAACTCGCGCAATTCGTCCAGATGATGGCCGAGGGTGTTCACGATCAGTCCCTCGATGTTGTACGAGCGCAGAGCCGCGAGGTGCAGGCGTTCCTGCTCATCGTCGCGGTCGGTGTTGCACACCACCAGGCTGTAACCGTGCTTGCGGCAGGCCGTTTCGACGCCGTGCATGACAGCAATGGAATAAGGGTTGCGGATGTCGGCCACCAGCATGCCGATCAGGCGGGTGCGGCCGCGTTTCAAGCCACGGGCCATCTGGTTGGGGCGATAGCCGAGGGTGTCGATGGCGTGTTGAATGCGCCGGGCAATGGCCTCGGACAGCAATTGCCGGTCATCGCCAATGAAGCGCGAGACGCTGGCCTTGGAAACGCCCGCCATGTCGGCGACGTCATTCATGGTGACGCGGGCACGCGTCGGTGTCGGAATGCTGTTCACGGCCTGACCCTTATTGGATTTATCAGCAGGCTTTTATTGTCGAGCGTGTGAGGCTCTGAAACCGGTTTCAGGAAACACCAAAGCGAGGGGTGTCGTCAACTCGGGATCGGATGAAAGGTGGTGCTTGGGGTCGTTGGTGTCTCGATGGTGCCACGTACATCGCTATCGCGAGCAAGCTCACTCCTACAATTAAAAAGCGTTCCCCTGTAGGAGTGAGCTTGCTCGCGATGACGCCGTATCAGTCAATGTAGAGTCAGCCATTACCCTTGAACGTATCCCGCCACGCCAGGAGCCGCTTCTCCAGCATCGCCAACACGCCGTCGCTGATCTTGCCCAGCAGCGCCAGCACGATGATCGCGGCCAGCACGATGTCAGGCCGTGACGTCTCGCGCCCATCGCTGAGCAGATAGCCCAAGCCCTTGGTCGCGGCGATCAGTTCGGCGGCCACCAGAAACATCCACGCCAGGCTCAACCCCGAGCGCAGCCCGGTGAACAGGCCGGGCAGGGCAGCGGGGAGAAACAGGTGAAGAATCATCTGCCGCTGGCTGAAACGATACATCTTGCCAACTTCCACCAGCTTGCGATCAATCCCGCGAATCGCCGCCACGCCGTTGAGGTACACCGGAAAAAACGCGCCGATGGCGATCAGCACGATTTTCGAGGTCTCGCCGATGCCCAGCCACAGCAGCAACAGCGGCACCCACGCCAGGCTCGGGATCGAGCGCAAACCCGCGAACGTGGGTTCCAGATAGGCTTCGGCCTCCCGACTCAATCCGACCCACGCTGCAAACAGCAGGGCCAGGCCCGCGCCGATGCCGAACCCGCTCAACACCCGCAGCAGGCTGGCGCTGATGTGTTTCCACAAGGCGCCGTTGGCCAGGTCGGTCAGCGTGGTGAAAATCTCGCTGGGCGCGGGCATCTGGTACGACTGCACCCAGCCGATGCGAACGACGATTTCCAGTAGCACCAGAATCGCCACCGGCACCACCAGCCCTTTGAGGCGCCCGGGCCAACGGTTGGGCGTGGACGCGGCGGGTGCAACCGGTGTGCCGGCTTCGGCGTTCAGCGATTCGACCTGGGAGCTGCTCATGGCTTGGCGACGACGGCAATGCCGAAGGTCGGGTCAATCAACTGATCGATGACCTGATCGACATTCGTGCCTTTGCGCACCAGTTCTTCCGACACCAGGATCGGCGCGGCGGCTTTGGAGGCGGTCACGTCTTTATCGGTCAATTGCGGGCTGCTGATGTCGGTGCGGGTCAGTTGCAGCTTGGCGACGTCCAGTGGCAGGCCGGATTCGGTGGCCAGCAATTTCGCCAGCTCTTCCGGATTCTTCAGCGACCATTCGCGGGCCTGCTCGTAGGCGCTCAACACGGTCTTGATCGCCTCCGGATGCTCTTTGGCGTACGTCTCGGTCACGCTGACCACGCCGTAGCTGTTGAAGTCCTTGTTGCGATACAGCAGGCGCGAACCCGCCTGAATTTCGCTGGCGGCCATGTGCGGATCGAGACCCGCCCACGCGTCGACGTCGCCTTTCTCCAGCGCAATGCGGCCGTCCGGGTGTTGCAGGTGCAGCAGCTCCACGTCGTCTTTGGTCAGCTTCGCCTGTTGCAGCGCGCGCAAGGTGAAGAGGTACGGGTCGGTGCCTTTTGTGGCGGCGATTTTCTTGCCTTTAAGGTCAGCGACGGTTTTAAGCGTCGAATCCTTGCGCACCACCAGCGCGGTCCACTCGGCGCGGCTGTAGACGTAGACCGACTTGATCGGGCTGCCGTTGGCACGGGCCAGCACAGCGGACAGGCTGGCCGACGAGGCGAAATCAACGCCGCCGCTGTTCAAATATTCCAGCGAGCGGTTGCTGCCCTGGCTGAACACCCAACTGACCTTGGTGTTCGGCAGGGCCTTCTCCAGCCAGCCGAAATGTTTGAGCACCAGGCTTACCGGCGAGTAGTAGGCGTAATCCAGATGCACCTCGGCCGGCGGCGCTTCGGCGGCTTGGGCGAAGGGTTGCAGGGTCAGTGCCAGGGCACCGGCCAGGAGTTTCAGGGAAGTGGGCAGGCGAGGGAACGCGGTCATGATCAAGTCCAGTCGAAGGGTTTGAAGCTGCACGGGGCTGCTTATGTCGAAAACGGCAGTCAGCGCGAGTCAGCCTGCTCAAATGGAATAATGCAGGCTCTGTGCCATGAACTCATGTGCGGGCTAGCGTGGGGCGACTGGGGGCAAGAGGACATGGACGCAGTTGCTCCATCAACAGTTTGCGGAAGCGGTGTTGCCCGAGAAACACTGTGTGAAATATCTGCATTAAACAGTTGTCAGGCTTCGGCGCGGTCTGCATGCTGGCTTTTTTCAATTGTGTTACAGGACTTTTCTGCGCATGTCTGTCCCTGCCCGAGATGCCGATGCTGCGTCACGCCGTTCGGCGACCGTTCTCAGCCTGTGCCTGCCCAGCGATGTCCTGTTGTACCTGCTGATGCCCATGAACGCCGACGCCTTTGGCATCAGTCTCGCCGAAGCGGGGGTGCTGCTGGCGGCCAACCGGCTGGTGCGGATCTTCGGCTATGGCTACGTAGTGCGCTTCTACGCACAGCGCGGCGACCGGGCGGCGCTGACCCTGGCTTCGCTGGTGTCGATGGTCTGCGCGGTGGGCAACTCGTTCATCACCGGTTTCTGGTGGCTGCTGATTCTGCGGTTGGGCTGGGGATTGGCGTACGCGGCGTTGAACCTGTCCACCCAAGCTCTCGCAACCTCCGAACCTGCCGGCGCGGCCCGCAGGTCAGGCACCTCACGGGCGATCATCGCCATCGGCCCGATGCTCGCGCTGCCTCTGGGGGCGCTGGTAAGCATGTATTTCGGCCCTCGGGTGATCTTTCTGATACTCGCCTTCTTTTCCCTCATCGGCCTGTTCATCGCCCGAGGGCTGCCGAGCGTTCCCCATGCGATGCCGACCGCCAACGGGCGTCGCTTCAAGGCGCCGGACAGCGTGGCCATGTGGTCCTTCATCGAAGGCGTCGCGCTGGACGGGCTGTTTATCTTCGGCCTGTCGTTGCAGGCGCAATCGGTGCTGGGTGGCAACGCAGTGTTCATCGCCGGGGTGCTGCTGGCGTTGCGTTACGTCTCGGAAATGCTCCTGAGTCCTTTAGGTGGTCGCGCCGCCGCGAGCTACGGGGCGGTGCGCATGCTGGTGGTGTTCTCGGCGCTGACGACCCTGGCGTTGACGGCCTTCGGCTTTCACTGGCTGATCATCGGCGCGGGCGGCGTGCTGATCCTGCGTGCGCTGCAATTGCCGCTGGTCACCACGCTGGTGGCCGAGCGCAATCCGGGGGTAGGGCGCGTCCAGGCACTGGCCGGAAATGCGGTCTGGCGTGACGTCGGTGCGGGCGTCGGGCCTTTGCTGGCCGGGGTGGTGCTGCCCATCGCCTCGCCGTCCTGGGTCTACAGCCTGGCGGGGTTGGCGGTGGTGGTCAGCGCCGTGGTGTGCAGTCGCTATCGGGTTCGCGAAGTACCTGCCTGAAGGGCTTTCGAAACATCCTATTACATACCGTTCAGCGATTAGTCCGGTAAATCAGAGGCTTGCATGCAACCTCTGAGGTCATTTCCTATCTCATGGTCATTCTTCATACGGACATAAAGCTTCGTTAGCCTGCAGTCGCTAGCGAAATGCCAGTTCACAGGGACGTTGCTCAGGGCGCTCAGCCCTTCACGCACCACAAGAATCCAGGCCATCATGACCTTTTTCAAAACCCCGGTTACTTCGACAGCCCTGCAACGCATCGCCTATTTCTTGCTGCCGATCCTGTTGATCTGCTCGGCGGTGTTCTGGTTTACCGTCGGCAGGGGCGTGCATGCGGAACCGAAGAACGGCACGCAGACGCTGGTGTTCCTGCGCCACGCGGAAAAGCCTGACATGGGCCTCGGCCAGTTGAACTGCCAGGGCCTGAACCGCGCCATCGACCTCTCTACCGTATTGCCGGATACCTTCGGCAAAGCGGACTTCATCTTCGCCGCCAACCCCAGCCGTCACGTTGAAGAAGGCGCAGGCGATCATTCCTATAGCTACTTGCGCCCTTTGATGACCGTCGGCCCGAGCGCGATCAAGCTCGGGTTGCCGATCAACATCGACTTCGCCGCCAACGACACCAGCGACCTCGCCGACGAGCTGATGCGCGATAAATACCACGACGCCACCATCTACACCGCCTGGTCCCACGGCTACCTGCCCGAACTGATCAACAAAGTCGCCGAAGAGGCCTCCGGCCAAGACCTCAAACTCGTCAAGGACTGGATGGGCGACGACTTTGACTCCGTCCTGGTGCTGACCCTGAAGTGGAACAACGGCAAGGCGACGTTGCAGTACGAGAACTACAAGCAGAACCTGAATGACGGCGCGGTGGGGTGCCCGACGTGAAGTTCCTGTCGCGAATCTGACCGCAAGATCTGGATGGTCCTCATCGCACACCCGGTTACTATGGGCGCAGTGCGAAAGACGAGGAGCCTTCCATGAACTTCACTTATCGCTTCATCGATTCCCCCGTCGGCCAGTTGAAACTGGTGGCCAAGGGTGCGGCGTTGGCCGCGATTCTTTGGGAAAACGACCGCCCCAATCGCGTCCTGCTGGGGCCCATGACCGAAGCCCCCCACAGCGAAATCCTTGATCAGGCCGAACAGCAACTGGCGGAATATTTCGCGGGAACGCGTAACCGTTTCGACCTGCCGCTGGATTTCCACGGCACTGATTTCCAGAAAAAAGTCTGGCACGCCTTGCTCGCCATTCCGTTCGGCGAGACCCGCAGCTACCTGCAAATCGCCATCGAAATCGGCAACCCCGCTGCCGTGCGTGCGGTCGGGGCGGCCAATGGCAAGAACCCGATTTCTATCGTTGCGCCGTGCCATCGGGTGATCGGCAGTTCTGGCGCGCTCACCGGATTTGCCGGTGGCCTGGCGGCCAAAGAGCTGTTGCTGACCCTTGAAGGCGGGATGCCGAAATCCTCGAAAAAGAACCGCGACGAGATGGCCTCCGCCCAAGCATCGCTGTTCTAGACTCAAGCGCCCTTCAACAGTGTTTTACCCGTCACCTTCACATGGAGTTGAACATGCCTGCCTCTGCCAAGACGTTCCGTGACCTGCACCACCAATCTACCGTGCTGCGCCTGCCCAATGCCTGGGACGCCGTGAGTGCGCTGCTGTTCGAAAGCCTCGGCGCCAAAGCTATCGCCACCACCAGCGCGGGTGTGGCTTGGGCACAGGGGTATGCCGATGGGCGTGTGTTTCCGCTGGAGGCAGCCATCCATGCAGCGGCAAACATTGCGCGGGTGGTCAAGGTGCCGCTGTCGGTGGATTTCGAGCACGGCTATTCGGACGATCCAAAGACGGTCGCTGAAAACGTCAAGCGCGTGCTGGAAGTGGGTGCCGTGGGCATCAACATTGAAGACGGTCCGGACGCACCTGACTTGCTGGCGCGCAAGATCGAAGCGATCAAAAGCATGGCGTCCAACAATGGGCTGGACGTGTTCATCAACGCCCGCACCGACGTGTACTTGGCGAATCTGGTGGCCGATGACCAGAAGGTCGAGGAGACCCTCAAACGCGGCCAGTTGTATGAAAAAGCCGGCGCCGACGGGCTGTTCGCTGCGGCGGTGGTGGATGTCGATGCGATCACGCGCATCGTTCAGGGCGTCAACCTGCCGATCAACGTGTTGGCCCGGCCAGGCCTGCCGGAGGCAGAAGGCTTGGCGAAGCTGGGGGTGCATCGCTTGAGCGCCGGTTCCAGTGTGGCGATCACCGTGTTGAGTCTGGCCGAGCAATTAGGACGTGATTTCCTCGGGGAAGGGCGTTCGGAACCGGTGACCCACAGCACCCTCAGTTACCCTCAGATTCAGGGGTGGTTTGAGTAATGTTTTCCCTCAGAAGCGCCATTCCCTGGCGCTTCGACTCCTCATCGGTTGATCGACCTTTCATCCCCCGATAAACGGCGCTGGCATATGTTTCTCTTATGGAGTACAAATGTACTCCATGACGAACTTATCTCCCCGACGCGCTGCCATCCTGACGTTCATCCGCGATCGCATCGCCGACAATGGCCAACCGCCGAGCCTGGCAGAAATCTCCGAAGCGTTTGGATTCGCGTCTCGCAGCGTTGCGCGCAAACATATCGTGGCGTTGACCGAAGCAGGCTTTATCGAAGTCACCGCCAATCAGGCCCGTGGCATTCGCCTGATCGACGCGACACCCCGCGTTCAAATGCTGCAAATACCGGTATTGGGTCGGGTAGCCGCAGGTGCGCCCATCGGCCCCGACCTCGATAACCCCGACACCTTTGCCCTCGACAGCCGCACCTTTCTGCGTGTGCCGGATTACCTGCTGCGAGTGAAAGGCGACTCAATGATCGAAGACGGCATTTTCGATGGCGATCTGGTGGGCATTCTGCAAAGCGCCGACGCCCGGGACGGCCAGATCGTCGTGGCCCGACTCGATGGCGAAGTGACAATCAAACGGCTAGAGCGGGGCGATGACACATTGCGCCTGTTGCCGCGCAATCCGGCCTATGCGCCGATTGTCGTGCGTCCCGATCAGGACTTCGCCATCGAAGGCGTGTTCTGCGGCCTGGTGCGCCGGGAATGATGGGCGCGGTGGTCAGCCTTGACGCGCTGCTGGACGAGCGTCGGGTCTGGAAAGGGCGGGCGCAGGTCCAGCCAGTCGCGGCGCAACCCACAGGCCACCCGTTGCTCGACGCTGCGTTGCCCATTGGCGGCTGGCCCCCGGCGGCACTCACTGAAGTTCTGATCCCCGCCAATGGCAGCGGTGAGTTGCGCCTGCTGTGGCCGACCCTGGCGCGCCTGGCCAACGCGGGCGAACGCATCGTCCTGGTCGCGCCGCCGTTCGTGCCATACCCCCAGGCCTGGCAATCGGCGGGGGTCGATGTGCGTCAGCTGTCGATCATTCAGGCCAGCGACACCGATGCCTTGTGGGCGGTGGAGCAATGCTTGCGCTCTGGCAGTTGTGGGGCGGTGCTGGCGTGGCCGGGCAAGGTCGATGACCGCGCCCTGCGTCGTTTGCAAGTGGCAGCGGAGACGGGTGAAACCCTCGCGTTCGCCTGCCGTGGTCAGCAAGCCGCCGCCAACCCTTCGCCTGCGGCCCTGCGCATCGCCATTGATGTCCAACCCCGCCAGTTGCGGGTGCTGAAGTGCCGAGGCGGGCTGGCCCCGTCATCCCCCATCCCGTTCACCACCGACGCTTGAGGTTTCCATGCTCTGGGCCTGTGTCCTGCTGCCGCAACTGGCACTGGACGGCGTCATGCGTCGTCGCGCCGAACCTGATAAACCGCTGGCCCTGATCAGCGGTCCCGCTCAGCGCCGTGTGTTGCAAACGGTGAACGCCGCCGCCCGTGATCTGGGGTTGCGTCCCGGACTGACGTTGACCGCCGCCCACGCCATGAGCCGTGGGTTCGACACGGTCGAATACGACCCGAAGCAGACCGAACACTGGCATCGTCTGCTTGCGGCCTGGGCCTACCGCTTCAGTTCCCAGGTCAGCCTGAAATACCCCCGCGTGTTGCTGATGGAAGTCGAGTCGAGCTTTGGACTGTTCGGCCCATGGCCGGTATTCGAGGCGCGATTGCGCCAGGAGCTGACCGCCATGGGGTTCAGTCATCGCATCGTTGTTGCACCGAACCCTTTGGCGGCGAGGATGTTGGCCAATGCCCACGACGGTCTGGCCGTCACCGACAACGAGACGCTGCAAGACGTGCTGCAACGGATGCCGGTCAATCGCCTCGGGCTGTCCCAGGACGTGGCCACCGCGTTAGGGCGCATGGGACTGCACCACTTGCGGCAGGTGCTGGCCTTGCCTCGCGACACCCTGGCGCGGCGTTTTCCCTCAACGGTGTTGCAACACCTGGATACCCTGACCGGGCGTCGCCCGATGGCGTTGGAATGCTATGTGCCGCCGGACTTTTTCGAGACCCGCATCGAGCTGAACTTCGACGTCGAATCCCATCAGGCGCTGTTGTTTCCCCTCAAGCGGATGATTGCCGATCTGGCGCTGTTTCTCGGCGGTCGGGACAGCGGCGTACAACGCTTCGTCATTCATCTGGAACATGTGCCGAGTGTCGGCAGCACCTCCCCGGACACGCTGATTCCGGTGGGGCTGCTGAGCGCGGAAAGGGAAGCGAACATGCTGTTCGAACTGGCCCGGGGGCGATTGGAGCAAATCGTCGTGCCGTCCCCGGTGCGGGCACTCAAGCTTTCGGCCAAAGACTTGCCGGCCTTCGTGCCGTCCCATCGAGAACTGTTCGATGATCGCCCTCAACAAAGCATGCCGTGGGAGCAGTTGCGCGAGCGGCTGCGGGCGCGATTGGGCGATGACGCGGTCTGCGGCTTGAGCTTCCACGCCGACCATCGCCCCGAATGCGCATGGCAACCCGCCTCGCACACCAAGCCTGCCGTGGGCTTCAACCCGGTGCCTCGCCCCGGTTGGCTATTGCGTGAGCCCGAAGCCCTGACAGACACCGGCTCGCGGGTGTTGGCAGGGCCTGAACGGATCGAGTCGGGCTGGTGGGACGGTGGGGATGTGCGCCGTGATTATTACCTGATCGAAACTCGCACCGGCCTGCGTGGCTGGGCCTATCGCAGCGTGGGCGATGACAGCGGCCTGTGGCTGCACGGATGGTTCGCATGAGCTGCCAGTACGCCGAGCTGCATTGCCTGTCCAACTTCAGTTTTCAGCGCGGGGCCTCTAGTGCTCTGGAGTTGTTCGAGCGGGCGAAGTTGCATGGCTACGAGGCCTTGGCCATCACCGACGAATGCACGCTGGCGGGGGCGGTGCGTGCGTGGCAGGCGGCAAAGGAATGCGGCCTGCCATTGATCGTCGGCAGTGAAATGACCCTCGAAAACGGACCGAAAATCGTCTTGCTAGCCGAAAATCTTGCGGGGTATCAGGCGCTGTGCAGGCTGATCACCCAAGGACGTAGGCGCAGCAAGAAGGGCGAATATTGTCTGCTTCGGGAGGATTTCCAGTCGCCTCTCAACGGGTTGCTCGCCCTGTGGGTGCCGGACCTTGGACAAGAAAACGCGACGTTACGTGAGCAAGGTCAATGGCTGCGCGATCTGTTCACCGACAACCTCTGGCTGAGTGTGCAGTTGCATTGCGGGCCGGACGATCAGCAGCGGTTGACGCATCTGCTGGCACTGGCGAGTCAGTGCGGTTTGCCTGCCGTCGCCAGCGGCGATGTGCACATGCACGCCCGAGGCCGTCGTGCGTTGCAGGACACCATGACTGCCATCCGTCATCACACGACCGTGGCCGAGGCGGGGCACAGGCTGTTTCCCAATGGGGAGCGACATTTGCGGCCACGGGCGATGTTGGCGGATGTCTTTCCTGCGGAGTTACTGGCCGAAACGCTGGTCATCGCGCGGCGATGTACCTTCGATTTTGATGACCTGAAGTACGAATACCCCCGCGAGTTGGTGCCCAAAGGGCATACGCCGACGACGTGGTTACGTCACTTGACCGAAGAGGGGGCGCGTGAGCGTTGGCCTGAAGGCATCCCTACGGTCGCTCGGATAAACATCGAACATGAACTGGGGATCATCGCCAAGAAACAGTACGAGAGCTATTTCCTCACCGTGCACGACATCGTCAGGTTTGCCCGTCAGCAAGCCATTCTGTGTCAGGGCCGGGGGTCGGCCGCCAATTCGACTGTGTGTTTCGCCTTGGGTATCACCGAGCTGGACCCGTCCAAAGGCAAGGGCCAGTTGCTGTTCGCCCGGTTCATTTCGGAAGAGCGCAACGAACCGCCTGACATCGACGTGGACTTCGAACACGAACGCCGCGAGGAAGTCCTGCAATACGTCTTCCGCCGTTATGGCCGGGGCCGGGCGGCGTTGACCGCCGTCGCCAGCACCTACCACGGCGCCGGCGCCATTCGTGACGTGGCGCGCGTGCTGGGTCTGCCGCCCGATCAGATCAACGCCCTGGCCGATTGCTGCGGACGCTGGACCGACAACCTGCCGCCCGCCGATCGGCTGAAAGAATCAGGCTTCGAGCCGGACAGCCCAGTGCTGCGCCGGGTGCT
This sequence comes from Pseudomonas sp. SLFW, assembly GCF_009905615.1. Lineage (GTDB taxonomy): Bacteria > Pseudomonadota > Gammaproteobacteria > Pseudomonadales > Pseudomonadaceae > Aquipseudomonas > Aquipseudomonas bambusae. Next base: position 75,272 of record NZ_JAAAKW010000018.1, read on the forward strand.
GACGCTGGCGGGCGAGCTGATCGGCTTTCCCCGGCACCTGTCTCAGCACCCTGGTGGTTTCGTCATTTCTGAGCAGCCGCTGGAAACGTTGGTGCCGGTGGAAAACGCGGCGATGGCGGATCGCACGATCATTCAATGGGACAAGGACGATCTGGACCTGGTAGGACTGCTCAAGGTCGACATTCTGGCGTTGGGCATGCTGAGCGCGTTGCGCCGCACGTTCGACCTGGTCACCCGTTATCGCGGCTACGACCTGACCATCGCGAGCATTCCCGCCGAGGATAAACCGACCTACGACATGATCAGTCGCGCCGACACCATTGGCGTGTTCCAGATCGAGTCCCGGGCGCAGATGTCGATGCTGCCGAGGCTCAGGCCGGAGACGTTTTACGACCTGGTAATCGAGGTTGCGATTGTCCGGCCGGGACCGATTCAGGGCAACATGGTGCACCCGTACTTGCGTCGGAGAAACAAAGAAGAGCCGGTGACCTATCCTTCGGAGGAATTGAAAGCCGTGTTCGAGCGCACCCTCGGCGTGCCGCTGTTTCAGGAGCAAGTCATGCAACTGGCCATTGTCGCGGCGGATTACACGGCGGGTGAAGCGGATCAGTTGCGCCGCTCCATGGCCGCCTGGAAACGCCACGGCGGACTCGAGCCTCACTATGCCCGTCTCAGCCAGCGGATGACCGAGAAGGGGTACACGAAGGACTTCATCGATCGCATCTTCGAACAAATCAAAGGCTTCGGCAGCTACGGCTTTCCCGAGTCCCATGCCGCCAGCTTCGCCTTGTTGACCTACGCCAGTTGCTGGCTCAAATGCCACGAGCCCGCTGCCTTCACCTGCGCCCTGATCAACAGCTGGCCGATGGGTTTTTACAGCCCCGACCAACTGCTACAGGACGCCCGTCGCCACCACATCGACGTGCACCCGGTGGACATCCGCTACAGCGATTGGGACTGCTCGCTAGAGCCGGTGGAAGGCCGCGACTACTCCCAGGACCTGGCGATCCGCATGGGCCTGCGGATGATTCGTGGTTTCCGCGAGGAAGACGCCCGGCGCATCGAGCAGGCGCGCTCGGTGCGCGAGTTCAATGACGTCACCGACCTCTGCGTGCGTGCCGATCTGGACAACCGCGCGCGGGCGGCGCTGGCGGATTCCGGGGCCTTGCGCGGTCTGGTAGGGCATCGTCATCGCGCACGTTGGGAAATGGCGGGGGTCGAGGTGCAACGTCCGTTGTTCGGCGATGACTGTTTTGCCGAGGAAGCTCAAGTCGCACTGCCCTTGCCGAGCGTGGCCCAAGACCTGATGGCCGATTACAACACCCTCGGCACGACGCTGGGGCCGCACCCGCTGTCGCTGCTGCGCAACAAACTGGCCGCCAAACGGTTTCGCAGCTCGAAGGACTTGCTCGATGAAGAGCACGGACGGCAATTCAGTGTCGCCGGGTTGGTGGTGGGCCGACAGCGACCGGGCACGGCCAGCGGCGTGACCTTCGTCACCCTGGAAGACGAACACGGCATGATCAATGTGGTGGTCTGGCGCGACCTGGCCGAACGTCAGCGCAAGGTGTTGGTGGGTTCGCAATTGATGCAGGTGTTTGGCAAGTTCGAGTATCAGAAGGGGGTCCGTCACGTCATTGCCCAACGGCTGTTCGACCTGACCCCGCTGCTGACCGGGCTGGACGTGCGCAGTCGCGATTTCAAGTGATCGACCGCTACGAGGCGTTCATGGCTTCGGAGTGAAACCGCTGGCGATACTCCACCGGGCTGATGGCCAGCCGCTTGACGAACACCCGACGCAGGCTGTCGGCGTTGTCGAAGCCACAGCGACGGGAGATTTCCTTCATCGATTGTTCGGTGGTTTCGAGATAGCGGCGCACGGCGTCGATCCGTGCATCGGCGAGAAAGGCCATGGGCGGGGTGCCGGTTTCCTTGGTGAACAGTCGCGACAGATTGCGCGGGCTCATGTGCACCCGTTCGGCCAGGGAAGCCAGGCTGTGATCGATGTGCAAGTGCGCGAGCATGTAATCCTGAATCGCCTCGACCTGGGAATCGACGCCTCCCTGAATGTCGAGCAACGGGCTGAATTGCGATTGCCCACCGGCCCGACGCAAATACACCACCAGGTATTTGGCGACGTCGATGGCCATGCGTTTGCCGAAGTCTTCCTCGATCATCAATAGCGACAGGTCGATCCCCGCCGTGACACCCGCGGTGGTGTAGATCGTGCCGTCCTTGACGTGGATGTGGTCAGGGTCGACGTGGGCCGAAGGAAATAGCTCACTGAGGTGCGCCGCGTCCATCCAGTGGGTGGTGACCGACTTGCGGTCGATCAGGCCCGCCGCACCGAAAGCGAACACCCCGTTGCAGATCGCGGCCAGACGGCGGCAGCGTTTTTCCTGGACCTTGAGCCAGTCTCCGAGGGTCGAGTCTGCGTAGACATCGAAAATCCCCAGTCCGCCCGGAACGATGACCGTGTCGAAGTGCGGGCAGGGGTCAAAAATCGTTCGGTCCGGGATCACCGTCAGCCCGCTGGACGACAGCAACGGGCTGCGGGTGGTGCCGACGGTTAGCATTTCGTATTCACAAGCCCCTTCGCTCAAGACCTTGACCTGAGCGAAGGCGTCTTTGGGACCGGCGATGTCCAGCAGTTGAAAGCCGGGGAACAGCACCATACCCACGCTGATTTTGCGCATAGGGTTTCCTTTGAAGATTGAGATCGCCTGTCGCGGCCCGGAGGGTCGGCATTTTCACGGTCGCCTGTAGCAGCCCGGCTTGCCGGCGGTGGCGTTCTGAAGATCGCTACCGCTGGCAAGCCGGACTGCTAAAGGACGGGGATCGGCCACACCATCGAGGCTTTACATGATGCATGCAATTCCCGGGCTACCTCACGGCCGCTACGGCACTCATGTCTTCCGCGCCCGGTACTTGCCGCTGGAACCACCACCCGCTGAGCCCGCCCAGCGCCATCCAGAACACACCGTTGACCAGCAAGGACGCCACGCGAAACTGCGCCTGCAGGTCATCCGGTGCCAGTGCATGGTGCTCGGCGGGTTGCGGTGCGCCGTAAAGATGCGGCGCCGCAATCAGCAACACCGCCACGAGTCGCCATGGCCAGTGTTTGCCAAAGACGATCAACGCCAGCCCGACGGCTGTGGCCAGCGCCGTCGCGCCCCACCAGTCCTGGCGTGAGGTCAGCTCGGCGGCCACGGTGCCCGGCAATTCCGGTGGCAATCCTGCCGCGGGAGCCAGACAGAACGTCGCATACCCCGCCAACCCCCAGAGCACGCCGTGCCAAGCCTTGGCCGGTTCACGCAGGTTGTACAGCGCGCTGAGCAGCAGGGCGAAGCCAATCGCGACCACCAGATCACCCCCGAACGTGGACAGCGTGCGCTGCCAGCCGTCCTCCGGTGTCCAGGCCTCGGCATCGTGCTCGTGCGCATGGGCAGCGGCGCCGTGGTCGTGAGCCGCCAACTGTTCATGGGCTTGCTCATGAACCGATTCGGCGTTTTCGTAGACTTCGGCCTGCAAAATCAAGGGCGTGATCCACAGGCTTTGCAGCAGGGTCAGCAACAGCGCGGCGAGGGCGCCGGTGTAGCAGGCCGTGGTGAGGATGCGTTTGAACATGCGCGTGTGCTCCGCAATGGATCAGTGGCAGGGGAAACCCGAGCTGTGGCGGGTGTCGTGGGCGGCGTTGTGGACCAGGTCCAGGTGCGAAAACCCGGCGAAGTACACCAGCGACAGGCCCATCAGGATCGAACCGAAGGTGACCAGCAGGCGATGGCTGCGTGTGGCGGACGGGGCATGCGTCAGGGCGGTGCTGCTCATTGGGTTGCTGCTCATGGGGCAGTCCTCGTTTCAGTGTTGTCGGTTTTGAGTGTGTTCAAACGGCTGTACAGCTCATCGGTGTCCAGCAGCGAATGCGCTTGCAACACCTTGATCAGGGCTTCCAGATAGCGCTCGTAGTAATCCCACGGGGGCTGGTGGTCACAGGGCAATTGCTCCCACGTCGAGATCGAGCCAATCAGTTGCTGGCGGAAGGCTTCCCACTCGAAATGACCGGCCTTGGACAATGCCAGCGCTAGCCCGTACAGGCTGCGCTGCCATTCCTGGGTGAACTGCAACCGGCCTTGTGCTCGGGGTGGCGAGTCCTTGTGGCCGAGCATGCTGTTGGCGGCGAACTCTTCGAAACGCGTAAACATGGCGGCCTCCTCAGGCGGCGGGCAATTCCACCAGGGCCACGCCCATCATGGCTTCCGGTGTCACCAGCGCGGCCAGTTGTGCTTCGCTCAGGTGATCGGAGTTCGCCGGGCGCTCGGGCACCACGAACCAGCGGATCTGCGCGCTGCTGTCCCAGACTTCGACGTGGGTGTCTGCGCTCACCGGCACGCCGAATTCGCGCAGCACGGCGCGGGGTTCGCGCACGCCTCGGGCCCGAAACACAGGGTCTTTGTACCAGTAGGGTGGCAGGCCGAGGATCGGCCACGGGTAGCAGGAACACAGGGTGCAGATGATCAGGTTGTGCACGCCGGGGCCATTGGCAACGGCCAGCATGTGCTCGCCCTCGGCGCCGTCCATGCCCTGGGCCAGGTTCAGCTCGGCGATGGCGGCGGGCGTGTCGGCCAGCAGGCGTGCCTTGTACTCAGGGTCAACCCAGGCGCGGGCGACGATTTTCGCGCCGTTGAAGGGGCCTGCGACGGTTTCGAAGTGGGCCAGAACCGCGTCCACCGAGTCGCTGCCAATCACGCCTTTTTCAATCAGCAAGGCTTCGAGTGCCCGGACCTTGGCCGCGCTTTCGGCTTCCCGTTGTTGTTCATAGTCGAAGAGTTGGCTCATGGAAATGCTCCGCAATGGGTTCGTCAAACGTGTGGGGTTCAGCGCGTGGGCTGCAAATAGGCTTCGAACAGGTCCGCATAAATCGTCGTGTTGGGCTCGCTTTTATCGACGCCCCACAGGTCAGCGGCGTCGAACGCCACCCGGTACACCGGCATCGGCTCGCCAATCCCGTCGGGCCCGGTATTGACGAAATAGGCGAACGCCCCCGCATACACCTCAACGATTTTTCCCGGTTTGTTGCGCAGGTAGCCGGGCAGGCGGGTGTGGTCCACGGCCACCGGGTCAGCGATGGTCACGACATCACCCTCGCCGAACAGCGGTGCGGCGTCGTAGGGCCGGAGCCCCGAGTCGCCTTGCTCCAGGTAGCGCACGATCTGCTCGCGGATCGCGGCATTGGGCTTGTCCGGCAGCGGTGCATCGGGCTGCTTGCGGTAGTGATCGGCGCGGTCCTTGAGCTCGTCACTGTGGATGTAGCCCGCGTTGACGAAAAAGCCGGAGATCCCGCCCAGCCATTTCTCGTAGTAGCGGAACTTGAAGTATTCGAAGGGTTGCATGCCTTCGGCGCCGGTGCGCAACGAGGCCCAGGTCCAGTCGCTCTTGAAGGCCGTGGGCAGGGTGTCCATCGGGTAGTTCGGCAGGGCGTCTTTCAGGTGGGCGCTCTCGGCCATCATCGCGGTGTGGATGCCGAAGATGCGCTTCTCCCATTCCTGCACGAACACTTGTTTTTCGAAGTCCACCGGGCCAAGGTTTTCGAGGCCGCCGAGGTAGTGTTGTAGTTTCATCGAACGCACCAGTGTGAAGTTCAAGGGGTCGCAATCAAGCCAGTTGCGGGCTGGGTTTGCTCGTCAACGCATCGCCGAGGCGTTCGGAGACGTAGCCAAAGACCGCACCGGTGACCAACGCGACGGCGGCGATCAGGGCCGGGTTTTCCAGACCGGGCGTCGTCATCGGTTTGCCGCCGACCGCCGTGGTCCCCACTGTCGAGGCGAAGCCCCAGACGATGGCGGGCAGAATGCTCAGCAACGGCACCTTGGAGGCCTGAACCATCAGGGCACTGCCAGCCCCCACCAGCACGGCGATGATGATGGGCGCTTCACTGACAGTGGCGATCCCCAGTAACACCAGGGAACTGATCACCAGCCCAGTGAGGTTCGACGCGACACTGCGCACGAATCCGGCACTGCCACCGCCGACCACGAAAAACGAGGCCCAGGCGATGAAGGTGACCCAGACCGGGACCGGCAAGACGGTGGCCGTGACGTAGGTGTCCAGTACGGCGAGCAGGCCGATGCTGACGGTGTAGGCTTCTTTCTGTTTCATGAGGTCATTTCCTGTCGTGGGTGGGGTGTGGTGTTGGGCAGGGTGAAGCTCAAGGTTGAAAGTCCGCGTCGTGCTCAGGCCGCCTGCAGGCAGTCGAGAAAGCCCTGACGCAGCTGTTCGCTGTCCAGATCGCGGCCAATGAACACGAAACGGTTGTCGCGGGATTCGTCGTCGGCCCAGCGGCGGCCGGGCATGGCCTCCAGCAGCATGTGCACGCTGTGGAAATGAAAGCGCCGGGCTTCGCTCGTGAAATTCAACAGGCCCTTCATGCGCATCAGCCGTTGGCCCTGATCGTTGACCAGCTGGTTGATCCAGCGGTTGAACCGGTCCGGGTCCAGTGTCCCGGATGTGACCACCGAGCAGGACGAGATCGACGCGTCGTGCTCGTGGTCATGGCCTTCTTCTTCAAGAATGTCCGGCTCGATCATCAGCAGGTTTGGCAGCGAGAACCGTTTTGTGCCGAGCAACGTTTCCACTGCGACCCGGGAATGGTTGGTCGGCAGCAGGCTGGCGGTCTGGTTGAGCTGGCGCACCTGACGGGCGATGTCGGCCAGTGCGGTGTGGCTGACCAGCGCGGTCTTGTTGAGGATCAGCGTGTCGGCGAAGGCGATCTGTTCCCGCACGATTTCGTCGTTCAGTTGATCCTGGAGATGCACCGCGTCGACCACGGTGATCACCGATTCAAGCTCGACCTGAGTGCGCAGGTCGGGGTCGGCGAGGAAGGTTTGCAGCACCGGGGCCGGGTCGGCCAGGCCTGAGGTTTCGACGATCAGCCGGTCAAGACGGTGGCCGGCCAGGTTGAGCATTTCCTTGACGCTGGCCACCAGGTCCGCTCGCACAGTGCAGCATACGCAGCCGTTGTTGATCTCGATCAGGGCTTCCTGTTCGGCGACGATCAACTGGCCGTCGATGCCGACTTCGCCGAACTCATTGACCACGACGCCGATACGCTCATGCCGGTTCTCACTCAACAGGTGATTGACCAGCGTGGTCTTGCCCGCACCGAGAAAACCGGAAATGACCGTGACGGGGATTTTGCCGTTTGCCATGAGTACGCACCCTTGTCGCTGTGATGGGGCGCTGCCGAAGTGGGCAGCTTTCCTCATGACAGGTGCGATTATCAGTCCGCTTTGCGTCGGCTGTCCGGGGTGGACAGGCTGTTGTCACGTTTGGTCAGGTTCCGTGGCGTGATCGGTCTGCAAGGTCAAAAAAGGACAGGGGCGGGTTGGGGTGGCAGGTTTTCCGAGAGGGGGATTGAACAGAAAGGATGCACTGTCGTGGAGCGTGATGCACAGGTTCTGGACTGTAGGAGCGAATGAATTCGCGCCTACAGGTGATTCCGCGTCTGGCTTTCGTTTCGTGGCGCCGATGACCCCTCTGTGGGAGCGAATTTATTCGCGAATCTCGGTCAAGCGATGAAGACGTGTCGCCTGCACTGGCCTCTCGCGCATGAATTGACTGCCACAGGAGCTCGGTATCAACCCTCGACCTTCACCGCCCGCCCGGTCTTGATCGATTCCAGCGCGCAATTCGCCAAATGCAGTGCCTTCAACCCGTCCCGTGCGTGGGTCGGCAGCGGTTCGTTGGCGCGGACGGCGGCGATGAACTGGTTCAGTTCGATGCGGTAGGAATCGGCGTAGCGTTCGAGGAAGAAGTTCTCCAGCGGTTCGCGCACTTCGGTCTGGCTGGCGCTGTAGGTGCGCACGGTGGTGGGGCGGTGGTTGTCGTTGAGGACCATGCCTTTCGAGCCAAACACTTCAAGCCGTTGATCGTAGCCGTAGACCGCTTCGCGGCAGCAGTTGATGTGGCATTGCTTGCCGGATGCGGTACGCAGCAGGACCATCACGCTGTCGTAGTCGTCCAGTTGGGCGAGGGCAGGTTCGACCAGGCGGCTGGCGATGGCAAACACCTCGACCGGTTCTTCACCGAGCAACGTGCGCGCGGTGTCGAAGTCGTGAATGGTCATGTCGCGGAAAATGCCGCCGGAGTGCTTGAGGTTGTCCAGCGACGCCAGGCCGGGGTCGCGGCTGGTGATCACCACCTGGCGCACCTCACCGATGTCGCCCTGGGCAATGGCTTTGCGCATCTGCAGGGTGTCGGGGTCGAAGCGGCGGTTGAAGCCGAGCATGACCTTGCCGTTCTGACGCTCGACGTCTTCCACGGCTTTGGCGGCCTTGGCGTAGTCCAGGTCGATGGGTTTTTCGCAGAGCACCGGTTTGCCTGCTTTCACCGCCCGCAGCATGTAGTCAATGTGGGTGTCAGTGTGGGTGCCGATCACCACGGCGTCGACGTCGTCCCGCTCGATGGCCTCGGCGCAATCGTAGGCCGCCGCGCAGCCCAGTTTGGCCGCCAGCTTGTCGACGCCTTCGCGCCAGGGGTCGGCGATCACCGACAGTTGCACATCGGGGTTGGCCGCGACGTTGGCGGCGTGGATGTTGGCGATGCGGCCTGCGCCGAGGACTGCGATGCGTAGCATGGGGTGGATCTCCTTGGATTGTTGTTGTCGGGACGATCGGGTGAATTCAGTGGGTCAGGTTGAACGGCGTGACGATCTGCACCGGCGAGGCAGGGATCGGGTCGACCTTCCACAACCGGTGAAATTGCAGGATGTGCTGGAACGCGTGGCGGGCGTCGATTTGGAGGTTGTGGTCGATGATCGCGGCGATTTTTTCTTCGGCCAGCAACTGTCGGTTTTCCTGATCGAGGTCGTGGCCGATGAACACCGTCAAGGGCCGGTTCTGAGCCGCGAACGCATCGACAATGGCGCGGTTGCCGCCGCCGACGCTGTACACGGCCTTGATCGACGGATTCGCCTGCAACGCCTGGCTGACCCGAGCCAGTGTGGGTTCGTAGACCCCGAAACCGCCGGTGATGTCGACCACCCGCAAATGCGGCGCGCGGCTGCGCAGCCAGGTGCGGAAGCCCATCTCACGCTCTTCTTCTCCTCGGAACAGCTCGCTGCTGATGACCACCGCGACGTCCTGCGCCGCATCGTCCAGCCAGCGCGACATCAGGTACGCCGCCGTTTGCCCGGCGGTGCGGTTGTCCATGCCGATGTAGCCAATGCGCTCGCTTTGCGGCAGGTCGGACACCAGCGTCACCACGGGAATGCCAGCGGCCGTCACCTGGTTCACGGCGTCGTTGATCTGGGGTTCGTCGGCGGCCTTGAGGATCACGCCCTGACTGCCTTTGCTGATGCAGCGCAGGATCACATCGGTCATCAACGCCGTGTCGATCTCTTGATACAGATGAAAACGGGGAAAGATGCGAAAGGGCGCGAGGTTGCCCAATTGCGCATGAATGGCCTCCTGCACCGCGTCACTGAAGCGCTTGGGGGTGTGCAAGATGATGTCGATGTGAAAGGTGCGGCCGACTGCGGGACCGGACTTTTCCTGGGCTTCGAGTTCTTCGAGGGCCTGCTGGATGCGACGGTTGGTCTGGTAATGCACGCTGCCTCGCTCATGCAACACGCGGTCGACCGTGGCTTTGCTGACCCCCGCCTGGGCGGCGATCTGCTTGATGGAGAAACGTCTGGCGCGGTCGAGCATGGAATCTCCTGAGCCTCTGTTGAGGTCTTGTTGAGGTCGATTCGGGCCTGTATGAGGTGAACGCAATGCTAGTCTCAGTTCCATTCGTTGTACAGATGGAATTTAAATTCTATTGGCAACGATTCATCCGCAGCCAAAAACAACAAATGCAGGAGAGAAGCGCATGTCAGCATTGGATCTGTCCACGTCGTTCGCGGGCCGCTATTTCGTCGTCACCGGCAGCACACAAGGCCTGGGCGCCGCCGTGGCCCGCACCTTGGCGGAACGGGGCGCCGCCGGTTTGATCATCTGTGGGCGCAGCCGGGATAAAGGCGAGCAGCAGGTTCGCCAATTGGCCGAGCTGGATTGCCAGGCGTTCTTCGTCGAAGCCGACATGGAGGACGTCGAGGATTGCCGTCGGGTGGTGGCCGCCGCCAAGGAACACTTCGGCACCGTGCACGGGCTGGTCAATTGCGCGGGCATGTCGGACCGGGGCAGCATCCTCGACACCTCGCCCGAGCTGTTCGACCGGATCTTCGCGGTCAACGTCAAAGCGCCGTTTTTTCTCATGCAGGAATGCATCAAGCTGATGATCGCCAATCAGGTTGAAGGCTCGATTGTCAGCATTCTCAGCGTCTCCGGCCACGGCGGGCAGTCGTTCCTCACCGCGTATGCCGCGTCCAAAGGCGCCTTGGCGATCCTCACCAAGAACGTCGCGTTCAGCACCTTGCGCAACCGCATTCGGGTCAACGGTCTGAACATCGGCTGGATGGACACCCCTCACGAAGACCAGATTCAGCGGCAGTACCACGGCGCCGAAGACGGCTGGCTGGAGCGCGCCGAAGCCCAATCGCCGTTTGGCCGCCTGCTGAAACCCCAGGAAGTGGCGAACAGCGTTGCCTACCTGCTTTCCGATCAGTCGGGCATGACCACCGGCTCGGTGATTGACATGGAGCAGGGCATCATCGGCTGTGGCGACGGCTCGACCCCGCGCCCCGACGCACCGCTGACGCTGGACGGGGTCAATGGAGCCGGGCAATGAACCTGTTTGCCCAACCGGCTGACATCGACGTTCGCGCGTTTGCCGTGCTGTGCGACCAGTCGGTGCGCGTCGCCGATTACCCCCATGCGCAAGAGGTCGTGAGCCGGGTGGTGATCTACCGGGCCGACACCCTGCGCGACGCCGAGCAGCGGGACCGTCGGGCCTTGATGAGCGAGTTGCATCACCTGTTCCGCGACGGGCCGGGGGTGATGGTGGTGCGAGGGGCCTACATGGATCCGGCCGTTGTCGACCGGCACAGCGATGTGTTCCGGCAGATCATTGCCGACGAGTCCGCCCACGTAGTGCGCGCTGATCACTTCGCCAAGGCGGGGGCCAATCAGCGGATCTGGAATTCGCTGCAAAAGGCGGCCGAGCATTCCCCGGAGTCGTTCATCGAGTATTACGCCAACCCGCTGCTGGGGCTGATCTCGGAGGCGTGGCTGGGGCCGTATTTTCAAGCCACGGCGCAGGTCAATGTGGTGACGCCGGGCGGTCAGGCGCAACAACCCCATCGCGATTACCACCTGGGTTTCCAGAGCGACGAGGTGGTGTCGCGGTTCCCGCTGCCGCTGCACCGGTTGTCGCAGAACCTCACGCTGCAAGGGGCCGTGGCCCACACCGACATGCCCCTGGAATCCGGGCCGACGCTGTTGCTGCCGTTCTCGCAGCAGTACGAATTGGGTTATCTGGCGTGGCGCGATCAGGGCTTCATCGATTACTTCGCGCAGCACGCCATTCAGTTGCCGTTGAACAAGGGCGACCTGCTGTTCTTCAACCCGGCGCTGTTCCACGCGGCGGGGACCAATCGCACGACGGACCAGTACCGCATGGCGAACCTGCTGCAAATATCGTCGGCGTTTGGCAAGCCGATGGAAACCGTCAACCGCGAGAAGATGGTCCTGGCCCTCTATCCGTCGCTGTTGAAGCGGGTGGAGCAGGGGGAACTGGACGAGACGGGCATGCAGGCGGTGATCGCGATGAGCGCGGACGGGTACGCATTCCCCACCAACCTCGACACCGACCCACCGCTGCATGGCATGGCGCCGCAGACCGGGCAGCAGTTGCTGGAACTGGCGTTGCGGGAGCGGTGGGCGGTGGAGCGGTTTGTGGACGCGGTGGGCGTGATGCGGGAGAAGCGGTTGGCGTGAAGAACGGTGGAGTCAGACCCGGACTCAGACTGTGGGAGCGAATTCATTCGCGAAGGTGGGTCAGGCAACACAACTCTATCGACCGAACGGGCCTCTCGCGAATAAATTCGCTCCCACAGTAGAGATCGAGTCAGGCCAAGTTTCTGCGGCGCCAATGGACCTCTGTGGGAGCGAATTTATTCGCGAAAGATCGAGCAGGCGATGCAACGGTGTCGCCTGAAATGCCATCGCGAATCCATCGCTCCTACAGGTTTGAATCTGTGCAAGGCGTCAGATGTTTTCCGGCGTCACAATCTGCAACGGCACCAGCACCCGGTGGCGTTGCGGGTCGATGGTGTCGGCCTTGGGCAATTGCACCATCACCTCGATCAGCGCTTGGGCGATGAGCCTGGGTTGGGAGTCGATCACCAGCGTCACCAGTCCCTTGCGCATCGCCGGGCGGGATTCGACTGTGGGTTCTTGCAGAATCACGCACAACTCGGGCCGATGAGGCGTCGCCGCCAAGGCACTGATCACGCCCTCAACGCCTCCGCCCGCCACGTACAGCCCTCGCAAATCCGGATGGCGCGCCAACAGTTCCAGCGTGGCCTCTTCCGTGATCGCGCCGTTGTCGAGGGTGATGATCGCCGGCAGTACGCGAAACTGCGGGGCCTTTTCTTCGAAAAAACTGCGCACCCCGGCTTCCCGCTGTTCATGCCCGAGAAATCGATGCCCGCCGAGCATCACCGCCACGGAACCGCCGTCTTTCGGCGAGCCATGGGCAATCAACCAGCCCGCCGTACGGCCCACTTCAAGGTTATCGGTGCCGACGTAAGCGCCGGGCGTGATCGTCGGCAAATCGGTCAACAGCGACACGACATGCACCCCTTGCTGACGCACCTGTTCGATGGCGTTGATGATCAACGGGTGGTCGAAGCTGACCAGCGCCAGGCAGTCACACAGCGCGGCCAACCGATGAATCTGCCCGACGATGGACGACGGCGTGCGGTCATGGATCAGCTCGATGTGGCAGACGATATTGGCGACCTGAGAGTCCCGCGCCTGTTCGACGATGGCATCGCTCAAGGTCTTGTAAAAGGTCTGCGAGGTGCCCAGCAGCAGAATGCCGAAGTGATACGCCGGCTTCTTTTCGTTGATCCGCTCGCCGATCAATCGCGCTGCAAAATAGCCCACGGCTTCGGCGGCCTCTTGCACTTTTTGCGCGGTCTCCGGGTTCACCGGCGCGCGAGCATTCAACACACGGTCAACTGTCGCGACACTCAAGTTGGCGTAGTGGGCGACGGTGGCAATGGTCGGGCGTTTTTTATGATTCATACAGCCTCAAAAAGACGGCTTGATAGAAAACTATCAAGCGCTAACAGGGTTGGATGATAGCTTGAGAGAGAATACTTTCAAGCGCTTGTCGCGCCCTTCTGGATCTCTATAGTTTGAATCAGCCACGTCATTAAACGGCACGCTATTTCACACTTCGGAGAACAATAACAATGTCGCAGATTCCCTACGATCCTGAACGCGGGAAGGATTACAGCATCACCGGCGAACAGGCGCGGCGGGCGGAAGAAGCCGGTCTGGTTTCGGCCGTCTGGTATCAATGCCCGGTGCCGCGCAAACGCATGAAAGAGCTGATGCAACGCCATGACCACCGCGCCCTTCGCGACACGGCCATCTGGCTCGGAGCGATGGTGCTCAGCGGCTGGGGCGGGTATGTGTTCTGGGGCAGCGCGGCCTGCGTGCCGTTCTTCCTGGTCTACGGCCTGCTGTACGGCACCGCCGCCAACTCCCGCTGGCATGAGGCTGGCCATGGCACAGCGTTCAAGACCCGCTGGATGAACGACGTGGTCTATCAGATCGCCTGCTTCATGGTCATGTACGAACCGCAGGTCTGGCGCTGGAGCCACGCCCGCCACCACACCGACACCATCATCGTCGGTCGCGACCCCGAGATCGTCGAGCCCCGTCCGCCGCGCCTGAACATGATCGTGCTCAAGCTGTTCTCGCTGCCCCACGTCTACAACGCGTTCAAGTCGCTGTTCCTCCACGCGAGTGGGCAGATGAGCGCGGAAGAAAAAGTGTTCGTGCCCGAGTCGGAATTCCCCAAGGTTTATCGCACGGCGCGCGTCTGGCTGGTGTTGCACGGGATCGTCATCGCCTCGGCGCTGTACCTCAATTCCTGGCTGCCGCTGATGTTCGTGCTGTTGCCAACGATGTACGGCGGCTGGCTGAGTTATGTGTTTGGCCTGACCCAGCACGTGGGCTTGGCGGAAGATGAACTCGACCACCGCAAGAATTGCCGCACCATTTATATGAACCCCGTGTTCCGGTTCTTTTATTCGGACATGAATTACCACTTGGAACATCACATGTTTCCCATGGTGCCTTATCACGCCCTGGCGCAACTTCATGAAGAAATAAAAGACGATTGCCCGCCGCCGTACAACAGCCTGTTCGAGGCGTACCAGGAAATCATTCCGACGTTGCTGAAACAGCGCAAAGACCCTTCTTTCTATATCAAGCGCCCGGTTCGCGAGCCTGCGCCTGAAGCGGCAACAGCGTCCGAAAATCCGGAATCGGCGTACAGCTGACCATCACCCTCCTTTTCACAAGAACAAGAGAGCACTGCCATGAGCAATCAATGGGTAGAGGTTTGTCACGTCGGTGACATCGATGAAGAGGATGTGATCCGCTTCGATCATCAACAGAAAACCTACGCGGTATACCGCTCCCACAACAGCCAATACTTCGCCACCGACGGCCTGTGCACCCACGAGAAGATTCATCTGGCGGACGGTCTGGTCATGGACTTCGTCATCGAATGCCCCAAGCACAACGGGCGTTTCGATTACCGCAGCGGCAAGGCACTGAACGCCCCGGCCTGCATCAACCTCAAGACCTACCCGGTCAAGGTCGAGGCCGGAAAAGTCTTGCTCGACCTCTTGGGGCAGGGCGAAGCATGAACGCGTCCGAGACGATGGTGATCGTCGGCGCCGGTCACGCGGGTGGGCGGGCGGCGCTGACCCTTCGCGAAGCCGGTTTCACGGGGCGCATCGTGCTGATCGGCGATGAGCCGCACTTGCCCTACGAGCGGCCGCCGCTGTCGAAAGCGCTGCTCAAGGGCGAGTCGGACCTGGCCGCGTGCAGCCTGTTCAGTGAGGCGAATTTCATCGCGTCGGGGATCGAGCATCTGAGTGGGGTGAAAGCGACGCACATCGACCCGGCTCGGCATGAGGCGGTGTTGGACAGCGGTGTGTCCGTGGGTTACAGCAAACTGCTGCTGGCCGTTGGCGGCACGTCCCGTAGCCTTGATCTGGGCGGTCGCTCGTTTGACAACATGCATTACCTGCGCACGTACGACGAAGCGGTCGAACTGGAAAAACACCTGACGCCCGGCACCCGGCTGGTCGTGGTGGGCGGCGGGTTCATCGGCCTTGAAGTGGCGGCCAGCGCTTGCGAGCGCGGCTGTGACGTAACGGTGCTAGAGGCCGGGACACGGCTGGCGGCTCGCGCACTCCCGGAGCGGACCTCCGAGGCGTTGTTGGCGTTGCACCGACGTGAGGGCGTGACCATACACCTCGGCGCGCGAATCAAACGTTTCATCGGGGAAACCCACGTGGAAGCAGTGCAGCTTGCCGATGGGACGTGTGTCCCGTGCGACCTATTGTTGGTGGGCATCGGGCTGCAACCGAATCTTGAGCTGGCGCGCCAGTCAGGACTGGAAACAGGCAGCGGCATTCGGGTAGATCGCTACCTGCGCACCAGCGCGCCGGACGTGTACGCGGCAGGGGATGCCTGCGAATTTCCCGGCATCGACGGCGGGTTTCAGCGTCAGGAAACCTGGCGCAATGCCGAGGCCCAAGGCCGCATCGCCGCGTTGAACATGCTGGGTCAGGAGCAGCCGTTCATTGGCGTGCCGGGGTTCTGGTCCGATCATTACGCGTTTGGCTTGCAGACCGTGGGCGTGCTGGCGGCAGACGCGCGGATCGTCCAACGAGAGGGAGGCGATGGCGGGTTTTTGCTGCTGTATCTGGATTCCCGATCCAGGCTGACGGGCGCCAGTGGTTGGGGGCTCGGCAACAGCATCGCCAAAGACATCAAGCTGTGCGAGCGGCTGATCGAAAGCGAGGTCGTGTTACCCGTCGACGCACTGGCCGATGCCGGAGTGTCACTGAAAGGATTGTTGCGGGGTGCCTATGCCTGAGCTGCCATTGACGCGTGAGTTCGTGGTCTTCCAGTCGATGTGGGCCATGCAGAACGAACAGGGCGTGCTGCCGTTGCCCCTTGAGCAGCAACTGACGAAGATTGCCGAAGCGGGTTTCGATGGCATCACTGATCACTTCTACGAGCCCGCCGCTGCACGGGAATTATCGCGGTTGGCGCGTAGCCTCGGGCTGCAGATCGAAGGCCAGTTGTTTCCGCAAACCGTCGACGGGTTGCAGCCTGGGTTGGACATCGCCAGCCAGTACGGTTGTCATCACCTGACGATTCAGGCCGACATTCGCCCGCGCACGCTGAAGGAGGCGGTCACGCTGATCGAAGGCTGGCAGCGTCTGGCGGAGCAGGTGGATTTCCCCGTGCTGATCGAAACCCACCGCTACCGCGTGACCAACGACCTGCATTTCACCCTCGACCTGCTTCGGGAATTGCCGGAGATGAAGCTGTTGGCGGACCTGTCCCATTACGTGGTGGGGCGCGAGATTCCGCTGCCACCGAGTGATGAGGATCAGCGTCAGATCGAAACCATCCTGCGGCGCAGTTGGGGCTTTCATGGCCGGGTCGCCAGTTGTGAGCAGGTGCAGGTGCCGATCAGTTTGCCCCAGCATCAGCCTTGGCTGTCGCTGTTCAGCGAGTGGTGGCGATTCGGGATTCACGACTGGCTTGCACGGCCGGAAGCGCAGGGGAGCCTGTCGTTTACCTGCGAATTGGGCCCGCCGCCGTATGGGATCACCGACCGGTTTGGGCGGGATATCACGGACCGGTGGGAAGAGTCGTTGCAGATGAAGGGTCTGGCTCACCGCCTCTGGCAAGACTGCGCGCCAATCTGACGTTCTGGCACGCCCTGTGCTGTCTTGATCGATACCGGGTTGTTGAACAATCCCGCTCGCTCAGGAATGCACGCTGTGTCCATCGCCAAAGAAAACGGGTTGTCCCTCGCCGATCAGGTCGCGCACGAACTGCGTGAAGACATCATCAACGGTCGTTTGCTGTCCGGCATGCCGCTGGTGGAAACAGAACTGGTCCGCCATTACAGCGCGTCTCGCAACACCGTGCGCGAAGCCTTGCACCTGTTGGGGCGGGAAGGGTTGACCACCTACATACGGCACAAGGGCGTGATCGTCCGTCGCCTGACCGTGGACGACGTGCGTGACCTCTTCAGCGTGCGCCGCACCCTGGAATCCCGCGCCATTCTGGCCGGCCGCGCGCTGGCTCATCCCCAGGCCGATCGCATGGCCAACGCCATCGACGCCGCCGAGCTGGCCTGCGGGCGCGAAGACTGGCGGGCGTTCGGCACCCACAGCCTGCGCTTTCATCAGCAGGTCGTCGGCCTCCTGGGCAGCCCGTCGTTCAACGAATTCTTCACCAACATCGTCGCCCAGATGCGCCTGGTGTTTTCCGCCGCCCTCGACGAAGCGAGCTTTCAGGCGCCGTGGCTGGCGCGCGACCGCCACCTCTATCAGCTGCTGCTCGACGACCTACGTCTTGAAGCCAACGAGGCCATGGACAGCTACCTCAACGATTCTGAACGCCAGGCGCTGACGCTGCTGGCCAGCGCTGCACACCCTTGAATCAAGCCACCTTTAACCAGGAGAGCCTCATGTACAAAGACTACCCAGCCGCGTATCAGGTCAGCAAAGGCTCGGCCTTGCAGGTCGACACGGCGTTCTACGAGCGCATTCGACAGGCGCAGGACCAGCGCACCCTGGTCGAGCAGTTTGAGGTGCCCATCCGCACCGGGCGGGCGTGGAACGTGAAGGCGGGGCAGGTGTTCCGCGTCACCGCACCGGTCGGCCCGCAGGTGGGCGATTTCAACGTGTGGAACGCCAACGACCCTCGCGAACGCCTTTGGGCCGCTCGGACCCGCCAACTGCAAGGCGCCCACGTCACCACCCATGATCGCCTGTGGTCGAACCTGCCATTCCTGCGTCCGCTGGTGACCATCACCGACGACAGCCTCGCGGCTTACGGCATCGACGAACACGGCGGCCGTCTGCACGATTTGCTCGGCACCCGCTGCGACCCCTACGTCAACAAAATGCTCACCGGCGAAGATTTTCACCACCACTGCCATTCCAACCTGACCCGCGCCGTGTTGCCTCACGGCCTGACCGAATTTGACGTCCACGATGTGCTGAACATCTTCCAATGCACGGGCCTGAACCAAGACGACATGTACTTCATGAAGGCCTGCCCGGCGCAGAAGGGGGACTACCTGGAATTCTTCGCCGAAATCGACCTGCTCTGCGCCTTGTCCACTTGCCCCGGCGGCGACCTGTCCCTGCCGATGTGGGGGCCTGAAGCACAAGACCCGCTCAGCGTCTGTCGACCGCTGGGGGTGGAAATCTACGACCTGACGCCTGAGCTGCTGCACGGTTGGGAGCAACCCAAACGCGCCGAGTACAACGGGCTGCATGGGTTGGGGATTGCCAAGGCGGCGTGGGAAAAGTAGCTACGCCTGATTGTCCTGGATGGGCCTGGAAAATTTTACAGCCCGCCGGGGCGGATCGAACGGGATGACCTCAAGCATCCCGCAACAAGTCATGGGCGTTGAGCAGGCTCCAGGCGATTTCAGGGCGTTTTTCCAGGCCGCGGCGGATGGCGGCGGGGATGGCGGCTCGGGTCTTGCGACAGAGGCCGGGGAGGTCGGCGATGTCGATGACGATGCCACGCATGCTGCGCACTTCGTTGAAACCGGGGGCGACGTCGAGGCGGATGCCGAGTTGCTCGTACAGGCGCCGCTGCATGTGCTCCAGGTCGGTGAGGCTGGCGATGTTTTCCAGCCGTTCGAGCAGGCGCTTTTCCTCGGACTTGGTCAGGCGGAGGATGCGTTGGTCTGCCCCGGCTGTCTCCAGCAGGCGTTCACGGTCGCAGATGCAGGCGCCAGGCGGGCAGGGTGAGCGGATCGGCAGTGTAGGGGTCATGGGTGCCGATCATAGCGAGGGGGATCGGGGATTTATAGGGCTTCGATGGACGGCCTCGTGATCGAGTCGCCGGACGGTCAGGCTGTGATCGGGGTCTCGTTGCGCAGCCATTGGTGCAGAAAAAACGAACGCTGGGGTGTCTCGGTCCTCGAACGTTCATACCCCTCGCGGTCATTCTGGAGAGACGACGATGATCAGTTCGCGCAAGACCTTGATGCCTTTGTTGTTTGTCGCGGCCGCCGTTGCATCGGGCGGTGTGG
>NZ_JAAAKW010000019.1 GCF_009905615.1 Pseudomonas sp. SLFW
CCTTGCCCCCATCCTCTTCCCATCCACCATCCAGGACACGCTGACCTCGGACGAGCTTGAGGCGCTGGACAACATCCTCCCCGGCCGCATCGCCAGTTACAACGGCATGGCGCTCGGTGATGTGGTGCGCACGTATTGGGGTGAGTTGGAAGGTCCGTTGGTCACGGTCGATGGCAATGACATGGGCTTGAACAGTGTGACGGTGAATTTCACCCGTGATCTGCTGGAGCAGGCGGATGGGGCGAGTTCCGAGGTGTATTACACCGTGACGGACCTGGCCGGCAATGTGTCGATGAAGTCGGAAGCGTTGTCGATCAGCCTGCAACTGTCGGTCACCACCCCGCTCCCGGCCCCGACCATCAAGGAGGCCGCCAACAACATTCTTGATCCGGCCAACGCCAGCGACGGCGCAACGGTGGTCATCGACACCTCGGCCAATCTGCGCGAGGGCGAGAAGATTGCGGTGCGCTGGGAGGGCCCGAAAGGCAGTGATTTCAAGGAGCACGTGGTCACGGCTGAAGAAGCCGGGCAAGCCGTTTCGGTGATCATCTCCAGCGCGCTGGTGACGGTGAACGACGGGCAAACGGTGGTGGTGTCGTACAGCGTCATGCGTCGCAGCGGTGGGGTGCAGGAATCAGAGAAGGTGTCGCTGAAGATTCTCAGCACGGCGCTGGATCTGTCGGCGCCCACGCTGGACACGGTCGGGCCGGATGGCGTGCTGCGTCCTTCGCTGATCACGGGCGACGAAGCCATTGCCCGGGCGACGTATCGCGGCATGCTCGCCACTGATGCCGTGAAGGTTCGCTGGGTTGGCAAGACCCCGTTTGAAGGCGAATCACAGACCGTTGGCGACAGCACGCACTTGAAATTCACGATTCCCAAGTCGTTCATCGAAGCGAGTAACGGGGAATCGGCGACAGTGTCTTATCTGGTGAACCGCGAGGGCACGGAAACGGAGTCGCACAAGCTTGAGCTGAGCGTGCGCGAGGGGCTGATTCTGGATGAGTCGCCGGTGGCGTTGCCGGGCAAGATTTACCTGATTCCTGGCCATCCCGATCTGCTGCCGCCCTTCCCTACCGGGACGACGGTGCAGCGTGCCGCCAGCGGCGGTCGCCCTCCTTATAGCTACACGTCCAGCGAGCCGAAGGTGGCCCATGTCACCGCAGAAGGTTTGACCTCCGTGCGCGGCAAAGGCACAGCGACGATCACGGTCACGGACGCCGCGGGTGAAAGCCGCAGCTATACGGTGTCAGTCACGGGCGTGATTCATTGTGAAGGCGTGGGTTCGGGCAATCTGACCCAGATGGAAGCGGCCGCCGCGGCCAAGGGTGGGCGCATTCCGAACATCAATGAGCTGATCGAAATCTACAACGCCTATGGCAGCCGCTGGCCGATGGGCACCCAGAATTTCTGGTCCTCGACCTGGGCCGTGAATTTCCTCGGCGCGAAATGGTACTACGTGAAAAACATGCAGACCGGGCAAGACTTCAAGCTGCTGCACACCAACTCCAGCCTCGGCGTCGCGATTCGCTGATGCTCTGAACCACCCCTGTCCGTGGGCATCGCTGCGGTCCGGTGATGCCCTCGATTTTCGCGTTTTAACGCAACACTACAATTCCAAGAGAGATCATGAACGGTTCAATACATCTTCCACCTTCGAACGTCCTCCCTTTTGACAAGGATTCGCGCTTCAGCGCGGTGGTCAACGGCAAGCCGTTTATCACGACACGTCTGCAAGGTATTGCCTGCCTGCGCTCTGAGCTGGAAGGCGTCCAGACCCGGCAAATCTGGAAGATTCACGCGACGGGAAAGGTCGCGCACCGGCGAACGGTGTTCGGTTTTTTCATCGATCAATCGTTGCAACCCGGCACCTACGACCTGGTGCGCAACGAGCGGGTGTCGGCGGTCTACCACCTGACGCCCAAACAACAGGCGCTGGTGTTTCATTCGCGGGATTTTCAAGATGGCACGCTGACCCTTCTGGAATGCAACGTTGAAACCGGTCGGCTGCGCGGGACGTTTGAGTTCTCGATCCCGGCCATCGATTTCAACGTGACCCGGGGCGAGTTCAACCTGGTGTGCCGTGCGGGTAAAGCCATCTGCTGATCAAGGCGCCAAGTGCCTGGCGATCTGTTCCGCCGTGTCTTGCAGACAGGCTTCATAACTGACGCCCGCCGCCTTCAATGGCTTGAGGTCATGGTTGGCGGTGGGCAACCAATGGACGTGGATTGCGGAGGACAGTGTGTAGCCCTCGACGGTTTCGCGATTGCCCAAGGCGTCGCGTTCACCCTGAACGATGAGGGTCGGGGTCTGGAGTGCAGCCAGGTGCTCGACTCGCGGCTTATCCGGTTTACCTGCGGCGTAGAACGGGTAGCCAAGGCAGATCAGCGCGTCGGGTTGCAGCTCATCGGCCAGCAAACTAGCCATGCGACCGCCCATGGATTTGCCGCCGATGACCAAGGTGCCACTGACGCAAGCACGAACCGCCGTATAGACCTCGCGCCAACAGTCCAACAGCTTGGGTTTCGGGTTGGGCGGGCGTTTGCCACCGTCGATCCGGCGCTGGGCCATGTAGGGAAATTCAAATCGCAGCACCCCGACGCCCAACGCGGCGAGCCGCGTGGCGATGTCGTCCATGAACGCACTGTCCATCGGTGCACCGGCGCCGTGGGCCAGGATCAACGTTGCGGGCGCGTTCCCTTCGAGGGAAGCCGGGGCGTTCCACAGCCAGCCGCGTTCTTTTGCCAGCCGGGCGCAGGGGTCGGCGTGAGGAAGTGATGTGCTCATGAAGTCTCGGCTCGCCATGCAGTTCGGGTGAAAGGGGTTGGATGTTAGGGGAAGACGCGGGTTCACGAAACCTGTGGGCCATCGAAGATCCCTGTGAGAGACCCCGGCGCGCCCACCTCATGAAGATACCCACCCGCGACAGCCCCGGTTCAGCTTGCGGTACTTACCCTTTCAGAACACTTCGGCATAAAGCGCCGCTGCCTTGAGCGCCCCAAACCATACGCAACCGGGCGGATTCATCGGCGTGTGAGCTTTTTGTCCGGTGCCGGTCGATCAACCGTGACGATCTCCGGCCTTGCCTGCCAGCTCGGGCCAAACATTTTTTTGGCAGCAACAAGTGCAAATGTCAGCGGCTTTTGTATACAACTTCGAAGTAGAAACGCACCTCCCACGCGCAAGGAACGCAGGGAGTGAAGCGTTTCAGCGACCTTCGAATCCGGTGATCGCTGCGCCTCGCAACGGGGCGCAGCATCCTGTCATTTCGACGCGTCGAAGTGTCGCATCCCCCTGTCTTGAGGCTTCCATCGCCGATCAAACCCGTCTAAGCTAGGCGCCACAGTGGTCCGGCGACAGCTGGCCACAGGTTTGGCGTAAGGATTGTGCACGACCGCTCAGCCCTCTTGCAGACAGACAGCGCAGCCCTGTCCGTCACCCGCAGGGTTGTATCCAATTTTTCTCCCATTCACGCGCGCTGCCTCACCCGCCTGTTCCCCGCCTTCTTCGGCCCACTTGGGCAGATCGCTTCTGCGCACGTTCGCAGAGGCCTCTGTTGGAGCAACCCGACAATCGTCCCGCAGGCCCCGGATTCCGCTTCGTTGCGGCAAAGGGTCTACGCTTAAATCGACGTTGCGGTCGTTACCACACATAACAAAACCCAAACCGTGGAACCTTAGAATGAGCACTGCAATCACTCCGACTGCTTATAACTATAAGGTAGTCCGCCAGTTCGCCATCATGACGGTGGTCTGGGGCATCCTTGGCATGGGGCTCGGTGTCTTCATCGCCTCACAACTCGTGTGGCCTGACCTGAACTTCGGTCTCGAATGGACCACGTTCGGACGCCTGCGCCCGTTGCACACCAACCTCGTGATCTTCGCCTTCGGTGGCTGCGCGCTGTTCGGCACGTCCTACTATGTCGTCCAGCGAACCTGTCAGACGCGGCTGATTTCCGACGGCATGGCGGCCTTTCACTTCTGGGGCTGGCAGGCCGTGATCATCGGCGCCATCGTCACGCTGCCGATGGGTTACACCACCACCAAGGAATACGCCGAGCTGGAATGGCCCATCGCGATCCTGTTGGCCATTGTCTGGATCACGTATGCGCTGGTGTTCTTCGGCACTATCGTCAAGCGCAAGACCAAGCACATTTACGTCGGCAACTGGTTCTATGGCGCCTTCATTGTGGTGACGGCGATGCTGCACATCGTCAACCACATGTCGCTGCCGGTGAGCCTGTTCAAGTCGTATTCGGCCTACTCGGGCGCCACCGACGCGATGATTCAGTGGTGGTACGGGCACAACGCCGTAGGCTTTTTCCTGACCACGGGCTTCCTGGGGATGATGTATTACTTCGTGCCGAAACAGGCCGAACGCCCGATCTATTCCTATCGCCTGTCCATCGTCCACTTCTGGGCGCTGATCACCCTCTATATATGGGCGGGCCCGCACCATTTGCACTACACCGCCCTGCCCGACTGGGCACAATCACTGGGCATGGTGATGTCGATCATTCTGCTGGCCCCGAGCTGGGGCGGCATGATCAACGGCATGATGACCCTCTCCGGCGCCTGGCATAAATTGCGCACTGACCCGATTTTGCGCTTCCTCGTGGTGTCGCTGGCGTTTTACGGCATGTCGACCTTCGAAGGGCCGATGATGGCGATCAAGACCGTCAACTCCCTCTCGCACTACACAGACTGGACCATCGGCCACGTGCACGCCGGGGCGCTGGGCTGGGTGGCGATGATTTCCATCGGCGCGGTCTACCACATGATCCCGCGCCTTTACGGCCGTCCGCAGATGCACAGCATCGGATTGATCAACACCCACTTCTGGCTCGCGACCATCGGCACCGTGCTGTACATCGCCTCGATGTGGGTCAATGGCATCACCCAAGGGCTGATGTGGCGGGCAATCAACGATGACGGCACGCTCACCTACTCCTTCGTCGAAGCGCTGCAAGCCAGCCATCCGGGTTACATCGTGCGCGCGCTGGGCGGGGCGTTCTTCGCCAGTGGCATGCTGCTCATGGCCTATAACGTGTTCCGCACCGTGCGTGCCTCGAACGCCGAAGAAGCTGACGCCGCCACCCAGATCGCTGTCGTGGGAGCGCACTGATGATCAAGCACGAAGCACTCGAAAAGAACATCGGTCTGCTGGCGATTTTCATGGTCATCGCGGTGGCGGTGGGCGGTCTGACGCAGATCGTGCCGCTGTTTTTCCAGGACGTCACCAACCAGCCGGTCGAAGGCATGAAGCCGCGCCCGGCGCTGGAAGTCGAAGGTCGGGACGTGTTCATCGCCAACGGCTGTGTCGGCTGTCACTCGCAGATGATCCGGCCGTTCCGCGCAGAAACCGAACGCTACGGCCATTACTCCGTGGCAGGCGAAAGCGTCTGGGATCACCCGTTCCTGTGGGGCTCGAAACGCACCGGGCCGGACTTGGCCCGCGTCGGCGGCCGCTACTCCGATGACTGGCACCGCGCGCATTTATACAACCCGCGCAACGTGGTGCCGGAGTCGATCATGCCGGCCTACCCCTTTCTCGTGGAAAACAGGCTCGACGGCAAGTTGACCGGTCGCAAGCTGGAGGTCCTGCGCAGCCTCGGCGTGCCGTACACCGACGCGGACATCGCCGGTGCCGCCGACGCGGTGAAAGGCAAAACCGAAATGGACGCGCTGGTGGCCTACCTGCAAGGCCTCGGTACTGTCATCAAGAGTAAACGGTGATCGCCATGGATATCGGAATGATTCGAGGTCTGGGCACCGTCGTGGTGATGGTGGCCTTCATCGGTCTCGCGCTGTGGGTGTTCAGCCCCCGCCGCAAGGCCGAATTCGACGACGCGACCCTGCTGCCCTTTGCCGATGACCCCGAGGCCATCGCGCAACTGGAAAAAGCGAAAGCCTCCAGGAGCCACACAGAATGACTACGTTTTGGAGCCTCTACGTCACGGTCCTGACGCTGGGCACGATTTTTTGCCTGACCTGGCTGCTGCTGGCGACCCGCAAGGGCCAGCGCGCCGACACCACCGACGAGACCGTCGGCCACTCGTTCGACGGCATTGAGGAGTACGACAACCCGCTGCCCAAGTGGTGGTTCATGCTCTTTGTCGGCACCATCATCTTTGCGCTGGGCTATCTGGCGTTGTACCCCGGCCTTGGCAACTGGACCGGCCTGCTGCCGGGCTACGACTACGCCGACAACGACAAGAAAGTCGCCTTCTCGGACGGCAAGACCGGCTGGACCGGTGTACACGAATGGGAGAAGGAAATGGCCCGTTCGGACGCGCGTTTCGGGCCGATCTTTGCCAAGTTCGCCGCGATGCCCATCGAAGACGTCGCCAAAGACCCGCAAGCGCTGAAAATGGGCGGTCGCCTGTTTGCCTCCAATTGCTCGGTCTGTCACGGCTCCGACGCGAAAGGCGCCTACGGCTTCCCCAACCTCACCGACGCCGACTGGCGCTGGGGCGGCGATCCGCAGACCATCAAGACCACCATCATGGGCGGTCGCCACGCTGTGATGCCAGCATGGGGTGAAGTCGTCGGCGACCAGGGCGTGCGGGATGTCTCCGCGTTCGTGCTGACCCGACTGGACGGCCGCAAGCTGCCCGAAGACGCCAAGGCCGACCCGGTCGCCGGGCAGAAAATCTTCGCCGCCAACTGCGTCGCCTGCCACGGCCCCGAAGGCAAAGGCACCGCCGCCATGGGCGCCCCCAACCTGACTCACCCTGGCGCATTCATCTACGGATCGAGCTTCGCGCAGTTGCAACAGACGATTCGGTACGGGCGTCAGGGGCAGATGCCTGCGCAGGAATTGCTGCAAGGGAACGACAAGGTGCATTTGCTGGCGGCGTATGTGTATAGCCTTTCTCATGGGGAGAAGGCGGCGGATCCGCGGGAGTGAGGAATGGGAAAGATAGGCCCGCACTGTGGGCTGGCGGGGTCCTTCTTGGTTACATATTGAAGATTGAGTGAGGCACATAAGTGGCTTAGGATGCGAAATCACGTAGCGTAGCAACGTAACTACATCAAATATAAAGCAGGTCCCCCCCATGATCACTACGATTTCCAGCCGCGAATTCAATCAAGACACCAGTGGCGCAAAAAAGGCGACTAGAGAAGGGCCGGTTTTCATCACCGATCGCGGTCGGCCAGCGCACGTACTGCTGACGATTGAGGATTATCAAAAGCTTACTGGCGGATCGGTCAGCATCGTCGATTTGCTCGCAATGCCCGGCATCGAAGACATCGATTTCCATCCGAAACGTGCCGTTATCACGCCCCGAGACGTGGACCTTTCCTGATGTATCTGCTCGACACCAACGTGGTGTCCGAACTCAGGAAAAATCACAAGGCGGCGCCGAGCGTGCGCAGGTGGGCGGACCGAACGCCCGCCGCAAGCCTCTATCTCTCTTCAATTACCGTGCTTGAACTGGAGACAGGCATTCTAAGACTGGAACGACATGATTCAACGCAATCGGCAATGCTGAGGACCTGGCTTGATCATCACGTACTGCCTGCATTTTCGGGACGAATCTTGCCCGTTGACGCCGCAGTGGCCCTGAAATGCGCCCGGTTGCACGTTCCAGATCCGCGCAGTGAATACGATGCCATGATCGCTGCCACGGCGTTGGTTCACGGTATGACAGTGGTAACCCGAAACACCGCTGATTTTTCAGGCAGCGGCGTGAAGGTGATCAATCCGTGGGTCAGTCAGCTGAATGAAACACTTGCTCCCTACGGGACAGAAGACTGACCTGAAACCATCAACGCATGCGCCCACCACCTTCGGGCAAAACAGACCGTGCAGGTCGCCCCGTCGACTAAAATCACAGGGAAAAGAGGCACCGCTTGAACACCACCAACGACCCCGACCGGCACGCACTGGCCGAGGCAATTTCCCAGCCGTGGGACGCTTTGATGAGCACATGCCAATGAGCAATCAGATTCCGGTCCACAACGTCACACCGCCTTCGAAAAGCGACGACGTTGACCTTTATGCCTCTCGGGAGAAGATCTACACCCGGGCGTTCACCGGTGTGTTTCGCAACCTGCGCATCGGCGGGGGCGTTGTGCTGTTTCTGTTGTATTTCGGCACGGTCTGGCTCAACTGGAGCGGTCATCAGGCGGTGTGGTGGAACCTGCCAGAGCGCAAGTTCTACATCTTCGGCGCGACCTTCTGGCCGCAGGACTTCATCCTGCTCTCCGGCATTCTGATCGTCAGCGCCTTTGGGCTTTTCTTTATTACAGTGTTCGCCGGACGCGTCTGGTGCGGCTACACCTGCCCGCAAAGTGTCTGGACCTGGATTTTCATGTGGTGCGAAAAGGTCACCGAGGGCGACCGCAACCAGCGTATGAAGCTGGACAAGGCCCCCATGAGCGCGGGCAAGTTCGGCCGCAAGTTCGCCAAACACGGTCTGTGGTTGTTGATCGGCCTGGTCACCGGCCTGACCTTCGTCGGCTACTTCACCCCTATTCGCGAACTGGCCGTTGAGTTTTTCACCGGGCAGGCCGACGGCTGGTCGTATTTCTGGGTCGGCTTTTTCACCCTCGCCACCTACGGCAACGCGGGTTGGCTGCGGGAACAGGTGTGCATCTACATGTGCCCCTACGCGCGTTTCCAAAGCGTGATGTTCGACAAGGACACCCTGATCGTCTCCTACGACCCACGTCGCGGCGAGAAACGTGGCCCGCGTAAAAAGGACGTGGACTACAAGGCGCAGGGACTGGGCGATTGCATCGACTGCACGATGTGCGTTCAGGTCTGCCCCACCGGCATCGACATCCGCGACGGTTTGCAAATCGAGTGCATCGGCTGCGCGGCGTGCATCGACGCCTGCGACACGATCATGGACAAGATGAGCTACCCTCGCGGCCTCATCAGCTACACCACCGAACACAACCTCTCCGGCCAAGTGACGCATAAACTGCGGCCGCGCCTGATCGGTTACGCAGTCGTGCTGCTGGTGATGATCGGCGTGCTGACCGGCGCGTTTTTCATGCGCTCGCTGGTGGGCTTCGACGTCAGCAAGGACCGCGTGCTGTACCGCGAGAACGCCGAAGGCCGGATCGAGAACGTCTACAGCCTCAAAGTGATGAACAAGGATCAGGTCGATCACACGTACGTGCTGGACGCCACGGGTCTGCCGGACCTCAAGCTGCAAGGCCGTCGCGAGATCAAAGTGCCAGCGGGAGACATCTACACCCAGCCCGTGGAGCTGTCGGTGGCGCCCGAACGCCTGCCGTCGAGCACCAACGACATCACGTTCATCCTGAAAGACATTGAAAACAGCGGCACCGAAGTTCAGGCCAAGAGCCGGTTCATCGGCCCCCACGTTCGTTGAGAGACGTCAGACATGACCGCAGCAACCGCTTCAAGCCCTTGGTACAAACACCTGTGGCCATGGATTCTCATCGGCATTCTGGCGTGCTCGGTCACCCTCACACTCTCGATGATGACGATTGCCGTGACCCATCCGGACAACCTCGTCAGCGACAATTATTACGAAGCGGGCAAAGGCATCAACCGCTCGCTGGACCGCGAACTGTTCGCGCAAAACCTGAAGCTGCGCGCCACCGTGAGTCTCGATGACGTGACTGGCGAAACGAGCCTGCGCCTGACCGGCAACAGCCAGCCGGAAACGTTGGTGCTCAATCTGATCTCCCCGACCCAACCGGAAAAAGACCGCAAAATCGTGCTGGCACGGGTCGCGGCCGAGCCGGGGCGCTACGTCGGACAGCTCAGCGACCGGGTGGAAGGGCGGCGTTTCGTTGAGCTGCTAGGGGTGGAAAACAGCCAGACCTGGCGCCTGTTCGAAGAAGAAGCCATCACCCGCGACAAGGACCTGATTTTGGGCGACGAGCCGATTCAAGGTGCCGAAGCGCCGAAGAAGTGATGACGTGAACGCGCCCATCCCCTGCTACCACTGCGCCCTGCCCGTCCCTCGTGGTGGCCGTTTCAATGCGGTCGTGCTTGGTGAAACCCGGGCGTTCTGTTGCCCTGGTTGCCAGGCCGTGGCGCAGGCCATCGTCGAGGGCGGGCTGGAAAGCTACTACAGCCATCGCAGCGAAGCCTCGACCAACCCTCAGACGTTGCCCACGCAATTGGCGGACGAGCAGGCGCTCTACGACCGTCCCGACGTGCAGGCGCCGTTCGTGCATCACGCCGAAGACGTCGCCGAGACCACGCTGCTGATCGAAGGCATCAGTTGTGCCGCGTGCGGCTGGTTGATCGAGCGTCATTTGCGCGCCCTGCCCGCCATGGTCGAGGCGCGCCTGAACCTGTCCAACCACCGCCTGCACCTGCGCTGGAACGACCGTCAGTTGCCGTTGAGTCAGGTCATGAACGAAGTGCGCAGCATCGGTTACGTCGCGCACCCTTATCAGGCGGATCAGATCACCGAGCGGCTTGCGCAGGAGAATCGTCGCAGTCTGCGCCAACTGGGCGTCGCGGGCCTGCTGTGGTTTCAGGCGATGATGGCGACCATGGCGACCTGGCCGGAATTCAACATCGACCTCAGCCCCGAGATGCACACCATCCTTCGTTGGGTGGCGATGTTTCTGACGACGCCCATCGTCTTTTACAGCTGCGTGCCGTTCTTCAAAGGGGCTTTGCGCGACGTGCGCACCCGTCATCTGACCATGGACGTCTCGGTGTCGCTGGCGATTGGCATGGCCTACATCGCCGGGATCTGGACGGCGATCACCGGGGTCGGCGAGCTGTACTTCGACGCGGTCGGGATGTTCGCGCTGTTCCTGCTCGCCGGACGCTATCTGGAACGCCGCGCCCGGGAACGAACGGCCGCCGCGACCGCACAACTGGTCAATCTGCTGCCCGCCTCCTGCCTGCGTCTCGATGAGGATGGCCAGAGCGAGCGTATTTTGCTCAGCGAATTGCGCCTGCATGATCGAGTGCGGGTGCACCCTGGCGCCGTGCTGCCAGCGGACGGGCGCATCGTGGACGGGCAATCGAGCATCGATGAATCCGTGCTCACCGGGGAATACCTGCCTCAGTCGCGACAGACAGGCGATGCTGTCACCGCAGGGACGCTGAACGTCGAGAGCCCGCTGACCGTTGAAGTCCTCGCGCTGGGCCATGACACGCGGCTGTCGGCCATCGTTCGCCTGCTGGACCGCGCGCAATCGGAAAAGCCCCGAACGGCGCAGATCGCCGACCGCGCCGCACAGTGGTTCTTGGTGATTTCGCTGGTGCTCGCCGCAGGCATCGGTCTGCTGTGGTGGCAACTGGACCCGCAACGGGCGTTCTGGATCGTGCTGGCGATGTTGGTCGCGACCTGCCCTTGCGCGCTGTCGCTGGCAACGCCTACCGCGCTGACCACCGCCACCGGCACACTGCACAGCCTGGGCCTGCTGCTGACCCGAGGCCATGTGCTCGAAGGGCTGAATCGTATCGACACCGTGATCTTCGACAAAACCGGCACCCTCACCGAAGGACGCCTGACCTTGCGAGCGATTCATCCATTGGGGTCGTTGAGCAGCGACGATTGTCTGTGCCTGGCGGCGGCGTTGGAGCGCCATTCCGAACACCCCATTGCCCGTGCGTTTGGCATGGCACCGATGAACGCCGAACAGGTGATCAATACGCCTGGGTTGGGTTTGGAAGGCAGGGTGGAAGGTCGCCGCTTGCGAATCGGCGAGCTGGGCTTCGTCTGCGAGCTGAGCGGTAACGCAGTGCCCAGGATGCCCGATGAACCCGGCCAGTGGCTGCTGCTGGGCGATGAGCAGCAGGCGTTGGCGTGGCTGGTGCTCGACGACCGTCTGCGCGATGACGCGGCGTCATTGATCAACGCGTGCAAACAGCGCGGATGGAAAACGCTGCTGCTCTCGGGTGACAGCTCACCGATGGTCGCGCGCGTCGCCGCTCAACTGAACATCGACGAGGCCCATGGCAGCCTGCGCCCGGATGACAAACTGCGCCTGCTTCAACAACTCAGGGCCGAAGGGCGGACCGTGTTGATGCTCGGCGACGGGGTCAACGACGTGCCGGTGCTGGCGGCGGCGGACATCAGCGTGGCAATGGGTTCGGCCACCGACCTGGCGAAAACCAGCGCCGACGCGGTGCTGCTGTCCAACCGTTTGCAGGCGTTGGTCCAGGCGTTCGATCTCGCACGGCGCACCCGGCGCATCATCCTTGAAAACCTGATCTGGGCCGCTGTGTACAATGGCGTCATGCTGCCCTTCGCGGCGCTGGGCTGGATCACCCCGTTGTGGGCAGCGGCGGGCATGTCAGTCAGTTCGTTGATTGTCGTGCTGAACGCGCTGCGTCTGACGCGGATGAAGGCCAGCGATGCCGCGCCCTCCCTGACGGGCCGTCAACGCCCGTTGCCTGTATAGCGAATTCCGGAGGCCCGATGCCCGCGCTCTACATCATGATTCCGGTGGCCCTGCTGATCGTGGCGGTGGCGATCTACGTGTTTTTCTGGGCCGTGGACAGCGGCCAGTACGACGACCTGGACGGCCCGGCGCACAGCATTCTGTTTGACGATCAGGACCCGAGTCACAAGGCCGGGGTGGATGAGGCGTCGGGTAAAGCGGTCCCGAGTGAGAAGAAGATCGGGTGAACAGTTCAGAGCTTGAGGTGCATTCAACGTCGCTATCGCGAGCAAGCTCACTCCTACAGGATGTCGCACAACTCTGTAGGAGTGAGCTTGCTCGCGATAGCGTCTGTGCGCTCAGCCTAAAAACACCAAATGCCGCCCATGCCTGACCTCCTTCCCCAACTCCTTTCCGCCCTGATCCTCGGCTTGCTCGGCGGCGGTCACTGCCTGGGCATGTGCGGCGGGCTGATGGGGGCGTTGACGTTGGCCATCCCCAAAGAGCAGCGCAGCCGACGTTTCCGCCTGCTGCTGGCCTACAACCTCGGACGCATTTTCAGCTACGCCTGCGCCGGTCTGCTGATCGGGCTGGCAGGCTGGGCCGTGGCCAACAGCCCGGGGGCCATGGTGTTGCGGGTGATCGCGGCACTGTTGCTGATCTGCATGGGGTTGTACCTGGCGGGCTGGTGGAGTGGCCTGACGCGCATCGAAGGACTGGGGCGCTGGCTGTGGCGTTACATTCAGCCGCTGGCGAGTCGGATGCTGCCCGTGTCGAGCCTGCCGAGGGCCCTGCTGCTCGGCGCGCTATGGGGCTGGTTGCCCTGCGGCCTGGTCTACAGCACGTTGCTGTGGTCGGCCAGTCAGGGCAATGCCGTGTACAGCGCGTTGTTGATGCTGGCCTTCGGGCTGGGCACCTGGCCGGTGTTGCTGGCAACGGGACTGGCGGCCGAACGCACGACGACACTGCTGCGTAAACGCGGCATCCGGATCGCGGGCGGATTGCTGGTGATGCTGTTCGGACTGTGGACCCTGCCGGGGCCGCATCAGCATTGGTTGATGGGGCATTGATTATCACCCGCCTGGCCACGACCGGCCGGGTAAACATCTGGAAAAATGCGGTCTCTTCTGTGGGAGCGAATTCATTCGCGAATGGCCCGTACAATCACCCTGTCTCCATCGCCAGAACCCTTTTTCGTCGGAATGCCGCCCAGAATGGATTCGCTCCCATAGAAAGCGCCTGTTTCTCCAGCTGTATCCGGTTGACCCGCCATTGACCCAGATCAATAAACCCCCGTCCTACAGTCCTTAAACTGCCTTTAACGCCAGCCTCCTCGGGACTACCCGCATGCTCGACGACCTTCGTTGGGACTCAGACCTCATCCACCGCCACGATCTGACAGGACCGCGTTACACGTCCTACCCCACGGCCGTGCAGTTTCATAATCAGGTTGGCGCGTTCGATCTGCTGCATGCGTTGCGCGACAGCCGCAAGGCGATGCGCCCGTTGTCGCTGTACGTGCACATCCCGTTCTGCGCCAACATTTGCTACTACTGCGCCTGCAACAAGGTCATCACCAAGGACCGAGGCCGGGCGCAGGCGTATTTGCAGCGTCTGGAGCAGGAAATCCAGATGATCGCCTGCCATGTCGACGAGCGTCAGGTGGTGGAGCAACTGCACTTCGGCGGTGGCACCCCGACCTTCCTCAGCCACGTCGAGCTGCGTCAGCTGATGGCGCACCTGCGCAAACACTTCACCCTGCTGGATGAACATTCCGGCGATTACGGCATCGAGATCGACCCCCGCGAAGCCGACTGGTCGACCATGGGCCTGCTCCGTGAGCTGGGTTTCAACCGTGTCAGCCTCGGCGTTCAGGACCTCGACCCGCTCGTGCAACGCGCCATCAACCGCCTGCAAAGCCTCGATGAAACCCGCGCCATCGTCGAAGCGGCCCGCACCCTGCAATTCCGCTCGGTGAACATCGACCTGATCTACGGCCTGCCGTTACAGACCCCGGACGGTTTCGCCCGCACCATGGACGAGGTCATTGCCCTGCAACCTGACCGCCTGTCGGTGTTCAATTACGCCCATCTGCCGGAGCGTTTCATGCCGCAGCGGCGCATCGACACGGCCCAACTGCCCAGTGCCGAACACAAATTGCAGATGCTGCAACGCACCATCGAACAGTTGACCCGCGCCGGTTATCGCTACATCGGCATGGATCATTTCGCCCTCCCCGACGACGACCTGGCGATCGCGCAGGAAGAAGGCACATTGCAACGCAATTTTCAGGGCTACACCACCCACGGACATTGCGACCTGATCGGCCTCGGCGTGTCGGCCATCAGTCAGATTGGCGATCTTTATGCGCAAAACAGCAGTGATCTGGCCGAATACCAAATGGCCCTCGCCAGCGATCAACTCGCGACCAAACGTGGGCTGCTGTGCAATGAGGACGATCACATTCGCCGCGCCGTCATCGCGCAATTGATCTGCCATTTCACGCTGGACTTTGCCGCGATTGAAAAACGCTTCGGCATCGATTTTCGCGGTTATTTCAACGACGTTTGGCCAAAACTGCTGGCCATGGCCAAAGACGGCCTGATTCATCTGGACGCCAACGGCATCCGGATCACACCCGCCGGACGTCTCTTGGTGCGTTCGGTGTGCATGGTGTTCGACGCCTACCTCGACTTACAAAACCGTCAGCGTTTTTCCAGAGTGATCTAGGAAATTTCCGCAAAGCCGGCAGGAATCATTTTCACGCCACGGAGGGCGCGTGCTGGTCGCAAGGTTGAGCCCTGGGCTACCCTTATGACTGATAAGTGTCTTCTCACAAGGAATTTCCCAATGTCTGAGCCAGTCAAAATGCGCGCTCATACCCAGGCTCACTGCAAGGATTGCAGCCTGGCCCCGCTGTGCCTCCCGCTTTCATTGAACATGGAAGACATGGACGCACTCGACGACATCGTCAAACGTGGCCGTCCACTGAAGAAAGGCGAGTTTCTGTTCCGTCAGGGTGACGGGTTCGATTCGGTGTACGCCGTGCGTTCCGGCGCGCTGAAAACCTTCAGCCTCAGCGACAGCGGCGAAGAACAGCTCACCGGCTTTCATCTGCCCAGCGAGTTGGTCGGGCTGTCGGGCATGGACGCGGAGGCCTACCCGGTCTCGGCCCAAGCGATGGAAACCACGTCGGTCTGCGAGATCCCGTTCGAGCGTCTGGACGAATTGTCCGTGCAATTGCCGCAATTGCGACGTCAGTTGATGCGGGTCATGAGCCGCGAGATTCGTGATGATCATCAAATGATGCTGTTGCTGTCGAAAAAGACCGCCGACGAGCGCATTGCCACCTTTCTGGTGAACCTCTCCGCCCGTTTCCGCGCCAGAGGGTTCTCGCCCAATCAGTTCCGCCTCAGCATGTCGCGCAACGAAATCGGCAACTACCTCGGGCTGGCCGTAGAGACCGTTTCGCGGGTGTTCACGCGCTTCCAGCAGAACCAACTGATCTCTGCCGAGGGCAAGGAAATTCACATTCTGGACCCGATCCAGCTGTGCGCCTTGGCCGGAGGTTCGCTGGAAAGCTGATGGCCGTCAGGGTCGGGCAGGCTTAGACTACGCTCTTTGTGCGCGTCTTCCTGCCCAGGACCTTTCGATGATTTTCGACGAACTCAGCTTCAAATCCCTCATCCGCCCGGTCGTGGACTTCCCCAAGCCCGGCGTCATCTTCCGTGACATCACCCCGTTGTTTCAGTCGCCCAAGGCCTTGCGCCTGGTGATCGACAGCTTCGTCCAGCGTTACATTGAATCGGAATTCACCCACGTCGGCGCGATGGATGCGCGGGGTTTTCTCATCGGCTCGATCATCGCGTACGAACTGAACAAGCCGCTGGTGCTGTTTCGCAAACAAGGCAAGCTGCCTGCGGACGTGCTGGCCGAGGGGTATCAGACCGAGTACGGCGAGGCGTTTCTGGAAGTCCACGCCGACAGCCTGTGCGACGGCGACTCGGTGGTGATGTTCGATGACCTGATCGCCACCGGCGGCACGCTGGTCGCCGCGGCCAACCTGATCCGCCGCATGGGCGCCAAGGTCCACGAAGCCGCCGCCATCATCGACCTCCCGGAACTGGGCGGGTCTCAGCGGCTGGAAGACATGGAAATCCCGACGTTCTGCCTCACACGCTTCTGAGCTGCGAGTTTCGAGCTGCAAGTCTTAAGCTGCAAGTTTCGAGCCGCAAGCTGCAAGCTGATCGAGAAGGACCGGACAACCGGATCAGCTCGCCACTTGCCGCTTGAAGCTCAAAGCTTTATGGGTTTACGCCCTGCAAACGAATGCGCCAGGGTCCCGCCGTCCACCAACTCCAGCTCGCCGCCCAACGGCACGCCGTGGGCGATGCGGGAGGTGATGAGGCCTTTGTCGGTCAGCAGTTGCGCGATGTAATGGGCCGTCGCCTCGCCTTCCACGGTGGGGTTGGTGGCGAGGATCACTTCCGCGAAGGTGCCCTGCTCTTCGATCCGCGTCATCAGTTGCGGGATGCCAATGGCTTCAGGCCCTAGCCCGTCCAGCGGCGACAGGTGCCCCTTCAGCACGAAGTAGCGACCGCGATAACCGGTCTGCTCCACCGCATACACGTCCATCGGTCCTTCCACTACGCACAGCAGCGTGTCGTCGCGACGGTTGTCCGAGCATTGCGGGCAAAGTTCGTCTTCGGTAAGCGTGCGGCATTGCTTGCAGTGACCGACACCTTCCATGGCCTGACTCAATGCCTGAGCCAGACGCGAGCCACCGCTGCGATCACGCTCCAGCAGCTGCAACGCCATGCGCTGGGCGGTTTTCTGACCGACGCCGGGCAGGATGCGCAGGGAGTCGATCAACTGGCGAATCAGGGGGCTGAAGCTCATTGAAGAAAAGTCTCACAAAAACACGAGACGCGGTTTATACCCGCGCCTCTGACAAGCGTCAAATGGCGCTTAGGACACCTTCACCACCAGCTTGCCGAAGTTCTTGCCCTCCAGCATGCCGATGAAGGCATCCGGCGCATGTTCCAGGCCTTCGACCACGTCCTCACGGAACTTGACCTTGCCGTCCTTCACCAACGGCACCATGTCGCGCATGAATTCGTCCAGGCGGTGGTAATACTCTTCGTACACGATGAAGCCCTGAATCCGCGCGCGTTTGGTCAGCAGGGTTCGCATCAGCAACGGCAAGTAATTCGGGCCTTCCGGCAAACGTTGGGCGTTGTATTGCGCAATGACGCCGCACAGCGGAATGCGGGCGTGCTGATTGAGTAGTGGGATGACCGCTTCGAAAATCTTGCCGCCGACCAGCTCGAAATAAATGTCGATGCCGCTGGGGCAAGCCTCGCTGAGCTGTTCGGCGAAGTGCGGGCTCTTGTGATCGATACAGGCGTCGAAGCCCAGCTCGTCCATTACATAACGGCACTTGTCGATGCCCCCGGCAATGCCCACGACGCGCAGGCCGTGGAGCTTGGCGACCTGGCCCACCACCGAACCCACCGCGCCGGACGCCGCAGCCACCACCAGGGTTTCACCGGCCTTGGGTTGGCCGATGTGCATCAACCCCATGTAGCCGGTGATGCCCGGCATGCCGAGCACCCCGACCGCCATCGACGGGCTGGGCAGGTCTTTGGGCATGGCCATGAGGTTTTTGCCGTCGGAGATGCTGTGGGTCTGCCAGCCAGTCTGCCCCACCACCAGATCACCCTCGTTGAATGAAGGGTTGCGCGATTGCTCGACCACGCTGACCGCGCCGCCTTCCATCACCCCGTCGATTTCCACCGGTGGCGCGTAGGACGGCGCATCGCTCATGCGACCGCGCATGTAAGGGTCGAGGGACAGGTACAGCGTGCGCAGTTGAACCTGACCGTCTTGCAGGTCGGGCAACGCCTCGCGTTCGAGTCGGAAGTTTTCCGGGGTCGGCGAGCCTTCGGGGCGTGAAGCGAGGACGATACGCTGGTTGAGGATCAGTTCTTGCGACATCGGGAGCGGCTCCTTGAATGGCTATAAAAAGCAGACCGTAGCTGTCGGGCGGCGTTCGGTTGAATGTGAGCGCTCAATATGGCACACGCAATACTGCGAGTCGCCGCAGAATCCTGTCGACACGAATTCACGCTGGGCGGCATTCCGACGAGACGCCGGTACATCCAGCACACCTGCAGTGGCCGAACCATTATTCGCGAAGGAATTCGCTGCTCCAGGTCGTGCACACGCCGAGGAATCGGTGACCCCACGCACAAAAATGCCAGGCACGAGGCCTGGCATTCGGGTGACGCAACGACCGCTCGATCAGAACGGCAGCTTCATGCCCGGCGGCAGTTGCATACCGGCGGTCATGCTGGCGGTTTTTTCCTGGCTCGCGGCTTCGATCTTGCGCACGGCGTCATTGAGTGCCGCGGCGATCAGATCTTCGAGAACGTCTTTGTCTTCCTGCATCAGGCTGTCATCCAGGCTCACGCGTTTGACGTCATGGCGACCGGTCATCACCACACTGACCAAACCGCCACCGGATTGGCCGGTCACTTCGGCATTGGCCAGTTCTTCCTGCATCTTGGCCATTTTTTCCTGCATTTGCTGGGCCTGCTTCATCAGGCCTGCCATGCCACCTTTCATCATGGTTGTTCTCCTCGAAAGTCGATGGGTCGTTGCGCGGCGCTGTTAAAGCTTAGCGCCTCGCGGTCATTAAGGGGCCGCCGGTGCATCCACGGGGGCAATCGTATCGTCCCGGATGATCGCGCCAAACTGCTGCATCATCTGCTGGATGAACGGATCGCTTTGAATCGACGCCTCCGCCTGGCGCTGACGGTCGGCACGCCAACGCGCCGCCGCCTGGGCCGGGGTTTCCTGTTCGGGCTTGATCAGCTCGATGGTCAGATTGAGGGTGCGTTCGTGGTATTGGTTCAGCGCATCGTTCAAACGGCGCTGTTGCGTCGGGTTGAACAGCGCACTGTGGGCCGGGTCCAGGTGCAACAGCCAGCTGTCGCCGTCCACTGAAATGAGCGTGCAGTTGGCGGCGATGCTGCCGGTCATGCCGGAAATCGGCAGTTTCGGGAACAGTTCGAGCCAGTCTGCGGCCAGGCCTGTGGCAGGCTTGGCGGCCAGCAGCAGTTCGGGCTCTTTCTCCACGGCCTCGACTGCGTCGTGAGCTAAATCATCGAGATAGGCGAACGACGCAGGATCGATGTCCACGTCCGGTTCGTAATAATCGTCGTCCGGTGGCGGCTCGTCGTCGCGCTCCATGGGCGCGGGAACATACGGCACAGCATCGGGCACGTGTTCGAGCATGGCCGGG
This sequence comes from Pseudomonas sp. SLFW, assembly GCF_009905615.1. Taxonomy (GTDB): domain Bacteria; phylum Pseudomonadota; class Gammaproteobacteria; order Pseudomonadales; family Pseudomonadaceae; genus Aquipseudomonas; species Aquipseudomonas bambusae. The sequence continues at coordinate 19,645 of NZ_JAAAKW010000019.1, forward strand.
GTGACGGTCTCGGCAGCGGCTTGCAGCTGCGCTTCGGATTCCATCTCCGGTGCATCCGGGACCGGGCTCGCCGGGGCGGGCGTCGGCATCGGCGTAAGGTCGGGCTGTTCGGCGACGGTGTCGAGCACAGGCTCGGGAATGGCTTCGACAACGGGCGCTGCGACCGGCTCGGGTTCCGGCGCGGGAGTGTTGATCGGCTGCGCAGCCTTGGGCTCGTTCCACGGCAGATCAACTTCTTCCGCCGGAGCGGGCGGCTGGACAGCGGCTGCGACCGAGGCCGGTGTTTCCACGGGAGGCGGGATCGCGACAGGGGCTTGCGCAACGGGCGCCGGGATGTAAGCCGGAACCGATGCAACAGGGGCTGCACCGGCCACCGCTGTCTGGGAATCAACCGTGGCCGGGTTGATCCCCACTGACTTTAGCGGCTGTCTCGGCGCGCTGTCGCTGTCGGCCGGGCGGAACGCCAGCATGCGCAGCAGCACCATTTCGAAGCCGCCACGGGGGTCCGGCGCCAAAGGCAGGTCGCGACGGCCGATCAAGCCCATCTGGTAATAGAACTGCACGTCTTCGGCGGGCAGCGCCTGCGCCAGTGCCAACACCCGATCGCGGTCGCCATGACCGTTGTCCACGCCTTCAGGCAGTGCCTGGGCGATGGCCACGCGGTGTAGCACGTTGAGAATTTCCGAGAGCACGCCGTTCCAGTCAGGCCCCTGTTCGGCGAGATGGCGCACGGCTTCGAGCAACGAGCGCGCATCGCCGTCGATCAGCGCCGTGAGGACGTCATAGACCTGGCCGTGATCCAGCGTGCCGAGCATCGCCCGCACGTCAGTGGCCAGCACCTTGCCTTCACCGAACGCGATGGCCTGATCCGTGAGGCTCATGGCGTCGCGCATCGAACCGTCGGCGGCGCGGCCCAGCAGCCACAGCGCGTCGTCTTCGAACGGAATGTTTTCAGCGCCCAGCACGTGGGTCAGGTGCTCGACCACGCGCTCGGGCGTCATGTTTTTCAGCGAGAACTGCAGGCAACGCGACAGGATGGTCGCGGGCAGTTTCTGCGGGTCAGTGGTCGCGAGGATGAATTTGACGTAGGGCGGCGGCTCTTCCAGCGTCTTGAGCAAGGCGTTGAACGAGTGGCTGGAGAGCATGTGCACTTCGTCGATCAGGTAGACCTTGAAGCGTCCGCGGCTCGGGGCGTACTGCACGTTGTCGAGCAGTTCGCGGGTGTCTTCGACCTTGGTGCGGCTCGCGGCATCGATCTCGATCAGGTCGACGAAACGGCCCTCGTCGATCTCCCGGCAGACCGAACATTCGCCACAGGGCGAAGACGTGATGCCGGTTTCGCAGTTCAGGCACTTGGCGATGATCCGCGCGATGGTGGTCTTGCCGACGCCCCGCGTGCCGGTGAACAGATAGGCGTGGTGCAGGCGTTGGCTGTCCAGGGCGTTGATCAAGGCCTTGAGCACATGGGTCTGGCCGACCATTTCGCGGAACGAGCGCGGACGCCATTTACGTGCAAGAACCTGATAACTCATTGAAAACCGTCGCGACTGGGATGCGGAAGACCGCTAATGCTAGCGGAGCGGGGCCAAAATTGCATCCGGGCAATATGAGTGCGCGCATATAAGGAATCTGCCGCTAGACTGCCATCACTGTCCGATAGCACCGTTTTGCTCTTAAAGGAGACCTTATGCGTCTGCTGGCGTTGAGCGCTGTGTTGCTGACAAGTGGGCCGGTCGTGGCCGAACAGGCGCCGTTGCGGTTCTCCATTGCCGATGCGTGGGGAATGCCGCTGGTGCAGATCGAAGATCATCAGCCCACCAGCGGGTTGATCTTCGACATCATGCAGAGCATGGCCGCCCACGCCAACCTGAGCGCGGAATACCGTGTCGTGCCCATCCAACGTGTGCAACGCACGCTGGAGCGCGGCGCCATTGACGTGCGCTGTTATGCGGCGCAGTCGTGGATGCCCAGTCTGTCCGGGGATTACACCTGGAGCCTGCCGCTGTTGATTCAGCGCGACCTGTTGATCAGCACCCCGGACAACGCCACCCCGCGAACGCCCGACAACCTGACGAACGAAACCATCGGCACGGTGCTGGGCTACGCCTACCCCACCTTGCAGACCGCGTTCGACAACCACACCCTGCGCCGCGACGATGCCCGCAGTGAAGTCCAGGTCCTACAGAAGCTTCAGATTCATCGCTATCGCTACGCGGTCGGGAATCAATGGTCGCTGGACTGGTTCAACCGCAACCTGCCGGACGACCAGAAGCTGCGCGGCGTGGCAGTGATCGACGAGCAACCGGTGGGCTGCATCGTGCGCAACGACTCCGACATTCCGGCGCAGCGGTTGATGCGAATTTTGCTGAGGATGCGCATGTCTGGCGAGATCGACCGGATCATGAGCCGCTACAACACCTCCTCCGGGTTACCCGTGGATGGGCCTGCGATGCCGTAAGCCTTTGCGTATCCCGAAGTCACACTGCGGTGTCGCAGGATGACCGCGGCCTTCCGTAGGAGCGAATTCATTCGCGAAAAATCGTCCAGCCGATAGAGAGGTGTCAGCCGCACTGCCTGTTCGCGAATGAATTCGCTCCCACAGGTCATCGCAACCCCACAGGTCCGCGCAGGCCTTTCTGTTTGTGTGCGTCATGACAAAAGGGTGAAAGGGCTCAACCCTGCACCTCTTAGCCTGTAGCAATACCGTCACATTGCAGGATTAGGCTCCCTCGACATAATTCGCAACACTTCAGTTCTGTGAGCAGGAGCCGTGATGAGCGACACACCTCAAGACCCAAGCAAACCGTCCACCCCTGAAACTTCGATCGACAGCCCCACCGACACCAGCCGTCGCCGCTTTCTGGGCGGTGTCGCCGTGCTGGGCGCGGGTGCGACGCTGAGCGGTGTCGTCACAGCCAGCGAATCGAAAAAAGGCGGCGATGCCGCCGCGCTGGAAACCACGCTAAGCGGTCCTCATCTGGATAAGGCGCTGCACGACAACGTCAAAACCATCGTGGTGATCTACGCGGAAAACCGCAGCTTCAACAACCTGTTCGCCGATTTCCCGGGCGTGGAAAAACCCCTGTCCGCCGTCAAAAAGGACGATTTCCGTCAGCGCGACCGCGACGGCAAGGTCCTCGACAACTTGCCACCCGCCTGGGGTGGCGTGTGCCAGATTGGCCCGCAAAGCCTCGACGGCGTGACCTACGCCACCGGCGTGCAATATCAGGAAAACCTGCCCAACGCGCCGTACGCCCTCAAAGGTCCGTCCGGCGAAGACCTGCCGCTGGGGCTGATCACCCGCGACCTGTGGCACGTGTTCTACCAAAACCAGATGCAGATCAACGGCGGTAAGAACGACGCCTTCGTGGCGTGGGCCGATTCCGGTGGCCTGACCATGGGCTATTACAGCCAGACCCAATATTCCTTGCGCCTGTGGGACGTCGCCCGCGAGTTCGTGCTCTGTGACAACTTCTTCCAGGGCGCCTTCGGCGGCTCGTTCCTGAATCACCAGTACCTGATTTCCGCCCGCGCCCCGTTTTACCCGGACGCCGCGAATTCTGCCGCGAAGTCGCAAATCGCCACTGTCGAAAGCAGCGATCCGCTGGACTACCGCCTCAAGCCGCTGGAAAAATCCCCGGCCAGCGCGATGTCCGGGCCGCCGCAATTCGGCCCCAGCGCCCTGACGCCGGACGGCTATGCGGTCAACACCATGGCCCCGCCCTACTGGCCGACCTGGCTGCGCGACAAGGAAAAACCGGACTACTCGCAGCCGAACCTGGCCAACGTGCTGGTGCCCCAGAGCCACGATCACATCGGCGACAAGCTGTCGAAAAAGGATATCGACTGGGCCTGGTACGCCGGGGCCTGGCAGGTGACCCTGGACGAGTACAAGGATTCCACGGGCATCCCGAAGATCCCGAACTTCCAGTACCACCACCAGCCGTTCAACTACTTCAAGCAGCAAGGCCCGGAGAACCCGTCCGAGCGTAAGAAACGTCTGCGCGACGGCGGCCTGGGGGATGAAGCCAGCACCAACAGGTTCCTCGCCGACGCCGAGGCGGGCAAGCTGCCTGCCGTGACGTTCTACAAGCCACAGGGCAACCTGAACATGCACGCCGGTTACGCCGACGTGGCCGCCGGTGACCGTCACATCGACCGCGCCCTGAAAGTCCTGCGTAACAGCCCGCAATGGAAAAACATGGTGGTTGTGGTGACCGTGGACGAAAACGGCGGCTGGTGGGACCACGTGGCACCGCCGAAAGGTGATCGCTGGGGTCCGGGCACGCGGGTTCCGGCACTCGTTGTCTCGCCGTTCGCCCGCAAGGGCACCGTCGACCACACGGTCTACGACACGGCGTCGATCCTGCGCCTGATCACCCGTGTGCACGGTCTGGAAAAACTCGACGGCCTGACCGAACGCGACAACGCGATGATCGCCCGGGGCCAGGCGCCGATGGGCGACCTGACCAACGCGCTGCACTTCCCGGCCTGATCGAAGCTCTGCCTCCTTCGCAACGTTGCAGCCGTCATAGAGACGTTCTGCAACGTTTGCGGAGTTGACCTTCGCCCTCCTTGCGTATTCCTTCAGGGTTCCTATTTACCTTGCAAGGAAGCAAAACCATGAAAGCATCACCTCCACTTTATAAACCGACCTTTCGCACGGCCACCGATCTGCTGGTGGTCCACTGCTCGGCGACTCGTCCCATGTACGACATCGGCGTGAGGGAGATCACTCAATGGCACGTCCAGCGTGGCTTCGATACGGTGGGCTACCACTACGTCATCCGCCGCAACGGCGCCGTGGAAACCGGTCGCCCGGAGACAGCCGTCGGCGCTCACGTCAAAGGCCATAACTCACGCTCGATCGGCATATGCCTGGCCGGAGGCCTGGACGCAGCCGGGAAACCCGCCAACACCTTCACCACCGCGCAATTCGCCGCCTTGGGACAACTGCTGGACGACCTGCGCAAACGCTATCCCGACGCCCGCATCCTGGGCCATCGAGACCTGTCACCGGACCGCAATGGCGACGGCGTCATCAGCGCCGATGAGTTCATCAAGGCCTGTCCCTCGTTCGATGTGACCGCCTGGTTATCGGGCCGCGAACTGGCCGGGTGACGTCTCTGCAGACCACACACATTGGCCGGGAATGAGTGTGAATCTGTGCCTGTACAGCGTGGTCGCGCCTGCCTAGAGTGACCGCGCCCACCGCATAAACAGGAGAGTACCGTGCCCCAGCCACTGAGTTTTCAGCAGGTCGATGTCTTTTCCAGCGCCGCCACCGAGGGCAACCCGCTGGCCGTGGTGATCGCCGCCGATGACGTGACTGACGCGCAGATGGCCGCGTTCGCCCGCTGGACTAACCTCAGCGAGACCACGTTCCTGCTGCGCCCCACCCACCCCGACGCCGACTACCGCGTGCGCATTTTCACCACCACCCGCGAGCTGCCATTCGCAGGGCACCCGACGTTGGGCAGCTGTTTCGTCTGGCTCGACAACGGCGGCATTCCCAAGGGCGATGAAGTGGTTCAGGAATGCGGCGTGGGGCTGGTCCGCTTGCGTCGCGACGGTTCCCGCCTTGCCTTCGCGGCGCCCCCGTTGAAACGCAGCGGTCCGGTAGAAGCGGAGGTGTTGCAGGCCATCGCCACCGGTTTGCAGATCCAGCCCGAGCGCATCGTTGCCAGCCAATGGGCCGACAATGGCCCCGGCTGGGTCGCGATCCTGCTCGAAAGCCGGGACGAATTGCTGGCGATCCAACCGGATTACCCCGCCCTGAAAGGCATGAATATCGGTGCCGTCGCACCCTGGACAGGCGCCGACGCCGGGGCCGATTTCGAAGTGCGCGCCCTGATCGGTGACATCGCTGCGGAAGACCCGGTAACCGGAAGCCTCAACGCAAGCCTGGCGCAATGGCTGATTGGCGCAGGGTTGGCGCCAAGCGCCTACACCGCCCGCCAAGGCACGGTGATTGGGCACAAGGGGCGAATCCACATCGAACAGATCGGCGAGCGGATTTGGGTCGGTGGCGATGTGCAGCCCTGTGTGGTGGGTCGAGTGACGTTGTAGTCCCTCTCAAACGACCGGTCCGCGATCAATTGCGGCCGGTCTTGACGTCGCCCGGTCAGACGCCCGCAGGAACCGGTGCGTCATCCGACGGCAGCTCCTTTCCTTCCCTCGGCAACCGCAACGCCAGCCCAGCCATCACCAGCGCGACCAGTCCGATCGCCACATACAGCCCTGAAAACGATCCGCTGAAACTCGCCAGCACACCGCCGCTGAAGTTGCCGAGCATGCCGCCCACCCCTTGCATGATGTTCGCGACACCAAAAAGGGTGACGGCCAACGCAGCCGTGCCGGCCATTTTCGAGACGTAGGCCGGGATCAGCCCGAAGATGGGGTAGAACGCGAGGGAGAACAGCACCCCCGCCACCAGTGGCCAATACCCGGCCGGGTGCACGACGAGGATCAACGACGCCACCGCCACGCAGACGAACACCAGCATCATGGTAATGCGCAGTCCGATGCGATCCGACAGCCAGCCCACTGCGAGGCCCGCGAACATGCCGACGAAACCGATGCTGGCCCAGATCTGCGCGGTGTAGGTCACGTCGAAATTCAGTTCGGTGCGCAGGTAGGACGACAGGTAGTTCTGGAACGGAAAGGTCGAGAAGCCGAGCAGGAAATTAATCGCCCAGACCATCAGCACCCACGGTTGCAACATCGCCGTTTTTCCGACCTTCGCCGTGGGATCGATTGCAGCAGTGGCGCGGGAGGTGTTGACGAACAGCCGCGCACGTTTGAACACGATCAGCGCGCCGACGGCCAACATGGTGGTGATCAGCCCGACGATCCACCACACGGTGCGCCATTCCCCCTGCGGCGCATACAGCGGCACCAACAGGCTGTTGACGAACACGCCGTAGCTGGTGCCGCTGGACACCAGTCCCATGGCCATGCCGCGGTATTTGTAAGCGACCGTGCGCGAGATGACATCGACCATCGGCACGAACACCGTGGCCGCCGTGCCCGCCAATACGGTCAGCAGCACGCCGATCAGCAGCACACTCTGGGCCATCGACAGTCCGATCAGCGCCAAGGCGCACACCACGCCAGAGCCAAAAATCACCCAGCCGCCGCCGAGCCGCGCCGTCAACCAGGCAGCCACCAACGCGCACGTCAGATAGCCGAATTGCCCGGCAGCCGTCAGGGTGCCCACGTAGGAAATATCGAAGCCCAGACTGGCGCGCATGTCCGGCACCAACTGGGCAAACAGGTAAATTCCGAAACCGAAGGTGGCTGCGACCAGGCCGGTCAGCAGCACCACGATCAACGCATTGATGCGCATGGTCAGCGTCCTTTCTTTTCCAGGCAAGTACCAGAAATGCACCTTCAAACCGGCTGAAGATGGGCTCATAGATGTAGGAGAATTCGCCAACAAATCAGACTGGCCCATCAACTCTAGACGTTGATGGCGTTCACGCTCGGGGCGTGACGTTTATTGGCAAGGGAAGGCGTTTTTTAGCGCAGCGGTGACCAGCACGGACTCGTTCAAATGCAGGCTTTGCGGGTGTTCTTCCAGTGACTGGACCACAATGCGCATCGACTGAACCATCGGAATGCCGCCTTCGGGCACGCACACCAGCTTCGGCGTACCGCCCGCTTCGTGGACAAGATCAAGGGTGTCGATGGTGGCTTGTAGCACGCCGACGCAGTGGCCGATCCCCACGGGATCTTTCGCCGTCCCGCCGCTCATGCTGGCGATCCCGTCCTGGCATTCGAGCAACAGCGTATTGCCGTCCGCCAGGGCAGATGCACTGAAACACAGGGCGAACAGCGCCGAAGCAAACAGGACGGGTTTGAGCATCAGCGCAGCCACAATTCCTTGACCGAATGATCCGCCGCCTTGCGCACCACCAGACTCGCGCGCTCGCGGGTTGGCAGGATGTTTTCCAGCAGGTTCGGCCGGTTGATGTCGCGCCAGATCTTGCGCGCCGCGTCAGGGGATTTCTCGGGAGGCAAGTCAGCGAGTTCGCGGAAGTAAGCACCACGCGCACGAAACGCCGTTTGTTGCAGCATCAGGAACCGCTCGACGTACCAGCGCTCGATATCGCCCTCGGCAGCGTCCAGATAGATCGAGAAGTCGAAAAAGTCCGACACGATGCTGCCCGGCTTCTGACCGTCGTTGCCTTCGGTTTGCAGAACGTTCAGCCCTTCGAAAATCAGGATGTCCGGCTGGCTGATCTCGATGAATTTGTCCGGCACGATGTCATAGCTGATGTGCGAATACACCGGCGCGCTGATCACCGGAATGCCAGCCTTGAGGTCGGAAAGAAACTTGACCATGCGCTTGCGATCGTAGCTTTCCGGAAAGCCCTTGCGGTGCATGATGTCCCCTGCTGCCAGCTTGGCATTGGGGTGGAGAAAGCCGTCGGTAGTGACCAGATCGACCCGCGGATGATCGGGCCAGCGGGCCATCAGCGCCTGTAACACACGGGCGAAAGTGCTCTTGCCCACGGCGACGCTGCCTGCAACGGCCACCACGTACGTCTGTTTTTTTGCCGGACGGCCAAGGAACGTGTCCTTGATGCTGGCCAGACTGCGGGCCGCGTTGACGTGCAAGTTGATCAGGCGCGACAGCGGAAGATAGATATTGACGACATCTTCCAAGGAAATATCTTCGTTTACGCCCCGTAATGCCGCCAGATCTTCTTCGGATAAAGTCAGTGGCGTGCTGGCGCGCAGCCCCGCCCATTCCGCGCTGGTCATTACGAGATAGTCATCAGGCGCCATCTATAGCCTTCCAATCCAGGTGTCCGTATCGACAATGGTGCGAAGACTATCGTATTGACCTAAAAACAGGGCAGATTTCTTTGATTTCCCACGCATTATTGGCGCAGAAAACGCTGTTGTAATCCCGCGCATTGCGCCAAATCAAGCCACTCTCAATTAATCCGTTTCACGACGTCCTGTATTCGGTGGTCAGGTGAGAAACCTCGTGCACCACGCCCCGCCGTTCCCGAATCGTTTCAGCACAATCTCAGACGTTTACCCGAGCGAGCACACCGAGCGAACAGATTCCCACCCCTGAACAGGACAGTTAACGGACCCGGACTACAACTCACGCCATCCTTGACTGACAGCGACCCCAACCTCCGTCCAAGGATGATGAAGGCGGTCGTTACTTGTTGTTTCGACCGCTCTGCAGGCGAGGCCGCTGCATAACGCCGACAACGCCTGTCATTCAACTCATCATGAACAATGGATTGATCCCAGCTATGCCAATCAAGCTCGAAATGCTCACGAGTGACCCCGAAGAAAAGGCCCTGGCCGTTCGCTATTGGGCCATGACCGAAGACGGGGAATTCAAGGAAAAGGTGATCGATCTGGTGCCCTTTCGGGACATCGCCCACAGCGGCTCGCTGGCAGGGCATGTCAGGGAATGGTGTCGTGCATTCGATGAAAACCTGACCTGCCGGTACTGCAGCGCGATCATGGAAGTCAAAAGCCGCTCACTGGCCAAGAAGTTTCCACAAAGGTCCATCCGCCCGTGCCCCGCTTGCCAAGTCCTGCAGGATCAAAAGGACCGCGAAGCACAGGCCGCCGCCACCGCAGCGCTTGACGTCCAGCTCGACGCTTACGTCGCCCAGCTTCCGAACCACGAGATCGATTACGCGCAGTTGAAAGACGATCAGGCTTTACTGCTGCTGGCGCTCAATGCGGCCCTGTCACCCCGACTGACCGATGGGGCGTTCACCGTCGACGACTGCACATCGCTGGTGCCTGCCGACGCCGATCGATTTATCGAACGGCTTGTAACAGCGGACGTGTTGCGCGAGGTTCCGCGCCTGGCCGCACCCGGCACGTATTTCTTGCTCGATGGCCATTTGGTGATTCGAACCCGACAGGTCGTCTACACCCTGGCGCCCGACCGGCAACCGGAGGCGAGCACGGCAATCCTGCGCAGCCAACTGGACCGGGAGTACAGCGACGGGTTGGCGTTGTTCAACCTCTGGCTGGATTTCGCCAGTGCCGACGCCATGAGTTACCTGGCGGACAAGTGCAGCGCATTCGATCACGATCTGGACGCATCCCAGTTCGACGAAATCAGGAGCACGTTGCGCGAAGGCTTGAAAACCCACAGCGTTTCGCAGATCTGGTACGTCATCTGGAAAAACGTCAAGGACGCCGCCAGTCTCGCCCGAATGGTCTACTACTCCGAAGCCCGCGCGACGGCCACGATTCCCGGCAAGATCCGCCGGAACCTCGAAAAGATCGAAAAGCAAAGCACGGACGTCCCAAAGTGGGACCGGCCCAATTACCAACCTGCCGGCACGTTAGGCATGCTCTTCAGCGACCTGTTCGGCATCGACGAAGACACCCCGGGCGCAGATGTTTACGCGCGTCTGACCGCGCTCATTCCCGACCCACCCTTTGCTGCCGAAGCGCCTCCAGAGAACGGGCCGGTCAAACGGCTGCTGTGCGATGCGCTGCTCCATGACACCGGCCCACAGATGCTGCACCGGTTCGCGGCGCTGATTCGGGAGGGGCATGGTGTCAGCGCAACCATTGCGAAATTGCTGCATGAGGACGCAATTTCCGGCGCCTGATACGGGAAACGGCTTCTGAGCGCGGGTTCAGAAGCCTTTCATACGAGGCCGAAAATAAATGGAACTCTGGTTTGAGCCGTGGTGACAAATAGCCACTAACTCACTCGCAACCAGAGGCAACCCTCGATGCGGCTCGAATCCCTGGCTATCGCACTGCTCGCCACCCTGACCGATGAAGTCGCCTCCCGCGTCAATCCGCTGGACTTCACCGCGCTGCTGTATTTGCGGGACCAGGGTTATGCCGCGGTGTCGGTCAAGGATGGCTGCGTGGTGGCCGAGCGCACGGCCGCCGGTAAGCAGTTCGCCAGTGACCGTGCCGGTGGCCCCTCGCGACCGAGGTATCGACGCTGAGCGGGGGAGCGCCAACCTCAGTAACCATGAGACTCGCGATATTTCTGGTACTGGTGGTACTCGATCCACTCCACCACGTCGTAAGGCACATAAAGCTGCCGTTTGGCCCGTGAAATGGCGATGTACACCGCGCAGATCCGCTGATCGAACGCGTAGGCGTCCTTGAATTTCACGTTGGTCAGCAATTCCGGCGTCAGCAGCACCTCATCGAACTCCATCCCACCGGCCTCATCGGCCTGCATCAACAGACAGCGCTTGTCCGGGTCGCCGAACAGTCGGCTCAGGCGGGTCACGTGGGCCATGCGGAAATCCTTGTTCTTGAGCAAGGCTTCGACCTGCAGAAACGACTCGTCGAACCGGTTGGCCTCACGCACCTGCGCCCAATCGGTCAGGTCGCTGAAATAGGGATGCAGCCCCTCGGCACTGCGTTCCGGCGCGTAAAAGTCCGGGTCTGACAAACCGACGGCCGTGGTCATGAAGTGTTCGAAACTGCGCCGCGTCGTGTCGTCCGGATACCCGAACGGACTCTTCGAGCTGTGTAATTCAATGGCCCAGCGCATCGTGTCCCAAGGCGAAGCGGTCAGGACCACGCAACGCTCCGGCGGCACGAACCCTTGCGGGTATTCGACAATCGTGACATCCGCATCACGGGTGCCTTCGAAGGGCACCTTGCCCTTCTCGGAGTGCTGGTAGATCAGCGGATTGACCAGGCGTTCGACGTTACGGCCCGAGCGCACCGAGTAGCTGATGTCCGTCTGTCGAACCCTGCGCTCGCGCTTGACCATCACCCTGCCCGGCTGCTGGTACTCGTCGCCAAGGGTGATCAGCACCTGTCGACCACGCTCGATGATTTGCAACAACGACGGCGGAATGTCCTGGCTCTCGTCGATCAGCACGTGGGTGTAACGGTCGGGCATCACGCAGCCCTCCAGATTCGCCCGTTTGATCATCCACAGAGCTTCGAACCCGGTCTGACTCGCCCAAGCCGGGTGCGCCTCCAGCCAGACCCACAGCCGACTGGCGTATTCCAACACCACCTGAAGCTCCAGGCTGCTGAGCGGCTGATTGAAATGCGGCAGGTGTTTGCTCGACAGGCTGCGATCCCACGACTGGCAGTACAGCTCCAGCACCTTCAGGCAGATGTCGAGGGTGGCCTGGGCGCCGTGGTCGCGAAAGCCCAGGATGTTCAAATCCTGGGCCAGGGCCTGCCGGGTGGGGCCTTTGGTCTGCACACGTTCGGGCTGGAATCGCGGACCGCGCAGCAAGGCCTGGGCGAAGGCTTTGAAGGTCGAGCCGGGTGCCTTGCCCTTGCCGTGGTTCATCCGCTCGCGAAGGGTGTTCAGCTTGGCGGGGGTGCGCGCCAACAACAGCGTTTTCTCGGGTCGCAGGCACTCGATCAACACGCCGAGCAAATGGCTTTTGCCGATCCCGGCATAGCCTTGCACGTGCAGGTCTTCGTCGAGATTGGCACGAAAGGTTCGCACCAGCTTGTCCTGCGCCGCACTCAACCAGCGCTCGCGAAAGCGCGGCGTGACTATCTGCTGGCTGAACGGGTCGTGGTTGCGGTGATGGCGAACCTTGTACTCGACGTCCCATTGCCCATCCGCCAACAGGTACTCCCGCGCTGCCACTTCCTCGGCCAGCAGCAAACGCAGGTTCAGGCCCTTGATCACCTCCAGCCCGAAATACAGCTGGCCCGGATCGAACAAGCGACGCGCTTCCGACAGCAACCCCGTGCCTGTTGAATGTTGACCCGTGACAGACCACGCGATCAGCCGCGCCAGAATTTTCTCCGCCGCCGCGCCACTCAGGTCCTTTTCGCTCATCTGCGCCAGATTCTGGATGACCAGCACGGCGGCCAGTTCCGGGTCGGTCAGCGTGTCGAGGGCAGTGGCACCGTCGGTTTTCAGCGCTTCACAGGTCACCGATGTGACAGGCAGAAAGACCGGCGTGGATAAATCGGAATGTTCCGGTTGCATGGCGTCTCAGGGCTTGGAAAGGCAGTGGATGTCGAGCGTGTATTCATAGTCGCCCAACGTGCCGGACATGCCGCCGGGGCAGGACCGGGCTTCGTCGGCGGCTGTGTTATCGACCTGCTCGCGCAGTTCGTACACCGCAATCTCCAGCAGCTTTCGCAAGCCCTCGCGGGAGTGAGCGGTGACGCGCAGGTTCAGGTCGAACGCGGGCGCGGCAGGCGCCGGCACATCCTCGGTCGGTTCCGGTTGAACAGCGGTGGATGCCTGCGCCAACTCAGATTCGGGTTCAGGCTGCGACGGCACGCGCGTGGCACCTGCCAGAATCGCTGCGTGTTCCTCGTCCATCAGGTCCAGCACCTTCGACAACTCAAGCGTCTGCTCGGGGTGCGACTGCATCCGGTCCTTGAGTTCAAGGCGACGCATCTGCCATTCCCTGAGTTGTCGCCGGGTCAGGTCGTCAATCTTGTCCACTGCGCCACCTCTCGCTGTCGGGTGGCGGATTATGCCATTGATTGAGGTGCCGGACTGAACCGCGGGCGCAAGCTTGGCGATAATTCCTATCGCGAAACGGTCTGGGGGAGCCACACGTGGCTGCTAGTTTTCAGCGTATAGCCCAGGGAGTTTCCGCCATGACACGGACCGCCAATCAAGACCTTACCTCAGCCGACCACGAATTCGCGGCACCAAGCATTGTGGAAACGGATGAACACACAATCTCGCTCGCGTTGTTGCGTAGCGGATTTACGGTGAAGATTCCACCGATACCCAACGCCGTTCGCGGCAACTCGGGCACGGTCGCCGTCGTCAGCAAGTACGGAATGTCAGGCACACCGTTCACCCTCGACGACCCTACAACGCCGATCAGCATTCGCTTCGAGCCGGATCAGTTGCAGTCCATTGCCGGGAACGGGTACGTTCAATACGTCATCTTGCAAGGCCCGCTCGGGACGTCAGAAGAACGAGTCGCCTATTTCCAGGAGCCCATTCCGACGCCACAGGTAGAAGGTTTCGTAGAGAACAACAGGGACGATTTCATCATCCCCGGTGATGCGGTCGAAAACGGCCTGACCATCCTCATTCCGCCTTATGAAAACATGGCACCTGGCGACAGCGTCACCCTCTTCGCGACGGCGTCCCGTCACGGGGCGGGGGTATGGCGGGAGTATTCGGTCACGCAAGACGATGTGGCCAAAACCCTCGAGTTTCCCTATGAGGCAGACAAGCTGACAAAGCTGGTGCCCGGAACGATCAACCTCGGCTATACCGTTTCGCACAGCTCTCACCAGTTGGTGTCGCATCTCATCGAAATCGCTGTAACCGCCCTGCTCGCGGCACCCGAGCCGGTCCATCAAGAGACCGATCCATTCGGCAACAAACTCTTTTTAGCAGTGGTTGAGTTTGAAAATGGGGAGTATTACGCGCCCGTCACTCAGATGTTTGGCACTGACACCCCACAGGCCGGCGAGCGCTTGATGCTGGTGATCGACCGAGAAGGCCCGGGGTTTTCATACGTGCTGGAGGTCAAGGACACGACGTCAGAAGTGACGTTCAGGATTCCGGAATCTGATCTTCAAGGAATGGGCGGACAAGACATCGTCATGAGTGCGCTGTGGCAGCAATCGAGTGGCGAGCTGTTGAGTTCACTCGGTCAAAAATGGCGCGTGTTGGGGGGGGAACAAAAAGGAAGGGTAGTGCGAAACGGCTGAACCGCTAGGAGGCAACCCCACCAGCCACACCCCGGCACACAATGTTCCCGCTGTGGCTGCTCCCTTCCGGGCCTGACCAGGTTAACGGGTAATCGTTGCGGGGGGACCGATGGGGTCACCATAACGACACTCGCCAGTCGGCGAGCCGCGCCATTGTACCGGTCTGACGCGAAGTTACAACCTCTCGTGTCAGATAAAAAAATATGAGAGGGCTCAAGCACTTGTGTGCAAGGCGTGAGTGCCCATCCCGCCGGTCTCAGTGGGACAGCGCCCGCAGTTGTCGGACCTTGTTGTTGCGCTCGCCGTTCATCCAGTGTTCCAGCGCACTGACGGTCATGGGCCGTGCGACGAGGTAGCCCTGCACTTCGTGGCAGCCGAGCTGGCAGAGGATTTCATAGACGTCTTCGGTCTCGGCGCCTTCCGCGACGACGCGATACCCCAGGCGCCGGGCGAGGTCGACGATGGCTTCGACGAGGCGTCGATCCTTTTCATTGGCGTCGAGGTTTTCCACCAGCGATTTGTCGAGTTTGACGGTGGTGGCTGGCAGTTGGCGCAGGTAGGTCCAGTTGCTGTAGCCCGTGCCGAAGTCGTCGATGGCAATGTCGATGTCCAGCGCGCGCAGGCGTTCGAGTTGCTGGCGAGTGATGTCGGGGTTGTCGCAGAGTGCGCTTTCGGTGAATTCAAGTTCGAAACGGCCGGGGTCCAGCTCGCTGAGGGCCAGCTGTTCGAACAGCGCATCGCTGAATTGCGAATTTGCCAGATCAATGGCCGAGACGTTCATCGCGACCTTGAACGCGTAACCCTGCCGCTGCCAGGTCCGCGCCTGCTCCACAGCATGGCGAAGCACCCAGAGGCTGAGCGAGCGAATCAGCGCGGTCTTCTCTGCCAGCGGAATGAACTCCGCAGGGCTGATCGGCCCCAACACCGGATGCTGCCAGCGCAGCAGTGCCTCGACGGTGACAATGCGCCCCGTGCTGACTTCCATTCTTGGCTGATACACCAGCGACAACTGGTCGGGGCTGCGCACAGCGTCGGCCAGTGAAGCCAGCAACAAGAAGGCACGCTGCTGCGCGAAATCCAGATGCGGTTCGTACCAGCGCCACCCGGTGGACTTGCCTCGCGCTTCGTCGGCGGCGCTGACCACCAGACGAATCCAGTCCTTTTCGTCACAACGCCCCAGGCCCAGCGGCAAAACGCCAATGCCAAGGTCCATCTGAATCGGGATGTTGCGGCAGATCAACGGGCGCTGAAAATGCTTGATCAGTCTGCGAAACAGCAGTTCGGCCTGCTCCGGTCCGCCGTGCCGCATGACCAACGCGATGCGCGTCGGGCTGACTTTGTACAGCGCAGTGTCGGGGGGCAATTGCTCACGGCAGCTGTCGATCATGCAGCGCACCAACTCCTGGGCGAAGCTGTAGCCCAGTGCCTTGATAATGCTGTCGAGGAACACCGGGTTGACCATGTCCAGCGCCACCAGCGCGTGGTCGTCGCGGTCAGCCAGGGCGATGATGTCTTCCTCCAGACGCAGGCGGTTGAACAGCCCCGTGGGTTGGTCAACATAACTGGCCTTACGCAGGTTATTCAGGCGCTTCATCACCAACTGGCCGTACATCTCGAACATGGTGATGTCGCGGGCATCGAGGGGCGGGCGGGTCTTGTGGTCGATGATGCAGAGCGTGCCGAGGGCGAGGCCATCGGCGGTGACCAGCGGCACACCGGCATAGAAGCGGATGTGCGGATCGCCGGTGACCATCGGGTTGTCGCAGAAGCGCTCGTCAAGCAGGGCGTCCGGCACCTGGAACACGTCGTGGGAAAGGATCGAATACGCGCAGAACGAGATTTCCCGAGGCGTCTCCCGCTCATCCAGGCCAGCGCCTGCGCGGAACCATTGCCGGTGTTCACTGACGATGGAGACCAGCGCGATGGGCACGTCGAAATAATGAGTGACCATCGCGACGATGTGATCGAGCACTTCGTCCGAGCCTGAATCGAGAAGCCCCATGTGTTGAATTCGGGACAGACGCGAGGCCTCGTTTGACGGAGTTGGAGCGCTATTGGCCATATGCGAATCCCTTTGCAACTGCTCTGTGCCACTAGTATCAAAACGATATTGTTGAGGGAAAGTAGCATTAGATTCAGCGACGTGCAGGCATTCGCAGACCGGCGGTGATGACACAACCGCCGTTGCAAAGTTGCAGTTAAACGGCCATCCCCTCAGTTGGAGGGGTTACTGCACCTGAAGCACCTCATCTGCCTTGCCGCCCGCGCCCTGGATCACCAAATGAATGAAATGGAGCTTGGTGATCACCGCAGGCGGCAACACGAACGGGTAGAAATCCTGTTGCCCCATGGCGCGAGAAAGTTCGTTGAGCATGCCCGCCAGTTCGATCCAGGCATTGACGAAGGCAAGGAAGGACGGCCCGCCCGGATGTTGCGGGTCGTAAAGGGTGTTCAGCTCAAAAGGCTGGTAGTCGAGGTCCATGTCCCGGGCACTCATGCCCAGGCTGAGTGCGGTATCAACGGCGTCCATCATGTGCAGGTAGTGCGCCCAGGTTTCGGCCCAGTCTTCCCACGGATGCATGGTGGCGTAGGCGCTGACGCAGTGCTGCTGCCAGTCGGACGGGGCGCCGTTCTGGTAGTGATGATCGAGGGCTTCGGCGTAGCTGGCGCGGTCGTCGCCGAACAGATTGCGGAAACCATCCTGCCAGTAGGTGTTGGCGATCAGACGGTCCCAGTAGTAATGCCCCACTTCGTGACGGAAATGCCCGAGCAGCGTGCGGTAGGGTTCGTGCATCTGCACGCGAACCTTCTCACGAATGGCGTCGTCGGCTTCTTCGACGTTGAGGGTGATCAGGCCATTGGCGTGGCCAGTGGTTGGCAGGTTGCCGTCCAGATCGACACCGAGGAATTCGAACGCCAACCCGCGTTCTTCATCGACCGTTTTCGCGATGACGGGCAGCCCGAGGGTGATCAGTTGCGCGACGAGACGCCGCTTGGCGGTTTCGATCTTCAGCCAGCGCTCAGGGTTTTCCGGGACGGACAGGTCGGGAATGGTGCGGTTGAGGCTACAGGCCACGCAGAACTCGCCAGCATTGTGCGCAGGAAATATCCAGTTGCAGGCCGCCGGGGTGTCGAGGTTGGCGCATCGGCGATACAGCCCGGCTTCAGGCTCGTCGCTCAGGCGCCAGGTGTTGAGATCGACGCCGGGTTCCAGGGCCGCGATTTTACTTTGTTCCGGCAGATAACCCAGGGCAGCCGAACAGGCCAGGCACTGGCTGTTGCGGAAAAACACCGACTGTCCGCAGCGGCACTGCCAGACCTTGCTGTTGCGCTTGCTTTCACCGGCGAAAGGCGCCGCGATCCGTGTGCTGAGTTGTTCGAAGAACTGGAACATAGCGATCTCCTGAGTGGGCTGCAAGCACTAGATCACGGGCGGTTGCGGGGGTTCCGGATATTTTCTGAAGGGGTAGATCTGTGATGAAAATCCGGTTTTATCTGGCCCACCGCTGTCGCTGCCGTCGTAACCTCCGGCGTCTCCCACAGGCTGTGCGCCGAATCCGAGACCTGTGTCTGGCATTAACTCGGTAGTTCGTCGTATGGAAGACTCATGCTCGACGCTGGACCTGTGGGAGACGCCGGAGGTTACGACGGCAGCGAAGACGGTGGACCATTCGCCACCGTGATCGGATCAATCCACCGAAATGCCGTGCTTCTTGAGAAACGCCACGAACGCCTCCTCATCCAGCACCTTCAACCCCAGTTCGTTGGCCTTGGTCAGTTTCGAACCCGCTCCCGGCCCGGCCACGACGGTGTGGGTCTTGGCGGAAACCGACCCGGACACCTTGGCGCCCAGGCTTTCGAGTTTTTCCTTGGCGACGTCGCGGCTCATCAGTTCCAGCGAGCCGGTGAGCACCCAGGTCTGGCCGGTCAGCGGAAGTCCTTCGACGACCTTCTTCTCGCTCTGCCAGTGCATGCCGAAGTCTTTGAGCTGCTGCTCGATCTGGAGGGCGCGGTCCGCGTTCTCGGCCACATCGAAGAAGGCTCTGACAGATTGCGCCTGCTTTTCCGGCAAGGTCTGGCGCATGTCCAGCCAGTCGGCCTTGACCACGCCTTCCAGTGTGCCGAACTTGTCGGCCAGCTTCTGCGCACCGCCCGGTCCAATCGACGGGATGTTCAGCTTGTCGAGCATGCCGCCCAACGTTGCGCTGGCCGCAAACTCCGCGCCCAGCTCGCCGACGTCCTGCAATTGCATCTTGCACTCGCCCAACAACGCGCCAATGACGTTCTGGTTGTGGTCGTCCTCGAAGAAACTGTGGATTTCGTGGGCCACTTCCAGGCCGATGTCCGGCAGGTACGTCAGCACTTCCGGCAGCGCGACCTTGACCTTCTCCAGGGACCCCAGCGAGCGAGCCAGCACCTTGGCCGTTTCCTCGCCCACGTCGGGAATGCCCAGCGCATAGATGAAGCGCGCCAGCGTCGGCTTTTTGCTGTCGTCGATGGCTTTGAGCAACTTCTTGCTGGAGATGTCAGCGAAGCCCTCCAGATCGATGATCTGATCATATTGGAGCTTGTAGAGGTCAGCGGGCGAGCCGATGAGTTTCTCGTCCACCAGTTGCTCGATGGTCTTGTCGCCCAAGCCTTCGATGTCCATCGCCCGGCGGGACACGTAATGGATGATCGCCTGCTTGAGCTGCGCGCCACAGGCCAGACGGCCGACGCAGCGGTACACCGCGCCTTCGCTGACGGTTTCCTTGCCCTTGCTGCGCTTGATCAATTGCGTGCGCTCGACCTGCGAACCGCACATCGGGCAGGTCTGCGGAATCTCGACCTGACGGGCATCGTCAGGACGGCGTTCCAGCACCACCTGCACCACTTGCGGGATCACATCACCGGCACGGCGGATGATCACGGTGTCGCCGATCATCAGGCCCAAACGCGCCACTTCGTCCATGTTGTGCAGGGTGGCGTTGGCGACGGTCACACCTGCAACCTTCACGGGCTTCAAACGCGCAACGGGCGTCACAGCGCCGGTGCGGCCCACCTGAAATTCCACGTCGAGCAGTTCGGTCAGTTCTTCCATGGCCGGGAATTTGTGCGCGATGGCCCAGCGCGGTTCGCGCGCGCGGAAGCCCAGTTCACGCTGGGAGGCGATGCTGTTGACCTTGAACACCACGCCGTCGATTTCATAGGGCAGCGACAGGCGGCGCTCACCGATGTCGTGGTAATAGGTCAGGCAGTCTTCAATGCCGTCTGCCACTTTCAGCTCGCGGCTGATGGGCATGCCCCACTCTTTCAGCTGTTTCAAGTTGCCGATGTGGCTGTCGGCGATGTCGTGGGACACCTGGCCGATGCCGTAGCAGCAGAATTCCAACGGGCGGTTGGCAGTGATCTTCGAGTCCAGTTGACGCAGGCTGCCCGCCGCCGCGTTGCGCGGGTTGGCGAAGGTCTTGCCGCCGACCTCCAGCTGACTGGCGTTGAGGCGTTCGAAGCCTGCCTTGGACATAAACACTTCGCCCCGCACTTCCAGCGTTTCTGGCCAGCCCTTGCCGTGCAGCTTGAGCGGGATGTTGCGCACGGTGCGCACGTTGACGCTGATGTCTTCGCCGGTGGTGCCATCGCCACGGGTGGCGCCGCGCACCAGCGCGCCGTTCAGGTAGAGCAGGCTCACGGCGAGGCCGTCGAGCTTCGGCTCGCAGCTGTATTCAACCTTGGCCCCTGCGCCAAACAGGTCGCCCACCGGCAGGTCGAGGCCTTCGTTCACACGACGGTCGAACTCACGCAGGTCGGTTTCTTCGAAGGCGTTGCCGAGGCTGAGCATCGGGATTTCGTGACGCACCTGGGTGAACGCCGACAACGCCGCACTGCCGACGCGCTGGGTCGGCGAATCCGGGGTCACCAGGTGCGGGTTTTCCGCCTCCAGCGCCTTGAGTTCGTGGAACAGGCGATCGTATTCGACGTCCGGAATGCTCGGCTCGTCGAGGACGTGGTAGCGGTAGTTGTGAAGATCCAGCTCTGCGCGCAGTTCAAGGATGCGTTGTTCGGCGGCGTTCATAAGTGTGTTCTCGAAAAAGCAAAAGAGCAGCCGGGGCTGCTCGATCTATATTGCGATATAAACCTGTAGGAGTGAGCTTGCTCGCGATTGGATCAGGCTACGCGGCGTGTCAGACATGCCTCATCGCGAGCAAGCTCACTCCTACAGGTATTGCGTTTATCAACGACGCTGAGTCAGGGCGCGGCGCTCGAATTCGACGATGCGCTGGCGGTAGTGTTCGATGGTCTGCGCGGTCATGACGCTGCGCTGATCGTCTTTCAACTCGCCGTTCAGTTCGTGGGCCAGCTTGCGGGCTGCCGCCACCATCACGTCAAAAGCCTGTTTCGGGTGACGCGGGCCTGGCAAGCCGAGGAAGAAGCTCACGGCGCGGGTGCTGAAATGGTCGATATCGTCCAGGTCGAACACGCCCGGCTTGACCGCATTGGCCATGGAGAAGAGGACTTCGCCATTGCCCGCCATGCTTTCATGGCGGTGGAAAATGTCCATCTCGCCGAAGCGCAGGCCGCTTTCCAGAATGTTCTGCAGCAACGCCGGGCCTTTGAAGCCGCTTTCGTCGCGGGAAATCACGCTGATCACCAGCACTTCTTCGACTGGGGCCAGGTCCTTGTCTTCGGTGATGCGCTGCGGCGCCTTGTCGTCCGGGAAATCGTCATCACGGGCGCTGAACAGGCTCGGGCCGTCGGTGTCGAGGTTCAGGTCACCCTGCTGCGGCTCGTCTTTACGCTTGCCGCGTTTGCTTTCGCGCTCCGGACGCTCAGGCCGTTCGCGGGCCGCGCTCATGGTGGGCAGGTCGTGCTCGTCGAGCTGGGGTTCTTTCTGGGATTCGAGGACACGCGCAGGGCCCAGCACCTCGGCGGACGAGCCTTCTTCGTCGTCCGGCAGGTTGGAAAAGCTGCGGTCCAGCCTGAATTTCAACTTGCCTTTGCCGCCGCGCATCCGGCGCCAGCCGTCAAAAAGAATACCGGCAATGACAATAATGCCGATGACGATCAGCCACTCTCGCAGACCGATTTCCATGTAATCCCGTGCCTCTAATGAAAATTCTGAAAATTAAGGGCGTAAACCCCTTTAAAACGTGGAGCCAACTCTCTGTTCTGAATGGCCTTTTACCCACGTAACAAGAAAAAGTGGACATTAAGCTAGCACGACCAAAGGTAACTTTACACCGTCTGTTACATCTGGCATGTCGCGAGCATCTGTACTGCTGCGACGGTAAAACCTGTGCTGAAGCCTCTGCGCCTCACTTTTCCCTTCAAATCCGTCTAATCCTGCGTCACCCGCTACGCATCCACCAGCGCCATCGCCTCCTCAACGTCCACTGCCACGAGGCGCGAACACCCCGGCTCATGCATGGTGACGCCCATCAGTTGATCGGCCATTTCCATGGCGATCTTGTTGTGGGTGATGTAGATGAACTGCACGGTTTGCGACATCTCCTTGACCAGTCGGGCATAGCGGCCCACGTTGGCGTCGTCCAGTGGTGCGTCGACTTCGTCGAGCATGCAGAACGGCGCCGGGTTGAGTTTGAAAATGGCGAAAACCAGCGCCAGTGCGGTCAGGGCTTTTTCGCCGCCGGACAGCAAATGGATCGTGCTGTTTTTCTTGCCCGGAGGACGCGCCATGATCGTCACCCCTGTATCGAGTAAATCTTCGCCCGTCAGTTCCAAGTAAGCGCTGCCGCCACCGAAAACTTTTGGAAAAAGTGCCTGAATTCCGCTGTTTATCTGATCAAAGGTCTCTTTGAAGCGATTGCGCGTTTCTTTGTCGATCTTGCGGATCACGTTTTCCAGGGTGTCCAGCGCTTCGACGAGGTCGGCGTCCTGCGCATCCAGATAGCGCTTGCGCTCGGACTGCTGCTGGTATTCGTCGATGGCCGCGAGGTTGATCGCGCCGAGACGCTGAATCCGGGCCGCAATGCGCTCCAGTTCTTCTTCGGCTTCTTTCTCGTTGGCCTCCGGCGTCAGGGTCGCCAGCACACCATTTAAATCGTAGCCGTCTTCGTGCAATTGCTCCTGCAAGGTTTTGCGGCGCACGGTCAGGGACTGCCATTCAAGCCGCTGCTGCTCCAGTTGCCCGCGCAGGAGTTGGGATTGTTGTTCGGCCTGCGTCCGGCGTTTCTCCGCTTCACGCAGTTCGCGGTCGGCGTCTTCCAGGGCGTTTTTGGCGATGCGCATTTCGTCGTCGACGACCATGCGCTTTTCCAGCAGTTCTTCGAGTTTCAGGCGCAGTTCTTCCAGCGGTGCTTCGCCCTCCTCCAGCCCGAGGTTCAGCTGCTCGCGCTTTTCGGTCAGGCGTTCGGACTGCATCTCCAGCCGCTCCAGCGCCTGACGGGTCGAGTCGTGCTGCGCCCGCAGTGAACTCAGGCGAACGGCCAACTGGTTGCCGTGGTCCTTGTGCTGCCGGGCCTCCTGACGCACCCGGTCTAACCGCTCGCGCAGGCTGTCGCGCTGGGCCAGCAGCAGCTCACGCTGTTCGGTGTCCAGCGCCATGCTGTCGAGGGCGTCCTGCAATTGCAGCCGGGATTCGCCGAGACTTTCCTGCTCGATGGCGCGCTGCTCGCCCAGTTCGGTCAGCTCTTCGTCGAGACGGGTGCGGCGCAGGGTCAACTGCTCGACCTTGGCCTTGGCCGCCGACAGTTGAGCCTTGAGTTCGCTTTGCTGACGGGTTTCGTCTTGCAGGCGGCGGCGCAGTTGCTCGCGGCTGTCTTCCTGCACCCGCTGCTGCTCGCGCTGGGTCGCCAGTTGGTCTTCCAGCGCGGCGAGGGTCGCTTCCCGCTCATCACGCTCGGCTTCGAGGCGCTGCAACTCCTGCCCTCGTGCCAGCACGCCGCTTTCGGCTTCGCTGGCCCGACGGACCCGCAGAAAATCGCGCCCGACCCAATAACCGTCGCGACTGATCAGGCTCTGACCTGCGCTCAGTTGCCCGCGCATCGACAGCGCGTCGTCGAGGGTCTCCACCGGTTTCACCTGACCCAGCCACGGGGTCAGATCGACGCGGGATTCGACCTTGTCCAGCAGGCTGCCGGGGATCCGCGTGATGTCTTTCGAAGGGCTGACCAGGCGTAGATCGCCCTGACTGAAACCGGCCAGATCGAGCCCGCCGAAATCATCAACCAACACCGCGTGCAAGTCAGCGCCCAGTACGGTTTCCACCGCCAGCTCCCAACCTGCGTCCACGCGCAGGCCTTCAGCCAGGCGCGGACGCTCGCTCAACTGATGATCGCGCAGCCATTCGGCGGTGCCCGTTCCCGGATCGAGCGCCGCCTGTTGCAAGGCTTCCAGCGACGCGATGCGGCCGTTGAGGCGTTGCAGCTCGCCTTGCGCCTGTTGCTGGGATTGGGTGGCCCGTTGCAGTTCGACGCGCAGGTGCTCAAGGCGCTCGATGAGCTGTTCTTCTTCGACCAGCAGTTCTTCGGAGGCCATCTCGCGGGCGGCGAGGTCTTCGCTCAGGTCGAGGATCGCCGCGTCTTCCGGATCGGCCGCCAGCAATTGGCGTTCTTCACCGAGGCGACGCTGACGCTCGGCCAGCCGCTCCATGCTGGTTTCCAGCTGCTGGATGCGTGACTGCTGAACCTCGGCCTGACGGCGGGGTTCGGCGGAACTCAGGTTGAAGGCGTCCCACTTCTCCTGCCAGCCGTGCATTGCGGCTTCGGCCTCTTCCAACGCGGCGGCAGATTCCTCGGCGGCGGCGAGGGTCATCTCCTGCTCGGGTTCGAGCATTTCCAGCTCTTCGCCGAGGGTCGCGAGCAAGGTGCGGTCGTGGCCCAGGTGGGATTCGGTTTCCTGCCGCGCACGCTCGGCTTCGCGCAGGTCGTCCTGCAACTGCCGCAAACGCTGCTGGCCGTGCTGGATGCTCTGTTCGTTGCGAGCAATGTCGCCGCCCACCGAATAGAAGCGGCCCTGCACCAGATTGAAGCGCTCGGACAGGTCGTGATGCCCGTCCCGCAGGCGCTCGATGGCGGCATCGGCGCTGCGTTGATCGGCCACCAATGCCTCGAAACCGACTTCCTGGCTGCCGATTACGGACTCGCGCTGCGCCACTTGTTCGTTCAGGGCCTGCCAGCGCAAGGCTGATAGTTGCGCCCTCAACTGGCGTTCTTCGGCCTTGTATTCCTGATACTTCTCGGCGGCCTGAGCCTGCCGGTGCAGTCGCTCTAGCTGGCGTTCGAGCTCGTCGCGCAAGTCGGTCAGGCGCGCGAGGTTTTCGTGGGTGCGGCGGATGCGGTTCTCGGTCTCGCGACGGCGCTCCTTGTACTTGGAGATGCCCGCCGCTTCCTCGATGAAATTGCGCAGGTCCTCAGGCTTGGCTTCGATCAGCTTGGAGATCATGCCCTGCTCGATGATCGAGTAGCTGCGCGGCCCCAGGCCCGTGCCGAGGAAGATGTCGGTGATGTCGCGACGACGGCATTTGGTGCCGTTCAGGTAATAGGTGTTCTGGCTGTCGCGGGTGACCTTGCGGCGAATGGAGATTTCCGCGTACGCCGCGTACTCGCCCACCAGGGTGCTGTCGGAGTTATCGAAGACCAGCTCGATGCTCGCCTGGCTCACCGGTTTGCGGCTGGTGGAGCCGTTGAAGATGACGTCGGTCATCGACTCGCCGCGCAGGTTCTTGGCCGAGCTTTCGCCCATGACCCAGCGCACCGCGTCGATGATGTTGGATTTGCCGCATCCATTGGGGCCGACCACGGCCGCCATGTTGCTGGGGAAGTTCACCGTCGTCGGGTCGACGAACGATTTGAACCCGGCCAGCCTGATGCATTTGAGGCGCATGGATTAGCTGGCCGCCAAGGCAGAAAGAATGGATTGGCAACTGCGCTCGGCGTAAGCAGTCAGCACCTCGCGGATGCGCGCCAGGTCCCGGGCAACCACGGCTTCGAGCAGCTGGCCGAAGAGCGTCAGGTATTCGCTCATCTCGGCCTGACGCTGATCCAGCGCCAGGTAATAGAAGCGGCTCATGGACGGCTGAAAGTTCTCGACGGTCTCTTGCAGGTAAGGGTTGTTGGCGAACGGGTACGCGGCGCGCATCACGTTGAAGCTGTCCTCGACGAAGTTCTTCACGTCGCCCCGCTCGCAGCTGGCGATCAGCCGTTGCTGGATTTGCAGGAAAGGCGCCAGATCGAGCTGTTCGGTCCAGCTTTTGGCCACCGCGAGGCCGAGCAAAATGTACAGCTCGCTCATCAACGCGCAGAGGCTCTGGATGTTGTGCGCTGTGAGCACCGTCACTTGCGCACCCCGGCGCGGCAGGATGGCGATCAGGTGGCGGCGTTCGAGGATCAACAGTGCTTCGCGGACCGAACCGCGGCTGACGTTGAGGGCTTGCGTGACCTTCTGCTCTTGAATCCGCTCACCAGGCTTGAGCTCGCCACGAATGATCCGCTCGGCAAGGTGATGAGCGATCTGCTCAGCGAGGCTGTCCGGTGCCTTGAACGTCATTTCTTTCCTTTAAACCCATAGCTGTACACAAGCGCGGAAGTGTATCGCACTGGATACCCGTGGCGCAGGGCCATGTCACGCAATGTGGCACGAAATAAGCAAAACTTTGAGCGTGTGCGCAGCGATTCATTGCAACCTCAGGCTGCCGTTAATCGGCAAGTCCCGGCAAAACCCGATTTCTTGACTTAAAGGTCAGATTTTCATTGACCCCATAGTCAGAACTGATAGATTCATCGACAGGTTCGATGACCACTTCTATTAAAAGAAAAACGAGGCACAACCGGTGATCCAGTTTCTACTGAACCAGACGTTGAAAACCGAACATGCGTTGGACCCCAACATGACGGTGCTCAACTACCTGCGCGAGCATTTGCACAAGTCCGGCACCAAGGAAGGCTGCGCCAGCGGCGACTGTGGCGCCTGCACCGTGGTGGTGGGCGAATTGACCACTCATGACGATGGCCAGGAGCACCTGAGCTATCGCAGCCTGAATTCCTGCCTGACCTTCGTGGCGTCGCTGCACGGCAAACAGCTGATCAGCGTCGAAGACCTCAAACACCAGGGCGAGCTGCACAACGTGCAAAAGGCCATGGTCGAATGCCACGGCTCGCAATGCGGGTTCTGCACGCCGGGCTTCGTGATGTCGCTGTTCGCCTTGCAGAAAAACAGCACCACTGCGGACACTGCTCAGGCCCACGAAGCCCTCGCCGGCAACCTCTGCCGCTGCACCGGTTACCGCCCGATTCTCGCCGCCGCCGAACAGGCCTGCGGCCAACAACGCCAACCCGATCAGTTCGATGCCTTGAAGGCGCAGACCATCGCGCGCCTGAAAGCTATCAAGCCTGCGGAAACCGCCGAGCTGAACAGTGGCGACAAACGCTGCCTCGTCCCGCTGACCGTGGCCGACCTGGCCGATCTCTACGATTCTTATCCCCAGGCGCGCCTGCTGGCGGGGGGCACCGATCTGGCACTGGAAGTGACCCAGTTCCATCGCGCCCTGCCGGTGATGATTTACGTCGGCAACGTCGCGGACATGAAGAAGATCGAGCACTTCGACGACCGCCTCGAAATCGGCGCTGCCACGGCGCTGACCGACTGCTACGAAGCGTTGAGCAGCGAATACCCGGACTTCGGCGAATTGCTGCACCGTTTTGCGTCGTTGCAGATCCGCAATCAGGGCACGCTGGGCGGCAACATCGGCAACGCCTCGCCCATCGGCGACTCGCCTCCCCTGCTGATTGCGCTGGGCGCCAGCATCATCCTGCGCAAAGGCGAGAAGACGCGCACGCTGGCGCTGGAGGATTACTTCATCGATTACCGCGTCACCGCACGTCAGGAAAGCGAGTTCATCGAGAAGATCGTCGTGCCCAAGGCCAACGCCAAACAGGCGTTCCGGGCCTACAAGGTTTCGAAACGTCTGGACGACGACATTTCGGCGGTCTGCGCGGCGTTCCGTGTGCAGGTGGAAAACGGCGCCATCGTCGATGCCCGTGCGGCGTTTGGCGGCATGGCGGCGATCCCGAAACGTGCTGCGAACTGTGAAAAGGCCTTGATCGGCCAGCCGTGGACATCGGCCACAGTCGAGCGCGCCTGCGCCGCACTGGCGCAGGATTTCACCCCGCTGTCGGACTTCCGCGCCACCAAGGAATACCGCCTGCTGAGCGCGCAGAACCTGCTGCGCAAATACTTCATCGAGCTGCAAACGCCACACATCGAGACACGGGTGACCGCTTATGTCTAATCACGCCCCGCAGAAAACTCAGGAAGAACTGGTCGCACTGTTTCAGCAGGACCTCACCTCGGGCGTCGGCCGCAGCGTCAAGCACGACAGCGCCGATAAACACGTCTCAGGCGAAGCGATCTACATCGATGACCGGCTCGAATTCCCCAATCAGCTGCACGTGTACGCGCGGATGTCGGACCGCGCCCACGCGCGCATCGTCAGCGTCGATGTGTCGCCGTGCTACGACTTCGAAGGGGTGCGCATCGCCATCACTCACGAAGACATTCCCGGCCTGAAAGACATCGGCCCGTTGCTGCCGGGCGATCCGCTGCTGGCCATCGACAAGGTCGAGTTCGTCGGCCAGCCGGTGATTGCCGTTGCTGCGCGCGATCTGGAAACCGCGCGCAAGGCGGCGATGGCAGCGATCATCGAATACGAAGACCTGGAGCCGGTGCTCGACGTGGTCGAGGCCTACCGCAAAAAGCATTTTGTCCTCGACAGCCACACCCACAAGCGCGGCGACTCGGTCGCGGCGCTGGATACGGCCCCGAACCGCATTCAGGGCACGCTGCACATTGGCGGGCAGGAACACTTTTATCTGGAGACGCAAATCTCCTCGGTGATGCCCACTGAAGACGGCGGGATGATCGTTTACTGCTCTACGCAAAACCCCACCGAAGTTCAGAAGCTGGTCGCCGAAGTGCTCGACGTGTCGATGAACAAGGTGGTGGTCGACATGCGCCGCATGGGTGGCGGATTCGGTGGCAAGGAAACGCAAGCCGCCAGCCCTGCGTGCCTGTGCGCGGTGATCGCACGCCTGACCGGTCAGCCGACCAAGATGCGCCTGCCGCGCATGGAAGACATGATCATGACCGGCAAGCGTCACCCCTTCTACGTCGAGTACGACGTGGGCTTCGACAACGACGGGCGCCTGCACGGCATTCAGCTGGAACTGGCCGGGAACTGCGGCTGTTCGCCGGACTTATCGGCCTCTATCGTCGACCGCGCGATGTTCCACTCGGACAACTCGTATTACCTCGGCGACGCCACCATCAACGGTCATCGCTGCAAGACCAACACCGCGTCGAACACCGCCTATCGCGGCTTTGGCGGCCCGCAAGGCATGGTCGCCATCGAGGAAGTGATGGACGCCATTGCCCGCCATTTGGGCAAGGACCCGCTGGCGGTGCGCAAGGCCAACTACTACGGCAAGACCGAGCGCAACGTCACCCACTACTACCAGGAAGTCGAGCACAACATGCTCGAAGAGATGACCGCCGAACTGGAGGAAAGCAGCCAGTACGCCGAGCGTCGAAAAGCGATCACGGCTTACAACGCCCACAGCCCGATTCTGAAGAAAGGCTTGGCGTTGACCCCGGTTAAATTCGGCATTTCCTTCACGGCCAGCTTTCTCAATCAGGCCGGTGCGCTGATCCACATTTATACCGACGGCAGCATCCACCTGAACCACGGCGGCACCGAGATGGGCCAGGGCTTGAACACCAAGGTTGCGCAGGTGGTGGCCGAGGTGTTTCAGGTGGACATCAGCCGCGTGCAGATCACCGCGACCAACACCGACAAAGTGCCGAACACCTCGCCAACGGCAGCGTCCAGCGGCGCGGACTTGAACGGCAAGGCGGCGCAGAACGCAGCGGAAACCATCAAGCAACGGCTGATCGAATTCGCTGCGAAGCATTACAAGTGCGAAGCCACGCAGGTCGAATTCCGCAACGGCCACGTGCGCGTCGGCGAGCAGGTGATCAGCTTCGACACCCTGGCCCAGCAGGCGTGGATGGGTCAGGTGTCGCTGTCGAGCACCGGCTATTACAAGACGCCGAAGATTTACTACGACCGCAGTCAGGCGCGGGGTCGGCCGTTCTATTACTTCGCGTTTGGCGCGGCGTGCACCGAAGTGGTCGTCGACACCTTGACCGGTGAATACAAGATGCTGCGCACCGACATCCTCCACGACGTCGGCGCCTCGCTGAACCCGGCCATCGACATCGGCCAGGTCGAGGGCGGCTACATTCAGGGCATGGGCTGGCTGACCACCGAAGAACTGGTGTGGAACGCAAAGGGCAAGCTGATGACCAACGGCCCGGCCGGTTACAAGATCCCGGCGGTGGCGGACATGCCCGCCGACTTGCGGGTCAAGCTGGTGGAAAACCGCAAGAACCCCGAAGACACGGTGTTCCATTCCAAGGCCGTGGGTGAGCCGCCGTTCATGTTGGGGATTGCGGCGTGGTGTGCGATCAAGGACGCCGTGGCGAGTCTCGGCGATTACAGACATCAGCCGAAGATCGACGCGCCTGCCACGCCGGAGCGGGTGCTGTGGGGGTGTGAGCAGATGCGCCAGTTGAAGGTGGCCAGTTCCGAGGCAGTCGGTGTGGCCCATGAGCTGACGGTTTCACCGGTTTAGCGGCGTCTGGATGGACCTCATCGCGAGCAAGCTCACTCCTACAGGCAGTGCGCAATCCCTGTAGGAGTGAGCTTGCTCGCGATGACGCCGGTACAGCCAAACAAGATTTTTGATCTGCCACAGGCGATCAGGAGAAACACATGAACAACTGGATCAGCGCCCTCGCCGAGTTGCAAACCCAGGGTGAAGCCTGCGTGCTGGTGACGATCATCGAGGAGCGTGGCTCGACGCCGCGCAACGCGGGGTCGAAGATGGTGGTCAGCGCCGAGCGGATCTACGACACCATTGGCGGCGGCCATCTGGAATACAAGGCCATGGAAATCGCCCGCGAGATGCTCGCAAGCGGCAGCCAGCAAACCCGCCTCGAACGCTTCAGCCTCGGCGCGAGCCTGGGGCAGTGCTGCGGCGGCGTGAACGTGCTGCTGTTCGAACCCATGGGCCAGTCGCAGGCGCAGATTGCCGTGTTTGGTGCTGGCCACGTCGGCCGTGCGTTGGTCCCGCTGTTGGCCAGCCTCCCCTGCCGCGTGCGCTGGATCGATTCGCGGGAAGCGGAATTCCCGACGCACCTGCCTGAAGGCGTGAGCAAGATCGTCAACGAAGAAGTGGTCGATGAAGTGGATCACCTGCCCGCTGGCAGTTACTGCATTGTCATGACCCATAATCACCAGCTCGATCTGGAACTGACCGCCGCCATCCTCAAGCGCGGCGACTTCACCTGGTTCGGGCTGATCGGCTCGAAGACCAAACGCGCCAAGTTCGAACACCGCCTGCGCGATCGCGGTTTCGACCCGGCACTGGTGCAACGCATGCGCTGCCCGATGGGGCTGTCCGAAGTGAAGGGTAAGTTGCCGATGGAGATTGCCGTGTCGGTCGCCGCCGAGGTGATCGCCACGTACAACCTGCATTTCGGCACTGAGAGCGGCGAGCATGGCTCAACCTCCGAACCCATCGCCAAGCTGATGCCGGTCTCCCGCCGTGCCCAAGCTCAATGAATTTTTAGAAGAACGAATCGTAAACATGACTATTGAAAAGAAAGCCTACCGCGCCGCCATCGTCCACAGCATCGCCGACCCTGCCGAGGTGGTGGCCGAAGCGTCCTACGAGTATTTCGAAGACGGCCTGATGGTGGTGGAGAACGGCAAGATTTCCGCCGTCGGCCATGCCCGGGATTTGCTGGGCAGCCTTGGCAGCGACGTCGACGTGGTGACCTACACCGACGCGCTGATCACCGCCGGTTTCATCGACACTCACATCCATTTGCCGCAGACCGGCATGGTCGGTTCCTACGGCGAGCAGTTGCTGGACTGGCTCAACACCTACGTATTCCCTGTCGAGCGTCAGTTCTCAGATCCTGCACACGCCGCTGAAGTGTCCGACATCTTCATTCAGGAGCTGCTGCGCAACGGCACCACGACGGCGCTGGTGTTCGGCAGCCGTCACAAGGAGTCGGTGGAGGCGTTCTTCACCGCCGCCGAAAAGCTCAACCTGCGGATGATCGCGGGCAAGGTGATGATGGACCGCAATGCCCCGGATTATCTGGTGGACACCGCCGAATCCAGCTACGTCGACAGCAAGGCGCTGATTGAGCGCTGGCATGGCAAGGGCCGTCTGCATTACGCGGTCACGCCCCGCTTCGCACCGACCAGCACGCCCGAGCAGCTTGCCCTCGCCGGCCAGTTGTTGACCGAATACCCCGACCTCTATATGCAGACCCACATCAGCGAAAACCTCAAGGAAGTCGAGTGGGTCAAGGCGCTGTTCCCGGAGCGCAAGAATTACCTGGACGTGTACGACCACTTCAAGCTGCTGGGTGAGCGCTCGGTGTTTGCCCACGGGGTGCATCTGTGCGACGAGGAATGTCAGCGTCTGTCGGAGACCGGGTCAGCCATCGCCTTCTGCCCGACGTCCAACTTCTTCCTCGGCAGTGGGCTGTTTAACCTGCCGATGGCGGAGAAGCACAAGGTCAATGTGGGACTGGGAACGGACGTGGGCGGCGGCACCAGCTTCTCGCTGCTGCAAACCCTGAACGAGGCGTACAAGGTCATGCAGTTGCAAGGCGCCAAGCTGAGCCCGTTCAAATCGCTGTACCTCGCGACCTTGGGGGGTGCGCGGGCGCTGCGTCTGGAAGACAAGATCGGCAACCTGCACGCCGGGACTGAGGCGGACTTCGTGGTGCTGGACTTCAACGCCACCCCACTGCTGTCCTACCGCATGAAACAGGCGAAGAGCATCGAAGAACAGCTGTTCGTGTTGATGACCCTGGGGGATGACCGGACGGTGAGCGAGACGTATTCGGCGGGAGTGTTGGTGCATAAGCGCTGAGGTCAGCACCCAATTTTGAAATTGGACAAGATCCCCTGTGGGAGCGAATTCATTCGCGATGCGGCGGCCGTACACCCAACAGAGATGCATCGCCCAAGACGCCGATTCGCGAATGAATTCGCTCCCACAGATTAAATCTGCGTCCGCCGCAAATCCGCTTGGCTAAAAAACGTGCGGCGGGTTTGCGCAATCAAACCGCCGTGCTGCGCCCCGGCTTTTTCTTCGGCAGCATCAGGTGCGAGAACACCGCGTGCAGGTCGTCGGAGGCGCTTTCTTCGTCGAGGTTGAGCTTGCTGTCGATGTGGTCCATGTGGTGCATCATCAGGCTCACCGCCAGCGTCGCGTCGCGGGCTTCGATGGCGTCGATCAACTGGGTGTGCTCATCGTAGGAACAGTGCGAGCGGTTGCCGCTTTCGTACTGGGCGATGATCAGCGAGGTCTGCGACACCAGGCTGCGCTGGAAGCTGATCAGCGGCGCGTTCTTCGCCGCTTCGGCCAATTTCAAGTGGAACTCGCCCGACAGGCGAATCCCCGCTCCACGATCCCCTCTGGAAAAACTGTCGCGCTCGTCGCTGACCATCTTGCGCAGTTCATTCAACTGCTCCGGCGTCGCGTGTTCGACCGCCAATTCAGTGATCGCCTTCTCGACCATGCGCCGGGCGAAGAACACTTGCCGCGCTTCGTCCACGCTCGGGCTGGCAACCACCGCGCCGCGATTCGGGCGCAACAACACCACGCCTTCGTGAGCGAGACGCGACAAAGCGCGACGAATGATGGTGCGGCTGACCCCGAAAATCTCACCCAAGGCCTCTTCGGAAAGCTTGGTGCCGGGCGCCAGCCGTTGTTCGAGGATGGCCTCGAAAATGTGCGCGTAGACGATGTCGTCCTGGGTGCCGCTACGGCCCGCCTTGGCGGTGCGCGGCTGTTTCTTGAGGGGTTGCAACTGATCGTTCATGGGCACTCGTGAGAACTGAATCCGGCATGTAAGCCGTGACCGTGACGGCGATGACAAAAGCAATAGCAGATATCAGGGCAAAGTCACAGTAAAAGTAATGGCGCATTGTACACAGTGCGCAGCGGCTGAACAGATTTCTGCCGTTCGCTTCGTTATGCACACAATCCCGAAAATCCCCACAACAAAAACGAAAACATTATTTGCATTTTTTGTATACAAAAGCATAATTCGCTCGTGCACGTTTCTGACCTTCCAGTCAACAAATCAGGCTGGCGGTCAATTCGCCCCACGGAGCAGTTACCGGCTCTGAAAAAAACAACAAAAACGTTTCGAGGGATTCACTGTGGAAAGTCGCAAAACCGAAGCCACGCCGCTGGAAGCCACTCAAGGAGACCTCAGGCCGACACGCTCGGGCCTGCTTGAACGCCTCTTCAAGCTCAGCCTGCACGGCACCACCGTTCGGACCGAGCTGCTGGCGGGCCTGACGACGTTCATCACCATGGCGTACATCATTTTCGTCAACCCCAACATCATGGCCGACGCGGGCATCGATCATGGCGCCGCGTTCGTGGCCACCTGCATTGCCGCGGCGCTGGGTTGCCTGCTGATGGGTCTGTACGCCAACTGGCCGGTGGGACTGGCGCCGGGCATGGGCTTGAACGCGTTCTTCACCTACACCGTCGTCGGCACGATGGGGTACAGCTGGCAAACGGCGCTGGGTGCGGTGTT
Source organism: Pseudomonas sp. SLFW (assembly GCF_009905615.1). GTDB lineage: Bacteria > Pseudomonadota > Gammaproteobacteria > Pseudomonadales > Pseudomonadaceae > Aquipseudomonas > Aquipseudomonas bambusae. Next base: position 53,920 of record NZ_JAAAKW010000019.1, read on the forward strand.
CATCTCGGGCGTGATCTTCATGATCCTCACCCTCTCCCGCGTCCGCGAATGGCTGCTCAACAGCATTCCGGTGAGCCTGCGCTTCGCGATGGGCGCGGGGGTCGGGCTGTTCCTCGGGCTGATCGGCCTGAAAACAGCGGGCATCGTGGTCGACAGCCCCGCGACGTTGATCAAGCTGGGTTCGCTGCGTGAACCCGGTCCGTTGCTGGCGGCGATCTGCTTTCTGATGATTGCGGTGCTCAGCTATCACCGCGTGTTCGGCGCGATCCTGATCAGCATCATTACCGTGACTGTCGCGGGCTGGGGCCTGGGGCTGGTGCATTACAACGGCATTTTTTCTACCCCGCCGAGCCTGGCCCCGACCTGGATGGCGATGGACGTCGCAGGCGTGTTCAACGTCAGCATGATCAGCGTGGTGCTGGCGTTCCTGTTTGTGCACATGTTCGACACCGCGGGCACCTTGATGGGCGTCGCGCAACGGGCCGGATTGGTGAATGACGACGGCCGCATCGAGAACCTGTCCCGCGCCCTCAAGGCCGACAGCGCGTCGAGCGTATTCGGTGCGATGGTCGGCGTGCCGCCGGTCACCAGTTATGTGGAAAGTGCTTCGGGCGTGGCGGCGGGTGGCCGCACCGGGCTGACGGCCGTGACCGTGGGCGTGCTGTTCGTCGCCGCGATGTTCTTCGCCCCATTGGCGGGGATGATCCCGGCGTACGCCACCGCAGGCGCGCTGATTTACGTGGCGATGCTGATGATGGGCGGCATGGCCCACATCGAATGGGACGAAGCCACCGACGCGATTCCCGCCATTGTCACGGCGATCATGATGCCGCTGACCTTCTCGGTGGCCGACGGCATCGCACTGGGCTTCATCACCTACGTCGTGCTGAAGGCGTTTACCGGGCGTCACAAGGAGATTTCGGTCAGCCTGTGGGCGCTGTGCGCGATATTCATTGCCAAGTTTGTGTTCCTGTAAAGAGGCCCGTATCTGCCTGATGCAACACCCCCTGTGGGAGCGCTGTAGATCCGCACATGACGTCGCCCATTGGGTGGCGTTTTTGCTTTTCCGATTTCAACAAGGAGAAACCCCATGACCCTGGAAACCTGGCTGCTGTTCAGCGGCGCCGCGCTGGTGGTGATTCTGATCCCGGGGCCGCTGTCCCTGCTCATGATCGGCAACAGCCTGAACTATGGCGTGCTGCGTTCGTACCCGGCATTTTTCGGCGGGGTCTGCGCGTCGATCTGCCTGCTCAGCGCCTCAGCCTTTGGCTTGGGGGCGTTGTTGATGGCGTCGGAGCAATTATTCGGCGCACTGAAGATCGTTGGCGGGCTGTACCTGTTCTACCTCGCCTGGCAAAGCTGGAAACAGTCCCGCCAACCCGCGACCGGCGCAGACGTGCCAGCGGCCCTCAGCCATCCGGGCTTCGCGCTGCTGTTTTGGCGCGCCTTCGTGCTCGGCGGCAGCAACCCGAAAGACATCCTGTTCTTTGCCGCCTTCCTGCCGCAGTTCCTCAAGGCGGATCAACCGTTCCTCGGCCAACTGATCACCATGATCATCACGTGGACGCTGCTGGACCTGACCTGCAAGCTGTTCTACGGCTTCAGCGCCCAAGGTGCTGCGCGTTACCTGCGCACAGGTAAAGGGCAAACCTGGTTCAACCACATCAGCGCCGGGCTGTTCGGTGGCGCGGGCAGCGCTGCACTGCTCAGCCATTGACGCCCTGCACGCTGTTGTCCTCTCAAGGCAGCGGCGTGTTCGTCACGGTTCGGCGACGCGCTGTATGAACACCTGCGGCGCCGGCTCCAGCGAGCTGCCGCTTCTGACACCCCCGATCAATTTCACCAGACGCCCCTGATCCCGGACTTCGAGCAAGGTATTCAACGCACCTTCTCCCGGTCGCGCCGCCGCCCACTCATCGATCCAGCGATTGGACAGGGGAACGGCGGCGTTTGGCGTCAGGGTCTGAAACTCCACTTGCGAAGCAGAGACGTGATGCGTGTGGAGCATGTAGAGGTGCTCCTGTCCGGTGCGTCGGAACAACAGGATCGAACGCACCTGCAACACCGCCTCACCATCGGAAACCATGCGGTAGCCTGCGTCGGTGATCAACGCCGACATGAACTCACGCATTGCCGTTTTTGCCGGTGTGCCGATACGAGGGCCGCCGGTGACCCTTTCCAGCAGGGTCACCAGCGGAGGTTTCGAGACCGCGAAATCCAGACGTTTGAACTCCTGAATCGACGGGCCGTAGCTGATCCACATCCGGGGCATCGTGGTGCCGATGCCTGTGAAATGAGCGCCTTCGAGCATCAACAGCGGATCGTTCAATTGAGGAAACGGCGCAAGCTGCCCCCTCTTCCACGCGTTAAGGGTGGCCTTGATGTTGATCAGCCGAGTTGCCGTCAGGCCCGTGTGCGCCTGATCAGCGGCATCGTAGATTTTCTCCGCGAGAATCCGGCAGGTGACCGGGCTCAGCCCGGGCCGCGCTTCCTCCACCAGATGCTGGATCTTCAAGCGAAACAGCGGACCATGCACTGTCCAGTGCCCGTCCTTGAAAGACGCCATGCCCGGCTGGTTGAAGCGGTCGCGGCGAATGGTTTCGTTGAGTCCTGAAAAGCTGTCCTCAAGCGGCGTCGGATGCTTCAGGAACACGATCGAAGGGTTCTGGCTCGCCCCGCTCGGCAGGATGTCGAATCGCTGTCCGTCGATCTGCACGAAGGTGCTGCCCGGTTGGTCTTTGAGCCGGAAGATTGGTGGAAACACCTCGATCTGTTGCAGCCTGCCGGCGTCATCCAGAGGGCGGCCCCAACGTTTCCAGCGGTCGGCGCCGTCCAGCGCATCGCGCAGCGCCGAAGGTTGAGGTGGCTCCTTGCGTTTACTGCCGCTGGTACCAGGTTGTGGTTCGGCCTGGGGCGGCCGACGATAGGCCTCGGCCCATTCCGGGGTCGCCTTGTGTTGCTGGTAGTGCACGGCGATGTCCAGCTCCAGTCTGCGCTGACGATCAGCGGGGAATTCGAACTCATCAAGCAACTGCCGCGCGTGCCGGTTCTTGAACGCAGGGTCGCCGTGGGCCTGGGCGATCAGTGTTTCGGCAATGGTCGAGCGCATGCCGCCCCTGAGCCCGACGTCCGAGTGGTACACCCAGGCGCCATTGTGAAACCGCACCGGGGGTTCGAAGCCGTGAACAGCGGTCTTCTTCAGGCGCAGCGTTTGCTCCCCAGCGCGTCGATAAACCTCGTACGCCTGCCCTTCGCGCTCGATCCAGAGCTGACCGTCCTTGAGCAGCGTGCCGAGATCGCGCCCCGATTGCGGCACCGCATCAGTGAGCGTTTTGGGCACTTCATAGCCTTCAAACGGCATCAGCAGGTGCGGCCGCAAGCCTGACGTCGCGGTGCCCAACCTTGCGCCACGGCGCGCCATCCGCCCCAGCACAAACACGCTGGCGGCACCGGGAATCACCGACATCGCCACGTCGAGCACACTCATCGCCGTGCTACCCAACGCCAGTAGCCCGTCATCGAGGCGCCCCTCTCTAAAGGCTTTCATGGCGTCGTGCCCATCCAGCCAGCCATCCTGCACGCTGACCAGGGTACCGATGCCGGGAAGCAGACCCAACAGGGCTTTCAGGTACCCCACATAGGTCTCGCCTTGCTGCCGGTTCTGCTCGGTCTGGATGTCGAAGCGGGTGCGCGCGCGGCTCTGAATCGCCTGCTGAAGCATCCAGGCGCGGGTGTCGAGCTGCTGGGCGGCGAGTTGCAGGTCGAGTGCCGGGACGAACCGCAGAAAGCCTTCGAACCCCCGAGCCTGCGCCTGGTTGATGTAGCTGACATGCCTAGCGACCTGCTGAGCCTCCAACGTCCGTTGAGCCAGGTAAGTCACCAGTGCAGGCGTGCTGATCAGTCGCTGCATTAATCGGGATTTGGCCGATGCGGGATCAGCCCCCTCGATAGTCAGCAGATCGCCGGGCGCGTCGGGCAGGTAGATCACGGTGTTATTCGAGCTACTGCTGCGGATCACACACAGCCCGCTCAACGTGTGGCTGTCCTGCTCGCCACTCACCGAGGTGCCCGGCTTGAACTGCAACCAGTTCATCTCGATGCCAGCGGCGTCGCTTTCGGCCTGAGAGCGAGACTGCGCTGCCAGTTGCAGCAACAGACCACCCGCTTCGCTCAGGCGTCGCCGCTTGATTTCGGAAAACGCCTCCAGCTCGATCTTGTGCTGATAGGGTTCCAGCAGGCGCTCGGCGTCGAGTTGCTGCTGCGCCGTGGACCCGGGTGCCAGCCGGAACACTTCTTTGAGCAAATTACGATAGTGCAGCGCAACGTCCAGTTTCGGAATGACCGCGTGCAGCCAGGTGCCCGTCAGCCTCGACGTGCCATGGATCGCGGCAAAATCAAAGCGTCGCGCCATCTGCGCGTCATCCGCTGCGAAATTGCGCTCGGCCAGGGCCGCCAACGTCAGGTGCTCACGCTCCCGACTGGCGACCCAGGGTGCGAAATAATTCGTCACCCGCCCGTATTGAGGGTCGATTCGGTAGTCGCGCCAGACCCGTTTCGGCAGCTCGACCGTGACCCGATCCGGATCGAGATCGAGATCGATGCCCAGATCATCCTTGATCCTGGCCTTGATGCGCGCTCGAACGAAACCCTCGAACGAAGGCAGCGCGTGATCCAGATGGCTTTCAAGCGCCTGGGCGCTGGCGTGGTACTCGGTGAGGCGCTGGGCGTATTCATCGCGCACAGACTGCTCGACGGTGCTCAGCCAGAGGGGCATCGCAATGCTGAGTGACTGCAAGGGTTGATCGTGGGGTTCGTCTGCGGTCAGCAGGTCGACGGGCTGTAAAACGGTACCGGTCATGGCGGGCTCCAGGTGTGTGAGATGCACTGGAGTGTTCACAGGTTGCAACCGGCCCGGCGGTACATATTCATCGGGCGAAAAAAAGCCCGCAGTGTGGGGCGGGCAAGAGGTACAGGGGCAAAGCGATGTCACAGGTTGCTCGGTTACGCGTATCGCCTAGCTGCCGCGATAGGTGGAATAGCTGTACGGCGAAATCAGCAGCGGAACGTGGTAGTGATCCTGGCTGGCGTCGATGCCGAACCGCAGCACCACGACGTCGAGAAAGGCCTGATCACCGAGCTTCACGCCCTTGGTCCGGTAGTAATCGCCGGCGCTGAATTGCAGCTGGTAGACACCCGAACGGTAGTCCTCGCCCTGTAACAAGGGGGCGTCGCAGCGGCCGTCACTGTTGGTCACGGCTTCAGCAATCTTTTCCAACTGTTCGCCGTCGACCCGGTACAGGGCAATGCGGATGTTGCTGCCGGGGCAGCCGTGTGCGGCGTCCAGCACGTGTGTGGTCAGTCGTCCCATGGGGCGTCGTTGCCTCGCTTGGAAATTGAGTGGAATCGCACCGTTTCAGTGCCGCTTTGGAGAACGGAGCGCGGTTGAACAGCGCGAGCGATGACGAATTAAGACATTTTCGAAAGAAATTGTACACAATAAAAATCACTTTTTATGCGGCTCATTGCCAGACACGCCTGAAAGCCCTAAAACGCCCAATGGCTAGGCCCCTGTTGAAGTTTTTCGTCGGATTCTGACCACTCAGGCAAGTTTCTTGCAGCGTCATCTGTCATGAGAAAAGCGAAAAAACAGGCTTACAAATCACAAATAAACTTGTATACAATCGTCCAATCGCCGCGACGGTCGACGGATCATGATCACACCTCAGTGCAGATCGATCCCGCTCCACCGTCACAGACAACACGTAGATAAGGAAGATTGCAGTGAGCGCCGACTATCCACGCGACCTGATCGGTTACGGCCGTAACCCGCCCCATCCCCACTGGCCGGGCAATGCCCGTATCGCGTTGTCGTTCGTACTCAACTACGAAGAAGGCGGCGAGCGCAATATTCTGCACGGCGACAAGGAATCCGAGGCATTCCTGTCCGAGATGGTCGCCGCTCAGCCGCTGCAAGGCCAGCGCAATATGAGCATGGAGTCGCTGTACGAATACGGCAGCCGTGCCGGGGTGTGGCGCATCCTCAAGCTGTTCAAGCAATTCGACATTCCGCTGACCATCTTCGCCGTGGCCATGGCCGCCCAGCGCCACCCGGACGTGATCCGCGCGATGGTCGAGGCCGGTCACGAAATCTGCAGCCACGGCTATCGCTGGATCGACTATCAGAACATGGACGAGGCTCAGGAACGCGAGCACATGCTCGAAGCGATCCGCATCCTTACCGAACTCACTGGCGAACGCCCGCTGGGCTGGTATACCGGTCGTACTGGCCCGAACACCCGGCGTCTGGTGATGGAAGAAGGCGGCTTTCTCTACGACTGCGACACCTATGACGACGACCTGCCCTACTGGGAACCAAACAACAGCACCGGCAAGCCGCATCTGGTGATTCCGTACACCCTGGACACCAACGACATGCGCTTCACCCAAGTGCAGGGTTTCAACAAGGGCGACGACTTTTTCGACTACCTGAAAGACGCGTTCGACGTGCTCTACGCCGAAGGGGCCGATGCGCCGAAAATGCTTTCCATCGGCCTGCACTGCCGCCTGATCGGCCGCCCTGCCCGTCTGGCCTCGCTGCAACGTTTCCTCGAATACGTCAAAGGCCACGAACAGGTGTGGTTCGCCCGCCGCGTGGAAATCGCCCGCCACTGGCACGACGTTCATCCCTTCACAAGCAGCCCGTTGAAAGGAGCCGCCCAGTGAGCCGTTTCCAGACTCTGACGCCCTCTTCCCTGAGCCGCGAAGCCTTCGTCGAAGCCTTCGCCGACATTTACGAGCATTCGCCCTGGGTCGCTGAAAAAGCCTATGACCTTGGCGATTTGCAAAGCCTCGACGACATCGAGACCCTGCACGCCCGTATGAGCGACATCCTGTTGAGCGCCGACCACGCCACGCAACTGGCGCTGATCAACGCTCACCCGGACCTTGCCGGCAAAGCCGCCGTGCAAGGCCAATTGACCGAAGCCAGCACGAATGAACAGGCTGGCGCCGGTATCCACCAATGCACGGCTGAAGAGTTCGCTCGCTTCACCGAGCTGAACGACGCCTACAAAGCGACGTTCGCGTTCCCCTTCATCATGGCGGTGAAAGGCAGCAACCGGCATCAGATCCTCGCGGCCTTCGAGACGCGCATTCACAACCCGGCCCAAACCGAGTTCGCCTGCGCCCTGGCCGAGATCAACAAGATCGCGATGTTCCGCTTGCAGACGCTTTAACCCTGACCATCTCCACGCCCCTTATCAAAGGCAGACAAAAAGAATGAAAGCTTACGCCGTACCCTTCGAAAAATTCGTCAACCTGGCCGATGCCCGTCTGGGCACCAAAATCATTTCCGTGACCGACGACTGGTTCGCCGACGCCAACCGCCTGTTCCAGCCGACCCCTGCGGTGTGGAAGGAAGGCGTGTTCGACGACAACGGCAAGTGGATGGACGGCTGGGAATCGCGCCGTAAGCGTTTCGAAGGTTATGACAGCGCCGTGATCCGCCTGGGCGTGGCGGGTTCGATCAAGGGCGTGGACATCGACACCTCGTTCTTCACCGGCAACTACCCGCCATCGGCCTCGCTGGAAGCCTGCTTCCTGGCCTCGGGCGAGCCGGATGACAATACTGTGTGGACTGAAGTGCTGCCTGCTGTCGAACTGAAAGGCGACAGTCACCACTACCACGAAATCGGCGACACCCAGGCCTACAGCCACCTGCGTTTCAACATCTACCCGGACGGCGGCGTGGCGCGTCTGCGCGTGTACGGCGTGCCGCACCGCGACTGGTCGGCGGTGGGCGACAACGAGCAAGTGGACTTGGTCGCCGCGTTGAACGGTGGTCGCGCCCTGGCCTGTTCCGACGAACACTTCGGCCGCATGAGCAACATCCTCAACCCGGGCCGTGGCGTGAACATGGGCGACGGCTGGGAAACCGCACGTCGCCGCACGCCGGGCAACGACTGGGTCATCGTCGCGCTGGGCCATGCCGGTGAAGTCGAGCAGATCGTCGTCGACACCCTGCACTTCAAGGGCAACTACCCGGACAGCTGCTCGATCCAGGGCGCATTCGTCAAAGGCGGCACCGACAGCCAGATCGAAACCCAGAGCCTGTTCTGGCGCGAACTGCTGCCGAGCCAGAAACTGGAGATGCACGCTGAACACACCTTCGTCGAGCAGATCAAGGCGCTCGGCCCGATCACCCACATCCGCCTGAACGTGTTCCCGGATGGTGGCGTGAGCCGCTTGCGTGTGTTGGGTAAGGTGGCCAAATAACAGAGTGCCGTTCCCGCACTGATGCCGGAACGGACACCCCATGAATCTGTAGGAGTGAGCTTGCTCGCGATAGCGTCGGATCAGACAACACAGGCGTGACCGACATAACGCAATCGCGAGCAAGCTCACTCCTACAAATGACCCGTCAATCAAGAGAACAGAAGAACCCGCATGCGCACACTGATTATCGAGCCGTTGACCAAAGAAGCCTTCGCCCCTTTCGGTGATGTCATCGAAACCGATGGCAGCGATCATTTCATGATCAACAACGGCTCGACCATGCGCTTTCACAAGCTGGCGACCGTGGAAACGGCAACGCCGGAGGATCACGCGATCATCAGCATCTTCCGCGCCGAAGCGCTGGAGATGCCACTGACCGTGAGCATGCTGGAGCGGCATCCGCTGGGCAGTCAGGCGTTCATACCGCTGCTCGGCAACCCTTTTCTGGTCGTGGTCGCGCCACTTGGCGATGCACCTGAACCGGAGCTGACCCGCGCCTTCCTCACCAACGGCAGGCAGGGTGTCAATTACCATCGCGGCGTCTGGCACCACCCGGTGCTGACGATCGAAAAGCGGGATGACTTCCTGGTGGTTGATCGCAGTGGCAGTGGCAATAACTGCGATGAGCATTTCTTCGAAGAGAGTCAGATGATGATTCTCGATCCCCACTAATAAGAAGGGCCTAAGCGTCCGCCAGTGACGACAGGCAAACGGTAAAGACTGTGGCTGCACATCTGATGGAATGGCTGAATCTGGGCGTGCGCTGGATTCACATGATCGTCGGGATCGCCTGGATTGGCGCATCCTTTTACTTCGTCTGGCTGGAGAACAACCTCAACCGTGCCAACCCGCGCGACGGGCTGTCCGGTGACCTGTGGGCGATCCACGGCGGCGGGATCTACCACCTGGAAAAATACAAGCTGGCCCCACCGACCATGCCGGACAACCTGCACTGGTTCAAATGGGAAGCCTATTGGACTTGGATGTCGGGCATCGTGCTGTTGTGCATTGTGTTCTATTCCAACCCCACCCTTTACCTGCTGGCCCCCGGCAGCACCTTGAGCGGCGGCGAAGGCATCGCCATCGGCGTCGGCGCACTGATCGCCAGTTGGTTCATTTATGACCTGCTCTGCGACTCCCCGCTCGGCAAACGCCCTGGCCTGTTGGGGCTGGTGCTGTTCGTGCTGGTCATCGGCGCCTGCTATGGCTTCAGCCAAGTGTTCAGCGGTCGCGGGGCGTACCTGCACACCGGCGCAATCATTGGCACCATCATGGTCGGTAACGTGTTCCGCATCATCATGCCCGCCCAGCGCGCACTGGTGGCGGCCATCGCCGAGAACCGCACTCCGGACCCGACCCTGCCCGCCAAAGGCCTGCTGCGTTCGCGTCACAACAACTACTTCACCCTGCCCGTGCTGTTCATCATGATCAGCAACCACTTCCCGAGCACCTACGGCAGTCAGTACAACTGGCTGATCCTGGCGGCCATCGCGGTATGTGCGGTACTGGTGCGTCACTACTTCAACACCCGTCACGACAGCCACAAATTTGCATGGGCCTTGCCGGTCGGCGCACTGGGCATGATCTGCCTGGCGTACGTTACGGGGCCTGCGCAGATGCAACGCGGTCCGGACGTCGCGGCGAACATCCAGTACCAGCCGCTGCCCGGTACGGCAATTGGCGGACACCGTGCCGACGAGCCGAAACCTGAGGTCGCGCCCACTCCAGCCCCTGCTGCGCCTGCCGCTCCCGCTCAAGCGAGCAATGCTGGTGACGTGGATTTCGACAAGGTGCACAGCGTGATTCAAGAACGCTGCGCGGTCTGCCATTCGGCCAAACCGACCAGCCCGCTGTTCAGCAGTGCGCCGGCCGGGATCATGTTCGACACCCCGCAACAGATCCAGCAACTCGCCCCGCGCATCCAGGCCCAGGCCGTGACCGCGCAAATCATGCCACTGGGCAACATCACCCAGATGACACAGCAGGAGCGTGACTTGCTGGGGCAGTGGATTGACAAGGGGGCGCAGACGAATTGATGTATGGGGGCGTCGCTTGATGCCCCGGATCTGCCTGATGTCGCCGATCCCTGTAGGAGTGCGCTTGCTCGCGATCGCGGTCTGACAGTTTCATCATTGTCGACTGACTCACCGCCATCGCGAGCAAGCTCACTCCTACAGGGGCGTGTTTGCCGAAGTCGAGGTTCCACCGCCCAGCCGCAACGGGCGTACTCAAAAATAAGAACAATGAGGTGTTGCATGTCCGAGTCAACTCACGCGCGCATCCCTGCTGCGCCACCACGACAGCCCCTGCCACTGATGCAACTGATTCTGGTCGGCCTGCAACACGTCCTGTTGATGTACGGAGGTGCCGTCGCGGTGCCGCTGATCATCGGCCAGGCCGCTGGCCTTTCCCGTGAAGAAATCGCCTTTTTGATCAACGCCGACCTGCTGGTCGCCGGTATCGCGACGGTCGTGCAGTCGTTCGGCATCGGTCCTTTGGGCATTCGCATGCCGATTATGATGGGCGCCAGCTTCGCGGCGGTCGGCAGCATGGTCGCGATGGCAGGCATGCCGGGCGTGGGCTTGCCGGGGATTTTCGGGGCGACCATCGCTGCCGGTTTCTTCGGCATGCTGATCGCGCCGTTCATGTCGAAAATCGTGCGCTTCTTTCCGCCTTTGGTCACGGGCACGGTGATCACCTCCATCGGCCTGTCGTTGTTCCCCGTCGCCGTGAATTGGGCGGGCGGCGGCAGCAAAGCCGTGAGTTTCGGTGATCCGCTTTACCTGGGCGTCGCGGCGCTGGTGCTGCTGACGATCCTGCTGATCAACCGCTTCATGCGCGGCTTCTGGGTCAACATTTCGGTGCTGATCGGCATGGGCCTGGGCTACATCCTTTCAGGCTGCATCGGCATGGTGGATTTGAGCGGTCTGGCCCAGGCGGACTGGGTGAAAGTGGTCACGCCGATGCACTTCGGCATGCCGACCTTCAGCCTCGCGCCGATTCTCTCGATGTGTCTCGTGGTGGTGATCATCTTCGTCGAGTCCACCGGGATGTTCTTGGCGCTGGGCAAGATCACCGACCGCGAAGTCACGCCGGGCATGCTGCGTCGCGGTTTGCTGTGCGACGCGGCCGCGTCCTTTCTCGCCGGTTTCCTCAACACCTTCACCCACTCCTCGTTCGCGCAGAACATCGGCCTGGTGCAGATGACCGGCGTGCGTTGCCGTTCGGTGACCATGGTCGCGGGCGGCTTTCTGGTGTTGCTGAGCCTTCTGCCGAAAGCGGCCTATCTGGTGGCCTCGATTCCGCCAGCGGTGCTGGGCGGCGCGGCGATTGCCATGTTCGGGATGGTTGCGGCGACCGGCATCAAGATCCTTCAGGAGGCCGACATCTCGGATCGTCGCAATCAACTGCTGGTGGCGGTGAGCATCGGCATGGGCCTGATCCCGGTCGTCCGGCCGGAGTTCTTCAGCCAGTTGCCGCACTGGATGGGGCCCATCACCCACAGCGGCATTGCCATGGCGACCTTGAGCGCCGTGCTGCTGAACCTGCTGTTCAACGTGCTCGGCGGTGCCGAGCGTGCCGCGATGGCCGGGCCGCTGCACTCGCACTAATCGTGGGTGCCCTGTTTTAGACGCACCGCTCTTTTGCAGCGCACTTGAGCGATGCGGCGCGAGTCAGTATCCTCCGCCGCCGCTCGACCGCGCCTCGAAAAACAGGGCTTGACCACCCGCACACAATAATCTGACCGAACGGCCAAGTTGCCGTCCAGCCGCGCCTCGCTCGAAAAATCATGGAATCGACTGTTTTCAATAACAGCCGACGAGGCTTTTTTGTCTTTTTTCAGAGGGTTGGCGTAGAGATTGCTATCTGTAAAAAGTTGATCAGTTGGACAACTAAAGCAGCAAAGAAAGGCGCCAAGACAGAGCGCCAACTCATCGCAACACCGACTTTGAACCCAAGGGAGTACCGCATGAACCGTTCGCTTTCCAGCCTGTTGGCCGCCAGTAGCCTGCTGGCCGCCACCCCCGCGATGTCTGGCGATTTGTTGCAATGGCAGAGCAACAGCCTGACGTATCTGTACGGCCAGAATTTCGAGGTCAACCCGGATACCCAGCAGACCTTTACTTTCGAACACGCAGACGGCTGGAAATACGGCGACAACTTCCTGTTCGTCGACAACATCTTCTACAACGGCAAGAAAGATCCGGGCGTGGGCAATAACACGCTATACGGCGAGTTCTCCCCTCGCCTGTCGCTGGGCAAGATATTCGACCAGAAATTCGAGCTCGGCCCGATCAAGGACGTGCTGTTGGCAGGTACTTACGAGTTTGGTGAAGGCGACGTCGAGTCGTACCTGATCGGCCCCGGCTTCGACCTGAACATCCCCGGTTTCGACTACTTCCAACTCAACTTCTACAAGCGCTACAACGATGGCCACCGTGCGGGTTATGGCGCCTGGCAGATCACCCCGGTCTGGTCGTACACCATTCCCGTGGGCAAGTCGGACATTTTGATCGACGGTTTCATGGACTGGGTCGTGGACAACAAACAGTCCAATACCAAAGGCGACTACCACTCTAACCTGCACTTCAACCCGCAGATCAAATATGACTTGGGCAAGGCGATGAATTTGCCGGAGCGGCAGTTGTACGTGGGGATCGAGTATGACTACTGGACCAACAAATACGGGATCAATGACACCCGGTATTTTGATACGGATCAGAACACGGCGAGTTTGTTGGTGAAGGTGTTTTTTTAAAGCGTCACTGGGCGTGCGAGTGATTGACTCGCACCCCTTCAAGGATTATCGCAACGAGCCGTTGCTGCGTTCAGCCAGTAATCGCCTTCCTCGGGCGTGGTAAAAATCATATGCCGCTTCGGTAACGCTGTCGGCGTTCCGAGAGGCCATTACAGATGCAATATGAGGAGATTGATTGAAATCATGAATGATCGCCGGCAAGTCATGTTGCCGTCCAACATTATGATGCAGCGCTTGCACCTGATCAGTAAAAAATGCCACTGGGGATAACGTTCTCTCAAGGTAGGTTGATGTCAATTGCCCATTCACCACAGCGCTCGAAATCTCACCTGTATCTGGCCTGCTTCCGATTGAAGGCAAATATATCGCAAATTGATCATTCAAATAAAAGCTATCCACCGTCCTTGATCCCTCATGATTGTGTAAACCACTGACCTTCCCCAGATGCGACATTTCGTGAGCTATTGTTTTCTGAAGTTCAGAGTTCCGTAACTTATCCACATTCAGAAAAACCCGTCCGTGTGGGTCATTTCGCACCACACTGGCTGTTTCCTCGGACTCTTTGGGTTCTATCCCTACGAATTTATCGTACCCCTCAAGACTGCGATAATCAGAGACCAACGCCTGCGTTCGCTGCCAATCACGCAAGACGTATGGCATCGCTTCGTTGTGATAATAACCAAAATATTTCATGCTAACGGAAGACCTGTCCCAGTTCGAATCTTGAGCAGCAGCAATGGCACCCTTCAAAACTTGATCAACGCCCGCTAATGCGAGCCTGACCGCTTGCGCCCCAGAAGCATCAATGGTTTGTAGCTCACCCAGGCCTCTCCAAATAATGCGGTCCCCTCCCCTCTCCAACATATTTTCAACTCGATCATTGAGCCCTTCATAAACTGCACCGTTTACTTCGAGATTTCTTACCGGTGAATTACCAACAAACCCATACCGATTCACTCCCTGCACATCCCCCGCCGGGTCCGGACTAACCCACCGCTGCAACCACGGCGCGTAATACCTGAACCCGTAGTAATAAAGCCCCGTCGCATCACACTCTTTGCCGGAATACCGCACGGTCTTGTATTTGGCCTCAACCGCACTTCGCCCCGCCCACCATGCCGTGCCGCCAAACGGGTAATAACCTTCGTGGCTAATCAACTTCGCGTCTTGATAAAGTTCGAGGGTGCTGGAGCCCAGGTGATCACTGAGGCTATAGCGCAACTGATCATTCTCGATGCCGTCGGGTTTGCCGGACTCCCAATGCAATAGCCTCACGCTGCTACGCCCCGCCTCGACCGTGAGCACATGCTGCACTTCGCCGGTTGCCTCGTTGCGATGTATTTCCAGCCCCGGCAGGTAACGCACTTCAGCCGTCAGCGTGTGACTGCGCGCCTGACTTACCCGCACCTTTCGGACCCGCTGACCACCACCGTCGTAGCGATAAAGCTCGCTGTCATCAGGTCCATCGTCGCGCTTCACCAAAGTCGCTTGGCTCAACTGATTGCGCGCATCCCACGTCATTGCCTGACCCGGTTGTAGCTCTTTGAGGTTGCCATTGCCATCGAAAGCTTCGGCGATCTGTCCCTCATCAGGCAGCCTCCCGTCAGCCCGCTGTGGCAGGCTGCGGTTGCTCGTCGACGACACCGCCATACGCCAGGTTTCACCGCCCGAATGGTGCCGAGCCACCAGGTTGCCACCTGCGTCGTATTCAAAGCGCTGGGTGTAATGGATGAGGTTGCCGGGATCGAGCGGCAGGGGTTGAAGGTCGGGCAGTCCGGGCAGATGGGAAACCGGCGCCACTTCCCGCCCAGTGGCTTCGATCAGTTAGTAAAGGCTGTCGTAGGCGTAACGGTTGACCGGATCAACGCGCTGGTTTCTGAAAAACGAGACCGGCTGCGCAGCATCCTCGACGCTCACGACATTCCCAACGGGGTCGTAGCCGTAATTCAGATCCTGTAGCACCTGTCCCTCGCCAGTGAGTGCCAACAGCCGGGTCAGCCGCCCATCTGCCGCATCGTACGTCGCAGTGCTGACGACACCATTGCCTGCGGTCTCCCGTTCGGCGGCGCCCATTGCGTCGTAGTGAATATCGCTCACTAAAACGTGCACCTTATCGCTGCCCGATGATTGAAGACCGGTGCTCTGGAGTTCTCCTGAGCAGGCGTACGTCAGAAACCGGCAATTGCCTCGGGCATCGGTCTGCACAATGACATCCCCGTCAGCACCGACAGCGCGCGTCGAGATAAAGCGCTCCGCTTCAAGCAACAGGTCACGTTGCGAAGGCTCTTGCGGCCAGTCAACGCGCTCTGTTGGTGCGAGAAATCGCCGTTCTTGATGCAACAAGGCCCCCGTCAGGCCGTACGCCGAACACCACACAGACCCCGCTGAATCGTCACGTCGCAGCAACGTGCCGCACTGGTTGTGCGCCAACCATTGCGCGCTGGCGTCGGCATAGATGAACCGGTCAGAAACCCGAGCGAGTTCTCCATCGAGCGTTTCGGCAATCGCCACAGGCCGCATCAGCCCGTCGTATTCAACCACCGACGGCGCGCCACGGCTGTCGCGGTTTTCCAGGGGCTGCCCCGCTTCGCCGAACAACGTCAGGCGCCATCCCGCATCGACGTTATCGGTCAACAGCGGCTGGTCAGAGAGGCTGTAAACAGTGGAAGTCGAGGGTCGATCAAGGCGGGGGTCGGTGGTCGCCAAGAGTCGCCCTGACACGTCGAACGCTTGGCGGGTCATCCGGAGTTCGGGACGATCTTGCACATCGGCACGGTAGAAACCGACTTGACGCACGGGCAAGCCGCGCGAGTCAACCACGCTGAGACTGGGAGTATGGGAGCAGAGATTCATGTGCCGACGTCCGTGTCCAAGCCTTGATCAAAGGCTAGACGCAAACGCGACAACACAGGATCGCAGGTGACGTATGGTCAGGCTGTGTGGCGTTGAACCAGTCGGGCGCTGGCCACCGGGATGCCCACACCGACGATCATCAGACTCCACAGCAGGTATTCAAGGCCAAACACCAGGAACGCGCCGCCGACCATGATCGTTGCCAGACTCGGGATGCCCAGCGCACAGATCAACAGGGCATGGGCCCCCAGTTTTTGTTTGAAGGGTATTCGGGCGTTGAACACGCAGACCAGCCACAAATAGAGCCAAGCCACGATCGTCAATAAATAAAGCGCCAGGTGTAACAAGTCGCCGGACATGCCATATCCATGCATGGGTCAATCTCCCTCTTCCAGATCATCGATGTATTCACGGCTGTTCGATCCATCGAGTCGCCGACAGCAAGTTTACACCGGCGCAGCACACCGGATGCGCCCTCTGTCCGGAACTGAATCCCAAGTCAATGGCGGCCTGCACGCTTTCATGACGTTTTCATCTTTGTTCGACCTATTTTTAACACCGGCCTCGGGATCATGAGCCACCGTCAGCCAATGGCTGAGGTGCCCTATTTCGAACAATGCTGTCCGACCTTCTCGGGTATGAACGATGAATAAACTTCCGCAGATCACGCTTGCGTTCTGGATCATGAAAATCTGTGCCACGACGCTGGGGGAAACCGCAGGCGACCTGTTGTCGATGACGCTGGACGTGGGCTATTTGGTGAGTTCGCTGATTCTGATCAGCGTGTTCGTGGTCACGCTGCTGACACAGCTGGCGTCCAAGCGATACAACCCGGCGTTGTACTGGTTGGTGATCCTGTCCACCAGCACGGCAGGCACCACGATGTCGGATTTCATGGACCGCACGCTGGGGCTGGGTTACGCGGCGGGGTCTGCGATTCTGGTGGCGATTCTGCTGGCGATTTTTTCAGTCTGGTACCTGAGCGAGAAGTCGCTGTCGGTCACCCGCGTGACCACGCTCAAGGCCGAGTTGTTCTATTGGTTCGCGATCCTGTTTTCCAACACCCTCGGCACCGCATTGGGGGATTTCCTGGCGGACGATTCGGGGTTGGGTTTCATGGGCGGCGCGCTGCTGATCGGCTCGGCCATTGCGCTGGTCGCCCTGCTGCACTACACCACGCGGCTGTCGTCGGTGGCCCTGTTCTGGATCGCCTTCGTCCTCACCCGGCCGTTTGGCGCGACCTTGGGCGACGTGCTGACCAAGCCTTACGACAAAGGCGGTCTGGACTTCGGCACCGTGGGATCATCGCTGGTGTTGCTGACCATTCTGGTGGTATTGGTGGGCCTGGCAACGTTCTACAACCGCAGACCAGAAAAGGCCTACGGTCAGATCGCAGACAACTGACAGCACAGACATTCACAGCAATCCAACCTGTAGGAGCGAATTCATCCGCGAAAAGCCGGTACAGGCAACACACCTCCGTCGCCGGAAGATCCTTCGCGAATGAATTCGCTCCCACAGGGGAATCAGCGCACGGCGTTCCGGCAGCAGCAATCCCCGGATCGGCGCATCAATGCGACTCCCACGGCAAGGGCTTTCCCGCCCGGACCTTGGCATTGAGCGCACGCAGCAGATCCAGAGGATCACGGTCTTTCATCGCATGACTCTGCTCGTCGACCCAGGTCATGACCTGCTGCCGGTCGAGGGTCGGTCGGCGATGCAGGATTTCCACCAATTGCCGCTCACAATGTTGGGCATAGGCGACCACGCTGGAAAACAAAGGGCTGTTCATAAGCCGACACCTCGTCACCGAATACCCGTTCAGGCCCCGTAAAGGCGCCCCCTTTTTCCACTCCCGTCTCCACCCGCACACAATACCACCGGCACTCCCCGGTGCCACAGGGGACAAACAGTGAGGATTCAGGGATTTGCAGCAATCTTGAGCCTGTCGCGAAGCCGGTGCTAACATTCGCCACCGCCGAGCAGGCAAGGACATTCCGCTTTATGAGCAGCATCCGCGAGCGCAACAAAGAACTGATCCTGCGCGCAGCCAGTGAAGAATTCGCCGACAAAGGGTTCGCCGCCAGCAAGACCAGCGACATCGCCGCCAAGGCCGGTGTGCCCAAGCCCAACGTTTATTACTACTTCAAATCCAAGGACAACCTCTACCGCGAGGTGCTCGAAAGCATCATCGAACCGATCATGCAGGCGTCGACGCCCTTCAATCGCGAAGGCATTCCGTCCGAAGTCTTGAGCGGCTACATCCGCTCCAAAATCCGCATCTCGCGGGACCTGCCCTTCGCTTCCAAGGTGTTTGCCAGCGAAATCATGCACGGCGCGCCGCATCTGACGCCCGAGCAGGTCGAACAGCTCAACGGTCAGGCACGGCATAACATCGAGTGTATTCAGGGCTGGATCGACGACGGGCTGATTGCGCCCGTTGATCCTCATCATCTGATGTTCAGCATCTGGGCCGCGACCCAGACCTACGCGGATTTCGACTGGCAGATTTCCACGGTCACCGGGAAGAGCAAACTGGACGACGCCGATTACGAGGCCGCCGCCCAGACCATCATCCGTCTGGTGCTAAAAGGGTGTGAACCGGACCGCTAGCCCGCGTCACGCCGGGTTTCGGGTCTGCAACGCCTTGTCGACACCGTCGAGCAACTGACCGAAACTCCACGGTTTTCGGATGAACGTCACCGCATGCTGTACCCCGGAGCTTTCCGGCGTTTCATGGCCGGACATGATCAGGATCGGAATCTCGGGCCATTTATTGCCGGACAGGTTGGCGAGATCGGCGCCGTTCAACGTGCCGGGCATAAGAATATCTGTCAGCAACAATGACACCCTGCCTGCGTGGTCATCCAGAAACTTCGCGGCGTCATCGGCGTTTTCCAGCGCATGGGTCGTAAACCCCTCATCGCCCAGAATCTCGCACACGAAATCACGAATGATGGACTCATCCTCAACCACCAGGATCAGTCCTTTTTGTTGCACGTTTGCTGCCATTTGCGCTGCATCCACCATAATTTTTCCCATTGCCTGCCCGGCCGGCCCTGTCCTGGACTCGGGTGTTGTCGGTACTGTGAACGGCGCCAGCGCTGGAAATTCCATCGGCTGATGAGATTTGATCCAAATGAATGTTTCACGCGCGCGTACGAGCAAATGCCTGACGGGGGAATGTAGCGGAGACCGGGATGCATACGCATGCCAAACGGCGTTTTTCGCGGGCATAAAAAAACCCGCCGAAGCGGGTTTGTGCAACACCGTCCAACTTCCTGTTGGCCGCCAGTACCTTGGCAACGGTCGATCATCCTTGATCCTGCAGTCATCCTTTGCTGCAGTTGATGGATCCAATGTACTGCTTCGATGGGATCCAACATAGAGCGAAACGCTCCATATCGTGTAAGCCTTTGGCTATACGTGTAAACATTCTGACGTCATTTTTTGGGCATTTGGCAAACCTTCGAAACACACTCGCCTGATTACCGTAAATAACTTCACAGGGCTCTCAGGTTTGGCTTCGCAGCGCCGAGATGCTTTATGACGGGAATGAATCGCCTGGCCTTGGCTGTGGATGATTTTCCGTCTCGGGGGCTGGTCTCAAACACGCAGCCCGCGTCATAACAAGAACAATGAACGGAGTGACGGTCATGAATATGCGCAACTTCTCCATCAGCCGCCGGCTGTGGCTGATCCTCATCGTCGCTGTGTTGATGTTGTTCACGCTGGCGGTGGCCATGCTCAAGCAAATCCACGACGACCTGTACGACGCCAAGGCGCAGAAGACCATGCACGTGGTGCAGACAGCTGCGGGCCTGCTCGACTATTACCAGGGCCTGGAAACCACCGGCAAGCTGACCCGCGAACAGGCGCAGCAGCAGGCGATGGATGCCATTCGAGGCCTGCGCTACAACCAGACTGACTATTTCTGGATCAACGACCTGCGCCCGGTAATGATCATGCACCCCGCCAACCCCAAGCTGGTGGGACAGGACCTCTCGGGCATCAAGGACCCGGACGGTTTTCAAGTCTTCAATGAAATCGTGGCCGTGGCCAAGGCCAAAGGCGCGGGTACAGTCAACTATCGCTGGCCGAAACCGGGCGCCAGCGAGCCAGTGCAGAAAACCTCCTACGTGTCGCTGTTCTCGCCCTGGGGCTGGGTGATTGGCTCCGGCGTGTACGTCGATGACGTGCAGGCCGAGTTCCAGCAACAGGTAATCAAAGCCGTCTCCATCAGCCTGGGGATCATTCTGTTGATGGCGATCCTGCTGATCGTCATTGGCCGCAGCATCGCCGGGCCACTAAAAACCACGGTCGACGCCATGGCCAACATTGCCAGTGGCGAGAGCGACCTGACCCGCACCCTGGAAACCCACGGGCGCGATGAAATCACACAACTGGCCACCCATTTCAACGCGTTCACCGCCAAGCTGCGCCGGGTCGTCGGGGAGTTGCAGGTGTCGGCGCTCGGACTGGGCCAGGCATCCAACGACTTGGGCAACAACGCCGTGCAGGCGCAAGAACGCAGCCAGCAGCAATCGCTGCAGATGGAGCAAGTGGCGACCGCGGTCAACGAGGTCACTTACGGCGTGCAGGACGTGGCGAAGAACGCCGAACACGCCGCCAGCGAAATGCGCAACGCCGAATCCCAGGCCCAGCAGGGCCAAGCCAATATCGACAGCAGCCTGAAACAGATCGGGCACCTGTCGGGCACCATCGATCAGGCGGTCGAGGTGATCCGCACCTTGTCCAGTGAAAGCACGCAGATCGGCGGGGTGCTGGAGGTGATCAGTTCCATCGCCGAGCAGACCAACCTGCTGGCGCTGAACGCTGCAATCGAAGCGGCCCGCGCCGGGGATCAAGGGCGCGGCTTCGCGGTGGTGGCGGACGAGGTGCGTTTGCTGGCGCAACGCACGCAGAAGTCCACGGCAGAAATTCAGGCGATGATCGAACGCCTGCAAAGCCATTCCGACGCGGCCGTGAAAGTGATCGGCGACAGCAGCCGGTCGTCGCAGTTGACCATCGAACAGGCCAACCTCGCGGGCCAGAGCCTGACCTCCATCAGCCAGGCCCTGCGTAACCTCAATGGCCTGAACGCCTCCATTGCCAGCGCCACCCTGCAGCAATCCCACGTGGTGGAAGACATCAACCAGAACGTGACCCAGGCCGCACAGTTGTCGCAAAGCACAGCGGTGGCGGCCGAACAATCCAGCGCGGCGAGCGTGCAGCTCAAAGGGTTGAGCGAGCAGTTGAATGGGTTGTTGCGGCAGTTTCGGGTTTAATAAGGTTCAAACAAAACTCCGGAATGCTCCGATCCCCTGTGGGAGACGCCGTCGTACCTCCGGCGTCTCCCACAGGTTCGTGATATCCGACCCTAGGGCTTGATTACACCGGTCGCCCGATCCAATATGTATACAATAGCTAAATATATTGAATACATAAATGAGCAACCTCAATCCTGCCCCCTCCTCCCATTGCCCCGACTGGGCCGAAGCGCTGCTTAACGGTTTCAGTCAGGTCTTGCTGCAACGCAGCCCCGTGTGCGGCCTATTTTGTCTGATGGCGATCCTGATCAGCGCACCCCATTCCTTGGGTGGCGCGTTATTGGGCGCGGTCGCTGGGTTGCTCACCGCGCAACGTCGCGGCTATTCCAAGGCCGAGCGGCAGTCCGGGGTCTACAGCTACAACGGCGTGCTGTTGGGCTTGCTGATCAGCTACCGTTTCGATGATTCGCCCCTGTCACCTTTGCTGATCATCGCCTGCGGCGGACTCAGCGCCATGCTGATGCACGTGTGGATGCAACGGGCGCTTCGTGCGTCTTGCCTCAAGGCCTACACCGCGCCGTTCGTGCTGTTCAGTTGGGTGCTGCTGGTATTCGCCGAGCCTGTGCCGAATGTGGGCATGGCCCATTCGGACCTGATCCGGGCGCTGCCACGGGGTCTCGGCCAAGTGTTTTTGCTGGATCATCCGTTGGCCGGTGTGCTGATCGGGGTCGGCCTGCTCATCGCCAATCGCACCGCCGCGGTGTGGGCGGCATTGGGTTGCGCATGCGGCATCGCTTTCGCGTTGTGGCAACAGGAAACCGACCTGGCGTTGCTCGGCCTGTCAGGCTACAACCCGGCGCTGGCAGCCTTGGCGTTCAGCCATGTGCGCCAGAAACCCTGGTTGCCGGGCGTGGCAATCTTACTGGCGATCCTGCTGCAACCGGGTTTTTCCGGGCTGGGCCTGGCGACGCTGACCGCCCCGTTCATTCTCGCTTGCTGGCTGGTGCAGGCTGGCAGTCGGTTGATGCGCCAGACGATCAGCGATCAGCGGTTGCGCTCCTGAACGGTTTGTCACAGGCTCTGCCGACCTTGCACTCGGAAAACCCTCATGGACAGCAACACCGGTTGGCGCGAACAACTGCGCATCATCGTTTTTCAGACAGACACCACCGCCGGTCGGCGCTTCGACAAGGCCCTGCTGCTGACCATTCTCGCCAGCCTCGCCATTGTGATGCTCGACAGCATCCAGGCCATCCATCGCGACTACGCCGACCTGCTGGCCTACATCGAATGGGGCTTCACGTTCGTGTTCCTCGTCGAGTACATCCTGCGCCTGTACTGCTCGCCGCAGCCGCTGAAATACGCCTTCAGCTTCTACGGCCTGATCGATCTGCTGGCCATCGTGCCGGGGATTCTGGCGCTGTATAACGCCGACGCTCAGTACCTGTTGATCATCCGCGTGGTGCGGATGCTGAGGATCTTTCGCGTCCTCAAACTCAGCCCCTATCTGAAACAGGCGAACTACCTGCTGGCAGCCCTGCGCGGCAGCAAGCAGAAAATCATCGTATTCCTGGTGACCGTCTCGACGCTGGTCACGGTGTTCGGCACGCTGATGTACGTCGTCGAAGGCCCTGAACATGGCTTTACCAGTATTCCCAAGGGGATTTACTGGGCCATCGTCACGCTGACCACCGTGGGCTTCGGCGACATCGTGCCGAAAACGCCGGTCGGCCAGATTCTGTCGTCGCTGGTGATGATCACGGGTTACTCGATCATCGCGGTGCCCACCGGCATCTTCACCGCTGAACTGGCCACCGCCATGCGCGGCGATCAGCTCCAGCACGATTGCCCGGTGTGCGCCAAGGACAGCCATGAGCCCCACTCGGCGTTCTGTTCGCGGTGTGGCAACGCGCTGTTTCCGAAAGTCGATGCGATTGCCGTGTCGGACGGCGTCGAGAATTCATAAGCACAGATGTTTTTAATCTATTAAGCGACTGGGGCTTTTCGTTATAGTCGCGGCCATTAGCCAGCCCTTTATTCATAAGAACAATTTCCACACACGACAAAGGAATTCGCAGTGAACAAACTCTTCGCCGCTTCTCTTCTGGCCGCCGGAATGGCCTTCGGCAGCGCCGCCCAGGCCGCGCCTGAATTGCTCAACGTTTCGTACGACGTGATGCGCGATTTCTACAAGGACTACAACGCTGCCTTCCAGAAACACTGGCAGGCCGAGCACAAGGAAGACGTGACCCTGAAGATGTCCTTCGGCGGGTCGAGCAAGCAGGCCCGTTCGGTCATCGACGGCCTGCCCGCTGACGTGATCACCATGAACATGGCCACCGACATCAATGCCCTGGCGGACAACGGAGGGCTGGTGCCGAAGGATTGGGTCGCGCGCCTGCCGAACAACAGCGCGCCGTTCACCTCTGCCACGGTGTTCATCGTGCGCAAGGGCAACCCGAAAGCGCTGAAAGACTGGAACGACCTGGTGAAGGGCGGCGTTGAGGTGATCGTGCCGAACCCGAAGACCTCAGGCAACGGGCGCTACACCTACCTCTCGGCGTGGGGCTACACCCTGAAGAACGGCGGCGATGAAGCCGCTGCGAAAAAATTCGTCGGCCAAGTGTTCAGCCATGTGCCGGTCCTCGACACGGGCGGCCGTGGCGCCACCACCACGTTCATGACCAACCACATCGGCGACGTGCTGGTGACGTTTGAGAACGAAGCCGAGATGATCGCCCGCGAGTTTGGCCGCGATCAGTTCGAAGTGGTCTACCCGAGCGTATCTGCTGAAGCCGAGCCACCGGTGAGCGTGGTGGACAAAGTCGTCGACAAGAAAGGCACCCGCGCCCTCGCCGAAGATTACCTGAAATACCTGTGGTCCCCGGAAGGCCAGGAAATCGCCGCCGCCAACTACCTGCGTCCGCGTGACCCGAAAGTGCTGGCGAAGTACACCGACCGCTTCCCGAAAGTCGATTTCCTCAACATCGAAAAAACTTTTGGCACCTGGCCCGACATCCAGAAGACCCACTTCAACGACGGTGGCGTGTTCGACCAGATTTACCCGGCCAAGTAAACGCACCGTTTAACGCAAAACGGCGACCTCGATAGGTCGCCGTTTTTGTTTATGCCGGATGAATCGCGTCGCTGGCAAACAGCGTCGGAACGGTAGGAGCGGGCTTGCCCGCGATGGCGGTGTGCCAGACCACCCTCTGCCGCTGACACACCCTATCGCGGGCAAGCGCGCTCCTACTGCGATACGGTGGGTCAGCTACTGCGTAAGTAGGCTGGACGAGCGATCGCGAGCAAGCTCACTCCTACAAAGGATCTGCGATCAGCCGTCACGCTCAATTCCCGAACTGTCGGCTCAACCCCGGTGGCACGCCGCTGGAATCGGTTTCCTGCCAAGGGCCGCTCGGCGAGGTGGACCAGGTCCAGCCGTTGTTCCAGCGGTAGTAGGTGCGTTGGCGGTAGAAGGTGTTGGGCACGTTATCCAGCACGTGCACGCCCAGCCTGGCATCCCAATGGCTGTTGCCACCGGGCGGCGGAGCGAAGTTGGCGGAGGTTTTCGGGCCGGACGGGATCGGCGTCGAGGGCGGGGTCTGAGGTGTGGTGCGTGGGGTTCCTGGCTGGGGCGTTGGCGACGGACTCGATGAGCCGCGAGGAATCGTCGGGATCGGTTCAGAACTCTGCGGCCCGGGGCGCTGGACCGCACAGGCGGCGCTCAATGCCACCACCACACTCAACAAGGCAAATCGTGCGACGCGATACATAGGATTCTCTACTGTGTCTGGGCCGCGCGATCAGGATCAGCAAAAACGCTACTGATCGGGGCTGTCGATGGTCAGGGCCTGTCGCGCCGTGACGTTGCTGGGCAACGGTTGGCTGCGACCGATCCACTCTCCGGAAGTGGGCTGGCCTGCGCGGGATACCCGAGCAACCAGTTGGACTTCCGGAAAGTTCGACAGTTTCAGTTGCGGCATCATCGCGTCAGCGTCGGTCAGTTCCACCTCAACGGGCAGATCGGCGACCGTCACGCGTTTCACCGCCAGCGGCGCAGGCGGGCCTGACACCGCGCGGGCAAACACGAATACCGTGTCACCGGGCTGGACCTTGGCCTTGAGCTCGTCGGACAGGGTCACGCGGACCTTCAAATGCGCGCCCGGCGCGGCGATCAGCGTGGCGTCCTGCACCTGGCCGCCACTCTGTACGACCTTTTCGACGGCGCGGGCGATCCCCCCTTCCAGCGCCGGACGCGACGGGTCGTTCGGCGGCAATAACGCGAGCAACCGTTTCCAGTAATCCACGGCGTCCTGGAAGTGCTGGCTTTCGAAGGCGTTGATGCCCTTGAGGCCGAGGCTGGTGACTTCCTTGGGATCGGTCTTCAAGGCCTCATCCGCCAACCCTTGAATCTGCGGGGTCCAGGCTTTGTTGCCCGCGAAATACAACGCCTGCGCCCACTGCCCCAGCAATTCCGGCTGACGCCCCGCCAACGCCACGGCGCGCTCGAACATGTTCGCCGCATCGGCGGGCCGGTCCTGGGACATGTAGGTGCGGGCGAGGAAGTACAGGCTTTCTGCCGAGTCCGGCTGCGCCCTCACTGCACGCTCCAGCCGGTCGGTCATCTGCGCCAGCGAGGTCGGCGGCTGGGCGAATTCGCGGGTCAATTCGACCTTGTCGCTGGCGCCGAAGTGCAGATAGAGCCCCAGCGCCACCAACGGCACCAGCACCGCCGCGAGCAAGGGCAGCGGCGTACCTAAGCGCGACACACGCTCTGCAGAGGCGCCTTCAGTGTCGGCCAGCAACTCGCGCGCCGCCTCGGCACGGCCAGTGTCCATTTGCGCGGCGGACAACACGCCCTCGGCCTGTTGCGCGTGCAGTTCAGCCACGCGTTCCTGATACAGCGCGACGTTGAGGGCGGTGCGGTCTTCTTCCCGCTGTGCGCGACGGCCGCGCAGCAACGGGATCAACAGGAAACCCAAGGCCACCAGCAACAGCAGGCCAGCGGCGAGCCAGAAATCGATCATTCGTGGTTTTTATCCAGCAGGTGGGCGAGGCGCTGACGCTCCTCGTCGGAAAGCACATCGGCATCTTCGGCACGCTGGCCGCGACGACGCACGACGATCACGCCAATCAGCACCGCCCCGCCCAGCAGCAGACCGGCAGGACCAAACCAGAGCAGCCAGGTGTGGGCGTTGAGTTCGGGCTTGTAACGCACGAATTCGCCGTAGCGATCGACCATGAAATCAATGATCTGTTGATTGCTCTGGCCTTCGCCGAGCATGCGGTAAATCTCTTTGCGCAAGTCGGCGGCAATGGGCGCGTTGGAATCGGCGATGTCCTGGTTCTGGCATTTCGGGCACCGCAACTCGCGAGTCAACTCGGTGTAACGGGCCCGCTCGGCGTCGTCCTTGAAGGTGTAAGCGTCGATGGCGGCGTGGGCAGTGCTCGCAAAACCCAGTGCCAACATCGCAGCGGCGAGCAGCCGTCGCCCCCTGTCACTGCATGGCCGATCACAGTTCAAACCTGTGGGAGCGAATTTATTCGCGAAGCGTCCGTACATCCGACCGAGAGGTGTTGCCCGAACCACCGATTCGCGAATGAATTCGCTCCCACAGAGAAATCCTCGGCGCGCCTGGGCCAACGCGGAGTGCCCACAAGTCGAGAGGCGGTGGAGAAAGCTCATTGCTTACCCTCATCCACCAGCCCCTGATATAGCCCGGCCAGTTTCTCGCGCCAGACGGTCTCGTCGATCACGCCGACGTGCTTGTAGCGAATGATGCCTTTGCTATCGATCAGAAAGGTTTCCGGCGCGCCGTAGACGCCCAGGTTCAGTCCCAAACTGCCCGCCTCGTCATTGATGTTCAGCTGGTACGGGTCGTGAAACTCGCTGAGCCATTTCAAGGCGTCGGTGTTGACGTCCTTGTAGTTGACGCCGTAGATCACCACGCCCTGCTGCGCCAGTTTGGTCAGAACCGGGTGTTCGACCCGGCAGGCGATGCACCAGGTGCCCCAGACGTTGACCAGCGCCGGTTTCCCCAACAGGTTGGCGCGAGTCAGTGGCTTGCCGTCTTGCACGGCGGGCAACGCGAATTCCGGGAACGGTTTATCGATCAACGCGGACGGCAGCTCGGACGGGTCCAGGTACAGCCCGCGATACAGAACCACCGCCATGCCGAGAAACAGCACCAGCGGAATCAACAACACCCAACGCTTCATACCGCAGCTCCCGACAGACCCAACGCGTCCCGCACTTTCGCCCGCACCTTGACCCGATAACGCTTGTCCAGCGCCGCCAGCAAACCGCCCAGTGCGGTGATCAGCCCACCGAACCAGATCCAGCGCACGAAAGGTTTGACGTGCACCCGCACGGCCCGCGCACCGTTGTCCAGCGGTTCACCCAGCGCCACGTACAGGTCACGGCTGAAACCGCCGTCGATACCGGCCTCGGTCATCATCGAACGTTGCACGGTGTACAGGCGTTTTTCCGGGTACAACGCGGTGACTTCCTTGCCATCTTGCAGCACGCGAATCGTGCCTTCGTCCGAGGTGAAGTTCGGGCCTTGAACGTGTCTCGCGCCCTCGAATACGAAGGTGTAGCCGCCCAGTTCGACCGAATCGCCTGGGGCCATGCGCAGGTCCCGTTCGGCGCTGTTCTGGCTGGACAGCACCACGCCCAGCGCCACCACGGCGATGCCGATGTGCGCGAGTTGCATGCCCCAATAGCTGCGGGTCAGCGAGCCAGCGCCTTTGATCAGGCCTTTGTGGCGAGTCTTGTCGAGCAGGTCGCGCACGCCTGCCAGCAGCACCCACGCGGCCAGCATTACAGTGGCGAGCACCGCCCAGTGGAAATCCGTCATCGCGAAACCGGCGATCACCGCCAGCACGGCACTGCCGACCAACACCGGCGCCAGCATGCTCATCAGCCACTTCACCGGGGTGTCTTTCCAGCGCACCAGCACGCCCACGGCCATGACCACCATCAACAACCCCATCAACGGCACGAACAGCGCATTGAAGTACGGCGGGCCGACTGACATCTTCGCCCCGCTCATGGCGTCAAGCACCAGCGGGTACAGCGTGCCGAGCAGAATCATCGACGCGGCCACCACCAGCACCAGGTTGTTACCCAGCAGCAGGGTTTCCCGCGACCACAGGCCAAAGCCGACGTGGCTTTTCACCACCGGCGCGCGGATGGCAAACAGCGTCAGCGAACCGCCCACCACCAGCAGCAGGAAGATCAGAATGAACACGCCACGGGCAGGGTCAGACGCAAACGCGTGAACCGAAGTCAGCACACCGGAGCGCACGAGGAAGGTGCCCAGCAGGCTCAGGGAGAACGCTGCGATGGCCAGCAACACGGTCCAGCTTTTGAACACGCCGCGCTTTTCGGTGACCGCCAGCGAGTGAATCAGCGCAGTGCCCACCAGCCACGGCATGAACGAGGCGTTTTCCACCGGGTCCCAGAACCACCAGCCGCCCCAGCCCAATTCGTAATACGCCCACCATGAGCCGAGGGTGATGCCGATGCCGAGGAATGCCCAGGCGACGATGGTCCACGGGCGCGACCAGCGTGCCCACGCCGCGTCGAGGCGACCGCCGAGCAACGCGGCGATGGCGAAGGCGAAGGCTACCGAGAACCCGACGTAGCCCATGTAGAGCATCGGCGGGTGAATGATCAGGCCGGGGTCTTGCAGCAGCGGGTTGAGGTCGCGACCGTCCTGGGGAATCTGCGGCAGGATGCGGCTGAACGGGTTGGAGGTGAGGATCAGAAACAGCAAAAAGCCGATGCTGATCATGCCCATCACCGCCAGTACCCGCGCCAGCATCACCTGCGGCAACTGCCGGGAGAACACCGACACCGCAAAGGTCCAGCCCCCGAGAATCAAGGCCCACAGCAGCAACGAGCCTTCGTGGGCACCCCACACCGCGCTGAATTTGTAGTACCACGGCAAGGCGCTGTTGGAGTTTTCAGTGACGTAGCCCACCGAAAAGTCGTCGACCATGAACGAATAGCTCAGGCAACCGAACGCAAACAACAAAAACGCGAATTGCCCCCACGCCGCCGGTTGCGCCAGGCCCATCCACACGCGGTCGCCGCGCCAAGCGCCAACCAGCGGCACGACGGCCTGCACGACGGCGAAGCACAGGGCCAGGATCATGGCCAGATGGCCGAGTTCGGGAATCATGGTTTACCCCTGTTTGGCGGGTGTGTAGGACGCGCCCGCCGGTGCGTTCGGTGCAGATTGACCGCTATCCTTCAACGCCTTGGTGACTTCCGGCGGCATGTATTTCTCGTCGTGTTTGGCCAGCACTTCATCGGCGACCACCACGCCATCGGCATTGAGTTTGCCCAGCGCGACGATGCCCTGCCCTTCGCGGAACAGGTCCGGAAGAATGCCACGGTAGGTAATGGTCACCGAATTGTTGAAATCGGTGACCACGAAGGTCACGTCCAGCGAATCGGCGGAACGTTGCAATGATCCTTTCTCCACCATGCCGCCAGCGCGAATCCGCGTGCCGTGGGGCGCTTCGCCGCTGGCAATCTGGGTCGGGGTGTAGAACAGATTGATGTTCTCTTGCAGGGCGCTGAGCGCCAGGGTGACCGCGATGCCGACCCCAGCGAGAATCGCCACGATGATCAACAGTCGCTTTTTTCGCAGCGGATTCACGTGTTGCTCTCCCGGCGTAAACGGCGCGCCTCTTGTTGCAGGTAACGCCGACGCGCCAATAACGGTGACGCGACGTTGATCGCCAACACGGCCAGACAAATGCCATAGGCGGTCCAGACATACAGACCGTGTTTGCCCATGGCCAGAAAATCGCTCAAGGAATCGAAGCTCATTGACCGCCCCCCTTGCGCAGATTCTGGCCGAGGGCTTTCACCACTTCTTCCTTCACCCATGCGGCACGGGACTCACGCTTGAGCACCTCCAGACGCATGCGCACCAGCAACACGGCGCCGAAGAAGCAATAGAAACCCAGCGCGGTGAACAGCAACGGCAGCCACATCTCGGCGGGCATCGCCGGTTTTTCGGTGAGGCTGAAGGTCGCGCCCTGGTGCAACGTGCTCCACCACTCCACCGAATATTTGATGATCGGAATGTTCACTACGCCGACGATGGCCAGCACCGCGCACGCTTTCGCCGCGCTTTCGCGGTTGGTGATGGCGTTGCCCAGCGCGATCAGGCCGAAATACAGGAACAGCAGGATCAGCATCGAGGTCAGCCGCGCATCCCAGACCCACCACGCGCCCCAGGTCGGCTTGCCCCAGATGGCCCCGGTCAGCAGCGCCACGGCGGTCATCCAGGCGCCAATGGGCGCGGCGCATTGCAGCGCGACGTCGGCCATTTTCATCTTCCACACCAGCCCCACCACGCCGCAGACCGCCAACATCACGTAGCAGGACTGCGCCAGCATCGCCGACGGCACATGGATGTAGAGGATGCGGAAGCTGTTGCCCTGCTGGTAATCCGGCGGCGCGAAGGCCAGGCCCCAAACCACGCCAATGCCGATCAGCAACGCGGCGGCGATGCTCAGCCACGGCAGCAGACGGCCGCTGATGCCATAGAACCACTTCGGCGAACCGAGCTTGTGGAACCACGCCCAACTGATGCCGCTTTTAGCCTTGGCGCTTGTGTTCATCACGCTGCCTTTTCATCACGCTGCTTCTCATCAAAATGCGTTTCATCACGGTGGCTTGCCTGTTCAGGCGCTCCTTTTAACTGAAGCGTCCTGCCTCGGATATTAACTATTTCAAGTGCGGGCGACTAAAAAGCTGTCCGGTCGATCAGGTTCTGATTATTCGCCAACACTGATTTTCAAGCCAGCGGCAATTGCAAAAGGTGTCAGGGTTATCGCGAGCGCCGTCAGGCTGCCAAGCCAAAGCAGATAGCCGGTCGCTGCCATGCCCTGAAGGGCCGCCTGCAAGGCGCCGCTGCCCAGAATCAGCACCGGGATGTACAGCGGCAGGATCAGCAGCGCCAGCAGCAGGCCGCCGCGCTTGAGGCCGACGGTCAACGCCGCGCCCACCGCGCCCAGCAGGCTCAACACCGGCGTGCCCAGTAACAATGACAATAGCAACACCGGCAGGCACTCACCCGGCAGGCCGAGCATCAGCGCCAGCACTGGCGCTAGCAACACGAGTGCCAGCCCGGAAAACGCCCAGTGTGCCATCACCTTTGCCAACACCAGAAGCGGCAAGGGGTGCGGCGAAAGGACCCATTGCTCCAGCGAACCGTCTTCGAAATCGCTGCGAAACAGCCCGTCCAGCGACAGCAGCACCGAGAGCAGCGCCGCGACCCAGACCAAGCCAGGGGA
Source organism: Pseudomonas sp. SLFW (assembly GCF_009905615.1). Classification (GTDB taxonomy): domain Bacteria; phylum Pseudomonadota; class Gammaproteobacteria; order Pseudomonadales; family Pseudomonadaceae; genus Aquipseudomonas; species Aquipseudomonas bambusae. Next base: position 85,396 of record NZ_JAAAKW010000019.1, read on the forward strand.
AATCGTCTTCAACAGTTGCGATTCCGGCCCCACCGCCAGCGGAAACAGCGCAATGACAATGGCGAAAAACACCAGCGGGTTGAGCAGTTCGGCGGGACGGCGAAACAACAGGCGGGCTTCGCGGGCGATCAGCAGGGTGAACACGTGGCTCATGGCGCCCACTCTCCCAGATTCAGGTCGCGATAACCGGTCGGCGTGTGGTTCAGCGTGTGGTGGGTGGTCAGCACCACGACGCCGCCCTGTTCACAGTGATCAGCGAGATGGGCCTCCAATTGCGCCACGCCCTGCTTGTCCAGCGCGGTGAACGGCTCGTCGAGCATCCAGAGGCCGGGGCCTGGCAGGTACAAACGGGCCAGTGCCACCCGGCGCTTTTGTCCGGCAGACAGCGTGTGGCACTGCACATCTTCGAAACCCCGCAGTCCAACCGCTTCAAGGGCGTGCCAAAGGGCGTCGGTGTCGGCACTCTGATGCAGGGCGCACAACCAGGTGAGGTTTTCGACCGGGGTGAGCAAGTCCTTGATGCCCGCAGCGTGACCGATCCACAGCAGGTGCTGCGCGAGTGCGTGGCGTTGCCGGGCGAGGGGTTGACCGCCGAGCAACACCTCGCCTGCCGTGGGCTGCATGAGGCCGCTGAGCAGGCGCAACAGGCTGGTCTTGCCGCTGCCGTTGGGGCCGCTGATCTGCACCATGTCACCCGCCGTCAGGCGCAGGTCGAAATGCTGGAACAGCAGCCGCCAGTCGCGCTCGCAGGCCAGGGCCACGGCTTCAAGAACAGGGATCGGCATGAGGTCCTTCTTTTCGGATGACAGGGGCGCGCGGCGGTTCAAGTCGGGGTCGGCGCGGCCGTTATACTGGTGGCAGCCTGACGGGCCACCGAATACATCGGGGCAGGATTATGCCAGTTCATGCGCACATTTACCGAGTTGGAATTCAATGACAGGCGATATACCCAATCTATCCCCCGTCGCCGCCGCGACCGCTCTACTGCGCGCTGGCGTGCCACCGGGCGAAGTGCTCAAGCTCATGGAGCCGCGAGAAGGCCTGCTCAATTCCGGTCAGGTGGCCAATGCCGAGGTGGTCAGCCTCAAACAGCTGGGCCAGGATTTCCAGTTGCTGCTCAAACTGACCATGGACAACGGCCGCCAGACCACCCTCCCCGTCAGCAGCAGCCTGCCGCTCACGCCGGGCACCACCGTGAACGTCGCGCAAGGCTCGGCGGACACGCTGACCATCAGCGTGCAAGACCTGCAGAAAGCCATCACCAACAGCCTGACCAGCCTCGACACGCGCCAACTGCCCCCTGGCACCCTGCTGCAAGGCAAGGTACTGACCACGCAGGTGATGGCCGATAACGTGGCGCAACTGACGGGGCAATCCACGGGCAGCGCGGCGACTCAACCCGCCACGTACCGCTCCATCGTGATGCTGCTCAACACCGCACTGGCGGGCAGCAGCCTGACCCTCGACAGCCCGCAACCCTTGCGTGTGGGCAGCCTGCTCAGCGCTCAGGTGCAAAACAGTCAGGCGCTGAATTTCATCGCCATGCCCAACCGGCTCGACGAACTGGCGCTAGCACAGCAACTGTCGACCCAACAAAGCCGCCAAGGCTCGCTGCAAAGCCTGCTCACCGCGTTACAGAATCTGCCGCCACCGACTTCAGACGCCAGCGCGGCCGACGACCTGTCGCCGCAGCTGCGCGCCAGCATCACTCAGTTGCTCGACGACCTGCCCGACCTGCCGCAGATGACCACCGCCAAAGGGGTGGCTCAGGCGCTGAGCGCCAGCGGGTTGTTCATGGAGTCGCGCTTGCTGGCCGGGCAGGACCCGACGCTGGTCCCGGACATGAAGGCCAACCTGCTGAGGGTCATCGCGCAAATCCTGCCGGGGCTGCCGGGCAATGTCAGCTACAACGACGCAGCCGCCGCCAACACCCTCGCCCGCCTGATGCCCAACGTGATCCGCAATGCCTTGGGTACGCTGGGGCTGGTCGCTGCGCCGAAGGTGCCGACCAACTTCCCATTACCGTCGCGCACGTTGGCCAACGCGGAGAACAACGACGACCTGGAAATCTTGCTCAAGCTCGCTGCCGGTGCGATCTCCCGCCTGCAAAGCCACCAACTGGGCGGCCTCGAACAGACACGGATGAACGCCGACGGCACGCAAGTGACCACCTGGCAGCTGGAAATCCCCATGCGCAACGCCCACGACATCGTGCCGTTGCAGGTCAAGGTTCAACGTGAGGACACGCCTGATCGGGAGGAGACTCCCGAGACCGCCACGCAAGAGGTCAAGGCTAAAGAGAAACTGTGGCGGGTGGACCTGGCCTTCGATCTGGAACCGCTCGGGCCATTACAGGTTCAGGCGCAACTGGTCGGGGGCAGCCTGTCCAGCCAGATGTGGGCCGAGCGCGAAGGCGCGGCGGAACTGATCTCCGGCGAACTCGACAGCCTGCGCGCAAGGCTGGTGGCCTGTGGCCTGAACGTGAAAGAACTGGCGTGCAACCGGGGCGTTCCCGCCCAAGGCAGCCGCACCGTGCTCGAACAACGCTGGATCGACGAGAACGCCTGATGACCACGCCCGACCAAGCCCCCCGTCAGGCCATCGCCCTGAGCTACGACGGCCACCAGGCCCCGACCCTCACCGCCAAAGGCGACGACGCCCTTGCCGAAGCCATCCTCGCCATCGCCCGGGAATACAAAGTCCCGATCTACGAAAACGCCGAACTGGTGAAAATGCTCGCCAGAATGGAACTGGGGGACAGCATTCCTCAGGAGCTTTACCTGACGATTGCCGAAATCATTGCGTTTGCCTGGCGACTGAAAGGGAAATTTCCCGAAGGGTTCGACCCTGATCCGCAGCCGGTGGAGCGGGATATCACACCGCGTTGACAGGATCGTTGGCTGGACCGCCGCTTTCGCTACCGTCGTAACCTCCGGCGTCCCCCACAGGATTTTCTGCGTCCCCGGAATGTGTGCCCGTCCGGGATCTACTGTGGGAGTGAATTTATTCGCGAAACAAGTACAGTCGATGGAGATGTGTTGGCTGTACCGGCCATTCGTCGGAGTGCCGCCCAGAATGAATTCGCTCCTACAGGGGGATTGGGGCGTGACACGGAGTGTGTGCACGCCCGGGATCTACTGTGGGAGCGAATTTATTCGCGAAACAAGTACAGTCGATGGAGATGTGTCGGCTGTACCGACCATTCGTCGGAGTGCTGCCCAGAATGAATTCGCTCCTACAGGGGGAATGGGGCGTGACACGGAGTGTGTGCATGCCCGGGATCTACTGTGGGAGCGAATTTATTCGCGAAACAAGTACAGTCGATGGAGATGTGTCGGCTGTACCGACCATTCGTCGGAGTGCCGCCCAGAATGAATTCGCTCCCACAGGGGGGATTGGGGGTAGAACAGAGATTGCGTCGCTACCCAGCGCCGCGAAGAGCGTTAGCTCCAGCCCGAGTCGCTGTTGCTCTTCACACACGCCAGTCCAGACAACGCAGAACGCGACTTGGGTGCAGGCCGAGCGCAGGAGGCGCGGAGTGGGTCGAGCGGCAGGGATGCCGCGAGAGCGCCGCAAGGACATGGATGTCCGTTCGGCGCGGGCCCACGGAGCGTCGCCGGAGTGAGGGAACCCGAGGAACGAGGGCCAAGCCAGGAGCAGGGCCTTTTTGGTTACTTTTTCGGCTCTCCCTCCATGTCAGGATAGTTGTCGCCTCTTCATAGCTGGAGAGCGTAGGACTATCACATGAAACAACGTCGCTATACCGCAGATGAAAAAGCCTGGGTGCTCCAACAGATGGCTCCTCCCATCAGTCGCACGGTCGTTGAGATGGCCAAGCAAACCGGGATCACTGAGGTCACATTGAGAATGTGGCGTAAAGAGGCCGGAGCCCGAGGAGTGCAGATGCCGGGGACAGGTAAGCGTAATGGGCGCTGGAACAGTGCCGATAAATTCAAGGCGGTGTTGCAAACCGCATCGATGAGCGAAGCAGAGATCTCCGAATACTGCCGCAGTGCAGGTATTTTACCT
>NZ_JAAAKW010000002.1 GCF_009905615.1 Pseudomonas sp. SLFW
GGCGAATTCTACAGCGTTACAACTTGCTGTCAACCACCTTTTTCACCGCTGTCGATTCGAACACCAGAACCGAAGCACTTCCACGCTACCCTGAACCTGTAACTCGTTGATCTTCAAGGAGTTTTCGGTTCCGACTGCGCCGGAAGTGGGGCGAATTATAGACACATCCGAAGGGGCGTCAACACTTAATTTCAAATTTATGTCAAAAAACCAAAACATGAGCAAAATCAGCGTGTTCCTTCTGTTTATATAGGGCAGCACTCCTGACGCCCTATATAGAAGGGTCGCTAAAGCACGCCAGCCTCACGCAAGGCCATAACTGTCTCGTCCGACAGCCCCAATAGATGGGTTAGAACCTCCGACGTATGCTCCCCCAACAACGGTGGCGCTCGGCGATACTCCACCGGCGTACCCGACAACCGAATAGGGCTGGCCACCTGAGGCACCGTTCCACCCAAGGCATGGGGCAGCTCAATCCTCAAACCTCGCGCCTCAACCTGTGGGTCGGCAAACACTTGGGCCACATCATTGATGGGGCCACACGGAACACCCGCCCCTTCAAGTGCAGCCACCCACTCAGCCGTTGTCTTGAAGACCGTCGCCTGGCGAATCAGGGGAATCAGCTCAGCCCGATGCGCCACACGCTGCTTGTTGGTGGCGAAGCGCGGATCGTCAGCCCATTGCGCCTGACCAGCAACTTCCGCGAACTTACGGAACTGACTGTCGTTTCCTACGGTAAGAATGAAGTCGCCATCGGCAGTGGGAAAATCCTGGTACGGCACGATGTTCGGATGCGCATTGCCCAGACGGCGAGGTGGTGTGCCCGTTGTCAGGTAATTCATGGCCTGATTCGCCAGGCACGCGACTTGAACATCCAGCAGCGCCATGTCGATATGCTGGCCAACGCCACCCTGATCCCGATGGGCGAGGGCGGCCAGAATGGCTGACGTCGAATACAACCCAGTCAAAATGTCGGTCAGAGCGACCCCGACCTTCACGGGCCCGGCACCGTCCTCGCCCTCAGGCCGACCGGTCAGGCTCATCAATCCACCGAGCCCCTGGATCATGAAGTCATAGCCCGCGCGCTTTGCGTAAGGGCCGGTCTGCCCAAACCCTGTGATCGAGCAATAGATAAGCCGCGGGTTCTCGACTTGCAGCGACGCGTAGTCCAAGCCATACGCCTTGAGCCCACCGACCTTGAAGTTCTCAATGACGATGTCGGACTTTGCCGCCAGCTCACGCACCAGCTTCTGACCTTCCGGCCGTGTGAAGTCGATCGTGACGGACTGCTTGTTCCGATTGGCCGCCAGGTAATAGGCAGCCTCGGACGTGTTATCGCCCCTTGGGTCCTTCAGAAAAGGAGGCCCCCAAGCGCGCGTATCGTCGCCATTGCCAGGGCGCTCGATCTTAATCACGTCGGCACCCAGATCTGCGAGTATCTGGCCCGCCCACGGACCAGCTAAAACGCGAGATAGGTCCAGCACCCGCAAATGCGATAGCGCGCCCATGACTGGCTCCTTAATAGAAAGCCTGAATGCCAGTCTGCGCACGCCCGAGAATCAGCGCATGCACGTCGTGCGTTCCTTCATAGGTGTTCACGACTTCCAGGTTCACCAGATGACGGGCAATACCGAACTCGTCAGAGATCCCATTGCCGCCAAGCATGTCCCGAGCCATGCGTGCGATGTCCAGCGACTTGCCGCAGGAGTTGCGCTTCATGATCGACGTGATTTCCACCGCCGCAGTGCCTTCGTCCTTCATACGTCCCAAACGCAGGCAGCCTTGCAGGGCGAGCGTGATTTCAGTCTGCATGTCGGCGAGTTTTTTCTGGATCAGCTGATTGGCTGCCAGAGGACGCCCGAACTGTTGACGATCCAGCGTGTACTGGCGAGCGGTGTGCCAGCAGAACTCCGCTGCGCCCAGCGCTCCCCAAGAGATGCCATAACGCGCAGAGTTCAGGCAGGTGAACGGGCCTTTCAGACCTCGGACGTCCGGGAAGATGTTTTCTTCCGGGACGAACACGTTATCCATGACGATCTCGCCTGTGATAGACGCCCGCAAACCGACCTTCCCGTGGATAGCCGGAGCGCTCAGGCCTTGCCAGCCTTTTTCGAGCACGAAGCCACGGATATCACCGGCATCGTCTTTGCCCCAAACCACGAACACGTCAGCAATCGGGCTGTTGGTGATCCACATCTTGGTGCCGGTCAGACGATAACCGCCGTCTACCTTGCGGGCACGGGTGATCATCGCACCCGGATCGGAACCATGGTTCGGCTCGGTCAGGCCGAAGCACCCAATCCACTCGCCAGACGCCAGCTTGGGCAGATACTTCTGCTTTTGCGCTTCGGTACCGAATTCGTTGATCGGCACCATCACCAGCGATGACTGCACACTCATCATTGAGCGATAGCCAGAATCCACGCGCTCGACTTCGCGAGCGATCAGGCCGTAGCAGACGTAGTTCAGGCCACTGCCACCGTATTGCTCAGGAATAGTCGCGCCCAACAGGCCGACCTCACCCATTTCCCGAAAGATCGCAGGGTCGGTTTGCTCATGACGAAACGCTTCAAGGACGCGGGGGGCGAGTTTGTCTTGGGCGAACTGCTCGGCGCTGTCGCGAACCATGCGCTCTTCTTCAGTGAGCTGCTGGTCCAGCAACAGGGGATCAATCCAGTTGAAGCTTGCCTTACCGCCCATGACGTTCTCCTCGCTAAATGATGTTCCCGGACATTGCCGGGAAAAGTCGTGAGTTGATGCTAGGCGCGGATAGGCCCATGGGCAAACGACGATTTCGCATAGTCTTGTGCTAATTTCTCACTCCGAGAATGTGCAAAGCGCCATATCTCAGGCCAATGAGTGAGGTTCAGGTACATGCGCCGCAAAATCCCCAGCACTGCCGCACTGGTCAGCTTCGAGGCTGCAGCGCGTCATGAAAGCTTCACCAAGGCTGCGGATGAGCTTTCGCTCACCCAAAGTGCAATTTGCCGACAGATTGGCGGCCTCGAAGAATTCTTGAATGTGGAACTGTTCCGACGCTCCCGAAGGGGCGTGAAGCTGACAGAAGCGGGCCTTTCCTACAGCCGCCGTGTCGCTACCCAACTCGATGCAGTTGAACGGGACACGCTCTCCGTCATGGGCCATCAAGGCGCGAACGTGATTGAACTGGCCGTGGTTCCAACCTTCGGAACTCAATGGCTGCTGCCTCGCCTCAAGGACTTTCAGCAACAGAACCCTGACGTCACGATCAATCTGACCAACCGGACGCGGCCGTTCCTGTTCGCGGACACCGACTTTGATGCCGCCATCTATTTCGGCGATGCCGACTGGTCAGGTACGGAATCTCATCGCTTGATGAGCGAAAACCCCATGCCGGTTTGTAGTCCTGCTTTGCTGGGCAACAAACCCCGACTCAGCGCGCGTGAATTATCGGAAATGCCGTTGCTGCAGCAGACCACCAGGCCCTATGCATGGCGACAGTGGTTCGGCTCGATGGACATGAATGTGGCCCGCGACATGACAGGCGCGCGATACGAGCTATTCTCCATGCTCGCTCAAGCGGCTATGCATGACATGGGAGTCGCGCTGATTCCACCTTTTCTGATCCAGCGAGAACTGGCCGAAAAGCGACTGGTGATTGCCAACCCGCATGCGCTGTCGAGCGTAAAAGCCTATTACCTGATGATTCCGGAGCGAAAAGTCGAATCCGCATCATTGAAAGCCTTTCGGGACTGGCTGGTGCATCAGGCTGAAACCTACGCTCTGCCTTGATTTGCGCCTGATTCTATTCAAATGCTGACTTTGTAGTTAGTAAACCCAAAGCGCTACAGATATCTCGTAATGTCGCATTTAAGAAACACCCCTGTTCTTTATACAAAACACGCTGAAGGCTACGATGTGCGCGGCTTACAGCCTGATTACCCCTCACTTTCATCAGGGGCTTTAAAAAAAGTCAAAATGTCACCGGTATCGCTACAGGCCTTTAAACATATGGCCTGTGGCGTTTTATTGCGTCAAACGGTCACAGGGTGACTTGTAGTTAAGTACACGTCGCGTTACAGAATTCCTTGAAGCCCCCGAATTCCGCCTGCAAAATGCCGCGCCCCCGTCTTGTCTAGCGGGGACGTGGTGATCGCTGCCCCAGACGCGCCATCCGCAGCGCGCTGGCCTATTTTCAAAGATAAAAAGATCACGCAGGAGATTTGACGTGCACATTGGAGTCCCTCTAGAAACCCAGTCCGGTGAAACTCGGGTTGCTGCAACTCCGGAAACCATCAAGAAGCTCATTGGCCAGGGTCATAAGGTCACCGTCCAGTCGGGTGCCGGCATCACCGCCAGCGTCACGGACAGTGCCTATGAAACCGCCGGGGCTTCGATTGGCAGCGCTGCCGATGCCTTCGGCGCCGAGCTGATCCTCAAGGTCGTCGCGCCCAGCGACAGCGAGCTGGCTCTGATCAAGAGCGGGACCGTTGTCATCGGGATGCTCAACCCCTTCAACAACGAGATCATCGCCAAGATGGCCGAGCGCGGGATTACCGCCTTTGCCCTTGAAGCAGCGCCGCGCACCTCGCGCGCGCAAAGCCTCGACGTGCTGTCCTCGCAAGCCAACATTGCCGGTTACAAATCGGTTCTGCTGGCCGCGCATCACTACCCGCGCTTCATGCCGATGCTGATGACCGCTGCCGGTACGGTGAAGGCTGCCCGTGTGTTGATCCTCGGTGCAGGCGTTGCCGGTTTGCAGGCCATCGCCACCGCCAAACGCCTGGGTGCAGTGATCGAGGCCTCTGACGTGCGCCCTGCGGTGAAGGAGCAGATCGAGTCCCTCGGCGCCAAGTTCGTCGACGTGCCTTATGAGACTGACGAAGAGCGCGAAGCCGCGGTCGGCGTGGGCGGTTACGCACGTCCGATGCCTGCCAGCTGGATGCAGCGTCAAGCCGTGGCCGTTCACGAGCGTGCCAAGCAGGCGGACATCGTGATCACTACCGCACTGATTCCCGGTCGCAAGGCGCCGGTGCTGCTAAGCGCAGAAACGGTCTCGCAGATGAAGCCAGGCTCGGTGGTCATCGACCTCGCGGCAGCCCAGGGCGGCAACTGCCCGCTGACCGTGGCGGACCAGGTGGTAATCGAGCACGGCGTGACTATCGTCGGCCACACCAACCTGCCTGCGATGGTTGCGGCTGACGCGTCCGCTCTTTATGCACGCAACCTGCTGGATTTCCTGAAGCTGGTCTTCACCAAGGAAGGCCAGTTCGAGATCAACCTTGAAGACGACATCGTCGCCGCGTGCCTGATGTGCCGCGACGGCCAGATTGTCCGCAAGAACGGCTGAGGATAAAAACAATGGAAGACATGCTGATCTCTCACGGCGTCTACAACCTGATCATCTTCGTGCTGGCGATCTACGTCGGCTACCACGTGGTCTGGAACGTCACCCCTGCGTTGCACACCCCACTGATGGCCGTGACCAACGCCATTTCGGCGATCGTCATCGTGGGCGCCATGCTGGCCGCTGCGTTGACCGTCACCCCACTGGGCAAAACCATGGGCACCCTGGCGGTCGCGCTGGCAGCCGTCAACGTGTTCGGTGGTTTTCTGGTCACCCGCCGGATGCTTGAAATGTTCAAAAAAAAGGCTGCTCCTAATAAGAGCCCAGCCAAAACTGAGGTGCCGAAGCAATGAGCATGAACCTCGTCACCCTGTTGTACCTCGTTTCAGCGATCTGCTTTATTCAGGCGCTTAAAGGACTGTCGCACCCGACCACATCGCGTCGCGGCAACCTGTTCGGCATGCTCGGCATGGGACTGGCGGTGCTGACCACGATCAGCTTGGTGTTCAAACTGGCAGCGCTGTCCACCGACGGCGCTAGCGCAGGCATCGGCTACATCATCGTGGGCTTGCTGGTCGGCGGCACCGCCGGCTCGATCATGGCCAAGCGCGTTGAAATGACCAAGATGCCGGAGCTGGTGGCCTTCATGCATAGCATGATCGGTCTGGCGGCGGTGTTCATTGCCATCGCGGCCGTGGTCGAACCTCAATCCCTGGGCATCGTTGCGCACCTGGGCGAGTCGATCCCGACCGGTAACCGTCTGGAGCTGTTCCTCGGTGCCGCCATCGGCGCGATCACCTTCTCCGGTTCAGTCATCGCCTTTGGCAAGCTGTCGGGCAAGTACAAGTTCCGCCTGTTTCAGGGCGCTCCTGTGCAGTTCGCAGGTCAGCACAAGTTGAACCTGATTCTGGGTCTGGCCACGTTGTTCTTCGGCCTGACATTCATGTTCACCGGCAGCCTGTTCGCCTTCAGCGTCATGCTGATCCTGGCGTTCGTGATTGGGGTGTTGCTGATCATCCCGATTGGCGGCGCCGACATGCCTGTGGTCGTGTCGATGCTCAACAGCTACTCGGGCTGGGCTGCGGCCGGTATCGGCTTCTCGCTGAACAACTCGATGCTGATCATCGCAGGCTCCCTGGTGGGTTCGTCCGGTGCGATCCTGTCCTACATCATGTGCAAGGCCATGAACCGCTCGTTCTTCAACGTGATCGGCGGCGGCTTCGGTGGCGCAGCGGATGCAGGCGCGGCAGATGGCGCGAAAGAAGCACGTCCGGTGAAATCCGGCTCGGCTGACGACGCGACCTTCCTGCTGACCAACGCAGACACCGTGATCATCGTTCCAGGCTACGGTCTGGCGGTGGCACGTGCCCAGCACGCCCTGAAAGAGCTGACCGAGAAGCTGACCCACGCTGGCGTGACCGTGAAGTATGCAATCCACCCGGTGGCCGGTCGGATGCCGGGCCACATGAACGTCCTGCTCGCCGAGGCCGAAGTGCCTTACGACCAGGTGTTCGAGATGGAAGACATCAACTCCGAGTTCGGTCAGGCCGACGTGGTGCTGGTGCTTGGCGCCAACGACGTGGTCAACCCGGCAGCGAAGAACGATCCCAAGTCGCCGATTGCGGGCATGCCGATCCTCGAAGCCTTCAAGGCCAAAACCATCATCGTCAACAAGCGCTCGATGGCCAGCGGCTATGCCGGTCTGGACAACGAACTGTTCTACCTCGACAAAACCATGATGGTGTTCGGTGACGCGAAGAAGGTCATTGAAGACATGGTGAAAGCCGTCGAATAAGGCTCTGTCCTGCGGCTGAACGAACCCTCGACGCGTCTATCGGTCGAGGGTTTTTTACATCTTCTGTAACAGTGTTTTACGCTGAGAGCCGCCGTTTAGAGCCTCCAATACGACCTAAGTCATGGGACGCGCCATACCCAACTCTCTAGACTTTGCTGCTCGCATCCTTGTCTTGAGATAAGAACACCATGCACCGTGAACGTATTCGCCTGCCGTCTTTGATGAGTAAGGTAATGAGCGCGGCCGACGCCGCTTCCCTGATCAAAGACGGCATGACCGTCGGCATGAGCGGCTTTACCCGCGCAGGCGAAGCCAAGGCCGTACCCAAGGCGCTGGCTGAGCGCGCCAAGGTGTCGCCACTGAAAATCAGCCTGATGACCGGCGCCAGCCTGGGCAACGATCTCGACAAGCAGTTGACCGAAGCGGGCGTGCTGTCCCGCCGTATGCCATTTCAAGTCGACAGCACGTTGCGTAAGGCGATCAACGATGGCTCGGTGATGTTCATCGACCAGCACCTCTCGGATACCGTCGAGCAACTGCGCAACCGCCAGATCAAGCCGGTGGACATTGCCGTTATCGAATGCGTGGCGATCACCGAAGAAGGTCATCTGGTGCTGAGCTCGTCCGTGGGCAACTCGGCCAGCTTCGCAATCCTCGCCGAGCAAGTGATCATTGAGATCAACATCGCACAGCCTCTGGCGCTCGAAGGCTTGCACGACATCTATATACCGACTTACCGCCCGACACGCCTGCCGATTCCGGTGCTCAAGGCTGACAGCCGAATTGGCAGCCACGCCGTGAAAATCGACCCGGCGAAGATCGTAGGCATCGTGTTCAGTGATCAGGCTGACTCACCTTCAACTGTACTGCCTGCTGACGAAGAAACTCAGGCCATCGCCGGGCATCTGGTGGAGTTCTTCAAGAACGAAGTGCGCCAGAACCGTCTGACCAATCAATTGATGCCGCTGCAAGCGGGCGTCGGCACCATCGCCAACGCGGTGATGACCGGGCTGATCGACTCGCCGTTCCACGGCATGGCGATGTATTCGGAGGTATTGCAGGACTCCACGTTCGATCTGTTCGAAGCCGGGAAGCTGGATTTCGCTTCGGGCTGCTCAATGACCCTGTCCGAACGCAAGCACAATGCGGTCTACGACAACCTTGAGCAGTACAGACCGAAACTGTTATTGCGCCCTCAGGAAATCTCCAACCACCCCGAGGTCGTTCGGCGCCTCGGGATCATCGGCATCAACACTGCGCTGGAGTTCGACCTGTACGGCAACGTGAACTCCACCCACGTTGGCGGCACACGAATGATGAACGGGATCGGTGGCTCCGGCGACTTTGCCCGCAACGCGCATTTGGCGATCTTCGTTACCAAGTCGATCGCCAAGGGCGGTGCGATTTCCAGCGTGGTGCCGATGGTCAGCCACGTCGATCACACCGAGCACGACGTTGACATTCTGGTCACCGAACAAGGACTCGCCGACCTGCGCGGTCTGGCACCCCGCGAGCGCGCCCGCGTGATCATCGATAACTGCGTGCACCCCGCATACCGCGAGGCGTTGAACGACTACTTCCTCCGTGCTTGCGCCATGGGTGGACACACCCCTCACGTGCTGCGCGATGCACTCAGTTGGCACCTCAACCTCGAAGAAACCGGCCGCATGCTGGCGGTGTGAGAAAACAGTTTGGAATTGGCGATGACCTTTCGTCGCCGCTTCTGGCGGGCTGAACACCATTCTGGCAAAAACTGTACTGCTGTACCGGTTGTTTTCAGGGTCGAAAACACAGATTTCACCATTTCAACGCACAAAATGCCCCATTTCGGTGCTTACCGGTACAGTTGCCCCATATATGAACAAAACAGTGCCCCTTCACAGTTAACTGGAGCAGCACAATACAAGTGAACTGTGTCTGGAGAGAGCAGGGCAACGAGAGGAAGATGGGCACCAATCAAGTCACTATCTAATCCCGCCACAAGCGGAAGGAAGAAGCACCATGGAACGCACCGTAAGTTCCGAACTGTTCTACGAAGAAACCGCAAAATCCGCTCAAGGCTCGCTGCCGCTGCGCATGTTCGCCAACCTGATGCTCTGGCAGCGCCGTCTGTCCAGCCGCCACCAGCTGGCACGTCTGGATGCTCGTCTGCTGGCTGACGCCGGTATCAGCGAATCCCAGCGTTACGAAGAGCTGAGCAAGCCGTTCTGGCGCTAAGTTAGCGTCTGCTGGTCCCAGGCTACGAGCCTCTCACCAGCAACCCGAATTGTTCAAACGAAACCCGTCGCAGGTGACTGCTGACGGGTTTCGTCGTTTCTGGGTCTTGATATCCGGGAAAGGGGGCTATGGCAATTCGACCTGCCAGTAACAGTCCTTCGGATGATACCGCCGTAGAGAAACCTTGCTGCTGAACACGAAAAACCGCGAATAGGTACAGTTTTCAAAATACCGATTCTTACAGGCACAGTGCCACAACTGTGCGGCTTCCAGCGGTGCAGGAGGACCACTCGTTGCGAGCTGGCAAAGAGCCGTTCTGGTCCTCACGATCCCGCATACGCTAGTCTTGCACCACTTTTTATGCCCCATCGCTGTCAGACGGTTTCGCTCGGTCGCCGATGTGGTTTTAGATTCACCCTTCCTTGGAGTTCACACATGTCTCGTCTTCGCCTGCTGAGCGCTGCAGCCCTTTTGATTGCGGCCACTGGCGCTCAGGCGTCCAGCTTCGTGGTCACTACCGATACCCTCGTGCGTGCACTGGACGCTTCGTCCAACGCCACGTCGAAAATTTCGTCGTCTTTCCATGACGACAAAATCGTTTTGGCCGCACGTGACGATGCCGCCAGCTTCGTGGCAAGCAATGGCGATATTCGTGGCGTGCATCTGGAAGGCGCGTTTCAACACATTCGCGAAGTCAGCCCCGGCCTGAACGCCACTGACGCACAACTGGCTCAAGCCATTCTGGCGATCTGATTCAGCCCCGCGACAGCTTTCATACCGCTTGCCCCGACACCTTCACTGGCTCTGGCCGGGGCATTTGCGCTAGCCTTGCGACTCGTTTTCCGAATACCGAAGACTCATGCGTTCATTGTCTCGCCTGTTGTTTGCAGCGACTGTCAGCCTGATGGGTAGCACCCAGGCTCATGCGTTCGACACAACCACACAAAGCTTGATCAAAAGCGGGTACGCCACCAGCCAGGTGACGACCGGGCCTTTCGAGAACAAACTGATACTTGCCGCCCAGGATGATGCAGCAGCGTTCATTGCCACTGATGGCCAACTGCGAGGAGCACAACTGGAGTCGGCATTGATATACCTACGTCAAACCTCTCCAAAACTTCATGCAAGCGACCTTGAACTGGCGCAAGCAATCCTCGTCCAATAGTCACTTTTTGCACCCCCGAATTTTTGGAGACGTTCCATGCGTACCCCGCTGATCGCCGCTGCCCTTGGTTTGCTGCTGCTGACCGATATGGCACAGGCTCAAACCCTCAAGGCCACCAGTAACATTGTTGTCCGCGCCTTGGGCCGCAGTGTCGATTTCACTTCCGACACCACATCCTCCGTTCGCAACTGGAAACTGATCGTCGAAGCTCAAGACGACGCCGCCAGCTACGTCGCCAGCAACGGCAACATCCATGGCGCTCGTCTGGACGCTGCGTTTGTTACGTTGCGCGAGCGTCTGCCTGAAGCCCGCAATGCCTCCGATCAGGACCTCGCCGAGGCCATCCTCGCACTGTGAGGCGTCTGGCCGCCTGGCTGCTGGCGTCGGCGCTTTCGCTGATCTGCCCAAGCGCCTTCGCCGATCTGAGCCTGTCGCTGCACACCGACGGGCTTGATGCCACGCAACAGAAGGCCAGCCAGACGCTGCTCGACGAAGCCATGGCGCACCTGCCGCCAATGTTCATCAGCAAGCTGGACCGCAAGGTCGAAGTCCACTGGACGGATGACATGCCGTCCAATGCCTATGGCCGCGCTGACGGGCCTTACAGACTCGATCTGAATCAACACCTGCTGGCGGGGCTGGCTGACGGCACTGCTGCCACCACCCGGACCAATCGCCCCCACGGCACCGTGCGCGAAGAAATGCTGGCGACTGTGCTACACGAGCTCACCCACATTTATGACCATGCCCAATTGTGGTCACCGGAAGAGCGCAAGCTGATCATCGCCTGCACCCGCCAAGCCAACAGCATGGGCAAAGTCGGCCTGCGCGACAGTTGTCGCGGCCAGACGGATCGGCATTTCACCTTCAGCGACGACCCGCGTCTGCTGGACCTCGCAGGCTGGCCGCAATATGTGGGCCGGCGAGGGGAGCGCGAAGAGCGCAACGGCCAGGTCGCGCGCAGCCCGGACATTTACGAAATCAGCAGCCCGCTTGAATTCGTTGCAGTGAACATGGAGTACTTCCTGCTCGACCCCGCGTATGCCTGCCGTCGGCCTTCGCTGTATGACTACTACAAGAAACTGTTCGACTGGGCGCCTGCGTCCAAGGACGAATGCCCGACGTCTTACCCATACCTCAACGCAGGCAACGACTTCGCCCGTGAACCCCTCGGTAAACTCGACCCCGAACGCGTGTACGAGGTCGACTACCTGCTCGCCGAAGCCAACCAGAATCTGGTGAGTCGCTGGGGCCACAGCATGTTGCGGCTGGTGATCTGCAAACCGGGTCGCCCCCGCGGGCCGGATTGCCGACTGGATCTGGATCAGCATCTGGTGCTGTCGTACCGCGCCTTCGTTAATGACCTGCAGCTGTCCAGTTGGAGCGGCCTGACCGGGGCCTATCCGTCGCGTCTGTTCGTGCTGCCGCTAGGGCAGGTCATCGATGAGTACACCAAGACCGAACTGCGCAGCCTGGCGTCGGTGCCGCTGAAACTCTCCCGCGAGCAAATCAACGGCTTGGTGCAGCACGCTGCCGAAATGCACTGGGCCTACGACGGCAACTATTGGTTCATTTCCAACAACTGTGCGGTTGAAAACCTCAAGTTGCTGCGCAGCGGTACTGACGATCCAAGGCTCGTCGGGTTGGACAGCATTTTGCCTAACGGCTTGCTGGAGGTGCTGAAGGGCAGGGGACTGGCGGACACCAGCGTGCTGGACGATCCGAAGAAGGCCTTGCGGATGGGCTACCGATTCGACTCCTATCGCGACCGCTATCAAGCGATGTTCGACGTGTTGCGCAAGACCACTGACGTGAAGGAAACAACGGTGGAGGATTGGCTAGGCTTGCCCGCGAAAGAACGCCAACCGTATTTCGCCAAGGCGGATTTACGCACCAGCGCGGCGATGTTGCTGCTGGAACAGGCGAGCATGCGTCGGCAGTTGCTGCTCGCGCAGGATGAGGTGAAGCAGCGTTACCTCAGCGCGGTGGAACAGAAGGACAAAGGCGTTTCCAAGGCGACTGGCACGTTGCAGGACATTCTCGCGAACAGCGGCTTCCTCAGTCGCCCGGCTGAATTGCTCGGCAGTGGCGGTTATGGGCTGCCGCAAGAAGGCGAGTGGGGACGTCTGGAAGCGGAAAGCACCCAGCGTCAGCAGCAGTTGCAACGGCTGACGGGTGATCTGGACAAAGAGGTGAGGGCGCTGCTGGAGCCGGACCGAGCGGCCGAGATTGCAGCGACCGAGGAAAACCTCAAGCAGGTCGGCGAGCACCTGCGGGCGCTGCACAAAGCGGCGGGTGGGTTGGAATTGCCGTGATGGTCACGTTGTAACAGCGGGCTTGGCCGCGGCGGGTTCCTCAAAATCGCTGTCGACGGCGAGCCTGACCACCACAAAGGTCGGCGAGCTTATACAGACTCGCCCCGTTCCCCCGGCAAATGCTCATCCAGATGCAGCCAAGGTAGGCGAGTGTCGGTCCAGATATGCCGTTCGGCAGCGGCCAGTTCGGGTTGGTCGAGAGTGGCGATGGTGACGTCCATGGTCCCGGGGCTGTTTCGGGTGAACAGCGCGACCTGTGCCCCACAGTTAATGCAGAAATAACGCACGCACGTTGGACTTGAGTCGTACGCCGCCGGGCTGCCTGCCGTCCACGTGAACACCTCCATCGGCACGGTGATCCAGGTCACCACGATCCCGCCCGACGTCCGCCGACAGATCGAGCAGTGACAATGAGCGATGTCCCGCAAAGGCGCGGCGAGTTGATAGCGCAGGTTCCCGCAATGGCATCCGCCTGTGTGCCTTTCACTCATGTCGCATCTCCCGTTCGTGTTTAACGTCTGACTCTCGCAGGGGCGTTTTACTTCATCTTTTCCTACAGCGATCAGCGGAAAGGCGTCGAAAGCTGGCTGAAAGCTAAGCCCTTTAGCATCCCCCCACCGCCGGCGACAGACCGGCCAAGCCAGGGCAGCACGTTTAAAAGCGGCCCGGCCCATCTACAACAACAATTCGGTGATTCTGATGCTCGCTTTCGCTCCGCAGTACCCCTTGCACGCTCTCCAACGCCACGCGCAGCTCGTCTTGAACTGATCGCTTCATCACGTCCGTTCCCACGTCGCGTCACGTCCGGAGTATTTCTATGTTGACCTTCCTCGGCTTCGCCATGGTCGTTGCCTTCATGTACCTGATCATGAGCAAACGCCTGTCCGCGCTCATTGCCCTGATCATCGTACCTATCGTATTTGCGCTGTTCGGCGGTTTTGCGGCGGGTATCGGCCCGATGATGCTCGCCGGCATTACCAAACTCGCGCCGACCGGCGTGATGCTGATGTTCGCCATTCTCTACTTCGCGCTGATGATCGACTCAGGCCTGTTCGACCCGGCCGTGCGCAAGATCCTCAAGCTCGTCAAAGGTGACCCGGTCAAAGTGTCGGTCGGCACCGCCGTGTTGGCGTTGGTCGTCTCGCTGGACGGCGACGGTGCAACCACCTACATGATCTGCGTTGCAGCGATGCTCCCGCTGTACAGCCGCCTGGGCATGAGCCCGCGCATCATGGCGGGCCTGATCATCCTGGCGGGTGGCGTGATGAACATGACGCCGTGGGGTGGTCCGACCGCTCGCGCCGCCAGCGCTCTGCATGTCGACCCCTCCGATATTTTCGTGCCGATGATTCCGGCCATGCTTGCCGGTGTGATCGCGATTCTGGCGATCGCCTATTTCTACGGCAAACGCGAGCGCGCACGTCTGGGCGAACTGCATCTCCCAGGCGATGAAGTCGATCACAGCGAAATCAGTGTCTCGCAATTTCCCGACGCTCGCCGTCCCAAACTGATCTGGTTCAACGGTGCGTTGACCCTGGCGCTGATGGTCGCGCTGATCATGGGCCTGTTGCCACTGCCGGTGCTGTTCATGATCGCGTTCAGTATTGCGATGATCGTCAACTATCCCTGCCTGCAAGCGCAGAAGGATCGTGTCGCCGCCCATGCGGGTAGCGTGCTGGCAGTGGTCGGGTTGATTTTCGCGGCGGGGATTTTCACCGGTATCCTGACCGGCACCGGTATGGTCGATGCGATGTCCAAAAGTTTGCTGGCGGTGATTCCGGACGCGATGGGGCCGTATCTGGCCGTCATTACCGCCATCGTCAGCATGCCGTTCACCTTTTTCATGTCCAACGATGCGTTTTACTATGGCGTCTTGCCGGTGCTGTCCGAGGCCGCGTCGCATTACGGCATCACCCCGGTGGAAATGGCACGTGCCTCGATCGTCGGCCAACCCGTCCACCTGTTGAGCCCGCTCGTGCCATCGACTTATCTCTTGGTGGCCCTGGCGGGTATCGAATTTGGCGATCACCAGCGCTTTACCCTCAAGTGGGCCGTGCTGGTGTGCGTATGCATAATGGTCGCAGCGCTGCTGATGGGGATATTCCCGGTCTTCAGCAGTCTATAAGGCACATTACTCCCCCGCTGCCGCGCGAGTGACAGCGGGGATCTGACAAGCTCAAAGGAAAACCTAATGGAATGGCTGACCAACCCTGAGATCTGGGTTGCTTTCTTCACCCTGACTGCCCTGGAGATCGTTCTGGGGATCGACAACATCATCATGATCTCGATTCTGGTCAGCCGCATGCCCAAGGCGATGCAACCGCGCACCCGGATTTTCGGCCTCGCGCTGGCGATGGTCACGCGCATCCTGCTGTTGCTGTCGATCACTTGGGTCATGCGCCTGACGGACGACCTGTTCGTGGTGCTCGGCCAAGGCATCTCGGGCCGCGATCTGATCCTGTTCTTCGGTGGCCTGTTCCTGCTGTGGAAAAGCTCGCAAGAGATCTACCACGGCATGGAAGGCGAAGAGGAGGAGATCGACGAGCCGAAAGGCAAGGGCGGCATGTTCCTGTACACCATCATCCAGATCGCCATCATCGACATCGTGTTCTCGCTGGACTCGGTGATCACGGCGGTCGGCATGGTGTCTCATGTGCCGGTCATGGTCGCTGCGATCATCGTCGCCGTGCTGATCATGATGCTGTGCGCAGGGGTCATCAGCGACTTCATCGAGAAGCACCCTTCACTGAAGATGCTGGCGCTGTCGTTCCTGATCGTGGTGGGTACGGTGCTGATCGCCGAGTCGTTCGACGTGCACGTGCCTAAAGGCTATGTGTACTTCGCCATGGCGTTCTCGCTGGCGGTGGAAGCGATCAACATCAAGATGCGCACCTCGATGGCCAAGAAGAAGGCGATGAAAGAGCCGGTGAAACTTCGCAAGGACGTTCCGGGTCAATAACATCCCTGTGGGAGCGAACTCATTCGCGATGCGGACGTACAGCCGATACAAATGTGTCGGATGTCATAACCCATCGCGAATGAAGTCGCTCCTACAGTTTGTTTCGGCGACGACTTGCCAAACGGCTGATTTGTGACAGATTTGTTTCAAGAAATAATCGTCTGTGCCATGCTGGCATTAAGGCTCCAAGCCGACTAAAAGCTTTAGTTGAGTGTGCTGACCACGTCAGATGGGCACGCGCTTTCGCTCGCTACACGCTGCACTTTCAATCTTTTGCCCATGAGTGCCGGCCAGTCTGGCCCGCCGGGCAACCAACAGGGGGCTTTCCGTATGCTGACCCTGCTCGATTTGCTTTCCGCCGTCGCGCTGTTGATCTGGGGCACGCACATCGTTCGGACTGGCATTCTGCGCGTCTATGGCACGCAGCTGCGCCGCGTGCTGAGCCAGAACATGTCCAAACGCCCACTGGCCTTCGTCGCCGGGATTCTCGTCACCGCCTTGGTGCAAAGCAGTAACGCCACCGCCATGCTGGTGACGTCCTTCGTCGGCCAAAGCCTGATGGGGCTGACGCCTGCCTTGGCGATCATGCTCGGCGCCGACGTCGGCACGGCGGTGATGTCGCGAATCCTGACGTTCGACCTGTCGTGGCTCTCGCCGCTGCTGATCTTTCTCGGCGTTATCCTCTTCCTGTCGCGCAAACAGACCCGCGTCGGTCAGCTCGGCCGCGTCGGAATCGGCCTGGGGCTGATCATTCTGGCATTGCAGCTGATCGTCACTGCCGCCGCGCCGATCACCCAAGCGGCTGGTGTGAAAGTGCTGTTCGCCTCGCTGACCGGCGACTTGCTGCTCGACGCCTTGGTTGGCGCGATGTTCGCGCTGATTTCCTACTCCAGCCTCGCCGCTGTCCTGCTGACCGCCACGCTCGCAGGCGCTGAAATCATCGGCTTGCCGGTGGCGATTGGTCTGGTGATTGGCGCCAACATCGGCAGCGGTTTGCTGGCCTTCCTCAGCACCAGCATGCAGAACGTCGCCGGGCGTCAGGTCGCGCTGGGCAGCCTGCTGTACAAGCTGATCGGCCTGCTGCTGATCTTCCCCGTGCTGACACCACTGGTGCACTGGATGGAAACGCTGGACGCCAGCCCGTCGAGCCTGGTCATCAGTTTTCACGTGATTTACAACTCGCTGCGTTGCCTGATCATGCTGCCCACGGTTGGCCCGATGGGGCGACTGTGCGCGTCGCTCCTCCCTCAAGCGGCCGAGGTCAACGGTCAAAACAAGCCTCGTCATCTGGACCTGACCGCGCTGGCAACGCCGAGCCTGGCGCTGGCCAACGCCGTGCGAGAAACCCTGCGCATGGGCGATCTGATCGACAGCATGCTCAATGCGATGCAAGAAGTGCTGCGCGGCAACCAGACAGCGGTCACCCAGGAAGTCCGCCGACTTAACGATGAAGTCGAGGTGCTGTACAACGCCATCAAACTGTACCTGGCGCAAATGCCCCGCGAAGACTTGAGTGATCAGGACAACCGCCGTTGGGCCGAAATCATCGAGCTGGCGATCAACCTCGAACTGGCCAGCGGCCTGATCGAGCGTATGCTGCGCAAGGTGCAGCAGCAGAAGACGTCACAACGCCGGTCGTTTTCCGACGTGGGACTGGAAGAACTCTCCGGCCTGCACGAGCAATTGATGGCTAACCTGCGTCTGGGCTTATCGGTGTTCCTCAGCGGCGACCCGGAAAGTGCTCGTCAATTGCTGCGCGAGAAACGTCGTTTCCGGGCACAGGAGCGACGCCTGGCCCATGCCCATGTCAGCAGACTGCAACGTAAAATCGTGCAGAGTATCGAGACCAGTTCGTTACACCTTGAGCTGATCGCCGACATGAAACGACTCAATTCACTGTTCTGCAGCAGCGCCTATGTCGTCCTCGAAACCTCAGACACTGGCGCCTTGTCCAGCGAAAGCCAGCCAGAGTAATCGCGGTGAACGCCGGGGCCGGTCAGCAGTCTGTTACTCATACCGGCCCGCAAGGAAGCCCGTTTTTATGCGTTGCCTGCTGTTCGCTGTCTTGTTTCTGATATCCCTTCCATCCATGGCGATAGACCGCTTTCAAGTGGAAGGCTATGTGTTGCCGAACGGTTTGCAACTGGTGCTCAAGCCTGCTGAGAAGGGGCATGTGTCGATTCGCTTGGTCGTGGGCATTGGCTTCGATGATTTCCCCTGCGCCGACAAGGAATTGCCGCATTTGCTGGAGCACTTGCTGTTTAGCGGCGTCGACGATTCCGGCGAAGGCGGGCTCGAACAGCAGATGCAGGCACTGGGCGGCGAGTGGAACGCGTTCACCAGCAACACCGACACCACCTTCGTGATCGAGGCGCCCGCGCAAAACCAGCGCAAGGTGCTTGACCTGCTGATCAGTGTGCTGACGCACACGCAGATCACCCAAGCCAATCTGGACACGGTCAAACGCATCGTCGAGCGCGAAGACGGCGGGCATTACTCGCATTTGCAGCGCTGGCTGGACAAGCGCGACCTCGGCCACGGCGCCAGCAGTCAATTGGCGGTGGAGCTGGGCCTCAAATGCGCTGAGCGTCCGGAAGTCGATCACATCACGCTGGATCAGATCGAGTCCATCCACGACAACTGGTATGCGGCCAACAACATGACGCTGATCATCGTCGGTGACCTCGACAAGCTGCTGCCCGCCTATCTGGAGCGCACCTTCGGCCAGCTGAATGCCGTGGACCCGACCGAGCATCCGCCGCTGGCGACCATCACCGAAAAAGCCGACGCGGAGCGCACATTGGTTCGCGGGGCATTGGGCGACGGCGCGAAGCTGCACTTGCTGTTTACCGAGCCGGACCTGGGCGACCAGCATGATGAGACCCTGGACTTGGTGAAGGCCTACCTGGACTGGGCGCTCTACAGCGAACTGCGTCTGAAGCAGGGGTATTCGTATGGCCCATGGGCTGACCGCGAAGCCTTCGGCGATACGGGGTTTCTCAGCCTGAACGCCGATTTGGATCGGGATGACGTCGACGCGGCCGTCAGTGCTGTGCGCGGGATGCTGGAGCGGCTGCGAAAGGATGGCATGGACCCGGCGACGTTTGCCCGGTTGCAGCAGGCGGCGATTGCCAAGGAGGCGTGGGCCGCTCAAGGCAACAGCGCGTTGGCGGACTATTACTGGGGCGCGATCAACGATTACGACGACGGCCACTTCGACGACCCGACCAAACGCCTGCGCGGCGTGAGCCTGGATTTGGCGAACAGGGCCATGCGCCAGCTGTTGGCACAGCCGGGGTATCTGCGCATCGAGGAACCGCTGGTCAGTTATGACGAGTTGTACGAGATCGGCGTCGCATTAGCGGTATTGGCCGCGCTGCTGATCGCGTGGCGCTGGCGGGTGTATAAAAAACGCCCGCTGTGAGGAAGATCGTTTCTGGCCGGACGCCTAGGTGCGTTCGGCAGAATCAAAAGCAGTCAACGCTACGTCTCAGCATTGGTATCCTGCCAAGGATTTTTTTCCTACAGCCGAAGTGATCACCGAAATGCCGGACCTCAACGCTCTGATGCAGAACTCCCTCGTACAGCGTGTGCTGGAGTTCATCAAACGCTATCCGGGCCTGATCGCGCTGTTCGGGTTTTGTTCTGGGGTTGGCAGTTTCATCCTCGTTGATCGCCAGGCACGGCCCGCTAGCTGGATCGCGATCATCCTGCTGATCAGTTGGCTTTGGTTGATGGTGGAAAACAGCGCTGTCAGGCTCATCGCCAAACTCCTCAAACGCGAAATCCCTCAGCCGCTGTTGCGCTACGCCACGCAGATGATCCATCAGGAAAGTCTGTTTTTTGTCCTGCCGTTCTTTTCCATCACCACGACCTGGAATAGCGGCCAGCTCGCGTTCACCGGGTTGCTAGCCGTGGCAGGGCTGATTTCGATCATCGATCCGCTGTATTACAAATGGCTGGCGCCCCGGCGGTGGCTGTTTCTGGCGCTGCACACCCTGACGCTGTTCGCGGCGATGCTCACCGCGCTGCCGATCATCCTGCACCTGACCACCGCCGAGAGTTACAAACTGGCGTTGGCGACCGCCATGCTGCTGTCCATTCCGAGTCTCGCGTCGAGCTTCCCCGTCACCAACTGGAAGCGCGGTGTCGGCCTGGTGATCCTGACGCTGGCCATCGGCGGCGCGGGCTGGTTGCTGCGATCGTGGGTGCCACCGGCGACGCTGTGGATGACCGAAGTGGCCGTGAGCACTCAGTTCGACAACCAGAACCGCACCCCCGGCGAAAGCATTCAGGAAATCGGCGTCAACCAACTGCGCAGCAGCGGCCTTTACGCTTACACCTCGATCAACGCGCCTCGCGGTCTGGACGAGCGGATTTATCACGTTTGGCGCCACAACGGCGAAGAAGTGGACCGAATCGCTCTAGACATTCACGGCGGACGTAAGGAAGGCTATCGGGCGTGGACACACAAACAGAATTTCCCGCCGGACGTGCTCGGCAAATGGCAGGTGAGAGTGCTGACAGAGGATGGCCAGATGATCGGCGTATTGCGCTTCCAGGTGACCGACACCGATCAGCCTGCGGTGACTCGCAAAAAGATCAAACCAGCAGGTTTGAAGCCCAATGCAGATACGTTGGGTTCGTCTGATTCGGATGACGACAAGGGAGATGACGATAAGCCATCATCGAGCTCGCCCGCACCGGCCAAAACCAACTAAGCTCGTGCATGACCCCAACGACCGACCTGGTTACCCACACGCCCAAGGCACCGGGCAGCGCCGTACTGGATACTTCGACTCAACCCACGCAGCTGTGGATAGTCGGGGACTGGACGCTTGCCCACTACCACGATCTGAAGCGGCAGACCGATGCCTTGAGCGACGGTTTCAGTTCTGCGACGCACGTGGACATGAGCCGATTGGGCGCCCTCGACACAGCCGGGGCGTCGCTGCTGGTCGAGTTGCTGGGCGCGCAACGCTTGCGGCTTCTGGCGGTTCAGGCTCCCAATCTTCCAGAGTCCAGCCGCGCCCTGATGCAGACCATCCAGAGCGCCCTTCACGATTATTGCCAGCCACTGAAAGACCCGGAAGTCGCCGTCGGCACCCAACTGTTGGCACGAGTTGGTTCGGCGGTAGAGGTGCTCTGGCGCGACACGCTGCAACTGCTCGGCTTCATCGGGCTGATCCTGCAAACCTTCGTCGCGACGATGTTCCGCCCTCGACGCTGGCGCACCACCTCGGTGATCGCCCACATCGAACAAATCGGCCTGGACGCGGCGCCCATTGTCGCGCTGCTAACGTTCATGGTCGGTGCTGTGGTGGCGTTCCTCGGTGCTACCGTTCTCAAGGCCTTCGGCGCGACGATCTTCACCGTCGATCTCATCGGCTTCTCGTTCCTGCGGGAGTTCGCGGTGCTGCTGACGGCGATTCTGTTGGCAGGCCGCACCGCCAGCGCCTTCACGGCCCAGATCGGCTCGATGAAAGCCAACGAAGAGCTGGACGCCTTACAGACGCTGGGGCTGAGTCCTACGGAAATGCTGGTCTTGCCCCGCGTGCTTGCCTTGCTCATCTCACTGCCAATACTGACCTTTCTGGCGATGATCTGCGGCATCGTCGGCGGTGGTGTGGTGTGCGCGCTCTCGCTGGGGATTTCGCCCGCGATGTTTCTGTCGCTGATGCAGGCGGATATCGGCGTGCAGCATTTTCTGGTGGGGATCGTCAAAGCGCCGATCTTCGCTTTCTTCATTGCCGCGATTGGGTGCCTGGAAGGCTTCAAGGTCGAGGGCAGCGCGGAGTCGGTGGGCGCTCACACGACGTCAAGCGTGGTGCAGTCGATTTTCGTCGTCATCGTGCTGGACGCATTGGCGGCGATGTTCTTCATGGAGATTGGCTGGTGACCCGACGTTGCGTTCAACCCACCGAAGCCGTGATTCAGGTACGCGGCCTGTGCAACCGCTTCGGCCCGCAGGTGGTGCACGAAAACCTCGATCTGGACCTGTATCGCGGGGAAATCCTCGCCGTGGTGGGCGGCTCCGGCAGTGGCAAATCGGTATTGCTGCGCAGCATCGTCGGCTTGCAGCGACCGGCTGAGGGAAATGTCCGAGTATTGGGTCAGGACTTGCTGAATCTCCCGGATAAGGCGCGCTCGCAGGTTGAACGACGTTTCGGCGTGCTGTTTCAGAAAGGCGCGTTGTTTTCTTCGTTGACCATTACTGAGAACGTTGCTCTGCCGCTGATCGAGCATGCGGGGCTGAGCCGTGAAGAAGCCGAACATCTCGCCGGAATTAAAATGGCCCTGTCCGGCTTGCCGTTGTCTGCGGCGCATAAGTACCCGGCGTCGCTGTCCGGCGGGATGATCAAGCGTGCCGCGCTGGCCCGGGCGTTGGCGCTGGACCCGGACATTCTGTTTCTCGATGAACCTACCGCCGGGCTCGATCCGATTGGCGCAGGCGCCTTCGATCAACTGATCCTGACCCTGCGTGATGCGCTGGGCTTGAGCGTGTTCATGGTCACGCACGATCTGGACACTCTCTACACCATCACCGACCGGGTCGCCGTGCTAGCCCAGAAACGGGTGCTGGTGGCCGACAACATCGACAAGGTGTCGGCCTACAAAGACGATTGGATTCACGAATACTTCCACGGCCCGCGCGGCCGCTCGGCCTATGCAGCGGCCACCCACCCACACGAGGTCTCATGATGGAAACCCGCGCCCATCACGTTTTGATCGGCCTGTTCACGGTGATCGTGGTCGCCGCTGCGTTGCTGTTCGGCCTGTGGCTGGCCAAGTCCAGCGTAGACACGGCGTTCAAGGATTATCAGGTGGTGTTTAACGAGGCCGTCACCGGTCTGTCTCGGGGCAGCCCCGTGCAGTACAGCGGGATCAAGGTGGGTGACGTGGTCAATCTGCGGCTGGACCCGCAAGACCCGCGCCGCGTGCTGGCGCAGATTCGCGTCGCCGGAGAAACCCCGATCAAACGCGACACCTTCGCCAAACTGGCCCTCGCCGGGATCACCGGCACGTCGATCATTCAGCTCAGCGGCGGCACGCCCCAGAGCGAACCGCTCAAGGGCGAAGACGGCAATTTGCCGGAAATCATTGCCTCGCCTTCGCCCATCTCGCGGCTGCTCAATGACAGCAACGACCTGCTCACCGGAATCAACACGCTGCTGCACAACGCCAACGAGCTCTTGTCGTCCA
The DNA here is from genome assembly GCF_009905615.1 of Pseudomonas sp. SLFW. Classification (GTDB taxonomy): domain Bacteria; phylum Pseudomonadota; class Gammaproteobacteria; order Pseudomonadales; family Pseudomonadaceae; genus Aquipseudomonas; species Aquipseudomonas bambusae. Next base: position 22,981 of record NZ_JAAAKW010000002.1, read on the forward strand.
AGAACGTTCAGGCGCTGACCAAGACCATGGATCATCTGGAGCAGACCACGGCAGTGATTGCTGACCAGCGCGACGACATTCGTCAGACCCTCAAGCAATTGCTGGCGCTGAGTAAGCAGGCCAGCAGCACGCTGGATCAGACATCCACTGCAATGCGCAACGCCAACATTCTGTTCACGGTCGATGGCAAACAGGCCATCGCCACCGGGCAGGCGGCGATGGTGTCGTTGCAGCAGAGCACCGATACCATCAATCAGTTGATCAAGGCGAATAAAGGGTCGGTGGATGGCGGGCTCCAGGGGCTGGGTGAACTGGGTCCGGCGATTCGCGAGCTGCGTGAAACGCTGGCCTCGCTCAAGACCATTTCCCGCAGCCTGAACGCCAACCCCAGCGGCTACCTGCTCGGTAGCGACAAGAACAAGGAGTTCGAGCCATGAGGCTTGCCCGTCATTCCTTTACCCGGCTGTTGCTCGCGAGTGCGCTGATGTCCTCGGCCTTGTCGATGACGGCCTGTTCGATCCTGCCCAAACAGGAACCATCAGACGTATACCGCTTGCCCACGGCCTCGACCGCCAGCAAGGTTACGGCCCCTGTCGATTGGTCATTGCGCGTGGCGAGACCCAAAGCCAGCGAAACGCTCGACAGTCCACGCATCGCGGTTATTCCCCAGGGCGACGTGATCAGCAGCTATAAAGGCGCGCGCTGGAGCGATCCGGCCCCTGTGCTGCTGCGCAACCGGCTGACTGATGCGTTCTATCGCGACGGCCGCGTGCAATCGATCAGCACTGACGACAGCAACCTGCAGGCGGATTTCGAGCTGGGCGGGGAGTTGCAGGCGTTTCAGAGCGAATACCGGGGCACCGCCGTCGACGTGGTGATTCGTCTGGACGCGCGGCTTGTCGATGATCATCAGCGCATCATCGCCAGCCGCCGCTTCGAGGTGCATCAGCCGGTGACCGACAAGCCCGTCTCAGCCGTGGTAGCGGGCTTCGGGCAGGCCAGCGATGCCCTAACCGCCCAAGTGCTGCAATGGACCGTGGAGCAGGGCCAGCGGCGTTACGCTGCCGAGCCGAAGAACCAATAGCAGACCGCGATGGCCGCGATCACACCGGACAGTTCCGCCAGCAAGGCGCAACCCACGGCGTGACGGGCGCGCTGGATACCGACCGCGCCGAAGTACACGGCCAGCACGTAGAAGGTGGTTTCCGTGCTGCCCTGAATGGTTGCGGCCACCAGCGCCGGGAAGCTGTCCACACCTTGGGTTTTCATGGTCTCGATGAGCATGGCCCGCGCCGCGCTGCCTGAGAACGGCTTGACCAGCGCGGTGGGCAGGGCATCGACGAAACGGGTGTCCAGGCCCATCCACTGGATGGCGTGGCGGATGCCTTCCAGAATCAAGTCCAACGCTCCGGACGCACGCAACACGCCCACTGCACAGAGCATCGCCACCAGATACGGCAGCAGGTTTTTCGCCACGTCGAAGCCTTCTTTTGCGCCCTCGACGAACGTTTCGTACACCTTGACCTTGCGCAGCGCGCCGACCACCAGAAACAGCATGATGATGCCGAACAGCGTGACGTTGCCCAGGATCGACGACAGGCTCGACAGCGCCGTGGCCGACAAACCGGCGAGGATCGCCATGAAACCGCCCAACAGCAGCGCGCCGGGAATCAGATAAGCCAGCACCACCGGGTCCCACAGACGCAGTCGCTGCATGAACGCCACCGAGAGCAGGCCGACGAGGGTCGAAGCGCTGGTGGCCAGCAGGATCGGCAGGAAAACCATGGTCGGATCGAGCGCGCCTTGTTGGGCGCGGTACATGAAGATGGTGACGGGGAGCAGGGTCAGGGAAGAGGCGTTGAGCACCAGAAACAGGATCTGCGCATTGCTGGCGACGGTCTGGCTGGGGTTCAGTTCCTGCAACGAGCGCATGGCCTTGAGCCCGATGGGCGTTGCCGCGTTGTCCAGACCGAGCGCATTGGCCGCAAAGTTGAGGGTGATCAGGCCCAATGCCGGATGGCCGCGAGGGACTTCGGGCATCAGACGATGAAACAGCGGCGCGAGAACTTTACCGAGCCAATCGACGATTCCCGCCTTTTCAGCGATGTTGAGAAAGCCGAGCCAGAGGGTGAGGGTGCCGAACAGCAGAACCATGACCTCGACCGAGAGCTTGGCCATCGCGAAGATGCTTTCGACCATCGCGGCGAAGATCCCGGCGTTCCCTCCCACCAGCCATTGCGCCAGCGCGGAAATGGCCGCGACCACAAAAAAACCAAGCCATAGGCCGTTCAGCATCAGTCAATCCCCTCGCAAGATGCGAGGGATGATAGCGGCGGGGGCGCAAACAACAAACCTCTGGTTGTTTACGGATTCCTCTGGCTGCCGAGATTGCGCTTCTGCAGTGTTATCCGTTACGCGGCGTTATCGGGATTTGAGAAACGCCTGGTGCAGAGCCTTCAACGATTCGAAATGATACGTCGGCGCTTCGGCCGCCAGTTCTTCCCGACTGCCAAACCCATACCCCACCGCCGCCACATCCAGCCCGTTGCGCTTGCCACCGATCAAATCATGCTTGCGGTCGCCGATCATCAAGGTCTGCTTGGGATCGAGCTTTTCCTCGTCCAGCACATGCCGGATCAACTCGACCTTGTCAGTCCTAGTGCCGTCCAGCTCGCTGCCGTAGATCAGCTTGAAGTGCCGGGCGAAGTCAAAATGGCGAGCGATCTCATGGGCGAACACCCACGGCTTGGACGTCGCGATGAACAGCGTGCGGCCTTGATCCGACAGCAGGTCGAGCAGTTCGAACACGCCATCGAACACAAGGTTTTCGTACAGCCCGGTGACCTTGAAGCGCTCGCGGTAGAAGCCCACCGCCTCCCAGGCCTTCGCCTCGTCAAAGTCATAGGCGCGCATGAATTGCTGCAGCAGCGGCGGGCCGATGAAGTGTTCAAGCTGTGTGATGTCGGGTTCGTCGATGCCCAGTTTGCTCAAGGCGAACTGAATCGAGCGGGTAATGCCTTCGCGCGGATCGGTCAGAGTGCCGTCCAGGTCGAACAGAATATTCTGGTAATGCATGTCGTCTCTCAGAAGCGTGAGGTGAATCGCTTGGTGGCGCACGAACCCTGTGGGACCACACAACCCTGTGGGAGCGAATTTATTCGCCAGAGGCCGTTACATCCGATAGATATTTTTTTGGCTGTACCGACGTATCGCGAATGAATTCGCTCCCACAGGTTAATCAGTGTTCAGGGACATTGACGTTGTCAATCAAGGCTTGTCGAAACCCTCAGCCAAATGCTGATCCTTGAGCTTCACATAATTGGTCGCGCTGTAAGGGAAGAAGGCGATTTCCTTTTCCGTCAGCGGGCGAACCTGTTTCACCGGACGGCCCACGTACAGAAAGCCGCTTTCCAGACGCTTGCCTGGCGGCACCAGACTGCCCGCACCGATGATCACCTCATCCTCCACGACAGCACCGTCCATGATGGTCGTGCCCATGCCGATCAGAATGCGGTTACCCACCGTGCAACCATGCAACATCGCCTTGTGGCCAATGGTCACTTCATCGCCGATCAGCAGCGGAAACCCGTCCGGGTTGAACGGCCCGGCGTGGGTGATGTGCAGCACGCTGCCGTCCTGAACGCTGGTACGTGCGCCGATGCGGATGCGGTGCATGTCGCCTCGAACCACCGTCAGCGGCCAGACCGAACTGTCGGCGCCGATTTCGACATCGCCGATGACAACCGCCGAATGATCGACAAAGGCCCGTTCGCCAAGGGCTGGCGTGTGATTCTGGAACGTGCGAATGGCCACGATAGGCTCCTTCTCTGGCATTGATAGCAAGGCTATCCCTGTTAGATAGCTGCGGTCAGCGCCGATTGTAATTAAGATGCTCGGGTGTTTCTTCCAGCCAAGGTGCCAAACCGTGAGCGCGAACAACCCTCTTTTGCAACCCTACGACCTGCCACCTTTCTCGGCGATTCGCGCCGAGCACGTAAAACCTGCCATTGACCAGATTCTCGCCGACAACCGCGCCGCGATTGCCGACATCCTCGCCAAGCAAGGTGCTCAGCCTACATGGGCTGGCCTGGTGCTGGCGATGGACGAGCTGAATGATCGTCTGGGCGCCGCCTGGAGCCCGGTCAGCCACCTCAACGCCGTGCGCAACAGCGCCGAACTCCGCGAAGCCTACGAGTCGTGCCTGCCTGCGTTGAGCGCGTACTCGACCGAAATGGGCCAGAACCGTGAGCTGTTCCAGGCCTTCGAAGCCTTGGCGAACAGCCCGGAAGCTGCTGGTTTCGACGTTGCGCAAAAAACCATTCTGGAACACTCGCTGCGTGATTTCCGCCTGTCGGGCATCGACCTTCCGCCCGAGCAGCAGAAGCGCTATGCCGAAGTGCAGAGCAAGCTGTCGGAGCTGGGCAGCCAGTTCTCTAACCAACTGCTCGACGCGACTCAGGCCTGGACCAAGCACATCACCGATGAAGCCGCTCTCGCCGGGCTGACCGATTCAGCCAAGGCGCAAATGGCCGCTGCCGCTCAGGCCAAAGACCTCGACGGTTACCTGATTACTCTGGAGTTCCCGAGCTACTACGCGGTGATGACCTACGCCCAGAACCGCGCGCTGCGTGAAGAAGTCTACGCCGCGTACTGCACCCGTGCGTCGGACCAAGGGCCGAACGCCGGTAAGAACGATAACGGTCCAGTGATGGAACAGATCCTCGACCTGCGTCAGGAACTGGCCAAACTGTTGGGCTTCGCCAGCTTCTCCGAATTGAGCCTGGCCACCAAGATGGCCGAGTCCAGCGATCAGGTGCTGAGCTTCCTGCGTGATCTGGCCAAGCGCAGCAAGCCGTTCGCCGCGCAGGACCTGCAACAGCTCAAGGCCTATGCCGCCGAGCAAGGCTGCCCGGACCTGCAAAGCTGGGACAGCGGTTTCTACGGCGAGAAGCTACGCGAGCAGCGCTACAGCGTTTCCCAGGAAACCCTGCGCGCTTACTTCCCGATCGACAAAGTGCTGAGCGGCCTGTTCGTCATTGTACAAAAACTGTACGGCATCGAAATCGCCGAGCAGAAAGGTTTCGACACCTGGCACCCGGACGTTCGCCTCTTCGAAATCAAGGAAAACGGTCAGCACGTGGGCCGCTTCTTCTTCGACCTCTACGCCCGCGCCAACAAGCGTGGCGGCGCGTGGATGGACGGCGCCCGTGACCGTCGGCGCACCTCGGCGGGCTCGCTGCAAAGCCCGGTCGCCAATCTGGTGTGCAACTTCACTCCGGCGGATTCGGGTAAACCCGCCCTGCTGACTCACGATGAAGTGACGACCCTGTTCCACGAATTCGGCCATGGCCTGCACCACCTGTTGACCCGCGTCGAACACGCGGGCGCGTCGGGCATCAACGGCGTGGCGTGGGATGCGGTCGAGCTGCCAAGTCAGTTCATGGAAAACTGGTGCTGGGAGCCGGAAGGCCTGGCGTTGATCTCCGGTCATTACGAAACCGGCGAGCCGCTGCCTCAAGATTTGCTGGAGAAAATGCTCGCGGCGAAGAACTTCCAGTCCGGCCTGATGATGGTCCGTCAGCTGGAATTCTCGCTGTTCGACTTCGAACTGCACGCCACCCACGGCGATGGTCGCACCACGCTGCAAGTGCTCGAAGGCGTGCGCGACGAGGTCTCGGTGATGCGTCCACCGGCGTACAACCGCTTCCCTAACAGTTTTGCGCACATTTTCGCGGGCGGTTACGCAGCGGGTTACTACAGCTACAAGTGGGCTGAAGTGCTGTCTGCGGACGCCTTCTCGAAGTTCGAAGAAGACGGCGTGCTCAATGCCGAAACTGGCCGTGCCTTCCGCGAGGCGATTCTGGCCCGTGGCGGATCGCAAGCGCCGATGGTGCTGTTCGTCGACTTCCGCGGACGCGAGCCTTCGATTGACGCACTCTTGCGCCATTCCGGCTTGAGCGAGGACGCGGCAGCATGACCGATACACCGCACGTGATTACAAAAAAACGCTTCATCGCCGGGGCGGTCTGCCCGGCGTGCAGCGAACCTGACAAGTTGATGATGTGGAGCGAAGACGACGTCCCGCACCGCGAATGCGTGAATTGCGGGTACTCCGACACGCTGAACGCACAAGGGCAGTCAATTCCAAAAGAGTTGGGCACGCGGGTCAACAAACCTGCGGTGAAACCGGCGGATCCGAAGGTGCAAGGGGTGCAGTTCTTCCCGAATCCGAAGCTCAAGAAGCCGGTAGATCCTCAGTAGTCTTCTTCTCTGAAGCCGAAGCAGTCCGGCTTGCGGGCGGTAGCGATTTCAAATCGGCCGTCGGCAAGCCGTGCTGATAGGCGGGGCTACAATCGCCAGAGAATCGTCTGAACGCCCACCACATCTGTCTTCTGAAACCAGCCTTTGATCGCACAGCTTGCAAACGCGCTGGTGCTGCATGCGCCGCTGTTGAGCGCAGTTTTCAAAGCATCCACATCGACCTTGTTGATGTAATCGACGCCATGCTTGAGGCTGTCTTCATCCCCAAATCCCCCATGTTCCATCTCGTCTAGCGCGGCTTGCTTGGTCCAACCCTGCACGACAATGCGGTACATCGCGGCCACCAGGCCCGTCCGGTCAAGCCCGTGTTTGCAGTGCATCAGCACTGGCCCCTTTTCTTGCGCCGTTTGAATGGCGCGCAAGCTCTGGATAATGTCCGCGTCGTCGACATGAACGGTCTGCAGCGGAATCTGCACCTGCGCCACCGACGGGTCCGAGAGCCACTTGCTGTCACTTTCCTTGATGAAATCCACCACCGTCGCCACGCCCAGTTGTTTCAAAAGCGGCTGTGCAGCAGCGTCGGGCTGACGGCTCCGATACAGCGTTGGGGTCATTTGATAGAGGTTGTAATGCGTGTCGATCGGCTGGGCCCACTGGCTGGGGCGCGGCGTGGGTGAGGACGCGTCGTCAGCCTGAGCGAGCGCGCAAAAAGAAGTCGCCAACAGCGTGGCAAGCAGCGGAGCGATCAATCGAAGGCGCATTGAGCAGTACCGTTCAAGCGTGCAGGAATGGGAGTGCGGCGAGTGTCTGCGCTACGGGGTCAAGGCGACGTGAGGTAAATGTCAAAACTTCGTTGAGCGCCATTGATCGGCGCCGCGTGATTTTTCCGGCCGCAGCGTAGAGACGCCATGCATTTCGCGATACTGTATGCATAAACAGTAATCGGGAATGCTTGCATGTCCATTCCATTGCCACCCCGCGGCCGCGGTACGGCCACCAACCCTCACAATCGTTTTGCGCCGAACCGCTCGGTGGCCGAAGACGACGGCTGGTATCAGGAAGTGCCCGTGACACAAGGCACGACGGTCACGCTGGAAACCGCCAAAAGCATCATCGCGCGCAATTCGTCTCCTGACATTCCCTTCGACCGGTCGATCAATCCGTATCGCGGTTGCGAGCACGGCTGCATTTATTGCTACGCACGCCCCAGTCACGCGTACTGGGACATGTCGCCGGGGCTGGATTTCGAGACGAAGCTGATCGCCAAGACCAACGCCGCTGCGCTGCTCGAACAGCAGCTGTCGAAGCCCGGCTACAGCGTCGCGCCCATCACCTTGGGCGCCAATACCGATCCGTATCAGCCCATCGAGCGCGAATACAAAATCACCCGCGCCACGCTGGAAGTGCTGCTGCGTTATCGCCATCCCGTAACGATCATCACCAAAGGCTCGCTGATCCTGCGGGATCTGGACCTGCTGTCAGAACTCGCCAAACAGAACCTCGTGTCGGTGTTCATCAGCCTTACGTCGCTGGACGATGAGCTCAAACGCATCCTTGAGCCCCGGGCCGCCGCTCCCAAGGCCAGGCTGCGGGCGATTCGAGTGTTGCGCGATGCCGGGGTGCCGGTCGGGGTGCTGCTGGCGCCGATGATTCCGATGATCAACGACATGGAGCTGGAGAAACTCATGGCCGAAGCCAAGGCTGCCGGCGCATTGAGCGCAAGCTACGTAATGCTGCGGCTGCCGCTGGAAGTCGCGCCGCTGTTTGAGGAGTGGTTGCAGGCCCATTACCCGCAACGGGCCGAACATGTGATGAGTCTGGTTCGGCAGAGCCGTGGAGGCCAGGTGTATGACAGCCGTTTCGGTTCTCGAATGCGCGGAGAAGGGGTATTCGCTGAACTGCTGGCGCAACGCTACAGTATGGCGGTGAAGAAACTGGGGCTGAATCAGCGCGAGAGCTTCAAGCTCGATTGTGAAGCGTTCTGCCCGCCGGGTGGTCAGATGTCGCTGTTGTGACTCGGGTGGCGTCTCATTAGCTGATACAGGCGCGTGTATCGCTATCGCTTTAGATTTTCTAAAGCCAGACCCGCGATCTAGAGCGATGCATTCAGTTTCAATTAAGTTTTTATCGCTAAGGTGTTTCGCAAGTGACCGGCTGGTCGCGCACAGATGGAATTGTCCGTCATGCCAGAAAAAAGTGGGACATCCACGGGAATCACTGGAAACTCCACTTCAATCCGACAGAGAGGATGAGACATGAGCAACAGGGATAAACAACCTCAAGCTTCCACGGCCCCAGCCTCGGCCAAGGCTGAATCCGCTGACGAGGCGCTTCAGCATATCGTCGACGGCTTCAAACATTTTCGTCATGACGTTTTCCCTCAGCAGGAAGAGCTGTTCAAGAAGCTGGCGACCGCCCAGCATCCGCGAGCCATGTTCATCACCTGTGCGGATTCGCGCATCGTTCCCGAACTCATTACGCAAAGCTCCCCGGGCGACCTGTTCGTGACCCGTAACGTCGGTAACGTCGTGCCGCCTTATGGTCCGATGAACGGAGGCGTTTCCACGGCCATCGAATACGCGGTACTGGCGTTGGGCGTGCAACACATCATTGTTTGCGGCCACTCCGATTGCGGCGCAATGCGTGCGGTGCTGAATCCGGACACGCTGGAAAAGATGCCCACGGTCAAAGCCTGGCTGCGCCATGCCGAAGTTGCCAAGACGGTCGTTCAGGACAACTGCAGCTGCACCGGCGAACACGAAACCATGCACGTCCTCACCGAAGAGAACGTCATCGCCCAGTTGCAACATTTGCGCACTCACCCGTCGGTGGCGTCGAAACTGGCGAGCGGCCAACTGTTCATCCACGGTTGGGTCTACGACATCGAGACCAGCGAAATCCGCGCTTACGACGCTGAACAGGACGGCTTTCTGCCGCTGGACGGCGACCAGAAAATCCCGATGGCCACGCTGCCTCGCGGACGTTACTGATCATTGATTGATCACTGGATGAGCGCAGCGCCGCCCCTGTGACGCTGCGCCATCCCTGACGGTTCAACCCTCTATCAAGCCCTTCACGGCCGCGCACTGCGCGTGCTGTCGGCTTTGTCACGTCTGAAGTTTTTGCGGAGAGTCGTCATGGCTAGTACAGATCTGAAATCCTTGTTACCACGGGAGCTGCTGGCTTCCGTGGTGGTGTTTCTGGTGGCCCTGCCGTTGTGCATGGGGATCGCTATCGCGTCTGGCATGCCTCCGGCAAAAGGACTGATCACAGGCATCATCGGCGGCATCGTCGTGGGTTGGTTGGCGGGTTCGCCGTTGCAGGTCAGCGGTCCTGCAGCGGGGCTGGCAGTGTTGGTCTTCGAGTTGGTGCGTGAACATGGGATGGCGATGCTGGGGCCGATTCTGCTGTTAGCGGGTCTGCTGCAATTACTGGCCGGTCGCCTCAAACTGGGCTGCTGGTTTCGCGTGACCGCTCCGGCCGTGGTGTACGGCATGCTCGCGGGGATTGGCGTGCTGATCGTGCTCTCCCAGGCCCATGTGATGTTCGACAGCGGCCCTAAGCCGTCCGGTCTGGACAACCTGATAGCCTTCCCGCAAACCCTCTTCGGCGCCATCGGCCCTGGCAGCGGTATGCAAGCGGGTCTGTTGGGGTTGGGCACCATCGCCGTGATGTGGCTGTGGGAAAAGCGTCGGCCTCACGCACTGCGGTTCGTGCCAGGCGCCTTGCTCGGTGTGGGGATTGCCACGGCGGTGAGCCTGGCGATGGCCCTCGACGTGAAGCGGGTCGAAGTCCCGGCCAACCTCGCAGAGGCCATCGACTGGCTGCGTCCGGCGGACCTGCTGAACCTCACCGATCCGGCGATTCTCATTGCCGCCATTGCCGTCGCTTTCATTGCCAGCGCCGAAACCCTGCTCTCGGCCGCTGCGGTGGATCGCATGCATGACGGTCCGCGCTCTGACTTCGACAAGGAACTCAGCGCCCAAGGCGTCGGCAACATGCTGTGCGGTCTGGTCGGTGCATTGCCGATGACCGGTGTGATCGTGCGCAGCTCGGCCAATGTTCAGGCCGGGGCGAAAACGCGAATGTCGGCAATGTTTCACGGGCTTTGGTTGCTGGCGTTCGTGTTGCTGCTGTCCAGCGTGCTGCAGAGCATTCCGGTGGCGAGCCTCGCGGGTGTGCTGGTTTACACCGGCGTGAAATTGGTGGACCTCAAGGCGCTACGCGGGCTGGGGCGTTATGGGCGTATGCCGATGTTCATTTATGGCGCGACGGCGAGTGCAATCATCCTGACCGACTTGCTGACGGGCGTGCTCATCGGCTTTGGTCTGACGCTGGTGAAACTGGCGCTGAACGCGTCGCGGTTGAAGATCAATCTGGTGGATCTGGAAGCGGAGGGGGAGATGGAACTGCGCTTGAACGGCGCCGCGACGTTCCTGAAGGTCCCAGCGCTGACTCAGGCACTGGGCAACGTTCCGCCCGGCACGACGTTACATGTGCCGCTGAGCAATCTCAGCTACATCGACCATTCCTGCCTGGAGCTGCTGGAGGAATGGGGTCGTGCCAACGCAGCACAGGGTTCGCGCCTGTTGCTGGAGCAGCGCCTGTTGAAACGGAGGGTTGAAGGGCGCATACGCACGTCAATTGGAGGCGCGGCGTTGCATTGATGTGTAGGCAGGCGTCCTCTCTGTAGGAGTGAGCTTGCTCGCGATCAGGCATGTCTGACGCATCTGGGCTGTCAGGCCGGACGCTATCGCGAGCAAGCTCACTCCTACAGGTGTTATGTGAGAGTCTGCCGGCGATTCAATCCTTCGCGCATTCCATCTCAAGCCCCACGCCCAGTTGCCGGGACAGGCTCGGCCAGCGTTTCCACGCGGCGTCGGTGTCGGGGCTGGCGAGTTTGTCGCGATAGGCTTCCACTGACTCCAGCGAAAAGCTGTCTTCGTCCAGCAATTGATCGATGGCGTGGTGGACCACCTCGTCCAGCTGGTTCGCAAACGTTTCACCGATCAACTGATGAGCGATGACGCTGGCCACGGTGGTGTTCACCGGGATCAGCGGTTGGGCGAAATGCACGATGTAGAGGTCGTTCACTTCTTCCACTAGACGATGAGCCAGATAGGCCTCGTCCAACAGACTGTCGAGCCCTTCGTGCCCGTCCATGATGGCGGGCGGTGCGCTGAAGAATTGTTCGGCGATTTTCAGCACGGGTTTGATCTGGCTTTCGATACCGGCCTGCACGGCGACGTCGTTTGCGGCGTCCAGCAAGTCCGGAACTTGATCGATGTAGGCCACGACAAAACGTGCCAAAACACCCCGCGCATCAACGTCAGGAAGGTGAATGGCAGGGTGCAGATGGGGGAGTTGCACTTCGAGTTGGCGCAATAGCTGACCGGTTTGGGTCTCGTGTTCCTGTGCTCGTGTGATCTGCTCGCGCAACGCGGCGGTGTTCATGAATGCTCCATAAGGCAATAAAACCAGGCTGTCATTATAGGGAAGTCATACGTTAGCTGGCTTATGAAAGGCGCTAAGACGTAATTGTCATAACAACTTCACGGTTATGTGCATTGGCTATTAAAACGCCACTTTCTCGGCTTTTCCGGCCAAAAACTTGTTACACGCGTGCTTGTATAGCCCGGTTTTGCGAAAACGCCACCGCGTGCTGAGCGCGACAGCGTGTCTATACTCGGTCTGTGATGCAGTAGCTCCACCGGATTTGCTGGCCTGGCCCCGGTCCACCGCACTTTGATGACCGCTCCCTCGCCCGCTGTGGCAACACAATAAGAAGAACAAAGAGGGAAACCCGCAATGAAGCGACATCCACACGTTTGGATGGCGCTCCTGTTGTGGTCGGTATTCAGTCCGGCGCACGGCGCCTGGACCACGAATATGGCGCCGGGAGCGACCGAGGTCAGTCACGAAGTCTTCGGCCTGCACATGACCATTTTCTGGATATGTGTGGTGATCGGAATCATTGTGTTTGGGGCGATGTTCTGGTCGATGATTTTGCATCGCCGCTCGACCGGTCAGGTGGCCGCCAAATTCCATGAAAGCACCACGGTGGAAATCCTCTGGACCATTGTGCCGCTGCTGATCCTCGTCGTCATGGCGATCCCCGCGACCAAAACCCTGATCCAGATGTACGACAGCACGGAGTCGGGGCTGGACATCCAGATCACCGGCTACCAGTGGAAATGGCATTACAAATATCTGGGTCAGGACGTCGAGTTTTTTAGCAACCTCGCGACACCTCAGGATCAGATTCACAACAAGGAAGCCAAGGGCGAACACTACCTGCTGGAAGTGGATCAGCCGCTGGTGGTGCCGGTCGGGGTGAAAATCCGCTTTTTAGTGACGGCGGCTGACGTCATCCATTCCTGGTGGGTCCCCGCGTTTGCCGTCAAGCGCGATGCCATCCCCGGTTTTGTTAACGAGGCTTGGACCCGGATCGAGAAGCCTGGCATCTATCGCGGCCAATGTTCGGAGCTGTGCGGCAAGGACCACGGCTTCATGCCCATCGTCGTCGAGGCCAAGACCCAGGCTGACTACGACACCTGGCTCGCCGGTCGCAAGGCAGACGCTGCCAAGCTCAAGGAACTGACCAGCAAAGACTGGACGCTGGATGAGCTTGTGGCTCAGGGCGACAAGGTCTACCACACCACCTGCGTGGCCTGTCATCAGGCCGAAGGCCAAGGCCTGCCGCCGATGTTCCCGGCGCTCAAGGGCTCTAAAACGGTCACCGGACCTAAAGAAGAACACCTGGCCACCGTTTTCAACGGTCGGCCGGGCACTGCCATGGCTGCGTTCGGCAAGCAGCTGTCGGAGGTCGATATCGCCGCCGTCGTCACCTACGAACGCAACGCGTGGGGCAACAACAAAGGCGACATGGTCACGCCAAAAGACGTGCTGGCGCTGAAACAGGCGGCTGCGAAATGAACCGTTTGCCAGATGTACGCGTTTTGACCTGTGGGAGCGAATTCATTCGCGAAAGGACCGTACATCCGGCACATCTCTATCGGCCAGACGACCGCATCGCGAATGAATTCGCTCCCACAGGTTTCGATGGCGCTAGACAGCTTCAGGCTTGGCGCGGGATTTACGCAGGAGACAGAACATGAGCGCAGTGATTGACGATCCCCGTCACGACGACCACGCCGGCCATGCCCACGGCCCCGCCAAAGGCCTGATGCGTTGGGTGCTCACCACCAACCACAAGGACATCGGCACGCTGTACCTGTGGTTCAGCTTCTGCATGTTCCTGCTCGGCGGGTCATTCGCCATGGTGATTCGCGCCGAGCTGTTTGAGCCCGGTCTGCAAATCGTCGAACCAGCCTTTTTCAACCAGATGACCACGATGCACGGCTTGGTGATGGTGTTCGGCGCGGTGATGCCCGCGTTCGTCGGGCTGGCAAACTGGATGATCCCTCTGATGATCGGCGCGCCGGACATGGCCCTGCCGCGCATGAACAACTTCAGTTTCTGGCTGTTGCCCGCCGCGTTTCTGCTCTTGGTCTCGACCCTGTTCACCCCCGGCGGCGGGCCAAATTTTGGCTGGACCTTCTATGCCCCGCTCTCCACCACGTACGCTCCCGAAAGCGTCACCTACTTCATCTTCGCCATTCACCTGATGGGCATCAGCTCGATCATGGGCGCGATCAACGTCATCGCCACCATCCTCAACCTGCGCGCCCCCGGCATGACCCTGATGAAAATGCCGCTGTTCGTCTGGACCTGGCTGATCACCGCGTTCCTGCTCATCGCCGTGATGCCGGTGCTGGCCGGGTGCGTGACGATGATGCTGATGGACATCCATTTCCACACCAGCTTTTTCAGCGCCGCAGGCGGCGGCGATCCGGTGCTGTTCCAGCACGTGTTCTGGTTCTTCGGCCACCCCGAGGTGTACATCATGATCCTGCCCGCGTTCGGCGCAGTCAGTTCGATCATTCCGGCGTTTTCGCGCAAGCCGCTGTTCGGCTACACCTCAATGGTTTATGCCACAGCGAGCATTGCGTTCCTGTCGTTCATCGTCTGGGCGCACCACATGTTCGTGGTCGGCATCCCGTTGGTGGGCGAGCTGTTCTTCATGTACGCGACCATGCTGATCGCCGTGCCCACCGGTGTGAAGGTGTTCAACTGGATCAGCACCATGTGGCAGGGCGAGCTGACCTTCGAGACGCCCATGCTGTTCGCCGTAGCCTTCGTGATTCTGTTCACCATCGGCGGCTTTTCCGGACTGATGCTGGCGATTGCGCCCGCCGACTTCCAGTACCAGGACACCTACTTCGTCGTCGCGCATTTTCACTACGTATTGGTGCCGGGGGCGATCTTCGGCATCTTCGCGTCGGCCTACTATTGGCTGCCGAAATGGACCGGCCACATGTACGACGAAACCCTGGGCAAGCTGCATTTCTGGCTGTCCTTCGTTGGCATGAACATGGCGTTCTTCCCGATGCACTTCGTGGGGCTGGCCGGAATGCCCCGTCGGGTGCCGGACTACAACCTGCAATTCGCCAACTTCAACATGGTCTCGTCGATTGGCGCATTCACGTTTGGCGCGACGCAGATTTTCTTCCTCTTCATCGTGATAAAGACCATTCGCGGCGGCCCGCCTGCGCCGGCCAAGCCTTGGGATGGCGCCGATGGCCTTGAGTGGACCGTGCCCTCACCTGCGCCGTATCACACTTTCGTCACGCCGCCGGACGTCGAATGACATGACTTGCGCAGAGCGTCCGAACACGCGACTCGTCATTCGCCTGCTGGTGCTGGTGGCGGCGATGTTCGCGTTCGGCTTCGCCTTGGTGCCGCTCTACGACGTGATGTGCAAAGCGCTGGGCATCAACGGCAAGACCGGCGATCAGTACACCCAAAGTCAGCAGATCGATGCCAGTCGTGAGGTGCGCGTGCAGTTTCTGGCCACCAACTCGGCAGAAATGGTCTGGGGCTTCTATCCCAAGGGCGAGGAGCTGAACGTTCACCCCGGCGCGGTCAACGAGATGCTGTTCGTCGCGCAGAACCCGACCAGCAAGGCGATGACTGCCCAGGCGATCCCAAGCATCGCCCCCAGCACCGCCGCCGTGTATTTCCACAAGACCGAATGCTTCTGTTTCACCCAGCAAATGCTGCAACCGGGCGAGCGAATCGAGATGCCCGTGCGTTTCATCATCGACCGCGACCTGCCCAAGGACGTGAAACACCTGACGCTCGCTTACACGCTGTTCGACATCACCGCGCGCATGCCGCCCATCGTCCGCCCTGTCGCGGCCAATGGCGGTTAGGCCCCACGGCCTGAGGAGATCTGGAAGATGGCAACCCATGAGCATTACTACGTCCCGGCGCAGAGCAAGTGGCCGATCATCGCCACCGTCGGCATGTTCGTCACGATGTACGGATTGGGCACCTGGCTGGTGGACCTGAAAGCGGGCCGCGAAACACACGGTGCGTGGATATTTTGTGTGGGCGCGCTGATGGTGGCCTACATGATGTTCGGCTGGTTCGGCACCGTCGTGCGCGAAGGTCGGGCCGGGTTGTACAGCGGTCAGATGGACCGCTCGTTCCGCTGGGGCATGAGCTGGTTCATCTTTTCGGAAGTCATGTTCTTCGTGGCGTTCTTCGGCGCGCTATTTTACGTGCGCCACGTCAGCTTGCCTGCCTTGGGTGGCGAGGGCACAAAGGCCATCGCCCACATGCTCTGGCCGGAATTTCAGAACACTTGGCCATTGCTGCATACGCCCGATCCGAAGCTGTTTCCGCCGCCCAAAGAGGTCATCGACCCTTGGCACCTGCCGTTGATCAACACCGTATTGCTCGTCAGTTCGAGCGTCACCGTGACCATTGCCCACCATGCGCTTAAGAGCGGCCATCGCGCTGCGTTGAAACTGTGGTTGGGGCTGACGATTCTTCTGGGTCTGTCTTTTCTTGCGCTACAGGCCATTGAGTATCACGAGGCCTACACCGAGCTTGGGCTGACATTGGGTTCAGGCATCTACGGCGCGACGTTCTTCATGCTCACCGGATTCCACGGCGCCCACGTCACCATCGGCACGATCATTCTGTTTGTGATGCTGATGCGGGTCATGCGCGGGCATTTCGATGCCGAGCATCAATTCGGTTTCGAGGCGGCGAGTTGGTATTGGCACTTTGTGGACGTGGTGTGGGTGGGGTTGTTTGTTTTTGTGTATGTGTTGTGAACATCGAATTGCCGGCTGCGAGGCCCCGTCTGTAGGAGTGAGCTTGCTCGCGATTGCAGTGTGTCAGCTGACATCTATGTATCTGATCTACCGCAATCGCGAGCAAGCTCACTCCTACAGGGGCCGTGCGGGCTACCAAGGCGGATGCCACACCAACTGCCCGCTGAAATACCCATAGGCAATCAACGCCAGGGTAATCGCGGCACAGCCCACGCGGACGGTCAGGGCTTTGAGCAGGCGAGTGGATGACGCGTCGTCCTTGACCAGAAAAAACAGGCCGCTGAACAGACTCACCACAGTGGCCAGAAGCATGAAGACAATCGCGGCTTTGAGCATCGGGTGACTCCGGGGAGCGAACGCTATGCAAAGGAGTATAGGTGTCGCGCAACAGCTGACGCAGGAGGCGTGATGAGACGCTTTCGGCCCGGTATCGCCCCCACGCTGGTTGTTTTTGTGTTGCTGCCGGTGCTGATTTCGCTGGGCGTCTGGCAACTGGGGCGTGGGGAAGAGAAGCGCGTGATGCTCGCCCACTACGCCGAACGTCGTGCGGCCCCGCCCATGTCGGCGGAGTTGCTGCCGAACACGCCTGACCCAGCCTATCGCCGGGTCCAGTTGCGCGGCAGCTTTGATGCCGAACACAGCCTGATCCTCGACAACAGCACCCGAGAGGGAAAGGTCGGGGTCGAGCTGATCCAGCCGTTCCATGATCAAGGGAGCGGGCTGTGGCTGATGGTCAATCGGGGCTGGCTGCCGTGGCCGGATCGGCGCACCCCGCCGACGTTCGACACACCCACTCAGCCGCTGAACCTCGACGCCTGGGTCTACGTTGCCCCCGGCGCAACGTTTCAGTTGCACCCGGATGCGCAGAGCGATGTATGGCCGAAGCTGGTGACGGCCATCGATCCGGCGAAGGCCTGGCCCGAGCTGAACCGTGAAGGGTTTGCCCATGAGCTGCGACTTGAGGCCGGTCCTGCCGCGTACCGCACCGACTGGCCCGTTGTCGCCATGGGGCCGGAGAAACACCTGGGCTACGCGGTGCAGTGGTTCGCCATGGCCACGGCGCTGACCGGGCTCTACCTGTACCTGAGTTTCAGGCCGCCCAGCCCGACAAAACCCAATAAAAAGAAGGAGGCCGCTCATGGGAACGGCGATGAATCCAGCCAGCACGTCTGAAGCTCGTCCTCGGAAAAGTCGGCGGCGCGGGCGCGTGCAGTTGATCCTGGTGTTTCTCGTGGCGATTGGTCCGATGGTGCTCGCAACCGCCATGTACAAGCTCAAGTTCTGGGTGCCCGAGAGTCGCAGCTACCATGGCGAGCTGATCGGCAATGGCGAAAGCCGCATTGAGCTGGGCGTGCAGACGGACGAAAAGCGCTGGCAGCTCCTGGTGACAGCGCCTCGGGAATGCGACGCCGATTGCCAGCAATTGGTGTACCTGGCGCGGCAGGTGCAGATCGGCTTGGGGCGCGATGCGTCTCGCGCCAGCCACGCGCTCACCACGGCACAACCGATCACCGGTGAATACGACGCCAAACTCGCTCGCGAATACCCTCAATTACAGCGCTACCCCCTCGACCTCAAGCGCTACCAACGGATGGCCCCGGGCATCGAACTGCCGCAGCTGTGGATCGTCGATCCCCACGGCAATCTGGTGTTGCGTTACGGGGCGGAGGTCAACGGCAAGGACCTGCTCAACGACCTGCGCCAACTGCTGAAACTGTCGAACATCGGATAAAGGGGAGGCCATGATGACCAAGCCCGGATTTCGTCTCGCCCTCTGCGCAACGCTTTTGGCGCTCATGGTCGTGCTGCTCGGCGCCTACACCCGTCTGACCCATGCCGGGTTGGGCTGTCCGGATTGGCCCGGCTGTTACGGCTTCATCAGCGTGCCCAAGACCGAAGCGCAACTCGCCCATGCCGAGCTGCACTACCCGGATTCGCCCGTGATCGAACACAAGGGCCGAAACGAGATGGTGCATCGTTATTTCGCCGGTGGGTTGGGGCTGCTGATCATGATTCTCGGCGTACAGGCCTGGCATCGACGCCACATGGCCGATCAACCGGTTGCCTTGCCGTTGCTGCTGGTGGGCGTGGTGTTCGCCCAAGCGGCCTTCGGCATGTGGACCGTCACGCTCAAGCTCTGGCCGCAGGTAGTCACGGCGCATTTGCTGGGCGGGCTGACGACCCTGAGCCTGCTGTTTCTGCTGACCCTGCGTTTGAGCGGGCGATTCAAACCGATGCCACAGTTGCACCCACGCGTGCGACATCTGGCGGCCGTCGGTTTGGCATTGGTGGTGATACAAGTCGCGCTGGGCGGTTGGGTCAGCGCCAACTACGCCGCCATGGCGTGTACAGATCTGCCGACCTGTCAGGGCCAGTGGTGGCCCGACGCGGACTTCGCCAATGGCTTTCATCTGACCCAACACATCGGCCCTAATTACCTGGGCGGAAAACTCGACAGTGAAGCGCGCACGGCGATTCATCTGACCCACCGTGTCGGCGCGGTGCTGGTGAGCCTTTCGTTGCTGTCGTTGGCGTGGCGACTGAATCGGGCAGGGTTCGGTGGGATGGCGAAGCTGTTGGTGATCGCGCTGGGTACGCAGGTTACGCTGGGGTTGTGCAATGTGATCTTTCATCTGCCGCTTGAATTGGCTGTGGCGCACAACGCTGGAGCGGCGGGACTGGTGCTGACGCTGTGCCTGATCAATTACCGCATCCGGGTCCCGTTCGCCGTGACTTCCAGGCGGGTGTCGAGCTTCTGGCAGCACGCCCATGTGCGCCTTCACCTCGGGCCGCATCGCTGAGATGTGAATCCCAGGGCGCGATTCACTTTCTGCCCAGGCCAAGGGTGTTGTACCGTGGCAGCCCGGCCGCATGCCGTGATCGACACGTTGGAGCTTTTCCCGTGGTGGGTCGCGCTGCTTGACGATCACTTTTCGATGTTGAACTCATGACCCGAACCCAAAAAACCGTCTTCATCCTTGTGGCCATCGTCGCGTTGGTGCTGGGCCTGACCGTCAACCGCGTATTGTCCGGCAGCGGTCAGGGCGACCAGACCGCGCTGATCGACGCCGGGGTGATCCTGTTGCCGCAAAGCCGTAACGTACCGGACCTGAAACTCATCGATCAGGACGGCCAGCCGGTGTCGCTGGATTCATTGAAGGACAAGTGGACACTGCTGTTTTTCGGTTACACCTTCTGCCCGGACATTTGCCCCACCGCACTCGCCCAACTGCGCCAGATTAAGAGTGACCTGCCAAAAGAAGCGGTGGATAAATTGCGCGTGGTGTTTGTCAGCGTCGACCCCAATCGGGACACGCCGCAGCAGTTGAAGACGTATCTGGGGTATTTCGACAAGCAGTTCCTCGGCCTGACCGCGCCGGTGGATACCATTCAGAAACTCGCCAATGCCATGAGCATTCCGTTCATTCCGGCCGATACCAGCAAGCCGAATTACACAGTCGATCACAGCGGCAATCTGGCCCTGCTCGGCCCGGACGGCACTCAACGCGGCTTCATCCGCGCACCGATCAACAACCAGAAACTGGTCGCGCAGTTGCCGGGGTTGGTTGAGAGGAAGTGACTGACGAGTCTGTAGTAGCACGGTTTGCCGGCGGTGGCGTCATCGAAACCGCTACCGCCGGCATGCCGGACTGCTACAGGGTGTATGTTCGCGGTCGGCGCTCACATTCGGGATATCTTTATCGGATGTATTGCCGCCTCGCGAATGAATTCGCTCCCACAGTTAGTCCGTGTAAAGCCCGATAATTCGCGGTGGTACGGGCTCCTGCGGGAACAAATCCGGGATTAGAACGCCGGAACCACAGCGCCTTTGTACTTCTCAAGAATGAAGGCTTTGGTCTCGGGGCTGTGCAGCGCGGCGACCAGTTTCTGGATCGCTGGCGCGTCCTTGTTATCTTCGCGGGTTACCAGAATGTTGGCGTACGGCGATTCCTGACCCTCGATGATCAGCGCGTCCTTGGTCGGATCGAGCTTGGCGGTCAGTGCGTAGTTGGTGTTGATCAGCGCCAGGTCAACCTGAGTCAGCACACGCGGCAGGGTCGCCGCTTCCAGCTCGCGGAACTTCAGGGCTTTCGGGTTCTGCAGCACATCGCTCGGCTTGGCGGTGATGCTGGTCGGGTCTTTCAGGGTGATCAGACCGGCTTTCACGAGCAGCAGGAACGCACGGCCTTCATTGGTGGCATCGTTCGGCAGTGCCACGGTCGCGCCATCTGGCAGGTCGGCCAGGTTCTTGATCTTGTCCGAGTACGCGCCAAACGGCTCGACGTGCACCTTGGCCACGCTTACCAGGTGCGTGCCCTTGCCCTTGTTGAACTCATCCAGATACGGCTGGTGCTGGAAGAAGTTGGCGTCCATGCGCTTCTGATCGACCTGCACGTTTGGCTGGATGTAGTCGTTGAAGACCTTCACATTCAACGTCACGCCTTCTTTGGCCAGCGCCGGTTTCACGAACTCCAGAATCTCGGCGTGAGGCACGGCGGTGGCCGCGACGGTCAGGGTTTCATCGGCGTGGGCGGACAGTGCAGCCACAGCAGCGAATACGGCCAACAGCTTCTTCATGTGTATCGACTCCTTGAAATGCACGCCGGGCGGCGCGCATGTGCCGGTCCGTGCAGGACCGGCGAATACGGTTAACGGTGTGAAAAGTGCGCAACCAGACGGTCGCCGACGGTTTGCAGGATCTGCACCAGCACCAGCAGCAATACGACCGTCACGAACATCACATCGTTCTGGAAGCGCTGGTAACCGTAGCGAATCGCCAGGTCGCCCAAGCCGCCCGCACCCACTGCACCCGCCATGGCCGTGAACGACACCAGCGCAATGGCGGTGACCGTGATGGCCGCCAGAATGCCCGGACGTGCTTCCGGGAGCAGCGCCTTGACGATGATCTGCCGCGTCGTGGCACCCATCGCTTGCGTCGCTTCAATGATCCCGCGATCCACCTCGCGCAGCGCGGTTTCTACCAGACGGGCGAAGAACGGCGTCGCACCTGCGATCAGAGGTGGCAAGGTCCCGAGAATCCCCAGCGAAGTGCCGGTGATGATTTCGGTCAACGGCATCATCACGATCAACAGAATGATGAAAGGCAGCGCCCGCAACATGTTCACGATCAGCCCAATGGTGGCGTAGACCGGCTTGTTTTCGAGCAGTTGGCGCGGGGAAGTGAGGAACATCAGCACGCCGAGGGGCAGGCCCAGCAGCACGGTGAATGCCAGGGAAATGCCGAGCATGATCAGGGTGTCGCCGGTCGCGACCCAGATTTCGTACCAGTCGACGTTGGAAAACAGAGCGGCCAGAGTTTCCATCAGCGCAGGACCTCCATGTGAACGTCAGCCGCCGTGAAGCGGGCGAACGCGGCGTCCATATCGCCGCCAGTGATGGCCAGCGTCAGTTGCCCATAGGGAGTGTCCTTGATGCGGTCGATACGACCGGCCAGGATGCTGTAGTCCACACCCGTCTCCCGGGCGACAGTGCCTAACAGCGGCGCGTAGGTCGCGTCGCCCTGGAACGTCAGACGCACAATGCGGCCTTGAACGTGGGCGAAGTCGGAGTTCTGGTCGTTTTCGTCGACCTGCTCGTCTTCCTGCACGAAACGGCGCGTGGTCGGGTGCTTGGGGTGCAAGAACACATCGGCCACAGCGCCTTGCTCGACGATCACGCCCGCGTCCATCACCGCCACCTGATCACAGACGCGACGAATCACGTCCATCTCATGGGTGATCAGCACGATCGTCAGTTTCAGCTCGCGGTTAATCTCAGCCAGCAGTTGCAGCACCGAGGCGGTGGTTTGCGGGTCGAGGGCGCTGGTGGCCTCGTCGCACAGCAGGATTTTCGGCTTGGTCGCCAACGCACGGGCAATGCCGACGCGCTGTTTCTGACCACCCGACAGCTGCGCCGGGTACTTTTTCGCGTGGTCGGACAGGCCAACTCGCGCCAGCAATTCGGCCACGCGCTGGTCGATCTGCGCCCGGGACATGTCCCCGGCCAGCGTCAGCGGCATGGCGACGTTGTCGGCCACGGTCTTGGACGACAGCAGGTTGAAGTGCTGGAAGATCATCCCGACCTGACGGCGAAAGCCTCGCAAGCCGTCTGCGTCCAGTGCAGTGACGTCGACGTCATCGACGCGGATCGTGCCGCCGCTTGGGGCCTCCAGGCGGTTGATCAGGCGCAGCATCGTACTTTTGCCCGCGCCGGAATGGCCGATGAGGCCAAAGACTTGGCCGTTTTCGATTCGCAGGCTGGTGGGATGCAGCGCTGGGATTTCCCTGTCGGCAACCCGATAGGTTTTATGGACGTTTTGAAACTCGATCACGTAGCGAACCTTGTGGGGGCGCGTTGGAAATTCAGCGTGAGAACAGTCTCGAACGCTACTGGGCGATACGCGAAATGGCGCGGTCTATCGCCTCGGCTGGATAAACCGGGCGCGCATTTTAGCCTGTCGGGCCGGGGTTGGGCCGAGAATTCTTAGCATTTATTTGGTGGGTCACCTGCCGAACGGTCATATCGCGCGGATCGGTCAGATGATGCAACGGTAGACCAAAGGTCCGAAAAAACACGGAACGGCCCTTTTTATCATCAGTCACTAAGTAAGCGCCGGGATTTCCCCCTGTCTTTTGTCAGGAAATTTCCTGCTTACCAAGCTCACACCGCCTTTCCCCACGGAAGAACGAGAAAAGAGCTGCCTGAACCGAGGAGTTTTTGACTGATGGCTACGAAAAAAACGACACCTGTAAGCAGCACCCCCAAAAGCGAAATGGCAGGCACCGACACTCTGGATCGGGGCAACACCAACGAAAAGCTCGACAGCCTCGAACAGTTTCGCTCCGATGCCACGGGCCAGGCCCTGCGCACCAATCAGGGCGTGAAGGTCTCCGATAACCAGAACACGCTCAAGGTCGGCAATCGCGGCCCGTCGCTGCTCGAAGACTTCATCATGCGTGAAAAAATCACGCACTTTGACCACGAGCGCATTCCGGAGCGCATCGTCCACGCTCGCGGCACGGCGGCTCATGGCTATTTCCAGAGCTATGAAAACCATTCGAAGCTGAGCAAGGCCGAATTCCTGCGTGATCCGGGGAAAAAGACGCCTGTCTTCGTGCGCTTTTCCACCGTTCAAGGACCACGCGGTTCGGGCGATACCGTGCGTGATGTGCGCGGTTTCGCCGTGAAGTTCTACACCGGCGAAGGCAACTACGACTTGGTCGGCAACAACATGCCGGTATTTTTCATTCAGGACGCGATCAAGTTTCCTGACTTCGTGCACGCCGTAAAACCCGAACCGCACAACGAGATTCCTACAGGCGGCTCGGCACACGACACCTTCTGGGACTTCGTTTCGCTCGTGCCGGAGTCGGCGCACATGGTGATCTGGGCCATGTCCGACCGTGCGATCCCGAAAAGCCTGCGCACCATGCAGGGTTTCGGCATTCATACCTTCCGCATGATTAATACCGAGGGCAAATCCTCGTTCGTGAAATTCCACTGGAAACCCAAGTACGGCACCTGTTCGCTGTTGTGGGATGAAGCGCAAAAGCTTGCCGGTAAAGACACCGATTTCCACCGTCGCGACCTGTGGGAATCCATCGAATCGGGCGACTATCCCGAGTGGGAACTGGGTGTGCAGATCGTTCCCGAAGAGGATGAACACAAGTTCGACTTCGACCTGCTGGACCCAACCAAGATCATCCCTGAAGAGATGGTGCCTGTAACGCCGTTGGGCAAAATGGTGCTCAACCGCAACCCGGACAATTATTTTGCCGAAACCGAGCAGGTCGCATTCTGCCCCGGCCATGTGGTGCCGGGCATCGACTTTTCCAACGACCCACTGCTGCAAGGTCGTCTGTTTTCCTACACCGATACGCAGATCAGCCGACTCGGTGGACCGAACTTTCACGAGATCCCGATCAACCGTCCGGTCTCGCCGAATCACAGTGGTCAGCGTGACGCGCAACACCGCATGACCATCGACAAGGGCCGCGCTGCTTACGAGCCGAATTCCATTGATGGCGGCTGGCCGAAAGAAACACCGGCAGGCCCGGAAGATGGCGGCTTCGAGACCTACCAGGAGCGCGTCGAAGCGCACAAGGTCCGCGAGCGCAGCCCGTCATTTGCCGATCACTTCTCCCAAGCCACGCTGTTTTTCAACAGCATGAGCGAGCACGAGAAAGAGCACATCATCGCGGCGTACAGCTTCGAACTGGGCAAGGTCGAGCGCGAACATATTCGTGCGCGTCAGGTGAATGAGATTCTGGCGAATATCGACATGACGCTGGCGAGTCGCGTGGCTGCCAATCTGGGTCTGCCCGCGCCGAAAGGCCCGACCGTCAAAGCTCAGAAAACGGGCAAACCGACAGTGGATAAATCCCCGCTGCTGAGTCAGACGAATCTGCTGTCGGGCGACATCGCCTCGCGCAAAGTGGCGATCATCGTCGCGGACGGCGTGGACAACAAAGCCGTCGCAGCGATGAAAGCGGCGCTTGAAGCCGAAGCGGCGCATGCCAAGATCCTTGGCCCAACCTCGGCGCCAGTCAAAACGGCGGGCGGCAAAACGTTGGCGGTGGATGCGTCGATCGAAGGGCTGCCTTCGATTGCCTTCGATGCTGTGTTCATTCCGGGCGGCGCAGCGTCGATCAAGGCGTTGAGCGGCAACGGGGTGGCGCTGCATTACGTGCTGGAGGCGTACAAACACCTCAAGGCCATTTCCTACGCAGGGGAAGCGAAAGAGCTGATTGACCTGCTGCGTCTTGAAGCGGATGCGGGGCTGTTGGCGGTTTCGGACAGCAAGTCGTTCGACGCCTTCTTCGATGCGATCAAACAGCATCGGGTCTGGGCGCGTGAGCCGAAGGCAAAGGCGATTCCAGCGTGAGTTGAGATTGCGAGGATGCGGAGTGCTTCTGTGGGAGCGAATGAATTCGCTCCCACAGTGAAGTCATAAACCGGTCTTGCGAATAAAAAAGGCGTTGCCTGCGAGGGCAACGCCTTTCTTTTGATCCTCTCGCTTGGTCAAAAAGCGATCAGAGCTTCGCAGGTTTCAAAATGATCTGCGCAGGCTGGGTCTTCTCGATCTCACGCTGGATCTGCAATTCGAAATCCGGGTTGATCTTCGCCACGCGCTTGGTCAACAGCGATGCCAGCCATGGGTAATCATCGGTTCGAGGCACCTGGACCGTCACGTCACAGTTGAACGCAGTCACATCGGCGGCGATGTCGTTAAGTTGGCGACGCAGCTGCTTCGAATCGGTGATTTTCAGCGCAATGGTCGTGCTTTCAACGGTCGGGTCGATGATTTTGGCGCTGCGTTTGGCTTCGGCAGCACGCAGCTCAGCTTCGGCTTTCTCCAGCTCGGCTTTGCGCGCATTGGCGATGGCGCCGTTGACGCCGCTGGTCAGCGCCGGGGCCTTCGGCATCAGCGCGCGGGCGCGGCTCAGGGCGGTGGCGGCAGCGTTGACATCGCCTTTCTGCAAGACGATCTGGCTGCGGCTCAGATAAGCCTCGGCCAATTGACGTTGATACTGCTCAAGACGCGGATCATCGGCATTCTTGCTTTGCAGAGCGGCGAGCTGATCTTCAGCGGTGGCCAATTCGCTGCTGGCGATGTTCTGTTCCAACTGTTGATAGGCGTCGGGCGCCGCGACGGGCGCGGGCTGCTCGACAGGCTTGCTCTGACAAGCGGCCAACAGAATGGAAAATGCAGCAAGCAGCAGATAACGGGATGCGAACGGCTTCATTCCTGCGATTCTCTATTTGCGCAAAAAACGAGCAAGTCTACACATAAGTGACTTGCACCGAAAATAACAGATCACCATCGGCGGCGCTGAACCGAATCATTGCACATTGCCGCCATTCAATGATTGCGGAGTATGACTCGACTTTCGGAACAAGGTTCTACCGCTTGGGCAAAAGGAAGCTGAGCAGGAACAGCGCAGCGGCGCAAACCACGATCGAGGGGCCTGCGGGGGTATCCTTGAACCACGACAGCGCCAGTCCGCCGCAGACTGCCAGAACACCGATCACGCTGGCACCGAGGGCCATTTGCTCCGGTGAGCGGGCGTGACGTTGTGCCGCAGCAGCGGGGATGATCAGCAGCGAGGTGATCAGCAACACACCGACGATTTTCATCGCCACAGCGATCACCACGGCAATCAACAACATCAGCGTCATGCGCAGCGCGGCGACAGGCAGGCCCTCGACGGTCGCCAGTTCTTCATGCACAGTAATCGCCAGCAGTGGGCGCCACAGCGCGCAAATCAACACCAGCACGGCCGCGCTACCGCCGAGAATCCAGGCCAGGTCGGTGGGGCTGATCGCCAGCAGATCGCCAAACAAATAGCCCATCAAGTCGATGCGGACTTCGCGCATGAAACTCAGCACCACAAGCCCAAGAGATAGCGTACTAGGCGCGAGAATCCCCAGCAGGGTGTCAGAGGCTAGGGGCTGACGCTGTTGCAGCGTGACCAGCAGAATCGCGAGCAGCAGGCAGCCCACGGTCACAGCGATGGTCGGGCTGATGTCCAGCAGAAACCCCAGCGCGACGCCGAGCAGGGCGGCGTGGGACAGGGTATCGCCGAAATAGGCCATGCGCCGCCAGACCACAAACGAACCCAAGGGGCCTGCAACTACGGCCAGCGCGAGGCCTGCGAGCAAGGCGTAGAGAAGAAAATCAGCCATGCTTGCAGCTGTCCTCGTGGTCATGGTTGTGGGCGTGTGGATGGGTGTGATCGTGTGCGGGCTCGGCGGGCTGGCAGACTTCGCCGTGCAGGTCGTGAGCGTGGTCGTGATGGTGGTGATAAATCGCCAGGCTCGGCGCGTTCTGGCCGAACAGCTCAACGAACGCCGGATCGTTGCTGACTTGCTCGGGATGGCCGGAGCAGCAGACATGGCGATTGAGGCAGACCACCTGATCGGTCGTGCTCATCACCAGGTGCAGATCGTGGGACACCATCAGCACGCCGCATTTGTGACGATTGCGCAATTGCGTGATCAGCGCATACAGCTCAGCCTGTCCGGCCACATCCACGCCCTGCACGGGTTCATCGAGGACCAGCAGTTCGGGCTCACGCAGCAACGCACGGGCCAGCAGGACCCGCTGCATCTCGCCGCCGGAAATGCCCTGCAACGGGCTGTCGATGACTTTTTCGGCGCCGACTTCCACCAACGCGGCGAGTGCGGTGCTGCGATCAACCCCCGGCACCAGACGCAGAAAACGCAGAACCGAGAGCGGCAGCGTCGCATCCACGTGCAATTTTTGCGGCATGTAGCCCACACGCAGCTTTGGCTTGCGCCAGACATCGCCCGCGTCCGGCTTGAGCAATCCGAGGACGGCGCGCACCAGCGTGGTTTTGCCCGCGCCGTTGGGGCCGATCAGGGTCACAATCTCGCCGGAGCTGACGCTCAATTGAATGTTGTCGAGCACGTTCTGGCCCGAGCGGGTGACGCTGACGCCTTGGAGACGGATCAGTGCGTCGCTCATCAAGCGGCCTTGCAGCCAGCACACACCCCAACGATTTCGACGGTCTGGGTTTCAACATCGAAGCCGACTTCGTTGGCGGCGCTGACGATGGCTGAGCTGATGGCGCCGTGCTGCAATTCGATGGCGGCGTGGCAGGCGCGACAGATCAGGAACTGGCCCTGATGCGCGTGCGTCGGATGGTTGCAGCCCGCGAAGGCGTTGAGCGATGCGATGCGATGCACCAAGCCGTTTTCCAGCAGGAAATCCAGCGCACGGTAAACCGTCGGCGGCGCGGCACGACGGCCGTCTTCCTCGCTCAGGACGGCCAGGATGTCGTACGCGCCCAATGGCTTATGGCTTTGCCAGACCAGTTCCAGCACGCGACGACGCAAAGCGGTCAGGCGCAGGCCTTTGCCGGTGCAGAGCGCATCGGCTTCAGTGAGGGCGCTGTGCACGCAGTGAGAATGATCGTGGGGGCGACTGGCCAGCGGTGTTTTAGACATGGGCGGCGACGGCTTTTGTGAGAGACGTTATTATGTTACCCGTTCCTGCCCCCATGAGTGGTCATCGTGTCCCGACTTTTTTTACTTTTTGTCGTTTTTATCACCGGTTTTTCCGCCATTGCCCCCGCCCAGGCCGACGTTCGAGTGCTGACCAGCATCAAGCCGCTACAGCTGATTGCAGCAGCGGTGCAGGACGGAATCGCTGTACCGGAAGTGTTGCTGCCACCGGGGGCTTCGCCACATAACTACGCGCTGCGCCCTTCCGACGTACGGCGCGTGCAAGAGGTCGATCTGCTCTATTGGATCGGCCCTGACATGGAGACTTTCCTGCCTCGCGTGCTGGCGGGCCGCACCAAAGCGTCGGTGCCGGTTCAGTCGTTGCCAGGCATGCACCTGCGGACGTTCACCGCCAGTGCCGAGCATCACGATGATGATGGCGATGACGACGAGCACGATCATGATCACCGCCCTGGCAGCGTCGATGCGCACCTGTGGCTCTCGACCGTCAATGCGCGGGTGATCGCCGCGAAGATGGCCGCCGACTTGAGTCAGATCGATCCCACCAACGCCGCTCGCTATGACAGCAACGTCAAAGCTTTTGACGCGCAGATGGACGCACTGGACGCGAAGATCAAACAGCGCGTGGCGGGCATCTCCGACAAGAAATATTTCGTGTTCCATGAGGCGTTCGATTATTTCGAAGAGGCTTATGGCTTGAAGCATGCCGGTGTGTTTGCGGTCAGCCACGAAGTCCAACCCGGCGCCCAGCACGTCGCGGCCATGCGTGCGCGGCTGGCCGAATACGGCAAGACCTGCGTGTTCAGCGAACCGCCCCTGCGTCCGAAACTGGCCGACACCCTCAGCGCCGGATTACCGGTGAAATTGGCAGAATTGGATGGTTTGGGCGGTTACACGCCAGCGACAGCCCACGGATATGAGCAGTTGTTGAGCAAGCTGGCGGATGATCTGGTGGGGTGTCTGGAGAGCCTTTAGCGCCTGATGAACCTGATGCGCGTTCCGACAATGAAACGCGATTCCCCTGTGGGCGAATTCATTCGCGAGAGGCCGGTACATTCGCAACAAATGTGTCGGCTGGGAGATGGCATCGCGAATGAATTCGCTCCCACAGGTGATCGGAGTTTGCAGGTCAGTTGTTACAGGGCAAACGGCAGCGGAATGTGCGTTACCTGACGCTGTTCCAGACGCTTGCGGAATTCGCCGGGGTCATGGATCAGCACGTCCTGCCCGGCAAAGCTCTCGGCCGCGATCAAACGGGACAGCCAGAACCGCACGCAACCCACGCGCAACATCGTCGACCACAGTTCAGCCTCAGCCGCTGTGAACGGGCGCAGTGCCGCATAAGCGCCCAGCAAGGCACGGGCTCGTGGCGCATCGATCTTGCCGTCCTCGAACGAACACCAGTCATTCACTGCAATCGCCACGTCGTACAGCATCGGCGCCGAACAGGCGTTGTAAAAGTCGATCACGCCGGTCAGGTGTGTGCCTTCGAACAGCGTGTTGTCGCGGAACAGGTCGGCGTGCACGTTGGCCCGTGGCAGGGCCATGATCTTCGCCTGTTCGCGGGCGATTTCTTCCACTGACGCTTTCAGTAGCGCTCCTTCGGCTTCATTCAGGTGCGAGATGAAGTTGCCACCCTCTTTCAGCATCCAGTCCAGGCCGCGATCGGTGCGGCGCTCGATGGTCTTCTCGCGGGTCGCCAGGTGCATGTGCGCCAACAGTTCGCCGATCTGCACGCAATGCTGGGTGTTTGGATTGGTCGGATGCTTGCCTGACAGGCGCGGTTGCAGCAGCGCCGGTTTGCCTTTCAGCTCACGCAATGCCTGGCCGTCAGTGGTACGCAGCGCGTACGGGACCGGCAGGTTGGCGTCATGCAGCACGTCCAGCAGTTCGATGAAAAACGGCATCTCCTGCACCGGGCCGCGCTCGACCAACGTCAGCACGAACTCGCCCTGTTCCATGCTGATGAAGAAGTTGGTGTTTTCACTTCCGGCGGCAATGCCCTGGAAATCACGCAGTTGGCCGAGCCCGTACGGGGCGAGAAAAGCTTCCAGCTCGGGCCGAGCCAGGGGGGTAAAAACGGACATATGAACACTGCCAGCAAAAAGTGAATGTAGGGCGTTACCAGCTGAATAATACCCATTGGGGAATCAGCATGTCCGGTTGATCCGAACGAATGAATTGACCGCTCGTGCCGTCGGCGCGCACCAGATAATACGGCTTGCCGTGTTTCGGCGTAATTTTCACCGCGTAGACGAAGCCGTTTGCCTTGTATTCCTGAACGAAATTGTCGCCATCTTTCTGGATCGTGACGTCAGGTTCAGCCGACGGAGCCTCGTCTTCGGCCGCCACCGCGATCAGCGGACAGGCAACCAGGAGAGCGACCAGTAACAAGCGAATTTGTGTACGCATGATAACCTTGCTCCTTTGTCGTCAACGGTCCTCGCATTCTAGCGCCGACCCCGCCGAAAAGGTTGATCCCTCACATGAGTCAAGCGCCTCTCGTCCTGGTGGACGGTTCTTCTTACCTGTACCGCGCCTTCCATGCGCTGCCGCCACTCACCACGTCCAAAGGCCTGCCCACCGGTGCAGTCAAGGGCGTGCTGAACATGCTCAAGAGCCTGCGCAAACAGTATCCAGACAGCCCGTTTGCCGTGGTTTTCGACGCCAAGGGCGGCACGTTCCGTGACGAGATGTTTGCCGAATACAAGGCCAATCGTCCAAGCATGCCCGACGACATGCGCGTGCAAATCGACTTCCTGCACAACTGCGTGCGTGGCTTGGGCTATCCATTGCTGTGCGTCGAAGGCGTCGAAGCTGACGACGTGATTGGCACGCTCGCGCGCAGCAGTGCGGCGGCTGATCGTCCGGTGATCATCTCCACCGGCGACAAGGACATGGCGCAGCTGGTGGACGGGCACATTACGCTGGTCAACACCATGACCGGTAGCGTGCTGGACGTGGCTGGCGTGAAGGAGAAATTTGGCGTCGGTCCTGAGCACATCATCGACTATCTGGCCTTGATGGGCGACAAAGTCGACAACATTCCCGGCGTTCCCGGCGTAGGCGAAAAGACCGCTGCTGGTCTGCTGGTGGGTATCAACGGCGGCCTCAAAGAGCTTTACGAGAATCTCGACAAGGTGCCGACGCTGGCGATTCGCGGCGCGAAGTCTTTGCCTGCCAAACTTGAAGAGCACAAGGAGATGGCCTTTCTGTCCTATCAACTGGCGACCATCAAGATCGATGTGCCGCTGGACATCGAACTGGATGCCCTGCACTGCGGCGAGCCGGATCGAGAGGCGCTGCTGGCGCTGTATACCGAGCTGGAGTTCAAGAGCTGGATCAATGACCTGCAACGGGACGCCAAGCAGGAAGGCACCGAAATCGCTACACCTGAAGAGCCTGCCCCGGTCATCGAAGCCAAATACGAACTGATTCTGGAACAGACCCAGTTCGACGACTGGCTGAAAAAGCTCAAGGCCGCCAAGCTGTTTGCCTTTGTCGTGCAGAGCAACGGCACCGACGCCCAGCGCGCACAGATCGTCGGCCTGTCGTTCGCCATCAAAACCCACGAAGCCTGCTACATCCCGCTGACCCACTCCTACATGGGCGTGCCGCAGCAACTGGATCGCGATGCGGTGCTCAACGCCGTCAAGCCGATGCTCGAAGACGCGAGCAAGGTCAAAGTCGGTCAGCACGCCAAATTCGCGATTAACCTGCTGGCAAACTGCGCCATTGGTGGCGATCAGGCCCAAGGCATCCATGTGCAGGGCGTGAAATTCGACACCATGCTCGAATCCTACGTGCTGGACTCGACCGCCACCCGCCACGACCGCGACAGCCTGGTCGCGAAATACCTGGACCACACGCCGGTCAATTTCCAGGACATCGCGGGCAAAGGCGTCAAACAGCTGAGTTTCGACCAGATTGCCTTGGAGCAGGCAGGCATCTACGCCGCTGAAGAAGTGGACCTGACCCTGCGCCTGCACGAAGTCTTGCAAGAAAAGCTGGCGAAGACGCCAACGCTGGCCCCGGTGTTGAACGACATCGAGATGCCGCTGATGCCGGTGCTGGCGCGCATCGAGCGTCAGGGCGCGTATGTCGATGCCAAACTGCTGGGGATTCAGAGCGTCGAGCTCGGCAACAAGATGACCGAGCTGGAGCGTGAGGCGTTTGCCATCGCGGGCGAAGAATTCAACCTCGGCTCGCCAAAGCAACTGGGGGTGATTCTTTACGAAAAACTCGGCATGCCGATCATCAGCAAGACCGCCACCGGCCAGCCTTCGACGGCGGAAGCGGTGTTGGCAGAACTGGCCGAGCAGGAATTCCCGCTGCCCAAGGTGCTGATGCAGTACCGCTCGATGAGCAAGTTGAAAAGCACCTACACCGACCGCCTGCCGGAGCAGATCAACCCGCGCACCGGCCGCGTTCACACTTCTTATCATCAGGCCGTGGCGGTGACCGGGCGTCTGTCGTCCAGCGATCCGAACCTGCAAAACATCCCGATCCGCACTGCCGAAGGCCGCCGGATTCGTCAGGCGTTCGTCGCGCCCAAAGGCTACAAGCTGCTGGCGGCGGACTATTCGCAGATTGAGCTGCGAATCATGGCGCACCTGGCGAAAGACGAAGGCCTGTTGCACGCCTTCCGCAACGATCTGGACGTGCACCGCGCCACGGCCGGTGAAGTGTTTGGCGTTGAACTGGCCGATGTCACCAACGACATGCGCCGCAGTGCCAAGGCGATCAACTTCGGCCTGATCTACGGCATGAGCGCATTTGGTCTGGCCAAGCAGATAGGCGTGGATCGTAAGCAATCTCAGGCGTACGTCGACCGTT
Organism: Pseudomonas sp. SLFW; assembly: GCF_009905615.1. Lineage (GTDB taxonomy): Bacteria > Pseudomonadota > Gammaproteobacteria > Pseudomonadales > Pseudomonadaceae > Aquipseudomonas > Aquipseudomonas bambusae. Next base: position 56,253 of record NZ_JAAAKW010000002.1, read on the forward strand.
ACTTCGCGCGCTATCCGGGCGTGCTCGATTACATGGAGCGCACTCGTACCCAGGCCGCCGAGCAAGGCTTCGTCGAGACTATCTTCGGCCGTCGCCTGTACCTGCCGGACATCAACGCGAAAAACCAGGCCCTGCGCAAAGGCGCCGAACGCATGGCGATCAACGCACCTATGCAAGGCACGGCGGCGGACATCATCAAACGCGCCATGGTCGCTGTGAATGGCTGGCTGGAGTCGTCAGAGCTGGATGCACGGGTCATCCTGCAGGTTCACGACGAATTGGTGCTGGAAGTGCGCGAGGAGCTGGTCGAGCAGATCAGCCAGGACATCCGCGTGCACATGAGCGGCGCCGCAGAGCTGGACGTGCCTTTGCTGGTGGAAGTGGGTGTTGGCAACAACTGGGATGAGGCGCATTGAGCCAAACCTGAAGACATCTGTTGTAGGAGCGCGCTTGCCCGCGATGGCGTTCGTCCAGCCCCAATAGGTTGAATGACACAGCCCAATCGCGGGCAAGCGCGCTCCTACAGGTCACCAATTCCCAACGGCCAACAGAAAATTTCCGCGGTTTTTGAACTTCTTCGTCCATACCCCGGTCAGAGGTTGCGAATGGCTGACGTAGCCATTCATGCTCCTATGTTGTGTTAAGTGTTGGCAGATATCCGGACTTTTCCCTAAAGGTCTGGACTTAGACCCCGAACTTCCCCTCCCCATATGAAGTCCGGGGTTTTTTTTGCCTGCGATTCAGGCCGCAGGTGCTTTGTCTTCCAGCTCCATCCAGTCGGCGAGGACGGTGTACGCCTCTTCCAGCCCCATGCGTTTGGGGGCCGAAAACAGCTGAATGGTCACAGCGTCGCCCCAACCTTTGCGGATCTCCGACTGCACTTTGAGCAGCGTGTTCTTCGCCGCGCCGAAAGTCAGCTTGTCGGCCTTGGTCAGCAGAATGTGCATCGGCATGCCGCTGGCGATGGCCCAGTCGAGCATCAACAGGTCGAAATCCGTCATCGGGTGGCGGATGTCCATCATCAGGATCAGACCTTTCAAGCTTTCCCGGCTGCCCAGATACGCTTCCAGGTGACGTTGCCAGTGTTGCTTGAGCGGAATCGGCACCTTTGCGTAACCGTAACCCGGCAGGTCGACCAGGCGGCGATCGTCGTCCAGACTGAAGAAGTTCAGCAGTTGCGTACGACCGGGCGTTTTCGAGGTGCGGGCCAGGCTGGCGTGGGTCAGGGTGTTCAGCGCGCTGGATTTACCGGCGTTGGAGCGACCGGCGAAGGCCACTTCGAAACCTTCGTCATCGGGGCATTGGTCGACTTTGGCGGCGCTGAGCATGAACTTGGCTTGTTGGCACAGGCCGAGGATCGGGTTCTTGAGTTGCATGGGATATCCGGTGAGGCGTTGCGGCGAGGGTGCGGCAACGTGTGTCATTTTCCGTTCGATGGGCGCAAGTATATATTGCCGCAGATTTTGTGTGTGCTTGTCCCGTCCACAGGGTGAAGTTCGCAGAAGTCGGACTAACCTTACATCAACAACAAAAATGAGTTGGATCAGCCGATGAACAAGCTATTGGTGAGTCTGCTCCTGCTGCTGGGCATTACCGGCGCAGCGCGAGCCGCTGATGTGGTCGTGGGAGACCCCGCCGCTGGCCAGGCGAAAACCGCTGTGTGTGGTGCCTGTCATGGCCCGGATGGTAACAGCATGGCTCCCAATTTTCCGAAACTGGCCGGACAGGGCCAGCGCTATCTGCTCAAACAACTGCACGAAATAAAAGACGGCAAGCGCACCGTGCTGGAAATGACCGGGATGCTGAACGCCCTCAATGATCAGGACCTGGCGGACATCGCCGCTTATTTCTCCGGCCAGAAAGGCAGCGTCGGCGCGGCGGACGCCAACCTGGTGGCGCGGGGCGAATCACTGTTTCGCGGCGGCAAGATTGATCAGGGGATGCCCGCGTGTACCGGTTGTCATTCACCCAACGGCGCTGGTAATGCGGCGGCAGGCTTTCCGCATCTGGGTGGGCAACATGCGGACTACGTGAAAAAGCAGCTGACGGCCTTCCGCGAAGGTGACCGCACGAACGATGGCGACACCATGGTCATGCGCACCATTGCATCCAAACTGAGCAACAAGGATATCGACGCGTTGGCGGCCTACATACAGGGTCTTCATTAAGTCTGGATTAACGCTAAAGCCTTGATTCAGGGCCATTCGACGGCCGGAAAACGTCGTTCACGTTTATCGTGCAGACGGGCTAAAAAGGGTAGCGAACGGCTGCCCTTTTTTGTGCGCGCAAGCGTTACACTTGCGAACTCACATCACCCCGCCCGGTCCAACTGCGGCCATCGTGGTGACTTTTCATGCCCAGGAGTTAAGCATGCGTAATCTGATTCTCAGCGCCGCTCTGGTGTTCACCAGTCTGTTCGGTCTGACCGCTCAAGCGGCAGAGCCGATCGAAGCTGGCAAGCAATATGTCCAGCTGAGCAGCGCCGTTCCGGTCGCCGAGCCAGGCAAGATCGAAGTCGTTGAAATGTTCTGGTATGGCTGCCCACACTGCTACGCGTTCGAGCCGACCATCAATCCATGGGTTGAAAAGCTCCCGGCTGACGTTCACTTCATCCGCATCCCGGCGATGTTCGGCGGCCCATGGGATGCCCACGGCCAACTGTTCATCACGCTGGACACCATGGGTGTAGAGCACAAGATTCACACTGCTGTGTTCGATGCCATCCAGAAAGGCGGCAAGCGTCTGACCGACCCGAACGACATGGCTGACTTCGTCGCCACTCAAGGTGTCGATAAGCAGAAATTCCTCGAAACCTACAACTCGTTCGCGGTTAAGGGCAAGATCGCTCAATACAAGGACCTGGCCAAGAAGTACGAAATCACTGGCGTCCCTACCATGATCGTCAACGGCAAATACCGTTTCGACCTGGGCACGGCCGGTGGTGCTGAGCAAGCGCTGGATGTGGCCGATCAGTTGATCGCCAAAGAACGCGCAACGCTTGCCAAGTAAGCGCCGATCATGACGCGCTGGGGTACTGAACGCACCGTTGCCCGGCATATCCCCAAGGTCAACGAGCGACACCTGCAAGAAACCGGATTGCCTGCCGATGGCCGGCTCCGGTTGCTCAGCTTCAATATTCAGGTGGGCATCAGTACCGAGCGCTATCGGCATTACCTGACCCGTGGCTGGCAGCATTTGCTGCCCCACACCGGTCGGGCTGGAAACCTGCAAAAGATCGGCAACCTGCTGAACGACTATGATCTGGTCGCGTTGCAGGAAGTCGATGGCGGCAGCCTAAGGTCAGGCTACGTCAATCAAGTCGAACACCTCGCCCAGCTCGGATCATTCCCGTACTGGCACCAGCAGCTTAACCGTAACCTCGGACGTTTCGCCCAGCACAGCAATGGCGTGCTGAGTCGTCTGCGCCCGTGGGACATCGAAGATCATCCGTTGCCCGGCCCCTCGGGTCGCGGCGCGATTCTGGTCCGCTTCGGTGAAGGTGAAGACGCGTTGGTGGTGGTCGTCATGCACCTCGCACTCGGGGCGCGCACCCGAACCCGGCAACTGGCGTACATCCGCGAGCTGATCGGTGGCTACAAGCATCAGGTGCTGATGGGTGATATGAACACCCACGCAGCGGACCTTTTGGAAACCTCCCCCCTGCGCGATCTGGGCCTGCTTGCGCCTCAGATCGAAGCCACATTTCCCAGCTGGCGCCCGCAGCGCTGTCTGGACCACATCCTTCTCAGCCCGACCCTGACGCTTGAAAAAGTGCAGGTGCTGGCTCAGCCCATTTCCGATCATCTGCCGGTTGCGGTGGAGATTCGCTTGCCGGCCTCATTAATCGGTGACTCCCTGCCGATAACAAGCACATCTCCCCGTGAGCCCTCGGAATGAGCGACGAAGCCCAACGCTGGAAAGAAAAATACCTCAAGAGCATCGAGCAACAGGACAAGCTCGAAAAGCGCTGGAATGCCCGTCTCGACCTGCTGCGGCGTGGTCTCGTGCGCAGCAGCCTGGCGGCTGAAGGCGCTGACAAGGCAGTCGATCAGTGCATGAAAGAAATGCGCGAAATTGTGCGCAGAGACGACATGGACGCCGGATTGGCGGCACTGATTCCACGGCTCGAAAAGGCGGTGCTGGATTCCGAACAGCGCCGCGAACAGCGTATCGAGCAAATGGGCACCGCGCTGACCTCGTTGGTCACTCAATTGCAGTCTTTGCCTCTGCCTCGCGAAGTCGCCAAGCCACTCAAACGCTTTGCCAAGAACCTCGAAGACCGCGTCAATCAAGCCCGTGAGTTGCCATTGCTGCTGAGTGAGCTCAGCGGTTTGCAAGGCCAGGCATTGTCGCAGGTCGAACACCCGGAAGGCGCGAGCCGGCCAGGCTTCTTGCAGCGCTTGTTCGGTAATCGTGATTCGGCAGCCGACGGCACTGACGCCTCGCTCCCGCCTGATCACCCCGTTGCCGAGGCGCCCAAGCCGATTGCGCCGGTTGCGCCGGTCAAGACTCACAATGATGACGACGATGACGAGGTGCCTGCCGCGCCGGTCGCGCAAACGGCGCAGTGGACTAACGAAGCCCCTCCCGCCGAGCTTCCAGCCATGGTTGAGCGTCCTGTCTCGCGCGCCGATGCTGCTGCGCCAGTCGAGGCCCCCGAGACGGTGGCGATGGCCCCGTCCCACGAGGTCAAGCCTGCCCCTGAACCTCGGTCGATCGAGCAACTGGAGAGCGAAGTTCCTATCGCCGAGGCAGCCCCATCGCCCGTGGCAGTGGTCGAGTCGCCTGCGGTCGTCGAGCCCGAGCCTGCGGATGTGGTCAGTGAAGTGCCGCTGAGCGACGAAAACAAGACGGGCGAAGAGACGTCCAGCGAAGAACAAGCCATTGAAGCTGCCGAGGCTGAGCGGGTGGAAGACGAGGTCGCTCAGGAAGCGATCGATGACCGTGCCAATGAAGAACAGGCCGACGAAGACGAGGCCGATGAGACTGAAGAGGAGGGTCCTTATGCGCTGCCGTCCTCTCCAGAGCCTAGCTACAGCTCTGTCGCCGCGCACATTGAAGAGACATTGCTGGGTCTTCTCAACGATCTGACCCTGCCCGAGCACCACCGGCCCCAGGCCGAAGCCATGCGCGTCAGGCTTGAGCATGGGCTGAACTGGTACGAACTGCTGCCGATCCTCGATGACCTTGCCGTGCTGATGCTGGCCATCACCGACAGCGGCCAGCACGAATTCGAGCTTTATCTCAAACAACTGAACGAGCGTCTGGAGTCATTCCAGGCGAATCTGCAAGCGGCCAGCGACGATCACGCAGGGCAGCAGACCGCCTCCCGCGAAATGAGTGATCAGTTGCGCGAGCATGTCGGTGATTTGCAGAGCAGTGTGCAGGAAGCGGCTGATCTCACCAGCCTGAAAACGATTCTGGAAACCCGGCTGGAAGATTTGCTGGGCACCATGGACGCGCATCAGCAGCAACGCGATGAGCGCGAGCAGGAAGTCGCATCGCGGTTGCAGTCCCTCGCCAGCCGCGTGGCGACCATGGAGCAGGAAGCGGTTGGCTTCCGTGCGCACCTTGAAGAGCAGCGGCAAAAAGCCCTGATCGATACGCTGACAGGGTTGCCCAACCGTGCCGCCTGGAATGAGCGCCTGGAGCACGAAGTCGCTCAATTGCAGAAGCGGCGCTCCAACTTGCTGCTCGGCATTCTCGATCTGGACCATTTCAAGCGCATCAACGACGGCTACGGTCATCTGGCGGGCGACAAGGTGTTGAAGATCGTCGCCGCACAGCTGAAGAAGCGTTTGCGGTCCTCGGATTTCATCGCCCGTTTTGGCGGTGAAGAGTTCGTGGTGCTGCTTCCTGACACTCAGTTGCCCGATGGCGTGGCGCTGCTGGAGCGACTGCGAGAAGCCGTCGAGCAATGCCCGTTTCACTTCAAAGGCGAGCCGGTGACAATCACGGTCTCGATGGGCGTCACCCTCTTCAAACCGGGTGAACGCAGTGATCTGGTGCTTAAACGGGCAGACGAGGCCCTGTACCGGGCCAAGGACAGCGGTCGGAATCGCATCGAGCAAGGGTGAGACAGCACGCGTTCAGTTTCGGCCTATCGCAACTTTGGGCGCCGCGCTGGCATTACGTTACACTGTTGCATTACTTGCCTCAGTGTTCTGCCTTTTTATGAAGTCTTATTGCGTACTTTTCCTCGCCCTGCTGCTGACAGCTTGCTCCAGCGGACCGAAGCTGGACACCAGCCATCCTTCGGCAAATTTCGACAGCCGCGCCCAGTTCGTGGTGGTCCATTACACCTCTGCCTCTCTGGATCGATCCCTCGCGTTGCTGACCCATGGCGAAGTCAGCGCTCACTACCTGATCGGCGATGGCCCTGCCACGACCTACAAACTGGTGGATGAAAGTCAGCGCGCCTGGCATGCCGGGGAAAGCGAATGGGACGGCCGCACCTGGCTCAATTCCAGCAGCATCGGTATCGAGATCGTCAATCCGGGCTATCGCGACACACCGACCGGGCGCCTGTGGTACCCATACAGCGAAGCGCAGATTCAAGCGCTGATCGTGCTGCTGAAAGACATCGTCAAACGCAACAAGATCGAACCCCGTCATGTGATCGGCCACAGTGACATTGCGCCCTTACGCAAACTTGATCCGGGGCCGTTGTTCCCGTGGAAGCGTTTGGCTCAGGAAGGGCTTGGCATCTGGCCGGACGAGCAGCAGGTTGCCCAACAGCAGGCGCAGATGACTGGCGTGGTGCCGAGCGTCACCTGGTTCCAGCAACAATTGGCGATGCTGGGTTATCCGACCCCGCAAACGGGCGAGTGGGATATTGCGACGCGCCACGTGCTGGGGGCGTTCCAGATGCACTATCGACCGCAGAAATTTGACGGCGAGCCGGACCTGCAAAGCGCGGCGATCCTGCAGGTATTGAATTCAAAGCACTAAATTTTTCTTAGGGCCGCTTTTTAACGGGCTATTTCTGCGCTTGTTGCTATACCTCATGGGTATTCCACTGGATATTGGCCGATGTTCACGGCTTCACCGCAGTTGCGCTCAGTCTTCTACCGCCCTTCGCTCCTGGCTTTGCTGGCAGCGTTGTTGAGTGCGGTCGTGCTGCTGGCGGGCAGTTTCGGGCTGGCGATGCATCAGGCCAAGCAGGAAGAAAGCGCGCAGATGAATGCTCAGGGCGAGCGTTTTCTGGTGCGTCTGGAGCAGCTTTTCGACCAGCTCCGCGCTGGCCTTGATCAGCTCGAAGCCCAGCCCTTGCGTGGTTGCAGTCCGGAAATGGTCGAGCAATTGCGTCAGGTAAACTCGCGCTACCGCTTCATTTATGAAGTCGCGTACGTCAGTGAGGCTCAAACCTGTTCCAGTTGGACGCGCGAGAGCATGATCGGCAAGCCCCGAGCACCGGACATTCGCGGCCCCATCTACGATTACTGGCTCAACACCTCGACTCAACCGGACGATAACCTCGCCTCGCTGATGCTGGGCAGGGGTGATTTTCGCGTATCAACGTCACGCGGCCATTTGACCGACGTGGTCGATCTGCCTGCAGGCGGGAGCCTGGTTGTGGTGCTCAATCAGGGTAAAAAAGCCGTCCCGGTGCTCGGGCCGCCCCAAGCGTGGCCGCCTACGCCCGACTGGTCGCCAACGACCATCGAGACATTGATCACCACTCAGGACAAGTTGGTCTACCGGATGCCCACGCAGAGCCCGGAATACCAGTTGGTCCTGATCACGCCGCGTAACGGCTTGCAACAGAAAATCACCGGCGCCTGGTGGCTGCTGGTTCCCGCCAGCGTGTTGGTCTCGTTGTGCATCGGGATTCTGGTGTTGCAGCTCGTTCGGCAACGCCAGTCGCTGGGTGGGGAATTGCACGGTGCGCTCCGTCGGGGCGAGTTGAAGGTTCTGTACCAACCCATCTTCGACCTGAATACCCGCTTGTGCGTGGGCGCTGAGGCACTGGTGCGTTGGCGACGACCTGACGGCACGCTAACCAGCCCCGACCTCTTCATTCCGCTGGCCGAAAACACCGGGCAGATTCGTCAGATCACTGATTTCGTGTTGCAGCAGTTGCTTGAGCAGCTCGGGCAACTGCTGCGCGCCAATCCGCATTTGTACGTGTCGGTAAACCTAGCAGCCTGCGATGTGATGGCACCTCGGATTGGTCGAGTGACTGCAAAGCTGCTGGCGCTGCATCGCGTTGCAGCCCGGCAGATTGCGTTTGAAGTGACCGAGCGGGGGTTAGTGGACGTGGTGGTCGCACGCAATCACCTGCAAGCGTTGCGTGACCGCGGGCATCAGGTGCTGATCGACGACTTCGGGACGGGGTATTGCAGCCTGGCGTACTTGCAAACCTTGCCGGTGGATTGTTTGAAGATCGACAAGGCCTTCATTGATGCCCTTGGTCATGACGCCGCCAGTAGCGGCGTTGCTCCACACATCATCCGCATGGCCCACGCCCTACAATTGAAAGTGATCGCCGAGGGTATCGAATTCGAATCCCAAGCCCTGTTACTCAAGAGCGAAGGCGTGATCTACGGCCAAGGCTGGCTCTTCGCCCGGCCTCTGACAGCAGCCAAATTCACCGAACTGGTGACCGGTGGGCGGCGCAATGCCGGACGCAGGGCCGATGATGTGGCGTGATGGGTTTAGTGGTTACGAAGTCAGCACTGGCCCTCTGTAGGAGCGAATTCATTCGCGAGAGGCGGGTGCATCCAACAGACATCTTTCGTCTGTACCACCGCATCGCGAATGAATTCGCTCCCACATGGGGCAGTGTTTATTCTGCGAGGGTTAAGCAGCGTCCAGGCTTGCGAACGATGCCTACAACGGCAACGCCATATAAAACTGCGTGCCTTGCCCCGGCCGTGAGTACACGCCCATGCGTCCGCCGTGGAGTTGGACGATTTCCTTGCACAGCGCCAGTCCCAGTCCCGCGCCACCTTTCTTGCGCCCGACCTGCACGAACGGTTCGAATATCCGGGCCTGCTGGCCGTAGGCGATGCCCTCGCCGTTGTCTTCGACGCTGATGATCAGCCGCTCCCCGTGTCGACGCGCCTGGAGCCGGATGAGCCCGGATTGCGGCGTGTGGCGCAGGGCATTGTCGAGGAGGTTGTCCAATACGCGGTCCAACTGGACCTTGTCGGCCTGCAGACGTGGCAAGGGTTCCTGCATTTCCAGCAGGACCATTACGTCCTGTTCCTGCGCGGTTTCGGCAAAGCGCTGACGCGCCTCAGTGAGCAGGTCATTAACATCACAGGGCGCCAGCGCGAGTTTTTGCAGGCCATTCTGGTAGCGCGAGAAATTCAGCAGGTCGTTGATCAGCTGCATCAGCCGCTGCATCTCTTCATTGACGGTCTTCAGCAAGTCCGTTTCCCGGGAATCGGGGGCGAAGTGCACGCGCTCCTGCAACAGCCCGAACGCCATGTGCATGCCGGTCACCGGGGTGCGCAATTCGTGGGAGGCGCGAAGCACGAATTCGCTGCGCACCCGTTCGAAGGCCCGCTGCTCCGTCACATCGTGCAACACCATCACCGCCCCGAGGATGTGGCCTTTGGTGTGGCTGACAGGGGTCAGGCTGTAGGTCAGCAGGCGGGTTTCGCCGTCGACCTCGATAGACAAGTCTTCCGGCGCTCGCTCCAGCGTTCCGCCGCGCAGCACCAGATACAACTGCTCATCCAGTTCCGGACGCTGCAACGCTTCACCCAGTCCTTGGCCCAAACGTCCCTCTTCCCAACCCAGCTGCCGCTGCGCGACTGGGTTCAGGTGTTCGAGGCGGCCTTGGCGGTCGATCATCAACAGCCCGTCGTCGATGCTGTCGAGGACCGCTTGCAGCCGCTGCTGACCGGCGAGCAGCTCATCCACGTTGGTGACCTGATGCTGGCGCAGGGCCTCGGCCATGATGCCGAAGCGACGCGTCAGCAAATTCATCTCGGCAGAGGATGAAATGGGCAGCAGCACTTCAAAGTTGCCTTGGCCAATGTTGTCCGCCGCCTTGGCCAACGCCTCGATAGGGGCGCCAAAACGGCGGGCGATGCCGTGGGCCGTGACGAAACCGATGGCGAGCACCGCCAACCCGACCAGCCCTAATAAAGCAGCCACCCACAGCGCGCGAGTTCGCGAGGCGCTTTCAGCCTGGCTGATGTTTTCCAGCGCCTGACGATGGGCGTCGAGCAAGCCATTGCGTAGCGCGTTGAAGGCCGTGGTGACCGTCTTGTCGTCATTCAGTGCATCGGCAGAGTCGCCCGCTTCTTCCAGCGACTTGAGGAATCGCTCGTAATCCACCCGCGCTTTCTCGAAACCGCTGTGGATGTTGGTCTGCTGATCGTGATCGATGCCTTGATCGAGCAAATCCTGGAACTGCGCCTGATTCTGCTTGAGCGCCGCTTGATCGGGACGGTCCTTGAGCAGCATCACCAACTGATCGCCCAGGTTCTGGCGCAGTTTGAGGCCGATATCGAGCGTGATGAAGTTGTGGTGGATCAAATCCTCCTGGGACTTGGCCATCTGCATGACGCTGACCAGACCTAGTATCAGCCCCAGCAACGCAACGGTCATCAGCGCCGAAATGCTGAGGAACAGTCGGGTGCGCAACTTCATCGCGAACTTCATGGGCGCCCTGTCACAAGTTGTACTGCTTGCGTTTGCGGTACAACGTCGAGGCGTCGATGCCCAGCGTGCGCGCAGCCTGATCGAGGGTATCGCTGGTGGCCAGCACGGCGCCGATGTGCGCCTTTTCCAGTTCGTCCAGACTCAACGCAGCGCCCACACGTGGTGCATTGTTGGTCGGTTGTTCACCCATGCCCAAGTGAGTGATTTCGACCTTCTCTTGCGGACAGATAATGCTGGCCCGCTCGATCACGTTACGCAGTTCGCGAATGTTGCCCGGCCAGCGGTAATTCACCAGCGCGCTCCGGGCTTCTTCACTGAAACCACGGGCAGGGCGACCGTATTCCTTGACGAAACGGGCCAAAAAGCGGTCCGCCAGCGTCAGGATGTCCTCGCCGCGCTCACGCAACGGCGGCAGGTGCAGCGTGATCACGTTCAAGCGATACAGCAGGTCCTCGCGGAAACGGCCTTCGCGAACCATGTCTTCCAGATTCAGGTTGGTGGCCGCAAGGATGCGCACGTCGGCACGGCGGGTAACAGGGTCGCCTACGCGCTCGTACTCTTTGTCCTGAATGAAACGCAGCAGTTTGGGCTGCAATGTCAGTGGGAAATCGCCGATTTCGTCGAGGAACAATGTACCGCCGTCTGCCTGATTGACCCGGCCCAGTGTGCTTTCGCTCGCCCCGGTGAAGGCGCCGCGGCTGTGACCGAACAGCTCGCTTTCCATCAGCTCGGCGGTGAGCGACGGACAGTTGATGGTCACGCAGGCTTTTTTCGCCCGTTTGCTCCAGCCGTGAATCGCCCGCGCCAGCTCGCCTTTACCGGTTCCGGATTCGCCGAGGATCAGGATGTTGGCGTCGGTGTTCGCCACTTGGCGAGCTGTTTCCAGAATCGCCATCATCGACGGGCTGTGGGAATCCAGACCGTCCTTGGGTTTGCGCACTTCGCCTTCCAGCGCTTCCAGACGCGCCGACAACTGACGCACCTCCAATTGTTTGGCGGTCGCCAGACGCAACTGATCAGGGCTGCACGGTTTCACGAGATAATCCGCCGCACCGGCCTGGATGGCGTCCACCGCAGTGTCCACCGCCGAATGTGCGGTCACGATGACCACGCGCATCCACGGCGCCTGAATGCGCATCTGCGCCAACACGTCGAGACCATTGTCTTCACCCAGACGCAGGTCCAGAAAGCACACGTCGAACACTTGACGTTGCAACAGCGCCTCGGCCTGGGCCGCACTGTTGGCGGTGGCGACGCTGTAGCCTTCATCTTCCAGGCAATAGCGGAAGGTGCGAAGGATGGCGGATTCATCATCCACAAGCAGAATACGGCCCTGATTCTCAGTGGCTGCTTCCATTTTTCCTACGCTCCTAAATGAATGATCATGGTTAGTCCCGGAAAAATCGGGCAAGTTGCATGGTTCATTCTGATTGATTCAATGCGATGCCGGGTAGTTATCTGGCGAAATTTCAGACAACAGATTGATCTACGTCCTACAGCGTCGACTCTCTGTCTGGTGCAGGGATCGTGATCTGCATCGCCATCCTCGGGTGTAGAACGTCTGGGCGAATGGAAAGTCTCTCCAGTAGCACCTTTTGGAACTGTCTGGAGAATTGCCATGCACCCGTTCAAGAAAATCGCCTTGGCTGTGGCCACCACCGGCTGGCTCGCGGCGATGCCGGTCGCGCACGCCGCGCAAGGCGATGTGCAAACGCAACTGGCGGAAGCACGTCAGGAAGGCTCGATATGGACGGCCTTCGCACTCAATCGCCATTTGAGCCCGTTCAACATCGGCGTGAAGGTCGAGCAAGGCACGGCCATTCTGACCGGCAAGGTGGAGAACGAGGTGGACAAGGAGTTGGCGACGCAAATCGCCGGCGACACGCAAGGCATCAACAAGGTCGACAATCAGCTGCAGATCGATCCGGGGGTCGCAGCGGAGCCCGGCACCAAAGCCAACATGGCACAGCGCTTCGACGACGCCACGCTGACCGCGACGATCAAATCCAAGCTGTTGTGGAACAGCGTCACAGAAGGACTGAACATCGATGTCGCGTCCGCCAAGGGCGTGGTGACGCTGAAGGGCCAGGCAAAAGATGCCGAGGCCAAGCAACTGGCGGGCAGCCTGGCGAGCAACACTGACGGTGTGACGGAAGTGAATAACCTCATCAGCGTCAGCGCACGCGACACCCAAGCCATCAAAGAGCAGAGCGAAGCGCAGGCCAACAGCGTGCGTGAAGAGTTCAGCGACGCGTGGATCACCAGCAAGGTGAAGTCCAGCCTCATCTATAGCCGCAATCTCGATGGCCTGAATATAAAGGTGGAAACCAAAGGCGGCGTGGTGAGCCTGGATGGCGTGGTAGCCAACTACGCCGAGAAAGAGCTGGCCGTTGAAATTGCTCGCAACATTCGAGGGGTCAAAGGCGTGGATGCCGATACCTTACGGGTGATGACCCGCAGTGCCGGTTGATAGCCAGCCTCTCTAGAGCAGCATGTTTGTCGGCGGTGGCGTCCTTGACGCCTGCCGCAACCGGCCAGCCCGCCGCTAAAGGCCGCGACACTTTGCCCCACCTCTTCGTGCAATACGCACGATGTCAAATGTTCAATCGTGCAGCTTGCTCGTAGGAAGCTTCATCACATCATTGCTAAGCGACTGATTTATAAAGGCTTTATAGGATCAAAAAAGCTGGCACACAGGCTGCAATATCTCTAGCAACAAGGTCTGAACCGTCGACCGACAAGATTGCCTGGAGCCCACTGCATGAACACTCAACGCCTCGCCACTCTGCGTATCTCTCCACTGCACCTGCAGCAAGGTTTGTTCGCCAGCCTGGCGTTGATGATCACGCTGATCGCCGTTCAGCAGTTCGCACACTGGACCCAGAAACAGCAAGAGGTTGTCCAGATTCACCACACCTATAGCCATGCAGCGCCTTTCGCCAAAGCGAGCGCGCTCAAGGCCACTGATGTAGGCCTGAGTCTGCAACCGGTTGAAGACGCCGCTGCCGCCGTTGAGCAAGCGCCGCGTCAACAGAGTTGGGTTTTCTGACCAGCAATGGCGAAGACGCAATCTATGCCGAGGTTCTTATCCGATACCTCGCTGTAGCTGAAAATTAAAAACAGTAAGGAGAATCACCATGTTGAGCTGGGCTATCACATTTCTGATCATCGCTATCGTCGCTGCAGTTCTGGGCTTTGGTGGCATCGCAGGCACCGCCACGGGTATCGCCAAGATTCTCTTTATCGTGTTCCTGGTGATGTTCGTCGTGTCGTTCTTCTTCGGTCGTCGTGGTCGAGGCTAACCAGAATGATCCGCAAGCACTTCCATGCCATGACGCTGGCGCTCCTCACGAGCGCCAGCGCCATGGCGATGGCAGCAAACGATGGTCAGGCGCGGGTGAACGAGCTGTTGAGTTCTGACCCCGAATACCGCCAGACCTGGTCGAGCGTTGTGAAGAAAGAAGAACGATTGCCCGATTGGGTGATCAATCTGTCCGGCGCATCGGATCAGATGAATGCCGTGACTGAAGACGGTGACAAATACCTGGTAGGGCCTCTCTGCGAAACCCAGGACACGTGCACCCATAACCGGCTCATCGTAGCGTTCAGTCTCGACAAGTCGCACGCCTATGCCATGTTGGTCGAGGTCCCAGCGGGCCTGCCGGCGGATAAATCCCCGACGCGCCATGCTGAATACCGTTTCATCGGCAAGCCGGACGAGGGCATGCAAGGCCTTCTCAAAGAGCAGCTAAAGAAAGATCCAAACTGGTACTGATTCAAATGATGGAAGACCGAATGCCGTTGGGTCTTCCTGAAGCCGCGCAACCCGAGGAGGGCCTGCGCGTGACCAAGGGGCCGGGGCGCTCTGACCAATGGAGTGGTTGCAGCGCGCCAGGTGTACAGGGAGTACTCCCACTTGTGGGCCGGGTCAGGAAGCCGCACCGCAAGTCCATCGTCCGATCGCCTTTGAGTGGCGAGCCGACAGTGGGCTTGCGACGCGCAAATGATAAGTTCGTATCACTCCGCTCAAAGCCCCCTGCTTCTAATTCTCTACGTCCTACGACCGTATATCGATAAATCTGCCCCTTCAGATGACGTCTCGGTCGTGTGTGACCATTTTGTCACTTGCCTCTCCCGATACACCTCCCACTGGGCTGCAGGCGACGTTTTAGCCACTTCTCAGCATAAATGTGCGCATCGGCTAATGCTGTGTTTCAGGGCATTTCACAGTAAGTCTTTGATTTTCCTCATGCCGATTACGCATGAGGTAGTCGTTTACGGCATTAGACGCTGATGGTCTGGATGGGAATAGTTGCGCCCTTTTTCCGCCTGCCGAGAGCTTGGACGCTCGTTTGCAGAGACCTTCTGGACAGATTCAAGGGCATCCGCGCTTCGATTCGACTTCACAAGAGCGACCCCGAAAGTGTCGGTGAGAAATGTCCACGCCAACTACAACAAGGTTAACGACATGAAGAAGGCAAAAATCAGCCTCGCCTGGCAGATCCTCATCGGTCTGGTGCTGGGCATCGCGCTGGGTGCTGTGCTCAACCACTTCAGCGCTGAGAAGGCCTGGTGGATCAGCAACATTCTGCAGCCCGCAGGCGATATTTTTATCCGCCTGATCAAGATGATCGTTATCCCGATCGTCATCTCGTCGTTGATCGTCGGCATCGCAGGGGTGGGCGACGCGAAAAAGCTCGGTCGCATCGGCCTGAAGACCATTTTGTATTTCGAAGTCGTCACCACCATCGCCATCGTTGTCGGCCTCTTGCTGGCCAACGTTTTCCATCCGGGCACTGGCATCGACATGAGCACGCTGGGCACCGTGGACATCTCGCAATACGAGAAGACCACCGCCGAGGTGCAACATGATCACGCCTTTATCGCGACGATCCTCAACCTGATCCCGTCGAACATCTTCGCCGCCGTTGCTCGTGGCGACATGCTGCCGATCATCTTCTTCTCCGTATTCTTCGGCCTGGGCCTGTCCAGCCTGAACGCAGAAGTGCGTGAACCGCTGGTCAAAGTGTTCCAGGGCGTCTCGGAAACGATGTTCAAGGTCACTCACATGATCATGAACTACGCGCCCATCGGCGTGTTCGCGCTGATCGCCGTGACCGTCGCCAACTTCGGTTTCGCCTCGCTGCTGCCCCTGGCCAAGCTGGTGATTCTGGTTTACGTCGCCATCGCTTTCTTTGCTTTCGTAGTGCTAGGACTGATCGCCCGTTTGTTCGGTTTCTCGGTGATCAAGCTCATGCGCATCTTCAAGGATGAGCTGGTGCTGGCTTATTCCACCGCGAGTTCTGAAACCGTGCTGCCGCGCGTGATCGAAAAGATGGAAGCCTACGGCGCGCCGAAGGCTATCAGCAGTTTTGTGGTGCCGACCGGCTATTCGTTCAACCTCGACGGCTCGACCCTGTACCAAAGCATCGCGGCGCTGTTCATCGCGCAGCTTTATGGCATCGACATGCCGATCAGCCAACAGATCATGCTGGTGCTGACGCTGATGGTCACCTCCAAAGGCATCGCCGGTGTGCCGGGCGTGTCGTTCGTGGTGCTGCTGGCGACCCTGGGCAGCGTGGGTATCCCGCTGGAGGGCCTGGCGTTCATCGCTGGCGTTGACCGGATCATGGACATGGCGCGTACCGCACTGAATGTCATCGGTAACGCCTTGGCCGTCCTGGTCATCGCCCGTTGGGAAGGCATGTACGACGACGCCAAGGGTCAGCGCTACTGGAACTCTCTGCCCCATTGGCGCAGCAAGGAATCGTTGCCTGCGGCGCATTCAGCGGTTGATTGATCGCTGCACCGTTTGAGTACAAACCCCGGCCTTGGCTGGGGTTTGTTGTTTTTGGGATTTTGCTCGCCCCGCGATCCTGATCTCTGCACAGTCTCTTTGAGCAGTTCAGGGGCAGTCGCTCAGGACTTCTTCAGCAACCGCTCCAATGCCGCCTTGCGCTCCTCTTGGGGCAACCTGCCGAGCGTTTCCGCGGCGGTGAAAAACGCTGGCCAATCCCCGTCCACCTGTTTGAACAGCGCCGCAAACGCTGGCGTCCATTGGTCATACAACCCAATCGGCAGCAGCCGCGCGTTGTTCATCGGTGCGTACACCCACGCATCGAAACGCTTGTCGCCACCCCACTGACTGTCGCGCAATTGCTTGTATTGACCACGCAAGCGCTCAAATTCGGTGGCCTTACGCTGACGCATGACGTCCGCGCTCAACGGTTCGGCATACAACGTTTTCAGCCGGTCTCGCGTATCCAGTACCAGTTGCGTCAGTTGATCGCGACGCAGGGTTTCGGATGACGCTGTTTCAGGCGACATCCCACGGGCTGCACGCCATTGTCGTGTGCCTTCCTGCTCCACGAAGGTGGCATAGGACTCGTTGAACTCGCTGTCGTCCTTCACGTAAAAACGCTGGTGCGCCAGCTCATGGAAGATCAGCGTCGCGAGACGTTCATCGCCCCAGGTCATCATCGAACTGATAATCGGGTCGTTGAACCAGCCCAGCGTCGAGTATGCCTCCACGCCGCTGACGTAAACGTCCTTGCCGTCGAGCTTTTGCAGCGCCGCTTCGCCCCGCGCCGCGCTCTGGTCGTAGTAGCCGCGATAGGCCACGCAGCCTGCGATGGGAAAGCAGTGGGTCACGGGGTCGAGCGAGAACTCGCCCGTGGCAAAAACGTTCCAGACCACGTATTGCCGATGAATGTCGGCATAGAGTCGATAGCTCTGATTGTCCGGCAGATGCAGGTGCCGACTGGCGAACTCGCGGGCCTGCTGCGACGTGCGCAGACGGTCGCGCAGTTTGGGGTCGCGCTGCGGATCGGCAATCACGGCGGCCACCGGTTCGCGGGCGCGCAGCAATGCCAATTGGCCGCCCGCCAACTGTGTGTAATAGGAAAGACTGGAGCAACCGCTGAGGAGTAAAATCGCCAGCATCGGCACGCCGCGCCGGAACCACAAGATGTTCAATCGATTCATGCAGCGGCCTTAACGTCGGAATAAAGGGTTGCCCCCAGCGTTATGCCGGAGAGACGACCTTCGTCGCAACCTTCTTGTTATTTCCCTGAATGCGGAGTTTGTCATGCGCCTGCCCTTGTCGATCATTGCCCTGAGTCTGCTGGCCGGATGCGCAGGCCCGTTGCCTGCGGTTGACCCGCAACAGGCGTGGGTCGATCTGCACACGTTCACGGGCAAGACCCTGATGGCCGACAAACTCGACGGCGTCAGAACGGAAGACGGTCGCTATTTCCAGGTAACGCCGGGCAAGCATAAGCTCGAAGTGCGCTACGACTATGAATACGCGCCGGGCGGGATGGGGTTGTCGATGGACATCTACAACGAGCTGACCTGTTACGTGACGATCAACTATGACCATTTCGAAGCGGGCCGCCGTTACAGACTCGACGTCCGCCACATCGCCAACAGCATCGACGCGCAATTGCGCGATGAACAGCGCAAGGTGCTGGCGGAAGAGGGGCAGATTTTTTGTATTCCGTGATCAAGATCAAACGCGATTGCACAGTGGGTTGATGGCCAGTGGGAGCCAATTCATTCGCAAAAAAGGGTCAGGCGAAAGAAGTGCATTGCCTGCACCGGCCAATCGCGAATGAATTCGCTTCTACAGGGATCGTCGCTGGCTCGGGGATCAGCGATCATTCTTCTGATAAATGATCTTCTTCGTGCCGTTTTCACACGTACCCACGACCATATTCTGGTCATGAACCTCTTCGTTGCTGACGACTTCAAGGGTGTACGAGCTGACATTTTGCGCCTGAATCTTGGCCTCGATTTCGGCCTTGAGCTCATCACAAGGCTTGGGAGCGGCGAACACGCTGGTGGTCAGTGCAGCGAGGATCAGGGTGGTAGCGATACGTTTCATGTTCGACTCCTTCGATGCCGCGCGGATCGCGTCGGCCCTTCATATGACCTTGCTGACCTGAACCGGTTCTCATGACCCTGAAACGCAGATGACCCGCATGGGCGGGTCATCGGGGTGTCGCGTCAGCGCAGGATTAGCTCAGCAGTGTGGCATCCAGCGTGATCTTGGCATTCAGCACTTTGGAGACCGGGCAGCCTTCTTTGGCTTTGGCGGTCAACTCATCGAACTGCGCCTGAGTGGCGCCTGGCACTTTGGCCTTGAGGATCAGGTGCACGGCGGTGATCGAAAACCCTTCGCCATCCTGGTCGAGAGTGACCTCGGCTTGAGTGTCGATGCTGTCGGCTTTCAGGTTCGCGCCGCCGAGGATCATCGACAGGGCCATCGAGAAACAACCCGCGTGGGCCGCGCCGATCAGTTCTTCAGGGTTAGTGCCTTTGCCGCCTTCGAAACGGGCCTTGAAGCCGTACGGTGCTTCGCGCAGCACGCCGGTTTCCGTGGAGATGCTACCGATGCCGGACTTCAGGTCACCTTCCCAATGGGCGGATGCTTTCTTGACGATGCTCATGGTGTCTCCTTGTTGAATAAGTGCGATGGACTCGCACGCTGACCAAAAGTCTGAGGAGTGTAGGCGGGACTAAGTTCAACGGTTGTGACGCACGTGCTTTATTTGCCGATTTCTTGAAAGGTAATTTCCGACCAAATTAGTAGGAAATTTCGCTTTGCCCATTGCAACCTCAGAATCCAGACGTATCCTAAGGCCTTAACGCAAATATTTAGGCTTAACGCAGGCTATGCTCTCGCGCCCATCAACTTCGGGCGTCCGACTTGGCCCCCAAGAGGACTCACCACAGCCTATGAAACGCCTAGCTGATGTGAAAATTTCCATGCTCGATCTGGTGCCGGTGCGCGAAGACAAAGGCCCGGCCTTATCGCTGCACAATTCGCTGGATCTGGCGCAACACGCCGAGAAATGGGGCTACAACCGTTTTTGGGTCGCTGAACACCACAACATGGACGGCATCGCCAGCTCCGCGACCTCGGTGTTGCTGGCCTACCTGGCGGGGGGCACCTCGACCATTCGCGTCGGCTCCGGCGGCGTCATGCTCCCCAACCACGCGCCACTGGTCATTGCCGAGCAGTTCGGCACCCTGGCCAGTTTGTACCCAGGCCGCATCGACTTGGGTCTGGGCCGTGCACCGGGCTCCGATCAAATGACCGCGCGTGCCCTGCGCCGCGAACGCTCCGGAAGCGCAGACGACTTTCCCGACGACGTCGCCGAGCTGATGAGCTACCTCGGACCGCGTCAGCCCCATCAGCGCGTGATCGCTGTGCCGGGCACCAACACCAACGTGCCGATCTGGCTGCTGGGTTCGAGCCTGTTCAGCGCACAGCTGGCCGGTCAGCGCGGGTTGCCGTATGCCTTCGCTTCGCACTTCGCGCCGCGATTCATGCACGAGGCCATTCGTGTGTACCGCAATCACTTCCAGCCTTCTGCCGTGCTGGACAAGCCGTACGTGATGCTCGGCGTGCCTCTCGCAGCGGCAGATACCGATGAGCAGGCGGATTATCTGGTGACGTCGGTCTACCAGCGCATTCTCAACCTGATGCGTGGCCAGAGCCTGATGCAAAAGCCGCCTGTGGAAACCATGAACGGCCTGTGGCTGCCCCACGAACGCGAAGCGGTGATGGACTTCCTCGGGTTGGCGATGGTCGGCGGCCCCGAGAAAATCCGCGCCAAGCTGGACGTGCTGCTAGAGCAGACCGACGCGGACGAGCTGATCTTCACGTGCGACATGTATGAGCATGCGGATCGGTTGCGCTCGTATGAGATTTTGGCGCAGGTGGCGATGGGCTGATCACCGTTTCCAAGCTGTAGGAGCGCGGCTTGCCCCGCGATCGGCGACGCAGTCGTCGTGGATCGGTTAACACGGCGTATCAGGTAGACCGCATGCACCGGGGTTACGACTGCTTCGCAGCCGATCGCGGGACAAGCCATGCTCCTACAGTGAGGGTAACGCCCATAAAAAAACCGACGCGTGATGCGTCGGTTTTTTATTGAAGCGAGCAGAATCAACCGCGTTTGTAGACGATTTCCTTGCTGCCGCCGTCGCAGGTGCCGACGACTTTTCCGTCTGCCGCGCTGCCTTTGTCCACCGCTTCCAACGTGTAAGACGCCACGCCCTTGGCCTTGATCTTCGCATCGATGTCCGCCTTCACGTCATCGCACGATTTCCCGGCTGCAAAGGTGGTGCCCGCAATACTCAACAACCCTACCGCCAAAAGAATCTTCTTCATCGGTCACACTCCCTCGTCAGGCGCTTTTCAAGCGTAAGAGGCCGCCCAAAGGAGCGGCCCGTGCACATGATCCTCGCGTCCGAATTCACGAACGGCGCGGTATGTATAGCGAAGGTTGTGGCATTCAGCCAGCGTAAAAGTTCATCAGCTGTTTTCGAGGCGGAAGCCCACTTTGATGGTCACCTGGAAGTGCGCGACCTTGCCGTCCTTGATGTGGCCGCGGGTTTCGAGCACTTCGAACCACTCCAGGTGCTTCACGGTTTCGGCGGCACGAGCGATGGCATTCTGGATTGCATCGTCGGTGCTGGTAGTCGACGAGCCGACCAGTTCAAGCAGTTTGTAAGTGTGATGATCAGACATGGCAGTTCTCCAAGTGGACTTCTAAGGGAGCGTAGCAGTGAAAAGCTCTTTAGCTCTGGCGGGGAAAGGCTCACAAAAGTTCACAAATAACCGCGCGGTAAAACCGCACTGCACTTTCTGAAAACCCTGTAGTCGGAATCAACACACGCCACTCATCACTGCAGGAGAGTCAAATCATGGCATTCACGTCATCCCGTAAAGCGTCTTTGCAAAGTATGGAAGCTGAGATCGAAAGTCTGCTCAAGTCGTTGGAGAGCTTGAAGTCGGACGCTTCGGACGAGTCGCGGAAAACCCTGAAGACGCTGAAAGCCAACGCCGAAAGCGCGCTGAGCCATTCACGCAGCCTGTTGAGCGACGTCTACGAAGACGCCAAAGTGAAGACCCGCGAAGCCAGCGTCGCAACCCGTGACTATGCGCAAGAGCACCCTTGGACCACAGCCGGTGTGGCCGTCGGTGCAGTGGGCCTGCTGGCCGCTTATCTGCTGTGCAAGCGCGGCAACTGATCACACCTGATCAGGCCCGGCCTGAATGCGCCAGCTCTTGCTTGAGCCATTGAGCCAGTTGCTGGGCCCGCCCATCGGCGGCGCGTTTAGGCACCCATAACGCCAGTTGCGCCGGGGTTTCGCTGAAGCCCCACGGCGCAGCGAGGCGTCCGGCTTTTAAGTCATCGGCCACCAACGGTTCCGGGGCGATGGCGATGCCAAGGCCCGAGACAGCGGCCTCCAGCAAGTAATACAGATGCTCGAAACCCTGACCGTATTTCAGCGCGCCGGGATCGATGCCGTTCTGCTTGGCCCAGCTCGGCCACGCTTGCAGACGCGACAGGGTTTGCAGCAGCGGCTCATGCAGCAATGCCTGTGCGGGGCTGTTCCGTAACGTTTCGTATCGCGAAAAACGAGGGCTCAGCACTGGCCCGATGCGCTCGCTCGCCAGTTCGATTACCTGCATGTCGGAGGGCCATGGCGGCTCTGCGAAGATTAGCAGTGCGTCCAGACCAGGCCGCCGAGGATCGAGATCGCCTTCGCCCGCTGACAGGTGTAACCGCAGATCGGGCAGGTCGGCATTAAGTCGGCCCAATCGCGGAATGAACCAGCGCGCCAGCAAACTCCCTGAACATCCCAAGACGAACGGCGCATCGGCGCTGCCCTGACTCAACTCGGCGCACACGCTGCGCAACCGGTCGAACGCCTCGCCACTGGCATCGCGCAGACGAACACCTGCATCTGTGAGTTTCAGGCCGCGTCCATCCTTGCTGAACAGGCTCACGCCCAAGTGTTCTTCCAACACTTTCAACTGGCGGCTGACTGCACCATGGGTGACGTGCAACTGTTCGGCGGCCTGACTAACGCTGTTTAGGCGGGCGGTGGCTTCGAAGGCGCGCAAAGCGTTTAGGGGGGGAAGGTCGCGGCTCATGGTATCTGTGAGTTTTTCTGACAGGTTGCGGCGATCTTATCGGTTTTCATCGGCTTTGGCGCTGGTTAAAGTGTCTTCACTGCCTCAACGGCTCACCCTATTTGTCACCCTGGAGGTTCCTATGTCCCAGACAGAGACCCAATACCGCAATGGCCCGGATGATCGCGGCATGTTCGGCGCGTTCGGCGGTCGTTACGTCGCTGAAACCCTGATGCCCCTGATCCTCGACCTAAACCGCGAATACGAAGCGGCGAAGGAAGATCCTGCGTTCCTCAAGGAACTGGCCTACTTCCAGCGCGACTACGTCGGACGTCCAAGCCCGCTGTATTTCGCTGAGCGTCTGACCGAACACTGCGGCGGCGCGAAGATTTACCTGAAGCGCGAAGAGCTGAACCACACCGGCGCTCACAAGATCAACAACTGCATCGGCCAGATCCTGCTGGCGCGTCGCATGGGCAAGAAACGCATCATCGCCGAAACCGGCGCGGGCATGCACGGCGTAGCGACTGCCACCGTAGCGGCGCGTTTCGGTCTGGAATGCGTGATCTACATGGGCACCACGGACATCGAGCGCCAGCAGGCCAACGTGTTCCGCATGAAGCTGCTGGGTGCCACGGTGATTCCGGTCGTGGCCGGTACCGGCACCTTGAAAGACGCGATGAACGAAGCCCTGCGTGACTGGGTGACCAACGTTGACACGACGTTCTATTTGATCGGCACAGTGGCTGGACCGCACCCGTACCCGGCAATGGTCCGCGATTTCCAGGCCGTGATCGGCAAGGAAACCCGCGTGCAGTTGCAAGAACAGGAAGGCCGCCTGCCAGACAGCCTGGTGGCGTGCATCGGCGGCGGCTCCAACGCCATGGGGCTGTTCCACCCGTTCCTGGATGACACCAGCGTGCGCATCATCGGCGTCGAAGCGGCCGGTCACGGCATCGAAACCGGCAAGCACGCGGCGAGCCTGAACGGCGGCGTGCCAGGCGTCCTGCACGGCAACCGCACCTTCCTGCTGCAAGACGACGATGGCCAGATCATCGACGCCCACTCGATTTCCGCCGGTCTGGATTACCCCGGCATCGGCCCTGAGCATGCGTGGTTGCATGACATCGGTCGCGTGGAATACACCTCGATCACTGACGACGAAGCCTTGGCGGCGTTCCACCAGTGCTGCCGTCTGGAAGGCATCATCCCGGCGCTGGAAAGTGCTCACGCCCTGGCCGAAGTGTTCAAACGCGCGCCGACGCTGCCGAAAGATCACCTGATGGTGGTCAACCTGTCCGGTCGCGGCGACAAGGACATGCAAACCGTCATGCACCACCTGGATCTGTCCCAGCAGGAGAAACACTGATGAGCCGCCTGCAAACCCGTTTTGCCGAGCTGAAAGAACAAGACCGCGCCGCCCTGGTGACCTTCATCACCGCAGGCGACCCGGCGTATGACACCTCGCTGGCGATCCTCAAGGGTCTGCCAAAAGCCGGTGCTGACGTGATCGAGCTGGGCATGCCGTTCACCGATCCAATGGCCGACGGTCCGGCGATTCAGCTGGCGAACATTCGCGCGCTGGACGCTAAGCAAAACTTGGCGAAAACTCTGCAAATGGTTCGCGAGTTCCGCGCCGAAGACAGTAGTACACCGCTAGTACTGATGGGTTACTACAACCCGATTCACAACTACGGCGTCGAGCGTTTCATCTCCGAAGCGCACGAATCCGGCGTTGATGGCCTGATCGTCGTGGACCTGCCGCCCGAGCATAACGGCGAGCTGTGTGATCCAGCGCAAGACGCGGGTCTGGACTTCATTCGCCTGACCACGCCGACCACTGACGACAAGCGTCTGCCAACCGTTTTGAATGGCAGCTCGGGCTTCGTCTATTACGTGTCGGTGGCCGGTGTCACGGGCGCGGGCTCGGCGACCATCGAGCACGTCAAGGAAGCCGTTGCGCGTCTGCGCCGTCATTCGGACCTGCCGATCAGCGTCGGCTTCGGGATTCGTACGCCGGAACAGGCGGCCGCGATTGCTCGCGTAGCCGATGGCGTGGTGGTGGGTTCGGCACTGATCGACCACATCGCCAACGCGCAATCGCCTGATCAGGCGGTGAGCAACGTGCTGAAGCTGTGTTCGGAACTGTCGGAAGGCGTGCGTAAGGCCCGTGTGTCCTGAACGTAAAGTTTCTGATACAGAGGAATCAACGGGTTCGTTAGCAGACTAAGCAGTACAGCAAAAGGGGTTCAGGACCTGATTCTGAACCCCTTTTTGCTGCCTCGAATTCGCCCAGGAGCACGCTACATGAAAGTCTCGAATCGTTTGATCGCCGGGTTGGGCGTGCTGATGCTCAGTGCCAGTGCCTTGGTGCACGCGGCGCCGCCGGATCAACGTGACGGTCATGATGATCACGGCCAAGGCCAGCATCAGGATCATGGGCCACAAGGGGGTCCACAGAATAATCGGGGCAATGATCATCGCGCTGACAACCGTGGCGACGATCATCGCGGAGGTGGTCGCCCGCCAGCTGATTTCGGTGACGTTCGCCGCACGATTCAAGAGCATCGCGAGGTCATCGGTCGCGGCCAGCCGCTGCCACCGAACGTGCACATCGTGAAGGGTCATCCGCTGCCACGGGGTTACGGCCGCCGCCTCGACGCCCGCTCGCAGGAATTCTTGCCACGTTACGACGGCTACGAATGGCGCCGCCTGGGCCCGGATGTCGTGCTCGTCGCGATTGGCAGCGGGATTGTGTATGAGATTCTGGACGGTGTGCTGAACTAAGGTTCCCCCTGGCAAAAAGGGGCAAACCTGTGGGAGCGAATTCATTCGCGAATGGCCGGTACATCCGACAGATATCTGTGGGATGTGCCACCACTTCGCGAATGAATTCGCTCCTACAGTTGATATCGGCGCCAGACAACGACTACCTGAACATCCCCACATTCAACTCCCGAATCGCTCCCATCCAGATCGCATGCTCGGTGTGATCCGCCAGGTCATCCCCGGTAAGAGGGTGGGTGAACACCACCAGCCCGCTGCGATTCAGCGCCAGATACAACATCACATCCGCAAATTGCTCGTGGGCGAATGCCAACTGGCAACTCCAGTCCGGATGCGGTCCGACAGGCCGTTCATGCACACGCCCCATGCGGATATCGAATTTCGCCGCAACCGTCTCGCACAGGGCCCGCGCCTGCTCGATTGTCTGGGCGTCGAAGTAGACATGGGCGTGGTAGCCCTCGATTGATGACATCTGGGTTCTCCCTTCATTTGGCATGACACATTGTGAGCCGGCCGCGTCTAAACCGCGATGGACGGCAACGGCTTGCCGACCAGCGAATCCCCGCTTAACGCCTGCTCGCTTTTTAACCAATCAACAAACCGCTGCACGATCTGCACCCGCCGTTTGCGTTGCGGGAGCACGATGTAATAACCGTAGGCTGAAATGGCCGTGGCCTCGATGGGCCGGCACAACAGCCCCTGCTCCAGCAGCTCATCCACCAGATGCCGCCAGCCGATGGCCACGCCTTGCCCGCCAATCGCGGCCTGAATCAACAGCGTGTAATTGTCGAATCTCAACTGCCCGGGTGCAGGCGCTTGAGCGATGCCGAGGGCGCGAAACACGCCGCCCCAATCGAACCAGTTGTTGCCGCCTTCACCCCGCAGGTGCAGCAGCGGAAACTCTTTCAGCGCTTCGGGCCGCAGCGGCAGATCACGCCCGGCCAGCAGTTTGGGGCTGCACACCGGAAACACCTCTTCGCTGAACAGCCAGTGGCTTTCACCCTGCTTGAAACGGCCGTCGCCAAACAGCACCGCCACGTCGATATCAGCACGCAACATGCTGTGGCTGCGTTCGCTGGTGACCAGACTGACGTCAACGTCGGGGTTGTCTTTGTGAAAGCGGTGCAGACGCGGCATCAGCCAGTACGCGGCGAAGGCGAAGTCGGTCGCCACTTGCAACACCTCATGCTGATGCTGCTCGGTGATCAGGCTCAATCCGGCGTCCATCGACTGCAAACCGGCCTGCACGTGATTGAACAGAATCTCCCCCGCGTCGGTGAGTTCGATGCCGCGATAGATGCGATCGAACAGGCGCGTTGCCAGTTGTTCTTCTAACCTTTTGATTTGCTGGCTAATGGCCGGTTGGGTGGTGCCGAGTTCGATGGCCGCCGCTGTAAAACTGCGCAGTCGGGCAGCGGACTCGAAACCGCGAAGCAGGTCCAACGACATGTCACCGAGGGCTTCAAACATAAGTGTGGCTTATCCTAGGCATTGCGTTTTATGGGCTTTACCGCTGAATCCATGGGTCTCATTCTCTGGACCAGCAATTTCGCATAAATATTCACTATGGAATGCCGCGAAGACATGAAGCGCAAGAACATTCTTTTCATCATGGCCGATCAGATGGCCGCGCCGATGTTGCCGATTTACGCCTCATCTCCAATCAAGATGCCCAATTTGAGCCGCCTCGCCGCTGAGGGCGTGGTGTTCGACGCTGCCTATTGCAACAGCCCGCTGTGCGCACCGTCGCGTTTTACCCTGGTCAGCGGCCAGCTCCCGAGCAAGATTGGCGCTTACGACAATGCTGCCGACTTTCCTGCCGATGTTCCGACCTACGCCCACTACCTGCGTCGTCTCGGCTATCGCACCGCGCTGTCGGGCAAGATGCATTTCTGCGGCCCGGATCAGCTGCACGGCTATGAAGAGCGCCTGACCAGCGACATCTACCCCGCCGACTACGGTTGGGCGGTGAACTGGGACGAGCCGGACGTGCGCCCAACCTGGTATCACAACATGTCGTCGGTGCTGCAAGCCGGCCCATGCGTGCGCACCAACCAGCTCGATTTCGACGAAGAGGTGGTGTTCAAGGCTCAGCAATACCTGTTCGATCACGTGCGTGAAGATGGCGATCAGCCGTTCTGCCTGACCGTGTCGATGACTCACCCCCACGACCCGTACACCATCCCCAAGGAATACTGGAATCTCTACAACGACGACGAGATTCCGATGCCGCCTGCGCCCCCTGTCCAGGCCGATCAGGACCCCCACTCCCAGCGCCTGCTCAAGGTCTACGACCTGTGGGACAAGCCGCTGCCGGAGAACAAGATCCGTGACGCCCGCCGCGCGTATTTCGGCGCGTGCAGCTATATCGACGACAATGTCGGCAAACTGCTGAAGACCCTCGAAGACACCGGCCTGGCCGACGACACCATCATCGTGTTCTCGGGCGACCACGGCGACATGCTCGGCGAGCGTGGTCTCTGGTACAAAATGCACTGGTTTGAAATGTCGGCCCGCGTGCCGCTGCTGGTGTACGCTCCGGGGCAATTCAAGGCTGGCCGCGTGAAGGCTGCCGTGTCCACCGCCGACCTGCTGCCGACGTTCGTGGCGCTGGCCGAAGGGAATCTGGAAGCCGGTCTGCCACTGGACGGTCGCTCGCTTTTGCCGCATTTGCAAGGCGAGGGCGGCCATGACGAAGTGTTTGGCGAGTACATGGCCGAAGGCACCAACAGCCCGTTGATGATGATTCGTCGCGGCGCCTATAAATTTATCTATTCGGAACAGGACCCATGTCTGCTGTACGACGTGCACGACGATCCGAAGGAGCAGGAAGAGTTGAGCCAATCCGAGGCCCATCGCGACCTGTTCAACACGTTCCTGGCTGAAGCGAAGGCCAAATGGGACATTCCGGCGATACACCACCAGGTGCTCGCCAGCCAGCGTCGTCGGCGTTTCGTCGCCGAGTCGCTGGCGCTCGGCAAGCTGAAGAGTTGGGATCACCAGCCGCTGGTAGACGCCAGTCAGCAATACATGCGCAACCATATCGATCTCGACGATCTGGAGCGCAAGGCCCGTTATCCACAACCTTGAACCCTGCCAACACCTAGAAAACCAAAAAGGGGCACACCATGAAGAAGTTGTTCACAACGCTGGCGGTTGCGGTGATGAGCTTGGGCAGCGTCGTTGCATACGCCGCTGACGCGAGCTGCAGTACGGTCAAGATGGCCGATCCAGGTTGGAGCGACATCGCTGCAACCAATGCCACGGCGGGTTTCCTGCTCGAAGGCATGGGTTACAAGACCAAGGTCGATACGCTGGCAGTGCCGATTGCCTATGGTGGTCTCAAGGACGGTCAGATGGACGTGTTCCTGGGCAACTGGATGCCTGCGCAGCAGGGGTTCTATGACAAGTTTATCGCCACGGGGGACGTGACGCAGTACAAGAAAAACCTGGAAGGCACCGAGTTCACCCTCGCGGTCCCGGACTATGTCTACGACGCGGGCGTGCATGATTTCGCCGACCTGAACAAATTTGCCGAGAAGTTTCACAAGAAGATCTACGGCATCGGCTCGGGGGCTCCGGCCAACGCGTCGATTCAGGAGATCATCAAAAAGAACGAGTTCGACCTGGGCGACTGGAAGCTGGTCGAGTCCAGCGAACAGGCGATGCTGGCCGAAGTGAAGCGTAACGTGAAGAAGAAAGACTTCGTGGTCTTCCTCGGCTGGACCCCGCACCCGATGAACGTGCAAATCAAAGGCATGCACTACCTGAAGGGCGGCGAGAAATACTTCGGTGACACCGGCAGCGTCTACACCGTGACCCGCAAAGGCTACGCCGACGCTTGCCCGAACGTGGCCAAACTGTTCTCCAACCTGACGTTCACTCAGGACATGGAAAACAGCATCATGCAGGAAGTGGACAGCAAGAAGATCAGCAACACCGACGCGGTGAAGGCGTGGATCAAGGCCAACCCTGCCGTGCTTGAAAAATGGCTCGACGGCGTGAAAACCATCGACGACAAAGATGCACTGACGGCGGTTAAAGCAAAGTTATAAGCGTGACGCACGGCCTTGTGATCTCTCCGATCTCAAGGCCGGTGCCTGACCTGTAGGAGCGAATTCATTCGCGAATGGCCGGTACATTCGACGCATCTCCGTCGCTTGTACCACCGTTTCGCGAATGAATTCGCTCCCACAGGGGGACACCGTTGGCAGGAATATTTATGACGGCTCGGGATCAGGCCTCGGCCATCAACCGCCGCAACTCCGCCAGTACTGGCGTCGAATCAGGGCGAACACCGCGCCATACGTAGAATGCCTCTGCCGCCTGCTCCACCAACATCCCCAAACCGTCCACCGCCTGCCCGGCCTGATGCTCGGTCGCCCAACGGCAGAACGCGGTCGGTTCCTTGCCGTACATCATGTCGTAGCAAAACGTTTCGCCCGGCTGAATCAAGCTCGGCGCAATCGGTGGCAACTCACCCGCCAGGCTCGCTGACGTGGCGTTGATGATCACGTCGAAGGGCTCTTCCAGCCAGTCATACCCGGCCGGCAAAACAGGTCCCAATTCGGCGAATTCCTTCGCCAATTGCTCGGCCTTTTCCACCGTACGATTGGCGATCACCAGCACGTAAGGCTCTTCCGCCAGCAATGGCGCCAGCGCACCACGCACCGCGCCACCGGCCCCTAGCAACAGGATGCGTTTGTCTTTGAGAGTGACGCCGTGGTTCACCGTCAGGTCTCGCACCAACCCGGCGCCGTCGGTGTTGTCGCCCAACAACGTGCCATCCACCTGAATCGCCAGCGTGTTCACGGCACCGGCGCGACGGCCGCGATCGGTCAGTTGATCCGCTAGTCGATACGCCTCTTCCTTGAACGGCACCGTGACGTTTGCGCCCTTGCCTGACTCGAAGAACTGTTTGGCGAACGCCGGGAAACCGTCCAGCGGCGCCAGCGCGGTCTGGTAATCCAGCGATTCGCCGGTCTGTTCCGCGAACAAGCGATGAATCAGTGGCGACTTGCTGTGAGCGATAGGGTTGCCGAAAACAACGTAGTGATCGGTCATGCTTGTGCTCCTTCGGCCAGCCAGTCGCGGTCTTGCAGGAAATACTCGGTCAGGCGCGCCTCTTCACTGCCCGGCGCGGCCTTCCAGTCGTAGCCCCAGCGCACTTGCGGCGGCAGCGACATGAGGATCGACTCGGTACGCCCGCCCGATTGCAGCCCGAACAGGGTGCCGCGGTCGTACACCAGGTTGAACTCCACGTAACGGCCACGGCGGAATTCCTGAAATTCGCGCTGCTGCGGCGTAAACGGCGTGGCCTTGCGGCGTTGAACGATCGGCAGGTACGCCTCAACAAAGGCATCACCGATGGCGCGCAGGAAGGCAAAGCTGGTGTCGAAATCCCATTCGTTCAAATCATCGAAAAACAGGCCGCCGACGCCCCGGGGCTCGTTGCGGTGCTTGATGTGGAAATAGCGGTCGCACCAGGCTTTGTAACGCGGGTAGACGTCCGCTCCGAACGGCGCACAGGCCTGCTCGGCCACACGGTGCCAATGAACGCAGTCTTCCTCGACGCCGTAATAAGGCGTGAGGTCGAACCCGCCGCCGAACCACCAGACCGGCTCTTCGCCCTCTTTTTCAGCGATGAAGAAACGCACGTTGGCGTGTGAGGTCGGAACATGTGGGTTGTGCGGATGCATCACCAGCGACACGCCCAGCGCTTCGAAGCCGCGACCCGCGAGTTCCGGTCGATGAGCGCTGGCGGAAGGGGGCAAACCGGCGCCGAAGACGTGGGAGAAGTTGACCCCGCCTTTTTCGAACAGGCCACCGTTCTCGATCACGCGAGTACGACCACCGCCGCCCGCCGGACGCTCCCAGGCGTCTTCGACGAAGCGGCCGCTGCCGTCTTCTTGCTCCAGCGCGGCGCAGATCCGGTCTTGCAGGTCGAGCAGGTAGGCTTTGACGGCATCGGTGCGTGAGGACATGGGCGTACCTTGAAGTAACGTGTAACCGGTATTTTGAGCGTCGTTCCGCTTCTGGCGTGCATTCGGCAATGGCACCGCTGGCGTGAACGACATCCTGAAAGTGGCGCGTAGCATACACCGGCTCGCGCGCGGCCGCAGTTGACGAAGTCCGAGCGAAGGAGTCCGATAGAGCCCTTTCGCACCCACAGTTTTGTTCCAGCAGTTTCGATCCATGACGGAGAAAGCAAATGGCAAAGCGTATCCAGTTCCGCAGCCACGGCGGCCCTGAAGTCCTTGAATATGTCGATTTCGAACCGGCCAAACCGGGTCCAAAAGAAGTCGTCGTGCGCAACAAAGCGATTGGCGTCAACTTCATCGAAACCTATTTCCGCACTGGCCTGTATCCCGTCGCCTCGATGCCGTCGGGACTGGGAAATGAAGGTGCGGGCGTGGTCGAGGCCGTCGGCAGCGAAGTGACTCACGTCAAGGTGGGCGACCGTGTCGGTTACGGCACTGGCCAGTTGGGCAGCTACGCGGATCTGCACCTGACGCAAGGCGCCAACGTGGTGAAACTGCCGGACGACATCAGCTTCGAACAGGCCGCCGCGATCATGCTCAAGGGCCTGACCGTGCAGTACCTGTTCCGCCAGACGTATGAAATCCGTCCTGAAGAAATCATTCTGTTCCACGCGGCCGCCGGTGGCGTGGGCTCGATTGCCTGCCAATGGGCGGCTGCGCTGGGCGTGAAGCTGATCGGTACCGTCAGTTCTCCGGAAAAAGCCGCTGTCGCCAAGGCGAACGGCGCGTGGGAAGTGATCGACTACAGCAAGGAAGACGTGGCCAAGCGCGTGCTGGAGCTGACCGACGGTAAGAAAGTATCGGTGGTGTACGACGGCGTCGGCAAAGACACGTGGGAAACGTCGTTGGATTGCCTGGAGCTGCGCGGACTGCTGGTCAGCTTCGGCAATGCCTCGGGCGCGGTGTCGGGTGTGAACCTGGGGATTCTGGCGCAGAAAGGCTCGCTGTACGTGACCCGTCCGACCCTGGGCTCCTACGCCAACAGCCCGGAAGCCTTGCAGGCGATGGCGGATGAAGTGTTCGCGATGGTCACCAGTGGCAAGGTGAAGGTCGATGACATCAAGAAATACGCGTTGAAAGACGCAGCTCAGGCGCACACCGACCTGTCGGGTCGGCGCACCACGGGGTCGATCATCCTGGTGCCTTAACGCCGCTGGCTCTTGATCGTTCTCACGCTCCGCGTGAGAACGATCAGAGAATTGCCTCAGCCTGCACGCACCACTTCAGCTGTCACTAAATCCCGAATCACGCTCGGATTGCGGCGGCCGCCCAGTTCGCCGTTCAACACCATGTCCAGCTGTCCATGGAAATACTGCTCGATCCGCAAGCGGGAGCGGGCAGCCGGGCGGCCGGTGGGGTTGGCTGAGGTGGAGACCAGCGGGCCGGTGAGGGCACACAGTTCGCGGACTTGCGGATGGTCGCTGACGCGTAGGGCCACGGTGTCGCGCCCACCGGTGATCCAGTCGGGGAGCAGACCCTGGTGCGGCACCAGCCATGTGTTCGGGCCCGGCCAGGTGCTGGCCATGCGGTCGATCCACAGCTCTGGAAAGTCTTCGAACAGAAAGTCGAACTGACGGATGTTGTCGGCAATCAGGATCAGGCCTTTTTCCACAGGCCGCGCCTTGATCGCCAACAAACGGTACACCGCCTCGAAATCCCAAGGATCACAGCCCAAACCCCAGACCGCTTCGGTTGGATAGGCAATCACCGCCCCGGCACGAATTTCTTGTGCGGCTTGTTGCACACGCCAACTGCTGACCATCACTCGCTCTCCGAATAAACCCTGGTCGGCAGTTTAACCTCAGCGTGCCCGGGCAAACCATCGTCCCGCCTCACTCGCCACGCAACCGTCCAGCTCAAGCTCCGTCAGCGCCACCAGCACATTCGGCAGTGACCACCCGCTACTGGCAGCCAGCCCTTCGCTGGTATGCGGCGCAGCGTGCAGCAGCGCCAGCAGGGGATGGTCGGGCTTGGCGGGGTTTTCCACAGGCGCTTGAGCGGGCGCCAGATTCTTCCAACCTTGCAAACCCTCAAGAATATGATCGACGGTTTCGACCAGCGTCGCGCCTTCCCGAATCAACTGATGACAGCCCCGCGCACCGGGATGATGGATCGACCCCGGAATGGCGTACACCTCGCGGCCTTGTTCCGCTGCCAGCCGCGCCGTGATCAGCGAACCACTGGCAACACTCGCCTCTACCACCAGTACGCCCAGCGATAGGCCGCTGATAATCCTGTTCCGACGCGGAAAGTTACTGGCATGAGGATCAGCATCCAACGGCAGCTCCGAAACCACCGCACCACCGTGAGCCACCATGTTCGCCGCGAGCTGACGGTGCCGCTGTGGATAAAGTTTTTCGATCCCCGTTCCCAAGACGCCAATTGTGGCGCCTTTAACGTCCAGTGCACCCTGATGAGCAGCCCCATCAATGCCCAACGCCAAGCCGCTTGTGACGACAAATCCGGCGCCCGCCAGGCTTCGTGCAAATGCGGCAGCGGTATCGAGCCCGGGTCGGGATGCACGCCGACTGCCGACCATTCCCAACTGTGGGCGATCAAGCAAAGCGCGATTACCGGCGACGAAAAGGAGTGGCGGCGGATCAGGAATTTCGGCCAGCAGGGCGGGGTAGTCCGGGTCGTCCCACATCAACAAATGCTGGCCCGGACGCTCTAGCCAGGCCAATGCGGCGCTCGCGCCATCGCGTACGGTTGGGTCGCGACGGGCGTCGGCACTGATCGCGGGCAGACGCAAAGAACGCCAGGCGGAGGCTGGCGCACTCAGGGCAGCAGAGGCGCTGCCGAAGGCATTGATGAGGGTCTGAAAACGCTTGCCACCAATTTCAGGCAAGCGATGGAGCCGCAGCCGCGCCTCCAGTTCGGCAGGCGACTGCCCCACTTTTTCGAACATCGGCATGAGATCTTCCTTGACCGGCAACCCACCTCAATAGGTGGGCCAACCTGTGGATAACTCTGTTGACAACGTTTAGATAAGTGAAGCATGCCGGTGGAAAAAAGTGTTTTAGAGCTGATACATAGGATTACGGATTGCGCACCCGGTCGTTGACCGCCAACGATCGGGTTGCGTGCAATACCATGCCGTAAGCGAGGTGGTTATAGGTGCGGAACACCATCAGCAGACCGGAGCGCTCGTCGGGAATCTTTACCTGTTCGCCCGTGATGCGGTCACGGACGGTTTCACCCGCTTTGTAGATCGCCAACACGTTGCCATCGGACAGACCGTCCATCTTTCCGCGATCGAGGGTGACCACGTCGAACTCGCCGATCTGCGTCACACCCCGTGGCACGTCGATGATCGTGCCGCGAATTTCCTGCTGCGGCTCGCTTGGGACGAAGGTCGAGTTGATCGCACGCTCTTCGCTGACGAACAGGCGGTCACCCAGACGGACTTCCTGAGTGGAGCGCTGCATCTGCACGGTTGCGATGTCGCCTTCAGCCGCCACGATTTCACCACTGCCCACGTCGTCGGCATTGATGCCCAGCGGAACGTTGGTCTCTGGATCAAAGTAGGTCTTGCCCTTACGGAAGACCCCGTACGACACGTGGTCCGGGCTGAATTGGCCACGGGCGTAGATGCGGTCCCCGGCGCCACTGAGCACGCGCTCGCCGTTGCCAGCCACGATGTACGGGGCGGTTTCGAATTCTTCAGGGGTGTCGATGATGCGGTTGTTCAGCAGAAACGCGTTGATCGCGCCCAACGGGATGGTGGGAATCGCGTCGGCAATCGGCGTGCTACGCACACGCGGTGACAATTTGATGGTGCCGCGAGACTCGCCACGATTGGCGACGATCCTCGGTTGACCGTCCACGTAGATCAGCGTCAGGGTGTCGCCGGGGTAGATCAGATCCGGGTCGTGAACCTGCGGATTGGCTCTCCAGAGCTGCGGCCATTTCCATGGCTGACTGAGAAACTTGCCTGAGATGTCCCAAAGCGTGTCACCGGCGACAACGGTGTAGCGCTCTGGATGGCCTTCCTTGAGTTGTACTTGCGCCTGGACAAGGCCTGTCGCGGCCAACAGCAGCAGGGCGAGTAGTGATTTCCTCATGCGGTGAATCCCTTTATCATGTTGGCTTCGCGTGAAACGTGGAGTCTTGCGAGACTTCTGTTTTACAAGGGCTGCCCGCTTGTCTTGTAACGCCCCCAAGCCTAGCAGCCGATTTTGACTTTACCCTACAAGTGCATCTCTTACGTATATGGCCATTTTAAACATTCTCGAATTTCCCGATTCGCGCCTGCGTACCATCGCCAAGCCGGTGGCTGCTGTGGACGACGGCATTCGCCAGTTGGTCGACGACATGTTTGAAACCATGTACGAAGCGCCTGGCATCGGTCTGGCGGCGACGCAGGTTAACGTACACAAGCGCGTCGTTGTAATGGATCTCTCGGAAGACCGCAGCGAACCACGGGTTTTCATCAACCCGGAGCTGGAGCCGCTGACCGACGAGATGGACCAGTATCAGGAAGGCTGCCTGTCCGTTCCCGGTTTCTATGAGAACGTCGACCGCCCGCAGCGGGTCAAGGTCAAGGCGCTGGACCGCGACGGCCAGACCTACGAACTGATTGCCGAAGGCCTGCTCGCGGTGTGCATCCAGCACGAGTGCGATCACCTCAACGGCAAGCTGTTCGTCGATTACCTGTCCACACTCAAGCGTGACCGGATCAAGAAAAAGCTGGAAAAACAGCACAAGCAGAACGCTTGATCCCTCACCCAAAAGGCCTCTTGCTGAGGCCTTTTCTTTTTTACACAACGAGAAGCCCATGACTGAGCCATTGCGCATCGTCTTCGCCGGCACCCCGGAATTCGCCGCCGAACACCTCAAAGCCCTGCTCGACAGCCCTTACGAGGTGATCGCGGTTTACACCCAGCCTGATCGCCCGGCGGGTCGCGGCCAAAAGCTGATGCCAAGCCCGGTCAAGCAACTCGCCCTGCAACACGCCATTCCCGTGTTTCAACCGCCGACCCTCCGTGCCCCCGAAGCCCAAGCCGAACTGGCCGCGCTCAAGCCGGACCTGCTGGTCGTCGTCGCCTACGGCCTGATCCTGCCGCAGGTGGTCCTCGACATTCCGCGGCTCGGTTGCATCAACAGCCACGCTTCGCTGCTGCCTCGCTGGCGCGGTGCGGCGCCAATTCAGCGCGCTGTGGAAGCGGGCGACGCCGAAAGTGGCGTGACCGTGATGCGTATGGAGGCAGGGCTGGACACCGGCCCGATGCTGCTCAAGGTCGTCACGCCCATTACGGACGAAGACACCGGCGGCACCTTGCATGATCGCTTGGCCGAACTTGGCCCGCCTGCTGTGGTGCAAGCCATTGCCGGTCTGGCTGAGGGCACGCTGGTGGGCGAAGTGCAGGATGACAGCCTCGCCACTTACGCTCACAAACTGAATAAAGATGAAGCGCGCATCGACTGGTCGCGTCCGGCCGATGAGCTGGAGCGACTGGTGCGTGCCTTCAATCCTTGGCCGATCTGCCACAGCACCCTCAACGGCGAAGCCTTGAAAGTTCTGGCCGCGCAAACCGCTGAAGGGCAGGGCGAGCCGGGTACGATTCTGAGCGCCAGCAAAGACGGCCTGATCGTGGCCTGTGGGCAACAGGCCCTGCGGCTGACCCGCCTGCAATTGCCGGGTGGCAAGCCGCTGGGGTTCGCCGACCTGTTCAACAGCCGTCGTGAGAAGTTCGCGACCGGGACCGTTTTGGGTCTCTCGGCTGACGCGCAATGAACCCGCGTCTGGCCGCCGCCAAGGCTTTGGCTGCCGTGCTCAGCGGCAAGGCTTCGCTGAACAGCTCGTTGCCCACGCAACTCGACAAGGTGGAAGATCGTGATCGCGGTCTGACGCAAGACCTGGCGTTTGGCACGGCGCGTTGGGAGCCTCGTCTGTCGGCGTTGGCGGCCAAGCTGCTGCAAAAGCCCTTCAAGGCAGCCGATAACGACGTTCAAGCGCTGCTGCTGGTGGGCCTCTATCAGCTGTTTTATTCGCGCATTCCCGCTCACGCCGCCATTGGCGAGACGGTCGGCTGCGCTGACAAACTGAAGAAACCGTGGGCCAAGGCGTTGCTCAATGCCGTGCTGCGCCGTGCCCAGCGCGAAGGCGAAGCGCTGTTGCTTGAGCTGGAACACGACCCCGTGGTCCGCACGGCGCACCCGCGCTGGCTGCAAAAAGCTTTGAAGGCCGCGTGGCCCGAGCATTGGGAAGCCATCTGCGCCGCGAACAACGCGCACCCGCCGATGATTCTACGGGTCAATCGCCGCCACAAAACCCGCGAGCAATACCTGCAGCTGCTGCAAGACGCCAGCATCTCGGCCATTGCCAGCGCGTTCAGCCAGGACGGCATCGTGCTGACCGAACCCGGCGACGTCCGCTCGCTGCCGGGCTTCGCTGACGGCTGGATCAGCGTTCAGGACGAGGCCGCGCAACTGGCCGCCGACCTGCTGGAGCTGGCGCCGGGTCAGCGCGTGCTCGACGCGTGCTGCGCGCCGGGGGGCAAGACCTGCCATCTGCTGGAAGTGCAACCGGGCTTGTCCGGTGTCGTCGCGGTGGACCTTGAAGCCAAGCGCATGGTGCGTGTGAAAGAGAACCTCGACCGTCTCGGGCTGAGCGCCGAACTGATCGCCGCCGACGCCCGCGCCACCGATCAATGGTGGGACGGCAAGCCGTTCCAGCGCATCCTGCTCGATGCGCCGTGTTCGGCGACCGGCGTGATTCGTCGTCACCCGGACATCAAACTGACCCGTCAGGCCGACGACATTCCGGCCTTGGCGACGCTGCAAGGCGAACTGCTCGACGCGCTGTGGCCGACGCTGCAAGTGGGCGGGATCTTGCTGTACGCAACCTGTTCGACGCTCCCGACTGAGAACACCGACGTGATCGACGCTTTCCTCGGGCGCACACCGGGTGCGCGCGAGCTGGACATCGCTGGTCAGCAAGGAAACCCGCCGCCGGGGCTGAAACAGCCGCACGGTCGGCAGTTGTTGGCGCAGGAAGGCGGGCACGACGGGTTTTATTACGCGAAGTTGATCAAGATTTCTGCGGGTTGAAATAAGACCTGTAGGAGTGAGCTTGCTCGCGATAGCAGTGTGTCAGGCGACAAATCTGTGACAGGCCTACCGTCATCGCGAGCAAGCTCACTCCTACAGCACTGTGCAGAATTCCTAAGGAGAGGCTGATTGAAAATCATCATTCTCGGTGCAGGTCAGGTCGGCGGCACGTTGGCTGAGCATCTGGCCAGCGAGGCGAATGACATCACCGTCGTGGACACCGACCCGGATCGCCTGCGAGCGCTGGGCGACCGTCTGGACATTCGCACCATTCAGGGCCGCGGCTCGTTCCCCACCGTGCTGCGTCAGGCCGGGGCAGACGACGCCGACATGCTGGTCGCCGTGACCAGCAGCGACGAAACCAATATGGTCGCCTGCCAAGTCGCCTACACCCTCTTTCATACCCCGACCAAGATCGCCCGTGTGCGCGAGTCGGCGTACCTGACCCGCTCGGGCCTGTTCGACAACGACGCCATTCCGGTGGACGTGCTGATCAGCCCCGAACAGGTCGTCACCAATTACATCAAGCGCCTGATCGAATACCCGAGCGCGCTGCAAGTCATCGACTTCGCGGACGGCAAGGTGCAACTGGTGGCCGTGAAAGCCTATTACGGCGGCCCGCTGGTGGGTCAGCAACTGCGCCAGTTACGCGCCCACATGCCGGAAGTCGATACACGCGTCGCGGCCATCTTCCGTCGTGATCGTCCGATCATTCCTCAAGGCGATACGGTGATCGAGGCCGACGATGAAGTCTTCTTCATCGCAGCGAAGGCGGACATTCGTGCGGTGATGGGCGAAATGCGCAAACTGGACGTCAGCTACAAGCGCATTGTCATCGCCGGGGGCGGGCAGATCGGCGAAAGACTGGCCGAGGCCATCGAAAACCGTTACCAGGTGAAGATCATCGAGATGAACCCGGCGCGTTGCCGCTACCTGTCGGACACCCTCGATAACACGGTGATCCTGCAAGGCAGCTCTTCGGACCGCGACCTGCTGATGGAAGAAAACATCGACAACGCTGACCTGTTCCTGGCGCTGACCAACGACGATGAGGCCAACATCATGTCCTCGCTGCTGGCCAAGCGGCTAGGGGCGAAGAAGGTCATGACCATCATCAACAACACGGCGTATGTGGACCTGGTGCAGGGCGGGGAGATCGACATCGCTGTCAGCCCGCAGTTGGCGACCATCGGCACGTTGCTGGCCCACGTGCGGCGCGGCGATATCGTCAGCGTGCATTCATTGCGGCGGGGTGCGGCGGAAGCCATCGAGATCGTGGCCCACGGCGACGCCAAGTCGAGCAAGGTGATTGGCAAGGCCATCATGCACATCAACCTGCCGCCCGGTACCACCATTGGCGCGATCACGCGTGCGGACAAAGTGCTGATCGCTCACGACAGCACGGTCATCGAATCCGGCGACCACGTGATCATGTTCCTTGTGGATAAAAAGCATATCCGCGACGTGGAACGGCTGTTTCAGGTCGGGTTGAGTTTTTTCTAAAGGAGGGTCTGCATGCTCGAATCACTGGAAAAGATGCTCGCCAAGGGCATGGACAACGCCCTGCTGCGCTTCGGGCTGGGCAAGGGCTATCTCGATGCCGGGGATCATGCCAAGGCAGCGGAGCATTTGCAGCGCTGTATCGAATTCGACCCGAAATACTCGGCGGCGTGGAAGCTGCTCGGCAAGGCCTGGCTCGCTTCAGGGGATCACGCAAAGGCTCGTCAGGCGTGGGAGCAGGGAATTCAAGCCGCGGTCGGCCATGGTGACAAGCAGGCCGAGAAGGAAATGACGGTGTTTCTCAAAAAGCTGGATCGCAAGGCGTAACGCCATCCCAGATTGAAATGTGATCCCTGTAGGAGTGAGCTTGCTCGCGATAGCAGTGTGTCAGTTAGAGCATGTATGACAGTCATTGCGTGATCGCGAGCAAGCTCACTCCTACAGGGGGTTGCCCTGGCTCAATACCAGCGCTTCTCGCCCTCAGGTCGTTTCTTGAAGCGCTTCATCGTCCACATGTACTGGCTCGGATACGCCCGCACATATTTCTCCACGACCTTGCTCATCGCCGCCGCCGAGGTTTCGGTGTCGGTGCTGTACATGTCGTCCGGCGCGGCCTCCAGGACCACCTTGTAGCCTGAGCCATCCTCAAGGCGCATCGCGTGCAGGAACACACCGACGGCCTTGCCACCGGCCAACATGTTCGGCACGAATTTGCTGGTCAGCGCCACCGTCCCACAGAACGGCACGAAGACACCCGCCGACTCTGCTGGCTCCGGGTCAGCCGGAATGCCCACCGAGCCACCTTTGCGCACTTCTTTGATGACGCTGAGAATGCCTTCCTTGGTCGATGCCGCGACGCGGTTACCCAGTTGCACGCGCTGTTTGCGCAGCAGTTCATCCACCGCCTTGAGCTTTGGCGGGCGATAGAAAATGATCGGTTTGCACTGGCTGCAATAGAAGTGGTTCAGCACTTCCCAATTGCCGAGGTGGCTGGTGATGCCGACTACGCCTTTGCCGGAGGCCAGCGCGTCTTTCAGCACCTGTAGCCCTTCGACTTCGCGCACCAGATTGATCGATTTTTGCGCAGGCCAGATCCAGGCGCAGGCGCTTTCGGTCAGGGTCTTGCCGATGTCCATCAGGCTGCGACCGACCAACGCTTCAAGCTCCGTCGGGCTCAGCTCGGGAAAGCACTTGGAAAGGTTGATTCGCGCGACTTCGCGAGAGCGATTGGGCAGCTTCCACATCAACCAACCAATGCCGGTGCCCACCCACTGCACGGCGCGCCAAGGCAACAATGCAAACAATCGCAACGCCCCGACCATCATGGCGCCTTTGAACTTATCCACAGATCACTCCTGAATCGATGAGGCGGGCATTGTAACCATTCAGCACAAGCGTTCGCACAACGATGCACTGTCGCCCGCTGAGCTGAACGAACATCCCCTGTGGGAGCGAATTTATTCGCGATAGGCCGGTACAGCCGATGCATCTCTATCGCTTGGCAGATTTTTCGCGAATGAATTCGCTCCCACAGATGTTCATCTCTCACGCGTTAGCCAACTGCGCATACCGATCACAATCGGTCGTGTGGTCCATGACCATTCCGGTCGCCTGCATATAGGCATAACAGATGGTCGGCCCCACGAACGTGAACCCGGCTTTCTTCAACGCCTTGCTCATGGCCTCGGCCTCAGGCGTGATCGCCGGGACTTCACTGCGTCCCTGGAAGTGATTGATTTTGGGCTGCCCACCGACAAACGACCAGACAAACGCCGCCGGGTCTTCGAGGCGCAACCAGGCCTGTGCATTCTTGCGGGCGGCGTTGAGCTTGAGGCGGTTGCGAACGATGCC
This sequence comes from Pseudomonas sp. SLFW, assembly GCF_009905615.1. GTDB lineage: Bacteria > Pseudomonadota > Gammaproteobacteria > Pseudomonadales > Pseudomonadaceae > Aquipseudomonas > Aquipseudomonas bambusae. Next base: position 98,037 of record NZ_JAAAKW010000002.1, read on the forward strand.
CGGTTCCAGCATCAATTCTTCGATTTCAGCGTTGGTCATGGCCGCGATGCGTCGCACGTCGAAGTCGAACATTACTTCGCGGTAGCGGGCGCGTTTCTTCAAAATGGTGATCCACGACAGGCCGGCCTGGAACCCTTCGAGCAATAGAAACTCGAACAGCTTCTGCGCGTCGCGCAACGGCACACCCCACTCTTGGTCGTGGTAGTCCATATAAATCGGCTCTTCGTTGCACCAAAAGCAGCGTGGCATAGGGCTCCCAAGGGTGGAGGCGCTGCCGAATCGGGTATACTCCCGCTCTTTAAATCGCAGCCCCCCAGTACAGGTGAATTTCGTGAGCCAGCCTACGCCAGCCGTGCGTACCTTCCAAGACTTGATCCTCGCCCTCCAGCAATACTGGGCTGAGCAAGGTTGTGTGGTACTTCAGCCCTACGATATGGAAGTGGGCGCCGGCACTTTCCACACCGCCACGTTTCTGCGCGCCGTTGGCCCGGAAACCTGGAACGCCGCCTACGTACAGCCGAGCCGTCGTCCTACCGATGGCCGTTACGGCGAGAACCCCAACCGCCTGCAGCACTACTATCAGTTCCAGGTGGTTCTGAAACCCAACCCGGACAACTTCCAGGAGCTGTACCTGGGTTCGCTGAAACACGTCGGCCTGGACCCGCTGGTCCACGACGTGCGTTTCGTCGAAGACAACTGGGAATCTCCAACCCTGGGCGCCTGGGGCCTGGGCTGGGAAATCTGGCTCAACGGCATGGAAGTCTCGCAGTTCACCTACTTCCAGCAAGTGGGCGGCATCGAGTGCTACCCGGTCACCGGCGAAATCACCTACGGCCTTGAGCGTCTGGCGATGTACTTGCAAGGCGTCGATTCGGTCTACGACCTGGTCTGGACCGACGGCCCGTTCGGCAAAGTGACCTACGGCGACGTGTTCCACCAGAACGAAGTGGAGCAATCGACCTACAACTTCGAACACGCCAACGTCGACAAACTGTTCGAACTGTTCGACTTCTACGAAAGCGAAGCGATGCGTCTGATCGAAGCCGAGCTGCCACTGCCGAGCTACGAAATGGTCCTCAAGGCCTCGCACACCTTCAACCTGCTGGATGCCCGTCGCGCGATTTCCGTGACTGCGCGTCAGCAATACATCCTGCGCGTACGCACCCTGGCCCGCTCCGTCGCCCAGGCGTACTTGATGGCCCGGGCCAAGCTTGGCTTCCCGATGGCCGCACCTGATATCCGCGACGAAGTGTTGGCGAAGCTGGAGGCTGCACAATGAGTGCTCAAGATTTCCTGGTTGAATTGGGCACCGAAGAACTGCCACCCAAAGCATTGAACACCCTGGCCGACGCGTTCCTGGCCGGTATCGAAAAAGGCCTGCAAGCCGCTGGTCTCACCTACAGCGCCAAGCAGGTGTACGCCGCGCCGCGCCGTCTGGCCGTGTTGATCACCGAGCTGGCAACCCAACAGCCGGACCGCAGCGTCAATCTGGACGGCCCGCCACGTCAAGCGGCGTTCGACGCCGACGGCAATCCGACCCAGGCAGCTCTTGGCTTCGCCAAGAAGTGTGGCGTCGATTTGAGCGAAATCGATCAGAGCGGCCCGAAGTTGCGTTACAGCCAGAGCATCGCCGGTAAACCGACCGCGAGCCTGCTGCCAACCATCATCGAAGACTCGCTCAACGACCTGCCGATCCCGAAGCGCATGCGCTGGGGTGCGCGCAAGGAAGAGTTCGTGCGTCCGACCCAATGGCTGGTGATGCTGTTCGGTGACCAGGTCATCGATTGCACGATCCTCGCCCAGACCGCTGGCCGTGAATCCCGTGGCCACCGTTTCCATCACCCGGAAAGCGTGCGCATCACCTCGCCAGCGAACTACGCCAGCGACCTGCGTGCCGCTCACGTGCTGGCTGATTTCAACGAGCGTCGTGCGCTGATCAGCAAGCGTGTCGACGAACTGGCGACCCAACACGAAGGCACCGCCATCGTGCCGCCTGCGTTGCTGGACGAAGTGACCGCGCTGGTCGAGTGGCCAGTGCCACTGGTGTGCTCGTTCGAGGAGCGTTTCCTCGAAGTGCCGCAAGAAGCCCTGATCACCACCATGCAGGATAACCAGAAGTATTTCTGCCTGCTGGACGCTGAAGGCAAGCTGCTGCCGCGCTTCATCACGGTCGCCAACGTCGAGAGCAAAGACCCGTCGCAGATCGTCTTGGGTAACGAGAAGGTCGTTCGCCCACGCCTGACTGACGCCGAGTTCTTCTTTAAACAGGACAAGAAGCAGAAGCTGGAAACCTTCAACCAGCGCCTGCAGAACGTCGTGTTCCAGGCCCAGTTGGGCACCGTGTTCGACAAGGCCGAGCGCGTGTCGAAGCTGGCCGCGTTCATCGCGCCACGCATCGGCGGCGACGCCCAACGCGCGGGCCGTGCCGGTCTGCTGTCCAAGTGCGACCTGGCGACCGAGATGGTCGGCGAATTCCCTGAAATGCAGGGCGTGGCGGGTTACTACTACGCGCTGGCCGATGGCGAGCCGGAAGACGTCGCACTGGCACTGAACGAACAGTACATGCCACGTGGCGCAGGCGCTGAACTGCCAAGCACCCTGACCGGTGCGGCGGTGGCCATCGCTGACAAGCTCGACACCCTGGTCGGCATCTTCGGCATCGGCATGCTGCCAACCGGTAGCAAAGACCCGTACGCACTGCGTCGCGCCGCGCTGGGCATCCTGCGGATTCTGATCGAGAAGAAGCTGGATCTGGACCTGATCAAGACCGTGCAATTCGCCGTCACTCAGTTTGGCGCGAAGGTCAAACCGGCCGGACTGGCCGAGCAAGTGCTGGAGTTCATCTTCGACCGCCTGCGTGCGCGTTATGAAGATGAAGGCGTCGATGTCTCGGTCTACCTGTCGGTCCGTGCCCTGCAACCGGGCTCGGCGCTGGACTTTGACCAGCGCGTGCAAGCCGTTCAGGCGTTCCGCAAGTTGCCGGAAGCCGCTGCACTGGCCGCCGTGAACAAGCGCGTTTCGAACCTGCTGAGCAAGGCTGAGGGCAGTATTGCCCAGACCGTCGAGCCGAAATACTTCGACAACGCCAACGAGTTCTCGCTGTACTCGGCGATTCAGCAGGCAGACCAGGCCGTCGCGCCAATGTCTGCCAACCGTCAGTACAACGAAGCGCTGGCCCGTCTGGCAGCACTGCGCGAGCCGGTGGACGCCTTCTTCGAGGCCGTGATGGTCAACGCCGAAGACGCCAGCGTGCGCGCCAACCGTTATGCGTTGCTGGCGCGTCTGCGCAATCTGTTCCTCGGCGTCGCTGACATCTCCCTGTTGGGCTAACGCCGGAGCGCATGATTTGAAACTGCTGATTCTCGATCGGGACGGGGTGATCAACGAAGACTCCGATGCTTACATCAAGTCGGTGGAGGAGTGGATTCCGATTCCCGGCTCGATCGAGGCCATCGCGCAGTTGAGCAAGGCGGGCTGGACCGTGGCCGTGGCCACAAACCAGTCTGGTATTGCTCGCGGTTATTACGACCTCGCCACGCTGGACGCCATGCACGCCCGTTTGCGCGCACTGGTGGCGGAGCACGGCGGCGAGGTCGGCCTGATCGTTTATTGTCCGCATGGCCCGGACGCGGGGTGCGATTGCCGCAAGCCCAAGCCGGGCATGCTGCGCAACATTGCCAGCCATTACGCCGTGGACCTTCGCGGAATCTGGTTCGTCGGCGACAGCAAGGGTGACCTGGAGGCGGCGGTGGCCGTCGACTCTCAACCTGTTCTGGTCATGACCGGCAAAGGACACAAGACGCGGAGCAACCCGTTGCCCGCAGGAACGTTGATTTTTGACGATCTGGCGGCGGTTGCCGCAAAACTTATTCACAACAGCGCATCAACGAACGACTGACCGGTCGTCCAACGGTACGCTCCATCCGGGCACTGCCCGTAACGGTAAAAGCAGCTATGTCGATAGTGCAGGCCATCAGGATCTTCATCTTTTACCTGCTGCTGGGCACCACTGCCCTGCTGTGGTGTTCGCTGAGTTTCTTCGTTGCGCCTTTTCTGCCTTTCCGCGTTCGTTATCGCTTCATCAACGTGTATTGGTGTCGCTGTGCGGTCTGGCTGACGAAGGTGTTCCTTAACATCAAGGTCAACGTCACCGGCCAGGAAAACGTGCCAAAGACGCCGTGCGTGATAGTGTCCAATCACCAGAGCACGTGGGAGACCTTCTTCCTGTCGGCGCATTTCCAGCCCCTGAGCCAGGTGCTCAAGCGTGAATTGCTGTACGTGCCATTCTTCGGTTGGGCGATGGCGATGCTTCGCCCTATCGCCATTGACCGCAACAACCCTAAGGCCGCGCTCAAGGTGGTGGCCAAGAAGGGTGACGAACTGCTCAAGGACGGCGTGTGGGTACTGATTTTCCCGGAAGGGACGCGGGTGCCTTACGGCCAGATCGGCAAGTTCTCACGCAGCGGCTCGGCCATGGCAGTAAATGCTGAATTGCCGGTCCTGCCCATCGCCCATAACGCGGGCAGGTATTGGCCAAAAGAAGGGTGGGCCAAGAAGCCCGGCACCATCGAAGTAGTGATTGGTGAGCCGATGTATGCAGAAGGCACTGGCCCTCGGGCGATTGCCGCGCTGAATGATCGAGTGTCCGCCTGGAACGAGGCCACACAGAAGGCGCTAGGCTCGCCTGTCATGCCAGCGCCCACACCGGAAAAATCACCGGCGTGAATTGTGGATAACCTGTGCACCAAATGTGTGAAATTTTTGAGAATCGTCCGTAACCTTATGATTTGGTTGCTTATTTCCAGAGGCGATGATCGAACCAAAAACGTGCATAAGTTTTTTCTGACAGACATTTTTTACGCTTGAAAACATCGGTCTTGAGCCTTCACGGTCAAGACCGATGTCGTTTTGACGCGAGTGTTTTTGGCGTGGATATCCACAGATTGCAAAGCGCCGCCATTCCGATCAAAACCAGACCTCCGCTAGCTGCCGCAACGAACCCCATCGCAGGGGAAAGGCTGTCGATGGCGAAGCCAACGAGCGGGGCGGACAGTGTCTGGCCTATTCGATACGCCGAGTCATGCAGCCCCATCACTTCGCCTCGCACATCCGAAGGCGCCAGTTTAGCGACAGCTTCCGATCCCGCTGCCAGCGTAGGCGTGCACAACAGATTGGTGGGCAACAGCGCCAGCATCAGCCACCACCAGACTTGATCGAACAGCGCCACCGGCAGCAGCAGCAAACTCATCGCCAACGCCAGTCGGGCCTGGGACCACGACCGCCGAACAATGCCATGGACAAATCCGCCCGTGATCGATGCTACGGACATGGCCGCGATCACATACCCCGTAAACGCGATTTCGCCATTGCTGCGCAGCACAGCAATCAGCGCCAGCTCAGTCCCGTAGAGCACAAACAACGCCGCCGCACTGACAAACATTGCAGACAGCAGCGGGCCGCTCATCCACGTCCTCAACTTGGGTCGGACACGCTGTATCTTCTGAGCGGCTTCGTCGAGAGAACGCGTAGGCCAGTTCAGCTTGTACAGCACAATGTACGAAATGGCCCGCCACACGCCGATACCAACGATGGTCGCCGTCGCTGAATAGGACGTGATCAGGAGAATGCCGGTGGCAGGCGCAATGACGAAGCCCAGCTCCATCAACATCATGTTCAGCGAATACGCCGGGCGACGCTGGTCTTCAGGCACCAGGCTGGCCACGAATTGGCGAGCCAGCGAACCCGTCGGCACCGTAAATACGCCTGCAATAAAAGCCAGACAGACATAGACGGGATAACTCGCCAGCGGCAGGCCCAGCCACGCGACGGTGGATATCGTGCCGCTGACGGCCACCACCGGGCGCAGACCGTGGGAATCGATCTTGCGCCCCAACAGCGGCGAGCCCACGGCAAACCCCAACGCCGTGGCGGTCGCGACGACACCGGCATCGAAATAACTGCGCCCCATTTCATTCAGCACATGCAGGCTGAGCGTGAGGGTCATGATCGTCAGCGGCAAGCCGGCGACAAACATGAACAGCGTCGCTGGCAACACCCGAGGGATGGCCAACACTTTCTGGTACTTGCGAAACGACATCCGGTTACCGCTCCTTTAACCCCGTCCCTGTCCTGATACAGCGCCTCTCACCGAATCAGCCGGCGAGTTTATGCCTTTGGTTGAAGCAGAAGGGCCACCAGCGCGCTCCAGCCCGTCTGGTGTGATGCCCCAAGGCCACGGCCGTTTTCGCCGTGGAAGTATTCGTGAAACAACACGAGATCCCGACTCTGCGGGTCTATTTCAAGCTGTGGATAACCGGCCATGGAAGGCCGGTTGCCTTCTTCGTCGCGTAGGAAAAGTCTGTTTATGCGGTGGCTGAGTCCGTCAGCCACTTCGTCGAGCGAGGCCAGATACCCTGAGCCGCTGGGGTATTCGACCGAAAAGTTCTCGTCGTAATAGCGATGAAACTCACGCAACGATTCGATCAGCATGTAGTTCAAGGGCATCCACACCGGCCCCCGCCAGTTGGAGTTGCCGCCGAACAGACGGGAGTTCGACTCCGCCGGTTCATAATCCGCCGACAGTGTGTTGCCGTTGATCTTCATGCTGAATGGGGTTTCGCCGTAGTACCGAGACAACGAGCGGATGCCGTGGGGCGACAGAAATTCGCTTTCATCGAGCATGCGTTTGATCAGGTCTTTGGTGCGTTGGCCGCGCAACAGCGCCAGCAGCAACCGATTGCCTTTGCCCGGTTCGGTCCAGCGTGAGACCAACGCCGCCAGATCAGGCCGGTGATGCAGAAAACCCAGCAACCGTTCACGCAGGCCTTTCAGGCCTTCATGTTCGCGCTGCTCCAACACGCGGACGGCGAACAGCGGGATCAAGCCCACAAAGGAACGCAGTTTCACGGACTCACGCACGCCATCCGGCCGGTGCAACACGTCGTAGAAAAAGCCGTCCTGATCGTTCCACAGGCCTTCCACTTCGTCCTTATCGACTTCGTTGATCGCGCCAGCGATATAAAGGAAGTGTTCGAAGAACTTCACCGCAATGTCGACGTACACCTCATTGTGCTGCGCGAGCTCCAACGCGATGCGCATCAAGTCCAGCGCGTAACCCGCAACCCACGCCGTGCCATCCGCCTGATCGAGCTGATAACCGGGGGCGAGGGCGGCCGAGCGGTCGAACAGACCGATGTTGTCCAACCCGAGGAATCCACCCTGAAAGATGTTGTGGCCCTCGGCGTCCTTGCGATTGACCCACCAGGAAAAATTCAGCAGCAGCTTGTGGAAAACCTTTTCAAGAAACACCCCGTCGCCTTGGCCTTTTTGCGCCTTCTCCATCTGGTACACGCGCCACGACGCCCAGGCATGAACGGGCGGGTTGGCGTCGTCGAAACGCCATTCGTAAGCGGGCAACTGGCCGTTGGGGTGCATGAAGCGGTCTTTGACCAACAGCAGCAGTTGATCCTTAGCGAAATCGACGTCGATCAAGGCGAAGGCCACGGCCTGAAATGCCAGGTCCCACGAGGCGTACCACGGGTATTCCCACTTGTCGGGCATCGAGACGATGTCGAAATTGCACAGGTGGCGCCATTGGTTATTGCGAATGTGCGAACGCCCTTCAGGTAAAGGGGGTAGTCCGGGGTCACCCGCGAGCCACGCCTTGACGTCGAAGTAATACAGCTGCTTCGACCAGAGCAACCCGGCCAGCGCCTGACGCTGAACATTGCGGGCGTCGGCGTCTTCGAGCTTGTGCTGCAAGGCGCCGTAGAATTCGTCGGCTTCCCTGCGACGTTGGTCGAAGAGCGCGCGGGCATTCACGTGGGCTGAACCGGCGGGCGCAAACCGGAGGTACACCGCTTGGGAGGCGCCGCCTTCCAGCGTCAGGACGAAATGAGCGGCGGCCTTGGTACCCAAGTCTCGATGAATCGCGTCCGGGTTTGCGCCAATCAGCCAGTCATTAATGCCGTCTTTGAACGGGCCGGCTTCAGGACGACCGAACAGCTTCGGCGCATTGGTGCGGTTCTCGCAAAAGACCCACTCGGCCGTTTCATGCCCCCAGGCCGTGGCTTCTCTCGCGGACGCCTTGGGATGCCGAGCGGTCACCACGTTATCCACACGCGACAGGGCAGGGCGGTCGACCTCGTCGGCCCAACTCCAGATGTCCCGCGCCCAGAGTTGCGGCAGGACGTGCAAACGCGCCTGCCGATCCGAGCGGTTGACCACGGTAACCCGCATGAAGATGTCATCGGGCGTGTGTTTGGCGTATTCGACGCTGACGTCGAAGTAGTGGTTGTCGTTGAACACGCCGGTGTCGAGCACTTCGTATTCAGGGTCGTCCAGCCCTCGACGCCCGTTTTCTTCCACCAGATCGCTATAAGGGAAAGCAGCGTGAGGGTACTTGTAGAGCATGCGCATGTAGGCGTGGCTCGGCACGCCATCGACGTGGAAATACAGCTCTTTCACGTCTTCGCCATGGTTGCCTTCCGCGTTGTTCAGGCCGAACAAGCGTTCCTTCAGAATGGGGTCACGCTCGTTCCACAGCGCCAGCCCGAGACACCAGTGCTGGGCCTTGTCGGAAAAACCTGCCAGGCCATCTTCGCCCCAGCGATACACCCGGCTGCGAGCATGATCGTGGGGGAAAAAAGCCCACGCATCACCGTCTGCGCTGTAGTCCTCGCGAACCGTGCCCCATTGCCGGTCGCTCAGGTACGGCCCCCATTCGCGCCACTGCTCGGCAGTCTCACCTTGCAGTCGCAGCCCTTCGGTGGTGTGCAGCGGTGTCGCATTGGCAGAGTCGGCAGGCATGTTCACTTCCAGAATTAACGCCGTGGAAACGGCTGGAAACCGGCGCAGGATGCAGAGAAATCTATCGCGCCGCAGGTTTGGTCAATATTTTGGCAACCGGGTTATTCACAGGCCGATTAGTGATGGCAATTAGACGCTGTACACGGTCGGCGTATGGTTTCAACGTGGGATACGCCTATGGCCCCTTCGGTGTTGCGCCAGTTTCTCTGCGCAACGCATCACAGCGGTGAATGGATCGAAACGTGGTTGCTCGTTTAACGGGCGGAGGCGGTATGAATACATTGGGTGATCTGGCGTCCAGACGGAACAACAATTTCAACCTGATCAGGATGCTCGCCGCCACTGCCGTGCTGATTTCGCACAGTTACCCACTGTCGCAGGGCAGCACGGCGGTTGAGCCTTTGTCCGGTTGGCTGGGCCTCTCGCTGGGCGAATTGGCCGTGATCACCTTCTTCTGCGTGTCAGGTTTTTTCATTTCGCTGAGCCGTGACCGCGCCCCCGGCACGATTGATTTTGTCTCTGCGCGATTCCTGCGCATCTACCCCGGGCTGACGCTGGTGCTGTTGATTAGCGTGTTTCTGATCGGCCCGGTCTTTACGACACTCGGCACGCAAGAATATTTCCGCTCGGGCGCAATATACGGTTACCTGAGCCACAACCTGACGCTGTTCAGCATGCAGTTTCAATTGCCGGGGCTGTTCGAAGATAACCCATGGCCTGGCATCAATGGCTCGCTGTGGACGCTGTTCTACGAGGTGATGTTGTACGTGCTGGTCGGCGGTTTAGGGGTGTTCGTCTGCTATGGGCAGAATCGTCGCTTCGCCGTGTTTCTGCTGGTGTACGCGATTGCTTATGTCGCGTTCAAAGTGCTGTCGGCCAATACCACGCTGCTGGCGGACATGCACCGCCTGCAATACTTCTTCACGTGGGGTTTGCCGTTCGTACTGGGCATGTCGCTGTACCGCTATCGGCAGCACATCCCGCACCGCTTCATTTGGTTTGTGCCGCTGGCTGCGCTGGCGGTCGGGTCTTACAAGACGCCATATTTCAGCGAGTGTTTCGTGCTGGCCTGGACCTACCTGATCTTCTATCTCGGCTTCGCGACCCACCCGCTGATCGACCGCTACAACCGGTTGGGCGATTACTCGTACGGCGTCTACATTTATGCGTTTCCGGTGCAAGAAATCCTTGCTCATCAGTTCAAGGGCATCGGGCCGGTGACCATGATGCTGGTGGCGTTCCCGATTGTGCTGGCGGCGGCGGTGTTCTCCTGGCACTTCATCGAGAAACCGGCGATGGCGCGACGGCATGCGTTGGCTGCGCACATCACCCATTCGTTCAGCGGCCTGAAAGCGTATTGGGCGGCGATGGGAAAAGGCACGGCGTAAAACGCAAAAAACCCCGGGCGATGTAAATCGACCGAGGTTTTTGACGACGAGCATTGGGCACTGTAGGAGCGAATTCATTCGCGAAAAATCGTTCGGGCGATAGAGATGTGTCGTCCGTACCCGCCAATCGCGAATAAATTCGCTCCTACCGATGGGGTTGAGTCACCTGGACGGGATCAAGTGCCCGAACGATTACGGAACTGCCGAGCGATGATCGGCAGAATGCGGTAGGCATCCACCGCGTAACGTCGACCCAGCCGTTTGGGCTCAGTGCACAGCCGATGCAGCCACTCCAGTGAAAGCCGCTGGACCCACATCGGCGCTCGCCTGACTTTGCCTGAGAGAAACATCAGCGACGCCCCCGTGCACAACCCGACTCCGGTGGCACCGCCACGCTTGTACACCTCGCAGGCGAGAACCTCCTGGCGTGGCGAGCCGACGGAAAACACGGTCATACGCGAATGCTGCCGCTGAATGAAATCAACGCAACGCTCGACCTCTTGCGGGTCGTCGATGAAACCCATGGGCGGGTTGTAGTGATGAAAGGTCACGGAAGGATAACTGCGCTTGAGCGTGGTGATGACGTCTCGCTCGCACCCCAGAACGGTGACGTCCCATTGCCTGAGCTGGGCGATGTTCATCATGGCCCTGGTCAGTGTGCTGCCGGGAATGGGCTCGGCGATCCCCGCATTCAAGCGCTGAAGCACCGGATAAAGAACGCGGCTGTCGCACAACCGATGGCCCGCATACCGATAGGCTTCGCGAAGCTGCTCGTCATGTTCGAGCAATACGATGTGATTGACGTTGGCAGTCACCAGGTATTTAAAAGGGGCGTCTGTGAGGTTGATCAGCTCGTCGATGAGCTCCCGTTGTCGTCCACGATAGAACTCGATTCCAAACACTTTCATAGGGCGGGCTCCTGCTAATGAATAATCGCGTGCAGTGCCGGACCACACTGAACAGCAGCGCGAATCCGGCGTGTGCGACCCTCTCGGGTACCAGCGGCAAACATCGGGAGCGACGAAACAAACAGGCACGGCAAAGCCGCGCGTTGCCTGAACAACACGAATTCCGTCCGGGAGATTTCCGCGGTGAAAAAACGGTGAGGATGAGTCGCGCTATGAGGTGGTTGCGCAGATCGGTGTTGGCCGGCCTGACGCTGACGGTCTTTCAGGGGCTATACATCCCCGCCCAGGCGGCCACCTTGCCCATGGTGCTGATCAACGTCTCGGGCGCCGAGTCGTCGGAAGGCAAGTTTCCGGGCGAAAACGGAACGGACTACTTCTTCCCCAGCGAAGGCTATTTCGCCCGCTGGAAAGCCAAGGGCATACGCACCGTGCGCTTTCCAGTGAAGTGGGAGCGATTACAGCCGGTGTTGGGCGATGGGCTGGACGCCACGTATGCCGGGTTGATAGACAAGATGCTCATGCAGGCGAACCAGCAAGGCATCGGCGTGATCATCGATGTGCATAACTATGCTCGGTATCGACAGCAGGTGATCGGCAGTCGCGACGTGACCGTCGACCATTACCGTCAGTTGATGCAGCGCATTGCCGAACGCTGGCACGACGCGCCAGCGCTGTATGCATACGACTTGATGAACGAACCCCACGATGACTCCGACGCCATCTGGCCGCAGGCCGCGCAGGCCGGGATCGACGGAATTCGCAAGGTGGACCGCAAGCGGCTGATCATTGTCGAGGGTCGTGACTGGGCAAGCGCTGCCCGCTGGCCGCAGAACAACGACGCCTTGCTGAAGCTGAAAGACCCGGCCAACAACCTGGTGTTTTCAGCCCATCTCTATCTAGACAGCAACGGCGGCGGGACCTACACGGACCCGAAAAACCGTCCCATTGATCCTGATATTGGCGTGAACCGAGCCAAGCCCTTCATTCAATGGCTACAGAAAAACGGCCGTCGTGGGCAAATAGGTGAAATGGGTTTTCCGGATAACGACCCTCGCTGGGCGGTAGCCTCGGAACGACTGCTCAAATACTTGCAGCCGTATTGCGTGCCGCTGGCGTACTGGACGTCGGGCGAGAGCTGGGGCCCCGAGCCGATGAACCTGGAACCGATCGATGGCCAGGACAGGCCGCAATGGCAGGTGCTGGCCAAATACCTGGACACGCCCACATGCACACAATACGGCCCAGGCGCTGCCCGCCGCTGACTTAGCGGTGCGGTTGAATGGGTGACTGAAATACCGATTCCGGCAAGGGCCGACCCACGCTTGACTCGCGCACCGCCGAGGCGCGCGCAAAGTACACAAATGCCGCGAGGGCCAGCCCCGTCAGGTCGCCGCCGTACATGATCGAAGTCGACAGGAAAAAATTGAACGCGTTAAGGGTGAAATCCAGCTGCAAGCCACTGAGCAGATCCCCCTTGCGTCGGCACTTGCGCATGATTCGCCAGTAACCGAAGTAGTAGAACCCGGCGATCAGCGGGGTGAGAAAGCCGAAGCGGTACAACACCCCCAACAGCCCCACGTCCGACAGGTAAAAGTAGGCGTTGTACAGCCGCGCAAAACCGCTCTGCCACTGCAACGACAACGCCCCCATGCCGACGTAATAATTCGCGGGCACTTCTCGTAGAACGATGTCTGAGGTGGTCACTCGCACGCCGCCTTCGGTGGTGGCTTCGCCAATGAGCGCGTTGAATTGCTGGTATTGGTCCTCGAAAAAATCGGGCGCGATGAAGTATGCGACCAATACAATCCCGATCACCGCTGCGCCGGTTTTCAGCAGCACGCCCCAACGTGTGCGAAAGATCCAGATGCCTCCCAATACCCACATCAACATGGTGTTGCGTGTTTGCAGCACCAGCCAGAGATAGGACGCGAACAGCAACAGCAGCAAGACCGATCCCAGCGAGTAGGCGCGTCGGATGCGGTACATCAGCATGTAGGCACACACGCTGACGTAGGCCGCGCCAATGCTGAAGCGATTGGGTCGGAGCGGGTTGAGGCCGTAATCCTTGTCGTCGACGTTGAACGTGACGTCGTTGTTTTCCGGCACCACGCCGAAGTAATACAGGTAGCCGACGAGCACGCAGGCCAACCCGGAGATCAGGAAAAACCGCTCCAGTTCGTCCTGAGTTGGTTTCGCCCTGATCATCAGAAACAGGGCCGGGAAGAACAGCAGGTACAGAAAGCTGCGACGTTCTTCGAGCATGCCGTAGAGAAGGGGCTGTCCGAATTTTGCGTTGGCCAAGAACGCTGACAGCAATGGCAACAGCAGGCCGAAGCACACGATCCACAGCGCCGCTCTCGACTGATGCGCCCGCTTCCAGACCAACAGCAAGCCGAGCGCGGACACCACGACTGCAACGATGAACAGCTCGCGCACGTAGGGCAGTCCGGCTTTTTTGTTGTCGGTCAGGAACAGGCATGCCGAATTCAGAAACAGCAGGATGAACAGCAACGTCCGGTATGAAAAAAGCGCTCTGGTCACGACGAAATACCTTCATGGGAGAAGCCAGGCAAGGCAGGGGGTTAGCCCTTCAGCGCCAGGAAAACGCGAACCCCTCGCTGATGCCTTTCAGGCCATAGCGAATGTTTTTCAGACTACGGCTGTTTTGCAGCACGGTGATCGACGCCAGCGCCAGCGAGGAAACGACGCAACATGCAGTGGAGTGGAATTTGCGGTTGTACATGATGGCGGCACGGTTCCGGTAAAAATGGTACAGGTGGCTTTTACCTTTGGTGCTGCCGCTGTCGCCATGCCGGGCGAAACTGCCCAGCGCGACTTGGCAAGAAATACCTCGGGCCGCTGCACGCCGTTGCCAGTCCACTTCTTCGGAGTACATGAAGTAGCGCTCGTCCATGAGGCCCACTTCTTCAACCACTCTGCGGGAAACCAACATCGACGCTCCCATCAAATAATCGGGCGTGGGCAAATTGAGCTGCGGGAGTTGCGAGCGATCGGCTTTTTTACCGATCAACCTGGTCTTGCCCAACCACGGGTAAACGGTGCCGCCGCCCACGCACTGAACCATGTCCGGGTTGTCGGCGTAGACCAGAACGGACGCGCTGAATCCGCAATAAGGATCGCTGTGCATCGTGTCGAGCAGCCGTTCCAGCGCACCGGGTTCGACGGTGATGTCGTTGTTCAGAATCCAGAAATAGTCGTACCCGGCGCGGGCCGCGTAAGCGATGCCGACATTATTGCCTCCGGCGTAACCGTGGTTGCCGTTGTTCCTGATCAAGCAGCGGTCATACCGGCGGGATTCGTGAGCGATCTCTTCTTGCGTGGTGATGAGCGTGTCGGTGACATCCCGCTGCACCATGTCACTCAGCAACTTTTTGTAATCGGAAGCATGGGAGTCGTTATCGATGACGATCACCGGAATCGAACCACAGGCCTCAATCGAGCGGATGCAATTGAGCGTCTGCTCGGCGCCGTTCCAGTTGAGGATGATCGCGCAAACCTTTTCAGTATTCATGGGTGCAGAGCCTCAAGAGGGATGAGCGAACGGCAGGCGTAGCTGCCGCCCGATTCGGAAAAAACCGTTTTTTTAGGTCAGGGGTGTGCCGCCTGAAGACGGCGATGCCAACGCCGCCCTTCGATCAGCACGATCACAATCATCGACAGGTTGATCAGCACGTTCGCGGCGGCGAAGGCCATGACCACAGCCAGTGCATCCTTGAAGAAAAACGCTCCCGCCATCACCGCCGAAATACGCAGACTGGTGCTGACGATTTCGAACACTAGAAAAGTTTTTTGCAGCGAAAGCGCGGGGATGGCCACCAGGCAGGGGCCACCAATGAATCCGGCAAATTCAGAAATCGCCAGCCATCGTGCGTACTCTCCAGCAGTGTGCCATTGCCCTCCGAATGCCAGATCGAACAGCCACGGCCCGGCGATGACCAGCGCAGCGAACGGCACCAGCCCTGCGAGCGACATGCCCATCACGCCACGCAGCAACAGACCGGTCACAGCTTCTCGGGCATGAATCGCTTGGGTGATGCGCGGGTAATACACGCTGCCAACAGCCTTGCCGATGAAGTTGCTCGGCATGGCCAGCACTTGCAGGCACAGCGCGAAAAAGCCAGCCGGGACAGCGCCGAAAGCGGACGCCAGCACCAGGGTCGGCATGTGCACCGACAGGGCATTGATCAAGACTTGAGGCGCACGGAAGAGTGGGAAGTCCCGGTATTCGGACGCCAGCTGACGCAGCGTCTTACGAGGTTCGATCATCGCTTCCGGCGAGGCCTTGAATAAGCTCGGCTCCCGTCGCAGGCGAATGCCGATCAGCAGCAACGCGCTGTGGATCACGTAATAGAGCGAGCTGGTGATCACCAGAACTGGCGCCGTCGCCATGATCAGACCGGCGCCCGTGCGCGTCGCGTTGTAGATCAAGGCGTGAAACGTAGCGGCGCGGGCGGTGAGGTTGAAGCGCTGATTTCGGTAGAGCCACTGCTGGGTGATTTCCAGCACGGCCGAACTGAACATGACCACAGGCAGCCACATCAGGTAGGGGATCAGCAGATCGATGCCCAAAGCATGGGAGGCCTGTTCACCCCAGCCGTATAAGAGGAGGGCCGTGATGCCACAGATCAGCGCCGCCACCCACAGCGACAAGCGAATCAAACCCCGGGCATCCCGCTCTGATTGCGGCAGCACAATCGACATCGGGTAGGTGAGGGCGCACCACGGGATGAGGATAATGGTCAGGCTTTGGAAGGTGCCGACCACGCCGAAGGCTTCCGGCCCATAGATCCGCATGATCACCGGGATCAATGCCAGGTTGATCGCCTGCGCCCCCGCGCTCCCGGAAATAGTGGTGGCGATGTTGCGCACCAACCGCGCCTGCCATACCTGCCGAACCGCGCCGCGCCACCCAGTACCGGGCAAACCCGAGGCGGTGAATTCGGGATCAGCCATGCCGTTCTCCTTCGCCAGCAGGCGCTTAATAAATGTTGCGTGAGAACAGGGTGAACGGGGTGATCAGCAGAATCTTGATGTCGAGCCAGAGCGACCAGTGATTGATGTAGGCGAGGTCTTTTTCGATCCGCAGTTGCATCTTTTCAATGGTCTCGGTTTCGCCACGCAAGCCACTGATCTGCGCCAGGCCGGTGATGCCCGGCTTGATCCGATGCCGCGCCATATAAGCGAGGATCTTGTCGCCGTAATAGTGATTGTGGGCGACGGCGTGAGGGCGCGGGCCGACCAGCGCCATTTCCCCGCGCAGCACATTGATCAGTTGGGGCAGCTCATCGATGGAGGTGCGGCGAATGAATGCGCCTACGCGGGTGACACGGGAGTCGTTTTGCGTCGCTTGTTTCACTGATGTGTCGTCGTGTAAGCGCATGGAGCGAAACTTCCAGACCATGATGATCAGGCCGTTACATCCATGCCTCGGCTGACGAAAAAACACCGGACCGGGAGACGACAGTTTCACCGCAACGGCCACGCTCAGCATCACTGGCAGCAGGACGATCAACGCCATCAACGCAATACAACGGTCGAACAATTCCTTGCCCAAGGCTGCCGCCGGATGCGAACTGATTGGGGTTTCGTTGAGGTAGATCGCAGGGAAACGCTCGATCTGCGAGATGGACTGATTGAGCAGCATCATGCTGCTGAAATCAGGAATCCACACCACGTCGACGCTGAGGTCCAGCAGGGCCAGGTAGATCGCTTCTATTTGTGCCGCCTTGCTCAACGGCATCGCGATGTACACACGACGAATATTGCTTCGGCTCACCAGATCATTGAGGTTTTCCAACGAGCCCAGCACCGGAAGATCATCGTCGTCAGGGGCGTGAGGAACGTCATCTCCGGTCGCGACCATGCCGAGCACAGGCACTCGTTCACGCAATTGCTGAGCCAGGCTGTAGGCGAGGGGACAGGTGCCGACGATCAGCGCCGTGCGTTCGAAACGCAACCAGCGAGCGTGGAGATTGGTCAGGTAGCGCAATGGCAAGTAGCTGCACGCTTGCGCCAGGAAGCCAAAGCCGACGAGTTTCGCCAACAGCGGCTGATCCAGATTGGCATAGTCGAGGCAGACCAGCACCACGGCTGACAGCGATACCATCAGCACCAGCCAGGCAGCCAGCAACCGCAGCAGTCCAAGACCGTAGCCGTAGCGCTTGTGATAGACGTGCAGGGCCGAATAAATCGGCACCGACGCCAGCATCCCCAGCAAAAGAAGGACGCGGTAGGGAATGGGGATGTGACCGAAGTGATCGTAGACCAGGTAGCAGATGGTCAGATTGGACAGGGCCGTGGCACTGATCCACTGACCCCAGAACGTCAAGCCTCTCCGGTTGACCGAAGGATGTAAGCGTCGAGCAAGCATGGTGGTACTCCCAAGCGTTCGTCGCGTGGCCTGTAATTCGTCGCCCAGGCTGAGCTAATGATTTTCTGTAGCGACAGTCGCCGTTATCCCATTACACCGTTGCCTAATAGGCCTCACCCGGCAGATAGCCGTAATAGCCTTGATGGTCGTAGCGCAGATTGACTGCTGAGACCTGGTTAAGAATCACGCCAATCACCGGCGCCCGATTGCGCAGCAATTGCCCGACCCCACGCTGCACCACGGGCGTGGCCGAGCTGTCGGACTTCACGACGTACAACACCGCATCCGCCAACGCGCACAGCAACGCCGCGTCGCTCACCGAATGACTGGCGGGGGAGTCGATGATGATGCGGTCGTAACGCTGCTTGGCCCACTCCAGAAAACTGTTGAAGCGGGGAGAGGCGAGCAGCTCCAGCGGGTTGGACGGCACGGCACCGGCTGGCAGGACATCCATGTCGCCAACTTGCTGAATGCATTCGCCGCTTCGAGCGCTGCCGTTGACCAGATTGGCCAGGCCGATATGGCCATTGCTCAGGCCGAGGTTTTTCGCCAGCGTTGGCCGACGAAGATCCGCTTCGATCAACAGCACGCGCTCAAGGCGTCCCAGTGCGCAAGCGAGGTTCACCGCGATCGCGCTTTTCCCTTCACCGGGCACGGAGGAGGTGATCACCACCACGTTGCGACGCACCTCGATGTCGCTGAGCATGACCCCCGTTCGCGCCGTTCGAATGGCTTCGCTGAATGCCGAATCGTCGTTGTGTTCGAACTGCCGGGCGATCCGTGCACGATTTTTCTTTTGCAGCAGCGGCACCACACCCAGCACCGGGAGGCGAAGTTTCTTCTCCACGTCGTCGCTGGATTTGACGGTGTTCTTCATCGCATCACGCACCAGCGATAACCCGCACGCCAAACCAAAGCCAAGAATCGCGGCAATCGACAGAATCAGTGACTTGCGCGGCATGTTCGGGATCAACGGCGGGATGGCGTCGTCGACGATGCGCGCATTGGTCGAACCCAGGTCGGATGTCGCCGTGGTTTCCCGCAGGCGATTGACGAAGGTTTCGTACAGCGAGCGATTGCTGTCCACGTCCCGCTGCAATTCGCGCAGCTTGAACTCTTTGCGTGCGATGTCCTGAATCTGTGCACGACTGGTGTTCACCGACGTTCTCAGGGCGCTCTCGTTGGCTTGTGCCAGTTGGTAGTTGTTCTGCAAACCGGCAACGACCTGATTCACCTGCGTCGCCATGCTCGCCTTGGCGGCCGCCAAATCGGAGCGCGCGGCGACCATGCTGGGGTGCAGATCTCCGTAGCGTTTCGACAGCTCATCGACCTTCGCTTGCGCCTTCGCCACATCGGCCTGGAACTGCTGCACCACCGGGTTGTTGATCACTGCGGGCAGTGTGGAAAGCTGCCCCGCACCCTTGCCATTGATCGACTGAACTTGTTGGTACTGACTTTGGGCTTCGGCGCGTTCACGGCGTGCATCGATCATGCGATCGCTGGTACGGGATAACTCATTGGCGGTCAGCGTCGTCACACCGCCCACGTCCACCAATCCTTCGGCATCCCTGTAGGCCTGGAGCTTGTTCTCGGCCTCCTGCAATTGCGTGCGTAATTCGATGACGCGCGAATCCATCCAGCGACTGGCATTGAGTGAGTCATTCACTTGCGCGTCCAGCCGACTGTCCAGATAGCCCCGAGCCAATGCGTTGGCCGCTGCGGCTGCCGTCTGCTTGTCCTCCAGCGTGACCCCAATCGTCACCAACTGACTCTTGCCCACCGAGCCCACCGATGTGTGTTCCATCAATTCCGCTACGGCGGCATCGAACACCTGTGTCGGCGTCAGCACTTCCCCTTTGCTCCACGTCGCAGGAAACATTTCCGGCCAGACTGAGGAGACCATCGCCTTGAAGCGCGTCATCAGGTAAGGCCGTTGGCGCGGGTCGAACTCGGGGTGCTGTGTCAGATTGAGTTGGCGCACCGCGCGTTCTGCCACGCCGCGACTCTGGATCAAGCTCAGCTGCGTTTGGAGGTAATCGCTGGTGGGGTTGTTGGGATCGGCAGGGGGCTGAAAGGTGATCACCGACGTGCCCTTGGGTTCGATCACCAGCGATGCCACCGCGCGAAACATCGGCGTGACTGTCTGCATCAACGCTGCGGCCAGTATTACCGCGAGGAGGGTGAGGGTCAGAATGCTCCATTTGCTCGACCACAGCGTCTGACCGATCTTGCGCGAATCGATGAAATCCTTGTCTTCATCGGGCATGCCGGCGGGATACCGTGGAATCTCGTTTCTTCTGCTAATGCTGATCTGGCCCATGATCAAAAGAACCCCTGATCGATGTTAATGGTGTCACCCGGTTCAACCAGGGTGCTCAGCGTTGCCTTGATCTCGTTGCGTTTTAAGTCGGAGCCACGGACCAACGTGATGCGTTTGTCAGAGGCCCGCTCGGTCAAGCCGCCTGCCAGTGCAATTGCCCGGTCGAGCGTCAGCCCTGGCTGGAATGGATAGCCGCCTGGCAACTTGACCTCGCCGCCAATGAAAAACGGCCGGTACTTGAGCACGCTGACCGACACTCGCGGATTCACCAGATAGCCGTCCTTGAGCCTGGTGGTGATCAATTGCTCGACGGCCGTTGGGGTCATCCCCTTCGCAACGACTTCTCCGAGAAACGGGTAGCTGAACGCGCCGGCATCGTTAAGGACGATCTCCTTGAAGGTGAGGTCGTTTTCCCCGAATACGTTGATGGCGATCGTATCGCCGGAGCTCAGTTGGTACTGCGCCGCCGCCCACGTCGATGCGCTACAGACCAGCAACATCGCGGCGATCATGATTTGACGTACAGACATGAGGGCACCTCCTTTCCAGAATGAAACGCTTGCGACCGGGCGCCCCTATAGACTCAGGGCGACCGTCAGCATGTACACGTTGCGGGTGTAGGTCTGATCGCTGAGATCAGAGTCGTTCTTCCACCGCTGATACCCGAGCGAGACCTCGGCCCATCGAGTGGGTGAGTAGATAACCGATGCGCCGTAGTCATTCAGCTTGTCGTCACGGCCTCCCACGCCCAGGTATTCGAGGTCGGCGTAACGGTAGTGCACGTCAGTGGCGACCCAAGGCGTCCAGGTGTGTCGCCAACCCAAACGCGTGCTGGTGTCGTGAACGGTGTTTGCGCCATCGTCCCCTTCCTCGAAGGCTTTGCTCGCCTTGATGGAAAACGTGGAATACGTGCGCGGCTTGTACTCGACGTTGGCCTCCCATGTCGGGCTGCTGTAGTCGTTCACGTCGTTGTTGTCGAAGTTCTTGCGCTCGTAGCCCACGCGCACGCTGCCACTGAGCTTGGCGGTGATGTCACGTGTCACACCGACGAGGGCCGCGTCGCCGGTGCTGTTGCGCGGGCTGTCAGAGAGGACGTAATCGAAGTCGCTGTGGCGTAACTCCACCAGCGTTCGGGTCTGGCCGCCAAGGCGGTGATACCAGGTGCCGATGTACGTTTTAGTGTCGTGTTCCTTGTCGTCGTTGAGCGTGCCGCTGTTGCGATAGCGCAGCTCTTGGTACTCCGCTGACACCTCAAGCTGGTTCATCGCCGTTCGCGCGCCGTAGATGTAGCCCACCTTGCCATTCTTCAATGTGTACTTGTCGTTCTCACGCGGCTCAGCGGTTTGCACCGTGTCTTCAGCCCGTTTGTAGCCCAACTCCCAATTCAGCCTGTTACGCGCATCCAGTTCCATGACGCTTCTGGCCGTCAGCGCCTGATCAACGTGGTCAGCGGCTGAGTGGTCCTGATAGGTGCGGCTATCGACGGCGTACTCCAGTTGATAGCCGCTTGTGCGGGTCTGGGTTTCCAGCACAAACGTCGGGCGCACGGAGGTGATCCACGACGCTTCTTCGTGGTCCGGCAGGGTTCGAAAGTTGTCGTCGTAAAACTCGCTGACTTTCAGCGTTGGCGTGAAATCAAATCCGCCCAGTTCCACGCTTTGAGGTTTGCCCGCCATGGCGACCATCGGGAAGGGGACAAAAACGAGCAACGTCATGAGATTTTTGCGGTTGATCATTCACACATCCTTTCACGCGACAGGGCCAAAAAACGGACATGGAAATAGAGCAAAGCGAAGCTGGAGCCCGTCCGGACATTCCAGTAGGGCCGATCTTGATCTGGGATTTTTAGCCAGTCATTGCCGAGGCGTGTCGCAGGGCAGATGGCGTACTGCTCAATCGGTTTGTCCGATGGCAGCGGGTACAACAGGCAGGATTAAAATTTTGGGTATAGCTACCGCACCGAGGTGACTCGGAAGTGGCAAACCAAAATGGGATTTCTCACATCAACCATGCGTAAAGCGGGGACGCACGGGACAACCGATGACTGCTGATCCGTCACGACTTCAGTCGCATCCGGGGAACTGCGTCGGCGACCATTGGGTGCGTCGGGACAATAGGATATGTCTTCGACGGCATCGCTCGACGGTCTGAGTATGCTTGAGGAATATGACTTGTGTGAGTCTATCGACGGACGGTCTACGAGCCCGTAACAATTTTGAGACACGTCCAACAGAGAGTGTAATTTCATCGATACAGTCATCTCTGAGCGGGCCCTCTAAGTCAGGTGTCTCCGTTCGTGAGCTTTATATCCTGTTCGATATTTGGATCAAGTACTGTCCAGATCTGAAACGCCTACGCAATGTTCCACGTGGAACACACAATCGAAGTGTTCAAAAAAAACCGGCACATGGCCGGTTTTTTTTGCCGGGCTTAAATCACCCAGCGATACAGCAATGACAGCGTTAGAAATCGAGATTCGACACAGCCAGCGCGTTAGCTTCAATGAAGTCACGGCGAGGCTCTACAGCGTCGCCCATCAACGTGTTGAAAATCTGGTCGGCTGCGATTGCATCTTCGATGGTGACTTTCAGCATACGGCGGACGGTCGGGTCCATCGTAGTTTCCCACAGCTGATCCGGGTTCATCTCACCCAGACCTTTGTATCGCTGAATGGTGTGACGCTTTGTGCTTTCCGCCATCAACCAAGCCAAGGCTTCCTTGAACTCGGTGACAGGCTTCTTACGCTCGCCACGTTGTACGTAAGCACCTTCCTCAAGCAGCGTGCTGATCTGCGCGCCCAAGGCTGTAACGGTCTTGTAATCGTTACTGCCGAAGAAGTCGCGGTTGAACGTGACGTAGTTGGAAAGACCGTGGGAGATCAGCTCGACTTCTGGCAGCCAGACATTACGCTCGCGGTCTTCACGCAAGCTCGCCTTGTAGACCAAGCCAGACTTTTCACCGACACGCAGGCGCTCATCAAACTTCGCCAGCCAATCCTGCATGGCTGCATGGTCAGAAAGCTGATCCATCGACACGGGTGGCAGGTAGACGAAATGCTCGGTCAGTTCCTGCGGATAGAGACGTGACAGACGCTTGAGCGTCTTCATCACCATACGGAAATCGTTGACCAGTTTTTCCAGCGCAGGACCGGAAATGCCAGGGGCCGATTCACTCAGGTGCAGGCTCGCATCTTCAAGAGCCGACTGAGTCATGTACTCTTCCATGGCCTCGTCGTCTTTGATGTATTGCTCTTGCTTGCCTTTCTTCACTTTGTAGAGCGGCGGCTGAGCGATGTAGATATAACCACGCTCGACCAGTTCCGGCAGTTGGCGGAAGAAGAAAGTGAGCAACAGCGTACGGATGTGCGAACCGTCAACGTCGGCATCGGTCATGATGATGATGTTGTGATAACGCAGCTTGTCGATGTTGTACTCTTCGCGACCAATGCCACAGCCCAACGCCGTGATCAAAGTGCCAACTTCCTGCGAGGAAATCATCTTGTCGAAGCGGGCTTTTTCAACGTTCAGAATCTTGCCTTTGAGTGGCAAAATTGCCTGAGTCTTACGATTACGCCCCTGCTTGGCCGAGCCGCCAGCAGAGTCACCTTCCACGAGGTACAGCTCGGAGAGGGCAGGGTCTTTCTCTTGGCAATCAGCGAGTTTGCCTGGCAAGCCAGCGATGTCCAGCGCGCCTTTGCGGCGGGTCATCTCACGCGCTTTACGCGCAGCTTCACGAGCACGCGCAGCGTCGATCATCTTGCCGACAACAGCCTTGGCTTCATTCGGGTTTTCCAGCAGGAAGTCGGAGAAGTATTTACCCATCTCCTGTTCCACAGCAGTTTTAACCTCAGACGAAACCAGCTTGTCCTTGGTTTGCGAACTGAATTTTGGATCAGGCACTTTGACCGAAATGATCGCGGTCAGACCTTCACGTGCGTCGTCGCCAGTGGTCGCAACCTTGTGCTTCTTCGCGAGGCCTTCCTGCTCAATGTAATTGTTCAGGTTACGCGTCAGTGCGGAACGGAAGCCCACGAGGTGAGTGCCGCCATCACGCTGGGGAATATTGTTGGTAAAGCAAAGCAGGTTTTCGTTGAAGCTGTCGTTCCACTGCAACGCGATCTCGACGCCCACACCATCATCACGCTGGATGTTGAAGTGGAACACTTGGTTGACTGGCGTTTTGTTGGTATTGAGATATTCAACAAAGGCACGCAGACCACCTTCGTACTTGAACAGCTCTTCCTTGCCACTGCGCTCATCCTTCAAAACGATACCAACGCCGGAGTTCAGGAACGAGAGTTCACGAATCCGCTTGGCCAGGATGTCCCAGCTGAAGTGAATATTCTTGAAAGTCTCGGCCGACGGTTTGAAGTGGATCTCGGTACCCGTCGAATCGCTATCGCCAACGATTTTCATCGGCTCTTGAGGCACGCCATGGACGTAGGTCTGCTCCCAGATCTTTCCGCTGCGGCGAACGGTGAGATTCAGCACTTCGGACAGTGCGTTAACGACCGATACCCCGACGCCGTGCAGACCGCCGGATACCTTGTAAGAGTTGTCATCAAACTTACCGCCTGCGTGCAGCACAGTCATGATGACCTCGGCAGCCGACACGCCTTCTTCTTTATGCACATCGACCGGAATGCCGCGACCGTTGTCGCGTACCGTAATGGACTCATCCGGGTGGATGATGATGCTAATGTCGTCGCAATGGCCAGCCAGCGCTTCGTCAATAGAGTTATCCACGACTTCAAACACCATGTGGTGAAGGCCGCTACCATCGTCCGTATCGCCGATGTACATACCGGGACGCTTGCGCACGGCATCGAGTCCTTTTAGCACCTTGATGCTGGACGAGTCGTACGTTTGATTTTCGCTCATGCATTCACTCCCGATGGTCGTGGGTCTGGGTGATACTGCCGTGTTCCACGTGGAACAAAGCAACTGGCGTTTCCGTCTGCCAGCCTTCCCTCAACAATTCATGATCTACACAGGTGATAAAAACCTGGCAGCGTAATTCTTCCAGCAAGCGACACAACGCGCTGCGGTGATGCTCGTCGAGCTCTGAAGGCAGATCGTCGACGAGGTAAATACATTGGCCACGTCGGGCCTGGCTTACGAGATGTCCCTGCGCGATACGCAACGCGCACACCACCAGCTTTTGCTGGCCGCGCGAGAGAATATCGGCTGCGTTATGGCCACCTAGCCTGAGCCGCAAATCCGCGCGTTGCGGACCTGCCTGGGTGTGGCCCATTTGCTGATCGCGGTGTAGGGAAGAGGCGAGCACTGTGCTCAAGTCTTTTTCTTTATCCCAACCGCGGTAGTAACTCAGGGTCAAACCTTCAAGCTGCACCAACTCGCTCAAAGTTTGCTCGAAGACGGGTTTCAGAGCTTTGATATAGGCCCGCCGAAACTCATCGATTTCGTCGCTGGCTAAACACAGCTCACGGTCCCAAGCAGCCTGCGAAGCGCCGTCAAGTGTACCATGCCGAAGCCACGAGTTCCGCTGCCTCAACGCCTTCTGTAAACGCTGCCAAGTGGCCATGAAACGAGGTTCCACGTGGAACACTCCCCAGTCGAGGAACTGCCGACGGATCTTCGGAGCCCCTTCAAGAAGACGGAAACTGTCTGGGTTGATCAACTGGAGTGGAAGCGTCTCCGCTAACTGGGCAGCGCTTTTGGCGTTTTGACCATCGATACGAATCTGAAACTCGCCCTGACGGTCACGGGAAATGCCCAAATTACTGTGGCCCCCTTCAGCGAGTGAAACCTGACCGAATACCGTACAGGCAGGTTGTTCGTACTGAATGACTGGCTGCAATCGAGCGCTGCGAAACGAGCGGGCAAGCCCGAGCAGATGTATGGCTTCCAGGACACTGGTTTTCCCACTGCCATTGGCACCATAAAGAATGTTGATTCGGGGAGAAGGGGAGAAGGTCACCGGGTGCAGATTGCGCACCCCGGTGACCGAGACGCGACTGAGAGACATCGAGTGGCAGCTGGTTACAGGCGCATCGGCATGACGACGTATGCAGAATCATCGTTGCCGGATTCTTGCACCAGTGCACTGCTATTGGAGTCGGACAGAATGAGGCGCACTTGTTCGGTGGTCATGACACCGAGAACGTCGAGCAGATAACTCACGTTAAAACCGATTTCCAGCGAGCCGCCGTTGTAATCGACGCTGATCTCTTCCTCTGCTTCTTCCTGCTCAGGGTTGTTCGCTTGAATCTTGAGTTGACCGCTGGCGAGTTGCAGGCGGATACCACGGTACTTCTCGTTGGAAAGAATCGCCGTACGGCTGAACGCTTCACGCAGCGCCTGGCGATCACCGACCACCAACTTGTCGCCGCCTTTGGGCAGAACGCGCTCATAGTCAGGAAATTTGCCGTCAACCAGTTTGGACGTGAACGTGAATTCACCCGTCGTCGCACGGATGTGATGCTGACCCAACACGATGCTGACCAGACCATCCTGCTCGGTAAGTAGACGCGCCAGCTCAAGGATACCCTTGCGCGGGACGATCACTTGATGACGATCAGCCTGCTCGATTTCTGCGGCCATGGAACACATCGCCAAACGGTGCCCGTCAGTGGCAACAGCGCGCAAGACGCCAGACTGAACCTCGATCAGCATCCCGTTGAGGTAGTAACGGACGTCCTGTTGAGCCATTGCAAAACTGGTGCGCTCAATCAGGCGGCGGAGTTTGCTCTGCACCAGGTTGAACGTCAGCGAGCCTGGACCTTCCTCGACTGTCGGGAAATCATTCGCCGGCAAAGTGGACAGCGTGAAACGGCTGCGACCCGCCTTGACGACCAGCTTCTGCTCGTCGACCTTAATATCGATCAGTGCGTCATTGGGCAAGCTCTTGCAGATGTCCATCAGCTTGCGCGCAGGCACAGTAATTTCACCCGGCTCTGCCGGCTCTTCCAACTGCACGCGACCAACCAGCTCGACTTCCAGGTCGGTACCGGTCAGGGACAACTGCTGGCCTTCGACAACCAACAACACGTTAGACAGAACCGGCAAGGTCTGGCGGCGTTCGACAACGCCGGCGACCAGTTGCAGGGGTTTCAACAGGGCTTCGCGTTGAATGGTGAAATGCATGGTCTAGTCCCTTGCCTTGATAAGCTGCGCTGGCATTACGTAGTCAGCGTGCGCAGCAGGTTCTTGTAGTCCTCGCGGATGTCCGCATCGGATTCTTTAAGTTCGTTGATCTTGCGGCAGGCGTGCAGCACCGTGGTGTGGTCCCGACCGCCGAACACATCGCCAATCTCTGGCAAGCTGTGGTTCGTCAGCTCCTTGGACAACGCCATCGCTACCTGGCGCGGCCGCGCGACCGACCTGGAACGCCGTTTAGACAACAGGTCAGATATCTTGATCTTGTAGTACTCAGCGACGGTGCGCTGAATGTTATCCACACTCACAAGCTTGTCTTGCAACGCCAGCAGGTCCTTGAGCGATTCACGAATCAGCTCAATGGTGATATCACGGCCCATGAAGTGCGAGTGAGCGATGACACGCTTCAGCGCGCCTTCCAGCTCACGTACGTTTGAGCGGATACGCTGGGCAATGAAGAATGCGGCATCGTGAGGCAGGTCGACCTTCGCCTGATCCGCTTTTTTCATCAGGATCGCGACGCGTGTTTCGAGCTCGGGTGGCTCGACGGCCACGGTCAAGCCCCAGCCAAAGCGCGACTTGAGACGTTCTTCAAGACCTTCGATCTCTTTGGGATAACGGTCACTGGTGAGAATGACCTGCTGTCCGCCTTCCAGCAGTGCGTTGAAGGTGTGGAAAAACTCTTCCTGCGAACGTTCCTTACGGGCAAAAAACTGAATGTCGTCGATCAGCAATGCGTCGACCGAGCGATAGAAACGCTTGAATTCGTTGATCGCATTCAGCTGCAATGCCTTGACCATGTCGGCCACGAAACGTTCAGAGTGCAGGTATACGACTTTGGCATTCGGATTCTTCTTGAGCAGGTGGTTACCCACAGCGTGCATCAAGTGCGTCTTACCGAGACCAACCCCTCCATAAAGGAAGAGCGGGTTGTAGCCATGCTTGGGATTGTCCGCTACCTGCCAGGCCGCGGCGCGGGCCAGCTGGTTGGATTTACCTTCAACGAAATTCTCGAACGTAAACGTACGGTTCAGATAGCTCGTGTGCTTTAACGCACCCTCGACCTGAACATTACGCTGCTCGGCCCTGGCAGGCGCCTGCTGAGAACTCGCGCCTGCCATGGGGTCAAAACTGGCACGTGATGGCTCGTCGTCCACCTCCAGTATCGCCTGGACAAGGGGCGAGGGCGCTGACATGGGTTCGGCAACAGGCTGCTGGACGGGTGTAGGAGTGCTACCCGAGTTCTGAGCGGCCTGAGACGCTGCTGCTGCGGCCGCCAGTGGAGCATTCGGCGCGGCACGAGGCGCTGAACTCCGTTTGCTGCCTATTAATAAAGAAAGCGCAGGTGCAATACCTTGGCCTTTTTCACCCAAGAGTTCGAGCATACGGCCCAGGTATTTTTCATTCACCCAGTCGAGCACGAACCGGTTAGGCGCATAGACACGCAACTCGTCGCCCTCGGCTTCGACCTGTAGTGGACGGATCCAGGTGTTGAATTGCTGGGCAGGCAGCTCATCGCGCAAAAGCTCCACGCACTGCTGCCAAAGTTCCACTGACACGGATATCCCCTAAGTTTCGAAAGCCGGTGAGGCAAAAACAAGCGCCCATTGTACCCAGCCCCAGCCGACTTATCCACATGTGGCAGGCTGACAGGCATCTCAAAATCAAGATCTTATAGTTATGAAAGAGGGGCCGGTATCTGTGCATAAGCCCTGTGGATAACGGTAAATGAGCTCTTTGCATAACGTGGACTGAAAATCTGTGGACAACCACCCTGTGGATAAATGCGGGTTTCGCGCACAGGTTTTCCGAGGGTGCAGCACAGGCGGAGCACGGTTTTTCGACAGGCTTTCATTTCTCTGTACAGCACACATAACCTGGCTTTCAGAATCTTATCCACAGATACATAGAACCCTAGCTCTTATAAGCTTTACAGAGAAGCTTTAAATACTTTCCTTCTTTATTTCTATGTCTAATCCTTCGCGCTCTCCGAGAAGCCTTGCCCAAGGCGCTGAAAATCCATCCATGAAGTAAATGCACGAAACGCTGGTTGGAAATTGACCTGCGAGCTTGCTTTCTCTAGAATCCCCGCTCTCTTAAAACGGGGTCATTCCGGCCCGTTGTGGACGAACCAGGTAACACACCATGAAACGTACTTTCCAACCGAGCACCATCAAGCGCGCCCGCACCCACGGTTTCCGTGCTCGTATGGCTACCAAAAACGGCCGTGCAGTTCTGTCGCGTCGTCGCGCCAAAGGCCGTAAGCGTCTGGCAGTTTGATTAATCGGCACAGGTGGTGAGTCAGGACTTCAGTCGGGAAAAGCGTTTGCTGACACCCCGGCATTTCAAGGCAGTCTTTGACTCCCCCGCCGGCAAGGTTCCGGGGAAAAATCTCCTGCTCCTTGTGCGCAACAACGACCTGGATCACGCCCGCTTGGGTTTGGTGATCGGTAAGAAGAGCGTCAAGCTTTCCGTTGAGCGCAATCGTTTGAAACGCCTGATGCGCGAATCGTTTCGTCTCCACCAGGACAACCTGGCTGGATGGGATATCGTAGTTGTCGCGCGTAAAGGCTTGGGTGACATTGAAAACCCCGAATTGATTCAGCATTTCGGCAAGCTCTGGAAACGTCTGGCGCGCAGCCGACCCACTCCAGAAGTCAAAACCGAAACTGCGGGGGTAGACAGTCCAGATGCGTAAACTGGCGCTCGCTTCGATCCAGTTTTACCGCTACGCCATTAGTCCGCTGATGGCCAGAAACTGTCGTTTCTACCCCAGTTGCTCCTGCTATGCGTACGAAGCCATTGAACATCATGGCCTGGTACGCGGCGGCTGGCTGACCTTACGCCGTTTAGGCCGCTGTCATCCTTGGAATCCCGGTGGTTTCGACCCGGTTCCATCAGCTCCCACCTCCCGTTCCTCTTCGATGGCCGAGTAATCATGGATATTAAACGCACGATCCTGATCGTCGCCCTGGCAATCGTGACCTATGTCGGTGTCCTGAAATGGAACCAGGACTATGGTCAGGCTGCTTTGCCGACTCAGAATGTTGCCGCCAACACCAACACATCCGCGCTCCCTGACACCCCGCAAGGTACAGCTGCTGCCAATGCAGACGTTCCAAGTGCAACAGGTGAAGTAGCCGCGCCTGTCGAGACGCCGGTTGTCGCCAGTAAAGACCTGATTCAGGTCAAAACCGATGTGTTGAATCTGGAAATCGACCCGGTGGGCGGTGATGTGGTGCAACTTCGCTTGCCACTTTATCCTCGTCGTCAAGACCACCCAGAGATTCCATTCCAGCTGTTCGACAACGGTGGCGAGCGTACTTTTCTTGCGCAAAGCGGTCTGACGGGTGCAAACGGCCCTGATGCACGCGCGGGTGGTCGTCCGGTCTACTCGGCCACACAGAAAAGCTTCCAACTGGCTGATGGTCAGAATGATCTGGTCGTCGACCTGAAATTCAGCGATGCCGGCGTCAACTACATCAAGCGTTTCACATTCAAACGCGGCTTGTACGACCTGACCGTCAGCTACTTGATCGACAACCAGAGTGCTCAGCCCTGGAACGGCAACCTGTTCGCTCAGCTGAAGCGCGATGCCAGTGCCGACCCTTCGTCGACCACTGCGACCGGTACTGCCACGTACTTGGGTGCGGCGATGTGGACACCTTCGGAGCCTTACAAAAAGGTTTCAATGAAGGACATCGACAAAGGCTCTGTAAAAGACACCGTTCAGGGTGGCTGGGTGGCCTGGTTGCAGCACTATTTCGTGACCGCATGGATTCCGAACAAGGCTGACAGCAACACCGTGACCACCCGTAAAGACAGTGCTGGCAACTACATTATTGGCTTCACCGGTCCTGCGGTGACGATCGCACCGGGTGCCAAGGCCGAAACAACGACCACGCTGTATGCGGGTCCGAAGAGCCAGGCTGTTCTGAAAGAGTTGTCCCCAGGTCTGGAACTGACGGTCGATTACGGTATTCTGTGGTTCATTGCCCAGCCAATCTTCTGGCTGCTGCAACATATCCACAGCATTGTGGGTAACTGGGGTTGGTCGATCATCTTCCTCACCATGCTGATCAAAGGGCTTTTCTTCCCTCTGTCTGCCGCCAGCTACAAGTCGATGGCGCGCATGCGTGCCGTAGCGCCGCGTCTGGCTGCTCTGAAAGAGCAACATGGCGATGACCGTCAGAAGCTTTCGCAGTCGATGATGGAGCTGTACAAGAAAGAGAAGATCAACCCGTTGGGTGGATGCTTGCCAATTCTTGTTCAAATGCCGGTGTTCCTGTCGCTGTACTGGGTATTGCTGGAAAGCGTCGAGATGCGTCAAGCGCCTTGGCTGCTGTGGATAACCGACCTGTCGATCAAGGATCCGTTCTTTATCCTGCCGATCATCATGGGCGCGACCATGTTCATCCAGCAGCGTCTGAACCCTACACCTCCGGACCCGATGCAAGCCAAGGTGATGAAGCTGATGCCGATCATCTTCACCTTCTTCTTCCTGTGGTTCCCGGCAGGCCTGGTGCTGTACTGGGTGGTGAACAACACCCTGTCCATCACTCAACAGTGGTACATCACGCGCAACATCGAGGCCAAGGCCAAGAAAGCCGCTGCTTGATCTACCCTGTGAATAAGTAATGCATAACGCCCCCTCGTGGGGCGTTTTGCTATCCGTCAGTTATTCAGGAGCCGGACCATGAATGTCCCTCGTGAAACCATCGCCGCCATTGCCACTGCTCAAGGTCGGGGAGGCGTTGGGATTGTGCGTATCTCCGGCCCGTTGGCGAGTGCGGCGGCGCAGGCCATCGTCGGCAAGCAACTGCTGCCACGGCACGCTCATTACGGCCCATTTCAGGATGAACACGGTCAGATCATCGATGAAGGCATCGCCCTGTATTTCCAGGGTCCGAACTCCTTTACCGGCGAAGATGTGCTGGAACTGCAAGGCCACGGCGGCCCGATCGTGCTCGATATGCTGCTGCAGCGCTGTGTACAACTCGGTAGTCGCCTGGCCCGCCCAGGAGAATTCAGCGAACGTGCATTTCTCAACGACAAACTCGACCTCGCTCAAGCCGAGGCCATTGCTGACCTGATCGAAGCGAGTTCTGCACAAGCGGCCCGAAATGCGCTGCGTTCGTTACAAGGTGCATTTTCCCAACGTGTGCATAGCCTTACAGAGAAGCTCATCAAGCTGCGTATCTACGTTGAAGCCGCGATTGACTTCCCCGAAGAAGAGATCGACTTCCTTGCGGATGGCCATGTGCTCAGCATGCTTGATGACGTTCGCGAACAGTTGTCCACAGTGCAGCGTGAGGCCAATCAAGGCGCGCTGTTACGCGATGGTATGACTGTGGTAATCGCTGGCCGTCCGAACGCTGGAAAATCCAGCCTGCTGAATGCGCTGGCCGGTCGTGAGGCTGCAATCGTTACAGAGGTCGCGGGCACCACGCGAGATGTGCTTCGGGAACATATCCACATTGATGGGATGCCACTTCACGTCGTTGACACTGCGGGGCTCCGCGATACCGACGACCAAGTAGAGAGGATAGGTGTCGAACGAGCCTTGAAAGCGATTGGTGAGGCCGATCGCATCTTGCTCGTGGTTGATGCCACTGCGCCTGAGGCCGTGAACCCATTTGCCCTGTGGCCAGAATTTCTTGATGAACGCCCTGATCCTGCCAACGTCACATTGATCCGGAACAAAACCGATATCAGCGGAGACATCGTAGGGCTACAGATGAGCGCCGACGGCCACGTCACGATCAACCTGAGTGCCAAGGCCGGCGGAGAGGGCCTTGAACTGCTGCGCGAGCACCTGAAAGCCTGCATGGGTTATCAACAGACCTCTGAAAGCAGCTTCAGCGCCCGTCGGCGTCATCTGGAAGCGCTGCACAAGGCCAGCGCCTCCCTCGAACACGGTCGTTCACAGCTGACACTGGCGGGCGCCGGTGAGTTGCTGGCTGAAGATTTGCGACTGGCACAGCAGTTCCTGGGCGAGATTACAGGCGCGTTCAGCTCAGATGATCTGCTGGGACGCATCTTTTCCAGCTTCTGCATCGGTAAATAACGCCTCCGCTTGTCCACAGGCGGACCCTTTTTCGCGGTCTGCCTGTTTTTTCTCCTTCACATTCTTTCCATCCGCACCGTTCAGGCCGTCGGATCGCTTTCGTGCGTCTGCTTTTTAACCGCGAAGCCACTACGAAATGAGAAATGAGCCCTGTGCATAACCGCCAATCAGCTCAGTTGATAAGTTGGCCTTTGACCTGAGGATAATCCCCCCTGTGGGTAACAGATCATTTAATCCACAGGCTTAAACGGGTTATCCAACGCGCTCATTGCTACCTGATCACAGAGTTTTGATTCTCTGTACAGCAGGTAGCATGTGGGCTGTATGAATCTATCCACAGAAAGGCGGTCCACTAAACATAAACATAAAAACAAAGCTTTTATAAATTTCTCTTCTTTTTATTTTTTTATCTGCCATTCATCCACAGTTGGTTAAATTTTGTGCAAAAGGTTCCTTTCAGGGGGGCGAAGTCCCTATACTTGCCGCCAATTTCCTATTCCCCCCATTAACAGGCACGAGGTGCGTGGTGGATTTCCCTTCCCGTTTTGAAGTGATCGTCATCGGCGGCGGTCATGCCGGTACCGAGGCAGCACTGGCGTCTGCTCGCATGGGTGCGAAAACCCTGCTGCTCACGCACAACGTGGAAACCCTCGGCCAAATGAGTTGCAACCCCGCTATTGGCGGCATTGGTAAAAGCCATCTGGTCAAGGAGATCGATGCGCTTGGCGGGGCAATGGCTACCGCCACTGATCTGGGCGGTATTCAATTTCGCGTTTTGAACAGTCGCAAAGGCCCAGCGGTGCGTGCGACACGTGCCCAGGCAGATCGCATCCTCTACAAGGCTGCCATCCGCGAGATCATTGAAAACCAGCCGAACCTGTGGATATTCCAGCAATCCTGCGACGACCTTATCGTCGAGCAGGATCAGGTGCGCGGTGTAGTCACACAGATGGGCCTGCGTTTCATGGCAGATTCTGTCGTGTTGACTACCGGAACCTTCCTCGGTGGACTTATCCACATTGGGTTGCAGAACTACTCAGGCGGCCGCGCCGGCGACCCTCCCTCAATCGCGTTGGCAAGGCGTCTTCGAGAATTGCCCTTACGCGTTGGCCGCTTGAAAACAGGTACACCGCCCCGCATCGATGGCCGGTCTGTTGATTTCTCCGTGATGACCGAGCAACCGGGAGACACGCCGATTCCGGTGATGTCGTTCGTGGGTTCGAAGGAACAGCATCCTCGCCAGGTCAGTTGCTGGATTACACACACCAACGCACGCACCCACGAAATCATCGCGGCCAACCTTGATCGCTCGCCGATGTATTCCGCTGCCGGTGAGATCGAAGGCGTCGGTCCTCGCTA
This sequence comes from Pseudomonas sp. SLFW, assembly GCF_009905615.1. Taxonomy (GTDB): domain Bacteria; phylum Pseudomonadota; class Gammaproteobacteria; order Pseudomonadales; family Pseudomonadaceae; genus Aquipseudomonas; species Aquipseudomonas bambusae. Next base: position 132,396 of record NZ_JAAAKW010000002.1, read on the forward strand.
CTGCCCGTCGATTGAAGACAAGATTCACCGCTTTGCGGACAAGGAAAGCCATCAGGTCTTCATTGAGCCGGAAGGGTTGACTACCCACGAGCTGTATCCGAACGGCATCTCGACGTCTTTGCCTTTTGACGTGCAATTGCAGATCGTGCGATCGATTCGCGGGATGGAAAATGCCCACATCGTGCGTCCCGGGTACGCCATCGAGTACGACTACTTCGATCCGCGGGACCTGAAATACAGTCTGGAAACCAAGGTGATTGGTGGTCTGTTCTTCGCGGGTCAGATCAACGGCACTACCGGTTACGAAGAAGCCGGTGCGCAAGGTCTGCTCGCCGGCGCCAACGCTGCGCTGCGGGCCCAAGGCAAAGAAAGCTGGTGCCCTCGCCGCGATGAGGCCTACATCGGCGTGCTTGTGGATGATTTGATCACCCTTGGCACCCAGGAACCGTACCGGATGTTTACTTCCCGCGCCGAATACCGGCTGATCTTGCGGGAAGACAATGCCGATTTGCGCCTGACTGAAAAAGGTCGCGAGCTGGGCTTGGTCGATGATGCGCGTTGGGCAGCGTTCTGCGCCAAGCGCGAAGGCATCGAACTGGAAGAACAGCGCCTGAAATCCACCTGGATTCGACCAGGTACGGAACAGGGCGATGCGGTCTCGGCTCACTTCGGTACGCCGCTGACCCACGAATACAATCTGCTGAATCTGCTCAGCCGTCCGGAAGTGGACTACGCAAGCCTTGTAGCCATCACAGGCAATGGATCAATTGATCCACAGGTCGCTGAACAGGTTGAGATCAAGACCAAATATGCGGGATACATCGACCGCCAGCAGGATGAAATTGCACGCCTGCGCGCCAGTGAAGACACCAAGCTTCCAGCGGACATCGACTACACCGGCATTTGCGGGCTTTCGAAAGAAATTCAGAGCAAGCTGGGGATAACTCGTCCAGAGACCCTCGGCCAGGCATCCCGCATTCCGGGCGTTACTCCAGCAGCGATTTCATTGTTGATGATTCATTTGAAAAAACGCGGCGCGGGCCGTCAGTTGGAGCAAAGCGCTTGAGTTCTATGGTCACCCCGCAACACGCAGAAGAATTGACCCTCGGCGCCCGCGAGCTTGGCGTCGAGCTGACCGAAACCCAGCACACGCAGCTGCTGGGTTATCTGGCGCTGTTGATCAAATGGAACAAGGCGTACAACCTGACCGCCGTCCGTGATCCTGATGAAATGGTGTCCCGGCATTTGCTGGACAGTCTGAGCGTGGTGCCTTTCATCGAAGGAAACCGCCAGTTGGACGTCGGCAGCGGCGGAGGCATGCCAGGCATTCCGCTTGCGATCCTGTTTCCGGACATGAAAGTCACGTGCCTTGACAGCAACGGAAAGAAAACCCGGTTTCTTACCCAGGTCAAACTTGAGCTGAAGCTCGACAACCTGGAAGTTATCCACAGCCGCGCAGAAGCCTTCCAGCCAGACGTGCCGTTCACCGGGATCATCTCCCGCGCTTTCAGCAGCCTTGAAGACTTCACGCAGTGGACGCGGCACATGGGCGACACCGAAACACGCTGGCTGGCGATGAAAGGTCTGCATCCTGCGGACGAACTGGTAGCATTGCCCGCAGATTTTCATCTGGAAAGCGCGCAAGCCTTGGCCGTCCCCGGTTGCCAAGGTCAACGGCATCTGCTGATACTGCGCCGCACGGCATGACAGGGAACACACGCAATAATGGCTAAGGTATTCGCGATAGCGAACCAAAAAGGGGGTGTGGGTAAAACCACCACCTGCATCAACCTCGCAGCGTCGCTGGTCGCCACCAAGCGTCGGGTGCTGTTGATCGACCTCGATCCACAAGGCAACGCCACCATGGGCAGCGGTGTGGATAAGCACGCGCTGGAACATTCGGTCTACGATCTGCTGATCGGCGAATGTGATCTGAATCAGGCGATGCATTTTTCCGAGCACGGCGGCTATCAGCTCCTGCCGGCCAACCGTGACCTGACCGCCGCCGAAGTCGTTCTGCTGGAAATGCAGATGAAAGAGTCCCGTTTGCGCACCGCGCTGGGACCGATTCGGGAAAACTACGATTACATCCTCATCGACTGCCCACCATCATTGTCGATGCTCACGCTCAACGCACTGGTTGCGGCCGATGGCGTGATCATTCCCATGCAGTGCGAATACTTCGCTTTGGAAGGTCTGAGCGACCTTGTGGATAACATCAAGCGCATCGCCGAATTGCTGAATCCACAGCTCAAAGTCGAAGGCCTGCTGAGGACGATGTATGACCCGCGCCTCAGCCTGATCAACGACGTTTCCGCGCAGTTGAAGGAACACTTCGGCGATCAGCTTTACGACACGGTGATCCCGCGCAACATCCGTCTGGCAGAAGCGCCGAGCTTCGGCATGCCGGCGCTGGCCTATGACAAGACATCCCGAGGCGCCTTGGCGTACCTGGCCCTGGCCGGCGAAATGGTTCGTCGTCAACGTCGCGGTACGTCACGCGCCGCAGCCCAGCCCACTTAAGGAAATCCCATGGCCGTCAAGAAACGAGGACTCGGGCGTGGGTTGGACGCACTTCTGAGCAGTCCTACCGTCAGCGCGCTGGAAGAACAGGCCGTCAAGGCTGATCAGCGTGAGCTGCAACACATTCCACTGGACCTGATTCAGCGCGGTAAGTACCAGCCGCGTCGGGACATGGACCCGCAAGCGCTGGAAGAACTGGCCAACTCGATCAAAGCGCAGGGTGTCATGCAGCCGATCGTGGTACGGCCGATCGCTGACAACCGCTACGAGATCATTGCCGGTGAACGCCGCTGGCGTGCCAGTCAGCAGGCCGGCGTGGACACCATTCCGGCGATGGTGCGCGATGTGCCGGATGAAGCCGCCATCGCCATGGCGCTCATCGAGAACATTCAGCGTGAAGACCTGAATCCGATCGAAGAGGCCATTGCACTGCAACGTCTGCAGCAGGAATTTCAACTGACCCAGCAGCAGGTGGCCGAGGCTGTGGGCAAGTCGCGCGTCAGCGTTGCCAACCTCCTGCGCCTGATCGCGCTGCCTGAGGTGATCAAGACCATGTTGTCCCATGGTGATCTGGAAATGGGTCATGCCCGTGCATTGTTGGGTTTGCCGGAAGAACGGCAGGTGGACGGGGCGCGACATGTTGTCGCACGCGGTCTTACCGTGCGCCAGACTGAGGCACTTGTGCGCCAGTGGTTGAGTGGTAAACAAGAGCCTGCCGCTCCCGCCAAAGCCGACCCGGATATCACGCGACTCGAACAGCGTCTGGCCGAGCGGCTAGGCTCTAACGTGCAGATTCGCCATGGGCAGAAGGGTAAAGGCCAGCTTGTGATTCGCTATAACTCGCTCGATGAGTTGCAGGGTGTCCTCGCCCACATTCGCTGAAACAAATAGTCCGTAGCGTGTAGTCGGAAATCACTACCCAGCAGTTGAATAGGGGCTGAACCGCCCCTATACTCTGCGCGCATTTTGTCGGCACAAATTATGCCAAGTTATTGATTTTGGCGGCTGGCATACGAGGAGCCCATGTGATGGAGACACGCACGCCAAACCGCTTGCCATTCCATCGCCTGGCTGTTTTCCCGGTACTGCTGGCTCAATTTATTTTCCTGTTACTGGCGGCGGTGACGCTTTGGCAGTGGCATGGAGTCGTAGCTGGGTATTCAGGGCTGTGCGGAGGCCTGATAGCGTGGCTGCCCAATTTGTACTTTGCTCATAAGGCATTTCGGTATTCCGGTGCCAGGGCAGCGCAAGCCATCGTTCGGTCGTTCTATGCCGGCGAGGCGGGCAAACTGATTTTCACGGCAGTGCTTTTTGCACTGACCTTCGCAGGTGTGAAGCCGCTGGCCCCGCTGGCGGTCTTCGGCGTGTTCATACTGACCCAGTTGGTCAGTTGGTTCGCACCCCTGCTAATGAGAACAAGACTTTTGAGACCTTAGGGCGTTTGAGGCAACCATGGCAGAGCAAACAGCTTCGGGCTATATCCAGCACCACTTGCAGAACTTGACCTTCGGTCATTTGCCTGACGGCACTTGGGGCTTCGCGCATTCCGCAGCAGAAGCAAAAGAAATGGGCTTTTGGGCTTTCCACCTCGATACTCTCGGCTGGTCGGTTGCTCTGGGTCTGATTTTCGTCCTGATTTTCCGCATGGCCGCCAAAAAGGCGACTTCTGGTCAACCAGGTGCACTGCAAAACTTCGTTGAAGTCCTGATCGAGTTCGTCGACGGCAGCGTCAAAGACAGCTTCCACGGTCGCAGCGCGGTCATCGCTCCGCTGGCACTGACCATTTTCGTCTGGGTATTCCTGATGAACGCGGTCGACCTGGTACCCGTTGACTGGATTCCACAGTTGGCCGTCATGATTTCCGGTGACCACCACATTCCGTTCCGCGCCGTGTCGACCACCGACCCGAACGCCACCATCGGTATGGCGCTGTCGGTCTTCGCACTGATCATTTTCTACAGCATCAAGGTCAAAGGCATCGGCGGTTTCATTGGCGAGCTGACACTTCACCCGTTCGGTAGCAAGAATGTTCTGGTTCAGGCGCTGTTGATTCCTGTGAACTTCCTGCTTGAATTCGTGACGCTGATCGCCAAACCGGTTTCTCTGGCCCTGCGTCTCTTCGGCAACATGTACGCTGGTGAACTGGTGTTCATCCTGATCGCGGTCATGTTCGGCAGCGGCTTGCTCTGGCTGAGCGGTCTGGGCGTGGTTCTGCAGTGGGCGTGGGCTGTATTCCACATCCTGATCATCACCCTGCAAGCGTTCATCTTCATGATGCTGACCATCGTCTACCTGTCGATGGCTCACGAAGATAACCATTAAGACTCGCCTGGCGAGTCTGATGATCCCCTCATTGCGGTGAGGGGGCGCCCGCAAGGGCGGATGTAAAAAACGATTTTGCTTTACCGCTTTAATCTAAAAAAACCTAACCAATACGACGTAAAAGTCGGGAGGAAAGATGGAAACTGTAGTTGGTCTAACTGCTATCGCTGTTGCACTGCTGATCGGCCTGGGCGCACTGGGTACTGCAATCGGTTTCGGCTTGCTGGGCGGTAAATTCCTGGAAGGCGCCGCGCGTCAACCAGAAATGGTTCCAATGCTGCAAGTTAAAATGTTCATCGTGGCTGGTCTGCTCGACGCCGTAACCATGATCGGTGTTGGTATCGCTCTGTTCTTCACTTTTGCGAACCCCTTCGTTGGTCAACTCGCTGGCTAATCGCTCGAATTTTCGAGTTGATTGGTGTGATGGACAACGAACGAGCGAGGTGTTGGCGTGAACATTAATGCAACCCTGATTGGCCAGTCCGTTGCGTTCTTCATTTTTGTGCTGTTCTGCATGAAGTTCGTGTGGCCTCCGGTCATCGCGGCTTTGCACGAACGTCAGAAGAAGATCGCGGATGGACTGGACGCTGCTACACGAGCAGCTCGCGACCTGGAGCTGGCCCAAGATAAAGCGGGTCAGCAACTGCGCGAAGCGAAAGCTCAGGCAGCTGAAATCATTGAGCAAGCCAAGAAACGCGGTAACCAGATTGTCGACGAAGCCCGTGAACAGGCCCGTGTCGATGCTGACCGCATCAAAGCTCAGGCTCAGGCCGAGATCGAGCAGGAACTGAACGGCGTCAAAGACGCGCTGCGCGCCCAACTGGGCAGCCTGGCAGTCAACGGCGCAGAGAAGATTCTGGGTGCCACAATCGATCAAAACGCGCACGCGGAGCTGGTTAACAAACTGGCAGCAGAAATTTAAGCGAGGGCGATCATGGCAGAACTGACCACGTTGGCCCGACCTTACGCTAAGGCAGCCTTCGAGCATGCCCAGGCCCACCAGCAACTGGCCAATTGGTCAGCCATGCTCGGCCTGGCTGCTGCAGTGTCGCAAGACGACACAATGCAGCGCCTGCTCAAGGCCCCGCGACTGACGAGCGCAGACAAGGCCGCCACTTTTATTGAAGTGTGCGGCGACAAGTTCGATGCCAAGGCACAGAATTTCATCCACGTCGTTGCTGAAAACGACCGTCTCCAGCTTCTGCCGGAGATCTCCGAACTGTTCGAGCTGTACAAGGCCGAGCAGGAAAAATCGGTAGATGTGGATGTCACCAGTGCTTTCGCATTGAACCAAGAACAGCAAGACAAACTCGCCAAGGTTCTCAGTGCACGGCTCGGCCGGGAAGTGCGCCTGCACGCTGCGGAGGATGCTGCCCTGATAGGTGGTGTCATCATCCGCGCCGGCGACCTGGTTATCGATGGCTCAGTTCGCGGCAAACTCGCGCAACTAGCCGAAGCATTGAAATCTTGAGTTTGAAGGGGCAGCAGAGCAATGCAGCAACTCAATCCTTCCGAAATAAGTGAAATCATCAAGGGCCGCATCGAGAAACTCGATGTAGCCTCCCAAGCCCGAAACGAAGGCACTGTCGTCAGCGTGTCTGACGGTATCGTGCGGATTCACGGTCTGGCCGACGCTATGTACGGCGAAATGATCGAGTTCCCGGGCGGCGTTTACGGTATGGCACTGAACCTGGAGCAAGACTCCGTGGGTGCGGTGGTACTGGGCGCTTACACATCGCTGGCTGAAGGCATGAGTGCCAAGTGCACCGGCCGCATCCTGGAAGTTCCGGTTGGTAAGGAACTGCTGGGTCGCGTTGTCGACGCACTGGGTAACCCGGTCGACGGCAAAGGCCCCCTGAACAACACCGAGACCGATGCGGTCGAGAAGGTTGCTCCGGGCGTTATCTGGCGTAAGTCGGTAGACCAGCCTGTACAGACTGGCTACAAGGCTGTCGATGCCATGATCCCTGTCGGCCGTGGCCAGCGTGAGCTGATCATCGGTGACCGTCAGATCGGTAAAACCGCTCTGGCGATCGACGCGATCATCAACCAGAAAGACAGCGGCATTTTTTGCGTATACGTAGCAGTTGGTCAGAAGCAATCGACCATCGCCAACGTTGTTCGCAAGCTGGAAGAAAACGGCGCTCTGGCCAACACGATCATCGTGGCTGCCAGTGCTTCCGAATCCCCTGCGCTGCAATTCCTGGCTCCGTATGCCGGTTGCACCATGGGCGAATTCTTCCGCGACCGTGGTGAAGACGCGCTGATCGTTTATGACGATCTGTCCAAGCAGGCTGTGGCTTATCGCCAGATTTCCCTGTTGCTGCGTCGTCCACCAGGACGTGAAGCTTACCCAGGCGACGTGTTCTATCTCCACTCCCGTCTGCTGGAGCGCGCATCCCGCGTTTCGGAAGAATATGTAGAGAAGTTCACCAATGGCGCAGTGACCGGCAAAACCGGTTCGCTGACCGCATTGCCGATCATCGAAACCCAGGCTGGCGACGTTTCCGCGTTCGTTCCGACCAACGTGATTTCCATCACCGACGGTCAGATCTTCCTGGAATCGGCCATGTTCAACTCCGGCATCCGTCCGGCAGTGAACGCCGGTGTTTCGGTATCCCGTGTGGGTGGTGCCGCTCAGACCAAGATCATCAAGAAGCTGTCCGGTGGTATCCGTACCGCTCTGGCTCAGTACCGTGAACTGGCGGCATTCGCCCAGTTCGCTTCTGACCTGGACGAAGCGACCCGTAAGCAACTTGAGCATGGTCAGCGCGTTACCGAGCTGATGAAGCAGAAGCAATATGCGCCAATGTCGATCGCTGACATGTCGCTGTCGCTGTATGCCGCTGAACGTGGGTTCCTGACCGACGTTGAAATCGCCAAAGTCGGCAGCTTCGAACAAGCGCTGATTGCTTACTTCAACCGCGATCACGCCGATTTGATGGCCAAGATCAACGTGAAGGGTGACTTCAATGACGAAATCGATTCTGGCCTGAAAGCCGGTATCGAGAAGTTCAAGGCCACCCAAACCTGGTAAGCCGCAGCGGGAGCCGCGAGGCTCCCGCTTGCTAACCTGATAGGTGTTACATGGCAGGCGCAAAAGAGATTCGCAGCAAGATTGCGAGCATCAAAAGCACGCAAAAGATCACCAGCGCCATGGAAAAAGTGGCGGTCAGTAAAATGCGCAAGGCTCAAATGCGCATGGCTGCTAGCCGTCCTTACGCGGAGCGCATCCGCCAGGTGATTGGTCATCTTGCCAACGCTAACCCGGAATACCGCCACCCGTTCATGATCGACCGTGAAGTCAAGCGCGTCGGTTATATCGTGGTAAGCAGTGACCGTGGTCTGTGCGGTGGCTTGAATACCAACCTGTTCAAGGCTTTGGTCAAGGACATGGCGAAGAACCGTGAAAACGGCGTAGAGATCGATCTGTGCGTGGTCGGCAGCAAAGGTGCGGCGTTTTTCCGCAACTTCGGCGGTAACGTCGTCGCTGCGATCAGCCACTTGGGCGAAGAGCCGTCGATCAACGATTTGATCGGCAGCGTCAAGGTGATGCTGGATGCCTACCTGGAGGGCCGTATTGACCGCCTGTCCGTGGTATCCAACAAGTTCATCAACACCATGACTCAGCAACCAACGGTCGAGCAGTTGATTCCGTTGGTCGCCACCCAGGATCAAGAACTCAAGCACCACTGGGATTACCTGTACGAACCCGACGCTAAAGAGCTGCTGGACGGCTTGATGGTCCGTTACGTGGAGTCGCAGGTGTACCAGGCGGTGGTCGAGAACAACGCAGCTGAACAAGCCGCGCGGATGATCGCGATGAAGAACGCTACTGACAACGCCGGCGACCTGATCAGCGATTTGCAGCTGATCTACAACAAGGCACGTCAGGCAGCGATCACCCAAGAGATCTCGGAAATCGTCAGCGGCGCTGCCGCGGTTTAACGGTTCAAATATTCAGAGGATCCAGCTAATGAGTAGCGGACGTATCGTTCAAATCATCGGCGCCGTGATCGACGTGGAATTTCCACGCGACAGCGTACCGAGCATCTACAACGCGCTGAAAGTACAAGGCGCGGAAACCACCCTGGAAGTTCAGCAGCAGCTGGGCGACGGCGTGGTTCGTACCATTGCGATGGGTTCTACCGAAGGCTTGAAGCGCGGTCTGGACGTTATCGACAGCGGCGCAGCCATCTCCGTACCGGTCGGTAAAGGTACCCTGGGCCGTATCATGGACGTCCTGGGTAACCCGATCGACGAAGCGGGCCCGATCGAAGCTGACGAGCGTTGGGGCATTCACCGTCCAGCGCCTTCGTTCGCTGATCAGGCAGGCGGCAACGACCTGTTGGAAACCGGCATCAAGGTTATCGACCTGGTTTGCCCGTTCGCCAAGGGCGGTAAAGTCGGTCTGTTCGGTGGTGCCGGTGTCGGCAAGACCGTAAACATGATGGAACTGATCCGTAACATCGCCATCGAGCACAGCGGTTATTCCGTGTTCGCTGGTGTGGGTGAGCGTACCCGTGAGGGTAACGACTTCTACCACGAGATGAAGGACTCCAACGTTCTGGACAAAGTAGCCTTGGTATACGGCCAGATGAACGAGCCGCCGGGAAACCGTCTGCGCGTTGCTCTGACCGGCCTGACCATGGCAGAGAAGTTCCGTGACGAAGGTAACGACGTTCTGCTGTTCGTCGACAACATCTACCGTTACACACTGGCCGGTACCGAAGTATCCGCACTGCTGGGCCGTATGCCTTCCGCAGTAGGTTACCAACCGACCCTGGCTGAAGAGATGGGCGTGCTGCAAGAGCGCATCACTTCGACCAAAGAAGGTTCGATCACGTCGATCCAGGCGGTATACGTACCAGCGGACGACTTGACCGACCCGTCGCCAGCGACCACTTTCGCCCACTTGGACGCCACCGTCGTTCTGTCCCGTGACATCGCTTCCCTGGGTATCTACCCGGCGGTTGACCCACTGGACTCGACTTCGCGCCAACTGGACCCGAACGTTATCGGCCAGGACCACTACGACACCGCTCGCGGCGTCCAGTATGTTCTGCAGCGCTACAAAGAGCTGAAAGACATCATCGCGATCCTGGGTATGGACGAGCTGTCGGAAACCGACAAGCAGTTGGTATCCCGCGCTCGTAAGATTCAGCGCTTCCTGTCGCAGCCGTTCTTCGTGGCTGAAGTCTTCACCGGTGCTTCGGGTAAATACGTTTCCCTGAAAGACACCATTGCTGGCTTCAAAGGCATCCTCGCCGGTGAGTACGACCATCTGCCAGAACAAGCGTTCTACATGGTCGGCGGCATCGAAGAAGCGATCGAGAAAGCCAAGAAACTGTAATCCAGGCGCCCGGCAACGGGCGCTAATCAGGTTGAGGCAAGCAAATGGCTATGACAGTCCATTGCGATATCGTCAGCGCGGAAGGAGAGATTTTCTCCGGTCTGGTCGAGATGGTGATTGCACACGGTAACCTGGGTGATATCGGTATTGCTCCAGGTCACGCGCCGCTGATCACTGATCTGAAGCCGGGTCCTATCCGTCTGATCAAGCAGGGTGGAGAAGCCGAGGTGTTTTACATCTCCGGTGGTTTCCTTGAGGTTCAACCGAACATGGTCAAAGTGCTTGCCGATACCGTGCAACGCGCTGCCGACCTGGACGAAGCCTCTGCTCAGGAAGCCGTCAAGGCTGCCGAGAAAGCCCTGAATGAAAAAGGCGCAGATTTCGACTACGGATCTGCTGCTGCACGTCTGGCGGAAGCCGCAGCCCAGCTGCGTACCGTTCAGCAAATTCGCAAGAAGTTCGGGGGCTAAGGTCGGCGGCTCTCATGCGCGATTGAGTAAAAGGGTAGCCTCGGCTACCCTTTTTCTTTTTCGGCTCTTTCTCCTGAACCACCTGCCCGGCCAAGGCTGAGGCTAGTCCGCCTGGAATCCCTTCATGTCTCTCGATATCGTCATTCTCGCCGCAGGTCAGGGCACCCGCATGCGTTCGGCGCTGCCCAAGGTGCTGCACCCGGTCGCCGGCAACTCTATGCTGGGCCATGTTATCCACAGCGCCCGTCAGCTTTCTCCGCAGAGCATTCAAGTCGTGATTGGCCACGGCGCGGATCTGGTACGGGACCGTCTCGCCGCTGACGACCTGAGCTTTGTGCTGCAGGACAAGCAACTGGGCACCGGCCACGCCGTAGCGCAGGCTGTACCTGTCCTGAGTGCTGACACCGTGCTGATTCTCTACGGCGATGTGCCGTTGATCGAGGTGGAAACACTGCAACGCCTCTTGACCCTTGTGAATGACCAACAGCTCGGCCTGCTGACAGTCAATCTGAATGACCCCACCGGCTACGGCCGCATCGTCCGCGACGCAGATAACCGTGTCAGCGCCATCGTCGAACACAAAGACGCCACCGAGGCACAGAAGGCGATCAAGGAAGGGAATACCGGCATTCTGGCGGTGCCGGGCAAACGTCTCGCCGACTGGCTCGGTCGTCTGTCGAACAACAATGCTCAGGGCGAGTACTACCTTACCGACGTTATCGCCATGGCGGTGTACGATGGTCTGACCGTGGCCACGGCGCAGCCGCTGGACGCGATGGAAGTGCAAGGCGCCAACGACCGCAAACAACTCGCGGAGCTTGAACGCCACTATCAGATGCGTGAAGGCCGCCGACTGATGGCCCTAGGCGTGACGCTCCGTGATCCTGCGCGATTTGATGTGCGAGGCGACGTCACCGTGGGCCGCGACGTGCTGATCGACGTGAACGTGATCCTCGAAGGCCGTGTCGTGATTGAGGACGACGTGTCCATCGGTCCGAACTGCGTGATCAAGGACAGCACCCTGCGCAAAGGCGCCATCATCAAGGCCAACAGCCACCTTGAGGGCGCCATCGTGGGTGAAGCGGCCGACGCAGGCCCGTTCGCGCGTCTGCGTCCTGGCAGCGTGCTGGGCCCTCGCGCCCATGTGGGTAATTTTGTCGAGTTGAAGAATGCCGAGATGGGCGAGGGCGCCAAGGCGGGTCATCTGACTTATCTGGGTGACGCGGTCATCGGCGCGCGTACCAACGTCGGTGCCGGCACGATCACCTGTAATTACGATGGTGCGAACAAGCACAAGACCATCCTGGGCGAAGACGTGTTCATCGGCTCCAACAACTCTCTGGTCGCGCCTGTGGATATCTCATCCGGTGCCACGACGGCCGCTGGTTCAACCATCAATCAAAATGTAGGTGCCGAGCAATTGGCAGTCGCACGCGCGCGTCAGCGCAATATCGACGGCTGGAAGCGGCCAGTTAAAACCAAGAAAACCTGAGTTATCCACAATTGGAACCGGCGTGAGCGTCAGTGAGGGCGTTCAGGCCGGATTCAGTCCCCATGTGCCACGCTGCTTGGCATTCGAATGCACCGCCCTCGAAATATGCCGCCATTTCACAGCCACCTCTTGACGAACATCTTTCGATAGGTTTCAATTACGATCGTTATCTTTCGAAACGAAACTTAAGGTCGACCATGTCGAAGCGCAATACCCCTCAACGCCGCCACAACATTCTTACGCTGCTTAACGAGCAGGGTGAGGTAAGTGTGGATGCGTTGGCAAAGCGTTTCGAAACATCCGAAGTTACGATTCGTAAAGATTTGGCAGCGCTTGAAAGCAATGGTCTGTTGTTGCGTCGCTACGGCGGCGCTGTGCCTATGCCACAAGAGCTGATCGGTGAACCCGGACAGCCAGTGTCGCGTTACAAGCAGGCCATCGCTCGTGCCGCCGTCGCGCGTATTCGTGAACATGCGCGCATCATCATCGACAGCGGCAGTACCACCGCCGCGATGATTCCTGAACTCGGCCAGCAACCCGGCCTCGTGGTCATGACCAATTCCTTGCATGTTGCCAACGCGTTGGGTGAGTTGGAACATGAGCCGGTGCTGTTGATGACCGGTGGCACCTGGGACCCTCATTCCGAGTCCTTTCAGGGGCAAGTCGCCGAACAGGTGCTCCGATCCTACGATTTCGATCAACTGTTTATCGGCGCAGATGGTATCGATTTACAGCGCGGTACAACGACATTCAACGAACTGCTGGGCTTGAGCCGCGTCATGGCGGAAGTCGCCCGGGAAGTGATCGTGATGGTCGAGGCCGACAAAGTCGGTCGCAAGATTCCCAATCTGGAGCTGCCATGGAGCAGCGTCCACACCCTCATTACCGATGATCGCCTGCCCCAAGAGGCTCGCGACCAAATTCAGGCTCGCGGCGTGACATTGATCTGCGCCGCTGTTTCCTAGGAGAAGACCATGTGTGGAATCGTCGGCGCCGTCGCTGAACGTAATGTCACAGCCATCCTGCTGGAGGGCCTCAAGCGCCTTGAATACCGCGGCTACGACAGCGCCGGTGTCGCGCTGTTCAGTAACGCCGGTGTATTGGAGCGCCGTCGCCGTGTGGGTAAGGTCAACGAGTTGGAGCAATCGCTGGCAGGTGAACCATTGGTGGGCCGCCTGGGCATTGCCCATACCCGTTGGGCCACCCACGGTGCGCCGCTGGAACACAACGCCCACCCCCATTTCTCCAGCGGCGAGTTGGCGGTTGTCCACAACGGCATCATCGAAAACCACGAGCCACTGCGCGAGCGCCTGAAAGGTCTGGGCTACCTGTTCACGTCCGACACGGACACAGAAGTCATCGTCCATTTGCTGCACCATAAGCTGCAGGACACGCCGGACCTGGCCGCTGCCCTGAAAGCCACCGTTAAAGAACTGCACGGTGCATACGGCCTGGCCGTGATCAGCGCCAAGCAACCGGATCGTTTGATTGCTGCCCGCAGTGGCAGCCCGCTAGTGGTGGGCTTGGGGCTTGGGGAAAACTTCCTGGCATCGGACCAATTGGCGCTGCGCCAGGTCACCGACCGCTTCATGTACCTGGAAGAAGGCGACATCGCTGAAATCCGCCGTGACAGCGTCCAGATCTGGACCGCAGATGGCCAGCCGGTCGAGCGCGAAGTGGTCCAGTACCGTGAAGGCGCAGAAGCGGCCGACAAGGGCGAGTTCCGCCACTTCATGCTCAAGGAAATCCACGAGCAGCCAAAAGTCGTGCAGCGCACCCTGGAAAACCGCCTCGGCCACGGCCAGGTGCTGGTCCAGGCCTTCGGTCCACAAGCCGCCGAGCTGTTCGCTAAAGTGCGCAACGTGCAAATCGTTGCCTGCGGCACGAGCTATCACGCGGGGATGGTCGCGCGTTACTGGCTCGAAGGGCTGGCGGGCATTCCGTGTCAGGTCGAAGTGGCCAGCGAATTCCGCTACCGCAAAGTCGTGGTGCAGCCAGACACGCTGTTCGTCTCGATCTCGCAATCAGGCGAGACCGCTGACACGCTTGCTGCACTGCGCAACGCCAAAGAGCTGGGCTTTCTCGCCAGCCTGGCCATCTGCAACGTCAGCATCAGCTCGCTGGTACGCGAATCCGACCTGACCCTGCTGACCCAGGCCGGTCCCGAAATCGGTGTCGCATCGACCAAGGCCTTCACCACGCAACTGGTGGCGCTGATGCTGCTGACCCTGTCGTTGGGCCAAGTCAAAGGCACGCTGGAAGCCGGCGTTGAAGCCGAACTGGTCGAAGAACTCCGTCGCTTGCCGACCCGGTTGGGCGAAGCGCTGGCGATGGACAGCACCGTGGAGAAAGTGGCCGAGCTGTTCGCCGAGAAGAACCACACCCTGTTCCTGGGCCGTGGTGCCCAATTCCCGGTGGCAATGGAAGGTGCGCTCAAACTTAAAGAGATTTCCTACATCCACGCCGAAGCCTACCCCGCTGGCGAGCTGAAACATGGCCCGCTGGCTCTGGTCGACAGCGACATGCCTGTCGTCACGGTAGCCCCGAACAACGAGCTGCTGGAAAAGCTGAAATCCAACCTCCAGGAAGTCCGCGCCCGTGGGGGCGAGCTGATCGTCTTCGCCGACGAACAAGCCGGCCTGAACAACGGCGAAGGTACCCACGTCATCTCGATGCCGCACATCGTCGACGCCTTAGCCCCGATCCTCTACACCATCCCGCTACAACTGTTGTCGTACTACGTCGCAGTGTTGAAGGGCACGGATGTGGATCAGCCGCGGAATTTGGCGAAGTCGGTGACTGTCGAGTAAGTCACGCGTCAGCTCAGAAAAAAAAGAGGCCGCTATCACGCGGCCTCTTCTCTGAAAAATTTAAACCTTCGCCAGCGGCTCATACGCCTGTTCCGGTATTTCGGACAGTCCGGACGCATGCACCTGTCCGCTCAGGCCATAGAACTTCTGAAAGCTCATGATCAATGGCGTCCATTTGTCCGGATCGATCCGATTGGCGTGGCCGTCCATGAGCACATCTGGGTGGACGTGCACGCGGTTGATCCTGACTTCGTTGATGACTCATGGTGCGTCCCGGTCGTGATCAATACGCTCCGATTCTTGCTGCGCTAATGCCACCAATCAGAGGGCGGATGTGCGTTTGATGAAATCAATCAGGTAGGTGGATAACGTTTCGTAATCATCGTTGAAATGGTGATTACCTGGAATTCCGACAGTCTTTCCGACGACGGTGGCATCTGTACACCCGCTCTTGCGCGCTTCATCCGTGCCGTACACACAGAACACCTTACTCGCAGGGAGTCGCGCCATTTCCGGGCCTGTCGGGTATTTGCCGGTGTCTTTGCCCATCATGCCTTCGATGCGGATTTCGAAGTTGGCGCTACGTGCGAACGACAGCAGCACAATGCTCTGAACATCGGCCTGATCGCTAACAGGCAAGCGATTGTAGAGCGCGGGGAGTACATCGGCGCCAAACGAATAGCCGGTGAGAATGAAGTGTTTGATACCCCATTTCTGGCGGTAGTGTTCCATCATTTGGGACAACTCTTGGGCGCTTTTTTCCGGGCTTTTGAAGTCCCAGTAATACTCCAGCGCATCGACGCCGACGACGGCGATATCGGCGTCGGACAGATGTTCCGAAACACGCTTGTCCAGTCCCCGCCAACCGCCATCACCTGAATAAAAGAGCGTTAGTGTGTCGCTGGGGCTGGCGGCAGGCAGTTCAATCAACGGCAGTTTGTTGAGCATGTTCAGTTCGGGGATGTTGAGAATCGTATGACGCAGATACGTTTCCAGTTCCTCGGAAATCAGCTTTTTCGGCGTCATCGGTGTGGTGACGTGAGTCGCGACGCCGTTTTCCCAAACCGTCAATTTGTTCGACGTCAGGTTGTGCCATGTCCCTTTTGACGGGAGCACGGTGGCGGGGTCTGCGCAGACTTCCTTGCTGGCCTCGCCAATGCCATCGGTCGTCAGCGAAACGGCGACCGCCCGTTCATTTGTTTGCAGGGAGAGCCAACGCTGCGCCAGCATGGCCTCTTCATCGAGCCCTACGACAATATCGGCAGTCGGCGCGAAGCGTCGCAAGGACTCGTCGAATTTGCGAAGGGCCTGCAGGCAATCGGAAGGTGAAAGCTCGATCTTCACAACGGTGGCGGAGGCATCGAAACTCAGTTTCCGCAGGCGCTTGGTCTCCAGATCGTTGTCCACAGGCACAGCGATGACGATGGTTTTTTTCGACACATTGGGCACGAATAGCGTCAGCGTCGACGAGCCGCCGAGGTCGTGAGTCTGCACGGTGGGCAAGACGCGCGGCAGCATGGCTCTGCGAGCTTTTCGTTCAACGACCGAGTGAGAGTGGACCGCCCATGCAACGGCCAATGCGACGAGGACAGCGATGGCGACCAGCAGGTATTTTTTTTGTTTGAAGCGCCGACTGAGGGCTTTGATCGTTTGCATTCTGATTATTCTAAAAAGCCTTTCTGCCTCAGGTATCGCGAGGAAAATCTCTGACGGGCACAGGGCGAAAACGTGGGTATGGGATTGGGCGCAAAAGGCACCCGAGCGCAGGCGCCGCATCATACGTGAAGACTTGAATGCCGTTCACTGTATGCCGCTCCGCCTGTCTGAAGGCTGACGGACTATCGTCCACAGGAATCAATAGAGGAAAAAAAACACCCGTAAGTGGTTTAAAAAGAGGGTGTAACTAGGTCGCCGGTGAAACCTCGCAGGTGTTTGAACTCACGCGACCTTGTGCACACTCGCTGCTTCACGAACATGCCCCTTTGCCGTCTTGCCCGCCTGTTGTACCGCCCACTTCATGAACTCGACGATAGCCCATTCCTCGCGCCGCTCTTTGGCGCAGTACACGAAGTAATCGAATTTCAGTTCGGACGTAGCGTTGGTCACTTGCACCAGGCGCTTGGAGCGCAGGGCTTCGGACGCAAACACGTTGTTGACCAAGGCAATCCCTTGACCCGCGCAAGCGGCACTTATCAACAGGGATTCATCGCCATAACTCGATCCCTGGATCATTTTGCGGTTGTTCACACCGAACGCATTCATCCACACCTTCCAGTAGTTGCGTTCGGTGTCTTGCAGCAGTGGATAAGTCAGGCAGTCTTGTGGACTGTCGATGGTCCGTTGTTTGGTGAGCAAGTTTGGACTGCACACGGGGATCAAATAAGACGACCAGAGGCGGGTGGCATGGTTGTCCGGGCTGCTGGCCATTTCTCGCTGAATAGAGATATCCACATGGCCATGCTTGAGATCCGAGAGGCCATTGCAAATCTGTATCGAGATTTCGATGGTCGGGCAGCGCTCTTTGAAATCTCCCAGCGCGGGGATCAGCCAGGAGCTGGCGATGGTGGACGTGGTGCTGATGACCAGGCGGGTCTGGCGAGGCTGTTTGAGGGCCGCGCCAGACCAGGCTTTTTCGATCACGTCGAAGGTGTCGGACAGCTCATCGAACAGGCTGCGGCCACTGGTGGTGAGCTGAATGCCTTTGGCGTCGCGTTCGAACAGACGTTTTCCAATTTGATCTTCCAGCCCTTTGATCTGCTGGCTGATGGCGGCGGGGGAGACGCACAGGTGATCGGCGGCGCGTTTCATACTGCCCACCTTGCACACCTCGACGAAGGTGCGAAGGGCAATCAAGGGAATCGCTCTGCTCATCGTACTGACTCCGCCCGGATGCCACAGCCCGAAAGCTGAAGGGTGAACGCGTGTGTGAGTGATGCCATGTCAGTCATTCCAGAACGTGTCGTTATCTCCGGTCCGGCAGATCCATGAGTAAATGCCGAGCGAAGAAAGGCCGAGTCTGGCGGTCGCCACCAGACAGTCTCGTTACGGATTCAGCTGTGGATAAGTGCGTGAATCAGGTGGTGGCGGGGTTGTCCCGTGATTCGGGTAACGGTTTGGGCCTGCTCTTGCTGAGCACGAACCACACGGCCAGACAAATCAGCCCGCCACCGTACAGATGACCCGCCGACAAGTGTTCATCCAGGAACATCACGCCCCAGAGCACCCCGAATGGCGGGATCAAAAAGGTGACGGTCAGTGAGCGGACCGGGCCGATGTCAGCAATCAGCCGGAAATACAGAATGTAGGCGCAGGCCGTACACACAAAACCCACTGCGAGAAGGGACAACCAGACCGTTGAATCTCCCCAGCTGGCGGGCGGGTTGACGGTGGCCGAGATGCCGAAGAACGGCGCGAGAAACAGCGTTGCGCCGATTTGACTGCCAAACGCGACGAGTTTGGCGTCGAGACCGCCTTTGTCGGCAATCCACTGGCGGGTGAGAAACCCTGCCACGCCGTAGCAAGTGGTTGCGACCAAACAGGCCAGAGCACCCATCACCACCGTGTCGGTGAAGGTCATCGGGCCGGTGGTGGTCAACAAGGTGATCCCCAACAAGCCCACCAATACACCCGCTGCTTTTTTCGGAGTCAGCGTGTCATTGAAAAACATGGACCCGATCAAGACGCCCATTAACGGCGTGGTGGCATTGAGAATGGCGGAGTATCCGGCGGGTAATAGCAAAGCCGCCATGCTGTACATCAAAAACGGAATACCCGAGTTGATGATACCTAGCACCATGGTCGCTTTGAGTTTGCCCTGGAAATCGTGGCGGGTTTTGAACATCGCCAGGATGACGAATAAACCGATGGCCGCGATTGACACCCGGAAGAATGCGGTAGGCAGTGCGCCTAATACTGGGGCGGCCACGCGCATGAACAGAAAACTTGCTCCCCAGATCGCAGCGAGAAGAAGCAGCCGAACATAATCAGATGGACGCATGGCACTTCCTTCCCAAATCCAATGCTTGAAACGGACGGCGCGAAAGTTGTGGATTGACGCTTGTCGAGCCGGGGTGTGATGATTTGAGCAGTCTCTCCAGTCGTGCTCAAGCGAGCTTTTCTAACGCACATTAGATTTTCTTAACTGATTTTCTTAACTAAGGACCGGCATGAAATTCCCGCCCTTGTACGCGTTGCTTTGCTTTGAAGCGACGGGGCGTCACGCCAGCATGAAGAGCGCGGCGGGCGAGCTTTTCGTCACACCGGCGGCGATCAGCCAACAGATTGCCAAGTTGGAAAAAGCCGTGGGCGTCACCCTGTTCATCCGCAACACCAAGCGTCTGGAGCTGACCCCCGAAGGTAAGATTTACTTACGCGCGATCCGCCCCGCATTAGGCCAGATCTCAGACGCGACCCAGCGGCTGATGAGCGACAACGGCCCCAATACCATCACGGTCAGTTGCACCAGCGGCTTTGCAATGCAATGGCTGTTGCCGCGCCTGCCGGATTTTCAGGCGATCTGCCCTGCCATCGAAGTGTTGATCAGCACGACCAATCGACTGGTTGACCTGTTGGGCGACGGGGTGGATTTCGCCGTGCGCCACGGGCTTGGACGCTATCCGGGCCTGGAGGTCGAGATGCTGATCAACGACCGTCTGCAGCCGGTATGCGCGCCGAGCCTGCTGCCGGAGTCGCGCTTTCTGTCATCGCCCATCGACCTCAAGAATTACAACCTGCTGCACGACGAACACCGCGAAGACTGGGCGCTGTGGCTGCGGGCGGTGGGCATCGAGGACGCTGAAGCTGCGGTGCACAGAGGCTCGGTATTTGTGGATTCCAACGGCGTGATCGAGGCCGCGTTGGCGGGCATGGGCATCGCACTGGTGCGCCGGTCGCTGGTCCGCGAGGAGCTGTCGTCAGGGAGGCTGGTGGTGCCGTTTCGCGCGACGATCGACACGCCCATCGCGTATTACCTGGTCTACGACGAGACCGCCATCCTGCCTAAATCCAGCCGTCAGTTCCGGGATTGGCTGGTGTCCCAGGCGATAGCCACCCAACGGGAATTCACGACGCGCTGAGGAGTGGGGTGCCTATTTACGGCGGCTATACCGTTCACATGCTACCTGCTGGAGAATCGCGGCCCCCCTGTAGGAGCGAACTCATTCGCGAAAAGTCAGTTCAGACGATGCATTTGTAGCGACTGATCCATTTTTCGCGAAAGAATTCGCTCCCACAAGTTTCAATACATCCGCCCCTTTTTATCGCGACAGTTAAGCCCTGCTTTAGGGTGTAGCAAGCGATGATTTCACGCTGAATAATCCGTTAAGCACCTAATAAATATGAAGATTAAGCAAACTTGAGTTAAGTCAAACTTAACCACTGATTGCATATTTCTTGTTTGCTCCCCTTCCCGAATTTCTTCAGCTTATCCCTCAACTCAACGGCGTCGTTAAGCCTTGGCTAGCGCCGGCAAAACAACGAGCAAGGATGCTCCGGGTTGAAGGAGACACTTCATGACAGACTTTCAAATTTTCCGTCCCATGGCGTGGGACAAACTGGTTCATGAATACGATCTGGACGGGTCCCGGCTTTTGCCGTGGGACGGTTATCCGACCCCGATTGGTGGCGGTTGGTGCGTTGTTCGTCCCGGCACCAAGTCCTTGTCCCACACCCAGATCGATCAAGAGTTCTTCATCGGCATCAAAGGCACGGCCAAGTTGGTCGTTGGCGATCAGACCTACCCCTTCACCATGGGCGATATCGCCGCCATTCCGAAACACACCGACCATTACGTCCTTAACGACACCGACGAAGATTTTCACTTCTACGTGGTCTGGTGGGACCGCGATTCGGCCAACCGTTTCCTCGACGAAGACGCCCAACAGGCCGTCGCCCTGAACGAGTTCGCGCTGCAAAAAGCGACGATCCATGACGTGTCCGATCAGAGGGCTTCGTAATGGGCAAGCTCCTGGTCACCATTACACCGCCCACCCCGAACGGCGACCTGCACATCGGTCACATGGCCGGGCCGTTTCTGGCAGCGGATATCTACACCCGCGCACAACGCCAGCGCGGGCATGACTGCACGCTGGTTTCCTATTCCGATGACTATCAGTCCTACATGCTGCGCCGTGGCATCGAACTGGACCGATCGCCCCAGGAGCTGGCGCTGGAAAACACCGACAAGATCAACGACACCCTGAAAAAGATGGGGATTGAAGTTGATTTCTGGATGCGCCCTTATCGCAATAACTATTTCAAGAAGGCGGTCGAAGAAACCTACGAATCGGCGATGAAGGCGGGGGCCATTTACAGAAAAGTCAGCCAGGAACCCTATTGCGAACAGTGCGACAAATGGGGCTATGAGGCGTTTGGGCGGGGCAATTGCGATCATTGCGGTTCTGACTCCGACGCCAGCCAGTGCGAGGAATGCGCCCACACGCCCAACGCGTCGAAGATGACCGAGTTTCGCTGCAAGCTGTGTTCGTCCCAAATGATTTGGCGACCCGTCGAGCGTGAATTTCTGGCGCTCTCCAATTTCCGCAGCCATCTACAGAGCACTTTCGAACACGTTCCGCTGCGCCCTTTCATTCGCCGCTTCCTCAACGAAGAATTCGAAATCGGGCCGATTGATTGGGGCATCACACGTCCTCACGACGGCGGCTTAGACCTCAAGCCCGACGGCAGCCGACGCATTCACACCTGGGTGATGGGCCTGTCGGGTTATCTCGGCGCGTTCCGCGAATACCTCAACGAACACAAGCACGCGCCTTGGGAATACGACGAGTACTGCCGCTCGGGCAAAGGCCGATTGGTGCATTTCCTTGGCTACGACTGCGCGTTCAGCCACATGATGGTTTACCCCGCACTGCTGCAAACCATGCACAGCTACCGCATGCGTCAGACCTTCTATACCAATCAATTCCTGACCCTGAACGGCAAAAACCTCTCCACCAGCCGCAATTACGCGATCTGGGCGCGGGACCTGGTGGCCGACGCCTGCACCGACAGCGCCCGGTTCTATCTGGCGTTGATTGCGCCGGAGCAAGACACCGATGACTTCGATGTCGAAAAATTCGCCGCCTGGCGCGAGCAAACTTTCAACGAGGTGCTGGTGAAACTCGCCGCGCAGGCCGAGCGGGAGCGTGTGGAGGGCGACAGCCTGAAGGTCACGTCTGCGGATGCGGCGGCGATCAAGCTACTGGTAGCGCGCTGGTTCGAAGTGACTTCGGTGGATCACTTCAGCATGAAAGGTCTGGCCGTCTTGCTCAGCGACGTGATCAACGCGGCCCGTGATCGCCAATTGCTCGGCAAACGCATCCTGCCTTACATGGCGTTGATCGGGGCGATTGGTGCGCCAGTGTTTCCGGATTTGGCCAAGCAGATTCTGCGCTACTGCCGTTTCACGGAGAACGAAGTATTTCATCAGCTGGTGTACGTCAGCGCCGTTGAGTACGAGATCTGATCAGGAGACGCTGATGAAAACGTCATTCGATGTGATCGTGATCGGCGCGGGTGTCATGGGCGCGTCGATTGCCGCAGCGCTCGTCGAAAGCGGCCTCGACGTTGCCCTTATGGAAAAGGGTATCGGCGGCGGCCAAGGGGCGACGCGTGATACCGGCGGCATCGTTCGGGCTCTGGAGCTGGACCCCGCGTTGCGCCCGCTGACGCGACGCGGCGCGCATCACGGCACGACGGGGATCGTTCATGCCGTGTTCGAACAGGCGCTCAAACGCACTGGCGTCGCGTACATCGCCAATTCTGAAATCTGCGGCCGTTATCTCGATGCCGTGGGCACGCAAAACGTCGAGCTGCATGCGTCGGTCAGCGCGCTGGACAACGGTCGCTTCAGCGCCTTTTGCGATGACGAATGCCTGCTCATCGAACGTGATGGCGGCATGGTCGATGCCTTGTCGGCGGTCTCGAACCTGTGCCGTTACGTCAGTGAGAAGGCAACGTTTCTCGATCATCTCGCGGTGGATCATTGCGTCGAACGCGAAGGCTCAGTTCAAGTGCACGCGGGCAAATTGTGTCTGGAGGCGACCTGGGTCGTCGACGCCTGCGGTGCTGATGGTCCGCTGCCGAGGCCGCCTGGCGCGGTGCACGCCCGCACCATTCCGTTTACTCGGGTGAGTTGCGACGAAGCCCCGAGCATGCCGGTCATCGCGCATCATCTGAACACCTATTTGCTGCCGCTTGGACGCACCTTGATGCAAGTGGGCGGGCAGCGCCGCCATCGCGCGGACCACGCAAGCCACTTGAACCTGTCTGTAATGGATAACGAACAGGACGTGATGGCGCGCATCGCCAAGCTGGGCTTTGACACGCAACACAGCCTTCCGGTCGTCACTCAGGTCGCTTGGGATGCCTACACCGATGACGGTCGGCCGCTGATGGGTCGTTCCAGCGCCAACAGCCACATTTATCTGGCCACAGGCTTTTGTGGCATCGGCTTCAAGATGGCGCCGAGCGTCGCAGAGTTGCTGTCTTTCGAACTCCGCGGTTTGACGGCGGGCGTGTCGATGGATGCTGACCATCGCTCGATCATGAAAGCGTTCAACCCCAGCCGGTTCACCGAGGTGGCATTGTCATGATGCGCCTGGGTATCTGCGCCGCGTTGGACGTCGGCACCACGCTGCATGCCCGCAGCTTTTTGCGTGGCGTATACCTCTCAAGCCATTTATTCAGCCAAGTCCGGCGTGCTCAGCATTTCTACTTCGACGATGGCGCCACGGCTGCTGGCGGTCGTGCGGCGGCCGAGCGTTTTATCGACGCGCGGGTGGACGCGGTGATCGGCCATTTCGCGTCCGAGTCTGCTGCCGCCGTGGTGGAGAGTTATGCACAGGCGGGCATTCCGCTGATCCTCCCGGCCTCGACTGCTGCGGCCTTGACCGAAGAGGGCCGCACCACGTTCAGGGTATGCGCTTCGGACAAGGTGTTGGCAAAACGGCTGCTGGCGTTTGCCGACACTCAGGGCCTGCTCAAGCTTGCGCTGTTCGCCGATCAAAGCCTGCACGGTCAGCGCCAGTTAAAAGAGCTTGAGAACGCTGTCAAGTTATCCACAGTGCAGATTGTTCAAGACACCGTTCAAGCCGACGCGCTGGTTTTTTGTGGACGATTGAAAGCCAGCCGCCAGTTCCTTGTGGAAAACCGCCTCTCAGATTGTGGATTACCGCTGTTTTTCACCGACGATGCTGCATCACCTGCGTTGGTGAGCGGACTACCGCAGACCGGCACTGTGTACGTGGTCAGCTTTCCCATCGCCAGCGATCTGCCCGAGGCCCAATCAGTGGATCGGGCGTACCAGCGGATCTACGGCGAACCGGCGCCGGTCTACGCCATTGAGACGTTGGCCGCGTTCTCTCTGATAGACCTCGCCGTTCGCCAGCACCGCAGCCTGCTAACGGCGCTGCGTTCCGATGAGTTTTCCACACCCGCAGGCCCTATCCGTTTCAGCGATGGGGAAAACGATCACGCCCGGGTTTCGCTTTGGGTCTACGCCGACAAGCGCGTCCATGAAAGACGGCTGCTGTGTTGAATCGGGCCGCTCTCGGCTCGCCAAGTCTTTGAACCTTTCAGGAAGAACCACCATGAATCAGTTTGAAATCGAGGGTTTGCGTCAGGAGCTGGACGTCGTGTCGGTCGGCTTCGGTCCCGCCGGTATCGCACTGGCCTGTGCGCTGGAAGACGAAGCGGAAGACAACGGCAAGAAGCCGTTTCAGCGTGTCCGTTTTTTTGAGAAAGGGCGCGATTCGACCTGGCACGGCGCCTTCCTGCTGGCGGGCACTGACATCAACCACCACGTCTTTCGCGACCTGGTGACGCCGCGCAATCCCCGCAGCCGTTTCTCCTTCGCGATGTACCTCAAGGAGAAAGGGCGGCTGTACAAGTTCGGCTTGCTGGGACGTCCTGCAAGCCGAGTGGAATGGTCCGACTACATCGGGTGGGTCGCCTCACAACTGAAAGACTATGTGTCCTACGACGAAGGCGTGCTGGATGTGTTACCCGTTGCAGAAAAAGGCATCCTGCGCGCCGTCGATGTGGTCACCACTCAAGGGACCTATCGCACCAAACGGCTGGTGCTTTCCCACGGCAGCTTGCCCAACATCCCCGAAGCGTTCGCGCCTCATCTGGGCGGGCGGGTTTTTCACACCTCGCAGTACCTGAAGAACATTCATTTGGGCGGCGGCCCGATTGCCCAGCGCTGGCTGGTGCTGGGGTCGGGCCAAAGTGCAGGCGAGGCGGTGGCGCATCTGCTCGGTGCCGCGCCAACCACGCAAGTGCATTCTGTCCACAGGGGCGTGGGTTTCCGGGTCGGGCAACTGGGGCAGTTTCCGAACATGGCGTTCTTGCCAGAGCAGGTCGATTACTTCCACCAACTGGAGCCATCGCGTCGCAGCAAGGTGTTCGACGAGATCCGTTCGACCAACTACGCAGGCATCGACGCCGATGAAAGTCAGGCTTTGTACTCCTTCATGTACGAAGGCGAAGTCAGTGGGCATCAGCGTTTGAAACTGCACACGTGGTCCAGCGTCATCTCGGTGGAGAAGGTGGGCGACGCGTATTCCGTCGTTCTGCGCGACAGCAACACGGGGCTTGAAACCACGCTTTATGTCGATGGTATTGTCCTTGGCACTGGTTATGAACAGCTCGCGGTGCCGCCGCTGCTGACCCTGCTGCAACCCTGGCTGCTGCGCGAAGAGGACGGCCATCTGGCCGTGGACCGGCACTACCGCGTGGGCCTGCAAAACAGCGAGGGCGTGCAGATTCTGGCCAACGGCACGTCAGAAAAAACCCACGGCATCAGTGACGCGCAGTCGTTTTCCATGGTCGCGCTGCGCGCCCAGCAACTGACCGACGCCTTGCTCGCCACGCAACCTCGGCAACTGGCGCCGGTGGTGGCACATCCCAAGCGCTTAATGGCCGCACGGGCTGAGGCACGGCCATGAACTTCATCTCGCATATCGTGGGCGATTCGAACTTCGTCCGGCTCAAGGGGTTAGGGTTCGAGAATCTGCACCTCAAGCTGGAGTCCTGTAACCCAGCCGGTTCGATCAAGATGAAAACCGCCATCGGCCTGATCGACTCTTATGCCGAGCGCCGACTTATCCACAGGGACACGGTGTTGATCGAGTCATCTTCGGGCAACCTCGGTGTGGCCCTGGCAATGATCTGTGCCGAGCGAGGCTACAAGTTTTGTTGTGTGGTCGACCCCAACACCAACCTGCACAACATCAAGATGATGGAAGCCTTCGGCGCGCAGATCGTGATTGTCACCGAGCGCGACGATAACGACGGCTACCTGGGCACTCGCATTCGCTACATCCGCGACACCGTGGCCCGCGATCCGCGTTATCTGTGGCTCAACCAGTACAGCAACCCGGCCAACGCCCGCACCCATGAGCAAACCACGGCGCGCTCGATTCACATCGCATTTCCGGCGCTGGATTACCTGGTGGTTGGCGCGGGCACCACGGGCACGTTGATGGGCTGCGTGCAGTATTTCCGCAAGCATTCGCCACGCACCAAGATCATCGCTGTGGACAGCACCGGGTCGGTGACGTTTGGCCAGGCGCCGGGGAAGCGCTTCATTCCTGGATTGGGTTCGAGCCAGATGCCGCCGATTTTCCGCGCCAAACATCTGCACAAACAGCAAGTGGTCGATGAGCGCGCCACCGTCGCGATGTGTCGCTGGCTGGCCAAGTCCAACGGCGTCTTGGCGGGGGGATCGACCGGCACGGTGGTCGCGGGTCTGGCGGCGCCCTCGCTGGGGATTCCCAAAGATGCGGTGGTGGTGGCGATCTCCCCCGACGCTGGCGAGCGCTACCTCGAAACGATCTACAACGATGAATGGGTCATGCAGAAATTCGGGCGAGCCGAGCTGGCCGCGCTGTCGTCGCAGCCCATCAGCCGCTACCTGAACACCTACGTCCACACCTTCGAGGGGGAAGCGTTGAATGTCTGAATTCCATGTCATCCCGGGCGCCGTGATCAAGGACATCCTCGACCGCCAGGCGCACACCATGGTCGCGCGCGTCGAACAGGTTTATCTGCAACACCACGACGGTCAGACCCTCAACCCGGACAGCTACTTCCTGCGTTTTCCACAGCAACCGGCCAACCGCATCATCGCCCTACCCGCATCGCTGGAGGGCGAGGACGCTGTCGCGGGCATCAAATGGATTTCCAGCTTTCCCGGTAACGTGGCTCAGCAAAAACCTCGCGCCTCGGCGGTGGTGATTCTCAATGATCGCGAAACGGGCTACCCCTATGCCTGCCTTGAAGGCGCTCGGATCAGCGCGGTCAGAACAGCGGCGTCAGCGGTGTCAGGCGCTTACTGGCTCAATGGTCAGTCGCGTCAGGCGAAGTCTGTGGGATTTATCGGCGCAGGCGTTATCGCCCGCAACATTGCTCGGATGCTGGCGGTTGAAGGTTGGGAGATCGAACAAGCGGTGGTGCACGACTTTGACGACGCGTCGGCCCTGGCGTTGAAGGGATTCATTGAGCAGACCGACTTATGCACAACCCGCACGGGCTCATTGGAAGACGCGCTGGCGGCAGATCTCGTGATCTTCGCCACCACGGCGGGCGAGCCGTACGTGAAGCCGCCGATGGCGTTCCGCGCCGGTCAGGTGGTGCTGAACATTTCGTTGCGCGACGTTGCCCCTCAACTGCTGCTGACGGCTAACAATCTGTGCGATGACGTCGAGCATTGTATGAAGGCCAATACCTCGCCGCATTTGGCGGAGCAAGTGACCGGCAACCGTGAATTCATGAACGGCACACTGGCGGGGTTGATTCGCGGCGAAGTGCAGCTTGATCCAGGCAAACCCTCAATCTTCTCGCCTTTCGGGCTGGGTGTGCTGGACCTAGCGTTGAGCAAATTCGTTGTAGACACCGCGCTAGCGGATGGCCGCGCCGTTGCCATCGACTCGTTCTTCGGAGAAACGCTGAGATGGAATTGAGTGCCGATCTGCGCCTTGATGGGTCCTTCCTAGACACGCCCCCTGTGGATAAAGTCGGGCAAAAACCGGCAATCAAAATTGGCATTGTCGGCTGTGGGTCACGTGGGCTGACCGTCCTGGAGCGTCTTTGCGCGTTGGCAGGCGAGGGTGAGCGGCGGTTGGAAATCAATGTGTTCGATCCCCATCGGCCGGGGCCGGGCCTGCATTCGGTTGAGCAGCCCGAATATTTGATGCTCAACACTGTGGCGTCGCAGATTTCCATGTTCCCTGATCAGGCTGCTCTGGGCGGGTTGACGGGCCGACAAGGGCCGAATTTCTACGAGTGGTGTCTGCGTTTCAAATCCGCTGAACGTGTGGTGAAACCCAATGAATTTCTGCCCCGTTCCTGGCTAGGCGAATACCTCGCGTGGACTTATGACGAGGTGATTCGGACGCTGCCCGAGCAGATTCGGGTGATCCATCATGCGCGGACTGTGGATAACGTCGACTACACCGATCTGGGCCGTTTTGAATTGTCCACAGGGGATAAAAAACACCGTGTTGACTGGCTTTTGATCACGGTCGGTCACGCTGCAAAGCCGTCTGTACCTGCACAAGACGTGCAGATAACAACGCGCCTCAAGGCTTATCCACAACCGTTTTCGCTTCAAACGATTTCAGCCACAGATGCGGTGGGCGTTGAGGGGATCGGCCTGGCCGCAATGGATGTCGTCGCCGGGTTGACGGTCGGTAGAGGCGGGCGCTTTATGCAAGGACCCGAGGGACTGCGCTATCTGACGTCAGGTCAGGAACCGCAGGTGTTCATGTACTCCCGCAGCGGTCTGCCTTACCGCACACGCCCCGACATCACGCCCCATCGTATGGGAGCGCCCGCGCTGATCTTCACGCTGGCTGCGGTGGCCGATCTTCGCGCCCGGCACCCGGACGGGCTGGACTTTGAAGCTCACGTGCTACCGCTGCTCAAGGCCGAGATGCTCGCGGAGTACTTCGGCATGGTTGCAATGCGCCGAAGCGAGTCAGCGCTACGTATCAAATCGGAGGTCGCGACTGCGTTTTACCTGGGCGAGATCGAAGCCAAACATCACGAGCTTGCCGAGCTTTTTGAGGTCCCGCTTCTGGCTGACAGCGTGTACAACCCTCGCAGCATGGCTGCCCCTGTGGATAATTATCAAGGGTGGATTGAAGCGTTCATCCGCGATGATCTCCACGAGAGCATTCTTGATCTGGACCACAGCCCGATAAAGGCAGCCGTTGAGGTGTGGAGAAGCTGCCGCGAACAGCTCAGGCGAGTTGTGGATAACAGAGGCCTGACGCCGACTTCACACACGGTCTTCTTCAACGAATACGCTCCCCTGGTCAACCGCATGGTCGCTGGACCGCAAAAAGAACGGCATCAAGAGTTGCTGGCGCTGGCCGAGGCAGGCGTCATTCAGTGGGTTCATAGCGCCCATGTTATTTACAACGCTGACAATGGCGCCGTTTCAGTCGCATTGGGGGACGGACGCACCTTGGTGCTGAACGCCTGCGTGCATGCCCATGGCAGTGAGGCACGAAAAGCCGATGGCTACCCCGGGATCATCCGCCAATTACGCGCCGCCGGAATTGTCCACAGCGCGGCTGAAGATGGAGAGGGTGTGTATGTGGACAGTCACGGCAAGGCGCAGCACCACCTGTGGATAACCGGCCCCATCGTTGAGGGAGCGACGTACTACAACCACTACGTGCCGTCGTCCGGCAGTTATTCGCGAGCGTTTGTGAATGCGGATCGTATAGCGCGGGAGATGTTGGGAATGGCTGTGTTCGTTTGACCGCATCGACTGTAGGAGCCTGCTCGCTGCGAAGGCGGTAGGGCAGGCAGCGAATCGTCAACTGATCCGACGCTTTCGCCACCCATTTGACGCCTACAGGTCAGCGTAATTTCTGAGATCTGTCTAACACTCCCTTCCCGTGGCTGCGCACGCCACGGCGTTGTTCCCTGGCAGATAGCGCCGTCTGATGCTCTCCAGCTCTCCAGTGCGGCGCAGGGTGTCGATGGCCTGGTTGATTTGACTGAGCCATTTCGCGTGTGCCGGCTGGAGTTTGATTACCAGCGGCGCTTCGCTGAGCTTGGCGCCCTGGCGGAACTGGGTGGGATCGAGGTGGGTGGTGTTGATCAAACCTTCGAAAATATCGTCCACCATGGCAATCGCATCGACGCGTCGGCTTTGCAGCAGCTTGATCAGGGCGTCGTCCTGAGAGGTCTCAAGCCGGTCGAGACGGTGAGTTTCAAGGGCCGGTTCCAACGCTGCGTAGGTGTAACCGCGTACTGTGCCGATGGTGAGGTGATCCATCTTCTCGATGGGTTGACCGAGCGCGGGATGGTCTGCGAGGAAATACAGGTGCTCGCTGACGATGGAGTAGGGTTTGGAGAACACATAATGCTGCCGTTCTTCAGGGGTGTTCCAGATCAGCGCATCGGCGTAGTTGAGGTCGATTTCGTTCTTTTGCAGCATCGATTGCAGACGGTTGACGGGGTACGTGACGAAAGTGACGTCCACGTTTGCGAGTTGCATCACTCGGCGGGTGATGTCCACGGCCAAGCCGCGGAGGCGACCGTTATCGTCCTCGAACGCATAGGGCTTCCACTGCGCAGTGCCTGCCACGAAGGCCTCCGCAGCAACGGGCAGCGCGATCAAACAGAGCAAGCACACAGCGAGCAGTCTGCAACGTAACCCCATACCTTCCCCCGATCATGGGCATCCATGAAGGAGCCCAAGCCTAGCAGCGGAAAATGTCGGGCATGTGTCGTAATGCCACTATTTGCAGATCGTTTCACGAAAAACCACGAAAAAAGCCCGCGCAGACGAGGTCAGGCGGGCTTTTCAGGGTGTTTGAGTCAGGCGCCGGGGCTTAGCCGGATGATTTTTGGAAACTCGGTAAGACTGACAGACGCCGTGCAACGGTCGCCGGTGCAGCTCCAGCGTTGCTCGCTGGTGACCATCCCCTTGCTCGCCATTTGCGTATCGAGCACCCGCAACGGCGCGTTGTTCATTGCTTGGCTGACGACCTGTTCTTCTCGGGTGCGTCCCGTGGCCCAGGCCACGACGATCCGCTCGCGACCATCGCTGAACACCAATTTGTAGAGGCCGTCAGACTGCAAACTGGCGCTGGCGTCGTACTCGAAGTCTTTCAGGTAGGGGCTGATCGCTTTGAGCACCGAGTAGGCCGGTTTGGGGCTCAGGTCCACGTTCAGCAAGCCAAAGTTGTGTTCCTGATCGTCGCGCTTGTTGCCATCGTTGATCAGGTCGTACCACCAGATGCCCTTGATCGAAGGTACGGTGCGAGCGAGAAACCAGGCGCGGGCCAGGTAAGCCGCCTGACGCGTAGTGTCGATGCCGCAATGGCCCTCATGACTTGGCCAGCTCATTTCGGTCAGGTACAGAGGCACAGGCTTATGGGCCAGGCCCGTGAAGCGCCGGTCCAGATCGCGCATCCAGTTAATCCAGCTTTCCGGCGTGTTGTGGTCGCGTCCCTCGCAGTGCACGTAAGGATGGAGCGAAATGCCGTCCGCGTAATTCATGATGCCCGCCGTCAGCAGGCGATCCACGAAACCACCCTTGATGCCCGCGGACGTCACCGCACCCGCCAGCACTTTGGCCTGTGGATTGTTTTTGCGAATGATCGGTGCTGCTTCCTTCACGATGGCGACGTAATCCCGGCTAAGGCGCGAGTCGGTTGGCCCTTCGATGTCCCACTCGTTCCAAACCTCGTAGTACTTCACTGGATTGCCCAACTGGCGGGTGAGGTAATCGACGTATTTCAGGTACGGAATCTTCACCTCGGGCGTGCGCGGCTTGGCGTTGCCATTGAAGGACGTGCCGTAACCGAGGATGACCATCGGTGCTTGGTTCAACGAGTTAGCCTTGGCGAGCCACGCCCGCCATGGCGGGATGATTTGCAGCTGATTGGGCGCCGGTTCAGCCGTGGACCAGAACCCGTCATCACGCACCGAGGTGAAGCCTGCCAGACTGGCCAGCTCCAGACTGCGCAGTGGCTGGTTAACGTTGTTCATCGAGTGGGTGGCGACACCGACGATGAATGAATCGGTAGCCGTGACGTAAGTAGAGATCAGGCACGACAGCAGCAACAGGCTTCCACGGCCAATACGCGATAGGCTCATGCGCACGCATTCCTTTGTGGGATCAGCTCAGGCCGGGGAGACCGGCCCAGGGTGCCGCTTCAACCGGCTTTGGGGCGACGGCCTTCACGTGCGACCTCGCCGCCATGGCATGCCCGATGGCCATGCCGAGGAACAGGTTCGCCAGCGTTACTTCAAGTGTGTCAGTCGTCCAACTGACGATGCAGATGCAGAAGCTGGTGGCGAGCATCGCCCGGCCATAGCGGGTCGTGATGTCAGCCAGAGTGATGAACAGCGGGATGTGCAGCGCGTAGAGGAACAACCCCGCCACGCCAAAGGCCGCCCAGAGGTAAACGACGGTGCTGTCGGAAACCATGAACAGGTCCGCACCGATCACAGGGAATGCCGCCACTGAACTGCCCACCAGCCCAAATCCTGCTCCGGTGTAGGCGCGGTCTTCGCTGACCAGCTCGCGGATCACGTTTGGCCAGGTGTTGACGAGGCGGTCGTAAATCGATGACAGCGAGCTGCCGGTGGAGATTTTATTGGGGTCGAAGTCGTACATCATCGCCACGAACGGCAACGCCATCCCAAGCAACACCGCCACCACGATGGCACCGCGGGTGGTCCATCGGAAGCGGGTGATCAGCAGCAGGCCAACGGCGCCCGCAAAGGCCAGGACCGGCGCTTTACTGGTGGTCAGAATCACCCCCGCCAGCCCGGCGGCGCAGATGGCGATGGCCAGCATTCTCGAACGTACGGTGGTCATCAGGTAGAGGCTGAAAATCGAGATGATGATCGCCAGCGCGCTGGAAATTCGGGCGAACCCGGCAGGCCGGTCGGCGTCTTCGGAGGCCCAGGTTGTGTTGGCGCTCAGCTCGGTGCCGCCAATGCTGTAGCTGTAGCCCTTCCACGGCAGGTCGGTGTACTTGTCCATCGCGATGCCCGCCAGCGAGGCCGCCAGTGCAAAGGCGATGGCCCACATGAACAGCCGTTTGTGCTTGGTGATCTGATCGCCGCACGCCAGTCCGAACAGCATCGGGCTGATGCCGTACAGGGCAAAAGCGAAGTTTCCTGCCCCCGCGCCATTCAGCACCGCCCATGCAGACGACAGTAACAAGGCGATGAAGCTGAGCCACACACTAGGCCCTGCCTTGAACCGGCCGAGTTCCAGCGCGAAGAACAGCAGGCAGGCGACTTTCGGGGCGTACAGCAACACCGAGATGCCCGCTTTGTCCAGGTAGAAGCGCAAGGCGCCAGAGAAGGTCTCGACCAGAATCAGGCTGATCGCGACCAGCACGATGGCCGTCGATTTGTCGAAGGACATGATCGACGGCTTTTCAACGTAAGCGGGGGTAGGCGACATCATGGGAACAGCCTCTCAAGAGCGCTGGATCGAAAATAGGGTGACAAATGAAAGAAGCGTCGTGGCCACGCTACCGCTCACCGACGTCGGCAACGCCGTCGATGAAACCGGTAAGTCCTTGTGTGCTGGAGGGCCGTGACGGGAGGGAATTGCCGAATGGGGTCCCTCTCAAAGCGGCGTGACAGGGGATATATCAGCCGCAGATCAAAGGGCTGTCAATGAAATAGTCAAATTTTCGGACAGTTTGAATAAGGCTTAAAAATCAGAGTTTCTAACTTATTGAAATTATTGAGAGTGTAAAAATTGACGCTAATAAATAAAGGAAAAAAATGAGCCTTAGGCGTGCCGCCTATGATTCATTTTTGTTACAGGTCGCTCGATTTTCGACCAATCCTGCAAGAGCAAGCTCACCGGCGCCACGAAATAAGCGTCTGGCTCAATCCAACTGTGGGAGCGAATTTATTCGCGAATACGGGTAGAGACGACGCATCTCTATCGCCTGACCGAACTTCGCGAATGAATTCGCTCCCACAAAGGGTTCATCACCGGATCAGAGTTCGGACCTCAAACTCAGGTGTATTTACGCTTATCAGCCGCAGGCGGGAAGTATTGATACAGCCAGGTCTCGCTCAGCGTACGGTCGCCAGTCTTGATGAACATGCGCATCTCCACCGGGTCCACCGAATCACTGGTCGGGTACCAGTCAAAGCTCACGCGGAAGCCTTTGATGTCCGGCAGCACCAGCACGTTGAAATCCTGCACTTTGCCGTTCGACACGGTAACCATCGGCTCGATGGCCGAGCCTTCCGGCAGCCGGTCGATGCCCCCACCATTGAAGTCCACCGCAAAGCGGCGTGCCCAGACATCCGGGTAATGCTCGCCAGGTGCCCAGCCTTCGATGAAGCCGCCCATGCCCGAACGTGTCGCGTGCACCTGCGCCAATGGCGTACTTACCGGCGGCAGCGGGCTCCAGTACAGCTTGTAGCCGTAGTTCATGGACATTCCGGCCTTGATCGGCACTTTCGGGTTCCAGAACGCAACGATGTTGTCCAGTGTCTCGCCGGTGGTCGGCAGCTCCATCAGGTCAATGGAGCCCTCGCCCCAGGCGGTCGTCGGCTCGACCCACAGGCTCGGTCGACGGTGATACCAGTCGACGGTGTCCTGATAGGTCTTGAACTCGTGATCGGTCTGTACCAGGCCAAAACCTTTCGGGTCTTTGTCGGCAAAGGCGTTGAACTGGAGCTTCGCCGGGTTGTTCAGCGGACGGCAGATCCACTCGCCGTTGCCGCGCCACATGGCCAGGCGGTCCGAGTCATGGATTTCCGGGTGGATGGTGTCGCACATCCGGCGTTCATGAGTGCCACAGCTGAACATGCTGGTCATGGTCGCAATGCCCATTTGTTCGATGTCGGCGCGGGCGTTGATGTGCGCGTCGATGTCCATGACCACGCGATCGGCCTGGCAATCGATATCGAATTTGTAGGCACCGGTCGCGCTCGGCGAATCCAGCAGCGCGTAGACCACGAAGCGGGTGGCGTCCTTGGTCGGTTTTTCGAACCAGAACTTGGTGAAGTCAGGAAATTCTTCGGGCTTGTGGGCATAGGTGTCGATCGCCAGGCCCCGGGCCGACAGGCCGTACTGCTTGTTGCTGTCGATGGCGCGGAAGTAGCTGGCGCCTAGGAACGACAGAATGTCGTTGATCGCGATTTCCGGGGCCTTGAACAGCTTGAAGCCTGCAAAACCCAGATCACCCTTGAGTTGGGTCTGATCGATGCGGCTGGCTTCGTAGTTGAACAGCTCGGGGCGGAAATGCACCTCGCGCGCCTCGTTCGTTGCGGGGTCCACGCTGTACATGCGTACCGGCGTCTTGAAGCCTGCGCCGACGTGGAAGAAATGCACGTCCAACTGGCCTTTGACATCATTCCAAAGGGAATGGCCTGCGTCGTATTTGATCGCGTTGAACTGCTGTGGCGTCATATTTGCCAGCGTGGGCGGCAAGTTTTGCTTAGTGCTGACGTAGGCTTTGCCGGCCATCTGTTTGGCGAGGTCTTGCAACGTTTTGAAGTCGAAATGTTCGATGTCGCCATCTGCTGCTGCCGCCAGGGCGCGTGCTGCATAAAGACCCGTGGCTGGCAGCGCGCTATAGGCTGCCAGCGCCATGGAAGCTTTCAGTAGATTCCTGCGATTCATAAGGTGAAGCCTCTGAAGAAATGCCGTGCCTTCCTGCACATGAAAGTGCGCTTTCCCAATCCTTGCCGAACGCAAACTACCAACAAACAGATAACAATCTCGGCATCTTGTTCGCAAAAAAGAGAAAAAATCGTTTCAGAGGGCTACTTGTGAGCATTCAGAGTATTGCGGGTTGTGTTTTAGGTGAGGTGTTCACGCCTGCTGGATAAAAGCCAGACGCACGGCGAAACCGATCAGCATCGTGCCGAACACCCATTGCTGAAAGCGTTGCGCGGTCGCGCTGCGGGCCAGCCATCGACCGATCCAGCCGCCTGCCATTGCGTACACGCTGTCGAACGACAGGCCGACCAGCACCAGAATCACCCCCAGTGCAGCGAACTGCCCGGCCACCGAACCCGCGTGTGGGTCGATGAATTGCGGTAGCAGTACCGAGCAAAACAGCAGGGCTTTGGGGTTGAGCAGGTTGGTCAAAAGCCCGCGCCCGACGGCTGCGCGCCAAGAGAGCGCCGTCCCACCCTCGCCGCCTTGGGCCGTCATGCTCATCGCGCCCGGTTTGAACATCTTGAGCCCCAGCCACAGCAGGTATGCAGCGCCGATGATGCGCACCGCTTCGAATGTCCAGGGCGAGACTTTGAACAACGTTGCCAGCCCCAGCGCAGCCAACGCCACATGACCGCCACGGGCGATGGCCAATCCGAGCGCCGTCGCCAGTGCTTTGCCACGACCGTGGCGGGCGCCGGTCTGGAGCAGCAGGATCATGTCTGGTCCCGGCACCAGCAGAACCATCGACAGGGCAGCGATAAACAGCGCGATGTTTTCCATGGTTCGGCTCTCGGATGAAGGGATGATGGAAGAAAATTCTAAGGCGAGAGAGTGGGGCAGGTGCTTGCGTGTTTGACCCCTGAACGGCTTAGTATTGGCATCTTCTGCTGATTGCCCGCTGAAACGGAGTCTTTTGTGCCAAATCAATCAAACGTGAAGCTCGATGCCTACGACCGCCGCATTCTCAATGCTTTGCAACGGGACGGTCGATTGACCAACGTTCAACTGGCAGATGAGATCGGGTTGTCAGCTTCGCCATGCCTGCGACGGGTTAGGCATTTGGAAGAGGCGGGGGTGATCAGCGGCTACCAGGCAACGCTGGATGCCGATGCAGTGGGTCTGGGATTGACGGTGTTCATCGGGGTGAAAGTTGACCGCCATCACGAAGACGAGGCGCAGAAGTTTCAACAGATGGTGTCGGTGTTGCCTGAGGTAATCTCTGCGCACATCGTGTCGGGCGAATCGGATTTTCTGCTGCACGTGGTGGTGCCTGACTTACGCAGTTACGACCGGTTTCTCACAGACACACTGCTGAAAATGCCCAGCGTGCGGGACATTCGCAGCAACTTCGCGATTCGCACCCTCAAGCAGCAAGGGCCGTTGCCTTTGGGGCATTTGCCAGTGTGATGCGACGCGCAGTCAAACTGTAGGAGCGTGGCTTGTCCCGCGATCTGCTGCGCAGCGGCAGTAAAATCCGGAGACCACCGACCTGCTGAATTGCATCCACCGGATTTGCGACTGCTGCGCAGCCGATCGCGGGACAGGCCACGCTCCTACAGGGTCATCACTGTTTGGCTCACGCCTGCGTCGTATGCCCACCCACTGCCATCGCCGCCTGGCGCAAGGCCTCGGAGCGGGTAGGGTGCGGATGGCAGGTGAGCGCGATGTCTTCCGCCGACGCTGCAAATTCCATCGCCACGCAATACTCGGCAATCATCTCACTGACGCTTGGCCCAACCAGATGCACACCCAGAATCTCGTCGGTTTTTTCATCAGCCAGCACTTTGGCGAAGCCGTCTGTTTCGTGATTGACCTTGGCCCGGCTGTTGGCGCTGAACGGGAATTTTCCCACCTTGTAGGCGCGGCCTTCCTCCTTCAATTGCTCCTCGGTCTTACCGACGCTGGCCAGCTCCGGCCAGGTGTAAATCACGTTGGGGATCAGGTTGTAATTCAGCTCGCCCTTCTTGCCGACGATCCGCTCGACGCACACCGCTGCTTCATCTTCTGCCTTGTGCGCGAGCATCGGGCCGGAGGTCACGTCGCCGATCACCCAGATGCCGTCCACTGATGTGCGATGGCCCTTGTTGGCCAGCGCGCCGCGCTTGTCGACTTCAAGCCCCACTGTTTCCAGCCCCAGACCTTTCGTGACCGGACGTCGGCCGATGGACACCAGCACGTAGTCCGCTTCGATCACTTCGGCTTCGCCACCGGCGGCGGGTTCGACTGTCAGGCTCACGCCTGTGTCACTGGCGACGGCCGACGTCACTTTGGAGCTGAGTTTGAAATTCATGCCCTGGCGCGACAGTGAGCGATGCAGGGTCTTGCCAGTCTCCAGATCCGAGCCGTGGGCCACGTGATCGAGGAATTCCACGACCGTGACCTTGGCCCCCAGACGACGCCATACGGACCCCAGCTCAAGGCCGATCACGCCTGCACCAATCACTACCAAGTGCTTGGGTACTTCGCTCAGGGACAGCGCGCCGGTTGAATCGAGAATGCGCTGGTTATCGATAGTCACGCCCGGCAGCGGGGTCGGTTCGGAGCCGGTGGCGATGATGATGTCCTTGGCCGTCAGCTCGGTTTCGGCGCCGCTGGCATCGGTGACGATGACCTTGCCCGGCCCGGCCAGACGACCCCAGCCCTTGATCCACTCGGCTTTGTACTTGCGAAACAGGAACTCAATGCCTTTGGTGAGGCCGGTCACGCTCTCGACCTTCTGCGCCATCATCTGCGCCAGATTCAGGGTCGGCGTGACCTCAATGCCGAGCTTTTTGAATTCATCGCCTGTCGCCGCTTCGTACAACTCAGAGGCGTGCAGCAGGGATTTGGACGGGATGCATCCCACATTCAGGCAGGTGCCACCTAAGGTCTCGCGGCCTTCGATGCAGGCGACCTTCAAGCCTTTCTGACCGGCGTGAATGGCTGCGTTGTAGCCGCCTGGGCCGCCGCCAATAATGACAACGTCGTAGTGACTCATGAGCGTACTCCTGAATGAAGAAATGACAGTGGAGGAAGCGTAGTCTGCTCTCCGCGAATGTCTTGATGGACCCTATCAGAGAAAAATTATGTCCGTAATATCGACTCAGGAGTGAGGTGAGGTCAAGGCCAGGGCTTTACAAGGCTGAAACGGTTTTTGCCCGGATGATTAATTTCGCTGCCGTCGAAATCCGGTCTCCTACAAGAAAAGGTGCACGGAATGAGACCTGTGGATAACGTGTTGGCAGTCTGTGTGTAAAGCTGTTGAAACACTTTCTTCAATCTTGTGCATAAACCTTGGCGTTAGGGGTGGTGGCAGGCTTTGTCACTTCAGCCACTGCGCCCCGAATGCGTCTGACGAGGGTCACCAGCAGCAGAATGGCCATCACCGCCATGATGACGTTAATCGGCGCTGTGAGGACGCGCTCCGAGGCGATGCCTACGCCAAACAGACCAAAACACAGCATGCGCACGTGGCTTTTCAAGGGACCGTCCCGCCGACGAGACGCCTTGATCAACGGCCCGAGCAAACCGGCGAATTCACTGAAAATCGCCAGCAGCGTGACCGTCAGCACCAGCAACAGGCTGACCTTGGGAATCACTGCAAACGGCAGAAATAGAGCGGTTTCAGCGACAACTCGGCTCAACTCGCGGGCGCAGGTGCCGAATCTGGAGTGTTGTCCGAACTCTGTCACCAGCAACGTTTCCACCGCGTTGAACAGCATCCGAATCAGCATCCAGATCGGAATCAACAGGAAGATTGGCGGGTACGCGGCAAACGCGGCCACCAGCATCCCGACGGCCACCGAAATGAGCCCCGCGCATGACGTCACGTGAATAGCGCGCACGCCGTCATCGAACAGAACCCTGGCCACCGGATGCAGGACTTTGAGCAGCCAGGTCTTGAGTGTGGTCAGCATGATCGCGGGCCGCTCCCCTGTGGATAACTTTCTGGGAGCATAGTGCAAGTTTGGGGTTGTGCTTAGCCATCACGCCACGCCCATGTAGGAGCGTGGCTTGTCCCGCGATCGGCTGCGCAGCAGTCGTAAATCCATTCCTATTGGCCGTGTCAGACATACCGCATGCATAGATTACGACGACTGCGTCGCCGATCGCGGGACAAGCCACGCTCCTACAGGTCGAAATATGCGTAGCACTGGGGATATGACTTGCACTCATACCCCCATGAGTTTTTATAGTTACTGGCCCCGAAATATCCGGTGATACAAATCGCATCACAGCTCACCCACAACAACAAAGAGCGCTTGCGATATGACCTCTCTGCACGCCCCGATTCCGTCCAGCCCCATGCGGCGCTCTCCGACTTCCTCCATTCGCCACGCGATGCCCGGCATCCGCGTGCGGTTCTGATCACCCGCATTTTTCCGTTCCGGAGAACACTCCATGAAAAAACTCGACCTGTACATCGGTGAAGGCTTCGAAGGCCCGGGCGTCAACGCCGCCCACATCAACATCCTGATCGGCCCGCGCAATGGCCCTGCTGGCCAGGCGTTTGCTAACAGCCTCGCTTCGCCAAGCCAGGGTCACTGCCCGTTCATGGTCATCGCCCAGCCGAACATCCCGGTCAAACCGATGACCCTGTATGTGAACAAGGCCGCCATCGGCAGCGACTTGCACGGCAACGCCACGTGGGGCGCGTCCCAGGCCGGTATCGCCAAGGCCGTCACCGAAGCCCTGCTCGACGGCACCCTGCCGCCGGAAGCCGAAGACGAATGGGCCATCGTCACCGCCAACTGGGTCAACCCGGCCTGTGACGACCTGGATGCCGTCTACCTGAACAACTACAACGCCTGCCGCACCGCGATCCGCGCCGCCCTGACCGGCAAGCCGGAACGCTCGCAACTGGCCGACGTGGTCAACCGCATCAGCAACCCGTTCTACACGCCAAAAGCCTGAGGTCCGCGCCATGCAATACATTCGTTTGGGAAATTCGGGCCTCGAGGTTTCGCGGCTGTGCCTGGGCACCATGAACATGGGCACGCCTGACTGGAAACCGTGGATCTTCGACGAGAAGAAAAGCGAGCCGATCGTGCGTCACGCGCTGGAAAACGGCGTCAACTTCATCGATCTGGCGGACTTCTATTCCGCAGGCGTCGGCGAAGAAGTGGTGGGCCGCATCGTCAAGCGCCTGGCCCGTCGCGAAGACCTGGTGATCACCACCAAGGTCGGCTACGGCACCCGCTCCGGCAAAAACGCCAGCGGCCATTCGCGCAAGCACATCATGGACAGCATCGACGCTTCCCTGAGCCGCCTGGGCATGGATTACGTCGACGTCTTCATGCTGCATTACTTCGACGTGAACACCCCCGTCGAAGAAACCATGAGCGCGATGAACGACATCGTGCGCTCCGGCAAGGCGCGCTACATCGGCGTCTCGACCATGCTCACCGGCCAGTTGGCGAAGATCCTCATGGCCTGCGAGCGCAACGGCTGGGTCAAGCCGATCAATATGCAGCTGCAGCTGAACTGCGCCTACCGCGAAGAAGAGCGCGAGATGATTCCGTTCTGCCGCGATCAGGGCCTGGGCGTTTCCGTGTTCAGCCCGCTGGCGCGTGGCCTGTTGACCGGCGACGTGCAATCGACCCGCAACCAGACCGACTTTTTCACGCAACAGATGTACAGCGACGAAGCCTCGTTCCAGATTGCGCACTCGGTGCAGCGGGTGGCCCAGCGTCGTGGCGTGTCCAACGCGCAGATCGCCCAGGCGTGGGTCGCCAACCATCCGGGCGTCGACTGCATGCTGGTCGGCGCAGACACCACGGCTCAGTTCGACAGCGCCCTTGCCGCGCTGGAAACCAGGCTGGATGCCGATGAGCTGTACGAGTTGGAGCGCAATTACACGCCGTGCGATGTGATCAACGATTACACCGCTGGCAAACGCATCCTGCGCACTGCACGGCCTGCGACTGAAGTCTTCAGCCTGACCGAGGCCGTGGCATGAGCGCGCTGATCCGCAACGGGCATTACATCGACGGTCAATGGACGACGGGCGGCCCGACGTACCCCGTCTTCAACCCCGCCACAGGCGAGCTGATCGCCCAAGTGCAGAAGGGTGGGGCTGAAGAAACCAATCACGCCATCGACGCGGCTGAACGCGCGCTGCCAGCCTGGCGCAAGCTGACTGCGAAGGAACGCAGCGTGAAGCTCAAGCGCTGGAGCGAACTCATGCTGAGCAATCAGCGTGAGTTGGCGACGCTGCTCAGCCGCGAGCAAGGCAAGCCGTTTGCTGAAGCGATGGGTGAGGTCGTCTACGCCGCAAGCTTTCTGGAGTGGTTTGGTGAGGAAGCCAAGCGCGCCTACGGCGACGTGATTCCGAGCCACAAGGCCGATGCGCGCATCGTCGTCACCAAGGAAGCCATCGGCGTGGTCGCGGCGATCACACCGTGGAACTTCCCGCTGGCGATGGTCACCCGCAAAGTCGGCCCGGCGCTGGCGGCGGGCTGCACGATGATTCTCAAGCCGTCCGAGGAAACCCCGCTGTGTGCGTTCGCGCTGGCCGTGCTGGCCGAACAGGCAGGCATTCCAGCGGGCGTGTTCAACGTCGTGTCGGGCGATGCGGTGGCCATTGGCGGCGCGCTGCAAGCGTCGTCTGTGGTGCGCAAACTGTCGTTCACCGGCTCGACCCGCGTCGGCAAATTGCTGATGCGTCAGGCCGCCGACACGCTGAAAAAAGTCTCGCTGGAACTGGGCGGCAACGCGCCGTTCATTGTCTTCGACGACGCCGATCTGGATGCCGCCGTCAAAGGCGCCATGGCCTCGAAATTCCGCAACACCGGGCAGACCTGCGTCTGCGTGAACCGCTTCTTCATTCAAGACGCCGTGTACGAAGACTTCACCCGCAAGCTGGCCGAAGCCGTGGCTTTGATGCGCGTGGGCAACGCCCTGGAAGGCGAAACCGAGCAAGGTCCACTGATCAACAACGCCGCACTGGGCAAGGTCGAGCAACACGTCGGCGATGCGCTGGAGAAGGGCGGCAAGCTCTTGTGTGGCGGTCAGCGTCACGCGCTGGGCGGCACGTTCTTCGAGCCGACCGTGATTACTGAAGTGAACGATCAGATGCTGATCGCGCAGGAAGAGACCTTCGGCCCGGTCGCCGCGTGTTTCCGCTTCAAGGACGAAGCTGAAGTGCTGCGCCGCGCCAACGACACGCCGTTTGGCCTGTCGGCGTACTTCTACAGCCGCGACATTGGCCGTGTGTGGCGAGTGGCCGAAGGTCTGGAAGCAGGGATGGTAGGCATCAACGAAGGAATCATCTCCACGGAAGTCGCGCCGTTCGGCGGCATCAAGGAGTCGGGCCTGGGGCGCGAAGGATCGCGGTACGGTCTGGAAGACTATCTGGAAATCAAATACCTGCTGATGGGTGGGCTCTAGACGCCGATCGTTCCCACGCTCTGCGCGGGAACGCACCCGTCTCGCTACCCCTTTCTGTAGGCGTGAGCTTGCTCGCGATGGGTTTGTCTTTCGCTGAGGTGGTGATTGACCCTCCGCCATCGCGAGCAAGCTCACTCCTACAGTCGAATCCCGCCGGCTGGGTAGCCAGCGGGAAAATTCTGGTTTCGCTTCTCCGTCAATAACAATAACTGGAGGCAAACATGTCTGTTCAACCGGTACAAATCGATGATCTGCCCATCGGTAAATTTCACATCAAGATTGCAGGCCTGACGTTCGGTGCGCACTTCACCGATGGCTACATTCTTGGCCTGATCGGCATCGCGTTTACCTTGCTCAGCCCGCAGCTGCACCTGGATGCGTTTTGGCAGGGCCTGATCGGGGCGTCGGCGCTGATCGGCCTGTTTCTCGGCAGCCTGTTCTTCGGCTGGATTTCCGATCGGCTGGGCCGCCAGAAAATCTTCCTCGTCAGCTTCGTGCTGATCACGGCGGCGTCGGTGTTGCAGTTTTACGCCGAAACCGCGATGCAGCTGTTCCTGTGTCGGGTGCTGATCGGCATCGGTCTGGGCGGCGACTTCAGCGTTGGCCACGCCATGCTCGCCGAGTTCTCGCCGAAGAAACATCGCGGCGTGCTGCTGGGTTCGTTCAGCGTGATCTGGACCTTCGGTTATGTGGCGGCGACCTTCGTCGGCACGGCCATGCTTTCGCTGGGCGACGATGCCTGGCGCTGGATGTTGTCGTCCTCGGCCATTCCGGCGGCGTTGATCCTGATCGCGCGCATCGGCACCCCCGAATCGCCTCGCTGGCTGATCAATCAGGGCCGCGTCGCCGAAGCGCGCGCCATCGTCAAAAAGCACTTGGGCGACCACGTAGTCATGGACGAAGAGCGCTCCAGCGACCGTCGTTCGGGTTACGCGATTCTGTTCAGCCCCGAGTACCGCACGCGCACGCTGTTCAACTGCCTGTTCTTCGTCTGCATCGTAATGCCGTATTTCGCCATCTACACCTTCCTGCCGTCGATTCTGCAGAAGATGGGCCTGGCGGAAGGCTTCGGCACGGAGCTGATGCTGAACATGTTGTTGATTGCAGGCGCCTTGATCGGCATCTGGTGCACGGTGAAATTCACCCGCCGGGGGTTCCTGATCAACTCGTTCATCATTCTGGCGATCGCGTTGTTTGTGTTGGCGGTGCTGCCAAGCGCCTCGACGCTGCTGATGGTGCTGGCGTTTGCGTTGTTCACGGTGGTGCTGTCGGCGGTGAGCAACCTGGTGGGCGTGTTCCCGGCAGAAAGCTTCCCGACCGAAGTGCGCGCCAGCGGGATTGGTTTGGCCACGGCGGTCAGTCGGCTGGGGTCGGCGATCAGCACCTTTCTGTTGCCGGTCAGCGTGGCGGGTATTGGCTTGAGCCCGACCATGGGCATTCTCGCGGCGATTCTGGCGCTGGGGGCGATTATCTCCTGGGCGTGGGCGCCGGAAACCAAAGCGTTGACGTTGAATCAGGCGTGTACGGTGAAGGAGGGTACGGGCGTCACACCTGGCGAGATTCCGCTGACGTCTCGGGCTTAACCCGATCA
The DNA here is from genome assembly GCF_009905615.1 of Pseudomonas sp. SLFW. Lineage (GTDB taxonomy): Bacteria > Pseudomonadota > Gammaproteobacteria > Pseudomonadales > Pseudomonadaceae > Aquipseudomonas > Aquipseudomonas bambusae. The sequence goes on from NZ_JAAAKW010000002.1 coordinate 177,002, forward strand.
TTGTAGGAGCGTGGCTTGTCCCGCGATCGGCTGCGCAGCAGTCGTAAATCCGGTAATGGTGATGCAACAGTAAGACCGAGTTATCAGATTTTACTGTCGCTTTGCGACAGATCGCGGGGCAAGCCATGCTCCTACAATTGATCCCATTCAGGGATTACTCGCCAGGCTCAGCCATTCGGTAAAGAGCTGCACCTTCGACAGCCCGAACTTGTCGTTCGGGATGTCGAGCCAATAGCCGTACGGGCCGATCACTTCGACCGGGGTGATCGGCAGCAGGCTGCCATTGGCCAGCTCGCGCTCGATCATCTGCCGGTCGATCACCGCCAGTCCGCCCCCTGACAGCGCGGTGTTGATCACCTGATCCAGCGTACTGAATTCCAGCCCTTGCGTCGCATCGACATCGATTCTTCCTACCGCGCTCAGCCAGTTCTCCCACACCTTCAGGCGCTTGCCTTCGTGGAGAATGTGCAGCAGCGGAAAACGCCGCAGGTCCGGCGCTTCGCCGTTGTCGAATAACTCGGGACTCGCCACCGCGATATGCCGCTCCATGACCAGCAATTGGCTATGACAGTGGGTGTCCGCCTCCAGTCCGAAGCGGATGTGACAGTCCACTTCCGCATATCCGTCGTGATTGGCCTGGTTGGTGATGCTCAGGCTGATGTCCGGATAACGCTGCACGAAGGTGCGCAATTGCGCCGACAGCCAGCGCGTGGCCCACGTCGGCGGAGCGAGAATGCGCAGGCGTTGGCGCAGGTTGGGTACGCGCACGGCTTGCAGCGAACGTTCGATGTGATCGAACGCCTGGGCCAGATTCGGCGACAGTGCGGCGCCCGACTCGGTGAGCGACAGGCCTCGCGGCGTGCGAATGAACAGCGTGATGCCCAGGTAATCTTCGAGCTGCTTGATCTGCCGGCTGATGGCGCCTTGGGTCACGTTCAGCGATTCCGCCGCCTTGTTAAAACTGCGGTGCCGAGCGACCTCTTCGAAGATGCGCAAGGTGTTCAACGAAGGCAATTGACGCATCGAACAGGCTCCAGCGCTGACCTTTCAAGCGGCCACTCGTGTCGTGTCGAGCGGATCGGAAAGGGTGGATCAGCGGTGTGTATTTTTAGAGGAATTTTGTAGGAGGTATCTGACGCTGTGGCGCACGCCGATGCAAGGCCCGCGCGCAGAAAATGACGTCGTGGGGGCGCCCTTTGCGGGCTAACCTGTCTGCTGGCTGTCTGAGTGAATAATTCGTCATCTTCCGACGTGTTGATCAGACGAAAATTTCACGACTTCTGTTATATCGTAACGCCCCGTTAAACTGTGTTTCGGGATGCGTATCCCACGACGTGGACAGGCAGGGTAATGACTACAGCGTTCAGCAAGGTGTGGAGTGTCGATGCGGGTTGATCTGGATGTTGAAGGTGCAACGCCTGCAAGTCTGCCGAGGTTTCAGCGCGCGAGCTTTCATGCTCGGCGCCTGTCGCGATTGACCTACGTGCTGGGCACCATGGGCGTGATCGGCCTGGTGCTTTCGCTGTTCGTTGACCTGTTTTCCCCCAATTCCCTATGGACTGCCGTGCTGACCAACAGCGCCGCGAGCCTGCTGGTGCTGGCGTCGGCCATGCAGTCGGCGCAGGTGGTGGCCTTGTGGCGCGCCCGTGTCATCGCGCCGGACGACGTGGCGGTGGTGGCGGACGAAGACGTCGTCGCCGACGAGCAGGGCTGGTACGACCGCATGCTCGGTCGCATCGGCGGGGCCGGAACCTCGATGGTCGGTCAGATCGGGGCGTCGGTGTTCTGGCTCGCGGGCTGGTCACTGTTGGCGCTGATCAGCATTTCGTTGGTCTGGAACCTCGCACTAATCGGTACCAATGTCGGCCTGACCGGCAGCGTGGTCGGTGGTCTGTTGCTGCTGATCGGCTTTGGCCTGTTGGTGCTGGAGCGCCAGTTCAGCAACGAATCCGAAGCGTCGTGGCCTGAAGCCGAACAACTGGCGCAGATCACGCGCATGGCCATTGGCACGTTGCTGATCGCGGCGCTTTGTCTGTTCTTTTCGTCGGTTGAGCGGGTCTGGCCTGCGCGTCTGGCGGTGTTGGTCGGCCTGCTGCCGGGGCTGGTGGCGCTCGAATTGCTGATCCGCGCACTGCTGTCGGTTTTCAGCCCGCGCAACGACCGGCTTGAGCCGCGCCTGGTCGCGAGCAGTTTCGCTGCTGGTCTCCTGCGCTGGCCGCCGCGTCCGCTGACTGCGCTGCAGAACGAATTGCACAACCGCTTCGGCATCGACCTGCGGCAGATCTGGGCGTTTACCTACATGCGTCGCGCCTTCTTGCCCGTCATGGCCGTGATCGTCGCGTTGGGTTGGGCCCTGAGCGGCGTGCACGAAATTCCGATGCAGGGGCGAGGCATTTATGAGCGTTTCGGTAAGCCCGTCGAAGTCATGGGACCGGGCCTCCACGCCGGGCTGCCATGGCCGTTCGGGACCGTGCGGCCGGTAGAGAATGGCGTCGTGCACGAGTTGGCGACCAGCGTTTCCGAGGACGCCAACGCCAAAAACAACGACGCGGAACAGGTGCGCGATCCGGCTGAAGGGCCGCCGCCCGCGGTTGCGAACCGGCTGTGGGACGCGACCCATATCAACGATAAATCCCAAGTGATCGCCAGCGGCTCGGGCGACAAGCAGAGCTTCCAGATCGTCAACATGGACGTGCGCTTCGTCTACCGCATCGGTCTCGACGATCAGGCCGCCATGGCCGCGACCTACAACAGCGCCGACATTCCGAGCCTGATTCGCAGCACCGCCAGCCGCGTGCTGGTGCATGATTTCGCCTCGCGGACCCTCGATGAATTGCTCGGCGAGCAGCGCACTGATCTGGCCGCCGACATTGGCACTGCCGTGGCGCGGGACCTGAAGAAACTCGACAGCGGCGTGGAAATCCTCGCGACGGTCGTCGAATCGATTCACCCGCCGGCCGGTGCCGCCAACGCGTATCACGCCGTTCAAGCGGCGCAGATCAGCGCTCAAGCGCTCATTTCCCGCGAACGAGGCGCCGCTGCCGATCAGGCCAACCTGGCGCAGTTGCACGCCAGCGTGGCGCACGATCAGGCCGCCGCCAGTTCCCGCGAAGTCATGGCCACGGCGCAAAGCGCGGACCTGCGTTTCAGCGCCGAACAACAAGGCTACGCCAAGGCCGGTCAGGCGTTTCTGCTGGAGCAGTACCTGAGTCAACTGACCCTGGGCGTGACCCACGCCAAATTGCTCGTTCTGGATCATCGACTGGGCGGCACCAGCGCCCCCACTATCGATCTGCGTTCTTTCACCCTCCCGGTCGACCCTGCGGCGTCGCCAAAGTCGGCTGAACAGCCAATGGCTGAATAAGGAGTCGTCCCTTGAGTCTGTTTCATTCCCACGACCATCACGACCATTCAGGTCACGACCACGGCGGTCACGGCCATCACCATGGCCACCATCACCACGGCGAAGCGTCGGGGCCGGTGGGTTTTCCGTGGCGTCGCGCCGGGCTGGCAGCGGTGTTGATCGCGTTTGCCGTGGCAGCCGCGAGCCTGGTGCAGGTGCGTTCTGGCGAAGCCACTGTCATCACCCGTTTCGGTAACCCGTCCCGCGTGCTGCTCGACCCGGGTTTGAGCTGGCGCTGGCCCGCGCCATTCGAGGCGGCGATTCCAGTGGACCTGCGGCTGCGCACCACCTCCAGCGGCTTGCAGGACGTGGGCACTCGCGACGGCCTGCGCATCATCGTGCAGGCCTACGTCGCCTGGCAGGTGCAGGGCGACCCTGACAACGTGAAGCGCTTCATGCGTGCGGTGCAGAACGAACCGGACGAAGCGGCGCGGCAGATCCGCACCTTCGTCGGTTCGGCGCTGGAAACCACGGCGGCAAGCTTCGACCTGTCGAGCCTGATCAACACCGACGCCAACCAAGTGCGCATCGGCGACTTCGAAAACCAACTGCGCCAGCAGATCGACAAGCAATTGCTCACGACCTATGGCGTGCGCGTCCTGCAAGTGGGCGTCGAGCGTCTGACACTGCCGTCGGTGACCCTCAACGCGACGGTCGACCGCATGCGCGCCGAACGTGAAACCATCGCCACCGAACGCACGGCCATCGGCAAGCGTGAAGCCGCGCAGATTCGCTCGGCAGCGGAACGCGATGCGCGCATCGTCGAAGCGGACGCCACCGTCAAAGCTGCCGACATCGAAGCGCAATCCCGCGTCGAAGCCGCTCTCATCTACGGCCGCGCTTACGCCAGCTCGCCGCAGCTGTACAACCTGCTGCGCTCGCTGGACACCCTAGGCACCGTGGTCGGCCCGACCACCAAGCTGATCCTGCGCACAGACGCCGCGCCGTTCCGCGTATTGGTGGATGGCCCGCCGAGCCTTGATGCCAAGCCGGATGGCAAAGCTGGAACGCAGCCATGAGTGAGCAGGACTCGACCCCGATCGAGCGCCCGGCGGTGAACAGCCCTTGGCTGCAAGCGAGTCGGTTGGCGTTCATGGGCTTGTATGTCGTGACGTTGCTGGCGGCACTGGGTTGGGCGGTGTCCAACGTGCGCCAGATTGATCCGCAAAACCGCGCCGTGGTCTTCCGCTTTGGTGAGCTGGATCGCGTGCAGAACGCCGGTCTTTTGCTGGCCTGGCCGCAGCCTTTCGAGCAAGTGGTGCTGCTGCCGTCAGCGGACCGCGTGATCGAACGCCACGTGGAAACGCTGCTGCGCTCGCCCACGGCCCAGGCCGCTGACAAGGTCACCAGCTTCGCGACGCCGATGAGCGACGCGCTGGCCGGTTCGGGCTATCTGCTGACGGGCGATGCCGGTGTCGTACAGCTGGATGTGACGGCGTACTACAAGGTCACCGACCCCCGTGAGTTCGTGTTGCAGGGTGAGCACGTGTTGCCTGCGCTGGATCGTCTGGTCAATCGCAGCGCGGTCAGCCTGACGGCAGCGCGGGACCTGGACACGATTCTGGTGGCGCGCCCCGAGCTGATCGGCTCAGACAGCCAGGCCGCCGAGCGTCGTGAGCGTCTGCGGGGTGATCTGGTGCAAGGGATCAACACCCGCCTCGAAGACCTGACCGCCACCGGCATTGGCTTGGGGGTGGAAGTGGTGCGGGTGGACGTCCAGTCCAGCTTGCCGCCTGCCGCCGTCAACGCCTTCAACGCCGTGCTGACCGCCAGCCAGCAAGCCGATCAGGCCGTCGCCAATGCGCGCACGGACGCTGAGAAGCAAAACCAGACTGCCAATCAGCAGGCCGACCGCACCTTGCAGGTCGCCCATGCCCAAGCGTCCGAGCGACTGGCCAAGGCCCAGACCGACACCGCCGCCGTCACCGGTCTGGCGCAATCGATCCAGAACAAGAGCGACCCGGGTCTGCTGCTGCGGATCTACCGCGAGCGCGTGCCGGGCATTCTGAAGCAGGCCGGTTCCGTGACGACGGTCGATCCCCATGACGATTCACGCCTGATCATTCAGGGAGCCGACAAATGAGTGCCGACGCCGCACATAACCACGACCACACTCACGACCACGAGCATCATCACGCGGACACCCCCACGCCCGGCAGCATGCTGACCAGCAACGAACAGCGCAGCGCTGCGCGGCAACTGACCCTAGCCATGCTCGCCTTGGGCTTGCTGGCGCTGGGGCTGGTCTGGCGATTCTTCGCACCCGAGCAGGTCGGCGTCAGCCAGTTGCTGCTGGGCGTGGCGTCTTTGCTGGTGGCGATTCCCGTGGTCAGCGCCGGTTGGTACAGCCTGCGTTACCCGAGCCTGCACGGCATCACCGATCAGCTCATCGCGCTGGCCATGCTCGGTGCCTGGGCCACGGGCGACCTGATGACCGCCGCGCTGCTGCCGATCATCATGATCTTCGGCCACGTGCTGGAAGAGCGCAGCGTCATTGGCTCGCAAGAGGCGATTCAGGCCCTCGGCAAACTCACCCGTAGCCATGCGCGTTTGATCGGAGCCGATGGCACGATTCGCGAAGTGGACAACGGCTCTCTCGTCGCGGGTGATCGCGTCGAAGTGCGCGCCGGTGATCGGGTGCCTGCTGACGGTTTGGTGATGTCGGGTCAGGCCAGTCTCGACACCGCGCCCATCACGGGAGAATCAGTGCCTCTCGAAGCGCGTGCGGGCATGGAAGTGTTCGGCGGTGCGATCAACCTCGACGGTCTGCTGCGCATCGAAGTGGCGCGCATCGGCAACGAATCGACGCTCGGCAAAGTCATCGCGCTGATGCAGAACGCCGAACGTTCGAAGCCGCCGATCACGCGTTTGCTGGAACGCTACGCGGGCAGCTACATGGTGCTGGTGTTGCTGATCGCGGCGGTCACCTGGTTCATCACCAACAACGCACAGGCGATGCTCGCCGTGCTGGTGGCGGCGTGTCCTTGTGCGCTGGTGTTGTCGGCACCTGCCACGGCCATCGCCGGGATCGCGGTCGCGGCCCGCCACGGCATTCTGATTCGCAGCTCGGCGTTTCTCGAAGAACTCGCGGACCTGACCTCCCTGGTGGTCGACAAGACCGGCACGCTGACCTACGGCAGCCTGCGTTTGCAATCGGTGCAGGCCGAGGCGGGCGCGGGCGATGACGTGATTACGCTCGCGGCCAGCCTGGGTTCCGCCAGCAGCCACCCGGTCAGTCGCGCACTGGCAGGGCTGGTGGAAAAGGATCATTTGCTGGCGCTGGAAGACATTCGCGAACGTCAGGGGCTGGGGGTCATCGCACAAACAGGCCGTGGTGAAGCGGCGATGGGCCGCCCCGAGCTGTTCGCGCAACTTGGAATCGAGACCTCGCCCGTGCCCAACCATGACGGTCCGATTGCGGGGCTGGCGGTCAATGGTGTGTTCCTGGCCTGGCTGCTGCTGGCCGACAGCCTCAAGCCCGAAGCGCGTCAGGCGTTGAGCGAACTGCGCGAGCTGGGCATGGGGCGTCAGTTGCTGCTGACCGGCGACCGTCAGAGCGTGGCGGACAGCCTCGGTGCCGAAGTCGGCATCAGCGACATCCACGCGCAGGCATTGCCGGAAGACAAACTCAACCGTGTCATGGGCGAGATCAAGAGCGGCTTCCGGCCCATGGTTGTGGGCGATGGCATCAACGACTCCCTCGCACTGAAGGCAGGTGTCGTGGGTGTGGCGATGGGGGCGGGCGGTGCGGACATTGCGCTGGCGTCTGCCGACATCGTGCTGATCGGCAGTGACTTGCGTCGTCTGGGCACATGCGTGCGTCTGAGCCGCCAATGTCGCTCCACGCTGCAGGTGAACGTGATTATCGGGCTGGGATGGACGCTGGCGATTGTCGCACTGGCAGCCTTTGGCGTCCTCGGTGCGGCGGGCGCGATGATCGCCGCTGTGCTGCATAACCTCAGCACGCTGCTGGTTTTGGGTAACGCAGGGCGCCTGTTGCGCTTTCACGAACCCATCGCGAAATTTCACATGCCGTCGTAAGTCTTTGATTCGGCGCCCTCTCTGAGAGCGCCGGATTAGACGCCTGCACTAAGTATAAAAATTCGCTTGAGCTTTGAAGAACTCTGTAACAAATTACCTATCAGTCATGCAGAGGGTGCTCCATTGCAGGCTTCAAATTGGCTCGAAACCTAGGGGCATGGAAGTACCCGGCAGTAGGTTCCACGTTGTCATTCATAAAAGCCGATAGCCTGACGGTTCCTGCTCTGGAACCGGTTTTGGACTACCCTTTTCCGTGTTTCTGGATCAGGGGGTTTTCTCAATGCTCGCGCAACTTCCACCGGCGTTACAGAAGCTTCACTTACCACTGCGACTCAAGCTCTGGGATGGCAATGAAGTCGAGTTGGGGGCAGACCCCAGCGTCACGATTGTCGTCAAGGACCCCTCGCTGGTGTCCGATTTCACTCACCCAAGTCTCGACCTCCTGGGCAGCGCCTTCGTTGAAGGCCGTCTGGAGCTCGAAGGCTCGATCAGCGAAGTCATGCGCGTCTGCGACGAGCTGACGGCCGCGCTGGTGGACGAGGATGACGATGTCGTCCCGGTGCGCACCGAGCACGACAAGGAAACCGACGCCAAGTCGATCTCCTACCACTACGACCTTTCCAACGACTTCTACCGGCTGTGGCTGGACAAGGAGATGGTCTATTCCTGCGCCTACTTCAAGACCGGCACCGAGACGCTGGAGCAAGCGCAGCAGGACAAATTCCATCACCTGTGTCGGAAACTGCGCCTGAAGCCTGGGGAATACTTGCTCGACGTGGGCTGTGGCTGGGGCGGACTGGCCCGCTTCGCGGCCCGAGAGTACGGTGTGAAAGTATTCGGCATCACCCTGAGCCGCGAGCAACTGGCGCTGGCGCGGGAGCGCGTGAAAGCCGAAGGGCTGGAAGACCGGGTTGAGCTGCAACTGCTGGATTATCGGGACCTGCCGCAAGATGGCCGCTTCGACAAGATCGTCAGCGTCGGCATGTTCGAACACGTGGGCCACGCCAACCTTGAGCTGTACGCCAAGTGTCTGTTCGGCGCGGTGAAGGAGGGCGGTCTGGTAATGAACCACGGCATCACCGCCAAGCATACCGATGGCCGTCCAGTGGGGCGCGGCGCCGGAGATTTCATTGATCGTTACGTGTTCCCAAATGGTGAGCTGCCGCACTTGGCGATGATCAGCGGGTTCATCAGCGAGGCAGGGTTGGAAGTGGTGGACGTGGAAAGTCTGCGTTTGCATTACGCCAAAACCCTCGATCACTGGAGCGCCCGTCTGGAAGAGAAGCTCGACGTAGCGGCGGCGATGGTGCCGGAACAGGCCTTGCGGATTTTCAGGCTGTATCTGGCGGGTTGCGCGTATGCGTTTTCGAAGGGGTGGATCAACCTGCATCAGATTCTGGCCGTGAAGCCCCGAGCCGATGGCAGCCACGACCTGCCGCTGACGCGGGACGATCTTTACCCTTAACAGCGCGCCGATCCCCTGTAGGAGCGAATTCATTCGCGAAGCGGTTTTACAGTCGATGGATGTGCGTCGGATGTAACGGCCAATCGCGAATGAATTCGCTCCCACACGGGGCGTGAGCCTCCGCGAATAAATCACAAAATCGGCGAGATCAACCGCGCCACGCGCATCCCCAACTGCTGTAAGTGGTGAGTCTCTTTGCTTTCCTCAATGGAAATCTCATGGGCCTGGGCGAAATCGTCGCTGAGCATGGCTTCCACCTCCCGCGCAAACTCCTCGTCCACGGTCAGCAGCATCAGCTCGAAATTCAGGCGGAACGAGCGGTTGTCCAGATTGGCGCTGCCGATCGCCGAAATCTCGTTGTCCACCAGCACCACCTTCTGATGCAGGAACCCCGGCTTGTAGCGGAACATCCGCACGCCCGCGCGCACCGCTTCGAACGCGAACAGGCTGGACGCCGCGTAGACCGTGTAATGGTCAGGCCGCGAGGGCAGCAGCAGGCGCACATCCACCCCGCGTAATACCGCCAGCCGCAAGGCCGCCGATACCGCTTCGTCCGGGATGAAATACGGCGTGGTGATCCACACGCGCTCGGTTGCGGCATGAATGGCTTCCACGAAGAACAGCGAGCAGGTCTCTTGCGAGTCAGCCGGGCCGGTGGCGAGGAACTGGCACAGCACGCCGTCTTCGGGGTAGCTCTCCGGCAGGATCAGCGGCGGCAGTTCGCGGGTTGCCCAGAACCAGTCCTCGGCAAACGATTCCTGCAAACACGCCACCACTGGGCCGACGATGGACACGTGCGTGTCTCGCCACGGCGCCAGCGGTGGCTTGAGGCCCATGTATTCGTCGCCGACGTTATGGCCGCCGACAAACCCCTTCACGCCATCCACCACGACGATCTTGCGGTGGTTGCGGAAGTTGACTTGAAAGCGATTGAGCCATCCGCCGCGCGTGGCAAAGGCTTTGATTTGTACGCCGCCTGCCCGAAGTTTTTCGACGTAGCTGGCGGGCAGCGAGTGGCTGCCAATACGGTCGTACAACACGAAAATCTCGACGCCCTCGGCGGCCTTCTCTAACAGCAGCGACTGCAATCGGCGCCCGAGCCCGTCGTCATGAATGATGAAAAACTGCACGAACACCACGCGCTTCGCCGCCCGTATCGCATCGAAAATGGCCGTGAACGTGGCGTCCCCGTTGATCAGCAGTTTCACTTCGTTGTTGGCGAGGCACGGCATCCGTCCGAGCTTGGGCATGGCGCGCAGCGACTCATAGGCATCCGAGCGCCGTGCCGCGACGGCTTCTTCGATCCAGGGTTTCCAGTTGAAATCGACGATGGCATTGCGCATCTCGTTGTTGGCCTGACGACGCGCCTTGATGTAGGCGTCGAAGGTGCTGCGGCCAAAGACCAGATAAGGAATGAGTGTGATGTAAGGGATGAAAATCAGCGGCATCGCCCAAGCAATCGAGCCTTGTGCGGTGCGCACGGTCAGCAGAGCGTGAATCGCTGCTACGATGCCGAGCAGGTGAGTAAAACCAAGCAGATAGCCAAAGAAATACGGGCTGTGGTAATCCATGCGCAACCTTGTGTTCGAGGCGTATAGGTGTCTAACAGACCACAGCGGGCGGGGATTGTCGCTATTTTATTCTGGCTGCAACTGGTTATCGGATTCGCCGTCTAAGCGTCATCGTCTAGCGACCTCGCTCGGTCTCGCTGGCATGCCGCAATCACACTGTTTCAGGCAAAAAAGGAAAACAGATTCATGAAAAAGCGCGTATTGGCGTTGATGGTTTGTCTGGCTGCGCCCTTCGCTCAAGCGCAAGTGCTTCAGCCCGGCTTGTGGGAGCTGACGTCGAGCAACATGCAGGTCGATGGCCAGCAGATGCCGGACATGCAAATCATGCTCGCCCAACTGCAAATGATGGCCCCTGAACAGCGTGCGGCCATGGAACAAATGCTGGCAAAACAAGGGATTACCTTGGGCGGTCAAGGCGTTCGGGTGTGTCTGACGCCCGAACAGGTGAAGAACGAGCAGATTCCGCTGACCGATCCCAAGACCGGCTGCACTCAGCAAATCACTGACCGCAACGGGCCTACCTGGAAATTCAAGTTCAGTTGCCCACGTGCCCAAGGCACCGGCACTGCGCAGTTCTTGAGTGATCGCCAGTTCACCACCCACGTCATTGGCTCGTTCAATGCCACCGGCCAGCAGCAGAATGGCAGCATGGACACTAAAGCCGTGTGGCTGGGCCAGAACTGCGGAACGGTCAAACCGCGCACTTAACTCGCTGCAGTACGACCGTTCGTCCGAACGCCCCGTTTACCGGGGCGTTTTTATTTTCAGCGCCAGATTCGTGTCCATGTTCCACGTGGAACATCTTGTTGTTTCACATGAGTTTTTGCCTGTTACCCCTTGTTTTAAAGCGGAAAACTCAGCGCATTTCTGTAAAAAGCTTCATCTTCACCGAATGACCTGCATGTTATATTGTTACGAAGAATGTCGTTTCTATCCGGGCTGGGATGCTCATCTTTTTTCGGAACGTGTCATGCATCGACGTCAAATGCTGCTCAATATGCTTTTGGCCAGCGCCGCCTTCGCGCTCCCTTTCTCTGTTAATGCTGCCAATGCCGCGCAAATTCGCAACGCCCGTCTCTGGCGTTCCGATAACAAGCTGCGACTGGTCTTCGACCTCAGTGGTCCGGTGCAGTACAAAACCTTCACCCTCAGCGCCCCTGAACGCATCATCATTGATGTGAGCGGCGCGCGTCTGGAAGGCAACTTCCCTGAGCTGGCGCTGGAAAACACGCCGATCAAAGCGATTCGTTCGGGCCATTTCGGACAGGGCGACACGCGCATCGTGCTAGACCTCGCATCGCCCGTGCAGCTCAACAGCTTCCTGCTCGGTCCAGAAGGTGCGCAAGGCAACCGGTTGGTGGTCGATCTCGGTAACGATTTGAAGCCACATGTGCCGGTGCAACTGGCAGCTGCGCCCGCCGCGCTGGTCAAGGAACCGCCTCCACCCGTGCTGGACAAAGCGCATCCGAAGCGCGACATCATGGTCGTGGTCGATGCCGGTCATGGTGGTAAAGACCCTGGCGCTGTCGGCTCCAAGGGTGAGCGCGAGAAAGACGTGGTGTTGTCCATCGCGCAACTGCTCGCTAAGCGGTTGAAGCGTGAGAAAGGCTTCGACGTGCGTCTGGTGCGTAACGACGACTTCTTCGTCCCGTTGCGCAAACGCGTAGACATCGCTCGCAAATACAACGCTGACATGTTCATCTCGGTGCACGCCGATGCGGCACCGAGGCTGACGGCTTCAGGTGCATCGGTGTTCGCGTTGTCTGAAAACGGCGCGACCTCGGCCACGGCCCGTTTCATGGCTCAGCGCGAGAATGGCGCGGACTTGATTGGCGCGACCAGCCTGTTGAACCTGAAAGACAAGGACCCGATGCTCGCGGGCGTGATTCTCGACATGTCGATGAACGCGACCATTGCGGCGAGCCTGCAACTGGGTCACACCGTGCTCGGCAGTCTGGAAGGCGTCACCACGCTGCATCAGAAACGCGTCGAGCAGGCCGGGTTTGCGGTGCTGAAATCGCCGGACGTGCCGTCGATTCTGGTCGAGACCGGCTTTATCTCCAACAGCCGCGACAGCCAGCGTCTGGTGACGGCGCGCCACCAACAGGCCGTGGCGGATGGGCTGTTCACCGGGATGAAGCAATACTTCGAGGCCAACCCACCTGCAGGCTCGTTCATCGCTTGGCGGCAGGAGCAGAAGGCGGAACAGGCGGTCGTTTAACGACAGCCCATCACGCGATCACAGGTGATCTTGCTCCGGCTGCCGCTGGAGCTGGACACCCGGCTGATCGTCGTCCAGCCGACTTTCTGGATGTACCCCACCCAGGCCTCGCCATCCGAGGCCAACCCCGTGAAAAACGTTATCGAGCCATAACGGCTGTTGGTTTGCGCCCACGTGCGATTGCCCACGCTTTCGTACCCGCGCAAATACATCGTCGTGCCCGACATCGCCACGCTGTACTGGTTGTTATAGGCGTCGATGCACGCCAGCAAAGTTGCGCTGCGCGTACATAACGCCCGATCCAGCCTCGGCGACGGAGGTGCAGCCCACACCTGTGTGCCTAGCAGCAGAGCGACAAACCCGGCGAAAACGTTGGAAACCCTGACCATCGAGCGGACCTTGTAAAAAGTGTTAGCAGGTTTGCATTGTTATACTATAACGTAAAAAGCACCTGAACTTGCTACCTGATGAGACCTCCATGAACCGCCTCCCCGTAACCGTCCTGTCCGGCTTTCTCGGTGCCGGCAAAAGCACGCTGCTCAATCATGTCCTGCGCAACCGCGAGAACCTGCGCGTCGCCGTGATCGTCAACGACATGAGCGAAATCAACATCGACGGTAGCGAAGTCCAGCGCGACGTCAGCCTCAATCGCGCCGAAGAAAAACTCGTCGAAATGAGCAACGGCTGCATCTGCTGCACCCTGCGTGAAGACCTGCTGGAAGAAGTCAGCCGGCTCGCCAAGGATGGGCGCTTCGATTATCTGCTGATCGAGTCGACGGGCATCTCCGAGCCGCTGCCGGTGGCCGAGACGTTCACCTTTCGCGACGAGTCAGGGCAGAGTCTCGCCGATATTGCGCGGCTCGACACCATGGTAACGGTGGTTGATGGCCTTAATTTCTTGCAGGACTATCAGGCCGCCGAAAGTCTGGATACACGCGGGGAAACGATGGGTGAAGACGACGAGCGCTCGATCACCGATTTGCTGATCGAACAGGTCGAGTTTGCCGACGTGATTCTGATCAGCAAGATCGATCTCATCAGCACCAGCGACCGCCTTGAGCTAATGGCCATCCTCAAAAGCCTCAACAGCCAGGCCGAGATTTTGCCGATGGTGATGGGCGCGGTGCCCTTGGGCAAGATTCTGGATACGGGCCGTTTCGACTTTGAGCGGGCAGCTCAGGCGCCGGGCTGGCTGAAGGAATTGCGTGGCGAACACACACCGGAAACCGACGAGTACGGTATCGCGTCGACAGCCTACCGAGCGCGTCGCCCGTTTCATCCGCAACGCTTCTTCGACTTCATCAACCAGCCATGGACTAACGGCAAACTGCTGCGCTCCAAGGGGTTCTTCTGGCTGGCGAACAAGCACCAGGAGGCGGGGAGCTGGTCCCAGGCGGGTGGGCTGATGCGCCATGGCTTCGCCGGTCGCTGGTGGCGTTTCGTGCCCAAGGCCCACTGGCCGCAAGATGAGGAGAGCACAGAGGTCATCATGCGCTGTTGGCTGGCGCAGACCGGAGATTGCCGTCAGGAGTTGGTGTTCATCGGCCAGAACATCGACTTCGCACAACTCACGGCAGATCTCGATGCCTGCCTGCTGACCGACATTGAAATGGCCGCCGGTGTTGAAGCCTGGGCGCAGTTGGATGATCCGTTTGGTGATTGGCATGGTGAGGCTGCGTAATGCGAAGGCTTAGCGCGGTGGAACAACTGTGGGAGCGAATTCATTCGCGAGAGGACGGTACATTCGATAGAGATTTGTCGAATGTACCTACGCATCGCGAATGAATTCGCTCCCACAGGACTGTGTGCATTCGTCAGATCAAATGGTTTGGATGCTCACTGCGCCTTCCACACCCCTTTGCTCTGCTCCTCGCAGAACGGCTTGAGGAACGCGGCGTCGCTGGCCACGCCGTAATAGTGAATGTTCTGCCGATAAGGCATATTGGCGACTTGCGCGTTGCTGCACTGGCCGAATGACCCGCTCGGGCACTGTTCGGCGTAGGTCACTTCGATTTTCTGATCCTTCAACTGCGGTTTGCAGAAGCCGTCGTGGAACAGATCGGGCGGAATGGTGAGATTTTCCTGACAGACTTTCACGTCAAGCCGCTCGGCCTGGCTGTGGACTACACAGGATTCGGCCCACGCCTGACTCGACGTGACCGCCAACAGCATCAACGCCAGCCGCGTGGGCAGCCAGATTGCTCGCATTCATTACCTCCGTGTGCGCTCGTTCTCGGGAGCGACGTTCAAGAATGGCCGGACATGCTGCAGAACATCCCCACCCATGTCATTGCTGGCCCTTTGGGCGCAGGCAAGACCAGCCTGATCAAGTACCTGTTGTCGCAGAAACCGGCGAATGAACGCTGGGCGATTCTGATCAACGAGTTCGGCCAGATAGGTCTGGACGCGGCACTGCTCAGCACGGCGCAAGATGGTATCGCACTTGGTGAAGTCGCTGGCGGTTGCCTGTGCTGCGTCAACGGTGCGCCGTTTCAGATCGGACTGGGTCGATTGCTGCGCAAGGCTCGGCCGGACCGACTGTTCATCGAGCCGTCCGGTCTCGGGCATCCCGTCCAGCTGTTGAAGCAATTGCGAGAGGCGCCGTGGCTCGGGGTGCTGGCCGTTCAGCCCAGCGTCATCGTTCTGGACGCTCGGGCCCTTGCAGCCGGAAAACCTCTCCCGCCGACTCAACAAGAGGCTGTGGGAAACGCCGGTCTGTTGGTGCTTAACAAATCGGAGGGGCTGAACGCCGCGGCCCGAGACACCCTCGTCACGATGCTGCCCGAACGCGCTGTGTGCTGGACTGAATCTGGCGCGCTGCCGCTGCAACGCTTGCCCGGCATCGATGCAAAAGCCAATGAGGGTGTGGATAAGTTCGTTGCGTTCCGATCTCTTGCTCAATTGCCAGCGGTCTGGGTCGACCCGATGACGCCGATTTGTCTGAGTCAGGCTCAGCCTGAAGGCTGGAGCATTGGCTGGCGTTGGCACCCGGAGCGTATTTTCGATGCGGCCAGAGTCCAAGGTTGGCTGCGAAGCCTTGAATGGCGCCGTGCCAAGCTGGTTATCCACAGCGGATCGGGGTGGGTTTCGGGCAATGCGCTGGAGAGCGGCGAGTTTGAATGGGCGCCGAGTGAATGGCGCAAGGATTCGAGGCTTGAATTGATTTTCAATGAACCTCAAGCCGAGGTTCAACTGACCGCGCAGCTCGCGAACTGTATGGCCTAGCGCTGCTTATCCACAGCGGCTTACTGCTTCCACTTATTGTGCTCTTGCCGCCATTCGGCGAGCTGGATGATTTCGGCCGTCGGCTTCGGGTCTTTGATTTCAAACGGGTAGGGCGCCAGTTCGATCTGCGCAGTGTGTGCGCCAAACATCGTGATCGTGCCGGGGTGGCGTTGCTCGCCCGTCACCGTGAATTCGAAGTTGTACACCCGGGCCAGACGCTTGCGGCCTTCGTTGTCGCGCTTGAACGCGATACGGCGCAGCGCCACGTTGCCGTCGAGCAATTCAATGTCGAGCTTGGCGCAGTGCTGTTTGACACGCTCCAGCGCCCGTTCACGTAGACCATGGGAGTGCCACAGCCAAGCGCCAGCAGTCGCCAGCAGCATCAGGACGAAAATATTGCCCAGGGTCAGCATGGAAAGAGAGCTCCAACAGAAGGTGTCCAGCTTAACTGCGTCAGGTCACTGACAGCCATAGTGCGTCCGTTTAATTTCGCTTCACTTCGTCCGCCTGCGCTGTTGCTGTGCTTTACGGCCACCGTTACCCATTGAACTGAGGGAGGCCGCGCCTTAGCGAATGCGGTAGGCCAGTTGCAATGTGTTGACTGACCCATCGCATTCGCCAGCCAGCCGACTCCCCCAAGACGCATTACGCCTGATCGACGTTGCTCAAATCCCATCCTCGCGAATTTCGCGATAGCGTTTTTCAAGCTCCTGGCGCAATTGGCGCCGCTGCTGCGCTTGCACGTAGCGGCGCTTGTCTTCGCTGGTCTGCGGATCCAACGGCGGAACGCTGGCCGGTTTGCGTTGGTCGTCCACCGCCACCATGGTGAAAAAGCAGCTGTTGGTGTGACGCACCGAGCGCTCGCGGATGTTTTCCGTCACCACCTTGATCCCGACTTCCATCGACGTGTTGCCGGTGTAGTTCACCGAAGCCAGGAAGGTCACCAGTTCGCCGACGTGAATCGGCTCGCGGAAAATCACCTGATCCACTGACAGCGTCACAACATAACGACCGGCGTAACGGCTCGCGCACGCGTAGGCGACTTCATCGAGGTATTTGAGAAGGGTGCCGCCGTGCACGTTGCCAGAAAAGTTGGCCATGTCCGGGGTCATCAATACAGTCATCGACAGCTGGGCGTTTCCGGGTTCCATAGCGTGCTCACGGTCTGGTTGGGTCAATTGGCACCTCGGGTGGGTGCTCGAAATAAAATCGGCTATCAAAACCAACACTATCGGGACGCTGGCAGCCGGGCTGCCGTCACGCCTGAGGTCGATCTGTTTCCATATATTGCACCGGCTTCATCGGCTTTTGTGCGGTGTTAACCTGCGAAAACCCTTGGATGGGGTATTTCCTGCGTTCCGCTCAGAAATTTCTGACTCTGCTGGCGATCTTTCGCACCGCAGCCGTCTCCTTTTCAGCATGAACGCGCATCTTTAGTCGTCACAAGGAGCCGCGCCATGCATGCCATCAGTTTCATTCAGGACCTGGCAGTCATCATGCTGGTGGCTGGCGTGGTCACCGTTCTCTTCCATCGACTCAAACAACCGGTCGTCCTCGGCTATATCGTCGCCGGGTTCATCATCGGGCCGCACACTCCGCCATTCGGCCTGATCCACGACGAAGACACCATCAAGATCCTTGCTGAACTGGGCGTGATCTTCCTCATGTTCTGTCTGGGACTGGAATTCAGTCTGCGCAAACTGTTCAAGGTCGGCGCTACGGCGTTCGTCGCCGCCTTCCTCGAAATCATGCTGATGATCTGGATCGGCTATGAAATCGGCCAGTATTTTGGCTGGAGCACCATGGATTCGCTGTTCTTGGGAGCGATTTTGGCCATCTCCTCGACCACGATCATCGTCAAGGCGCTCAACGACCTGAAGATGAAGAACCAGCGTTTCGCCCAACTGATCTTCGGCGTGCTGATCGTGGAAGACATCCTCGGCATCGGCATCATCGCGCTGTTGTCGGGCATTGCGGTCAGCGGCTCGGTGAGTTCCGGTGAAGTGTTCTCTACCGTCGGCAAGCTTTCGTTGTTCATGATCGTCGCGCTGGTGATCGGGATTTTGCTGGTGCCGCGTTTGCTGGCCTACGTCGCGAAATTCGAAAGCAACGAAATGTTGTTGGTCACGGTCCTGGGCCTGTGTTTCGGCTTCTGTCTGCTGGTGGTCAAACTCGAGTACAGCATGGTGCTGGGGGCTTTTCTGATCGGCGCGATCATGGCCGAATCGAAGCAACTGGCGAAGATAGAGCACCTGATCGAGCCCATTCGCGACATGTTCAGCGCGATCTTCTTTGTCGCCATCGGCTTGCTTATCGACCCGCAGATCCTGCTTGCCTACGCATGGCCCATCGCTGTGATCACCGTGGCTGTGGTGCTGGGCAAGATGCTGTCCTGCGGCTTGGGCGCGTTTATCGCGGGGAATGACGGCAAGACTTCGCTTCGCGTCGGGATGGGGCTGTCACAGATTGGCGAGTTTTCTTTCATCATCGCCGCGCTCGGGATGACATTGCAGGTCACTAGCGATTTTCTCTACCCGGTGGCGGTGGCCGTGTCGGCGATCACTACATTGCTCACACCGTATCTGATTCGGGCTGCCGATCCACTGTCCCACACGTTGGCGAGGATCATGCCTACGCGAGTGGCCCGGGTTTTCGGTCTGTACGGAGAGTGGCTGCGCAGCATTCAGCCACAGGGGCAGGGGGCGTTACTGGCTTCGATGATTCGCAAGATCCTGCTGCAAGTGGGGGTGAACCTGGCGCTGGTGGTGGCGATCTTCTTCTGCGGTGCTTATTTCGCCGAGCGCATTGGGGATTACTTCAGCGAATGGGTCAGCGAAGTCGGTCAGCAGAAGGCCTGGATATGGGGCGCTTCTTTACTGTTGTCGCTACCGTTTCTGATCGCGGCCTATCGCAAGCTGAAAGCGCTGTCGATGCTGTTGGCCGAGATGAGTGTGAAGCCAGAGATGGCGGGCAGGCATACCGCACGCGTACGCCGAGTGATTGCGGAAGTGATCCCGTTGCTGTCGCTGGTGGTGATTTTCCTGCTGATCGCCCTGCTATCGGCGAGCATGCTGCCGACTCACGAATGGTTGCTGCTGATCGTGATCGTGGCAGCGGTGGTGGCGGCGGTGCTGTGGCGCTGGTTCATCCGGGTGCACACCCGCATGCAAATCGCGCTGCTGGAAACACTGGGGAATCATCAGGAGCCTTCAGAGCATTGAGCTGCTGAAGGCTTCCCTGCGTGCGTGGGAAATATCTCAGCTTTCCAGCCAGACGTCCCGCGCCCAGTGCCACACCGATTCCCAGCTTTCTTCGGTGACGAGTTCTTCTTCGCCGGACCACAGCACCACAGTGCCGTCTTCTTCAACGCAGTAGTAATCTTCGCCATCTTGGCAGATCGGGATGAGCTCGCGCGGAACACCGATGTCCCAGGCATTTGCTGCCACGTCCGGCAGGTAGGTATGAGATTGCGGATCGGTGACAGTCACCGGCTCCAGGCTGCCGTACACCACGTCGCTGACGGTCAGCAAGAATTCCTTGAAGACGAAAGGAATGTTGATGAACAGCTGCTCTTCGATTTCGACAAGCTGATCTTCGTCCGGCAGCTCAAGCGGGACGGGAACCGGCTCATTGGCTTCACGGAGTTGTTCGATGACTTCTTCCACGACGTGGATCCTCTAACGGTTTTCGCGGTTTATACAGTAGCTCAAAGACATCACCAAATTAACTGCGGCCCACAAAAAACAAAACCCCGAACACAGTCGGGGTTTTGGATTAGCGAAGCGGCAAAGAGTTTCAGCCGTTCTGGCGAATACCTGCCACCAGCCAAGGCTGGTTCTCGCCCGGAGCGCGCTCCATGTTCCAGCTTTCGCTGAACACTTCGCCCTGGTCGAAGCGCGACGTTTTCGACACACCACTGAAGGTCAAGGTAGCAATGGTCTTGTCGGCGCGGTCGTCGACACCTTCAAGTTGCACGTTCAGGTTGTCGATGTAGGTGGACTGGAAGCCATCACCCAGGTCTGCACGTTCTTTTTTCAGGAACTGCAGCATTTGCGGGGTCACGAACTCAGAGATTTTGTCCATCTCGTTCGCATCCCAGTGCTGTTGCAGCGACTGGAAGTGGTTACGTGCGGCCTCGATAAAGCGCTCTTCGTTGAACCACGCCGGTGCGTTGATCACCGGACGAGCCGACGCGGCGGGCGAACCGCCGAACATCGAATTGGCGTTTTGCGCAGGCTGCTGTTCGAAGGTTTCACGCTGGAACGGCGCGCCAGCCGGAGCCATGTTTGGCTGCTGCTTGCGTCGACGGGCGGCGATGAAACGGAAGATCACGAAAGCGATGACCGCCATGATCAGGATGTCGAAGAACTGCATGCCTTGGAAGCCGCCGCCCATGAACATGGAAGCGAGCAGGCCACCGGCAGCGATACCGGCCAGAGGGCCCAGCCATTTGGAAGCACCGCCCGCAGCAGGCGCAGGACGACCGGCAGCGTTAGGTGCAGCGGCAGGAGCAGAAGGAGCTGTCTGACGCGCTTGGTGACTTGGCGCCGAGCCCATGCTCTTGCCGCCACCGAAACGCGCGGCGTTGGCATCCAGACTCATGGTGAGTCCGATGACCAGCGCCAAAGCGATGCTTAGAAAACGTTGCATATTGGGAATTCCCGTTTGTGGATTGCACGCGCGCCATATTGAACAGGACAAATGTGTCTGACCAGCGACCATATGTTTCTGGCTTTTGCGTGGATCTCAATCACCCGCGTACTACTTGGGCTGCAGGGCGATTGAGAAAGTTCTGTAGGAAAGATGGGGGCCAGATGTAGGAATGCAATACCGGAGGTCAGCCATCACGCAGGTATACTGAGGCGTCAGGGCCTGATCAAATCGGCTCCAGCTTGGCGTACCCCAGCATCAGCCACTTGCTGCCTTCGGAGAAGTTCACCTGCACCCGAGCCTGCGCACCGGCGCCTTCGAAGTTCAGGATGGTGCCCTCGCCGAACACCGCGTGCTGCACGCGTTGGCCGAGCGAGAACTGGCTCTGCGGGATGCCTTCGCCGTCGAACAGCCGGCTCGGCGCCATGGTCTTGGAGCCACCGAAAGGGCGTGTAACGCTGTTGGACAAGCGCACTTCCTGAATCAGATTCGGCGGGACTTCACGTACGAAGCGCGACACCTTGTTGTAGGTCTCGCTGCCGTACAGACGTCGGGTTTCGGCGTACGTCAGCACCAGATGTTGCATCGCGCGGGTAATACCGACGTAAGCCAGGCGGCGTTCCTCTTCCAGACGGCCCGGTTCTTCCAGGCTCATCTTGTGCGGGAACAGCCCTTCTTCCATGCCAACGAGGAACACATACGGGAACTCAAGACCTTTGGCGCTGTGCAGCGTCATCAGTTGGATGCTGTCTTCGTGCTCATCGGCCTGGGTGTCGCCTGCCTCCAGTGAAGCATGGCCGAGGAACGCGGCCAGTGGCGTCAAGTCTTCCTCGTCTTCGCTGTTTTCGAAGGCGCGGGCGGCACTGACCAGTTCCTCAAGGTTTTCTACCCGAGCCTGGCCTTTCTCGCCTTTTTCTTCCTGGTGATAGGTGATCAGCCCGGACTGCTCGATGACGGTCTGGGTCATCAGGTGCAGCGGCATTTCCATGACCTTGGCCGAAAGGTTTTCGATGAGCTCGATAAACCCGCCCAAGGCGCTGGCGGCCCGACCGGTCACGCCTTTGTTGGCCACCAGCAGTCGCATGGATTCCCACATCGACACATCGGCGTGGCGCGCATGCTCGCGAATGGCTTCGACAGTTTTCTCGCCAATGCCACGGGGCGGCACGTTGATCACGCGTTCGAGCGCCGAATCGTTGCCACGGCCTTCCAGAACGCGCAGATAGGCCATGGCGTTCTTGATTTCGGCCCGTTCGAAGAAGCGCTGACCGCCATAAATGCGGTATGGGATGCGCTCGCGCAACAGGGCCTCTTCCAACACCCGGGATTGGGCGTTGGAGCGGTAGAGAATGGCGATGTCGCTGCGGGACATGCCGGTCTTGATCGCGCTCTCGATGGTCTCGACCACGTAGCGCGCTTCATCGTGTTCGTTGAAGGCGGCGTACAGGCTGATCAGTTCGCCGTCGCCGACATCGGTCCACAGCTCTTTGCCCAGACGGCCACTGTTGTTGACGATCAGGCCGTTGGCAGCCTTCAGGATGCTCGCGGTGGAGCGGTAGTTCTGCTCCAGTCGGATCGTCTCGGTGTCCGGGAAGTCATCGGAATACTGATGAATGTTCTCGATCTTCGCGCCGCGCCAGCCGTAAATCGACTGATCGTCGTCGCCGACCACCATCAGGCTGTCGCCACCCTTGGCCAGCAACCGCAGCCAGGCGTACTGCACGGCGTTGGTGTCCTGGAATTCGTCTACAAGGACGTGGCGGAAACGGCGCTGGTAATGCTCCAGCAGGCCAGGATTGTCGCGCCACAGGTCCAGCGCACGTAGCAGCAGTTCCGAGAAGTCGATGACGCTGGCCCGTTGGCACGCCGCTTCGTAATTCTCGTAGATGCCTTTCATGGTGCTGAGGAACAGGTCGCCGGACGCCTGAATGTGCTTGGGACGCAGCCCTTCATCCTTCTGGCCGTTGATGAACCATTGCGCCTGACGCGCAGGCCATTTCTGCTCGTCCAGACCCATCTCGCGGATGACGCGCTTGACCAGACGCTGCTGGTCGTCGCTGTCGAGAATCTGGAAATTCTGGTTCAGCCCGGCTTCCTGCCAGTGCGCACGCAATAGACGGTGCGCCAGCCCGTGGAAGGTGCCGACCCACATGCCTGCCGGGTTGATGCCCATCAGCTGCTCGATGCGATGGCGCATCTCGGCGGCCGCCTTGTTGGTGAACGTCACCGACAGGATCGAATGGGGCGACGCGTTCTCCACCTGGATCAACCAGGCGATACGGTGCACCAGCACGCGGGTTTTGCCGGAGCCTGCGCCAGCGAGAACCAACTGACGACCCACGGAGGCGGCGACCGCCTGGCGTTGGGCATCGTTGAGGGAGTTGAGCAGAAGGGAGAGGTCATCAGTATGCATCGGGGCATTCTAGGGTGCCGACGGATGCCGGGCAAACTCTAACGCTGGTCGGTCGTGAAAAGCTGTTGCCCTCTGCCTGTCGGAGCGGAAAACCGTCACGTATGCCGACCATTCACGCAATTTATTTCCCTGACTGTTTGGTCTCTTCGGTGGCTTGTGTATGCTCCGTGCACGTTCAAGGCTCACTAATTATAAGAATCGCCATGACCACCAGCTCCAAAGCCCCGGCCGATGCTGTGGCGACACGACGTGTCATCCGCAGACAGTTCGCCACCCAGCTTGCCGTCGAGCGCACACGCCTTCTTTATCAGGGGTCGCTGCTGCCGACTCTGTTCATGTTCATCAATGGTTTGCTCTGCGCCTGGCTGCTCTGGAGTCCGCAGCGGTACGTGCTCGTCAGTATTTGGGTGGGCTGGCTGTCAGCGCTGGTGTGCCTGCGGGTGCTTCAGGTGGCGGCGTTTCGTGCGGCGCCACCGGAGCGCCAGGCGCATCCGGTCTGGACGCGGATGTTTCTGGCGGGCGCCTGTGTCAGCGGGTTCACGCTCTCCAGCGCGGCGCTGGTGCTGGTTCCCGTGGAAAGCTTCGTGCAACAGGCGTGGGTCTTCGGCCTGATCGGCGCGGCCACGCTCTCGGCCAGCGTGGCCTATGCCGCAAGCATCCCGGCCTTTCTGACGTTCACCGTGCCCTGTCTGCTGCCGCCCATCCTCTATCTGTTTTGGGGTGGCGACGTGCCGTTGCGCGGCTGGGGCTGGCTGGGGTTGATCCTGCTGCTGGCGCTGATCGTCGTGGCGGCGCAGGTCAACCGGTTGATTGAGCGAGGTCTGACCCGGCGCTTTCAGAATCAGGCCCTGATTGAGCACTTGCAACAGGCTCAAGCCCAAAGCGAAGCGCTGAATCGAGAGCTGACGCGGCAATATGAAGAGCGTGCCCGATTCCTCTCGCACTATGACGAGCTGACAGGCCTGGCCAACCGCGCGCTGTTCAACGAGCGGCTGCGCGAAGCCAATCAGCGCGTACGCCACGGCAGGCAAACCCTGGCGCTGCTGCACATCAATCTGGACCGTTTCAAGCTGCTCAACGACAGCCTCGGGCATGAGGTTGCCGATCAATTGCTGCGTCAGATAGGCCGCCGCATCAGCGCCGAGCTGGCAGACGCCGATACTGTGGCGCGCTTGTCCGCCGATGAATTCGCGGTGCTGTTCGACACCTTCGGCAACCTGACGACGCTGACGCGAATGACCACCCGGTTGCTGAACAAACTGCGTTCACCGGTTCTGGTGGCTGGGCACGAACTGGTGGTCAGCGCGTCCATCGGCATCGCCTTGCTGCCGGATTCGGCCAGAGACATTTCTGCGTTAGTCACCCAAGCCAACATGGCGATGCAGCACGCCAAACACTTGGGCGGTAACAATTTCCAGTTCTACACCGACAGCCTGCAAGCCCGGACCCTTGAGCGTTTGCAGCTGGAGATTCAACTGCGCCGAGCGATTGAAGACGGTCAGTTGGAGGTCTTCTATCAGCCCAAGCTCGAACTGGCGACGGGTCAGCTCAGTTCTGCCGAGGCCCTTGTGCGTTGGCGGCATCCGGTGCTCGGCATGGTACCGCCCAGCGAATTCATCGGCCTGGCCGAAGAGTCCGGGCTGATCGCCGACATCGGCGAGTTCGTGCTGCGCCGCGCCTGCCGACAGGCCTGTGAATGGCAAGCCAGCGGGCTGCGGCCCATTCGGGTGTCAGTCAATTTGTCCGTGCATCAATTGCGGCAGGGCAAGCTCGTCAGTCTGGTGCGTCAGGTGCTCGATGAAAGCGGGCTGCTGCCTGAATACCTGGAGCTTGAACTGACCGAAAGTCAGTTGCTGGACAGCGTCGAGCACATCATCAGCACCTTCCAGCAGTTGCGTGAGCTGGGCGTGAAGTTGGCTATCGATGATTTCGGCACAGGCTATTCGTCACTCAGTTACTTGAAGCGCTTCCCCGTGGACTACGTAAAAATTGATCAAGCATTTATCAGAGGCCTGGACGAGGGGACCGAAGACGCCGCCATCACGCGGGCGATCATCGCCATGGCTCACAGCCTTGAATTGAAGGTGGTCGCCGAAGGGGTAGAGAACGAGCAACAGCTGGAATTTCTCCGAGCCCATGCATGCGACGAGGTGCAAGGCTACCTGGTCAGTCGGCCTGTGGAGGCCAATGCGATGGGCACTGTCCTACGTGATTGTGAAGCGGTTGCCTGGAGTCCTGTGTGAAAAGTCCTACACTGCATGGCGACCCGTCGCTCCGGGCTTTTCGTTTGGAATCATCAAACTCGTTTAGCTGTGCGGTTTGCAGGTCATGTAGTATAACTACAAGAAAGCTACAGCCCGGCCCATCCTCCTATTGAGTCCTGTCCTTTGAATCTGTTGCAGCACATTGCCCAGTCTCGCCATCTCTTGCGTAAGTCGGAGCTCAAGGTAGCCGACCATGTGCTGCTTGATCCTGCGGCCGTGATGCACAGTTCCATGGCCGATCTGGCCCACAGCGTGGGCATCAGTGAGCCGACCATCGTGCGATTCTGTCGTGCGATTGGCTGCACCGGTTTCCAGGACCTCAAACTCAAACTGGCGCAAAGCCTTGCGGCGGGCGCGAGTTTTGGGCAGTTCGCGATTCATGAAGACGACTCGGTTGCGGACTACAGCCTTAAAATCTTCGATACCACGCTCCATACGTTGATGGAAGTTCGGGAAAAGCTCGACCCTCACGCGTTGCAGGCGGCGGTGACCGTTATGGCTGCGGCCCATCGTGTGGAGTTTTACGGGTTCGGCGCGTCGGGCGCGGTCGCGGCTGACGCCCAGCACAAATTCTTCCGACTGTTGCTTACGGCGGCGTCCTACTCCGACCCGCACATGCAGGCCATGTCGGCGGTAACGCTCAAGCCCACAGACGTCGCGGTGTGCATCTCACAGTCGGGCCGGTCGAAGGACCTGCTGATCACGGCCAACCTCGTACGCGAGAGCGGCGCGAATCTGATTACTCTGTGCCCAAGCCAGACCCCATTGGCCGAACTTTCGACTGTCAACCTGGCGATCGACGTGCACGAAGACACCGAAATTTACACGCCGTTGACCTCGCGTATCGCCCATTTGGTCGTGATCGATGTGCTGGCAATGGGCGTGGCGATGGCCCGTGGCCCGAGCCTGGTCAATCACCTGAAGAGCGTGAAGCGCAGCTTGCGTAGCTTGCGGCTGTCGCCGAAGTCGATCAAGTCGTCGGAAGATTGATATCAGCCACGCCTTTGATTTTCTGTGGGCACGAATTCATTCGCAAGACTTCGATACATTCGCAACGAATGTGTCGTCTTTACGACTGAATCGTGAATGAATTCGCTCCCACAGAGTTAACCACGGCGTCTCGCCATCCGGCCCAACCTTCACCAACTTGTAACGCTTCCGAAGCCTGATCGTCACCGCGTCCCGCCACTCTGTACTCCCGCACACGCAATGGGAGACAGGATATGCCTCGGCACTACGATGACTCGCAGCAGCAAAGCAACAGCGCCAAAACCCGCCGTCAGCAGGAAGACCAGCGCCGCATGGCGTTTCGGCGTGCGATTGAAACGCGGTCCGAAGACCGTCGCCTGACCCTCGAATTCGATGACTACCTGGACGCAGACTCCGCCAGCTTTTGGCAGAGCGCTAGCGTTTCGGAAGGTGCCCGTCAAAGCGCGCGACCAGCTCGCTGATCTGAGCACGCTCGGTGCGAATGAACGCCAGGAAGGCATGCGCCACTGGTGACAGACGTTTCTCCCGAGCCTGTACGACGCACCAACTGCGATAAAGCGGCAGTTCGGCCACGGGCAGCTCCTTGAGCGTGCCAGTGGCCAGTTCCAGACTCAGCGCATGCCTCGTCAGCAGCGCCACCCCCAGCCCGGCCACGACACACTCCCGTTGAGCTTCCGCCGAAGACACCTCCAGCGAATGCTCGAAGTGAATGCGTTTCTCCTTGAAGTATTCCTCGCACGCCTTGCGCGTTCCCGACCCCTGCTCGCGTACCACCAGCGTGTAGGCTTCCAGATCTTTCAGCGACAGATTTGGCCGTTGTGAAAGCGGATGGTCCGGTCGCGCCACCGCCACGATGGGATTATTGAGGAAAGGTAGAAACTCCAGCCCCATGTCCTGCGGGACCATCGACATCACCACCAGATCATCGCGGTTGTCGGAGAGCCGTCGAATCACCTGGGCCCTATTGACTACCGTGAGATTGAGCATGACTTCGGGGTATTGGCGCTTAAAAGCTGCGAACAGATGGGGAACGAAGTATTTCGCGCTGGACTCAATGGCGAGCTTCAACTGCCCTTGAAGCGAGCCCTGCATGTCTGACAGCTGCATGTCGAGGTTTTCAAGGCGCCCGAAGATGTCGCGACTGGCCAGTTGCAACGCTTCGGCAGCTTCGGTCAGGTAGAGCTTCTTGCCCACGTACTCGAACAGCGGCTGGCCGATGAGTTCTTCAAGCTGACGAATCTGCAAGCTGACAGCGGGTTGCGTGAGGGACATTTCTTCAGCCGCACGGCTGTAGGAACGAAGATCACAGACTTCATTGAAGATTCGCAATTGACGCAATGTCATACGCATCAATGACTTACGCATTTGTCGATTCCTCTGCTCATGGCTGAAAGCGCAACTATAAGGTTTTACTTATGTTTAACCCAATTTTTACTCATTTTTGTTAATTGCTGATTCGTCATAGGGTGAGCCATCGCTGCGACGCAACATGTTGTAACGCTATGTCGCTCCGTACTGACCGGGTTTCCGGTCCGTCTGCTCATCGGTCGAGGAAATGCCAGTGATAACAAAAATCCTGATCGCCAACCGTGGGGAAATTGCTGTCCGGATCGTGCGCGCTTGCGCCGAAATGGGCATCCGTTCCGTGGCGATCTACTCCGACGCGGACCGCCATGCGCTCCACGTTAAGCGTGCGGATGAGGCCTATGGCATTGGTTCCGAACCGCTGGAGGGTTACCTGAACCCGCGCAAGTTGGTGAACCTGGCTGTGGAAACCGGTTGCGACGCGTTGCACCCCGGTTATGGCTTCCTCTCAGAAAACGCCGACCTCGCTGAGATCTGCGCCGAACGCGGTATCAAATTCATCGGCCCTTCCGCCGAAGTGATTCGCCGCATGGGCGACAAGACTGAAGCCCGCCGCAGCATGATCAAGGCTGGCGTGCCGGTCACCCCCGGCACCGAAGGCAACGTTGCCGACATCGCCGAAGCGTTGACCGAAGGTGATCGCATCGGTTACCCAGTGATGCTCAAGGCCACCTCGGGTGGTGGCGGTCGCGGCATTCGTCGTTGCAACAGCCGTGAAGAACTGGAGCAGGCATTCCCTCGGGTCATTTCCGAGGCCACCAAGGCGTTCGGCAAGGCTGAAGTCTTTCTGGAGAAGTGCATCGTCAATCCCAAGCACATCGAGGCGCAGATCCTCGGTGACAGCTTCGGCAATGTCGTGCACCTGTTCGAGCGTGATTGCTCGATCCAGCGTCGCAACCAGAAGCTCATCGAAATCGCCCCAAGCCCTCAATTGACCCCCGAACAGCGAGCCTACATCGGCGACCTGTCGGTGCGCGCCGCCAAGGCCGTGGGTTACGAGAACGCGGGCACCGTGGAGTTCCTGCTCGCCGAGGGCGAGGTGTACTTCATGGAAATGAACACTCGGGTGCAGGTGGAACACACCATCACCGAGGAAATCACCGGCATCGACATCGTGCGCGAGCAGATTCGCATCGCGTCTGGCCTGCCGCTCTCGGTGAAGCAGGAAGACATCATTCACCGGGGTTTCGCGTTGCAGTTCCGCATCAACGCCGAAGACCCGAAAAATAACTTTCTCCCAAGCTTCGGCAAGATCACCCGTTATTACGCGCCGGGTGGCCCTGGCGTGCGGACCGACACGGCGATCTACACCGGCTACACCATTCCGCCGTACTACGACTCAATGTGCCTGAAGCTGATCGTCTGGGCGCTGACTTGGGAAGAAGCGATGGACCGGGGCCTGCGCGCGCTGGACGACATGCGCCTGCAAGGCGTGAAGACCACCGCCGCGTACTACCAGGAAATCCTGCGCAACCCGGAATTCCGTAGCGGCCAGTTCAATACCAGTTTCGTCGAGAGCCACCCTGAACTGACCAACTACTCGATCAAGCGCAAACCCGAAGAGTTGGCCCTGGCCATCGCCGCCGCCATCGCCGCCCACGCAGGCATTTAAAAGCAGCGTCGAGCTGCGAGCGTCAAGCCTCAAGTAAAAGCCGTTCTCGGTGACTTGTAGCTGTGGCTCGGAGCTTGAAGCTTGTGAGGAGATAAGAATGACGAAGAAGATCTTTGTAACCGATACGATCCTGCGTGACGCTCACCAGTCGCTGCTGGCGACCCGCATGCGCACCGAAGACATGCTGCCGATCTGCGAGAAGCTCGACAAAGTCGGCTACTGGTCGCTGGAAGTCTGGGGCGGCGCGACGTTTGACGCGTGCGTGCGTTTCCTCAAAGAAGACCCGTGGGAGCGCCTGCGCCAACTTCGCGCGGCGCTGCCGAACACCCGCCTGCAAATGCTGCTGCGCGGCCAGAATCTGCTGGGCTATCGCCATTACAGCGACGACGTGGTCAAAGCTTTCGTCGCCAAGGCTGCCGTCAACGGCATCGACGTGTTCCGCATCTTTGACGCCATGAACGACGTGCGTAACCTGCGTGTGGCCATCGAAGCGGTGAAGGCTGCGGGCAAACATGCGCAGGGCACCATTGCGTACACCGTCAGTCCGGTACACACCGTCGAGGCCTTTGTTGCTCAGGCCAAGCAGATGGAAGCGATGGGCTGCGACTCCGTGGCGATCAAGGACATGGCCGGTCTGCTGACACCGTTCGCGGCTGGCGAACTGGTCAGGGCGCTGAAAGCCGAGCAGTCGCTGCCGGTGTTCATCCACTCCCACGACACTGCGGGTCTGGCCGCGATGTGCCAGCTCAAGGCGGTCGAAAACGGCGCCGATCACATCGACACCGCGATCTCCAGCTTTGCGTGGGGCACCAGCCATCCGGGCACCGAGTCGATGGTTGCTGCGCTCAAGGGCAGCGAATTCGACACCGGTTTGGACTTGGAGCTGCTGCAGGAAATCGGCCTGTATTTCTACGCCGTGCGTAAGAAGTATCACCAGTTCGAGAGCGAATTCACCGCAGTCGACACCCGCGTGCAGGTCAACCAAGTGCCCGGTGGCATGATCTCTAACCTCGCCAACCAGCTGAAAGAGCAGGGCGCGCTGAACCGCATGGGCGAAGTGCTGGCAGAGATCCCACGTGTTCGCAAGGACCTGGGCTACCCACCTTTGGTGACCCCGACCTCGCAGATCGTTGGTACTCAGGCGTTCTTCAACGTGCTGGCGGGTGAGCGTTACAAGACCATCACCAACGAAGTGAAGCTCTACCTCACGGGCGGCTACGGCAAAGCACCGGGTCAGGTCGACGAGAAGCTGCGTCGTCAGGCCATTGGCAACGAAGAGGTTATCGACGGGCGTCCGGCAGACCTGCTGAAACCGGAAATGACCAAGCTGCGCGGCGAAATCGGCGCGTTGGCTAAATCTGAAGAAGACGTGCTGACGTACGCGATGTTTCCGGACATTGGCCGCAAATTCCTCGAAGAACGCGCTGCGGGTACCCTGGCGCCAGAGCCACTGCTGCCGATTCCGGAGCCGGGCGCTGTGGCGCGGGCGGGCGGTGAAGGCGTACCGACCGAGTTCGTCATCGACGTTCACGGCGAAAGCTACCGCGTCGACATCACCGGTGTAGGCGTCAAGGCCGAGGGCAAGCGCCACTTCTACCTGTCCATTGATGGCATGCCCGAAGAAGTCGTGTTCGAGCCGTTGAATGAGTTCGTCGGCGGTGGCATTGGCAAGCGCGCCCAGGCCAACAAACCGGGCCACGTCAGCACCACCATGCCGGGCAACATCGTCGATGTGCTGGTCAAGGAAGGCGACACGGTCAAGGCCGGTCAGGCAGTGCTGATCACCGAAGCGATGAAGATGGAGACCGAGGTTCAGGCAGCCGTCGCGGGCAAGGTCGTGGCGATCCACGTGGCCAAAGGCGACCGCGTGAATCCGGGTGAGATTCTGGTCGAGATCGAATGATCGCGATTCATCAAGCTGAAACAGCCTGACGCGCACAGACGCGGCAGGCTGGACGATTACCTCTGGGGGAGCTCTCGTGGCTCCTCTTTTTTTTGTCCTGCAGAAGCTGTTTCTGCAGCAGTTCTGTTGTTGATGTCGTGCAGCGTGGCTGAATGAGCACAATCCCTGTGGGAGCGAATTCATTCGCGAAAAAGGGTCAGGCGCTAGAGATGTGTCGGCTGCACTGGCCAATCGCGAATGAATTCGCTCCCACAGGTTTGATGCTCTCCAGCCAGATTAACGGGTGAATTCGCTCATGCGTGGCGCAAATCCGCCAACGTCTTGATTTGCCCGCCATCCTTGAAGTTATCCACAGCCAGCCACGCTACGAAGGCTTTCTCTAACTCGGGCCATTCGCTGTCGATGATCGAGAACCACGCGGTATTGCGGTTCTGGCCCTTGACGATCATGTGCTGGCGGAACGTGCCTTCGAAGCTAAAGCCAAAGCGCTCTGCCGCGCGCTTGGAGCGGGCGTTGTCGCCGTTGCATTTCCACTCCAGACGGCGGTTGCCCAGTGCGAACGATTCT
Organism: Pseudomonas sp. SLFW; assembly: GCF_009905615.1. Classification (GTDB taxonomy): domain Bacteria; phylum Pseudomonadota; class Gammaproteobacteria; order Pseudomonadales; family Pseudomonadaceae; genus Aquipseudomonas; species Aquipseudomonas bambusae. The sequence continues at coordinate 208,692 of NZ_JAAAKW010000002.1, forward strand.
TTCGCCAGCAAATAAACCGCCTCGGTGCTTTTCGGCGTGCGCTGCATCGACGCGCCAAACGTCACGTGGCCGATTTCGATCCGGCCCGCACTCGGCACGATCGACATCAGGCTGAGAAACCCGTCGATGTCGCCCGTTTGCTGATCGATCACGGTGTAGAACCAAGGATCGGTCGAGTCTTGCAGCCCGGCCAGGTAGTCATTGAAAACCGCGCGTTCGGTAAACGGGCCGACAGCCAGGTAGTCCCACAATTTCGGGTCGGCGCCGGGGCCTTCGAGCGCTGTCCACAGGCCGTCCGCGTGACGTGCGGCATCGAGTTTTTCCAGGCGGATGAACCGGCCGTTCAGGGTGCGCGCGTCCGGCAGTTTGGCTGGTTGCCAGTGTTCGAGGTTCGACATGTTCAGAATTCCAGAGCTCAAAGCGGTTTACGGAATTGAATGAAGCCAGGGCGTTCGGCGATGCGTTCGTACAGCTGGATTGCGGTCGTGTTGGTCTCGTGGGTCAGCCAGTGAACCTTGTCAGCGCCGTCTTTCTTGGCTGTCGCGTACACATGTTCGATCAGCTGGCGCCCGACGCCGGTGCCGCGTTGGTCCGGGGTGACGAGCAAGTCTTGCAGGTAGCACGACCAATTGATGCTCCAGTTGGAGCGATGGTAGATGAAGTGCACCATGCCCACCGCTTTACCGTCCTGCCAGGCGAGGGCGGCATTGGTCGGCTCATTGCTGTCGAGAAAGCGTTTCCAGGTGCTTTCGGTGACCGCGTCCGGCAATTCCGTCTTGTAGAAGGTCAGGTAGGCTTTCCACAGCGGCAGCCAGGCAGCGTGGTCGTCGGCGGTAACAGGGCGGATCTGTACGTCAGACACGGGTTTCTCCTTGGCTCATCAAACGAGCGATTTCCTGATCGGTTTGATCCTGGCTGGCGGCCAGGCCTTTGCTGACGCCGGCGATGTCTTCGGCGCTGCGATTCTGGTTGAGCTTGCGTTTGCCTTCGATGCGTTCGATGGGGATGGCGAACCCGACGATGGCGTTGAGCATTTTCTCGACGTAATCGGCCGGCGCATCGCTCACTGCCCAAGGCTCGGCGCGCTTGCCTTCATGCTTGTCGGTCAGGTCGCTGACGAGCTGCAACAGGCGTGCGGGGTCGGTGAAGACCTCCGCGCGGCCATAGGCATGCACGGCGAGGTAATTCCAGGTCGGCACCACTTTTCCGTGTTCGGCCTTGGCAGCGTAAAAAGACGGGCTGATGTAGGCGTCCGGCCCTTGGAAAATCACCAGCGCTTCGCCAGATGCCAACGCTTTCCACTGCGGGTTGGCCTTGGCCAGATGACCGAACAGCGTGCCATGCGGCCCTTGGTTCGGGTCGAGTAATAGCGGGACATGGCTCGCGTGCAGGCCTGTTTCGTCGACGCTGATCAAGGTCGCCAGGCGCGTACCTTCGATCTGTCGATGCAGGCTGGCGAGGTCCTCATCTTTGAAATAGCTGGGTGTATACATGAGATTTTCCTTGGCGATTGGCCCCATCCTAGGCAGCCTATTGGTCTGTTGTAAGAACCATTAATGGTCAATTTTGTAGAGCCAATCCATGCCAATCACGCCATCGCTAACCTTCGATTTCGCCGGGATCGAGCTGGACCGCCAACAGGGCCTCAGTCGCCAGCTGTATCAGGCGTTGCGCCAGCGAATCCTTGACGGGCGTTTGGGCAGCGGCACGCGCTTACCCGCCAGCCGAGATTTGGCCCTGGCGCTTGCAATTTCCCGCAACAGCGTGATGCGCGCCTACGACCAGTTGTACGCCGAAGGTTTCATCGAAGGGCGAATTGGTGACGGTACTTACGTCGCTCAACTGCCGGACAAACCCATGTCCGCCAAAAAACTATCCACAAAAGTGTCCACAGGGTTATCACCAGGCTTATCAACAGGTTTATCCACATTTTCGCGAAGTGAACCTGGTGATTTATCCAGTAAAGTTATCCACAGCGCATCGATAGTGCGACTGGAACAGCATCATTTAAAGCCCCATTTGCAGGGTTTGCCGAGGGCATTTCGGGTCGGCATTCCTGCATTCGATCTGTTCCCGTTCGACGTGTGGGGCAAGCTGCACGCGGCTTTCTGGCGCAAACCGGGGTTGCATCAGTTGGGCTACGGCGACCCGGCAGGAGAGTGGCGGCTGCGCGAGCTGATAGCGGTGTATTTAAGAACATCTCGTGACTTGCAGTGTGACCCTGAGCAAATTGTGATCACCAGTGGCGCGCAGCAGGCAATTGCCCTTTGTGCACAGTTGCTGTTGAACGATGGCGACGGCGTGGCGATTGAAAACCCGGGCTACCGCGCCGCTGGGCATGCGTTCGCCGTGGCGGGTGCGACATTGCGCGGCATGCCGGTGGACGAAGAGGGGATGCGCAGTCCGGATTTTCAGGGCAAGGCCTGCAAACTGGCCTACGTCACGCCGTCTCACCAATACCCGTTGGGCGTGACCATGAGCCTGGCGCGGCGCCTGGAGTTGCTCGCCTGGGCCGAGCGTACCCAAGGGTGGATCGTCGAGGACGATTACGATGGCGAGTATCGCTACAGCGGCGCGCCCCTTGCGCCATTGGCAGCACTGGACCGGCATGGGCGGGTGCTTTACGTCGGCACCTTCGGCAAGGTCGCGTTCCCGGCGCTGCGCCTCGGCTATCTGGTGTTGCCGCGCAATCTGGTCAAACCGTTCAGCCAGCGGCGTGCTGTGGACATGCGGCATTCGGAGATTGGCACTCAGGCGGTCATGGCCGAGTTCATCGCGGCGGGACATTTCCAGCGGCACATTCGGCGCATGCGCCGAGCGGCATTGAGTCGGCGGGATGCGTTGCTGGCGGGATGGCCCGAGGATGTACGGGGCTGCAGTCCCATGCCCAAGCCGGTGGCGGGGTTGCACGTGTCGGTGGCGGTCGAGAGCCTTGCGCGAGAAAGAGAACTGGTGGCCAAGGCCGATAGCGTGGGGGTCGAGATCGGGGCGTTGAGTGATTATTGGCTCCCGGATTCCCAAACCCCTGTGGATAACCGGGCGGGGTTGGTGTTGGGGTTTGCGGCGGTGCCCGAGGCAGACATTACGTCGGCGCTGGAGCGGTTGCGGGGTGTTTGGATCTGAAACGCAATCCCTTGTAGGAGCGTGGCTTGTCCCGCGATCGGCTGCGAAGCAGTCGTAAACCTGCAACCAGGTATGACGGATGTACCGCATTCGCTGAAGTTGCTGCCGGTTCCCGGCAGATCGCGGGACAAGCCACGCTCCTACAGGTGCGCGCCGAGCGTCAGTTGCAGGGTTATACTCGCGCCCATCGCAAACATACCCTGAGACACATCCATGAGCCTCCCTCTTTCCGCCGCCCCTGAGCGCAAGCTCGGTACGCCGCTGATCGCTTTCATCCTGTTGGTTATCGGCGCGCTGTTTCTTCAGTCCGCCGTCGGCGGCAAGCAGGTCTTGTTGCTGATCGTCGGCGCCGCATTGGGCCTGACTCTTTATCACGCGGCCTTCGGTTTCACCTCAGCCTGGCGCGTGTTCATCAACGAGCGACGCGGCGCGGGTCTGCGGGCGCAGATGGTCATGCTGGCGATTGCGGTCGTGTTGTTCTTCCCGGCCTTGGGCGCGGGGACGCTATTCGGCACGCCGGTCACCGGACTGGTCGCGCCTGCCGGCGTTTCCGTCGTGTTCGGAGCGTTCATTTTCGGTATCGGCATGCAGATGGGCGGTGGTTGCGCGTCAGGTACGCTGTTCACCGTCGGGGGCGGCAATGCGCGGATGCTGGTCACGCTGCTGTTCTTCATCATCGGCTCGGTGATTGCCACCCATCACGCCGACTGGTGGTTCTCACTGCCGTCGTTCCCGGCGACCTCTATCGTCAAAACCTTCGGCGTGATGCCCGCGCTGATCATGAGTCTCGCGCTGTTCGCTGTGATCGCCCTGATCACGATCAAGCTGGAAAAACGTCGTCATGGCGAACTCGAAGCCGCTGTCACGAGTGAGCACGTGGGCCTGCGTCGCTTCCTACGAGGCCCGTGGCCGCTGGTGTGGGGTGCGATTGCGCTGGCGTTGCTCAACTACGCGACCCTCGCGTTGGCGGGGCGTCCCTGGGGCATCACCTCGGCGTTTGCCTTGTGGGGCGCGAAAGTCGCCAGCGCGCTGGGTGTGGACGTCGGCAGTTGGGTGTTCTGGCAGATGCCAGCCAATGCCAAGGCTTTGGCCGCGCCGGTGTGGGAAGACATCACCACGGTCATGGACATCGGCATCATGTTGGGTGCGGCCGTGGCGGCGGGGCTTGCAGGACGTTTCTCGCCAAGCCTGAAGATCCCTACCCGTTCGCTGATCGCGGCCGTGTTGGGCGGTTTGTTGTTGGGGTACGGCTCGCGTTTGGCCTATGGCTGCAACATCGGCGCGTATTTCAGCGGCATCGCTTCTGGCAGCCTGCACGGCTGGCTGTGGCTGATCGCAGCGTTTGCGGGGAATGCGGTGGGCGTGCGGATTCGTCCGTTCTTCTTTGAGGGCGAGCGGCGTCCGGTGGTGTTGAGCGGGTGTTGATTACTGCCTGACTGCACTGCCGCAGTTTTGCGGCACTCATAAAACCCCCTGTGGGAGCGAATTCATTCGCGATGCGGTAGTACATCCGAAAAATTTTCGTCGGATGTACCGGCCTCTCGCGAATGAATTCGCTCCCGCAGATGAGCATCGAATGCCAAGCTGATGTTCTGTCAGATAGCGAAAGTCAGCGTCACTTCCCTAGCTGGGATTTGGCGACTTTCACGATGTTCTCAGCCGTAAAGCCGAACTTCGCCTGCAGTTTGTCGATGGGCGCTGATGCCCCGAACGTGTTCATTACGATCTTCGCGCCGGTCTGGCCGACGTACCGATCCCAACCCACAGGCCCGGCCTGCTCCACCACGACGCGGGCTTTCACGTTCGGCGGCAGCACTTCGTCGCGATACGCCTTATCCTGATCCTCGAACAACTCCCAGCTCGGCATCGACACTACGCGGGCCGCGATACCTGCGGCCTTGAGTGTTTCGAACGCCTCGACGGTCATGCCGACTTCGCTGCCGGTGGCGATGAGAATCACCTCGACTTTGCCCTCGACCGCGTCAGCCAACACATAGGCACCACGTGCGACGTGCTCGGCACTGGCGTATTTAGCGCGATCCAGCGTTGGCATCGGTTGGCGCGACAGCACCAGACACGTAGGTCTATGGGTTTGCGCCAAGGCCACTTTCCAGGCTTCGGTGGTCTCGTTGGCGTCGCCCGGACGCAGGGTCAGCAGGCCGGGGGTAGCGCGCAACTGGGTCAGGTGTTCGATGGGTTGGTGAGTCGGGCCGTCTTCGCCGACACCGATGGAGTCGTGGGTGAAGACGAAAATCACCGGCAGCTCCATGATCGACGCCAGGCGAATCGGCGGCTTCATGTAGTCGCTGAACACCAGGAATGTCGAGGTGTACGGGCGGATGTAGGACAGCGCCAGGCCGTTGGCAATCGAGCCCATGGCGTGTTCGCGAATCCCGAAATGAAGATTGCGGCCGCTGTAGCTCCCAGCCTCGAAACTGCCAGCGCCTTCAAACGTGAGGTTGGTTTTGGTCGAAGGGGAAAGGTCGGCCGAGCCGCCGATCAGCCAGGGAATCTGTTGAGCGAAACCGTTGAGCACCTTGCCACCCGCCGCACGGGTCGCGATGCCTTTGGCGTCGGTATCGAAACTGACCGCCGTGTTGCGCCAGCCTTCGGGCATCTCGCCTTGACGCATACGTTGGAGCTCGTCGGCCAGTGCAGGCTGCTCTTTCTCGAAGCGGGCAAAGGTTTCCTTCCACGCGTCATAGCCGCTGCCGTTGCGTTTCAGCAGGGCGTCGCGCAGGTAATGGCGCGCTTCTTCAGGCACCAGGAAGCTGCTGTTTTCGTCCCAGCCGTAAGCTTTTTTGGTCAGCTTGATTTCATCTTCGCCCAGCGGTTCGCCGTGGGCGGCAGCGGTGTTGTGTTTGTTCGGCGAGCCGTAGCCGATCACGCTGTCGACCACGATCAGCGTCGGAGCGTCATCGGTCTGCTGGAAGGTCTGGATTGCCTGAGCCAGCGCGGCCGCATCGTTGGCGTCCTTCACGTGCAGGGTCTTCCAGCCGTAGCCTTCGAAGCGTTTCAGCGGATCGTCGCTGTAGGCCAATTCGGTATGGCCTTCGATGCTGATGGTGTTGTTGTCGTAAATCCAGCACAGGTTCGACAGCTTCAAATGACCGGCCAGCGACGCTGCTTCTGCGGTCACGCCTTCCATCATGTCGCCGTCGCCGCACAGCACGTAGACGTTGTAATCGAACAGCGTCGCGCCGGGCTTGTTGAAATGCTCACCCAGCCAGCGTGAGCCCATCGCCATGCCCACGCTGTTGGCGCAGCCCTGACCCAACGGGCCGGTGGTGGTCTCGACGCCAGTGGTCATGCGGTATTCAGGGTGGCCGGGGGTTTTCGAATCCATTTGGCGAAACTGCTTGATGTCTTCCAGGCTGATCGCCGGTTTGCCGGACGGCTTGCCGTGTTCGTCGATCTCGATCACGCCCGCCAAGTGCAGCAGCGAATAGAGCAGCATCGAGGCGTGGCCGACCGACAGCACAAAACGGTCGCGGTTGGGCCAGTCGGGATGTTCCGGGTGATAGCGCAGGAAATCTTTCCACACCGTGTAGCCGACCGGGGCCAGTGCCATCGGCGTGCCGGGGTGGCCAGAGTTGGCCTTTTGTACGGCGTCCATGGCCAGAGTGCGGATGGTATTGATGGTCAGTTGGTCGCGATCGGTGTGGGGTGCAGGTCGTTCGGTGGAGGTGGCAGACGCGCTCATTAACATTCTCCTCGTGACGTGTGGCTGAAGCTTCCAGATAGGTGTTGAGCGCGGGGGAGGCGGGTTCGTTCCATGAATAATCCGTCACCTGACTGGCTGTTGGCGCAGGAAGGCGGGTCGCGCTTTTAAGGCATTTGGTTACATTTCCATTGGTGGGCAGCTCGAACGATCTGTAACAACTGTATTCGAACCCCTTTGCGACTCCAGCTTGTTGCGGGGTCGACGGTTGCAAACAGGGGGTGACCATTGCAGGAAACGATCATCAAGAAATACCGCGCCATGATCAGGACGTTTACCTACATCGGTTGGTCGCTGTTCTGGCTGCTGATTTGGGACATCGTTGTCACGGTCGACTTCATGCTGTACCTGGAACGCAAGATCACACTGCCGTCGATGCCTCTCACGTTGCTGGGTTCGGCGCTGGTGGTGCTGACCAGCTTTCGTAACTCCAGTGCTTACAACCGGTGGTGGGAAGCCCGCACGTTATGGGGCGCGCTGGTCAACAATTCCCGCAGCTTCGCGCGGCAGGTGCTGACCCTGATCGACGACGGCACCGAGCTGAATCCGGTCAAAGCCGTACTGCTGCGTCGGCACGTGGCCTACGTGGAATGCCTGTCGGCGCACCTCAAGGGCGAGCAATGCGGTGAGGACGTCACGGCCATGATTTCCCGCGAGGAATACGACCGCCGCACACGCACCAACAACTTTCCCAATGACATCCTCAATGAGTCCGCCGCGATCATCGCGGGCGAATATCAAGCCGGTCGGCTGGACAGCATTCGTCTGGCGCGGCTCGAATCGACGATGGTGGAGATTTCCAACTGCCAGGGCGGCATGGAGCGCATCGCCAACACGCCGCTGCCTTATCCCTACGTGACCTTCCCGCGACTGTTCATCACGCTGTTCTGCATCATCGTGCCGATCGGGTTGGTGGAAACGTTGGGCTGGTTCACGCCACTTGCATCGACGGTGGTGGGTTTCATGCTGCTGGCGATCGAACGCATTGGCACCGACCTGCAAAGCCCGTTCAAGGCGTCCGAGCATGAGATTCAGATGAAGGCGTTGTGCGCGAATATTTCGGGGAATTTGAACTCGATGCTTCGCGATGCCACAGAGAAGCAGCGATGAGTGACGAGCTGCAAGCTTCAAGCTTCAAGCGGGTGTACGCCACTTGCAGCTTGCGGCTCGAAGCTTGCCGCTGTTTCTAGGTGCCGGACTTGATCTTGGTCCATACCCGCGTCCGCGCGCGTTCGGCTTCGCGTGGCAACGGCGTCAGCGTGTAGAGGGTTTTCATCGCTTCGGCGGTCGGGTAAAGGTTCGGGTTGTTACGAATCGCTGGATCGACCTTGTCCGTCGCGTCCTTGTTCGGATTTGGATAGCCGACAAAATCGCTGATCGGTGCGATCACTTCAGGCTGCAGGAGGTAATTGATGAATTTATGTGCATCCTCCACGTCCTTCGCGCCTTTCGGGATGGCCAGCATGTCGAACCAGATCGGTGCGCCTTCTTTCGGTAGGCGCATGTCCACGACCACGCCATTCTTCGCTTCCTTCGCCCGGTTGGCGGCTTGCGAGAAGCTGCCCGAATAACCCACGGCCACGCAGATGTCGCCGTTGGCGATGTCAGCCATGTATTTGGACGAATGGAAATAGGTGATGTACGGACGGATCTTCATCAGCAAGGCTTCCGCCTTGTCGTAGTCCTTAGGATTCTTGCTGTTCGGATCAAGCCCCAAATGTTGCAGGGCGAGTGGCAGAATCTCGGAAGGCGAATCGAGCAGCGTCACACCGCACTGCTTCAGTTTGCTGATGTTCTCTTCCTTGAAGATCAAATCCCAGCTGTCCACGGGCGCCTTGTCGCCCAGCACGGCCTTGACCTTGTCCGGGTTGAAGCCGATCAGGATCGTGCCGTACATGTACGGCACGGCGAATTTGTTGCCTGGATCGTTGGCTTCCAGCAGTTTCATCAGGCTCGGGTCGAGGTGCGAATAGTTCGTTAATTTGCTCTTGTCCAAGGGCTGAAAAACGCCCGCCTGAATCTGCTTGGCCAGAAACACGTTGGAAGGCACTACCACGTCATAACCGGAGTTGCCCGTCAGCAGCTTGGCTTCGAGGGCTTCGTTGGTGTCGAAGATGTCGTAGATCAGCGGGACCTTGGTGTCCTTCTTGAAGTTCTCCAGGGTCTGCGGGGTGATGTAGTCGAACCAGTTGTAAACGCGCAGGGTTTTCTGTTCATCGGCGTGGGCCATGCCGCCGAGCATGGCGCCGCACAGGGCGGGGGCGATCAAGCGCTTGAGTCTGTTCATCGTTGTCTCTCTTCTTTTTAAGTCGGAGGGGTCAGACGCTTTCGAAACCTTCCAGCACGTTCACGGCGTTGATGCCGATTTCTTCGACGGCATAGCCGCCTTCCATCACGAATAGCGTGGGTTTGCCCAAGCGTGCGATGCGTTCGCCCATGCGCAGGTAGTCCGGGCTGTCGAGCTTGAATTGCGAGATTGGGTCGTCCTTGAAGGTGTCCACGCCCAGCGAAACCACGACGATGTCGGCGCCGAAACGGTCGATTTCGTCACAGGCCTTTTCCAGCGCGGCGCTCCAGGCGGCCCAGTCGCTCCCCGCCGCCAGCGGGTAGTTGAAGTTGAAGCCTTCGCCTGCGCCTTCCCCCAACTCGTCTTTATAACCGAGGAAGAACGGGAATTCGGCTTCCGGGTGGCCATGGATCGAGGTGAACAGCACGTCGCTGCGCTCGTAGAAAATCGACTGCGTGCCGTTGCCGTGGTGGTAGTCGACGTCGAGGATCGCGACCTTTTTATGGCCCTGATCGAGGAAGGCCTGAGCGGCGATGGCGGCGTTGTTCAGATAGCAATAACCACCCATGACGTCGCTGGCGGCGTGGTGTCCCGGCGGGCGGCACAGGGCGAAGGCGCTACGCGCTCCGTTTTGAATCGCGGCCTGCGCAGTGAGAGCGACTTGCGCAGCGCTGTACGCGGCTTGCCAGGTGCCCGCGGTGATCGGTGCTCCGGCATCAAAGGTGTAGTAGCCCAGCTGGCCGTGCAGGCTGGTGGGGATGACCGAACGCAATGTGCGTGCTGGCCAGGTGAACGGCAGCAGGTCGCCTTGGGGGTTGGTCGCTGCCCAGCGAGCCCATGCGCCTTTGAAGAATTCCAGAAACGCTTCGGTGTGAATGCGCTTGATCGGCTCGATGCCGAAATCCTGCGGGCCTTCGACGGCGCCAATTTCGCGATCCTTGACCCGTTGCAGGACGTGGTCGGCACGGGAGGGCATTTCGAAGCAGGGCATCAATTGCCCGTCGATCAACTCGCAACGGCCATGGTGCAGATGGTGATCGTCTGAATAGATCGTCAGCATTTTCTTGTTCTCCTGTGGGCATCGGTGTCCGACATTCTTGAGGCGGACGACTTTTCGGAGAACGACGGAAACGGCCAAAAGGGGATGTATTCGGCCATAAAAGCTGTCCGAAAATCGCCCCTGAATAGGGCGCCGCGCCCTGTTTGGAGGCGCGGATCACAAATCGATTGGCCGGTGATATTCCATTGTAGGAATGAGCTTGCTCGCGATCGAGGTCTGTCCGACACCGCAGGGGGGACTGACATACCGGTATCGCGAGCAAGCTCACTCCTACAGGGGACATGCGGCAAATCAGGTATTCAAAGCCTGAACTGACTCGGCGCCACGCCGCTCCAGCGAATGAACGCATGCCGAAAACTCGCCGTTTCGCTGAAGCCCAACACCTCGGCAATGTGATGAATTGGTAAATGGTCATCCTGCAACAGTTGCTTGGCTCGCTCGAAGCGTAGCTCGTCGAGCAACTGCTGATAGCTGCTGCCGGTGGCCTGCAAATGACGACGCAGTGTACGCTCGGAACAGTTCATCTTCTGCGCGAGCTGCCGCAAGCTCGGGGAGTTGTCGAGTTGATCCGCGAGCAAATGACGAATGCGCCCCAGCCATGCCTGCCGCCCGGTGAACTCGATGTTCTGTCGACGGCAGCGTTCGCGCATGTCGCGATGGGTGACGGGATCGGCAAGGGTCAGCGGCTGATCGAGCCAACGTCTGTCGAAGGCAAAGGCGTTGTCTTCTGCGTTGAAGCGCACCTCGCAGGCGAAACTTTCTCGGTAGCTTCCCTGATAATCCGGGGCGTCGTGAGCGAATCGTGCTGCCAGAAGCGGCAGCGGTTTGCCGAGCAAGTCATCGCAGATCACCTTGAGCGACGCCATGCACAGCTCGGCGTTGAAGACCCGCAAGCCCTCGTCGTCCCGATAATCGCTGGCGCTGAACCAGACGCGGTCGCCGTCTTCGACTAACTGTAGTTCGAACAGCGTCCCGAGCAGCGCCGGGTATTCCAGCGCCAGGCGCAGGGCGTCACCGAAAGTGGCACTGGTGAGCAGGGCGTAACCGAGAATCCCGTAAGACGACACATGCATGCGCCGCCCCAGCGGCAACCCGATTTCCCGACGCAACGCCACCGCGTTGGAACAGACCTGCATTTCCTGAAAGGTGGTAATGCGAATGTCCGGCCGACTCAGGTCCGCTTCCGTGATCCCACTCCCGGCCAGCAACGCCTCGCTGCCCCACCCCTCGGCCGAAAACGTCTCCAGCACCAGCGACACGGCGTTGAGGGTGGTGAGGTGCGAATGAAGCATGAGGGCATTCCGATTGTTTTTTTGATCGGAAAGGGGGAGCAAGAGATGTGCCGTGTACAACCCGAAGAACGAGTCGTTTGAATGTGTGACCGCTGCGCGGTCAATCGCGAGCAAGCAACGCTCCCACGGCCTTCGGCCAGAATCAAAAGCCTTCACCGCGCCACGATCTGCTTCTGCCGGAGGCGTGGGAGCGTTGCTTGCTCGCGATCGGGTGCGAAGCAGTCTTAGACAGAAGCGATGCAATCGTCTTTAACGCAACTCCCCACACACATCCAGCTCCACCAACCGCCGCACTTCCTCCACCGGCAAGTCCGCGCCAAGCAGGGCGTGGAGTTTGCCGAAGGCGGCTTCGCGGGTCATCCCGCCACCGGAGAGGACGCCAACGCTGCGCAGGCGGCTGCCCGCTTCGTAGACATCCAGCTCGACGCCGCCTTCGTGACATTGGGTGATGGCGATCACGCAGATGTCGCGTTGGTGGGCGCGTTGCAGGCTGTCGAGGAAGGCCGGGTTGTCGCTGGGGCCGGTGCCGCTGCCGAAGCACTCCAGGATCAGACCTTGAATGCCGCTGTCGATCAGGCCGTCGAGTTGTGCCGCGCCAATGCCGGGGAACAGCGGCAGCACGGCGACGTTGGCGAGTTTCTTGGGCTGGTGGTAGGCCAGCGCCGTGGGCAAGGTGCCAACGGTCTGTCCGCCGCGAGAACGGTTCAGCGCGGCGAACGGGTTGCGACCGAAGCTGCGGATTTTCGCGCAGCGGGTCGGTTGCATCAGTTCACCATGGAAGTAGAGGTGCACGCCGGACGGCAATCCTTTGCCCAGCGCCTGCAATGCGCCGTTGACGTTTTCCCAGGCATCGCTGTCCGGCACGCCTGCGGGCAGCATTGACCCGGTGAACACGACAGGCGCGTCCAGCCCCAACAGTTGAAAGCTCATGGCCGCTGCGCTGTAGGCCAAGGTGTCGGTACCGTGCAGGATCAGCACGGCATCGCAGCCTTGAGCCTCAACCGCCTCGACGACCGCCTCACGCAGACGCTGCCAATAGGCGGGCGTCATGTTGGCGCTGTCGATCAAGGGAGACATTTCGCGAAATTGCCACTGCGGCACCACCAGCGCAGGCTGGCTCGCCAGTTGTTCGGCCATGCGCGCCTCGAAACCGGACGCTGGTGCGAGACCGTTTTCGCTGGCCTGCATGCCGATGGTGCCGCCGGTGTACAGCACCATGATGTGGCTGGCCGGTGCGTGATTGTCGCGATTCATGCGTGTCTCCCTGGACAGACTTCAGAGGGTCAAGGTGTGTCGATGGCCGGTTTGCCGGTGGCCGTCGCAGGCTTGGCGGCAGGCTGCCCATCGACCGGCTTTGGCCAGGCCTTCAGGTCCAGGTCCAGATCGGGGAACTGGCTGGAGTCGAACACCGGCGTCTTGATGCCTGCCTTACGCTGGGCATCGTAGTCGTTCAGGATACGCAAACCGATCTTGAACAGCATGGCCAATGCAATCAGGTTCACGAACGCCAGCAGGGTCATGGTGATGTCGGCAAAAGCGAACACGGTGCCGAGGTCTTCCACAGCCCCCCACAGGATCAACGCCAGCACGAGTGCGCGGTAGCCCATCAGCGCTTCGCGGCTCTCGCCGAGTAGGTAGCGCAGGCTGTTCTCGCCCAGGTAGTAGTTGTAGAGAATCGAGGTGAAGACAAACAGCGACAGTGCCACGCTGATGAACAGCTTGCCCCAGTCGCCCACGACCGCCGCCAGCGAGTTCTGCGTCAGTGCGATGCCGTCGCCTTCGAAGCCGGGGGTGTAGAAGCCTGAGAGCAGAATCAACAAAGCGGTACAGGTGCAGATGACGAAGGTGTCGAGGAACACGCTGAACGCCTGAACCACGCCTTGCGCCACCGGGTGTGGCACCTCAGCGACCGCAGCGACGTTTGGCGCGCTGCCCAGACCGGCTTCGTTGGCGAACACGCCGCGTTTCACACCCATGACGATGGCACTGCCGACCAGGCCGCCGAACACTTCGTCTACACCGAACGCGCTTTTGACGATGGTCGCCAGCATGTGTGGGACGTGTTCGAACTGCACGCCGATCACGTAGAGGGTGACTGCGATGTAGACCAGCGTCTTGACCGGCACCAACAGGTCAGCGACCGCTGCGATGCGTTTGATACCGCCGATGAACACCAGACCCAGCAGCACGGCCAGACCGATACCGGCGTAGCCTGGCGATACGCCGAACGCATTATTGAGCGAGTGGGTGACGGCGTGGGATTGCAGGCCGTTGAACGCGAAACCGAACGTCACCAGCAACAGCACCGCCATGACCATGCCCAGCCAGCGCTTGCCCAGCCCGTGCTGAATATAGAAAGAAGGGCCGCCGCGATATTGGCCTTCGGAGTCGCAGCGCTTGTAGAGCTGGCCGAGGGAACATTCGAAGAAGCTGCTGGCCATACCGACCAATGCCGTGACCCACATCCAGAACACCGCGCCCGGCCCGCCGAGGGTGACCGCGATGCCGACACCGGCGATGTTACCGGCGCCCACGCGACCCGCGAGGCTCAGCATCAGGGCCTGGAACGAACTCAGTTGCCCGGAGCTGCTGCGCAGGCTTTCGCGAAACACCGCGAACATGTGGAAAAAATGACGCATTTGGACGAAGCGCGAGCGAATCGTGAAATATCCACCGAGCCCGACAATGAGCACGATCAGCAGTTTTCCCGAGAGGAAGTCGTTGATGACTTCAAGCATTGATGTTTCCTCGCTTTTTTAGAGGGGGCGCACTATACCGGTGCGCGTTATTGGAGTCTGTAAACCGTTTCTGCTTTTTAATCCCGTTTCGTCGGTTTCCGATGGGCGTCCCGGGAGAACCGTTCTGTAGCAGTGGTGTTCTTTGGGTAGTCAGTTCCTTGAGCACTAGGGTCTGAGATCAGCCCGTTCCGCAAAGATTCCGGGCAAAAAAAAAGGGCCGGGAAGCGTCTACTTCCGGCCCTCAAAAGGGTGAGGGGTGTCTAGGCCCTCAGCCTGGTGAGCGTGTTGCAGATAACGCGAGAGCGGTTTGATCAGGCCTTCAATGGCACCAAACGTGGAGCGATCATGTTCTCGGGGCGCAAAATGTCGGCGAGCATCGTGTCGTCGAGCAGGCCTTCTTCGCGCACCAGTTCCAGTACGCCTCGGCCTGTTTCCAGCGCGACGCGGGCGATACGGGTGGCATTTTCGTAACCGATGTACGGGTTCAGCGCGGTGACCAGGCCAATCGAGTGCTCGACCAGCTCGCGGCAGCGCTGTTCGTTGGCGGTGATGCCGACGATGCAATGCTCGCGCAGCATGTCCATGGCGCGTTGCAGCAGGCGGATCGAGTCGAAGATCTTGTAGGCGATCAGCGGCTCCATCACGTTCAGTTGCAGTTGGCCGCCTTCGGCCGCGACGGTCAGCGCCAGGTCGTTGCCCATGATTTCGAAGGCGCACATGTTCACGGCCTCCGGGATCACCGGGTTGACCTTGCCAGGCATGATCGAGCTGCCGGGTTGACGCGCTGGCAGGTTGATTTCGTTGATCCCGGTGCGCGGTCCGCTGGACAGCAGGCGCAGGTCGTTGCAGATTTTCGACAGTTTGACGGCGGTGCGCTTGAGCATGCCGGAGAACAGCACGAAGGCGCCCATGTCGGAGGTGGCTTCGATCAGGTCAGCGGCTGGCACCAATGGCTGGCCGCTGATGATCGCCAGACGCTCGACTGCCAGATGCTGGTAGCCCGGGTCGGCGTTGATGCCGGTGCCGATAGCGGTGCCGCCCAGGTTCACTTCGGTCAGCAACTCAGGCGCCAGGCTGCGCAGACGGTTGAGGTCTTCGGTCAGCGTGGTGGCGAAGGCGCGGAATTCCTGGCCAAGGGTCATCGGAACGGCGTCCTGCAGCTGGGTCCGGCCCATTTTCAGCACGTGGCTGAATTCCTGACCCTTGGCGGCGAAGGCCTGAATCAGGCTGTCGAGGCTGGCGAGCAGGGCGTCGTGGCCCAACAGCAAACCCAGGCGAATCGCCGTCGGGTAAGCATCGTTGGTCGACTGCGCCATGTTCACGTCGTTGTTCGGGTGCAGGTGTTTGTATTCGCCTTTGGCATGGCCCATCGCTTCAAGGGCGATGTTGGCGATGACTTCGTTGGCGTTCATGTTGGTGGACGTACCGGCGCCACCCTGAATCATGTCGACCACGAACTGTTCGTGGAAATCGCCACGGATCAAGCGGGCGCAGGCCTCGCTGATCGCTGCGTGCTTCTCGCTGCTCAAGTGGCCCAACTGATGGTTCGCATCGGCGGCCGCTTGCTTGACCATGGCCAGACCGACCACCAGTTTCGGGTAGTGCGAAAGGGGAACGCCGGAGAGGTGAAAGTTGTTCACTGCGCGCAGGGTCTGAATGCCGTAATACGCTTCAGCGGGTACTTCGAGAACGCCAAGCAGGTCTTTTTCGATGCGAAATGATGCAGCGGAGGACATGATAGAGAAAGTCTCAAGAGAGGCACGGACTAAGCCGGAACGCCTTTAATACTAGGCTTGCGGGCGATTGCGAACCAATGCTGTTAAGCGCTAGCCTATGCACAAACGGCATAATGTCGATGTGACGTTCGGATTGTGATGAGCGTGTGAAGAGGTATTCCGAATGGTCTGCCGTCCTGTAGGAGTGAGCTTGCTCGCGATTGCTGTTTGCCCGTGACGAGTTCGTTATCTGGCCTGCCGCCATCGCGAGCAAGCTCACTCCCACATAGGGCCGACCGAATTACGTGGCGTGCAGCCGACTCGCCAAGGCTGAGAGCCCCTGGAGAACACCATGAATCTGGAAAGCAAATGGCTGGAAGACTTCAGCGCGCTGGCGGCCACCCGGAGTTTCTCCCAGGCGGCGGAGCGTCGGTTCGTGACGCAACCGGCGTTCAGTCGGCGGATTCGCAGCCTGGAAGCCGCTTTGGGTCTGACGCTGGTCAATCGTTCGCGTACTCCCATTGAACTGACGGCGGCGGGCCAACTGTTTCTGGTGACAGCGCGCACCGTGGTTGATCAACTGGGCGAAGTGCTGCGCCATCTGCATCATCTGGAAAGCGGGCAGGGCGAAGTCATGCAAATCGCCGCCGCTCACTCGCTGGCGCTGAGCTTCTTCCCGCGCTGGATCGCGCAGTTGCGTAACGAAGGCCTGAACATTGCGACCCGCCTGGTCGCCACCAACGTCGGCGACGCGGTGCATGCCCTGCGTGAGGGCGGTTGCGACCTGATGCTCGCGTTCTACGACCCCGACGCCGCGTTGCAGATGGACGCCGAGATCTTTCCGTCCCTGCATCTGGGCGTGACGGAAATGCTGCCCGTCTGCTCGGCGGACGCGGACGGCAAGCCGCTGTTCGATCTGGAAGGCGAACAGAGCGTGCCGTTACTGGCCTACAGCGCGGGGGCCTTTCTGGGGCGCTCGGTGAACCTGTTGCTGCGCCAGCGCACCGTGCGCTTTACCACGGTTTACGAGACGGCAATGGCCGACAGCCTTAAAGGCATGGCGTTACAGGGATTGGGGATCGCCTGGGTGCCACGTCTTTCTATTGCGCCGGAACTGGAGCGCGGCGAACTGGTGATTTGTGGCGGCCCGCGATGGCATGTCCCACTGGAGATTCGGCTCTACCGTTGCGCCTTGGTGCGCAAGGCCAATGTGCGGCTGTTGTGGCGCAAGCTGGAAACGGCTGCCGGGGCTGCTGAATCGAATCAGTGAACCCGGCGGCCGGTAATGCCCGGATCAGGGGATGTCTTGCAGGTAATTCCGAATCGCCTGCGCCGATTTCTCACTGTAGCGGTAGCAATTCTTGAGGAAGAAAACATCCTCCACGAACATGTTAGTGATGCACGGCGCGGGGGCTGCAGTGGCGTGAAATTCGCCATCACTGTGTGTGGCGCCGAGCGTATGCCCGACTTCGTGGGCAAGGGTGCGATAGGCCGTCATCGACGCTATGGCCGAGCGTTTGCCGAGTCCTGCGACGCCTTGTACGAAAAACGTCAGATTGTCCTTGGTGATCAATAGGTATTTGTGGCGCTTGTCGCGGGGTTTGTTTTCGTCAATCACGTAATCGATTACGCGCTGGTCCCATTCATAAAGCGCTTTGTCTGCGTCGCCCAGGCGATAGTCAAAATCGGTGTAGCCGGGTTTACGCAGTATGGGAACAATCTGCACGTTTCGTTCGGTAATGGCGCCGAGGTCTTCGGTAAACCACCTCAGGTATTTTGCGTCCAGATTCCGGATGTCCTGATCGTTGAGTTCATCATGCAGAAAGAGCGTCAGCACGATGGGCATTTTCGCCTCTGTGGCGTCGTTGCCTGCCGCCAGGGTTGAAGTGGTTATGGCGCCGCCAAGAAAGGCGATCGCCAGCGCTGCGATAAATACGTTCATGGTCTTTTCTCGTCCTTGAGAGTGGATGGATGTTGCGCAGTCACAGCTGAACAGAAGCTGCTAAGGATGTCAGTCAGAGCCAGGGCGTGGGCTGGAGGGATTTTTCGCTTTTTATTGTCAAAAAAGGGGCGCACTTGAGGCAGTTGACAGATGGTCGCCGCTGATCTGTTAAACCACTGTCATTGCGGTATACTGCGCGGCCTTTGGCCGGTTGCACTGGTCATAATTCGTACGACAAGCCACGCCGGTTTTCCCGCGTGGCTTGTTGTTTTTAGACGCGCCTGCGGGCGCCCGATGAAGAGGCACGACGATGAGCGCACTGGTTGGCGTGATCATGGGCTCCAAGTCCGATTGGTCCACCCTTAGCCACACCGCCGACATGCTGGAAAAGCTCGGCATTTCGTACGAAGTCAAAGTGGTGTCGGCTCACCGCACCCCGGATTTGCTGTTCCAGTACGCTGAAGAGGCCGAAGGCCGTGGCATCGAGGTGATCATCGCCGGTGCCGGTGGTGCTGCTCACCTGCCGGGCATGTGCGCCGCCAAGACCCACCTTCCTGTGCTGGGCGTGCCGGTGCAATCGTCGATGCTGTCGGGTGTCGATTCGTTGCTCTCCATCGTGCAGATGCCGGCGGGCATTCCGGTCGCGACGCTGGCCATTGGCAAGGCGGGCGCGATCAACGCCGCGCTGTTGTCCGCCAGCATCCTGGGCGCCAAACACCCGCAATTCCACGCAGTGCTGAAAAAATTCCGCACTGAGCAGACAGACAGCGTTCTGGACAATCCAGACCCACGCGAGGCCTGAGGTTTTCATGAAGATCGGCGTAATCGGTGGCGGCCAGCTGGGTCGCATGTTGGCACTGGCGGGCACCCCGCTGGGTATGAACTTCGCCTTTCTGGACCCTGCGCCAGACGCATGCGCTGCTGCACTGGGCGAGCACCTGCGTGCCGATTACGGCGATCAGGACCACCTGCGTCAGCTGGCAGATGAAGTGGACCTGGTGACCTTCGAATTCGAAAGCGTACCTGCTGAAACCGTGGCGTTCCTCTCGCAGTTCGTGCCGGTCTACCCGAGCGCCGAAGCCTTGCGTATCGCCCGCGACCGTTGGTTCGAGAAGAGCATGTTCAAGGACCTGGGCATTCCGACGCCTGCGTTCGCCGACATCCAGTCCCAGGCGGATCTCGACGCTGCCGTCGCCAGCATCGGCCTGCCTGCGGTGCTGAAAACCCGCACGTTGGGTTACGACGGCAAGGGCCAGAAAGTCCTGCGCAAACCCGAAGACGTGGTCGGGACGTTTGCCGAGCTGGGCAGCGTACCGTGCCTGCTGGAAGGTTTCGTGCCGTTCACGGGTGAAGTGTCGCTGATTGCCGTGCGCGCCCGCGATGGCGAAACCCGCTTCTACCCGCTGGTGCACAACACCCACGACAGCGGCATTTTGCGCCTGTCCATCGCCAGCACCGATCACCCGTTGCAGGCGCTGGCCGAGGATTACGCCGGTCGCGTCCTCAAGCAGCTCGACTACGTCGGTGTGCTGGCGTTCGAGTTCTTCGAAGTCGATGGCGGCCTGAAAGCCAACGAAATTGCGCCACGCGTTCACAATTCCGGCCACTGGACCACCGAAGGCGCCGAGTGCAGCCAGTTCGAAAACCACCTGCGTGCCGTCGCTGGCCTGCCGCTGGGTTCGACTGCGAAAGTGGGGGAGAGCGCGATGCTCAACTTCATCGGTGAAGTGCCTGCCGTGGAAAAGGTCATCGCCATCGACGACTGCCATTTGCATCACTACGGCAAGGCGTTCAAAACTGGGCGCAAGGTCGGGCATGCGACTGTTCGAAGCCATGACCGCGCAACGCTGGATCGCCAAGTAAAGCGGGTCGAAGCGCTGATCAAAAACTGATCATTTGCAGTACACCTTTGTAGGAGCGTGGCTTGTCCCGCGAACGGCTGCGTAGCAGTCGCAAAACGGGTGGGCGCGGTATTTCTGACGCGCCGAGGTCGTAGGATTCTACGACGACTCCGTCGCCGATCGCGGGACAAGCCACGCTCCTACAGGTTCGCGCCATTCCAGTTGAACCATTCATCCCCCACACCCCTCTCATAGCGTGTTGCCAATTGCCGACTAGGCTTGGGCATATTCATTCAAACAGAGGGAAATGGCATGGGAATCATCGGAACCATCTTCATCGGCCTGATCGTGGGTCTGTTGGCTCGCTTTCTGAAGCCAGGCGACGACAGCATGGGCTGGATCATGACCATTATTCTGGGCATCGCCGGCTCGCTGGTGGCGACCTACGGTGGTCAGGCGCTGGGCATCTATCAAGCAGGCCAAGGCGCAGGTTTCCTCGGTGCACTGGTAGGCGCGATTGTTCTGCTGGTGATCTACGGCTTGATCAAAAAGAAATGAATGTGAGTCTGGCCCTCTGCGCTATTGCCGCGTAGAGGGCTAGAATGCGCGGCATCCACTTCTTCCTGCCGAGCACCTCAATGCGTCGTCTTCTTTTCATCTCCCTGCTGCTGGTCTGTGGACTGGCACGCGCCGCCGACATTCCTGAAACCGACTGGCTTGAGCTCATGCCCAAGTCGGATCAGAAAGCCCTCGAAGCCATGCCCGAAATCGATCACAACTCCCCGGAAGCCCAGGGGACGTTCGACAGCAAGGGTGGTTTGAAGCAGAGCAAGGGCTTGCCTGCCGTGATGTATTCGACCAAGACCGTCGCGGCCATGGACGGCAAGCACATTCGTCTGGGCGGTTATCCGGTCCCGCTGGAAACAGACGCCAAGGGTCACGCCACGCTGTTTTTCCTGGTGCCGTACCCAGGCGCGTGCATTCACGTGCCGCCACCCCCGCCTAATCAATTGGTGCTCGTGCGTTATCCCAAAGGGCTGAAGATCGATGATATCTACACACCGCTATGGGTCATTGGCACGTTGAAGATCGAGAAGGTCAGCAATGACTTGGCCGACGCGGCTTATGCGCTGGATGCAGGGAAAGTGCGAGTGGTGACTGAGGCGGATTTGTAAGCTGATCCGCCCTCTGCATCGATCACGCTGCGAATGTTGCGTAATGCCTGAAATCACCTGTGGGAGCGAATTCATTCGCGATAGGCCGGCACATTCACAACAATGTGTCGACTGTAAGATCCCATCGCGAATGAATTCGCTCCCACAGGGCAAGATCAGCGTTTGATTATTCTTCGCCCAAAGGCTCAGCCCAGATGCTGACGCCCATGACATGCATCTCACCCGGCGCGAGCGTCACGATGTCGGTCATGACGTTCGCAGTCTCGACACACACCATGCTCTTCCAGCCGTCGGCTTGCATGTCACTGAACGTCTTGGTCTTCTCGATCCACGGGTTCCAGACCACGGAGGATTTCGAGCCCTGCGTCTGGATTTGAATCCGACGCTTCCAGCCAGGGTCGACGATGGAAACCAAGTCCGGTGTGTCCTGATAGATACGGTCCGTCTCGCCGCTGAACGTAATGTCATCGGCCTGCACGTTCAGCGTCTCCCAACTTTCCAGCGTGTTCAGGTATTTCACGCCGTCGAGGCCTTCGATGCTCACTTGGTGCACGTCGCTCACTGCGAAATAGCTGTGCAGTGCCTGGCTCAGGCTGACGGTTTCAGGGCCCGCGTTGAAGCTGGCAAGACTGACGTTCAGCGCAGCGTCCATGCGGATCTGCAGCTTCACGCCTACCGTGTGCGGCCAGCCCGGTAAATGCCCTTCGGCCTTGGGTTGAATGAACTCGACGATCAGCGCGTCGCCGTCTTCGCCCATGCCCATCAACTCCCAGTCGATGGCCCGAACTTCGCCGTGGGCGTTCGCCGGTTCGCTGCTCTGGCGCATGTCCTGCACGCTTTGCGGGTTGCGCTGGAAATTGCCGAACCACGGCCAGCACACGGGCATGCCGCCGCGAATCGCTTTTCCGTGTTTGAAAACCGCACCGGGGTTGGACCAGATCAGGGGCTCATCGCCGTCGATCTGATAGCTGACGACGTGCGCGCCCTGCTGGGCGACCACCAGTTCGGCCTGACCGTGGCGAATGCGCCAGCAGTTCAGCTCACCGAGCTGGATGGATTCGACTTCTGGCGTAGGCATACGGGTACTCACTCAAAGGACAGTGACTGAATCAGACTGTGCCAAGCTTGATGAGTTTACTGCGCGCTGCCAAGTGCAATGAGGCGCTGACCCGATGTTCAGCGCCGGGCTGGAACCGACCGGGTGCGCCCACTGCCGTCGATGGCAACGAACACAAAGACAGCCTCAGTCACCTTGCGCCATTCGCTGGACAGCGGATCGTCGCTCCAGACTTCGACCATCATCTGAATCGAGCTGCGGCCGATTTCCAGCGTCTGGGTATAAAAGGACAGCTGCGCGCCTACGGCCACAGGGACCAAAAACGCCATACGGTCGATCGCGACGGTGGCGACACGTCCGCCCGCGACTTTGCTGGCCATTGCTGTGCCGGCCAAGTCCATTTGTGCGACCAGCCACCCGCCATAGATATCGCCGAAACCGTTGGTTTCGCGCGGCAAGGCGGTGATTTGCAAGGCGAGATCGCCCTGCGGGATTGGATCTTCTTGCTCTAACTCATTCATCAAGGGGTCCCTCTGACCCATCACGCTCAGTCTTCACTACGTTTAAAGGGGGAAGTTCTGCGAAAACGACTTGGGTAAATGGTTTCGCACAAATTCCCCGAAAGACCGGTTGAGTCACGGCCGGGCAGTATATCGGTCAAGGTCCGACGAAACGACCGCCGGGTTTCCATTTTGCCCGACGCTCGTTGCAATCCATGTGCAGCGACGCGCAATTTGCTATCGTGCCGAACCGATTTGGCCCACTCCGCCAAAATTGGCACGCAATTTTGATGCCCGATTAACGTGTCGAGTCGATAAATCGCGTGCACAGCCGCTACCCATGGCTGCCTTGCTACCGATCACTCGTCCCAAAAGAGTCTCAAAAGAGAAGCCATTGTCATGTCCTCTGTGTCTTCAAGTGCCGCGCAATCTTCGCGTCCGCTGACCCGCAACGATTACAAAACCCTGTCGCTTTCTGCCTTGGGTGGCGCGCTGGAATTTTACGATTTCATCATCTTCGTGTTCTTCGCCGCCGTGGTGGGCAAGCTGTTTTTCCCCGTGGACATGCCGGAATGGCTGCGTTTGATGCAAACGTTTGGCATTTTCGCGGCGGGCTATCTGGCGCGTCCGCTGGGCGGAATCGTGATGGCGCATTTCGGCGACCTGCTTGGCCGCAAGAAAATGTTCACCCTCAGTATTTTCCTGATGGCGGTGCCGACCCTGATCATGGGCCTGCTGCCGACCTATGCGCAGATTGGCATCTGGGCGCCGCTTTTGTTGCTGCTGATGCGGGTCATTCAAGGCGCCGCCATTGGTGGCGAAGTGCCGGGTGCGTGGGTATTCGTTTCCGAGCACGTTCCCGCACGTAACGTCGGTTACGCCTGTGGCACGCTCACCTCGGGTCTGACCGCAGGCATTTTGCTCGGCTCGCTGGTCGCCACCTGGATCAACAGCATCTACACACCTGCCGAGGTTTCGGACTACGCCTGGCGTATTCCATTCCTGCTCGGCGGGGTATTCGGTCTGATGTCGGTGTACCTGCGCCGTTGGCTGCACGAGACACCGGTGTTCGCCGAGCTGCAACTGCGCAAGCAACTCGCCGAGGAAGTGCCGCTCAAGGCCGTTCTGCGTGATCATCGCAGTGCCGTCGTGTTGTCGATGGCCCTGACCTGGCTGCTGTCAGCGGGTGTCGTGGTGGTTATTCTCATGACCCCGACTCTGTTGCAGACCAGTTATGGCTTCGCACCCGCGGTCACACTCAAGGCCAACAGCCTGGCGATCGTGATGTTGAGTCTGGGCTGCATTGGCGCAGGCGCGCTGGCCGACCGCTTTGGTGCAGGCTTAGTCTTCCTGCTCGGCTCATTGGGTTTGCTGGTCAGCTCGTGGACCTTCTATCACACCGTTGGCGCTTCCCCGGATTGGCTCTATCCGCTGTATGCCATCACCGGTCTGTTCGTCGGCACCATCGGCGCCGTGCCGTTCGTGATGGTAAAAGCCTTCCCGCCTATCGTCCGATTCTCTGGGCTGTCGTTCTCCTACAACCTGGCTTACGCGATCTTCGGCGGCCTGACCCCGATGGTCGTCACTCTGATGCTCAAGGCCAACCCGATGGGGCCCGCCTGGTATGTCGCGATTCTGTGCGCGCTGGGCATGGTGATTGGGGTGTATCTGCTGAAGAGTAAACGCGCCTGATTCGTGAGAAATAGCCCGTAGCAATTAATCGGCTCCATGTGAGGCCGCCACCTGAAAAGGCTGGCGGCCTTTCATTTAATTGTCACAACTTGGTCATACAGTAGTCACATGGCCATCATTCACCCGGCCAGACTTTTGACCTCGCCAGGAGCCAGGCATGACATTCAAGCGTTTGATGACTGTACTCACCTTTGTTGCAGCCAGCGTTGCCACCGCAAGCGCTGTTGCTGCGGTTGATCCGGCGATCAAACCTTACGTCAAAACCTCCGGCGTCTCGGGCAATCTGTCGAGCGTTGGCTCGGACACCTTGGCCAACCTGATGACCATGTGGGCCGAGGCTTACAAGAAAGAATACCCAACGGTGAACATCCAGATTCAGGCGGCGGGCTCGTCCACGGCGCCTCCGGCACTGACCGAAGGCACTGCAACCATTGGCCCGATGAGTCGCAAGATGAAGGACGGGGAGATGTCGGCTTTCGAGCAGAAATACGGCTACAAGCCGACCGCGATTCCGGTGGCGGTGGATGCGTTGGCGGTGTTCGTGCACAAGGACAACCCGATCAAGGGCCTGACCTTGCAGCAAGTGGACGCTATCTTCTCGGCAACACGCCTGTGCGGCGTCAAGACAGACGCAAAAACCTGGGGCGACGTAGGTGTGACCGGGGATCTGGCGGGGAAGTCGATCCAGCTGTTTGGCCGCAATTCGGTTTCGGGCACTTACGGCTACTTCAAGGAAGTCTCGCTGTGCAAAGGCGACTTCAAGCCCAACGTCAACGAGCAGCCCGGCTCCGCCTCAGTGGTCAGCTCCATCAGCAGCTCGCTCAACGGCATCGGTTATTCGGGCATTGGTTATAAAACGTCCAGCGTGCGCACCGTGCCGCTGGCCAAGAAAGAGGGCGATGCCTTCATCGAAGACAACGAAGCCAACGCGCTGAATGGCACGTATCCGCTGGCACGGTTCCTTTATGTCTACGTGAACAAGGCGCCGAACAAGCCACTCAACCCGCTGGAGGCCGAGTTCGTCAAACTGATCCTGTCAAAACAAGGTCAGGAAGTTGTCACGAAAGACGGGTACATTCCTCTACCAGCCAAGGTTGTCAGCAAAGCATTGGCTGATCTGGGGCTATAAGAACGCGGCAGTGCGAAGCGCTGCCAGACAACCCTGCGCGGGGTGACAGGTTCGTCCCGCCGCTGAACCCAAGGGCCTTATGGAACGAGGCTTGCGAAACATGAACAGTCCGTTGCCACGGTTCCGAGGCGACGGGCTTTTTTGCGTCACTATGCTGTCATGTATCTGTCATACATTGCCGCTAGGGTGTGCGCATGAATGATTTGGCCAATTCATCAATGACCGAGAAGTCCCCGCCTGAGCGCATTGATTTCAATGCGCCGGAGCTGCAACGCAAGCGTCGTATTCGTGCGCTCAAGGACCGACTGACGCGCTGGTACGTGTTGGTGGGTGGCCTCGCCGTTCTTGCGGCAATCACGCTGATCTTCTTTTATCTGGCCTACGTCGTCGCCCCTCTGTTTCAGGGCGCGAAGCTGACCGCCCAGACCGTACAGGCTCCCACCTGGATGCAGGACGCTGGCAAACCGCTGGTGCTCGTCCTCGAAGAGCAGAACCAGGTCGGCCTGCGGGTCTCGGACAAGGGCGAAGCGCTGTTCTTCAATATGGCCGACGGCAGCGAGGTCACCCGTGTTGCGCTGCCGGTCCCTGCTGGCGCCCACGTGACGTCGGTGGCGCAGGATCAGCCCGGCAAGCCGCTGATGGCGGTAGGTTTGTCCAATGGCCAGGTGCTGGTGTTCAAGCACGCCTACCCGATCAGCTACCCCGGCAACAAAAAGACCATCACCCCGGCTATCACGTGGCCCTACGGCGAAACCCCCTTGGTGTTGGATGACGCTGGGCGTGCACTTGAGCATGTCAGCCTCAACGCCAACGACACCACGCTGATTCTCGCGGGCGCGACGGGTGCGGAACTGCACGTGCTGTCGCTGACCCAGTCCGAAAACCTGATGACCGGCGAAACCACCCGCGAACAGAACCGCATTGCGCTGCCACAACTGTCGGCCATGGTGAAAGCGATTTACGTCGATCCGCGTCAGCAATGGCTGTACGTCATCAATGGTCGCGCCCAGGCCGACGTGTTCAATCTGCAAGACCGCACGCTCAACGGTCGCTACAAGCTGCTGGAAGACGCCAACGCTGAAACCACCGCCAGCACGCAGCTGGTGGGCGGCATTTCTCTGATGATAGGCAGTTCTCGCGGCAACATCGCCCAATGGTTCATGGCCCGCGACGTCGATGGCGAGATGCGCTTGCAGCATATCCGCGATTTCAAAATGAGCGGCGCACCCATCTCGCAGATCACCGCCGAGCAACGCCGCAAAGGCTTCATTGCCATGGACACCTCCGGCAAGCTGGGCGTGTTCCACAGCACGGCCCATCGCACGTTACTGGTCGATCCGGTCGCCAGCGGCCCGTCGGTCATGGCCCTGTCGCCGCGCGCCGATCGCATCGTCGTCGAAGACAACGGCAAGCTGGTGCCTTTGACCCTGAACAACCCGCACCCGGAGGTCTCATGGAGCGCGTTGTGGGACAAGGTCTGGTACGAGAACTACGACGAGCCCAAATACATCTGGCAGTCCACGGCCTCGAACAGTGACTTCGAACCCAAGCTGAGCCTGGCCCCGCTCACCTACGGCACGCTCAAGGCCGCGTTCTACGCGATGCTGCTGGCCGCGCCGCTGGCCATTGCCGCTGCGATTTATACGGCCTACTTCATGGCGCCTGGCATGCGCCGCAAGGTCAAGCCGGTCATCGAGCTGATGGAAGCCATGCCGACCGTCATCCTTGGCTTCTTCGCCGGGCTGTTTCTGGCGCCGTACCTGGAAGGGCACTTGCCGGGGATTTTCAGCCTGCTGCTTCTGACCCCCATCGGCATTCTGCTGGCGGGTTATCTGTGGACGCGCTTGCCTGATTCGATTCGCCTGCGCGTGCCCGACGGCTGGGAAAGCGCGGTCCTGATTCCGGTCATTCTGCTGGTGGGCTGGTTCTCGCTGGGCATGAGTTCGCACATGGAGAATTGGTTCTTCGAGGGCGACATGCGTTCATGGATCACCAACGATCTGGGCATCACCTATGATCAACGCAACGCCTTGGTCGTCGGTATCGCGATGGGTTTTGCCGTGATCCCCAACATTTATTCGATTGCCGAAGACGCCGTGTTCAGCGTGCCTCGCGGCCTGACACTCGGCTCCCTGGCGCTGGGCGCCACGCCTTGGCAGACCTTGATGCGCGTGGTGTTGCTCACGGCCAGTCCCGGAATATTCTCGGCGCTGATGATCGGCATGGGCCGCGCGGTGGGCGAAACCATGATCGTGTTGATGGCCACGGGCAACACGCCAATCATGGACATGAACCTGTTCGAAGGCATGCGTACGCTCGCGGCCAACGTTGCGGTCGAGATGCCGGAATCCGAGGTGGGCGGCAGCCACTACCGTGTGTTGTTCCTCGCGGCGCTGGTGCTTCTGGTCTTCACTTTCATCATGAACACCTTGGCAGAGCTGATTCGTCAGCGCCTGCGCAAGCAGTATTCATCTCTCTAGGGCAGGTATTCAGATGAAAAAGACCGCCCTCAAGAGCTGGTTCAACAGCGGCGCCCCCGGCGTTTGGATCAGCGCGGGTGCCGTGTCGATTGCCGTGATCATGACCATCGGCTTGTTGGCGGTGATTGCCGTGCGTGGGCTGGGGCATTTCTGGCCAGCGGACGTGATTTCCGCCCAATACGACGTTCCCGGTCAGGAAAAACACGTGCTGGTCGGCGAGCTGGTGCAGTCCGAGCAAGTCCCACGTGCCCGCCTCAAGGCGACCGGATTGCCGGTGCCGGATCAAGGGCCGGAGTTCATGACCCGCGACCTGTTCAAGGTCGGAAACCGCGACCTCAACCCCAGCGATTTCAGCTGGGTCATCGGTGAGTGGCTGAAGGACCAGAAAAGACCCGCCGAGCTGATGACGATCGAGCGTCGGGAGTGGGGCAATTTTTACGGCTATCTGGTCAACGTCAAAGAAAACGGCAAGGTCATTGCCGAGGGCGAGGCCGCGTGGCCACAGTTGCGCGAACGCATCGAGCGGGCGCAAACAATCTCCGATGAATTGGACAGTCTGGAAAAGACCGACATCGGCGCGATCAACCACGGCATCGAACGCCTGCGCCTTCAGGCTCGCAAGCTGGAGCTTAACGGCCAACTGGACGCCGAGGCCCAGGCCGACATGGCGACCGAGCGCGCCGAGTACGACGCGCGTTACAAGGATATCGAGTCGCGCCTCTCTGCCTTGCATGCTGATTTTGCGCGCGACAGCCTGACCGCCCGTGACGCCAACGGCAAAGAAGTGGAAATCAGCCTTGGCAAGGTTGTGCATGCGTATCAGCCCAATGCCATGAGCGTCGCGACCAAGTTGGGCTTCTACTTCCAGAAGCTGTGGGAATTCCTCAGCGACGACCCGCGCGAAGCCAACACCGAGGGCGGGATTTTCCCGGCGATCTTCGGCACCGTAATGATGACCCTGATCATGGCGGTGATCGTGACCCCGTTCGGCGTGCTGGCGGCGGTCTACCTGCGTGAATACGCCCGTCAGGGGCTGGTGACGCGGCTGATCCGCATCGCCGTGAACAACCTGGCCGGGGTCCCGGCCATTGTGTATGGGGTGTTCGGTCTGGGCTTCTTCGTCTATGTGCTGGGCGGTTCGCTGGATCGGCTGTTCTTCCCCGAAGCGCTGCCTACGCCGACCTTTGGCACGCCGGGTCTGCTTTGGGCGTCGTTGACCCTCGCGCTGCTCGCGGTGCCGGTGGTGATCGTGGCGACCGAGGAAGGTCTGGCGCGCATCCCGCTGACCCTGCGCGAAGGCTCGCTGGCACTCGGCGCGACCAAGGCAGAAACCCTGTGGAAGATCGTGCTCCCGATGGCAAGCCCGGCGATGATGACCGGCCTGATTCTGGCTGTCGCTCGCGCAGCGGGTGAAGTCGCGCCGTTGATGCTGGTGGGCGTGGTCAAGCTTGCGCCGTCGCTGCCCGTGGACGGCAACTACCCGTATTTGCACCTCGATCAGAAGATCATGCACCTGGGCTTTCATATTTATGACGTGGGCTTCCAGAGCCCCAACGTCGAAGCTGCAAGGCCGCTGGTGTACGCCACGGCGCTGTTGCTGGTGCTGGTGATTGCGCTGTTGAACCTGTCGGCAGTGACCATTCGAAACCGGCTGCGCGAGAAGTACCGCGCCCTCGATGGATGACCGCAGCGACGAGCTTCAAGCGGCAAACTACAAGCCGCTCCCCGTTTGCTCCACTTGTAGCTCACGGCTTAACGCCTGCCGCTAAAAACGATGTGAGAGAGAGATGCAGAAAGATCCACACACACACGGCGTGAACATGTCGGCTCTGGGGCGCAAGCGCCAGGGGCTGGACATGGCCAGCGAAGACGTGGCGCTGGAAGTGCCGGGCCTGAACCTGTTCTACGGTGACAAGCAGGCGCTGTTCGACATTCAGATGAACATCCCGAAGCAACGGGTGACGTCGTTCATCGGCCCGTCGGGCTGTGGCAAATCGACCTTGTTGCGCACGTTCAACCGCATGAACGATCTGGTGGACGGCTGCCGGGTGCAGGGCGAGATCAAGATGTACGGCCACGACATCTACACCAAGGGTGAGGATGTCGCCGAACTGCGCCGTCGCGTGGGCATGGTGTTCCAGAAGCCGAACCCGTTCCCCAAGACCGTGTATGAAAACGTGGTCTATGGCTTGCGGATTCAGGGCATCAACAAAAAGCGCACGCTCGACGAGGCGGTCGAGTGGGCACTGCGTGGCGCGGCGCTGTGGGATGAGGTCAAAGACCGCCTGCACGAGTCGGCGCTCGGGCTTTCCGGTGGTCAGCAGCAACGTCTGGTGATCGCCCGCACTATCGCCGTCGAACCTGAAGTGCTGCTGCTGGATGAGCCGTGCTCTGCGCTCGACCCGATTTCGACGTTAAAAGTCGAAGAGCTGATCTACGAACTGAAATCCAAATACACCATTGTGATCGTTACCCACAACATGCAGCAGGCGGCGCGTGTATCGGATTACACCGCTTTTATGCACATGGGCAAGGTGGTCGAGTTTGGGGACACCGATACGTTGTTCACCAATCCGACCAAAAAGCAGACTGAAGACTACATAACCGGTCGTTACGGCTAGCACGTGTTTCGTCAGCCCTGAACCACCGCGCAATCAATCGGACGGACACTCAGCATGATCAAAGACAGCCACACACATCACATCTCCCAGCAGTTCAACGCTGAACTGGAAGAGGTTCGCAGCCACCTGCTGGAAATGGGTGGCCTGGTCGAGAAGCAGGTCAATGACGCGGTCACCGCGCTGATCGAAGCCGATTCGGGCCTGGCCCAACGGGTTCGCGAAGTCGACGATCGCATCAACCAGATGGAGCGCAACATCGACGAAGAGTGCCTGCGCATTCTGGCCCGTCGTCAGCCTGCCGCTTCCGACCTGCGTCTGATCATCAGCATCTCCAAGTCGGTCATCGACCTGGAGCGCATCGGTGACGAATCCACCAAGATCGCCCGTCGCGCCATTCAGCTGTGCGAAGAAGGCGAGTCGCCACGCGGTTATGTGGAAGTGCGCCACATCAGTGACCAGGTGAGCAAAATGGTCCGTGACGCTCTCGATTCGTTCGCCCGTTTCGACGCCGATCTGGCGCTGTCGGTCGCGAAGTACGACAAGACCATCGACCGCGAGTACAAGACCGCGCTGCGTGAGCTGGTCACGTACATGATGGAAGACCCGCGCTCGATTTCTCGCGTGCTCAACGTGATCTGGGTCCTGCGTTCGCTGGAGCGTATCGGCGACCACGCTCGTAACATCTCGGAGCTGGTGATCTATCTGGTGCGCGGTACCGATGTGCGTCACTTGGGTCTGAAGCGCATGCAGGAAGAAGTCGAAGGTCTGTCCGCCGAAATACCTAATGTTCCGGCCTCGCCTGACGATAAGTAAGATTGCCTGAGAAAAAACGCCTGGCGAACGCCGGGCGTTTTTTTTGGGGGATTCAGTCCTTTCAGGCCGCCTATTTTCTGTCACCCGCGAATAAATGTCCCGGTGTCGTCAAACAATTTTGGCAGTTGGCCACCAGCCAGCGATATGCTCGCCATTTGCGGTGAACACGCCATCAGGAGCGTCGATGAGTAAAGTCAGTGTATTGGTGGTGGATGACGCGCCGTTCATCCGCGACCTGGTTAAGAAAGGGCTGCGTAACGCCTTTCCCGGCGTCACGCTGGAAGACGCAGTCAATGGCCGAAAAGCTCAGGTCCTGCTGACCAAAGAGGTCTTCGACCTGGTGTTGTGCGATTGGGAAATGCCCGAGATGTCCGGGCTTGAATTGCTGACCTGGTGCCGTCAGCAAGAAAGCCTGAAAGGCATGCCGTTCATCATGGTGACCAGCCGTGGTGACAAGGAAAACGTCATTCAGGCGATTCAGGCGGGCGTTTCCGATTTCATCGGCAAGCCGTTCACCAATGAACAGTTGCTGACGAAAGTGAAGAAGGCGCTGCACAAGGTCGGCAAGCTGGAGGCCTTGATGTCGTCCGGCCCGGCTCGTGCTGCAGCGGCGTTCGCCAACGACTCTCTAAGCGCGCTGACGGGCAATCGTCCGGAAGTCGTGTCCGCGACGCCAGCGGTGTCTGCTCCGACGCAACCGTTGATCAGGCCCGCCGCTCCGGCCGCGGCGTCGACTGAGCCCACCGGCCGTGGTCAGGGCCAGTTGCGTCTGTCCAGCGGCACTCAGCAATGCGTGATCAAGGCCTTGACGCTGAAAGAGGCGTCGCTGGTCGTACGCCGCAGTGAAACCCTGCCGCAGATTCTGGACAGCGCCGTGCTCGATCTGGAACAGGGCGAGAACGCCGAAGTGGCGCGGTTGAACGGGTACCTGCACGCCATCGCCGCGTTCGAACAGAAACCAGACAGTGACTGGCTGCAACTGACTTTCCGCTTCGTCGACCAAGACACCCAGAAGCTCGACTACCTGTCGCGCCTGATTGCTCGCGGCACAGCGCTCAAGCACTTCGTGCCTGGGGCGTAAGTAAATCCAACTGACCGCAATTACAGGACGGTCACAAAACCTGTGGGAGCGAATTTATTCGCGAAAGGCCGGTGCGGTCGCAGCAGATGTATCGGCTGTACGATTGCATCGCGAATGAATTCGCTCCCACAGAGTCGTTGCAGCCCGACAAGCTGACCAAACGCATTCCCAACTCAGCATAGAAATTGCAAAACCCTTCGCGCCTGACCCTGACGCGATTTCCTTGACGCTTCGTCTATTGCCGATTGATACGGATAAGTCCCGTTCTATCGGCTTCGCTGCTAGGCTGGGCGCCAATCGTCCCTTACGCCAGGCCTATCCCGATGTTAGAGCGCTTGCTGGTCGTGTGTGCATTGCTGCTGGCTGCGCAGTCGGCCTCCGCCATCACCATTTATCGATTCACCGACGCCAACGGCGTGGTCTCGTTTACCGACCAACCCGTCAAAGGCGCCCAGGTGATGAAGCTGCGCGAGCGCATGGTCGAGCACATCGACAGTCAGGTACGCCTGAACGTCAAAAAAGCCAAAGGCACCGACAGTCTTTACGTGCGCAACGACCTGTATGCGCCGGTGGAAATCGAGCTGAAGCTGTCAGGCGTGAAGAACGTCGTTGGCGTCGCCGATCAGGTCATTCGCCGCACGATTCCCGCCCGCAGCAACGAACGGCTGATCGCCCTCAGCCCGCAAATCCCGAGCAAGGCCATGGCCTACAAGCCGAGCTTGCGCTCGATTGTCGGCGACCCGCAGCGGGGCCTTGTGAGCAACGTGGGAGGGTATCGTTATCCGCTGCCGTGGGTCGGCGGGCCATTCCGCATCAGCCAGGGCCCCAACGGCGCCTACAGCCATGTGGGTGCGAGAAGCCGCTACGCCATCGACATCGCCATGCCGGAAGGCACACAGATCATCGCCGCGCGCAGCGGGACCGTGATCAAGACCGAGAACAGCCAGACAGGCCGAGGCGCGAACCCCTCAGGCAACTTCGTGCGCATCCTTCACGACGACGGGACGATGGGCGTGTACCTGCATTTGAAGCAAGGGTCGGTCAGCGTGAAGGAAGGGCAGCGCATCGTGGTGGGCACGCCACTGGGGCTTTCCGGCAACACCGGCAACAGCACTGGGCCGCACCTGCATTTCGTGGTGCAGCGCAACGTCGGGCTGGCGCTGGAGTCAATCCCCTACGAATTCGCCCAGCCAGTGCAGAGCCTGCCGAATTTTGCGATTGGCGGGAATTGATACTGGTGCGGCGGGGCGTGTCTCTGTAGGAGCGAATTCATTCGCGAGAGGCCGGTGAAGCCAACACATCCCCGTCGGATGTGTCGCCGCGTCGCGAATGAATTCGCTCCCACAGGTTTTCCATATCGTTCGGGCTTACATCAATCCAGCTTCAACACCTTCGCCAGCACGATCTTCGGGCCCTTCATCTTTTTGATGATGATGCGCAGCCCTTCGACTTCCATGACTTCCTCTTCCTCAGGCACGCGCTTCAGGCTGTCGTAAATCAGGCCGGCAAGGGTTTCGGCCTCGACGTGGTCCAGATCGATGCTCAGCAGCCGCTCGACCTTGAACAGCGGCGTGTCGCCCCGCACCAGCAGTTTGCCCGGTTGGTACGCGAGGATGCCGCGCTCGGCCTTGCGGTGTTCGTCCTGAATGTCGCCCACCAGCACTTCCAGCACGTCTTCCATGGTCAGGTAGCCGATCACCTTGCCGTCGGCTTCCTCGACCAGCGCAAAGTGCGCGCCGCCCTGACGGAACTGCTCCAGCAGGCGCGACAGCGGCATGTGTTTGGACACGCGCTCAAGCGGACGGGTCAGCTCAGCGAGGTCGAACGCTTCCGGAAGGTGATCCAGCGCCGCCAGTTCCAGCAGCAGGTCCTTGATGTGCAGCAGGCCGACAAATTCGCCACGCTCGGCGTCGTACACCGGATAGCGGCTGAACTTGTGGCGGCGGAACAGCGCGAGGATTTCCTTGAGCGGTGCGTTGAAATCCAGCGTGACGAGGTCTTCGCGGGAGTTTGCCCAGTCCACCACTTCCAGCTCGCCCATTTCCACGGCTGACGCCAGCACACGCATGCCTTGGTCGCTCGGGTCCTGGCCCCGGCTGGAGTGCAGGATCAGCTTGAGCTCTTCGCGGCTGTAATGGTGCTCGTGATGCGGGCCAGGCTCGCCCTGGCCTGCAATGCGCAGGATACCGTTGGCGCTGGCGTTGAGTAGGTAAATCGCCGGGTACATGGCCCAGTAGAACAGGTACAGCGGCACCGCCGTCCACAGCGACAGCAGCTCTGGTTTGCGAATGGCCCAAGACTTGGGCGCCAGTTCGCCAACCACGATGTGCAGGTACGAAATCACGAAGAAGGCGGTGAAGAACGACACGCCTTTGACGACTTCCGGCGAATTCACGCCCAGCATTTCCAGCAGCGGCGCCAGCAAATGCGCGAACGCAGGTTCACCGACCCAACCCAGGCCAAGGGAGGCGAGGGTGATGCCCAGCTGACAGGCCGAGAGGTAGGCATCGAGTTGACTGTGAACCGTGCGCAGGATGCGGCCGCGCCAGCCGTTTTTCTCGGCAATGGCTTCCACGCGTGTAGAGCGCAGTTTGACCATGGCGAACTCTGCCGCAACGAAGAAGCCGTTGAGCAGGACCAGAATCATTGCGAAGAGAATCATGCCGAAGTCGGCGAAAATCGAAGCGAGGCTAATACCAGGGGAAGGGTCCATGATGGAGTTTTGCAGGTTCCGTTTTGATAAGGGACGTCATAAACCCCCACGAATCGGGGGCATAAGCGCAGCAATTTAGCGGCTATCCACGTGCTTTGCTAGGGCTTGGTCATTTGCGCGGGAGCGAAGTTGCAGATAAATACGCTGCCTTTGCCCAACACACTGTTGATCTCCATTGCGCCCCGATGGCGCAACAGCACGTGCTTGACGATGGCCAACCCCAATCCGGTGCCGCCCGTATTTGAAGCACGGCTGGAATCAACACGGTAGAAACGCTCGGTCAAGCGTGGGATGTGCTTGGGATCGATGCCGATGCCCGAGTCCTGGACGCTCAGGTGTGCGCCACGTCCGTCAGCCCACCAGCGCACGCGTATCCTGCCGTCGGCGGGGGTGTATTTCACGGCATTGAAGATCAAGTTGGAGAACGCGCTTCGCAACTCCGCTTCGCTGCCTTTGAGGTTCACGTGGTCTTCGATATCCAGCGTGATCTGCTGATTCTTGCTGCCGGACAACGCCTGCGCGTCACTGGTAATGGATTGCAGGAGGGCGGGGACCGACACGGGCTGGTTGTCCGACGGGTAATCGGTGGCTTCGAGCTTCGCCAGCAACAGCAGGTCGTTGAGCAGGGTCTGCATGCGGCCACCTTGCTGGTTCATCTGCTGCAACGCACGCAGCCAGCGAGGGTTCACGTCTTCGGCGTTATCGAGCAGGGTTTCCAGATAACCACAGATCACCGTCAGCGGCGTGCGCAGCTCATGGGACACGTTGGCGACGAAGTCCTTGCGCATCTGTTCCAACTGATGAAGGCGGGTGACATCGCGCACCAGCATCAGGTGCTCGTTGTTGCCGTAGCGGGTGATCAGCATCTGAATGCGCAAGCGGTCATTCACCGGCGATGGAATCTCCAGCGGCTCGGCGTAATTGGCTTGCTCGAAATATTCCTTGAAGCGCGGGTGGCGCACGAGGTTGGTGACCGGCTGACCGCTGTCTTGAGGGGTTTTCAGGCCCAGGAGGGTTTCAGAAGCGCGGTTCCACCATTCCAGGTTGCCATCGCTGTCGAGCATGATCACCGCGTCTTTCAGTGCTGCCGTGGACTCCTGCACGCGATCGATGACCGCTTGCAGACGCCCCCGCACGCGTTGGTCGCGGCGTTGCAGGTGATAAATGCTGTCGAAGACGTCGCCCCACAGGCCGTAACCGTCAGGCGGCGGCTCGTCGGGTTTGTGATGGCGCAACCAGTCGTGCAGGCGCAGCAATTGTTTGAGGGTCCAGGCCAGGTACAGACCCAGAGCGACAGCCAGGCACGCGCCGTAATGCCCACTGATCAGCCCGGCCAGCAGTGCGGCCGTGACCAATAGCAGCAGATGGCGGATCAGGGTGCCATGCCAGTTGTGATTCAATTAACGCGTCCTTGTTTTCAGCGAATGGCGAATCCGCTCCCAAAAGCGTGCTCAGCTTTTGGTGGAGAAACGGTAGCCAGTACCGCGGACGGTTTGTACCAGATTTTCATAGGCATCGCCGAGGGCTTTGCGCAGACGACGGATATGAACGTCCACGGTGCGCTCTTCAACATAAACGTTGCCGCCCCAGACCTGATCGAGCAGTTGCCCGCGGGTGTAGGCCCGCTCCTGGTGCGTCATGAAGAATTGCAGCAGGCGGTATTCGGTCGGACCCATCTCAGCAGGCTTGCCGTCGATGGTCACGCGGTGGCTGATCGGGTCGAGCAGCAGACCGCCAACTTCGATCGGCGACTCGCCGTCGTTCGGACCCGCACGACGCAGCACGGCCTTGAGGCGCGCGACCAGTTCGCGGGGGGAGAAAGGCTTGGTGATGTAATCATCGGCGCCGACTTCAAGCCCCTGGATCTTGTTGTCCTCTTCGCCTTTGGCGGTGAGCATGATGATCGGGATGTCGCCGGTCAGCTCGTCGCGCTTCAAACGGCGCGCCAGCTCGATGCCGGAAGTGCCAGGCAGCATCCAGTCGAGCAGAATCAAATCGGGTTTGCGGTCGACGATGACGGCGTGAGCCTGTTGAGAGTTCTCTGCCTCCATGCAGTCATAGCCGGCCATTTCCAGTGCGACGGCGATCATCTCGCGAATCGGCGCTTCGTCGTCGACGATCAGAATGCTCCTGCCAACCATGCCTCGAACCTCATGTCATTTAACTGTCTTGGGGCGCATTAGATAACGGAATTATTGCAGTCGTGTGACAGGTTAGTTCGAATGAGGCGGGATGTCTGGCCTCGCGCTAGACTGTCGGTCCTGTCCTACAACAAATGTCTAAATATCGACGAACAAAAAGAGGATGTACCGATGGCTAAAATTTCTTCCGCATTCATGAGCCTTCTGGCCGCTGCTGCCGTGGCCTCGTCCGGCCTGGCGTTCGCTGCCGCGCCGGCAATGACCACTGGGGGCGTGCTGACAGACCACAAAGGCATGACCCTCTACACCTTCGACAAAGACACCTCAGCCGGTAAGTCGGTGTGCAACGATCAGTGCGCGACCAACTGGCCACCGTTGACCGCCAGCGCCAGCGATAAAGCCGAGGGTGACTGGACCATCATCAAGCGTGACGACGGCGCTTCCCAGTGGGTCTATAAAGGCAAACCGCTGTACACCTTCAAGGCCGACAAAGCCGAGGGTGACAAAACCGGCGATGGCAAGGGCGACGTCTGGCACGTGGCCAAGCCTTGATCTGAGGCTTGAACCTGCGCTGTCCCGCAACGGGTCAGCGCAGCGCGTAGTCCACGACAATTCCGACGAAGATCGCCAATCCCGCCCAGTGGTTATGTAGAAAGGCTTTGAAACAGGCTTGCGGGTCTTTGTCCCGCGTCGACCAGAACTCCCAGGCGAAACACCCGGCGGCCAACAGCAGGCCGAGGAAGAAATACAGGCCCAACTCGAAACGTGAGCCGGCCAGCATCAGGCAGAACAGCGCCAGGCCCTGCAGCGTCAGGATGATCACCCGGTCCGCATCGCCGAACAGCACCGCCGTGGATTTCACGCCAATCTTCAAGTCGTCTTCGCGGTCGGTCATCGCGTAATAGGTGTCGTAGCCCACGGTCCACAGCAGATTGGCGATGTACAGCAGCCATGCGGCAGCAGGCAGATCGCCGGTCTGCGCCGTGAACGCCATCGGCATGCCCCACGAAAACGCCGCCCCCAGCACCACTTGCGGGTAATAGGTGTAGCGCTTCATGAATGGGTAGGTTGCCGCCAGCGCCAGGCCGCCAAACGACAGCCAGATCGTGGTGGCGTTGGTCAGCAAGACAAGACCAAAACTCAGCGCCACCAGAATCGCGAATAGCGCCAGCGCTTCCTTCGACGTGACTTTGCCACTCACCAGCGGGCGTTGCTCGGTGCGTTTGACGTGACCATCGACCTTGCGGTCCGCGAAGTCATTGATCACGCAGCCTGCAGCACGCATCAGAAACACGCCGATCACGAAAATCAGCACATTACCCAGCGACGGCGAGCCTTTGCCCGCGATCCACAACGCCCACAGCGTCGGCCACAGCAGCAGGTAAATGCCGATCGGCTTCTCGATGCGCATCAGTTGAATGAAGTCCCACGCGCGAGGGTGCAGCCGGGAGAGGGCTTTGAGCAGCGACAGGTACATCAGCGGCGCTCCTGATGGGAATCGGCAATGTGATGGATGGCGTGCCAGACCGTCGGCAAAAACACTTCAGCCACCAGAATGCTCAACGGGCCGCGGCTGAAGCATGAGCGTCGCCCCCAGAGACCGGGCGCGACATCGGCGTCGGGCAGCCATGGCGCGGGGTATTGGCAGATTTGCAATGGGCCGCGTGCGAACGCGCGGTCGCTGAACAACAATTCGCCCAGCGAGCGCGTGCCCAGTTCATCCATGTGCAGACCGTCCCGCTCCAGCGCGGCACGACCGGCCACGCTGCGGGCGAACACCCATTTTTCGCCATGACCCAGCAGGTAAACCTCTCGCACCCAGCCTTCGCTGCCATCGGGCAAGTCCAACGCCGCGCATTCGTCGGCACGCAGACGTTGCCAGCCCTCGAACAACGGCATGACGCTAAAGCCATCGTGAGAGAGCCGGGTCAGGCGGCGGGTCAGGGAGTCTTCGTGGAACAGCCATTCGAGGACGACGGTGTCAGGCGCTTCGATCAGTTGATCACGCGACAGCCAGTGAGGGGAGGGGCATGCAGGATTTTGCTGGATCACAGTGAGCAGATATTGGCAGCAATCGAGGCGGCGAGCTTAGCATGATTGACGATTCTGGCCGACGACCGGAGCGGGCCATAAGCGTCGATGAAACTTGCGTCATCGCCCTCCGATCAGTAAAACGCCCTGACCCATTCGAAAAAGTGCGACGACCGCCAAACGTCTGGGCCCGTCCAGCCTGAGAACCGAGAGAACCGACTGATGAAAAAGTGGCAATGCATTGTCTGTGGCCTGATTTACAACGAAGCCGACGGTTGGCCCGATGACGGCATTGCACCCGGTACCCGCTGGGAAGACGTGCCGGAAGACTGGCTGTGCCCTGATTGTGGGGTCGGCAAGATGGATTTCGAGATGATCGAAATCGCCTGATTTTTGTTTTCTGACTGACTTTGGAGAAATGAATGAACGCGCCTGTGGTGATCATCGGAACTGGCCTGGCGGGCTATAACCTCGCCCGCGAATTTCGCAAGCTCGATGGCGAAACCCCGCTGTTGCTGATCACCGCCGATGACGGTCGTTCCTATTCCAAGCCCATGCTCTCCACCGGGTTTGGCAAGAACAAGGAAGCCGACGGACTGAGCATGGCCGAACCCGGCGCGATGGCCGAGCAATTAAAGGCCGAAGTGCGCACCCACACCCGCATCAGCGGCATCGACCCCGGCCACAAACGCCTGTGGATCGGCGAAGAGTCGGTTCACTACCGCGACCTGATCCTGGCGTGGGGCGCGGAAACCGTGCGCGTGCCAGTCGAAGGTGACGCGAGCGATGCGATCTTCCCGATCAACGATCTGGAAGACTACGCGCGTTTTCGTGCAGCCGCGTCGGGCAAGCGTCGCGTGCTGATTCTGGGCGTTGGCCTGATTGGCTGCGAGTTCGCCAACGACCTGATTCTTGGCGGTTACGAGGTCGACTTGGTCGCGCCGTGCGAGCAAGTCATGCCGACCTTGCTGCATCCAGCGGCTGCGGCTGCCGTGCAGGCAGGGCTGGAAAGTCTCGGTGCGCGTTTCCATTTGGGACCCGTATTGAGCCGCCTGACCCGGACTGAAGACGGCCTCGAAGCGCACCTGTCCGATGGCGAAGTGTTGCAGTGCGATCTGGTGGTTTCGGCCATTGGGTTGCGCCCGCGTGTCGACCTCGCGGCGGCAGCGGGTCTTGAGATCGGGCGCGGCGTGGTGGTCGATCGTCACCTTAAAACTTCTCACGCCAACATTTATGCGCTGGGCGATTGCGCCGAAGTCGATGGCCTCAACTTGCTGTATGTGATGCCACTGATGAGTTGCGCCCGTGCGTTGGCACAAACCCTCGCCGGGACGCCAACTGCCGTGAAGTACGGCCCGATGCCGGTCACCGTCAAAACCCCCGTTTGCCCGCTGGT
Source organism: Pseudomonas sp. SLFW (assembly GCF_009905615.1). Taxonomy (GTDB): domain Bacteria; phylum Pseudomonadota; class Gammaproteobacteria; order Pseudomonadales; family Pseudomonadaceae; genus Aquipseudomonas; species Aquipseudomonas bambusae. Next base: position 249,240 of record NZ_JAAAKW010000002.1, read on the forward strand.
GGTTTCGCCGGTGCCAAAAGGGCTGGAAGGCATCTGGAGCGTCGAAGGGCAAGGCGCTGACATCAAGGCGCTGTGCCACGACGCGAGCGGCAACCTGCTGGGCTACGCGCTCACCGGGGCGGCGGTGGTGGACAAACTGGCGCTCAACAAGGCACTCCCGCCACTCTTGGCGTAAATACTTGTCGTTCTGTCGGATAAGGCACGTTTTTGTTGCTACAAACGTCGCTCCTGCACTGGCGCGGGATTCTGCAGCATGCCATCCTCATTCCGGTCTGCCGCTACGTAGAGCCGTCGCGGCACCTGCTCGCTGCCCGCCAGGGCCGCACGGGACATAAAAACAAAAAACCGTAAAAGAGGCTTCATATGCGTAAACCAGAACTCGCAGCCGCTATTGCTGAAAAAGCAGATCTCACCAAAGAACAAGCCAATCGCGTCCTCAATGCCGTCCTGGACGAAATCACCAACGCCTTGCACAAAAAGGACAGCGTCACCCTCGTGGGCTTCGGCACTTTCCTGCAACGCCATCGTGGCGCACGCACGGGTAAAAACCCGCAGACGGGCGAGCCGGTGAAAATCAAAGCAAGCAACACCGTAGCGTTCAAGCCAGGCAAGCTTCTGAAAGACACTGTTAACCCGTAATAAATCGCTGGACGCCTTGCGGAAGGCGAACGGCAGCCAATGGGCATACCTGCAAAAGCGGGATGCCCATTTTTATTGCCCGCGATATACGGAGCGCTGTCTATCCCGCCATTTTGCGACCAGCAGGTTCTGCTCGTTCACCTCGTCTTCAAGCTCGCTACACTGGCGCTCAACGCTGTATTCGCACGTGTCGGTAGAGGCCTTGAACATGAAGTTTCGCTTTCTTCTCTGGATGCTGGGCCTGTTGATGGCGCGCGCCAGTCGCACTAACCCGGCTTTTCAGCAACAACTGGCGGGCAAAGACCTGACGTTTCAGTTGCAGACGCAGGATGGCAAGGTTGCACGGCATTTTGTGGTGCGCGATCAGCGCGTCAGCAGCCAGCGTGGCGCGGTGGCCGCGCCCGCCTTTGCGATTTCGTTCAGGGATGCCGCCTACGGTTTCGCCACGATGCAGGCGAAGAACAAGCAGTTGGCGTTCATGCAGGGGATTCAGGACAAGAACATTCAGGTCACCGGCAACACCGGACTGGTGATGTGGTTTCAGGGCCTGACGAAGTATTTGAAGCCGAGGAAGAAGAAGGCGTAATTCTGTAGGAGCGTGGCTTGTCCCGCGATCGGGGACGCAGTCGCCGTGAAATCAGCTGATGCGGTCTCTCAGACAGTCAGAGTCTGCCGGTTTTACTGTCGGTGCCCGACAGATCGCGGGACAAGCCGCGCTCCTACAGTATGTAGGGCGCAGCAAGTATTCGGCTTAATGAAACTGCGACGCCAACTCGCGTAGCAACACTTCGGCTTCCAGCACTTTCTGCACCACGTCTTCAGCTTTTTCGCGCGGCAATTGCAGACGCTCGAACAGCTCATCCGGAATGCTTTCCATCGGGCCAGACCCGATGCCTTCCTTGCGCAGCAATCGCACCGCCAGACATACCAGGTTGGCGTACTTGTGGTGTTCGCCGTCGTAATGCGGGTCGTGCTGGAAGCGCAGGGCTGTGGCCAGCTCGTCGGGCATGTCCCAATTGCGCATCAGCCACGCACCGATCTGCTCGCGGGTAATGCCCAGCAAGTGCTGTTCCACGAAACTGTGGTGCAGGTGCGGGTTGACCTCGATCTGGCGACAGATCAGCGAAAAGTGCGGCGGGAACACGTGGGCCAGCAGCAGGTAACCGAAATTGTGCAGCAAGCCCGCCAGGTAGGTCAGGCCGCTCTCAGGACGCTCTGCGCGTGGCATTGCACGGGTGAGGCCCTCGATGACCGCTGCTGTGTAGATCGACTGCTGCCAGTACGGCGTCGCGTGCTGCGGGTGATCCTTCGGCAATTCCAGGGTTTTGCCCAGCGCCAGGCCCAAGGCCAGGTTGATCACCAGATCGAAACCCAGCACGCGAACAATGGCATCTTCAACCGAGCGAATCTTGCCTGCCGAGCCGTAATAGGGCGACGCGGCCCAGCTCACCACCTGGGCGGCCAGCGCTGGGTCTGTTTCGACGACGCCGGTGATGTCATCAATCGTGGCATCCGGGTCGACCCGCAGCTTGATGATCTTCTGCGCGGTGTCGGCCAGCGGCGGGATTTCCACGGTCGCTTCCAAGCGCTGCTGGATGCGGCGCGCAGTGAAGTTCTGCACGGCTTTGGTGATTTCCTCGCGGTCGTCGTCCGGGCGCTTGAGGTTCGGCGTGACGGTCGAGACCAGGTGGCCAAACGTGGCGGCGCTGGCCTTGCTCAGGAGCGTCTTGAAGTCATCGCTGCTGATTTCCAGCAACAAACCCGGCTCGCCAGACTCGATCAGTACGGTCGGCTCCAGCAGGAGGCGTTCGTCGTACAGGCACGGTGAGCTGGTCAAGGCGGGAAGGGCAGGCAGGCTGCGCAGGTTGTTCTTGCTGAGCATCTGGTCCAGATGATCCTGCGAAACCGCTGTCAGTTTGCGGCCGGTCAGCTCGGTAATGCGATTCAGGTCCAGCAGTTGGTTTTGCGGAAACAGGACCAGCAGCGCGCCGACGGTGTCATGGGCCAAGATGGCCTGCACCTTTTGCGCAGTGGGAAGTGTGTCGTCGTCCATGACTTCGCGGAAGTTGATGGCAGCTTTGCCAAGCAACTGTCGAATGACAGACGGGGCGTGTTGGGTTGCGTCGATTTGGGCAACTTCTGTCATGGCCTGTATCCAGATTCCTACAATTGCTGAAGTATAACCAGCTTGGTTGTTCTATAGGTGAGACACGTTCCGATTGCCGACCACTTCACACTTGCCCGTATTGCTGGCCGTGGCGCAACCAGCGTTCCAGCAACGGACTCACGTGTGCTGGCCAGCGTTCGAGCAATGCCTGGGCAGCGTCTCGGACTGCCGGCAGCAGATCAGCATCTCGCATCAGGTCGGCGACCTTGAATTGCAGCAGGCCTGTTTGTCGCGTACCGAGCATCTCGCCCGGGCCGCGTAGTTCGAGGTCTTTTTCCGCAATCACGAAACCGTCGTTGGTCTCGCGCATGATCCCCAATCGCTGTTTGCCGATCTGCGACAGAGGTGGATGGTACAACAGCACGCAATGGCTGGCTGCACTGCCGCGTCCCACTCGTCCGCGCAATTGGTGCAATTGCGCCAGTCCCAGTCGCTCGGGGTTTTCGATGATCATCAGGCTGGCGTTGGGCACGTCCACACCGACCTCGATCACAGTGGTGGCGACCAGCAACTGTAAATGGCCTTGTTTGAATTCGGCCATGACGGCGGCTTTCTCGACCGGCTTCATGCGACCGTGGATCAGCCCCACCTTGAGTTCGCCAAGGGCACTGGTCAGTTCTTCGAACGTGGTCTCGGCGGCTTGGCAGGTCAGCTCTTCAGATTCTTCGATCAGCGTGCACACCCAGTAAGCCTGGCGCCCTTCAGCGCAGGCGTTTCGAACACGTTCGACGACTTCGATCCGGCGGCTGTCAGCCACCAGCACGGTGTTGACTGGCGTCCGACCGGGCGGCAGCTCATCAAGGATCGACGTGTCGAGGTCCGCGTAAGCGCTCATCGCCAGCGTGCGCGGGATGGGTGTCGCCGTCATGATCAGCTGGTGCGGGCACATCCGACCGCCGACGCCTTTCTTGCGCAGGGCCAGACGCTGTTGCACACCAAAGCGGTGCTGCTCGTCGATGATCACCAAGGCCAGGTTCTTGAACTGCACTTCGTCCTGAAACAACGCATGGGTCCCGACCACCATGGGCGCACCGTTGGCGATCTGTTCAAGCGACGCAGCCCGAGCCTTGCCCTTGAGCTTGCCTGCCAGCCACGCGGTTTCAATGCCCAAGGGTTCGAGCCAGCGGGTGAAATTGATGAAGTGCTGCTCGGCGAGAATCTCGGTCGGCGCCATCAGTGCGACTTGATAACCCGCTTCCAGGGCCTGCAACGCAGCGAGGGCCGCGACAACGGTCTTGCCCGCGCCCACATCGCCCTGAATCAGCCGCAGCATGGGTTCCTGCTGGCTGAGGTCGTAGGCGATTTCCTTGCCGACCCGCTGCTGGGCCCCCGTCGGTGGAAAGCCGAGGTTCGCCAGAAACTGCTTCGGTAGCTTTTTAGCCAGGGGCAGGGCGGGGGCGCGCTGGGAGCGCAGGCTTTCGCGCAGGCGTTGCTGGGACAATTGGTGCGTCAGCAGTTCTTCGAAGGCCAACCGGTGCTGGGCCCAGTGATGGCCGAGTGCGAGTTCTTCGACATCGGCGTCTGCCGGTGGGTGGTGCAGATAATGTATGGCGTCCGACAGCGGGGCGAGTTGGTAGTCCCGCGCCAGCTCGTCGGGGAGCCAGTCAGGCAGGCTTTTCGGGCCGAGCATGCCGAGGCTTTGCTGGCACAACTGGCGCAATCGCTGCTGTGTGAGGCCTTCGGTCAGGGGATAAATCGGCGTGAGCGTCTGCTCCACGGCGACGTGCTCTTCACCGGTGATGGCGCGGTATTCCGGGTGATAGATTTCCAGCCCCGACGCGCCGGGCCTCGCTTCGCCGTAGCAGCGCACGTGGGTGCCACGCTTGAGGCCGTCTTTCTGCGCGTTGCTGAAGTGATAGAAACGCAGGCTCAGCACGCCTGTGCCGTCACCCAATCGCACCAACAGGCTGCGACGCTTGCCCATCACCACGTCAGCGCCGCTGACCACCCCTTCGATCACCGCGTCCTGCCCCGGCCGCAACGCGCCGATGGGCACGACACGGGTGCGATCCTGATAGCGCAGGGGCAAGTGAAACAGGACGTCCTGAATGTTTTCCAGGCCGACCCTCGCCAGCTTTTCGGCCATGGCCTCGCCGACGCCCTTGAGCGCCGTGACCGAGACGTGGGACAGCTCAGTCATACCGCCACTTAGCTCGCTTCGGCCTGGGCTTTAGGGCGCGCAACCGAGCACAGGCGGATCGAGTCAGCCAGGATTTCGATGGCTTTAGGCCGTGGGAAACTGGCACGCCAAGCGATGGCCACTGTGCGGAACGGCACAGGTGGCGACAGCGGACGGACCTCGATCACGCCAGGCGCGTAGTGGTGACTGTCCACAGCGGACATCGGCAGAATTGAAACCCCAAGCCCCGACGCAACCATGTGACGGATGGTTTCCAGCGAACTGGATTCGACCGTGGTGTGCTTGGCGCTGTCGCCGCCCTTGACCAGCGTCGGGCAGGCTTCGAGGACCTGATCGCGGAAACAATGGCCTTCGCCCAACAGCAGCAGGCTCTTGTCGTTCAGCGCCGAAGCGTCGATGGTGGCTTTCTGGGTCCACGCGTGGTCGGCCGGCATCAGCACGTAGAACGGCTCGTCGTACAGCGACATGGTCAGCACGTCGGCTTCGTTGAACGGCAGAGCGATGATGATCGCGTCGAGTTCGCCGTTGCGCAGCTTGTCGCGCAGCACGTGAGTGAAGTTCTCTTCGATGTACAACGGCATTTGCGGGGCGACCCGATGCAGTTGCGGAATCAGATGAGGGAACAGGTAAGGCCCGACGGTGTAAATCGCGCCGACTTTGAGCGGGGCGGTCAGTTGGTTCTTGCCGGTCTGGGCGAGTTCACGGATGCCTTGAGCTTGTTCGAGCACCTTCTGTGCCTGAGCCACGATGCCCTCGCCAACCGGCGTAAGACGTACCGCACTCTTGCTGCGCTCGAAAATCAGCACACCGAGTTCATCTTCCAGCTTCTTCACGCCCACCGACAGCGTCGGCTGGCTGACATGGCACCGCTCGGCCGCGTGGCCGAAATGCTGCTCTTGAGCGAGGGTAACGATATAGCGCAATTCTGTGAGGGTCATAGCGTGCGTCCATGAAGTTGCGGCCCCAGCATAGCGGGTGCAATCGATAGACGCACGTTATCAGGCACTCTGTCATTGTAAAAACGTCGTTTCAGCGTTTATCCAACGAGTAAACGAACGGCGCAACGACTTCGAGCGTGCCGTTGTTGAGCAATTCCGGTGGCGGCTTGGGCAGCGGCTGAGCGCGACGGATCATTTCCAGCGTCGCCCGATCCAGTGCCGCACTGCCCGAACCCCCCGCGATTTCGTACGACAGCACGCGACCTTCACCATCGACGACGAAGCGCAAACGGTTGATGCCTTGCATGCCGCGACGACGCGCGTCTTCCGGGTACTTCTTGAATTTGCTCAGGTGACGCAGCAGGTCGCCCTGCCAGCTCGGCAATGCGGTGCTCGGCGGCGCAGGCGGGGCCTGTTCCGGGGCGGCGGATTTTTCCGGCTTGGCGTTGGACGGCTGAGTGTCTACCGGTTTTTCATCGGCAGGCTTCTCTTCCTTCGGCGGCTCGACCTTCTTCACCGGTTTCGGCGGCTGAGGCTTGGGCTTCGGCTTGACCGGTTTCGGAATCGCGATTTCGGGTTTTGGCGCTTCGGCGATAGGCGGAATCGGCAGTTGCTCTTCAGGCGCAGGGGGCTGCGGCGGTTGAACGACTTTCGGCGGTGGCGGCGGTGCTGGCTCGGGAACAGGCGCCAGCTCGATCATCATCGCGGCCGGTGGCAGTTCGACGGCCTGCGGAGAGGACCACCGCAGGGCGACGAGAATCGCCACGGCGTGGACCGCCAGCACCAACAACAGACTACCGCTATAGCGCGTCAGTTTTTGGCGCGTATTGATCATTTCTTACCAACCGTCTCAAGACCCACCAGGCCGACTTTCAGGTAACCGGCGCCGCGCAGAAGGTTCATCACCTCCATCAGATCGCCGTAATCCACGCCTTTGTCGGCCTGGAAGAAGATCGTCGTGTCCTTCTTGCCTTTTGTCTTGGCGTCCAGCACCTGACCGATCTGCTCGCGAGCGACCTTTTCGTCGCCCAGGTACAGGCTCTGGTCGGCCTTGACGCTCAGGAACACTGGCTTTTCGGGTCGGGGCGCGGGTTTCGCCGTGGAGGCGGGCAGGTCAACCTTGATGTCGACCGTGGCCAGCGGCGCCGCCACCATGAAGATGATCAGCAGCACCAGCATGACGTCGATGAACGGCGTCACGTTGATTTCGTGGTTCTCGGCGAGGTCATCGCCACCTTCGTTAAGATGCAGGCCCATGGTTTACCCCATTTTTACCATGTGCGGCTGTTGGGCACGTTCAACGGCGGGCTGGTGATCCAGATCGCGGCTGACGAGCAACAGAACCTGCGCCGACGCATCGGACACTTGCGCCTTGTAGCCTGCGATGGAGCGGGCGAAGACGTTGTAGATCACCACCGCCGGAATCGCGGCGACCAGACCCAGTGCCGTAGCGAGCAGGGCTTCGGCGATACCCGGCGCTACGACGGCGAGGTTGGTGGTCTGAGTCTTGGCGATGCCGATGAAGCTGTTCATGATGCCCCACACGGTGCCGAACAGGCCCACGAACGGCGCGGTGGAACCGATGGTGGCGAGTACGCCGGTGCCCATGCTCATGTTGCGACCGCACGCGGCAACCAGACGCTCCAGACGGAAGCTGACGCGTTCCTTGATGCCCTCGCGTTCGCGGCTGTTCACCGACAGGTGCATTTCTTCGAGGGCGTCATGAACCAGAAGATTGGCGAGCGTGCCTTGCTTCTTGGCACCGGCGCTGGCTTCGTCCAGAGTACGCGCGCGTTTGAGGGCGGCGATTTCGCCCTTGAGGCGACGCTTCGCGCCCAGCAGTTCGAAGCCTTTGGCGATCCAGATGGTCCACGTGATGATCGAGGCGATGGCCAGGCCGATCATCACGGCTTTGACGACAATGTCGGCGTTTTTGTACATGCCCCACGGCGACAGGTCATGGGACATACCCAGGCTGTTGTCTTGTGCAGCGGCTTCAAGCGACTCGGTCGGTGCGGCAGGGTCTTGAACGGCAGGCGCCGCCGAGGTGTCCACTGGGGTGGCGGTTGGCGCGGCCGATTGCACGGCAGGCGTTTGCGCGGGGGCATTGGAGTCGGCGAAGGCAATGGGTGTCAGCATCAGGCTGAACAACACCGCTGCGAGTGCGCGAACTGCGCGTGGCAGACCTGAAGACATAGTGGGGGAAGCGGGGGATTGAGTGCGTGTCATGCTGGCCCGACCTGATATTGAAAAGGTGTTTCGTTCTAAGTGCGTCGCGCTGGCGCGAGGCGAGCGGAGGAGAACAAAGGGCCGGTATTATTGCAAGTAATTCTTGTTAACAAAAGTAATAGAGTATCTTTTTTTAACACGAACGCGTCCCGGTGGTCGCTTTTTGGCCCGGAATCATGGGCTCAAACCTATTTTTGATGTGGAGATTGTCATGGCAACGCCATCCGTTTTGATTGCCGGATGTGGCGACATCGGAGGGCGTCTGGCCTCCCGGTTGCTGCAACAGAGATGGTCGGTGCATGGACTGCGCAGGAACGTGGCGAAATTGCCGCAAGGCGTACGGGGCGTCAGTGGTGATCTGTTCGATGCGCGGATTCCGGAGCAATGGCCTGAAGGGCGAATCGATTATCTGGTGTATTGCGCAACTCCCACGGAGCGGGATGAAGCGGGTTACCGGGCGGCGTACGTGCAGGGATTGCGCAACGTGCTGGGCTGGATCGCGCGCAGCGGGCAGAAACCACGGCGGGTGCTGTTCGTATCAAGCAGCAGTGTGTATGGGCAGCAGCATGGGGAATGGATTGACGAAACCTCTCCAGCCGAGGCTTCAGGATTTTCCGGACAGATCATGCGCGAGGCTGAACAGGTGGCGCTCACCAGCGGCTGGCCTGCGAGTGTCGTCCGTCTCACCGGCATTTACGGGCCGGGTCGCAGTGATTTGATGAACCGGGTACGTCAGGGCTACAGCGTGGCTGTCGAGCCGCCTTTGTATGGCAACCGGATTCACGCCGATGATGCAGCGAATCTGTTGGCGTTTCTGCTCCAGGCCGATGCTGACGGGAGGGTGCTGGAGGACTGCTACATCGGTGTCGACGATGCCCCCGCGCCATTGGCGGAGGTAGTGGACTGGATGCGTGAGCGGTTGGGCGTTACGCAGTGGTCGGACGAAAACACCGTCCGCCGCACCGGCAGCAAACGTTGCAGCAACGCCAGGGCAAGAGCGCTGGGCTGGGTGCCGCAGTACGCGAGTTATAAAGAGGGGTATGAGGCGCTGTTGGCGGGGGAAGCCTCGTAACAGCCAACGTGAACTCAGCATTGTAGGAGCGAATTCATTTGCGAATGGTCGACCCCAGACGATACATCTCTATCGGCTGGGAGATTTTGGCGCATGAATTCGCTCCCACAGGTGGGTCCGCTCTAGCGTCGGACACCGCCTAGTAGGCGATCGAGGCTAATTCTTCTCCAGCACCCAGTGCCGCTCGCCCGGACGAAGGTCCGGCATTTCGGTCGCCTGGGCATTGTTCACCGCCTGGAAGATTTCCAGCTGTTTGCCTTGGCGCACGAACACCCACGGGTTGCCGCGCTCGTTTTTCTCCAGCCACATGCTGTCGTATTCGCCGCTCATGGCCGCGCAGTCGCCTGCCAGACACAGCGCATAACGGTCATTGCCCGGCAATCCACTCACGCTGCCGTCGGGTTCGAATTCGACGACGCTGCCTTGGCCGTCGCCGTTAACGATGGTCCATTTGCCGCCCAGATAAGCGGTGTAGAGCGCACGTTCAAAGCTTGTCCCCGGTTGGGCGCCTGCTGGAGCGGCTTCTCTGGGAGTGCGAAAATGCTGCTCAGGGCCGGTGTCACTGGCAGCCTGCACCAGCTCATCACCTTTGAGCTTCAAATCGTCGGAAGCGCTGCCGTAGACGTTGACCTTCCAGTCGCCTTTCGGGTCCTTGGCAATCTTGCCCTCGGTCAGCTCAAAGCCGTTGTAGGACGTTGCCTGACCCGCTGCTGTGTTGATATTCCACTCCAGCGTCGGCCCATACGCCAGCAGCGATTGACGCAGATTGCCACCTTCGGCTGCAGCATCGATAGCGGCCTGGTTAATCCAGACACCCTCGGGGGTTTTGTTGGAGTGGCTGGCGCAACCGGTCAGCATTGCGGCCAGCAGCGAGAAAGCGAACGCGACGCGCATACGCATGGCGGAGTCCTTCCGTTGCTCTGAGAGGGTGGCGGAGCGTGTAGGCGCTCCGCGAGAGATTTACTCGATGACCAGCACAGCGTCCATTTCGACCTGGGCGCCACGTGGCAGCGCGGCAACGCCGATGGCAGCACGGGCCGGGTAAGGCTGTTCGAAGTATTTGCCCATGATTTCGTTGACCTTGGCGAAGTGGCTCAGGTCGGTCAGGAAGATGTTCAGCTTGACGATGTCCTTGAACGAACCGCCTGCGGCTTCGGCCACGGCCTTAAGGTTTTCGAACACCTGAACGGTCTGGGCTTCGAAGCCTTCGACCAGTTCCATGGTTTTCGGGTCCAGAGGAATCTGGCCGGACATGTAGACGGTATTGCCAGCTTTGATCGCCTGAGAATACGTGCCGATGGCGGCAGGGGCTTTGTCGCTGGAGATGACGGTCTTGCTCATGAAAAACTCCTGTTGGCGGTTGGCTACGCGCGCATGCGGGTGATGCGGATCACGCCGGTAAGGGCGCGCAGTTTCTTGATCACTCGGGCCAGGTGCACGCGGTCGTGCACACTGACCACCAGTTGGACCACGCTGATACGACCATCGCGTTCGTCCATGCTGATTTTCTCGATGTTGCCATCGGCCGCGTTGACGCTGCTCGCCAGCAGGGCAATGAGCCCGCGCTGATGCTCCAGCTCGACCCGCAGCTCGACATTGAATTCGCCGGTGACGTCCTTGGCCCAGGACAGCTGGATGCATTTTTCCGGGTTGTGGCGGATTTCACTGATGTTGCGGCAGTTGTCCAGGTGCACGACCATGCCTTTGCCCGCCGACAAGTGGCCCACGATCGGGTCGCCCGGAATTGGCGTACAGCATTTGGCGTAGCTGAGCACGAGGCCTTCGGTGCCGCGAATCGCCAGCGGCCCTTCGGCGCTCGGCAGCTCTTCGCCTTCACTGGCCAGCAAGCGGCGAGCGACGACATAGGCCATGCGGTTACCCAGGCCGATGTCTTCGAGGAGGTCTTCGATGACCTCGACCCGGTATTCGGCGAGGATCAGTTGCAGGCGCTCGTTCGGAATCTTGTCCAGCGTGCTGTCGAAGCCGTTCAGCACCTTGTTCAGCAGGCGTTCGCCCAGGCTGATGGACTCGGAGCGGCGTTGCAGTTTGAGGGCGTGACGAATGTGCGTGCGCGCTTTGCCGGTAACCACGAAGTTGAGCCAGGCCGGGTTCGGACGTGCGCCCGGAGCGCTGACAATCTCGACGGTCGAGCCGCTTTGCAGCGGTTCGGACAGTGGCGCCAGACGACGGTTGATCCGACAGGCAATGCAGCTGTTGCCGACGTCGGTGTGTACAGCGTAAGCGAAGTCGACCGCCGTGGAGCCTTTGGGCAGCTCCATGATCCGGCCTTTCGGCGTGAACACGTAGACCTCGTCCGGGAACAGGTCGATTTTCACGCTCTCGATGAATTCCAGCGAGTTGCCGGCGCGTTGCTGCATTTCCAGCACGCCCTTGACCCACTGACGTGCGCGGGCGTGGGTGCCTTTCGGCTGCTCGTCGCCCGACGATTTGTACAGCCAGTGCGCGGCGATGCCGTTGTTGGCCATCTCTTCCATCTCGCGGGTGCGGATCTGGATTTCGATGGGCACGCCATGCATACCAAACAATGTGGTGTGCAACGACTGATAGCCGTTGGCTTTGGGAATCGCAATGTAGTCCTTGAAGCGCCCCGGCAGCGGTTTGTACAAATTATGTACAGCGCCCAGCACGCGGTAGCAGGTGTCGACCTTGTCTACGATGATCCGGAACGCGTAGACGTCCATGATTTCGTTGAAGGCCCGACGCTTGCCGCGCATCTTCTTGTAGATACCGTAGAGGTGTTTCTGCCGCCCGCTGACTTCGCCTTCGATACCGTCCACCGCGAGGCAGTGGCTCAGCGACTCTTCGATCTTGTTGACCAGTTCCTTGCGGTTGCCGCGCGCACGTTTGACGGCTTGACCGATGCGCGACGAGCGCATGGGGTACATGGCTTTGAAACCCAGGTCTTCGAATTCGATCCGCACGCTGTGCATGCCAAGGCGGTTGGCGATGGGGGCGTAGATTTCGAGGGTTTCTTTAGCGATGCGTCGGCGTTTTTCGCCAGACAGCACTTCCAGGGTGCGCATGTTGTGCAGGCGGTCGGCGAGCTTGACCAGGATCACGCGAATGTCGCGGGCCATGGCCATGGCCATCTTCTGGAAGTTTTCAGCTTGCGCTTCGGCCTTGGTCTCGAAGTTCATCTGGGTCAGTTTGCTGACGCCATCGACCAGTTCGGCCACGGTTTCGCCGAACTGCGCACAGAGCGCTTCCTTGGCGATACCGGTGTCTTCGATCACGTCATGCAGCATCGCAGCCATCAGGCTCTGATGGTCCATGTGCATGTCGGCAAGGATATTGGCCACCGCCAGCGGATGCGTGACGTAAGGCTCGCCGCTGCGACGGCGCTGGCCGTCGTGGGCTTGTTCGGCGTAGAAGTACGCTCGGCGGACCAGATTGACCTGATCAGTGCCGAGGTAGGTCGACAGGCGATCGGCGAGGGCGTCTATGCTCGGCAAGGGAGAACTCCTTGCCGAAGCGGGTGACCCTGCGCGTTGCTACGTCGACCGGGCATAGGCTTAGACGGCCTCGTTGGACTCGTCCTCGAACGCAGCGAACAGTGGTTCATCTTCAACGATTTCAGCTTCTGCAATGACAGCGTAATCCATCAGGCCCGCTGCGATTTCGCGCAGGGCAACAACGGTAGGCTTGTCGTTTTCCCAGGCCAGCTTTGGCTCTTTGCCGCCGGTCGCCAGTTGACGCGAACGTTTGGTGGCGAGCATGACCAGCTCAAAGCGGTTATCTACATGTTCCAGGCAGTCTTCAACGGTCACGCGGGCCATGGGTATTCCTCGTAGCAAATGCGTATGCGCGGTGCCCGGATGGGCGAGCGGACTCGGTAGTTTACAAGTGGACGGCCACAAGCTTCAAGCGGCACGCCACAGGCGGTCGGTTTTGGTGCTTTTTCGATGCGTTTCAAACGGCCCCTGTAGGAGTGAGCTTGCTCGCGATAGCTATCCATCAGGCGAATGCAGTGCCTGATCTGACGCATCGCGAGCAAGCTCACCCCTACAGGTTCGCGGTGTCACCACGCGGGCAGTGGTGTGATTATGCGAGCAACTGTGACAACAGCCCGGCGTGACGCTGTTGTTGATGCTCATTGCTCAGCAGGTTGGCGCGGAAGATGGCTTTCAAGTCTTCCAGCGCGGTCGCGAAATCGTCGTTGATGACGATGTAGTCGTACTCGACATAGTGGCTCATCTCGCTGACCGCTTCACGCATGCGGCCTTCGATGATGTCGTCACTGTCTTGGCCGCGGTTGGTCAGACGCTGACGCAGCGCCTGTTGAGTCGGCGGCAGAATGAAGATCGAGCGGGCGTGGGGCAACAGCTTGCGCACTTGCTCGGCGCCCTGCCAGTCGATTTCCAGAATCAGGTCATGGCCTTCGTCCAGTGTCTGCTGGAGACGGCTTTGCGAGGTGCCGTAGAGGTTGCCGAACACTTCCGCCTGTTCGAGAAAATCGCCGTGCTCGATCATCCGCACAAACTCGGCGCGGTCGACGAAGTGGTAATTCACGCCGTCCATCTCACCCGGACGCATGGCCCGCGTGGTGTGGGAAACGGAGACGCGGATCTGTGGCTGCGCATCGATCAGGGCTTTGACCAGGCTGGTCTTGCCCGCGCCCGAAGGGGCGGAAACGATGTAGAGAGTGCCGGTGCTGTGGGTCATGTCGTGGTTGGCCTTACTCAATGTTCTGCACTTGTTCGCGCATCTGCTCGATCAACACCTTCAGGTTGACCGCGGCTTGTGTGCTGCGAGGGTCGAAGGCTTTGGAGCCCAGTGTGTTGGCTTCGCGGTTGAGTTCCTGCATCAGAAAATCCAACCGACGCCCCGCCTGTCCGCCGGCCTTGAGCACGCGGCGCACCTCGGTGACATGGGTGCTCAGGCGGTCGAGCTCTTCGGCGACGTCGCTCTTCTGCGCAAGCAGCACCATCTCCTGTTCCAGACGCTGCGGATCGAGCTCGGCCTTCATGTCGGCAAAGCGATCAAGCACTTTCTGGCGTTGGGTGGCGAGCATCTGGGGCACGAGGGTGCGCAGGGTAGCGACTTCGGTCTTGATCGATGTCAGCCGTTCGTCGAGAAGTTTGGCCAGATCGGCGCCTTCGCGAGCGCGGCCTGCTTTCAGTTCGTCCAGCGCTTCATTGAACAGGGCCAATGCGTCGTTGTTGAGCGCCTGCGGGTCGGCCGCGTCGGCCACCAGAACACCGGGCCAGGCCAGGACTTCCAGCGGGTTCAGCGCTGCGGGCTGTTTGATCAGGCTGGCGACGGTTTCAGCGGCAGCCACCAGTTGACTGGCGCGCTCGCGGTTCACTTGCAGCGGCTTGCCGGCCGTTTCTTCGGTAAAGCGCAAGGTGCATTCGATCTTGCCGCGAGACAGCCCTTGGCGGAGCGCTTCACGTACGGCCCCTTCCAGATCGCGGAAGGATTCCGGCAGGCGCAGATGGGGTTCGAGATAACGATGATTGACCGAGCGCAATTCCCAGCTCAGCGTGCCTTGGGTGCCGGCTCGTTCGGCACGGGCGAAAGCCGTCATGCTGTGCACCATGGGGAATACCTCTAAAAAGTCAGGCGTACGGGGCGATGTGCCGCCCGAAGTTGCCGTGAAGAAACGGCAGGCTATAAAGGCGCAAGATTGTAGCTCAGAGCAGGGGGCGCGCCCAAATGTGGCAGTGTCGCAGCCGTGAAAGAATGTCGCTGTTTCGCTGCCTTACAGCGCCTTTCTGTAACCTTGGGCGTACGCCAATCATCATTGAAGCGTTACAAGATGTCCCAAGGCAGGGCGTGCGCCCCTATAATGCACGTCAGTTTTCCGTCTCAGCACAGGTATCCCAGATGAAACGTCCAAGTGGTCGCGTTGCCGATCAGCTCCGCTTGATCCGCATCACCCGCAACTACACCAAGCACGCCGAGGGTTCTGTGCTGGTCGAGTTCGGCGACACCAAGGTGATCTGCACCGTCAGCGTCGAAAACGGCGTCCCGCGTTTTCTCAAAGGCCAGGGCCAAGGCTGGCTGACCGCCGAGTACGGCATGCTGCCGCGTTCGACCGGCGAGCGTAACCAGCGCGAAGCGAGCAAGGGGAAACAAGGCGGACGTACGCTGGAAATCCAGCGGCTGATCGGCCGTTCTCTGCGCGCCGCGCTGGACATGTCCAAGCTGGGCGACATCACCCTGTACGTGGACTGCGACGTGATTCAGGCCGACGGCGGCACTCGCACGGCGTCCATCACGGGTGCCATGGTGGCGCTGGTCGATGCACTGAAAACCATCAAGAAGCGCGGTGGTCTCAAGGGCGGCGACCCGCTGAAGCAGATGATCGCTGCCGTTTCTGTTGGCATGTACCAGGGTGAGCCCGTTTTGGATCTGGACTACCTCGAAGACTCCGCTGCCGAAACTGACCTGAACGTGGTCATGACCAGCGCAGGCGGTTTCATCGAGGTTCAAGGCACTGCCGAAGGCGCGCCGTTCCAGCCTGAAGACCTGAACGCCATGCTGGCCTTGGCGCAGAAGGGCATGAACGAAATCTTCGAATTGCAAAAAGCCGCATTGGCAGACTGATCGCTACAAGCGCGGTTTTTTATTCACAGCTCGCTTCACAACCGTCAGAACAGGGAAAGCATGATGATTGACCAGACGCCTTTATCCGCACCGAGCAAGGAAGTCCGTCAGTGGGCAATGCTGTGCCACTTCGCGGCGTTTTTCGGGTTGATCTTCCCCTTCGGCAACCTGCTGGGGCCGCTGATCGTCTGGCAATTGAAGAAAGAAACCGACCCGTACATCGACAGCCAGGGCAAGGAAGCACTGAATTTTCAGATCACCGTCGCCATTGCGGCGATGGTCTGTTTTCTGTTGATGGTGATCGTCATCGGCTTTCCGCTGTTGATGCTGGTGGGAATTGGCGCACTGGTGCTGACGATCATTGCGGGCATCAAGGCAAATGACGGGGTTGCCTACCGGTATCCGTTCACCTGGCGGTTGATTAAGTAATATCTGCCAGCGCTGGACAACTCTGTGGGAGCGAATTCATTCGCGAGACGATGGTACGGTCGAAGGTAATGCGTCGGATGTACCGACCTCTCGCGAATGAATTCGCTCCCACAGGGGATGTGCTGCGTCTGTAGGGGCGTGCCAACTGCCAGACAAACAAAAGCCGACTTCACGTCGGCTTTTTTTTGAGCAACTGGACGTCAGATGGTCAACGTCCAGTCGTAGTCCACGATCAGCGGCGCGTGCTGTGAGAAGCGCGGCTGGCGTGGCAGGCGTGCGCTGCGTACGAAACGGCGCAAGCCCGGGGTCAGCAGTTGGTAGTCGAACCGCCAGCCCAGATTCAGCATCTCGGCCTGCTCGTTATCGGGCCACCAGCTGTACTGATCGCTCTCACGGCTGACTTCGCGCAAGGCATCGACATAGCCCATGTTGCCAACGATCTCGTCCATCCACGCACGCTCCGGTGCCAGGAAACCCGGAGATTGCTGGCTGTCGCGCCAGTTCTTGATGTCCAGTTTCTGCTGCGCAACGTAGAGCGAGCCACAGTAAATGTACTCACGACGTTTACGACGCTGCTTGTCCAGATACTTGCCGAAATCGTCCATGAGCTTGAACTTCTGGTTCAAGTCGTCATCGCCGTTCATCCCGGACGGGAGCAGCAAAGTTGCGATACTGACTTTATCGAAATCTGCTTGCAGGTAACGCCCATAACGGTCGGCTGTTTCAAAGCCAAGACCGTAGATTACCGCCTTTGGTTGCAGTCGCGAGTAAAGTGCCACGCCACCCTGGGCGGGAACTTCGGCATCGCGGGCATACAGGAAGTAGCCATCCAGTTGGAAGGCTGGATCATCCATTTCAAAGGCGGAGGCACGGGTGTCCTGAAGGCAGATGACGTCGGCATTCTGGGCTTGCAGCCAACTGAGCAACCCGCGCTCGACTGCAGCCTGAATACCATTAACGTTCACACTGATGATCCGCATAAATGGCCCCAAAAATCACGTGCGTGTATGATACCCGAGCTCTACCTAATTAGCTAAATCCGTGGTATTCGGGGCTTTTTTCATGCAGGCGTATCAGCGCGAATTCATTCGTTTTGCCATCGATCGCGGGGTTTTGCGCTTCGGTGAGTTCACTTTGAAGTCGGGGCGCACCAGTCCTTACTTCTTCAACGCCGGTCTTTTCAACAGCGGCTCGGCACTTGCCCAACTGGGTAAGTTCTATGCGGCGGCTGTTGTAGAGAGCGGTATTTCCTTCGATGTCCTGTTCGGGCCTGCGTATAAGGGTATTCCTTTGGCGGCTGCGACGGCCGTGGCATTGGCCGATCGTCACGACCTTGACCTGCCGTGGTGTTTCAACCGCAAGGAAGCCAAGGCTCACGGCGAGGGCGGCACGCTGGTCGGTGCACCGTTGACCGGCAACGTCTTGATCATCGACGACGTGATCACGGCAGGCACGGCGATTCGTGAAGTCATGCAGATCATTCAGGTTCAGGGCGCGACCGCCGCTGGCGTGTTGATTGCATTGAATCGCCAAGAGCGTGGGAATGGCGAGCTTTCGGCCATCCAAGAGGTCGAGCGTGATTTCGGCATTCCGGTCGTGAGCATCGTCTCGTTGAATCAGGTCCTTGAGTTCCTGGCAGACGATCCTCAGCTCAAGCAGCATTTGCCCGCCGTGGAAGCGTATCGGGCGCAGTACGGCATCTGAAGGGTCAGGGGATCGCGTTGTTATGCTCAAGCTGGGCACGGTAGGACTTTGTTTGTCGCTGGGAGTGGGGTGTATCGCGAGCGTTCACGCCGACGACACCTCCGGCATGGTGTTCTATCGGTACATCGACAGTCGCGGTGTGACCGTGCTCGACCGTCAAGGCGTGCCCGCGGAATATGCGGGCAAGGGCTATGAAGTCTTGAATATGCGCGGTCGCGTGATTCAGGTCATTCCGCCCGCGCTCACCGGCGACCAGGCACGGGAAGCCCAGGCTGCCGCGCAAGCCGCCAAGGCTCAAGCCGATGCGGATGCCCAGCTGACGCGTCTCTACAGCAGCGTGACCGATGTTGATCGGGCCCGCGCGCGCAAGCTCGCCGAGCTGGATTCGCTCATCTCCGTAGCCCGCAGCAATATTCAAGGGCTGGCAAGCCAACAGGCGTCGCTCCAGAGTCAGGCAGCGGATCAGGAGCGGGCTGGCCGCGTGGTGTCTCAAAGCCTGATCGATCAGATGAACGACACCACCGATCAGCAACAGCATCTCAACGACGAGATTCAGCGTTATCAGAGCGCCAAGCAGCAGGCCGACAAGGGTTTCGCGCAGGATCGCGCTCGGTTGCAGCAGTTGCTTTCGCAATAAGCTCCGCCCAATGAAAAGGCCCCATCGGTTTGTGCCAGTGGGGCCTTGTTCATTGCGTGGCGGAATCAGTGACGCTTGCGGTTGCTGATCAGCGTACCCACGCCGGTGTCAGTGAAGATTTCCAGCAACACGGCATTCGGGACGCGACCGTCGATGATGTGCGAGGTGGTCACGCCACCCTGCACGGCTTCCAGCGCGCAACGGATTTTCGGCAGCATGCCGCCGTAGATGGTGCCGTCGGCGATCAGGCCGTTGACTTGCTCGGTGGTCAGGCCGGTCAGCACCTTGCCTTCTTTGTCCATCAAACCGGCGATGTTGGTCAGCAGCATCAGCTTCTCGGCCTTGAGGGCTTCAGCGACTTTGCCTGCGACCAGGTCGGCGTTGATGTTGTAGGACTCGCCGTCCGCACCTACGCCAATCGGCGCGATCACCGGAATGAAATCACCCTTTACCAGCATGTTCAGCAGGTCGGTGTTAATGCCCACCACTTCGCCTACGTGACCGATATCGATGATTTCCGGCTTGGTCATCTCCGGCGTCTGACGGGTGACGTTCATTTTTTTTGCGCGGATCAGCTGCGCGTCTTTACCGGTGAGGCCGATGGCGCTGCCGCCGTGGCGGTTGATCAGGTTGACGATGTCCTTGTTGACCTGGCCGCCCAGCACCATTTCCACGACGTCCATGGTCTGCGCATCGGTGACGCGCATGCCGTCAATGAAGTGGCTTTCGATGGACAGGCGCTTGAGCAGGTCGCCGATTTGCGGGCCGCCGCCGTGAACGACGACCGGGTTGATGCCCACTGCCTTCATCAGCACGATGTCGCGCGCGAAGCCGGTTTTCAGCTCTTCGCTCTCCATGGCGTTGCCGCCGTACTTGATCACCAGCGTCTTGCCGACGAAACGTCGGATGTAGGGCAACGCTTCGGAAAGGACTTTGGCGGCATTGGCTGCGGCATCGCGTTCGAGGGTCATTTGGGCTCCACTCAAAAAAGGTTGATCAAAAAGGAAGTTCTAGGTCCGGTGCTACGTTTTTAAGCTGGGTACGGAACACGTCCTTGATGCGTTGCAACTCGTCCTCGGTCTCGGCTTCGAAGCGCAACACCAACACGGGGGTGGTGTTGGAAGCGCGCACCAGGCCCCAGCCTTTCGGGTAATCGACACGCACGCCGTCGATGTTCGTCAGGTTGGCGTTGCCCCATTGCGCGTCCTGCTCCAGCGCCTTGATGATGCTGAATTTGCTGGTTTCAGTGACCTTGACGTTGATTTCCGGGGTCGACAGATCGTTCGGGAACGTCTGGAACAGCTCTTCGGCGCTGAGTTTTTCCTGACTGAGAATCTCCAGCAGGCGCGCAGCGCTGTAAATGCCGTCGTCGAATCCAAACCAGCGTTCCTTGAAGAAAATGTGGCCGCTCATCTCGCCAGCCAGCAGCGCGCCGCTTTCTTTCATCTTCTTCTTGATCAGCGAGTGACCCGTCTTCCACATCACCGGGCGACCGCCGTATTCCTGAATCAACGGGATGAGGCGGCGCGTGCACTTCACGTCAAAGATCACATCCGCGCCCGGATTGCGCTTGACCACATCACGGGCGAACAGCATCAACAGGCGATCAGGGTATACGACGCTGCCTGCGTTAGTGACGACACCTACTCGATCACCATCGCCGTCGAATGCCAGGCCCAGGTCGGCACCGGTCTCTTTCACCTTGGCAATCAGGTCTTCCAGGTTTTCCAGCTTGCCCGGGTCAGGGTGATGGTTCGGGAAATTGCCGTCCACGTCGCAGAACAGTGGAATGACTTCGCAATTCAACGCGGTGATCAATTTCGGGGCGATCACGCCTGCTGCGCCGTTGCCGCAATCGATCACCACTTTGAGGCGGCGTGCAAGCACGACATCGCTGGTGATCTGGCCAGCGTACAGGTCGAGGATGTCAACTTTACTCACGCTGCCTTTGCCTGGCGGCAGGTTGTTGCGTTTGATGCGATCGTGCAGCGCCTGAATCTGCTCGTTCGCGAGGGTGTCGCCTGCGATGACGATTTTGAAGCCGTTGTAATCCTTGGGGTTGTGGCTGCCGGTGAGCATCACCCCCGTGCGGCCGTCCAGCACGTTGGCGGCGTAATACAACGCAGGGGTCGGTACGAGGCCGACATCGCTGACGTGGCAGCCGCTGTCGTAGAGGCCCTTGATCAAATGGGCCACGAGTTCAGGGCCGGACAAGCGGCCGTCGCGGCCAACAGAAACGTTGGGTTCACCTTGGGCCAGGGTTTGTGCGCCGATGGCACGGCCAATCCAGTAGGCGGTTTCCCCGCTCAGGGTTTCGCCGACGATGCCGCGAATGTCGTATGCGCGGAAGATCGAGTCGGGAAAACTGGGGGCGATGGATACGGTGCTGCTCATTGCGTGGGCTTGCTCCGACTTCTGAAAGTCTTGCGATTCATCGAGCATGTCGAGATCGAGAATGTCGGTGTCCTGGAACAGTGGGTCGGTCAACTCGGTTTCTGCTGGATCGAGAGGTTCAAACACGGCCCTGCTGGTCGTCGAACCTGACGTGGCGGTGGGCGAGCCGGGGTTGGCTGCCGTGGTAGACGGGGCCGGTTGGTTGCGCAACGAAAACCTCGCCAGGCTCTGCGCCAACCCGTTCAGGGCCGGCATGCTCAGGCCGAAGGCTTTGACGGCTTTCCCGCCCGAGAGTTCTTGCAGCAGTTGCTCCAACTGTCGGGCATCGGCGGCGACCCGGCGCTTCAGCGCGCTTTCGTTCAGGTACAGGCCCAGCAGCATGCTGCCGAGTGCCACCAGTGCCGCCAGAAGCAGCATCAGCGACGGTGGGGACGAGTTAAGGGCGGGCCCTGGTGTAAACGTCAGCTTCCAGTTGGGGTAACCCGTGGGAAAGTCAGTGCCACGGCCACCGTCAGACTGGCCGCGTGTCAAAAAGCTCTGTGCGGTAGCGTCGCCGAATTGCTGGCTGAGGACAGTCTGGCCGGCTTCCGGTGGCGCTTCCGGCAAGGCATTGGTCACGCGTTGAAGTTTGAACGCCAACAGCAGCGTGCCGGTGACAGGGGTGTCGGCTGAGGCCCGCAGCGGCGCGACGCTGTAGATCATCCAGCTGTCGCCGACTTTTCGGGCTTCGGGGGCAGGGGTTTCACCCTTGCTGGCCCGGGCGAGCATGTCCAGCGTGGCGAAGCTGATCGGCAACGGACCCTGATCGTCGACGCTGTTGAAACCCAATGGGTTCAGGCGTGCGCCAATCACACTGTCGCGATACAACAAACGGTTCTGGGCGATCTGGATCTGCACCGGGTCGTTGCTTTGCAGCGCTTGAGCCAGCGCTGCATCCGTCGCGGCGGCCTGCGTACCTGCGCTGAGCTGACGCAGTGTCTTGCCTATGGCGCCAGCTTGCGCAGTACCCCAGGCTTGAGCGAGCTGATCTTTCTGCTGAGGCTGACTGAGCAAGCCCAGCCAGACGAGAATGCCAGCCGCGATCAAGCCAATGATCGCAGGGATAAGGCCTGGACTTGCCAGGCTCAGGTTCGAGTCCTTGACCGGTGCATCAGTCGTTTCTGGGCGAGAAGCCGCCTTCGCTGTGCGCTTGATGCCTTTCAAACTGGACTCTCCCTGCTCTGACTGCCTGAGGTGGTTTACGTAGGTCGTGGGGCGACTCAAGCGTTTAGCGACATCCGTGCCAAGAGGTTTTACGCGATTCAGTGGCTGCCCGAATGGCCGAAACCGCCTGCGCCGCGCTGACTTTCGTCGAACTCCTGAACGATTTCGAAGTGCGCCTGCACGACCGGCACCAGCACCAGTTGAGCGATGCGCTCACCCACGGAAATCTTGAAAGCGGTCTGGCCACGGTTCCAGCAGGACACCATCAACTCGCCCTGATAATCGGAGTCGATCAGGCCGACAAGGTTGCCCAGCACAATCCCGTGCTTATGGCCCAGGCCCGAGCGCGGCAGAATCAGCGCGGCAAGGGCAGGGTCTGCGATGTATATCGACAGGCCGGTAGGAATCAACAGGGTCTGACCGGGTTCCAGTACCGTTTCCTCTTTGAGCATGGCGCGCAGGTCCAGACCGGCGGAACCGGTGGTGGCGTAGGCCGGGAGCGGGAATTCGCCGCCAATGCGGGGGTCGAGGATTTTGGCTTGTAGAGCATGCATACGTGATTAAACCTGGTTCAAACGTTCGGCGACAAAAGTGACCAACTGGCGGGCGATCTTGGCCTTGCTGGTCTGGGCGAAGAGCGTTGCTTGCAGCGCTCGGTCGATCACGCTGCACGCGTTTTCTTCGCTGTTGAAGCCAATGCTGGGATTGGCAACGTCGTTGGCGATGATCAAGTCGAGGTTCTTGTCCTTGAGCTTGCGTGCAGCATAGTCGAGCAGATGTTCGGTTTCGGCGGCGAAACCGACACTGAATGGACGATCCGGACGCTGGGCGATGGTGGCGAGAATATCCGGGTTGCGGACCATTTGCAGCAAAAGGCCATCACCGGTCGTAGGGTCTTTCTTCAATTTCTGTGGCGCGACGACCTCCGGGCGGTAATCCGCGACAGCGGCAGACGCGATGAACAGATCGCACGGCATTGCGGCCTCGCACGCAGCCAGCATGTCGCGGGCGCTCACGACGTCGATGCGCGACACCCGGTCAGGCGTCTGCAGGTTGACCGGGCCCGTGATCAGCGTGACGCGAGCGCCCGCTTCGGCGGCAGCTTCCGCCAGCGCGAAGCCCATTTTTCCCGAGCTGTGGTTGGTGATGTAACGCACCGGATCGATATTTTCCTGAGTCGGCCCGGCTGTGATCAACACGTGTTTACCGGTCAGGCTCAGGCGCTGGAAGCAATCGGCAGCGGATTGCGCCAGATCGTTGGGTTCAAGCATCCGGCCATAACCCACGTCGCCACAAGCCTGGCTGCCACTGGTAGGACCGAAGGTACGGAAGTCGCGGCTTTCGAGGGTTTGCAGGTTGGCCTGGACGGAAGGGTCGCGCCACATGGCCTGATTCATGGCCGGTGCAACGGCGACGATGGCGTCGGTGGCGAGCACCACGGTGGTCAGCAGGTCATTGGCGATGCCTTGGGCCAGGCGCGCGATCAGGTCGGCGGTGGCGGGGGCGATCAGCACCATGTCGGCCCATTTTGCCAAGTCGATGTGGCCCATGGCCGCCTCAGCGGCAGGGTCGAGCAGGTCGAGATGGACGGGGTGCCCGGAGAGGGCCTGCATGGTCAACGGGGTGATGAACTCGGCGCCGCCTTTGGTCATGACGACCCGCACTTCGGCGCCGTGATCTTTCAACCGACGGACCAGTTCTGCGCTTTTGTAGGCCGCGATGCCACCGCCTACGCCGAGAACGATGCGTTTCCGATACAGCCGCTGCATAGGCCTGCCTTTCAGTCGAGTTACACGCGGCAATCATGTGGCCTTCCGAGGCCGGGTCGACGCGTAAAAAAGATGGCTAAGATAGCACAGCGACCGCACGGGAACAGCGGCGCCCACAGACAGGGAGGTGCTATGAGTATTCGTGATTGGCCTGCGTCGGAGCGGCCTCGGGAGAAGCTGTTAGAGCGGGGGGCATCAAGTCTTTCCGACGCCGAATTGCTCGCTATTTTTCTGCGCACCGGCGTATCAGGGAAGAGCGCTGTGGACCTTGCGCGTCACCTACTGACGCAGTTCGGCAGCCTGCGTGCGTTGCTGGAGGCCAACCTGCCCGCGTTCAGCGCCGAATTGGGGCTAGGGCCCGCCAAATTCGCTCAGTTGCAAGCGGTCATGGAAATGGCCAAGCGGCATATGGGCGAGAATCTCAAGCGTGGGTCTGCGCTGAAAAGCCCTGGACAAGTCCGCACCTATCTCAAAGCGTTGCTCAGAGACGAGCCTCATGAAGTGTTCGGTTGCCTGTTTCTGGACAGCAAGAACCGCGTTCAGGCGTTCGAAGCGCTGTTTCAGGGGTCGATCAATGTCGCGCATGTTCACCCGCGACAGGTGGTCAAACGGGCGCTGGCGCATAACTCGGCGGCGGTCATCCTCTGCCACAACCACCCGTCCGGCGTGTGCGAGCCGAGTGAGGAGGATGTTGAACTGACGGAGCTGCTGAAAAATGCCTTGGCGATGATCGATGTGGTGGTCGTCGATCACCTGATCGTCGGGGATGGAGACCCGATGTCATTGGTGGAATTGGGGTTGATGTAAGAGAGAGGTTGTGTCCGGGTCCCTCTGTAGGAGTGAGCTTGCTCGCGATGGGTATCTCAGACGACGAAGATATGGAGGTCTGAAAAGACGTCTCGCGAGCAAGCTCACTCCTACAACGGTTTGCCTTCCTGTTTGGTCATGCCGCGCGTTACTTCACCGTCACCTTGGAGAAGTCCTGCCGCCCAAACGGGCTGACGTCATACCCCAGCACATTCTTGCGAGTCAGGGCGAAGGCGGTCGGGTGGGCCAGCGGCAGCCACAGCGCTTGTTTCTGAATCTGCTCCTGCACCTGATGGTAGAGCTTGCTGCGTTGCCCTTGATCGGTCACGGTCTTGCCCTGGCTGATCAGCTTGTCCAGACCTTCATCGCAATAGCGGGCGAAGTTGGTGCCGGATTTCACCGCCGCGCACGAGAACTGCGGCGTCAGGAAGTTATCCGGGTCGCCATTGTCGCCCGCCCAACCCATGAACAGCAGATCGTGCTCGCCGGTCTTGGCGCGACGAATCAGCTCGCCCCATTCGATGACCTTGATCTCGGCCTTGATACCGACAGCCGCGAGGTCATTTTGCAGCAACTGCGCACCTGCACTGGGGTTCGGGTTGAGCAGACTGCCGGACGGACGCGTCCAGATCGTGGTCTTGAAGCCGTCTTTGAGACCCGCCTTCGCCAGCAACTCCTTCGCCTTGGCGACGTCATGCTTGTACCCCGGCAAATCGCTGGCATACCCCCATGTGTTAGGCGGATACACGCCATTGGCGGCCCGCGCCGAGCCTTCGAACACCGCCTTGAGGTACGTATCCTTATCGAACGCGAGGTTGATTGCCTGACGCACTTCCGGCTTGTCCAGCGGAGGATGTTGGCTATTGATTGCCACGAACGCCGTCATGAATGCGTCAGTCTTTTCGACTTGCAGGTTCGGATCCTTGGCCGCTTCCGCGACATCCAGTGGCTTGGGCGAGAGCGCGATCTGACATTCGTTCTGCTTGATGCGTTGCAGGCGCACATTAGCGTCCGGGGTGATCGCGAACAGCAAGGTATCGATGGCCGGCTTGCCCTCGAAATAATCCGGGTTGGCGGTGTAACGCACCACCGAGTCCTTCTGGAAGCGTTTGAAAACGAACGGTCCGGTGCCGATTGGCTCGCTGTTGAGCTTCTCGGGTGTGCCGGCTTTCATCAGCTTGTCGGTGTATTCCGCGGAATAAATAGAAGCGAAGCCCATGCTTAAAGTGGCGAGGAAGGTGGCGTCCGGGTGGTCCAGGGTGATGCGCACGGTGTTGGCGTCAGGCGCTTCGATCTTCTTGATCAGAGAGGGCCATTGCATTGACTGGGCGTGAGGAAAGCCCTGCACCGCAACCTTGTTCCACGGATTGGCCGGGTCAAGCATTCGCTGGAAGCTGAACACCACGTCATCAGCGTTGAAGTCGCGAGTCGGCGTGAAATACTCGGTGTGATGGAATTTCACGCCCGAGCGCAGTTTGAAGTCGTAGGTCAGGCCGTCCGGCCAGACGCTCCAGCTTTCTGCCAGGCTGGGGACCAGCTTGCCGGTCTGGGCGTCGTGGTTTACCAGGCGATTCATCAGCACGTCGGCCGAGGCGTTGGTGGTGGTCAGCGAGTTGTATTGCACCACGTCGAACCCTTCGGGGCTGGCTTCGGTGCACACGCTCAGGCTGGTGGCGGCCTGTGCCATCAAAGGCGCGCTCAGGGACGCAAGCAAAAAGGGTAAAACAGCTAGGCGCATGGCGATGTTCCTTTCAGAGATAGCCCATCTGCCGGCGCAGTCTGGAGAGGGAGTTACCCTAGACCATGGATAGACAGAGGACAATCTATCTGGCGCGACGAGTGGTATATTTCCCCTCCCGCCCTTTGCCGCTGGCCTTGTCAGCCGGAAATTCGGGCGTTTCTTGCAGGTCATGCGTCGTTTGTGTTGTTGCGTGAAAGGCTTTCTGGTATAAAGCAGCGCTCTTTTCTAGGGGCCCGCTTCCTTCTTCGTAGGTGTGGCCGGTAAGACCCCTGAAGAAACGCGGCGCCTAGCGCCATGACTGAGAGATTAAGCGGCCAACCCATGCCGGGTTGGGCATGTGGTTTTAGAGGGCTGAGGCATGTCGAGAGTATGTCAAGTTACCGGTAAGGGTCCGGTAACCGGGAATAACATTTCCCACGCAAACAACAAAACCCGTCGTCGTTTCCTGCCAAACCTGCAGCATCACCGCTTCTGGGTTGAGAGCGAGAAACGCTTTGTACGTCTGCGCGTATCTGCTAAAGGCATGCGTATCATCGACAAGCGCGGCATTGATGTCGTTCTGGCCGAAATTCGCCGTGATGGCGCTAAGGTTTAAGGGAGAAAATCATGCGTGAATTGATCCGTTTGGTGTCGACCGCTAACACCGGCCACTTCTACACCACCGACAAGAACAAGCGCACTACCCCGGACAAAATCGAAATTAAAAAATTCGATCCGGTTGCTCGTAAGCACGTGATCTACAAAGAAGCCAAAATCAAGTAATTGATTTTCGCCTCTTACGAAAAAGCCCGCAGCGATGCGGGCTTTTTTGTGGGCGAGATCTGGAATCTTGCCTCCTACAAGGTGGTGGGGCATTCAAGCCTTCTGTTCGAACACCACATAAATTTTGCGGCACGGCTCCAGCACTTCCCATGTGCCTTTGAACCCCGCCGGGATCACAAAGCGATCTCCTGCGCGCAGCGTCTTGGCGTTGCCTTCCTCATCGCGCAACACCGACACGCCCTGCACGATTTCGCAGTATTCGTGTTCGGTGTAATTCACCGTCCATTGCCCGATTTCACCTTCCCACACCCCGGCGTTCATTTGCCCGCACGGGCTGTCGTAGTGGTTGTACACCGTCTGCTCCGGGTCGCCCTTTAGGATCTTTTCTGCGGCGGGCTTGAAACGCTCGGCGTGGGTGTTGGCTTCGCTGAAGTCGACGATGCTCTCGATGCTCATGTCCTGGCTCCTGAAACAGCGGTGGAAGAGGGTGTTTGGATAGGTACTGTCGGCGATAGTGCCCCGCTCGTTTGGTCACTATTGAACTGGGCTGTTGAATAAAATGCACGGTAAAACGTCGTTTTAGGTCTTTTTGTCCAATATATTGGAAATTCCCCTGACGCTGGTTTAGGGTGGACGGATGCCTTTTGCCGATCCGGCAGCTCATCAAGCAATTCCCCTGGAGCTCGGATCATGAGCACGAGGGCGCGCACATTCATTAGAGGAGGACGCTTCATGACTACCCTGACTCATGCTGACTGGGAAAAACGCGCCCAGGCGTTGAAGATCGAAGGCCGTGCCTTCATCAATGGTGAATACACTGACGCCGCGTCCGGCGCCACCTTCGACTGCATCAGCCCGGTCGACGGTCGTTTCCTCGCAAAAGTGGCCAGCAGTGACGTTGCCGATGCCCAGCGTGCAGTCGAAAGCGCTCGCGCCACGTTCGATTCCGGTGTCTGGTCGCGTCTGGCCCCGACCAAGCGCAAGGCTGCGATGATTCGCTTCGCCGCATTGCTCGACGAACACAAAGAAGAGCTGGCGTTGCTTGAAACCCTCGACATGGGCAAGCCGATCAGCGACTCCTATGGCATCGACATTCCGGGCTCCGCACGCGCGTTGAGCTGGAGCGGCGAGGCCATCGACAAACTGTACGACGAAGTCGCAGCCACTCCCCACGATCAATTGGGTCTGGTCACCCGTGAGCCTATTGGCGTCGTTGCGGCCATCGTGCCGTGGAACTTCCCGCTGATGATGGCGTGCTGGAAACTCGGCCCTGCGCTGTCGAGCGGTAACTCGGTGGTGCTCAAGCCGTCCGAAAAGTCCCCGCTGACCGCCATCCGCGTCGCAAAACTGGCCATCGAAGCCGGTATTCCCGCAGGCGTACTCAACGTGTTGCCTGGTTATGGCCACACCGTCGGCAAGGCGCTGGCGCTGCACATGGACGTCGATACGGTCGTGTTCACCGGCTCGACCAAGATTGCCAAGCAACTGCTGGTGTACTCGGGCGAGTCGAACATGAAGCGCGTGTGGCTGGAAGCCGGTGGCAAAAGCCCGAACATCGTGTTCGCCGACGCGCCGGACCTCCAGGCTGCTGCCGAATCGGCTGCCAGCGCCATTGCCTTCAACCAGGGCGAAGTGTGCACCGCAGGTTCGCGTCTGCTGGTGGAGCGTTCGATCAAGGATAAATTCTTGCCGATGGTGATCGAGGCCCTCAAGGTCTGGAAGCCAGGCAACCCGCTGGACCCGGCCACCAACGTTGGCGCGCTGGTGGACACGCAACAGATGAATACTGTGCTGTCGTACATCGAAGCGGGCCATACCGATGGCGCCAAGCTGGTCGCGGGCGGCAAGCGCATTTTGCAAGAGACGGGCGGCACGTATGTCGAGCCGACGATTTTCGACGGCGTGACCAATGCCATGAAGATCGCTCAGGAAGAAATTTTTGGCCCAGTCCTGTCGGTGCTGACGTTCGACACCGCAGAAGAAGCGGTGCAGATCGCCAACGACACGCCGTACGGCCTGGCGGCGGCGGTGTGGACCTCCGATCTGTCCAAGGCCCACCTGACCGCCCGCGCGTTGCGTGCAGGCAGCGTGTGGGTGAACCAGTACGATGGCGGCGACATGACCGCTCCATTCGGCGGCTTCAAGCAATCCGGCAACGGTCGCGACAAATCGCTCCATGCGTTCGACAAATACACCGAGTTGAAGGCGACGTGGATTAAGTTGTAACCGCGATTCCAGTGGACACGGGTCAACTGTAGGAGCGAATTCATTCACAATGCGGCTGTAGATCCGGTGAAGATGCATCGGATGTACCGGCCAATCGCGAATAAATTCGCTCCCACAGGGATAATCGCCGCCGCGAAGTAGGGGGCTTATGTTGGCTTAACTGTAGGAGCGAATTCATTCGCGATGCGGGGGAGGCATCGGATGAAGATGCGTCGAATGTATCGGCCAATCGCGAATAAATTCGCTCCTACAGGGTGTTACCACTGCCCCCGGGTTCTTCAAACGACTCGCTTTTCAGGACAGCCGGGCTTCCCCAAAAAGCCCGGCTGTTTCGTCTCTTCCCTTTGAGCCACAGGAGCGTGGTGATGCGTTGGGGTACTTATTTCGCGGTGCTGTCGTCCGTGTTGAGCGTCGGTCTGGCGCTGGGCGTGAGCATGCCGCTGGTGTCGTTGCGCCTCGAAGCCTGGGGTTACGGCGCCTTTGCCATCGGCGTCATGGCCGCGATGCCTGCGATTGGTGTGTTGTTGGGCGCCAGTCTGGCCAGCCGGTTGGCGTCCGCCCTTGGCACTGCGAACGTGATGCGCCTGTGTTTGTGGGGCGGGTCGATATCGGTTGGGTTGCTCGCGCTGCTGCCCCATTACTGGATCTGGCTGGTGTTGCGCCTGATGCTCGGGGTGATCCTGACCATGGTCTTCATCCTCGGTGAGAGCTGGATCAACCAACTGGTGACCGAGAACCTGCGCGGTAAACTTGTTGCGCTGTATGGCAGCTGCTACGCCCTCAGTCAGTTGGGTGGCCCGTTGCTGCTCGGCGGGATTGGCACTGAGCACGATTACGGCTTCTGGGTCGGCACCGCACTGCTCGCGACTTCACCTCTTTTGCTTCTGGGCCGATCCGGCGCGCCAAGCGCAGAATCCAGCCACGTTTCCCTGCGAGACCTCGGTGGTTTCTGTCAGAAGCTGCCCGCTATCGCGTGGGCCATCGCGCTGTTCGCCGGTTTCGAAGCGATGATTCTGACACTGCTGCCGGTGTACTGCCTGCAGCAAGGCTTCACGCCCGAGATCGCGCTGGCGATGGTCAGTACCGTGGTGGTGGGCGATGCGTTGCTGCAACTTCCGATTGGCGCACTGGCGGACAAGGTTTCCCGGCGGGGCCTGTTCTCGGGCTGTGCGCTGGCGTTGATGCTGTCGAGTCTGGCGATCCCGTTGCTGGTCGACACCATCGCCATCTGGCCGCTGTGGGTGCTGTTCGGCGCCAGTGCGGGTGGGTTGTTCACGTTGTCGCTGATTCTGATCGGCGAGCGTTATCGCGACGATGCGCTGGTGCGGGCCAATGCCCATGTCGCGCAGCTTTGGGGCATCGGCTGTCTGTTGGGGCCGTTGGCAGCGGGGGCCGGCAGCCAGTGGATCAGCGGTCAGGCGCTGCCCTTGCTGATGGCGGCAGGCGCGCTGGGCCTGGTGATCTTGTCGCAACGCCCACAGGCGTTCGGCGTGCAGCCGGTCGCCGCCTAGAGCATTCTTTCCAGCCCCACGGCGCTGCTGAACCACGCGTTCAGTCGGCGCCACCAGTCCCCGGGCTCCTTGTACAGCGTGTGTATTTTGCCGTTGTCCTCGGTGACCCAGACCACGCGATCATTCTCCAATTTGGCCTGGTAGCTGATCGCAGGCGCCATACCTTGCAAGGCCAGTTCGCGCAGGTATTCGGTGAGTTCGGGACTGTCGACCAGCACGCCGACCTCGGTATTCCACAGCACGGAACGGGGGTCGAAGTTGAACGAGCCGACGAAGATTTTCTGCCGGTCAAAAATCATCGCCTTACTGTGCAAGCTGGATTCGGAACCGCCTTTAAGGGTTTTGGTGCGCAGAAACCGGGGTCCGCTGCCTCGCGCATTGCTCGGGTCGCCAGGCTGACGGCGCAGTTCAAACAGCTTCACGCCGTGGGCCAGCAACGCCTTGCGATAGGGCGCGTAACCGCCGTGGACGGCGGGCACGTCCGTCGCCTCCAGCGAATTGGTCAGCAGATTTACCGACACGCCTTTGTCGGAAAGGCCCGTGAGGTATGTCAGACCTTCCGGCCCCGGCACGAAGTAGGCCGAGATCATCATCAGCTCCTGATGCACGTTCATCAGGTCGGGGCTCAGCTGCGTGGTCAGCAGCAAGTGGGGATCGGGATCGCCACGGGACAGCACCTTGGTCGGCGCGTCCCATAGAGCCTGGTTGTGCGCCCAGATCAGCTCGTTCAGCCAGGTCTTCAAACGCGGCTGATCTTTGTAGGCCATCAACCGTTCGTATAACGCTTTTTTCTCGACGTGAGCCTGCTCCAGCGACGCGTCCAGCCGCTTGCGCGCTTCGGCGAGGTCCTTGGTGTCGGGCGGCCAATAGATGAAATCGTCCACCGGCCTGCTCAGGGTGCTGTTCCAGTATTGATCGAAACTGTGGCTCAACTGTTCGGCCACAGGCCCGACGCTGAGCATGTCGATATCGGTGAAATTAAGGTTGGGTTCGGCGTCGAAATACTCGTCGCCGAGATTGCGCCCACCGACGATGGCGACGGCGCTGTCTGCCAGCCATAGCTTGTTGTGCATGCGCCGGTGCTGCTGGGACAGATTGAAGAGACGGCCGAGCGAGCGCGTGGCCCCGGTGCTGCGCCCCAGATTGAGCGGGTTGAACAGCCGAATCTGGATGTTCGGGTGGGCGGCGAGGGTGGCAATGACCTCGTCCAGCCCGTCGCTGGTGGTGTCGTCCAGCAAAATGCGCACGCGCACGCCTCGGTCGGCGGCTTTGAGCAATTCATCGATCAGCGCCCGGGTGCTGAGTCCGTCGTGGACGATGTAGTACTGCAAATCGAGGCTGGTCTTGGCGTTGCGAATCAACTCGGCGCGGGCCATGAAGGCCTCAGTGCTGTTGGGCAGCAGCCGGAAACCAGAGCGGCCGCCGTAGGGCGCCGCTTCCGCCAGGATCGAGCGCCCGAAAGGCGAGGCCGACGCGGGCAATGCCTGGCTCGGGCCGTCCTGCTGCGAGGACCTGCTCGCGCAGCCGCTGATGCCGAGGGCAAAGGCCAAAAGGAGGGGCAGTGCCCATGTTTTCGTCAACGGCATCATCCGGAAGTCACGTCATGGCGATATGACCGCATTTTCCGCCAAAGGTTAAGTCACTGGCGTTTCCGCGTGAGCCATTAACCGGGCCGCCGTGGCCCCTACCTTGCGCACGGCGTCCTCGATCTGCGGCGTAGGCTTGGCGGCGAAGTTCATGCGCAGGCAGTTTCTGTACTTGCCCGAGGCCGAAAAAATATTGCCGACTGCGATCTGTACGCCTTGGCCCTCCAGTGCACGATTCAGTCGCAGGGAATCGAAGCCCTCAGGCATTTCGATCCACAGCATGAACCCGCCTTGTGGACGGCTGACCCGCGTGCCCTCCGGAAAATAGCGCGTGACCCAATCGGTCATCAGGTCACGGCTGCGCTGATATTGGCCGCGCATCCGGCGCATGTGGGGTTCGTAATGGCCGTTCTTCAGAAAGTCGGCAATTGCCAGCTGCGGCTGGGTCGCCGTAGAACCGGTGCTGATGTATTTCATGTGCAGCACACGGTCCAGATAGCGGCCCGGTGCAATCCAGCCAACCCGCAAACCCGGCGCCAGCGTCTTCGAAAACGAACTGCAAAGTAAGACGCGTCCGTCTTCGTCGAAGGATTTGATCGTGCGCGGGCGTGGGTACGTATACGCCAGATCGCCGTACACATCGTCTTCGATGATCGCCACGTCGAAACGCTGCGCGAGGGTGAGCAACGCCCGTTTGCGCTCTTCGGGCATGTTGTAGCCCATGGGGTTATTGCAGCTCGGGGTCAACTGTATGGCTTTGATCGGCCACTGTTCGAGCGCAAGTTCCAGCGCGTCCAGGCTGATGCCGGTGATGGGGTCGGTGGGGATTTCCAGCGCCTTCATGCCCAAGCCTTTGAGTGCCTGCATGGCACCGTGAAAGCTTGGGGAGTCCACGGCAACGATGTCGCCGGGCTGGCAGATCGAGCGAATGCTGACCGCCAGCGCTTCCTGTGCGCCGGTGGTGATCACCAGATCGTCAGGGCCGACGCGTGTGCCCGAATCCAGCAACAGGCGCGCCACCTGCTCACGCAGGCATTCGGTGCCATAGATATTGTCGTAATACAGCCCCGGCATGTCGTGGCGACGGCTGATTTTGCCAAGGGCTTGGGTGAGCGGGCGCAGCGTCGGGCTGGTGATGTCCGGCATGCCGCGCGCCAATTGCACGATGTCCGGGCTTGGCGCGGCGCGCGCCAGTTCCAGCACTTGGTCCCATTGGGAAATATCCACAGGCCTTTGCGCCGGACGACCTACCGCGGGCAGGGCCGGAGTCTTACGGCCAGCGGGCACGAAATAACCGGATTTGGGACGGGGAGAGGCCAGGCCGTTGTCTTCCAGCAAGCGATACGCCTGTTGAACGGTGCTGAGACTGACGCCGTGTTCAAGGCTCAACGCCCGAACCGAAGGCAGGCGATCGCCCGGCCGGTAAAAGCCGTTCTCGATGCGTGTGCCGAGCAGTTCGGCAAGGTTGACGTAGAGGGTCATGGCGTACTCCCGCGCAGTTCCGTCGGTTGACCGATACAGATGTAGCGAAAATACAGCATTCAGGCAGAGAAGTGACGTGTCTGTATGCAAAAAATTTGAAATCTTTGGATCTGTAATGGTTTTCCATACAGACGCATCATGGACTCACTTGAAACCCATGATGAGGTGTCTGGAAATGAGCGGGATGAGCGATGTTCGGTTAACGCTGTATGCGCGGGAGCTGGTTCAGCAACAGGAAGCGACCGTGCGGGTGAACGCGCCGAAAGGGCTGAGCCTGTTGGGTCTGTTTCAGCATCGTCGGCGTACACGGCAGGCATTGTTGGGGCTGACGGATGATCAGTTGCGTGATGTCGGCCTCACCTATGAGCAAGCAAGGCGTGAAGGGACGAAACCGTTTTGGAGGGGGTGAAAAGTCAGGCACAGAACGCGGTTTCTGTAGGAGTGAGCTTGCTCGCGATAGGGTTCTTGCTGCCGAAGGTACTGTGATAGATACAGCCTTATCGCGAGCAAGCTCACTCCTACAGTATGGTACGAAGATTCAGATCAGCTCCTTCATCCGATGCCACAGCATCCCCAACGCCAACAATGGCGAACGCAAATGCTTCCCGCCCGGGAAAGTCATGTGCGGGACTTTTGCAAACAGATCAAATCCGCCGCTCTGCTGGCCACTGATGGCCTCGCCCAGCAACTTGCCCGCCAGGTGCGTGGCATTCACGCCGTGGCCTGAGTACGCCTGCGCGTAGTACACGTTCGAATGCTCCTTGAGCCGCCCGATCTGCGGCAATCGATTGGCGCCGATGCCGATCATTCCGCCCCACTGAAAATCGACCTTCACGTCCTTGAGCTGCGGGAACACCTTGAGCATCTTCGGCTGCATGTACGCCGCAATGTCCTGAGGGTCGCGACCGGAGTAGTGGCAGGCGCCACCGAACAACAGTCGGCGGTCTGCCGAAAGCCGGAAGTAATCCACTGCCACCCGCTGATCGCACATGGCTGTATTGCGGGGCAGCAATTGCCGAGCGAGTTCTTCGCCCAACGGCTCGGTGGCGATGATGTAGCTGCCTGCCGGGAGGACTTTGCCGCTCAGCGTTGGATCGAGGCCGTTCAGGTAGGCATTGCAACCCAGCACCAGCGTATTGGCGCGCACCACACCTTGGGCCGTGTGCACCTTCACTTGAGGGCCGTATTCCAGACGGGTCACCGCCGAGTGTTCGAACAATTGCACACCGAGAGACTGCGCCACACGTGCTTCTCCGAGCGCCAGATTCAGCGGATGAAGATGGCCCGACCCCATGTCGAGCAGGCCGCCCGCGTAGTTGCCAGAGTCGATCACGCTGCGAATGTCCTCGGGCTGGATCAACTTGAGTTCGCGACGATAGCCCAAGCCTCGCAGTTCTTCGGCATCTTCAGCGAAACCTTCGAACTCCTTGGGCTTGTTGGCCAGGTCGCAGTAACCCCACGTCAGGTCGCAGTCGATTTGATATTTCTCGACGCGCTCGCGGACGATCTCTACCGCCTCAAGGCCCATGAGTTTGAGCTGTCGCACGCCTTCGGCACCGATCACATCGCGAAAGCGCTCGACGTGATGACCCACCCCGCGAATCAACTGGCCGCCGTTGCGTCCGCTCGCGCCCCACCCGATCTTGTGCGCTTCCAGCAGCGCCACGCTCATTCCCCGCTCGGCCAGTTCGATGGCTGTGTTCAGCCCCGAATACCCACCGCCGACCACGCATACATCGACAGACAGTTCGCCTGCGAGGGCCGGGTGGTCAGGCTGAGCGTGGCTGCTGGCGGCGTAATACGAAGCGGCATGGCGGGAAGCATTCATGCGGTCGGTCCCTGCGTGACTGTTTGGAAAATTTTACGGAGGGTAGCGGGGGTGGGCAGGCGGGGCAAGGTACTCGGGCGCTGAGCAAGAGCAACGCAGTGCATTAACCTGTGGGAGCGAATTCATTCGCGAAAAATAGGCCGGACGATTGAGATGTGTTGTCTGCACCGGCGCCTCGCGAATAAATTCGCTCCTACAGGTTGGTACATCGCTGTTGGTTTGCGATTCGCCTGGGGCACAATGTCGGCTTTCACAGGGGAATCTCACGCGATGAGCTGCAACAGCCAGAAAATCCGCGATTTGCGGCGGCAGATTCCGTCGTTCGAATGTGTACCTGGCTGTCACGATTGCTGCGGACCCGTGACCACCTCTTCCGAAGAGATGGCGCGTTTGCCGCGCAAGACCGCGGCGGAACAGGAGGCGGCGCTCAATGAGCTGAATTGCGTGCACCTGGGGCCGAACGGCTGCACGGTCTACGACGAACGCCCCCTGATCTGCCGTCTGTTCGGCACCACGGCGAGCTTGCCGTGCCCGAACGGGCGCCGTCCCGAGACCTTGATCCACCCGCGCGTCGAAAAGCAGGTGCACGATTTCATCGCCACAACGCGGCAGGTCCTGGTCTGATCGCCGTCATTCCGGGATCGGCAGATTCAAGCTCTCTTTCACCTCTTCCATCACGATGTAACTCTTCGATTCCCGCACGTGGGGCAGCTTGAGCAGGATGTCGCCCAGCAGCTTGCGGTAAGACGCCATCTCGGAAATGCGCGCCTTCACCAGATAGTCAAAATCCCCCGACACCAAGTGGCACTCCAGCACGTGGTGCAGTTTAAGGACCGCTCGGCGGAATTCCTCGAAAGTGTCGCCCGATTTGTAGTCCAGGCTGATCTCGACAAATACCAGCAGACTCGCCTTGAGGTTCTGCGGATTGAGGCGGGCGTTGTAGCCCATGATAATGCCTTCGCGCTCAAGCCTGCGGACTCGCTCCGTGCATGGCGTGGTGGACAGGCCCACGCGTTCTCCCAGTTCCGTAAACGAGATTCGGCCGTCGGCTTGCAGAATGCGCAGGATGTTGCGGTCGATTTTATCCAGCTCACGTTTTGACTGGTGTTGGGTGCGCATTGAAACCCCCTCTGCGAATGGGTTGGTTGCCGAGAATTACCGCCGAATATAGGCATTTATATAGTGAAAAGCACTGCTCATTGCTTTTTATACTGCGCACATCCTGGCTTGAAACTTCAAAACGTCAGCGGATATCCGCGATGAGGAAATCAACATGCGCGTTCTGGTCCTTGGAAGTGGCGTAATCGGTGTTACCAGTGCTTACTACCTGGCCCGCGCGGGGTTTGAGGTGACGGTCGTCGATCGTCAACCCGCCGCCGCTCTGGAAACCAGTTTCGCCAACGCCGGGCAGGTCTCGCCGGGCTATGCATCGCCGTGGGCCGCACCGGGCGTTCCTCTCAAAGCGATGAAATGGTTGCTGCAACGCCACGCGCCGCTGGCCATCAAGGCTACGGGCGACATCGATCAGTACCTGTGGATGGCGCAAATGCTGCGCAACTGCACCCAAAGCCGTTATGCCGTGAACAAAGAGCGCATGGTGCGCCTGTCCGAATACAGCCGCGATTGCATGGACGAGCTGCGGGCCGAGACCGGCATCGCCTATGAAGAGCGCACCTTGGGCACGACTCAGCTGTTCCGCACACAGGAACAACTGGACAACGCCGCCAAAGACATCGCCGTCCTCGAACAAGCCGGTGTGCCATACGAAGTGCTCGACCGCCAAGGCATCGCCCGCGTCGAACCCGCACTGGCAAGCGTCAGCAATATTCTCTCCGGTGCCCTGCGGCTGCCAAACGACCAGACTGGCGACTGCCAGCTGTTCACGACACGTCTGGCCGAGATGTGTGTGAAGTTAGGCGTTGAATTCCGTTTCGGCCAGTCCATCGAGTCGATTGATTTTGCGGGCGACCGGATTAACGGCGTGCGCATCAACGGCAAACTCGAAACCGCTGATCGCTACGTGCTGGCACTGGGCAGCTACTCGCCGCAGTTGCTCAAGCCACTGGGCATCAAGGCCCCGGTGTACCCGCTCAAGGGCTACTCGCTGACGGTGCCGATCACCAACCCGGCGATGGCGCCGACGTCGACCATTCTCGACGAGACGTACAAGGTCGCGATCACCCGTTTCGACAACCGCATTCGTGTGGGTGGCATGGCGGAAATCGCCGGTTTTGACCTGTCGCTCAACCCGCGTCGGCGCGAAACGCTGGAGATGATCGTCAACGATCTCTATCCTCAGGGCGGCAATCTGAGCGAGGCCAGTTTCTGGACCGGTTTGCGTCCTGCCACGCCAGACGGCACCCCTATCGTCGGTGCCACGCCGTTCCGTAATTTGTTCCTCAATACCGGCCACGGAACATTGGGCTGGACCATGGCTTGCGGCTCCGGTCGTTTGCTGGCCGATCTGATCGCCCGCAAACAACCGCAGATCAGCGCCGAAGGCCTCGATATTTCCCGCTATGGAAGTTCCAAGGAGATCGCCAAACATGTCAGTACAGCGCCAGCTCACCAATGAACGAATGAGCCAGATCGTCGTGCACAACGGCACCGCGTACCTCGCGGGGCAAGTGGGTAACGATCTGACTGCAGGGATCGAGCAGCAAACCCGCGAAGTGCTGGGCAACATCGAGCGCCTGCTGGATCTTGCGGGCACCGACAAGAGCCGCCTGTTGTCGGTGACGATTTACCTGAATGACATCGGCTCACAGTTCGCCACCATGAACGGCATCTGGGACACCTGGCTGCCAAAAGGGGTCGCGCCTGCCCGTGCCACCGTCGAAGCGAAGATGGCCGCGCCCAATGTGCTGATCGAGATGTCGGTGATCGCTGCACTGCCATAAATCGCCGCCGCTATACCGTCCTTGTAGGAGTGAGCTTGCTCGCGAATGCGTTGTATCTGTGCTGGATCATTGGCTGACACAACGCGATCGCGAGCAAGCTCACTCCTACACGTCGAATACCTCCAGACCTGAGCCCCACCCCATGCGTCCAGCCCGCGCCCTCATCGATCTTCAAGCCCTTCGCCACAACTACCAACTGGCTCGTGAAACCACCGGCGCCAAGGCCCTCGCTGTGATCAAGGCTGACGCCTACGGTCATGGTGCGGTGCGCGTGGCGCAGGCGCTGGAAGCCGAAGCGGACGGTTTTGCCGTGGCCTGTATCGAAGAAGCGCTGGAGCTGCGTCAGGCCGGGATCGGTGCGCCGATTTTGCTGCTGGAAGGCTTTTTCGAAGCGGATGAACTGGCGCTGATCGTCGAGCATGATTTCTGGTGCGTGGTGCATTCGCTGTGGCAGTTGGAGGCCATTGAAAAGGCTGCGGTCGGCAAGCCGCTGAATATCTGGTTGAAAATGGACTCGGGCATGCACCGCGTCGGCATTCATCCGGCTGAATATCAGGCGGCCTATCAGCGTCTGCTGGCGACGAACACAGTCGGCAAGGTCGTGCTGATGACCCACTTTGCTCGCGCTGATGAGTTGGACAGCGTACGCACCGACGAACAGGTCGCGATATTCCAGTCGGGCCGCGCAGGGCT
Source organism: Pseudomonas sp. SLFW (assembly GCF_009905615.1). Taxonomy (GTDB): domain Bacteria; phylum Pseudomonadota; class Gammaproteobacteria; order Pseudomonadales; family Pseudomonadaceae; genus Aquipseudomonas; species Aquipseudomonas bambusae. The sequence goes on from NZ_JAAAKW010000002.1 coordinate 288,667, forward strand.
GGGGGCAGAACTGAGTCTGCGTAACTCGCCGGGTGTGATGGGTTGGCCGAGCGTGCCCAGCGACTGGGTGCGCCCGGGCATCATGCTGTACGGCGCGACCCCCTTCGATCAGCCGCAGTCGGTGGCCGATCGTCTGCAACCGGTCATGACCCTTGAGTCGAAAGTCATCTGCGTGCGCGAACTGCCTGCCGGTGAACCTGTGGGTTACGGCGGCGCGTTCGTCACTGACCGCACTATGCGCATTGGCGTGGTCGCGATGGGTTATGCCGATGGTTATCCGCGCCAAGCGCCTACCGGTACGCCGGTTTTGATCGACGGCCATCGCAGCCAATTGCTGGGCCGTGTGTCGATGGACATGCTCTGTATCGACCTCACCCACGTGCCAGGTGCAGGTCTGGGAAGTCGCGTCGAGCTCTGGGGCAAAAACATCCTGGCAAGTGACGTCGCGGCCCATGCAGGCACCATTCCGTATCAGATTTTCTGCAACCTGAAACGCGTGCCAAGGCTCTATTCCGGGGGGTGAGCGCACCGCTCGCTGTATCCCGTTGCGGCCCCTCGTGGCCGCCAGTCTCTTTGCTAATCTGGCAATGGGCTCAAGTGTTGTAAATACTGAACGCTGTTGCCATCATGGCGACCACTTGACCGTGCTTGATTAACAGGAGGACCCCCGCATTGGACGTCGGTGAACGACTGCAATCCATTCGCAAACTCAAAGGTCTGTCGCAACGAGAACTCGCCAAAAGAGCGGGCGTGACCAACAGCACCATTTCGATGATCGAGAAAAACAGCGTCAGCCCCTCGATCAGCTCACTGCGCAAGGTGCTGGGCGGCATCCCGATGTCCATGGTGGAGTTCTTTTCCGAAGAGCTGGAGCCTGAGAATCCGACCCAAGTTGTCTACAAGGCCAGTGAACTGATCGATATTTCGGACGGTGCTGTCACCATGAAACTCGTCGGCAAGTCCCACCCCGACCGGGCGATTGCATTTCTGACCGAGGTTTATCCGCCGGGCGCCGACACCGGTGAGGAAATGCTCGTTCACGAAGGCGAAGAAACCGGGATTCTGGTCGAAGGTCGCCTTGAGCTGGTGGTCGGGCTCGATACCTATGTGCTGGAAGCGGGCGACAGCTACTATTTTGAAAGCACACGACCTCATCGCTTTCGTAATCCGTTCGACGTGCCAGCGCGCCTCATCAGCGCAGCGACGCCCGCGAATTTCTGATCGGTGACACCCATCCCCTGCGTAAGGCGGGGGACAGCGGTTCAGCTCGAAGCCAAGGTCGACGCGCCGACAGCCCTGCTTCGCACAGGGATGTGACGACCAACGAGCTATACTTTCGCCACCTGCAGACTACCGTGACGGCGGGGACGTGATAGCCACCATGAGGGTGAGAGCGTGAACCATACCAATAAGATCCTGACGGCCCTTGCACTGCTCGCCTACTGGGTGTTCGCCGCCCAGGCCTCCACTCAGGATGACCTCGCCAAACGACTGGAACCGGTCGGACAAGTCTGCATTCAAGGCAAGGAATGTCCGGGCATGGACGTTGCCGCCACAGCAGGCGGAGCGGGCGGCGCCAAATCTCCGGATGATGTGATCGGCAAACACTGCAACGCCTGCCACGGCACCGGTCTGCTGGGCTCGCCGAAAATTGGCGACCGCGCTGACTGGGGCAAACGCGCCAAGGAGCAGGGCGGCCTTGATGGGTTGCTCGCCAAGGCAATCACCGGCATCAACGCCATGCCCCCGAAAGGCACTTGCGCGGACTGCTCGGATGACGAGCTGAAGGGCGCGATCAAGAAAATGTCGGGGCTTTGATGGCGGTAAGTCACCATTCAGGGAAATACCGTTGGATGTTCAGAGCGCCGTGGTGGTTGGGGTTTTCCCTGTTGCTGTTCGCGGGCACTGCGAGCGCCACGATGCGCTGCGGGACTGCGCTAATCAGCCTGGGCGACACGGCAGCGGTGGTGCGCGACAAGTGCGGGCCGCCGGATAGCAGCGTTGATCAAATGCCCGCGGCGCGCGTCAATGGCGTACCTCGCCTGAACGCCGTCAAAGTCAGCCTATGGGTTTATGGCCCGCGCAACGGCGCGTTTCAGCACCTCAAGTTCATTGAAGACAAACTCGTGAATATCGATACCCGGCGCGACTGATCGGATTTTTGTAAGAGTGAGCGTGCTCGCGATGGCTGGGTATCATGCGCAGATGCATTGACTGATCGCCCTTGATCGCGAGCAAGCTCACTCCTACAGGTACGGGTTACGGCATTCATGCAGCAATTCCCGCTCATCCCCGGTCCAAGCTCCATCGAATAACAAACCAGGAGAGGCCGGATGCCGCATTCCTGCTCGATCGAGCAAGCCGTCGATCACGTGTTGGCCGAGCTGCCGACGCACATTCGCATGGGGATGCCCTTGGGGCTGGGCAAGCCCAATCGCTTCGCCAACGCGCTGTATGCCCGCATCAAATCGCTGCCGGACCGGCAACTGACGATTTACACCGCGCTGTGTCTGGGGCGCCCCGAGGCGGGCGATGGTTTGCAGGGACGTTTTCTTGAGCCTTTTCTGGAGCGCGTGTTCGGCGATTACCCCGAGCTGGATTTCCTCGCCGATCTGCACAAAAGCAGCCTGCCGCCGAACGTCCAGGTCGAGCAGTTTTTCATGCAGCCGGGCAGTCTGCTGGGCAGTGCACAGGCGCAGCAGGACTACGTCAGCAGCAACTACAGCCACGCCGCGCGGGACATCAACGCCAGCGGCTTGAACCTCATTGCGCAATTGATCGCCCACGACCCAGCGCGCCCTGAGCACATGAGCCTCAGCTGCAACCCGGACATTACCCTCGACCTCTTGCGGATGCTGGAAAAGCGCCGCGCCGCAGGAGAAACCATTCTGGTGCTGGGTCATGTGCACGCTGATCTCCCCTATATGCCGGGCAACGCTGAGGTCAGCACCGACACATTTGACCTGCTGATTGAGCACGCAGAACGTAGCACGCTGTTCTCGACACCGAACATGCCAGTGGGCGTTCAGGATCACTTTATCGCCCTGTATGCCAGCACGTTGGTGCGCGATGGCGGCACGTTGCAGATCGGCATCGGTTCGATGGGCGACGCATTGACCGCAGCCTTGCTGGCGCGGCAGGCCAACAACGAAACCTATCGCGCGTGCCTCGCCGAGCTGGACGGCATTTCCACCTGGAGGCCGTTGATCGAGGCCGAAGGCGGGGTCATGCCGTTTGCGGCCGGTCTGTACGGCTGCAGCGAAATGCTGGTTAACGGCCTGTTGGTCTTGCTCGACGCGGGCATCATTCGGCGCAAGGTCTATCCCACTGTCGAACTGCAGACGCTGGCCAACGAGGGCGAGCTGGACGAATCAATCCATGAGAATGGCGTGCTGATTCACGGCGGCTTTTTTCTGGGACCGCGCAGTTTTTATGAGCGCCTGCGCGAGTTCTCGCCCGCGCAGATGGCGCAGATCGATATGACGGCCATCAGCTACATCAACGAGCTGTACGGCAATGAGACCCTGAAGCGCCTGCAACGGCGGGATGCGCGGTTCATCAACAGCGCGTTCACCGTGACGCTGCTCGGGGCGGCGGTCTCGGATCAACTGGAGGACGGTCGCGTCGTCAGTGGCGTCGGCGGCCAGTACAACTTTGTCGCTCAGGCCCATGCGCTGGAGGATGCGCGTTCGATCCTGATCCTGCGCAGCTGGCGAGAATCCGGCGGTGAGGTCAGCTCCAATATCGTCTGGGAGTACGGCCACACCACCATTCCCCGACACCTGCGGGACGTTGTCATCACCGAATACGGCATTGCGGATTTGCGCGGCAAGACTGACTCGGCTGTGATCGAAGCGTTGCTCAACATTACTGATTCACGCTTTCAGCCTGCGCTGATCGATCAGGCGCAGAAGGCCGGAAAGCTGCCGAAGGGCTTTCGTCTCGACCCGCTGTTTACCCAAAACACGCCGGAGCGGTTGAAAGACATTCGCGACCGTTTCCCGGCGTTGTTCGTCGAATACCCGCTGGGCAGTGATTTCAGTGCTGAAGAGCGTGATTTGCTGCGGGCGCTGAACTGGTTGAAGAGCAAGTTCAAGCTCACGGAGATTATCGAATTGGGCAAGGCGACCCTTGAGGCGCCGGAGCCGAAGGCGTTTCCTGAACACCTGCGGCGCATGGGGCTAGATGATCCACAAGGGCTGCGGGAGGAGCTGTATCAGCGGCTGTTGCTGGCGGGGTTGCAGGCGACGGTTGGTTAGCTATCCGACGTCACATGCGATCCTCCTGTAAGAGTGAGCTTGTTCGCGATGACGCGTGGTCTGGCGCTTATTCAGTGACTGACATACTGCAATCGCGAGCAAGCTCACTCCTACACGGAGTTGCGTCAGGCGTGATAGCTAAGTGCATTCCTGCAGGGGCGTTAAGCGACAGACTTGATGATCAACAACGCCGCCGCGCAGAACCCGCTGACCGCGAACAGCTGCTGCAAGCGAGGCCCTGCCAGAAAACCTGCCACCTGCCGCCCTGCCATTAACCCCACCACGGCGCCTATCGCAAACGGCAGGCCGACGGCCCAATGCATCGCGCCCGTGACGCTGGCCGTGATGACACTGCCGGTGGACACCAGCGCGATAACGGCCAGTGAGGTCGCGACGATGCTTTTCAGGTTCAGGTCGGTGTAGCGGGTCAGTGCCGGGACGATCACGAAACCGCCGCCGACGCCCAACAGTCCCGAGAGCAAACCGGACAGCATCCCGGTGATCGCCAGAAAGCGGGCGCAGGGCAGGGTCCAGCGCAGACGGCCTTCGAGGGGGTTGAGCACGCAAGGCAGAAACGCCGCGCGTTCGGCAGGCTTCCCGTGGTGCAGTTCAAGCGTGGCCTTTCTGAAAATACGCCCGCAGGCGTACAGCAACACCAGCGAGAACCCAAGCGCCAGGGGCGTGTTGGGCAGACGATGCGCGAGCCACAACCCGACCGGCGAAAGGCAGATGCCGATCCCGGCGATGAACAACGCTGCGCGATACCGCACGATGCCCTGACGCAACCCAAGCAACGCGCCCACCGCTGCCGCCAGGCCAACCGCCAACAGCCCGACCGGCGCGGCTTCAACCATCGTCAGACCCAGACCAAACACCAGCAGCGGCACCGCAAGAATGCCACCGCCCGCACCTGTCAGCGCGAGTACCGCTCCAATGACCGTACCGAGGCCGGCTCCGATCAGTTCGTGTTCATTCATCTGGGAAAAGCGCCTTCTAGCAGGTCCCGACGGGAGCGAATCTGTGGTGAGGGTTCAGCGCTGGGTGCACCGAACGGAGATTTCCTGTGGGAGCGAATTTATTCGCGAGACGTACGTACAGTCGATAGGGATTTGCCGACTGCACCGGCCTTTCGCGAATGAATTCGCTCCTACAGGTCAGGGTTGCGAGCGCATCAGCACTCACAACGCATTAATCGGCACTTTCAAATACCGCACGCCGTTGTCTTCCGGCTCCGGCAGGTGGCCGCCGCGCATGTTGATCTGCACCGATGGCAGGATCAGCACGGGCATGTCGAGGGTGGCGTCGCGGGTTTCTCGCATCTGCACGAACGCGTCTTCGTCGATGCCTTCGCGGATGTGAATGTTGTTGGCGCGCTGCTCGGCGACGGTGGTCATGTACATCAACTCGCGCCCGTTGGGCAGGTAGTCGTGGCACATGAACAGCCGTGTTTGCGGCGGCAGGGTGAGGATCTTGCCAATTGAACGGTAAAGCATGCGCGCATCGGCGCCGGGGAAGTCGCAACGCGCCGTGCCGTAATCCGGCATGAACAGCGTGTCGCCGACAAACGCCACCGTCTCGCCATTCACTTCGATCAGGTAGGTCATGCACGCAGGCGTGTGGCCGGGGGTGTGCATTGCTCGGGCCTGCAGGGTGCCGATCTGGAAATGCGCGTCATCCTCCAGCAGCCGGTCAAACTGGCTGCCGTCGCGGGCGAACTCGCCTTTGGCGTTGAACAGCGTGCCGAAGACTTTCTGCACGCGGGTGATGTGGCTGCCGATGGCGACCGTCCCACCCAGCTGTTCCTTCAAGTACGCCGCTGCGGAGACATGATCGGCGTGGACGTGGGTTTCCAGAATCCACTCCACCGAGACGCCCAGTTCACGCACGCGGGCGATCAGCTTGTCCGCCGACTCGGTCTTGGTGCGCCCGGATTTGTGATCGTAATCCAGCACGCTGTCGATCAGCGCGGCCTTGAGGGTCGAGCGGTCCACGACCAGGTAGCTGATGGTCCAGGTGTGCGGATCGAAGAACGCTTCTACGCTCAGTTTTTCACCGATGTTCATGCTTCTCTCCGTTTGTTGGCAGCTACCTGTAGGAGTGAGTTTGCTCGCGATCAAGGTGTGCCAGTTGATGAAGACGTGTCTGGTAAACCGGAATCGCGAACAAGCTCACTCCTACAATGACTAATGCATGCCGCCCATGGGCCAGTGTTCAGACGAACGTCACCACGCCGCCGTTCAGCGATTTCACCCGTGCCAATGACTCTACACGATAGCCCTGCGCGTCCAGCTCCGCGCGGCCGCCCTGGAAGGACTTCTCGATCACGATGCCCAAACCGGCCACGGTCGCGCCAGCCTGTTTGATGATCGAGATCAGCGCCTGAGAGGCTTTTCCGTTGGCTAGAAAGTCGTCGATGATCAGCACGCGGTCGCTGCTGGTCAGGTGCCGGGTGGAAATGGCGATGGTGCTTTCGGTCTGCTTGGTGAACGAGTAAACCGTCGCCGAGAACAGGTTTTCGGTCAGGGTCAGCGACTGATGCTTGCGCGCGAAGATCACCGGAATGCCCAGTTTCAGACCGGTCATCACCGCCGGGGCGATCCCCGACGCTTCGATGGTGACGATCTTGGTAATGCCCGAATCGGCAAACAACGTGGCGAACTCGTCACCGATCTGCTGCATCAGGACCGGGTCGATCTGATGGTTCAGAAACGCGTCGACCTTCAGGACCTGGTCGGAAAGTACGATGCCTTCCTCGCGAATTTTCTTGTGCAGTGCTTCCACGTTGCTGTTCCTCAGGGCGCAAATGCGCGAAATGTCGGTTTATCTTTTCAGCATGGCGCGAATGTCCGCCAATGCCGTATTGCCGCGAACGGCTTTCACTTCGGTCGGTGTGTCGTCGTTGCCTTCCCAGGCCAGATCATCCGGGGGCAGTTCGTCGAGGAATCGGCTGGGCAGGCAGTCGATGATCTCGCCGTATTGCTTGCGCTTGGCCGCGAAGGTGAACGCGAGTGTCTGACGGGCGCGGGTGATGCCCACGTAGGCCAGACGGCGCTCTTCCTCGATGGTGTCGGCCTCGATGCTGGAGCGGTGCGGGAGGATTTCCTCTTCCATGCCCATGATGAACACGTAAGGAAATTCCAGACCCTTGGAGGCGTGCAGCGTCATCATTTGCACGCCTTCGGCGCCGTCCTCTTCTTCCTGCTGGCGTTCGAGCATGTCGCGCAAGACCAGCTTGCCGATGGCCTCTTCGATGGTCATGCCGCCTTCTTCGTCTTTCTCCAGCGTGTTCTTCAACGCTTCGATCAGGAACCACACGTTGCCCATGCGGTAATCGGCGGCCTTGTCGCTGGAGCTGTTCTGACGAATCCAGTTCTCGTAATCGATGTCCATGACCATGCTGCGCAGGGCCGCAATCGGGTCTTGGGTCGCGCACTGCTGGCGCACGCCGTCCATCCAGTGCTTGAAGCGCTTGAGGCGGTCGGTGAAGCGGCTGTCCAGATGTTCGCCCAGACCGATTTCGTCGGTGGCAGCGTACATCGACACTTTGCGCTCGGTGGCGTAGTTGCCCAGTTTTTCCAGCGTGGTCGAGCCGATTTCCCGGCGCGGCACGTTGATCACGCGCAGGAAAGCGTTGTCGTCATCCGGGTTCACCAGCAGGCGGAAATAGGCCATCAGGTCTTTCACTTCCTGACGCCCGAAGAAGCTGTTGCCGCCCGAAAGGCGATACGGAATCTGGTGGTGTTGAAGCTTCAGCTCGATGAGCTTGGCCTGATAGTTACCGCGATAGAGGATCGCGAAATCGCTGTAAGGCCGGTCGGTGCGCAAGTGCAAACTGAGAATCTCAACCGCCACGCGCTCGGCTTCGGCGTCTTCGTTCTTGCAGCGGATGACGCGGATTTCGTCGCCGTGACCCATCTCGCTCCACAGCTGTTTTTCGAACGCGTGGGGGTTGTTGGCGATCAGCACGTTGGCGCAGCGCAGAATGCGGCTCGTGGAGCGGTAGTTCTGCTCCAGCATCACCACTTTCAGCGACGGGTAATCGTCCTTGAGCAGCATCAGGTTTTCCGGCCGCGCGCCGCGCCAGGCGTAAATCGACTGGTCGTCGTCGCCCACCACGGTGAACTGGCAGCGGGTGCCGATGAGCATCTTCACCAGCAGATACTGACTGGCGTTGGTGTCCTGGTATTCGTCCACCAACAGGTAACGGACCTTGTGCTGCCACTTTTCGAGGATGTCGGCGTGTTCCTGGAACAGCTTCACCGGCAGCAGGATCAGGTCGTTGAAGTCCACCGCGTTATACGCCTTGAGCGTGCGCTGGTAGTGGGTGTAGACGATGGCGGCGGTCTGTTCCTTGGGGTTGCGCGAGTTGGTCAGGGCCTCCGCAGGCAGGATCAGGTCGTTTTTCCAGGAATCGATCATGTTCTTGATCTCGTCGACACCGTCGTCGCCCGAGTATTCCTTCTGCATGATGTCGGTCATCAGCGCCTTGACGTCGGTCTCGTCGAAGATCGAGAAACCCGGTTTGTAACCCAGGCGCGCATGTTCCTTGCGGATGATGTTCAAGCCCAGGTTGTGGAACGTCGAAACGGTAAGGCCACGTCCTTCACCGGCTCGCAGCAGGGTGCCGACCCGCTCCTTCATCTCCCGCGCCGCCTTATTGGTAAAGGTCATGGCGACGATGTACTGCGCACGAATGCCACAGTTCTGAATGAGGTGGGCAATCTTGCGGGTGATCACGCTGGTCTTGCCGGAGCCAGCACCGGCGAGCACCAAAAGAGGGCCGCCGACGTAGTTCACGGCTTCTTGTTGCCGGGGATTGAGTCGGGACATGAGGAAAAGGGGATCGCTTGCAAAATGGGCGGGCATTTTAACAGGGTCGAAGGATTGTGCAGCGACCGTCCGACACTGTGATGCGTCACGCTATCTATATTTCGCCGTTTTGTTACATTTGCGCAGCACGCGGTGAATCTACGCGTTTGACGCCCCTCGTTTGAATGGGCGCCGATGTCTTTTGTTTGTGTGGGGAGCTAGCTTGTCTACGCCTGTCGAACCCTTGCGTTTGCTGCTTCTGGCGGACACGCCGGAATGGCCAGCGATATTGCGCGAGTGCCTGGCCCCCTTGGGGGAAGCCGTTTTTCTCGACTGCGTGTCGAGCTGGGACGCTATTGGCCAGCCTGACGATCCCTCGCATTCCTTCATCCTGTTCACCACGCCCGCCTTGCAGCCAGCGGCCGGTCAATGCAGCTGGCCGACCGTGCTGTTGCTCGATGTCGAGCCTGATACCGATCCCGTGGGCGTCAGTGACTGGCTGATCCGCGAAGCCCTGAACACCCAAAGCCTGCGCCGTTGCCTGCGCCATGTGCGCGAACGGGGGTTGCTGGAAAACACCCTGCAACGCCTCGCTGAGCAAGACCCGCTAACCGGCATCGCCAACCGTCAGGGGTTTCAGACGTTGCTCGCGGCGCGCCTGGTCGAGTTCGATGGGCGAGGGCTGGCACTGGGGCACCTTGACCTCGACAACTTCCGCCGAGCCAACGATGCACTCGGTCATCAGGCCGGGGACCGCTTGATTCTGCAGGTCGTGGCACGCATGAAAAGCCAGCTTGAAGCCTGCGATCAGTTGGCACGCTTGGGCAGCGACGAATTCGCGCTGTTGATCGACACCCGCCGCGCGCCTGAGCGTGCCGAGTGGATGGCCGAGCGCATCACTGAAGCGCTGTCCGAGCCTTACTGGGTCGATGGCGAGAGCCTGTTGATCGGTTGCAGCCTCGGGATTGCCCATGCCCGTGCTGACGCCGGGGCTGATCCGCTGATGTGGCATGCGCACATCGCGATGCAGCAGGCCAAAGGCATTCAGGGCTGCACCTTCCACGTCTTCAACGAGCGCATCAATCGCAACGCCCGCAGCCTTGCCGATCTGGAAAGCGAGCTGCGTCGGGCTTTGCGCCGCGATGAGCTGGAGCTGCACTACCAGCCGCGGCTATGCCTGAACACCGGCAAAATCCTCGGCCTTGAAGCCCTCGTGCGCTGGCGCCATGCCGAGCGCGGGCTGTTGCCGCCCAGCGAATTCGTGCCATTGGCCGAGCAGAGCGGGTTGATCGTTCCTTTGGGCTATTGGGTGATCTCCCGCGCCTTGCGCGACATGCAGACGCTGCGGGAAAAAGGCCTGCCGCCGCTGCACATGGCGATCAACCTGTCGTTCCGCCAGTTCCAGGACAATCAGTTGCTGGCGACTCTGGACCGGCTGATCAGTGATCGCGGGGTGGATGCACAGTGGCTGGAGTTCGAACTGACTGAAACCGCCGTCATGCGCCGCAGCGATCTGGTCAAGCAGACCATGGATGCGCTGGGACGCTTGGGCGTGCGGTTCTCGCTGGACGACTTCGGCACCGGCTTTTCATCATTCGTGCACCTCAACAGCCTGCCGATCACGCTGCTCAAGATCGACAAAAGCTTCGTTGGCGAAATGGAACAGCGCGAGGAGAACCGCAAGCTGGTGCACGCCATGATCAATCTGGCGCACAACTTGAGTCTGGAAGTGGTGGCGGAGGGGGTCGAGACGCCGGAGCAATTGGCGTTGCTGCGCAGCTTCGGTTGCGATCAGGCCCAGGGTTACCTGATCAGCCATCCGTTGGCGTTGCCGGAATTGCTGGATTACCTGATGTTCGATCAAAAAGGGCGGGTGGCGCAGGGGCTGTGAAATGCCCCCAACCTTACCTGTAGGAGCGCGCTTGCCGACGGTGGCGGTTTTACGCTTCATCTGTAGGAGTGAGCTTGCTCGCGATGGCGGTGTGTCAGGCACTGATAACGTGACAGACACGTCGCCATCGCGAGCAAGCTCACTCCTACAGAAGCAGGGGTGTGTGTCAGCCCATCACCACAACGCCCGTCGCTTCTTTACGCAGCAGCTTGGCGACCTTGTGTTCGAAGGCGTAGGTCAGTGCGACTGCCGAACACAGCAATCCGACCGCCAAGCCCCACCACACACCTTCAGCGCCTTGGCTGGCCAAGAAACCCAGCCCCCACGCCAGCGGCGCGCCGACGACCCAATAGCTCGCCAGGCCAATGAGGAAGGTGGTCTTGGCATCCTTGAAGCCCCGAATGGCGCCCATCGCGATGGTCTGCGTGCCGTCGAGAATCTCGAACCACGCGGCAATCGCCAATAGCTTCACGGCCAGTTCGACGACGTCCTGATATTTCGGGTCGTTCAGGTCCACGAACAGCCCGATCACTAGATGCGGCGCCACCCAGAACAGAATCCCGAACGCCAGCATGAGCAGGCCGCCGAAGGCGATGCCCACACGACCCGCCATGCGCGCCATCAGCAGGTTGCCGCCACCGTAATGCAGGCCGATGCGCATGGTCACCGCGTAGGAAATGCCGACGGGAATCATGAATGCCATCGACACCGACTGCAGCGCGATCTGGTGCGCCGCCATCTGCGTGCTGCCCATCGCACCCATGCAGAACGCCGCGAAGGTGAACAGGCCGACTTCCACCGCGTAAGTGCCGCCAATCGGCAAGCCCAGCCGCCACAACTCTTTGAGGCTGGCACGCGACAGGCTCATCAGCCCTACGTGTAAAGGGTACGCGGCGTACACCTTGTGGTAACGAATGTGCAGCCAGAGTGCCAGCGCCATGCTGTTGGTGACGATGGCCGTGACCAGCCCGATCCCCATCAGGCCCCAGTGCGGCAAACCGAACAGGCCATGAATGAAGGCGTAGTTGAGACCGAAGTTGGCCGCGACTCCAACCAGACTCACCACCATCACCGGCGTGGCGTGGCCCAGTGCGCTGGTGAACCCGCGAAGTGCCATGAAGCTCAGCAAACCCGGCAGCGCCAGCGGCAAGGTGAGCAAGAACTGGCTGGCCATGTGGACGTTGGCTTCGGCTTGACCGAAGTGCAGCAGAATCGGCGTCAGGTTCCAGAGGATGAGCGCAGCGACCAGTGCCATGCCCCACGCGAGCCAGAGACCCGCTTGCGTCAGCCGGGTCGCACCGAGATCATCATTGGCGCCTCTGCGGATCGACACCAGCGTGCCCACCGCGGCCATCACGCCCACGCAGAAAAACGAAACGAAGTTATAGCTCGCCGCCCCCAGGCCCCCGCCCGCCAAGGATTCCGGGCCGAGCTTGCCCATCATCACGGTGTCGGTGAAGACCATCAGCATGTGCGCCATCTGCGACGCAATCAGCGGCCCGGCCACGCGCAGGATGATCCACAGTTCTTTGAAGGCGTTCTGTTGCATGTGCGTGGCGCTCGGGAGGGTGAGGCATTGATGAGCAGTCCATTGTCGTGATTCGGGGGGTAATGCACAAAGGGATAAATATGATCCTTCGCATGAGTAAAACTCATCCTGGGATTTTTACAGTACAGTGCCGAGATCGCCATCACGCCAAGAGGAATGCGCCCGATGCCTCGTAGTCTTCCGCCTTTGTATGCGCTGCGTGCATTTGAAGCTGCCGCGCGGCACAGCTCGTTCACCCGCGCTGCCGAGGAGTTGTCCATCACGCAAAGCGCGGTCAGTCGGCACATTCACACCCTTGAGCAGCACTTTGCCTGCCGATTGTTTCGTCGCAACGGGCGCAATCTGCAACTGACTGAAGCGGCTCGGGAGCTGTTGCCGGGGGTTCGTGAAGGGTTCTCGGCGCTGGAGCGGGCGTGCAGTGCGTTGATGGCCGAAGAAGGGATTTTGCGCATGAAAGCACCCTCGACGCTGACCATGCGCTGGTTGCTGGCGCGGCTCAGCCGGTTTCGTCATTTGCAGGTGGGCAATGAGGTGCAACTGACGAGCGCGTGGATGGACATTGATAACGTTGACTTTGCTCAGGAGCCTTTTGACTGCGCGGTGTTGCTGAGTCGTGGGCATTTTCCGCCGGACTGGGAGGCGACTTATCTGTTTCCGGAACTGTTAATTCCGGTGGGATCGCCCAGCCTGCTTGATGACGCTCCGTGGGACGTTGCACGGCTGGCCAGCGCTGAATTGCTGCACCCCACGCCGGATCGACGGGATTGGCGCAGCTGGCTTGAGCGCATGGGTTTGTCGGATCAGGTGTCGCTCAAGGGCGGGCAGGTGTTCGACACGCTGGAATTGGGGATGATCGCGGCGGCGCGGGGATATGGGGTGTCGATGGGCGACCTGCTGATGGTGGCCGAAGACGTACTGCAAGGCCGGCTCAGTCTTCCGTGGCGTACGGCGGTGGTCAGCGGCGAGAACTACTACCTCGTCTGGCCCAAGACCCGCCCCGGCGGAGAGCGGTTGCGCAGACTCAGCGACTTCCTGCAGGGCGAGGTGCAGGCGATGGAATTGCCGGATGTGACGATATTGGAGTAGCTGTTGCCGGTTTTGCTTTTGGCCGCAGGCCTTAGGAGTGCCGGGGGCGATGCGGTCTGGCTTTTGGTTCTGGCCGAAGGCCGTGGGAGTTGGCTTGCCTACGATTGGCCCGGGGTCGCGCCCGACCGTAGCGGCAGTAAAGCCGAGGTCTGAGGTGTGTCAGGCATATTGAGTCTTCAGGTATTGCTACTGCTTTGCAGCAGATCGCAGGCAAGCCAGCTCCCACGGCCTGCGGCCAGAGGCGGCTGCCCGTTGCCTTCCGTCCTAAGACCCCGTGTAGGACTCAAGTATTTTCGGTGTCAGCCGAAGGTGTTATTGCAGAGCCGATAGCAATCAATCGGCCCATCGATACCCTCTATTAGAAATCAGCCCGAACGGTTTGCCTGAGGTCAGGACGATCCGGTCGTTCGGCAAGGAGTTTTCATGCCCCAGCCCCGTGCCCGCATTGCCTCGCAACTCGGCATCGCCCTGGCCGTCATCCTGGCGGTCGTCATCAGCGGCAGTACCCTGTTCGCCCTGCGTTCGCTAGATTCCGCGAACCTCGTTATCCGCGAAGAGCACATGGGCAGTGAAGCGCGATTGTTGGCCGACCAGCTCAATACCTTCCACAGCACCTTGCGCGACAGCACTCAACGCTTGAGCGGGCTGTTCGAGAAGCGCTTCAGTGGCGGCCTGACGTTGCAGCCCGAGCAGCAAATCACCGTTGCCGGGGTACAAACGCCCGCACTTCTGCTCAATGGCAACCCGCTGAACAATGATTTCGCCGAAGTCGACGACTTCAAGAAAATGACCGCAGGCGTCGCGACGGTCTTCGTACGCAATGGCGACGATTTCATCCGCGTCAGCACCTCGTTGAACAAGCAGGACGGCTCTCGCGCCATCGGCACGGCGCTGGACCATAAACACCCGGCGTACGAAAAACTGTTGGCCGGGCAGGGGTATGTGGGCCGGGCGCTGTTGTTCGACCGGCTGTACATGACTCAATACAGTCCGGTGCGGGACGCGGGCGGCAAGGTCATCGCCGTGCTGTTTGTGGGTTTCGATTACACGGACGCGCAAAAGGCGCAGTTCGACAACCTCAAAAGCTTCCGCATCGGCTCGACGGGTTCGTTGGCGCTGCTCGACGAACAGAACAAATGGCTGGTGCCGCCAGCGGGCGTGAAGGATCTGGATCAGGCGAGCAAGACCTTGGCCGAATTCGTCAAAGCGCCGAACAAGGGCGGTTTCTGGCAAGACGCGGGCGACGAGTTCTACACCGTCGCCGAACCGTTCACCGGCGGGCCATGGGTGGTGCTGGCGACGATGCCCAAAGCGGAAATCAGCGCGGTGACGTGGAGCGTCGGCACTCAGCTCGCGATTGGCAGCCTGTTGGCGATGCTGATCGCAGTCGGCTCGGCGATCTGGCTGTTGCGCAGCAAATTGCAGCCGCTGTCGGACCTTGTGAATCAGGCCGAAGCCCTCGGCGCAGGCGACCTGAGCGCGCGCCTGAATGTTACGCGCCACGACGAGATCGGCCAGTTGGCCAGCAGCTTCAACCAGATGGGCCAGGCGCTGGAAACCATGGTCTCGCACATTCGTATCGCGGCCCAGGAAGTCAGCGGTCGAGCGCAGGCCTTGTCCGGCCTGTCGGGCGGCGCGTATGAAGGCATGGAGCAGCAATCCGGTGAGATCACCAGCATGGCGGGGGCTGTCGAAGAGTTCAGCGCCACGGCCCTGACCATCGCTGACAACATGGGCAACACCGAGCGTCTGGCCCAGGGTAACGCCCAGCAAACCCGCATCGGTCGCGCGTCGATGGAAGAAGCGTCGGCCTCCCTTGAACAGATCGCCGGTTCGCTCGGCAGCACCGCCGCCGTGATCGACACCCTTGGTCAGCGTTCGCAGGAAATCGGCGGCATCGTCAGCGTCATCACGTCCATCGCGGAACAGACCAACCTGCTCGCCCTCAACGCCGCCATTGAGGCTGCTCGGGCCGGGGAGCAGGGGCGCGGGTTCGCTGTGGTCGCCGACGAAGTCCGTAACCTCGCTTCGCGCACCCGTCAGGCCACCGATGAAATCTCCGGCATGATCGCCAGCATCCAGCAGGAAACCGGCAACGCCATCAGTACCATGGAGCAGGGCAACACGCTGATGCAGGAAGGCCTGTCGCGTAACGCCAAAGTGGCGGCTGCACTGGCCCATATCGACGAGCAAAGCCGCTCAGCGGGTGAACAATTCGCGTCGATCACCACCGCGACCCAAGAGCAGAGCAACACCGCGACGCTACTCAGTGCCAATTTGCAGAGCATCGCACTGGCCAACAGCGAGCAGCGCGAAGTGGTCTCGAACCTGGCGGTGACCGCGCAGGAGTTGAACGCACTGGCGGCGGATCTGCGCAAGGAAGTGGATCGCTTTAGATAAAAAAACTAGCTGCCCATGACGTTTTGCAGGCGGATAGCGAGTTCGATGGCGAAACGTCGTTCCGGCGTTTCGACGTCGATGTCGAACAACTCTTGAATGCGCGTCAGCCGATAACGCAGCGTGGTGACATGCACCCCCATCGCATCCGCGCAGGCCTGGCTGCGGCAACAGACTTGCAGGTAGGTCGAGAGGGTTTCGAGGTACGGCGTGCCGTGCTGTTTGTCGTGGGCGATCATGGCCCCCACGCTGTCGGCGACGTAGGCGCGAATGTCCTCGCCGCCGACAGCAGCGATCAGCATCGGCATCGGCCCGAAGTCCTGGCCTGAGAGCGGCCCGGTTCGTCCGAACGAGCGGGCAATGTCGATCATCCGGCGGCAACGCTCCCACGCCACGGGGTAATCGTTCAGCGTCGTGCAGCAACCGCTGGCCAGCACGATGGGTTCGACGGACAGGTAATGCATCAGGTCGTCAGTGATGCGGCGCATGACCTTGGTGATTTTCTCGGCGCCTTTTTCCCCTTCGAAAGGCACCAGACACACCAGCCCCTTATCGATGGCGATCACCGTTGCGTCCATCCCGGCGCGTTGCAGGATGCGCGATGCGTTGTGATGGAAGTGGCTGGGCGCGTTTGCGTGCTTTTTTGCCCCGTCGGAAAAGTCCACGACGATCATCTGTTGCGGCGCGTTGAGATGAATATCCAGCCGCTGTGCCCGTTGCAGCACGTCGTTGGCGTCCCGCCAGCGGCGCTCGATGACCTCGAAAAACAGCTCGGTCTGGGTGCGGGTTTCGAAGCGGAAGCGAATGACGCTGCGCATCATCTGCACGCTCAGGGCGAACTTGGCGCTTTCCAGCATCAGTTGGTCCAGCTCGCTCAGCGACGGCGCAACGGCAAACAGCACCAGCGCGCCCACCAGTTCGTGATCGACCGTCAATGGCTCGATCTGCGCCTTGAAGGTGAAATGCCGCGTGCCGTCGTCGAGGAACAGATTGACTGGGGTGCGCACTGAGCTGTTCAAGGTGTCGCGACAGGTTTTCGAAATCTGCGAACTGAGCACCCCTGCCACGGCGTTCTGCCAGCTGGCGTCGTCGAACATCAGTGTGTCCGGCGAGCGTCCCGCGATGACCTGATTCGCCGCGAAATCCACTGCCACCAACGGGCTGGGCAACAGGCTGCCGACCATGAGCGATAGCGATGAAACCGAGCCTTCCGCCAACACGTGTTCGAGCAGCGTAGTGTGCACGCGTAACGCTTGCTGCAAGCGTTCGGCGGCCAGGCGTTGCGCTTCCAACTGGTGCTCGCGCTCAACGGCAATGGCGCCCAGATGAATGATCATTCCGAGGAAGGCCAGGTCCTCATCGCCGACTTCTTTGATGTGGCGCGACACCACGCTCAACACCATGGGGCGCCCTTCGAAATCCCGGCAGCTCATCGGCATGACCAGCACCGTGCGGTAATCGCGCTCGTAGGATTCCATGCGATAGCCCGAGTACTCGCTTTCGCGGACGTCGCGGATGTAGATCGGCTCGTTGCGTTGCAGGGCGATCACGGCGGGGCTCGACGCTAATTCCCAGCGGTCGCTGAGCGGGCGCTGCAACAGCGTCGGGTCGTGACGGGCGACGACGTACGCGTAGCCCTGGCTAATGTCGATGGACATGATCGACCCCAGCGTCCAGTCGGTGTGCTGGCAGCTGACCCGCACCAATTGGCGCAAGGTCGAGTCCAGATCGCCACCGGAGTTGATTTGGCTGGCGACATCACGCAATGACAGCAACTGCATCGTTCTATTCACGTTCGTCACCTTGCCTGGCCGGTGGGGTTTAAAACTACCGTGGCCGATGACGCCAATACTTGCATCATTCCAGAGTAATGTTCTCGCTTTTTATCCGTCGAAACGCTGGAAGACGCACCCCATTACGCTCCCTAACCTGATGTCCATGCCCTCCACCGCGCTGTCCACGCAGCGCACGATTCATTTAACGAGAGAGTGACGATCATCATGGATACAGGCGTAAGAAAATATTCCACGTTCATTGAGGAAACGTTTATCGAAGGCGGCAAGGAGGCCGATCGCCCCATCACCATGGTCGTCGTCGCGGCGGTTTTGAAAAACCCGTGGGCAGGCCGCGGATTCGTCGAAGATTTGCGCCCTGAGATCCTGCGCCTGGCCCCAACGCTTGGGCAGGAGCTGACGCGACGTCTGGTAGCGCTGATGCCGCCGGACAAGGTGGAAGCCTACGGCAAGGCCGCGTGTGTCGGCGTCAATGGCGAGATCGAACACGCGTCCGGCCTGATTCACACCCTGCGGTTTGGCAACATGTTCCGCGAAGCGGTCGATGGCACGGCCTACCTGAGCTTCACCAACGTGCGCAACGGGCCGGGCGCGCTGATTGCCCTGCCGATGGTGCACAAAAGCACCACCGGCAAGCGTTCCCACTTTCTCACCGCCAACTTCCAGATTGCCGATGCCCCCGGCCCGGATGAAGTGCTGATCGCCATTGGCGCCGCCGATGGTTCGCGTCCGCATCCCCGCATCGCGGACCGATTTCAGGACATGGCTGAAATGGAAGCCGAGAAGCAACAGCGCTGACACCCGTGGGCCCCGCGCCCACCGACTTATCGCCTCTTCAAAGCAGCCCGGTCACGAATCGGGCTGCTTTTTTTTGCGTCGAAGATTCGCTGCAACAGGTGTGCTCTGAATACTCGGAAGGGCAGCAAAAAAAATCCCGACATTGCTCTTTTTCGATGGAAGAACGCGAGCAATGGCAGGACTAGCCTTGCATCAAACCCGAGCAACAAAAAGGACAGAGTCAATGTCGAGCACGATGATCAGCGCCAACGATGCAGCAATCGATCCGGGTGCACTTCGCCAAGCGTTCGGCACTTTCGCCACCGGGGTGACGGTAATCACCACGCACGATGCCGACGGCCAGCCACGCGGAATGACGGCCAACTCGTTCACCTCGGTCTCACTCGATCCGCCGCTGTTGCTGGTCTGTGTCGGCAAATCAGCCCTGAGCTACAACGCCTTTGCGAGCGGCGACTGCTTTGCGGTCAATCTGCTGCACGAAGGTCAAACGGATGTTTCGGCCACCTTTGCCTCCAAATCGCCGGACAAATTCAAAACCGTCAATCATGACGTCGTGCACACCGGCGCGCCGATCCTGATGGACAGTCTGACCTGGTTCGATTGCTCGGTGGATCAGCGCGTCGACGCCGGTGATCACATTGTCCTGATCGGCCAGGTGCGTGCATTTGGCACCAGCCCGAAATCACCTCTGTGTTTCTGCCGTGGCAGCTACGCCAGCCTCAAGGAGCCGCTGCCGTCGAAATGGCTGGAGTCCCACGGCATGATCAGCGGCTACCTGATCGAAGCCGACGATTCGATTCTGCTCCGCGCCGATGGCAAGGGCGGGTGGAGCCTGCCGGTGTCGGGCCGCAGCCGCGGCAAAACCGAGCTGCCCGTGGATCAAGGCTCGCTCATGCTGGTGCCCGAATCCACGTTTCTCTATTCGGTGTTCGACGTCGATGACATCGACCCTGGTTACCTGATCTTCCGCGCCCAACTCGACACCGCCAGCTCCTCGCAAGCGTTGCCCGAGTCCCTGCGGTTCTTTCCGGTCGATCAGCTCCCCTACGACCTCATGCCCAGCAACGAAATGCGTTCGGTGATGCGCCGCTACGTTCGCGAGCGCAAGGATCAGCGTTTCAGCATTTACATGGGTTCGAGCGACGGCGGCCGCGTGGCAATGATCGACGGCGCCGCCCGGACCTGGGCCGACTTCTCCCGCGAACAACAACTGTGACAGCAGGAAGACTCATGAAAACGACGGTTAATTCACTGGAAGGCAATCGCCTGGACCTATTCATTGACGGGCAGTACGTGGCGCCCAGCAAGGGACGCTATGTCGATAGCTTCGACCCCACCACCGGGCAGGCGTGGTACCAGTTTGCCGAAGCGGATGCGGATGATGTGGATCGCGCCGTTCAGGCGGCCCGTCGAGCGTTCGTCAATCCGGCCTGGCGGCGCATGACCCAGACGGATCGCGGCAAGCTGGTGCGTCGTCTGGCCGAGTTGGTGCTGGAAAACGCCGAGGAACTCGCCCTGCTCGAAACCCGAGACAACGGCAAGCTGATGCGCGAAATGCGTGCCCAGATGCGCGCCCTTCCTGACGCCTACACCTATTTCGCCGGCATGGCGGACAAGCTGCAAGGCGACACCATTCCCGTCAACAAGCTCGACCAGCTCAATTTCAACATTCGTGAACCGTTGGGCGTGATCGGCATGATCACTCCTTGGAATTCCCCGCTCATGCTGCTGACCGGCACCCTGGCGCCCAGCCTGGCCATCGGCAACACGGTTGTCATCAAACCTTCCGAGCACGCCACGGCATCAACGCTGGCGTTGGCGGAGCTGATCATGGAAGCCGGTTTCCCGGCAGGCGTGGTCAACGTGGTCAGTGGCGGCGGTGCGATCACCGGCGAAGCACTGACCCGGCACAAGGACATCGACAAATACGTGTTCACCGGCAGCACCGATACTGGTCGACGCATCGCAGGCAACGCGGCGAACAACCTCGCGCCGTGCCAGATGGAACTGGGCGGCAAATCCCCGCACGTGGTGTTCGCCGACGTGGACATCGAGAAAGCCGTGAACGGCGTCGTCTCGGGTGTGTTCGCCGCCGCTGGCCAGACCTGCGTGGCCGGGTCGCGCTGCTTCGTCGAAGCTAGTATTTACGACCGGTTCGTCGAAGCGCTGGTCGCCCGTACGCAACGCATCACCGTTGGCCATCCGATGGAAGACAACACCGACATCGGCCCGCTGGCCCTGCAAGCCCAATTGCAAAAGCTCCAGCACTACATCGCGTCCGGTTCCAGTCAGGGGGCACGGGTGGCCATCGGTGGCAAGCGCCCTGACACGTCGAACCTGTCCCAAGGCTGGTACTTCGAACCGACGGTCATGGCCAACGCCACCAACGACATGACGTTCATGCGCGACGAGCTGTTCGGGCCGGTGGTGGGCGTGGTGCCGTTCAACTCCGAAGAAGAAATGATCACCTTGGCCAATGACAGCGCTTACGGCCTGGCCTCGGGGGTCTGGACCCAGAACATTGATCGCGCCATGCGCTTCGCCAGCCGCATCGACGCCGGGACCGTCTGGATCAACACCTACCGCTCGGCGGCCTACATGTCGGCCAACGGCGGGTTCAAGGACAGCGGCTACGGGCGGCGCGGCGGGTTTGACGTCATGCGCGAATTCTCCCGCGCCAAAAACATCGTCATCGATTACTCAGGCGCGATGCAGGATCCGTTCGTGATCCGTCTGCGCTGATTCATTCCACGCGTCTGCCCAGGGGGAATACGCATGAAATTCGCTGTCTCGATCAGCATGGAACGCGCGTCGCCGAACGTGCCCATGCACACTGTTATCGCCAACGTGCTGGAACTGGCGCGCATGGCCGATGAAGGCGGTTTTGAAACGCTGTGGACGTCCGAGCACCACACGCTCGAATGCACCATCGCGCCCAACCCGTTTCAGACGCTCGTGTGGCTAGGCCAACACACTCAACGCATTCGGCTGGGCACCGCGACGATTGCGGCCGCCTACTGGAACCCGATTCGTCTCGCGGCCGAAGCGGCGCTGTGCGACCACCTTACCAACGGGCGGCTCGAATTCGGCATCGCCCGTGGCTCGTATCAGTATGAGTTCGACCGCATGAACCCCGGCGTCGTCCAGCAGGAAGGCGTGGCCTACATGAAGGAACTGGTGCCTGCCGTGCAAAAGCTCTGGCAGGGCGATTACGCACACGAGGGCCATTACTGGAATTTCCCGCTGACCGCTGCTGTGCCCAAACCGTTGCAGAAAGCCCCGCCGATCTGGGTCGCGGCCCGTGATCCAGGCACCTTCGACTGGGCCTTGAGCATCGGTGCGAACATTCTCTCCACGCCGCTTTCCCTGCCCGCCGCCGAGATCAAGGTGCTGAGCGACAAGTTCGAAAAGGCCGTGGCCGATCACCCGGAAGTGCCGCGTCCCCGCTTCATGATGCAACGCCGCACCTGCGTGTATGCCCGGCAGGACGACTGGGAAATTCCGGTGCGTCACAGCATGGACTTCGGTCGCACTTTCGAGAACCTGATGCAGAACATCGGCTCGGTTCACGACGGTTTCCCTGAGGCGGTGCCATTCGAAAGTGTGAAAGGCAAGGAGAACTACAACCCGGAAAACATCCGCCGCAACCTGATGTTCGGCACCCCCGAGGAAGTGATCGAGAAGCTGCTGGATTATGAGGCCGCCGGGGTGGATCAGTATTGCCTGGGCCTGAGCTTCAACCTGCCGTTTGAACTGCAGAAGCAGACGCTGCGGCTGTTCATCGATGAAGTCATGCCGTTCTTCGCCGAGCGTGAACGCACTCGCCAGCGGGCCGTGAATCAATGAACGCCGTGGCTCAGGATCGGCAGCTGACAGTGGGACGCGTCAGCCTGAATTACCGCGTGGACGGCGAGGGCGCCGAGCGGCTGGTGTGCATCCACGGCGTCGGCTCCAGTCTGCTGGCGTGGGAAGGCGTGGTGGAACGGCTCAAGCAGCGTTTCACGATTCTGACCTTCGACCTGCGGGGCCACGGGAATTCCACCCGGCTCAAGGGTCGCTACGACATTGATGAGATGGTCGATGAGGCGCTGGCACTGGCCGACGCCATCGGGTTCTCGCGCTTTCATCTGGCGGGTTTTTCACTGGGTGGCCTCATTGCCCAGCGGCTGGCCCTGACCCACCCCGAGCGCGTGCGTCGGCTGGTGCTGCTGTCCACGGTCGCGGGGCGCAACGCGCAGGAACGTGAACGGGTCATGGCGCGCCTGGCGGCGTTGCAAGCTGGCGAACCGGGCTCGCATTACGACGCCTCCCTGTCGCGCTGGCTGACCGAGGATTTTCAGATGAAAAACCCGCAGCTGGTCGCGCAACTGCGCGAGCGCAACGCCCAGAACGACCCCGAATGTTACGCGGCGGCGTATCGAATTCTGGCCGAGAGTGATTTTGGCGACACGCTTCATCAGATTCAGTGCCCGACGTTGATTGCCACAGGCGCTGACGACGCCGGTTCCAATCCACGCATGGCGGCTTTCATGCACGAGCGTATAGCCGGTTCGCAGTTGCGGATTCTGCCGGGGCTGCGGCATTCGATCCTGACCGAGGCCCCCGAGTTGGTGGCCTCAATGATGCAAGGCTTTCTGCTGGAAACCGCGACTGAACCCGAGGCGCAATCATGATTCTTGAAGAGCGCATTTACCGAATCCGCTCGGGGCAGATGAGCAACTACCTGGCGTTGGTCCGCGAAGAAGGCCTGGCGATTCAGCAGCCGATTCTGGGCCGCCTGATCGGCTACTTCGTCAGCGAAATCGGGCCACTCAGCCATGTGGTGCACATGTGGGCCTACGACAGTTTTGAAGAGCGGGTCAGGCGCCGACAGTTGCTGGCGCAGGATCCGCGATGGCAGGTATTCATTCCCAGACTCACGGCGCTGATCGAGAGCTCGGAAAATCGTATCTTGTTACCCACTGACTTTTCACCGCTGCAATGAACAAAAAACGAGCGTGGTCACGAGACCGCGCCACTGAGCCTGTTTGCTGATGCGTGCTTGCTCACCGATCGATAAGACAGCGCCTGGAAGCCAGATTAACGGCTCCGGCGCGAATGCCAGCAACTGCCATCGCCAACAGATTACGGTTTGAATTTCCGCATCTTGGAAAAAATGGAGGCACGGGTGAGTGAACGTCTGAAGATTGAGAACCTGTACAAGGTCTTTTCCTCCACCCCGCAAAGAGCCATGCAGCTCTTGGCGCAAGGGGCGAGCAAGGACCGGATTCTGGCGGAGACCAGCACGGTCGTCGGCCTGAACAATGTCTCGCTGTCGGTCTCCAGTGGCGCGATCTACATGATCATGGGGCTGTCCGGCTCGGGGAAATCCACGCTCGCCCGGTGCATCAACCGCTTGAACGAGCCGACAGCGGGCAAGATCTTGCTGGACGGCCAAGACATCGTCGGCCTGAATGAAAAGGACCTGCGAGAAGTGCGCCGTACGCGCATCTCCATGGTCTTCCAGCATTTCGCGCTGTTACCTAACAAATCCATCATCGAGAACACCGAGTTCGGCCTGAAGCTGCGTGGCATTGCGCCCGCCCAGCGCCGTCAGCGGGCTGAGGAAGTGTTGTCAGTGGTCGGGCTGTCGAAGTGGGCCTATCACTATCCGCACGAACTGTCCGGCGGCATGCGCCAGCGGGTCGGGCTGGCGCGGGCGCTGACCACGGACGCCGACGTGTTGATCATGGACGAAGCCTTCAGCGCGCTCGACCCGCTGATCCGCTGCGAAATGCAGGACGAATTGTTGCGCCTGCAGCGCAGCCTGAAGAAGACCATTCTGTTCATCACCCATGATTTTCAGGAAGCGCTCAAGCTCGGCACGCGCATCGCGATCATGGCCGACGGGCAGGTGGTGCGCGAGGGCACGCCGCAATCCATCGTCATGGAGCCGGGCAGCGAGTACGTCTGCGGTTTCACCCGTGAAGTTGATCGCTCGCGGCTGTTCGACGCGCGCTCGGTGATGCAACCGGCCTCGACATTCCTGGATGATGCGCTGGGCCGTGTGGTGGGTAATCAGCAAGCGTTCCGCAAGGACGCCTTCGTGCTGACCCCGGGCAACAAAGTCCTCGGCGTGCTGGACGCGCAATCGCTGCTCAAGGTCCGCGCGGGCAGCCCGGCGAGCAATCTGGTGTCGACTAATTTCGTCACGGTCTCGGCCAACACCAAGCTGGTGGAGATCTCGCGGATGATGAAGGCCGATCAACCGGTCGCGGTCGTCGATGAAAGCGGTGCCTTCATCGGCACGCTGGAGCCGGAAAACATTCTGGAGTGCATCGGCACCGTTGCCTCTCCACGAAACCTCACACAAGAAGGTGCACACCATGCTTGAGGCACAAGACCTGGCCGTTTTCCCCGTCGATGAATGGGTGTCGGATGGCGTGCAGTGGCTCGGAATCCACTTCCGGCCCATCTTCCTGGCGATCCGCTGGCCCATCGAAAACCTGCTGGCGTTCAACGACTACCTGCTGCACGCCGTCCCATTCCCGGTGATGGTGGTGCTGATGTTTTTGCTGGCGTACCGCGCCGCGAGCCTGGGCATCGCCTTTTTCAGTGCGGCGGCGCTGATCGCCATTGCCGCCCTGGGCGTCTGGGACGAAGCCATGACCACGCTGTCGCTGATCACCACGGCGATTGTCATGTGCATGATCATCGGCATCCCGATGGGCATTCTCTGCGCTCGCAGCGAGAAGGTCTGGAGCGTCGTCCGGCCGATTCTCGACATCATGCAGACCACACCGACCTTCGTGTACCTGGTGCCGGTGGTGATGCTTTTCGGCGTCGGCACGGTGTCCGGTGAAGTGGCGGTGGTCATCGCGGCTGCGCCACCGCTGATTCGCTTTACGTACCTGGGCATTCGCATGGTTGATCAGGAAATCGTCGAGGCAGGCCTCGCGTTCGGTGCGGACAAGCGTCAGTTGCTCTGGGAAATCCAGTTGCCGATGGCTATTCCGACCATGCTCGGCGGCCTCAATCAGACGGTTCTCACGGCCATGGTGATGTCGGTCGTGGTCGCGATGATCGGCGCAGAAGGCTTGGGTCTCGTGGTGTTACAGGGCCTGGGTCGACTGGACGTGGGACGCGCCGCGGTGGGCGGTATCGCCATCGTGCTGCTGGCCATGATGCTCGACCGCATCACGCAGAAACTCGCGCTGCCGGTCAAACGCGGCAAACGCCAATCACTGTTCAAACGGCTGGTCAGCCCGAACCGGGTCAACGCCTGATTCATTCGAGGTCCGCACTCACCGAAAATCCGTTCACCCAACGTTGTACCGATCACTGCACCGATTCGTGAAACAACTAAAACAACAATGAGTGCCTGATCTTCATCGCCGTGCTTAGGCTGCAAGAAGCAACTGCCATCACTGAAGAAACGGACACGCCAAGGGGAAACCATGAAACAGATGCTAAAGCGCTTGCTTGCAACGATGACCGCCGCAGTCCTTGTCAGCGCCTCGGTCCTTGCCGTGGCGGCCGACGAGCCCGGCAAAGGCAAAACGGTCCGTCTGGCGCAATCCGACAGCATGGGCGGCAACTACGTGTTGACCACCATCACCGCCGAAGCCCTGAAACAGCTGGGCTACGACGTCAAAGTGAGCACCGTCAACTCGACGCTGTTCTTCCAGGCTGCCGCCCAAGGCGATCTGGACATCGCCATGGACCTGAACTTCCCCCAGCGTCAGCCGGGCTTCGACAAGGTCAAGGACAAGGCGCAAATGGTGGGCAAAGGCTCGATTCAGGGCGGGGGCTACAACGGCTACCTGATCGACAAGAAGACCGCCGACAAATACAACATCACTTCGCTGGAACAGTTGAAGGACCCGAAAATCGCGGGGCTGTTCGGCAAAAACGGCAAGGCTGAGCTGATCAACTGCGATCCTGGCTGGAGCTGCGGTGACGTGGTTGAGTACCAGCTCGACAAATTCGGCCTCAAAGACACCATCACCTCCGTGCGTGGCAAATATGAAGCGCTGATGTTCGAAGTCGTCGCCCGGGAAAAACGCGGCGAGCCGGTGTTCTTCTACGCGTGGATTCCGTCGTGGATGACCAATGCCCTGGTGCCGGGCAAAGACGTCGTCTGGCTGCCGACCCCGTTCGACGCGCTGCCGCCGAACGTGCCGAATGCCGGTTCCGCATTGATTCCCGGCGTTCCTGGTTGTGCGGGCAATGCCGACCCATGCCGCATGGCAATGGCGGTCTGGAACTGGAACGCCGTCGCCAACAACACCTTCATCGACGCCAACCCGGCTGTGAAAGCACTGGCTGAGCAGATTTCGTTCTCCCGCGAGACGTGGTCCGCTTGGGAAAAAGCCATCAGCACCGGCGGCGGCAGCGACCGCAAGATCCGCAAGATGGCCGAGGACTGGATGAACGAAAACAAGACCACTTTCGATGGCTGGGTCGCCGCTGCGAAGAACGCCGGTTGATTCGCCCCCGCTGACGAGACTGGCCGGACATGACAGCACAGTCTGCTGCGTGACTGGCTCAGTTCAGCAGGTCCTGTGGTCCCGAACCGCGATACGGCATCCGCCGTTCGCGGTTTTTTTTAGACTTTTTTCACCCTCCCGGATAAGGCGCTCGTCATGCTCAAACTGCGACTCAAAGACCCCTCCCTGTTCGCTGATCATGCCTACGTGGGCGGTCACTGGATTCAGGCGGACAACGGCGTGACACTCCCCGTGACCAACCCCGCGACCGGCCAGGAGCTGGGGCTGATCCCCGCGCTGGGTGTCAACGAGACGCGGCGTGCCGTGGAACATGCGAACGAGGCGTGGAAAGACTGGCGCCACGTGACGCCCGCCGAGCGCGCCAAATTGCTGGAAAGGTGGCACCAGCTGATTCTGGAGAATCAGGAAGACCTCGCGCAGATCATGACGGCGGAGCAGGGCAAGCCGCTGGCAGAAGCTCGGGGCGAGATCGCCTACGGCGCCAGTTTCGTCAAATGGTTTGCTGAAGAGGCCCGGCGCATTTACGGCGACACCATTCCCGCTCCCACCGCGGATCGCCGCATCCTCACGCTCAAGCAGCCAGTGGGTGTGACGGCTGCCATCACGCCGTGGAATTTCCCGAACGCGATGATCACCCGCAAATGTGCCCCGGCCTTGGCGGCAGGCTGCACAGTCATCGTCAAACCCTCTGAGATGACGCCGTATTCCGCATTAGCGTTGGCGGTGCTGGCGGAGCGGGCGGGGTTTCCCAAGGGCGTCATTCAGGTCGTCACCGGACTGCCGACGGAGATTGGTGCGGAGCTGACCGGCAATCCGCTGGTGCGCAAGCTGTCGTTCACCGGCTCCACCCGCGTCGGCCAGTTGCTGATGAGCCAGTGCGCCAGCAGCATCAAACGCCTGAGCCTGGAATTGGGTGGCAACGCGCCTTTCATCGTCTTTAATGACGCTGACCTTGAGCTGGCGATTGCCGGGGTCATGCAGAGCAAATTTCGTAATGCCGGACAGACTTGCGTCTGCGCCAATCGCATTCTGGTGCAAGACGGCATTTATGAGCGGTTTGCTGAGCGGCTGGCGGCCGAAGTCGCGAAGCTCATCGTTGGCAACGGGCTGGAGCAGGGCGTGACCATTGGCCCGCTGATCAACCGTGCTGCGGTCACGAAAGTGGCGTCGCACATTGGCGATGCGCTGGAAAAAGGCGCCACGGTGCTTGCGGGCGGGATGCCGGAAGGCGAAGGTTTGTACGTGCAGCCGACCGTCCTGCTGGAAGCGACCCCCGACATGCTGATGGCCAACGAGGAAACCTTCGGCCCCGTTGCGCCGTTATTTCGGTTTACCGATGAGGCCGAAGCGATCGAAATGGCCAATGCCACGCCGTTCGGTCTTGGGGCGTATTACTTCACCCAGGACATGCGTCGCTCGTGGCGCGTCGGCGAAGCGCTGGAATTTGGCATGGTCGGGTTGAACACAGGGATCATTTCCATGGAAGTCGCCCCGTTTGGCGGGGTGAAGCAATCCGGCATTGGACGGGAAGGCTCCAAATACGGCCTCGATGAATTTCTTGAAGTGAAGGCTTGGCACATTGGCGGTTTGGGGTGAGGGCGCTTTGGTGGTGAGTCAGTTGCCGGCGCGTTGATGGACATCCCGCCTTCGCTGCCGTCGTAACCTCCGGCGTCTCCCACAGGTCACTGTTGAATGCACATCTACGGCTTGGCACACCTGCACAATTGGCGTCGGCCACAAACCTCAGGAACGCTTTAAATCCTGTGGGAGACGCCGGAGGTTACGACTGCAGCGAAGCGGTGCGTCTGATAAAGAGGAGGCAACTGACACACCGCTATCGCGGGCAAGCGCGCTCCTACAGGTTCGGCGGCTTGAGCAGGCTGCGCAACGGCAATGCATTTCTCATGACTGGCGACTTGATCACGATGTAGCTGAAGTACTTCTCGATGCCGATGTTCTTGTCAAGCAGCGACTCCATCAACTCCTGGTAGTACTGAATGCTGCCCGTGACGAAGCGCACGAGGTAGTCGTAACCGCCGCTGATCAGGTGGCATTCCAGCACCTCGTCGATGTTGCGGATGCACGATTCGAACTTCACGAAATCACTGCGTTTGTGGTCCGAGAGGGTGATCTCGGTGAACACCGTCACTGTGTTCACCAGCTTCGAAATGTCCACCTGCGCTTCATAACCGCTGATGTAACCCGCCGCCTCCAGACGTTTGACCCGTTGCAGGCACGGGCTCGGCGACAGCCCCACCGCCTCGGCGAGCGCGATGTTGGTCATTCGCGCATCCTTTTGCAGATGAACCAGAATGTTGATGTCGATCCGGTCCAGCTTCATGCCTGCGTGCATCTGACTACCTCGAACACCAAAAGTGAATGGCACCGCGCGAACCCCGGCGCTGGCGTAGTTGTACTGTGTCGAAGGGATGCCCTGCAAACAGAAGCTTGCCAGCCCCGGCAATCGTTATCGCCTTGCCGGGACCGGCGACGGGAAGATCAGGCCCCGGCCTTCAGTAATGCCTGCTTGAGTGCCTGAAGGGCTTCGTCGATCTGTTCAGGCGTGGTCGTCAGCGGCGCCAGGAAGCGCACGGTGTTGCGATGCACGCCGCACTTGATCACCAACAACCCGGCTTCGCGCGCGTGATCGATGACGTTTTGCGCCAGCACGGCATCCGGGGTTTGCGCCGCATCCGCCGCCACCATTTCAATCGCCAGCATGAACCCCCGCCCGCGCACTTCCCCAATGCGCGAGTGGCTTTTTTGCAAGTCCAGCAAGCCCGCCCGCAATTGCGTCGCGAGGCGTTCGCCCTGGGCCAGCAGGTCTTCCTGTTCGAACAGATCGAGCACCGCGAGCGCCGCCGCGCACGCCACCGGGTTCCCGCCGTAGGTGCCGCCCAAGCCTCCGGGCGTCGGTGCTTCCATGATCTCGGCGCGTCCGACCACGCCGGACAGCGGCAGACCGCCCGCCAGGCTTTTCGCCGTGGTCACCAAATCAGGCTGAATTCCAGAATGCTGGAAACCGAACATCGTACCGGTGCGACCGAACCCCGCCTGAATCTCATCGCAAATCAGCACGATGCCATGCCGCGTGCAGCGTTCTCTGAGCGCTCGCATGAATTCCACCGGTGCCGCGAGAAATCCACCATCGCCCTGTACCGGCTCGACGATGATCGCCGCGACCCGCTCTGGCGCCACATCAGTCGCGAACACCTCGTCCAGCGCCTGCAAGGCTTTTTCGGTGGTCATGCCACGAAACGCATCAGGGTAGGGCGTGTGGAAAATGTCTGCGGGAAACGGACCAAAGTTCTGTTTGTAGGGCTGGCTCATCCCCGTCAGCGTGACGCCCAGCAACGTGCGGCCATGAAAGCCGCCGCGAAACGAAATGATGGCAGGGCGATTCGTGTAGCCCCGCGCAATCTTGATCGCGTTCTCCACCGCCTCCGCGCCGGACGTGAACAGCACGCTTTTGTAGTGTTCGTCGCCGCCGACCAGCTTATTCAACCGGGCACAGACGTTGATGTAGCTCTCATACGCCACCACCTGAAAGCTCGCGTGGGAGACTTCACCGACCTGCTTGCGCACGGCTTCCACCACCTGGGGATGGTTATGGCCGGTATTCAACACCCCAATGCCGCCCACGAAATCAAGATAGCGCTTGCCATCGACGTCCCATAACTCGGTGCCTTGGGCGCGGGCGACGACAACCGGATGTGCCGTCGCGACGCCGCGCGCCACATGCTGCTCGCGCAGGGCCAGAAGTTGGTCATTTCGCGTGTTTGCAGAAGTCATGTCGCTCTCCCTTACGGGCCGCCGGAATGGCTGCCAACCTGCTAAGAGGGTAAGCAGACGGCCGCGTGGAGGACGCTGAAGTTGACTGGGCGACTGATCGAATTGGCCGTTTTCATGCCGTCAAACAGCATAAATGACTGGATGATCGATGGGCGCGATTCAGTACCCTCTGAGCCGTTCGATGACACCTGTCATCGCCTCGCCTCGCTGATGCCGTCGGATGTTGTCCAGCAACGCGCCGAAGGCCGATTGCGGGAATGTCATCGCGCCGATATGGGGCGTCAGCCAGATCTTGGGGTGATCCCAGAAAGGATGCTCTTCGGAAGGTGGCTCCTGCTCCAACACGTCAATGACCGCTTGATCGAGGTGCCCGCTGTTCAAGGCCGTCAGCAGATCGGCGTCGACCAGTTGAGCGCCGCGCCCCAGATTGATCACGCTGGCGCCAGAGGGCAACGCTGCGAACAGGTCGGCATTGAGGATCCCTCGGGTCTCGTCGGTCAACGGCAGCAGGCACAGCAGAATGTCGCACTGACTCAGAAACGCGGTCAGTTGCGCTTTGCCCGCATAACATTCGACGCCTTCGATGTGATGCGCCGACCGCGCCCACCCCAAACGCTTGAACCCATAGGCACCCAAGTGCTGCAGCACCGCAGTGCCCAGATTGCCCAGGCCCATGACGCCAATCCGACGCTCGCTGGGCGGCGTCAGCGCATGGGCTGTCCATTCATGATGGTGTTGTTGGCGCAGGTACAGCGGCACCTGTCGATGCAGGCTGAGCACCGCGAGGCTGGCGTATTCGACGATGCCTTGCGCAATGCCAGGGTCCAGCACGCGAACCACCGGCACATGGGCGGGCAGTTCGCTCAGATCGAACTGATCGACGCCAGCGGACAGCGCATAAATGACTTCCAGGTTGCTGAATTCCGCCAAGTTTTCCGGCGGCAACCACGCCGCCAGATAACGAATCTCGCTCGGGTCGCCCACGTCGGGCCACAGGCGGACTTCGATATCGGGCGCGTGCTCCGCAAACAGAGCTTTCCAGGTCGGGCCACGGCTGGGGTCGGACTTATAAAGCAGGGCCATCGGTCGCTCCTTAAGGGTGAGTCCCGGCATAGTGCCCCGTTTGCACAGAATGTTTGCCTGAATGGTCAGGATCAAACGGCAGATTACGCGGACCGATCCTCAGTTGACGGCTGGCCGATACTGCAACGCCTCCGCAATGTGGCTTCTGGAAATCGCCTCGACCCGCTCTAGATCCGCCAGCGTGCGCGCGACTTTCAGCAGTCGATGGGCTGAACGAAGTGACAGGCTCAAGCGCTCGCACGCGGTTTCGAGCCAGGCTTCGTCTTCTGGCAGCAAGGCGCAGTGTTGGCGTAAGGCGGGAAGGTCAAGGAAGGCGTTGGCGCAGCCTTGGCGCTTTTGCTGGCGCTCGCGAGCTTCGGAGACCAGCCGTGCGGCGCTGGCACTGCTTTCGCCGGTTTGAGCGGTGGCGGCCAGCGACGTCGCTTCGCGGGCGACGGTCAGGTGCAGGTCGATGCGATCCAGCAACGGCCCGGACAGCTTGTTGCGATAACGCTGAATCTGATCGGTGGAGCAGCGGCAACGCCCGGTCGGCTCGCCGTGATAGCCGCACGGGCAGGGGTTCATTGCGGCGACCAATTGAAAGCGCGCCGGAAAGCGCACGCGATCCCGGGCGCGGGAAATCACGATATGGCCGGACTCCAGCGGCTCACGCAGCACCTCCAGCACGCGCCGATCAAACTCGGGCAATTCATCGAGAAACAGCACGCCGTGGTGAGCCAACGTGATTTCGCCGGGTTGCGGACGACTACCACCGCCAACCAGCGCTGGCCCGGACGCCGAATGATGGGGTTGTCGAAACGGCCGCTGGGGCCAACTGGTGAGGGGCGCATGACTGGCCACCGACTGAATCGCCGCGACCTCCAGCGCCTCACGCTCGTCCAGCGGTGGCAAAAGACCGGGAAGACGACTCGCCAGCAGGGTTTTGCCCGTCCCCGGCGGACCGCTGAACAGCAGGTTATGCGCCCCGGCAGCGGCGACCAGCAACGCACGTTTGGCGGCGGGCTGGCCCTGAACCTCGCTCAAGTCCGGATAAGGCTGGGTTTGCAGAATCAGGCCGTTGGATTTATACGGCGCAATCGGGGTATGGCCGTTGAGGTGAGACACCAATTCCAACAGATGACTGACCGCAATTACCTTCAAACCCGACGCCAGACACGCCTCTTCAGCGTTCACCGCCGGGACGATCAGCGTATGCCCCGCCTCCCGCGCCGCCAACGCCGCAGGCAACACACCCTGCACCGGACGTATCGCGCCCGACAGCGCCAGCTCGCCCAGACATTCCACGCCATCGAGGGCCAGCGTGGGTAGCTGCCCACTTGCCGCCAGCAAGCCCAATGCAATCGCCAGATCGAAACGCCCGCCATCCTTGGGAAGATCGGCGGGCGCCAGATTCAACGTGATCCGCCGCGCCGGAAAGTCCAGTCGACAATTCAGAATCGCCGAACGTACCCGATCCTTACTTTCCCTCACCGCCCCCTCCGGCAACCCCACCAGCGTCAACGCCGGCAGGCCGTTGGCGAGATGAGTTTCGACGGTCACCGCAGGGGCTTCGACCCCGACTTGAGCGCGGCTGAGAACGATGGCGAGGGACATGACTGATCCTTGAAGGCAGCACCGCTTCCTGCGGCGTGCTGAAGGATAGTCAGGGGAGTGGGGTGAGGAAGGGGGTAAGTTCTACGGGGTATTTCCGCAGATCGTCTCAGGGCATAAAGCCAATCAGGCAAACGATCGTGCCCCTGAGCGGGGCACCGGGAGGGCGAATGGTTTATTCCTTCGGCTGCCCCGCCAACTGCGCTTCCATCTCTGCCATCTTCGCTTCCAGTGCCTCAAGACGGGCACGGGTTCGGGCCAGGACGACCATCTGGCTGTCGAATTCTTCCCGGCTGACCAGATCCAGTTTGCTGAAGCCGCTTTGCAGCAGGGCTTTGAACTGGGTCTCGAATTCGTTGCGGGGCAGTGGGGTCTCGCCGTTGAACAACCGCGAGGCGTGGCCGCTCAGGGCATCTAGAAAGGCTTTTGGCGGGAGCATCTTCGTCTTCCGGAATCAGAGGGGCGGCAGTGTATCACGCAGCGTCTATAGTCATTTCACGCTGGCGGCGTTGCACGCTTTTCGAGCATTTGGTCGTGCACGTTCGCACTGTTGTTGTGCGACGGGATTGAGTGATGGCGATCTGAAGTCGCGTGGAGTGAGCTGAGGGGCCGTAATTCGCGGGTTTTCACGAGATGGCAAGGTTTCTGCTTAGTGGCATATGACCCATGCACTGATGCAGTCGCTGTGACGAATGCAGTGCGGCAGGCGGAGCGGGGAAGTGTTTCGTCAGAAGCGGTTTTCTGGAGTTGACCTGTTTCGGGCCAACGACGCGTTACAAAGCCAGACACTGCGCTTAGACTTGAGACGGGTTTGTTTTCCTGGGGCAAGTCCACCAATTCGGGAGAAAGTTTCATGAAGCTAGTCACTGCCATCATCAAGCCGTTCAAGCTGGACGACGTACGCGAGTCGTTGTCGGAAATCGGCGTGCAGGGCATCACGGTAACTGAAGTCAAAGGCTTCGGACGTCAGAAAGGCCACACCGAGCTGTATCGCGGTGCGGAATACGTTGTCGACTTCCTTCCCAAGGTGAAGATCGACGTTGCGATCGATGACAAGGATCTGGACCGCGTTATCGAAGCGATAACCAAAGCGGCCAACACCGGCAAGATCGGTGACGGAAAGATCTTCGTGGTCAATCTGGAACAGGCTATTCGCATCCGTACCGGCGAAACCGATACCGACGCAATCTAAGCCGCCAAACCCCAACGCCCCAGGAGAAAACAATATGACTCTGCGTCAATTCGCAGGGCTAGGAGCCCTGTTGTCCCTCGTAACCCCTGGCTTGGCCATGGCGGCAGACGAAGTGGCAGCCCCCGCAGCACCTGTACTCAACTCAGGCGACACCGCCTGGATGCTGACGTCTACCGCGCTCGTACTGTTCATGACCGTTCCCGGTCTGGCACTGTTCTACGGCGGCATGGTTCGTCAGAAAAACGTGCTTTCCGTGATGATGCAGTGCTTCGCCATCACCGGCCTGATCAGCATCCTGTGGTGCATCTACGGTTACAGCCTGGCCTTCGACACCACGGGAATGGAAGCCAACGTCATCAATTTCAACTCCTTCGTCGGCGGTCTGTCGAAGGCGTTCCTGGCGGGCATCACACCTGCCAGCATCACCGGTGCGACGGCGCTGTTTCCTGAAGCCGTGTTCGTCACCTTCCAGATGACCTTCGCCATCATCACCCCGGCTCTGATCGTCGGCGCCTTCGCAGAACGCATGAAGTTCTCCGCGATGCTGATTTTCATGGCCATCTGGTTCACCCTGGTTTATGCGCCAATCGCGCACATGGTCTGGAGTGGCGTGGGTGGTCTGCTGTGGGACTGGGGCGTTCTCGACTTCGCGGGCGGCACCGTTGTTCACATCAACGCCGGTGTGGCTGGCCTGGTAGCGTGCCTGGTACTGGGCAAACGCAAAGGCTTCCCGACCACCCCAATGGCTCCGCACAACCTGGGTTACACCCTGGTCGGCGCAGCAATGCTGTGGGTAGGCTGGTTCGGCTTCAACGCAGGCTCGGCTGCTGCAGCCAACGGCACTGCCGGTATGGCGATGCTGGTCACTCAGATCGCAACCGCCGCCGCTGCACTGGGCTGGATGTTCGCCGAGTGGCTGACCCACGGTAAGCCAAGCGCACTGGGCATCGCCTCGGGCGTGGTTGCCGGTCTGGTTGCCATCACCCCGGCGGCCGGTACTGTCGGCCCAATGGGCGGCCTGATCATCGGTCTGGCGGCGGGCGTGGTCTGCTTCTTCTGCGCCACCACCCTGAAACGCAAACTGGGCTACGACGATTCGCTGGATGCCTTCGGCGTTCACGGTATCGGCGGTATCCTCGGCGCGATCTTGACCGGTGTCTTTGCAGCCCCTTCGCTGGGCGGCTTCGGCACTGTGACTGACATCGCGGCACAAGTCTGGATTCAGTGCAAAGGCGTTGGTTTCACGATCATCTACACCGCGATCGTGACCTTCATCATCCTCAAGGTGCTGGACGCTGTCATGGGTCTGCGTGTCACTGAGGAAGAAGAAGCGGTCGGCCTCGACCTCGCGCAACACAACGAGCGTGGCTACAACCTGTAATCACGACTCTGAAAAAAATGCCCGGGTTTCCGGGCATTTTTTTGCCTGGCGTTTGTCGATAGGCAAGACCGCTGACGAGTGATGCGCGAAGCCTGTTCCGGCCCCGTTTCAGGGCGTCCTTTGCAATGTTTGCAACGGCTTGCAGTTCCGGGCTTTCGGCTTACAAAAAACGTCACTCATTACGCGCTTTGTTTTTTTTTCCAGCGCGTTAGAATGCGCGCCGAAGGGCGGAGAACGGTATGTGGCAACAGACCAGAATCATGCTGCGGGCCAGGCCTCGCGGATTCCATCTGGTAACCGACGAGATCGTGGCAGGGCTTCCGTGGCTGCGTGAATGCCGAGTGGGCCTGCTGCATGTGTGGCTGCAACATACGTCGGCCTCGTTGACCATCAACGAGAATGCCGACCCGGCGGTGCGCCGTGACTTCGAGCGTTTTTTCAACCGGCTCATTCCGCAGGATCAGACTGGTTTTGAACACGACGACGAAGGACCCGACGACCTGCCCGCGCACTTCAAAGCCAGTTTGCTAGGCTGCCAGCTGACCCTCCCGGTAACGGACGGACGGTTGGCACTCGGGACCTGGCAAGGTGTTTATTTAGGAGAGCATCGCGATTCAGGCGGTGCGCGTAAAGTCCTCGCAACCCTTCAGGGCGAGCCGTACGACCGCTGAGGGTTGGCGGTGGTTGAATTTTTTCTGGCTGTCTTAGAAATTATGTGCAGCTGGGCTATAACTAATCTGCTTTCGCAAGTCATGAGGTAGAACATGAGCGACGACGACAACGACGATCTGGTTGAAGACGGTCTGGAAGACGAGGATGACGGTGAGGAGCTTGCAGCTGCTCCCGAAGACGACGGCTCCGAGATAGACGACAGTCCTGAAGCGGCGGCCACCCCCACCAAAGGCAAGGCCAAGGCTGCGGTCTCGGTCGATGAGCTGCCTAGCGTTGAGGCCAAGAACAAAGAGCGTGATGCTCTGGCTCGCGCGATGGAAGAGTTCCTCGCCCGTGGCGGCAAGGTGCAGGAAGTGGAGGCCAACGTGGTCGCCGATCCGCCCAAGAAGCCTGACAACAAGTACGGTAGCCGCCCTATCTAAAGGGTGTCAGATACCTGCTGAAAAAAGCCCGCTGTCGCTGCGGGCTTTTTTTTGGCTGGGGTTTGACCTGGAATACTTACTCTGTTGCCCGCAGGGCAACAGAGTAAGAATCTCCAGCCAAGCGTCACCCCCAACGCGCCAGAACCCCAGGCAAATCCGTCAAGCTCCTGATCTCCGCATCCGGCAATTTGTCGGCCTCCCACGCCTTGCCACTCGGGTTGTACCAGATGGCGCGCAAGCCAGCCTGCTGGGCGCCTGCGATGTCGTCGCCGGGGTGATCCCCAACATGCACGGCATGGGCGGCTTCGGACTTTCCGCGTTTCAGCGCTTCGAGAAATGGCGCTGGGTCGGGTTTGCCGATGCCCAAGTCTTCCGCGCACAGCGCGAACGCGAAATAATCGGCCAGCCCCAGTCGGCGCACGTCGGCGTTGCCGTTGGTGACCACACCCAAAGTGTAGGACTTGGTCAGAATCTCCAGCGTTGGCACCACCTCCGGGAAGATATCCAGCTTGTGCCGCCCTTGAAGAAACACTTCGAAGCTCTGCTCGGCCAGATCTTCAGCTTCGGCATGGCCGTAACCGGCATCCTCCAGCGCGTGAAACAGTACGCGACGACGTAGCGCACTGATGCGGTGCTTGAAGCTTGGGTCCGCGTCCACCAGCCGCGAGCGGATTTCCCACAGGTGTTCCACCGGGACCGGACCCAATTTAGGGGCGTTCTCGGCCAGCCAATCCCGCAACATGGCCTCCGCGCTGACGATAGCCGGTGCGGTTTCCCACAGGGTGT
This sequence comes from Pseudomonas sp. SLFW, assembly GCF_009905615.1. Classification (GTDB taxonomy): domain Bacteria; phylum Pseudomonadota; class Gammaproteobacteria; order Pseudomonadales; family Pseudomonadaceae; genus Aquipseudomonas; species Aquipseudomonas bambusae. The sequence goes on from NZ_JAAAKW010000002.1 coordinate 326,656, forward strand.
CGTCCAGGTCGAAGGTGATCAGCTTGATGCTCATTCGGAAGAATCCTTGCGTTTGGCCCTTGGATGGGCGCGGTCGTACACCGTCGCCAGGTGCTGGAAATCCAGGTGGGTGTAGATCTGAGTCGTTGTGATGTCGGCGTGGCCGAGCAATTCCTGTACGCCACGCAGGTCTTGAGAGGACTCCAGCAAGTGGCTGGCGAACGAGTGACGCAGCATGTGCGGGTGCAGATTCTGCCCCAACTCGCGCTCACCTGCCGCCTTGACCCGCAGCTGAATCGACCGCGGCCCGAGGCGTCGGCCCTGTTGGCTGATGAACACAGCATCGTCTTTGGGATTGGCCAACTCGCGTTGTTTCAGCCATGCCTCCAGCGCTTCGCGAGCCTTGCGGCCCACGGGTAACACGCGGGTCTTGCTGCCCTTGCCGAGCACTTCGACCAGCCCATCGGCCAGGTCCAACTGGGCGCAATTCAGCCCTGTCAGCTCAGAGAGGCGCAGCCCTGACGAGTAAAACAGTTCGAGAATCGCGTGATCACGACGGGCCAGAAATTCGTCCTCAACGCCGCCTTCCAGCAGCTGCAAGGCGCGGTCGGCGTCCAGCGTCTTCGGTAACCGGCGTTCGCCTTTGGGTGGCGACAAGCCGTTGGCCGGGTCGTGCTCGCACAGGCCTTCGCGATTGAGGTAGTGATAGAAGCCGCGCACCGCCGACAGGAGTCGGGCAATGCTGCGCGATGACTGACCGTCCTGATGCAGACGCGCAACGAGGCTGCGCATGGACTGAACGTCCAAAGCTTTCCAGCTCTCGATGCGTTGTTTTTCACAGAACCCAAGCACTTTGCTCAAGTCACGACGATAGGCTTCCAGCGTGTGGCCCGACACTTGACGCTCACTGCGCAGGTGCGTGCAGTAAGCGTCCAGCTGCCGTTCCATGACTAGCGAACCGAGCGCAGGGCGTTGGTGAAACGCGGCAGCAGGCGGCTCAGCACATCGGCGATGTAAGTGAGAAACAGCGTGCCCACCGAGCTTTTGTAGTGCTGCGGATCGCGGCTGCCGATGGCCAGAACGCCGTGCAGGCCCTGATGGTTCAGCGCGACGATGGCGGTGGAGCCGACCTCCTTGCTCTGTTCGGCACCAAACAGAAACTCCAGCTCATGCTCGCGCAACGCGCCGCACACCGTCTTGCCGCCAGAAATCAGGCCGCCGATGGCTTTTTGCGCTTCGGCGCTGCTGACCCAGCGGCCCACGGTCATCGGGTTATCGCTGAACAGAATCAGGCTCACGAACGGCACCTGGAATTCCTGGCGCAGACTGTCTTCTACAGCGATGACAATCTCTTCAAGGCTGGTGGCGTCCATCAAGGCGAGGATCAGACGACGGGTCTTCTCAAACAGACGGTCGTTGTCCCGCGCGACGTCCATCAGCTGCGACAGGCGATGGCGCATCTCGATATTGCGTTCACGCAAAAGTTTGAGCTGGCGCTCGACCAGCGAAACGGTGTCGCCGCGCTGGTGGGGGATGCGCATCGCGGTGAGCAAATCGTCGTGCTCGGCGAAGAAGTCCGGATGTTGTTGCAGCCAGGCCGCAACGGCCTCGGCTTCAAGGGCAGGCACTTTGGTATCGGCAGGTTCGCCGGGCGTGTCGGTTGAAGTCTGAGGCAAATCGGTCATCGGATACTCTCACTCATAGACGTACTTGGCCTTCGTAGACCCGGACAGCCGGGCCGGTCATCACCACCGGATGGCCCGGACCCGCCCACTCGATGGACAGACGCCCACCCGGCAGATCGATCAGCAGTGGCGAATCCATCCAACCCTGGCTGATGGCGGCGACGGCAGCGGCACATGCGCCGGTGCCACACGCCTGGGTTTCGCCCGCGCCACGTTCCCACACGCGCAATTGTGCACGCTGGCGATCGACGACGTGGAGGAAGCCCACGTTCACCCGCGCCGGGAAGCGTGGATGGTGCTCGATCTTCGGACCGAGGCTGTGAACCGGCGCATTGTTAATGTCGTACACCCGGAGCACGGCGTGGGGATTGCCCATCGACACGGCGGCCAGTTCAACGCTCTCGCCCTCGACATCCAGTGTGTAACTGAGTGCCTGTTGCGGCGCCTCGAAGGGGATGTCCGCAGGGACCAGACGCGGTGCGCCCATGTCGACGCTGATCTGGCCGTCGTTACGGATGTCCAGCTCGATGATGCCGCCTTTGGTCTCGACGCGGATCTGCTTTTTGGCCGTCAGGCGCTTGTCCAGCACGAAGCGGGCAAAACAGCGCGCGCCGTTGCCACACTGTTCGACTTCAGAGCCGTCGGAGTTGAAAATCCGATAGCGAAAGTCCACGTCGGGGTTGCTCGGCGCTTCAACCAGCAGCAGTTGATCGAAACCGATGCCGGTGTGCCGGTCGCCCCATTGCTTGGCGTGCTTGGGCAGAATGTGCGCGTGCTGGCTCACGAGGTCCAGCACCATTAAATCGTTGCCCAGGCCATGCATCTTGGTAAAACGCAGCAGCATGGGGATTACTCCGGCAGCAGGCTTTCGCCGGCATACAGCTCAGTCACGGTTTCACGACGACGCACTTCGAACGCCTGATCGCCATCGACCAACACCTCGGCGGTGCGGCCGCGCGTGTTGTAGTTGGAGCTCATGACAAAGCCATAGGCGCCTGCGGAATGCACGGTCAGCAGATCGCCTTCGGCCAGTGCCAGTTCGCGCTCTTTGGCGAGGAAGTCACCGGTCTCGCAGATTGGGCCGACGATGTCGTAGCTGCGCGCAGCGCCGTCGCGGGGTTGCACGGCCTTCACGTCCATCCAGGCTTGATACAGCGCTGGGCGGATCAGGTCGTTCATCGCCGCGTCGACGATGGCGAAGTCTTTGTGTTCGGTGTGCTTGAGGTATTCGATGCGGGTCAGCAACACGCCAGCGTTGGCGACGATGAAACGGCCCGGTTCGAACATCAGCGCCAGGTCGCGACCGGCGATGCGTTCACGCACGGCCTTGATGTAATCGCCCGCCAGTGGCGGCTCTTCATCGCGGTAACGCACGCCCAGACCACCGCCCAGATCAAGATGGCGCAGATGAACACCGCAATCGCTCAGGCGATCAACCAGATCCAGCAGGCGATCCAGCGCATCGACGAACGGGGAAAGCGTGGTGAGTTGAGAGCCGATATGGCAATCGACGCCGATCACTTCCAGGTTCGGCAACTGCGCGGCGCGAATGTAAACGTCTTCGGCGTCAGCGATGGCGATGCCGAATTTGTTTTCTTTCAGGCCGGTGGAAATGTACGGGTGGGTGCCCGCATCGACGTCCGGGTTGACGCGCAGGGACACCGGGGCGCGTTTGCCCATCTCGGCGGCCACGATCTGCAGGCGTTCGAGCTCGTCGGTGGATTCGACGTTGAAGCAATGAACGCCAACTTCGAGTGCGCGGCGCATGTCGTCACGGGTCTTGCCGACGCCGGAGAACACGATCTTGTCCGCCTGACCGCCTGCGGCCAGAACACGCTCCAGCTCGCCACGGGACACAATGTCGAAACCGGCGCCGAGGCGCGCCAGGACATTGAGTACACCCAGGTTGGAGTTGGCCTTGACCGCGAAGCAGACCAGGTGCGGCATGCCGCTCAACGCGTCGGCGTAAGCGAGGTACTGGGCCTCGATGTGGGCTCGGGAGTAGACATAGGTCGGCGTGCCGAAACGCTCGGCAATGGCAGACAATGCAACTCCTTCCGCGAACAGCTCACCGTCGCGGTAGTTGAAGGCGTCCATGGTCAATCCCTAGTAGGTCGAGGTCTGATGCTTGTGCGAGTGCGATGAGGTCTCGCTGCCAGGCGCATTGGACGTTTCGCCATCGGGCAGGTACAGCGGACCTTTTTGACCGCAGGCAGAGACCAGGCACGCAACAGCGAGGAGCGCGGCCAGGGAGGAAATCAGGCGCTTCATGGCGAAATCCTTTGTATAAGCATTAATTGCGCCCGAGTATACCGACCACCCGACAGATTGCCTATGCGCCACGGCTCCCGTCCGGCGGGGCTTTGACGCAACTGCCGGATATGTTGGCGATGGTCGCGCATTTTTTGGCGCGTCGACCTGCAAATGGGCGGGTATGCTTTGCAATTGGCTGGAAGCGACCGTATCTTGCGTCGCTGCGCCGTCCGTAGACACTTTCGAGGTTCCTGCAATGAGTTTGACCGAAGCCCGCTTTCACGACCTGGTCGATGCGACCCAAGAAAAGCTCGAAGACATCTTTGACGAGAGCGATCTGGACCTGGACCTTGAGAGTTCGGCCGGCGTGTTGACCGTCAAATTCGAAAACGGCACGCAATTCATCATCAGCCGCCAGGAGCCACTGCGTCAGCTGTGGTTGGCGGCGCCTGCCGGTGGTTTCCACTTCGATTACGACGAAGAAGCAAAACGTTGGGTCTGCGACAAGAGTGAAGAGCTGCTGGGCGAGATGCTTCATCGTCTGGCGTTGAAGCAGGCCGGTGTCGAGATCGAGTTCGACGATGTTGACGGTCATGAAGACGGAAACCGCCAGTGACCAACGCTGCACCTGCCAAAGCACCCAAGCCGTTGTTCAGCAACGTCAGCCCTGCCGTACCGTCGCCCTGCATCAGCGTTTGCCGGCTCGATGAGCAGAAGGTCTGTACCGGCTGTCATCGCCATGTCGAAGACATCCGCGAATGGCGTGCGGCGACGGATGAGCGCAGACGCGAGATTGTGAGTCAGGCCGATCAACGCCGGGCTCAATGCTGATTCAAGGTTGCAGCCGAACGGCCGCGGGAGCGAACTGGCTCCCGATTGGTCGTTACAGCCGATACGTCTCCGCCGCCTGATCTACCTTCGCGAATGAATTCGCTCCCACAGGATTCGCAGGCACCTCAAATCTCCGGCCTGCGACAGGTGCCATCTGTGGGAGCGAATTCGCAGGCACCTCAATTCTTCGGTCTGCCACCGGAGCCATCTGTGGGAGCGAATTTATTCGCGATTGGCCAGTACAGCCGATACATCTCTGTGGTCGGTCTACTTTCCCGAATAAATCCTCTCCCACACGGGTCAGCGTTCTCGGATATCGACGCCCTGGCCGCTCAAGCCTCTTCCATCGCATCATTCAGCGACTTCTCAAGCTCGGCCTTGTAACGCAGGAACAGGATCGTCTGCCCCCGCGTATCCGCCAGAACCCCCGACAAATCCAGGTCCGTGATGTAGCAGCGATAGCGTTGCGGCTCTCGGCGCTGATCGAGAATCTGCCGCGCCACGACGCTGAACAGTTGTTCGCCAAACTCCAGCTCCGAAAACTCCATGCCGTCGCAATACAGCGTGACGCTCACCTGACCCGGTGACGCCTCTTCGACGATGGCCTGCACGTCGTAAAACGGCTTGTCGGTGGACATGACCGGCCCCAGCCGTTGCTCGATGCGCCGCGCCCGACCCGCGCCATCCGGCATCACGCGGTAATACAGGGTTTCCAGGTTTTGCGGCTCAAGCGTGTTGTCCAACGGTAACAGCGCACCACGCCGAAACATCAGCGATTGCAGAAAACGTTGCAGCGGCACCAGCAGGCTTGGCTCGTCGTGATACGGCAAACGCTGATGCCACAGCGCGTTGTGCTCATCCAGCACGTACAGGTCCGCGTTGGGTTCGCTGATCCGGTAAAACACTTGAGTGCATTCCGGCTGACCATGGGGAATGATGAGCGAGAGGTCACTGTCGTCCAGCGCCTGGGGGTCCAGATGAATCGGGCTGTAAGCGGGCAGCTCTTCACCGAGGTATTCATAGAGCGTGGGCAGGTCATGGAGCGTGACATGCGAAACTTGGCCCGGCGTCATCTCCATGACGTGATAGTGATGCTGAACCTGAATCAGATAGCGATGGTTCAGGCCGCGAGACAGCAACAATTGCGCCGTCTGAATCAGCTCTTCGACCCGTTGGGCAATGGCCGGGGCGCGGTTGTGGCAGAAGCAGCGCACGCTGATCACCGGTTTTGGCAACGTCGCGGGCAGGTTGTTGAGCAAGTCGGTCATGCAATCCAGCAACGCATCGGGCCCGTCGAATCGATTGACCAACACCTCGTTCCAACTGTTGAGCGCGATCTGGTCGAAGGTCAGCACCAGGTTCTCCCGGACCCCGGCGTAACTCAGGGAGTCGGTCCGCTCGGTGGTCATCAGGATGTTCAGGTCCTTGTGGTGTTTGAGCGGATCGACGCCAACGTTCACCAGCAGCAGGATTTCGCTCGGCACGCTGGGGCGCAGCAGCACGTCTTCGGCCACCGTGCCCAGCGGCATGGGGATGCTGTGCTGCAGCGCGCCCTGGAGGTTGAACAGCTCGAACTCGGTCAGGTCGCTGCTGCCGGGGTGCAAGGCCAGGCGGGTGCTGCTGTCGATCACGTTATTGCGGTGGCACCACGCGAGCAGCTCCAGCAACTCGCGGCTGCGCTTGATCGGCGCGAAAGATTCCCACTCGTGGGCGCCAAGATTGCCGTTGTACAGGCCCCACTGATATTTGCCAGGCTCGCGTTTGTTCGGCGACTGCACCAGCGTCAGCGTGTCTTCGGCCAGGTCCGGCGAAATCCCGGGATTGATGAATTCGACCTTGCCCGCCTTGCGTTCAAACGCGGCGTACAGCCGACGACCCAGGATGTTGAGGTCGCGTTTGTTGATCGAGTTAACCGTGTTTTGCTCGCGGGCAAATTGGGTCAGGAAGCGGTAGCTGTAATTCAGCTCGCTGACCAATGCGCGGCGTTCGCTGGCCACCTGACGCACCTTCCACTGGCTGCGGCTATCGAGCAACGCCAGTTGGCGCTCATCCCACTTCCATTCTTTCGCCAGACGCTCCAGCAACAGACGCTGCCAGCTCGTGGTGCGCTGGCGGGGCAAGCCGGTGAGCTTCTTGTTCACTTTCAGGTACAGGCTGCGGCGCACCAGTTCGAGTCGTTCCGGTTCGCCTCGGGCCAGCAGATATTCCTCAATCCGGCGATACACCATCATGTACGGGTCAAGCTCGTCGAGGTCCACGCGATTGGCGAACACCTCTTTTTTCAGGCGCATGCTCAAGCACTGCACCTGTGGGTGCTCACTGGCGTAGGCCTCAGTCAGCAGCAGCTTGAGGACGGACTTGTAGGGCGATTCGATCCCTTTGAACAGCTGCCAGAGGCCTGCGCCGAGGAATTCCCCCGGCGGGATGTGGGACAGGTTGCCAAGGTCCAGCACTTCATCCTCCCGGATGAAGCGCTTGGACAGCAGCGTGTGGGTGTATTCCGCGTAGCGCGTTTCTTCGTAGACCGGCACCAACCACCAGATGGGGGTGCGCCCGGCCAGCCAGATCGCAGTGCGGTAGAACTCGTCGAGCAACAGGTAATGCTGAGTCGTTCCGCAATCCTCGCCACTGAGCTGCGCATCGCGCTCGCCGAGCACGAAGCGTTCAGGGTCGATCAGGAAAAAATGCGCTTCTGCCCCCATCGTGGCGGCCCAGACTTCCAGCGCGTGGCACTTTTTGCGCAGCTCCAGAATGTCTTCGGGCGAGAGGTTCGTGTCGTGGCAGATCCACACGTCCATGTCGCTGTCGTCAGCCTGCGCCAGTGTGCCCAGGCTGCCCATCAGGAAAATGCCGTGGATCGGCTGCGGCGGGTTGCCTCGGCGGGGCTTGTAGGAAAACGAGCGCGTCAGCCGTTGCGCTTCGGCGAGGGCCTGGGCGTCCGGTTCGTAATGTGAAACCCCGGCCGGGGTTGCGCCGGAAACGTAGCCAGGCAACAGCGGATGGTTGACGTGGAAAAACAGCGGCAGCAGCGCCAAAACTGATTGCTGGCGGGTGGACAGCCCTTCGTTGGCGCGGCCGAGCCGCCCTTCGTTGAGGGTCAGAAATCGGTTGCGCAACTGGCTGAGGACCTTACGGTCGATGCCCTCATCCAGATCGGGGCGGATCTCGAAACTACGGGTCATCGTGACTCAAGGCCGACGAACGGCACTGCTGGGGAACAAGAATGGCGACGGCAAGAAGACCCAGCATCAGGCGGCTGTGAGTTTTTATGGCGCCAATTTTTTATCGGCGCAGCATCTTACAAATGAAGGGTTCGCGAAACCTTTATTTGATGCCTCTTGGTAAAGGTTTCGCGAGGCGACGATGTCAGGCCGCTTCCTGGGTCGTGGCAAGGATGATCAGCAGGGATTGCGCGTGTTCGGCGGCATCCAGTCCCAGACTGGTGAGGTAGCCCCCGTCGACCTGAGTCGTCAGGCCTTTCTCGAAAAGACGTTTGGCGGCGGCAACGGCAGAAGGCGCGGCCACGTGATGGACCTTGAGGCCCTCCTGGGTATTGCGCAGATTGAACAGTGACAGGATTTCCAGTTCGGCAACCAACTCAGGGGTATACGACATAGAGGCTCCAGACTTTTTGTAATGGATGACGCGGCGAAGGAATCGCAGACGTGACAGCCCCGTAGGTCAAGCGGCAGCGAGGCCTCTGCAGTGTAGTTAGGGTCTGGGGATTTTGCAGGAAGTATCTGGCCGGTCGTCAGGTGAAGCTTAGAGCGCATGTATCTGTAGGAGCGTGGCTTGTCCCGCGATCGACGGGGAACCCGTCGTAAACCCTGCGCATTCGGTGTATCAGGTATACCGCGTTAATCCGATTGGCTGCCGCTTCGCGGCAGGTCGCGGGACAAGCCACGCTCCTACAGACCTGCGCAATTAGCGATTTCAATGACATCGCTGTCGGCAAGCCGGACTGCCACGGGGCTGGATGTCATTCTTCTTCCAGCTTCACGCCCGGTGGCAGTTCTGGCAGGGCGCGAAGGGCTTTTTCATACCATTCGGTGTTGAACGGGCGGTCTTCTTCGAGAATGCCGTCAATCTCGACGGCCAGCACGTGAGCCATCATTTCCAGAATGTCGTCACGTTCGTAACCCACCAGTGTCAGCTTGTTGAACGTGGCTTTGGCGGCAGGCGGTTTGTCGCTCTCGATCTGGTTTTCGATGGCCTGGATCAGGGTCGATTCAGCGAACTCTTCTTCGTCGTTGTCGATGCGGTCGCTCATGGCGGACTCCTCAGGAAAGGCCGGCAGTTTAACTGCAATCGGGGGTCAGGTGATCGTCAGTGCGCATGATGCACGTCAAGCCCGACGACGTAACCGGTTGTTAGGGTTCCTCCGCTCAGGTCCGGCAACGCGTGTCGGACAGGGCTGAAATGACCGCTTCAAAAGGCCAAGGAGGCCTGCCAATGCTCAAGCTTTACGGATTCGCCTCAAGCAACTATTTCAACATGGTCAAACTGGCGCTGCTGGAGAAGCAACTCCCGTTTGAAGTCGTGTCCATGCACGGCTGCCAGAACCCGGACACCCTCGCCGTCAGCGCGCGGGGCAAGGTACCGGTTTTGCAGACGAACGAGGGGTTCATCAGCGAAACCGACGTTATCCTGCGCTACCTCGAAGACACACACCCTCACATCCCCTTGTTGCCCGCTGACCCGTTCCTCCGTGCTCAGGTCTGGACGACCGCAAAGGAAATCGAGCTCTACATCGAACTGCCCGCACGGCTGTGTTACGTCGAAGTGCTGTTTGGCGGGCGGGCAACGCCGGATGCGCTGAAGGCCAAGGCCAAACGGGATCTGATCAAAGGCTTTGCCGCGCTGGCGAGGCGGGCGCGATTCGCCCCCTATCTGACGGGCGCCGACTTTACGCTGGCGGACATCTATTTCATGTACAGCGTGGATCTGGCGCAGCAGGTGGGCGAGCGCCTGATGGGCTTGAACCTGCTGGATGAGGTGAAAGGGGCGAGGGAGTTGCTGGCGCGACTGAATGACCGGCCGAGTGCGCGCATCGTGGCGGCGGATCGGGAGGTGGATTATCCGGTGTTTCTGGAAAGGGTCAGGCCCACAGGGGTAGCGTAGCGGGGCCTTTGAGGAGCGCGTTTGCCCACATCTTGGGCAAGCGCGCTCCTACTGAGCCAGGGTCAGCGGGTAGCGAGCAGTTGCTTGCCGCGTCCGACTGCCGCTTTTACCTGCGCAGGCGCAGTGCCACCGATGTGGTTTCGGGCGTTGACCGAACCTTCCAGCGTCAGAACAGCGAACACGTCCTGTTCGATCTGATCGCTGAATTGACGCAGTTCTTCCAGCGTCATTTCCGCCAGGTCCTTGCCGGTTTCCACGCCGTATTTAACGGCATGGCCCACGATTTCGTGGCAGTCACGGAACGGCAGGCCACGGCGAACCAGGTAGTCGGCCAGGTCGGTCGCGGTCGAAAAACCACGCAGGGCCGCTTCACGCATGATCGCGGGTTTAGGCTTGATCGCAGGAATCATGTCGGCGAAGGCTCGCAGCGAGTCGCGCAGGGTATCGGCAGCATCGAACAACGGTTCTTTGTCTTCCTGATTGTCCTTGTTGTAGGCCAGCGGTTGGCCCTTCATCAAGGTCAGCAGGCCCATCAGCGCGCCGAACACGCGGCCGCTTTTGCCACGGACCAGCTCCGGCACGTCAGGGTTTTTCTTTTGCGGCATGATCGAGCTGCCGGTGCAGAAGCGGTCCGGCAGATCGATGAACTGGAATTGCGCGCTGGTCCACAGCACCAACTCTTCGGAGAAGCGCGACAGGTGCATCATCGCCACGCTGGCCGCCGAGCAGAATTCGATGGCGAAGTCGCGATCGGACACGCTGTCCAGCGAGTTGCCGCCCACGGCTTCGAAACCCAGCAACTGGCAGGTCAGTTCGCGATCAATCGGATACGTAGTGCCGGCCAGCGCCGCGCTGCCCAGCGGCATGCGGTTGGTGCGTTTGCGGCAATCGACCAGACGTTCGTAGTCGCGGCTCAGCATCTCGAACCAAGCGAGCATGTGATGCCCGAAGGTCACAGGCTGTGCGGTTTGCAGGTGGGTGAAGCCCGGCATGATGGTGTCGGCTTCGCGTTCGGCCAGACCCAGCAGGCCTTCTTGCAGGCGAGTGATCTCAGCCAGAATCAGGTCGATTTCATCACGCAGCCACAGGCGAATGTCGGTGGCTACCTGATCGTTACGGCTGCGACCGGTGTGCAGCTTCTTGCCGGTGATGCCGATGCGGTCGGTCAGACGCGCTTCGATGTTCATGTGCACGTCTTCCAGGTCCACGCGCCAGTCGAACGCACCTGCTTCGATTTCGCCCTGAATAGTCTTCAGGCCATCGATGATGGTGTCGCGTTCGGCATCGGTCAGCACGCCTACTTTCGCCAGCATCGTGGCGTGGGCGACGGAGCCCATGATGTCGTGGCGGTAAAGGCGTTGATCGAAGGTGACGGAGGCGGTGAAGCGTGCGACGAAGGCGTCGACGGGTTCACTGAAGCGGCCGCCCCAGGACTGGTTGGTCTTGTCGGTGCTCATGGTTTCGCTCGCTGCTCTGCTGATGGCTGTGCTGATTTGAAAAAGGCGCGGGCGATGATAACAGCATTGCCGCTTTTTTATCCCGGACAGCTTGCCCACCGGGGTGCGAGCGCAGAGACTGGGCCCATGCAAACCGAGCGCAACAAACCGGGCCAGAGCGCTTCTCCCGGCAAAGAGTTCTTCCTTCCGGAGCTGTGCCTGCCTCAGGCGCTGCTGGTGCTGGTCGTGCTCGCCGAGCTGCTGGTGCTGGTCCTGGTGCTGGTGGAACCGATGCATCCGGGCTTCGATTGGGTACGGCTGGCGCTGATTTCACTGTTCGTGCAGTGGATCGTGTTGCTGTCGGCGGCGCTGCTGTGCGGTTTGCGCCCTTGGTTGGCGCGTCTGAAACCCGGCGTGGCGGGAGCGATAGGGTGTTTGTTAGTGGTGGCAGTCACGCTGGCTTGCACGGCCGTGACTGACTACTGTCAGTTGGACGGAGCCTTGCCGGTCGACAGCGACATCGAACGCTACCTTCGTTATTCATTGATTGCGCTGATCATGTCAGCGCTGATGTTGCGCTACTTTTACTTGCAGAGTCAGTGGCGCAAACAGCAACAGGCCGAATTGCGAGCCAGGATCGAGTCGTTACAGGCCCGCATCCGGCCGCACTTTCTGTTCAACACGCTCAACAGCATTGCGAGTCTGGTCACCAGCGACCCGCTCAAGGCCGAGCAGGCGGTGCTGGATTTGTCGGACCTGTTCCGCGCCAGTCTGGGCAAGCCCGGCAGCCTGACGACATGGGGGGAAGAACTGGAGTTGGCCAGACGTTATCTGTCGATTGAGCAATATCGACTTGGCGAGCGTCTACAGTTGGACTGGGACGTCAGCGCAATTCCCGACGACTTGCCGATTCCCCAGCTAACCTTGCAGCCATTACTTGAGAACGCGTTGATCTATGGCATCGCTCCCCGTGTGGAAGGTGGCGTGGTCAGGGTCGAGGCGAACTACGAACGGGGAGTATTTATATTGCGCGTTAGTAATCCCTATGACGAAGTCGCCCTCCGGCAGACTTCAAGCGGCACTCAGCAGGCCTTGGCAAACATCGGCGCTCGAATCACGGCACTTTTTGGCCCTCTCGCGAGTCTGAGCGTGGAGCGCCGTGACGGTCGTCACTTCACCTGTCTACGCTATCCTTGTGCGAGACTCACGCAGGAAGCCAGAGCAATATGAATGTCCTGATCGTTGATGACGAACCCCTAGCCCGTGATCGCCTGAGCCGTCTGGTTGGCGACCTTGAGGGTTACCGGGTCCTTGAACCCAGCGCCACCAATGGCGAAGAAGCCTTGACGCTGATCGATAGTCTGAAGCCCGACGTGGTTTTACTCGACATCCGCATGCCGGGCCTGGATGGCCTGCAGGTTGCGGCCAAATTATGCGAACGCGACACACCACCAGCCGTGGTTTTTTGCACGGCTCACGACGAGTTTGCCCTGGAGGCATTTCAGGTCAGCGCCGTGGGGTATCTGGTCAAACCGGTGCGTCCTGAAAACCTGCTTGAAGCACTGCGCAAGGCCGAGCGCCCGAACCGCGTGCAACTGGCGGCGATGACCCGTCCGGCCGCCGAAAGCGGGAACGGCCCACGCAGCCACATCAGTGCTCGCACCCGCAAAGGTATCGAGCTGATTCCGCTGGACCACGTGATCTATTTCATCGCTGACCACAAATACGTGACCCTGCGCCATGAAGATGGCGAGGTCTTGCTCGATGAGCCGCTCAAGGCGTTGGAGGATGAGTTCGGGGATCGCTTTGTGCGCATCCACCGCAATGCGCTGGTGGCTCGCGATCGCATCGAGCGTTTGCAGCGCACGCCTTTGGGGCATTTCCAGTTGTTCCTCAAAGGGCTTAATGGCGATGCCTTGATCGTCAGCCGTCGGCACGTGGCCGGTGTGCGCAAGATGATGCAGCAGCTGTAGCCCGCGTCTGTCTGGCGTGTGGGGATCCTCTGTGGGAGCGAATTTATTCGCGAAAAATAGTCCAGGCGACAACGATGTGTTGAATGTACCGCCGCTTCGCGAATGAATTCGCTCTTACAGAATTGCGCGCAATGAGACGGATATTCCGCGGCGACATGCCGTCGCATGGCTTCCGTGCATCGATTGAGAACATGATGCGAGCAGATTGACGACAGTCATTCGGCCCGATTGGGCCGAGCTGTTATTATCCGCCGCATTCACTCAGTACGGATTGATCCATGTCCACTCGCGAAATCCGCATCGCTACGCGCAAAAGCGCGCTGGCACTCTGGCAAGCCGAATACGTCAAGGCTCGTCTGCAGGAAGCTCACCCCGGTCTGATCGTAACGCTGGTGCCCATGGTGAGCCGGGGCGACAAGCTGCTGGACTCACCGCTGTCGAAAATCGGCGGCAAGGGCCTGTTCGTCAAAGAGCTGGAAACCGCGCTGCTGGAAAACGAAGCGGACATCGCCGTTCACTCGATGAAAGACGTGCCGATGGATTTTCCGCAAGGCCTGGGCCTGTTCTGTATCTGCGAGCGCGAAGACCCTCGCGACGCATTCGTCTCCAACACCTTCGCCAGCCTCGATGAGCTGCCAGCGGGCAGCATCGTCGGCACGTCGAGCCTGCGTCGTCAGGCGCAATTGTTGGCGCGGCGTCCCGACCTGAAAATCCATTTCCTGCGTGGCAACGTCAACACGCGTCTGGCCAAGCTCGACGCGGGCGAATACGACGCGATCATTCTGGCAGCCGCAGGCCTGATTCGGCTGGGCTTCGAAGACCGCATCACGTCCGCTATCAGCATTGAACATAGCCTCCCGGCAGGCGGGCAGGGCGCCGTCGGCATCGAGTGCCGCAGCGTCGACACTGAGCTGCACGCCCTCTTGGCCCCGCTGCACCACACCGACACCGCTTTGCGCGTCACCGCCGAGCGCGCACTGAACAAGCACCTCAATGGTGGCTGCCAAGTGCCTATCGCCTGTTACGCCGTGCTCGAAAACGACCAGTTGTGGCTGCGTGGCCTGGTGGGCGATCCGGCCGGCAGTTTGCTCTTGCACGCCGAGGCCCGTGCACCCCACGCTGATGCCCAAGCGTTGGGCGTGCAGGTTGCTGAAGCGTTGTTGGCACAGGGCGCCGCAAAAATTCTCAAAGCAGTCTACGGCGAGGCGGACGAGGAGTGACGGGCTGGCGCCTGCTGCTGACGCGGCCAGCCGAAGAGTCGCAGGCGTTGGCCGAGACCTTGGCGCAAGCGGGCGTTTTCAGCGCCAGTCTGCCGTTGCTGGACATCGAACCGTTGCCGGTCTCGGAAGAAAATCGCTCGATCATTTACGACCTCGCGGCCTACTGCGCGGTGATCGTCGTCAGTAAGCCCGCCGCGCGACTGGGGCTGGAAATGGTCGACGAAATCTGGCCGCAGCCGCCCATGCAAACGTGGTTTACCGTCGGCGCCGCCACAGGGCAGATTCTCGACGACTATGGCCTTCGCGTGTTCTTCCCCGAACACGGCGACGACAGCGAAGCGCTGCTCGATTTGCCTCAACTTCAAGACGCCATTTCCGGTTACGACCCCAAGGTGCTGATCATGCGCGGCGAAGACGGCCGCGAATTGTTGGCCGAGCGCTTGCGCGAACGGGGTGTTAGTGTCGATTATCTGCCGCTGTACCGCCGCAACCTGCCGCAATACCCGGCGTCTGTCTTGCCACAGAGGGTGGCGGCGGAACGCTTGAACGGGCTGGTGGTCAGCAGTGGACAGGGTTTTCAACATCTGCGTGATTTGGCGGGCGATGCATGGCCGTCCCTGGCGCAGATGCCTTTATTCGTACCGAGCCCTCGGGTCGCTGAACTGGCGCGTGAAGCCGGGGCTCTGACCGTAGTGGACTGCCGTGGCGCCAGCGCTTCGGCCTTGCTGGCAGCGTTGCGGGCTCAGCCTGCACCTGCCTCTCAGGCGTAATGATCGACGGGTCGGATTACGCGATTACGCCCAAATGCAAAGGATGGATACGTGAGCGAAACAGTCTTGCCAAAAGATGACGTTGAACCGGTACTGGTCAAACCTGAGCCGCTGCCTGATTCCGCGCAAAAAGAACCTTCTCCCCGCCGTTCCAGCAACGGGCTGGCCGTTTTGGCACTCTTGTTGGGTGCGGCAGGCGTGGCGGTCGGTGGCTGGAGCGTGTGGCAACTGCGCGCGATCCAGGCCGGTCATCAGCAGCAGTCAGGGGAGCTGCAGGATCTCGGTTCGCAAACCCGCTCCCTCCAGCAAAGCGAGCAGCAATTGTCGGCACGTCTGGCGCAACTGCCGCCTGCGCAGGAGCTTGAAGACCGCCGCCGTCTGGTCACTCAATTGCAGGGCGATCAGCAGCGTTTGAGCCAGCGCGTCGAGACCGTGCTGGGCGCGAGCCGCAAGGATTGGCGTCTGGCCGAGGCCGAGCATCTGCTGCGTCTGGCAAGCCTGCGATTGTCTGCGCTGCAGGACATCAACAGTGCCCAGGCGCTGGTGCAGGGTGCAGACGAAATTCTGCGCGAACAGGATGATCCGGGTGCCTATGCCGCACGTGAGCAGTTGGCGAAGAGCCTGGCGGCTTTGCGCAGCGTCGACCAACCGGACCGCACCGGGCTGTTCCTGCAACTGGCCGCCCTGCGCGATCAAGCCCTCCAATTGAACGCGCTGGCGCCGGAATACAAGGACAAAGGCGAGTCGTTGCTGGGCCTGACCGATGGCAGCGAAGACAGCTATTGGGCGAAATGGTGGGACAAGATTTCCCAATACATCCGTCTCGACTTCCACGCCGACAAAAACATTCGTCCGCTGTTGGCGGGCCAGAGCCTGACCCAAGTACGACTGGCGTTGAGCCTGACGCTGGAACAGGCGCAGTGGGCCGCGCTCAATGGCGAGCAGCCGGTTTACGCCAAAGCCGTTGCCGAAGCGCGTAGCGTGCTGGACGCCAACTTCAATCAGGACAACCCACAAAGCAAGATCCTGGGCGAGCGTCTGGACGAACTGGCCAAACAGCCTGTGGCAGTCATCACGCCTGACCTGACCCAGAGCCTGAGCTCGGTGCAAGCCTATTTAGAGCAGCGGCACACCCCGGTGGGCGGAGCATTGGAGCAACCTGCTGAAGGGGCGCAGCCGGGGAGCAAACCATGAAGCGCGGCTATGTGATCGTCTTCGTCCTGATCGTCGTCGCGGCATTGGTCGGCCTGGCGATTTCCCGTCACGCCGGTTACGTGCTCATCGCCTATGACACCTTCCGCTACGAGTCCAGCCTGTGGGCAGCTCTGGCGTTGCTGGTCGCCATTGCGATCGTGGTCTGGCTGGTGCGGGGGCTGATACGGCTGCTAACGACCTCGGGCGGTGTGGTCAATCCGTGGTCGCGCCGTAACCGCAGCCGTCGTGCACAGATTGCTATCGAGCGTGGTCAGATGGACCTCGCCGAGGGTCGTTGGGCCAGCGCTCAGCGTCACCTGCATCGCGCCGCCGAGGCTGAACCTCAACCGCTGCTGTATTACCTCGGTGCCGCCCGTGCGGCGAACGAGCAAGGCCGGTATGAGGAGAGCGACAACCTGCTTGAACGCGCCCTTGAACGTCAGCCTCACGCCGAGCTAGCGATTGCCCTGAACCATGCGCAGTTGCAGCTCGACCGTGGAGACAGCGACGGTGCGCTGAGCACCCTGCAGGCGATGCACGAACGCCATCCGCATAACCCTCAGGTGTTGCGTCAGTTGCAGCGTCTCTATCGTCAGCGCGGCGAATGGTCTGAGCTGATTCGACTGATGCCTGAGCTGCGCAAGGACAAGGTTTTGCCTGCGCAAGAACTGGCTGAGCTGGAAAAGCGCGCCTGGGGCGAGAACCTGTCGCTGGCGGCTTATCACGGAAACGATAGCGAGACGGGTCCGGCGGGTCTGCCTGCGCTGGAAACGGCTTGGCAGCAACTAACCTCGGCTCAGCGACAAGAACCAGCGTTGATCCTGGCGTACGCCGAGCAGCTGCGTCGCCACGGCGCTGACGTGCAGGCCGAAGAGGTTCTGCGCAACGCGATGAAGCGTGACTACAACAGTCATTTGGCGAGACTCTACGGCCTCGTCAGAGGGAGTGATCCCGGCAAGCAATTGCACACGGCGGAGGGCTGGTTGAAGCAGCATTCAGACGATCCTGGTCTGTTGCTGACGCTGGGGCGCCTCTGTTTGCAGAGCAGCCTGTGGGGCAAGGCGCGGGATTATCTTGAAGCGAGCCTTAAGCTACAACGCAATCCCGAAGCCTGTGCCGAGTTGGCACGGTTGCTCGGTCAGTTAGGGGAAACCGACCGCAGCAATCTGTTGTTTCAGGAAGGTTTGGGCTTGTTGGACGAGCGTTTATTGGCGCGACCGCTTCCCGCACTCGCGCGCGCCTGATCCTCGGCAGGTTTGCCGCAAAAGGCCCGCTCTGCGGGCCTTTTTGTTGGGTTGTCGCCAATTCGTGTAGGGCGTTTCTCAAAATGCGACAGGATTTTTTCTCGCTTGATGCCAGTTAGCGTAAATTCCTATTTGTGTGGTCGGTAAATCCTTACTCACGCTAAGAAATATCCTCCTCTGGTTGCCTTGAAAGCGAGTCTCGCTTTCCTCTACCGTAACCGCCTTCGTCTTTTGTTACGGATTTTCCATGCATCTGGCCCGCACCCGCACCCTGTTCTTTCTGGCGTTTATCGCCTGTGCGTTGATCGTGTGCGCGACGTTTTATCTGGAGCGTGTGGTGGGAAATGCCCCATGCCCACTCTGTTTTGCTCAGCGCGTGCTGTTGCTCAGTTGCTCGGTCGTTTGTCTGGTGGCTGCGGTCCACGGGCCTCGCGCGCTCGGTTGGCGTATCTATTCCGGCGTTCTTCTGCTGGCTTCCTTGACGGGAGCGGGGCTGGCAGGACGGCAAGTCTGGCTGCAGGCTTCACCGCCAGAAAACCCTGCCGCTTGCCTCGTGAACCTTCAATACCTGCTCGATACCCAGCCTTGGCTGAAGGTGTTGGCCATGATTTTCGCAGGCCACGCCGGATGCTCGGAAATCACCTGGTCGTTGTTCGGCATCAGTCTTCCGGAGTGGAGCCTGCTGGCATTTTCGGGTGTCGCGCTGTTCGCGATGTATTACGTGTTCATCGAATTTTGCCGATTCAGATCAATGGATACGGACATGACAGATTAAACACTTGTATGAACTTTATCGTCTGCGTACCTTGAAGGCCTGGTCGCACGGGCATAATCTGGCCCGCACGCGTCATCGGAATAATGCTGCTGTCGACGTATTTCAGAGCCGGTTTTCATACGCATCCGGCCGTATCGCCAAGCGATTACAGGCAGCATGCCCCTGAAGGGAAGAGAGAACATCATGCTCGAAAGTTGTCAGAACGCTCAGGAACGCTGGGGTGGGGTTCACAAGCTGATTGATCGTTGGTTGCTGGAGCGCAACGAACTGATCAAGGCTTACGATGTTCTAGGTGCCGAGCCGAACGCGTTGTCTGAAACCACGAAGCAGCTGCAGGAATTTTGCGGCACGCTCGTCGACTATGTGTCGGCCGGTCATTTTGAAATTTATGAGCAGCTTACAGGCGAAGCCAAGGCGTTCAATGACCAGCGTGGGCTTGAGCTGGCGGACACCCTTTACCCTCGCATCGATGTGATCACCGAGAAGCTGCTGGCTTTCAATGATCTGTGTGATGAAGGGAAGTGTGTGGCGGAGAAGTTCAAGGAGCTGGGTGGTTTGCTCCATGAGCGCTTCGAGCTGGAAGATTGCCTGATCGAAGTGCTGCACAACGCGCACAAAGAACAGGACGCGGTTCAGGCCTGATTCGTTTCACGTTAAAAAAGGGCGCCATCGAGGCGCCCTTTTTTATTGTGTGGGGTTTCTACTGAGAGACCGCCAGCAGTTCGATCTCGAACACCAACGGGGTGTAAGGATCGATCAAGTCGCCTGCGCCCTCTGCGCCGTAGGCTTGTGCGGAAGGGATCACCAGTCGCCATTTCGCACCGACCGGCATGTCCACCAACGCGGTGGTCCAGCCCGCGATGACGCTGTCCAGACGGAACCATTGAGGCTGTTGGCTCTGATCGAAGATCGTGCCGTCAGGCAGGCGTCCGACGTATTTCACTTGGACGCGGCCATTGATATCGGGCTTGGCACCGCTGCCGGGCGTCAGTTCGGTCATCAGGATGCCGTCGGCCAACTGGCGAACGCCAGGCTTGGCTTTTTCGGCGTCCATGAATTTGCGTTCTTCTTTCAGCGCGGCTTCGGTCTGGGGTTCGGACTGCCCGGAATTTTCCGCTTGCGCGAGCGCCGCATCGTGATCGCTGAGGATTTGCTCCATGCGCTCCGGCTTGATGGCGAGCGGTTTGTTTTGATACGCCTGTTGCAGGCCTTCGATCAGCGCAGGCAATTGCAGGTCCGGCGCTTCCTGACGCAGCCGTTCACCCAGGCTCGCCCCCAGGCTGTACGACAGATCGTGGGCGTTGTCGGAAGCGGGAGCGTCGGTCGCGTGGGCAAGGTTTACCAAGAGGAACAACGACATTAACAAATAGCGCGACATGAATGCTCTCCGGCCTGGGAAGTGGCGATTATGCCAGCGCCGGCTGCCAAATGTGATGACGATGTGAAGGGATTTTGGCCGAACTGCAACAGAGCCCGATTTGTAGTGTCAAGATGCCCTAGCGGCGGTGCGGGCAGAGGTCTAGTATGAGCCGCATTCAAATCAGCCAGGAGGTAAGTCATGTCGGCCACCAAGAAGCCAGTAAACACTCCGTTGCATTTGCTCCAACAGCTTTCGAGCAGCTTGCTCGAACACCTTGAAGATGCCTGTTCCACAGCGTTGGCTGATGCCGAGAAGTTGCTCGCCAAGCTTGAGAAACAACGCGGCAAGGCGCAGGAAAAACTGCACAAGTCCCGCATCAAATTGCAGGACGCCGCTGCCGCTGGCAAAGCCAAGGCGCAAACCAAGGCGAAGGGCGGCGTCGCGGAGCTCGAAGCTCTGCTCGACGCGTTGAAAGATCGTCAGACCGAAACGCGCGCCTACATTCTCAACCTCAAGCGCGATGCCCAGGAAAGCCTGAAGCTGGCGCAAGGCGTGGGTCGTGTGAAAGAAGCGGTAGGCAAAGCACTGAGCGATCGTGCAGCCAAGGCACCTGCCAAAGCGACCAAGCCAGCTGCTAAAGCGGCTGCCAAACCTGCCGCGAAAGCTCCGGCGAAAGCGCCTGCCAAGGCCGCTGCCAAACCAGCCGCCGCTGCCAAGCCCGCTGCGAAAACCACTGCTGCCAAACCAGCCGCTGCGAAAGCGCCTGTGAAAGCTGCCGCTGCGAAGCCTGCTTCGAAAACCGCCGCCGCTAAACCGGCTGCCGCCAAAGCGCCGGTTGCTGCCAAGCCAGCGGCTAAGCCAGCTGCCAAGGCTGCGAGCAAACCTGCTGCAAAACCCGCCGCGAAAGCACCTGCCGCTGCGAAGGCGCCTGCTAAAACTGCAGCCGCAAAACCTGCTGCCAAACCTGCGAGCGCTGCTGCCAAGCCGGCTGCAAAAACTGCCGCTGCCAAGCCAGCGGCTAAAGCTCCAGCTGCAAAAACTGCCGCCGCCAAGCCTGCTGCCAAGCCAACGACTGCTGCTGCCAAACCGGCCGTTAAGCCCGCCGCTGCCAAGCCCGCTGTCGCCAAACCAGCGGCTGCGAAACCAGCCGTGAAGCCAGCGGCCAAACCTGCCGCCGCCAAGCCTGCTGCGAAACCAGCGGCCAAGCCTGCCACTCCGGCAGCGGCTGCGAAGCCTGCGACTCCGGCTCCAGCAACGTCCGCTTCGACCACGCCAGCCGCTCCTGCTGCGCCGACCGCGCCCGCGGCTACGCCAGCGACCGGTTCGACGTCGAACAGCGCGTCCTAAGTAAGATCCTCCCCGACGCGTTGCAGCACGTGCAGCGCGTCGGGAGCTTCTTTTCCAGCGTCACCTGCGAGCGCATTCAGCCAGACAGCAGCGTGCTCTGCGTCATGCTCAGGCCAGTCCTGAATCAGCCGCTGCAATCGCACCAGCAATTCCCGCTCGGCATCCAGCTCCAACCCCTTCACACGTTCCCGCAGCGCACTGAGTTCTTCGTCCGTCACTGCGGCGGCTTTCCATTGCGTGCGCACAGACCGTAGCGGCCCAACGACCTGATCGTGCCAAGGCGTCGCCAACTGTCTGATTTCTTCTGCCCGTTGCGGATTGAACGAGATGTTGCGCTGATCCAGCCAGACGCCACACAGCAAGGCGCAGACGTTGCCGCCCCTGGCCTGCAGCGCCAGACACGCCTGCTCGACGCCCGGTCGGGCATAGAAATCGAGGGTGAAACTCCAAAGGTCGGAAGGCATAGTCATCTACCTGTTTTGGACGAAGCTGGTAGACTCCGCCGCCATTATGATCAGACTTCAAAGCCTTACCTTACAGCGTGGTCCGCAACGTCTGCTAGAAGACGCCGAGCTGACCCTGCACGCTGGCCAGAAAGCCGGCCTGATCGGCGCCAATGGCGCCGGCAAATCCAGCCTGTTCGCCTTACTGCGGGGTGAACTGACCCCCGACAACGGCGACTGCTCGCTGCCCGCCGATTGGCGCATCGCGCACATGCGCCAGGAGGTCGATACCCTCGAACGTCTGGCAGTGGACTACGTGCTCGATGGCGACCTGCGCCTGCGTCAGGTGCAGCATGACCTGGCGGCGGCCGAAGCGGCTCACGACGGTGCGGCTCAAGCACGTCTGCACTCGGAGCTCGACAGCGCCGATGGCTACACCGCCGACGCTCGTGCCCGCAAATTGCTCGCGGGCCTGGGCTTCACCAACGAGCAGATGGAGCGTCAGGTCGGCAGTTTCTCCGGTGGCTGGCGGATGCGACTGAACCTGGCGCAGGCACTGATGTGCCCGTCGGACCTGCTGTTGCTCGACGAACCGACTAACCACTTGGACCTCGACGCCATTCTCTGGCTAGAAGACTGGCTCAAGGGTTATCCGGGCACGCTGCTGCTGATTTCCCACGACCGGGATTTCCTCGACGCCGTGGTCGATCAGATCGCTCACGTCGACCAGAAAAAGATCACGCTCTATCGCGGCGGTTACAGCGCATTCGAACGTGCCCGCGCTGAACGTCTGGCCCAGCAGCAGCAGGCCTACGAGAAGCAGCAGGCGCAGCGTGCGCACATGGAAAAGTACATCGCCCGCTTCAAGGCGCAAGCCACCAAAGCCCGGCAGGCGCAGAGCCGGATCAAGGCACTGGAGCGGATGGAAGAGCTGTCGGCCGCCCATGTCGATTCGCCGTTCAACTTCGTTTTCCGCGAGTCCGACAAGATTTCCAGCCCGCTGCTGGACCTGTCTGACGCACGTCTGGGCTACGGCGACAAAGCCGTGCTGCAGAAGGTCAAACTGCAACTGACGCCGGGAGCGCGGATCGGTCTGCTCGGCCCGAACGGTGCCGGTAAATCCACCCTGATCAAAAACCTCTCCGGCGAGCTTGAGCCGTTGAGCGGGCGCTTGGTGAGGGGCGAAAACACGGTCGTTGGCTACTTCGCGCAACACCAGCTCGATTCCCTCGACGCCAAGGCCAGTCCGTTGCTGCATTTGCAGCGCATCGCGCCGACCGAGCGCGAGCAGACGCTGCGCGATTTCCTCGGTGGCTTCGACTTCCGTGGTGCGCGTCTGGAAGAGCCGGTGCTGAATTTTTCCGGCGGCGAGAAGGCTCGTCTGGCGTTGGCCCTGATTGCCTGGGACAAACCGAACCTGCTGCTGCTCGATGAACCGACCAACCACCTGGATCTGGAAATGCGCCTGGCCCTGACCATGGCGTTGCAGGAATTCAGCGGCGCGGTACTGGTGGTTTCTCACGATCGTCATTTGCTCAAAAGCACGACCGACAATTTCCTGTTGGTCGCTGATGGCGTGGTCGAAGAATTCGACGGCGATCTGGACGACTACACTCGCTGGCTTGCCGATTACCGTCAGCGCAACGCGCCGGTCAGCAACACCCCGGCCAACGCCGACAAGACCGACAAGAAGGCCCAGCGGCAGCAGGCTGCGGCGCTGCGTCAGCAACTCGCCCCGCACAAACGCGAAGCCGAGAAGCTGGAAAAGGAACTCGGCACGGTCCACGAAAAACTGGCGAAAATCGAAGCGGCCCTTGGCGACAGCGCGATCTACGAAGCGGCCAACAAGGACAAACTGCGTGATTTGCTGGCCGACCAGGCCAAGCTGAAAACCCGCGAATCCGAGCTGGAAGAGGCGTGGATGGAAGCCTTGGAGCTGTTGGAATCGATGCAGGCCGAGCTGGAAGCGTTGTCCTGATGGAGGCGTTGGCGCTACCGGTTCCGGCGTACTGGATCGAGCCGATCCTGATTGGCTTGCAGATTCTGTTGATCCTGCTGATCGGCTACACCTTGCAACGATTCGTCGCGCGTTTCCTGACCCGGATGGCCGAGCGTTATCCGCTGCTGCCGCCCGAGCTTTTGGTGATGGTTCGCGGCGGGTTGCGCTGGTTGATCATGGGCACGGCTTTCGTGGCTGTCCTCGGTCGTCTCGGTGTTTCCGCTTCGGTGTTGTGGGCGGCGCTTTCGGGGTTCGTGGCCGTGGCAGCTGTGGCGTTCTTTGCCATGTGGAGCGTGCTGTCGAACCTGCTGTGTGCGGTGTTCATCTTCACCATGGGGCCGTTTCGCATTGGCGATGTGGTCGAACTGGTGGACACCACTGACAAGCCCGGCATCAAAGGCCGAGTGACCGCCATCAACCTGATGTTCACCACACTGGTCGAGCCCGCCGAGTTGGGCGGCACCTTGGTGCAGGTGCCTAACAGCCAGTTCTTTCAGAAGTCAATCCGCCGCTGGCGGGGCAACGACGGCATGGCGATCATCTCTGGCGAAAAGCGCTCAAGCGACGGCCCCGCGCCGAAATAGCCTCACAGCTGCGTGCAAAACAGCTATTCGTGAATCTGGCGTAACAGTTAGAAATCATTGGTCTTTGGGCCGCGTAAACACTAGGTTAGACGGAGTTTCCGTTCTGCCAGAGGTGCGTCATGTCGCTCGAAACGTGGTTGGCCTTTTTCGCCGCCTGTTGGGTCATCAGTCTTTCTCCGGGTGCCGGTGCCATTGCATCAATGTCCAGCGGTCTTCAATACGGATTCTGGCGCGGTTACTGGAACGCGCTCGGCCTGCAACTCGCGTTGATCGTCCAAATCGCGATTGTTGCCGCGGGCCTCGGCGCCGTGCTGGCGACGTCGGCATTGGCGTTTACGCTGATCAAATGGTTTGGTGTCGCGTACCTCGTGTACCTCGGCGTCAAACAGTGGCGCGCCCTGCCGAGCAATTTGTCTGACGATGCAGCCATCCGCCCAATCGGCAAGCCGCTGGCGTTGGTCACCCGTGGCTTTCTGGTGAACATCAGCAACCCCAAGGCGCTGGTATTCATGCTCGCGATCCTGCCGCAGTTCATCGACACCCACCTGCCGTTGCTGCCGCAGTACCTGACGATTGGCGTGACGATGGTCACCGTGGATTTGATCGTGATGGCGGGCTACACCGGGCTGGCGTCGAAAGTGCTGCGCGCGCTAAAGACGCCGAAGCAACAGCGTCGGATGAACCGCACGTTTGCCGGATTGTTCGTGAGTGCGGCGGCGTTTCTCGCGACGTTGCATCGCGCGTAACGTTGGATCATGAAGGACCTGTGGGAGCGAATTCATTCGCGAGCGGCCGGAACATCCGAAAGAGATCGATTGGATGTACCGCCGCATCGCGAATGAATTCGCTCCCACAGTTGATTTGCGGAGGCCTTTAAGCTCAACGCAAAATCTTCGGCGCTTCATCTCGCGGCAGATTGTTCCGAGGCGCAGGCTGCTCTTGCGAATACTCGATCTCTCCCCGGAGTTGCTCTCGCAGCTGTCGCGCTACATCCAGTCCGATGGACTTCGACACTTCCTTCACCACCCGACCCCGATTCGGCGTGACGCGTACGTCATTGCCATTCACCAGCTTGGTGTCCTGGCCTTCGCCCATCGCCGTAAACGCCGAGGTGATTTCGAAGGTGCGAGTGTTGATCAGGCTGAAGTCGCCCACCAGCGTGAGTCCCAGCACCGCAGAGTGGGCGTTGGTGTTGGCGATTTCGTTAACGTCCTGACGGAAGTCGATGTCCGACACGGTGCCGAACAGCACGTAGTCAGCCCCTTTGAAGTTACCATTCTTGATGCGCTTGATCACGTCGTACACGTCTTCCTTCGCACTGGCGGTGTAAGGCGTGCCCTGCACCAGCTGGAACATCCCGGACTTGAGAATCTCGCCCTTGATGTCGCCGCTGAATTTTCGCAGCTCGCTTTGTTCGATGTACGTGGTGCGTGCTTCGTATTCGTTGTAGCTCGACGAGCCGCTGGCACCGTAGCGATTGACCTGAACGTTGGTCTGCGCCGACACCGTGTGGATGTACTCCTCCACCTGTTGCTCGAACGCCAGATCGGTGACCGCGATTTTTGGTGCGGCCTGGGCGCCGAACGCGCACACCAGACCCAAAATGCCGATCCATGCACGCATCATCAGCGCTCCGTGGTCTTGCGGATTTCTTTCTCGTCCATCCACTCGGCCAGACCGCTTTCGACATCGATCAATTGCAGGCTGAATTTGTAGAAGACGTCTTTGTAGTCGCTGCTGCGCTTGACGAGGGAGCTGATCGAGCCTTCAAGGCGGTATGTGGCCGCGACCATGTTGCCGGTTTTGCTGACCGTGGACTGTTTGTACAGGCCACTCTGGTTTTGCAGCTTCAGTTGATCGACCTGGCTCTGCATGTCGGTGTTGTCGCTGGCGAAACGCGCGGTGCCGGACTTCATGAGCTGGGTCTTGATCGACGTGGTGATTTCCCGCGTGTCGATGTATTCGCTGGTCTTGTTCTTCACGTCATAGACCTGCACCACCGGGCGCCCCTGCAAAGTGCCGGACCGCGCCAGTGAGCGGGTCATGCTCTCTGCAATCATTTGCAGGTCGGTGGAGCCGAATTCGTTGGTCACGGTTTCAACAGCCTTGGTGTCGCCGTAGCTGATGTTCTTGCTGCCCAACGTGGGCGAGTTGTTGGCGCAGCCGGTGGCCAGCAGGGCGACGGCAGCGAGCAGGGAGAGGCGAATGAATGGCATGGAAGGGGTCTCTTTTGCTGAGCGAATAAGGGGCATCAAGGGGTTTTGACTTCGAGGCGGAAGTCCGTGGCCCTGGGCACGGGCGCGATGGCGGGGAGGAAACTGCTCTGCGAGCCATACAAAGTCAGGCTTTTCCAAGTCTCGGGCTCAGCGACCGGGAAGCCGTCATTACCCAGCCAGGCGAAGCGGTAGTACATCGTCTTGTTGTAGCGGCTGGTGTTGTTCAGCGAGACATTGACGGTCAGGAAGCCGTTTTCACGGGCGACCCGCATCGGCCCGATGTCGATGTTTTTCAGGTCACCCAAGGCGACCACCTTGCTGGCGGCGCTGCCCGGGGCGGGTGGCGGCGGGGTGGCGCAACCGGCGAGCAACGCCAGGGCCATCAGGGCGCAGATCTTGCGAAGCATGTTGTGTCTCCGTTCAAGGGGTGTTGAGGGCCACGGCTTGCGGCAGGGTCGACGGGATCACCTGCGCGGCCAGGCCGCTGGTGAACACTTGATTGCCGATGGCACGCAGGGTGACCACTTGGTAAGGGCGGTCGATGTTGAGTTGCACATGAGTACCGCCCAGCGAAGAGGGCAAAGTCACCTCGTGCGCCCCCGGTTTGAGGCGCATGCGTGCCACCAGGGTGTGGTCCGGTAAGGTGCGCCAGGTGCGGGTGTCGGCACCTTCCGTGACGGCGGACGCGATGCCGACGGCCAACCCTGCTAGCGGATTGACTTCGTTGAGCTTCTTCTGCGCGACACCCCGGCTGATGGCCCGCACGGTGGTGCGCAGCAAAATGCCCGGCATGTCGTCACGCAGGGCGCGGCGGGACATGGCGGTGGTGCTGTTGAGCGACGTCAGGTTGACGGGCTGACCGTCCACGCCGACCTGATTGAAGAGCGGCGTCGAGTTGTCGGCTTTGACGACTGGAAACGACAGGGTGGTGATGACCAGATTGTCGTCGATCGGCAATGGAAGCGGGATACGAATAGAGTCACGCGCAGGTGCGAGGCCGGTCTGCACCACCAGCAACACGTCACTGCCGTCGGTGGCGGTGTTTTTGCTGCCAGCGGCATCGAGGTCCATCAGGGCCTGATCCAACAGCGGTGTGTTGGGACGTAGCTCGGCCGCCTGACGATAGCCTGGCGCTGCCAAGTCTTTTTCGCCCAGCGCTTCGTACACGAAACCGGCAAGGTAGTGGCTGAAGGCGCTCTGATAGCTGTTCTTCAGGTTTATGACTTCCGGCGCGTCGAGGGTTTCGACCGGATAGCCCTTGAGGTCTTTGTACTGAAACGCCATGCCTTGGCTTCGGGCGTCGTCTTCGCTCTTGAGGTACTGTTTGTCGCGCAGTTCGGCGATCACGGCTTCGCGCTCGTGGGTTCGCTTGATGTCAGTGCGGGCGCCATCGAAGTCGTTTTCCGCCAGCCGGTTCAGTGCCATTTGCGTGGTCAGCATGACTTTTTCGTAGTCGTAGCCTTGGTAGCGCCGCACTTTGTCGTTCATCAGGTAGCTGCCGAACTGCGCCAGATATTTGCCCCTGTCCAGCTTGACGGCGTCTTCCCAGGCGATGACGGTCTGGTCAGCGCGGCCCCACGCCAGCTGGCTACCCGCGAGATCGCCTTTGGAGCGCAGCAGTTCGCCTTTCTCGAAGTAGTAGAGAAGGTCCTTGTCGTCCCCGGTGTTGTGTTTTTCCAGCAATAGCAGGGCGCCATCGACGTTGCCGCTGGCAAGCTGCTGATTGGTCTGCTGCAGCTCGGTGTCATAGCTGCGAAACGCAGCGCAGCCGGTCAGTTGCGCGGCAATGATCAGCACCAGTGTGCCGAGGGCGCGAGAGCACATCGAATCTGTCCTTGAGTGAGCCAGCCGGTTTCCATGACGCTCGGCTGTGCAATTCCTTTTTTGAGAGCGGGGGCTTCCAGCGGGGCCAGCCATCAAGCGATAGCTGTGTGCCAAGAAGCGGCGGCGGGGGATTATAAGGACCGAGACGCTTTAAACAATGGCTTTTTGATGTCGCACGGGATTTTCGGACATGTCTTACGCAGCCTCTATGCCGCGCTGTTTTCGGAAAAAAAATTGATGCGTCGCAGCTTGGCCTGCAAAAAACGGCGTGAAAGATGCCGTAAAACTTGAGTGCAAGTCTCTCAACATGAACAATGACAACCCTTCGCATTCCTGTTTGAGATCCACTCATGTTTTCCCCTTCACGTTTCATGGCTGGCTTGGGTCTGGCGCTGCTGATCCTGCTCAGCGTGACCGCTCGCGCGGATTCCGTTGATGGCGCCGCGCAAGCCCTTCACCTGTTCAACTACGTCAGCGCCGACTACCCGGCGACGGTGGCGGACGGCAAGGTGATCGACGAGGCTGAATATCGGGAGCAACTCGAATTTCTCGGCGCTGTTCAGGCTTTGATCGCGGGCTTGCCCGAGCGGCCGGAGCGTGCCGAACTCACGCAAGGCGCGAAGGCGCTGCTGTCGGCTGTCGAGCAAAAGGACGATGGCGCGCAGGTCGCGCATCAAGCGCGGCAGTTGGGGGCGAAGCTGGCCGTGGCGTACGAAGTGAGCCAGGCACCGATCATCACCCCAGACGCGACACGCGGTGCGCCGCTGTACGCGCAGTATTGCTCGGTCTGTCACGGTAATGCGGGAGCGGGTGATGGTCCTGCGGCTGTCGGCATGTCGCCACCCCCTGCGAACATACGTGATGCGTCGCGGTTTGATCGCCTGAGCCTGTATGACGTCTACAGCACGTTGGGCCTGGGCATCGAAGGCACGGACATGCCGTCGTTCGCCGACCAACTGGATGACCGTCAGCGCTGGGATGTGGCGACCTACATCGCAAGCTTCACGGCCGACCCCAAATCCGAAGCGGTCAAGACGTTCAACCTCGCGGATCTGGCCCGCCAGACTCCGACAGAAGTGCTGGTTGTGGAGGGCCCGAAAGCCGCTGCGGCTTTCCGCGCCCAGCGTGCCCAGCCACCGCAGGTCCAGCGGGGTCCCTCGCAACTGCTCGATTACACCAGCTCGACGCTGGACAAGAGCCTGGCGGCGTACCAGGCCGGTGATCGCGAGCAGGCCTATGACCTGTCGGTGGCGGCGTATCTGGAAGGCTTCGAGTTGGTCGAAAGCTCGCTGGACAACGTCGACGCCACGGTGCGCAAGGACACCGAGAAGGCGCTGATGGCCTACCGTCAGTCGTTGCAGGACGGGCTGCCCGCTGCAGAAGCGGCTGAGAAACTGGCGGCGGCGAAGGCAAAACTCAAAGTATCTGCCGATCTGCTTGGCAGCGATGGCCTCAGCACGTCCCTGAGCTTCATCTCGGGCCTCTTGATTCTGTTGCGCGAAGGGCTGGAAGCGATTCTGGTGCTGGCGGCGATCCTGGCGTTCCTGCGCAACACCGGCCAGCAATCGGCGGTGCGCAGCGTCAACGTGGGTTGGGGTTTGGCGCTGCTGGCAGGCTTGGGAACGTGGGCGCTGGCAGCGTACGTGATCGATGTCAGCGGTTCGCAGCGGGAATTGCTGGAAGGCGCGACGGCGCTGTTCGCCAGCGTCATGGTGCTGTGGCTGGGCGTGTGGATGCACGACCGTCGTCACGCGGCGGCGTGGCAGGACTACATCAAGAGCAGCCTTGTGGGCGGTGGCGGTCGGTTCGGCTTCGCAGTGCTGGCATTCTTCTCGGTGTATCGCGAGCTGTTCGAGGTGATTCTGTTCTACGAGACGTTGTGGCTGCAGGCAGGTCCCGCCGGGCATAACGCCGTGCTGGCTGGCGGTGCCACGGCGCTGGTGCTGTTGGTGGGCCTTGCGTGGGTGATTCTGCGCGGCTCGGCGAAACTGCCGTTGGCGATGTTCTTCGGTATCAACGCTGCGCTGCTGTGCGCGTTGTCGGTGGTGTTCGCCGGGCATGGCGTCAAGGCGCTGCAAGAGGCTGGCATCTTTGGCACGCGGCCCGTGCCGTTCTTCGAGTTCGATTGGTTGGGCATTCACGCCGATGCGTATTCCTTGGGCGCGCAGGCGGTTGCGTTGCTGGCGATTGCGGTGCTGTATGGTCGCAGCCGGTTATCAGAAAAGCGCCGGGTTGCGGCTGTGTGATTGACCTGTAGGAGCGTGGCTCGTCCCGCGATCGGCGACGTAGTCGTCGTGAATCCGGCAGGCGCGGTGCAACAGAAGGACTGCATATGCGGGTTTTGCGGCGGGTTCCCCGCCGTTCGCGGGACAAGCCACGCTCCTACAAAAGCAGATTGATGGAGTTCTAACATGCGCGTCTGGATCGATGCCGATGCCTGTCCGAAAGCGGCCAGGGATCAAGTGGTCAAATTCGCCCTCAAGCGCCAGTTCGAGGTCGTGCTGGTGGCGGGGCAAGCGGTGCCTCGGCCTGCGTTCGCGCTGGTCAAGCTGATCGTGGTGCCCAGCGGCCCTGATGCGGCTGACGATTACCTGGTCGAGCATGCAGCGCCGGGCGAACTGGTGATTTGCAGCGACGTGCCGCTGGCGGATCGGCTGGTGAAAAAGGGCGTTGCGGCGCTGGACCCGCGTGGCAAGGAATTCGACGAGCAGAACATGGGTGAGCGACTGGCGGTGCGCAATCTGTTCACCGACCTGCGTGAGCAGGGCCAGGCTGGAGGCGGGCAGGGGGCGTATGGTGATCGGGAGAAACAGGCATTCGCCAATTCGCTGGACCGGATTCTGACCCGGTTGACGCGAGAGAGGAATGCACGCGGTTGAAGCTGTGGGACCGAATTCATTCGCGAAAGGCCGGTACATCCGACACATCCCTGATGCCTGGAACATTTTTCGCGAATGAATTCGCTCCCACAGAGGTCTTGCGTCAGCAGTGATAGCAGCGTGTCCGGCAGACACGGACTCCCTGTAGGCGCGAATTTATTCGCGATTGGCCGGAGCAGGCGACACATCGCTGCGGTCTGACCCATCTTCGCGAGTGCGTCGCTCCCACAGATTGAATCCCCTGAAGTTTCGGTCCAGCGGTGTATCAGGCCGAAACTTCCTCACTTTCCTGCACCAACTCCAACACCCGATCCACCAGCTTGTTGATCCCCGACGCTGCTTCGCCAATCGACTTGGCAACCATGTACGCCGGGGTGCTGACCAGCTTGCGGGCCTTGTCTTCAACGATGTCCGTGACGTCGCATTCTTCGTGCTGGCCACCCATCTTGGTGATTTTGGCGGCAGTTTCGGGGCAATTGCCAACGGTGCAGGTTACGCCCGGGCCGTAGATCTTGGCCGCCAGCGCGGGCGACACACAGATCAATCCAATGGGTTTGCCCGCCATGGCGAAGGCTTCTGCCATGGCCAGCACTTCCGCTTGAACCTTGCAGCCTGATCCTTCTGAGGCGAAGTTCGACAGGTTCTTCGCCGCGCCAAAGCCGCCCGGGATGATCAACGCATCGAACTCAGTGACGTCCGCCTCACGGATGTCCTCAATGGCGCCCCGCACGATGCGCGCTGATTCCACCAACACATTGCGGGTTTCGGGCATTTCTTCGCCAGTGAGGTGATTGATCACGTGGTACTGAGGGATGTTTGGCGCGAAGCACTTCACCTCGGCGCCGCGTTGATCCAGACGCAGCAGGGTGAGCACGCTTTCGTGAATTTCCGCGCCGTCCTGGACGCCGCAACCGGAAAGAATGACGGCCACTTTTTTGCTCATGCCTGTGTTCCCTCTCTTGAGCGATCCGGGCTAGACCGGGTACGCCGGTGATGTCGTGTTCCCTGGCGTTTACGAGCGGCTCGTCGCGCCAACGATGTCCTCAAATGTCTACTAATTTGTCATCTGTTGCCATAGGGTTTTGCCGTGGTGACGCCTAATCTTCGAGGTTTCGTTGTCGGGTGGCGTCGATGAATTTCATTCTGTACGCAGTGCCGTTTTTCTTCGTGCTGATCGGTGTCGAGCTGGTCGCCGACCGTTGGCGCAAGGTCAACAATTACCGGGTCGCCGATGCGATCAACAGCCTCAGTACAGGCGTGTTATCGACGACCACGGGTCTGCTGACCAAAGGCGTGGGGCTGGTGACCTACGCCTTTGCGCTGGAGCATCTGGCCTTGTGGCGGCTGTCTGCCGAGAGCGTCTGGGTCTGGGTGTTCGCCTTCATCTTTTACGACTTCTGCTATTACTGGCTCCACCGCATGGGACACGAGCGCAACATCCTCTGGGCCGCGCACTCTGTGCATCACCAGAGCGAGGACTACAACCTCTCGACCGCCTTGCGCCAGACCAGCACCGGCTTTCTGCTGAGCTGGATTTTCTATCTGCCGCTGGCCGTGGTCGGCGTGCCGCTGGTGGTGTTCGTGGCGGTGGCCTCGCTCAATCTGCTTTATCAATTCTGGGTCCACACTCGGCACATTCCCAAGCTGGGCTGGTTCGAATGGTTCTTCGTGACGCCATCCAATCATCGCGCTCACCACGCGCAGAACCGTGTCTACATGGATCGCAACTACGGCGGGGTGTTCATTGTTTGGGACCGACTGTTCGGCACCTTCCAGGAAGAGCTGGATGAGGAGCCGCCGATTTTCGGGGTCACAACCCCTTTGAGAAGCTGGAACCTGCTGTGGGCGAACGTGCAGTTCTATGCTCAATTGGCAGCGGATGCGCGACGGGCCGAATCGACGTGGGACAAATGGCGGATCTGGTTCATGCCGACCGGGTGGCGGCCTGCGGACGTGGCGCGGAAATATCCGATCAGCAAGCCGGACCTTGTGCAATTCCGCAAATTCGAGGTGCCGTTGAGCCTGACGCAGCAGCTGTACATCGGCGTACAGTTTTCGCTGTACACGCTGCTGGGGAGTTATCTGCTGTCGAACGGCGACGTGTTGCCGTGGGCTGCGCTGATCGTCGGCTGGTCATGGGTGGCGTTGGGGCTGTTCGTGTTTGGCGCGGCGTTGGAGAATCGACCTGCGGCGTTGAAGCTGGAAGGGGTGAGGCTGGTGGCGAACCTGCCGTTAATGGCGGTGGCTCCGGCAGTAGGCCTGTGGCCCGCGAGTGCGTTGGGCTGGACGGTATTGCTGACTTACATGGTGCTGAGCGCAATCGCTGTGTATTGCGCTCGGGGTCGATTCACTCGTCTGGCCGGTCCTTGACCTCGACGGGGGCCACGGCTGAAACCGCCAGTTTGGCCTCGCGCGCAATACGGGCGTTTTTGATACGACGTCTGATCCAAAGCAGGCCACCAATCACCAGCAGGGCGCCCAGTACCCACAACTCGTATTTCTTGACGTTGCCCAGCAAACCTTCAAGCACCGCGCCGAATTTGTAGGCCGCCGCGCCCAGCGCCGCCGCCCAGACCGCAGCACCGATGCCGTTGAGCAGCAGGTAACGTCCCGGCGGATACCCGGAAAGGCCGATGGCCACCGGCATTACCGTGCGCAAACCGTAGACAAATCGGAAGCTCAGCACCCAGATGTCGGGGTGCCGACGAATATGTTCCAGCGCGCGATCGCCCAGCAGTTGCCAGCGCGGCTTGCGTGCCAAAAGCTTGCGGCCATGCTTGCGCCCCATGAAATACCAGAGCTGATCGCCTGCGTAGCTGCCGAAGAAGGCAACCACCACGACCAGATTGATGTCCATGTACCCTCGGAATGCGAGAAATCCAGCGAGAACCAAAATGGTCTCACCTTCAAAAAAGGTCCCGAGGAAAAGGGCGAAGTAGCCAAATTCTTGTAAAAAATGCTGGAGCATCATATGGGTGCTGGCGAAATGAACGCGCAGCCTAACGCGCCGGACACATTCAGGAAAGTGTCGAAATGTGTCACCACGTTAAAGTTTCCTACGACACCAGCAGAATAGTCGTCTAGGAAGCGCGTTTAAGTCCTGCAAGACTGTCTCGACATACAACTGTCATGCAGGAGTCATAATGCTGGCTTATAACTGTCACGTTTGCCCGCACGCTCGGGCCCGCAGGTGTCCGGTGTGACCGGTCTGCGCCACTGATCGTCCCTTCTGTCGTGAAGGGACCGACAGATCGATCTCTTCGGCCGTTCTCCCGGCCCAACTGTTACAGGGCAACAGCCTTACAGGATTATTCATGAGTACCGAAGGAAGCACCGAAGCCTCAATTGAACTTGAACCCGAAGTCTCTTCTGCGGAAGTCACCGCCGTGGTCGAACCGACTATCGAGGTGCTGCCCGCCGTCGAGCCGCAGCAGCCTGCCAGCCCGGCGATCGTGATCCCCAACCTGGATGACAGCAGCCTTTATATTCACCGCGAGCTGTCGCAGCTGCAGTTCAATATTCGCGTACTTGAGCAGGCGCTGGATGAATCCTACCCGCTGCTCGAACGCCTCAAGTTTCTGCTGATCTTCTCCAGCAACCTGGACGAATTCTTCGAAATCCGCGTCGCGGGCCTCAAGAAACAAATCACCTTCGCCCGTGAGCAGGCCGGTGCCGATGGCTTGCAGCCTCATCAGGCGCTGGCGCGCATCAGTGAGCTGGTGCACGGCCACGTGGATCGCCAGTACGCCATCCTCAACGACATCCTGTTGCCCGAGCTTGAAAAGCATCAGGTGCGCTTCATCCGTCGTCGTTACTGGACCACCAAGCTGAAGACGTGGGTCCGTCGTTATTTCCGCGACGAAATCGCACCGATCATCACACCGATCGGCCTCGATCCGACGCACCCGTTCCCGTTGCTGGTCAACAAATCTCTGAACTTCATCGTCGAGCTGGAAGGCATCGATGCCTTCGGTCGCGATTCGGGTCTGGCGATCATCCCGGCCCCGCGCCTCTTGCCGCGCATCATCAAGGTGCCGGAAGACGTCGGCGGCCCGGGCGACAACTACGTGTTCCTGTCGTCGATGATCCACGCCCACGCCGATGACCTGTTCCAGGGCATGAAGGTCAAGGGCTGCTACCAGTTCCGCCTGACCCGTAACGCCGACCTGGCGCTGGATTCCGAAGACGTAGAAGACTTGGCCCGCGCCCTGCGTGGCGAGCTGTTCTCCCGTCGCTACGGCGATGCGGTGCGTCTGGAAGTGGCCGACACCTGCCCGAAACACCTGTCCGACTACCTGCTCAAGCAGTTCAACCTGAGCGAGACCGAGCTGTATCAGGTCAACGGTCCGGTGAACCTGACGCGTCTGTTCAGCATCACCGGTCTGGACAGCCATCCGGAGCTTCAATACTTGCCGTTCACCCCGGCGATTCCAAAGCTTTTGCAGAACAGCGAAAACATCTTCAACGTGATCAGCAAGCAGGACATTCTGCTGCTGCACCCATTCGAATCCTTCACGCCGGTGGTGGATTTGCTGCGTCAGGCCGCAAAAGATCCTCACGTTCTGGCTGTGCGTCAGACGCTGTACCGCAGTGGCGCCAACTCGGAAATCGTTGATGCGCTGGTGGATGCCGCGCGTAACGGCAAGGAAGTCACGGCAGTCATCGAGCTGCGCGCGCGGTTCGACGAAGAGTCCAACCTGCAACTCGCCAGCCGCTTGCAGGCGGCCGGTGCGGTGGTGATTTACGGTGTGGTCGGCTTCAAGACCCACGCCAAGATGATGCTGATCCTGCGTCGCGAAGCGGGCGAGATCGTGCGTTACGCCCACCTCGGGACTGGTAACTACCACGCGGGCAACGCCCGTCTGTACACCGACTACAGCCTGCTGACCTCCGACGACGCCTTGTGCGAAGACGTCGGCAAACTGTTCAGTCAGTTGATTGGCATGGGCAAGACGCTGCGCATGAAGAAGTTGCTGCACGCGCCGTTCACACTCAAGAAGGGCATGCTCGACATGATTGCCCGCGAGACGCAGTTCGCGACCGACGGCAAACCTGCGCACATCATTGCCAAGTTCAACTCGCTGACTGATCCGAAGATCATCCGCGCGCTGTACAAAGCCAGCCAGATGGGCGTGAAGATCGATCTCGTGGTGCGGGGCATGTGCTGCCTGCGTCCGGGGGTTCCGGGCGTGTCGCACAACATTCAGGTGCGCTCGATCGTGGGTCGCTTTCTGGAGCACACCCGCGTGTTCTACTTCCTGAATGGCGGCGACGAGCAGATGTTCCTGTCCAGCGCCGACTGGATGGAACGCAACCTCGACAAGCGCGTCGAGACCTGCTTCCCGGTGGAAGGCAAGAAGCTGATTCTGCGCGTGAAGAAGGAGTTGGAGGGGTATCTGACCGACAACACCCACGCGTGGCTGCTGCAGCCGGACGGGCGCTACCTTCGCAGCACGCCAACCGGCAACCAGAACGCCCGCAATGTGCAGGCGTCGCTTCTGGAGAAGTTGAGCAACCCGGTCCTCAGCGTACGCTGAGGTTGATGTTGACTCGGGTCAGCCACTCCGCTTCCAGCGCGAAGTCGGCCTGAGTCAGCTGGTTGTTTTCCAGCCAGCCATCCGGGAACAGGATGTCGAGGTCGTTGCCATTGGCGGTCAGCACAGGTTGCGGCATCTCTTGGGTGCCGCGAATGTGGTGGAACAGGATCGCGAAGCGCAGCAGCACGCACAGACGAATCAGCTTCACGCCTTCATCGCCAAATTCGGCGAACTTGTCCTTTGGAATGTTCCGACGATGGCCGCGCACCAGCAGCGCGAGCATCTGTTGGTCTTCCCGCGAGAAACCCGCCAGATCCGAGTGCTCGATCAAGTACGCGCCGTGCTTGTGGTAGTGATAGTGGGCGATGTCCAGACCCACTTCATGCACCTTGGCGGCCCAGCTGAGCAGCTCGCGATACAGATCGTCTTCCAGCTCCCACGCCGTGGCGACCTGCTCCAGCGCTGACAACGCCTTGCGCTCGACCCGTGCGGCCTGTTCCAGATCGACGTGATAACGGTCCATCAGCGAGCTGAGGGTGCGTTCGCGCACGTCTTCGTGGTGATGACGGCCCAGCAGGTCATACAGCACGCCTTCACGCAGCGCGCCTTCGCAGTGGTCCATGCGTTTCAGTTCAAGAGCGTCGAAGATCGCTTCGAGAATTGCCAGACCGGCCGGAAAAATGGCCCGACGATCGGGCTTGAGGCCGTCGAAGTCGATCTTGTCCACTTCGCCGAGCTTCATCAGTTTGCGCTTGAGCCAGGCGAGGCCTTCGGCGTTGACTTCGCCGGTGCCATGGCCGCCTGCTTTCAGGGCCAGGCCGATGGCGCGGATGGTGCCGGACGAGCCAATTGCCTCATCCCACGTCAGACGATGCAACGCATGCTCGATGCTCATGATCTCCAGCCGCGCAGCCGTGTAGGCCTGGGCATAACGGGCCGGGGTGATCTTGCCGTCTTTGAAATAGCGCTGGGTAAAGCTCACGCAACCCATTTGCAGGCTTTCGCGCAGCAACGGTTCGAAGCGCTGGCCGATGATGAATTCGGTACTGCCGCCACCAATGTCCGCCACCAAGCGTTTGCCCGGTGTGTCGGCGAGGGTGTGGGACACGCCGAGGTAGATCAGGCGCGCTTCTTCACGGCCGGAAATGACCTCGACAGGGTGGCCAAGGATTTCTTCGGCGCGGTGGATGAATTCGTTGCGATTGCGCGCTTCGCGCAGGGCGTTGGTGCCGACGATCCGCACGGCGCCCGGTGGCATGCCGTTGATCAGTTGGGCAAAACGCTTGAGGCAATCGAGCCCCCGCTGCATGGATTCTTCGTTGAGCTTGCGCTCGTCGTCGATCCCGGCGGCCAACTGCACTTTCTCGCCGAGCCGCTCAAGAATGCGGATTTCACCCTGATTCGCTTTGGCGACCACCATGTGGAAGCTGTTGGAGCCCAAGTCGATCGCGGCGATCAGCGAGAGGTTTTTGGCTGTGGATGGCGACATGGTCAAAAGGTCTCGGTCGTTAACCCCGACATCGTGCCACGAACCATCACTGCCGCCAAACGCGCATTTAAGCGTTGGGCGTGACGTGATGGTTCCCACGCTTCACGCGGGAACGATCATTACGTTCCACCGCCATCACTGTAGGAGTGAGCTTGCTCGCGATAGCGGTGATCAGCCACCACAGCTTTGTCTGATCCCCCGCTATCGCGAGCAAGCTCACTCCTACAGATGCGCGTTTACAGGTCGATGGCAAGCGGCATGTTCAAGCGTGTTCCACCGACCCAATGAAATTCGCCAGTTCCGGCGTTTTCGGGTTGGCCATCAACTCTTTCGGGTCCCCCACTTCATGCACCTTGCCCTGATGCATGAACACCAGCTTGTCGCCCACTTCCCGAGCGAAACGCATTTCGTGGGTCACCATGATCAGCGTCATGCCGTCTTTCGCCAGCTCGCGCACGACGCTGAGCACCTCATTCACCAGCTCCGGGTCCAGCGCCGAGGTGATTTCATCGCACAGCAGCACTTTCGGCGACATCGCCAAGGCCCGCGCAATTGCCACGCGCTGCTGCTGGCCTCCCGACAAACGATCAGGGAACGCGTCGAATTTCTCCCCGAGTCCGACGCGATGGAGCATTTCCTTGGCGAGCTTCGTCGCTTCAGCCTTGGAGACCTTTTTCACCACCTGCGGCGCGAGCATCACGTTTTCGCCGACGGTCAGGTGCGGGAACAGGTTGAACTGCTGAAACACCATGCCGACTTTCTGCCGCAGGCTGCGCAAGTCGGCCCGCGCTGCGTCGAGGTATTCGCCATCGACCTCGATCACACCGTCGTTGATCGATTCCAGCCCGTTGAGCGTGCGCAGCAACGTGCTTTTGCCCGAGCCGCTGCGGCCGATGATCGCCACGACCTGGCCTTCCTCGACGCTGAGGTCGATGCCTTTGAGCACGTGGTGATCGCCGTAGTATTTGTGCAGGGCAGAAATTCTAAGCAGAGGCATGAAGTCTCCTTTCCAAATAACGGGCGCTGAGCGACAGCGGATAACACAGCAGGAAGTAGCCCAGGGCGACGAAGCCGTAGACCATGAAAGGCTGGAACGTGGCGTTTGCGAGCATGCCGCCGGTCTTCGTAAGTTCTGTGAAACCGATGATCGACGTCACGGCTGTGCCTTTGACGACTTGCACCGAAAAGCCCACGGTCGGGGCCACGGCGATGCGCAACGCCTGGGGCAGAATCACGTAGCGCAGTTGCTCGAAGGGGGTGAGGGCCAGGCTTGCCGACGCCTCCCACTGACCGTTGGAAATCGACTCCACGCAGCCCCGCCAGATTTCAGCCAGGTACGCGCTCGTAAACAGTGTCAACGCGAGGGCGGCCGCGACCCAAGGCGAGATGTCCACACCCATCAGCGCGACGCCGAAGAACACCAGAAACAGTTGCATCAGCAGCGGCGTGCCCTGAAACAGCTCGATGTAGCAGCGGGCGAGCCTGCGCCAGAAACCCTTTTCAGAAATGCGCATCGTCATGACCAGCAAGCCGATCACGCCGCCGCCGATGAACGCGACCAGCGACAGCGCCAGCGTCCATTGCAGGCCTGTGAGCAGGTTGCGCACGATGTCCCATAGCGTGAAATCCATCAGCGGCTCCTCGCGATGTAGCGACGTCCGATCCACCCCAGCAACTGACGAATCATCAGCGCCATGAACAGGTAGATCAGCGTGGTAATGATGTACGTCTCGAAGGCGCGGAAGTTGCGCGACTGAATGAAGTTCGCGGCGAAGCTCAATTCTTCCGTCGCAATCTGAGAGCAGACCGCCGAGCCGAGCATGACGATGATGATCTGGCTGCTCAGCGCGGGCCAAACCTTGCCCAAGGCCGGAATCAACACTACATGGCGAAACGTCTCGAAGCGCGTCATCGCCAGTGCGGCCGAGGCTTCCAGCTGCCCACGAGGAATCGCCTGAATGCCTGCGCGAATGATTTCGGTCGAGTACGCGCCGAGGTTGATCACCATCGCCAGCACCGCTGCTTGCCATTCGGAAATCTGCACCCCCAGCGACGGCAGGCCGAAGAAGATGAAGAACAGCTGCACCAGAAACGGCGTGTTGCGTATCAGCTCGACGTAGACCCCAAACAGGGCCGAGAACGGCTGGATCTTCCAGGCCCTGACGATGGCGCCGACAATACCGACGCTGACGCCCAGCAGAGTGCCGATGGCCGTCAGCTCAAGGGTGAACAAGGCCCCACGCAGCAGCAGGTCAGCGTTTTGCAGGACCGGGATGAAGTCGAACTTATAGGCCATCTGAAAACCTCAACCAGACGCAGTGACTAAAGCGAGGCGATCAGAGATCGGCAGGCAACGGCTGTTTCAGCCAGGTCTGCGAGTTCTTCTCCAGCGCGCCATCTTGCTTCGCCGCTTCCAGAATCTCGTTGACCTTGGCCAACAGCTCCGGCTGGCCCTTGTTCACGCCGACGTAGACCGGCGAATCCTTGAGCTTCACTTTCAGCGACGGGATGCGTTTCGGGTTCTTTTCGCTGATCGCGACCATCACCACGTTGCCGCTGGCAATCAGGTCGGTCTGGTTGGCGAGGTAAGCGGCGATGGTCGAGTTGTTGTCTTCGAAACGCTTGATGGTGGCTTCTTTCGGTGCCACGGCAGTCAGCTCGATGTCTTCGATGGCGCCACGGGTCACGCTGATGGTTTTGCCTTTGAGGTCGTCCACGCCGCTGATGGCAGCGTCAGGTGGACCGAACACGGCGAGGTAAAACGGCGCATAGGCACGGGAGAAGTCGATGACTTTCTCGCGATCCGGGTTTTTGCCCAGGCTGGAGATCACCAGATCGACCTTGCCGGTGGTGAGGAACGGGATGCGGTTGGTGCTGTTCACCGGGGTGAGTTCCAGCTTCACCTTGAGCCGGTCGGCGATCAATTGCGCGGTGTCGATGTCCAGGCCGCGTGGTTTCAGGTCCGGGCCTACCGAACCGAAGGGCGGGAAGTCTTGCGGTACGGCGACTTTCAGCGTGCCGCGCGCGGTCACATCATCCAGCCCGTTGGCGTGGGCAGGGGCCTGGCCGAGCAGGAAGCTGGCAAACAGGGCGGCAAGCAGAGCGCTGTAACGCTGGGTCATGGGACGTCTCCGAATCGAACAAGGGTGAAGGCAATGCATGGGTGATGTTCAAGGGCCAGTGCACAGCCCATGCCATCGCTGCGTTTGCGACCGTGGAATGAGGGCTGGCGCCCTGATCCGGTCTAACTGGTCTGAACAGTTGGGCGCCGGGTCGCCCCGCTTTGGCGCGCCTGAAAGCCTCGCCGCCCTTCACTTGGGCGTCACTTGCCGAATCAGCGGGATGACTATAAAAGAAGGTTTTCCACGGTCATTGCGCCTGAAAACCCATGCACACGAGCCCGATTGCAGTACCCGAAGCCGCCTTCCAGGCGATCCGCAAATTGATCGCCGAGCAAGGCTATGGCCCTGGCGACAGCCTGCCCTCGCAGCGGGATCTCGCGGTTCGTCTGGGGGTCAGTCGCGCTTCGTTGCGCGAGGCGCTGTCGTCGTTGAGCGCGTTAGGTGTGGTCAGCGTGCAGCCCGGCAAGGGGGTTTTCGTTCAGGCGATTTCTGAACCACAACAGCGCACCAGTGGTTTTTCCTGGCCTTTTGCGGCCCACGCTTCGCCGTCGGAGACGTTTCAGCTGCGTTACGCGCTCGAAGGTTTTGCGGCAGGGCTGGCGGCTGTGACCCTGACGGCAGATGAGCGCGATGTCCTGGAGGACAACGTTGAAGCCATGCGCCTCGAACTCAAGGCCGGTGATTTCGACGGCGCCGCCAAACTGGACTTCGATTTCCACCGACGGATTCTTGTGGCGAGCGGCAATCAGGCGATTCTTGGGATCATTACGGCCAGCGCCGACATTTTTCTGGAGAGCCAGAAGCTGCCATTCATTCGCGCGGGCAGGGCGATGGAAACCTGGCAGGAACACCGCAAGATTCTCCGCGCCCTCGCTCGCAATGCTTC
This sequence comes from Pseudomonas sp. SLFW, assembly GCF_009905615.1. GTDB lineage: Bacteria > Pseudomonadota > Gammaproteobacteria > Pseudomonadales > Pseudomonadaceae > Aquipseudomonas > Aquipseudomonas bambusae. Next base: position 368,823 of record NZ_JAAAKW010000002.1, read on the forward strand.
AGGCCCGGCGCAGAAGGCCATGCAGGAACATATAAGAGGCGCTGCGTTGCGTACGGGGATTGTGTTCGTGGCGCCTTCGGCCTGATTTCGGTCCCAAACGGGGCGCTTGTCTTGAATTCGAACGCATGACCTGTGGGAGCGAATTCATTCGCGATGCGGTGGCACAACCGATGGAGATCCGTCGGATGCGCTGGCCAATCGCGAATGAATTCGCTCCCACAGGGATCGTGCTCCACGCGCCAACGGGGCCGGCTCCTACCTGATGGGGGTCACTTCAATAAAGCTAGTCATCCAAACCCATAGCAAGAGACAATCGCCTCTACCTTCCTGTCACGACCCGACACAGTTATGATGGTCCACGTTTTTTTGCCTATGACCTCGGAGAAATCTCATGAGTAGCGACCTTATCAAACACGTCAGCGACGCGAGCTTCGAAGCCGATGTCCTGAAGGCACAAGGCCCTGTGCTGGTAGATTACTGGGCTGAGTGGTGCGGCCCTTGCAAAATGATCGCCCCGGTTCTGGACGATATCGCTGGCACCTACGAAGGCAAACTGACCATTGCCAAGCTGAACATCGACGAAAACCAGGAAACCCCGGCCAAGCACGGCGTTCGTGGTATTCCGACCCTGATGCTGTTCAAGGACGGCGAAGTCGCTGCCACCAAGGTTGGCGCTCTGTCCAAGTCCCAGTTGCAAGCGTTCCTCGACGCCAACATCTGATGGCGCAAAGGCCCCGCAAATTGCGGGGCTTTTTTCTGGCGTTGTACTAGACGCTTCGAAAATCAAGTGGTACATTCGGCCCCGCAACGGCTTCTCCGTTGCCCCCTGCTAGCCGTCGCCGACGCTCTCCTTTCGATTTGTACGCGATCCTGTCGCCTTCTCTGCGGCGCGGCCTCATTAAGCCAAAAGCTTAATTTCCCCCTCATACACGATTACGTCATTCCTATATGAACCTGACTGAACTCAAGCAAAAGCCTATTACCGATCTGCTCGAAATGGCCGAACAGATGGGCATAGAAAATATGGCCCGTTCGCGCAAGCAGGATGTGATCTTCTCCCTGCTGAAAAAGCACGCTAAAAGCGGCGAGGAAATCTCGGGTGATGGCGTGCTGGAGATCCTCCAGGACGGCTTCGGCTTCCTCCGCTCTGCAGACGCTTCCTACCTCGCGGGCCCAGACGACATCTACGTCTCGCCTAGCCAGATCCGCCGCTTCAACCTTCGCACGGGCGATACCATCGTTGGCAAGATCCGCCCGCCGAAGGAAGGCGAGCGTTACTTCGCACTGCTCAAGGTCGACACCATCAACTTCGACCGTCCAGAAAACGCGAAGAACAAGATTCTGTTCGAAAACCTGACGCCGTTGTTCCCGACGATTCGCATGAAGATGGAAGCCGGGAACGGCTCCACCGAAGACCTCACCGGTCGTGTCATCGACCTGTGCGCCCCTATCGGCAAAGGTCAACGCGGTCTGATCGTTGCCCCGCCGAAAGCGGGCAAGACCATCATGCTGCAGAACATCGCGTCGAACATCACCCGTAACAACCCTGAAGTTCACCTCATCGTTCTGCTGATCGATGAGCGTCCGGAAGAAGTGACCGAAATGCAGCGCACCGTGCGCGGCGAAGTGGTTGCCTCGACGTTCGACGAACCGCCAACCCGTCACGTGCAAGTCGCCGAAATGGTGATCGAGAAGGCCAAGCGCCTGGTCGAGCACAAGAAAGACGTGGTCATCCTGCTCGACTCCATCACCCGTCTGGCTCGCGCCTACAACACTGTGATTCCGAGCTCCGGCAAGGTACTGACCGGTGGTGTTGACGCCCACGCGCTGGAAAAACCAAAGCGCTTCTTCGGTGCGGCTCGTAACATCGAGGAAGGCGGCTCGCTGACCATCATCGCCACCGCGCTGGTTGAAACCGGTTCGAAAATGGACGAAGTGATCTACGAAGAATTCAAAGGCACCGGCAACATGGAGCTGCCTCTGGATCGTAAGATCGCCGAGAAGCGCGTCTTCCCGGCCATCAACATCAACCGTTCCGGCACACGCCGCGAAGAGTTGCTGACGGCTGACGACGAGCTGCAACGCATGTGGATTCTGCGCAAGCTGCTGCACCCGATGGACGAAGTCGCTGCCATCGAGTTCCTGGTCGACAAGCTGAAACAGACCAAGACCAACGATGAGTTCTTCCTGTCGATGAAGCGTAAATAACACGCTCAACGGCACGCGCTGAACGGCTGTAGAAAAATGGTGTCCTTTTGGGGCACCATTTTTTTTGACTTTTTTTAACAAGAAAGCGGACAAGGAGCGTCATGCACACCTTTGGCAATCGTCGGGACATCGACGGACTGCGCGCGTTGGCCGTCATTCCCGTGGTGCTTTACCACTTCGGGTTTGGCCTGTTCAGCGGCGGGTTCGTGGGCGTCGATGTGTTCTTCGTGATCTCCGGCTTCCTGATCACCTCGATCATCTTTCGGGAAATCAGCGCCGGGCGCTTCAGCTTTGTGGATTTCTGGGCCCGCCGCGCCCGACGCATCATTCCCGCCCTGAGCGTCATGATGCTCGCCGCCTTGCTGGTCGGCTGGGTGCTGATGCCCGCCAACGACTATTCACAACTGGGCCGGGCCGTCCGGTATCAGGCGATGTTCGCGTCCAACATCCTGTTCATGCGTCAGGACGGGTATTTCAACCCCGCCTCCGATTTCAAACCGCTGCTGCACACCTGGTCCCTGTCGGTGGAGGAGCAGTACTACATTCTGTTTCCCCTGCTGATGGTGTTGTTGACCCGTTACCTGCGGCAGTGGCGCTGGATGCTGTTCGGGCTGTTGGTGGTGTCGTTCGCGCTTAACGTCTGGGTGATCAAGCGCAACCCTGATGAGGCGTTTTTCCTGCTGCCGATGCGGGCGTGGGAGTTGTTGTGCGGCGCGATGCTGGCGGTGCTTCCGGTCTCGGATCGCAAGATGCCGCATTGGATGTATGAGGCGGTGAGCCTGGCGGGGCTGCTGGCGGTGCTGTACGCGATTTTCGGTTTCGACAAATACACGCTGTTTCCCGGGTGGGCGGCGCTGTTTCCGGTCCTTGGTGCGACGGCGATGATCTGGGCAAATGGACAGGCCTCCACCGTCGTCGGCCGGTTGCTGAGCGTGAAAGGGATGGTTGGGGTGGGGCTGATTTCCTATTCCTGGTATCTCTGGCACTGGCCGGTATTTGTCTACGCGAATGCGGTGTCCATTGACGGCATGCAGGCGCTTGAGGCCGCAGGGTGGGTCGTGCTCACGCTCGTGCTGGCGTGGCTGAGCTGGCGTCTGGTCGAGCTGCCGTTTCGCGAAAAACGGGTGTTGGCTGGGCGCAAGCCCGTTTTGTTTGCGGGTTTGGCGACGCTGTTGATTATCGGTTTGGCCGGCCAGTTGATACGCACCACCGACGGGGTGCCGAAACGGGTCTCAGGGCAAGCGCTGCAATACGCCGAAGCCCGCGACTGGCAGCGCGGGCAGATGGACTGCCTGTTGCAACGCGACAGCCCGGACATGAGCAAAATCTGCCGCTTTGGAGGCAATGAGCAAACCGCGCCAGTGCAGCTCGTGTGGGGAGACAGCCATGCGGCGGCTTTGCTGCCAGCCATTGAGGCTGACGCCAATCGCTACGGCATCCCGGTCTGGCTCGCCAGTCTTTCGGGTTGCCTGCCGATCCTCGGGCATGAAACCCGCCAGCAATGTCAGGATTTCAATCAGGCTACGCTGCAATCCATTCGCGAGCACAAGATTCGCGACGTCGTGCTGGCGGCACGTTGGAGCCTGTATCTGTACGGCGAAGAGGACGGCGACATGCAGCACGTTCTGTATCCGGACGACAGCCGCCCGGTCGCCGAGCAGGAAGTGGCCAAAGACCTGACTGCGATGGTCCACAGCCTGCGGGACGCGGGTGCGCGGGTATGGATTTTCAAGGAAGTCCCGCTGCAACGGCAGGGCACGGTGGCGCGGTTGGCGAGCCTGGCGATGGTCGGGCGTTCTGCCGAACGATTGGGACGACCCATCGCCGAGCACCTGGCGCGCCAGCAGTTTCTGAACACGCTGTTTACAGAGCTCAGCCAGCAGGACCCGAACGTGCGCGTCCTCGACCCTGCGCCCTTGATGTGTCCCGGCGGGATTTGTCGCGCCGAATTCGACGGTTATTCGCAATACATGGATGAAAATCACCTGTCGGATAAAGGCGGCGAGCGCATGAAGCCTTTGCTGGCGCCGATTTATCTCAGCGAAAACGCCGCTCAGGGCAGATGAATCCGCGTTCGGCTGCTGCCGTTGCCCGCCAGAGCAGGTAGGATGTGCATCTATTTGTTAAGTGGCCGGGTTAATGAAATTCAAGGATCTACGGGATTTCGTGCAGCAGCTTGAGCAGCGCGGAGAGTTGAAACGCATTCAAGTGCCTATTTCTCCTGTGCTGGAGATGACCGAAGTCTGCGACCGGACCCTGCGCAACAAGGGGCCGGCCTTGCTGTTCGAAAACCCGACGGGTTTTGACATTCCTGTGCTTGGCAACCTGTTCGGCACGCCAGAGCGCGTGGCCATGGGCATGGGCGCCGAGTCCACCGAAGAGCTGCGGGAGATTGGTAAACTGCTGGCGTTCCTCAAGGAACCCGAGCCGCCGAAAGGCCTGAAAGACGCCTGGTCGAAGCTACCGATCTTCAAGAAAGTCATCTCCATGGCGCCGAAAGTTGTCAAGGACGCCCCGTGCCAGGAAGTGGTCGTCGAAGGCGATGACGTCGATCTTGGCATGCTGCCGGTGCAGACGTGCTGGCCTGGCGACGTCGGCCCGCTGATCACGTGGGGCCTGACCGTCACCAGAGGCCCTAATAAAGAGCGCCAGAACCTGGGCATTTATCGCCAGCAGGTCATTGGCCGCAACAAAGTCATCATGCGCTGGCTCAGCCATCGCGGCGGCGCGCTGGACTTCAAGGAGTGGTGCGATAAGCATCCCGGCCAGCCTTTCCCGGTTTCCGTCGCACTGGGTGCTGACCCCGCGACGATTCTCGGTGCGGTCACGCCGGTGCCGGACAGCCTGTCCGAGTACGCTTTCGCAGGTCTTTTGCGTGGCAACCGCACCGAACTGATCAAATGCCGTGGCAACGACCTGCAAGTGCCGTCGAGCGCGGAAATCGTCCTGGAAGGCGTGATTCATCCGGGCGAAATGGCCGATGAAGGCCCTTACGGCGACCATACCGGCTATTACAACGAAGTCGACCGCTTCCCGGTCTTCACCGTCGAGCGCATCACTCACCGCATCAAGCCGATCTACCACAGCACCTACACCGGGCGTCCGCCGGATGAGCCCGCGATTCTGGGCGTGGCGTTGAACGAAGTGTTCGTGCCGATCCTGCAAAAGCAGTTCCCGGAGATCACCGACTTCTACCTGCCCCCCGAAGGGTGTTCGTACCGCATGGCGGTCGTGACCATGAAAAAGCAGTACCCCGGCCACGCCAAGCGCGTGATGTTGGGTGTGTGGTCGTTTTTGCGACAGTTCATGTACACCAAGTTCGTTATCGTCACCGACGACGACATCAACGCCCGTGACTGGAACGACGTCATCTGGGCGATCACCACGCGCATGGACCCCAAGCGCGACACCGTGATGATCGACAACACGCCGATCGATTACCTCGATTTCGCCTCGCCGGTCTCCGGGTTGGGGTCGAAAATGGGGCTCGATGCCACGCATAAATGGCCGGGCGAGACCACCCGTGAGTGGGGTCGCGCCATCGTCAAGGACGAAGCCGTCACCCGCCGGATCGACGATATCTGGAATCAGCTGGGAATAGATTGATGCGCGTAACCTTGCAGCCGTCGGGCGCAGTGCTTGAAACCTTGCCCGGCGAGCGGATTCTCGACGCCGCCCAGCGACTGGGGTACGAATGCCCGCAAAGCTGTCGCAACGGCAATTGCCATATCTGCTCCGCGCTGTTGGTCGAAGGCAGCGTCGAGCAGGGTGGTGAAGTGCGCGGGCATGGCGAAATCTACACCTGCCTGGCCGTGCCGCAAGAAGACTGCGTGGTGCTGTGGGACAGCGTGTTGCCTTTGGGAGAATTGCCCGTGCGAACGTTCGCGTGTCAGGTCACTGAATGCGTCGAGGTCGGCGGTGATGTCTGGCGCGTGATGCTCCGCGCCCCTGCAGGCAAGCCGCCGCGTTACCACGCCGGTCAGTACCTCATGATCGCCCGCGACGACGGCGAAAAGTCCGCATTCTCTATGGCGTCGGCGCCGGAAAGTGGCCGTGACCTGGAATTCCACGTCCTGGCCCGCGAAGCCAGTGCACAAAATCTGATCGAGCAGCTCCAGCGCGACGGCATGGCCCGCGTCGAGCTGCCCTTTGGCGACACTCATTTGGGCGAGTTGCCCGATGGCCCGCTGGTGCTGATCGCCGCTGGCACGGGCATGGGTCAGATGCACAGCCTCATCGAACATTGCCGTTCCAAAGGTTTTCCGTATCCCGTGCACGTTTATTGGGGCGTGCGACGTCCGGAGGACTTCTACGAACTGAAGCACTGGGACGAGTGGAAAAGCCTGCCAAACCTGCATTTGCACAAAGTCGTCAGCGACTTGTGCGGTTGGGAAGGGCGCTGCGGGATGTTGCACGAAGCCGTGTGCGAAGACTTCGCAGACCTGAAATCGATTCAGGTTTACGCCAGCGGATCGCCCAACATGGTGTACTCCACGCTGGACGCGCTGGTCGTCGCGGGTATGGACGCCCATCAAATGCGCGCGGACGTCTTCGCCTACGCGCCGCGTGCGTGACCGTCCGCCCGATGGCAGCTGCCGTGGAGAGCTAATTGCATCAGAATATGTGCAGGGTCGGTTTTAAGGCGTCACGACCTGCACATTGCTCAGAACCGTGAAAAGGTGTTGATTCACTGTTGCCTGAGCCGCTTCGACCGTTGTTCAGCACTGCACTGGCGTTATCACCGGCCAGTGAGGGAGCCAGATGGAGAACCAAATCAATAGCTTGGTGGAGGCCGTACATGACGGTCTTGGGCTGTCTTACCCACCTGTTATCGACCTCGGGCCAAAACTGACCCGCGAACAACTCCTTGCTTCCATGCACGCCACGATGAGCCGACACACTGGCGGCCCTGTCTGGCTGTTCGCGTACGGCTCACTGATCTGGCGCCCCGAATGCTCCGCCGTGGAGCGCGTGCGCGGCCGAGTGCACGGCTACCATCGCGGTTTGTACCTGTGGTCCCACGAACATCGCGGCACGCCCGAACAACCTGGGCTGGTGTTCGGCCTTGATCGCGGCGGCTCATGCAGTGGCTTCGCCTATCGACTCCCCGAGGAAAATATCGAAGCCTCATTGCTGGCGTTGTGGGAGCGGGAAATGCCATTCCCTTCCTACCGCCCCCACTGGCTCAGCTGCCGCCTCGAAGACGGCAACAAGGTTCAGGCCCTGGGTTTCGTGCTTGAACGGCATTTGCCCAGCTATGCGGGGAACCTGCCCGACAGCGTCCTGACCCAGGTCTTGGCCAGCGCCAGCGGTCGGTATGGCACGACGTGGGAATACGTCGAGCAGACGATTCACGCGCTGCGAAATCATGCGATGCCGGATGTGAGTCTGGAAGAGCGGTTCAAGCGGTGTAAGCCGATTTTGTTGGCGGTTTAACATCCGGTTGCCACGTCGCTGTCGTCTGCTGCCCGCGAAGCGTCAGACTTCGCTGACTTACACAGGAGGTATCCCGTGAGCGCTCAACTTTCTCCGATCGTTTCCGAGTTTGAATCAGAAGAACAGGCCGCGAGTTACGATGCTTGGTTCCGCGCGAAGGTACAGGCGTCTCTGGACGATGAGCGACCTAGCATCTCTCATGACGAAGTGATGGCCGAGATGAAGATGAGGTTGGCCGCCAAGCGCGAAAAGCGTCGCAATGATCGTTGATTGGCGACCGAAAGCACGCGAGGACCTCTGGAGATCCTCGAATACATTGATGAGCGAAACCCGAAAGCAGCTGACGCGCTACAGGCGGAAATAGAAAGAGCGACTTCCGCCCTTCCTGAACATCCTTATCTTTACCGAATACGCCGAGCGCCAATGACCCGGGAGATAATTGCTCATCCGAATTATCTGGTCGTTTATCAAATCACTGATCGGATTGAAATCGTGAGTATCCTCCATGCTCGTCAGGAATATCCCTGAGCGGAGTTCGGCGCGATAGGCCCCAGGACCAACCGCGCCGTAGTTTTAGACCACTAAGCCGCAGTGTCACGCGACTGACTGGCCACGCGCGTATGCCGTAACGTCGGTGCCAGAAACACCATCGCCAGCACGCACGACGACACCAGGATCACGAAACCGCCATCCCAGCCGAAATGGTCCACGGTGTAGCCCATCAGCGCACTGGCCGCGACCGACCCACCCAAATACCCGAACAGCCCTGTGAAGCCTGCCGCCGTGCCCGCTGCCTTTTTAGGCGCAAGTTCCAGCGCTTGCAGGCCGACCAGCATCACCGGCCCGTAAATCAGAAAGCCGATGGAGATCAGCGCGACCATGTCGATGGTCGGGTTGCCCGGTGGATTGAGCCAGTACACCAGCGTGGCCACGGTCACCAGCAGCATGAACACGATGCCGGTCAGGCCGCGGTTGCCACGGAAAATCTTGTCCGACATCCAGCCGCACAGCAGCGTCCCCGGAATGCCCGCCCACTCATAGAAAAAGTAGGCCCAGGACGTCTTGTCCACATCGAAATGCTTGGCTTCTTTCAGATAAGTCGGCGCCCAGTCGAGTACGCCGTAGCGCAGCAGATACACGAATACGTTCGCCAGCGCGATGTACCAGAGCATTTTGTTGCGCAGGACGTATTTGACGAAGATTTCCTTGGCGCTGAATTCCTCTTCGTGGCTTGCGTCGTAGCCTTCCGGGTAGTCGTTCTTGTACTCCTCCACTGGCGGCAACCCCACGGATTGGGGCGTGTCGCGCATGGTGATGAATGCGAACAGTGCGACGAACAGCGCGACCGCCGCTGGCACGTAGAACGCCGCGTGCCAATCGTTGGTCCAGCCCAGGCCGAGCAAGAACAGCGGGCCGATCAGGCCGCCGCCCACGTTGTGCGCCACGTTCCACACCGACACCACACCGCCGCGTTCTTTCTGCGACCACCAGTGCACCATCGTCCGCCCGCTCGGCGGCCAACCCATGCCCTGCGCCCAGCCATTGATAAACAGCAGGATAAACATGATCGCCACGCTCGACGTCGCCCAAGGCGCGAATCCGAACACGAACATCGTCGCGGCAGACACCAGTAATCCGAACGGCAGGAAATAACGAGGATTGGAGCGGTCCGACACCAGCCCCATTAGAAACTTCGACAGGCCGTAGGCGATGGCAATCGCCGAAATCGCTAGCCCCAACTCACCTCGTGTGTAGCCCTGATCGATCAGGTACGGCATGGCCAGCGAGAAGTTCTTGCGCAGCAAGTAGTACCCCGCATAGCCGAAGAAAATACCGGCGAAAATCTGCCAGCGCAGGCGACGATAGGTGCTGTCGACACGCTCGGCAGGCAACGGGGCCTGATGCGCGGCAGGTTTGAAAAAGGCAAACATCGAGACACTCCGAGTTCTTATTTTGGTATGCGAATTCGAATATTACATTTTCATTACAGAAAATAGGAAGGCTTCTCGTCTGATGCACCGCCGAAATTTGGCTGTTTGACGTGTTGGAATATGAACATGGTACAGGTGTGTAATCGGGAACAGAGGCTTTCGGATTCGTCCTACTTGAGAACCAGAATCGATCACCTTACTAACGAGCACGCAGACCCCTACCATCGCCGCCATCTGCCACAGGGCGTTGGGGACGAGGTAAAGGGTGAAATCACAATGGAAGGTGTCAGCCATTTTGAGTGGCTGTGCGCTGATGCTGAGCATGTCCGTCGGTGCGCGCGAGATGCACCCCCTCTTCGAGCGCTATGTCTCGCCAGACTATCCCTCTGCGTTGCGCGGCGGGAAGCTGTTTTCAAGCGTGCGGGTCCACTACGACATCCACCATGACGGCACTGTCACTGACGTCAGGGTCGTGGAGCAAACCGATCAGAAAGCCGCGAACTCTGCGCTGTCAGCCGTCAAACGTTGGCAATTCAAACCGTGGGACGTGACCGAAGAAAGGCCCGCCCGGATCGGTGAATCCGTGCATTTCGTTTTCGATCAGGAGCGGCTGGAGAAGCGATTGCGGATAGTGATCTCGTGGGCACGGAGGGATGTCTCATGAGCGGCCGGAAACGGTTCGCGCGATGGCTGCTGTGGTGGTCAGTGCTAATATCTGCCTCCTTGCACGCCAGCCAAAGGCCGGAATACGAACGCCAGATCCCACCCCCCTATCCCCGATCCTTGTACGAAGAAGGTCTGTCGGGGTTGGTTATCTTCGAATTTCTCGGGCACAACGACGGCTCGGTCACGGATGTGAAAATCATCGACAGCTCCCATCGCCATTTCGCCAAATCCGTTGAACGTACCGTCCCCAAATGGCGGCTCAAACCCTGGCAGGTCAGTGCGCAGGCGCCTGAAACGATGAGCTTTCGGCAAGAATTCTATTTCACCCACACCCGCGAGCGGAACGACCCGCACGGCTGGATGCGTCGATACCTGCGAACGCTCTCGTGCAACGCCTTCAACAAAGCGCTGACGACGTTCAAGGTCGAGTCTCCCAGCCAGAACCTGCACGACCTGCACTACATCACCTACACCTTCAGGGTGTTGGGAAAGGCCGCCACGCGGCACAAGATGACAGACAATCAGCGAGCGGAATTAGGGGATGAGTTTGATCGGTCTATACCCGGGGTGGTCGAGCAATGCGCAGCGCAGCCCGGTCTTCGCTATAAGCAAGTGTTGCCGGAGAGTGTCCGTGCATTGCTCTGAGTCAGCCTTTATCAAGCCCCGAACTGAGCCGGGGCTTGGGAGCAATCATCTGACCCCAACCACCACCTTCCCAACCGCGTTTCTCTGCCCCAACGAATCAATCGCTTCACCTGCCTGTTCCAGCGGATAAACCTTCGACACCAGCGGCTTCAACTTCCCCTCAGCGAACCACGTGAACAGCTGCTGGAAGTTCGCCGCATTGTCTTGCGGCTGGCGCTGTGCAAACGAGCCCCAGAACACGCCAACGACCGAGGCGCCTTTTAGCAGGGCGAGGTTGACGGGCAGTTCGGGGATGCGGCCGCTGGCGAAGCCGACGACGAGGAGGCGGCCGTTCCAGGCGATGGAGCGGACGGCCTGGTCGAAGAGGTCGCCGCCGACGGGGTCGTAGATGACGTCGACGCCGTTGCCGTTGGTGAGGCGTTTAAGTTCGTCCTTGAGGTTGGTTTCGCTGTAGTTGATGAGCTCGTCGGCACCGGCGTTTTTGGCGACTTCGAGTTTGTCGGCGCTGCTGGCGGCGGCGATGACGCGGGCGCCCAGGGCTTTGCCGATTTCAACCGCAGCCAGGCCGACGCCACCGGACGCCCCGAGGACGAGCAGGGTTTCGCCGGGTTGCAGGTTGGCGCGCTGTTTGAGCGCATGCATGGAGGTGCCGTAGGTCATGCTGAACGCCGCAGCGGTGGTGAAATCCATGGCCTCGGGAATTGGCAGGACGTTGTATCCGGCGACGGCGATTTGCTCGGCGAAGCTGCCCCAACCGGTGAGGGCCATGACCCGGTCGCCGACTTTCAGGTGACTGACTTTTTCACCGACGGCTGCGACGACACCCGACGCTTCGCCCCCCGGCGAAAAGGGGAAGGGCGGTTTGAACTGGTATTTGCCCTCGATGATCAGCGTGTCGGGGAAGTTGACCCCGGCGGCGTGCACGTCCAACAGAATCTCGTTTTTCTTGGGTTCTGGCGTCGGAACGTCTTCCAGCACAAGGTTTTCGGCAGGGCCGAAGGCTTTACAGAGCACGGCTTTCATCGGGGACTATTCCTTTTCCAGTGATGGCCGATAAGTGTAGGTAGAGGGGGTGTGGGGTCAATGAGCATGCCCCGGCCTGATAGGCGTGCATAAGCTGGAGTAAGCTATGGCGCGAACCGGACGAGGAGTGGGACTGTGAAAGCGTGGATTCTGATGTTGTTGGCGCTGTCGGCGCCTGTGCTGGCCAATGAAGAAGGCGGCGAGAAAGATGACCCGAACAAGGTCTCATATGTGGCGTTAACGCCGCCGTTCGTGGGCAACTACGCGCTGGATGGCAGCCCAAAACTTCACGTGTACAAGGCTGACGTGGCGTTGCGTGTGACCGGTGCCGAAGCGCAGAAGCTGGTCAAGGCGAACGAGCCGTTGATCCGCAATCAGTTGGTGGCGCTGTTCACTCAGCAAACCCTCGAAAGCATGAGCAACGTCGACGCTAAAGAAAAACTGCGTCAGGAAGCATTGAAGCAGACCCAGCAGGTATTGAGCCAGGAAACCGGCAAGCCTGTGGTGGATGACCTGCTGTTCAACAACTTCATCGCCCAGTAAATATTGGCCTGAATCTGTAGGCGTGAGCTTGCTCGCGATGGCGGCGAGTCAGTTAGCAAATCTATCGCTGACACAGTGCAATCGCGAGCAAGCTCACTCCTACAGGAGCAGTCGGCGGTCGTGAATTCAACGCAACGCCAACACCGCTGCCCACTGTTCGGGCGTGACGGACATGACGGAAAGCCGACTGCCCTTTTGAACCAGCGGCAGTTGTTCCAGCGCGGTCTGCTGTTTCAAATACCCTAGGCCCAACACTTTCGGAAACGTCTCTACGAACGCCACATCAATGGCGCTCCATGGATTTTTCTCGTCATTGGCTTTGGCGTCGAAGTAGTGGCTGTCTTTGTCTAGCGCGGTGGGATCGGGATACGCCGTCCTGGTGATTTTCCCGATGCCCGCGATCCCCGGTTCAGGGCAGCTGGAGTGGTAAAAGAAAAACTCATCGCCTTCAGCCATGGCCCGAAGAAAGTTGCGCGCCTGGTAATTTCGAACGCCATCCCAGCGGGCTTGGCCGAGAGTTTGCAGGCCAGTGATCGACAGCTCGTCGGGCTCGGATTTCATCAGCCAATAGGCCATGGATTGGGGCTCCTGAAGACGTAATGGACAGGTTGTCCGACGCTTTTATGACAAACCGACGGTCGGTTGACGCCAGCATTTGCGTGTTGCATCACGTTAACGCAGAATGCCGCCATTTTCAGCGCTACACCGTTTCGCGGCCTATAGAAACATGTCGTGAACGACAGCTTTTGATTTGCCAAAGGGGGGCAATCAATGCAACGCAAGCCGGATTTACTATGGATTTTGGTCATTTTGTTCGGCTTGGGCATTGTCACCACGGGTTATGCACAAAGTTTGTGGTCCGCGAAGCCGGATGCACCGGTTGAAGTCACGCAGCAACAGCCTCAACAGACGCGTCGTTAATCGCCTGACGCCTTCGCTTTAATGACTGTGGGGCTGAATTCATTCGGTACGGCCATGACGATGTGTCGGATATACCGGTCTATCGCGAATGAATTCGCTCCTACAGAGCGTTCCGCGCCTCAGCCATCACGCCATATACCAACGCTTGTCGGACACCGTTCCCTGCAGCGGCACATCCCAACTGGCCACCGCCAGTTTTCCAACCTTCTGACACTCATGCGCTAAACCCAGCAACACCGGTTTCTGCCAGTCTTTCCGACGTGCCTGATACGCCAGGCTGCGGTCGTAGAATCCCCCTCCCATGCCCAGCCGACCACCCTGATCGTCGAACCCCACCAGCGGCATCAGGATCAGGTCCAGCGCCCAGATTTTGCGCTGCTGGCGGGGGTTGATGTGCGGCTCGGGGATGCGAAACCGGTTGGGCCTGAATTTATCTCCCGGTCGAACCCGCTGAAACACCATCTTGGTCCGAGGCCATGCACTGAGCACCGGCAGATAGGTCGCCTTGCCCCGGCGTTGTGCTTCGCGCAGCAGCAGGCGTGGGTCGATTTCACCGTCCATCGGAAGGTACAGCGAAACATGCCGTGCGCGACGAAAAAGCGGGTTCTGCGCCAATTGGTTGTACAAACCGCGTGCCGCCTGTCGCTGTTCTGCTCGGTTGAGCGAGCGACGCGCCTTGCGCAACAAACGACGCAATTGAGGACGGGAAAGGGTCGAGGGATCGTTCAGGGAAGGGGCGCCAGAGGAAGTCATGCAGGCGGGTCCGAGAGAGTAGGAGAGGGACTGTCTGGAGTCAGGGCGATTCACGATGGTCCCCGGTTCCACCGCCAGACAGGACGTCTGGCAATGGCTTGAGAATTTGAGACTCCCCGACGAACCGCTGTCGGTGTAGCCCTTGAACCCGAAAGTTCAAGGTGGAGATTGCAGGAGGCTTTAAGGCTTTCCGTCGAGCGGACATGCACACCAACCCCAACGTGCAACCCCCGTGGTTGTGCGTATCGGCTCAGGGACATGACCGACTGGCAAGCACTCCAGGGAGCGGTCGCCAGTATAACGAATGATGCTCGAACAATCAGCCTTGTGCTTTTGGCTCATCCGTGGCAAGGACCAGGTCCACGCGGTCCAGCAGGTCACGCACTTGCTCACGAGTCGAGCCGCTGGTTTGAGTCTCGGGCAGTTCCTGTTTGTGCAGCAGGTCATGAGTAATGTTCAGCGCGGCCATCACGGCAATGCGGTCGGCACCGATGACTTTGCCGCTGCTGCGGATCTCACGCATCTTGCCGTCCAGATAACGCGCGGCGCTAACCAGATTGGTGCGCTCCTCTTGAGGACAGATGATCGAATATTCTTTGTCGAGGATTTGCACGGTGATGCTGTTGCCATTACTCATGAGTCTTGCTCCAGGGCCTTGAGGCGCGAAATCATGGACTCGACCTTTTGCCGGGCGATTTCGTTCTTTTCAATGAGGTGAGCGCGTTCCTCGCGCCAGGTTTTTTCCTGAGCTAATAGGAGTCCGTTTTGACTTTTTAGTTGCTCGACCCGATTGATCAATAATTCCAGTCGGGCCATCAACGCTTGCAGGTCGTTGTCTTCCATCGTTTTCCACTGATTATTTTCTGATGAGTGGTGCAGGAGCTGGCCTCAGGAACTGCCTTGAATGTCGCCTGGATAGCTTGGGCGCGTCTGCCGGTGCTACGATACAAGGCCTCCATTCTAGACATTGCGCCGCTTGGCGCCTAGTTGCCCATGCCTAATCAGAATTCCCCGTACAACGCATTCGCCACCCTGCTCACCAGCGGTGGTCATCCTGTCTCTCCTGCCGAGTTGCATGGCCTGTTGCTGGGCCGCAGTTGCGCGGGCGCCGGCTTCGACGCCGAGGGCTGGTTCGACGACGCGCACGAATTGCTGCAGACCGAGCCTGAGGCCAATGTCCGTCAGGCTTTGATCGGCTTGCAGGAGATGGTCAAGAACGAGCTGACCGGCGACGACATGGCTGTCGTGCTGCTGTTGCCTGGCGACGATGAATCGCTGACCGCCCGCACCACGGCGATTGGCCAATGGTGCCAAGGCTTCCTCCACGGCTTCGCGCGCGTCGGTGGACAGCCGATGAGCGACGATGCCAAGGACGTCTTGCAGGACCTGGCCGCCATCGCCCAGATTCAGGACTCGCTGGACGAGTCCGAAGACGGTGAAAGCGACTACATGGAAGTCATGGAATACCTGCGCGTCGCCCCGCTGCTCCTG
Organism: Pseudomonas sp. SLFW; assembly: GCF_009905615.1. GTDB lineage: Bacteria > Pseudomonadota > Gammaproteobacteria > Pseudomonadales > Pseudomonadaceae > Aquipseudomonas > Aquipseudomonas bambusae. The sequence continues at coordinate 384,440 of NZ_JAAAKW010000002.1, forward strand.
TTCACCGAGTTCAACAAGAAAGCGGAGCCTGAAGCGAAGCCTTCCCTGCACTGATTGCCATCGTTGTCGTTCGGTCATTGGCCTGCGTGCGCTGATGACCGGAGCGCCCACCCGGAGGACCGCACTTGCCCATGATCCATATCCCGAAAGCCGAATACGCCCGTCGCCGCAAAGCCTTGATGGCGCAGATGGAACCCAACAGCATCGCCATCCTCCCGGCAGCCGCTGTGGCCATTCGAAATCGTGATGTCGAACATGTGTACCGCCAGGACAGCGACTTCCAATACCTGAGCGGCTTCCCCGAGCCGGAAGCGGTGATCGTGCTCATCCCCGGTCGCGAATATGGCGAGTACGTGCTGTTCTGCCGCGAGCGCAATGCCGAGCGAGAGCTGTGGGACGGCTTGCGTGCCGGACAGGACGGCGCGATCAGCGAGTACGGCGCCGACGACGCATTCCCCATCACGGACATCGACGACATCCTGCCGGGCCTGATTGAAGGGCGCGACCGAGTGTATTCCTCGATGGGCAGCAACCCCGAGTTCGATCGCCATGTCATGGAGTGGATCAACGTGATTCGCTCGAAGGCGCACTTGGGCGCGCAGCCGCCGAAAGAGTTCGTTGCGCTGGATCACCTGCTTCACGACATGCGCCTGTATAAGTCTGCGGCGGAAGTGAAGGTGATGCGCGAAGCGGCGCAAATTTCTGCTCGCGCTCATGTACGGGCGATGCAGGCCAGTCGTGCCGGTCTGTACGAGTTCAGCCTCGAAGCCGAGCTGGATTACGAATTTCGCAAGGGCGGGGCGAAGATGCCGGCGTACGGCTCCATCGTCGCGTCGGGCCGCAACGGCTGCATTCTTCACTACCAGGAAAACGACGCGCCGTTGAAGGACGGCGATCTGGTGTTGATCGACGCGGGCTGCGAGATCGACTGTTACGCCAGCGACATCACGCGGACGTTCCCTGTCAGTGGAAAATTCTCGCCTGAACAGAAAGCGATTTACGAACTGGTGCTCAAATCCCAGGAAGCGGCGTTCGCAGCGATCAAGCCGGGCAATCATTGGAACCAGGCCCATGAGGCCACGGTGCACGTGATCACGGCCGGGCTGGTGGAACTGGGCCTGTTGCAAGGCGAGGTCAGTGAACTGATCGCCAGCGAGGCGTACAAAGCTTTTTATATGCACCGCGCCGGGCACTGGCTGGGCATGGACGTGCATGACGTCGGCGAATACAAGGTCGGCGGCGAATGGCGTGTGCTGGAAGTCGGTATGGCGCTGACCGTTGAGCCGGGTATTTACGTATCGCCGGACAATCAGAACGTCGCGAAGAAATGGCGCGGGATTGGTGTACGAATCGAGGACGATGTCGTGGTGACCAAAAAAGGCTGTGAAATCCTCACCGGTGGCGTGCCCAAGACGGTGGCTGACATCGAGGCCCTGATGGCCGCTGCGCGAACCGAAGCTGCATGAGCCGTTTCAATCTGGCGATTGTGGGTGGCGGGCTGGTCGGTGCGAGTCTGGCGCTGGCGTTGCAGGCGGGTGCCAAGGCGCGGGGCTGGAAGATCGTCATGATCGAACCCTTCGCACCGGGCGATACCTATCAACCGAGTTACGACGCGCGTTCATCGGCGCTGTCCTTCGGCGCTCGGCAAATTTATGAACGCCTGGGCCTGTGGCAGCAGATCAGCCGCCGCGCCGAGCCGATCCTGCAAATTCAGGTGTCCGACAAAGGCCGTTTTGGCGCAGCGCGTCTGTCTTCGATGCAGGAAGGCGTACCCGCGCTGGGCTATGTGGTGGAAAACGCCTGGCTCGGGCAATGCCTCTGGCAGGGTCTTGATAAAGACGTGATCACCTGGCGCGTGCCCGCTGAAGTCAAACAGATGCAGGCGCAGCCCGAAGGCTATCGCCTGACCCTGAGCGACGACACTCAATTGGACTGCGATTTGGCGATTCTCGCCGACGGTGGCCGGTCCAACTTGCGCGAACAGCTCGGCATCGGCGTGCGCGCCACGCCATACGATCAGAGCGCGTTGATCGCCAACATCACCCCCGGCGAGGCCCATTGCGGTCAGGCGTTCGAGCGCTTCACCGAAGAAGGCCCAATGGCGCTGCTTCCGTTGCCGGAGAATCGCTGTGCGTTGGTCTGGACCCGCAAACCGGACGAAATCATACGGCTGATGGCATTGGACGACCGCAGTTTCCTCAGCGAATTACAGAGCGTGTTCGGTTACCGACTCGGCGCGCTGAAGCAGGTCGGCGTACGCCACACTTACCCGCTGTCGTTGATCGAAGCGGAAGAGCAAGTGCGCTCGCATCTGGTGGTGTTGGGCAACGCCGCGCACAGCCTGCACCCGATTGCCGGGCAGGGCTTCAACCTGTCCCTGCGCGATGCCGCGTCGTTGGCCGAAGCGCTGCTGGCCAGCGATGCCGCACCGGGAGAGCTGGCGACTTTGCAGGCCTACCGCGACCGCCAGTTTATGGACCAGAAACTGACCGTGGGCTTTTCCGATCAGGTCACGCGCCTGTTCGGCAGCCAGCAGGCTGCGATCACGGCAGGGCGCAATATTGGCCTGCTCGGTCTCGACCTGCTGCCGTCGGCCAAAAGCTGGTTTGCTCGTCAGGCCATGGGCCTGGGAACGCGGGCCGATGTTTGACCCTTCTTTCATTCGTGGCTAATGCCGCACTTCATTCCGTGGCGCCAGCCACCAACGAGACGATTCAAAGCATGGAAACGCGCGCAGATCTGCTGATTGTCGGGGCCGGAATGGTCGGTAGCGCACTCGCGCTGGCGCTGCAAAACAGCGGGTTGAACATTCTGGTGGTCGACGGCAGCCCGTTGAGTGTCAAACCGTTCGACGCGAGCACGCCCTTCGAACCGCGTGTCAGCGCGTTGTCGGCGGCGAGTCAGCGGATTCTCGAACGTCTGAACGTCTGGGAAGGCATGGTCTCACGGCGCGTCAGCCCTTACAGCGACATGCACGTGTGGGACGGCAGTGGCACGGGCAAGGTGCATTTCTCTGCATCGAGCGTGCACGCGCAGGTGCTGGGTCATATCGTCGAAAACCGTGTGGTTCAGGATGCGTTGGTCGAGCGTTTGCACGATTCCGATATCGGCCTGTTGGCGAATGCGCGCCTGGAACAGATCCGGCATTCCGGGGATGACTGGCTGCTGACCCTGTCCGATGGTCGCACCCTGCGTGCACCACTGGTGGTCGCTGCCGACGGCGCCAACTCCACGGTTCGACGCATGACCGGCATGGCCACCCGCGAATGGGACTACATGCATCACGCTATTGTCACCAGCGTGCGCACGGCACAATCCCACCAGAGGACAGCGTGGCAGCGTTTCACCGACGAAGGCCCTCTCGCGTTCTTGCCGCTTGAGCGTGAAGGCGAGCATTGGTGCTCCATCGTCTGGTCGGTCACGCCCGAAGAGTCCGAGCGCTTGATGAGGCTGGAAGATGACGCGTTCTGTCGCGAGCTTGAGAAGGCGTTCGAAGGCTGTTTGGGTCAAGTTATTTCAGCCGATCCGCGTTTGTGTGTCCCGCTGCGTCAGCGTCATGCCAAGCGGTACGTGGCGGACGGGCTGGCGTTGATCGGCGATGCGGCGCACACCATTCACCCATTGGCAGGCCAGGGCGTAAACCTGGGGTTCCTCGATGCGGCCGTGCTGGCCGAAGTGCTTCACAACGCCGTAGAGCGCGGCGAGCGTCTGGCGGACCAAAAGGTGTTGAGTCGCTTTGAGCGCCGTCGCATGCCTCATAACTTGGCGCTGATGGCCGCGATGGAGGGCTTTGAGCGTTTGTTCCAGGCCGATCCGTTGCCGGTGCGTTGGTTGCGCAATACCGGTTTGAAGATGGTCGATCAGTCATCTGAAGCCAAGGCGATGTTCGTTCGCCAGGCGTTGGGGTTGACGGGGGATTTGCCGGAGCTGGCGAAGATCTGATCCAGCCTGTTTCGCGTTGGGAACGGGACTCTCTGTAGGAGCGAATTCAATCGCGAAGATGCGTCAGGCGCCAGAGGTGTGTCGGTTCTCATGCCCTCTCGCGAATAACTTCGCTCCCACAGGTGACAGCGTTTTTTCAGACGGATCGGTTGTCATTTAGCGCTGCAACATCTGGTAACTGCTCGATCCGGACTTCGGGGATGCGATTCACTACCATTTCGCCTCATTTTGAAAACGTGAGATTTCAGCATGCAGGCGAGCAAGCGTCTTCTGGCTGCCCTGGCATTGTCCGTGCTCGGCAGCACCGCCCAGGCCGCTGATGAAGTGGTGGTGTATTCCTCCCGAATCGACGAGCTGATCAAACCGGTCTTCGATGCCTACACCGCCAAAACCGGTGTGAAGGTCAAGTTCATCACCGACAAGGAAGCGCCGCTGATGCAGCGCATCAAGGCCGAGGGGCAGAACGCGACGGCGGACCTGCTGCTCACGGTCGATGCCGGCAACCTCTGGCAGGCTGAGCAGATGGGCATTCTCCAGCCCTTCACCTCGCCGGTGATCGACGAAAACATTCCCCCGCAATACCGCGCTGCCAGTCACGCCTGGACCGGCTTGAGCCTGCGCGCGCGCACCATCGCGTATTCGACCGACCGGGTTAAGCCAGCGGAGCTGACCACCTACGAGGCGTTGGCTGACAAACAGTGGGAAGGCCGCCTGTGCCTGCGGACCGCGAAGAAGGTTTACAACCAGTCGCTGACCGCCACGCTGATCGAAACCCATGGCGCCGAGGCTTCAGAAAAAGTGCTCAAGGGCTGGGTCAACAACCTTTCCACCGACGTGTTTTCGGATGACATCGCCGTATTGGAAGCGATCAACGCTGGGCAATGCGATGTGGGGATCGTCAACACCTACTACTACGGCCGCCTGCACAAGCAAAACCCGGATCTGGCCGTGCGCCTGTTCTGGCCCAACCAGACGGACCGTGGCGTTCACGTCAACCTGTCGGGCATCGGCCTGACTAAACACGCGCCACACCCCGAGGCTGCGAAAGCGTTGGTGGAGTGGATGACCGGGCCTGACGCGCAAAAGATTTTCTCGGGCATCAACCAGGAATTCCCTGCAAACCCGAAAGTGGCACCGTCGGAAGAAGTGGCGAGCTGGGGCGAGTTCAAGGCCGACACCATTCCTGTGGAAATTGCCGGACGCCGCCAGGCCGAGGCGATTCGCATGATGGATCGTGCGGGTTGGAATTGATTCTGCGCCGCATCGACATCTGATCGATCATCGACACTGCAGGTACACACGTTTCTGTGGGAGCGAATTCATTCGCGAAAAATGCGTCAGGCGATGGAGGTGTATGCGCCTTGGCGCCGCATCGCGAATGAATTCGCTCCCACAGTGATTCTCTACGACCCCCAGACTTTCTGAGACCCCCTTTGGCCCATCCCGCCCAGCGCCGCTGGTACCCCCTCGTTTTTACCATCGCTGCGTTGGTCCTCCTGCCACTGAGCGTTTTGCTGTTCTCCTGGCAGACCATCGACTACGAAATCTGGTCGCACCTGTGGGAAACCCAGATGCCGCGCCTGCTTGGCAACACCCTCACGCTGGTGATCGGTGTGGGCGTGGGCGTGACGATTTTGGGCGTGAGCCTCGCGTGGCTTACGGCGCTGTGTGAATTCCCCGGCCGTCGCTGGCTCGATTGGGCCTTGATGCTGCCGTTTGCCATCCCTGCTTATGTATTGGCCTTCGTATTCGTCGGCCTGCTCGATTTCGCGGGACCGGTGCAAACGCTGATGCGTGAATGGTTTGGCACCGGCATCCGCTTTCCTCGCGTACGCTCCACCGGCGGGGTGATCGTCGTGCTGGTGCTGGTCTTCTATCCCTACGTTTACCTGCTGGCGCGCACGGCGTTCCTCGCTCAAGGGAAGGGCTTGATGGAGGCGGCGCGGATTCTCGGACAGTCACCTTGGCAGGCGTTCTGGCGCGTGGCGCTACCGATGGCACGACCGGCAATCGGCGCGGGCGTCGCGTTGGCCCTGATGGAAACCCTCGCAGATTTCGGTGCGGTTTCCGTTTTCAATTTCGACACCTTCACCACCGCCATTTACAAGACCTGGTATGGATTCTTCAGCCTGTCGAGTGCGGCGCAGCTCGCGAGCCTTCTGCTGCTGGCGGTGATGCTGCTGTTGTACGGCGAGCATCGTGCGCGGGGCGCCAGTCGCACCAGCAACGAGCGGCCCCGCGTCCAAGCCCTCTATCACTTGCGTGGCCTCAAGGCGGTTGCGGCGTCCACCTGGTGTGGGCTGGTCTTTGCCTGCGCGTTTGTGGTGCCGCTGTTGCAACTGACGGTGTGGGTCTGGCAGCGCGGGCGTTTTGATCTGGACGACCGTTACACCGGGCTGATCCTGCACACGCTGTATCTCGGTGGCATCGCGGCGCTGGTGACGGTCAGCGTGGCGATGGTGCTGGTATTTGCTCGCCGACTGGCGCCGACCCGTGCGATTCGTTCGGGTGTCAGCCTGGCCAACATCGGCTATGCGCTGCCGGGTTCCGTGCTGGCGGTGTCGATCATGCTGGCATTCAGTTATCTGGACCGTGAGCTGGTGGTGCCGCTGTCCAGCTGGCTGGGGGGCGCGGGCAAGCCACTGTTGCTCGGCAGCCTGGCAGCGTTGGTGCTGGCATACCTGGTGCGCTTCATTGCCGTGGCGTACGGTCCGCTGGAAAACAGCCTGTCGCGAATTCGCCCATCGCTCCCCGAGGCGGCCCGCAGCTTGGGTGTCAGTGGACCACGTTTGTTTTTCAAGATTTATCTGCCGTTGTTGATTCCCGGCACCTTGAGCGCTGCATTGCTGGTGTTCGTCGACGTCCTTAAGGAAATGCCCGCCACGTTGCTGATGCGCCCGTTTGGCTGGGACACGCTGGCGGTGCGCATCTTTGAAATGACCAGCGAAGGCGAGTGGGCGCGAGCGGCTTTACCGGCGCTGACATTGGTCCTTGTCGGTTTACTCCCAGTGATTGGCCTGATCAGACGTTCTGCCAGACCCATCGGCTAGGTGCGGGGGCACGACCTTGCGGCTACAATGCGCCGCAATCGACGCGGTCTGTCAGACAATTCCGCACATTCGCAAAGGCTTCAGACCCCAAATTACGGGGGATTTGCGGTAATTGTGAGACGCCGCGTCTTCGCCAAGCCCGGAAGGAGACACCCATGGGACAGCGTACGCCCCTGTTTGACCTGCACCTCGCCCTCGGCGCGAAGCTGGTCGATTTTGGTGGTTGGGATATGCCGTTGCACTACGGATCACAGGTCGAAGAACACCATCAGGTGCGCCGCGACTGTGGGATTTTCGACGTGTCGCATATGCACGTCATCGACATCACCGGCAGCCAGGCCAAGGCCTGGCTGCAACACCTGCTGGCCAATGACGTCGGCAGGTTGCAGCACACCGGGCGCGCGCTCTACAGCGCGATGCTCGACACCCAAGGTGGGATCGTTGACGACATGATCGTCTACCTCACCGACTCGGGTTATCGATTGGTGGTCAACGCAGCCACCGGCGCCAAGGACCTGGCCTGGATGAACGCCCACCTTTCCGGTTTCGACGTGCACCTGACGCACCGTTCCGAGTTGGCCATGCTGGCCATTCAGGGGCCGCACGCCCGACAGAAAATCGCCGAACTCGTCACACAAGCCCGGACTGAGCTGATCCACACCTTGCGACCGTTCGAAGGTCAGCAGGAAGGTGACTGGTTTATCGCGCGCACCGGATACACCGGTGAAGATGGGCTGGAAATCATCCTGCCAAGCGATCAGGCCTGCAGCTTTTTCAATGACATGGTGGGCGCGGGCATTCCGCCAATTGGTCTGGGCGCTCGTGACACGCTGCGTCTCGAAGCGGGGATGAATCTCTACGGTCAGGAAATCGACGAACAGGTTTCACCGTTAATCTCCAATATGGCCTGGACAGTCGCATGGACCCCAGAGGATCGCGATTTTATCGGACGCGGCGCGTTGGCGGCTGAACGAGCGAAAGGGGCTGCCTCAAAGCTTGTAGGGCTTGTCCTGGAGGAGCGTGGTGTTTTGCGCGCACATCAGGTCGTCCGAATAGCGGAAGTTGGCGAAGGAGAGATCACCAGTGGTAGTTTCTCTCCTACGCTAAGCAAGTCGATTGCCTTGGCACGTGTGCCGGTTGCGACCGGTGACCGCGCCGAGGTGGAAATTCGCGGCAAGTGGTACCCGGTTCGCGTGGTTCAGCCGACCTTTGTACGACACGGCAAGACCCTGGTTTAACCCGGTTTTCAAGAACAATTCCCTTTGGCGGGCTTTCCGCTGACCTGATGATGTAGAGAGGACAAAGACTATGAGCAACGTTCCCGCCGAGCTGCGTTTTGCCGAAAGCCACGAATGGGCCAAGCAAGAGGGTGATCTGATTGTTGTCGGTATTTCCGATCATGCGCAGGAAGCGCTGGGTGACGTGGTGTTCGTCGAGCTGCCGGAAATTGGCAAGGTGTTCGCGGCTGGCGACGCTGCAGGTGTGGTTGAGTCCGTCAAAGCGGCTTCTGACATCTACTCGCCGGTTGCCGGTGAAGTGGTAGAAGTGAACGAAGCGTTGGGCGACGCCCCGGAATCGCTGAACTCCGACTCTTATGGCGCATGGATCTTCAAGGTCAAGCCAAGCAATGCGCAAGGCGATCTTGCCAAACTGCTGGACGCTGCCGGCTACAAGACTGCCATCGGCGAATAAGCCACCGCAGAGGCAATTGTAGGAACGCGCTTGGTCCGGGTCGTACGTGACCAAGCACGCTCCTGCACAGTCTTACTGCTCAGCCACCAGATTCTTCGCCAGAATCGCGTTGGCCAGATCCATGTCCGACGCGTTCAGGCTCGGATTGTCCTGACGCACTTGATTCAGCGCCGCTTCCAGATACGGACCACGAATGGCACCGTTGCTGGCGACGAAACTGCCTGCGTCGTCTTGAGCTGCGACGATCAGTTTGTGATGACGGAAGGTCAGGTAGGTCGAACCGGTGGTGGCGCCAGACGACAGAACGTCGCGCAGGAAACCGTCAGCCATTGCTGAACCGACCGGCAGGGAAAGCAAAGCTAACGTGGCTACAGCAAGTTTTAGACGCATGACGGGGTACTCCGACTTTGGTTGTTCTGAAACGATTTGATACGCCGCGTCCTGATCTAGTTCCACAACCTCCTTTAAAACCTCGCGGCAGTCACTCCTCTAGCGCCTTCTCGATTCGACGAATCACGCTGATTCGACCTTCAAAATCGCGCCGTCCTGCGCAATCACGCGTACATGATCCCCAGCAGGTGTGTCTGGCCCGACCACCATCCACACCCCGTCACCGACCTTGATCTTGCCGCGCCCGCCGACGATCGCGTCATGCACGACGAAGGTCCGGCCAATCAGCTCCGAGCCCCGCATGTTCAGGCCTGGCTGGTCAGATTTGCGCAACACGTTACGCTGTCGCCGCCACCAGTACAGCGCCGTAAGCACCGACAGCACGGCGAACAGCAGAAACTGCACTTCCCAGCTCATGGCCGGGATGATGTACGTGAGGATGCCGACACCTGCCGCTGCCACGCCGATCCAGAGCAGATAGCCGCCCGCACCGAAGACTTCCAGAATCAGCAGCACCGTGCCAAGTCCCAGCCAGTCCCAGAACGACAGATTTTGCAGGTAATCCCACATGGCTCAGACCCGCTTGCCGGTGTCGGGTCTGCTCTTGTCGAGCGGTCCCTTGTCGAACGTCGCTTTGACGATTTCCCCGATTCCGCCAATGGCGCCGATCATTTGGCTCGCCTCCAGAGGCATCAGGATGACCTTGCTGTTGTTCGCCGACGACAGCCTGCCCAGCGCGTCGATGTATTTTTGCGCGACGAAATAATTGATGGCTTGCACGTCACCGGCGGCAATGGCTTCGGACACCACTTGCGTCGCACGGGCCTCGGCTTCTGCCTGACGTTCCCGGGCTTCGGATTCGAGAAACGCGGCCTGACGCTCACCTTCGGCTTCGAGGATCTGTGCCTGTTTCTTGCCTTCGGCGGTCAGAATGGCCGAGGCGCGCAGGCCCTCGGCTTCAAGAATCTGTGCGCGCTTGATCCGCTCGGCTTTCATCTGCCCGGACATGGCCGCCATCAAGTCGGCGGGCGGGCTGATGTCCTTGATCTCGATTCGTGTGATTTTGATGCCCCACGGGGCAGTCGCCTCATCGACGATGCGCAGCAGGCGTTCGTTGATGCCATCGCGCTGGCTGAGCATCGCGTCCAACTCCATTGAGCCGAGCACGGTGCGGATGTTGGTCTGCAGTAAGTTGCGGATCGCATGCTGCAGGTTGTTGACCTCGTACGCCGCCTGGGCGCAGTTGACCACCTGATAGAAGCACACTGCGTCAATTTGCACCGTTGCGTTGTCGGACGTGATGACTTCCTGCGGCGGGATGTCGAGCACGGTTTCCATCATATTGATCTTGTGCCCGATGCGATCCACCACCGGCACGATGATGTTCAAACCCGGCTTGAGGGTGTTGGTGTAGCGACCGAAACGCTCGACGGTCCACTGATACCCCTGCGGCACGACCTTGAACCCCATGAACACGATGGCGATGGCCAACGCGACGAAGAGTAGAACCACACTACCGATTTGCATAACCTGTCCCTGTCGATTGCTGAGTGAAGAATGCGGCGAAGAGTACGGGGATCGGAATCCGTTCTGCGAATATTTCTTGTAACAGCCCCGCTCACGGCGCCAGCGTATGGATCACGTAAGCGGCTGATTGAAGAATAGCTCGCGCATCAGGTTGAAGACCGTGGTCTTCACGGCGGTGTCGAGCGAGGTCCACGCAAGTCCGGTCACGGCACGGTAACCGCCAAGCTGCAAAGGTCGCGACACAACGTTGGGCGGCAGCGCCCGTCCCGCGTGATAGGGCAGCAGGCCGATGCCCAGCCCTGCGGACACGAGGGCGAGCATCGTCGTGAATTCGCCCAACTCTTCCGCCACCTCAAGCTTGCCGCCCTCATGAGCAATCGCCCGCAACAGCCCGTCGTGAAAACCTGCCGCGTAGCGCCGGGCAAGCATCAGGACCGGCAGATGCGCCAAGGCTTGCACGTCGAGGCTTTCCAACGCCGTCAGCGGATGATCGGCGGGCAGGGCGACGATGATGGGTTCGTGCAGCACCACCTGCGTCTGCACACCGGCATGGGGCGCGGGCAGGCGCATCAGGCCGAAGTCGAGCTGTCCGCTTTTGAGGGCGTGCACCTGATCCGGCCCCGGCATGTCCTTGAGTTCCAGCTGAATGCCGGGATAACGCTGGTGCGACTGCCGAATGAGCATCGGCAGCAACTCGGGCAGCACCGAGGACACGAACCCCAGACGAATCCGCCCCGTCTCGCCACGCCCCAATCCGCGCGCCACATCGGCTGAATGCTGCGCCTGATGCAGCGTTGCCCGGGCTTCGTCGAGGAACAGCTGTCCGGTCTCGGTCAGCGTCACCGAATGCCGATTGCGGTCGAGCAGGCGAACGCCCAGCCACGTCTCCAGTGACTTGATCTGCATGCTCAAGGCGGGCTGAACAATGGCCAGCCGCTGGGCAGCTCGACCAAAATGCAGCTCCTCCGCCAGCGTCACAAAGGCCCGTAGATGCTTGAGTTCCAAGGCGACTCCGCTGGTGATCAAAAATAATGATCAGCCGATCATCAACGACCATTGGACCCGGTACGAAGGATGCGTTGAAGTATCGACTTTTACGGATGATGGACGTTGACGCGACTCATCACAACGGATGATTCGATATCGGTCCGACACGAGGAGAACACCATGGCCGTTCTGGAAAGCTTTCGCCTTGATGGAAGAGTGGCGCTCATCACCGGGTCCAGTGCGGGTATCGGCCTGGCGATTGCGCGGGGGCTGGCAGAGGCGGGCGCGCGCGTCGTCCTCAATGGGCGCAACGTCGAAACGCTGCAATCGGCGGCTGCGGCGCTGGCTGCTGAGGGGCACGAGGTCCACACTCAGCCTTTCGACGTCACCGACAGCACAGCAGTGAGCGCGGCGGTTCAGGACATCGAACAGCGCGTCGGCCCGCTGGAAATTCTAGTCAACAACGCAGGCATCCAGCGTCGTGCGCCATTGGCCGAATTCAGCGAAGCGAACTGGAGCGAGCTGATGCGGACCAACCTCGACAGCGCTTTTTTTGTCGGGCAGGCCGTCGCCCGCTGCATGATTCCTCGCGGGCGGGGGCGGATCATCAACATCTGTTCGGTTCAGAGTGAGCTGGGACGCCCAAATATCGCCCCTTACGCTGCGAGCAAGGGCGCGCTGAAAATGCTGACCAAGGGCATGGCGATCGATTGGGGCCCGCACGGGCTGAACGTCAACGGGATCGGGCCGGGGTATTTCAAAACCGAGCTCAATGCAGCGCTGGTCGCGAACCCCGAGTTCAGCGACTGGCTGGTGCAGCGCACGCCGAGTCGTCGCTGGGGTGAAGTCTCTGAGCTCGCAGGGGCTGCGGTTTTCCTCGCGTCCGATGCCTCCAGCTTCGTCAACGGCCACATTCTTTATGTCGACGGCGCCATCACGGCGTCGTTGTGATTCGGAGAGCTTCCATGCAAGCCATTGTCTGCCACGCCCCGAAAGACCTGCGCGTCGAAGCCGAGGAGCAAGCCTCCGCGCTGACCTCTGGTCAGTTGCGCGTGCGCGTCGCCCGGGGCGGGATCTGCGGTTCGGATCTGCATTACTACCAGCACGGCGGTTTTGGAGCAGTGCGCCTGAAAGAGCCGATGGTGCTGGGCCATGAAATTTCAGCGGTCATCGCAGAAGTCGGGGGTGACCAGAACGGCTTCAGCGTCGGCCAGCGTGTCTCGGTCTCGCCTTCACGCCCCTGTGGCGGCTGCAAATACTGTCACGAAGGGCTGCCCAATCACTGCCTGAACATGCGGTTTTACGGCAGCGCGATGCCATTCCCGCATATTCAGGGTGCCTTTCGCGAAACCCTGGTGATCGACAGCAGCCAGGCGCACCTGTTGGCCCCGACGACGACCTTGGCTGAAGGCGCACTGGCCGAGCCGCTGTCGGTGGGATTACACGCGATCCAGCGTGCGGGCGGCGTGTTCGGCAAGCGCGTGCTGGTGACCGGCTGCGGACCGATCGGCAACCTGTTGATTGGCAGCTTGCGCGCCGCCGGTGCATTGCAAATCGTGGCGGCAGACCTGAGCGACAGCGCTTTGGCCTGCGCACGCCGAATGGGCGCCAGTGAGGCGCACAATCTGAAAGACGAGCCTGAAGCACTGAGCCGCTATAGCACCGAGAAAGGGCATTTCGACGTGATGTTCGAAGCCTCCGGCAGCGCTCAGGCCTTGCGCGACGGCCTGACCTGCGTGCGGCCCCGAGGCGTGGTCGTGACAGTCGGACTCGGCGGCGATGTGTCGATCCCGTTGAATCTGGTGGTCGGCAAAGAGATCGACTTGCGCGGCACTTTCCGCTTTCACCCTGAATTCGCGCAGGCGGTGGATTTGTTGAACCGGAAAGTGATTGACGTGAACCCGGTGATTTCTCACACGATCCCGTTCAACGACGCGGTTCAGGCGTTCGAATTGGCGGGGGACAAGCAGCAAGCAATGAAAGTGGTGCTGGATTTTGGGGTCAAGGATCTGTGAACACCTGTTGTGGGAGCGAGTTATTCGCGAGAAATGGCATGACCGATACGGCTTTATCGTCTGGTCTGCCGCCTCGCGAATAAATTCGCTCCCACAGTGGAATGAGCGTCTGACTCAGACCAGGCGGCACAGATAAATCTCTGTAGGAGCGAATTCATTCGCGATTGGCCAGGACAGACGACGGAGATGCAGTGGATGGTCTGCCGCCTCGCGAATAAATTCGCTCCTACAGTGGGATGCGCGTCTGACTCAGACCAGGCGGCACAGATAAACCTCTGTAGGAGCGAATTCATTCGCGATTGGCCAGTACAGACGACGGACTTGCAGTAGATGTTTTACCGTTTCGCGAATAAATTCGCTCCCACAGCGAGGGGGGCGCTAATCCCGGTGCTATCGCTGTTCGCTCTGCGGCGTCACGCGCAGCACTTCTTCGATGGTGGTCAGTCCCGCCGCGACTTTTTGTGCGCCTGAGAGACGCAGGCTGCGCATGCCGTCCTTGAAGCCCTGCCGACGCAAGGCGGTGAGGTCGAGGTCGGCCGTGATCAGCGTCTTGACGGCGTCCGACATCAGCATGATTTCGTACACCCCCGCACGCCCTCTGTAGCCCGTGTCCCGACATTCCGCACAGCCTACCGCCCGATGCGCTCCGCTCGGTACGCCTGCTTGCCACGGGCGGGTCAGGGCCTGCCAGTCCGCTTCGTCGATTTCCACCGGGGCTTTGCAATGCGGGCACAGCGTTCGCACCAGACGTTGCGCCATGACCCCCAGAATCGTGGCTTTGAGCAGGTAATGCGGCACGCCCAATTCCAACAGGCGACTGATGGCACTCGGCGCGTCGTTGGTGTGCAAGGTCGATAACACCAGGTGACCGGTCAGTGCCGCCTGAATCGCCATTTCAGCGGTTTCCAGGTCGCGAATCTCACCAATCATGATGATGTCCGGGTCTTGCCGCATCAGCGCGCGCACACCACTGGCGAAGGACAGATCGATGTTGTGCTGCACCTGCATCTGGTTGAACGCAGGCTCGACCATCTCGATCGGGTCCTCGATGGTGCAGAGGTTCACCTCCGAGGTCGCCAGTTTTTTCAGTGTCGTGTACAGCGTCGTGGTCTTGCCGGAACCCGTCGGCCCGGTCACCAGAATGATGCCGTTGGGCTGGTGGGTCATGCCTTCCCAGCGCCGCAGGTCATCACCGGAAAAACCCAGTTGGTCGAAGTCCTTGAGCAGCACCTCCGGGTCGAAAATCCGCATCACCATTTTCTCGCCGAACGCGGTGGGCAAGGTCGAGAGACGCAACTCCACTTCGCCGCCATCGGGGGTCTTGGTTTTGACGCGGCCGTCCTGAGGTTTGCGCTTCTCGGCAACGTTCATCCGGCCCAGACTTTTCAGGCGGCTGGTGACCGCCATCGTCACCTGTGGCGGGAATTGATAGACGTTGTGCAACACGCCATCAATGCGAAAGCGCACGGTGCCCGCTTCGCGACGGGGCTCGATGTGAATATCGCTCGCGCGCTGTTGATAGGCGTACTGGAACAGCCAATCTACGATATTGACGATGTGCGCATCGTTGGCGTCTGGCTCCTGATCGCTGGCACCGAGCTTGAGCAACTGTTCGAAGTTGCCCAGATTGCTCACCTTTTGATCAGTTGCGCTGGCCCCGCTGACCGATTTTGCCAGCCGGTAAAATTCCACGGCCAGTTTCTGAACATCGACCGGGTTGGCGACCACGCGCTTGATCGGCATTTTCAGCACGTGCATCAGGTCGGCTTCCCACGCCTTCACGTACGGCTGGGCGCTGGCGATGGTCACGCATTCCCGGTCTACGGCAACTGCGAGGATCTTGTGACGCTGGGCGAAGGCGTAGGACATCAGCGGCGTAACGGCGGCCACGTTGATTTTCAGCGGGTCAATGCGCAGGTAGGGCTGACCCGCCTGCTCGGCGAGCCAGGCGGTGAGGGATTCGAGGTCGAGTTTTTTGCCGGGGCGCTTGAGGTTTTCAAACTGCTGCGCGGCGATGAATTCAAGAGGATGGGTTTGCAGGTTCTGCGCGGTGCGGCGCAAGGTCAGTGCGTATTCGGCATTGTCCTGATCGAGATAACCCTGTGCGACCAGATCGCGCAGAACTTCATTGAGATCCAGCCAGCGGTCCTGGGACGAGGGGGCAAGGACGGACATGCGGGCTCCTTTGGACGAGACGGCTTACTTCGTAGGTAAGCAAGAGTAGTCCCAAGCGTGCCAGTTGTTGCGTCCTGCAGGTAGTGAAGCGTTGCCAATATTTTCGGCGTTCTCAACCGACAGCCAGTGAGACGGGCTCGGATAGGACGTGAAAATCGCCGATGGGTTCCAGCTCCACTGAACAAACATTGATCAAATTGCGCATTTTTTCGCCAATCACCTGCGCGCGATGCCACGTCATGCCGTCCACTTCCACCTCGATCATCAGCATGCCTTCCTGCTGCAAAACGCTGACCTGTTGCGGGGTCAGGTACTGCATTGCGAAGTAATTCAGCACCCGGCAGATCAGGTCTGGCTCGGCTTCGGCAAGAATCTGGTAACGCGAGCGGCAGTGCGCGTTGTTGGCCGACCAGGCGTCATGACGATGCGGGGCAGGAACGGCTTCGAGGTGCGGCATGCTGAACTCTCCTGTTTCGTCTATGAAATGAGTTGGCTGACGAGTGGAAGAGAGTTTTACATGCGGAAAAAGAAATATCTGGTCGGTCTTGGGCTGTATTAAACTTATTTCGACTTGTTAATGCGGCATCAAACGTTGCTGAGAATAAATTATGCAAACCGAGCTGGATGCCTACGACCGTAAGATTCTGGCGCTGCTGCAAGAGGACGCGTCGCTCTCCAGTGCGCAGATCGCCGAAGCGGTCGGACTGTCGCAATCGCCGTGTTGGCGCAGGATTCAGCGACTCAAGGACGAAGGCGTGATCCGGCGGCAGGTCACGCTGCTGGACCGCAAGAAAATCGGGTTGAACACGCAGATTTTCGCCGAGGTGAAACTCAACGCCCACGGCCGCTCGAACTTCACGGAATTCACCGAAGCGATTCGCGGGTTTCCGGAGGTGTTGGAGTGTTACGTGTTGATGGGGTCGGTGGACTTCTTGCTGCGCATCGTCACGCCAGACATCGAGGCGTATGAGCGGTTTTTCTTCGAGAAACTGTCACTGGTGCCGGGGATTCAGGAGGTGAATTCGACGGTGGCCTTGTCGGAAATCAAATCGACAACGAGTTTGCCGATTGTGCGATGACGCAGATCCTGTAGTAGTGAGCTTGCTCGCGATTGCGGTATGCCATTCAGCATCTCCATAGCTGACATATAGCTATCGCGAGCAAGCTCACTCCTACAGGCTCCTACAGTAGGGATTGCGATGTTGCTTAAAGCTTCAACAGCGTCTTCCATGCCCGGCTTTGCAGTACGGTGATGGTCTGTTGCACGCGGGCGTCGAGGATTTCGTCGCTGATGTCCAGGTGTGCCAGTTGCTCCAGCTTGTTCAGCTCGCCGTATAAACGGTCCAGCTCAGGCAGTTCAACGGTCTGGCGGGCGTAGTGCAGCCAGACTTGAATGCGCTCGATGCGCGGCAGTTGCTCGGCCAGGTCTTCCGGCTGCTGCTGATAACGCGCGAGATTCAACGCAATGGCCTCGTCACCGAGGAAGCGTGGCACCCAACTGCTCAGCATCGCGTTGCCCTGACGATTGCCGCGGTTGTTACGCTCGGCGGTCCAACTGCGTTCCATCAGCCAGCGCGAGGTCGTCAGCGAGAACAGGCCCCAACGCGGGTCTTCCAGCTCTTCGATGAATTGCTCGTGGGCAGCGGCGCGAACATCCGGGTCTTCCTGACCGGCCTGAACCAGCGTGCGCCAGTCTTCGAGCAGGGCATCCAGCGCGGCGCGCAGGTCATGGGTACTGGCGCGTGGGGCGGCCTGGCCGAGGCTGCCGGTCAAGGCGCGCAGTTCGGCGAGCACTTCCACCCACTCCTGCAACAGGCTCCAGTGGCCATTGAAGCGATATTGCTCGGCCAGACGCTGGCTGCTGCCCAACAGATACCAGGCGAGCGCGCTGTAGGCGTCGTCCACGGATGTTTCGGCATGCAGCTCTGGCAGCGGCAATTTGACCGAGTAGCTGCTGGCATCGAACAGGCGATAGCCGCGCTCGGCCTTGCTGATGTCACACGGCATCAGCGCCAGTTTTTCAGCCAGCTCGGCGGCCAGTTCCAACAACGCGGCAGGCTCACCTTCGCGCAGTTCGAGTTCCAGCTCGCAGATTTCTTCCTTCTGCTTGCCGACGATCACGTTGCCCAAGTCGAGCGCCGCTTCGATCACGACCTTGGATTTACCACGGCCCCAGGCGATTTCGGCTTTTTCACGCACGAAATCGGTGGTGAACAGCGGCTTGATGGTTTTCTTGTCCAGATCGGCCAGTTGCTCGGGCCAGCATTCGCCGTCGAGTTTTTTCAGGTCCAGCTTGGCCTTGGGCAGATCCCAGTTGTACTCGTTGCGCTCGGACAGCCCGGCCACGCTCTGGCCACGGGTTTTCAACGTCTGGATGATCGCATCGCCGTCACGGCGCAGGCGCAGGGCCACTTTGGCATGAGCCAGCTCGCGCTCGGGTGTGTCGAAGTACTGGTTGAACAGCTCCAGCCGCTCCCAGCCACTTTTGTTGCGCTTTTTCAGCAGCGGGTGCTCGCGCAGAGCAGTCAGGGTTTCGCGGCTGACGCGGAGTTTGATTTCGGTTTCTTTCTGCATGGCCGGGAATCCAGGCGCGCTATCGCGGATAGGCGCTCTATCTCTTGAACAAGGGGACGCAGCCGGAATCGACACAGCCGCGCGGGTCGTGCAGTGTACAGGACATCACCCGTGACAGTTTATTCCTGCGGTCCAATCACCCTATGATGGTTCGCACATTGCGCCTGCATTAGAGGACACGCCTATGCCGTTGCCGTCCATGAAAGACCAGTTTGCAGCTTTGATCGCCGCGCCATCGGTGAGCTGCACGCAGCCTGCGCTGGACCAGTCCAACCGCACCGTTATCGACCTGTTGGCCACGTGGCTGGGCGATCTGGGTTTCGCGTGTGACATCCAGCAAGTCAGCCCCGGCAAATTCAATCTGCTGGCGACCTACGGCACTGGCCCTGGCGGTCTCGTGCTATCGGGCCACAGCGACACCGTCCCGTATGACGACGCGCTGTGGAAGACCGATCCGCTGAAGCTGACAGAAGTGGACGGCAGTTGGGTGGGACTCGGCAGCTGCGACATGAAAGGCTTTTTCGCGCTGGCCATCGAAGCGTTGCAGCCCCTGCTCGACAAACCCTTCAAGCAGCCGCTGATCATCCTCGCGACCTGTGACGAGGAAAGCTCAATGGCGGGCGCCAAGGCCCTTGCGGCAGCGGGAGGCGTGTTAGGGCGTGCCGCAGTGATCGGTGAGCCGACAGGCCTCAAGCCGATTCGCCTGCACAAAGGCGTGATGATGGAGCGCATCGACATTCTCGGGCGCAGTGGCCATTCGTCGGACCCCAGCCTGGGACACAGCGCTCTCGAAGCGATGCACGACACGATTGGCGCGCTCAGAGGCCTGCGCCAGCAATGGCAAACCCAGTTCAACAATCCCCAATTCAGCGTGCCGCAGCCGACCATGAACTTCGGCTGCATCCACGGCGGCGACAACCCCAACCGCATTTGTGGCCAGTGTTCGCTGGAGTTCGACCTTCGTCCCCTGCCGGGCATGGACCCGGAAATGCTCCGCGCTGCGATTCGCCAGAAGCTGCAACCGCTGGCCGAGCAGCATCAGGTGAAGATCGACTACGCGCCGCTGTTCTCGGAATGCGCGCCGTTCGAACAGAGCGCCGATGCGGAACTGGTGAGGGTCGCCGAGCGTCTGACGGGTCATACGGCCGAAGCAGTGGCATTTGGCACCGAAGCGCCTTATCTTCAGCGCCTTGGTTGCGAAACGATCGTGTTGGGGCCGGGCGACATTGCTTGCGCGCACCAGCCGGGCGAATATCTCGAAATGTCACGTTTGCAGCCTACAGTGCGTCTATTGCGTCAATTGATCGAACATTACTGCCTGACTCCGATGTGAGTTGGCACTACAGCCCAAACCCATCCAGAAGGAGAGTACGCGTGTTGCGATGCCTGTTCCGACGATAAAGCTCATGCCGCTGTGAGTGTTTTCACCCTTCGTCCCTCTTTATTACAGGCTCATTCGGATATGCCCGATTACGTCAATTGGCTCCGCCACGCGTCTCCCTACATCAATGCCCACCGGGATTGCACCTTCATCGTCATGCTGCCCGGCGACGGCGTTGAACACCCGAACTTCGGCAACATCGTCCACGACCTGGTGCTCTTGCACAGCCTGGGCGTACGTCTGGTGCTGGTTCACGGCTCTCGTCCGCAAATCGAAAGTCGCCTTGAAGCCCGAGGCCTGACGCCGCACTTTCATCGCGACATGCGCGTCACCGACGCTGCCACGCTGGAATGCGTGATCGACGCCGTGGGCGCGCTGCGGATTGCCATCGAAGCCCGTCTGTCGATGGACATGGCCGCGTCGCCGATGCAGGGCTCGCGGCTGCGGGTCACTGGCGGCAATTTCGTCACGGCTCGCCCGATTGGCGTGCTGGAAGGCGTCGACTATCAACACACCGGCGAAGTCCGTCGGATCGACCGCAAAGGGATCAATCGCCTGCTCGACGAACGCTCCATTGTGCTGCTGTCGCCTCTGGGCTACTCGCCGACGGGAGAAATCTTCAACCTCGCCTGCGAAGACGTCGCCACCCGCGCCGCCATCGACTTGGGTGCGGAAAAGCTGCTGCTGTTCGGCGCCGAATCTGGCCTGATGGACGAGCAGGGGCGTCTGGTGCGCGAACTGCGGCCACAACAAGTGCCAGCGCACCTTCAGCGTCTTGGCAGCAATTACCAGGCGGAATTACTGGACGCTGCGGCGCAGGCTTGCCGTGGCGGCGTGGCGCGCAGTCATATCGTCAGTTACGCCGAGGATGGTGCGCTGCTGTCTGAACTCTTCACCCGCGCGGGCGGCGGTACGCTGGTGGCGCAGGAGCAGTTTGAGTTGGTGCGCGAAGCGTCGATTGGCGACGTTGGCGGCTTGATCGACCTGATCACGCCGTTGGAAGAGCAAGGCATTCTGGTGCGTCGTTCACGCGAAGTGCTGGAGCGCGAGATCGAGCAGTTCAGCGTGGTCGAGCGTGAAGGGCTGATCATTGCCTGCGCGGCGCTGTACCCGATTGCCGATTCCGAAGCGGGCGAGCTGGCGTGTCTGGCGGTGAATCCCGAATACCGTCACGGCGGGCGCGGCGACGAGCTGCTTGAACGCATCGAAGAGCGCGCCAAGGCTCAAGGCTTGAAGACGTTGTTCGTCCTCACGACTCGTACCGCCCATTGGTTCCGCGAGCGTGGTTTCGAGCCGAGCAGCGTTGATCGCCTGCCGAGCGCCCGTGCGTCGCTGTACAACTATCAGCGTAATTCGAAGATTTTCGAGAAGGCGATTTAGTGCTGCATGCAATGCGCTCTTGATTCTGGCCGGAGGCCGTGGGAGCGCAGCTTGCTCACACGGCCTCCGGCCAGAATCAAAAGCAGATGCGCCGAGTCAGTGGATGATTCGGCGCCAGCTCTTTCAGTTACTGATCGCCAGAATACTCGCCTGATAGGCCCCGACGAAGGTGTCGAAATCCACCGGCTCTTCGACCTGTTCCAGCTCGGATTGTTGAGCCAGGGATTCGCGGGCGCGGGTTTCGAAATCCGTTTGGTCGTCGACGCTCAGCGGGCGGCTGCGGAAGTATTCCGCGTGAACCTGCGCCTGACGCAGTGAGAACGCCGTAAAGCCTTCCTTGCGCTCCGTCATGGCAGCCAGTACTTGTGCCGACGGCGTCAGTGACGCATCCGCGACTTTGGCCCGTTGAACGGCCAGCGATTCTGCGTGTTCAGCGATCCCTTGGCTCTTGTCCAGCAGTGCGATGATCGGTTCGATTTTGTCCAGCAACTCATCCGCCCAGACTTTCAGGTCGATGGTGGACGTGTTACGGCTCAGTTGCAGGCCAGGACGACGGCCTTCCTTGACCACGGTGAGGAAGTTGCTGCTGGCATTGCCGCATTCGCAGTCAGCCAGCTGCGGGCTTTCCTGCAGGGCACAGAACAGAATGAAGGCGTCGATGAAACGCGACTGTTGCAGGTCGATCCCGACCGGCAGGAACGGGTTGATGTCCAGGCAACGGACTTCGACGTACTGAACGCCGCGGGCCATCAAGGCCTGAATCGGACGCTCGCCGGAGTAAGTCACGCGCTTCGGACGGATCGTCGAGTAGTACTCGTTTTCAATCTGCAACACGTTGGTGTTGAGCTGAATCCACTCGCCATCCTTGTGCGTGCCGATTTCGGTGTACGGCGCGTAGGGCGTGGCTACCGCTTTGCGCAGGCTGTCGGTGTAGGTCAGCAAATCGTTGTAGCACGGCGTCAGGTCGGCTTGGGCGTTGCTCTGATAACCCAGATCGCTCATGCGCAGGCTGGTGGCGTAAGGCAGGTAGAGCGTGTCGGCGTCGAACTGCTCCAGCTGGTGCGAGCGACCGCGCAGGAAGCTGGCATCCAATGCAGGCGAGGCGCCGAACAGATACATCAGCAGCCAGCTGTAACGACGGAAATTGCGGATCAGGCCGATATAGCTTTCGGACTGGAAGTCGCGATCGGTGCCGTCGAAATCTTCGGTCTTGCGCAGAACGGCCCAAATGTCTTCAGGCAGCGAAAAGTTGTAATGGATGCCCGCGATGCATTGCATCGTCCTGCCGTAACGCAAGGCGAGGCCCTGGCGGTATACGTACTTGAGCTTGCCGATGTTCGACGTGCCGTAATAGGCGATCGGGATGTCTTCTTCGGCCGGCAACGGGCACGGCATCGAAGGGCTCCAGATGTACTCGTTCCCCAGCTTGCTATAGGCGAAGCGGTGGATCTTTTCGAGGCTGTCGAGGGTGTCGGCAGGATTGGCCAGTGCTGGCGTGATGAACTCCAGCAACGACTCCGAATAGTCGGTGGTGATCTGCTCGTTGGTCAGTGCAGAACCCAGGCTTTCAGGGTGTGGCGTCTGGGCCAGGCGGCCCTCGCCCGTAACGCGCAGGCATTCACGCTCGATACCGTGCAGGCACTTCTCCAGAAGGGAGAGGTGAGATTGCTCGCCGAGCAGAGCCAGGCGGCGATTGAGAAGTTCGCTCAAGTTGGATTCCTTCACGCGTCAGTCGGCCCTATATGGGGGCGATATGGCGATCTACAAGGGTGAAGAAAGGAACTGGCGTTTTCGCCTCGTTTTCGGTCCGAACGCCGATGCCCGTCACTGATCATTCCCACAAGCTGTCATGTGGGAATGACCAGAAAATTTCGACACTGATACACAGCGCCGAAATTAACCCATATCCCTATCGGACAGCTACACGATCGCGAATGTGCCTTGTGCTTTCGCGACCAGTTTGTCGGCCTGATGCACGGCAGCTTCGACCACAAGTGTGCGACGACCGGCGTGCAGCACCGTTGCGACACAGATGACTTCGCCATCCGCCACGCCGCGCATGTAGTTGATCTTGCACTCGACCGTCACGCTTTGCTTGTCGAAGCCATGCGCGCTGGAGCAGGCCAGCCCCATGGCGATATCGACCAGACTGAACAGCGCGCCGCCGTGCATGACATTGCCGCGATTGCGCAGGTGTGGCTCCAGCGCCAACGCCACCTCTGCGACGCCTTCCTCACTGAGCCGCACGACACGGCAGCCCAGGGTCTTGAAGTAAGCGCTTTGTGTCAGCTCGTCCGGGATATCCATCAGCGTTTCTTCAGTTGCTTGGCGTTGGCGAACAGCGAAGCCATGGCGTTATTGGCCGGGGCGGCTGTCGCGGTTTCTTTGCGCGGCGCGCTGGTTTGTTGCTGCCGTGGTGCTGCCCCAGGCCGTGCACCACGGGCGCCGTCGATTTTCTCGCCCGGCGTGTCGCTCATGCGCATCGACAGGCCGACGCGTTTGCGCGGGATGTCGACTTCCATGACCTTCACTTTCACCACGTCACCGGCTTTGACGGCTTCGCGAGGGTCCTTGATAAATTTCTCCGACAGCGCAGAGATATGCACCAGACCGTCCTGGTGAACGCCAATATCGACGAACGCGCCGAAGTTGGTCACGTTGGTGACGACACCTTCGAGGATCATGCCCAGTTGCAGGTCTTTCAGGTCTTCGACGCCGTCCTGGAACTCGGCGGTCTTGAATTCCGGGCGCGGGTCGCGGCCTGGTTTCTCAAGTTCCTGAAGAATGTCGGTGACGGTTGGCAGGCCAAAGGTCTCGTCGGTGAATTTCTTCGGGTCCAGACGCTTGAGGAAGCTGGCGTCGCCGATCAGCGAGCGAATGTCGCGGTCGGTTTCGGCAGCAATGCGTTGTACCAACGGGTACGCCTCAGGGTGAACGGCGGACGAATCCAGCGGGTTGTCGCCGTTCATGACGCGCAGGAAGCCTGCGGCCTGTTCGAAGGTTTTCTCGCCCAGACGCGCGACTTTCTTCAGCGCGGCGCGGGTTTTGAAAGCGCCGTTCTCGTCACGGTGGGTCACGATGTTTTGCGCCAGTGTCGTGTTCAGACCGGAAATGCGGGCGAGGAGGGCGACCGACGCCGTGTTCACATCGACGCCCACGGCGTTCACGCAGTCTTCGACCACGGCGTCCAGACCACGGGCCAGCTTGAGCTGCGACACATCGTGTTGGTACTGGCCGACGCCAATGGATTTCGGATCGATCTTCACCAGCTCGGCCAACGGGTCCTGCAGGCGACGGGCGATGGACACCGCGCCACGGATCGACACGTCCAGATCCGGGAATTCCTTGGCGGCCAGTTCCGACGCCGAGTACACCGATGCACCGGCCTCGGAGACCATGACCTTGGTCATTTTCAGGCCTGGGTATTTTTTGATCAACTCAGCGGCCAGTTTGTCGGTTTCGCGACTGGCGGTGCCGTTGCCGATGGCGATCAGGTCGACCGAATGTTTGGCGCACAGGGCAGCCAATACGGCGATCGTCTGATCCCACTGGTTTTTCGGCACGTGCGGGTAAACCGTAGCGTGGTCCAACAGTTTGCCGGTGGTATCGACCACGGCCACTTTGCAACCGGTGCGCAGGCCAGGGTCGAGACCCAGTGTGGCGCGCGGGCCCGCCGGGGCGGCCAGCAGCAGGTCATGCAGGTTGTGGGCGAAGACGTTGATCGCCTCGGTCTCGGCGCCATCGCGCAGCTCGCCCAGCAGGTCGGTTTCCAGATGGGAATACAGCTTCACCTTCCAGGTCCAGCGCACCACTTCACCCAGCCATTTGTCCGCCGGGCGGTTCTGATTCTGCAGGCCGAAGCGCTCGCTGATCATCATCTCGCACGGGTGCAGCGTGCCTGGCAGCTCTTCACCCACTTTTAGCGCAGAGCTGAGAATGCCTTCGTTGCGGCCGCGGAAAATGGCCAGCGCACGGTGGGACGGCATGCTTTTCAAGGGCTCGTCGTGTTCGAAGTAGTCGCGGAACTTGGCGCCTTCTTCTTCCTTGCCGGCTACGACGCGGGCGCTGATCACGGCTTCCTGCTTGAGGAAGCTGCGCAGTTTCTCCAGCAGCGTGGCGTCTTCGGCAAAACGCTCCATCAGGATGTATTTGGCACCTTCCAGCACGGCCTTGACGTCAGCGAAGCCTTTTTCGGCATCGACAAAGCGCGCGGCTTCGGTGTCCGGCGTCAGGCTCGGATCGTTGAACAGGCCATCCGCCAACTCGCCGAGACCTGCTTCAAGAGCGATCTGGCCTTTGGTGCGGCGCTTCTGTTTATAAGGCAGGTACAAATCTTCGAGGCGGGTCTTGGTGTCGGCGAGCTTGATGTCGCGTGCCAGTTCCGGGGTCAACTTGCCTTGCTCTTCGATGCTCGCAAGGATGCTGACGCGACGTTCGTCCAGTTCACGCAGATAGCGCAGACGCTCTTCCAGATGACGCAGTTGAGTGTCATCGAGGCTGCCAGTCACTTCTTTACGGTAGCGAGCGATGAACGGCACGGTAGAGCCTTCATCCAGTAACGCGACGGCCGCTGCGACCTGTTGCGGGCGGACGCCGAGTTCCTCGGCGATGCGGCTGTTGATGCTGTCCATAAAACCACCTGGCAAATGTGTGTGCAAAAAATCCGGCTGCTGGCGAAGGCCTTGAGCGAGTGGTGCCTGATCTTGAGGGCGGCGCATTATACCCAGTGAACCCGGATTAGGGGATTGCCTCGTCGGAGGGCTTGTCAGGACTGCACGGCTACGCTGTGGATATCTGTAATGCCCCGCGCAGAGCATCCGTGTGACCCCAGGAAAAATCTGCTAACAATGCACACGGTGCACATAACAGCAGCTACGCCATAATGCGCGCCGAGATCAAAGGAGCTTCCAATGAGCAGCACTGCACAAACGGCTGAAGGCGAGAAAATCCTCATCGTTGATGATGACCCGGGTCTGAGCAGCCTGTTAGAACGTTTTTTTACCAGCAAGGGCTACCGCGCCCGTGCTGTGCCCAATGTCGAGCACATGGATCGTCTGCTGGCTCGGGAAGTGTTCCATCTCGTCGTGCTGGATTTGATGCTGCCCGGCGAAGACGGCTTGTCTGCCTGCCGCAGACTGCGTGCCGCGAACAACCAGGTGCCGATCATTATGCTGACGGCCAAGGGCGACGAGTTGAGCCGCATCAAAGGGCTGGAACTGGGCGCCGACGATTACCTGGCCAAGCCATTCAACCCCGATGAACTGATGGCCCGTGTCAAAGCGGTCCTGCGACGCCAGTCCGCGCCGGTGCCCGGTGCGCCTGCCAGTGAAGACGAAACCGTCACGTTCGGTGAATACGAGCTTTCGCTCGCCACTCGCGAGCTGAAAAAGGGTGATCAGGTTCACATGCTCACCACCGGCGAGTTCGCTGTTCTCAAGGCGTTGGTCATGCACGCTCGGGAGCCGCTGACTCGCGACAAACTGATGAATCTTGCCCGAGGCCGCGAGTGGGACGCGTTGGAGCGATCCATCGATGTACAGATTTCACGCCTGCGCCGTTTGATCGAAGTCGATGCCGCCAAACCGCGTTATATCCAGACCGTCTGGGGTGTGGGTTATGTATTCGTGCCAGACGGTGCCAACAAGCAGTAAGCACATCGACAGGTTGCCTGTTGGGCGCTTTGATCGCCTGCTTACGCCAGCCAGTCATTTCGCGCCTCCCAAGAGGGGGTGTCGAGGTGGCTGGTTTTGCTGTCTCTTGCCATCCGCGACATCTCGCGAGTTTGCCTCGCTCCTGCAAAGTGTATAGCCACCGTTATGAAGACTCCGCTCTGGTTCCCGCAAAGCTTCTTTTCCCGCACCCTGTGGCTGGTGCTCATCGTCGTGCTGTTTTCCAAGGCGCTGACGCTGGTGTATCTGCTGATGAACGAAGACGTGCTGGTCGACCGTCAGTACAGCCACGGCGTCGCGCTCACCTTGCGGGCGTATTGGGCGGCAGATGAAAGCGACCGGCAGACGATCGCCGATGCGGCGGGGCTGATTCGTGTCGTCGGCGGTGGCGTACCGGAAGGCGAGCAACACTGGCCTTACTCGGAAATTTATCAACGCCAGATGCAGGCCGAGTTGGGAGCCGACACCGAAGTACGGCTGCGGGTCCACGCGCCGCCTGCGCTGTGGGTTCGCGCGCCGAGTCTGGGCGATGGCTGGCTCAAGGTCCCTTTGTATCCTCACCCGTTACGCGGTCAGAAAATCTGGAGCGTACTCGGCTGGTTCCTCGCCATCGGTTTGCTGTCCACGGCGTCGGCCTGGATTTTCGTCAGCCAGCTGAATCGGCCACTCAAACGTCTGGTGTTCGCGGCTCGCCAATTGGGGCAGGGGCGTAGCGTCCGTTTGCCCGTCAGCGACACCCCCAGCGAAATGACCGAGGTGTACCGCGCCTTCAATCAGATGGCGGAGGACGTCGAACAGGCAGGGCAGGAGCGGGAGCTGATGCTGGCCGGGGTTTCCCACGACTTGCGCACGCCGCTCACGCGATTGCGCCTGTCGCTGGAATTGATGCCCAAGGACAACGAATTCATGGATGGCATGGTCCGGGACATCGAAGACATGGACGCGATTCTCGATCAGTTCCTGGCGTTCATTCGTGATGGACGCGACGAAGAAGTCGAGGAAGTCGATCTGGTCGAACTGGTTCACGAAGTGGTGGCGCCGTACAACAGCCCGGTCGAGCAGGTGCGTTTATGCCTGGAATCCATCCCGCCGTTTCCGCTGCGTCGCGTCTCGATGAAACGCCTGCTCGCCAATCTCATCGGCAACGCCATGCACCATGCGGGAGATGGCGTTGAAGTAGCAGCTTATGTGTCAGGTGACAGCGGCGCGCCTTATGTTGTGCTCAGCGTGCTGGACCGAGGCATGGGCATTGACCCCTCCGAGCTGGAAGGCATCTTCAACCCCTTCATCCGCGGCGACCGTGCCCGCAGTGGCAAAGGCACCGGGCTGGGCCTCGCCATCGTCAAACGCATCGCTGCCATGCACGGCGGCAACGTCGAACTGCGCAATCGATCGGGAGGCGGGCTGGAAGCGAGGGTTCGGCTGCCGTTGGGGTTGATGCTGCCGAGGGATGCGGATTAGTCATCCGATCCTGTAGCAGCCCGGCTTCCCGGCGGAGGCGTTCACTGGCGCGCCAGCGCCGGCAAGGCGGACTGCTACAGACATTCGAGGTTGATTACCGAATCACCCTTTCCCTTTCGTGCGCGTCATGTGCGGGCCGCCGTTTTTTTCGATGTATTGGATGATCATCCCCGCCACGTCCTTGCCGGTCGTGGCTTCGATGCCTTCCAGGCCCGGCGATGAGTTCACTTCCATCACCAGTGGCCCGTGGTTCGAGCGCAGGATGTCGACGCCCGCGACGCTCAGGCCCATGACCTTGGCGGCGCGGATGGCAGTCATGCGTTCTTCCGGCGTGATCTTGATCAGGCTGGCGGTGCCGCCCCGGTGCAGGTTGGAGCGGAATTCACCGGGTTTGGCCTGACGCATCATCGAAGCAATCACCTTGTCGCCCACCACGAAGCAGCGAATGTCCGCGCCTCCGGCTTCCTTGATGTACTCCTGCACCATGATGTCCTGCTTGAGCCCCATGAAGGCTTCGATCACCGATTCCGCTGCCGTTGCCGTTTCGCAGAGCACGACGCCGATGCCTTGGGTGCCTTCCAGCACCTTGATCACCAACGGCGCGCCGTTGACCATCTGGATCAGGTCGGGGATGTCGTCAGGGGAGTGAGCGAAACCCGTCACCGGCAGGCCGATTCCGCGCCGCGACAACAATTGCAACGAACGCAATTTGTCCCGGGAGCGCGCGATGGCGACGGATTCGTTGAGCGGGAACACGCCCATCATCTCGAATTGACGCAGCACGGCGCAGCCGTAGAAGGTAACGGAAGCGCCAATGCGCGGAATGACCGCGTCAAAGCCTTCCAGGGGTTTTCCTCGATAGTGAATCTGCGGCTTATGACTGGCGATGTTCATATAGGCGCGCAGGGTATCGATCACCACGACCTCATGGCCACGCTGAATGCCAGCTTCGACCAGACGGCGAGTTGAATACAGACGCGGGTTTCGCGAAAGCACAGCGATCTTCATGCAACACCTGTGGCAGAGGGATTGGAGGCCGGAAAAACCGGTTTGTCCTGAACGTAAGTAATGCCCGGATTGACCACCAGTTGGCCGTCAATCAAAGCCTTGGAACCCAATAGCAACCGGTAACGCATGGCCTTGCGGCAGGCGAGGGTGAATTCCACCGGCCAGACCCGATCTCCCAAGGCAAGGGTGGTGCGAATCACGTATCGCACCTGCGCCTGGCCGTTGGAGCTTTTGATGGTCTTCATCGCCACCAGCTGCGCTTCGCAACGGCGATGTCGTAACTGCACGACGGTCCCCAAGTGAGCGTTGAAGCGCACCCACTTTTCGCCGTCGCGTTCGAAAGGTTCGATTTCCGTGGCATGCAGGCTGGATGTGCTGGCCCCGGTGTCGATTTTCGCGCGCAAGCCTGCCACCCCCAAGTTGGGCAGCGCCACCCATTCGCGAAGGCCGATGACTGTGAGATGGTCGAATGTTTTCAAAGCGATTCCGTCAAGTTGCGCGTTCTCCCTGACACCCGAAAAGCCGGGGACAAGGCTTGAAATGCAGGCTGCTCAATGCCAGCGCCGATGACTCTAACGGCCAACGCGGTCTGCTGTGTGACAATCCGGGAACGATAGCCGCACGAGCGATAAAGCGCATACCCCTACGCATGTGCGGGGAATTCTAATCAAGGTTTGAGATTACTGCGCGCCCGGCGTTGCGTAGTACAGTTCTGACTATTACCCGGTTGAGGAATTCAGATGGCACAAAAGGCAGAAGAGGACGACAAGGTTCGTCTGGACAAATGGCTCTGGGCAGCGCGTTTCTTCAAGACGCGCGCGCTGGCGAAAGCAGCGATTGAAAGCGGCAAGGTGCATTGCCGAGGCGAGCGTTGCAAGCCCGGGAAGGAGCCGCGCATTGGTGACGAGTTTCAGATTCGAGCCGGGTTCGATGAGCGCACGGTGGTGGTTCAGGCGCTGTCCATCGTTCGTCGGGGGGCGCCGGAAGCTCAGTTGCTGTACAGCGAAACACCGGAAAGCCTCGCGAAGCGGGAACAGGCGGCCGAGATGCGCAAGGCTGGGAGCCTGGGCGTGACCACGGACGGCAAACCGACCAAAAAGCAGCGACGCCAGCTGTTTCATTTTCGGTCGGGGGATGACTGAGTACGCGTTCGCGGGGTGAACGTCTGGTCGCGGTGTGCAGGCGCCACCCCCGGCGGCCCTGCCAATGCGGATCTCTTACAATCGTGCGCCCGGCTTCATGATGCTCAGACAGCCCAGCAGCGGCACCTTGGCGAACAGGTTGAAAATCGGCGCCGTGACTTGCAACAGAAAGCGTGTGGCCACTGCCACGAACGGCGTGTAACAACTCCAAGCCAACGCCAGCAGGGCGATCATCACGCCGCCAATGTAATCGTCCTGGCCCCAATGAGCGCCAGCCACCAGGCGGGGCATCATGAACAGCAGCGCCAGCACCCAGATGATCACGCGCTGACCCACCGTACGGCTGAACACAGTCATGAACATCGCCCAGATCAGCAGCACCGAAGCGTGGTCGCCGGGAAAACTCTGGCTTGAGCGGTCCTTCAACTGCCATTTGTCTTCCAGTGTGGGGAAGATTTCGCTGAGCTTGATCGCGTCCGGGATCACCATGGAGGCGCTGTCATGTTGCAGGGAGGTGTGATCGATGATTTTGGAGAACACCGTGCGAATGATCAGCAACAGAATCAACGTCAGTACGAAGCCGATCAGCGCGGCGCGGGTTTGTACCGCTTTGAATACCCAGTCGCCCTTGATCAGCAGCACCAGCAAGATCAGCCCGACGACGATATCGAACGGGCGCATACTGGCAATCGTCCAGATCCACAACCACACTTTGTTTTGCTCAAGTGGGCGGTTCAGCACATGAAAAAGCCATTCGTCGAATTGGGTGAAAGCGGCGTGGCCTGTGGGCCAGATCCACACCAGCAGCAGTGCTAGCGCGATCAGATTACACAGCAGGAATTTTTTGGCGTTCCACTTGGCTTGGAACAACGCGGGATAGTCCATAAGATGCCCCCATCGGCATGACAGTGCACCCATCGGTGCTAAACGGCGTTTTATAAGCGCTTGTCATCACTTTGTCATTACTCAGATACCTTTCTTCATATGCAAAATTTCCCGGACATTGATTACACCCAACGTTTCATCTTCGACGAGAGCGACGTTCGCGGTGAGCTTGTGGCACTGGAGCGTAGCTACGCTGAGGTACTTGCCAAGCACCCTTACCCCGAACCGGTTGCGCAACTGCTCGGCGAAATGCTCGCTGCAGCTGCCTTGCTGGTCGGCACGCTGAAATTCGACGGCTTGCTGGTCTTGCAGGCGCGCTCGCTGGGGCCGGTTTCGCTGCTGATGGTCGAGTGCTCCAGCGACCGCGAAATCCGCGGCATCGCCCGTTATGACGAAAGCCTCATCACCCCGGCAGCCACGTTGCAGGAGCTGATGCCAGACGGCGACCTGACCATGACCATCGATCCTCGCCAGGGTAAACGCTACCAAGGGATCGTGGGGCTGGACGGCGTCGACCTGTCGGCTTGCCTCTCCAGCTACTTCGTGATGTCCGAGCAATTGCCTACGCGCTTCTGGATCAAGGCTGACGGCAAGCGAGCGCGCGGTCTTCTGCTTCAGCAACTCCCTCCCGCACGTCTCACTGACGCGGAAGAGCGCGAAGCCAGCTGGCAGCACGTCAATACCCTCGTCGATACCCTTACCGCCGAAGAGCTGCTGAGCCTGAACAACGAAACCGTGCTGCATCGTCTCTTCCATGAGGACGCCGTGCGCATGTTCGACATTCAGCCGCTGGTGTTCCGTTGCAGCTGCTCCCGCGAGCGCTCCGCTAACGCGCTGGTCAGCCTGGGCCTTGAGGATGCGCAGCAGTTGGTGATCGAACACAACGGCATGGTCGAGATCGATTGCCAGTTCTGTAATCAGCGCTACCTGTTCGATGCCGCTGACGTGGCGCAGCTGTTTGCAGGCGGTGGGATCGATACCCCTTCTGACACCCGTCATTAATGTAGTGTCGATGTAGTGCCAAGGTCGGGCTGAATGGTTTCCGCCCGGCCTGCTTGGCTCTGGATTATGTAGTTCTGACAGTTGGCCCCTACCTTTTTTGGCCTTTTCTGGCATAATCCGGCCCACTTTTCAGCTGTAGTAGTTTGGGTTTTTCTACTACAAAACGTTTGGAGCACTCGGCCAGCGGGCCGACGGGGAATCTCATGACGCAAGCCAACAACGCCGTTTACGCCGATCTCAGTGTCGACGAACTGGTTAAAGAAGCCCTCAAACGCGAAGAAGGCGTACTGTCCGACACCGGCGCGCTCGTCGTCGAAACCGGTCACCGTACAGGTCGCTCGCCAGCGGACCGTTTCATCGTCGATGAGCCGAGCACCTCGGCCGCCATCGCCTGGGGTCCGATCAACCGCAAATTCCCTGCTGACAAGTTCGATGCCCTGTGGGCGCGTGTCGAGTCGTTCAACAACGCTCAGGAACATTTCGTTTCTCACGTCCACGTAGGCTCGGCATCCGATCACTACCTGGCCGTCAAGATGACCACTCAGACTGCCTGGCAGAATCTGTTCGGTCGTTGCCTGTTCATCAATCCGGCCCAGTACAACCCTGCTGGTCGCCAGGAATGGCAGGTGCTGAACGTTGCCAACTTCATCTGCGAGCCAGAACGCGACGGCACCAACTCCGACGGCTGCGTCATCCTCAACTTCGCACAGAAGAAGGTGCTGATCGCAGGCATGCGTTACGCCGGCGAGATGAAAAAAGCCATGTTCTCCGTGCAGAACTTCCTGCTGCCGGCCGCTGACGTGCTGCCAATGCATTGCGCCGCCAACATCGGCGAAGAAGGCGATGTGACCCTGTTCTTCGGTCTGTCGGGCACTGGCAAAACCACCTTGTCCGCAGACGAGAGCCGTTACCTGATCGGTGACGATGAGCACGGCTGGGGCGAAGGTGTTGTGTTCAACATTGAGGGCGGTTGCTACGCCAAGTGTATCGACCTGTCGGAGAAGAACGAGCCGGTCATCTGGAAAGCCATCAAGCATGGCGCTGTGCTGGAAAACGTCGTTCTCGACGCCAACCAGCACGCCGACTACGCAGACAGCAGCCTGACCCAGAACAGCCGCGCCGCGTACCCGCTGGAACACGTTGAAAAGCGCTCCGAGAAAAACTTCGGTGGCGAGCCAAACGCTGTGATCTTCCTGACCTGCGACCTGACCGGCGTTCTCCCGCCCGTGTCGATCCTCAGCGAAGAACAAGCGGCCTACCACTTCCTGTCGGGCTACACCGCGCTGGTCGGTTCGACCGAAATGGGTTCGGGCGCTGGCATCAAGTCGACCTTCTCCACCTGCTTCGGCGCACCGTTCTTCCCGCGTCCGGCCGGCGAATACGCTGAGTTGCTGATCAAGCGTATCCGCGGCTTCGGCTCGAAGGTTTACCTGGTTAACACCGGCTGGACCGGCGGCGGCTACGGTGTTGGCAAACGCTTCAACATCCCGACCACCCGTGGCGTTATTGCCGCGATCCAGAGCGGCGCGCTGATCGGTGCAGAAACCGAGCACCTCGACACCGTTAACCTGGACGTGCCGAAATCCGTTCCAGGCGTCGACACCGGGCTGCTGAACC
The DNA here is from genome assembly GCF_009905615.1 of Pseudomonas sp. SLFW. Taxonomy (GTDB): domain Bacteria; phylum Pseudomonadota; class Gammaproteobacteria; order Pseudomonadales; family Pseudomonadaceae; genus Aquipseudomonas; species Aquipseudomonas bambusae. Next base: position 418,337 of record NZ_JAAAKW010000002.1, read on the forward strand.
CACGCAATACCTGGGCCGACAAAGCAGCGTACGACGAAGCGGCCAAGGCGCTGGCCGGTCTGTTCATCGAGAACTTCAAGAAGTTCGACGTGAGCGATGCGATCAAGGCAGCGGGTCCGAAGTTGTAAGACCGGGCTTTGCTGACCAAAAAACCGCCTCTAGGGGCGGTTTTTTTATAGATATCTTTCGGCGTCAGATCTTGCCCGATCTTATGGCTCAGCCTGATTTCCCCGTCACCGGAAAATCCTGCGTGATATCAAAACTGCCCTTGGCAACGACGTTCTTCGCGTTGCACAGTTTCGCGTCGAAGCCGGGGTGGCGTTCGCCGTGTTGGGCCGCGAAGGCGGCGGCTTCTTTGGTGCATTCGTCGGTGGGCTGTTCGGGGGAGAGTGCGGCGTTGAACTGAAACGTGCCTACCAATCTATAACGGTCCAACAGCTTGTTGGATGACGTCAGCTTCTCGATCTTGCTGAAGTCGAGTTTGACGTTGCTGTTCGTGCCGTCCTTGTCTGTGTCGAAATACTGGTAGTACGAGCCGGTGTCGTAGGACGCGCTGTTTTCATCGTGAGCGACTTCAACGCGGCCACCCTGAAACATGATCGCCTGTTTCTGCTGGTCCGGGTCCTCGAAAGAGAAACCGAGGATGGGGCCGATGCTGACTTCGTTGCGATCACCGTCTGCTTCCTGGTCCGCACTGAGCGTCAGCCAGTTCGCGCCGGGCAGCTTGCCGGGCAGGAAGCCAACGCTGACGGCATCGCCTTTGGCTTCGTAGTGCAGATTCATGGCACCGCTCACGTCTACCGTCATCGACTTCGAGAGGCCGCGAGCGTCGGCAGAGGCGCTGCTGGCTTTCTCGGGATTTTTATCGCCGCAGCCTGCGAGGGTGGCAATCAGGGCGGCGAACATGAGCGGAAGGTAGCGAGTGTGGGTCATGGGGTTTTCCTGAAGTGATCGGCTGAAAGCCTCTGCTTGGCGGAAGGTATGACCGCTGAAATCGCGTTTTGTCGAGCCAGTGACTGAAAAATGTTGCCGAGGTCTTTGTTGGCAAACTCGCCCTCGACGGTGATTCATGATCCCGGTCAAGAGCGAGACAGTTGCCTGGAATTCTTGATGACGTATTGCCGCTTCGTTTATGTCACGGCAGGGTGTCAATCGGTTTTTCAGTTTTACGTATAATGTGAAGCGATACAGCTTGAACGGTCTTGTAAATCACATTCAATAAAATGGAAGTGAAATTTCAACTAATGGGCTTGTGAAAACTCGACGTTGGCGCAACAGGGGCGGACAAGCCTGCGTTGGGAAAGAATGCATTGCCGTTCACGGCTGAAAACTTCACACCCTTATCGCCCCACGAGACGCGGCGCTCTCCGGCGTCCGCTTCCGTAATGGCGGTATAAGATTTGCTGCGCATACCGATAAAACTCTTATCGTTTCGTGCAATCACTTTCAAATACTCATCAATTTTGGCGGAAGTCAGCTTGAGCATTTTATTCAGCGGAGCCCCCCAGCGAGTCAGACTTTGCTCGGCGTAATGACGGATGATCAAACCCGGTTCCGTAAAAGCATTTCTGCCATTGGCGCCATCATCGGCCGCGTTGCCCACTAACGTTGCGTGGCGACCTGCCATTGGGAAGATATGTACCTGGGTGCTTGGCGCGGTGTGCGGCGCTACGCAGGCGAAACCTTTGGAGCGTTCATCACGTGCGTAAAAGCCAATATACTGTTTGACGTTGGCACCGAGCGTGACGCGGTGAGCCTGGAAGTTCAGCGCACCCGGCACAGGGTCGATGGCGAAGATATTGACGGCAATGTGCTTCAGCTCAGGGTCTGCCAGCATGGCATTGGCCAGCATGTGGCAACTGATACCCCCGCGGCTCCAGCCCACCAGATTGACCTGTTTGGGAATCGGGCGGCCTTTTTCATCTTTCTTGCGGAAGATCTGGATGATTTTTTCCTGAAGCTGCTGGGGGGTGACTTTGCGATCCCCGTAGTCGTAAGTGCGCCACAGCCAGCACCCGGTTCGATCAAGGTCTTCAACAGGAATGTTGGCTTTCTTCAATCGATCGTATTCCTGCTTGGTCAACTTCGTGCGCTGCCAGTTCGTTTTGCCTTTTATCATCGCCAATGCATGACCGACATTTTCTTCCCAGCCTTTGCCAAATAGCGTTCCGGTCATGCCATAGCCGCCGGGCTCAGTGAACAGGTTATCGGCTTGCAAGTTGCCACTGCCAGGGCCATCAATAATGATCCAGTCGGCAAACTCTCGGTTGTTCATGTTTGAAGCCAGTGTGGATACCAGCTCGCCGTCCCAATAGCTTTTATTGAATGGGTCAAAACTGTTAGAGCCGGTACCGCAAAAGAATACTGTTAAAACACTCATGATTAATTATCCTTTGGGTTGATAGGTCTCCAAAAGGTAGGTTGAGGATATTCATTTGGCAAAAGCGTAACTGTTTCGCAATATGAGCCTGTCAAAAGGCTCCAAAGTGTGTCAGTCCGCATCAGGGTCGATAAGTATTAGCCGCCTCACAGAACTGTTCCTGTGCGAGTTTGTTTTTCTCGTCCCTGTCTTTGGCAGCGCGCTTGGTCCAGTCGCTGCACATGTCTTTGAAGTACGGTGCAGCGGCGCGACGGCATTCGCGATATTCGACGCTGTCCGCTTTGAAGTTCATGCACACGCTATTGTTTTCGACGTGATTGTTGTAGATGCGGTAGCGCGCTTCATACCGATTGCGCCCATCCACTTCCCTGATGAGTACGCCCGCGACTTCATAGCGACGGCCCGTTTCAGCCTGAGGCTTGGCGGCGGTCGCCTTGTACTGCGCCATGTAACGGTCAGACACCATGCCCTGTGGTCGGGGTGCGTTGTAGTCCGTCGGTTGAATATCGCCAAACCGGCAATTGATGACGTCTCGGTCGATCACATTGCCTTGCTTCATGCAGTCGTCGAGCGGCTTTGACGTCGCAGGTTGGGTGGTATCTAGCTTGGGAGCGACGTAGACCACTTGCTCGGTCGTCCGTATTTCGGGTGTTTGAGCCTCGGGTTCAGGTGCTTCGATGACGTCAGCCGCCGGTAACGTGGCGACGGGCATTGGAGCGGGTTTCTGCGTATGAAACATCTGAGCGACGAGGTAGAGAATTGCCATCACTAGCGCCAGACAAATCAACACGCTGCTGAGCGGCCACGTATGTTTGGCAGGTGGGAGTTTTCTTTTTGCGGGGTGCGAACCGAGCACGACGTCGAACTGGTCTGGCGTCAGACGCTGCATGACGATCTGGCCGTCATCCTCGGGCGGCAGGGTGGGTTGCATGGCCTCTCCTTGGCGATTTTCGTGCTGCAATGGGGCCTCTAGGCCCTCTTCAGCGAGTGAAATCAGATGTGAGTAAAAGTTGCGGCGAGGTTAAACGGCGCGATGTCGTTTTGCTAGTCGTACACATCCCTCGCTTATCAGAGATGTATCCTGTTTGGCATTTCTGTAACGGTTTAGGTGTTCGTCGCCCGAACCTGCCGCGCTAAGGTTCAGGCCTTTGCGACGGTTCATGGAGGACGGTACATGCATCAAACGCTTGAGCAGGTTTTCGGCTATCGGCAGTTCCGCGCTGGACAAGAGGCAGCGATCAGCGCGGTATTGGCGGGTCGTTCCGTTGCCGCGATCTTTCCCACCGGCTCCGGAAAATCGCTGTGTTACCAGTTGCCAGCCTTGCTATTGCCAAACCTCACACTAGTGGTTTCTCCGTTGCTGGCGCTGATTCAGGACCAGTTGACCTTTTTGCAGCGCCACGGCATCTCAGCGGCGAGTATCGATTCGGCACAGAGTCGTGAAGACGTGACAGACGTGATGAACCGCGCCCGCTCCGGCGAACTGAAAATTCTGATGATTTCGGTAGAGCGTCTAAAAAATGAGCGATTCCGGCACTTCATCGCGCAGGTGCCGATCTCGCTGTTGGTGATCGACGAGGCGCATTGCATCTCGGAATGGGGGCACAACTTCCGCCCGGACTATCTCAAGCTTCCGGACTACCAGCGCGAATTCAGTATCCCGCAAGCGCTATTGCTGACCGCGACTGCCACTCCACACGTCATCGAAGACATGCAGAGCAAATTCGCCATCGCGCCCAAAGACGTGGTGACGACCGGATTTTATCGGCCGAATCTCACGCTGTTGGTCGAACCCACGCCGGGGCGTGACAAACGCAGACGCCTGACGCAGTGGCTGGGCGAGCGGGCCGGGCAGCCGAGCATTGTGTATGTCACCTTGCAGAAAACCGCCGAATTCGTGGCGGCGCATTTGGCGGAGCAGGGCATTCCGGCGCAGGCCTATCACGCCGGATTACCCCACGACAGACGCGAATCGATCCAGCGTCAGTTCATGGCGGGGCGCCTGAACTGCATCGTCGCTACCATTGCGTTCGGGATGGGCATCGACAAAAGTGACATCCGCAACGTCGTGCATTTCGATCTGCCAAAATCGGTCGAGAACTACAGCCAGGAAATTGGCCGGGCAGGGCGCGACGGTGCCGTCTCCGAGTGTCTGGTGCTGGCCAATCGCGACAGCCTCAACGTGCTGGAAAATTTTGTGTACGGGGACACGCCCGAGCGCGAGGGGATTCGTCGGGTGCTGGAGGATTTGCTCAGTGCGCGCCATGACGGCCAGTGGGAATTCTTGCTGCTGCATCTTTCCGACATGAGCAACATCCGCCAGCTGCCGTTGAAAACGTTGCTTGTTCAGCTTGAACTGCGCGGGATCATCGCGCCCCGTTACTCGTATTTCGCGGAGTACCGCTTCAAATATTTGATCGAGCCAGACGCGTTGGTGCAGCAGTTCCAGGGAGAGCGGCAGCTGTTCGTGCAGGCGTTGGTCGACACCTCTCGCCGTGCGCGAACCTGGGCGACTGTGGACTTCGACGCGATTTACCAGCAATACAAGGCGGAGCGCGGGCGTGTGGTGACAGCCCTGGATTTCTTTCAGGAAAAGGGTTGGATCGAGCTGGAAACCAAGCAGATGACCGACGTCTACAACGTGCTGGTCACGGATTTTGATATCCAGGTGCTGAGCGAAGAGCTTCACGCATACTTCGTGCATCATGAGACGACCGAAGTGGCGCGTATTCACGCGATGCTGGTTCTATTCGCGAGTGAACAGTGCCTGAGTCATCGCCTTGCTACGTACTTTGGCGATGAGCGGGCGCCTGATCGCTGCGGGCATTGCTCGGTGTGTGCAGGGCATGTCGCGGTGTTGCCGGAGCCTCCCGAGCTGAGGCCGCTCGATGAGCGGGATCTGGGGGATTTGTGCAGCGAGTTTGTCAGCAAGCATTTGCAGGCGTTGGGGCATGATCCCAGCCTTGAATGCCTGACCCGATTTTTATGCGGAATCAGCGTGCCGGTGTTTACCAAACTCAAGGCCCGGGGCATTCCTGGTTTCGCGGTGCTGGAGGATTACCCCTATGGCGAAGTGAGGGCTTGGGTTCAGGGCCAACTTCATTAGGGGCTGCAGATGCAGTCTCCTGTGGGAGCGAATTCATTCACGATGCGTATTCTCAGGCGCAGGTGATGGTGTTGTTACGCCGCCATCGCGAATCAATTCGCTCCCACAGGTTTCATGGATACCCTAAATCGTCGTAGTGTCAGGTCCACACTTGCCCACCGAGGACAACGCATGAGCGAAACTCCGATACGCGCCGACTACCGCCACTTTCAGCCCATCACCACACGCTGGCATGACAACGACATTTACGGCCATGTGAACAACGTCACCTACTACAGCTTCTTCGACAGCACCGTGAACAGCTACCTGATTGAGCAGGGCGGGCTGGATATCCACGATGGGGCGGTGGTGGGGTTCGTAGTCAGTTCGTCCTGTGATTACTTTGCGTCAGTCGCTTATCCCGACCTGATTGAGGTGGGGTTGCGCGTCGGAAAACTGGGGAACAGTTCAGTGCAGTACGAGCTGGCAGTGTTCAAGGTGGGTGAAGAAGAGGCGTGTGCGGCGGGGCGGTTCGTGCACGTGTTCGTGGATCGGGTGTCGAATCAGCCTGTGCCGATTCCTGTAGCGTTGCGCGCGGCGATGGAGCGTCTGGTGCTCTGAAGCGCCTGGAAACGCAAACCGGCCGCGTTATCGGCGGCCGGTGAATGTCCCTGTCGAAGGCGTTGCGCTGCTGTCAGCGATGACGCCAGCCGCGATGACGGCCGTGGTCGTAGTGACGCTTGCCATGACCGCCGTGGTAGTCGCGACGGTCACCGCGATAGCCGCGACGATTGTCGTCACGACGGCTCTCTTCGCCCATATAGTTACCCAGCGCGCCACCGGCACCGCCGCCTGCCGCTGCGCCGATCAGGCTGCCGGTGCTGCCGCCGACACTCCGACCAATCACGTTGCCGCCTGCCGCGCCCAAACCGCCGCCGATGGCGGCTTCGGTACGGTTGTGACGGTTGGCGCCCACTGCGCCGCCAGCCGCGCCGCCCAGTCCTGCGCCGATGGCAGAACCGGTGCTGCCGCCGATTTGTTGACCGACAACTGAACCCAGTACCCCACCCAATGCGCCGCCCACGCCAGCGTTCAGGTTATCGCCTGCTGAGGCGAAACCGGTGGCCAGCGAGAGGGACAACAACAGAATCGAGGAATACTTCATGTAGGGATGCTCGTAGGGATGACGACGCGATCCTGCAATCATGAAGAAAATGTCACAATCGAAATCCGACGAATAACACGACTTGTATACAAAAGCCTAAGTTATTGTTTTTGATGCGGAACTTAGTGAGGTTTGACGAGTCCTAGATTACTTCCCACAGGCCCAAATCATGCGATTTGGGCCTTTTTTGTGGGCAGGATAGGGACTTCGGGGCAATGCGGAGTTGAGCGTATGGGGAGCCCCTGTGGGAGCGAATTCATTCGCGAAGCGTGAGTACACTCGACGCATCACTGTCGACTTCAAGACCCTTTCGCGAATGAATTCGCTCCTACAGGGGATAGCGGCGTTAGTTAAATAATCCGCGCCACCTCGGCGTGCCGCTCCAGTTTGATCGCCACAAACTTGGACGTTGGCGTATGGCTGCCATCGCCAATGCTTTCCAGCGGCACCAAGGGGTTGACCTCTGGGTAGTAAGCCGCTGCCTGGCCCGCCGGAATATCGAACGGCAGCAGGGTAAAGCCCTTCACGCGCCGTTCGATGTCATCGCCCCAGATCGACACGATGTCGGCTTTCTGGCCGGGTACGAAGCCCAGGCGCACGATGTCGGCCTCGTTGAGGAACATCACGTCACGCTGGCCTTTCACGCCGCGATAGCGGTCATCCAGCCCATAGATTGTGGTGTTGTACTGATCGTGGGAGCGCATCGATTGCATGATCAGGTCCGGAATAATGCCGGTCCCACGGATGCTTTCGTGCACAAGGTCCACCGGCAGCTCGTTTGCCTTGAAATTGGCGCGGGCGCTTGGCGTGTTCCATTTGCGCGAACCGGCGGTGCTGCCCAGATAGAAACCGCCCGGGTTCTTGATCTTCTCGTTGAAGTCTTTGAACGCCGGGATGGTGTCGGCGATCAGGTCGCGAATGCGCCCGTAATCTGCCGCCAGCCACAGCCAGTCCACAGGCTGCTTGCCCAGGGTGGCGTTGGCGATGCCTGCCAGAATGGCGGGCTCGGAGCGCATGTGACGCGACAGCGGTTTCAACTGGCCGTTGGATGCGTGAACCATGCTGAAGGAGTCTTCCACGGTGACGGCCTGCGGGCCTTCAGCCTGGATATCGATGTCGGTGCGACCGAAGCACGGCAGGATCAGCGCCTCCTTGCCGTGGGCCAGGTGGCTGCGATTGAGCTTGGTGCTGATCTGCACGGTCAGGTCGCAATTGCCCAGGGCTTCGAACGTACGCGTGCTGTCCGGGGTTGCCTGAGCAAAGTTGCCGCCCAAGGCGATAAACACTTTCGAGCGCCCTTCCAGCATCGCGTGGATCGCTTCAACGACGTTGTGGCCGTTTTCGCGTGGCACTTTGAACTGGAAGCGTTTTTCCAGCGCATCGAGGAAGAACGCCGGTGGACGCTCGTTGATCCCCATGGTGCGGTCGCCCTGCACGTTACTGTGGCCTCGCACCGGACACAGGCCCGCGCCGGGCTTGCCGATGTTGCCGCGCAGCAGCATCAGGTTGGCGACTTCCTGGATGGTCGGCACCGAATGGCGATGTTGGGTGATGCCCATCGCCCAGCACATGATCACGTTCTTGGCGCGGGCATACATCCGGGCAGACAGCTCGATGTCGTCCAGCGTCAGGCCCGATTGCTCGACGATGAATTTCCATGAGGTCGCGTCGACGGTGGCGAGGTAATCCTGCACGCCGTCGGTATGCTCGTTGATGAAGGCGTGGTCGAACACGGCTGGCTCATTCTTGGCCTGGGCTTCACGTTCCCATTGCAGCAGGAACTTGGCCATGCCACGCATCATGGCCATGTCACCGCCCAGTGCAGGGCGGAAGAACGCGGTATTGGTCGGCTCGGAGCCGTTGGTGAGCATTTCCAGCGCATGTTGCGGGTGCTGGAAACGTTCCAGGCCACGCTCCTTGAGCGGATTGACGCTGACCACCTGGGCGCCGCGCTGTACGGCTTCACGCAGCGGTTCAAGCATGCGCGGGTGGTTGGTGCCAGGGTTCTGGCCCAACACGAAGATCGCGTCGGCGTGTTCGAAGTCGTCGAAGGTCACGGTGCCTTTGCCGACGCCCACACTTTGCGACAGCGCAACGCCACTGGCCTCGTGGCACATGTTGGAGCAGTCAGGGAAGTTATTGGTGCCGTAGGCGCGCACGAACAGCTGATACAGATAGGCGGCTTCGTTGCTGGCCCGGCCCGAGGTGTAAAACTCGGCCATGTTCGGGCTGGGCAGATTGTTAAGGTGCTTGGCGATCAGCGCAAACGCGTCGTCCCATGCGATCGGCTTGTAACGATCGGTCTGGGCGTCGTAGACCATCGGCTCGGTCAGGCGGCCTTGATACTCCAGCCAGTAATCGCTCTGCTCCAACAGCGCGCTGACGCTGTAGCGGGCAAAGAAAGACGGGTCGACGCGACGCTTGGTGGCTTCCCAGTTGACCGCCTTGGCCCCGTTTTCACAGAACTTGACCAGGCCGCTTTCGGGCGAGTCGCCCCACGCACAGCCCGGGCAGTCGAAGCCGCCGTTCTGGTTGGTCTTGAGCATCATGCGCAGGTTTTTCAGCGCGTTGTCACTGGTCAGCCAGGCTTTACTCACACTGATCAGCGCGCCCCATCCGCCGGCCGGACCTTTGTACGGCTTGTAGCGGGGAACGGGGGTCTTGTCGGCTTGTTTGTGCATGCTCACGCGTTAATTCTCCAAGGCCGGGCTGTAGACCCGCGGCGCGCTGTGTTTTGGCAGATGAATGAGGTTGAGGTTGTGCCGACGCGCCCATTGCAGCGCCAGGCCGGTAGGCGAGGACAGGCTGACAAGGGTTTGTATCCCGGCACGCAGGACTTTCTGGATCAATTCGAGGCTGCAACGGCTGGTCACGACCGCCAAGCCGCCCGCCGTAGAAATGTTCTGGCGAATCAGCGCCCCGATCAGTTTGTCGAGGGCGTTATGGCGACCGATGTCTTCACGTCCGAGCAGCAGTTCGCCCTTATCGTTCATGAACATCGCGGCATGGACGGCGCCGCAGTACTGGCCCAGCGGCTGGAATTCGTCCAGGCGCTCACGCAGGCCGTGAAGCCATTCGGCCGGGGGCAGCGGAGCACCGGGGAGCACGTTCAGCTCAGGCAAGGCCTGTTCCACGGCTTCGACCCCGCACAGGCCGCAACCGGTGGTTCCGGCCATTTGTCGACGCTGAGTCTTGAGATTCCAAAAGGCGCGACTGGCGATTTCAACTTCCGCCGTTTGCGCAGAACCGCAGCCGCCAAGCTTGATGTCGTAGATTTCGTCGGGGGATTCGATGATGCCGCTGCCGATGCTGAAACCGACGATAAAGTCTTCCAGATCGGAGGGCGTCACCAGCATCACCGCCTGGCTGATGCCGTTAAAGGCAATGGCCAGCGCCACTTCTTCCGCGAGCACGGTGGGCTCAGAAGCGTCGTGCTCCAGATTCGAGTAGGTGTAGGGCTGGCTTGCGGCAGGCGCGGGCAGTTGTTTTGCGGGCGCCGTGCTTTCCTTGTGCTTGGTATGCATCGGGACGTACCGGCAGAGTTTCCAGGCCCCTAGCCTAGGCCTCTCGTCGGATGGCGTCTAATCGCTAGTACTGATGCCGTAATAGATGACGTCGATCAAGATGCTGCGATCATTTTGTGATACTCGCCAAAGCACGCCTCGGCCAGCGCGGATCGTGGCGCCGAGCGGCGCATGATGAGTCCCAGGCGGGCCAGCGTCTGCGCCTGTTCGATGGGCTGCAGACGCAGGTGATCTGTCAGCGTTTCGAGCCCGCCGTCCAGCGGCATGATCGCGCAGCAGAAACCGGCCTGAACGGCTTGCAGCAGTTGATGGACGGCGTCGGTCTGGATCAGCGGCTGGGGTTCCAGCCCGCGGGTCTGGAAGTTGTGGTCGATGGACTGACGAAAGTGCATGCCGCTGGTCAGCATGCCCAACGGCAATTCGATCAGGCTCTCCCAGCTCAGGGGGGTGTCACCGAAGCTGAAGTGGCGCTGGTCGTACATGAGGCCCATGCGCGTTTCCGCCAGCTCCAGCGAGTCGAAGCGTTCCGAGTCCAGCCGTTCCAGGTATGAAACGCCGAGGTCGAGCCGGTTGCTCGCCAGTTGGTCGAGGATTTGTTCGGAACTGAGGGACGACAATTCGAAGCGCATGCTTGGGTGATTGTTGTGCAGGCGTTGCAGCAACGGCAGCGGATCGAAGTTGGACAGTGGCACGACGCCCAATCGCAAGGTGCCGACGAGGTGACCGCGACAGGCAGCGGCTTCGGCCTGCAAACCGTCATAGGCCGCCAACACCGTACGTGCCCACGCCAGCACGCGCTCGCCGGGGGCTGTGAAACCTTCGAAACGCTGCCCCCGATTGACCAGCGGCAGGTCCAGCTCTTCTTCCAGACTGCGCAGACGCATGGAGAGGGTCGGCTGAGTGATGTGGCAACGCGCAGCCGCCTGCCCGAAATGACGGGTTTCGTCGAGGGCGATCAGGAATTTCAGCTGTTTGATGTCCATCTTCACTCCGCAAGGCACAGGTCGGCTCGGGGATTCTAGCGCGGCAGGATGTCGCATGGGGTGATGATTGGGACTGAGACGAACAGTTGCGCAATGGGCAACCTATAGGAGTGAGCTTGCTCGCGATAGGCCTGACACTCGATACATACCTGTTTGTTCCAGGCATCCATCGCGAGCAAGCTCACTCCCACAGGGATTGGTGTGTGTGACAGGGGAACGATCACAGGCCTTGGATCAGGGTCCGGTAATCTTCAACGGCTTCGAATTCTTCGGTCTCCTTCGGCCCCTTTCGGCTGTCGGGTTCACGCACGGCCAGCAGGTGTTTCACGCCATAACGCCCGGCGCTGCGCAGGATCGGCAGCGTGTCGTCAATGAACAGACTGCGTGCCGGATCGAAATCGATATCTGCGTGCAACGCGTCCCAGAACTGCGGGTTTTCCTTGGGGTAGCCGTAATCGTGTGAGCTGATCAGCCGCTCGAAATAGGGCGCCAGCTCCAGCCGCTCCATCTTCAACGACAACGAATCCCGGTGTGCATTGGTGATCATGATCACCCGCTTGCCAGCCTGTTTGATGGCGCCCAGAAACAGCTCGGCGTCGGGGCGTAGCGCGATCAGGTGGGCAATTTCCACTTTCAGCTCTTTCACCGAGAGCTTCAGTTCGCTGCTCCAGAAATCGGTGCAATACCAGTTCAGCGTGCCTGCGTTCTTCTCAAACAGCGGCGTCAGCTCCATTTTCGCCATCGCGAGGCTCACGCCATGCAGCTCCGCGTAGCGTTTAGGCAGGTGTTCAAGCCAGAAATGATTGTCGAAGTGCAGGTCGAGCAGTGTTCCGTCCATGTCCAGCAGAACGGTGTCGATGTCGCGCCAGGGCAAAGAAGGCATACGGGTCTCTCGGCATTGAATAAGTCGCTGTGGTTTTCCGACACAGACATTCAGAAAAGCCACGGTATAGTAACCCGTCTACGCCAAGGAGCTTGTCATGCGCCAGAAACCCACCGTACTCGCCCGTGAAATCGTCGCGAGCAGCCGTCTATTCCGAGTCGAAGAAGTGCAATTGCGCTTTTCCAATGGCGTCGAACGCGTTTATGAACGTCTGGTCGGACGCGGCAACGGTTACGGGGCGGTGATGATCGTGGCGATGCTCGATGCCGACCACGCCGTATTAGTGGAAGAGTATTGCGGCGGCACCGATGAATACGAGCTGTCCTTGCCCAAAGGGCTGGTCGAGCCGGGCGAAGACGTGCTGGCCGCCGCCAACCGTGAGCTCAAGGAAGAAGCGGGTTACGGGGCGCGCAACCTTGAACATCTGACTGAGCTGTCGCTGTCGCCGGGCTACATGAGTCAGAAGATTCAAGTGGTGCTGGCCACCGATCTGTATGAAGAGCGCCTTGAGGGCGACGAGCCTGAGCCGATGCGCGTGGACAAGATCAACCTGCGCGAACTCGCCAGCCTGGCGCAGCACCCGCAGTTCTCAGAAGGTCGCGCCTTGGCTGCGTTGTATCTGACCCGCGATCTGTTGACCCAGCGCGGGGTCTTCCAGCCATGACTGATCTGTTCGCTGGTTTGCCCCACCCGTTGCTGGCCCCGGTGATCGACCTCTGCCGTCGCGCGGGAGAAGCCATTCTGCCGTTCTGGCGCTCGGGCGTTGAAGTGACGTCCAAATCCGACAATTCCCCCGTGACCGCTGCCGACCTGGCCGCTCACGAGCTGTTGGTAGCGGGACTGAAAGCGCTGGACCCGAGCATTCACATCCTGTCCGAAGAAGACGCCAACATTCCGTTGAGCGAACGCAGCCAGTGGCAGCGTTGGTGGCTGGTCGATCCGCTGGATGGGACCAAGGAATTTATCTCCGGCAGCGAAGAGTTCACCGTCAACGTCGCGCTGGTCGAGAACGGGCGCGTTGTGTTCGGCGTGGTATCGATGCCGACCAACGACCGCTGTTACTTTGGCGGAGCGGGCCTGGGGGCCTGGCGCAGCGATGCTGTTGATCACGTCGAGCCGATTACCGTGCGTGATCAGCCCGGTGTGGGCGAGGCGTTTACCGTGGTCGCCAGCCGTCGCCATTCCAGCCCGGAGCAGGAGGCGTTGCTCGCGGGACTTTCTTCCGTGGTGGGCGAACTGAAGCTGACCAACATCGGCAGCTCGTTGAAATTCTGTCTGCTGGCAGAGGGTTCGGCTGATTGCTACCCGCGTCTGGCCCCGACCTCGCAATGGGACACCGCCGCTGCGCAGGGCGTGCTGGAAGGGGCGGGCGGTGTGGTGCTGGACCTGATGGGCGAAACGTTCGATTACCCGGCGCGTGAGTCGTTGCTCAACGGGTTTTTTCTGGCGTTGCCGGGCAATGCGCCGTGGCGCGGGGCGTTGGTGGAGTTGGCGAAAGGCTGATCGCAGCCAACTCAACATTCTGCGGCGGACACGATTCCGATCGTTCCTACGCCCCGCGTGGGAATGCCGCCTTCGACGCTCTTCGTCCGCTGATGCCGCGCTTATTTATGCAACACATACTGCCCAACAAACTCCACCGCTGAGTCGTCCGACCCTTCGGCCACGATTCGGGTGTTCAGCGCCAATCGCGCACGCCCGCGACGCTGATACAGCTTCAGGAATTTCTCCCAGGTCGCGTCATCCGGCGCTTCGCAAATTGCCACGCCGTCGCGCTTCACCGGCAGCGGATAGCTGATCTGGCCGTCCTGGATCACGATATGGCCGTCGTCGATCCCGGCTTCTTTCAACCGCAGGTACAGCCAACCCCAACCCGCCAGCACGGCGCCGCAATACAGGCTGCCGCCAAACAGCGTGCTCTTGTGGTTGATGTTCTGCGCCAGCGGCAAGTGCAGGCGCAGTTGATGGTTTTGCCAGGCGATGACTTTCATGCCCATGTCGCGGGTCAGGGGGATGTCGTGATGCAGCACGGTTTCCAGGTAGCTGGCCGCAGATTCATTCGTTGTCATCGGAACCGCCACCACTGAAGATCAGGCCGTGTTTGCGCAGTTTGTCGTGCAGGGTTTTGCGGGGGATGCCCAGTGCTTCGGCGAGGCTGCGAACAGAGTTGTGAGGGCGGGTCAGTTCGGCGGCAATCAGAGCGCGCTCGAAGGCTTCGACTTGATCACTCAGGCCACCGGTCGAGGCAGGTATGTGCGGCGATGTGCCTTCCAGTTCCAACTCCAGACCCAGCGCAAAACGCTCGGCGGCATTTTGCAGCTCGCGCACATTCCCGGGCCAACTGTGGCGCAACAGCATTGCCCGTTGCCCCGGTTGCAGTTCGTGGCGAGGCAAGCCGTGACGCAGGCTCCCGGCATCCGCGAAATGCTGAAACAGCACCAGTGCATCCTCGCCTCGTTCGCGCAGAGGGGGAATGCGCAGCGGCGCGACGTTCAGACGGTAATACAGGTCGGCCCGGAAACGGCCTTGATCGGCGGCGTGGCGCAGGTCTTCCTTGGTGGCGGCGACGATGCGAATGTCCAACGGAATCTGCTGATTGCCCCCCAGCCGTTCGACCACCCGTTCTTGCAACAGCCGCAGCAGCTTGACCTGTACGTCCATGCTCATGCTCTCGATCTCATCGAGAAACAGCGTGCCGCCGTTGGCGAATTCGAATTTACCGATGCGCCGTTTTTGCGCCCCGGTGAAAGCGCCCGGCTCGTGACCGAACAGCTCGCTCTCGACCACCGACTCCGCCAGCGCGCCCGCGTTGATCGCAACAAAAGGGCCGTTGCGACGGTTGGACAGATCATGCAGCGCGCGGGCCACGACTTCTTTGCCGGCGCCGGTTTCACCGAGAATCAGCACATCGGCCTTCGTGGCCGCCAGTGCACCGATCTGGTCGCGCAAGCGCTGCATCTGGGGCGAGAGGCCGACCAGTCGCGCACTCAGTTGCTGACGATCACTCAGCTCGAGACGCAGGCTCCGGTTGTCCAGCACCAACCGGCGCAAGGCCAGTGCCCGGCGCACGCTGTCGAGCAGCGCGTCGCTGGCGAAGGGTTTTTCCAGAAAGTCATAGGCCCCGGCCCGCATCGCCTGGACTGCCAGCGGTACATCGCCGTGACCGGTGATCAGCAGTACCGGGAGTTCCGGGTCTTGTGCGTGGAGTTGATTGAGCAGTTCGAGGCCGTCGATGCCTGGCATGCGGATGTCACTGACGATCACCCCCGGCCAGTCACGCTCAATGCGGGCTTGCAGGCCAGTGGCGTCGCTCAGCGGCAGGACTTTCAGACCTGCCAGGTCCAGCGTCTGACTCAGGGCCTGACGCAAGTGTGGGTCGTCGTCGATCAGCACAACCTGAATACGGCTGTCGATGGCGGTGTCCGTGGTCATGCAGATAGATCCTCCGGCGGTTGAAGACTGACCCCTGAAGCCCCGGTGCGCATGCGCAACGTCAGCAGCGCGCCCCCCTCGGGGTGATTGGCGAACAGCAGTTCGCCGCCCAGCGCGCGCATCAGCGTATCGCAGATCGCAAGGCCCAGCCCCAGGCCCTGCGTGCGCGTCTTGGTGGTGAAGAAGGGTTCGCGCGCATGCTCCAACGCCTCACGGGAAAAGCCCGGGCCGTTGTCGCGAATGTACAGGTTGACGCCCTCGGCGTTGTACTCGGCACTTATCCACAATTTGCGCGGCGGGCCTTTCTCGGTGAGGGCGTCCAGTGCGTTCGCCAGCAAATTGCCGAGCACCTGCCGCAAGCGGGTTTCGCCAGCCTGCACCCACAGCGTGGCGTCGGGCAGGTCGCGAATCAGCTCGACGTCCATGGCGCGGCGTCGTTTGGCGAGCAAGGCCAGCGCGTCATCAAGGGCTGGTTGCAGGGCCACGCTTTCAGGCGCGTGCCGGTCACGCCGGGCGAAGGCCCGCAAGTGCGCGATGATCGACGCCATGCGCCCCGTGAGTTCGCTGATCAGCTTGAGGTTGCCCCGCGCATCGTCGGTGCGCTGGTGATCGAGCAGCACTTCGGCGTTTTCTGCGTAGCTGCGAATCGCCGCCAACGGCTGGTTGAGCTCATGGCTGATGCTGGCCGACATGGTGCCCAGCGCCGACAGCTTGCCCGCTTGAACCAGCTCGTCCTGCGCACGAAACAGCTCCTGCTGCGCATGTTCCCGTTCCAGCACTTCCTGGCGCAGCCGCTGGTTCAAGCCTTCCAGGTCGCTGGTGCGTTCCATCACCCGCACTTCCAGTTCGCGGCGGGCTTTGCCTTCGAAGTTGATGCGGTCAAGGTAGTGACGCCGCCGCTGCATCATGATGCCGAGCAGCAACATCAGCACCAGCAACGTCGCGCCGCCGATGGCGACCACCGTGCGCACTGGACGCGAGACCAGCACTTTCGGGGCGAGGATGTTCACGCTCCAGCCGGTTTCGTCGATCTGCTGGGTCTGGGTCAGCCAGCCGTTTTCATTCAGTTGAAGCGGGCGCGGGTCGCGGGTCGGGTACGGCTGAATCGCAACGATGGCCTGTTTTTCTTCTTCGCTGAGCGGCCGTGTCGCGCGGAAACGCCAGGCCGGGTTGGACGTGAGGATCACCACGCCGTTGTGGTCGGTGACCAGCAATTGCTCAGGCGTCTTGCCCCACAGGGTTTCGGTCAGGTCCAGATCGACCTTGACCACCAGCACGCCGATGACAGTGTTACCGTCATGCACGGCGGCGGCGAAGAAATACCCGCGTTTGGCCGACGTGGTGCCCAAGCCGAAGAAGCGACCCAGTTTGCCGGCCATGGCGTTGCTGAAATACGGGCGGAAGGCGAAATTCCGACCCACGAAACTGTCGCGCTTGTCCCAGTTGGATGCCGCGAGGGTTTCGCCGTTAGGCGCCATCAGGTAAATGACTTCCGCGCCGGTTTGCTGGGCCGTATTCATCAACAGCAGATTGGCCTGCTCCTGGGTCTGCTTGTCCTGAGGGTTGGCCAGCATGGCGCGTAAGCCCGGCAGGTCACCGAGGATTTGTGGCAGCACTTCGTAACGGTGCAGGGTGCCGAGCAGGTTGGCGACGTAGAGGTCCAGCGTCTGACGGTTCTGGCTCAGCAGCTCATTGAGGTAATAACGCTCGGCCAGGCGTTCGAGCGGCCACAGCAGCGGCGCGAGGATCAACGCCAATAACGCGAGGCTGCGCCAGCGAGGGCGACGGGGGAGAGAGGAAGTGCTGGTCATGAAATCGCCCGGTGAGTCCGTTGCGATGCTTGTGTGACAGGCATTTGGCTGGTGTCGCTCATGCCGCCGCTATCGCGAGCAAGCTTACTCCTACAGGCGGGAGCCGTTGAATGTAGGAGTGAGCTTGCTCGCGAAGGCGTGAGGTCAAGCGAAGCATCGGTCGGCCAGCGCCACTCAGCATCTGATAGGCAACATTATGCCTATCGCTGCTGAGCTAAGCACTCCAGCAATGCAGCGTGCCAATCCGGTTGGCTCACGCCCCATTCCTGTTGCAGGCGGCTGCAATCCAGGCGGGAGTTGAGCGGGCGTTTGGCGGGGGTTGGGTAGGCGCTGGAAGGGATCGGCTCAATTGTCGCGCACGGCTTCCCGACCTTGATCAGTTCCTGACCAATCGCCCCGGCAAAACCTGCCCATGACGTTTCACCGCTGGCCGTCAGGTGATACACGCCCCATGCGCCCGGCTCGCCGTCACGCCAGCGCTCTATCAACGCCCGCGTGCTCTGCGCGATGGTGCCCGCCCACGTCGGTGCGCCAATCTGGTCGGCCACGATGGTGAGTTTTTCGCGCTCTTGCAACAGGCGTTGCATGGTCAGCAGAAAGTTGCGGCCGGTCAGGGAATAGACCCAACTGGTGCGCAGGATCAGGTACTGACCACCGGCCTTTTCGATGGCCTGCTCCCCGGCGAGTTTGCTGCTGCCGTAGACGCCCAGCGGGTGGGGCGTATCTGTTTCCGTCCATGCTTCGTTCTTGCTGCCATCGAACACGTAATCGGTGGAGTAATGAATGAATGGGATGCCCAGCGCGGCAGCTTCTTCAGAAAATACGCCGGGAGAAGTCGCGTTGATCGCGTAGGCCAGGTCGGGTTCGCTTTCGGCCTGATCCACTGCCGTGTGAGCGGCAGCGTTGATGATCAGGTCCGGTTTGACCTCACGCACGACATTGCGGATCGACTCCGGCGCACTCAAATCGAGCTGGTCGCGACCCACCACGATCAGCTCACCGAGGTCCTTCAGAGTGTGCTGCAGCGCTTGCGAGACCTGGCCGTGTTGCCCGCTGATCAGAATCCGCAGTGGCGCACTCACGGGAACAATTCCGCGTCTTTGAGGCTTTTGCCGACCTGGTCCTTCGCTGACAAGGTTGGCGCGTCGCTCAGGCCCCAGTCGATGCCCAGCTCTTCGTCGTCCCAACGAATGCAGCGTTCGGCAGACGGCGTGTAGTAGTCGGTGGTCTTGTACAAGAACTCGGCGTGATCGCTGAGCACCACGAAGCCGTGGGCAAATCCTGGTGGAATCCAGAGCTGGCGGGCGTTTTCCGCCGACAGCTCAAGGCCGAACCATTTGCCGAAGTGCGGCGAGCTGCGGCGGATGTCGACAGCGATGTCCAGCACCTTGCCCGCCGTGACGCGCACCAGCTTCCCTTGAGGGTTCTGGATTTGATAATGCAGACCGCGCAACACGCCTTTCTGCGAACGCGAGTGGTTGTCTTGCACGAACTGATCGGTAATCCCGGTGGCTTCGGCGAATGCTTTGGCGTTGAAGCTTTCGTAGAAGAAACCGCGCTCATCACCGAACACTTTAGGCTCGATGATGAGCACTTCTGGCAACTCGCTTTGAGTGACGTTCACTGGCTTTCCCCGGCAATTTTGAACAGGTACTGACCGTAGCCGGTCTTGCCAAAATAGTCAGCCCGTTTGAGCAGATGATCGCGATCGATCCAGCCGTTCTGATACGCAATTTCTTCGAGGCACGCCACTTTCAGGCCCTGACGATGCTCGATGGTCTGCACATATTGCGAGGCGTCGAGCAGGCTGTCGTGAGTGCCGGTGTCGAGCCAGGCAAAGCCCCGCCCGAAACGCTCGACGCGCAGGTCGCCGCGTGTGAGGTAAGCGTTGTTGACGTCGGTGATTTCCAGCTCGCCCCGTGGCGACGGTTTCACGTCTTTGGCGATCTGAATGACGCCGTTGTCGTAGAAATACAAACCCGTCACGGCGTAGCTGGACTTCGGTGCCTTGGGCTTTTCTTCGATGGACAGCGCGTGGCCGTTCTCGTCGAAATCAATCACGCCGAAGCGCTCCGGGTCCTTGACCCAATAGCCGAACACGGTTGCGCCCGAGGTGTGCTCAGCCGCTCGCTTGAGCTGATCGCTGAAGTGCTGACCATGGAAGATGTTGTCGCCCAGGATCAGGCACACCGAATCGTCACCAATGAACTCCTCGCCGATCAGGAACGCCTGCGCGAGACCGTCCGGCTTGGGTTGTTCGGCGTAGTGGAAATGCACGCCGAACTGGCTGCCATCACCGAGTAGGGCCTTGTATTGCGGCAGGTCCAGCGGCGTGGAAATGACCAGGATTTCCTTGATGCCCGCCAGCATCAGCACCGAGATCGGGTAGTAGATCATCGGTTTGTCGTAGATCGGCAACAGTTGCTTGGAGACCCCGAGGGTGATGGGGTGCAGGCGCGTGCCCGACCCGCCTGCCAGTACGATTCCTTTAGTCATGCGATCAGATCCTTCACGTTGGTGCCCAAGCGTTCGCCCTGGTAGCTGCCGTCCTGCACGTTACGGCACCATTCCAGGTTGTCGAGATACCACTGCACGGTTTTACGCAGCCCGGATTCGAAGGTTTCTTCCGGCGTCCAGCCCAGTTCGCGTTCGATCTTGCTCGCGTCGATGGCGTAGCGCATGTCATGGCCAGGGCGGTCGGTCACGTAAGTGATCAGGTCCGCGTAGTTGGCCACGCCTTTGCGCTGCTCCGGCGCCAGTTCTTCAAGCAGGGCGCAAATGCCACGCACCACGTCGATGTTCTTTTGCTCGTTATGGCCGCCGATGTTGTAGGTCTCGCCGACCTTGCCTTCAGTCACGACCTTCAGCAGCGCGCGGGCGTGATCCTCGACGAACAGCCAGTCCCGCACTTGCAGGCCGTTGCCGTAGACCGGCAGCGGTTTGCCCGCGAGGGCGTTGAGGATCACCAGCGGAATGAGCTTTTCCGGAAAATGGAACGGCCCGTAATTGTTCGAGCAGTTGGTCACGACGACTGGCAGGCCGTAGGTGCGTTGCCAGGCGCGAACCAGGTGATCGGACGCCGCCTTGCTGGCCGAATAGGGCGAGCTGGGCGCGTAAGGCGTGGTTTCGGTGAACAGGTCATCGACGCCATGCAGGTCGCCGTACACCTCATCGGTGGAAATGTGGTGGAAGCGGAACGCGGCGCGCTCGGCCTCAGGCAAGGTCAGCCAGTAACCGCGAGTCGCTTCCAGCAGGCTGTAAGTGCCGACGATATTGGTCTGGATGAATTCCGACGGGCCGTCGATAGAGCGGTCCACGTGGGATTCCGCTGCCAGGTGCATGATCGCGTCAGGCTTGAAACGCGCCAGCACCTTGCTGACTTCGGCCTGATTGACGATGTCCTGCTGCACGAATTCGTAGCGGGTGTTCGTCACGATGCTGTGCAGCGATTCGAGGTTGCCTGCGTACGTCAATTTGTCGAAATTCAGTACGTCGTGGTCGGTGTTATTGATCAGATGACGGATCAGCGCCGAACCGATAAATCCGGCGCCACCGGTGACAAGTATTCGCATAGCCAGACCTTCTTCCCTGGATGGACGTCAAGATTACGAAGCATAGCTTGTGGGCGGGCGGTGACAGGCGCAAGGCACAAACGCCCCGAAGGCCATGAAATTAATTGATGGCCAGACCCGATTAGCGTCATAAAACCGCCGCAAGTGTTTCATTCGTGTAACGACTACGCTATCTATCGATCAGCTAAATGATTTCTTTACGTTGCACTGTTGCAGGGTTGCGCATTTCACGAGCAACTGGCGATATTGCGCGTTCATCCTGCCCCGAGACCCTTCATATGCCGCTCGCCACCCTGATTCATCGATCCAGCCTGCCTTGCCCGGAGGTCACTCCCGACCAGGCGGCCGAACTGCTTTCGGTGCATTACGGGCTGGTGGGTTCGTTGAAGGAACTGGGCAGTCAGCAAGACCGAAATTTCTTGCTGGACACAAACGAAGGGCGGCGCTTTGTGTTGAAGATCTGCCGTGGCGACTACGCCACCGCTGAGTTGGCGGCCCAGCATGCGACGCTTCGGCACCTCGGAGCGCATCCCGATCTACGGGTGCCGGGGGTGGTGCCTGCGGTCAGCGGCGACGACATCTTGTCGGTCGAGGTGGGTGGGAACGCGGTGCACGTGCGCTTGCTGGAGTTCATCGACGGGCAGTCGCTGGCCGATGTTCAACACCTGAGCCGGGACGTGGTGACCCGTTTGGCTGAGTTGTGTGCCAAGGTCGATGTCGCACTGGCTGACTTCGACCATCCGGGGCTGGAGCGCATTCTGCAATGGGACCCTCGCCATGCGAGCGCGCTGATCAAGCACCTGCAGCCAGTGATTGAAAACGCTGACGAGCGCGCATGCATCGCCAATGCAACGGACCAGGCCCATGCCCGGTTATTGCCATTGATCGCTGCATTGCCGATGCAAGCCATTCACCTGGACATCACGGAATACAACGTCGTCTGGGAACGGGACGGACACCATATGTGGCAGTTGCAGGGCCTGATCGACTTCGGCGATGTGGTGCGTACCTGGCGCATCGCGGACCTCTCGGTGACCTGCGCCGCGCTGCTGCACCATGCCGAAGGCGATCCGCTGTACATCCTGCCGGCGATTCAGGCGTATCACCGAATCAACCCCTTGCAGATCGAAGAGCTGAAAGCGCTGTGGCCGTTGATCGTCAATCGCTCGGCGGTGCTGGTGCTCAGCAGTGAGCAACACGCCAGTGTCGAGCCGGACAATGCTTACATTCAGGCCAACCTCGACAGCGAATGGAACATCTTCGACGTGGCGACTTCGGTGCCGATGGCGTTGATGGAAGCTGCGATTCTGGACGCCGTGGGTCTTGAAACGACCCACGAATCAAAAGGCGAAACGCCGTTTTCGCCCCTGTTACCAAGTCTGGCGGGGCAGGCATTCAAAACCGTTGATTTGGGTGTCCTCAGCGAGCATTTCGAGGCGGGAAACTGGGAGCAGAGCGGCATCGACGAGACGCTCCTCAAGGAGGCGGCCCACCAGCACGGCCTGGCCGCCAGTCGCTACGGGGAGTTCCGGCTCTCCCGAACGCTGCCCGACAGCGCCCATGAGCCGGACACCTTCGCGCTGCACGTCGAACTGCTGATCCCCCACGGGACGGCGGTGCACGCGCCTTTTCACGGCACCTTGCGACACACCGCCGACGGCGCGTTAATGCTCGTCGGTGCCCATTCGAACCTGCGCCTGTGGGGCGTGCGATCGGATTTCGATTCCGGAGTCGAGTTCGGGGCCAGCGATGTGATCGGGCAGGGCGGCGGTTCATTGATCGTGCAGCTGTGTTCCGAACGCAACGTCAGCCCGCCGCTGTTTTGTACGCCCTCCCGCGCTGCCGGCTGGCGCACGTTGTGCCCGTCGCCAAGCGGGTTGCTGAGGTTCGATTGCGACGCGCCGCCCCCCTCTGACGCTGCCGAGTTGCTGGCCCGTCGCGACACCAGTTTCGCTCGCTCACAGAAGCACTATTACCAGGCGCCGCCGCAGATCGAGCGTGGTTGGCGCAATCACCTGATCGACATGCAAGGCCGCTCGTACCTGGACATGCTCAACAACGTCGCAGTCCTCGGTCATGGTCATCCGCGCATGGCGCAGGTCGCGGCGCGGCAATGGTCGTTATTCAACTCCAACTCGCGCTTTCATTACGCGTCCATCGCTGAATTCTCCGAGCGTCTGCTCAAGCTGGCGCCGCAAGGGATGGATCGGGTGTTTCTGGTCAACAGCGGCACCGAAGCGAACGATCTGGCAATCCGGTTGGCTTGGGCCTACAGCGGCGGGCGCGATGTCTTGAGCGTGCTGGAGGCGTATCACGGCTGGTCGGTGGCGACCGATGCGATTTCCACGTCCATCGCCGACAACCCACAGGCGTTGAGCACGCGTCCGGATTGGGTGCATCCGGTGGTCGCGCCGAACACGTATCGGGGCGAAGCGCGTGGTGCGGACAGCACGCCGTTCTACCTGAAAAGCGTGGATGCGCATTTGGCACGTCTGGCCGGGCAGGGGCGTCAGGTGGCGGGTTTCATGTGCGAGCCGGTGTACGGCAATGCGGGCGGCATCTCGCTGCCGCCGGGTTACTTGAGCGAGGTGTATCAGAAAGTCCGCGCGCAGCGCGGGGTGTGCATCGCGGACGAGATTCAAGTGGGTTACGGCCGTCTAGGGCACTATTTCTGGGGCTTTGAAGAGCAGGGCGTGGTGCCGGACATCATCACCATGGCCAAGGGGATGGGCAACGGCCACCCGCTTGGCGCGGTGATCACACGGCGCGAGATTGCTGAGGCGCTGGAAGCCGAGGGCTATTTCTTCTCATCGGCGGGGGGCAGTCCGGTGAGCTGCCAGATCGGTCTGGCGGTGCTGGATGTCATGGAAGAGGAACGGTTGTGGGAGAACGCGCAGGTGGTGGGCGGCTATTTCAAGGAACGGCTGCTGGCGCTGATCGACCTGCATCCCCTGGTGGGCGCGGCCCACGGTTCGGGTTTCTATTTGGGCCTGGAGCTGGTGCGCAATCGCCAAACGTTGGAACCCGCCACAGAAGAGACCACTTACCTGTGCGACCGGCTGCGTGAGCTGGGCATCTTCATGCAGCCTACCGGTGATTACCTGAACATCCTCAAGATCAAACCGCCGATGGTGACGACGCGCCGTAGCGTGGATTTCTTCGTGGACAGCGTTTCGAAGGTTCTGGCTGAGCTTGAAGGTTAATTGAACCTGCGTCCCTGTCAGGCATGGGACGGTCGTCTGTGGGAGCGAATTCATCCGCGAATGGCCGGTACATTCGACGCATCTCCGTCGTCTGTGCCACCGCTTCGCGAATGAATTCGCTCCCACAGGGAGTCTGTATTTTCAGATTAATATCGGATTTATCAGCCTAAATTCAATTAAGGAATTTGGTAATAGCTTCAAATACGGATATTTATCGGCTATAAAGACGCCAGATTGTCATCGCTGATCTGTCACGATGACGCGCCCTTCGTCTTTGTCGCCGGAGATTGTCATGAGCCGTATCGTCACTGTTGCTGCCACCCAGATGGCCTGTTCGTGGGAGCTGGACGCCAATATCGAGACCGCCGAAAGGCTGGTGCGTGACGCTGCGGCGAAGGGCGCGCATATCATCCTGATTCAGGAGCTGTTCGAAACCCCGTATTTCTGCCAGAAGCCCAACCCCGAATACCTGCAGTTGGCGACGTCGACCGACACCAACGTGGCCATTGCGCATTTCCAGAAAGTCGCGAAAGAGCTGCAAGTGGTGCTGCCGATCAGCTTTTTCGAACTCGCCGGGCGGGCGCGATTCAACAGCATCGCGATCATCGACGCGGACGGCAGCAACCTCGGGATTTATCGGAAGAGCCACATCCCGGACGGCCCCGGCTATCACGAGAAGTATTACTTCAACCCCGGTGATACGGGCTTCAAGGTCTGGAACACCCGCTACGCGAAAATCGGCGTCGGCATCTGCTGGGACCAATGGTTTCCGGAGTGCGCGCGCAGCATGGCGTTACTCGGGGCGGAGATTCTGTTCTACCCGACCGCCATCGGCAGCGAGCCCCACGACAAGACCATCAGCTCTCGCGATCACTGGCAACGGGTGCAACAGGGCCATGCAGGCGCTAACCTGATGCCTTTGGTCGCGAGCAACCGCATCGGCAACGAAGCTCAAGACGGCTACGACATCACGTTTTATGGCTCCTCGTTCATCGCCAATCAGTTTGGCGAGAAAGTCGAGGAACTGAATCAAACCGAGGAGGGCGTGCTCGTGCACCGCTTCGACCTCGATGAACTGGAACACATTCGCAGTGCCTGGGGCACTTTCCGTGACCGCCGTCCCAACCTGTACGGCCCACTCAAAACCCTCGATGGCTCACTGGAGTCCTGATCAATGACCACACTCAACAGTACACCACGCGCCGACGGCTTCTACATGCCCGCCGAATGGGCCCCGCAAACCCAGACCTGGATGGTGTGGCCTGAGCGCCCTGACAACTGGCGCCTGGGCGGTAAACCCGTGCAGAGCGCCCATGTCGCGGTGGCCAAGGCGATCGCCCGTTTCGAACCTGTGACCGTCGCCGTATCCGCTGCGCAATACGACAACGCCCGCGCGCGTCTTGATGTGCCGAACATCCGTGTCGTCGAAATCAGCAACGACGACGCTTGGGTGCGTGATACCGGCCCGACCTTCGTCATCAATGACCAAGGCGAGGTGCGCGGCGTGGACTGGGGCTTCAACGCGTGGGGCGGTTTCGATGGCGGCCTGTACTCGCCGTGGAATCTGGACGAACAGCTCGCCAGCAAAGTACTGGAAATCGAACGCTGCCCGCGTTACGTCACTGAAGGTTTCGTGTTGGAAGGCGGCTCGATTCACGTCGACGGCGAAGGCACGCTGATCACCACCGAGGAATGCCTGCTCAATCGCAACCGCAACCCGCATCTGTCTCGGGAAGAGATTGAAGCCGTGCTGCGCGATCACCTGTCGGTCGAGAAAATCATCTGGCTGCCGGATGGTCTGTACAACGACGAAACTGACGGGCATGTGGATAACTTCTGCTGTTACGTGCGCCCAGGTGAAGTCCTGTTGGCGTGGACCGATGATCCGAAAGACCCCAATTACCCGCGCTGTCAGGCCGCCATGGGCATTCTGGAAAACGCGCGTGATGCCAAGGGGCGACCGTTCGTCGTGCACAAGATGCCGATTCCCGGTCCGTTGTTCGCCACGGAAGAAGAGTGCGCAGGCGTCGATCAGGTGCACGGCAGCCAGGAACGCAACCCATCGGTGCGCCTGGCCGGTTCGTACGTGAACTTCCTGATCGTCAACGGCGGCATCATTGCCCCGAGTTTCAATGATCCGCTCGACGAAACGGCACGTCAGATCCTGCAACGCCTCTTTCCGGAACATGAAGTGGTCATGGTCCCAGGCCGTGAGCTGCTGCTGGGCGGCGGCAATATCCATTGCCTGACGCAGCAGCAACCAGCGCCGCACCGCCGCTGAGTTGGTTCACTTCTTGCTCTCATCAAAGCCTGTCGAACGACGGGCTTTTTTGTGGGTAGCGACTTCTCGTTTTTCGGCGAGGGGGTGTTTCCACGAAGGCTTGACGGTGACACGAGTCGTTCGTCTGTAACAAAAGCTCCGTAGATTTCGCAGTCCAAGACGCAAGAGGTTATCCCTATGAACGCAGGTCATGAGCCACGCGTGACTCGAGGTTTGTCTGCGAGCAGTGAAGCACGGCAGATGATGGCGGACTGGTTACGGATAACCCAGGCTTCAAAACACCAGGCTCCGGATTACCGGGCCATGCTCTCCGAGCGCTACCCCTCTGGCCTCATCAACGATGCGGAAATCGAGGCGTTGCTCGGTATTTGGCACAAATGATCATGCGCGCCTATTCCAATCTGGAGTAGGCGCACTCATCGTTTCGGCCTTCATCAAATTGACACCCATCGGTGCTGGCGATAGCATTCGCGCCTCAACCGCCTGTGGCCAAGCGCCATGTACGTGCATCAGTAGTCCACTGCGATGATTTCGTGCGGGCTTCCGGGACTGAAAGTAAGTCTGGGGAGACGCAATTACCTGTCCGGTTTTTGCCACAGCGCGAGATCAATCTGCCTATAAGGACAACAAGATGAAACAGCGTATCGGTCTGCTCGCTCTGGGCATCCTGGCGGCCACTCAGGTCATGGCTGATGGCCAAGCCGACTCCAAAGGCTTCGTCGAAGACAGCAGCCTCAACGTCAATCTGCGTAACGTCTACATCAACCGCGATTACAAAGGTGGTCCTCAAGACCGCGCTGAATGGGGCCAAGGCTTCATCGCCAATTACTCGTCCGGTTACACCCAGGGCACCGTGGGCGTCGGCGTTGACGCATTCGGCCTGTACGCCGTTCGTCTGGACGGCGGTCGCGGTAAAAGCGGCGCCGGCGGCATCGACTTCTTCAAGCAAGACAGCAACGGCAAAGCGGCTGACGACCTGTCCCGCTTCGGCGGCGCGGTCAAATTCCGCATCTCCAACACCGAGCTGAAATACGGCGACATGATGCCGGAGCTGCCGGTGCTGAGTTACGACAACTCGCGTCTGCTGCCAGAAACCTATACCGGCACCATGATCACCTCGAAAGAGATCAAGGACCTGACGCTGGTTGCAGGCCGCTTCACTGCTCAGACCCGCAAGAGTGCGGAAGGCCGCGACAGCGGTGATCTGAAAAGCATCAACGTCTACGGCGGCGCTTACAAATTCTCCGATGCGTTCAGCGCGGCCTACTACGCCTCCGACGACGAAGACACGCTGAAGAAGCAGTACGTCAACCTGAACTACGTCCTCGCGCTGCCGACCGATCAGTCGCTGACGTTCGACTTCAACGGCTACAAGACCAAGCTGGATCGTGACGTGGCGGTCGATGACGCCCGTGACAACAAGATCTGGAGCCTGGCGGCGACGTGGGCAGTGGGCATCCACTCCTTCACCATCGCGCACCAGCGCAGCACCGGCGAAACCGGCTACAACTACGGCGGCTATCGCAACAATGGCGGCTTCAGCGATGGCGGCAACTCCATCTACCTGACCAACTCCTACTGGTCGGACTTCAACGCCAAGGACGAGCGTTCGTGGCAGTTGGGCTACGGCGTTAACCTGTCGACCCTCGTGACCCCAGGCCTGAGCTACAAAGTGGCTTACGTGCGCGGCGACAACATCGACGATGGCACCAACCGTGGCGATGGCGAAGAGCACGAACTGTTCAGCCAGATGACCTATGTCGTCCAGAGCGGCCCGGCCAAAGACCTCTCTCTGCGCCTGCGCAATTCCTGGCTGCGTGTATCGGACAACGCTTCCAACTACAACGTTGGCGGTAACGAAACCCGCATCTTCATCACCTACCCGATCAACGTTTTCTAATGTTGAACGGCGATTGAGCTGAAGCTGCAAAAGAGCGCCCCGGTCGAGAGATCGGGGCGTTTTTGTTCGAGCGCTCGCCTGGATACGCTAATCGCTGGTCATCTTCGACCCCGCGTCGCTAACATTGCCCACACCCGATCTTTTGTTGGTCACCCCCCATGGCCCTTGCCGCACCTCCCGATCTCACTAACACCACCGTTCCGGTTCAGCGTGTTTCGCGCACGTACCCGCGTGGGCTTTACATCGAACCGCATGAGCATGACTGGGGGCAGGTGCTCTATGCGATGTCGGGGGTAATGTGGGTCGAAACACCCAACGAGGCATTGGTGGTGCCGCCACAGCGGGCGGTCTGGTTGCCGCCGGGGGTGTCTCATGGCATTCGTGTGGTGTCCGACCTGGAGATGCGCAACATCTACTTACGTCCGGCGTTGTCCGAGACGCTGGAGCCGACCGTTCAGGTATTCGAAGTGGCACGGCTGTTGCGCGAGCTGATCGTCCATCTGGTGGCCGAGCAGGACAAGGATTCCGAGTATTACAGTGCCTTGGTCGGTCTGGCATTGCTGGAGCTACGCCGGGCAAAGCGCTCGTTGCTGAAGGTGCCGATGCCTGACGACAGCGACCGTCGGCTGATGAATATTTGTCAGGCGGTGATGATCGAACCGTCCATTGGCGTCTCGTTCGAGCAACATGCCGAAAACGCCGGGGCCAGCGTACGCACGCTGTCCCGGTTGTTTCAGGGCACGCTGGGCATGGGTTTCGCCGAATGGCGCAGGCAGGTGCAATTGGCGACGGCGGTGGCGGAGATCATTCAGGGCGTGCCGGTCAGCACCATTGCGCGTTCGATGGGGTATTCCCCCAGCAGTTTCAGCGACATGTTCCGTCGTGAGCTGGGGATGGCGCCATCGCAGTATCCGTTGGGCGAAATGGCGTAATCGCCAGACATCTTGTGGGAGTGAGTTTGCTCGCGATGGCGGTGTGTCAGACATGAATGAACCGACTGATTCACTGCTATCGCGAGCAAGCTCACTCCTACAGGTCAGCCATCGCACTCAGCCTGTCCGAAATTCAGAAGCACTTGGCCGGTAGGCATTTCCACCTTTCCCTAAACTCTGGTCCATCGCCAACGCTGTCGTGCTTCACGACACACGGTCCCGGAGTTCGTCATGAGCTACATCATTTCACTCGCCATTGGTATCGCCGTCGGCTTGCTGTACGGCGCACTCGACTTTCGCTCACCCGCGCCGCCCTTGGTGGCGTTGGTCGGGCTGCTCGGCATGCAGGCGGGCGAAAAGCTGTGGCCCATGGGCCGCCAGTTGTTCGCCAACCTGATGTCCTGAATAGAACGAATTCTGTATTCCCACTCTGGATTTGAACGCCATGAAAGCACTGCAATTTTCCCGAACCGGCGACCTGGCTGCACTGGAAGTCGTCGAACTGCCCACTCCCGTTCCTGCAGCGGATGAGGTTCTCGTACAGATCAAAGCGGCAGGCCTGAACCCGAGCGACGTGAAAAACGTCCTGGGCCGTTTCCCTTACACGACGCTGCCACGGGTGCCCGGTCGCGACTTCGCAGGCGTCGTCGTCGAAGGTCCAAGTGAGTTGATCGGTGAGGAAGTCTGGGGCACAGGCAACCAGATCGGTTTCTCGCGTAATGGCTCCCACGCGGGTTACATCACGTTGTCAGCCAAAGGCGTAGCGCTCAAACCCAAGTCCTTGAGTTTCGTGCAGGCCGCGAGTCTTGGCGTGCCGTACACCACTGCATGGGATGCGTTGGAGCGCAGCCTGGTAAAAGCCGACACCCGCCTGCTGGTGATCGGTGCCAATGGTGCGGTCGGCAGCGCTGCCATCGCGTTGGCTAAAGTCCGCGGGGCCCAAGTGCTGGCTGCCGTACGCCGTCCGGAACAGGTCAAAGCCCTTCAGGACCAAGGCTACAACGCCATTCTGCTGGGCAAGCCTGAAGAACTCTCGGCCCAAGTGAACGCAGTCTTCCAGGGCGGCGCGGACGTGATCTTCGACACCACCGGTTTCTGGCTGCCCGCGTCGGTTCAGGCACTGGCCCCATTCGGGCGCATCGCAATCATCGCCGCCCCGGTGGACGGCCACGTCCAGCTGCCAGCGCTGGCGCTGTACCGAAAAGGTGGCTCGGTGGTGGGCGTCAATTCGCTGCTGTACGGCGTCGAAGCCTGCGCGCGGATGCTGGAACAGTTCGGCAAACTGTTCGACGACGGCACCTTGCCGCTGCCGACCGACTTGATCGAGACGCCAATTGAAGAAGGGCTCGCGCGTTACGCAGAAGTGAATGAGGGGAGTGCGGACAAGATTATTCTGCTGCCGTGATCCCTCGCGTCGCTGGGCGAACCTTGCTGCGTTCGCCCAATCTCACCAAACCGGCAACCCTTTCACATACCCCGCCTCAATCCTCGCCGACGTGCCATTGGCTTCCAGCGTATCGAGGGCCGTCCGCAGGCGTTCGACCATCTGCGGATCGCAATCCTTGGAGCAGGCCAAATAGAGGTTTGCGGTCATCAACACTCGGCTCATCACCAGCGGCCGGTCGCTGATTTGCTTCCAGATGTAGCGGGTTTCAGGCACGCCGTTGAACCACGCATCCACACGTCCTTTGAGCAGCATTTGCGCCGGGTTTTCACCGATCTTCAACGGGTA
The DNA here is from genome assembly GCF_009905615.1 of Pseudomonas sp. SLFW. Classification (GTDB taxonomy): domain Bacteria; phylum Pseudomonadota; class Gammaproteobacteria; order Pseudomonadales; family Pseudomonadaceae; genus Aquipseudomonas; species Aquipseudomonas bambusae. Next base: position 449,220 of record NZ_JAAAKW010000002.1, read on the forward strand.
GATTTGCGAGGCGGGGAAGCCTTCTTCGCGTAGACGGGTTTCCTGCGCTGTGCCGATTCCCACGGCGATGAGCTTGAAGGCTTTCTTTGCTTCGTCGAAGGTATCGACGCGCTGGTCGAGGCTGAAAAACGTACGGTCCATCGTCATCACCGGGGCGATCCAGGTGAAGAGGCCTTCTCGGCTTTGCGTGCGCGTGAGAGGGGCGATCAGCATGTCTTTGCCACTGCTGACTTCCCGTTGTGCACGGGGCCAGGGTGGAGAGACAAAGTTGCCCGAGTACCCTGTCATCGCCATTGCCTGAACCACAATGTCGCCCACGATGCCGTGCGCGTCTGCCTGATTGAGCATGGTCAACGGTGGCGCTTCGGGAACGTAAAGGTCAACGGCGGAGGTGGCGAATGCCATGGGTGGGCCTGCCAATACCGCACTGATGGCGTATCGGATAAAGCGGGAAATCCATTTCATGGCAGCAGCGCTCAAGGTAAATACAGGGCCTGTCAGGGCAGGCCTCTTGCCTGGCTCACGAGTCGGTCGGAAAGCCGCTCATGATTTTGCTGGAAAGGTACAACATTCAAGCTGCGAGGGCTTCACAAGACTCACGTCTTATTGTGCTCATTGGTGTAGCGGCCGCTCAGTTCCCATCCACATTCGAGCAACATGTCGATCCAGTCCTCATAGGAATCGTCGACGTCCAGCAGGTTCATGAACTGATCTTCGATGTGACAGCGAAAGGTCTGCTCTTCAACGTTCCATTCAACGTCCCGGATTCGCCAGGCGCGTTGATCGGGCAACTGAATGTTCAGGCCATGGAAGGGCACGAACGGCAACTCGACCTCATACAGAAGCTTCGACCATTCAGAAGAAATTTCGGGGGTCTGGTGAGTCCAGACGTATTTGATCAATCGAACATTGTGCACGGTTGGGCCTTCTCTCGTGTTTCGGGTGACGGCTCGCTGTCGCTGCGGGCGAAGGCGCGGGCCAGTCGGAATGCCTATACGTTACTAGATGGGCGCGTGATCGGGGAGGGGGCGCGTGAGATCGCTGCCGCAGAGGCTCGGGTGTGCGAGGCTTGTTGGTCAGCGTTGACGACGAATGGTGGGGGCGACGAGGGTTTTGAGTCAGTTTCGGGAGACCGTCTGGCAGAATCAGGGGCTGCAGGACAATGATTCGACATCCCTCAGCCCAATCGTGCTATCACAGAGACAGTCTCATCTCCTCTACGGCGCTATCCAGCTTTTCGCGTAACGGATCGATCAAGCACCAGATCTGATCCGCATCGAGCTTTTCGGTGTGAGCCGCCTCAAGCAGGCGGGTCGTCAACGCCAGCGCCATATTAACGTTCGCGACCTGCTGCATCGCCGCGCCGACGGCGCCCACATGGCTCTTTACATCTTTCAACTCAGTCAACCATTCCAGTACGCGGGCCGCAGGTATTGGGGCCTTACCCTGGACGCTATTTTCAAGCAAAAGCTCAAGTGAGCAGAGGCGTGCTTCGATATTCATGGGCGACGCTCTCTGAGTGTGGAGGGAAGTGTGGCATTTGTCTGAAAGCGGGCAGTTGTTGCTCGCCAAATTTCATGATCTACAAAAAAGGCCCTACAGATAATTTCAAATCCTAAGTATGTCTTAGTACGCGGTCAACCTGATTCTAAGAATCTCTTAGCCTTTTAGCGGCTAATAAATGAGCATTTTTAGCAAACGATTGAAGGAAGCCCGAACGGCTGCCGGGCTGTCCCAGGAGCGTTTGGGCATTGAATCAGGGATCGATCCCGCCTCCGCCAGTGCGCGGATGAATCAATACGAAAACAATAAACACACGCCCAATTCATTGACCATCATTCAAATCGCCGCCGCTCTGGATCTTCCGCCCGCCTATTTTTATAGCGCTGATGATGAAGAGGCCAGAATGTTGCTCCTGTTTTATCGCCTCGATTCGCCAGGGAAAAAACAGATTTTGACATTGGCCGTTGAATTACACGGTCAGACCAAATTCCTGAACGTCTGAAATATTCAATCAGTTTGCAGATGTTTAGAAGACGATATTGATCCACATCTCTCATTTGTTGTCTTCCAAATTCCTGTTCTGGTGGGATGATAGCCAGCGGTCGTTTTACGTATATGCTGAGCGGGCCCCGTGGCCGAGACCTGCCCATGCTTCACAAAAATCTCATTCGTCGCCTTGATCTGATCACCCTCAAGCTGTTCGTTGCCGTGCATGAAGAAGGCACGCTGACCCGTGCAGCGGCTCGCGAGGCCATTGCTGTATCGGCCGCCAGCAAGCGATTGATGGAGCTCGAAGAGGTCTTGGGCATTGGGTTGTTCGTGCGCAACGCCAAAGGCATGGTGCTGACCGCTGCGGGTGAAACCCTGTTGCACCATGCTCGGCGCATGCTGTTCGACCTGGAAAAGATGGGTCTTGAACTCGATGAGCACCTGCAAGGCATGCGCGGCTATGTACGCATGTTGGCTAACCTTTCGGCGATTATTCAGTTTCTCCCGGAAGACCTGCACGACTTCACCATCAGCCATGAACGGGTCAAGGTCGATCTAGAAGAGCGGCCCAGCACCGGCGTGGTTCAAGGCTTGATCGACGGCGTTGCCGACATCGGCATCTGTTCGGAAGACACCGATGTTCAGGGACTCTACAGCGTGCCGTACAGGCGCGACGAGTTGGTCGTGGTCATGCGTTCCGACCATGCGCTGGCTCAACGGCATCACGTCGCTTTCGAAGACACACTGGGCAGTGATCACATCGGCCTGCACGCCGCCAGCTCCATCAACATGCGCACCCACACGGCAGCGCGCTCCCACGGCAAACCTCTACGCGTGCGTATTCATGTTCCGGGCTTCGACGCCATGTGCCGAATGGTGCAGGCGAACATGGGAATAGGCGTCCTGCCGCGTAAGGCGTTTGATTTGCTGGGCACACCATTAGGCCTGACAGCCGTAGGCTTGAGCGATACGTGGGCCAAACGCACATTGATTCTGGTGGTGCGCGACAAGGCCGCGTTATCCCCGGTCAGCCTTTTGCTGTTCGATCACCTCCAGCAGCACGAGCAGCACGGTCGCTAGCGTTCGCGTTTCGCGAACGATCCTTGCCAACATACGGTTGGATTTGCGAAACCCCGGTCCTCTAGTCTTGGGTACAAATTCCAAGAAACACTGAGGTATCCGCTATGACAGGCCCCCTGAACGGTGTGCGCGTAATTGAAATCGGCACACTGATCGCAGCGCCCTTCGCCGCACGCTTGATGGGCGAGTTCGGCGCTGAGGTGATCAAGATCGAATCCATGGGACAGGGTGACCCGCTTCGTAAATGGCGAAAGCTGCACGAGGGCACCTCGCTGTGGTGGTATCTCCAGTCTCGGAACAAAAAATCCCTGTCGCTGAACCTCAAATCCCCCGAAGGCATCGAGATCGTCAAGCGTCTGGCCGAAAGCGCCGACGTGTTGATCGAAAACTTGCGCCCCGGCGCGCTGGAAAAACTCGGTCTTGGCTGGGATGTCCTACACGCCTTGAACCCCAAGCTGACGCTGGTTCGTATCTCGGGCTACGGCCAATCCGGTCCTTATCGTGATCGTCCGGGCTTTGGTGCCATTGGCGAGGCCATGGGCGGCATTCGTTACACCACCGGCACCCCCGGTTCGCCTCCGGCGCGAGTGGGCGTCAGCCTCGGTGATTCACTGGCTTCGATGCACGCTGTGATGGGCGCGCTGATGTCGTTGCTGCGCGTGAAAACCGGGCAAGGCGATGGCCAGATCGTCGATGTCTCGCTGGTCGAAAGCGTGTTCAACCTCATGGAAAGCCTGGTGCCGGAATACGACATGCTTGGCCATGTTCGTGAGCGCACCGGCGGTGCACTGCCCGGCATCGCACCCTCCAACACCTATCCGACCGCTGATGGCGCATTTGTCGTCATCGCCGGCAACAGCGATCCGATTTTCAAGCGCTTGATGCACACGATTGGCCGTCCTGACCTGGCTGAAGCCCCTGAGCTTGCACAGAACGATGGCCGTGCTGCGCAAAGCGAGATGCTCGATGCGGTGATCAGCGCATGGTCGTCCAATTTGCCTATCGACGACGTCCTTGAGGCGCTTGAACAGGCGGAAGTGCCCGCCGGCCGGATCTATAACGTCGCTGACATTGTGGCCGACCCTCACTATCAGGCGCGCGAGATGATCCTCGACGCGCAACTGCCCGGCGGCGCCCACGTGAAAATGCCCGGCATCGTGCCCAAACTTTCCGAAACACCGGGTTCGGTGAACTGGCAAGGGCCTGCCTTGGGTCAACACACTGACAGCGTCCTGAGCGATCTGGGCCTGACCGCTGCCGATATCGCACAACTCAAAACAGAGGGGGTGGTGCAATGATCACCGACTTTTCCGAGCGTTTGATCGTCCAGGAAGTTTCGCCGCGCGACGGTTTGCAAATCGAGCCCACTTGGGTCGAAACACCCGACAAAATCGAGCTCATCGATCAGCTTTCTCTAGCCGGTTTCAGCCGCATCGAGGCCGGCTCTTTTGTTTCGCCCAAGGCCATTCCCGCGCTGCGTGATGGCGACGAGGTGTTTCGTGGAATCTTGCGCCACCCGGGCGTGATTTACGTGGCGCTGATCCCCAACCTCAAGGGGGCGCAGCGTGCGATAGACGCAGGTGCCAACGAGCTGAATCTGGTGATGTCCGCCAGCCAGACCCACAACCTGGCGAACATGCGCATGCGCTGCGAGCAGTCGCTCAGTGCGTTTGGCGACGTCGTTTCCTTCGCCGCTGGCCATCCCGTGAGTCTCAACGGCTCTATCGCCACGACGTTCGGTTGTCCATTCGAGGGCAAGATCGACGAAGACCGCGTGCTGCAGATCGTCGATGCCTACCTGGAACTGGGCATGCAGGGCATTTCGCTGGCGGACACAACAGGCATGGCCAACCCGCGTCAGGTGCATCGGCTGGTACAGCGCGTGCTGACCCGCATACCCGCGTCGGCACTGACGCTGCACTTCCATAACACCCGTGGGTTGGGGCTCAGCAATGTCCTCGCGGCCTACGAGGCAGGCGCTCGCCGTTTTGATGCGTCGTTGGGTGGCTTGGGCGGTTGCCCGTTCGCGCCTGGCGCATCAGGAAATATCTGCACTGAAGACCTTGTGAACATGTGCGAAGAAATGGGGATCGAGACCGGTGTCGACCTGCCGCATCTCCTGAAACTCTCGCGCGGCCTGCCTGCGCTGCTCGGGCATGAAATGCCGGGGCAAGTTGCCAAGGCAGGGCGCAACTGTGATTTGCATCCCGCGCCTGAACATCTGCCGGGCTGATTTATCGCGAGACATCTGTAGCCAAACGCTTTACCGAATACGAACGAATACGCCTCGCCGCGTATTCGTCCAGACAACAAAAACAATAGGGCTCCCTTTGGGAAGTCCAACTGGAGTGACCGCAATGACTATCTCCGTTCTAAACCCCCATAGCAGCGTCGTGGACGTTGTGAACGCCGAAAAAGCGTTGATCCGCAAAGTCGCGTGGCGGCTGATGCCGTTGATCATGGTCTGCTACCTGTTCGCATTCTTTGACCGCATCAACATCAGCTTCGCCAAGTTTCAGCTGCAAACCGACCTGAGCCTGAGCGACACCGCGTACGGCCTCGGCGCGAGCCTGTTCGTCATCGGTTACGTGCTGTTCGAAGTGCCGAGCAACATCATGCTCTACAAGGTGGGCGCCCGCCGCTGGATTGCCCGGATCATGATTTCCTGGGGCATCGCGACGGCGCTGATGGTGTTCGTCAACGCTGAATGGCAGTTCTACGTGCTGCGCTTCATCATCGGCGCCATGGAAGCCGGTTTCGCACCCGGCGTACTGTTTTATCTGACGCTGTGGTTCCCACAGACCTACCGTGGACGTATCACATCGATCCTGTTTCTCGCCTCGGCCTTCGCCGGTCTGCTCGGTGCGCCGATTTCCGGCCTGGTGCTGGGCCACATGGACGGCGTCATGCAAATGCGCGGCTGGCACTGGCTGTTCCTGCTGGGCGGCCTGCCTTGCATTGCACTTGGTATCGCTGTGCTCAAGATCCTCAAGGACCGTGTTTCAGACGCCCATTGGCTGACCGACGCCGAAAAAAACTATCTTTCCAGCCGCATCGCCCAGCATGAGCCTAATAAACATGGCTCGCTGCTGACCGCCCTGAAAATGCCCGGCTTCCTGATGCTTGGCCTGATCTACTTTCTGATTCAGGTTGCGTCCTACGGCCTCAACTTCTGGGCGCCTCAGCTGATTCGCAGCGCAGGTGTCGAAAGCCCGGTCGTGATCGGCCTACTCACCGCCATCCCTTACATCTGCGGCGCCATCAGCATGGTTGTGATCGGTCGCCTGTCAGACGCCAGCGGCGAGCGTCGCAAATTTGTCTGCGGTCTGGTCGTGCTGGGTGCCATCGGCTTCTTCAGCGCGGGGATTTTCGCTCAGCACACCAGCATGCTGATCCTCTCCCTGGCCATGCTCGGTGGCGGCATCGTTGCTTCCATCCCGGCATTCTGGACCCTGCCGCCGAAGCTGCTGGCCGGTGCAGGCGCAGGCGCGGCAGGCGGCATCGCGCTGATCAACACCCTTGGCCAGTTCGGCGGCATCGTCAGCCCGATCATGGTCGGCAGCATCAAGGACATGACAGGCAGCACCACGCCAGCGCTGTACGTGATTGGCGTCACCAGCGTGATTGCGGCAGGTTTGTTGTTGTGGGCGTTGCCCGAGAAGTTGCGGACGTTGGATAAGAATCACGACTGACGCCTGAAAGCTGCGCCTGACTTCAGGCGCAGCTTTTTGTGCAGGTATAAGGCCGCATCGTCTGGTTCGAGCGTTATCCCTGAGTCGCGTTGTTCAACACGGCTTTATGCAACTCGATGTTCTGCTCAGCGGTGCCCTCATAGGACGAAATCCCGACCTCCTCGGCCAACTTCTTCCGATTTTCCATGCTGCTGTCGAGCTTCAATGCCTTGAGCAAGTCCACGATGGACGACTGGGGATTCAGCCCTGGGTTGCCCTCCTTCAACTTCGTAATTTCGGCGCTGAGCTGATCAGGCGTAGGCTGGCTGCTCGCTCCAGGAGAAGACGACGCGCTCCCCGCCGTGGGCGCAGTCGGCGCATCTGGCGATGCCTGCGTGCTGGCGTTAGCCGTCCCAAACCCGAGTTTTTCAAGAATGCTGCTGATAATGCTCATGGTAAGTCCCTTTTTTCAGTGATCGAACTGTTCGAGAAACGGCCGACAGGCAATTGCCCGTCCGTACAGAATCGCCATCTCCGTCGTCGCGGCGACTGACATGTCTTCACAAAAGCCTGTGCGCACCAACACACGCGCCAAACACGCACCTGCGCTATGCGAATTCAGGCTATGGAGCGAATACATTCCCCGAGACGGTCAAAACGGCTTCCATTGCTGGAAATGGGATCGTCACTGCCATGTGCGTGGGTGCAGTCCATAAAACGTGTGGCAGATCAGTCAGGTTGCAGCGTAGCCGCTAATTACTGGAGTGGCGGGGGGAGGGTTCGGTTCCAGAGCGTTCTGGGTTGAGGTTGATATCGGACGAGTGGCGAAGGCGCGCCCCGTCCTCGATGCTCGTCGGGAGGGACGGGAGATAACGCGTAAGTACGCGTCTAGACTGGTGGTTATTTCGTTGGAGAGAGTGGGTCGTTGTAAGCGGCTCACTTCGGCATGTATTTAGACTGCCAACTTCGTGGAATCGCTGCCGATGCGATGCCGACCCCCAAAGTGATAACGCCGCTAATGACCATGGCCTTGAAAGAAAGTGTGTGCGCCATTGTGCCGCCTGCAATTGCACCAACAAGCATGCCGCTCCAAGGTACAAGCTGAACACGCCATCCGATCCGCTGTTGCCCTAAGATCGCGCGGCCCAGACCTCGTCCAAACCGTGATAATGCCCCGGTGACGTAGGTTAGCCCTATGGGCAAACCATTCACTTCCTCGACGACCGCGTTAATCATCCCCATGGCAAGTACCGCCAAAATAGGCGCTATCGTGTTTTCTCCGAGAAATCCGCCAACGCAGAGCAGCAGCCCAATGCAAAGAAGTAGGGGCCACGACCGGCGGCCACTGTAGGTTGCAGCTATCACCCCTAAGGCATTTCCTACGACGAACGTTGCTACGAGCAGGGCGATGTGGAGGGCCAAGACAAAGTTGCTCGTGCTTAGCGACGCCGCAAGGCGTGTAGTATTGCCGCTCATGAATGAGACAAAGTCGCCAGTGACCATAAAACTGATCGAGTCCGTCATACCGGCGATGAACGAAAGACTGGCAACGAAACAGAGACCTATCCGTCCACGAAACCGGAACATTTGCCTGGCTTTGGCACCAGAATATTTAGGCTCTGGAAGCACTACGACCTCGACGATGTACAGACCCGAGACAATCTGTCTCGCATTTGATGGGCAGGCAGGGGGCAGCATCCCGTTCTAATTCTCACGGCACGATGCCAAGACGCGTTCCCGCCTGTCCTCCTGTTCATAGAGTGTCAGAAGTTTCTGCGAATTTCGCTACTGCATCAATCAATGACCGTCAAGCAGCGCCCTGAATCTGAAGAATGGAGGTTTGCGCCTTTTGGGTCAGCCTCAACTCTTGTTCTGTCTGGTCCCGGCCACTGGTCAAATCCAAGAGCACTCCTTGCCAATATCCACGCGTTCCAACATAGCCGCATACGGCGACTCGATGTTCTGCACGTTTAGGGGGATCTGAAGATTTTAGATATTTGCTGCAGGCTGTAGCGAAGACGTCGAGACAAGGCAGGCGTCAAGGCGCTCGATGACAGGTCAATTTGCCATAGAAGTATAGGAAGAATGAGCGCGACTAGAGCAATCCCTGTAGTCCGCGAAAACTCCAGTCCTATTTCTTCCAAGCCACAGGCAACTCACTACAGGAAGCAACCATGCTGCTCCTTAGGCCGGATGATCTGACTTGGTACATGAGTTGTTACGCACGGGACAAAAACAAAAGGCCCACATTTCTGCGAGCCTTTGTTTTGTATGGTGCCGGCACCAGGAGTCGAACCCGGGACCTACTGATTACAAGTCAGTTGCTCTACCAACTGAGCTATACCGGCGTTGTGGGCGCTGATTATAGGGATTTGATCGGGCGAGTAAAGCCCTAATTCAAGTTTTTTTGCGAGGCTTATGACCTGTCGCAATTACCGTTATTCACAAGCGGTCCATCGAGCTCGTTGCAAAAGGCCGTTTTGTGGAACTCTTCTCATTCGTTCGCAAGCTACTGTTTTTTCGAAAATTTAACACATGATCAAAAAATGACCAATCGTGTAAATCGTTTGAGAATCAGGTTTTCTGTGTGTTCGTGGGATTTTCGTCAACAGAGTTATCCACAGGGCATCGTGCCTGCAGTGGGTCATTTCCGTTCCGCGAGGATGAGCAGGTTTCGAGGTGTGATGTGTGATGGGCAAAACGTACCGATCCGCACTTCGTAACTGCGTTGTTGCAGGTAGAGGGCGCGGTCGAGGGTGAGCCAGAGTTCGAGAGGGCGGCGGAAGAGGTTTCGGAGCAGTTCGAGGTTGCGGACTTCGGCCAATCGTTGCCAGCCGGTAGCTTCAAGGGCGGGCCAGTCTCGGTTGCCAGGCTCGGGCAGCTGTTTGAACACGGCGAGGTCGCGGCAGTAGTCGTTGAAGGGTTTGTCGAGCCAGGCGCTGGGGAGCGAGGGCGTTGGCAGGTAGTCGTCGATGCCGCGCAGTTGGCGTTGCAGCAGGTCGAATGCCAGCCTGCGGGCCATGGAGGTGTCGCGGTGGCGACGAACGCGGGCGCCTGCGGTGACGGTTTCGCTGAGCGGCAGGCCGAGGTCGTCGAGTGCCAAGTTGAGTGTTGACGCCTGACCTTCGTTTGACAGGGCTTGGTAGTGCTCGCTGGCGATGCGGTTGTAGCAGCAGGGGGCGATGGCTATCTGTTGGCACTCGGCGTCGCTGGCCAGTTGCATGAGGCGCACGTGGAGGTCGCCGCAGGCATGCAGGGCGACGGGGGTGTGGTGGGCTGCGAGTTGGTCGGCCGCCGTTTTGGCCATGACGTCTTGATGCAGATGCGCCGCCTGAATGCCGAGCTTATGGCTGAGTTGCCGGCCTGCTTCAACCAGCGTGGCATCGTATTCGAGGCAGGTTAGGGCTTGGCCATCGTGGGCGAGTCGTCTGCCGAGGTGGCCTTTGCCGGAGCACCAGTCGAGCCAGTGCGTAGGCGCCTCCCGAAAGCTCAGACTGCTGGTGAAGGCTTCGATCTGTTGCCATTTGCGACCGGGCACGTCGACGTTCATGCGTGAGGAGATGGCGTTGAGGGCGTGGGTCGGCAGGGCGTCGATTTCGCTAAGCGCTTTGGATTCTCTGGCGAGCTGCGCGAAGGGCTCTGGCGCGTCAAGGTTTTCTGGATGGTTGTGGGCCGCTTCGGCCTCTTCCAGCGAGCGCTGGCGCAGCCATGTGGATAACGCCGGGTGTTCGGCTTCCCATGGCAAATGGCGATGGGTGAAGGGTTTCGGCCGCCACAGGTGTTGATGCGCGAGCAGGAAGGCGTCGAGCGCGAGGAAGCGGGATTTCAGGTCGGTGGCGGACAAAGGCATGGTCGGAAAGCGCGGTGCTGGGCATGGGAAAAGCTTACGGGGTATTTGGGGAACGAGGTAGCTGAGGGTTGGCACTCACTCCCGTGGGAGCGAATTCATTCGCGAATCGTTGGTACATCCGATAGGGATGTACCGGATGCACCCTCGCATCGCGAATAAATTCGCTCCTACAGTTTTGGGCGGTGTGAACCAGAAACGTTGTCGAACCTCGCTTACCGTCCTTGGCTCGCATCCACCCGCAGATGACGCTCCAGCAGTTTAAAGCCCTGTACCAGAACGAACGACATCACCAGATAGATCACGCCCGCGATGAAGAGTGTCTGCTCTGGCATGTAGGTCCGTGCATTGATCGTGCGAGCCATCCCTGTGATGTCGAGCAGGGTCACCGTGCTGGCGAGGGCGCTGGCTTTGAGCATCAGAATGACTTCGTTGCTGTAAGCGGGCAGGCCGATGCGGGCGGCGCGAGGCAGGATGATATAGACCAGCGCCTTGCCCTTGGACATGCCCAGTGCGCGAGCAGCCTCGATTTCGCCGGGTGGCACGGCCTGGATCGCGCCGCGCAGGATCTCGGCAATGTATGCAGTGGTGTGCAGCGTCATGGTCAGCGCCGCGCAGAAAAACGGTTCACGCAGGTACGGCCACAGCACGCTTTGCGTCACGGCTTCGAACTGGGCGAGGCCGTAATAGACGAGAAACAGTTGGACGAGTAGCGGCGTGCCGCGAAAGAAGAAGATGTAGGCGTAGGGCACGGCGCGGACATACGCGTTTCGCGAGGCCCGAGCGATGCCCATCGGAATCGCCAGGATCAGCCCCGCCACAACGGCGATGGCGACCAATTCCAGTGTAAGCGTTGCCCCTTGCAGCAATTTGGGCAGCCACTTGAGGACGAATTCCCAACTCATGACGCGCTCCTCACAAAACCCACCGATGCGCGGCGTTCCAGCCATGCAAGGCCGATCATCGACATCGCTGTCATGCCCAGGTACATAAGCGCCGCGACCATATAGAAGGTGAACGGCTGTTTGGTAGTCGTGACGGCGATCTGCGCGTGTCGCATGACTTCTTCAAGCCCGATCACCGATACCAGCGCCGTATCCTTCATCAGGATCATGAAAAGGTTGCCCAAGCCTGGCAGTGCGATGCGCCACATCTGCGGCATGACCAGTTTGATGAAGATGCGCGACCGGGACATGCCCAACGCCAGCCCTGCTTCGCGATGCCCTTTCGGGATCGACAGCATGGCGCCGCGAAACACCTCAGTTGCGTATGCGCCGAAGCACAGGCCCAGAGCGATGACGCCTGCCGCGAAGGCGCTGAGCGACAGGTTGGGGATGCCGAACACATGCCCGATGGCGCGCATCGAACTCACGGTGCCGAAATAGATCAGCAGCACCCACAGCAGTTCGGGAATGCCGCGCACCAGCGTCGAATACATCCCGCCGATCCATTGCAGAATACGGTTGGGCGAGGTTTTGGCGAGGGCGCCGAGCAGTCCCAGGATGAGGCCCAGGCACAGGGCGGACAGCGCGAGTTGAATCGTCATCAGCATGCCAGCCGCCAGGGCCGGGCCGAATCCTTGGAGATCGAAGTTCATGGCTTTGCTTGGTTAACGGATCGGCACCGCCGCAGGTCGAGTGCGGCGATGCTGGTCAGGCGGGTCAGAGGATGCTGAACGGGAAATACTTGTCGTTGATCTTTTTGTAGGTGCCGTCTTCGATGATTTCTTTCAGGGCGGTGTTCAGCTTGTCGCGCAGCGGATCATCCTTGCGCACGGCAATACCGATCTTGTCTTCGCCAAACATCGGCTCGCCCTTGAATTCGAAGTTCTTGCCTGCGTCGCTCTTCAGCCACTCATAGCTGGCGTATTTGTCGCCCAGCAGGGCATCCACGCGACCGGAAGTGAGGTCGAGAAAGGCGTTTTCCTGCGAGTCGTAGAGCTTGACGGTCACGTCGTTGCCCCAGTTGTCTTCCAGCCAGGTGCCAGCCAAGGTCGCGCGCTGGGCGCCGATGGTCTTGCCTTTCAGGGCTTCCTTGATCGCCGCGGGGTCGCCGGTCAGGTTGGTGGCTTTTGGCGCGATGAATTGCAGTTTGTTCGAGTAGTACGGGTTCGTGAAGTCCACGGCCTGCTTGCGCTCTTCCGTGATCGACATCGACGAGATGATGAAATCGAATTTCTGAGCGTTCAGCGCCGGGATGATGCCATCCCAGTCGGAAGTGACGACCTCGCAGGTGACTTTCATCTTGGCGCACAGGGCGTTGCCGATTTCGACGTCGAAGCCCACGACCTGGCCGCTGGCATCCTTGTTATTGAACGGGGGGTAGGCGCCCTCGATGCCCATTTTCAGGGTGTCGGCAGCAACGGCGCTGGAGGCGACGACCAGAAGGGCGGCCACCAGAATGTTTTTCAGGGTCTGCATCGATGTTGCTCCGTTAGCGATTGCTGGACATGAATTGTTTGCAGCGAGCCGATTGCGGGTCATCGAAGACCTGCTGCGGCGATCCTTGTTCTTCCACGCGCCCCTGGTGCAGGAAGACCACTTCACTGGACACCTGCCGGGCGAAATTCATTTCGTGAGTCACCATCAACATGGTTCGGCCTTCTTCGGCCAGGCCACGAATCACACTGAGCACTTCCTGCACCATCTCGGGGTCAAGCGCAGAGGTCGGCTCGTCGAACAGAATCACTTTGGGTTGCATGGCCAGCGTACGGGCGATGGCTGCTCTTTGCTGCTGACCGCCCGACAGTTGCGCCGGGTACACATGACGTTTATCCGCGATGCCCACTTTGGCGAGCAACGCTTCTGCCACTTCGATCGCCTCGGCCTTCGTTTGCCCCAAAACCCGGCGCGGCGCCTCGATGATGTTATCGAGTACGGTCATGTGCGGCCACAGATTGAAGTTCTGAAACACGAAGCCAATCTCGCTGCGCAGGCGATTGATCTGACGAGTGTCGGCAGCGATCAGTTCACCCTTGCGCGAAGCTTTGAGTTTGAGGGCTTCGCCCGCGACGAGGATTTCACCCTTGTGCGGGTTTTCGAGCAGGTTGATGCAGCGCAGCAGCGTCGACTTGCCAGAACCGGACGAGCCCAGAATTGAAATCACGTCGCCGTCCCGTGCAGTCAGCGAGATGCCTTTGAGCACCTCAAGCTGATCGTAGCGTTTATGCAAATCGCGAATTTCCAGGGCGGGCATTGCCTGGGCCATGTTGAAACCTCGTGTATTCGGTACCGATGGCGCACGGCAAACGAACTGGCCCTGCGCAAAAAGGGCGCGATGGTGCCAGCTTTAAACGCCGTGGGGAAGGGTATTTCGGCCAGATGGAGTATCGGGAGCGGGTAGGATTGCGCCAATTTGGTGCTTTATGTCGCCAAGTGTGTATTTTCGGTGCGACAAAACGTCTCTATCCTGTTGCGGTTGGTAACGTTTCCTACAGAAATGGCAAAACGCTATTCGTCTCAGATACTTATCAAACGCCTTTGCAACGGGCATATCCGCGCACGACGTCGCTTTTGAAATATCTTGGCGTAATTCTTGCGTAAAAAATAAATAACAGTGCTGTTGTGATCTTTTTACGAAGGGTCGCAAATCGCTCTGATCCGTATAAAAATTCTTAAAGGTTGCTTACATGAGCAGTACCCCAAATTCTTCAAACCTCGATCAGGGGCTCAAACCGCGTCACATCACCATGCTCTCCATTGCAGGTGTGATCGGTGCGGGTCTCTTCGTCGGTTCTGGTCACGCCATTGCCGAAGCGGGTCCAGCGGTTCTGCTAGCCTACGCGGCAGCCGGTACGCTGGTGGTTCTCGTGATGCGCATGTTGGCCGAAATGGCAGTGGCTTCGCCGGACACCGGTTCGTTTTCGACCTACGCAGACCGTGCGATCGGTCACTGGGCGGGTTTCACCATCGGCTGGCTGTACTGGTGGTTCTGGGTGTTGGTGATTCCGTTGGAAGCCAACGCTGCGGCGACCATCCTTCACGCGTGGTTCCCGAACATCGCGATCTGGGCTTTCACCCTGGTCATTACGCTGGTGCTGACGGCGACCAACCTGTTCAGCGTCAAGAACTACGGTGAATTCGAGTTCTGGTTCGCGCTGATCAAGGTCTTGGCGATCATCGGCTTCGTGATTCTGGGCATTGCGGCCATGTTCGGCCTGCTGCCAAGCAGCCAGGTCAGCGGCGTCAGCCATCTGTGGGACACCAACGGTTTCCTGCCGAACGGCATGGGTGCCGTGTTGGCTGCCATGCTGACCACCATGTTCTCGTTCATGGGCACCGAAATCGTCACCATCGCGGCGGCGGAATCGAAGAACCCGGGCCAGCAGATCACCAAGGCCACCAACTCGGTGATCTGGCGGATTTGCCTGTTCTACCTCGTGTCGATTTTCCTGGTCGTCGCATTGGTGCCGTGGAATGACAGCCGTCTGGCCGAAGTCGGTTCCTACCAGACCGTCCTCGACCTGATGGGCATCCCGAACGCCAAGCTGATCGTAGACCTGGTCGTTCTGGTTGCCGTAACCAGTTGCCTCAACTCGGCGCTGTACACCGCTTCGCGCATGCTCTTCTCCCTGGGCAAGCGCGGCGATGCGCCAGCCGTTTCGCAACGCACCAGCAAAGCCGGCACCCCGTACTGGGCCGTGCTGCTGTCGACCGCTGCCGCTTTCGCTGCCGTGTTCGCCAACTACGTCGCACCGGCTGCTGTGTTCGACTTCCTGCTCGCCAGCTCCGGCGCCATCGCGCTGCTGGTGTACCTGGTGATCGCCGTCTCGCAACTGCGCATGCGCCGTAAGCGCGAAGCAGAAGGCCAGGCCATCGACTTCCGCATGTGGCTGTTCCCGGGCCTGACCTGGGCGGTGATCGTGTTCATCGTCGCAGTCCTGACCATCATGCTGTTCCAGGAAGGCCACCGCATGGAAATCATCGCCACCGGCCTGCTGAGTATTTTGGTCGTCGCAGCGGGTTTGATCGTGTCGAGCCGCCGCAAGGCGAGCAAGGCCGGGAAAGTTGTGCTGAATTGATGAGTGATTGAGCTGGCGTTGCCAGTGAGAAGAAACGGCTGCTTTCAGGGATGGGGGCGGCCGTTTTTTTTGCCCAAGCACATTCAAGCATTCGAAAGGGCATATCTATCTATGCTTTTTAACGTACGCTTCAGGGCATTATTCAGGTGCTGTTTATCGAGCAGCGATGAAGCGGCTTGGCAAGTGTTAAGCTTTTTATCGGTCGAGGCTCATCCTCCCCAACACCGACTTCCCCCGCATCTGATGCAGCACGACCGCCGTCAGATGCAACGCCACCAACCCCGCCAAAATCGCGCACAAGACGTGATGCAACTCGTGCAGTTCCAGCAACGCGATCTTTGAGTGAATAAGCTGTGGCAGCGTTACAACCGCCATGAGCGTGACCGGGTGGCTCATCATCAGCACGCCGGTGATCAGCGCGCCCGAAACGGCTGCGTAGATCGCCATGTGTGCCAACAAGACCAAGCGTTCGTGCGCTGAGGTGCGCGTGTAAGGGTGATCAGCCTTGATAGCTAGCCACAGACGCCAGGCGAAGAACGGGATGAACAGACTGGTGATCTGCGGATTGAACGATTCGACCCATTGGCGGAACGGATCATTCGTGTCCAGCAGCGCGACGCCGAAGCCACTGAATGTTGCCCAGAGAATGACAGCGGCGGACAGCCAGTGCAGGAAAATTCGGGGCTTGGTGTAAGGAGTTGCTTCTACCGCTGTCAGCACAGAAGAACGGGAGTGAGGGTGTTTCAAAACGGCAGCCTTATTGAGAAGAAGTTGCATTCTCGTGGAGGCGCGACGCTACCGTCTTGATCGGTGTCATGCAAATAAAAGCGCGTGTGTCAGCGGCGACCCGCGTCTCGCGAGTTCTTCATGGTCAAGATGTCCGACGCCTGGTTGTAGGCATCCTGGAAGGTATCGCTGCCCAGCCATTCAACAGTCACGTCTTCTTCTTCATCATGAAAGATGCCGCGATAGACGATCAGCAACGCCATGAGGAAGTCAGTGGCCGGATCTTCCTCTTCCTCCGCAATCACCAATTCCAGCACCGGGTATTGCAGGAACACAACGCACATCGCCAGCAGGCTGATCGACTCGGCGGCTTTCATGGCCTGGAACAGGTCATCGTAGTCGGCAGGCTCGAAGCCGTTTTCCATGATGTCCTTGAAGTCGAACGTGCTCAGGTCAATCGTCACATCATCGAATGGCTCGTTGACGATCGCGTGGTTCAGCACCGGATGAACCGGGCTCGGCTTACCTTTGCCCGAACGGTTCTGCTTGGCCTTGGCTTTGGCCCGTTGGGCGCGTTTTTGCTGTTTGTCTGGGGAGGCCATGGAGGCGATTTCCTTTATGCGGTACAGCCATTTTCATGGCCCGGAATGAGCGGGCGCACATTGTATTCAGTCTTGGCCGGCTTCGTCCTGTTTGCTGCCGCCTGTCGTGTATTGCTCAATGAGCGTCTGTTCTTCGATTTCGCTGTAGACATTGCACAATGCCTCGCGGAATTCATCGCTGTTGATGCGCGTGCGGACGGTTTCCTCATTCAGGCCGTGCGCCCACTGAAGATAGCTGCCGATAGTGCCTAGCAGGATGTCGTCGTACTTGTCGAAGTCGATGTTGTACAACGCGTGTGCAGCGACTGGGCCTCGTGCGAACGCAAGCAGGAGGGCGTGCAGGCCGTCCTGTTCAGCCAGCTTGAGCGCTTCGAAATGGTCTCGACGTTGTTTTTTAGTGGGCTCAGGTGCTGGGGTTTCGAAGACATCCAAAAGCAGCAACTCCTCCTCGGTGATTGTTACTTCCGAATCGTCTCTGAGCAGCGCGGCCATGGCTTCTCGCTCTTCGTCATCCATGCTCGCCAGAAGCTCAGGGTCAACGTAGGCCTCCAGAAGAACATCGTCGTCGATGTCTTCCTCGTAATATTCCTCAGGGAGGAGGTCGGGCATGAAATAGTCCGGAACGATTGGATCAGCCGCCTGAGGACTATGGCGTGCGACACGACCTTGTTTGGCTTTGTCCTTGGCGCGCTTGGCGCGTTTCTGCTGCTTTTGAGCGGATGGCACGATGGTTCTCCTTCGCTTGGCGTCAGGGTTGCCATGTTAGTAAATCGCACCCAATAAAAAACCCCTGAATCTTTCGATGCATGGGTTTTTCGGTATTGGTGGTGCCCCGAGACGGAATCGAACCGCCGACTCTTTGCATTGACATCCAAGTTCAATAAGCACGGGGCTTTCCGCCGAGTTAAGGTATTGCCTGTGTACTGAGTATGCGTACATAGGCTCTGGCGAGCACTCGAAAATGTGCTGCCGCATTCCCTAAGGCGGTTGGTGTTTCAGCGGTGCGTACGCCTGAAGCTAAATTTGCGTCCCCTCTCGGCGGTCAGCTGTCCGCCTCATTAGATTCTTTGGCGCCTATTCCGCAATTGTTTAACTTGCGTGCAGGGAGGTGTTATCGGAGCAGAATGATCAAGGCTAATGGTACTCGTAAATTGTATTCATCATAATTTATGGCGAGTAGCATCACGATTGCGCATGCTGCTCTGGTAAAATCTCGCATGGGTATGTAATGAAAATTAGGTCCTTATTAGGGAGGTTGCTTGCTGCTCAAGCATGGCAGACATTTGCCTTAACTGATCTCGTTGTGATGATACCTCGTTGCTCAGCCAGTCGTCCCAGTAAATTTCATGTGAGTACCCCGCAATAGCGAGTAATATGTATTCTAGCCAGAGGTGTACATGATCATTAGCAAGTGAGAGCGCCCCGGGGGCAAGTCTCATTACCTCGCGCCCGTGCGCGAGTTCATTACGTATCCAGTAGAGCGACTTCCCGCCTGTGTTGTCGAACAAAGGCCATAGGTCTAAGATGTGTGGGGTGTAGAGTTGCAGCATTGCGTCTGCTTTGCCTCTAAGCTTTAGTTTTCCTGCATCTAGAGGCGCCCATCTTTTCACTAACCCTTCGAACGCTGAAAATCTAGCAATATAGCTTGATTCTATCGTGGAGTCGGTTGAGGGGTTTATCGAAAAGATAGCCAGTCTTATTGCATCTTTCTTAATTGAATCTAAGCTGCTCCACCATTTCGACATGTGGATGAAATAATCTTCGATATTTTGCGGTGCTATCAAGGGGCCTGAGGCTTCCTCTTCAGTGGTAGCGCGTTGCCGTTGCAAAGGATTAGGCCAGTAGTTTGTAGTATTGCTGCGCCCTGATCTGGTGATAGTGTAAGGAAAAACACGGTGCCGAGCCGCCAATGTGAGAAGTAGACAAGTATCATCGGCTAGCTTTAGGAGTTCTTCGGATGTTAGGTCGGAGTGCCGCTCCGCCGCATTGCATAGTGACAGCACTGTATAGCTTGTAGCTGTGATCTTAGAGCGACTTGTCTTAGACCATTCCCAGTAGCGCTGTAAGCTCCATTCACAACTAACTTCATCAGAAATCTCCCTCATTGATAGCAGTTTTGGAGGTTCTAACTCCTCAATGGTCCTATTGCCTTGGGGCGTGAAAGTATCGAATACTTTTGAGATGCCGTAATTTATAGCGCTCAATTTAACAATCACCGAGTCTAACATGTCCGGGCTATTAGATTTTTTATCTTTTTTTGAGCGGAATTTTTCGATGGTCCAGCTGCTGATGTGGAGGAATTTTAACCTAGTCCCACCAGTCCTCCTTTTCTGGGCTATTGAACGACTGCTCCTGATGTACGCCCCTTTGGCCTCAAAATGTAAGCCTGCTGCATCAACCGCCTCTTCGCTAATTAGCGAAACGAGTCCTTGAAGCTCTTTAGAGTTACCCAGTTCACCTATTACAATAACCTCAATGCTTGCGTCTGACGCCGTTTCTTTAGGCAGCCAAAGTCGAATGTCGCATAGATATCTTTCGCCTTTCGTAGTGCACAGATATCCGTCAAATTCGTAATCAGGTACTTCGATCATTGCTGACGTCCTTTGTCGTGACGGTTATGGGGGGGCGAAGCTTTAGCTTTCTTGTTATATCTGGAGCAGAATAATTTTACAACTCATGATTTAGGTACTTTACGGGCTTAGCTATCTTCACCAGCCCATTCATGTTTTCATACCGCTAGCCTTCGCGGAGTATCATGTGTTTGTAAGTGTGACCTGGTTTTCCGCAAGAGCCAGACGCGATGCTCCTTTGTCCCTCACGTCAGTGGCATTCTTGGCTAGCTCGCTGAGGCGCAATACCGCTGCTGAGAACTTTATTCACATAACGGTTGCAATCTTTATTTCTAGTTTGAGCGGAGTTTCATTACCGCTTCAATCGAAACAGACTCAGAACGCAGTAAGCCGGTGGGTGGCCGTCAACCACATATGAACCTAGGTGCGCATAGCTTGAAGTATTCCTACGCATGCAGGAGCGTTGATCCCATCGCGGACCAGATTCACTGTGCGTGCTTAAGAGTGCCCTCAGAGCAGAAAAGTGGGCGATTTCCCCGTGGGGGAGTCGTGAGCGCACGAAGTCGGGGCACTGATGGCCCGATCATAATACGGCTGTGAGATGCCATGTTTACCGCCCTTGTGTACCAGTTAGGCGGGCTAGGTTTTTGCGGCACAAACAAAAAACCCCTGAATCCTTGCGGAATCAGGGGCTTAGATGTTTTGGTGCCCAGAGACGGAATCGAACCGCCGACACGGGGATTTTCAATCCCCTGCTCTACCGACTGAGCTATCTGGGCAACGGGGCGCATTAGACGTGTTTTTCAGGAGGTCGTCAAGCGTGTTGTCGAAAAAAATTTGAATTATTTCCTCCGCTTACGACGAACACCGTCTGCAAAGGGTTATTCGGACGGTGGAACGTAGCCTTCGGCCTTGGCGTACTCTTCGCCCGAGAGGTACTTGTCCATCTCGGTCTGGAGGAATTTGCGGTCTTCGGCGTTCATCATGTTCAAACGACGCTCGTTGATGAGCAGGGTCTGGTGTTTCTGCCAGTCGGCCCAGGCTTTCTGTGAGACGTGGTTGTAGATGTCCTCGCCTTTGGCACCGGGGTACGGGGGGCGCTCAAGGCCTGGCAGTTCTTCTTTGTATTTGCGGCACATTACGGTGCGGGTCATGACGACTCTCCTGCATTCAAAACGTCGGCTGCATGTTTCAGCAGCTTTTTCACCGGGGCGGCGAGGCCCAGGCGCGGCGGGGTGGCGAGGTTATACCAGAGCCAGTCGTCCTCGGCCACGTGATGGGCAGACTCCTCGACCCGGACCAGCCAGGGTTCGATGGTCAACTGAAAGTGACTGAAGGTGTGGACCAGTCCGGGCAGAGCCTGATGTTCGCCCATCTCCAGCGAATGTTGATCGGCCAGATGCTGCATGTCCTCGACCGCGTCCAGTTCCGGCAGGCTCCAGAGCCCTCCCCACAACCCGGTCGAGGGACGGCGATAGAGCAGAATCTCGCCTTCGCGGTTGGCGAAAATAGGCATCAAGGTGCGTTTCTGCGGAACGGTCTTACGCGGTTTGGGGATCGGGTACCGCGTTTCCTGTCCGAGCATGTGCGCTTCGCACCCGCGCTCCAGCGGGCAGAGCAGGCAGCTGGGTTTGCTGCGGGTGCAGAGGGTCGCGCCGAGATCCATCATCGCCTGAGTGTAGTGGTTGACGCGGCTATGGGGCGTGAAGCGCTCTGCGGTCGTCCACATCTGTTTGGCGACCTTGGGTTCGCCCGGATAGCCTTCCTGCGCCGTAAAGCGCGCCAGAACGCGTTTGACGTTGCCGTCGAGGATCGGCGCGCGCAGGCCCATGCTGATGCTGGCGATCGCGCCTGCGGTGGACAAACCGATGCCCGGCAGTTCGGTGAGCTGTTCAACGTCGCGGGGGAATTCGCCGCCATGCTGAGCGACGACGATTTTGGCGGCCTTCTGCAGATTGCGGGCGCGGGTGTAATAACCGAGTCCGGTCCACAGGTGCAGCACTTCGTCTTCCGGCGCGTCGGCCAAGGCCTGAACGGTGGGCAGCGCTTCCATGAACCGGTCGAAATAGCCGAGCACGGTACTGACTTGGGTCTGTTGCAGCATGATTTCCGACACCCAGACGCGGTAGGGGGTGATGTCGTGTTGCCAGGGAAGGTCGTGGCGGCCGTGACGGTCGTACCAGTCGAGGACGGCGGAGGAGAACTGCTCGGGTTGCATCGTGGTTCCGAATTGTCAGAGAGGACGTGTCTATGTGTAGGAGCCCTGAACTCTATGGGAGCGAATTCATTTGCGAGAGGGCAGTACATTCGACACATTTCTATCGTCTGTACCACCGCATCGTCGGGATGCCGCCCAGAACGAATTCGCTCCTACAGGGAAAAGCGGGGCTGCCAATTTACCGCTTGAACAATCCCTTGATGGCATCCTTGAGCTCGGGACTGACCTTGTCCCCCAGCTTTTCATCGATCTTGTCGCCGATCCGGTCTGTCGCCAGTTTGGCGGCGACTCTGCCCAGGCCATCGTTATCGAGGCGGCAGGCCTTGGCGCCCAGTTCCAGCGGACCCCGGCAGAGGATTGGCCATTCGATGCCGACAAAGCGCGGGTTCACTTCGCAGGCCGGGTCCGGCATGTCGCTCTTATCGCCTTCGATGATCACACCGACGCGGTAGTTCATGCCCAGCACGCGCAGGTCGATGTCGCCGTCGCCGTTGACCGTCAGGCCCGGCGTGCGGACTTTCAGGTCCGGGTTGCTGGCCACGCCGTTGCGGAACACCAGATTGCCGTTGAGCTGCTGGAACGGGGTGTCCTTGCCGCGCGGATCGCCGCTCAGCGTTTTGCGGTTCAGCACCGAAATTCCGCGACACAGCTGTTGCTCAAGGTTGGCGTTGACCAGCACACCGTCGTTCAGTGCGAAATTGGCCGTGCCGTTAAGGCTTTCGACCAGCGCTTTCTGGCTGTTGCCTTTGGCGGTGACGTCGCTGTTCAGCGTCAGCAAGCCACGCAGCGGCGGCGTGGTGCCTTGACTCTGGATGAAACGCTCGACCGGTACGCGGGCGATACGTGTCTGCACGCTGGCCAGCGGCACTTCCGGACGCACATCCAGATTGCCTTTGACCTCGAAATTGCCGTTGTAGAGATCGCCGCGCAGGCTGTCGAGCTTGACCACGCCGTCGAGTGCCGAGGTTTTCAACGCTGCATTTTGAATCGCCAGTTTCTCAACCGTCAGCTTGCCGAAGCTCAGGTCCGCATCGACGTCGAGCGTGCGCATGCGTTCAAGCGGCAGCAGTCGCGCATCGCTCCAGGCGCCTTGAGTTGGCTGGTTTGGCAGTGGCGACGTACCGGAAGCGACCAAGGCGTCAGCTTCGCCACTCTGGACTTCGGACTTGCGCGCAGCGCCGGCAGCCTTGGCCTGATCGCTTTGCGGCGGACGATAGCGGTCGGCGTCGAAGGTGTCGGCCTTGAGTTGCAGGCGCAGGGCTTGTTTGGCGAAATCGTCTACCGCGACGTGGCCGGTGAAGGTGCTGTCGTCAACCTTCAAGGTCAGATCATCCAGCGAAACGCTGGTCTGCGTCGCGGCGATGCGGCTGACCATTTCCAGCCGCGTCAGGCTATTTTCACCCAGTGTGGGCGCGGTCTGGCCGACGCTGTCGAGGAATTCGCGCAGGTTGAATTGAGCGATGGAAATGCCGCCGCTCAGCTGGGGCGCCTTGTCCAGGTCGCGCACGTGCAGTTCGCCGAGCGCTCGCAATTGGTTGGCCGACAGTTTGAGGTTGGTCCATTCGGCAACGTTGGCCGACATGTCAGCCAGCAGTTGGCCTTGAGCGGAGAACGTCAGCGTCTTGCCCTGCAACGGATCGCCCGCCGCTTCGCCCGAGAAACGCATGTCGTCGAGCTGGTAGCGCTTGAGGGCGCGGTCGAAACGGACTTTGCCGGTCAATTCGGTCTTGGTGCGCAAGACGGGCTGATTGGTGCTCAGGAACGCGGTCAGCTTGACCGGAATGTCGGTCGCATTGTGAATCGGGCCAGTGCTCAGTTGGATGCTCTCGGCGGTGAATTGCCGGGCCTTCTGCATGTCATTGAAATCGATGCGGGCGTTGTTCACGGTCAGGCTGTCGATGTCCAGCTTGAGCGGTTGCCAGGTTTTTTCCGACTGTGCGGGTGCCTGGGCGGGTTCGCTGGAAGGCTGGGTGGCCGCCGGGGGCTGAGCAGGATTCGCGGCCTTTGCAGGGGCCTTGCCAATGTCTTCCCAGTTGCCATGCCCGCTTTCGTCGCGGGTCAGCATCAGGTTCAGGCCTTCGACGCGCACGTCGCTCATCTGCACTTCCTTGCGCAGCAGCGGCAGCACGCGCACGGAAAGGCCGAGCATTTGCAGGTCGGCGAACGGTTTGGTCGGCTCGGTCAGCGTCGCGATGCTGGCGTCGTGCAGTTCAAGGCCAAGCCACGGGAAGAGGCTCCAGCCGATATCGCCATTGAGGGTCAGTTCGACATGGGCCCGGTCGCGAACCAGTTTACGAATCTCGTCTTTGTAATCGTTGGGATCAAACAGATGGGTCAAGGCAAAGCCGAGAGCCACGATGATCAGCAACAGCCCGAGAATGAAAAGTCCCAGGATTTTGCCGAACGCTTTCATGGGCGAGTCCTTGTAATCGAATCGTTCAAAATTTAGCCCGCGAGTATAGCGTTCTCACGCAGGTGCCGGGCTGCGATCGGCCTTGCACGCTACCCGGACAAATGTAAGCAGCACTGGGACAGCAAGAAGTCGTGCCCATTCGGGGACATTCTTCACAGTGTGCACGTCGCGTTCGCGCAGTGACAGACGGCATAAAAAAGGTAATAGCAGAATGCTTTATCTGATGCAGCAAATGTTAATCTCAGCGCGTTCGTGGCACATGCTGCGTCGAATTGCCACGTACTGAGACTTTCCACTTCTAAAACCCCCAATGCTTGCGTGCGTTAAGAGGGGTGGTGGAACGATGTCGCTGTTCTTGCGTGGCATAACTACAAAATAGGGGCAAAAAAATAATGACTACGAGTACTGCTCTGGGTGGCGTTGCCGCTCAGCCTGCGTTCTTGTCCAAAGAGCGCATTATCGCCAAGCGTGGCTTCAACCGTTGGCTGGTTCCGCCAGCTGCATTGGCCATTCACCTGTGTATCGGCATGGCATACGGGTTCTCCGTATTCTGGTTGCCGCTGTCCAAAGCCATCGGGATCAAGACCGCCGTGGCCTGCCCGGCAGACATGGGCTTCTTTCAGCAAATTTTCTCGTCCGCCTGTGACTGGCCGATCTCGATGCTCGGCTGGATCTACACCCTGTTCTTCATCTTCCTGGGCTGCTCGGCCGCCATCTGGGGTGGCTGGCTGGAGCACGCAGGTCCACGCAAGGCAGGTGTCGTTTCGGCCCTGTGCTGGTGTGGCGGTCTGTTGATCTCGGCGCTGGGTGTCTACACCCACCAGATCTGGCTGATGTGGATCGGTTCGGGTGTGATCGGCGGTATCGGTCTGGGCCTGGGCTACATTTCGCCGGTTTCAACGCTGATCAAGTGGTTCCCGGACAAACGCGGCATGGCCACCGGCATGGCGATCATGGGTTTCGGCGGCGGCGCGATGGTGGGTGCTCCACTGGCGACCGCGCTGATGAGCCACTTCGCGACGCCTGACAGTGTCGGCGTATGGCAAAGCTTCGTGGCCATGGCGGTGATTTACTTCATCTTCATGATCGGCGGTGCACTGTCCTATCGCGTCCCGCCAACCGGCTGGAAACCTGAAGGCTGGACCGCGCCAGCGAAGAAAACCAACAGCGCGATGATCACCAACCGTCACGTGCACGTCAGCGTGGCGTGGAAAACCCCGCAATTCCGTCTGGTATGGCTGGTGCTGTGCCTGAACGTTTCGGCGGGCATCGGCATCCTCGGCATGGCCTCGCCACTGCTGCAGGAAGTGTTCGGCGGCAAGCTGCTGGGCACCGATCAAGGCTTCTCGCAACTGGACGCTTCGCAACTGGCGGCCATCGCGGCCATCGCGGCGGGCTTCACCGGTCTGCTGAGCCTGTTCAACATCGGCGGTCGCTTCTTCTGGGCCTCGTTCTCCGACTACATCGGCCGTAAAGCCACCTACTTCGTGTTCTTCGCGCTGGGCTTCCTGCTTTACGCGTCGGTTCCGACCCTGGGTCACCTGGGCAGTGTTGCGCTGTTCGTGGCAGCGTTCTGCGTCGTGCTGTCGATGTACGGCGGCGGCTTTGCGACCGTTCCTGCTTACCTGGCCGACCTGTTCGGTACGCAAATGGTGGGTGCGATCCACGGTCGTCTGCTGACGGCCTGGGCTGCTGCTGGCGTGCTGGGGCCGGTGTTGGTGAACTACCTGCGTGAATATCAACTGAGCCACGGCGTTGCACGTGCCGATGCTTATGACATCACCCTGTACATCCTCGCCGGTCTGCTGGTGCTGGGTTTCATCTGCAACATGCTCGTGCGTCCGGTGGCCGACAAGTACTTCATGACTGAAGAAGAACTGAAGGCCGAGCAGGCGATTGGTCACGATGCAGGCGCCGACCACACCACTTCGCTGGAGTGGAAAGCGGACGCAGGCACCAAGCCTCTGGCGATTCTGGCCTGGCTGGCAGTCGGCATTCCGCTGGCGTGGGGCGTGTGGATCACCTTGCAGAAGACGGCGGTGTTGTTTCACTAAGCGTCTGTCGGGGTCAGCCTTGGGCCTCCCAGGCTGGCACCGAACCGGTCCGATTGTCATCAGGCTGGGGCTGTAACTGTAGGAGTGAGCTTGCTCGCGATAGCGTTCTGATAGTCGACAATGTTGTTGAGGACAAGAGTTCTATCGCGAGCAAGCTCACTCCTACAGGTAATTTGTACAGACATGTCTATCTGCGTCATCCCGTCTACCATCACACGTCTCGTGTTTCTGTTTCCCCGCCACACGCCTATAATGTCCGCCTTTTCGCCCAATGATTTTGCGGAGCTGGTGATGGCCGAACGTAAGGCGTTCGTCGAGCGCGACACCCTGGAAACACAGATCAAAGCCTCGATCAACCTGGATG
Organism: Pseudomonas sp. SLFW; assembly: GCF_009905615.1. Lineage (GTDB taxonomy): Bacteria > Pseudomonadota > Gammaproteobacteria > Pseudomonadales > Pseudomonadaceae > Aquipseudomonas > Aquipseudomonas bambusae. Next base: position 475,777 of record NZ_JAAAKW010000002.1, read on the forward strand.
GCACCGGAAAGGCCCGATTCGATATCGGCGTTCCTTTTCTTGAACACATGCTCGACCAGATCGCCCGTCACGGGTTGATCGATCTGGATATCGAAAGCAAGGGCGACCTGCATATCGACGACCACCACACCGTGGAAGACGTTGGTATCACCCTGGGTCAGGCCTTCAGCAAAGCCATTGGCGACAAAAAAGGCATCCGTCGCTACGGCCACGCCTATGTCCCGCTGGACGAAGCGCTGTCGCGCGTGGTCATCGACTTCTCGGGTCGTCCCGGCCTTCAGATGCACGTGCCGTACACCCGCGCAACGGTCGGCGGCTTCGACGTGGACCTGTTCCAGGAGTTCTTCCAGGGCTTCGTCAACCACGCCAACGTCACTCTGCACATCGACAACCTGCGTGGCCACAACACCCACCACCAGATCGAAACCGTGTTCAAGGCGTTCGGTCGCGCGCTGCGCATGGCTGTTGAGCTGGACGACCGTATGGCCGGGCAAATGCCTTCGACCAAGGGCGTGCTGTAATGCAGACCGTTGCTGTTATCGACTATGGCATGGGCAATCTGCACTCGGTGGCCAAGGCCCTCGAACACGTCGGCGCAGGCCGTGTGTTGATCACTAGCGACGCCGACGTCATTCGCGAAGCTGACCGCATCGTGTTCCCCGGTGTGGGCGCAATTCGCGACTGCATGGCTGAAATCCGTCGTCTGGGGTTCGACGCACTGGTGCGTGAAGTCAGCCAGGATCGTCCGTTTCTCGGCATCTGCGTCGGCATGCAGGCGTTGATGGATCGCAGTGAAGAGAACGACGGCGTGGACTGCATTGGCGTGTTCCCCGGCCAGGTGCGTTTCTTCGGCAAAGACCTTCACGAAGACGGCCAACACCTGAAAGTCCCGCACATGGGCTGGAACGAAGTCGCGCAGTCGGTGGATCACCCGCTGTGGCACAGCATTCCGGATATGGCGCGGTTTTATTTCGTGCACAGCTATTACATCGAGTCGCCGAACCCTCGGCAGATCGTCGGTCGCGGTCATTACGGTCACGACTTCGCTGCTGCGCTGGCAGACGGTTCGCGCTTCGCCGTGCAGTTCCACCCGGAGAAAAGCCACACCCATGGCCTGCAATTGCTGCAGAACTTCGCCGCGTGGGACGGTCGCTGGTAATGAGCAAAAAGAACAAGCCGCCGATCCTGACCCTCACTTCCGAGCAGGAGAGTGAGGCCTGTCACACGATCAAGCGGTTCATGGAAGACCGTTTCGAACTGGACCTGGGTTCGTTCGAAGCGGCTGAAATCCTTGAATTGTTCACCCGCGAAATTGCGCCGCACTATTACAACCGAGCGATCTTCGATGCTCAGACGCTGTTAAAAGAGCGCTTCGAGAGCCTTGAAAGCGACATTTGGTCGCTCGAAAAAAATTAAAGGCAGTGACAAGCGTCAAGCTTCAAGCTGCAAGACTGATTTATGCGCGCCTGATTGCGGCTAATAGCTCGCAACTCGCAGCGCTTTGACGAGGAAAAGCAGATGCTGATCATTCCCGCTATCGACCTCAAGGACGGCGCTTGTGTGCGCCTGCGCCAAGGCCGCATGGAAGATTCAACGGTGTTCTCCGATGACCCTGTCAGCATGGCTGCCAAGTGGGTCGACGGTGGCTGCCGCCGTCTGCATCTGGTCGACCTGAATGGCGCGTTCGAAGGCCAGCCGGTCAACGGCGAAGTAGTCACGGCCATCGCCAAGCGCTACCCGAACCTGCCGATCCAGATCGGCGGCGGTATTCGTTCGCTGGAAACCATCGAGCATTACGTCAAAGCGGGCGTGAGCTACGTGATCATCGGCACCAAGGCCGTTAAAGAGCCTGAATTCGTCGCCGAGGCTTGCCGCGCGTTTCCTGGCAAGGTCATCGTCGGTCTGGATGCCAAAGACGGCTTCGTCGCCACTGACGGCTGGGCTGAAGTCAGCACGGTGCAGGTGATCGACCTGGCCAAGCGTTTCGAAGCGGACGGCGTCTCGGCCATCGTTTATACCGACATCGCCAAAGACGGCATGATGCAGGGCTGCAACGTGCCGTTTACCGCAGCGTTGGCTGCGGCCACGAAAATCCCGGTCATCGCATCAGGCGGCATTCACAACCTGGGCGACATCAAGGCGCTGCTGGATGCGAAGGCGCCGGGCATCATCGGCGCCATCACAGGCCGCGCGATTTATGAGGGGACTCTGGATGTCGCAGAGGCTCAGGCATTGTGTGATGGCTACGCGGCCAGCTCCAAGTTGTAAGCGGCAAGCTGCAAGTTAGAAGCGTGACGCGATCTGCTCTTTCTTGCAGCTTGAAGCTTGAAGCTTCTTAATCGGAGATTAAGTCTTATGGCGTTAGCCAAGCGCATCATCCCTTGCCTGGACGTCGACAACGGTCGCGTGGTCAAGGGCGTGAAGTTCGAGAACATCCGCGACGCCGGTGACCCGGTGGAAATCGCTCGTCGTTACGATGAGCAGGGCGCCGACGAGATCACCTTTCTCGACATCACCGCCAGCGTCGATGGCCGCGACACCACACTGCATACCGTCGAGCGCATGGCCAGCCAAGTGTTTATCCCACTGACCGTCGGCGGCGGCGTGCGCACTGTGATGGACATTCGCAACCTGCTCAATGCCGGGGCTGACAAGGTCTCGATTAACACGGCGGCGGTGTTCAACCCTGAGTTCGTCGGCGAGGCTGCTGCGCGGTTCGGTTCGCAATGCATCGTGGTGGCGATCGACGCCAAGAAGGTGTCCGGTCCGGGTGAAACACCGCGCTGGGAAATCTTCACCCACGGCGGTCGCAAGCCGACCGGTCTGGACGCGGTCGAGTGGGCCAAGAAGATGGAAGGCCTGGGCGCTGGTGAAATTCTGCTGACCAGCATGGATCAGGACGGCATGAAAAACGGCTTCGATCTTGGCGTAACCCGCGCGATCAGCGATGCGCTGGGTATTCCGGTGATTGCGTCGGGTGGCGTGGGAAACCTTCAACACCTGGCTGATGGCGTGCTGGAAGGTCATGCCAGCGCGGTGCTGGCGGCGAGTATTTTTCACTTCGGCGAATACACCGTGCCCGAAGCCAAGGCGTTCATGGCGAAGCAAGGCATCGTCGTTCGCTGATTGCCCTCACGCTGAATGCACGCCCCAACCTGTGGGAGCGAATTCATTCGCGAAGCGATGGTACATCCGATGAAGATCCATCGGATGTAAGGGCTAATCGTCGGACTGCCGTCCAGAATGAATTCGCTCCCACCCGGTTTGGTGCGCCGTTAGGCGGTCATTGCCCACTCTCGGCCCCAGACGCTTCAAGCCACTTCTGTTCTGAAAGCGACCATCGCCCTCACTGAACTGGACAATGCCTATCGTTAACGGCACTCTCATGCCGTCGTCAGGATCGGGTGCCAGGGATATGTTCAAAGGTGTTTTTCTTGCGCTGATCAGCGCTGCGACGTTGCTCTCAGGCGTCGCTCGGGCAGACGATGCGCCGGCCTATTCGATGGTGCTCCTCACCGAGAATTTCCCGCCCTACAACATGGCCATCGACGGAAAAAACTTCGCCCAGGAAAGCAATATCAAGGGCATTGCCGTCGAGATCGTTCGCGAAACCTTCAAGCGTGCCGGTATCGGCTACAGCATGACCCTGCGTTTCCCATGGGACCGCATCTACAAACTGGCATTGGAAAAACCGGGCTACGGCGTGTTCGTGACCGCGCGTTTGCCTGAGCGCGAGACGTTGTTCAAGTGGGTCGGCCCGATCGGCCCGGACGACTGGATCATGCTGGCGAAGGCCGACAGCCCGCTTCAACTGAATTCCCTCGAAGATGCCAGGCAATACCGAATCGGCGCCTATAAAGGTGACGCCATTGCCGAAGAGTTGGGGCGTCAGGGCATGAACCCGATCACCGTGCTCAGCGACAAGGACAACGCTCGAAAGCTGGTCGAAGGGCAGATTGATTTGTGGGCGACAGGTGATCCGGCGGGGCGGTACCTGGCGCGTCAGGAAGGTGTGACAGGCCTGAAAACCGTGCTGCGCTTTAACAGCGCCGAATTGTTCCTGGCGCTGAACAAGGACACGCCGGACGAGGTGGTCAACAAGCTACAGACCGCGCTGGATCAACTGCGCAAAGAAGGGACAGTGGACAGCATTCTCGGGAAATACCTCTGACGCAACGCCACAATCCTCGCCTGAATGCGGCTCAACCTGTGGGAGCGAATTCATTCGCGAAAGGCCCTTACATTCGATAAATCTTCGTCGGACGTACCGCTGCCTCGCGAATGAATTCGCTCCCACAGGAAATCGCACTCCGCTCGATCTACCGATAAACCCCATTCTTCCCGTGCCCGCCCATGGCCTGATTGCCACGAATGCTGATCATATGGCGCAGTTCCACCCATTCGATGCCTTGGGCCTTGAGCTTGGGCAGTTCCCGCTCCAGCACGTCCATGGTCACCGGGTAGGGATGGCCGATCATGATTGCCGAGCCTTGCTTGTGCGCCAGTTTGATCGCGGTCTGTAGCTGCCCGTAGATCGCTTCGCTGGTGCGGGTGTCGTCGAGGAATACGTCCCGCGACACGCTCGCCAAACCAATCTTTTGTGCCTCAGCAGCGGCTACGGTCTTGGCGCTGGTGCGGCTGTCGACCAGAAACAGATGACGCCGCTGCAACTCGCCCACCAGCCAGGCCATGGCCACGGGCTCTGCGGTCATGCGGCTGCCTTCGTGGTTGTTGATGCCTGCGGCATACGGTACTTTCAGCAGCGCCGCGTTAAGGCGGGCTTCAAGCTCGGGCAGCGGCAGGTCGGGATGCCACGCGTACGGCCCGGTGGCAGGGTCCATCGGCATGTGCAGCATCACCGTTCGACCCGCCTTGTGGGCCTGACGCGCAAAATCCGTTGCATGCGGGGTGTCCGGCATGATCGCAACCGTCACGGGGCCGGGGAGGGCCAGCGCACGGCTGTCCTTCTCGGGGCTTTGTCCGAGATCGTCGATGATCAAGCTGAGGTAGGCGACCTTCGCTGGTTTGGCGTCGGTGCCGGAGGATTCGGCGGGTGCCGCACATGCAACACCCGTCACCACTGCAAGGGCCCAGACGAGCCCGGTCAACCAGAAGCGCATATCAATTGCCGCGTGTGACACTCAATCCCTTGAGCAGACTGAGGGCCTGGTTCATCTGGTAATCGTCGTCCTGCGGACGCGACTTGCCAGCCTTGGATTTGGTGGTCGGTTTGTCCGCGCCGCCATTGCCGTTGCCCAGGTGGCCGAGCAGGTCGGCCTCTTTGTAGTTCTCGCCATCGGCTTCGGTCGTGACCTTGGCGCGTTTGACTTCGATGTCCGGGTTGATGCCCTGGGCCTGAATCGAGCGGCCATTGGGCGTGAAATACAGCGCCGTGGTCAGCTTGAGCGCGCGGTCGTTGGCCAGTGGCAACACGGTTTGCACCGAGCCTTTGCCGAAGGTGTCCGTGCCCATCAGGATGCCGCGTTTCTGGTCTTGCAAGGCACCGGCGACGATTTCCGATGCCGAGGCGCTGCCGCCGTTGATCAGTACCACCAGTGGCGCGCCTTCGCTGGCGTCGGCCGGGTCTGCGGAGAAGCGCAGTTCGGAGTTGGCGATACGGCCCTTGGTGTAGACAATCAGCCCTTTGGTCAGGAAATGGTCCGCCACTTCGACCGCCGCCTGCAGCACGCCGCCCGGGTTGTTGCGCAGGTCGAGGATCAGGCCGTTCATCTTCTTGCCGTTGTCCTTGCGCAGCTTGGCCAGCGCCTTGCCGACCTCTTCGCCGGTCTTGACCTGGAACTGGGTGATGCGGATATAGCCATAACCCGGCTCCAGCATCTGCGATTTCACGCTCTTGACCTGAATGGTCGCGCGGGCGAGCGTCACGTCGAACGGGTTGCCGCCGTCGCGCACCAGCGTCAGGGTGATTTTCTCGCCCAGCTTGCCGCGCATCTTGTCGACGGCTTCCTGCATGGTCTGGCCTTGGGTCGGCGCGCCGTTGATCTTGACGATCAGGTCGCCTGCCTCGATGCCAGCCTTGGAAGCGGGTGTGTCGTCGATGGGCGAAACGACTTTGATGAAGCCGTCCTCGACGCCCACTTCGATGCCCAGACCGCCGAACTCCCCGCTGGTGCTTTCTTGCAGCTCCTGGAAATCTTCCGGGCCGAGGTAGGCAGAGTGCGGGTCGAGGTTGCTGAGCATGCCTTTGATGGCGTTTTCCAGCAGGGTCTTGTCATCTACAGGCTCGACATAAGCGGCTTTGATCCGGTCCATGACCTCGGCGAAGGTCCGCAGCTCGTCGAGCGGCAGTGGCGCCTTGATGTTCGCGGCGTTGGCGGGCGCGGCAGCAGCAGGCGCAGCAGCCGGTGCGGCACCTGCGGCCAATGCATGCGGAGCGCCGATAGCCACGGCGATAGTCAGGGCCAGCGAGGTGAGGCGGGACGAAAACAGCATGTCTTACGAACTCCTGAGTGAGGTGTCGACTTATCCTTGAGTGCGACACCATTGGGCCGGATCACTAGGGCGACCCTGCTGACGAATAGCGAAATACAGCGCCGGAGTGTCCTGACCACCACCACTGTTGCCTACAGTGGCGATCGCTTCCCCGGCTTTTACAACGTCCCCAGCTTCCTTCAACAGGCTCTGGTTGTGACCGTACAGACTCAAATAGCCGTTGCCGTGATCGAGAATGACCAGAAGGCCAGCCCCGCGCAACCAGTCGGCGAAGACCACGCGACCCCCATGCACAGCGCGTACCTGACTGCCTGCGGCAGCGCTGATCATCACGCCGTCCCACTTGGTTCGCTCGTCATCGCCGCGGGTTTCACCGAAACGCGCCAACAATCGACCATCGACAGGCCAAGGAAGTTTTCCTTTTGCTTGTTCAAAAGGCCCACCGTAGGACTGACCCGCGCTGGAAACCATCGCGCCGGGGGCTTTCACCGGCTTGCGAGGCGGCTCATCGCTTTCATCTTTGCTACGGTTTTTGGCCAGTGCTTCCTGCTGCTCACGCTGACGCTTCTCGGCTTCCTGCTGGGCCAAGAGCGCTTTCTGACGCGCCTCTTCGGCTTCACGCGCCTGACGGGCGAGGGTTTCTTCGATGGTCTTCAGGACTTTAGTCAGGTCTGCCTGATCCTGCTGGCGAGCCTGTAGCTTTTGATCGCGGGCCTTGTAGTCCTGATTCAGCTTGGCCAGTGCAACCTGGCGCTCCTGGCGAACGGTGTCGAGCTGAGACTTCTGGTCATCCAGCGAGCTTTTCTGCACCAGCAACTGGGCCTGTTGCAGGTCGATGTCTTTCTGGACCTCGGCCAGTTGGCGCAGCGTTTCGTTGAAGGCGTGCAGTTGTTTGAGTCGGGCCTGACTCACGTAATCGTAATAGGTGAGCGTGCGGGCGAATTTTTCGGGGTTCTGCTGGTTGAGCAGCAGTTTGAGGTATTCCTGACGGCCACTTTGATAAGCGGCGCGGGCTTGAATCGCGATCAGTCGTTGCTGTTCAACGCGTGCGCTTTGGAGTTTTTTTTTCTCTTCATCGAGCCGTTGGAGCTCGGCTTCGCTCTTTTTTAGTTCTTTTTGCAGGGCCTCCACCTGCTTTTCCAGCTGACCCATTTGGGTTTCGGTTGTGCGGAGGTCTTTTTGTACGCCGGATTTCTCGTCCTGGATTTGACTCAGGGTCTTCTTCAGCTCAGCAATGTCCTGACGCGTGGCATCCAGCTGTTTTTGGGTTTGTGCGCGGTCATCGTCGGCAAAGGCCGGAGTGAGCAAGCACATCAAAGCAAGGACGATCAGGGCGCGGAGCATGGAGTTGGGCGATACCAGGAGTGAAGACGGGCTTAGTATGCCCGCCGAAGGCTGCAAAAAAAACGCTCATCGGGCGCGGCTTTCAGACATTTCATACAAAAACCGGCGTGTTTGGGATGAACACGCCGGTTTAGGGGCTTACCTGGCGACCAGAATCGACGTGCCGGTCATTTCTTTCGGGATTTCCAGACCCAGCAAAGTCAGCATGGTCGGCGCCACGTCTGCCAGCACGCCGCCTTCGCGCACTTTCAGGTCACGCTTGCCGACGTAGACGAACGGCACCGGCTCAGAGGTGTGCGCGGTGTGCGGCTGATGCGTTTTCTCGTCGGTCATTTGCTCGACGTTGCCGTGGTCGGCCGTGATCAGCGCTTCGCCACCGACTTTTTCTAGCGCCTCGGTGATGCGACCGATGCACACGTCCAGGCATTCAACCGCCTTGACCGCTGCTTCCATGATGCCGCTGTGGCCCACCATGTCGCCGTTGGCGTAGTTGACGATAATCACGTCAAAACGTTGATTTTCGATGGCATCGACGATCTTGTCGGTGACTTCCGGCGCGCTCATTTCAGGCTGCAGGTCATAGGTCGCGACTTTCGGCGAGGGAATCAGGATGCGCTGTTCGCCTTCGAACGGCTCTTCACGGCCTCCGGAGAAGAAAAACGTCACGTGGGCGTATTTCTCGGTTTCGGCGATGCGCAGCTGAGTCTTGCCGTTTTTGGCCAGGTATTCGCCGAGCACGTTGTCCAGGCTGCCTTTGGTGAACGCGGCGGGTGCGTGAATGGACGCGGCGTATTGGGTCAGCATGACGAAGGCAGCCAGTTTTGGCTGGCGGGCACGTGCGAAGTCCTTGAAATCGTCTTCGACGAACACACGCGTCAGTTCGCGGGCGCGGTCAGCGCGGAAGTTCATGAAGACAACAGCGTCGCCGTCTTCGACCTTGACCTGATCGCCAATGCGCGTGGCTTTGACGAACTCGTCGTTTTCGTCACGGGCGTAGGCGGCGTCCAGTCCTGCCTTCGCAGTGTCGGCCTGGAATTCGGATTTGCCGTCGACGATCAGGTTGTAGGCTGATTCAACGCGGTCCCAGCGATTGTCGCGATCCATGGCGAAATAACGGCCAATGATCGTGGCAGTACGACCTTTGCCCAGCCGGCCATAGGCCGCTTCCATGGTGTCGAGGTATTGATGCGCGCTGCGTGGCGGTGTGTCGCGACCGTCGAGGAACGCGTGCAGGTAGATCTTCTCGGCGCCACGTTTGGCGGCCAGTTCGACCATGGCGACCAAATGATCTTCATGACTGTGTACGCCGCCATCGGAGAGCAGACCCAGGACGTGCACGGCCTTGCCGTCACCCACGGCTTGATCCACGGCCTTGCAGATGGCTTCGTTCTCGAAGAACTCGCCGTCCTTGATCGCCTTGGTCACCCGAGTGAAATCCTGATACACCACGCGTCCGGCGCCGAGGTTCATGTGGCCCACTTCAGAGTTGCCCATCTGACCGTCTGGCAGACCGACATCCATCCCGGAACCGGAGATCAGGCCGTTGGGCATGGTCTTGTACAGGCGATCGAAGGTCGGCGTTTTTTTGCTGGCGGTCGCCTCGTAGACCGCGTTGCCGTCGTGGCTGTCGCTGTGACCGAAGCCGTCCAGGATGATCAGAACCAATGGTTTAGGCGTGGTAGTCATGAATCCCACTCTTGGCTAATAGGTGAAGTAGAAAAAAGATCAGCAGTTTAGGACGAAGTTCCGACGGCGTCACTGCCGTACGGGCTTTGGCCCACCTTGGGGGCTGTGTATACTGGCCGACATTTTAACGCCCTGGAACCTGATGATGGTTGATCACCTGCTTGCATTTGCCACGAACCACTATTTGATCACTGGCGCTTTTGTCATTCTGCTGGCGCTGCTGATCGCGACAGAGCTGAACAAGGGCGGCAAGAGCTTGAGCACGGGTGAGCTGACCGCGCTGGTCAACCGTGATGAGGCGGTGGTCATCGACGTGCGTCCCAAGAAGGACTACGCCACTGGCCATATCGTGGGCGCCCTGAACTTCCCTCAGGACAAGGTCATGTCCCGTACCTCGGAACTTGAGAAGTACAAATCCAAGACCCTGATCATCGTCGATGCCGCCGGTCAGCACGCGGGTCACGTGGCCAGCGAGCTGCTCAAGGCCGGTTTCACTGCGGCCAAGCTGTCTGGCGGCGTCTCGTCGTGGCGCGGCGACAACCTGCCACTGGTGAAGTGACATGGCTGAAGTCGTCGTCTACTCCAGCGATTATTGCCCTTACTGCTCGCGAGCCAAGTACCTGCTCGAAAGCAAGAACGTCGATTTCGAGGAAATCAAAGTCGACGGCAAGCCGCAGATTCGCGCTGAAATGACAAAAAAGGCCGGACGCACGTCGGTCCCGCAGATCTGGATCGGTTCGGTCCACGTCGGCGGCTGCGACGATCTGTTCGCATTGGAACGTGCCGGTAAGCTCGACACACTGTTGAGCGCCTGAATTCGAACCCTACAAGACCCAAGAGTAAGAAGGATCTGAGATGAGCGATCAAACGAATAACGGCGCTACTTCCAACGAAGAAGAAGCTCCACAATTTTCCCTGCAACGCATCTACGTGCGTGACCTGTCGTTCGAAGCGCCGAAAAGCCCGGCGATCTTCCGTCAGGAGTGGACCCCGAGCGTCAGCCTGGACCTGAACACTCGCCAGAAGCAGCTGGAAAATGACTTCTACGAAGTCGTGCTGACCCTGTCGGTCGAAGTGAAGAACGGCGAGGAAATCGCCTTCATCGCTGAAGTCCAGCAAGCCGGTATCTTCCTGATCAAGGGGCTGGATGCATCGTCGATGAGCCACACCCTCGGCGCGTTCTGCCCGAACATCCTGTTCCCGTACGCGCGCGAAACCATCGACAGCCTGGTGGTTCGCGGTTCTTTCCCGGCGCTGATGCTGGCCCCGGTGAACTTCGACGCCCTGTACGCGCAAGAGCTGCAGCGCATGCAGGAATCGGGCGAGACCCCGACCGTTCAGTAAGCCTTGCGGCCTGACCGAATGAAAAAAGCGCCTGTGATGGGCGCTTTTTTGTTGGATATCGGATAAGCGACGCAGGCTCCCACAGGGTGCTCTGCGTAACCGCGGATTACTTGAACCCCAACTGACGCCAACCCTCGTACACCGCGATGGCCACGGTGTTGGACAGGTTCAGACTGCGGCTATCGGGACGCATCGGCAGGCGCAGGCGTTGCTCGGTGGTCAACGGGTCCAGCACTTCTGGCGGTAATCCCCGGCTTTCCGGGCCGAACAGGAATGCATCGCCTTCCTGAAACGCCACGTCGTGGAAAGGCCGCGAGCCCTTTGTGGTAAAAGCGAACAGGCGCGGCTGGCCGATACTTTCAAGGCAACTGGCCAAGTCGGCGTGACGGTGCAGCGTGGCGTACTCGTGGTAATCGAGGCCCGCGCGGCGCAGGCGCTTGTCGTCCAGCTCGAAGCCCAACGGCTCGATCAAATGCAGGTTGCAGCCACTGTTGGCGCACAGCCTGATGACGTTGCCGGTATTCGGCGGAATTTCTGGTTGAAAAAGGATCACGTGAAACATGCACGGCTCCGAACAAAAGGACGGGATGCATTCTACCCCCGAAGAAGACCCGAGACCGAAGCTATGGCGGCGGTTTTTGGGGTCTATCGCGATATTTGGCGTGATGGTCGGGTTGATGATCGGTCGCGTGACCACGCCAGACCCGATTGAGCTGCAACGTATCGAGGTGCTGTCCGGTGGCGTGGCGGTGTGGTTCAACCGCGAGCCGCAGTTGCATGGCGAGATCATCGACGGCGCCGTGGCCTTGCTCTTCAACGCCAAAGGCGATGCGCAACGGGGCGAGTTGAAGCTCAACGGGCGTGATGTGCGTTGGAGAGTTCAGAAGAGTGACAAGGGGTTGTTGCTGAACCTGCTGGCGGCCCGTCCGTTGCGCGGTGAGTGGCACGGCGCAACTCAGGACGGGCGCTGGAGACTGGAGGTCAGTCTCCGAGAGGAATAAAAGAGGGGAATCCCCGGCCTGCCTGTACCAAGGTCCCCAAAACTGGTGATGCTTAACCTATTGCAGAGCGCGTGCCAGTTTTGAGAAAAGCCTGTAGGAAATTTCGAAATAACCATAGAAGCCCCGTTTTCAGGCCTTTCGACCAACGTCGGAAATGGCCGGTACGGTTCGCACGCGATTTGAACAGCGTTCGAGATTGATTATTTCTTGATCATTTTTGCACGCTATTCGCGCATTTTCGAAGGTCAGAGAGCCAAAGTGATGCACGTCGCGGCAACTGCCGCGCCATCGATGCACCCAATTGTGGGAAATCTGCAATAGGTAGTATTTAAAGCTGCTATCCATTCCAAATGTGCCGTGAAGCCCCCTGATTGCTATCAGATTTTTGAGCTTTTTATGGACGCTTTTCTGAATACGCTCAGAAATTCCATATAAGTTTCAGGGCTTTAACGATGTCTCAGCAGTTGAACACCATCCGAAGCAAAATACCCGACTGGTTGGCGAGCGCCCCATCGGACCTTCACAGCACATTGCGCAAGGCGGGCGCCACGCGACTCACCTGGTTTGAACAGGCCCGCCAATCCATGCCTGAAGTCGTCAAGGCATTGCGGGATGACTACGTGCTGCACCGCTCAAGAGAAGCAGAACTCAACGAGGTGTTGAAAGACTTTCCTTCCCTTGAGGCATTTGCCGAACCCTTGCTCGTTACCGCGCTTAAAGAGCGATTCGGGTTGGAGGTGGACGTCCGCACAACCTGGCTGTTTCACGCACGCAGGATTCGTATCGACGATTCATTTGCAGCCGTGTCCAGAGATCCGCTGGTCGAATACCAGAAATCACTTAAGGCAGCGACGCAGACGTTGCTGCATGCCGCGTTGCAAAACTTCGAGGCCTGGGAAACTGAACCGGGTGGAATGGACCTCGATGCGCGACAGAAGGCGGCGGTTTACGACCGCTACCCGGTCGATGGGCTGGCATTGCCGACAACCCCACTGGCGATTGCGCCTGAAGCCTTCGCGGCCCTGTCCCGGGAGCTGGATCTCGGCGGGCAGTATCAGCAAAAAATCAGCGCGTTCCTGAACCCTGTTTCCGAGCCCGGCGATGCTTCCGATGCCGCCACGTTCAATCGACGGGGCTTGCTCAAGCGTGTGGCAGAGTCGGCCCTTCGCATTCAGGTCCACCTGGCCTTGATGCAGGGGCATATCAGCCAACGTCTTTACGCTCCTTTATTAGAGGTGGCCGCAAACGTCACGCAAGCCACGCTCGAAGGCGAGCCGATGACCTGCAGCTTCCTGCGCCTGTGGGACGTCGAGTTGACAGGCATCGTGACGATCAGCAAACCCCGCGACAGCGCAGACACCGTGCAGAGTGTCGTGGTCTACATCCCGAATGATCCGGTCTGCCCGCTCAAGGAATACCCATCCAGCGCTGTGTTCACCGCTGCGCTGCGCGACAGATTGTTGATGGAAGGCTATTCGGCGTTTTTCCAGCGTTTCGTTCCCGCCCGTCACCAGGCAGAACTGTTCGCAAAGCTGGAGTCATGCCTGCGGCCTGTGGTGTGGAACAACGACAGAAACTGGTACGAGCCGCAGGTCGACGTGAACGCGAAGCTCCATCTGCGGGAGCATGAGTTCAAGGTCGGGCTGCTGACGGCTGTCACTGAGCAAAATGCCGCGATCCTCAAGGACGACGCGCTGTTTCATGGAGTGCCTACGGCGGATGAAGACCAGAAAACCTTCGAGCAACGTGTTCACTATTTTGAAAACATCGCGCTACAGACGCTGAACGCGGTGGGGTTCGTCGTCCCGCCGGTCGGCGCCGTGATGATGGCCGTCGCGGCCGCGCAGTTGGGGGTCGAGGTTTTCGAAGGCGTGGACAGTTGGACGCGCGGCGAGTGGGAACAGGGCTGGCGTTGCCTCATGGACGTGGCGGAAAACGTAGCACTCATGGCCGCACTGGGGGCTGCTCATGGCAGCGGCACTCCGGCGGTAGAAACCCTCACGGTCGAGACGCCTTCATTCATCGAGGAACTGGAAGAGGTCGAATTGCCCAATGGTGAAACCCGATTGTGGAAACCCGATATCAGACCTTTTGCCCATGACACAGTGCTGCCCGCTGGGCTGAAGCCTGACGTTTACGGGGTCTATCACTACCAGAACAAAACCTGGGTTTCTCTCGAGGGTAAGGTGCACTCGGTAAAAAGGTCGTCCGCGAATGAGCCGTTGCGGATCGAGCATCCTACCAAAGCCATCAGCTATGAACCCCCGCTGCGCAGCAATGGCGCAGGCGCCTGGATGCACCCGGCAGATCGCCCTCTGGAGTGGGAGGGTCTGAAACTGTTTCGCCGATTGGGTCATACCGCCGACGCGTTTTCCGACGTGACGGCGCAACGCATTTTGCAGATCAGCGACACCCACGAAACCGTGCTGCGCAGAGCGTTGGCAGAGGGGCAACGCCCTCCGGCCTTGCTTGAGGACACAATGCGCCGTTTCCAGTTGGATGAGGACATGTCGCGCGAGCAGCGGGGCGAGAGTGCCGGGATCAACCAGGCGGCAGCCTTTGCATCACGTTATCGTGCGCTGTCTTCCGCGCAGGAAGCCGAAGGGGGCTTGATCACCCGCCGCTACCCCGACCTGCCAGGTCCCATCGTGGATGAAGTGGTCCGCGCTGCGTCGGCCGCTGAGCGTGCAGCGTTGGCCAACGGGCAGGTGCCCGTGCGCGTTGCCGAAGAGATTCGTGTCTATCAGCAGCAGGTCAGATTGGCGCGCGCTTACGAAGGGCTTTACCTCGAATCGGTGCGCAACCCCGACAGCGACGTCTTGATTCTTCACTCACTGGAGACGTTGCCTGGCTGGTCCGCGGAGTTGCGTCTTGAGCTGCACGACCGTCGATTCGCTGGTCCGCTGATTGACGCCATTGGCCCTGTGGAATCGACGCTGCGCAAGGTTCTGGTTCGGCATGCCGACGGCTTTGAAGCCTATGACGAGCGAGGACTGGAGCTGCATGGGCGCGATGATTTTTACGCGGCAGTTCTGCACGCGCTACCCGATGCACCGCGCGCCGCGTTGGGATTTCCCGGCACTTGGGATGGCCCGAAACTCAAACTCGCTGTTCAGAACGGTCCGTTGCTCCCCCGGCCTGCGCTGCGCACGCTATTGAACATGCAGCCCGCCACGCCGGGCCGACCCTCGCCGATGCGGCTGGCGGACGGGCGCTTGGGTTATCCCTTGAGTGGCAGAGGGGCCCTGCAAGGGTTTATCGCGCGGGACACCTTGCTGGACCTCATTCGATCCACCGGCGCGTCGAACGGCGACGCCTCTGCCGAGCACATTTTGGCTGCGTTAGAGGCCGCAGGCCTGGATCGTCAGCAGATTCACCAGCGGCTGATTGAGGTGCTTGACGAGCGTCTTGCGCTGGACGTCAGTTTGAACGCCTGGGGCGACAGCTCAGTGTCCGCGCCCGAAGCGCCCGAGCGGCAGGCGAATCGAACGCGCATTCATGATGCCATCTGGCGGCATTGGGCCGAAACAGCCTTGCCCGAGGTCACGTCCAACGGCGCGACATTGCGTTTGCAAAACGTGGTGCTGAGCGACTTCCCGCCAGCGCTCCCTGACTTTTTCAGTCAACGCGTGACTCGCATGGACCTGATCGAGATCGCCATCAATCGACCGGTATCAACGGTGTCACCGCCAATTGCCCGATGGGTGGATCAGCGTCTTGCCCTGGAAGCGTTTTTCGTGCGATTCCCGGGCGTCACAGCGCTGGAAATCAGCCGTTCGACGATGGCGAACGACCCGCTGGTCTTTCAGCTGCCGTACCTGGTCGCTCAGTCGTTTCCGGCCTTGCGCAGCTTGCGGCTGGTCAATCAGAGCCTGTCGATCAGTCTGCTGGAAGTGCAGTCTCTCAGTCGGCTCGAACATCTGGAAACGCTGGACCTGAGCGGTAACACCATCAGCGTTATCGAGCCGACCACGCTCACTGGCTTGCATTTGCGCACACTGAGGCTGGACAACGTGGGGCTCGAGCGTTGGCCTGCGTGGCTAGACGGGCTGGCGTCCTCGTCGATCACCGAGCTGTCGTTGCGCACTAACCGCATCATGGAAGTGCCGTGGGACATGTCCAGCCTGCAAGCCTCGACCGATCGATCGACCACGGTTTCGCTGCAAGGCAACCCACTTTCCCGCCTGACGATGACCCGCATTCGGCTCAACGAAGGAGTGAATAACCGGTTTCGGTTCCAGCTCGACGTACCCCCTCATCTGGCCGCTCATATCTATCAGATGAGGCAGGAGCGCACCCAATTGCGAGAGGCCATCGACAGCTGGACCCAGGCTTCTACCTCGACCCGGCCATTGACTGAAGAAGCGGTAGAGGTTCGGCGCGCCATCGGCGAAACCCTGCTGGAGTACTCGCGCCTCTACGGCGAAGGCCAGACGCAGACGGTTTTGACTGTCCAGGGCATTGCGCTGGCGGACTTTCCTGCGCAACTGCCAGCGTTCTTTGACGTGCGCGTGCGCAGCCTGCAATTGATCCGGGTCGGGGCCAGCGAGGCTGAGCTGAATCGATTTCTGACGCGCTTTCCACAACTGACGAATCTGGAGTTGACCGGGGCCGTGGAGCCTCTGCCGGCGCTGCCGTCCGCATTGTCGCGCCTGCCGCAACTGAACACCTTGAGCATCCGGGATCAGGGCCGTCTTATCGATCAGCAGGTCATGACGTTTCTCGCGAGGCTACCTCATCTCAATGCACTGGATCTGAGCGGAAACGTACTGGGCGCGATCTCCGATGTTTCCGCGATGCGAGGCCGTCTGACCTGGCTTTCTCTCGACAACTCGGGGCTGACGCAGTGGCCTGACTGGGTGGACGTCCTGCTCCCCATGGAAGGACTGACGCTGGACAACAATCAACTGACCGAGCTGCCCGAGCGCGTTTTGCGGAACCCGCGCAATGACATCGGGCAGACCGAAATCGCCTTGCGCGGCAATCCGCTGACCCATGAAACGATGCGCAGGGCGCACGTTTCTGAGCGCTATCGCGGGTCTTATACCTTTGCGATGGACTTTCCCGACGACATTCTTGAGCTGTCACCGGAGCGCCATGACTCGGATTCCGACACCTACGAATCAGACTCCGATTCTTCCGGCGGTCTGTACAGCCCAGAGCCTCCACCCCCTGAGGAAGTGCCTGACGTCGAGCAATGGCTCCTCGGGTCGGTCGACGAAAACCAGGCCCATCAGGCATTGTGGCAGCGCATCGAGGAAGGAGGCGATGCGCCAAACCTGATGGCGCTGATCGGGCGCCTTACGCAATCAGCGCCTTATCGTAATGCGCAGACACGTGTCGAGTTTGCAGAGCGGGTGTGGCGCGTGCTCGATGCGGCGGACCGGAATCTCGAAAACCGGCTGCTGTACAACGGCATCGCCGAAGAGGCCCTCGTGCAGCCTGAAACGGGCTTTCAAACCTGCTCCGACGGCGCGTGGCTGGTGTTTAATCAGATCGAGATTCAGATGTTCATCGAGCAGTCGCTGAGCAACGTGCCAGCCGAACTGCGCGGGCAATCACTGTACCGACTGACCCGGCGCCTGTACCGACTGCACGAGCTCGACGCCGTTGCCCGTGAGCAGGCTGCCGGTCGCGACGAGGCCGAAGTGCGTCTGGCCTATCGCCTGCGTTGGGCCTCGGAGCTGGACCTGCCATTGCCGCCGAGCAACATGTTGTATCAGGTGCACGCCAGCATTCGTCCCGGTGAACTGGACGCTGCGCTGGCCCGTGTACAGCAAGGGGAATACGGCGAGCCATTCATGGCCTATGCCGCCCAGCGCGACTTTTGGGTGGATTACCTACGCGGGGCCTATGCCGAGCGCTTCCAGACGCTGAAGGACGATTACCTGGCGCGGGTCTTGGCCGTTCCGGACCGCTTTCCCGGCCAGGCAATCGAGGAGCTGGGCGCAGAATACGCGGCGTTGAAGGCCGCGTATGAGGCACAGGAAATGGCGCTGATTCGTGAGCTGACGTACCGCGTGGGATTCGAAGAGGGCTGATGAGCTAGAACGGCGCGTCGCCCAGAATCGTGGCGCGATGCATTACCCGGCGCTGTGGGCGGTAATCGTCCACGGCGTAGTGCTGTGTCACGCGGTTGTCCCACATGGCGATGTCGTTTTCCTGCCAGCGCCAGCGAAGGGTGAACTCGGGGCGGGTGGTGTGGGCGAACAGCAGTTTCAGAATCGCCTCGCTTTCCGCCGCTTCCAGCTCGTTGATGCGCGTGGTGAACCCGTCGTTGACGAACAGCGCCTTGCGCCCGCTCACCGGGTGCGTGCGGATCACCGGGTGCGACAGTGGCGGGTTCTTACGGCGGGTTTCTTCCCAGCGGGCGAGGTCTTCGGCCGTGCTGCCGAAGCGTTCCACAGGAAAGGATCGGGTGAAGTCGTGAGTAGCCGTCAGCCCATCGAGCAACGTTTGCAGCGGCTTGGACAGCGCTTCAAACGCTGCAATGCCACTGGCCCACAGCGTGTCACCGCCGTAGGCGGGCAATTGCTTCGCGCTCAGGACAGCACCGAGGGCGGGCGTCGGCAAGAAGGTCACGTCGGTGTGCCAGATGGCGTTGTCGCGTACATCCGTCAGCGCCGTGTCGAGCACCATGATTTCCGGCTGCTCAGCCACGTTAGGGTAAATCGGGTGCACATGCAGATCACCGAACAAGGAAGCGAAGCGCACTTGCTGTTGAGGCGTGATCGGCTGCTCGCGAAAAAACAGCACCTGATGGTCGAGCAGCGCTTGCTCGATGGCATTACGTTGATCGGCGGTCAGGTCCCGGCTCAGGTCGACGCCGCTGATCTGCGCGCCCAATGCCGAACTGATAGGGGTGATGTGAAGGCTCATGCGGGTTCTCACAATGTGCGCCGAAGTGTCGGCGTAGTCAGTGTCTGTTCTTGTCAGTAATCAATGATTCTCGCCTTGCCACGGCACGAGTTTGCGTTGCAGCGCGCGCAAGCCCATTTCCAGAGCGAATGCGATGAACGCGATCACCAGAATCCCCAGTACCACGACATCCGTGACCAGAAATTGCGCAGCGGACTGGACCATGAAACCCAGGCCGCTGGTGGCCGCGATCAGCTCGGCGGCGACCAGCGTTGACCAACCCACCCCCAGCCCGATGCGCACGCCGGTGAGGATGTCGGGCAGGGCGCTGGGCAAAATCACATGCCGAATCAGCTGCCAGCGCGTGGCACCCAGCGACTGCGCGGCACGCAGTTTGGCGCTGTCCACGGTGCGCACGCCGGTGGCCGTGGCGATGGCAATCGGCGCGAAGATCGCCAGGTAAATCAGCAGCACTTTGGAGAACTCGCCGATGCCGCACCAGATCACGATCAGCGGCAAATACGCCAGCGGCGGGATCGGGCGGTAGAACTCGATCAGCGGGTCGAAAATGCCCTGCGCGATACGGTTATGGCCGATGGCAATGCCGACCGGAATGGCCGTCAGCACTGCGAACACCAGACCCAGCCCGATGCGTTGCAAGCTGGCGCCGAGGTGCTGCCAGAGGGTGGACTCCATGTAACCCTTGGTCATCAGCAACCAGGCTTTTTCCAGCACCGCAGAGGGCGGCGGCAGGAACAACGGCTCGACCCATTCGAATGCCGTGACCACCCACCAGGCGGCGAGCAGTGCGACCAGTGTCAGGACGCTGATGGCGCGTGTGCTGATGTAAAGGCGCCGCGCTCCGGCTTTCGCAGGAAGCGACGTCGGTGTAAGAGCATCGGCCAGCGGCGGGGATTGGTATCTGCTCATGCCCGTTGCTCCTGAATGGCCTGACGTTGAGAAAACACCCGAGCCAACACGTGTTCGCGGGTTTCGATAAAACGGGGATCGGACTTGATCGCCCGTGCCGATTCGCCTGCGCTGTAGCGCTGGCCGAAGTCGAGCGCGAGGTGCTCGACGATTTGCCCCGGATTCGGCGCCAACAGGATCAGGTCGGTGGCGAGGAACACGGCTTCCTCGATGTCGTGGGTGATCAGAAACACCGGTTTGGCGCTGCGCTGCCAGACTTGCAGCAACAGCTCTTGCATCTGTTCACGGGTGAACGCATCCAGCGCACCGAACGGCTCGTCCATCAGCAAAACCCGTGGGTCGGCGGCCAAGGCGCGGGCCAGGCCTACGCGCTGTTTTTGGCCGCCCGACAGTTGCCAGATACGGCGATTTTCGAACCCGGCGAGATCGACCAGCGCCAGCATGTCACGGGCCTTGGCTTCACGTTGCGCGCGAGGGACGCCAGCAAGCTCCAAGCCGAACGCGACGTTGGCGAGTACGTCCTGCCACGGCAGCAAGGCATCGTCCTGAAACACCACGCCACGTTCCGCGCTGGGGCCTTTGACCGGAACGTTGTCGAGGGTGATGCGACCGGCGCTTGGCTCGACGAAGCCTGCGATCAGGTTCAACAACGAAGTCTTGCCGCTGCCGGAAGGGCCGAGGGCCACCAGCAGCTGTTGCGGGCCGAGGCTCAGGGAAATGTCGGACAGTACCGGCTCGGCCGCACCGGGATACTGTGCGCAGATGCGCTCCAGCTTTAACAAGGCCATGGCGATGACTCCGCTTCTATATGAGGAACTGACACGTCCTCTGTAGGAGCGTGGCTTGTCCCGCGACCGGCTGCGAAGCAGTCGTAAACCCTCCAAATGCAACACGCCTGAGGCACCGCATTTAGTCGATTTACTGCCGCTTCGCGGCAGGTCGCGGGACAAGCCGCGCTCCTACAGTCAGTTGCGTGGCGTTATTGGGTAACAAACTTCGCGCTGACATACGGCGTGTAATCCGCCAGCACCGCATCGACTTTGCCTTGCTCTTTCAGGAAGGCAGCGGTCTTGCCGATGGCTTCGGTGGTCGGTGCGCCCAGCTCTTTCGCCTGATCCGCCGCCAGCGGGTAGACGTTGCCTTCCAGCAGGCCCGGGATGTCAGTGGCTTTGGCGCCGGACAGCTTCACCAGCTTGTCGACGTTGCTGGCGTTGGCGACCCAGGCCGCCGGGTCTTTGCGGTAATCGGCGTAGGCGTCGAGAGTGGTCTTGGCGAAGGCTTTGACGATTTCAGGATGCTTGTCGGCGAAGTCCTTGCGCACGATCCAAGCGTCGAAGGTCGGTGCGCCAATTTTGGCCAGTTCGCCGGAGGTGATCAGCACTTTGCCGGTTTCCTTGGCGACGCCCAGCGCCGGGTCCCATACGTACGTGGCGTCGATGTCACCGCGTTTCCAGGCGGCGGCGATGGCCGGTGGCGCAAGGTTCAGGATGGTCACTTTCGTTGGGTCGATGTTCCAGTGCTTCAGCGCTGCCAACAGGCTGTAGTGCCCGGTGGACACGAATGGGACGGCGATCTTCTTCCCGACCAGATCCTGCGGGCTGTTGATGCCTGCGCCATTGCGCGCCACCAGCGCTTCGGCGGCGCCGATCTGGGTGGCAATCAGGAAGGTTTCCACCGGAACTTTGCGCGTCGCCGCTGCCGTCAGCGGGCTGGAGCCGAGGTAGCCAATCTGCACGTCACCCGAAGCAATGGCCGTGATCACGTCGGCGCCGTTATCGAATTTGCGCCAGGAAATGTTTGAGCCCGTGGCTTTCTCATACGCGCCATCGGCCTGGGCAACCTTGGCCGGGTCCACGGTGGTCTGGTAAGCAACGGTGAAATCCGCAGCCTGGGCGAGCAGGGCAGAACCGGCCAGCGACAGGGCCGCCAACAAGCGAAGGGGTTTGAGCAGTTTCATGGTGAGGCTCCGGATCAAGTCAGACCGAGGGACTGAATGAGGCGAAGCGTAAATGATCTAAGAAACGCCAAGTAAATAACCTTTTGGCATGAGCTTAGAGAGGAAAGTAGAGCTTGGACCGACCCCTGACAGCGAAATTCGGAAAAGATGCGGATACACTTTGACCGTTCATCGAAATGTCACATTCTGTAAATACGATCTGCCCGCTCGTCTGAAGGAAGCTGCTGAGCGCTTGCCTGCATCCGGCTGAAACCTGAGGGAAGGGCTATCAGTGATCTTGTAGCGCGCCAGGTGGCAGGTGTGCCTGTTAACTGACGAGTCAGCGACGCAATATTATAAAAAATAGACAGACAGCACGGTGACAACTGTAACAATTGCGTCTACGTGGTTATCAAGGTCTTTATTTTCAACGGGTTATCTACCTTATTCTCATCCTGTTTCGCACGGCGACCATGACTGGGCAGTCGAGTTCCGGTCGTACGATGTGCAGAAACCAATCGATCTGACGAACGGGATGTAAATATTTTTTGGGAATTAGGTAAAGACGCCGATACACTCCGCAACGGACGGCTGAAACGACTTGTGACATATAACTGCGCGGCATAAAAGCAGGTCTACAAAGTCTTTTTAGGTTTAAAGGATTTCCCTTACCTTGCAGCCAGCTGTTAACGCGGTCTAGTCAATTAGTCTTGGGGCCATTGACTCGCCGAGTCAGGTCCAGCGCTAATCGCGCATCCGCGGTCTTGAGCCTTCGGTCTCGATACCAAGGAACTACAAAAATTAGATTCAAGAGGAGCGATACACAATGAAGAAGTCCACCCTGGCCTTGGCCGTATCCGTAGGTGTGATGGCCACTCAGGCTGGTGCAGCTGGTTTTTTTGAAGACAGCAAAGCCACAGTCAGTTCCCGCACCATGTATTTCGAAAACGACAACCGCGAGCAGTTCGGCGCCGCCAAGGCATCCGACCAGCGTGAAACTGCGGAAGGTCTGATCTTCAGCTTCATCTCTGGCTACACCCCAGGCACTGTTGGTTTCGGTCTGGATGTACAGAGCCTGGTCGGTATTCACTTGGGTGGTGGTATCACTCACCACGGCACTGGCACCTCGAACACCTTCTTCCCGACTGACACCGATGGTTCGTCGGTTGATGACTGGTCGCGTACTGGCGCCAACTTCAAGGCCAAGATCTCCAAAACCGAGTTGAAAGTAGGTACTGCTCTGCAGCCTAACTTGCCAATTCTGGTGGCGAACGACGGTCGTCTGCTGCCGCAGACCTTCCAGGGTGGCATCATCCAGTCGAAGGACATCGACAACTTCACGCTGACCGCCGGTAAGATCACCCAAGGCGCAAGCCGTGCATCCAGCAACTACGCCGGTCTGGCGACTGCAGGCGGCACCAAGGGCTCCAACAGCTTCACCTTCGCCGGTGTCGACTACAAAGTCACCAAAGACCTGACCTTGCAGGCTTACCACTCCGAGCTGGAAGACTACTACAAGCAGAACTTCTTCGGTCTGGTGCACATTCTGCCAATCGCTGACGACCAGTCCTTCAAGACTGACCTGCGTTACTTCGACAGCAGCTCCGACGGCAAGAACGGCGAAACCGGTTATGTCTTCAACAACAACGGCGGCTATGCCAAGCACGCTGGCGAAGTTGACAACAAAACCTGGTCTGCCATGTTCACGTACACCCTCGGTGGCCACTCTCTGATGCTCGGTCACCAAGACGTGGGCGACGACGGCGGCTTCGTATGGATGAGCAACGGTAACGTGGCTGACGGCCGTGGCCGTCCAGACGGTGAAGGCGGTTCCAGCTTCTACCTGTTCACTGACTCGATGATCAACCAGTTCGCACGTGCCGGTGAGACCACTAACTTCGGTCAATACTCCTACGACTTCGCACGTCTGGGCGTTCCAGGTCTGAAAGCGGCATTCGCTTACCTGAAAGGTACCAACATCAAGTCGCAGCGCGGCAACTTGGGCGACAGCTCCGAGTGGGAACGCGACATGCGTATCGACTACGTGTTCCAGGAAGGTCCACTCAAAGGCTTCGGCGCTACCCTGCGTCGTGCTAACTACCGTGGCGACTTCTCGGGCACCAACGCGCAGAACAGCCACATTGCTGACCAAGACCAGACTCGTCTGATCTTCAACTACACCTACGCTTTCAAATAAGCCGGGTCAGTTAAAAAGAGCCCCGCTTCGGCGGGGCTTTTTTATGCCTGTAATAAAGGGTTTTTGCTTATTTATATAGCCAAACAATCGTACGACATGACCACTCGGTCTTTCAGTTTCCGTGAATTCACAGGCAGAGTATCTCCAGAACACACACAACAAAGGAGCTGACTGCATGAGCCTCAAACTTGGCGACATCGCCCCCGACTTCGAACAGGATTCCAGTGAAGGCCGCATCAAGTTTCACGAGTGGCTGGGTGACAAGTGGGGTGTGTTGTTCTCCCACCCTGCCGACTTCACGCCCGTATGCACCACTGAGCTGGGCTTCACCGCGAAACTCAAAGACGAGTTCGAGAAGCGCAATGTGAAGGCGATTGCGCTCTCCGTTGACTCGGCCGAATCCCACGTGAAATGGATCGACGACATCAACACGACCCAGAACACGATCGTGAACTTCCCCATCCTGGCCGACGCCGACCGCAAGGTGTCTGACCTGTACGACCTGATTCACCCCAACGCCAGTGAAACGCTGACCGTGCGCTCCCTGTTCGTGATCGACCCGAACAAGAAAGTGCGCCTGACCATCACGTATCCGGCCAGCACCGGGCGCAATTTCAATGAAATCCTGCGGGTGATCGATTCGCTGCAATTGACCGACAGCCACAAAGTCGCGACGCCTGCGAACTGGGTGGATGGCGACGACGTCGTCATCGTGCCGTCGATCAAGGATGAAGAAGAGATCAAGCAACGCTTTCCAAAAGGCTATAAGGCCGTCACGCCATACCTGCGCCTGACCCCACAGCCCAACCGCTGAAATTCTGTTTCAACCACGACATTCGGGCCGATTTATCGGCCCTTTTTTTTAAGGCCTCGAATCCATTCCTCTGGATGAAATGATGGACCTGGGGGAGCGAATTCATTCGCGAATGGCCAGTCCCGTCGATACACATTTTTCGCCAGGGACATTGCATCGCGAGTGAATTCGCTCCTACAGACAGTACGCGTCGTCCGGAAGATTCTTTATATTCAATTTGGTGCTAACCAAATGAAGAAATATGATTTTAGAGAATAAACAACCCCTGTTATGGTTTCACCGTCCTGGCGAAATCGCTGGCAATGAATCCCATCCACACCTTACTTGCCCGCCATCGGACAAGCAGGTGCCACCTAAAAGCTACAAGCAAAGGAGCGTGCCATGCGCACTGTCATTTTGCGTCGAGGCCTGGTCGCTCTGTTTGCTGCGGCGGTGTCCTTCGGCGTTTTAACTCAAGCTCAAGCCGATACCTTGCGCATCGGCTATCAGAAGTACGGCACGCTGGTCCTGCTCAAAGCCAAAGGCTCGCTGGAAAAGAAACTGGCTGAGCAGGGCGTCCAAGTGCAATGGACTGAATTCCCGGGTGGCCCTCAGTTGCTGGAAGGTCTCAACGTCGGCTCCATCGACTTCGGCGTGACCGGCGAAACCCCGCCGGTGTTCGCACAGGCCGCAGGCGCCGATCTGCTGTACGTGGCCTCCGAGCCGCCTGCGCCGACCAGCGAAGCGCTGCTGGTGCCCAAGGATTCCCCGATCAAATCGGTGGCAGACCTCAAGGGCAAAAAAGTCGCGTTGAACAAAGGCTCTAACGTGCATTACCTGCTGGTGCGCGCGCTGGAGGAGGCGGGTCTGAAATACAGCGATATCCAGACCGTCTACCTGCCACCGGCTGACGCCCGTGCCGCTTTCGAGCGTGGCGCGGTCGATGCCTGGGTCATCTGGGACCCGTACCAGGCCGCCGCCGAACAACAGCTTCAGGCACGCACCCTGCGCAATGGCACTGGCATCGTCGACAACAACCAGTTCTATCTGGCGACCAAGCCTTACGCACAGCAGCATCCGAAAGTGATTCAAACGCTGGTCGAAGAAGTCCGTGCGGTGGGCGAGTGGTCCAAGGCCAACCCCGATGACGTGACCAAACAAGTCGCGCCGCTGCTCGGCCTGCCAGAAGACATCACCAAAATCTCGGTGAAACGCCAAGGTTACGGGGCGCTGTTCATCACCCCTGAAACCGTCGCAGCCCAGCAGAAAATCGCCGACACCTTCTATCAACTGAAGTTGATCCCTAAACCGCTCAGCATCGCCGATGTGATCTGGACGCCACCTGCTGCTGTCGCGAAAGCGCAGTAAGCCTCGGCATTAAGAGGAGACAACTCCATGAGCGTGGAAAGAATCACTCACAGACTGGCGCCCTGGTTGCTACCGGTCTTGTTGCTGGCGATCTGGCAACTGGCGGTCAGCGCCGGTTGGCTCTCCACCCGAATCCTGCCTGCGCCAAGCGCGGTCATCGAAGCGGGTGTGACGCTGGTGCGCAGTGGCGAAATCTGGACCCACCTGGCGATCAGTGGCTGGCGTGCGGGCATCGGCTTCGCCATCGGCGGCAGCATCGGCCTGACGCTGGGCTTCATCACCGGCCTGTCGAAATGGGGCGAACGCCTGCTCGACAGCTCGGTGCAGATGATTCGTAACGTGCCGCACCTGGCGCTGATCCCGTTGGTGATCCTGTGGTTCGGCATCGACGAAAGCGCGAAGATTTTTCTGGTCGCACTCGGCACCTTGTTCCCGATTTACCTGAACACCTACCACGGCATTCGCAATATCGACCCGGCGCTGGTGGAGATGTCCCGCAGCTACGGCCTGTCAGGTTTCGGCTTGTTCCGTCACGTGATCCTGCCGGGGGCGATGCCTTCGATTCTGGTGGGCGTGCGATTCGCATTGGGCTTCATGTGGCTGACGCTGATCGTGGCCGAAACCATCTCGGCCAGCTCCGGCATCGGTTACCTGGCGATGAACGCCCGCGAGTTTTTGCAGACAGATGTAGTGGTGCTGGCGATCGTGCTGTACGCGGTGCTCGGCAAATTGGCAGACCTCGCGGCGCGCGGTCTGGAGCGGGTCTGCCTGCGTTGGCACCCGGCGTATCAAGTGGCAAAAGGTGGCGCACGATGAGCAATCTCCAACAACCGGCAAACCTGTTGCGCGGGATTCCCCTGCAAGTGCGCAAGCTGAAGAAAACCTTCGGCTCGCGTGAAGTCTTGAAAGACATCGATTTGCACATCCCGGCCGGGCAATTCGTGGCCGTGGTCGGTCGCAGCGGTTGCGGCAAAAGCACCTTGCTGCGCCTGCTTGCAGGGCTTGATCAGCCCACCAGCGGCCAATTGCTCGCCGGAAACGCCTCGCTGGCCGATGCGCGGGAAGACACCCGCCTGATGTTTCAGGAAGCGCGTTTGCTGCCGTGGAAGCGCATCATCGACAACGTTGGGCTTGGTCTGAGCGGCGACTGGCGTGACAAGGCATTGGAAGCCTTGGCCGCCGTGGGCCTGGCCGAGCGTGCCAATGAATGGCCAGCGGCGTTGTCCGGTGGTCAGAAGCAACGTGTGGCCTTGGCTCGCGCTTTGATTCACCAGCCTCGCCTGTTGTTGCTGGACGAACCGCTGGGCGCGCTGGATGCCCTGACCCGGATCGAGATGCAGCAACTGATCGAAGACCTCTGGCAAAAGCATGGCTTCACCGTACTGTTGGTGACCCACGACGTCAGCGAGGCGGTTGCCATCGCCGATCGCGTGTTGCTGATCGAAGAAGGCCGCATTGGCCTTGATCTGCAAGTGGACCTCGCTCGGCCGCGCGCCCGTGGCTCGTATCGACTGGCAGCCCTGGAAACCGAAGTGCTCAACCGCGTCCTGTCGCTGCCTGGCAGCCCGCCCGAACCCGAACCGACTTCACCGCTGCCCACGCAACTGCGTTGGGCCAACTAATCCGGATGCAATACTGCACTCGGCACTGATCTCACAAAGGAAGACCTATCATGACTATCAAAGCCATCAACGTTCGTAACCAATTCAAAGGCACCATCAAGGAAATCGTCACCGGCGACGTCCTGTCCGAAATCGACGTACAAACCGCTTCCGGCATCGTCACTTCCGTGATCACCACCCGCTCGGTCAAAGAGCTGGAACTGGTCGTCGGCAGCGAAGTGATCGCCTTCGTAAAATCCACCGAGGTGTCGATCGCCAAGTTGTGATCGATGCGTTGTGAACAACCCCGACGGGCGCGAGCCCTTCGGGGTTTTTTGCTTCTCAGCAAACCGTTTTCAAGACACGTCGGGCTTTTTGTTGAGGTGCTGGCCCCACGCCTCCTGTCATTTCTGCCAGCTAGGCAGCGCTGCGAATACCTCATAGCCTGACTGCGTCTGACGGATGTATCGCCGTGGTGAAAGAGGCCTGATGCGCCTTTGCGAATTGATCGGACTCAAGGGGACTTGGCCTCATGGCATGGACGGAGAACGATCATGAACAAAGGTAAAAAAGCAGCTGTCTCGAAGGTTTTCGAGGTTCCATTCGATGTGTCATCGAACAAGAAGCATGAAACGATCACAGCGTTAAACGCGACCAGGGACAAGCTGTACGTGACAGATAGCAGTTACGACCTGCCATCAGTATTCGTGGCGCGACTCGGGCTAGACGGGTCAGCAGACAATGGGTTTGGCGGCCCGGATGGATGGCGGAGCGAGGAGCTGCCCGGTAGTTGGACATACCCATTCAAACCCGCCGGGCTCGTCCCGCGAGGTTCAAATACCGACGAAGGTGTCATCGCCGGGCTGCAACTGGAGGGCGCGCTGGGACTGGTTTGTTTCAATGCTGATGGAACGCTGAATACAGGTTTTGGCACCGGCGGCAAAGTTGTGCATAGGGTTCGCCCGCCCATCGTAGGCGAGCGCAAAGCCCCCACAGACGCCGCCCACCGCAATAGCGAGGTTCAGACCACTGGCAGCGCAGGTGTACTGGCTGGAGCTGAAGACGGCAGGCTTTACGGTTTGATTGGTCAACGGTTTGGCAGCTCGGGCACCTTGATGCGCATCATGGAGAATGGGCAGTTGGATAGCGCATTTGGTGAAGGCGGGATGGTGGTCGTCAAATACCAAGACAAAGCTACGGGGCCGGTCGGAATGGTCTGGGACGGGAGGGGCCGAGGAGTGACAGTGATCGGAACCATCGGCAATAGGCTGTCGGGATTTGAGCTGTTCCTCGCCCGCTATTCATTTAATGGCCAACTGGATGAAAGTTTCGGCAATGAAGGCTTTGTGTTGTTCCGTCCTGCCGATCTAGGCCTGCCTGGTAACCCATTTCAGATGGAGTTCAACTACGTCGTGCGTCACCAGGACGGTGGATACTTTGTGGGCGGTAATGTCATGGATAACGGCGTGTCGGGTCTCGTCGTGCGGGTAGACGTCAACGGCCAGAAGGTCGAGAGATTCAACGATGGTAAGCCTGTACTGTTTCGGGTGCCTAACCCCGCAGTGCCCGGAGCCTATCTGGATACCGACTTCATCTACGGCGGCGCAAGTGTTCAATTCAACGGCAAGCTTGTGATCGGTGGTGGCGTCGAGGACAGGTCTTCAGGTTATGCCCGCGCAATGCTCGTTGTGCGTTTCACAGATGAAGGCAAAGTCGATACGTCCTTCGCGCCAGACGGATGGCTGACGTTCAACCCCGATATTCCATCCGGAGGGGAGGCCAAGGTTTCGTTCATGCGCAATCTGCTCATTCACTCTTCAACCGACGAAACGATTTACGCATCGGGAGACGGAGGGCCGGACGATAATCTGAGCTCGCTAAGAGGGTTCATCGCAGAGATCAAGTAACCGTACTTGACTTCGGCAAAAACGGCGGCAAATAAAGCCCCAAATAAGCATCGAATACCCGCTGGCCTTCTTCGGCCATGCGCGGGGTGATGCTGTCGTGCAGTTGGACTGAGCGGGCGTAGACGCGGTCGGCCAATTCCAGTGCCAGAGCAAACACGTCGACGTCGTCAGGCAGTGCCGGGAGCTGAAAGTGCTTGGCGAACAGCGCGTGCATGAGGTTGCCAAGCTCGATGTCGTGCTGGCGGTCGGCCTGGGTAACTTCGGTCAGGCCGTGCTGCGCGAGGATGAGCTGGCGAGCGGCAGCGTCTTCGCTGTAGATGTTGAGCATGCGCGTTTCGACCAGTCGAGACAGGTCATGCCAGGTGTAGAGCAGAGCGTGATCGATGGGCTGTTGCAGGCTGTCGCGGAAGGCGCTGTGGATGTCTGCCGTCAGACCTTCCAACAGAGCAGGCACGCTGGCGAAGAAGTGGTAAACCGACGACGGAGGAATCCCCGCGCGCTCGGCCACGCTGTAGATCGACAGGCTCGCCACGCCATCGGACGCGAGCAGCGTACGGGCGGCATCAAGGATCGAATCGATCCGGGCCTGGCTACGTGCGCGGGGTTTACGAGGTGTGGCGGGGCGGGTCATCGAAGCGTCTCGGCGTTGAGGTCCGGGGCATTGTACGCGAGGCATGGATTCGTGGCGCCCGGGTGACCGCCTTCGCGAATAAATTCGCTCCCACAGATCGTGCAACGCCGTGATATTTCAGAAATACACATGATCCCTCTATGCGCCGCGATATTTCAGAAATACACAGAACCCTTGTGGGAGCGAATTCATTCGCGAAAACTGGCACAGATGGCCTATCCATCCAGACCTTGTTTCTGCCGTCTAAAATAAAAAACGCCCCTGACCTTGCGGTTCAGGGGCGTTCTTTTTATTTCACACAGCCGTCACACGGTGTGCAGATACCAGTTGTACTCAAGGTCGGAGATGGAGTGCTCGAACTCCTCCAGCTCACTTTCCTTGCACGCAACGAAGATATCGATGTACTTCGGATCGATGTACTTGGCCATGACTTCGCTGTCGTCCAGCTCACGCAAGGCATCGCGCAAGTTGTTCGGCAGGCTCTGCTCATGCTGCTCGTACGAGTTGCCTTCGACAGGCGCACCGGGCTCGACCTTGTTGGTCAGGCCGTGGTGGATGCCCGCCAGAACAGAAGCCATCAGCAGATACGGGTTGGCATCGGCACCGGCCACGCGGTGTTCGATACGCACGGCATCGGCTGTACCGGTCGGCACACGAACCGCGACCGTCCGGTTATCCAGCCCCCAGGTTGGCGAGTTGGGCACGTAGAACTGAGCACCGAACCGGCGATACGAATTGACGTTCGGGCAAAGGAACGCCATCTGCGCCGGTAGGGTCTCGAGCACACCGCCGATCGCATGACGTAATGCGGCGTTCTGCTCGGGATCCTCGCTGGTGAAGATGTTCTTGCCATCGCGATCCAGGATCGAGATGTGGACGTGCAGACCGTTGCCCGCCTGACCTGGGTAAGGCTTGGCCATGAAGGTGGTGTCCATCTCATGGTCGTAGGCGATGTTCTTGATCAGACGCTTGAGCAGTACCGCGTAGTCGCAGGCTTTCAGTGCGTCGGCAGTGTGGTGCAGGTTCACTTCGAACTGCGCCGGGGCACTTTCCTTGACGATGGCGTCGGCCGGGATGCCTTGCTCTTTCGCACCTTCCAGAATGTCCTGGAGGCAATCGACGTATTCGTCGAGGTCGTCGATCAGGTAGACCTGTGTCGAGTGCGGGCGTTTGCCGGAAATCGGCGAGCGTGGCGGTTGTGGACGACCGTTCACGTTCTCCTGATCGATCAGGTAGAACTCCAGCTCGAACGCCGCGCAGATGGTCAGGCCCATTTCATCGAACTTGGCCACCACCTGACGCAACACTTCACGTGGATCAGCGAAAAACGGCTCGCCTTCCAGTTCGTGCATGGTCATCAAGAGTTGTGCGGTAGGACGCTTCTGCCAGGGCTCATTGCAGAGAGTGTCGGGGATGGGATAACAGATTCGGTCAGCGTCACCGATGTCCAGACCCAGGCCGGTGCTTTCCACCGTCGAGCCGTTGATATCCAGTGCGAAAAGAGAAGCTGGGAGGTTGATGCCTTTTTCGTAAACCTTATGGAGGCTGGTGCGTTCGATGCGCTTGCCGCGCACCACTCCATTCATATCTGCAATCAGAAGGTCAACGTATAGAACCTCAGGATGTTCCTTAAGGAACGCGTTCGCTTCGTTGAGCTGAACGGCACGCGGGGGTACCGACATGATGCAACACCTTTGTTGTTGAAAATATCAATCATCGAGCATTACGGGGTTCAGTCAATCCGAAAGCCCTGATGAAGTCAAGAGAGCCCTGTTTTGCCCTAAAAGGGCGCCGTGAGGCCATTTTTGCCGCACTTTAGGGCGGTTTTTAACCGTTGGAATCGATAGGAGCTACGACCTTGAGCGGGGCGTGTTTTATTTTTTACGGGGTTGTTGTGTAAAAAAATGAACAAGGCTAAGCTCGGTCGCAACCCATAACAGCAATAACACCGGGGGTCACATGTCTCGCCTTCCGCTGATCGGCATCACTGCCTGTACTCAGCAAATTGGCTCGCATGCCTATCACATCAGTGGTGATAAATACGTCCGGGCAGTCGCCGTCGCTGCCAAGGGCCTGCCGCTGATTCTGCCGTCTCTGGCAGAGCTCCTCGACCCGGCCGATATCCTCTCGGTGGTCGATGGTTTGCTCTTCACCGGTTCTCCCTCCAACGTCGAACCCCATCACTATAGTGGGCCCGCCAGCGCGCCGGGTACTGCTCATGATCCTGAACGCGATCGCACCACCTTACCTCTTATTCGTGCTGCTGTGGCCGCTGGCGTGCCTGTATTGGGCATTTGCCGCGGGTTTCAGGAGATGAACGTGGCATTTGGCGGTAGTCTGCATCAAAAGGTTCACGAGACTGGAACGTTCATGGATCATCGTGAACCTGAGAACGAACCCGTTGAAATTCAATACGCTCCGAGCCACCCGATGCACATCGCACAGGGCGGAATTCTCGCCGGATTGGGACTTGCGAAAGAAATTCGTGTCAATTCAATTCACGGGCAGGGCATCGAACGTCTTGCGCCGGGTCTGCGCGTCGAAGCCACGGCCCCGGATGGCTTGATCGAAGCCATTTCCGTACCGCCGGGCGCGCCTTTTGCTTCATCTGACGTGTTTGCATTGGGCGTTCAATGGCATCCGGAGTGGCAGGTCACGCAGAACCCCGACTATCTTTCAATTCTTCAGGCATTTGGCGATGCCTGTCGAAAGCGGGCAACACAACGCGACGCGTAAGCGTCCAAAGCGCCTGGCGATCATGATGGTCGCCAGAGTAATGAACCCCTGAGGTATTTATGAGTACCAACCTCGACCAGCTCACCGATTGGTTGAAAGAACACAGGATTACCGAAGTCGAGTGCATGATCGCCGACCTCACCGGTATCACGCGCGGCAAAATCTCCCCGACCAACAAGTTCATTGCCGAGAAGGGCATGCGCTTGCCGGAAAGCGTATTGCTGCAGACCGTGACCGGGGACTACGTCGAAGACGACATTTATTACGAATTGCTGGATGCCGCAGACATCGACATGTTCTGCCGTCCTGACCAGAATGCGGTGTTTCTGGTGCCTTGGGCCATCGAGCCTACCGCGCAGGTGATTCACGACACCTACGACAAGCAGGGCAACCCGATTGAGCTTTCCCCGCGCAACGTCTTGAAGAAGGTTCTCAAGCTCTATGCCGATCAAGGCTGGCAGCCCATCGTGGCGCCTGAGATGGAGTTCTACCTGACCAAACGCAGCGACGACCCCGATTACCCGTTGCAGCCGCCGGTGGGCCGCTCGGGTCGTCCGGAAACCGGTCGTCAGTCGTTTTCCATCGAAGCCGCCAACGAATTCGACCCGTTGTTCGAAGACGTCTACGACTGGTGCGAGCTGCAGAACCTCGACCTGGACACGCTGATTCACGAAGACGGCACCGCGCAGATGGAAATCAATTTCCGTCACGGTGACGCGCTGCATCTCGCCGACCAGATTCTGGTGTTCAAACGCACCATGCGTGAAGCCGCGCTCAAACATGACGTGGCCGCGACCTTCATGGCCAAGCCCATGACCGGCGAGCCTGGCAGCGCGATGCACCTGCACCAGAGCATCATCGATATCGAGACCGGTAAGAGCATCTTCTCTAACGAAGACGGCACGATGAGTGAGCTGTTCCTGCAGCACATCGGCGGTCTGCAAAAGCTGATCCCCGAGCTACTGCCGCTGTTCGCGCCTAACGTCAATTCGTTCCGCCGCTTCCTGCCCGACACCTCGGCGCCCGTGAACGTGGAATGGGGCGAGGAGAACCGCACCGTCGGCCTGCGCGTACCGGATGCGACCCCGCAAAACCGCCGCGTTGAAAACCGCCTGCCCGGCGCTGACGCCAACCCGTATCTGGCGATTGCCGCGAGCCTGCTGTGCGGCTTCATTGGCATGGTCGAAGGCCTCAATCCGAGTGCGCCAGTGGTGGGCCGCGGTTACGAGCGCCGCAACTTGCGCCTGCCGTTGACCATCGAAGACGCGCTGGAGCGGATGGAAAACAGCAAGACGGTCGAGAAATACCTCGGCAAGACCTTCGTGACCGGCTACGTCGCCGTAAAGCGCGCCGAGCACGAAAACTTCAAGCGTGTGATCAGCTCGTGGGAGCGGGAATTCCTGCTCTTCGCCGTCTGAAGATCACGGGCGCCATCGAGCCTGAGAAGGCCGATGGCGCCACACGCGATACGCAGCTAATGGAGTGGTTTCATGAGTTCCAACAACCCGCAAACCCGCGAATGGCAAGCCCTCAGCAGTGATCATCACCTGGCGCCGTTCAGCGACTTCAAACAGCTTAAAGAGAAAGGCCCGCGCATCATCACCAACGCCAAGGGCGTTTACCTGTGGGACAGCGAAGGCAACAAGATCCTCGACGGCATGGCCGGTCTGTGGTGCGTAGCGGTCGGCTACGGTTGTGAAGAACTGGCCGAAGCCGCCAGCAAACAGATGCGCGAGCTGCCGTATTACAACCTGTTCTTCCAGACCGCTCACCCGCCCGCATTGCAACTGGCCAAGGCGATTTCCGACATCGCTCCGCAAGGCATGAACCATGTGTTCTTCACAGGTTCCGGCTCCGAAGGCAACGACACCGTGCTGCGTCTGGTTCGCCACTACTGGGCGATCAAGGGCAAGCCGAGCAAGAAAGTCATCATCAGCCGCATGAACGGCTACCACGGCTCTACCGTGGCAGGCGCGAGCCTGGGCGGCATGACCTACATGCATGAGCAGGGCGACCTGCCGATTCCGGGCATCGTCCACATCCCGCAGCCGTACTGGTTCGGTGAAGGCGGCGACATGACCCCGGACGAATTCGGCATCTGGGCGGCTGAGCAACTGGAAAAGAAAATCCTCGAACTCGGCGTGGACAACGTCGGTGCGTTCATCGCCGAGCCGATTCAAGGCGCAGGCGGTGTGATCGTTCCGCCTGACACCTACTGGCCGAAGATCAAAGAGATACTTGCCAAGTACGACATCCTGTTCGTGGCCGATGAAGTGATCTGTGGCTTTGGTCGCACCGGCGAGTGGTTCGGCAGCGATTTCTACGACCTCAAACCTGATCTGATGACCATCGCCAAGGGCCTGACCTCGGGCTACATCCCCATGGGCGGTGTGATCGTGCGCGACGAAGTGGTGAAGGTGCTGAACGAGGGCGGTGATTTCAACCACGGCTTCACTTATTCAGGTCATCCGGTGGCTGCGGCAGTGGGGCTGGAAAACATCCGCATCCTGCGCGAAGAAAAGATTGTCGAGCGCGTGAAGTCGGAAACGGCACCCTATTTGCAAAGACGTTTGCGTGAGCTGAGCGATCATCCGCTGGTGGGTGAAGTGCGGGGCGTCGGCCTGCTCGGCGCCATCGAACTGGTGAAAGACAAGGCCACTCGCGCGCGTTACGTGGATCAGGGCGTGGGCATGATCTGTCGCACTTTCTGCTTCAATAACGGACTGATCATGCGTGCGGTTGGAGACACGATGATCATCTCGCCGCCGCTGGTGATCAGCTTCGCCGAGATCGATGAGTTGGTGGAAAAGGCCCGCAAATGCCTGGACCTGACGCTGGCCGAATTGCAGCGGTTGTAAACGATTCCCTCTGTAGGAGTGACCGGGGCGCCACCCCGGTCACTCCTACAGAGAGCGTTTCGCCGGGTGCAGATGAAATCTTTGAAAGCTAAGCAATAAGGCAGGCCGCTCTGCTTGTAAGCCCGCCCAGGAAATTGCCAGACTAACGGTTGTTTTAGTCGCCGCTAACATAAAAACATTGGAGCTGTACGCATGAAGAAATTTGGCAAAACCCTCCTCGCCCTGTCCCTGATGGGCGCAGTGGCCGCAGCGGCACACGCCGATGACAAAGTTCTGCACGTCTACAACTGGTCCGATTACATCGCGCCAAACACCATCGCCGACTTCGAAAAGGAGTCGGGCATCAAAGTGGTGTACGACGTCTTCGACAGCAACGAGACCCTCGAAGCCAAATTGCTGGCAGGCAAGTCGGGCTACGACATCGTCGTCCCGTCCAACAACTTCCTCGCCAAGCAGATCAAGGCCGGTGTTTATCAGGAGCTGGACAAGTCCAAGCTGCCTAACTACAAAAACCTCGACCCTGCGCTGTTGAAAGCCGTGTCCATCAGCGACCCGGACAACAAGCACGCCTTCCCGTACATGTGGGGCTCGATTGGTATCGGCTTCAACCCCGATAAGGTCAAGGCTGCTCTGGGCGCCGACGCACCGACCAACTCCTGGGACCTGCTGTTCAAGCCAGAGAACGCCGCCAAGCTGAAAGGCTGTGGCATCAGCTTCCTCGACTCGCCGACCGAAATGCTGCCAGTGGCGCTGCATTATCTGGGTCTGCCGACCGACAGCCAGAAGAAAGAAGACATCGAGAAAGCTGAAGCGCTGTTCAAGAAAATCCGCCCTTCGGTTACCTACTTCCACTCGTCCAAGTACATCTCGGACCTGGCCAACGGCAACATCTGTGTCGCCGTGGGTTACTCGGGTGACGTGTACCAGGCCAAGGCCCGTGCTGAAGAAGCCGGTGGCAAGGTCAAGGTCAGCTACAACATTCCGAAAGAAGGTGCTGGCAGCTTCTACGACATGGTCGCCATTCCTAAAGACGCCGAAAACGTCGAAGGCGCCTACAAGTTCATGAACTTTATCCTGCAACCGAAAGTGATGGCCGAGATCACTAACGCCGTTCACTTCCCGAACGGCAACAAGGCTGCGACCGAGTTCGTCGATAAAGAAATCACTTCGGACCCAGGCGTTTATCCACCTGCCGACGTGCTGGCCAAGTTGTATGCGATTGCTGACCTGCCTGCAGCGACTCAGCGTCTGATGACCCGCAGCTGGACCAACATCAAATCGGGCAAGTAAGCCGGACTGAAACGTGTCGTTGAATAACGGCACGTGATCAGCCTTGTAGGAGTGACCGGGGTGGCGCCCCACCTTGCTCGCGAAGATGGTGCGTCAGTCATCATTCGTGTATTTGACACACCACAATCGCGAGCAAGCTCACTCCTACAGGTCCCTTTCGGGGCGGTAAAAAGAAAAGTTTTTTGCGAGATGGGTTCAACGAAGGTAAGTTGCGCGCCGGATTTGTCACAGGCAGTCGTTACTGTCGTCGGCCAGGGCAACATGCCCACCTACTAAAAGGGACTGCACACGTGTCTATTTCTTTGTTTTCAAAGGGCTTATTACTCGGAGCCGGCCTGACGCTCGCCGTCGGCGCCTACGCGGAATCCACCGTCCGCATTTATAACTGGTCCGATTACATCGGCACCACGACCCTCGCGGATTTTGAAAACACCACGGGGATCAAGACCAAGTAC
Source organism: Pseudomonas sp. SLFW (assembly GCF_009905615.1). Lineage (GTDB taxonomy): Bacteria > Pseudomonadota > Gammaproteobacteria > Pseudomonadales > Pseudomonadaceae > Aquipseudomonas > Aquipseudomonas bambusae. Next base: position 513,165 of record NZ_JAAAKW010000002.1, read on the forward strand.
GACGTCTTCGACTCCAACGAAACCCTGGAAGGCAAACTGCTCGCCGGTCACACCGGTTACGACGTGGTCGTCCCTTCCAACCACTTCCTTGGCAAACAGATCAAGGCCGGTGCGTTTCAGAAACTCGACAAATCGCAACTCCCCAATTATTCCAACCTCGATCCCGAACTGATGAAGCGCCTGGAGAAAAACGATCCGGGCAATCAGTACGCCGTGCCGTACCTGTGGGGGACTAACGGGATCGGTTACAACGTCGACAAGATCAAGGAAGTGCTGGGCGTCGACACCATCGATTCCTGGGCCGTGCTGTTTGAACCCGAGAACATCAAGAAGCTGCAGAAGTGCGGCGTCGCGTTCCTCGATTCGGCTGACGAGATGATGCCCGCCGTGCTCAATTACATGGGCCTGAATCCTAACAGCACCGACGAAAAAGACTACAAGAAGGCCGAGGACAAGTTGCTCAAAGTGCGTCCTTACGTGACCTACTTCAACTCCTCCAAATACATCACCGACCTGGCCAACGGCGACATCTGTATCGCAGCGGGTTTCTCCGGCGACGTGTTCCAGGCCAAGGCTCGTGCAGCGGAAGCGGGCAAAGGCGTGAACATCGCTTACGCGATTCCGAAAGAGGGCGGCAACCTGTGGTTCGACATGCTGGCGATCCCGGCCGACGCGCCGGACGTGAAAGCTGCTCACGCCTTCATCAACTACATCCTCAAGCCTGACGTGATCGCCAAGGTCAGCGACCAGGTGGGTTACGCCAACCCGAACCCGGCGTCGGGCGAGCTGATGGATCAGGAAATCCGCAAAGACGAAGCGGTCTATCCGTCAGCGGACGTGCAGAAGCGGCTGTACGTCAACTCCGAGTTGCCACCGAAAATCCAGCGCGTAATGACGCGCAGCTGGACCAAGATCAAATCCGGTAAATAAAGACCTCGCGCCCGGTCATATCGGCCGGGCGCAAGCACAGTTGGGAGTTTCACCCATGGCAGTTGCCTCCGGCGCCTACAAAAAAGCCCTTGAGGGTGGTCAGCAACCTAAACAGGTGCTGGTCAAAATCGATCGGGTCACGAAAAAGTTCGACGAGACGGTTGCTGTGGACGATGTGTCTCTGCAGATCAACAAGGGCGAGATTTTCGCCCTGCTCGGCGGTTCCGGCTCAGGCAAATCCACGCTGCTGCGCATGCTCGCCGGTTTTGAGCGCCCGACCGAGGGCCGGATTTTCCTCGACGGCGTCGACATCACTGACATGCCGCCGTACGAACGTCCGATCAACATGATGTTCCAGTCCTACGCGCTGTTCCCGCACATGACCGTGGCGCAGAACATCGCGTTCGGTCTGCAACAGGACAAGCTGCCGAAGGCCGAAATCGACACTCGCGTAGCTGAGATGCTCAAGCTGGTGCAGATGACCCAGTACGCCAAGCGCAAGCCGCACCAGTTGTCCGGTGGCCAACGTCAGCGTGTGGCGCTGGCCCGTTCGCTGGCGAAGAAACCGAAACTGTTGCTGCTCGACGAGCCCATGGGCGCGCTGGACAAAAAACTGCGTTCGCAAATGCAGCTGGAGCTGGTGGAAATCATCGAACGCGTCGGCGTGACTTGCGTGATGGTGACCCACGATCAGGAAGAGGCCATGACCATGGCCCAGCGCATCGCGATCATGCACCTGGGCTGGATCGCGCAGATCGGCAGCCCGGTGGACATCTACGAAACCCCGACGAGCCGTCTGGTCTGCGAATTCATTGGTAACGTCAACCTGTTCGACGGCGAAGTCATCGAGGACATGGAAGGCCACGCGCTGATTCACAGCCCGGAGCTTGAGCGTGAGATCTACGTGGGCCACGGCGTCAGCACCTCCGTGGAGGACAAGCGCGTGACCTACGCGATCCGGCCCGAGAAGCTGCTGATCACCACCGAACAACCGACCACGCAATACAACTGGTCGCGCGGCAAGATCCACGACATCGCCTACCTGGGCGGCCACTCGGTGTTCTACGTGCAGTTGACGTGCGGCAAGCTGGTCCAGTCGTTCGTCGCCAACTCGGAACGCCTCGGCGCGCGCCCTACCTGGGACGACGAAGTGTTCGTCTGGTGGGAAGACGACAGCGGCGTGGTACTGCGCTCATGAAAATCCGAAAAATCAAACGTGCGCTCCATCGCATAACACCCACTGGCCGTCAGGCGGTCATCGGGGTTCCGTTCCTGTGGCTGTTCCTGTTCTTCGCGCTGCCGTTTCTGATCGTCATCAAGATCAGTTTCGCCGAAGCCGACGTCGCGATTCCGCCGTACACCGAGATATTCTCCTACGCCGAGCAGAAGCTCGACATCGTCCTCAACTTCGCCAACTACGCGTTGTTGACCGGTGACGACCTGTACATCTCGGCGTACCTCGGTTCGTTGAAGATGGCGTTCTTCAGCACCTTGCTGTGCCTGTTGATCGGCTATCCGATGGCCTACGGCATCTCCATCGCCCGCAAAGAAATGCAGACGGTGCTGTTGCTGCTGATCATGATGCCGACCTGGACCGCAATCCTGATCCGCGTTTACGCGTGGATGGGCATTCTCAGCAATAACGGTTTGCTCAACGCGTTCCTGATGTGGCTGGGCGTGATCAGTGAGCCGTTGCAGATCCTCAACACCAACCTCGCTGTTTACATCGGCGTGGTCTATTCGTACCTGCCGTTCATGATCCTGCCGCTGTACGCGAACCTGGTGAAGCACGACCAGAGCCTGCTGGAAGCCGCGTCGGACCTGGGTTCGAGCACCTTTAACAGCTTCTGGAAAATCACCGTGCCGCTGTCCAAGAACGGCATCATCGCTGGCTGCATGCTGGTGTTCATCCCGGTGGTGGGCGAGTTCGTCATCCCGGAATTGCTGGGCGGTCCCGAGACGCTGATGATCGGTAAAGTCCTGTGGCAAGAGTTCTTCAACAACCGCGACTGGCCGGTGGCGTCTTCGCTGGCGGTGGTGATGCTGTTGATCCTCATCGTGCCGATCATTCTGTTCAACCGTAGCCAGGCCAAAGAACTGGAGGGCAAGGCATGAGAGGCTTCCGATTCTCGAACCTGATGTTGGTACTGGGCCTGATTTTCATCTACGCGCCCATGGTCATCCTGGTGATCTATTCGTTCAACGCCTCGAAACTGGTGACGGTCTGGGGTGGCTGGTCGGTGAAGTGGTACGTCGGCTTGCTCGACAACACCCAACTGATGAGTGCCGTGATGCGCTCGCTGGAAATCGCCTGCTACACCTCGATTGCGGCGGTCGCCCTCGGCACCATGGCCGCGTTTGTGCTGACCCGCGTCACGCGTTTCAAGGGCCGCACGTTCTTCGGCGGCCTGGTAACGGCGCCCCTGGTGATGCCCGAAGTGATCACCGGTCTGTCGCTGTTGCTGCTGTTCGTGGCCATGGCGCAATTGATCGGCTGGCCGCAGGAACGCGGCATCGTGACCATCTGGATCGCCCACACGACGTTCTGTGCGGCCTACGTGGCGGTGGTGGTGTCGGCGCGTCTGCGTGAGCTGGACATGTCCATCGAAGAGGCGGCAATGGACCTCGGCGCGCGTCCGTGGAAGGTGTTCTTCCTGATCACCATCCCGATGATCGCGCCGTCGCTGGCAGCGGGCGGCATGATGTCATTCGCTTTGTCGCTGGACGACCTGGTACTGGCGAGTTTCGTGTCCGGCCCCGGCTCCACGACGCTGCCGATGGAAGTGTTCTCGGCGGTGCGTCTGGGCGTGAAGCCTGAGATCAACGCCATTGCCAGTTTGATTCTGCTGGCCGTTTCGATCGCGACGTTCATGGTGTGGTTCTTCAGCCGCCGCGCTGAAAACAACCGCAGAAAGGCCATTCAACAGGCCATCGAAGAAGCGGCAGCAGATGGCTGGAAACAGCCGGATGTGCGTCGTGCGAAGGTGGTTGAGCAGATTTGATTGGAGCAATCAGGCATCGTTTTCTCGGTGCCTGATTGATGCGGCGATCATTCTGTAAGAGCGTGGCTTGTCCCGCGACCGGCTGCGCAGCAGTCGTGAATCCTTACGCACTGGCCGTGTCAGGTACACTGCGTGCACAGGGTTTACGACGGGTTCCCCGCCGATCGCGGGACAAGCCACGCTCCTACGGTGATCAGCTTTTAGGCACCAACCTCAACGTCTCTTTGCTATTTCCTGCCACATCTCTCTCACTGAACCGCTCCGGCCTGTACTGGCCGTTGACGTAATCCTGCGCCTGATCCGCGTAGTGTTTGTCGAACAACACCCCGCTTTGTCCGACCGGGTTGATGCCTAGCGCATGCGCAGGGTCGGCGAAGTCGATCAGGCGGCGGGTCGATGGCCCATAGGTCACGGGCCATGGCGCGGGCGTGATGCTGGCCGACAGGTTGTTCGGCACCTCGTGGGTGCCCGGCGCGGCGAACTTGCCGACGTTGAACAGCCTGTCCAGCGGCGGCTGGCGTCCCAGCGGGTGTTCGTGGGTCAGGGTGTGCGCCTTGCCCCACGTCCACTCATCCGGATTCAGGCCGTACAGCGATTTCAGGTGAGAAACCGTGGCATGCCAGGCCACCTTCACGGTGTTGTCGCGGCTCTCCGGCTCGTTGGAGTTTCGATTGTTCCACCAAGGCGAGTTCGCATCGGGGGCCAGCCTTGGCAGCGCCAGGTCGATCACCCGCGTCGACAGTAAAGTTGCGAACATTCCGTCGCCCAATTCGTCGCGAAAGGTTTGATTGCTGAGGTCATAGACGAACTGATTGAACAGCGTGGCGCCCACTGAATCCACGGGATAATCGCCTTTCCAGGCCGCCAGGCGCTCGATCAAATCATGCTCTTCGGGATCGCTGATGACCCGACGCAACACGGGAACCAGTGGTGTGAGAATCTGCTGCGCGTAATCCGTCTTCGTGCCCAGTTGCAGCGCCTTGCTGTTGTCCAGGTTCCACTTCACCGAGGTGTCGCTCAGCTGTTTGTCCAGCTGACGGCCCCGTTCCGCGAGGTTGTAATAGCCCGGAATTTCCATGCCCGTTGGCGAGACGGGTTGAAAGTTGGCCGAGACGATATAGCCCCGAGCCGGGTTCTCTTCCTGGGGATTGGCGCTGAAGGGGTAGAAGCCGAGCTTGTCGGCCTGCTCGCCGCTGCCATCGAGGATAAAGGCCGGGTTCACGCCATTCGGGCGCACAGGCAACTGCGCCGCCGCCCACCAGCCGATGTCCCCTTTGGCATTGGCGTAAACCACATTCAAGCCGGGCGACTGAATCTTTTCGGCAGCGCCGCGCATCTTGTTCAGCGTGTCGGCGCGATTGGCTTCATAGAAGCCTTGCAAGATCGGGTTTTCGGATTCCAGGAAAGACCACCACATGGCGACCGGCGTGTCGGCATGGTCCTGGATGCCGCTGGCGCTCAGCACGTCATTGACGATCGGGCCATGGGGCGATTGGCGCTGCGTGAAGGTGATCGGCGACTCGCCTTTGACCTTGATCTGTTCGGGGCGCGAGGTCATGTCTGCCCAGGCGCCGTGATACCAGACCTGATCGGGATTCTCCGGGTTCACCTTTTCCGCGATCAGGTCAACGTCGTCGTTCTGGAACATGGTCAGGCTCCAGCCGAAATCCATGTTGTGGCCCAGCAGAGCAAACGGGTTGAGCGCCTGAAAATGCCCGTAGAGCTCAAGACCCGGCGCCGACAGCTGCGCTTCATACCAGACCGCAGGCACCGAGAACCGGATGTGCGGATCGCCCGCCAGCAAGGGTTTGCCGCTTTGGGTGCGACTGCCGGACACCGCCCATGCGTTACTGCCCTCGAACTGCGGCAGGCCTGCGTCCTCCAGCGCCTTCGCGCTCAGTTGCGCCAGATCGCTCAGGCCTTTCCAGTCCTTGCTGCTCAACGTCGGGGAGGGGTGCAAGGCGCCTTGAGGTTGCCAGTCCAGATCAAAGACTTTCAGATAATCCGGCCCCAGTTGATCGCGCACGTACGTCAGCAACGGCTCGGTGCGAAAGGCAGCGGCAAAACTGTAGGCCAGGTAACCGCCGATGCTCAGGGTGTCTTCAGCGGTGAACGGCCGCTTCTCGATGCCCAGCACGTCGAACTCGATGGGTTTGGGGTGGGTCGCCTGAAACTGGTTCACGCCGTCGAGGTAGGCTTGCAAGGCTTTCCAGGCGGGGGTGTTCTTGTCCTGCCGAGCAACGTAGGCGTCAGCGTGGTCGCGGATTCGCAGGCTGCGAAACAGTTTGTCGGTGTTCACCAGCTTGGGGCCAAGCACTTCGGCGAGCTCGCCACGGGCCAGCCGACGCAGGATTTCCATCTGGAACAGCCGGTCTTGCGCGTGGACGTATCCCAGCGTGCGATACAGATCGTCCTGATTTTCGGCCTTGATGTGCGGCACGCCGCGCTCGTCGTAGCGCACGCTGACCGGCGCATGAAGCTGCGCCAGAGCCACCTCGCCATCGCGCACAGGCTGCTTGCTGTGGACATACCAGATTCCACCGCCTGTGATCAGAACGATCACGATGGCGATCACGGAAAGGCTGCGTTTCATCCGAAGGCTCGAAAAAACAGAGAGAAGCGGGGAAGGCTACAGATTTGTCGCGGGGCTGTGTAGCGGTGTTGCAACGGAGCGAGGGCGCCGGATGGAGTAAGCTCCTCCCCAACTCAGCAAGAGCCTTGAACCATGCGAATTCAAACCTGCGCGCTGACACTGTTGCTCGCCCTGGCCTGCGCCCCTGTCTTCGCTTTCAGCGGCCCGAAACCCGGAGACGTCGTTGAGGTCAGCCTCGATCAACTGCACCCGACCCAAGCGGTGATCGGATTCGATCAGGTGTATTACCAGCTCGAACGTTTCGCCAAGGATCGCCAAAAGCTGTTCGACGAAATCTGCGAAAGCAACGGTCAGCACGAGGCCAAGGCGATCAACGCAAGCGCTGACCCGCTGAACCCCGAGAGCTATACCTGCAAAGACGAGCCCAACGCCCACCCTTCGAACATGAAAACCGTGGTGGTCGGCCCCGACGGGCGTTTTTATCTCACGGACGGTCACCACACGTTCAGCACACTGTGGGAGCAGCCTGGCGCGGGGCCGCAGATGAAGATGAAGGTGCGCATCACCGATGTGTTCAGCGACAGCCCTGACATGGCCGCTTTTTGGACGCGCATGCAGAAAGCGCACAAGGTTTGGCTCAAGGACGGCAACGGCCAGTCGATTTCCCCTGATCAACTGCCAGAACACCTCGGGTTGCAAGCGATGCACAACGACGTCCTGCGCAGCCTCGTCTATTTCGTGCGCGGCGCGGCGTACGACAAACCCAAGTCAGGCGGCGTCTCATCGGAGTTTCTGGAGTTTTATTGGGCAGACTGGCTGCGCCATCGTCTGGTCCTGGCGGATTACAACCTTAGTGAACGCAGCGGCTACCATCGAGCGTTGCAGGCGGCGAGCGAGTTAATGGTCAAGCCGCCCTTGAGCAAACCGATTGGCGAGGGCATGACAGCCAAGCAGTTGGGCGGCTTCAAGTCGGTCAAACGCAAGGTGCTGACCAAAACCGCGGATGAAAAGCTGCCGTACGTGATCGATTACAAGGCTGGTCACTGATTTCAGAGCGGATGCATGACCACTGTGGGATCAATGTGCGGCTAAAGCAGGTTCAGTCAGAAGACGCCCAAGGGCAATAACACCCCACCGCCATGGTGTGCATGGCATTCACCGGTCGATCTGCCTTGAGCGCCTGAAGGATCGGCTCGATGAAACTGTTCTGCGCATTGCAGACCAGCCCTTCGCTGTACGGCCCGAAATACGCAAGGTTGCCCTGCCGGTCCCAAATCGCCACAGCCGGACTGGACGTGATTCGTTCAGCCCCCGGCAAATCATTCAAAGGTTTGATCGCGCTCAGCGTCGAGGGCAAGGTTCCGTGGGTACCTGGCTTCTGCACGGCATAGAAATCCACGCCGCCTTCGCCGGAGAAGCGCTCGACCAATTCGCTCAGATGTTCTTGATTACCCACGTTGCAGGGGCAGGCCGGGTCCCAGAAATGCACGACCCGAATACGCCCCGGCCCTGCAATCGCCGCAGGCAGGCTAAGCTTGTCTCCTGCGAACAGTGCCGTTTGATCACTGAACGCTCGGACGTATCGACCCTCAAACCAGCTGTAGCCCAGCCACAAGGCTGCCACACAGCCCAAGGCGATCAGCGCGAGGAACAGCGTGCGGCGACGAACGAGCGGATGAGCAGTCATGAGGTGGCTTCGATGTGGGTGACGTAGCTTGCCACGCCTGTGAGGACGGAAGAAACTCGCAGGCATGCGTCACTGTGAATTCCTATTGCCTGATGTGGATTGCCGATGCCCAACACGTTCGACCCCGATCACCTGCGCGCTGGCCTGCAACCGTTGAGCGCAAAGCTGGCGCTCACGGAAGAGGAGCTTGCCTACCAGCGCTTCTACAGCCTGGTAGGGCTGGGGCGTGACGGCTTGGTCAACAGCCGTCTCGGACGTTTCGAGATCGGCGGTTACGAGATCGTCACCCAGCTCTGGACCCCCGAGTCTCCCGTGGCAACGCTGGTGCTGGTGCACGGTTTCTACGACCACATGGGCCTGTATCGACACGTTATTGAATGGGCGCTGGAGCTTGGCTTTGCGGTGATTTCCTGCGATTTGCCGGGCCATGGGTTGTCCAGTGGGACACGGGCAAGCATTACCGATTTTTCGGAATATCAGGTGGTGCTCGACCGGTTGTTCGTCGAGGCTGAAATCCTGCAACTGCCCAAGCCGTGGCACCTGTGCGGACAGAGTACGGGCGGGGCCATCGTCATCGACCATTTGCTCAATCATGGCGACGACAGCCCGATTCAGGGGCAGTCGATTCTGCTGGCGCCGCTGGTGCGTCCTCGCGGCTGGACCTGGTCCAAGGTCAGCTATTACCTGCTGCGGGCGTTCGTCAAAGGCATCGACCGGCGTTTCAGCGAGAACTCCAATGCCCCTGCATTTTTGCCCTTTCTGATGGCCGATCCCTTGCAGCCTCGACGCTTGCCAACAGTATGGGTGGGAGCATTGGCCAAGTGGATCGAACGCATCGAAAACGCCCCCCGCAGCAACCGCAGCCCATTGATCGTTCAGGGCGAGTCCGACATGACCGTGGACTGGAGCCACAACCTAGCGGTGCTCAACGACAAGTTCGACCACCCGCAAATCTTCATGCTGCACGAAGCACGACACCACCTGGCCAATGAGCTGCCGGAATTGAGAGCACAGTTTTTCGGGTTTTTGACGCAGCGGATGGAGTGAGGAAGAGGGCCGCGACCCGCGGTCAATTCACGTTTTGCCCAACCGCCAACCCTGCACGAATCGCCGCCAGCGCTGCCTGGTAGTAAGCCTTGCCCTCGTTCGATTCCGCGAAGGTCGAGAACTCGTCCAGTTCATCGTCAGACAGGTCGCGGTACACGTACAGCAGGGTGTTGCTCATGTCGTTGGCGATTTGCGCCATGAGCCGCTGGCGTTGGCCTTCGAGCATGCCTTGTGTCGAGCCGCCGCCCATCAAGCCCGGAATCATCGAACTCAGGCTATCAGCGGCCACGCCCGCAATCGCCAGACTCACTTCCGCGCCCGCTTCCTTGGCGGGGAGGGCGCTGGACAAGTGGCCGATGATCAGCATGCGGTTATCGCTGGCCTGCATCTTCGGCAGGCCCTGAGCGTTCTTGGCGAGTTGATCAGGGCGGGTGGCGGTCAACTCGGCGTTGACGATCTTGCGACCCAACGGCGACTGAAAAAACTGCAACGCGGGGTTCGGGTCCTGCAAGGTCTGGCGCAGTTTCTGCTCGGCACGCTGGTCCATGGCCTGTGGCGCGAACCGTTGGTTGCTATTGCTGACAAGGGCGTCGTACACCGCAGGCGGCAGGCTGTTTTTGTAGCGCTGTTGTGCGGCTTTCAGGGCGTCGCTGAAATGCGCGCGCTGTTCCGGCCAGCCGGCGACCTTGTACAGCTGGTCGTGGCCGTCTGCCCAAACGGGCATGGTGCTGAACATCAACAGCAGGAAAAACAGACGGCGCATTAGAGACTCCTGTCGGCAGGCCGCTATTCTCGGCGGGGCGGCGGGGATTTGTCGAGTTAACAAGTTGCCAGACCCCAAGAAAATCCGTGGGTTCGGCGATCTTTCGGATAAAGCGGATGCAGGTTTTTACCGCCCTGAAAATATTCTGTGGCTGGCAGACCGCGGGCTCTGTTGGATTGTTCGGCGTGTGGATACTATGCGCGGCATGCACATATCCCCTGATGATCCCCTGCTGATGAAAATCGTCGATGACCTGGCCGAACATGGCTGGTCGCAGCAGGACGTCTTTTTGCCCGAAGCGCTGACCCGCGAGCTGGCGCTTGAGTGCCGCAAACGCGCGGCCGAAGGCGAGCTGGCTCCGGCGGCGGTGGGGCGTGGTCCTGCACAGGAGGTTCGAGAGGGGATTCGCGGCGATCACATTCAGTGGCTGGAAGCGGGGCAGGCCGAACCGTGCGACCGGTATCTGGAAGTGATGGATCAGTTGCGCCTGGCGCTCAATCGCGGTTTGTTCCTGGGGCTGGAGGATTTCGAGAGCCATTTCGCTTTTTACCCGCCGGGCGCGTTTTATCGCAGGCACGTCGACCGCTTTCGGGACGACGACAAGCGCATGGTCTCGGCGGTGATTTACCTGAACGACCCTTCCTGGCAGCCCGAAGATGGCGGCCAGCTGCGCATGTTCTTGAAGGATGGCAACGAGCGGGATGTCCAGCCTGCGGGCGGCTCGTTGGTGTTGTTTCTGTCAGGCGACATGCCCCACGAAGTCCTGCCCGCCCGGCGTGATCGACTGTCGCTGACCGGCTGGTTCCGGCGCCGGGGCAATGAGCCTTTTGAGCTGTAGGGCGTCCTGCTCAGTGATGGATAAACACGCTCCTACAGGGGGCGTGCTGCATGCTTGTCCAAAATGAAATCTTCTACACACAGCCACTCTCCCCGCGCCCTCTGCCGCTGTTCGGACTAAGGTAAACGCCGTGCCAGAGCGTTTGTCCGCAGACCTTGAACCGAGTCCCGGCTGACAGGTCCGACGTTGAGCGCTTTATAAAAAGTAGAAACGGGAGAGCTTCATGAAAACCTTATTCGCAAGAACTGCCCTCGCAGGCCTGCTGCTGGGCTCGACATTCATGGTTCAGGCGGCCGACGTGCCACGCACTCCTTCGCCGGCCGGGGCTGAGGTTTACATCATCTCGCCCAAGGACGGCGCCGTGGTCAACGGTACGTTCAAAGTCCAGTTTGGTCTGAAGGGCATGGGCGTAGCGCCAGCGGGCGTTGACGTACCGGAGACCGGGCACCATCACCTGCTGATCGACGTGAAAGACCAGCCCGACATGAATGCGCCGCTGCCGACCACCGACAACATCCGCCACTTCGGCAAAGGCCAGACCGAAACCGAACTGAACCTCACGCCGGGTCAGCACACCTTGCAATTGTTGGTCGGTGACAAAAACCACGTGCCGGTCAGTCCGGTGGTTGAGTCGCAGAAGATCACGATTACTGTGAAATAACCCCGTACCCCTGTAGGAGTGCGCTTGCTCGCGAAAGCGTTCTGTCATCCCCATTAATGTTGCCTGACATACCGCTATCGCGAGCAAGCTCACTCCTACCTGTCAGTGGTGCCTCTACAGGTCCGATTGGCAGGCACAAAAAAGGAGACCCGAAGGTCTCCTTTTTTCATTCCGGCGCGACGCTTAGAACAATACGCGGCTGCGGATGGTGCCTTTGACGTGTTGCAGCTTCTCTTGTGCCAGGTCCGAGTACTCGGCGTCGACGTCGATGACCACGTAACCGACTTTCTCGTTGGTCTGCAGGAACTGACCGGAGATGTTGATGCCGTTTTCCGCGAACACCTTGTTGATCTCCATGAGCACACCCGGAATGTTTTCGTGGATGTGCAGCAGGCGGTGCTTGCCAGGGTGAGCCGGCAGGGCCACTTCGGGGAAGTTGACCGAGGACACCGACGTACCATTGTCGCTGTACTTGACCAGCTTCTCGGCCACTTCCAGACCAATGTTGGCCTGGGCTTCGGCGGTCGAGCCACCGATGTGCGGGGTCAGGATCACGTTGTCCAGGCCACGCAGCGGGCTTTCGAAGATGTCGTCGTTGGAGCGTGGCTCGACCGGGAACACGTCGATGGCGGCGCCGATCAGGTGCTGATCCTTGATCGCACTGGCCAGCGCGTCGAGATCGACCACGGTGCCACGCGCAGCGTTGATCAGGATCGCGCCTTTCTTCATGGCGCGGATTTCTTTCTCGCCAATCATCATCTGAGTCGATGGCAGCTCAGGCACGTGCAGCGACACGATGTCCGCCAGGCCCAGCAGCTCGGTCAGGCTGGCCACCTGATTCGCGTTGCCCAGTGGCAGCTTGGTCAGTGGGTCGTAGAAGAACACCTGCATGCCCAGGCTTTCGGCCAGAACCGACAGCTGAGTACCGATCGAGCCATAGCCGATGATGCCCAGTTTCTTGCCACGGATTTCGAACGAGTTCGCCGCGCTCTTGATCCAGCCACCGCGATGGCAGGACGCGTTTTTCTCAGGGATGCCGCGCAGCAACAGGATCGCCTCGGCCAACACCAACTCGGCCACGGAACGGGTGTTGGAGTACGGGGCGTTGAACACGGCGATACCGCGCTCGCGGGCCGCGTCGAGGTCAACCTGGTTGGTGCCGATGCAGAAGCAGCCCACGGCGACCAGTTTCTTGGCGCTGTCGAAGAGTTCTTCGGTCAGTTGGGTGCGGGAGCGAATACCGATGAAGTGAGCGTCGGCAATCTTTTCCTTCAGCTCGGCTTCCGGCAGCGACTTGGTGTGGTATTCGATGCTGGTGTAACCGGCGGCCTTGAGGACGTCGACTGCGGATTGGTGGACGCCTTCGAGAAGAAGGAACTTGATCTTGCTCTTGTCGAGGGAAGTCTTGCTCATCTGCGTAAACCTGTGTCCCGGAGAAAATGGCAGGGAATTGGACAGCGCAAGCTGGCCTCACGGCGCAACGGCGCCTTCGCAGGTCGGCCTCAGGCACGTCTCTGCGGGGGCGGTATGCTAGCATATGTGCCCCGCTAAATACCCGTTCCTGCGACGTGAGCCGTTCTCAGGATCACCATGAATCGTTCGAGAGTTCCTTGATGACACAGTCTGCGTTGATAGAAGAACTTAAGTCCCTGGTCGAGCCCGGAAAAGTGCTCACCGATGCCGATTCTCTCGAAGCCTATGGCAAGGACTGGACCCGGCAATTCGCCCCGGCGCCCAGCGCCATCGTGTTCCCCAAGACCACCGAACAGGTCCAGGCCATCGTCCGTTGGGCCAACGCGCACAGGTTTGCGCTGGTGCCGTCGGGTGGTCGTACCGGGTTGTCGGCCGCTGCCGTGGCAATGAACGGCGAGGTGGTCGTTTCCTTCGACTACATGAATCAGATTCTCGAATTCAATGCCACCGACCGCACCGTGCGTTGCCAGTCGGGCCTGGTCACCAAGCAATTGCAGAACTTCGCCGAAGAGAACGGCCTTTATTACCCGGTGGATTTCGCGTCGTCCGGTTCCAGCCAGATCGGCGGCAACATCAACACCAACGCCGGCGGGATCAAGGTCATCCGTTACGGCATGACCCGCAACTGGGTCGCGGGCCTGAAAGTCGTGACGGGCAAGGGCGACATCCTTGAACTGAACAAAGACTTGCTCAAGAACGCCACCGGCTACGACTTGCGTCAGCTGTTCATCGGCTCGGAAGGTACGCTGGGTTTTGTCGTCGAAGCGACGATGCGCCTGGACCGCGAGCCAAAGAACCTGACCTGCATGGTGCTCGGCACGCCGGATTTCGATTCGATCATGCCCGTGCTGCACGCCTTCCACGGCAAGCTGGACCTGACTGCGTTCGAGTTCTTTTCCGACAAGGGCCTGGCCCACATTCTCGCCCGGGGCGATGTGCCTGAGCCGTTCGAAACCAAAACGCCGTTCTACGCCTTGCTGGAATTCGAAGCGAGCAACGAAGAAATCGCCAATCAGGCGTTGGCGACCTTTGAATATTGTGTGGAGCAGGGCTGGGTCATCGACGGCGTGATGAGTCAGAGCAAGCAGCAGCTGCAAAATCTGTGGAAATTGCGCGAATACCTGTCGGAAACCATCTCCCATTACACGCCGTACAAGAACGACATCTCGGTCACTGTCTCGAAGGTGCCGGCGTTCCTGAATGAAATCGACGCCATCGTCAGCACGCACTACCCTGATTTCGAGGTCGTCTGGTACGGCCACATCGGCGACGGCAATTTGCACCTGAACATCCTCAAGCCGGGCGATCTGCCCAAAGAGGAGTTCTTCGCCCGGTGCGCGACGGTGAATAAGAAGGTGTTCGAGACCGTCGAGAAGTACAACGGCTCGATCTCGGCCGAGCACGGGGTCGGGTTGGTCAAGCGCGATTACCTTGAATACAGCCGCTCGCCCGTGGAAATCGAGTACATGAAAGCGGTGAAAGCCGTGTTCGACCCGAACGGCATCATGAACCCTGGCAAAATCTTCGCGCAGTAAGCGACGATTGACTGAATAGACGCTGTATTAAAGGAACGCTCATGAGCTATCAGCACAAATACCTCGACGGCACCAAGGTTCACTTCCCGCTGGGCAAAGTGGTATGCATCGGCCGCAACTACGCCGAACACGCCAAGGAACTGGATAACCCGGTGCCGACTGAGCCGCTGCTGTTCATCAAACCAGGCAGCTGCGTGGTCGAGATCGAAGGCGGTTTCAGCATCCCTCAGGATCGGGGTTCGGTGCATTACGAAGCCGAAATCGTGGTCTTGATCGGCAAGCCGCTGAGCAAGAACCCGAGCCGCGAAGAAGTGCTGGATGCCATTTCCGGTTTTGCACCGGGGCTGGACCTGACCCTGCGTGACGTGCAGTTCAAGCTGAAAGAAAAAGGCCTGCCGTGGGAAATCGCCAAGTCGTTCGACGGCGCGGCGGTGATCGCCCCATTCGTCTCGGCAGACGTCTACCCTGACCTCGCCGACATCGCCATCCGCCTGACCGTTAACGGCGAAGTGCGACAGGACGGCAACAGCAGCCAGATGCTCAACCCCATCGTGCCGATGATTCAGCACATGGCGTCGCAGTTCTCGCTGCAAGCGGGCGACCTGATCATGACCGGCACGCCAGCCGGTGTCGGGCCGTTCAACGTGGGCGATCAGATCGTCCTCGAACTGCCGGGTCAGAGCCGTTTCGAAAGCGACGTGCGCTGATACCCGACAGGCTCGGCCAACAGGCCGCTTGTGACCCCGCAAGCGGCCTTTTTTATAGGCGCGGGAAATGTCCAGATTGCCGTTTTTTTCACAGCCTATCTGGATAATCCTCCGCCGACCGCAGCGTCACATCGCTGTGCCCATGGATTTTTCTTCAGGATCGTTTCAATGGCTGTTACTGATCAATCGCTGAGCACTCCCGCGCGTCGACGTTTCTCCTGGTTCTGGTTGCTGATCGCCCTGGTGGCGATTCTGGTGGGGCTGTCCTACGCCTGGCACTGGGATGATCGCGGCCTGCTGTGGCTGCGCGAACAGACCGCTTCCGCCGCTGAGCAAAATGCGAGCATCTGGCTGCCTGACTATCACGCTGTCATCGATGGCAAACCCTTGGCAGGGCTGGAAAAGGACGAGGCGTCTGATCTTTCCTATGACGCGTCCAGCAAAACCTTGTACTCGGTCATGGGCAAAAACGCCTTTCTGGCCGAGCTGAGCCTGACCGGGGATGTGCTGCGAAAGATTCCACTGGTGGGCTGGAGCAACCCCGAAGGCGTGGCTGTGCTGGGCAAAGGCCTGATCGCGATTGTCGACGAGCGCCAGCATCTGATGACCATGGTCACGGTGACGCCGGAGACCAAGACCCTGAACATCGCAGACTTCCCTAAATACGACCTGGGGCCTTCAGCCGATCAGAACAAGGCGTTCGAAGGGGTGGCCTGGGACCCGCGTAACCAGCAGATCATGCTCGGCGAAGAGCGCCCGCCTGCTTTGTTCAGCTGGAAATCCGACGGCAGTGCTGTGTTGAAGGGCGACAAGCAGAAGCGCGAGAACGACAACTTGATCGTCCGCAACCTGTCGGCGCTGTACGCCGATCAGAAAACCGGGCACCTGCTGGTGCTGTCTGCCGAGTCCCACTTGCTGTTGGAGCTGGACGAGAAGGGCAACAAGGTCAGCTTCATGGCGCTGGTGAGAGGCCTCAACGGCCTGGCCCACACCATCCCTCGCGCCGAGGGTGTTGCGATGGACGAAAACGGCACGATTTACATGGTCAGCGAACCGAACCTGTTTTATTCCTTCAAAAAGCAGTAGTCAGACAGGTGCGGCACACATCTGTAGGAGCGAATTCATTCGCGAAAGGCCGGTACATCCGACCTATCTCGATCGGATACACCGGCCAATCGCGAATAGATTCGCTCCTACAGGCCATCAAACCGTCAAGGCGTCCGTTTTTCAGTCTGGTTTCAGGCTACCGTGATATTAAAGCGGCCCCGTCTGAATCCGAGCGTCATCCATGCGTCGTCTGTCCCCTCTCAAAACCGTCCTGTTGACGTTGCTGGTCGTTATGGCGCTGGCGATCACCTGGCGCGCTGTTGGCGAGTACCGGGTCATCGAGCGAATTGGGTTCAACTGGCAGGTCTTCTGGCAGTCAAGCGATGCGCAAGCGCTGGGGTTGGACGATTACGAAGTGGTGATTGAGGCACGAGCGATTGAAGGGCTGGCGGATAACGTTTCGGCCCTGAGCTTCGATCCTGATCGCAAAACCCTGTTCACCGTCACCAACAAAGACCCTGAACTGGTAGAGCTAAGCCTGGAAGGCCACATCCTCAGGCGAATTCCGCTGACGGGTTTTGGCGATGCCGAGGCGGTGGAGTACATCAGCCCCGGCATCTACGTCATCAGCGATGAATACCAACAGCGTCTGATCAAGGTCCACGTGGACGACGACACCCTGTTTCTCGATTCTGCCGACGCCGAGCAACTGACGTTGGGTATGGGTGCCGGGGGCAACAGCGGTTTCGAAGGGCTGGCTTATGACAACAGGGGCAAGCGCCTGTTTGTCGCCAAGGAGCGCAAGCCGGTGCAGATCCTCGAAGTGCGCGGTTTTCCCAACCTTGATGCGAGCGCGCCAAGCCCCTTGGAAGTGACCTCTAGCACACGCCGGGACGCGGGGCTGTTTGTCCGTGACCTCTCCAGCCTGCAATTTGATGAGCGTAGCGGCCACTTGTTGGCGCTCTCCGATGAGTCGCGGCAGATTCTGGAGCTGGATACCGAAGGCCGGCCGGTGGGCAATGTCTCGTTGAGCAAAGGCAGCATGGGCCTGAGCAAGAGCGTGCCGCAGGCGGAGGGGATCGCGATGGGGGATGACGAGACGCTGTATCTGGTGAGCGAGCCGAATCTGTTTTATGTGTTCAAAAAGTCGTGATCCAACAGGTGCCCAGTCACGCTGTTAAGCCTGTGAGAGCGAATTCGCGTCAGGCTCACACTTCGCGATGCAGACGAACTCCTGTGGGAGCGAATTTATTCGCGAATGGCGCGTAGCCGACACATGTCTATCGGTTGTACCGCTGTCTCGTCGGATTGCCGCCCAGAATAAATTCGCTCCCACAGGTTCGGCGTTTCAACCCGACCGGTGGTTACGAATGAAGCGTGATTACCGGGTCAGGGTTTTCACGCCTTCCTGAGTGCCCAACAGCAGCAAGTCTGCCGAACGCGCCGCGAACAGGCCGTTGGTGACCACGCCAACGATGGCGTTGATCTGTGCTTCCAATTCCTCCGGATTGGTGATGTTCATGTTATGCACGTCGAGAATGATGTTGCCGTTGTCGGTCAACACGCCTTCGCGATACACCGGGTCGCCGCCCAGTTTCACCAATTGGCGCGCAACGTGACTACGGGCCATCGGGATGACTTCCACAGGCAGCGGGAACGCGCCCAGCACCGGCACCAGCTTGCTGCCGTCGGCGATGCAAATGAAGGTTTTCGCCACGGCCGCCACGATCTTCTCGCGGGTCAGGGCTGCGCCGCCGCCTTTGATCAGGTTCAAGTGCTCGTCGCTTTCATCGGCGCCGTCGATGTAAAACTCCAGATCGCTGACCGTGTTCAGCTCATACACCGGGATGCCGTGGCCTTTCAGGCGTGCAGCGGTGGCTTCGGAGCTGGCGACCGCGCCGTCGAACGCGCCTTTGTGCTGCGCCAGCGCGTCGATGAAGCAGTTGGCGGTGGAGCCAGTGCCGACGCCCACGATGCTTTTGTCGTCGAGTTTCGGAAGGATGAAGTCGACGGCGGCCTGTGCAACGGCCTGTTTGAGTTGATCCTGGGTCATGCGGGGCTCCACGGGGGCCAAAGGACACAAAAAGGGCGGGCATTATAGCGACATGCTGTCGGTAAAGCCTGACTCTTGGTGTGGTCGTGCGTCGGGTCGCGGGGTAGACTTCCGGCTCTTGCCCCTTTCGCCAGTGATGCTTTCCGATGCTCGAACAGTACGTGAAGAAAATCCTCACCTCCCGCGTCTACGACGTCGCCATCGAAACCCCGCTACACGGCGCTCGACAGCTGTCCGAACGGCTCGGCAACACGGTCTTGCTCAAGCGCGAAGACCTGCAACCGGTGTTCTCCTTCAAGATTCGCGGCGCCTACAACAAGCTGGCGCAGCTGAGCGCGGAAGAACTGGCGCGG
>NZ_JAAAKW010000020.1 GCF_009905615.1 Pseudomonas sp. SLFW
CGCCGCGAAGGGCCATCCATGGCCCAGCGCGGCTCTCGCGGCATCCATGCCGCTCGACCCACTCCGCGCCGCCTGCGCTCGGCCTGCACCCAAGTCGCGTTCTGCGGTGATTGAGCCATTGCGTAGGAAGATCAAAAGCCACAGCTACAGCCAAAGCCAAAGCCAAAGCCAAAGCCAAGCGACGCGTCTGAGTTTTTTAGGTTGAGCGCAAACCCGTGCAGCTCCGCCATCCCCCTGTGGGAGCGAATTCATTCGCGAAGGGTTCTGGCAGACGACAGAGCTGCGTCGGATGTACCACCTTCGCGAATAAATTCGCTCCCACAGGGGCTCTGCGGCGCTCCTGAATCCTCATGAATACAGGCACACCGCGTTCGCTGCCGTCGTAACCTCCGGCGTCTCCCACAGGGACAGCGTCCAGATTCAAGGGCGAAGTTCGCCCTTGCCCTTGCCCTCGACATTACCCTCGCTCTTGATCTTGATCTTGATCTTCATACGCAATAGTTCAGACACCGCAGAACGCGACTTGGGTGCAGGCCGAACGCAGGCGACGCGGAGTGGGTCGAGCGGCATGGATGCCGCGAGAGCGCCGCTAGGACATGGATGTCCGTTCGGCGCGAGCCCACGGAGCGTCGCCGGAGTGAGGGAACCCTGACGAAGTCAGGGCCAAACCAGGAGCAGGCACCCTTGGTTACTTGGGGGTGGTGCGGCAATCCGACTTTTCCAAGTAACTCGCCGAAGGCGAAATCTTCTGCCCTTAGGCAGAACCCGCCGTAAGGGCGGAACCGTAATCAGCCGTTACCGTAGCATTGGATATACACCGAAAACCCAAGTCGATAACGCGTCAAGCAGGATTGCTAATCCTCAAACCCCACCTGCTCCGACATCTCATCCACCTTCAACTCCAACCGGTACGCCACCGCGATAAAAAGCGCCTGACACAAACACAACGTCGCACTCAACGACCGGAACGCAAACGAACTCCCCTCATTCACCAACAACACCGAATTCGCTCGCTTGGCCAGCGGCGACAGGTTGCTGTCGGTAATGATCAACGTCTTGGCCTGATGATGCTGCGCAATCCGCAGGCAATGCTGCGTCTCCTTGCCATAAGGCGTGAAACTGATCGCGATCACCAGATCGTTTGCCCGCACGCTGCGCATCTGCTCGCGATAGCTGCCGCCAAGGCCCGAGATCAGGTGAATGCGCTTGTTGGTGTGTTGCAGATTGTAGACCAGATAATCCGCCACCGCGAAGGACCGTCGTACGCCGACCACGTAGATGTTGTCGGCGTTGACCACCAGGTCCACCGCCTTTTCGAAGGCTTCGTCGTCCAGTTCCAGCGCCAGCCGTTCCAGCCCCGAAAGCGTCGCGTTTACGCATTCTCGCGCCAGGTCGCCGCCGCTGGCTTTCTGAGATTTGTTGGCGATCATGCTGCGAATGCGTTGCTGGTAATTCTGCACCGGCGTGGCTTTGTGGGTGTACGCCTCGCGGAACAGCGCCTGCATCTCGCTGAAGCCGCTGAAGCCGAAACGCTGGGAGAAACGAACGATGGCCGACGGATGCACTTCGCATTCCCGCGCGATGTCGCTGATGCGATCAACCATGATCCGGTCGCTCTGCTGGCTCATGTAACTGGCGATGCGCTTGAGCTGGCGGGGCAGGCTTTCGTATTCCGCAGTGATCAGCTTGAGCAGGGCGTCGGCGGTCTCCGGTGCGCTGATCTGCGACGTCGTGGCGTCGTCGGTCTCGGGCAAGGTCGGCTGGTCGGGACTGGGCATACGGATGAATCCTCTGACTCGTTCATGTGAAACGCGAATGGCCGGTTTAGCAGGTTTTCTGTGGGAGCGAATTCATTCGCGAAGGGCCTGCTCAGGCGCTAATTATGTGTCGGCCGGAAAATCGCATCGCGAATAAATTCGCTCCCACCGTGTGGGTGCATGGCACACCGACGGCGGAGTTTACCGTGGCTCATGTTCCGGTCGCTCCTGTTTAGCACGATCTGCCACCCTTTGCGTAAATTGGAAAAAATATTCCACATGAAAATAATTTAGAAAAAATCATTGATCCTGACGGGAGAGCGTTCTAGTCTGCATTCCACATACAGCGCTTCGTTGAAGCCGGGCTTATAAAAATAAAAGGAGCCAGCATGGGCCAGACTCGTTTTGCCAGTGGACGTTCGTTGGACGTGGTATGCCTTGGACGTCTGGGGGTCGACCTTTACGCGCAGCAGATTGGTGCGCGTCTCGAAGACGTCAGCAGTTTCGCCAAATACCTCGGTGGTTCGTCCGCCAACATCGCCTTTGGCACGGCGCGACTGGGCGTGAAGTCGGCCATGGTGACCCGCGTCGGCAACGACCACATGGGCCGTTTTCTCACCGAATCTTTGGCCCGCGAAGGCTGCGACGTTAGCGGCATCAAGGTCGATGCCGAACGCCTGACCGCTATGGTGCTTCTGGGCATCAAGGACCGCGAAACCTTCCCGCTGGTGTTCTACCGCGAGAACTGCGCCGACATGGCGCTGAATGCCGAAGACATCGACGAAGCGCAGATTGCCTCCAGCAAGGCGCTGCTGATCACCGGCACGCATTTCTCCACTGATCAGGTTTACAAGGCCAGCAGCCAGGCGCTTGATTACGCCGAGAAGCACAACGTCAAGCGCGTCCTCGACATCGACTACCGCCCGGTCCTTTGGGGCCTGACTGGCAAGGCTGATGGCGAGACCCGTTTTGTGGCTAACCAAAGCGTCAGCCAGCACGTGCAACGCATCCTGCCGCGCTTCGACCTGATCGTCGGCACTGAAGAAGAATTCCTCATCGCGGGCGGCTCGACCGACCTGCTTGCCGCCTTGCGCAACGTCCGCGAGCTGACCGCCGCCACGTTGGTGGTCAAGCTCGGCCCGCAAGGCTGCACGGTGATTCACGGCGCCATTCCTTCCCGCCTCGAAGACGGCGCGATCTACCCCGGCGTGCGCGTCGAGGTGCTGAACGTGCTGGGCGCGGGCGATGCGTTCATGTCGGGCTTCCTCAAGGGTTGGCTCAATGACGAGAGCGACGAACGTTGCTGCCAGTTGGCCAATGCCTGCGGTGGGTTGGTCGTTTCCCGTCACGCCTGCGCCCCGGCGATGCCGACGCTGGTGGAGCTGGAATACCTGTTCAACAGCCCGGTGCCGATCACCCGGCCCGATCAGGATCAAGTGCTGCAACGCCTGCATCAGGTCAGCGTGCCGCGCAAGGAATGGAAGCAGCTGTTCATCTTCGCTTTCGATCATCGAGGCCAGTTGGTGGAGCTCGCGCAGAAGGCAGGGCGCGATCTGGCCTGCATCGGCCAGCTCAAACAGCTCTTTATTCAGGCAGTGGAGCGGGTCGAAGCCGACTTGAAGAAACGCGGCATCGAGGCGGACGTCGGTCTGCTGGCGGACCAACGTTTCGGCCAGGATTCGTTGAACGCGGCCAGCGGTCGCGACTGGTGGATCGCCCGTCCCGTCGAGGTTCAAGGCTCGCGCCCGCTGGCCTTCGAGCATGGCCGTTCAGTGGGGAGCAACCTGGTGGCGTGGCCGAAAGAGCAGATCATCAAGTGCCTGGTGCAGTACCACCCCGACGACGAGCCGATGCTGCGTCTGGAGCAGGAAGCGCAGTTGATGGGGCTGTATCAGGCGTCCCAGGCCAGCGGTCACGAGCTATTGCTGGAAATCATCCCGCCGAAGGATTTGCCCGGCGCGCACCCGGAGGTGATCTACCGTTCGCTGAAGCGCCTGTACAACCTCGGCATCTACCCGGCGTGGTGGAAGATCGAAACCCAGTCCGCCGAGACGTGGGAAAAACTCGATGCGCTGATTCAGGAGCGCGACCCGTACTGCCGTGGCGTGGTGCTGCTGGGCCTGAATGCCCCGGCAGAAACCCTGGCGGCAGGCTTTCGCGAAGCCAGCCGAAGCACAACGTGCCGGGGCTTTGCCGTGGGCCGGACGATTTTCCACGAACCGAGCCGCGCGTGGCTGGAAGGGGAGATCGACGACGCCGGGCTGATCAGCCGCGTGCAGAGCACCTTCGGCTTCCTGATCGAATCCTGGCGCGAAGCGCGAGCCTGAGTCGATCAACGCTGTGAACAATTTTCAAGGCGACAAAAACAATAAAGGTGCAGCCATGCCCGCTTCCGCAATCCGAATTGGCATCAACCCGATTTCCTGGAGCAACGATGACCTGCCCGCGCTGGGCGGCGAAACCCCGCTGACCACGGCCCTCAGCGAAGGCAAGGAGATCGGCTACGAAGGCTTCGAACTCAACGGCAAATTTCCCAAGGATGTCAAAGGCGTCGCCGACGTGCTCAAACCCTATGACTTGGCGCTGGTTTCGGGCTGGTATTCCAGCCGTCTGGCCAACCGTTCGGTGGCCGAAGAGATCGAAGCCATTGCCGATCACGTCGAGCTGCTGAAACACAACGGCGCCAAGGTGCTGGTGTACGGCGAAGTCGCCGACTCGATTCAGGGTTCGCGCATTCGTCTGGTGGAACGTCCGCGTTTTCACAGCGACAGCGCCTGGCAGGAATACGCTGACAAACTCACCGAGCTGGCGCGTTTTACCCTGTCTCAGGGTGTGCGTCTGGCCTATCACCACCACATGGGCGCGTACGTCGAATCCCCCGACGACATCGATAAGTTGATGGCGTTGACCGGCAGCGAAGTCGGCCTGCTGTTCGATTCGGGGCATTGCTACATGGGCGGGGGCGAGCCGTTGCAGGTGCTGCGCAAGCACATCGACCGGGTCTGTCATGTGCACTTCAAGGACGTGCGCAAACCGGTGGTGCAACTGGCGCGCAACAACCTGTGGAGCTTCCCGGATTGCATCGTCAATGGCACCTTCACCGTGCCCGGGGATGGCGACATCGATTTTGCCGCACTGCTCGACGTACTGATCGACGCCCACTACGAAGGCTGGCTGGTAGTCGAAGCCGAGCAGGACCCGGCCGTGGCGCCGAGTTATGTGTACGCGAAGAAAGGCTATGACACGCTGCGCAATCTGCTGGCCGCCGCTCAAGAACGCCACGTCGGTTTACATCAGCCTTCACACAGGAGCCTGTGAACATGAATCTTCTGGTCAAAAGCAAAGCCGAAGGCCGCGACGTCGTGGCGTTGGGCGAGGGCGTACTCGAATACGTCGGTTTCGCGGCCTATCGGCTGACGGTCGGCGAACGCCTGCCGGTCATCTCCAGCGACAAGGAGCTGTGCCTGGTGCTGCTCAGTGGTCGGGTCAGTGTCTGCGGCGAAGCGCCAGCGCAGGGGGCCTTTCACTGGGAAAACCTGGGCGACCGGCAGTCGGTCTTCGAAGACAAATCGCCGTTCGCCGTCTATCTGCCGCCCTACAGTCAGGCGCAGGTCACCGCCCTGAGCGCGGTGCAAATTGCGGTCTGTGCGGCGCCCGGCGACGCGTCGAAAGGCCTGCCAGCGCGGCTGATCAAACCCGACAGCATGAAACGCAGCGTGCGCGGCAAGGCAGCCAACACGCGGTACATCTGCGACATCCTCCCGGATACCGAATTGGCTCATTCGCTGCTGGTGGTAGAAGTGCGCACGCCGTCCGGTCACTCGTCCAGCTACCCGCCGCACAAGCACGACAAGGATGATCTGCCTCACGAGAGCTTCCTCGAAGAAACCTATTACCACCAGATCAACCCGCCCCAGGGATTTGTGTTTCAGCGCGTCTACACCGACGACCGCAGCATCGATCAGGCCATGGCGGTGGAGAACAACGACCTGGTGACCGTGCCCAAGGGTTACCACCCGGTGAGCGTGCCGTATGGTTATGAGTCTTATTATTTGAACGTGATGGCCGGGCCGAAACGCGCCTGGCAATTCCACAACGATCCGCAGCATCAGTGGCTGATCGATTTGTAAGTCACCCCATTTTTTGAGGAACAGGCAATGAGCAACGCCCCGATTATCGGCCACTACATCAATGGCCAGGTGCAGGACGCCAGTGAGCGTTTCAGCGACGTGTTCAACCCGGCCACCGGCGACGTGCAGGCGCGCGTTGCGCTGGCGGAACTGAAAACCGTCGACCAGGCCGTGGCTGCCGCTCAGGCCGCTTTCCCGGCATGGGCCGATCAGTCGTCGCTACGCCGCGCGCGGGTGATGTTCAAGTTCAAGGAATTACTCGATCAGCACCACGACGAGCTGGCGGCAATCATCACCCGCGAACACGGCAAAGTGTTTTCCGACGCCAAGGGTGAGGTCGTGCGCGGCATCGAGATCGTTGAATTCGCCTGTGGCGCGCCGACCCTGCTGAAAAGCGATTACAGCGACAACATCGGCGGCGGCATCGACAACTGGAACCTGCGCCAGCCGCTGGGCGTGTGCGCAGGCGTCACGCCGTTCAACTTTCCGGTCATGGTGCCGCTGTGGATGATTCCCATGGCGCTGGTTACCGGCAATTGCTTCATCCTCAAACCGTCCGAGCGCGACCCGTCTGCCTCGCTGTTGATGGCCCGGCTGCTGAAAGAAGCCGGCCTGCCGGATGGCGTGTTCAACGTCGTGCAGGGCGACAAGGTGGCGGTCGACGCGCTGCTGCAACACAAGGGCATCGAAGCGATTTCCTTCGTTGGCTCGACCCCCATTGCCGAATACATCCATCAGCAAGGCACTGCCCATGGCAAGCGCGTTCAGGCACTGGGCGGGGCGAAGAACCACATGATCGTCATGCCTGATGCCGATCTGGACCAGGCCGCGGACGCTTTGATCGGCGCCGCGTACGGCTCGGCCGGCGAGCGCTGCATGGCGATTTCCGTGGCCGTGGTGGTGGGCGACGTGGGCCAGAAACTCATCGACAAACTGTTGCCGCGCATCGATTCGCTGAAAGTCGGCAACGGCATCAACGGCGATTCCGACATGGGTCCGCTGGTGACGGCAGTGCACAAGGCCAAGGTCGAAGGCTTCATCGATCAGGGCGTGAAAGAGGGCGCGAAACTGATCGTCGATGGTCGCGGCTTCAAAGTACCGGGGGCCGAGAACGGCTTCTTTGTCGGCGCCACGCTGTTCGACCACGTCACCCCCGAGATGACTATCTATAAGGAAGAGATTTTCGGCCCGGTGCTGGGCATCGTGCACGTGCCGGATTTCGCGTCGGCGGTCGAGCTGATCAACGCCCACGAATTCGGCAACGGCGTGTCGTGCTTCACCAGCGACGGCGGCATCGCCCGTGCGTTTGCGCGCAACATCAAGGTCGGCATGGTCGGCATCAACGTGCCGATTCCGGTGCCGATGGCCTGGCATTCGTTCGGTGGCTGGAAGCGCTCACTGTTCGGCGACCACCACGCGTACGGCGAAGAAGGGCTGCGGTTCTACAGCCGCTACAAAAGCGTGATGCAACGCTGGCCGGACAGCATCGCCAAAGGGGCGGAATTCAGCATGCCGACGGCGAAGTAGGGACCGCTGCGATCTCACCTGTAGGAGCGTGGCTTGTCCCGCGAACTGGCGCGAAGCGGCAGTAAAATTAGCGAATACGGTCTTTCTGATACACCGTGTTCTCCGAATCTACGACTGCTGCGCAGCCGCTCGCGGGACAAGCCGCGCTCCTACAGAGGGTCGCGTGAACCGAGCCATCACCTCCAATAAAAACAAGGTGCAAGCATGACCACGACACGTTTGACCATGGCCCAGGCCCTGGTGAAGTTTCTCGATAACCAGTACGTCGAAGTCGACGGCGTGCAGAGCAAATTCGTCGCCGGGGTGTTCACCATTTTCGGCCACGGCAACGTCCTGGGCCTGGGCCAGGCGCTGGAACAGGACAGCGGCGATTTGATCGTGCACCAGGGCCGCAACGAACAGGGCATGTGCCACGCCGCCATGGGCTTCGCCAAACAACACCTTCGCCGCAAGGTCTACGCCTGCACCTCATCGGTCGGTCCGGGCGCCGCGAACATGATCACCGCCGCCGCCACCGCGTCGGCCAACCGCATCCCATTGTTGCTGCTGCCGGGCGACGTGTACGCCAGCCGCCAACCCGACCCGGTGCTGCAACAGATCGAGCAATTCCACGACCTCAGCATCAGCACCAACGACGCCTTCAAGGCCGTGAGCAAATACTGGGACCGCATCAACCGCCCCGAACAGCTGATGAGTGCCGCGCTCAACGCCATGCGCGTGCTCACTGATCCCGCAGAAACCGGCGCGGTCACCCTGGCCTTGCCGCAAGACGTGCAAGGCGAGGCCTACGATTATCCCGATTCCTTCCTGCAAAAACGCGTGCACCGCATCGACCGTCGCCCGCCGACTCAGGCCATGCTCAACGACGCGGTGACGCTGCTCAAGGGCAAACGCAAACCGCTGCTGATCTGTGGCGGCGGCGTGCGTTATTCCGGCGCGGCGGCAGAATTGCAGGCCTTCGCCGAACGTTTCGACATCCCCTTCAGCGAAACCCAGGCGGGCAAAAGCGCCATCGTCTCGGCACACCCGCTGAACATGGGCGGCATCGGCGAGACCGGTTCGCTGGCGGCCAACACCCTGGCCAACGAAGCAGACCTGATCATCGGCGTCGGCACCCGCTACAGCGACTTCACCACCAGCTCCAAATCGCTGTTCCAGAACCCGAACGTGCAGTTCCTCAACCTCAACGTCGGCGCCTTCGACGTGCAGAAGCTCGACGGCGTGCAGGTGCTGGCCGACGCGCAACTGGCGTTGCAGGCACTGACCGCAGGGTTGGGGGACTACCGTTCCCAGTGGGGCAACGCACCGCGTCAGGCCCGCGCGGCGCTGGATACCGAAGTGGATCGGCTGTACGCCGTCGACTACCAGACCGCGGATTTCGAACCGGAAGTCGCCGGGCATCTGGACCCGCAAGTGCTGCGGGATTTCATCGAAATGACTGGCTCGTGCCTGACCCAAAGCCGGGTGCTCGGCGTGCTCAATCAACAGTTGCCGCAAGACGCGGTCATTGTCGCGGCAGCGGGCAGTCTGCCGGGTGATCTGCAGCGGGCCTGGCGCAGCACCAGCGTGGACAGCTATCACGTGGAATACGGCTATTCGTGCATGGGCTACGAAGTGAACGCTGCCTTGGGGGCGAAACTAGCGGCGCCTGAGCGTGAGGTGTATGCGCTGGTCGGCGACGGCTCGTACATGATGCTGCACTCGGAGCTGGCGACCTCGATTCAGGAGCGGCGCAAGATCAACGTGGTCCTGCTCGACAACATGGCCTTTGGTTGCATCAACAACCTGCAAATGGGCAACGGCATGGGCAGCTTCGGCACCGAATTCCGCTACCGCAATCCTGAAACCGGCTTGCTGGATGGCGATTTCGTCCCGGTGGATTTCGCCATGAGCGCGGCGGCCTATGGCTGCAAGACGTACAAGGTGAAGACGATCGAAGAACTGGAAGCGGCGCTGGCGGATGCGCGCCAGCAAACCGTTTCGACGCTGATCGACATCAAGGTCCTGCCGAAAACCATGATCCACGGCTACCTGTCGTGGTGGCGCGTGGGCGTGGCGGAAGTGTCGACCACAGGTGGCACCGCCGAGGCGTATGAACGGCAGAAAGCGATGCTCGCCAAAGCCCGGAAATACTGAAGCTGCCGCATGACCTGTAGGAGTGAGCTTGCTCGCGATTGCGCTCTTTCAGGCACCGCTGAGGTGGCTGGTCTCAGGCCATCGCGAGCAAGCTTACTCCTACAGTAGAGCGTATACGGACAGAGGACTGCGTATGAAAATCGGACTCATCGGCTACGGCAAAGGCGGGCGTTTCTTTCACGCGCCGCTTCTGGCCAGCCTGCCCGGCGCGAGCTTTGCGGGGGTGGTGACGCGTTCCCCCGAGCGTCGCCAGGAGCTGACCCAGGATTACCCCAAGGTCCCGGCCTTCGACAGCCTGGCCGACCTGGTCGCCGCCGGTGTCGATGCCGTGGTGATCTCCACCCCACTGGCCTCCCGCCGGGCGCTGATTCTGGAAGCCATCGAACTCGGCATTCCGGTGGTCAGCGACAAACCCTTCGCCCCCAGTGCCAAAGACGCCCAGGAACTGGTGGACGCCGCCGAGCGCCGTGGCGTGTTGCTGGGCGTGTACCAGAACCGTCGTTGGGATTCGGACTTTCTCACCGTGCGCAAATTGATCGATCAGGGCGTGCTCGGCGAGATCACCCGGTTCGAATCCCGCGTCGAACGTTATTCGCCGTCGTCAGTGGGCAAGGAAAGTGGCGGCGGGATTCTGCGCGATTTAGGCAGCCATCTGGTCGATCAGGCGCTGCTGTTGTTCGGCCCGGTGAAGCGGGTGTACGCCGAACTGGAATTCGCCACGCCCGAGCAGAAGGTGGATCACGGCTTTTTCGTGTCGCTGATTCATGAGAGCGGCGTGACCTCGCACCTGTGGGGCAACTGCCTGCAAAACGCTCAAGGCCCACGCTTTCGGGTCAACGGCTCTCAGGGCTGCTATACCGTTGAAGGCCTCGACGGCCAGGAAGCGGCGGCGCTGGCCGGGTTGTCGCCCAAATCCGAGGGCGAACGCTGGGGCGTTGAAGAACATCGTCGATGGGGCTGGTTCGAACAGGGCGAACACCGCGAGCGGGTGCCGTCGGAGCGGGGCAGTTGGCCCGAGTTCTACCGACAATTGCAGGATGCGGTGATGAACCAGGGACGAAACCCGGTGGATGCGCGGGATGCGGTGGCGTCGGCCAAGGTGCTGGATGCCGCCAGAATCAGCGCGCTGGAAGGGCGAGTTATCACTCTTTAATGGGTATACCTCGGTTCAAGACTGTGGGAGCGAATTCATTCGCGAAAAATATTCCAGACGACAAAAATGCGTCGGTTGAAAATGCCTATCGCGAATGAATTCGCTCCCACAGAGGTCTTGTCCAGCCCACCCAGAGGAGCCGTCGCGCACGTAGAAAACGAAAATAGAAATAAATTCTAAAATCTGTTGAAGTAGAAATTATTTTCCAATAGAGTCATTTCCAGGTTGCCGAATCTCGACGTTCAGACCGTTTCCACCGTCTGATCGAACGAAACAAAAACAAGAAAGCCAAGAAGACAGGTACCGTCGATGAACATGCTCAAATCAGCCGTCAAGGTCTGCCGTTCCGCATCACGTTCGCTGCTTGCCCATTCCCGGGCGCTGTCCCGCCTGACCCCCGCTATCACGTTCGACAAAACCCTTGAAATCCTCGCCCGCGTCCTCTGCGTTCAAAGCAGCGGCGTGATGGTCTGTGGTTCGGCGAGTGCGTCGGTGGCCCATTTTCCAAGCCCGGATTTTGCCAGCCCAAAAAACACCCTCTGAACACCCGCAGTCGTTAGCCAATTCATACAACAACAAGAATTTGGAGAAAGACCGTACATGAACACCAAAGCCCGTTTTACCTCCCTGGCACTGGCCCTGATGCTCAGCAGTGGCGCCACTCTGGCGGCCGACCTGAAAATTGGCGTGGCCATGTCGCAGTTCGATGACACCTACCTGACCTATATGCGCGAAGACATGGGCAAAAAGGCCAAGGACATGGGCGGCGTCGACCTGCAGTTCGTCGATGGCCGCAACGACGTCAACAAACAGCTCGACCAGGTGCAGGAGCTGATCGGCAAAAAAGTCGATGCACTGATCGTCAATCCGGTGGACACCGCCGCCACCGCGCGCATCACCAAGGCCGCCACCGCTGCCGGGATTCCGCTGGTCTACGTCAACCGCCGTCCGGATGATCCGAAGCTGCCCGCAGGCGTGGCCTCCGTGACCTCTGATGACAAGGAAGCGGGCCGTATGCAGATGCAATACGTCGCCGACAAACTGGGCGGCAAAGGCACCGTGGTGATTTTGCTGGGCGAGCTGTCGAACAACTCGACCCGCGACCGCACCGAAGGCGTCAAAGAGGTCCTGAAAAAATACCCGGACATCAAAATTGCCGAAGAACAGGAAGGCGCCTGGGGTCGGCAGAAAGGCATGGACATCACCAACAACTGGCTGACCCAAGGCCGTGATTTCAGTGCCGTGCTTTCCAACAACGACGAAATGGCCATCGGCGCCTCCATGGCCCTCAAGCAAGCGGGCAAGAAGCAAGGCGACGTGCTCGTGGCCGGTGTCGACGGCACCCCGGACGGCCTGGCTGCTGTCAAGAAGGGCGACCTGACCGTGTCGGTGTTCCAGGACGCCAAAGGGCAGGGCGAAGGCTCCATCGACGCCGCTGTGAAACTGGCGAAGAAGGAAACGCTGCCGCAACAGGCCATCGTGATCCCGTTCAAGCTGATCACGCCTGAAAACGTCAGCACGTTCAAATAACGTCCACACCACGACGACGGACAGGACGCAGAGGCGGGTCTTCCCCCTCTGCGCCGATGTCGCCTGAGGAGCCTGTGACCATGTTCGCATCCGCTACTGCTTCGACCGCTGCCCCGGCCAGCGCCACCGCCGACCGCGCGGCCACCGCTGCCGAGCATCCCTACCTGCTGGAAATCACCCACATCAGCAAAGGCTTTCCGGGCGTGGTGGCGCTGGACGACGTGGAACTGCGCGTCCGCCCAGGCAGCGTGCTGGCGTTGATGGGCGAGAACGGTGCGGGCAAGTCCACCCTGATGAAAATCATCGCCGGGATCTACCAGCCGGACACCGGCGAAATCCGCCTGCGGGGCAAACCGGTGGTGTTCGAAACCCCGCTGTCAGCCTTGCAGTCGGGCATCGCGATGATCCATCAGGAACTCAACCTGATGCCGCACATGACCATTGCCGAGAACATCTGGATCGGCCGCGAGCAGCTCAACGGTTTTCACATGGTCGATCACCGCGCCATGCACCGCTGCACTCAAGAATTGCTGGACCGCCTGCGCATCGACCTCGACCCGGAAGAGCACGTCGGCAATCTGAGCATCGCCGAGCGGCAGATGGTCGAGATCGCCAAGGCCGTGTCCTACGACTCAGACGTGCTGATCATGGACGAACCGACTTCTGCCATCACCGAGAAGGAAGTCGCCCACCTGTTTTCGATCATTGCCGACCTGCGGGCGCAAGGTAAGGGCATCATTTACATCACCCACAAAATGAACGAGGTGTTCGCCATCGCCGACGAAGTGGCCGTGTTCCGCGACGGCGCCTACATCGGCCTGCAGCGCGCCGACAGCATGGACGGCGACAGCCTGATTTCGATGATGGTAGGGCGCGAACTGACCCAGCTGTTCCCCGAGCGTGACACGCGGATGGGCAAGCTACTGCTCTCCGTTCGCAACCTGTCGCTGGAGGGGGTGTTCAAGGATGTGTCCTTCGATTTGCACGCCGGTGAAGTGCTGGGCATCGCCGGTTTGATGGGATCGGGGCGTACCAACGTCGCCGAAACGATCTTTGGCATCACCCCGTGCACCGGCGGCGAGATTCAGCTGGACGGCGCGCCGATCAAAGTCACCGACCCGCACTTCGCCATCGAGAAAGGCTTCGCGCTGTTGACCGAAGATCGCAAGCTCAGCGGCCTGTTTCCGTGCCTGTCAGTGCTGGAAAACATGGAGATGGCGGTGCTACCGCATTACGTCGGCAACGGCTTCGTGCACCAGAAAGCGCTGCGTGCCCTGTGCGAAGACATGTGCAAGAAATTGCGCGTGAAGACGCCGTCGCTGGAGCAATGCATCGACACGCTGTCTGGCGGCAATCAGCAAAAGGCCTTGATTGCGCGCTGGCTGATGACCAATCCCCGGGTGCTGATTCTCGACGAACCGACCCGAGGCATCGACGTCGGCGCCAAGGCCGAGATTTACCGGCTGATTTCCCTGCTGGCCAGCGAAGGCATGGCGGTGATCATGATCTCCTCGGAATTGCCGGAAGTGCTGGGCATGAGTGATCGGGTCATGGTCATGCACGAAGGCGAAATGATGGGCACGCTGGATCGTGCCGAAGCGACCCAGGAGCGGGTCATGCACCTGGCGTCCGGCAATTCGATCCACTAAAGGCCTGTCACTGGCCCCTCGTGGGTCGTAACAAGAATAAGAGGCACACATGAAGATGAACGCGATCCTGGAAAACAAACCCGCCGTGGCGCCGACCAAGCACAAACGCCGGATGCCTACCGAGCTGAGCATCTTTCTGGTGCTGATCGGCATCGGCCTGATCTTCGAAATCTTCGGCTGGGTCGTGCGGGATCAGAGCTTTCTGATGAACTCCCAGCGACTGGTGCTGATGATCCTGCAAGTGTCGATCATCGGAATGATCGCCATTGGCGTGACACAGGTGATCATCACCACGGGCATCGACCTGTCGTCCGGCTCGGTGCTGGCGTTGACGGCGATGATCGCGGCCAGTCTCGCGCAATCCTCCGATTACACCCGCGCTGTATTTCCTTCACTGACCGACCTGCCAGTGTGGATACCGGTCATCGCGGGATTGGGGGTGGGGCTGTTGGCCGGGGCGATCAACGGCAGCATCATCGCCATCACCGGGATTCCGCCGTTCATCGCCACCCTCGGCATGATGGTGTCGGCCCGCGGCCTGGCGCGTTTCTACACCGGCGGCCAGCCTGTGAGCATGCTCAACGATTCCTACACCGCCATCGGTCAGGGCGCGATGCCCGTGATCATCTTTCTGGTGGTGGCGGTGATCTTCCACATCGCCCTGCGCTACACCAAATACGGCAAATACACCTACGCCATCGGCGGCAACATGCAGGCGGCGCGCACCTCCGGGATCAACGTCAAGCGTCACCTGGTGATCGTCTACAGCATCGCCGGTCTGCTGGCGGGGTTGGCAGGTGTGGTCGCGTCGGCGCGGGCTGCGACTGGGCAGGCGGGCATGGGCGTGTCGTATGAGCTGGACGCGATTGCCGCCGCCGTGATCGGCGGCACCAGCCTGGCCGGGGGCGTTGGGCGGATTACGGGTACTGTGATCGGCGCACTGATCCTGGGCGTCATGGCCAGCGGCTTCACCTTCGTCGGCGTCGATGCCTATGTGCAAGACATCATCAAAGGCCTGATCATCGTCGTCGCGGTGGTCATCGACCAGTACCGCAACAAACGCAAGCTCAAACGCTGATGTCGTGATGCCAGTCGTTTGATGAACGTGAAAAGGGCCCGCAGAGGGGCCCTTTTCGTTTTTCTGCCGGTTTGAACCGAACGGCCGATGGCCTGTCAGACAGCGTCCAGAAAGCCGGTGTTGGCAGGCCGGACGCCATCGCGAGCAAGCTCACTCCTACAGGGTTACGCGTGCCTGTAGGAGTGAGCTTGCTCGCGATAACGGTGCCGAATCCGATGAGCTTGTCATGGCAGACACAGGTTGAAACACCGGTTTGGCTCAACGCCACCGGGGATTTGGGGGGTTGTTGAGCGAATCTTGTTCAATTATGTTGCCGAGTACGAAACCCGGCCTTAGACTGCCGCCCCTCGTAAATTGAGTGCCGGGTGCGCTTGGAGACGACGGCGCTGGTGACTCGCGACCTTTACGATCGGGCCAAGGCGCTCCCTTGATTCGCCCTAATGCACGTTTTTTTATAGAGAAATCAATGACCAAGGAAAAGTTGCTGGCGATGCCGGCCGATGACTACATGAACGCGGAGCAACACGCATTCTTCATCGAGCTGCTGCAAGCCATGAAAGTGGAAATCCACGAGCGCATCGAGCAGAGCCGTATCGCTATCGAAAGCCTGGACACCCCGGCTGATCCCGCTGATGCCGCTTCCGTCGAAGAAGAGCGTCACTGGCTGGTCAACGTGATCGACCGCGATCAGCGCATGCTTCCACAGCTGGAAATGGCGTTGACCCGTATCGCCGAAGACACGTTCGGCTGGTGCGATGACAGTGGTGAGCCTATCGGTCTGAAGCGCCTGCTGATCAGCCCGACCACCAAATACTGCATCGAAGCTCAGGAACGCCACGAGCAGATCGACCGCCACCAGCGCCAGGCCTGATCCGCCCGCTGTGGTTCAAAGCCCGATTGCCTTGCGAGGCCGTCGGGCTTTTTGTCGCCTGCGATTTGTGATTCTGATGCCCCCGGATGAAGCGGACAAAAATCCGACCGACTACCACTAATGACTCATGGCGCATGGCCGCCATCTGACGTTTAATGCTTTCAAAATAATGATAAGCAGGGTGGGTCAAGGATATGACGGCTAATGGCATCGGCACCGGGTCGCGTTCGTTACCCGCACAATCGGCGGCGAGCGTATTGCCCGCTGCAAACCCCCGCTGGCTGGGGCTTTGCCTGCAAAGTCTCGCGTTATGTCTGCTGTTTGCTGCCATGGCGTGGGGCGAACTGTCAGTCTATGTGTGCCTGCCCCTCGGCTTGCTGACCCTCTCGTTGCCGCGCTTTATCCCTGCCCGAACAATCGTTGAGCCTGCTGGCCAGCCCGACGATGCCCTGGAGCGCCTGACCCGCGACCTGTCCCGCAGCACCAGTCACAACGCCCTGTCAGCGGCGGCGGTGGCGTTTTCGGTCAAGCAACTGGCAAGCAAGCTGCAATCCCAGGTCGATGCCGCCGAGCAGATCGTCAGCAGCGCTGACGTGATGATCGCCACTGAGCGCGCCACGTCGTCCCTCAGCCAGCAAGCGTTGGGCGCGGCCAGTGAAGTGCGGCAAAGCAGCGACGCCGGGCTGATCGTACTTAATGCCTCCATCGCTTTGATGCATCAACTCAGCGAGCGCGCCGACAGCAGCCGTCAACTGATCGAAGCCCTGAGTCAACGCAGCGAAGACATTCAACGGGTGACGTCGGTCATTCAGTCAATTGCCAGCCAGACCAATCTGCTGGCGCTCAATGCTGCCATCGAAGCCGCTCGGGCCGGTGAGCACGGGCGCGGTTTCGCCGTCGTGGCCGACGAGGTGCGTGGGCTGGCGGGCCGAACGGCCACCGCCACCGGCGAAGTCGGGGAGATGGTCGCCGACATCCAGCAGCGCACCGCGCAAGTGGTCGAGCAGATTCGCCAGTTGGCGGGGGACCTGGACAGCGGCGTCGGGCAGGTGGAAACCACGGGCCGTCAATTGGCGAGCATTGCGCAGTTGGCCGCCGGGGTGGAAGGGCAGGTCAGCGAGATCGCCTCGGGCGCGGAGAACAATCAAGGGCAATTGAGCAGCCTGTTCGTGGCCATTGAACAAATGCGCAGCGACCTGGCGATCAGCGACGACCAGACCCGTCAATTGGCTAAATCTGCCGTGCAGATGGAGGGCCAGGCCGAGACCATCAGCGAGCGGCTGGCGGAGGTGGGTCTGGAAGACTATCACCAGCGCATCTACGACCTCGCTCGTGAAGGGGCGAGTGAGATTGCCCGTCGCTTCGAGCAGGACATCGACCAGCACCGTGTCAGCCTGGATGACCTGTTTGATCGTCATTACCAGCCCATTGCCAACACATCGCCGCCCAAATTCCAGACCCGGTTTGACCGCTACACCGACCAGGTCTTGCCTTCCATCCAGGAGCCGTTGCTGACCCGGCATGAAGGCCTGGTGTTCGCCATCGCCTGCACCCAGCAGGGTTACGTCCCGACCCACAATCTGGCGTTCAGCCAACCCCTCACCGGCGATCCTGCCGCCGACACGGTGCACAACCGCACCAAGCGTAAATTCGACGATCGCACTGGCATTCGCTGCGGCAGCCATCAACAGCCCATGCTCTTGCAAACCTACACCCGCGACACCGGCGAGCTGATGCACGATCTTTCTGTGCCGATCATCGTCAAAGGACGGCATTGGGGCGGGTTGCGGCTCGGGTATAAACCCGGTAGCGGCGCGCTCCACGGTTGACACCGTAAGCTTCCCGATCATCGGCCCGGGTAATGCCTCGGCCTGATGTCCCTTGGCACAAATGAAAAACCAAGAAGTAATATTTATATATTGTTTGTGCCGATATTAAATGTTTAGGTGTGTTTGTTGTTTGTCAGTGATTACGTCTTCCGTTGTGGGAAATAAGGGACGCAATTTTTTATTGGTCTGATATTTAAGTGGGAAGTTTCTGAATAACTACTTGCTGTATTGACGTTTTCGGAGGTGCAATCATTCTGTGAGTTATATGTCTGGATATGTAAAAAGTTTATTCGGACTTTAACAAACCCTCACAGGTAATTACACATGACAGCACTACACTGGGGTACAGGTTCGAGCAGCGCGGCGGGTAAACTCGGGGTCATCGTCCGCATCGGCGTTTTCTTTGACGGGACGGGCAACAACCGCGTCAACAGCCAGATCGGGGCCGACTGTCAGGCCATGGCGGAAATCTACAAGGGTGAGCACATCAAGGAGTGCGGAGGACGCCACTCTGACCCTTCCAGCAGTTACAGCAATGATTTCACTAACATTGCGAGGCTGGCTGACTTATATCGGCACCAACCCAAGGCGACCAATGACGGGGCCGGGTTGAGACTTTATGAAGTTTTTTATATCAGCGGTATTGGCACCACCTCCGGCGGCAGGGATTCGCGATTGTCCGGCCAGGGATTTGGGCGGGGTTACACGGGCGTTGTCGCCAAGGCATTGGTCGCGGTCAAAAAGATCAGCGATTTTCTCAAGACATTCGACCTGCATAACCCCGGTTGCGTGATCGCGGGCCTGGAGTTAGACCTTTTCGGGTTCAGCCGGGGCGCGGCGGCGGCCCGTCATCTGGCCAATGAAGTGCTCAAGCAGTCCCGGGGCGCCCTCGGGCCCGTTCTCGATCCCCGCAAGCTGCCGCTGTCCTCGGATTTCTCCTGGGCAGCGGGCAGTGTGCGGCTGAAGATTATAGGGCTGTTCGATACCGTGGCGGCGGTGGGCGGTCTCTCTGATCTGGGCAGCGTGCGCGATGCATCCAATGCGCGGGTGAATCTGTTCCTGCCGCCAGGCTGTGCGCAGCAGGTGCTGCATCTGGTTGCGGCTGATGAGCATCGGCGCAATTTCGCGTTGAACAGCATCATGCCAGGGTGGCCGAAGGAGATCATGCTCCCCGGAAGCCACTCGGACATCGGCGGCGGTTATCAACCGCAAAGCATGGAAACGGTCTCACTGACCAGACCCCGGCGCAGTCTGGTCAGCGCCAATACGCCGTTCGATGCCACCGAGGCGTGGCTGCAGACCCACGCCGAAATGGACCAGTTGAACGCCGAGCGCTGGATCGACCCGACTGACGAGACCTCTTCTATCTGCGTCGAATGCCACGAGCGGATGGGGCAGAGGGGGCATGGAATGAAGACTGTCGTGGCCAGCGTGAAGCTGCAACGTCGCGTGTTCGGCCATCTCTCGCGGGTGTACCTGCGGGTGATGCATGGGTTGGCGTGTGACGAGGGTGTGCCGTTCCGGCCAATACCGGACACTGCCGACCTGAGCCTGCCGCCAGAGTTACGGAATGTGGCAGAAAAATTGATGGCGTATGCGCGGGGACAGGGCGATGCATTGTCCCCGGATGAAATGAAAATGCTCTATCGGCGCTATATCCATTGTTCCGCGCACTGGAACGGGACGCTGGGTCGACGAGGCGCGCTGGTGGATACGCTCTTCGTGCATGCACCGGAGCTGGACGGGCGGCAGCGTTTTCTCAATGTGTCGCAGCGGGGTTATCCGTTGTGACACGACCAGCCGGGGCGAAGGCGGCCTAAATTCGGTCGCCTCGTACCGTCCGGCAGTGTCATTTTTTCGGGTGCAGCCGTTCGTTCAAC
This sequence comes from Pseudomonas sp. SLFW, assembly GCF_009905615.1. Taxonomy (GTDB): domain Bacteria; phylum Pseudomonadota; class Gammaproteobacteria; order Pseudomonadales; family Pseudomonadaceae; genus Aquipseudomonas; species Aquipseudomonas bambusae. The sequence continues at coordinate 19,541 of NZ_JAAAKW010000020.1, forward strand.
TCATCCACGACGGGCGCCCACTCGGCATCCACTCGCAGTTCTTCTTTTAAAAAACGCGCCTGTTGCGGGGTCCAGAAGTCGGCGTCGATCAGCTTCACGTCATCCGGCAGGGCGTGTTGGCTGATAAAAGCGTCAATGCTGGCTTCATCGGCATCGAGTCCCAATTGTTCGAACAGTGTCGCCAGTGTCGGTGTCGTGAGTTCCATGATGTCTCCCTTGAAGGCTGCGGTCGTGATGAGCGTGATCAGTTCGTCACCTGTGTTGCATGTGAGTGTGGGAGGTGAGCAAGAGTTCGACGTATCTGCCTGAACGATTCAGCCCGCGCCCTGCGTGATGTCTCGGCGATTGGACACAGACGCACGCGCACATTCATGTACAAAAACGGCTACATTACGGACGGAAGGCATATATCCCGTATAGACTCTCAGCCGGTAGAATCCTGGCGCGTGCCAGCGTCCGGCACCCGGGACGCATCGTTTTCCTTGTCGTTACCCTTGCCTGGCCAATTGCCGGGCAAGTTCATATCAGGTTGGGAGTTTGTACATTGGCAGTAAGTAATCTGGATACCCATGCGTTATTCGTGCTTGGCGATTTGCGCGCGAAGTTGGTGAAGCTGTTCCAGGCACGTTTCGTTTATGTCATCGAGCAGTCTCCCGAGGGCATTTACATGTCCGAAATCGACACCGAGGCTGCGCTGGTCGTCGATGACAAACCGCGTCTGGAGCTCAAGGTGGGCGATCACTTTCGTGCTGCCGTATTGCCGAGCCGTGAGGGTGGCAAATTCGAACTCCGTTTTCGTGAAATCAAGATGACCGTCTACGGTCTGGGCGAGTATGCCTTCGTCGAAGTGCCCGAAGGTCACGGCATTGTGTTCAAGGAATCCCACACGGTGTTCATGGTGTTCGCGGCCCATGAACAGATCCAACAGGGCCTGAGCAAGATTTTGAAAGCCGCCACGGCTAAAGCGGCCAAGTGGCGCAAGGGCGAACTGGTGTTCAAGGCCAGCGAGTGATTCGCTGACCCTGAACCGTTTTCGCGTCAGAAGCGGGTCTGCACCGCCAGTTCGAACGTTCGCGGTTCTCCCAGGTAATACGCCGGTGACACATGGGCGAAGCGCGCATACACCTCATCGGTGAGGTTGCGGACGCGTCCGGTGACCGACGTGTGTGAGTCCACCTTGAAGGTCAGAAAGCTGCCATAAAGCGTGTAGGACGGCACCGTCTGCGTATTGGCATTGTCGGCATACACCGACGCCACGTAGCGCGCATCGACGCCGCCTTGCCAGCGCGGGGTGAAGTCGTAGGTCAGCCACAGATTGCCGACCCGTTCCGGCACGTTGGTCGGTGTGTTGCCCTTGCGTGAGACCACCACCCCGGCGGCGTTCTTTTCGCTGAACTCGTCGTACTGCGCGTCGACCCAGGCAATGTTGCCTTCGAGGAGTAGAGCCGGCGTGATCCGCAGCGCGCTCGCCAGTTCAAGGCCTCGCGACGACTGCTGGCCCACGGGAATCGTGTTGGTCGGATCTTGCGGGTCGGTCACGGCGAAGTCCTTGCGCTCGATCGTGTAGGCCGCGACTGTGGCCGAACCCCGGCCTTGCAGGTAGTCGAATTTGCTGCCGATTTCCCACTGCTTGCCCGTGGACACATCGAAATTCTGCGTCCCGCCGGGCTGCTCGGCGGCGGTGCTGTATTGCACGTAGACGTTGGCGCTGGGCACGAACTGCCAGGTCAGACCCGCGCGGCCCGTCACCGGTTGCCAGTCTCGTCGCAAGTGGCGGGGGTTGCTGGCGGTCACCACGCGATGGTTGGTCACGTCCAGATTGATGTCGTCGTAGCGCAGGCCGGTCACCAACGACCATTGTTCATTCAGCGCCAAATGGTTCTCCACGAAGACTGCTTGGGTCGTCACCTCGTTGGTCTTGTCCTTGACGAACCCCTGTCGCGTGCCGGGCAAGTCGTAAAAGTGACCGGGATCGAACGCGTCCGGATTTACGGTGTTGTTCGCCGGGACATTCCACGGGTTGCTGGTGGTGCTGTTGACCTTGTACTCGAAGCCTCCCGCCCAAGTCGTGGCCATGCCCAGCAGGCTGCTTTCATGACGCAGCTCGAACTGATCGCCGCCTTGCGTGCCTTCGTGGCGCACCAGGTACGCCGTGGAGCGATTGATCGCGCTGTTGTCGGCGTTGTACTGGTAGGTCTCCAGATTCCGGTAATCGCGCTGGCTGTCGAGGTGATAGAGGGTGTTGCGCAAGGACGTGGCGTCATCAATGCAGTAATCGATGATCGAGCGAATCCACTTCGTGCGCTGTTCGTACAGCCCGTCGTCGACGTTGTAGTTGCGAAAGCGGTCGTGTTTGTCGATCTTCAATTTCCCCGCCTTGGGGTTGAGCACCGGCGTGCCCCAGTAAGGGCTGTCTTCGTGTTCGTCCTGATATTCCAGCGCCAGGGTGTGGGACAGGTTCGGCGTGATGTCGCTGAGCAGGGAAAAAGCGACGTTCCAGGCATCGTTTTCCTGGCGGTCGATGTAGCCATTGCTCGTGGTGTGGCTGACGTCCAGACGGGCGTAGTGCTGAATGTCCGAACTGGGATCGCTGAGCGCGTGGTTTACGCCAAAGGCGGTTTGCGTGGTGTCGAAACTGCCGTAGCTGATGCGCCCCTCGGCGGCCTGTTCCTCGCGATTGGCCAGTTTGGTGACGTAGTTCAGTGAGCCGCCCACCGAGCCCGCGCCGTTCATCACGGAGGACGGGCCACCAAGCAGTTCGACGCGGTCGTAAATCCAGCTGTTGACCGGGCGCGCCAGGCCGGTGGCGACGTTGATGCCGTTGAACATCTGCGTCACCTGGCTGCTGGTGAAACCACGATAGGAAATGAACCCCCCGAAGCCGGGCGGCGCGCTGGCGTTGACGCCGGGCAGGGCGTTGGCGGCGTCCTGAAAGTTTTGTGCGCCTCGGCGTTCGATGTCCGAGCGACTGGCGACGGCGATGGAGGCGGGTGTTTCGCGCAGGCTCAAGCCGAGGTGGGTGGCGCTGGCGGCCTGTTGTTCGAGGTTCAGTCCGGTGGGGTCGGTGAGGTGGTCGTCGTTGATCGTGACGGGGGCCAGATCAATGGCCGATTGCGCATAGGCGAGTGGAGACAGGCTGCCGATCAAACCGGCGAGCAGTGGAATGCGTTTCATGGTTAAAACCTGAAATGAGGGCGAGCGAATCCCGAGTCTTCGGCGCGTGTTCGCGGCGGACGTGCACCGGCCACGGAAACGGCGATCCGAACCACGGGAAATCAAGGGGCTGAAATCAGATCAGGCGAAGGGCGGCGCGCGGGGATTGGCGGTGGGCCAATGGAAAGCGGAGGGGATTTCACAGGACGCGACAACCGCAGGTTGTGGGCTGTGTTGCTCGGGGAGGAGGTTGAGGGTCAAGCTGGAGTTCAGCGCCGGGCCCATGCCTCCGGTGGAACATAAGGGGCAACCGAACGCCGCAGACAGCGTCGGGAGCTTTTGATCACCCGGTTTGAATGCCTCGACGGTTTTCAGCGCCCGGCCATCGGTGGAGCAGAATTCACCGCCGATACCGTTGAGTTGCATGCCGACCATCTGGCCATGACCGATGCTGCAGGCGAACACGTTGAACAGGACGCAGCAGTAAAGCATCCATGCGATCAGGTGTCGGTCAGAGCGGGCCAGTTTCATGGCGAGAAATTTAACAGAAGTGAGGCGATGAACGGGGTGCGGCAAATTGGCGCGATGAGCGCAGGCCCACTTCGCTGCCGTGGTAACCTCTGGCGTCTCCCACAGGGTCCGCGCCGTACGGGGTCTCTACTGTGGGAGCGAATTCATTCGCGAAGAGCCGGTACATCCCACACATCCCTATCGGCTGGACCCTCTTTCGCGAATGAATTCGCTCCTACAAGGACCGGTTAGCGCCCTTCGTGTTGCCCTTCGGACACTTCGGGAGGCACGTCGGCGTCTCCGGCCATGCGTTTGCGGAACAGCCCGGTGCGCGCCAACAGCAGCGTTGTCACGGGCACGGTGATCGCCAGCAGGATCGGGATCAGCCAGGCGTGTAGCACAGGGCCTTCTTTCAACGCCGAGAAATAGACGATCGACGCCAACGCCACGCACCACGCCCCGATCGTCGAGGCCAGCGCCGGGGGGTGCATGCGCTGGAAGAAGTCTTTCATCCGCAACAACCCCAAGGCGCCGATCAATGCAAACACGCTGCTGGCAACCAGCAACAGCGCCGTCAGCACCTCGACCCAAAACGGCAACACCTGCAACGAATTCATTCGATCACCTCACCGCGCAGGAGGAATTTTGCCAGCGCGAACGACCCGACAAAACCGAACAGCGCAATCAGCAGTGCGGCCTCGAAATAGGTGTCGCTGGCATACCGAATCCCCAGCACCAACATCATCAGCATCGCCAGCAGGTAAAGGTAATCCAGCGCCAATACCCGGTCCTGCGCCGAAGGGCCTTTGAACAGGCGGATGAGGGTGAGGATCATCGCCACCGTGAACAGCGACAGGCTGAACAAGATCGCATTGGTCAGCAGCGGGCTCATTGAAAAATCTCCATCAACGGGCGTTCGTAGGTGGTCTTGAAATGCTCGATGAAGCGCGTCTCGTCGTCCAGGTCAAAGACGTGCATCAGCAACGCGCTGCGATCAAGCGCCAATTCTGACCAGACCGTTCCCGGCACCACAGTGCAGATCATCGACAGCGCGGCCAGCCCGTGGGCGTCGTGCAGGTCGAGCGGCACTTTGACGAACGCCGAACGCGGCGGATTGTGGCGAGCGCGCAATACGCCCCAGGCGACCACCAGATTCGACACCAGCACGTCACGTCCCACCAGAAAGAACAGCTTCAGCGCCACGCCCGGTCGTCGAATCCGCGCAGGCTGCGGGCGCAACGGCGCGAACAGGATCGGCGCAAAGAACCCCAACAACGCGCCGAGCAACAGATTGCCCGCGCTCAGCGACAGGTTGAGCAGCAACCACAGCGCCCACAATGCAAGCGACAACAGCGGGGCAGGAAACACGCGGCTCATGGCTGCACCTCCGCGCTGGCGGTGCTCGGGGAGGGCACCGGTCTGGCGGCCATCACCGACAGCACGTACTGCTGCGGATCATGCAGCGCCTGCGCGGTGTCCTGGGTGTAATGCAGCAGCGCCTGGGCCTTGAACGTCAGGACGATGCAGGCGCCGAGCAGCAGCGCGATGGGCATGCATTCATTGCGGCGCAGCGCGGGAGAAGGGCGGTCCTGCGCGGTCCAGAACCGCTTCATGCCCACGCGCACGAACGCGAACAGCGAAGCCAGCCCCGAGACAATCAGCAGCGAAACCAACGCCCAACTGGCGCCGCGAATGGCTTCGTCTTTTGCGACATCCAGCCCCAGCGGGTTGAGCAGGGCGCTGATCAGCGTCAGTTTGCCGAGGAACCCCGACAGCGGCGGCATGCCGATGATCAACAAGGCGCAGGCGATGAAACTCAGGCCCAGAAACGCCATGGTCCAGGGAATCACCTGACCGACCACGGCCTTCTGTTCGTCATCAAGGTTGGTGCCCGGCAGCGGGTGCAGCGATTCCATGGCTTTGGGCAGCTGATCGGCGTCGTCTTCCAGCGGGATCTCATTGGCCGAACGCGAACGCTCCACCAGTTCGGCGAGCAGGAACAGCGCGCTCAGCGCCAGGGTCGAGCTGACCAGATAAAACAGCGCACCCGCCGTCAGGCTCGGTTGCCCGAAGCCGATGGCCGACAGCAGAATCCCGGCTGACACCAGAATGCTGAGGCTGGCCATGCGCTCCAGGCGCTGGGCCGCGACGATGGAAACCGCCGCCACGGCCAGGGTCGCCATGCCGCCCCAGATCAGCCAGTCACCACCAAAGAACGCCGACGCACCGGCCTGGCCCGAGAACAGCAGCGTCCACAAACGCAACAAGGTGTAGGCGCCGACCTTGGTCATCAGCGCGAACAGCGCAGCCACTGGGGCGCTGGCAGCAGAGTAGGCCGGGACCAGCCAGAAGTTCAGCGGCCACATGCCGGCCTTGGCCAGAAAAGCGACCGCCAGAATCGCGGCCCCGGCGTGTAACAGTCCCAGATCGGCCTCGGAGACTTGTGGGATTTTGACGGCCAAGTCGGCCAGGTTGAGGGTGCCGGTCACGCCGTAAATCAGCGCCGCGCCGATCAGAAACAGCGACGAGGCCAGCAGGTTGATGGTGATGTAATGCAGCCCCGCCGACACCCGCGCACGTCCCGACCCGTGGAGCATCAGGCCATACGACGCGGCCAGCAGCACCTCGAAAAACACGAACAGGTTGAACAGATCGGCCGTGAGGAACGCGCCATAGAGGCCCATCAGTTGAATCTGAAACAGCGCATGAAAACTCGCTCCCGCGCGGTCCCAACGGGCCAACGCGAACAGCAGCGCACAGAAGGCGACGATGCCGGTCAGCACCAGCATCAGCGCCGACAAGTGATCGACCACCAGCACGATGCCGAAGGGGGACTCCCAGTTGCCCGGCAAATACACGCCAATCGAACCGGTGGTCCCGGTCTTCTGTACCCACATCATCAGCGTGATCGAGATGCCCAGCCCCAGCGCCGTGGACAGCACATTGATCGCGGCCTTGATCGGGCGACGCTTCTCGCCGATCCACAACATCAACGCGGCGGTCAGCACCGGCAGCAGGATCGGCGCGATGATCAGTTGGTTCATCACGCTCATTCGCTGCCCTCCCGACCGTCGACGTGGTCGTTGCCGGTCAGGCCGCGAGAGGCAAGCAACACCACCAGAAACAGCGCGGTCATGGCGAAGCTGATGACGATGGCGGTGAGCACCAGCGCCTGAGGCAGCGGGTCGGTGTAGTTGAGCAAGTCTTGAGGCACACCGTCCTTGATGATCGGTTCCTTGCCGATGAACAGGCTGCCCATGCTGAAGATGAACAGGTTGACGCCGTAGGACAGCAGGCACAGGCCCATGACCACCTGAAAGGTCCGTGGGCGCAGGATCAGCCACACGCCCGACGCGGCGAGCACGCCGATGGCAATCGCGATGACTTCTTCCATCACATGGCTCCTTGGGAGGTGGCTGGCGCAGGGGTTACGGGCACCGGTTCAATGGGCTGCGGCAGCGACGTCGGGCGATGGCTGCGCACCGATTGGTGGGCCAGCGCGGTGAGGATCAGCAGGGTCGAACCCACCACCACGGCGTACACGCCGATGTCGAAGAACAGCGCACTCGCCACATGCAGGTCACCGAGGAGCGGCACGTGCAAATGCGCGGTGTGGGTGGTCATGAACGGGTAACCCAGGGCCATCGACCCCAGCCCGGTGGCCAGGGCGAAGATCAATCCTGTGCCCATCCAGCGCAGCGGGCGCAGGCTCATGTGCGCTTCGACCCACTGCGTGCCCGCCACCATGTACTGGAGAATGAAGGCCACCGACATCACCAGCCCGGCGACGAACCCGCCACCGGGCTGGTTGTGGCCGCGCATGAACAAGTACATCGAGACCACGAACGCCACCGGCAACAGCAGGCGCACCAGCACGGCGGGCACCATCATGAAGCCCAGCGCGGTGTCCTTGGCGTGACGCGGGTTGACCAGATCCGTGACCACGTCGCGCGCCAACAGGCGTTGCTGCGCGGGCAGGGCGATGCTCTCTTTTGGCGGACGGAAGCGGCGCAGCAGCGCAAAGACCGTCAATGCAACCACCGCAAGAACGGTGATTTCGCCAAAGGTGTCGAAGCCACGGAAATCCACCAGCATCACGTTGACGGCGTTGGTGCCGCCGCCCTGGCTCAGTGCCCGGCTCAAGTAGAACTCGGAGATCGCGTTCGGCGTGGGGCGGGTCAGCATCGCGTAGGACAGCAACGCCATGCCGCCGCCCACCGCCACGGCGAGGATAAAGTCGCGCACCCGGCGAACCCGCGCGCGACTGCGTGAGCGCGTGGGCGGGGCGACGTTTTCGTTACGGCGCGGCAGCCAGCGCAGGCCGAGCAGGATCAGTACCGTGGTGACCACTTCCACGGCCAATTGGGTCAGGGCCAGGTCGGGTGCCGAGAACCAGACGAAGGTCACACACGTCATCAAACCGCAGACACCGACCATGGTCACGGCCGCGAGCCGGTGGTACTTGGCTTGCCACGCAGCCCCGAGGGCGCAGGCGATGGCGATCAACCAGAGCATGACGAACACCCCGGACCCCGGAATTTTAGGCCGGTCGCCCCAGGTCAGGCCGCTGTCGTACATCGGCACGAAGCCCGCCACCAATGCCACGAACACCATCAAGAACAGCTGGGCTTGTAGGCGACGGGTGGTGAGCACCTCTTCCAGCGCTCGGGCGATGCGCAGTTTGGTGATCAGCACCGCTTCGAACAGGCGCTTGCCGTTCAGGCGCCCGATCAGCGGGGTCTTTTTGAAACGGTCACGTTTGAAGTGCGGACGCAGGAATAGATACAGGATGATGCCCGCCGCCATGGCGATCAGGCTCATGATCATCGGGGCGTTCCAGCCGTGCCAGATGGCGAGGCTGTATTCGGGCAACGTGCCGCCGACCACGGGTTGCGCAGCGGCCGCCAGCAGGGGGCCGACCGACAAGGCGGGAAAAATGCCGACGATCAGGCAGGCCAGCACCAGCAGCTCCACGGGCACCCGCATCCAGCGCGGCGGTTCATGGGGCGTGTGGGGCAGGTCGGTGGCTTTCGGGCCGAAGAACACGTCCACCGTGAAGCGCAGGGAGTAGGCGACGCTGAAGGTCCCGGCGATGGTCGCGATCACCGGCAGCGCGGTTTCGACCCAGGCGGTGGAGGTGATGAACACGGTTTCGGCGAAGAACATTTCTTTCGAGAGGAAACCGTTGAGCAGCGGCACCCCGGCCATGGCGGCGCTGGCGACCATGGCCAGGGTCGCGGTGTAGGGCATGAGTTTGATCAGGCCGCTGAGTTTGCGAATGTCACGGGTGCCGCTTTCGTGGTCGATGATCCCGGCGGCCATGAACAGCGAGGCCTTGAAGGTCGCGTGGTTGAGAATGTGAAAGACCGCCGCCACCGCCGCCAGCGGGCTGTTGAGGCCCAGCAGCAGGGTGATCAGGCCCAGGTGGCTGATGGTGGAATAGGCCAGCAGGCCCTTGAGGTCGGTCTGGAAGATCGCCGAATACGCGCCGATCACCAGCGTGCAGGCCCCCGCGCCGCTGACGATCCAGAACCATTGTTCACTGCCGGACAACGCAGGCCAAAGCCGCGCCAGCAGGAACACCCCGGCTTTCACCATCGTTGCCGAGTGCAGGTACGCCGACACGGGCGTCGGCGCGGCCATGGCGTGGGGCAGCCAGAAATGGAAGGGGAATTGCGCGCTTTTGCTGAGGGCGCCGATGAGGATCAGGGTCAGCAGAACGGGGTAGAGGGCGTGAGCACGGATGGCGTCGCCCGATGCGAGCACCCGGTCCAGGTCGTAACTGCCGACCACGTGGCCCAACAGCATGACCCCCACCAGCAGCGCCAGCCCGCCCGCGCCGGTGACCATCAACGCCATGTACGCGCCGCGTCGGGCGTCGGCGCGATGGTGCCAATAGCCGATCAACAGGAACGAGAAAACACTGGTCAGCTCCCAGAAAAACACGATCTGAATCAGGTTGCCGGACATCACCAGCCCGAGCATGGCGCCCATGAACGCGAGGAAAAACGAGAAAAAGCGCGGCACCGGGTCGTCCGGCGACATGTAATAGCGGGCGTAAAGCGAGACGAGGGTGCCGATCCCCAGCACCAGCATCGAGAACAGCCAGGCGAATCCGTCCAGACGCAGGACGAAGTTGAGCCCGAGGCTTGGCAGCCAGAAAAACTCTTCGCGTATCACACCGCCGTGAGCGATCTGCGGATACCACAACGCGACCTGCACCGCACCGATCAGGGCGATCAGGCCAGCCAGGATGGATTCACTGTTGCGAGCGTTGTGCGGCAAAAGCGCCGCCAGACAGCTGCCGATGAAAGGCAGAAGCAGTAGAACTATCAGGGACATAGGCTTCTAATCTGCGGAAAAATGTCAAGGATCATACGGTCTGCGTCGTGCATCACCAACCGCCAAGATGTCGCAGAATCCTACAAAGACTGTAGGCAGCAGCGTAGTTGACCGCAGATAGTGGCGAAGGTTGATGGCACTCTGTAATGCACCGAGCCCCTGTACCAGTCCGGCTTGCCGACGGACGGACCTTGATCGGCACCGCCGGCAAGCCGTGCTGCCAGGGAGTCCGCGCAAGTCTTGAAGCCGTGCACGGTCTTCACTGTGGGAGCGAATTCATTCGCGAAGAGCCGGTACATCCGACGCATCTCTAACGCCTGAACGGTCTTTCGCGAATGAATTCGCTCCCACAGGGCGTTGCCGCGTACAGGCCTTCGTGTGAGCGACACTAACCTCCGTACCAGTCCGGCTTGCCGGCGGCAGGGCCCTCAAAACCGGAGGAAACACCCGCGACGATTGGCGCCTTTGCCCATTTAAGCGACAATGCTCGCCAGTTTCCGGAGCGCCCCATGTCTGATTCCATCGAAAGCCTTGCCGTTGACGCGGTCCTCGACGCGTCCGGCCTCAATTGCCCTGAGCCTGTGATGATGTTGCACCAGAAGGTGCGCGACCTGCCGGCGGGTGGTTTGCTCAAGGTCATCGCGACCGACCCGTCGACCCAGCGCGACATCCCGAAATTCTGTGTCTTCCTCGACCACGAACTCGTCGAAAAGCAGGCCGCTGACGGCGTTTACTTGTACTGGATCCGCAAGAAATCCGCGTAAGTCCACCCTTGAAGTGAGCGCAGCGCTGGCCCCCTCGGACACCAGCGCCTACACTGCCGCCACTTCAGGGAGCCCACCATGCGCATCGTTGCCGACGAAAACATTCCACTGCTTGACGCCTTCTTCTCTGGTTTTGGCGAGATCCGCCGCTACCCCGGACGCACCCTCGACCGCGCAGCGGTGGCCGATGCCGACATTCTGCTGGTGCGCTCAGTCACCAAAGTCACCCGAGAGCTGCTGGAAGGCACGCCGGTTCGTTTCGTCGGCACCTGCACCATCGGCACCGATCACCTCGACCTCGATTACTTCAACGAAGCGGGCATTCAGTGGTCCAGCGCGCCAGGCTGTAACGCCCGGGGCGTGGTGGATTACGTGCTCGGCAGCCTGCTGACCCTCGCTGAAATCGAAGGCGCTGACATTGCCCAGCGCACCTATGGCGTGGTGGGCGCGGGGCAGGTCGGTGGTCGGCTGATCAAAGTTTTGCGTGGGCTGGGCTGGAATGTGCTGGTCTGCGACCCTCCCCGACAGGCAGCCGAAGGCGGCGATTATGTCAGCCTCGACGAGATCATCGCCCGTTGCGACGTCATCAGCCTGCACACGCCTCTGAATAAAAGTGGCGAGCTGCCAACCTGGCACCTGTTTGACCGCACTCGTCTGGAGTCCCTCAAGCCGGGCGCCTGGCTGATCAATGCCGCCCGCGGCCCGATCGTGGACAACGCCGCGTTGCGTGAAGTGCTGCTTGAGCGGGAAGACCTGCAAGCCGTGCTGGACGTCTGGGAAGAAGAGCCGCTCGTCGATGTGGCGCTGGCGGACCTGTGCGTCATCGGCACTCCGCACATTGCCGGTTACAGCCTCGACGGGCGTCAACGCGGCACGGCGCAGATTTACCAGGCACTGTGCGCGCACCTGGGCCAGCCAGCGACTATCGAGCTGCAAGACTTGCTGCCCAAACCCTGGCTGGCGCAGGTCACCCTAGACGCCAACACTGACCCCACCTGGGCGCTGAACATGCTGTGCCGGGGCGTCTACGACCCGCGCCGCGACGATGCGGATTTCCGTCGCAGCCTGGTGGGCGATTCATCCAGCCAGCGACTGGCCTTCGACGCCCTGCGCAAACACTATCCGCCGCGCCGGGAAATCGAAGGCTTGCGGGTGAGCCTGAACGGCCAGTCCGCAGCCTTGCAGCAGATCATTCAGGCGCTGGGTGCGGTGTCGGCCGGCGAGTGATAGGCGTGACTGCAGATACGACGCTCGGGTTGGGCAATCTGCCAAGCCGCACGCAGAAAAAACCCGGCGGGAGGGCCGGGTTTCAAAGGCGTCTGTTCATCAGTCTTGTTTTTCAGGTTTGACCCAATACTTTTCGCATTCCTGACACGCGGCCTGAACCATTTCTTCAGTAATCAGGACCTGATTCCCGTACTCGTCCAGAACGGCGCCGCCCAGTTGAGATTCGGGCTGGGGCCGTACCACGGGTTCTTGATTGCTGCTGTTTTGCAAGCTCATGGCCTGTCTCCTCATCAGGTGGTGCGCTTCAGGTTATCCACGCTCGATGACCGCGCCATGACATCCCTGAACGCTTCAAGCGCGCACGCTTCAAGCGTCCTTTCAGTGCAACAGATGACGGCGGCAATCGCCAGCCGACCGTTAGACCGATCCACTCTAACCGTCCCTGATTAGCGTCATAACGCGGCGCTTTAACAGCGTGGACTCCCTTATCCTGACTGGCAGACAGCGACTGAGTTCAGCAAAACACGACGAGCGTACACAGAGGGGCAGGTGTAGGCTCTGCCCTGAATTTTCCTACAGGTGACTTTCATGGCTTCTGTGTTTTCCGGTCGTCAGCGGCATGCCCTTCGTCTGGCGCTGCGGATGATCGCGCCGTATCGCAAGCAGGCCTTTGGCGCTTTGGTGGCGCTGATCGTCACCGCCGCCATCACGTTGTCCATGGGACAGGGCATCAAAATGATGGTCGACAAGGGTTTTCTGACCCGCTCGCCGGAATTGCTCAACGAAAGCATCGCGCTGTTTATGGTGCTGGTGGTGGCGTTGGCCATCGGCACGTTTACCCGCTTTTATCTGGTGTCGTGGATTGGCGAGCGGGTGGTGGCCGATCTGCGCAAGCAAGTGTTCGATCACCTGGTCAGCCTGCACCCCGGCTTTTATGAGAACAACCGAAGCTCGGAAATCCAGTCACGCCTCACTGCTGACACGACGTTGCTGCAATCGGTGATCGGCTCGTCGCTGTCGATGTTCCTGCGCAATGCCCTGATGGTGATTGGTGGCGTGATCCTGCTGTTTTTCACCAATCCCAAGCTGACCAGCATCGTGGTCGTGGCGTTGCCGCTGGTGGTCGCGCCGATCCTGATTTTCGGGCGACGGGTGCGCAGCCTGTCGAGGGAAAGCCAGGACCGGGTGGCGGACGTTGGCAGTTACGTGTCGGAAGCGCTGGGACAGATCAAGACGGTTCAGGCCTACAACCATCAGGAACAGGACCGACAGCGTTTTTCCCAGACAGCGGAAGGCGCTTTCGAGACGGCGCGTAAGCGGATTCTTCAGCGCTCGTGGCTGATCACTCTGGTCATCGTGCTGGTGCTCGGTGCCGTGGCGGTGATGCTGTGGGTCGGCGGCATGGACGTCATCGCCGGGCGAATCACCGGGGGCGAGCTGGCGGCGTTCGTGTTCTACAGCCTGATCGTTGGCAGCGCGTTCGGCACCCTCAGCGAAGTGATCGGCGAGTTGCAACGGGCCGCCGGCGCAGCGGAGCGCATCACTGAACTGTTGCAGGCCCGCAGCGAAATCACGCCCCCGAGCAGCGATCTGCTGACCTTGCCGGACCGCGTGAGCGGTCACTTGGCCTTGGAAAATGTCAGCTTTGCCTACCCCTCCCGGCCTGAGCGTAACGCGGTCGAGGGTTTGAGCCTGACCATTGAAGCGGGTGAGACGTTGGCGTTGGTGGGGCCGTCGGGGGCGGGTAAATCGACGCTGTTCGACCTGTTGCTGCGTTTTTATGACCCGCAGCAGGGACGTGTGTTGATAGAGGGTGTGCCGGGTGAGCGTCTCGATCCGTTGGACCTGCGTCGCTGTTTTGCCTGGGTTTCGCAGACCCCTGCGCTGTTTTTTGGCAGCGTCGAGGACAACATTCGTTATGGCAATCCCGAGGCCAGCGACGAACAGGTCGAAGCAGCGGCGCGAATCGCTCATGCCCACGAATTCATTCAACTGCTGCCGCAGGGGTATCAGACGCATCTGGGCGATGGCGGAATGGGGTTGTCGGGCGGGCAGCGTCAACGTCTCGCCATTGCCCGTGCGTTGCTGGCCGACGCGCCAATCCTGTTGCTCGATGAGGCCACCAGCGCGCTGGATGCCCAGAGCGAGCATCTGATCCAGCAAGCATTACCCACGTTGATGAAAGGTCGCACCACCTTGGTCATCGCTCACCGTCTGGCCACGGTGCAGAACGCTGACCGAATTGCGGTGATGGATCAGGGGAGGCTGGTAGCCGTGGGCACGCACCGGGAATTGATCGCCAGCAACCCGCTGTATGCGCGGTTGGCGGCGTTGCAGTTCAATGCGGGGATGCAGGCAGATGGATTGAGCGCAGGTTCATTGTAGGCGTGACCGGGGTGGCGGTCACCGTGCTCGCGAAGAGGCCGGTACATCCGACGCATTCTCTGCGTCTGACGCTTTGCTATCGCGAGCAAGCTCACTCCTACAGATTCCCGATCAGTCCTTGCGGTATTCGCACAGGTAAGCAGTCTCGACGCTCACTTCCAGGTCGAACTTGCTGTTCGCCGGCACGCGGAATTGGTCGCCTGCGTTGAAGGTTTCCCAATCGTTGGCACCTGGCAGCAGGACTTTCAGCGAGCCCGAGACCACATGCATGATTTCGCGATCAGCGGTGCCGAAGTTGTATTTGCCTGGCGCCATGACGCCGATCGTGGCTGCGCCCTCCGCTTGCTGGAAGGCGATGGACTTGACGGTGCCGTCGAAATACTCGTTGACCTTGAACATGGCTGATCTCCTCGAAAGGGCTGAAAAAGGGCGGACAGTATGCCGAACGTACAAAAGGCCGTCATCCGCTTTGATAAATGCGTCATCGTTCAGGAAGGAATGACCAACGGGATCAACCTCGCCGTGTTGCGCGCGTCGGTCAGAGCCCGGTGTTGCTGGCCATTGAAGTGCATGCCCGCCAGTTGCAGCGCGGTATTCAGGCCGCAGGGTTTTTGCAGTTGACGGGCCTGCGCAAACCGCTGTTTGAGGTTGATGTGCGGCAGTCCGCTCAGCTCGCTGGTCAATTGATGCTCCTGCCATTGCAGCGTCAATTGCTCGCGGTCGTAGTCGCCCCAACTGACCCAGCCCACCAGCCGTGTGCGGTGATGGCTCATCCAGCGTTCAAATTGCGGCCAGATCGTCATCATGGGCGACGCCGTGTCCACCTGGCTTTGTTGGATATGGGTCAGTTCGCGGCAAAACGGGGTCAATTGCGGCCTGCGCGCCGGGCGCACGAAGCGTTCGAAATGGTCGATTTCGCGGCCGTCCGAATTGACCACGCAGGCGCCGATCTCAATGATTTCCATCTCTGCCACTGGCCATCCGCCCTCTTCGGTGGTGGCCTCCAGATCTATCACCAACCAATGGGGCATTGCTCGCTCCAGTTTCCTAATCCGTGGCACCGTGATGCAGCGTAGCCATATTAGAGCCGTTGCGTCCAACGTGACGATCACGGGTGATCACTGCGTGGGACTCATCTGACGGACGATTGTTTAATCCGGGCCAGGATTTTTTTCGTCGGACAGAAAGGCCAAATGCTGGCCAAGCGCTTGCTTGGTTGAAGCGCTCGGCATAAATTGCCGCGCGACCAGTAGGTTTTGTAGGCGATTTTTTCGCGATCGAGTGAAAGGGCATGGCGGTGGATGAACGCGACACGTCGACGGTGATGCACGGGCTGATCGCGGGCGGACTGATGACCGATCCGGACAGCCCACGGGGCAAGCTGCTGCAAGTGGCCGCGCACCTGTTTCGTCACAAGGGGTATGAGCGCACCACCGTGCGGGACCTGGCGGCGGCCGTGGGGATTCAGTCGGGGAGCATTTTTCATCACTTTCGCAGCAAGGATGAAATCCTGTGCGCGGTGATGGAGCAGACCATGGTCTACAACACCGAGGTGATGCGTGTCGCATTGGCGCAAACCCGGGATGTGCGTGAGCGCGTATTGGCGCTGATCCGCTGCGAATTGCAGTCGATCATGGGCGGCACCGGCGAAGCGCTGGCCGTCATGATCTATGAGTGGCGCTCGCTGTCGGCCGACGGGCAGGCGAGGGTCCGGGTCTTGCGCAACGCTTACGAGCAGTTGTGGCTGCACGTGCTGGGGGAAGCCAAGGCCTGTGGTCTGGTGCAAGGGGATGTGGCCGTCACCCGACGTTTCCTGACGGGCGCGTTGTCTTGGACCACCACCTGGTATCGCGCCGAGGGCACTCTGACCCTGGAACAATTGGCGGAGCAGGCGTTGCTTTTACTGTTGAAACAGCCAGATCTGGCCTAAAGCCAGCTTTGATGTCGTTTGACCGTTGTCTAATTGTTCGCGAACGCATAGCTTACGCGTACTCCGATTCGCCAGAGGTGCTTTGTCTTGATGTCTACGCCCGTGCGGATGGCTTTGAAAACGCTGCTGTTGGCCACGACGACCCTGTGGGCCTGGCAAGCGGGCGCGGCGCAGATCGTGCGCATTGGTGCGGCGCATTTTCCGCCGTACACGATTCGCCCTGAACGGGGCGAAGACACCGGGTTGCTGCCACAGATGGTCAGTGCGTTGAACGCCATGCAGAGCGACTACCATTTCGAGATGGTGCCGACCTCGATTCCCCGTCGTTTCCGCGATTTTCAGCAGGAACGCTTCGACATGGCCATTTTCGAGAACCCGGCCTGGGGCTGGAAGGACATTCCCCACGAGGATGTCGACATGGGGCTTGAAGACGCCGAGATTTTCGTCGCCCATCGTATGCAAGGGCGCGGGCAGAACTATTTCGATGACCTGACGGGCAAGCGCCTCGCGTTGTTCAGCGGTTATCACTATGCCTTTGCCAAGTTCAATGCCGACCCCAAGTTCCTGGCCGATCAATACAACGCCACGCTGACCTATTCCCATGACAGCAACCTGTTGATGGTGCTTCGGGATCGGGCCGACATCGCCTTGGTCACCCGCTCGTACCTGAGCACGTTCATGGCCAGTAATCCTGAAGACGCTGATCAATTCCTGATTTCAGACCGGGTCGATCAGATATACCGGCACTACGCGCTGCTGCGACCGAATGCGCCGATCACCGGGGAAAAGTTTGGGGAGTTGCTCAGACAGCTTCGGGAGAACGGGCAGATGTTCAAGATATTCCAGCCGTTCCGGATCGCCGTGACGCCACAGGCCACGCATCACGCCGTGGCGCTGGATGAGCGTGACGGTACGGATTGATAGAACAGAAGGGCAGGCGGGGGCGGCGAGGGTTCACCGCCCGACGCGGTCTAGCGGTCGCGTGCTTCCTTGGCGTCCATTTCGGCGTTGCGCTCGTGGACGCGCTTGAGCTGTTCATCGGTCAGGGGCAGTTTTTTCGCTGAGTCCTTCAGCATCACCAAACCGCCGACGATCGAGCCAATTGCAATTACCAGAATCAACCAGGCATACCAGGGCATGAGGCTCTCTCCTTATTGTGATATCGCTTTGAGCAACGGCGCTGCCCAGTGGTTCCATTGTAGGGGATGCCCGGTCGTGCGGGGATGCGAGTCGGCTTCGAAACGGTGTGACGGTTAGCCCCAGGCTTGGCGGCATCTTTGTCTTTTACCGATCACCGGGTCCCGCCCTGCGATGGGTTCAGCTACAATGCGCGCCGATTTCGACTTGCCAGAGAACCCGCTCATGTCCGTCTGCCAGACCCCCATCATCGTCGCCCTGGATTTCCCGACCCGCGAAGCCGCGTTGAAACTGGCGGACCAACTGGACCCCAAGCTGTGCCGGGTAAAAGTGGGCAAAGAACTGTTTACCAGCAGCGCGTCGGGCATTGTCGAGACCTTGAACGACAAGGGCTTCGAAGTGTTTCTGGACCTCAAGTTTCACGACATCCCCAATACCACGGCGATGGCGGTCAAGGCTGCGGCGGAAATGGGCGTGTGGATGGTCAACGTGCACTGCTCCGGCGGCCTGCGCATGATGGCGGCCTGCCGTGATGTGCTTGATCAGCGCAGCGGCCCGAAACCGCTGCTGATCGGCGTGACCGTGCTGACCAGCATGGAACGTGAGGACCTGGCAGGCATCGGCCTGGACATCGAACCGCAAGAACAGGTGCTTCGTCTGGCGGCATTGGCCGAAAGGGCAGGGATGGACGGTCTGGTGTGCTCGGCGCTGGAAGCTCAGGCCCTGAAAACGGCGCACCCGTCGTTGCAATTGGTGACACCGGGTATTCGTCCCGCTGGCAGCGCGCAGGATGACCAACGGCGCATCCTGACCCCGCGCCAGGCCCTGGACGCCGGTTCCGACTACCTCGTCATCGGCCGCCCGATCAGCCAGGCAGCAGATCCGGCAAAAGCGTTGGCTGCGGTGGTGGCGGAGTTGGCGTAAGCCTCTCCCTTTGCGGCAAGCGCTCTGTAGGAGTGAATTCATTCGCGATTCGGCCGTACAGACGATGCATCTCCATCGCCTGTACCAACGTCTTGCGAATGAATTCGCTCCTACAGGGGGTAAGCGACGCCGCGATTTATGACGTCAGCCAGCTAGAATCACGGTGGGTTTCAATACCCGATCCGCTTCAGGATCGATTCCATGCTTTCTTTCGACGGACGACCATAGAACTTCAGCAGTTCCGAAGCCCGGTTGGTAAAGAACCCGTCGACTCCCCGAGCGCTGATGGCCTTGAAGTCCACCGCGTCGTCCACGGTGTAGGGATGGATGATCAGCCCACGGTCATGGGCCATCTTGTTCATCCAGGGCTGCACCAAATCCATGTAGCTCTGATCGCCGCCGTTTTTCAGCGCCGCCGCAGGGCCTGTGCCAATGGCGCCATGGGCCTTAGCCCAGTCCATCCACGCCGCGAACTCTTCCTTGGATTTCACCTGCTGCGTTGCGTAGAACGCCGCCTTGTCCTTGGCCCCGGAATCCTTGAACGCCTTGTCCGACGCCGCCGGGATATACCCGTCGCCCGTCCACAACAACAGCACTTTTGGCGTGTCAGGCATGGCTTTCTGCAGCAGTTCCAGACTCGGCTTCTCGAACGTCTGCAAGACCACACGGCCCGGCGTATGGGCCACGTTCACATGGCCTTTCTCCGCCGCAGGGCGTTGGCTCAGCCAGCCGCGTTGCTCCAGTTTTTTCTTCAAATCCTCTTCGACGCCGGGAAATTGCGCCGGCACCTTGGTCTCGATGTACAGCCCCGGTTTGTTCTTGCCGCCTTCGGCGATGTCGATCACTTCATCCAGCGTCAGAATCTTCAACCCCACATAGCTGGCGCGGGCGCGATCCGGATGGGCCTTGTTGAACCAGGAGCCCGCGTCCAGTCGCTTGATTTCTTCGAGGGTGAAGCTGCTCAGCGGGTCTTTCACCCGGTCCGGATAGACCTCGGCAACGTTGGTGGTGCGCTCCAGCGTGTCGTCGTGCAAGGCAATCAGCACGCCGTCCTTGGTGCGCTGAATGTCCATCTCCAGATAATCCGCGCCCAGCTCGCGGGCCAGGGTGTACGAGGGCACCGTCTCTTCCGGTGCATTGAACGACGCGCCTCGGTGGGCGATGACCGCAGGCCACGGCACGCCGATTTTCGCGGCCAGCGCCTTGCCCGGTTCGTTGGCTGCCATGGCCGAGCCCGACGACCACATCACAGCGGTCATTGCGGTGGCCAGCACGGTCTTGGAAAGCAAGTGGGTGGAGAGCCTGTTGAGCATGTGATGACATTCCTTATGTGCATGATTCATTCATGAAGCGGCGGCAAACCGCTGCGCGTGCCAGCCTGCGTGTTAAGCGGCTGCGTGTCCGGGCGCATGGGGTCAGACCATAAACAGCCGATGAGTTGCGGGCAACCAGACTGTCGCTGCTGGAAAAAAACTGTCGTTATGGCGGATTGGCGAATGGCTGAAACCAGCACGTTTCGGCAATATGGCTCACAGTTTCATGCGCTTTCATGACGCTAAATCGTCGGGTGCATGAACGTTTCAGTGAGCGGGCGGCTCTTTTCGTATGGAAACAAACACTTACACGGCACTGGTGGGCTTTGTCGACATGCTGATGGACGCCATCTGTGTGGTGGACGTCGAAGGTCGCTACGTTTTCGCGAGTGCGGCGGCAGAGCGTATCTTCGGTTACCGGCCCGACGAACTGATCGGCCGCAAAATGATTGAGCTGGTGCACCCCGATGATCGCGAACGCACGTTGGCAGCAGCGCGGGACATCATGGGAGGGCAGCCCAACGTCGGTTTCGAGAACCGCTACGTGCGCAAGGATGGGCGCATCGTGCACATCATGTGGTCAGCGCGTTGGTCCGAAGTCGATAACCTGCGCATCGCAGTGGCCCGCGACATCACCGAGCGCAAACGTTCCGATTCCGTGCGCTCGGCGCTGCTGAGCATTTCCGAAGCCGCTCACGTCGCCAGCGACTTGCCCGCATTGTTCAAGGACATTCACGGCGTGATCGCAGACCTGCTGCCCGCACGCAATTTCTATGTCGCCTTGCGGGACAAATACAGCGGCCTGGTGAATTTTCCCTACTACGTTGACGAGCTTGATCCGACGCTTCAGCAGCCGGTGGCTGACGCCCTGGCCTCCGAAGTGGTCGGCACCGGGCGGCCGCTGCTGCTGGCGCCTGTACTCGTCGATGCTGATCCGGTCATTCCGACGCCTGAGCATCTCCGGAAACTGCTCGGTGGCGACGGCCTGTCGTGGCTCGCCACCCCATTGGAAACCCAGCACTGCATCATCGGTGCGCTGTTGGTCAAGAGCCATCCGGACTGCCCGCATTACGGCGAGCGGGATCAGGAACTGTTGCAGTTCGTCTGCACCCAAGTGGCGGCGGCCATCGAGCGCAAACAGCTGTATGACCGCCTGAAAAGCATGGCCCAGTACGACCAACTGACCCAATTGCCCAACCGCATGCTCTTGCAAGAGCGTCTGCAACAATCCCTGGAACGGGCAAAACGCAGCGCTGGACGACTGGCGCTGCTCTACCTCGACCTCGACAAGTTCAAGCAGGTCAACGACACCCTGGGCCACGCGGCGGGAGACCTTCTGCTTCAGGAAGTCGCCCATCGCCTCAAGCTGTGCGTGCGCGAAACCGACACCGTCGCGCGAATCGGCGGCGACGAGTTCGTCATCCTGCTCGACCGCGTCAACCATCCGGACGACTCCGCGAAAGTCGCGGAAAAAATCTGCAGGACCCTCAACGTCCCCATGGTCCTCAAAGGCAACGACTGGCAAATCCTGCCCAGCATCGGCATCGCCAACTACCCGGAAAACGCCACCGACCTGACGCAACTCTTCCGCCATGCGGATGAAGCGATGTATTGCGCGAAGAAGGGTGGGGGGAATCGATTTCAGGGGTGAAAACCGCTCTAACTCGCGCTACTGTCTGTCCCATCGAATTTTCCGCGACGGAGTGATGATGAAGACGGTGCTGGTGTTGGTCGAGAGCGTGAACGAGTACTTACCGATCTTGGAAGAGCAGGGGTTTCGGCTGATCCTGGCGCCGACCCCGGCCATGCGGGCGGAGGCGGTGGCGACGCGGGGCAGCGAGATCGACGCAGTGCTGACCCGTGGGCCATTGGGATTCACGGCGGCCGAGATGGCGGCGTTGCCGAAGTTGGGGATCATCTGTGTGATCGGCGCCGGTTACGAGCAGGTGGACCTGCCTGCTGCAGAAGCGCGAGGCATCGTGGTGACCAATGGGGCGGGAGTGAATGCGCCGACCGTTGCAGACCATACGATGGCGTTGCTGTTGTCGCTGGTGCGTGACATTCCCCAGGCCGATGCGTCGGTGCGGCGCAGCGAGTGGCGCAAGGTCACGCGGCCTTCGTTCGCCAACAAGCGCCTCGGTATTCTGGGGCTGGGTTCGGTGGGTATGGCGATCGCCAAGCGTGCGCTGGGTTTCGACATGCAGGTGAGTTACCACAGCCGTTCGCCTCGGGCCGGTGTGGGTTTCACCTATTGCGCCACGCCGCTGGCACTGGCGGCTGAATCCGATTTTCTGATCGTGGCGACGCCGGGCGGCAGCGGCACGCGTCACCTGATCGACCGCGCCGCTATCGAGGCGCTGGGGGCGGAAGGTTTCCTCATCAATATTGCCCGGGCCAGTGTCGTGGACACTGCAGCGCTGGTCGACGCGTTGCAGCACGGGCGTCTGGCAGGTGCAGGTCTGGACGTGTTCGACGACGAGCCGCAGGTACCGGATGTCTTGAAAAGCTTGAACAATGTCGTGTTGACGCCCCACGTCGGCGGTTTGTCGCCGGAAGCCTCGCGGGGCACGGTACAGATGGTCGCGGACAACCTGCTGGCGTTTTATGCGGGCAAGCCGGTGCTGACGCCTGTGCACAGTTGAATCCCCGAACGCATCGATTTCATTCTTCCAACAACAAATAGGGAACCCCTCATGTCTTCATCGTCTGCCTTGAAAGTCGCACTGGTCACCGGTGCAGGAAGCGGCATTGGCCGTGCCGTGGCGCTGCAATGGCTCAAAGACGGCTACGCCGTGGTGCTGGCCGGGCGTCGCCTGGAACCGCTGACTGAGCTGGCCGAACAGGCGAAAGCGGCGGGTCAGCAGGCGCTGGCAGTGTCTACCGATGTGCGGGATGCGGCGAGTGTCGAGGCGCTTTTTGCCACGATTGAAAAAACGTACGGGCGTCTGGATGTGTCGTTCAACAACGCAGGCATCGGCGCACCGGCGGTGCCGATGGATGAGTTGTCGGTGGAGCAATGGAAGAACGTGATCGACACCAACGTCACCGGGATGTTCTTGTGCGTGCGCGGCGCGTTCGGTCTGATGCGTCGTCAGGTGCCGCAAGGTGGGCGGATCATCAACAACGGCTCGATCTCAGCGCATACGCCACGGCTGTTCAGCTCGCCGTACACCTCCAGCAAGCATGCGGTGCTGGGCCTGACCAAAAGCACCTCGCTGGACGGTCGGCAGTACAACATCGCCTGCGGCCAGATCGACATTGGTAACGCGTTGACGGAGATGACCGACCGCATGACCAAAGGCGTCTTGCAGCCCAACGGTGAGTTGCAGGTGGAGCCGACGATGAACGTGCAGCACGTGGCCGATGCCGTGAGCTACATGGCCGCGCTGCCGCTGTCGGCGAACGTGCTGAACATGACGGTGATGGCGAACAGCATGCCGTTTGTGGGACGTGGGTGAATTAGATTGCATTGCTCCGTCCAAAACCTCCGGGGATCTGTCCAACCCGGCCTGCCGCCGAATCCGCACACTGTGTCCCTGTCGAGCTAACTTTCAATCGAGGACATGACCATGAGCGAATTCGTCATTGCACCCGTCGCCACGCCGTCGCTGGCCGTGGCCGGGACTTCTGCCCGTTTCCCGATCCGTCGCGTGTTCTGCGTCGGTCGGAATTATTCCGAGCACGCCCGTGAAATGGGCCACGACCCTGATCGCGAGCCACCGTTCTTCTTCGCCAAGCCTGCTGATGCTGTGGTCCCGGCCGAAGGCACGATCCCGTACCCACCGCTGACCCAGGACCTGCACCACGAAATCGAATTGGTGGTCGCGATTGGCAAGGATGGCGTGAACATCGACGCTGAAGACGCCCTGAGCCACGTCTGGGGTTACGGCGTCGGCCTGGACCTGACCCGCCGTGACTTGCAGGCGCAGGCCAAGAAAATGGGCCGTCCGTGGGAATGGGCCAAGGCGTTCGACGCGTCCGCCCCGGCCACTGCGCTATTGCCGGTGAGCAAGGTTGGTCATCCAGACAGCGGTTCCATCTGGCTGGACGTGAACGGCGAACCTCGCCAGCGTGGCGACCTGGCGGACCAGATCTGGGCCGTCAAAGACGTGATCGCCTACCTGTCGCAATCGGTCGGCGTCAAAGCGGGCGATTTGATCTACACCGGCACGCCAGCGGGCGTCGGCGCGCTGCAACGGGGTGACGTGGTCACCGCAGGCATCGAAGGTTTGGCCGAACTCACCGTCACCATCGGATAAGCCGCGAGCGTCGAGCGTCGAGCGTCGAGCGGCAAGCTGCAAGCTGCAAGAGAAAAGCCTGTGCGCGTTGGCTTCACGCTCGCAGCTTTTAGCTTGCAGCTCGCCGCTCAAAACTTGTAGCTTGAGCCTTTTTTCCGGGCTTCATTTCGATGGCGAACACCCCCCGCATTCAGACCTACGGCATGCAACAGCGCAGCGACCGCATGGATTTTTACATTCGTGACAAGTCCGCTCGCCCGGCGCTGACGTCGCCCCATCGTCACGAATACTTTCAGATCCAGATCAACCTCGGCGGCGACACCGTGCAACATATCGGTGGCGCGATCCGGCCGTTCCCGCGCAACACCCTGGCGTTCATCCTGCCCCATCGTCTGCACGTGATTCCGCATCCCGAAGACGGCAACTTCGTGCTGATCAATTTCTCTCAGGAATTCCTGCTGCAACGTCTGCACTGCGACCCGATGGACCTTGAAGACGTGCCGCTGACCGAGGCACCTGAACTGGCGCCATTCCGGTTTCAGGAGCACCTGGATTTCATCCTCGACGACACACAGTTCGCCGAGGTGACGACGTTGCTCATGCAGATGCGCGAAGCCGATCAGACGAGGAAACTGGGTTCGGGGTCGGTGTTGCGGGGGTATCTGCTGCAGTTGATAGGCGAGGTCTGCAACCTGTTCGAGGCCGAGTTGCTGGCGCTGTCGGCGAACAAGGCCGAGCGAAGAGGGCGGCGTGATGCGATGGGGCGGGTGATGGATTACATTCGCGATCACATTGCCGATCCGGCGATGACCCTGACCGACGCAGCGGCTGCGGCGTTTCTTTCGCCCAACTACCTGACCCACCTGCTGCGCAAGGAAACCGGCAGCACGTTTTCCGAGCTGGTGCTGGAGCGGCGCATGCGTCTGGCCCGTACGCATTTGATGAACAGCAACAAACCCCTGAGCCACATTGCCGAGATTTGCGGGTTTGCCGATGAGGCGTATTTCTCGCGGCGGTTTCGCAAGGCCCATGGTGTCCCGCCGGGGCAGTTCCGGCGGGAGCACAATGGATTGTCGGCGTAGCGCGGATTCTGTAGGAGCGAATTCATTCGCGAAGCGGCCGTGCAGCCCATGCACCTTTATCGGCTGTGCCATTTTTCGCGAATGAATTCGCTCCCACAGAGATCGGGGATCGCCGCTGGAACCGGGGCGGTCCCTTGGATCAAACCAACCCTGTCGCGTAATACACGCCAATCACGAAGAACGCCGCCAGCACTTTGAAAATGGTCATGCCGAAGATGTCCTTGTAGGCCTCGCGGTGGGTCAGGCCGGTGACCGCGAGCAGGGTGATGACCGCGCCGTTGTGCGGCAGGGTGTCCATACCCCCGGCGGCCATCGAGGCAACGCGGTGCATCACTTCCATCGGGATGTGCGCGGCATTGGCGGCGGCAATGAAGGTGTCCGACATGGCCGCGAGCGCGATGCTCATCCCTCCGGAAGACGAACCGGTGATCCCCGCCAGAATGTTGATGGTGATTGCCTGATTCAACAGCGGGTTGGGGATTGCCTTCAGCCCGTCGACCACCACCAGAAACCCCGGCAACGCCGCGATCACCGCGCCAAAACCGTATTCCGATGCCGTGTTCAACGTCGCCAGCATTGCGCCGCCCACGGCCGTCTTGCTCCCATCGGCCAGTTTGCTGGCGACAGTGCGAAAGGAGAACACCAGCACGGTAATGATGCCCACGAGCAACGCCGCCTGCACCGCCCAGATCGCGGTCAGCTTGGCGACGTCGGTCTGGATCGGCGCCTTGAGGCCCGGCAGGTGAATACCGTACGAACCGCCGTACCAGCCCGGAATCCATTTCGTGAACAGCAGGTTCATGACGCCCACGAGGATCAGCGGCAGCAGGGCGATCAGCGGGTGGGGCAGTTTGATCTGCTCCGGGGTTTCCGGCTCATTGCGCAGGTTGGTCCCGTAACCCTCACCGGCCCGGGCGGCCTTACGACGCTGGTATTCCAGATAGACGATGCCGCAGACCAACACGAACAGCGAACCCAACACGCCCAGCCACGGTGCGGCCCAGGAGTTGGTGCCAAAGAAGGTCGTCGGAATGATGTTCTGGATTTGCGGGGTGCCGGGCATGGCGTCCATGGTGAAGGTGAACGCACCCAGCGCGATGGTCGCGGGCATCAGGCGCTTCGGGATATTGCCCTGGCGGAACATCTCGGCCGCGAACGGGTAGACCGCGAAGACCACCACAAACAGCGACACACCGCCGTAGGTGAGCAAGGCGCAGACCAGCACGATCACCAGAATCACCTGGCTGCTCCCCAGCAACCCGATGACTGCCTGGACAATAGCGCGGGAAAAACCCGACAGTTCGATCAGCTTGCCGAACACCGCGCCGAGGAGAAAGACCGGAAAGTACAGCTTGATAAAGCCGACCATCTTGTCCATGAACAGGTCACTGAACACCGGCGCCACGGCGGTCGGATCGGTCAGCAGCACAGCGCCAAGGGCGGCCAGTGGGGCGAAGATAATAACGCTGTAACCCCGATACGCAGCCAGCATCAGAACGCACAACGCCAGAACGGCGATGACAACACTCATGAGTCAATCCTTAAAAGCGGCACAGCGAACCGCCACCCGGCCTGGACAGGCGAGGTGTGGTCCGCAGTGGATGTGATTGTTTTTATTGTTCAGGCGAGCGGTCGTGCGCTCGCCTTTTTCCGCAAAAAGCCAACTGGAGCGTGACGCTTATTGGGCGGCACCGGCGTAGGGCACGTCCTTGTGGCCATAACGGCGCACGCGGATGTTGGCCTGTTCCCCGTGACCGGCGAAGCCTTCCAGCGCACACAGGCGCGAGCAGTATTCGCCGACCATCGCTGAAGCCTCGTCGGTGAGGACTTTCTGATAAGTGCAGGTTTTGATGAACTTTCCGACCCACAGACCACCGGTGTAACGCGCGGCTTTCTTGGTGGGCAGGGTGTGGTTGGTGCCGATGACCTTGTCGCCGAACGACACGTTGGTGCGCGGACCGAGGAACAGTGCGCCGAAGTTGCGCATGTTCTTGAGGAAGTAATCCGGGTCCTTGGTCATCACTTGCACGTGTTCGAAGGCCAGGTCGTTAGCGATGGCCAGCATTTCCGCTTCGTCCTCGGCGACGATCACTTCGCCGAAGCTTTCCCAGGCGCGACGGGCGATGTCGGCGGTCGGCAGAATTTTCAGCAGGCGCTCGACTTCGGCCATGGTCTCGCGGGCGAGTTTTTCCGAGGTGGTCAGCAGGATGGCCGGGGAGTCCGGACCGTGCTCGGCCTGGCCCAGCAAGTCGGTGGCGCACAGTTCGCCGTCGACGGTTTCGTCCGCGATCACCAGGGTTTCGGTCGGGCCTGCGAACAGGTCGATGCCCACGCGACCGAACAGCTGGCGCTTGGCTTCGGCAACGAACGCGTTGCCCGGACCGACCAGCATGTCCACTTGCGCGATGGACTTGGTGCCCAGTGCCATGGCGCCGATGGCCTGAATACCGCCCAGGCAGTAAATCTCGTTGGCACCGGCCATGTGCTGCGCGGCGACGATGGCAGGCGCCGGTTTGCCGTGGAAGGGCGGGGCGCAGGTGATGATGCGCGGCACACCGGCGACTTTCGCGGTGATCACCGACATGTGCGCCGATGCCAGCAGCGGGTATTTGCCTCCGGGCACGTAGCAGCCTGCGGCGTTCACTGGAATGTGTTTGTGGCCGAGGATGACCCCCGGCAGGGTTTCGACTTCAACGTCGACCATGGAATTGCGCTGGTGCTGGGCGAAGTTGCGCACCTGGGTCTGGGCGAATTCGATGTCCTTGAGGTCACGGTCGCTGAGCTGATCGAGACAGGCCTGGATTTCAGCATCCGTGAGGCGGTAGTCCTCGCGGTCCATCTTGTCGAAACGGATTGCCAATTCACGCACGGCGGCGTCGCCACGTGCTTCGATGTCGGCCAGCAGATTTTCAACGGTATCGCGGACTTCACGGGCAGCGGATTTGATGACTTCTGCTTCGGCGCCTTGTTTAAGCCACTTAGCCACGGTGTTCTCCTTCGAGATTGTTCTTATGGGTCTGAAGATTTGCATACGTATGCAATGGCTTGATCTTAATCCAGGATTTTTCAGGTTGCAAACCCCTCAAGCCGAATGGGCGCGAATTTCAGCGCGGGATGTGACATAAGCGATTGGCAGGTATCATCATTTTTTTTTCGGCGGTCGAAACGATATGTCAGACAACACGGAGCGGGGACGGCGTCCGGTGACGGCCCATGACGTGGCCAGGCAGGCGGGGGTTTCCCAGTCGGCGGTGTCGCGCACGTTCACCAAAGGCGCCAGTGTGTCGCCCGACACCCGGCGCAAGGTCGAAGAGGCCGCAGCGCTGCTGGGCTATCGCCCCAATCTGGTGGCGCGCTCGCTGATCACCCGACGCTCCAACCTCATCGGCGTGGCCATTCCGGGCATGGCCAACCCGTTTTATGCGCGGGTGCTCGAATCCCTTTCAGCGGCTTTCGAAGGCTTGGGCTATCGCATTCTGTTGTTTTCCATGGCCAACAACGAAGACTCCGACCCGGTGCTGGAAGAAATCCTGCGCTATCAGGTCGACGGTCTGGTGCTGGTGTCGGCGAGCCTGTCGTCGCATTTTGCCGAGGAGTGCCGCACTATCGGACTGCCCGTGGTGCTGTTCAACCGCACCAATGGCAGCACCTCTGTCTCCAGCGTGACCAGCGACAACCTCACCGGCAGTCGCACCATCGCGCAGTTTCTGGTGGCGGCCGGGCATGAGCGATTGGCGTTCATCGCGGGCAAGGAAAGCTCTTCGACCAACCGTGACCGTGAGGCGGGTTTCAGCGGCTATCTGACGTCGCAAGGGCTGCCGCCGCCGTTGCGTGAAGTGGGGGAATACACCTTCGAAGGCGCCATGGCCGCGACCCGCCGGTTGCTGAGCCTCGATGCGCCGCCCGATGCGATTTTCTGCGCCAACGACCTGATGGCGCTGGCCGCGATCAACGTGTGCCATGAGCGCGGGGTGAGACCGGGCAGCGACGTCTCCATCGTCGGGTTCGACGATTTGCCGCAAGGGCAGTGGCCCATCTTCGGTCTGACCACGTTCGAACAGCCCATGACCGAAATGATCGGCCGCGCGGTGAACATCATCTGCGCGCAACTGGCCGATCCGAACACCTCGGCGATTCAGGAGATTCTGCCGGGGCGAATGATCGTACGCGACACGGCGCGAATTCCCGCAACGGGCATGCTGGAGATCAATGGCGAGCGGATCTGGGAGCCCTGACGCGTGTCAGCGGCATCAGGCTTTCAAGGCCCGCGTCAGTTCGTTGAACAGCGCCGACACCGAACGCAGTGCCCGGCAATCCGGCCGGGTCAGCAGCCAGAGCCCGGTGTCGTAGCCTTCCAACGGTTCGCCCAACGGTCGCCATTCCCCTTCGCGCAACATGAAATCCGGCAACGCGGCGACGCCCATTCCCGCCCGTACCAACTGCGCGACGGCGAGCATCGAGCTGCATCGATAGGCCACATTCACCCCCGGAAACTGCTGACGCCTCCACGCAACGGTGGGGTGGTCGGGCAGGAAGTCATCGGGGGCAACCCAGTCCATCCTCTCCCACTCGACCTCGCCGCACCGTTGCACATACGCCTCGCTGGCGCACACCTGATACGACACCGTGCCCAGCCGCGTGCCCACCAGATGTTCCGGTGGCGTGTTGGTCAGGCGCAAGGCGATGTCAGCGTCTCGACGGCTGAGGTTGGCGAAGGCGCTGGAGGTGTTGAGCTCCAGCTTCAGGCCGGGGTAATCGGGCATGAACTGCCGAAGCGCCGGGAGCAGCAGGTCTTGCAACACGGCCTCGGTGCAGGTCAGGCGCACGGTGCCGCTGACAATCTGCTGGCCCTGTTCAAGGCTGATTTGCGCCAGTGCCAACGCTTGCTCAGCACTTTCGGCCTGTTGCGCCAAGTGCATCGCGGCGTCGGTGGGCCGATACCCCGAGCGGCTTTTTTCGAACAGCGACGTACCCACCGAGGCCTCCAGCCTGCGCACGGAACGGAACACGGTCGAGACGTCCACTTTCAGCAATTCGGCCGCTCTGGGCAGGGTCTTGCCGCGCACCAGGGCGAGGATCAGCACCAGGTCCCCGTGGTTGATTCGGTATTGCATTGCTGCATTGATCACTTGTCGGGACGCCAATGTTGATTGCACGACGGCAAGCTTATAGTCAGCGCCGGACTGACCGCAAAGCGTTTCGATATCAGGGAGCACGCATGAAACAGAAGCACAGCATTCGCATCGCATTGGTGGGGGATTACGACGTGAGCGTGCCCGCGCATCAGGCGATTCCCGTGGCACTGGACCGGGTGGCGGGGGAGACCGGCATTGTCGTCGAAGGCCAATGGGTGCCCACGCCGGACGTGGGAAACGGCGGAGGTTTGAAGGCATTCGATGGCGTCTGGTGCGTCCCGGCCAGCCCTTATCGCGACATGGACGGCGCGCTGACCGCGATCCGCTTTGCCCGTGAACAGCAGGTGCCGTTTCTCGGGACCTGCGGCGGTTTCCAGCACGCTCTGCTGGAATATGCGCGCAATCACCTGGGCTGGACCAACGCCGAACACGCGGAAACCGCGCCGGACTCTGATCAGGCCATCATCACCCCGTTGAGCTGTTCGCTGGTCGAGGCCTTTGCGCCGATTCGTCTGCTGGCTGGCTCGCGTATCGCCACAGCCTATGCCGCCGAGCAGACCCAAGAGCGTTATCGCTGCCGTTACGGGCTGCGCAAGGAGCTGGAAGCGCAGATCTTCGCCGGGCCGTTGAAGGTCAGCGGCTATGACCTCGACGAGGAAATTCGCGCCATGGAACTTGATGGGCATCCGTTTTTCGTCGCCACCCTGTTCCAGCCCGAGCGCGCGGCACTGGAAGGCAAAACGCCGCCGCTGGTGAAGGCTTTCGTGCGGGCGTGCGCGTTGAGCTGAGGGGGCAGCGTTTACGCGTCGG
Organism: Pseudomonas sp. SLFW; assembly: GCF_009905615.1. Taxonomy (GTDB): domain Bacteria; phylum Pseudomonadota; class Gammaproteobacteria; order Pseudomonadales; family Pseudomonadaceae; genus Aquipseudomonas; species Aquipseudomonas bambusae. Next base: position 50,491 of record NZ_JAAAKW010000020.1, read on the forward strand.
ACTGCACACGCTGAGCGGCCAGTCGACGGCCGCTCTGCAACACGAACACCCCGCCCAGAATCGCCGCGATGGCCACGACGTCCAGCCCGTGCACCGGCTCGCCGGCGACAAATATGCCGATCAACAACGCGATGACGGGCGGGATGTACGTGGCCGAGGCGGCGATCACCGCGCCCAGCCGTTCGACGATGAAGTAATAGAGGATATACGCCACGCCGGTGCCAGACAGGCCCAGTCCGAGGGACACGCCGATCATGGCTTTGGGGCTGTCGGTGATGTGTTCCATGCCGGTCCGGTCGGTGACGGCCAGCAGGATCAGCAGCGCCAGGCCGATCTGATAGGTGCACAGCGCGACCGCCGAAATGTTCAGCCCGGTCAGGAAACGTTTGGCGTAGACGAACGAGCAACCGATGCTCAACGAGCCAAGCATCATGTACATCACGCCTTTCACCGAGATTGCCGCGTCGCCGGTGGCCCATGGCCGGGCGATCAACAGCACGCCGACGAATCCCAGCAGCACGCCCAGGGTCATGCGCCCGTTAAGTTTTTCTTCCCGCAGAAACAGAAAGGCACAGCCGAAGGTGAACAGCGGAATCACCCCGCTGAGCAGGCCCGCGACGCTCGACAGCAACAGGGTCGTGCCTTCCGCGTAGAGGTAGTAGTAGACCGCTGTCGCCAGCAGCGCCATCACCAGAAAGTGATGCAGATGGCGCACGTGGCTCCAGCTCAGGGCACGGGTGGCCAAGGCGTAAACGAGGATTGGCAGGAAACCGAAGAAGGAGCGGACCAGCACGATCTGCGCGGGAGAAATCCACTCCAACGCCCACTTCATGAACATGAAGTTGGTGCCCCAGATCAGCCCCAAGAGGGCGAAGGCGAAGTAGGCGATGTTTTTCATGGGAAGTCGGTCTGCCGCTTGATCGATGAGGTGGCGATTGTGCGCGGTGGCGTGATCCGTTACAAATCATCATCTCTATGGAATGGAATAGAAAATCTACGCCATGAAGCCTTCTCCACCTCTGAAAGCGTTGCTGTGTTTCGATGCGGCCATGCGATTGAACAGTTTTTCTCTTGCGGCCGACGAGCTGAGCGTCACGCCCGGCGCGGTTGGCCAGCAGATTCGCAACCTTGAGCAGTGGCTGGGCGTGTCGCTGTTCACCCGGCAGATCCGGCAGGTGCAGCCGACGCCGGACGGCCAGGCGTACTGGGCGCGCATTCAGCCTGCGTTGGCGCAGATCATCGACGCCAGCCACGCCTTGCGTGATCGCCACAACAACAACGTCTGGCTGAACATGCCGCCGAGCCTGGCCGCCAAATGGTTCGCCCGGCGCATGGCCGGCTTTCTTGAAAGCCATCCCGGCGTGGCGTTGCACTTGAGTTCGTCGATCAGCCTCACCGATTTCAGCAGCGAGCGGGTCGATCTGGCGATCCGGCATTTCGACGGGCATGCGCCGGAGCTGGACGTCGAGCTGCTGCATCAGGACGACGCGAGGGTGTATTGCAGCCCGGCGTACATCGAGCAGGTCGGGTTGCGTCAGCCGGAAGATTTGCGACGGGCGACGCTGCTGCACAACACCTTGCACCCGCATTGGTCGGACTGGTTACAGCGCTTTGCGGGAATCGGCGACGAGGAGGGCAGGGACATTCCCGGCATACATTTCGATCAGTCATTGATGGCCATCGAAGCGGCGCGGCGGAATCAGGGGGTGGTCATCACCAGCGAATGGCTGACCCAGGAGGAGGTGGCGAGCGGGGTGTTGGTGGAACCCTTCGCACAGCGCTTGCCGCTGACGAAGGGGTATTACCTGGTGCAGCCCAAGCATTCGATCCTGCGCCCGACGGTGCAGGCGCTTAAGGCGTGGCTGATCGTACTCGCCAATCAGCCATCGAACGAGTGAAGCGTCTTACGGCATCAACGGCGGAATGTACGCCAGCGTCGTGCCCAGCGCCCACAGCAGGAACAGCACCAGCGGCGTGTGAACGAGCAATTGCACGAACGAGAAGCCGATCAGGTCGCGGGCTTTGAGGCCCAGTACACCCAGCAGCGGCAGCATGTAGAACGGGTTGATCAGGTTCGGCAACGCTTCGGCGGCGTTGTAGATCTGCACCGCCCAGCCCAGGTGGTATTTCAGGTCGTTGGCGACTTGCATCACGTACGGCGCTTCGATGATCCACTTGCCGCCACCGGACGGAATGAAGAAACCGAGGATGGCCGAGTACACACCCATCAGCAGCGCGTAGGTGTCGTGGGAGGCGATGCTGGTGAAGAACGTCGAGATGTGGTGCGCGACGGTCTGAGCGTCACCGCCCTTGACCGTGGTCAGCAGCGCGGCAATCGAACCGTATAGCGGGAACTGAATCAGCACGCCGGTCGTGGTCGGCACGGCGCGGGCCACGGCGTCCAGGAAACTGCGCGGACGCCAGTGCAGCAGGGCACCGACCATGATGAACAGGAAGTTGTAGGTGTTCAGGCCGGAAATCGCGGTGATCGCGGGTTTGGTGCTGAATTCGTTATACAACCAGCCGGACGCCAGCACGACCATCAGAATGATCAGCAGCGGGCTGTATTCCAGCCACTCGCCCGGACGGGTGCGCGGTGGCAGTGGCGGCATGCTGAACGCCGGGTCGACACCGCAATCCTTGGCTTCGCGGGCACTGTTCGGGCCGGGCGCGGTGGCGTAGGCGACGATGATCGAGATCACCACCAAGGCCAGCAACATGACGCCCGACTGCCAGAGGAAGATGGTCTGGGTGAACGGGATCATCCCGGTAATCGCCAGAATCGACGGCGGCAGGCTCGCCGGGTTGGCTTGCAGTTGCGCGGCGGACGACGACAGGCCCAACGCCCACACGGCGCCGAGACCCAGGTACGCGGCGGCACCGGCGGCGCGGTAGTCCATTTTCAGGTCGGTACGACGGGCCAGCGCACGCACCAGCAGACCACCGAACACCAGCGACAGGCCCCAGTTCAGCAGGGACGCGACCATGGATATCAGCGCGACCCAGGCCACGGCCGAACGACCGTTTTTCGGGATACGGGCCAGACGGTCGATCAGCTTCACCGCCGGTGGCGAGCTGGCGACCACGTAACCGCCGATGACCACGAAGGCCATTTGCATGGTGAAGGGGATCAGGCTCCAGAAACCGTCGCCGAACGCTTTGGCGGTGTCAGCAGGTTTGGCGCCGATGACCAGCGTGGCCAAGGTGACGATGACCACGGCGAGGGCGGCGAACACCCAGGAGTCGGGGAACCAGCGTTCGGCCCACTTGGCGCAGCGCAGGGCAAATCGGGCGGAGCGGCTTTCTTCAATATCAGCGGCCACGTAGGGATACCTCTTGGAGTTGTTATTAAGGGCTATTGAAATAGCTGTTTTTAGGGTTGGCAGTGGTACGAAAAAGATGAAGCTCTAGATACAGCAAAGCCCCTTCGTTGCGGAAGGGGCAGAGTGGCATAACGATATGACGACTACTGACTCGTTCCTGTAGGAGTGAGCTTGCTCGCGATTGGACCGATCAGACACTGCGTGGGTGGCTGAACAATCTATCGCGAGCAAGCTCACTCCTACAGGGGACGAGTCGGGCTGAAGCCTGAACTCATCAGAACGTCATTTCCTTCACGTCATCCGGCACGATCAGCTTGCCGGCGGTCTTGGCGATGATCTCTTCGACCGTCACGCCCGGGGCGGTTTCGCGCAGGATGAACGCGCCGTTTTCGATCTCCAGATAGGCCAGATCGGTCAGGACTTTCTTGATGCAACCCGCGCCCGTCAGCGGCAGGCTGCAACGGGACAGGAGTTTGGACTCACCGTCCTTGGACGCGTGGGTCATGGTCACGATGATGTTGTCGGCACCGGCCACCAGGTCCATCGCGCCGCCCATGCCTTTTACCAGCTTGCCGGGGATCATCCACGACGCGATGTTGCCGTCGACGTCGACTTCGAACGCGCCCAGCACGGTCAGGTCGACATGGCCGCCACGGATCATGGCGAAGGATTCGGCGGAGTTGAAAATCGACGCGCCAAGGCGGGCGGTCACCGTCTGTTTACCGGCGTTGATCATGTCGGCATCGATCGTTTCTTCGGTCGGGAACGCGCCCATGCCCAGCAGGCCGTTTTCCGATTGCAGCATCACGTCGATGCCGTCAGGGACGTAGTTGGCGACCAGGGTCGGAATGCCGATGCCCAGGTTCACGTAAAAGCCGTCTTGCAGTTCGCGCGCAACGCGCTGTGCCATTTGTTCGCGGGAGAGTGCCATGATCGTGGGTCTCTTTTATTCTGTCCGGCGTGTGAAAGCCGACGTTTCCAAAGGGATAAGCGTTCGAGGTGCGAAGCGGGAGATCAGGCTTTCCTGATCGTGCGCTGTTCGATGCGTTTCTCGAAGGTGCCCAGGATCACGCGGTCTACATAGATGCCCGGCGTGTGGATTTCGGTCGGCAGCAGCACGCCCGGCTCGACGATTTCCTCGACCTCGACCACGGTGATTTTTCCGGCGGTGGCGGCGATCGGGTTGAAATTCTGTGCGGTGTGACGATAGACGACGTTGCCGAAGTGGTCGGCTTTCCAGCCTTTGACGATCGCAAAGTCGCCGGTGATGGCCTCTTCGAGAATCACGTTACGGCCGTTGAACTGGCGGGTTTCCTTGCCTTCGGCGACCGGGGTGCCGTAACCGGTGGCGGTATAGAAAGCGGGGATACCGGCACCGCCTGCGCGCATTTTTTCAGCGAGGGTGCCTTGGGGCGTGAGTTCGACTTCCAGCTCGCCGTTGAGCAACTGCTCCTCGAACAGTTTGTTCTCACCGACGTAGGACGCGATCATTTTGCGGATCTGCCGGTCTTCCAGCAGGATGCCGAGGCCGAAGCCGTCGACGCCGCAGTTGTTCGAGACCACCGTCAGGCCTTTCACGCCCATGCGCTTGATGTGGGCGATCAGGTTTTCAGGGATACCGCACAGGCCAAAACCGCCCGCCAGTACCGTCATGTTGTCGGTCAGGCCAGCGAGGGCCTCTTCGTACGTCGCAACCCGTTTGTCGAGTCCAGCCATGGTGATATCCCGCCTGATTTGTAGTTGTGTCTGACAATCATGCTGCCAGAGAGCGTTGTTTGCATCTTCTCTCTGTCTCAGTGATTTGTTAATTTTGTTTTTTTCATAGATTGATAAGTAATTCAAATATATGAACGTGAAGCAGCTCCGAGCTTTTCTGGCCGTCGCGCAGTCCTTGAGTTTTGCGCAAGCAGGGGAGCGCCTGCACCTGTCGCAACCGGCGCTGAGCCTGACGATCAAGGCGCTGGAAGAGGACTTGGGCGGTCAATTGCTGACCCGCACCACGCGCAATGTCAGCCTGACCCCTGAAGGCGAAACGCTGCTGCCACTGGCCCGGCAGCTGTTGGCGGATTGGGACAACGCCGAAGAACTGCTGCGCCAGCGCTTCACCTTGCAGATGGGCAAAGTGTCGATTGCCGCGATGCCGTCGTTCGCGGGGAATTTGCTGCCGATCGCGCTCAAGGTGTTTCGCGGGCGCTACCCCAGGGTCAACGTCGCGGTGCACGACGTGATCAACGAGCAAGTGTTGGAAATGGTGGATCACCGCCGCGTTGAATTGGGCATCGGCTTCGAACCCGAGTCCGCCAACAACCTGACCTTCACGCCGTTCTACACCGACCGTTTCGTCGCGGTGGTGCCGATGGATTCGCCCTTGGCGGCGAAAGGGGAGGTGACGTGGGACGAGCTGCTGCGCCACGACTTCATCACCCTGCAACGGCCCTCCGCCGTGCGGTTGTTGCTTGAGCAGGATCTGCAAACCCAGCACGGCAAGCTCTCGGTGGCGTTTGAAAGCCATCAGCTGTCCACGGTCGGCCGCATGGTGGCGAACGGGTTGGGGGTCAGCGCCGTGCCCTCGTTGTGTATTCAGCAAATGCAGGAGTTGGGCGCCCGCTGCATTGCGCTCGAAGGGCCGCGCATCGAACGGAGGATCGGGTTGATGACCCTCGCCGATCACAAACTGTCAGCCGCGGCGCAGGCGTTAAGGGATGTGTTGATTGAGTGCGCCCAAACCCCATTACTGTAGGAGTGAGCTTGCTCGCGATAGCGATATGCCTGCCCCAGATTCGAGACCTGACCCTCCGCTATCGCGAGCAAGCTCACTCCTACAGTCATAGACCGTATTCATTTAGATGAATGGATGAATGGCAGGGCTTTTCGGCCACTTTCCAAGAAAAAACCACTGCGACGAGTTGCCGCATCCGGTATCGTTTGGCCATCTGAAACAAAGTGTTTCAGAAAACCTTGAATAAGAATCGAACGATTAAGGGGTCACTCTTGGACTTGTCGTCTGCTGCGTGGGTGTTTCATGACACCCGCCTGATCATCTGCTGCCTGATCGCCATTGCCACGATCATCGTGTTGATCAGCGCCACCAAACTCCCGCCGTTTCTGTCGATTCTGGTGGGTACTTTCATCGCAGGGATAGGTGCGGGGCTGCCAGCGGAGGCGGTTGCAAAAGCGTTCAGCAAAGGCGCGGGCGGAATTCTCGGGGAAGCGGGGATCATCATTGCGCTCGGTGCCATGCTTGGCGCGCTGATGGCGGAATCGGGGGCGGCGGATCGCATCGCCTCGACACTGCTGGGGTTGGGCAAGGGCAAGACGCTGCCATGGGTGATGGCGCTGGTGGCGATGGTCATCGGCCTGCCGCTGTTCTTCGAGGTGGGGTTGGTGATGATGGTGCCAATCATCTTCGTGATGGCGCGTCAGTCGAACCTGCCGCTCCTGAAAATCGCGATTCCGGCGTTGGCGGGCATGACCACGCTGCATGCACTGATGCCTCCCCATCCGGGGCCGCTGATTGCGGTCAGCGCGTTGCACGCCGATCTGGGCCTGACCATGTTGCTGGGCATCTGCATTGCGATTCCGGCGGTGATTCTGGCCGGTCCGCTGTACGGCAACTGGCTGTCCAAGCGCCTGCACATTGAGGCGCCGGCTGAATTGGGCGAGCTGTTTTCCGCCAAATCCAACGTGAACCGCCAGCCAGGCTTTGGTATTTCCCTGCTGATCATCCTGTTGCCGGTGATTCTGATGCTCGGCAGCACGCTGGCCAAAGTGGCGATGGAGCCGGAAAGCAACGTCGCGCTGACCCTGAAATTCCTCGGCGAACCGCTGGTGGCCTTGGGGATCGCCGTGCTGGCGGCCACGGTTTGCCTCGGCTGGGCCAACGGCATTTCCCGCGAACAGGTGGGCGGCACGTTGCGTAAAAGCCTCGCGCCGATTGCCGTGCTGTTGCTGACCATCGGCGCCGGTGGTGGTTTGAAGCAGACCCTGCTGGACGCCGGTGTCAGCCAGACCATCAGTAAAGTGGCCGAAGGCGCACACATGCCGTACCTGCTGCTGGCCTGGCTGATCGCCGTGGCACTGCGTCAGGCGACGGGTTCTGCCACCGTGGCGACCACTACGACCGCAGGTATTCTCGCGCCGATGATGGCGGGCCTGGCGCCGATCGAAGCGTCGTTGGTGGCGTTGGTGATCGGCGCGGGTTCGGTGTTCTTCTGCCACGTCAACGACGCGGGTTTCTGGATGGTCCGCGAGTATTTTGGTTTGCAGCTCAAGCAGACGATCTGGGTGTGGTCGGTGTTACAGACCATCGTCTCGGTCGTGGGCCTGATCGGCACATCGCTGTTATGGCATTGGTTGGTGTGATGCCTGCCTGAATTCCACTCAACCCCTGTGGGAGCTGCTGGAGGTTACGACAGCTCCCACAGGGAATGCTGCGTTTCATCAGCATCGCGGTGTTCAGCGTGCAGGCTCTGAAAACCCGATAGCGACTATCAAGACGACTGATTTCAGCTGGAATGCCCCGGCGCGTAGCCTTGGCTTCATTCCAGAAACGAGCCGAATGGAGGCTCCGATGAACCGTCTTCTTGCCCTTGCCCTGTTGTTTTCCGTCGCCGTCGTTTCTGGCTGTGCCGCTGGCAATCATCCCGAACTGCGTCCTTACACCGCTGAAGAAACCCACCAGTTGGCCCTTGAAGACCTCAACCGTCGCGGCCTCTCCTACGACGATTACCAAGCCCGCAAAGCTCAGTTGATGGCCCAGCCTCAATTGCAGCAAGCCCACGAATTCGACAACCGCGGCGAGTTCAACGCCGAGGTCAGCACGGCTTCCAAGGCTCGCCAGGGCTGAACGCTGTACGCCAATACAGTTGCTGTGACCTGAGTTTTGCCAGCTAACTGTACGGACGAAAGTCAGCGTTACTGTCCATGTGTTTCCCGCTTCGCTTTCGCTAGCGTGGCAGGCAGAAAACAACACTGGACCCGTCTCATGCTGACTCCCGACCTGCTGCTCGCCTTTATCCTGTTCGCCCTTGTTTCATCCATCACACCGGGTCCCAACAACACCATGCTGCTGTCCTCGGGCGTGAACTTCGGTTTCAACCGCACCATTCCCCACATGCTCGGCATCAGTTGCGGTTTCGCGTTGATGGTGCTGGCGGTCGGCTTCGGTCTGGGGGCGGTGTTCAAGGCTTATCCCGTGCTCTACACCGTGCTGCGTTACGCGGGCGCGGCGTATCTGTTGTACCTGGCGTACAAGATCGCGACCTCAGGCCCCGCCAACGAAAGCGATGCAGGCAAAGGCAAACCGATGAGCTTCCTCGGCGCGGCAGCGTTCCAGTGGGTCAATCCCAAGGCGTGGGTGATGGCGGTCGGCGCGATCAGCACGTACACGCCCATGAATGGCTATTTCACGAACGTTGCGGTGATCGCGTTGGTGTTCGGCATCGTCAACCTGCCAGCGGTGGGGATGTGGGCAGGGTTTGGCAGCCTGTTGCGCAACGTGCTGCGAGATCCGCTGTGGTTGCGGGTGTTCAATGGGGTGATGGCGGCGCTGTTGGTGTTGTCGCTGTATCCGCTGTTGCAGCAGTAACCTGTAGGAGCGCGGCTTGTCCCGCGACCGGCTGCGCAGCAGTCGTCAATTCGGTGAATGCGGTATACCGGGAGACGGCGTGTGCAGCATTCACGACGACTCCGTCGCCGGTCGCGGGACAAGCCACGCTCCTACATGAGATCCATTGGACTTCAAAGCGCCAGCTTCAAATGCCCACCCGCCTCTTTATGCCGCGCGTTCGTGCGGTGTTGCAGCCCCAGCAGGAAATGATCCAGCCCGTCGTGCAGTCGCTGGGTCAGCAGTTCGTCGAGGTCCCCACCGAGAGCGTTGTCGCCGTAGCTGATCTGGGTGTCGATGGCGAACACGCCGTGCAGCACTTCCTGGCATTTGAGCGCGGACAGCACCGGCTTCAGCGCGTAATCCACGGCCAGCATGTGCGCGATGCTGCCACCGGTGGCGATGGGCAGGACGACTTTGCCGTGCAGCGAGCGCTCCGGCAGCAAATCGAGCAGGGTTTTCAACGCGCCGGAAAACGAGGCCTTGTACACCGGCGTGCCGATCAGCAGGCCGTCGGCCTTGGCCACAGCGTCGATAAAGGCGATGACTTCGGGGCTGTCGAAGCGTGCGTAAAGCAGGTCTTCGGCATTGAAGTCCTGGACGCGGACAGGCTTCACGCCGACGCCGTGATCGGTCAGCCACTGTGCCGCGTGTTTCAGCACCACGCCCGAGCGTGACCGGGTCGATGGGCTGCCTGAAATTGAAACGACCAACATGTTCAGATTCCTTGGGGTCAGTCACCCGAGGTGCAACGTGCACCGTACAGGCCGCGTGCAACGCGAAAGTGAGTGGGCGGATAGACCCTGTGACAGTTTTAAAGCAGCATGCGTGCCAGCGTAGCCGACGAACGTGTTGCCCAATGATTGCGCGGGCTCCACGACAGTTGTGCGTAAACGCCTGATGATGCGAACTGATGCAGGCGGAGGCAAGTGTTGAATAGGTGTTGTCGGGGCAACAGTTGCGGGTATCTCGGCGCCATTGCCTTTAGCTGGATGAACAAAACGCCAGCCAAAAAAAATCCCCGCAGCCAACGACTGCGAGGATTTTTGCTTTTGCTTTTGCTTCTAACTTGCCACTTGAAGCTTCAAGCTCGAAGCTGCTCCTTTAGTTCCGGAACATCGCACCCGTCTGGATGATGTTGTTCGAACCCAACAGCTGGCTCACGTAACGGCTCCAACGGGTGATGTTGGCCGGGCCGACAAACACGACGTCTTGCGCCGCCAGCTCGAAACCCTTGGCCAGCGCGTAACTGGTCGGTTTCTTCGCGTTCAAGTGATACACCGTCGCCGAGTGGGTCGCGTCCTGCGCCCGAATCACGTAAACGGCCTCACCGTCCGCCGCGTCCGGGCTCAGGCCGCCGGACGTGCCGAGGGCTTCAAGCAGGGTCACGCTGGTGGTGCTGAACGAAATCACCTGTGGACGCTGAACCTCGCCCAACACGTAGATCTTGTTTTTCGAGTTGCTGTTCAGGTGCAGATAGTCGCCGTCCTTGAGGTAGATCTTGCTCAGCTGCGAGTCCTTGCGGTTCAGCGAATCGACGTCGATCACGTAGTCCTTGCCGTCGCGACGCAAGGTCAGGCCAGCGAGGTTAGCGTCGGTCAGGTCCAGGCCAGCGGTGCTGATCGCTTGCACCAGGCTCAACGGGATGTTGGTGATCGGTTGTGGCCCCGGCGCTTTGAACGCACCGGACAGGAGGATGCGCTGGCTGTTGTAACGCAGCACTTTCACGTCCACCTTGACCTCGGTGTATTGCGGCAACAAGCCCATGCGCAGTTGTTCGCGAATCTGCGAAACGGTCTTGCCCGCCGCTTGAATACGACCGACATACGGGAAGAACACCGTGCCGTCGTTCAACACTTCGCGGCTGTTGGCGTCCAGTTGTTCCTGAGAGCCGGGGGCGGTCAGTTCAGGGTGTTCGAACACGGTGACCAGCAGGGCATCGCCCGGCCCGACCACGTATTCAGGGGTTTTGTAGGTCATCAACTCAGGTGGCAATGGCTTGGCCTGGGAAGCAGCCGTTTTCTGCTGCTGGGCCAGGGTCGTCGGAGTGATCTGGACGAGCGTGACCGCCGGACCGTCAGGGTCCTTTTCAGTGACATCGCTCAGTGACATGTATTGACCGGGGGCGAATGCGCAGCCTTGCAAAACCAGACTGGAAAGCAGCACTACCGCTAACGTTACTTTCATATGAATGTTCCTTCTAATCCTAATAGGTGCGTACTGGCACCGCAGTGATTTCATTGCATCCCTTACTCACACCGAACAGCGGATCACGTTATTTCATACACCCATGCACCTCCTGCCGCGCTCGTCAGCGACGGCCACGTCGTTTTTATTGGCAGATTTTTTAAAATGCGTTCTTGTTGACGAAGCCTTTGAAGAGCGTCAGCAGGATGATTTTCATGTCCAGCCAGACCGACCAGTGCTCGATGTACTGCAGGTCGAATTCCACGCGTTTCTGCATCTTGTCCAGCGTGTCGGTCTCGCCACGCCAGCCGTTGATTTGCGCCCAGCCGGTAATGCCCGGCTTGACCTTGTGCCGCAGCATGTAGCCCGAGACCTGCGTGCGGTATTGCTCGTTGTGCGCCACCGCGTGTGGGCGCGGGCCGACGATGGACATGTCGCCGCGCAGCACGTTGAAGAATTGCGGCAGCTCGTCCAGCGAAGTGCGACGCAGGAAGGCGCCCAGCGGCGTGATCCGGCTGTCGTTGCGCGTGGCCTGGGTGACCACGTCGCCGTTCTCCTGAACGCTCATGCTGCGGAATTTCCAGACCATGATCGGTCGGCCGTCCAGCCCGTAGCGACGTTGGCGAAACAGCACAGGACCTGGTGAGGTGAACTTGATGGCCAATGCGATCAGCATCAGCGGCAGGGCGATCATGCCGAGGATCACGCTCGACAGCACAATGTCCTCGATGCGCTTGACCACGCTCCACGCGCCGTCCATGGGCGAGTCGAAAATGCTGATGCTCGGCAGGCCGTTGATGCTTTCGGTGCGGGCGTGCAGCAGCTCGAACATGAACACGTCCGGGATCACGTAGACCGACGCGGTGGTGTCGCTCAGGCCCTTGATCAATTCCTGAAGCCGCGCCTGGGCGCCAAGGGTCAGGGTGATGTAGACCTTGTCGATCTTGCCGTCGCGGGCATCGGCGATCAGTTGATCCAGGTCGCCCAGCACCGGAATGCGCCGACCGATCCGCGCGAGGTCCATTTGCTCCGGGGTCTCGTCGTAGAAACCCAGCAGGTCCAGGCCCATCCACGGCGCGCTTTCGATGGACATCGCCAGACGTTCGCCGCAATGGCCAGTGCCGACGATGGCGACGCGACGGGCGTTGAAGCCGCGAGCGCGCAAGGTGTGCAGCACGCTGCGAATCGCCAGCCTATAACCGCACAGCGCCATCATGACGGTGGCGAACCACGCCATCTGGCTGTTATTCGCCAGGTTCGCCGGGTGCAGCAGCAGGTAATCCACGGTCAACAACAGGATGAACGCCAGCCCCCAGTAATTGGCGACTTTCAGCAGTTCGCGCAGGATGCGTTCGCCGCGCCACGAGCCGTAGAGCTGGTGGTACTCAGCGAGCCAGTGGAACGCCACGGCCGCCAGGAGGATTTGCATCCAGGCTTCGGCGTCCATCTCCGAGCCTGCGATAAGGTTGACGCAATAGCCGCCGATGGCAATCACCGCCAGATCCAGCAGGCGGTGGGCGACAGACAAGGACGATTGATGAGCATGCAAGATGCCGCGAAGAGGTGTGCTCATGTTCGGTGCTCGCTCAGACAGATTTAATCGGAACAACGCGGGCGGCGAGGTCGCCAGGGACCAGGCTTGAGGCAGACAAACTGGGTGTAACAAGGCTCGGCGCTGGCTGCGTGGCCCGGTATTGCGCGGGCTGGCGGGCCTGGCGCGAGGCGCTCAAGCGCATCTCGACGAACTGACGCATTTCCTGCTCGAAGCGGGCTTCGCTGAACCGCTCGGCGTTGATGCGACAGGCCTGTGCAGTGATGCGCCCGCCGGACGCTTCGAAGGTCTCGACCGCCTCCATCAACGATGCGGCGCTCTGCTCCGGATAAAACACCCCGGTTGGCTGCGGATGATCCAGCCCGCAGACGGTTTCCAGCACGCCGCCCTTGCCGAAGGCGATGACCGGCGTGCCGCAGGCCTGCGCCTCCACCGGGCTGATGCCGAAGTCTTCCTCGGCGGCGAATACGAAGGCCTTGGCGTTGCGCATGTGTTCCTGCAACACCGCGAACGGTTGATAACCGAGCAGCGTGACGTTAGGCGCGTGGGCCGCCACGGCTTTGGCTTTTTCCATCTCCGGGCCGTCGCCGACCACCACCAGACGCTTGTCCGGCATGGCAGCGAAGGCTTCGATGATCATCGGCATGCGCTTGTAGGGCACCATGCGCGACGCCGTGAAGTAGTAATCCTGTTTGGTCTCTTGCAGGGTGAAACCGTTGGTGTCCACAGGCGGGTAGATCACCGTGGATTCGCGACGGTAGGACTTGGTGATTCGGGCGCCGATGAAGTGCGAGTTGGCGATGAAGTCATCGACCCCTGCGGAGGTGCGCTGATCCCACATCCGCATGTAGTGCAGGATCATCCGTGCGACCTTGCCTTTGAGGCCGCTGTTCATGTTGGCTTCTTTCAGGTACTGGTGCTGCAAGTCCCAGGCGTAGCGGATGGGCGAGTGCACATAGCTGATGTGCAATTGGTCCGGGCCGCACAGCACGCCTTTGGCTACTGCGTGGCTGCTGCTGATGATCAGGTCGTAACCGGACAGGTCCAGTTGCTCGATGGCCATTGGCATCAGCGGCAAATAACGCTGATATTTGGTGCGCGCCTTGGGCAGACGCTGAATGAACGTGGTCTTGGCGACCTTGCCGCCCAAATGGGCGCGGTCCTGATCGCTGAGGAAATCGATGACGGAAAACAGATCCGCCTCGGGCCAGATATTGATGAGCGCGGCTAAAACCCTTTCGGCACCCGCGTACGTCACCAGCCAGTCGTGGACGATTGCAATTTTCATTGGAATTCTCTGCATTAACGGCTCACGGAAACCCGCTACGTCGAGCGAAGCTCGCGCAGGTTTTCCCAGAGCGGTTGTCATTGGCGCATGCACGGCTTCAGACGCTGATGGTTTGCGCCTTCGCCTTGCGATTATTGAGACGTTTTCCAAGTTGGATAAAAGGTGTCTCGATGTAGCGGAAAGACAGATGAGACGCCCCGAGGGTCAGGAGGGTGGCGACGACCGCAAGGGTCAACGCCGAAGCCCCGCTGCTCTTTAGAAGAAACTCGGCCAGCATCAACATTGAAGGGTGAAGCAGGTACAGCGAGTAACTCACCGCGCCCAACCACACCAGCACGGGGTGGTCCAGACGCACGCTGCGGGTCAGCAACAGAAAACTGCTGATGGCCAGCGCGTAGGTGAAGCAGTAACGGCCCCATGTTTCCCCGGTGCCCATGTCCTTGCTGTACGCCATGATCAGCGTCGGCATCAGCAGCACGGCGAAGGCAATCAACAGCGTTTTCAGGTTGCGGGTCAGTTCTTTGCTGTGTTCGGCCAGCAGCCACTGGCGCCACACCGAACCGAAGAACATCAGCGACAACGCCAACGGCAGGGCCACCGGCAACTTGCGCTCGCTCACCGCGCGAACCACGGCCATGGCCAGGGCCATCAGCAAGAACAGCAACGAACAACGGGTGCGGAAGGTCTGGTCATACAGCTTGCCACCGATGAACAGCGCCAGGCACAAGGCGTAGAACACCAACTCGATGAACAGCGTCCAGTACAACCCCACCACGTCATCGAAGCCCAGGGCCGCTTGCACCATCGTCACGTTGGCGATGATCTGGGCGAGGGAGGGCAGCGGAGCGTCGGTCAGTCTCAGCATCACCACGAACAACAGCAGCGACAGCCAGTACGCCGGGTACAGCCGCATGAAGCGTGAAATCAGAAACCGCTGCGCGCCGTCGGGACCGGGCTTGAGGCTGTAGGGGATGACCACGCCGCTGATCATGAAGAACCACAGCACGCCCAGCTTGCCGGGGTCGATCAGGTAATCGAAGACCCAGACATGACCGATGATCGGCGCATAGAGGTGCGTGAACACCACCATCAGGGCCGCGACGCCGCGCAGCGCGTCAAGATAGGCCAAACGTTTCATGGGCGTGCCTCAGAGCTTGCTGGACGATTCACGACGCAGGGCGTCATTGCCGGTGCTGGTGCGTCGGTCCCTGGGCTGGTTGAGCAGGGTGTCGATGCGCTGCGACACCCGCCGCGCCGACTCGTCCCAGGAAAACCGCGCCACGTTGTTCAGGCCGCGTCGTCGCAGCGACTGGCGCAGCGGCAAGTCCACCAGAATGCGTTCCATCGCCGAGGCCATGTGCGTGACATCCATCGGGTCGAAGTACAAGGCGCTCGCCTGCAACACTTCCGGAATCGATGCCGCGTTGGCGGCCAGCACCGGGCAGCCGCAGGCTTGCGCTTCGAGGGGCGGGATGCCGAAGCCTTCATACAGTGAAGGGAACACGAACGCCGTAGCGCCCTGGTATTGTGCGATCAGTTCGTCGTCGCTCAGCCGCCCGAGGAAACGGATGCGTTTGTCGCGGCTGGCCAGGCGTTGCAGGTTGTCATCGGCAAACACGTCACTCGCCCCACCGACGATGTGCAGTTGCAGGTCGTCGTGGTCGCGCAGCATCAGGAACGCCTGAATCATCCGGCTGAAGTTCTTGTGCGCGCTGGGCGAGGACACAGCGAGCAGATAGTCGGGGTGATCCTTGAGCGGCGGCCCCGGCTGGAACGCTTCGCTCACCGCGTTGGGCACCACGAAAATCTTCTTTTCCGGGTAGTTGTAAAACTGCGAAATCTCGCCCTTGGAAAAGTTACTGACGGTCAGCAGCGCCTTGATGCGCGACAGCATGATCGGCGTCATCGTCCGGTACAGCAGGCGAAAGGCACGGGTGTAGCTTTCGGGGTGACGCACGTACGTGACGTCGTGGTGGGTCGCGATCTGGTTGCCATAGAAAAGCGGCGCCGTGCTGCACAGGGAAATCAGCAGCGGGTTGCCGTTGCGGCGCAGGTACAGCGGCAGGTCGAGCTGTTCCCAGACGTGACCGCTGTGGCTGCCGATGCACTGCACGTCGAGGGCGCGGGCCGTGTCGTGCATTTTGATGCCGTGAGGGGCGACGAAAACCACGTCGTCACGCAGCTGTTTGAGGGCCAGACAGGTCTGTTCCGCGAAGCGTTGGACGCCGCGCAACTCCTGAGTCAGAAAACGTGCATTGATCACAATCATTGTGGGCGACCTGATAGAAGATGAAGGGGTCGTAAGTCCTGAGCTCAATCCGGAATGGGCGGGCTGAGCGGTTGCAGACTGTGGGAGCGAATTTATTCGCGAGAGGACGGGACATCCGAAACATTTCTGTCGGATGTACAACCCGTCTCGCGAATGAATTCGCTCCCACAGGGAATCTGCGTTTCAAGCAGAACCATCAGTGTGTTGGTAATCCGGGAGCGACTGTAACGAGGTCACGAATCAGGGCAACGCAAACAGGGCAGGGCGGGTACCCAGCGTGATGATCTTGGGAAACTCATCGATCGGCACCTGCGCCGAGCACCGCCCTTCGTTGCAGTTCCACGGGATTCCGCTGTCCACCAATCCTTTCTGCGGTTCTCGCGTGTCGATGTACTGCACGTTCCCGCGCAACACGCTGCTTGAATCCAGTTTGATTGACCGCGGATAACCCGCCGTCCACGCCACCATGATCTGATCCGAACCCCGGGCGAACCTCAGCAAGTACTGCGAGTCGATCTCCCGGCTCTTCTCCGCGTCATAGCGAAACTGATGCAAGGTCGGGCTGATCGCCTTCAACGTCAGGTACGCCTGCTTGACCCCCAGGTCCTGCGTCAGCAACCCGAAATTCTGTTCAGGGTCCGTGGCGTCGGGGCCATCGTTGAGTAAGCCGTTCCACCACATCCCTTTGATGTTCGGCATCGTCTGCGCCAGGAAGAAGCTGCGCGCCAGAAATGCTGCCTGGGTTTTCTCGTCGCCGCCGCAACGCCCTTCGTTGCTGGGCCAGCCCATCTCGGTCAGGTAGAGCGGCACGGCGGTCTTGTTCTTTGTCTTGTCCTTGAGGTCTTCACTGATCCGTCGCAGCCAGGCGATCCAGTTCTCCGGCGTGTTGCGTTCATCCGCGCGGCAATGCACGTACGGGTGCAGCGACAGGCCATCGACGACATTCAGAATTCCCGATCCCACCAGCCGGTCGGCGAAGCCCAGGTCCATGCCCTGACTGGTCACTGCCCCGGCGAGAATCACCATCGGCCGCTGGTTGGTGCGAATGCGCCGAGCCGCTTCCTGCACCAGCACGCTGTAATCCTTGGCGAAGTCAGAATCGACAGGATTCTCCTTGTCCCACTCGTTCCAGACTTCATAAAAATCCACACTGTCCGCCAATTGGCGGGTGACAAAACTCACGTAGTTGCCATAGGCATCCCGCACCAGTGGTTTTCGCGGTTTGGCGTAGTTGTCGTAAAACGGGTTTCCGTAGCCCAACACCAGCAGGGGCCGTAGCCGATGTTCCTGGGCCTGGCTCAGAAACGTCTGCCATGACGACTCGATTTTCATCAAGCCTCGTCGGGGTTCGGCGCTGGACCAGTAGGCATCGTCCCGCACCGAGTCAACGCCCGCCGCCTGCAGCAGTTGCAATGCCTTGGCTGGCGAAGTGTTCTTGTTCATCAGGTGGGTGTCGACCCCGATGATGAAGGAATCGTCGGCAAGGACTGCGCCGCACATGCCCCAACTCAGCAGCAGGACCGTAAGGGGTCGTCGTAACCTCGTCAGGTGCGTGATGGGCATGGTTTGTCTCAATGAAGAGGCACGGTCCGGAGCGCTTGCTCAGGTAGGTCTCGGGCCGTCGGCGGGTGGAGTCGCGTGACTACGGTTTTCAAACAGGGTGCGGCAATCCAGTCGGGTCTCGCTGTGCAATGTTGTCCAGCAAAGTCTGGGCGAAGATGCTTTCGTAACTGTCCAGCATCAGCTCCAGGTCCAGCAGCGACGCCACGCTGACCCGCGCCTCGTTGCTCAAGCGGGCCAACAGATCAGGCTGCTGATGCAGCCGGAGCATCGCGTGGCCCAGTGAGTCCGGATCGCTCGGGCTGCACAGCAAACCGTTGAGCGGGTCCTGAATGATTTCCGGCAAGCCACCCATGCGGCTGGCGATCACCGGCACCGAGTGGGCGCAGGCCTCGACGGCGACCATGCCGAACGGCTCGTTCCACAACGAGGGCACCACGGCCACGTCGATCTGGCTGTAGAACGCTTCGGGCTTTTGATACCCGACGAAACTGATGTTCGGCGACGTCGCCAGCGCCTTGAAGGCGGCTTCGTCGCTGGCCTGTCCACGTCCGGCGATCTGCAGCGTCGCGTCGAACGGCAGGCGCTGAAACTGCTCGATGAGCCAGCGTACGCCTTTCTGCTCGGACAGGGTGCCCATGTATCCGAAACGCAGCGGGGCTTTTCGCATCACCGGGTCAAGCTGGCGTTGCCGGCTCAATCCGTTGCGTACGGCAGCATAAGGACTGGCGTTGTGCACCACGTAACCTTTGGCCTCGTTGAAGTAACCGCGCTTCTGCAACTTGTCGAGGATGAACTGGCTGACCCCGACCACCGTCGAGACCTGTGCCGAGCGGGCGTCGTGGCCTTTGCGAAACGACTGACAACTGCTGCATTGCTGCTGACAGCACTGGCCGCGCTTGAACATGTTGCTGCTCGGGCACATCAGGTACATGTCGTGCAGCACCTGAACGATGGGCAACCGGGCGGCGGTGATTTCATCCCAGACCGAGACCGACCAGCCTGCGAGGTTGTGGCAGACGACCAAATGGGGTTGCTCGACGCTGATCACGTCCTTTACATAGCGACGCATGGCGCCGTTGTAACGGTCTCGCAGGTGCCAGCCCAATCGCGCCAGACGCCCCGGACGCTGTGCGCCGAAGTGCCAGTAGAAATTGTGCAGACCGGCGCGGTAAACCTTCACGCCATTGACCGTCTCGGTCGCCAGCCCCGTGTCGGGACCGGTCACCAGCACGCTGACCTGGCAGCCGCGTTGTTGCAGGCCTTCGACGGTGCGTTGAAGAATGACCTCCGCGCCGCCACCGATGTGGGGTGAGTACAGGCTGCTGATGAACAGTATTTTCATAGTGGATACGACTGATTCAGACCCAGTACGCCGGACTCACCGTCACGGATGGCTTTTTCAATCAGGCTCAGGCGCTCTTCGGCGCCCCGGCGCTTGGCGATCAACCGCAACAACCGGAAAAACGCCCAGCGGTTGAGGCTGTACAGCAGCGACGAGTTGGCCCAGACGTTCTTGTCGAACCAGGCCTGGTTGCGCGCGCCGTAGTAGGCCCGCAAGTCGGAGCCGCCCAGCAGGAAGCTCTCGTAGATGTTGTTGGTGCGCGCCTTGATGTTCCAGGAGCTTTCCAGGTCATCGAGCACCGCGTCCGGCACCAGGAAAATCCGTCCGCCACCTGCCGTGATGCGCCAGGTGTATTCGCTGTCGTCGGCGTAAAGCATCAACGCGTCCAGCGGCAGGCCGATCTTGCGATACAGGTTGCGGTGGGCGAGCAGGCCGCCGTAGGTCGCGAACGGCAGCTCCACCATTTGCAGCTTGCCTTGAGCCCCTTGCGGTGCGCCCCACGGCAGGCGGCGCCAGATTTTGTAAGGCAGCTGCGCGATGTGGAAACCGAAGAAGCTCGACCGGCGCTGGATCGCGAAACGTTTCGGCACACCGGCGGCGATGTCTGCTTGGTGGGTCGGACGAAAACCCAGCACGGCGGCTTTTTCTTCACCGTCGATGAGTTTGCGTTCTTCGAGCACCTGATGCAGCGTCGCGATGGCGTTGATCGTCGGCGCGTTGTCGTCGTCCATCAGCCAGATGTGTTCGGCGCCGGCATCCAGCGCGGCCTGAATGCCCACCGAGTAACCACGGGCCGAGCCGGTGTTCTCGTGCATGTAGATCACGCTGACCTGATCCGGCCAGGTACGACGCAGGGTGTCCAGTGGCGAGGTCGACGCGTTGCTGACAATGATCACGCGGTCGATCAACGGGCTTTCCAGCGAACGGCTGACAAGTGTGTGCAGGTAATTGAAACGGTCACCATAGGTGAGCGTCACCAGCGTCGTTTTGGAGGTCATGGTGAGTTCCGGGCAAAGAGGATCGAGAGCGCCGGGCGAAATGCTCAGCACTCATAAACGAAGTCGGGGGTGTTGCCGAGCACAGGGCTGACTGCTGTGGGAGCGAATTCATTCGCGATGCGGTTTCATATCCGACAGATCAGCATCGGATGTACCGCCCTCTCGCGAATGAATTCGCTCCCACAGAGGTTTGCGTGCCTACAAAGGGTTGCGGGTTTTCAGCTGACCCGCACTTCCATCCGCGACAGGCTGCTGACCGGCAAGGTCACTTTCTGTTCGCGGTGCAGCAGGTTGAGCAGGATCACCGCACGCTCATCGCCATCGGCCGTGAGGAAGATCGCTTCCACATCGTTGAAGCCCTCGGCGGTGATGCGCACGGCTTCGCCCTGTTGAAACGCCACTTTCGGCAGCGGCACCAGCAGGCGTTCGCGGATCTGCTCGATCAGTTCGTCCTTGACCGGAATCGGCATCCCGCCAAAGGTCACGATACGGGCCACGCCACGGGTCGAGCGGATCGGATACCAGTTGTCATTCGTCTGGTCCATGCGAATGAACAGATAGCCCGGGAACAGCTCTTCTTCGGTGGGGCCGCGAGAGCCGCGTTTTTTCTCGCCATGCTTGACCGGTCGGTAGCACTCGAAATGCTGGCGCTGCAAATGTTCCTGCGCCCGGCCTTCCTGGCGGGGTTTGGTCTGAATCAGGTACCAGCGGGCGGGGTTGCTGGAAGGGCTATCGGCTTGAGACATCGTTCTTCACTCCACTGCAATCCGGTTCGTCGGGGTTGAAACACGCTCAGGGTGTGGCGTCGGCCTGGCCAGCAGTCCGGGATCGGCGGCGGGCGGGTGCTTGTCCAGCTGGTATTGAGTCAGCATGTGTTGGACCTGCTCGACGCAGTTGAACATCAGTACATCGATGATGGATAAATTCGCGACGAAAGGTTGACCAAACTGTGGGTATTCCACCGTGCCCATCCGGAAAAACCGCACCAGCAGGCGGTTTCTCGCGAAGTGGTCACGGTCGTACACCACCGATCCCCCTTCGGGCGTGATGAACGTCGTCGCTTCAAACGTGTGGGCAATGCGGATGATGCGTTCCTGCTTGTCCGCCGGGCTGCCCAGAATCAGGTCCGAACTGCGCATGATCGGCGTGACGATGTGCAAGTAGGCGCACATTTCACGCAGCGCATTTTCGGCGTAGAGCGCGATGTTCTGTTGAGGAAAGCGGATCAGGCGCTCGATCAGCGGCATGACCTGGGCGAAGTAGGGCGCGTGCTCGTAGCTTTCGGTGATCAGACGAATCAGCCGCTCGGCTTCTTCGCTGAAACCGTCGCACAACTGGCGCTGATTGATCTGCAACAAAAAGCGGTCTTTCTTCAACGGAAAGCTGATCAGGCGGGCTTCGTCGCCGTGAAGAATGCGGTTGCGGTTGACCCAGCCCGAACGCACATAGTGCAGATCGTCTCCCAGGACGAAAACGTCTGCCGCGGCGATGAGCTGAAAGTAACCCAGATAGGGAAAGAGATAAGGTTGCATCACTGCAATGGTCCTGGCCATGAACGTCTCCTTTACTGCACTTCTACTGCTGGGTGCCCCGCCCGCGTGGGTGCGGCGGGGCGTCATGGGTTATTTACGAACGGTCGTGTAGTCGTAGCCGTACGCGGCGCAGTCGTAGTCGGCGGTGGACGCCTTGCGCAGCACGCCGTTGAAAATCGCCCCTTTGATCACGATGCCGTTGTGCATCAGGCGACGTTTGCACGCCTCGATTTCCTTGGCAGTGCTCAAGCCGAACCGGGTGACCAGCAGACAGGTGCCCGATTGGCGCCCCACCAGCGTGGCGTCGGTGACGGCCAGGATCGGCGGGGTGTCGACGATCACCAGGTCATACAGCGGCGACAGGTCGGTGATCAGCTTGTTGAAGTTGTCATGCATCAACAGCTCCGACGGGTTGGGCGCCGCGAAACCACAGGAAATGAAGTCCAGGTTGCGCACTTCGGTGTGGTTGATCACTTCCTTGCTTTTCAGCCGCGCGGCCAGGGTGTCGGACAAGCCATGCTTGGGCGTCAGGTTGAACAGCTTGTGCAGGTAGCCTTTGCGCATGTCGGCGTCGATCAGCAGCACGCGTTTGCCGGTCTGGGCAATGATCACCGCCAGGTTGCTGGAGACGAACGATTTGCCCACGCCCGGCGTCGGGCTGGAAATCATCAGCACGTTGTTGCGCGCTTCGAGCATGGCGAAATGCAGGCTGGTGCGCAGGCTGCGCAGCGACTCGATCGCCAGTTCCGTTGGCGCGCTGACGCTGAGCAGGCGGGGCTCCTTGCCGCCTGAACGGCTGCCCGCTTTGTCCATGCGCTCCTGCTGTCGCGAAAACGGTAGCGACGCGTAGACCGGCATGCCCAGGTTTTCGATCACGTCGGGGTTATCCACGCCGCGATAGAACGCCTGACGCACAAACACGGTGGCAACCGCCAGCAGCAGACCGACGAGGGCGGCGACCAGCACGATGATTTTGCGCATTGGCTTGACCGGCTCTTCGACGTTGGCGTCGGCGTTGTCGATCACCCGGACGTTGCCGATGCTGCCAGCGCGCAGAATGTCCTGCTCCTGGCTCTTGTCCAGCAACAGGGTGTACGTCTGCGAAGTGACCTGCATGTCGCGGGTCAGGCGCAGCAATTCCTGTTGCGTGGCAGGCAAGGTTTCGATTTTCTTCAGCAGCGCCGCTTTCTGCGCTTCAACCTGGCTGATCTGGGTCATCAGACCGCGATAGGTCGGGTGCTCCGGCGTGTACAACCGCTCGACATCGACCCGCTTCATCTTCAGGTCAGACAACGTGCCTTCCAGCTTGACCACTTGGTCGAGGACCGATTTGGTCTCCACGCTCAGGTCCACCGACTTGGCGCTGGTCTGGAAATTGTTCAAGGCAATTTCCGACTGCTCCAACTGTTTGCGAACCGCTGGCAACTGCGAGCGCAGGAATTCAAGGCGCTGGGCGGCTTCGGCTGAACTGCGTTCCACGTTTTGGCGCACGTACAGGCGGCTGACTTCATTGAGGATGCGCTTGGCCAAGGCGGGATCGGGGTCCTGAATCGTCAGGTACACGATGCCGGAGTCTTTGCCCGCTTCAATGATTTTCAGGCGGTCCTGATAATCCAGTGCGGCGGTCAGGGTGCGTTGACGGATCACCGTGAACTCGGTGCCCGGACGCCCTGCGAGCGCGGCGACCTGAATCTTCAGGCCACTGCCTTCAACGCTCTGACCGACCGGGCCGCTGAGCAGCTTGTTGTGGTCTTCGTCGTACAGGCTGAAGGTTTCAGGCTTGTCGATGACCATCGTCATTTTCTCGCCGAGCAGCGCGTCAGGCACTTCCAGCTGGAAGATGTCGATCTTCTCGCCGCCCCACGCGTAGCTGTCGAGGCCGAACATCGACGAGGCGATTTCGCCTTCGTGATCAGGCTTGAAGTGACGGGCCATGTAACCGCCGATGCCCGGCACGTATTTCGGCTTCTGAATAATGTTGAGCTTGAGGTCTTCCACGACCTTGCCCAGCACCGCGCGGGATTTGATCAGTTCGATTTCGGTGGTCGCCTGGGACACCGACAGCGGCTTGGCGTTGATCTCCGTGCGGCCCTCGATGCCGATTTTCTTCGGCTCGATCTGGATCATCGCGTTGGCCTGAAAGATCGGCGTGGCGAGGACGGCGTAGGTGAGTCCAATCAGGACGCAGACACCGACAATCGATGCAATCATTCCTTTGTGATCGAAAAGTGTGCGCAAGATAGTCGCCAAATCGATCCGGGAGTCCTGGACCTCGTCCAGGGAAGTACGGTTCATAGCGGTCATTTATCTTGGATCTCCTGACTGAAGATAAGGAAGCCAGTCGTCGACGCAACGCGAAAGCTGCTCGTAGGTCTGTTCAAAGGCTAGTTTCGGGCGCCGGTAGGGGTCGGCTATTTCCAGTGCGTGTTGCCATTTGCCAATCAGAAACGTCTTGCCGCGTACCTCGGGGGCCAGCTTGAGCACGCTTTGCATCTGGCGGTTTTCCATCAGCAGGATCAGGTCCGCGTCGTAAAGCATTTGCCGGTCGATCTGACGACTGCGATGCCGGTGAGCCTCGACGCCGTTGACCTGCAACACGGCCTTGGCCAGTGGGTCCATGGTGGAACTGAGCATGGCGTGGGTGCCGGCCGACGAGATCACGACGCCTGTGCGTACGCGTTGTCGGAGCATCGCCTCGGCCATGGGGCTGCGACAGATGTTGCCGACGCAGACCACCAGAACGTTACTGAACATGACCTTTGCTGAACGTCGTCATCAGTCTCTTGCCGATGTTAGTGCTGAAATTGCGCCCCACTTGCAGCAGGGTCTGGACCTTGCGCTGAGGCGTGATCGCGGACAGTGAGTAACCGATCAGCTCCATCAGGAAGTGCTCGTAAAGCTCGTCGTTGCCCAGGCGGTTGTAGTAGTTGGCCAGTGCGCCGGACGTTTGCAACGCCATGTGCAATTTGCGTTTGTTCGAGCGCATGGAGAACACACCACCCGGATGCAGGCGATACATGGCGGGCTTGATGTCGGCCATGAATTTGCCCTTGCCGTACGCCCCGAGCAGCGACCACCACACCAGATCGTTCAGCGGCGCGCCGACCAGTTCCTTGGGCAGCGAGTCGAAGACGTTGCGAAACACCGTGGTCAGCGTCGAAATGGGCCGGGCCTTTTGCAACTCCAGCGCCGTGGCGTCGCCCCGCAACTCGCCTTGCAGCTGAATTGGGTACTGGCCGTTGGTGTCGAAGGGAATGGCGTCGTGGTAGGTCAGCACGTAATCGGGGTGGTTTTCGAGGAACTCCACCTGGATCTGCAGTTTGCGCGGGTCGGTCCAGTAATCGTCGCCTTCGCAGAAAGCGATGTAGCGGCCCCGTGCCTGGCCAAACAGGCGCGGCACTGACGAGTTGCCTTGTGAGTACTGGTTCGTCTCGTGATAGAAGGGCCGGATCAGCGTCGGGTAACGTTCGACGTATTCGGCAATGATGCGGGCGGTGCCATCCGTGGAGGCGTCGTCGTTCACCAGAATTTCGAATTCGAACGACGTTTCCTGCATCAGAAAGCCTTCCAGCGTCTGAGCGACGTAGGCTTGCTGGTTGTAGGCTGGACAGACAATGCTGACCAGGGGTGCGGCGGACGGCGAGACGCTCGTCTTTTTGCTAATAGCATCCATGGCTGTGGCTCTCGGTTTAAAGCCTCGTTAGAGACTGGGCTTGCTGAACAGGACGGAAATCTTCGTCACCAGTGGCTTGTAGCTGGCGGCTACCACCATCAGCGTGATCAGGCCGCTGACGGCCAGACCCAAGAACGTGTTGAAGCGATTGTCATCGGCGATCAGTCGCAGCACCGGCTCGCTGATCGCCAGGCCCACGGCCGTCATCACGCTGATGCGCAAGATGTCGCGCAACCAGAAGCCGTGAATGCCCGGCGCGAGGCGTTGATGCACGATCATCGGCCAGATGGCGAACGACACCACGCGCAGAACGAACCAGGCGAGGGCGGCGCCCAAGGCTCCGTAAAAGTGAATCGCCAGCACCATCACTGGCACCGTGATCAGCGCAGAAATGACGCTGTACCAGACGTGCAATCGCATCTGCCCATAGGCGTATTGCAGGTAGAACTGAAACGCACTGACGGCCATGATCGCGCTGCCCAGCGAGTACCAAGGCAGAATCGAGCGGCTCCAGTCGGCGGCCAGTCGATCGCCCGACCAGGCGTACACCATCTCGTGAGCATGCAAGGCGATCAGCGCGGCCAGTGGAAACAGAAACGTGCAGACGAAGCGGTTGGCGGCCAGAAACAAAGCGTGCATGTCATCGCGACGTCCCTCGGCCATCAACACCGTCAGACGCGGCAGCAGCGTCTGCGCCAGGGGGTTGCTCAACATCATGATCCCGGTGGTAATCAGCGCCACCAGCGAGAAGTAACCGTACTCGTTGAGCGGCAGCATCTCGGACAGCAGCACCTTGTCGATCTGGGTCAGCACGATCCACAACACCGCAGTGCCCGACATGCTGGCGGCGAACGGGATGATCGGTTTGACCAACTGCCAGTCGAATCCGGTCAACAACGACGGCTTCGGCATCTGCTGATACGCGCGGGCGGCAAAGATCAGGGTTTCGACCAGCCCCACCAGCACCTGAAACTCGAAGAACGTCACCGGGTCGCTGGTGATCGTACTCACCAGAAACAGCCCGCCGAAGTAGCGCAGGGTGGCGATGATCACGTTGGCGATGTTCAGCCATGCGTGTTGTTCGAGGCCCTGAATCCCGCTTTTATAGAGTGTCGAAAACAGCCGCAGGGCGATCACGATACCCATCAGGCTGATGCACTCGACCAGCGTCTGGGTCGACAGCTCCTTGGCGTTGAGCCAGTGCACGGCGATCCAGTCACTCCCGGCCATCATCGCCACACAACACAGGCCGGCCAACGGCACGAAGATCAGTTCGAACGACCGCAGCAGGCGGCCGGAGTGATAGTCCTGCACCGTCGCCCCTTGCTGATGCGCAACGGCGCGCACCAGGCTGGGCGACAACCCCGCGTCCAGCAATTGCAGCCAGGCCTGCAACACCGAGAAGAAACCGATCAGGCCATATGCCTCGGCGCCCATGTGGCCGAGGTAGAACGGCATGATCAGGATTCCCACCAGCAGCGTGTAGGCCTGGCCTGCATAGCTCAACGCAGTGTTGCGTATGACTGAGCGTTTGGTTTGCATGGAATGTCCCTTTCTTGCCTGAACGTGACGTGACACCGGCTTCAGATGGCGCTCGCCAGGTTCGGGGCCTGGTAGGACGCATGACCCAGGCTGCATTCGGCAATCACGGTGGCAATCACCCGTTCCTGATCTTCCACTTGCAGGCCCGGGAAGATCGGCAGGCAGAGCACGCGGTCACTCAAGGCGCGCGACGCAGTTTGTGCCGCCTGCGGTTGCAGGTATTCAAGGGTGTCCAGCGAGGGGTAGAAATACCGGCGCGGGTTGATGCCATTGGTGTTCAAGGCACTGCGTACGCGCAACAACTGCTGCTCGTCGCTCAGGGCGATCGGGTAGTAACTGTTGTTGAGCTCGCTGTTGTCTTCCGGTTTCTGGAGGTCGACGTAATCGCCCAGGCGGGTGGTGTAGCGGTGGGCAATTTCAGCGCGTTGCTGAAGAATGTTCTCGATGTCGTCGAGAATGCACAGGCCCATTGCCGCTGAAAATTCGTTGAGCTTGGCGTTGATGCCGATGCCGTCGATCTTGTCGACTTCAACGATGCCGAAGTTGCACAGCAAGTGAACGCGACGAGCCAGCTCATCGTCGTTGGTGATGATCGCGCCGCCTTCAATGGTGTGAAACAGCTTGGTGGCATGAAAGCTCAAGGTGCTGATGTCGCCCCAGTTGAGCACCGACTGACCGGCGTGGCGCACGGCGAAGGCATGGGCGCCGTCGTACACGACTTTCAGATTGCGCCGACGGGCGATTTCTTCGATGCGTTCCACCGCGCAGGGGTTGCCGAACACGTGGGTGCCGACGATCGCGGTGGTGTCCGAGACGATGCGGCTTTCGATGTGCTCAGGGGAGATGTTCCAGGTCTGCGCATCAATGTCCGCGAAGATCGGGCGAATGCCTTCCCATTGCAACGAACTGCTGGTGGCCACGAAGCTGAAGGGCGTGGTCACTGCGCTGCCGCTCAGGCCGAGTGCGCGGTAGGCGACTTGCAGGGCGAGGGTGCCGTTGTTAGTCAGGATGACGTGCCTGACGCCGAGGTATTCCTTCAGGCGCTCTTCCAGTTGGCACACCAGCGGACCGTGGTTGGTCAACCAGCCACGCGCATAGATGCCTTCGACGTAAGTTTTGAACTTGTCGATATCGCCCAGGTAAGTCTTGGTTACGTTGATCATCGAAATCTCCATTTCTGACGCAAATCTTTCAGGGCTTTTAGGCAGCCGTGCTTTCAAGGCGGGTTGCACACCGTGTGCGGTCCGGTTTAGCTCTGTGTGGAAGCGGGAGGCTGACTACCGGCTTTGTTACTCATCCGTCTCGCTCGACCCTGGTTGATCCGCAGAATCAGCCGGGTCGCCAGACTGCCTGTGTGGGGGTCACCAAAGTGGAACAGCGCCGTGGCGCGCTTCACATCGGCACCGCAGGGCTGATTGGCGTGCAGCGTGCGGTAGCCCCAGAAGAAATAAACATTGCCGGGTTCCAGGCGCAGGACATAAGGCTTGAGCCAGTTGCGCTGCATGCCTTTGACGATCCAGCCACGGGTAACCTTGTTCTGCAGCAACGCTTTCTCGATCACGTTGAACAGCACCCAACCACGCACCCGTCGAATGTTCGGGAAGAGCATCAGATCACCGCGCTCCTCGCCCTCTGTGGGGATGAACACCGGAATCAGCGCTGTCACCAGACTTGCGTCGTAGTGAAAGGCATTGGATTCGCGCTTGCCCTGATTGCCCTGTACGCAACGCAGCACCGGAAAGATCCGATCGCTGCGGGCATCGTGCCGGGCGGCATGTCGGTAGAGGCCTCCCAGCAGCGACTTGAAGCGCGGGTCGGTCCAGTAGCTCGACAGCAGGCTTTCGCCCAGCATCGCTTCACCGTGATAGGCGAAGTATTCACCCTGGTGTTTGCGCGCTTGTTCGTCGGTCCAGGCGCGCAGCTGTTGAAGGTCTGCGTCGGACACCGCGCCGCCGAGCTTTGCAAAGCCGTGGGTATCGATTTCGTCAGCCAGGCGCTGGGCCAGCTGCTCATCCATGTCGAAAGATAAGGGCATTGCATCGCGTCCTCTAAATAAGGAAAGGGGACACAACAGGTTGCGATTGAGGCTTCAGGCACGCTACCGCCCGAATCTGCAGATCCTGCTGTTCTACTCACTGTTTGTTCACGCTGTCTTTTCAAAAGAGCCCTGGGAAAAGCGTTGGGCAAAGCTACCGCCCAACCGAGCACTTTCAGTTCTTTTGAAAATTTTCTTTCGGCCAACACATGCCCACCGGCGCAAGGGACACACCGTTTGTGTTCATTAACTTCGTAGGCAGATACAGCATGATGAAGTCCAAAATGTCTTCTGCGCACAGCTCTGTGGCTGCGCTGCTAAAACAGGAAAACATTGGACAGGCATATATATCGACGGGCGCAGACTTTCTGTCAAATTATTTCGCCAACATTCTGTAAAATTTTTGATAACCCGTCGTTTTGATTGTGTAACTTATTGATTTATATACAAGTCAAAAAAATAGCGTTGCTCTATCACGGTGCGCTGACGCTTTTGAAGCATTGAGAAGACAACTCCAAAGCAGGTGGGAAACCCGGCAAAAGACAGTTTTCCACCGCCAGAAGTCAGGCGCAGGGTGTAGTTATCGGTTTTATGGCGCGGGTTAATTGAACGTCTTAGTGCGCTCGTTTGTGATCAAAACAGGAACTGAGCAACTAACGAAGTGATGAAAGTTTGGCGCCGTTTTATCCAACTTTGCCCGGTCTGTTAGTGTTGGATCAGTTCGAAATTAATAACGCAATCTTTGAAACTTTCTGAAAGGTCTAATGTCATGCCGTTCTAACTGCTTGAGGCATAACGCGTTCCGACTGACCGTTGCCGTCATCTCGTGATACCTGGCCTGCGGTTGCTCCCCGCCGATACGTCCTCCATTATCTGTCAGGTGCGACGCAAACAATTTCGGGTCAGCAGGAGATTCAATGAACACGCAGTCGAAAACCAGTGGAGTGGTGGCGCAACGCTTGGCGCAGGCACGCGCCCTCATGAGTCGTGAAGGCATCGACGCCTGGCTGGTGCCGTCGGCCGATCCTCATCTGTCGGAATACCTGCCGGGGTATTGGCAAGGCCGGCAATGGCTGTCGGGCTTCCATGGGTCGGTCGGCACGCTGATCGTCACCCCTGATTTCGCGGGCGTGTGGGCCGACAGCCGCTACTGGGAGCAGGCCACTAAAGAATTGGCGGGCAGCGGGATCGAACTGGTCAAGTTGCAACCCGGCCAGCCGGGGCCGCTGGAATGGCTGGCGGAGCAGGCCAAGACTGATTCCGTAGTCGCGGTTGATGGTGCTGTCCTGGCGGTCGCGTCCTCACGCACGCTGGCCAGCAACCTTTATGCCCGTGGTGCCCGACTGCGCACCGACCTCGATCCGCTGACCGAGCTGTGGGAAGGCCGCCCCGTGCTGCCGACCCAGGCTATTTATGAGCACGTCGCGCCTCAGGCCACGCAATCCCGCCCGGAAAAACTGACCCGGCTGCGCAAGGTGATCGCCGAGCGCGGCGCCGACTGGCATTTTCTCGCGACGCTGGACGACATCGCCTGGCTGTTTAACTTGCGCGGCGAAGACGTTTCCTACAATCCAGTGTTCATTTCCTTCGCATTGATCGGCCCTGACAGTGTCAGCTTGTTCGTGGCTCCCGAGAAAGTGAACCCGGCGCTGCGCAAAACCCTCGAAAACGAAGGCATCACGCTGCGCGAATACACCGCCATTGGCGCCGCGTTGCGTGCCGTGCCGAAAGAGGCGAGGCTGCTGGTTGACCCGGCGCGGGTGACCTGTGGCCTGCTCGACTATCTGGACAGCGAAGTCACGTTGGTCGAAGGCCTCAACCCGAGCACCCTGTTTAAATCACAAAAAAGCGAGGCGGACGCCCAGCACATTCGTCAGGCCATGGAACAGGATGGCGCCGCGCTGTGCGAATTCTTCGCTTGGCTGGACTCGGCGCTGGGCAATGAGCGTGTCACCGAGCTGACCATCGACGAAAAACTCAGCGCGGCTCGCGCGAAGCGTCCGGACTACATCTCTCAAAGCTTCGCGACCATTGCGGGCTTCAACGGTAACGGCGCGATGCCGCATTACCGCGCCACGGAAGAGGAACACTCCGTCATCGAAGGCGACGGGCTGTTGCTGATCGATTCCGGGGGCCAGTATCTGGGTGGCACCACCGACATCACCCGTATGGTGCCTGTCGGAACGCCGACCGCCGATCAAAAGCGTGATTGCACGCGGGTATTGAAGGGGGTGATCGCACTGTCCCGCGCCCACTTTCCGCGCGGCATTCTCTCGCCCCTGCTGGATGCGATCGCTCGGGCGCCGATCTGGGCCGAGGGCGTCAACTATGGTCACGGCACCGGGCACGGCGTCGGCTACTTCCTCAACGTGCATGAAGGCCCGCAGGTGATCGCCTACCAGGCACCGGCCACGCCGCAAACCGCGATGCAGCCGGGGATGATCACCTCCATCGAGCCGGGGACTTATCGTCCGGGTCAGTGGGGCGTGCGGATCGAGAACCTGGTCATCAACCAGGAAGCGGGCAAGACCGAGTTTGGCGAATTCCTGAAATTCGAAACCCTGACCTTGTGCCCGATCGATACGCGCTGCCTGGAGGTGAGTCTGCTGACGGAAGAAGAACGTGAGTGGTTGAATGGCTACCACGCGGACGTCAAGCGCCGCTTGAGCCCATTGCTCGACGGCCTGGCGCTGGCATGGCTGGAATTGCGCACCGCCGCCGTCTGATCAGGTCGAGCTCCATAGGGACGGAAGCTACAGGACGAATTCGATGCCTGCGCCTGGAAGGGCAGGCAAACGAATGGGGAAGGGCTTCAGGGCTGAGTCGGCTTCTTGCACACGATGATCATGCTGCGGCTGGTATAGCCAGCCGGATTGAGTCCCAATGGGAAATCTCCCGGGTCCTCGGTCGCGTCGCCTGATTTGGCAATGACCCGGTATTGCCGGGATTCACAGGAGTCGGTCGCCATCTTGTAGCACTGATCCCACGAAGACGAGAGACCGGAGCAATTGATGTGCAGGCCCCGCTTGCTCTTCACTGGCTTGGAGGTGGCGGCGCATCCGGCGACGCTCACAATGGCCAGCATTATTAAAATGTACTTCATTCATTTCCTTACCTGACCGGCCACAACCGCTCAGTCCCTAGCTTGAATTCGCTCGCTTGCCTGAAGCCAACAGCCATGCCCATCCAAATGAAGCTCCGCAATGGAGGGGCTTGGACGTAAACATGGCGCAACAGCGTTACAAATACCAGTGACATCGTGTAACTGAGCCCAAAAAGCGTCAGTCGGCTGGCACCAAGGCCACAGGCTCGGGGCGCGTGGTCAGTGTCGCACCGACCGAGGCGACGATGATCGCACTGATGGCCAGCCACTGGGTCAGGGTCAGGCTCTCATGCAGAAACAGCAATCCGGACAGTGCGCCCACGGCAGGTTCCATGCTCATCAACGTGCCGAATGTGCGAACGGGCATTCGGGTGAGGGCGATCATCTCCAGGCTGTAAGGCAGTGCCGTCGAAAGGATGGCGACGCCAAGAGCGATCGGGATCAGAGCAGGGTCAAGCAAAGCGCTGCCCGCATGCGCTACCCCAATCGGGGCAATGAAGATGGCGGCAATGACCACGCCGAGCGCAGCTGTTTGCACGCCATGATCCGCACCGGCCTTCTGCCCGAACAGAATGTAGCCCGCCCAGCAAACGCCTGCGCCCAACGCATAAAGAGCGCCGGCCAGATCCAGGCCATTTGCCTGCCCCATGGGAATGAGTAAGGCGAGGCCTGTCACCGCCAGTACGATCCAGATGAAGTCCGTGACTTTGCGTGAGTGCAGCAAAGCGACCGCCAGTGGCCCGGTGAACTCCAGCGCAACGCCGATCCCCAGAGGAATCGTGCGGATAGCCATATAGAAGAGGAAATTCATGCCGCCCAGTGCGATGCCATATATAAGCACCGTGCGCAGGGAGCTGGAGGTGAATGTCGTGCGCCATGGGCGCAGGATCAGCGTCATCAGGATGCTCGCGAACACCAGGCGCAAGGTCGTAGTGCCTTGAGCGCCGATGGCTGGGAACAATGACTTGGCGAGCGAGGCGCCGGTCTGCACCGACATCATGGCAATCAGCAGCATGCCGACCGGGAGAAGAACGGCTGTCAGGCGGGTGGGGTTTGCGTTCATTGCGTTATTAAGATCCGAAAGGCTGGACGTGCATATAGAAGAGGGACGTCATGATGCTCAAGAATCTGGCTCTGAGCAATATAGTGCTCATTTTTATCGTCTGGGACGATTTTTGAAAGTATTCGGAATAAGTGCTTGACGCCCCTCCGGATGTGTCTATAATTCGCCCCACTTCCGGCGCAGTCGGAACCGAAAACTCCTTGAAGATCAAAGAGTTACAGGTTCAGGATAGCGAGGAAATGCTTCGGTTCTGGTGTTCGAATCGACAGCGGTGAAAAAGGTGGTTGACAGCAAGTTGTAACGCTGTAGAATTCGCCTCCCGCTGACATGAGACGCCAAGTCGAACGAAGCGCAAGTGGTTGAAGTTGATAAGGAAACTTTGAAAACTTCAGAAAATAACCGCTTGACAGATTGAGACGCTGCTGTAGAATGCGCGCCTCGGTTGAGACGAAAAGCTCTTAACCAACCGCTCTTTAACAATTGAATCAAGCAATTCGTGTGGGTGCTTGTGCTGTAAGACTGAAGTCAACTGATTATC
>NZ_JAAAKW010000021.1 GCF_009905615.1 Pseudomonas sp. SLFW
ACTTGAATCGCGAACGTGATCCTGTGAATAGACAGGCTGCTTGAGATCTGAAGCGACAACTACGTTGACACAGACCGAAAGAAAAGTGACCCGCTGTAAGAGCGGAACCAATATCAGCAACACCCGATTAAATGGATATGCACCTAAAACCCAACGCCCCCTAAATTTGCTGATCAACCCGGGGCAACCGCTGCGACAACTCATCCAGCAGTTTCTGCTCGCGCTTATCTTCCAGCGCCCTCGCCTCGTCGATGTACCGTTGCACCAACTTGCGCAACCCCTCGACCCGGGCATACGCCTTCTGCCACTCACCCCGGGCTTTATTCAGGTTGTTCTGGTGCCAGTTCAGACTCTGCCGCTGCTGACTCACCGCCGTCTCAAGCTGGTTGAGAAAGCGCTGGTAGTTCATCAGCCACTGGCCGGACACGCCATGGGCGCCTTTGTCGATCCATTGCTGTTGATAGTCGGAGCGAAACTTCTCCAGCTCGCCGAGTTTGCTCTCGGCCAGCCGAACCTGTCCTTGAAAATGCCCCAGACGCTGAACGGCGGTCTTTTCGGCCTTTTCGGCCATGTCCACCACCGGCGCCAGTCGGGCGGCGCGACTCTGGGCCATGGGCTATCAGCCCCCGGCCTGAGGATTGAAGATCCTCGCCAGCTGCGCTTCGCTGCTCTCCATGCTCTCGTTGTCGTGCAGCCCTTGACGCAGATAACGCACCAGTTGCGGCTGCAGATTGATCGCCGTGTCCGTCTCGCGATCCCCCCCGGCGACATAGGCACCGACGCTGATCAAGTCGCGACTCTGCTGGTAGCGCGACCACAATTGCTTGAAGTACTGGGCCTGAACCATGTGCTCGGGCGAGACCACGGACGGCATGACCCGGCTGATGGACGCTTCGATGTCGATGGCCGGGTAATGCCCCTCTTCCGCCAGGCGCCGCGACAGCACGATGTGGCCGTCCAGCACGCCCCGCGCCGAGTCGGCAATCGGGTCCTGTTGGTCGTCGCCTTCGGACAAAACGGTGTAGAACGCGGTGATCGAACCGCCGCCCTTCTCAGCGTTACCGGCGCGCTCCACCAGTTTCGGCAGTTTGGCGAACACTGACGGCGGATAGCCTTTGGTTGCGGGCGGTTCGCCGATCGCCAGGGCGATTTCCCGCTGGGCTTGGGCGAAACGGGTCAGGGAGTCCATCAGCAACAGGACGTTCTTGCCCTTGTCGCGGAAATATTCGGCGATCCGCGTGCAATACATCGCCGCCCGCAGACGCATCAGGGGCGCGTCGTCTGCAGGGGATGCGACGACTACAGAGCGCTTGAGGCCTTCTTCGCCGAGGATGTGTTCGATGAATTCCTTCACCTCACGGCCCCGTTCACCGATCAGCCCGACGACGATGATGTCGGCCTCGGTGAAGCGGGTCATCATCCCCAGCAGCACGGATTTACCCACGCCAGTCCCGGCGAACAGGCCCAGACGCTGGCCGCGACCCACCGTCAACAAACCGTTGATGCAGCGAATGCCGACATCCAGCGGCTGGCTGATCGGGTCGCGTTTGAGCGGGTTAATGGTCGGGCCGTCCAGCGGCACCCAGTCTTCGGCCTTCATGCCGCCCTTGCCGTCCAGCGGACGACCGGCGCCATCGAGCACACGACCGAGCATGGTCATGCCCATCGGCAAACGCCCGGTGTCAGGCAGCGGCACCACGCGTGCGCCCGGTGCAATGCCGGCGACGCTGCCCACGGGCATCAGGAACACCTTGCCACCGGCAAAGCCCATGACTTCGGCCTCGACTTCCACCGGTTGATGGCTGTCGTCGTTGATCACTACACAGCGGCTGCCCATCGCCGCACGCAGGCCTTCCGCCTCAAGCGTCAGGCCCACCATGCGCAGCAGGCGGCCTTCGACCACGGGCTGGACGGGCAAGCTGATGGCGTCAGGGTAGGCGCTCAGGCGTTTGCCGAAGCTGGTGCGCTCAAGACGCATCGGACGCGTCCGCGTTTTTCTGCATCAGGTCTTCGGCGCTTTTGATCGCGGCTTCCAGATCGACACTCACGTCCGGCACCGTCGGGTGCAGGGCTTGTTCGTGCAGCTGGTCGAACATCTTGGCGATGGCCACGCTCAAACGTGTCTCGATGGTCGCGTCGATGCGGCTGTGTTCGGTTTCGACCCGGCACCCGCCCGGCTGCAGGGTGTCGTCTTCGAGGATGCGCCAGTTTTCTTCGTGGCGTTCACGCAGCGCTTTGACCTGGGCGAAGTCCTGAGAATTGACCAGAATCCGCACGTTGGTGGCGCCCATGGGCAACAGCCGCAAGGCGTCCTGAAGCACTTTGCCGATCTGGCTGGAATCGGTTTTCAGCTCGCGCTGAATGACCTGCCGGGCGAGGTGCTCGACCAACTGGATCATGGATTTTTCGATCTGCGCGTCCTGCTCGGCGATGGGCTCAAGCAGGTGCGTCATCAGGGTTTCAAGGCTTTCCAACTTGGCCGTCAAAGCCACTTCGGCCTCTTGGCGAACCTTGAGCTGCGTGCTGTGGAAACCCTCTTTCTCGCCGATGGCGAAACCTTCGTTGTAGGCGTCCTGACGGATGCTTTCCAGCTCTTCCAGGGTCAGTGGCTGGACTTCCTCCAGCGGCACTTCTTCGCTTTCCTGAGGCTCCGGCTCAACCACCGGTTCCGGCTCGGGCTCTTCCACATGAGGATCGAAGCTGGGCAATGTCCAGACATCGATCCCACGCAGATCCTTGGCGCGGATAAGCTCGCTGGGTGCTTCTTTATCGGAGCTGAACATCGACTGCACCTACTGTTAAATCATTTCCTCGCCACCTTTGCCGCCGAGAACGATCTCCCCGGCCTCCGCCATACGACGGGCAATGGTGAGGATTTCTTTCTGCGCCGCTTCCACGTCGCTGACACGAACCGGGCCTTTGGCTTCCAGGTCGTCGCGCAACAGCTCGGCAGCACGTTTGGACATGTTCTTGAAAATCTTTTCTTTGATGGCGTCGTCCGAACCCTTGAGGGCCAGCACCAGCACATCGGAAGAGACTTCGCGCAACAGCGCCTGAATGCCACGGTCGTCGACGTCGGACAGGTTGTTGAAGACGAACATGAGGTCTTCGATCTGTGTCGACAAGTCTTCGTCCACTTCGCGGATGGAATCCATGAGCTGGCCTTCGATCGAGCTGTCGAGGAAGTTCATGATGTCCGCTGCACGCTTGATACCGCCCAGAGTGGTACGCGACGTGTTGGCGTTGCCCGAGAACTGCTTCTCAAGAATCTGGTTCAGCTCTTTCAGGGCCGCTGGCTGTACGGTGTTTAACGACGAAACGCGCAGAATGATGTCCAGACGCACTTTGTGGTCGAAATGGCTCAGCACTTCACCGGCCTGGTCGGCGTCGAGGTACGCGACGACGATGGCCTGAATCTGCGGGTGCTCGTAGCGAATGACGTCAGCAACGGCGCGCGGCTCCATCCACTTCAGGCTGTCCAGGCCGCTGGTGTTGCCGCCCAGCAGGATGCGGTCGATCAGGCCGTTGGCCTTGTCTTCGCCCAGCGCCTGCGTCAGCATTTTGCGAATGTAGCCGTCGGAGCCGATGCCCACGCCGGTCTGGTCGCCGATGACGTCGACGAACTCGCTCATCACCTGCTCGACCTGCTCGCGGTGCACGTTGCGCATCTGCGCCATGGCCACGCCCACACGCTGAACCTCTTTAGGGCCCATGTGGCGCAACACCTGAGCGGCGTCCGTCTCACCGAGGGTGAGGAGCAGGATCGCAGCCTTATCGACACGGGTCATTTTGACCGCAGCAGCACGACTATCACTCATCTGTGTTAATCCACTCTTTTACGACCTGAGCCACCCGAGCCGGGTCTTCAGCCACCAGGCTCTTGATTGCGTTGAGCTGCGCGTCATAACCCTCGGTCGGGCTCGGCAGCAGGATACTTTGCGGGCCACCCAGGCTCACGCGGTCATTGGCCAGCTCACCGTCCAGACCGACCATGCCGCCCAGTTCCACGTCACCGTCGGCATGCTTGCCCTTCGGATTGGTGATGTTGTTGAGCACCGGACGCAGCACGCCGAACACCAGCACCAGGATGAAGATCACGCCCATCGCCTGTTTGACGATGTCCCAGAACCAGGGCTGCTGATAGAACGCGATGTCAGGAATCACTTCGCCACGGTCGGTGGAGAACGGCACGTTGATCACGCTCACGCTGTCGCCACGGGCTGCGTCAAAGCCAACGGCGTCCTGCACCAGACGGGTGAAGCGCGCCAATTGATCGGCGGTCCACGGCACCATGGTGGTTTCGCCGTTGGCCGGGTTGAGCTTGACCTGATCGTCCACCACGACTGCGACAGAGAGGCGATTGATCTTGCCCTGCTGTTGCTTGGTGTGGCTGATGGAGCGGTCCAGCTCGAAGTTCTTGGTCGATTGATTACGTTTGTCGGCCGGGTACGGCGCGAGCATCGGCTGACCGGTGGCCGGGTCCATGATCTGCTGACCATTGGCGTCCAGCAACGGTTGGCCCGGGGCGATCGGACCGGCAGCGCCTGCGGCACCGGCGGTGGCGTTCTGTGGCGCAGTGGCCGGGCCCGGTGGCTGGTTGCTCAAGGCACCCGGCACGCCTTGCGGACCGCTGCCGCTGGAGCGTTGTTCGGTGGTGGTCTGCTCGCTGCGCAATGCAGGCTGATCAGGGTTGAAGCTCTCGGCGGTGGACTCGACCGCGCTGAAATCAACGTCGGCCGACACTTCTGCCTTGTAGCGGTCATTGCCCAGCACCGGCTGCAGGATGTTCTGGACACGCTGAGTCAGCATGGTTTCCATGCGCCGGGTGTAGTCGAATTGCTTGCCCGCCATGGTCAGTTCCGAGTTCTCACCCAGGTCCGACAGCAGGTTGCCTTTCTGGTCGACGACGGTGACCTGAGACTTGGTCAGCTCGGGAACACTGGTCGCCACCAGATTGACGATGGCGGTCACCTGACCTGGCTCCAGGCTGCGCCCGGCGTACATTTCAACCAGCACCGAAGCGGTCGGCTTGCGGTCGTCACGGACGAACACCGAGCTTTTCGGAATCGCCAGGTGAACGCGAGCGGCCTTGATGTTGTTAAGGCTGGAAATGGTGCGCGCCAGTTCGCCTTCCAGGCCACGACGATAACGGGTGGCTTCCATGAACTGGCTGGTGCCGAGGCCCTGATCCTTGTCGAGAATCTCGAAGCCGACGTTGCCATCGGTCTGCGCGATACCGGCACCGGCCAGCTTGATGCGGGCACGGGACAGGTCGTCGGACTTGACCAGCAAGGCACCGGAGTTCGGCTCGACGGTGTACGGAATGTCAGCCTGGGCCAGCGTGTCCATCACCTGCTTGGTGTCCATGCCCGACAGACTGCCGTAAAGCGGCTTGTAGTCTGGCTGTTGCGACCAAAGCACGACGGCAAAACCAATCGCCACGCTGGCGGCCAGACCGACCATGAGGCCGACCTGACGCAGCATGGTCATCTCGGAAAGATTTTGCAGGAACGCCAGCCCGAACACCGGGGGCTTGCTTCCTGTCGCACCCGCTTTTGCAGGTACGTTATCGGCGACGGCTTCAGCCATGACTTAAATCGTCCTCAAACCGGCATTTGCATGATGTCTTGGTACGCCTGAACCAGCTTGTTGCGTACCTGGGTCAGCGCTTGAAACGAAACGCTGGCTTTCTGCGAGGAAATCATCACGTCGGTGAGGTCCACGCCGCTCTTGCCCATCTCGAATGCGGTCGACAATTGGTTCGACGCCTGTTGGGTGTCGTTGACCTTGTTAACCGCCATGCCGAGCATGTCGGAAAAACGGGTCCCACTGGCCATTTCCGGGGCTTCAATGCCCTTCGGCTTGGCCATGGCGTCCATCTGCATGGAGCGCATGTCCAACATCAAGCGATTAAATTCAACACCTTGGCTCATGGACTTCTCTCTCAAAGGGGCCGCAAATTTTTGACACCGATTCAGCGGTTACCCATGTAGTAGCAACAACGGTGCCAGACCAATGGCGGCACTGTGCCAGCTTTTGTGAAAGTATTGGGAGGGTTACAGAACATCATGCGCGAGGGCTGCAGGAGCGTGGCTTGTCCCACGATCGGCGGGGAACCCGCCGCAAATCCATGCCACGCGGTGTGTCAAACGATCCGCATGAATACATATTGCTGCCGGTGCCCGGCAGATCGCGGGACAAGCCACGCTCCTACACAGGCCGGTGAAACTCAACTGGCGAACAGATACCCCTCGACGTCCATCCCCGCATCCCTCATCTGCGCCAGCTTGTAGCGCAATGTACGCGGGCTGATACCCAGGCGTTCGGCGGCCTCCTTGCGGCGGCCGCGCTCGGCGCGCAGGGTGTCGATGATCATCTGGAACTCGCGGCGACGCAGGTCTTCACCCAGCGCTCCGGCCAGTTCGCCGCCGATTGCGTCCGACGACGATTCCGTGACACTGGGCATTGTCGGCAGCGGCGGCAGAACCTGAAGCGCCGGCGCAGACGGAATGACCGACGCGAAGCTGATCGGGCCTGCGAGGCAGAAGTCCTCAGCCTGAATCACCCCGCCCTGCTGCAGAATCAACGCACGCTGCACGGCGTTGTCCAGCTCGCGAACATTGCCCGGCCAGCTGTAACCGACCAGGCACTTCTGCGCCTCGGCCGACAACCGCACCGGCGCGTGCTTCATTTTATTGACGTGCTTGGCCAGCAGACGCTCAGCCAACGGCAGAATATCGCCAGGACGCTGACGCAGCGGCTGCCACGCCAGTGGAAACACCGACAAGCGATAGAACAGGTCTTCACGGAAACGCCCCGCCGCC
This sequence comes from Pseudomonas sp. SLFW, assembly GCF_009905615.1. Taxonomy (GTDB): domain Bacteria; phylum Pseudomonadota; class Gammaproteobacteria; order Pseudomonadales; family Pseudomonadaceae; genus Aquipseudomonas; species Aquipseudomonas bambusae. Next base: position 6,825 of record NZ_JAAAKW010000021.1, read on the forward strand.
ACTTCGCCCGCCAGATCGCGGTTGGTGGTGGCGAGCACGCGGATGTCCAGTTCGATAGGCTTGCGCGCACCGACGCGCTCCACTTCGCGTTCCTGCAAAACCCGCAGCAGCTTGGCCTGCAAGCCCATGGGCATCTCGGAAATCTCGTCGAGCAGAATCGTGCCGCCATCGGCTTGTTCAAATTTGCCCGCCTGGGCCGCGATGGCGCCAGTAAAGGAGCCCTTCTCGTGGCCAAACAGCGTGGCCTCCAGCATGTTGTCCGGAATGGCGGCGCAGTTGATGGCGATGAACGGCTTGCCCGCCCGGGGCGACTGCTGGTGAATGAAGCGCGCCAACACTTCCTTGCCGGTCCCGGACTCGCCGGAAATCAGCACGGTGGAATCACTCTTCGCCACGCGGCTCGCCAGGTTCAGCAATTGCGCACTGGCAGGCTCGACGGCAATCGGCCCCTCGCCATCGGCAGGCCCCAGACGGCCCAGCGCGTGGCGAGCGACCAGCGCCAGCAACGCCTTGGGCTCAAACGGCTTGACCAGGTAATCGGCGGCGCCTTGACGCATCGCTTCAACGGCCCGATCCACCGCGCCATGGGCGGTCATCAGCAGCACCGGCAATTGCGGGTAGCGGCTGCGCAACTGGGCGAGCAACTGGTGGCCGTCCATGCCCGGCATGTTGACGTCGCTGATCACCAGACTGAACGAACGCTCGGCCGCCGCCAGCAAGGCGTCTTCCGCCGAACCGACGGCATGGAAATCGTGGCCGGCCAGCTCCAGGGTTTCGCCCAGAGCTTCGCGGAGCGAATGATCGTCCTCGACCAGCAATACGTTGATCGTCATGAGTCGTTACCTGTGGCGCTGACGCCCGGAATCAGCGGCAAAGAAACGATGGCACAGGTACCGCGACCCGGACGCGAACGGAATTGCACCTGTCCCTGGTGAGCGCGAGCGACCGCCGTGACCACCGCCAGCCCCAAGCCAGTGCCCGTGGTCTTGGTGGTGAAGAACGGTTCGCCGATCCGCGCCAACGCAGCGGCATCGATGCCACTGCCGTTGTCGCTGATGCACAGCCGCAGCGTGTTACCCCGGTTGTACGCATGAATTTTGACGCGCGCGCCCGGACCACTGGCCTGCACGGCGTTTTCGACGAGGTTGAGCAGCGCCCCGACGAGGGTGTCACGGTTGCACAGCAATTCGCCGTCTGCGCTGTTGCACTGCCAACGCACAGACACATCACGCACGTGAGTCTGGGCCGCCGACTCCAGCGCCTCGACCAGGGCTTGCGGCGCCAAGCGGTCGGTCAGCGGCAGCTCGCCACGGGCAAACACCAGCATGTCCCGCACCTGATGCTCCAGCTCGTGCAGACGCTCTTTCAAGCGCCCCGCAAAACGCTGCTGAGTTTCGACGTTCAGGACCTGCTCGGTAAGATGACTGGCGTAAATCATCGCGGCGGACAGCGGGGTGCGAATCTGATGGGCCAGCGACGCGACCATTCGTCCCAGCGATGAAAGCCGTTCGTGGCGCGCCAACTGGCTTTGCAGGTGGCGGGTTTCAGTCAGGTCGTTGAGCAACACCAACTGACCCGGTTCGGCGTCCAGCGAGCGGGTGGCGATGGACAGGCGACGGCCATCTTTCAAGGAGATTTCGTGACCGTCGTCCTCGCGAGGCGCGAAGCAACGGGCGATGACGTGACGCCAGAGCATGCCGATCAGCGGCTCGCCCAACAAATCGATCGCCGCCGGGTTGGCCTCGCGCACGGTGCCAGTGCCATCGATGACGATAACGCCACCGGGCAGCAGGTCCAGCAGGTGTTGAAGGCGGTTCGCCAGACGCTCTTTCTCCGCCAGCTCCTCCATGCGCTGCGCACTGACCACCGCCAACTCACCCTTGAGTTCGGTGACCCGCGCTTCCAGCAGGCTGTAGGAGTCGGTCAGTTGCACCGACATCTGGTTGAACAGGGCGAACGCCTGCTCCAAACCCTGTCGACTTTCCACTTCCGGGGACGGCTGCACTTGCGAACCTGGCAAGACGGGTTCGGAAGACATCTGAGCGGCCTGGGGCATAGTTGATCTCTCGGTGGCGAACCGTCAGTAAACGGTATGTTGCGAGAGACTTAGCAATCCTCGTGCCGAAAAAAAACCGCTGAAAAATCAGCGGTCTTTTTGGCGGGCGTCAATCGAGCGTCAGTCGTCGAGCTGATCATCGCCTTCGCGACGGCTCATTCCGTACTTGCGCATTTTCTCCACCAACGTGGTGCGGCGGATGCGCAGACGTTCGGCGGCACGGGCGACAATGCCGTTGGCGTCGTCGAGCGCCTGCTGGATCAGGCCCTGTTCCAGACCACCGAGGTAGTCTTTCAGGTCCAGGCCTTCCGGCGGCAGCATCGCGCTGTTGGCGAAGTTCGGCGTATGCCCGTTGATGGCCACGCGTTCTTCGAGGTCGCTGCGCAGGCTGTCCACCAACTGCTCGTCTTCGTCGTCGACGTAGCGGAATTTCTTCGGCAGCTCAGCCACACCGATCACGCCGTACGGGTGCATGATCGCCATGCGCTCGACCAGGTTGGCCAGCTCGCGAACGTTGCCCGGCCAGCCGTGACGGCACAGCGACATGATCGCCGCCGAGTTGAAACGGATGGACCCACGCTTTTCGTGCTCCATGCGCGAGATCAGCTCGTTCATCAGCAGCGGGATGTCTTCCACGCGCTCACGCAACGGCGCCATCTCGATCGGGAACACGTTCAGGCGGTAGTACAAGTCTTCGCGGAAGCCACCGGTCTCGATCATGTCTTCGAGGTTCTTGTGGGTCGCCGCAATGATGCGCACATCGACGCTCTGGGTCTTGTTGCTGCCCACGCGCTCGAAGGTACGTTCCTGCAACACACGCAGCAGCTTGACCTGCATCGGCAGCGGCATGTCACCGATTTCATCGAGAAACAGCGTGCCGCCGTTGGCCAGTTCGAAGCGACCTGCCCGGCTGGTGATCGCACCGGTGAACGCGCCTTTCTCATGACCGAACAGTTCGCTTTCCAGCAGTTCGGCAGGGATGGCGCCACAATTCACGGGCACAAAAGGCGCGTCACGGCGTTTGGAATGGTAATGGAGGTTACGCGCGACCACTTCCTTGCCGGTGCCGGATTCGCCAAGGATCAGCACACTGGCGTCGGTGTCGGCCACTTGCTGCATCATCTGGCGCACGTGCTGGATCGCACGGCTGGTGCCGACGAGGCTGCGGAACAGATTGGGTTCGCGTTGACGGCCACGCTCACGGGCCTGGTCGTACATCTCGCGATACACCTGAGCGCGGTGCAGGGAATCCAGCAGCTTGCTGTAGCTCGGCGGCATTTCGACGGTGGACAACACGCGTCGACGCAGGTCTTCAGCCAGGTCAGCCGAAGAATTTTCGCCCATCAGCAAAACAGGAAGGAACTCATCCCATGCCGCGACGGTCTTAAGCAGCCCTTGAAGACTGCCCGGGGCATTTACGGTGCCGACCAATACGCACAGGACTTCCCGAGTGGATGCCAAAGAACCCACGACTTGCTGCCAGTCGGTACTGGAGCAGGACAGGTTCTCGTCGCCGAGAAAATTCAGAATCACCGCCATGTCACGGCGGCGCTGGCTATCGTCATCGATCAGCAGAATCTTGATTTCACGCCACATGCAATAGCAACTTCCCTAGTCAACTCGATGCCCATTCAGGGGCAAGCTTGGCCTGTGTATGGTCCGCAGAGACGTTTACAACAGCCAGAAATTAGTGAACATCACTAGTTAAGTCAAAAAACCGTACACAGTCAATTTTATGGCGCACATATTTTTTCGATCAACCCAGCGTCAACCGAACAGATGGTAAACCTTTGCCGCGGATTTCGCTCGCTGGATCTGCGACATTTCATCGACAATCGCTTGGCGTTCGCCCACGGCGATATCTATCAACTGCCGATAGACCCCCAACAACTCTTCCAGATTGCTGCGCAAGTCAGGCTCATCGTCATTCGCCTCACGGATCACGTCGTCGACACAGGCACGGCAGGCCAGGTCGAGCTTGCCGATCGTCTCCCAATCGCGTTCGGCGAGGGCGTCGACCAGGGCTTCGCGGGTTTCTTCGATTCGCTTGAGTGCAGCGCTCATGGTCGTCTCCTTCACAGCGCGGGTTGCTGATCGCCGATACCGTCCCAACCTTCCTTGACGGTGGTCAGCAAATCGCTGACTTCATCGAGGATTTTCGGGCTGGTCTTGATGTTGGCTTCGGCCAGACGCTTCATCATGTACACATACAGGTTGTCGACGTGAGCCAGGGCTTCAGCCTGCTTCTCCATGTCCAACCCCTCACGCAGACCACCGATGACCTCGATCGCCTTGCCAATCAATACACCTTTGGCCGCAATGTCTTTACGCTCGATGGCACCTTTGGCCTGAGCGATGCGGTCCAGGCCGGCTTCCATGAGCATTTGTACCAGACGGTGCGGCGTGGCCACGGCGGTCTGCGCCTGTGAGTTAACCTTCTGATACTGCCGAAGGGCTGCCATACGGTTCATGTTTTCTTACCTCGCACAACTCGAAGTTCGTATATTCAATGTATCGACACGGCCCTGGGAAACTTTAAGGCCAGATGCCAAAAACCCGGCACATGGGCCGGGTCATGGTTTAGAGCGCTAAGGATCAGCCTTTCGACGCGTTCAAAGAGTCGAAGAACGAGGTGATGCTCGTCGCCGACGCCTTCAGCTGTCCGACCAACAGGTCCATCGCGTTGTATTTCGCGGTGAGTGTGGCAGTCAGCGTGGTCACACGCAGGTCCAGCGCCGTCTGTTGATCCTGCAGGTCGCTCTGCTGCTTGTTCAGGCTGGTGGTCCGAGTGGCGAAAATACCGCCAGTCTGGGTGTACGGCGTGATGGCGTTGTTCATGCGCGCGATCAGGCCGTTGCTGCCGTCACCAGTTCCGCTGAACAGTGTCTGCACATCGCCCGCCAGACCTTTGCTCATGGCCGCATCGAACTTGGTGCTGTCCAGCGAAAGCGTACCGTCTGCCTGGGCCGTGGTGATGCCGAGCTGCGAAAGCACCGACAGGTCGCCGCCCGCGCCCGTGGTGACCAACTCGTTGCGCAGCGCCGACAGAATGGAGCGCGGCATCGAGTCACCGGTCAGGGCCGCCGGGGTCACGGTTGCGCCGGTGGTGGGGTCAGGCGTGGCGCTGACCGTGGCCTTGGTGACCGTGCTGACGGCTTTAACAACCGAGTTGTAGGAATCGACGAACGCTTGCAGCGACGCCTTGAGCCCGTCGGTGTTGGTGGCGACCGTCACGGTCACCGGCGCCGTCGATTTGTCACTCCCCGGCAGCAACGTCAGCGACACACCACCGAGGTTTTTATCGATGGTGTTGCTTTTGCTGGTGAAGTTGAAGCCGTCAATGGTGACGTCAGCATCGATCGGCTGGGCACCGATGTAACCGGCGGAAGACGCCGAGGTCGTGTTGACAGGAACACCCGCGTCGATCTGAAGGCCTGTGATACCACTGGTGGTAGTGATATCAGAGCCGGCACCTGTAGCGGTAGAGCCAAACACCAACCGGGAACCATTGGTATCGGTGATGATGTTGGCGCTGATACCCGTGGTTTTGGTATCAGCATTGATCTGTTTGGCAACGGAAGCCAATGTGTCGCCATCGGCAATCGTGTAAGTCTTGCCAATGCCATTCTGACTGACGGTCAGCGACCCCCCAGTCGGAATAGCACTGCTCTTGGCGTCACCGGCGAACGCCGCAGTTGCGACGCTGGAACTGGTTGCAACTTTGTTCACGACAACCGTGTGGGTGCCAGGCACGGCAGAGTTGTCGGAGGTTACGCTCACTTTGGTGGCGTCCGAGGAGGTCGCCGCATAGCCTGCGAATTGCAGTTTGCTGGTGGTGCCGGTTGGGGGTTTGAGCAATGTCTGAAACGCCGACAACGCCGATTGCAGCGTGCCGATGCCAGAAAGCTTGGTCGTGACCAGTTTGGTCTGGGTCGTGATCTGCGTTTGCTTCGCGAGCTTGTCAGAATTGACCAGTGCGGTAACGATATCGCCAATCGCCAGGCCAGATCCCAGGCCGGTTGATGGGGTAATTGGACTCGCCATGTGTGTCTCCTTTCAGGTTGAGTCGGTCTTTTGACTAATCACAGCTCAAAACAACCGCGTACACGTTTCATGCCACTCAGACTTTAGCGTCGAACAACAGGCTATGAGCGTTCTGAAGGCTGTCAGCGATTTTCAGCGCTTCGGCGGACGGCAACTGCCGCACCACTTCACCTGTTTCGCTGGCAATGACTTTCACAACGACCTTACCGGATGCCTCATCAATGGAGAATTCCAGATTACGCCGAACCGACTGAACGAATTTTTCGATCTGATCGACGGCGGCTTTCAAGGCTTGATCACCTTTGTCGGAATTTGAGTCTTTACTTTTGTTCGTGTCCGTATCAGAAGCCGACACGGGAACAGGAGCGGGAATGACCGGAGCAGGTACCGGGGTCTTGTCCGTGACCAATGGCGTCGTCTGCACAGCAGCATAAGACAGATTCAGCCGCGTACTTATGTCCATGTCTACTCACCTCTCAAAAGTAAAAAGCGGGAGAGTACGCAAGCACACTCCCCCGCCAAAACTCATTCCGATATTACTGAAGCAGTTTCAGTACAGCGGAAGGCAGTTGGTTAGCCTGGGCCAGAACAGCGGTGGAAGCTTGTTGCAGAGTTTGCTGTTTGGTCAGGTTAGCGGTTTCAGCTGCGAAGTCGGTGTCTTGAATACGGCCCAGTGCAGCGGTGGCGTTTTCGTTGACGTTTTGCAGGTTGGAAATGGTGCTGGTCAGACGGTTTTGCGAAGCACCGAGGTCAGCACGGGTGGAGTTGATCTTGGCCAGAGCCGCGTCGATCGAAGTGATCGCCTTGTCAATGTTGCCCGAAGCAGTGGCGCTGGTGCCGGAGATGGCAACCGAACCGCTGGCAACCGACAGGGAAGTTGCGTCGAACTTGCCGGTCAGGGTCAGGGTGATCTGGTTAGCCGAACCTACGTCCGAACCCACTTGCAGAGTCATGCTGCCGGCGGAGCCGTCGAGCAGGTTCTTGCCGTTGAGGTTGGTCGAAGCCGAGATACGGGTCAGTTCGTCCGACATCTGAGCGAATTCAGCGTTCAGAGCGGTACGGTCAGCCGAGCCGTTGGTGTCGTTTCGCGACTGAACAGCCAGTTCACGCATACGTTGCAGAATGTTGGTCGACTCTTGCAGAGCGCCTTCAGCCGTCTGAGCCATCGAGATACCGTCGTTGGCGTTCTTGATTGCTACGGTCTGGCCACGGATTTGCGAAGTTTCGCGAGTAGCGATCTGCAGGCCGGCTGCGTCGTCTTTAGCGCTGTTGATTTTCAGACCGGACGACAGACGAGTCATCGAAGTCGACAGTGCATCGGAAGCTTTGCCCAGGTTCTTCTGAACAGCCAAGGAAGCTACGTTAGTGTTTACGCCTAAAGCCATGATGAATTCCTCGTTGGTTGGGTACTGCGGCTTTCCGGCCCTGGCAAGCGCCGGGTGTGGCCTAGAGAACCTTCGTAATGTTTATCGTCGTGGTTGCCAGGAGCTTGAGGGCTTTTCGAAAATTTTTTGCCACCAGAGCGCCACCCCTGCTTTCGACGGGGGTTACACAGCGTTTCGGCGGGACCCTCGCAAGCTTTAATCAAGACGTCAAACCTATGATTGCCAACGGAATTCAAGACGGACACGTCGCCTGGACGTGCCCGGTTCAGCGGTTTACCTGAAAAGACCCGCCTTACTGAAGCAGCTTCAACACCGCCGCAGGCAGTTGGTTCGCTTGGGCGAGGATGGCGGTCGAGGCTTGTTGAAGGGTTTGTTGTTTGGTCAGCTCGGCGGTTTCGGCGGCGAAGTCGACGTCTTGAATGCGGCCGCGAGCAGCATCAGTGTTCTCACGCATGCTTTGGAGGTTGGCAACAGTCGAGGTCAGCCTGTTCTGAGCAGCACCCAAACCTGCCCGCGTCGAGGTCACAAGTGCCAACGCTGCATCAACTGCCGACATAGCTGCATCTGCATTAGCGTGAGCATCTGAGGTCGTGGCACCTGACAACGCTAGCGTCGAGGAAGCAACGCTTAAGGAAGCGGCATCAAATTTAGCACTCAGCTCCAAACTGATGCGGTCTGCGGCAGCAGTCCCAGTGCCCACCTGCAATTCCAAAACCCCAGCCGTTCCATCAAGAAGCGGTCGACCGTTAAGTTTCGAGCTTTCAGAAAGGCGCGTCAGTTCATCGCTCATCTTTGCGAATTCGCTATTCATTGCGACGCGTTGATCAGGCCCATTTGTGTCATCACGAGCCTGAACTGCTAACTCTTTCATCCTGATGAGGATCTGGGCCGTTTCATGAAGAGCTCCCACCGCCGCCTGAGCGATCGATAATCCATTACTGGCATTTCGAAGCGCCACAGTCTGCCCTCGGATTTCGCTGCTCATCATTGTTGCGAGCTGGAGGCCAGCGGCATCGTCCTTGGCACTGTTGATACGCAACCCCGAAGATAAGCGACTCATTGATGTGCTCAACGCATCGCTGGTGCGGTTGAGTTTGGTTTGGATAGACAACGACGCAATGTTGGTATTTACGGTTAAAGCCATCTTGAATTCCCTCGTTGATAGAAACGGCAGGTTTTCAAAAAGCGGGGAAGTCCATTTCTCCCGGAAAACCTACAACTTCGTTATCGCCTAAGAAAAAGCTGACTTTAGTAAAATATTGAGGTAACCCTCCTCAAAAAAGAATGCCATCACTACATGTGTAGGACAAAAAGAAATCCAACATAACGAATGGCAAAGGTTTTTTTTAAAACCATACCGCTCTCAAAAAATATCGCCACCAAGACTGATGGCATCCATTGTAGACACGCAAAAGAAAGTTCCTACATGTCAGTCGGAAATTTCAGCATTGATAATATTTTGCAGGAAGAGTTACGTGATCTTGCGTCACAGCAAAACCACAAATTAATAAATGCGAGATCATCATAATGAAAACAAAAAAAATCGTATCGACCTTAGCATCGAGCGCAATTTTCCTGGTGGCTCAAGCAGCCAACGCGACGGATGTCACGGTCACAATTCGCAATCTCTCAAGTGAAATGATGACAGGATCATCATCGGACTTTCCTACCCGCCTGGCACCAGGTGAAACAGCCACCGTAAAGCTTAATTTTTTCCACGATACAAGCTATGTGAATGTTAGCTACTCAACAGGCAGTAAGACTTGCCATTTCGCAGGTTCGCATCGAGTCTGGTCGGACACGAGGGTCGAATTCGAAAAGAGCGCTACCTCCAACGACGGAAGAAATAACTGCTACGCGCTGCAATCGGTATATCGCTGGTCATCTCCGTATGACTATGTCCTGACGTTCCAAATGACGGATTGACCGGACAAGAACAGATCAAATGAATGCGTTGGCCGACCAGAGTTTCTCTGTCGGCCAACCAAGCCCATTAATGGCTATAGGCTCTGCGGAAGGGCTTGGCCGACCAACCCCACAAACTCTACCTCCAACCAATCCGCCACCCCCAACCAGTCCTGCCGTTCCTGACACGTCAGAATCGCACTCAACACCCGCGTCCATTCAGCCTGCTCCGCAGCCGCCCGCGAGGCCATCAACGGCATCGCGGTGTCGATGAGGTCGACCATCTTCAGCGACGCTTCGATGTCGCGGCCCAGGCGGAACAGGCGCGCGCAGTGGCAGGCCGTGTCGATGAGGGTTGGGGAGGCGTCGTTCATGCCGGGGTCCAGTTCGGGTCGAAGTCGGTGCCGGCGATGAGTGCGCCGTCGCGGCTGGTGTTGAGGAACAGCACTTCAGGGTGCAGCGCGATGTAGCGTTCCAGTTCGATGAGGTAGCTGCGGAAGTTGAGCTGGGTCTTGACCTTGTCACCCCGGCCGTCGAGCACCCAGTGGCGTGCGATGTCGACGTTCGGGCCCAAATGGCCGTCGCCCCAGCCGGTGTGGGTCTTGCCGCCGGGGAAGGCGAAGTCGGCGCCGAACAGGGTGATGCGCGGCGCGCCCATTTTCACCGCGAGGTCGACGGCCGGGTGAATCACGCTGCCGCCCATGTGCAAGCTGCCACGGGGAATCGTTTCGCGGATCACCGAATAGATCGGGCTGCTGGAGTAGCCTCCATAGCGCGGCCCCTGCCAGGCCTTGAGGACGTCGGCGTCCTGACCGGGGAGGTAGACCAGCGCGATGCCGTCGGAATCGTCGGGCGGCAGGTGACGGGGGGCGATGCGATGGTCGATGCTGACCACCAGGTCGGGCTTGATGCCGTGTTGGCGCAATGACACGTAGGCGGTGTCCACGCATATGAACACGGGTCGCTCTGCGGTCTGGAACACTTGCGTCAGTCGCGGCAGGTGCTGTTGCAGGCTGGGGCCGGTCGCGATGACAAACACATCACGACCGCGCTGGCTGCCAAACAGGTCGGCCACGTCTGCGTCGTTCAGCAGCAGTGCCCTGCCCTGTTCCAGTCGCTGAGCGTTCTCGGGGTTGTCCGGAGCGAAATCCTGATTGGTGAAGCGCACGTGCACTTCGCTCACCAGCCGGTCACGAATGCGCGCGCTGCTGTCGTCGGCCAGCACCAGTTCGGCGGGCAACGCGAAGAAAGGCAGGCGAATTTCCGCAGCGGCGTCGGCATAGAGCAGGGCCACGCGTGGGTCGGACAGCCAGTCGTCGTGCTCCAGCAGTTGCAGGACCAGCGCGAACAGCGCGCCGTTGAGGATGTGGACGTGCAACGTCTGCAGGGTGTCGGTGGCCAGCAGCACACGTGGCAAATCGCCGAGGCCGGTGCCGTAGACATGAACATGAGGGCTGCCGGGGGGAAGGCTGTCGGCCTGCACTCGCGCTTCGGCGACGCGGTCATGGCGGCTGGTGAGCTGGACGCCGTTTACGCTGAGCGTCGAGCCCTGGCCTTCGAGCAGTTGCGCAGGCACCGCATCGGTGTTTTCAGCCAGCAGACGCCGGGCGACGTCGGGCCACCGCCGCTCGATCGCCGCCAGGTTGCGCTGGAGAATCTCGCTCATGACAACGTCCCTATCCCACGAGAAGAACAACAGAATGCAAAACGGCGACGTGAGGGTCAGCGTCGCCGTTTTGTACGTGACTATAGGTCAGGGACGATAAAGGATCGCCGAACCCCACGACAAGCCCACGCCGAAACCACTGATAGCCACGCGCTTCCAGGGCCCGGTGAGCATGTGCTTTTCCAGCAGCAGCGGGATGCTCGACGACACGGTATTGCCGGTTTCGAGCATGTCCTTGACGAACTTGTCGGCGGAGGCGCCCTCTTCGAAGCGGCGAGCCACGGCGTCAACGATAGCGGCGCTGCCCTGGTGGATGCAGAACGCGTCGATGTCCGACGCCTGGAGCTCGGAGTCGGTGAGCAATTCGTTGAGGTGTGCGGGCACCTTGACCAGTGCGAAATTGAACACCTGACGGCCGTTCATATAGAAATCGCCGTTGATGGTCTTGAGGAACTCCGCGCCACCGCCGTCGCTGCCGAATTTTGACTTGCCCAGGTGCCACGGCGCGTCTTCGCCCATCCAGGTCGCAGTGGCGGCGTCGCCGAACAGCATGGTGGTGTTGCGGTCTTCGGGGTCGACGATCTTCGAATACGGGTCAGCGGTGATCAGCAAGCCGTTCTTCAAACCCGTGGCTTCCATGAAGCCCTTGATCGCGTAGAGGCCATAAACGTAGCCCGAGCAGCCCAGCGAGATGTCGAACGTCGCCACGTTGGTCGACAGACCCAGCTTGTGCTGGACGATGGCGGAGGTGTGCGGCAAGCCTTCTTCGTCGCCGTTCTGAGTCACGACGATCAGCACGTCGATGGCGTCGCGGGACAAGTCGGGGTTGTTGGCGAACAGCTGGTTGGCAGCCTCGACACAGAGGTCGGAGGTTTCCTGAGCGTCGTCCTTGCGGGGCAGAAAAGCAGAACCGATCTTGCCGAGGATGAAGGTTTCATCCTTGCCGAATTTGGCGCCCTGCGCGTAATTGTCGACGCCAGCCTTAGGCACGTAACTCGCTATGCTTTTAATGCCAATCATCATGGCTTCCCAATCAAAATCTGCTGAACATCACCCATCGCTCGAAGGCGGGGCATTGAAATCCGGGGCTCGCAGCCGGAAAACCGGCGACGCAATGGCTCGGGCGACCAGAGAAAGTCTGTGAAATCAGCCTGATGCCATCCTCTTCTGCGAGCACGATACAGTGAAGATGCCCGTTATGACTCACAGGTCACCAAAAGTTTTACAAGCTTTTAGCTGACCGATGAGTGCTGCGCAAGGGTGGATCAGGGTTCAGACAGGGAATTGACATGAAGATGTCACGGCGGTGTGGGCGGGGTGTGTCAGTCAGAACCTATTCGCCACCGTCGTAACCTCCGGAAGCTCCCACAGGGTCTGCGTCGTGCCTGATAGCGGTGGGAGACGCCGGAGGTTACGACGGCAGCGAAAGCGATAAGTCAGCCCACCACATCCCAACTCAACGGCGTACCGCGTTTGACGGCCTGGCGTGCGGTGCGGCCGAGGATGCGGTCGATGTGTTTGGGTGCCAGGCCCAGGCCCGGGCGGATGGCGCGAACGTTGTCCTTGCTGAACGCCTCCCCTTCGGCCACGTCCTTGACCACGTAAAGCGACCGGCGGTAGACCAGCGACTTCTGTTCGGCCTGGCTCGCGCCGTATTGCACATGACCGAGCCCTTGCCAGGCGCGCTCGGTCTCCGTCACCAGACTGGCCATCTCGGCAGGTTCCAGCGAAAAACTGGCGTCCACGCCTCCGGCTGCCCGGTCGAGGGTGAAGTGTTTTTCGATGACCGTCGCGCCCATGGCCACCGCCGCCACCGACACGCCGACGCCCAAGGTGTGATCGGACAGCCCGACCTGACAGCCGAACAGCCCCGCCAAATGGGGAATGGTGCGAATGTGGCTGTTCTCGGGCGACGCCGGGTAGGTGCTGGTGCATTTGAGCAGCACCAGGTCCTGACACCCGGCCTCTCGGGCGGCGCGCACGGTTTCGTCGAGTTCGGCGATGCTGGCCATGCCGGTGGAAATGATCATCGGCTTGCCGGTGGCCGCCACTTTGCGGATCAGCGGAAGGTCGGTGTTTTCGAAGCTGGCGATTTTGTACGCCGGGACGTCAAGGCTTTCCAGAAAGTCCACAGCGGTTTCATCGAACGGCGTGGAGAACGCCAACAGCCCCAATTCCTTCGCCCGAGCGAAAATCGGCGCGTGCCATTCCCACGGCGTGTGGGCCTGTTCATACAACGCATACAACGAGGTTCCCGCCCACAGGCTGTTGGGGTCCTTGATGAAAAACTCGCCCTCGGCGATGTCCAGCGTCATGGTGTCAGCGGTGTAGGTCTGCAACTTCAGCGCATGGGCGCCAGCGTTCGCGGCGGCCTCGACGATGCGCAACGCCTGCTCCAGCGACTGGTTATGGTTGCCGCTCATCTCCGCGATGATGAAGGGCGGCGCGTCATGGCCAAGGGTTCTGGGGCCGATCTTGAAAGCCTTCATGGTCGTTCACTCACTGAAAAAGGGTCATGGCCCGACAGCGCCGATAAGCGCGTCCGCCAGCCGTTGCGCGCCGCAGCCGTCCACCAGCGCCCGTGAGCGTTCAGCAAACGCCCGACGTTGCGGCGCGTCGTCGCTCAGTCGGGCAATCGCCTCGACCAATCGCTGCGGTTCCAACTGCTCATGGGGGCCGAGGTAAAGGTGTATGCCCGCCTCGGCCAGCAGCTGTGCATTGAGCTGTTGATTGTTCGCCACCGAAATACAGATCGTCGGCAACCCCAGCGCGGCGCGCTCCCAGGTCGTGCCGCCGCCTGCGCCGATGAACAGGTCCGCCTGCTGCATCCGCGCGAAAAAATGGTCGACCAGCGTCTGCACATGCCAGTTCGGGTGCGCCTCCGCAAGCGCGCTCATCGCGGCCCACTCGGGGTTATGCAGCCCGGCGACGACATCCACGTGCAGATCATCGAAGCTCTGTAATGCCACCAACGTGGCGTACACCTGACGGGCCGCATCGAAGCCGCCAAAGTTGACCAGCACCCGCTTCACCTTCGGTTTGATCACGATGGGCTGGCACTGGAATTCGTCACGCAACAGGGCGAACCGGGGGCCGAGAAACGTCTGGCAATCGCGGTCCACCCACTGGGCGTAGGCCCCCGGCACGGCGTGAGCGGAAAAATTCTGGTCGAGCAAGAGGTCCACCGCGTGGGGCCGGTTGGCCAGGTCGTCGATGGCCATCAAGCGCCGGGCGAAACGCCGCGCCGCACGCTCCCACTGCGCATCCAGCCCGTAGTGATCGACGATCAGCCAATCGAAACGCGGCGCCTGCGCAACGGCATCGGCAAGGGCATTGACGTCGGCCTGCCACGGCAAACGCGCCTCGATGTCCGCGCCGCTCTGCTCGTGCGGATAACGCTCGGGTAAGCCGTGGGCGACGTAGCCTTGGTCGCGCAGTCGTTGCAGCAAATGGCCGGGCAACGCCCGGCAGGCAAACACCACCTCGGCGCCGGCTTTGCGCAGGACATTGGCCAGCGTCAGGCAGCGGGCGATGTGGCCGCTGCCGATGGCGACGGACGCGTCGGCACGAATCAGCACTCTCACGGCTCGATTTCCCCGCCCGCCTTGAGCGCTGCATAGAGGTACTCAGCGCGCAGCCAGTCTTCCTCGTCGTCGATGTCCTGGACCAGATGCCGAGGCAGGATCACCGGCAGGCTCAGGGGCGAAAACATCACGTCGCCTCGCAACCACGCCTCACTGCGCCCCCAGTAAAACTGACCGGCATCTTGATACGCCGCTGGCAAATCCTGGGAGCGTACGTGGCGAAACTCGGGGTGCATGGCGTCAACGCTGCCGTCTTCGTTGAGCTTCAGGGCGCGTTGAACGGGGAACCCGAAACTGCACACCGAAAATGCAAAGGCCTTGTCCGGCGCCGCCTGCAACGCCTCGAACCCTTGACGCAAAAAACGCGGCTGCAACAGCGGCGCCGTGGCGTAAATGCAGCAGGTGTAGTCGTAGCGCTGGTCCACCGTGCGGATCGCGTGTTGCACCACCGGCCCGGTGCCCGTGAACGCATCGGACAGCTCCGCCGGACGCAGGAACGGCACGTCAGCGCCGTGTTGACGCGCTACGTCGGCGATTTCTCCGTCGTCGGTGCTGACGATGACGCGGTCGAACAGGCCGCTTTTCAACGCAGCGCGAATCGAGCCGACGATCATCGGTTCGCCGTTGAACAGCTTCAGGTTCTTGCGCGGGATGCGCTGGCTGCCGCCCCGGGCAGGAATCACGGCGAGCGCGGTCATCGTTGCGGACCTTGACCGTCAGCGAGCAAACGCAGCAATTGATCGACCACGTAGTCCTGCTGCTCGTCGGTCATGGCCGGGTACATCGGCAGGCTGATGGCCTGGGCGTAATAAGCCTCGGCTTCGGGAAAATCACCGGGCTTGAAGCCGAGGTCGCGGTAATACGGCTGCAAGTGGACCGGGATGTAATGCACATTGACGCCGATGCCTGCTGCGCGCAGGCCTTCGAACATGTCGCGATGGCTGACGCTCAAGCCCTCGGTCTGCACCCGCACGACATACAGATGCCACGCTGATTCAGCGTCGGGCTGAAGGGTCGGCAAGGTCAGCGGCAGATCGGCGAGCAGGGTTTGATAGCGGGCCACCAGCGCACGACGGCGCGCAAGAAAACCCTCCAGCTTGTCCAGTTGCGAGAGGCCCAGCGCCGCCTGCATGTCGGTGATGCGGTAGTTGAACCCCAGTTCGACCTGCTGGTAATACCAAGGGCCGTGACTCGGTTCGTCCATCTGCGCCGGGTCGCGGGTCATGCCGTGGCTGCGCAGACGCCGCAAGCGCTCGGCCAGCTCGGGGCGGTTGGTCAGCACCAGCCCACCCTCGCCCGTGGTGACGATTTTCACCGGATGGAAGCTGAACACCGTCATGTCGGCGAATTCGCCGCAACCCACCGGGCGACCGGCGTAGTGGGCCCCGACCGCGTGAGACGCGTCTTCGATGACCACGAACCCATAGCGTCGCGACAGCTCGCGGATCGCCCGCATGTCACAGCTCTGTCCCGAAAACGCCACCGCCACCAGCACTTTCGGCAGCGTGCCTTCGCCTTCGGCGATCTTCAGTTTCTGCGCCAGCGCGTCGGCATCGAGGTTCCAGGTCAACGGGTCGATGTCGACGAAGTCCACATTAGCCCCGCAATAACGACCGCAGTTGGCCGACGCCAGAAAGGTGTTGGGGCTGGTCCAGAGCCAGTCGCCCTCCCCCAATCCCGCCGCCAGACAGGCGATGTGCAGGGCCGCCGTGGCATTGCACACCGCCACGCCAAAACCGGCCTCGCAGCGCACCGCCATCGCCGCTTCGAAGCGCTCGATGGTCGGACCCTGGGTCAGCCAGTCCGATTTGAGCACCTCGACCACGGCGTCAATGTCCGCCTGATCGAGGCTCTGACGGCCGTACGGAATCATGGCTGGATGTCGGCGTGCAGTTGGCTGATCTGTGCCACCGACATGAAGTCCGGATTGGTGTCGGAGCGGTATTCGAACTCATCGGCCACAGGGCGGCCCTTTTCACCGGTGGCGTCGGTGGTGAAATCGGTGTCCACGCTGTTGAAGCGAATCGACGGCACGATGGTGTAGTGGTCCTTGAACTCCAGCGTCATGCGGGCGTCGTCCTGGGGCACCATCAGTTCGTGCAGTTTTTCACCCGGACGAATGCCCACCAGCTTGTGCGGCAGATCGACGGCCATGGCCTTCGCGAGATCGACGATGTGCACCGACGGGATCTTCGGCACGAACACTTCGCCGCCGTGCATGCGCGCGAAGCTCTGCATCACGAAATCCACGCCGTGATCCAGGGTGATCCAGAAGCGGGTCATGCGCGGATCGGTGATCGGCAGTTCCGTGGCGCCCTCGGCGATCAGTTTCTTGAAGAACGGCACGATCGAGCCTCGGGACCCGGCAACATTGCCATAGCGCACCACGGAAAAACGCGTCTGCTCTTCACCGCCGATGTTGTTGGCGGCGACGAACAGTTTGTCCGAGAGCAACTTGGTGGCGCCGTACAGGTTGATCGGGCTGGCCGCCTTGTCGGTGGACAGCGCGATGACTTTTTTCACACCGTTGGCGATGGCCGCCGAGATGATGTTTTCCGCGCCATTGACGTTGGTGCGAATGAACTCGGTGGGGTTGTATTCCGCTGCGGGCACATGCTTGAGCGCTGCCGCATGAACCACGTAATCGATGCCGCGCATGCCTTGGTGCAAGCGCTCGGCATCGCGCACGTCGCCCAGGAAATAGCGCATGCAGGGCGCATTGAATTCCTGCTGCATTTCGTATTGCTTGAGCTCATCGCGGGAAAACACCACCACGCGCCGGGGCTGATAGCGCTCCAGCAGCGTGCGGATGAATACGCGACCGAACGAACCGGTCGCGCCCGAGATAAACACTGATTTGCCGTTGAACATGACGATGTCCTTTACGTGATGCCCTAAGCGAGCAACTGCGCCCAATTCACCGGGGTCGGCGCTGCCAGGGTAAACCCTTTACCCGTCAGGGACAGGTTGCGGTTGTAGGCAAGGTCATGGGCGAACGAAGCGGCCCATTTGTCTTTGAGCGCCGCCAATGCGCCGGGCGCATCAGGCACGGTGCCCGGATGAACGATCTGCACGTGAGGGGTCCACACGGTCAGGTAGCCCGCCTGGCCCACCTTCAGGCACAGGTCGACATCGGCAAAGCCTTGCGCGAACTGCTCTTCATCCAGACCACCGACGGCGTCGAACAGTTCTTTGCGCACCATCAGGCACGTCGCTGAAACGGCGCTGTAGTTCTGTTCCACCAGCAAGCGCTGCAAGTAGCCGTGGGCATCTTTCTCCTCGCCAACGAAGGGTGAACCCACGCCGCCGTTCATGCCCAGAATCAGTCCCGCCTGAGTCAGCTTGCCGGTGCTGTCGATCGATTTGGCGCCGACGATGCCCACCTCGGGCCGCAGGCCGCCGTTGAGCAACGTGCCCAGCCAGTTCGGGTTGACGATTTCGGCGTTGGCGGCCAGCAGCACCAGGTACTCGCCCTGGGCCTGACGGGCTGCCGCGTTGAGTTGCGCAGGCCCTGTGCGGTCGCCGTCGTCACGGATGACGCGCAGGCGGTTCGACGCTTTCTCGCGGCTGGAGAGCCAGTCCAGCATCGCGGCGCTGGTGCCTTGATGCACCGGCACCAACACTTCGTACGCGCTGTAGCGCGTGCGCTGCAGGATACTGGTGACCGAACGTTGCAAGGCGTCCAGGTCGTCAGCGCCATGCAGGATGATCGACACCTGCGGGCGTGCGCTGTGCTGATAATCGATCTGCAGCGTGCCGGCCTCACCGAAGGTGACCAGCGCCTTGTAGCCGCGCGCGCCCAGATGACGGACCAGCGCCATGCGCTCATGGGGGTTATCTGCCAGCTGCGGCGCGTCGCTGATCAGCAGCGGCTCGTCCAGATGGGCCAGACCGCCCAGGCCGCCCTGTTCGATGACTTTGAGCAGCAGGTCGAATTCCAGCGCGTTCTTGAAGTCGGCGGAATAGCCGCCCGCTTCGATGAACACCTCACGCCGGATCAGCCAGTGCCGGGCCATCCCGGTCGGCGACCCTTGCAGCAGGTCCAGGTTGACGCCCGGTCGGAACTGATGGATCAGCGCGCCGTTGGGCTGACGCAGGATTTCATCGGCGCACACCGCACGAATGCCGTCGGCGCCGAGCAATTCCAGGCCCGCACGCAACAGGCCGGAGGCGGTGAACTGATCGCCGACTTCAGCGAGCATGACCCAGTCGCTGGTCATCTGGCGCACGGCCTGATTGAGTTTGTCGACGTAGTTGCTGGCGCTGACCTTGACGAAATGCAGCGTGTTGCTGAAGGTCGTCGACGTTGGTGGCTCGGCGGTGGTGAACACGACCACGCGAAAGGCCTTGCTGTGCCCTTCGACCAGGCTGTCGAGCGTCACTTGCAGCTTGTCCATGTCGCCTTCCAGGTCCAGCAACAGCAGACCGAACACGGGCCCGCCATCTTTCTCGGCCAGGTACCGGCCAATCGCCGACGCTTCAGCGGCGTCAGGGTTACGGGCTGGGAGCCAGTTCAGAAGCTTGCCCGAGGGCATCGCCTCAAGCCGGCGAAGGCTGTCGTAGTCAGGGGCTGCCGCGAGCCGTTCGGCCCAGGCGTTCATCAACGGTGCCTCCTCGGCGTCCTGCTCGGTCAGCAGTTGCGCCAGGCGCTTGACCACACGCCGGTTGAACGC
The DNA here is from genome assembly GCF_009905615.1 of Pseudomonas sp. SLFW. Classification (GTDB taxonomy): domain Bacteria; phylum Pseudomonadota; class Gammaproteobacteria; order Pseudomonadales; family Pseudomonadaceae; genus Aquipseudomonas; species Aquipseudomonas bambusae. The sequence goes on from NZ_JAAAKW010000021.1 coordinate 26,138, forward strand.
GTTCAGGTCCATCGCGGCCCACAGGCGGTTGATCACGGTTTCCGGCACATCGTTGGCGTGGGTCGCCAACAGCGCTTCCTGACGCACCCAGATGCCTTCGAGTTCGGCCAGTTGCACATACCCGGCAGGCATGGCGTGCAACAGGAATTCCTGAGCCGTCAGCTGATCGAAAAAGGCCTGGTTGTAGAACGGCATTTCTACGTATTGATGCGGGCCGAACAGACGCGTTGGCTGGCCTTTGAAGTCGGTCCACGTGGAATTGACAATATGCTCCGCCGTCAGCGAGTTCCGGCTGCGCAGGCTTTCGGCCAGGGTGTCGAAGCTGTCCAGCGTGAGCGCTCTCGCCTCCTGGGCAGGCACGCCGAACAGCGGCGCCGCGACGTCGGCCAGGAATCCGGCGAAGGCTTCCCGTTCGGCGACGGTTGCCGCGTCCACCCCGGCCAGCTTGGTGTAGATCTCGGTGTTGTGTTCGGAGCGGCCGATGTTGATTTCGCGCACAACATAGGGGATCGGCAGCACCCGCGCCTTGCCTCGGGCCAGCAGGTAATACACGTGACCGACTTCCTGCCACTCGAACGCCGTACCGGCGGGCATGGCGTCGTACCAGTCGCGGATCAACGAGGTGCGAGTCACGGCGTAGAACGGCGGCAGGTACTGGCTAAAGTAATCGTGGATACGGTCCTGGGCCTGCTCGCTGTCGTAATCCTCATGGACTTTCTTATCCCGGCGCAAGTAATGCACCTTGTTGCCGTGGGACGAATACATCAGGCAGTAGCCATGGCACATGCCGTAATCGGCGAAGGCTTCGAGGAAATTAACGCTGTCGGACAGCGCCTCATGTACGACGAAATCATCGTCCGCAGCGAAAACCATGTACGGCGTCGTCACCTGCCTCACGCCGAAGTCGAGCTTGGCCTGTATGCCCCAATAGCTGTACTCGGGCAGGTGCCGGTAATCGACGTGGGGGTAGTGGGTGTACTCGGTATCGAGCGCTTGCGCCGACGAATCCAGGACCAGGATCTTGCACGGCAGGCTGCCGTAATAGTGCAAGGCACGGCGCAGGAACGCCGGGCGCCCGTGGGTCATCAAGACCATGGTCAACAGGGCGTCAAGCGGTGCTGCTGCTTCGAAATGTTTATCGCCTTTCATGTTTCTTTCCTACTACCGGCGGCTCATATGGCGTGATGGATCGGATTCGGTTCAGCGTACGCGACGCAGGTAGCCATCAGGTGCCACGGTGATCAACAGCTTGTGATCGACGGCAGAGTCGATCTGGAAATCGTCGTTTTCCTTCAGGTAGGCCCACACAGCGGTTTTCGGGTTGTCGCCCTTGCCCCACGGGCGGTCCGGAAAGGCATCGGCCGGCATGTCTTCGACCACGGTGTCCATCACCACGCAGTAGCTGCCGACCGCCACCAGGGGCGCGTACAGGCGAAGTTCTTCGAGGACGTGTTCATGGGTGTGGTTGGAGTCCAGCACCACCAGCACTTTCTTGCCGGCGACGCGACGACGGACCTGCTCGACAATGGCAGCGTCGATACTGGAACCTTGAATCATCCTAACCCGGCGGCTCATAGGGTGAGCCTCGATGGCATCGCGGTTATGGGCTCGAATATCGATATCGATACCGATCACTTCACCATGCCCCATTAACTCCATCATTGAGGCGTAAAACAGAATCGATCCGCCGTGAGCGATGCCGGTCTCAACGATCACGTCGGGACGCACCGTCCAGATGATCTCCTGCATCGCGATGATGTCTTGCGGATATTGGATGATCGGACGCCCCATCCAAGAGAAGTGATAGCAGTATTTAAATTTAGCCGTTTCGTTGAAGAATTCGCGCGACACACGGGCCAGGCTCTCATCCTTCCCCTGGATCGTAATTTCAGCATGGCATTCTTCTTCAAAAATTTGCGCAGGTGTTTTTGACATGTGCATCACCTCGATCAAAGCCAGAACTCGGCGCAACATGCGACCGAGTAAAAAATAGTGGGTTACTTCATCCATCAGTTGCATTCAGAACACTGATATTCAACGCAGTCGTTTCACTTCAAATGAGTGATCATGACACCAGCCCTCACCGCAAAACCAGCACAGCAGCCCTCTCATCTCGCCACTACGCCGAGGCTATGTGAAATCGGATTCACTCGGATCACTCGGGCTGGATTTCCCACCACTACTGAGTAATCGGGTACGTCGCGGGTCACCACGGCACCTGCGCCAACAACAGCCCAACGACCAATTTTCAACCGGGGCAAAACCGTCGAATTGATCCCTAGAAAAACACCATCAGCGATACTTACACAGCCCGCAACGCTGACGCCGGGCGCAAAAAACACCGAATTACCAATGCAAGTTTCGTGACCGATCACGCAGCCAGCACTCAGGCTGGAGTTATCCCCGATACTCACTTGCGCCTGAAGGATCACCCCTTCTTGTACGTAGTTGCCTAATCCCATGCTGACCATGGTCAAGTTGCATGTCGGATGAATAAAGTTCGTCAATTGACCACCCGCCTCCAAAAGCTGGCGAGTAGTTTCAAAGCGCGTCAGACAGTCGCGGGTGATCAGATTGACGAAGCGCACGTCATCACCCGTCAATTGCGGTACCAGCTCAACTCCCCCCAGAACCGGAATGCCGAAAAATGAGATACCTTTTTTGGCAGGATCATTATCAAGAAACGCGAATTCCCCATCAGGAGATGCTTGCTTGACCGCGCCGATCATACGGACGGCCTCGGGGTTGTTGGCACCGAGGAGATAGATCTTCATGCCTGCTCCTTCGCCTTGATCAACTCTCGGACTACCGCTATGACTCGCTGCTGATCTTCGTGAGTCATGTCGTGATAGCTCGGTAAGTTAATCGCACGCTCACACAACGAAAACGAGATTGGGGTATCGCCGGGGTTACCCTCAAACATGGGCAGAGACGACAGCGGCCAAAAGAACACCCGAGCATCGATTTCCTGAGCTTTGAACGCGTCGATCAATACGTCGCGCGTAATGCCCAGTGACGCGTCGAAGACGACCGTGGGCATCCAGTAGCCGTTGCGTGAGTCCCCCGGCTGAGGATTCATCGAAACGCCGGCGAGGCCTTGCAGCCCTTGAGCGTATCGATTAAAAATCGCGCGTTTGCGCTCGATCAACTCATCGATGCGTTCAACTTGAGCGCAACCTATGGCCGCTTGCAGGTTGCTCATCTTGTATTTGAAACCGATGAAATCCGGCCAGAACTGGCGCGTACTGCCCGCCACACGTCCGTGGTTCGAGAGCGTCAGGACGCGTTCGTACAGCGCACGGTCTGAGGTGACGAACATGCCGCCCTCGCCCGTTGTCATTGTCTTCGTGCCATGAAACGAAAACGCGCCGAAAGCCCCCATCGAACCGGCGGCCTTGCCTTGCCATTGCGAACCGATGGCTTCGGCAGCGTCTTCGATCACCGGAATGCCGAACTCGGCGCCGATGGCCAGCAACGCGTCCATATCGCACAGGTTGCCGTACAAATGCACCGCGAGAATGGCCTTCGTTTTGGGCGTAATGGCTGCCCGGACCTGCCGCGGGTCCAGGCACCAACTGTCTTCAAGCACGTCGACGAAAACAGGACGGGCCCCGAGGTAATCGATGGGCGCCGCCGAAGCAATCCAGTTGGTGTTACCCAGAATGACTTCATCGTCCGCGCCGACGCCCAGTGCCGCCATGCCCATGTGCAAGGCACCGGTACAACTGGAGGTGGCAATGGCGTAAGTCGCGCCCAAATGTTCGGCAAATGTTTTTTCGAAGCGAGTGATGTACTCGTAGCAACGTTCTCCCCAGCCATGCGTCACGGCATCGAGCACGTATTGGGCTTCAAGTTCGCCCACACTGGGCTTGGTGTAGTGAATTTTTTTCATCGTACGGTCAACTCCGGCACGGCCACGACGAAGCGCCCGCCCCAACGGCTTATGACAGCATATTGCTCAGTGATTTCGTTGATCAGATTCCACGGCAGCACCAGCACGTAATCGGGCTGCTCTTCGATCAGGCGATCCGGTGACACCACCGGGATGCGGCTGCCCGGCAGGAATTTGCCCTGCTTGTGGGGGTTGGCGTCGGCGACCCAGGCGAGCAGGTCGGCCTTGACCCCGGCGTAGTTGAGCAAGGTGTTGCCCTTGGCCGCCGCACCGTAGCCGACGACACGTTTGCCTTCAGCTTTCGCTTTGAGCAAAAAGTCCAGGAGCTGAAATTTGATGCGTTCGGCGGCAGGCGCCAGCGTGGCGTAGTAATCGCGCGTCTTGACGCCCGCGCTCAGCTCTTTTTCCAGCTGCTGCGCAACGGCAGGCGTACGGGGTTGCGGGCCGTCGATACGCTGCACGAACACACGCAGCGAACCGCCGTGGGTCGGCAGCTCGGAGACGTCGAACACCTGAAGTCCATTGCGCGCACACAGGCCTTCAACAGCGGTCAGCGACAGGTACGAATAGTGTTCGTGGTACAGGGTGTCGAATTGACCGCCCGCCATCAGCGTCAGCAGTTGCGGGAATTCGAACGTGACAACGCCCGACGGCTTGAGCAGGGTCGCGAAACCCGCGAGGAAATCGTTGATGTCCGGCACGTGGGCCAGCACGTTATTGGCGGCCATCAGGTCGGCCGCCCAGCCTTCGTCGCGCAACGCCGTGGCGCTGTCCTTGCCGAAAAACACCTCGCGAATCTCCAGCCCTTTTGCTCGCGCGGCCTCGGCGGTGCTGCGGGTCGGCTCGACACCCAGGCAGGCGATACCGCGCGCTTTGACGTACTGCAGCAGGTAGCCGTCGTTGGCGGCGATTTCCACCACGCGGCTGTCGGCGTTCAAACCGAAGCGCTCGACCATCTGCGCAACGTAGCGCTGTGCGTGGGTCAACCACGAGCTGGAATACGAGCTGAAATAGGCATAGTCGGCGTCGAAGAGGCTGTGCGCGCTGGTGTAATCGTTGGTCTGCACCAGCCAGCAGGCTTCGCAGACTTCCACCTTCAACGGCACCCACTGCTCGGCCTGGGTCAATTGCTCGGCACGCAGGTAGGCGTTGGACGGGGGCGACGTGCCCAGGTCGATCAGTGGCAGGCTCAAATGAGCGCCGCAGCCACGGCAGTTCATACACGCACTCCGGCAAAGGATGGGGTCAGAAAAGAATGGGATTCGTCGCGGGCTGACAGATTCTTGACAGGCAACGGCCATTGGATAGCCAGCCGTGGGTCGTGCACCGACAACCCGGCTTCATGCTCGGGGGTGTAGTCGGCGCTGTGCAGATACAGCAGCTGCGCGTCATCGCTCAGCGCCTGAAAACCGTGGGCGAATCCGGCGGGAATCAGCAGGCTACGCCCGTCACCGGCCACCAGGTGTTCGGCGTGCCAGTGCAGGAAAGTGGCCGAGTCAGGGTTCAGGTCGACGGCCACGTCCCACACTTCACCGTGCAGGCAGGTGATCAGCTTGGCCTCCAACTGCGCAGCGGTCTGGTAATGGAGCCCGCGCACGCTGCCCCGCTCCGCCGTGCAGGAATGGTTGATCTGACGAACGTGAAACGGACGGCCAAACGCACTCAGGCTGCCTTCGCAAAACAGACGACTGAACTGCCCACGGGCGTCGGCATGACGGCGATGATCAAGACTGAACAGGCCCGCCAGCGGCAACGGGACTAACTGCATTTCGCTCACGCCGCCTCCGTGTACAACGCCAGTTGGCGTTGAGTGAAGTCGTGCATGTCGTCGCCGCGTTTCCAGGCCAGGTGCCAGTCCACGGTGTGCTTCAGGCACTGTTCGAGGGACCAGCGGGGTTTCCATTGCAAGCGCTGCCGGGCGCGGGCGCTGTCCAGTCGCAGCAAACCGGCCTCATGCATGTCGCTCGGCTCGACGCGCAAGCCTGGCGCCTGCGGCCAGTGTCTGGCGAGGGTCGCGACCACATCGCCGACGGAACACATGTCGTCGTCGCTCGGTCCGAAATTCCAGGCACCGCCGTATTCCGGGCCGTGTTGATACAGCCGCTCAGCCAACAGCAGATATCCCGCCAGCGGCTCCAGCGCGTGTTGCCACGGTCGCACAGCGTGGGGGTAGCGCAGGGTCACGGGGTCGTGGGCTGACCAGGCTCTAAGCACGTCGGGGATCAGGCGCTCAGGGGCGAAATCGCCACCGCCCAGCACATTGCCCGCCCGCGCCGTCGCCAGCGCCAGACCGTGTTCGGCGTAGCCTTCGGCGGGGAAGAACGACGCGGCGTAGGATTGCGCCAACAGTTCGCAGCACGCCTTGCTGCTGCTGTAAGGGTCGTGACCGCCGAGGGGTTCGTTTTCCCGGTACGGCCACAGCCACTCCTGATTCGCGTACACCTTGTCGGTGGTGACCAGCACGCACGCGCGCACGCCGCCCACCTGGCGAATCGCGTCCAGCAAATTGAGCGTGCCCATGACGTTGGTGGAATAGGTGCCCAGCGGATCACGGTAGCCTTCACGCACCAACGGCTGCGCGGCCAGGTGCAGGACGATTTCCGGCTGGGTGCGGGCGATCAGATCAAGCAAGGCGCCCAGGTCGCGCAGGTCGCCGCGCTGGTCGCTCAGGCCTTGGTCGACACGGGCCAGTTCGAACAGGCTGGGCTCGGTGCCGGGGTCCAGCGCAAAGCCGGTCACCTGCGCGCCCATGCGGGCGAGCCACAGCGACAGCCAGCTGCCCTTGAACCCGGTGTGGCCGGTCAGCAGCACACGCTTGCCTTGCCAAAAGCTGGCGTTCACGCCCAGCTTTTCCATGGAGCCTCCCCACGCTGCCACAGGTCTTCGAGGTGGTTCTTGTCGCGCAAGGTGTCCATTGGGTGCCAGAAGCCCTGGTGCTCGAATGCCTTGAGCTCGCCCCCGGACGCCAGGCGCGTCAACGGTTCGGCTTCCCACGGCGTCATATCGTGTTCGATGTACGGAATGACCTTGGGCGACAGCACGAAGAAGCCGCCATTGATCCAGCCGCCGTCCCCCGGTGGTTTCTCGGTGAAACCGGTGACGCTGTCGCCCACGCAATTGAGCGCACCGTAGCGGCCAGGGGGTTGCACGGCGGTGACCGTGGCCAGCTTGCCGTGCTGCAGATGGAAATCGACCAACGCGCCGATGTTCAGGTCGGAAACGCCGTCGCCATAGGTGAAACAGAACGCTTCGTCGTCTTCCACGTACTTTCGTACGCGCTTGAGGCGGCCACCGGTGAGGGTGTCTTCGCCGGTGTCGACCAGCGTCACGCGCCAGGGCTCGCTGTAGTTTTCGTGGACGTCCATGCGGTTATTGCGCATGTCGAACGTCACGTCGGAGGTGTGCAGAAAGTAGTTGGCGAAGAAATCCTTGATCGCGTAACCCTTGTAGCCCAGGCAAATCACAAAGTCGTGGATACCGTGAGCGGAGTACTGCTTCATGATGTGCCAGAGAATTGGCTTTCCGCCGATCTCGATCATCGGTTTCGGCTTGAGATGGGATTCCTCGCTGATCCGAGTCCCCAGTCCACCCGCCAGAATAATTGCCTTCACCTGCCTACTCCTCCTGTCCCGACAGCGCGCCGCCGCGCTAGCGCGAAGGGTGTGCCCCGAACGTCAAACGACTGAACCGACCTTCGCTTTGATTCGCACAAACGACACACGCAACGCACGATTTATGGCGATATCCAGAGGACTTGCACGAACCGCGCCAGTTTTTCAGGGGTGGAAAAACGCCAGGTTGGACGTGAATGCAGGCACTTGCCGGCGGCGTCTTTCGGGAGTTGAGTGTTGTGCTTTGGCAACGTCGGCGCGCGGCGATTCCGAGGCAACGCCAAACACGTTTGAGAGGGTTCCACTGTAGGAGCGAATTCATTCGCGAAAAACGGTTCAGTCGATGGAGATGTGTCGGCTGCACCGGCCCCTCGCGAATAAATTCGCTCCTACAGGGGTTCTGCGTTGGCAATGTCCTGGCTCGCCGCGATGCCTGTGGGAGACGCCGGAGGGACGACGGCAGCGAAGGGGGTGTTACAGGCGCTTTAGGGTGAACATCAATCCGCCAACCACCCATGCACCCAATGCTGCAGGTTGTCTTCGCGCAGCATGAAGTCGCGCTTGACCACTTCGCGCAGTGCATCGCCCTGGCGGTAGCTGGCGTCCGGGTCGGACAGGTGGCCGCGAATCGCGTCCAGCCATTCTTCGGTGCTGTTGGTCAAAATCCGGGTGCGTGGCAGGTAGCCCTGATACGCCGCCGTTTCCGTGCAGATGACCGGGTAGCCGCATGCGCCGTATTCCAGAAGGCGCAGGTTGCTCTTGCAGTCGTTGAAGATGTGCTTCTCCAGCGGCGCCAATGCCAGGTCCAGGTTCAGGCTGGCCAGTTTCGCCGGGTACATGTCCAGCGGGATGACCGGGTGAAACTCGTGAACGTAAGGCCGCAGCGCAGGCGGGCACATGCCGAAGAACACCCAGTCGACCTCATCCGCCAAGGTGCGCACCACCTCGGCGATGATCTCCAGGTCACCGGTGTGGCTGGTGCCTCCGCCCCAGCCCACGCGCGGTTTGCGGCTGGTGCGCCGCTGGCTGCGCAGACTGTCCCACAGGGTCGGGGTCAGCATGTTCGGCACCACGCGTATGTCGTGGTGCATCGACGACAGCGCGTCCGCCAGCGGTTGCGTTGACACCACGACCCGGTCGCACAACGAAATACCCTGGCGCACCAGACGCTCCATCTCCTGCTCGTCCGGCATGCCCCGCACGTGTTCGTTTTTCTTCGGCACGTGGATCACGTAATCGTCGAGTTCGAAGATGCGTCGCGCGTTGGAATAGGTTTTCAGTTCGACGATCTCATCCACCCGTGTCTGGCTGTAGCGGCCTTGCAGGACCATGATGTCCGGGGAATGACGCTCGACCTCGATCAGGTCGGGTTGCGCATAGCTGATCACCCCCGTCGCCCGGCCTGCCGACTCAAGGGCAATCAAAGGCTCGGTGACGCGGTAGTGACCGATGGCCGAGGCGTTGATCGGCAACGCCAGCACCTTCGGCAGGTGAGCCGCGGAAAAAGGCGTCCAGCCGCTGTTCAAGCCGGGGTCCAGGCCAAAGCTTGCGGCCCCCAGGCTCTTCAGCGACAGGTTCGGATTGTAGGCGGGATCACGAGCGACCCACGGCAGCCAGCGCAGGTAAAACCGCCGGTTTTCTTCATGCTGCCGCTTGGCCAGCTCGGCATCATAAGGAACGTCGGGCTGGGCGCCACGCGCCAGCAGCGCTTGCGGTGTCCACACCACCAGATGACCGGACTCACGCACCCGAAGACAGAAATCCACATGACTCAGGCTGCACCCGAAGTCAGCCGCGTTCAGCCCCTCCAGCCCCTCGAACAGCGACCTGCGCACCATCAGGCAATCTGCGCCGACCGCACTCAAGTCATGCACCACTTGCAGACGCTGCATGTAGCCGCCCGCCTGCAGCGTCTCGCCGCGAAACGGCATGCCGGCCGGGCCGTGCAAGCCGAGAATCATCCCGGCGTGCACCACACTGCCATCCGGACCGAACAGTTTCGGCCCCACCACGCCCACGTCGGGACGACGGGCCTGATCGAGCATTTCGTTGAGCCAGTTGCCGTGAGTCACCACCGAATACGGACTGAGCAGCAGCAGGTAGTCGCCCCGTGCCTCCCCGGCGGCAGCGTTATACAGCGCTGCATGATCAGTGTCGTCCGCGAACGTCAGCACTTGCAGGCGAGACGGGTCCAGCTGGCCCATTTCTCCCAGCCAGTCAAGGGTGTTGGACTGCACGCTGCCGTTGTCGAGGATGAGCAGTTCATAGCGGCCATAAGCGGTCAGGTTCAGCAGGCTTTCCACACAGCGCTGCAACGGCGCGAGCTGATCCTTGATGACAATCATGATCGACACCAGCGGCTCGTCGTCATGCAGGTAGCGAATACGGTTGAGCAGCGGCAGGTTGACGTCCCGTTCGACGGTGCTGGCAATCGCGCAGCGTTGAAGATGGGCCTCAACCACGCCGAGGTTGTGTTCCCCCACCTCGGGCAGCGCCAACCACCTGGACAGTGGGAAGCGGGACTCCACGGTCAGTTCACTCAGGTGCCCGATGGCATCGGCCCCGCCCTCCTCGACCAGGCGCCAGAGCAGGTCGTGGGGCGCCAGTTCGCCGAAGCGGGCATCCAGGCCGCCATGCTGGAGCAGCGCGTCGCGCTGGAATGCCAGGCACCGGCCCACATAGGGGTAACTGCGCAGCAGATCAAGGTTGAAAGAAGGCTTGAACACCGGCTCCGCAGACTCACCATCAATCAACGCGCCCTCATCGCAATAGAGACAGCGAAGGCGGTCGTTCATGGCAATGCGCTCGGCCAACATCAGCAATGCCGGCTTGACCAAACGGTCGCCCGCCCGCAGCAGGTAGACCCACTGCGCGCCGTCCAGTTGCGGCAACAGCGTGTTGAGCTGAGTCCAGGGATCATCCTGCAACGGCATCGTGAAGATGCGGCCCTCAAGCGACGAAGACGTGCAGTCCTTGGACAGCACCAGTGTCAGCTCCGGCGCATAAAGCTGCTCGTTCAGGCTCTCCAGGGTCGTGTCCAGGCTGGCGCGGCTGCCGGTGTCATCGAGGATCACCGGAACGATCTTCGGCCGCGACGGCCAATGCATCAGGAGGTTCGGCAGTTGCTGGCGCTGCACGTCGCGCAAGGTCCGGCAGGCGAGCCACTGCTCATACAGTTCGGCGAAGCTTTCGCTGCTGGTGCCCACCCGCAAACCCTGGGTGGTCTGCAGCGTGCCCAGTGAGCGAGACAACGCGTGCTCCTGCCAATCGCGCTCGGCGCCCATGTCGTCGGTGAAGGGCATGTACCGCACCCAGCCTTTGCCCAGGTAGGGCTCACCGGTGCGGGCCTTGATCATCTCAAGGAGCCACGATTGCTCGGTTTCAATCGAAGACTGCATGGCCTGCTGGCGGCTGAGGCGTTCCGCATGCAGGCGCTCGACGCCGAGCACGTTGTTCAGGACTGCCACATTGCCGTGGTGCATCATGCAGACATACAGCGCCAGGTCCAGCAGCCCGGCGAAGCTCTGGCCCGGCACGGTCAGGCCTGGCAGATAATTCAACACGTCTTCGCGGCGGAACAGCGCACTGCTCAGGCCACCCAGGAAATTCAGCGGGTAGATTTCGACGATGTTCAGCAGGTCTTCGCCCTTGAAGATCGCGCTGGTGGGCGACAACGGGGAGTTCTCCAGACGCGACGGCAACTGAATGTCGTCGGCGTCCCAGAACAACCGTTGCGACAGCACCAGGCTCACGTCGGCATGCTTGACCAGTTGCTCGACCTGCATCCCCACCGATTGCGGGAAAATCTGGTCGTCGTCGCACAGAAACTTGATGAATTCACCCTTGGCTTCGGCAAGGCACGCGTGCAGGTTGCCAATGAAGCCCAGGCGTTGGGGGTTGCGCACGTAACGCGCCGACACGGCGGAATCCTGCGTCAGGGCGTCGAACACGGTGCGGATCTCGCCCCCCCGGGAATCGTCGCAGACAATGACTTCCACAGCGCCATAGTGCTGAATCAGCGCGCCCTGCAGCGCCCGCTGGAAGAAACGTGTGTGGTAGGCGGGAATGACGATGCTGACGAGAGGCGCTGAATTCACGGGAAAGACTCACAGGCGGCAAGCAGAATGGGTCTGTCCTGCTGAACCGCTGACAATAACGGTTGACGTCCTGCGCTGGCAGGGCCGATTGATCGTCGGCCCTGCCAGAGGTCAGGCGATTACAGCTTGCTGAACAGGTTCAGCGAGGAAAGCTGAGTGAACACCAGTTGCGAGGCCTGCAACATGGTTTTTTGCAGGGTCAGCCGCGAAATGGCGTCGACCGGGTCGGAGGCCGTGATGGTCCCGGCTTCGGTGGTGCCGTTGTCCAGCAGGTTCTGGTTGGTGACGCGTTGATCGGTCGCGGTGGCTGAACGGGCGCCGCCATCGCTGACCGCGTCGCTGACCTGGTTGGCCTGGCTTTTCAGGTTGCCGATGGTCGAGTTCAGGGTGGCTTGCAGTTTCTGCGTGGCCACCGGATCGCCGTCCACTTTGCCGTTGAGCGCCGTGATCACGGTCGACAGGGTGTTGAGGATGTTCTCGGTCTGCCGGGTCGACGAGTTGGCGGTGAACTGGTCGCCATCCGCCAACGCAGGCGGGGAGCCGCTGAAGGTGAACGTCACACCCGCCGCAACGGCCTGGTTGGCCACGGGCGTGCCGGTCAACGAGCCACCGGTGACCACTGGGGTGCTGGCCGGGTCATACGGTGCGGCATACAAATCGAAGGTGTTGGCCCCGGTAAAGCGCAGAATCGCACCGCCATTCGGGAAAATCTTGTCGAAAGTCGCCTGATCGGTGACCTGAGACGAGGTGATCACCGTGCTGGCCGACGAGTTGGTCGGCAGGCGCGCGGTGCTGACCGAGCTTGGGGTCACGCCCAAGGTGAAGGTGTGATTGCTCACGGCGGCGTCTGCCGTTGTGGTCGTGGCTTTCTGTGCGTCGGTCAGATTGATGTTCAGCGTCAGTTCCAGCCCGCGGAAACCAATGGTCTGCCCTGCAGCGGAGGACGAGTCGAACTTGCCGACCGAGGTCGCTTCGGCGGTGACGTCTGTATTGTTCTTGTCCAGGATCTGGTACTGGGTGCTGCTGGTGAAGCTGATCTTGTACGGCTGACCCGCCGTGAACTTGCTGTCGTAGGTGGCGTCGTTGGCGACAACGCCGCCGGACAGGGAAATCACGCCGTCATCGGCACCCGCAGTCAGGGTTGACGAGGTACGGGTCGTATTGACCGCCTGCTCGAACGCATCCCAGCCAGTGGTATTGCTCGCCATGGAAATGCCGCTGCCGATCGCCAGCATGTTGCGTGTCTGGTCGCCTTGATAGCTGTAGGTGCCATCAGGGTTGACCACATACGGCGGCGTGGTGGATTTCGAGCCGGAGAACAGGTACGAGCCGTTGGCGTCCTTGCTGTTCATCAGGCCCAGAATCTGGCTTTGCAGGGAGCTGAGTTCCGCAGCGTTGGCCTGACGGTCCTTGTCGGTAAAGGTGGCGCTGCCCGCCTGAAGCACCAGGTCTTGGGCACGCTGGATGGCCGACGTGATCGACGTCAATGCCGTCTCGGTCTGGACCACACCGGTGTTGATGTTGTCGATGTTGGATTTGTACTGGTTCAGCATCGTGCCCATTTGCTGCAATTGCAGCACACGGGCCGCGCCCACCGGGTCATCACCTGCGGTGTTGAGCTTGACCTGGCTGGCCACTTCGTCGCCGGTCTTGACAACGTTAGCGTAAGTACGCGAGTAGTTCGACGCGCTGGTTTCGTAAAACTGGGTCGTTGAGATACGCATGAATTACGACTCCTTAAAGACTGTTGATCAGCGTGCTGAAGATGGCTTGAGCCGCTTTGATGATCTGCGACGACGCGGTGTAGTACTGCTGGTACTTGACGAGGTTGGCCGCTTCTTCATCGAGGGACACGCCAGACACGCTGTCGCGAGCGCTCTTGGCCTGGGTCAGCACGGCGGTGGTCGCCGTGGCGTCGTCCTTGGCCTGGCTGGCCTTGGAGCCGACAGCGGTGATCATGTTGCTGTTGGCGCCACTGATACTGGTGCCGGTGCCGTTGTTCGCACTGTTGCCAATGGTCTGCTTGGTTTGCAGGCCCAGAGTGGACTCGGCGTTGCGGTTGTCCGAAGAACCAGCGCCGGTCAGCGCGATGCTGAAGGTGTCGCCTGCCTTTGGCGAGCCCGAAATCGACAGGCCGATCGTGAACGACTGCGCACTTGGAGCGCTGTCGGTGTAGCCCACGTTCAGGGTGATGTCGTTTTTCGTACCCGGCACAATATTGCCGGTGATGGCGACGCCGTTTTTGTCCTTGACTGCGTTCCCGTTTGCATCCACCAGCGAGTAGGCCTGGGCGCCATTGGTGACGGCCCCCATCAACAGTCGCATCGGTGTGGCACCGGTAATCGCATTACGCAGATCGGCGGTCGCGGTCGGGTTGTAGATGTCCGCGTGATTGACCAGCGTCGGTTGGGTGAAACTGGCGGACTGATCGTTGCTCGCGCCTGCAGTACCCGTCAGGGGGGCGGCGACCGCGATGGCTTTCGGGTCCGTGAGAACGGTCTTGATGCCATCGGCCCCCGTCTTGGTCGGACTGACCTGGAAGCTATCGCCCACCTTGAACGTGCCCGGCGGGGTCGTGCCGTTGCTCGAATTATTGAACGCCAGGGAGAATCCCAAGCCCTTGGTCAGCGCGTCAGGCGCCGGATCGGCAATGTTGTAGGGGCCCAGGCTGGAGCCGTCGGCCGCCCTCACGGTGTAGGTTGTGGCGGGAGTACCTGCAGCGCCGGGACCAAAGGTCACCGAATAATTACCGGTACTGAGCACACCCGTGTTGGTGATGTTAACGGCCAGGATGCCGGAGCTCTGGTCGTTATTCTTGTTACCAATCGAGCGCTGGATAGTCAGGCTCGGGTCGTTGATGTCCTTGAAGAGGTTGGCGCCGAACTGGCCGTTGGCGTCCACACCCTGATTCAGTTGCTGGTTGACCTGATCGGTCACCACCACGGCCATGCGGCCCAGTTCGCTGGCCGCCGGTTGCAGCACGTCACTGCGATAGCGGAGCAAGCCACCGAGCGTACCGCCGCTCACGACGCTGGAGACATCGACGTTGCTGTTCTGGTAGTTGAGCTTGAGCGCGTACGCGGTCGGATCGGTGTCGCTGGGCACCGCGCTCAGGGTGTTGGCCTGGGTGCCGGTGACCAGAGGCTGACCGGTGCCGATGTAAACGTCGTAGTTGCCGTTGGTCTCGACGACCTTGGCGCCCACCAGACCGTTGAGCTGACGCACCGCTTCGTTACGGGCATCCAGCAGCGTGTTCGGCTGACCGCCCAGGGCTTGCGTCTGAGTGATCTGCTTGTTCATGTCGGCGATCGAGGCCGCCAGCGAGTTCACCTGACCGGCCACGGCGGACATCTGGGTGTTGATGTTCGCGTTCTGGTCCTTCATCTGCGACGAGATCGAATTGAACTGCGCAGACAACGCCGAGGCGCTGGTCAGGAAATTGGTACGCGCCGCCGAGTCGGTCGGTTTGTTCGACAGCGCCTGCAGGTTATTGAAGAAGGTGCTCAACACCGAGCTGATGCCGGTGGAGCTGCTCGACAACAGCGAGTCCAGCTTGCTGGCCTGGCCAAGGTACGCCTGCGCATCGGAGTCGAGCGACGTACTGGTCTGCAATTGGGTGTCGAGGTAGCTGTTGTAGATCCGACGCACGTCGGACAGCGTGGTACCGGTGCCGATGAAACCGACCCCGATATTCTGCTGCGCGCTGGCCGTGGTCATCACTTGCTGGCGCGAATAGCCCAGCGTATCGACGTTGGCAGTGTTGTTGCCGATGGTGGTCATCGCTGCACTGCTGGCGTTCAGCCCTGAAAGCCCGATTGAGATCAGTGACATGGTTCAAACCTTATAAAGTCGTGGAAGAGCCCGATGCGGCTGCGTAATTCTGGTAACTCTTCATCTGTTTCGCGATTTGAGAAATCTTGCTGGCGTAGCCCGGGTCCGTGGCGTAACCGGCCTTTTGCAGCTCTTTCACAAACTGTTCCGGGTTATCGGCCGATTTGAGCGTGGCTTGATAGCGATTGTTGTTCTGCAGGAAGCTCACCAGGTCGTGGAAACTGTCTGCGTACGAATCGTAGGAACGGAAGTCCGCCGTTTCCTTGACCATCTTGCCGTCACGGAACTCGCTGGTGATGGCGCGGGCTTCAGGCCCTTGCCAACCGCTCTGCGCCTTGATGCCGAACAGGTTGTGACTGCTGCTGCCATCGGACTGGCGCATGATCGATTTGCCCCAGCCGGTTTCCAGCGCGGCCTGGGCCACCAGCACGGTCGGATCGACGCCAATGCGGGCGGCGGCATCCTTTGCCAGCGGCAGCATGGTGTTGACGAAATCGTCGGCGTTGGCGAACGCGGCCTTGGCCGGCGCCAGCGGGGTCTGCACCCGACTGCGTACGTAGGCGTCGGATTGAGCGGTGTATTCCGGGCCGATGGTCCAGTCGCCATTGCTGCCAGCCTTTTTGGCGGCGGCGACGGCATTGGACACGGCAATTCGGTTTTTCAGGGTGGTCGCGCTGGCGGCGGCATCCTGGGTTCCGGCGGTGTTCGGGACGATGCCCGCCAGAATCCGGTCGGACAGTTTGCTCGGCAAGGCCAGACGACGGGCATTCAGCGCGGCCACGTCATTGTGCGGCGTGCCCTCGGCAGACGTGTCTGCCTTGGCCACCGAGCGGGTGGCCCACAGCGGGCGCTGGGCAATGTGGGTCGCCAGGCCGGTCTGCGCAGGCGCCGCGTCTGCCTTGGCGGAGGTCGCATCGGTGCCTGCAGGCGGCACGGTGCCGGACTTGATTTTCGACAGCTGACGCATCAGCACGTCTTGCAGACCGATACCGCCGCCCTCCCGCGACATGCTCACGGCCAACTGCTGGTCGTACATGTCCTGGTACTGCCGCGTCGCCGCGGTGTTCATCGGGTTGTCCTTGGCCAACACTTCGTTGGCCGAACGCATGGCTTTGAGCATCTGGCTGACGAACAGCGACTCGAACTCCTGCGCCACCTTCTTGAGGTTCGCTTCGCTGTCACGGTCGCCGTGCTTCATGGCGGTCAGACGATTGAGGTCGGTGTACGCCCCGGAATCGACATTGCTCGTACCGCCGCTGGGAATACTCATGCCTGCTCCCTTAAATCACGATCAGGTCGGCTTGCAGAGCGCCAGCCTGTTTCAGGGCTTCGAGAATCGCCATCAAGTCGCCGGGGGCCGCGCCCACCTGGTTGACCGCGCGTACGATCTCGTCAAGCGTGGTGCCAGGACCAAACTTGAACATCGGGTGCAGCTCTTGCTGCGCGTTGATCTTCGAGCGCGGCACCACGGCGGTCTGGCCGTTGGAGAACGCACCCGGCTGGCTGACCACCGGGTCTTCGGTGATGGTCACGGTCAGACTGCCGTGGGTCACGGCGGCAGGCGACACTTTCACGTTCTGGCCGATGACGATGGTGCCGGTTCGCGAGTTGATGATGACTTTGGCCGAGGTCTGGCCCGGATCGATTTCCAAGTTTTCCAGCACCGACAGGTAATCGACGCGTTGGTTGGGGTCCAGCGGCGCCGTGACACGCACGGAACCGCCGTCCACGGCCTGAGCGACACCAGGGCCGAGCATGTCGTTGATCTTGTCGACGATGCGCTTGGCCGTGGTGAAGTCGTTGCGGTTCAGGTTCAGGGTCAGCGAATTGCCCTGATTGAAACCGCTCGGCACCGCACGTTCCACCGACGCACCGCCAGGAATACGACCCGAGGACGGAACGTTGACGGTGATCTTCGAACCGTCGCGGCCTTCGGCGTCAAAACCGCCCACCACCAGGTTGCCTTGGGCGATGCCATACACGTTGCCGTCGATACCCTTGAGCGGGGTCATCAACAGGCTGCCGCCGCGCAGGCTTTTCGAGTTACCGATAGAGGACACGGTGATGTCGATTTGCTGCCCGGGCTTGGCAAACGGCGGCAGGTCGGCATACACCGCCACGGCCGCGACGTTTTTGAGCTGCACGGTGCCTGATCCCGGCGGCACCTTGATGCCGAACTGGGACAGCATGTTGTTGAAGGTCTGCAAGGTGAACGGCGTCTGGGTGGTCTGGTCACCCGTGCCGTTCAACCCCACCACCAGGCCGTAACCGATCAATTGGTTGGTCCGCACGCCAGAAATGCTGGCGATGTCCTTCAGACGCTCGGCCTGTACGGCACCCACCGCCGTGACGGAGAGTAACGCGGCCGCTATCAGTTGCTTGAACGTGATCATGGCTATCCCGCTATCAGAAAGGGAACAACGGGCTGAGGAAGAATCGGTCGAACCAGCCTGGCTGACTGGAATCGGCAAACGCACCTGTACCGGCATATGTGATCCGTGCATCGGCCACGCGTGTGGACGAAACGGTGTTGTCAGTGGCGATGTCGTCGGCGCGGATCAGGCCGGCAATGCGCACCAGCTCGTCACCGGTGTTGAGCGTCATCCACTTCTCGCCGCGCACCGACAGAATGCCGTTGGGCAGTACGTCGGCCACGGTCACGGTAATCGAACCGGTCAGGCTGTTGCTCTGTGCGGCCTTGCCGTCGCCCTTGGTGGCACGGTCACCTTCATAACCGGCGTCCAGGCTGAGGCTGCCCCCACCCACCGGGTTGTTGGTGCTGACACCGGCGCCAAACAGGGAGGTCAGGCCCAGGCTGGTCTTGCTGGTCTTGCTGATACCGGAACTGGCCGCCTTGCTGGCTGCCGTGCGCTCGGACAGGGTGATGGTGATGATGTCACCGACCCGGTAAGCCTTGCGGTCGCCGTACATGTTTTGCTCGAAACCGGCCTGATAGATCGAGCCGTTGTTCGCCGCCGAAGGCAGCGGCGTTCGTGGCAACACCGGCGCGTAGTAAGGGTCATTGGGTTTGGCCGAAGGCGCAACGCAACCGGTCAACAGCGCGATACCGCAAAGCGGTGCTGCCAACAGGGAAAGCCGCAATACAAAAAGCCGTTTCATGACACTTAAAACCTCGCGGTGTAGCAGGCGTTTTTCAGGCGCCCCATCGGATTGATCAGGTGTTTCGTCGCAGGACATCAGGTGGTTCAGATTCCGTTCAAAAAGCCAGTTACAGGTTCTGCGTCACGTACTGCAGCATCGAGTCGGCGGTCGAGATCACTTTGGAGTTCATCTCGTAGGCGCGCTGAGTGGTAATCATGTTCACCAGCTCTTCAACGGTGCTGACGTTGGAGTTTTCCAGGGTGTTCTGCTTGACCACGCCCAGACCGTTCAGGCCTGGCGTACCGACTTGTGGCGCGCCGCTGGAAGCGGTTTCCAGGTACAGGTTGCCGCCCTGGGACTGCAAGCCAGCCGGGTTGATGAAGTCGGCGGTCTGGATGTTGCCGATGATCTGCGGCGTCGCCGTGTTGGCCGAGGTCGTGATCGACACGGTGCCGTCTTCGCCGACGGTAAAGGTCTGCGAATCCTGTGGAACGACGATCGCAGGCTCCAGGGCATAGCCGTTAGAGGTCACGATCTGGCCGTTCTGGTCCAGGTGGAAAGTACCGTCGCGGGTGTACGCCACGGTGCCGTCGGGCTGGCGAATCTGGAAGAAACCACGGCCATTGACCGCCATGTCCAGCGGCTGGTCAGTGGTTTGCAAGCTACCGGCGGTGAAATTCTTCTGCGTACCGACGATGCGCACACCCGTACCCAATTGCAGGCCCGATGGCAGTTCGCTGTCCTGAGTGGACTGCGCGCCTGGCTGACGCTTGATCTGATAGAGCAGATCCTGGAATTCGGCGCGATCACTTTTGAAGCCCGTGGTCGAGACGTTGGCCAGGTTGTTCGAAATGGTCGTCAGGTTGGTGTCCTGGGCGGCCAGACCGGTTTTCGCTACGTAGAGTGCCGGAAGCATTCGTTTATCTCCTCAAGCGCCTGATTGTCGGCGCAAGCTGTCAGTCATTAGCCCATTTGCAAGACGCGAGCCATCGACTCGTCGTCCTGCTCGGCGGTCTTCATCATTTTGATGTGCAGTTCGAACTGACGGGACAGCGCCAGGACCGAGGTCATTTCCTCGACGGCGTTGACGTTGCTCGACTGCAGAAATCCGGATTCCACTTGCACATCGGCATCGACCTGCGCCGGTTTGCCGTCTTTGGTGTGCATCAGGCCATCGGGGCCTTTTTCCATGTTGGCCAGGTCCGGCTTCACCAACTTGATGCGGTCGATCTGCGCCATGACTTGCGGGCTTTCACCCAGCGAGCGGACGCTGATCGTGCCGTCGGCGCCGATTTCGATCTGTTGCTGAGGCGGCACGGCAATCGGCCCGCTGTTGCCCATGACCGGCAAACCATTGCCATCACGCAGCACGCCGAGGGCGTCGATGTTCATGCTGGAGGTGCGGGTGTAGGCTTCGCCGCCGTCGGCGGTCTGAACAGCCATCCAGCCATTGCCTTTGACGGCAACGTCGAGTTCGCGACCGGTGTCGATCATCGAACCCTGACTGAAGTCGGTGCCCGGACGCTCGCTCATCGCATAGGCGCGCGACGGGTTCACCTCGCCAAACACCGGCATCGAGCGCGCCTGTTCGAGGTCGCGCTGAAACCCGTTGGTCGAGACGTTCGCCAGGTTGTTGGCATGGGCCTTTTGCGCGATGGCGTTTTCAGACGCTCCGCTCATGGCCACGTAAAGCAACTTGTCCACAGTCTTCCTCCTCCGACAGACGCTTGCCGCCTGTAGCTGTACTGATGAGGTCATAGCAATAATCGAACCAGTTTTTCAGGCGTGATACAAAGTGCTGATTCACCAATGGTTATTGGCCGCGAGCGGACTTTGGCCAAGGCTCAGATTTTCACCGCGACGGTGGACCGCCACTTTCGATGCAAACCTGCCCGGACGCCGCCAAAAAAATTTCGCGACCGGAGCGATAATTGCAGCGACTTGCCCCATCGGCCTTTTGCCCACAGGAATCTGTCATGCGCCTGCGCTTCGCCCTCCTCCTTACCCTCGCCTCCCTTTCGGCCGCAGCCATTGCGGCCCCGGCGTCTTATTACTGGTGGCAGGGGAAACACACGACGATCTGCGCCCAGACCAGCCCCGGCAAGGGCTGGACCCGGATCAGTGGCGCGTTCGTGAAGGCGGATTGTTCGATGTGAACCCTGGACCTGACACACCGTAGAACCTGTGTGAATGGCGGCCGGTCGACACATACCGTCACGTCGCAAATCCAGCGGCAACTCTCACTCACGTCGCCCTGATCAACGTCTGCATCAACTCCGCCTCGGTGGAAAGGGTCTTGGAGTTGGCCTGATACGCCGTCTGCGCCTGAATCAATTCCACGAGTTGATCGGTGAGATTGACGTTTGACCCTTCCAGCAACTGATTGACGATCCCTCCCAGATTCCCCGCGCCCGGCGCATCGTAATTGGCGACGCCGGACGCATGGCTTTCCGTCCATCGCGTGTTGCTGATCGGGGTCAGGCCTTGAACGTTCGCGAAGCTGGCGAGCATCACCTGACCGATCTTGCGGTGTTGGCCGTTGCTGAAATTCATGCTGATGACGCCGCTCTTGTCGACGGACAGTTGGTTCGCCTCTCCCGCCGCATAACCGTTCACCACCAGATTGGCGCTGGCCGACGCGGTCTGATGCTGAGTCAGTTTGCCCAGGTCGATCACGATGCCACTTGCATCGGCCGTCGCCCCGTTTGCACCCCAGCGCCCTCCCGGTTTTCCGGCGTCCAGCGGCCTGCCAGGCACCCAGCCGCTGAGCGTCAGTTTATGGTCGGCGACCGTCAGACCGTTCCCGGCCACCAGCGAACGCATCTCACCGTTACTGCCGAACAGCACGCTGGCCGTCAGGGGATCGGTGCGTGCCGGGTCCTGCGGATTGCGACCATCGATGAGGAGGTGGGTTTTCCAGCTGTTGTTGCCGTCCTTGACGAAGTATTGAGTCAGGAGGTGCTGATTGCCGAGGCTGTCGAAAATGCCCGCCGTCCAGGCCTTGTTGTAGGTCGTGGGGTCCGCAGGGTCGAACGTCGGCACCGGACGCGCCATCGCCCCATCGGCCGGGTTGAGCATCGGGCCAGTGGCGTCCGTCAGCGGCAAAGCGACCGGCCCGCCGCTGGCGGCCTGGCTCGGCACCCAACTGCCGTTGACCTGAATCGCCGGCCGCCAGCCCTGCAGCGACAACTCGGTGTCGCTGGTCACGCTCACCGCAGCACTGGCGCCGGTCATCGACAACCGGCCGAGGGACGACTGATGCAACCCCACCTCCAGCGGCGCAAAGCTGGACGGGTCCAGAGGGTTCACGCCATCGATGAGCAGATACGAGGTCCAGGTGTTGTCGTCGAGCTTCACGAAATACTGGTTGAGCGCATGGTCCTGCGGCGGGATCGCTGGCTGCGCGTGGGTGATGATGAGGTCGTTGCCATTCGCGTCCTTGCCCTTCACCTCCTTGACCTCGGGCACGCCAGCGTCCTGGATGGTTCGGGTGGTCATGCGCGTGTAGGTCGTCGGATCATTGGCATCGAACGTGCGAATTGCCGCCAGGGACGCTTCGGCAGCGTCCAGATTCAACGTGCGCTCAATGCGGCTCGTCGCTTTGGGCGCAATGCTGCCGCCCTCGATTCTCAGATCGCCGCGCACACCGCTGATGACGGTGCCATCGGCGTTCACCGCATACCCCTGCAAGCGGCTGCCATGGGCATCGATGACGTAGTTTTCGGCATCGGCATGGAAGGCGCCGGAGCGGGTGTAGCTGACGGCGCCGTTGTCGCTCATGACGAAAAAGCCCTTGCCCTGGATGCGCATGTCCAGCGGCTTGCCTGTGCCGGAAAGCGCGCCGCCTTCGGCGAAGTCCTGGCTGACGTTGGCCAGCTGCACACCGTCGCCGACCGCGGTACGGCTGCCGCCAAATGCAGAGGATGAGTAGAGGGCGGAAAATTCCGCTCGGGATGATTTGAAGCCAGTGGTGCCGACGTTGGCGATGTTGTTGCCGGCGACTTCCATTCGTTTGTGCGCGGCGTTCAATCCGGAGATCGCGATGTTGAATGACATGAACTCTCCCTGAGTCGTTTTTCACGACACGTTCGTCAATGCATTGGGTTTCGCGGGCAAATGAATGCAATCGAACGGCTCCGGTTCAATGGCATTGATTTGCGGGCGAATTCGATTCTCCCATTGACGAACGTAGGAAATTTCCAGTTATGGAGTGGGACAGCTCTTGATGTTTTCGGAATGGGACGGACAAAAAAAAAGCCCCTCCGAAGAGGGGCTGTTTAAGGATTCGACTGTCGCCGAATCAGTTAACCATTTGAATCGTGGTTTGCAGGATGGTGCTCTCAGTCGAGATGGTCTTCGCGTTCGCCTGGTAGTTGCTCTGCGCCTTGATCAGCTGAACCAGTTCGCCGGTCAGGTCGACGTTGGATTCTTCCAGCGCAGAACCGGTAATGTTGCCCAGCGTACCCGATTCCGGCGCGCCGGTGACCGGGATGCCCGACGCGTAGGTTTCACGCCACATGGTGCCGCCCGCCGGGGCCAGGCCCTGGACGTTGGCGAAGGTGGTCAGCGCCACCTGGCCGATCACTTTGGACTGGCCGTTGGTGTAGCTGGCGAACAGGTTGCCGGTGGCGTCGACGCTCATGGCGCTGATCTGGCCGGTGTAGTTACCGTCCTGGGTCTTGGAGATCGGACCGCCCACAGCGTTGGTCTGGGTAGTCGCCAGCATGTTCAGCTTCATCGTGGCGTTACCGGTGGCCTTGCTCTCTACCCACACCGTCTTGCCGGTGCTGTCGAGCGTGCTCTGGCCTGGCTTCCAGCCGTTGATGACCAAGGTGTTGTCGGTCGCGTTCACTGTCACGTTCGGGCCGGACGTGGTGATCGGCTGAAGGTTGCCGCTGCCGTCGAACGACAGTTTGGTGACGTCCGCAACGGGCGGAGTCGCCGCCGGGTCATTGATGCTTCGACCATCGATCAGGCTGTACATGGTCCATTCGTTCGCAGCGTCTTTGCGGAAATACTGGGACAGGGTGTGCTCGTTACCCTGGTCGTCGTAAATCGGCGTGCTGAACGTCGACGTGTAGGTGCTGGTGTCAGCCGGGTCGAACGCCGCGCCGGTGTTGATAGGCTTGGACGAATCAAGGTTGGACGCGATGGAAATCGCCGAGGTGGCCTTCGGCGCCATGTTCGAGTTGTCGATCTTCAGGTCGGTCAGCACGCCGGTCATGACGTTGCCGTTGCCGTCAGTGGCATAGCCCTGCAGACGGTTGCCGTTGTTGTCGATGATGTTGCCGGACGTATCGGTGTGGAAGTTGCCTGCACGGGTGTACAGCTTCTCACCGTTGTTGCTCATCATGAAGAAACCGTTGCCGTTGATGGCAAGGTCCAGGTCACGGCCGGTGCCGGTGGTCAGCGAACCCTGGGTGAACTGCTGGGTCACCGCTGCGGTACGCACGCCGCTGCCCACGTCGGTGCCACCGGAGGTGCCACGGATGGATTGCGCGTATTGGTCAGCGAATTCGGCACGGGAAGCCTTGAAGCCAACCGTTGCGACGTTGGCGATGTTGTTACCCGCCACGTCCAGACTTTTGTTCGCTGCGTAGAGCCCACTCAGACCGATATTGAAAGACATGTATCACTCCTGCGCCGTCGAGTCGGCTCTAGATTCCGATTTGTTGAACTTTGGTCAAGGCAATGTTGGTGCCGTTGGCCAGATTGAGAGTCAGCGGGCTGCCTGCCGTGCCCATGGTCACGCTGTTGACGGTCGCGGGCAGGTAGGTAGTCAGGCCGGTGTTCTTGCCATCCAGCGAACCGGTCGCCTCGAAGCTGAAGTTGCCGGAAGGCACGGTTTCGCCCGCGTCGTTCTTGCCGTCCCACGTGAAGTTGGTGGTGCCGGCCTTCTGCTCGCCCAGATCCAGGGTGCGCACAACGGTGCCGGTGCTGTCCTTGATCTTGATGGAGGTCAAGGTACTGGTCGAAGGCAACACCGCCTGACCGGTCATGCCTTTGGTGGTGTCGACGGAGGTCGAGGTGCCGTCGATGATCACCGAGCGACCCACCAGAGAAGACGCCTGCAACGCTTGCGACGACTGATACATGCCACCGATGGCATCGACGGAGGTGCTCAGGTTTTGCAGGCTTTCCACGCTGCTGAACTGCGCCAACTGAGCCACGAACTGGCTGTTGTCCTGCGGGTCCAGCGGGTTCTGGTTCTGCAGTTGCGTCACCAGCAGTTTCAGAAAGGAATCCTTGCCGAGGGTGCTCGCCCCGGTGGAAGAGTCGCCAACCTTGCCCGAGGTCGCCGTCTGCAGCGACTTGAGGTAGTCGCTCGATGTGTCGTTATTTACAGCCGTCATGGCGTTCGCCCCTTATCACTGACCGAGGGTCAGGACTTTTTGCATCATTGTTTTTGCGGTGTTCATGACTTCCGCGTTGGTCTGGAACGAACGGCTGGCCGAGATCATGTCTGCCATCTCGTTGACGACGTTGACGTTCGGGTAATACACGTAACCGTTCTTGTCAGCAGCCGGATGGTTGGGCTCGTAACGCGCTTCCAGGTTGGACGCGTCTTCGACGATGCCGGAAACCTGCACGCCGGTGCCCGCCTGGCCCTGGTCTTCGAACAACGAAGCGCTGCCTCCCGACTCCTGCCCCTGAAACACGGTGGCAAACACCGGGTGACGGGCACGGTAGGTCTTGTCCATGCTGGACGAGACGGTTTCGGCGTTGGCGATGTTACTGGCCACGGTGTTCAGGCGAGTGTTCTGGGCACTCATGCCGCTACCGGCAATATTGAAAACACTGGATAGAGACATGAATTACTCTCCGCGCAGGGCTGAAACCAGCCCTTTGAACTTGCTGTTGAGCAGCGTGAAGCTGGCCTGGAAGCCAATGGCGTTTTCCGCGTAATTGGCGTTCTCGACCTGAGTGTCGACGGTGTTCTGGTCAAGCGACGGCTGCGACGGCGTGCGGTACAGCAGGCTCGCTTCGCCGGCGTCCATACCACTGGCTTCGATGTGGTGGCTGTTCGTGGTGTTCAAGGCGAACGTGCCGTTCTTGGCCTTGTCACTCTCAGCCGCCAGCACCTTGGAAAAATCCAGGTCGCGCGCCTTGTAGTTAGGCGTGTCGGCGTTGGTGATGTTGTTGGCCAGCACTTCGGCACGTTGGGCGCGGAAGTTCAGCGCTTTCTCGTGAATGCCCAGTGCGTTTTCGAAGCTGATGCTCATGTCGGGAACCTTTATCGGTTGACCAGATGTTCGTGACAGAGAGTTAGCAAGCGGCGTGCCACTTTCCAAAACACCCGTATTCACGGGGTTTCAAAGGACTTGCACCGTGGCAATGCCAGAAAAGCGGCAAGTGATTTCCGCTGTCGGGGAGGAAAGCGGCAAGGGGGGTGTCGTTTTTTTGCCGGTGGGGCGCCGCACAAGTTCGACTGTGGGAGCGAATTCATTCGCGAAAGGCCCGCACAGGCAACACATCTCTGTCGCCCTTCAATCTTTCGCGAATGAATTCGCTCCCACAGGGGAATGGCGACAGGCCCAGAAAAAGAAAAACCCCGCCGAAGCAGGGTTTCAAGACCATCACCCAACCCACCATCACTTGGCCTGGTAAATGATCCCCGGGCTGCACTGCACCATCTGGTAATGATCCGGCAAACCGTTCAATGCCTCCGACGCCCCGAGGAACAGATACCCACCCGGCTTCAGCGTCGCATGAATGCGCAGCAGGATGTCCTTCTTCACCTCGGCGGAAAAGTAGATCAACACGTTCCGGCAAAACACGATGTCGAACTTGCCCAGCGCCGCATAGCTGTCCAGCAGGTTGAACGAACGGAACTCGACCCGGCTCTTGATCGGCGTCTTGACGGTCCAGCGGCCGGGGGTTTTCTGATCGAAATAGCGTTGCAGGCGATCGGGCGAGAGCCCACGGCCAATCGCCAGGCTGTCGTACTCGCCCGTCTTGCAATTGTTCAACATGCTGCCCGACAGGTCCGTCGCGACGATCTGCGCACCGGCCTTCAACTGCCCCGGATTGCTGCGCTCGAACTCATCGATCGACATCGACAACGAATACGGCTCCTGCCCCGACGAACAGGCCGCCGACCAGATGCGTGGACGCAAGCCAGGGCTGGCCTTGATCTGCTCCGGCAAGACCTTGCTCTTGAGCACCTCGAACGGATAGGTGTCGCGAAACCACAACGTTTCGTTGGTGGTCATCGCGTCCACCACCTGCTCACGCAAACCGCTGCGGGGCTGGCTCTGGATACGCTGAATCAACTCACCCAGCGACTTGATGCCCTGCTGCTCCATCAGCTTGTTCAGGCGGCTGGACACCAGATACTGCTTATTTTCACCCAGCAAAATGCCACAGGCTTTTTCCAGGAAGACCCGGAACTGTTCAAAATCCAAATTACCTGTAGACATGCCGCCTCTCAAATCATGTGAACAGCCAGGAGGGAACGCCCCTCCTCAACTGATATCTGCCGCCTTGATACGCTCTACCACTCTAGCTGCCAGATCGTCCGGCCGGAACTTGGCCAGGAAATCATCGGCGCCCACCTTCTTCACCATCGCCTGGTTGAATACGCCAGACAGCGAAGTATGCAAGATGATGTGCAGCTTCTGCATGCGCGGATCGTTGCGTATCTCGGCAGTCAAGGTGTAGCCGTCCATCTCCGGCATTTCAATGTCGGAGATCATCATCAGAAATTCTTCTTCGGGCTTCTTGCCCTCGTTCACCAGGTTGCGCAGGAACTCCAGCGCCTGGCGACCGTCGTTCAACGCTGTGACTTCAACGCCAACGGTCTGCAGGCAACGCGTGACCTGCTTGCGCGCCACCGATGAGTCATCGACCGTCAGCACTCGCAGGGAAATGGCCTTGTGCTGGACTTCCGCACTGACCACACCCGCCGAAATGTTTTCCGACACGGGCGCCACTTCGGCGAGGATTTTCTCCACGTCGATGATTTCCACCAACTGGTTGTCCAGACGCGTCACGGCCGTGAGGTAGTGATCGCGACCGGTGCCCTTGGGTGGCGGATGAATGTCTTCCCAGTTCATGTTCACGATGCGTTCGACCGAATGCACCAGGAAGCCCTGAATCTTGGTGTTGTATTCGGTAATGATGACGAACGCATTGTCAACGCTGCCCAACGGGGCCGCACCCGTTGCCATTGCCAGATCGAGGATCGGAATGGTCCCGCCACGAATATTTGCCACTCCGCGCACAATCGGACTGGATTTGGGCATATGGGTAAGTTTTGGGCACTGAAGCACCTCTTTTACCTTGAACACGTTGATCCCATACAACTGCTTGCCATCCAGACGGAACAGCAGCAGTTCAAGGCGGTTCTGCCCTACCAGTTGAGTGCGCTGGTTCACTGAATCCAAAACACCAGCCATGCCCCACTCCTTCCCAAAACGACCAATTGCGCACTGCCCCATCGGCAAGCGGCACGGGCCTTGCTATTTACCTGTCATGAACACACAAACGACAGTATCCCGACACCCGGCCTCCGCCCTTCGCAGTCTTTTCAGCCTGCTCATGGCGGCGTGTCTGCTCTGTGCCGCCGGGATCAGCCGTGCGGACAATGTGACCTTGCCTGAACAACTTATCGGCGTCACCCAGGGCTTTCTTGAATTCACCGTGGAAGACTATTTGGCCACCAGCCAGACCGCCGGTCGCTACGAGATCGAGGTCAAGCAGCTCGACCCTCGCTTGCGCATGGCGCATTGCGACAAGGATTTGACAGCGTCACTGGAAAGCCCCGCCCAACCCATTGGCCGGGTCACCGTCAAAGTGCGCTGTGAAGGCAGTGCTCCATGGACGGTGTTCGTGCCCGCCCAGGTACATCTGTTTCGCAATGTCGTGACGGTGGTCCGGCCAATGAAGCGGGATGCCATCGTTTCTGAAGGCGACGTGGCGCTGCGTGAACGCGACGTAGGGCAGCTGGGGCAAGGCTTCCTTGATTCCCTCGATCAGGCGGTCGGGCAGAAAGTGGTCCGACCAACGGTCATCGATCAGATTCTGACGCCCGTCCACCTTGAACAGCCGCAAATGGTGCACAAAGGCGATCAGGTGGTCATCAGTGCTCGCAGCGGCTCGATGAGTGTGCGCATGCCCGGCGAGGCCCTCTCGGATGGTGGCTTCAACGAACAGATACGGGTGAAAAACCTGAATTCGAAACGCGTGATCAAGGCCAATATCGTGGCCCCTGGTCAGGTCGAGGTGCCTATGTAAACGCTGATGTCCTCTGGCGCTACGCTTGCGCTTTTCCTACACTCGGAACCCATACGCCTGATACGCAGTCCATTTGAGACTGTTTTCGTATAGGCCCTAAAGTTATTCCGGGTTTGGCCGAAACCAAGGCAAGCGTCCTAGAACCCAGAGGTTTTCAATCATGGTCATCGACTTCAGTCGTTTGAATAGTTCCACCACCGTTGGAGGTACAACACGTACTCCTAACGCCAAGGAAACCAGCAAAACCGACGCCGCGGCGACGGTCAGGACTTCCGAAAGCGTCAGCGGCAGTGGCGAGACAGTACATTTGAGCAGCGAAGCTCAACAGTTGCAGAAGATCACTGATTCGTTGCGTGATCAGCCCGTCGTCAACAGCAGCCGTGTCGCTGAGTTGAAGCAGGCTATCGCCGACGGCAGCTACAAGGTCGACAGCAACCGTGTTGCGAGCAAAATGCTTAATTTTGAAGCCCAGCGCTAGCCCCCGGTCCGCGCAGGGGCTTCTGGACGCTTAAATCCCAGGGCATGCGATGCAAGACACTACTTTGCTTCAACTGATCACGGACGATATTGCGCCAGCCCAGCATCTGCTGGAGATCCTGAAGGCCGAGTCATTGGCGCTGCATGGTCGCAATATGGTCGAAATGGAACACATCCTGGCGCAGAAACAGGCGTTGGTGATCGTGCTCGAACAGCACGGACGCAGACGCTCGCAACTGTTGTCGAGTCTTGGCCTGCCCGCCAGTCGAGCGGGACTTGAGGAAGTGGCTAAACACTCGTCAGTGGGTGAAGCGTTATTGACAGCGGGCGATGAACTGAGTGCACTGATAGCCGAGTGCCAAGCGGCCAATGAACAGAACGGCGGCCTGATTCAGTTACAGCAACTGACCACGGCACAGCAACTCAGAATCCTCAACGGTGGCGACACTCCAACGCTCTATGACAGCCGGGGTTCGACATCAGGCAGGGCCAGACCACGTCCGCTCAGCCAGGCGTAAGTTCTTGTATCAAGGCGTGCAACATGATGGCAAAATGCCTCGGCCGCACGCTGTCGTTTTTTGCCTGGAGATGGATAAACCGTGAATGCCTCAAGCGCGGAAGATGTTCCGCAGCCCCCGAAGGTACTTACCACGCCTTTGGAAATTGCCGCCAACATGCGGTTGCTGATGGAAAGTCATGATCCGCTGATCATCACTTTTCACGAGCGCAGTCAGCGCTTCCAGAGCTATGTCATCGACGTTGATCGCGACAGCAACGAGATCGCGCTCGACGAAATGATTCCCCGCGACGGTGAACGGTATCTGGCCAATGGCGAGCCGTTTCGCGTCGAAGGCTTCCACGACGGCGTGCGAATCGCCTGGGAAGTGAAGGCACAGATGACCATCATCGAGGAGCCGCACAGCTACCGTGGCCCTCTGCCTGAAGAAGTCGTTTACCACCAACGCCGCAATGCCTTTCGCGCTGCATTGAAGCTGGCCTCGCTGGTGGACATCGAAATCGGTGGTGACAAGCTCAAGTCGCCGTTGCGCGGCAAGCTTCTGGACGTCTCGGCCACCGGCTGCAAATTGCGCTTTGAAGGCGACGTCTCCGAACGCATGCAACTGGGCCAGGTCTACGAACGCTTTATCGCCTCCCTGCCCTTCGGCAGCATGAGCACCTCGGTAGAGCTGCGATACCTGCACTTCGAAGAAAAGATCAACACCACCTTCGCCGGTGTTCGCTTCCACAACATCAGTGGGTTGGTGCAACGCCAGGTCGAACGGTTCGTGTACCAATTGCAGCGCGAAGCCCGTCGCTTCGACAAAGACGACGACTTCTGATAACGGCCCTTCGGGGCCGTTTCATCTTCCACCTCCCCCTTTTTTCGGCATCCCACACAAGCCAGTGTCGCCTCGAAGTTTGGCGGCTGGCGCAGGTTCAACAATGGGAGCGAACTCATTCGCGAAGGGGGCGGTACAGCCGATACATTTCCAGCGGCTGGTCAATCTTCGCGAATGAATTCGCTCCCACAGAAGTTCAGCGTTGCCTTCGAGACCGAGGCCTGACTCGACCTCAACCTGTGGGAGCGAATTCATTCGCGAAGGGCCGGTACAGCCCACACGTCTCCGTCGCCTGATCCTTCTTTCGCGAATGAATTCGCTCCCACAGAAGTACAGCGTCGCCTCCGAATCCAAGGCCGGGCGCGACCTCAACCTGTGGGAGCGAATTTATTCGCGAAGGGGGCGGTACAGCCGATACATTTCCAGCGGCTGGTCAATCTTCGCGAATAAATTCGCTCCCACAGAAGTTCAGCGTCGCCGGGACGGCTGGTGGCCCCCACAGGGTGAGGCCGTGCACAGATACGCGCCGTGTAGCACGTTAGAACGCGTCCACCACGGGGCCAAAACTGCGTCGCAGCGATTGGGGTGACTGCCCGTAGACGCGGATGAACGCCCGACGCATGCGTTCCCGATCCCCGAATCCCGTTTCTGTGGCCACAACTTCCAGCGAGTGACGCCCCTGCTCCATCATCAGTCGGGCCGTTTCCAGCCGCAGGTTCTCCACGGCCTTGGCGGGCGACATGCCGGTTTCCGCCCGAAATGACCGGCTGAACTGGCGCGGGCTGAGGCAGGCGGCGTCGGCCAGCTCTTCCACCGACAACTCCCGCCGCAGGTGCTTGCGGGCGTACTCCAGCGACAGCTGGATGCGGTCGGAGCTGGGGCTCATCTCCAACATCGCCGAATGCTGCGACTGTCCGCCGGCGCGACGATGATAGAGCACCAGATGCTGCGACACCTTGCGCGCCAGCTCGGCGCCGTGGTCCTTTTCCACCATGCCGAGGGTCAGGTCCAGTGCCGCCGTCATGCCGGCCGAGGTCCAGATTTTGCCGTCGATGATGTAAATCCGGTCTTCCTCGACCTTGATGGCGGGAAAGCGCTCACGCATTTCACGCGCTCGCGCCCAATGCACGGTGGCGCGACGCCCATCAAGCAACCCCGCTTCGGCCAGGGCAAACGCGCCCACGCACAACGCGCCCACCCGACGGGACGTCGCGTAGGCGTCGATGAGAAACGCATTGATCGCCGGTGAGGCCGACGACGCATCCATGGCGCCACTGATCAGCACCGTGTCGAATTGCGGACGATCCAATGGTTGAGTGGCCACCGAGGTGTACAACGCGCTGGCAGCCACCAGCCCGCCATGCTCAGACAAGACGTGGATGTCGTACAGTTTTTTCTCGGCCGCCAGATTGGCAAATTCGAACGCCGACAACGCGGCGAGGCTCATGACCTGAAAATCAGGCCGGACAATAAGCGCAACGGTTTGCATAGAGGCGGTGCCCGTCACAAAGAACTCGATTCTAGACCCAAGCGCCTCGCAAGCAAGCCTTCTCTTTGAAGCGCACTTTCAATCAAAAATGCAGACGCTCTGCCCCGCTTCCAGAGGCAGCGGGACAGAGCGACGCAAGGGGGTCAACCGGCCAGGAAGCCGTTGTTGAACTCGGTCACGAAAGCCATCTCGTTCGGGCCTGGCGCTGCACGCAGAGGCTTGGCACGTTCGACCAGGATTTCATCGGCATCGGTGCCCAGCGCGGCAAGGGTTTCTTCGATGAACTCGCCCAGCGGCATGGCGCGTGGTTCGTCGTTGCTGCCCAACAGGTCGGTCTGGGTCCACGGCGGCGCGATTTCCAGCACACGCACCGAGGTGTCGCGGAGCATGAAACGCTGCGACAGCGAGTACGAATGCAACGCCGCCTTGGTCGCGCTGTAGACCGCAGTCAGGGCCAGTGGCACGAAGGCCAGCACAGACGAGACGTTGATCACGACCGCATCGGGTTGGGTTTTCAGGTGCTCGATCAGCCCGGAGGTCACGCGGATCGGGCCGGACACGTTGGTGGTCAGGGTATCGATCAACAGTTTTTCGTCGATGGGCTTGCTGGCGTCGTCGATCTGCATGATGCCAGCATTATTGATCAGCACGTTCAGCGTCGGGAAGCGGCGCACCACGTCAGCGGTCACTTTGGCGATGTCGGCTGCATCGCCGACGTCCAGGGTCACACTTTCCATGCCCGGATTCGCCGCAGCGACTTCCTTGAGCAGCGCCTCACGGCGCCCGGCGATGATCACTTTATTGCCGCGTTGATGCAGGGCTTCCGCCAAAGCGCGGCCGATGCCCGAACCGCCGCCAGTGATGAAGATCGTGTTTTGGGTCAATTTCATGTCGGTTCTCCGAAAGTAAGGGTTGATGCGCACGCCGCCAGTCAGGGCCGTGGCGTTGTGTGCATCTCGGGAACTGATGTTAGAGAGAGGGCGATGGCGCGATGTGCCGTAAAAACACCCTTTCCGGCCATTCGTGCAAGGCCGGAAAACACGTCTTTATTCGTGGCTTTTATGACCGGTGCACGATCGCGACAGGGCTTACCCTGACGCCTGATAACGTCAAGACAGCAGGTGCGGGATGTTCAGTCACAGAGGCACCGCCGTGATCACCGGCGTTTCGTCAGGCCCAAGCCTGGCATACGCGCGGCGCATGGCCGCTCAGGGATACGATCTGATTCTGGTCGCGACGGATCGTGATCGGCTGCAAACGGTGGCCAGACGGATCACCGATGTTTCCGGGCGTCTGGTGGAAGTGCTGGCGGGCGACCTTAGCCGTCGTGAAGATGCACAACGGATCGAGCGGCTGTTGGGCGCCGATGCCAGCATCACGCTGGTGGTGAACTATCGCACCCACCGCGCCTTGTTGCCGACGGCGCTGACACGCCATGTCAGCGCCGTGATCGAGGTGACGGGCAAGGCGCAATGCCCGCTGGACGACGCGACATGGAGCCTGTTCCTCATGCAATGGGAACGAAGCGGTCCCCTGCACTGAGCGCAACGTTCGAAACCGGGGACAGGCGGGTTGGGCCTTACAACGGCCGATCCACGCCGACATCCCGCAAAGCATCATGAGCGGCATCTGGCTTGGCCGACTGAGGCTCGGTGCTGACGTCGCCGTCCACCACAGCCACCGGCCTCACAACGCCTTCGCCTGACGCCACCACCCGTTCCGGCTGTTCTTCGCTGCCGGGTTGCGGCTCCGCCGACTGTCCTGTCTGAGGCTCGGCAGCGTCGGGCGCCGGTTCCGTCGTGGTCTGCATCTGATCCTGAACCACCTGTTCGTCCACCCGTGGGTCGAGGGCCACCACCAGTGGCGAGCTGGACATGCTGTCCGGCATCGCGACGTGGTGCAGTGGCGCGTCGACGACCTGGTGCAGATTGGTGACGGCTTTCGGACGAATCCGCAGCGTCAGAATCAACGCGATGCAACAGACGAAGGCATAGAGCATGTTGCTGCCAAACTGCTTCATCAGCACGCCCGACACCAAGGGCCCAATACTGGCGCCCACGCCGTAGGTCATCAGCAGCATGGCCGTCAGCGACACCCTGCGTTCGCCTTCGACGTGGTCGTTGGAAAACGCCACCGCCAGCGGGTACAGCGCGAATTGCAGCAACGACGCCATGAAGCCCATCGCGAACACCGCTTCCAGCGGCAAGCCCGGAAAGACCGCCAGTGGCAACGCCGCCAGTACCAACAGACCGGCCACGCCGCGAATCAGCCAGGCGCGGTCATAGCGGTCCGACAGTTTGCCCAAGGGCCCTTGCACAAGAAGACCCGCGCCGATACACGTCGCCATGAACAGACCGACATGCTCGGTGCTCAGCCCCTGCTGCGCGGCATACAGCGGCGCCAGGCCGTAAAACGAACCGATGATCAGACCGGCGCTCAGCACCGTGGTGAGCGACTGTGGCACGCGACGCATGAAGAACAGCGGTTCCAGCGGCGCAGGGCGCATCGGCGCCGGGTGAATGCTGCGGGTCATCGCCACCGGCACCAGGCAGAGCGTGAAGCACATCGCGACCAGCATCAGCAGCTCAGGCCCCAGTTGCGGGTGCACCACGAGAATCAGTTGACCAAGGACCAGCCCCAGGTACGACGCGATCATGTAGCCGCTGAACACCGTGCCGCGCTGTTTGGGCGAGGCTTGTTCGTTGAGCCAACTCTCGATGACCATGTACTGACACATCATGCCGAGGCCGACGATCATCCGCAGAAAGATCCAGGCTGGCAGGTAATTGATCAGCCCGTGGCCCAGAACGGCAGCGCCGACGATCCCCGCGCACGTCGCGTACGCGCGGATGTGTCCGACCCGCCCAATCAGCCGGTGACCGACCTTGCCGCCCAACGCCAGACCGACGTAGTTGGCGGCCATCAACGCACCGACCCACAGGCCATCGACCTGATCGGCAGCGAGACGCAAGGCAAGGTAGGTACTCAGAAGGCCCGAACCGATCAACATCATCAGTGAGGCAAAATACAGCGCTCGAAACGATTTCCAGATTTGGCGCATTGGCTTTCCAAAAACGAAAACCCTCCTCCAATGGAGGGTTTTCGAACCACGGTTCTTAAGCTTGAGAGGCTAAGACGCGGCGCTCCCAAGGGGTAATTTCGTTGAAGAAACTGGTCAACTCCAGGGTCTTCGACGCGATGTAGCCTTCGATGAATTCGGCGCCGAACAGTTCCTTGGCCAGAGCGCTGCGTTTCAGACGCTCCAATGCCGCATGCAAGGTACAGGGCAGCGAGAGATTGTCCGGTACGACGAATTCCCCCTGAATCGGCGCCGATGGCTGCAACCGTTGCTCGATCCCGTAGAGCCCGGCTGAAAGACTAGCTGCAATTGCGAGGTAGGGATTGGCGTCTGCACCGGGCAGACGATTTTCCACCCGACGAGCGACCGGTGCACTGGCCGGAATGCGCAACCCGGCCGCACGGTTGTCGTGGGACCAGCAAGCGTTGTTCGGGGAGGCGAAAGGATGACACAAACGCTGGTAGGAATTGACGTTCGGCGCAAATAAAGCGGTGAAATCCGCCATTGCCGCCTGCTGCCCGCCAATGAAGTGATGGAATGCCTCCGTCGGCTCCCCCTGCTCATCGCTGAAAATGTTCTGCCCGGTGACGCTGTTGACCACGCTCTGATGGATGTGCATCGAACTGCCTGGCGTATGGGCCAGCGGCTTGGCCATGCAGACCACGGTCAGGCCGTGCTTGAGCGCCACTTCCTTGAGCATGTGCTTGAACAGGAACGTCTGGTCCGCCAGCAATAAAGGATCGCCATGCAGCAGATTGATCTCGAACTGGCTGACGCCCATTTCGTGCATGAAGGTGTCGCGAGGCAACCCCAGCGCAGCCATGCATTTATAGACTTCGCTGAAGAACGGGCGCAGGCCGTTGTTGGAGGTCACGCTGAACGCTGATTGCCCGTCCTCACGACGACCGTCCAGCCCCACCGGCGGCTTGAACGGCTGAGCGGGATCGCGGTTCGGCGCGAAGACAAAAAACTCCAGTTCGGTGGCCACGACCGGCGCCCAGCCGTGACGCGCATACCGTGCGATCACCGATTTGAGCTGACCCCGGGTGGACAGGTTGGACGGCTCGCCATCCAGCTCGTCGGCGTCGCAAATCGCCAATGCTCGCGGCTCATCGCTCCAGGGCAGGCGATGGATCTGTTGCTCGTCAGCGATCAGCGCCAGATCGCCGTCGTCACTGCCGTAGAACTTCGCCGCCGGGTAGCCGCCCATGATGCATTGCAGCAGCACGCCCCGGGCCAGTTGCAGGCGTCGCCCTTCGAGAAAGCCCTCTCCCGACATTACTTTTCCACGCGGCACGCCGTTGAGGTCCGGGGTGACGCATTCAATTTCATCAATGCCCATCAATCGCTGTGCGAGTGAATTATGGCCATCGCTCAACATGACTCAAATCCTTTTTGGCTGGCAGGCCGCGCGGTGTGGTGCGGCAGGCGTACAAAATAAACGTCGGTCGTTCAAAATATCAAGCATCACAGGTGTTCCTGAACGAACTGGCCGAAATATTGCTGCACCTTTGTTTTTTGCCGCATATCCGCCACTTCTCTGACAGGCGGATCAGCCCGTCCGCCCTTTCTGATGATCATCGAGTACGCCGTGACTTTCGATAAAAAGACAGCCCATCCCTACTTCCTCGACGCCGGTGATTATCAAGAAACCAACAATGACAGCCGGGTGATGCACCTGTTGTGTCATGCGTTGAACCTCGCCGGGCTCAATGCGTACATCGCAGGAGGCACGGTGGTCTGTCCGAACCTGGACACCCCGTTGCTGACGGAAGAGATTCTGGAGGCGTGCAGTATTGAGCAGAAACTACCGATCGCGGTCTATCCCGGCTCGCTGCAAGGCAACCCATTGTCCAGCCGGGTTGTGGCGCGCTACATCCTCAACGCTTCGGATGATCTGATTGCCAAAGACGTCGGCACGGTCGATACCGACTTGGTGTTCTACCACAGCCACGACGTCAGTCACCGGGCGACCGAGCCGACGATCCTCACGCTGCCGCTGAACGATGACCTACACGTGGCAGCGCCGGAACGTGATGAATTGGAGCGGTTTATCGCATTGACTTTGCAAGCGGCGCAGCGTCACCAAAGCCAGATGAACCTGCAGGTGTCTCGCTGGCTGGAAGACCGCCATCTGACCACCGTGCAACGTCGGCTGCTGGATCGACACCAAGCGGCACACGCTCAGTCAAGCGTGGGCGTCGTCATCCTGGATTCGACGGGAGCGGTCGATGCGCTCAGAAAGACGCTGAAAAGCGTGCTGCACTGGCAGGCCAGCTCTGCGACCAGCATTGGTGTTCATGTGCTCACGCCTCTAGAACCCGAAGGTCCGCTGCCTTTCGACGTGGAATGGGATCGCCTCGGCCCCTCCACCGCGCACCAGATCAACTCACTGATCGACAAGGTCGATCACCAGTGGCTCCTGCTGCTCAACGCTGGAGATGAGTTGATTGACAGTGGCATCTGCATGCTCGAACAGCGGTTGTCGAACTCGCAGGCTTGCATGCTGTACTGCGATGAAATTCAATTCAGTAGCGGGCATGCAGGGCTGGTATTCAAACCCGACACCAATCTGGATTACCTCATCAGCTTGCCTGTGATCATGGCAACGCATTGGCTGTTTCGCCGCGACACGTTTCTGGCCGTGGGTGGACTAGACAGCCAACTGCCCCAAGCGCTGGAGTTCGATCTGATCCTGCGAATCATCGACGACCGGGGCCTGAGCTGCATCGAACACATCGCAGAACCGCTGGTGAGCTGTGAACCGCCACAACTGAGCGCCAACCCGGATGAAGTCTTGGCCTTGGGTCGTCACCTCGACAGTCGGGGTTACCCCAATCATCAGGTCCGAGAGTATCCGCTGCGCCATTACCACATCCACTATGGTCACGCGACTCAGCCGCTGGTCTCCATCATTGTCCCGACCAAGGACCAACTGCCCTTCCTGCGTCGTTGCGTGGAAACGTTGCTGGAAAAGACCCGATACTTCAATTACGAGCTGCTCATCGTCGACAACGACAGCCAGACCGAAGAAGCCATTGCCTGGCTGAACGAGCTAGAGGCCATCGGCGGCGAGAAGATCCGTGTACTGCGCTATCCGTATCCGTTCAACTATTCGGCGATCAATAACTTCGCCGTCACCCACGCCAAGGGCGAGTACCTGGTCTTGCTCAACAACGACACGGCCATTCTCGACGGGGGGTGGCTGGACGCGCTGCTCAACCACGCCCAGCGCCCGGAGGTCGGGGTCGTCGGTGCGAAGCTGCTATTTCCAGACGGCCATATTCAGCATGCAGGTGTGGTCATCGGCCTTAATGGCCCGGCCGGGCACCCCTTTATCGGTCAGCCTGCCGCCACACCGGGTTACATGCAACGTGTGTTGGTCGACCAGAACTACAGCGCCGTCACGGCAGCTTGCCTGATGGTTCGTCGATCGATCTATGATGAAGTCGGCGGGCTTGACGAGGAACTGTTCAAAGTGTCCTACAACGACGTCGACCTGTGTCTGAAGGTCAGTGCACAGGGCTATCTGGTCGTCTGGACGCCTCACGCATTACTGCTGCACGAAGGCAGCGTTAGCCAGATCCATGTCGATCCCAATGCCTTTGCGGCGAAGATCAAGCGCTTCCGCTCCGAACAGCACGGCATGATGAGTAAATGGCTCCCCATCATGGCTAACGATCCTGCATACAGCCCTAACCTATCCCTCGAAGACACCGGCTTCAAGTTCGATGGGCGTACTGAATTGACCTGGCGGCCACTCAAAGGGCTGCCCATACCCACCGCACTGGCGGTCCCGGCCATCGCCTCCGCATCGGCCCAACGGCGCATCTCGCAACCGTTCGAAACCCTCAAAGCCGAAGGCCTGCTCGATGGCGTGGTCAGCGTACAGCTGCCCGGCGTGATCGACGTGGAGCGTTATCAGCCGGACACTATTGTCCTGCATAGGCGCCTCGACCCATCGCGTCTGGAATCAATGCGTGAGCTCGCGGCCTATTCAAAATGCCTCAAGGTCCTGGACATCGATGGCCTGCCCAGTGACCTGGAAATGGCAGGCGCCGTTCAAAACGCTCAGCATTTGGTTGACCGCATTGTGGTGGCGACCCCCGCACTGGCGGAGATATTCGACCGCGATGCTCGCCCCGTATTGATTCTGCCCACGCGCCTGAGCCCTGAGTGGGCGATGCCTTTGCCGTTGCGTCGGCCCAACCCACGACCGCGTATCGGCTGCTTCGTGAGTGGTGATCATCACTCGGACATCCCCTTGATCGAAGCGCTGATACGCCAACTCGACGTTGATTGGATTCTGCTGGGCAGTGGCCATGCGCGCCTCAACCACCTGGCCGTAGAAGTGCACAGCAATGCTCATTTCTGGGGAAATCGCGACGCGCTCACCGGATTGAATCTGGACCTGGCGTTGATCCCGCTGCGCGACACCCTGAGCAATCATTGCCGTGATCACAGCCTGCTACTGGAATACGGCGCCTGTGGCGTATCGGTCATTTGTAGCGACGTGGACGGCTTTCGTGGCGAACTGCCGGTGATGCGCCTGAGCAATCAAGTAGCCGTATGGTCAGGGGCGATAGCAGAACACTTGCACGATGAAGGCGCTCGCATCGCACGGGGCGAACACCTGCGCAACGCGGTCCTGAGCGCATGGGTTCAGGACGCCGCTTATCAGCAGGCGCTGCTCAAGGCGTGGTTGCCGTAGGCGACCGCACACCGCCAAAGGAGGCCGGGTTCAGCCTTGAGCAGCCCGTCCTCGTCGGTAGCCGCCAGGGCTTTCCCCCGTCCATTTCTTGAACGCCCGGTGAAAGGCGCTGGGCTCTTGAAAACCCACCAGCGCTGCGATCTCAACCACGCTCATGTCGGTTTCGCGGAGTTTCTGTTGGGCGATACCCCGCCGCACGTCGTCCTTGATCCCCTGAAACGCGCAGCCTTCGCGTTCTAGCCGACGGCGGAACGTGGTGGGGCTCAGCTTCAGTTCAAGGGCCATCTCCAACAACGTCGGCCAGTGGCCGTAATGGCTACCGCGCAAGCGCTGATAGACCTGCGCGGCGAGGCCCCGTTGATTGCGGAAGCGGATCACCAACCATTGGGGCGCCGTGCGCAGGAATGACTTGAGCGACGGCAACGTCTGCACCACCGGCAGGCGCAGGTACTGGCTGGAAAACTCGACCTCGGTTCGCGCCTCGCCAAAGCTCAGGTTGAACCCCCACAACAGCGAATCGTCGCTCAGCCGGTTGCGGGTGTGGCGAAACTGCGCGCGGTCGATGGTGATGCGACGACCGCCCAGCCAGCACAACAGGCTGATCATCAACAGCAGAAACGTCTCTTCGCCAAACCGGCGTTTTTCAGGGTCGGTGGCGAGGTTGTCCAGCGCAATCACGGCCCGCTGACCGCGCACGATAAGGCTGCCCTTGAAGTCCCGCAGGAACAGCCCAAAGTTGGCCAGACATTGACGCAAAGCTTTCTCCAGGTTCGGCTCCTGGATCAAGCCCCGGCAAATCAGCGAGAAGCTGCCGAGCGGCATGCCGTGGGAATCCAGCGCGAAGAATTCATCGCGCAGCTCCTTGATCTGAATCAGCCACAGCGAGGCGAACGCACTGGCGGGCACACGGGCTGTCGGATCGTCCAGCAGCGCCCTGTCGATTCCGGCCCCCTCCAGCACCGATTGCAGGCGCAGAGGCTGGTCGCGCAAGGCATGCACCACCAGTTGGACGAAATAAATCGACACCGAATCCTTTTCCCGCATGAGCCGTGTTTCCTTTTGTCGTTATAAGCCACGGCGCTGATGGTAAAGAACGCCAGCCGATCTGGACAGTTTCGGCATAGGCCCGCCCCAAATGCCGATCTAGACTTGCCCGCAATTGGCACGTGGCCGAAATGCCGCCCGTCGTTGCCATTTCTTTCATTCAACGGGTTTCAGGAGTCGACATGAGCAATACCGAAGTTTTCGTCGTCAGCGCACTGCGTACCGCCATCGGTGGATTCGGCGGTTCCCTCAAAGACGTCTCGCCCATCGAACTGGGCACTCAGGTCAGCCGAGCGGCCCTCGCGTCTTCCGGCCTGGCGGCAGAGCATATCGGGCACGTAGTCATGGGCCATGTGATCCCGACCGAAGTCCGCGATGCTTATTTGTCCCGCGTCATCGCACTGGAAGCGGGTCTGACCAAGGAAACCCCGGCCATGAACGTCAACCGCTTGTGCGGCTCAGGCTTGCAAGCGATCGTCTCCGCTGCGCAATCCGTGTTGCTGGGGGATGCCAACGCCGTGCTGGCCGGCGGCACCGAATCCATGAGCCGTGGCGCCTACATCATGCCGCAAGCCCGCTGGGGCGCGCGGATGGGCAACGTGCAGGCGTATGACTACATGCTCGGTGCGCTGCATGACCCGTTCGCCAACATTCACATGGGCATCACCGCCGAGAACATCGCCGAAAACTACGGCATCACCCGTGCCGATCAGGATGCCTTGGCGCTGACCAGCCAGCAACGCGCCGCCCGCGCGATCGCTGAAGGCCGCTTCGAAGGGCAGATCGTGCCCATCGAAATCGCCACCCGCAAAGGCACCGTCACCTTTGCACAGGACGAACACGTACGCGCCGACGTGACCGCCGAGCAACTGGAAAAGATGAAGACCGCGTTCAAGAAGGACGGCACGGTCACGGCGGGCAATGCTTCGGGCCTGAACGACGGTGCCGCCGCGCTGGTGATGGCCAACGGTGACACGGTGCGCGAGCACGGCCTCAAGCCGCTGGCGCGCCTGGTGGCCTATGCCCACGCGGGTGTCGAGCCGTCGATGATGGGGCTGGGACCCATTCCTGCCAGCCGCAAGGTGCTGGAACGTGCGGGCCTGACGGTAGCCGATCTGGACGTCATCGAGTCCAACGAAGCGTTCGCCGCCCAGGCCTGCGCCGTGGCTCGCGAACTGGGTTTCGATCCGGAGAAGGTCAACCCGAACGGTTCCGGCATTTCCCTCGGTCACCCAGTGGGTGCGACCGGTGCGATCATCGCAACCAAGGCCATTCATGAACTGCACCGCATCGGCGGCCGCTATGCCTTGGTCACCATGTGCATCGGCGGCGGTCAGGGCATCGCCGTCATCTTCGAACGCGTGTAAGGGAGAGGCTGCATGACCCTGCATCACATCGCCGTGATCGGCGCAGGCACCATGGGCAACGGCATTGCGCAAGTCTGCGCGATTGCCGGGTTCGACGTGACCCTGCTGGACATCAATGACGCTGCGCTGGAACGCGGCCTTGCCACAGTGCGCAAAAACCTGGAGCGTCAGGTCAACAAACAGACGCTGACGGTCGAGCTGGCGGAAGAGGCGCTGGGACGCATTCGCTGCATCACCGATTACGCGCAGTTGAATGAGCCGCAGGTGGTGATCGAAGCGGCCACCGAAAACCTCGACCTCAAACTGCGCCTGTTGAAACAGATCGCCGCGCACGTGGGGGCTGATTGCGTCATTGCCTCCAACACGTCGTCGCTGTCGATCACCCAGTTGGCGGCAAGCGTCGACAGTCCAGAGCGTTTCATCGGTCTGCACTTCTTCAATCCGGTGCCGATGATGGGCCTGATCGAAGTGATTCGTGGCCTGCAAACAGCCGATGAAACCCACGTCGTCGCGATCAAGCTGGCCGAGCGCCTGAACAAGACCGCCATTACCGCAGGCAACCGGCCTGGCTTCGTGGTCAACCGCATTCTGGTGCCGATGATCAATGAAGCGATCCTGGTGTTTCAGGAAGGTCTGGCGACAGCTCAAGACATTGACGACGGCATGCGTCTGGGTTGCAACCAGCCGATCGGGCCGTTGGCGTTGGCCGACCTGATCGGACTCGACACGTTGCTGGCCATCGTCGAGGCTTTCCATGAGGGCTTCAACGACAGCAAATACCGCCCTGCGCCGCTGCTCAAGGAAATGGTCGCGGCGGGGTATCTGGGTCGCAAGAGCGGGCGCGGGTTCTTCGTCTACAACTGACTGCTCACGCGATTCCCGAGACTCATAAAAAACCGCAACCTGCTCAGGCTGCGGTTTTTTTGTTTCAAGCGGCCATCAATGGGAGAACAACGAATTCCCCACTTTGCCCGCCATCTTCTCCGGCTTGATCAGGAACCGCGCCAGTGCAGGGAGCAACCACAACGCCCCGAACATGTTCCACAGCAGCATGAACGTCAGCATCAAGCCCATGTCCGCCTGAAACTTGATCGCTGAGAAAATCCACGTGCACACACCAATCGCCAGGCACAGACCGGTAAACAGCACAGCCTTACCTGTGGACTTCAACGTTTCGTAGTAGGCCTCTTGCAGCGGCAGACCCGCACGCAGGAAGCTTTCCAGACGACTGTAGATGTAAATGCCGTAATCGACGCCAATCCCGACGCCCAATGCCACCACCGGCAAGGTCGCGACCTTCACCCCGATGCCCATGAACGCCATCAGCGCGTTGCCCAGCACCGAGGTCAACACCAGCGGCAACACGATGCACAGCGTCGCGGCCCACGAGCGGAAGGTGATCATGCACATCACGGCGACGCAGATGTACACCAGAATCAGGATGGTCAACTCGGCCTGTTTGATCACCTCGTTGGTCGCCGCTTCGATCCCGGCATTGCCGGCCGCCAACAGGAATTCCAGCCCTTCCTTGTTGTTGGCCTTGGCGAAGTCCTGCACCGCGTGCACGGCCCGATCGAGCGTCTCGGCCTTGTGATCGTTGAGGAAGATCAACAGCGGCGCCAGTGAACAGGTGTTGTTGTACAGACCGTCAGCGCGAGAAATAGAGCTGTTGAGCACGTCCTTGTTGCGCGACAGCGACTCCCACTTCAGGTTGCCCTCGTTCATGCCCTTGATCACCTGCTTGGACACAGTGACCAGCGAGATCGCCGACTGCACGCCCGGCGTGTTCTCCATCTTCCACGACAGCTCATTGATGGCCGAAAGCGTCTGATAGGCCGAACAGCCTTCAGGCGGCGTCTTGACCATCACCACCAACACGTCAGAACTGGTGGAGTAATTGCTGATAATGAAATTGTTGTCCTGGTTATAGCGGGAGTCAGGGCGCAATTCCGGCGCGCCCTGATCAAGGTCGCCGATCTTCAGGTTGTGGCCGTACCAGAGGCCTCCCGCCAGTGCCAGCAATGCCAATGTGACCGACACCTTAGCGACCTTGGGTGCCGCGAAGTTCGACAGCAGACGCCAGAACGGGTGTTCACGAACGGCATGCTGTTTACTGCGCACAACGGCCTTTTTGCTGATCCCTGCGTAGGAAATTGCAACGGGGAGCAGGATCAGGTTAGTGAACACGATCACAGCGACACCAATGGACGCGCCAATGGCCAGCTCGCGAATCACGCCAATATCGATGATCAACAGCGTGATGAAGCCTACGGCGTCTGCCAGAATCGCGATCATCCCCGGCAGAAACAGCTGGCGAAACGTGCGACGCGCGGCAGTCAGGGCGTTGTCGGCGTCGCTGGATTGCAGGGCAATGCCGTTGATTTTCTGCACGCCGTGGGAAATCCCGATGGCAAAGATCAGAAACGGTACGA
The DNA here is from genome assembly GCF_009905615.1 of Pseudomonas sp. SLFW. GTDB lineage: Bacteria > Pseudomonadota > Gammaproteobacteria > Pseudomonadales > Pseudomonadaceae > Aquipseudomonas > Aquipseudomonas bambusae. Next base: position 70,846 of record NZ_JAAAKW010000021.1, read on the forward strand.
GCATCGAGTAAGGATCGAGACCAAAGCCCACCACATGCATGAGCCCCAGTTGCCACACCACGGCGATCAACGTGGTGCTCAAGACAGCGATGGTGCTGCGCGTGCAGCGTGTGAACCACATCAAGAGCACGAGGGTGATCAGGAAGGCCACGCCGAAGAACATCACCACCATGATCAGGCCGTCGATCAGGTCGCCGACTTTCTTGGCAAACCCGACAATGTGAATATCGACGTTGGGGTTCTGCGCTTCGTATTTGTCGCGGATCTTCTCCTCCAACTGGTGGGAGAACAGCCGGTAATCCAGCGGCAGTAATTTGCCCTGATCCGCCGGGTCCGGGTAGAACTCCTGGAGAGGGACGTCGACGATGCTGGACTTGAAGTTGTTCGCCACCAATCGCCCGACTTGACCGGATTTGAGGACGTTATTGCGCAGCTTGTCGAGGCTGTCCTGGGAACCGTCATAGCTCTGGGGAATCACCTCGCCACCGGCGAAGCCCTCCTCTGTCACCTCGGTCCAGCGCACACTCGGGCTCCACAGCGACTTGAGGCCGGACCGATCAACACCCGAAATGTAAAACACCTCATCGTTGATCTGCCGAAGGGTCTCCATGTACTCCTTGGTGAAGATATCGCCCTGTTTGGCTTCCACCGAAATCCGCACGGTGTTGCCCAGGTTCGCCAAGTCGTTGCGGTGCTCCATCATCTTCTGAATGAAAGGATGACCCAGCGGGATCATCTTCTCGAAACTGGTAGACGGCCGAACCAGAGTGGCCTGCCAGAACAGGAAAATACTGACCAACAGACAAATGCCAATCACGGTCGGACGATTGTTGAAGATCAATTGTTCGAGAAAGGTCGGTTTGTCGTGTGGCTGTTGAAGATTTGTCATCGATAAGCGTCCTCGCCTGGTCAGTTCTTATTGTTGAGCGACATCAACGCCTGTCGGCGAGGTGACGTGAACGCCGCCCTGTCCTACCAGAATGAGATTGCCTTTGTCGTCCTCGGCCACACCGGCCAGTGAGAGACGGTCCGAGCGATTGGAAACGGTGAACGTCTCGCCGTCATCGGTGCTGCGCATGACACTCCCCCCGTTGCCGACCAGCACGATGGAGTTGTCCGGCAACAATGAAGCATTGGCGATGCTGAATTCCAACGGCCCACGCTCCCCTTGTAGCGCGACCGGCTCCCAGTTGCTGCCGAAATCCGTGGAGCGGAACAGATTGCCGCGCAGGCCGTACGCCAGCAGCGTATTCGCTTGGGACGTACCCACTGCGCCGAACAACGAACCTTGATACGGGCCTTCGAGTTTTTCCCAGGTTTGACCGTCATCCGACGAGCGAAACATGCTGCCCATTTCGCCGACGATGAACAGACCTGCATCCTTTACGTAAGCGATGCCATTGAGATGATACTGGTCGTCGTTATCCAGCCGTTCGCCGATGTCATTCCAGTGCTGACCGCCGTCGGTGGTCTCCAGCAGCGCGCCGTAGGCCCCCACGGCGATTCCAGTGCTGAGGTCCTTGAACCAGACGTCTAACAGCGGCGCCTCGCGCTTGAGGTCTTCGAATTGTTTGATCCAGGTGGCGCCGCCATCGCTGCTGGCGAGAATCTGCGCATCATGACCGACAGCCCAGCCATGCTGATCGTCGACGAAGTACACTGCTGTGAGCAATTGCCGGGTTGGCACTTTGGCTTGAGTCCAGGACTTGCCTTGATCATCGGAATAAAGAATGTGACCGCGGTCTCCCACCACCACAATTCGCTTACCGGCGTGAGTCACGTCCAACAGCAGACTGCGAGAGGCTTTGGCGGACTCCAGTGCGAAAACGGCCGTGTCGCTGGCGGCAGGGACAGCGGTCGGCGTGCTTTCAGCAGCCAGTGCCGTGCCGCAGAGGGCCATGGAGATGAGCAACAACACTACAGCGTTCGGAGGCCTGCTCGTGTGTAGCGTCCGGGAATCGTCATGACGTTGAATGACCGCGGACCGAGTGCGCCGAATGACTGGCTCACGCATGGAGCTTCCCCTTCCTTTATTTTTATTAGGTTCTCCGGAAGGTCATTTCAGTACTGCAAGCGCTCTAGCCTGCGTACGAGCCTTCCGAGGCGAACCCATCCTATCCAGCTTGGGAAACGTATGACAATCAACATGACGTTATCTTTTGTTAAGCAAAGGTCAGGTGATTGCAGCGTTATCACTGGGACTGATTGGGAACTCTAACCGCTGGAATAGGCTGTCGGGTGACATATCTAGCAACCTAGGTGGCCGATGGCCGTGACGGCTGGGATATGTGCAGCTGTGCGAGGCTCTCATAGTTCGGGCCAGGACTGGGCTTGGGTTATGCCCAGCATTTTTCCGCGCGCAAAAACAAAACCCCATCTGCTTTCGCAAATGGGGTTCTGGAATTTAATCTTGACGATGACCTAC
>NZ_JAAAKW010000022.1 GCF_009905615.1 Pseudomonas sp. SLFW
TCCAGCTATGAAGAGGCGACAACTATCCTGACATGGAGGGAGAGCCGAAAAAGTAACCAAAAAGGCCCTGCTCCTGGTTTGGCCCTCGTTCCTCGGGTGCCCTCACTCCGGCGACGCTCCGTGGGCCCGCGCCGAACGGACATCCATGTCCTTGCGGCGCTCTCGCGGCATCCATGCCGCTCGACCCACTCCGCGCCGCCTGCGTTCGGCCTGCACGCAAGTCGCGTTCTGCGGTGTCTGGACTGGCACGCAAAAGAGCTTTTCTGGCTGGAGCTAACGCTCTTCGCGGCTCTGGATAGCAACGCGATTCCTGTTCTAACCCCAATCCCCCTGTGGGAGCGAATTCATTCGCGAATGGCCGGTACACCCAACCCATCTCCATCGCCTGAACCCTTTTCGCGAATGAATTCGCTCCCACAGAGTTGGCATCTGTCCGCAGGATTATGGTACGCCTCAACACCCGTGGGAGACGCCGGAGGTTACGACGGCAGCGAAGGCGGACGATCAGACAACCCCCGTTTCACAGCCCGCAGCTGAAATATCACGGCCTGTACACATGCGCATGCCCTGCGCGGTAGAGGGATGATTCGCTGAAGGTGTCGTTGCCAAGGACACGTCCCACGAGGATCAGTGCTGTGCGTCGAAAGCCTTTGGCGGCGACCTTGCCTTCGATGTTGGCGAGGGTGCCAGTGACCCAGTCCTGGTCAGGCCAGCTGGCGCGGTGTACGACGGCGATGGGGCAGTCTTGGCCGTAGTGGGGGGTGAGTTCAGCGACGATTTTGCCGAGGTTGTTCACGCCCAGGTGAATCGCCATGGTGGCTGTGTGTCGCGCGAGTTCGCCCAGGTCTTCGCCTTCAGGCATGGCGGTTTTGTCGCCGTAGCGAGTGAGGATGACGCTTTGCGAGATGTCCGGCAGGGTCAGTTCGGTGCCGAGCAACGCGGCGCAGGCGGCGGTGGCAGTGACGCCGGGGATGATTTCGAAGGGGATGCCCAGTTCGCGCAGGTGACGAATCTGTTCACCGATGGCGCCATAAAGACTGGGGTCGCCGGAGTGGACGCGGGCCACGTCTTGGCCTTGTGCATGAGCAGATTTCATCAAGGCGATGATCTGTTCGAGGTGCAGTTCGGCGCTGTTGGTCACCTGAACGGCTTGATGACCCTCTAAAACGGCCTCGGGCACTAGCGATCCGGCGTAGATGATGACGGGGCATGTGCGGATCAGGCGCTGGCCTTTGACCGTTATCAGGTCAGGGTCGCCGGGGCCTGCGCCGATGAAGTAAACGGTCATTGAATCTCCAACGTATAGCGGGGTTGATCCTCTGTGGGAGCGAATTCATTCGCGAAGGGTCGGTACAGCCAATACATCTCTAGCGCCCGAACCGCTTCGCGAATGAATTCGCTCCTACAGAGACTGCATCGCCAAATGCGTCATGGGCTGGCGGCCAACGCAAACGTGGCCCGTGAGCTGTTTCGCCGTTCGATCACCAACCTCGCCGACGACCCGCCCAACCGCGCCGCCATCGCCAGTGCTGCGCTTTCGGCCACGCCGTAGCAGCCGGTGCTGTCGAACGCGATCTGCGAATGATGACTCAGCTGCGGCTCGAACGCTGCCAGTTCTTCGGCGCTGAAGAACGCCAGCGGCAGGCCGAGCCGTTCAGCCAGTTCCAGCAACCCCGCCTCTGACGCTTTGCTGTCGATAGAGGCAAGGGCGGTGATGTCGGACAGCGACAGGCGATGTTCCAGCAGGCTGACCTCAATCAACCCTTGCAGCACCGACGCCGGGCAGTCGCGCTGGCAGCCGAGGCCGATCACACGAGTGCCCGGGTTCATCAGGCGTGGCTCAGCTCGGTGGCGGTCAGTTGCGTGTTGTGACGACGGAACAGCCAGGCGCTGATCAGGCCCATCGCGACCCAGAACGCCGCGTTGGTCAGCAGAGAAGCGATCTTGAATTGTGCCTCCAGCGCTTCAGGGGCCAAAGCCGAATGAACCTCCGGTTGCGGCGCGCCGATCACGTGGGGCACGACGAGAATCGCTGCGCCCAGCACTTTCAGCAGCCAATGGCGGGCGAAGACAATCAGCGCCAGGCCGACGGCTGTTGACGCTGCGGTGCTGACCCACCAGGTCTGGCGCAGGGTCAGGTCGGCGGCGGCGGTGCCCGGTAATTCAGGCGGCAGACCGAGGGTCGGCGCGAGGACAAACACCGCGAAACCGACCAGGCCCCACAGCGCGCCTTCGCGAACGCTGTTTGGCGTGCGCAGTGTGTACAGCGCCGCGAGCATCAGGGCGAAACCGACCGCGACCACCAGGTTGCCGCCGGTCGTCGACAGCACGCGCTGCCAGCCGTCTTCCGGTTCCCAGGCTTCTTCATCATGAACGTGAGCCGCCATGGCGCCGTCGCCATGCGCGTGCTCATGCACTTCTGCAGCGGCGGGGGCGTGTTCGTAGGTTTCCGCTTCGAGGATCAGCGGCGCGACCCAGAAGCTTTGCAGCAAGGTCAGCAGCAGGGCGGCGAGCAGTCCGGTGAAACCGGCCGTTTGAGCGATTCGCTTGAACATGGCGGCAGGTCTCAGTGGCAAGGAAAGGCGGAACTGTGACGGGTGTCGTGGGCGGCGTTGTGCACGGCGGCGATGTGCGAGAACCCGGCGAAATAGACCAGGCACGCGCCAAGGATCATCGCGCTGATGGCGGCAGTGAGGCGTTGGCTTTGGGTGCTGGCAGTGCTTGCGGATTGGGATGTGGTGCTGATCGACATGGCGCTTCCCTCTGAGGTCTCAGCGAAGGGAAGGCGCAAAGCAAACCACTGACCGACGTCAGTAGCCAACTCAACAGCGCCCGCCCACCGCGGGTTTGTTATGTGAATGTGTCGGGCCGGTCTCCGGGCTTGCGAGGGACAGTGGACCTGCCGTCAAGAATCACCTTCCCGTGCCGCAATGGCACAGTGGATCTGATTCTTCGCTCGCTTACCGTTGCGGGGGCAGCGCCGGACTTGCACAGACAAGAGGTCTGCACGCACCGGTTTCCCGTTTCACCCTGTGAAGGGCACCCGTAACAAGGCGTGTAGGAGACCACGGAGCCGGTTGGCAGTCAATCGCAGCGCCGTTTCATCGTTGACCTTCCCCCGGCCACTGCGTAGCCTTGCGCACTTGAGGTTCGCTGCTCTGCTTGACTCGGACGCGGCGCTAAGAAGGGAATGTGGTGCAAGCCACAGCTGCCCCCGCAACTGTAAACGGTCATGTTCATTGCACAGCCACTGCGCGAGCGGGAAGGCGCGATGAATGCGTCTGATCTGGCAACACTGCCAGCCATTCGCCGCCGTGAGCCAGGAGACCTGCCTCGAACACGGGCCTGTTTTTCAGACAGCCCGACGCATTCTCAACACAACCGGGCGGGGTGATCCGGTGGCGAATCGAACGGCGGGCCTGTCTTCTGCGAGGGCACGCGGTTCTCGTCCTGTTTGCCCGCCGCTGCGCCTGAGGGCAACCATGAAAACACTGGCCAAACTTCCCGTCACCATCGTCACCGGCTTTCTCGGCTCGGGCAAAACCACGCTGCTGCGCCACATGCTCGACAACGCTGAAGGCCGTCGCATTGCGGTGATCGTCAACGAATTCGGCGAGCTGGGCATCGACGGTGAAATCCTCAAGCAATGCACCATCGGTTGCACCGAAGAAGAAGCCAACGGCCGCGTCTACGAACTGGCCAACGGCTGCCTGTGCTGCACCGTTCAGGAAGAATTCTTCCCGGTGATGCAGGAACTGGTTGCTCGTCGCGGCGATCTGGACCACATCCTCATCGAAACCTCGGGCCTGGCGCTGCCAAAGCCGCTGGTCCAGGCTTTCCAGTGGCCGGAAATCCGCAACGCCTGCACCGTTGACGCCGTGATCACCGTGGTCGACAGCCCGGCCGTCATCGCCGGCACCTTCGCCGCCTTCCCGGATCAGGTCGATGCCCAGCGCAAACTCGACCCGAACCTGGACCACGAATCGCCGCTGCACGAACTGTTCGCCGACCAACTGGCCAGCGCTGACCTTGTCATCCTTAATAAGGCCGACATGCTCGACGCTGCTGCCTTGGCCGCCGTGCGCGCTGAAGTCGCCGAAGAACTGCCGCCTGCGGTGAAAGTCATCGAAGCCAGTAACGGCCAGCTGCCGATCAGCGTGCTGTTGGGCTTGGGTGCCGAATCCGAGCTGCACATCGATGGCCGCAAGACCCACCATGATCATCACGACGGCGATGACCACGACGACCACGATCACGACGCTTTCGATTCGATTTCCATCTCGCTGCCCCAGGCCGACGAAGCGCTGTTGCTCGACGCGCTGACCCAGGCCGTCGTGCAGCACGGCATCCTGCGCGTCAAAGGCTTCGCGGCGATTCCGGGCAAGCCGATGCGCCTGCTGGTGCAAGGCGTCGGCACACGTTTCGACAAACACTTCGACCGCGCGTGGAAAGCTGAAGAAGAGCGCGTCAGCCACTTCGTGCTGATTGGTCAGGAACTCGACGCTGCCGTGCTGGAAGCCCAGTTGCGCGCCGCGCTTGAGATCAAAGGCTAACCATGCACCTGCTGCGCACCCAGCCCGGCGGCTTCGTCCCCGACGACAGCATCGCTGACCTCGGCCAGACCCCCGCCGATCTGGTGATCCTGTGCAGCGGTGACTCCCATCTGGCGTTGCTCGCGGAAACCGCGCAGCAACTGCCGGACGATTACCCCAGCCTGCGCCTGGCCAACCCCATGCAGGTGCAAAACCACGCCTCGGTCGACCTGTACGTCGAAGAGGTGCTGCAACACGCCAAGGTGATTCTCATCTCGCTGCACGGCGGCATCGGCTACTGGCGCTACGGTGTCGAGCGGCTGGTGGAGCTGGCCTCTCGAAAGCACGGCGGGGTGAAGCTGATTCTGGTGCCTGGCGACGATCGCCCGGACCCGGAGCTCAGCGACCTCAGCACCGAACCTGCCGCGGACCGCGACCGGCTTTGGCACTACCTGCGCCAGGGCGGAAAACACAACGCGTTACAGCTGTTCAATTGCCTGGCCAATCGCTGGCTGGATCGCGATTACGCCTGGGACGAGCCGCAGACGCTGCCCCGGGTGGCGATCTATCACCCGCGCAAGGCCAGCGCCGACCTCGCTGACTGGCAAGCCGACTGGCACGTCGATCAACCGGTGGCGGCGGTGCTGTTCTATCGCTCGCACTTGCAGGCGGCCAACACCGGGTTCATCGATGTGTTCTGTGAGCGGCTGTTGGCCCAGGGCCTTAACCCGTTGCCCATTGCGGTGGCCAGCCTGAAGGAACCGGCGTGCCTCAGTGCTGTGCAGGACTGGCTCGACGAGACCGAGTGCGAAGTCATCCTCAACACCACCGGTTTCGCCCAATCCAGCCCGGAAGCCCCGCACCTGCGACCGTTTCGCCGCAACATTCCGGTGATTCAGGCGATCTGCGCCCAGGACAACGAACCCGCATGGCAAGCCAGCGAACAGGGCCTCGGCGCTCGGGATCTGGCCATGCACATCGCGCTGCCAGAACTGGACGGGCGCATCATCAGTCGGCCCATCAGCTTCAAGGACCTGGCCTGGCACAGCGAGCGCAGTCAGTCCGATGTGGTCTGCTACCGCGCCCAACCCGAACGCATGGATTTTGTCGCCGAACTGGCGCGACGCTGGGTGTTGCTGGCGCGCACGGCCAACGCCGACAAGCGTGTGGCGCTGATTCTGGCCAACTACCCGACCCGCGACGGGCGCATTGGCAACGGCGTCGGCCTTGACACTCCGGCAGCAGCGCTGAACATCCTAAAGGCCCTGCAAGACGAGGGCTATCCCGTCGAAGGCTTGCCGGCATCGGGCACCGCGCTGATTCATGCCTTGCTGGGCGGTGTCACCAACGACCCGGACAGTCTCGATCAGCGCCCTTGCCACCAGAGCATGGCAATGGACGACTACCTGGCGGCCTTTGATGCGCTACCTGAGGCCAATCGCGACGCCGTGATCGAGCGCTGGGGTTCACCGCAGAGCGACCCGATGTGTCGCAACGGCCGAATGATGATCGCCGGGCTGCGTTTCGGCCTGACCTTTGTCGGCATTCAGCCGGCTCGGGGCTACAACGTCGATCACAGCGCGGTTTATCACGATCCGGACCTCGTTCCGCCCCACGGCTACCTGGCCTTCTATTTCTGGCTGCGCAAGGCGTATGGCGCACTCGCGGTCATTCACGTCGGCAAGCACGGCAATCTCGAATGGCTGCCGGGCAAGGGCGTCGGCCTGTCCGAACAGTGCTGGCCGGACGCGATCCTCGGGCCGATGCCGAACATTTATCCGTTCATCGTCAACGACCCGGGTGAGGGCGCCCAAGCCAAGCGTCGCACGCAGGCCGTCATCATCGACCACCTGATGCCGCCCCTGACCCGCGCCGAAACCTACGGCCCATTACGCAATCTGGAATTGCTCGCGGACGAGTATTACGAAGCGCAGATGCTCGATCCGCGCCGCGCCCGTGAGCTGCAAAAGGATATTCTCAGGCTGGTGCGCGAAACCCACATCGACCGGGAACTGGCGCTGAGCGAAGACCTCGACAGCGATGCCGATGCCGCGATCTGGTTGCCCCGGCTGGACACGTACCTGTGTGATCTGAAGGAATCGCAGATCCGCGACGGGCTGCACGTGTTTGGCGAATCCCCGAGCGGGCGACTGCGTATTGATACCTTGGTGGCGATCCTGCGGGTGCCCCGTGGCGATGGCCGGGGGGCGAATGCCAGTCTACTGCGGACCTTGAGCAACGCGCTGGCGATGGGTTTTGACCCGTTGGACTGCGAGTTGGGTGCGCCGTGGGCGGGGCCGACACCTCAGGTTTTACATGAAGTCAGTGATGATCCGTGGCGCACGGTAGGGGATACACGGGAACGGCTGGAGCTGTATGCAGCGCGTTTGATTGAGCAGATCGCGAGCGGTATTCAAGATGTTAATTCATTTGAAAACAACGAATTAACTGAAGTTGTTAATGCAATTACACAGGTCGTAATGCCGCGTCTCGACAGCTGTGGGCCTGCTGAACTTCAAGGCTTGCTGGATGCGCTGAGTGGCCGTTTTGTCCCGGCAGGCCCCAGTGGCGCGCCGAGTCGCGGGCGGCTGGACGTGCTGCCGACAGGGCGTAATTTCTTCTCGGTGGACGTGCGCAACCTGCCGACCATGACCGCGTGGCGCATCGGCTTTCAATCAGCAAATCTCTTGCTGGAAAGGCACTTACAAGACAATGGTGACTATTTACGTCAACTGGGCTTGTCGGTCTGGGGCACGGCGACCATGCGCACCGGAGGCGACGACATTGCCCAGGCCATGGCGCTGATGGGCGTGCGTCCGGTGTGGGCGGCGGGGAGTCAGCGGGTTGACGATTTCGAGATTTTGCCCCTGAGTTTGCTGGACCGGCCACGGGTGGATGTCACGCTGAGGGTGTCGGGATTCTTCCGCGATGCTTTCGCCAACCTCATTCGCTTGTTTGATGCCGCCGTGCAAGCCGTCGCCGCGCTGGATGAGCCCGACGACATGAATCCGCTTGCCGCCCGCGTTCGTCAGGAGCGCGAGCAACTGGAGGGCGAAGGCTTGAGCGTCGAACAGGCGGCGAAACAGGCTGGCTGGCGCATCTTTGGTGCCAAACCGGGGGCCTATGGCGCGGGTGTACAGAACGCCATTGACGGCCGCCTGTGGCAAACGCGGCAAGACTTGGCTGAGGTGTACCTGAACTGGGGCGGCTATGCCTATGGCGCCGCCGATGAAGGCACCCCCGCGCGCAACGACTTCGCCAAACGCCTGAGCCAGGTCCAAGCCGTGGTGCAGAATCAGGACAACCGCGAGCACGACCTGCTCGACTCCAACGACTATTACCAGTTTCAGGGCGGCATGCTGGCAGCGGTGGAAAGCCTCAGCGGCGACAAGGTGGCGAGCTACCACGGCGACCACAGCCAGCCAGACTTGCCGAAAATCCATACCTTGAAAGAAGAGCTGAACCGGGTGGTGCGTTCGCGGGCGGCGAATCCGAAATGGATCGAAGGCGTCAAACGGCACGGCTATAAAGGCGCGTTCGAAATGGCGGCGACCGTGGATTTCCTGTTCGCGTTCGATGCGACGACCGAGCTGATCGACGATCACCAATACGCGTTGCTGGCGGACGCCTACCTGCTCGACGCCTCGACGCGGGACTTCATCCAGCAACACAATCCCGATACCCTGCGCGACATGACCGAGCGGATGCTGGAAGCTCAGCAGCGCGGGTTGTGGCAGGAACCGGGCGAGTACCGCGCGGCGCTGGAAAACCTGTTGTTGGATATTGAAGAGACATGATGTTTTCGTCTGTGCGCCGCAGCGGTCGGGGCAGGGCGCGGACAGAAACTGGGGAGCGAATTCATTCGCGAGGCGTCGGTGTATTCGCCACATGTGTGTCGGTCGATCGACCGCATCGCGAATGAATTCGCTCCCACAGGGTATTTCTAGCGCACCGACTATTTGTAATCAGACCAGAGCCCAACCATGACCGACACCCCTCATTTCCCCCTGGCCGCCGTCGTGGGCGCCGACGCGCTGAAACTGGCGCTGTGCCTGACCGCCATCGACCCGAAAATCGGCGGGGTGTTGATCGAGGGGCCGCGGGGTATGGCCAAGTCCACCCTGGCCCGTGGGCTCGCTGACCTGTTGGCCAGCGGTCAGTTCGTCACGCTGCCGTTGGGTGCGACCGAGGAGCGGCTGGTGGGCACGCTGGACCTGGACGCGGCGCTGGGGGAAGGGCGGGCGCGGTTTTCGCCGGGGGTCTTGGCCAAGGCTGATGGCGGCGTGCTCTATGTCGATGAAGTCAACCTGTTGCCGGATCACCTGGTCGACCTGCTGCTGGACGTGGCGGCCAGCGGGGTCAATCAGGTCGAGCGCGACGGTATTTCCCATCGTCACCCGGCGCGCTTCGTGCTGATCGGCACCATGAACCCGGAAGAAGGTGAATTGCGTCCACAGCTGCTCGACCGCTTCGGCCTGAACGTCGCGTTGAGCGGCCAGACCTTGCCCGAGCAGCGTGGCCAGATCATTCGCCGTCGGCTGGACTTCGACGCGGACCCTGAAGCGTTTTGTCAGCAATGGGCAACCCAACAGCAACAGCTCAAAGACCGTTGCGAAAACGCCCGAGGCCTGTTGTCGGGCATCGAACTGGACGACGTCAGCCTCGCTGCTATCACCGAGCGCTGTTTCGCGGCGGGGGTCGATGGGCTGCGGGCGGACCTTGTCTGGCTGCGCGCTGCCCGTGCCCATGCGGCATGGCGGGGCGCTTCGGCCATTACGGACGAAGACATCGATGCCGTGGCCGAATTCGCCTTGCGCCATCGACGTCGTGAGGCTCCACCACCCCAGTCGCCAGCGGCCTCGCAACCGGACGCGCCCGCGCACGCACCCCACACGCAAAAAGAGCAGGGCGACGGCCAATGGGGTGAACTGCCCGCCCAGACTGTCGCCACCGGTGCTCGCCGGGAAGTGCCCAGCTGGCCAAAAAAGCCCTAGGCATTCGCCCTCGCCTTAAGACGGGGGCGGATGCCAGCCCCCGACCGGGTCGACTCAACGGCGGTAAAAGCGGTGCTGCCCGTTCCGGGACCGACGGCGCCATTGCCTGGCTGCCGACGCTGTTGAAAGGCCGCCCCCAGCGCCGCGCCGATCTGGTTCGCCAGCCGCGAACCCGGCGTGAACAGACCCTGTGGCTGGTGATCGTCGACGCCTCGGCCTCGACCCGACGCCATCAAGCGTTGAGCCTCGCCAAAGGCGTTCTCGCGCAGCTGTTCGATGACGCGTATCGCCAGCGGGCGAGGTTGGCGTTGTTGACCGCCGGCGGTGCGCAGGCGCGCTGGCAGCATCACGGCCTGAAAGCAGGCTCGGCGTTGCAGCCGTGGCTGGAAACGTTGGGGGCGGGGGGTGGGACGCCGCTGTTCGAGGCCATCGAAGAGGCAGGGCAGTGGCTGGGCAAACGCCAGCAACGTCATCCGGGCGAATCGCAACGGGTGCTGATCCTGACAGATGGCCGCGTGAAGGACATTCCGCCTCTCACGGGCTTCCACTGCCCGAGCCTGTTGATCGACATCGAGCGTGGGCCCATCCGGCTGGGAAGGGCCGTCGAACTCGCCCGTCAATTGAACGCCGAATACCGGCATATCGATGCATTGACGGACGCTTGAAGCTGCTCCCTATAAAAAGCAGCTAAAGGGCGGCCCGTATAGTGCCGCGTCCGATGATCAGGCGGGCATGGTCCAGGGTTCGAGGCAGTAGCCTTCGTCGCTGATTTCTGCACGGGCCTGTTCGAGAAATTGCGCCAGTTGCTTCGGATCGGAGTAGGCGCTGCTTGGGATCTGTTTGCGGCCAATACGGGTGCTGGTGCGATCAACCACGGTCAGGCTCAACTCGCCGTTACCGTCCTGTGGTGCCCAGGCGACGCAACGGAAAGGTTCGAAGGCGTGACCGGCGATCAAGAGAGCATCGTTAAAGCGCAAAGGGGCGTTCATGGAAAGTCCTCAAAGTGCCCGTATCAGTTCAATCACCGTTGGCGGGCGTCCCAAGCGGTGCGTACTTGTACTGATGACCTTCGCGGGGGGTTGAGTCACACGATGAGCCGCTTTTTTTCAAATTATTTCATAAGAACCGATTTATTTTTCGGCGCATGTCCGTGTTTCGTGGCGTTTACGGGTGTTAAAGGCCTGATTCAGTCGGCTGATACCCCTTTTAGTGCCATTTCGCCAATGCTAATCGCGTTTAGTTCTTAGGCTTATAGATAAACAATCCAAGCGAGTGTCAAATATTTGCTAATGTAACAACCAAGGTCGCCAAGACACTGTTTCTAAAACTTTTTTTATTCTGAAATGTTATTTGAATCCTGGCGCCAAGGAATCTCCCATGCATGAAATGGCATCGATCCGCCGCCTGTTAATTGTCGAACCCTGCGAGGAATGTTTGCGTCTGATTCCCGGTTTACGTACAGCCGGCTGGGAAGTGGACAGTTGCACCCTCGCGTCCGCCGCGTCCCGCCAATGCGACGTCGGCCTGATTCGCTTGATGCCTCAGCATTTCGAGCAGCCTCAGCTCATCAAAGACCTGATTATCCGCAGCCATACGGAATGGATCGCTGTGCTGACCGCTGATGACCTGCGGCGGGAGTTGATCGGGGATTTCGTCTGCGAATGGTTTTTTGATTTCCATACCTTGCCGTTCGACGTCGCCCGCGTGCAGGTGACCTTGGGTCGCGCCTATGGCATGGCCCGTCTCAGGGCTCAAGGCGCCCGATACGGGAATGGGGCCGAGCACGAAATGCTCGGGGAAAGTCGGCCGATTCGCGAGCTGCGTCGCCTGCTGACCAAGTTGGCGCCGACTGAATCGCCGGTGTTGATCCGCGGCGAAACCGGCACCGGCAAGGAGTTGGTGGCGCGCACGCTGCACATGCAATCCCAGCGGCGGCTACAGCCGTTCATCTCGATCAACTGTGGCGCCGTCGCCGAGCATCAATTGCAGGCGGAGTTGTTCGGCTACGAGACCGAAGGCCCCAACGGCAACGTGCAACGCAAGCCCGGTCGGATCGAGGCCGCGAATGGGGGAACTCTGTTTCTCGACGAGATCGGTGACCTGCCGCTGGACGTCCAGGCCAATCTGCTGCGTTTTTTGCAGGAGCGTCATGTCGAAACGGGAGGCGAGCGGATTCCGGTGGACGTGCGGATTCTCGCCGCGACCCATGTGGACCTTGAGGCCGCCATTCGCAAGAAGCGGTTTCGTGAAGACCTGTATTACCGGCTGAATGTGCTGCAAGTCGGCACGGCGCCGCTGCGGGAGCGGCATGGCGATCTGGCGTTGCTGGCCAACCATTTTGCGCATTTCTACAGCCAGGAAACCGGTAGACGTCCGCGTAATTTCAGCCAGGACGCCTTGGTCGCCATGGGCAAGCATGATTGGCCCGGCAACGTTCGCGAGCTGGAAAACCGCGTGCGACGCGGGCTGGTACTGGCGGAAGGGCGGCAGATCGAAGCGTTCGACCTCGGGTTGCTGGGGGAAGAGGAAATCAGCTCCAGCATGGGCACGCTGGACGAATACAAATGCCGGGCGGAGCGTCAGGCGCTGTGTGACGTGCTGACACGCCACAGCGACAACCTCAGCGTCGCGGCGAAAGTCCTGGGGATTTCACGGCCGACGTTTTACCGGTTGCTGCATAAGCATCAGATTCGGTGAGTGGCCTGACAGTAGGGGTTGGAATCAAGCCCCGTTACGCCCGAAGGCCTTGGCGTGACGGGGATCATCTGTAGGAGCGAATTCATTCGCGAAAGCGGTGGTACGGACGACGCAACTGCATTGAATGTACGGCCGTTTCGCGAATGAATTCGCTCCCACAGTAGGGATCGCGTCGGGCGCGGATGTGAAGGTGATCGCGAAGTCCTGTGGGAGGGTGTTCGACTTGGTAACTCAGGTTGCTGCCACCACCGGAATCAGCCGTTCAACAACCGCTCCAACGCCGCAACCGCCCTGTCCCTGCGGTAGCTCCAACTGCCGCCGATCACTTCATAGCGTTGGCCGTGCCGGTCCAGCCATTCCCGGCTGGCGTCGAAGAATGCCTGACGCTCGGCCAGCGAGGGCTGGCAACGCTGGCCGTCGCCGATCCATTCCACGCCTTCGGGGGAGAGCAGCAGATGCAGGTCGTAGTGCCGGTCAAGCAGGGCCTGTTCCAGCCATGGCGGGCAGTCGCCGAACAACGTGCGACTCCACAGGATGTTGCTCAGCAAATGCGTGTCGAGAATCAGCAGTTCAGGCGCACGTGCCCGGGCCGCGTCTTCCTGCGCCAGCTGTCCCCGTGCGATCGCCGGGATGTCGGCGTAACAGGTGTCACGTTGTTCCTCATCGATGAACTGGCGCACGTATTCGCCCACCAGTTCGCCGCCGAAGCGCTGTTGAAGATGATCGGCCAGCCAGCTTTTGCCGCTGGATTCGGGGCCGGCCAATACCAGAACTTTCATGGGGGATCAGCGCGCCAGGGCCGGGTCGGCTCGCCAGTCGCGCCACCCTTGCACAGCCAGCAAGGTGAACAACGCGTACAACGCTGCTGTCAGGTACAGCGCCTTATAAAGGAACAGCCCGACGAAAATGACATCCAGCACGATCCACAGCGGCCAGCATTGCACGCGCTTCTGGGCCATCCACACCTGCGCCACCAGGCTGAAGCCGGTGAGGGCGGCGTCGAGCCACGGCTGCGCCGCGTCGGTGAAGTGCGCCATCGCGGCCCCCAATGCAAGGCTGACCACCGCGCCGATGGCCAGGCTCAGGGCCAACGCGCTGCCGCCCAGTGCCGTCACCTGGCGGCCTTCGGCGACGGCGCCGCGACGGGTCCATTGCCACCAGCCATACAATTGCAACACGGCATAGACACCCTGCAACAGCATGTCGGAATACAGCTTCACGTCGAAGAAGATCCAGACGTACAGCAGCACCATCACCAGCCCGATCGGCCAGCACCAGGGGTTTTGTTTGACTGTCAGCCAGACGGCAATGACACCGAGTGCTGCGGCGAACAGTTCAAGCCCGGACATGGAGACTCCTGCGAAGGGGAAGGGGAAGAGAGAAAAAAGGCCTGCGATTGTAAGCGGTTTGAGGACCGTTGTGGCGCGCAGATTTCAAGGCGGGCAAAGACCCGCCAGCAACCGGTCAGATGCACTTTACTGCCCCTCCACATGAAAGATTGCGCACCCGTATCCGGGCTAGAGCGTTCGTCGTGAAGGTCTGTTAGGATCGCGCCGCTCGCGTGTTCGAGCCGCGATCTTGACTGTTCATGCTGTTTTTACATCGGACCGTTTATCGTGTCCTGAACAGTGCTGGAAACATATCAAGAGAGCCCTGCCACGAGCAGGCTCCACTCTGGGGGAATGATGGATCTTTGGACCGCCGCACAGGCGTTAATACTGGGTGTCGTGGAAGGGTTGACGGAGTTCTTGCCGATCTCCAGCACCGGGCACCAGATCATCGTCGCCGACCTGATCGGCTTCGGCGGCGAACGGGCAATGGCCTTCAACATCATCATCCAGCTGGGGGCGATCCTGGCGGTGATGTGGGAGTTTCGGCACAAGATTTTCCAGGTCGTCACCGGCCTGCCGACCCAGCCCCAGGCCCGCCGTTTCACCGTGAATCTGATCATCGGCGTACTGCCGGCGGTGGTACTAGGTGTGCTGTTTTCCGACCTGATCCATGAATACCTTTTCAACCCCATTACGGTGGCGGCGGCGTTGGTCATTGGTGGTTTCATCATGCTGTGGGCTGAACGCCGCCAGCACGAAGTGCACGCTGAAACCGTTGATGAAATGACATGGTCCGACGCGCTCAAGGTGGGTTTCGCACAGTGTCTGGCGATGATTCCCGGCACTTCGCGTTCCGGCTCGACGATCATCGGTGGCCTGCTGTTCGGCCTGTCGCGCAAAACGGCGACGGAGTTTTCGTTCTTCCTCGCCATGCCGACGATGATCGCCGCGTCGCTGTACTCCGGTTACAAATACCGCAACCTGTTCCAGCCCGATGACTTCGCGGTATTCGCCGTCGGATTCATCACCTCGTTCATCTTCGCGATGATCGCGGTGCGTGCCTTGCTGAAGTTCATCGCGACCCACAGTTATGCGGTGTTTGCCTGGTACCGGATCGCGTTTGGTTTGCTGATTCTGGCGACCTGGGTATTCGGTTGGGTCGATTGGTCCAGCGTGCAGGGCTGATGCGGTGAACCAACGCGTCAAACCCGACGTCTCCCGTCGCAACGACAACGGCCCGGTTCGCGGGCTGAAATTCAAGCTGCTGGCTCTGGCGGTGCTGTGCGCCTTGCCGCTGTACGGCCTGATCGTGTCGGGCGTGCGCGGCGGATCGTGGTGGCCGCTGGCGGTCTATCCGCTCATGAGCCTGCCGGCGGTTGCGTTGTACGGCTATGACAAGAAACAGGCCCGCACTCAAGGCCAGCGGACACCGGAGAAAGTCCTGCACGGCGTCGAGCTGCTGGGCGGTTGGCCGGGCGCATTGATCGCACAGCAACTGTTCCGCCACAAGACACGCAAAGTGTCCTATCAGGCGGTGTTCTGGCTGATCGTGCTGCTGCACGAATTGTTCTGGGTCGACCGGGTGCTGATGGGCGGGCGTTTTTTGGTCCGGCACCTGTACTGACAACGCGGTCGAGGGCGTTCAGAGCTTGAGCGCGACCTGCCGCCGTTTCGGCAATTTGCTCACCACCCATTGGTGAGAGCGGGTCAATAATTCCCGCAATTCTTCATCACCCATGGGGTAGGGATGCGACAGGGTGATCCAGTGCGCGCGTGCGAGGTAGGGCGCAGGGCGCACGCCGGGTCGGTCGACGTAACCCAGAAACAGGTCCGGCCCGACCTTGAACGCCAGATCGTTCCCCGCCAGCCCCATGACCGCGAACATCTTGGTCTCGGCGATGGAGAACACCCGCACGCCACCCCATTTGTAGTCCTCCCTTGCGCCGGGCAATGCCAGGCAAAAGGCGGCAACGTCTTCGATATCCATAGGCTTCCTGTAGAAAAACTTCTGCCGGTGCACGTTTTAACAGAATCAGTGTGAATTTGGGGGATACCGCAATGCCTCTTACACGTCGTGGGTTTCTGATGGGTGGCGCAGCGCTGTGCCTGCCGGGCGCGGCCAGTGCCGCAGTGGGTTTTAACTGGACGACATGGCCGGAGCTGCTGGCGGGGGGCGACGGCCACGCTCAAGCTGCCGGGCTGCCGGATGCGGCCATCGAACACATTCTCGAACGAGGGGGCTGGTCGCCGTCCGCGGACGACAACATTCAGGGGGAAACCCTGGACGTCGGGTTCGTCAAAACGCTGATGCTCGATTATCGCAACAACCCTCAGAATTCCACGGCGCAACAAGGATTGGGGCTGATTGCCTTGACTCTTGGCGTCGCGCAATGGGGCATCGACGATCCCTCGGGCCTGCCCCCCGACCCGGTGCAGAATGACTGGAAGTCACAGACCAGCGCCAACACCGGCAAGCACCTCATGAGCTATGGCGTAGGTGGGGTGGGCATTGCTCACATGGATCAGGGCGATCTGTTGGAGTTCATCACCTACGTCGCCCAGTCCGGGCTGGTGCCCGCCGAACACAAGGTCGCGCTCCTGCGCCTTGCGGACCCCGCGCTGTACCCGGCCGAAGGGGTCGGCGTTTATGGTCAGCTTCGAGCGGCGGGTTTATGTGCGCCGGTGCAGATCGAGGCGGACCTGGAAGGCGCCGCGTTCAAGCACTTTTCAAACCCCCATTACCCCAGCTACTGCGACAAGTACCGCAATCCTTCGCTGACGTCCCTGGACTGGCAAACGTTCCGGACCTTCATCCGCGCGGCGCTGCGCACCAAGGCCGGGCAACGCTGGCTGTTTCAGAGCTGGCTGGAAAAGTACTGGACCAGAAGCCTTGCTGCCGTGCCTGCGGGCGAGGGCGCTGCGGAAGAGCTGTTGGTCAACGTGCGCCTGCGCAACTCCCTGCCGGCCTGCGCCGATCGTGCCGTGAAAACCCCGGCCTCTGACGTCGAAGGTCGGGTGCGGCGTGAGCTGGAGGAATACGCCAAGTGCGCGCCCAGTGCCTATGAGCGCCGGGCGACGGTGATGCTCCGTTCTGTCGTGCTGTACCGACATTTCACCGGCGCCGCACCGCTGAATCTGACGTGACCCGCCAGAAACGTCAGGATTGGCTCATGGGCACGCCGAGGCGAACTGGCTGAAACCCTCTGTCACGTGGTCGAGCCATGCGCGCACGGCGGGCAACGCGCCCCGTCGCTGGGTGTAGGCGGCCTGCAGGTTGCCGGTGGACATGGACCAGTCCGGCAGCAACTGCACCAGCGTCCCGTCGGCCAGGGCGTCCTTGCAATTCATCATCGGCAGCATGGTCATGCCCAGCCCTGCCAGTGCGCCCGCCTTGCGGATGTTGAAATCATCCACGGCCAGTCGCGCGTCGAGCACCACTTCCTGGCGACGGCCGTCTTCGTGAATCAGCAGGAAGTGCACCTTGCGGTCGGCCTCGATGGCGCCCAGCACAGGCAGGGCGCTCAAGTCGTCGGGGGTGCGGATGTCCATTCCAGCAATCAGCGAAGGAGAGGCGACCAGCGCTGCGAACGCCGGCACCAATTGGCGGACGATGAGGTTCGGGTCTTCATCACCGATGTCGCGCACGCGCAGGGCCACGTCGATGCCTTCATTGACCAGATCGACCCTACGGTTCACCAGCAGCAGCTCCAGCTGGACCTGGGGGTAGCGCGCCAAAAACGCCGTGACCACGTTGCTCAGGTTCCAGTGGGTCATGCCGACCGGGCAGGACACCCGCAGGCGCCCCCTCGGTTCGGCCGACAGCGACGCCACCGCCTCATCGGCCATTTCAGCCTCCAGCAGCATCGCCTGGCAGTGTTGCAGGTAACGTTCGCCCACCGCCGTGAGCGCCAGTTTGCGGGTGGTGCGCTGCAGCAGGCTGGCGTTGAGGCGCATTTCCAGCTCGGCAATCCGCCGTGACAAGCGCGACTTGGGAATACCCAGCGCACGCCCGGCTGCCGCGAAACCGCCGCATTCGACCACCTTGGCGAAGTAATAAAGGTCGTTGAGATCTTGCATGATGAACTCGATTGTCCTGTGAGTGGGACGAACTATCGCATTTTTGCCGACTAATCAGCCATTGGCTTACCGGGTAGGATTATCGTCACTTGATCGCCAAGCGGCGATTCCCACTCAGGAAGCACATTCATGACTCTTTTGCACATCGATTCCAGCATCCTCGGCGATCACTCCGCTTCGCGCCAATTGAGCCGCAGCGTCGTTCAATCCTACGTCGCCGCTCACCCTGGCACCGACGTGGTCTATCGCGATCTGGCCAGCGAAGCACTGGGTCACTTCTCCGGCGCGGCGCTGGCCGCTGCGGGCACACCGGCTGAGGGCCGCGACGCCGCTCAGAACCTGGAAGTGGACACCAACGAAGCGACCCTGCAGCAATTCCTGGCGGCTGACGTCGTGGTCATCGGCGCGCCGATGTACAACTTCACCATCCCAAGCCAACTGAAAGCCTGGATCGACCGTATCACTGTCGCCGGCCGCACGTTCCGTTACACCGAAGCCGGTCCCGAAGGTCTGTGCAAAGGCAAGAAAGTCATCATCGTTTCCACGTCGGGCGGCCTGCACGTGGGTCAACCTACCGGTGTAGGCCATGACGCGCTGCTCAAGGTGCTGTTCGGCTTCCTGGGCGTTGCTGACCTGGAATTCGTCACCGCTCACGGCCTGGCCTATGGCGACGAGCCTCGTGCCGCCGCACTGACTGCCGCCCAAAAGCACATCGAAGAAACGCTGTTCGCGTAAGTCCTCGATCGCGGACGCCGCTTGTCCGCTGCCACAACGCTGTCGAAAGCCCCGTCATCCCATCGATGCCGGGGCTTTTGTCGTTTCAGGCCTGGTGGAATCACGCGCGTTCAGCCGGGCGACAGACTTTGCGATTTCTTTGCGGGTAAGCTTCTCCGGATAGCGCTAAAATTGCCGTAACCGGCCGCTTATTGATTACAAATGGCCAGCTTTTCTCATATTTCCGAGCTTGGCCCGCCTTGTGCAATATCGATCTAAGCACCGCACCGAATGTTATCGATCTTTACCGGTCAGATAGCGACAGGCTGCGGTTTACAAGGAGTTCAGGCCCATCGGGTCTGATTCGACGGCCACGGATTGAGAAGGTGAGGGGCATTGCGATGATGCGTCTTTGTGCAGTGATGGTGATTAGCCTGTTCAGCGGCCTGATTTCAGTGCAGGCCAGTGAATCGGAAAACTGGAGCGTCGGCTTTCATGAGCTGACGTTTCTCGATCCGCTGGATTCCCAGCCGATGCACGCCTACGCCTTTTATCCGTCCACCGACCCGGACAGCGTAACCCGGGTTCAGGGCTATCCGATCCGGGCCACCGAGGACGCGACCATCGCCATGGGCCGGTTCCCGATGCTTATGCTGTCACACGGCAACACCGGCACTCCACTCGCTCAACACGACCTGGCCACGTCTTTGGCCCGTAAAGGCTTCGTGGTGGTGGCGGTCTTTCACCCCGGCGATAACTACCTCGATCACAGCCGCCTCGGCAGTTTGAGCAATCTGTATGGGCGACCGTTGCAGATCTCGGAAGCGATCAGCGCGGCGTTGCTTGACCCGATGCTGTCGCCTTACATCAGTGCCCGTCGCGTGGGCGTCATCGGCTATTCCGCCGGGGGCGAGACCGCGTTGATTCTCGCGGGGGCCAAACCTGACCTCAAACGCCTTCGCCAGTACTGTGTCGAGCGTCCGCAAGACATTGACGCCTGCAAGACTCAAGGCGAATTGCTGGTCGATCGTGAGGACTTGCATGCCCAGGCGGACCCTCGCGTCGGCGCGCTGATGTTGATGGCACCCCTGGGCATCATGTTCGGGCGTCAGACATTGGCGGATGTGCACGTGCCGGTGTTGCTGTATAGCGGCGATGGTGATGAGCTGCTGGCCATCGACAAAAATGCCGAAGCGCTGGCGCGCAAGCTGCCGGACGTGTCGAACTTCAAGCTGTTGGCCGGGGCAGGGCACTTCGTGTTCATGGCGCCGTGTGACGACATGCAGCGCGCCACCCAACCGGGGCTGTGCACCGACGCCGTGGGCGTGGACCGCGAAGACATTCATCGCAATTTGAGCAGTGAGGCGGTGGAGTTCTTCGGTTCGACTCTGGGTACGCCGTTGAGCACGGCAGGCATGCAGCAGGCGGCGGTGCATTAACGCCCACTTGCGCGTTCAAGGGCCCCTGCGGAAGCGAATTCATTCGCGAAAGATTGACCAGACGCTGGAGATGCATCGTCTGTGAGGGCCATTCGCGAATAAATTCGCTCCCACAGATGTATCCCTGCGCCGCGAAATGCGAGCAGACGCGGACTCTACCGTGGGAGCGAATTCATTCGCGAAACATTGACCAGACGCTGGAGATGCGTCGTCTGTGAGGGCCATTCGCGAATAAATTCGCTCCTACAGTTGGATCGCATCCAGCGCCTATCTCGCTCTGATCACTTTCCCCTGACGCTCCCCAATCTTCCTCGCTTGACCGTCCCGCTGCTTCCCCGTACGTGCCTCGCTGATCAATGCGGGGATCAACGGGCCTTCGGGCAGGTTTTTCCAGAAGCGGGCAGGGAGGTGGCCCTGCATGACCTTGGGGTTGAGCCGCGCGGGGTTGAAGATGTGGCTGTAATAGGTCAACCACAGCTCGCCGTGGGGATCGTCGGCGTTGCGCGCCAACGCTTGCCAGGCTTCGGGGCATTGGCGCTTATGGATCAGTTGCTGACCGTCGTAGAACACGCCGTCCTGAGGCGTCGCGATCATCCAGCGATGACGGCCCAGACGGCCGATGAAATGCTCGCTGGCGGTGCGCAAAATGTCGTGTGCGGGTTCATGCCACGCCACGTATTCCGGCAATGACCGGGTTTCCAGCAGTGCTGCCTTGACGGCCAGGTCCTTCGGGTTCGGATCGACGGGCAAGGCGATAAAGCGCAGAAACGCATGCAGGTGATGGGCTTCGCGGCTGACCTGCTTCAGTCTCCGGTGAAGCTCGCTGCCCAGCTTGTCGCCTGCGAGCATCGCCGTGCGGTCGCCATGAACGACGCGCCACAACACCTCATACAACACACTCCAGCGCTGTTCGCCGCGATATTGCGCTGCGTTTTGCAGCAGTTCAATCAGCTCCAAAGGCACCCGCGCCTGAAACGGGCCGGGGTGATCAGGGTAGTCGTGTTCGCTGGCAAACAGGTCCGCGTCATCGCGTACGGTCCAACTGACCTGATCCGGATTGATCTGATGACTGAGCAGCCAGCGGGCTTGCTGTCGCCAGGTCTCGAACAGGTCGTCGCAATCGAGAATGATCATGCCCACAGCGCCATCTGTTGAGGCTGCGGGCGGTCGCGCAATTGCTCGCGCAGCATGACGCTGGAGCTTTCTGCCTGTCGGGGGTGGTAATCGCTGGTGATGATGAAAGGCTTGGCTTTGGCCAGCACGCAGCGCAGGCGGGTCAAGTCTTCATAGCGAATCCGCCGTTGGCGACGCAGTTCGACAAGGCGCTTGGTGGTGCGGATACCGATGCCGGGAATGCGCGCGATCATCGCCGGTTCTGCGCGGTTGAGGTCCAGCGGAAAAATATCGCGGTGTTCCAGGGCCCAGGCCAGCTTCGGATCGATATCGAGCGCCAGGTCCCCCGGTCCGCTCAGCAGCTCGTTGGCGCTGTAGCCGTAACCCCGCAGCAGAAAATCCGCCTGATACAGCCGGTGTTCGCGCATCAGCGGCGGGGCCGCCAGAGGCACGCTTTTCGGGCTGTTGGGGATGGGGCTGAAGGCCGAGTAATAGACGCGCTTGAGCCGGTAATCGCCATACAAGGATTCAGCAGTGTGCAGCAGGGTGCTGTCGTCAGTGTCATCGGCGCCGACAATCATCTGTGTGCTTTGCCCGGCCGGGGTGAAACGCGGGGCCTTGGGCTCGTTCAGGATGGTCTGCTGGCCGGTATAAATGGTCTGCATGGCCTGCTTGATCGAGCCCATTTCCTTCTCGGGGGCCAGTGTTTGCAAGCCGAGTTGGGTGGGCAGCTCAATGTTCACGCTCAAGCGGTCGGCATAACGCCCGGCTTCCTCGATCAGGGCCGGGTCGGCTTCGGGAATGGTCTTGAGGTGGATGTAACCGCGAAACTCGTGTTCCTCGCGCAGCAGTTTGGCGACGCGCACCAGTTGCTCCATCGTGTAGTCCGCCGAGCGAATGATCCCGGAGCTGAGGAACAGCCCGCTGACGCAGTTGCGGCGGTAAAAATCCAGGGTGAGGGTCACGACCTCTTCCGGGCTGAACCGCGCGCGGGGCACGTCACTGGAGCGGCGATTGACGCAATACTGGCAGTCGTAGAGGCAGAAGTTGGTCAGGAGGATTTTCAGCAGCGAGACGCAGCGCCCGTCAGGCGTGTAGCTGTGGCAAATGCCCATGCCGGTGCTGGAACCGATCCCGGATTTGCCCTCGGAACTGCGCTTGGGCGCGGCACTGCTGGCGCAGGAAGCATCGTATTTGGCGGCGTCAGCGAGGATGCTGAGCTTGTCGATCAGCTGCATGGGATTTCTCGATACTGGTTTTATGTACAGTATCGAGTTCCGCGACAATCAACAAGGGCCGATTGAAGGGATGAGGGGGTGCTGACGCATCCGGGTGACCGAAAAGGCCGGACCGCGATCGTTCTCTCAGGTGCAGATGTATCTGTAGGAGCGAATTCATTCGCGAGAGGGCGGTATAGCCGTAGCGTTTCTATCGCCTGAACCACCGCTTCGCGAATGAGTTCGCTCCCACAGAAGATATTTGCATAGCACTTCGGAAGTGCTTAGCTGATCCGCTGCACCAATTCCCGCAGCTCACCGAAGTTTTTCACCGGGTGAAAATTGACGTGGTCTTCGAAGTCCGAAAAATCCGTGTCGCCATACCCGGCCACTTGAGCCCCCGCGCCGAGCCCTGCCATGACGCCGGGGATGCTGTCTTCCACCAACAGGCATTCCTCCGGTTTCAGGCCCAGCAAATCGGCCGCATGCTCGATAAGAATGGGCGACGGTTTCCACGCATCCACTTCGTACGCGCTGACGATCAGGCCATGAAACACGTCCAGCAGGCCGACCGTGCTCAGGCAGGTTTCGATCTTGCTGCGCGGGCCGTTCGATGCCACGCATTTGGGCAGGGACAGGCTGCGCACGAAGTCCACCGCACCGGGCATTTCTTCGAGTTCAGACTGCAACAGCGGGAGGGTGCGCGCCCGGAAACTGTTGACGATTTCGAGGTTGGGCAGCCACGGGTAATCGCGGCACAGGCCTTCCATGCACAGCGCGAATTGCACGCCACGGAAGCGTTCCAGCACTTCATCAAGGGTCAGGGTGACCCGGTGTTCCTGCAATATGTCGCGCAAAAGCCCCGCAGCCAGCCGTTCGCTGTCCACCAGGGTTCCGTCACAGTCGAAAATGACGCCTGCAATGTTCAAACAGGATTCTCCCGTGTTCATGTTCGGGGCGATTGGACCGGCATTATCCAGAAAAGTTGGCGGGGAGGGGGGAACACTGACCTACGGTCATAAAGGCATCGGCCTACAGACCCAGACGAATATGATCACGCACTGGGCTGTAGGCCTTGTAGCAACAGCGGCCGGTTTACACAGAAACCGGGGTCACTAGCTTACCTTCGTCGAAGAAACCGCTGACGTTGGCGAAAACCAGATCGGCCATGGCTTGACGGGTTTCGTGTGTGCCGCTGCCGATGTGCGGCGTCAGGACCACGTTGTCGAGGGTCAGCAGCTCGGCTGGAACATTGGGCTCGTCTTCGAACACGTCGAGACCTGCGCCCGCGATGCCCGACTCCAGCAACGACGCGACCAGCGCCTTCTCATCGACCACAGAACCACGGGCAACGTTGATCAGGAAGGATTTCGGCCCCAGGGCTTTCAAGACGTCGGCGTTGACCATGTGCTGCGTGTCAGCCCCGCCCGGCACAATCAGGATCAGATAATCCGACGCCTTGGCCAGCTCGATGAGATTGCCGTAGTGGGTGTAGGAAACATCCGGATAGGCCTGACCACGACGGTAATAGGCGATGTCCATGTCGAACGCAGCGGCGCGTTTGGCAATCGTCTTACCGATCTTGCCGAGGCCGACAATGCCGCAGGTCTTGCCATTGAGGCTGTTGCCCAGCGGCAGTTTGGCGTTTAGCCATTTGCCGGCCCGCACGAAGCGCTCGGCTTCACCGATACGACGGGACACGGCCAGCATCAGGGCCAAGGCGGTTTCGGCCACGGCATTGTTCAGGACATCGGGGGTATTACTCAGTGGGATGCCGCGTTTCGCCAAGTAGGCGGTGTCGATGGGGTCGTACCCCACGCCAAAACTGTTGACCACTTGCAGGTTTGGCAGCTTGTCGAGCAACGCGTTGTCGGTGCCGTAGACGCCGCTGGTGACCACGCCGCGAATCTTGGCGCCATGCTCGGCGGCCCAGGCGTCGATGTCCTTGATCTCCCAGCGGTTGTGCACGGTGAAGTCACGTTCCAGGTTTTGCGTCAGTGCGGCATGCACCGGACCCCAGACCAGCACATCGGCTTTCTTGTCGCTCATTGTTTCCTCCTTGCGGCGCGCCCTCTGACCGAGGCGCGCCTGGGTGACAGCATCGAAAAACGTTTTAGCCGTTCTTGTTTAACACAGGTTGCGGTTCGGAACGCCCGGTTTTGAGCAGTTCGGCGATGGCCATGGTCAGCAGCGGGGCGAAAAGCGCGAAGTATGAACTGTCGATGCCGTATGGATTGCCCGCCAGAAACCAGCCGATGGTCGAGAACACCGACAGGATCACGCCTGCCAGTGCGCCGCGACCGCTGCCGAATTTTGGCGCGTAGAAGCACATCAGCACGATCACCGCGAGCGTGGCCCGCAGGGCTTTGCCGAGGAAGGCGATCAGCAGAATCTTGTCGGCGAACAGCGCCAGGATCAACGGCAGAAAGCCGATGACGATGATTGCCAGACGAATGAACACCACCGATTTACGGTCATTTTTCTCTTTGTTGAAGAACGGGTCGTAGAAGTCCTTCATCGCCAGTGTTGCGGAGGCGAGGGTGTTGGCCGAGATACCACCGAACAGCGCGCCCGCCAGACCGATCACCACCAGGCTCGCGGAGAAGGTCGGCATGTGGGCGATGAGCGCGGGGAAGGCGTCGATGGATTTGATGCCGGGGTACAAGTAGGCGCTGCACATGCCGATGAGCGCCGCCATCAGGCCGAAAGGAATCATCAGCGAAGACACATAGAAGCAGGCGCGCTTGGCGGTCTTTTCGTCCTTGGTGCTGACCAGCGCTTGAATCACGTATTGGGTGGCGAAGATCGAGCCAACGCCGCCGATCATCCACGCGAAGATCTGGCCCCAGCCCACGCCGGTGAAATCGAACATGGTCGCAGGCAGCTTGGCTTGCAGCGCGCCGATGCCACCGCTTGCGCTCAGCGCGAACGCCAGGGCGAGGGCGATGCCGATGTATTTGATCACGGCGTGCACGAAGTTGGTGTAGACCACCGAGCGCATGCCGCCGACGCTGACATAGAACACGGTGATCACGCCCACCAACAGGATCGCGAGGGTCTTGTCGATGTTCAGCACCGCCGCCAACACCGCGCCGCCGCTGGCGTAAAGCGCCACGGAAACGATGCTCAGCGCACAGATGGTCAGCACCGAAGCGGCGTAGCGTGTGCCTTGGCCGTAGTTCTGCGCGAGGATGCCGGAGATCGTGTTCAGGCCGGTCTCGCGGTATTTCTTCGCCAGTACCAAGGCCAGCAATAGAAAGCCGAGGGACAGCGCGACCAGGTTCCAGGCCGCGGAAATCCCGGCTTCAAAACCCTTTTGTGCTGTACCGATGCTCACTGAACTGCCGATGAACTCGGAGAGCAGAAGGGCACCGATCAAAAAGGGTGGAAAGCTGCGGCCGCCACCGGTGAAACCGTCGCTGCTTTTCGCGTGTTTGCGCACGCTGTAGCCGATGTAGGACATGACCACGAAGTAGCCGGCGGTCAAGCACAGGATGATTGTTATTCTTGGGTCCATGTTCGCTCCGTTCCCCTTTTTCAGGGCGCGTGGAAGGTAATGCGGGCGTGAGTGGGCTGCACAGTCACAGGTCGTTGTAGGACGACAGGGCTGATTCAAAGCCGAATGTAGAAAAGGCAGATTTAACCTGCCCAGGGCTATGCTGTGCCGGGAGACTGATTGGGAGAAGAGCGGTCGGGCGTAAAGGCCCAGCCAACGTGGGATGCAAGGCGGAAAATCGTGTGTGTGTTCATTTTTATTAGAGGCTCGTGATTTACGTTGGAAAGCAACTCAATACGAAGCGTTCGTTATACGTCATCGTACAACGTCCTGCAATCGTACCGTTGTGCTCCGGTGAATCAAGGGCCGTTTGTCGCTGGCCAGGTGGTAGAGAAGGTCTGCGCGACCAGCTTCGCTGCCGTCGTGACCTCCGGCGTCTCCCACCGGTTCTGCGTCGAATTTGCATGTTCGGCCTGATGCTGTTTTGCCATTCAGCGTCGATCACACATCTTGAGTTCGACACTGATCTCGTAGGAGACGCCGGAGGTTACGACGGCAGCGAGAAGGCCTACCGCCTCAGCCTAAAAACGCCTCAGTCGAAATGACCTCCGCATAGGCAAACCCCAACGCCGACATGAACGCTGCATGCACCTGTGGGGCGGGAACAGTCGTGCCGTTGAATTCCAGGTCCCGGGTCGCGCAGGCGTCATGGATGACGTTGACCTTGTAACCCAGATCCGCTGCTGCACGAACCGTGGCGTCGATGCACATGTGGCTCATCGAGCCGATCACCACCAAGTCCTCGATCCCCTGTTCGTCCAGCAGCGCCTTCAGGCCGGTCTCGCGAAAGGCATTGGGAAAATGCTTGAGCACCACTGACTCCTGCCCCTGATTCGCCACTTTGGGGTGCAACTGCGCGCCCTCCGAGCCCGGCACGAAAAACGGGGCGTCGGTGCTGGTGAATTCGTGGCGCACGAAGATCACCGGGTGGCCTGCATCACGGCTCGCCTGAACGACACGGGCGGCGTTGTCGGCGGCGGCGTCGGCACCCGTCAGCGGCCATTTGCCGCCGGGGAAATAATCGTTCTGGATGTCGACGACGATGAGTGCGGTGTGGGACATGTCTGTTTCCTTGGTGGGATGTGTGTGGTGTGGCGTTCAGTATTGACCTCTCTGTCGCGCAGGAGGATTGTCAGCACCGACATATGGCGAGGGAAAACTGACAATGAGCGTTGAACGGGCGGTGGCCGACATCGGGGTGCTGATTTACCCCGGCGCGCAAATGGCGGCGGTGCATTGGCTGACCGACCTGTTCGAAGTCGCCAACCGCATGGCGGACGAACAGCAGTCTTCGCAACTGCCACGGCTGCGGGTCAGTCACTGGCAGGTTGATGCGCAATGCGAACCGCAGCGGGTGTTCGAGACGTTTGCCTCGGACGGGCAGGGACCGTTGGCCGCCGTGCTGATTCCGCCCTCGTTGATTGGGCTACCGGGAACGGAGGCCATGGACGGCCTTTCGCGCTGGGTGCTGGCCCAGCATGGGGCCGGAGCGACCATCGGCACGGTGTGCCTGGGCGCTTTTGTCCTTGCGCAGACGGGGCTGCTCGACGGTCGTGCCGCGACCACCCACTGGAGTCAGGCGAGTCCTTTGAGTGAACGCTTTCCCAACATCAAGGTGAATGTCGACAAGCCCATCATCGACGACGGCGACATCATCACCACGGCGGGGCTGATGGCCTGGTCCGACCTGGGGTTGCGTCTGGTGAGCCGATTGCTCGGCCCCGGGATCGCCTCCCGGACGGCACGTTTTCTGGTGATCGAACACAGCGAAAGCGAGCAGGAATACGGCAGCAACTTTGCGCCGATTCTGAACCACGGCGATGCCCCGGTGTTGAAGGTCCAGCATTGGCTGCAAAGCGTCGGTGCGGTGGACGTGTCGGTCGATGAGATGGCGCGGCGCGCCGGGCTGGAGGAGCGCACCTTTCTGCGACGCTTTCGGGCCGCAACGGGCCTGAGACCCACCGAGTATTGCCAGCATCTGCGAGTGGGCAAGGCACGGGAGATGCTGGAATTCACCACCTCCACGGTCGACCACATCGCCTGGACCGTGGGCTATCAGGACCCTGCGGCTTTCCGCTCGACCTTCAGAAAAATTACAGGACTGGCCCCCAGCGAATACCGCACCAAATACGGCGTTGGCTCGCAGGGGGTGTCATCCCGTGGTTGAATCATGAGTCACTCGACGCCCCGCGCTGTCCAACGCGACAGCTCTCTTCTGGAAGACCGACATTTCATGCTCATGAACGGACTCACTCGCCACGCCCATGCCCTTGCCGCCGCGCTGCTGCTGGCGTTGCTGGCCGGGTGCGGCTCGCAGCGGACTCAGGCGCCGCCACCCCCGCCCGACGTGGTGCGCAGCGAAATCGTGCGGCTGTTGCCTGCCAGCGTGCCGGACCGCAAAGGCTGGGCGACCGACATCTATACCGCGTTCGATGCGCAGAAAATCGACCCCACTGTCGAAAACCTCTGTTCGGTGCTGGCGGTGGCGGAGCAAGAATCCAACTATCAGGTCGACCCGGCCGTGCCCGGCATGGGCAAGATCGCCCAAGACGAGATTGACCGTCGCGCCAGCAAGGCCCACATCCCCAATCTGCTGGTGCGCAGTGCGCTGGACATCCGCTCGCCCACCGGCAAGACCTACAACGAACGCCTGAGCGCGGCCCGCACCGAAAAAGACCTCAGCGCGATTTTCGACGACTTCATCGGCATGGTGCCTTTGGGCCGCACGTTGTTCGGCAACTTCAACCCGGTGCACACGGCCGGGCCGATGCAGGTCAGCATCGAGTTCGCCGAACAGCAGGCGCGGGGCTACCCGTACCCCGTGGAGGATTCAATTCGCCATGAAGTGTTCAGCCGTCGCGGCGGGGTGTATTTCGGCATCGCCCATTTGCTCGGCTACCCGGTCAGCTACGACAAGCCGATCTACCGCTTCGCCGACTTCAACGCCGGTTGGTATGCCAGCCGCAACGCTGCGTTTCAGAGTGCGGTTGCGCGCTTGACCGGCAAACGGCTGGCGCTGGATGGCGACCTGATCAGCTACGGTTTCGGCCCTTCGCTGGGGCAGACCGAACTGGCCGTGCGCAGCCTGCACACGCAATTGGGCATGCGCAATCCGACCATTCGCAGCGCGCTGGAAAAAGGCGAGACGCTTGAGTTCGAAGACACCGATCTCTACAAACAGGTGTTCGCCCTGGCGGACAAGGCGGCAGGCAAGTCGCTGCCTCGGGCGATTTTGCCGGGCATTGTGCTGGAAAGCCCGAAGATCACCCGCAAGCTGACCACCGCTTGGTTCGCCCAACGGGTCGAAGAGCGTCGCGTGCGCTGCATGGCGCGGGCGTCGGGCGCGTTGAAATGAAGGCGACCGCTGGTCATATTCGTGGCACCTCTGGGCGTCGACTGCTTCGAACCTGAGACAGCCCGATCGTTGGGCTCAGCAGAGAGAGGTGCTTATGTCAGTCGATCCCACCACGCCGATCACCCGCCCCGAAGAGCTGCCGACCGCGGATCAGGACCTCGATCCCGATGCCAAGGATGACGAAGACTTCGAGGAGGACAAAAAGGAAAGCGCTGAAGCGCGACCCGAGGATTGGCAAAAGCCCGACGCGCCGCGTCCCCCGGACTGGAATGAGCCGCCGGCCGCCACTCCAGTGCCTCCGCCCGACGAGCCGACGCCGCTGTCCGATGATCTGCGTTAACAAACCTGTATCTGCGCCGGAGCGAACACGATGTCCACTCCGGCCTTTTATCGTTGTGAATCAGGGAGCTTTTGGCTGTGAAGCGTGAAACCGTGTCACCCGGCATTATCACCAGCAGCGTGCCGATTTCCGACGTCGAAACCGCCGAGACGATGCTGTTCGGCACCCCCAAGGAACGGCTGGATTTCTACCGAAAGGAAATCCAGTACGAGACCGCCATCCTGTCCAACCGCACCAACGCCTATTTGTCGGCCCAGTCATTTCTGGTGATCGCGTTTGCCTCGTCGATGGCGAACTTGAATCCGGAGTGGGGCAAGCTGTTCACCCTGGTCGTGCCGCCGTTCCTGACGCTCCTGGGGCTGATCAGCTCGATGCACGCCTGGCCGGGGATTCGCGCGGCCTACGAGATCATCGATCATTGGCACTTCAAGCAAAGTCAGCTGCTGCACAGCCAGCCCGCCATGGGCTTGGCCTATGACGATTCGCCGTTGTTCAGTGAGCACGAGTCGAGCGAGAAGGGCTATCGGAAGTCGCTGATGTTCTCGATGCGCACGCCGTGGCTGTTCAGTGGGTTCTGGTTTTTGCTGGGCGCGTTTTCGATTTATGCGCAGACGACGGATATGGCGTTTTGAGAGAAGCCGTACAGTTGGCCAAACTGTGGGAGCGAATTCATTCGCGAAGCGGTGGTGTGATTGATGGGGATGTGTCGGCTGTACCGGCCCCCTCGCGAATGAATTCGCTCCTACAGTCTTGAGGGGGTCATGCTGCTGGGTGTGCTGCCTCATAAAGCGCCAGCATGAATCTGTGATCAAGCCCGCAATTTCCGCTGGGCGAGCCGGGCCCTCGTCAATCCCGACCTACACTCCATCATCGGCCCGGAAAGGCAGGCACACCGGTGCCCGGCCTGATCAACATGGAGGTGGTGTGATGCTGTTTACCCCGGAACTGCGCAGGACCCTGGAAAGCGCGTTTCTGCCCTTGGCCTGTGAATGCACCCTCATGCCCGGCGGCGGCCTGCTGGTGAAAATCTACGACGCCACCACCGGTACCGTCGCCATGCAGGTCGAGAACGTGTCCATTTCCAATATCACCACCATGCGCGCCGTGGCCGAACTGGTTGCCGAATTGCGCTACGACTTGCGCACCACCCGCACGCCCTTCGGCTCGACCCCGACACGCTTCGCCGCTGCCAGCGGGGGGCTCTGAAAAGCGCCATCCGCCGCGTGGTCTATTATCTTCACCGGCTACGGAACCTTTCGTGTACGGTGATGTTACCTTGACACCAAGCGGGCGGCGGGTTATTCGTCGCACCCGCTCGCCGTAGTAAAAGCGCTTTATATTGAACCAGTTAGGCCCCGATTCGGTTGCCGAATCCGCGCCTGACTCATTTTCGTGTGTTCGCCCGTCGTCGTGTCCTCCCTCTATCGGACCCGACGAGCGCACCTTCAGGAGCCAACCTCATGGCAGTACTGCAGCAAACCACCGTGGAATCCCTAAAACGCGCCGAAGCCGAGCTGGCTTCCAGCTGGCGCGCCGATCTGGAGACGAGCGGCGCTACGCGCAATCTGAAAGCGGACGATGTCGACCAGCAGACCAAAGAGTTTTTGCGCCTTCTCATCGCCGTGCTGGAAAAGGGCGGCTCGCAGAACATCACCACGGCTGATTGGGACGAAGCCCGTCAGTTCCTCGAAAAACTGTCCCACCAGCGCGCGTTGGCCGGGCAGGATTCCCAGCAGACGGCCAGTTTTATTTTTGCTCTCAAAGGCCCCGTGTTCACGCTGCTGCAAAAGCAATACGCCGACAGCCCGATCGCGCTGGCCGAACAACTCTGGGAAATCTCGCAACTGCTGGACGTGCTGGGCATGCACACCATTCGCACCTATCAGAAATCCCGCGAGTCGGTGATCAAGCGTCAGCAGGAAGAACTGCTGGAACTGTCCACCCCCGTGGTCAAACTGTGGGACGGCGTGCTCGCCCTGCCAATGATCGGCACCCTGGATTCCCAGCGCACCCAAGTGGTCATGGAGTCCCTGCTGCAACGCATCGTCGACACCGGTTCCGAAATCGCGATCATCGACATCACTGGCGTGCCGACCGTCGACACCCTGGTCGCCCAGCACCTGCTGAAAACCGTAACCGCGATTCGCTTGATGGGCGCTGATTGCATCATCAGCGGCGTGCGTCCGCAGATCGCCCAGACCATCGTCCATCTGGGTCTGGACCTGCAAGGCGTGGTCACCAAGGCCAACCTTGCCGACGCGCTGGCGCTGGCCCTGCGCCGTCTGGGCCTGACCGTCACCAAGGCGGTATAAGCCCATGGAGCGGATTCCGATTCTGCAAATGGGTGACTTCCTGCTGGTCACCATTCAAGTGGACATGCACGACCAATTGGCGCTGACGCTCCAGGACGACCTGTCCGAGCGCATCAGCAAGACCTCTGCCCGAGGCGTGCTCATCGACATCTCGGCGCTGGACATGGTCGATTCGTTCATCGGCCGCATGATCGGCATGATTTCCGGCCTGTCCCGCATCATGGACGCCGAAACCGTGCTGGTCGGCATGCAGCCTGCGGTGGCGATCACGCTGGTGGAACTGGGCATGACCTTGCCGGGTGTGAGCACGGCGCTCAACGTCGAGCGCGGCATGACGCTGTTGCGCGAGCGGGCTTATTCCCAATGAGCGTGCGCAGCAGCGGCACCCAAGGCATTCAGATCGAACAGGATGTGGTGCTGGCGCGGCAACTGGCGCGCAAGCTGGCGCAGGAATGCGGCATGCGCCTGATCGACCTGACCAAACTGGTGACGGCGGTCAGCGAGCTGGCGCGCAACACCATGGTCTACGGCGGTGGCGGCGACATGGACTGGGAGATCGTCGAAGACGGTGCCCGCACCGGCCTGAGGTTGACCTTTCGCGACGAAGGCCCCGGCATTCCCGACCTGAAACTGGCGATGACCGACGGCTGGACGTCGGGCGGTGGCCTTGGCCTCGGGCTGACCGGCGCCAAACGGTTGGTGGACGATTTCGAGCTGGACACGGCGCCCGGCGCGGGCACTCGGGTGATGATCTGTAAATGGACCTGAGACTGCACAGCAGCCTGACCCGCGTGTTGGCGATCGAAGACACGAGTCAGGTGGGGCACGCGCGGCGCATCGCGCAAAAACTCGCCGAACAGCTGGGCTTCGACGCCACGGATTCCGGTCGCGTGGCGCTGGTCGTCACGGAAGTTGCCAGCAATATCCTAAAGCACGCCAGCAACGGCGAGCTGCACCTGCGTGCGCTGCCGGGTGCTGTGCCGGGTGTCGAAGTCATCGCCATCGACCGAGGGCAAGGCTTCGACCTGGACGATTGCATGGCCGACGGCTTTTCCACCCGGGGCACCCAAGGCATCGGCCTCGGCGCCATGCTGCGTCAGGCTCAGGTGTTCGATGTGCATTCGGATAACCGGGGCACAGTGGTGCTTACCCGGTTCTACCCGCGTCAGGCGACCGTCAAGGACGTGCGGCTCGGCGTCTCCCAACATTCGCTGCACGACGACCCGGCCTGTGGCGATGCCTGGGAAGTGGCGATCACAGGGCAGCAGCTCAGCATTCTGGTGATCGATGGCCTTGGCCACGGCCCGGAGGCTGAAAGCGCGGCGAAGGCGGGTACCCTCGCATTTGGCCGCGAACCGTTTGCCGATCCGACCCTGCTGCTTGAGGAGATTCACCACGAGATGCGCGGAACCCGTGGCGGGGCCGTTGCGATCGCGCAATTCGATGGAGCACAGGACCGTCTGCGCTTCATTGGCATCGGCAACATCGGCGCGACGCTGATTGGCGAGGACAAACCGCGAGGGCTGGCGTCGCACCCCGGCATCGTCGGGCTGCAATACCGGAAGGTGCCGCCGGTGGGCTACCCTCAAAGCGCCGGACAGCTTTTGATCATGTACAGCGACGGCCTGCAATCGCGTTGGAATCTTCGCGATTATCCGGGTCTGATGTATCGACACCCGGCCATTATCGCGGCGGTGCTGCACCGCGATTTCTGCCGCGGCAGGGATGACGTAACGGTATTGGTGATGGCTCTGGAGACGCTCGATGATTGACAACCCTGCCCACGGCGCTCCTGAAGAGTCAGCGGAACTGAAGCAAGTGCGCAACGAGGCCGCCGCGTTGCGTGCTGAACTGGATGAGACCAATCAGGGCGTGCTCGCCCTGTACGCCGAACTGGACACCCAGGCCGAGCAATTGCGTCAGGCCTCTGATCTCAAGAGCCGCTTTCTGTCGTACATGAGCCACGAGTTCCGCACGCCGCTGGGCTCGATCCTGAGCATCGCGAGCCTGCTGAGCGACGAACTCGACGGTCCGCTCAGCCCGGAACAGCACAAGCAAGTGACTTTCGTCAGCACGGCCGCCCGCGAGTTGAGCGACATGGTCGACGACTTGCTCGACCTGGCGAAGATCGAGGCGGGACGGATCAGTATTTCGCCCGCCTGGTTCGACATGTTCGACCTGTTTTCAGCGCTGCGTGGCATGTTCCGGCCCATCGTCGACACCTCGGCGGTGGACCTGATTTTCGAGGAGCCGGTAGGTCTGCCAAGGCTGTACACCGACGACAAGAAGCTCGCGCAGATCCTGCGCAATTTCATTTCCAATTCATTGAAGTTCACTCAGCGTGGTGAAGTGCGTGTGTCTGCCCGCCTCGAAAGCGAGCGGGAAGTGCGCTTCGCCGTGACCGACACCGGTATCGGCATTCCGTCGGAGCTGCACGGCGCGTTGTTCGAAGATTTCGCCCAGGTCGATTCACCGTTGCAAAAACGCTTGCGTGGCACCGGCCTGGGGTTGTCGCTGTGCAAACGGTTTGCCGAGCTGTTGGGCGGCCGCGTGGGGCTGGAAAGCCAGCCGGGCGTGGGTTCGACGTTCTATGTGGTGATCCCGTTGGCGCTGGCGCAGGAGCACGGCGATGAAAGCTGACACCCGGCTGTTGATCGTCGACGACAACGCCGCGACCCGCTACGCCTTGCGCCGACGCATGGAGCGACAAGGTTTTATCGTGGCGGAGGCGGGCACCGGCACCGAAGGCCTGGCGCTGATCGCCGCCCAGGTGCCGGACGCGCTGATCCTCGACGTCAACCTGCCGGACATGAGCGGCTTCGACATCGTGCGACAGTTGCGCAGCGAGGCGCGCACCGCGTTGCTGCCGGTGGTGCACGTGTCCGCAGCGTCGATCCAGACCGGCGACATCGTCACCGGGCTGGAAGCCGGGGCAGACGCCTATCTCGTCCACCCGGTGGACCCGGACGTGCTGCTGGCGACCCTGCGCACGCTATTGCGGGTGCGCGACACCGAATTTGCCCTGCGTGACAGCGAAGACCGTTTTCGCGAGATTTTTGTCAACGTCTCGGCCCCCATTGCGGTCATGGATGGCGAGCTGAAGGTCCACGAATGCAACCACGCATTCGCCCGTTTGATCGCCACCGGCTCGGCGCAAAACGCCGTGCTGAGCTGCTTCGCCGACGATCAGGATCAGGCCATCGCCGGCCTTCGAGACGCGCTGAATGCCGATGAGCGCTGGAAAGGCGTGCTGAGCATGCGCGTGCAGGGCGATGTGCGCGAGACCGAGTGGCAAGTGTCGCCGTACCGCTTCGAAGGCTTGAGCCTGGTGTTCATTGAAGACGTGACCGAACACCGGCGTCGCGAGCAGTCGCACCTGCAAAAACTCGATACGGTCAGCACGCAATTGGCCCACGAAGTGGCCGAGCGCGCCCGCACCGAAGCGCAACTGCTGCAAGCACAGAAAATGGATGCCATCGGCAAGCTCACCGGCGGCATTGCCCACGACTTCAATAACTTGCTGACGGGCATCGTCACCGGCCTTGAACTGATCAAGAAGCGCACCGAAGACCAGCGTCCCGAAAAAGTCCTGACCTATGCCGACGCCGCGCTGGCTTCGGCAAAAAGCGCGGCGAGCCTGACCCATCGGCTGTTGGCCTTCGCTCGCCAGCAACCTCTCGACACGCGCCCGACGGACGTCAATCAGTACGTTCGCTCCCTCGAAGACTTGCTCAGCCGGACCATCGGCAAGCGCATCGGCCTGACCCTTGAACTGACGTCACGCGGTGCCGTCGCGATGGTCGATGCCGGGCAGCTCGAAAGCGCGGTGCTGAACTTGGTGATCAACGCCCGGGATGCACTGCCGGAAGGCGGCAACGTCTGGATCAGTACCTACGAGGCCTATTCCCAAGGCAATTCGCGCCTGGCGGATGGGCCCTACATCGCGCTGACCGTGCGCGATGACGGCGTGGGTATCGAACACCACCTGGTCGACAAGGTGTTCGATCCGTTCTTCACCACTAAACCCATCGGCGAGGGCACCGGGTTGGGGCTGTCCACTATTTACGGTTTTGCCCGGCAATCCGGCGGCGACGTCAATATTCGCAGCGTGGTCGGCCACGGAACCGAAGTGACGCTCATGTTGCCCGCTGCGATGAATCAGACCGTGGAGCCGGCGGCGGTCGTCGAGAACGCCGAACTCGGCGCAGGGGAGCATGTCCTTATCGTCGAGGACACGGCGTCGGTGCGCATGTTCGTCAACGAAATCCTCAGCGACGCCGGGTATCGCTGTACCCAAGCGGCAGACGTCGCCACGGCGCTGGAATTGCTTGAACACGACCCGTCCATCGACCTGCTGCTGACTGACGTCGGCATGCCACAAATGAACGGCCGTGAACTGGCTCAACGGCTGCGCAGTTGGAGGCCGAATGTGCCGGTGCTGTTCATGACGGGGTATGCGGAGAATGCGCTGAACCGGCAGCATTTCCTGGGAGACGGCATGGACATGATCACCAAGCCGTTTCAGTTGGTGGACTTCCTCGGCAAAGTGAGGTCGATGCTGGACGGGTGAAGCGTTGTTTTTTCACCGTTTTTCGCAACAACCGCCCAACGCGATTGAGATTTTTGTTACTGTTTACGCCAATTCATTTGAGTGTCAGACGCTATCCGTTTGGCGCCCACCTTCGTCGAGCATCTGTGCGGAAGGTGAAGGAGAACCTGTTTTGACCCTTAGTCCGGAACTTCACCAGAGCGCAATCGACAACTGCGCCCGTGAACCCATCCAGATTCCTGGCAGCATTCAGCCCCAGGGCTTTCTGCTGGTGATCGACGAAGCGGCGCTGACCATCGTTCAGGTCAGCGCCAACGTCAGCACGTGGCTGGGCATGGCGCCTGAATCCCTGATTGGCATGGCGTTGCCCCGCGTCTTCGATGATTGCCCGAGCCTGCTGGACCGGTTGGCCGCACTGCCTGAAGACGACCAGAACCCGTTCCATGTCGGTGATGTGTCCTTCCTTGAAGGCTCCCGTGCCGGCAAGCCGACGGCCATGATGGTGCACCGCCACGACCGGGTGCTGATCGCCGAATTCGAACCTGCGAGCGACATGGGCTCGGCCTACGGCAACGTCTATCCGCTGATGCGCACGTTCATCAGCCAGATGGAAGAGACCGAGACCATCGAAGCGCTGAGCCTGCGTTCGGTATCAGAGGTCAAGCGCATCACCGGTTTTGGTCGGGTCAAGGTCTACCGATTCGATGCCGACGGTAACGGGCTGGTCAATGCCGAAGTCGCCGATGAAGGCTACCCGAGCTACCTCGGGCTGAGCTTTCCGGGCACTGACATTCCCGCTCAGGCGCGGGCGTTGTACCTGGCCAACCGCATTCGCGTGATCGAAGACGCCGACTATCAAGCGTCGCCGCTCGTGCCGGTCAACAACCCCGTCACCGGTGCGCCGCTGGATTTGAGTTTTGCCACGTTGCGCAGCGTCTCGCCAGTGCATTTGCAGTACATGCGCAACATGCAGACACTGGCGTCGATGTCGATTTCCATCGTGGTGCGAGGCCAGTTGTGGGGCCTGATTTCCTGTCACCATTCGACTCCTCGCGCCGTGAGTTTCCAGACCCGCACCGCCTGCGAATTGCTCGGCAGCGTGCTGTCCCTGCAGATCGAAACCAAGGAAGCGCAGGCCAAGAACCAACGCATGCTCATTCTGCGTCGGCAGATCGTGCAGATGCTGGCCGCCATGGCCGATCTGGACAGCGTCATCGGCGGCTTGCGCGCCATGCCCGATGTGCTGCTGGCGTTCGTTGAGGCGAGCGGGGCGGCGGTGATTTCCGAATCGACGCTGGACGTCTACGGCGAAACCCCGAAACGCGAACAGATCCAGGCCCTGACCCAATGGCTGAGCAAGCGCGGCATCCACGACGTGTTCCAGTCGGACAATGTCGGACGTGACATTCCAGAGCTGCCGAAACTCGCCGAGTCGGTGAGCGGCGTGCTGGCCATGGCGATTTCCGAGCTGCATTCGAACTACATTATCTGGTTCCGCCCTGAACAGACCCGCGTGGTGAACTGGGCGGGCAAACCGGAAAAATCCGTCAGCGACAGCGGCTCCTTGAGCCCTCGTCACAGCTTTGCGCTCTGGCAGGAAACCGTGCGCGGCTTCTCCCGACCATGGGATGAGCTGGACACCGAAGGCGTCGTCGAACTGCGGGCCGCCGTGCTCGGCATCGTGCTGCGGAAAGCCGAAGAAATGGCGGCACTTGCGGACGAACTGAAAAAGTCCAACAAGGAACTCGAAGCCTTTTCATACAGCGTTTCCCATGACCTGCGGGCACCGCTTCGGCATATCGCCGGGTACGCCGAGCTGCTGGGCGACATCGAAGGCAGCAAGCTGTCCGAGCGGGGCGTGCGTTTTCTGGAAAACATCGGTGAGTCCGCGCGGTTTGCCGGGACGCTGGTGGACAACCTGCTGAGCTTCTCGCAGATGGGCCGTTCGGCGATGCGCTATTCGGAAGTCGATCTGAACGCAATGGTCGACGCGATCCGCCGCGAGATGCTGCCGGATTACCAGGACCGTGACCTGCAATGGCACGTTCCCGAGCCCTTGCCGGTGGTGATCGCCGACGCGGCGTTCCTGCATCTCGCGATGCGCAACCTGCTGTCCAACGCCATCAAGTACACCCGCAATCAGAGTGCGGCGGTGATCGAGATCGGCAGCTACGAAGAAGACGACAAAGTCGTGGTGTACATCCGCGATAACGGTGTGGGCTTCGACATGCAATACGCCAGCAAACTGTTCGGCGTGTTCCAGCGGCTGCACCGGATGGAAGAATTCGAAGGCACGGGGATCGGCCTGGCGAGCGTGCGGCGTATCATCGAACGGCATGACGGTTCGGTGTGGGCGCACGGCGAGCTCCGGCAGGGCGCCACATTCTATTTTGCGCTACCCAAGCGCAGCCTCTCTGTAACCCTTTGAGTGTCCGAGGAGACGCCCAATGTTGAAACCCATTCTTCTGGTAGAAGACAACCCCAACGATCTGGAGTTGACCCTCGTCGCGCTGGAGCGCAGCCAGTTGGCCAACGAAGTGATCGTCCTGCGCGATGGCGCCGAGGCACTGGACTATCTCTTCCGCCGCAATGCCTACAGTGATCGCGTCGCCGGCAATCCTGCTGTGCTGCTGCTGGACCTGAAGCTGCCGAAACTCGACGGTCTTGAAGTGCTCAAGGCCATCCGTGAGAGCGAGGATTTGCGCAGCATTCCCGTGGTGATGCTGACCTCGTCCCGCGAAGAACCCGATCTGCAACGCGCCTACGCGTTGGGAGTGAACGCTTACGTGGTCAAACCGGTCGAATTCAAGGAATTCGTCTCAGCCATCTCTGATCTCGGGATTTTCTGGGCCGTTCTCAACGAGCCGCCGCCCGGCTCACTGCGACTGACACGCCGTCCGGGGTCTTGATTCACCCGTTCCCATGGCCTGATCTGTCCCGCGAAATGCTGGCGGCGATGGTTTTTTGCGCAATACAC
This sequence comes from Pseudomonas sp. SLFW, assembly GCF_009905615.1. Taxonomy (GTDB): domain Bacteria; phylum Pseudomonadota; class Gammaproteobacteria; order Pseudomonadales; family Pseudomonadaceae; genus Aquipseudomonas; species Aquipseudomonas bambusae. The sequence continues at coordinate 39,204 of NZ_JAAAKW010000022.1, forward strand.
GACGACTATTCATGCCGCTATCGCTTCTCAAACTGCTGCTGGTTGAAGACAGTCCGCACGACGCCGAACTGACCCTGCTCACGCTGGAAAGCAGTGGGCTGAAAATCGACGCCACCCTGGTCTACAACCACCAGGAGGTGGAGCGGGAACTGTTGGTCCGGCGTTTCGACCTGATCCTGAGCGATTACCTGCTGCCTGGCTCCTCCGGGCCCGAAGTGCTCAATAGCGCGTTGCGTCTTGCGCCGCAGACGCCCTTCATTTTTCTTTCCGGCATTTTTGGTGAACAGCACGCGGTCGAGATGATGCGCATGGGCGCCATCGATTACGTGCTCAAGCAAAACCTGAAAATGCTGCCCAAGGCCGTGATTCGTGCGGTCTCCGAGGTCCACGAACGGGAAAAACGCCAGCGCGCCGAGGCGACGTTGCAGGATGCCGAGGTCCGCGCTCATCTGGCCATTGAAGCGGCGGAAATGGGCGTCTGGACCTACGACCCGCGTACCGAGACCCTCCTGTGGGACGAGCGCTGCAAGGCGCTTTACGACGTGCCGGCCGACGCGCCGGTGAGCATGGCGTTCATGTTTTCCCGTTGCCACCCCGATGACCGCGACCTGCTGCAAAGCAAGGTCATGGCAGCCCTTGCCGCCGATACCGGCTTCCAGATCGAACACCGCCTGCTGGTCGAGGGAGACACCGAGCGTTGGGTGTTTTCCAACGGTCGCTCGCTGTTCGAAGACGGTAAATGCGTGCGTTTCACCGGGGTGATGCAGGACATTAGCGAACGCAAGCAGGCGACGCAGGCGCTGCATCAGCTTAATGAAATTCTCGGTGAGCGCGTGGTCCAGCGCACCCGCGAACGCGACCGCACCTGGGAGCTGTCCCGAGAGCTGCTCGGCGTGCTGCGCTTCGACATGACGCCCATCGCGCTCAATCCTGCCTGGGAAGCGACGCTGGGCTGGACCCGCGCTGATTTTCACGCGCAATCGCTGGGCGAGCTGATTCATCTCGACGACCTCGAAGCGACCTTGCGCGAGACCGCGAGCGTTGCCCAAGGCAATGTCACCACCCGTTTCGTCAATCGCATGCGCCACGCCGACGGCAGTTTCCGCTGGCTGTCCTGGACCATCGTGCCTGACGAGGGCCTGATGTATGCCGCCGTGCGGGACATCACCAGCGAACGGGCGGTGGTCGATGAACTGGCGGCCACCAACAAACGTTTGAGAGACCAGATTCGTGAGCGCGAACGGGTCGAAGCGGCGTTGCAGCAGATGCAGCGTCTGGAGGTGGTGGGCCAGTTGACGGCGGGCGTGGCCCACGACTTCAACAACTTGCTTACCGTGATCCTCACCAGCGCCAATTTCCTCGCACGCGACCTGGAAAAAGGCGTGTTCACCAAATCGCCTCAGCGCCTGCAAAACATCCGCTCGGCAGGCGAGCGCGGCGCCAAGCTCACCAGCCAGTTGCTGTCGTTCTCGCGCCGTCAGCGGCTGGAGCCGGTGGCGCTGAACCTCAATGACACCATTGGCGGCATGCGCGAGTTGTTGGCCCGGGCCTTGGGCGGCAGTGTCTGGGTGGAGACCGAACTGGCAGATGACCTGTGGAGTGCGCTGGTGGACCCGACGCAGACGGAGATGATCATCCTCAACCTCGCGATCAACGCCCGGGACGCCATGGCTCAGGGCGGGCAATTGCGCCTGAGCACCTGGAACGAGATCGTCTACCGCTTGCCGCAACGCCCCGAAGACCCGGACCCCGGCGCTTACGTGGTGCTGTCGGTCAGCGATTCCGGCTGTGGCATGAGTGAAGAGGTGCTGGCCAAGGCCTTCGAGCCGTTCTTCACCACCAAGGCGGTGGGCAAAGGCTCCGGTTTGGGGTTGGCGCAGGTGTTCGGTTTCGCCAAGCAGTCCGGAGGTGGCGTGAGCATCGACACCGCCGAAAACGCCGGGACCACGATCAAAGTGTTCTTGCCGAGCATCGCTCGTACCGCGATACCGATGGTCAGCGTGTCCGACATGCCGGGCCACGCCGACGCCGACGACCTGCATCGCACGATCCTGCTGGTGGACGATGATCCCGAAGTGCGTTCGGTGACCGCCATGATGCTCAGTTCGCTGGGGTATTCGGTCGTCGAAGCGGAAAATGGCGATGAAGCGCTGAAGAAAATCGACAGCGGCATCGAGCTGGTGCTGACCGACTTCGCCATGCCCAACATGACCGGCGCCGAACTGGCCGAGATCGTGAGGCGCGACCATCCGGGGCTGCCGATCATGTTCATCACCGGGTTCGCCGACATCGACATCCTTGACGTCGATCAGCAGCTGATCGTGCAGAAGCCCTACAAGGAAGAAGAACTGGCGCGCAAGTTGGCGAATGTGTTGACGAAGAACGGGGCGGGCGTGGCGTCTTAGCCCCCACCGCACATTGGTGTCTGGCTCATCGGCAGGGCTGAATCTGGGGCACGAAACCCGCACGATTCGCTTCTGGCCGCAGGCCGTGGGAGCTGGCTTGCCTGCGATCTGCTGCGAAGCAGCAGCAAAACCTCGCGACTCTTTTTACCTGACACAACGCATGATCAGATTTTGCTGCCGCTGCGCGCCAGATCGCAGGCAAGCCAGCTCCCACGGCCTGCGGCCAGAAGCGACCGGTGCCGGGTCAGTCCTCCCGTGTCAGCACTTCCAGCAACTCAATCTCGAAAATCAGATTCGAATGCGGCGTGATGTGCGCTCCCATGCTGCGTTCGCCGTAACCCAAACGGGACGGCACCCGCAACTTGCGCTTGCCGCCGACTTTCATCCCCATGATTCCGATGTCCCAGCCCTTGATGACTCGACCTGTGCCGATCACGCACTGAAACGGCTTGCCCCGTTCCCAGGAGGAATCGAACACGGTGCCGTCTTCCAGCGTGCCGGTGTATTGCGTGGTGATCAGCGCCCCCTTGACCGCCACTTTGCCGGTGCCTTCTTGCAGGTCGATGATCTGGAGTTCGTCGTTCATGGTGTCGTTCTCGTGGAAACCGAAGCAGGCGGGGGATGCTAATGGCGTGGTGCATCGCTGGCAATATTCATCAGCGCGACGGGGTTCACTGTGGGAGCGAATTCATTCGCGAGAGGGCGGTACATCCGACACCTGTCTATCGTCTGGGAGATTATTCGCGAATAAATTCGCTCCCACAGAGGACGGATTTGCGGACACGCGTTCAACTCCCCACGGATAACCCTTTGGGGGGCATAAAAAACGGCGCGTCCTGCGAGAGGCGCGCCGTTTTCGTTTAGCGGATCAAGCCATCATCATGCGATGACGTCGCTGCTCCACTCGCCATTCACCAGGCGCTTGAGGCCCAGCGGGTTGGCGTTTTGCAGCGCGGCCGGGAGCAGGCTGTCCGGGTAGTTCTGGTAGCAGACCGGACGCAGGAAACGGTCGATGGCCAGGGTGCCGACGGAGGTGCCCCGCGCGTCGGAAGTAGCCGGGAAGGGGCCACCGTGGACCATCGCGTCAGACACTTCCACACCGGTCGGGTAGCCGTTGACCAGGATGCGGCCGACTTTCTCTTCCAGCACCGGCACCAGCCATTGGTATTTCTGCAGGTCAGCGGTTTCACCGATCAGCGTGGCGGTCAGTTGGCCGCGCAACGCTTGCAGCGCCGCTTTCAGTTCGGCGTCGTCCGCCACTTCGATCAGCAGCGTCGTCGGGCCGAAAACTTCTTCCTGCAGCAGTTCGTCACCGTTCAGCAGCATGCTCACGTCCGCCTTGAACAGCTGCGGCTGCGCCTGACGACCTTCCTGCGGTTTGCCCGCCAAGTGCGTGACGCTCGGGTGCGCCAGCAGTTTCTGCACGCCCTTGCCGTAACTGCGCAGGCCGCCTTCGTTGAGCATGGTCTGTGGCGCTTGCCCGCCCATGTGCTCTTTCAGCTGCTCAGTGAACGCGGTCAGGGCAGGGGAGCGAATGCCGATGACCACGCCCGGGTTGGTGCAGAACTGGCCTGCGCCCAGCACAACGGACGCCGCCAGCTCACCGGCAATGGTCGCGCCACGGGCTGTCAGAGCGCCAGGCAACAACACCACCGGGTTGATGCTCGACATTTCGGCAAACACCGGAATCGGCTGTGGACGCTCGGCGGCCAGTTTGCACAGGGCGGTGCCACCGTGCAGCGAACCGGTGAAACCCACGCCCTGAATCGCCGGATGCTTGACCAGACCTTCGCCGACGCCGCTGCCGAAGATCATGTTGAACACACCTTTCGGCATGCCGGTTTTGTCGGCGGCACGCACGATGGCCTGGCCGACCAGGTCAGCGGTTGCCATATGGCCGCTGTGGGCCTTGACCACCACTGGGCAACCGGCCGCCAATGCGGAAGCGGTGTCGCCCCCGGCAGTGGAGAAGGCCAACGGGAAGTTGCTGGCACCGAAGACAGCAATCGGGCCGACGCCGATGCGCAGCTGGCGCAGGTCGACGCGAGGCAGCGGTTTGCGATCCGGCAGGGCCTGGTCAATACGTGCGCCGAGGAAGTCGCCGCGACGCAGGACTTTGGCAAACAGACGCATCTGGCCGCTGGTACGACCGCGCTCGCCCTGGATACGACCCGCAGGCAATGCGGTTTCCTGGCAGACCAGTGCGACGAAGTCATCGCCCAATGCATCCAGCTCGTCGGCAATAGCGTCGAGGAACTCAGCGCGGCGAGCCGGGCTCAACTGGCGGTAGTCGAGAAAAGCGTCTTTGGCAGCGAGGGCGGCAGCGTCGATTTCGCCGTCCGTGGCCTGATGGAAAGCGTAAGGCAGGGCTTCGCCAGTAGTGGCATCCAGACTCTTGTGGCGTGCTTCGCCGAGGCCGCTGCGGGCGCCGCCGATGAAGTTCTGGCCGAGAACATTAGGCATCTGCTTCTCCTGTTATTGTTGGGTCGAAACGGTCGGACAAGGTGTCTGACGAGGAATCGGTAAAAGTGCGTGAAGCGTGCCGCCGATAACGCCGGGCGGGTCATCGCAGTTGACAGTCATCATACAACTGCATTTTTGTGGCCGCAAGGGAAGGGGCGATTCCGGTTGGATGCCGACACTCAAGGGTAGCGGCACGGGTTGTGTCGTTCGCAGCATGGCAGCACGCCGCAAACCTCTGTGGAAGCGGATTTATTCTGGGCTGCATTCCGACAAAGGGGGGACAGGCGGTGGAGATGTAGCGGCTGAACCGGCCCTTTCGCGAATGAATTCGCTCCCACAGAAGATCGAGGCCAGACGCGAGATCCCGGCGCGCCGTCGTGCCCTGTAGCAGGCGGGCTTGCCGAACGCGGCGATCCTGCGGGCGCCCCCGACAATGGCCCCCTGAGCTTTCACCAAATTGGCCGTTTTACCCGCAGCGTCCAACGCATAACCTCGCCATCTGCCCACGATTCCGAGCATCGACATGCCGTCCCGAACCGATATTCATCAGGCATCACCCACGGCCATGAAGGCGATGCAAGCCGTGGAGCAGGCTGTGAGTCATTTGCCCCTGGAAGCGTCGCTGGTGGCGTTGGTGAAACTGCGGGTCTCGCAGCTCAACGGGTGCGCGGCATCGGTGGATCGCTACGCCCATGAGGCGAGTCTGCAAGGAGAGTCCGAGCGCAGGCTCTATACCGTGGCGGTGTGGCGTGAATCTCCCTTGTTCAGCGACCGCGAACAGGCGGCGTTGAACTGGGCCGAGTGCATCACCCGAATCGCTGCGAGCCACGCCCCCGACGCCGATTATGACCAACTGTCGCAGCGCTTCAGCGAAGCCGAACGGGTGGACCTGACGTTGTTGATTGCCACCGTAAACAGTTGGAACCGGCTGACAGTGTGTTTCCGCTGACGGCCGGGCGTCCTACGCAATCTGTCCCAGCACATCCCGCAACCGGTCCAGCGCCGGGTCGATGTCGAGGGTTTCGATGGCACCGAACCCCAGCATCAGGCCATCCCGGGTTGGGGCGCTGTGATAGAAACCGGTCAGCGGGTACAGCCCGATCTCGACCTTGCGCGCCAACTCCACCAACAGCCGCAGGTTGATCGGCACCTTGAACATCACTGCCATGTGAAAGCCCGCCGTGCACGGAATCGCTTCCAGCCAGGGCGACAGGTCGCCCGCCAGACGCGCCAGTATCCGCTCGCGACGCCCGGCATAGATCCCGTGACAGCGGCGGATGTGCTTGTTCAGCAACCCCTCGCTGATGAATTTCGCCAAGGCCCATTGGGGCAGGGTGCTGGTGTGCCAGTCGGTCAGCTGTTTAGCCTTGATCACGGCCTCCAGAATGGCGCTCGGCAGCACCGCATAGCCCAACCGCAGCTCTGGCAATAGGGTTTTGGAAAAGGTCCCGACGTACGCCACGACGCCGAACCGATCCATGCTCTGCAACGAATCCGTGGGGCGCCCTTCGTAGCGAAATTCGCTGTCGTAATCGTCCTCGATGATGATCGCGCCGATACGGCTGGCCTTCTCCAGCAAGGCTTCCCGACGCGCCGCACTCATGGGCATGCCCAGCGGCATCTGGTGAGACGGGGTGACGTAGATCACGTGGGCGTCCTCGGGAATGCCGTCGACGATGATGCCTTCTTCGTCCACCGGCACGCTGACCACATTCGCGCCCTGAGCCGCGAACAGCAGCCGCGCCGGGGTGTAGCCGGGGTCTTCCATGGCCACGGTGCAACCGGGCTCGAGCAAGACGCGGGCAATCAGGTCGAGCGCCTGCTGCGCGCCGTTGCACACCACCACGTCGTCGGCGCTGCATTTCACGCCACGGGCAAACGCGATGTGTCCGGCGATGGCGTGACGCAGCGGCGCGACGCCTTCTGGCTGGCTGTAGAAACCCCGGGCCTGAGACATCTGCCGCAAGGCGTACTGGGTGCAGCGTCGCCAGTCGTCATGGGGGAATTGGGTCTTGGCCGTGGCGCCACCAATGAAGTCGCACCGCAGCGTGCCCTCCAGCGTGGGGTGTCTCAGGGGCAGCGAGATGTCCTGCCACTTTCTCACCACCTTTTGACTGGCGAGGTCCGAGCGAGTCGAGCTGCGTTGGGGTTGAGCGCTCAGGGTGTTGACGAATGTCCCGCTGCCAATCTTACCCACCAGAAAGTTTTCGTAGGTCAGCCGGCTATAAGTGTCGGAAATGGTCTTGCGGGACAATCCCAATTGCGCCGCGAGCAGGCGGCTCGGAGGCAGTTGAACCCCGGCGGCCAGGCGCCCGGATTCGATGCTGTCGCGCAGTTGCTGGTACAGCTGATTCGCCAGGTCCTTGCGGCCTTGAATGACGATGTGAAGTTCCACGCACAGCTCCCAGGCTCAGCGTCCACGATCCGGAATTCTAGTCAGTGGGCGAGGAAGCGGTATAGCTGCGCAGCGAAAAAACCGGCAATTGGTCTCCTGACCGATGCGCAATGGTGCGGTGAAAACCTTCGGGATTGGACGTCGCGTCCGTCCGCGCCGCCCCTTAGGCTGGGGGCCGTGATCATTGAGAAACCGTGAGCTCCCATGGCGCTTCGTCTGGACTACTACACCGCATCCCCGGCAGCGCTCAAAGCGCTCATCCTGCTGGAAGCGGCCAATTTCGACCTCTGCATTGAAAGACCGCTGATGGAGCTGATCAAGCTACGCGTCTCGCAGCTCAACGACTGTGCATTCTGCGCCGACATGCACGCCACCGACGCCCGTCTGAACGGTGAAAGCCCGCAGCGTCTGCATGCGCTGACGGTTTGGCGCACGTCGGACCTGTTCACGCCGCGAGAGCGGGCGGCGCTGGCGTGGTGTGAGGCGGTAACGTTGTTGTCACCGGAGGGGCCACCGGCGGCGTTGTACGAAGCATTGTGCGCCTATTTCTCCGAGCGGGAACGGGTGGACCTGACGGTGGGGATCGCCACCATCAACTGCTGGAATCGCATGGCCGTGGGGTTTCGCAAGGGGCCTGCGGTTTGAGGGCAAACCCGCTATCCTGCCCGCTGCTTTTTTTACCCCCTTTCAAATGCAGCCGGACGGATATCACACATGGAGTTCACCAGCGGCTTTTTGCTGAGCCTTTCGTTGTGCCTGGACATTGGCGTGGCCAACATCGCGATGATCACGCTGGCGATGCAACGGGGCTATCTGCAAGGGTTCTGGCTGGGGCTGGGCACCTGTTTCGGTGATCTGTTCTACGCCATTCTGGCGCTGGCGGGCATGACCGTGCTGTTGCAATACGAATGGGTGCGCTGGGGGTTATGGCTCGGGGGTTCGGTGCTGTTGATCGGCTTCGCGGTGAAGATGGTGATTGCCGCGTTGTCCAGCCACGGTGGCCTGGCCGTGGCCGGGGAGGCGGACAATCGCTCTGGGTTGAGGGAGTTTTCGCGAGGGGTGTTTCTTGCGGTGTCGTCGCCCACGGCCATCCTCTGGTTCGCGGCAGTGGGCGGGACGCTGATCTCGCGGGCGGGCGGACACGGCTCCCTCAGCACCGCGTTTTTTCTGTCCGGTTTCTTCAGCGCGGGCGTGGCCTGGTGCGTGTTCATCTGCTTCGCGGCCAGCCATGGCGGGCGATTGTTGGGGGATCGGCTGCTGAAATACTCGTACTGGGTGTCGGCAGCGATCTTCTGTTACTTCGCTGTGTTCGTGATCGTGTCCGGGTATCACGAATTCATCGTCAACGCGACGCGGGGGTAAGCCGAACCGAGGCGCCATCTGTTCTTCAAACACCGAACGTTTACGTCCATGGGCGCTCATAGACATAAGCAACGGCGTAGACAGGATCGTCCCCAGCCGCGCGTTTGAGCGTGTGGGACGACCTCTCCAAATCCCTTTGAAGACGGAACCCTGGACCCTATGACCACACCGGACAAGCAGTACGTGGAATGGCTGGTTGAGCAATCGATGCTCAACGCCGCACAACAACGCGCCAAGCTCTATGGCGGCCAGGGGCGGCTCTGGCAACGGCCTTACGCGCAGGCCCGCCCTCGGGACGCTTCAGCGATTGCGTCGGTGTGGTTCACCGCCTACCCGGCGTCGATCATCACCCGTGAAGGCGGCTCGGTGCTGGAAGCACTGGGGGATGAAAAGCTCTGGCACGCCTTGTCCGAGATTGGCATTCAAGGCATCCACAACGGCCCGCTCAAAGCCTCCGGTGGCCTCAAGGGGCGGCAGAAAACCCCAAGCATCGACGGCAATTTCGACCGCATCAGCTTCGAGGTCGATGCCGAACTGGGCACTGACGCGCAGTTTCTCAGCCTCAGCCGCATCGCCGCCGCGCACAACGCGGTGATCGTCGATGACGTGATCCCGTCCCATACCGGCAAAGGCGCGGATTTCCGTCTGGCCGAGCTGGCCTACGAGGAATATCCCGGCCTGTACCACATGGTCGAGATCAAAGAAGAAGACTGGTCGCTGCTGCCCGACGTCCCCGCTGGGCGCGACGCCATCAACCTGCCGCCCGCGACCGTGGATGCCTTGCGCGACAAGCATTACATCGTCGGTCAGCTGCAGCGGGTGATCTTTTTCGAACCGGGGGTCAAGGAAACCGACTGGAGCACCACACCTGTCATCACCGGCGTGGACGGCAAAGACCGGCGCTGGGTGTACCTGCATTACTTCAAGGAAGGCCAACCGTCGCTGAACTGGCTGGACCCGAGCTTCGCCGCGCAACAGATGATCATCGGCGACGCGCTGCACGCCATCGACGTGATGGGCGCGCGGGTGTTGCGTCTCGACGCCAACGGCTTCCTTGGCGTCGAGCGCAAGGCCGATGGCACCGCGTGGTCGGAAAGCCATCCGCTGGCGATTACCGGCAACCAGTTGCTGGCGGGCGCGATCCGCAAGGCCGGGGGCTTCAGTTTTCAGGAGCTGAACCTGACCATCGACGACATCGCTGCCATGTCCCACGGCGGCGCCGACCTGTCCTATGACTTCATCACCCGTCCGGCCTACCAGCACGCGCTGCTGACCGGCCGCACCGAGTTTTTGCGGCTCATGCTGCGCCAGGTCCATGACTTCGGGATCGATCCCGCGTCGCTGATCCACGCTTTGCAGAACCACGACGAGCTGACCCTGGAGCTGGTGCATTTCTGGACGCTGCACGCCCATGATCAATACCTGTACATGGGCCAGACCTTTCCCGGCAATATCCTGCGCGAGCACATTCGCGAAGAGATGTATGAACGCCTCGCTGGCGAACATGCGCCTTACAACCTCAAGTTCGTGACCAATGGGGTGTCGTGCACCACCGCCAGCATTATCACAGCGGCGCTGGGCATTCGTGAGTTGGACACCATCACCGCCGACGACGTGAACAAGATTCAGCACATCCACCTGTTGCTGGTGATGTTCAACGCCATGCAGCCGGGGGTGTTCGCACTGTCGGGCTGGGATTTGGTGGGGGCGCTGCCGCTGCCCGCCGAGCAGGTCGCGCACCTGATGGGCGATGGCGACACCCGCTGGATTCATCGCGGCGCCTACGATCTGGTGGACCTGGACCCCAGCGCTGAAACCTCAGCGGGCGGCATGCCGCGTCCGACCGCGCTATACGGCAGCCTGGTCGAACAGCTGCAACGGCCGGACTCGTTCGCCTCGCAGTTGAAGAAAATCCTCGCCGTGCGCCGCGCCTACGACATCGCCGCCAGTCGCCAGATTATGATCCCTGACGTCGAGCATCCGGGCCTGCTGATCATGGTCCACGAACTGCCGGCCGGGAAAGGCACGCAGATCACCGCGCTCAACTTCAGCGCCGAATCCATCGTCGAAACCCTGCACCTGCCGGGCATCGCACCGGGGCCGGTGGTGGATATCATCAACGAGCGGGTCGAGGGCGATCTGACGGAAGAGGGTGAGTTCACCATTACGCTGGATGCCTACGAAGGCTTGGCGTTGCGGGTCGTGAGCATGGTGGCGCCGATGATGTAAAGGCTGCGAACCCTGTGGGGGGCGCCGGAGGTTACGACGGCGGCCAAGCGGACTGTCAGGCAGTTTGTCTGTGACTGATCCACCGCTTTCGCTGCCGTCGTAACCTCCGGCGTTTCCCACAATGTGAACTGCCCTCAATATTCTGGAAACTTCCCTTGTCCATCGCCCAACCCGCTCACAGACCGACCCTCATTCACCTCTGGAGCTACCGCCTGACGTTCCTGCTGTCCGGCATGGCGCTCGGGGCGTGGGCGCCGTTGGTGCCGTTTGCCCGGGACCGTGCGGGGCTGGAAGAGGCCGAATTGGGGTTGCTGTTGCTGTGCTTCGGCGTAGGTTCGATGCTGGCGATGCCACTGGCTGGCGCCTTGACCACGCGCAAGGGCTGCCGCTTCGTGGCGCTGATCGGCGGGGCCTTGATTTGCAGCATGTTGCCGCTGCTTGCCACGCTGTCGTCGTTCACTGCGCTCGCCCTGGCCCTGGCGGTTTTCGGGGCGGGGTTGGGCAGCATCGACGTGGCGATGAACGTGCAAGGACTGATGGTGGAACAGGATCATCGGCGCCCGCTGATGTCAGGGTTTCACGGGCTGTTCAGTCTGGGCGGGATCGTCAGTGCGGGCGCCATGGGGTTGATGCTGTGGAGTGGCGCGTCGCCGTTATTCGCCGTGTCGGTGATGGTGGTAATTGTCGCGGGCACGTTGCTGAGCCAGGCCCGATACTTGCTGCCATTCAGCGCGGACGACCCTTCGACGCCTTTCTCATGGCCGACGGTGAAGGTGCTGATCATCGGCCTGCTGTGCTTCATTGCGTTGCTGGTGGAAGGCGCGATTCTTGACTGGAGCGCAGTGTTTCTCAACCGTGCTCATCAGATTGACCTGTCGGTCGCGGGGGGCGCTTACGCAGTGTTTTCGCTTGCCATGGCAGCGGGCCGGTTTTCCGGCGATGCCTTGAGGAAGCGCTTCGGTGCGGTGAAACTGCTGATCGGCGGCGGCCTGCTGGTCATGCTCGGTTTTGCCATGGCGGTGCTGTTACAACCGTGGCCGCTGTTCTTGCTCGGCTTTGCGTTGATCGGTCTGGGTTTGTCCAACACGTTCCCGGTTTACTGTTCCATCGTCGGTGCGCAAACAGCGATGCCCGCCGGGTTGGGCATCGCGGTCATCACCGGAATCGGTTATTGCGGGATTCTGCTGGGGCCGGCGCTGATCGGCTTTGCCGCACACTTCGTCGGCTTGCGCGACGCACTGTTGTGCGTCGGCACCTTGCTGTTGGCGCAGGTGCTCAGCGCGCGGGCATTGGCCAAGGGCTGAGCCGGTTCAATGCGCGATGAGCCGCTGCGCCAGTTCGGGCAGTAGCACTTCGCAGGACGCTTCGATCTTCAGGTCCAGCACGTCGTCCGCCCGGGTCTTGCCGAGGTTGATGGCGATCAGCGGTTTGCCTTGTTCGACGATGCGCCGACACAGGCGAAACGCCGAAAATGCCATCAGCGACGACCCCACCACCAGTAAACCGTCCGAGGTTTCCACCCGGTCCATGGCCTTGGCCGCCGTGGGCGGCGCAACGTTCTCGCCGAAAAACACCACGTCCGGCTTCATGCGTTCGCCGCCGCAATGAGGGCAGTGGGGCACCTGAAAGCGTTCTTCAAAGGCGGGGTCGAGCAAGGTGTCGCCATCCGGGGCCTGAACCGCATCGACACCGGCCAGGTAGGGGTTCTGCTCCAGTAACGTCAGCTGGATCACGTCGCGCTCGGTGCGCTGACGGCAATCCAGACACAGCACCCAGTGCAGGCTGCCGTGCAGTTCGATCACGTCATGACTGCCCGCTCGGTCATGGAGCGTGTCTACGTTCTGGGTGATCACGCCCCGGATCAGTTCGTGTTGTTGCAACGCGGCCAATGCTCCGTGAGCCGCGTTCGGGTGTGCAGCGCGAACACGTGGCCACCCGAGCATGGCCCGCGCCCAATACCGGCGGCGCGCTTCGGGGGCGTTGAGGAATTCCTGAAACATCATCGGCTGCCGACCCCGTCGCACGCCTTCGCTGTCACGGTAATCGGGGATTCCGGACGAGGTGCTGATGCCTGCGCCCGTCAACACCGTGAACGAGCGTCTGCTCATCCAGTGCAGGAGGGATTCGAGGTGGGAAAGGGCAGGCGTATCGAACATGCGCGGGGCCTCGTGATCGTGGCGGGTGGGCTGATACTAAACGAGGTGGAGGATTTGTGCAGAGCAGGTATTGCCTTGAAATCGATGCTATGGCTCTTTGTACAAGTGAGCTTGCTCGCGATTGCAGTGGGCCAGATATCACCCATCTGGCTGACCCTCCGTAATCGCGAGCAAGCTCACTCCTACAGGTTCAGCGGCGCGCCCGTTTTCGAGACGAACATTGGGCTTTCTGAGGGAGCGAATTCATTCGCGAAAGGCCCGTACAGGCGCAACCTCTCCGTCGTCTGTACTGCCGATTCGCGAATGAATTCGCTCCCACAGGTCATTCGTCAGACCTGAGAGGGGGAATCAGCTCAGCAACTCCGCAAAGGCTTTGTCCGCCTCCAGTACCGCAGGCAATGCCGTGAACAGCGCATCCAGATCAACGCCTTCAAACAGCGGCCCTTCGATGGACTGCTGCGCCTGCGGTGTCGCGCCGCCGTTGCTTTCGAGCGCATCGGACACGGTCAGCGCCTGGGCGACGATCCGGGCTTGGGTCGCGTCGCCGGGGGCCTGCATCGGGCGGGCTTGATAGGCAATCGCCTGCTGGATCACCGGCGGCAACTGCCAGCGACGGGCCAGCTCCGCACCCACTTCCGGGTAACCGAAGCCCAGTTGCAGGGTCTCGATGGCGGCCCGGCTGGTGGTGCCGGTCCTGGTGGCGCTATTGATGCGCTCGGCCACTTGCGGCGCGCCGGTCTGGATCAGCAGCTCGCCAATGTCATGCATCACGCCGCACGTGAAAGCGATTTCCGCGTCGGCGCCCGACTGCTTGGCCAGCAGGCGACAAATCCCCGCCACTTGAAAGCTTTTCAGCCAGAAGCCCTTGAGGTCGAAGCTTGGCCCCGCCTTGAATGCCCCGGTCACCGCCGACGCCAGCACCAGCGTGCGCAGGGTATTGAAGCCCAGGCGCATGGCCGCGTCGTCGATGCTTGAAGACTCCCGCGCCCCGCGAAACCGCGCCGAGTTGGCCAGCCGCAGAATCTTGGCGGAAATCACCGGGTCCTTCTGGATGTTGCGAGCGATGCTCTCAATGTTCGACGACGGGTTGTCGAACTGTTGAATCAGGTCTTGAGCCACTTTGGGAATGCTCGGAAGACTGCCCAAATCCGCGAAGAGTTGCTCGATACCCATGGACGTGCTCCTGTTTCATATGAATTACCAACGATAGGCAAAAATGGCGAATCTGCACGGCGGTTGAGAAGCTTTTGATACAGGCGGCACGAAATCTCGGGTGCATCCACAGAACCCTGTGACACCCCGAGACCTGCAGGAACGTCAAATGACGCACTGCATGGCGACGCCCAGTCCCTGCGGGAGCGAATTCATTCTGGGCGGCATACCGACGAAAGATGTATCAGACGATGTAGATCTATCGGCCGCATCGGCCGCTCGCGAATGAATTCGCGCCTGCAGATGTCCATCCATTTACTGACAATCACGGCGCCGGTTCGCGAAACTGTACGACATTGCCCTCCGGGTCGAACCCGTCACAGGCGGTGAAGCCGCGGGCGGTGAACTGCCCGGCCGGCGCGTCCACCTGCCCACCCAACGCGACCGCCGCTGCGCGGGCGTCTGCCAGGTTTTTCACGGGAAACACCAGCTTGATGGGCAGGTCCACGCGCCGCTGCGGCGGAGAACTGATGATGACCCGGTCGGAAACCGCTTTCGGAATGCCATGAATCACCAGTTGGTAGGTCGGCGACTCCAGCACGATCAACCGTTTTTCAGTGACGGTCTGCGTCATGTCCAGCAGTTCGCGATAAAACGCGGCGACACGGGGCAAGTCTTTGGCGAACAGGACGGCGCCGTGTTTGGGCAGATCGGTCATGGGCTTTCCTTGCTGAACGAGGCTCTGTGGAATCGATTGCGTGTTCCGCCACCGCCTCGAACTGCCGGCGGACCAACGGCAACAGGCGTCAGGTTCGCAGCTTGGCGGCGGTTTTTGAAGAGGGCCTAAAGGCGGTTGGGTGCTCTTTTTTGCTTGTTAAGCGTTGAAGGCAGTTTGTCCGGCAAAAAATCAGTAATATGGCGCAACATCGGTGGGGGCCGTTCCCTCGGCCGAGCCTTCACGACCATATTGATGAAACGCCAGCCCCCACCTGCGGGCGCGCTGGCCAGGAAATAGAGGGTGTCATGGGTAACGAAAGCATTAATTGGGACAAGCTGGGTTTCGACTACATCAAGACCGACAAGCGCTACCTGGCTCACTGGCGCGACGGTGAGTGGGACACAGGCACCCTGACCGAAGACAACGTGCTGCACATCAGCGAAGGCTCGACCGCGCTGCATTACGGCCAGCAATGTTTCGAAGGCCTGAAGGCCTACCGTGCCAAGGACGGGTCGATCAACCTGTTCCGCCCGGACCAGAACGCCGCGCGCATGCAACGCAGCTGCTCGCGTCTGCTGATGCCTCACGTTCCGACCGAACAGTTCATCGAAGCGTGTAAAGAAGTGGTCCGCGCCAACGAACGTTTCATCCCGCCTTACGGCACGGGCGGCGCGCTGTACCTGCGTCCATTCGTGATCGGCGTGGGTGACAACATCGGCGTGCGTGCAGCGCCCGAGTTCATCTTCTCGGTGTTCTGCATCCCGGTCGGCCCTTACTTCAAGGGCGGCATGAAGCCACACAACTTCGTGATCTCCAGCTACGACCGCGCCGCGCCACAAGGCACCGGCGCTGCGAAAGTCGGCGGCAACTACGCGGCGAGCATGATGCCGGGCAGCGAAGCCAAGAAAAACGGCTTCGCCGACGCGATCTACCTGGACCCGCTGACGCACTCGAAAATCGAGGAAGTCGGTTCGGCCAACTTCTTCGGCATCACCCACGATGACCAGTTCATCACGCCTAAATCGCCTTCCGTGCTGCCGGGCATCACCCGTCTGTCGCTGATCGAGCTGGCTGAAAGCCGTCTGGGCCTGAAAGTGACCGAAGGCGAAGTCTTCATCGACAAGCTGGATCAGTTCAAGGAAGCCGGTGCCTGCGGGACCGCTGCGGTGATCACGCCGATCGGTGGCATCAGCTACAAAGACAAGCTGCACGTGTTCCACAGCGAGACCGAAGTGGGTCCGGTGACACAGCGTCTGTATAAAGAGCTGACCGGCATTCAGTTTGGTGAGATCGAAGGCCCGGCGGGCTGGGTCGTCAAGGTCTGAGCCTGATCTGATCCACGCTCGATAAAGAAGCCACCGCCCTCGCGCGGTGGTTTTTTTTGCGCCTGATTTTGAATCCTGTCATCGAACCGTGGTAAACCGCACCTTCGATTCAGTGGCCAATCGGTCCGATTTCAACGCAAAAGCAAGGATGTTTTATGCTGTCACGAGCGGTTTCCCGTCCTTTTCTGCGCTTGCAGCCATTCACCGTTTCCCTTGGCCTGTTCGCCCTCGGCGCTGTGCCCGATGCCTGGGCCAAAGACGATTACGAGTACCCCCACGCCCACGAACCCATCGGCACCGTCGAGCAGATTTACGAAGGCACGATGCTGCCTGACCTCGCGGTCAGCACTTACCGCAACATCGATCGACTATTTCCCACGCGCACGATCGACGGCAGTGACCATCCTTACGCCCTGCCGAAAGCGCCTCGACAGCTGGACAACGTCCACTTCACCTACGAAGGCAAGAAGTACGACCTGTTCGACTACGTCGCGGTGGACAGCATTACCGCGATGCTGGTGATCAAGGACGGCAAAGTCGCCTACGAGACCTACCAGCGCGGCAACACCGACAGGACCCGCTGGATGTCGATGTCCATGGCCAAGTCCGTCACCTCTACGCTGGCGGCTGTGGCGCTGCATGATGGCGCGATCAAAAGCCTCGACGATGCGGTGGTCGACTATGTGCCGCGCCTCAAGGGCAGCGCTTACGAGGGTGTGACGATTCGCAACGTGCTGACGATGACGTCCGGGGTGAAATGGAGCGAAGCGTTTACCGACCCTTCATCCGACCGCCGCGCGTTGTTGCGGGCGCAGATTGCCCAGACCCCGGGGGCGGCGATGACGCTGATGGCGAGTTTGCCGAAAGCGGCCGAACCGGGCACGGTCAACAACTACAGCACGGGCGAGACGCAAGTGCTGGAAGAAGTCATTCGCAGCGCCGTAAAGATGCCGCTGTCCGACTATCTGGAGCAGAAAATCTGGCGACCGTTCGGCATGGAACACGACGCCAAGTGGTGGCTGGATTCGCCCAATGGCCAGGAAATCGGCGGCAGTGGCATCAGCGCGACGCTGCGGGACTTCGGGCGTTTCGGGCTGTTTTTCATGAACGGCGGGAAGATCGCCGGCCAGTCGATTCTGCCGCAAGGCTGGGTTCAGGAAGCCACCGCTCCCACGGTGCTCAAGGACGGCAGCCCGTTGAATTACGGCTACATGTGGTGGCCGGGCCGGACCGAAGCCTCGATCAAGGACGGCGCCTACTCGGCCATCGGCATGCAGGGCCAGAACATCTACATCAACCCGACGCACAACGTGGTGATCGTCACCTTTGGCGATCAACCCAAGCCGCTGCGCCGCAATCTCATCGCGCCGCTGGCGTTTTTTGATGCGGTGGTGGCAGCGCTCGACTAGCCACGTCGTCGATGAAGTCGTCCGGAAAATGGCGGCTTACTGCCCCAGATTGCCCAACAGGTCCGCCTGCACGATTTCGACCCAGTACTCGTCCGGATCGCTGATGAAGGCAACGTGTTTCATGCCTTTGTCCAACCGTTTAACGAAGGGTACGCCCAAGGATTCGAAGCGGGCGCACGCCGCCTCAATATCAGGCACTGAAAAGCAGATGTGCCCGAAACCTCGCGGGTCCTTGTTGCCGTTGTGGTACTGCGAGTCGTCGCTTTCAGTGCCCCAGTTGTGGGTCAGCTCTAGCACCGATTCTCGGCTAAAGGTATGGCTCATGCGTGCCGACGCATCCTCCGGCACTGCCTCGCCTTTGGTCATCGCCAGAAACAGCAGCGAAAACTTCCCCTCGGGAAAATCCACTTGGCGCAGCAGCCGCATCCCCAGCACCCGCGTGTAAAAGTCCAGCGAACGCTCGGGGTCCTTCACCCGCAACATCGTGTGGTTGAACACGTAATCCTGAGTGACGGCGTCCGGCGTAAGGCACACACCGGGTTGGGTTTCGCTGACGAAAGACATGGCAGGCTGCTCGTGATGAGTGAAGCCGACAGTCTAGAAAGGCCGCGGGCGGGGCGGGTAATACCGGATTACTACCGGGTTGTCGTTTGCCGCCACGCACCCTGTCCAGGCTTATAACCACGTAGTAGACCGCTATTACCTTTCCCCCCACGGCGCTACTACTATCAATTCAGCTTGATTGCACCGACAAAAAAAATAACAAGGACAAAAGCCATGAGTGACCTGATACTCGATCGTCGCCGCTTTTTGCAAGGAAGCGGCGGGCTGTTGCTGGGAACGCTGGTGTTCGGTTCCGGCCCTGTTGCACTGCTTGCTCCAAGCCGGACCTGGGCATTGGAGATGAACACACTGGACAGCGCCACCGGCAGCAAGCTCTTGCTGGTTATCCGGCGCATCTTCCCCCACGACACCATGGAAGACGCGGTCTATGCGTTTTCCGTCAAAGCCCTTGATGAAAAAGCCTCCGCGGACCCCAGCGTCGCCGACACCCTGAAGCAGGGTCTGGCCGATCTGGACCAGCGCGCCGGCGGCGACTGGGCTTCGCTTGCTGAAGACAAGCAAGTGGGCATTCTCAAGGACGTGCAGACCGGGCCGTTTTTCGCGCTGGTGCGCGGTGTGTCGGTGAACAGCCTTTACAGCAACGAGCTGGCGTACAAGCACTTCGGCTATGAAGGCGCGTCCTTCCCCAAAGGCGGTTACATCCATCGCGGGTTCAACGACCTGAAATGGCTGCCCAACCCGCCTGTCGATGCCAGCCCGACTGTCCCTGCCTGAGGAGCGCAATCATGACAACGTACAACCTGGATGACGATTCGGTCGTGGTGATCATTGGCTCGGGCGCGGGCGGCGGGACGCTGGCCAACGAACTGTGCCAAAAGGGCGTGTCGGTGGTGTTGCTGGAAGCCGGGGCGCGGCAGTCCACGGGCACGTTCATCAACGACGAGTGGCCTTCTTTTTCGCAACTGTCCTGGGGTGACATGCGCACCACTTCAGGCTCATGGCGGGTGGCCAAGGACTTCCCCAATCTGCCCGCCTGGATCTGTAAAACCGTTGGCGGCACCACCACCCACTGGGCGGGCGCGAGCCTGCGTTTTCAGGAGCACGAATTCCGCGCACTGGACACCTACGGCCAGGTGCAGGGCGCCAATCTCTTGAACTGGCCCATCACTCTGGCCGAGATGGAACCGTATTACGCCCGCGCCGAGGACAAAATGGGCGTGACCCGCACCCATAACATCGAGGGATTGCCGGGTAACAACAACTTCAAGGTGCTGTACAACGGCGCGCAGAAGATGGGCTACAAGGAATGCTCCACAGGACACATGGCGATCAACAGCAAACCCCGTGGCGATCGGGCCGGGTGCCAGCAGCTGGGCTTCTGCTTCCAGGGCTGCAAGATGGGGGCTAAGTGGTCGACGCTGTACACCGAAATCCCCGCCGCTGAAGCCACGGGCAAGCTGGAACTGCGCACTCAATGCCATGTGGCGAAAATCGAGCACGACGACAAGGGCCGGGTCAACGCGGTGGTGTATTTCGACGGGCTCGGCAAGGAACAGCGGCAAAAGGCGCGGGTGGTGGCGGTCGCCGGTAACTCCATCGAAACCCCACGGTTATTGCTCAATTCGGCCAGCAGTCAGTTCCCTCACGGTCTGGCGAATGGCTCGGGGATGGTCGGCAAACATTACATGCGCCACACCACCGGTACTGTTTTCGCGTCGTTTCCCGAGGACGTGCACTTCTACCGCGGCACCATCATGGCCGGGATTGTCAGCGACGAGATTCACCACAAGCCGGATCGCGGCTTCGTCGGCGGTTATGAGATGGAAACGATCTCCCTTGGGCCATCGTTCCTCGCGGCGTTTTTCAATCCGGGGGCGTGGGGCCGGGATTTCACCGATGTGATGGAGCAGTACAGCAAGCTCGCAGGGATGTGGATCGTCGGCGAAGACATGCCTCAGGAAAGCAACCGGATTACCCTCAACGACAGCATCAAGGACAAGTACGGCCTGCCGGTGCCCAACGTGCATTACGACGATCACCCGAATGACCTGGCGATGCGCGAACACGCATTCAAGCAAGGTGAAGCGCTGTATTCATCGGTCGGCGCTGTGAAGACGTTCCGCGTTCCGCCGTACCCTTCGACACACAACCTGGGCACCTGCCGCATGAGCGAAAAGCCGCAGGATGGGGTGTGCAACCAGCATGGGCAGAGCCATGAGATTCCGAACCTGTTTATTTCGGATGGCAGCCAGTTCACCACCAGTGCGGGGGAGAATCCGACGTTGACCATCGTGACGTTGGCGATTCGGCAGGCGGAGTTTATAGCGCAGGCGATGAATACGCGGGCGGTTTGACATGAACGGACGCCTCTCGGCCGGTAGGCCGAAGCGTTCAGTCGTAGCAGCACGGCTCGCCAGCGGTGGTGATTTTTCAGGCACCATCGCCAGCGAGCCGTGTGCGCTATGGCATCACCGAATCCCGAATGTCCGATCCAGCGACAGCGGCCCCGCGCCTTTGCCGATGATGATCAGCAGCAACCCAGCCCAGCTCAGGTGGGTAACCCACGCATCCGGGTAGACGAAGATTTCGATCACCAGCGTCATGCCTAACAAGGCGAATGCCGACAGTCGTGAGAACAGGCCAAGAATCAGCAACAGCGGAAACAGGTGCTCGGCATACGCCGACAAGTGCGCGGCAATTTCCGGAGGAATCAGCGGCAGTTTGTACTCACTGCGAAACAGTTCGTAGGTACTGTCGGTAATGGTCAGAAACCCCTCGACTTTGGTTCGCCCCGACATCAGAAAAATGCCTGCGATGGCGACGCGCGCCACCAGCGACAACACCGAGTCGGTGATCATCAGCGAGAGGCGATCAGCGAAGCGATTCCAGCCGCCGCGCAGAGTTTGGGATTGCGAGGTGTCAGTGTGCAGCGTGTCCATGGCGTCCTCCAATGGATCAATGTGGGTCAGTGGCGGCGAAAACATCGGCGCTGACCAGTCGTGTCAGCAGTTCAAGAATGTCGAGCGAAGGTTGCAGGGCGCTGGCGTGTTCAGCGGCTTGCGCCAGCGTCTGTCCGGCGGCGCAGGCGTCGAGAAAACCACAGCCGCCCACGTCCAGCGATTGCCAGCCGACCGCGCCTTCGCTGCGCACCAGCAACGCGCCTTCACCTCGCCAGTCCAGTTGTTCCGGCATTGCCAGCCCCTCGCGGTTATGGCGCCAGATGCTGAAAACAGGTTGGTCCGCAAACCAGGTCCAACGCGCGGCCGCCCTGGGTTTCAGCAACAATGAAGCGAGCTGTTCCGGCGCAAGGCGGGCGATGTGATTCATGTCCAGACCGGGTTCGTCGAGGGCGGTGTGGCAGTGGGTCCAGAGCAAATCCAGTCGGGCGACATTGCCCAGATACGGTAAGTCGCGGGCGTGTTCGAATTGATCGAGAAACTCAGGGAATGCGCGGCCGTGATGGATCAATCGCGCATCCGACGGGGGCGTTTGTTGCGCATGAATCGACGCTGCTGCCGTCAACCAGTCACTGCCCACGAGGCGCTCGACCGTGGGGAAGTTGGCAATCAGCGCATCGACCGCGCCTTTCATCACGGTGTTGCGGTAGACCGTGAAACCCGGTTGCTCCGTCAACATCGACAGTGCTACGGCGTTGGGGTCATAGAGGGCTTCAACGAACGCGTCCTGGAACGCTTGCAGTTTCATGACACGGCCTCCAGCAGCGCTTGTGCCCGGTCCCGCTCCAGCAACAGTTCAGTGAACGATGGCAGATTATCGTCCCGCTCGATCAGGGTCGGGCGAGGGCCGATGCGTCGAATCAGCCGTTCATACAAGGCCCAGACCGGTTCGGCCACCAGCGCATCGTGAGAGTCGACCAGCAGCGCCGCGCCGCCGGGATCGACACTGTGTCCTGCCAGGTGAATTTCCAGAATGGCCTCCCCGGGAAAGGCATCCACGTAGGCATTGGCGTCGTAGCCCATGTTATGGGCACTCAGGAAAACGTTGTTGATGTCCAGCAGCAGGCCGCAGCCGGTGCGTTGGCTCAGTTCGGTGAGGAAGTCGATTTCGCTGAAGTCATGGCCGTCCAGCGCGAGGTAATGGCTGGGGTTTTCGATGGCCAGCCGCCGCCCGAGGAAAGCCTGGGTGCGGTGCACGTTGTCGGCGATGCGCTGCAAAGCTTCCTCGGTGCGAGGGAAGGGCAGCAGATCGGGGTGATACTGACCCCGCCAGGTGGACCAGGCGAGGTGCTCGGAAATAAGGGCTGGCTGAACGCGGTCGGCAAGGGCCTTGAGGCGTTTCAGGTGTTCGATGTCTGGCACGCAATCGGCTGCCAGCGACAGTGAAACACCGTGCAACGAAAGCGGGTGGCGACTGCCGATTGCTTCCAGCCATGCCAGGCGAGGGCCGCCGTCGATCATGTAGTTTTCCGGGTGGACTTCAAACCACAAACCGGTGGCCGCGCAGTCGTGTGCGGCCTCGTAGTGGTCGGCCTTGAGGCCCAGTCCCGCGCCCAGTGTAGAAGGGGTGTTCATGATCGACGTCTGCCCTTGCGATGGTTCAAGCGTTCAGCTTTTCAGGTCTGACGAATTACATCGGGGTCAGCGAACCGGTGCCGTGTGGGGTCTTGATGGAGGTGCATGTGCCAGCGGGTACGTTTTTCCAGGCGTTGGTCTGGTAGTCGGTTTTGGAGGTGCCTGCGCAGGTGGTACCGGCGCCAGCCTTGCAATCGTTTTTGCCAGCCATCGATACGCCGTAGCATTTTTCCATGGCAGGCGCGGAGCCTGTTTCAGCAGCGCTGACGCCAGTAGCGATGGAAGCGAAAGCCAGAGCGACAGCAGCGAGGGAAAGAGTTTTCATCAGGGGTATCTCCAGGTTTTTGAATGAGAGAATCGCGGCACCGGCATGACAGCCATGCTGTGCATCAGATTCGAGGGGTAGTTCGCTGGAGATTCGAAATCGGTTACGGCCCTCTGCAGATTTTTTTAAAAAAACTTCTGGTCACCTTGAAATCAGCCCACCACACCGTATTCGAGCAACAGGTTCGACAACCAGTCCATGAACACCCGACAGCGTTGCGGCAGGTGCCGCCGGTGGGCGTAGAGCAGCGAGACAGGCATCGGGGCGGGCAGGTAATCCGGCAGGACTTCCACCAATTCGCCGCGTTCGAACTGGTACTCGTGCGCCAGTCGCGGTACCTGCACGATGCCCAGCCCACCGAGGCATGCGGCTTCGTAGGCTTCGATGTAATTGACCGTGACGCTGCTGGGCATCGGCACGTGATGGTCCTTGCCGTCCCGGTGGTATTCGAACGTGGCCGTGCTGGCCCCGAACGCTGACACGTAGTTGATCAACTGATGCTGCTGCAGGTCGTCGAGGGTCTGGGGAATGCCGAACCGCTCGGCGTATTCGACGCTGACGCAATTAACCATCTGAAAGTGGCCGATCTTGCGCGCCACCAACGTGGTGTCAGGCAGCTCACCCACCCGCATCACGCAATCGAACCCTTCGCGTATCAGGTCGACGCGGCGGTCGGTGCTGCTGATCTCCAGTTCGATCAAGGGATGCCGATCAATGAATTCGCGAACGCGCGGCATGACCAGCCGACGAGCGACGGCGGTGGGCATGTCTACCCGCAAACGACCGCTGAGCACGGCGTTGTCCTGACGAAACAGGCCTTCCAGTTCGTCCATCTGTGCGAGCAAATCCTTGCTGCGTTCGTACAGCGCCTGGCCATCCGGTGTGGTCTGGACTTTGCGCGTGGTGCGCTGAAGCAGCCGGGTGTCGAGCAACTGTTCGAGGGCACGAATCTGTTCCGACACGCTGGAGCGCGGCAGCCCCAGTGCATCGCTGGCCAAGGTGAAACTGGACAGTTCCGCGACCCGGACGAAAGTCTTGAGCAGGTCGAGTTTGTTCATCGTGGGAGGCCTATTGTTCGTGGTGGTCGATCAGTCATGTCGATCAATGCGGGTTTATCTGGTGGTACGCCGAACAATACAGTGGTCGCCACTGACTGAATACAGCCAATTGAGGGCATCACCATGAGTCAAAAGATCGCGATCATCACCGGCGCCAGCCGCGGCCTGGGCAAAAGCGCAGCGCTTCATCTGGCTCGGGAAGGCGTGGCCATCATAGGCACTTATCACAGCCGTGAAGACGAGGCGCAGCGTGTAGTCGCTGAGATCGAAAACCTCGGTGGCAAGGTCAAGATGCTGCAACTGGACGTGGGCGACAGCAGCCGTTTCGAGACATTTGCCACGCAGGTGTCGGCGCTGCTGAGTGCTTATTTCAAGGCGGAGCGCTTTGATTTTCTGGTCAACAATGCGGGTATCGGCATGTACGCCAGCTGCGCGGAGACCACCGAGGCGCAGTTCGACCAGTTGATGAACGTGCATTTCAAGGGGCCGTTTTTCCTGACCCAGAAACTCTTGCCGCTGATCGCCGACGGTGGGCGGATCGTCAACATCTCATCCGGCCTGGCGCGGTTCTCACCGGTGGGCTACGCGGCGTATGCGTCGATGAAGGGCGGTATCGAAGTCTGGACCCGCTACCTGGCCAACGAACTGGGGCCTCGGGGCATCACCGTGAACGCCTTGGCCCCTGGCGCCATCGAGACAGACTTCGGCGGCGGCACTGTGCGGGACAACGCTGATGTGAATGCGTGGGTCGCCTCCAACACCGCTTTGGGCCGCGTCGGTCTGCCAGACGACATCGGAGCAGCGATTTCGATGCTGCTGGGCGAGGGCGGTCGCTGGATCACTGCGCAGCGCATCGAGGCGTCGGGCGGAATGTTTGTCTGACGACAGGTCGCTCACCCGTTGATGTAATAGATGCACAACGACAGCGTCACCAGCGAACCCAGGGTT
The DNA here is from genome assembly GCF_009905615.1 of Pseudomonas sp. SLFW. GTDB lineage: Bacteria > Pseudomonadota > Gammaproteobacteria > Pseudomonadales > Pseudomonadaceae > Aquipseudomonas > Aquipseudomonas bambusae. The sequence continues at coordinate 64,245 of NZ_JAAAKW010000022.1, forward strand.
GAAATCAGGATTGTGCTGGAGACCACCGACGCTTCGCGTTTGTAGTATTCGGCCAGCATGAACGGCCCGGTGCCGGTGGGCAGGGCGCTGAGCAGCAGTGCCGAGTTCGCCCACAGCGGCGGCAGGTGGAAGACCTTGAACGCCAGGAACCATGTCAACAAGGGATGAGCGATCAGTTTGATCAACACCAACAGGCTCGTGCCATGGCGCGGGCCTTGTTGTTTTTGCGCCAGAAACAGGCCCAATGAAATCAGCGCACACGGGGTGGTCGCCGCGCCCAGCAGGCTGAGGAATTTGTCCAGCGGCCCCGGCAGCGGCATGCCCGTCCACGCCCAGCACGCCCCCAGAATCGGCGACACCACCAGCGGGTTTTTCGCCAGCGCACCCAACACCTTGAGCACGATGCGGTGCACGTGGGCTTCGCTTTGCAGACCGATTTCGATGCACACCAGCGTGATGCCGAACAGCACGCAGACCACGATCAACGACGCGATCAGCGCCGGTTCAAGGCCACTCTGGCCCAGTACCATCACGCACAGCGGAATGCCGATGTAACCGGTGTTGGCGTAGGAAGCGCTCAAGGCGTCGATGCTGGCGTCGGCAAAGTGACCGGCTTTCTTGCGCCGTAACAGCAAGGTGACGACGAACATGACCATCGTCGAGAGGGTGAACACCAGCACGAATCCGGGGTGCCAGATTTGCTCCCACGTGGCGGTGGCCGTGGCGGTGAAAAGCAGGGCGGGAAGACACAGCCACACCACCATTCGGTTGATTTCCGAGGCGGCGGTCGGGCCGAGCCGGTTGGTGCGTCGGCACAGGTAACCGACCAGAATCAAGGCGAAGATCGGCAGCAAAACATTCAAAACGGAAGACATCGACTCTCGGCCCTGGCGTTTGAAAGAACCCTCAGAAGGGAGGCTTGAAACAAGCGGCAAAGATTAAAGTCGGAAATCGTTAGCGTCCAACCTTTCTCGCCCTTAGGACACATTTTTTCGGGATGACAGGCCTGATCTAGAGCGGCTGGCGCGGGGAGGGTGCCCGAGGGAGGTTCGAGCACCGGGGTGGGGCATTATTTCTTCATCGGCGCGATGTCGGTGATCTGGCCGTTGGTGGTCTGGACCTGCACGTATTTGTTGTTGATGCGCACCCACTGGCTCTGTTCGGCGGGGGCGTGGAGGCCTTTGGCTTTCCAGTCTTTGATGGCTTCGCCGGGACGCTGGAATTTCTCCGGCACACGGTCGCCTTTTTCGAGGTCGCGAAGGTTGTCCTTGGACGATTGAACGGTTTGCGCAGGGGCGTCTTCTGCCTGCACGGCGAAACTGGCGAGCGACACGCAGCCCAGGATCGTCAGGCCAGCGATGAGCGATTTGCTGTTCATTCGAAGCTCCTTATCCAGCGCGTAATGCGCCGTCATAAGGTCCGACCGTAAGAGGCCTCGATCATTCAGTCGTTTTGCGCAGGGTGCCTGGTAAGCACGCTTACCCTCGGCGTCGGAAGGCTCCGGTATTCGGGCTGCCGAGACGCCGTGGGGAAGCGACGTTCTAAAGCCTTAGTGCGCCACTGCCTGATTTACGGCTTCGGTAAACGGCGTGGTCGGGCGACCGATCAACGCGCTCAACTGACGGCTTTCGTCGAACAGGGCACCCTTGGCAGCCGCCGCATCGGAGTTGGCCAGCAGCTCGGCAACGAATTCGGGTAGACCGACGTTCAGCAAGGCGGCTTTGTAGTCGGCTTCCGGCAGATTGATGTATGCAACGGGTTTGTTCGCATGGCGAGTCACTTCGGCGGCCAGATCGGTCAGCGTGTAGGACGCATCACCGGCCAGTTCGTAGACCTTGCCCGCCTGATTGTCAGAAGAGGTCAGCACCGCAGCGGCCGCTGCGGCGTAATCGGCGCGGGCGGCGGAACTGATGCGGCCTTCACCGG
>NZ_JAAAKW010000023.1 GCF_009905615.1 Pseudomonas sp. SLFW
TCTCAGGCCATTGCCACTGATTTCGGCAAGGACGGGCATCTATCGGTCGAGGGGTTCGAAGCGCTGGGCGGGCGGGGTGTGAAGGGAGAGGTCGATGGTCGTCTGTATCACTTGGGCAACCACCGGTTGGTGCATGAGTCGGGGCTGTGCTCGCCCGAACTTGAGGCGCGTCTTGAGGTGCTGGAAACCCAAGGCAAAACCGTGGTGCTGTTGTTCGACGAGACCGGACCGTTGGCGTTGTTCGCCGTGGCCGACACGGTCAAGGACAGCAGCCGTGAAGCCATCGCGCAATTGCATGCGCTGGGCGTGAAGACCGTGATGCTCACCGGTGATAACCCACACACTGCCAAGGCGATTGCCGCGCAGGTGGGGATTGATCAGGCCCAGGGCAACCTGCTGCCGACCGACAAGTTGCAGGCGATTGAGGGCCTGTACGCGCAGAACCACCGCGTCGGGATGGTGGGTGATGGCATCAACGACGCCCCTGCATTGGCGCGGGCGGAGATCGGCTTCGCAATGGCCGCTGCCGGGACTGACACCGCCATCGAAACCGCCGACGTGGCGTTGATGGATGACGACTTGCGCAAGATTCCGGCGTTCATCCGCCTGTCGCGGGACACCGCTGCGGTGCTCAAACAGAACATCGCGCTGGCGCTGGTGATCAAGGCGATCTTCCTGGCCGTGACCTTCGCAGGCGTCGCGACCATGTGGATGGCGGTGTTTGCCGATATGGGGGTGAGCTTGCTGGTGGTGTTCAACGGGTTGCGGTTGTTGAGGAAGTAACGCAAGTTTTGATGACGCTGCGCTATCCCCTGTGGGAGCGAATTCATTCGCGATGGTCTGTCTGACGATGGATCTGCGTCGGATGTACCCATGTCTCGCGAATGAATTCGCTCCCACAGTGAGGTCAGCATTTCACATCAGGAAGTGTATGAAGTGGAGCGATTACTTCCCGTACTTCTCCCGCCCCCAGGCGATCATGCTTTCCAGAAGTGATTTCAATACCACCCGCGTCGGATCAGCCAGATCCGCGCGGTAGTGGAACGGCACGAACTCTTCCATGTACGTGCTCTGCGCCAGTTCCAGCTGCACCGCGTGGATGTTCTCGGACGGGTTGCCGTAGTGGCGGGTGATGTGGCCGCCCTTGAAACGACCGTTGAGCACATGGCTGTAGTTCTTCGCGCCTGCGCACACCGCTTCAACGCGTTTTTCCAGCTCGGGATCGCAGCTCGCGCCGTTGAAGGTGCCGAGGTTGAAGTCCGGCAGGCGACCGTCGAACAAGTGCGGGATGTGGCCGCGAATCGAGTGGGCGTCGAACAGCAGCGCGTAGCCGAACTCATCACGCAGACGCTCAAGCTCGTTGCACAGGGTGTCGTGGTACGGCGTCCAGATTTGCTCCAGATACATCGCGCGTTCTTCCTGGGTCGGCACCTGGCCTTCCTTGAACAGCGGGTCGCCTTCGAACAGCGTCGACGGGTACAGCCCCGTGGTCGCACCGGCATACAACGGCTTGTCGTCTGACGGGCGATTGAGGTCGATGACGAAGCGCGAATACTCGGCCGCCAACACGCTGGCGCCCAGATCGTGGGCGAAATCGTAGAGGCGCGGGATGTGCCAGTCCGTGTCCGGCAGGCTCACAGCCTCGTCCACCAGCCCTTCGCGCACCACCGGCGTCAGGTTCAGACCTGGGTGCGGCATGCTGATCAGCAGCGGCACGCGACCGCGAGTGAAACTAAGTACCTTGTCCACAGTATTCTCCTGATTGGAAACGGCTTAGAAACGACTTTCCACGCCGTGACGCACGACGCGTTTATCCAGATCCCCGCCCAGCCAATAGGCCAGGTCCGCGGGCCGTTCAATGTTCCATGCAACGAAATCGGCGACCTTGCCGACTTCCAGCGAACCGTGCGTTTCGGCCAGTCCCAAGGCTTGCGCGGCATGAATCGTTGCGCCCGCCAGGGCTTCTTCCGGGGTCATGCGGAACAGGGTGCAGGCCATGTTCAGCATCAGTCGCAGCGACAGGCCCGGCGAGGTGCCGGGGTTGAGGTCGGTGGCGATGGCGATCTTCACGCCGTGTTTGCGCAGGGCGTCCATCGGTGGCAACTGGGTTTCGCGCAGGAAGTAAAACGCACCCGGCAGTAACACGGCGATGGTGCCGGAAGCGGCCATTGCGATGGCGTCTTCCTCGGTCATGAATTCCAGATGGTCAGCCGACAGCGCCTGATAACGGGCTGCCAGACTCGAACCATGCAGCGACGACAACTGCTCGGCGTGCAGCTTCACCGGCAAGCCCAATTGGCCGGCGGTGATGAACACCTGCTCGACCTGGGCAGGCGAAAACGCCAGGTATTCGCAGAACGCATCCACCGCATCCACCAGATTTTCAGCCGCCAGTGCAGGCAGCATTTCCGAGCAGATATGGGCGATGTAATCGTCGGCGCGGTCTTTGTACTCAGGGGGCAGGGCGTGGGCAGCGAGGCAGGTGGTGCGCACGGTGACCGGGAGTTTTTCCCCCAGCTGGCGAGCGACGCGCAGCATTTTGCCTTCGCTGGCCAGGTCCAGGCCGTAGCCGGATTTGATCTCGATCGTGGTCACGCCGTCCTTCAGTAAATGCTGCACACGGCGCTCGGCGCTGGCGTAGAGCTGTTCTTCGCTGGCCGCCCGGGTCGCGCGCACGGTGCTGGCGATACCGCCACCGGCCGCTGCGATCTCGGCGTAGCTGACGCCTTGCAGACGCTGCTCGAATTCGCCGCTGCGATTGCCGCCAAACACGGTGTGGGTGTGGCAGTCGATCAGGCCAGGTGTGACCCACGCGCCGTCAAGGTCAACCTTTTGAGCATCAGCCAGATCAGGGGCATCGCTCAGAGGACCGACCCAGGCAATGTGCGCTCCGTCGGTCACGATGGCCGCGTTCTCGATGATCGAATACGTGCCGTTTGCCATGGTTGCTGCGTGACAGTTATGCCAGAGCGTTTTCATCGATACCTCCAGAGTGCGAAACGATAAAGAACCTGTGGGAGTGAGCTTGCTCGCGATGACGGTGTGTCAGACGGCATAGATGTTTCTGGCCCGTCGCAATCGCGAGCAAGCTCACTCCTACAGGATTGGTGTCATCCGACAGATCGATGTTTGGTCAAGTCTTGTTTTGGCTTCACCCAAACCCGATACGCAATCACCAACATCACAATCCACACCGCACCCACCAGAAGCGCTGCCTGCGTATCGGGGAAATACCCCAGCACCACAAACACGAATACCATGAAGGCAGTGGCGGCAATCGGTGCGACCGGCCACAACGGCACCGGAAATTTCAATTGCGCGACGTCTTCCGGACTCATCGAGCGACGCATCGCAATCTGCGTGACGAGGATCATCAGCCACACCCAGACCGTGGCGAAGGTCGCGATGGATGCGATCAGCAGGAACACGTTCTCCGGAATCAGATAATTCAGCACCACGCCGCAGAGCAATGCGGCGCCCATCACCAGCACGGTCATCCACGGCACGCCGTTGGCCGACAATTGCGCAAAACCCTTCGGTGCCTGACCCTGTTTGGCCAGGCCATACATCATGCGACCGGCGCCGAAAATGTCGCTGTTGATCGCCGATACCGCTGCCGAGATCACCACGATGTTGAGGATGATCGCCGCCGAGGAAATCCCCAGCTTGTCGAAAATCTGGACGAACGGGCTGCCCTGATTACCGATCTCCTGCCACGGATACAGTGACATCAGCACGAACAGCGTCAGCACGTAGAACAGCAGAATGCGCAGCGGCACGGCATTGATAGCGCGGGGAATCACCCGCTCAGGATTGCGCGCTTCGCCTGCTGCCACACCAATAATCTCGATGCCACCAAAAGCAAACATCACCACTGCCAAAGCCGCCACTAGCCCGCTGACGCCGTTGGGCATGAAGCCGCCCTGGGTCCACAGGTTGCTCACGTGGCTGACGCTGTCGCCCGCAGACGACCCGATGCCGAACAGCAGAATCCCGAAGCCCGCGAGGATCATCGCGATGATCGCGCCGACCTTGAGCAGCGACAGCCAGAATTCCGTTTCGCCAAACACTTTGACGCTGCACAGGTTGAGCGCGCCAATCACGAAAACGATGCCGAGCACCCAGATCCAGCGGGGTACGTCGGGGAACCAGAAACCCATGTAGATCCCGAATGCCGTGACGTCGGCCAGGCAGACGATGATCATCTCGAATGCGTAGGTCCAGCCCAGGACGAAGCCTGCCAGCGGACCCAAGTATTGCGTGGCGTACTCGCTGAACGAGCCGGACACCGGGTTGCGCACGGCCATCTCGCCGAGTGCGCGCATGACCATGTACACCGCGGCACCCGCGATGAGGTAGACCAGCAGTACAGCGGGCCCGGCCAGTTTGATCGCCGACGCCGAGCCATAGAACAACCCGGTGCCGATGGCAGAACCCAGCGCCATGAAGCGAATGTGACGGGCGCTGAGCCCGCGTTTCAGATCTGTTGCGTTTTGCGGTTTCATTTCACGCGTTTTCCTAGTCTTTCCTTTTGCTGAAATGAGGATGGGCACCCAATCCTGTAGGAGTCAGCTTGCTCGCGATAGCGGTTTGTCAGACACGCAATTAGCGCCTGATGAACCGTCATCGCGAGCAAGCTCACTCCTACAGGGCGGTGGCGAAACGCCAAAAGCGCTCCCACCTTCATTTCAATGACAGGCCGTCCCTGGCCTGTCCCGATCAGAAGCTCGGCAGCAGGTCAGCGGAAACCAGTTCGCTCAGGCAATTGGATGCCAGCAGCGCGGTGGCGGCCTCGATGTCAGGGGCGAAAAAGCGGTCTTTTTCGTAGAACGGGACTTTGCCGCGCAGGGTGGTGCGGGCGATTTCCAGTTTTTCCGAGGTCTTCAGACCATTGCGCAGGTCCAGACCCTGACACGCAGCCAGCCATTCTACAGCCAGCACGCCACGGGTGTTTTCCGCCATTTCCCACAGACGCTTGCCAGCGGCGGGTGCCATCGACACGTGGTCTTCCTGGTTGGCCGAGGTCGGCAGGCTGTCAACGCTGTGCGGGTGGGACAGCGCCTTGTTCTCGCTGGCCAATGCCGCTGCGGTCACCTGGGCGATCATGAAGCCGGAGTTCACGCCGCCATTGGCCACCAGAAACGGCGGCAGTTGCGACATATGCTTGTCCATCATCAGCGAGATGCGGCGTTCGCTCAGCGAGCCGATTTCAGCGATGGCCAGCGCGATGTTGTCGGCGGCCATGGCCACCGGCTCGGCGTGGAAGTTGCCGCCCGAGATGATGTCGTCTTCGGCGGCGAACACCAGCGGGTTGTCGGACACGGCGTTGGATTCGACGGCCAGCACTTCAGCGGCCTGACGCAACTGGGTCAGGCACGCGCCCATGACCTGTGGCTGGCAGCGCAGGGAATACGGGTCCTGAACCTTGTCGCAGTCGCGGTGGGAGTCGGAGACCTGGCTGCTGTCGCCCAGCAAGTCGCGATAGGCCGCGGCGGAATCGATCTGACCACGTTGACCACGGGCGGCGTGAATCCGCGCATCGAACGGCGAACGCGAGCCGAGCACTGCTTCAACGGTCAGCGCACCGCAGCTCAAGGCGCCGGCAAACAGGTCTTCGCCTTCGAACAGGCCACGCAGGGCGTACGCGGTCGACACCTGTGTGCCGTTCAGCAGGGCCAGGCCTTCTTTTGCGGCGAGGGTCAGCGGCTTCAAGCCAGCGACTGCCAAGGCTTCAACGGCGTTCAGCCACTGGCCCTTGTGGCGCGCCTTGCCTTCGCCCAGCAGCACCAGTGACATGTGCGCCAGCGGTGCAAGGTCGCCGGACGCACCGACCGAACCTTTCAGCGGAATGTGCGGATAGACCTCGGCGTTGATCAGCGCGATCAGTGCGTCGATCACCTGACGACGAATGCCCGAGAAACCACGGCTCAGGCTGTTGACCTTGAGCACCATGATCAGGCGCACCAGCTCGTCACTGATCGGCTGACCGACGCCTGCGGCGTGGGACAACACCAGCGAGCGTTGCAGGTTTTCCAGATCGGCGCTGGCGATGCGGGTCGAAGCCAGCAGGCCGAAACCGGTGTTGATGCCGTAGGCCGTGCGGTTTTCAGCAAGGATACGCTCGACGCAAGCCACGCTGTCTTCGATCTGTTGGTCGGCGCTGGCGTCCAGCGTGAGGGTTACGGGTTGCTGATAGATCGCGCGCAGTTGCGCCAGGGTCAACTGGCCGGGGATCAGGTTCAGCGGGGTCGCCTTTTGGGTGTCGGTCACGATGCTGCTACTCCTTCGTTGATGTCGGTCGCGTGCCTTGAACTGGCTCCTGCCTGTTCCGCGCTTGTGGCGCTCGGACTGCGACTGTTGCTGTTATGGGTTGCCGCATAATCGCGGCAGACCTGAAAGACGGTTTCCAGTGATTCTTCGTTCTTGAGCAGGGTCACGCTGCTGGCGATGTCCGGGGCCAGCCAGCGGTCTTCGTCATAAGCCGGAACGCGCTCACGCAGCAGACGCCACGCGGCTTCGGTGCCCACGCCGAAGCGCGGCCCCTTAAAGAATTCGAACGCCTGAGCGGCGAGCAAGTACTCGATGGCGAGGATCTGCGTGACGTTTTCCAGCACCTTGTGCAGCTTTAACGCGGCGCTGGTGCCCATGCTCAAGTGGTCTTCCTGAAGCCCCGACGTCACGTAGTTGTCGATGACGGCCGGTTGCGCCAACTGACGATTTTCCGCGCAGAGGGAAGCGGCGACATATTGCACGATCATCATCCCGGAGTTGACCCCCGGCTGGCTGACCAGAAACGCAGGCAGGCCGCTGACGGTCGGGTTGATGAGGCGGTCCAGACGTCGCTCGGCGATCGAGCCGAGTTCAGCCATCGCAATGGCGAGCAGGTCCGCCGCCATGGCCACGGACTGACCGTGCGGGTTGGCTTGCGAGACGACGCGATAGGCGTCAGGCGTGCCCAGCAGCAACGGGTTGTCGGTGGCCGAATTCAGCTCGGTTTCGATCTGCTGGGTGGCGTGGGCGAGTTGGTCGCGGGTGGCCCCGTGGACCTGCGGAATCGAACGGATGCTCAAGGCGTCCTGTGTACGAATGCCTTTGCTGTTGGCCAAGACTTCGCTGCCCGCCAACAGACCGCGCAGGTTCCTGCCCACTTGCTGCATGCCCGGATGGGGCTTGAGCGCAATGATCGTTTCATCGAATGCGTCGAGCTGACCGCGCAGGCCTTCGAAGGTCATGGCGCTGATCACGTCGGCCCATTGCATCAGGCGATTCACGTCGGCGATGGCCAGGCAGCTCAGGCCGGTCATGCACGGCGTGCCGTTGACCAGACACAACCCGTCCTTGGCGCCTAGCTCGACCGGCGACAGACCTTCCTCGCTCAGCGCTTGCAACGCCGACACGACTTGCCCGCGATAGCTGACCTGGCCGACACCCAACAGCGCGACGCCGATGTGTGCCATGTGGGTCAGGTAGCCGACCGAACCCTGGGACGGCACCTGCGGCGTGATGCGGCGGTTGAGCAAAGCCATCAGCGCTTCGACCACCTGACGATGGATGCCGGACTTGCCCTGTGTGTAGTTGATGATCGCGGCGCAGATGATCGCGCGGGTCTGCTCGTCGGGCAGCGCCGGGCCGACACCGCAGGCGTGGCTGAGCAGCGTATTGCGCGACAGGCGGCTCAGTTGCTCGCCTTGCAGCGACACGTTGCACAGCGCCCCCAAGCCGGTGTTCACGCCGTAGGCGCGTTCATCGCTGGCGACGATGCGCTGCACGATGGCCTGGGCGTTGTCGATCCGTGCCCAAGCGTTATCGGACAAGGCCAGCGTGGCGCCATGACGGGCCACGGCAGTGATGTCCTGCCAAGTGACCCGTGCATCGCCGATGATGATCTGTTCTGCTCGCGACATGACTACAGCCGTCCTTAAATGGTCGCCACCCGCCGCTGGACGAAACGGTCAACGTAGTCGTCTGCAGGGGAGTAGAGGATTTCTTTGGGGGTGCCGACCTGAATCAACCGGCCATCCTTGAGAATGGCGATGCGGTTGCCGATGCGCACGGCTTCATCCAGGTCGTGGGTGATGAACACGATGGTCTTCTTCAGGGTTGCTTGCAGTTCCAGCAACTGGTCCTGCATTTCGGCGCGGATCAACGGGTCGAGGGCGCTGAACGCTTCGTCCATCAGGATGATGTCGGTGTCGGCGGCCAAGGCGCGGGCCAGGCCCACACGCTGACGCATGCCGCCCGAGAGCTGATGCGGGTACTTCTTCTCGTAGCCCTTCAAGCCGACGGTGGTGATCCAGTGCTGCGCACGCTCGGCACATTGCGCCTTGCTCTCGCCGCGAATCGCCAGACCGTAGGCCACGTTGTCGGCCACGGTCTTGTGGGGCAGCAGGCCGAAGCTCTGGAACACCATGCTGATCTTGTGGCGACGGAAGTTGCGCAGCGCTTCCATGTCGTAGGTCAGGATGTTCTCGCCATCCACCAGAATCTCGCCGCTGGTGGGGTCGATCAGGCGATTGAAGTGGCGCACCAGCGTGGATTTTCCGGAACCCGACAGGCCCATGATCACGAAGATCTCGCCGCTGCCGATCGACAGCGACAGGTCGTTCACGCCGACCACACAGCCAGTCTGAGCGAGGACCTGATCCTTGCTCTGGTTCTGCTGGACCATCGCCAACGCTTCGTTGGCGCGGTTGCCGAAGATTTTGTAGACGTTTTTGACGACGATTTTGTTCTGTTCAGCGTTCATCACTTGCTCGCCTCATGCCGTGGGCGGCCATAGGCCTGCGTGATACGGTCGATCACGACCGCCAGGATGACGATGGCCAGGCCCGCTTCGAGGCCGCGTCCGACGTTGAGCGTCTGAATGCCCACCAGCACGTCTTCGCCCAAGCCACGGGCGCCGATCATCGAGGCGATCACCACCATCGACAGGGCCATCATGGTGGTCTGGTTGATCCCGGCCATGATGCTCGGCAGGGCCAGCGGCAGTTGCACGCCGAACAGCTGTTGCCAGCGGTTGGCGCCGAACGCGTTGATTGCTTCCATCACTTCGCCATCGACCTGGCGGATGCCGAGGTCGGTCAGGCGAATCAGCGGCGGCGCAGCGTAGATCACGGTCGCGAAAATCGCCGGGACCTTGCCCAGACCGAACAGCATCAGCACCGGGATCAGGTACACGAAGCTCGGCATGGTCTGCATGATGTCGAGCAACGGCATCAGCACCGACCGCAGGCGATTGCTGCGCGCGGAGAGAATCCCCAGCGGCACGCCGATCAGCACCGAGATGAAGGTCGCCACCAGCATCAGCGCGAGGGTCTGCATCAACTTGTCCCACAGGCCGACCGCGCCGACGAGGAACAGCAGACCGACCACCACCGCCGTGGTAGTGAATTTGCGCGTGGCGTGCCAGGCGATGAGGCCGACGATGGCCAGCAACACCCACCACGGCGCCACGCGCAGCAGGCCTTCGAGTTTGACGATGGCCCACAGGAGCGTGTCGGAGATGTGCCGGAACACGTCGCCGTAGTTGGTGACCAGTTTGTCGACCCAGTCATTGACCCAGTCGGCGATGGAGAACGTGAAGCTTTCGGGGAACATAATCTTGTCTCGATCTATTTGATGGCGCTTAGCCCCTGTAGGAGTGAGCTTGCTCGCGATAGCGTCGTGTCAGCCAAGGATGATGTTGGATGTTTAAACGCTATCGCGAGCAAGCTCACTCCTACAGGTTCGGTTATGCCGCGATTCGTGCGGCATCCGGATCTAAGCCTTACAACGAAGCTTCTACCTTCTTGGCAGCGTCTTCGCTGACCCACTGGTGCCAGACCTCAGGATGTTCCTTGAGGAAGATCTTCGCCAGCTTTGGCGACTCGATGCGATCCTTGGTCATGCGGGCCAGGTTCTGGTTCAGCAAGTCGATCGGGATGTTCACCTTTTCCAGCACCGACACCAGCTCGGGCGCCTGCTCGTGGAAGGTCTTGGACAGGCCGACTTTGATGTCGATGGTTTTGTTCACGCCCGCTTTTTCTTCCAGACGCACCATGTCCACTTGCCCCATCAACGGCGTCGGCGACCAGTAGTACGCCAGGATTGGCTCGCCACGCTTGTAGCTCGACAGAATCGCTGCATCCAGCGCCGGGCCGGTGCCAGGGCGGAAGTTGGTGTACTTGCCTTCCAGGCCGTAGCTTTTCAGCATCTCGCTGTTTTCCAGCTCACAGGTCCAACCAGCCGGGCAGTTGTAGAAACGGCCCTTGTCCGGCTCTTCGGCGTCCTTGAAGACTGCTGCGTATTTGCCCAGATCGGCAATCGTTTTCAGGTCCGGGGCCTTGGCTTCCAGCTTGCGCTTGGCGTCGCCTTCAATCACGTAGCGCGGCACGTACCAGCCTTCCACGGCACCTTTGACCGGCGCGCCGACACCCACCACTTTCCCGGCGGCTTCAGCCTTGTTCCACACTTCGCTGCGGCCTACCCACTCCTCAGCGAAAATTTGAATGTCGTTGGTACTCAGGGCGTTTTCCATGGTGATGGAGTTGCCGGGCAGGCTGTCGGTTTCGCAGCCGTACCCCTTGTTCAACACCACTTGCAGGACGTCGGTCAGCAGCATGGCGCTTTCCCAGTTCAGACCGGCGAATTTCACCGGTTTGCCAGACTCACACCATCCCGCTGCCTGGCTGGCACCACTGGCGAACAAGCCTGCGGTCAGCAGTGTGGATAGCAGGGCCTTTTTGGATTTCATTATGTGTAGCTCCTGGTCTTGAATGGGTTTTCGACAATCACCAAAGCGGTCGGCACTCAGCCTGATCAAAGGCCGGATGTGGGTTCCGCACCGCTCTGGCACAGCTTTAACAGACGGGCATGACGAACTTTCAGTTCACCGCAGCCTGCGTCGGTGCTGCATTTTTGGGTGTTTGAGGCGTGACGTCTTCGGTCGGCAGAATCAGGCGGTCGGCGATCTTTCCGGGCCATTTCCGCGCGGCGACGTAATACAGCACCGCAGGCACCACCAGACCGATGATCCACGAGATGTCGGTGTCATCAAGGCTGGCCACCAGCGGCCCGGTGTAGAAATGGGTCGAGATGAACGGCATCTGAATCAGCACGCCGATCACGTAGATGCTAATGCCGACCCAGTTCCAGCGACCATAACGACCGTCCGGGTTGGACAGGGCAGGGATGTCGTAGCGCTCCTTAGTGATGCAGTAGAAGTCCACCAGGTTGATCGCGCTCCACGGCGTGAAAAACGCCAGCAGGAACAGGATGAACGCTGAGAAATCCTTGAGGAACGAGTCCTTGCCCAACAGCGCCAGCGCGGTGGCGATGCCGACCATCGCGAAGATGTACGTCAGGCGCAGCGCGCTGGAGATGTGGCGATTGCCGCGAAAGCCGCTGACGATGGTCGCAATCGACATGAAGCTGCCGTAGGCGTTGAGCGTGGTGATCGTCACCTTGCCGAACGCGATGCTGAAGTACAGCGCGGCGGCCACGGCACCGGTGCCGCCCAGGCCGACGATGTACGAGACTTCGTGATGAGCGAAGTTCTTGCCGGCCAGTGCCGCCGCGAACACGCCAAACACCATCGAAGCCTGTGCGCCAATCACCGAACCCAAGCCGACGGCCCAGAATGTCTTGCTCGCCGACGTGCTGCGCGGCAGGTAGCGCGAGTAGTCCGCGACGTACGGGCCGAACGCGATCTGCCACGAGGCCGACAGGGAAATCGCCAGCAGGAAGCTGCTCAGCGAGAAGTGTTTGTTGCCCAGCAGCGCGCCGACGTCGTTACCGGCCAGCAGTGCGCCGAACAGGTAAACGAAGGCGATCACGCCGATGATGCTGGCGATCCGGCCGATCATGTGGATGACCCGGTAGCCGAAAATGGTCAGGACGACGATGGCAGCGGCGAACAGCACAATGCCTTGCCAGTCGGGCACCTGAATCAGTTGAGCGACGGCTTGCCCGGCCAGCAACGAGCCGCTGGCGGAGAAACCGATGTACATCAGGCACACCAGCACCAACGGGATCACAGCCCCATAGACGCCGAACTGCACCCGACTGGAAATCATCTGCGGCAGACCCAGTTTCGGACCCTGCGCCGCGTGCAGCGCCATCACGCCACCGCCCAGCAGTTGACCGATGAACAAACCGATCAGCGACCAGAACACGTCGCCGCCCAACACCACGGCCAAGGCCCCGGTGACGATGGCGGTGATTTGCAGATTCGCACCCAGCCAAAGGGTGAATTGACTGAACAGACGACCATGTCTTTCCGCGTCAGGGATGTAGTCGATCGAACGCCTTTCGATCACCGAAGCTTGTGCAACACGATCCTCTGGAACAGCCATCTCAAAACTTCCCCTAAAGCGAGTGTTGATGCACGTATTGCCGAACGCCGACCTTCTGTAGGAATGAGCTTGCTCGCGAAGGCGTCAGGTCTGACTCCATGACGGCGTCTGATAGGCCGCTATCGCGAGCAAGCTCACTCTTACAAGGGGTTCCGCCTGACTTACTTGATCATCGGCAGATTCAGGCCCTGCTCTTTGGCGCAGTCGATGGCGATCTGGTAACCGGCATCGGCGTGGCGCATGACACCGGTGGCCGGGTCGTTGTGCAGAACGCGGGCGATACGCTCGGCCGCTTCGTCAGTGCCGTCGCAAACGATGACCATGCCCGAGTGTTGCGAGAAGCCCATGCCGACGCCGCCGCCGTGGTGCAGCGACACCCAGGTCGCGCCGCTCGCGGTGTTGAGCAAGGCGTTGAGCAATGGCCAGTCGGACACCGCGTCCGAGCCGTCTTGCATCGATTCGGTTTCGCGGTTCGGGCTGGAAACGGAGCCGGAGTCCAGGTGGTCACGACCGATCACCACCGGCGCCGACAGCTCGCCACTGCGCACCATTTCGTTGAACGCCAGGCCCAGCTTGGCGCGCTGGCCCAGACCGACCCAGCAGATACGTGCCGGCAGACCCTGGAAGCTGATGCGCTCGCGGGCCATGTCCAGCCAGTTGTGCAGGTGGTCGTCGTCCGGGATCAGTTCCTTGACCTTGGCGTCGGTCTTGTAGATGTCTTCCGGGTTGCCCGACAGCGCGGCCCAGCGGAACGGGCCGATGCCACGGCAGAACAGCGGACGGATGTACGCCGGGACAAAACCCGGGAAGTCGAACGCGTTGCTCACGCCTTCTTCCTTGGCCATCTGGCGGATGTTGTTGCCGTAGTCGAAGGTCGGGATGCCTTGTTTCTGGAACGCCAGCATCGCTTCGACGTGTTCGGCCATCGATTGCTTGGCGGCCTTGACCACGGCAGCGGGTTCAGTGACAGCGCGGTCGCGGTACTGCTCCCAGGTCCAGCCTTTTGGCAGGTAGCCGTTGAGCGGATCGTGGGCGCTGGTCTGGTCGGTGACCATGTCAGGGCGCACGCCGCGGCGGACCAGTTCCGGGAGGATTTCAGCCGCGTTGCCCAGCAGCGCGATGGAGATCGCCTTGCCTTCGGCGGTGTACTTGGCGATGCGGGCCAGCGCGTCGTCGAGGTCAGTGGCTTGCTCGTCGACGTAGCGGCTTTTCAGGCGGAAATCGATGCGGCTCTGCTGGCATTCGATGTTCAGCGAGCAGGCGCCAGCCAAGGTCGCGGCCAGAGGCTGTGCGCCACCCATGCCGCCCAAACCGGCGGTCAGGACCCAACGGCCTTTCAGGTTGCCATCGAAGTGTTGGCGACCGGCTTCAACGAAGGTCTCGTAAGTGCCCTGAACGATGCCCTGGCTACCGATGTAGATCCAGCTGCCAGCGGTCATCTGGCCGTACATGGCCAAGCCTTTTGCGTCCAGTTCGTTGAAGTGTTCCCAGTTCGCCCAGTGCGGCACCAGGTTGGAGTTGGCGATCAGCACGCGCGGGGCATTGCTGTGGGTCTTGAACACGCCGACCGGCTTGCCGGATTGCACCAGCAGGGTCTCGTCGTCATTCAGGTGGGTTAGGCTTTCGACGATTTTGTCGTAGCACTCCCAGTTACGCGCCGCACGACCGATACCGCCGTACACCACCAGCTCGTTGGGATTCTCGGCGACTTCCGGGTCGAGGTTGTTCATCAGCATGCGCAGCGGCGCTTCGGTCAGCCAGCTTTTTGCGGTCAGTTGGGTGCCCCGGGAAGCGCGGATTTCCACGTCGCGGCGTTTGGTCCATTGCTGAGCTGGGGTTTTGTTGTCAGTAGTCACGTCACAATCCTCGATGGTCAATCCGGCCCAGGCACTGGGCTGACGGTGCCTGTGTCGAACAGGCGGAATATGGGTCTGGCAGATCTGGCGCCGCTGACAGTGAATCGAAGCGGTGCACTCACAATACTCTTGCATACTCATATTTACTTGTACATACAAGCATATGCAACCTAAAGGCCAACTTGCTTCGTCCACGTTTCGAAACCCCGCCAGCCCGCGCAGTTCGTGACGTTTCTATGTTTCGTGGTATTGCAACTATGGGCCTCAAGGCGTTACGGGATTCCCGTGATTGTTACTTTTAGGTGCGACCGCTCCCTGACGGTGCATTAGGTAACAGAAAATTGAATTGTTTGTGGCAGCGGTTGGGCTTCTACTGCGCCTGCGATTTACAAAGAAAATTTCAACGCGGATGTAACCAGGGCGACCGATGGACCGAATTACAGATCACGCTGCGCACACCACTGCCTTGCGGACCCGGGAAACGCAGCTTCAATCGTTGTTTCTGGCCGGTCAGGACGGTAACGAGCGGGCTTACAGGACCTTTCTGACTGACTTGAGCACTCACTTGCGAGGCTTTTTGCGCGCGCGGCTTCAGCGTCAGCCCGGTGAGATCGAAGATTTGCTGCAAGAAGTGCTACTGGCCGTGCACAACGCCAGGCATACGTATCGGGTCGATCAGCCGTTGACCGCCTGGGTGTTTGCCATTGCTCGCTATAAACTCACGGATTTTTACCGTGCGAGGTCCAGGGGCGATGTGTTCAACGACTCGCTGGACGACACCGCTGAGCTGTTCGCCGAACCCGAGCTTGAGCCTGCACAGGCCAGTCGCGATTTGAGCAAGCTGTTGGGCGATCTGCCTGACCGTCAGCGCTTGCCGATCATGCATGTGAAGCTTGAGGGGTTGTCGGTGACAGAAACCGCGAAGATGACCGGGCTTTCCGAGTCGGCGGTCAAGATTGGCGTGCATCGCGGCCTCAAGGCGCTGGCGGCACGCATACGAGGCACACGATGAAAACCGATGATCTGATTTCCATGCTCGCGGGCGGCGTCGCCCCGGTTGATCGCGGGCAGCTTGCCAAGCGTTTCGGCCTGGCAGTGGTGCTCGCCGCGCTGGGTTCGTTATTGATGGTGTTGGTGAAGTTTGGCGCCCGGCCTGACCTGATGGAGGCTGCCCAGACGCCGCTGTTCTGGGGCAAAATCGCGTTCCCGGCGTGCCTGGGCGCGGGTTCGTTGTGGATGGTCCTTCGTCTGGCTCGACCTGGTCTGAGCGCGGGTTCGGGGCGCTGGCTGGTGGGGGCGGGCGTATTGCTGGTCTGGCTGGCGGGGGTGATTGCCTTGATGCAGGCGCCTGCCGACGCGCGTGTCGCGATGATCTTTGGCAAAACCTGGAAAGTCTGCGCGATCAACATCGTGCTGTTGTCGATTCCGGGCTTCATCGCGATCTTCTGGGCGCTGCGTGGCATGGCGCCGACCCGTCTGCGTCTGGCGGGGGCCAGCGGCGGATTGCTCGCCGGTTCGCTGGCGACCATCGCCTACTGCCTGCATTGCCCTGAAATGGAAATTCCGTTCTGGGGCGTCTGGTATCTCATGGGGTTGGTGGCATCCACCGTAATCGGTGCGCTGGTCGGGCCTCGGGTATTGCGCTGGTAGGCACGGCGGAGCACCGAGCGACGGCTGACAGGATTGCATTCAGTCAGCCGTTGTCGCTCAACCCGCCTTCACCGCTTTACCGATGAACTGAATCGGCCCGCTTGGCTTGTTGATCGGCGAGCCACCGGCCTTTTCCAGCGACAGCTCGAACACCTGATTGGGTTGCAGTGGCGGCAAGCGATCCGTTGGCACGTTCAGCGTCTGGCCCGGCCCGACGAGTCCGAGGGAAATCGGACCTTCCCAATCATCCGCCTGGGTCCAGAACTGCAACACCTTGCCCAGTGGCACCTCGACCTTGTCCACCGGCACCAGTTCGATACCGCGCAGGTTGCTCGCCTGAATCACCCAACTGGCGGTGTGATTTTCGGGGGAAGAGAGCACGGCCAGAAAGGCTGGCGCTGGCGGGGTCGGAATCTGGCCCAGCAACTGGGTGGTCAGAATCGCCGAGGCGGCCAATCCCATGCCCGCCAGCCCGCGCCACAATCCGGCGTTGTCCCACCACTGGCTACGACGTTTCAGTCGTTGAGCTTTGCCACCCGGCTGCGTAAACGGCAGCGTACCCATCGTGCGGTCGATGCGCCCCCAAAGTCTAGGCGGTGGTGTCTTCTGCGGTTCGGCCATTTCGGTCAGGGTCAGCAGCCGAGACCGCCAGGCATCAATGGCCTTGCGCAAGGCCGGGTCATGGGCCAGACGCTCTTGTACCTCAACCCGTTGCTCAGCCGTCAGTGTGCCGAGCACGTACTCGCCGGCCAGGGTCTGAACGTCGAGATCCGGAATCTTGTCTTGTTTTTCACTCATCCAAAAACACTCCCGCCACACGGCCACGCCGTGCTCGATACAGGCGTTTACCGTGCCCGACGGCGCACCAGATGCGTGTGCGATGTAGTGCTGAGAATAACCGCCGACGCATTCCTGAAACACATCGTTACGACGCACGGAAGGCGAATTTTCAGGGTCGTTTCGTCAGCGCCCATCCACTCATTTCCCCAGCGGCTCAAATCACCTTCACGGCGCGACCAATGAATTGAATGGGGCCTGTTGGTTTGTTGATCGGCGAGCCCGTGGATTTCTCAAGGGTCAGCTCGAATAACTGGTTGGGCTGCAGCGGCGGCAGGCTGTCCAGCGGCACGCTCAGCACTTGGCCTGGCTTGACCAGCCCAAGCGACACCGGGCCCTGCCAATCGTCGGCCTTGGTCCAGAATTGCAGCGCCTTGTCTTCGGGTATCGAGGTTTCGCCCAACGGGATCAGCTGAATATCACGGCTGTCGCTGGCCTGAATCACCCAGCCCGGCGCCTTGTCCTGCGGCGCGACGAGCACCACCAGATAAGAAGGCACCGGTTTGGGTGCATGCTGCGTCACCAGCAACGCCGCCATTACCACCGAAGCGGCGACTCCAAAACCGGCGACGCTGCGCCACAGGTTAAGGCTGTCCCACCAACGCGGCGCTCGATCCACTCGTGGCTGTGAGAAAACCGACAACGAATCGAGGCTGTGCTCGATTCTGTTCCAGAGAGAGGTGGGCGGCGTCTGCGGCTCTGCCAGATCAGTGAGCGAGAGCAATCGGGCTTCCCACTCGTCGACCGCCCTGCGTAGCGCAACATCGTGTTCAAGGCGCTGCTGAACGTCAGCCCGTTGCCCAGCGGAGAGCGTGCCCAGTACGTATTCACCGGCCAGGGACTGGACATCGTCGTCAGAGGGGGTGCCTGGTTGTTCGATCATCCTATGCACTCCCGCAGCGAAGCCAGGCTGCGCTTGATCCAGGCTTTCACCGTGCCCAAGGGGGCGCCCAGTTTTTGCGCGATCTGTTGATGAGAGTAGCCATCGACGTAGGCATGAAAAATACAGTTGCGACGCACCGGCTCCAGTTGTTCGAGGCAGGTGTGGATTCGGCCCGGGTTGACCCGCCAATCGAAGGCGTCATGGGTCTCTTGCCAGCCTTCGACCGTTGTTTGCACGTGGCTGTCATCGTCCGTTGACACTTCCCGCGCGCTGTTGCGCACGCTGTTAAGCGCCAAATGCCGAGCCACCGTGAACATCCACCCACGGGCGCTGCCACGGGAGGGGTCGAAACTCGCCGCGCTGCTCCATATCTTGATAAAGGCGTCGTGCACGATGTCCTCGGCACGCGCGCGGTCGATCACAATGCGTTGCACCACACCGAGCAGACGCGGGCTTTCCTGCTCATAAAGACGTTGCAGCGCCCGCCGTTCACCGCGGGCGCAGGCAAGCAACGCTGCTTCATAGTCAAACGGTGTCTGAGGTGCGGACAAATTGATCGGCCATCCATGGGAGTGTGTGCGATCACGGTTGAGGTCGCTTGCGCAGGAGCATAGCCCGTTTACTGCGCAAGACCTCTGAAACCGTCGTGATCAGTTGCTGGCCCAGAAAATGTAATCAGCCTGATACTTGACCACTTCTTTCGCGCCTTTGTTGGCGGCCGAACACGTTGTGGAGGGCGCTACGCCGCCTTTGAGCGCTACGCGTTGAATGTAGGTGACGCCGTGCATGGCACCTTTACCTTCGGCGGGATTGGCCTTGACCAGTTGATACGGCAGGTTGCCCTCGCCCGATGGCGCAACCGCCAACTGGGTGCCGGTGATTTTCGAACCGTCTTTCGCTTCCCACGTTGCCGGTGGGCCGAAGTAGGTCCCGACCTGTTGGCCCTTGCGATCATTGAGCACCGCCTTGGGGCCGACGAACGTCCATGCCATTTCGCTGGCGTTGTCTGCTTTGGTTTTGCACTCGTAGGTGATTTCGCCGACGCCAGTGGTTTCCATGCTGACTTTGTGACCGGCCGGGACCTTGATGCTGTCCGGCAAATCCGCCTGAGCGAAGGCTGAAGACGCACACGTGAAAGCCAGGGCGCTTGCGGCCAGGCAAAGGTAGTGTTTAGCGTTCATCGCAGTTTCTCCTGAGGGTATTTCAGTGGGCAGCGAAGGGCTGCTGACTGTACTACCCGCCAGAACCGGATCTGGATGCAGCGGTTTGAAAAAAATGTTCAGGAAGCGGCTCAGCGTTGCGCCAACTTGCTGCGCAATAGGGCGATGCCCGCCAGCGCGGACAAAATCGATCCCATCAGCACCCCGATTTTTACCTCGTCAATCAAATGCGGCGCGCTGGGGAATGCCAGGTTGCCGATGAACAGGCTCATCGTGAAACCAATCCCGCATAGCAACGCGACACCGTAGAGCTGCATCCAGTTACTGCCCTCGGGCAATGTTGCCAATCCCGACCGAATCGCCAACGTGGCCGCGAGAAACACGCCAATCTGCTTGCCAGCGAACAAGCCCAACGCAACCCCCAGCGGCACCGGGTCCACAAGGTTGCCCAGGCTGACGCCCGACAGTGACACGCCTGCGTTGGCGAACCCGAACACCGGCACCACGGCAAACGCGACCCAGTAGTGCATCTTTTCCTCCAGCAACAACAGCGGCGAACGGGCCTCTTCCTGCCGTGTGCCGAGCGGAATGCACAGCGCCAGCGCGACACCGGCCAGCGTCGCGTGCACGCCGGATTGCAGGACGAAAAACCACAGCAGCAGGCCCAGCAACAGATACGGCAACAGTCGCTGTACGCCCATGCGGTTCATGATCACCAGCACTGCCAGCGTGGCGAACGCAGCGCCGAGCATCGGCAGGTTGAGGCCGGTGCTGTAGAACAGCGCGATGATCGTGACCGCACCCAGATCGTCGAGAATCGCCAGGGCGGCGAGGAAGACTTTCAGCGATGTCGGCACGCGCTTGCCGAGCAATGACAAGACGCCCAGCGCGAAGGCAATGTCGGTGGCCGCCGGAATCGCCCAGCCGCCGAGGGTTTCGGCGTTGCCGAGATTGATGCCGACGTAAATCAGCGCGGGTATCAGCATCCCGCCCGCCGCCGCAAAACCGGGCAGGGCGCGCTGGCCCCAACTGGCGAGGCCACCGGCGAGCACTTCACGTTTGATCTCCAACCCGACCATCAAAAAGAAGATCGCCATCAGGCCGTCGTTGATCCACAACTCCACCGAAAGGCCGCCCCAGACGCTGTGAAGCGCGGCGAAGTAGAACGCGGCCATGGGCGAGTTGGCGACGATGATCGCGGCAAGCGCTGCCCCCATCAACACGATTCCGCCTGCGGATTCCGACGCAAGGAAACTGGCGAGAACGGCGAGGGCGCGTGGGGTTTCTTTTTGGGGGCTGGGCGATGTCATGCGCGTCCTTGTGTCAGTTTTTTTAGGTCTGCCCCGGTAGCGCTCACGGCCTTCGGCCAGATGCGTGGGGCTGCCATCGGGTTTTCAGATCGCAGTCAGCTCAATTACGCAAACCCGACTCGCCGTTGGCGCATACAGGACCACTTCCACCAGCGCCCCTTCCTTGTTATCCAGTTGCAAACAATCGTGTTTTTCCAGCAACTGCGGCGGATGCTCGCCCACGTTGGCCGCCATCTGCTCGGCCGCGCTGAACACTACGAACACATTCGCCGAGCTGAAGAAGCGCTGAGGCTGCAGCACATCGATCCATTGCAGGCGTGCGCGATAACGGGTTGGCGCGTAGATCAGGTTGAAGTCGCGAATCGGCCCGTTCAACAGCGTGCACGACACCTGACTGTCACCGCTGAACGCGAATGGATCGGACGGCAGCAACGGCTCGCTGTTTTTGCCATCGATGTTCAGCGTCATGCCCGCGCCTTGCAGCACCGTGATGATGCGCAGATAACCGGCGAACACCGAAAAACCGCCCGACTCGCCAATATCCGCAATCGACAGGCGCCAGCCGAAGCCGTCCAGCCCTTGGCCTGCATCGCGGGTGATTTCTTCGGTGCTGCCACCGCCGTTTTTCCAGGGCATGCGCGGGTAGTCGGCGGCACGCAGAACAGTCAGCTGAGTCATTTGGTGAAACGTCCTTCCAGGCGGTGGCGTGAGCCGGGGTGGATCAGGCGGGCGGCGGTCACCGGTTGACGGCCCGACCACGTGCGGCGGCGAACCAGCAGGCAGGGTTCGCCTTTTTCAATTTGCAGCAGCTTGCATTCATCCGGGTCCGCCAGAATGGCCTCGACCACGTGCTCACCTTCGGTCAGCGGAGCCACCTGATTGAGGTAGGCGTAAGGCGTCTGCTTGGTGAAGTCCTGTTGCAGATACTCGGGTGCGACAGCCGCGTTGACAAAACGGTCCTCGATTTGCACGGGAATGTCGTTTTCAAAGTGCACGATCAACGAGTGGAACACCCGCTGGCCTTCGCGCATGTCCAGCGCCAATGCGCGCTCGGAACCGGCGGCCTCTTCGCAGAGGATGATGACTTGACAGGTGTGGGTGTGGCCGCGAGAGGCGATTTCGTCGGCAATGTTGTGCACTTCGAACAACGCGGACTGAGTCTTGGGTTCAGCGACGAAGGTGCCCACGCCCTGCATGCGCACCAGCATGCCTTCGGCAGTCATTTCGCGAAGGGCGCGGTTGATGGTCATGCGGCTGAAGCCCAGTTGGGTCACCAGTTCGCTTTCGGACGGCACGCGGTGATGCGGCGGCCAGGTTCCGTTCTGGATCTGCTGGGTGATCATTTGCTTCACCCGGGCGTAGAGCGGCGCCGGACTGTCACCCATCTGGGCGGCCAGTGGAGAATTGGCAGGCGGAGTCGGCACAGAAAAATCCTTGTTATAAGCAAAAACAGTGGGTGAAGAAGCTGCAGACAGCGCCCACGCTAACCATTAACGCGAGCGCCGACAAGCTTGCCGCAGTTTACCGGGCAGGCAAACGTCTGTATATGTATAGACAATTTCACGCGAGGGGTGCGAAACGATGTCAGTTTTCTTTGCCGAACGAGCGTTATTGCCAGCGGGCTGGGCCAATAACGTGCGTTTTGAGGTCGGTGCTGATGGTGTTCTGACCAATGTCCAGTCCGACGCCGAGCGTCAGGGTGCCGAACTGATCATCGGCCCGGTGGTGCCGGGCATGCCGAATCTGCACTCCCACGCGTTCCAACGCGCGATGGCCGGGCTGGCGGAAGTGGCGGGCAACCCCAACGACAGCTTCTGGACTTGGCGCGACTTGATGTACCGCCTCGTCGGCCAGATCAGCCCGCAGCAACTCGGCGTCATCGCTCGTCAGCTGTACATCGAAATGCTCAAGGGCGGCTTCACCTCGGTCGCTGAATTCCATTACGTGCATCAGGACGCAAACGGCAAGCCTTACGCCAACCCTGTCGAGCTGGCGTTGCAGGTCAGCCAGGCGGCGAGTTCGGTCGGCATCGGCATGACCCTGCTCCCTGTGCTGTACACCCACTCTGGATTTGGCGGACTGGCGCCCAACGAGGGCCAGCGTCGATTCATCAATAGCACCGAAAGCTACCTGAACCTGCAATCGGACCTGAAACCTATTATCAGCGCACAACCGGCCCAAGCGCTGGGCTTGTGCTTCCACTCGCTGCGCGCCGTCACCCCACAGCAGATCAGTGATGTACTGGCCGCCAGCGACAAGCAATGCCCGGTTCACATTCACATTGCCGAACAGCAGAAGGAAGTCGATGACTGCCTGGCGTGGAGTGGTCGTCGCCCGCTGCAATGGCTGTACGAGAACGTCGCGGTCGACGAGCGCTGGTGCCTGGTGCACGCAACCCACGCCGAAGCCGACGAAGTGGCCTTGATGGCGAAAAGTCGCGCCATCGCGGGGCTGTGCCTGACCACCGAAGCGAACCTTGGCGACGGGATTTTCCCGGCGGTGGACTACATCGCACAGGGCGGACGTTGGGGCATTGGTTCAGACAGCCACGTTTCGCTCAGCGTTGTCGAAGAACTGCGCTGGCTGGAATACGGTCAGCGTCTGCGGGATCAACGTCGTAACCGGTTGTACCGTCCGGATCAACCGATGGTTGGTCGCACCCTTTACGACGCCGCACTGGTGGGCGGTTCGCAGGCAATGGGTCAGCCGATCGGGGCACTTGAAGTCGGCAAGCGTGCAGACTGGCTGGTGCTGGATGGCAACGACCCGTATCTGGCCACGGCGTCGGGCGACGGCATTCTAAACCGCTGGCTGTTTGCGGGCAGCGACCGGCAGATTCGTGAAGTCATGGTGAACGGCCAATGGGTGATTCGTGACGGGCGGCACGTGGACGAAGAGGAAAGCAGCCGCGCGTTTGCGCAGGTGTTGAGGGAATTGCTCGGGTAAGACCAGCGGTGATCAGTCTGTAGAAGCGAATTTATTCGCGAAACGGGGGGGACATCCGACGCTGATCTGTCGTCTGGTCTACCTTCGCGAATGAATTCGCTCCTACAGAGGGTGTGCGTACGTCAGTGGAATCGGGGATCAGTCGGCGGCTTTCGCCACCTTCGAATCCTCGATCCGCCAGATCAGCTTGGTCGTGTCATACCCCTGCTGCTGCGCTTTCATCATCAGTTCGTTCTTCACCGACTCCGACACGTGGGCGGTGCGCGACAGCAGCCACAGGTACTTGCGATTCGGGTTGCCGACCAGCGCGACCTTGTAATCGTCGCTGACGTACAACACCCAGTAATTCCCCTTGGCCACGCCCGGCGCGAGATGCGAGAACCAATTGTCAAACACCACCCACAGCTTGTCGGTCTTGCCTTCAACTTGCGGCGACGCCGTGCCGGTCGCTTCTTCCCACTTGCCGTCCAGCGTGCGGCAGCGGTTGGTTACGGCGATGTTGCCGTCGTCTTTCAGCTTGTAATGCGCCTCGGATTGCGCGCAATTGCGCTGGAAGAACATCGGCATCCGCGCCAATTCGTACCAGGTGCCCTGATAACGTTTCAAGTCCACATGGTCCGCCGTGCGCGGGGCCATGGATTCCGCTTCCGGCTCGACCGCGCAGGCGCTCAACCCGATCATCGCCAGCGCCACGGCCGCAGCGCGCATCATGAAACCCACCTTCATTTCAGCCCCTGACCCGAATACAGCACGACTTTATCGGCCGCGTATTGAACGCTGATAAAGGTCTTCTGGTCGCCCCACGTGCAGCTCGACATCCCCAGTGCACCCGAGCATTCAGTCGGGCTGCCCAGCAATTGTTCGATTTGCGCCTTGGACATCCCCGCCGAGATTTTCGAATAGTTTTCCTGATTGATCTTGCTGCACGCGGCCAGCAGCACGCAGAACGACAACAACGCGAGAGATCGCAACGACATGGGTGAGGCTCCTGAATCGAGAGGGGGCAGCGTCACAGCGATTGGCCTCTGGCGCAAAGCACTGACGTCATGCCGAAAGCTTAGAAGAGAAAGGGTGGGTCTGGTTCCGTGGGTGAACTCGCTTACGCTGCAATCTGTTTTTGATTCTGCCCGAAGGGCGTAGGAGTCTAGCTTGCTGACGATCTGTCGGGGTCGCGCTCGACCGTGAGGCGGCAGCAAATGCCGCAAATGCGGTGTATCTGGCATAACCGAGGTGTCTGATCTTGCTACCGGTTCCCGGCAGATCGTCTGACCGCAGCCCGGAGCAAGCTTGCTCCTACGCCTTCGGCAGAAGCAGATCGTGCAACGCTCAAAACCTCGACCCAGGACCCTTCAAAAACGCCATCTCTTCCTCCGTCGAGTCCCGCTCCAGCACCTCATTGCGATGGGGAAATCGCCCAAACCTCTCGATCACCACGCGATGTTTCTTCGCATAGTCCAAGGTCTGCTTGAAATACCCGCGCTCAGCCTCTGGCACCGAGGGCAATAGCTCGGTGAACCGCTGGATAGCATCGTCCTGGGCGGCGAGGTGTTCGGTGTGTTCGAGAACGAGGTAGATGAAGGTGCGTTGCAACGGGGCCAGCCATAAGTCCCGTTCAAGCGTCAGTCCTTCCTGGACCAGTTCTTGAGCACGTTTGTCACCCGCATAGGCCAAAGGGCTGTTGCGGAAGATCATGCGAGGGAGTTGGTCGAGGAGCAGCACCAGGGCGAGCCAGCCTTCAGGGGTTTCAGCCCAGTCGGACAATTCGCCCTGGAGCGCCTGATCGACCAGAGCACCGAAACGCTGGCGCGCGTCGGTGTCCTGAGAGGCTTTCTTGCCAAACCACAGCGTGTTTTTCGCCTTGGCGATTTCGGTCGGTGATTCGGCCGAACCGAACCACCACGCCAGCACCGGCAGCCAGGGCGAGTTCACGGTTATTCCTGGTGGTACGACGTTGCGCGTTCCACTTCCTCTTTCGAGCCCAGGAACACCGCCACACGCTGGTGCAGGCCTTCAGGCTGGATGTCGAGGATGCGCTGGTGGCCGTTGGTGGACGCGCCGCCCGCTTGTTCAACGAGGAACGACATCGGGTTGGCTTCGTACATCAAACGCAGCTTGCCCGGCTTGGACGGCTCGCGAGCGTCGCGTGGGTACATGAACAGACCGCCACGGGTCAGGATGCGGTGCACGTCGGCGACCATCGCAGCCACCCAACGCATGTTGTAATTCTTCTTCAGCGGGCCTTCTTCACCGGCCAGCAGCTCTTCGACATAGCGTTTGACCGGGGCTTCCCAGTGACGCTGGTTGGACATGTTGACGGCGAATTCCTGGGTGGACTCCGGAATCTTGATGTCTTCATGGCTCAGCACGAAGCTGCCCATTTCGCGGTCAAGGGTGAAGCCTTTAACGCCGTCGCCGAGCGTCAGGACCAGCATGGTTTGCGGACCGTAGATGGCGTAACCGGCAGCGACCTGTTGAGTGCCTGGCTGCAGGAAGGCCTTTTCGTTCAGGGCTTCGTTCTGGCTCAGGTATTCATTCGGGCAACGCAGCACCGAGAAGATGGTGCCGACCGGGGCGTTGATGTCGATGTTGGAAGAGCCGTCCAGTGGGTCGAACACCAGCAGGTACGCGCCCTTCGGGTATTTGCCCGGGATCTGGTAGGCGTTGTCCATTTCTTCGGACGCCATGCCTGCCAAGTGACCGCCCCACTCGTTGGCTTCCAGCAGGATTTCGTTGGACATCACGTCCAGCTTCTTCTGCACTTCACCTTGAACGTTCTCAGTACCCATGCTGCCGAGGACGCCACCCAGGGCGCCTTTGGATACTGCGTGGCTGATTTCCTTGCACGCACGCGCCACCACTTCGATAAGGAAGCGCAGATCGGCAGGAGTGTTATTGCTGCGGGTCTGCTCAATCAGATAGCGACTCAGGGTAACGCGGGACATGGAGAGCTCCGGAAGAAGGGAAATAAAAAACGCGCACAGTTTAACGCGTGTAAGGACTTATTACTGCCTGTCAGACCGACTCTGTAGTGATTGAGTTCACGGGCTACATGAGCGTAGACGTTCGACCGTGACAAGTTGAGGTGCCACGTTCGCGTTTTTTCACCTGCAGGATCGGTTCAGCTTCAACGCTTCGAATTCGATGCGCGCAACGTGCCAATCGCCATCCATCCCAAAAAAATCACCCCCAGCACCAGCACGCTCCACAGGCCGATGCGTTTCCAGTCCGGCCCCGAGGCGACGGGGGCGGCAGGCGCTGCAACGGCCACCGGCGTAGTGGTCAATCTGGCCGTGCCCAGCGCTGCCAGCTTCTCCGACGTCACGCCGGGCACCAACGTGTTGAGCGGCAGGTTTGCGCCTTTGATGGTCGCGTTGCCGATGGCAAGGCTGTAAGGCGGTGCACCTCGGCCCAGGAACACCACTTGCGTGGCGCGCACGGCGAAGCGGAGTTTTGGTGCTGCATTGCCCAAACCACCGCCGCGATCATCGACTTCGAGTTTCAGTTGCCGGACGACATTGCCGGGCAGCGCCATTTCATCCTGCACCACTTCCTGGCCGTTCTGAGTCAGCCGATAGAGCAGGCCGTCGTCGATGAGCTGCCATGGGGCGTTGTTGTCCGCCCGGCCATACAGCGTGGCCGGCGCGAGGCTGTTGGGCTGAGTGATGTCGACTTTCATGCGCTCCAGCGGCAGGGCCACCGGAAGCTGCCAGACATACACGCTGGGCTTTTCGACCGTGCCGGTGATGCTCGGCGACCAGCTCAGCGGCATCACGCCGGGGCGTGTGCTGACCAATTGCGCAGAGGTCAGCGTCGGCGCCGATTGCGGGTTGGTCCACAGCAGACGCAGATAGCGAGCGTTGCGTCCAGGCAAGGTCACGACGCGCTGTTCGACCCGCTCGTCCGCGAACGAAAGCCGCGCCACCTGACCCTCACCCCATCGCTTCCAGTGCTGCAAGTCGTCGCTGGCCTCGATGCTGAATCGCTGAAAACCATCGCGCTCGGCGTTCCAGTCGAGAATCAACTGGTCCAGCGGCGCGTTGATGGCGCTGGTGTCGAGCAGCCAGCCGCGCAGGATTTCTTCGCCTGCCTCGATCTCGCCCTGGGGCTGGACTTCGACCAGCGTGCCGGTGGTGGTGCGTTCGACGCGGATTTTCGGCTCGGCGTCCTTGGCGTCGTCGCTGTTGTAGAGGGGGAACCACTTCACATCGACGGGGGTTTCGTCTTCGGCGCGCTGCGGCTGACTGAGGGTCAGCGCGTACGGCTGGGCCTGACCATCGGCGTTGAAAATGCGTACGTCGTTGAGGTTGCCTTGACGTGCGTTCAACTGCGCGGCGAGTGGCAGCTCAAGGCGATACCACGGCCCTTCACCGCTGACGCTCAACGGTGTGTGGCTGGCGAAATCGTCCGGCAAGTCTTCGGCTTGAGCGAACAGCGCGGCGCACAGCATCGATCCGAAAACAGCGGCCTTGACGAGGGACTGACGGCTCAACAACGAACTCCTGATTTTCATGGCGATGCCGAATCAATGGGCGCTACGTCGTCTGACGATGGACTGCGCGTAGGTTTCTTCGGCGGCAATGGTGCGAAATATCCCACCACGAGCAGCAGAATGCCAACGCCGATGAACGAGACGATTCGCTCAAGTCCGCCGCGATTGCTCAGCTCGATGAAGAACAGTTTGGCGACCACGATGCCGATCAGCACCGCGCCGACAATCCACACATCCCGCCGTTTGCGCAGATGGCCGCCGATCATCAGCGCCAGCGCCATCAGGGTCCAGACGATGGACAGGCCCGCTTGCACGCGCATCGATTCGAACAGCGCGTCGGTGTGCCAGGCAACGCCCGCCCAATGATGCGCGGTGCGCATGACCATGGCGGTGACCAGCGCAAAGACCGAAGCCCCGGCGATGACCAGCGCCACTTTGCGCGCATGATCGGGACTGACGCCCAGCTGTGGCAGTTGCTGACGTGTCCAGCTGAAGATACCGGCGAGGGTGATCAACAGGCCCAGCTCCAACGGGTTGATCAACGGGAGGTAAGGCAGCGGATCGGCCGCCCCTTCGCTGAACCAGTTTGCAAGCCAGAACCACGTTAGCATCAGGACCGCCAGAGGCGCAGCGGCCCAGACCCTATATTCGCGAGGGTAGGCACTGACCGGCCACGGCACCGGCACCGGCCCATTGCGCGGCGCGGTCATCGCCAGCAAATAAAGGCTTGGCAGCAAGGCCCAACCCAGCCAGCGCCACGCGTTGTAGGACTCGGACAGGATCAACAGGCCGTAACGCAACTCCAGCGACAGCAAGCCGAGGATCAGCCAGCACCCAAGAACATGCGCTGTGCTGCGCAGGTGTCTATTGAGCACAGCGTCCAGCTTCTTCAGCGACAGGACATGAGCCGCGAACACCGCCACCCAGCCGAGCCAGCCCCAATCCGCAGCGGGGTGGTAATAAGGGTTGAACAGCATCAAGGCCAGCAGCGCGAGGCTGGCGGGCGTCAACAGCGTGCACAGCTGCGCCAGCCCCGACCATTTGAGGCGCAGCGACACGACGGTCCACAGCCCGACACTGAAGGCACCCAGCAGCAACAGCGTCGGGATTTCTCGGGCCCCCGGCACGTAATGGGTGCTGACGCACAGGGCGATCGACCACCACAGCGCGCCCCAGACCAACAGCGCAGGTTGCAGGACGCGTTCGCTGAACGCCAGACGCAACGTGCCGATCCGCTCTACGACGAAGGCGCTGATCAAGCCCGCCAGCCCGATGATCAGCGGCGTCCAGAAATCGCCATGATTGAAGGTCGGGCCGTCGTTCCACGCGGCCCAGCGACCCACCATTCCGAGAAACGCGAAGCCTGCGCCCAGTTGCAGAAGCAGACCAAAGAACCTCGCCAGCAGGCGGTTCTGCCGCATGCCCAACCAGAACACCGCAGCCCCCTCGACGGCCCAGGCGACGGTCGTCCACTGCGCGCTCAGCCCCAGAGGAATGGCCAGCGTCGCGAACACCACGCCGAGTGACAGGCAGGTTTCGACCAGCAGCAATGCCCGGCCCGGCGCGCGCCCGGCGAGCACCCGCGCGATGCCCATATAAAGGAGGCCCAGCACCAAGGCACTGAAGGCCGCGCCGAATTCGATGTGTTGGACGATGGCGTATTGCAGGCCGAACCCGGCGATGGGCGTGCCGAACAACAGGCTGCCATCGACGTAGTGACTGTGCTTCGCCGACCAGCGCAAGACCGCTTCGCGGCTGTCGTTTTCAGGGCCGGTGGCGTGCTCTTGAAGCTTGCGGCGGGCGAACAGTAAGCCAATGGCCAGGTACATCAGGAAGAACAGAATCAGGAACGGCTCGGTGCTCCAGAACAACTCCGGCGTGTAGGACTTCAAGCCCCACGCGCAGCCGATGCCGAACGTGCCGAGGAAGCCGATCAGGTTCAGCGGCCGCCACGCCTTGAACCAGGCGATGGCGAAGATCCCGGCGTTGAGCAGGGCGAAATAGCTGAATAGCGCGACGTGGCTGCCTTCGCCCGAGGAGGTCAGCAACGGTGCTGCGAAACCACCGAGCGCGGCCACACAGGCGAGGGCCAGGGAGTTTTGCGTCAGCGCGAGGATG
Organism: Pseudomonas sp. SLFW; assembly: GCF_009905615.1. Taxonomy (GTDB): domain Bacteria; phylum Pseudomonadota; class Gammaproteobacteria; order Pseudomonadales; family Pseudomonadaceae; genus Aquipseudomonas; species Aquipseudomonas bambusae. The sequence continues at coordinate 29,582 of NZ_JAAAKW010000023.1, forward strand.
GCGGAGAACACCGTCACCGCGACCAACAGGCTGAACGCCATGCCGGGCGCAAGCAGAGTGTGGACTTTCATCGCGGCGAAGACTGTCAGGTACAGCACCGCGACGCCCGTGCCTTGCAGCATCAGGGCGAAAGATTCGTTGCGCTGACGCAGCCACCAGCCCAATCCCAACAGCGCCAGCGCAGCCGCCGCGACCCCGGCGTAACGGGCTTCGATGGGCACGACCATGCCTTCGGTGGCGTAGCGCAGCAGAAATGCCAGACCGAGAAACAGCAGCACCACGCCGACGCGCAACACCGTGTTGCCACCGAGCAACCAGTCCTTGGCGCGGAGCAGGGCGCTGTCGAACAGGTTTGGCTGGGCAGGCACGGGAGCAACAGGGCGCAAGGGGGGAGGGGCATCGACCGGGCGGCGCCATTCGGAATCAGTGGTGGATTCAACAGGCTCAGGTTCGAGGTCTGGCAGATCCCAAAGCAACTCGGGGCCAGTGTCGGCGACGGGCTGGATATCGAGCGGAGCGGGCGCAGGGGCGTCTGGCAGTTGCGTGGCGGTCGAGTCCAGTTGGCTCAGACGTGCTTGAACGGCTTGGAGATCAAGCCGGGTTTTCGCCAGCTCGGCCTTCTGCGCAGCGGCTTCGCGCGCGACAGAGGAGAGGCGCAAGCTCAACCCCAGAGCCAGGCCGATAACCCCACCCACGGCGCCGCCCATCAGCGATTCGTCCAACACCGCTCCGATGAACAAGCCAGCCAACAGAAGAATCCATTGCACGCTACGACATCCCTTTTCGGCCGCAGAACGGCGATGGCGAGGAGTATATCGGGCGCCGGGGAAGAGGAAACATTTTGTGTCAGGACGCGAGAACTGCGTCGCTACAAGGGGTATTGCAAACTCCGTGTATCAGCACATTCGACGACAACTGATCCATCGTGTTTGCTGCCGGAGGTTACGACGGCAGCGCAGCGGCAGGTCAGTCGCGAAAAAGTGCAACTGACCCACCGCCGTCCTGCATCACAACATCAATCCAGCGCGTGCCAGATCTCGTTCGCGTACTCCCGAATCGTCCGGTCCGAGGAGAACCAGCCCATGCGGGCCGTATTGAGGACCGCTGAGCGCCACCATTCCTTGCTGTCGTGCCAGCGTTTTTCGACGCGGGCCTGGGCGTCCCAGTACGACTCGAAATCTGCACAGACAAAGAAACGGTCGTAGTTGATCAACTGCTCGATCAACCCGGCATAGCGATACGGGTCATCCGGCGAGAACACCCCGCCTCGGATCGCTTGCAGCACGTCGTTCAGGCGCGGCGACGACGCGATGTCGTTGTGCGCGTTGAACTCGCCCGCGTGTTTGCGCGCTTCGACTTCTTGCGACGTCATGCCGAAGATGAACATGTGTTCCAGCCCGACCTGCTCACTCATCTCCACGTTGGCGCCGTCCAGGGTGCCGATGGTCAGCGCGCCGTTGAGGCCGAACTTCATGTTACTGGTGCCCGATGCTTCGAGCCCTGCCGTGGAAATCTGCTCGGACAAGTCGGCAGCCGGAATGATGCTTTCTGCCAGACTCACGTTGTAGTTCGGCAGGAACACCACTTTGAGGCGACCGCGCAGGGTCGGATCGTTGTTCACCGTGCGGGCGATGTCATTCGCCAGTTTGATGATCAGCTTGGCCGAGTGATAACTGGCCGCCGCCTTGCCTGCGAAAATCTTCACGCGTGGCACCCAGTCGGTGCTCGGGTCGGCACGCATGGCCTGATACAACGCCACGGTGTGGAACAGGTTCAACAGCTGGCGCTTGTATTCGTGAATCCGTTTCACCTGCACGTCGAACAGCGCTTCCGGGTTGAGCGTGATGCCCAACCGCTCCTGAACGATGTTGGCCAGCGCGGTTTTGCTTTGCAGCCGTTGCGCAGCGAACGCTTGCTGGAACGCGGCGTTGTCGGCCAATGGCTCCAGTTTGAGCAGCGCGGTTTCGTGGTTGTCGAGGACCTGTTCGCCCAGTTTCTCAACCAGCATCGAGGTGAGCTGCGGGTTGGACTGGAACAGCCAGCGGCGGAAGGTGATGCCGTTGGTTTTGTTATTGATGCGGTCCGGATACAGCTTGTGCAGTTGAGCGAACACGGTCTTGCGCATCAGTTGCGTGTGCAGGGCCGACACGCCGTTGATGCTGTGAGAACCGATGAACGCCAAATTACCCATGCGCACGCGACGGCCATTGTCTTCTTCGATCAACGACACCGCGCGCAGCAGACCGAACAGGTCCGGGTCGTCCTTGTGTTCCAGGCGCACGTCGTCGATGTGCTGGGCGTTGATCATGTAAATGATCTGCATGTGGCGCGGCAGCATGCGTTCCATCAGGCCGACCGACCAGGTCTCCAGCGCCTCGGGCAACAGCGTGTGGTTGGTGTAGGCGAGGGTGCCGACGGTGATGCGCCAGGCCTCGTCCCACTCCACGTCGTACAGGTCGATCAAGATGCGCATCAGCTCCGCGACCGCAATCGACGGATGCGTGTCGTTCATCTGGATCGCGGCGTGCTCGGGCAGGCTGTTGATCGTGTAGCCCATGTTTTTGTGGCGGCGCAGCAGGTCTTGCAGCGAGGCCGACACGAAGAAATATTCCTGGCGCAGGCGCAGTTCCTGCCCCGCTTCGGTGCTGTCGTTCGGATAGAGCACGCGGGAAATACTCTCGGCGCGCACGACTTCCGCCACCGCACCCACGTGGTCACCGGCGTTGAAGCGTTCGAGGTGAAGGTCTTCAACCGCTCGTGCACGCCACAGACGCAGGGTGTTCACGGCCTTGCCGCGCCAGCCGACGACGGGGGTGTCGTAGGCAATCGCCCGGACGGTTTCGCCCGCGCTCCAGACCTGACGGGTCTCGCCCGAGGCATCCAGCACGGGCGTGCCGTTGCTGTCGAGGACCGGCTGAACGCTGCCGCCGAAGCCGATCTGGTAGATCACTTCCGGACGTTCGAACTCCCACGGGTTACCGAAGTCCAGCCAGTTCTCGGTCTGTTCCTGCTGCCAGCCATCGACGATGGCCTGACGGAACAGGCCGTGCTCATAACGAATGCCGTAACCGTGACCGGCGATGCCGAGGGAGGACATGCTCTCCATGAAGCACGCGGCCAGACGGCCCAGACCGCCGTTGCCCAGTGCAGCATCGGGTTCCAGCGTGCGAATTCTTTCCAGATCGACGTTCAGGCCTTTGAGTGCTTCACGTGCGGTTTCGAGGATACCGAGGTTGCTCAGGCTGTCGAACATCAGTCGTCCGATCAGAAATTCCAGCGACAGGTAATAAACGCGTTTCTTTTCCTGGCGGTAGATGTAGCGCGTGTGGTTCATCCACTTCTCGGCCATCTTGTCGCGAGTCGCCAGGGCGATGGCCATGAACCAGTCATGGTCGAACGCATGGTCGGCGTCTTTGCCGACAGCGAATTCGAGTTTGGTGAGTACAGCTTCACGAAAGGCTGCCACTTCAGCGTCACGAACGTTGGGTTCCGGAGACATCGGGTACGACCTCAAGTTGGTTGGACGATTGAATGGGGTTGATTGACTGTAGGGGGTGTCGTCGGTTATTTCCTGCCATCGGGCGAAATATCCGGTTGCACGCCCCTCGGTTCGACTCGAACAGCTCGCTCTGGTTCGCCGGTTTTTCAAGTTGTCAGAGGCTGCGAAGCACCTTGCATCGATCGTTCCAGTTTCCGCCGCTGCACACGATACGCGGCGTTCACTGCGCCAATATGATCATTTGTCATTTCGGGTTTATGATGCCCAACGGCAGATAGATAGAAGCCCCTGAATTGGACTTATGGAGCACCTATGCAGACTTTGTACCCGCAGATCAAACCTTATGCCCGGCACGATCTGGCAGTGGAAGAGCCTCATGTGCTGTATGTCGATGAAAGCGGCTCGCCGGAAGGCTTGCCGGTGGTGTTCATCCACGGCGGGCCGGGTGCGGGGTGCGATGCGCAGAGCCGTCGCTATTTCGATCCGAACCTGTACCGCATCATCACCTTCGACCAGCGCGGTTGCGGCCGTTCCACCCCTCACGCCAATCTTGAAAACAACACCACGTGGCACTTGGTCGAAGACCTTGAGCGCATTCGCAAGCACCTGGGCATCGACAAATGGGTGCTGTTTGGCGGTTCGTGGGGCTCGACCCTTTCGCTGGCCTACGCCCAGACTCATCCTGACCGTGTGCACGCCCTGATTCTTCGCGGCATCTTTCTGTGCCGTCCGCAGGAGATCAATTGGTTCTATCAGGAAGGCGCGAGCCGTCTGTTCCCCGATTACTGGCAAGATTACCTGGCGCCGATTCCGCAGGACGAGCGGGGCGATCTGCTCAAGGCCTTCCACAAGCGTCTGGTGGGCAGCGATCAGATCGCGCAAATGCACGCGGCCAAGGCCTGGTCCACGTGGGAAGGTCGCACCGCGACACTGCGTCCGAACCCGCTGGTGGTGGACCGCTTCTCCGAGCCACAGCGCGCGCTGTCCATTGCCCGCATCGAATGCCATTACTTCACCAACAACGCCTTCCTTGAAGAAAACCAGCTGATTCGCGACATGCCCAAGATCGCGCACCTGCCGGGGATCATCGTGCATGGCCGCTACGACGTGATTTGCCCGCTGGATAACGCGTGGGAACTGCACCAGAACTGGCCGAACAGCGAATTGCAGGTGATTCGCGACGCGGGCCACGCGGCTTCCGAACCGGGCATCACCGATGCGTTGGTACGCGCAGCGTCGCAAGTGGCGCGGCGTTTGCTCGATCTTCCGCCGGAAGAGGCTTGAAGTTCGGCCGCATACTTTCTGTAGGAGTGAGCTTGCTCGCGATTCCGGTCTGTCAGTCATGTCTGTAATAACTGCTCCAACTCATCGCGAGCAAGCTCACTCCTACAGGGTCTGGCGAACCATTCCGATACGAGGCGAATAAATGAAGGGTTTGCTCCAGCGAGTACGTTCAGCTCGTGTCGATGTCGCGAACGAAACGGTAGGCTCCATCGATCAGGGGCTGCTGGTGCTGGTGGGGGTCGAACCTCAAGACACTCGCGCCAGCGCCGACAAAATGCTGCACAAGCTGCTTAACTACCGGGTGTTCAGCGACGCCGACGGCAAAATGAACCTGTCGTTGAACGACGTGGGCGGTGGATTACTGCTGGTTTCACAGTTCACATTGGCCGCCGACACTAAAAGCGGCATGCGCCCCAGCTTCTCCAAAGCCGCGCCTCCCGCCCTCGGCGCCGAATTGTTTGACTATTTGCTGGAAAAGGCTAAAACCTCGCACGGGACGGTCGCTTCGGGCCAATTTGGTGCGGATATGCAGGTGCATTTGGTGAATGATGGCCCTGTGACATTTTTGCTTGAGACCTGAATCGCCGGTTTTGCCTGATGCACCCGAATTTATTAGGCAAAAAGCCATAAATACTTTGTTTCCCCTGATGCGTTGTAACGCGGGCTACTAGATAATCGCGCGCTACAAAGGCGAGTGAAAACTCGTCCCATCGGTAAAAACGCAGACTGGTCCGAAATCGTTTGGGGAATCATTGGCCCCTTTCGGAGTCGGAACAATGCTCGCCAACCCGGCATTTGAAAGCTGGCCGTTGGTTTCTTCATCTGTTTTCGGCGAGGGTTGCTCGTGATTGTTAGTCCATGTAATGCACCAAAGACCCCTGGCAAGCGCCTGCGCAGCGCCTTGTTGGCCGGGTCGGCTTTGTTTTGTCTTTTCGGCGCCAGCCAGCTCTGGGCGTTCGATATTGACGACGTGGCGACAAAGGCCAAAGAACTGGCCGGACAGAAATTCGTAGCCCCCAAAAGCAACCTTCCAGCGGAATTCCGCGACATGAAGTTTGCCGACTACCAGAAAATCCGCTTCTTGCAGGACAAGGCCGAGTGGGCCGCTGACAAGACGCCGTTCAAAATCTCGTTCTATCACCAGGGCATGCACTTCGACACCCCGGTGAAGATCAACGAGGTCACCGCCACGACGGTCAACGAGATCAAATACGATCCGAGCCGTTTCAGCTTTGGTGACGTCAAGTTCGATCCTAAGTCCACCGAAAACCTCGGCTACGCCGGTTTCCGCGTGACGTACCCGATCAACAAGGACGACAAACAAGACGAAATCATGACCATGCTGGGCGCGAGCTATTTCCGCGTCATCGGCAAAGGTCAGGTTTACGGCTTGTCCGCCCGTGGCATGGCCATCGACACCGCGATGTCGTCGGGTGAAGAATTCCCGCGTTTCACCGAGTTCTGGATCGAAAAGCCGAACCCGGATGACAACCATCTGGTGATCTTTGCGCTGCTGGACTCCCCACGCGCCACGGGTGCCTACAAACTGACCCTGCGTCCGGGCACCAATACCCTGGTCGACGTGCAATCGCGCATGTACCTGCGTGAGAAGGTCGGCAAATTGGGCGTTGCGCCGCTGACCAGCATGTACCTGTTCGGCGCCAACCAGCCGTCGAAAGTCCTCAACTACCGTCGCGAGCTGCACGACTCCAGCGGTCTGTCGATTCAGGCCGCCAATGGCGAGTGGATCTGGCGTCCTCTGAACAACCCGAAACACCTGGCTGTCAGCAGCTTCTCGGTTGAAAACCCGCGCGGCTTCGGTCTGCTGCAACGTGGTCGTAACTTTAGCCACTACGAAGACCTGGACGACCGCTACGACAAACGCCCAAGTGCCTGGATCGAGCCAAAAGGCGACTGGGGCAAGGGTACTGTCGATCTGGTCGAGATTCCGACTGCTGATGAAACCAACGACAACATCGTTGCGTTCTGGAAGCCGGAAACCCAGCCTGAGCCGGGTCAGCCAATCGACTTCAACTACCGTCTGCACTGGACCATGGATGAAGACTCCATTCACTCGCCGGATCTGGGCTGGGTCAAGCAGACCCTGCGTTCCACCGGTGACGTGAAGCAGTCCAACCTGATCCGACAGCCGGATGGCAGCGTTGCCTATCTGGTCGATTTCGTCGGCCCGACCCTGGCCAAGTTGGGTGAAGACCCGGCGATCCGCAGCCAGGTCACCACTGACGACAACACCGAGCTGGTCGAAAACAACCTGCGTTACAACCCGGTCACCAAGGGCTGGCGCCTGACGCTGCGCCTGAAGGTCAAGGACACCAACAAGAACGTGGAGCTGCGCGCTTACCTGCTGCGCGAGACCCCGGTCGAACCTGGTAAGGAACCTGCGCTGATCACTGCTGACAAAGCAGACAAGAAGCCTGAGAAAAAAGCGGACGCCAAACCGGCGGTCGCCGCTGCCGCGCCTAAAGACGAAAAAGCCGAAATCGTCAAAACCGACGCTGTGAAAGCCGGTGATGCGAAAGACGCCAAAGTGGCCAAGGCCGACGCGAAAGCCGATGGTAAAGACGCTGCTGCGAAAGACGCGAAGGCCGATGCCGCCAAGCCAGCTGACGCTGCCAAGGTCGCTGAAGCCAAGTCCGACGAAGCGTCGAAGCCTGAAGCCGCCCTGGGCGATGCTGCCAAGGCGAACAAAGGTAATAAAGACACCACGCAGCCAGCGGTACAGGCTGCATCCACCCAGCAGGGCCCGGCCATGAATCAACAGATTCTGACCGAGACCTGGAGCTACCAGTTGCCAGCCGATGAGTAATTCACAAGCCGTGCCTGAATCTCTAAGTGAGTATCTCGCACACCTGCCAATGAGTGACGAGCAGCGGGCCGAACTGGCCAGCTGCACCTCGTTCGCTGAGCTGCATGAACGCCTTTCGGCGCAGACCGTCACCGACTCCGCCGAGGCCGCTCAGGCTTCGGTGGGCCGTCGCCTGACCCTGACCACCGCTGACGAGTTGCACGAAGCAGAAATGCTGACGGTCGACGCCAGCGGTCGCGTATGCCTCAAAGCCACGCCGCCGATCCGCCGTACCAAAGTCGTCCCGGAGCCATGGCGGACCAACATCCTGCACCGTGGCTGGCGTCGTCTGACCGGGAAAACCAACCCGCCCAAGCCGGCCAAGGACGATCTGCCACGCGACTTGCCCAAGTCCCGGTGGCGCACGGTCGGTTCGATCCGTCGCTACATTCTGCTGATCCTCATGCTGGGCCAGACCATCGTGGCTGGCTTCTACATGAAGGGCATCCTGCCGTACCAAGGCTGGTCGCTGGTCTCGTTCGACGAAATCAGCCGCCAGACCTTGTGGCAAACCGCCGTTCAAGTGATGCCGTACGCGCTGCAGACCACCATTCTGCTGATGTTCGGAATTCTGTTCTGCTGGGTGTCTGCCGGTTTCTGGACCGCCTTGATGGGCTTCCTCGAACTGCTGACCGGGCGTGACAAATACCGTATCTCCGGCGCCAGCGCGGGCAACGAGCCGATTGAAGCCGGTGCGCGTACTGCGCTGGTCATGCCGATCTGTAACGAAGACGTGCCTCGCGTATTCGCCGGTCTGCGTGCCACTTTCGAGTCCGTTGCCGCGACAGGCGATCTGGATCGCTTCGACTTTTTCGTGCTCAGCGACACCAACGAAACCGACATCGCCGTTGCCGAGCAGCAGGCGTGGCTGGACGTGTGCCGCGAGACCAGCGGTTTTGGCCGGATTTTCTACCGCCGCCGCCGCCGTCGCGTGAAACGCAAAAGCGGCAACCTCGACGACTTCTGCCGTCGCTGGGGCGGTGACTACCGTTACATGGTCGTACTCGATGCCGACTCCGTGATGAGCGGCGAGTGCCTGACCAGTCTGGTGCGCTTGATGGAAGCGACCCCGGACGCCGGTATCATCCAGACCGCGCCACGTGCTTCGGGCATGGACACGCTGTATGCCCGCATGCAGCAGTTCGCCACCCGTGTGTATGGCCCGCTGTTCACTGCCGGTTTGCACTTCTGGCAGCTGGGTGAATCCCACTATTGGGGTCACAACGCGATCATTCGCATGAAGCCGTTCATCGAGCACTGCGCGTTGGCGCCGTTGCCCGGTAAAGGCGCGTTTGCCGGTGCAATTCTGTCTCACGACTTCGTCGAAGCTGCGCTGATGCGCCGTGCCGGCTGGGGCGTGTGGATTGCCTATGATTTGCCGGGCAGCTACGAAGAACTGCCGCCGAACTTGCTGGACGAGCTCAAGCGTGACCGTCGCTGGTGCCACGGCAACCTGATGAACTTCCGCCTGTTCCTGGTGAAAGGCATGCACCCGGTTCACCGTGCGGTGTTCCTGACGGGCGTGATGTCCTACCTTTCGGCGCCGTTGTGGTTCCTTTTCCTGGTGTTGTCGACGGCGCTGCTCGCAGTCAACACACTGATGGAACCGACCTACTTCCTGGAGCCGCGTCAGCTCTATCCGTTGTGGCCACAGTGGCACCCGGAAAAAGCCGTCGCGTTGTTCTCGACCACCGTCGTTCTGCTGTTCCTGCCAAAACTGCTCAGCGTCATCCTGATCTGGGCCAAAGGCGCGACGGGCTATGGCGGTCGGATCAAAGTCACCATGTCGATGCTCCTGGAGATGCTGTTCTCCATGCTGCTGGCGCCGGTGCGGATGATCTTCCACACCCGCTTCGTGCTGGCCGCGTTCCTCGGCTGGGCCGCGACCTGGAACTCGCCACAACGTGACGACGACTCCACGCCGTGGAGCGAAGCGGTCAAGCGTCACGGACCGCAGACATTGCTCGGCTTCGGCTGGGCGCTGCTAGTGGCTTGGCTCAACCCAAGCTTCCTGTGGTGGCTGGTGCCGATTGTCGGCTCGTTGATGCTCTCGATCCCGGTGTCGGTCATTTCCAGCCGTACCAACCTGGGCTTGAAAGCGAAGGATGAAAGTCTGTTCCTGATCCCGGAAGAGCACACCCCGCCGCAGGAGCTGGTGTCGACCGATCAGTACACTCACGAGAACCGTTGGCATGCACTGAACGATGGCTTTGTTCGTGCCGTGGTCGATCCACAGCAGAACGCTCTGGCCTGTGCACTGGCAACCTCACGTCACCGTCACGCCGAGCCGATCGAGTGGATGCGCGTCGAACGCGTGCGCCACGCCATCAAAGGCGGCCCGGAGCACTTGAACAACAACGAACGCCTGCAATTGCTGAGCGATCCTGTTGCGCTGGCGCGTCTGCATGAGGCGGTCTGGGCGGAAGGCAACGAAGCGTGGCTGGAAGCGTGGCGAGCGTCGGTGAAAGCCGACCCTCACGCGCCCCTGCTGCCCTTGCAGCCTGCGACACACCTGAACGTGCCGTCGCTCGCCAATGCCTGATTGACGTAACCGCTGCAAAAAAAACGCCGCCGGAGAGTGATCTTCGGCGGCGTTTTTGTTTGGGTGTGATCAGGTACAACCTCCAGCAGCCGCACTTCCTGTAGGAGTGAGCTTGCTCGCGAGGTGTCCTGTCAGATGTCGCAGTGTTGACCGACCTGGCGTCATCGCGAGCAAGCTCACTCCTACAGGGGAGGAGCGACCCTCAAATCGCATCTTCGCCAGCGAATCTGTGGGAGCGAATTCATTCTGGGCGGCAATCCGACGATGCGGGGGTACATTCGACGCATCTGCGTCGGGTGTACGATCTTTCGCGAATGAATTCGCTCCCACAGCGATCTCGTAGCAAGAACGCCATAGAGAGCATCGCGTTCAGCCCACCCGAAACTTCCCGACCATCTCTTGCAGATGCGTCCCCAGTCGCGCCAGCTCCAGGCTTGAAGCGGCGGTTTCTTCGCTGGCTGCTGCTGTCTGTTCGGACACATCCCGCACGGTCAGCACGCTCCGGTTGATCTGCTCGGCGACGACGCTTTGTTCTTCGCCTGCCGTCGCGATCTGCTGGTTCATGGTCTGGATCGTCGAGACCGTGCGGGTGATGTGCTCCAACGCCGCACCGGCCCGACGGCTCAACTCGACGCTGCGATCCGTCAACGTGCGGCTGGCATCCAGCGTGCTCACCACCTGTTGCGTGCCGCTCTGCAAGGCCGCGATCAACAGTTCGATTTCTTCGGTGGATTGCTGCGTGCGTAAGGCCAGGCTGCGCACTTCATCGGCGACAACGGCAAACCCCCGGCCCGCTTCCCCCGCCCGGGCCGCTTCGATGGCGGCATTCAGCGCAAGCAAATTCGTCTGCTGTGACACCGACTTGATCACGTCCAGCACGCCGCCGATCTTGTCGCTTTCCAGCTTGAGCTTGCCCATGGCGTCAGTGGAATTGGCCACCTCGACCGCCAGCCGTTCGATCTGGCCAATGGCGTCTGCGACCACCTGATCACCTTCCCGCGCCTGCTGATCAGCCTGCACCGCCGCCTCGCTGGCCTCTTCGGCGTTGCGTGCGACTTCCATCACAGTGGAGGTCATCTGATTCATCGCCGTGGCGACCTGATCCGTTTCACGTTTCTGATCGTTGACCCCGGCGCTGGTCTGTTCGGTTACCGCCGACAGCTGCGTGGCGGCGCTGGCAATCTGCGCGATACCGTCACTGATGCCCGAAATAAGCGCCCGCAGTCGCAGGGTCATGTCCTGCATGCTTTGTTGCAGACTGCCCATTTCGTCATGGCGTTGCACGTCGAGGTCAACACTCAGGTCGCCGCTGGCAATCCGCTTGGCGGCTGCGAGGGTCTGGTGCAGTGGCAGGATGATCTGCCGGGTGATCAGCCAGGCCGCCAACAACCCCAGCACGATAGCCAGCAGTGCCACGCCGATCAGGGTGTTGCGCGACCGATCGGCATCGCTGTCCCGGCGCTGGCTTTGCAGTGCGGTAATCTCGGCGGTGGATGCGAGCAACACGTCGCCCATGGCTTCCATCGACTCTTGAGCGGCCTCAGCTTTGGTCTGAGCCACTTTCAGCGTATTCAGCTGTTCGCGGTAGTTTTCCAGTGCTTTGCGCGCTGCCGTCAAAATACTTGCGTTGGTGTCGGAGGGGCTGGCCACGATCTGATCGACCGCCTCAATCGCCTTCTCGATTGCTTTGATCGCCCCTGTTTCAAAGGCATCCTTACCGCTGTAAACGTAAGCCTGAACCTCGTAGCGAGCCGTCTGAATGTGCCGCCGCAGTTGCAGGATATTGGCGAATTCTTCGAGTTTTTCCTTGTTATCCTGCTCCTCGCTGACAGCCTTCAATACGTCAGCCTCGACCTGATCGACCGCACTGATCACGTTATCCGAAAGCTCTTTCATGAGCGCCCGAGATGTATCGCGGGTTTGCAGCAATTGGCTCAAGTCGCCGAAAGCCTGTTCCAGCGCTCGGACGGTCTCGCTTTGTTTATTGAGCATTTGAAGTACGTCCGCGTCTTCCTCGTCATGCCTGAGCGTTCCAAGGTGCGCTTCGATTTCATTGATGCGGGTGGCGACCAGGCTGGCACTCTCCGGCGTGTTTTCCATCCGGAACGTGATGCGTTCGGCGCGCAGGTCTTTGGTCAGGGCGTTGAGCTGGGCGATAGAGGTCAGCGACTCTGAGCGCTCGATCATGGCGTCGAGGCCGTGCCAGCCCGTGAGGGTGATGACCAGCGTCAGCAGCAATACCAGGCCGAAGCCCAGTGCCAGTTTGAGTTTGACGCTGGTATTGGCCAGCGCCCCGTTGATTCCTTGCGACATGGTGCATCTCCTGCGGATGGGCGATAAGCGCGCATCGGCAGGGGAAACGGGAGCGTGACCTGAAGAGGGTGTAGGACGTTTCCGAGGCGAAGCGTGGGGTGAACCAGGTCACAGATATTCAGTTGTGCCCGGATTTCGACGGCTCCCCGTGCCCCTGTAGGAGCGAATTCATTCGCGAAAAATCGTACAGCCGATGGAGATGCATCGGATGTACCACCGCTTCGTCGGATTGCCGTCCAGAATGAATTCGCTCCCACCGGTTTCAGCGGCGGCAAGCTGCTCGGTCAAACCCTGAACCGGCCGACCAGCCCCTGCAGATGCGTGCCCAAACGTGCCAGTTCCACGCTGGAGGCCGCGGTTTCTTCACTGGCCGCTGAGGTCTGTTCCGACACATCCCGCACGTTCAGCACACTGCGGTTGATCTCTTCGGCCGTTGCACTTTGCTGCTCGGCGGCGGCCGCAATCTGCTGGTTCATGGACTGGATCGCGGACACGGTTCGGGTAATGCTTTCCAGCGCGCCACCAGCCCGACGGGTCAGTTCCACGCTGCTGGTCGTCAATTCACGGCTGTTGTCCATGATCGTCGCCACCTGTTGCGTGCCGTTCTGCAAGCCCGTGATCAGGTCTTCTATCTCTTCGGTGGATTTCTGCGTGCGCTGGGCCAGGCTGCGCACTTCATCGGCCACTACGGCGAAGCCGCGACCCGCTTCACCGGCCCGGGCGGCTTCGATGGCCGCGTTGAGCGCCAGCAAGTTGGTCTGCTGCGCGACCGACTTGATCACGTCCAGCACGCTGCCGATTTTGTCGCTTTCGCGCTTGAGTTCACCCATGGCCTCGGTGGAATGCCCCACTTCGGTGGCCAGACGCTCGATTTGAGCGATGGCCTCGCTCACGACCTTGTCGCCTTCACGGGCCTGCTGATCGGCCGCCACGGCGGCTTCTGAAGCCTCCTCGGCATTCCGTGCGACTTCTTGCACCGTGGCCGTCATCTGGTGCATGGCCGTAGCGACCTGGTCCGTCTCGACTTTCTGATTGTTAACCCCGGCGCTGGTCTGCTCGGTCACCGCGGACAGCTGCTCAGCGGCGCTGGCGATTTGCGTGACACCGTCGCTGATGCCGCCGATCAGCTCGCGCAGGTTCACTGTCATGCGCTGAATGCCGCCTTGCAGCTGACCCAGTTCGTCACGGCGATCAATGCTCAAGTTGTGGGTCAAGTCGCCGGACGCGACGCGATCCACCGCGACGAGCGTGTGTTTCAACGGCAGGGTAATCTGGCGAGTAATGGCCCACGCCGCAAGGACCCCGAAAAACAGAGCCAGCGCTGTCGCCAGACTCAGCATCGATTGGGCCTGCGCACTGTCGGCGTCTCGCTTGGTATTTTGTGAGGTGGTCAATTTGTCACTCAGGTCGAGCAACTGCTGACCGAACCCCTCCATCTTCTGCAGCGCCTGGCGGCTCACCAGTTGGGCGTCGCGGTATTGTGCGACTGCAGCGCCGTAACTTTTGAGGGCCAGATTCGCCCGTTGCAGCTGCGGGATGTATTGGGACGAGACATCGCCCGCCAAGGTGTTCACGCCAACGATGGCTTCTTCGATGGCGGATGTGGCGCTCTTTTCGAAATCTGGATTGCCGCTGAAGGTGTAGCCGCGTACTTGAAAACGCGCCTGCTGAATCAGCTTGCTCACGCCCACGGCGCTGTTGAATTGCAGAATGTTGTCGTGCTGGATCAACGCCTCTTCGATCTTGTTGACCTCGTCCACGGCGGCGTCAGCGGCTGCGCCCAGATTCACGCGGCTGGCTTCACGGGCTTGAATGGCTTTGGCCATGTCCTCGAATGTGCGACGGTAGTCAGTGGCGGCCTGGGTCTGAGCGTCCAGCAGCTTCAGATCGCTCCCGACCACGAGCTTGCCGTGGGCCGTCTTGAGCTCCGCGTCGAGATGGTCCAGCGCGGTCATGACGGCCTTCGCCGTATCAGGGCTGGCTTGGGTTTCGTAATTCATGCGTGCAATGCGTAGCGCCAGGGAATACTCATTGATCTGGGAGATCGTCGCGAGCTTCTCGCCGCGATCAATCAACGACCTCACGCCCGACCAGCCTGTTGCGGTGATGACCAGCGTCAACAGCAAAACCAGCCCGAACCCGATCCCGAGCTTACGACTGACACTGATATTTCCGAGGCGTTGGGCGGTCCAGCGATACATGACGATTCCTTGCTGATTGTTTTTTGGGACGTCACGCTATCGGCAAGTGCGCACCAATCTGAAGCAGAGCGAGGATGGCATATCGGCCAAGAGTCGTTGCAATGGGAAGAGCCTGGAATCGAAGACGTTGGAATCGCGCCGCGATGCCGCCTCTGCCTTCGGCAGAAGCCTGAGCCCGGCTTAGAACAACCGGGCGAGGAGGGCAGTCACGGCGGTTTCGACCCGCAGGATGCGGTCGCCGAGCTGCACAGGGTTCAGGCCGGATTCGCGCAGCAGGTCGACTTCGTAGGGAATCCAGCCGCCTTCCGGGCCGATGGCCAAAGTGACCGGCTCATTGACCGCACGCGGGCAGGCCGGGTAATCGCCGGGATGCCCAACCAACCCAAGCGTCCCCTCAACGATGGCAGGCAGCCGGTCTTCGACGAACGGCTTGAAGCGTTTCTCGATGATGATCTCAGGCAACACGCTGTCCCGGGCCTGTTCCAACCCCAGGATCAGTTGCTCACGAATCGCCCCAGGCTCCAGAAACGGCGTCTGCCAGAAGCTTTTCTCGACGCGGTAACTGTTGACCAGAATGACCTTGGGCACACCCATGGTGGCAACGGTCTGAAACACCCGGCGCAGCATTTTGGGGCGGGGCAGGGCGAGCACCAGGGTCAGCGGCAGTTTAGCGGGAGGCTCACGGTCGAAACTGACAGACAGTTCCGCCTCGCGGGGTTCGAGACGCAGTAACTGCGCGCTGCCGAGCAAACCGCCCACGCGTCCAACGCGCAGGCTGTCGCCGACCTCCGAACGATGCACCTCTAGCATGTGTGTGAGGCGCCGATCGCGCAACACCACCCGATCAGCCGAGATGAAGTCGGCCTCTTCCAGAAGCAGCAGGTTCACGGCTGGGTCGCTGGCGGCTGGTCTTGCTCGTCTTCGGCTTTCTCGTCGTCTTCGTGGTCGCCGCGTTTGGTGACCATCGAGCTGCACAACACGCCGATTTCAAACAGCAGCCACATCGGCACGGCCAGCAGCGTCTGGGAGAAAATGTCCGGCGGCGTAAGGATCATGCCGACCACAAAGCACCCGATCACCACATAGGGGCGAATCTTCTTCAGGTACTTCACGTCGACGATGCCGATCCACACCAGCAACACAACCGCGACCGGGATCTCAAACGCCACGCCGAACGCCAGGAACAGCGTCATGACGAAATCCAGATAACTGGAGATGTCCGTCATCATCGACACCCCTTCCGGGGTCACGCTGGCGAAGAAGTGAAAGATCAGCGGGAACACCAGGAAGTAGGCGAAGGCCATCCCGGCGTAGAACAGAATGATGCTGGAAATCAGCAGCGGCACCGCCACGCGTTTTTCGTGTTTGTACAGGCCTGGCGCGATGAAGCCCCAGATCTGGTACAGGATGACCGGCATTGCCAGGAACAGCGCCACCATCATCGTCAGCTTGAACGGGGTCAGAAACGGCGAGGCCACATCAGTGGCGATCATCGTCGCGCCCTCGGGCAAGAACTTGCGCAGTGGCGCCGAGACGAAGGTGTAGATCTTCTGCGTGAAGTAGAACAGCGCACCGAAGATCACGAAGATCGCCAGCACGCAACGCAACAGGCGCGAGCGCAGCTCAGTGAGGTGCGAGACCAGCGGCATTTGCTGGTCGTTTTCCGGGATTTCGCTCATGGGGCTCGTGGGGGCTGTGTCGAATCGTTGGCGGAGGGCGCGCCCGGCACGGCCGTGGGCGTAGTGGCCACCGGAGCGGGCGCAGGTGTCGCGACAGGCGGAACAGGCTCGGGCTGCGCAGCGGGCGGCGTGACCGACGCGCTTTCAGCAGGCGCTGCCGGGCCAATGTCGGCGCTCGGTGGCGTAGGCGCGGCACCCATGATCGGCGCGGCGGGCTCGCTGACCGGCTGAACCGCTGGCGGCACGACGGGCGCCGCCGCTTGCTGCGGTTGCATGATTTTGCGCGCTTCTTCTTCCAGCGAAAGAATGTGCTCGTTGTGCAATTGACGACGAATTTCATCGGCGCCGATTTCGCGCTCAACTTCCTGTTTGATCGCGTTGAAGCTGCGTTTCAGACGCCCGATCCAAAGCCCGGCCGTCCGCGCTGCCCCCGGCAAACGCTCGGGGCCCAATACCAGCAGGGCAACGAGGCCGACCAGCAGCAGTTCAGAGAAGCTGATACCAAACATGCGTCACGACCTAGTCTTTGCGGATGGGCTCTTCGACTTTCTGCGCAGTGCCGTCGATGGTGTGCGGCTGATACGGCGGCTGAGTCGGTGGAACAGGCTGCGCGGTCGGCTGTGGCTGAACAGGCGGTTGTTCGGTCGGTTTTTCTTCGTCGTTCATGGCCTTGCGGAAGCCTTTGATCGACTCGCCAACGTCAGTGCCCAGGTTTTTCAGTTTCTTGGTGCCGAAGACCAATACGACGACCACAAGAATGACGATCCAGTGTTTCCAGTCAAAAATGCCCATGACGCGTTCCTCACAATGATTTCAGGGCTCGCAGGCCCGTGTTTAATCCGTCGAACGAGCAGCTTTTTCGACGTGTCCGGACAGGCCGAAGCGGCGGTCCAGTTCATCGAGTACGGCTTGCGGGTGCTGGCCCAGCGCTGCGAGCATCACCAGGCTATGAAACCACAAGTCTGCCGTTTCGTAGATGACATCGCTGCAGTCCCCGCTGACGGCGGCGTCCTTGGCAGCGATGATGGTTTCGACCGACTCTTCACCGACCTTCTCCAGAATCTTGTTCAGCCCCTTGTGATAGAGACTGGCGACGTAGGAGGAGTCGGCAGCCGCGCCTTTGCGCTCTTCGAGCACTTGGGCGAGGCGAGACAGGGTATCGGTCATGTTCAGTGTCCTGCGTGATAAATGGCGTGCGGGTCTTTGAGGACCGGGTCCGCGGTCTTCCAGCCAGCATCGTCGCCTGCACCGTCAAAAACCCGGTAGAAACAGCTTTCGCGGCCGGTGTGGCAGGCGATCCCGCCGATCTGCTCGACCATCAGAATGATGACGTCGGCGTCGCAGTCCAGACGGAGTTCGTGCAATTTCTGCACATGGCCCGATTCTTCGCCTTTGCGCCACAATTTGCCACGGGAGCGCGACCAGTAGATGGCGCGGTTCTCGGTGGCCGTCAGGCTCAGCGCTTCGCGGTTCATCCAGGCCATCATCAGGACGCGCCCGGTCTTGTGGTCCTGCGCAATCGCTGGCACCAAACCGTCACTGTCCCATTTAATCTCGTCCAGCCAGTCTTTCATCGTCGGCTCCGGCCGATGGGTGGGTGGGTTAGTGTGCCAGCGGCTTGCCCCGATGGCTATCGGCGCACGACCAGATAGAGCCCGGCGACCAGCATCAGCAGCGCGGGCCAGGCACTCAGGGCGATCAATTCGTCACCTGATTGAGTATGGGCCGTCGCCAGCACCACGCCACCGCCCAGCAATGCCGCGCCGATCAGACGCAACGCCCAGTGGTCGCCCTTGCGCGTGTACGGAGGCGCGGGATCGGAAGTGTGCGGCTGCGAGAGGCGCTCCAGCAGATCGCGTGTCATGTTCGCCAGATGTGGAATCTGTTCGACCTGGGATTGCAGGTTGCCGATCAGCGTTTTAGGACTGACGCGCTCGCGCATCCAGCGTTCCAGAAACGGCTGCGCGGTGCTCCACAAGTCCAGTTCCGGGTACAACTGACGGCCCAGGCCTTCGATGTTGAGCAGGGTTTTCTGCAACAGCACCAGTTGCGGCTGCACTTCCATGTTGAAGCGACGCGCGGTCTGGAACAGGCGCATCAGCACCTGACCGAAGGAAATGTCTTTGAGCGGTTTCTCGAAGATCGGCTCGCACACGGTACGAATCGCGGCTTCAAACTCGTTGAGTTTGGTCTCAGCGGGCACCCAGCCTGAGTCGATGTGGAGCTGTGCGACGCGGCGATAATCCCGCTTGAAGAACGCG
Source organism: Pseudomonas sp. SLFW (assembly GCF_009905615.1). Lineage (GTDB taxonomy): Bacteria > Pseudomonadota > Gammaproteobacteria > Pseudomonadales > Pseudomonadaceae > Aquipseudomonas > Aquipseudomonas bambusae. The sequence goes on from NZ_JAAAKW010000023.1 coordinate 48,227, forward strand.
AACAGGTTGCGCGCCAGATAGTCCTGGTCTTCCGGCGTGAGGCTGCCGACGATGCCACAGTCGATGGCGATGTATTGCGGGTCCCACGGCGAAACCGTGCTGACGAAAATGTTGCCAGGGTGCATGTCGGCGTGAAAGAAGCTGTCTCTGAACACTTGGGTGAAGAACAGCTCCACGCCACGCTCGGCGAGTTTCTTCATGTCGGTGCGCTGATCCGCGAGGGTCGCCAGATCGGTTACCTGAACGCCGTAAATCCGCTCCATGACCAGCACTTTCGGGCGGCACCAGTCCCAATAGACCTGAGGCACGTACAGCATCGTCGAGCCTTCGAAGTTGCGGCGCAGCTGGCTGGAGTTCGCCGCTTCGCGTAACAGGTCGAGTTCGTCGTAGATGGTCTTCTCGTAGTCGGCGACCACGTCCACCGGGTGCAGCAGGCGGGCGTCGGCAGACAAACGCTCGGCGATCTTGGCGAGGATGAAGAGCCACGCCAGGTCCGAGCCGATGACCGGCTTGAGGCCCGGACGCACGACTTTCACGACGACTTCTTCGCCGGTCTTGAGGCGAGCGGCGTGAACCTGCGCCACCGACGCGGACGCCAACGGCGCAACATCGAAACGGCTGAACACGTCGTTGATTTTCGCGCCCAACTGCGACTCGATCAGGGCAATGGCCTTTTCGGATTCGAACGGCGGCACGCGGTCCTGGAGCATCATCAGCTCGTCGGCGATGTCTTCGGGCAGCAGGTCGCGGCGGGTCGAAAGCAACTGGCCGAACTTGATGAAGATCGGCCCCAGGTCCTGCAACGCCAAGCGAAGGCGCGCACCTCGAGTCAGCTCGCTTTTGCGTCGGGGAATCCAGCGCCACGGCAGCACGAAGCGCACGGCGAGCAGCCACCACGGCAGTGGCAGGGCGAACAAAAGATCATCGAGGCGGTAACGGATTACGACACGCTGGATGCGAAACAGGCGGCGGACGGCAAGCAGGCTCATGCGTTATCGCTGGATTTGAGGGAGTGGGCCAGACGCTCGAAGCGGGCTTCGAGGCGTTCCAGGTCTTGTTGGGTCTGATCCAGTTCGGCGAAGCGGGCTTCAGCCTCGCGTTTGCCGACCAGGGTGCGGGATTCTTCGGCCAGGTATTCGGCCAGGTTGTGGCTCAGGCTCGCCATGCTCTCGCGGGTCCAGCGTGCGCTGTTGCGCAGGTGGCCACCCATCAGCGGCGTGGCGACTGGGCCGAGCCAGCGTTGCAGCTCGTATTCCCAGTCGAGGTCGAGATCCTGCAATACGCCCACCAACTCCAGCAGCACGGCGCTTTCGCCATCCAGCTCGACCTCCGGGCTGTGCAGCACGGCGTTCTTGTCCTTGCTCAGCGCAAGGCGCATGAGGCTGGCAGCCGGGGCGCGCAGGGTCACGTCAGCGCCTGCTTCCCAGCGCGAGGCCAACATCAGGCCTTCGTCGCTGGGCAGAATGTGCAGGTGAAACGCCGGGCTTGTGCATTCGACCGCAATCACCTTTCCGCTCAGGCGCTCAAGGCGTGGCAGGGCGGTGCTGTCCATTTGCAGCACACGGTTGATGCCGTGCTCGGCACTAGCGAGCAAGCCGCTGATCAGCATCAGGGCTTGATACCACGGTGCAGGGCGACGATGCCGGACGTCATGTTGTGGTAGGTCACGCGATCGAAACCGGCCTCTACCATCATTGACTTCAGGGTTTCCTGATCCGGGTGCATGCGGATCGATTCGGCCAGGTAATGATAGCTTTCCGAATCATTGGTGATCAGCTTGCCCGCCAACGGCATGAACGCGAACGAATAGGCGTCATAAACCTTGGACATGACTTTGTTGGTCGGCTTGGAGAATTCCAGCACCAGCAGGCGGCCACCCGGTTTAAGGACGCGCAGCATCGAGCGGATGGCGTCTTCCTTGTGCGTGACGTTGCGCAGGCCGAAGGCAATGGTCACGCAGTCGAAATGGTTGTCCGGGAACGGCAGCTTTTCAGCGTCGGCCTGGACGAACTTGATATTGCCCGCCACACCACGGTCGAGCAGGCGGTCGCGACCGACTTTCAGCATCGACGCGTTGATGTCGGCCAGCACCACTTCACCGGTCGGACCGACCAGGTGGGAGAATTTCTTGGCCAAATCGCCCGTACCGCCTGCGATGTCCAGCACGCGGTTGCCGGTGCGCACACCGGAAAGCTCGATGGTGAAGCGTTTCCAAAGACGGTGCATGCCGCCGGACAGCACGTCGTTCATCAGGTCGTACTTGGCCGCCACGGAATGGAAAACCTCGGCGACTTTCTCGGCCTTCTGGCTTTCAGCGACGGTTTTGTAACCGAAGTGGGTGGTGGGTTCGGCATCGCTGCCTTTGCGCGGATCGTTCATATCGCTGTCACCGGAATAAAGTGCCGCCATTCTAATCGTCGGGGCTGGCTTTGTCTTGACAAGGCTCACCGCCAACAGTTTCTTCGCCGAACGCCGCTGGTATAGTGGCCCGACGATTTACGCCGATGAAGGAGCCCGCCGATGGCCCGTATTACCGTGGAACGCCCGCATGCACTGGGCAAGGACAAGGCTCGCGAGAAAGCCGAGCTGCTGGCTGAGAAGCTGGGCGACAAATATGGCATCGAGCACAGCTGGAACGGCGACACCGTGTCGCTGGAAGGCAAGGGCGCCAAAGGCACCGTTGAGGTGGAAGACGCGCTGGTGCGGGTCAACATCGAGCTGAATTTCTTCCTGTCGGCGATGAGCACCACGATCCAGTCTGAGGTCGAGCGGCAGCTGGATAAAGCGCTTATTGCCTGACGGCCTATTTTTAGGAGCGTGGCTTGCGGGCGCTAGCGCTGTAACGTAGGCCGAAAGTCTGTAGGAGTGAGCTTGCTCGCGATAGCAGTTCGTCGGCCCTCGATGCGTCTACAGACATACCGCTATCGCGAGCAAGCTCACTCCTACAGTTGCTCGTCGTGCTCATCGTCTAGGGTGAGCTTTCTAATTTTTCTCTCTACTTTGTGCCCATGCCCCCGTCTGCGGGGTGGTTCCTCCTATCCCTTTCGAGCGTGAGGTGCACCATGGCCAAAGTGATTCTGAAGAAAAAAATCGAAGCCGAAGAAGCGAAGACGTTCTCCGAGGTTCGTCTCTACGCCCGCAAAATCTGGCTCGCAGGCCTGGGTGCTTACGTGAAGGCCGGGCAGGAAGGCGCTGAGTACGTCAAAGAGCTGATCAAGACCGGCGAGCAGACCGAAAAGAAAGCCAAGAAAGTCATCGACGAAAAAATCGAAGCCGCGAACAGCGAAATCGATTCGGCGAAGGATGAAGTCACCGGCGAAATCACCAAAGCCAAAGGCCGTGTGGAAGTGCAACTCGACAAAATCGAGAGCGCCTTCGACCGCCGTGTGGCCGGCGCCTTGAATCGCATTGGCATTCCGTCTAAACATGATGTTGAGACACTGTCTGCTAAGCTCGATGAGCTGACGGCATTGCTTGAACGTGTCGCGCGTAAACAATAAGGAGAGCGGGATGGCTGGCAAAAAGAAAACCGAAAAAGAAGGCAGCTCCTGGATTGGTGAAGTGGAGAAATACTCCCGCCAAATCTGGCTGGCTGGTTTAGGCGCTTACTCGAAGATCAGCAATGACGGCAGTAAGCTTTTCGAAACGCTGGTGAAAGACGGCGAAAAAGCCGAGAAAGAAACCAAGGCCACCGTCGGTAAAACCGTCGACACGGCCAAGGCTTCGACCAAGTCCCGCGTCGGTGACGTGAAGGACCTGGCGCTGGGCAAATGGGGCGAACTGGAGGGGGCTTTCGACAAGCGTCTGAACAGCGCGATTTCTCGCTTGGGTGTACCGAGCCGCAACGAAGTCAAAGCCCTGCACAGCAAAGTTGATCTGCTGACCAAGCAAATCGAAAAACTGACGGGCGCCTCGGTGCCTTCGGCGTCGAAAACGGCAACGGCGAAACCTGCCACTAAAACCGCCGCCAAACCCGCTGCCAAGCCGTTGGCGAAAGCTGCGGCTAAACCGGTCGCCAAAGCCGCAAGCGCCGCCGCCAGCAGAACCGCAGCGGCCAAGCCGGTAGCCGCTGCGTCGAAAGCCGCTGCGTCCACCGCCGCCAAGGCGAAAACCGTTGCTGCGAAACCGGCGGCCAAACCCGCCCCGAAAGCAGCGGCCAAGCCTGCTGCGGCAAAACCGGCAGCCAAGCCTGTCGCGGCCAAACCCGCCGCTGCGAAAAAGCCAGCCGCTGCCAAGAAACCCGCAGCACCGAAGCCCGCCGCAGCCGCCAAACCGGCCGCAGCATCCACTCCTGCTGCAACCACCAGCGCCGCGCCTGCCTCCCCGGCACCGTCCGCGCCCGCCGCTGCACCGTCGACCAATTCCGCCGCGTCGACACCTTCCAGCCAGTCCTGATTCACGGCTGGTTGGACCGAAGCCCGATCTGTGAGAACAGGTCGGGTTTTTTGTTGCGATAGAGGGGAGATAAATACCAAACATCTGTGCCATCCGACCGGCAGCGAAGGGGATGTTTCGGCTGACATCAATCCTCCAGATAATGCAAAGCCAACCGCTCTGCCGCATGCCTCGCGCCCGGTTTCAGGTGCGGCGCGACGAGCATCATGATCTGGTACACCACCACCCGAGTTTCACCCTCACGGTCGAGGATGCGTTGGTAATCCAGCGAGAACAGCAGCGTCATCGTGATCTGTTCGACCAGTTGCCCCAGCGCCTGCGTGTCGCTGGTGACTTGCCCTTCGGCCTTCAAACGCGCCAGCAGAGAGGCGAGGGTGCGCTTGATGGCGTTGAGCAGGTGGCGAATGCCCCGTGCGAGCTTCGGCAGGCGGCTGGCGAGGTTCGACAGGTCCTGGAACAGAAAGCGGTAATGGGACAAACGCTCGACGATCAGGTGCAGAAACAGCCAGTAATCCTCGGCGTCCAGGCGCGCATCGGCGGGTGGGTCGAGCAGCGGCGCGAGCTCGGACTGGAAGCGCTCGAACAGCTCCATCACCAACGGCTCCTTGCCGTGAAAGTGGTAGTAGAGGTTGCCGGGGCTGATCTCCAGCTCGTTGGCGATTTCCAGGGTTGAAACATTGGGCTCGCCTTGCTGATTGAACAGCAGCAGGGCGCATTCGAGTATTCGGTCGCGGGTCTTCATCCGGTCTTCTTAATTCGGCACTGAGGTATTCGAATGCTCCTGTAGGAGTGAGCTTGCTCGCGAAAGCGATTCGTCAGGTTTGAATGTGTTCAGAGACACACCGCTATCGCGAGCAAGCTCACTCCTACAGGAGCAACGTTCAGCAAGAGTCCGTGGTGCTTCTAGCGAACTCTGACATACGTCCCGGGCGCCGCCTCCATCGGCGGGTAATTCTGATTGCCCAGCGCCAGCAGCGTTTCGCGCTGCGCGCCCGAGCGCTCTTGAATCCAGCTCAGCCAACTCGGCCACCAACTGCCGTCCGTGCGGTGGGCGTCGTAATACCAGGCGCGGGGATCACTGCTGAGCTTGCCGTTCTCAACGAAGTTCGCCTTGGGGTTGCCGGGCGGATTGAGAATGCTCTGCACGTGGCCACTGTTCGACAGCAGGAAGCGCCGGTTGCCGCCAAGCAGCAAGGTCGAGCGGTAGACCACGTCCCACGGCGTGATGTGGTCGTTGATGCCCGCGACGCTGAAACTGTCCACCGTCACTTTCTGCAGATCGATGGGTGTGCCGCACACTTCCAGTCCACCCGGACGGGTCAGCGGGTTGTGCTTGAAGAAGTCCAGCAGATCGCCGTGCAGCGCGGCGGGGAGACGCGTGCTGTCGTTGTTCCAGTAAAGGATGTCGAACGGCGGCGGCGCCTTGCCCAGCAGGTAATTGTTCACCCAGTACGTCCAGATCAGATCGTTGGGGCGCATCCACGCGAAGACCTTGGCCATCTCGCGACCGTCGAGCACGCCGCGCTGGTAAGAGCGGCGCTTGGCGGCTTCGAGGGTTTGTTCGTCGATGAACAACGTCGCTGGGCTTTCAATTTCGCTGTCCAGCAAGCTCACCAGGTAACTCGCGCTCGACACCCGCCTCAGTTGTCGCTTGGCCTGCAAATGGCCCTGCAGCGCTGCGATGGTCAGGCCGCCCGCGCAGGCGCCCATCAAGTTGACTTCCCGCGCGCCGGTGATCGCACGGCACACGTTCATCGCTTCTTCAGCCGCCTGTACGTAACTGGAAAGCCCCCATTCCCGATGGCGGACGTCCGGATTGCGCCAACTGATGATGAAAGTCTGCACGCCGTTTTTCAGGGCGTACTGCACGAAGCTGTTGGTGGGGCTCAGGTCGAAAATGTAGAACTTGTTGATCTGCGGCGGCACGATCAGCAGCGGTCGGGCGTATTGCTTTTCGCTCATCGGCGAATACTGGATCAGCTCCAGCAGCTCGTTGCGAAACACCACGGCGCCGGGAGTGACGGCCAGGGTGCGACCGATCTCGAACGCGTCCTTGGTGGTCTGGCTCGGCAGGCCGTTGTTGTGCATGAAGTCGTCGAGCATGTGGCTCAGGCCCTTCACCACGCTGGTGCCGCCGGAGTTGAATAGCTCTTTCACAGCAAGCGGGTTGAGCAGGGTGTTGGTCGGCGCCAGTGCATCGTTGAGCAGGGAGAAAATGAATTGCGCGCGAGAACGGTCGTCTTCGGGCAGGTCGCTGTGGTCGATCCAGTCGCGCACCTGATGCTGCCAGCTCAGATACGCCTGCAAGCCGCGACGGTACAGCGGATTGTGCGTCCAGGTCGGATCGTTAAAGCGGGCGTCATTCGGGTGTGGCTGGTGAGGCGTATCGCCCAGCATCACACGCCCCAACTGACCGCCGAGGGCAATCGCATGGCGCGCCGTGTAAACCGGGTGCTTGAGACCTTGCAAGGCCACGCTGCGCAGGGTCGACAGCAGATCCCGACCACGCAGGCCGGTGATTGCGCTTTGCGCATTGATGTAGGTCGCTGGCGTCGGATAACTATTCTTCGCCGGTTTGTCTCGCATGGATCAACACTCCTTCGTCTGGCCATCAGCAAATACAGCGGCGCACCGCTCGACCTCCCCTGAGCAGTGCGCTGTTCCACGTCTGGCAATCCCGCCGATAACGCAGTCAGTGAAGCGATTTCTCTTTGATGTGAGGCACGAATGCGCCCCTTATTCCTTGGGTTATCGCACGGTCGGTGCAGGTTGTGGATGCATGACGGCGCGTTGCCGCTCCTGTTGCAGAAACTTCATGATGATGGGGGCCACGGCTTCGGCCCGGGTGATCAAAAACAAGTGACCATCGTCGATTATGTGTAGCTGGGCATTGGGGATACGCCAGGCCAGCAGTCGCATATTGATCAGCGGAATCAGCGGGTCGTCATCCCCTGCCAGCACCAGCGTCGGTTGCTGGATCTTGTGCAGCCAATGAATGCTGGTCCAGCCCATGCCCGCGAACAGCTGCCAGTAATAGCCGAGCTTTCCGGATGAACGGACTTTCGCGGCGTGGTTTGCCGCCAGATTCGGATCGCGGCGAAACGCTCCGCCATAGATGTCCGGCGCGATGCGGATCACGTGCGACGGCTGAATGTAACGACGCGGGCTCGCCATCATCCACAGCACTTTCGGTTTGCCCGGCACCATCACCGCGCCCGCCGCCGTGGCCGCGAGCACGAGTTTTTTGCAGCGCTCGGGGTAGTCGTGGGCGAATTGCTGGGCCAGCGCTCCGCCCCACGAAACGCCAATCGCGTTGACCTGTCCGTAGTCCAGATAATCCAGCATCCGTGCCGCAAGTTTCGCCAGACCAGGAAAGCGATAGGGACGGTTTGGCGTCGATGAACCGCCAACACCAGGCACGTCGAAGGCGATGACTTCGAGGTCAGGGTCCAGCGCATCGACGAACGGAAACACCAACTCCAGGTTGGCGCCGATGCCGTTGAAAATCAGCAGCGGCGTGAGATGGCTCTTGCCGGGGCGCACTGCGGTGCGGATGTTGTGACCATCCAGATCTATGGTGCGAAATACGAACGGTTGCGGCATGCGCGAAGCCCTGTTGGTTAAACGCCGGTAAAGCAGTCCTGCGCGTCTTCCGGTCCTGAAACCGCGTGGGCGGTTTCTGTGTGTTCGATGCTTGCCGTCAGTGGCGAATCAGAGCTCACAGTTGCCTGTAAACCTGTAGGAGTGAGCTTGCTCGCGATTGCGATAGTTCAGTCAGTGTTATATCGACTATTCCGACGACATCGCGAGCAAGCTCACTCCTACAGGTGGTAGTTAATCCAGATCAACGCTCATGCACATACGTGCCCGGAGACGCTTCGCCTGCGGGATACGCCTTGTTGCCCAATGTAGCGGGAGATTTTTTCAGTTTGCCGGAGCGCTCGGCTTGCCACGCCTGCCAGTGCAGCCACCACGAGTCAGTGTGTTTGCTGGCGTCCTCCTGCCAACGAGTGGCTTCTTCGGGCAGTTCCGGGTTGGTCATGTAGCGCGCCTTCGGGTTGCCCGGCGGGTTCAGAATGCTCTGGATATGCCCGCTGTTGGACAGCACGAATTCGGTCTTGCCGCCGAACAGTCGAGCCGACTTGTAGCACGACACCCACGGCGTGATGTGGTCGTTGGTGCCTGCGAGACAGAAGATGTCACTTTTGACCTGTTTCAGATCAATCGGCGTACCGCAGACCTCCAGCGCGTTTGGACGAATCAGGGGATTGTTCTTGAACATCTCGATCAGATCGCCGTGAAACGCGGCGGGCAGGCGCGTGGTGTCGTTGTTCCAGAACAGGATGTCGAACACCGGCGGCTCGTTGCCCAGCAGGTAGTTGTTGACCCAGTAATTCCAGATCAAGTCGTTGGGGCGCATCCAGGCGAAGACCTTGGCCATGTCCTTGCCTTCCAGCACGCCCGCCTGATACGAATGGCGCTTGGCCGATTCCAGCGTCTGCTCATCCACGAACAGCGCGACCTGCGTGTCGAGGGTGGTGTCGAGCACGCTCACCAGCAGGGTCAGCGCGTTGACCTTCTGCTCGCCCAGCGCCGCATAGTGGCCGAGCAAGGCAGTGCAGGTGATTCCGCCGGAGCAGGCGCCCAGCATGTTCACGTCCTTGCTGCCGGTGATCTTGCAGACCACGTCCACCGCTTCTTTCACCGCGTCGATGTAGGTGGACAGGCCCCATTCACGCTGGGCCTTGGTCGGGTTGCGCCAACTGATGATGAAGGTCTGCACGTTGTTGCGCAGGCAGAAGCGCGCCAGGCTTTTGTCCTGGCTGAGGTCGAACACATAGAATTTGTTGATCTGCGGGGGTACCACCAGCAGAGGGCGTTCGTGGACCTGCTCGGTGATCGGCTTGTACTGGATCAGTTCCAACAGGTCGTTGCGAAACACCACGGCGCCTTCGGTGGTGCCGAGGTTTTTGCCGACCTCGAAGGCGTCCATGTTGACCTGGCTCGGCATGCCGCCGTTGTTCACCAGATCTTTCGCCAGGTGCGAGAGCCCATCGAGGACGCTCTTGCCGCCCGTCTCAAAGAAGCGTTTGACCGCCGCCGGGTTGGCCGCGCCGTTGGTGGGCGACATGGCTTCGGTCATGAGGTTGATCACGAAGTGGCCGCGGCTGATGTCTTGTTGCGAAAGGCTGCTGTCGTCGATCCAGTCGTGCAACTCCTTGCGCCAGGCGAGGTAGGTTTGCAGGTAGCGACGATAGAGCGGGTTCTGGCTCCAGGCCGGGTCGGCGAAACGACGGTCGTCGCTGTCGGGCACCAGACTGGATTTGCCGAGCAGCACGTTTTTCAGTTCCAGCCCGAAATGGGCCACGTGCTTGGCGCTGTGGATCGGTTGCTTGATGGCCTGGGTCAAGACCATGCGTGCCGTGGTGAGCAAATCCTTGCGCCGCAAGCCGACGACGGGGTTCAACCCCAGGGTGTGTTCAGAGGCTTGACGCGGCAGATCATCATTACTCTTGTTACTCATCTACGACGCTCCATTGTCCTGAGACGAGCGCTGGCATCCCTGTGAAAACACGCCACGGGCAAACGCCAGCACTGCTCTCGGGTGACCGATGATTAACACAACGGGTGTGAATGCTCCTGCAAGGCGCCGTATTTTTCGATGGCGCTGCATGCGACTGCTGCGGTTCACACCGACAGGCTTCTGCTAAAACTCCGATGCAGATGGCTTGCCAGAATCATTGGTTACGCGAGATTTATAAAAATCGCAAGCAGGGCCAGTCATTGACCGCTGCGCGGAGCATTGAAGCAGATGGAATTAGAAAGTGCGTCCTAAAACGCCCGCCGGTCACGAAGGCGCGAACTAGAGCGGCAGCTCAGAGCATGAGTCGGACGACTTGCTCGGAAGGGTCGCGGGATTTGCCCGCAGCTTTCAGTTCAGCCAGGTAATCGTCCCACAGGGCTTCCTGACGTTGTGCCAGTTGTTCGAGGTATTCCCACGTGAACAGACCGCTGTCATGACCATCATCGAAGGTCAATTTCAGTGCGTACTGACCGGCCGGTTCAACTTTCGTCAAACCAACGCCCAGCTTGCCAAATTGCAGAATCGGCTTGCCGTGCCCCTGCACCTCAGCGGACGGCGAATGCACCCGCAGGAACTCGGCGGGCAGGTGATATTCCTCACCGGGGCCGTATTTCAGCGTGAGGATTTTCGAGGCTTTGTGAAGCTGGATGGCAGAGGGAATGCGTGTCATCGACGGTATGCCTTGCGCGTTACATTGTAGGAGTGACCGGGGTGGCGATCCACTTTGCTCGCGATAGGGCGGGGCAGGCAATGATGTGTTGACCTGATCCAATGCAATCGCGAGCAAGCTCACTCCTACAGGGGGGGGCGTGGGCTGATTAAAGAATGTAGCGAGACAGATCTTCGTCTTCCGCCAACTCGCCCAAGTGGCTGTTGACGTACGCCGCGTCGATCTGAATTGTGCCGCCATCCTGCGCGCCGGCCAGGTCGCCCGCACTGAAAGACACTTCTTCCAGCAGGCGTTCCAGCAGGGTGTGCAGACGACGGGCACCGATATTTTCGGTCTTCTCGTTCACTTGCCAAGCGATCTCGGCCAGGCGCTTGATGCCTTCCGGCAAGAACTCGATGTTCAGGCCTTCTGTCTTCAGCAGCTCGCGGTATTGCTCGGTCAGCGACGCGTGTGGCTCGCTCAGGATGCGTTCGAAATCCTGAGGGCTCAGGGCTTTCAGCTCGACGCGAATCGGCAGACGGCCTTGCAGCTCAGGCACCAGATCGCTCGGCTTGCTCAGGTGGAACGCACCGGATGCGATGAACAGGATGTGGTCGGTCTTGACCATTCCCAGTTTGGTGTTGACCGTGCAGCCTTCGATCAGCGGCAGCAGGTCGCGCTGCACACCTTCACGGGAGACGTCCGCGCCGCCGACGTTGCCGCGCTTGGCGACTTTGTCGATTTCATCGATGAACACGATGCCGTGCTGCTCGACTGCCTCCAGCGCCTTGCCCTTCAGCTCTTCGTCGTTGACCAGACGGCTCGCTTCTTCATCGCGGACCATCTTCAGCGCGTCCTTGACCTTCAGCTTGCGGCTCTTCTTCTTGCCCTTGCCCATATTGGCAAACAGGCTTTGCAACTGGTTGGTCATCTCTTCCATGCCCGGAGGCGCGGAGATATCGACGCCGCCCATTTCCGCGACTTCGATTTCGATTTCCTTGTCGTCCAGTTGGCCTTCACGCAGGCGTTTGCGGAACAACTGGCGGGTGTTGGAATCGGAGCCGCCCGCTGCGTCTTCGTTGAAACCCACGCGCGCAGGGGGCAGCAGGGCGTCGAGGATGCGATCTTCGGCGGCGTCTTCGGCGCGATGACGGACCTTGGTCATTTCCTGTTCGCGCAGCAGCTTCATGGCGGCGTCAGCCAGATCACGAATGATCGACTCGACGTCACGGCCCACGTAGCCGACTTCGGTGAACTTGGTGGCTTCGACCTTGATGAAAGGTGCGTTGGCCAGCTTGGCCAGACGACGGGCGATTTCGGTTTTACCGACGCCGGTCGGGCCGATCATCAGAATGTTTTTCGGGGTGACTTCAACGCGCAGCTCTTCAGGGAGCTGCATCCGGCGCCAGCGGTTACGCAGCGCGATGGCGACGGCGCGCTTGGCATCGTCCTGGCCGATGATATGGCGATTGAGTTCGTGGACGATTTCACGGGGAGTCATGGACATGGTTTTCAACGGTCCTCTTGAGCGAATGAGTCCGGCAGCCGCGATGAATTGCGGCGCCTGTCGGGCTTATTCAGCGAGGTCCTGCTCCTCAATGGTGATGTTGTGGTTGGTGAACACGCAGATGTCGCCCGCGATGTGCAGCGCGGTTTCGGCGATTTCGCGCGCCGACAGTTCAGTTTTCAGCAACAGGGCGCGGGCAGCGGCTTGGGCGAACGCACCGCCGGAGCCCATAGCGATCAGGCCATCTTCAGGCTCAACGACGTCACCGTTGCCGGTGATGATCAGGGACGCGTCTTTGTTGGCGACGGCGAGCATGGCTTCAAGACGGCTCAGGGAACGGTCGGTCCGCCAGTCTTTGGCCAACTCGACGGCTGCGCGAACCAAATGCCCCTGGTGTTTTTCCAGCTGGGCTTCGAAACGTTCGAACAGGGTGAAGGCGTCAGCGGTGGCGCCCGCGAAACCGGCGATCACTTGGCCGTGGTAGAGGCGGCGGACCTTCTTGGCGTTACCTTTCATGACGGTATTGCCCAGGGAAACCTGGCCGTCACCGGCCATGACGACTTTGCCTTGGCGGCGCACTGAAACGATGGTGGTCAAGGGGAGAGTCTCCACGCGAGGGGGCGAAAATGCCCTGATGGAAACTCATATGGGGG
>NZ_JAAAKW010000024.1 GCF_009905615.1 Pseudomonas sp. SLFW
CGTCAATATCGTCAAGCTCACGTCGCTCGTTTCGGTGATTTCGTTGTATGAAATCCTCGCGGTCGGGCAGCGCTTGTACACCCAGAACTTCCGGGTGCTGGAGACCATGCTCGGCGTCGCGTTCTACTACGTGTTCATCGTCACCGTGGTGGGCTGGCTGCTGTCGTACCTGGAGCGTCGGCTGGACTTCACGGCGGCCAAAAACACCGCACCCACGGCGGGCCCTTCTCCTGCGCTGGGTGTATTGCCTGCGCGAGAAACGGCCACGGGCGAGACCGCGTTGGAGATCGTCGGGGCGAAGAAAAGCTACGGCAGTCTGGAAGTGTTGAAGGGCATCGGGCTGAGCATCAAGCGCGGGCAAGTGGTGTCGATCATCGGGCCGTCGGGTTCGGGCAAGACCTCGTTGATTCGCGCCATGAACGGCCTTGAGCCGCTGGACAGCGGCAAGGTGTTGCTGCATGGCAAACCGTTCCTGGACGCCGACGCGGGGAAGGTCGTGCCGTCGCTGGATCAGGCGGTGGACATCGGCATGGTGTTCCAGAACTTCAACCTGTTCCCGCACAAGACCGTGTTGGAAAACGTGACCCTGGCGCCGGCTTATCACAAGCGTGGTTCGAAGGCGGCGTGCGAAGGATCGGCCCGCGCCATCCTGCAGAAAGTCGGCTTGAGCGAGCATGTGCACAAGTACCCGCATCAACTGTCCGGTGGGCAGCAACAGCGGGTCGCGATTGCGCGGGCCATGGCGATGCAGCCTTCGATGATCCTGTTCGACGAGCCGACCTCGGCGCTGGACCCTGAGCTGGTCGGTGACGTGCTGCGCTGCATCGAGGACCTGGCAAGTGAAGGCATGACCATGGTCATCGTCACCCACGAAATGGAGTTCGCGTTCAAAGTGTCGGACCGGGTGATCTTCATGGAGCAAGGCGTGGTGGTCAAAGACGCCTCACCGGCGGACATGATGCGGTCTTCGGATCAGCGCATCACCCGGTTCATCGGCAACTCGGAGCATTTCAAACTTCGGGCGGTGTGATCACTGGACTGGGCTTGAGTGCAATGACGTTATGCGCCAAACGGGTGGGAGCCAAGAAGCCGGCTCCCACCCGTTGGTGTGCCGCTTGCTAGCCCTGTGGCTGACAGCGGCAGTGAGGGCTCAAACCATCGCCTGATAAAACGCCAACGGCTGATCGAGAATGTCGCGCAGTCGTTTCAGACCTTCTTCAAGCATCTGCCGGTTGTCGGCGGCACCCAGGGAGATGCGCACCGATTCACTGGGCCTGTGACCTGATGCCGGGGAAAAGCTCGACGCGGGCAGCAGCTTGATGTGTTGGCGTTCTGCCTGATGGGCGAAATCCAGCGCCTGCCACGGCTGTGGAAGGTGCAGCCAGATGTGCGACCCCTGGGGCGGCGCGCTGAAGTTCAGGTCGGCGAACACCTGACCTGCTATCAGCAGTCGTGCCGCGTTTTCGGCGCGGATGGCCTGGGTCAGGTTTTGCAGGATGCCGTTGTCGATCCACTGCGAGGCGAGCTCAGCGAACAACGGCGAGACCATCATGGTCATCGCCTGCATCAGGCCCGCGATCTCTTGTGCGCTGCGAATGTCAGGCGCGCACAGATAAGCGAGGCGCAGCGCCGGAGTGGCGCATTTGGAGAGGGTCGCGATGTGCCACGTGAGTTCAGGGGCCAGCTGTGCCAGGGACGTCAGCCCGTTGGCGGCGATGTTGGAGTAGGGGTCGTCCTCGATGAGGGTGACGCGGTGGCGGCGGGCAATCTCGGCAATTTTCAGGCGTCGCGCTTCCGGCAACGTCGCCGTCGTCGGGTTATCGATATTCGGGACCACATACAACGCCATGAGCGCGTGCCGTTGGCAGGCCTGCTCGAAGTCTTCAGGGATCAGCCCTTCGGCGTCCATGGAGACAGGCACCAGGTCCAGGCCCAGTTGCCGGGCGACGGTGTGAATGCCGGGGTAGCAGAACTGCCCCACAGCCAGCGACCGCGAAGTGCGGCTCAACAGATGGCAGATCGCGAACAGCGCGCTCTGGGCGCCGGAGGTGAGGATCACACGGTCGGCGCTGATCTGCTCGATCCGTTGCGTCAGCCAGGAGGCCCCAGCGATGCGGTGGCGCAGGTTTCCCCCGGTTTCCTGATAGTTGAAGCTGGCGACGTCGCCGATGGTTGCGAACGCCCGACCCATCTCCTTGACGATCAGTGCATTGATTTCCTGGCCTTCGGTGCGGGGCGGGCTGTTCTTGCTCAGGTCCAGCATCGGCGCTTCGGGGGCGGTCGGGGGGGAGATGCGAGTTTCCCCCGCCACGCAGGTGCCGCTGCCCGTGCGGGTTTCGATGAGGCCATCGTCCCGCGCCATGCCATACGCCTTGGTCACGGTGGTCAGGTCGACCCCCAGTAGCTTGGCCAGGGTACGTTGGGGCGGCAGGGAGTCTCCAGGTTGCAGTCGGCCGTTTTCAATGTCGGCAACGATGGCCTGGTAGATGCCGAGGTATTTGAAAGAAGCCGTGAGGTCGAGCCATGCATTCCATTGTCGGCGCGGCGAAGGACGGGGTTCGGAGATGGGCATCAGGCAGGTAGACCGTATTGTATGGTTTCGACCTGAATGTATGGGTAAAACGTCTGTTATTCAACCTGAAGTTGTCTTTTTCAGTTATTCAAGGGCGAATAGGGGCCTTCTACTGAAGAAAAAGGCATACATTCATAATTATTCGATATTAAGTGTATGGTTTTTTGTATGGTAGTTTTTCACCATCATTAGGGGAGGAGGAAATACAATGCTGCGCTCAATGTTGGTGGGTCTCACGTTAGGTTTGTCGTTGGTGTCAGTCGCTCATGCCGATGATTTGCTGGACGCAGTCAAGGCCGGGAAGCCGGTCAGGGTCGGCTTTGCCGAGCAGGAGCCGTTTATCGTCAGTGGCCCCAACGGCAAGCTGGTGGGGTATGAAGCGGATCTGCTGAAGGCGGTGCTGGCGAAGTTTGGCAACAGCCAGCTTGAAGCGGTGCCCACCCAGTTCGGCGCGCTGATCCCCGGTTTGCAGGCCCGTCGGTTCGACGTGATCGCGTCCGATCTGTACATCCGCCCGGACCGCTGCAAGCTGGTGGCGTTCGCCGAACCGACGCACATCGTCAATGACGGGATTGTCGTGAAGACGGGTAACCCCAAGGGCATTCGCAGCTACGCAGACATCGCCAAAGACCCGTCCATCAAGGTCGGTTACCTCACGGGCGGTGGCCCCATCGCCGACCACGCACTGGCCGCCGGTGTGAAGGCCGAGCAACTGGTCACGCTGCCTGACGTTGCATCGCTGTTCGCCGCCGTGAAGACCGGTCGTATCGATGCGTTTCTGAACACGGCGGTGACGGTTGCTGCCACGTTGAAGACCGCGAACGATCCGGGCCTTGAGCGCGTTCAACCGTTCGCCCAGGCCGTGATCAACGGCAAGCCTGCGTCAGGGATTGGCAGCTTCGCGTTCCGTCGCGAGAACCAGGCCTTTGTCGATGCGTTCAACACGTACTTGCAGGAAATCCTCACGTCCGGTGAGGCGGCGAAGATCGGCCAACCTTATGGCTTCTCCGCGGAAGACATCCCGACCGGTGATGTGAAACTGGCAAGCCTTTGCGCTGAATGACAGCTGAATGACACAGGCGGGGTGCCTTTGAGGGCGCTCCGTTTGGATGGGAAACGTTTCATGGAAATGGTCTGGGAATACCGCTACGAATTTTTGACCGGGCTCTGGTGGACGATCCGCCTGACGGTAGTATCAGCAATCCTCGCGCTGGTACTGGCACTCGTCGCGGGGTTGGCCCGCTCGTCGCGCAGGCGTTGGCTGAATGTCCCGGCGGCGTTGTACGTCGAGTTCTTTCGCGGCACGTCAGCCTTGGCTCAGTTGTTCTGGCTGTTCTACGTGTTGCCGTATCTGGGGGTCGACCTCACGCCATTTCAATGTGGCGTGGTGGGCCTCGGTTTGTGCTTCAGCGCCTATGGGGCGGAAGTGGTGCGGACCTGTATCGAAGCCGTTCCCAAGGGGCAGCTCGATGCGGCCGCTGCGCTGAACCTCGGGCGCTTCAACACCCTCCGGGTGGTGGTGTTGCCCGAGGCGCTGATCATGATGATGCCGTTGTTCAACAACCTGCTGATCGAACTGATCAAAGCGACGTCGCTGGTGTCGCTGATCACCATTCCAGACCTTGCGTTTCAAGCGAAATCCATTATCTCCAAGACCTATCAGTCGGGTGCGGTCTTGTTGGCGACGCTGGTGATGTACCTGCTCATTTCGCTGCTGGTGTCCTCGTCGATGCGCAAGCTGGAAGGCGTGCTGGCCCGTGGGCGAAACGCGAGGAGTGAGGCATGACGATGGATTTTTCCTGGTCGTTCGCCGCACAGATCGCACCCACGCTCGCCAATGGCGCAGGGGTCGCGTTCGTCGCGGCCATTGGCGGGTTTGCCGTGGCACTGGTGGCGGGCGGGATTCTCGCCACGCTGCAACGCTCGGGTCATCGCGGGTGTGTGTGGGCAGGGCGCGGGTTGATGGAATTACTGCGGTCCACGCCATTGCTGATTCAGGTCTACTTCCTGTTTTTCGTATTGCCGCAGATGGGCATCGTGCTCAACCCGGTGGCTACCGGTGTCGTCGCGCTGGGGCTGTATCACGGCGCCTATGTCGCCGAAGCGTATCGCGCGGTGCTGGAAAGTCTGCCTTCCGGGCAATGGGACGCCAGTGACAGCCTGCGCTTCAGCCGCTACCAGGCGTATCGCCACCTGATGCTGCCCCAGCTGATACAACCGCTGACGCCTGCCTTGGGCAATACCTTCATCACGATGCTTAAGGACACGCCGATTCTGGCGGCGGTGTCCGTCCCGGAATTGATGTTCGCGGCCAATGATGTGGGGGCGCAGAGCTTCCGTTATGTCGAGCCGATCACCCTCGCTGCACTGGCCTATCTGGCCATGAGCGCGGTCGCGGCCCTGTTTGTATTCGTGTTGCGTCACTGGACGCAGAGTCGTCATCAATGACTGAAATGATTTCGTTTGAAAACGTCAGCAAACGCTTCGGCAAGACCGTGGTGCTGGACCAGTTCAGCTTCAGCCTGAATCGCGGCGACAAGGTCGCGATCATTGGCCCCAGTGGTTCGGGCAAGTCCACGTTGCTGCGCATCCTCATGGCGCTGGAAGGCATCGACAGCGGCAAGGTGTCGCTCGATGGCGAAGCGCTCTGGCATGCCGCCGAAGGCAAGCAACGCATCCCACCCACCCGCAAGCACTTGCAACGCATGCGTTCGTTGGTGGGCATGGTGTTCCAGAGCTTCAACCTGTTTCCGCATTTGACTGCCCTCGACAATGTCGCCACAGCGCCGCGTCTGGTGCTGGGGCTGTCCCGTGAGGACGCAGAGCAACGAGCACGTGCGCTGTTGGAGCAGGTCGGTCTGTGCGACAAGCTCAGCCACTACCCCTCCACCTTGTCCGGCGGCCAGCAGCAACGCGTGGCGATTGCCAGGGCGATGGCGCTGGAACCGAAGATCATGCTCTTCGACGAAGCCACCTCCGCGCTGGACCCGGAGCGGGTAGGGGAAGTGCTGGAAGTCATGCGCGCGCTGGCTCATGAGAGGGACCTGACGATTATCGTCGTCACCCACCAGATTGGTGTGGCGAGGGCGATTGCCGACCGCATCTGCTTCATGGAGAACGGCAAGATCGTCGAGCAAGGGGCGCCTGGCCGTCTGCTGGATTCGCCACAGAATGATCGCACCCGGGCTTTTTTGCGGGCGGTGCACCTTGAGTAACGCCGCTCGTTCAGGCGCCACTGACACGCGAGGAATGTTCATGTCTTTCAGCAAGCACGTCGCCGCCCAGGCCGTGGCGGTCGCGCGGCACCGTGATCAGTCCGGGACCGGTATTTTGCGCGACCGTTTTTTGCAAGCTCAACAGCAAGCGGGCGCGTGGGACACCCTGAGCGGGTTTGGTATCGTGCCGCCGCTGAGCGGGCTGACGCTGGCGGTCAAAGCCTGTTTCGATGTGCGCGGCTGGCCGACCACCGCAGGCTCCCGGGTGCTGGCCAACGCATCGCCTGCCTCGGCTGATGCCCCGCTGGTCGCGGCGTTGAGCCAGTTGGGCGCGGTGATCACCACGCAAACCAACATGACCGAGTTTGCTTTCGGGGCGTTGGGATTGAATCCTCACTTCGGCACGCCGGTCACGCCACTGGACGCGACCGGTCAGCGCATCGCCGGAGGCTCGACCTCGGGCGGCGCGGTGGCCGTGGCGTCAGGCCTTGCAGACATCGCACTGGGCAGCGACACCAGCGGCTCCGTGCGTATCCCAGCAGCGTTCTGCGGCGTGACAGGCTTCAAGCCGAGCAAGGAGCGTTATCGCGACGACGGCATGCTCTTCCTGTCGCCGACGTTCGACGTTCCGGGTTTCATCGCCAAGGACGTCGAGACGCTGCTGCGGGTCGATCAGGCGCTGGTGCCCGATGAGCCGGCCCTGCATGCTGTGACCCTGCGCGGTCGCCGGTTTCTGATGCCCCCGACGTTTGCTTTGGCCCACGCCGACGCGGCGGTCACCGAACGCTTTCACGCCGCGATTGCACGGCTCAGAAGCGCGGGCGCCGAGGTGATCGAACAAGAGTGGCCCGAGCTCGCGGACTTCGGTGAAATCGCCATTGAGGGCGGCATCATCATTGCCGAGGCCTTCACCTGGCACCGCGAGTTCCTGCAAGACCGCGCGCACCTCTACGACCCGAGAGTCGGGCCACGCATCGCTTTGGGCGAGCGGGTCACGGCCAGCGCCTACCTCGCCGCGCAGCAAAAACTGACGCAGTGCAAGACCGATTACGCACAGCGCATGAGCGAGTACGACGCGCTCCTCACACCGACGGTGCCTTTCCTGCCGCCTACACTCAGCGAGCTTGAAGACGACCCGACCTACTACCGAACAAACCGTCTGGCGTTTCGCCTGACCGAAGTCGCCAACCGGATCGACGCCCCGAGCGTGAGCCTCCCGGCGGCAACCTCAGAACCCATCGGCCTCTGCCTGACCGGCCACCGTGACGGCGACCGTGCGTTGTTGCACCTGCCCGGTCGGTCCAGACGGCCCTGCATCTTGAACCCCTGACATGAGAGAACACCCATGATCGTGCGCACCCTGGAACAGCTCGCTCAAACCGGCAGTCACGTCGTCACCGAGAAGTGGCGCAGCACCCGCCTGATCGTCAAGTCCGATGGTCTCGGGTATTCGGTGCATCACACCGTGGTGCCCGAAGGCAACTCCGTTCATTGCCATTACAAAAACCACTACGAGACCAATTACTGCATCGCCGGGGAAGGCGAGGTATTGCACGTGGAGAGTGGCGAGACCTTCCCGATCCGGGTGGGCACCACCTACGCACTGGACCAGCACGACGAACACATCCTCAAGGCGACCAAGGGCGACCTGCACCTGGTGTGCGTGTTCAATCCGCCGATCCAGGGCAATGAAACCCACAACGCCGACGGCGGCTACGATGCCGCCAGTTGAGCCTCTGACGTTTCAGTGAGGGTTTTCGGGTGGTCAACTACACCGATTATTTCAGCGCCTCCTACGAGGTCGCCCGGCGCACGTTTCGCAACGCCGTAAAGGCGGTCGACGGCGAACTGAGCGCCTATTTGCACCCGGATGCCAGAGGCGCTCACGGGGAAAAGCTGACGATCGATGTCGGGCACATCGGGCGGATCGACGCGCCTCGGCAATTGATCATGATCAGCGGCACCCACGGCCTCGAAGGGTTCGCGGGCTCGGCGTTGCAGATCGGCTGGCTCAAACAGTTGAGTGCGCGGGCACTGAATGACGAGGTCGGTGTGCTGCTGATTCATGGGCTTAACCCCTATGGTTTTTCCCACGGCTCGCGGACCACGGTGAACGGCGTGGACCTCAATCGCAATTTCATCGACCACACCGCCGTGCCGGTGACCAATGCGCTGTACGCGCAGCTCCATCCGTATCTGTTGCCGCAGTGGTGGGACGATAACTACCGCTCGGCCTGCGACATCGGGATCATGGATTTTCGGCTCAAATACGGCGATGACGTGTACTTCAACACCTTTGCGGGCGGCCAGTACCTGTACCCGCAGGGCACTTGCTTCGGCGGGTTTTCACGTGAGTGGGAAAGCCTGACGCTGGAGCGCGTGGTGCGGACCGCTGTTGGCCATGCCGAGCGCGTGGCCGTCATCGATTGGCACACGGGCATTGGTGAATACGGCAAGCCGTTCTACCTGAATTTCGGCAGCGCCGATTCCGAGGCCCAGCAACACACCGCTGGCTGGTGGGGCTTGGACACCGGGACGGGATCACGCCCCCACGGGCGTGCCCAGCCGCGTTATCAAGGCCTGGTGTTTCAGGGGATCGAATCGTTCTTGCCCCAGGCCATCGTGGCCGGGGGTGTGATCGAGTTCGGGACACGGGGTTCGGTGGCGGGCGACCTCGCCATTCGCCAGGACCTGTGGCTGCGCAATTACGGCCACCGCCTCAGCGAAGACACGCGTACTCAGATGCACGCCGACCTGCTGGACTCACTCAACCCTGTCTCCTACCAATGGCGCGAACAGGTGTTGACTCTCGGGCTGCCGATCATTGACGCCACCCTCGATGGGCTGGCGCGTTGGCAGGCCTGAACCCATTCAAAGGAGCAAGCTCATGAGCGTCAACTTTCAACTGGATCACCTGGTCATCGCGGTCAACGACCTGCCTCGCGCGATTGAAGATTATCGGCAACTGGGGTTTCAGGTCCTCGTCGGCGGCCGCCACCAACACGCGCCGACGCAAAACGCGTTGGTGTACTTTCTCGACGGCACGTACCTGGAGCTGATCGAGTGGACCGCGCCCGTGCCGGGTGAAAAGTGGTACGAACGCCTGACCCGGCACGGCGAGGGCTTCGTGGATGTGGCGTTCGTGCCGTCGAACATCGGCCAGGCCGTCACCAACGCCGCCGCTACGGGCGTTCAGTACCGTGGGCCTATCGATGGCTCTCGGGTCAAACCGACGGGTGAGCATGTGCAGTGGCAGCTGGCCTGGCCCGCGCTGCATGGCTTGCCGTTTTTGTGCGGTGACGTGACGCCGCGTTCGTTGCGGGTGCCGGAGGGCGAGGTGCGTGTGCAGCCGAATCGCGCCACCGGGATTCAGTCGATTGCGATTGCGGTCGATGATCTGAAGGCGAGCACACAGGCTTATCGCGGGTTGTTGGGAGACGAGGCTGAGGTGGGTGCTGAAGACACGTCGCTGACCGACACGCAGGGCGTAGTGGTGAGGACGCTGCAGGTCGGGGAGGCCGCGCTGCATCTGGTATCGCCTGTCGGTTCGATCAACACCGGGCTGAGCGAGCGCTTATCGACGCTGCTGAAAACCCGTGGGGAGGGCGTCTACGCGATGTCCATCGCCGGGATCGAACCGGGAATTTCAGCGCAGACGGTTGCGCAATTCAGCCACGGTGTCACCCTCAGCGTCGCGGATCGGAACCTGACGCTGCTCGAACAGATCACTCCTTTGCCCCACGAGGGCTGACGGAGTCGAACAACGTCTGAGTGACCGGTCACCGCTCAGTCGTTTCATAACAAGGCCGGAAAGGATTACTGATGCAAACTGCCGTCAACCCGCGCAAGGGCTACCTGTTGGGCCTGAGCGCGTATTTCATGTGGGGCTTCATCCCGCTGTACTTCAAAGCTGTCGAAAGCGTGCCCGCTGTGGAAATCATCATCCACCGCGTGCTGTGGTCGGCCCTGTTCGGCTCGCTGATGCTGCTGATCTGGAAACACCCTGGCTGGGCGCGCGAGCTCCTGCAGAACCCGCGTCGGCTGGGTGTGCTGGCGGTGAGTGGGTGCCTGATCGCAACCAACTGGCTGGTCTACGTCTGGGCGGTGAACCATGGCCGGATGCTGGAGGCGAGCCTGGGGTATTACATCAATCCTCTGATCAACGTCTTGCTCGGCATGTTGCTGATGGGCGAACGCCTGCGCCGCTTGCAATGGGTGGCGGTGGGGTTGGCATCCATTGGCGTCGCGCAGCAGGTGTGGCAGGTCGGCAGCTTGCCATGGGTGTCGCTGGCACTGGCCCTCTCGTTCGGCTTCTACGGGCTGATTCGCAAGCGTGCTCCGGTGGCCGCGCTGCCGGGTCTGGTGGTCGAAACCTGGCTGCTGGTGCCGTTGGCGTTGGCCTGGGTGGCCTTTCATCCGGAATCCGACAGCTTTCAGCCCGCCTTTCTGCTCAGTCATGACGTGCTCTGGCTGACCCTCGCGGGGCTGATCACGCTCATTCCATTGCTGTGTTTCAACGCCGCCGCGCGGCACCTGCCGTATTCGACGCTGGGCTTTCTGCAATACCTCGCGCCGACGCTGGTGCTGATTCTGGCTGTGACGCTGTTCGGCGAAGTCCTGGCGCCCGCGACGCTGACGGCGTTCGTGTTCATCTGGCTGGGGCTGTTGGTGTACAGCGTGGATACGTGGAGGCAATTGCGCAAACAGTGACGTTCAGAGAAGGACGATCTACCGGTTTCAAAAACGGAGGTGTCGAACGCTGATCCAAAGGCAGCGCTTCGGACAGAAACCTCTGCGTGAATTCCAATAACAATCAGGTACGCAGATGAACATCAAACAGAAATTGACGAGGGCCTTCGCCCTCATCGCCAGCTTGCCCATCATTGCGGTGGCTGCCGTCGTGATCATTAACCTGCGCGAGGATGCGCAGACGGATTTCGTCGACAGCAGTAGCCGGGAGATTCGCCAGGTCGCCAATGGCATCCAGTTATTCTTCGACGGCATCTCGCAGAATGTGGACTATCTGGCGCAACATCCGTTGATCGTCGGCACGGGGGAAGGCGTCAGGAACTACATGGCCGCCAACCCGCGTGAGGTCCCGCAAACCGAGGTCGACAAACAGATTTTCAGTCTGTTCGAAGGCCTGGCCAAAGCCCATCCTGACTATGCATACGTCGCTTATGGGTTGAACAACGGCACCTATGAGTTGTGGCCGGAAGACCTGAAACTGGCCAACTACGACCCGCGCCAACGTCCGTGGTACAAGACCGCCCAGGCCAATCCCGGCAAAACCCTGCGCACCTCCGCCTACTACTGGGCGGGCGATGACGCAGTATTGGTCAGCACCGTTCGTGCCGTGAACAACGCCTTCGGGAATTCGGGTGGCGTGGTCAACATCGACGTGTCGCTCAAGCAGCTGACCACCCTCGTCAAGCAGATCAAGCTGGGAGACACCGGTTACCTGATGCTGATCGAAAACGACGGCACCGTGCTGGTCGACCCCAAGCAGCCCGAACACAACTTCAAGAAACTGGGTGAGTTGGGCGACGGTTTCACCGAGTTGGCCAAGGCGGGTCCGGGGCTGATCAAGGTGACTATCAACGGCGAGCCGTTCATGGCCAACGTCTTCCCTTCGGACAAGCTGGGATGGCGCTTCATTGGCCTGATCAAACAGGACGAAGTCATGGCCTCAGCCACGCACCTGACGTGGGTGATCGCGATCATCGCCGCTGTGTTGGCGTTGGTCTTTGCGCTGCTCGGGGCCAGTTTTGCGACCCTGATCGTGCGCCCGATTCGCAGTGTGGCCAGCGGTCTGGAAGGCATCGCCCAAGGCGAGGGTGACCTGACCCAAAACCTGGCCGTACGGGGCAAAGATGAAACCGCGCAACTGGCCAACTGGTTCAATCAGTTCCTGGCCGCGATTCGCGGATTGATCCAGCACATCGGTCACGCGGCGACACGCATTCTCGACAGCTCGGCCACCTCCACCCGTGTCTCCAATGACATGGCGCAAGCGGCTGGACGCCAACGTGAAGCAGTGGACATGGTCTCGACGGCGTTTCATGAAATGGTCGCCACCGCCAACGAAGTCGCACGCTCATGCAGTCAGGCAGCAGCATCGGCAGACAGCGGTCAGCAACAGGCTCGCGAAGGTCAACGCCAGATCGATGATGCGGTCACCAGCGTTGATCAATTGAGCACCGAGATCTCCCGCTCGGCCCACGACATGACTCAGCTGGAAAAGGACAGCAACGATATTCAGTCGATCCTCGACACCATCCGTTCGATCGCCGAACAGACCAACCTGCTGGCGCTCAACGCCGCCATCGAAGCCGCCCGCGCGGGCGAGCAGGGTCGAGGTTTTGCGGTGGTCGCCGACGAAGTGCGCGCGCTGGCCAAACGCACCGCAGACTCGACGGCCGAGATCGATTCGTTACTGGGCAATCTGGCCAAAAGGACAGCCTCAGTGGCGCAACAGATGCACGCCAGCCTCGATGTGTCGCAGCAGTCCGTGGCGAAGATCGGTCAGGCCCGCAGCAGCTTCGGTCAGATTCGAGAATCGGTGGACGTGATTCGCGACATGAACACTCAAATTGCCACCGCCGCCGAGGAGCAGCATCAGGTGGCAGAAGACATCAATCGCCACATCAGCCAGATTCATGGCGACGCGCAACTGGTGTCGAGCCTCGCCAACGCCGCCCAGAATGATTCTGAAAACCTGGCCGCGCTGTCCCGTGAACTCGATGGTCTGGTGCGTCGGTTCAAGACCTGAAGCCTGGTGAGTCAGGCGACCTTCCAACTGCCTTCCGCCTCGCGCACGACGCCGCCGACCCAGTCCACGAACGCGCGGACGGTTGGCGACAGGTGGCGGTTCTTCGGGTAGAGCACCGAGAGCGGAACGGCGGGGGCAGGGCAGTTGGCCAAGACGTGCACCAGTCGTCCGCTGGCCAGGTGATGACGCACCATGTAGCTCCCGGCCCGGATCAGCCCCAGCCCTCCCAAGGCGCATTCGACGTAAGCGTCGGTGTCATTGACGATGAGGCGTTCCTGCATGCGGATGCAGCGCTCTTCGCCGTCCATCACGAAGTGCCACTCCAGCGACCGGGCCGTTCGGCTGGAGAGGTAACCCACGGCGTGATGGTCCGCCAGGTCTTCGAGCGTGTTCGGCGTGCCGTGCTCGGCGAGGTATTCCGGGGACGCGCAGACAATCCAGTCGAACGCGCCGATGCGCTTGGCCACCAGCGTCGGCGAGTCTTCGGGCGTGCCCGCGCGGATCACGCAATCGATCCCTTCCTGAATCAGTTCGACCGTGCGGTCCGCCATGGTCAGGGTGAGTTCGACGTCGGGAAAGCGCGCCTGGAAATCCTTGATCCGTGGCAGCACCACCAGCCGTGCCAGCGACAGCGTCATGTCCACCCGCAAGCGGCCTCGGGGCTTTCCGGCGGAGCCGGGAAAGCTCGACTCGACCGCTTCGATGTCTGCCAGCAAGCGTCTGCATTGGTCGTAATACAGCGTGCCGTCCGGGGTCAGGCTGATGTGGCGCGTGGTCCTGCGCAACAGGCACACCCCGAGAAACGCCTCCAGTTCCTTCACTGACCGGGTGACCCGCGAAGGGGGCAGGGACAGGCTTTCGGCCGCGCGGGTGAAGCTGTGCATTTCCACCACACGGGCGTAGATCTGCATCGATTGAATACGGTCCACACGCTCTCTCCGGCTGTCAAAATTAATTGCAGTTGTAGCAATAAGCCCGGTTTTTTTCGAGGACTAAAAAAACCGATTCGCTTGATATCACTCGATTATCAGTGGGGGTTATTCCATTTCAGGCAATAAACATAGCCAAGTTTCGATCTAGATGGCCCCCGTGGGCGGCCTCAGACTGCGGGTATTCAACTTTGGAATCACTCGCATGAATCCCCTCAAAAAACAGCACCTGTTGGCGGTAGCCGTGCTTGCAGCCATCGGCGCTGGCAGTGCTTTCTGGAAGCCCGGCGCGGACGCTCAAGCCGAACCGGCCGCACCACTGCCCGCCGTGAAATACAAATCCGCCCAATTGCGCTGGGTCTCCGATTCCCAGGATTTTACCGGGCGTCTGGAAGCCGTCGATGTGGTGGACGTGCGCCCGAAAGTGGCGGGCACGCTGCTGACGGTGCACTTCAAGGACGGCCAGTCGGTGCGCCAGAACGATTTGCTGTTCACCATCGACCCTGCCCCCTTCGAGACCCAGGTGCGCCAGGCCCAGGCCAATGTGGCAGGCGCCGCAGAGCGCCAGCGGCACGCGAACGTCGAGCAGGCGCGGGGCAAGCGCCTGCTGGAATCGAACGCCATCGCCCGCAGGGATTTCGACACGTTCGACAATGCGGCCCGTGAAGCGGCGGCGGCGCTGAAAGGCGCGCAGGCCGCCTTGGCGCAGGCTCAGCTGATGCTCAGTTACACCCAGGTCAGGTCGCCCATCGCAGGCCGTATTTCCCGCGCAGAAATCACCGTGGGCAACGTGGTCGCTGCGGGCGGCGACGCACTGCCGCTCACCCGAATCGTCTCCGACGGCAAGCTTTATGCCTCGTTCAACGTCGACGAGCAGAGTTACCTGCGCCTTATCGCGCCATCGTTGCGCGCGGGCACGCAACCGGTGGTCAAAGTCGGCCTGGCCAACGATGACGCGTTCCCGTATTCCGCCAGCATCGAATCCCTCGACAACCAGATGGACACCCGTTCGGGCACGGTGCGGGTGCGCGCGCGTCTGGAAAAAGTCAGCCCTGACATGCTCTCCGGTCTGCAAGCCCGGGTTCGGTTGCAAGGCGGTGCGCCGTACAAGGCGGTGATGGTCGATGAGACTGTCGTCGGCACCGATCAGGACCGCAAGTACGTACTGGTGATCAATGCGCAGAACAAGGTCGAGCGACGCTTCGTGGAGCTGGGCACCTTACAGGGCACCGACCGCGTGGTGCGCAGCGGCGTCGAGGCCAATGAGAAAGTGATCGTGGACGGCGCCTTCCGTGCCATGCCCGGTGCCGAAGTCTCGGCGGTCGCGGCGGATGCGAAGCCCGCCGTTCAACCCGAATCGGCCAGCGCCGCCCTGGGAGGCCGGTCGTGAACGTCTCTAAGTTCTTCATCGACAGGCCGATCTTCGCCTGTGTGATCTCGGCACTGATCCTGCTCGCGGGCATCGTCTCGGCGTTCAACATGCCCGTCTCGGAATACCCGCAAGTCATTCCGCCTTCGGTGGTGGTCCACGCGCAATACCCCGGTGCCAACGCCAAGACCATCGCCGAAACCGTCGCCGCGCCGCTGGAGCAATCCATCAACGGCGTGCAGGACATGCTGTATATGGATTCCAAGGCCAGCGGCGACGGCCATCTGTACCTGACCGTGACGTTCAAGCTGGGCACTGACCCGGACCGGGCGCAGCAGCTTGTGCAGACCCGCGTTTCCCAAGCTCAGGCGCGGTTGCCTGAAGACGTTCAGCGTCTGGGTGTCACGGCGATCAAGAACTCGCCAATCATCACCATCGCCGTGCACATGGTTTCGCCGAAAGGCACGTACGACAACAACTACGTCAGCAACTACGCCATTCTGCATGTGAAGGACCGTCTGGCGCGGATCGCCGGCGTGGGCGAAGTGTCGATCTGGGGCCCGGGCGGCTACGCCATGCGCGTGTGGCTGAACCCTGCGGCGCTGGCCGAGCGGGGGCTGAGCGCCAACGATGTGGCCGACGCCATTCGCCGTCAGAATATTCAGGCGGCCGTCGGCACCATCGGCAGCGCGCCGACACCGTCGAGCACCGCGTATCAGCTCAACGTCAACGCGGACGGGCGACTCAAGACTCCCGACGAATTCAAGAGCATCGTCATCAAGTCCGACGCCCGAGGCGCGATCACTCGCCTGGGGGACGTCGCACGCGTCGAACTGGGCGCCGAGGACTACGGCATTCGGGCCACTCTGGACAACGCGCCCGCCGTGGCCGTGACCGTGCAGGAAGCGCCCGGCGCCAACTCGCTGCAGATTTCCCGCGACGTGCATCGGGTCATGGGCGAGCTGGAGAAGGACTTTCCGGAAGACCTGATCTATCGCGTCGTGTACGAACCTAGCCGTGCCGTTCAGAACGGTATCGATGCGGTCATCGAAACCCTGCTGGAGTCTGTCGCTCTGGTGGTGTTGGTGGTGTTTCTGTTCCTGCAAACCTGGCGCGCGTCGATCATTCCGCTGCTCGCGGTGCCCATCTCGATCATCGGCACGTTCACCTTCCTGCTGCTGGCGGGTTACTCCATCAACACCCTGTCGCTGTTCGGCCTGGTGGTGGCCATCGGCATTGTGGTGGACGATGCGATTGTGGTGGTGGAAAACGTCGAGCGAAATATTGCTAGAGGGTTGAATCCCCGGGAGGCGACCTATCAGGCCATGCGCGAAGTCAGCGGGCCGATCATCGCCATCGCGCTGACGTTGTCCGCCGTGTTCCTGCCCCTGGCGTTCCTCAGTGGCTTGACGGGTGAGTTCTATAAACAGTTTGCCGTCACCATCGCGATTTCGACGCTGATCTCCGCCGTGAACTCGTTGACGCTATCGCCAGCGTTGTCGGCCATGCTGCTCAAAGGGCATGACCAGGCACCCGACGCGGTGACCCGTGTGACGAACAAACTGTTCGGTCGATTCTTCAAGCGCTTCAACCGCACGTTCGATCGCGCCTCTGAAAGTTATGGCGGCAGCATCGGCGGCGTGGTGAAACGCAAAGGCGGCATGCTGGTGGTGTACGCCGCCTTGCTGGCAGCGACCTGGTGGCTGACAGGCCATGTCCCTGGCGGCTTCGTGCCCGCGCAGGACAAAGAGTACCTGGTGAGCCTGGCGCAGTTGCCCCAAGGCTCGACGCTGGATCGCACCGAAGCGATCATGAACCGCATGAACGAGATGGCCCTCAAGCACCCTGCGGTCATGGGGACCTCGGGTTACAGCGGCCTGTCGATCAACGCCGTGACCAAAAGCTCCAGCACCGCGCTGAGCTTCGTGCTGCTCAAGCCATTCAAGGACCGCCAAGGCATCAGTGCCAATCAAGTGGCGGCCGACCTGGCGAAAGAGTTCAGCACCATCGGCAACGCATTCACCGGTATTTTCCCACCGCCGCCGGTGTACGGCCTTGGGACGTTGGGTGGCTTCAAGCTGCAAATCGAAGACCGCGCAGACATGGGCTACGAAGAGCTTTACAAGGCCACGCAAGCGTTCATCAAAAAGGCTTCTGAAGCACCGGAGCTTGGCCCGTTGTTCACCACCTACACGGTGAACGTACCGCAACTGAAGCTCGACATCGACCGTGCGAAAGCGCAGCAGTTGGGCGTTGACACCCCGGCGGTGTTCAACACGCTGCAAGCCTTCCTGGGTTCGTACTACGTCAACGACTTCAACTTCCTGGGTCGTGTGTATCAGGTACGGATGCAGGCTGACAGTCAATTCCGCGCCAAACCCGACGACATTGGCCAACTGCATGTTCGCAGCAATTCTGGCGACATGGTGCCGATCGCCTCGGTCGCGAAGATCAGCCAGACCTACGGCCCGGATCAGGTCGTGCGTTACAACGGCTTCACCGCCGCTGACCTCGGCGGGAGCCCTGCGCCCGGCTACTCATCGGACCAGGCGATGGCAGCGATTCAACGGATCGCCTCTGAAACCTTGCCAGCAGGCATGACCTACGAGTGGACGGACCTGACCTACCAGCAAATCATCGCGGGCAACACGGCGGTGTGGATTCTGCCGCTCTGCGTGCTGCTGGTGTTCTTCGTGCTGGCCGCTCAATACGAGAGCCTGACCCTGCCGCTGGCGATCATCCTGATCATCCCGATGAGTATTTTCTCGGCGTTGCTCGGCGTGTGGCTGACCAAGGGGGACAACAACATCTTCACCCAGATCGGTCTGATCGTGCTCGTCGGGCTGGCGTCGAAAAACGCCATCCTCATCGTCGAGTTCGCCCGTGAACTGGAGATGGCCGGGAAGTCCACGGTCCAGGCTGTCATCGAGGCGTGCCGCCTGCGCTTGCGGCCGATCCTGATGACGTCCATGGCTTTCATCATGGGTGTGATTCCGTTGGTCATGTCGTCCGGCGCCGGTTCGGAAATGCGTCAGGCCATGGGGATCTCGGTGTTCTTCGGCATGATCGGCGTGACCTTTTTCGGGTTGTTCCTCACACCGCTGTTCTACGTGGTCGTCCGGGCGCTCAGTGGAGGAAAGCCACTGCACAGTGCCTCCCATCACGAAGCCCCTGCGCTCGTTACTCATCATCACGATCAACCGCAGCCGGAGCGTCTGGCATGAGCCACTTAACCCACGCAGGCGCGCGAGCCGCTCGCACGCCCCTGAATTTGCTCAGTGTCGCCGTCGGTCTTGCACTGCTGTCAGCCTGTTCGCTCGCGCCCGTCGAGCAACGTCCCGACCTGCACGTGCCTGCACAGTTCGTCGAGGCCGGTCAGCAGTCCGTCAAGCCGCTGACCCCGTCGGAAAACCCCGGTCGCTGGCAACCCGCAGCGCCTGCTGACACACAAAAACCGTCACCTTGGTGGACCGTACTGGGCGACCCGGTGCTTGAGCGACTGGAGGCTCAGGCGCTGGAGGCCAACCCGGACGTCAGCATCGCGATGGCCCGGCTCAAGCAGGCCCGCGCACTGACTGCACGCAGCGAGTCGGCGCGGTTTCCTGACATCAATGCAGGTTTCGGTCCGACCCGCCAGCGCACCTCGGGTGCCGCTGACGGATTTAACGATGGCGATCCGGGCACCACGCAAACCCTATGGCGTGCCCAGGCCACCGTCGCCTACGAGGTGGATCTGTTTGGCCGCGTGTCGTCCAGCATCGCAGCGGCCGAGGCGGACGCGGCCCAGCAACAAGCGTTGGCGGATCAAATGCTGTTGCTGATTCAAGCCGACGTCGCGCGGACCTATTTCAGCCTGCGCCAACTGGAGGGCGAACGCCGGTTGCTGGTGGAAACGGTGACGTTGCGCGAGGACACGGAGAAGTTGCTGGTGCGACGGCTCGACAATGGCGCGGTGGCCAATTACGTGGTCGATCAGGCACAGACCGAGCTGTATTCCGCTCGCGCCGAACAACTGGCGGTCGAGCAGCAATACGCGCTGACGGCACACGCACTGGCCACGTTACTGGGTCAGGCACCGGCGGCGTTTTCGGTGGAAGGCAAACCGCTGGACCCGATCACCGTCCAATTGCCACCCGGCCTGCCCTCGACACTGCTTGAACGTCGGCCTGACATCGCCGCCGCCGAGCGCGCCATGGCGGCCGAGAACGCGAGGATCGGTGTCGCCAAGGCGGCGTTCTTCCCTTCGCTGTCGTTGACCGGCGGCCTGGGCTACGAGTCCACGGACCTGGGCAATCTGACGAATTGGTCGCAGCGCACCTTCCTGTTGGGGCCTTTGGTGGGCACGGCGTTGAACCTGCCGATCTTCGACGGCGGGCGGCGCAAGGCTGACATTGCACGGGTCCGCGCCGTTTACGAGGAGCGCGTCGGCGAGTACCGCAAAACCGTGCTGCAGGCCTTCCGCGAGGTTGAGGATGCCTTGGTCTCGATGCGCACGCTGGATGAGCGAATCGTTCATCAGCGTGGCGCGCAAGAGGCGTCGTCCCGTGTGGCCCGGTCGGCCAAGTCGCGCTTCGACGAAGGCGATGTGGACTACCTGGTGGTGGTCGATGCAGAGCGCACGTTGCTGCGTAACCGGCAGTCGTTGATCCAGTCCGAAGGGGCGCGAGCCCGTGCCACGGTGGACCTGGTGCGCGCCCTCGGTGGCGGATGGCATGCCGATGAACGCCAGCAGGCGGGCGCTGCCGTCGATGTGCAGCAGCAGGGTCGTCGAGGTTGATCCAGCGTCAGCCCCAGCGGCTGACGTTCGTTGAAAGTGATGTGATGGGAGATTGGTTTTTATGTCCGTTTCAGATTTGTTCAAACCGCTGACGCTGCTCCACGGCCCGGCGATGAGAAACCGCTTCATGTTGGCGCCACTGACCAACCAGCAAAGCGAACACAACGGCATGGCCACTGAGTTCGATCAGCAGTGGATGGAACAGATCGGCCAAGGGGGTTACGGTCTGGTCCAGACCTGTGCCACATACGTAGAAGCCAGCGGTATCGGCTTCGAGCGCCAGTTGGGGATCAACTGCGACGCGCAACTGGACGGCCTGACCCAAATGGCCAGCGCGATCCGGGCGGGTGGCGGCCTCTCGGCGGTGCAGTTGCACCACGCCGGGCATCGCGCCAACCCGCTGATTGGCGGGATTCCGGCCCCGGCGTCCAATTACACCGTTCCCGGCGTAAGGGCGTTGAGCACCGAGCAGGTCGAGCGCATTCGCGACAGTTTCATTGCTGGCGCTGTGCGAGCGGAAAAAGCGGGCTTCGACGGCATCGCGGTACACGGCGCGTTCGGCTGGATTCTCTCGGAGTTCATGTCGCCGATGTACAACGACCGCACGGACAAATACGGCGGTAACGTCGAGAACCGTGCGCGCCTGACCATTGAAGTCATCGAAGGGATCCGCAAGGCGTGTGGCCCTGATTTCCAGATCGGCTGGCGGTTGTCGGTCGAGCGGTACGGTCTGTTGCTGGATGAATTGCGGGATATCACGGCAGACATTCTTCAGCGTTCGCTCATCGACTACCTGGACCTGGCATTGTGGGATTCCGCGCAGATCGTTCAAGAGGGCACGTTCAAAGGGCAGAGCATGCTCAGCGTGTTCACCGACTTGCCACGCGGCGGTGTGCGGGTTGGCGCGGCGGGCAAGATCATGACCGCCCGACGTGCCGGTGAACTGCTGGATGAAGGCTGCGATTTCGTGCTGATCGGGCGGGCCAGCATCGTGCAACGGGATTTCCCGCGGCAGGTCTGGGAGAACCCGGCCTACGAAAGCCCCCAACTGCCAGTGCCTGCGCAGTATCTGCGTGACGGCGGATTGAGCGAGCGTTTCATCAACCACATGCGCGGCTGGCAGAGCTTCGTCATCCGGGGAAGCCTGTGAGCATGCAGAGGGCGGCCCATGCCGATTGACGGCCAGCACTTCCAGAAATTCGACCTCAATTCGCTGGTCACCTTTCTGATGGTGTATCAGGAAGGGGGCGTGTCGAAGGCGGCCCATGTCTTGAACGTGACGCAGCCAGCGGTCAGCAATGTGCTCAGCAAGTTGCGAAAGCGCTTTGACGATCCGCTGTTCGTGCCGTGCGGGCGTCACGTGCGGCCCACCACCAAGGCTGAGCGGATTGCGCAGACGCTCGCCCCGGCGCTGGTGATCGTGCAGACGATCATCGCCGAGAGTGCTGAGGAGGAACGGCCGTGATCAACAAATTGCTGGCGATGGAAGTCTTCGTTCAGGTCGTGGACACCGGAGGATTTACCCGCGCCGCCGATACCCTGAAGTTGCCCAAGGCGACAGTGACAACCCTCATCCAGTCCCTGGAAACGTCGCTGTCGGTCAAGCTGCTCAACCGGACGACCCGGCACGTCAGCGTCACCGCCGAGGGCGCGTCGTTCTACGAGCGCTGCCTGCGCATTCTGTCAGAGGTGCGGGACGCGGAAGACGCCGTCTCCCGTAACCGGCTCAGTCCTTCGGGGCGGCTGCGGGTCGATGTGCCCACCGGGCTTGCCAGTGAAGTCATCATCCCGGCGCTGCCAGACTTCTTCGAACGCTACCCTGACATTTGCCTGGAGCTGGGGTGCAGCGACCGTCCGGTGGACCTGTTGGAGGAGGGGGTGGACTGCGCGATACGGGGCGGTCGTCAGCTCGCGGATTCTCGCTTGATTGCCCGCAGTGTCGGCACCATGCATTACGCCACTTGCGCTTCGCCCGCGTACCTCGAACGCCACGGACGTCCTCTGCACCCCAATGACCTCATCCATCACCGCTGCGTCAATTATTTCTCCGCACGCACCGGCAAGATGTTCGATTGGTACTTCACCCGAGCGGGGGAGCGCGTGCAGGTGGCCCTGTCCAGCCACATTGCGTTGAGCGACAGCTATGCCTACACCGCAGCGGGACTGTCGGGCCTTGGCATCGTACAAATGGCCAATTTCCTGATGGCACCGTTGGTCAGTGAAGGCCGGCTGGTGAGCGTGCTGGAGGACTGGTTCAATGAGCCGCTGCCGGTGTACGCGGTGTACCCGGAAAACCGCCATCTCTCGACCAAGGTGCGGGTGTTTGTCGACTGGATCATCGAGCTGTTCGCCAACACCCGCACCTTGCGCCGGGAACCCGCATCGGGGGCGGCGCAAGGTGTAGAGTGAGGGGTCACATCACCCGATGTTCAAGGGTCATGCGGCGCGGACGTCTTCTGCGATGAGGGCTGCGCGCACGGTTGGACGCTGCTCCATCCGGGCCAGGAATGTCTGGATATGGGTGTAGCCCGTGATGTCGATGTTCACACGCGAAGGCCACGACAGCACGTTGTACAGATAGCCGTCCGCGAGGCAGAACTGCTCGCCCAGCACATAGTCATGGGTCGAAAGATGTTCGTTGATGTACGCAAACACTTTGCCCAGATTGCCGTCGGCGAATCGGGTCTTGGACTCCGCGTCCACGAACGGGGAGAACATCACGGCCATGCCTTTGTGCAGGTCGGTCGCAATGTAGTTCAACCATTCCATGGCCTTGTAGCGCTGCCGGGTGCCGAGGGCAGGCAGCAGCTGGCGCTCTGGATGCTGGTCAGCGATCCACTGCAGGATGACGGCGCCTTCGGTGATGACATCGCCATTGTCCAGTTGCAGCGCCGGGACGAAGCCCTTGGACGTCACGGCGTGATAGTCGCCTTCTTGGGTTTGCTTGGTGCCGAAGTCGACCTTGACCAGTTCAAAATCCAGCCCGGCCTCACGCAACGCGATTTGCGGCGAAAGCCCACAAGAGCCAGGAGAAAAATACAGCTTCATAATCACCTCTGTTTACGCGAACGACAGGTTCGCTATTTGAAAAACGGTTCGAAATCAGCAGCATCGTGACGCTCACGCAGCGACGTTCCCGGTGCCCCGGAGGTGCGATTGACGATGCGGCCTCGGGCCACGGCGGGGCGTGCGGCGATGGCGTGATACCAGCGCATCAGGTGGGTGTATTCCTCGACCGCGAGAAAGGCGTGGGTGCCGTAGACCCCGAACAGACTGCCCGGATGCCAGGGCCACACGGCCATGTCGGCGATGGTGTATTGATCCCCCGCCAGGTATTCGTGGGAGGCAAGGTGGGTGTCCAGCACATGCAGCTGGCGTTTGGTTTCCATGGCGTAGCGGTCAATGGCGTACTCGATTTTGATCGGTGCATAGGCATAGAAATGGCCCAGTCCACCGCCCACGAATGGCGCCGTGCCCATCTGCCACATCAGCCAGTTGAAGGTCTCGGAACGTGCACGTGGCTCGCTCGGGAGAAAGGCGCCGAAGCGTTCTGCGAGGTACACCATGATGGAGCCGCTTTCGAAGACCGGCAGGGCAGGGTTCATCGAGTGATCCACCAATGCCGGAATTTTCGAATTGGGGTTGATGCCGACGAAACCACTGCCGAACTGGTCGCCCTTGAAAATATCGATCAGCCACGCGTCGTACTCGGCGCCTTCGTGTCCGAGGGCGAGCAATTCTTCCAGCAGAATCGTCACTTTCTGGCCGTTGGGCGTGCCCTGGGAATACAGCTGAAGCGGGTGCTTGCCCACCGGCAGCGCCTGTTCGAAGCGTGCGCCCGAGTCGGCGCGGTTGATGCTTGCGAATTGGCCGCCGTACACCGTTTTCGGCTGCCACACGGCGTCAGGCAGGTACCCGGCGGGTTGATTGTCTTGCGCGTTATCGGTCATGGCTCACTCCGTGACATCCCGAAGGATGGGCGGTCTGGAAAAGGGAAAGCGGGGGCCGTTCAACAGGGCTGAACGGCATGAGGAAACTCTATCGAGTCGGGAAAAACCCATATACGGGCAGAGGTCGAAATGAGTGTTCAGGGGACTGAACAATCCCGTCGTTGCGACGGGATTGGCCGGGCTTGAGAGGGCAGGCGACTACCAGTGAGCCATCGGCAAGCCCGCCACCGGGGATTTGAAATACGGAATGCGGTCGCCCCGCAGGGTGCCGATGTACACGGTGGACAGGTCGGCGCCGCCAAAGGTGATGCTGGTGAACCAGGGCGCGATGGTGCCGCCGCACGCCAACATCAAGTCTGCGGTGGCCTTGTCTTCTGCGAAAGCGGCGAGCAGGGCCTTGCCTTCGGCACTGCCGTTGTCGTCGTCGAGGATGATCTTCATGTCACCCTGGGGCGTGATCGCGAACACCCGGTCCAGCATGATGTGCGTTCCCCACAGGTTGCCGAAGGCGTCGAAGGTGATGCCGTCGATGAAGCCGTTGTGATTCGAGGGGCCGAACACTTCGCGATCCACCAGCGACCCGTCTTCGAGCACACGCAATCGGGTCACGCGCATGCCACAGGTTTCGGCGACGTACAGCCATTCCTCGTTGGCATCGAGCCTGATTTCGTTGGTGAAGTGAAACCCTTCGGCCACGACCCGCAGCACGCCGTGCTGGTACAGCGCAATGTAGCCGTCTGAAATGTTGGGGCTCATGGCCGTCATCCAGTTCACTGTTCGGGTGGAAATCGTCATCCAGATGCGGTCCTTGCTGTCCCGCAGCACGAAGTTGACCTTGCCGATAGGAAGGCCATCGATCGTGTCGGCCATGACGCTGAAGTCGCCCTGTCGGCTCATCAGCTCCAGACGGTCGGTGCCGAAGTTGGAAATGATGATGTCGCCGTTACGGGCGAACGCCAGGCCGTTGGGCAAACTGCCGGTGGTCAGTCGAGAGGCCTCTTCGGAAGGGTTCGACACCGTGGCGCCCGTCGTTTGTTTGGGAAGAATCAACTGCTGGCTGCCGTCGGGCTGAATGTGCACCACGCCACCCCGGGCGTCCGCTGTCCATAAAGAACCGTCGCGCTCGGCCAGAATGCATTCCGGGCGCTGTAAGTTATTACCGATGTAATGAAGATCGTCAGTGGTGACGATAAAAGCATCTATTGGATTGCCAGGCATCGAACAATACCCCTGTTTATTATCATTGTGAGTGATGAAAGTTGTCGGTAACCGACCGCCAGGATTGAAAAATCCCAATGGGAAGGGTAGGCTTCCGACCGTGTATTGAGGAATGGGTTAGATCAATACCACGCGTGGACCGTATAAATATAAGAACAGAGGAGAGGGGCGATGAGGTTTAACCGTTTGGACTTAAACCAGTTGGTCGCGCTCGACGCCTTGTTGCGGGAAAAAAGCGTATCGAAAGCGGCAGAGCGGATTTATCTGAGCCAGTCCGCCATGAGCAATTCGCTGACCCGACTCAGAGAGTATTTTCAAGACGAACTGTTGGTGCCTACGGGCAGAAAAATGGTCATTACATCACTCGGTGAACGCCTGGCACCGGAAGTAAAGTCCATTCTAATCAGCATTCAAAAAGTCACGCAGATCCGGGAAACGTTCGATATTTCAGAGGTCGATGCCGAGGTGTCGATCATTGTGTCCGACTACGTCAGCAGCGTGTTCATGCCGGCCGTGGTGCGGGCTGTGGCGTTGGAAGCCCCGAATGTCAGGATTCGCATGTCGATCCTGAACGGCTCCTATCTGGACCGCCTCGACCGGGGCGAAGTGGATTTCGTCATTGCCCCGGAGAACTTTACCCATCCCGCCCATCCCACCGAGTTTCTGTTCCAGGACCGTTTTTGTTGCGTGGCGTGGGACCAGAACGCTGCCATCAAAGCAGGCGTGAAGTTCGAGGATTATCAAAAGCTGGGTCACGTGGTGACGCAAATCGAAGAGGGGCGTACGGCGTTGTTCGAAGACTGGTTCCTCGCCAAGTATGGAAAGGTCAGACGAATAGAAGTGATTTGTCCGTACTTCAGCTTATTGCCCAGTCTGGTCGTGGGCACGAACCGTATTGCCACGGTGCATCATGAACTGGCGAAGTTGTATCAGTCGACATTTCCCATCGCGATACACGAACTTCCAGTCGAGATGCCCATCTTCAAAGAGTACATTCAATACCACAAATCCTTTGGCTCCGATCAGGTCTCCTTGTGGTTTCGCGATTTGTTGCATCGCGTCGCCGCGCAAATGAACAGTGGCGTCAAACAATAAAAAAACGATACCGATTCATCGGCGCCCGTCTTGCAATTTATGCAAGACGGGCGATTCAAACGCCGTCAGTTACTTGCTCTTGACGGTGGGCACGCTGCCTTCCAGGTATTTGACGACCCAGCCCGGTTCTTCTTTCAGGAACGGTGGGATGTTGTGTACATAATGCGCGAAGCCGAACGTCGGTTCCTCCCAGTCGCGGGGTATCCAGTTATCGTCGACGTAATCGGCGTCCGCGCCATATTCGGCTTCTCCACCGGCCGGGCAGGGCACGTAGTAAAACAGCCCGGAATCGATGCGGTGGCGACCCAACCCGAAATGGGATTTTTCCCAGCCCTTACGTTCCATGTAATTGGCGCCGACCATCAGTTCGTCAATATCCTCGACGCCGAAGTTGGCGTGATGAAAACGCACTTCCCCGACATTGCCACCGAAGGGCAGATTGGCGTTCAGGAAGAAGATGTTGTGGTGGTTGTTGGCCCCGTCCGCGCGGGCATAAATGCCGAAGGTGCGTTGGTGGTCCGACAGCCTGAACCCCAGCCGTTCCTTCATGAAGGCGAATGTCTTTTCGTAGTCTTGAACCGCGAACACCACGTGCTGGATCACCTTGGGGCGTGCCCGCAGACGCCACTTGCGGTGCTGATTGAGCCGATTGATCCGGCCAGGTGAGTTCAGCGCATCGGGGGCCGTCAGTACGGTTTTCCGGGAGTAGACCCGAAGCGCCATCGCCAACCCGCAATCGGTCTGGAAATGCACAGTGCCGTCTGCATCGAACCTGAGGTCCCGGTCGCGCCCCAACTGCTGCGCCAACGCCTCCAGCGACGCCCGCGAGTCCACGCCCCAAATGGTTTCGAGCACGCCGCTGCCAATCACACTGGACGCGGGCAGCGACGGGTCGCCCAGCAGTCGAAGGACCACATGGGAGCCTTCCTCCAGCCGGAAGAGGCTGGAGTCGGTGTCCTGATGAATGAGCGGCAGGCCGAAGTCTTCAAAGAAGCGGGTTGATTCGCTCAAATCCTCGACGCCATAGACCAGACTTTCTATTCCGATAATTGCCATTGAATCACCCTCTGAGTGTCGTTTTTATTGTGTTCGGGGCGGCCGAACGTTGAACCTGAACGTTCACGGAAACGGGTACTTGCCCGGCATTCGCGCTTGGCGGACGAACCTACGCTCAGGGCTAAACGATGAGGAGTGGATTGGATAAATACCTGCCATTCACCCGGCAAATAGCTGTTGAAGCGGCGGCCATTGATGACGCATCCACGAGACTGGCGAGAAGCGTGAAGAAACATTCACGGGGTCAATACGAAGCATTTATACAAGCCATTTATCAGGGGCCGGGCAGCCCGATAGATTGGGCTCACAAATACAAAAAACCGATGGGCCAATCATCACCGGCTTATCCTGACGTCGGAGCCAGACCTCATGTTTCTACACCCTGATTCGTTGCCCTCAGTTTCTGAAATGCCCCCTGAAATCGACCTTCACTGGCTGTCAGTGACTCTTCAGCCTGTTGTTGCCGATTAAAAGGATTCAGTCATGGGATGCGTTAATAAAGTTCTGATCGTGGGCGGTGGAATCGGTGGTCTCGCAGCGGCCATCGCGATGCGCCAAAAAGGCATCGAAGTGGACCTGGTCGAGATCAAGACCGAGTGGACCGTTTACGGCGTGGGGATCATCCAGCCGTCCAATGCCCTGCGTGCGTTGTCGAAAATCGGCCTGGCCCAGCGCTGCATCGACAACGGATGGCCGTTCGAAGGCTGGCAGCTCTTCACGCAAGAAGGTGAGTTGCTCCACTCCGTGCCGACACCCCGCGCTGAAGGCGCCGACTGTCCGCCGAACAACGGGATCACCCGGCCCATCCTCCACGACATGCTGTCGCAGACGGCCATCGAGCACGGTGTCCGCGTCGAGTTGGGAACTTCCGTGGAGGCGATCACGCAAACGACCGAATCCGCCCACGTGACCTTCACCGATGGGCGCCAAGCCCACTATGACTTGGTGGTCGGCGCCGATGGCGTGTACTCGAAAGTTCGCGATCTGATGTTCGGTCGCACCGAGCTCAAGTTCGTCGGGCAGGCGGTGTGGCGCTTCATCACCGAGCGTCCGAAGGACATGCGCTGGGGCGGGATTTATTACGGTCATCGCAACAAGGTCGGGCTGGTCCCTCTCAGCGAAGAGTTGATGTACCTGTTCCTGGTCACCGCCGAGCCGGGCAATCCGCGCAAGCCGCTGGATCAACTGCACACCCTGTTGGGCGAACACTTGCAGGATTATTCCGGCCTGATCGCTGAGCTGGCCCAGCGTGTGACCGATCCGGCCCAGGTCGTCTACAAGCCCATCGAAGAGCTGTTCGTCGAAGGCTCCTGGCACCGTGGTCGCGTCGTGTTGTTGGGTGACGCGGCCCACGCTTCCAGCCCGCACCTGGCGGCAGGCGCCGCGATGGCGCTGGAAGATGCGGTGTTATTGGGCGACCTGCTCGACGAACATCAGGGCCTTGAAAGCGCCCTGAGCGCTTACGACGTCCGGCGTCAGCCTCGCTGCCGCAACGTCACCGACGCGTGCGGAAAATTGATCGAAGCCGAACTTCAGCAATGGGCCGGTCAGGCGCCTACCCATGACGCAGGCCAAGTGTTCGGCGAAGCGCTGAGAGACCTCGCGCGCCCGTTTTAAGTTCGCATCAGGGGTACTGTGATCGTTGCACTTCCCGTGTCGCGTATTGATCGCGGCGCGCGGACCTGTGCGCGTCCATGACCGTGCCCATTATTCAGATTGGCTGGAGTTGTCGACATGCTTGAATACTTTCCAACGAACTATGTATGGAACCTGGCGACCAATATTTCATTGAACACCGGTGGCCATTTCGGTGAGGTGCACGCTATTTGTCAGTCGCTCATCGACGTGTCAAAACGGGGCGATGACGAGGGCAGCCTGGCGTTTTACGAAGCCTGGAGCGCTCGCGCCAACACGTTGATCGAGTTGGCACAGGAAGACGTGGCGGCGGGGCACTTGTTGAGCGCGGGCACTAAATACGGTCGCGCCTCCAACTATTACCTGACGGCAGAACGCATGTTGTCGCAGGAATTCCCGCAGCGTGAGACCGCGTACAAAAAGAGCATTGAGTGCTTTGAAAAGTTCGTGCACTTGAGCCAGGAAAACTGCGAAATCATCGAAGTGCCCTATAA
Source organism: Pseudomonas sp. SLFW (assembly GCF_009905615.1). Lineage (GTDB taxonomy): Bacteria > Pseudomonadota > Gammaproteobacteria > Pseudomonadales > Pseudomonadaceae > Aquipseudomonas > Aquipseudomonas bambusae. The sequence goes on from NZ_JAAAKW010000024.1 coordinate 29,083, forward strand.
CGGCAGTTATTTGCCCGCGCTGTTCGTCAAAGCGGAAGGTGTGAACGGCAAGCCTGCGCCGGTGATGGCACTGTTCAACGGCCTCGACAGTTTCAAAGAGATGATTTACGGCTCGGGGCTCGCCCAGCAACTGGCTCGTCGCGGCATCTCCAGCATCATCGTGGACCAACCGGGAGCAGGGGGCGCCATTCGCCTGCACGGCCACACCGCTGTCATTGAAAGTGAGCTGTGGGCTGGCGCAGTCGTCGATTATCTCGAAACCCGCAGCGACATCGATCCAGCCCTGATCGGCATCTCGGCCTGGTCCCTCGGCGGCTACTACGCCCCTCGTGCGGCAGCTTTCGAAAAGCGCTTCAAGTTGTGCGTCGCCTGGGGCGCCAATCACAACTGGGGCGAAGTCCAGAAACAGCGTCAGGCCCGTGAAGGCGCGAACCCGGTGCCTCATTACTGGGAACACGTGCAATGGGTCTGGGGCGAAAACAGCATGGACGCGTTCATGGCCATGGCCCCTCGGGTGACCCTCAATGGCGTGGTGGACAAGATCACCGTGCCGTTCCTGGTGTTGCACGGCAGCAACGACCGCCAGATCAACGTGAAGTACGCCCACCAGTCCTACGAGCAAGCGGTCAACAGCCCACGGCGCGAACTGAAGATTTTCACCGAGCGCGAAGGCGGGGTAGAGCATTGCGGTGCGGACAACATGTCCAACGCCCGGGACTACCTCGTGGACTGGGTCAGGGACGTGTTCAACGACCTGACGGCTCAGCGCACGCCAGCGCTTCAAGCGAAGGTCGGGTAACCCATGAAAAACATCAAAGGCAAAGTGGTCATCACCTGCGCCGTGACCGGCGGCGTCCACACCCCGAGCATGTCGCCGCATTTGCCGGTGACGGCGCAGCAGATTTCCGACGCGGCGATCGGTGCCGTGCAGGCGGGCGCGTCCATCGTGCACTTGCATGCCCGCGATCCGTTGACCGGGCGCTCGAGTCAAGACCCGGCGCTGTTCCGCGAATTCGTCGGCACGATCAAGGCGCAGTGCGACGGCATCATCAACATCACTACCGGCGGCGCGCCGACCATGGGTGTCGACGAACGTCTGCAACCCGCGTTGCAGCTGGCGCCGGAGCTGGCGTCGCTGAACATGGGCTCCATGAACTTCGCGCTGTTTCCGATGCTGAACCGCTACAAGGATTTCCAGCACGACTGGGAAGCGAAGTACCTGGAAAGCACGCGGGACACGGTGTTCCGCAACACCTTCAAGGACATCGAAAACATCCTGCGTGCCTGTTCGGACCAAGGCACGCGCTTCGAATTCGAGTGCTACGACACGTCCCATCTCTACAACCTGGCGCACTTCCTGGACCGCAAGCTGGTGACCCCGCCGCTGTTCGTGCAGACGGTGTTCGGGATTCTCGGCGGCATCGGCCCGCATCCAGACGATGTGGCGCACATGAAGCGCACGGCGGATCGGCTGTTCGGTGACGACTTCGTGTGGTCGGTGCTGGGGGCCGGTCGTGCACAGATGCCCACCGCTGCCATTTCGGCGGCCAACGGCGGGAACGTCCGGGTCGGTCTCGAAGATTCGCTGTGGGACCAGCAGGGCCAATTGGCCCGGGAAAACGCGGACCAGGTGCGCCGGGTGCGCAAGATCATCGAAGGCCTGGCCCTCGATGTTGCCACGCCGGAAGAGGCCCGGCAGTTGCTCGCCCTCAAGGGCGCCAGCCACGTGAATTTCTGACGCTCACGAACCGGAGCGTTTGAAACGGCATTGAAAGCCTGTAGTGCACCACGACGTAGTTCAGACAACTAAAATAAAAACGGTATCTGCCATGCACCTCATTTATAAGCGTTTTGCCCGTCCGACCCAGATGACGTTGCTGTTCGGCACGTTCTCCATCATGGCCCCGTTCGCCTCCGGGTTTGAATTCAAGTTCGAAGACACGGGCGTCAAAGGCTATTGGGACAACACCCTCAAGTACAGCACGGCGTACCGGCTGCACGGCCAGGATCGCTCATTGACGTCCGATGCCAACGCCGATGATGGCGACCGCAACTTCGACAAGGGCATCACCTCCAACCGGGTCGACCTGTTCACCGAGTTGGGGATGAGCTATCAGGGCTTCGGATTTCGCACGACGGGCGCCGCCTGGTACGACAGCGTTTACAACGGGCGCAACGACAACTCATCCAATACCGTCAACCACCTGGGCAGAAACGACGGGTTTGACGACGAGACCGAAAAGCTCGCGGGGCGCAAGGCCGAGCTGCTCGACGCGTTTGTCTACGGCAGCACCGATATCGGCGGGCATAACACCTCGTTCCGGTTGGGCAAGCACACGTTGTTGTGGGGGCAGAGCCTGCTGTTCCCCACCAACGGCATCGCCTACGGCCAGGCGCCTATCGACGTGTCTAAAGCGCTGTCGGTGCCCAATACCCGGGCCGCCGAATTGTTCATGCCGGTCAATCAACTGTCGATGCAATTCCAGTTCAACGACAGCATGAGCATGGCGGCGTTTTACCAACTGGATTGGGAGCGCACCCGCCTGGCGCCCTCGGGCAGTTTCTTCAGCACCGCCGACATCGTCGGCGACGGCAACAAGCGGATCATCGTGGGGCAAAACCCGGTGATCGGCGACGCGGACGGCAACATCTCGCTCTATCGCGGCAAAAGTCGCGACGCCAGCAAGTCCGGCCAGTTTGGCGTGGCGCTGAACTTCAACCCCGGTCAAGGCGCAACGGAGTACAGCCTGTTCGCCTTGCGCTTCAATAACCGTCTTCCGCAAATCTACGCCTACCAAGGCAAGAATTTCGGGGCCAACCCTGGCCAGGTGGGTGAGTTCGCCGAGGTGTATTCCGAAGGCGTGAAAATGCTCGGTGCCAGTTTCAGCACCAGCGTCGGTGAAGCGAACTTTGCCGGTGAAATGTCGACGCGCTACGACATGCCGCTGCGCAAGTTGGGGCCGGTGTTCGTCGACGTTGACGATGACAGCCGCGACCGACATGCACTGGGTCGAACCGCCCATGCCCAGTTGTCGACCATCTACCTGGTGCCGCGCACGCCCCTGTGGGAGTCCGCCAGCCTGATCGGTGAAGTGGCGTGGCACCGGTTGCTGGCCGTGACCAAAAACCGTGAACAGTTCGATGCCAAGGACTTCACCGACAGTGCCACCGGCGTGCGCTTCGTCCTGGAGCCCAGCTATTACCAGGCGGCACCGGGGCTGGATCTGTTCGTGCCTGTCGGCATGGGCTACACCCACGGCAAATCCCCGACCGACGCGGCCTTCAACAACTACAACGCCGATGGTGGCGGCGACATGAGCATCGGCCTGCGCGGCGTCTACGACGGCGTCTGGAACGGCCTGCTCAACTTCACCCATTACTACGGCAGCTCCAACAGTGCCGACAATGCCTACGGGGACCGGGACTTCATTTCGTTCTCCATTCAGCGGGCGTTCTAAATCCAGAATGATAAGAACCGAGGATTTTTCCATGAAACTGTGTTCAGCCTTTGCCATTGGCGTGTTGTGTTCAAGTGTCGGCCTGGCCCACGCCGCCGTCAGCCCTCAGGAAGCCGCTCAGTTGAATACGACGCTGACGCCGCTGGGCGGAGAGCGCGCCGCGAGTGCGGACGGCAAGATCCCGGCGTGGACCGGCGGGTACACCACGGTCGATCCGAATTACAAATCCGGCGGCAAGCGAGGCGACCCGTTCGCGGGGGAAAAACCGCTGTTCAGCATCACCGGCAAAAACGCGGCGGACTACAAGGCGAACCTGACCGAAGGCCAGTTGGCGATGCTCGCCAAGTACCCGGACTATCGCATCGACGTGTACCCGACTCACCGTACGGCCGCTGCGCCGAAATGGGTCTATGAAAACACCCTGCGCAATGCCACCGAGGCCAAGTTGGTCAAAGACGGTTTTGCGGTGGAAGGGGCCTATGGCGGCACGCCGTTTCCGATCCCGAAAAACGGCAACGAAGCCATGTGGAACCACATGCTGCGCTGGCAGGGCGAAAGCCTCACGTTCGAATTCAGCGCCTACAACGGCACGACCTCGGGTCGTACCGTGCTGACTTCGACGAACAATGCCTACTACCAGTTTCCGTATTACCAGAAGGATGGCCGGGACAGCTTCAACGGTATTTATCGCCAACTGAAACTGGTGCCGACTGCGCCGCCGTTGCAGGCCGGTCAATCGATTCTCGCCATCGACCCGCTGGACCAGATCGCCCAAGGCCGTCCGACCTGGCAGTACCTCACCGGCCAGCGCCGCACCCGCAAGCTGCCCAATGCCGCCTACGACACGCCGTCGTTCGTCACCTCCGGGCAGATGAACTTCGACGAGGTGTACATGTTTGAAGGCCCGATGGACCGCTACAAGTGGAAGCTGGTCGGCAAGCAGGAAGTCTTCGTGCCGTACAACAATAACAAGGCCCTGCAACCGGCCAAGGACGCTGACGTGCTGGGCGAGCATTTCCTCAACCCGGATCACGTGCGCTGGGAACTGCACCGCGCCTGGATCGTGGAAGCGGAACTCGCGCCCGGCATGCGCCACGTGATGCCCAAACGTCGCTTCTACCTCGACGAAGACACCTGGCAGGCCATGCTCGCCGACAGCTGGGACGCCAACGGCAAACTGTGGAAAACCGGCTACATGCAGAACGTCGTCCTGCCGGATTTGCCGGGCACCATCAACAGCAGTTTCGGCGTCTACGACTTGCTGAGCGGCGGCTGGTTCGCCAACAACATCCAGAACGGTTATCAGGACCAGATGACGGTTCATGCTCCCTGGCCCAACTCGTTTTTCACGGCGGACTCGCTGTCCAGTGAAGGCGTTCGCTGAGGTCCATCCGCGCCGCGCAAGCGGCGCGAATGACTGGAGTATCTGACATGTACCATCGCATTTTCGGTTGCCTGTTTCTCGGGCTGGTGAGCGTGTTGCCCGTGGCGGGAAACCTCGTTCACGCCGCCGCTCAAGACAGTGCCGCCAAGCCCCATTACCTCACCGCCGTCGAGCGCGCGGGCGAACGCCTGATCGCGGTGGGGGAGCGGGGCGTCATCCTGCTGTCCGACGACGATGGCGCCAACTGGCGACAGGTCGACAGCGGCAATGACGTCACCCTGACCGGCCTGACGGCCCTCGACCCGCAACACATTTGGGTCGTTGGCCATGAAGGCACGTTGTTGCGCAGCGACGACGGCGGCGAGCATTGGGCACCGGTGCTGCGAGGCGTGGCGGCCGCGCAATTGGCGCTGGCCGAAGTCCGGCACCTCAAGGCGTCCCCCGTTTCGGCGCAGGCGCAGCCCTTGATCGACGGCCTGGAGCGCAACGCCGAGCGCATGATCGAGACGGGTTCCAGCGAGCCGTTGTTCTCCATTCAGTTCACCGATTCGCAGCACGGTCTGGCGGTGGGCGCCTACGGGGTGGTTCTCCGCACACAGGACGGTGGCCGTACGTGGGCCGCCGTGCTGGGGCATGTCGACAACCCTCGTAATCTGCACCTTTACGCCCTTGCCAACGTTCAAGGGAGCCTTTACCTGGCCGGGGAGCAAGGTTTCCTGGCGCGCTCCTCCGATCAGGGTGAGCACTTTGCAAGACTGGACTCCGGCGCCTCCGCCAGTTTTTTCACCCTGACCGAAGACGCCCAGGGTGGGATTTACGCAGGGGGACTCGAAGGGGTTGCCTTGCGCTCTTCGGATCAGGGCGCCACCTGGCAGGCACTGGCGGGCGGGCCTAAACAGAGCTGGGTCGCCAGTCGACCCGGTCCAGATGACAGCGTGATATTCGCCAACGCCAACGGTGCGCTGTTTCACACCGCGAAGGACGCTGCGTTGATACCGCTCGCCCGTTCGAGGGGCGGGCCGCTGTCCGATTTCATTGCCTCGCCCACAGGGGCCACGACCGTGGTCGGCCCGGGAGGCGTGACCCACGCTTTGAAGGCTGTCTCTGACAACGCCGTACTGGAAGCCCACCAATGAACCCTAAAGACATGACCGGTGCCGCCGACAGTCAGCAGCCCATGACGCTGGATCAGTTCGATCCCCGCTCGGGTTCGTTCACCGAGCGCCTGATTTTCAATCACCGTTTCATCGTGATCCTGCTGTGCGTGCTCGCGACTTTTTTTCTCGGGTGGCAATTGCGCCATCTGCAACTGAACGCCAGTTTCGAAAAGACCGTACCGACCCAGCACCCGTACCTGATTCACTACGCCGACAACAAGGACGAACTGGCGGGGCAGGGCAACGCATTGCGCATTGCGGTGGAAAACCTTGGCGGCGACATCTACGACCCGGCGTACCTGGAGACGCTGAAGCAGATCAGCGATGAGGTGTTCCTGATTCCAGGCGTTGATCGGCCGTTCATGAAATCGCTGTGGACCTCGTCCACGCGCTGGATGGCGATCACCGAAGAGGGGCTGGACGGCGGCCCGGTGATGCCGGACGACTACGACGGCTCCAAAGCCACCCTTGAAGCGCTGCACCACAACGTCGATAACTCAGGCGAGATCGGTCGGCTGGTGGGGCTCGATGGCAAGTCGAGCATCATTTACGTGCCGCTGCTGGCCCTCGACACGCAGACCGGCTTGCCGATCGATTACGCGCAATTGTCCGCGCGCCTTGAACAGATCCGGGACAAATATCGCTCCGACAAGGTCGGCATTCACATCATCGGCTTCGCCAAGGTCGTGGGTGATCTGATCGACGGGTTGGAGCAGATCCTGCTGTTTTTCCTGCTCGCGGTAATCATCACGGGTGGCGTGTTGTACGCCTACACCCGCTGCCTGAGAAGCACGGCGCTGGTGCTGTCCTGTTCGCTGGTGGCGATCATCTGGCAGCTGGGGATGTTGCCGCTGGTGGGTTTGCAGCTCGACCCGTATTCGGTGCTGGTGCCGTTCCTGGTGTTCGCCATCGGCATCAGCCACGGCGCGCAAAAGATGAACGGCATCATGCAGGACATTGGTAAGGGCACCCACCGCCTGGTCGCTGCGCGGTTCACGTTTCGAAGGCTGTTCCTGACCGGATTGACCGCGCTGCTGTGCGACGCCGTGGGGTTTGGCGTGCTGACGATCATCCAGATCCAGATCATCCAGGACCTGGCCATGGTCGCGAGCATTGGCGTCGCCACGCTGATCTTCACCAACCTGATTTTGTTGCCGGTCTTCCTTTCGTTCGTCGGCGTGAGTCCGGTTGCCGCGCGCAAAAGCTATGAACAAAGCGTGGCAGAAACGGACACGGCGGCCCGCAATCCGTTGTGGCAATTTCTCGACCGTTTCACCCAGCGCCGTTGGGCCACCGTGGCGCTCATCGTTGCCGCTGTGCTGGCGGGTGCCGGTTTCGTGATCGGGCGGGGCGTGCAGATCGGCGACCTCGACCGGGGCGCACCGGAACTGCGTGCCGACTCGCGGTACAACCAGGACAACGACTTCATCACCCGGCATTACGCGTCCACCAGTGACGTCCTTGTGGTGATGGTGAAAACCCCGACCAATCAATGCACGGCCTATTCGACGCTGAAAAAAGTCGACGCGCTGGAATGGCAACTGCGCAACCTGCCCGGCGTCGAGTCCACGGCCTCGCTGTCCAGCGTCAGTCGTCAGGCGCTGGTGGGCATGAACGAAGGCAACCCCAAATGGTACGACCTCAGCCATAACCAGGGCATGTTGAACGCCATCGCCACCAACACCCCGCGTTCGCTGTTCAATCAGGATTGCAATCTGCTGTCGCTCTTCGTGTACCTGAGCGATCACAAGGCCAACACGCTCAAGGCGGTCACGCAAACGGTCGAGGCCTATGCCCGGACCGCCGACGAGCCTGAGGTCAAGTTCCTGTTGGCCGCGGGCAGCGCCGGGTTCGAAGCCGCCACCAATCAGGTGGTGGAGAAGGCCAACCACGAAATGCTGTTGTGGGTGTACGCCGCCGTCACCCTGCTGTGCCTGGCGACGTTCCGCTCCTGGCGCGCGACGGTGTGCGCCATCGTGCCGCTGGTCCTGACGTCGATCCTGTGTGAAGCGTTGATGGTCATGCTCGGGATGGGCATCAAGGTCGCGACCCTGCCGGTCATCGCGCTGGGCGTGGGCATCGGGGTCGATTACGCGCTGTACGTCATGAGCGTGCTGGTGGCGCACAAACGCCAGGGCCATTCGCTGTCGGCGTCCTATTACCAGTCGCTGGTGTTCACCGGAAAGGTCGTGATGTTGACTGGCGCGACCCTGGCCTGCGCGGTCTTTCTGTGGATCTTTTCACCGATCAAATTTCAGGCGGACATGGGCGTGCTGCTGGCCTTCATGTTCCTGCTGAACATGCTGGGCGCGCTGATTCTGTTGCCCGCGCTCGCGCATTTCATGCTGCCTGATGCGCCAGACAAAGCTGCCTCCCCGGAGGCTGAAAACGGACGGCACGACCGAATAGCGCCGCCCCCCGCTGCCGCAAAACGACAGGCGTTGGTGTGAAGACGCCGGTCGTTCAATAACAAGATGATCTGAGATGAGGAATCGATAATGGCCTTTCTGCGTAACGCCTGGTACCCGGCGGGTTGGGACTACGAAGTCGAGCAAGACAAGCTTTTAAACCGCAAGCTGCTGAACGAAAACATCCTGTTTTTCCGCGACTCCCAAGGCGTCGCTCAAGCGGTGCACGACCGCTGCCCGCACCGGTTCGCGCCGCTGCACATGGGCACCCTTGACGGCGACTCCGTGCGTTGCGCGTACCACGGCCTCGAATTCAACGGCCGTGGTGAATGCGTGCACAACCCTCATGGCGACGGCAAGATTCCCAAGGCGGCGAAGGTCAAGGCCTACCCGCTGGTCGAGCGTTACGGCGTGCTGTGGATCTGGATGGGCGCCCCTGAACTGGCCACGCCGGACACCATTCCGTTCTTCGAAGCGCTGGACCCGGAGCTCTATTACATCGGTCGCGACTACCTGCATGCGCGGGCCAATTACGTGCTCGAAACCGACAACATCATGGACCTCAGCCACATCGAGTACCTGCACCCCAGCACCCTCGGCAGCAGCTCGGTGAGCCAGGCCACGACGGTGGTCGAACAGGACGGCGACACGGTCTGGTCCAAGCGCCTGATCCAGAATGAAATCATGCCGTCCTTCCTGTACGACATCTTCGATTTCCCGCCGGACACCCGGGTCGACCGCTGGCTCGACGTGCGCTGGGACGCCCCGGCGACGTTGCTGCTGAACACCGGCGCCACCCGCACCGGCAGCAGCCGCGAAGAAGGCAGCCCGGTCCCTACCGTGCATTTCTTCACCCCCGAAACGGAAACCACCACCCATTACTGGTTCGGGATCAGCTTCCCGAAACGTTTGGCCGAAGTCGGCGAGCAGAAAGCCAAGATGTACATTCAGGGCCTGCGTGTGCCGTTCGAAACCGAAGACCTGCCGATGCTCGAAGCGCAGCAGGCCTCCATGGGCGATGAGGACTTCTGGGACCTCAAGCCGATCCTGTTGATCGGTGACGCCGGGGCCATTCGTGCCCGCCGCATTCTCGACAGGTTGATCCTTGAAGAACAGAACAGCCTGAACCCTTCGTCACGGAACGTGGAGAGTCCAGCATGATCGACGTGTGTGTGGTGTCGCGCCGGTCCGAGGCGATCGACATCGACAGCTTCGAACTGGAGCGTGTCGATGGCGCGCCGTTGCCGCCGTTCACGGCCGGTGCGCACATCGACGTGCACCTGCGGAGCGGCCTGACGCGGCAGTACTCGCTGTGCAACGGGCCTCATGACACCCGTCGCTATCGCATCGGCGTGCTCAAAGACCCTGCATCACGGGGCGGTTCGCAGGCGATGCACGCGCTGCAGGTGGGCGACACGCTGTCCATCAGCGAGCCGCGCAACCTGTTCCCGCTGGTGGCCGACGCCAAGTATTCGATGCTGTTCGCAGGCGGGATCGGCATCACGCCGATCCTGTGCATGGCGCGAGAATTGTTCAACCGGGGTGCGCCGTTCGAGCTTCACTATTGCACGCGTTCAGTGGACCGCATGGCGTTCCTCAAGGAGCTGCGCGAGGCCGGTTTCGCCCACCGCGTGTTCTTCCATTTCGACGACACCCCCTCGAAACTGGACGCTGCAAAGGTACTGGAACAGCCCATGATCGGGAGCCAGCTTTACGTGTGTGGGCCGAACGGCTTCATGAACGCCGTCCTCGGTACGGCTGAACAACTGAACTGGCCAGCGGATCACCTGCACCGGGAGTATTTCGCCGCGCCGGTGGTGCAACGCAGTGCGGGCAGTTTCGACGTGGTCCTCAATAGCACCGGCGAGACTTATCACATCCCCGACGGCAAAAGCGTGGTCGAGGTGTTGGCCGAATCCGGCATCGAGATTCCGGTGTCCTGCGAACAAGGCATCTGCGGCACCTGCCTGACCAAGGTCCTCGACGGCACCCCGGACCACCGGGACATGTTCATGACCCAGGAAGAACACCAGCGCAACAACCAATTCACCCCGTGCTGCTCCCGCGCCAAAAGTCCACGGCTGGTCCTGGACCTCTGATCGCTCCCCCCTCACGTCCAATCACCCATCAGGCCAATGGCATCCCATTGGCCCGATGCGGTTCGCTTGCTTTTATAGCTTGAAGCGGCCTACCAGATCGTTGAAGGAAATCGCGAGGCGCGACAAGTCCTGCGACGACGCCGTTGTCTGGTGCGCACCCGCTGCCGTCTGGGTCGACAGGTCCTGAATGTTGACCAGGTTGCGGTCTACCTCACGCGCCACGTTCGCCTGTTGCTCACTGGCGCTGGCAATGACCAGATTCCGCTCGTTGATCTCTCCGATGCCCTGTGCGATGAGTTCCAGCGCGTCGCCGGTGGCCTGTGCGAACAGCTGCGTCTGGGTCACCAGTGATTTGCTGTTACCCATTGAAACCACCGCTTGGTCGGCGCTGGATTGAATCGACGAGATCATGCTTTCGATTTCGCCTGTGGAGGATTGGGTTCTCGCCGCCAGGGCCCTGACCTCGTCGGCGACCACCGCAAAACCGCGCCCCTGTTCACCGGCGCGCGCGGCTTCGATGGCGGCGTTCAACGCCAGCAGATTGGTCTGCTCGGCGATGCCGCGAATCACTTCCAGCACTTTGCCGATGTCCCGCACGCCGACGGCAAGGTCTTCCACGATGCCGGTGGACGAGGTGATGTTGGCGGTCGCCTGATTGACGGCGCCGACGGCCTCCTGCGCTTTCTCCAGACCGCTACTCGCCTGAGCGCTGACCTGTTTTGACGCTTCGGACGTCGAGATGGCGTTGCGTGCGACTTCTTCAACCGCCGAGGTCATTTGCGTCACGGCGGTGGCGGCCTGCTGGATTTCGTCGTTCTGACGCAACAAGCCACGGCTGCCGTCTTCGGTCACGGCATTCAACTCCTCGGCGGCGGATGCGAGGTTGTTGGAAGCATCCGCAATCTGGTGAATCGTGTTGCGCAGGCCTTCTTGCATCTTGCCCAAGGCCGTCAATAACTGGCCGGTTTCATCAAGGGACGTGCTGTGGATGCGCTGCGTGAGATCGCCCTTTGCGATGCGTTCAGCCGTTTCCACGGCAGTCTTGATGGGACGACTGATGAGGCGCGCCAACACGAGCCCCAGCCCCAGTGCCGCGAGGAAGGCGGCCGCAACGCCCGTGAAGAGGATCGTCGCGGCGGTACTGGCTTGTTCGTGTGCGTCCCGCGCAGCGTCTGCAACCTGGCGGTCATTGGACTCCGCAATAGCGTCGAATTCGCTCATGACCTGCTGGTAGCGGTCTTGCACTTCGTTGCCGACGATGGAGCGGGCAGAGGGCAAGTCGCCTGATGCCAATGCATCGAGCACGCGTTGCACCTGGGCCTGGTACAGCGGCCAGTCCTTCACCACTTTGTCACCGGCGATACGTTCGTCTTCCACCATTGGCGTTTTGCGATAAGTCGCGAACGCGTCTTCGCTGGCTTTACGGTTGGCCCTGATGCTGGTGAGGATTTCCTGTTTGTCGCTGTCGGGCTCGTTCGCCGCCGTCACGACAATCAGGCAGTAGACGTCACGAAGCTGTGCCACCGCCTTGGTTTGGGCATCATCAATGTTTGCCACGGAAACGAAGTTGTTGGAAAACACGTTTTCCAGACTCGCCGCCAGTTGGGTAGAACCTCGACTTCCCAACAAGCCGACGCCCAATGTAATGAATGCACATAGCCCGAACGCCATGATCAGTTTCGTGGCCAGTTTCAAGTCGTGAATGAATTTCATGACGCATTGCTCCGTGTGTGCTGTTCTTATTGTGGTGGGGAATATGTCCAGCCTCCAAAGTGAACCGGACATGCTGATGATGAGGTCGGTGTGTCTGACGCAGGCTGTACCCGGTAAGAGCGCGGGTACGTTTGCAACGGGCAAATATTCATCGGCATCGACGCCATAATACTGAGATACATACTTTGGAAGATGCAGTGAGTCGTATTGATCGTATCAATAGCTGCTATATGCTTTTCGCGAGTCTTTCTGCGGCGCAACATGCTTAATGATGTAAAAAGAGTATCTTTACGGCGCTCAGGGTTAACGCGTTTCATTGCACTGACGAACAAATTACTTGTCCGTTTCCTGTCAATGCGCCGCTGTTTTGAACGGATTGACGAACAGTCAGACATCCAGTTGCACCGCCTCCGTTCCCTTCGCTGGAACCGCGCAGCACATCAATGCTTCCCCCGCAGGAAGTGGAAATTCCGGATGCCGTTCGTAGGTCACGGCGCCTCCCAGAACTTTCGTTCGGCATGACCCGCAGGAACCGTTTCGGCAACCGAACGGGGGCGTAAGACCGTTCTCTTCGGCGAGTTCCAAGAGCGACCCGGCGTCCGGGTTCCAGAGCGCTTTCTTGTTGGAGGCGTTGAACGTAACGGTGACGGATTCCGTGGCCACCGGTTCGAGTGCCGCGAGCGGCGGGGTGTCATCGCGGCTGCGTTGCAGGCTCGAGGGGCCAAAGGCCTCCGCATGAATACGTCCGTCGTTGATGTCCAGCGCGCGCAGGCCGTCGTACATCTGCTGCATGAATCCTTGAGGGCCGCACAGGTAGAAGTCGTAATCGTCGAACGGCAGCTTTTCACGCAACAGGTCGATGCTGAGTCGGCCTTCGTGTTCGTAATCCACGCCGTGCTCCGCCTCGGTGACGTCACTCAAGGCACGCACGTAATTGAGCTTGCCGTTGGCGGCGGTGACCAGGCCGGCGAACTCTTCCTGAAAGGCCAGTTGTGTTTTGTTTGAGGCCGACTGAAACACCCACGTACGGCGCCAAAGCAGCGTGCGAATGCCTTCCTGGACCAAGTGGCGGGCCATGGCCAGCGACGGGGTCACGCCGACCCCCGCTGCCAGAAACACCACCGAGCGGCGCGCCAGATGATCCACCGTGAAGGCGCCGGACGGCGCAAGGGCTTCAAGCCTGTCGCCGACGCGAAGGGTGTCGTGCAAGTGGCTGGAGACTGCGCCGTCGCGCTTGACGCTGATGCGCAGTGCGTCGTCTCGCGGGGCGTTCGACAGGGTGTAAGTGCGCAGCAGCGGTGCGTCCTGCCCCGGGAGGGTCACGCGGATTGGCAAGTGTTGCCCCGCCAGGTGTGTCGGCGTGCCCACACCGTCATCGGGCAAGAGCCGGAACGAGCGAATGCTCGCGCTTTCGTCGTCGATCCCGATCACGCGGTACGGTCGCCACGTCCGTTTCAATTCGGCCGCTTTCAGGCGCATTTCCATGTCGTCCCAACTGCCGGTCATCAGCACATTGGGCGACATGCCGCCTTCGATTTCTTCCCAATGCAGGGGCAGCCCGCGAGGGCGACGGATCACCTGTTCGGGAAAGAAGTGCCACATGCGTTCGGCGCCGACGAAGGCCTGGGTTTCAGGCGAATCGATGATGACCTCTGAGCGCCCGGTCAGGTGCATCAGGTCGCCGCTGTGCATGTCGACGAATACCAGCCCGGCCCTCGGGTTCAGCAGCATGTTGCCCAAGGTGTTGAAGAACAGATTGCCGTTGAATTCGGGCACCGTGAGCCTGCCGTTTTCGTCGACCCGCACGAAGCCGGGTTTGCCGCCACGATGGGACACGTCGACGTGGCGTTTGCCGTCGCGCTCCACGTAAGACGCGACAAAGAAGGCGTCCGCTGAAGTGATCATGGCGATGTCATCGGCGCTCAAGGTGTCGGACTGGCTCACCTGGCCGGGGGGCGCGTCGCTGAACACGAAACGACGCAATTGAATGTAGCGGGGGCAATGGCCGTAGGTCTGGGTTGGGTCGATTTCGAAGCCGCTGTTGTCGATGCGCTTCACGAAACCGTTGAGGCGGTTGCGGCGCCGGGTGTGCATTTCGATGCCAAGCATGGCGATGCCGTCGCCGTCTTCCATGCCTGCGTCGGCCGGGTCGGCAGGTTCCCGGGGCAGGTCGAACACCAGGCGTCTGGGGTCCGGCGACTGAGCGAAACGGGGCTGGGCTGCGCGCAAGGTCGCCCACGGGTGACCCTGCGGATCGACACAGCCGAACACCACGAACGGCAACTGTGCGTAAAACTCGCGGTGTTGATCAGGCAGCCAGTTGCGGGACATCTGCATCTTGCCCGCCTTGACCATTTGCTCGACGGCGCCAACGCTGCGTTGCAGGCGCAATTCGCCTTCGTTCCAGGGGGAGGTTTCTGTGTCTTCCTGAGGTTTGTCCATGACACGGATTCCGACAACTGAGACGGATATCGTCCTACAAGATATTTCTGTACAGAACCTGCTCGAATCTCAATTCATTGTTTCGCAGGCTGAAATGATCCAAAGAGATGCAACAACGGACTGCCCATGTCGTCCTGCCTGCGGGCGCCTCACCTCAAGCCTTTCACCTCGAACAGCTCGACCAGCCATTCGACGAAAACCCGCACCCGCGCGCTGAGGTGGCGGTTGGGCGAGTACACGATGTAGATCGGATTGGGTTCCAGGGACCAGTCTTGCAGCACTTGAACCAGTGCGCCGGATTCAAGGTGCGGGTCGGCCATGAACCGGGGTGTCTGCAACACGCCCATGCCCGCGAGGGCGGCAGCGAGCAGGGCGTTGGCGTCGTTGACCGACACGAAGTAAGGGCCATCGACCGAGACTCGCTCATCGCCCCGGACAAACGTTTCCAGCCTGCGTTGTTGGGTGGCGGCAAAAAAATACCGGACCATCTGGTGGTCCTTTTCCAGATCGCGGGGGTGCAGAGGCGTCCCGTGGGCCGCGAGATAACCGGGGGTGGCGCACGTCAAGTATTCGAGACTGCCCAATCGTCGGGCAATCAGCGACGGGTCGTTCAACGCGCCACCGCGAATGACGCAGTCCACCCGGTCACCCAGCAGGTCCACGGGGCGGTCGCTCACGCCGATGTCCAGTTGCAATTGCGGGTAGCGTTTCTGAAAGTCGGGGAGTGCGGGCAGCACCAGCATGGACGCCACCGTCGCGCCCATGTCGATGCGCAATTTTCCATGGGGGCGTGCCTGTGCGCTGGAGAGGTCCGATTCGGCTTCCAGCCACCGATCGATCACCCGCACCATACGTTCGTAGTAAGCCGTGCCGTCATTGGTCAGTGAGACGCGTCGCGTGGTGCGGTTGAGCAGCGTCACCCGCAGGTGGCTTTCCAGCGACTGAATGTGCTTGGTGACAGTGTTGCGCGGCAGGTTTAAGGCCTGCGCCGCCTTGACGAAACTTCCCGCTTCCACGACCTGAATGAAGGCTTTTACAGCATTGAAATAGTCCACGCGGCCCGCTCCGGTGACGATGAGTGCTCGCATTATTAGCCCGTTTATAGGAACAGTGCTGTTGTTTTCGATGGGTTTATCCATCAATCGCGTTCTCATACATTGATTTCACCCCATTACGCGATCCAGTCGGATGGCACTCAGAGGAGATAAATCAATGACTCAACACCTTCAAGGCAAAGTGGCACTGGTCACCGGCGGCTCCCGTGGCATCGGTGCCGCCATCGCCAAACGTCTCGCTGCAGACGGCGCCCATGTGGCGTTCAGCTACGCGAAGTCCCTGGAACAAGCGCAACAGGTGGTCGCCGACATCGAGCGTCTAGGCGTGCAGGCGCTGGCGATCCAGGCTGATCAAGGCGATGCTGCCCAAGTCACCGCACTGGTCAAACAGGTCCATCAACACTTCGGCCGTCTCGACATTCTGGTCAACAGCGCAGGCGTGTTCGTCACCGGTCCTGTCGATGATCCGCAGGCGGATATTGCAGGGTTCAACCGCCAGCAGGCCGTGAACATCGGCGGCGTGGTGTCCGCTGTGCGCGCTGCGGCGGGCTTGATCAGTGACGGCGGCCGCATCATTTCCGTCGGCACCACTGGCGCTGATCGCATTCCGTTTCCGGGTGCTGCCGATTATGTGGCGACCAAGGCCGCTGTCGCGGCGTACACCCGTGGCTGGGCGCGGGACCTGGGCTCGCGGAACATCACCGTCAATACCGTTCAACCGGGCGCCATCAACACCGACATGAACCCTGAAACCGCCGATCACGCGTCGTTTCTCATTGGCCTGACGGCGCTGAGTCGTTACGGTCAACCGGAAGATATCGCCGCCGCCGTGGCCTTCCTTGCCAGCCCCGATGCGTCGTACATCACCGGCGCCACCCTCAACGTCGACGGCGGCCAATCCGCCTGATACGCCTGTGCTTGAGAGACGCCCTTCCTACGGGCGTCCATTTTCCACGTCAAGATTGAGCGAGCCTGCCATGACCCAACGTATCCGGATTTATCAACAAGGAGGGCCTTCGGTTCTCCACCCCGAAACGTTCACGCTGGAGACCCCCGGCAGTGATCAGGTGCTGTTGCGCCACGAAGCCATCGGCGTGAACTTCGTCGACACGATGTTCAGGGACGGCACCTTCAACGCGCCACTCCCGTTCACGCCGGGCGTGGAGGGTGCCGGTGTGATCGAAGCCGTGGGCGCGCAGGTCCGGCATTTGAAAGTGGGGGACCGGGTGGGCTATTTCTTCGCCTTGGGTGCCTACGCGGACCGCCGAGTGATCGACGCGAACACGCTGATCAAACTGCCCGACGATGTCTCCAGCGAGCAGGCCGCCGGGCTGTTGGCCAAAGGGCTGACGGCGTGGATGCTGGTCAGGCAGGTGCATGCCCTTCAGGCCGGTGAAACGATCCTGGTTCAAGGGGCCTCAGGGGGTGTCGGTACGCTGCTCGCCCGGTGGGCCAAATCCATCGGTGCCACCGTCATCGCGACGGCGGGGTCCGCCGAGAAAGCGCGAATCATCGAAGGCTGGGGGCTCGATCACGTCCTGCGTTCGGATGAACCTGAACTGGCTGAGCGGATCAAGGCCGCGAATGGCGGGGCAGGCGTCGATGTGGTGTATGACCTGGTAGGGCAGGCCACACTGTCGGCTTCGGTCAGCGCATTGCGCGACGGCGGGCACCTCGTTCACGTCGGCAATGCGTCGGGCGCTGGCGTGGCAGACACGGCCGTGTTGACCGCGCGCGGGATTCGCTACGTGAAACCCTCAACGCCGCAGTACGTCAACCCGCAGAATCAGGACAGCGCTGCCGCTGAACTGTTCGAGCGCTTCAGGGCAGGCGCATTGGGGCCGCTCCCACTGGCCCGGTATCGACTGGATGAAGCGGCCTTGGCCCATCAGGCCATCGCCGCGCGTAAACATTCGGGGTCGATTCTGCTGATTCCGTGAGCGGGGATAGCATTCAAGGGCCACGGGGTTACCTGATGCACAGGCGACCCGGTGGTCCATTGAGTCGACGGGGAAGGCTGTGCAGACCGCGATCTATTGCGCTTTGAACGGCCGGATCGACAGGCAAATCGACAGAATTTCTGCCTCGCCCTCATCGCCAGACACGAAGGCGTGGCGCATGGTGCTGTCGATGTACGAGCTGTCGCCCACGTTCAGCGTCAGCGGCGCGTAGTGTTCGGTGTGGAAAATCAGCACGCCCTTGAGCACGAAGATGAATTCTTCGCCGTCGTGCAGGCTCCAGTCTTCGATCGGCGGCACGTCGTGATTCCGGATGGTCATGCGCAGCGGCACCATGACCTTGGATTTCAATGCCGACGAGTGCACGCGGTAATCGTAGAAGGGCGTGCTGAACAGCTCGGCATCCTCTGCCTTGGTCGAGATGAGGCGGGCCATGACGGCCTGGGGCTGGAGCCCCGACGCCCCGTCCATGATGTCGACGAAGTTCATTTGCAGGCAGCGGGCAATGCTCAGCAGCGTGTCGAAACTGGGGCGTGACTGACCTTTTTCGATTTTCGAGATTGCCGCGATCGACACCCCGCTGCGCTGGCTGAGCTCCTCCAGCGTCCAGCCGCGCGCATTGCGCTGAGCCTTGATCTCAACGCCTAGCAGGGGGTCAGCCTTGGGTTTGACAGGGATCTTGCTCAAACTGTGGTCTCCGGGGGTTCAGCCAAGGCAACGGTCCAGAACGTCCGCAATCAATGCTTCAACTCTGGGCTGGGCCTCTTCGACCCTCGCGGCGGCAGTATAAAGGAGTTCCTCGATGTCGACCTTGCGGTTGATCAGCGACTCGCGATTGATCTCGACCCAGCCGTTGATGATGCCCACGTCGACCTCGGGGTGAAACTGCATGCCCACGGTGTTGCCTTTCTGGAAACCCTGGATCGACGTGCCTGCGCTCGCCAGCTTCTGTGCGCCTTTCGGCAGGTTGAAGTTGTCGCCGTGCCAGCGGAACCACGGGCCTGCCCACAGCTCATCGATGGCGTCGTCGTTGATCAACCAGCCGGTGTCGCGATAACCCATTGGCTTGACTTCGGAGCCATGGGCGGCGGCAAGCATTTGCGCGCCGAAACAGATGCCCATAATGGGTTTTTCGAGGGCGATCAGTTTTTTAGTGAATTCAAGCTCTTCTGCGGTCCAGGGAATGTGCGTTTCATACACGCCGGTGGGCGAGCCGAGCAGCACGAAAATGTCACCTGAATCGGGATCGATGTCGTCGAAAGACGCCGTTCGGGCATCGATCGTGTGCAGCTCGAACCCGTGTAGATCACGCAGGATAGGGCCGACCAGGCCAATCCCCGTGTCTGGAGAGTGCTGAATGACAATGGCTTTCATGTGGTGGCAGTCCAAAAAGGTGTTGAAGATTTATATTTTTTTATGCTGTTCGAACGCGTCGTGCTGGTGCAGCGTTTGCCGGCGCGAGGTGTCGACCGAGACGCGAAAGACGTCCTGGCGGTGGTAATGACCGGTCGGGTCGAAGTTCTGGCGTTCTTCCCGGACACGGCCCACGTCGGCGTCGAACGAGATGATCTGTTCGCGACCGTCTTCGGCCTGCGCAACCACGCGGCCAGAAGGGTCGACGATGCAGGAACCGCCGGTGAAGATGACGTCCACGCCGTCATCCTTGAGCTGGTCATAGAAGGCGAAATCCTCGGGCACGTCCGACAGCGACAGGATGCCGCTGGAACTGATGACCCAGACCCGGCCCTCGGTGGCGATCATCTGGCCCGCGTTCTTGATCGCGGACGCATTGCCCGGCCACACGCTGACGTGAACGTCTTCGCCTTGTGCATAGAGGGCGAAGCGCGCCAGGGGCATCCAGTTCTCCCAGCAGTTCAGGCCGCCGACCTTGAACTCGCCGAAATCGTGGGCCTGCAAGCCGTTGCCGTCGCCCGGCGCCCAGCACAGGCGCTCGTCGTAGGTCGGAACCAGCTTTCGATGGACGCTGACGATGCCCCGCTCGGGGTGAATCGCCACCAGTGAGCAGTAGATCGAGCCACGGCCTTCACGGATGCCGCGCTCGTTGATGCCCAGGTAAACGCCGACGCCATAATCACGACTGGCCTCGGCAATCAAATTCATTTCATGGCCGGGGACTTCGACGGCCGCTTCCAGAAACTGCGAGTACGCGCGTTTCTGCAGCGGGTCGTCGAAGGCCGATCCATTGGTGCGGCATAACCAGAACGGGTAGCCGCTCAGAAACGACTCTGAGAACACCAGGAGTTCAATACCCTGTTCGCTCGCTTCCTTGATCGCCTGAATCACGATCTGGGCGGTCCTGGCTCGGTCGAGCCAGGCTGGCCGCAACTGCGCTGCGCCGATTTTCATGTGTGACCTCCTGGTGTGCTGGAGTTTTTTGAGTAGGTTTCCGAGGGGCTATCGCTCAATCAGTACATTTCGAAGTATTCGTTCTGTTCCCAATCGGTGACCGCGGACAGGAAGCGGTTGGCTTCGAATTCTTTCAGCAGCGTCAGGTAGTTGTGGAACACCGGCCCCAGTTCCTGCTTGAGCACGTCGCTCTGTTTGAACGAAACGATGGCTTCCATCAGGCTCATCGGCAGTTGCGGACGGTCGGCCAGGTAGGCTGCTTTCACTGCTTCACCCGGGTTGATCTTGTTCGCGATGCCGTTGCGGCCTGCGATGATCTGCGACGCGATGTAAAGGTACGGGTTGGCGGTCGGCTCACCCACACGGTTTTCGATACGGGATGCCTTGTCGTGATGGCCGCCGATCGAGCGCAGCATGGAACCGCGGTTTTCGTGTGCCCAGGAGGCTTTGTTCGGCGCGAAGCCATCCGGACGGTGACGCTTGTAGCCGTTGACGGTTGGCGTGGTCAGCAGGGCCGTGCCTGCCGCGTTGGCCAGCAGACCGCCCATGTAGTTCATGCCCAGTGGCGACAACGGACCGGCTTCGCCTTCCTCAGCCATGAAGACGTTGCGACCGTTGTTGTCCACCACGGACTGGTGCATGTGCCAGCCGCTCGGGAACACGTTGGCCACTTTCGGGATAGCCATGAAGCTGGCGTGCAGACCGTTGCGACGGCACAGCTGCTTGACCGCCGAACGGAACAGCAGCGCCGCATCGGCTGCTTCCATTGCAGGCAGCGGGTTGAAGGTCACTTCGCACTGGCCAGGGCCCCACTCGTCTTCGAGGGTCGCCAGTGGCAGGCCGAGCTTCTGCACGTTCTCGTGAATGAACGAGAGCAGGCCTTCGACTTCGTCGCCGCGGGTTTCGGTGAGGTACTGGTAGCCGTGCTGAATCATCGAGACTTCAGGCGGCGTGGCCGGGTTGCCGCAGTTTTCCGGGGCCAGTTTCGGGTCCAGCAGCTTGAACACGTAGAACTCGAACTCCAGGCCCACGACCATGTTCAGGCCGTCGCCTTTGAGTTTGGCGATCTGGTCACGAAGGATCTGGCGCGTCGAGAACGGGCAAGGCTTGCCGTTGGAGAGGTACGCGTCGCTCAGGCACCAACCGGTGTCCTTGACCCATGGAAGCACGCGGAACGTGGTCGGGTCCGGGACCAGGATGCCGTCCGGCAAGCCGATCATTTCCGGCACACCCAGGGCGTTCTCGGCGCCGAATGGCGGGACGATTGGGTGGTTGGTGGGGTCGAAGATCGTCGTTACCAGCTGGAAGTCCTTGCCGCTGTGAAGAGCGGTTTTGAATTCTTCTACGGTGATCGTTTTCCCGCGAACGATACCGTGCTGATCACCCCATCCCAGCCGAATAAAACGGAGTCCTTCCTTATCGATACGTTGGATGACGTCGTCCGCAGCGCGGGTCATCTCTTCGGTCCAAAGGTTGTGACGTTTGATGAAGTGAGCTCTTTCAGTAGACATATCTGGCCTCATTCTTTTTCTGATGATTTTGCTGGCTAGGACATATGCGCTTGTAACGGTAGCTGTCCCCTGAATCGCAGGGGGCAATTTCAAAGTACACCTGTTTTTTCTTTTGCGCGAGAAATTTATTGCTGTTATGTTTCTTTGGCGTCTGTTTTTCTCCTAAACGAAAAAAAGAAAAGAGGGTAAAACGTATGTCTCCAATACTCGCAACCGCAATTGGCGTGGGCATCCTGGGAGGGGTGGCGTCCTGGTTTTTTCTCAGTGTCGGCACGATTCTCTTATGGGCTGCTTTTGTCGCATGGGCGTCGTACTTCGCCGTTGGCGGTGACACTCGCGCCATCTGGCTCAACCTGACGTCGAACGCATTTGGCGTGCTGGTCGCGTGGATCGTCGCGCTGCTGGCATTGACCAGTCCTGCCGCCACGCTCGGCGCACCCCTGTGGGTCGGTTTGCTCGTCGCCGGCAGCGTCTTCCTCTACATCATGGCGTCGCGTTTTTCGGCATTCTCGTCGGTCCCGGCGGCCACGCTCGGTTACGCCACGACCTTCGCCTATATCAGCCAGACGCCCGGTGCGTTCGCGTACCCGGCATTGTTGTCGGCTGGCTTTCAGAACGTGCTGTTGCTGGTCATCGTCTCGATGTCCATTGGCACCGCGTTCGCGTTTGGGTCTGCCAGGCTGTCGGCCGCTTTGACCCGTTCGGCATAACCGCAGGAAAACGCCGTGGCGGGTTCCCGGACGCGCCACGGCACCTCATAAAAAACCTCTTCACCTGCTGGAGACCGTCATGACGAACACCTGGAAAACCGCACGCCGATCCCTGTATTACGCGGGCGCCCCTGAGCCGGAAGATCCCGTGCTCGAAAAAGGCAAAGTCGCGCTGCTGATCATCGATGTGCAGAACACCTACCTGGAGCGTCCTGATCCTGCGACCCTCGACGACGCCGAGCGCGCCCGTTTCGATGCCTGGACGCCGTTTCATGAGCGGATGCATGCAACCGTCATTCCGAATCTGGAAAAACTGATCGGCGCGTTTCGCGGTGCGGACCTCGATGTCCTGTTCGCCCGCATTGCCTGCCTGACCCCCGAGGGCCGCGACCGCTCGCTAAGCCAGAAGAAACCGGGCTGGAACAACCTGCTGTTGCCCGCGAACGAGCATGCCTCCCAAGTCATCGACCGCCTTGCACCGGCCTCGGACGAAATCGTGGTGCTGAAGACCACCGACAGCGCCCTGACCGGCACCAACCTGCGGCTGATCCTGAACAACCTCGGCATCACCCACGTCGTGTGCGCGGGCCTGTTCACCGACCAGTGCGTGGCGTCCACTGTGCGCAGTCTTGCCGACGAAAGCTTCGACGTGATCGTGATCGACGACGCCAGTGCGGCAGGCAGCCTTGAGTTGCACAACCAGGAGCTGGCGATCATGAACATGATCTACTGCAACGTGATGAACACCGATGAGCTGTTGGGCTACCTTCCTCGGTCTTGAGCGGTAGTGACCCTTTGAGCGAGGCGCAGCATGCGAATCCACGTCACGTTCAACGACCGCGTCGGCATCACCCAGGAAGTCCTGGCCCTGCTCGGCGCGCGTCACCTCAATCTGGACGCGGTGGAGATGATTCCACCCAACGTTTATATCGATGCCCCCGACCTGTGCCAGACCGTGCTCGACGAACTCAACTACGCGCTGTTGCGCATCGAGGGCGTCAAGGCCGTGGAATTGGTGGACCTGCTGCCGGGGCAGCGTCGGCGCTTGCAGCTCGACGCGTTGCTGGCGGCGATGAGTGATCCGGTGCTGGCGGTCGATCCCGGCGGCTATGTGCTGCTGGCCAACCCCAAGCTGGTCAGTTTGTATGGCCGGGACCCGACGGGGGAGCCGCTGTCGAACCTGTTTCCCGCGCCGGACCTGGCGAAGTCGCTGGTCGACAAGGGCTTTCGCCTACCCATGTGCGAGGTCTGTTTCAACGGGCAGGATTTGCTGCTCGATGTCACGCCCATCACCGGCGCTGCGCAACGCGCACGCTTTCTCGCCGGCGGGCTGTTGACCCTCTATCCCCCCAGTCGCATCGGCGAACGCTTGGCCTCCCTGCATCACGATCACGCAGAAGGGCTCGACGCGCTGCTGGGGAATTCTCCGGCCCTCGGGCAGCTCAAGACCCGCTTGCAGAAAGTCGCGGGCCTCGATGCCGCGTTGCTGATTCAAGGCGAAACCGGCACCGGTAAAGAGCTGGTCGCGCGTGCCTGCCATGCCTTGAGCACGCGTCGGGACGCGCCGTTTCTGGCGCTGAACTGCGCCGCGCTGCCGGAGAGCCTGGCCGAGAGCGAATTGTTCGGTTACGCCGCCGGGGCCTTCACCGGCGCGCAGCGGGGCGGCAAGCCGGGGCTGTTGGAGTTGTCGGATCGCGGCACGGTGTTCCTTGATGAAGTGGGGGAAATGTCGCCTTATTTGCAGGCCAAGCTGTTGCGCTTCCTCAACGACGGCTGCTTTCGGCGGGTGGGGGGCGACCGTGAAGTGCACGTCAGCGTGCGGGTGGTGTGCGCCACTCACCGCAATCTGGAGCGGATGGTGGCCGAGGGCACCTTTCGCGAGGACCTTTATTACCGACTCAATGTGCTCAACCTCCTCGTTCCGGCGCTGCGCGAACGCGGCCTGGACATCCTGCTGCTGGCCGAGCATTTCCTGCGTCAGGCCTGCGAACAGATTCAGCGTTCACCTTGCCGACTGGCGTCCTCGACCCATTCGGTGCTGATGGGCAATCGATGGGCCGGCAACGTGCGGCAGTTGCAGAACGTCATCTTTCGCGCGGCGGCGATCTGTGAAGACGACGTGATTGACTGCGACGGGCTCGAACTGGCAGGCACCGAACTGGTGAGCCAGAAAGCCGATGCGGGCGGCGTGGTCAGCCTGGAAGCCGCCGTCCAGGATTTCGAAAAGTCGCTGCTGGAAACCCTCTACCTGGCCTACCCGTCGACTCGCCAACTGGCCGTGCGGCTGCAAACGTCCCACACCGCCATTGGCCAACGGCTGCGTAAATACGGGATCGGCGGTCGCTAGTTTTTACGCCTTTCAGCGGGGCGGTTCGATAGCGTTCCACTGGACCGATTTCGCTCCACGCGCCTGCTCGTCGCGTGTGCCGTGGTGCTGGCGTGTCAGCGCGCACGTTTGCTCGCCGGGCTGGAACGGTATTGATCCAGGGCGTCGAAAAGGATCTTCGCTAAATATCGCAAGTAATTGAAATTTAATGGAAAAAATCGGTTGGCATTGCCCTTGCTCTAGTCCTCTGTGCCAGCCCCACCACCGGGGCGCCCCATAACAAGAGGAATACCGATGAGCACGCTGCGTTTTACTGCCGAGCATGAATGGTTGCGTCTGGAAACTTCCGGCGAACTCACGGTGGGCATCACCGCCTTTGCCCAGGAAGCACTGGGTGACGTGGTGTTCGTGCAATTGCCGGAGCTGGGTCGATTCGCGGAAGGGGATGAGGTCGCCGTGCTGGAGTCAGTGAAAGCCGCGAGCAATATCAGCATGCCGCTGACCGGCGAGGTGGTGGCGGTCAACGAGGCGCTCTCCGACGAACCGGAGATCGTCAACGCATCGCCAATGGACGAGGGCTGGTTCTTCCGCATTCGCATCGACAACCTCGGCGCCTTCGAGGACTTGATGGACCAGGACGCCTACGCGCATTTCCTGGCCGAAAACGCCTGAAGCGGGGATCGACATGAGCACGCCAAAGACACCGCTGAATACCGACAACGAATTCATTGCCCGCCACATCGGGCCGCGCGATCAGGACGTTGCGACGATGCTGGCGCTGACCGGTCATGACGCCCTCGACGCACTGATCGACAGCGTCATTCCGCCGAGCATCAAGGGCACCAGCGTGCTTGAGCTGTCAGCGGGGCAGGGCGAAGCCGAGGCGTTGGCGGCGATCAAAGCCATCGCGGGCAAAAACAGGCTGCTGCGCAACCACATCGGCCAAGGCTACTACCCGTGTCTGACCCCGGCACCCATCCTGCGCAACCTGCTGGAAAACCCGGCCTGGTACACCGCGTACACCCCCTATCAGCCGGAGATTTCTCAGGGTCGGCTGGAAGCGCTGCTGAATTTTCAGACGCTGATCAGTGACCTGACCGGCATGGACATCGCCAACGCGTCGCTGCTCGATGAGGCGACCGCTGCCGCCGAAGCCATGACGTTCTGCAAGCGCCTGGCCAAAAACAAAGCCCCGGCGTTTTTCGTGTCGCACCACTGCCACCCACAGACCCTCGACGTGCTGCGCACCCGTGCCGAGCCGTTGAACATCGAAGTGGTCATCGGTGATGAAACCGAACTGGAGAAGCAGGGGCTCGACGGCTATTTCGGTCTGTTGCTGCAATACCCGGCCAGCACCGGCGCCATCGTCGATCATCGTTCGTTGGTGCAACGCGCCCATCAGGCCGGGGCATTGGTGGCTGTCGCCGCCGACCTGCTGGCGCTGACTTTACTGACCCCGCCGGGCGAATTCGATGCCGACGTGGCGCTGGGCAGCGCCCAACGGTTTGGCGTGCCGTTAGGGTTCGGTGGGCCCCATGCGGCGTACTTCGCCACCCGGGATGCCTTCAAGCGCGACATGCCGGGGCGGCTGGTGGGCATCTCCGTCGACCGGCACGGCAAACCGGCGATGCGTCTGGCGATGCAAACCCGCGAGCAACACATTCGTCGCGAAAAAGCCACGAGCAACATCTGCACCGCGCAAGTGCTGCTGGCCAATATCGCGAGCATGTACGCCGTCTACCACGGGCCGAAAGGCCTGACCGCCATTGCCCGACGGGTCCATCGGCTGACGTCGATTCTGGCCCATGGCCTGACGCGATTGGGGCATCGGATCGAACAGGTGCACTTCTTCGATACCCTCAGCGTGGTGCCGACCCTGCCGGTGGACTCGGTGCACAAAACGGCGACAGCCGCAGGTATCAACCTGCGAATAATCGACGCCATTCGGGTCGGCATTTCGCTGGACGAAACCTGTGAGCAGGCCAGTGTGGAAGCGCTGTGGGCCGTGTTCGCGACTCAAGGCCAATCGCTGCCGGATTTCGCCGCGCTGGCAGAGACCGCTGGTGATGGCCTGCCACTGCCGTTGCTGCGGGAGTCGCCGATCCTCAAGCACGAAGTGTTCAACCGCTATCACTCCGAAACCGAGCTGATGCGCTACCTGCGACGCCTGGCCGACAAAGACCTGGCGCTCGACCGCACGATGATCCCGCTGGGCTCGTGCACCATGAAGCTCAACGCCGCCAGCGAGATGATCCCGATCACCTGGCCGGAGTTCGGTGCCGTGCACCCGTTTGCGCCCGCCGACCAGACGCTGGGTTATCAACAGCTGATCGAGGAGCTGGAGGCCCTGCTGTGCGCCGCCACGGGGTACGACGCCATGTCGTTGCAGCCCAACGCCGGTTCACAGGGCGAATACGCCGGGCTGCTCGCGATTCGTGCTTATCACGCCAGCCGAGGTGAGTCGAACCGCGACATCTGCCTGATCCCGTCATCGGCCCACGGCACCAATCCGGCGACCGCCAACATGGTCGGCATGCGCGTGATCGTCACGGCCTGCGACGCACGGGGCAACGTCGATATCGAAGACCTGCGTGCCAAGGCCATCGAGCACCGCGAGCGCCTCGCTGCGCTGATGGTGACGTACCCCTCGACCCACGGCGTGTTCGAGGAAGGCATCCGCGAGATCTGCGGCATCATTCATGACAACGGCGGCCAGGTGTACATCGACGGCGCCAACATGAACGCGATGGTCGGCCTTTGCGCACCGGGCAAATTTGGCGGCGACGTGTCCCACCTGAACCTGCACAAAACCTTCTGCATCCCTCATGGCGGCGGCGGGCCGGGCGTCGGTCCGATTGGGGTGAAGGCGCACTTGGCGCCGTTCCTGCCAGGGCATGAAACCCTTGGGCGCAAACAGGGCGCCGTCAGCGCGGCCCCGTTCGGCAGCGCGAGCATCCTGCCGATTACCTGGATGTACCTGCGCATGATGGGCGGCGAAGGGCTCAAGCGTGCCTCGCAACTGGCGATTCTCAGCGCCAACTACATCGCCCGTCGACTGGAGGCGCACTACCCGGTGTTGTACAGCGGCGAAAACGGTCTGGTCGCCCACGAATGCATCCTCGACCTGCGCCCGCTCAAGGAGTCCAGCGGCATCACAGTAGAGGACGTGGCCAAGCGTCTGATCGACTTCGGTTTCCACGCACCGACCATGTCGTTTCCGGTGGCGGGGACCTTGATGGTCGAGCCCACCGAAAGCGAATCGCTGGAGGAACTGGACCGGTTCTGCGAAGCGATGATTTGCATTCGTGAGGAAATCCGCGCCGTGGAAAACGGCGGGCTCGATCCCCACGACAACCCGCTGAGAAACGCGCCGCACACGGCAGCTGAACTGATCCTCGAATGGCCCCATTGCTACAGCCGGGAACTGGCGGTGTACCCGCTCCAATCCCTGCGTGACAGCAAGTACTGGCCGCCGGTGGGTCGGGTCGATAACGTGTACGGCGACCGAAACCTGGCCTGTGCCTGTCCGCCGCTGTCTTCCTACCAGGATGCTTGAAAACGGTGCCCGGACCCGCTCCGGGCACCCATGAATTGCGCTGAGTCCACTCAAACAAAAAAAGGAAACCCACCATGTTCCACAGAAGCCTGACCCTGTCCGATTTCGACCCTGCGCTCAGCGATGCCATCGATCGCGAAATCAAGCGCCAGGAAGACCACATCGAACTGATCGCCTCGGAGAACTACACCAGCCCGCAAGTGATGCAGGCCCAAGGCACCGAGCTGACCAACAAGTACGCCGAGGGTTACCCCGGCAAGCGCTACTACGGTGGCTGTGAGCACGTCGATGTGGTGGAACAGCTGGCGATTGACCGCGCCAAGCAACTGTTCGGCGCCGGTTATGCCAACGTTCAGCCGCACTCCGGCTCGTCCGCCAACAGCGCCGTTTACCTCGCCCTGTTGCAAGCCGGCGACACCCTTCTGGGCATGAGCCTGGCCCACGGTGGCCACCTGACCCACGGCGCAAAAGTGTCATCCTCCGGCAAGCTTTACAACGCCGTTCAGTACGGCATCGACACCCGCACTGGCACGATCGATTACGACGAAGTCGAGCGTCTGGCGGTTGAGCACAAACCGAAAATGATCGTCGCCGGTTTTTCCGCGTATTCGAAAACCCTCGACTTCCCGCGTTTCCGCGCCATTGCCGACAAGGTCGGCGCGTACCTGTTCGTCGACATGGCCCATGTCGCCGGTCTGGTCGCCGCAGGCCTCTATCCCAACCCGCTGCCTTACGCGGACGTCGTGACCACCACCACGCACAAAACCCTGCGCGGGCCCCGTGGCGGGCTGATTCTGGCCAAGGCCAACCCTGACCTTGAGAAGAAACTCAACGCTGCAGTGTTTCCG
>NZ_JAAAKW010000025.1 GCF_009905615.1 Pseudomonas sp. SLFW
AAAGAAGAGCGCGAGAGCGTCGATATAAGTGTCGCATCCCTGAAAGTTAAAGTTTCCGACCGTGACGTCAAATGCCCAATTTGCTTCGCGAGCGGTGATGCGAATGTCATCACCTTCTTTTGAAAAATCAAAAAAAGCGAAATCGGCATTTATCCAGTTTTCGAAACTAATATTTTTTGCCCCACACCCTAAGAGCCTGATTACGATGACATCATAGTGATCGCCATACGTGCCCCATTTAGCGACCTCTATTGCTGGCTTCTGTTGGGTATGTATGTTCATGCTAAATCTGCCAGCGACATCCAGGCCGAATTGACCAATATAAATAGGCTCAGTCAGACCGTCAGGGAATAGCTTCTTCAAAAATAGGTTGCTACAGATCATGTCGATTACATTCATGAATTAATCACCAGGTCGTTCCCAGTACTTGAGTAGTTCCAGCTCGCGTTCAATATCATCCATATCATCACTGCCCAATTCATCGTCAAATTTTTCTGAAACGATTCGCCTGACTTTGGCCAAGCGCCGTGTTATTTTATTTTGGTCAATAAAGCGTGTTGTTTCGAGTGCGTAATCTAATGCCGTGTTTTCCGAGGGCTTTAGTTGTTCGTTGTTGTAATGGTACTCGGCTATTTTGTTTAAAGAGATTAATAGGTACTCAATTTCCTTTATTATAGAAATTGCTTCTACACCGGAAAGCTTAATGATTTCATTCTTTTTGAGCATGCTACTTCCTTTTAAAAAAGTCAGGGTTGCTAAGCTGCAAGTCGCCTTTAACGGTTAGCTCGAGTCTGTGATATCTGGGATTATTTACCCATTTAAGTAGCTCTTCAGGTACATCAGTTTCTACATAGTCACGACCTTTATTTTTTGCAAGCTGGTATTTCTCCCTGGCAGCTGTTTCGCTCAAAGGTTTTTTACTGGCGGGCTCAAGATAGACATTGTTATTGTCATTTGCCTTGATATATCCGCTCTCTTTGATTCCGTTTAGGCCTTTTCTACTTGTGTAGTGCCGAACCCGAACACAACTCCACCCCCAAGGATCCACCCACCCCACGGGATTCGGCGCGTACTGATATAAATTCAGCCCGCCCGCCAACCCGATCGGATCAGGCGTCGTGAAGCGCCCTATGTCCGGGTCGTAGTACCTGAAGGTGTTGTAGTGCAGTCCGGTCTCGCGATCAAGGTATTGGCCCTGGAAGCGCAGGTTCTGGTGTTCGAGGAAGTAGGGTTCGCGGGTTTCTTCGGTGGTGCTGCCCCAGACCTGGTAACGCGCCTGCCAGACGACGTGGGCGTCGGGTTCGGTGAGCTGTTCGGGCAGGCCGTTGAGGTCGTTGTGGTAGTGGCGGATTTTCTGGTGTCCGTCTCGGCCATCGACGCGGGCCAGCGGCTCGTGGCTGTCGTCGACATAGAGGTAGAGGGTGGAAAGGCCGTTCTGCTCTTCTTGCAGCAGGCGCAGGCCGTCCCAGGTGAATCGGGTGTCGTTGAGGAGGTGGCCGTCGGGGTGGTGCAGGGTTTTGCGGATGCGTCGGCCCAGCGGGTCGTAGGTCATGCGCACGACGTGGCGGTCGGGGTTTCTGACTTCGATCAGGCGGCTTTCGGCGTCGTAGCTGAAACGCTGGAGGCCGCGGCGGGTGCTGCGTTTTTCGATCAGGCGACCGTAGCGGTCGTAGCGATAGCGTTTGTCCTGCCAGGTCAGCAGTTGGTTATGGGCCACCCGCGCTTTGCCGGACTCACCGACCACGAGGTTGGCGGCGGGGTCATAGGCAAATCGCTCCACCCTTCGGCTGATGCTGTCCTGGGCGCAGAGGATCCGGCTGCTGCTGTCGTAACCGAGCCAGGTCTGGTGGTCGCCATGGCGTTGCTGCTCGACCCGGCCAATCAGGTTGTCAGTGAGGTCGTATTCGTAGGTTTTGGTGCTGTCCGCTGGCAAGGGCCGGGGGCGACTGTCGTGTCGGCGAGCGCGTGATTGAAGTCGACCGCTGCGGTCGTAGGCGCTGCGGGTGTGGACCTGGCCCTGGGTGCGCAGCACTTCGCGGTGCAACCGGTCCCGTTCGACGTCGCAGATGACCTGGCCGTCGAGGTTGAGTTGGTGCAGATGGCCACTGCCGTACAGCAGGCGATTGATCCAGCGCCCGTCGGGGGTTTGGGTCTGGATCAGGTGGCCGAGTTCGTCGTAGCGATGCTGAACGGTGCCGGCGTCGGTGGTTTCGCTGAGCAACTGACCCAGCGCGTCGTAGGTGAAACTCACGCTGTGCTGCGTGCCGTCCAGACCGGTGAAGGTCGCGTCGATCAGGTTGTCGAGCGGGTCATAGGCGTAGGCCGTGCGACCGTCGTCGGTCACTTTGGCGATCAAGCGTCCAACCGCATCGTGCTCGAAGGCATGAGTGATCGACTCATGCCCCGACACGTGCGTGACGCCCACCACATCACCCAGCGAGTCGTATCGATAGTGCCGCTGGCTGCCGTCCAGACCCTGTTGAGTCGAGAGTCGATCCCCGGCGTCCCAGGCAAAGCGGTAGCGTTCGCCGTTCTCGTTGGTCAGCGTGTCCAGCCGGCCATAAGCGTCGTGGCGATACTTCACCGTGCGCTCGTGAGGGTCTTGATGCCGCTCCAGCCGCCCGCACCGGTCGTAGCCGTAACGCGAGATGTCTCCGGCGGCGTTGACGTAGCCGATCAGTGCACCGCTGTCGTCGCGCAGGAAATGTTCGCGGCGCCCAACGGGGAGGTCGCGTCGTAGCAACCGGCCTTGCCCGTCATACCCATATTCCGTTCGCTCACCGAGCGCATCAGTGCTCTGGTCGAGAAAGCCGCGCCGGTCGTAGCGGAATTCAGTCTTGTAACCCGAGCAATCGATGTAATCGGTCAGTTGGCCGAATGCGTTCCAACGCAGAGTTTTGCTTTTGCCGCTGGCATCGATGATCTCGACGACCCGGCCCCGTTCGTCGAAGCGATAACGCGTGACATGCCCCAGAGGATCAACTTCGTGGGTGCGGTTGCCCCGCGCGTCGTAGCGGTAGTGCCAGTGATGGCCCGCTGCATCGGTTTGCACCTTCGGCAACGACCAATGTTCCAGCCACAGCGTGCAGTCGATGCGTCCAAGGGGGTCTTCAGTCGAACTCAGATTGCCTGCGTCGTCATAAGCAAAGGTCCACCGGCCCTGCTGAGGATCAATGGCACCCAGCAACTGACGCTCGTCGTTCCAGAAAAACTGCCACGTCTGGCCAAGGGCGTCGGTGCAGTCGGTGATCTGGTGCTGAGGGTTCCAGCGTCGGACGCTGCGGCGATTGAGGCCGTCCGTAATGACAGAGACACCGGCGCTCAGGTTGTAAGCGAAGTGGTATTCATCCCCCGCGTCGGTCCAGTGATAAACCACGCGCCACTCGCGCCCGTCGATCAGCGCCCAGTCATAAAAACAACGCAGCCCGGTGGACCGTTGGTGTTCGACCATGCGCCGATGCGCGTCGTAGCTGAATCGCCGCTGCACCTTGTCCAGCGCGTCCCGCACCTCACTCAGGTCGCCGTGATCGTCATAGGCATAACTGACCAGCGCCTCGGACGCGTCGTCATCGAACACCCGCTCGATCCGCGCCACACGATCCGGCCATTGCGCCGAATACACCAACCTCACGCGCACGACATCAAGGCCGTCATGCAGATGAGCCAGTCGCCCCTCAGCGTCGTACACCAGATGAATCCGGTTGTCGTTACGGTCGCCAAGCTGGCTCAGGCGTAACAGCGATGAATGAGCCAGATTTGGCTCGAACAGCCGATAAATCCCGTCCTCGCTCTCGATCAACACACGGCCATCGGCATGCCGCTTGACCGCCAGCCCTTCGCCGGGACTGAACACCGCGTCACCCGGCGCAATCGCTCCCATGTCAATGCGCCGGGCCTGCTCATCGATGTAGACCAGCCGCTCGCCACCGTCCGCGAGCGCCTCGACCTCAATGCGGACCTCGAACCCCACGCTCCAGCCCGCGCCCAACAGCCCGTCGCGCCGCTCATCGCGACTGCTGTAGAACCGCTGCCACTCGATCGGCAACACGCCCGGCAAGACGAAATCCAGCTCTTCAGACCCACCCAACACCTTGGCGCCAGTGGCCGCATGCACCGGATTTGGCGACCCGGACACCGCCCGACCCAAAGCACTCGCGACCGCTCCGACGACATATCCCGTAGCGCCGCCGATCAGCAGACACGGCAAGTTGCTGACGAATTTCACAGGCCGACCGCGCAACATCATCAGCGCCGACACCGCCAGCCCCACGCCCGGCGTCTTGCCGCTGCGAATGGTGCGCACCACCGCCGTGCCGCCGCCGATGCGAACGTTGGGTGAGATCAATCCGGAGGACACCACCGTCGCGTCACAGGTGCTGCGATCCCCGCTGCGCACGGCGGGCTGGCCGTTGATGAATACCGTGCTTGAGCCTTCGGCGAGGTATTGACCGGGCGTGCCGGGATGCTTGTTGCAGGCGATCAGGTCGTTGGGCCGTGGCGAGGCGCCGGGGTCTGGCGTGGCGACGGTGGGGCGCCACAGTTCAGAGAAAAAGCCGGCGGCCATGTCGAGGAAGGTGCCTTCGGAGGATGCATCTTCCGGCAGCGAGGAAGGCGCTTCTGATATCGCGCCAGCGGCGCGAGCAGCGGGTAATCCGTTGATGAAGACGTTGGGGGAACCGCTGATGATGTGCGCGCAAACAGTGGGCGGGAACAGGTCGTTGGCCAGCCCCTGGCAGAAATCACTGAGCTGCCTATCGGCCCCGGTGAGTTGCATGCCGACGGTCACCGCCACCCCAACGACCACGCCCAACACACAAGCGCCCAGCCCGCCCGTGGCAACGGTCAGCCCCGTCGCCGCGACGATGGCTGTGGTCGCCAAGATGCCGACCGCCACGGTGGCCACCACTTCGAGGGCACCGCCGAACACGTCGGCCATCATTGAGGTGTGAGCGAGGGCATCGCCCTGACGGGCAGCCCATAAGGCGTCAGACATTCCCTGATCCGCGCTGAGAAAAACGGGGAATCTAGGGGGTTAAAACGCGGCTGTCTGGGCGGTGAAACACAAAAAAGGAGGACTGCGAAGTTTTCAGAAAGGGACTACAGAGGCGGGTGTTTGTGTCCTGCTTGAGAGGGTAAGGTGTACGACGTGGCGCCCCATAACCGATCAGACCCGCGCCTTGATAGCAATCAAACCAACGGCCACAAAAAAGCCCCGCATCTCTCGACGCAGGGCCTCTCGTTCAAACCAGATGAATCAGGTGTCGCTCATCAGGCGTCACAGCTCTTTGACGGTACGCACCTGATCTTTGTTGATGCGGGTTTCTTTACCGTCCAGCTGTTTGAATTCATAGAAACCGGATTCTTCGTCGTACTTCGGCTGGTCAGTGGCCTGGATTTCGCGGCCATCGTTCAGAGTGATCACAGTCGGCGAAGAGCAACCGGCGAGGGTGGCGAGGCCCAGTGCGAGCAGGAAGGCTGCGGGAATAGTCCGTTGTTTCATTACTGTGTCTCCGAGGGTCATTCTTTATGTAGTGAAGTTTCTGACGCGGGGGCTGTGAGCAAAGTTCCATGAAACTTGCCCGGCACCTGCAGTCTGATCGAATCAGCGCTCAACGGCGGACAGCAAATCCGGAGTGTTGAGATTCGCCAGGCGAGGGTCGCCGTCGTCACATTGCAACGCCACGCCGCCCAGCTCGGCCATGGTCCGGCGCGGGCTGCGCTGGCCCTGTTGCCAATGTTGCTCGAAGACGGGGGCGTGGAGGGTCGGAATGCAGCACAGCAGCGGTTCCCACTGATCGCCCTCCCGCACCATCACCGGTTGGCCGGGGTGTTCGACGGCTTTTCGGCGCAGCGCGTTGAGCAGGGCGAGGTCCAGCAGCGGCTGGTCGCAGGGCATCACCAGCAGATAGGCGTGCCGCGCCACGGCGATGCCTGCGCGAATTCCCGCGTAAGGGCCGGGAAACCCGCTTTCGTCGTCTTGAACCAGTCGGTCGGCGAGTGGCGCGTACCGGTCCTGATTGCGGTTGCAGGAAATGATCAGGTCGTCGGTCAACGGGCGGGTCAGGCGATGCAAGTGTTGAATCAGTGGCTCGCCGCGCCATTCGATCAGGCCCTTGTCGCGGCCGCCCATGCGCTGGCCCTGACCGCCGGCCAGCAGCAGGATCGAGCAAGGGGGCAGGGTGTCGGAAGGCGTCATTGTGCTCTTGTCCAGCGGAGAAAAAAGGGGTGCTGTGATATAACACCGGACTGTTTTCCCTACAACCGGACCACGCCGATGAAATCCAAGGCTGACACCCCCTTCGTGCCGCTGAACATTGCCGTTTTGACCGTGAGCGACACCCGTACCTTTGAAAACGATACCTCCGGGCAGATGTTCGTCGATCGCCTGACCGCTGCCGGTCATGGCTTGATCGAGCGCGTGCTGCTCAAGGACGACCTCTACAAGATTCGCGCCCAGGTCGCCACCTGGATTGCTGACGATGAAGTGCAAGTGGTGCTGATCACTGGCGGCACGGGCTTCACCGGCCGCGACAGCACCCCCGAAGCCGTGGCGTGCCTGCTGGACAAGCAGGTCGACGGTTTCGGCGAGCTGTTCCGGCAGATTTCGGTGCCGGACATCGGCAGCTCCACCATTCAATCCCGCGCCCTGGCGGGCCTGGCCAATGGCACGCTGGTCTGCTGCCTGCCGGGTTCGACCAATGCCGTGCGCACCGGGTGGGACGGGATTCTGGCCGATCAGTTGAACAACAGCTTCCGCCCCTGCAATTTCGTGCCGCACCTGAAGAAAGCCGAGCCGTGCGCAACCCGTGGGTGATGACCGATGAGCAACTCTGAACCCCGTGGCCTGATCCCGGTGGAGGAGGCCATGGAGCGCTTGATGGCCCTCGCCGCGGAGGCGCCGATCACCGAGCGCGAAACCGTGACGCTGGCCGACGCCCAAGGTCGCATCCTCGCCGATGACCTGATTTCCACCCTGGACTTGCCGCCGTGGCCCAACAGCGCAATGGACGGCTACGCCTTGCGCGTCGCCGACTGGACCGGCGAGCCATTGCCGGTCAGCCAGCGGATTTTCGCCGGGCAGGCGCCGCTGCCCTTGCAACGCGGCACCTGCGCGCGGATTTTTACCGGTGCTCCGGTGCCGGCAGGTGCGGACTGCGTGGAAATGCAGGAAAACGCCGTGGTCCAGCCCGACGAGCGCGTGCGTTTCCTTGAACCGCTGAGCATCGACCTGAACATCCGCCCCAAAGGCCAGGAAACCACCGTAGGCGACAAGGTGCTGGACGCAGGCACTGTCATGACCCCCATCGAATTGGGTCTGGCCGCGACCCTGGGGCTGGGCCAGTTGCAGGTCATTCGGCGGGCGCGGGTCGCGGTGCTTTCAACCGGCGATGAATTGATCGAACCGGGCCAGCCGCTGGGTCCGGGACAGATCTACAACAGCAACCGCGTGTTGCTGTGCAGTTGGCTCAGGCGCTTGGGCTGCGAGGTCGTCGATGCCGGGATACTGGCGGACGATCTGGAGAAAACCCGCGCCGCGCTGGGGGCCTTGGGTGACGTTGACCTGATCCTCTCCACGGGCGGTGTTTCTGTGGGCGAAGCGGATTTTCTCGGTCACGCGCTGCGTGAAGAGGGCGAAATCTCGCTGTGGAAGCTGGCGATCAAACCGGGCAAGCCCCTGACCTTTGGCCATTTTCGCGGCGTGCCGGTGATCGGTTTGCCCGGCAATCCGGCATCCACCCTGGTGACGTTCGCCTTGCTGGCGCGGCCTTATCTGCTGCGACGCCTGGGCGTGACCGAGGTCAAACCGCTGCAGTTCAAGGTGCCCGCCGGTTTCGTCTGGACCAAGCCCGGCAACCGTCGCGAATACTTGCGCGGGCGTCTGGAACAGGGCCGCCTGATCGCCTACCGCAACCAAAGCTCCGGCGTGTTGCGCAGCGCAGCGTGGGCCGACGGGCTGATCGAGGTCATGGAAGGCACCAGGGTGGCGGAAGGTGATCTGCTGAATTTCATCCCCTTGAGCGAGGTGATGGGCTGACCGGCGGCGGGATCCAATCGCGAGAAGCTGAGCTACGCTGAAAGTGCGTCATGACAAATGGGTATTCAGTCTTTGCCCCGGAGTATTGTTATGCAGGCTTTGCGCGTTGCGTGTGTGATCCCGACGTACAACGGCCGCAGGGAGCTTGAGCGGCTGCTCGATTCGCTCTCTGCCCAGACCGCCGTTTTCGACACCCTGATCGTCGATTCCAGCTCCACCGATGGCACATGGGAGCTGGCCCGCGCCCGCTGCGAGAACGTCGTCCAGATCGCCAGCAAGGACTTCAACCACGGCGGGACGCGGCAGATGATGGCCGAGACCCATCCACGTTATGACGTCTTTGTCTACCTGACTCAGGATGCCTACCTCGAAGACCCTCGCGCGGTGGAAAACATTATTCAGCCGTTCGACGACCCCTTGGTCGGCG
Source organism: Pseudomonas sp. SLFW (assembly GCF_009905615.1). Taxonomy (GTDB): domain Bacteria; phylum Pseudomonadota; class Gammaproteobacteria; order Pseudomonadales; family Pseudomonadaceae; genus Aquipseudomonas; species Aquipseudomonas bambusae. Next base: position 8,463 of record NZ_JAAAKW010000025.1, read on the forward strand.
CCGTGTGTGGCCGCCAGTTGCCGCACCTCGACGCCACCGTGCTGGCGCAACACGCTCGCTGGTTCAACTACCCGCCGGTGTCACGCATCAAGACCCTCGCCGACGTGCCTGAAATGGGCATCAAGGTGCCGTTCATGTCCAATTCCTTCGCGGCGTACCGGCGTGACGCGCTGCGTGCCGTGGGCGGGTTTCCTCGACACGTGATCCTCTCCGAAGACATGTACGTTGCGGCCCGCATGTTGCTGTCCCACTGGAAAGTCGCCTACCAGGGCTCGGCAGTCTGTCGGCATTCCCACAACTACAGCTTGCGTGAAGAGTTTCGGCGTTACTTCGACATCGGCGTGTTTCAGGCCCGGGAATCGTGGATTCACGCCCGGTTCGGCGGCGCCCGCAAAGAGGGGTTTCGCTACGTGAAATCCGAGCTGGATTTCCTTGGCGCTCGACGCTGGTATCTCTGGCCGGCGTCGTTCTTGCGCAACGGGCTTAAGCTGCTGGCGTTCAAGCTGGGCAAGGAGGAGGCGCGGTTGTCGCGGCCTTTGAAGCGGCGGCTGGGAATGTACAAGCGTTTTTGGGACAGCGAACACGCTTGATTGGCCTGAGGGATTGCGCCCTGCATCAGCAGTGGCGCCGCCATTCGTGCGTCTGACGCACTCATACACTGCCTAAATGTAAATTTTTCTTCATCTTGAGGCTTTTTACACTGCCGGAAACGACGCCCGTTTCCGGAGTGATACGCCCATGTCTCACCTTGCCCAAGCCTCCCTGCCTACTGCTCGACAGCGGGCGGCGCCATGACCGCCGCCGCGCCGTTGCCTGCGATCAAGGCTGCGCTCCCGGCCACGTTCGGCCTGCAAACGGTGCTGGGTCTGCTGGGTGTATTGCTCGCGGTGCTGGTGGCGGGGGTCAATGAAGGTGTGACCCGCATTGCCCTGAATGACATTCGCGGCGCAATGTTTATCGGCTACGACGAAGGGACCTGGGTCACGTCGCTGTATGCCGCCACCTCGCTCACGGCCACCGCGTTCGCGCCTTGGTTCGCGGTCACGCTCTCGCTGCGTCGGTTCACCCTGGGCGCCATCGGCGTGTTTATCGTCCTGGCGCTGCTGTGCCCGCTGGCGCCGAATTACCCAAGCTTCCTGATCCTGCGCGCCCTGCAAGGGCTGGCGGCGGGGTGCCTGCCGCCGATGCTGATGACCGTGGCCCTGCGGTTTCTGCCGCCAGGCATCAAACTCTATGGGTTGGCGGGCTATGCGTTGACGGCCACGTTCGCGCCGAGTCTTGGCACGCCGCTGGCCGCGCTGTGGACTGAGTATTTCAACTGGCAGTGGACGTTCTGGCAGGTGATCACCCCGTGTCTGGTGGCGATGATTGCCATTGCCCACGGTATCCCTCAGGACCCGCTGCGACTGGAGCGTTTCAAGGCTTTCAACGGGCGGGGTGTGCTCTTGGGCGCTCCGGCGATCGGCATGCTGGTCACGGGGCTCTTGCAGGGCAACCGCCTGGACTGGTTCGAGTCGGAGCTGATCACGGTGTTGCTCTTGGGCGGGACGGCGATGCTGGTGCTGTTTATGGTCAATGAGTGGTTCACTCCGGTGCCGTTCTTCAAGCTGCAGATGCTCTCCAACCTGAACCTGTCCCACGCGTTGCTCACGCTTGGAGGAGTGCTGGTGGTGCTGACGGCGACCGGCTCCATTCCGTCCGCGTACTTGGCGCAAGTCCACGGCTACCGCCCTTTGCAGACCGCGCCGATGATGTTGTTGGTGGCCCTTCCGCAACTCCTGGTCTTGCCGCTGTTGGCGGCACTGTGCAACGTGCGCGCCGTGGATTGCCGCTGGGTGCTGACGGTGGGGCTGGGCCTGCTGTCGTTGCATTGCTTTGCGGCGACGCAGATGAGCCCGGAGTGGATTCGCGAGCATTTCTACGGGCTGCAACTGCTGCAGGTGATCGGCCAGCCCATGGCCGTATTGCCGCTGCTGATGCAGGCCACGGGCGGGATCGCGCCGGCCGATGGTCCGTTCGCGTCGGCGTGGTTCAACACCGTGCGCGGCCTTGCGTCGGTGATCGCAACCGGGGTGCTGGATGCGCTGACCACGTCCCGTCAGCACTTCCATTCCAACGTGCTGGTGGACCGGCTCGGCAACAGCCCGGAGCTGGCGGCTCAGGACACGGTGGCGTCGCTCGCCCATCGGATTCACGAGCAGGTTGTGACCCTCGCCAGCATCGACCTCTACTACTGCATGGGCTGGGTGGCCGCCGGGTTGATCCTGCTTATTCCCCTGATGCCGAGCCGTGTTTACCCACCCCAGGCCCCCAGCTGATTTCTTTACCTTTAGAGACGCCCCTCATGAACATGACCTCAAAGCAAACCCTGGCCCTCTGCGGTGGGGTGATCGCACTGGCTGCCGTTGGCCTCTACGGTTTCACCAGCGACGATGGGCGGCAGCGCACCAATGACGCTTACATCGCCGCCGATTACTCCAACGTGGCGCCGAAAGTCGCGGGTTTCATCAGCCAGGTGATGGTGGAGGACAACCAGGACGTCAAGGCCGGGCAGTTGCTGGCGGTGATCGACGACCGGGATTTCCAGACGGCCCTGATCGCCTCCGAAGCCGAAGTGCTGACCGCCAAGGCGCAATACGAACAGGCGAGCGCGGTGTTGCTGCGCCAGACCTCGGTGATCGCCCAGACCGAAGCGGCGTTGTCGGCAAGCAGGGCGGAGGTGACCTTCGCGGATCAGGAACAGGTGCGTTACGAGCGTCTGGCAGGCATGGGCGCGGGCACCTTGCAAAGTGCGCAACAGGCCCGCAGCCGGATCGACACGGCGCGGGCGCGGCAGAACAGCGCCGCCGCGTCGCTGGCGGCGGACCGCAAGCAGGTGGACATTCTGATTGCCCGGCAACACGCCGCCGAAGCCGGGGTGAGACGTGCGCAAGCGGCCCACGATCAGGCGCAGTTGCAGCTGTCGTACACGCGAATCGTCGCGCCCATGGACGGCATGGTCGGCGAGCGGGGCGTGCGTATCGGCAACTACGTGACGCCTGGCACACACCTGCTGTCGGTGGTGCCGCTGCATGAGGTGTACGTGATCGGCCACTTTCAGGAAACCCAGCTCACCCACGTGATGCCGGGGCAGGCAGTGCAGGTGCGCGTCGATATGTTCTCCGGGGAAACTCTCAAGGGCCGGGTGCAGAGCATTGCACCGGCCACGGGGGTGACCTTTGCGGCCATCAAGCCCGACAATGCCACGGGCAACTTCACCAAGGTCGTGCAACGCTTGCCGGTGAAAATCGTGCTCGACGGTCAGCAACCCTTGTTGAGCCGGTTGCGGGTGGGCATGTCGGTGGACGCGAGCATCGACACCCGGTCGAACGGCGAGGACAGCGTCAGCGTGCGATGAACGAGGACGTTGACGGGCGCCTGGCGTGAATGAAAGAAGGACGAATCGCTGCTGGATTTCCGCGCCGGATAGCCGACAATGACGCGACTTTTTTCAGACAAGAAAGGGCACGTCATGCAAAAGCCACTGCAAGGGATTCGGGTCATCGAACTCGGGCAGCTGATCGCCGGGCCGTTCGCGGCGAAGATCCTCGGCGAATTCGGCGCCGATGTGATCAAGGTCGAGCCGCCAGGCACCGGCGACCCCCTGCGCAAATGGCGCCTGCTGCACGAAGGCACGTCGGTGTGGTGGGCGGTGTCGTCGCGCAACAAGCGTTCGGTGACCCTCGATTTGCGTGAGCCCGAAGGCCAGGACGTGGTGCGCAAATTGCTCGCCGAAGCCGATGTGCTGGTCGAAAACTTTCGCCCCGGCACGCTGGAAGGCTGGGGCCTGGGCTGGAAAGAATTGCACGCGCTGAACCCGAAACTGGTGATGCTGCGGGTTTCCGGTTATGGGCAGACCGGCCCTTATCGGGATCGTCCCGGCTTCGGCGTGGTGGGGGAGGCCATGGGCGGCTTGCGGCATTTATCCGGCGAACCGGAACGCACGCCGGTGCGCGTCGGGGTTTCGATAGGCGATTCGCTGTCGGCGCTGCACGGGGTGATCGGCGTGTTGCTCGCCCTGTGGCACCGCGACCAGAACGGCGGCGAGGGGCAGGAAATCGACGTCGCGCTGTACGAGTCGGTGTTCAACATGATGGAAAGCCTGATCCCCGAATATTCAGTGTTCGGCGCCGTGCGTCAGCCTGCGGGCAGCAGCCTGCCGGGCATCGCGCCGTCCAACGCCTACCGCTGCCGCGATGGTCGCTACGCGCTGATCGCGGGCAATGGCGACAGTATTTATCAACGCTTGATGGCGTTGATCGAACGGCCCGATCTGGCGTCCGACCCGGCGCTGGCGCACAACGATGGCCGGGTGAAGCAGGTCGAGCTGATCGACGCGGCGATCTCCGCCTGGGCCGCGAGCCTGGACCTTGACGATGTGCTGGCCAAACTCACGGCGGCGCGGATTCCTGCCGGGAAGATCTACGACGCCGCCGACATCGCCAGCGACCCTCACTACAAGGCGCGGGACATGCTTCTCGACAGCCAGCTCGACGACGGCACGCCCGTCATGCTGCCGGGTATTGTCCCGAAACTGGGTACCACGCCGGGCGGTGTGAGTCGTCCGGCCCCGACACTCGGGCAACACACCGATGAAGTGCTCGCAGAGTTGGGCATCGACGCCGAACAGCGCGCGGCGTGGCGCGCGCGGGGCCTCATTTGAACAGTGTTGGGAGCGCGACATGATCGATCACCTTGACCATCTGGTGCTGACCGCCGTGGATGCCGACGCCACGGTGGATTTCTACACCCGCGTGCTGGGCATGACGCTGGAGACCTTCGGCGCCGGACGCATGGCCTTCACCTTCGGCCACCAAAAAATCAACCTGCATATCCGTGGCAAAGAGTTCGAACCCAAGGCCCACGTCCCGGTCCCCGGCGCGCTGGACCTGTGCTTCATCGCGTCGATCCCGCTGGACGATGTCATTGCCCGCCTCAACGCCGCGCCCTGGCCGATCATCGAAGGGCCGGTGATGCGCACGGGGGCGACGGGGCCGATCCGGTCGGTGTACGTGCGCGACCCGGATTTGAACCTGATCGAGATCTCAGAGGTGGTTTGATCCCATGCCCTTGCCCGACATGAATCTGCTGATCGCCCTCGATGCCTTGCTCGAAGAGGGCAGTGTCGTGGCGGCGGCGAGGCGGATGCATTTGAGCCCGGCGGCGATGAGCCGGACGTTGACGCGCATTCGTGAAGCGTTGGGCGATCCGGTGCTGGTGCGAGCGGGGCGGGGGTTGGTGCCGACCCCTCGGGCGCTGGCGTTGCAGGGGCAGGTGCGCAGTCTGGTGGAGCAAGCGACTGAGGTGTTCCAGGCCCGTGATGAGGTAGACATGAGCACCCTGGCGCGGCGTTTCAATCTGCGCTCCAACGACGTGTTCTTTGGCGCATTCGGCGGCCAACTGGTGGAAGTCTTGCGGACACAGGCGCCTGACAGCTCGCTGAGGTTCGGCCCCGAGGGCGAGGGCGACGACGATGCCTTGCGCGAAGGGCGGATCGACCTGCACGTCACCTCACGGCGCAATTTCGGCCCGGAAATCAAGGTGCAGCAACTGTTCACCACCCGGTTCGTCGCGCTGGCCCGTGAAGCGCATCCCATCTTCGAGGCGCCCATCACGCCGGAGCGTTTCGCCCGTTACGATCACGTCAGCGTCTCCCGGCGTGGGCGTCCCCATGGCCCTATCGATATGGCGTTGGCGTCACTCGAACTGTCTCGCCGTGTCACCCTGACCACGCCGAATTTTCACTCGGCGATCTTCTCCATCGCGGCGTCCGACTTGATCGTCTCGTTGCCGGAACCCGTGCTGTGGGGCTTGCGTGAATTGGGCCTGCGCATGCGCCCCTTTGTGATTCCGCTGGTGCTGGAACCGGTGAGCGTGGTTCAGGCCTGGCACCCGCGTTTCGACAAGGACCCGGCCCACCGCTGGTTACGCCAGACCTTAAAGCACATCTGCACCACGGCGGACGCGCGCAATGCCGGGGTCTGGCCGGCCGCGTGATGCCGATCAAGGATTGAGGCTGCGCCACGGCCTCAACCACAGCGCCAACCCCACCAGCAGCGCCGCCCCGTACGCGCAACTTAGCCCCAATTGCAGCCAGACATTGCTCAATGGGTGCAGCACGGTGGCAGCCAGCAGCATCACCCCGGCCCCTAACAGCCATTGCTCGCGCCAGGGCAACGCGCTGAGCAATCCTTGGCGCCGCATCAGCAGCACGCCGGTGAGGATCGCGCCGCAGACCGCCGCCATGGCGATGCCAATCAGGCCGAAGAAAAACGGCAGCACCGCCAGCAACACGGCATTAAGCAGACTGCCGGTGAGTTCGCAGGCCAATGGCAGACGGGTGTCGCCAGCGGCATAGGCATAACGGGCGAGCAGGGCGTTCCAGGCGCCGAACATCAGTGGCACGGCGAACCACGCCAGCAGTCCCGGCAGCGGACCGTCGACGGCCTGATTCGGCAGCAGCAAGGCGACCAGCGCACCCGCCGCGCCGATCAATCCAGCGACGGCGGGAACCGTCAGCAGCGTGGCGCTGCCCAGCCCTTTGCGCAGCAGGTCCATGCGCTGTTGCCCCTCGGCTCCGCTCATCAACCCCAGCAACACCTGGTTCAGACTCATCAATGCGATCAGTGGCAGGTTGATCAGCTTGCGCGCCAGGTTGACCCACGTCACCGCGCCTTCTCCCAGCAACGAGGCGACCATTCGCTCCAGCAAGGCCAGGCCCTGGCTGGCGAGGTTGCTGCTGAGCAACGGGCCAATGCGCTGTAGCAGCTCGCGCCCGGCACCCGGCGCACGGCTGATGTGCCAAGGCCGCCAGCCTTCGCGAACGAGCGACGGCAACAGCGCTGCGGGCATCAACAGACTGCCGAGCAGGCAGGCGGACGCCAGACCCGTCGGGGTCGCGGCGTGGCGCATCACGGCCAGATACACCACCGGAGGGAGGTTGAACAGCAGCGAACCCAGGCCCGCCAGCACGAAGCGCGAGCGGGCTTGCAGCGGCACGCAGAGCAGGGCGTGCAGCAGAAACCCCGGCGCCGACCAGGCGAGCCATTGCAGTGAACTGGCCGCGAGTGCATAGCCGTCAGTGACCAGCCCCGGCCCGATCAGGCGTACCCAGAACGGCGCGCCCAGACTCAACAGCACGCTGACGCCGAGGCCGCCCAGCAAGACGCGGGGGATCATCGCCCCCAGCCAGTCCTGCTGCGCCTGTGCGACACGTTGCTGATACAGCGGCAACGCGGCGGCACTCAGTAACCCGGCGGCCAATGCCATGCGCAGGGCTTCAGGGAGAAACAGCGACACCAGAAACGCATCGCTGCGCCCGCCCGCGCCCCAGGCCGCGACCAACAGCCACTCGCGGGCGAAGCCTGCCGCCAGCCCGGTGAGGGTGGCGAGGGTCAGCCACAGCGTCGAGCCGAACACCGGCCCGACTCAGTGGAACAAAGTGAACAGGCCTTTGCCGCCCACTTTGTAGTTGAGGCCACGGGCGCGTTCGCCTTTGATCTCGGCGTTGGGGCCGCTGACGATGGCGTAGGGCGGAATGGGTTTGGACACCACCGTGGCACCGCCGACCACCGCACCTTCACCCACGTCAGCGCCGAAGGACAGCAGCGCGCGACTGGCGATCCAGGCGTAATCCCGCACGTACACCGGTCCGCCAACCGCCCAGAATTCAGGGGCCTTGAGGTCGTGGCCACCGGCAATGATCAGCACATGGGACGCGATGGTGACGTGGTTGCCGATGAACAGCCCGCCCCGTGCGTCCAGCTGGCAATGCCAGCCGACGGTGCTGTCGTCGCCGATCCGCAGGCCATCGACCCCGAGGATTTCCGTGTTGCGCCACACCGTCGAGCCCTTGCCGATCTTCGCCCCGCCCATGCGCAGCCAGAACAGGCGCAGGGTGTGGCTGGGAATCTTGCAGATGAGGATGTTGTAGGCCTGCTCCCACGTGCGCAGCATGCGGTCGCGCAGGGTCGGCCAGTTGATGCCGTAGAGGGGAATCAGCGCCCCCGCCGTTTCATGGGACAGCAACCGATAGAAGCGCCGCGCCAGCGGCGGCTCGATGCGCGACTGAATGTCGAGGTAGCTGATGAAACACAGGGTCCTGTCCCTCATCGGGGTTTCGAAGCACACCTCGTTTGCCAGCATCCAGTCGTAGGTGCTTTCCAGTTCTTCAGCGCTGACCCCCATTTTGCGGGCGTATTCCGGCAGGGCCTCACGCAAATTGTGCGAGTGCATCATGCGGTGCTTCATGGTCGTTCCCCCGGATCGGATTCGATGGCTTGCGCACGCTGTTGCAAGCGTTTGGCTTCATGCAGGTTGACCCCGAGCAGCAGCCAGAACAGCGCGATCAGCACCGTGGTAAAGCTGAAATAGTGGTCGAACACGCCGCTGAACAACGCCGCCATCACCCCCACCCGGGTGCCCAGCCACAGCGCGGTGTCCCGACTCAGACTGACCAGGTTGTGCGGCAGTTTCGCTTCGCGCCACCAACTGACCGTCACCGCCACGAACAGCAGCATGCCGGGGATGCCCAGTTTGTAGATGTAATTCAGCCACAGGTTGGAAATGCCCCAGAGTCGGGTACCTGGAATGGGCGGGTCGACCTTGAAGCCGATGCCCAGCGGGAAGGCCCGCATGGCGTCGGGGAAGTGTGAGTACTCCTCGAAACGCACGGCGGTGCTGGCGTCGTCGCTGGTGAACAGGCCCGCGATCCGTTCCTGCAACGGCGGGTAGAACATCAGCAGCAGGCAGCCCAGCAGCACGCCGGTCATCAGCATGCGACCGACATAGGGCACACGCCGACGGGCCATCCAGCACATGACCACCACCAGGCTGACGAGTGCGCCCCGTGAACCGGTAAACAGCAAACCGGCCAGGGCCAGCACCGCCACGGCCAGGCCCAGCACCTTCACCGATCCTTCCCGGGTGACGCCGATGCAGAACGCCAGCGGCAAGAGCATGGCCATCGCACCCCCCGCGATGTTGGGGTGGGTCCAGGGCGTACCCATGCGCGTCGACAACCCGCTGAGGCCCTGATTGAGTGTGTCCAGGTTGCTGTAGCCCAGACCGCCGATGATGGAAATGATCGCCGTCGAGTTGCCGCTTTTCAGGTACACCGGGATCGACAGCAGCAACAGCAACAGCGTGCCGAGCAGCAACGCGATGGTCATCCGTTCCCGGGATTGTTCGTCGTTGAGCAAGCGTGGCACCAGAAACAACGGCGACAGGTTGAACAGCCAGCGCACCCAGTTGATCGGGCCGTTGCCCTCGACATGAACGCTCAGCTCGCCGACCACGAACGGCAGCGCGCTGAACATCATCAGGGCGATCAGCCAGCGCTCGGTGCGCATCAAGTGCAGCGGCGGAGTGTAGAGCGAGAACAGGCGATGGGCGAGCAGGCTGGCCCAGATCAGCATTAGCAAGGCTTCCGACACCGTGGTGCGGATGCCGATCTGCACCGTGGCGTAAGGCAGAAACGTGGCCAGCACCCCGAACAGCAACAGGCCGCGCAATGGGCGACGAACGATGGACAGTGCCGCCGCGACACCGGCCAGCGCCAACAGCACCTTGAGCGGCGGCAGCAGCAGGATCAGCACGCCGAACAGCAGGGCGAGCAAGGCGCCAACGGGCACGGCCAGTGGCATCAGCGCAGCTCCTCAAGCATGTCATTGAAGCGACGACGGAAGGCTTCGACGCCGTACCGTCCGGCCCACCCGCGCAGGGCGGCGGGGTCGTGGGGTTCTGCGGTGGACAGCACGCCCATCAGTCGCACCAGACCGGCGAGGTCGTCCGGCGCAAATCGCGGGCTGTCGTCAGGCGTCACCTCGTCCAGCGAGGAACCCGTGGCCACGGCGACCGGGGTGCCGACGCTCAGGGCCTCGACCACCGGCAGGCCGAAACCCTCGCCATAGGACGGCTGCCACAGACGCTCGGCCCGCTGGTACACGTGGTGCAATTGCGCGTCGCTGATGCCGCTGACAGGGTGCACGCCCGGTGTATCCCGTTGCGCTTGGGTGAGACAGTCGGCACCGCCGACCAGCACCAGGTCCGGCGTCCGGGGAAACTGACGGCGGGCGATCTGCCAGGCCTCGAAAAAGAACGGGATGTTCTTGCGCGGCTCGCGAGTGCCCACACACAGCCAGTAGCGTTCCGGCAATGGCGTGTCGAGTTCGACAGGCGCGACGCTGAAGCCTTCGACCACATGGGGCATGACCCGGATTTTGTGGCGGGCGCCGGGGAACAGCCGCACGGTTTCGTCGGCGGTGTACTGAGAGGGCACCCAGACCCGGTCGGCCACCTTGAGTGAATGGCCGATGGACAGCTGATCCGTCAGTCGATAGACCTTGGCCTTGAGGCGCGAGCCGTGGTTGTTCTGCATGGTCAGCTGGAACAAGTCATGCAACTGCAACACGTAGCGGATACCCGCCGGTTTACGCCCGATGGGCAGGCCCATGTTCAGGTTGGCGACGTAGATTTCAATCTCCGCTTCTTTCAAGGCACCCGGCAGAAATTGCGCTTCGAACCGCAGACGCTCGGGCAAGCGATGAATGCCGTTGAGCGGCGTTTCCCAGGTCGGGCAGTGGGCGATGCGCCGGATCGGGTGGTCGTACGGCCCGACGCTGAACAATTGCAATTGCACGTCGGGATGGGCGCGAAACGCTTCTTCCAGGGCGATGTTCTGCCGGCCGATGCCGCTGTTGGGAAAGCCCGTCGCAGGGCGGTAATCCAGTCCTACGCGCATGCGTGAGCGTCCTCTTGCTGATGAACCCGAGAATAGATGCCTTCCAGTTGCGCGGCGGACACTGACCAGTCGTGATGCTGACGGACATACGCCCGACCCGCTTCACCGATCTTCGCCAGCCGGGCCGGTTGTTCGATGGCTTCGGCCAGCAACCGCGCGAGGCCGTCAGCGTCGTCGCAGCGCAGGTAATGGGTGCCATCGACCACGTTCAGGCCTGAACAGCCTTGTTCGGTGGTGACCACGGTAAGGCCCGCTGCCATGGCTTCCAGCACTTTGAGTTTCGAGCCACCGCCCTCACGCAACGGAGCGAAGAAAATAGCCGCGTCCCGCTGCACCGTGCGCAGGTCCGGCACGTAGCCCAGCCAATCGATGCGCGGGTCGGCCCAACGCTGCGGCCAGTCATGGGGCAGGGCGAAACCGCCGATGGTCAGGCGCACCATCGGGTCGAGGTTCCACACCTTGGGCATGATGTGGTCCAGCGCCCATTGCACGGCATCGACGTTGGGGCCGTATTCGTAATTGCCGATGAACAGCAGGCGGCGGCTGTAGCGGTCCGGGCTGACCTTGGCGTAGTAGTCGCAGTCGACGCCGTTGACCACCAGATGGGTCGCCCTTGAGGTCATGCGCGACAAGCCTTTCGCGTCGTCTTCGGTGACCGCGACCAGCTCGCTGCTCATCGGGAAGATGCGCTTTTCCCACTGCCGGTAGCGCCACTGATCAAAGCGCACGAACGGTCGGGCCCAACCGGGAAAGTCCAGATAGCTGGCAGCGCCCAGACCGGATTCGATGTTGTGCTCCACCAGAATGAACGGCTTGCCGGAATGCCTGAGCGGCGCTTCGAACGGCTGGAACGCGTAGCTGTGCTGAATCTGGATCACGTCCCATGGCTCTTGCAGCAGGGTCTCGAATTCATGCTCCAACTGCGGGGAAAAGCCGTTGGCGCTGGCCAGCATCGGCGGCTTGGCGAAGGCCACGGCGAGCAGGGTGCGCACGCTGCGCAATGGCCGACGGGGCACCACGATCAGACGCTCAAGCCACGGCTCCAGGGCGGCGCGAGTGGCGTCGTCCAGCTCGGTTTTCGACTGCACCAACAGGGTGATGCGATGCCCCCGCGCTGCCAGGTTGCGCAGCAGGTGATATTCCCGTGTCTTGCCGCCGCTGGTGGTGGGCCAGGGCAGGTAGGGCAGTGTCCAGAGAATGCGCATGACTAGGGTTTCCACGCCAGGATTTGCAGGGTCGGGGTCAGCGCCATGTCCACGCCTTTGGCGTTGGCCAGTGAGCTGTGAGCGCCGGTCAGCGGGTCATACAACGTCGCGGTTTTGATGCCGGGAAAGGTCAGGTGCGCGCTGCTGGCGCTCCACGCCATGAGCAAGTGCGTGCCGTCCGGCTTGTTCCAGGAGATGGCGTACAGGTCTTCCGGCACCGAGGTCACGGGCGGCGGATCGGCGGGTTGCAGGGTCGGGCCCGTGACGTCAAAGAAATTCTTCAGCGCGGTGTAAACGGGTTTCGGTTCGCCGCTCAGGTCGAGCAAGCCATAGCCGCGATCACGGGGGGTGGCCCGTTCGTCCAGGTCGCTGAGGTTGAACAGAAAAATACGCTGATAGTCGAGCGTGCTCATCAACGCGAGACGACGCAGGGTGTAGTCGGCCTGGCCATCGAGCCCGATGACGCGCTGCATCTCCACCGGGCCGCTGTAACTCGACCAACCCCACTCGGTGGCCCACACCTGTTTCACCCCCTGATCGTGCAGGCTTTTATTGAGGTTGATGGCGCGAACCAGAAAGTCCCGGTCCGCCACCGAGTCGCCTTCCGGGTATTCGGAATAAGGGTGATACGCGGCGACGATATTCTGGCTGGCGAGGCCCCGATCCACCATCGCTTGCAGCATGTAGCCCGTCGAGCCGCGCATCTGCCCGTAATACGCCACCCCCGCCGTGACGATGGGTTTGTTCGGCAGTGCGCTGCGAATGGCCTTGGCCGTGGTGGTCAGGAGGTCGTAGTACGCCTCGGGATCTGGCTGCGGCAGCCAGACGATATTCGGCTCGTTCCACACCTGCCAGTGACTGACTTGCGGATAACGTTGGGCGAGGGCTGTCATGCGCTCGGCGAAAATCGTGTCGTCCCGTGGCGGGTACTGGTCGGTGTTGCTGGCGCCTTGGGGCGCGCTGCTGTCGAACGCGGCGGAACCCACCAGATAGGCGACGGTGTTGTAGTGGTGCGGGTCGGCGGCCTTCATCGCCGCGTCCAGCGCTTCCAGGTTGTATTGCCCGGGCGCCGGTTCGAGGATCGGCCAATGCAGGGTCCAGCGAATCCAGCCCAGGCCCAGTTGATCGAGACGGCTCATCTGTTTCTGGTAAATGTCCGGGGTGAAGTACTGGAACTGTACGTTGACCCCCAAAAAGTCTTTCCAGACCACCGGACGGGGCGCCCGCAGGATCGTCTCGGCCTCGACGGCCGGGCTGATCGACGTCAACGCACAGACACTTAAAACGGCCATCGCCAGCAACGCTTTTCCCGTCATTCAGCCACCTCGCATGCAGTTTGGAAGACTTGCCGGAATCGCTCGGCGGTCAGGCTCCAGACCCGCTCCCTGCCAAGAACGGAGGCCCGGTCAGCCCAGGTCTGTGCCAGTTGCGGCTGTTCGCACAACCTCGACAGCGCGTCGGTCAGCGCCTGGACATTGCCTTGCGGGTAAATCTCGCCGTTGCCATGGGACACCTCTTCGGCGAACGACCGGGCATCCGAGGTGATCACCCCGCGCCCGCACGCTGTCGCCCAGGACAGCGCCCCGCTGGTGCCGCGCAGTTTGCCGAGGATCTTCAACTTGCTCGATTCGCGGTACGGCAAGACCATGACGTGGTGGGCCTGAATCACATGAGGGATGTCCGCCGCCGGCAGGTCCAGGTGCCAGCCGATCAGGTCATTCAACCCTAGCTCACGAATGCGCTGGCGCAGTTGTTCGAGGTAGCTGCCGGACGGCCCGAACGCCATTTCCGGTTCGCTGCCCCCCGCTAACGTTAGTCGCACGCGAGCCCGCAGCGCAGGCTTTTCAACGAACAGCCGGGCCAGCGCTTCGAGCAGGTCCTCAATGCCTTTGCCCCGGTAGATGAACCCGAAATACAGCAGCTTGAGCGGTTGCAGCGGCGGCAGCGGTATCGGCGCAATGGGCAGATTGCCGTGGGGGATGACGGCCATCTGCGCCTGCTGCAACTTCATGCGCTCCATGAGGCTGCGGTTGCCCGCTTTGGTCAGGGTGATCAGCCGGGTCAGGCGCTGCGCCAACTGCCGTTCTTCATGCAGGCACAGCGGGTCGGCCAGCACCGTGGCGACTTCTGGCAACGGCGAGCGCAGCGACGACATCATCGACAGCGGCCATGGCAGCTGTTGTCGACGCCAGACCAGGCGTTCCGGATCATGAACGGTGGCGGTCAACGGCAAGTGCGCGAAGCGCTGGCGCAATGCGCGCAGGGCATGAAACTCGGCGAGACGGCCGCCACCGATTTCCGCATGCACCAGATCGATGCCTTGCCAGTCGGCCTCGGCCACCCGTTGTCGAGCGGCCTGTGGGTCGTTGCCGACGCCGTGCAGCGGCGTTCTGACGCGCACACCGAGGTCTTCCAGCGCCTGCTTGAGGTGTCCGGCGTAATCGGCGATGCCGTTCTGCTCTGGCGGCAGCGGGGCGAGGAGGGCGATCTGCATCTTAATGGTGGCTCCGATAACGGCCGATCCAGGTCAGCACTTTTTCCGGAATCTCGAAGCGACGGCGGTTGAGGATCACGCCATCGACGTGCTTGAACGCGGTGGACAGCGTCGCCAGTGCGTTTTGCAGTTTCGGCACGGTGGACTTTTCGGCTTCGATCACCAGCACGATCAGGTCGGCGTCGCGCAGGTGCACGAACGCTTCCTGCTTGCTGTAGAAATCCGAGGCGTCGATCAGCTGGATTTCTCCGGCTTCGGCGGTGCGCCCATCGCCCACCCGCACGGTGTGACCCAGCTCCACCAGCAGGTCGCGCAGGTGTTCGATCACAAAGGTCACGCCTTCCCCGGCATTGGCAGACGTGATGCCGATGCTCAAGCCACGTTCCGGCACCTGTTTGAGCGGCAGCACGCTGTAAAGGCGATAAAGGCTGGCCGTGAAGGCGCTGCGTGGCGGGCCTTTCGGGGCGTCCAGGTCTTGCAGGGTGGTCCACACCGGCACGCCAAATTGCGCCTCGATCTTGTCGGCATCGTGGATGCGCTGATCGATCAGGTAGAAGAGGTACATCGCCAACAGACCGACGCCGATACTCAGTGGAATCGCCACCAGCAACAGCACCAGGCTTTTCGGGAAGACCTTGCTCGGGTTGAGCGTGGCCTGTTCGATGACGGCGATGTTGCTGATGCGTTTGTTGTCCAGTTCGCGGTCGATGCGCGCTTTCTCCAGGCTGACGGTGTACAGCGCGTAGTTCTTGTCCTCGGCTTCCAGCTCGCTTTGCAGGCGCGCGAATTGCGGTTCCAGGTCCAGCGCTTCTTGCCGGTCTTTCTCCAGTTGCTCCAGCTGGGCATCCAGTTGCTTGAGCTGCACCAGCAGGCGGGTGTAGCTGGCCTGCTGGTCATTCAGGATGTTCTGCAAGCGGGTGAACAGCGGGTTGGGGGCGATGTTTTCGGTGCGCTGAACCGTGGTGCTGTGGCTCTTCCACAGCGCCTTGAGGTTATTGATTTCGTTATCCAGCGCAATGACCGGCGGCGCGCTTTCCTTGTAGGAGCGCAGCAGTTCCTGCCGTTCGACTTCCTTGCCGTTGATGCGGCTTTCCAGGTCCTGGCGAGTCGGGTTCAGCGCCAGTTCCTTGCCGGAGCTGATGAGCCGGGTCTGCTTGTTGATCTGCTCCTGTATCTTGTCGATCCCGGCCTTGGTCGCTGCGATCGAGCGCAGGGTGTTGTTGCGCTCGGTGCGCAGGTCGTTAAGGCCTTGGGAAACATCGGCCAGGCGCTGGTTGATGCTGACGGCGCCCAGCTTGTTGAGCAAAGTCTGAATCTGGTGTTTGTGGTCGAGAATATTGGCCTGAGTGTCCTTCACTTCCTGCTCGTAGAAGGCATACAGGCTGACACGGCCCAGTGTACGGGTGCGCTCATCCTCGAAGCGGTCGACCCAGGTCCTGAGGATTTCCTGAGCCACCTCGGGATCGCCCCAGGTGAAGGTCAGTTCCATGACCGAAGAGCCCGGATCGTGACTGGCCTTGAAGTTCTTCTCCATGTCTTCGGCGATGCGGTCTTCCTGCGAGCGCTCTGCCACCAGACCGACGAACTCCAGGGTGCTGCGCGCCGCATTGACCAGCCATTCGAACAGGATGTTGGGCGCGTTTTTCAGCGTGGCGACGAAGCCTGACTCGCGTCGCGCGTTGGCCATTTTCTCCATGTACTCATGGGCGACCTGGCGGATGATTGGCCGCCCGGTGAGCATCCGCTCCTCGTCCAGAAGCGGGTCACGCAGGGCACTGGGCACGGCGATGGATTGGCGGTCGGCCAGCTCGATCGGCACGGTGCTGGTATCGCGGCCAGGCTTGACCAGCAACAGCGCCGTGGACTCGTAACGGCTGGGCAGCAGAAACGCGCCCAGCACGATAATGGCGAACGTCGCGATGACGGTGATCTGGACTTCACGCCGAAAGATGAAAAACAGGCGTAGCAGATCGCGGAATGAGCGGATCGTGATCATGTTCGGCAGTCCCTTCCGATTAGTTGCTGTCGCGCAAGTTGTAATTCACGCCGAAGCCCAACGATTTCGAGAAGGGGATCAACTGATTGAAATACGTGTTTACGCCGTCGATCCGGTTGCCCACCGTCGATTTGGGCACGAACACGACATCGCCGCGCTGCAACAGCACCGGCGCACTTGGACCGCCACCCTTCGCGTACAGCAGCTTGCTGTAATCGAAAAAGTAGGTCTTGTAGAGGCCGTCGTCGCCCTGACGCAGCAGCGCCACCTTGGTCGCGTCGGCGTCGGGGTTGATCCCGCCCGCGCCCACCAGGGCCTGCTCCAGATTGGTCACGACGGGCACCGGCAGGTTGGAGGGGTTGCGCACCGCGCCGCCAACGAACACCACATTGCTGGGTGCCTGGCTGATGTTGATGGTCAACGCCGTTTCCCGATACACCGGCGCCAGTTTGGCCTCCAGCACCTCGATCAACTGCGGAACCGTAAGGCCAGCCGCTTTCACTGAACCGATATAGGGGTAGGAAAAGGTGCCGTCATTGAGCACCGGGAACAGCGTCAACTCGTAGATCGAGTTGGCCGTGAACGCTGAAATCGAGGGGGCCTCACCGGTGTTGCGCACGATGCGCAGGGTGTCACCGGCGTGAATCCGTTCCGGCGGCAATGGCTTGCCTGCGAGGGCTTTACCGGCGTCTTCGGCCGCCTTGATCTCGGGGGATTCAGGGAGGCCGATCCGTGCCGGCGTGTTGCACGCGCACAGCAGTAGGACGCTGGCGAGCAACAGCGTGTTTTTCATTGGTCCAAAACTCCTGTCATGCATGAATACGGCTCCCTTGCGGGTAAAACAATCATGTCGGCGATACTGCCAAGTCCAATGTCGGGTGTTGCTGGGTGTCGGGTCGAATTCGGTCTCGTTGGGGTAATGGCCGCGACGGGCGCGGCCAGTGTCGGGTGGTCGCGAGGGTCAGACTTTTGGAGCGTCTGGCACACGACCGTAGATGTCAGTGAAGCGCACGATGTCGTCTTCACCAAGGTACTCGCCGCTCTGCACCTCGATCATCACCAGGTCGATGACCCCCGGATTGACCAGTCGGTGGGTGTGGCCCGGCTTGATGAAGGTCGATTCGTTGGTGTCGAGCATGAATTCGCGATCATTGTTGGTGACCCGCGCCATGCCGCTGACCACGATCCAGTGTTCGCTGCGGTGGTGGTGCATTTGCAGCGACAGCGACCCTTGCGGCTTGACCACGATGCGTTTGATCTTGAAGCGTTTGCCTTCCTCCAGCACCGTGTAGGTGCCCCACGGGCGGGTCACGGTGTTGTGCAGCAGGTACGCCGGATGGCCTTGGCGCTTGAGCTCCTGAGCGATCAGCTTGACCTCTTGAGTACGCTCGGCATCGGCAATCAGCAGGGCGTCAGGGGTGTCGATGATGATCAGGTTGTCCAGGCCCACGGCGCCGACCAGACGTTTCTTCGAGTCGATGTAGCAGTTGGTCACGTCGTGTAGCACCACTTGCCCGTTGTACTGGTTGCCGTTGACATCGGCGGGCACGAGTTCGCGAATCGCTTGCCACGAACCGATGTCGCTCCAGCCCAGCTCGCAAGGCACCACCGCGACTTTTTGCGAACGTTCCAGCAAGGCGTAATCGATGGAAATGTCCGGCACTTGAGCGAAGGTGGTGGCGTCCAGCTCCATTTGCAGTTCGTTGCTGCCTTCCTTGCTCTTGCATTGCTTCAGGCAATGGCGCACAGCCGCCAGCACGTCCGGCGCGTGGGTTTCCAGTTCACGCAGCAGCACGTCGATCCGCAGGCAGAACATCCCCGCATTCCACAGGTGCAAGCCACCCTTGAGGTACTCCTGAGCAGTGCTGGCGTCCGGTTTTTCCACGAATCGGGCGACTTGGTAGCCCTTGTCGTTCAGGGCCTGGCCTTTTTCGATGTAACCGTAGCCGGTCTCTGCACGGGTCGGAATCAGCCCGAATGTCACCAACCAACCGTCGTCCGCCAGTTTTTGCGCGTCCTGCACAGCGGTGGTGAACGCAGCGATGTCGGTGATCAATTGGTCGGCTGGCAGAATCAACAGCTGTGCGTCATCGCCGTGCAATTCCTGCACATGCAATGCCGCCGCTGCGATGGCCGGTGCGGTGTTGCGACCAAACGGCTCCAGGAGAAAATCCAAGTGCAGCTTATGGTCGTTCAGCAGCCGATAATCGTCGACGGTGCGGAAATAGACTTCCCGATTGGTGACGGTCAGTAAGCTCTGCACGCCGGGCAAATTGCTGGCGCGGTTGAAGGTCTTTTGCAACAGGCTTTCGCCGTCGGGCAAACGCATGAAAGGTTTGGGCATCGCCTCACGGGAGACTGGCCACAAACGGGTGCCGGCACCGCCGGCGATAATGCAGGGAATCAGGGTGCCCATCAGTAAGCCTCGCGAGAGAAAAGCACTGCCGGAACAGTGCGCAGAAGGATGTATAAATCGAACCAGACGGACCAGTTTTCGATGTATTCAAGATCGAATTCGACCCGCTTTTCGATCTTCTCCACGGTATCTGTCTCACCACGAAAACCGTTGATCTGCGCCAGCCCGGTGATGCCCGGCTTGACTCGATGACGCGAGGTGTACTCCTTGACAGCTTGCTCGAACAAAATGCCCGCGGCCTTGGTGGCCGTGGCATGTGGGCGCGGCCCCACCATGGACATGCTGCCCGCGAACACGTTGAACAGTTGCGGTAACTCATCCAGGCTGGTCTTGCGAATGAAGCGCCCGACACGAGTGACCCTGGCGTCGCCCTTGACGGTCTGTTGCTCGGCGGTGGCGTCGGCCTGATGGGTGTACATCGAGCGGAATTTGCACACCGTGATCAGGCGGTTGTTGTAACCGTAGCGTTTCTGCCAGAACAACACGGGCCCACGGGAGTTCAGCTTGATGGCGAGGGCAACGGCGGCCATGACCGGCGACAGCAGCAGAATCGCCACGCTCGACAGCACCATGTCTTCGATGCGTTTGAACAGGGGCGACCATCCGCGCAACGGTACGTCCGAGGCGTTGAACATCGGCAGGCTGGCGACTTCGGTGATGCGGTTGTGGGCGTGACGGAACGCGACCATGTCGGGCACCAGCAACACATTCACCGGCAGGCGACGCAATTCACGAATGATGTAGTCCATGCGGTTTTCGGCGGACCAGGGCAGGGCCACCAGCACTTGCGTGACTTTCTCTTCGCGGATCAGGGTTTCCAGGTCGCGGGTATTACCCAAGAGCGGGAGGTTAGCCATGGTTTTGGGCAGGCGACCGATGCGGTCGTCGATGAAGCCCAATACACCCGAACGAATGTCCTGGTTTTGCAGCATGTACTCGGCGAGCCGCTGGCCGTTTTCTGTCGCGCCGAGAATCACGGCGCTTTGCAGGAAGAATCCACGGGCCATCAGGCGCTTGTAGATGATCAGCAGCAGCAACCGTTCGGCGCAAAACATCACCAGGCTGGCGAAGAACCAGACCATCAGTTGCTCTTGGGTGATGTAGACGAACAGGTCCATGGCCTTGTGCATGAACAGCAGCACACAGAACGCGGAGGACCAGACGAACAGGATCATTTTGAAGCGTGACCGGTTGCTGAAGATGATCTCGGAATACACCCCCAGCGCCTGGAACATCAGCACGCAGACTACGCCAAAGAACACCTGCACCATCACGTAACTTTCCGGTGGTGTGGGCGTATCGGTCTTCCAGAAGGTAAAAATCAGGATGCCGGGCAGAACGGATGTGACCCCGTGTACCAACCTGACGGCGAACAGGAAATACTCGATCAGGCTTGTGCGTGTCAGCAGAAGGCTGTCGACCGGTTGCAGTCGCATAAGACGTCCTCACATCTTCAATCCGTGAATCCATGACTGGCTTATCTGACCGGTCCCACCCATAAAAGTCAAGATACTGACTTTTCGAACCGATAATTCCAAATTAGCCAATATTTTGTCGATTAGGCGCTCTCTCGATCTGCATTTCAATCCCGCCGATGAGAAAAAATCCCATTGATTCTCAAAGTGGCGTAGGACTACTCCCAAATGCGGATCGGTAAATCCCTCAAACGAGTGCCTGACCAGAGTAAAGCCCATGAAACATCCTGTGTCATGGCAATGAGGCCTTCGGATCGGCCAAAAGCGCGTCTTGGATCCGCATCGTGCGGGAGGAGAGGCAGCATGGAGTCCAATGACGGCGGGGTTTTGGCCCTTTCCGGGTGCGGGCAAAATTTTTTTTACAACACGGCTTTTTCCGACAGGCTTGAGGTCAACATCTCACGCAACGAAATGCACGCACAGAGGGAAGGTTTATGACGGAGCGCAGAGCAGTATTGATTCTTCACGGCAAACAGGCGCTCAACGAGGACGTTCGCCAGGCCGTGCAACGCAAGCGCAAGCATGGATGGGAACTGGACGTGCGAGTGACCTGGGAGGGCGGTGATGCACAGCGTCTGGTGACCGAAGCACTGGATGCCGGGCACCGCGAGATCATCGCAGGCGGCGGTGACGGCACGTTAAGGGATGTGGCCGAAGCACTGGCATTGGCCCACAGCGACGCCCATCTGACGATTCTGCCACTGGGCACCGCCAACGATTTTGCCCGCTCGGCGGGCGTGCCGCTGGAGATCGAGCGGGCACTGGACCTGCTGGACGTGCCCGCGCGCAAGGTGGACATGGGTTCGGTGGACGGTCAGCTGTTTCTCAACATGGCGACGGGCGGCTTCGGCAGCCAAGTGACGGCCAACACCTCCGAAGACCTGAAAAAAGTGCTGGGCGGCGCGGCCTATCTGTTTACCGGCTTGTCGCGCTTCAGCGAATTGAAAGCGGCCTATGGCGAATTGAACGGCCCTGACTTCCACTGGCGCGGTGATCTGCTCGCGCTTGGAATCGGCAACGGTCGGCAAGCGGGCGGCGGTCATCCTTTGTGCCCCCATGCGCTGGCGGATGATGGCCTGCTGGACATCAGCATTCTCCCTGCGCCGCAGGAAGTGGTCGGCACCCTCAAAAGCCTGCTGGAAGGCGGGCTCGGCATCGACAACCTGTTCGTTCGGGCACGGCTGCCGTGGGTGGAACTGAAGTCGGCGCAGGGGCTGGACATCAACCTGGACGGCGAACCGCTGCGCGGGGAAAACCTGCGTTTCGAAGCACGCCCCGGCGCCCTGCATATTCACCTGCCAGCGCATTCGCCGCTGCTGGGCGGGGTGAAGCGGATCGAGTGAGTGGTCAGTGCAATCGGCATCGCCTGAGCCACCTTCGCGAATGAATTCGCTCCCACAGGGATCGCGCGGCGCCGCGAAAAGCTGGGGCTGATGGGGAGCAGCTCAGGCATTCGGCGGCGCCACGCAGTTTCGGGTACACGCGAGCTAAACGGTGGGAGCGAATTTATTCGCGAGGGGCTTGTACAGCCGCCACATCAACATCGCCTGGCCCATCCTTCGCGAATGAATTCGCTCCTACAGGGATTCAGCGGCGCCACGCAGCTTCCGGTACACGCGAGCTCAACTGTGGGAGCGAATTTATTCGCGAAGGCGGATCAGGCTCCACATGGAGGTCTTCTGACCGATCGAGCCTTGGCGATGAATTCGCTCCCACAAGTGGCTGCGAGATTCGTTCTTTCAATCATCCAGGCTGATGATGTGCTCTCGCACGCAAAACAGCACCAGGCCCGCCACGTCGTAGATCTGTAGCCGTTTCATGATCTGCGAGCGGTGGGTTTCGACGGTCTTCACGCTGAGATTCAGCCCCGACGCGATTTCCCGTGTGGACTTTCCGCGCACGATGAGGCGCAGGATTTCCAGCTGTCGAGCGGTGAGGTTGTGGTTGTCCGCGGGTTCGGCTTTGCTGGACTGGGCACTGACCAAAGCCTGGTTGATGACCGTATGGGCGATGGCCGGGCTCAGGTAGCGTTCGCCATTGCGCAGGGCATCCAGCGCCTGTTCGATTTCCGTTGCGGTGGCATCCTTGAGCAGGTAGCCATGGGCGCCACCTTCCAATGCCCGCATGATCATGTGCGGATCGGTGTGCATCGACAGGATCAGCACCTTGCTCTCGGGCAGGGTACGGTGCAGACGCTCCAGCGCGTCGAGGCCATTGCTGTCCTTCATGGAAATGTCGAGCAGGATGATGTCCGGTTTGAGTTCAAGGGTCAGTTCCAGCAAGTGCTCGCCACTGGCGGCTTCGCCAATGACCTGATAGCCGGGAATGTCGGACACCAGGGCCCGAACGCCAGCGCGAATCAAGGCGTGGTCATCGACCAGGAGAAGAGTGCAGGTCATCAATGTTTACTTATGTCAGCGCGTTCACGGGCACGGGGTGCCCAAGGGAACAGGGCCTCGATGTCAGTGCCGTGTCCGGGTTCGCTTTTAACGGTGAGGTGCCCCCCCAGCAAGGCCACGCGCTCGGCCATGCCGGCCATGCCGCGCTGGCCCTGTTCGCCAGGGTTGGGGGAAGGTGAAAACCCCTGGCCATCGTCGGAGATTTTCAGACATAGCCCGTCGGGGCAGCGCTTGATGCGGATCAGCAGGTTCTTCGCCTGAGCATGGCGCAGCATGTTGGTGACGGCTTCCTGAGTGATGCGAAAGGCCGCCACCGCCATTTCCTCGGGAATACCGGCCAGCCGCTGCTGGCATTCCAGGCTCCAGAGGACAGGGGTGTCCGCCAGCGTTCGCAACAAATGCGCGCGCAAGCTGGCCTCCAGGCCCAGGCTCGCCAGTTGCCGCGGGTTGAGAATCGCCGAAACGTCCCGCACTTTCGCCAGGGTTTCATCGAGGATGTTCTTGAGCATCACGCAGTGCGCCTGCAGGTCTTCAGTCGCCCGTCGCTGCAGCCAGTCGCTTTGTAGTTTGGCCGCCGTCAGCATCTGGCCGATGTCGTCGTGCAACTCGCGGCTCAAGCGATGGCGTTCGGTTTCCTGGACTTGCAGCATATGGTCGGCCAGTTCCTGGGGTTGAAACTGGATGGTCTGGTTGGGGCGGCTCATGGCGTAACCGAAGCCCAGGAATGTCGCGGCGTTGACCAGCGCCCACGGCAAATTGCCGTCGACCCACCAGACGAGGGTGTTCAGCGCGATGATCACCAGACCTGATATCGCTACCCATCCACACGCTTTGTTCGGGCTCATAGGCCATAACTTGAAAGTCTTGTTGCTGCCATGCATAGCGGATGAAGCCATCAAGTAATGATTGCGGATACCTGAACATTCATTTTCAGGTCACTTGTCAGGGAGCAGGCGCGACGACGTGCGCCGACCTACCTTCTACGTGCATACGGAAACCAGTGTTCGACGTTCAATAAGGGTAATGCGATTAAAGTCATCATTAGCGGGCGACGATCTTACCTTAATCGCCGGTTTTATTAAGCGTTAACTGTAAATAACGTGCCGCCAACAATTGTCTGATTAGTCAGGATTTAGTTCTGGAACGATGGTGCTAGCCAGCGCTGTATCGTCTATCGGCAGAACGCCCATTAACTTTCAGCCTGCCCATCGACAAGTTGCGATGCAACAGGAAACGCGCATGGCTCTCGCGTTTGGCGAGTATCGGCTCATTCGGGCGTGGATTCGTCGTTATCAGGCATGTTGCCGCCGCCGCACAGAAAGCCGGACGGATGCGGTCAGAGTGTGCCTGGGCGATCAGCGCGGTCGACGCTGGCGACGTCCGGGGGATTGAGGGGTAACGGGGCAGGCCACTCCAGGGACTCGGCAGGGCTGCTTTCGGGCTGTTCAATGCCGCAGCAGCAGCCGAATTGTTCCAGCAACGCCTGTTGCTCGTCCTCATCGAGCAACAGGACGCCGGTGAAAGGGTCGACCAGCTCAACCTGCCAGGACAACAGCGCCAGGCATTGGCGCAAGGACGCCAGCGCCTTGGGCAGCAAACGCCCCGACGCCGCAGCGAAATACAGCAGATAGCGAAGTTGGCGGGCGAAGCTGCCGACGCCGCACACGCCTGCCTTATCGGCTTTGCCGGCGACCTGTTGGAGGGTGACAAGCAGGCATTCAATGGCATCCCTGTCGTCGCTGATCAGCTCCAGATGGCTGAGACATTCGTCTGCGCGGCTCAGAAGCTGCGGGGTATCACTGAGGAAATCACTGTGCAGTTGCTGCCATTCATTGCCATTCAGCATGTGAAGTCTCCACTTTTCATGGATAGCGATCCAGGGTCGCGCAGGGCGAGTGGCGCAAAGTTAATGTTGAAGGCAATGAGAAGTCTGTAGGGCGTTTCTGAATGTTCTGATTTTTTTGTCGCCGATGAGACCGCGTCGCGCGCACGGGCCGATTCGACGCTCAGGACAGTCACGTCCACAAGCCCCGGATTGACAGGGGGATCGAGAGATTCCACAAGCGCAACCACGTAACCGACTCCATTCAATGAGAATGGCGTCACAATAATGGCAATTAGATACCGCGAATATCAGGTTTGCCCTGACGTCGGTTAGGGAATACCCCTAGATGCATGGAGAGGCGCTAACTTGGTTGGCGGCATAAAGCCACTATTTGTCAGTATTTGAGCGCACTGGATACCCGAGAGTAAAACATGATGTTAATGTGATATCAATGAAGTCGGCAGGCATTTACATGAAGATTAAGGTCTGCTTCGGTGCTGCCGATAAAAAAGGTAGGCGGACTTATTTGAACCCTGCTCCAGGAGCAATTGAATGGCTGGCATTCTCGACACGGTAGACCAACGTACACAGCTGGTGGGTGAGAACCGCCTGGAAATTCTCATGTTCCGCCTCGCCGGTCGGCAACTGTTCGCGATCAACGTGTTCAAGGTGCAGGAAGTGCTGCAACTGCCCAAGCTGACCCTGATGCCGCAGCGCCATCCTTTCGTCTGCGGCGTGGTGAACCTGCGTGGGCAGACGCTGCCCGTGATCGACCTGTCCCAGGCCATCGGCATGCGTCCGCTGGTGCCGGGGCCATCGAGCACCATCATCGTCACCGAATACAACCGCTCTGTTCAGGCCTTTCTGGTGGGCGGCGTGGATCGCATCGTCAACATGAACTGGGAAGCCATCCTGCCTCCCCCGAGCAGCGCGGGTCGACAGCATTACCTGACCGCCATCAGCAAGGTCGACGACCAGTTGGTCGAAATCATCGACGTCGAGAAAGTGCTCGCGGAGATCGTGCCGTACAACGCCAAGGTCTCCCGCGACAAGCTCGAAGACCCGGTGCTTGCCCGGGCACGCGGTCGTGAAGTCTTGCTGGTGGACGACTCCAACGTCGCGCTCTCCCAGTTGCGCGATACCCTCGGCCAGCTCGGTGTGAAGATGCACGTCGCCAGCGACGGTCTCAAGGCCCTGAACATGCTCAAAGGCTGGGCGGACACTGGCGAGGTCATGACCGACAAATTGCTGATGGTGTTCACCGACGCCGAAATGCCGGAAATGGACGGCTACCGGCTGACCACCGAAATCCGCAACGACCCGCGCCTGCGCGGCCTGTATGTCGTGTTGCACACGTCGCTGTCGGGCAGTTTCAACGAGTCGATGGTGAAGAAGGTCGGCTGCGACAACTTCCTCTCCAAATTCCAGCCGGACAAGCTGGTGGACGTCGTGCGCGAGCGGCTGATGCTCGACAACTGACGGCGTCTCGACCCTTTTCCAGCCCCTTGCTGTATGGAGGGGCTTTTTTGCATCTGTAGGGTTCGCGCAGGCGATGGCTCGTATAAAGTGAGGCCTTTCCCGCCCAGTCATAAGGACGCGTTTATGCTGCACCTCAGCGCGCTGTACCGTTACCCCCTCAAATCCTGCAAGGCCGAGCCGTTGCAGCAGGCCGGTTTCGACGAATTGGGGCTGACGGGGGACCGACGCTGGATGCTGGTGGACGAAGTCAGTGGGCGATTCTTCACTCAACGTGCGCTGCCGCACATGTCGCAGCTTTCGGTGCTGTGGAACGAGGCCGGCGGAGTCACCCTGTCAGCGCCGGGTGTCCAGGCGCTGAACGTCGCCTTGCCGGACAACGTCGAGGACAGCTTGCGCGGCGTCACAGTCTGGCGCGACACCTTGCGCGTGCCCGATGCGGGGGACGAAGCGGCGCGGTGGGTCAGCGAGTTCATCGGCAAGCCGACACGCATGGTGCACATTCCCAAGGAGCGCGCCCGCTGGCTGCCGTCCGGCTATGGCACGGTCGATGACAAGGTCGGCTTCGCCGACGGTTTCCCGCTGCTGCTGATCGGTCAGGCGTCCCTGGATGACTTGTCGAGCAAGATTGGTCGTCCGCAGGAAATGCTGCGTTTTCGTCCCAATCTTGTCGTGGAAGGCGCTGAGGCTTTTGCTGAAGACGGCTGGAAGCGCATTCGCATCGGCGACATGGAATTCCGTCTGCTTAAAGGCTGTTCGCGCTGCATCCTGACCACCATCGATCCTGCCACTGGGGAGCGCAGCGACGACCGCGAGCCGCTGAGCACGCTCAAGACGTATCGCGAGAAAGAGGGTGAGGTGTGGTTCGGGCAGAACATGGTCAACGACGGCCCGGGTGTTGTTGAGGTGGGCATGGAAGTCGAAGTGTTGGAGTGAGGGCTGCAACACGCGCCCGTGAATCCCATGGGGTGAGCTGACCGCAGACGCCAGCCATCTGGCGCCTGCGAAGAGGGCGAATGTCTACGCCCTCCCGATTTACGTCCTACGAAACTGCGCAGCGGCTTAGCGACGACCGAGCAGCAGGCCGACCACCAGGCCGAAACCGGCAGACACGGCAACGGTCTGCCACGGGTGGCCACCGATATAAGTCTCGGTCGCTTGCACGGCAGGCTTGGTCTTGTCACGAACGCTGCCGAGGGAATCCACGGCCTGTTTGAGTTTCAGGCTCAGTTGAGCGCGTACGGTTTCTGCCTCTTCGCCGACCAGCGAAGCGCTGTCCTTGAGCAGTTTGTCGGACTCTTCAATAAGGGCCGCCAATTCGCTGAATGCTTGATCCTGGATCTGTTCGGCGGCGTTTTGGGCAGCAGTTTTACGAGCCATGGCAAATTTCCTTTCAGTTGATGATGGCAGTGAGCAATGGAGTCGCGAGGGCCGGAAAAAGTTGCAGCGTATTTCCGGCGCGGCGCAAAAAGTGCGACGAATGTGATCGGGCATCGGCCGTGGCGGGTGTAAGATGCTGACGCTTTTTGAGCCAATGTCCGGCTCCCGTTTTTGAACACAGAGGTAACCGTCATGAGTTTCAACCTGGCCAACAAGACCCTTACCGAACGCGCTGAAATCGAGGACGAAAAATCCCGTCTTTTCGACTTGTGGCAGAGCAATCTGGGCAAGGCCAAAGGCGAAGCCGCCCGGTTGATGGGTGAGCGCGCCAAACGCAAGGGCAAGTGGTCGGAGTGGGTGCGTTCCGAACTCGACGCCATGTCACCTCCCGAGTACGCCAACATGGTGCGCGCCGAAGTCAACCGACTGGTCGCCGCTGCACGGGCCTGATGCCCATCTACGCCTGATATAAGCGCCGCTGAAGGCTGCCATAAGCACTATTCGTTTTTATTGATACCCCGAACTTCCTAGACTCACTCCATCGCAACGGCAGGCGCTTCGTCCTGCCGATTTCAGTGGAGATATGGCATGTCGAAGAATCAGGAAACAGCGTTCTGGCAAAAAGCGCAGCGGCATTTGATCCGCTACGGCGGCACATTTGAGTCGCGGATCATCGAGCGGGCACAAGGCAGCTTCGTCTACGACGCCGACCAACAACCGATTCTGGATTTCACATCAGGGCAGATGAGCTCGCTGCTGGGCCACGGCCATCCGGACATCTGCGACGTGGTGCAACACCACGTCCGCAACCTTGACCACCTGTTCAGCGGCATGCTGACCCGTCCGGTGGTCGATCTGGCCCACGCGCTGTCCGAAACCTTGCCGCCGAGCCTGTCCCGTAGCATGTTCCTCAGCACCGGCGGCGAGGCGAACGAAGCCGCGATCAAAATGGCCAAGCTGGCCACCGGTAACTATGAAATCGTCGGTTTCGCGCAATCCTGGCATGGCATGACCGGTGGCGCGGCTTCTGCGACTTACAGCGCCGGTCGCAAGGGCTACGGCCCGGCTGCCGTGGGGTCGCTGGCGATTCCGGCGCCATACCCGTACCGCCCGCGTTTCGAAAAGAATGGCGAGATCGACTGGCAAGGCGAGCTCGACTACGGCTTCGACCTGATCGACCGCCAGTCCAGCGGCAGCCTCGCCGCGTTCATCGCCGAGCCGATCCTCAGCTCTGGTGGCCTGATCGACCTGCCGCTGGGCTACCTGGCCGCGCTCAAGCGCAAGTGCGAAGAGCGCGGCATGCTGCTGATCCTCGACGAAGCACAGACCGGCGTGGGGCGCACCGGCCTGATGTACGCCTTCGAGCGCGACGGCGTGGTGCCGGACATTCTCACCTTGTCGAAAACCCTGGGGGCGGGCTTGCCGCTGTCGGCGGTCATTACCAGTCCCGCCATCGAAGACCTCTGCCACGAGCGCGGCTTCCTGTTCTACACCACCCACGTTTCCGATCCGCTGCCCGCTGCCGTGGGCCTGAAAGTGCTGGAAGTGGTGCAGCGTGACGGCCTGGTCGAGCGGGCGAAGGTGGCTGGCGCCTACCTGGAAAAAGGCCTGCGCCGTTTGCAGGAGCGCTTCGACTGGATAGGCGATGTGCGCGGCCGGGGTCTGTTGCTCGGCATGGAAATCGTCAGCGACCGCACGAGCAAATCGCCGGCCTCCGACCTCGGCGCTGCCATCACCCGGGAATGCATGAAGCTGGGGTTGAGCATGAACATCGTGCAGCTGCCGGGCATGGGCGGGGTGTTCCGTATTGCGCCGCCCTTGACTGTGAGCGACAGCGAGATCGATCTGGGGCTGGACCTGCTCGGCAAGGCCATCGCGGCGGCGCAGTGATCAGCCGTGGGCGTGATCTGCCCCTGTACAGAAAATGAACGTTAATAAAATTGTCACTGTAAGAAATGAATACGGTTGAGTCGGGCTCTGCGTTCATATTTTTGCGCTCCGTGGCGAGATTGCCGCACGCTACCGCGCGATTGTTCGACGCTTTGGGCGATGGCACCTGTCTTGCACCCCGGACGCAACGCCTGGGGTCCGGGCGTTGATGACAAATCCGGTTGAACACTCATAACAAGGGTCAATGACATGCGAACATTCAAGGCAATCACGTTCGACTTCTGGGGAACGCTGGTCGATGTGGACACCAGTGGCGAGGCGGGCGTGGCGGCTGTGCTTGCCCAAAGCGGCGTCACTCCCGGCATGACGGCGAAAGAGCTGTATTTCAAATGGGACGATGCAACCGTACGCCGTTATCGGTCGGGCACGTGGCGACCTTATTTCGACTTTGCACTGCTGGGGCTGCAAGACGTGTTGCAACCCTTGGGTTTCGATGCAGGACCGGAGCGCTGGGCGGCACTCACTGAGACGCTGCTGAGCACGATGACGGGGGAGGCACGGCCACACCCTGAAGTGCCTGCGATCATTGCGGTGCTGAAAGAGAAATACCCGCTGATGCCGATCACCAACATGGACAATCGGCTGTTCGATCTGAACCCGTTTCGGTCCGAATTCGCTCAGGTCACCACAGCGGAAGAAGCCAGGGCATTTAAGCCGTCGGCGTTCATTTTTCAGCGGGCAATCGAGAAGCTTGGCGTACCGGCGGATCAGATTCTGCACGTGTCGCTGTCGCAGTTCGCCGACCTGGAAGGCGCGATGCCGATGGGAATGCAGGTGGCCTGGATCAATCGGTACGGCCATCCATTGGGCCAGTTCACGCCGAAGCCGTTGTATGAGTTTTCCGATCTGTCCGGGCTGAAAGGTGTGCTCGCAGGGGATTGGTAAGGGATGATGCCGTGCCGGGCTGCATTCCCCCTGAAGCAGTCCGCTAAGGTCACGCACCTGTTTGCGCCTGCGAGCACTCATTCCTGTGGCAGCGAATTCATTCGCGAAGGGGCGTACAGCCCCTACACCCTCGGCGCCATAACCCTTTTCGCGAATAAATTCGCTCTACACGTTTCGTGTACGGCGTTCTCAACCTTCGCGCGCCCTCATTTTCTATACGGCAATAAAACCGCCCACTTTCGCTGTAAAAAATCCAAACACTGTCAATAAAATTAACGTTAATTATAAATACAAACGCTGCTGTCCTATTCCCATTCGCCTCAAAATAATCCTGCACTTTCAATCAGTTATAAGCTTAAAACCAACTGGCATCCTCCTTGCTCTTTGTCAATGACATTACCAAGAGAGGTGAATCATGCCGATTGAAAAAGATTCGACCCACTGCGTCGACACACTCGTGACGTCGAACATGACCGCCCGTGCTTTCGCGACCCGGCCGGGGGAGAACTATCCCGCTGTATTAAGCACTCCGTTTTTGATCAGCGAACTGGAACGCGTGGCTGCCGACATGCTGGCGCCGCTGTTAGGCGAAGGCAAAGTGTCAGTGGGCGTCTCGGTCCACCTCGAACACCTGGCCCCGACTCCCGTGGGTTCCAAACTTCGCTCACACGCCCGTTTCACCGGGCAGGAAGGGAAACTGTTCTGGTTCGAGGTCTGGTCCGAAGACCCTGCCGGGCCGGTCGGACGGGGCAGACACGCTCGCGCCATCGTTGATCTTTCCGCCATCGAAACACGTGCCGCTGCACGCGGCGCTTCCACGATCCAATAATAAGGATGCCTTTCATGCCTCTCGATTTACTGCACCCGGAATTTGAAACGTTGCCCGATCACGCCATTCGCCATTTGCAAGATGGCTTGTGGAAACATCAGTGGAACTACGTGCGCAATACTTCGGCTTTTTATAAAGAGAAGTTGGGCGCGTTAGTTGATCGCACGTTCACACTCGATGACCTGGAAAGTCTGCCGTTTACTGAAAAGGAAGAAGTACGCCGCAGCCAGGAACTGAGTTATCCGTTCGGCACGTACATCGCGTGTGGCAACGATAAGGTGGTGCGCGTCCATCGCACGTCCGGCACCACCGGCAAGCCATTGCAACTGGCCAACAGTCGACGCGACGTGGACTTGATTTCCGTCGTCGGCGGCCGTGCGCAATATTCCGCGGGCCTGCGACCTTCCGACCGCGTCGTGCACTGCCTGAATTACTGCCAGTGGACCGGTGGCGTCACCGACCACATGACCCTCGAAGAAGCGGGTGCAGCGGTAGTTCCGTTCGGCGTCGGCAACACCAGGCTGCTGCTGGACACCATCAAGGACCTCAGCGTCACGGCCATCTCCTGCACGCCTTCGTATCCGGCGCTGCTGGAAAAACTCCTGCGCGCGGAAGGCAAGAACCCACGGGACCTCAAGTTGCGGGTGGGCCTCTTCGGTGGCGAAGCGGGGCTCGACAACATCGAATTCCGTCAGTCGATGGAAGACGTCTGGGGCTTCAGCGTGCGTAACGCAAATTACGGCATGTCTGAAGTGCTCAGCAACTTTGCCAGCCAGTGCGAACACACCCATGACCTGCACTTCCACGGCGCCGATGCGTTGTTCATCGAGATCCTCGATGCACAGAACCGCAGCCAGCCGATTCGCGAAGGCACCACCGGCGAACTGGTCTGCACCCACCTGGCAAAAGAGTGCCAGCCGCTGATCCGCTTCAAGACCCGCGATGTGATCACCGTGACCGGCACCGGGCCCTGCGACTGCGGGCGCACCGGGTTCCGTTTCCGTGTCACGGGTCGCACCGACGACATGTTCAACGTGCGCGGCATCAACATTTTTCCGAGCGCGGTGCAAAAGGCCATTTTCAGTCGGCCCGATCTGGCGTCCGGTCAGTTCCGCATCGTGCTGGAAGGCGCAGGCCCCTGGGACCGCATTCGGGTCAAGGCCGAAGCGGCGGCGGGTGTCGGGGAAGAGTCCTGGGAGTACGCCCGCAGGTCGCTTGAAGAGGCGATCCGCACCTTCGCCGGAGCGACGGCCGAAGTGACCATTTTGCCGATCGACAGCCTGCCGCGCACCGATGGCAAAACCGCCCTGATCGAGAGGAAGCCCGCATGAGTTATGCACTCTACAAGCGCCAGGGCGCCATTGGCATCGTGACCCTGAACCGTCCCGAGCGCCTGAATGCGATCAGCGGCGAGTTGCTGTCGGCGTTCTCCGCCGCGCTGAACGCCGCCATCGACGATGCCGAGGCCGCCGTCATTCTGCTGCACGGCGAAGGCCGCGCGTTTTGCTCCGGTGATGACCTCAAAGAGTTCGACATTCAGAGCAAGAACGACGCCTCGATCAAGGCGCACATCAGCGCGATCCAGGAAATCACCCACCTGCTGATGGGCTGCGACAAACCCGTGGTCGGCGCGCTGCACGGCTATGCCGTCGGTGGCGGGTTCGAGTGGCTGTTGAATTGCGACCTCGTCGTTGCCGCCGAGAACCTGGTGGCGTTTTTTCCCGAGATGGACTGGGGCCAGTTCGTCACGGGCGGCGTGACCCATTTGTTGCCCCAGTCCATCGGCTATCAGCGGGCCATGGAGTTGTTGCTGCTGGGCGAGCGGCAATCCGCCGAGCAGTTGTTGCGCAATGGCCTGGTGAACCGGGTCGTCGCGCTGGAGGAAACGTACGACGTCGCATTCGGGCTGGCGGAGAAGATTGCGGCGAAGTCACGGTTCTCGGTTTCCCGTCTGAAAACGCTCATCAACCAAGGGCTGGGCGCTTCGTTGTGGCGGGCAGTCGAGTTGGAGCAGGAGGTCACGATCGAAGCGTTCAGTCAGCCGGGGGCGGCGGAGCGGGTGGCAGGTTTCATCACCCGGAAAAAGTGAACCCAACCTAACGATGCATAGACGGCAATCACGAATAGAAGGGGAACAGTAAGATGAAAATCCAACGAATTCTCACAGTGTCAACGGTCTTCATGGCAATGAGCACGTCCCTGGTCCAGGCCAAGGATGTCGTGCTGGGTGTCGCGGGACCGGCCACAGGCCAATACGCATCCTTTTTCGATCAGATCACCCATGGGGCGAAATCCGCAGCAGAAGCCATCAACGCGGCGGGAGGGATAAACGGCGACACGCTGGTGCTGGACATACAAGACGACGCCTGTGATCCGAAGCAGGCGGTGGCGGTAGCGAACAAACTCGCGGCCAAGAAAGTGGCGGGCGTGATCGGCCACTTCTG
Organism: Pseudomonas sp. SLFW; assembly: GCF_009905615.1. GTDB lineage: Bacteria > Pseudomonadota > Gammaproteobacteria > Pseudomonadales > Pseudomonadaceae > Aquipseudomonas > Aquipseudomonas bambusae. Next base: position 42,017 of record NZ_JAAAKW010000025.1, read on the forward strand.
TTCGTCCTCGGCGATACCGGCATCCGATGTGTACGCGGACTCGGGCATTCCGATGATCGCGTCGGCCGCCAGCAACCCGACCCTCACCGAACGCGGTTTGCAGAACGTGTTTCGCACGACGGGTCGGGATGACAAGTCGGCAGTGATCGCCTATCAGGCCATCCTCGCCAACAAGGATTTCAAGCGCGTGGCGATCATTCATGACAAATCCACCTACGGGCAGGGCCTGGCGGATAACGTCAAGAAAGGCCTGAATGCGGGCGGTCTGCAGGAAGTGGTGTTCGACACCCTGACCCAGGGCGAGAAAGACTTCTCGACGCTGATTTCCAAACTCAAGCAGGCCAACGTTGACCTGGTGTTCTTCGGCGGTTATTTCGCCGAGGGCGGCCTGCTCGTCAGGCAGGCCAGAGAGCAGGGCCTCAAGGCCACGTTCATGGGCGGTGACGGGATTGCCTCGACGGAATTCGCCACCATCGCCGGGCCTGCGGCGAACGGCTTTTTGATGACGTTCTACCCGGACCCACGGGATAACCCGAAAGCGGCTGGCATCGTCAAACAGTTCCGCGACGGCGGCTACGAGCCCGAGGGGTACACGCTGTACACCTACGCCGCGATTCAGGCCTTTGCCGCGGCGGCGAACAACGTCAAATCGGAAGACGGCCCGAAAGTCGCCACCGCGCTGCACAACGGCACGTTCGACACCGTGTTGGGCGATGTGAAGTTCGACAAGAAAGGCGACCCGAGCACCGAGCCTTTCATCATTTACGTCTGGGAAGACGGCAAATACAAACCCCTCAAAAAATAAGAAAACCGTGAGCGCCGGTTCGTGGCCTCGCTGCCACGGGCCGATTCCGAAAACTGAATCGGGGAGTCTGTCATGGGCTATTTTCTGCAACAAACCATCAACGGCCTGACCCTGGGTGCCATCTATGGGCTGGTCGCGCTGGGCTACACGATGGTCTACGGCATCGTCGGGATGATCAACTTCGCCCACGGCGAGGTGTACATGATCGGCGCGTTCATCTCGCTGATCGCGTTCACGGTGCTGGGTCTGCTCGGCATCACGTGGGTGCCGCTGGCCATTCTGCTGGTGCTGGTCATCGCCGTGCTGTTCACCGCGATGTATGGCTGGGCTGTCGAGCGCATCGCTTATCGTCCGCTGCGTCGCTCGTTTCGCCTGGCGCCGCTGATTTCGGCGATCGGCATGTCGATCTTTCTGCAGAACTACGTGCAGATCCTCCAGGGCGCGCGCACCCGGACGCTGCCGCAACAGGTGTCCGGTGGCTTCACGCTCTGGGAAACCGACGGCTTTTCGGTGCAGGTCACCATTATTCAGATTGCCATCGTGGTCCTGACCTTCTGCCTGATGGCGCTGCTCTTTCATGCCGTCGAGCGCACACGTTTCGGCCGCTCCCAGCGGGCGTGTGAACAGGACATGGAGATGGCGGGGATGGCCGGGATCGACGTCGGCCGGACCATTTCGATCACCTTCATGGTGGGGGCCGCGCTGGCGGCCGCCGCCGGGCTGATGACCACGCTGTATTACGGTTCGGTGGATTTCTTCATCGGGTTTCTCGCGGGCGTCAAAGCCTTTACCGCCGCCGTGCTGGGCGGCATCGGGTCGATTCCGGGCGCCATGATCGGCGGCCTGCTTATCGGCCTGGTCGAGGCTTATTGGGGCGGCTATGTGTCCGGCGCGTACAAGGATGTCTCGGTGTTCGCCGTGCTGATTCTGGTGCTGACGGTCCGCCCAACCGGACTCTTCGGTCGTCCGCATCTCGAAAAAGTCTGAGGCTGCCCATGAAAAGAACAATCGCCCACACCCTTAAAGGCGCGCTGCTCCCCGCGCTGATAACGGCCTTGCTGGCGTTGCCACTGGCGGGCCTGCAGCTTCAGGACCTTGGCGGCAAAAACGGTCTGAACATCCGGCCCCTTTGGGTCATCGTGCCCGCGCTGATCGTGTTCATCGGACACTGTCTGGTGCAGCTGTTGCGCGACCGAAATCCGTCTCGACCCGTTGTGCCACGTCGGCCGTCACGGGCCTCGGCGTTCATTGCCGGTGTTTCGCCACGCCTGTTTCTGATGATCGGAATCGTTGCGCTGGTGTTTCCCCTGTTGCCGTTCACCAGCCGCTACGAGCTGGACCTGGCAACCACGTTTCTGATTTACGTCATGCTTGGCTGGGGCCTGAACATCGTGGTCGGCATGGCCGGTTTGCTCGACCTGGGCTACGTTGCGTTCTACGCCGCCGGGGCTTACACGTTCGGTTATCTCTCGGTGAATTTCGGGGTCAGTTTCTGGCTGGCGTTGCCGTTGTGCGGTCTGGTCTCGGCGTCGTTGGGCCTTCTGCTGGGCTTTCCGGTGCTGCGTCTGCGGGGGGATTACCTGGCGATCGTCACCCTCGGGTTCGGTGAGATCATCCGCATCTTCATCATCAACCTGACCGACATCACGGGCGGCCCCAACGGCATCGCGGGGATCTCACGTCCCAGCTTTTTCGGTCACCCCTTCGCCCCGTCCGCGCCGGATGGCATCACCACGTTCGCGGATTTCTTCCACCTGGATTTCTCGCCCGATCACCGCTTCATGTGGCTGTACTACATCATCCTCGGGCTGGCGGCGCTGACGTTGCTGTTCACCGAGCGGCTGCGCCGTCTGCCGATTGGCCGGTCGTGGGAAGCATTGCGTGAGGACGAGACTGCCTGCCAGGCCGTGGGCATCAACCCGACGTCGGTCAAGCTGACGGCCTTCTCACTGGGCGCGATGCTTGGCGGGTTCGCCGGGTGTTTCTTCGCTGCTCGGCAAGGCTTCATCAGCCCCGAGAGTTTCACCTTCACCGAGAGCGCGATCATCCTCGCCATTGTGGTGCTGGGCGGGATGGGCAGCCAATTGGGCGTGGTCCTCGCTGCGGTGGTGCTAGTGGGCCTGCCGGAGCTGGGGCGGGAGTTCGCTGAATACCGCATGCTGCTGTTCGGACTGGCGATGGTGTTCATCATGATCTGGCGACCCCAAGGGCTGATCGCCGGACGCAAGCCTTCCATTCTTGCGCCCGCTGAATCACCCCCTCTTCATGTTTCGGAGTCACTGCAATGAATCGGCCCACGAGTGCCAGGCTGTTGTCCGTCGAAGGGTTGAGCATGCATTTCGGCGGGATCAAGGCCATTGAAAGCCTGGACTTCAAAGCGGCCAGCGGCGAGATCACGGCGGTCATCGGCCCCAACGGCGCGGGCAAGACCACGGCGTTCAACTGCGTCACCGGGTTTTACCGGCCCACCTCGGGCAAGATCACCATCGCGGGGAACGATAGCCAGATTCGCGTCGATCATTTGTCCGGCCATCAGATCGTGACACAAGCCGGGATCGCCCGGACCTTTCAGAACATCCGTCTGTTCCGGGGCATGACCGCGTTGGAAAACCTGATGGTGGCCCAGCACAACGTGCTCAGCGGCAAGGGCCTGTTGCAGATCGCTGGGTTGTTCGGCCTGAAGGCCTATCGCGACAGGGAAGAAGCGGCCGTCGAGAAGGCCATGACCTGGCTACGCCGCATGAACCTCGCGTCACGGGCTGACGAACTGGCGGGCAATCTGTCTTACGGCCAGCAGCGTCGTCTGGAAATTGCCCGGGCGATGTGCCTGGACCCAGGCTTCCTGTGCCTCGACGAACCAGCGGCGGGCCTCAATCCCCGAGAGTCAGGTGAGCTGGGGGAAGACTTGCAGCGGCTCAAGACCGAAAACGGCGTCGGCGTGCTGCTGATCGAACACGACATGAGCGTGGTGATGAACGTCTCGGACCGTATCGTCGTGCTGGAATACGGCAAGAAACTGGCCGAGGGCACGCCGGACTACATCAAGGAACATCCGGGCGTGATCGCGGCCTATCTGGGGCAAAGCGACAGTTCATCCACGTTGAAGCGATTTCCCCGTGAAGGCCGGGTGCCGACCACGTTCTCGCCGCCGGTGTTGGCGGTGGAAAACCTGCACGCCAGTTACGGCGCGGTGCAGGTACTGCATGGCATCGACCTGGAAGTGCGGCAGGGCGAGATCGTCACGCTGCTGGGCGCGAACGGGGCGGGCAAGTCGACGTTGCTCAAGACCATTTTTGGCGCGCCCGCGGTGAAGGCCGGTTCGATCGCGTTTTGCGGTAAGCCGCTGAAGGGGTTGCTGTCCCATCACGTCGCGGACCTGGGCATTGCTCACTCGCCGGAAGGGCGGCGGATCATGCCCAAAATGACGGTGTTGGAGAACCTGCAGATTGGCGCGTTCTTGAGCGATCCGAAGCATTTTCAGGACGACCTGAAGAAAGTGTTCCGGCTGTTTCCTCGTCTGGAAGAGCGCAGTTGGCAGCGGGCGGGCACGATGTCCGGTGGTGAGCAGCAAATGTTGGCCATCGGACGGGCATTGATGCAGCGACCCAGACTGCTGTTGCTGGACGAGCCGTCGCTGGGCCTGGCACCGCTGGTGATTCGCCTGATTTTCGATGCGATCCAGAAGATCAATCAGGAAGATGGCATTACCGTGTTGCTGGTCGAGCAGAACGCAGCGATGGCGTTGTCGATTGCCGACCGGGGTTACGTGCTGCAGACCGGCAGGGTGGTGCATGCCGGTGATGCCGAGGTGTTGGCCTCGCAACCGGAGATCCGGAATGCATATCTTGAAGGGATGACGGCGCCATGATTCCATGGAGCGGGCAATGATGGCGCGGCCAATGACGGCAAGCGATCCGAACGATTTCTTGAGAGTGCGATAGCAATGGACATGGCCAAAGCAGACCCGCTGGTAGCCCACCTCAGTGAGCTGTGCGACTTGTTCGGCTCGATGTTCCCCGAGGCCATGGTCAGCGTGGCGATTTACGACGACCGCTATCGCCTCCGGAATTCTGCCGGGCTGATCACCTTTCCGTCCGCAGTGCCTGCCGCACGGCGTCCGGTGGAGGAAACGCCGGTGATCGGCGAGTGCAGCGGTCGCACGCTGGCGATGGTGAAAATGCCCACTGCAACCGGGCAGGCGGCGCTGTTTTTCGCGGTGTGCTCGGCGGACCCGTTGCCTGAAGACGTGCTGGTACGCCTGTGTCGCATGGGCTCCGGGTTCGTCGCCCGCACGGTCGATTTGCTGGAGCAGGCCAGTGCGTCGCAGCAGCTGTTCCGCGAACAGAAAGCGATCATGGACAACATGTCCGACGGCCTGCTGGTGCTGGACCGTTTTGGGGTGCTTCGTTACCTCAACGCGCCGGGCGGGCGCATGCTGGGGATCGATCCGAAGAAAAGCATCGGTCACGAGCTGCGCAAGGTCATCGATTTCGAGCCCTTCATCACGCCGATTTTTGACACCAAAAAAGGTTATGTCGACCGCGAGCTGGAGATCCGCTCCAGTCGACTCAATCTGCACATTCTCGACACCGCCGTGCCGATCATCGATGAAGACGGCACGGTGGTCTCCATCGTCAACACCTTCCACGAAATCGCCCGGGCCAAGCGGCTCTCCAATCGTATGGCGGGGGATTTGGCGCGTTATCACTTCACCGACATCACGGGGCGCTCGCCCAAGCTGACCGAGGCCGTGGCCATCGCCAAACGGGCGGCGAACTCCGATGCCAACGTCCTGCTGTTCGGCGAGAGTGGCACGGGCAAGGAAGTGTTCGCGCAGTCGATTCACAACGAGAGCAAGCGGGCGGGGGCGTCCTTCGTGGCCGTGAACTGCGCGGCACTGCCCCGGGACCTGATCGAAAGCGAGCTGTTCGGCTACAGCCCCGGGAGCTTCACTGGCGCGGATAAAGCCGGACGACTGGGCCGGTTCGAACTCGCGGCAGGGGGCACGATCTTCCTCGATGAAATCTCGGAAATGCCCCTCGACGTTCAGGCCAAGTTGCTGCGGGTGCTGCAAGAGCGGCAAGTGACCCGGATCGGCGGCGCCACCAGCATCGCCCTCGACGTACGGGTGATTGCGGCGGCCAACCGCGACCTCACCGACATGGTCGCCAAAAAGGCGTTTCGCGATGACCTGTTCTATCGCCTCAACGTGCTGCGCATCGACCTGCCGTCCCTGCGCGAACGCGTCGACGACATCGAAATGCTGATCGACCAATGCGTTCAGCGGACCTGCACCTTGCTGCATCGCTCGCTGATCGAACTCGGTCCGGCCGTGATTCACACCCTGCGCAACTACAGCTGGCCGGGCAATGTGCGGCAACTGCAGAACGTCATCGAGCGTCTGGTCAACATGACCGATGGCGACCACGTGGCGGAGATGCCGGTGGGCTGGCTTGGCGATGAAAGCGCGGTGGTGTCCCCGACCGCTGTGCCCGACAGCGCCGCGAACGTCATCAGCCTCGCCGAAACCGAACGCCTCACCATCGTCGGCGCCCTGCGCGCGTTCGACAACAACGTCACCCGCACGGCATCCGCCCTGGGCATCACCCGACCGACGCTGTACAAGAAGTTGAAGCAGTACAAGGCGGAGGTGTAGCGCACACCTGTCGCAGCGTCACGACGCAGAGCACATGTCTTGGCCGTGCACACACTCACTCCTGTAGGAGCGAATTCATTCGCGAAGGGGCGATACAGCCTCCACAGCTCGATTGCCCTAACCCTTATGGCGGCAGGCCCCACGGTCAAAGCGCATAGTGCTCCAGCGCGTTGGCAATCACCATCCGCTGCACTTCGCTGGTGCCTTCGTACAGCTGGGTGATCCTCGCGTCGCGGTAGTACTTCTCCACCGGATAGTCTTCCAGGTAGCCATAGCCCCCATGAATCTGAATGGCTTTGGAGCACACCCGCTCGGCCATCTCCGACGCGAACAGCTTGGCTTGGGAGGCTTCGGTCAAACACGGCTCGCCAGCACTTCTCAACCGTGCCGCGTGCAGGATGAGCAGGCGGGCGGCGTTGAGTTGGGTGTGCATGTCGGCGAGCAGGTTGGCGATGCTTTGGTGCTGGATGATCGCCTGGCCGAACTGCACGCGATCACGGGCGTAGGCGAGGGCTGCTTCGAAGGCGGCGCGGGCGATGCCCAACGATTGCGCGGCGATGCCGATGCGGCCGCCTTCGAGGTTGGAGAGGGCGATGGCCAGCCCTTTGCCCCGTGGGCCGAGCAGATTGGCTTCGGGAATCGCGCAGTTGTTGAGCGTCACGGCGCAGGTGTCCGAAGCCTTGATGCCCATCTTGTGTTCGCTGCGGTCCACGACGAAACCGGGGTTGTCGGTGGGCACCAGAAAGGCCGACAGCCCCTTCTTGCCCAGCTCCGGATCGGTGACGGCGAACACAATCGCCAGCTGTGCACGTTTGCCGTTGCTGACGAATTGCTTAGCGCCGTTGAGCACCCACTGGCCGTCGCGCAGTTCGGCACGGGTCCGCAGGTTGTGGGCTTCGGAACCGGCCTGAGGTTCGGTCAGGCAGAAGCAGCCGATGGCCTCACCGCTGGCCAACATCGGCAACCAGTGTTCTTTTTGCTCATCACTGCCGTAGCGCAAGACCGGGCCGCAACCCACGGAATTGTGAATGCTCATCAGCGCGCCCACCGCGCCATCGCCCGCCGAGATTTCCTCCACCGCGAGGGCGTAGGCGACGTAGTCGATGTACGTGCCACCCAGCTCTTCGGGCACGATCATGCCCAGCAGGCCCAACTCACCCATCTTGCGGACCAGGGCGTCATCAATCCAGCCGGCCTTTTCCCAGGCCTGTGCGTGGGGGGCGATTTCGTTGCGGGCGAACTCGCGGGCCATGTCGCGGATCATCCGCTGCTCTTCAGTCAAGTCGTGGTCGTTCATCGTGGGGCTCTCTTGTCAGGGGACGACGGTCAGACCGTGGCCAGGGTATCGAGTGTGTGCACAGGGTGGCCGTCGAAGAACGCCAGCACCTGTGCGTGCGGTAATGCCTCAATGTTCGGAGGGTTCCAACGCGGGGTTTTGTCTTTGTCGATGATCAGCGCGCGCACGCCTTCCATGATGTCGCCCTTGGCGAACCACTGACGGTCCAGGTGCAGTTCCAGCGCGAAGCACTGCGCCAACGATAGGCTCCGGCCACGGCGGATCAGCTCCAGCGTGACGGCCATGGCCAGCGGCGAGCGGCTGTCGAGTACCTTGATCGTTTCTTCGGCCCAGTCCCGATACGCCGGACGGTCTTCCCGCGACAAGGCGTCGCGAATCGACACGATGTCCGGCAGCGCGAAATACTCATCGATCACGCGGCGCATGGCCTTGAGTTCCGCGCCCGGCAGCAGCTTGGTGGTCATGGAGGTCACGAGCGTGCGCAGGGTCTGCGTCGGGTCGTTTTCCCATTGGAGTGCGTCGAGGCGCTGGTCAAATGCCTCCAGCGATTCGCGGGGCAGGCACACGTCGGCGAGCCCTGCGTAGAGCGCGTCGGCCGCTCTCGCCTGAACCCCGGTGACGCCGAGGTAAACCCCCAATTGGCCGGGCAGGCGCGACAAAAAATAACTGCCGCCCACGTCCGGAAAATAGCCGATCCCCACCTCCGGCATGGCCATTTTCGCCCTGCCAGTGATGACCCGGAATGTGGTGCCCTGCACCAACCCCATGCCGCCGCCCAGCACCAGCCCGTCCATCAAGGCCACGGTGGGTTTCGGGTAAACGTGGAGGCAGTGATCGAGGGCGTATTCCTCTTCGAAGAACACGCGGTGCAAGCTGTCGTCCGCCTGGAAACTGTTGTACAGCGAGCGAATGTCACCCCCGGCGCAGAAGGCTTTTTCACCCTCGGCGCGAAGCACGACGGCGAGCACCTCGGGGTCGTCTGCCCAAGCCTGCAGGTGTTGATGCAGGGCGCGAATCATCGGCAGGGTGAGGGCGTTCAGCGTCGCGGGCTGATTGAGCGTCAGGTGGCCAATCCGGTTGCGCACCTGTGCGGTAACGGGGGCCTGAGCGTCCAGGGGCAGTGTGTCGGATTCCATCAAGGCACCTCGATAGGTCGGCCACACGCTCACGGGGAAGCGGGCCGTTCACGGAGAAAAAAAGGGCGGGGGATCAGGCGAGGGCGTGCGTCATGAGCGTCGGTGCCCGGAGCGCTCACACCCGTGCGCATCGCTACACGAGGCAGGGTATTCGCTGACGAGGAAACCTCTGGCGAGGGCGGCAGACGGGCAGGCGGTGAAACGTGGGTGCAAGGCTGGCATTGTTGTTGTTCTCCGTGCGTGACGCTACTGGCAGTCCCTCACCTTGTGAGCGGGGGACTGAGCGACTTGCCGAGATGCTAGCAGTGCATTTTTATTAGTTTCAACTCACCTTTCTGCATTGTGAGTCTGCATTTTTGCACGGGTGTCAGTCAGTGATCGGGCACGACTGACAGCGAGCGTTTCAGACAACGCAATGTGAAGCTGGAGCGTGAATGGGTGATGCCGGGCACCTTGTAAAGCTTCTTGCGTAAGAATGCTTCGTAGCCCGCCGTGCCGTCCACGGCCACTTTGATCAGGTAGTCATAGTTCCCGGTGGTGAGGTAGACCTCCAGCACTTCGGGCATGTCCGCCATGGCTTTGCCGAACGCTTCGAGGACCGAGTCGTCATGGCGCTCAAGGGTGATTTCAATGATCACGGTTTCCGCCGCCCCGAGCAGCGACTGATCGAGCACCGCGGTGTAGCCCGTGATGTAGCCGAGGGTTTCCAGACGGCGGGTTCGCTGCCAGCAGGGGCCGGGGGTCAGGCCTATTTCCTGGGCCAGTTGGGTGTTGCTCAGGCGACCGTCCCTTTGCAGGGCTCGAAGAATTTCACGGTCGATGCGGTCGATCTTTTTGTTGTTTTCGGCCATCTCGAAATATCCATTCACAACGCAGGGAGGTATTGAAGGAATCTCCTGCCTGATTAACAAAACGACGAAACATTTGGAAGCTCATTTTGACGATTCATCGATAGGCTTTTGTTGTTCGGACAATACCCCTGCTCATCCCAAGGGCGAGCGAGTGCTGCCACGACAATAAAAATAATTCGAGGAAGCCCCAATGGTTGAGTATCCCCCACTGAGTCTGGCGGTGCCCGCGCCTGAGCTGCGCCCTGGCGACCGGCCGGACTTCTCCCGCGTGTCGATCCCCGAAGCTGGCGCCATGCGCCGTCCCGCTGTCGATGAAAACGCTGAGCACATGCGCGACCTCGCGTTCGGCATCATTCGCGTACTGGATCAGGACCATCTGGCGGTCGGACCCTGGGCCGACGACCTTGGCCTGGACGATACGGCGCTGATCGCCGGGCTTGAGCACATGCTGACCCTGCGCGCCTACGACGTCCGGATGTTCTCGGCCCAGCGCCAACAGAAAACCTCGTTCTACATGCAGCACCTCGGCGAAGAGGCGATCTCCTGTGCCTTCCGCATTGCCCTCGAAAAAGGTGACATGAACTTCCCGACGTACCGCCAGGCCGGTCTGTTGATCGCCGGTGGCTACCCGATGAAGTCAATGATGTGCCAGGTCTATTCCAACGACGCCGATACGCTGCGCGGTCGGCAGTTGCCGGTGTTCTACTCGTCGAAAGAGCATGGTTTTTTCTCGATCTCCGGCAACCTCGCCACGCAATACATTCAGGCGGTGGGCTGGGCCATGGGCTCGGCGATCATGAACGACCGCAAGATCGCAGCGGCCTGGATCGGCGACGGCTCCACGTCCGAAAGCGATTTCCACGCCGCGCTGGTGTTCGCCTCGACCTACAAGGCGCCGGTGGTGCTGAACATCGTCAATAACCAGTGGGCGATTTCGACGTTTCAGGGCATCGCCCGAGGTGGCGCGGTGACCTTTGCCGAACGCGGCCATGGCTTCGGCATTCCGGCGTTGCGGGTCGATGGCAACGATTACCTCGCAGTGTACGCCGTCGCGAAATGGGCCACCGAACGCGCCCGTCGCAACCTCGGCCCGACCCTCATTGAATACGTCACTTATCGGGCGGGCGGCCACTCCACCTCAGACGATCCTTCGGCGTATCGCCCCAGCGATGAAAGCAGCGCCTGGCCGCTGGGCGATCCGGTCACACGTCTGAAAAACCACCTCATCGTGCGCGGCGTCTGGTCCGAAGAACGGCATGCCGAAGCCGAGGAACGCATCATGGCCCACGTCATTGCGACCCAGAAAGAAGCCGAGGCGATCGGCACGTTGCGCAGCGGGCAGCGACCCAGCCCCAGTGAAATGTTCGACGACGTGTACGCCGAGATGCCTGAGCATCTGCTGCGTCAACGTCATGAAGCGGGGTATTGAGTCATGGCTCGACTGACGATGATTGAAGCGATTCGCGATGCCATGGATGTCGCGATGGAAAAAGACCCCCACGTGGTGGTGTTCGGCCAGGACGTGGGTTATTTCGGCGGGGTGTTCCGCTGCACTGCCGGCTTGCAGAAAAAATACGGCGCCTCCCGCTGTTTCGACGCACCGATCTCGGAGCTGGGGATCGTGGGCGCGGCGATTGGCATGGCGGCCTACGGCATGAAGCCGTGCGTGGAGATTCAGTTCGCCGATTATATGTACCCGGCGTATGACCAGATCGTCTCCGAAGCGGCGCGTTTGCGTTACCGCTCGGCGGGGGAGTTCACCTGTCCGCTGGTGGTGCGCATGCCCACGGGCGGCGGCATCTATGGCGCCCAGACCCACAGCCAGAGCCCCGAATCGCTGTTCACCCACGTGGCCGGGATCAAGACCGTGGTGCCGTCCAATCCCTACGACGCCAAGGGCCTGTTGCTCGCCTCGCTGGAAGACCCGGACCCGGTGATCTTTCTGGAGCCGAAGCGGCTGTATAACGGCCCTTTCGACGGCCATCACGACCGCCCGGTGGTGCCGTGGAAATCCCATGAGCTGGGCGAAGTGCCCGACGGTCGCTACATCGTGCCGCTGGGTCAGGCGGCGGTGCGTCGCGAAGGCAAGGCGGTCACGGTGCTGGCCTACGGCACGATGGTGCATGTCGCGCTGACTGCCGCCGAGGAATCCGGGGTGGACGCAGAGGTGATCGACCTGCGCACGTTGATCCCGCTGGACCTGGAAACCATCGCTCGCTCGGTGCGCAAGACCGGGCGCTGCGTGATCGTTCACGAAGCCACGCTGACTTCCGGTTTCGGTGCGGAGCTGGCTGCACTGGTGCAGGGCGAGTGCTTCTATCACCTGGAAGCGCCGATCCGTCGCGTGGCGGGTTGGGACACGCCGTACCCCCATGTGCATGAGTGGAATTATTTCCCCGGCCCGGCCCGCGTGGCCGAGGCGCTGACCGCAACGATGGAGGCTTGAGCATGGGTACGCATGTGATTCGGATGCCCGACATCGGTGAGGGCATCGCCGAAGCGGAATTGGTCGAGTGGGTAGTTGCGCTAGGCGACAGGGTGAAGGAGGACGACACCCTCGCCACGGTGATGACTGACAAGGCAACGGTGGACATTCCTTCGCCGGTGAGCGGCAAAGTGACCTGGCTCGGTGGCGAGCTGGGCGCGCTGATCGCGGTCGGCGCGGAATTGATTCGCCTTGAGGTCGAGGGTGAAGGCAACGCTCGCGCTGGAGCACCGGTGGCGCAGTCGAGTGAAACGAGTCCTGTGGCCGCTGAGCCGTCCGGTGTCGAACCCGCCCCGGACGCCGTTGCGCAGACGGCATCTCCCGAGAAACCTCAGTCAGTTCGATCCCCCTCTGAAATGCCATTTGCGTCTGTCACGCCAGGACCATTGCGGGCCGAAGGGGAGAAGCCGTTGGCCTCGCCGTCAGTGCGCGGCCGTGCCCGCGACGCGGGCATCGATCTGCGCCAAGTGCGCGGATCGGGCGGTGCCGGACGCATCACTCATGACGATCTGGAGGCGTGGATCGCGGGCGGTGGCGTGGCTCAGGGAACAGGCAAACCGGCGCGGGACAACTCGGTCAGTGAGGTCCGCGTCATGGGCCTGCGGCGCAAGATCGCCGAACGCATGCAACTGGCCAAACGCACCATCGCCCACATCACCATCGTCGAGGAAATCGACGTAACGGCGCTGGAAGACCTGCGCAGCAAACTCAACGCCCAAGGCGGGCGCACCAAGCTGACCCTGCTGCCGTTCGTGATGAAAGCGATGGTCTTGGCCGTGCATGATCAGCCTGGCCTCAACGCCCATTACGACGACGAAGCCAACGTGATTCGTCAGTTCGCGGGGGTGCACATCGGCATTGCGACACAGACCCCCGGCGGCCTGATGGTCCCCGTGGTGCAGCACGCCGAGACCTTGAACCTCTGGCAGTCCGCGGATGAAGTGGCGCGGGTCGCAGAAGCGGCGCGGACCGGCACGGCAGCGCGGGAAGAATTGTCCGGCTCCACCATCACCATCAGCTCGCTGGGTCCGCTGGGCGCGTTGTCCACCACGCCGATCATCAACCGTCCGGAGGTGGCCATCGTCGGCATCAACCGTATGGCCGTGCGGCCCCATTGGGACGGCGCGGCGTTCGTGCCCCGCAAGATGATGAACATCTCGTGCAGCTTCGATCACCGGGTGATCGACGGCTGGGACGCGGCGGTGTTTATCCAGCGTCTGAAGGCGCTGCTGGAAACCCCTGCGTTGATGTTCGTGGAGCAATGACATGAGTGAGACTTCCTGCAAATTGCTCGTCATCGGTGCAGGCCCCGGCGGCTACGTATGCGCCATCCGCGCCGGGCAACTGGGCGTGGACACGGTGATCGTGGAAGCCGCCAAACCGGGCGGCACCTGCCTGAACATCGGCTGCATTCCGTCGAAGGCGCTGATCCACGCGGCTGACGAGTTTCATCGGTTGCAGACCTTCGCCGACCACGCGCCGCTGGGCATTTCGGCCTCGGCCCCCACCCTCGATTTCGCCAAAACCCTGGCCTGGAAAGACCAGATCGTTTCGCGCCTCAACGGCGGGGTGGCGGGTCTGTTAAAGAAAGCCAAGGTGCGCGTGATCACGGGGCACGCCACGGTCGTCGACGGCAAGACCGTGCGCGTCGAATCCGCTGATGGCACGCACACGATTAACGCGCAGATGATCGTCATC
>NZ_JAAAKW010000026.1 GCF_009905615.1 Pseudomonas sp. SLFW
GATAATCAGTTGACTTCAGTCTTACAGCACAAGCACCCACACGAATTGCTTGATTCAATTGTTAAAGAGCGGTTGGTCAAGAGCTTTTCGTCTCAACCGAGGCGCGCATTCTACAGCAGCGCCTCAATCTGTCAAGCGGTTATTTTCAGAAGTTTTCAAAGTTTCCTTATCAACTTCAACCACTTGCGCTTCGTTCGACTTGGCGTCTCATATCAGCGGGAGGCGAATTCTACAGCGTTACAACTTGCTGTCAACCACCTTTTTCACCGCTATCGATTCGAACACCAGAACCGAAGCACTTCCTCGCTATCCTGAACCTGTAACTCGTTGATCTTCAAGGAGTTTTAGGTTCCGACTGCGCCGGAAGTGGGGCGAATTATAGACACATCCGGAGGGGCGTCAAGCACTTATTCAAGCTTTTGTCACAACAGAAGGTTTTTTATGGACGCGACGCGGGATTCGTCTCGCAATCACGGGGATTCTTAGCAATAACAGCAATACCCCCACAGCCGCATATATCGACCACTCTTTAAGATCGGCCCGCACAATCCACAGCATGTGCAGTAATCCAAGCCCGAGAATCAGATAAGCCAAACGGTGCAGCTTCTTCCATCGCGCCCCCAGCCGACGCTGGCTATAACGATTAGAGGTGATCGCCAGCGTCAGCAGGCACAGGAATGCCAGGCTGCCAACGATAATGTAGGGTCGCTTGACCAGCTCGACGCTCAGCTGAGCCCAATCAAACCCCAAGATAAAGAAGCCATACCCCAGCATGTGCAACAACGCATAGGTGAAACACCACAAACCGAGTTGGCGACGGACATGCACCCACCCCGCCCAACCGGTCACACGCTGAAGTGGCGTCAGCGCCAATGTGATCAGTAACAATATCAACGTGCCCAGCCCAAAGAGATCAACCAGTGCCTTTCCGGGATCTGGCCCCAAGTCGAGTACCCAAGCCCGATCCAACCAGTAAATCGGAGGAATGCAGATTGCAACGAACACGGCGAGGCGCCAAAGCAGATAACGCATCAATAGTTCTTCCGCAAATCCATGCCCGTATAAAGAGAGGCGACCTCCTCCCCATAGCCGTTGAACATTTCAGTGGGTCGGATATTTGGACTGAACAAGCCACTGGGCAGCCGCCGTTCACGGGCCTGAGTCCAACGAGGGTGATCGACGTTCGGATTCACGTTGGCATAGAAGCCGTATTCATTGGCCGCGATGCTTTGCCAGGTTGTCTTGGGCTGCTCACTGACCAGACTGATGCGAACGATGGACTTCACACTTTTGAATCCGTACTTCCACGGCACCACCAACCGTAGCGGCGCCCCATTTTGGTTGGGCAGTTCACGGCCATACATCCCTACCGCAAGAATCGCCAAAGGATTCATCGCCTCATCCAGTCGCAGCCCTTCTACATAGGGCCAGTCGATCAGCGCGAAACCGGACCGTTGCCCTGGCATGGCCTTGGGGTCCTGCAGCGTTTCGAACCGGATGTACTTTGCTTTTGCCGTGGGCTCTACCTGTTTGAGCAAATCAGCAATAGGAAAGCCAATCCACGGAATCACCATCGACCACGCCTCTACACAGCGCAAACGGTAGATGCGTTCTTCCAATTGATAAGGTTTGATGAAATCTTCGAGCGCATAACGACCCGGCTTTCCGACCTCACCGTCGATTACAACAGTCCAGGGTTCGGTCTTCAACGAGCCTGCATTTTGAGCCGGGTCCCCTTTGTCGGTGCCGAACTCGTAGAAATTGTTGTAATGCGTGGCGTCCTTGAACGGCGTAATGGCTTCGTTCTGAACCGTTATCGCCTGCCATTTCGTCGAAGGCAGTTTGTCACTGAACCAATGGGGCGCATTTCCGGCCTCAACCCCGGCGTATTGTGAGGCGTCGGCAGCCTGTGCCCATGAAGGCAACGCACTGATCGCGAGCCCGGCCATTGAGGCGCCGAGCATCGCACGACGTGAGAGATAGACCGATTCGGGCGTGACATCCGACTCTTTGCAGGCGGACGCGGAAGGTGTCTTGATAAGCATGGTAACTCCGCAGCCAAGGTGAATGGCTCAACCTTATAGGCTGCGGAGTGCGGTGTGAAATGAATCTGTGGTGCTATTTATGACGACGCAGGCGCAGCAGGTACTGAACAGGACCCGACGCGGCGTAGGCGAGGAAAATCAGCAGCAGAATGCGTGGCGGATCACTGAACACGACCGCAAACACCAACACGACAGCGAGGATCGCCACAAAAGGCACGCGGCCTTTGAGGTCCAGCTCCTTGAAACTGTTGTACTTGATGTTGCTAACCATAAGCATCCCGGCAGCCGCTACCAACAACGCGACGAGGAACGACAGTTTGGAACCCTGAATGCCGTAGTCGCTGAACGCCCACACCGTACCGGCTACCACGCCCGCAGCCGCCGGGCTCGCCAGGCCGATGAAATAGCGCTTGTCAGCCTTCCCCACCTGCGTATTGAAACGTGCGAGGCGCAATGCAGCGCCGGCGACATAGATAAAAGCGACCATCCAGCCGACCTTGCCCATATCACCCAACGCCCAACCGAACGCCAGCAATGCGGGGGCAACGCCAAAGGCGACCATGTCTGAGAGGGAATCGTACTCAGCGCCAAAGGCGCTCTGGGTGTTGGTCATCCGCGCGACGCGCCCATCAAGGCCGTCGAGCACCATAGCGACGAAGATGGCGATGGCTGAAAACGCGAAATACTTGCTCGCCCCGGCCGCATCACCTGCGCTCATCGCGCTTTGCGCACTCATGGCACTGATGATGGCGTAGAAGCCGGCAAACAGGTTGGCGGTGGTGAAGAGGTTGGGCAGCAGATAAATCCCACGATGGCGGACTTTGCGCCCTTCGGCATCGTGCCCTTCTTCTATGTGTTCATCGATCGGTAGCAGGCTTTCGGCGTCAGAGGCCTGGTTCGGCTCTTCGGGACGTTCGCTCATGGACAATACCTTGCAGCTATGAATTTTCGACAGATGTTCGCGGCGCCGCTGCGCCGGCAAACGATGCAGCTTTATACCAGATGAGCCCCCATAACGAAAAAGCGCGACCCGAAGGCCGCGCTTTTCGTAAACCGTAATCAGACTACAGAATTTTAGTTCTTGGTCTGATCAACGATTTTGTTCTTGGCGATCCAAGGCATCATCGAGCGCAGTTGCTCGCCGATGATTTCGATGCCGTGGGCCTTGTTGTTGCGGCGCTTGGCGGTCATCGATGGGTAGTTGCTCGCGCCTTCGGCGATGAACATCTTGGCGTATTCGCCGTCCTGGATGCGCTTCAGAGCATTGCGCATGGCCTGGCGGGATTCGGCGTTGATGACTTCAGGCCCGGTCACGTACTCGCCATATTCGGCGTTGTTCGAGATCGAGTAGTTCATGTTGGCGATACCGCCTTCATACATGAGGTCGACGATCAGTTTCAGTTCGTGCAGGCACTCGAAGTAAGCCATTTCTGGCGCGTAGCCAGCTTCGACCAACGTTTCGAAACCGGCTTTGACCAGCTCAACGGTACCGCCACACAGTACGGCTTGTTCGCCGAACAGGTCAGTTTCGGTTTCGTCTTTGAATGTGGTTTCGATGATACCGGTACGGCCACCGCCAACGCCCGAGGCGTAGGAGAGCGCAACGTTTTTGGCGTTGCCCGAAGCGTCCTGGTAGATAGCGATCAGGTCAGGGATACCGCCGCCCTTGACGAATTCGGTACGAACGGTGTGACCTGGCGCTTTTGGCGCGATCATGATCACGTCCAGGTCCGCGCGTGGCACGACCTGGTTGTAGTGAATCGCGAAGCCGTGGGAGAAGGCCAGGGTGGCGCCTTTCTTGATGTTCGGCTCGATTTCGTTCTTGTACAGCGAGGACTGGAACTCGTCCGGGGTCAAGATCATGACCAGGTCGGCAGCAGCGACGGCGGAAGCAACGTCAGTCACTTTCAGGCCGTGGGCCTCAGCCTTGGCGACAGTAGCCGAACCTTTACGCAGGCCAACGGTGACATCAACGCCGGAATCTTTCAGGTTGCACGCTTGAGCGTGACCTTGAGAACCGTAACCGATAATGGCCACTTTTTTGCCCTGGATGATCGAAAGGTCGCAGTCTTTGTCGTAATAAACTTTCATGAAATTCCCCTGTTATCTTGGCTGTTCAGGCCATTCGCTAAATGTATGTAGGTTAGATGCTCAGCACTTTGTCGCCGCGGGCAATGCCCGTGACGCCGCTGCGTACGGTTTCCAGGATGGCGGTGGTGCCAATGGCCTGAATAAAGCTATCCAGTTTGTCGCTCGTCCCTGTCAGCTGCACGGTGTAGACACTGCTGGAAACATCAACGATCTGGCCACGGAAGATATCCGTGGTGCGCTTGATCTCGGCGCGCTGGGCGCCAGTGGCCTTGACCTTGATCAGCATCAGTTCGCGCTCGATGTGAGCACTTTCCGACAGATCGACCAGTTTGACCACTTCAACCAGCTTGTTGAGGTTTTTGGTGATCTGCTCGATCACCTCATCATGACCGACGGTGGTCAGCGTCAGACGCGACAGAGTCGGGTCTTCGGTTGGGGCCACGGTCAGGCTTTCGATGTTGTAGTTGCGCTGCGAAAACAGGCCGACGACGCGAGACAAGGCACCCGGTTCGTTTTCCAGCAATAGCGAAATGATGTGCCGCATATTAGGTACGCTCCGTCTTGCTCAGCCACATGTCGCGCATCGAGCCGTCTCTGATTTGCATCGGATAGACGTGCTCGGCAACGTCGACTTGGATGTCGAGGAACACCAGACGATCTTTCATGGCGAACGCTTCTTCCATCTTCGGCTTCAAGTCTTTCAGATCGGTGATCTTCATGCCGACATGACCGTAGGCTTCGACCAGCTTCACGAAGTCAGGCAGCGACTCCATGTAGGAGTGCGAGTGACGGCCGCTGTAGCTCATGTCCTGCCACTGACGGACCATGCCAAGCACGCCGTTGTTAAGCAGGATGATCTTGACCGGCAGGTTGTACTGCAGGCAGGTCGACAGTTCCTGGATGTTCATCTGAATGCTGCCTTCGCCCGTGACGCAGGCAACGTGCGCATCCGGGAAGCTCAGCGCAACACCCATGGCGGCCGGAAGACCGAAGCCCATGGTGCCCAGGCCACCGGAGTTGATCCAGCGGTTAGGCTTGTTGAAGCGGTAATACTGCGCCGCGAACATCTGGTGCTGCCCCACGTCGGAGGACACGTAAGCGTCCCCTTTGGTGACTTCGCACAGAGTTTCGATCACGGTCTGCGGCTTGATCAGACTGCCATCACCGCGGTTGTACGGGAACAGGTCGCCGCCGGCACGCCACTCGTCGATCTGCTTCCACCAGGTCGCCACCGATTCCTTGTTAGGGGTCTCGCCGATTTCCTTGAGGGTCGCGACCATTTCGGTCAGCACGCTCTCCACAGGACCAACGATTGGCACGTCGGCCTTGATGGTCTTGGAGATCGACGCCGGATCGATGTCGATGTGGATGATCTTGGCGCCCGGGCAGAAACGCGAAGCGCCGTTGATGACACGGTCATCGAAGCGTGCACCGACGGCCAGGATCACATCAGAGTGGTGCATCGCCAGGTTGGCGGTGTAGCTGCCGTGCATGCCGAGCATGCCGACGAACTGACGGTCCGTGCCCGGGTACGAACCGAGGCCCATCAGCGTGTTGGTCACAGGCGCGTTCAGCAGTTGTGCCAGCTCGGTCAGCGGCGCAGAACCGTTGCCCATAACCACACCGCCACCGGCGTAGATGATCGGACGCTTGCCCGCGAGGAGCATTTCCACGGCCTTGCGGATCTGGCCCGAATGCCCACGAACCGCCGGGCTGTAGGAACGCAGCTTGGCTTTTTTCGGGAAAACGTATTCGAACTTCTCGGCCGGGTTGGTCATGTCTTTCGGGATATCGACCACGACAGGACCAGGACGACCGGACTGCGCGAGGTAGAAAGCCTTTTTCAGGACTTCCGGGATTTCGGACGGGTGCTTGATCATGAAGCTGTGCTTCACGATCGGCCGGGAGATACCGATCATGTCGGTTTCCTGGAACGCGTCGGTGCCGACCATGGTGCTCGGGACCTGGCCCGACAGGACGACCATCGGGATGGAGTCCATGTAGGCGGTCGCGATACCGGTGATGGCGTTGGTCGCACCCGGACCCGAAGTCACCAATACAACGCCAGCTTTGCCGGTCGCACGTGCATAACCGTCAGCCATGTGAGTGGCAGCCTGTTCGTGACGAACGAGGATGTGGCTCACGGCCGGTTCTTTGAACAGCGCATCGTAAATATGCAGGAGGGCACCGCCGGGGTACCCATAGATATGCTCAACGCCTTCGTCACGCAAAAAGCGGACGACCATTTCAGCGCCAGATAAAAGCTCCACGTTGTTCACCTCTAAAACGCCAGAATACCGTCCACACAGGAGAAGACGGGTCTTAATAGGTTTACTGCCAGCAGAGCATGAGCGACGGTGGTCGCCGACTACGTCAGCACTGACTGAGCAAGTATTGGGAGCTCCCCTAAGTGTTTCGGGGTCATCCCACCCAGCGCGAGGTAACGCGTTGCGGGTGTAACAGGTCGACGCGGGTGTGCGCCTCATGATCTACCGAGACGGTCTGCTTCTGGCAGTCCCTCTACAGCGAACTTTGGATTGTTCTGATTCGTCCCTCTCAAGTCAAGTCATCGATGCGCTTTCTTCACTCACAGCCTATGAAAAAGCACCGAATGAGGTCGTTGCGGTCGGCTTGTGGTAGGTTTCACCCGTACAGCAAACGAAGTTCTAAGGAAGCAGTATGCGCTGGATGATTCTTGCCGCCACACTGACGCTGGCAGCCGGTTCGACCGCCAGTCAGGCCGCCCAGATCTATAAATGGGTCGACGCACAGGGCGTGACGCACTTTGATGCGCAGCCTCCGGTCGGGCAATCCGCCCAGGAACTCGAAACGCAAAAAGCCGTGACGCCGCCACCCGCTCCCCCCGTTCGCACCGAGTCCTCGCAAGAACAGCAAACGGTCGACGCGAAGGTCAAGAAACAAATCGCGGCTCAGGAAGCCAAGCGCAAGGAATACTGCGAGACACAGCGCACCAACCTAGCTCAGTTGCAGAACAACCCGCGGGTGCGTGAGGAAGTGAACGGTGAGTTCAGGCGCTTCACTGAAGAAGAGCGCCAGGCACGTATCGCCGAGGTCAAGAAATCCATCGACGAGACGTGTAATTGAGCGTCAGACCGACTCGGTGATCAGTCGGTCGAATTGCGCCAGGAGCGCTTGCAGGTTTCGCGTTTCCTGAGCACGGCTGGCGTAAACCATCTGCGCCATCTCCAGAATGCCCGAAGCGTTTGGCAGTGCGAGGTCCTGCTCCAGAATGACCTTCATTCGCGGTAGGAAAATCCATTGCAGCCACTGATCGAAATCCAGCGTATCGACACAGAACGGCTCGCGGCTCGATAACGCCTCGTCGCTGGGCGGCACTTCTTTCCACCATCCCAGCACACGCAATTCGCGCTCGATCAGCAACAACTGATCGGCGATCTTCGGGAAGCGTTTATCCATTGGCCTTCTGCCGGGCCAGCGCGGCACCCGCTGCGTCGCCTTGCTTCTCACGCGCTTGAGCGATCAATCCCCAAAGACTGGCCTGCAAACTCGCACGACCATTCGCATAGGTCAGGCCACGGCGAGCCAACTGCTCCGCCTGAGGCGCGTCCCCTTGGGCCAGACGAACCTGTGCCAATTTGTAAAGCACTTGCGGTTCGCGAGGGGCAACGCGCTGAGCGCGCTCCAGGCTCGACGACGCGCCGTTCAGGTCACCGCTGCTCTGCTGTTGCTGAGCGGTGGTCAGCAGCGCGAGAACCGGGCCGTCCAGTTGCTCATCCGCTGACAAGCCACCGCTGGACGCCGACGGAATGCCGGTGGGCGCTGACGAGGGCATGTTGTAGGTGTTGCTGGTCGCAGCCGGCGGGGTGTAGGTGTTGTTAACCGGCGCGGTGTTGATGGGCGCCTGATTGACGGGAGACGTGTCGATCGGTGCCGAATTGATCGGCGCCGACGTTGGCGGGACGAACGTCGAAATCGGCGCGGCGCTGGCGTTGGCACCGCCCGGCACCATCACCGTCACGCCGGAATCCTCTTGGATCGACTGCGTTTGCGTCGGGGCCTGCACTGGAGCGCGATACGCCGCATTGCGATTGGCTGAGACTCGCTCGCTGTTGGACACACGGGAACCCGAGTCCACCACCGGGATATTGCCGCGCGTTTGAGTCGCGCAACCATTGAGCAAAGCCAGAGCCGTTAAAGCCGGAATCCACCACTTGTTCACTTCACATCCTCTTCGCTTAGTTCAACCAGCCTTTGACCCAGTCCATCACCGATTCGGCAGGCGCTGTCGGCCCGCCGCACGTTGGGCCTGGTTGCGGCTCACTGCCACGAATATACGGCATCTGCACGGCACCCGGGCAGCTGGCATCAGTGCCTTGGCCCGTAGACGCGTTGACCCACGCCTGTACCACGTTGTCCGGCATGGCCATGTCCAGCGGAAGCGGGTCGGCCTTTTTCATGAAACTGGTCCAGATCTGCAACGCACCGGTGGCGCCGGTGAACGGTGTTTTGCCGTTATCGTCGCGACCCATCCAGACAATCGCCAGCAGGTCTTGGCTAAAACCGGCGAACCAGCTGTCCCGGGAGTCGTTGGTCGTCCCTGACTTGCCCGCCAGGTTCAGCGTACTCGGCAACACGTTGTACACCGACTTGCCCGTGCCTTCGCGCATCACGCGCTGCATGGCATTTTGCAGCAGATAAATGGAGCCGGGATCGAAACGCTGCTGGATCTGAAACGGATAACGCTTGAGCGGCTCGCCTTCGGCTGTCAGGACACTGCGGATGCCGCGCAACGGCGTATTGAATCCGCCACTGGCGATGGTCTGGTACATCGTTGCCACTTCAATCGGACTCAGCGCACCGGCCCCCAGCAACATCGACGGGAACGCCGGCCAGTCGCGGGTGACACCCAATTTGGTCAGGGTTTTGAACACATTCGGCACGCCCAGGTCCAGACCCAGCTTGGCGCTGGACAGGTTGTAGGAATGCGCCAACCCTTGATACAGGAAAATGTTGCCGTGAGCCTTATGGTCGAAGTTCTGCGGCTTCCAGATCTGGCCGTCTGCACCCTTGACCTGAAACGGCTCGTCAGGCACCCAACTGGTCAGTGTGTATTGCTGCGGACGTTCGAGCGCGGTCAGGTAAATCGCCGGTTTGACCAGCGAGCCAATCGGGCGAACGGCGTCCAGTGCGCGGTTGAAACCCGCGAACCCGGCCTGACGACTGCCGATCAGCGCTTGCACTTCGCCGGTTTCCGGGTTGGTCACGACCATCGCCGTTTCCATGTCGTCCGCGCCCTTGCGGCCCGAAATCTTAGCGAAGCTCTCGCGAACGGCGGCCTCGGACTTCATCTGCAGAATCGGGTCGAAACTGGTGAAAATGCGCAGACCTTCTTCGGTCAAGTCTTCGTCACGGTAGTCCTGACGCAGCTGGCGCTTGACCAGATCGAGGAAGTCCGGGAACGAGCTGTCGGCCAGCGAGCCGTTTTTGGTTACACCCAGTGGCATTTTCTTCGCTGCAGCGACAGCTTCAGCCGACGCAACGCCCTGCTGCTCAAGCAGATCAAGTACCAGATTACGACGCTCAAGTGCGCGATCCGGGTTACGACGCGGGTTGTAATAGGACGGACCTTTGACCAAGCCCACCAGCAACGCGACCTGATGCAGTTTCAGCTCCGACAGCGGCTGGCTGAAAAAATATTGGCTGGCAAGGCCGAAACCGTGCACCGCGCGCTGGCCATCCTGACCGACGAAGACTTCGTTGAGGTACGCCTCGAGAATTTCCTGCTTGCTGTAATGGATCTCCAACAGGATCGCCATCATCGCTTCGGTCAGCTTGCGGGTGATGCTGCGTTCGTTGGTCAGGTAGAAGTTCTTGACCAATTGTTGCGTCAGCGTCGAGCCGCCCTGACGCATCTGCCCCGCCGAGGCGTTAACCCAGAAGGCGCGGGCGATGGACTTGGGCGACACACCGAAGTGGTGATAGAAATCCCGGTCCTCCACCGTGACCAAGGTATCGAGCAAATAGGGCGGCGCCTGATCGAGCTTGATCAGGATGCGGTCTTCGAGGTTCTTCGGATAAAGACCGCCAATCAGCAGCGGCTCAAGCCGTGCCACGGCCAGCTTGGAGCCGTTGGCAGCGGTCAGGTCGGCGACATAATCCCCGGAGAATCGGACGTGAATCTGCTGGGCAGGATCTGCGCCTTCATAAAATTGAAAACCGCGAGTATTCAGATCGACGTTGTTGCCGTTGACCGACGCCGCACCCGGGCCGTTGGCTACACTTTCGCGCCGGTAGCCCAAGGCATCAAGCTCGATCAGGAAATCGTCGCGGGACAGTTTCTGGCCGACGAACAGTTCCAGCGGACGGGCGTAAACCTTGGCCGGGATCGTCCAGCGCTTGCCGGAGAATTTTTCCTGAACGATGGAATCGAGATAAACAGCGAAGCAGGCAAGCACCACCAGCCCGACAAGACTGAGTTTCAGAGCCCAGCCCAACAGGCTGCGCAAGCGGCTGTTGGCGGGTTTGGGGGATTTTTTCGAAGCGCGGGATCGAGTCATGGCGGCGGATTATACGCACTTTCAAAGCCACGGGCAGACCACCCTCACGGCGGTTTTCAGCAATGCGCCGAGCGGCCATAATGGCCACCTTTAGTCACATCATTCTCGACTTATCATCTTTCAAGGATCGTCCGTGAGCCAGACACTGATTGCCGCGCTTCAAAATCCTGCCCTGTTCCCCCACCCAGTGGAGCAATTTCAGGTCATCGAGACGCATATTTCCTGGGTGCTGCTCACTGGCCCCTACGTGTACAAGATCAAGAAACCGATGAATTTCGGTTTCCTCGACTTCACCACCCTGTCGGCGCGCGAGCACTTCTGCCAACAGGAGTTGAAGCTCAATCAACGCCTGACCAATGATTTGTATCTGGACGTGTTGCCCATCACCGGGACCGCCGACGCGCCGCAATTGGGCGGCGAAGGTGAAGCTATCGAATTCGCCTTGAAGATCCGCCAATTCCCGCAGGACGGCTTGCTCAGCACCCTGCAGGCCAAGGGCGAACTGACGACGGCACACATTGACGACATCGCTCGCCAGATCGCCGAGTTCCACATGAGCACCCCCCGTGTGCTGTCGGAAAACCCGCTGGGGTCGCCTGAATATGCGATGGCCCCCGTCACTCAGAACTTCGAACAGATCCTGCCGTTTCTCACCGAGAAGGCTGACCTCATTCAATTGAATGCACTGGAAGCCTGGGCGAATGCCAGCTACGAGCGTCTGAAGCCGTTGATGGGCCGCCGCAAGGCTGACGGTTTCATCCGCGAATGCCATGGCGACATTCACCTCGGCAACATCACGTTGATCGACGGCAAGGTCGTGATCTTCGACTGCATCGAATTCAACGAACCGTTCCGCATGACCGATGTGTATGCCGACATCGGTTTCCTCGCCATGGACCTGGAAGATCGCGGTCTGAAGAGCCTGTCACGTCGCCTCATCAGCCAGTACCTCGAACACACCGGCGATTACGAAGGTCTGGAGCTGCTTAATTTCTACAAGGCATACCGCGCACTCGTTCGGGCGAAAGTGGCTCTGTTCAGCCTGTCTGCGGACGCCGATCATGTGCAGCGCGCCACTACCCTGCGCCAGTACCGCAACTACGCCAATCTGGCGGAAAGCTACAGCGCGATCCCGTCGAACTTCCTGGCCATCACCCACGGCGTTTCGGCTGTCGGCAAAAGCCACGTGGCGATGCGCCTGGTCGAAGCGCTCGGCGCCGTTCGCCTGCGTTCGGACGTGGAGCGCAAACGGCTCTTCGGCGACAGCCAGGATCTGTACTCGGCAGATGTCAGCGGCAAGACCTACCAGCGTTTGAACGAATTGGCTGCGGTCGTCCTGCATGCAGGCTTCCCGGTAGTGATCGATGCCACGTTCCTCAAGCTCGATCAACGCCAGGCCACCGCAAAGGTAGCCGAAGCCACCGGCGCGCCGTTCCTGATCCTCGACTGCGCCGCACCGAAAGCCGTCATTCAGGGCTGGCTGGCGCAACGTCAGGCACAGAACAGCGACCCTTCCGACGCAACCATGGAAGTCATCGAGGCTCAGTTGGCGAATCGTGAGCCGCTGACCGCCGACGAAACCCCGCGCAGTCGCCACGTCGAAACCAACCTGAGTGGGGATCTGGATAAATTGGTGGATGACATCCGCCAATACCTGCCGGGCTTGTAAGCGGCCGAGCCACCAGTCATCGAATCGTGAAGTCTGTCACTTCACGGCTCGATGATAGTGGCATTATAATGGCGTCAGAATTCCAACAAGGTGACGCCAACATGAACCAGCCCAAGCAGCTCGACTCGCCGCTTTTCGCCCTTCTGCGAAAAGATGACGTCAATGCCTTTAATCTCCAACGCCCGAAAGGCGGTCCCATTGACCTCGCGGGCGGTGATTTCCGTGGGCTGGATTTGCGTGAACTCAACGCCGAGGAAATCGACTTCAGCGACGCCTATTTCCGTTCCGCAGATTTGCGCGGTGTCGATTTCCGCACCGCGTCGCTGGAAGGCGCCAGCATCGCTCACGCACAAATCTCAGGTGCTTATTTCCCGGCCGAATTGAGCGCTGACGAGATACTGATGTCTGTCAACTTTGGTACTCGCCTGCGGTATCGCACTCGCTGACACATTCGGCACGCTTCAAACGAGTCACCTGTCCCCTGCCCTGCATGCACAGACATGCCGGGCCCGCGCTGGCGCACTGTCTCCTCACGCTACCGTTCGGCGGCTGATCCGCGAATTCCGCGCGCCCGATTCGAGCAACGCGCTGAGTGAATCTACACTCATTCCATGTCTTGCATCTGCAGTTTTTACAAGGCCAGGAGGTACCCAAAGGGAGCTGTACACACGGAGCGACACCCGCAGGAGGCATCATGGAAGACGAGCTGCTACAGATGAAAAATCTGGGCAAAACCACCGCCCAGTGGCTACACGCCGCGGGCATTCACAACGCTGCTGACCTTCGCCGACTCGGCCCCATCCTCGCCTACAGAGCTGTCAAAGCGCGCGACTTTCGAACGTCCAAAGCCCTGCTGTACTACATTGCAGGCGCACTGAACGACCTGGACTGGCGCGACCTCACCCAAGCAGACAAAGCCCGGCTGGATAGAGAACTGAACAGACTCTGCCCCAATCCGAAGAACGCAGATTGCCAAACCTGAAAATAGTTTGGGATTGCCTGTTGACTTACAAATGAGAATCACTATGATTATCACATCCGGTCGCGAGACTGGCTGGTAACCTGAAAGGCTCCTTGGTTCGGACTCTCAGATTATCTCCTCATCAGGCTAATCACGGTTTTTGACCCGGCTTTTTGCCGGGTCTTTTTTTGCCTTCCATTTGGGACGTTCGTGGCCGACGGTTCGTGCTGCCCAGCCTTTCAAGGCCGGACCCCCAGGTACGCCAACAGATCATCCAGCAGGCTTGCGCCACTCAGCCGAACCCGCGTGGGCTCGGCCCAGAACGGGCCGAACTTGCGTTGAACGACATCAAGATATGTTCGAGCCTCATCAAGCGTACGAACATTCCCGGACGCCTTGAATCCCACCTGCGCGCCCATCTCGGCAATGGCTTCGATGAGTATCCGGGCCGCTTGCGACGTGGTGCCCGCTGCCTGCTTGCCGGTGCTCGTCTTCAGGAATGACGCCCCCTCTCGAATGGCCGTGCGGCACACCTGATGGATGATCTGCGGATCACGCAAAACGCCGGTCTCCAACGTAATCGTCAGCAATCCACGTTGCCCACACTCGGCCCTGCACGCAGCAATCATGTCGGCGCCGACCGTTTTGTCACCACTCAAATGGGCGTGGAAGGGGTACACCAGATCGATCTCGTCGGCCCCGGTGAGCATGGCTGAATGCGTTTCCGACTCGGCAGCACTGACCGAAGCGCCGCCATTCGGGAAGTTGACCGCTGCCACGACCTTGACTTCCCGCGCCAGCAGGCTATCGAGCGTCCGTCGGGCCAGCCCGGCAAATCGAGGCAGCACGCAGACAGCGGCAACATTCCCTACAGGCGTCAGCGCCCGTTCACACAACGCGACGATGCGCTCCGTCGTGTCATCGAGATTCAACGACGTCAGTTCCAGCAGGCCTATCGCTTTTTGAGCAACGGCTTCGTCACTCTCATACACCCGATCCATCACGCACTCCTCGACAACCTGCGAACTCAAGGTAGCGACGATAATCCAGTCGAAGGCAGCGTGAACGGCCATGCGCGCACCAGAGAGCGGGCCTACGCGACTATCAGAAATATCTTAAGGAAATTGCCTTCGAAAAAGTGGGGGCGGAAGGTTGCAAGTCATCGAGCGATGATCAGTGGGTGCCCACGTTCGGGGTGCCGTTGCACCAAGACCTCAAGGCCAAACACTGCCCTCAATGCGTCCGGCACCAGCACCCCGTCCGGAGTGCCCAGAGCAAAAGGGCGACCTGATTCGAGCATTAACAATCTGTCGCAATAACGTGCAGCCAGATTGAGGTCATGCAGGATCACCATCACTGCGCCACCGCGATCCGCGAATCCGCGCACGGCCTGCAACGTGGTGTGCTGATGCAAAGGGTCGAGCATTGAGGTCGGCTCATCCAGCAACAACGTTTGCCCTCCCTCTCCGGGCCATAACTGCGCCAGCACCCGAGATAAATGCACCCGCTGACGCTCACCGCCGGACAGGGCAAGGTAACTGCGATCCATCAGGTGCAACGCGTCGGCGGCTTCGAGAGACTCCCGAACGATCTCGGCATCGCGCTGCCGGCCGGTGTCATGAGGCAATCGGCCCATGGCCACCACATCCCGAACACTGAACGCAAAGCTCAGCGTCGAACTTTGCGGCAATACCGCCAGACGCCGAGCGCGCTGCTGACCCGTCCAGTACGACAATGGCTGATCATCGAGCCACAGTTGCCCCTTCATCGTTTTCAGCTCGCCGCACAGTGCGCTGAGCAACGTGCTTTTCCCTGCACCGTTGGGCCCCAGTACGCCTAGCATTTCGCCGGGCTTGATCGTCAAATCAACATCGGCCAACACGCATTTTCCATCGCGATGCACGCTGATATTTTCGGCTCTCATCATCAGGCGCGCCCTCTCACCAGCAGAAACAGAAAGAAGGGTGCCCCGATGAAAACGGTCACGATACCAATCGGCAATTCAGCCGGTGCCAGCACCAGACGGGCAAACACGTCGGCGAGCAGCAATAGACTCGCCCCTGCAAGCGCCGACGCGGGCAGTACGACTCGATGATCAGGCCCCGCGATCAGCCGCACCAGATGCGGCACGATCAACCCGACGAAACCAATGAGGCCAGCTGCAGCGACGGCAGCACCCACCCCCAGCGCGATGCAGAGGATGAGCTCGCGCTTCAGCCGTTCGACCTCGATCCCCAAATGACGGGCTTCCGATTCCCCGAGCAGCAGCGCATTCAAGGCTCTTGCCCGGCGCGGCAGCCAGGCGATGACGAGCCCGCAGACCAGCAGCAACGGCCATAGCCTCGCGTAACTTGCGCCGTTGAGTGTGCCCAGGTTCCAGAACGTCAGAGTGCGCAATGCCGCGTCATCTGCCAGATAGGTGAACAGACCGATGATCGAGCCGGCCAGCGCGGTCATTGCCACACCTGCCAGCAGCATGACGCCCACGCTGGTCTGGCCGTCCTGACGACCAAGGCGATAGACGATACCTGTCACGATAAGTCCACCTGCAAAAGCACAGATCGACAGCAGATAAGGGGCGAGTGCTTCCGGTAAACCGCCCAGTGACGCACCCGCGACGATCGCGACCGCTGCTCCCAACGCGGCACCGCTGGACACGCCGACCAAACCGGGGTCGGCCAGTGGGTTGCGAAACAGGCCCTGCATGGCCACGCCCGACAGTGCCAGCACCGCCCCCACTGCCAGGCCCAGCAAGGTCCGGGGCACGCGAATCTGACCGAGGATCAGTTCGGCCTGTTGCAGATTCTCGCCCTCCACGGGAAAGCCCAACAGGCGTAACCCGGCACGCAGGGTGTCCATGAGTGGCAGGCTGATCGGCCCCAGCGCGAGAGACAGCCATATCGCTACCACACAGACGACGCTCAGGACGATGAACAACGCGCGAGGTTGCAGAATGACCCTCATTGAGCGGGCGAGACCTTGGCCTTGAGGTCGGTATCCGTGGTGTAAAACGCTTTGCCGAGGGTCTGCATCGCCTCGGGAAGGCGTGGCCCCAGACCGCCCACCAGCAACGTCGGGTCCACTTCAATCAGGCGATTCTGCTGAACGGCACGGGTAGCGCCCAACAATGGGTTTTCCCGAAGCAACGCCTCCCGAGACGACGCGCCGTTTTGCGCGCGGTCTGTGAACACCAATACGTCAGGGCTAAGCCCCGCCATCGCTTCTGCAGAAAAAACCTTGTAGCCCGCATGGGTCGCCAGATTCCGACCGCCTGCCTGTTTGATCAGCCAGTCCCCGACCGTACCCGTTCCCGCCACCATCGGCGCAGCGCCCGCATGGCTGACCAACAGCAACACACCTGGCACGGGTTGATGCAGCTGCGCCCGAGCCACCCAGTCATGCTGGACGCCCAGACGTTTTGCATACTGCTCGCTCAGTTCATCTGCCTGCGCCTGTTTGTCGAGCAAGACGCCCAGCTTTCGCAGGTTGCTTTGAAGCGCACTCACGTCAGCACCGGCGGAAAACACCTCGACCTTCACTCCCGCTGCACGCAATTGTTCCAGCACGGGAGGCGGCCCCATTTCTTCCGTTCCCACCAGAATATTCGGACGCAGACTGAGGATGCCTTCAGACGACAACTGTCGTTGGTAGCCAATACTCGGCAGCGATTTGATGGACGCCGGATGCTGACTGGTACTGTCGATGCCCACCAGCTTCGCCTCACCCCCCAGCGCCACGACCCACTCGGTCAGTGCGCCGCCCGCGCTGACCCAGCGCTGCGTGTCTGCGGATACCACATGAGTGAATGAGAGCCCGATCAGGATGCCAGCCAGCTTGGCGAGAAAACGCATGGGGGAGGAGTCCTTTATATAGAAGAAGCGCGTCAGCTGAATCCCCTGGAAAGGCGATCAGTTGGATCGACGCGTCAATGGCGGAGCTGTCAAACTAAGCCGCTTACAACAGTCGGGCAATTTGATAATTATTTGCATTTACCCGTCAAGCAGCAAGGAGACTCCGCTGAAATACCTGTGTGAAAAAACCGATCTTCGCGAAGGCATGAGCCGGGGTTTCGACGTGGATGGCGTTCGGCTGCTGGCGGTGCGGCGCGCGGGGCAGGTTTACACCTACCAGAACCGCTGCCCCCACCGGAACGTGCCGCTGGAATGGCACCCCGATCAGTTCCTCGACGCCAGCGCCAGCCTGATTCAATGCGCAACGCACGGCGCGCTGTTTGTGATCGAAAGCGGCGAATGCATCGCGGGTCCCTGCGAGGGCAAATTCCTGAGCACCGTTGAATGTCGCGAAGATGCTCAGGGAGTCTGGATCAATCTGCCCATTCAGGACTGACCAGACGCTTTTGGGTCAGGTGAATCTCAAGCCGCCGATCAACCCGCACCTCTTCAGGTGTCAGCTGCACGCCATACGCCAGTACTTCGACACCTGCGGCGACGGCATCTGTGAGCGCTTCGGCGTAGGCAGCGTCGATTTCTTCCGCAGGTCGAACGGCCTCGATGCCCGTCAAATTGACGCAATACAGCAGCACCGCGCGCACGCCCTCCCGCGCCAACGCTGCCAATTCACGCAAATGTTTCGCGCCGCGCTGCGTAACGGCATCGGGAAAGGCGGCGACAGCACTGTCGTCGAAACCCAAGGTGACGCTCTTCACTTCCAGAAACAGCGGGCCTGCCGGGTAGTCGAGGCGAAAATCGACGCGGCTGTTTTCCTGCCCATACGGCACTTCCCGCTTGAGCGCCGTGAAGCCGTTCAGCTCGGTGATCACGCCCGCCAGCAGTGCCTCTTCGACCAGCTTGTTGGCGCGGCCCGTATTGACACAAGCGAAGCGGCCTTGCGGCGTTTCGCTGATTTCCCACGTGCCGGGCAGCCTGCGTTTCGGGTCGGTGGAGCGACTGAACCAGACGCGCCCACCTGGCATCATGCAATTGAACATCGAGCCGGTGTTGGGGCAATGGATGGTCAGGCGCTCACCGCTGGCCGTTTCGATGTCGGCCAGAAACCGCTTGTAGCGCTGTAGCAGGCGTCCTTCTTCAAGTTCGGGAGAAAAGCGCATCAGCCTTGCCAGCTCCGCAGCCCACGACCGATACGCTCGACCGCTTCTTGCAAGCGCGGCAGGCTTTGGGTGTAAGCGAAACGCACGTGATGCCCCGCCTGATGACGACCGAAGTCCAGGCCTGGCGTGAAGGCAACGTGCTCGGTTTCGAGAAAATGTCGGCAGAATGCGAACGCATCACCACCAAAAGCGCTGATGTCCGCATACAAATAGAAGGCGCCCTCCGGCTCGACGGCGATATTGAAGCCCAGTTCACGCAGCGCAGGCAGCAAAAAATCCCGGCGTTTGCCGAACTCGGCGCGACGCTGTTCGAGGATTTCCAGGGTTTGCGGCTCGAAGCAGGCAAGCGCTGCACTTTGCGCCATGCTCGGTGCGCTGATGTAAAGGTTCTGCGCCAGCTTCTCCAGATCACCGACCGCCGCCTCGGGCGCAACCAGCCAGCCGAGGCGCCAACCGGTCATGCCGAAATACTTTGAAAAACTATTCAGCACGAACGCATCGTTATCCACTTCGAGCACGCTGGCCGCGTCGGTGCCGTAGGTCAGGCCATGATAAATCTCGTCCACCACCAAATGACCGTCGCGGGCCTTGAGCGAAGCCGACAGCGCCGCCAGTTCGTCCCGATGCAACAGCGTGCCGGTCGGGTTAGCGGGCGACGCGACCAAGGCGCCGACGCTGTCCTGATTCCAGTGTTGAGCAATCAGATCGGGGGTCAACTGGTAACGCACGTCGGGCCCAACCGGCACCAGTTGCGCGGCACCTTCCACCAGTCTCAGGAAGTGCCGATTGCACGGATAACCTGGGTCGGCGAGCAGCCAGTGTTTGCCCGGATCGACCAACAGGCTCGTCGCCAACAGCAACGCGCCGGAGCCGCCCGGCGTGATCAGAATACGCCCCGGATCAATGCTCAGACCGTAGCGCTGTTGGTAGAAACCCGAGATCGTCTCGCGCAGCTCCGGTAAGCCGCGAGCGGCGGTGTAGCGGGTCTTGCCGGCTGCCAACGCTGCTTGACCGGCCTTGATGATGGGCTCAGCGGTAGTGAAATCGGGCTCGCCGATTTCCAGGTGGATGACGTCGTGCCCCGCCGCCTGCAATTCATTGGCACGGGCCAACAGCGCCATGACATGAAAAGGTTCGATGGCGCGACTGCGCGCACTGTAGGGCTGAGGCATGAGTCTTCCTTTAATAGCAGTGTCGGAAACGATCAGCCGATTCTACCCAACCGCTTTCGCCGCTACAGATTTATCGTTCGGCGCACGAGTGATGCCGGTGATCCGCAAAAACGGATGATGTCGCAGGAGGGGCTAGACTGATGGCACCGCAAAATAATATAAAACCGGGCGCTTTGGCTGTGGTCATAGTTCACGGGCGCGTTGCCGGGCCATGCTCGACAACCGGGAGTAGCGCGCTCCGATACGATCTGGTAAGTTCGCCCGCTTGCAGCCGCAGGGCCGGCAGGTGTCGGCGATGGATCTTTACCCTGCGCAATGGCTTAGAAGAGTGAGAGGCGGTCCGTTCATGCCCACCGAAGAAAAGCAAAAAAGCACACAAACGATTAGCGGGTTCGAACCTTACGTCCCGACGAAGGACGAGGAGTACATGGGCAAGCCCATGCGTGCTCACTTCACCAAGATCCTGAACAAGTGGAAACAGGACTTGATGCAGGAAGTCGACCGTACTGTTGATCACATGAAGGACGAAGCGGCTAACTTTCCTGACCCTGCTGACCGTGCAAGTCAGGAAGAGGAATTCGCGCTGGAACTTCGTGCTCGTGACCGTGAGCGCAAGTTGATCAAGAAGATCGACAAAACGCTGCAACTGATCGAAGACGAAGAATACGGTTGGTGCGAATCCTGCGGCATCGAGATTGGCTTGCGCCGTCTGGAAGCCCGCCCGACTGCCGACCTGTGCATCGACTGCAAGACGCTGGCAGAAATCAAAGAAAAACAGATCGGTAAATGATCCTGCTTTTCGAGTAAGACAAAAGACGCTTCGGCGTCTTTTGTTGTTTATGGACAGGGCCATCACCGCAGTAGACGCACGGCTTTCCGGCAGCAGCGTTGATCCAGACAACACACATGCACCTGTGGGAGCGAATTCATTCGCGAAAACGCCGACAGGAGCGATGCATCTTCATCGCCTGATCTATTTCGCGAATGAATTCGCTCCCACACGGCCAGAGCATCGTTCACCGGCAGCGGTGTCCTACACGAACCGAAGCATCATCCAGTTTTTCGTACATATCATTTCCAGTACCATCATCGCCCATGAAATCCCCTTCTTATATAGGGCGCTTTGCGCCAACCCCCAGCGGTTATCTGCACTTCGGCTCGCTAGTCGCCGCGCTGGCGTCGTACCTCGATGCCCGCTCCGCCGGTGGCCAGTGGCTGATGCGCATGGAAGACCTCGACCCGCCACGGGAAGAACCGGGCGCACAGACCGCCATCCTCAATACACTGGAAACCTACGGCTTTGAGTGGGATGGCGAATGTGTGAGGCAAAGCGATCGTCACGACGCCTATCAGGACATCATCAACCGTTGGTTCAGCTATGGGCTTGCGTACGCCTGCACCTGTTCACGCAAGGAGCTGGAAGATTTCCACGGCATCTACCCCGGTTTTTGCCGCAATGCGGGCCACTCGCCTGAAAACGCCGCGATCCGTATTCGCGTCCCGGAGCTGGAATACCGTTTCGACGACCGGGTTCAGGGCACCTTTCGCCAGCACTTGGGCCGCGACGTCGGCGATTTCGTGATTCGACGTCGTGATGGCCTGTATGCCTATCAACTGGCGGTCGTCCTCGACGATGGCTGGCAAGGCGTCACCGACATTGTGCGGGGCGCTGACTTGCTCGACTCCACGCCTCGTCAGCTCTATCTGCAGGAATTGCTGGGCCTGCCACAGCCGCGTTACCTACACGTGCCACTGATTACCCAACCGAACGGGCACAAACTAGGCAAGTCCTACCGCTCCCCGCCCCTGCCCGTCGATCAGGCTACGCCTTTGCTGCTTCGGGCATTGCGGGCGTTGGGCCAGCCGGCACCGGAAGACCTTTTGTTCGGTACGCCGAGAGAGGTTCTGGACTGGGGAATCGCCCACTGGAATGCCGATTTGATTCCACGGGTCGCCAGTATCGAAGAAGCTCGAATAGACTGAGCCAGAGCACTTGAGGCCAATAGCGGCATGAAGGTGGCCGAAACGTCGCTTGCAGCCTGATAGCCATCCGTTACCATGCCGCTCCTTCACCCGGCGTCAGTCAACCCAGGAGGCCAAATGTACATTTATCGATTGGTCCTGCTACTGGTGGTAGGCATCTACCTTTTTTCCCCAGCCATCATGGACTGGTGGATCGACGCGACAGGCGCCTGGTATCGGCCTTATATGCTGTGGCTGATCCTGATCGTGGTGACTTTCATTCTGCAGAGCCAACGAGATGCCGATGAGCTTTAGCCTGACCCAGATGATTCTGGTCAGCGCCGCCTACTTGCTGGCGCTGTTCAGCGTTGCATGGGTCAGTGAGCGCGGGCTCATTCCGCGCTGGATCATTCGCCACCCACTGACGTACACCCTGTCGCTGGGCGTGTATGCCAGCGCCTGGGCGTTTTACGGGACTGTCGGCCTCGCGTATGAATACGGTTACGGCTTCCTTTCCAGTTATCTGGGGGTATCCGGGGCATTTTTGCTGGCGCCGGTGCTGCTGTACCCGATCCTGAAAATCACCCGCACCTATCAGCTTTCGTCCCTCGCCGACCTGTTTGCCTTCCGCTTTCGCAGCACATGGGCCGGAGCGCTGACGACCATTTTCATGCTGATCGGGGTGTTACCCCTGTTGGCCCTGCAAATTCAGGCGGTGGCGGACTCCATCGGCATCCTCACCCGCGAGCCGGTCCGCAACTACGTCGCGCTGGCGTTCTGCATCCTGATCACACTGTTCACCATTTTCTTCGGCTCCCGGCATATCGCCACGCGGGAGAAACACGAAGGGCTGGTGTTCGCCATCGCGTTCGAGTCGGTCATCAAACTGGTGGCCATCGGCGGTATCGGCATTTATTCGCTGTACGGCGTATTCGACGGTCCGGCGAGCCTTGAGCAATGGCTGCTACAGAATCAAAGCGCGCTCGCGGCGTTGCATACCCCGTTGCAGGAAGGCCCTTGGCGCACGCTGCTGTTGGTGTTTTTCGCCTCGGCCATCGTCATGCCGCACATGTATCACATGACCTTCACTGAAAACCTCAACCCTCGTTCGCTGGTCAGCGCCAGCTGGGGCTTGCCGCTGTTTTTGCTGCTGATGAGCCTCGCCGTTCCGCTGGTGCTGTGGGCCGGACTGAAACTGGGCGCCACCACCAGCCCCGAATACTTCACCCTCGGGATCGGCATCGCGGCGCACAACCCGGCGTTGGCATTGCTGGCCTATGTAGGCGGCCTTTCGGCGGCCAGCGGGCTCATCATCGTCACGACACTCGCCCTCTCGGGCATGGCGCTGAACCATCTGGTGCTGCCGCTCTACCAGCCGCCCGCCGAGGGCAATATCTATCGCTGGTTGAAGTGGACCCGTCGCGCCCTGATCGTCGCGATCATCATGGCGGGATACGGTTTCTACCTGCTGCTGGGCGCCAAGCAGGATTTGGCCAACCTCGGCATCGTCGCGTTCGTCGCCACCTTGCAGTTCCTGCCAGGCGTGCTGTCGGTGCTGTACTGGCCAGCGGCTAACCGTCGAGGCTTCATGGCGGGCCTGATTGCCGGGATCGTGGTCTGGATGGTCAGCATGCTGTTCCCGCTGATCGGCAATTTCCAGGGCTTCTACATCCCCCTGCTGAACATGATCTACGTGCTCGACGACACCAGTTGGCACATGGCAGCCATTGCTTCGCTTGCCGCCAACGTGCTGGTGTTCACCCTGATTTCGCTGTTCAGCAACCCCAGCCCTGAAGAGGCCAGCGCCGCCGAAGCCTGTGCGGTGGACAACGTGCGTCGACCGCAGCGTCGGGAGTTGCACGCCGTTTCTCCGCAGGAGTTCGCGACACAACTGGCCAAGCCGCTGGGCGCCAAAGCCGCGCAGAAGGAAGTTGAACAGGCCCTGCGCGATCTGTACCTGCCGTTTGACGAGCGCCGCCCCTACGCACTGCGCCGTTTGCGTGACCGGATCGAGGCCAACCTGTCCGGCCTCATGGGCCCCAGCGTTGCTCAGGACATGGTGGAAACCTTCCTGCCGTACAAATCGGGCAGCGAGAACTACGTCACCGAAGACATTCACTTCATTGAAAGCCGCCTTGAGGACTACCATTCGCGCCTCACCGGTCTGGCCGCCGAGCTGGACGCCCTGCGTCGCTACCACCGCCAAACGTTGCAGGAATTGCCGATGGGCGTCTGCTCGCTGGCCAAGGATCAGGAAATCCTGATGTGGAACAAGGCGATGGAAGAACTCACCGGCATCGGGGCCCAGCGCGTGGTGGGGTCTCGCCTGGAGACCATCGCCGATCCATGGCGTCAGTTACTGCTGGGTTTCATCAACGTGCCGGATGAGCATTTGCACAAACAGCGCCTGGCGCTGGACGGACAAACGCGCTGGCTGAACCTGCACAAAGCAGCCATCGACGAGCCCTTGGCACCTGGCAACAGTGGTTTGGTGATTCTGGTGGAAGACCTCACCGACACCCAGATGCTGGAAGACAAGCTGGTGCACTCCGAGCGCTTGGCGAGCATTGGACGCCTGGCAGCCGGGGTGGCCCACGAAATCGGCAACCCGATCACCGGTATCGCTTGTCTCGCGCAAAATCTGCGCGAGGAGCGTGAAGAAGACGGCGAACTCACTGAAATCAGCAGCCAGATCATCGAACAGACCAAGCGCGTGTCGCGCATCGTTCAATCGCTGATGAGCTTCGCCCATGCGGGTGGTCACCAGCATGCGGACGAAGCCGTCTGTCTGGCCGAGGTCGCTCAGGATGCCATTGGTCTGCTCGCGCTGAATCGCCGCAACTTCGAAGTGCAATTCTATAACCTGTGCAACCCGAACCACTGGGTCGATGGCGATCCGCAACGGTTGGCGCAGGTATTGATCAACCTGCTCTCCAACGCCCGTGACGCCTCGCCTGCAGGCAGCGCGGTGCGGGTGAAAAGCGAGGCGTCCGAACATACGGTCGATTTGATCGTCGAAGACGAAGGCACTGGAATTCCGAAAGCAATCATGGACCGCTTGTTCGAACCGTTCTTCACCACCAAGGACCCGGGGGAAGGGACAGGACTGGGGCTCGCACTGGTCTATTCCATCGTTGAAGAGCATTATGGACAAATCACCATCGACAGCCCGGCTGACCCCGAGCAACAGCGCGGAACCCGCATTCGGGTGACCCTACCGCGACATGTCGAAGCGACGTCCGCTGTGAACTGAGACCGTCGAGAGTATCGAATCAATGCCGCACATTCTGATCGTCGAAGACGAAACTATTATCCGCTCTGCCTTGCGTCGCCTGCTGGAACGTAATCAGTACCAGGTCAGTGAAGCCGGCTCCGTACAGGAAGCTCAGGAACGTTTCAGCATCCCCTCGTTCGACCTGATCGTCAGCGATTTGCGCTTGCCCGGTGCTCCCGGTACCGAGCTGATCCGGCTCGGCCAAGGCAAACCGGTGCTGATCATGACCAGCTACGCCAGCCTCCGCTCGGCCGTGGACTCGATGAAAATGGGCGCTGTGGATTACATCGCCAAGCCCTTCGACCACGACGAAATGCTGCAAGCCGTGTCTCGCATTCTGCGAGACCGACAGACCGTGCAAAGCATCCAGGCTGAACGCGTGGCCTCGGCTGGCAAGGCGTCGGGGTCCGACAAATCAGCCCCTGACAACAGCAATGGCGAGATTGGGATCATCGGCTCTTGCCCGCCGATGCAAGACCTTTACAACAAGATCCGTAAGGTCGCCCCGACTGACTCCAACGTGCTGGTGCAAGGTGAATCAGGTACGGGTAAAGAGTTGGTCGCCCGAGCGCTGCACAACCTGTCCCGCCGCGCCAAGGCACCGATGATTTCGGTGAACTGTGCCGCGATCCCGGAAACGTTGATCGAGTCCGAGCTGTTCGGCCACGAAAAAGGCGCGTTCACCGGCGCCAGCGCCGGGCGTGCGGGGCTGGTTGAAGCCGCCGACGGCGGAACCCTGTTTCTCGATGAAATTGGCGAATTGCCTCTCGAAGCTCAAGCCCGTCTGCTGCGTGTGCTCCAGGAAGGCGAAATTCGTCGGGTTGGCTCGGTACAGTCGCAGAAGGTCGATGTGCGCCTGATTGCCGCGACCCACCGAGACCTGAAAAGCCTGGCCAAAGTCGGGCAGTTCCGTGAAGACCTTTACTACCGTCTGCACGTCATTGCCTTGAAGCTGCCGGCCCTGCGCGAACGGGGCTCGGACGTGAACGAAATCGCCAATGCGTTCCTGGCTCGCCAAAGCGCCAAAGCTGGCCGTACCGACTTGCGCTTCGGACCAGACGCCGAACAGGCGATCCGCCACTACTCGTGGCCGGGTAATGTCCGCGAACTGGAAAACGCCGTTGAGCGTGCCGTCATCCTCTGTGAGAGCCCGGAAATTTCCGCCGACCTCTTGGGCATCGACATCGAGCTGAGCGATCTGGACGTCGAGGAGTTCATCGGCCTGGCGCCGCAGCAGCCTTCATCCAGCTCAACGGCTCATGAACCTACGGAAGATTTGTCCCTGGAGGACTACTTCCAGCACTTCGTGCTTGAGCATCAGGACCACATGACCGAGACCGAACTGGCGCGCAAGCTTGGCGTCAGCCGTAAATGCCTGTGGGAGCGTCGTCAACGGCTGGGCATCCCGCGTCGCAAAACCGGTGTAGCCAGCGAAACCTGATCTCAGGAGCAGGCGCGAGGCTCTGGCACGCGCCTTCCGGGACTTGTGAAAAAACTGTTACCTCATCAGCAACACGTAACAAAAGCCGGGGCGTACGGTAACGTAGTCCCGGTTTTTTTTGGCTACACAAAAATAGCGTCGATTTGCCACACCCCCGGATTTAAAGGGCTGTAGCCGTTTCGACAAAAGTTGGCACGCGTTCTGCTATATCCTTAGTACAAGAACAACAAAAATCAGTCACCCGCAAAACACCATAATAAAAATAAGACGTATCGACTCACGCATAATAAAAACAACACGGCGGAGGCGCAGCTAACTGATTCTTTTGGAGAGGCGTTGCATTTGGGACTTGTCCCGCAACCAGGCTGAGAACAACAAAAAACTACCCCAAGGTAGCGCCTGAACTGGTTGGATCGATTGATCACTGCAGCACAGCGACCAAAGCAATCCGTTTGCTCTTGACTCCCGATTGGGAGGTTTCACAGGCGAAAGCCGTGAATTGGGCGCTCAACAAAAACAAAAAGCCCGACAGACAATAAAAATAAGAGCACGCACTTTGGGGGAGCTTCGGCTCCCCCAGTAGCTTCCGAAACAAAACAATTTTCCGGTAGCGTTCGCCAAAAACCGCTCCAAACTCTTCGTAACAACCGCTCCAGCCCCGCCATACCTGCCTCCAGAGCCCGTTCGCGCGGCGTCCTACACCATCCCTCGACTAAATGCTAGAATCCCCGCCCATCATGCGGTCATTCTTTGTCATTGGCCGAATATTCCTTCAAACAGTGCATCCCATGCTGAAGAAGCTGTTCCAGTCATTCCGTACTCCCCTGCGCAAGCCGCAGCAACATACGCGCACCACGCCTGAAGTGCTCAGCAGCAGCCAACACTCGTTGCAACGCGCTCAATTCAGCCGTTATGCGGTGAACATCGTCGAGCGTTTGCAGAACGCGGGCTACCAGGCCTATCTGGTCGGCGGCTGCGTGCGGGACCTGATGCTGGGCATCACCCCCAAGGACTTCGACGTCGCCACCAGCGCCACGCCTGAGCAAGTCCGGGCAGAATTTCGCAATGCGCGCATCATCGGCCGCCGCTTCAAGCTGGTTCACATCCACTTCGGTCGCGAAATCATCGAAGTGGCCACGTTCCGCGCCAATCACCCTCAAGATGACGAGGAAGAAGACAGCAATCAGTCGTCGCGCAACGAGAGCGGCCGAATTCTGCGAGACAACGTCTACGGCACACTGGAAGAAGACGCCCAGCGTCGTGACTTCACCATCAACGCGCTGTATTACGATCCGGTCAGCGAACGTGTGCTGGATTACGCCAACGGCGTACACGACATCCGTAACCGTCTGATCCGACTGATCGGAGACCCTCAGCAGCGTTATAAAGAAGACCCGGTGCGGATGCTGCGTGCCGTGCGCTTCGCCGCCAAGCTGGATTTCGGCATCGAAAAGCACAGCGCCACGCCGATTCGCCCGCTGGCACCCATGCTCCGCGATATTCCGGCAGCGCGCCTGTTCGAGGAAGTTCTCAAGCTGTTCCTGTCGGGTTACGCCGAACCAACGTTCGAGATGCTGGTGGATCTGGAGTTGTTCGACCCGCTGTTCCCGGCCAGCGCCAAGGCGTTGGAATACACCCCGACCTACACGCACACGCTCATCAGCGAGGCATTGGCCAACACCGATTTGCGCGTGCAGCAGAACAAGCCGGTGACGCCAGCGTTCCTGTTCGCTGCGCTGTTGTGGCCTGCCTTGCCCGCTCGCGTCCTGCGCCTGCAAGAGCGCGGCATGCCGCCGATCCCGGCCATGCAGGAAGCCGCGCACGAGCTGATTGCCGAGCAGTGCCAGCGCATCGCGATTCCCAAGCGCTTCACCATGCCGATCCGCGAGATTTGGGACATGCAGGAGCGTCTGCCACGTCGCTCGGGCAAACGTGCCGATCTGTTGCTGGACAACCCGCGTTTCCGAGCCGGTTACGACTTCCTGCTGCTGCGTGAAACGGCAGGCGAGGAAACCGACGGCTTGGGCGAGTGGTGGACCGATTATCAGGACGCCAACGAATCCGGTCGCCGCGACATGATTCGTGATCTGGGCAGTAAATCCGACACCACCGGCCAGGGCCCGCGCAAGCGTCGCCGTAGCGGTGGCGGCAAGCGCAAACGCGCTGGCGCCGACGCATCGGAGTGATGGTGATGGAACGGGTGTATGTCGGCATGGGCAGCAACCTCGCTGACCCTGCCGAACAACTGCGCGAGGCGATCCAGTCATTGGGACAGTTGCCTCACACCAGCCTGTCAGGCGTTTCTTCTTTTTACGTGAGCGATTCGTTGCTGCCCGGTCAGCCGCGCTACACCAACGCCGTCGCCGCCCTAGATACCACAATGGAGCCACTGGCCCTGCTGGATGCCTTGCAAGGCATCGAGAACGGTCAAGGGCGCGAGCGGCTTGAGCGCTGGGGGCCGAGGACGCTGGACCTGGACATTCTGTTGTTCGGTGACCGGCTGATCGACGAGCCCCGTCTGATGGTCCCGCACTATCACATGCAGGCGCGGGCGTTCGTGTTGTATCCCTTGGCCGAGCTGGCGCCCGGGATTACCTTCGCTGATGGCCGCGCGCTGGATGACCTGCTGGCCGACTGCCCGTTTGAAGGGCTGGAAAGACTCTCGGGTTGAATGCCGACGCGCGCGATTCGGGCACATTCTCGATTCATAGCTCGGTACAAATCCTGTAGGCGCGAATTCATTCGCGAGACCTCGGTACAGCCGATGAAGGTGTGTGGATTGACCCGTCCAATCGCGAATGAATTCGCGCCTACAGGGGTAATGCGTCGCGCCGAGCGAAGCGACGTTGCCTACAGATCGTTTGCAGGCACTGCGCGCCGTTACATGTCTCGGTAACATCCCCACCTCATCCGGTAACACCCGGAATTGACTTCCCGCCCCCTCCTCACGAAGATAAGCGTCCCAAAGCCGGACGACCGGCTTGCCAGGTGCCAGACAGGCTTTTTCAAACATCGCGAAACGACGATGTGCCTGCGTTTGCAGAATGAATCACGCGTTGCTCGCCGTCGTATTCACAGCGCCTGTAATGAGGACTTTTTCATGCCAGATATCACCGTGACGTCCCTGCTGGGCCTGAAGCAGAAAGGTGAAAAAATCACCATGCTCACGGCCTACGACGCAACGTTCGCCCACGCAGCTTCACAGGCAGGCGTTGAAATCCTGTTGGTGGGCGACTCGCTGGGCATGGTTTTGCAGGGTCACGACAGCACCCTGCCCGTGACGAACGCCGACATGGCGTACCACGTGGCCAGCGTCAAACGTGGCAATCAGGGTGCACTGATCCTCGCCGACCTGCCGTTCATGTCCTACGCCACCCCGGAACAGCTATTCGCCAGCAGCGCGACGTTGATGCAGGCGGGCGCGCACATGCTCAAGATCGAGGGCGCGGGCTGGCTGGCCGAGTCGATTCGCTTGCTGGCTGAAAGGGGCGTTCCGGTGTGCGCACACATGGGCCTGACGCCGCAGACCGTCAACGTGCTGGGCGGCTATAAAGTGCAGGGCCGTCAGGAAGCGCAGGCGCGGCAGATTCGTGCTGACGCCATCGCCCTGGAACAAGCCGGGGCCGCGATGCTGCTGCTGGAATGCGTGCCGAGCGAGCTGGCGCAGGAAATTACCCAAGCGGTGAAGATTCCGGTGATCGGCATCGGCGCGGGCAGCGCCGTCGATGGCCAGGTGCTGGTCCTGCACGACATGCTGGGTCTATCCATCACCGGGCGCGTGCCCAAGTTCGTGAAGAACTTCATGATCGGCCAGCCTGACATTCAATCGGCCATCGCCGCCTACGTCAGCGCT
Source organism: Pseudomonas sp. SLFW (assembly GCF_009905615.1). Lineage (GTDB taxonomy): Bacteria > Pseudomonadota > Gammaproteobacteria > Pseudomonadales > Pseudomonadaceae > Aquipseudomonas > Aquipseudomonas bambusae. Next base: position 30,076 of record NZ_JAAAKW010000026.1, read on the forward strand.
GTGAAAGACGTCAGCTTCCCGGCCCCTGAACACGGATTCTCGGCATGAACACTGTAAAAACCGTGCGTGAACTGCGCGCCGCCGTGGCCCGCGCCCGCAGCGAAGGCAAACGTATCGCGCTGGTCCCGACCATGGGCAACCTGCACAGCGGTCACACCGCGCTGGTGACCAAGGCTGCGCAACGTGCCGATTTCGTGGTAGCGAGCATTTTCGTCAACCCTTTGCAGTTCGGTCCTACAGAGGACTTGGCCACCTACCCACGCACGCTGGCGGCCGACCAGGAGAAGCTGCTGCAAGCCGGTTGCCATCTGCTGTTCACGCCCACGGTCGAAGAAATGTACCCCCACGGCATGGCCGACCAGACCATCGTGCGCGTGCCCGTCGTGTCGGAAGGCTTGTGTGGCGGCAGTCGCCCCGGCCATTTCGACGGCGTATCCACAGTTGTGAGCAAACTGTTCAACATGGTTCAGCCTGACATCGCGATCTTCGGCCAGAAAGACTTTCAACAGCTTGCCGTGGTCAGTGCGTTGGTGCGCGACTTGAACATGCCGATCCAGATCATTGGCGAGCCCACCGTCCGCGCGGCCGATGGCCTGGCGCTGTCTTCGCGCAACGGTTACCTGACCGAAGCGGAACGTGCGACTGCCCCCGCGCTGTACCGTGTCATCAAACAGATCGGTGACGCGCTGCACAATGGCGAGCAGAACCAAGAACAATTGCTGGATGACGGCAGGAAGGCCCTCGAAAGCGCGGGTTTCCGTCCGGACTATCTGGAAATCCGCCAGGCCGTGACCCTGCGCCCCGCGACCCCGGGCGATCAGGATCTGGTGGTGCTCGGCGCCGCGTTCCTGGGCAAGACACGCCTGATCGACAATCTGCACCTGACCACGGCCCCGTAAACGGAACGCCATGGTCTCGGGATTCGCAACTATGCTCAGTCCCGGAACGTTTCATGAAACTTCAGCCCGCGCAGGCTCTATCTGGCTCCGGGCAATGAACTTAGCCACACCCGCAATGCCATACCGGTACAGGTCGCCCCACACGGGCGACACTACCTTGTGAGAAAAAGTACCGAGCAAAGGTAAAGCGAGGCGCAGACATCGGCGCGTCCGAGGATTAGGCTTCGGAGAACGCACGCATTCGACCCGCCCCTGGCTTTTCAACGTCCAAAGGCAGTTCAAGTACAAGGAAACCCGCAGCGATGGCGTACTACCACACCCCTCATGACGTCACCACCCTGCCCGCCTGGCAGGCGCTCTCCGACCACCGCAAAGCGATGCAGAATTTCAGCATGCGCGACGCGTTCAACGAAGACCCGCAGCGTTTCAACGAATTCACCCTCAGCAGTGCCGGGCTATTTCTCGACTACTCGAAGAACCTGATCACCGCCGAAACCCGTCAGCTGTTGGTCAATCTGGCCAACGAAGTGGGCCTGAAAGACGCAATCAAAGCGCAATACGACGGCGAGTTGGTCAACTCTTCCGAAGGTCGCCCGGCCCTGCACACCGCGCTGCGCCGTCCAGTGGGCGACAAGCTGTTGGTGAACGGCGTCAACGTGATGCCCGAAGTGCACAAGGTGCTGAACCAGATCACCGACCTCGTGGGCCGCATTCACGACGGTCTGTGGCGCGGTTACACCGAGAAGCCGATCACTGACGTGGTTAACATCGGCATCGGTGGCTCGTTCCTCGGCCCTGAGCTGGTGTCCGAAGCGCTGTTGTCCTACGCGCAGAAAGGCGTTCGCTGCCACTACCTGGCGAACATCGACGGCACAGAGCTGCACGAACTGACCAGCAAGCTGCGTGCGGAAACCACGCTGTTTATCGTCTCGTCCAAGACCTTCAGCACCCTCGAAACCCTGAAAAACGCCACCGCCGCACGCGCCTGGTACTTGGCTCAAGGCGGCTCCGAGGCGGAGCTGTACCGTCACTTCATCGCGGTGTCGAGCAACAACGCGGCTGCCGTGGCGTTCGGCATCCGTGAAGAAAATATCTTCCCGATGTGGGACTGGGTCGGCGGTCGTTACTCGCTGTGGTCGGCCATCGGTCTTCCCATCGCTTTGGCTGTGGGCATGTCCAACTTCAAGGAATTGCTGTCCGGTGCCTACACCATGGACCAGCATTTCCTGAACGCACCGTTCGAGCAAAACATGCCGGCGCTGCTGGGCCTGCTCGGCGTGTGGTACGGCAATTTCTGGGGCGCGCAAAGTCACGCGATCCTGCCGTACGACCACTACCTGCGTAACATCACCAAGCATTTGCAACAGCTGGACATGGAATCCAACGGCAAGAGCGTTCGTCAGGACGGCGTGCCGGTGAAGACCGACACCGGCCCGGTGATCTGGGGTGGCGTGGGCTGTAACGGTCAGCACGCGTATCACCAGCTGCTGCACCAAGGCACCCAACTGATTCCGGCCGACTTCATCGTGCCGATCGTCAGCTTCAACCCGGTGTCCGACCACCACCAATGGCTATACGCCAACTGCCTGTCGCAGAGCCAGGCTCTCATGCTCGGCAAGACTCGCGCTGAGGCCGAAGCCGAACTGCGTGCCAAAGGCCTGTCGGAAGACGAAGTGCAGCGTGTCGCGCCGCACAAGGTCGTGCCGGGCAACCGTCCGAGCAACACCATCGTCGTCGAGCGCATCAGCCCGCGTCGTCTGGGTGCGCTGGTCGCGATGTACGAGCACAAAGTCTTCGTCCAAAGCGTGGTCTGGGGCACCAACGCCTTCGACCAGTGGGGCGTCGAGCTGGGCAAAGAACTGGGCAAAGGCGTTTACAGCCGCCTCGTCGGCACGGAAGAAACCGTTGCTGAAGATGCGTCCACTCAAGGCTTGATCAATTACTTCCGCGGTCGTCACCGCGGCTGATACCGCCTTGGCGCAACCCCCGAAACCCGCCCCCTCGCAAGAGGCGGCGGGTTTTGTGTATCTGGATCACCGAGTCAAGCCGAAAGGCAGAATCAAAAGAGAGCACGACTGAATCCGACCCGCCTGAACCCTGCCGACACGATCGACTCTGATGTCCTATTGTGGCTACACAACATCACAAAAAAAAGGAGACGCCATGTTCAATATCAGCGATTTCCCACACGCCGACGCGACGCGCAAAGCCGCTCAACTCAGTGCCGATGACTATCAGCGTCTGTACCGGCAATCCATCGAGCAGCCCGACACCTTCTGGGCCGAGCAGGCGAAAAAATTTCTCCACTGGTTCTCGCCGTGGGATCAGGTCCAGCAGTGCGACATCAAGACCGGCAGCGCGCAGTGGTTCAAAGGCGGCACGCTGAACGTGAGTTACAACTGCATCGACCGTCATCTGGAAAAGCGCGGCGACCAAGTGGCGATCATTTGGGAAGGCGATAATCCCTCCGAGTCCGCCGAAATCACCTACAAGAAGCTGCACCACAACGTTGCCCGTCTGGCGAATGTGCTGAAGCAGCGCGGCGTGAAGAAAGGCGACCGGGTGTGCATCTACATGCCGATGATTCCGGAAGCGGCCTATGCAATGCTGGCCTGCACCCGCATCGGCGCGATTCATTCGGTGGTGTTCGGCGGCTTTTCCCCTGACGCCCTGCGTGACCGGATTCTCGACGCTGATTGCCACACCATCATCACCGCCGATGAAGGTGTGCGCGGCGGCAAATACGTGCCGTTGAAACAGAACGTCGACAAAGCCCTGCAAAGCTGCCCGAACGTCAGCACGGTGCTGGTGGTCAAGCGCACCGAAGGCCAGGTCGAGTGGGTCGAAGGCCGCGACATCTGGTATCACGAAGCGCTTCACGGCATCAGCGACGATTGCCCGCCCGAACCGATGGACGCCGAAGACCCGCTGTTCATCCTCTACACCTCGGGCAGCACCGGCAAACCAAAGGGGGTGCTGCACACAACCGGCGGTTACCTGCTGCAAGCGGCGATGACCCATCAGCATGTCTTCGATTATCGCGAGGGCGAGATTTTCTGGTGCTCCGCCGACGTCGGCTGGGTCACCGGACACACGTACATCGTCTACGGCCCGCTGGCCAACGGTGCCACCACGCTGATTTTCGAAGGCGTGCCGAATTACCCCGACACCTCGCGCTTCTGGCAGGTGATCGACAAGCACCACGTCAATATCTTCTACACCGCGCCAACGGCATTGCGAGCACTGATGCGTGAGGGGCCGAAGCCGCTGGAAACGACAAGCCGGGAAAGCCTGCGCATTCTCGGCACGGTCGGTGAGCCCATTAACCCGGAAGCGTGGGAATGGTATTTCCATAAAGTAGGAAAAGACCGCTGCCCTATCGTCGATACGTGGTGGCAGACCGAAACCGGCGGCACGATGCTCACCCCGCTGATCAGCACAACGCCCCTAAAACCGGGCTGCGCCACTCAGCCGATGTTTGGCGTACAGCCCGTGCTGCTCGACGAAAAAGGCAATGAGCTGGAGGGCGCGACCAGCGGCTTATTGGCGATCAAGGCCAGTTGGCCGGGGCAGATTCGCGGTGTGTATGGCGATCAGCAACGCATGATCGACACCTACTTCAAACCCTACCCCGGTTATTACTTCACGGGTGACGGCGCGCGTCGGGATCAGGACGGGCATTACTGGATCACCGGGCGGGTGGACGACGTGATCAACGTGTCCGGGCATCGCATCGGCACGGCGGAGGTCGAGAGCGCGTTGGTATTGCATGACAGCGTGGCCGAGGCAGCGGTGGTGGGTTACCCCCATGACGTGAAAGGCATGGGTATTTATGCATTCGTGACCACCATGGCCGGGATCGAGCCGGACGAGGCGTTGCAGAAGGAACTGTTGACGCTGGTCAGCAAGGAAATCGGCAGTTTCGCTAAACCGGAGCTGATTCAGTGGGCCCCGGCCTTGCCGAAAACCCGTTCCGGGAAGATCATGCGGCGCATCCTGCGCAAGATCGCCTGCAACGAAATCGACAGTTTGGGGGATATCTCGACCCTCGCGGATTCGAGTGTCGTGGAGGGGTTGATCGAGAAGCGCCTTAACCGATAGAGGTAGGAGCGTGGCTTGTCCCGCGATCGGCGGGGAACCCGTCGTAAAACCGCCATACGTGTAGTGTCAGGTGCACTGCTGATCGCAGGCTTTTACTGCCGTTCCGGCAGATCGCGGGACAAGCCACGCTCCTACAGTATTGGCATTCCATCTTTCGACTGGACACCCATGGAATTCATCCGCACCCGCATCGAAACCCAGGTCATGAGCATGACCGGCCTGGCCCTTGGCCAACTGGACATGGAGAACCCCAAGGGCGATCCGGGTCTGTTCGGGCCGCAGGCGGTGTGCTGGCAGGTGCACGGCGATTTCCCGAGCATGATGATCGGCGGCATTTGCGCATTGATGCTGCAAATGCTCCATCCTCGCGTGCTGGCTGGGGTGTGGGATCACTCCAACTTTCGTGAAGACCTGCTCGGGCGGCTGCGGCGAACCGGGCAATTCATCTCCGGCACCACGTTCGGTTCGACCCACGACGCCAATTGGCTGATCGACAAGGTGCTGAGCATCCATTCGCAGATCAGCGGGATCGCCCCGGACGGCACCCCGTACAAGGCCGATGACCCGGCGCTGCTAACGTGGGTGCACGTGGCCGAAGTGAGCAGTTTCATGGCTGCACATTTGCGATACCTCAATCCGGACCTGCCCCTCGACGCTCAGGACTGCTATTACGCCGAAACCGCGCTCGTCGCGGAGCGTCTGGGTGCGCGCGACATTCCGCGTTCGGCCGCTGAAATCGACGCTTACCTGCATCGGATGCGCCCGCAGCTGGTGTGTGATGACCGGGCGCGTGAGGTGTTCAGCGTCCTGCAGAATGCCCCGGCACCCAGCCGCATGGCCAAGCCAATGGGGCGTCTGATGATGCAGGCCGGGGTTGAATTGATGCCGGAATGGGCGAGCGGGATGTTCGATATCCGGATGGGGAATTTCAAACGCCAAATGATCCGCGCGGGGGTTAACCGGACCGCACCGATCTTGAGATGGGCCGTGCGCAATGCGTCGGTGCATCGGGCGCGGCGCAGGATGGGAGTTCTCTGAGACCGGCATCACCCTATCCTCCTGTAGGAGTGAGCGTGCTCACGAAAGGGCACGTACATTCAAAACATTTCAATGTCCTGACGTCAGCATTCGCGAGCAAGCTCACTCCTACAGTTGATCGTATCCCCTGTAGGAGTGAGCTTGCTCGCGAGGGCCGGCACTACCAATACAGGGCTCGCGGGAAGGAACAATCTTGAACAGTCAGCGCAATCAAGAAAACGCTTAAATTACCACCGTCATTCATGCCACCATGTGCCCCTTTGATTTCCCGGCCACGGGCCTCCCTTTTCAGCTTTGTCTCCAGGCCCGGGCGTTACACCCACAACCGTGAGGATTCGTACCATGCAAGACGTCGTAATCGTTGCAGCCACCCGCACCGCGGTCGGCAGTTTTCAGGGTTCGTTGGCGAATGTGTCGGCTGTTGATCTGGGCGCAGCGGTGATCCGTCAGTTGCTGGCGCAGACCGGTCTGGACCCGGCGCAGGTCGATGAGGTGATCATGGGGCAAGTCCTTACCGCAGGTGCCGGTCAGAACCCAGCGCGTCAAGCATCGATCAAAGCGGGGCTGCCGTTCGCGGTGCCCGCGATGACGCTGAACAAGGTCTGCGGTTCGGGCCTCAAGGCCCTGCACTTGGGCACTCAGGCAATCCGTTGCGGCGACGCTGACGTGATCATTGCGGGCGGTCAGGAAAGCATGAGCTTGGCCAACTATGTGATGCCGGGTGCGCGTACCGGCCTGCGCATGGGCCACGCGACTATGGTCGACACCATGATCAGCGACGGCCTGTGGGATGCGTTCAACGATTACCACATGGGCATCACCGCCGAGAACCTGTCGGAAAAGTACGGCATCAGCCGTGAGGCGCAAGACGCCTTCGCCGCTGCCTCGCAACAGAAAGCCGCTGCGGCCATCGAAGCCGGGCGTTTCGTCGATGAAATCACCCCGATCCTGATCCCTCAGCGCAAAGGCGACCCGATCTCCTTCGCCACCGACGAACAACCCCGTGCAGGCACCACCGCCGAATCCCTGGGCAAACTCAAGCCGGCCTTCAAGAAAGACGGCACCGTGACCGCCGGTAACGCCTCGTCGCTGAATGATGGCGCCGCTGCGGTCATCCTGATGAGCGCGAAGAAGGCTGAAGAACTGGGCTTGCCGGTGCTGGCGCGCATTGCCGCTTACGCGAACGCGGGTGTTGACCCGGCGATCATGGGCATCGGCCCGGTCAGCGCCACCCGTCGTTGCCTGGACAAAGCGGGCTGGTCGCTGGATGAGCTGGACCTGATCGAAGCCAACGAAGCGTTTGCCGCGCAATCGCTGTCGGTGGGCAAAGAGCTGGGTTGGGACATGGAGAAGGTCAACGTCAACGGTGGCGCCATTGCCATCGGCCACCCGATCGGTGCGTCGGGCTGCCGCGTGCTGGTGACCCTGCTGCATGAAATGATCAAACGCGATGCCAAGAAGGGTCTGGCGACCCTGTGCATCGGTGGGGGTCAGGGCGTGGCGTTGGCACTGGCGCGGTAATTTCACCCACACCGCAACTCCCCCTGTGGGAGCGAATTCATTCGCGAAAAATGGTTCAACCGACGCACATGTGTTGGTTGAACCAATGCCTCGCGAATGAATTCGCTCCCACAGTCGTTTTCAGCCCGCCGTAGGCATCGGCTTTACCTCACTGCCACCCAAACTTGCGCACGTAGAACCCCTTCACCGCCTGAGTCAGCCCCACGTACGCCAGTAGAATCACCGGCAGGATGACGAAGTACAGCGGTGGCAGCGCCTGCAGTTTGAAGTAATGCGCCAGCGGCCCCATCGGCAGGAACACGCCCACCGCCATGATCACCCCGGTCATCACCATCAACGGCATGGCCGCGCGGCTCTGCAGGAACGGGATTTTCGGGGTGCGGATCATGTGCACGATCAGCGTCTGAGTCAGCAGCCCCACCACAAACCAGCCTGACTGGAACAGGGTTTGATGTTCAGGCGTGTTGGCGCCGAACACGTACCACATCACCGCAAAGGTGGTGATGTCGAAGATCGAGCTGATCGGCCCGAAGAACACCATGAAACGCCCCACGTCCGCAGGCTGCCAGCGTTGCGGTTTTTTCAGCAGTTCCTCGTCGACGTTATCGAACGGAATGGCAATCTGCGAAATGTCGTACAGCAGGTTCTGCACCAGCAGGTGCATCGGCAGCATCGGCAGGAACGGAATGAACGCACTGGCCACCAGCACCGAGAACACGTTGCCGAAGTTCGAACTGGCCGTCATTTTGATGTACTTGAGCATGTTGGCGAAGGTACGACGCCCTTCCAGCACGCCCTCCTCCAGCACCATCAGGCTTTTTTCCAGCAGGATGATGTCGGCCGCTTCCTTGGCGATGTCCACCGCGCTGTCCACCGAAATGCCGATGTCAGCAGTGCGCAGTGCTGGCGCGTCGTTGATGCCATCGCCCATAAAACCCACCACGTGGCCGTTGGCCTTGAGCAGCCGCACGATGCGTTCCTTGTGAGAAGGCGTCAGTTTGGCGAACACGTTGGTGGTTTCCACGGCGACCGCGAGTTCAGCATCGCTCATGCGCTCAACGTCGCCGCCCAGCAACAGGCCCTGGCGTTCCAGCCCCACTTCACGGCAGATCTTCGCGGTCACGCGCTCGTTGTCGCCGGTCAGCACCTTTACCGCCACGCCGTGTTCAGCCAACGCCTTCAGTGCAGGCGCGGTGCTTTCTTTGGGTGGATCAAGGAAGGCCACGTAACCGATCAGGGTCAGGTCGCTTTCATCGGCCAGCCCATAAGTGTCACGCCCCGCGTCCATTGCACGCGCAGCCACAGCCACGACGCGCAGGCCTTCTTCGTTGAATTCCGCCGTGACTTGCAGGATGCGCTCCAGCAGTTCCGGGGTCAGCGCTTCATCCGCATCGCCATGACGCACGCGGTTGCACACGCCCAGCACTTCTTCCAGCGCGCCTTTGCAGATCAGCAGATGCGGCTGGCCTTGCTCCTGCACCACCACCGACATGCGCCGACGGTTGAAGTCGAACGGCACTTCGTCGACCTTGCTGAACGCCGTGCCGACTTGCAGTTCGCGGTGGATTTCCACGTGTTCCAGCACCGCGACGTCCAGCAGGTTTTTCAGGCCGGTCTGGTAGTAGCTGTTCAGGTACGCCATTTCCAGCACGTCGTCGGACTCATCCCCCCACACGTCCACATGGCGGGCGAGGAAGATTTTGTCTTGGGTCAGCGTCCCGGTTTTGTCGGTGCACAGCACGTCCATGGCGCCGAAGTTCTGAATCGCGTCCAGACGTTTGACGATGACTTTCTTGCGCGACAGGAACACCGCGCCTTTGGCAAGCGTCGAGGTGACGATCATCGGCAGCATTTCCGGGGTCAGGCCCACGGCGATGGACAGCGCGAACAGCAGCGCTTCCATCCAGTCGCCCTTGGTGAAGCCGTTGATGAACAGCACCAACGGGGCCATGACGAACATGAAACGGATCAGCAGCCAGCTGACCTTGTTGACCCCGGCCTGGAACGAAGTGGGTGCGCGGTCGGTGGCGCTGACCCGCTGAGCCAGGGCGCCGAAATAGGTGTGGTTGCCGGTCGCTAGAATCACCCCGGTCGCAGCACCGGACACCACGTTGGTGCCCATGAACAGGATGTTTTCCAGGTCCAGCGGATTGCCGGTATCGACTTCCTGACGGCGGGCGAATTTCTCCACCGGCATAGACTCCCCGGTCATCGCGGCCTGACTGACGAACAGGTCCTTGGCGCTCAGCACGCGGCAGTCGGCGGGGATCATATCGCCAGCCGAGAGCACGATCAGATCACCCGGCACCAGTTGCTTAATCGGCAGCTCGATGCGCTGCGACTTGGTTTCCTGACGACGCAGCACGGTCGCGGTGTTGCTGACCATCGCCTTGAGGGCATCGGCGGCCTGATTGGAGCGGGTTTCCTGCCAGAAGCGCAGCAGGGTCGAGAGCACCACCATCGAGAAAATCACGGTGGCGGCTTTCATGTCCTCGGTCAGCCATGAGATGAAGGCCAGCAGGGTCAACAGCAGGTTGAACGGATTTTTGTAGCAGTGCCACAGATGTACCCACCAAGGCAGCGGCTGCTCGTGCTCGACTTCGTTGAGGCCATGTTGCTGGCGCAAGGCCAGGGCTTCGTCTTCGCTCAGGCCTTCGTGGTGGGTGTGCAGGCGTGCGAGCAATTCAGGCACGTCGCTGCTGGCACCCCGGGTGAGGGTTTGCGCCAGAGTGGGCGGGACTTCGCGGCTGACGGTGGCGTCGGTGAGGCTGTCGAGCATCGCCAGCCGACGGAAGTGCCGGGCGAAGTGGCGAGTGCGCAGGAAGCCTGCGAAGAACTCTTTCAGGGTGTTGAATTTCATGGCCGTGTCCCCTGGACTGAAGGGCTACTACTCATGGAGATTCAGGGGGCACAGCCGAGCGCACTGCGCGTCGTTCAGGTGTGAACGGCGCACAACGATAAGCCCGCGCGACCGATAAACGGCGCGCGGTGCCTGGGCGTCAGGGAAGGACAGGAAAAAGAATCGCCTGCCGTTTCTCGCGTTTATCAGCGAGATAACGGCAGTGAAAAGACTGCGCGTTATCTTGCCGAGGATTGGCCGGTCGTCAGAACCGGCTGACGTCTGTCACTCGAACAAGTACCCACTGTGGGTCTCCGCATCTGTTGAAAACGGGCGAAGAATACGCCCGGCTTTTATGAGAGTAAACCGCCATCACGGGACCTGCAGAGACTATTGCGCGGGGATTCAGGGAAGGTTCAGGAAGGGCGTTTCCTACAGGTGACGCGACCGTCTTGCGACTCGTCCCGGGGAAATGAACGACGCCTCAGCACGGACGCCGCCGATCCCTGTGGGAGCGAATTCATTCGCAAGACGTCAGTAAGGTCGACACATCGCTGTCGCCTGACCTATCTTTCGCGAATGAATTCGCTCCCACAGGGTTCCGTGTCGCCTCACTGGCAAGCGCCAGCTGCAACACTGCCGTTGGCCGAACTGTTAAACTCGCGCGCCTTATTCCTGCCCCAAGGCGCCGAGCATGTCTTCCTTGAATCAGGCGCTCAGCGTCGCCCTCGACAACCGTCAAGCCCTGCTCGCCGAGCTGCATTCTGAAGGCACCGACTGCTATCGCCTGTTCCATGGCAGCCAGGAAGGCGCGTGCGGACTGACCATCGACCGCTACGGCCCGCAGTTGCTGGTGCAGAGTTTTCACACCAGCCTGGACCGCGACACCTTGCTGGCGGCCCACGTCACGATCAATGCCCGTTTGGATCTGGACTTGATGCTGGTCTACAACGACCGCTCCCACGGCAACTCGCGGATTGATCGCACAGACGCTGTCTATAAAGCCGACGACGCCGCGCTGAACGATCTGGTCGGCCACGAATGGGGGCTGAACTATCGAGTGCGTGGCCGTCATGCCGGTCAGGACCCTCTGCTGTTTCTCGACCTGCGCAACACCCGCGGCTGGGTCAAGGCTCATGCCAAGGGTAAAAGCGTGCTGAACCTGTTCGCTTACACCTGCGGCGTCGGCTTGAGCGCAGCAGCGGGCGGCGCGCGGGAGGTCTGCAATCTGGACTTCGCCGAAGGCAACCTCGCCGTCGGTCGTGAGAACGGCCAGTTGAACCCGCAATTGCCGGAGATGCAGTTCATCCAGTCCGACTATTTCCCGGCCATTCGCCAACTGGCGGGCCTGCCGATTGCCTCCCGTCGTGGCCAGAAACTCCCCAGCTATGTGCGCCTGGATCAACGTCAGTTTGACCTCGTATTGCTCGATCCGCCTGCGTGGGCGAAGAGCGCCTTCGGTACCGTCGACTTGCTGCGCGACTACCAAAGCCTGCTCAAGCCCGCGCTGCTGGCGACCGCCGAAAACGGTGTGCTGATCTGCTGCAACAATCTGGCAAAGGTCAGCATGGAAGAATGGCGCGAACAGGTGCTGCGCTGCGCCAACAAGCTCGGTCGGCCTGTTCGCGACTGGCAGGTGATGACGCCCGGCGTCGATTTTCCGTCGATGGATCAGCAGCCCCCACTCAAGACCTTGATCTTGCAGCTTTGATCTCCCACCCGCTGTAGGGAAATTTCCCACAAGGAATGCAGAGCCGCGACTTCGGAACCAGATTGGCGTGCCATACTCAAAGGCACCTCAGACCGAGAGAGTTGGCGACCTACATGCCCAAAGGATTGAAACGCGCCATCGGCGCCTTGCTGGCCGTCTTCGCCATTTACAGCGTGCTGGGGTTCCTTATCCTGCCCGGCATTGCGTTGCGGGTGATCAACCAGCAATTGGCGAATTACGCCACGGTGCCCGCCAGGCTGGACCGCCTCGAACTCAATCCCTACACCTTGGAAGTAACCCTGTGGGGCCTGAACATCGGTGCACCGGGCAAGGAACAGATCGGCTTCGAACGGCTTTACGCCAACCTGCAGATCGACAGCCTGTGGACCAAGGCCCTGCACCTTCAGGCCGTGAAGCTCGACAAACCCAAGACCGAATTGCTGTTTTCCAAGGACGGCAAACTCAATCTGGCTGGTCTGTTCAAGCTGCCACCCAGCGAACCCGCCAAACCTGACGAACCGCCGAGCAAGCCGTTCCCGCTGCGCATCGGCGAGATCAAGCTGTCTGACGGCTTCGTGCATTTCCAGGACCAGCGCCCCAGCGAGCCCATCGAATTCCTCTACGACGCCCTGAATTTCGAACTGAAAAACCTCAGCACTCTGCCCGAAGACAACGCCGACATGACGCTGGTCGCGGCGGGTCCTGAAGGCGGTCAGATTGACTGGGTGGGCAAAATCAGCCTGGTGCCGATCAGCTCCGAAGGCACGCTGAAAGTCACCGACGGCAAAATGAAAGTCTGGTGGCCCTACGTGCGCGACGCCTTGCCGCTGGTGCTCAAGGATGGCGTGCTCAACCTCAGCACCCATTACACGCTCAATCTGGCCAAGGGAACCGAGCTGCGGCTGGACAACACGTCACTCAAAGTCGCGCCTTTCGCCATCGATGCACCGGACGGTCGCCCGTTGGTGCGCCTGAAAAACCTGGAAGTCAGCGACACATCGCTTGATCTGGCGAAGCAGTTGGTCACCGTCGGGAAGATTCGTAGTCAGGGCCTGGAAACCTGGGCCGCTCGCGAATCCGATGGCCAACTCGACTGGCAGAAGCTGTTTGCCAGCCAGCCCTCGAAGACCGAACAGAAGAAAGCCGACGCTGAAAAGCAGCAACCCGCGACAGCATCAGACGCCGAAACCACCGCCAGCGCAAAACCTGCTGTGCCGAGCAAGCCGTGGCAAGTGCTGTTGCGCGACACTCAACTGCGCGATTACCGCGTGCACCTGGCCGACAAAGTGCCCAAGGAACCAGTCGCGCTGGACGTCGGCCCGCTCAATCTGGACCTGACAAACTTCGACAGCCTCAACAAATCGCCCTTCAACATCAAACTCGACACCGGGCTGGGGAAACAGGGCAAGCTGACGGCGGAAGGCGAAGTCAATCTTGACCCCGTGCGCGCCAAGCTCAACGTGACGACCCGCGACATCGACCTGCGCCTCGCGCAGTCCTACGTCACGCCGTTCATTCGCCTGGAAGTGCGCAGCGGCATGCTCAACACCGACCTGGCCGTTGACCTTAAAAGCACCGAGCCGTTGGCGCTGGGCATCACCGGCAAAGCGCAGGTCGATCAGTTGCACACGCTGGACACGCTCAAATCCCGGGATTTCGTGAAATGGCAGCAACTGAACGTTGAGGGCCTGAACTTCCAGCTCGGCGACAGCCTGAGCATCGCCAAGATCAACATTGAACAGCCCTATGCGCGTTTCGTGATCGCTGACGACCGCACCACCAACATCGACGACTTGCTGATTCCGCAGCCTGCCGACGGGGCACCTGCTACGACCAAAGCTGAGGCGAAACCCGCATCGAAACCGAAAACCGCGTCCGCCGACAAGCCCATGGGCATTCATATCGGCGAGGTGAACATCAACAATGGCTCAGCCAATTTCGCCGACTTCAGCCTTACGCCGAACTTTGCGACCGCCGTGCAGCAGCTCAACGGTAAGATCGGCACCCTTGATAACCGGCAGGACAAACCGGCCCCGGTGGACATTCAGGGCAAGGTCGACCGCTATGCGCCGGTCACCATCAAAGGCGCGCTTAACCCGTTCAACCCGCTGGCCAGTCTGGACATCGCCACCAGCTTCAAGCGCGTTGAGCTGACGACATTGACGCCCTACTCCGGCAAGTTCGCGGGCTACCGCATTCGCAAGGGTCGGTTGAACCTGGACCTGCATTACCTGATCACCAAAGGCCAGCTCAAGGCCGAGAACAAGGTGGTGGTCGAGCAATTGCAGCTGGGTGAAAAGGTCGACAGTCCCGACGCCGTGAACCTGCCCCTCAAACTGGCGATTGCGCTGCTCAAGGATGTGGACGGCAAGATTTCCATCGAACTGCCCGTGACCGGCGACCTGAACAATCCGCAGTTCAGCGTGATGCCGATTGTCTGGCAGACCCTGCGCAACCTGGTGGTCAAGGCTGCCGCCGCGCCGTTCAAATTCATCGGCGGTTTGATCAGCGGTGGCGGTTCGGAAGATTTGGGCACCGTGGCGTTCGCCCCCGGTTCGGACGACTTGAGTGGCGAGGCGCAGGCGTCGCTGGACAAGCTGGCCGCCGCCCTGAAAGCGCGCCCTGCCCTGCGGCTGGAAATCGAAGGCACCAGCGCCGAGGCCAGCGACGGGCCGCTCATTGCGCAACAGCGTCTGGAGCGCGAATACCAGAGCACGTACTACAAAATTCTCCAGCGACGCGGCGATAAGGTGCCAGCGCAGGCGGGCGATCTGAAGGTGCCTGATGACGAGAAAGCGCCGATGCTCGAAGGCATTTATCGCACACGCCTAAAACAGCAACCACCGGCGGAATGGGTTGACCTGGGCAAGGAAGAACGTCAAAACAAGCTGCGCGAGGCCGTGCTCAAATCCTGGAGTTCCAGCGCTTTACTGCTGCGCCAATTGGGTCAGGCCCGGGCAGGCAGCATCAAGGACTATCTGGTGGACAAGGGACAATTGGCGGATGATCGGGTCTATTTCGTGGACGCCTCCCTCGGTCAGCCGGAAAAAGACGGACGCGTCATCAGCCCCTTGCACCTGGACAGCGAGTAAAGACTTTTGAAGAGTGTGTTCACCAAGACCGTGGCCATTATCGGTCTGGCAACGTTGAGCGGTTTGAGCCAGGCCGATACGTTGCGTTGCGGCAGTCAGTTGATCAGCGTCGGTGACCGGATGTTCGAAGTGCAGCAGAAATGCGGCCAGCCGGTCAGCCAAGACATCGTCGGCTACAAAGAAACCGTCAACCATTTCCGCCAGGTCGATCAGGTGCAGGTCCAGGAATGGGTCTACGGCCCGAACAGCGGGATGTTTCAGTATCTTCGTTTCGAAGGTGGGCGGTTGGTGCGGATTGATAGTAAGCGGGGGAATTGAGTCCTGCGTCCATCGTTCACGCTCCACCGAATCTGTAGGAGCGAATTCATTCGCGATACGGACGCACAACCGACACATCCCCATCGTCCGAAACACCTTTCGCGAATGAATTCGCTCCCACAGTTGATCGCGTCGTTACACGCGATCGCTGCCCTCAAATCCTGAACTGCTTCACCAACCCACCCAACCGATCCCCCAACTCCGTCAGGCTGCGTGCGGTGTAGGCGCCGCTTTGTGCGTCATCGGCCACGGTGTCCACGGCCTGGGCGATCTGGGTCATGCTGCGGCTGATTTCTTCGGCCACGGCGGTCTGTTCTTCCGAGGCGCTGGCGATCTGCGCGTTCATGTCGTTGATGGTCTCGATCAACTGCCCGATGGCGTCCAGTGACGTGCCCGCCTCATTCGCCAGTTCACCGGTGGTTTTGCCGGTGTCGCTGGAACGACTCATCGCCACGACCGCCTCTTCGGCACCGCGTTGCAGCGAGTTGATCATGTCGTGAATTTCCTGAGTGCTCTGTTGCGTGCGGCTGGCCAGGGCGCGAACCTCGTCGGCGACGACCGCGAAACCCCGACCGGCATCCCCGGCACGGGCCGCTTCGATCGCGGCGTTCAAGGCCAACAGGTTGGTCTGCTCGGCCACCGAGCGAATCACGTCAACGACCGTGGCGATGGATTGCACGTCCTTGCGCAGGTGATCGAGGGACGAGCTGCTGTCGCCAATCTCGCCAATCAGCGCATGAATGCTGTCGATGCTCCTGTTCACCACGTTTTTTGCGTCCAGCCCGACATCACTCGTCTTGCGAGCGGCTTGGGAAGCGCCTTGAGCGCTGATGGACACCTGATGCGCCGCCGACGACATTTCATGAATCGCTGTCGCGACCTGATCGGTTTCCTGACGCTGACGCCCCATGGCCTGTTCCGAGCGCTGGGCCTGAGCCGACATATCACTGACCAGCCCGTTGAGCTGACTGGTCATTTCGGCGATCTGCCGCACCAGGCCATGAATCTTCTCGACGAACAAGTTGAAAGATTTCGCCAGGGCGCCCAGTTCGTCATTGCTGGTTTCCGGGAGACGACGGGTGAGGTCGCCGTCGCCGGCCGCGATGTCGTCCAGGTTCTGTTTGATCACCAGCACCGGCTTGACCAGTCCGTTGCCGAGGAACACCCCAATCAGCGCAACGATGATCAACAGGACTGCAACGACGGCGACGATCAACGCCGCTGAAGAACCGATGCGACCCTGTGTCGATGCCTCAATAGCCGCGACTTGCGTGTCGATGTCGTCGAGGTTGGCCTGGGTGCCGAATGCGAGGTCCCACTTCGCGAGGTAGTTGGTGTATCCCAGCTTCGGAATCGGCTTGTCGCTGCCCGGCGTTGGCCAGTCGTAGCGGAAGAAATGAGTGCCGTCTTTGGCCCGATCCACCAGACCGCGGATCACGAAAACACCGTTGGCGTCTTTGGCGTCGGAGAAATTCTTGCCGATATCCAGGTCCTTGTCGGCCCAGAACACGCGCACGTATTGCGAGTTGTAGCCGAAGAAGTAACTGGCCTTGTCGTATTGCAGGCTCTTCAGCACTTTGAGGGCGCGGTCGCGAGCGTCCATGTCGCCCGGTGCAGAAGCGTCGTAGATCGGCTTGATTGCCGCTTCGCCGATCTGCTGGTAGTTCTTCAGCGACAGTTTGCGCTCTTCAAGCAGCAGCGCGCGGGTCTGTTCGACTTCCTGCGTGGCCAGCTTTTGCAGGACCACCCACGTGATGCAGCTAATGACCGCAGCCAATAAAAGGCTCGGAATGATGGCAAGCAGAATGACCTTACGGCGTAGGTTCAACGTCACGTCGGCGTCCTTGTAGGCGGAAGTATCATTTTCATTGATAAAAAGACGGCAAGCCATTGCTGAGCAGCGGTCATCTAAATGGAGGATTCAGATAACCGTATCGCTGACTTCGTGCATATCTTTAGGGGAGCTGTAAGATAAATTACGGGCGCAATATGTTACAAGGCCATCATGATTGATGGGGATGATGGCGGGATCGGCTGTATCGATTTGATTGATGTATCTCGACGGGATAAACGTGAGATTAACGTCTTAGAGGGCGCTTCCCAGTGGGAGCGAATTCATTCGCGAGAAACCTTACAGGCGACAGACCCTCACCGCCCGAAACACCGCTTCGCGAATGAATTCGCTCCCACCGAGACATGTAGCATCAATCAACGCTCGTGCAACGCCTCGGCGCGAGCCTTGAGCACGGGCTTGAGCAGGTAGCTGAGAATGCTCTTCTTGCCGGTGATGATGTCCACGGAGGCAACCATGCCGGGGATGATCAGCAGCGGGTGCTCATCGGTGCCCAGGTGGCTGCGGTCGGTGCGCAGCTTGATCACGTAGAAGGTGTTCTTCTTCTCTTCGTCCTGAATGGTGTCGGCGCCGATCTGTTCCAGCTTGCCCTTGAGCCCACCGTAAATGGTGTAGTCATAGGCCGTGAATTTGATCATGGCTTCCTGACCCGGATGCAGGAACGCGATGTCTTGCGGACGAATCCGTGCTTCCACCAAAAGCGTGTCATCCAGCGGCACGATTTCAGCGATGTCGCTGCCCGGCTGGATCACGCCACCCACCGTGTTCACCAGCATCTGCTTGACGACGCCGCGCACCGGCGAGGTGACCATGGTGCGGTTGACCCGGTCTTCCAGGCCTTTGGCGGTGGACTGCGCCTTTGAGAGATTGGTCCGCGCCTCGTTCAATTGGGTCAGCGCATCGCTGCGGAATTTGCCGCGGGTCTCGTCAATCTTGCGTTGCACTTCGGCAATGGCGGCTTGGGCGCGAGGAATCGCCAGGCTGGTGCCGTCCAGTTGACCGCGGGTTTCCACTTCGGAACGCTTCAAACGCAGGATGTCCACCGGCGAAACGGCGCCCTGTGCCACCAACGGCTCGGACATGCCGATCTCCTGACGCAGCAGGTTCAGGCTGTTGCGGTATTGCTCCTGCTTGGAACCGAACTCGCGCAATTCTTGCTGACGTTGAATCAACTGCTGCTGTAAACCGCCCACTTCGTCGGCAAGTTGCTGGCGACGGCTTTTATAGAGCGACTCTTCGTTGGCGGCCTGATTGGCAGCCGACTTGCGCGCTTCCGGGCTGATGTTCAGCGGGCGGTCATCGACCTCAGCGCTCAGACGCTCAACGCGCAGTTCCATCGCCACTCGGTCAGCCTCGGTTTCACCGACGTTAGATGCGAAGCGGGTGTCGTCCAGACGAATCAGCGGCGCACCGGCGTCCACGATCTGCCCATCGCGGGCGTAGATCTGCGCGACGATGCCGCCTTCCAGGTTCTGGATTTTCTGAATTTTGGTCGAAGGGATCGCCTTGCCCTCGCCCTTGGTCACTTCGTCGATGACAGCGAAGTTGGCCCACAGCACGAGAAAGGTGAAGAACAGGATGACGGCCCAGATGGTCAGTCGAACGATGCGCGGCGCGTCATCGACCAGCGCCTTTTCCACCTCGGGCATCGGCTGCCCTTCCAGGGAAGGCGAACCTTTGAAATAGCCGAACAACCCACCGCCGGAATTTGGACCCGATTTAAGCAACACTGATCTGCCCCTTCTTCAACGCTTCCATCACGGCGGCTTTCGGGCCGTCGGCAAGAATCTGGCCACGGTCGATCACCAGCAGGCGGTCGACCAGAGAGAGCAGCGAGGCCCGGTGTGTCACAAGAATCACGGTCTTTTTCTCGATAACGGCTTGCAGGCGCTGCTTCAAGCGCTCTTCGCCGGTGTTGTCCATGGCGCTGGTGGGTTCGTCGAGCAGCAGAATCGGCGGATCGAGCAACAAAGCCCGAGCCAGTGCCACGTTCTGACGCTGGCCGCCCGAGAGGTTCTGCCCACGCTCGCCCACCTGCAGCTCGTAGCCTTGAGGGTGAAGACGGGCAAACTCGTGAACGCCTGCCAGCTCGGCGGCTTGAAGGACCATTTCGTCATCGACGTACCGCGCGCCGGACACCAGGTTGTCACGGAGCGTGCCCGCCAACAGTTGAATGTCTTGCGCGACGTAACCGATGTTGTGCCGCAACTCGCTCACGTCAATCTGGCGAATGTCCACGCCATCCACCAGCAACGAGCCTTCATCTGGTTGATACAACCCCACCAGCAACTTGGCCAGCGAGCTTTTACCCGAGCCGCTGCGGCCAATGATGCCGATCTTCTCGCCAGGGCGGACCACCAGGTTGATGTTCTTCAGCGCGAGGTTCTGTTGATTCGGGTACGTGAACTCGATGTTGCGGAATTCCATGGCGCCTTGCAGGACCTGACGGCTGAGCGGGCGCTCTTCGAAGTTGCGCTCCTGCGGCAGCTCCATCATCTGGTCTACGGACACCATGGTGACCTTGGCCTGTTGATAGCGGGTCAGCAAACCGGACAGCGCGGCCAATGGACCCAGCGCACGGCCGCTGAGCATGTAGCACGCGACCAGGCCGCCCATGCTGAGGTTGCCGTCGATGATCATGTACACGCCAAAGCAGATCATCGCCACGCCCGCCAGTTGCTGGATCAGCAGCGTGATGTTCATGGCCAGGCCGGACAGAATCTTGACCCGCAATTCGAGGCGGCTGAGGGTGCCGATGGTGTGTTCCCAGTGGTACTGACGCTCGCTCTCGGCGTTGTTCACCTTCACCGCATCCAGCCCGGAGAGGGTTTCGATCAGGCTCGACTGACGCTCGGCACCCAGCGCCATGGTGCGTTCGAGGGTCGCGGTCAACGGCTTCTGCAGGAAGTGACCGATGCCTAGGGCCAGCGGGAACGCCACGACCGGAATCCACACCAGATGCCCGCCCAGCAGCGCGATCACCAACAGAATGATGAGGGTGAATGGCAGATCGATCAGGCTGGTCAGGGTCAGCGACGTCAAAAAGTCGCGCATGCCCTGAAACTCATGGATGTTCTGGGCGAAGCTGCCGACCCGCGCCGGACGAAACTTCATCGCCATGCCGACGATGCGTTCGAACAGCGTGGCGGAGATGATCAGGTCGGTTTTTTTGCCGGCCAGGTCCAGACACAGACTGCGCAGGCCCTTGAGCAACAGGTCGAACAGGTACGCGCCACAAATACCGGTCGCCAGCACCCAGAGGGTCGCGGTGGCCTGGTTCGGCACGACGCGGTCGTAGACGTTCATCACGAACAGTGGAGCGGCCAGTGCGATCAGGTTGATCACGAAACTGGCGGCAATCGCATCGGCATACAGCCAGCGCGACAGCTTGAGGGTGTCTTTGAACCAGGAGCGCGCCCGTGGGATGAGCGAGCCTTTGGTTACGTCAAATTTATGTTGCGGCTGTGCGAAGAACACCTTGCCGCCGTAATCCTTTGCCAGCACTTCACGCTCGACACGGACTTCGCCGCCGTCGCTTTCGCTGATCAACAGACGCGCGAGGTCGCCTTCCCAACCGAGCAACACCGCGCTGCGGCCTTCCTTGAGCAGCACCATCGCAGGCAGCGCGATGGTCGGAATCTGGTCGAGCCTGCGCACCAGCAGACGCCCCTGCAAACCGGCCCGGGCTGCCGCGCGGGGCAGCAAATCCGGGGTCAGGCGCTGGTCCGGCAACGGCAAGCCGGTGGTCAGCATCGCCCGGCTCGCCGGTTTGTGATGCAGGGCGCAGAGTGTCAGCAGGCCGTCCAGCAACGGGTCATCATGCTGGCTGCGGGGATCATGACCTAATTGAGCCGAAGGTAATTCCAAATCCACGCTGACACTCTCTTTCGTTAAGCAGTTAAAAGAAGCTGGGCCCTAACGGAAGCTTGCTCCGTCAAGAATCAGTTCATACCCGGCAGTTTGACCGACGGCTTTATATCGTTTTGCACAACTGATGCCAGCGGCGCCACGACGCCCTGACTTTTCAGCAGGGTGCCCATGTCGGACTGAATCCGGTATTGGGTGTAGGTTTTCAGGCTCTGCAGCTGCACCAGACGCTGTTGCGCGGTGAACAACTCGTTCTCGCTGTCGAGAAGGTCGAGCAGAGTACGCTCTCCCAGACTGAATTGCTGCTGATACGACGTACGGACACTGGTGGCCCGATCAACGTACTGCTGCGCGATAGGCACCTGAGCGGTGGCGTTGTTATAGGCGTTCCAGGCCAGGCCCAGCTCTTCATTCAGTTGACGCAGGGCGTTGTTGCGGATGTCCAGTGCCTGCGAGGTCTGATAGGACTTGGAGCTCAGGTCAGCCTTGTTGCTGCCACCGGCATACAGGTTGAACTGCATGCGCACCATCGCTTCCCAGCCATTGTTGTGGCCTTGGTCGCCACCGACGTTGTTGTCGGCGTTGCGGCCCAGCTCGGCATCGAAGCGCGGGTAGAAGGTGGACTTGGCGGTCTCGTACTGCTTCTCGGCAGCGGCGATGTCCGACTCGGCCGAACGCAGCACCGGGCTGTTGTCCAGCATCTGGCGGCGAGCTTCGTCCAACGTGGCCGGCATCAGCGCGAACGGAGCAGGTCTTTCCAGCTGATCGGGCATGTCGCCGACGGCGCTGAGGAAGTTGGTCTGGGCATCGGCCAGGTTGGTCTGCTCAGTGATCAGGTTGTTACGGGCCTGGGCCAGACGGGCATCAGCCTGGTCCATGTCGGCCATGCGACCCACACCCCGGCTGGTGCGCAGTTTGATCTGGTCATAAATACGTTCGTGGCTTTTGAGGTTTTCCTCGGCCAAACGGACCATTTCGCGTTGCGTCATTACATCGATATATACCTGCGCAACTGACAGCGCAGTTCGCTCCGAAGTATTCAACAACGAATACGCCCGAGAATTGGCGGTGGCTTGTTGACGCCCAACTTCGTTAGTTGTTTGAAAACCATCAAACAGCATTTGGCGCAAACGCACACTGGACTCGCCGCGGTTCGAAGTTTGCCAGTCGTTATTACGGCCAGAGGCACGCGTGGTCGGGTTGTCGGAGCCTTCGCGGCCATACCCCGCCAGAACGTCGACACGTGGCAGGTAGCCACCCTTCGCAGCCCGAACGTTGTAGTCCTGCGCGATACGGGCGTTGACGCCTGCCTGTACCTCGGGATGCACGTCCATGGCCTTCTGCATGGCTTCTGGCAAGGTTTGTGCCTGTACGAAACCGATTGAAAGAGCGAAAGGTACAGCGGTGTAAAAAGGCAGGCGCATGCTCGTGACTTCCCGAAAACGGACTGGGTTCAAACGGGCAAAAGGGACATTGCCGCGTCGTAGAAAATGACCATTGATGTGTGGGTTATCGGAGTGTTCTGAGCACGCTTGAGGCCGCACAGCAGAATTTGTCGATCTCTTAAAATATCAATGTGACATTACGGGTGCGATTGTTTAGGATGGCGCGAAATAGGTCAATAGTTTGGCGTAAAGTTAATTCAAAACCGGATAAGTAGCAGTTTTGAAATTGGCGTCAAATAACCAGCATCAAGAAAATCAAGTAGTTAGTGTTTAAGTAAAAAAATCAAACATTCGGACCCTTCATTCCAGCGCCAGATGGCCGATGAAGGAGTCCACAGACGTAGATCCGGAGAGTCACCCCATGAGCAGTGTTGTTGCCATCGTCAAAAGCATTGTTGGCCAAGTAGTCGCAGTCTCCGCTGAAGGGATTCGCCGTGTACTCATCGAGGGTGACCGGCTGCTGGCCGGTGAACAGGTCCTGACAGGCCCGGGAGGCGCGGTCACGCTTGAACTGGCCGACGGTCGTCACCTCGACCTGGGCCGTGACACGCAATGGAGTGCAGACACTCCGGCCTCCAGTTCTACTACTGACCTGGCAGAAGCCACCGCGCAGGCCGCGCCGTCGGTCGCTGAACTGCAGCAAGCCATCGCTGCGGGCGCCGACCCGACGCAAGACCTTGAAGCCACCGCAGCGGGCCAGACCACCGGCAGCACCGACGGCGGCAACGCGGGCGGCGGGCACAGCGTCGTCATGCTGACTGAAACGGCAGGCGTCGTAGATCCAACCATCGGTTACCCCACCGGCCCTATCGGCTCGGGTGCCGCCACCGACACACAACGTACCGCGCTCGATGACCCGTCCAACACCCGGACGCCGTCCACGCTTAGCCTGACCGGCACGCCGACCATTACCGAAGCCGGTGGCGTACTCGTTTACACCGCGACCCTGACCGTCGCGGCGCAGTCGGCCATCACCGTCACCCTGTCCAACGGCGCGATCATCAATATCGACGCAGGCCAGTTGAGCGGCAGCGTCAACGTGCCGATGAACAGCATCAACGATGTCTACCTCAACCCGAGCCAGATCAGCACCACGGTCACCGGCACCACGGGCGGCGACGGCATTGCAATCACCATTGATCCGCAACCGGCCAACACCCAGGTCACGGACACGATCGACACCACCACCGTCAGCCTCTCTGCGGACGCCGCTGCCACTGAAGGCGGTCAGATCACCTACACCGCGACGCTGACCAATGCCGCGCAGACTGCCGTCACCGTGACCCTGTCCAACGGCGCGATCATCAACATCGCTGCTGGCCAGTCCGTGGGCACCATCAAAGTCGATGCCCCGGCCAACGACGTCTACAAGACCACCGCAACAGTCAACGCGACCATCACCGGCGCATCGGGCGGCAACTTCGAACAACTGGCAATCGACGGCAAAGCCGCATCGACCACCATCGCCGACTCCATCGACACCACCCGCGTGACCCTGACCGCTTCCAGCACTGTGGCTGAAAACGGCACCATCACGTACACCGCCAGCGTCTCCAACCCAGTGACCGGCTCCCCCGTGAGCGTCACGCTGGACAACGGCAAAACCATCACCATCGGCGTCGGCCAGAGCAGCGGCAGCACCACCGCCGTCGCCACCAATGATGTGTACGTCGGTCATCCCGCGGTGACAGCTGCAATCACTGGCGTCAGCGGCGGCAACTACGAAAACCTGGCCTTCAGCAACACCCCGGTCAGCACCGCTGTCACTGACGTGCGCGACACCACGCTGATCAGCATTTCCGGCCCTTCGGCGGTCACTGAAGGTGGCACCGCGGTTTACACCGTTTCGCTGGACAACCCGGCGCACGCCACCGTCAATGTGACACTCAGCTACACAGGCACCGCCAAAGACGGCACAGATTTCACCGCCGTCAAAACCGTGACCATTCCGGCGAACGCCAGCAGCACGAACTTCTCCCTCACGACCGTCGATAACAAAGATGTCGACGGCACTCGCGACCTGACCGTGAAGATCGTCTCGGCCACCGGTGGCAACTTTGAAAACCTGGCAGTCAGCGGCAGCGCTGGCAGCGTCACTACGTCGATTCTGGATAATGATGCGCCGGTGATCGTTCCACCGACGCCAGGCACTCCGCACATTGATCTTGACGGCAACGACTCCAGCGGCGCCACTGGCAGCGATTACAAGACCGTATTCAAAGCTGGCGACCCGGGTGTTTCGGTTGGCGATTCCGATGTTGTGATCACCGATGGCGGCGCAATCAAAACCGTGACCATCAGCATCGTTAGCCCTGTGAGCGGCAGCGATTCCCTGACTGCCGGCGCTCTGCCAAGCAACATCGTCGCAACACCCTCCACCGATGGCACCCGCATCGAGCTGAGCGTCAAGCCAGGCTCGACCGCCACCCTGGCCGATTTCCAGGAGGCCATCAAAGCCATCACTTTCAGCACCACCGATACAACTGTGGGCACGCGCAACGTCAACGTCAGTTTCGTCGATGACAACAGCCAAACCTCCAATACAGCCACCACCAGCATTGCACTGAATGGCGGCGTCATCGTGACCCCGCCAGCCGGTCCAACCATCGACCTGGACGCCAACGACTCCAGCGGTGTAACCGGCAACGACTACAAAACCACCTTCAAGGTCGGCGACACCGGCGCGGCGATTGCTGACACCGATGTCACCATCACCGACGGCAGCGCAGTCAAAACTGTGACCATCAGCAT
>NZ_JAAAKW010000027.1 GCF_009905615.1 Pseudomonas sp. SLFW
GGCAGACTCACCACCCGCGCCTGCGGCTTGAAGAACAGGAACAGCGCGAAGACCAGGTAGGCGAGGTACGCCACCAGTACGCTGACGGTCGGGGCATCCTGATAACCGAACATGCCAGCCAGCACCGATCCGGTCGGGCCGTCCATCGGCAGGGTCGCGCTGATGTCGAAGACCACGTCCTGGAAGTGGTTCCAGACCCCGGCTTCGTGCAGCGAACGCACGGAGTTGGACAGAATGCCAGCGGCCACGATGAGGATGAACAGGCCGGTGTAGCGGAAGAAGCGGCTGAGGTTCAGACGCAGGCTGCCTTTATAGATGGCCACACCGATGGCGACCGCGATGATCAGGCCGAACAGCGCGCCGAGCGGGCCGGACACGCCTTCGCTCTGCTGGAACACGGCCAGCAGGAAGAACACGGTTTCGAGGCTTTCACGGGCGACGGCGAAGAACACCATGCCGATCAGTGCGTAGGTCTGGTTTTTCGAACCGGCGAGGGCAGCGTCCAGGGATTGGTGCAGATCATGTTTGACCGAACGCGCCACTTTGCGCATCCAGACGACCATCGAACTGAGGATGACCACGGCGATCAGGCCGACCACGCCTTCGAACAGTTCCTGTTGTTTCTGCGGGAATTCGGCGCTGACCAATTCCAGGCCGCCCCCGACGAACAGCGCCAACGCCGCCGCGAGGAACACCCCGATCCAGACGGCGGGCATCCACTCGCCACGGCCGGTCTGTTTGAGGTAGCTGGCAATGATGCCTACGATAAGCGCGGCTTCAATCCCTTCGCGCAACATGATCAAAAAAGGAACGAGCATTTATCACCGGTGTAAATCTGATAGGGTGTGCAGCCTGAACGCGGTCGCAAGCCATTCGCATTCAGGCAATGTGTAACATAATGATACTCATTATTGAATGAGCATACTTGTTTTTTTGCTTTTTCCTGGATTTGTGCAGGTGTTCAGGTGGCGTTCAGCCACGGGAGCAGCGGCGAGCTTCGAGCTTCGAGCTACAAGCTGCAAGAGGGTCGGCGGCGTACGCTTGCTTTTGATTCTGGCCGGAGGCCGTAGGAGCCGGCTTGCCCGCGATCTGGCGCGTAGCGGCAGTAAAACCTGACGACTCAATAGACCTGACACACCGTTAACACCGACTTTACTGCCGCTATGCGCCAGATCGTAGGCAAGCCAACTCCTACGCCTTCGGCAGAAGCGGGTTGCGTTTTGTCAGTTGGATCGTGGAGGCAGTGACCTCTTCATCATGTCAACGAACTTTTCCGCCGCTGGGCTCATCCTGAACCCCACCCGCGTGATCAATCCGATCTCCCGATTCACCCCCGCATGCTCGACCCGCACTTGTGCCAGATCGCCCCGGCCTTCGTCGGCGGATTCCGGCAGCAGTGTCATCCCCAGCCCTTGGCGCACCAGTGCCATGACCGTGGACATGTAGTTGGCTTCCAGTCCCGGTGTCAGGGTCAGGCCTTCTTCGGCGAACAATTGCTCCACTTTTTCACGCACGCTGCTGTCGCGGCCGGTGAGGATGATCGGTTCGCCGGCGATGTCGGACAGCGCAATCGAACGCCGTTTGGCCAGCGGATGATCGAGGGGCACGAACAGGCTGAGTCGGTCCTCCAGCACCACCTCGAACGCCAGCCCGTGGCTCATGCGCGCCCGCACCCCCAGTCCGAAATCCACTTCGCCGTCGCGCACCAACGCATCGATGCGCTGAGCCACCACGTCCCGCAGCCGCACTTCGACGCCGGGGAATTGCTCGCGGAAAGCCTTGAGGATCGGTGGCAGGGCGCCGGAACACAGCGAGGGCAGGGCCGCTATGGTCACCACGCCTCGACGCAATGCCGCCAGGTCTCGCGAACCGCTGACGATGTTGTCCAGGTCCAGCAGCAGTTTCTCCATCGGCCCGCGGTTGTTCTGCCCGGCAGCGGTGAGGCTGACCTGGCGCGGGCTGCGCTCCAGCAGGGTGACGCCGAGCCATTCCTCCAGTTGCTGGATTTGCACGGTCAGGGCGGACGGCGAGAGGTTCAGTTCAAGGGCCGCTTTGGCGAAACTGCCGCTGTGGGCGACGGCCAGAAAGGCGCGGATGTGCTGGATCGAGTTTTTCATGCGGGCCTCGATGATGGGGTTGATCGTGCCCACGCTCTGCGTGGGCACGCACCGTTCGACGCTCTGCGTCATACCTGCCACGTTCTGTTTTTACGAACACAGCCCATCGAACATTTCAATTTACAAAGCTTACCCCCGTTTCGATACTCGGCGAAAACAACAACAGCTCGTTCCGCCGCCCTTCGGACAGGAATGACAAGGACCCGCCCATGCTCGCCACCCTCGGTGTCATCACCATTCTCTGTTTGCTCGCCGCCGTCATGAGCAAGCGCCTCTCGCCTCTGGTTGCCCTGATCGCCTTGCCGATCATCGCCGCGCTCATCGGCGGTTTCGGTCTGCAAACCAGCGGGTTCATCATCACCGGCATCAAGAACGTCGCCCCCGTGGTCGGCATGTTCGTGTTCGCCATCCTGTTCTTCGGGGTGATGACCGATGCAGGCATGCTCGACCCGATCATTGATCGCATCCTGCGCACGGTGGGCACCCGTCCGACGCGGATTGTCGTGGGCACGGCGCTGCTGGCGTTGCTGGTCCACCTCGACGGTTCGGGGGCGGTGACTTTTCTGGTGACTATCCCGGCGATGCTGCCGCTGTACACACGGCTGGGCATCAACCGGCGAATCCTGGCCTGCGTCGCGGCGATGGCGGCGGGGGTGAATTTCCTGCCGTGGACCGGTCCGGTGTTGCGTTCGTCCGCCGCCTTGCACGTGCCCGTGGCCGAGCTGTTCCAGCCGCTGATTCCGGTGCAGATCGTCGGCCTGGCGTTTGTCTTAATCAGTGCCTGGCTGCTGGGGCGTCGTGAAGAAAAGCGCCTGGGGCTTGGCGCCGGAGCGAAAGTCGATGTGGTGCCCGAGCGCGTCCTCACCGAACAGGACGAAGTGCTGCGCCGTCCGCGCCTGTTCTGGCTCAACCTGCTGCTGACCGTTGTCGTCATGGCCGTGATGATCGCGGGCTGGGTCGACCCGGTGGTGATGTTCATGGTCGGCACCGTGCTGGCGCTGTGCATCAACTACCCCAACGTCGATGCGCAACGGGCGCGCATCGACGCCCACGCCAAGACCGCGCTGACCATGGCCAGCATTCTTCTGGCGGCGGGTGTGTTCACCGGGATCATGCAAGGCACCGGCATGCTCAAGGCCATGGCGGAAGTCGCGGTGGCGCAAATTCCGGCAGGCCACGGCAAATTGATCCCGATGGTCGTGGGCTTCCTGTCGATGCCGCTGAGCCTGTTGTTCGACCCGGATTCTTTCTATTTCGGCGTGATGCCAGTGATTGCCGAAGTCGGCCGCGCGCTGGGCGTCGATCCGCTGCAAGTCGCGCAAGCTTCATTGCTGGGCGTGCACACCACCGGTTTCCCGGTCAGCCCGCTGACCCCCGCGACCTTTCTGCTGGTGGGGCTGTGCAAGGTCGAACTGGCCGACCACCAGCGTTTCACCATCCCGTTTCTGTTTGGCGCATCGGTGCTGATGACCCTCACCGCGCTGCTGCTGGGAGTGTTTTGAATGAAAACCTTACGTATGGGCTCCGGCGCCGGTTACTCGGGCGACCGCATCGAGCCGGCCGTGGAGCTGGCCGAAAAGGGTGCGCTGGATTACCTGGTGTTCGAATGCCTGGCCGAGCGCACCATCGCCCTCGCGCAACAGGCGCGGCTCACTGATCCCGACGCCGGTTTCGACCCACTGCTGAGCGAGCGCATGCGTCGCGTCCTGCCGTTCGTGGCCCTTGGCCGTGAGCCGGGGCAGCAACGCTTGCGGGTGATCACCAACATGGGCGCGGCCAACCCGTTGTCGGCCGCGAAAGAGGTGCGGCGGATCGCGGCGACGCTGGGATTGCACGGCCTGAAAGTCGCCGCGCTGACGGGGGACGATGTGCTCGCGCAGCTGGACCCTGAACAGACGCTGGACAACGGCTCGACGATCAAGGCGCTGGGAGACCGGCTGATTTCTGCCAACGCTTATCTGGGGGCTGAAGGCATTGTTGACGCGCTGAAGGCCGACGCTGATGTAGTGATCACCGGACGCGTGGCCGACCCTTCGCTGTTCCTTGCGCCGCAACTGTTCGAGTTCGGCTGGGCGTCGGACGACTGGGCGCGGTTGGGGCGCGGCACGCTGATCGGTCACCTGCTGGAGTGCGCGGGGCAAATCACCGGGGGCTATTTCGCTGACCCCGGCGTGAAAGACGTGCCGGATCTGGCGAGGTTGGGTTTCCCGCTGGCCGAAATCGACGCCGAGGGCAGGGCGGTGATCAGCAAGGTGGCGGGCTCTGGCGGACGTATCGACACGGCGACCTGCACTGAGCAGATGATCTACGAAGTGCACGACCCTAGCGCGTACCTGACCCCTGACGTAACGGCGGATTTTTCGGGCGTTTCTTTTAATGTCGTAGCGCCCAACGAAGTGCGTGCCGACGGAGCGTCCGGTCGCGCACGCCCCGAGACGCTGAAAGTGTCGGTGGGGTTTCTCGACGGCTGGATCGGCGAGGGACAGATTTCCTACGGCGGCCCCGGCGCGCTGGCCCGGGCGCAACTGGCGCGGGACGTGGTGCTGGAGCGGTTGAAAATCACCGGTGTGGTGTTTGACGACGTGCGCGCCGAGCTGATCGGGGTCGATTCGTTGCACGGTGCCGAGTTGGGTTCGCGTGCATCAAGTGAGCCTTGGGAAGTGCGTTTGCGGGTCGCGGCCCGTTGCGCCGACAAGGCTGAAGCGGTACGGATCGGCAATGAAGTCGAAACCTTGTACACCAACGGCCCCTATGGCGGCGGCGGGGCGACCAAGGCGGTGAGGCAGGTGGTGGCGGTCGCCTCGTTGCTGCTGCCCCGCGAGGCGGTCTCGCCGCGCGTTCATTTGGAGGATGCATCATGAGCGTCGTCAAACTGCGCGACCTGGCCCATTCGCGCACCGGGGACAAGGGCGATACGTCGAACATTTCGGTGATTGCGTACCGGGCGGAGGATTACCCGCGACTGGTCGAGCAACTGACGGCCGAGCGGGTGGCAGCGCACTTTGCCGGATTGCTCGATCCGAAGGCGGGGGCTTTACAGCGGTACGCGTTGCCGAAGGTGCAGGCGTTGAACTTCGTGATGCCGGGCATTTTGAAAGGTGGCGTGACACGCTCGCTGGCGCTGGACGCCCATGGCAAAGCGTTGGGCGCGGCGTTGCTGGATATCGAGATTGAATACGGCCCTTGAGCCGGTGAATTGCCCCCA
Organism: Pseudomonas sp. SLFW; assembly: GCF_009905615.1. Taxonomy (GTDB): domain Bacteria; phylum Pseudomonadota; class Gammaproteobacteria; order Pseudomonadales; family Pseudomonadaceae; genus Aquipseudomonas; species Aquipseudomonas bambusae. The sequence goes on from NZ_JAAAKW010000027.1 coordinate 5,323, forward strand.
AGAAGTTGGACACCCATCCAACCCGTGGGGGGGCAATTCATTGTCAGCGGCGGTCTGCGGATCATCACCTGCCTACAAGGCCGTGGCGCGATCTTTACCGCGCATTCCTCAAAAACACCACATACCCCCGAAACCATTCGCTCCCGCGCAAATACCCCGGCGCGTCCCATTCCCCGCCCTGCACCAGCCCGACTTTGAATGGCACGCCCAACCGGCTCACCCTCGGCAGGTACGCGGCGTAGTCCGGAATGCTCCGTCGTCCCTGATACGTCTGCACCACGATCTCATCCACCACGCCTTTCAACTGACCGATGGCGGCAGGGTCGGCGTTGCTGCTCCAGTCCATCAGCCCGGTGATGCTCAGTTTGTATCGCGACGGCATGCGCTCGCGCAGGTCGTTGAGGAAGGTCACGTACTCCTGCAAATAGCGGGTGCGGGCGTCGAAGTCGATCTGGATGCCCGTCACCGCGTTGCCCGCCTGTCGCCAACGTTCGACCTGCCCGAAGAGCTGGCGATAGACCGAGTCCGGCCAGCGCAGGGTGTGGGCGCGGTAGACGATCCACAGCTCCGGCGACGGCAGCCGCGTGACGCTCATGCCCTGAGCAATGAAATCCACCCGCTGTTTGTCGCGACGGGGCGCGAAAATCTGCCCCTGCAACACATACAACGTCTTCGCCTGCTCCAGCACCGGCTGTGACGCGACGCCGCTCCACAGCCAGAACGTGTCGTAGTCTCTGGCGTCTACCGAGGCCCACGCTGAACCCCCTGTCGAAACGCAGAACAGCAGCCCGATCAACGCTCGACGCAGCGGCGTTATCACCAGTAATACTGCAACGTCTTGCCCCACGTGGTCCCGGCGTAGGTGCTCTTCAATTGTTTGAACCAGCCTTTGCGCACCGGCGGTGCCACGTCCTTGCCGCCGCAGCTGTTGTAGCCGGATGGCCCGTAACAGTTGATCGCGCGGAACAGCGCATAGGCTTTTTCGTCACGCCCGGCCTTGGCATCGGCGATCACGGTTTGATAGCCGTCCAGACGCGAGAACCCATCGCCCTTGAAACCCGGTTCGCCGCCGCCAAGCTGCGTGGTAGCGGGGCGCTGGTCCAGCGGCATGCTGTCCAAGCCGTTGCGCAGGATGAATTCGCCGAGGCAGTTCAAGCCCTTGGGGTGCTGGCCGTTGGCCTGAAGCGTCGCGGCGGTGTCGGCGATGCCGGGGCAGGCGTAGCTCGACTCAGCCTTCGCGCCGTTCCAGCGGAACAGTTGCAGGCTCTGGCCGTCGCCGTAGACGTAACCCAATTGCGTGGTGAGTTTGTTGTCGGCGGGTTTTTCCGGCAGGGCCTTGAGGTCGTCGCCGAACGCCGCGTACTGGCCGTGCATCAGCTCTTTATAGAGCAGCACGAATTGCGCGGTGGCCTTCTCGTTGTCGCTGATGCCTTGGGCGATCTGCTGACGTAGCAACGGCGCATCCGCCACCTTGCCCAGCAAGATCAAACGCACTTGCGCGGACTGAATCGGCGAGTCGCTGGCGAACACCTTGGCCAGTTGCCCGCTGCGTTCGTGGTTCATCGCCAGCGCCAGTTCCAGTTGTTCCCGTTGCAACGGCTGTTTCGCCAGCGGCAACAGCTTCAGCCACAAAGCCTGGGCGGCGGCCTTGTCACCGGTTGCTTCCAGCGCCAGGCCGCGCAGGGTCTGCTGGCTGAACGCGAAATAATCGAGGGCGGCGGGCACGTCTTTCGGCAGGTGGTTCAGCGCCTCGGCGGGGTTCTTGTCGAGGTAGAACGCGAACGCCGCTTGCAGGTAATCGAACATCGCCGGTTGCTGGGCGAAGAGGGATTTCTGAGCCAGCAGCGCGTCGCGGGTCAGCGATGACTGCGTGTCGGGCCGCATGAGCATCAGGTCGTGAGTGGCGGTGAGCAAGGCCGACGGCGTGGCGCCGGTCATGAGCATCAGCAGCTTGTTGTCAGTTTCCTGAATCAGCGCGTCCACCGGCAGGTTGCGCTGGTCGTCCTTGGCGTCGGCCAGTTGCCAGTTGTAATCCTCGGCGAGCTTGTCGAGGTCTTTCGACAGCCAGTGCACCCGACGCATCAGGCCCTTGGCGGACTGCGCGTAAGTGCCGGTGGGGTAGGCGCTGAGGTAGTGATCAAAGGCTTGCGCGACCTGGGCAAATGGCGCGGGGTCGAGCCCGTCCTTCATCGTGCCGTACTCGTCGAACGCGTCTTTTTGCGCGTCGTTGAGCCGGGTGCGGGCGACCATGTACAGCGCCGTTTCCTTGAGCCACGGCTCGGGGCTGTCGCTCAGGCTGGCAAACCCGGTTTCGGCGGCGGCAAAGCGCCCGCTGTAGAAATCCGAGGCCGCTTGCAGGTAGACGAGGAACGCCTTGCCCTCTGCCGATTGAATGTCGCTCGGCAGCAGCGCGGCCTGTTTTTCGCCTTCCCACGTGCAGGTTTCCAACAATTGCATGCGCGCGCGGGCCAGGGACTGACGCTCGGCGTCGGACAGCTGCGGCGCCTCGACGACGTGCTGGATGAACACTGTGGCGCTGTCGTCGCTGTTGCTGCGGCAGCGGCTGCCTTCCCCTTGCAGGAACGCGTCGCCTGCCGTGTCGAGGCTGTCGCGTTTCAGACCCAGTTTCTCCAGCAACTCGCCCAGTGCTGCCGTGCTGGAATTATCGCCTTGATCGCCTTCCTCGACCGACGTCTCCAGACGTGCCACCGGGAACGGTACCGGACCGAAACCTTCCGCGACTTCATCGTCGGTCAGCGCGTTGGGGCTGAGCTCCAGCGCCTTGCGGTCGGCGAGCATCAGCCGCAGGTTCACCCGGCTGTCGTTGCCGGGGCTGAGAAACGCGAGGTTGTTGCACACGTCCAGCGAGTCGCGCAGCAGCGACCAGTTGGGGTAGCAGGAATCGTCACCGCTAGCCTGGGCCGAGCCACAGAATGCCGTGCCGATGATCAATGCAAGAGGGGTCAGCAAGCGGGTACGCATGAACAATCCTTGATTTCAGTACGCAAGGGGGGGGAGGCGCGGCGAATGATACAGGGTGTTACGGCGGTGCGGATTGCTGGCATTTTGATGCTTCGCCCCATCGAGGGGCCCCCACAGAAATCGCGTGATGCATACGATGGTTTCCCCCAACACAATTATTTTCAAAAAAGGAGTGAGGTAAACCCCACTGGCATCCGTGTAGTGAGAATCAGATGCGTTCCCGACGAACGATCCTTCACCGCTCGACACCTCAGGTGCCTCCGTTCATGACAGCTCAATCCGGTTTTCGTGTGTCCGCCTTGCCCGCCTTTCGTCCCGCCGTGCTGGGGGCGTGTTCGGTCACGGCGTTGCTGTGTTCCCTTGGCCTGAGCACGCTGGCCAGCGCTGAAGAAATGCAGCTGGACGCTGTCAACATCGACGCCACTTCCCAGACCGACATCAGCGAAACCGAGCACAGCCGAACGAGCTATCAGGCGCGCAAGGCCTCGGTCGCGACACGCACCGAAACCCCGCTGGTGGAAGTGCCGCAAACCGTGAACGTGGTCACCAACCGGGTGATCGAAGACCGTCAGCCGAACAGCCTCGACGAAGCGATCAACGCGGTCAGCGGCGTGAAGCAGGGCAACACCCTGGGCGGCACTCAGGACGCCATTCAGAAGCGCGGCTTCGGCACCAACCGTGACAACTCGATCATGCGCGACGGCATGCAGTCGGTGCAGGCGCGCAACTTCACGCCGACCACCGAGCGCATCGAAGTGCTGAAAGGCCCGTCCTCGATGCTCTACGGCGTGCAGGACCCCGGCGGCGTGATCAACGTTGTCACCAAGAAACCGCAGTTGGTGGATGCCCGTTCCATTTCCGCGTTCGGCAGCAGCTTCGGTGGGGGCGGCGAGCAGATCGACCTGACCGGCCCGATTGGCACCAACGGCCTGGCGTACCGCGTCATCGCCGACAAGCAGAATTACGATTACTGGCGCAATTTCGGCAGCATCGACCAGTCGGTGATCGCCCCGTCGCTGGCCTGGTACGGCGACGACACCACGGTCTCGGCGGCCTACGAACACATGGAATATTCGGTGCCGTTCGATCGGGGCACGCAGATCAACACCAAGACCGGCAAGGTGCTGGACATCCCGCGCAACCGTCGTCTGGACGAGCCGTTCAACGTCACCACCGGCCGCTCCGATTCCCTCGATCTGCGCATGGACCATCGCCTCAACGACACCTGGACCTTGCGCACCGGCTACGCCTACAGCCGCAATTATTACAACGACTACCAGTCGCGTTTCATCTCGGCCAACTACACCACCGGCGCCGTCACCCGACGTGGCGATGCCACCCGCGATGCCGTGCAGTTCGCCCACACCGCCACCGTCAACATGCTGGGCAACCTGTACTGGGGCGACGTGCGCCATGAGCTGCTGTTCGGCGCCGATTACATGAAAAACGACCGCGAACTGGGCGACCTGTTTCGCAGCGCCAACAAGGTCGACTTTAACTACAACGCGCCGGTCTACGGCGTGACCCCGCAGCCAAGCGTGGCCAGCGCGCCGAACAGCGACCAGACCGATCACCTGCGCACCCACGCCTTCTTCGTGCAAGACGCCGTGCATTTGAACGATCAATGGATCTTCCAGGCCGGCCTGCGCTACGACGCCTTCGATGAAATGACCGGCAAAGGCCGTCCGTTCGTGGTCGGTGCCGACGTGAAAGACAGCAAGGTCGTGCCCCGCGTGGGCCTGGTCTACCTGATCCAGCCGGACTGGTCGGTGTACGGCAGCTACACCGAGTCGTTCCGCCCGAACACCTCGATTGCCGCGCCGATTGGCGACCTGCCGCCGGAAGAGGGCAAGTCCTATGAAATCGGCACCAAGTTCCAGAACGACGCCATCACCGCCACCGTTGCGCTGTTCAACATCAACAAGAAAAACGTGCAGACCAGCGAGCCGTGCGGCACCGAGACCTGCACGCGGGTGTCGGGTGAGGTGCGCTCCCGAGGACTGGAAGCCGACATCACCGGCCAGATCAACGAATTCTGGAGCCTGACCGGCAGCTACGCCTACACCGACACAAAAGTCCTGGAAGACCCGATCCTCAAGGGCGAGCCGCTGGACGGCGTGTCCAGACACACCGGCGCCCTCTACCTGACCCGCGACTTCGGCCACGTCGGCATCGGCGACTTGCGCGCAGGCACCGGCGCACGTTTCGCCAGCCGCTGGGGCGTGAACGACGGCGCAGGCACCGAATACCACCTGCCGTCCTCGAAAGTCGCCGACGCCTTCGTCTCCTACAAAATGAAGCTCGACGAACGCGACCTGACCCTGCAACTCAACCTGAAAAACATGTTCGACGAGAGGTACTACACCTCCGCCAGCGGCCTCGGCTCACCGGCCATTTCCATCGGCGAGCCACGGCAGTTGGTGGCGCGGGCCAAGTTGGAGTTTTGATAACTGTGGTTCTAACTGTAGGAGCGAATTCATTCGCGAAGGAGGGTGTGGCCGATGGAGATGCGTCGGCTGTACAAACGCTTCGCGAATAAATTCGCTCCCACAGGGGCATTTGGACGCCGCGAAATATGAAGTCAGCCTCGGTTTCAACTGTGGGAGCGAATTCATTCGCGAAAGAGGGCGTGACCGATGGAGATGCGTCGGCTGTACGAATGCTTCGCGAATGAATTCGCTCCTACAGGGCATTTGGGCGCCGCGAAATATGAAGTCAGCCTCGGTTTTAACTGTGGGGGCGAATTCATTCGCGAAGGAGGGTGTGGGCGATGGAGATGCATCGGCTGTACGAACGCTTCGCGAATAAATTCGCTCCCACAGAGATCCATCGGCGCCGGGAAGTGTGAAGTCTGCCCCGGTTTCAACTGTAGGAGCGAATTCATTCGCGAAGGAGGGTGTGGGCGATGGCGATGCATCGGCTGTACGAATGCTTCGCGAATAAATTCGCTCCTACAGGGTTTACTGAGGTCTCACGGCAGATCGCTCGCGTTATTCCAGTGCGTGTCCGTCCCACCTTTGTTAAATTCCCTTTCGGCGCACGCCTAGTCCGGGCGGTGCCTCCCCCAGCGTTGAATCCGGAATCGTTCATGCCGAAGAAATCAGGCAGGTCGGCGGACCTTGTGTCGTCGTCCGAGCCGAAGAAAGCCTCCAGCCTTACGTTGATCGATGTGGCCAAGGTCGCGGGTGTGTCGCCCATGACGGTGTCGCGGGCATTGCATCGGCCTGACCTGGTGAGCGAGGACACCCGCGAGAAGGTGCGCGAAGCGGTGCGCAAGACCGGGTATGTGCCGAACATGCTGGCCGGTGGTCTGGCCAGCAACAAGAGCCGGCTGGTGGCGATTTTCCTGCCGACGATTGCCAACTCGATCTTCGCCGACACGGTGCAGGCGTTGATGGACCGGCTGACCCAGGCCGGTTATCAGACGCTGCTGGGCCTGACCGGCTACGACGCCGAGCAGGAAGAAAAACTGCTGGAAGCGGTACTCGGCAGGCGCCCCGACGGCATCGTGCTGACCGGTACGCTGCACACCGAATCCAGCCGCACGCGTCTGGCGCAGGCGGGGATCCCGGTGGTCGAGGCGTGGGACTTGAGTGAAGACCCCATCGACATGCTGGTCGGTTTCTCCCACGAAAAAGTGGGGGAGGACACCGCCCGGCACCTGCTGCAAAAAGGCTATAAGCGCTTCTCCGTCGTGGCCATCGGCGACCCTCGCGGGTTGCGCCGTTGCCACAGCCTGATCGCGGCACTCGAACAGCACGGCATCAACAACGTACCGATGGAAGTCCTCGCGCCGCCCGCCACCCTTCAAGTCGGGCGGGAGGGCCTAGCGAACCTGCTGGATCGCGGCGTCTCCACGGATATTGTCGTGTGCAGCTCCGACACCGTCGCCCAAGGCGTCCTGGCCGAAGCGGCGAGTCGCGGCCTGCGGGTGCCTGAAGACCTGGCGGTCATGGGCTTCGGCGATTTGAGCAGCGCGGCGCAGGTCTATCCAGCGTTGTCCACCGTGCGCGTCGATGGCAATCGCATCGGGCTACAAGTCGCCCAGGCCTTGCTCGACCGGTTTCAGGAACACACCTCCAGCGCCACGCGCGTCCGCGTCGACACCGGATTTACCCTGATCGACCGCGCCAGTACCTGAACCCCGCTTTTCGATTGTCCGACAAACGTGGTGTTGAATGATTGCGCAATCAGTGTAAGATCCGGCTCATAGTGATCGCCTGTTCGAGGCGGATCGCTTTTTTTATCGGCTGGAATGATTGCGCAATCATGGCAGTCACTATCACCGGATTTTGCAGACAGATCAGGGGCGCTTGCCAATGCTCACACAACAACAAAACGTCACGTCTTCCGATAACGACCAGATCGCCTGGGTCAAGGTGTCTTCGGTATTCCTGCCGCTGGCCAACCCCATCAGCGACGCCAAGGTGCTGACCGGACGGCAGAAGCCGATGACCGAAATCGCCATTCTGGTGGCCGAGATCGAGACCACCGACGGCCATCGCGGTATGGGGTTCAGTTACTCGAAGCGCGCAGGCGGCCCCGGCCAGTTTGCCCACGCCAAGGAAATCGCCCCGGCGCTGATCGGCGAGAACCCCAGCGACATTGCCAAGCTGTGGACCAAACTTTGCTGGGCCGGGGCGTCGGTGGGGCGTAGTGGTTTGTCGACCCAGGCCATCGGTGCCTTCGACGTGGCGCTGTGGGACCTGAAAGCCAAGCGCGCCAACCTGTCGCTGGCGCGTCTGCTGGGTGCGCATCGGGATTCTGTGCGTTGCTACAACACCTCGGGCGGCTTTTTGCACACGCCGCTGGAGCAACTGCTGCACAATACCGACATGTCGCGGGAGAAGGGCATCGGCGGGATCAAGCTCAAGGTCGGCCAGCCGGATTGCGCCATCGACCTGCACCGCGTGGCCACGGTTCGCAAGCACCTTGGCGATGACTTCCCGCTGATGGTTGATGCCAACCAGCAATGGGATCGCCCGACCGCCCAGCGCATGTGCCGTCGCTTCGAAGAATTCAACCTGATCTGGATCGAGGAGCCGCTGGACTGCTACGACGCCGAAGGCCACGCCGCCTTGGCCCAGCAATTCGATACCCCGATCGCCACCGGGGAAATGCTCACCAGCGTCGCCGAGCACGCTGAGTTCATCAACAAACGTGGCGCCGATTTCCTGATGCCGGACGCGCCTCGGGTCGGCGGCATCACGCCGTACCTCAAGGTGGCGGCCATGGCCGAACAGGCGGGGCTGATGCTGGCCCCGCACTTCGCGATGGAGCTGCACGTGCACCTCGCGGCGGCCTACCCGACGGAGCCGTGGGTCGAGCATTTTGAGTGGATGGAGCCGCTGTTCAACGAGCGTCTGGAGACCCGCAACGGGCGGATGCTGGTGCCGACCCGTCCGGGCCTCGGGCTGTCGTTGAGCGAACAGGTCAAGGCCTGGACCGCGCAAACCGCCGAGGTCGGTTCCCGCCCCTGATTCATCAGCGAACACCGTGTGTGCATGACCGGGAGCGCTTCCCCACGGGGCGCTCTTGTGGCCGATCTATAACAACAAAATGAGGGCTTTCATGTGGAACATTCCAACACCGCCAGCGCGGCCGCTTCGGCTGCGGGTGCTACAACCGCCGTGCGCAGCAAAGTGCGTTTCGGCATCCTTGCGATGCTGTTCATCGTCACCGCGATCAACGTCGGCGACCGCGCCACGCTGTCGATCACAGGCTCCGCACTGACCGAAGTGCTGGGCATCAACTCCGTCACCCTGGGCTACATGTTCTCGGCGTTCGCCTGGGCCTATGTGCTCGGGCAGTTGCCGGGCGGCTGGTTGCTCGACAAGTTCGGCTCGGTGCGCGTCTACGGGCTGTCGTTGTTTCTCTGGTCCACCATCACCGTCGCGCAGGGCATGATCGGCTTCTTCTCAGTGCCGGTCGCGATTGGCACGCTGTTCGTGTTGCGCTTTTTGCTGGGGCTGATCGAGGCGCCGGTCTATCCCGCCAACAGCCGCATCGTCGCGGCGTGGTTTCCGTTGCAGGAACGCGGACTGGCGACGGTGATCTTCAATTCGTCGATGTACATGTCGGTGGTGCTGCTGGCGCCGGCCATGGGGTTCATCGCTCACCGCTACGGCTGGGAACACGTGTACTGGTTCATGGGCGGGCTGGGGATCGTGGTCAGCCTGATCTGGTTCAAGTTCGTGAAAACCCCGACCGAGCACCCTTCGGTCAACCGCGCCGAACTGGAGCATCTGCGTGAAGGCGGCGCTCAGGTAGACATGGACAAACCGAAGGAAAAAGGCGCGTTCGTGCCGCGCTTTTCAGACCTGAAGGTCCTGCTGAAAAGCCCGATGATGTGGTCGATCTACCTCGGCAAATACTGCGACACCTCGCTGCAGTATTTCTTCCTGACGTGGTTTCCGGTGTACTTGGTGAAAGGGCGCGGGCTGAACATCATGGAAGCGGGCGCCATTGCAGCGATCCCGGGCATCTGCGGCCTGCTCGGCGCGTTGTGCGGCGGGGCGGTGTGCGATTACCTGATCCGCAAGGGCTTCTCGCTGTCGGTGGCGCGCAAGATTCCGCTGGTGTGCGGCATGACGATGGGCGCGACGCTGGTGTTCTGCAACTTCACCGAATCGATGTGGGTCGTGACGATCCTGATGTCGCTGGCGATCTTCGGCAAAGGCGTGGTCGCGGTGGACTGGACGCTGGTGTCCGACACCTCGCCCAAGGAAATCACCGGGATGGCGGGTGGCTTGTTCAACATGTTCGGCAACCTCTCGGGCATCTTCACCCCGATCGTGATCGGCTACATCGTGCAGTCCACCGGGTCGTTCTCCGGGGCGATGTACGTGGTGGCGGCACATGCGTTGGTGGGTGCGCTGGCATTCTTGAGCATGGGGCGTTTGCAGCGGTTGGTGTTGCAACGCACGGCCTGATGCATCTGTAGCAGTCCGGCTTGCCGGCGGTGGCAATGTTGAGGTCGCTGCCGTCGGCAAGCCGTGCCGCTAAAGAGGACGGTGTGATTACTGCGTGGTGGTCGCGCTGCGCCACTGCTTTGGACTCACCCCAAACCAGCGCTTGAACGCTCGCGAGAAGGCGCTGGTTTCGGAGTAGCCCAGCAGCGAGGCGAGTTGGGTGACGCTGAGGTTTTGCTGTTTGAGGTGGGCGAGGGCGGTTTCCTGGCGGATTTGGTCCACCAGTTGAGTGAAGCTCAAACCGTGGTCGCGCAGTTTACGTTGCAGCGCCCATTCCGACAGGCCGAGGTTGTGGGCGATCTCGTCGAGGGCAGGTTCACCCAAGTGCAGGGTGGCGAGAATGGTCTGGCGGGCGCGTTCCAGCAGCGTGGTTTCGCTGCCGTTGTCTCCCAGTTGGCGAATCGCGTCCTTGATCAACATCAGCAGAATCGGATCGCTGCCGGGCATCGCTTTGCCGATCAACTCGGATTTGGGAATCAACAAGGAATTGCACCCTTGGGCGAACTGCACATCGGCGTGAAACACGTCGCGGTGTTCGTGCCAGTCCTGGGGCCTTGCGTGTTCAAAGGCCACTTGCCGAGGCGCCCAGTCCGGCCCCAACACATGGCGCACCAGGTTCAGCGCCATGCCCATGGTCAGCTCGGCGTCCTGCCGACGTTCGTGAATCGCACCGTGCCGCACCTGATAATCGAAGCGGTAACACTCACCTTGGTCCACCAGTTCGATCAGCGTGCTGTGCTGATGAAAGGGAAAGGCCTCGGAAAAGTTGATCAGCGCGGCTTCCAGCGTCGGCGAACACAGCCCGATGTAGCCCAGCAAACCCAACGCCTGCGGCTGGAACTGCTGGCCATAGCGCAAGCCGAAATTGTCGCAACCCGTTTGCCGAGCCGCTTCTTCCAGCACCTTGCAATAGTTGGTGAGGGGCAGGCTGAGGGTCGGGTGCAGGAGTTGTTCGGGGTCGATGCCGGAGCGGCCGAACACCTGATCCAGATCGCCGCCATGCTGCACGATGAGCCCGTCCAGACCGTTGGCGGCAGCCGACAACACCCCGCGATTGCTGGCGGGGGAGGTGTTCGGCGTGGCCTGCGGAATGAGGGTCTGAAGCATGGACGTGAGCGGCCTTCAGGGTCTGTATGAATTTCTTTCAAGCAAATGTCATACCTTGTTACGGATGAATGCCAATACCTTTAGCAATCCGCTGACGAACCTGTAGGAGTGAGCTCGCTCGCGATAGCTATCGGACGAACGCTAAAGGTGCATTGGATGTACCGACGTCATCGCGAGCAAGCTCACTCCTACTCAGGTGTAACGGGTTGAGAATCGATGCGCTGCTCAGTAGCTGCTACCCATCGACCCCCCCCACTGGGTACTGAGGTGGCACCCAACCCCCGTCAAACATGACCCGAGATAAAGCAAAGCAGGCTCACGGCGCGCCAGCATGGCGCACCCCGCGCAAATACCCGGAAAACTTGACCGCACACGACAAACCCCGCTTTGCAGGGTCAAGCCTTGGCCGCAAACCTGTGGCTATGCTCGACGTCAGGCAAATTCCGTCGATTGGCTACCGGGGTGCACGCACATGACTGTTACACAACTCAAACCGACATTGGGAACCCTGCACCTGTGGGGATTGGCCGTGGGCCTGGTGATTTCCGGCGAGTATTTCGGCTGGAGCTACGGCTGGGGCACCGCAGGCACCCTGGGCTTTCTGGTCACCACGCTGATGGTGGCGGTGATGTACACCTGTTTCATTTTCAGCTTCACCGAACTGACCACCGCAATCCCGAATGCGGGCGGCCCGTTCGCCTATAGCCTGCGGGCGTTTGGCGTAACCGGCGGGATGATCGCGGGCCTCGCGACCCTGATCGAATTCGTTTTCGCGCCCCCGGCCATCGCCATGGCCATCGGTGCCTACCTCAACGTGCAATACCCGTCGCTGGACCCGAGGGTTGCGGCCATTGGTGCGTACATCGTGTTCATGACCCTGAACATCCTCGGCGTCAGCATCGCCGCCACCTTCGAACTGGTGGTGACCGTGCTGGCCGTCGCCGAGTTGCTGGTGTTCATGGGCGTCGTCGCGCCGGGCTTCAGCTTCAGCAATTTCGTACTGGGGGGCTGGGCCGGTTCCGACACCTTCAGCCTGCCCGCGATCAGCGGCATCTTCGCGGCGATCCCGTTCGCGATCTGGTTCTTCCTCGCCATCGAAGGCGCCGCCATGGCGGCCGAAGAAGCCAAGGACCCGAAACGCACCATCCCTCGCGCTTATGTGGCGGGCATTCTGACGCTGGTGGTGCTGGCGATTGGCGTGATGATTTTCGCCGGTGGCGTGGGCGACTGGCGCACGCTGTCGAACATTAACGACCCGCTGCCCCAGGCGATGAAAGCCGTGGTCGGCAACAATTCCAACTGGATGCACATGTTGGTGTGGATCGGCCTGTTCGGTCTGGTGGCGAGCTTCCACGGCATCATTCTGGGCTACTCCCGTCAGTTCTTCGCCCTGGCCCGCGCAGGTTTCCTGCCCCCGAGCCTGGCCAAATTGTCACGTTTCCAGACGCCGCATCGTGCCATTCTGGCCGGCGGCGTGATCGGGATTCTGGCGATCCTCAGCGACGGCCTGGTCAATCTGCAAGGCATGACCCTGACCGCCGCGATGATCACCATGTCGGTGTTTGGCGCTATTGTGATGTACATCGTCAGCATGCTTAGCCTGTTCAAACTGCGTCGCAGCGAGCCGAACCTCGAACGCAGTTTCCGGGCGCCGGGCTACCCCATCGTGCCGGGCATCGCGCTGGTGCTGGCAGTGGTCTGTCTGATCGCGATGGTGTGGTTCAATCTGGTCATCTGCGGCATCTTCATCGGCTTGATGGCCGTGGGTGCGCTGTTCTGCAAAGTGGTGCGTGGCCGTGGTGCCGTTGTGGCGGTCGCGGGTTAAGACGTTCGGTATCGAGAGAGGAAGCGGGCGATGAGTTTTTCCCACAGCATCGGTGGCATGGTCTGGCGTTTCGACAGCCTGCGCGAGCTCATGGCCAAGGCCAGCCCCGCACGCTCTGGCGACTTTCTCGCCGAAGTCGCGGCCAGTAGCGATGCCGAGCGCGCGGCGGCCCAAATGGCCTTGGCCGACGTGCCGCTCAAGCGCTTCCTCAACGAGGCGTTGATCCCTTACGAACAGGACGAAGTGACGCGTTTGATTGTCGACACCCACGATCTGGCGGCCTTCTCGCCGGTCAGTCACCTGACCGTCGGCGGCTTTCGTGACTGGCTGTTGGGGGACGACGCCACGGAGGCCAGCCTGAAGGCGCTGGCGCCGGGGCTGACACCGGAAATGGTCGCGGCGGTGTCGAAGATCATGCGCGTGCAGGACCTCGTGCTGGTGTCGCAGAAGATCCGCGTCGTCACCCGTTTCCGCAACACCGTGGGCCTGCGCGGGCGGATGTCCACCCGCTTGCAGCCCAACCACCCGACGGACGACCCGGCCGGCATCGCCGCCAGCGTCCTCGACGGCCTGCTGTATGGCAACGGCGACGCCATGATCGGCATCAACCCGGCCACCGACAGCATCAGCGCCATCACCGAATTGCTGAAAATGCTCGACGGCGTGATCCGTCACTACGAGATTCCCACCCAGTCCTGCGTGCTGACCCACGTCACGTCCTCCGTGGCCGCCATCGAAAAAGGCGTGCCGCTGGACCTGGTGTTTCAGTCCATCGCGGGCACCGAAGCGGCCAACAGCGGCTTCGGCATCAGCCTGGAAATCCTGCGCGAAGGCTACGAAGCGGGGCTAAGCCTGAAGCGCGGGACGCTGGGCAATAACCTGATGTATTTCGAGACCGGGCAAGGCAGCGCGCTGTCGGCCAACGCACACCATGGCGTCGATCAGCAGACCTGCGAAACCCGCGCCTACGCCGTGGCCCGGCATTTCAACCCGTTCCTGGTCAACACCGTGGTCGGCTTCATCGGCCCGGAATACCTGTACAACGGCAAGCAAATCATCCGCGCGGGGCTCGAAGATCACTTCTGCGGCAAGCTGCTGGGCGTGCCGATGGGCTGCGACATTTGCTACACCAACCACGCCGAAGCCGATCAGGACGACATGGACGTGCTGCTGACGCTGCTCGGGGTCGCCGGGATCAACTTCATCATGGGCATTCCCGGCTCCGACGACGTGATGCTCAATTACCAGACCACCTCGTTCCACGACGCGCTGTACGCACGCAAGACCATTGGCTTGCGCCCGGCGCCGGAGTTCGAGGCATGGCTGACGCGCATGGACATCCTGCGTCAGGACGACAACAGCGTGCGCTTGGGGCAGGGCGTGCCACCGCTGTTTCGCAAGGCGCTGGCGCAGTTGTAGTGAGGACGTTTGGCCATGAGTGACGACCACAACAAGACCCCGGCCCAGGCCGACGCCTGGCAGCAGTTACGCTCGCTGACCTCGGCGCGGATTGCCTTGGGTCATGCTGGAACCAGCCTGCCGACGGCGGCGCAACTGGACTTCCAGTTCGCCCACGCCCAGGCCCGCGATGCCGTGCATTTGCCTTTCGATCACGCGGCGTTGAGCGAGCAATTGAAGGGCCGTCAACGGGAAACCCTGACCGTCCATAGCTCGGCGCCGGACCGGAACATCTACCTGCAACGGCCGGACCTGGGGCGGCGCTTGTCGGCGGATTCGGTGGAGCAGTTGCGTGGGTATGCCGAGGCGCACCCGGAGGGGTTCGATCTGGCGGTGGTGGTGGCCGATGGGCTGTCGTCGCTGGCCGTGCAACGTCATAGCCCGGCCATGCTGGAACGTATTGATGAACTGGCGGCGGCTGAAGGCTGGAGTCTCGCGCCGGTAGTGCTGGTGGAGCAGGGCCGTGTCGCGGTGGCGGACGAGGTCGCCGAACTGCTCAAGGCGCGGATGGTGGTGATCCTCATCGGCGAACGTCCCGGCCTCAGTTCGCCCGACAGTCTGGGCCTGTATTTCACCTACGCGCCCCGGGTCGGTTTGAACGACGCCGCGCGCAACTGCATCTCCAATGTGCGGCTGGAAGGCATGAGCTACGCGATGGCCGCGCACAAGTTGCTGTACCTCATGCGCGAGGCCTGGCGCCGGAAATTGTCCGGGGTGAAGTTGAAAGACGACGCGCAAGTGCCGGTGTTGGAGGGCAGTGACGCCGGACGGCCTGGGAATTTTTTGATTGGTGGGTGATGCATGATCTCTGCGCCAACATTAACCTCGTAGGTGCGAATTCATCCGCGAGACGTCGGGACATCCGACACCTCTCTGTCGCCTGTACCCTTTTCTTCGTCGGAATGCCGCCCAGAATGAATTCGCTCCCACAGGGGGATCGGCGTTCGACGCTGGTTCCTCTACTGAAACGCAGTTCCTCTGTGAGAGCGAATTCATTCGCGAATAGGCCGGTCCAGTCGACACCTCTCTATCGCCTGTACCTTCTTCGTCGGAATGCCGCCCAGAACGAATTCGCTCCTACAGATGGGTTGGAGCACTCACGATCACCGCTGCAACACCCATATCCGCGATAACAACTCATCCCGGTCCACATAGCACCCCTGAAAATGCCGCGCCCCGCTGGCCGGGTCGAACGCGTCGCGGGCGTGGAGGGTGCGGCGGTTGTCGAAGCACCACAGCTGTCCTGCTTCCAGCCGCTGGCGAAACTGAAACCGGGCCTCGCGGGTCATCTCGATGAAGCGCCGGTAGGCCCGGTAATACGGCTGCATCAGCGCAGGCTCGATGTCGAACGGCCCGCGCAGAAAGTTCGCCATGCGCACCTCCGAAACCTCCCCCCGAGCGTCCAGCGCGATGACCGGCGCCAGACAGCGGTAATCGCTGCGACGGTCCTTGTTACGAAACTCCACCGGCACCTCACACAGCAAGCGATACGCCTCCGGGTCTTCCATCCGCAAGGCCTCGGCCACCGAGAAACCATCGACAAACCGGCTGTCGCCCCCTTGGGCGTTGTTCACCAGGCAATGCAGAAACTGCAAACCCGGCTGCAATTCTCGCGTCGGCAAATCCGTGTGCAGCGGCAGGTTGAAGGCGGTGTAGGCGTTGCTGTCCGCATTGGCTTTGGATTGCACGTTGAACAACACCCCAAAGTTGCTTTCGCGAATGAACGAAATCCGTCGCGCCAACGGGCTCAGTGAGTCAGGTTCGGTGGGCACGCCGCGCACCTGGGTCAGCCCGACATCCCGTACCGCCAGCAGCCAGTCGAGCAGGGCGTTGTCGTCTTCCATCACCGCCGCGTAGTCGAACACTGGCAGCTCAAGCCCAGCGACCCAGCGCTGCTTGCGCGGGCGTTTGGCTTCCCGTTCCTCGCGGGAGTCGGCGTCGTAGGCATGGGCACGCAGCCAGCCGGGGTCGAAGCGGCTTTCATGGCCGTCCTGCCACCGCACCTGCAGGGCGCCGAGCTTATCGATGTCGGCAGCGCGAACCTCAAGGTCGAGCGGCACGTCGGCGATCTCGAACACCTGTTCGCGGGTAACGCTGTACACGCACGCCTCGCAGGGACAGTTATCCCGCAGCCACAGCAGGTGAAAGGGGCTGCGACGCTGGTCAGCCCACAGCACTTCAATCAGCTCGGGCGTGGCGGTGACGCTGAGCAGCGGGCTGATCAGCGGGTAGGTGCGGTAGTCGGCGATGGCGTTCATGGACGAGGCTCCTTGGGCATGATGGGGCGAGGTTCAGGGCGTAGCGGGTTGTTCCGAGGCGAGGCGGGTGGGCGCGAGGATGACCCGGACGGCGTACACAGTGCCGATCAGAATCAGCACCAGACCGAGGGTTTCGGCCATGCTCGGCAAGCGACCGTGGAACGCCAGGCCCAGCAGGCTGGCGAACAGCGATTCCAGTGCGATCAATTGCCCGGAGAGCACCATCGGCAGGCGTCGCGAGGCGACGTTCCAGGCCCCGGCGCCGATCACCGACGACAGCAGCGCGATCAACGCGGCCCAGCCGTACAGGTGCAGGGCGTCGGGGGTGGTAACGCCCAACGACGGAAGGCGCAACAGATTTGCACCCCACGCCAGCGGGGTCAGCGCGACGGCGGCAAGCCCTGCGCCAATGGTCATCAGGCAGGTCCACGCTGCCGTCGCCTGAGTGTGCAGATGCACCATCGCCGCTTGATTCACCGCGCTGAACGACAGCCACAACAGCACTGCACCGAAGGAAAAGGCCAGGCCGAGCCCCAACTGCGTCGGGCCGCTGGCGGATTCGTTCAACAGGTTCAGATTGATCGCTACCAACCCGAGGCACAGCACCGTCACCGGCACGGCCAACTGGCCCCAGCGCAGCGAACGCTGTGTCGCATTGCCAAGCAAGGCCTGCAACACCGGCACGGCACCGATGAACGCGGCGATCAGCAACGGCCCGCCGTAGATCACTCCACCCGCGATGCAACTGCTGTAGCCCAAATACCCCACCACACCGAGGCCCATGCCGGTCAGCCACTGCCGAGGGCGCAGGGCCCGCAGCTGGGCGCGGTAGAACGGCAGCACACAAACGCCGATCAGCCCGGCCATCATGAAACGCACGAGCATGAAGTCCTGAATGCTGTAGCCCTGCAACACGTACGGCGAGATGAAATTGCTCGCCCAGCACAGCGTCGCCAGCACGGCGAAGGCGACGCCTTGGAGGAGGGTGGAGCGCAACGGATTCATGGTAGTAGTTCCCAGTCTGGGTGAACTGTAGGAGCGTGGCTTGTCCCGCGATCGGCGGGGAACCCGTCGCAAAACCGGCGCATCCATTGTTCCAGATACGCCGCATGAGCCAGTTTTACGACGACTGCGGTCGGACGTGATCCCGGCGCGATCGCGGGACAAGCCACGCTCCTACAGGGGCGGGTGCGAATGCGGCCATCTTGCCGATCCACCCCGCTGTGCTACAAATGATGTCTTCGTCGCGATGTATTACCTGAAATTATGAATAAGCTCGGCAAATCCCTCCCGCCGCTGGCCAGTCTGTTGCCCTTCGAGGCGGCCGCTCGGCTGTTGAGTTTTTCCCGTGCTGCCGAGGAGCTTAACCTCACGCAGGCGGCGGTCAGTCGGCAGATTCGGGCGTTGGAAGATGACCTCGGCATCGCCCTGTTTCAGCGCCGCAACCGGGCCGTGTTTCTGACCGATGCGGGACGCGAGCTCAACCTCACGTTGGGTAATGCATTGCGCGACGTCGCCAGCACCTCGGACCGACTGCGCGGGGTGGCGGGGAAGAATGAAGTGGTGTTGCTGTGTCAGCCCTGCGAGGCGTTTCACTGGCTGATGCCGAGGCTGTCGAATTTCCATCAGCAGTACCCGGAAATCGAACTGAAGATGGTCACCTGGGCCAATCCACTGACCGACTTTCAGGGCTACTTCGACGTGGCGATGCAGAGCAGCAACCGCGACCACGGCCTGCACCCGTTGCTGTTCACGGCCGCTGATGAAGTCTTTCCCGTGTGCAGCCCCGCCTATGCGAACGGGCGAACGCTGCCCATCGCCCTCGACGATCTGCACGGCCACACGCTGCTGCACCACGATGCGCAGCCGGTCTATCAACTGGAATGGGACACCTGGCTGGCGACGTTCGGCGTTGACGTGCCGCGACAGGCGAGGGGGCTGGCGTTCGACAGCTACTCGCTGATGCTGCATGCGGCGGTCGAAGGGCATGGCCTGGCGATGGGTTGGCGACGCACGTCACAGCGCATGCTCGACAGCGGCGCCCTGATCGCGCCGTTCACCCAGAGCGTGCACCTGGACAACGCGCTGTCGGTCTACCACCGTCACGGTCAGGCGCGCCGTGAGGAGGCGAGCCTGTTGGTGGCGTGGCTGAAGGCCGAATTGGGGTAGGGAACGTCAGGCCCCGGTGAGCATCAGGTCGAGGTTCTGCACCGCCGCCCCGGCCGCCCCTTTGCCCAAATTGTCGAAGACCGCCGCCAGCATCACGTGCCCGGCGTTTTCGAAGACCATCAGGCGCAATGAGTCGGTGTCGTTCAGCACACGAGGGTCCAGCCCCGACAGCGCTTTCGCCTCGTCCATGCCTATCACCTCGACAAACCCGCTGCCTGCGTAATGCTGCGCGAGGCACGCGTGAAGCGCCGCGCCATCCACGCCCGGCGGCAACAAACGCACTTGCAGGGCGATGGTCAGCACGATGCCCTGGCGAAACGAGCCATAGGCTGGAATGAACACGGGCCGCTCGGACAATCCGCTGTACTGCTGAATCTCCGGCACGTGTTTGTGCGCCAGGCCCAGTCCGTAAATCTGGAAGGGCGTGGCTTGGACCGCGTCGGGCCCTTCGAACTCATCGACCCCGGCGCGGCCTTTGCCAGAATACCCCGACACCGCGTTGATGGTGATCGGGTAGTCGCGTGGCACCAGACCCGCGTCCAGCAGCGGCCGTAACAGGCCTACCGCGCCGGTGGGGTAGCAACCCGGATTGCTCACCCGCTTGGCCGTGGCGATGGCGGCCTGTTGCTCCGCGCTGATCTGTGCAAAGCCATACACCCACTCCGGGTCGGTGCGGTGCGCGGAGCTGGCGTCGATCACCCGGACGTTGGGGTTCTCGATGCTGGCAGCGGCAGCGCGGGCGGCGTCGTCCGGCAGGCACAGAATGGCGATGTCACAGGCGTTGATCGCGGCCAGGCGGCTTTGCGGATGCTTGCGCTGCTCGGCAGGCAAAGTGACCAGAGTCAGATCGGCGCGCCCCTGTAGCCGCTGATGAATCTGCAAGCCGGTGGTGCCTTGGTCGCCGTCGATGAAAACCACAGGAAGGGTCATGTCGATGTCTCGTTGAATGCTGTCGATGGCAATCATCTTCGGGCAGGGCGTAGGATAGGAAAAGTTGAATTTTATGACGCTGATCGTCAGCTTTTCTGAAGGAAAAATGCGCCATGCGCGAAATCAGTCTCGACCGTTTGCGCACGCTAGTGGCGATTGCCGATCACGGCTCGTTTGCCGAAGCGGCGCGGGTGTTGAACCTGGCCCCGCCGACGGTCAGCCTGCACATCGCCGATCTGGAAGCGCGGGTGGGCGGCGCATTGCTGTCGCGCACCCGAGGCAAGGTGCAGCCGTCGGCCATCGGTGAAACCCTGATCGAGCGCTCCCGGCGTCTGCTGGCCGATGCCGAACAGGCGCTTGAAGACGTGGAACGTCAGGTATTGGGGCTGGCGGGCCGCGTACGACTGGGGGCGTCCACCGGGGTGATCGCGCAGTTGATCCCTCAGGCGCTGGAAACACTCGGCCAGCGCCATGGCGGTATCGATGTGCAAGTCGCCGTGCTGACGTCGCAGCAGACCCTGCAAAAACTCGTCGATGGCAGCCTCGACATCGGCGTGATCGCCTTACCGCAACCGCCCGTCAAAGGCCTGCGCATCACGCCGTGGCGGCGGGACCCGGTGATGGCGTTTTTGCCCGCGCGATGGGACAGTCCCGAGGTGATCACGCCGTCGTGGCTGGCCGGGCAGGCGCTGATTCTCAACGACCCCTCGACCCGGCTTTCGCGTCAGGTGGGGGAGTGGTTCGCCAATGAAGGACCGCAGCCGACGCCGCGCATCCAGCTCAATTACAACGACGCGATCAAGAGCCTGGTGGCGGCAGGTTACGGCGCGACGTTGCTGCCCCACGAAGCGTCCACGCCGTTGCCGGACAGTCGCGTTGTCATGCGCCCGTTGCAACCGCCGTTGTCGCGGGAATTAGGGATCGCGCACCGGGCCGGGGAGGTCGAGCGTTCGACCGGGCATGTGCTGGAGGTGTTGTGGGGGTTGCAGGCGTGGTAGCGGTGCTGCGGGAGGGTGTGTCGGCGACGATGCCTGAACAGGTCATCGCCACCGCCTGGTGCTGTTACGCATAGAGACGCGCGTCAGCGGGTGTTAGCGTGGGTGGCATTCGCCGTCGTTCCACGCGGCCTTGTCCAGAGGGGTCAGCCCCGGAATCACGAACGCGCTGCAGGCGAACTTGCGGCCGCGCGCGGTGGTGGCGTCGTAAGTCAGTTTTTGTCCGCCGAGGGCGTTCTGCTTGGCGTACTGAATGTTGGTGACGGTGATTTCATCCGAGGACGCCAGACCCAGGGTCTTGGCCGTGGCCGTTTGCACTTCGGTCATGTTGACCTGCGCAGAACCGCACGCCGACAACAGCACACTCATCCCCGCGATCATCACGGCGCGCAATTTCCATGTAGTCATTTTCACTCTCCATCCCAAATAAAGTTCAGGCACGGGCGCACCTGAAATATCTACCGTGTTGTTCTTGATTTTGTTGAAAACCGACAGGGTTCAGCGCTCCGGCAGCTGTCGAGGCAGAGACGATAGGGGCATTGAGAGGGCTTCGCAACATTGAAGGGATCCAATAGCGTGACGCTGTTCTCATTTCTGAAACGGCTACTAGCACGTTGCCAGTAATTGTGATCGTTCGGATCGGCGCTGCTGAACCTCTGCTGACAGGCCGATTCGTGGAGCAGCAAAGCGTCTGAAACGCTGCTTTAATGAGCGCTCATTGCAGCGCCGTCGCGCCGGTGGGTTCAGGTTCGGTGGCTATTCGACCATTGCTGAGGAAGTGCACAGATGACCCGTCTCACTGCCAAGGATTTCGCCCCCGAGTTGCTGGAGCTGTATGACTTCTACGTCCACGGCAAAATCAATCGCCGTGAGTTTCTCGACCGCGCGGCGGTCTTCACGCTGGGCGGCCTGACCGCCACGTCCATCCTTGCTTCGTTGACCCCCCATTACGCGCTCGCCGAGCAGGTGGCGTTCACCGACCCCGACATCGTGGCCGAGTACATCACCTATCCGTCGCCCAAGGGCAATGGCCAGGTGCGGGCCTATCTGGTACGACCGGCGAAGGCGTCGGCCAAGGTGCCAGCGGTGTTGGTGGTGCATGAAAACCGAGGCTTGAACCCGTATATCGAGGATGTGGCGCGGCGGGTCGCGAAGGCGGGTTTCGTAGCGCTGGCACCGGACGGGTTGTCGTCGGTGGGTGGCTATCCCGGCAACGATGACATGGGCCGCGACCTGCAATTGAAGGTCGATCCGGAAAAGCTGATGAATGATTTCTTCGCGGGGATCGAGTGGTTGATGGGGCATCACGCGACGACGGGCAAGGTGGGGATCACCGGGTTCTGTTACGGCGGTGGGGTGGCGAACGCGGCGGCGGTGGCGTATCCGGAGTTGTCGGCGGCAGTGCCGTTTTACGGGCGGCAGCCGAAGGCGGAGGAGGTGAGTCGGATCAAGGCGCCGCTGTTGTTGCATTACGCGGAGTTGGATAAGCCGATTACGGATGGCTGGCCGGCGTATGAGCAGGCGTTGAAGGCGGCGGGGAAGACGTATGAGGCCCACATTTACAAGGGTGCGAATCATGGCTTTCACAATGATTCGACGCCTCGGTATGACGAGGCGGCGGCGAAGCTGGCGTGGGATCGGACGGTGGCGTGGTTTAACAAGTATTTGGTGTAACGGGATCTGGATCTGGATCTGGATCTGGTGAATATCCATTCGCGGTGGTGTTGCTGATATCGGTTCCGCTCTTACAGCGGGTCACTTTTGTAAGAGCGACAAAAGTAACCAAAAACGCCTGCTCCTGGTTTGGCCCTGACTTCGTCAGGGTTCCCTCACTCCGGCGACGCTCCGTGGGCCCGCGCCGAACGGACATCCATGTCCTTGCGGCGCTCTCGCGGCATCCATGCCGCTCGGCCCACTCCGCGCCGCCTGCGTTCGGCCTGCACCCAAGTCGCGTTCTGCGGCGTCTGATCCATCGTGTGAGAAAAGCTTTGCTGGCTGGAGCTAACGCTCTTCGCGGGTGCGCAGGTTTTTCTGACACACCTCGATTCGCCTGTGGGAGCGAATTCATTCGCGAATGGCCGGTACAGCCGCCACATCTCCGCCGCCAGATCCATTTTTCTTCGGAATGCCGCCCACAATGAGGGCTGCCGTGTGGCCTGCGACCGAGGGGGTTCTGACTGATATGTTCTTCAAACTTCCGCTCATCACAAAACAACACTTCCACGGCTGTTCCGTGTATCCTGCGCAACGTGTCGCCAAGTGCTCTGGAAACCATGTATACAATTTCTATGTCACTTCCGTGGCGTCAACAATTTGAAACTTGCCGGAGCCGGTCGTCTGTCTTTGGATCCCTGTTCGGTAATCACTGCTACATTGAACTGTAACTAACAGGCAGTACGGGACGCGTCGCCCGCGACACTGTTAATGTCCAATAAGTTCAACGCTTTACATTCAAGTGTGGACTGGCGCACACTCTTCTCTGTCCTGAAGCCCCCGTTGTACGGGTGATGGCGCAATGCCAAACCTTTCATTGACCCTCCTTTTCGATAAAAGTTTAATCGTTGCGTAAGTTGTTAAAAGCGTTATAAAACCTTTTGCAATGTGTTTTTTATCTGCTAATAATCTGTCCTGTTTCGGGCACTAAGGACTGCTCCAGTTTCACAGTGAAGTGAACATCGAATTGAATTTCCGATTACCGCCGTCCGACCATTACTAAAACTTTCGAGCGACTTGAGCACTTTCGCTGCAAGTACGCTGCCGTGCGGCGCATGCAAATGCGCGGGAGGAATACGAATGGCTCGAGCTCACCCCAAACTCAAAGTGCTGTCGATTTTTGGCACACGCCCGGAGGCCATCAAGATGGCCCCGCTGGTCAAGGCGCTGGCTGCCGAACCTGGCATCGATTCGCAGATCTGCATCACCGGCCAGCATCAAAGCATGCTGCAGCAGGTGCTGGACATGTTCGAGCTCAAGGCCGATTACACCCTCGACGTGATGACGCCAGGGCAGACGCTGAACACCCTGACCGCCGCGCTATACGCGGCCATTGACCCGGTCCTCGACGCCGCCCGGCCTGACAAGGTGCTGGTGCATGGTGATACCACCTCGGCGATGGTTGCGGCGATGTCGGCGTTTCACCGGCGGATTCCGGTGGCGCACATTGAAGCGGGTCTGCGCACCGGTGATATTCATCAGCCGTGGCCGGAAGAGATGAACCGCCGCAGCATCGATCTGATTTCCGATCACCTGTTTACCCCCACGGCCCAGTCTCGCCGTAACGTGTTGGGCGAGCGGTTGCAGGGCACGTCGTTCGTCACGGGCAACACCGTGATCGACGCGCTGAAAATGACTGCCGAACGCATCGACAGCAACCGGCAGTTGCGCGTCGCCCTCGACCGTCAATTCAGCTTTCTCGACGCCAGTCGCAAGTTGCTGTTGGTGACCGGGCATCGTCGCGAGAACTTCGGTGACGGCTTCCTTGATATCTGCAAGGCGCTGCGCACGCTGGCCAGCCGCAACGATATTCAGATCGTCTACCCGGTGCATCTGAACCCGAACGTGTTAGGGCCGGTGACCGATCATCTGGGCGATCTGCCCAATGTGCACCTGATCAAACCGCTGGACTACCTGTCCTTTGTGCGCCTGATGCAGCTGGCCCATGTGGTGCTGACCGACTCTGGCGGCGTGCAGGAAGAAGCGCCGTCCCTAGGCAAGCCCGTGTTGGTGATGCGCGACGTGACCGAACGCCCGGAAGCCGTGGCCGCCGGTACAGTGCGGCTGGTGGGCACTGACCCCGACACCATCGTGCGTGGCGTGTGCGCGCTGTATGACGATGAACACCTGTGGCGCATGGCGTCGCAATCGGCCAACCCCTATGGCGATGGCAAGGCGTGCTCGCGCATCGTCGATGCGCTGATGGGCCGGCCGGTGGACGAATTCGTGGTGGAGACGCCCGCCCGGCGATCCGAATCCGTCGAGGCGCAGCGCCCGCAGCCTCATCTGCGTTCGGTGTCCAGTCTGCATTAGCGACAGCGTCAGTCGCCTGCTGAACGCCCGCCTTGGCGTTCGGTTTCCGGCGTAGAACGCCCCAAAAGAAAAAACCGTGCCGCGAGCCCCGCGACCCTGTCACGGCTGACACTGTCAGCCGCGGCTTCCGTTCGCCGGTCTCCCGTGTTTCGTCCGATTTTTGACCGAGATCTGCCTGAATGAAGTCTTCCGTTACCGTTCACTCGGGGGCGCTCAGTGCCCTTGCCTGCAGCATGAGCCTGCTGGCCGTCGCGCCTGCCTTCGCCGCCGAGAGCCCGTTGAGCCAGGCCATCAGCCGTCTGGCGGCTGATACCCGTCAGCAGCGGGTCATTGACCTGAAGGACTTGGGCATCGACCGCCCGATCATCCTCAACGCCACGGACGCTCGTCGGGAGCTGTACCTCCCCGTGCCCGCCGACGTGCCGCTGACCGACGCCACGCTGCATTTCGACGCGAGCTACCTGAACGGCGAATCCGGGCGCAACACGCTGCTGCTGTCCCTGGACGGTTACCCGGTGCGGGCCCTCGGGCTGAACGAAGGGGAGGGCGACGCCAGCGCCACGATCGGGGTCGACAAGTCACCCCGGGACAGCGGCTCGGTGCGTCTGGGCGTGGCGTGGTCGTCGATCATTTCCCGCGTGCAATGCGAAGACGAGCGCGCCATCGGCAACGTGCTGCGCATCGATCCCCACAGCCGTTTGAGCTACAGCTTCGACGCCAGCCAGTTGCAAGACGTCGGCGCCGCGTGGAATGCGCTGCCGGGCAAACCGGGGATTCTGGTTGCGCCGGGTGCGTTGTCCAGTGCCAGCTACGACGCCGCCTGGCGTCTCGGCGTGGCGCTGGAACGCATCGGCAAGCAGGCGCGCATCGTGTCGTTTCCTTCGGTCAAGGACAGCATCGACCTGGGCGACCTGAACATTCCCACCGAACTCAAACAGATCCCGGCCTTCGCCAGCCTCGACGGCAAGGGCCTGCACACCCTCGACGACCCGGCGCAGATCGGCGCGCTGTTGGTGTTGGGCCAGACCCCGGCGCTCAATGCCGACCTGGCCATCAACGACCCTCAGTTGCTCAAGGCGGTGACCGAATCGCTGGACGCCTTGCAGGCGCAGATTCAACGCCTCGACGCTTCGGCGGGCAGCGCCTTTACGCAATGGCGCGACCGTCACGTCAACGGCGCGCTGGCCTCGGGCACCGACAACGTGCGTCTGGCCATGCTCGGCGCGCACCCGCTGCTGCTGATCAATCAGGACGCCGCTGGAAAAGCCATCGGCCTGTTCAGCGCCGCCTGGAACAAACTCGCCCGCACTCGCCAATTGACCGTCGGCGAAGAAGCCAACATGCCGCTGAGCGAAGACGGTCGCGTGGCGCTGAGCCGACTGGGCGGCAAGCCCGGCAGCGTCGATGTGCTGGCCAAGACCGACTGGAGCGCGAGCTTTCCGCTGGGCAGCGTGGCCTACGACGGGCGCGTGCCGGTCAGTGCGGCGGTGGACGTGTCCGCTGCCCCCGGCGCTTCCGGCACGCCACCGATTGCCAGCCTGTTCCTCAACGACTATTTGATCGGCGCCAAACAGCTCGATGCGGATGGCCAGAAAGAACGCATCGAAGCACGCATTCCGCGTTATGCCTTGGGTTCGCAGAACATTCTGCGCGTGTCGTTCCAGCGTCAGCCGGTCAGCGACCTGTGCCGTGAAACGCCGCAAGCGTTCCCGGTTGCGGTCCTGCCGAGCAGCCACATCACCCTGGACAAGGCGCCGCTGGACAGCGACTTCTCCGGCATGGCCGCGCGCTTCGCGGCGGGTGCTCAAGTCGTGGTCCCGCAAAGCTACCTCGACCGCCCGGCGGCCAGCCTGCCGCAGGTGATCCGCATCGCCAGCGCCAGCGGTGTGTCGCCGTTGCGTGCCGGCTTCGAGGTCAGCGGCGACGCCAAGGCCGCGCTGTCGCCGGACAAATCGTTCCTCGCTTTCGAGGTGCCGGTCAAAGACAGCACGGAGTCGGTGCAGGTCAACGGCGAAGGCCACCTGCTGATCAACCAGAAGGAACAAACCCTGCTGGACCTGAAAACCCTCAATCACCTGGCCGCCCTGCAAGTGGTCGATTCCGGCAGTCAGCACGGCATGATCTACCGCACCCTCGGCGGACAGGCGCCTAACTTCGCTCGCCCGGTCCTCCTGGAGCGCGGCAACGTCACGGTGCTGGGTGACAACGGCCCGCTGACCACCTTCGACGCGAAGGACCCGACCGGCAGCCAGATGATCGACGACGAAGAACCGAAAGGCTTCGACGCCTGGCGTAAACCGTCGGCCTTGTGGCTGATTCCTGCGGCCGTGATCGCCTTCCTTCTGTT
Source organism: Pseudomonas sp. SLFW (assembly GCF_009905615.1). Lineage (GTDB taxonomy): Bacteria > Pseudomonadota > Gammaproteobacteria > Pseudomonadales > Pseudomonadaceae > Aquipseudomonas > Aquipseudomonas bambusae. Next base: position 32,391 of record NZ_JAAAKW010000027.1, read on the forward strand.
GTTGCTGGCCGGCCACCGCGCCCGTCGCAATCGCCAGTAAACGGGAGCCGCGATGACCTCGCTTTATTGGCCCTACTGGCTGGCCCATTACTACAGCGCGCTGGAAGTCGCGACCATCGTGGTCGCGGCGATCATCCTGATTTCCAGTCTGGACGATCTGTTCATCGACCTGTGGTACTGGGCGCGGCGCGTTTACCGCAAGTTCACGGCCGAGCGGCGCTACCGTCCGTTGACCCCTGAACAGTTGATCGCCCGCGACGAGCAGCCGCTGGCGATCATGGTCCCCGCGTGGCTGGAATACGACGTCATCGCGCCGATGATCGAGAACATGGTCTCGACGCTGGACTACCAGAACTACGTGGTCTTCGTCGGCACCTACGTCAACGATCAGCGCACCATCGACGAAGTCGAGCGCATGCGCCGTCGCTACAAACAGCTGCACCGGGTGGAAGTGCCCCACGCGGGTCCGACCTGCAAGGCGGACTGTCTGAACTGGGTGATTCAGGCGATCTTTCTTTACGAAAAGACCCACGGCGTGAACTTTGCCGGGGTGGTGTTGCACGACAGCGAAGACGTGCTGCACCCGCTGGAAATGCGCCTGTTCAATTACCTGTTGCCGCGCAAGGACATGATCCAATTGCCGGTGGTGTCGCTGGAGCGCAACTGGTACGAGTGGGTCGCGGGCACCTACATGGACGAGTTCGCCGAGTGGCACGGCAAGGACCTCGTGGTGCGCGAAAGTATGACCGACAGCGTGCCCTCGGCGGGCGTCGGCACCTGTTTCTCGCGCCGCGCCCTGCAAGTGCTGGCGGACGAAAACACCAACCAGCCGTTCAACACCGACAGCCTCACCGAAGACTACGACGTGGGGGCGCGACTGGCCCGTTACGGCATGAGCGCAATCTTCGTGCGCTTCCCGGTGCAGTACCGGGTGCTGCGCAAATCGTGGTTCCGTGAACCGTACGAATCGACGCTGGAAATGCCGCTCTGCGTGCGGGAGTTCTTCCCCGACACCTTCCGCACCGCGTTCCGGCAGAAAGCCCGCTGGACATTGGGGATCGGCCTGCAAGGCTGGGAACAGATGGGCTGGAGCGGCTCGTTGGCCAACCGCTATCTGCTGTTTCGCGACCGCAAAGGCATCGTCACGTCGTTCGTCAGCATCATCGCTTACCTGATCCTCGCGCAATTGCTGGCGCTGATCGTGCTGCGCGCCAGCGGGCTGTGGAACACCAGCTTCCCGACGCCGTTCGAGACCAACGGTTTCGTCGGTTTCCTGCTGGCAGCCAACGGCATTGCGCTGCTGTGGCGCATGGCGCACCGCTGTTACTTCACCACCATCATTTACGGCTGGCAGCACGGCCTGCTGTCGATGCCGCGCATGGTGGTGGGCAACTTCGTCAACTTCATGGCCGCCGCCCGGGCCTGGCGTCTGTTTTTGGTGGGCAAGGTGCTCAATCGTAAACTGGTCTGGGACAAGACCATGCACGATTTCCCCTCCACCGATTTGGTCGCCCGTGCGCCGCGCAAACTCGGCAGCGTGTTGCTGTCGTGGCAGGCGATCAACGACGAAAACCTGCAAAGCGCGCTGGACGAACAACAGACCCGGCAAATGCCGCTGGGCCGCATTCTGCTCAGCCACGGCTGGCTCGACGACGAAACCCTCGCCGAAGCCATCGCTTTCCAGAACGACCTGCCACGGGTGTTTGACCTCGCGGCCAAAGTGCAACCGCAGTCGGCGCTGGCGGATGAGTTCTGCCTGCGCTGGCGCGTTGTGCCTTTGGCGCTGGACATTGACGGCCGCCCTGAAGTCGCCGTGGCCAGCCCGCTGTCGGACGAAGGCGTGCAGCAGATCACCGAACAGATGGGCGCTGAACCCGTGCAGCTGATTGCCCGGGAAAGCGAGATCGTCGAGCAATTGCGCCGTCTCGACGTGGTGGCGGGTCAGCCGTTGCCATCGGCCACGCCGCTGCTGGGCGACCTGCTGATCGAGCAAGGCCTGCTGGACCGGCAGACCTTCAACCGCGCCATGTTGCAGTACCGCCCTCACGTGCATGGCCGCATCGGCGATTACCTCGTCGACACCGGCGTGCTGTCGCGGGAAACCATCGAGCAGGCCGTGGCCCGGCAACACCGCCATTCCTCACCGGACGCCTCAACGGAGCAGCCCTCATGAGACTTCGACTTTTTCTGGGCCTGAGCGTCCTGCCTGCGCTGTGCCACGCCGAGTTCAACTCGACCACGCAACCGCAGATCCTGCCGCTGGCCCTGACCGGCCCGGCATTCGAGATCGCCAATCAGGCCTACGCCGCCTACAACGACAAGGATTACGACCTGGCCATCGCCAAGGCCCAGGAAGCCTTGCGTCAGCGCGCCGATGTTGACCGCTTGCGCAAACTGATTCTGCTGGCGGAGCGGGACAAGGATCGTCGCGATCACCCCGAGCGTTACCCCGGCAACAAGAAGGGCTTTCAGAACGGCGACCGCTCGTTGCGGGCCTACGCCAACGGCGATTACAACCGGGCAGCAGATTTCGCCCGAAAAGCCATCGCCGAGTCGCCGAAGAACCCGGACTACCGGATGATGCTGATCGAAGCCCTGCAACGTCAGCAAAACCTGGACGGGGCCGAAGCCGCCATCAACGACGCCGTGGCCGTGCTGGGGGACTCGCCGCAACTGACCCGTCGTCGAGAGGCGCTGCACGAACAACGGGCAGTCAACATCGCCGCAGCGGGGTACGCCTCGCTGGCCCGTGGCGACAACGATGCCGCCGTCAGCTACGCCCGCGACGTGGTGCGCCAGTACCCGCAGGAAATCGCCTACCGACGCCTGCTGGTCAGCGCGTTGATCGCTCAGGAGCAATACGCGGCAGCCCGTTCAGCCGCCACCGAAGCACTGGCCCTCAAAGGCAACGACGCGCCGCTGCTGGCCCAGCGCGGGCAGATGCGCATGCGTTTGGGGGACAAGCGCGGCGCGCAGCAGGATTTCAGCCAGGCGCTGGCCGTCGGCACCTTGCCGTTGCGTGATCAGGCGTCGCTGTATGCGGCGCTGGGTCAACCGAAAGAGGCCTTGGCGCGCATGCAACAGGCGCGGGCCAAGGGCGAGCTGAAGCGTGGCGACGAAGTGCAGATTGCCTACTTTCTGAGTCAGGCGGGGGATGATCGCGGCGCGCTGGCGGAATTCAAACGCGTGGACCGCACCAAGGGCCTGAGCCCCAAGGAAACCCAGGACGCCGCTTACAGCGCCATGCGTGCACCGGACGACGTGCAAGCCATCGCCTATTTCAAGCGTGTGCTGGATTATCAGGAGACCGGCGATCTGCAGATGCCGGATCAACAGGTGTTCGACACCCGGCGCGCGGTGTCCGACCTGTCTCGCGTCTGGGGCGTGACCAACACCACGACCTATCGCGGCGCCAGCACCTCCAATGGTTTGAGCGGCGCACCGAGCAGCAGCAACGACAGTGTGCAGAACAGCACCGAAATTTTCTGGCGTCCTGAAGGCTATCGCGATGCGCGCTTCGTCGAGCTGTACGGTCGCGTGACCGACACGTTGTGGAACAAGGAAAGCGGAAACGATAAGGGCCTGGATGCCTTGCAAGGCGCGGTCGGGATTCGCGTCAAACCGTTCACCGAATACAACGTGATGGCCGCGTTCGAACGCACCTTCCCGTTGGCGGGCAGCAATGTCAGCGGCGACTGGCTGGTGCGTCTGGGCTACGGTTCGAGCATCGGCACGGACCTGCGAGTCGATGTGCCGAGCTGGTGGACCTCGCAGTTCTACGCCGAAGGCGGACGCTACCTGCGGGACAAGCGCAATTACTTCAACAGTGAGTGGCAACTGGGGCGCAGCATTCGCCTGGACCGGGTCAGCCCGCGTCTGGTGATCTTCCCGCACGTCGTCCTTGCGGCGGATTACGACTCGAAAATGCACAGTTCGGTTGATGCCCTCGGCCGCAACAAAACGTCTTCCGACAACGCGGGGGGCGCGGGTGTCGGTATCGGGGTGCGCTACTGGTTCCGCGAAACCAAACACAAGGCGCCGCAGTCTTACATCGACTTCTCCGTGCAGTACCGGGAGAAGATTTTCGGGGATGACAGCGCGCAAGGCGTCTTTGCCCGCATGACCTATTCGTGGTGACGTTTTGTAAGGATCTGCCATGTCACGCCTGCTGAAGACTTCCCTCGCCGCGCTGTTGATCGGCGTGCTGGGCGTGGCCATCGATGCGCTCTACGAACTGGGGCAAGACATGCGCCCCAACATCGTGGGCATCGTCTGGCAGCCGGACAACGCCACGGTAGGGATTCAGGGTGACTGGCAAAAACTCGGCGTGCGCGAATTACTGGTGCAGTGGACGGCAGTGGACGGGCAGGCGTTCGTGCTCGGTTCCGGCCTGCCTGAAGTGCCGGTGTTGCCGGACTGGGCGCGCATCGGCAAGGAGCCCTGGGCGCAGGACGCGATCGTCGGGTTGGCCGGGTTCTTCAGCGAAAACCGTTCGCGGGACAACATTGAGGAGCTGGCGACATTGTCCGAACGGCTGGCCAAGGTGAAGACGCCGCTGAACGTGACGGGCTGGTATTTTCCGGCGGAAGTCGACCCCAGCTGGAGCCGCGCCAAGGAACTGCCCGCGCTGCTGGCCCGTTTGCCGAGGCCGTTATGGATCAGCGTCTACGACGGCGCCAACATCGGACCCAAGGCGACGGCTGACTGGCTCAAGACCTGGCTGCCGGACGACATCGGTGTCTTCTTTCAAGATGGCGTCGGCGTTTACGCCCGCACTGCGCCCGTGGCCCGAACCTATGCCGACGCCTTGCGCCAAAAACTCGGGAAACAGCGGGTGAAAATCATCGTCGAAGCCTTCCGCCCGCAAGTGGGCGGAGGGTTCCGACCGGCGACCGTCGATGAACTCAGGCCGCAACTCGCTGCGTACCGGGGCTACCCGCTCTACCTGTTCGACGGCCCGCATTACGTCCCTCCGGACGTGGTGAAGGGGTTGGCGAGGTAAGCGGGCGTTTTGTCGGAGGCACCGCGTATTCAGGGTTTGCTGCCGCTTCGGTCGGGCGCGACCCCGGGCCGATCGCGAGCGGGCTGGCTCCCACGCCTTCGGCAAAAGCGGATTGAGGCACGGCTCACGCTTTTGATTCTGGCCGGAGGCCGTAGGAGCAAGCTTGCTCGCGATCTGTCGCGAAGCGGCAGCAAAATCAGACTCCCTCGGCTTCGCCAGACACACCGCATGCGTTGATTCCACTGCCGGTGCGGCAGATCGCAGGCAAGGTGGAGCGCCACCCCGGCAGCTCCTACGGCCTTCGGCCAGAATCAGAATCGCTGTGACATTTCACACCCACCGCAATCCCATCAACGCGGATTACGCCGCTCTTCCACCTCAGCCAACACCGCCAGGTCCATTTCACCCTGACCGTGATCCACTGCGTCCTGCAAATTGGCGCGGACCCGCTCGGCGGTCGGCATCTCAACCGACACCTGCTGAGCCGCCGCCAACACCAGATCGACATCCTTCAGCCCCAACACCGCCTTGAACGCTGCCGGCTCATATCGACGCTCACCGATCAACCCGCCATACCCCGCATACACCGGGCCGGGGAAGATGGTGTTGGAAATCAGGTCGACGAAGTCCTTCGACGCCAGACCATGCCGTGTCACCAGCACCGCCGCTTCGCTGACTGCCTGCACTGCCGAAACAATCATGAAGTTGGCCGCCAGTTTCATCGCGTTCGCCGCCGAGGCTTTCTCCCCAAGCGGCCAGGTTTTACGACCGATCAAATCGAACAGCGGCTGAACCTTGGCAATCGCCTGTTCAGGCCCTGCGGCCAGGATATTGAGTTGCGCCGCCGCTGCCACGTTTGGCCGACCCAACACCGGCGCCGCAATGTAATCCACACCCTGAGCCTTGTGCAGTGCAGCCAGCTCATCGGCGAATTCCACCGAAATGGTCGCCATGTTGACGTGGATCAGCGGCCCTTTGAGCTGTTGCAGCAGCCCTGAATCCAGCAACACCGACCGCAACGCCTTGTCGTCGGCGAAGATGCTGAACGCCACGTCGACGGCGAACGCCTGCGCCGGTTCTGTCGCGGCTTTGGCGCCCAGCGCCACCAACGGCTCAGTGGCCTTCGGCGAGCGGTTCCAGACCACCAATTCGTGGCCACCCTTCAACAGATTGGCCGCGATGGCCTGACCCATGTTGCCCAGTCCCAAGAAACCGATTTTCATCCGAAGTGCCTCCAGAAAGTGATGCCCGCAGGCCACGCACTCTAGCACCTCGACCGGTCAACGCACGCGATCAGCCCTGCAACGTCGCGGTGATCCGCCGCAGCATCGCGTCGCACGCCGCCAGTTGCGCCACGCTGACGAACTCGTCCGGCTTATGCCCCTGATCCATGCTGCCCGGCCCGCACACGACGGTGGGGATGCCGATGGCGTCGAACAACCCGCCCTCGGTGCCGAACGCCACCGTGGTGAACGCGTCCGAACCGCAGAATTGCGCGATCAACTGCGCGGCCTGACCCTTCGCGTCTGTCGCCAGACCGGGGTACGCCGACAGCTCGGTGAACCGAATGTCGCTGTCCGGATGCACCGCCTGCATGCGCGGCAGCACCTGATCCTTGGCGTAGTCCTGCAACTGCTGCGCGACGTCGAGCGGGTCATGGGCGGGCAGGGCGCGCACTTCGAAATCGAAGCGGCAATCGGCGGGCACGATGTTCAACGCCTTGCCGCCGCTGATCACGCCCGTCTGCACCGTGGTGAACGGCGGATCGAAGCGTCCGTCGTGCAGTTCTGGAGCGCGCAACGTCGAGCCGATGCGGCCCAATTCGCCGATCAGTTCGGCGGCGTATTCGATGGCGTTCACGCCCTGAGGTGCGTAAGCCGAGTGACAGGCCGCGCCGTGCACGTCGCAGCGCATGGCCAGTTTGCCTTTGTGGCCCAACACCGGCTTGAGTTCGGTGGGTTCGCCGATGATGCACAGCAGCGGCTTGACTGGGCGTTGCTCCAGCTCCTCCAGCAACGAACGCACGCCGAGACAGCCGACTTCTTCGTCATAGGACAGCGCGATGTGCACCGGCATTTTCAGCGGCGCGGCCAGCAAACCGGGCACGGCCGCCAGCACGCAAGCGATGTAGCCTTTCATGTCCGCCGTGCCGCGCCCGAACAGCTTGCCGTCATGCTCGCTGAGTTCGAACGGCGCCACGGTCCACGGCTGGCCGTCCACCGGCACCACGTCGGTGTGCCCCGACAGCACAATACCGGGCAGGTCCGCAGGGCCAATCGTCGCGAACAGATTGGCCTTGCTGCGCGACGCGTTGTAAATCAGCTCGCAGGGCACGTCGAACCCGGCCAGATAGTCCCGCACGAACTCGATCAAATGCAGGTTCGATTCGCGGCTGGTGGTGTCGAACCCCACCAGCGCGGCCAACAGGTCCCGGCTGTTCATGCTGTGCACCCTCGGTTCATTGACGCATCATTCATCGCCCGGCACACCATAACGGGGGGCCTTGGTCGGGTCGAGGGCGCGGGCCAGGTAATCCTGCATCTGCGGGCGGTAATCGCTCCACAGGTTTGCCAGTGTGCCGATGGGGTCTTCCTCTGCCCAATCGACGCGCAGATCGACGATGGGCCAGCTGTGATCACCGACCACCACCAGCGCCGCCGAATGCACCGGACCGGCTTCACCCCCGGCTGCAACGGCCGCTTGCATTGCGGCGATCAGCCGGTCGGCGAGCAGGCCGTCATGGGTTTCAAAAGCGTGAACCAGCGCTTCGATCACCGCTCGGTCCGCGAGCATATTGCCCGCGCCGACGCACTGTTCCCCCGATAACGCATGGTGCGTGCCGAGGGTTTCGCTGCCGCTGAAATGCGCGGTTCGACCGAGGTGGTCGATGGCCGTGAGCTGACGAAACTGGCGGTAATCATCAAGGCTCAGCGCCTGCGCCACGGCCTGCTCAGAGGACAGGCCATTTTCCATCTGATCGAGTGTGAGCGCGCCAAGGGCCGGGAGGGTGATGTTCTGGGTCGACACGGCGCCCACGCCGGGTCGCAGCCACGGACAACGGGCGCCCACGGCAATGCTCGACGAGCTGATGGCGATGCCCAATTGGCCGGTGTCGGCGCAACGGCCAACGATGGAAAACGTCATGGTGTGTTCATCCTGTTTCGTCCTGACCTGCCATTCACTGCTCCGAAGCGTGGCGGAGTGCATGGCGCATGACGGCATTCTGGAGCGGTGCCGTCGTGGACGAAACGAGGATTTTCGTGAGCGCTGGTTAGGGAAAACCGTATCAGCCTGAACGTGATGCAGGCAGACGAGGCTCTTCGGTGCGCCCCGTCCGCCACACGCAAGGTCGCCAGTCCGAATCGTCGGCTTCGCCCGTCAACGCAAGTAGCGTCGCTCGATGTCGCGCATGCGTTCATCACCTTGCAACATGATGATCTCTTTCACGGAGGGAAGATGCGGGTCCACGTGCTGGATACCGCGGTCTTTGATGATTTGCGCGAACGTTGTGCGCATCGCACCCACGGCCGCTCTGATCGCGTGATTGCCGTAAATAACGATCCCGACCTTGCCCAAGGCTTCGATGTCTTTCTCGGTCAGTTGAGGGTACGCGGTGGGCACGAGCACCAGCGGCACGGTTCCCGACCATGCCTTCACGAATTGAAGGATTTCATCGGGCGTCGGCTGCTTGGAGTGAATGAGGATGGCATCGGCGCCCGCCGCTTCGTATGCCAAGGCTCGGGTAATCGCTTCCTCTTGTCCCAGCCCTGCGATCAAGCTTTCAGTGCGTGCAATGACGACGAAGTCCTTATCGGACTTCGCCTGCACCGCAGCGGCGATCTTGCCTTGAAACTCTTCGAGACGAACCAGTTCCTGCCGCCCATCAGCGCGCAGGCTGGTGTCTTTCGGAAATGTCTTGTCTTCCATGACCACCGCCGAGGCACCCGCCGCCTCATAAAGGGGGACGACGTAACTGACGTTGACGGCATTCCCGAAGCCTGTGTCGATGTCTGCAATGAGCGGGATGGACGTGACCGAGGCAATGGCGCGCATCATGTCGAGGTGCGTTCCGCTGGATAGAATATTCGCGTCAGGCACCGCGTAACTGGCAGACAGTTCGAAGCCACTGCCCCAAATACCGTGAAAGCCCGCTTCTTCAGCCAGGACCGCTGACAGAGGATTGTGTGCCGCCATTGCCGTGAACAACTGGCGGCTGTCGAGGGCTGCGCGAAGGCGTTGATGCTTGCTCATATAAACTCCTGAAGTGGCGTTGGAACTTGCCCTTTACAACGAGGACAGAGTCAGTGTTGACGCGACATCACTCACCGCGCTCGGGACTGAGGCGGCGGAACGATCGGTCAGCGTGAGTAAAACGGGCAGTCCTGTTTCAGAGGACGGCTTCAAACATGCGTTTTCAGAACAGTGTTGTCAGGCATCTCTCGACCATACTCAGCCCTTCGCAGACTTCTGCTGAAGGTTGTTTGTGCGTGATCTTGAAATACTTGCGGGCGGGCGGCGCGTCTTTGATCGGCTCGACGACGAACTCATCGGGCCGGATTTTCCTGACCCATTCGCCTACCGAATTCACGACAATCGACCATTGCTGCTCATCCACCAGCAAGTCAGGAATCAGACTGGCCATGTCCAGCTGTACCCGCCTGACCTGCAGGCTGCCCAACGTCCGCTCATGCCATAACTGAAAGTCCTTGCTCCAGCGCCAGAAGATTTCCTTTTCAGGATCAAGCTGAGCGACATTGACTTCCGTTGGTTCCTCACGGGAGGGTCCTGAACGGCGTAGCAGGCAAAACCCTTCTTCCGTGAACGGTGACATCAGCACATTGGACGGCACCGAAACTTCGCGTGCGAGAAAGGCAATATCCATGACTTTCGTGGACACCGACTCCACGGACTCTTCGGTATGTTCCGTGTGAATGCGAAGGGTCATGCGAGGCGCACACTGATAAAGCATTGAATACAGGGGCGGTAGCAAATACATGTTCATGCTGTTTGGCGCACTGATATTCAAATGAAGATTGAAGTTCGTGACGCCAAACCGGTCGATATCGTTCAGCACGTCCTGGAAGCGTTCGGCCAGCGGCAAAAACGCCTTTCCCGATGCCGTGACCCTGATACTGTCGACACCCTTATGGCGTTCGATCAACGTCACGCCCAGCTTCTGTTCAAGTTCTTTCAAGCGATAACTGATGGCCGACGGCGAAACATGAATACTGTCCGCCGCCGCCCTCAGACTTTGCTCTTTGACGATGGCAAGAAATGCACTCACGCCCAAGTAATACATGCCACCTCCGCACGCTGGATTAAAGCAATGATGGGCGCCGATAACGCATCCTTGCGACGTCATGACAGGGCGCATTGCAGGTCGCCGCAGCATAGCAAACGTCCTCCGGACCCGAAGGATGTGCAGGTCATACTGTCGTGCGCGAAACGGGGGTTGGCGTGTCGGTGACGGTCGGCGCGGGCGTCACATGGCGCCGATTCATCTTCAGCACCTGAATGTGCGCGAGAATGCAAAACAGCACGCAGAGCAGCGACCCGCCGAACAGCACCATTATTCCCCCATCCCAGCCCATGCGGTCGACGGCGATGCCAATCAGCGTCGTACCGGCGGTTGCGCCGATGATGTAGCTCATGAAGCCGCGAAGCCCGGTCATTGAACCCACGGCGAAGGAAGGGACGATTTCCATGCCCTGGACGCTGGCCAGAAACTGTGGGATGTAAATCAGGCAACCGATCATCGCGGTAAAAATGACCACCGATACGACGCTCGTGGCTTTCCAGTAGCCGACGATGCAGACGATGATCATCAGCGTCGAGATGATCGCCAGTGGCATGCGCTGGCCTTTGAAAAACGTGTCGGAAATCCAGCCCGCCAGCAGCGTGGACGGAATGGCGGCCCATTCGAACAGCAAGAACGCGACTGACATTTCGGCCATGGAGAAGTGTTTGTATTCCGTCAGATAAAGCGGCATCCAGGACACCATGCCGAAACGAATGACATACACGCAGGCATCCACCATCGCGGTGTACCAGGCGGATTTGTTCGGCAGCACGTACCGACGGAAGATCTGCCACGTGGACAATTCACGGCCGGGATGCGCTTCATCCCACGGCAAGGGCTTACGTGCCGTGTGAACGGAAGGATCCTCTTCAAGAGGGGTGAATCCTTCGGCGCGTGGGGAGTCCTTCCCAAGCACCAGAACCAGAGGGACAACCGCCAGGGCAAGCATGGCAGGCAACACATAGACTGCGTACTGCCAGCCGTCGACCCCGAAGAAAACGATGCCGGCGGTGATCACCGGCGCCACGATGCCTCCGCCGATGTTGTGCGAGATATTCCAGAGCGCCCCGACGCGTCCGCGCAGCCTTTTGGGAAACCAGTTCGCCATGGTGATGTAGGCCGGTGCTGCCCCGGTCCCCTGAAACAGGCCAAGTAAGGCCAGAAGGATGACGAACTCCCACAGGCCTGTGGTAAACACGAACGCGAGGTTGACCAATGCACAGCAAGCAAGGCCCACGGCAAGGTATTTCCTGGGACTGGCCTTATCGGCCAACGCACTCATGAAACCCTTGCTGAGTCCGTAGGAAATCAGCAGGACGCTGCTGAGCAAGCCGATTTGTGTGGACGTCAAACTCAGATGCTGTTTCAGATAAGGCGTCGACAGAGCAAAGTTGTTGCGGACGATGTAATAGGACATATAAGCGAGAAAGCACGAGGCCACCGCACTGATGCCATATTTCAGAAACGTTCTTCCGCCCGCTCGGTGTTGAGCATGTTCGCTGCGTTGTTTTTCTTGTAATAGAGAGATCATGTAAATGCCCCGACGTGTTATCGATGACTGTTGAGCGCTGTACGCATTACATTGATGGCCTGCGATACGCCATCCACCGGCTGCGCCCGGGTCTGATGACTGAGTTGCAAATCGGTGGAGCGCTTGAAGAACGCCAGCGTTCCCTGGGTGACACAGGGCGTGACATGCAACTCCTCCAGCGTTTCCACCACCTGTTGCACCTCGAAGTAGCGGCGTTCGCATGCATTCAAATGACTGACGATCCAGTTGCTCGCTGTCTTTTCAAACGGCGTATGCGTGACGGTGTGGACAATATCGGCCCAGAGCGCCTCATCAACCCCGGACTCGGTCGCGGCCAGCATCGTCTCGATGAGGATGGCCTCGATGCCCTTGGAAAAAACACTGCGCAACATTTTGAAGGTGGACGCCTGGCCCAGTGTCGGGCTGAAGAACCGGGTGTTCAAACCGGCACCGTTGAGGCGTTCACTGAGTTCGCTGGCCTGCGCGCCCCCCAGTAGAATCTTGGTGTCTGCGCCCGTTGCACCCAGTGCACCTAATATCGCGCCCTCCACAAAGAGGGCTGCGGACGGCTGGATGATGTTGAAGATGGCCTGTTTGATCGAAGGCGAAGTGGAATTCAAGTCGACGTAGTACTGCCCTGGCCTCAACTGCTGTGCACTTCTTTGCGCAACGTTCAGCGCGGCCTGCGTCACCACGGTCGATAAGACAATGTCACAGTGCTTAAACAACGCCTCGAACCCCATGACCGTCACTGGCGTTGAGCCTATTCGATCTTTCAGTGTTGCCAATCCGCCTTCCTGTTCGGCCAATACATCATGCACAACAACGCTGCATCCGTTTTCCGCCAGGCGTCGAGCAAAATGAGAAGCCACTTCACCGTAGCCGATAAAGCCCACATTAAGTTTCATACGTGTTCTCTTATTCAAAGTAAGACGGTGCGCCCTTCCCTAATTGCAGGGCCTTTCGTTCGCGCGAGTTTTAGCGACTTAGTTCGATGATTTATCGCTAAGTGACGGGCTAATTCAATGAACGATGTGGACGCGGGATCAAGGCTAATGTGAGGGGAGGGGGGGGTAAAGTGAATTGATTGAGGTATTAATCACTGATTTTCTGCGAGGTCCGCGCGCGCTGGGCGGATTCTTATCGCAACTTCTGACCATGGTGTGGACGGCTGAGTGGGCCAGTGTCCGAAAGAGGTCGATTGAACGCAGGCCGGGTGCGTCAGTGCCTGGCCTGCATGGGAACGTACGCCCTTCTAGAGCTCGTCCTTCAACGTGATCAGCCGCTCATCCGCCGGCACCGGTCGGCCGAAGAAAAAGCCCTGAAAGTGCGAGCAGCCTTCCGCTTGCAGCTGAAGCATCTGTTCGTGGGTTTCCACACCCTCCGCGGTGGTCTCGATCATCAGGCTGTTGCCCATGCCGGTGATCGCCCGGATGATCGCCAGCGCCTCTTTGTTCTCGGCCATGTCCTTGACGAACGAGCGATCGATCTTGATGCGGTCGAAGGGGAAGGAGCGCAGGTAGCCGAGGGACGAATACCCGGTGCCGAAATCATCCAGCGAAATCGCCACGCCCAAGGCCTTGAGGGCGCGCAGGGTCGAGACGTTCTCGTCGCTGTCACCCAGCAGCACCGATTCGGTAATCTCCAGTTCGAGGCGTTCGGGCGCCAGGCCCGAGTCCGCCAACGCCAGTTCGACGATGGCGATCAGCCCCAGGTTCTTGAACTGGATCGGTGACAGGTTCACCGACACCGTTTGCAGTGTGCCCCAGCCAGCGGCTTCCTGGCAGGCGAGGTTCAAGGCGCGGGTGCCGACTTCGTGGATCAGCCCGGTTTCCTCGGCCATCGGGATGAAGTCCATCGGTGGAATGATGCCCTTGATCGGGTGAATCCAGCGGATCAGCGCTTCGTAGCCGGAAATGTCCTGACCGTCCCGGCTGACGATGGGCTGGTAATGCATCTTCAACTGGCCGAAATGCAGCGCGGTTCGCAAGTCGGCTTCGAGGGTCCGGCGCTGGCGGGCGATCTCGTCCAGTTCCTGGCGGAAACGCTCGAAACGGTTGCGACCATTGCGTTTGGCTTCGTACAGCGCCATGTCGGCGTAACCCATCAGTTGCTCGGGTTTGACGTGGTCTTCGGGCGACAGCGCGATGCCCACGCTGACGCCGACCGAGCAGCTGTGGCCGTCGATCAGGAACGGTGGCCGGATGGCCTGAATCATCCGTTGCGCCGCCAGCTCGGCGGCCTCTTGGGTGTCCAGCTCCGGCAAGATGACCGCGAACTCATCGCCGCCCAGGCGCGCGAGGGTGTCGCGGTCGCGCAACTCGGACCGCAGGCGTTCGCTGAGGGCGCGCAGCAGTTTGTCCCCGAACGCGTGGCCCAGCGCGTCGTTGACGTCCTTGAAATCGTCAAGGTCCAGGCACAGCGTGCCGGTAATTTTTCCTGAACCGGTCGGCCCGTTGGAGCGGGCCAGTGCTTCCTTCAAACGCTGCTGAAACAGCGTGCGATTGGGCAACCCGGTCAGCGCGTCGTGGTGGGCCATATGATGAATCTTGGCGTTGGCCGCCAGCTCATCGGTCACGTCTTCGGCCACGAACAGCACGTAATCAGAATGGCTTTCGGTGTCCTGATTGAGCACCGTGCGGCTGCGCAGCGTCCGCAGCCCTTGTGCCGTGTGGACCTGCATCTCGGAGGTCCGGACCTCGCCCATCGACAGGGTCTGGTTCATCTGCTGATTGATGTAATCCGCCACCTCCGGCCGCAGGCATTCACTGGCAAAACGACCGACCATTTTGGTGGCGGCGAACAACCGTTCCGCCTGCTGATTCACCAGCAGAATCTTGTGCGAGCGTACGTCCTGCACGATCACGCTGGCCGGAATGTTGGCGATCACCGAGTCGAGGAAGCGCGACAGCGTGGCCATCTCGGCGCTGCGCTTCTCCGCCAACTCCTTGGCTTCCAGCAATTGCAGTTCGGTCTTGCGGCGCTCGGTGATGTCCCGGGTGATCTTGGCGAAACCAATCATCTCGCCGTCGTCATCGTGGATGGCGTCGATCACGACGTGGGTCCAGAAATGCGAACCGTCCTTGCGCTGACGAATGCCTTCCGCTTCGAATCGGCCATCCCGGCGCGCGGTTTCCAGACCTTTGGATGGCAGCCCTAAGGCGCGATCCTCCGGCGTGTAAAACACCGAAAAATGCTGGCCGACGATCTCATGCTCCAGATACCCCTTGGCCCGCTGGGCACCGGCGTTCCAGTTCACCACGTTGCCGTCCAGGTCCAGCATGTAGATTGCGTAGTCACTGACGCCCTGGACCAGCAAACGGAAGCGCCGCTCCTGCTCGCGCTGCACCTGCAGCGCCTGATGCTGTTGGGTGCAATCGCGGGTAATCTTGGCGAAACCCAGCAGCTCGCCCACGTCATTGCGAACGGCGTCGATGATCACGTGGGCCCAGAACGCGCTGCCGTCCTTCTTCAACCGCCAACCCTGAGCCTCGAACCTCCCCTCAGTGCGGGCGATCCGCAGGTTCTGGCCCGGCAAATCAGCGCGTCGTTCGTCCTCGCTGTAAAACAACGAAAAGTGCTGCCCCACGATCTCCACCGCCGTATACCCCTTCGCCCGCTGCGCCCCAGGGTTCCAGTTCGCCACGATGCCTTCCGGCGTCAGCATGTAAATCGCATAGTCCACGACGCTCTGAATCAGCAGTCGGTACATCGCGTCGGAATCCTGGAGTAACGGCATTCAAAGCACCTGAAGGGTGGAAAAGCGTGATGTGGCGGAGTATGGCGTGAAAGTGATGCAAAATCAGGTTGCTGTATAGGTATCGGCTGGGGCACAGCGGTATTGAGGGCGCGAGAGCGGAGAAAGATGTAACAGAAACCCGCTCTTCATATTCCGGTTCAGGTGTGCAGCGGCTCATAGAGACGTGCATAAAGCCCCCATCCTTTTCCTGAGTTTTGGAAATCAGGGGAGGGTGCCGGGCTGAGCGCCCGAAACAGAAGTGTGTCGTGAGTGGCCTGAGCAGTTCGCCCGCTCAATACAGAGTCAGTGCGCGGCCCCACCCTTGACTCCTCCCGGCAATTTCTTGGTCAGCATCACCGCCACCATGCTGATGCCCAGTGCCAACCCGACAAAATGGAACGCGTCGTTATAGGCCATGATCGCCGCCTGCTGATGGGCGATTTCACTGAGTTTGCCCAGCGCTGCCGTTTCATTGCCCAGTCGGTCGGTGAGCTGTGCCATGCGTTCGGCGACTTGAGGGTTGGCAGGGGAGATCGACTCACGAAGGTAATCGAAGTAGGTCTTGGTCCGCGCGTCCAGCAGGGTGGCGAGCAGCGCGATGCCGATGGCGCCGCCGAGGTTGCGCAGGATGTTGAACAGGCTCGATGCCGACCCTGCGTCCTGCGGCTGGATGAACGCGGTGGCGATCAGCGAGATGGTGACCATGATCAGCGGCTGCCCCAGCGCGCGGACGATCTGGATGTGGTTGAACTGCGGCCCGGCGAAGTCCGGGTTGAGCACCCCTGAAGAAAAACTGGCGATGCCGAACAGGCCGAAACCGAGGGTGCAGAGCACTTTGGGCGGGATGATCTTCATCAGTTGAGGAACGAGAGGGATCAGGAACAACTGCGGCACGCCCATCCACATGATCACTTCGCCGATTTGCTGCGCGTTGTAGCCCTGAATCTGCGCGAGGTACAGCGGCAGCAGGTAAATCGAGCCGTACAGTCCGACACCCATGCCGACGCTGGAAATGCTCGACAGGCCGAAGTTGCGGTTGCCGAGGATGCCCAGGTTGATCAGCGGCTTGGGTTTGGAGAACTGGATGATCACGAAGGTGATCAGGCTCAGCAACGCGACGCTGCCGAGGGTGACGATCAGGTTCGATTCCAGCCAGTCCTTGCGGTGGCCTTCTTCGAGGAACACTTGCAGGCAGCCCAGTCCGACCCCGAGGGTGACGATCCCCGCGTAGTCGGTGCTTTTGAGCAACTCCCAGTGCGCCGCCTTTTTCTCCAGGCCGTAGAGCAGCCCGGCGATCATCACCAGCCCCGGTGGGATGTTGATGTAGAAAATGTATTCCCAGCCGAAATTTTCCGTCAGCCAACCGCCCAGTGTCGGGCCGATGGAAGGGGCGAAGGTCGCGGTCATGGCGAACAGCGCCATGCCTTTGGCCCGGTGATGTTCCGGGAGTTTGATCAGGGTCAGGGTAAATGCCAGTGGGATCAGCGCGCCGCCCGTGAAGCCTTGCAGCGCGCGGAACACGATCATGCTTTCCAGACTCCAGGCCATTGAGCACAGCAGCGATGAAATCAAAAAACCGAGCGACACCCACACCGCCAGCCTGCGTGCCGAGAGCAACTGCACCAACCACGCGGTCAGCGGGATCATGATGATTTCCGCCACCAGGTAGGACGTGGAAATCCACGAGCCTTCTTCCAGCGTGGCAGACAGCGCGCCCTGGATGTCTTTCAGCGAGGAATTGGTGATCTGGATGTCCAGCACCGCCATGAACGCGCCGAGCATCACGCTCATGACCGCGATCCAGTCGCGCCGGGTCGGTTCGCCGACCGGGCGAATCAGCGCGTCACCGGCCACTATGTGGGTCGTTTGCCGGTTTGATATTGACCGAGACCGTCACCGACATGCCCGGACGAATCTTGCCGTGTAACGGGTTGTCGGGCACGAACGTCAGCTTCACCGGAATGCGCTGAACGACCTTGGTGAAGTTGCCGGTGGCGTTGTCCGGCGGCAGCAGACTGAACTGCGCGCCCGAGGCGGCGAACAGGCTGTTGACCCGGCCCTGAATCGGCGTGGCGGGGAAGCTGTCGAACGTCAGCTCGGCGGACTGGCCAATCTCCATGTGCTCGATCTGGGTTTCCTTGAAGTTGGCCTGCACCCAGATGTCTTCGTCCGGCACGACCGACAGCAGGTACGCCCCAGCTTGCACGTATTGGCCATTGCGCGCCGCCCGCTGACCGATCAGGCCGCTGATCGGCGCGTGAATTTCCGTGCGTTGCACGTTGATGTCGGCCTGAGACAGGTCGGCGCGGGCGGTGGCGATCTGCGCGTCCAGCCGTTTGATTTCAGCAGTCAGGGCATTGACCTGCTGGCGCTGACTCTGGGCATCGGCTTGAGCTTTCGTGACCTGCGAACGGGCGACGCTGCTGTCGGCGGTCATGGTGGTGACCTGTGCCTCGGAGACGAATCCCGGCGTGCGCAATTTCTGCAACCGGGCCAGATCCAGTTGGGTGCGGCCCAGGGTCGCCTGATTGGCCTGGACTTGCGCGTCACTGGCGGCGATCAAGCTCGATTGCTGGGTCAATTTGCTTTGCGCCTGCACCCGCTCGGCTTCACGTGTGGCCAAAGTGGCCTTGGCGCGGTCGATGGCCAGACGAAAATCATCCGGCTCCAGCTTCACCAGCAACTGACCTTTCTCCACGTGCTGGTTGTCCTGCACCAACACCTCGCTGACCCGCGCGCCGAGCTGGCTGGACAACCGGGTAATCTCACCCTGCACGTAAGCGTTGTCGGTGGTTTCGTAAAAGCGTCCTTTCAAGTACCACTGGGCGAAGAAGGCGAGTGCGATCAGCAGGACCACCCCGAAAAAGATGAACAGGCGGCGTTTGAGTTGGGCAGGCATGGTCGTTCTGAATTTTTAGAATGTAAGGAAATTTATCAGCTAACCGAGTCTGGCACCTAGCCATCGTTGCAATAATGACTCGAATTGATAATCGAGTATTCATTCCCTGGCGTAACGCCATGGCCTGACTATGCTGCATGCCCATCCCTCGAAATCCGCTCGCCTGCGCGCCGACGCTGGAGCCGCGAGGGCCGTGCCTGTTAAGATTCGCGGCTTGTTCGACCTATCCGGAATTTTCCATGACCACCGTTCGCACCCGCATCGCGCCATCGCCCACCGGCGACCCCCACGTTGGCACGGCTTACATCGCACTCTTCAACTATTGCTTTGCCAAGCAGCATGGCGGCGAATTCATCCTGCGCATTGAAGACACCGATCAGCTGCGCTCGACCCGCGAGTCCGAACAACAGATTTTCGACGCCCTGCGCTGGCTCGGCATCGAGTGGAGTGAAGGCCCGGACGTCGGTGGTCCTCACGGCCCTTATCGCCAGAGCGAGCGGGGCGACATCTATAAGAAATACACCCAGCAACTGGTCGATGCCGGTCATGCCTTCCCATGCTTCTGCACCGCCGAAGAGCTGGATCAGATGCGTGCCGAGCAGATGGCCCGAGGCGAAACCCCGCGTTACGACGGCCGTGCGCTGCTGCTTTCCAAGGAGGAAGTCGAGCGCCGTCTGGCCGCAGGCGAACCCCATGTCATCCGCATGAAAGTGCCGAGCGAAGGCGTGTGCGTGGTGCCGGACATCTTGCGCGGCGAAGTCGAAATTCCGTGGGACCGCATGGACATGCAGGTCCTGATGAAGACCGACGGGCTGCCGACTTACTTCCTCGCCAACGTCGTCGATGACCACCTGATGGGCATCACCCACGTGCTGCGCGGCGAAGAATGGTTGCCATCGGCGCCGAAGCTGATCCTGCTGTATGAATACTTCGGCTGGGAAAAACCGGCGCTGTGTTACATGCCGCTCCTGCGTAACCCGGACAAGAGCAAGCTGTCCAAGCGCAAGAACCCGACCTCGGTGACGTTCTACGAGCGCATGGGCTTCATGCCCGAAGCGATGCTCAACTACCTGGGCCGTATGGGCTGGTCGATGCCGGATGAGCGCGAGAAGTTCTCGCTGCAGGAAATGGTCGAGCACTTCGACCTGAACCGCGTCTCGCTCGGCGGGCCGATTTTCGACATCGAGAAACTGTCCTGGCTCAACGGCCAGTGGCTGCGCGAGCTGCCGGTCGAAGAATTTGCCGCCCGCGTGCAGAAGTGGGCGTTCAACAGCGACTACATGATGAAGATCGCGCCCCACGTGCAGGGACGCGTCGAAACCTTCAGCCAGGTTGCGCCGCTGGGAGGATTTTTCTTTGCCGGTGGTGTGAACCCGGACCCGAAGCTGTTCGAGCACAAGAAGCTGTCGCCTGAGCAAGTGCGTCAGGTGCTGCAACTGATCCTCTGGAAGCTTGAGTCGCTGCGTCAGTGGGAAAAGGACACCATCACCGGCTGCATTCAGGCGGTGGTCGAACATTTGGAGCTCAAGCTGCGTGATGCCATGCCGCTGATGTTTGCGGCCATTACCGGTCAGGCGAACTCGGTCTCGGTGACCGATGCGATGGAAATCCTCGGCCCGGACCTGACTCGCTACCGTCTGCGTCAGGCGCTGGACCTGCTGGGCGGCGTGTCGAAGAAAGAAAACAAAGAGTGGGAAAAGCTGCTCGGCGCCATTGGCTGAGGGGCACTCTGTCGTTGCGTGCCGCTTGAGTGCGGCATGCAGCGAGCGAAAGGTCGAGGTTTTCCGGGGGAGGGCGGTAAGTGATTGTTATCCCGGAAAATTCTTTTGAAATATGTTTAAAAAAAGTTTGACAGGTATTCGGGTCGCACTTAATATGCGCCCCGTCCACACGGCAACACAGAAACACGGCGGCAACGCAGTGTGATGTGACGGTGTAATGTGGGGCTATAGCTCAGCTGGGAGAGCGCCTGCATGGCATGCAGGAGGTCAGCGGTTCGATCCCGCTTAGCTCCACCAATTTAGAAGTTTCAAGGTCGGCTACACTGCCTTGGAGTTTGTACCGCAAATCGGAACCAGCACCGATCAGGTACACAAAGGGTTACGTCCCCTTCGTCTAGTGGCCTAGGACACCGCCCTTTCACGGCGGTAACAGGGGTTCGAGTCCCCTAGGGGACGCCAGCTTTACCGAGTGATGCCGCAAGGTTGATCTCCGCCGCGAGGCGCTAAATCTGGGGCTATAGCTCAGCTGGGAGAGCGCCTGCATGGCATGCAGGAGGTCAGCGGTTCGATCCCGCTTAGCTCCACCAA
>NZ_JAAAKW010000028.1 GCF_009905615.1 Pseudomonas sp. SLFW
CCCCAAGCCCCCATCGAACGCGACCTGACGATGCAGCGCTGGCTCAACACCTACCAGCATCCGATCCCGGATTTTTATGACCAGAAGAAGGGGGGGAGTGTGTCGGGGAGCAGTTCGGGGAGTAATTGAGCGGTAGCGCGCTGACCCCGAATCTGACGCAGACCTGTAGGAGTGAGCTTGCTCGCGAGGCGTACGAACAGTTACATCCAGGGCGACTGACATAACGCCATCGCGAGCAAGCTCACTCCTACAATCCGGCGCCAAGTCCAGATATCAGACGCTTGGACGCTCAATGCGCCGTCACCCGCCCGCGTGCGGCACTGGGTGACAGGGCCAGGGCCAGTTGGGTGCGGTTGTGCATGTGGGTCAGGCGCAGCACCTGCGACACATAGAGCTTCACCGTGTTTTCGGTGATGCCCAGTTCGCAGGCGATCTGGTAGTTGGTCTGGCCTTTGCTCACCAGCCTCGCGACGTCGAGCTGGCGTGGGGAAAGCTGTTCGAAGATGGCGGGCATCTCGAAGTCGCCGTCGCTTTCAGCCTGTGCGGGCTGGGCGATCTGGCGGGATTTGTCGAGGTCCTGGCAGAGGTCGTCGATGGACGCGGCGAGGAACTGCAACTTGTCGTTGAGATGGCCCAGGTGCTGGACGTTCTTGACCCGTTCTTCCAGCGAATCTTCCTGCCGCCGTACGCCTTCGAGCAGCTCGTTCAGGTCGACGGGTTTTTGGTAGTAATCGGCGATCCCCGCACGCAGGGCCTTGATAACGTCCTGTTTCTCGGCGCGGCCCGTGAGCATGATGGACTCGAAGATGCGCTTCTTGCCCGCCAGCAGTTTCAGGGCCTCCACCAGTTCGATGCCATTAAGCCCCGGCATGTCCAGATCGCACAGCACGATGGCGATGGCGCTGTCGTCGCGGAACCGTTCCAGCGCCTCACGGCTGGAGTAACAAGGCACGCAACGGTAACCGCTGCCCTCCAGAAACTCGCTGATCTCATCGACGATGAGCGGTTGATCGTCGACCACTAGAACCTTTATTGCCGATTGCTTATTCACGCGCTACTCCCTGCTGCGACTACGGCTGAACCGGGCCCGGTGCCTTGCCTATCCTTTATGGCAACCACTGTAGGACAGTTCTCTGCCCGGACGTAGGAACAAACCTAGACTCACTTTCGGACTATGTACATAGCGTGTGATGGCAATTCGACTAGTGGACCCAAATGAGGGTAGCGATGCACCCCAAAAACAGGAAAGGCACGAAGGGCTGCTTTGTTGACGTTTCGGGCGACAGCTGTGGATAACGCATCCTGACCCGTTGACCCACATGGCGCCACATTCTCTGGCGCACGAGCAACCAGGCCACGCTGGTCACGCCCGCACCGATGAATGTGCCCAGCACCAGCGCCGTGTCGCTGGCGAGTGCCAGGGCACTCAACAGTTTCACATCCCCTGCGCCGAGCCTGCCCAGCGCGTACCCCGGCAACGTCAGCAACAGCGTCAGCAGCAATGCCCACCAAGGCTGCGGCGACGGTGCACCCAGCCAGCTTTCACCGTTCATCACCAGATAGAACACCGCGGTCAGCCCGGCGCCGAAGGTCAGAACGTTGGAAACCCGCCTGGCGCGAGCGTCCTGATCCGCGCATACGGCAAACCACACCAGTAGGAAAAGTAAATTCATTGGGTAAAAAACGTCCTGTTTTCCGTAAAGAATCTATGCTCCAAGCACGGTAGCACTGTCAGGGTAGACGTCGGCATGCGCAGGATCGCTCGCAATTTTTCCCCCATCAGGCAACGTGGCGCCGCCGCCATCGAATTTGCCCTCGTGTTCGTGATTTTCTTCGCGATTTTCTACGCGTTGGTGACCTACAGCCTGCCCTTGCTGATGATGCAATCGTTCAACAACGCCACCGCCGAAGCGGTGCGCCAGAGCGTGGCCATCAGCCCCGGCAGCGCCACCACACCCGCCGCTTACGCCACCTTGGTCACGACTCAGGCCAAGTCGGCATTGACGACACAATTGGCCTGGATTCCGTCGGCGCTCGGCTTCAATCCCACCTCGGATGCCACTGTCAGCTTCGACGGCAAATTGCTCAAAGTCCGGATCGATTACCCCAAAAGCAAGCTGACTCAGGTCATGCCGGTGCTGACGCTACCCGGAATCGGTGACGTGCCGAATCTGCCGACCTACCTTTCTGCTGAAGCGAGCCTGCAACTTGCCCCTTAAAAATGAAATCCTCAACCGTTGGCTCGGGCGCGGCGATGCACCTTCCGGGCGCGAACCGGAATCCCTGAGTGTCGAGCCCACTTCAATCAGTGCGGACTGGCACATGCAGCTGGATCAGGACGGGCATGTCACCAGCATCAGCAAGCCTTTGCGCAGCGCGTTGGGGATGGGGGCGTCGACGGCGCCGCCGCAGCGTCTGTTGAGCTTTCTGATGCCGAGCAGCGCGCTGGTGGTGGAAGGTTCGCCGCAGGAGTGGCTGGGGCACATGCTCGATCTGGATTTCAAACGACCGGGCGGCCAGGTGCTGCACACGCGCGGCTGGGTCCAGGCACAGTCGACGAACCTGCCCGGCAGTTGGTTGCTGCAATTGCTCGACATTGGCGACCTGATGGAAGAAGCCAACGTCGCGCAAAGCCGTCAGCAGTGCTTGCGGGTGGCCGGGCAGATTGCAGAGAAAGTCCGGGGATGCCACATCGACCGGTTGCAAGCGGTCACCGCCGAGCAACTGGAAGAGCTGGCGCAGAATTATCGGGTGCCGTGTCTGGCGCTGGCGCTCGCAGAACCCAGTGGTCTGGGCTGGCGCATCTTCGCCCATTACAACGCTCACACCGCGCCGCAGCTGTGGCAGGACGGACAGCGCCTGGGCACCGACCTCGACTCACTGAACGGCACGGTCACGCACCAGATTGACTTCGACGCTCCCAGCCACCTCGTGCATCTGCAAAGCGCGTTTGGCAACGCCGAGGGGTTTCTGTTGCCGCACCACAAAGAGGGCTCTGTGAAGGCGTGGATGTTGTTCGGGTTCTACGATGCCGCGCAACAGGCGCCTGAGCTGGGGGATCGGGAGTGGATGAACCTCTGCTCGGCACTTGCCGGGCCCATCCTCTATCGCCATGCCGATCAGGCGCACCGCCATCAACTGGAACGGCTGGCGGTGTTGCAGGACCTGCTAGGCACCGGCTGGTGGGAATTGTTGCCCGACACCGACGAAGTGCAGCTTGCTCCTCAGTTGGCGAGAACGCTGGGCCTGCCGGAGACCAGCGACGTGCTGCCCCTTAGCCAGTGGCTACAACTGATCCATCCCGCCGACCGTCATGAGCTGGAAAGCCGCCTTGGCGGGTTGCGTGAGCATGGGACGCCGATGTTGTCCTGCGTCCGGTTGCGTGACGATGAGGGCGCTCACCCGCCGGTCTGGCTGCGGATTCAGGGGCAGGAACTGGTCAGCGGGCAGGCGCGGCGGGTGCTGGGCTTCATGCTCGACGTCAGCGATATCAAGAATCAGGAAACCCAGGCCGCAGCTGCTCACGCCCGGCTGGACAACCTCATCGCCAGCTCGCCCGCGGTGATCTACGTGCTGAGCTACGATCGGGGCAGCCTTGAACCGACGTTCTTCAGCGCCAGCCTGACGCCGGTGTTGGGCTGGTCCCAGGCGGAATGCAGCGACGGCTTGCTCACCCAATACATTCACCCCGACGACCGCGACGTCTGGTTTCAGCGCACACGCCAGTTGTTGCGGGAGGGTGTGGTCAGCTGTCGGTATCGCCTGCGGGACAAAAAAGGCGAGTACCACTGGCTGCTGGATGAGGCGCGGTTATTGCGCGATGACTTGGGCATGCCGGTGGAGGCGGTCGGGCTTTGGCTGGACGTCACGGAAGCGACACAGGCCACCGAGCGCGTTAGGGAAAGCGAAGAGCGTTACCGGATTCTGGTGGAAGATTCTCCTGCGATGATCTGTCGCTACACGCCGGACCTTGTGCTGAATTTCGGCAACCGGCCACTGGCGGATTATCTCGAATGCACCCCTGCGCAACTGCCGGGTGTGAACCTCGGGGAATGGTTTTCGGCCGAGCAGAAAGAAGCGTTCGTGAAGCGCATCGAAGAGCTGACCCCGGAATCACCCATGAGCACGTCGGAAATCTGTCTGGAGCTGCCGGGACGCGAGCACGCGTGGTGGGTCTGGGCCGACCGCGGCGTGTTCGACGACAGTGGCAAGCTGATCGAGATTCAGGCGGTGGGCCGCGACAACACCGAAATCCGTCGCACCCGAATGCAACTCAACCAAAGCGCCAAAATGGCGACCCTCGGCGAGATGGCCACGGGGCTCGCGCATGAGATCAACCAACCGCTCAACGTGATGCGCATGGCCGTGGTCAACGTCCTCAAGCGCTTGAGCAACGGCGAGGTGGAAATCGATTACCTGACCGACAAGCTCAATCGCATCGACACCCAGGTGCAGCGTGCAGCACGGGTGGTCAACCACATGCGGGTTTTCGGGCGTCGTTCGGAAATCGAGCAGCAACTGTTCGACCCGATCGATGCGGTGGACGGCACGCTGAACATGCTCAGCGAGGGCATGAAGGGCAAAGGCGTCGACCTGCGCATCGGTGAACCGGGAGCGCGGGTAAGAGTGCGAGGGCACGTCGATCAACTGGAGCAAGTACTGATCAACCTGATGGTCAACGCCCGGGATGCGCTGCTTTCCAAGCGCGAAAAAGACCGCGATTTCGAGCCCTGGATCGCTCTGCATGTCGAACAGGACGAGCAGACGCTTTGGTTGATCGTCGAAGACAACGGCGGCGGCATCGACCCGCGTCTGCTGGAGAGGATTTTCGAACCGTTCTTCACCACCAAACCGGTGGGCGTGGGAACGGGCCTGGGGCTGTCGGTGAGTTACGGGATCGTTGAGCAGATGGGCGGCCGTCTGAGTGTCAGCAACTCCAGCGAGGGCGCGTGTTTCCGGATCGCGTTGCCGATTGTGCGGGAGTGAGGTTTTTTGCTCAGATCACCAACTTCGCCTGCCCCAGATTGCAGCTGAGGTTGGCGCCGACGTCCACGGCGTTGAGGTTGACGCCGAGGCCTTTGAGCAAGGGGTCGATCAAGCCGCTGATCAGCGGGGTCAGCGTGCTGGCCAGCACCTGGTCCAGGGCCGTCGTGATCCCGCTGAGCACCGTCCCCAGATTGCTAAGCAAATCCCCCAATCCATTGCTGACAGTGGGTTTGTACATGTTGACCTGAATCCCCGACAGCGCATTCGACAACAAGGCGCTGGTCGGCGTCGTCAGGACGGGGGAGGGAGGAAAGTACGCCGCCTGATTGATCTCCGGCAGGTTGGGTGAGATGTACGTAAACGGCGTGCCCGTGACGCCCAGCGAAGTATTCAGGCTCACACCGATGCCGCCCCCCGCAAACGCGGTTCGCGCGCCGCACGTGCCGATACCCAGAACCAGATGGCAGGTCTTGATGCCGATATCCAGCACTGGCAATGGGCCGGGAACCATCGTGGCCGGATTGGTGCTCGCCGGAAATGCCGCAGCCGGGTCAATCTTGCCGACTTTCAAATCCACGATGGCGGACTGGGTCTGAGTGGTCAGTGATTTATTGGTATTGGTGGTGCAGGTGTACCCGGTCACATAGCTTTCGGCACTGGTGGCGGTGAGCGCGATGTCGAGGCTGACGCTGTTGCTGCTGTCAGAGAGCCATTTAAGATCGAGCGTCTGGCACCCGGCACCCAAGAGGCAGGTCACTGAATTGACGACGCCCACAAGATCCAGGTGCAGCAGGCTGCTGACCGTCGGCGTCAGTGGGGCGATGAGGTTGGTGGCGGCATTGGCCAGGGAGGCGACCCCATCCAGCGCCGGCAGTTTCACGTTCAGCAGTGTCTTGACCTGCGCTGTGCGCACGTAAATGCGGTTGGGGCCGGTTCTGGGGTTGGGGTCTTTTATCGCGAGTTTGGGGTTGCCTATGGCAGACAGCTGGCCAGGTTCAATCACCTGTACGCGAGCGTTGACCTGAGCCAGCCCTGCGAGATTGATCGGAAAGTTGGCCACCAGGCCATTCTGTTTGTTCGCCAACTGGGCGAAGCCTTCCACGAGGTCCATCAGATTGACCTTGGTGTTGAGCGCGGCGATGTCGGTCCCGCCCTGAACCTGAAGGAGATTGCCCAGCACCACTTGCGTCGAGCCTGCCGCCACCTTGAGCGCCTTCAACCCGAGCACGGTTGCAGTGGCGCCGAGGGTGCCGTTGGGGTCGAGCACGTTGATTGCTGATTGCAGGAGTTGGCTGACCGCAATGTTGCTGCTCAACAGTTGCGTGTAATCGAGGGCCGACAGTTTGATGTCGCTCTTCAACTGATCCAGGTAGCCGAGCAGGCTGATGTTGCTGTTGGCCAGCCCCTGCCAGCCTGCGACATCCAGATTGACACTGCTGCCCAGAAAACCGCCGATCAGCGGGTTGAGGATGCTCGCGTTGGCGGAATTCAATTGCAGCGTGGTGTTGCGAATGCTCAGAGCTGCGATCGGTGGAACGCCGGCCGCCACCGCCACCGCACTCAGTTGAACATCGGGTGGCGACGGCGTGGTTTCGAACATCGCACTGACACCGGCCGCGATGCTGCGTGGCACGCTGTGGCTGACCGTGACCTGAATGGCGTCAGAACGGGTGGCGTCGACCGCGAAGGTGCGTCGACTGTCAGTGCCGACGATCAGCATGCCGCAGCGCGTGGCCAAGGTACGGGTGTTGTCGGAAACCGTGAAACCGTTGCGGGTCGCACTTTGGGTGGCGTACGTGCTGGCGGTGTTACTGCCGGTGCAATCGCCGCCGCGACTGGCAGCCTCCAGCGCCGCCACATCCGCCACGCGCTGCAACGAGCGTTTTTCCATGTAGAGTCGCCCGCTGTCGACCACCACCAGGGTGCACAGCAGAGCCAGAGCCAGGGTCAGCGCGGCCATCAATCCTATGGCGCCACGCTGCCGGTCCCGACGTGCGTAGGGGTACATCAGGGGAGACATCCAGCACTCCTTCGGCAAAGCCGTCGCTACTCACCCGAGATGCGGGGAGTGTAGCCGGGGGTTGAGAAGTGTGCCGGGTGATGGACGGAATCGGACGTTATGTCGACACGAATGCCGAATCGGAGTGAAATCCCTGTGGGAGCGAATTCATTCGCGAAACGTCCGTACATGCGACGCATCTGTAGCGTCTGAACGATTTTTCGCGAATGAATTCGCTCCCACAGAGTTAGTTACCCGCACATCAATGGGGCGGGTATTGCTGGAGGATTTTCTGCACGGTCTGACGCAGCGCCAATTCCCGCGCGGCCGGGTTGGCGTTGTTGTCGTTCACCACCTGTTCGGTGCTGCCGCGCCAGACCAGTTTGCCGTCCTTGCCGTCGAGCATGTCGATTTGCAGGGTCGAGACCTTGTAGTCGACGCTGCGCGTCTCACTGCCCATCGGGCCGCCCCAGTAACCGCCCCACGGGTTGCCCCAATAGCCGCCACCGCCGTAGTTGGTGGTGACCAGTTGTTGGCGGTCTTCGACGATCAGCCAGGCTTGCACTTGAACGTCGGCTTTCACGCCCGACGCGGCCATGCGCAGGCCGCGTTGATCGAGCTGTTCACCGACCGACTGCCGAATGCGCTGCTCCGTCAGGTCGCTTTTGATGCGAGGGTCGTTGGGCTGATATTGCAGAGCCGGTTCTTTCCAAGCCCAGGTTCGATACCCGCCGAAATCGCGCTGTGCGTCGAAGTCACGATTGACCCGATCGGTCTGGCACGCGGCGAGCAGCAGGGCAACACACACGACAGCGATGCAGCGGAACATGACGGTTCTCCAGAAAGAAAACAGGAAAGATTACGACGGCGGATAAGCGGTCAGCGCGTGCTGCACGGCCTGGCGCAACGCCTTCGCCCGCGCCGACTGATCGCCGCCGCTGCCGGTTTCGGCGCTGGCGCTCCAAACGGGCTGACCGCTGCGACCGTCGAACAGGCTGATGCGCACCACCACGACTTGCTCCTGATAGGTTCGCACGACCGGCACCGTGGCGTAGCCGCCATAGCCGTTGCGATACCCGTTGTAATAACCACCACCGTAGTACGGGTCGTAATAATCGTCACGCACCTGACGAATACGGGTTTCCGTGTGGGTGTCGGCCGCGACGCGCAAATCAGCGGTCTGCGGGTTCTGCGAAGGCCGCAAGCCCCGCTGGTCGAGACCGTTGCTCACCGCTTCTGCGACCTGCGCCGACTCCGCCCATTGCGTGCCCGGCGGCAACTGACCGTTGAGCCACGTCCAGTTGCGATAACGCCCGAAATCACGGGGCGCAGCGGGGTAGGCGCTCATGTCGATGGCGTTGGCCGCTTGCGGCGGAGCAGGCGGAATGGCGGCGGAAACGGCCGTGTACGGGTTGGGGCTCTGACACGCGGCCAAAGCCAGAAAGAGGGGCAGCAAAGCGAGGCGTTTCATGATGGTCTCCGCAGGTAGCCTCAAACAGGTCGGCACATCCAGTGCAGATAACGTCCCAATCCGGCAAAGCTCGGGTGGCGGCGGTGGGCGAGTTCCATTTCCAGCAGGTCGGCCAGCTCGGCTTTCGCCTGGAATTCGACCGGCATGTAATCGTGGAATACCCGAACGCCACTCTGGGTTTCGACCCGCCACAGACCCTCAAGTTGCGCCGCTAATTCGCGCGGATCAAGGGGTTCTTGCGGGGTCAGGCTCTGCTTTTCACCGGCCAGCGTATTTCGACGCATTTTGCGGAAATGGCCCTTGAGCAGATTGCGATAAATCAACGCATCCCGGTTGTAGAACGCCAACGACAGCCAGCCATCGGCTTTGGTGAGCTGGCGAAAGACCGGCAGGATGGTGAAGGGTTCGGCAAGCCATTCAAGCACAGCATGGCAAATCACCAGATCGTACGGCTCGCTCAGTTGCTCAGGGAGCGCCTGCCACGGGGCTTGAATGAAGGTGCCCGTTTGTCCGGCGTCTGCGAAGCGCTGGCGCGCGCCTTCCAGCATCGGTTCGGCAGGCTCGGCCAAGGTGACGTCATGCCCCTGTTCAGCGAGCCAGAGCGACATGTGGCCCAGCCCGGCGCCGATGTCGAGGACGCGCAGGGGGCGGTCCGGCAGGCTTTCTTTCAGGTCTGCCTGCAACACCGCCAGACGGATCGCGCCCTTGGCGCCGCCGTAAATCTTCTCGGCGAAGCGCGTGGCCAACTGGTCGAAATGACGGTCGCTCATTTGCTGAACCGCCGTTCGCTGTCGGCCAGCTTGGCGCGCACCACTTCGTTCATGTCCAGCCCCAATTCGCTGCACATCAGCAGCAGATACAGCACGATGTCACCCACTTCCTGACCCGCGTGGGCGAGTTCGTCGGCGGGTAGCTGACGCGACTGGTCCTCGGTTTTCCACTGAAAAATCTCCACCAGCTCGGCCATTTCCACACTGGCGGCCATGGCGAGATTTTTAGGGCTGTGAAATTGCCGCCAGTCATTGGTATCGCGGATGCGATGCAGGCGTTGGGTGATTTCGTCGAGGTTCATGGGGCGGGTCTCCTGAAGGTGGGTAGCTTCAGGGGGATGCGGGGCGGAATCAAGTGAAGCCGATGGAAATTCGGTGCGTTAGTCACTGTAGGAGTGAGCTTGCTCGCGATGGCGGCGTGCCAGATTCGGAAATGGTGACTGACAGACCGTCATCGCGAGCAAGCTCACTCCTACAAGGGCGAGAGGTGAAATCTGAAGCTGTAGTCACTCCGCCGCAGGCTGCCACGTCCCGATCATGTGCACGATCCCTTCCTTGCCCTGGACCTTCAACTGACCATGAGACCCCGCCGCGCTGGCAGAAAGCGTCACCTCGCTCGGCAGGCGAACGGGCTTCTGAAACTCCACCGAGATATCCACATTTGACGCTGGCAAATGATCGTCCAGCGCGGCGAGCGTGCGGCTTTTCATCCACAGGCCATGGGCGATGGCCGTGGGGAAACCAAACAGCTTGGCGCTGCTGTCGCTCAGGTGGATCGGGTTGTAATCGCCGCTGACTTTCGCGTATTGCCGACCGATATCGGAGGGGGCGTACCACGTCGCCAGTTCGGTCATCGGCAGCGGTGCCGGTTCGTAGGCGCCTTCAATTTCACCTTCGATCTTCGCGCCTTTGCACAGCATGGTGCTGTCCTCTTCCCACAGCAGCCCCAGCGCGTCTTCGAACTGCGTGATCAGGCTGAACGTCGCGCCTTTTGCGTGGGGTTTGAGGTTAGCGACGCGCACGCTGACTTGCGCCTTGATCACACTGCCGAGCGGGCGGCGAATGCTGATGCGGTTATGCAAATGCACCAGCCCCAACAGCGGAAACGGGAAGTCCTTGTCGGTCAGCAGTTTCATTTGCAGCGGGAACGCCAGCACGTGGGGGTACGTGGGCGGCAACAGGCTACCGGGGATGAACCCGCAGACCTTGGAGAAGGCGTTGACTTTGTCGGGGTCCACCGAGACCCAGCAGCGCAGCCCCTGATCCGGCAGCTGTGAGCCGCTGATCTTGCGCCGCAACGCCGCTTGCATGAACAAGCCGGGCAGCGACGGAGGGGTGTCCAGATAGCGCCAATGTGCACTCATCGATTCTCTCCCGTATTCGTTAAGCCCCAATCACGCTTTGCCCGCAGACTCTCAGCACTTGCCCGGTGACCGAGCCGGTGCCCGGCTGACCCAACCATGCCACCGCTTCCGCGACGTCCTGGGGCAAGCCGCCCTGGCCGAGCGAACTCATGCGTCGGCCTGCTTCACGCAAAGCGAAGGGCATGTGCGCGGTCATGCTGGTTTCGATGAAGCCCGGTGCCACTGCGTTGATGCTGATACCGCGTTCTTTCAGCGAAGGTGCCAGCGCACGCGCCAGTCCGATCAGCCCGGCTTTACTGGTGGTGTAGTTGGTTTGCCCACGATTGCCGGCAAGCCCGCTGATCGAGGCCATCAGAATCACGCTGCCATTGTCGCGCAGGGTGCCTGCATCAAGGAGTGCGTGCGTCAGTAGTTGCGGGGCGTTGAGGTTGACGTTGAGCACCGAATCCCAGAAGTCGGCAGTCATGTTGGCAAGCGTTTTATCGCGAGTGACACCCGCGTTGTGCACGAGGATGTCGAGTCCGTCGGGCAGGTGTTCGATCAACTGGGCGGCGGCATCCGGTGCGCAGATATCCAGCACCAGCGGTTGACCGCCAAGCCGCGCGGCCAAGGCTTCAAGCTCGGACTTGGCTTGTGGCACATCCAGTAACATAACATCTGCGCCATCTCGGGCCAGGGTTTCCGCGATGGCCGCACCGATGCCGCGAGCAGCGCCGGTCACCAATGCCTTGCGTCCGGCCAGTGGGCGACTCCAGTCCTGCACGTGGGCTGTTGAGGCGCTGAGGCGAATGACCTGGCCGGAGATGAACGCGCTCTTTGGCGACAGGAAAAAACGCAAGGCGCCTTCCAGTTGATCTTCCGCGCCGTCTTCGATTTGCAGCAGTTGAACCGTGCCGCCGTTGCGCATTTCTTTCGCCAGCGAGCGGCTGAAGCCTTCGATCGCCTGCTGTGTGCTGGCGGCCAGTGGATCGGTCTGGGTGTCGGGCGTGCGGGCGAGGATCACGATGTGCGCGCTGTTTTCCAGATGGCGGATCACCGGCTGGAAAAAGTCGCGCAGCTCAGAGAGTTGGGAGGTATGCAAAAGGGGGCTGGCGTCGAACACGACCGCTTTTATCTTCGAGCCCTGATCGGGTGCCCACGGATGCGCGCCGCTGACGTCACTCGCGAAGCTGAACAGCAAGTCGGTCATGCGCGGGGCAAACTCGCTGACGCGCTCCGCCAACGGGCCGCCGCTCAACAGCAGCGCACCTTCTACCGGACGCAGGCGCCCGGCCTGCCAGCGTTCCAGTCGCGCTGGCGCGGGAAGGCCCACGGCTCCGACCAGTCGGCGACCGATGTCCGAGTTGGCGAAGTCAATGTAGCGATCAGATGCCATGGAACACTCTCCTTGAGTCGGGGTTCAAAGAAGTGGACCACATCAATGGCTAATAAGTCCTACGCTTTCGGGCTGATCAGCGCACACAGGAAAGGGAGATTTCAATGAACCAGATACGCCGCGTCGCCATCGTCGGAGGCAATCGCATTCCGTTCGCCCGCTCCAATGGCGCGTACGCCACCGCCAGCAATCAGGACATGCTCACCGCCGCGCTGGAAGGCCTGATCGAACGCTTCAACCTGCACGGCCTGCGCATGGGCGAAGTGGCGGCGGGTGCAGTGCTCAAGCACTCCCGGGATTTCAACCTGACGCGCGAGTGTGTCCTGGGTTCGCGTCTGTCTCCGCAGACCCCGGCCTACGACGTTCAGCAGGCCTGTGGCACCGGGCTGGAAGCGGCGTTGCTGGTGGCCAATAAAATCGCCCTGGGGCAAATCGAGTGCGGCATCGCGGGTGGCGTGGACACAGCATCCGATGCGCCGATCGGGGTGAACGAAGACTTGCGACGCATCCTGTTGCAGGTCAACCGCGCCAAGAGCACGGGCGACAAACTCAAGGTGCTGACCCAACTGAGGCCGCACAACCTCAAGCCCGAATTGCCCCGCAACGGCGAGCCTCGCACAGGGCTGTCGATGGGGCAGCACTGCGAGCTGATGGCGCAGACCTGGCAGATACCTCGGGAGGCCCAGGACCAACTGGCGTTGGAAAGCCATCAGAAAATGGCGGCTGCCTATGACTCGGATTGGCAGGATGATCTGCTGACACCGTTTCGAAACCTGACCCGGGACAACAATCTGCGCGTCGACGCCAGCCTCGAAAAAATGGCATCACTCAAACCGGCCTACGAGCGCAGCCCTCGTGGCACGTTGACGGCGGGAAACTCTACGCCGTTGACCGATGGCGCGTCGGTGGTGTTGCTGGCCAGTGAGGAATGGGCAAATGCGCGTGGCCTGCCGATCCTGGCGTATCTGCGCGATGGCGAGGCGGCAGCGGTGGATTTCGTGCGGGGCGACGAAGGGCTGCTGATGGCGCCTGTCTATGCCGTGCCACGGCTGCTGGCGCGCAATGGTTTGACGTTGCAGGATTTCGATTACTACGAAATTCACGAAGCGTTCGCGGCGCAGGTGCTGTGCACGCTCAAGGCATGGGAAGACCCGGAATACTGCAAAAACCGTCTGGGCCTCGATGCGCCATTGGGGGCCATCGACCGCAGCAAGCTCAACGTCAAAGGCAGCTCACTGGCAGCAGGACACCCCTTCGCCGCGACCGGCGGGCGCATCGTCGCCAACCTCGCGAAACTGCTCAGCGTCGCAGGACAGGGGCGCGGGCTGATTTCGATTTGTGCAGCGGGCGGGCAGGGCGTTACGGCGATTCTAGAGCGGTGAATGAGCGTCCTGCCTGACACACCGCGCGCGCCGGATTCACTGCCGGTGCCCGGCAGATCGTAGGCAAGGTGGAGCGCCACCCCGGCACTCCCACGCGTTCGGCAGATGCAGATTGTAGGCGGGTGAAGCTTTTGATTCTGGCCGCAGGCCGTAGGAGCAAGCTTGCTCGCGATCTGGCGCGAAGCGGCAGTAAAACCCGACGACGCTATTTGCCTGACACACCGCGCGCGCCGGATTCACTGCCGGTGCCCGGCAGATCGTAAACAAGCCAACTCCGCCTTCGGCAGAGGCGCAGGCGTAGACCGAGGCAGAAGTGGAAAGCGCTGAGTCTGAACTGTATTGCTGGAGTAGCCTATTGATGGCCCCGTAAACTGCCCGCTTCACGACAGAAGGCACGCCCATGCCGAGCAAAGGACATTCACCCTCTCGCAGCCCCGACACGCTGCGGCAGATCCCCGCCCTGACCGACCTGCCTCGTCCCGTTTACGCCCGTGCCGAAAGTTTGAGTGCGGGCTCATGGACACCCACCCATCGCCACGACTGGGTGCAGTTTTCCTACGCCATCAGCGGCGTTCTCGGCGTTCACACCGAACAGGGGAGTTTCTTCGCGCCTCCCCAATGGGGCGTGTGGATTCCGGCGGGACTGGGTCATGAAGTGGTCACCTCGACCCGGGCAGAAATGCGCAGCCTGTACGTTCGCACTCAGGATTCTTTATGGGCGCCAGATCGCTGCAGGGTGCTGGAAGTCACGCCGCTGGCCCGTGAACTCATCAAAGCTTTCTGCCTGTTGCCCCCGGATTATCCCGAACGCGACAGCCACGAGTCCCGACTGGTGCAGGTGCTGCTCGATCAACTGGCGCAACTGCCTGAGGTCGGCTTTTCCCTGCCGTTGCCCCGTCATGCCCGCTTGCTGGCGCTGTGCAATGAACTGGTCGAAGACCCCGGCCAGACCATCACGCTCACCGATTGGGCCGCGCGCCTGAACATGTCGGAAAAGACCCTGATGCGCCTGTTCCAGCGCGAGACCGGTTTGAGTTTCAGAGGGTGGCGACAACGAGCGCGATTGCTCGCGTCGCTCGATGCATTGGAGGAGGGCGACAGCGTGACCAGCACCGCCCTGAATTGCGGGTATGACTCAACGTCAGCGTTCATCGCAGCGTTCAAAGGCCTGTTCGGCTTCACGCCGGGTGAGCTGTTTCGCGCGTGACATCTGCGCGTATGGTCAACGGCCCCGCTGCCCACTGCGCAGGCATGATCTTGATCACGCCACCGAGCCATAGATCGTCACACTGGTGTCTGTGGTGGTGCCTTCGTGGGGGATATCGACGCCCTTAGAGTCGGTCACTCGGTCGATGGTGACGGAGGTAATGGGCGGCACGGCCGTGATGGCATATGTCGTCAACGGAAATGCCTGGCGCGTGGCCCCCCCATCGAACGACACTTCCAACACCAGCTTCAGTGAAGAGCCGTCGGTCAGGCCTTTCAGAAAGCTTTGCGGAATCTTAGTGCTTTGAACGCCTGTGCTGGTGATCGCAAAGCCCTGCCATGCGGGCAAATCCAGCGCGGTCGAGCCTTCCAGCTTTAGCCAAAGACGTTGCCCGACGGCGATTAAAGGCCATGCCGACACCGTGACATCGGCGTCGGCCGTTAACGCGGTCACATCAAGTGTTCCCCCAGAGGCTTGTGTGATCTGCGGGCCCGCGAGCTGGTTTTCCGGGATCGGGGTCACGGTCAGTTTCAAGAACTCGGAAATTGAAGTGCCGGCTGGGCGGACCACCGCGTAGATGACATCGACGGTCTTGCCGATCGCTTTGGCAACGTCCGCGACTTGCACGGCGAACGTCACCTTGCCGAACATGCTGCCGTTCTGCGCTTCGAATGTGTCATTACCGTTGAACGACAGCCCGATGATGTCTGAGACGTTCATCTCGGGGTAGGCAACCTCGACGTGTACGCCCGATGTACCGAGTATGGGATTCAGGGTGCCTGAAGGTGCTTCGGTCACCGTCGGTGCGGGGAAGGTGTTCTGTTGAGTGCTGCTGAACGTGCTCACGCCAGAGGTCTTACCCACTGAGGAGAAGGCAGCGGCCAGTTTTTTTTTGTCGTCGTCTGTGATCTTGCTCATGATGTTCATCCTTGTTGAGCGTAAATGCGCTTTGGCGCGTTTCAGATTTTCATAACGAAGTGGTCCCAAAGGGTCCAGTCAGCGTTGCTGGTGATTTCCAGATACCGAATGCGGTTGGTACCGCTGGTGTAGGTCTCGGTCTGGTTGAGTTGCGATGGCAAGATTTTGGTACTCAGTTCCGTTCGGGAGGCGTCCAGGTAGCGGATCGCGGTGGCATTGGAAGCCACGCCATGAACGTTGAAGCTCAGGGTGGTGCAGTCGGTGTCGCACTGAAGCTCAATCACCTGACTGCCGTTTTCTCGATAACTGACTTGCAGGACCGGATTGGTGAAAAGCCCGGTATCAGCTTCGGGTGGGAGGACATAGCGCCCATCGAAGCCGGCGGCACCTGTCCCCGATACGAACCGGATCGTCATGTTCCGGGTCTTGATCAATCCCCCCGCGCTGATCAAATCGGCGTCATGCTCGTCGAAGTCGTCAATGAGCTCGCTTGGCCCTGCGGCCTGTATGAGCAGCGCTTTGCTGGCAGAGGTGCGGGTCGCTCCGTTCAAAACCACCGTGTAGTACACCTGCACCGTTTTGCCGAGGTTGGCGTCGACGTACGTCTTCGCCAGATCGAAAGGAATTTCTTTGCCGTTCCAGTTCGATGGCACCACAAACGTGTCTGTGAAAGGCGAATCTGTCGCCCAGACGACGGTGACGGTTTCCCCCGCCTGCATGGGGGTGTAATTGACCCGGATGGTGGTGCCGTTAGCCGGTACTTTTGCGGGGTCCAGCAAATCGCCTTCGGAATGATCCACGACCGGAGCGGGCAACTGCGCGCCTGCCTGGCGAATCTGGAACGTGCTAACCGGTGAAACAATGACTGGCCCGTCACCCTTGTACAACGTGTAGCTGAGGTCCACCTTGCCATTGACCAAGGGATCGACGAAGGTTTTGCTCACTGAGCGCGTAATGGGTTTCCCGACAACGCTTCCCGTGACGAGGACGTTGATCGTATGCACCAAAGGTGTCCCGTTGGCCGCGGTGCCGCTCCAGGAGACTTGCAATTGGTCGCCGATGGCAATCATTTCGGAGGCGTCGATATGAACCGTCGCCCCGCTCGCAGGGAGTGCGTCAGGGTCCAGAATGCTGCCAGTCGCCTCGAGTATGCTGGGCGGTGGCAAGTTTTGTACGTCGCCAATTACCTGCACATTGGCCCTTCGGGAATACTTGGAAGGTCCTGTTGCAGGCGTGACTGTATAGCGCATGGTCGCGTAGCCCTTCGCAATCAGTTTCACCTGCGCGTTGGGCACGCTCAGGGCGATGGGCCAGCCAATGTCGTTCTCCGTAACTTTGTAGTTGAGAAGCACGTCGGGCAGCAAAGTACCGTCTGCGGTGTGTCCGCTCCAGGCCAGTTGCACCTGGTCGTCGCGCTCCATGAACGGCTGTGGCGTATCAGCCGAGGATTGAACCTGCGCATATTCTGCAGTCCCCCCTTTAAGGGTGTAGACAGGAATCTGCACCTGCACGTCGCTGTTGCCCAACAGTTTCAGGTCTATCTTGCCATCGACCACGCCTGTGCCGCTGACTCTTGGAGCCTGTAGAAAACTGTTGCCCACCTCGACGTCGGTGTCGCGCTGACGGGACCATTTTGACCAGTTGTTGACCAGATCCCGGATCTGGTAGCGCACGATTACCTTGCCTGCGCTGGCTTCCAGCACCGCGCGCGTGACATCGAACCTGACAGGGTTGCCAACGATGACAGGTGGACTGGGAAGAATGCGTTGGCCGCCCCAGTCAAGCGTGACGTTGTCATGTGAATCCATGTTTTCGTAGGGCGCAATGGTCACCGTCAGGCTCTGAGTCGGCTCTTCGATGAGCTCTGGAATGCCCTGAATTTCAGGCAGGTCCTCATTGATGTAGGGCGTCCCTGCGTCCGGGTCTGTTCCGCCAGGGACCAGGGTTTTTACCAGCACTAATCGGACAGGCGAGCGATCAGTCGAACCGCCAATGGCTGAGGTGACCTCGTAGGCCACCTTATGTTCACCGTCGCCAAACTGAATGATGTCGGTTGCTTTGACCAGAAAGCTGACCAGACGGGTTTCCAGTGCCTTGTCATCGACGAGGGTTGAAAGAAGGCCCTGCTCTTGCCAAAAGAGGTCGATGCGGTCCCCCGGCCCTATTTCGTTCCCGATGGGAAGCACCACTTGCACCACGATGCTGGCTTCGGGGTCTTCGTACAAATCTGTCCAGTTCAATCCGCCTTTGGCTTCCGTCGAGGGAACCCTTGGGCTGGACAGTGCTAGCGGAGTAATCGTTGAGTTGCCCACAGAACGCTCCTTGTGCCGTGAAAGGTGAATCGTGCTTGTTGACGTGATTGCCGTGGGCCAGAACGGATTCCGGCCCACGCCGGTGATGATTGCACTGCCGACTTAAGGCACGTAGCTGGAGCAATCAGGATCGTTCGGGCGTTTCACGTCGCAATACGCCGACGCTGAGTTGGATTGTGATGAACCCTTGGCGTTTTTGAACACAACGTACGCCTGCACATGGCCCCTGCTGCAGACCGCAAAGTGGTACAGCGCCGACACGTTAAAGGTGTAAGTGCCTGCTCGGATGTCTGCTTGCGTCAAGGTGTACACCGGTTCATAAGTCGCACCGGGGACCAGCGATCCGCCTGTGAGCCTGTCATACCCACTGAAGAACAACTGCACGGTGTCGCCAGGTTCGACATTTACGTAATCGACTTTGGTCACGACCGGGTTATAGCGACCGCTGGCGGGGCCAATCAGTTGGTCCTGCCCAATCGCGTCGTTTTCATTCAAAACGGTGAAAACGGGAACATCGATGGTCCCACTGCCGGGCAGCTCGTCCGGCCCGACGACCTTGACCCGTGCAGACGGGGCAATGGCACTGTTCCCGTTTGGCGGTGCAACGCTCGGGCGCGTGATGGTGTAGCAGACAGGAATATCAATGCCCGACCCCTCTGCCTGGACTGTGGCAGCAGGAACGGTCACGACCAGGTCGATCGCATCGTCGATGTCTTGCTGCACGATCGTGCGTGTGATGGTCTTGGCGATTTGGGAACCCCATGTCACTTCAATTTCGTCGTCCAGTTCGTAGATGTCATCACCGGCAACATCCAGCCAAGAGATGATGACGCGCGCGTCCTGATCGAAGTCTTCCGGCGGAATGACGTTGTCTTCTCCCGGCGGTGGCGGGTCGCCGGCGCTGGCGCTTCGTGCGATCAGCGGCTTCAGGTTTTCGTTGATGGGGGTCGTGGGGTCCGGGTCCGGGCCGCCGGGAATTCTCAGGTCCACCTTGACGGTGTTGATGTCGGACGTCCCGACGGAAACGCCATTTCGAAAGACTTCAAACGTGACATCGACGGTCCCTTGTTCGGTCTCTGCAATCACCAGACTGTAAGCGAGATCAATCGTAATGAACGGGTCGTTCCCTAAATCGGCAGCGGTCAGCGGGTATTTCGATGAAGTCTGGCTGCCCCAGTGAACCATGATCTCGTCCCCGGCCTGAGCCAGGTCGAATTTAGTAATGCCCACCTTGGTTCCGGCGCGCGCTTCTGCTTCATCCAGCAAACCCGAATCCGGGGCGGCGCCGGAATCCGGCTCTGCTTGGGGGACGGTGGGTGCTGGAATCACGGACGGCGTGGTATGCAACTGG
Organism: Pseudomonas sp. SLFW; assembly: GCF_009905615.1. Taxonomy (GTDB): domain Bacteria; phylum Pseudomonadota; class Gammaproteobacteria; order Pseudomonadales; family Pseudomonadaceae; genus Aquipseudomonas; species Aquipseudomonas bambusae. The sequence continues at coordinate 19,136 of NZ_JAAAKW010000028.1, forward strand.
ATGTCAAACACCTGGCTATTTGAACCTGCGAAATTTCCAGATTTGTCCGTCACCTTGTAAAAGAAAGAGGCGGGCCCGTTGCCAGCGGCTTCAAGCTCGGTCTCCAGGTAGGCGAGCCGAATAAACCCCTCGACCGGGTCTGGATCAACCGTCAGTTCTTCCGAATGACAAGGTGTTGTGTTGATCCACAGCTCGATGGTGTCGCCTCTGGCGATGCCTTCATAGTGGGCCAATTGCACGGGGAGTTGGCCCTCTTGGATGTTGGCATCGACGATCATTTTGCTGACCTCGACTTCTGGCGGGAACGTCAGCAAGGGCAGCGCGCTACCGCCCGGCGCCTCGGTATCGACGCGCACAGTGTGCCGAAGCGTCCAGTCGTTCACGCCCCCTGGGAATGATCTGGCCCTCACCCGGATGATGTAGACGCCGTGGAGCAGAAGCGCTTTAGGGACATAAAGTTTGAACACGGTAGTGGTATCAGCGGCCTCTGCATCCGTTACGTCGTGCCGTGTGCCGATGAGATTAGTGTCACCAGGATCGTTCGGATCACCCGGGGCAAACGACTTCCAGGCGATTTGCAGACGCATCTGTTCCTCGACACCGTTCCACCAGGGCAAATTGATTTCCAGGTCATTTTCGAGCGTCTTTATGTGCAGTAACCCGTCGTAATCCGGGATAGCTTCCGGAATTGTGAGTGATGGGGCGTCCAGGTCATTTGCAGTAAATGGATCGATCCTGCAAGTGCCTTGCCTGAGTACACGACTTTGCAAAATGGTCATATGTATCTCCTGCTTCCATTGATTAACTGGCTGACATTCCGTTATCGCGTGAGCCACACCGTGCGTGAAATGTGTGCTTCCAGTACCTCGTGCCGAAACGTGATAGTCCGCTCCGCTAGCTGTTGGATAAGCGCGGTTCGAGACAAGCAATGTATTGAGTCAATAAGGCCGGTTGACGGGGCTACCCAAAAAGGGCATTACATGCGGCCTTGTTCTCAGCGTAGCAGCGGGCCGACGCTGAACAGAGGGTGGGGATATGATCTTTCGCGATAACCCGGATGACTAAAATTGCGAGCCTGTTTCATTAAGTATTCGCGATAAAAGCACGGCTTGTAATCGCGAAAAGATCGAAGGTCATAACTGCCTGTTTATATTTCCTGCGCTTAAATAAGAAATGTCCTACAAGCATGATTTCATTGTCTTCTCATAATGTGTGCCACTTCTTAAAAGATAAGGCAGGACAGCGAATGTCTGTACATTTTCCAAAATCAACGATGGCACTCTCAATTGGTTTGGCATTATTCATGGTTCAACAGCAGGCCACGGCACGCACGCTCAATGGCTCAATTGAAACGATTGAGAGCGGCGCCCCAGTCGAAAGCTGGACCCTTCTCAATCAGGCCATACTGACCGTCAACGGCGCGACGACGGGGGGCATTAACGTGTCGAGCGGATCAGTGGTCAATCTGAATCCCAACGCGCTGGTTCAATCGGGTGGCGTTGGCGTCGCCTTGAACCAGGCCACCGGTGTTTTCAACGGAGCGCGTATCGAGAGTACCGGCGACTTCGGCCTCTTTCTGAATACCGACCTGGCGGGCACCCGCGGCACGGTTGCCAATGTCACGGACAGCACGATCATCGGTCAGGAGCGCGGAGTCAGCGTCGCGGCAGGCGATGTCACCCTTTCGGGCAGCACCGTCCAGGGAAACAGCGCAGGCGGAACGGGGTTTCTCAATGGCGGTATCGGGATAGCGCTCTTCAACGGGAACGCCACGATCACCGATCAAAGCTCCATCACGGGTGAACAGAACGGCATTCTGGTCAGCCCTGATGCGTCACTGCCCAGCCAGCAGAGCACCATCATCGTCGACAACTCCTCGGTCACCGGGACCAACGGCAGCGCCATCATCGTCGGGTCATTCCGCAACACCCTGGCCTCGTCGGCCGATATCACCCTCCGCAATGGCTCGACGCTGAGCGGTGGCAATGGCGTGATTCTCGAAGTCGCCAACAACTCCAGCGCAACGATCCTCGTCGATGACAGCCTGCTCACCGGGGATGTGCTGATCGGCGATGGCTCGACGGGCGCGTTGACGCTGCAAAACAACGCTGGCATCACGGGGAATATCACCAATGTCGCGAACTTGAACCTCAACAACAACGCTTCGGTGACGGGAAACATTACGCGGGCCAATACGCTCAACGTTCTCAATGGGTCGCGCATCGAAGGCGATGTCAGCGACGTGACGACACTCATTGCCAACGGGAACGTCTCGACCGCCGGGACGATCAGTCGTGTCGCCACATTCGATGCGCTGAACGGCGCCCGGATTGCCAGTGACGTTGCGGACGTCACGAATCTGAGCGTGACGGCCAATTCGTCGGCGACGGGCAACATTACCCGTGTCCAGACGTTCAACGTCGACGGCAACTCCAGCGTCTCTGGGGATGTAAGCGATGTTCAGACCTTCAATCTTTCCGGCAACTCGCAGCTCGGCGGCAAGCTTGAGAATGTCGCCCAGCTGAATTTGAACAACTCCACGTGGACCACCCCTGACGGCCAGGGTGTCAGCCACCTGAACATGAACGCAGGCACGGTGAAGCTGGGAGCAGGGGAGGGTACGTTCCAGACCCTGAATCTCGATTCGTTGTCGGGTAATGGCCGGTTCATCATGGACACCAACCTCGGCGGTCGTGAGGGCGACCTCGTCAACGTTTCCGGGCAGGCGAGCGGGGATTACGCGTTGCTGGTGAAGAACACCGGGATTGACCCGATCAAGGGTGATCCGGATCAGCAGGTTGTGCACACCGGCACCGGAAGCACGGCGGGTTTCAGTCTGGTCGGCGGCCAGGTCGACTTCGGTACGTTCGCCTACCAGCTCGAACAGCGTGAAGGCACGGATTGGTACCTGGTGCAGAAATTCGACGATGACGGCAACCCGATCGTGACGCCTGGCACCGAATCCGTGATTGGTCTGTTCAGCGCTGCCCCCACCGTCTGGTATGGCGAACTGAGCACCTTGCGCAGTCGCATGGGCGAGCTTCGCTACGGTGAGGCTCAGGGTGGCGCGTGGACGCGGGCATACGGCAACAAATACAACATGTCGGCGGCCGGCGGCACGGCGTATCAACAGAATCAGCACGGCGTTTCGTTCGGTGTCGATGCACCGTTGCCGGTTTCTAGCGGGCAGTGGCTGATTGGCCTGTTGGCGGGCTACAGCCGTTCGGACCTGGACATCGCCGCCGGCACGTCCGGGCATGTTGACAGCTACTACGTTGGCGCTTACACCACGTGGCTGTCAGACAGCGGTTATTACGTCGACGCAGTGCTCAAGGCCAACCGCTTCAAAAACTCATCTGACGTGCGCATGAGCGACGGGACCAAGACCGACGGCGACTACAACACCAATGGCATCGGGACATCGGTCGAAGTCGGCAAGCACATCAAGCTGCAAGACAATTGGTTCGTCGAGCCTTTCGGCCAGATTTCATCCCTGTGGGTGCAGGGTGAAAGCTACTCGCTGGACAACGGCATGCACGCCAGCAGCAACAAGGCGGATTCGTTTCTCGGCAAAGTCGGGACGACCGTTGGGCGTAATTTCCCGATGGAAAGAGGCGGATACGTCCAGCCTTATATGAAGGTCGCCTTGGCTCACGAGTTCGCCAACGCCAATCGGGTGAAGGTGAACGACAACAGCTTCAGCAATGACCTGTCGGGCAGCCGAGGAGAAATGGGCGCCGGTGTGGCCGCTCAATTGACCGAGGTTCTGCAACTGCACGCCGACATCGATTACAGCAACGGACAAAACATCGAGCAGCCTTGGGGTGTGAACGTGGGCCTGCGCTACAGCTGGTAACGAAGACGCAAACATTTGGTGTCATGGCAGGGGTCTTCAAGGCCCCTTTTTTCTTGTTCTGGCACAACTTCCCATGACCGAATCGGTGGAGAGCGTCAGGAACCATTTTCTTGCGCCAGGATACGAAGCCTCAGGGGCGACAGTCCGACACCCGGCATGAAAGCTGCTTGCCATGATTCAGGGAACGTATGGTTGGCAATTGAATCCATGACTCAATCCACATGCCCCTACTCGCTGGCAGAGGATTGCCGTATAACGAGCAACAATCGCGTGTTTGGCAACGAAGGACCCACAATAAAAGCTGATGAAGACTCCAAAACGCATTGAACCCCTGATCGAAGACGGTCTGGTAGACGAGGTGCTGCGCCCGCTGATGAGCGGTAAAGAGGCAGCTGTTTATGTGGTGCGCTGCGGCAAAGAACTGCGCTGCGCAAAGGTTTACAAGGAGGCGAACAAACGCAGTTTCCGTCAGGCGGCGGAATATCAGGAGGGCCGCAAGGTCCGCAACAGTCGGGATGCCCGGGCGATGGCCAAGGGTTCAAAGTTTGGGCGCAAGGAAACCGAGGATGCCTGGCAAAACGCCGAGGTGGCGGCTTTATTCCGGTTGGCGAGTGCGGGCGTGAGAGTGCCCAAGCCCTACGACTTCCTCGATGGTGTGTTGCTGATGGAGATGGTCTCGGACGAATACGGCGATGCGGCGCCGCGTCTGAATGACGTCACCCTCGAACCGGATCAGGCTCGTGAGTATCACGCATTTCTGATCCAACAGATCGTGCTGATGCTGTGTACCGGTCTGGTGCACGGTGACCTGTCCGAGTTCAACGTGCTGTTGTCACCGGACGGCCCGGTCATCATCGACTTGCCCCAGGCGGTGGATGCGGCGGGCAACAACCATGCGTTCAGCATGCTCGAACGCGACGTGGGCAACATGGCTTCGTACTTCGGACGTTTCGCACCGGAGCTGAAGAAAACCCGCTTTGCCAAAGAAATGTGGGCTTACTATCAGGCGGGCACTTTGTCGCCAGCGACTGTGCTCACAGGAGAGTTCGACGACCCGGACGAAGAGGCTGACGTTGGCAGCGTGCTGCGTGAGATTGAGGCCGCGCAGCGTGACGAAGCGCGGCGTCAGGCGGCAAGGGCGGCAGACGATGCACCCCCGAACAAAGCCGAAGAACCGCCTCCGCCGTGGATGCAGTGAACGGTTGATGTGATAGCCCGACCCAGGTCGGGCTTTTTCATGCTCGGCAACACCCACCCGATTCCAGATCTTTGAGAATAGGGCAATCCGGCCGGTCATCGCCGTGGCAGTGTTTGACCAGGTCTTGCAGCGTATCGCGCAAACCCGCCAGCTCGGCGATCTTCTGATTCAGCTCGGCGATGTGCTGCCGCGCAAGGGCTTTGACATCCGCGCTGGCGCGGCCTCGGTCCTGCCACAGTGTCAGCAGTTTGCCGACCTCTTCCAGAGAAAACCCCAGATCCCGCGAGCGTTTGATGAAGGCGAGGGTATGCAGGTCGTCCTTGCCGTATAACCGGTAGCCGGTGTCGGTGCGATGGGCGGCCTGTAGCAGGCCGATGGATTCGTAGTAGCGAATCATTTTGGCGCTGAGGCCGCTGCTTTTCGCGGCTTGGCCGATGTTCATGATGCGTCTCCTTCAACGTCGGGTTTCCAGGTTTTCAACAGCAGGGCGTTGCTTACGACGCTGACGCTGGACAGCGCCATGGCGGCCCCCGCCAGCACGGGATTGAGTAGGCCGAGCGCCGCCAGTGGAATGCCGATCAGGTTGTAGACGAAGGCCCAGAACAGGTTTTGCCGGATTTTCGCGTAGGTCTTGCGGCTGATGTCGAGCGCAGCAGGGATCAACCGAGGATCGCCGCGCATCAAGGTGATGGCCGAGGCATGCATCGCGACGTCGGTGCCGCCGCCCATGGCGATGCCGACGTCGGCCGCAGCAAGGGCAGGGGCGTCGTTGATGCCGTCGCCGACCATCGCCACGACACCCGTCTTTTTGAGTTCGATCACGGTGGCGGCTTTGTCTGCAGGCAGCACTTCGGCGTGCACGTCCGAGATGCCCAGCGCTTCAGCCACCACACGGGCGCTGCCGCGATTGTCGCCGGTCAACAAGTGGCTGCTGATGTTTCGCTTGCTTAGCGTCTTAACGGCCTGCGCAGCGCCCGGTTTGAGGGTGTCACCAAAAGCGAACAGGCCAAGCACGCGGCGTTGCGGACTCAGTTCGATGAGCCAGGACAATGTTCGACCTTCCGCTTCCCAGGCCTGAGCGGTTTCAGCGAGGACGTCGGGCGTGAGATCGCTTTCGTCCAGCAGACGCCGATTGCCCAGCGCCAGCTCACGACCTTGCAAGGTGCCTGCGATGCCGCGCCCGGCGAGGGAGCGGCTTTGGGTGATGTCTTCCAACGTCAGGCCCTGTTCGCGTGCGGCGTCCAGAACGGCATTGGCCAGCGGATGCTCGCTTCCTCGCTGGAGCGCACCGGCCTGCTGCAGCAATGCGTTCACGTCGTCGTTCACGGCGGTCATGTGGGCGATGCGCGGGGTGCCCGAGGTCAGCGTCCCGGTCTTGTCGAAGACCACCGCAGTGATTTCGTGGGCGCGTTCCAGCGCTTCGGCGTCTTTGATCAAAATGCCATGGCGCGCCGCAACGCCAGTGCCAGCCATGATCGCCGTGGGCGTCGCCAGGCCCAGCGCGCATGGGCAGGCGATGACCAGCACGGCAACAGCATTGATCAGCGCTGTTTCAACCGAAACACCTGCGACTAGCCAGCCGACCAGTGTCGCGACCGCCAGCAACAAGACCACTGGCACGAATACCTGACTCACTTTATCGACCAGCTTTTGAATGGGCGCTTTGGCGGACTGCGCGTCTTCGACAAGCCGAATGATGCGTGCAAGAACGGTTTCGGCCCCCAGCGCCTGAGTGCTGACCAGCAGGCGGCCTTCGCCATTGATCGCGCCGCCGGTGACCCTGTCGCCGGGCTGTTTGGCGATAGGCAGGCTTTCACCGCTGATCAGCGCTTCGTCTGCATGGCTTTGACCCTCGACGACTTCACCGTCTACTGGAAAACGCTCGCCGGGTTTGACGCGCACAAGATCGCCTACTTTCAATGCGCTGATCGCCACCTCGGCTTCTTGCCCGTCGACCACCCGAACCGCGCGTTCAGGCCGCAGCGCTTCGAGCGCACGAATCGCGCTGGCGGTCTGGCGCTTGGCGCTGCTTTCCAGGTATTTGCCCAGCAAAACTAGGGCGATGACCACCGCCGAAGCTTCGAAATACAGGTGCGGCATGGCACCGGCTGGCGTGACAAGCCACTGATAAACGCTCAGTCCGTAACCTGCGCTGGTGCCCAGCGCGACCAGCAAGTCCATGTTCCCCGCCATCGCCCGCACAGCCTTGAATGCCGCAATATAGAAGCGCGCGCCAAGGAAAAACTGCACGGGGGTGGCCAACAGAAATTGGAACCAGGCGGGGAGCATCCAATGCACGCCAAATGGCTGCAGCAGCATCGGAAGCACCAGCGGCAGAGCGAGCACGATGGCCAGAATCAGGTGCCAGCGTTCGCTGTCATGACGTTTCAGCTGATCGGCTTGCTGAACACCACGATCCTGCTCAAGGCTGGCGCCATAACCGGCTTTGTCCACCGCCGCGATCAGGTTCGCAGGGTCGATCTTGTCGAGGACTTCGACGTGGGCGCGCTCGTTGGCGAGGTTGACGGTGGCGCTCTTCACGCCAGGGACTTTGCGCAACGCCCGCTCGACACGTCCCGCGCAGCTGGCGCAGGTCATGCCGGTGATGGGCAGGTCGAACGTATCGGGACTGGACATCCTGAGGACTCCTTGAAGGCGATTGCCGACAAGGATCAACCTTGCCACGTGGGCAAGGTCAAGTCTCGATTTTTGAGCGAAGGAGGGTGTGCTTTTTTTCAGGCTTAGTAATTCAAATCGGCCCGCTTGAGGTACATCCCGTTCGGCCCTGATGCGATACGGTACTTCAGAACGTCGCCAGCGTTGATGTGCAGGGCGGTGTTGTTCTGCGCTTCAATGCCGGGTGAGCAACCGGGCATCTGGCCGGGCAGCACACGCAGGCGCACAGAGATGTTACCGGCGGGCAGGTTGAACGAGCGGGACTCTTCCTGGAACAGCCGGCCGACGAGTTGATCCTGCATATAGATGCCAATTTCACAGGACGTGGCGACTTCCAGCCGTTCGCGGGAAATGATGAGCACGCCATAATCTTCGTCCGCCTGAGCCCAGGATGCGGAGGCCAGCAGACCAATGAAACCTGCGATGCGAAAGGCAGACCCGCCCATGGCCGATTCTCCTGATGTACGTTGATGAAACACTTTGGCTCAGAGCACGACCGAATACCAGCCCGGCAGATTCAATCAAAACTTGACCTTGCCCCGATGGGAAGGTCGAACATGCCGACATTCATTGCTTTTCACTCAACCGAGGAGTCACGACATGCAAACCTTCAACGTTCAAGGCATGACCTGCGACCACTGCGTGCGCGCCGTCACCAACGCGATCAAAGGCGAAGACCCGAGTGCCGACGTGCAGATCGACCTGGCCAAAGGTGAGGTGGTCGTGCAAAGCCAACTGCCGGCCGATCAGATCATCGGGTTGATTGTGGAGGAGGGGTATACCGCGAAGGTGGCGTGAGTGTTGAGTCCCCGCAGGCGGCCCCAGTCAGACTCACGCGTCGGGGCGCCATCGGGCTTCTGTGGGAGCGAATTCATTCGCGAAAAAGGGGCAGTCGATAGAGATGTGTCGGATGTAATGATGCTTCGCGAATGAATTCGCTCCCACAGGGCGCTTGTACGCGGGCATCTACCTGTAACCGCACGGCCAGGTCGTGCGGTTATCAGATCAATAGTGATACCACTTCAACTCCAGCATCACTTCATTCACCGGCGACGTCAGCTCGCTGAACTCACGCTGCGCACTCAGCCGCAGTCCCAGGTTTCGGGACAATTCCCACTGTTGGTTCAGACTGATCGTGCGTCGCACTTCGCCGTTGGTGAAGTAATCGCCCTTGCCCTCCAGACTCAGATTGCCCAGCGGATTGCGCCACAGCACCCCGCTGTCAAAGCCCGCAGCAGGCGAAACGAACGCGTCGAAATCATTGTTGTGCTCGATGCGTACCGTGCCCAGCGCAAAACCCAGCACGTCATCCCCCAGCTTCCATGTCCCGCCCGCGCCACCGTTCACGTGGCTCACCAGATTTTCGTCGCCATGCTTGCCCAACACGCGCTCCAGACCGCCCGCGACCTGCCACGACCAAGGCTGCAACAGCTCGTTGCGCGGCGTGAGTGAGCGAATGGTCGCGAGGTCCAGTTGCTGCACCTGCCACTTATTGTTTTCGTACTGGCGCAGCTTCAACTGAAGAATCTCGATCTGCGCGCCGAGCGGGAAGCCGTAAGCGTTGTCGTTCAGGTCGTGATAGGCCATGCGCAACCCATATTCCGCGAAAGCCTTGTCGTCCCGCGTACCTGCGCCTAACTGCCAGGTGCGCGATTCGTGGCCGTCTTCAGGCAAACCCGGACGCTCGATATCAAGCGCAGGCGGCGGGTTGGTGCTGATTGCCCGCAGCAGGTCGTAGCTGCGTTGCGACCTTGCAGCGTCGCGCTCCTCACCATTAGCGCGGTAACGCTCCAGTCGATAGGCTGCGTCCTGAATCAACGCCCGGCGCTCTTTTGGCACCGCGAGGTATTCCGCCGTCTGCATTTGCTTCTGGTCGGCGCTCACCTTCAGCACCCACTGTTTCTCATCGTGATTCAACGGTTCGGCGCGGCTCAGCAGTTCGCGTTCCTTGGAGGGGCGATAGTCGATTTTTTCGACCAGACCCGCCTCTTTAACGGCGCGCACAGTGTCGGTGGGAATGGCCGTGAGCTGAAATTGCGGCGTCAGGTTCAGGCTCGGGCGCGCGACCTGCAACAGCTCCAGCAGCCGGTACGAACAGTTTTCGTCGAAGAAGAAATAGCCGAAGCGAATCTGCTTGAGTTCCCACACGTGCTCGACCATGCGCCGCGTTTCTTCCGGCGTCAGGTTCAGGCGGTATTCCCACAGGTCGCGGTTTTCGAGACTACGGTACTCGGAGAGTTTTTCCTGATACGGCACGAGCGCGAACAGACCGGGGTAGCCGCCCATCAGGCCTTTCCAGGCGTAGAGAATGCTGTTGTCGGAGCCTTCGATGTAGGCGCCGAAGTTGATGGCGTAACTGAGCAGGGCAGTCTTGTTCGCCTGCACATTGGCCTGGTCGATGCGCAGCAATGTGTGGCCGAACATCGACGACGGGCTGTTGAGGTACGCGGCGGGGAAGATCATGACCGTGCTGTCCGGCGCCACATCGGAGAACCACTTGTTGAATTCTTTGCAGTCCACGGCGGGCAGGTCAGTGAGCTTCAGCTCGTCCCGCAGAAAACGCGTGCGCGAGGGATAGACGCATTGCGGGTGCAGGTCTTCCTTGCCTTGCATGACCGGGCGATAGATCGCTTCGAGGGTCGCGGCCAGCTCGGCTTTAGGGTCATGGGCACCATGGGTGGCCAGGAAGAATTTGGGGTCATCGACATAACTGCGCCAGCCACCCAGCTTGCCGGATTCATAGTGGCCGATCGCGATCCAGAACCTGGAATCGGCGAGGTGCTGCAAACGTTCGTTATCGACGTGAGGCGCGGCGGACAGCGGGGCGCAGACACAGAGCACCAGCCAGGCAAGGCGTTTGAGCATAGAGTGGCAACTAATCAAAAAGAGGCGGAAGGCGTTGAAAGCCTGCCTCCCGACGGGGAGGCAGGTGGCACGACTTTAGGCTTGGGTTGCGTATTTGGCCAGAGTCGGATCGTTCTTCAGGACGTCGATGGTGTTGGTGTGCACGTCTTCAGCGGTGGCGTCGGCCTTGTTGAAGATTTGGGTGTAGTGCTCGTGGGTGACGGCGGCGAAATGCGCACGGTCTTCCGGTGCAACGCCCAGCACGACCGCGTAGGTGGTCAGTGCTTCGCCTTGGCCCATCGCCATGTCTTTGGAGAGCTCGTCCATCATGCCGTTCATGGCAAACCAGGATTTGCCGCCGTACGTCAGCGCGCTGTTGGTGGAGCAGCCGTTGGTGCCCGAGGTCATGCCGAAGGTGGCGTTACCGGAGGTGCCGTTGGTGGTGGAAGCCAGGAAGTGGGCCGGGGTGCCGCGTTGCCCTTCGAACAGCATGTTGCCCCAGCCGCAATCTGGGCCACCAGGGGCTTGAGCCATGGCGTTCAGGGATGCAGCGGCGAGGAGAGTACCAAGAAGAATCCGTTTCATAGCGTTAGTCTCTGTTGTTTCAACCAAGGGTCGGAGTCCTGACCGATACGGGCGTCAGGTCGGGCCGGCTATTCGATTTGTTACCGACCGCGCAGCTTGGAGTTTAGGCACGATCTGAACGTTCCGTGGTTTATTGCAGTTTGTTGTCTGTAGCCACCGGCCTTTGGGGCTTGTAGGTCGCTTCCTCAACAAGAAAACGATTGCGCGAGTTCTTGCCTTGCCAGTCTGGTGCGGCGAGCGCCAGAATGCCCCCATCTGCCCCGCCTGATGTAAGGATGTCCGATGCCCGATTCTGTAGCTGCCAGCCTGCGACTTGCGCCCGAGGCGCTGACCCGCCCCTTTTCCGCTGAACAGTTCAGCTTCACGACAACCAACGATCTGGAACCCTTTCGCGGCGTACTCGGCCAGGAGCGAGCAGTCGAGGCCTTGCAATTCGGGGTCGCCATGCCGCGCCCTGGCTACAACGTATTCGTCATGGGTGAGCCCGGCACCGGCCGCTTCTCATTCGTCAAGCGCTACCTCAAGGCCGAGGGCAAGCGCATGCAGACCCCGTCGGACTGGGTCTACGTCAACAACTTCGACGAGCCGCGCGAGCCTCGCGCCGTGGAGTTGCCACCGGGCAGCGCCAGTTCGTTCATCGCCGACATAAACGGACTGATCGACAACTTGCTGTCGACTTTTCCTGCAGTCTTTGAGCATCCGTCCTACCAGCAGAAGAAAAGCGCCATCGACCGTGCCTTCAATCAGCGCTACGACAAGGCACTGGACGTGATCGAGCGCTTGGCGCTGGAAAAGGACATCGCCCTGTATCGCGACAGCACCAACATCGCCTTCACGCCCATGCTGGAAGGCAAGGCGTTGGACGAGGCCGAGTTTTCACAACTGCCGGAAGCCGAGCGCGAGCGTTTTCACACCGATATTTCGGCGCTGGAAGAACGTTTGAATGAAGAGCTCGCCAGCCTGCCGCAGTGGAAGCGCGAGTCCAACAACCAGATGCGTCAGCTAAATGAAGAGACGATCATTCTGGCCCTGCAACCGCTGCTGGCGCCGCTCTCGGAGCAGTACGCCGAGAATGCCGCCGTTTGCGCGTACCTGCAGGCTGTGCAGGTCAACCTGCTGAAAACAGTGGTCGAGCAACTGGTCGACGACAGCAAGACCGACGCTCAGGCGCGCAAGCTGCTGGAAGAGCAATACTGCCCGAGCCTGGTGGTCGGTCATTCAGCCAGCGGCGGGGCGCCTGTGGTGTTCGAGCCGCACCCGACCTACGACAACCTGTTCGGGCGTATCGAATACAGCACCGACCAAGGCGCGCTGTACACCACCTACCGCCAACTGCGTCCGGGGGCTTTTCACCGGGCCAATGGCGGTTTCCTGATTCTCGAAGCCGAGAAGATGCTCAGCGAGCCGTTCGTGTGGGATGCCCTCAAACGCTCGCTGCAATCGCGCAAGCTCAAGATGGAGTCACCGCTGGGCGAGCTGGGACGTATCGCGACCGTGACCCTGACGCCGCAGACCATTCCGTTGCAGGTCAAAGTCATCATCATTGGCGCCCGCTCACTGTATTACACGCTGCAAGACCTCGATCCGGACTTCCAAGAGATGTTCCGGGTGCTGGTGGATTTCGACGAAGACATCCCGATGGTCGACGAAAGCCTTGAGCAGTTCGCGCAGTTGCTGAAAACGCGCACCTCGGAAGAGGGTATGGCGCCGTTGACCGCCGATGCCGTCGCCCGTCTGGCGACCTACAGCGCTCGGCTGGCGGAGCATCAGGGGCGTTTGTCGGCGCGTATCGGTGATCTGTTTCAGTTGGTCAGCGAGGCGGATTTCATTCGCAGCCTGGCCAACGACGAGCGCACGGATGCGGGCCATATCGAGCGCGCACTCAAGGCCAAAGCCACACGCACCGGTCGCGTCTCGGCACGGATTCTCGACGACATGCTTGCCGGGATCATCCTGATCGACACCACAGGCGCAGCGGTCGGCAAATGCAACGGGTTGACCGTGCTGGAAGTCGGCGACTCGGCCTTCGGTGTGCCAGCACGTATTTCCGCGACGGTCTATCCGGGCGGCAGCGGCATCGTCGACATCGAGCGTGAGGTCAACCTCGGTCAGCCGATTCACTCCAAGGGTGTGATGATTCTCACCGGGTATCTGGGCAGCCGTTATGCGCAGGAATTCCCGCTGGCGATTTCCGCGAGCATCGCCCTCGAACAGTCCTACGGTTACGTGGATGGCGACAGCGCTTCGCTGGGCGAGGTCTGCACGCTGATCTCGGCGTTGTCGAAAACGCCGCTCAAGCAATGTTTCGCGATTACCGGCTCCATCAACCAATTCGGTGAAGTGCAGGCCGTGGGCGGCGTCAACGAGAAGATCGAAGGCTTTTTCCGACTCTGTGAAGCCCGGGGTCTGACAGGCGATCAAGGCGCAATCATCCCGCAGGCCAACGTCGCCACGCTGATGCTCGACGAGCGTGTACTGCAAGCCGTGCGTGCGGGGCAGTTCCATGTCTATGCCGTGCGTCAGGTGGACGAGGCGCTGAGCCTGCTTGTCGGAGAAGCGGTGGGCGAGGCGGATGAAGAGGGGCAGTTCCCGGAAAATTCGGTCAATGGCCGGGTGGTGGATCGTCTGCGCGATATCGCAGAAATGCTCAGCGAAGAAGACCTGAAAGAGCTCGAAAAAGAGGCGCCACAATTACAACCCGAACTGAAAAGTTGACGGTTTGACGTCAATGAAACAGGGCGCTTGATGGCAAAATGACCATTCGGCGCCCTTTTTGTTTTTACGCTTTTCCTGTGGGGTATTTCTTCGATATTGTCGTATTGCAGCAGTTGTCAAAGGGACTGACGCGTTTCCTTCGCTGTTCCAAGGGAATGAATACTGCAATCAATGAGGAGCTCGCCATGCCGCGCAGCCTCTGTCTTACTCGCCAATGTCTGGGTCTTGAGACCCGTATCGAATGTGTGGTTCGCCCTCTGTCCGGCGATAACGGTATGTGGACTTTGCTGTTCGCCGCCGGGATGTCCGGAGAACAACCTTCCGCGTTAAAGGCTCAGGGCCCGTTTCATGGCCCGGTCGCCGCCGAGTCCGTATTGGACGCGATTGCCGAAAGCCTGACCCTTCATGGTTATCAGACTGCGGAAGAAATACCGATCTGGAGTCTTCATCTGCAGGGTGAGTTACGACGGATCAACGGTGACACTGCTCACGGTCAGCGAACCTCTCCGGTCAACTGACACGCTCTGACACATCGACGAACGCCCCGTGGTATGCCTGATCATCAGGGTTGTAGCGTGGAGTTCGCCGATGGCTACAGGCGCAAGCCACTCCAGTTAATTGTTTCATTTCTTGTCCTCAACACTTGTGTCGACAAACCTTGACCCTATACTCGCGGGCTTTCAATTACCTGTGAGCTTCAATGGAACGGTTTATCGAAAATGCCATGTACGCGTCGCGCTGGTTGTTGGCGCCGATCTACTTTGGCCTGTCTCTGGGACTTTTGGCGCTGGCGCTCAAGTTCTTTCAGGAAATCTTTCACGTCATCCCCAATGTGTTTTCCCTGGCAGAGTCCGACCTGATTCTGGTGCTGCTGTCGCTGATCGACATGGCGCTGGTGGGCGGTCTGCTGGTCATGGTGATGATCTCGGGTTACGAGAACTTCGTGTCCCAGCTCGACATCGACGAAGACAAGGAAAAGCTCAACTGGCTCGGCAAAATGGACTCGTCTTCCCTGAAGATGAAAGTCGCCGCGTCCATCGTCGCGATCTCTTCCATTCATCTGCTGCGGGTGTTCATGGACGCCAAAAACATCGAAACCCAATACCTGATGTGGTACGTGATCATTCACATGACCTTCGTGGTATCGGCGTTTGCGATGGGCTATCTGGACAAGCTGACCAAGCACTGATCCCAGGCCGCTGGCATTTTCAACTGAACAGAAAATGACCAGCGGCGCCTTCTGTTCCTTGTACTTCAGCCAGACTGGGCAAGACTTCTTTTTCGCTCACTCAACGCCTGAATCAACGAGGACTCTCTCATGAATCTTCAGGAACTCACGGCTCACGCCAGTGCCGGCCACATCGACGAACTCAACCTTATCTCCATGGAAGGCGGCATTTACCTGCTCGAAGCGCGCATGCACGGCGCTGCGCATCCGCTGAACGATGCCCAGGGAAAAACCCTGCACCTGCGCTCGGTCGAACACGCCAGGGACGTGCTGCAATCGGTCTCGCATATGCCGTTCAATCTGGTGCACGCCGTGGTTCACGACGAGATGTGTGGCATCCGCGACACCGAGGAACAGGTCGTGCGCGTTCCCATCTCTATTCGCTCGGCCTGGTAGCGGCGGGTTGGCTGCCTAGGGTGCGGAGGGCAGATGTGCTAGGCTGCTCGGCCTTTTAGTTCAGGGCGCCTGCGGGCGTTCATCAAGCGGAGCAGCAGCATGTCCGAAGTCAATCTGTCCACCGACGAAACCCGCGTCAGCTACGGCATTGGCCGCCAACTGGGCGACCAACTGCGTGACAACCCGCCACCGGGCGTCAATCTGGACGCCATCCTGGCCGGTCTGACCGATGCGTTCGCTGGTCAGCCAAGCCGTGTCAGCCAGGAAGAAATGGCGGCCAGCTTCAAAGTCATTCGTGAAATCATGCAAGCTGAAGCCGCCGCCAAAGCCGAAGCCGCTGCAGGCGCTGGCAAGGAATACCTGGCCGAAAACGCCAAGCGTGAAGGCGTCACGACGTTGGATTCCGGTTTGCAGTTCGAAGTGATCACCCAAGGCGATGGCGCTCAGCCAACCCGCGAAAGCAACGTGCGTACTCATTACCACGGCATGCTGATCGACGGCACCGTCTTCGACAGCTCCTACGATCGTGGCGAGCCGGCCGAATTCCCGGTTGGCGGCGTGATCGCTGGCTGGACCGAAGCCCTTCAATTGATGAAAGCCGGCAGCAAATGGCGCCTGCACGTGCCGAGCGAACTGGCTTACGGCGCTCAAGGCGTTGGCAGCATCCCGCCGCACAGCGTGCTGGTGTTCGACGTCGAACTGCTCGACGTCCTCTAAAACAGCGGCAAGCTGCAAGTGTTGAGCTTCACGTTAAAAGCAGTGCGTCGTTGACTGGTCCTGATCGTACAGTCGACGACGAAAAGCTTGCGGCGTGTAGCTTGCCACTTGCAGCTGATCAGTGAAGTTCGCATGCCGGGCGCAACGCTCGGGCATAGCAGAACAGGAACAGGCTGCGCACCATCTCCTTTTGAATCCCCGGTTCGCATGAGCTGAGGCTGTTCACGTCCAGATCTCCTTGATCTCGCAATTCATCCAGCGCGTCTTCTTCCAGCACGGCGCACACCTCCCCGGTTTCGCGATGCAGGATACGCAGGTAAGGGTGTGGCCGATCCAGCCATGCGTCGATCAGATAGGTCATGTTCGTTCTCCTTGAAATGATTCAATGAGAATAATTCCTATCTGAAGAATAGCAAGGATCTATTTGAGATTAATTCGCATTTTGGTGGCGGATGGATTCAGGGCATTCTTTCCGGCGAGCGGGAAACCTGTAGGGGTGAGCTTGCTCGCGATGGCGCTGAGTCCGTTGATGAATACGTGATTGGCATTCCCTATCGCGAGCAAGCTCACTCCTGCAGGGATCTCTACCGGGCATGAAAAAGCCCGTCACGAGGACGGGCTTCTGGTGAGGCGGTGCGCGCGTCAGTGCGTGCGGGCGACGGCGAATTCGCTCAGTTCGATCAGCGCATCGCGGTACTCGCTGGCAGGCAGCACATCCAGGCAGGCGATGGCGCGAGCCACATAGTCACGGGCCAATTGTGCCGTGTAGTCCAGCGAGCCGGATTGCTCGACCGCTTCACGGATGGCATCCAGGTCTTCCAGGCCGCCTTTCTGAATCGCCTTGCGCACCAATGCTGCTTGCTCAGGCGTGCCTTCGCGCATGGTGTAGATCAGGGGCAGGGTCGGTTTGCCTTCTGCCAGGTCGTCACCAATGTTCTTGCCCATGGTCTCGGCGTCGCCGCGGTAGTCGAGCAGGTCGTCGACCAACTGGAACGCGATGCCCAGATGGTCGCCGAACGTGCGTAACGCTTCACTCTGGTCATGGTTTGCATTGGCCAGGGCGGCGGCGCTGTGGGTCGAGGCTTCGAACAGCATGGCCGTCTTGCCGCGAATCACTTCCATGTAGGTTTCTTCGGTGGTGCTGGCGTCCCGAACCTTGGACAGTTGCAGCACTTCGCCTTCCGCAATGACGCGAGTGGCTTTCGAAAGGATCTTCATGACCGGCATCGAACCCAGCTCGACCATCATTTCGAACGAGCGGGAATAAAGGAAGTCGCCGACCAGAACGCTGGGTGCGTTGCCCCACATGGCGTTGGCAGTCGAACGGCCACGGCGCATACCGGACATGTCAACGACATCGTCGTGCAACAGGGTCGCGGTGTGCAGGAATTCGATGGTGGCCGCCAGCAGGCGCAGGTTGTCGCCACCGCTGCCGAGTGCCTTGCCGCACAGGAGCACCAACAACGGACGCAGACGTTTGCCGCCAGCTGAGGTAATGTAGTCGCCGATTTTCGAGACCAGCGGCACGCGCGATGTCAGCTGCTTCTTGATAATGTGGTCGACGGCTGTAAAGTCGTCCGCCACAGCGCGGTAGAAGGCTTGGGGTTGCATCAGCGAGACGTGCTCCAGAAGGGTTGCGCGGCATGCTAGGTCGCAGGCCCCACCCTGTCAAGGCGTGACGTAACGCCGCTTGCAAGGCGTTCGCGGCTTGCGTACAATCGCGCACCCTAACTTTCCTGGGCAGCACCTGCCTTACGCAATTGCATGACGAGCCTTTCCAGCCCCATGCAGCCATGCCAGCCGATACTCTTCTTATAAAGCGCTGGGTGAGCAGGATTTTCGGAGAAATACCATGTCGTACGCAGTAATCGTTACCGGTGGCAAGCAGTACAAAGTCGCCCCAGGTGAATACCTGAAAATTGAAAAACTGGAAGTCGCTACTGGCGAAACCGTGACCTTCGACCGCGTTCTGCTGGTTGCCAACGGTGACGACGTCAATATCGGTGCTCCAGTTGTTGCCGGTGCTACCGTTGTGGCTGAAGTGATCTCCCAAGGTCGTCACGATAAAGTCCGCATCATCAAGTTCCGTCGCCGTAAGCACCACATGAAGCGTATGGGCCACCGCCAGTGGTTCACCGAGATCAAAATCACCGGTATCCAGGCCTGAATTTCAGCCTGATACCCTAATAGGAGTATTGAACTCATGGCACACAAAAAAGCTGGTGGTAGTACCCGTAACGGTCGCGACTCAGAAGCCAAACGTCTTGGCGTCAAGATGTACGGTGGCCAGGTAATCATTCCGGGCAACATCATCGTGCGTCAGCGCGGCACCCAATTCCACGCTGGTTACGGCGTTGGCATGGGCAAAGATCACACCCTGTTCGCTAAAGTCGAAGGCGTGATCAAGTTCGAAGTCAAAGGCGCCTTCGGTCGTCGCTATGTAAGCATCGTGCCTAAGGCTCAAGCCGCGGCATAATCTTGCAGTCTCGGGTGGTTCGGGTGCGTTCTCGCGCTCACGCCGTCCGAGCAAAAAAGCCCTGTCGATGACAGGGCTTTTTCGTTTGTAGAAGCTTTGGTTTTTGGTGAGTCTCTTGCAAAGCTGTTTGTGTGGGCCGTTGTGGTGTGAAGTCGCTGGTTTTTGATCGGTATCGCAACGCTCATCTTTGCAAGAGCCTTATGAATTTATGTTGTTTGCTCGTCTTTGTGACGGGAGGCGTGCGTTATGAAATTTGTTGATGAAGTATCCATTCGGGTGAAGGCCGGTGACGGCGGCAACGGTTGCATGAGCTTCCGTCGCGAAAAATTCATCGAAAACGGTGGTCCCAACGGGGGTGATGGTGGTGATGGCGGCTCGATCTACATGATCGCCGACGAGAACCTCAACACTCTGGTCGACTATCGCTACACCCGTCATTTCGATGCCGAGCGTGGTTCGAACGGCGGCAGCACGGATTGCACCGGCCGCAAGGGTGAAGATCTGGTCCTGCGCGTTCCGGTCGGCACCACTGTGATCGACGCCAGTACCCAGGAAATCATCGGTGACCTGACCAAGGCCGGTCAGCGCCTGTTAGTGGCTCATGGCGGCTGGCACGGTCTGGGCAACACCCGCTTCAAATCCAGTACCAACCGTGCACCGCGTCAAACGACGCCGGGCAAGCCGGGTGAGCAGCGTGACCTGAAACTGGAAATGAAAGTGCTGGCGGACGTCGGTCTGCTGGGCTTGCCGAACGCGGGCAAGAGCACCTTCATTCGTTCGGTATCGGCTGCCAAGCCGAAAGTTGCCGACTACCCCTTCACCACGCTGGTGCCGAACCTGGGCGTGGTCAGTGTTGACCGCTGGAAGAGCTTCGTCGTCGCCGACATCCCGGGCCTGATCGAAGGTGCATCCGATGGAGCGGGTCTCGGCATTCGCTTCCTCAAGCACTTGGCGCGTACTCGCCTGCTGCTGCACCTCGTCGACATGGCGCCGCTGGATGAAAGCGATCCTGCCGATGCGGCGGAAGTGATCGTCAACGAACTGGTCAAGTTCAGCCCGGCGCTGTCGGATCGCGATCGCTGGCTGGTGCTGAACAAGTGCGACATGCTGTCGGAAGATCAGCATGAAGCGGTCAAGGCGCAGATTGTCGAGCGTCTGAACTGGACCGGCCCGGTGTACATGATCGCGGCGATTGCCAAGCAGGGCACCGAGCGTCTGAGCCACGACATCATGCGTTATCTGGAGGATCGTGCTGATCGTCTGGCCAATGACCCGGCCTATGCCGAAGAGCTGGCAGAGCTGGATCAGCGCATTGAAGACGAGGCCCGCGCACAGTTGCAGGCGCTGGACGACAAGCGTGCGCTGCGCCGCAGTGGCGTCAAGAGCGTGCATGACATGGGCGATGATGATTGGGATGAAGATTTCGAGGACGATGAAGACGGTCCGGAAATCATTTACGTCCGTGAGTGATCGACTGAAGTAAACTACAACGCCGCTGAAATCAGCGGCGTTTTAGTGTCTTGGATTTGTACTCTCTGGCTTAAGGTTGAAAGATCATGCGGAGCAAGGTGACAGGTGCCCAGCGTTGGGTTGTGAAGATCGGAAGTGCGCTACTGACAGCGGACGGCAAGGGTCTTGATCGCAACGCGATGGGTGTTTGGGTCGAGCAGATGGTGGCGCTGCATGAAGCGGGCGTCGAGCTGGTTCTGGTTTCGTCAGGTGCGGTAGCGGCCGGGATGAGTCGACTGGGCTGGGCTGCGCGACCGAGTGCCATGCATGAGCTTCAAGCGGCGGCGGCGATTGGTCAGATGGGTCTGGTGCAGGCTTGGGAATCGAGCTTCGCTGAGCATGACCGTCATACCGCGCAAATTCTGCTGACCCATGACGACTTGTCCGACCGCAAGCGCTACCTCAATGCGCGGAGCACCCTGCGCACGCTGGTCGAACTGGGTGTTGTGCCGGTCATCAACGAAAACGACACGGTCGTGACCGACGAAATCCGCTTCGGTGACAACGACACGCTGGCGGCGCTGGTAGCCAACCTGGTCGAAGCCGATCTGCTGGTCATTCTCACGGATCGTGACGGTATGTTCGACGCCGACCCACGCAATAATCCTGAAGCCCAATTGATCTACGAAGCACGTGCCGATGATCCGGCGCTGGATGCCGTAGCAGGCGGTACGGGCGGGGCGCTGGGGCGCGGTGGCATGCAGACGAAGCTGCGTGCGGCGCGTCTGGCGGCGCGTTCGGGTGCGCACACGGTGATCGTCGGTGGTCGCATCGAGCGTGTGCTGGCACGCCTCAAGGCGGGTGAGCGGTTGGGTACGCTGCTGTCGCCCGAGCGCGAGATGTTGGCGGCGCGCAAGCAGTGGCTGGCCGGGCATTTGCAGACTCGCGGCACGCTGGTGCTGGATGATGGGGCGGTCAAGGCCCTCACTGAAAGCCACAAGAGCCTGTTACCTGTAGGGGTGAAGGTGGTGCAGGGCAGTTTCCGCCGTGGCGAGATGGTGGTGTGTGTTGCGGCGGACGGTCGCGAAGTCGCTCGCGGGCTGAGCAACTACAGCGCGCTTGAAGCGCAGAAGATTATCGGTCTGTCCTCCGACTCCATCGTGAAGGAGTTGGGTTATATAGCTGAGCCTGAGTTGGTTCATCGCGACAACCTGATTCTGGTGTGAGTCAGGCTCTCTGAACAGGAAGCTGCAATGCGATTCGTAAAAGGAATGCTGGGTGCGCTGCTGATGTTGCCCGTGCTGGCGTCGGCTGAAGAGATTGGTCAGGTTTCGACGGTGTTCAAATTCGTCGGCCCCAACGACCGGATTGTGGTCGAGGCGTTTGACGATCCCAAGGTCGATGGCGTGACCTGCTATCTGTCGCGCGCCAAGACGGGTGGGCTGAAGGGTGGGTTAGGGTTGGCAGAGGATCGCGCGGAAGCGTCGATTGCCTGTCGCCAGGTTGGGCCTATCCACTTCAAGGGTGAGCTCAAGGATGGCGATGAGGTGTTCAAGGAGCGCACATCGCTGGTGTTCAAGACCATGCAAGTCGTGCGTTTCCTCGACAAGAAGCGCAATACGCTCGTGTATCTGGTCTACAGCGATCGTGTGATTGAGGGCAGCCCGCAGAATGCGGTGACCGCGATTCCGATCCTGCCTTGGGCGCCCGCGCCAGCGCCGTGACGAGACTGCGTCAACTCGGTAGGAGCGAATTCATTTGCTCTTGCCGTTGTTTTGGTCAGGATGTGCTGCCAAATCGCAGGCAATAAAAAACCGACCTGAGGTCGGTTTTTTAATAAACAGTCGCTTAGGCTGCAGCTTGGTTCAGAGCCTTGACATGACCGTTCAGGCGGCTCTTATGGCGAGCAGCTTTGTTCTTGTGGATGATGCCTTTATCGGCCATACGGTCGATAACTGGCACGGCCAGAACATAAGCAGCTTGCGCTTTAGCAGCGTCTTTGGCGTCGATGGCTTTCACTACGTTCTTGATGTAGGTACGAACCATGGAACGCAGGCTGGCGTTGTGGCTGCGACGCTTCTCAGCCTGTTTTGCACGTTTTTTGGCGGAAGGTGTGTTGGCCACCGTCGAGCTCCTCGAAAGACTTGGGAAATAGCTAACAAAATAGGCCGCGAATCATGCCGATGAGTTTGATGCTTGTCAAGGGCAGTTGATGCGTTCCGCTGAGTGGTCGCCGTGTGATGCCGAGGTGATTTCTTTCCGGCGTGCGACCTGTAAACTCGCGGGTTTTGGCTCAGTGCTGTTTTGCGGCGCGGAGTATCGCATAAATGGAACGCGCTATGGCGCTTCCTTTGGTCGGGCGCACAACCTTTCGATGAATCTACTCAAGTCACTCGCCGCCGTAAGCTCTATCACAATGCTTTCGCGGGTTCTGGGTTTTATCCGCGACACCATCATTGCCCGTGCTTTCGGGGCAGGAATGGCAACAGATGCCTTCTTCATCGCCTTCAAGTTGCCCAACCTTCTGCGCCGGATTTTCGCGGAGGGTGCGTTCTCTCAAGCGTTCGTCCCGATCCTTGCGGAATATAAAAGTCAGCAGGGAGAGGAGGCGACCCGCACATTTGTCGCTTATGTCACGGGATTGCTGACCCTGGCACTGGCTTTGGTCACGGTGCTGGGCATCCTATTCGCACCTTGGGTGATCTGGGCGACTGCGCCGGGCTTTGCCGACACGCCGGAAAAATTCCAGCTGACCTCCGATCTGCTGCGGGTGACCTTTCCTTATATATTGCTGATCTCGCTGTCGTCGCTGGCGGGGGCCATCCTCAACACTTGGAACCGGTTCTCTGTTCCGGCCTTCGTGCCGACGCTGCTTAACCTGGCGATGATCTTCTTCGCACTGTTCCTGACCCCGTATTTTCATCCGCCGGTCATGGCCTTGGGATGGGCCGTGCTGGCAGGCGGCTTGCTGCAGCTGCTGTATCAACTGCCGCACCTCAAGAAGATCGGCATGCTGGTATTGCCAAGGCTGAACCTGAAGGACGCAGGCGTCTGGCGCGTGATGAAACAGATGCTACCGGCGATGCTGGGTGTGTCGGTCAGTCAGATTTCCCTGATCATCAACACTATTTTCGCGTCGTTTCTGGCCGCCGGTTCGGTGTCGTGGATGTACTACGCCGACCGCCTGATGGAGTTGCCGTCGGGCGTGTTGGGTGTGGCGTTGGGGACGATCCTGCTGCCGATTCTCTCCAAGACGTACGCCAGCCGGGACCGTCAAGAGTATTCGCGCATTCTGGACTGGGGCCTGCGCCTGTGTTTCGTGCTGGTACTGCCTTGCACCCTGGCGCTGGGATTGCTGTCCGAGCCGCTGACCATCTCGTTGTTCCAGTACGGCAAGTTCGATGGCCACGATGCCGCCATGACTCAGCGTGCGCTGATTGGTTACGCCGTCGGGCTGCTCGGCATCATCGTGATCAAGGTGCTGGCCCCCGGCTTCTACGCTCAACAAAATATTCGCACGCCGGTGAAAATCGCTGTCTTCACCCTCATAGTGACTCAGGTGTTCAACGTTTTATTCGTCTACGGCGTGCACCTGGCCCATGCGGGACTGGCGCTGGCGATCAGCATGGGCGCGTGTCTGAACGCGCTGCTTCTTTATTGGCAGCTGCGCAAACAGGATTTGTATCAGCCGCAGCCAGGCTGGCCGGTGTTTCTGGTCAAGCTGGTCGTGGCGGTTTCCGTAATGTCTGCGGTCCTGCTGGGCCTGATGCATGTCATGCCGTCGTGGTCCGATGGGCAGATGCTCGAACGTTTCATCCGGTTAGGCGGGCTGGTTGCAGCCGGTGTCGTCGCTTATTTCGGGATGTTGCTGCTGTTGGGTTTTCGCCTCAAGGATTTCGCCCGCAAGGCGATCATGTAGGATCAATCGTCGGTTTTTGCCGGTTAACGCCGATTGTTGCTGTTTGGCTGAATGTGTCGCCTGTCGTTGACGGCAGTGTGTGGTTATAATCGGCCACTTTATGAGCAAGAAGCGCGTTATGCAGCTGGTTCGAGGCCTTCACAACTTGCGCCCCCAGCATCGGGGCTGCGTCGCCACCATTGGCAATTTCGACGGCGTTCATCGTGGTCACCAGGCTATCCTGGCGCGACTGCGCGAGCGCGCCGTGGAATTGAGCCTGCCCAGTTGCGTCGTGATTTTCGAGCCGCAGCCGCGTGAGTTCTTCGCGCCGGAGACGGCCCCCGCGCGCCTGGCTCGTCTACGAGACAAGCTTGATCTGCTGGCAGCCGAGGGCGTTGACCTGGTGCTTTGCCTGCCATTCAACCAGCGATTGAGCAAATTGAGCGCTGCCGAGTTTGTCGACACCGTGTTGATCGGCGGTCTGAACGTCAAGCATCTGGAGGTCGGTGACGATTTCCGGTTTGGCTGCGACCGGGTAGGCGATTTCGCGTTCCTGCAAAAGGTCGGTGCCGAAAAAGGCTTCACGGTCGAAGCGGCGCAGACAGTAGAGATCGAAGGCGAACGCGTCAGCAGCACCAAGGTGCGTAATGCCCTGGCTGCCGGCGATTTTGCCCTTGCCGAACGTTTGCTTGGTCGTCCATTCGAGATCACCGGCCGTGTCCTGCATGGCCAGAAGCTGGCGCGTCAGTTGGGTACGCCCACGGCCAACGTGCAGCTCAAGCGCCGCCGCGTGCCGTTGACCGGGGTTTACCTGGTCAGTGCGCACATCGACGGCAAGGTCTGGCCGGGTGTTGCCAATATTGGCGTGCGGCCAACCGTGGCGGGGGATGGACGCCCTCACCTTGAAATACATCTTCTGGATTTTGCCGGTGATATCTATGGCCGGCGCCTGACGGTGGTCTTCCACCAAAAGCTGCGTGATGAGCAGCGTTTCGCCTCGCTTGAGGCGCTTAAGACGGCGATCAATGCGGACGTCGCTGCCGCCCGTGCCCATTGGGGCATGGTCAACCGCTAACCTAGAGCCTGAAATGACCGATTACAAAGCCACGCTTAATCTTCCGGACACCGCCTTCCCGATGAAGGCCGGCCTGCCCCAGCGCGAGCCGCAAACTCTGCAGCGCTGGGACAGCATTGGCCTGTACCAGAAGCTGCGTGAAATTGGCAAGGATCGTCCAAAGTTCGTACTGCACGACGGTCCTCCGTACGCCAACGGCAATATTCACATCGGTCATGCGGTCAACAAGATTCTCAAGGACATGATCGTCCGTTCGAAGACGCTCTCGGGCTTTGACGCGCCTTACGTTCCGGGCTGGGACTGCCACGGTCTGCCGATCGAACACAAGGTCGAAGTCACCCACGGCAAGAACCTGCCCGCAGACAAGACCCGCGAACTGTGCCGCGCCTACGCTGCCGAGCAGATCGAAGGCCAGAAAGCCGAGTTCATTCGTCTGGGCGTGCTGGGCGATTGGGCCAACCCTTATCGCACCATGGACTTCGCCAACGAAGCTGGAGAAATCCGTGCGCTGGCTGAAATGGTCAAGAACGGTTTCGTGTTCAAGGGGCTCAAACCCGTGAACTGGTGCTTCGATTGCGGTTCGGCGCTGGCTGAAGCGGAAGTTGAATACCAGGACAAGAAGTCGTCGACCATCGACGTGGCCTTTCCGGCCGCCGATGCTGACAAGCTCGCTGCCGCTTTCGGCCTGTCCAGCCTGAGCAAACCTGCCGCTATCGTGATCTGGACCACCACCCCGTGGACCATTCCGGCGAACCAGGCGCTCAACGTTCACCCTGAGTTCACCTACTCGCTGGTCTACACCGGCGAGCGTCTGCTCGTGCTGGCCGAAGAGTTGGTGGAAGCCAGCCTCAAACGCTGGAACCTCGAAGGCACAGTGCTGGCCACTGCGCCGGGCGCGGCGCTGGAGCTGATCAACTTCCGTCATCCGTTCTATGACCGTCTGTCTCCGGTTTACCTGGCTGACTACGTCGAGTTGGGCGCGGGCACGGGCGTGGTCCACTCCGCTCCGGCTTACGGCGAAGACGACTTCGTGACGTGCAAACGTTACGGCATGACCAACGATGACATCCTGACCCCGGTTCAGAGCAACGGCGTGTACGCGCAGTCGCTGGAGTTCTTTGGCGGTCAGTTCATCTGGAAGGCCAACCCGGCCGTCGTCGAAAAGCTTCAGGAAGTCGGCGCGCTGCTGCACACCGAAACCATCACCCACAGCTACATGCACTGCTGGCGCCACAAGACTCCGCTGATCTACCGCGCCACCGCGCAGTGGTTCGTCGGCATGGACAAGCAGCCTGTGTCGGGCGATACCCTGCGTAATCGCGCCGTCAAAGCCATCGAAGAGACCAAGTTCGTACCGACATGGGGGCAGGCTCGTCTGCACTCGATGATCGCCAACCGTCCTGACTGGTGCATCTCTCGTCAGCGCAACTGGGGCGTGCCGATCCCGTTCTTCCTGAACAAGGAAAGCGGCGAGCTGCATCCACGCACCGTCGAGCTGATGGAAGAAGTGGCCAAACGCGTCGAAAACGAAGGCATCGAAGCCTGGTTCAAGATGGACGCGGCTGAATTGCTGGGCGACGAAGCGCCGCAGTACGACAAAATCTCGGACACGCTGGACGTCTGGTTCGATTCGGGCACCACGCACTGGCACGTCCTGCGCGGCTCGCATCCGATGGGCCACGACCAGGGGCCACGCGCCGACCTGTACCTGGAAGGTTCCGACCAGCATCGCGGCTGGTTCCATTCGTCCCTGCTGACGGGCAGCGCCATCGATGGCCACGCTCCGTATCGCGAGCTGCTGACCCACGGCTTCACCGTGGACGAGAACGGTCGCAAGATGTCCAAATCCCTGGGCAACGTGATCGCGCCGCAGAAAGTGAATGACACGCTGGGCGCCGACATCATGCGTCTGTGGGTGTCGGCCACCGACTACTCGGGCGAGATGGCCGTTTCTGAAACCATCCTGCAACGCAGCGCTGACGCGTACCGTCGTATCCGTAACACGGCGCGTTTCCTCCTCTCCAACCTGAGCGGTTTCAACCCGGCCACTGACATCCTGCCGGCCGATGAAATGCTCGCACTGGACCGTTGGGCCGTGGACCGCGCATTGCTGCTGCAACGCGAGCTCGAAGAGCATTACGGCGAATACCGTTTCTGGAACGTCTACTCGAAAGTGCACAACTTCTGCGTGCAGGAGCTGGGCGGTTTCTACCTGGACATCATCAAGGATCGCCAGTACACCACCGGCGCCAACAGCAAGGCCCGTCGTTCGTGCCAGACTGCCTTGTTCCACATCTCCGAAGCGCTGGTGCGCTGGATCGCGCCGATCCTGGCGTTTACCGCTGACGAGCTGTGGCAATACATGCCGGGCGAGCGTAACGAGTCGGTCATGCTCAACACCTGGTACGAAGGCCTGAGCGAGTTGCCGGAAGGCTTCGAACTGGACCGCGCCTATTGGGAGCGGGTCATGGCGGTCAAGACAGCCGTCAACAAAGAACTGGAGAACCAGCGTGCGGCGAAAGCCATCGGTGGCAACCTGCAGGCTGAAGTGACGCTGTACGCCGAAGACGACCTGACCGGTGATCTGGCCAAGTTGGGCGATGAGCTGCGTTTCGTGTTGATCACGTCCAAAGCCAGCGTGGCGCCGTTTATCAGTGCTCCTGCTGATGCCGTCGTGACTGAAGTCGCGGGCTTGAAGCTGAAAGTGGTCAAATCCGGCTACACCAAGTGCGCCCGTTGCTGGCACTTCCGTGAAGACGTTGGCGTGCACGCCGAGCATCCGGAAATCTGCGGTCGTTGTGTGGACAACATCAGCGGCGCGGGTGAGGTTCGTCACTATGCCTAATGCGTCGGCTGGCCGTCTGGGCCGCTTGAGCTGGCTGTGGTTGAGCGTGCTGGTGGTGGTCATTGACCAGGCCAGCAAGTTCTACTTCGAGAACGCGCTTAGCCTTTATCAACAGATCGTGGTCATCCCCAGCTATTTCAGCTGGACCCTGGCCTACAACACCGGCGCGGCGTTCAGCTTTCTGGCCGACAGCTCCGGCTGGCAGCGCTGGCTGTTCGCCCTGATCGCCGTGGTGGTCAGTGCCGTGCTGGTGGTCTGGCTCAAGCGGTTGGGTCGCAACGAGACCTGGCTCGCGATTGCGCTGGCATTGGTGCTGGGTGGTGCACTGGGCAACCTGTATGACCGTATCGCGATCGGTCACGTCATCGACTTCGTGTTGGTGCACTGGGATACCCGCTGGTACTTCCCGGCCTTCAACTTTGCTGACAGCGCGATCACTGTCGGCGCGATCATGCTTGCTCTGGACATGTTCAAGAGCAAGAAAACCGGAGAACCCGTTCATGACTGAACACGCCATTCAAGAAACACGCATCGGTCAGAACACGGAAGTTACGCTGCATTTCGCTCTGCATCTGGAAGACGGCAACACCGTCGACAGCACCTTCGACAAAGCCCCGGCAACCTTCAAGGTCGGCGACGGCAACCTGCTGCCAGGTTTCGAGGCGCTGATTTTCGGCTTCAAGGCGGGTGACAAGCGCAAGGTCGAAGTGCCGCCGGAAAACGCTTTCGGTCAGCCCAACCCGCAGAACGTGCAGATCATGCCGCGCTCGCAGTTCCAGAACATGGAGCTCTCCGAGGGTTTGCTGGTGATCTTCAATGATGCGGCCAATACTGAATTGCCGGGTGTGGTGAAGGCGTTTGACGACGATCAGGTAACCGTCGACTTCAACCATCCGTTGTCGGGCAAAACGCTGACGTTCGAAGTCGAAATCCTTGAGGTGAAGGCGCTCTGAGCATTGCCAGAGCGTCCGGCCCCGACCCCGTTCGGGGCCTTTTCGTTTTTATGTTTCATTGCGCGTAGACACGAGGCACATCATGCAAATCAAACTCGCCAACCCACGTGGCTTCTGTGCCGGAGTGGACCGTGCGATCGAAATCGTCAATCGCGCGCTGGAAGTGTTTGGCCCGCCGATTTACGTGCGTCATGAAGTGGTTCATAACAAATTTGTTGTCGAAGACCTGCGCAGCCGTGGCGCGATCTTCGTCGAAGAGCTGGATCAAGTGCCGGACGACGTGATCGTCATCTTCAGTGCCCACGGTGTTTCCCAAGCCGTGCGTACCGAGGCGGCGGGCCGTGGCTTGAAAGTCTTCGACGCCACTTGCCCACTGGTGACCAAGGTGCACATCGAAGTCGCTCGCTACAGCCGTGACGGCCGCGAGTGCATTTTGATCGGCCACGAAGGCCACCCGGAAGTCGAAGGCACCATGGGCCAGTACGACGCCAGCAATGGTGGGGCGATTTATCTGGTCGAGGACGAAGAAGACGTTGCCAATCTGCAGGTGGTCAACCCGGAAAAACTGGCATTCGTGACCCAGACGACGTTGTCCATGGATGACACCAGCAGGGTGATCGACGCCCTGCGCGCGCGCTTTCCGGCCATCGGCGGTCCGCGTAAAGACGATATCTGTTACGCCACGCAAAACCGTCAGGATGCGGTCAAGCAACTGGCTGACGAATGCGACGTGGTGTTGGTGGTGGGCAGCCCGAACAGCTCCAACTCCAACCGTCTGCGCGAGTTGGCCGAGCGCATGGCGACCCCGGCTTACCTGATTGACGGGGCCGAAGACATGCAGCGCAGCTGGTTCGATGGCGTTGAGCGCATTGGCATCACGGCCGGTGCGTCCGCACCTGAGGTGCTGGTGCGCGGCGTGATTCAGCAGTTGCAGGCCTGGGGTGCAGTGGGCGCGGATGAACTTTCGGGGCGCGAAGAAAACATTACGTTCTCGATGCCCAAGGAACTGCGGGTCAAACAGATTCAGTAAAACGGGTCAGGCGCAGGGTTCGGTGGTGAACCCGCTGCTGCGGAGCGTCACGCGCCCGGTAACGGCAATCGCGATCTGGTAGTGACTGGCGGCGGTGTCTTTCAGGCACACCCCCAACGTGCCATTGGCGTTGTTGAGCAGCCTTCCCGAGCTGTCGAATCCTATGCGTCGGGACACCCGTCCGTTGCCCACCACTGTGACGTTCCTATGCCCGCTGCGCTCGGCCACTATCACCTCATCGTC
Organism: Pseudomonas sp. SLFW; assembly: GCF_009905615.1. Classification (GTDB taxonomy): domain Bacteria; phylum Pseudomonadota; class Gammaproteobacteria; order Pseudomonadales; family Pseudomonadaceae; genus Aquipseudomonas; species Aquipseudomonas bambusae. The sequence goes on from NZ_JAAAKW010000028.1 coordinate 49,320, forward strand.
ATCCCGGAACTGGTTACGGTTAGTGTCCACGAACACCTGCCAGCCTTCACCCCACGAGCGGTGTTGCGCCTGCATGATCACGGGCTGACTCCGTAGAATAGCCTCGACCCTGGCCAGACGCAGGCCGCTGACCAACTGTTGGGCAGTGTCCTGACGACGCTGTGAATCCACCAGGGCGCTAAACGAGGGAGCGGCCAGTGCCGCCGCGATGCCGATCAACACCAGCCCAATCAGCAGCTCAACCAACGTCAGTCCTGCCTGCCGCATAGTCGCCTCTCCCTGACCCCATCGCGCCCTAGGAAACCCCCATTCCAGATGCCTGGCAAGTTCATCGATTGTCAGTCGGTGTGTCAGCAAACAGGCGTTACACACCCGTCGGGCAGCCTTCAAATGATCGGCTTCACTGGTGGCTGCGCACGAGTGATAGGGGTGTTCGATGAGTCGCGTTTCGAGGCAAACGGGGTTGACGTTGATTGAGGTGCTGGTCGCGCTGTTGGTGCTGTCCATCGGCATTCTCGGTGCGGCGATCGTGCAACTCAACGCGCTGAAGCAGACTGACAGCGCGATGCGCAGCAGCCAGGCCAGCTTTGTCGTCAGCGACCTGTTCGAGCGGGTCCGCGCCAATTCCGACGTTGATTACGGTCTGGGTTCACTCAGCCAAGCCCCCAGTTCGGGCGACCTCAACAACCCCCGTGATCAGGATTTGTTTGATTTTGCCGATCAGTTGCGCCGCATGCTGGGCGACGATGTCGAGGCAACTGTCGTCCATGCCGGTGCCCGACTCAGGGTCGCGGTGGACTGGAATGATTCGCGAGCCCAGGGCGAAGACGCAGTGCGACGCACCTTGACCCTGGACAGTTTGGTCCGACCCGCTCGGAGCGCAGGACCATGATCACCCACACCAAAGGATTCGGGCTGGTCGAAATCATGCTGGCGCTGTTGATCAGCTTGGTGATGTCCTTGGCGCTGGCGCAAGTATTCACCACCGCCAAAAGCACAAACCTCAGTCAGAACGCGTCCGCCAGCCTGCAGGAAGACGCCCGTTTCGTTCTCGCCAAAATGGTCCGGGAGATTCGTTTGGCCGGGATGTTCGGCTGTCTGGGTCGCGTGCAGGATTCCAGTGTCGGCGGCAGGTTTTCCGACGCTTTCAACACCCCCGTTCAGTGGGACGCCCGGCAGAAATCCCTTACGGTGATGACCGCTCCCGTGGGCGCGGATAGCCCGTGGCATGAGTGGATCGTGCACACCGACTGTCTCACCTTGGCCACGGCATGGTCCCGCGGCCATGCCCCGTCGCTTCAGGCAGGGGAAATCGCGTTGCCGGTTCAGCGGCATGTGTATCGACTCAACGAACAGCGCCACGAGCTGACCCTCGATGGTCAACCATTGTTGAGCAACATTCGCGCGTTCAGCGTGCTGTTCGGCGTGGCGGACTCGGCGAGTGAGCCGGGTATCGCTCGCTACACCCATCAGCCTGACCCCGCACGCATTCGTAGCGTGCGCCTGACGTTGACCCTGTTCGATCCCGCTGACCGGACGCAGGAGCAGACCTTCAACCTGGTGGCTGCTGTTCGCAACCGCCTCGGCTAAGGAGCGAGCCATGAACACACAGCGCGGAGTGGTGTTAATCGTCAGCCTGATCTTCCTGCTCCTGCTGACATTGTTGGGGACGTCGTCCATGCAGAACGCCACGCTGCAGGAAAAAGTCGCAGGTGGCCTGGCATTGCGCGATGCCTCATTTCAAGCGGCAGAGGCGGTGTTGCGAACAGCCGAGGCGAGCGTGCTGGCGCCCGGGTTCTCGCAGCCCGAATGCCCTACGCCTGCAGCCTGCCTGCCGCCCTCGGAAGCATTGACGCTTTTGGCCGCCGGTGAAGGAGGGGCATCCGGGGTGAGATGGATTGCTAGCCAAGGTGGCTTCTTCGGCATCCAGCATCTCGGCGAAACCGAAGACCCCATCGGCATGCCACGCCCGGATCAACCCCAAAAACTCTACCGTGTCACGGCCATCGGTCTGCACGGCACCTCACGAACCGTACTGGAAAGCGTCCACACCCACGAGCGCCGGATCCTGTGGCGACAACGGTATTGAAGGGCGCGCGAATGACCGAACGAGGCTTCACCCTGATCGAACTGCTGATCGCCGTCGCCCTGATCGCGATCCTGGCCGCCATCGCCTACCCGTCCTACACCGAACACCTGCGCAAAACCCGCCGCGCCGAAATCGCAGCCTTGCTGGTTGAAGAGGCCCATCGGCTGGAACGGTTTTATTCACGGGCAGGGCAATACACCAACACCCAAGGCCCTCCGGTGCGGGAGCATGAGGTGTCGGTGGGAAATGGGTTTTATGCGATTGAGGCTGAGCGTTCGGAGCAGGGGTTCAAATTGGTGGCGACCCCGATGGCCGAGACGCTGATGGCGGGGGATAAGTGTGGCGGGTTTGTGCTGGAGAACACTGGCAAACGCGACAATGTGGGGGTGTCGGGGGATGCCAGTGTGCAGGGGTGTTGGGGGCG
>NZ_JAAAKW010000029.1 GCF_009905615.1 Pseudomonas sp. SLFW
TGTAACTCGTTGATCTTCAAGGAGTTTTCGGTTCCGACTGCGCCGGAAGTGGGGCGAATTATAGACACATCCGGAGGAGCGTCAACCCCTAATTTGAAATTAGCTGGAAGTTTCACGTTTTGAGCTGCAAGAGGCCGTGTAGATGGCCCACCCACGGCCATCGCTCACCCAGTTGTCAGCCGCGGCCATGCCGTCTTCTATATATAGCCACTCACTTTATCGCGGTGCCGCGCCATAACCTCAGACGCCTTGATCGCCGAAGCTGCGCCTGTGAAGAACTGAAAGAAGACTCAGTCGATCTGATTGAGCGCTTCGCCCACTGCGTCGAACATGCGGTCCAGATCTTGGGGTTTGCTGTTGAAGGTTGGCCCGAACTGCAAGGTGTCGCCACCGAAGCGCACGTAGAAACCCGCCTTCCACAGTTTCATCGCGGTCTCGAACGGACGGACAATCGCGTCACCATCCCGTGCGGCGATCTGAATGGCGCCAGCCAGACCGTAGTTGCGGATGTCGATCACGTTTTTGCTGCCTTTTAAACCGTGCAGCGCGTTTTCGAAATGCGGCGCTGTCTCGGCCACCTGCTGCACCAGATTCTCGCGTTGGAGGATATCCAGTGCCGCCAGACCTGCAGCGCACGCTACCGGATGCGCGGAGTAGGTATAGCCATGAGGAAATTCCACGGCGTACTCAGGCGTCGCTTGATTCATGAACGTCTGGTAAATCTCGCTGCTGGCAATCACCGCACCCATCGGAATCGCGCCGTTGGTGACTTGTTTGGCAATGCACATCAAATCCGGGGTCACACCGAAGCTGTCGGCACCGAACATCGAGCCAGTACGACCGAAGCCAGTGATCACTTCATCGAAGATCAGCAGGATGTTGTGCTGATCGCAGATTTCACGCAGGCGCTTCAAATAGCCCTGCGGCGGAACGATCACGCCCGCCGAGCCCGCCATAGGTTCCACGATGACCGCTGCGATGTTCGAGGCGTCGTGCAGCTCGATCAGCTTGAGCATTTCGTCGGCCAATGCGATCCCGCCTTGCTCTGGCATGCCTCGAGAATAGGCATTGCTCGCGAGCAACGTGTGAGGCAGATGATCAACGTCCATCAATTGACCGAACATCTTGCGGTTACCGTTCACGCCACCCAGGCTGGTGCCCGCAATGTTCACGCCGTGGTACCCACGGGCACGACCGATCATTTTGGTTTTGGTCGCCTGCCCTTTAAGGCGCCAGTAGGCTCGCACCATTTTCACGGCAGTATCGGCGCACTCGGAACCCGAGTCGGTATAGAACACATGGTTCAGGTTACCCGGCGTCAGGTCTGTGATCTTTTCGGCAAGCTGGAAAGACAGTGGGTGGCCGAACTGGAAGCCCGGCGAGTAATCCAGCGTGCCCAGCTGTTTCGAGACGGCTTCCTGAATTTCCTTGCGCGTATGCCCGGCACCACAGGTCCACAGACCAGAAAGTCCATCGTAGATCTTGCGGCCCTTATCGTCTGTCAGATAGCTGCCCTCTGCCGCAACGATCAATCGGGGATCGCGCTGGAAATTGCGGTTTGCGGTGTAGGGCATCCAGTGCGCGTCGAGCTTGAGCTGACTGGCCAAGGACATATCGGACGATTCGGGCATGTTCATTGGAATAACCTCACAAGGACGTGGGTGGTCGGTCATCAAAAGCCCTGAAGCCGGGCCGGGTTGCAGCTACGTTGCCACGGGCATAAAGTCGCTAAAACCCCGCTTTTATGATCTTTAGTTCATGGACCACTAAACAATGAGCACACGCCGTTCCGATCCTTTGGCGCAAGTCAGCGACTTCGATATCCGCCTGTTGCGAATCTTTCGAAGCGTAGTCGAAGCGGGTGGGTTCTCTGCCGCCGAAAGTAGCTTGGGCATTGGCCGCTCTGCCATTAGTCAGCAGATGAGTGATCTTGAGCAACGGCTCGGATTGCGCCTCTGCCAACGTGGCCGGGCAGGGTTTTCGCTGACGGAAGAAGGCCGTGAGGTGTATCAGTCATCGCTACAACTCTTGAGCGCACTTGAGAGTTTTCGCACAGAGGTGAACGGCCTTCACCGACACTTACGGGGTGAGCTGAACATTGGGCTGACCGATAACCTGGTCACCCTCCCCCATATGCGGATCACCCATGCGTTGTCGGAGCTCAAGGAGCTCGGTCCGGACGTGCACATCAATATCCGTATGGTCGCGCCCAACGAAGTTGAACAAGGCGTGCTCGATGGCAGCTTGCACGTGGGTGTAGTTCCCCAAGCCAACGCGCTGTCAGGCCTTGAATATCAGTCGCTCTACAGCGAGCGCTCGTTGCTGTATTGCGCCGTTGGTCATCCCCTCTTCTATGTAGACGACGCGCAACTTAGCGATGGACGTCTGGCCGACCAGGAAGCGATCGCGCCGACCTTTCGCCTGCCGGCAGATATCCAGGCGCACTATCAGGCGCTGAAATGCACCGCCAGCGCGTCTGACCGGGAGGGCATGGCCTTCCTGATCCTCACCGGCCGTTACATCGGCTATTTGCCAGACCACTATGCGACGTTCTGGGTGCAACAGGGTCGGCTGCGAGCCTTGAAACCTCTGTCGCGCTTTTACGATTTGAGTCTGGTGACGGTGACGCGCAAAGGTCGCCGCCCGCATTTGGTGCTGGAAAGCTTTCTAGAGAGCCTGGCCGCCACACGATGAGGCAGCAGCGCCGTAACCCAGGCCTTACGCACCCCCTTAAAAATCGCCAATAAAATTTTAATCGTCTGATTTATATAGGTTTATCTAAATAAACAGAAGCCGTATCTGATCATGTGGACAGGTTTTTGCAACGAGGCTTTCAATAGAGGTTCGATAGCTGAACGCTCCCGATCACGAGTCTGCTCACGCCTGCGGGTTCGCGATGTTTCGCCGGGGCCAGACTTATCGAACAGGCCAGACACAAAACCCGAGAGTCCAGCATGCAACCTGAAGCGCCAGACAATAACGATCTGATCTACGGCCTCAACGACCGCCCGAAACCTGCGCCGGCCATTCTGGCTGCTGCTCAGCACGTACTGGCGGCATTTGTCGGCATCATCACGCCGCCGCTGATCATTGGGTCCGCGTTGGGACTGGGTGCCTACCTGCCTTACTTGATCAGCATGGCGTTGATGGTGTCGGGTGTAGGCACTTTCATTCAGGCGCGTCGTCCGTTCGGCATCGGCGCCGGGATGATTTGTTTGCAAGGCACCAGCTTCGCGTTTCTCGGTGCCGTGCTGTCCGCAGGATTCATGGTCAAGCAACGCGGGGGCAGCCCCGAAGACATCATGGCCATGGTGTTCGGCGTGTGTTTTTTCGGCGCTGTCGTGCAGATCGTGCTCAGCCGTTTCATTGGCCAGTTGCGTCGGGTCATCACGCCGCTGGTGACCGGGATCGTCATCACCCTGATCGGCGTCAGCCTGATCAAGGTGGGTGTGACCGACCTGGGCGGCGGCTTCAATGCTCCTGATTTTGGCGAACCGGTCAATCTGATGCTGGGCGCATTCGTGTTGTTGGTGATCATTTTGCTCAATCGTTCGAGTACGCCTTGGGTGCGGCTGTCGGCAATTATCATCGGGTTGGCAGTGGGCAGTGTCGCAGCCTGGTTCAGCGGCAAGCTGGTCCCTCATTCCATAAGCGATGTCGCGTTGGTCAGTATTCCTACGCCCTTTCGGTTCGGTTTTAACTTCGATTGGGCGGCCTTCCTGCCTGTCGCGTTAATTTATCTGATCAGCAGTATCGAAACCGTCGGCGATCTGACTGCCAATTGCATGCTCTCCCGCGAACCGATCAAAGGCCCGACCTACATTGCACGTCTCAAGGGTGGTGTATTGGGGGATGGCGTGAGCTGCATGATCGCCGCGACGTTCAGTGCATTTCCCAACACCACGTTCGCGCAGAACAACGGAGTGATTCAGCTGACGGGCGTGGCCAGCCGCTACGTCGGTCTCTACATCGGAGCGATTCTTTTTTTGCTCGGTCTTTTCCCGGTCATCGGTGCGATTCTTCAGCAAATTCCAAAACCTGTGCTGGGTGGTGCGACGTTGGTGATGTTCGGAAGCGTTGCCGCTGCGGGCGTGCGCATCCTCGCGCAAGCCCAGCTGGATCGACGCAGCATGTTGATCATCGCCACCTCGTTCGGCGTTGGGCTGGGCATCGCCGCTCAACCGGCATTGCTGCAACATCTACCGATGCTGGTACAAAACCTGTTCGACTCTGCGATTACCAGCGGCGGCCTCACCGCCATCGTCATGTGCCTCGTACTGCCAGAAAGCAAGGAGGTTCGCGCTGAAAAGGAAATGGAGGCCCTCGGGCACTAATTTCCACCACGAACGCTTGTCGGATCGCCTTGGGTGCGTTATCTGTTCACCCCGTCGCACCCAATGATCCGTCTGGAACCGCACATGGCCCTTGAAGTCCCCGCTCACAGCGTCAGCGCCGCCAAACCGGCGAGCCGAATTCGTCAAAAGAATGAAGAAGCGATCATGAAGGCTGCCGAAGACGAGTTCGCTCGTCACGGGTTCAAAGGCACCAGCATGAACACCATTGCGCAGAACGCCGGGCTGCCCAAGGCTAACTTGCATTATTACTTCACCAACAAATTGGGGCTGTACATCGCGGTCTTGAGCAGCATCATTCAGCTGTGGGACAGCACGTTCAATAACCTGAAGGTCGAGGACGATCCCGCTCAGGCGCTGGCTCAATACATTCGCGCGAAGATGGAGTTTTCCCGCCGCCAGCCACAGGCCTCGCGCATTTTCGCGATGGAAATCATCAGCGGCGGCGAATGCCTGAATGAGTATTTCAGTCAAGATTACCGGGCCTGGTTCCAGGGACGGGCCGCGGTGTTTCAAGCGTGGATCGATGCTGGAAAAATGGACCCGATCGATCCGGTGCACCTGATCTTCCTGTTGTGGGGCAGCACTCAGCATTACGCCGATTTCGCCACGCAAATCTGCCAGGTGACCGGACGCTCGCGCCTGACCAAGCAAGACATGGACGATGCCGGCACCAACCTGATTCGCATCATTCTCAAAGGTTGTGGGCTGACGCCTCCGATCTGAATGTACGAAACGTCCTGATTTCAGCTGGAACCGTCATGCCTTCGACCCTCATCGGCCCTTGCGAATTTCGCGAGGAAATTCGCAAAAGCCGCTTCATCACCTTTGCTGCGCCTATCAGCAGCCCCGCCGACGCTCAAGCCTTCATCGAGCAAAACAGTGACCTTAATGCCACGCACAATTGCTGGGCCTGGAAGCTAGGCGCGCAGTACCGCAGCACGGATGACGGCGAGCCCGGCGGCACGGCGGGGCGCCCCATTTTGGCGGCCATCGAGGCGCAGGATTTCGATCAAGTCGTGGTGTTGGTGATTCGATGGTACGGCGGCATTCAGTTGGGCACCGGCGGCCTGGCCCGAGCGTACGGTGGCGGTGCAAACAAATGCCTGCAACAAGCGGAGCGCCTGCCGCTGGTCAACCGTGTCTTGCTCCACTTCGACTGCACCTTCAGCGAACTGACGCTGGTCAAGCTGCGACTGGCTGAACTGAACGGGCTGCTACAGGACGAGCAGTTCACGGCGGTAGGTGTGGATCTCTCGGTCGCACTGGGCCCGGATCACATTCAGACTTTTCAACGTCAGCTGTCCGACATCAGTCGCGGGCGTATTGTTTTGCGCGAGGATGACGCTGACTGACATGCGTGGGCTTGAGAAGCGAGGACTGATCGTTGCCCACATCTACTGTGCATCCGGCTGTGGACAAACTGAGCATATCCAGCTGCAGGCCTTGATTTATATAGCGCGCACGATTCTGATCATTTTTCGCACAATTCCCTTATCCACTGCGTAAAACGGCCAAAAAACAGGGGGTTAGCACGCCTTATCGCGACGGGGTCCTACGCGCACGGCCCTTATACCCACTGTTTGAGCTTGCGCACATTAACTGTGGAGCAACCTGTGGATAACACGTGCAACGTTGTCCACAATGCCGAAGCTATCTTGCTCAGCGGGATTTGGTCATTTTTTGTACAAGAAAACTGAACCAAATTGACATTACGCTGCAACACTGTTCTGTTCGCGACAACTGCCGGAGGTTCGGCCACCACCACAGGGATCGCCAGAGCCAGCGGACCGTTACGCCGGAAAAATAAATTCCTGGCTCTGCGTGCGGTCCAGTCTGCTAACCCTGCCCGTTTAGTTCTTCAAGGAGTGACATTCATGTCTGCCAAAAAAACTGCGCTCATCATTGGCGCCTCTCGTGGCCTGGGCCTTGGGCTGGTGCAACGTCTGACTGAACAAGGGTGGGACGTTACGGCCACCGTTCGTGATGCGCTCAAGGCCGATCACCTGAAAGCCACCCCCGGCGTGCATATCCAGACGCTGGACATGGATGAGCAGTCCTCGCTGGAGGTCCTCACTCACAATCTCAAGGGTCAGGTTTATGACCTTCTCTTCGTCAACGCCGGCATCATGGGCCCGTTGCACCCCTCTCCTACCGATGCCACCGCGGGCGAACTGGGCCAGTTGTTCCTGACCAACGCCGTGGCACCCATTCGGCTGGCCAAACGCTTCGTCGACCAAATCCGGCCGGACACGGGCGTCATTGCTTTCATGAGCTCGGTCCTGGGCAGCGTGACCATGCCTGACGCCCCCGAAATGGCGCTCTACAAAGCGAGCAAGGCGGCGCTCAACTCCATGACCAACACCTTCGTCACTCAACTGGGCGACAACAAACCTACCGTGCTGTCCATGCATCCGGGTTGGGTCCGTACCGCCATGGGCGGCGAAGGCGCCGACATCGACGTGGAAACCAGCGTTCGCGGAATGGTTGAGCAGTTGGAACGGTTCGCCGGGAAAGGTGGGCACCATTTCGTGAATTACAAAGGGGAAACGATTCCTTGGTAATCGCTTCGCTTATGTAGCCGTGCGGCTTGCCGGCGGTGACTTCAATAACGCCGCAGGCAACGTGCTGCTGAAGATTCCACACACGGCATCTTGCATCGCCTCAACGGACGCACCTAAACTCCCCTTCGCCTCGCGACCGATCCAACGGCGCGGCGACCCTGGATCAGCAGACAGGGCAAAACTGAGCTGGCTACCTGAATCCACTTTTCAGAGGAGCCGGCCCATGCCCGCGATCCGTATCTGGTTGAAAAATCCCCTCGCCGTGTTTACCGCCAATGACCTCGATGCCCGAGGTGGGCTGGTGGTGCAGAACGGTGTGATTGTCGAAATGCTCGCCTCGGGCCAATCGCCTGCCCAGCCGTGCGATCAGGTCTTCGATGCCCGCGAACATGTGCTGTTGCCGGGGCTGATCAACACCCACCATCACTTCTACCAAACCCTTACCCGTGCCTGGGCGCCAGTGGTCAATCAGCCTTTGTTTCCATGGCTGAAAACCCTGTACCCGGTATGGGCACGACTCACGCCGGAAAAGCTGGCGCTGGCGAGCAAGGTTGCACTGACCGAACTGTTGCTGTCCGGCTGCACGACTGCCGCCGATCATCATTATCTGTTTCCGGACGGTCTGGAGCAGGCTATCGATGTCCAGGTCGAGATTGTGCGGGAGTTGGGCATGCGAGCGATGCTGACGCGAGGGTCGATGAGTCTCGGCGAGGCCGATGGAGGCCTGCCGCCACAGCAAACGGTCCAGCAGGGGCAGGTGATTCTGGAGGACAGTCAGCGGCTGATCGAGCGTTATCACGAGCGTGGCGAAGGTGCGCAGATCCAGATCGCGCTGGCGCCCTGCTCGCCGTTTTCCGTCACCACCGAGATCATGTCCGAGAGCGCAGCGCTGGCTGAAAAGCTCGATGTTCGCCTCCACACCCACTTGGCCGAAACGCTGGATGAAGAGGGTTTTTGCCTGCAACGTTTCGGTCTGCGAACGGTGGATTATCTCGACAGCGTGGGTTGGCTCGGACCTCGGACCTGGCTCGCTCACGGGATTCATTTCAACGAGCAGGAAATCGCCCGGCTGGGCGCTGCGGGAACCGGTATTTGCCATTGCCCGAGTTCGAACATGCGCCTGGCGTCGGGGATCTGTCCGACGCTCGACCTAAGCGCAGCGGGCGCTCCGATTGGCTTGGGGGTCGATGGCTCGGCGTCCAACGACGGGTCGAACATGATTCTCGAAGCGAAGCAGGCGTTGTACTTGCAACGATTGCGTTATGGCGCCGAGAAGATCACCCCCGAGGCGTCATTAGGCTGGGCGACGCGAGGTTCGGCGCAACTGCTTGGCCGCAGCGACATTGGCGAACTGGCCGTAGGGAAACAGGCCGACATGGCGCTGTTCAGGCTGGATGAGCTGCGTTTTTCCGGCAGCCATGACCCGCTGTCAGCCTTGTTGCTGTGCGGGGCTGATCGTGCGGACCGGGTGATGATTGGCGGCGAATGGCGGGTGATCGATGGGAAGGTCGAGGGGCTGGATTTGAAAGGGTTGATCGCAGACCACCGACAGGCGGCAGCGGAGTTGATCAAAGGGTGAGGTGACACGCTGTAGCAGTCCGGCTTGCCGGCGGCAGTGATTTTGAAGACGCTATCGCCAGCAAGCCTTGCTGCTACAGATCATCTATAAGCCCATCAACGACAGCATCACAAACGTTGCGAACAACACGAAGTGAGTCATGCCTTCGATGGCATTGGTTTCGCCGTCGTTGAGGTTGATGGCGCTCACCAGCAGGGTGACGAAGATCATCACGGTTTGCACCGGCGTCATTGCCATCTGGAACGGCTGGCCGGTGTACAGCGCCATCGCTTCCATCACAGGAACCGTCAGGATCACCGTCGACAATGACGCACCCAACGCGATGTTGACCACCGACTGCATGCGGTTGGCCAACGCGGCCCGCAAGGCGGTAAGGATTTCGGGCGCCGCGGAAATCGCGGCCACCAGAATTGCGGTCATGACTGGCGGCGCCCCGCTGCCTTCCAGTCCGAGGTCCACGGTCTTGGACATGACTTCCGCCAACGCGCCGATGATCACCACACCAAACACCAGAATGCCGATGGAAAGCGACAGGTTCACCTCTTCGGCGGCGTGCTCCGGCTGATCCTTGCGACGCTTCTTATCGGGATAGCTGTAGCTGAAGAAGTAACTGTGCGGCCCCACTTGCATGCGCAGGAACAGCGCGTAAAGCAGGATCATCGCGCCGATCGTGAAGCCGGAGTACACCTTCCAGTTCGACTCGGGGATGAACTCGGGCACGACCATCGACACGGCCATCGCGGTCAGAATCATCACGCTGTAGGAGCGTGCGGAGTCATCGTTGTAAGACTGTTCTCCATGCTTGAGCCCACCCATCAACGCGGCGAGACCGAGAATGCCGTTGATGTCGAGCATGACCGCCGAATAAATGGTATCCCGCACCAGCGTCGGTGAGGGTTCGTTGCTCATCATGATCGCCAGAATGACGACCTCGACCAAGACCGCCGATAGGGTCAGGATCATGGTGCCGTAGGGGTCCCCGACCTTTTCCGCCAGCAGTTCGGCGTGGTGCGCCACGCGCATCGAAGCACAGACGATAAAGGCTACCAGGACAATTCCCGCGATCAGCGCGACGGTGTTGCCGTGGCTGAGCAGCTGGTGCTCGAACGGGTAGGCGAAACAGGTCGCGATTGCCGCTAACAGAAGAAACTTTTCTTGCTTGAGAATCGTGCCCATCGTTGCCTCTTGTCCTCGCGACCGAGGCCGCACATCCATGGAGTGATTAGTGCTCACGGCGATGAGAATGCTTGTTGTAAATAAAGGTTTCAAGACACGTGTGTCACGCACTGCAGCCCGATTCCGTACGGGAGCATGATCGTTGCCGTCCGGACCTGAACCTTTCGGTCAGGTTTTTAACCAGTCGATGCGCATGACTCTGTAGAATGCCGGCCATTGCACCTGATGAGAAAAAGCACATGTACGACTGGCTGAACGCCTTACCCAAGGCTGAATTGCACCTGCATCTGGAAGGCTCGCTGGAGCCTGAACTGCTGTTCGCGCTGGCCGAACGCAACAAGATCGCCCTGCCTTGGACGGATGTTGAAGCGCTGCGCAAGGCCTATGCCTTCAACAACCTCCAGGAGTTTCTCGACCTCTATTACCAAGGCGCGGATGTGCTGCGCACCGAGGAGGATTTCTACGATCTGACGTGGGCGTACCTGCAGCGCTGCAAAGCGCAGAACGTGATTCACACCGAGCCCTTCTTCGATCCACAGACCCACACTGATCGGGGCATCCCCTTCGAAGTGGTCCTCAACGGGATTTCGAAAGCACTGAAAGATGGCAAAGAGCAACTCGGTATTGGCAGCGGCCTGATTCTGAGCTTCTTGCGGCACCTGAGTGAAGACGACGCCCAGAAAACCCTCGACATGGCCCTGCCCTATCGCGACACCTTCGTTGCCGTCGGTCTCGACAGTTCAGAGATGGGTCACCCGCCGAGCAAGTTTCAACGTGTGTTCGACCGCGCGCGCAGCGAAGGCTTCCTGACCGTGGCGCACGCTGGAGAGGAAGGCCCCCCTGAATACATTTGGGAAGCGCTCGATCTGCTGAAAATTCAGCGCATTGATCACGGCGTACGGGCGATTGAAGATGAGCGATTGATGCAACGGATCATCGACGAGCAGATTCCGCTGACCGTCTGCCCGCTGTCCAACACCAAACTGTGCGTATTCGACCACATGAGCCAGCACAACATTCTTGACATGCTGGAACGAGGCGTGAAGGTCACCGTCAACTCCGATGACCCGGCGTATTTCGGCGGCTATGTAACCGAAAACTTCCACGCGCTGCATGAACACCTGGGGATGACGCAAGACCAGGCGAAACGCCTGGCTCAGAACAGCCTGGATGCACGGCTGGTAAAACCCTGAACGGGTGATTCGTGGGGGGCGAATCGTGTCGCCCCCACGGTTTGATCGTTAGCCTGCCGCCCCTTGAAAGCGTTTCCCTCCTTCCGCCTGATCAAGCCGCTGCCGCTATCTTGCTGATTTCCCGTTGCCCGTTTGAAGAAACCTGCAACGTGCACGCCTCTTCCGTAGCACGCAACCAGCCCAACTGCATGAATAGCTGCAGCAGCCCGGCTCCCAATGCCCCGCCAAGATGCGGGTGCACATCACTGCAATCGATGCAGGCGCACACGGTTTCGCGCTGCCGAAGAGCAAGCGCTGGAACGAAGATGCCCCGCTCGGCGAACCGGGAAATGCCAACACTGGTGACTTCCAGCCGTTGATCGCATTGCTCGATCCAGCCAGCACCGAGTAACCGTTGATACAGCGCTGTCGCCAACTCTCCGCCCAAATGATCGGAGCACACGCTGGCTCGACGTAAAGGCAGCTGCGGCAACGGCTGTGCGACGCTGCGGCTGATGACTTCCGCGCTGATCACCGATGCACTGGCTAACGCCTGAACTGCGGTGCCGACCTCCGGTGCAGCCAGCCGGAAATATCGCTTTTTGCCTCGCGTTTCCAGCCTGAGCAAGCCACCGGACGCCAACCGTGCGAGATGCGCGCCTGCCGATGACGTGGATAACCCCACCAGCAGTGCCAGTTCATCCGCCGCCCGAGAGGCCCCATCCAACAATGCCCACATGATCGCGCTGCGTTTCGGGTCCGCCAGCAGTGCGGCAATCTGGCTGATGCAAGGTGCATGTTCCATGTTTTCACTCCCTGTTGAAACATTCGTATAACGGTGGCCGGGTCGCCACATATCGTAAGCAGCCAACAGTGTTGCCATGACCGAATGATGGCCTTGATTTACGTCATATCTTGAAAACTCTGTGCAACAGAAGTCGTGTGGCAATACAGATTCGTCCGCGCGACCACAACAGGTTCAATGTCTTGTCATTAAATCAGATTCACAGTGGTGGCATAGTATAAGCGTTGCATCACGCGAGAGAATCGGCTCGCGGATACTTGATACTGAAGTTTGTCAGTATTGTCAGCAAAACGTGACGCAAAGGCTCCCCTGTGTGGCGTGCCCAACAAACATTCACCAAGCGTCAGCATGCACGACTCGCGGGGCTTTCAGGCCGATTCACGCAAACGTCTCATCCGACGACCACGGTAATTGCCTACAACAAACTCTCCGATACCTCTCAAAAAAAACATCCATTAGTCTAACTCTGACCACGAGATTCTCTGATTGAAAAATCAGCTGTTTTATTTTTACAGAAGCGGAGCTGTAAGAAATGTCTTTTTTAAAGTAGTAAAAGGCAACCTATTAGTTTCGATTCTTCTACGCACCGGACACGATCAAACAGGTTCGGAGACGTCCGACACTCTGGATCAGGGCCGCCTGACTGCGACGCGCCGTGCGTCGCAGTGCAGGGTTCAGACGCGGACGTCGGCGTGAGGCATCGCCGCATCACGTTTTTGCTGAGCGCGGCGGGTCACCATCGCCAACCCTACCGCCAACACACCACACAGCGTGATGACGGTCGCCATTGGAACCGCTGTGCCGTCGTGGAGAAACCCCACTAACGACGCCGCACCCGCTGCCACGCTGAATTGCAGGCAACCGAGAAGAGCCGACGCGCTTCCGGCACGCTTGCCTTGTCCGGCCATTGCGCACGCGGAGGCATTGGGAATGATGCAGCCCAGGCTGGCAATGTAAATGAACAGCGGAATCAACAACGGCCACAGTTGTTGAGTGTGCAGCGAGGCAATCGTCAGCAGCACGACGGCTGCGCTGCAATAAAGCCAGACCGCACGGGACAGCAGCCATGCCGGACCGAAACGCCCCACAAGGCGGGCATTGACTTGCGCCACCAGGATGAAACCTGCGGCATTGGTGCCGAACAACCAGCCGTAATGCTCAGCAGGAACGCCATACAGTTTGATAAAGACGAAAGGAGATCCCGCGATGTAAGAAAACATACCGGCCATCGCAATCCCGCCGGTCAAGGCGTGGCCCAGAAAGATCCGGTCGCCGAACAGCGCCCAATAAGACCCCAATGCGCCCGAAAGTGGTAAGCGCGGATGCCCGGGGGGCATGCTTTCCGGCAATCCAAGCGCAACGGCGAGCGCCGTGAGTGCGCTGAACAGGGTCAGCGTCAGGAAGATGGCTTGCCAACCGTAGACGTTCACCAGCAGGCCGCCGAGCATCGGTGCCAGAATGGGCGCCAATCCCATCACCAGCATCAGTTGCGAAAATACTTTGGCGGACTGCACCGGGGAGCATTTGTCGCTGACGATTGCGCGAGACAGCACCATTCCCGCGCAGCCGCCCAAGGCCTGTACGAAGCGGGCGGCGATCAACCATTCAAGCCCAGGGGCAAAGGCGCAGGCCAGAGAAGCCAGGGTGAACAGCCCTACTCCGAACAGCAGCGGGATGCGTCGCCCGAAACGGTCAGCAATCGGGCCATAAGCCAGTTGCCCGATACTCAGCCCGAGAAAGTAGGACGCCAGGGTCATCTGGACGTGCTTCTCGTCAGTCCCGAATGCCAACGCCATCGCGGGGAAGCCAGGAAGATAAAAGTCGATGGCCATCGGGCCAAATGCGCTGAGGGCGCCGAGAATAAGGATCGTTCTAAGGTTCATCAATCTTCCTAAGCCGTTTTACGCAGCTCGGCAGTTTAACAACCTTGGCTGTTTTTCAGGTTGTCTAGAAAAAAATTACCAGAAGTTTTTTCACCCATGGCGGCCGTCAGGCGGAAATCGGGAACTAATCAGGGCTGACCGAGCATCGGTTAATGGATTTATCACACGCCTTTTACAAATAACTTACGAATCCGCTTCTAGACTTTTTACATAAGTCGAGGAATACGGAAATGAATACGCGCTGGGTTGTGCTGTGGTGCTGTTTAGTGGTGGCCGGATGTCAGTCTACCCACGACCAGTTAGTGTCTGAAGGCTATCCGCCTGCTTTCGCTGACGGGTTTCAGGATGGTTGCGGCAGCGGTCGTCAATCCATCGACCCCATGAAGGGGCAATACAAAAAGGATGTGCAGCGTTACTTGCGCGATACGATTTATGCGCAAGGCTGGAGCGACGGTTTCAATCAATGTCAGGGCCAGTTGGCCAATCGCAATGTTCAGGACCAGGGCCGGGACAGCATCTGGAATGATCGTGATCGAGCCTGGGACCAACAGAAAACCCAGGACGCCGCCAAGGCCTATCGCTCCCACTGATGCCTGTGTCGCTGCCAGGCATTTCGCGAAACTTACGGGATGCCAACATGGCCCAACGCGTAGGCAGTCAGTCACGAAAGGGAGCACGCCATGAGTCGGGCCTTCGTCAATGAAGACCATGCCGCTGCGCAGGCCAGCCAGCCGGTGGAGCGTCACGTCAGCACACATCCCAATTACGTCACCGCCCGTGGGCTTGCTCAGTTGCAAGCCCACGTCGCGGCGTTGCAGGAAGAGCACGGCACGCAGTCGGCACTGGGCGAGGCGGCAGACAGACAGCGTCTGGCCGATATCGAGCGTGACCTGCGTTACTTCAATCAACGGGTGCAGAGCGCGCAGGTGGTCTCGGCGGCAAACACCACCGACAAGGTGCAGATTGGCTGTTGGGTGACGTTCGCCGATGAGGAGGATCGTCAGCAACGGGTGCAGTTGGTGGGAGAGGATCAGGCCGACGCGGCGGCTCTGTTGATCAATTGGGCCTCCCCGCTGGGCAAGGCGTTGCTGGGCGCGCACGAAGGGGATGAGGTGACGTGGAAGCGTCCGGCGGGAGATCAGGTGATTGAAGTGGTGCGGATCGATGCAGATGTTTGAGTAAGGGTGAGCCATGGGCGCCGAATTACGCGGCGATGGATAACCCTGTGGGAGCGATTCATTCGCGATAAGGGCTCACAGCCGATGCGTATTTATCGTCTGGCCTATTCTTCGCGACTAATTCGCTCCCAGTGAAACCCTGGCACCTGCCGAAAAATGAGTGCCGCAGATTTTTTCCCATAAAAAACGGAGCCCGAAGGCTCCGTTTTTATGACACCGACCCCAAGGGATCAGGCCAGTTTCTTGTGTCGCACACGGTGCGGCTGGGCAGCAGCATCGCCGAGGCGTTTTTTGCGGTCGGCTTCGTACTCGGTGTAGTTACCTTCGAAGAAGACTGCTTGCGAGTCGTCTTCGTACGCCAGGATGTGAGTCGCCACACGGTCCAGGAACCACCGATCGTGAGAAATCACAATGGCGGCGCCCGGGAAGTCCAGCAGGGCTTCTTCCAGGGAACGCAGGGTTTCGACGTCGAGGTCGTTGGACGGTTCGTCGAGCAGCAGAACGTTGCCGCCCTCTTTCAGCGTCAGCGCCAAATGCAAACGACCGCGCTCACCACCGGACAGGTCCTTCACGAACTTCTGCTGATCGCCGCCCTTGAAGTTGAAACGTCCGACGTAGGTGCGCGACGGGATTTCGTAGTTGCCGATCTTGATCTGATCGGAACCGTCGGAAATCTGCGCGAACACGGTTTTGCTGCCGTCCAAATCGTCGCGGCTCTGATCGACGCACGCCAGTTGCACGGTTTCACCGATTTCGATGGAACCCGAATCCGGCTGTTCCTTGCCCATCAGCATACGGAACAGTGTCGATTTACCGGCACCGTTACCGCCGATCACGCCGACGATGGCGCCTTTGGGCATGGAGAACGACAGGTTGTCGATCAGCACGCGATCGCCGTAGCCCTTGCTGACGTTCTTGAATTCGATGACCTTGTCGCCCAGACGTGGACCGGCCGGGATGTAGATCTCGTTGGTCTCGCTGCGCTTCTGGAATTCCTGCGATTGCATTTCTTCGAAGCGTTGCAGACGGGCCTTGGATTTGGACTGACGAGCCTTGGCGCCTTTGCGCACCCACTCCAGTTCTTCCTTCATGGCTTTTTCGTGGGCCGATTGCTGCTTGGATTCCTGGGCCAGACGATCGGATTTGGCTTCCAGCCAGCCCGAATAGTTGCCCTCGTAAGGAATGCCCGCGCCGCGGTCGAGCTCCAGAATCCAGCCGGCAACGTTGTCCAGGAAGTAACGGTCGTGCGTGATCGCAACCACAGTACCCGGGAAGTCGTGCAGGAAATGTTCGAGCCAGGCAACGGAATCGGCGTCCAGGTGGTTCGTCGGTTCGTCGAGCAGCAGCATGTCAGGCGCCGACAGCAGCAGGCGGCACAGGGCCACGCGACGCTTTTCACCACCGGACAGGTGTTCGACCTTGGCATCCCAGGCGGGCAGACGCAGCGCATCGGCGGCGACTTCCAGTTGACGCTCAAGGTTATGGCCATCGCTCGCCTGAAGGATGGCTTCGAGCTTGGCCTGTTCGGCCGCGAGTTTGTCGAAGTCGGCATCCGGCTCAGCATACGCCGCGTAAACCTCGTCCAGACGCGCTTGAGCGTCCTTGATCACGCTGACGGCTTCTTCGACCACTTCACGCACGGTCTTGGTCGGGTCCAGTTGCGGCTCTTGCGGCAGGTAACCGACGTTCAGTTCCGGCATCGGGCGCGCTTCGCCGTCGAACTCGGTGTCGACCCCGGCCATGATTTTCAGCAGTGTGGATTTACCCGAGCCGTTGAGGCCGAGGACACCGATCTTGGCGCCCGGAAAGAACGACAGGGAGATGTTTTTCAGGATTTCCCGCTTCGGCGGAACAACTTTGCTCAGCCGATGCATGGTGAAGACGTATTGAGCCATGGAATGAAAACCTGGTTAGGACTGTGAAATAAAGGCGCGAGCCCGGTTTGCCGCGCAAACCCGGTGCCTCGTCGCAAAAAAAACGTTTATTTAGCGTTGCGACTTGTCGTGCGACGCATCCGGGCCTTGAATGAATAAGGCACGAACAGAAGCGTTGCGACAAAACTTCCGAGTATCGGTCGTCAAGCTGGAGCAAAGTTTGCAAGCATTGCAGCCATTTGCAGAAAACCGGCTTGCAGATTCGGGCACATCGCGCGTGGCGCAAAGCTACCCGAATGCAGTCGAGAGGGCAAACCGTGCGGGCCTTAAGGGCTGGCACTTAGCCACAACTCAGGGCATGCTAGCCGCCATTTGGGCGTCAGGCTTATAGTGCATTTCGCACACGCTGATTCAGTCCAGCAGTCAGGATCACCAGTTTGTCCACACCAACACCCACTTCCCCGTTGCGCTCACCCAAAAGCGCGACGGCCGCAGCTTTTCGAAGCTCGCCCAAAGGTGCGCTGGCAGTGCTGGTGCTGCTCATGCTCGCGCTGTTGATATGGCAACTGGTCGAACAATTTCAGCAGACTCAGGACCGCCAACGCCAGCGTAGCGTGGACTACAGCATTCAGCTGGCCGACCGTCTGAGCTTGAACATGGCGCTCAGTGCGCAGGTGGCCCTCAACATTCTGGACGACGCCAAAGGCGAACCGCCCGTGGCCGATCAACGGTCGGCAACCCTGGAACGCCTGCGCTTGGCACTGCCGGGAATGCGCAGCGTGGCGTGGCTTGATGAAGACGCCAATATTCTCAGCGACAGCGCCAACAACGGTGCAGATGTCAGTTTTTTGACTGAACAGCGCGAGCGCATCAACGGTCGCACCTATTATTACGCTGACTCACCGGACGGCTCGACGCTCTACCTGTTCGTACGCCAGCCAGGAAACCGGGAAGAATGCCATTGGGCCATCCGACTCGACCCGCAGGTGATGAAAAACCTGACTCGGCAAAGTGATCAGGATTTTCGCGCGACGTGGCGGCTTGAGAACCGCACCACCGAGCACGTCATCTATGAGGCGGAGCCTGCGGACGACAATCGGACCGACAGCGCGACCCAGACAGTCCTCCTCGAACCCCTGACCAATAGCGACTGGCAATTGCGCGGTCTGTTCGACGCCAGCAAAACCCGTCAGGCGCTGATCGCCCCGCTCGTCGCCAAATGCCTGATCGCGCTGTTGTGCTCGATCCTTCCGCTGCTGGCCCTGCGCAGCCTGCGTCGCCGCCAATTGCAATTGCACGAGAGTCGTCGCCGCTACAAGGACATCTTTGAAGGCACCGGCGTCGCGCTGTGCGTGCTGGACTTGTCCGGTCTGCCGGACTATTTGAAGCACCTGCAACTGACCACCAGCGATGAATTGCACAAACGCCTGATCAACCATCCGGACCAGTTGAGCGGCCTGTTGCATCAGCTACGCATTACCGAGGTCAACCAGGTTGCGGCCACGCTGCTCAATGCCGACTCTTCGGCGCGTGTCTGGCAGCAACTGATCGAGGGTTGCCCACGGTCGCGCAACGGCATCGGTGTGCAACTGATCAGCGCGGTGCTGGATCGCCAGCCTCAACTGGAACTGGAGATTGTGCTGCCCAACGCCGATGGCCAGGATCATCACCTCTGGCTGGTGGTTCGGTTGCCCGAGCAGCCAGAGGACTTCAACGCCGTCATCCTGAACATCAACGACATCACCAACCGCAAACAGACCGAGCTGGCGCTGCTGGAGCGCGAAAGCTTCTGGTCGGACGTGGTGCGCACGGTTCCCGATCACCTCTACGTGCAGGACGTCGTCAGCCGTCGCATGATCTACAGCAACCACCATCTGGGCCAGACCCTGGGCTACAGCAAGGAAGACTTGCAGCAGATGGGCGAGTATTTCTGGGAAATTCTGCTGCACCCTGATGACGCCGACCCTTATGAACAACTGCGCCTGACCCGCACTGAAGAAGGCCGTCGAGACCTCACGGAATGCCAGTTGCGCTTCCGGGATCGCCAAGGTCGCTGGCGGCGCTTTGATATCCGCGAACAAGCCCTGGCGCCAGACCAGAATGGTCGTGTGACGCGCATCATCGGCGTCGCCAAGGACATCACCGAACAGATCGAGGCCAGCCAGTCTCTGCGTGACAGCGAACAGCGCTATCGCATGCTCGCGGAAAGCATCAGCGACGTGATTTTCTCCACCAATCAGAAGCTGCGCCCCAATTACGTCAGCCCGTCGGTCAACGCCGTGTTGGGCTACAGCGCCGACTGGATTCTGCAGAACGGCTGGAATTCGATCATCGCCAACCCTCAACAACTGGCGAGTCTTCAGGCCCTGCTGAACCGCATCGGCAAGGCGCTCAACAAGCCCGAGACACTGACAGAGCTGCGCAACGAAGTGACCACGCAGTTGTATCTGTTCGACTGTCTGCGGGCCGATGGGCGCAAGATTCCGGTCGAGTTGCGTCTGGTGTTGTTGTGGGACGAGGCCGGTGCCTTCGAAGGCATTCTCGGCGTAGGCCGTGACATCAGTCAGCAGCGCCGGGCGGAAAAAGACCTGCGCATGGCGGCGACGGTGTTCGAACACTCGACCTCGGCGATCCTGATCACCGACCCTGCGGGCTACATCGTGCAGGCCAACGACGCATTCAGTCGGGTCAGCGGGTATGCCGTTTCCCAGGTACTCGATCAACTGCCGATGATGCTGACCGTCGAGGACCAACAGGAAGCCCACATGGGCTATATCCTCAAGCAACTGCATCAGCGCGGCAGTTGGGAGGGTGAACTGTGGCTGAAACGTCGGGACGGCGAACATTATCCCGCTTGGGTCGGCATCACGGCCGTGTTCGACGACGAAGGTGACCTCGCCAGCTACGTGTGTTTCTTCAGCGACATCAGCGAGCGCAAGGCCAGCGAGCAGCGCATTCATCGCCTCGCGTATTACGACGCCCTGACGCACTTGCCGAACCGGACGCTGTTCCAGGACCGTCTGCACACCGCCTTGCAGCATGCCGAGCGCCAGCACGCCTGGGTCGTGCTGATGTTTCTCGACCTGGATCGCTTCAAACCCATCAACGACTCCCTGGGTCACGCCGCCGGGGACCGCATGCTCAAGGAAATGGCCGCGCGGCTGCTGGGGTGCGTCGCCGAAGACGACACGGTGGCGCGCATGGGCGGGGACGAATTCACGTTGCTGCTGCAACCCGGCGCCACGCAGCAGGCGGCGCTGACCCGCGCCATCCATGTGGCCGAACAGATCCTCGCCAGTCTGGTGAAGCCCTTCGTACTGGAAGGCCGCGAGTTCTTCGTCACGGCCAGTATCGGCATTGCCCTGAGTCCTCAGGATGGCAATGAGCTGAGCCAGTTGATGAAGAACGCCGACACCGCGATGTATCACGCCAAGGAGCGCGGCAAGAACAACTTCCAGTTCTATCAGGCGGACATGAACGCCAGCGCTCTGGAGCGCCTGGAGCTGGAAAGCGACCTGCGCCATGCGCTGGAGCAGGAAGAGTTCACGCTGTATTACCAGCCGCAGTTCAGTGGCGACGGCAAGCGTCTGACCGGGACCGAAGCCCTGCTCCGCTGGCGCCACCCGACCCGCGGATTGGTGCCGCCCGGCGATTTCATTCCGGTGCTCGAAGAACTGGGGCTGGTGGTCGAAGTCGGCGAATGGGTCATCAAAGAAGCCTGTCGCCAATTGCGCGAATGGCACCTGGCGAAAGTCCGCGTGCCGAAAGTCTCGGTCAACATTTCCGCACGTCAGTTCTCCGATGGACAGCTCGGCATGCGCATCGCCAACATCCTTCAGGAGACCGGCCTGTCCCCGGCCTGTCTGGAGCTTGAGCTGACGGAAAGCATCCTGATGCGCGAGGTCAGCGAGGCCATGCAGATTCTCGCCGGGCTCAAGCGTCTGGGCCTGAGCATTGCGGTGGACGATTTTGGCACCGGCTACTCGTCCTTGAACTACCTCAAGCAGTTCCCGATCGATGTGCTGAAAATCGACCGCACGTTCGTTGACGGCTTGCCCTCGGGTGAACAAGACGCGCAGATCGCCCGCGCCATCATCGCGATGGCCCACAGCCTCAACCTGGCGGTGATCGCAGAGGGCGTGGAAACCTACGAGCAGTTGGAGTTCTTGCGCGAGCATGGCTGTGATGAGGTGCAAGGCTACCTGTTCGGCCGCCCGATGCCTCCCGCGCGGTTCGAAGCCCAGTTCAGCAATGACGCGCTCTTCATGCTGGACTAGAAGCAGCCGCGAGCTTTGAGCTGCAAGCTGCGAGCAGAAGCAGGCCTGCGGTGCTCGCACTATATGGCTTGAAGGTCGGAGCAAATAAAAGCACATGGCAAAAACAGAAGCCGTTACGCGATCAGCTTGAGGCTTGAGGCTCAAAGCTCGAAGCTGTAATCCGCTCATCTGCCGCATGACCGCCTTTCATATGCCAGATAAAACGCGATGTTGTAGAATGCCCCCCTTTTCTACTGCCCGATCCCCGAGGACCGCCATGTTCAGCCGTAATTTGACTATCGCCAAGTACGACTCCGACCTGTATGCCGCTATGGAACAAGAAGCCAAGCGCCAGGAAGAGCACATCGAGCTGATCGCCTCGGAAAACTACACCAGCCCGGCTGTCATGGAAGCCCAAGGCTCGGTGCTGACCAACAAATACGCCGAAGGCTACCCAGGCAAGCGTTACTACGGTGGTTGCGAGTACGTCGACATCGTCGAGCAACTGGCCATCGACCGCGCCAAGGAGCTGTTCGGCGCTGATTACGCCAACGTCCAGCCGCACGCCGGTTCGCAGGCCAACAGCGCCGTTTACCTGGCCCTGCTGAACGCTGGTGACACCATTCTGGGCATGAGCCTGGCCCACGGCGGTCACCTGACCCACGGTGCCAGCGTTTCGTCCTCCGGCAAACTGTACAACGCCGTTCAATACGGCATCGACGGCAACGGCCTGATCGACTACGACGAAGTCGAGCGTCTGGCGGTCGAGCACAAGCCAAAAATGATCGTGGCCGGTTTCTCGGCTTACTCGCAGGTGCTGGATTTCCCGCGTTTCCGCGCTATCGCTGACAAAGTCGGCGCCTACCTGTTCGTCGACATGGCCCACGTGGCCGGTCTGGTCGCAGCGGGCGTCTACCCTAACCCGGTTCCATTCGCTGACGTCGTGACCACCACCACCCACAAGACCCTGCGCGGTCCACGTGGCGGCCTGATCCTGGCGCGCGCCAATGCCGACATCGAGAAGAAGCTGAACTCTGCTGTCTTCCCAGGCGGTCAAGGCGGTCCTCTGGAGCACGTCATCGCGGCTAAAGCGATCTGCTTCAAGGAAGCACTGCAGCCTGAGTTCAAGGCTTACCAGCAACAAGTGGTGAAAAACGCCAAGGCCATGGCCGCTGTGTTCATCGAGCGCGGTTTTGACGTGGTGTCCGGCGGGACCGAGAACCACCTGTTCCTGCTGTCCCTGATCAAGCAGGACATCTCCGGTAAAGACGCTGACGCTGCGTTGGGTCGTGCGTTCATCACCGTGAACAAGAACTCCGTGCCGAACGATCCACGCTCCCCGTTCGTCACCTCCGGTCTGCGCTTCGGCACCCCGGCTGTGACCACTCGCGGCTTCAAGGAAGCAGAGTGCAAGGAACTGGCAGGCTGGATCTGCGACATTCTGGCTGACCTGAACAACGAAGCCGTAATCGACGGCGTTCGCGAGAAAGTCAAAGCCATCTGCGCCAAGCTGCCGGTTTACGGCGCTTGATAGCGGTTGCTTGATGTGAAAAAGCCCGGCGCTTGAGCCGGGCTTTTTTATGTCTGACGGTCGGCGATCAAACCTGTGGGAGCGACTTCATTCGCGATTGGACGGTACATCCAATACACATCTATCGGCTGTAAGACCGAATCGCGAATGAATTTGCTCCCACAGGGTTCGGCGTACTGCCTTATTGCGCCGCGACCTTCGCAAACCCTTCCCGAATCTTGTCTTCTGGCAGATCGTCGGCAATGAACACGATCACGCTCTCACGCTTCTCGTCCGTGCCCCACTCCACGTCGAAATCAAAACCATAGAGCTTGAGCACGCCCTGAAACACCAGCTTGCGGTCTTCACCGGCGATATTCAGCACGCCTTTGTAACGCAGCAATTGCTTGCCGTGCTCTTCCAGCAGGTCGTTCATGAAGGTGCTGAGCTTGTCGATGTCCAGCGCTTTGTCGCTGCGCAAGACCAGACTGCTGATGCGGTCGATGCCACGACCTGCGGGGGCTGCCGGGCGCAGGACCATGCCGCCGACGTCGGCGTTCAGGTTGAAACCGCGCACATCCAGCAGTTCGGCCAGATCGATCTTGCCGTGCTCGACCACGCGAATCGGCGCCCGGCGGTTGATACGGGTCAGCCGCTCGCTCAGGGCTTTGAACGTGGCCGCGTCCACCAGATCGGTCTTGCTCACCAGCAGACGGTCGGCAAAGCCGATCTGGGCCTGGGCGATGGTCTGTTCCAGATGGGTGTCGGCGTGAGCCGCGTCCACCAGCGTGATGATGCCGTCGAGGATGTAACGCTCACGCAGTTCTTCGTCGATGAAGAAAGTCTGTGCGACCGGCGCCGGGTCAGCGAGGCCGGTGCATTCGATCACCAGACGGTCGAACTTGATCTCGCCGCTGTCCAGTCGCTCCAGCAGCAAAACCAGCGCTTTGGTCAGGTCGGTGTGGATGGTGCAGCACACGCAGCCGTTGGACAGGGTCATCACCTGCACCGGCTCGCTGCCGAGCAACTGGGTGTCGACCCCGGCATCGCTGAATTCGTTTTCAATCACGGCGATTTTCAAGCCGTGCTCTTCCTTGAGCAGGTGACGCAGCAACGTGGTCTTGCCCGCGCCGAGGAAACCGCTCAGAACGGTGACGGGGATGGGTGTGAACACAAAAATCTCCAGCACAAAAATGACTGTAGGAGTGAGCTTGCTCGCAATGGCATTGTGTCAGATACATCAACGTGTCTGGCACAACATCATCGCGAGCAAACTCACTCCTACAAGGAACGTGTTAATCGATCAGCGGATCAACAACACTTAGGCCCGCCCTTACCACCGTAACGCGCGTCCTGGCGTTCCCGAAAGAACGCCTCGTACGACATCACCGGTTTGTCGGGGTGGGTGTTCTGCATATGCTCGACATAGTTGTCGTAGTCCGGCATGCCGACCATCAAGCGCGCAGCCTGACCCAGATATTTACCCAGACGACTCAGGTCATTGAACATGTGCAGCTCCTCGCCTCACAGCGTACTCAATGGGTTTTAGGGAAGGCCTGAAACGGCGCTTCCTTGTCGGTACGCTCTTTCTTGACCCACGCTTCGCGACCGACTTTGATCGCGTAGAACAGGATACTCAACACCACGAACAGGAACAGCGAGGTCAGCGCCGCGTTGGTGTACGCGTTGAAGATCACGTGCTGCATCTGCTCGACGCTTTTCGCCGGGGCGAGAATCTGGCCTGCATCTGCCGCTGCACTGTATTTCTTGGCCAGGGCCAGGAAACCAACGGCAGGGCTCGGGTCGAACAGCTTGATGAAGCCTGCGGTCACGGTGCAGATCAGCAGCCAAGAGGCTGGCAGGATGGTCACCCAGACGTATTGCTGACGTTTCATTTTGATCAGCACGACTGTCGCCAACATCAGCGCAATCCCGGCCAGCATCTGGTTAGAGATGCCGAACAGCGGCCACAAGGTGTTGATGCCACCCAGCGGATCGATCACGCCTTGATACAGCAGGTAACCCCACAAGGCCACGCAGCCACCGGTGCCGATGGCGTTGGCGGTCCAGGACTCGGTGCGTTTCAGTGCGGGCACGAAGCTGCCCAGCAGGTCTTGCAGCATGAAGCGTCCGGCACGGGTACCGGCATCGACAGCGGTCAGGATGAACAGCGCTTCGAACAGAATCGCGAAGTGGTACCAGAACGCCATGGTGTTCTGGCCCGGGAACGCCTGGTGCAGGATCTGCGCGATACCCACGGCCAATGTTGGCGCGCCACCGGCACGGGCCAGGATGGTGTTCTCGCCGATGTCTTTGGCGGTCGCCACCAGTTGATCCGGTGTGATCACGAAGCCCCAACTGCTCACCATTTGCGCGACAGCGTTGACGTCACTGCCAACGATGGCGGCCGGGCTGTTCATGGCGAAGTACACGCCTGGCTCGATGACCGAGGCAGCGACCATGGCCATGATGGCCACGAACGACTCCATCAGCATGCCGCCGTAGCCGATGTAACGGGCATTGACTTCGTTATCCAGCAGCTTCGGCGTGGTGCCCGAAGAGATCAGCGCGTGGAAGCCCGACACGGCGCCACACGCGATGGTGATGAACAGGAACGGGAACAGGGTGCCTTTCCAGACCGGGCCGGTGCCGTCAGTGAACTGGGTCAAGGCCGGCATTTTCAGCTCAGGCGCGAGAATCAGGATGCCGATGGCCAGCGCGATGATGGTGCCGATTTTCAGGAAAGTGGACAGGTAGTCGCGCGGGGCGAGGACCAGCCAGACCGGCAACATCGCCGCAACAAAACCGTAGCCCACCAGCATCCAGGTGATCTGCACGCCGGTGAAGGTGAACAGCGGCGCCCACTCAGGGCTGGCCGCCACCTGACCGCCGACCCAGATCGACAGCAGCAACAGCACAACGCCGACGATGGAGATTTCACCGATGCGGCCCGGGCGAATGAACCGCATGTAGACGCCCATGAACATCGCGATCGGGATCGTCGCCATGACCGTGAACATGCCCCAAGGGCTTTCGGCCAAGGCTTTCACCACGATCAGCGCCAGCACCGCGAGGATGATGATCATGATCAAGAAGCAGCCGAACAAGGCGATGGTGCCGGGGATACGGCCCATTTCCTCGCGGACCATGTCGCCGAGCGACCGGCCATTACGGCGTGTGGACAGGAACAGGATCATGAAATCCTGCACCGCACCGGCCAGGACCACACCGGCGATCAGCCAGAGGGTGCCGGGCAGGTAGCCCATTTGCGCCGCCAGCACCGGACCGACGAGCGGACCTGCGCCTGCAATGGCTGCAAAATGGTGACCGAAAAGGATGTGTTTGTTGGTCGGAACGTAGTCCAGACCGTCGTTGTTCAGCACCGCAGGGGTGGCCCGAGTCGGGTCCAGCTGCATGACGCGGCTGGCGATGAACAAACTGTAGTAGCGATAAGCGACCAGATAGATGGCGACCGCGGCGACCACGATCCAGAGTGCGTTGATTGCTTCTCCCCGACGCAATGCAACCACTCCAAGGGCCCAGGCCCCGAGAATCGCAACGATCAGCCAGGGCACATGGCGCAGCAGACTATTATTATTTTTCATTTTTGAGTTCCAGCAGAGTGGACGTGTTTTGAGCAGCACCCAGAGTTTAGCGCTGCTGGAGCGAAAGGCCACCCCCCACGATGGTCTAGCGCGGGATTTGGCCTATAGTCAGAGCAGCTGTCGCCCTCGGGGCGGAATGATCGGCGCTCGGGTCCACGAAACCTGGCCGCCAGAGCCTAGGAGAAGTCGCGTCATGACAGATGCCCACGAAGACCGTCGACGTTTTAAACGTATCTCGTTCGATGCCAAGACCGAACTGACCCAAGGCCCGAAAAGCTGGCCGGTGCACCTGATCGACCTGTCGCTCAAAGGGCTGCTCATCGAACGGCCATCGCCGTGGCAGGGCAATCCGGACGAGCCATTCATTGTCGACATTCACCTCAACGTCGATATCGATGTGCGAATGGAAGTGCGGCTGACCCACGACGACCACAATCATCTGGGGTTCGTGTGTGAGCACATCGGGCTGGATTCGGTGACGCATTTACGGCGGCTGATCGAGCTGAACCTGGCGGATCATGCTGAACTGGAGCGGGAATTGGCGGCGTTGATTAAAGTGTGACGCTGCCAGACCTGAATAACCTTGAACCCTGTGGGAGCGAATTCATTCGCGATTGGTCGGTACATTCGACACATTTCTATCGATTGCACTGGTGTCTCGCGAATGAATTCGCTCCCATAGGTATTACGTACGTCTGACGAGCTGGATTGATCGTCCTTTATTCCTCAAACAACGCATCCAACGCCTGATCCAACCGGGTCACGCCGATCACGGTCAGCCCCGGTGGCGATTCTTTTGGGGCATTGCCTTTCGGCACGATGGCGCGTTTGAAGCCATGCTTGGCCGCTTCCTTTAAACGCTCCTGGCCGCTCGGCACAGGCCGCACTTCGCCCGACAGCCCCACTTCCCCGAACACCAGCAAATCCCCCGGCAAGGCCCGATTGCGAAGACTCGACATCACCGCGGCCATCAACGCGAGGTCCGATGCCGTTTCCAGCACTTTCACCCCGCCCACCACGTTGAGAAAAACGTCCTGATCGTGCGTAGGAATTCCGCCGTGACGATGCAGGACCGCCAACAGCATCGCCAGCCGGTTCTGATCCAGCCCCAACGTCACGCGACGCGGATTGGAGAGGTGACTGTCATCCACCAGCGCCTGCACCTCGACCAGCATCGGGCGAGTGCCTTCCCACGTCGCCATGACCACACTGCCTGCGACCGCTTCCTGCGCGCGGGTCAGAAAAATCGCTGACGGGTTCGAGACTTCTTTCAGACCCTTGTCGGTCATGCCGAACACGCCCAGCTCGTTGACGGCGCCGAAACGGTTTTTCACCGCCCGCAGCAAACGCAAACGTCCGTCCGATTCGCCCTCGAAATACAGCACGGTGTCGACCATGTGTTCGAGGACGCGAGGGCCGGCCAGTGCGCCCTCTTTGGTCACGTGGCCGACGAGAAAGATCGCCGTCCCGCTCTGTTTCGCGTAACGCACCAGCAGCGCCGCGCTTTCCCGCACCTGTGCCACGCCGCCGGGTGCGGATTGCAGCTGCTCGGTGAAGATGGTCTGGATCGAGTCGATCACCATGACCTTCGGCTGTTCGACGCGGGCCGTGGCGATGATGGTTTCGATGGAGGTTTCGGTCATGACCCGCAGCTTGTCCTGGGGCAGGCTCAAACGGCGGGCGCGCATGGCGACCTGTTGTTGCGATTCCTCGCCGGTGACGTACAGCGCGGGCATGCGCTCGGCGATGGCGCAGAGGGTTTGCAGCAGGATCGTCGACTTACCGATGCCGGGGTCGCCACCGATCAACACCACTGAGCCGTCCACCAGACCGCCGCCGAGCACGCGGTCGAGTTCGGCTGAATTGGTGGAAAAACGGGGAATCTCTTCAACGCTGACTTCGGCGAGGGTCTTGATCTGTGCCTGCTGCCCGGCCCAGCCGCCACGGCCCGCTGGCGCCGCCGCGCCGCCGCTTTCGATCATGGTTTCGGTCAGCGTATTCCAGGCGCCGCATTCGCCGCATTGCCCGGCCCATTTGGGAAAGGTCGCGCCGCACTCGGTGCAGCCATACATGCGTTTGGCCTTGGCCATAACCCCTCCCGATGATCAAAAGTCGGCAATCATAACGCAGTTTGTGAGCCCCGAGACGTTGCTGATCGGGGACGTAGTGCCCCCGATTCGCAGGTCAGTCCGAGAGCTGGGCGGCCAGACGTTTGACGTGGACAAGATCGCCCCGCGCCACCTTGGTCACCCCTTTGCCGTAAGATGGATCGGCCTTGTACAAGAAGGAAAGGATGATGTGCTTGCTCACTTCATCGGCAGTGGCCAGTGAAGCACCGAAGCTCTGGATCAGGTCCTTGCGCTCCTGCTTGCTGAACGAGCGGTAAAGCTCACCGGCCTGTTTGAAGTTCTGTTCGCGCTGGATGCGCGCTTGTTGGGTCGTGCCTTCAAGCGGCAACTGGCTGTAGCGCGCCTCGGGCAGTTCCTGACGAAGATGCAGACGGCTTGGCTGATAATTCACACCGGAAATGGTTCGGCCGCTGTTGAGGGCGCCGTCCTGATTGCCATTATTGACCCGAACCCTCGGCGCATTGACGGGCAGCTGACGTGCGTTCGCCCCCAAGCGATGGAGTTGGGTATCAGCGTAGGAAAATACTCTTCCCTGCAGTAGGCGATCTTCCGATGGTTCGATGCCCGGCACTAGGTTCGACGGCGCCAAGGCGACCTGTTCGGTCTCCTGAAACACATTGCTTGGGTTGCGGTTCAGCACCATTTGCCCAACTTTGCGGGCGGGAACGGCGGGCCAGATTTTGGTCGCGTCGAGGGGGTCGAAATCGAACGTTGGCAAGTCTTCAGGCTTGAGTACCTGCACGTACAGGTCCCATTTCGGGTGATTGCCCTGGCGGATCTGGCTCACCAGATCACGGGTCATGTGACTGAAGTCGCTTGCCTGAACCTTGGCGCTTTCAGCGGGCCTGAGATTCTTGATGCCTTGCAGGCTTTTCCACTGAAACTTCACGTAATGCACCTGGCCGCTCGCGTTGACCAGCTTGTAGGCATGCACGCTGTTGCCGTCCATCTCCCGGTAGCTCGCCGGCGTACCGTAGTTGGAATACAGCTCAGTCAGAGTCCGTGTGGCCTCGGGCACGTGAGACAGGAAGTCGAAGCGTCGGGCATCGTTGTCCAGATTGTTTCGGGGGTCAGGTTTGAAGGCGTGGACCATGTCCGGAAACTTGATCGCGTCGCGGATGAAAAAGGTCGGGAGGTTGTTACCGACCAAGTCCCAGTTGCCTTCGCGGGTGTAGAACCGGGTAGCGAAGCCTCTTGGGTCGCGCAGAGTTTCGGGCGAGTGATTGCCGTGCACCACGGAAGAAAAACGCACGAACACCGGGGTGACTTCGCCCCTCTGGAATACCTGGGCCTTGCTCAAGTCACCGAGATCGTCCGTCACGGTGAACTCGCCGTAAGCCCCGGTTCCGCGTGCATGAACGACACGCTCCGGGATGCGCTCGCGGTCAAAGCGCTGCAGCTTCTGAATCAATTGGACGTCTTGCAATAAAACCGGGCCGGTGGGGCCTGCGGTTTGCGAATTCTGGTTGTCACCGACGGCCGCGCCGTTATCACGGGTGAGGGTGTGAGCCGAGGCGGAGACTGAGACCAAAAACAGGCTAGTGGCGATAAGGGACAGACGGGTCGTTTTCGACAATGCGGTTGAAACAATCGAGGCTGGCATAGATTCACTTCCATTTGGGTTTTCTGAGCGCATTCATGGGCGCCCTAGAAGGCTAAAGCACCTCCCATCGATTAAGGCGCAATCGTCACTCGCAGAAATGAATATGGAAAATTCTCTTAAAATCAGCAACTTACAAACACAGGACCCTTGAATCGACACTTTCGGCAAAACTAACGCGACCAGAACCGGTCGATTGAATGGATTACGCGAGATGCAGGTAGCTGACATACACTGCATTCACCACCCTCATCTGTAACAAAGGAATACACCATGAGCGTACTAAGCGAGTTCAAAGCCTTTGCCGTCAAAGGAAACGTGGTCGATATGGCCGTCGGTATCATTATTGGCGCGGCATTCGGCAAGATCGTTTCGTCGTTCGTCGGCGATGTAATCATGCCGCCCCTGGGGCTGCTGATTGGCGGCGTGGACTTCAGTGACCTGGCGATCACCCTCAGAGGTGCCGAGGGCACGGCGCCAGCGGTAGTGCTGGCTTACGGCAAATTCATTCAGACCGTGATCGATTTCATCATCGTGGCGTTTGCAATCTTCATGGGCGTGAAGGCCATCAACCGCCTGAAACGTGAAGAAGCCAAGGCCCCTTCGGTTCCGCCTGCGCCTACCCCACAGGAAACCCTGTTGACCGAGATTCGTGACCTGCTGAAAGAGCAGAACAACAAGCCTGCCGCGCCACTGCCGGTGAATCCTGATCGGTTGGTTTAACCCCTCAACATTGCCTGACATCGGTCACACAACCTGCTGAATCATCTGTGGGAGCGAATTCATTCGCGAGACGTGGGTACAAACGATGGAATTTCATCGGCTGATACACCGCATCGCGAATAAATTCGCTCCCACAAAATATCGTTCGCCTCAAAGACCGTGCGTACATCCCTACCAATAATTCTCCACCGCCACCTGCCCCGGCTTGCGGGTCAGGGCCAGGCGCATGTCGCGGGTTTTGAGCAAGGCGCGGGTGTCGTCGATCATCTGTGGGTTGCCGCAGATCATCACCCGTGAATGTTCAGGCGACAGCTCGACCCCCGCCGCCTTTTCCAGCTCACCGTTTTCGATCAGCGTCGTGATCCGGCCATTGAGCGCGCCGGGATGCGCTTCACGCGTCACCGTGGCGATGAACTGAAACTTGTGGGCGTACTCGGCCAGGTATTCCCGTTGAGTGAGTTCGGCGATCAGTTCCTGATACGCCAGCTCTGCGGCCTCACGCACGCTGTACACCAGTATGATGCGCTCGAACTTTTCCCACACTTCGAAGTTCTGCAGGATCGACAGAAACGGCGCCACGCCCGTGCCCGTCGAGAGCATCCAGAGGTCCCGGCCATCGTTGAAGCGATCCAGCGTCAGGAAGCCCGTCGCCTGCTTTTCAACCATGAGCGTGTCGCCCTCGCGCAACCGGCTCAGCTCGCTGGTGAACTCGCCACCGGGCACGACGATGGAAAAGAATTCGAGAAACTCGTCGAAGGGCGACGACACCACCGAATACGCCCGCCACACCGTGCTGCCGTCCGCCTTTGTCACGCCCAGACGTGCGAATTGTCCTGCGACGAAGCGAAAACCCGGATCGCGCGTCGTGCGCAGGGTGAACAGGCTGGGGGTCAAGGGGGTCACGTCGAGCAGCGTCTGCCGGGTGAATTTCTCTGCACTGGCGGTCATGGGCGCTCCTGGCTCCTGTCACTCAATCAAGTGCGCCCAGTTTCCCGCAAACCGGCCTCGATAAACACCGTGGGTTTGTAGTGGTATCCCGCTCGGCGCCACCCGAAGCGTTTTAGAGCATTTCGCGATGGGGGTTATCGCGGTCAGCGCTCAGAACAGAGGGCGGGCAACGCGTAACCGGTTGATTGCACATGCGTTGCCAAATCCGCCAAAAGAAGAAGCGCTCCCCACTCGTCAGCCTCACGCCCGAGGGTAGAAATCACCTAAGGATTCCTTACCTAGACTCCCATTAAAACGGCATTCAATTTTGATCGGTCATGGAGGCTTGTGATGGAACACTTGAGACTGGACCTTATACAGATGAGCAAAGCCGTCGCTTTGCTGCACAGCGGATTAACGCTTAGGGAAATCGAAGTCCTCAAATGGTCGGCAGAAGGCAAGACCGCAGCCGAAGTCGCGATGATTCTGGACGTCAAAATCCGCACCGTGAATTTCCACATTGGTAGCGCGATTCGAAAAATGGGGGTCAGCAACAAGACCTCGGCGGTGGTTCAAGCCGCTCTGCATGGGGTATTTCAGTCGTGAGGCGCCCGATACCCACTCGGTTTTACTGAAAAGGCCGGGTGCCAGGCCGCGAGAAAAACACGTAAAATCGCGGCTTTCGCGAGTCAGGTGGCAATGGTGCATCGGTCACCTGCGCTTCGCCGCCCATCGCGTGCCAACGAACGGAAATTCCCAGCACATGCCCCTGCTTACCACGCCTTTCGCCCAGCTCGACCTGATTCGCCAGCCGGAGCAGTCGGATGAACCGCTGCAGGCGTTCGACGCTGCTGACGAATACTTGCTCAACCACCTTGCCGAGCATGGCCTGACGCTGCAAACCCGCGTGCTGATCCTCAACGACAACTTTGGCGCACTGGCCGCCAGCCTGGCGCCCCACGCGGCAGTGTTCAGCAGCACGGATTCATTCCTCGGCGTACAGGCGCTGGAAAAGAACCTTGTGCGCAATGGTCAGGCCTACGACGCCGTGCCGGTGATTCCAGCCAGTGAACCGCTGCAAGGCCCGTTCGACTGGGTGCTGATCCGCGTCCCGAAAACCCTGGCTTTGCTGGAGGAACAACTGATTCGCCTGCAAGGCCAACTGGCGCCGGACGCCAAGGTAGTGGCTGCAGGCATGATCAAGCACTTGCCGCGCTCGGCGGGTGAGCTCATGGAGGATTACATCGGGCCGGTGCAGGCGTCGTTGGCGGTGAAGAAGGCGCGCCTGCTGTTCTGCGCACCCGAGCCGAAAGGCTTTCAGCCCTCCCCGTTCCCGACCCGCTACACGCTGGACGAACCGAAGATCGAACTGATCAACCACGCCAACGTGTTCTGCCGCGACGGTCTGGACATCGGCACCCGCGCCTTCTTGCCTTACCTGCCGACCGGCCTCGGTTCGGCTCGCGTGGCGGACCTCGGCTGCGGCAACGGCGTGTTGGCGATTGCCAGTGCGCTGGCCAACCCCGACGCGCAGTACACGCTGGTGGATGAGTCGTTCATGGCGGTGCAGTCCGCGCAGGAAAACTGGCAACTGGCGTTGGCTGAGCGTGAGGTGGAGATTCGTGCCGCTGACGGCCTCGCAGGGCAGGAACCGGATTCGCTGGACGTGGTGCTGTGCAATCCGCCGTTTCACCAGCAGCAGGTGGTGGGGGATTTTCTGGCCTGGCGCATGTTTCAGCAGGCGCGTTCGGCGCTGGTCACCGGCGGCGCGCTGTACATCGTCGGCAACCGGCATTTGGGGTATCACGCCAAGCTGGCGCGACTGTTTCGGGGCGTGGAACAGGTGGCGGCTACGCCGAAGTTCGTGATTCTCAAGGCCCGGAAGTAAACAATCGGCCTTGGTGATCGCCCTCCTCGCGGATGATCGCCCCCTCCTGTAGGAGCGAATTCATTCGCGAGAGGCCCGTTCGGTCGATGAAGCTGCGTTGACTGACCCACCTTCGCGAATGAATTCGCTCCCACAGTTGAAACAGCGTCAGACCCGAATTTTGCGGTGTTCCCCGAACACCTGTGGGAGCGAATTTATTCGCGAAACGGTATTCCTGACGACACATTTCAGCGTCCGCACGGCCCTTTCGCGAATGGATTCGCTCCCACAGGTTGAAGAGGCGCGACTGATCTAATGGGTTTTCATCCCCGCCGCCGTCATGAACATCCGCAACAACGTGGCGACGATGAACAGCGCCAGCACGCTTCCTGACCAAATCACCACCAGCCAGCCCACTCGCTGCCAGAGCGGCTTTTTCTCCGCCCCGTCGTCTTCCCCCAGAGACCCCTTGGTGCTCATCGTCATGCCCCTTAGTGGTAGCCGTCTTCGTGGGTGACCTTGCCGCGGAATACGTAGTAGCTCCAGAAGGTGTACCCGAGGATAAACGGCAGGATGAACAGCGTGCCCACCAGAATGAAGCCCTGGCTTTGCGGTGGCGAGGCAGCGTCCCAGATCGAGATCGACGGCGGGATGATGTTTGGCCACAGGCTGATACCGAGCCCGCTGTAGCCAAGGAAGATCAGCACCAGCGTCAGCAGGAACGGCGTGTAATGCGCGTTGCGTTCCACCGCCTTGAACAGCCCGTACATCGTCACCAGCACCAACGCCGGAACCGGCATGAACCAGATCAGGTTCGAAGGGCTGAACCAGCGGTCAGCGATTTCGTGGTGTGCCAACGGCGTCCACAGACTGACGATCCCCATCACCACCAGGGTTGCCAGTGCCAGCGGTCGCGCCAGATCGTGCATCGCCTTTTGCAAGGGCCCTTCGGTTTTCATGATCAGCCAAGTGCAGCCAAGCAGGGCGTAGGCCACGATCAGCGCCAGGCCGCAGAACAGCGAAAACGGCGTCAACCAGTCCAGCCCGCCGCCCGCATAGGCGCGGTTGACCACCGGAATCCCGTCGATGAACGCGCCCAGCGCCACGCCCTGGAAGAACGTCGCCACCAGCGAGCCGCCAATGAACGCTTTGTCCCAAAGATGGCGTTTGGCGTCGGTCGCCTTGAAGCGAAACTCGAAGGCCACACCGCGAAAAATCAGCCCGATAAGCATCAGGATCAGCGGCAGGTACAAGGCCTCCAATACGACCGAATAGGCCAGTGGAAACGCACCAAACAATCCTGCGCCGCCCAGTACCAGCCAGGTCTCGTTGCCGTCCCAGACCGGCGCAACGGTGTTCATCATCACGTCGCGGTCGGTCTTGTCCTTCATGAAGGGAAAGAGAATCCCGATACCCAGATCGAAGCCGTCCATGACGACGTACATCATGATGCCGAAGATGATGATCACGGCCCAGATCAGTGGAAGATCGATACCCATGGCTCAGTTCCCTTCCCGCAGGCTGTCTTTGTGGCCTTCTTCGCTGCCTTCGTCGGCGGCGGAGAGAGGACGTGCTGGAGTGCGTTTCTGGCCGGGGCCACCGTGTGGCGTGTCGGCGCTTTCATGGGTCTTCGGCCCTTTGCGCACGAGGCGCATCATGTAGCCAAAGCCGGTGCCGAACAGCATGAAATACACTACGACGAACAGCACCAGGGTCAGGGTCAACTGCCCCACGCTGTGGTTAGACGAGGCGTTGGCGGTGCGCATCAGCCCGTAGACCACCCAGGGCTGGCGACCGATTTCCGTGGTGAACCAGCCCGCGAGCATCGCGATCAGCCCGGCAGGCCCCATGCACATCACGAGCCGCAGAAACAGGCGATTGGTGTACAGCCCGCCACGCCAGCGCAGCCAGGCGCTCCACAGGCCGACGAAGATCATCAGCATGCCCAGCGCCACCATCACCCGGAACGACCAGAAGACGATCAGCGAATTGGGGCGGTCCTCAGGCGGGAACGACTTCAGCGCCGGGATCTGTTTGTCCAGGCTGTGGGTCAGGATCAGGCTGCCGAGGTACGGAATCTCGATGGCGTATTTGGTGCGCTCTTCTTTCATGTCCGGAATGCCGAACAGGATGAGCGGCGTCGGCTCGTTGCCCACGTTTTCCCAATGTCCTTCGATGGCCGCGATCTTGGCAGGCTGGTGCTCCAGCGTGTTCAAGCCATGGGCATCGCCCACCACTGCTTGAATCGGCGCCACGATCAGCGCCATCCACATCGCCATCGACAGCATCCGGCGGATGGCCGGGTTGTCACGGCCGCGCAGCAAATGCCAGGCGGCCGATGCGCCAACGAAGAAGGCAGTCGCGACGAACGCTGCAATGGCCATGTGCATGAGGCGATAGGGGAATGACGGGTTGAAGATCACCGCAAGCCAGTCCACCGGAATCACCCGGCCATCGACGATTTCGAAGCCCTGCGGGGTTTGCATCCAGCTGTTGGAGGCGAGAATCCAGAAGGTGGAAATCAGCGTGCCAATGGCCACCATCACGGTCGCAAAGAAATGCAGGCCACGGCCAACGCGGTTCCAACCAAACAGCATCACGCCCAGGAAACCGGCTTCGAGGAAGAAGGCGGTCAGCACTTCATAGGTCAGCAACGGCCCGGTGATCGCGCCAGCGAAATCAGAGAATCGGCTCCAGTTGGTGCCGAATTCGTACGCCATGACCAGCCCGGAGACCACGCCCATGCCAAAGTTGACGGCAAATATCTTCGACCAGAAATGGTAGAGGTCTCGGTAGGTGTCATCGTGGGTCTTGAGCCACAAACCTTCGAGCACCGCGAGGAAACTCGCCAGACCGATGGTGATGGCAGGGAACAGGATGTGGAACGAAACAGTGAACGCAAACTGAATTCGGGCGAGATCGAGTGCCTCTAAACCGAACATAGGTCTTCCTCTAATCAGGTGAAACCGGCTGCAGACACACGGGGCCTTCAGCGACTGCCCCCACGGTGTATTGAGTACGACGGCGTGCCGTTGTTCTTTTTGATTTCGCGCCCAGGCAAACGACCACGCGGGAGTGATGTCAAGCCGCCCGGTCAATCGCTGGAGTGTGAGAAATTGATTCAGGTCAGCCGACGCTGAAAGAGTAGTCCCATTTCGGCACATGCTCCGCGTGGTCATTTGTCGCGTGACGAGTTGCCTCACCCGGGAGGGCAGTGCAGAAGGGGAGAAAGCGGATCAGACGCGGGATAAATGTGCTTTCGCATCTGCGCGGCGCAGGCCGTGAGAGTGCAGGAGTTCACAACGAACGACGCAAAAACCCCAACAGCGCGCTGACCAACCGTCGATACAGCGCGTCCACTTCCGCCACCTGCCCCTTGCCCCGCAGGCTGCCGTGCACGAGCCCCAGTCCCGGGTCGAACTCGGTAGCAACGCCTGCTTCGCGCAAGGCCCGTTCGTAACACACGCCGTCGTCGCGCAAGGGGTCGAACTGGGCGACGGCAATGAACGCTGGCGCCAGGCCACGGAAGTCCGTCGCATTGAGGGGCATTGCATACGGTGAACGTTCGCCCTCGCTCAAATACAACTGCCGGTAAAACCCCAGATCCACTGTACTGAGCAACGGCGCATCGAAACATTCCGTGCGCGATGGGAGGTCGTCGGCCCCGCCCAGTCCTGGGTAAATCAGGGTTTGCCCTACGGGCTGCCGCTGTCCCGAATCGCGCAGGGCCAGGCACACGGCCGCGGCGAGATTTCCCCCAGCGCTGTCTCCGGCAATGGCGATGCGCTGAGGATCGATGTCCAGCCGTTGGGCCTGAATCTGCAAAGCGTGCCAGACCTCCAGGCAATCCTCGAAACCGGCCGGGAACGGGTGCTCGGGGGCCAACCGATAATCGACCGCGATGACCACCGCGTTGAGGTCAACCGCCAAGGTCGCAGTCAGAAAATCATGGGAATCCAGATCCCCGACCACCCAGCCCCCGCCGTGCAGGTACATGACACATGGGGCGGGATGTTCGACAGAAATGCGATGGGGCCGGTAACAGCGCACGTCCACCCCGGCCAGCTGGAAATCCTTGACCTCAAGGTCGGCCGGACGGGTGGGGGTGAAGGCCTCGCACATGCGCGAGTAGGCGCGGCGTTGAGCGGGAATTTCCAGCGAGTCGACGCTGAAACTCAGGGTCTTCTCAATGAAGAGGGCCATTTCTGGCGAGAGGGGATATTCAGTAGGCATCCGCGGCTCCAGCCCGTCTGACGCCGGGGGACAGGGTTGGTATGAACACAAAACCTGTAGGAGCGAATTCATTCGCGATTGGCCAGTACATCCAACGCATTTTCATGGGATGGACGGCCACATCGCGAATGAATTCGCTCCTACAGGGTGACATCAACAGCGCCGACTCACTGCGCTTACTTGTTGACAGCCACTTGCACAGCCGCCGCTGCGTCTTTGCCGTCAAACGTGGTCACGCCATCCAGCCAGCGCTTGGTGTCTTCCGGGTGATCCTTGAGCCAGGCCTTGGCGACGTCGTTCGGGGCCTTGCGGTCCATGATCGGCACCATCATCTGGCTTTCCTGCGCCGCGGTGAATTTCAGGTTGCTCATCAGCTTGTTGACGTTCGGGCAACGGGTCGCGTAATCCGGCGCAGTCACGACGGAGACTGTCGCTGCACCTTCGTTCGGGCCGAACACATCTTCACTGCCGGTCAGGTACGCGATCTTCATGTTGATGTTCATCGGGTGCGGAGTCCAACCCACGAACACCACCCACTCCTTGCGATCCACGGCGCGTTTCACAGCGGCTAGCATCCCGGCTTCGCCCGATTCAACCAGCTGGAAACCTTTGAGGCCGAACTGGTCCTTTTCGATCATGCCCTTGATGTTGGCATTGGCACCGGTGCCTGGCTCGATCCCGTAAATCTTGCCGCCAAGCTTGTCCTTGAATTTGGCGATGTCTGCGAACGTTTTCAGGCCCGCGTCCGCTTCGAATTGCGGCACGGCCAGCGTGGCCTGGGCATCGTTCATGCTCGGGGTGTCGAACACCTTGACCTGATTGGCGGACACGAAGGGTGCAATGTTCTTGTCCATCGCCGGTTTCCAGTAACCCAGGAACACGTCAAGACGGTCATCACGCAAACCGCCGAAAACGATCTGTTGCGCGGCACTGGTTTGCTTCACGTCGTAACCCAAGTTCTGCAGCAACACTTCAGCCACCGCGCTGGTCGCGATCACGTCAGTCCAGTTGACCACGCCCATCCGCACGTTCTGACACTTGGCTGGCTCGGCCGCCATCAAAGCCGTGCTGCTCAGCATCAACACACCACAACTGATCTGACGAATAAACTTCTTCATGCGTGCTCCTCGGGTCGGCTCGTTATTTTTAATCAGCTCTTTTTGGCAGTTTGTTTCTAAACCTTGAAGACCCACGACAATGCGTTGCTGCCGCGTTGATGCAAATTACGCAGCCGCCCTGCCCACGAAACGCACCAGCGCGACCTGTGCTTGCACTGTGGCGACATTGAGAA
Source organism: Pseudomonas sp. SLFW (assembly GCF_009905615.1). Lineage (GTDB taxonomy): Bacteria > Pseudomonadota > Gammaproteobacteria > Pseudomonadales > Pseudomonadaceae > Aquipseudomonas > Aquipseudomonas bambusae. The sequence goes on from NZ_JAAAKW010000029.1 coordinate 38,725, forward strand.
AGATGGCAGGTTGACAGCAGCATGACGAGTGCCTGTAGGAGCGAGCCCCTACAGGGTTTGCGGATGATCAGAGCACTTTATCCAAGGTGATCGGAAACTCGCGCACGCGCTTGCCCGTTGCATGATAGATGGCATTGGCAATCGCGGACGCGACACCGACGATGCCAATTTCCCCGACGCCCTTGGACCCCAACTCGTTGACGATCTCGTCGTTCTCTTCAACGAACAGCACGTCGATCTCGCCAATGTCGGCGTTCACGGGGATGTGGTATTCCGCCAGGCTGTGATTCATGAACCGGCCCAGGGTGTGATCGGTCTGAGTCTCTTCTTGCATGGCCTGACTGATGCCCCACACCACGCCCCCCAAAATCTGACTGCGGGCTGTTTTGGGATTGACCACCCTCCCCGCCGCCACCGCGCTGACGACGCGATTCACTCGGATGTTGCCCAAGTCTTCATCGACCAGCACCTCGACAAACACCGCCGAGTGCGTCGCGGTGGCGTAGCCGTTGCGCTTCTCGTCGGGTTCGGCGTCGATCTGCACGTCCAGCGTCTCGTGGGACGACTCACGGACGATGTCGGCGTAGGCAAATCGCTGATCCTGGATGATCAGGTAGCCGTCGCCAAACGCGATGTCTTCCATGTCCACCACCGCGAATTGCGGATGGGCCATGCGCACAGCGTCCAGCAGTTTGGTGCGCACGCCTCGGCATGCCTGCTGTACCGCCGTGCCCACTGATGACACGGTGAACGAGCCGCCCTGCAACGGCGCGGTCGGCAACGAAGAGTCGCCCAGGACGAAAGTCACGTCGTCATGCTTGACCCCGGCGGCTTCGGCCGCGATTTGCACCATGACGGTGTACGTCCCGGTGCCGATGTCGGTGGTGGCGCTGCTCACGGTCAACTTGCCATTGGCGTCGATGCTGGCCTTGGCACTGGCCTTCATCTGCATCGCCTCCCACACCCCGCCCGCCATGCCCCAGCCCACCAACTGCCGGCCGTTGCGCATGCTGCGCGGTTCGGGATTGCGTCGATGCCAGCCGAAGCGCTCTGCGCCTTGCTCATAGCACGCGATCAGTTCCTTGCTGGAATAGGGTTTGTCCTCGTTGCCATTGCGCTCGGCGAAATTAATCACGCGCAGCTGCACAGGATCGATTCCGGCAGCGCAGGCCAGCTCGTCCATCGCGCATTCCAGCCCGACCATGCCCGAAGTCGCGCCCGGCGCCCGCATGTCCAGCGGGGTGTAGACGTCCAGCGGCGCGAGTTTGTAGGTCAGTTGTACGTTGTCGCACTGGTAGAGCATGCCGCTCCACTCGACGACGTGTTCGGTGAAGTCCTCGAAGCGCGAGGTCTGGCCGATGACGTCGTGCCCCACTGCCACGAGCCGGCCCTCTTTGGTCGCACCGAGTCGCAGGTGCTGCAAGGTGTTGGGGCGGTAGCCGAAGGTGAACATCTGTTGGCGGGTCAGGGTCACGCGAACTGAACGCTTGAGCTGCAGGGCCGCCATCACCGCCAAGGGCAACTGGTATTGCGGACGCAGGCCGGAGCCGAACGCACCGCCCACGAACGCGGCGAAAATGCGGATCTTCGACTTGTCCAGGTCGAACACCTTGTGCAGGTAGTCCTGACAATTCTGCGGGCCTTGGGTCTTGTCGTGGATATGCAGGCTGCCGTCGGGTTGATAGAGCACGGTCGAGGCGTGGGGCTCCATCGGGTTGTGATGCTCGTTGGGCGTGCTGTAACGGGCGTCCATGGTGAACGCCGCGCTGGCCATTCCTGCGTCGAAATCACCCCTCGGTTTCGGGGTTTCCGCCGGGGCCGTATGAGCGCTGCCTTGGGCGGCGAGCAGACTCGTCTGGTGAGCCTCGGTCTCGTACTCGATGCGGATCAGCGAACCGGCATGGCGCGCAATCTCCAGCGAGTCGGCCACGACCAGCGCCAACGGCTGACCGCTGTAGAGCACGCGATCGTTATAAAGAGGCCGAAAGGGAGAGCCTTCTGCCGAGTCGGCGTCCTCGTAATCCTTGTCGTAACTGGCGACGCGGGGGCGGTTGAGGTGGTCGATCACAGCCACGACGCCCGGCACTTGCAGCGCCTGCGACGTGTCGATGTTGATCACGCGGCCCCGGGCGATGGTGCTGGAGACCACGCTGCCATGAAGCAGGCCCTTTTCCGGGTATTCACCCGCGTAACGGGCCTGGCCTGTCACTTTCAGCACGCCATCGACTCTGTCCAGTGGCTGACCCACGGGCGAGACGCGACCGGGTGGAAACATTTTGGCGTTCATCAGGCATTCCCTCCCACGGCGGCGTCGCTGAGCGCACGGACGATAGCGCGACGTGCCAGTTTGATCTTGAAGGCGTTGTGCTCAAGCGGCTGAACGTCGCGCAGCATGGCGTCGGCGGCGGCCACGAAGTTTTCCCGTGAGACCGGTTGGCCGATCAGCGAGCGCTCGACCTCTTTGTCGCGCCACGGCTTGTGCGCCACACCGCCCAAAGCCAATCGCACCTCGCGAATAACATCGCCGTCGAGTTCCAGCGCGGCGGCCACAGAGACCAGCGCGAACGCGTAGGACGCGCGATCACGGATTTTCAGGTAATGGCTGTGCTGCTGAAACCGTGCAGGGGGCAGTTCGATGGCGGTGATCAGTTCATCGTCCGCCAGTTGATTGTCCCGTTCGGGGGAGTCGGCAGGCAGTCGATGGAAATCCGCGAATTCGATCGTGCGTTTCCCGGCGCGCCCTTCGACATGAACCACCGCTTCAAGCGCCGCGAGTGCCACGCACATGTCTGACGGATGAGTCGCCACGCAGTCGTCGCTGGCGCCCAGAATCGCGTGAATCCGGTTCAAGCCTTGTTTCGCAGGACAGCCAGAACCCGGCTCGCGCTTGTTGCAGGGCACGGTCGAATCGTAGAAGTAGTAGCAACGGGTGCGCTGCAACAGGTTGCCGCCGGTGCTGGCCATGTTGCGCAACTGAGGCGACGCACCCGCGAGTACGGCCTGTGACAGGAGCGGGTAACGGGTTTCGATCAACGGGTGCCAGGCCAGGTCGGCATTGCTGACCAGCGCGCCGATCATGACGCCGCCTTCGGGCGTCTCGCGGACGTCCTTCAGCGGCAGTCCGGTGATGTCGATCAAGTGCTCGGGGTGGGCGATGTTCTCCTTCATCAAGTCCAGCAGGTTGGTACCGCCCGCGATGAAGCGGCTGGCGGGTCCCGCAAGGTTGATGGCTTGAGCCACATCGGCTGGTTTGCTGTAACTGAACGGGGTCATGACTGGCGCCCTCCCTGACCGGGTGCGGCGTCGAGTTGAGGCAGCACCTCAACGACGGCCGCACGAATGTTGCTGTAGGCGCCGCAACGGCATAGATTGCCGCTCATCAGCTCTTTGATGTCGTCTTCGCTGTTCGCGCGCCCTTCGTTGGCCAGCCCTACGGCCGAACAGATCTGGCCCGGCGTGCAGTAGCCGCACTGAAAGGCGTCATGTTTGATGAACGCCTGCTGCATCGGGTGCAGGGTGTCGCCTTCGGCCAACCCTTCGATGGTGGTGAGTTCGGCGCCGTCGCACATGATCGCCAGCGTCAGGCAGGCATTGATGCGCTTGCCGTCGCGCAACACGGTGCACGCCCCGCATTGGCCGTGGTCGCAGCCTTTTTTGGTGCCGACCAGATCGAGCTGTTCGCGCAGCAGGTCAAGCAACGTGGTCCAGGGTTGCACGTTCAATTGCCGGGGTTGGCCGTTGAGCGTCAGGGCAATGGAATGCTCTGCGAAGGCCTGTGGGTTCGTCGCACTCATGGGAAAGCCTCACGGTTGTTACGCATCAGCGCAGTGAATCTGCGTCTCTGGTTTACGACGTGTGGTGTTTCGCAATCGTTCAGGGAATGTGATGAGTGAGCGTCGGGGCGCTCGATCATCGACGGCCAGACGGTTTGAGCCTCAACGCCGCGGCGAATGGAGGGGCAATCCTGACAAATACCGTCCCCCGACGGGCTCCCGCCCCCATCCCGCAAAGCTGCTGGTATGATGCGCGGCTTTTTTGCGACTGGCAGATTTTGTGCAGTGAATTAATACGAGCCGTTTCAACGGCTGTGCTTTGCTGTTACTAGTCGATTCATTAAAGGCGCATTGCGCCACCGGGGAGCCATACATGCTGGAGCGGCTGTTTCAACTCAAGGCACATGACACCAATGTGCGTACCGAAATTCTGGCCGGGGTCACGACGTTCCTCGCCATGGCCTACATCCTGTTCGTCAACCCGAGCATCCTCGGCGCGACCGGCATGGACAAGGGCGCCATCTTCGTTGCGACCTGCCTGGCGGCCGCCATCGGTTCCACGGTCATGGGCCTGATCGCCAACTACCCGATCGCGCTGGCACCGGGCATGGGCCTGAACGCCTTCTTCACCTACACCGTCGTCCTGCACATGGGTCACACCTGGCAAGTGGCGCTGGGGGCGGTGTTCATTTCGGCCGTGATGTTTTTCCTGCTGTCGATCTTTCGCATCCGCGAGTGGATCATCAACAGCATCCCGCTGCCGCTGCGCTCGGCCATTGCCGCCGGTATCGGCCTGTTCCTGGCGCTGATCGCCCTGCACAACGCCGACATCGTGGTCAGCAACCCGGCGACCATGGTCGGCCTGGGCGACCTGGCCAAGCCTGCGCCCATTCTTGCCGCGCTCGGTTTTGCCCTGATCGTCGCCCTCGACGCCCTGAAAGTGCGCGGCGCGGTGCTGATCGGCATTCTGGCGGTCACCGTTATCTCCATCGTCCTCGGTTTTTCGCCGTTCGGTGGCGTGATGTCGATGCCGCCATCGCTGGCCCCCACGTTCCTGCAACTGGACATTCCGGGCGCGCTGAACATCGGTCTGGTGAGCGTGATCTTCTCGTTTCTCTTTGTTGATCTCTTTGATAATTCGGGCACCCTGATCGGCGTCGCCAAGCGCGCCGGCCTGATGGGCAAGGACGGTCACATGCCGAAGATGGGCCGCGCCCTGATCGCCGACAGCACCGCCGCCATGGCCGGTTCGCTGCTGGGCACGTCAACCACGACCAGTTACATCGAGTCGGCAGCAGGCGTCAGTGCCGGGGGCCGCACCGGTCTGACCGCCATCGTCGTCGCTGTGCTGTTCTTGCTGGCGCTGTTCTTCGCCCCGTTGGCGGGCAGCGTTCCGGCGTTTGCCACCGCTCCGGCGTTGCTGTTCGTTGCCGTGCTGATGACCTCGGGTCTGGCGGAAATCAACTGGGACGACATCACCGAAGCCGCCCCGGTGGTGCTGACCGCGCTGGCGATGCCGTTCACCTATTCCATCGCCAACGGCATCGCCTTCGGTTTCATTTCCTGGACCGTGATCAAGCTGTTGTCGGGCCGGGCCCGTGAGCTGAATTCGGCCTTGGTCGTACTGTCGATTCTGTTTGTGATCAAGTTGGGCTTTTATCCATGAGTGCTGCGTTCGACCCTGCCAACTACACCCGACAGCTCGATGAAAAGGCCCAGCGCCTGCGCGAGCTGTTGCAGCCCTTCGATGCACCCGAGCCGCAAGTGTTCGACTCTCCGCGCGAGCATTACCGCTTGCGCGCCGAGTTCCGGCTGTGGCGCGACGAGGGCGTGCGTCACTACGCGATGTTTGCGCCGGGCGATAAATACACCCCGATCCTGATCAACGAATTCCCCATCGCCAGCCAGCAGATCAACGCGCTGATGCCGGTGCTGCGGGACCGTTGGGAAGCCAGCAAGACGCTCAATCACAAGCTGTTCCAGGTGGATTTCCTGACCACGCTGGCGGGCGACGGCATGATCACCCTGTGCTATCACCGCCCGCTGGATGACGCCTGGCAGGCTGATGCCGAGCAGTTGGCGTCGGACCTCAACGTCAGCGTGATCGGGCGCTCCAAAGGCCAGCGTCTGGTGATCGGTCGTGATTACGTGACCGAGGAACTGGAAGTGGCCGGGCGTACGTTCAGCTATCGCCAGCCCGAAGGCGCGTTCACCCAGCCCAACGGCGCGGTGAATCAGAAAATGCTGGGCTGGGCGTACGACGCGCTGGGCGACCGGGACGATGACCTGCTGGAGCTGTATTGCGGCAACGGCAACTTCACCCTGCCGCTGGCGACCCGCGTGCGCAAGGTGCTCGCGACCGAAATCAGCAAGACGTCGGTCAACGCGGCCCTCAGCAACCTGGCTGACAACGGTGTGGATAACGTGTCGCTGGTGCGTCTCTCGGCAGAAGAGCTGACCGAGGCGCTGAACGACGTGCGTCCGTTCCGCCGTCTGGCCGGTGTCGATCTGAAAAGCTACGACTTCGGCAGCGTGTTCGTCGACCCGCCCCGCGCCGGGATGGACCCGGACACCTGCGAGCTGACCCGACGTTTCGAACGCATTCTGTACATCTCCTGCAACCCGGAAACCCTGGCCGCCAACATCGCCCAACTGCACGACACCCACCGGGTGGAGCGCTGTGCACTGTTCGACCAGTTTCCGTACACCCACCATATGGAATCGGGTGTGTTGCTGGTTCGTCGGTAATCCTGATCGTTGCTTTGATCGTTCCCATGCTCCGCGTGGGAACGATTATCTGCGATGAGCCTTTCGCGACAGCCCTCAAAACGCGCCTATTCCCTACCATCCATCATTAAATTTCTGACAGTAAGCGGCATATACCTCCTTGGCGGTGTATAACAGTCGGCCGTCTTTCGCTTCGATGGATGTCCTGCCTTGAGTTCCGATTCGTCCGCCTCACCTTCCGACGCCGTTTCTGGAAGTGCCCTTAAGCAGCCCGGCTTTTTTGCCTTCCTGACCGCCCGCCTTGCCGCCGTCTTCGCCATGCAAATTCAAGCCGTTGTCGTGGCCTGGCAAGTCTATGACATGACCCGCGACCCGATTTCGCTGGCGTATGTGGGACTGGCGCAGTTCATTCCGATGCTGTTGCTGCTGATGCCGGCCGGTGACCTGATCGACCGCTACGACCGCAAACTGATCCTGACCATCAGTTGGACCGTGCAGGCCACGTGCAGCCTGATTCTGATGCTGTTTTCCGTTACCCACCACCAGGACACCCGCCTGATCTACGCGACGCTGGCCCTGTTCGGTTGTGCCCGGGCGTTCACCGGTCCGGCGCTGCAAAGCCTGCTGCCGCAAGTCGTGCCTCGGGAAAAACTGGCGTCGGCGATTGCGACGAACAGCATGATCATGCGCATCGCGACCATCGCCGGGCCTTTGGTCGGCGGCGGTCTTTACGCGGCAGGCGGTGGCGGGCTGACCTACACCGTGTGCACGGCAAGCTTCATCGCAGGCGTGCTGTTGCTGATTCGCGTGCCGGTGCTGTACGCCGGTAAAAAGCAGATCCTTGAATCCACCGCCTGGAAACGCTTCACCGCCGGGATCGCCTTCATTCGTTCTCGCCCGATCATTCTCGGCACCATTTCCCTCGACCTGTTCGCCGTGCTGCTCGGCGGCGTAGTGGCGTTGCTGCCGATCTACGCCCACGAAGTGCTGCACCTCGGTCCTCAAGGGCTGGGCGCGTTGCGCAGTGCGATGAGCCTGGGCGAAGTGACCACCGGCCTGTATCTGGCGGCGCGTCCGTTCGATCGCCACGTCGGCATGGTGATGTTCATCGCCGTGGCGGTGTTCGGCGTCGCTAACCTGGTGTTCGCCCTGTCGACGCTGTTCTGGCTCTCACTGATCGCGCTGATGTTCGCCGGTGCGGCAGACATGGTGAGCGTCTACATCCGCTCGACGCTGGTGCAGTTCTCCACGCCGGACGACATGCGCGGGCGGGTCAACGCCGTGAACATGCTGTTCATTGGTTCCTCCAACGAGCTGGGCGAATTCCGTGCAGGCAGCAGCGCCTCACTGTTCGGCGCTGTGCCTGCCGCGATCCTCGGCGGGCTGTGCACGCTGGGCGTGGTGGGCACCTGGATGGTGGGTTTCAAAGCGCTGCGGCAGGTGAACCATTTCGCCGATGCATCGCCTGTGGAAGTGTCCGAGAAGCAGACCGCGCGGGTGTGATTAGGCTCGGTTTGATGTAGGAACGCTTGCCGGCGATACGTCAGATCAAGCGCCAAGGGCTAATCGACGGTTGCTGACCGCGTGCTGCCCGACGGCGTCAGTCGGGCAGTCAGGTAATCCAGCAGCGCCCGCACTTTCGGCAGATTTACCCGGTTCCTGCGCCAGACCAGATTCATCGGCATACTTTCGGTAGCCAGGTCTGGCAGGACTTCCACCAACGCCCCCGAATCCAGATGACGCTGCACCAGCCACGTGGGCAACTGCGTAATACCCAACCCCGCCAGCGCTGCCATCACCACCCCTTCCCCATCGCCCACGGCCACGTGGGGGTGCATGATTCTGCGCTCCATGTCGCCGGATTGCCGCCCCTTGAAATACCACGGGCTGATCGTGCCCGCATGCATCGAATAGCCCAGGCACCGATGCGCTTCGAGGTCGTGCTCAAACGCCGGTATGCCGAACTGGGCCAGGTATTCGGGGGACGCGCAGAACACCAGTCGCTGACTGCCAAAATAGCGATGTCCTACGCTGGACGCCCACGCGTCTGGCCCGCCAATCCGCACCACGATGTCGATTTCTTCGTGCACGGGGTCGACGAAGCGGTCCGCGAACGAAATGTGCGGCATCAATCTCGGGTGCTGTTTGACGAAGTCCAGAATCAAAGGCAGGACGTGCAACCGTCCATAGGCCGCGGGCAAATCGATGCGCACCTTGCCCTGAGGCTCATCCTGCTCGGAATGCAGCACCTGCTCGACTTCTTCAAGGTCCGAGAGCACGGCGGTGCAGGTCTGGTAAAACGTCAGTCCCGCATCAGTCAAAGACAGGCGTCGAGTGGTGCGGTTGAACAGCCGCGTCCCCAGTCGGTTTTCCAGCCGACCGATGCTTTTGCTCACGGCAGAATTGCTGAGATTGAGGCGCTCGGCAGCGGCGGTGAAACTGCCCAGATCGGCGACGATGACAAACACGTCGATGCCTTTGAGGCGTTCGGAAGAAAACATCAGCGACCCCGCGATTAGTGAACCTGTTTCACATCATTTCAGAAAAAATGACCGGAATAGACCTTAAATTCTCCAATAGGCTAGCGCCATACTTTTTTCTGGAGTTTTCCCATGTCTTCCCCCTCAACGGCCAACGCCGACGCGCTGCCGTACGAGTCCTCGCGATCCGGCGTGCAGATCCTGATCATGGCCATCGCGGCCTTCATCATCGTAACCACCGAGTTTGTCATCGTCGGGCTTCTGCCTGCGCTCGCGCAGGATTTGAACGTCTCGATCACCGTTGCCGGTCAGGTCGTCACGCTGTTTGCCTTCACGGTGATGTTGTTCGGCCCAGTGCTGACGGCCAAGCTGGCTCGCGTGGAGCGCAAAAAACTGTTCACACTGATTCTGATCGTCTTCGCTTTGTCGAACGCCTTGGCGGCTGTTTCGACCAACATTTGGGTGCTGGCCATCGCCCGCTTCATTCCAGCGCTGGCGCTTCCCGTGTTCTGGGGCACGGCCAGCGAAACCGCCGGGCAACTGGCCGGTCCCGGCAACGCGGGCAAAGCCGTGTCGAAGGTCTACCTCGGCATCTCGGCGGCGCTGGTGTTCGGCATCCCGCTGGGCACCGTGGCAGCAGACCTGATTGGCTGGCGTGGCAGCTTCTGGGTGCTGTCGGGACTCTCGCTGATCATCGGCATTCTGATGCACCTGATGATGCCGACACTGCCCAGCGCCCCCGTTGCGGACGAAGGCGAGAAACAGACCGCCATCTTGCGTCAGCCTCGGTTCCTGGCGCACATCCTGCTGTCGGTGCTGACCTTTACCGCGATGTTCACGGCCTACACCTACCTGGCCGACATCCTCGAACGTCTTGCGAATATTCCGTCGAGTCATGTCGGCTGGTGGCTGATGGGTTTCGGCGCCGTCGGCATGATCGGCAACCATCTGGGCGGCGCCATGGTGGACCGTCGGCCGTTGGGGGCGATGGTGCTGTTTCTGCTGGTGCTGGGGTTCGGAATGCTCGCGGCAGTGGCGCTGGCGGCGGACACCCCGTGGCTGGTCGCGTCGCTGATCATCTGGGGCGTCGCCTACACCGCGCTGTTCCCGGTCTGCCAAGTGCGTGTGATGACGGCTGGCGCTAAAGCGCAAGCGCTGGCAGCGTCGATGAACATTTCGGCGGCCAACGCTGGGATCGGCCTTGGTGCCATTTTTGGCGGCTTGGGCATTCATCATTACGGGCTGGGTTCGCTCGGGATCATCGCCACGACCCTCGCCGCCCTTGGCGTTATCGTGGCGCTGTTGATGATGCGCGGTCAGCGTTAACAACGTGGCTCGCGCGAGGAAACCCCTCGCGCAGCACACTCTATGAGCCAGTCTTGTAGGAAAGAATCACGCCCAAAGTAGGGCCGTTCTGAATTCTCTGTAACCCCGCCCCAGCCCCTCGAAAAGCCCGCTGCCCTTTTCCTATCCTCGCGCTTTCATGCACGCTCAGGGACAGGAAAATGGCAGTCGCAGGCAAGCCGTATGTGTTCATCAACGATCAGGTTCAGCACTACCCCGTCATCAAGGCGCAGGTCGGCGGTGGAGCAAAATTCGACCAGCTTAACGCTCATGTCCGCAACACGATGGTCATGCCGGGGCAGCTCATGGTCGTCGCCGATGAATCGACGTCGCGAGTGACGCCTGAGGAGGCGGAGATGATGAGACTCGCCTACGGCACTCACCATTCGCTCTTCCAGCATCAAGCGGACAAAGACATCGTCAAGAATTACGACCTGTTACAGCACATGCTGGGCTACGGATCATTGGGCATCGGTGCCGCCACCGGGAGCTGGGAAAAGCACCTCAAAGGTGTTGAAGCCACGCTGAAAGACATCGAGCAGCTGTATCAACTCGCCCTCAAACGCGGCACCCCCATCGCTCGGCAGGAATTCATCAACCAACGCCGCGTGCACTTCGTCAAACTCGCCACTCAACTCAAAGGCATCGCCCACTGGGGCACAGGTATGCGCAATAACGGGTCAATCAAGAAAATGTTGGGGGTTTCGACGAAAAGCTATCTGCACAACCCGGAGATGCGTGGCTATTCGCAACGGCTGGCGCATATTGCCAAGGCTTCGAAGTTGCTGAGGATGGGGACGCCGATCGGGATCGGGTTGAATGCGTGGTCAACGCATCTGGAGATCAAGGAAGCGTGTTCGATGGGGCGGGAGGAAATGTGCAGGAAGGCGAAGTATGTCGAAGGGTCGAAGCTGGTCGGCGGCATTAGCGGCGGCCTGATAGGGGGCACTATTGGAATGGCCACCCTTACACCGCTTTGCATGGTCGTGTTCGGAGTACCAACCGGCGGTTTGGGCGCGATTGGATGCGGTATCGTCGCGTCTGCTATAGGCGGATACGCTGCAGGCTCTGCAGGTGAGTGGGGTGGTGAACACATTGGCGAAATGATCTACGAATGGAGGCCGTAATGCCGATTTTTGTCGTCCTGGGCTTGGCTTGGCTCATTTCCTCGTGGATCAATCTCATGGCAATGGGATGGTTCACGTACAAGAATATTGATGTACTTGAAGCGCATTTGTCCGACTGCCAAGGTGTTACAAACACCCGAAACCTGTGGCAAGGCGGCGTGATAGGTCGACAGATGCGACTCAGCATCATTTTCGCAATTATGTACATGCCGAGAATCATGTACCGCCGAGGTGACATTACCCAAGACGCTCACCTCAGGATCCCCTTCCGTTTGAGGCGACATATCTGGGGACTTCATATCTGGCTTTTCATCAACGGCGGCGCCCTAGCTGCACTGTGTTACGCCATTGAAAGCTCTCGATAGTCAGCAAGGTTAGGGAATGCTCCGCAATCACCGAGCCCCCCCTGAACCATTCCCCCCGCTTCGCCCTCTTAGTCCCAGCAGTCAGACGCCGTACCTCCCCCGGCGTCTACACTTCCTACACGACCAAAAGAGGATTCTTCCATGCTCTGGAAAAAAGGACGTCGCAGTGACAACGTCGTCGATGCACGCGATGACTCCGGTGGTGGGGGTGGGATGCGCATCGGGGGCAAGGG
>NZ_JAAAKW010000003.1 GCF_009905615.1 Pseudomonas sp. SLFW
ATGGCCCTTCGCGGCGGGCCCACGGAGCGTCGCCGGAGTGAGGGAACCCTGACGAAGTCAGGGCCAAACCAGGAGCAAAGCGTTTTTGGTTACTTTTGGGGCGCTCTTGCCAAAAGTGACCCGCCGTAAGGGCGGAACCGATATCAGCAACACCACCGCGAATGGATATCCCCACGATCTAAAAGCCAACAGAAAAATTTCCAAACCGATGATGGAACCGATCCCACCCCCGTTACCACCTATCAGCACCAAGCACTTCCGCTGGTGATGACCCAGGAGTAATCGACATGGCCGTAGGTATGAACCCAATCTCGATGATCGGCAACCTCACCCAAGGCGCCGCCGGCGCGTTGTCCAGCATCAAGCAGGAAAGCAGCATCACCGACTCCGCCGCACCCTCCAAGGCTGAAGCCGCGCAAAACGCCGCGACCGAAAAATCCGACGCCAGCTCTGCACGACTGATCGCCATGCAGACCGACGCCGACATCAAGAAACAAACCAACGACGTCCTCAGCGCCATCCGTTCCGGCAAGGAAGACAGCTCGAACAAGGCGATCAGTGCCGAGGCGCAAAACGCCAAAGGTATCAGCTACTGATCATTCAGAGCGCCCCCTGAAAAAGGGGGCAACCCCCTGACATTGGAGGTTTCATGCTAAGTCTCAACGCCAGTATCAACCCGCTGCAGAACGCGCACATCGGCACCGTCGTGTCCACCGGCGGGATCGGCGGTCAGCAAGGGCCGCAACAGTCGCTCAAGGACGTCATCGACAAGCTCGCCGGCGCGCTGACCAAAGACGGTCACCTGGACCAGGATTCGCCGCTCGGCAAAATGGTCGGCGACCAGATGAAAAAGATGAACCCTCTGGCCGCGATGGTCGGCGGCTCGCCCGACATGATCAAGGCAGCCTTGGGTGACGTGATCAAGGACAAGCTGGGCGACAACTTCGGCGCGGCGGCGGACTTCGGCCTGGGCGGCGGCGCCAGCAGTGGCGCGGGCAAGCCGGACCTGATGTCCCAAGTGCTGAACGGCCTGGGTAAAGCTTCGTTGGATGACCTTCTGAGCAAGCAGGGTGATGGAACGAAGTTTTCCTCCGACGACATGCCGATGCTGGACAAGGTCGCGCAGTTCATGGACCAGAACCCGAGCAAATTCCCCGCGCCGGATTCCGGGTCGTGGAAGAACGAGCTCAAGGAAGACAACTACCTCGACAAGAGCGAAACCAGCGCCTTCCGTGCCGCACTGGACATGCTCGGTGGCCAGTTGGATCAGCAGCAAAGCGGCGTTGCCGATGCCAGCAGCGGCGCGGGCAGTCCGACGGGCAGCACGCTGGCGGCGGACCCGACCGGTGGCCAAGGCGCATTGAGCGGCAATCCTGCCCAGGACCTGGGCCAGCTGCTCAGCGGTCTGCTGCAACAGGGCCTCAATGCCAGCACCGGCAACGGCGCAGGGAACAACGTCGGCAGCGGCCTCGGCTCTCCTGCGAACGATGCCGTGCAGCCGGGCAATTCGGGCAGCCAGGGCGTGGCCCAGGACCTCGGTCAGTTGCTGAGCGGCCTGATCGAAAAAGGCCTCGAAGCCAGTCAGGGCAGCAACGGCAATGGCGCCAGCGCCACCGGTAACGGTGCGCCGCAAAACGCGTTGTTCGCGCAACACGATCTGCAAAACAGTCTGGGCCAGGCCGCCAACGCCATCGTCCAGGCACTGCTCGGATCGGGCAACAACAGCGTTTCCTGATCGAGCCTTCGTATCGACCCGTCTGCCGGAGAGCACCCGTGACCGTTTCCAACGTCAATCAACTCAAATCGCCATCCCCCGATCTTGAGCAACACCTTGATCACGGACTGGTCAGCGGGCCTTCGCAGGCGGACGTCGATCTGTTCAATGCGGCCATGCGCCCCGACATGGCGCTGCAGCAGAGTCACCTTTCCGAACAGATTGCCAGTGCCTTGTCCGAGCGACTGGGCACCATGGACAAGTTTTCACAGCAGGCGGCGCGCAAGATGAAGAAAGCCTCCACCACCGACGACCCGCTGGAGATCGCGCAGATGAGCCGATCCTTGTCGCAGTATTCGTTGCAAATGGCGTTGACCACCAAGGTCGTCAACAAGAGCGCTCAGGCGTTCGACAAGCTGACCAACCTGCAATAGAGGGTCTGGCGTGAAGTATCTGACTGCGGGTCTGATGTGCCTGATGTTGCTGCTCAGCGGATGCAGCGACGAGACCGACCTGTTCAGCGGTCTGTCCGAACAGGACTCCAACGATGTGGTGGCCAGCCTCGCCGATCAGCACATCGATGCGCGCAAACGCATGGAGAAAACCGGGGTGGTGATCACCGTCGCCACGGCCGACATCAACCGGGCTGTGCGCATTCTCGACGCCGCCGGATTGCCTCGGCATTCGCGCACCAGCCTGGGTGAAATCTTCAAGAAGGAAGGCGTGATTTCAACGCCGCTGGAAGAGCGCGCCCGCTACATCTACGCCTTGTCGCAGGAACTGGAGGCGACGCTGTCGCAGATCGACGGCGTGATCGTGGCCCGGGTTCACGTGGTGCTGCCTGAACGGGTCGCGCCGGGCGAGCCGGTCCAGCCCGCGTCGGCGGCCGTGTTCATCAAACACACCTCGGCGCTCGACCCCGACAGCGTGCGCGGGCGCATTCAGCAGATGGTCGCCAGCAGCATTCCGGGGATGTCCGGCGAGCCGCTGGACTCGAAGAAATTCGCCATCGTGTTCGTGCCGGCTGCGGAGTTTCAGGACACCGAGCGGCTGGTCAATTTCGGGCCGTTTCTGGTGGACAGCGCGAACCAGGGCTTCTGGAAAAGCATGCTGTGGGCGGCGCCGTTTGCCGGGTTGGTGCTGATCCTGTTGCTGGTGCTGATCCTGCGCAGCGACTGGCGCAACGCGCTGTTGCAGCGGATCGGCCTGCGTCGCGGCGAGGGTTCGAACCTGCCGGTGCGGGCGTGATGCATAACGCGACGCACGCCGCGATGACGGACGCGGATGAGCGCTGGATTCAGTGGTGGTGCGCGCCTTGGCAGTGGGCGCACGGCGACTGGCTGGCGCGATTCGCCGAGGACAGTGGATTGCCAACGTTGGAGCTGTCAGGAGTGTTGCGCACCCGGCATGGCGCGTTTTTGCACAGCGTCGGGATTGCGCCCAGTCAACCTCCCGCGCCGGTTGAGCCGGTGATGCAATGGTTGGCGCTCGATCCCGCTCAACAGCAGGCCGCGCTGCACCTCGCGCAGAGCATTTGCCTGGGCCGCGTGACCGATGAATCCCTTCATGAAAGCTGGTGCCGCGCCGTGGCCAAGGCGTTGCGTCCTGGCGTCTGGCTCGACGCTTCCGTGCACGATCCTCGTGAATTGTTGGCGGCCTGGGTGGGGGAGGATTGCTGGTCCCGGTTGCGCTTGAACTGGGCACCTGGCGCCGTGCGTGACGCGGTAATCGAGATGCCCGTCGGCAAATTGCACACGCTCTGGCAATCCGTCGTTTGGCGCGCCAGCACACCCTGACTCTTTCTCTCCGGGAATTCGACATGCTCGCCAAACGCCGCCTCGCCCTGGCTTCTTCCGATGTGCTGCTCGACACCATTCTGCGGCGGGACGACTTGGCCGATATCCAGCTCGCCGGGGACGTATTGCGCAGTGCGCGCGAGGAAGCCGAGCAGATCCTTGCGGACACCCGCGAACAGGCGCAACGGGAAAAAGACCAGGCGCTGATGCAGTTCTGGGAACAGGCCAACGGCTTTCTGGACGCGTTCGAGCTGCAGCGGCAGGCTTTGCAGCAAGAAGCGATGAGCGCTGTCGAAGACTTGCTCAACACCACGCTCGCCCGACTGCTGGACGAGACCACCCTGGCCGAGCGGACACGGGCGCTGATCCGCAACCTCGCCGACAGTCAACGCCACGAAGTCGTCGCCACCCTCAGCGCGCACCCCGATCAGCTCGACGAACTTCGGGACTGGCTCGCGCAAAGCCGGTTTTCGGAACACTGGCAACTCAAGGCCGACCCCCTTATGCCACCTCTCACCCTGCGCCTGAGCGACGCCAACGGCGCGTTCGACATTGACTGGACAAGCCTGAAACGCGGGCTGTTGGGGCAAGACGCATAGGTGCATCGACGCTCTCCACTGTGGGAGCGAATTCATTCGCGAAGGGCTCGGACAGGCACTCGATCTGCTTCACCTGTACTTCTTTTCGCGAATGAATTCGCTCCCACAGGTAATCGGCGGCGCTGCCAAATGCTGAGCCGGACTCGGTTTCAACTGTGGGAGCGAATTCATTCGCGAGAGGCCAGTACATTCAACCCAGAAGTGTCGGCTGCACCAACGCTTCGCGAATAAATTCGCTCCCACAGGTAATCGGCGGCGCTGCCAAATGCTGAGCCGGACTCGGTTTCAACGGTAGGAGCGAATTCATTCGCGAGAGGCCAGTACATTCAACCCAGAAGTGTCGGCTGCACCGCCGCTTCGCGAATGAATTCGCTCCTACAGGTTTTTCGCCGCGCCCCATTATCCTGAACACCCCACCCTCCGTAGCAGCACGGCTTGCTGGTAGTGGAGACGGTTACAGCACGCGTCTGAAGCCTTTTTGTCACGTCACAGGGAACCGGACCGCCCGTCGCTTCCACTCAGGGGATGAACCTTCACGTTGGAGTCGTCCCCATGATCAGTTTCAAATCCCTGCAAAACCACCTCGATCATTCCTACAGCCGCGCCCAGAGCGACATGGAAGACGCCGCTGAAACCGCGTCCGACAGCGGCACGATGGAAGACCTTCAGGCGTTCAACGACGCGTCGCAACAAACCAACGTGGCGAACATGATCCTCAACGAAGGGCTGCGCGCCAAACACGGCATTACCAAAGCGATCATCGATGGAATTCAGTGAGTTCACGGCGATCCTCGCCCAGTGGTGTGAGCAACGTCCGCTCACGCCGCTGGACTGCTGGATCGACGACGCCAACGCCCGGCTGGCGGTGCACGGAAACGGTATCCGCATCAGCCTCGACCTGCTCGATCCCTACGACGGCAGCGACCCTCAGCGTCTGGAGGCGTTACTGGGGCAGGGCGGTGCCAGCGTGGCCTGCGACTGCGTCGGTGCCTTGGCCATCGACCCCGAGACCCGCTGCGTCGTACTGCTCAGCTGGCTCCCCAACCCCTGCACGTCGGCGGATGCCCTCAATCGCCTCGAACAGCTGGCCAACCAGCGCGGCGCGATGCTCAGCCTGATGCAAACCTCCATGCGCCACGCCACGGCCCTGTCGTCGCCTCGCGCAACCCTCAATACCTGGCAACCGGGAGTGTGAAATGCGCAAGGCCTTAATGTGGTTGCCTCTGCTGATAATTGGCGTCGCGATGCCCGCGCTGGCAGCGGTGCCTGAAGCCTGGAAACACACGGCTTACGCCTACGATGCACGGCAGACGGACCTGGCCACCGCGCTCAAGGATTTCGCCAAGGAATTCGGCATTGGCCTGGACATGGCGCCGATCCAGGGCACCCTCGACGGTCGCATCCGGGCGCAAAACCCGCAGGAATTCCTCGACCGTCTGGGGCAGGAACACCACTTCCAGTGGTTCGTCTACAACGAAACCCTGTACGTCAGCCCCACCAGCGAGCAGACCTCGGCGCGCATCGAAGTGTCCCCGGAGGCGGTGGACGACTTGCAGCAGGCGCTGTCCGACGTCGGCTTGCTCGACAAACGCTTCGGCTGGGGCGCACTGCCCGACGAAGGTGTGGTGTTAGTGCGTGGCCCGGCCAAGTACGTCGATTTCGTACGCACCTACAGCAAGAAGGTCGAGGCGCCGGAGAAAGCCGAGAAGCAGGACATCGTCGTGCTGCCGCTGAAATACGCCAACGCCGCCGACCGCACCATCCGCTACCGCGACCAGCAACTGACCGTGGCCGGGGTGGCGAGCATTCTTCAGGAATTGCTGGAAAGCCGCTCCCGGGGCGAGTCCATCAACGGCGTGAATCTGGTGCAAGGGCAGGGCAGCACCGCCAGCGGCATGGCGGGCAACAATTCGGCCGGTCTGAATTACGGCGGCCTCGAAGGCGGCGGATTCGACACCAATGCGCTGGAGCAGGGGCTGGACCGTGTGCTCGGTTCCGGTGGCAAACGCGGCAGTGGTTCCCGTGACAGCGCAAGCGGCCGCTCGAAAATCCGCGTCAGCGCCGATGTGCGCAACAACTCGGTGCTGATCTACGATCTGCCAAAACGCAAGGCGATGTACCAGAAGCTGGTGAAGGAATTGGACACCCCGCGCAACCTGATCGAGATCGACGCGGTGATCCTCGACATCGATCGCAACGAACTGGCCGAACTGTCCAGCCGCTGGAATTTCAATTCCGGCAGCGTCAGCGGCGGGGCGAATCTATTTTCCCAAGGCACCAGCTCGACGTTGTTCATTCAGGACGCCGGCAAGTTCGCCGCCGACCTGCACGCCCTCGAAGGCAACGGCGCGGCGTCGGTGATTGGCAACCCGTCGATCCTGACCCTGGAAAACCAGCCAGCGGTGATCGACTTCAGCCGCACCGAATTCCTCACGGCGACGTCCGAGCGGGTGGCGGACATTCAACCGATCACGGCAGGCACCAGCCTTCAGGTGATCCCTCGCTCGCTGGAAAAAGGCGGCAGTTCTCAGGTGCAACTGATCGTGGACATTGAAGACGGCCAGATCGATACGTCCAACATCAACGAAGATCAGCCAGCGGTGCGCAAGGGCAACGTCAGCACGCAGGCGGTGATCGCCGAGCACGGTTCGCTGGTGATCGGCGGTTTTCACGGGCTGGAAACCAACGACAAGGTCAACAAGATCCCGTTGCTGGGAGACATCCCCGTGATCGGCAAGCTGCTGTTCCAGAACCGCACACGTGAAACCAACCAGCGTGAACGCCTGTTCATTCTGACCCCGCGTCTGATTGGCGATCAGGTCAACCCCTCGCGTTACGTCGAGCTGAGCAATCCCCACGACGTTGACGATCAGATGAAGCGCATCAAGCAGCGCCGCGACGGCGGTGAAGAACCGACCCGTGGCGACGTGCAGAACGCGTTCACGCAGTTGCTCGATGGCGTGGCGCCGGTGGGCTTCAACAGTGGCGAGGCGCTGCCGTTCGAAGCCGACAGCCTGTGCGACCCCGGTGCGGGTCTGGAACTGGACCGTCAGCGTTCGCAGTGGTTTGCCAAGAAGGATTGGGGCATCGCCGTGGTGGTCGCCCACAACACCACCGCGAAACCGGTGCGCATCGACGAAAGCCGTTGCGGCGGCCGCTGGGTGATGGGCGTCAGTGCCTGGCCCCATGCCTGGCTGCAACCGGGTGCGGAAAGTGAAATCTACATCGCCGTCCGCCAGCCGCAGGTCTCGACCAAGTCCGGCAAAAACCGTCCATCATTGCTCAAGGGGGCCACACGATGAACCTGCGCGGTTACATCATCCTGCTCGTGCTGTTCGCCACCCTGGGCGGCTGCGCGAGCCATTCGGGCTGCTCGGGCTACGCCTGCAAGCGCCCGGATTCCAACGATCGTGAGCTGGTGATCTGGTGGCCGACGGACATGCGCCAGGGCATCGACGAGCGGGACCACGAGCAAGACTTCACCGTTGTGCCATTAAAGGACTGAGCATGATTCGGGTATCGGAAAAGGCAGCGTTCTACGCCCACGTCGCCGCAGAACGCGCGGCCATCTGGCCAGTGGCAACCGGCATCGCCTTCGTCAGCCGTCGAGAGCACCGGGATTGGGGCATCGCCCTGCACATCGAAGGTCGCGCCCTGCGCCCCGAGCAATTGCGCGATGCATTGGAGCGGCGGTTTTCGCAGGCTGAGGTGTTCAACGAATATTTCCTGTTTCTCGATGTGCAGCGGGATTTCGTGGTCTGGCACGCCGTGCCCGACGCCTCGGAATCCCCCACCAGCCTGGACAGCATTCGCCAGCATGAATTGATGCTGGCGGGGTTGGAGCATTTGCGGGATTGAGGCCTGCGCCATTCAATGCAGCACCGCGATCCACTGCGAGAATCGAGGGGTGTCAGACACCCCTGTGATTCAGGCAATGTGGGTACGCAAGCGCAACACCCGCTGCCCGTCGAACGGGTCGGTCAACCAATGCCCCGATACGCCGAATGTGTCCCGCAATCGCTCCGGCGTCAGCACCTCGAACGGTGACCCCAACGCCACCAGTCGCCCCCGGTCTATCACGGCCAACCGGTCACAGGCCAGCGCCTGATTCAAATCGTGCAGGGCGATGACGGTGGTCACGGGCAGGCGCTGCACCAGGTGCAGAATCGACAGTTGCTGCTGAATGTCGAGGTGGTTGGTCGGCTCGTCCAGCAACAGGATCTGCGGCCGTTGCGCCAATGCTCTGGCAATGTGCGCCCGCTGCCGTTCGCCGCCCGACAGCGTGTGCCAGGCTCGGTGACGGAGGGCTTCAAGACTCACATCGGCAATCGCCTCACTGACGATTCGCGCGTCTTCCGCGCTCCACGGCGCCAGCGCGGACAGCCACGGCGTGCGCCCCAACTCCACGGCTTCAAGCAAGCTGATCGAATCGCCGGTTTCAGCTTGTTGCTCGACCACCGCCATCCCCTGCGCCATGTCGCGCCGGCGGATGGCAGACAACCGTTCCCCGTGCAGGAATACTTCGCCTGAGGTGGGCGTCTGCAACCCGGCCAGCAACCTGATCAGGGTCGATTTTCCTGAACCGTTAGGGCCCACGACACCGAGGTTTTCCCCCGCCCGAATCGACAATGACACGCCGCTGAGCAACGTCG
Source organism: Pseudomonas sp. SLFW (assembly GCF_009905615.1). Classification (GTDB taxonomy): domain Bacteria; phylum Pseudomonadota; class Gammaproteobacteria; order Pseudomonadales; family Pseudomonadaceae; genus Aquipseudomonas; species Aquipseudomonas bambusae. The sequence goes on from NZ_JAAAKW010000003.1 coordinate 8,762, forward strand.
CGCCCTTCACGCTGTAGCTCAGATTGACCGCGCTGAGCACGCTGGCGGCCTGTTCGACAGAAGCGTTCATCGGGCGCGATTTCCCCGCATCAGAATCAGTGCAAACACCGGCGCGCCGACCAGGGCCGTGATCACGCCAATGGGCAGCACCTGGCCCTTGATCAGCACCCGCGACAGCACATCGGCGGCGATCAAGAACAGTGCGCCGCTCAAGGCACTCAACGGCAACAGCCGCGCATGCCGCACCCCGGCGACCATGCGCACGGCATGGGGAATCACCAGTCCGACGAAGCCAATCGAGCCGACCATCGACACCATCACTGCCGTCACCAACGCTGCGGTGGCGATCAGAAGGGTCTGCACTCGACGCACCGGAATCCCCAGCGAAGCCGCCGAGTCGGCACCAAAGGTGAATGCATCCAGCGAACGCCGATGCCACAGGCACACAACCAACCCCAGCAGCACCACCGGCACGGACAGCGCCACGGAGGTCCAGCGCACGCCACTGAGATTGCCCAGCAGCCAAAACATGATGCCCCGGGCCTGTTCCGCGCTGGCGGATTTGGTGATCAGAAACGACGTCAGCGCATTGAACAGCTGCGAACCGGCGATCCCCGCGAGGATGATTTGCCCCGTCGCCGCCTGGCTGCCCGAGGCCCGAGACGACCGTGCCAACAACGCGACCAGGGCAAACGCGGCAATGGCCCCGGCGAACGCACCCATCGACAAGGAAATCGCCCCGGCGCCCAACCCGATGATCGCGACCAACACCGCGCCGGTCGAAGCCCCGGCGGAAATCCCCAACAGATACGGGTCCGCCAGCGCGTTACGCAGCAACGATTGCAGCACCACGCCGGACATCGCCAGGCCCGCGCCACAGGCCGCCGCGACGATGGCCCGGGTCAGCCGGTAATTCCAGACAATGCCCTCGTCGATGGGATCGACCGCATAACCGGCCGCCCACAGCTTGTTCGCCAGCACCTGAAAGATCACCGGCACGCTGATGGCCGTTTCGCCGATGGCCACGCCTGCGATCACCGCCAGTATCAGCAACGCGCTGACCCACAGGCCATGGCCCAGCGAGCGAACGACGTTCAGGATGTTCATGGCGCGTCAGTGGCCTTGGCCAGTTGCTCGATGCCGTCGAACAGGCGAACGCTGGACTCCATCGCACTGGCGTCCATGATCACGATGCGGTTGTTTTTCACGGCGTCCATGTTGCGGGTCACCGGGTCAGACTTGAGGAAGGCGAGTTTCTTTTCGTGATCGTCAGCGGGGAAGCGGCGACGGTCCATGCGCGCGATCACTAGAATCGTCGGGTTGGCCTTGGCGATGGTTTCCCAGCCCACGGTCGGCCATTCTTCGTCCGAATCGATGACGTTGCGCATGCCTAGTGTGTCGAGCATGAAGCCCGGAATGCCTTTGCGCCCGGCGACGTACGGATCGGTGTTGATGTCCGGGCTGGAGAACCAGAACACCGCCGAAACCCTGCTCGCGTCATGGGCCTTGGCGTGTTCGATGGCCTGAGCCAGACGGGCCTTGTAGCCATCGATCAGTTGCTGGCCGCGATCCTGAACGTCGAAGATTTCCGCCTGTTGCGCGATGCTTTTGTACAGCGCGTCGATGCGGAACGCTTCAAGCCGAGTCCCGTCAGCGCCGACCAGGTTGTTCTTGCCTTCGCAGTCGGACGGCAGGATATACGTCGGGATCTTCAGGTCCTGGAACTGCTGACGTGTGCCGACCGCACCTTGCGGACCGACCATCCATTCGAACTGCACCGGCACGAAGTCCGGGTGCTTGCCGATCACCGATTCGAAGCTCGGCGCGTTGTCGGCCAGGCGCTCGATCTTCGCGTTGGCGTCCTTGAATTGAGGCAGGGTGTCGTTGAACCACAGGGAAGTGCCAATGACCCGGTCGCTCAGGCCCAGCGCGTAGAGCATTTCGGTGGCGGCCTGGCCGATGGTCACGGCTTTGTGAGGCGCTTGCGCAAAGGTCAGGGGCACGCCGCAGTTGTCGAGGGTCAACGGGTAGTGGGTCGGTGCAGCCAACGCGGAGGGGGACATGAACGCTGCGCTCGACAGCGTCAGACCGGTGAACAAGGGAGCAAAGCGGCGCAGCGACATCGGGGTTTCTCCAGTGAGCCTGTGATCGACGAAACAGGCACTGGAAAGCACACCCTGACGGCAGCCGAAGAAAAGAGGCAAGCACCGCGCACGGGAGTCCTTCCCGGACACCCCGCCGGTGAATGATTGACGCTTGCCGGCAGGTCTCCTGACTGGCGCTTCATCACCGTGCTTCGGCCTTCCCGGGCGGTAACCCAGTGGCAAACAGGAAGCACGGCTCGACGCCTACAGTTGCGGGGACAGTTCCGTTTGAGCGCGCCCGATGACACAGGGCACGGCTCGTGGATTCCCTATTAATTCCGAGTGGAAACCGGCGGCGGGGATGGTAAACGATTTGCCCGAAACAGGCGACCACTCGGCGTTCGCAAGCCACGCTCCTACAGGTCCGTTATTTCAACGGCCAGCCGATCACTTTCTTCGGCCTCGGATTCGCATACGTCCGCACTTTGGAGGTCTTCAATCCCAATCGCACCAGCGACTCCGCCAGCGCCACGGCGGCCGTCACGCCATCTACTACCGGCACGCCCGCACCGTCACGAATCAACTGGTCCAGCCCGGCCATGCCGCCACAGCCCAGGCAGATCACCTCCGCCTTGTCGTGCTTCACTGCCTCGAGCGCCTGCTCGGCGATGGCTTCCAGTGCACGGTCCGGCATCTCTTCCAGTTCCAGCACGCTCATGCCACTGGCTCGCACCGACGCACAACGTTCGAACACCCCGGCCAGTTTCAGGCGGTCTTCGATCAGCGGCACGGTCCGGTCGAGCGTGGTCACCACCGAATAGGTGTGTCCCAGCAGCATCGCCAGGCTGGCCGCGGCTTCGGTGATGTCCACCACCGGCACGTCCAGCAATTCCTGCAAGCCTTCGCGCCCGTGCTCGCCATACCCGGCCTGAATCACCGCGTCGTAGGGCTGATCGTAGGACAACACGCGGTCCATCACGGCAATTGCCGCCAGGTAACTCTCGAAATTGCCTTCCACCGATTCCGCACCAAAACGTGGCGTCAGGCCGATGATTTCCGTGCCGGGTGACGCAACACTGCGCGCCTGCTCGGCAATGGTGTCGGTCATGGATTGAGTGGTGTTCACGTTGACGATCAAAATGCGCATGGGGGCGGGTCTCAAGCGGTGATCATGGGAATCATGCCTACCGCTGAAGCGAAAACCGCGCCACCTTGGAATTCGGCGGGTGAGACGTCGAACCGTTCGCCGACGTCTCGGGTGGATCTTCAATCCTTCATCGGCACCGGAGCCTGCGGCGCAATGAAGCCTTGATCACGCATCGCTTGCCAGAAGCCGTCCGGCACCTGGGCATTCAGCGCCGCAACGTCTTCAGTGATTCGCGAGGGCCGGCTCGCGCCAGGAATCACCGCCGCCACCAGCGGGTTGGCCAGTACGAATTGCAGCGCCGCCGATTTGATCTCGACCTGGTACTGGCGGGCGATTTCCTGAATGTGCGCGACCTTGTCGAGCATCGCTTGCGGCGCTTCCTGGTACTCGAAATGCTTGCCGCCCACCAACACGCCCGAGCTGTAGGGCCCGCCCACGACGAACTCGGCGTTGTGCTCACGGGCCTTGGCGAACAGGCGTTGCAGCGGCTGGTCGTGGTCCAGCAGCGAATAGCGGCCAGCCAGCAGAAAACCGTCCGGTTGTGCTTCACTCAGGTCCAGCGTCAGCTCGCACGGCTCGACGCGGTTCACGCCCAGGCCCCACGCCTTGATCACGCCTTCTTCGCGCAGGCGGGTGAGGGTGCGGAAAGCGCCCTTGCGGGCGATGTTGAAATGCTCGATCCACTCGTCGCCGTGGGCATCTTGCGCGATGTCGTGCACGAACACGATGTCCAGGCGATCAGTGTCCAAGCGCTTGAGGCTGGCCTCGATGGAACGCAGCGTGGCGTCGCCGGAATAATCGGTGAGGATTTTGTTTTTCAAACCGTCGCTGAACGGGCCGCTGCGGGTTTCGCTGTCCAGTTCGTCGGAAATCAACCGGCCAACTTTAGTGCTGAGGGTGTATTCGTCGCGCGGCACATGGGCCAGCGCCTTGCCCAGCCGTTGCTCGGACAGGCCCGAGCCGTACAGCGGCGCCGTGTCGAAATAGCGGATGCCCTGATCCCACGCCGATTGCACCGTGGCGGCGGCTTCTTCCTCGCTGATGTCGCGGAACATATTGCCCAGAGGCGCTGCGCCAAAGCCGAGGCGGCCAATGATCTTGTCGTGCAGACTCATGAAAGTGTCCTGTCCGGGGTCATGGAGTGCCGGGAAAAAATGCCCGGCGTGTTGTACAGATCATGCCGTGCGGCAGGAGTTCTATGGTTCGTGTGGAGGGCGGGCACACGTGTCACACCACGCCGCAGATTTTCCCTGTGGGAGCGAATTCATTCGCGAAGGCAGTACATCCGACGCAGGTGTGTCGTCTGCCAAACCCTTTCGCGAATGAATTCGCTCCCACAGGTTTCTCAACTCGGCACGCTATTGTGAATGACCCAGCCGGGCTGCTGCAGAGGCGGCGTCGCGGCGAACATGCAACTTTTGCGGTCTGCGCGCCTTCCAACCCATTACACCGCGTCGATAACCGGAAAGGGAGGGCCGTCGATGAGCGAACACATCGTCCATTTCCATTGTGGGGTCGATCAGACCACCACCGAGCATTTCCGCGACCGCTGCCTGGAAGCCCTCGACAAGGGCGCGACCGGCCTGCTGCTGAACCTCTCCACCGCAGGCGGCAGCACGGCCCTGGGCTTCACGATCTACAACTTTCTCAAGTCACTGAAGGTGCCGATCCGCGCACTGAACAGCGGCAACATCGAATCCATGGGCATCGTCATCTACCTCGCCGCCGAGGAGCGCATCGTCTGTCCTCACTCCCGGTTTCTCATCCACCCGATGAGCTGGTACTTCAACCAGAGTTCGGTGGATCACTCACGCATCCGCGAATACCTGCGCAGCCTGGACAACGACTTGCAGCGGTACGTGAACATCTATTTGAGTGAAACCGACGGCGCGATGACCCCGCTGGACATTGGCCGCTGCCTGTCATCGGAGGAAAAGGTGATTCGGGCCGAAGATTCACTGGCCTGTGGCATCGCTCATCGGGTCGAGCAGCTGCAGTTTCCCGAAGGCGCCACGCACTGGACGGTCAGCGCCAGCTAAGCTCAACTCATCCACACACCGGGTCGCCAAAGAACCCGCCTGACACGAGGAACCTGCCATGCACACTCATTCGCACAAAACCCCGGACGCCGTGCCCCGCGGCGCTGTTCCGCTGGACGAAGAAGAGGTTGAAGTGGACGTCGATAACGATCCCGGTAATGAAGACCCGGGTTCGCAGTTCGACCGGGACGCCACGGTGCCGCTGATCGACCCGGACGCGTGACCGATCCAACCCACGGGCATAAAAAAAGCGAGGGCTCTCACCCTCGCTCGTTCCGCTGATCAGACGTTGATCAGGATTTACGGCCTGCGCCGCCTTGTGGCATTCCGCCTTTTTTGCTGGCGTCCGGACGTTTTTCGTCGGTTGCTTTCTGCCGGTCGTTGGCCATGTTGCTGCCACCTGAAGCCTGGCCGCCTTTTTTGCCTGCGTCGGAGGCTTTTTGGCGATCGTTCGAGAAGTTGCCAGGGTTCGATTTTCCGGTGTTAGCCATGATTGCGTACCTCTTGTTATGAGAAGGGCGAGTCATGTGGCTCGCATTAAATGGGATGAATCAAGCGGCAGTTGGTTTAAACAATCACGGCATTACCGGACAAACGGCGGGAGTGGCGAAACGATGCCAGCGCCTTGAATACGGGCCTTTACATGTGCACTTCGACCGCCAGCGGCAGGTGATCCGACAGGTGCGTCCACGGCCGCGTCCCGAGGATTTTCGGGTTGTGACTGGTGGCGTTGCGCAGGTAAACCCGGTCCAGCCGCAGCAGTGGGAAGCGGGCAGGGTAGGTCTTGGCCAATCGCCCGTGGCTTTGCTCGAAGGCCTCGTGCAAGTACGTGCAGCGCGCCAGGCGTTTGTTGCCCTGCAACTGCCAATCGTTGAAATCCCCGGCAATCACCACCGGCGCGTGTTCGGGCAGTGAATCCAGCAGCGCGCACAGCAAATCCAGCTGCAACTGGCGGTGGCTTTCCAGCAGGCTCAAATGCACGCAGATAGCGTGCACCTCGTCGTGTCCCGGCACCTGCAACACGCAATGCAGCAGGCCCCGCCGCTCCGGGCCGGTGATCGACACGTCGAGGTTGCGGTAATGCAGGATCGGGTACTTGGAGAGGATCGCATTGCCGTGGTGCCCTTCCGGGTAAACCGCGTTGCGGCCGTAGGCAAAGTCGCTCCACATGCTGTCGGCGAGAAATTCGTATTGGGAGAGGGTGGGCCAGTCGTGGTAGCGGGCGGCGTGACGATCATGGCCGCCGAGCACTTCCTGCAAAAACACCAGATCGGCCCCCGTGCTGCGCACCGCTTCGCGCAGCTCCGGCAGGATGAAACGTCGGTTCAGGGCCGTGAAGCCCTTGTGAGTGTTGACCGTCAGTACGCGTAAACGATGAACGTCCCGTACGCCCGACATGTCCGAGGGGGGAAGGTGGACACCAGCAGGATCGGAAGTCACACGCACGCTCCTTTTGCGAGGGATGTGCTAGTTCCGACCGGCTCGGGTCCGGGCAGTTCAGCGTTTTGCGATGCCGTTTGGCCGGTGTCGTGCTAGAGCCGCGTGTCTACGGCGGGGCGTCGCGACAGCAGCACGGTCAGGCCCAATGCCAGAATCGACAGCACCGCCGCGAAGAAAAAGATCCAGTCGTAGCCCATGCCGAGGGCAATTGCGCCCATCAGCGGCCCGGCGATGGCCAGTGCCAGATCGAAGAACACCGCATAGGCCCCCAGCCCCGCGCCTCGGCTGCTGTTGGGCACCTGTTTGATGGCTTCGACGCCGATGGCCGGATAGACCAGCGACAAGCCAAACCCCGCGAACCCCGCGCCGATCAACGCCACAGTGGTGTTGGGCGACAGCCACAACAGCACCAGCCCGACGGTCTCGACCGACATGCACGCGATGGCCGAACGGTAGCCGCCGAAGCGCGTGATGGCGTTGATGAAAAACAGCCGCGCCACGATGAAGCAGACACCGAACACCGTCAGGCACCACGCCGCGCCTTCCCAGCCCCGGCTGACGTAATACAGCGTGATGAAGGTGGTGAGGGTGCCGTAGCCGATGGAGGACAGGGTGAGGCCCAGGCCATAAGGTGCGACGCGGCCGAATACCGACCAGAACGCCATGCGCTCGCCGCGCACCACAGGCACCGGCGGTTTGTTGCGAATCAGCAGCAGCGCGCCTGCGGCCAGCACAGTCAACACCAGGCCGAGGCTGACGAACCCCAGCGTGTTGACCATCACCACGCCCAGCGGCGCGCCGATGGCAATGGCGCCGTAGGACGCGATGCCGTTCCATGAAATCGAACGTGCCGTGTGTTCCGCACCGACCTGGCCGATGCACCAACTGATGGTGCCCACGCCCACCAGACCTTGCGACCCGCCGAGGATCACCCGAGCAATCACCAGAATGGACAGGCTGATGCCCGCGAACGGTTCAAGCAGGACCGCCAAAACGGTCAGCACGCCACTGATCGCGATGCCCGCCAGCCCATACACAATGGCCCGCTTGGTGCCGATGGTGTCGCAGATCCGGCCCGCCACAGGGCGGCTGAACAGCGTGGCAAGGTACTGCGAACCAATCACCAGACCGGCCACCACCGCACTGAAACCCAGCTGGTTATGGACATAGCCGGGCATCACCGCGATGGGCAGCCCGATGCACAGGAAGGCGATGAAGGTGTAGAGGACGATGGAGACGATTTGCAGGGTGATCGCCATTGAATTCGTGTGCTGAGGCGACGTTTCGGGTGGCAGGGCGGCAGACATGAGGGCTCTTCGCAGGCGCGGTGGGAGTGCGCCATCATCGCCCGAGGCCAACGGAAATGAAAGCAGGCTAACGATTTAATCCTGATGCGTCGCCAGTCTCTTTCATTCCATCTTCAGTCGCGGTGGGGGTTTACCGGCAGTGGCATTTCCCTTGGCTTGCCCGCACGCCCGAATCGTTCAGCGCTTCTGCAACCAGCCCAAAAAGTGATTCTTCTTGATCGCCACCGGCTTGCGCAGCAAAACATGCTGGCTGTTCTGTTGGCGCACCGCCTGCAACTTGTTGAGTGCCGTGGTGATTTCCGCCCGCTGCTCCATCGCCTTGCGCGTGGCGGCTTTTTCGATGCGGTACATCACACAGGACGTGATGGCGATGAAGCGCGCCTCGGACGGCGAGTCGTCGAGCACGTTCTGCACGCCCATCACTTCCCCCGGCCCCATGCGCCCGGCCTCGATCATCTCCCTGCCGTCGGGAATCCTCACCGAGACAACGCCGGTCGCTATCACCCACAGCCCGTCCGGTTCGTCTCCCATGTCCATGATGGTCTGACCGGTGGCGAACTCCCGAGCGACCATCGTTTGCGCCAGTTCATCTTTCTCTTCGGCAGTGCTGGCCCTGAACACCTTCACCTCGTCCAGCAACGCCCTGGGTCGCGACATGGCCTCGGCGGTGATCTCCGATTGCCAGGCGATGCCGGCGGCTTCCAGGTGCCGATACGCCAGATCGAACAGCAGATTGCGCACGTCGCTCTTGTTATTGAGGTCGCTGATGAAGCCTGTCATCGAATATTCGATGGTGGTCGGGCTGGTGTCTTTGACCACTGCCCGGGGTTGTGGCGTCTGTAACAACGCGCTGCACCCTTGCAACGCACGCTCCAGGGCATCCAGCACGCGGCGGGGCCGGATGTGCGGAGGCATCATCACCGTGATCGACACGCCATGAATATTGACCGGTCGGCTCAAATTGACGATTTTTGCCTTGGCCGCCACTGAGTTGGGGATCACCACCATGGTCCCGACCCCGGTCATCAGGTGCGTGGCGCGCCAGTCGATGTCCATGACCTTGCCTTCCATCCCGTCGATGGAGATTGCGTCGTCCACCTGATAGGGCTTGGTGGTGTTGAGGATGATTCCGGAAAACACGTCGCTCAGTGTGCTCTGCAGCGCGAGGCCGACGATGATCGCCATCGCCCCGGAGGTCGCCAGAAGCCCCTTCACGGGCAGCTGCAGCACGTAGCCGGCCGCCGCGACGATGGCGATCAGGAAGACCACTGCGCCAATGACCTCCTGCAACAGTCGCCCGCTGTGGCCGACGCGGCCGGTCAACAGCAGACCCAGCAGAACGGTGAGGGTGCGCGCCGCATACATCCACCAGACGATGGCCAGCGCAGTGGCGGCAAATTGCATGGCGCTGTTGTCGGGCCAGGCAGGCGCTTCCAGCGGGCTCACGCCTGCACTGGCGATCACCAGGCTGTAGGCCACGAAACCCATGAGACGGATGCCGATCCGGGTCAACCGGTTGCGGTCGGCCAGCAGGTGCCAGGCCGCGACATCTGCCAAAAGCAGGAGCAGGCTCCAGGCCAGCGAATAATGAGGAACGGCTGAGGGCATGAAGGGAATTCCACGGGAGAGGGCACGTCGCCACGACACGCGGGGATGTTAGGGACAGTGATGGCGGGATGTCTATAACCGATCGCTCGCGGAGTCTACCGTCATCGGCCGTCGCCGCATCGCTTCGAAACAAGCACAGCGCTTCAATCACTGGATCGGCAGGGATTGCACCATCGGCGCTTCTTCTAACCCTGCTTTGAGGCGTCCCATGCACTCATCCCTGTTTTCGCTCGCCCGTGCCGCTGGCCTGGGCCTTGCGCTGTGCTCGACCCTGGCCAGTGCCCAACCGCCCGCCCAGCAGAAAACCCAAGTGCCGGGCTATTTCCGGCTGGCGGTGGGGGATTATGAAGTCACGGCGCTGTTCGACGGTTACAACGACCTGTCGCCAAAACTGCTCAAAGGCCTGCCCCCTGAGCGAATTCGCGCGCTACTGGCTCGGCGTGCCATCGAAACACCGGGGGTGCAAACCGCCTTCAATGCCTTTCTCATCAACACGGGAAAGAACCTGATTTTGGTGGACACCGGGGCGGGCCAGTGCATCGGTGAAACCGCGGGCATGCTGACGCGCAACCTCAAGGCGGCGGGCTATGAACCGGAGCAGGTCGACACGATTTTTCTGACCCACCTGCACCTGGATCACGTCTGTGGCCTGGTCGACGGCAACAAACAGCCGATCTTCGCCAACGCCACGGTGTACGCCGCCAAGCCTGAGGCCGATTACTGGCTGGACCCGACGGCGCTGTCCCGCGTGCCGGAACAGGCCAGGGCATTCTTCAACATCGCGCAGGATTCCACCGCTCCCTACGTCGCTGCCGGTCGTTTCAAGACGTTCACCCCCGGCGAGTCGCCCATTGCGGAAGTGCACACCACCCTCGAAGCGGGGCACACCCCCGGCAGCACCACGTACCAGTTCACGTCTCGCGGCCAATCCATTGTCTTCATCGGTGACTTGGTGCATAACCTCGCCGTGCAGTTCGAACACCCGGAAGTCAGCATCAGTTTTGACGAGAACAGCCAGAACGCGATCGCCAGCCGCGACGCGGTGTTCAGCGAAGCCGCCAGCAAGAAGCGCTGGGTCGCCGCCGCGCATCTGCCGTTCCCCGGCACCGGGCACATCGAAGCCCTGGGCAAACGCTTCCAGTGGGTGCCGGTGGAATACGGCCCGTATCAGCGCGCTCCCCATGTGCCGCTGATCGACTAAGATGAGCGCAGTCGCCTGGGCACAGGGAGTGGGCGACTGCACTGGCACCCTTTACTGACATAGGACTGGCCCTTGAACACTCCCCGGATCATGCAACTGAGCGGTGATGCCTTCACCGCGGTGCGCATTCAGCAGGCGACCCCCGACCCTGAAAAGATCATCGACATCCCGTGTGTCGATGCCTTCTCGATCATCGTTCAGTTGCAGGACTTTGCCGCTCACCGCCTCTGGCGTGGGCGCCGGCTGAGCTACGCCGGTGGCCATCTTCGGGGCTCGGTCGCGTTGCCGTTCATGGGCGATGAACTGCGCTGTCAGCATCGTTCGTCTTACGACAATCTGCGCGTGACGCTGCCCCGGCAGGCGCTGGACGCGTTGCAGGCCGAGCAGGGCGCCCAAAAGATCGGCGTGTTCCGTTACGAGCAGGGCGGCGCCGAAGACCCCGTGCTGTATCACCTGGCCCACGCCATGCTCCCGGCGCTGCAACGTCCCGACATGGCCAATCGTTTGTTTCTCGATCACGTTCTGATGGCGATGAGCAGCCACGCCATCGCCCGCTATGGGCGTGTCGCCCCGGCGTCCGGCAAGCTTCACGCCTCCCTCACGCCTACCCAATTGGCGATTGCCAAGGAGCTGATCGCCAGCCATCTTGACGGCGATCTGTCGGTTGAGCGCATTGCCCAGGAATGCTCGCTGACGCGCAGCCATTTCTCCCGGGCATTCAAACAGGCCACTGGCGTCGCGCCCCACGCCTGGCTGTTGCAGATTCGGGTGGAGCGGGCGCGGGAATTGCTGCGCGCCCTGCCGCCCATGCCGTTGGTTCAAATTGCGCAGCACTGTGGCTTCGCCGATCAGCCGCACTTGACGCGGGTGTTCACCCGATTGACCGGGGAAACACCCAGTGCCTGGCGCAGTCGTCAGCGACAGGTGCTGTCAGTGCTGGTCACTGGCGAGCGACAGTGACCAACTAATCGTTATCTAACGATCATTAAGCTCACCGAGATTCAACAACCGTTAGACGGATGGATTACAAGTTCCTACCCCTATGGATAATATCGGTTAATGTTTTTTACTGATTAGATGTTCACTGACTAAAAATGGATCGGCGACGTTGTTCGAGTGCGGGAGCCCGATGGCCTCGTACACGTTCGACGCATTCAGGGCGTGCGAATCCACTCTAAGGACTGCGTGAATAAGATGATAAGTCTCGGTCAGGCTACGGTGTCCCTGGACCTCAGGGACGTTTTCAAAGACGGCGTTGCCCTGCGCATTGGCACCCGCGCGTTCGATATTCTGGAAATGCTGATTCGCCGTCAGGGGCAACTGGTCAGCAAGGAACAGATACTTCAGCATGTGTGGCCCGACACCATCGTCGAAGAAAATAACCTGCAGGTGCACATTTCGGCACTGCGCAAGGCGCTGGGCGCTGACCGCGACCTGATTCGCACGATCCCCGGTCGTGGCTACCTGTTATTGGGCGGCGAGGGTGTCTGGCTTGACGCCACCTTGCAGGACCCGTTGCCCAAGGCGCGGGAAACAGCCTTGGGATGGGGACCATCAAGCGCCAGGCATCGGCTGCCCGCGAGCGTCGATCTGGTGGGGCGTGAGGCGTTGCTGGACGAGGTGGAGGCGGTCTTGAGCGACGGCCACGCGTTGGTCACCCTGATTGGGCCGGGGGGCGTGGGCAAGACCAGTCTGGCGGTGGTGCTCGGCCAGCAGCGTATCGACCGCGAGGCAATGCCGGTGTGTTTCGTGCCGCTGGCCGAGTTGCAACGGGGCGATCGGCTGTGCGAAGTGCTGGCGGCCGCGTTGGGCGTCGAATCCGTCGAGGGTGAGCCACTGGCGGCGAGCCTCTGCCAACACATCGTTCGCCATCCGGGCCTGATTATCCTCGACAACTGTGAGCACCTCATCGACGAGGTCGCCGGGCTGGTCGAGGCCGTGTTACGGGGCGCGCCGTGTGCACGGCTGCTGGCCACCAGTCGTGAGCCCCTGCGGATTGCCGGCGAACGCAGCGTGCAAGTGCCGCCGCTGACGGCGCCCGCACCGGACGCCAGCCGCGAAAACGTGTTGCAAAGCACCTCCGCTCAGCTGTTTCTCCGGCATTGGCGGGCGCTGGACTGCCACATGGGCGGCAGCGGCGACACCGAACTGGACGATTACAGCGTCGAGCTGGTGGGTGAGGTCTGTCGGCGTCTGGACGGTATGCCATTGGCGCTGGAAATGGCGGCGGCACGGGCCACGGCACTGGGTCTTTATCAACTGGTCGCCAGTCTGGACGACAGCGTTCATCTGCTGACCGCGAGCCTGCGCACCGCGCCGCCACGGCAACAGACGCTGCATGCGTCGCTGGCCTGGAGCTATCGTCTGTTGAGCCGGGACGAACGTGCGGTGCTCAGGCTGCTCGCCGACCTGGACGGCCCGTTCACGCTGGAGCAGGCGTGCCATGCCTTGCAGTGCGCGACGCTCGCCCGGGCGTGCATCATGGACTGCATGGTGAGGCTGGCGACCAAGTCGTTATTGGTGGTGTCGGCCCAAGGACCGTTCCGTTTTTATTGCATGCTGGCGGCAACGCGGGCCTGCCTGCGCGTGGTTCAGACCCAGGAAATCGCCGGCGAAACCCTCAGGCTCGACCCGCGCTATCGTGTTCCCGTCGCTGCACAGGGCGATATCCAACCGCTCAGGGCTGTTCCGTTGGGTCCCGACGGGTATCATCCTCAGGCACACAGAGCACTGGCGTTGAGCCGCTGAAGACGGAAGAGTTTATGAACGCGACACCCCGGGTCTATGTGGTCGACGACGACGCCGCCATCCGTACCGCGCTGCAGCGCTTGTTGAATTCGGAGGACATCGCGTGCAGCGCCTTCGACAGCGCCGCCGCCTTTTTGGCGCACCCGCTCGATGAAGCCCCGACCTGCCTGTTGCTCGACGTCAATCTCGCCCACGGCACGGGTTTCGATTTGCAGGATGAATTGCAGGTGCGCGGCCTGCATTTTCCGATCATCTTCATGACCGGCTACGGCACCATCGCCATGTCGGTCAAGGCCATCAAAGCCGGGGCCCATGAGTTCCTGACCAAGCCATTCGAACCGGAGCACCTCCTGGACCTGGTGCGCGAAGCGCTGGCCGCCGACGCGCTCAACCTGTCCGAACGCCGCCTGACGTTTCACGTGCGTGACCGTTTCAATCACCTGACGCCCCGTGAACGACAAGTCATGGGTTTATTGATCACCGGCAAAATGAATAAACAGATCGCCGTCGAATTGGGCACCAGCGAAGTGACCGCCAAAGTTCACAAAAAACATGTCATGGCAAAAATGAACGCACGCAATGTCATCGAACTTTTGAAGATGCACGAGCGGCTCGGTGTCATGACGCAATGAATAACCGCACACTTGTACATATTCGGTAGTTTGAAGTTTATATGTCGTGTGACCTGCCAATCGCGTCAACTTTCAGCCCGACAAAGTTGTGCTTATGATTCGCAGGGCCGATGACTTCCACGTTGTTGTTTACGCCCGTCGAACTCAGGCACGGTCCGCGGGGCACGATCCGGCCCCTGACGTTGAATCTCACCAAGGGCTTTCATGAGCAGCGTTTTTGATGCGCCATCAGGCAGGGCTCCCCACGACGCGCTCTTCGGGCCGGAGTGGTGGGGGCAGCTCGTCTGGGAATGGCTGCTCGCGGACGGCGAACTGAGTCATTTCCGGGTCAGGCTCCCCGACGGCGGAGGTCAGCAGTGGCGCGTGATCAGTGCGGCCGCCAGCGCAAGTGACAATGCCACGCGGCGGCTGGAACATGAGTTTTCCCTCGCGGGCCGGTTGTCGCCCCGGTGGGCGCTGCAACCGCTGGCGCTGTTGTCCGACGCATTGCCCAGCGGCCATGGCCTGCTGCTGGTGTCGAGCGATCCGGGCGGGCAGCCGCTGCACGAACTGGCCGATCAACCCTTGTCGATCAAACGCTTTCTGCACCTGGCCATCGGTGCCTCGTCGGCCTTGGTGCACCTTCACGCAGAAGGGCTGCTGCACCGTGACATCAAGCCGTGCAATCTGGTGGAAGGGACCGATGGCAGTGTGCGGCTGAGCGGATTTGGACTGAGCGTCGAGGCCCACCCTTCGGGCGCTCTGCCAGTGTCGGATTCAATTTGCGGCACGCTGGCGTACATGTCGCCGGAGCAATCGCGCAGGGTCGAGCGTCACGCCGATCAGCGCAGCGACCTTTACTCCCTGGGCATGACGTTTTACGAGTGGTTGGCCGGCCACTTGCCGTTCGAGGCCCGCGACGCCGTCGAATGGGTGTACTGCCATGTGGCGCGACAGCCACCGGCGCTCAGCCTGTATCGTGGTGACATTCCGCCCGCGCTGTCGGAGCTGGTGCTCAAGTTGCTGGCCAAGAACCCGGACGACCGTTACCAGAGCGCGGCTGATGTGCTGGCGGACCTGCGTTCGTGCAACTGCCAGTGGCAACGGCTTCAGGACATTCCCGCATTGGGCCATGACCTGGCGCCGGCGCGCAGTGAAGCGTACCGGCACGCGCTGATCACGCAGGCGCGGCAGCGGGAGGCGATTCTGGCATCTCGCGTCAGTGTCACCATTGCCGGAGGGCAGGACACGCTCGACCTCGCGTCGGTGATGAAAGCGGCGCAGGCATTGAGTGACGAGACCGAGCAGGATCGCCTGATCGAAATCCTCATGCGCACCACTATCCTGCATGCCGGTGCACAGCGGGCGCTGCTGATGCTGGTGAAGAACGAGGCGCCGCTGATCCACGCGGTTGGTCGTGACGACGATGGCGGCCTGCGGATCGAATTGGTGAACCTGACGCCCAGCAAGGCGCACTTGCCCCTGTCAATCCTCTACCGGGTGATGCGTACCCAACAGCGTCTGGTGATCGAGGATGTCTCCGCCGACGGCTACTTCGGCGCCGATGAATACCTCGACGAGCATCGTGTGCGGTCCGCGTTGTGCCTGCCGTTGCTCAAGCAGCGCCAGGTGATCGGTGTGCTGTACCTGGAAAACAATCTGGCGCCGGGGGTGTTCACGGCCAACAGGGCCGGGGTGTTGGAGCTCTTGGCCGGGCAGGCGGCCATCTCGCTGGAGACCGCTCGACTGCACCAGGAACTGATGGCGGAAAACGCTCGCCGACACGACATTGAAACCGCGCTGCGCAACGCCAGGGCCAAACTGGCGAGGGTGTCGCAAGTCACGGTCATGGGTGAGCTGGCGGCGTCGATTGCCCACGAAATCAACCAACCGCTGGCGTCGATGGTGTCCAATGCCGCAGCAAGCCTGCGCTGGTTGAACCGGGAGACCCCGCGGGTCGATGAGGCGCTGTCCGGGCTGCGGGACATCGTGCAGGACGGTCGGCGTGCCGGAGAAATCGTCAATGCCCTGCAGTCTCTCGCGCGACAAGGTGCGCAGCAGCGACGGCGGCTGTTGATCAACGACGTGATCCGTCACGTCGTGGCGCTGACCGTGGTCGAGGTGGAGCAACACAAAGTCCTGATGACCAGCCACCTGACCCGCTCACCGTTGCAGGTCTACGGCTGCGAAGTGCAATTGCAGCAGGTGGTGCTGAACTTGATCCTCAACGCGCTGGACGCCCTGAGCGCGGGCGACCAGGTGCTCAGACGCCTGTCGATCACCAGTGAAGCGGTGCACGATGATTATCTGGTGGTGAGCGTGGAAGACACCGGCCCGGGCATCGCCCCTGAGGACATGGACAAGGTGTTCAACGCGTTCTACACCACCAAGGACAAAGGCATGGGCATGGGATTGGCGATCTGCCGCTCCATCGTCAACGCCCACGGCGGCCAGCTGTACGTCATGCCTGCGCGCTACGGCGGCGCCACGTTCGTCTTCACCCTCCCGGCGGTTTAAGTCGCGAGCGGCGAGCGGCGAGCGGCGAGCGCTGAACCTGAGACCGCCGCGCACAGCTTGAAGCTTGCCGCTCGCCGCTTGCCGCTAGAATCTTGCCGCTTGCCGCTCGAAACTCGTCGCTTAATAGGGCCAGGTCGACGCCAGCAACCGTTCGCAGAACCCGCCCGCATTCAAATGGTGGTCGTGAAACTCCAGCACGTCGGCATTGATCGTGCCGTAGGTGCTTTGCCGACGGTGCAGTTGTCCCTCGGCCAGCGCATGCAGGAATTTGATCTTGAATCCGGCTTCGCGGGGGAATGCGTTGAGGACGCAGGCGAGGACACCGGGGCAGAGCGCCTGGCAATGGGTGCCAAGCAAGTCGGTGTCGACGGCCGCCGCCAGCAGCGCTGTCAACGCCGGTTTGTGCGAGGGAATGCCGGGGGTGGTGTGCAGGGCGATGGCGTCCCAGACGAGGGCGATGTCATCGCGGGAGCGGCCATAACCTCGCAGGAACTGGGCCGCTGCGTCGGCGCTGTCCACTTCGAAGCGCTGCTGGGAATGGCGATACAGCGTCGTCACGCCGATGCGCAGAAACAATGCGCCGATGTACAGCAGGTCAGGCTCATACCGCAATTCACGGCCTTGCCCGATCAGGCTGGCGAACACAAAGGTGCGTCGGGCGGCATCGAACATCAGTCCGGACTGGGTCGCCCGCATCAACTCGGTCGCCGCACGGGCCATCGCGCTGTCGGGGATCGGGATTCCAGCAACATATCGGGTGGTCACGTGCGTCCCTCGCAACGAACCGGGCTTTGGCATGTTCAGACCTTAAACCGCTCGGGCGACAGCGTCTTTGTGCGGCGCCTTAAACGTCCTGAAAGGGTCTGGGTCGGGCTATCTGGCAGGCGCGGATTATTAACCATTCAGAACATTTAATACCCGGAGAAGGACTTTAAGGCCTCTGCGCACCAGACTCCAGAGACCGCCCCCTGCGACCTGGAGAGCCCGGAATGAATGCAATCAACTCGACTTTGTACAACGCGTTGCTGGCATCTTTGCGTGCCTTGCCCGACGGCGAGCAACAACTGCTGGAACAGGTGGTGCGTGAGCTGTCGAATCGCGTGGCCTCGGAAGCGGAACGCCCTGAGACCGAGACCCCGGCCGAGCGCGTGGCGCTGTCTCCGTGGCAGGAGCGGCGGGCCAAGGAGCTGATGGCCAGCCAGATGGACAAGGGCCTGTCGATTGCCCGTATCGCCAGCGAATGCTCGCTGTCGCGCAGCCATTTCTCGCGGGCGTTCAAGAAAAACACCGGCCTGTCCCCCCGCGACTGGTTCCTGCAAATGCGACTGGACCGCGCCCGAGGGCTGTTGAGTGAATCGGCGTTGACCATTTCCCAGATCAGCCTCGATTGCGGGTTCGCCGATCAGTCGCACTTCACCCGCGTGTTCACCCGAGTGGTCGGGATTACGCCGTTCAACTGGCGACGGTCCAAGGCGCACGTGTTGGCGTGTGCGGGGTGATCACTGCAGCGCTACAAGACATTCAACGGGTACTGAACCACCACATACCAGCGATCAATGTCATCGCCGCCTTGCGCGTCGTTGCCGCGATGGGACACATGGGACAGGTTGAACAGCAGGTCTTTCGCCGGGCCTGACTGGACGACGTATTTGACGTCGATGTCGCGCTCCCAATGCCGTCCGCCCTTGCCCTGGATCGGCTGGAAACGTCCCGTCTCTTCGTCGAACGGCTGGTACGCCGCGCCTTGAGGGGCGTGGGTGCCGTCGATCTGGCTGCCGCGCACATAGCGGGTCATGAATTTCAGGCCCGGCACGCCGAGCACACTGGCGTCGAGGTCGTAACGCAGTTGCCAGGACTGTTCGTGGGCGCCGTTGAAGTCGGCGTATTTGATCGAGTTCGCGAGGTAAATCGAGTCGCCGCCCACGAAGTCGAACGGCGTGTCGCCATCGATTTTCTGATAGGCGAGGGTGAGCGCCTGACCGCCCAGGCTGTACTTCGTGGACAGGCTCCAGGCGGTGTTATCGATGCCCCCGGCCCGGGCGCTGCCTTGATCCAGCGTGCGATAGACGTTGGCATCCGTCAGCAATGAGCTGTTGTCGGATGGCACGGCGAGGTAGTGCAGGTTGCCGTAATACTGCCGCCAGGTGTCAGTGAGTTGCGAGCCATAGACCGACCCGCCAAACGGTCCGTCGCCCGTGCTTTCCACGCCCGCCAGGGAGAGCGCGCGACCCCGGGTGCTGGCGCCATAGCCATCGAAATCGCCGTGGGCGGTGGAGGCGTTTTCGTTCTTGAACGCGTTGAAGTGCCCAGCGACCAGTTTCAATCCGTCGACATCCCGGCTGTCGAGAAACAGGCCGGTGGCGTATTCCGGTTGCAGGCGTTTGTCCCCGGTGTCGAGGACCGGCGTCTCGACCTCCATCTCGCCGATCATCAGCGTGGTGTTCGAGAGCCTCAGCTTCAGTGCACCGCCGGCGCTGGCGTAATCGTCTTCGGCACGGCCGTCGCTGTCCAGCGGCAGCAATCCGGTCCCGGCGTGACCCCGGCCGCTGTCGAGCTTCAGGCCATAGAAACCGTGGGCATCGACACCAACGCCCAACATGCCTTGGGTAAACCCGGATTGCAGCTTGGCGATAAAACCCTGGGCCCACTCCTGTCGATAACTCTGATCGGGATGCCCGGTCCGGTAGTCGTTCTGCAGGAAGAAATTGCGCGCCAGGATGTTCAGCGAGGTGCCCGCCAGGAACCCTTGATCCTCGGTCGCGGGGGCGGCCATCAAGGTCGGGGAAGTGGTGAGTAACGCCAGGGACAGCAGGGACAATCGGCTTGCCATGAAACGGCCTTCTGAGGAGTGAACACGCAAGCCGTCAATGTGGCAGGCACGGACGCGCGGGGATTGATGCCCTGTGCGCGTTTTAGTCCGGGAGTGCTGCGTGATAAATGAAGGCGTCAACGTCACGAAGAGCACATTCATTCAAGCCATACCGCAACCGACTGTGTATATCTGCCCGAGCCGTTTACAGTGCCTCGCGTGTTGTGCATTGTTGACGGGCTCGAACCGTGCGCCGCCCAGCGCGGGCCTTTCCCTCATGCTTACACCGGAACCGATCCATGAATCGCAACGACCTGCGCCGCGTCGACATGAACCTGTTAGTGATCTTCGAAGCGTTGATGTTCGAACGTAACCTGACGCGCGTCGCTGAGAAGCTGTTCATGGGCCAGCCCGCGATCAGTGCCGCGCTGGCCCGTTTGCGCGATTTGTTCGACGACCCGTTGCTGCTGCGCAACGGCCGGGCGATGGAGCCGACGGCCCGTGCGCTGGATATTCTCAAGGAGCTGCAACCGGCGCTCGACACCATTTCCGGCGCCGTGAGTCGCGCCAAGGAATTCGAACCGGCGACCAGTTGCGACGTGTTCCGGATCGGGCTCTCCGACGATGCCGAGTTTGGATTGTTTCCGCCGCTGCTGACGCGCCTGCGGGAAGAGGCGCCGGGGATCATCGTCGTGGTGCGCCGGGCCAATTACCTGCTGATGCCGTCGCTGCTGGCGTCCGGGGAAATTTCGGTGGGCATCAGTTACACCACCGAACTGCCGGCCAACGCCAAGCGCAAGAAACTGCGTGACATCGGCTGCAAAGTGCTGCGGGGCGACAAGCGTCCCGGCACGTTGACGCTGGACGATTACTGCGAGCGGCCGCACACCATGGTGTCGTTCTCGGGGGATCTGAGCGGCAACATCGACCTGGACCTGGCCAAGGTCGGGCGGGCGAGAAGGGTGGTGGTGGCGGTGCCTCAGTTCAGTGGTTTGCGCGCCTTGCTGGCCGGGACCGAGCTGATCGCGACCGTCCCGGATTACGCGGCCTGCGCGCTGGTGGAAGGCTGCGCCCTGCGGGCCGAAGACCCACCGTTTCCCATCGAGCCGGCCGAGTTGTCGATGGTCTGGAGCGGCGTCCACGACAACGACCCTGCCGAACGCTGGCTGCGGGGGCGGATCACCGAGTTCATGTCACAGGAAACGCGGCCGATGCCGTGAGGCGTGGCATTGAATGGCGCAGTTCAAGCTTTTGATGCTGGCCGAAGGATCACTCCTCCTCAATCCGAATCACCTCGTCCGTCACTTCCTCCAGCTGCCGCACGACCTGATAAATGTGCGCCACGGCCAGCAGGGTCGGGCGGGGGATGTGTTTGCCGGGTTTGACCTTGTACAGCGTGCGCGCCAGCCAGATGCTTTGCACCACCGGAATCCCAGCTTTCTTCGCTCGGGCGATGAGGGCCAGGGCGTCGTCGTCTTCGCCTTTGCAATGAATCAGCGGTAACGGCGTTTTTCCCGGCCGGTAATACAGCGCGACGGCGTAGTGGGTCGGGTTGACCACGAGCATGTCGGCATCTTCCACGGGTTTCGGTGGCGCGGTCGGGGCCTGATTCAGCAGTTCGTGGGCCAGTTGCCGACGATGGCCTTTGACGTGGGGATCGCCCTCGGACTGTTTGTATTCCTTCTTGATGTCCTCATGGCTCATGCGCAGCTTTTTCGCGTGGAAATACTTCTGCAACGCGAAGTCCACGACGCCGATCACCACCAGCAGTCCCAGGGTTGCCCGCAGGATGTGGCGGAACAGCTGCAACAGCGAATGCCAGTAGGTCGTCAGGTCAGTGTTGGACAGCAAAATCAACGCCCCCAGCGACGGCTTGACCACCGCATACAACGTCGCGGCAATCGCCACCGCCTTGAGAATGCTGAGCAGCAGCGTCGTCAGGCTCTGGGCCGAGAACATCTGCTTGGCGTGGGCAAACGGGTTGAGCTTGTTGAGGTCGATCTTCAAGGCTTTGGGCGCGAACAGAAAGCCGATCTGCATCCAGCTCCCCACCAGCCGCATCAGCACCGCGATGCCGACGCTGCTGAGGATGAATCCGACCAGCACCGAGGCGCCTTCGCTGGCCACTTGTTCGAGGGTGTGCAGGTAGGGTTTTCCGATCCCCTGAAACGACAGCGACAGCAAATGCAGCAGCCGCGCCACGCTTTCATCGGCCAACCCCAACGTGACCTCGCTGACCACCAGCAGCACCAGCAGTTTGCTCAGGTCCTGACTCTGCCCGACCTGGCCTTTCTCCCGAGCGTCGCGCAGCTGTTTGGGCGTGGCTTTTTCTGTTTTTTCGCTCATCGACTGCCCCTGTTTATCGGCTGCGCGCTCACGGCACCGGCACCAATTGCGTCAGCAAATGCTTGAGATCGGCCAGTTGCAGAATCTGCCCGTTGCCCAGTTCCAACAGGGTCGGCAGGTAGATCAGCAGAAACGCGATCCCGGCCATGCTCTTCGCCGGCATGGCCAGAATCGACACGTTCAGCTGCTGCGCGTACAGGCCGATGATCGCCAGCGCCGCTTCGATCAGCAGCAACAGGCCAATGAACGGCGCGGCGTAGAGCATCATGTGTTGCAGCGTCTGGTTGAGCTGTTCGAGAAACACGTCCAGGCCTTCGACCGTCATGCCCGGCAGCCACGCCGTGGGCGGCCAGACCTGGTAGCTGTCCCAGATCACCTGGGTGATCAGCGACAAACCGCCCGACAGGATCACCAGCATGATCAGGGTTTCCTGAAACAGCTCGCCCAAGGGGGTTGCGTCAGGCCCGAGGGCGGGGTTCAACTGCCCGCCACTCAAAGCGCCGCGTTGGCTGTCAAGCAGTGCGCCAACCGAGGCGAACATCCAGAAGGGCGCGTACAGCAGCAGGCCGAGCAGGGTGCCCAGCACCGCTTCCTTGAGCAGCAGCGCGCCGATGGAAAACCAGTCGTTTTCAAAGGAAGACAGCGCGCGGCTGATGGCGGGCGCCGGGACCATCGACACCACCAGCACCACGGCGTAGCGCAAGGGGCCCTTGAGGTATTTGAAGCAGAACGCCGGGACCAGAATCATGCACGGCAACAGGCGCGCCGCTGCCAGGCCCATGCCCAGCATCAATTCAAACAGCCCCTGTGCGTCGAAGGGCATCTAGTGCATGCCCCCGGAACGGGCGATCAGGTCGAATGACATATTGATGAACTGAATCAGTTCGACACCGATCCAGCGCCCGGTCATGGCCAGGGTCAGGCCGACCGCCGCCAGTTTGATGCCGAAGGGCAGGGTCTGGTCCTGAATCTGCATCAAAGCCTGAACCAGTGACGTCATCACCCCCACCAGTACAGCCACGCCCAGCGGCGGCGCGGTGAGGATCACCACCAGAAACATGCCCTGCTTGAACAACGCCAACGCTTCCATGGGCCGCCTCACATGTACGAATAAAAGAGACTGTCGAGCAGGCGTGTCCAGCCTTGCACCAGCACGAACAGCAACAGTTTCAGCGGCAGGGAAATGGTCATCGGCGAGACCATCTGCATGCCCAGCGCGAGCAGCAGGTTGGAGACGATCAGGTCGATGACGATGAACGGGATGTAGATCAGAAAGCCGATCTGAAACCCGGCCTGCAATTCCGACAGCACGAACGCCGGAACGGCCAGCAGCAGGTCGCTCTTGGTCGCCTGATCAGCCATTTCCCTGGGCCACATGCGTTGGGTGTTGTCCAGCAGGTGGGCGCTGACGTCGGGGTCGGTGTTACGGGTCATGAAGCGTTGCAGCGGCTCGATCACCGTGCTGGCGCTGGCCTGGAGTTTGTCGGTGCTGCCCATTTCCAGCGGGTGTTCGTGAATCCGCTGCTGAATCTCGTGGGCCACCGGGGCCATGACGAACATGGTCGCCGCCAAGGCGATGCCGTACATGGCCATGTTCGGTGGCACCTGCTGCACGCCGATGGCGTTGCGGGTGATCAGCAAGGTCATGGCGATTTTCAGAAAGGCCGTGCAGACGATCAGCAGAAACGGAATCAGCGACAGGGCGCCGAGAAACAGCGCCAGCATGACCGGGTTCATCCCGTCCATGATCATGCGGGCGACGCCATGCGGGTGATGTGCAGGCCGAGGCGGCCGTCGACGTCCACCAGTTCGCCTTCGGCCACCACGCGGTCGCCGTGGCACAACGTCGCGTAGCCGGGGGCGATGCCGCTGACTTCCAGCACCGTGCCCGCCGCGATCCGGCGCAGGTCGCCGAGTGTCAGGTCGAGGTGGCCGCAGCGCAGGGTCAAGGCCATGGGCAGGTGATCGAGCGGGTCAAGTGTGTGTTGCGGCTGGGACTCGGCAGTCGGGGTGTCGAGGGTGTCTTCGAACGGGGCGTCGGCGGGGTGTGCCCAATCCGTTTCAGCGGGGTCTTCTTGGAGGGGTTGCCCGTGGTCTTCGTAGCCGTCGTCAGCCACGGGGGAAACGTCCTGATCCTCGTCGGTCAGGGTGTCCAGCTCTTCGTCGTAGAGCGCTTCATTGGCCATGTTCCAGGGTTTCCTCGTGGCTGAGCCGTACATACAGCTGGCGTTCGTCGCTGTCGGTGTGCACTGCCCATTGCCGTCCGCCGAGGTTCAGGCGGCCTTGGCCGTCGCTGTCGAAATGGCTCAGCGTGGGCAGCAGCACGTCACCGGGTTGCAGTGACGTGAGCTGCGCCAGGCTCAGCGACAGTTCGCCCAGTTCCAGCGGCTGTCGGACGGGCCATTGCTCGTCGAGCGCTTGCCGGTGCCGGTGCCAGTCAGCGCCTTGCAGCAGGCGGAGCAGGACGTCGGCAGTGGCGCGGATCACCCCGTGCAGGCATTGATCGCCCAATTGCAGCTGAATCCGACAGGTCACGGCGGCGGTTGGCAGTGCAGTGTCAGTGCTGAGTGGCACAAGGGGCGAAAGCAGTTCCGCGATGACCGGACTGAATCGCTGATTGAGCACCTGCCAGTACCACGGCTGAGGTTCGCCGGAGAGGGTGACGGGCAGCTCGCCGAGCAGGCTGAGCAGGGCGTCGGCGTCGCTCAGGCCCAGGATGCCAAGGGCGCTGTCGAACCAGGTCAGTGAGTGAGGCTCGGTGATTTCGGCGGTCATCGGGCGCAGGGTCAGTTTGCCCGGCAGGCCTTGCGCGCTAAAGGCCAGCGTGGCCCCGGCGCCCAGTTGGCGACTGAAGTGCGCGGCGTGAGGATCGATCTGGCGGAAAGTCAGGGCGTTCATGCAGGCAGTTCCTCGTGAAAAGACAGGTCGACGTCATGACCCAGTGCGTCGGCCAGTGCAGTTTCACAGGCCCGTTGGTGGCGCTGGACGCGCTTGAGCACGCCTTTTCGGGCAAAGCCCAGTTCGACGTTCCATTGGTTGTCGCGTTTGTTGGCGTTGACCTTTACCTTGCCCAGCGTCGGCATCAGCAGGGTCACGCTGAACGGGCCGTCGGGTTGGGCGGGCAGGCGCTCGGCGAGTGCGTGGATCAATTGGGTCGGCACGCCTTCGCTCGGAGGCAACAGGCTGAAACCGCTGCCACCGAAGCCTGAATGATCGGGCTCTTCGCTCACGGGCGGGACCAGCAGTTGCGAGAAAAACAGGCCGTCGGCGTTTAGCGCGTCGTTGGGGGTGGACTGAGGCCATGCCGTGGTGGGGCGACTGACATCGGATCGGCGGGCGCCACTCAGCGTGAGGCGGTCGGCCAGCGTGGACGGTTCAGGTGACGCCGGACGCTGCGCAGGGTGTGCAGCTGGGCGAGGGGGCGATTTGATCGGTGGGTTCATCGGGCTCAACCTTATCGTTGAAAATCAGCTCTGTTCGTTGACGGCTTCGGCGAGGCAGGCCAGTTTCTCCACGGCGCGTTGGGCGGCCTTCGCGGCGGTCATGGCCTCGGTGATCCGTTGGCGCTGGTCATCGATGCCCAGCTTTTGCCGCTCCACGTCTTGCCGGATATAGGCCAGGCGGTCGAGCATGCGGTGTTCCTTTTCGTGCCAGCGGTCGAGGTCATTCAAGGGCATGGTCTTGTTCAGGTTGACCTCGCTCAACACCTGACGCCGCTCCCGCTGATTGACCCGCTCCTGGCTCAACACCTCGCGGGTCTCCTGCAACTGCACCTGCATCGCCTCCAACGCCTGCTGCGCCAGACGCTGCGCCCGCTCGGCACTCGCCTGACGGTGCTGACGCAACGGCGTCAGCACACCGATCACCTGTTCCATCGCCAGGCGTTGCGGATCGGTTTCGAGTTCTTCTTCCATTGGTAATCCTCCAGCACTCAAACCCGGGCCGACGGTTTGAAACACGGTCCCCCTGTGGGAGCGAATTTATTCGCGAAGGGCTCGGACAGGCACTCCATCTGCGTCGCCTGTCCTTCTTTTCGCGAATAAATTCGCTCCCACAGGTGTCGTGTGCAGTCAGTTGCAACGGCACGTTCACCTCAGTCGGGCAACTGCGACGTCAGCTGCATTAACGCTTCAAGCGTCTCCTGCAACGGCACCGGCTCGCGCAAATCCTGGCGCAGGAAGGCGTTGATCGGTTCGTTAAGCTGCACCGCGCAATCGGTCACGGGGTCGCCGCCAGGCTGGTATTCGCCGAGGCGCAGAAGCATTTCCACTTGTTTGTACGCCGCCATGAGCCGCCGCAGCCGGTTGTTCGCCTGCTGGTGTTCGCGGCCAGTCACGTTGCTGAGAATCCGGCTGATGCTGGCTTGCACGTCAATCGCGGGGTAGTGGCCGCGTTCGGCGAGTTTGCGCGACAGCACGATGTGACCGTCCAACAGCGACCGCACTTCGTCGGCCACAGGATCGTTCATCGAATCCTGCTCGATCAGCACGGTGTACAGCGCGGTGATGGACCCCTTTTCGCTCATCCCGGCCCGTTCCACCAGACGCGGCAACAGTGTGTACACCGACGGCGGCAAGCCACCCCGGCCCAACGGTTCGCCCGCCGCGATGCCGATTTCCCGTTGGGCCCGGGCGAAACGCGTCAGAGAGTCCAACAGCAACAGCACCTTCATGCCGCGCTCGCGGTAGGCCTCGGCGATGGCGGTCGCGGTGAACGCCGCACGGGCCCGCTCCATGCTGGACCGGTCGGACGTGGCGCAGACCAGCACCGAGCGGCTGCGCAACGTGGCGTCCAGTTCGTGATCCAGAAATTCGCGCAACTCCCGACCCCGCTCACCGATCAGGCCGAAGACGATCACGTCGCAGTCCATGTTCCTCGCCAGTTCGGCCATCAGCGTCGTCTTGCCGCACCCGGCCCCGGCGAACAGCCCGACGCGCTGTCCTTCGCCCAGCAGAATTGCGCTGTCGATCGCCCGTACGCCGGTGGGCAACGCGTTGGTGATCCGTGGGCGCTGGGTGGGTGGCAGGGCGTCGGCGATCACTGGAAGCGTCACCCGACGATCACCGGGACCGGCAAATGCCCCCAGGGAATCTTCCAGCAACGGCCGACCGAACCCGTCCAAAACGCTGCCGAGCAGGCTGTCATCGACGCCGATACGGTGGGCCATGCCGAGGGGGCGAATGTGCGCGCCGACCTGAATCCCGTCCGGCGTGCCCAAAGCGCTGAGCAACGTGCAGTCGCGGGTGAAACCGACGATTTCCGCCAGCATGGTGCTGCCGTCGGCCTTGCTGACTTCGCACAGGTCCCCGACCTTCGCCGCCGGAATCTGGCACTCCAGCAAAATCCCGCTCACCGCACTCACGCGGCCGCTGACCCGCACGGCGGAAAACCCGCTCAGACGTCGGGCGTGGCCGGTTTTCCAGTGATCAAGGGCGGCGTTCACCAGTTCACCTCGTAATGCCGTTCGCCGTCGAACTGAATGCGATTGTCGTCGATGCGGGTCAGGCGCAACCCGGCCAGTTCGTCGCCGACGTACAGCCGATGCCCGTCCGCCGTGACCAGATGCGCGTGCGGCCCGGACATGATCTGCACGATGGTGAACGGCAGGCCGTTGCTGGACGTGGTGACGTTGTCGATCACGCCGACGGGCGCGTCATAACGGTCCTTGAAGCGTTGCAGCATGCGCTGATACACCACCTGCGACTCGGCTTTCAGGTTGCCGCTCAACACCAGACCTTCGGACGTCTGCTGCACATCGACGCCACTGAGCAGGCGGTCGCTGAGCATGGTGGTGAGCTGGCGCCGGGTGTCGTCGACATTGGCCAGGTGAATACGTTTTGAACCAGGTTCCGCGACGGGTTTCAAGGCGGGTTTCGTGGTTGCTGCGGAAGGCTTCGACGGTTGGACCATGGCGACGGCGGCCACCGTGTCCGGACTGCCGCTGCTGCGCGTCAGGCTCCAGGCGCTGCCAGCAACGCCCAACAACACGCCGACGATGACCCCGGTGGTGCGGTTCAACAGCCTTGAGCGCGACTCGACTTTTTCCAGCGGGGGTGCGCTGCTACGGGCGTCTGGTGCAGGGTCGGGCGGCTCGGTCACGGGCGTTTCCTGCGCGGCTTCGACCCTGGGTTGCGGGATGACAACCGGCACCGATGGCCACGCATCCTCGGCCGCCGACACGCACAGCCACACCGAACCCAGCACGAACGCGGTGTTGGGAATCAGCTCGGCGGTCGCATGGCGATGGCCTTCCTGATCGCCGATCTGACCCTCGGCCGCGTTCAGCACGAACCCTTCGCCCTGGCGCTGCAAGCGGCAATGCACCTGTTCGACACCCGGATCATGCAGCGCCAGGTCCTGCTCCTCGTCCGAGCCGATCACCCATTGCTCACCCACCAGGGGCAGGGCAGCGCCTTGATGCAGGCCGGTCAACACCCGTAATTCAAACATGCGACGCTCTCCAGCCACTCACGCGGCGTACTCGTTGTCCAGCGCTTCCAGGTCTTCTTCGAGGTCGAAGCGGCCTAGCACCTTGACCTGCGCAGCGTTGTTGATTTCGGCGAACGACAGCACCGGCACGTGATAGAACTCTTCCTGCAACAGCGTTCGCAGCGGGCTGCGCAGGTCCTGAGCCACGAGCAGCACCGCGCGTTCGGCGGTGCGGACCGGGAAAGCGATGTGCAGTTGTTGCACCAGCAACTGGCTGGTCTCGTTATCCAGCGCGAAGAAGGTTTCGGTCTGGGTCTGGCGCAGGCCGTCGCGCAAGATGCCTTCGCTTTCCGGGGTCAGCACCCACACCAGCAACCCTTCGGCGCCGCAGTATTGGTGGTAGATCTGCGACTTCAGGGCGATGCGCACGTAGTCGGCCAGCACCGTCACTTCCCGTTCGTGCTGGCCGTGCTCGATGAGGGTTTCGGCGATCACCCGGATGGCCCGCAGCGGCACGCACTCCGACGCCAGACGTTGCAACACCGCCGAGAACCGCGCCAGTGGCAGCACCCGTTGCATTTCCTGAGCGAGTTCCGGCTGTTCGCTTTCCAGCCAGCCGAGGATCGCCTTGGTTTCCTGCAAGCCGATGAATTGCGGACCGCAGGACTGCAAGGCGCGCTCCATGCGCTCGATGATCAGGGTCATGGCGTCCACCCGCTCGACGTCATGGTTTTGCAGTTGCGGGTCGTCATAAGGCAGCCACAGCCATTGGCCTTCCTGCCGTTCGACGCTGCCGTAGACCCCGGCGTCCGGCGATTCTTCGACCATCCGCGCATCCACCGCCACGTGGCTTTGGGTGAACGTCGCCTTGAGCAGCGGCACCTCGTAGACCGAAAAACGGAATTCATCCGCAGGCAGGTGTTCGGCCTGTTCGATGATGAAGGAGGGCAGGGTCAGGCCGTATTGCACCACCAGCCGGTTGCGGCGCTGGCGGATCTCGCTGACCAGCGCCTCGACCTGCGCCGGGTTCTGGCTAGGGTGGAATTGCAGGACGAATTGACGACTCGGCGAAAAGGTCCGCAAGTCTTCACGGCCGTTCATCTCCGGCGCCACGGCCACCGCCTGCACCTGTTCCGCCTGGGGTTTGGCGCGGTGCAGTTGCAGCAGGCCGCCCGTGCCACAGACGATCGAAATGACGATGAACACCGCCGTCGGCATGCCCGGCAGCGCGGCGAACCCGAGCATGGCCACGGCGGCGATGATCCAGGCCTTGGGCTGGCTGGTGATCTGCTCGGCGATCTGCCGACCGATATTGGCCTCGGCGCGGTCCTCGTCCGGCACGCGGGTGATGATCATGCCGCAGGTCACGGAAATCAGCAGCGCCGGAATCTGCGCGATGAGGCCGTCGCCGATGGTCAGTACGGTGTAGACCTGCAAGGCATCGCCCGCTGTCATGTTGTGCTGCACCACGCCGATGGCGATGCCGCCGATCATGTTGATCGCGACGATGATCAGGCTGGCGATGGCGTCGCCGTTGACGAACTTCATCGCCCCGTCCATGGCGCCGAACAACTGGCTTTCCTTGCCCAGCTCAGAGCGACGACGGCGGGCTTCATGGACGCTGATCAGGTTGGCGCGCAAATCGCTGTCGATGGACATCTGCTTGCCGGGCATGGCGTCCAGCGTGAACCGCGCGCCGACTTCCGCCACCCGCTCGGAACCTTTGGTGATCACCAGAAAATTGACCACGGTGAGGATCAGGAAGATCACCATGCCCACCGCCAGGTTGCCGCCGACCACGAACTGGCCGAAGGCTTCGACGATGTGCCCGGCGTCCTGGTTGAGCAGAATCAGCCGGGTGGTGGAAATCGACAGCGCCAGACGGAACATCGTCGTCAGCAACAGCACGGCGGGGAAGGTCGAGAACGCCAGCGGCCGGGGCAGGTGCATCGCGAGCATGATCAGCAGGCAGGAAATACAGATGTTGATGGCAATCAGCACGTCCACCAGGCCCGTGGGCAGCGGGGTGATCATCATGAAGACGATGGCGATCACCACGAAGGCGCCGACGATTTCCGAGCGGCGCATGGCCGCCAGGGCGAGTTGGTTGAGCAGGTTGATGACACGATCCATCAGGCAAGGCCCCCTTGCTGCGGGTTCTGTTCCAGCCGAGTCAGCTCGGCCATGAGGATGAGCAGGTTGCCCAAGGCGTTCTGGCGGCTTTTCATGTCGCGCCACAGGAGAATCGGCAATTGCTGCAACATCGGCCGCAGACCGTTGAGGAACGCGAGCTGATGCTTGAGCTGTTTGCCGCCAATGTGCTGGGTCAGTTGCAGGGTTTCATTGAGGCTCATGCCTTTGGCGGACAGTGCGAGCAGGTGTTTGAGGAACGCGGCGGAATCCACTTGGACGCCGGGGTTTTTGTTGCGCATCCGCCCCAGCAGGTGTTCGCAGCTTTGCAGCAGGGTCGCGACGTGGCGCGCGGTGTTGAGGCCGTGCATCAGCGTGCGCAATTGCTGGGGCGATGTGGAAGGAGTGAGGGCGGAGAGGTCGTCGGCGAGAGCGCTGCGCATGTCCCGCAGGTTGAGTTCGAACTCGCCGGCTTGCTCCTGTTCGTTGAGCAGGGCATCGATCAGGCCGGTGATATTGGGCTGACCGGACACGGCCACGCCGTACAGGTTGCGCAGGGCACCGCGACGTTTGTTGTCGATGCCCGAGCGGGCGAAGGCCTTGGCGGTGTTGATTCCCGCGCGCGTCCGCTGGCCGTATTGGCGGCGCAGCAGTTTCAATTGTTGGGTCAGGACCACGTGTTCGCCGGTGGCGCCGTCCGCTTGCGCCTGCTTTCTCGCGGCCTGAAGCACCACGTGCGCCTTCGCGGGATCGCCTTCGGAAAAATCGAGAATCTGCTCAAGGCTGGCGGCCCGCTCCTTTTGCAACTGTTTGCGCATCTTGCGGGCCGCGTCGTCGAGCCCGGAATCCTGAGTGCCCATCAACAGTTGATACAACTCCCCCAGCTTCGCCGCCCGAGACTGCAAGGCATTGCCGCTCGCCACCAGTTCGCGCTGACCCAGGCTGCGGCTCTGTTGCACCAGCGCCGACGCGAAACGGGCCACCTGTTGCGGCGAGGTGCCGCCCAGGTTCGGCAGGTTGGTGCGCGGGGGCGTCGTGACCGTCGCCGCGTTCTTCGCGAGGGCGGGCTCAGGGGTGTGCAACGCTTGAGGAGCAGCGGGAGCGGAGATCTTCATAGGACGATTCTGAGCGTGGTCATGGGCTCTGAGTGGGACGTCCGGGGATTACGGTTCCATCGATTCCGCACAATCGGCATCTGTGCCAAAAACCGTTAGGGATTCAGTGCCTTCGCGCAAGTTTTTGCACGAATGGTTTTTGGATCGAATTTATTCCCGTTAAAAATCAGATAGATAGCGTATTTTTGAGACTGGCACGGCTATCGCTATAGGGCTAACACACTTCAAACAAGGAAGCGCCCTGATGTTCCCAAGCCTCGCACTGCTCGACATCGAACCTAAAAACCGCCACCAGCCGATCTCCGGCATCCGCCAATTGACGAGCGATCAGATCAAGATGATTCGTGCATTCATTCAAAAGCGCGTGATGAACCCGGATGACGTTGACGACATCTTGCAATGCACCTTTCTGGAGGCGCTGCGCAGCGAACACAAGTTCCAGAATGCGAGCAAACCGCAGACGT
This sequence comes from Pseudomonas sp. SLFW, assembly GCF_009905615.1. Lineage (GTDB taxonomy): Bacteria > Pseudomonadota > Gammaproteobacteria > Pseudomonadales > Pseudomonadaceae > Aquipseudomonas > Aquipseudomonas bambusae. The sequence goes on from NZ_JAAAKW010000003.1 coordinate 40,757, forward strand.
GGTTGTGCGGGATCGCGCTGAACCTGATCCGCAATCACTTTCGCAAAATGTATCGTCAGCCCTATCAGGAGAGCTGGGAGGACCAGACCCACACTGAACTCGACAGCCAGGGTGACATCGGGCATCAGGTGGACGGCCACCGCCAACTGGTTCGCGTGGTCAAGGCCATCGGGACCTTGCCGTCGAACATGCAGCGGGTGATCGAGGTGTCACTGGAAATGGACGGCAACTATCAGGAAACCGCGAGTTCGCTGGGTGTGCCGATTGGCACGGTGCGTTCGCGCCTGTCCCGTGCCAGGGAGCAGTTGAAGCGTCAGATGGACCCGTTCAGTTGAGGCCGGTCTTCTTCAGCCAGGCTCAGCGTTGGCCGAGCGCAGCCGAAACGGCAAGACCGTTTCAGATGTGCTCGGAAACGGTGGCAGCGTTGACCAGGTCGTACAGGGCGAATGCGCGGTTAACCAGGAAAACGGTGACGGCGGTGAGGGCAACGGCATTGATCAAGTGGATAGTCATGGTCGTGAATCCTGTAGGGAAGATCGTAAGGGAGGTAAGCGATGGAGGCGATGTTACGCGAGGCCCGAAAAACCTGAAGACAATCGCTTTCATGGTGGACATCAACGGGATTGATAAGGGCGGCGGGAGGCTCTGGGCCTTGTGTTTCAAGGCGTGCGCCAGCACCGCTCCTGCTTCTGGTCGAAGGCGATATTGGGCCTGATGCATTGCTTGCGCTTGATTCTGCCCGTAGGGCGTAGGAGTTGGCTTGCCTACGATCGGCTGCGCAGCAGTCGTAAATCCGATGCACGCGGGCTGCCTGACACAACCGAGGTGATCGGTTTTACTGCCGCTGCGCGGCAGATCGTAGGCAAGCCAACTCCCACGGACTTCGGCCAGAATCAAGCGCGAAAATGAAACAACCTGAAACATTTCCCGGAACCGACCTGCATGCGGGACCACACAGTTGCCATCCTTCATTCCCGGATGGCGACTCCCATGCGTATTTCGAACAGCCCCTACAGCGGTATCGCACCTCAGTCCGACAGCGGCGAGTCGGCTCAATCCCTGCCACTGGCAAAATCAGCCAGCACGTTGCTGAGTCAGGGCGCGAACCCCAATGTCCAGTTCGGCGCGGCGACGGCTCAGCCTGCCGGGGACATCGCAGCCACTGAAAAGCAATTGCTGTCCCTGCTGTTGCAGCTGTTCAAGGGCAACGCCCAACACCCGCAGACACCGCAAACCCCGCCCCAAGGCACGCCGGCCAACACGTCATCTTCAGCCACATCGTCGGCCACATCCTCGGCCAATACGCCCACGCAAGCCCCGGCCAGCGCCAGCAAACCCAACGCCGTCAGCGACGTCAGTGCCTCGACACCCACCGATGCCAGCAAACCCACCGACCAACCCAAATCCACCGAAGCCAGCTTCCTCGACGACTCGAAATACTCGTCGCCCAAGGAGCTGGAACGCTGGGCGCCGATGGTCGCCAACTTGCCGCCGGACCAGCGCGAGCAGGCCGCCAAGGAGTTGAACCGGCCCATCGCCGCCGCGCGCATGGCGGCTGAAAAAGGCCCGGACGCCGCCAAGGCCATGGACTTCATCAACGCCAACCCGGCGCTGAAAACCGTCGTGGACACCGGCAAGCACGGCGGCAAGGCGGACGGCAAGATCACCGACGGTGACCTCAAGGCCTTCGCGAAGAACATGCAAAAGGCCGCCGACAGCGCTGACAAAGACATTTCGAATTATCAGAAAGACCACCCGGACGCCGATCCGCAGTCGATGGAACTGGTGCGCAGCGCCGCCTTGATGCGCGCCAACGAACCGCTGACCAAGGCCGCCGACCCCAAGCACGCGGCGGGCACGGACGGCGAAACCAAAGTCGACGGGCTGACCAGCGCCGATGGCCTGAAAGCCCTCCAAAGCGACAACCCCGGGCTGGCCGGACCGCTCAAACAGGCGGCCAAGACCTGGTCGCAGCCGGGCTTCCTGACCCAGATCGACCAGGGCGGTCTGGAAGGACGGTCACTGGCGGCCCACAGCCCCGACAAACTGTTCAGCGCCAGCAACATCAGCGACTGGATCAAGAAACAGGCGCCCACCAACGGCGGTGAATTCGCCAGCGTGTTGAGCGACGCCGCGACCCTCAATTCGGTCGCCAACACCGACATCAGCAAGCTGGGCAAGGACGTTTTCGACAACCCTTCGGCCTACACCGGCGAGCAAAAGGCTGCGGTGATGGTCAAGTTGCAACAGACCCAGCAAAGCGTCGTGGCCGGGGAAGACCTGCGCAAGACCGGTAAGACCGAAGACGCGCTCAACGAAAAAATTGGCCAATTGCAGGCCGACCCCGACGTGCAAGCCTTCCTTGATCAACAGATCCCGCAGCAGTCGCGCAACTTGGTCAACAGCACGCCGAGCTTGCAAAAGGCCGTCAACGAACAGATGCAGAAGGTCAACAGCGGTGAGGCCTTGCAGACTGATTTGAACACCGCCGACAAGGCCACCAGCAAGGACAAACCCAACGCCGATTACAGCAGCGCCCTCGGCGGATTGTCCGCGCAGCTGCAAATGCAACAAGACCTGCTGGGGCCGAATGCCGACGTGCCCACCGCGCAACAGGTGCTGGGCCAACGCCCGGACCTGCAAGGCAAGGTTCAGGACTCGTACGTCAGCAATTTCAGTGAAGGTGGGGCGGTCAAGCAGCTGCTGAACCAGAAGAAGGCCGACGGCGAACAAGCCCTGAATAGCGCCGACGCGCAGAAAGCCGCCTACGACAGCGTGTTGCCGCAGGATTTCGTGCAGGGCCAACAACAGAACTACGTGCAGTCCACCTTCGCCCAGCTTCAGGACTCCAAACCCGGCCGCAAGATGCTCGACGAAGCGAGCAAGGGTGACAAGGACCATGCGCCGTCCCAGGTCGCGAAAATGGCCTCTCACATGGGCCCGGCAGCGTTCCAGTCCATCGCAGGATTCGCCTCCGTCTCCGACATGCTGGCCCGCGGCGACAAGACCGACGCCGCCAAGACGATTTACGACAGCATCAAATCAGGCCTGTCGGCCGCCAAGCAAGGCTACGACGCGGTGGCGAAATCCGCCGGGCGCGCCGGGTTGGGTGAAGTGGCGGCGAAAGTCGGCGGGCGCGTCGCGGGCATGGTCGTCGGTGAAGCCGCCGGGATGGCCGCCGGGGCCGCCATCGGCGCCTCGATTCCGGTGGTCGGCTGGATCGCCGACGCCGCCATGAGCCTGGGTTTCGGGATCTCCGCGATCATCGAAGCCGTGAAGAAGCACAAGGCGCAGAAAGCCTTCGACCACAACGTCGACCCGGTCCTGGACCAGTTCGGCATTCCGAAGGCCCATTGATTCTTCCCTGACCTGAAACGAGGTAAACGATCATGAACATGAGTGTTTCGTCGCATCGCCCCCTGCAGGACCTGAACACGCCCACGGATTTTTCCTCACTGAGCGGCAAATCCGGCCAGCACAACGGCCTCGGCAGCAGTGGCAGCGGCAACCAGGCCATCGACCCCAGCGCATTGCTGTTCGCCAGCCCGACGCAGTCCCAGGTCAATTTCGCGCCGCCCAACAGCCAGGACCCGCAGGTGGACGCCAGCAACCCGGCCTCCAGCACTGATCAACAAGCGGGCGTGGTGCAGCAGATCATGAGCCTGCTGATGCAATTGATGCAGATGCTCATGCAGAACAACCCCAACAGCCCGTCCAACGCGCAAAACCTCGCGGCGCAGAACCCGGCCACTGGCAGCGGAAGCGGTGCAGGGAGCGGCGCAGTGGACGGGGCGGGTTCCGGCGCAGGTTCGGGCGAGGGCGCGTCGGGTGCAGAGGGCGCTGGGGCGCCGGCCAGCAACGCCGCCAGCACGGTGCCGGGCGATACGTCGCTCACCGGTTCCGGCGATCTGCACCTGCCCAAGCAGCTCGAACCGTACCGCAACGACATCATGGACGCCTCGAACGCCACGGGCGTTCCGCCGAGCGTGCTGGCCGGGCAGATCTGGGCCGAGTCCCGTGGTCAGTTGGGCCAGGACACCACCAACGTCAACGGCAAGACCGATGCGGGCCTGATGCAGGTCAACGCCGATACCTTCGCCGGTCTGAAAAAGGAAAACCCCGACCTGCTGGGCAACGCCGACGTGAACAACGCCCACGACAACATCATGGCGGGCGCGCTGTACATGCGCGATCAGAAAGAAGCGTTCGGCGACTGGGGTTCCGCGCTGCGAGCCTACAACTCCGGCCCGGACAAGGTCAGCAAGGGTGACCTGGCCAACGCAGGCGGCGTGGGCGATCCCGACTACGTCAACAACGTCATGAACTTCGCGAAGATCATCGAAAGCGGTCAGGGGCAATTGCCCGGCTGATCGGTGACTCGCTCAAGGGCCGGGTGACGGGCGGGTGTGTGCCCGTCGCGCCGTCTGGCTCGCCCATCAACAAGAGGTGTTAACCATGAATGGAATCCAGAGAACCCCCCAAGGCGCTCAGCCGGTCGCCAGCACGTCGGCGAACACCGTCAACGACACCGACGCAGGGCATGGCGCGGGGCGGGTTGCCGCGTTGTCTCCGGCGCTGGTGCAAGCGGAAGTCACGCTGATCGCCGATTACCTGAAACAACACGTTTTTTCTGCCCATTACCAGAATTTGAAAACGGCTCCTCCCGGCGCCAGCCAAGAGGCGCTGGATGACATCAACCAACATAACGAAGGCGTGACCCGGCATAACGCGCAGCTCAACGACATCGCCACCAGCCGTGCCCGCGTGTTGCAGCGGGAGGGCGAAACCCTGAGCGACATCGCAGACACCCTGGCCAAGGGCGAGAAGTTCGACCGGCTGGCGACCCACACGTCCAGCGCGTTCCGTGCGATTCCCTTCGCCGCCGCCACGGCGTTGCAATACGCCCGCCCCGAGATCAACAAGGGCGACTGGCTGCCGACTCCACTCAAACCCCTGACGCCGCTGATTTCCGGGGCGCTGTCGGGGGTCATGGATCAGGTGGGCACCGGGGTGATGAACCGGGTGACCGGCGATAATCAATTCCTCAAGACCACGCCGGACAAACTGCATGATGCGATGGCGGTCTCCCAGCGGCTGCACGCACCGGGGTTGGTCCGGCAGAGCGTCGACATGGGCGTGGCGATTCAGGGCTACACCGCCCGTAACGCAGCGCGTACGGTCATGGCCACCGCGCTGGCGGGGCATCCCAAGGCACAGGGCGCGATGGACACCGCGATCTCTACGGTCGGTGGACTCGGGGCGAATGCCGTATTCGGCAACCGGTTGCAAGCCACGGAACACCGTGACCATCAGCGCGGTGGGGCCTATGTGTTCGGCCGTAAAGACGCCGAGGCCAAGCCGCTGGACGAAGAAACGGAATGGCTCGACGCCTATAAGGGCATCAAGAACGCCAGCTATTCGGGGGCGGCGGTCAATGCCGGCAAACGCCTCGCGGGCATGCCTATCGACATCCTGACCGACAGCAGCAAAGCCGTGCGCAGCCTGGTTTCGGCCACCAGCCTGACCCAGAACGGGCTGGCGTTGGCGGGTGGGTTCGCGGGCGTGGGCAAGTTGCAGGAATTGGCGACCAGAAACCTCAGTAATCCTTATGCCAAGACCGTTGTCAGCCAGTTGACCAACACGGCTGCATCGGCCGCCGTGTTTGCTGGCTGGACCACCGCAGGCGTGATGACCGACCCAGCCACCAAGGGCGCGGAAGCCTTCCTGCAAAACACCGTCAAGGGTGCGGCGTCCACGTCAGCTTCTTTCGTTGGCGACAAGACCATGGCGGGCGCCAAAGCCGTGGGCCGTGGTGCTTCCGAAACCGCGTCCACAACCGGCGCGGCCTTGCGGGCGCAGTACGAGAATCATGTGCGCCGTCGTGAACGGGAGCGGGATGTTGAGGGGGAAGGGGGGATGGAGATGACTTGAGGCGGCTTGAAGTTTTGAGCCGCGAGTTTTGAGCTGCAAGCTGCAAGAAAAAGCAGGATTGACGCACTTCATGGGCTTTTGATTCTGCCCGGAGGGCGTAGGAGTTGGCTTGCCTACGATCGGCTGCGAAGCAGTCGCAAATTCAGAGCATGCGATCTGTCTGACAGGGTGGAGGTGTTTGGTTCTACTGCCGCTGCGCAGCAGATCGTAGGCAAGCCAACTCCCACGGCCCGTAATCAAAAGCGTTGTGCAGCGCTTGTTAGAGTACGCGACGCGTTCAGTGACTATGCGAACTGATGCGTTAGCGTATAGCGTTAGCCTTTATGGCCTTAGTTCTTTTCCGTCTGCACTTATTTGGCGCATACACATTAGATATCCATAACTCAAAAGTCTGTTAGTACCCCTCAAAACTTGCACAATCGTGCTTTTATTTAAGCCCACAGAACTAATAGCACACCGCCCACTCGAAGCGTTTAATGGTAGATAGTCTGCCATCGGGCGGATGAAGCTTCGCAATTGAGGCACCCGCCCGAAATCAGGACTAACCTGAGCAGACGCGGGCGTTCGCCGTTGATACCGACTGTCCAGTCAAACGCCGCTCGCTGGCTGCACAGGCCATCCATGCAAGTCTGGAAATGTAGACCGTCCTTATTTGAGGGCACCGTTTTATTGTCGAAGACATTCACTGGCCGGGCGATTCGCCCGCCTCGACAGACATGACACTTGGAGCAATCGGCGATGAATAAGCAATGGGTTTGGGGCCTGACGGTTTCCGTGCTGGCTTTGGGTGTGTCCACCGCGTATGCGGCGTCCGATGTGAACACTGGCAAGGCCGTGGCGGAATACGGCTCCGAGAAAGTCGGCCCGAACCGAACGGCCTCTGATGGCAGCGACCATGTCGGAGCGAATGCGACCGCGTCCGATGGCGCGGATCACGTGGGCGCCAATGCCACCGCTTCCGACGGTTCTGATCGCGTCGGTGCAAACCGCGTAGCCGCAGATGGTGCTGACCGCGTAGGTGCCAACCGCGTAGCGGCTGACGGCGCGGATCGTGTCGGTGCGAATCGTGTCGCTGCTGACGGCGCAGACCGAGTCGGTGCAAACCGCGTAGCGGCTGATGGTGCAGATCGCGTGGGTGCAAACCGCGTAGCTGCTGATGGCGCTGATCGCGTGGGTGCCAATCGCGTAGCGGCTGACGGTGCTGATCATGTGGGCGCGAATTCCGTTGCTGCTGATGGCGCTGATCGTGTGGGTGCAAACCGCGTAGCTGCTGATGGCGCTGATCGTGTAGGTGCCAATCGCGTAGCGGCTGACGGTGCTGATCATGTGGGCGCGAATTCCGTTGCTGCTGATGGCGCTGATCGTGTAGGTGCCAATCGCGTAGCGGCTGATGGCGCTGATCGTGTAGGTGCCAATCGCGTAGCGGCTGATGGCGCTGATCGTGTAGGTGCCAATCGCGTAGCGGCTGACGGTGCTGATCATGTGGGCGCGAATTCCGTTGCTGCTGATGGCGCTGATCGTGTAGGTGCCAATCGTGTTGCTGCTGACGGAGCAGATCACGTCGGCGCCAACGCTGTCGCTGCGAACGGCCAGCCTGAACGCGGCCTCGCATCCGATGGCGCGGACAAGGTCGGCGCGTCCCGCGTGGCGGCTCAGGACGAGAAAAAACTCGACCATATGAACTTCCGCGAAGTGGCCGGTGAGATGGATTACGACAAACTTACCCGATGATCCTGACGTAACGTGAAAGCCCGCCCTCGATGCATCGAGGGCGGGCTTTTTTTGCTTCCGCTACTCGCGTGCCCTCCCTCGACGGCATAATCGCGCCTTCTTTCAACAGGAGACCGCCCGATGACTGATCGTACGCTGATTGTTCCCGACACCATGACATCCCTCGTTGAACGCGCCGGTTACGCCCCTGCTGTGAGCGTCGGCGACACGTTGTACTGCGCCGGACAAGTCGGCAGAACCGCCGACCTCAAGGTGATCGACGACCCGGAACAACAGTTCATCGCTGCCTGGGACAACCTGCGTCAGGTGCTCGAAGCGGGAGGCTGCACGTTCGAAGACATCGTCGACATGACCACCTACCACGTGAACATGTCGCAGCACATGCCGGTGTTTCGTGACGTAAAAAACCGGCTGTTCCCCCGAGGCTTGTGCGCCTGGACCTGCATCGGCGTGAGCGAACTGGCGCACCCCGGCATCCTGGTGGAAATCAAATGCGTGGCGGTGCGGCGTCGGGCTTGATCCATGGGCGGTATGACAGCCGGCCGCTCGTGGAGGATGGGCTGAACTAACGTTGCGCCTTCCGGGTCGGTTTTACATCGCTCATCCATTGCTGGAGTCTGCCATGCAGCCTTATGTCATTTGCCACATGATGTCGTCCCTCGACGGCCACGCGCTCACCGACGGCTGGGACCGCGCCTTCAAGAAATCCGCGGGCGACCTCTACGAAACGCTGGCCCAGACCTTCGAATTCGATGCCTGGATCTGCGGTCGCGTGACCATGCAGGAAATCGCCCACGACGACGGCTATCCGAAAGGCTTGGCGAAGGGTGCGATTCCGCGCACGGATCACTTCGTCGAGCGGAAAGCCGACACCTATGCCATTTCCATCGACCCCCACGGCAAAGTGGGCTGGAAGAAGAATGAGGCGCTGGGTTCTCACGTGGTCGAAGTGCTCACCGAAGGTGTCTCGGACGATTACCTCGCGCACCTGCAATCCGTGGGCGTTTCGTACCTGTTTGCGGGAAAAACCGAAATCGACCTCCAGCACGTGGTGGACGTGTTAAGCAGAGAACTGGGCTGCAAACGGCTGATCGTCGAAGGTGGGCCCCATGTCAGCGGCTCGTTCGTCAACGCCGGTCTGGTGGACGAAGTGAGCGTGCTGATTCTGCCGCTGGTGGACGGACGCGGCGAACACCCCGCGTCATTCGAAGTGACGCCCGACGCCTGGAAACAGCCCGCGCACCTCAAGCTGTCGTCTGCCGAGGTTCAAGAGGGCGGCGCTGTGTGGCTGCGTTACACCAAGGCCTGACAGAATCATCCGGCGAGGCGCGGCTCGATGGCATGCTGGACGGCGCTCTGGACCAGGTCGATGAAGGCGTTGAGCGCAGGCGAGCGCACGCCCCGTCGCCAGATCAGCCAGATGTTCAAGTAGCGGAAGTCTTCGCTCAGCGGATAAGCCCGGACGCTGGGACTGCCTGGCATGCTTTCGAGCATGCTGCGCGGCACCATCGCCACGCCCGCGCCCGCGGTCACACAGGCCAGCATGCCGTGGTAGGACTCCATTTCGAGGATCTTGCCGGGGGTGGCCATGTCGGCCTTGAACCAGGCTTCGAAGTGGCGGCGGTAGGAGCAGTTCTGACGAAAGCCATAGACCGTCTTGCCGTTCACATCGAGCGCACGGGTCACGGGATCATGGCTGGCAGCGGTGATCAGCAGCATTTCCTCTTCGAACAACTCGACGCCTTCCAGCTCGGGGTGACGCAGTGGCCCATCGACGAACGCAGCACTCAGCCGTCCTGACAACACACCGTCGATCATGTCTCCGGAAGGCCCGGTTGAGAGGTCCAGTTCGACCTTCGGGTAGCGCTGGTGAAACGCGGCCAGCAGGGACGGGATGCGCACGGCCGCCGTACTTTCCATGGAGCCCAGGGAAAACGCGCCCTGAGGCTCGGACCCCGAGGTGGCCTGACGCGCCTCCTCAACCAGATCGAGAATGCGCCGGGTGTAGTCGAGAAACGTCCAGCCGGTGGGGGACAGACGCAGGCGCAGTTTTTCGCGAATGAACAGATCGACGCCCAGTTCCTGTTCCAGTTGCTTGATGCGAGTGGTCAGGTTGGACGGCACACGGTGCAGGCGCTGGGCCGCCGCGGTGATGCTGCCTTCTTCGGCAATGGCCTTGAACAGTTCGAGTTGGGTCAGGTCCATGTGGGTGGTCAACCTTTCACGTTTTGAGAATGTATTTTTGATAATTATTCATTATCGAAAATGGTTCGGAGAGCCTATCGTGGTCCCAAGACTTCAGCAATGGGTGGCCGTCGGACGGCATTCAGTGTGAAGGTCACACCACCACAGGAGGCATTTACTCATGTCGCAACACGCATCTTCGTCTCACGCCATTTCGTTGAACCCTGCCACTGGCAAGGTGTTTGCCGAGTATCCGTTCGAACAGGCTGCCGAGCTTGAGCAGTCCCTGAGCCGCGCTGCCGCTGGCTTCAAAGCCTGGCGCAAGGAGCCGATCAGCGTGCGCGCCGAGCAGTTGCGCAAAATCGCCAAGGTCTTGCGCAAGAACGCCGAGGCACTGGCGCAGATGATGACCGCCGAAATGGGCAAGCCCATCGCCCAGTCCCGTGGCGAGGTGGAAAAAACCGCTGCCACCTGCGAGTGGTACGCCGAGAACGGCCCCGCAATGCTGGCCCCGGAAAAGACCCCGGTCGAAAACGACAAAGCGTACATCGATTACCTGCCGCTGGGCCCGATCCTGGCCGTGATGCCGTGGAACTTCCCGATCTGGCAGGTGATGCGCGGCGCGATCCCGATGATTCTTTCGGGCAATACCTACGTCCTCAAACACGCCCCCAACGTCATGGGTAGCGCGTACCTGTTGCGTGATGCCTGGGCCGAAGCCGGTCTGCCGGAAGGTGTGTTCGAAGTGATCAACGTCGGCAACGAAGGCGTTTCGAAAGCCATTGCCGATCCACGCATTGCCGCGGTTGCCGTCACTGGCAGCGTGCGCGCCGGTGCTGCCATCGCCGCTCAGGCCGGTGCAGCGTTGAAGAAGTGCGTGCTGGAGCTGGGCGGTTCGGACCCGTTCATCGTGCTGGCGGACGCGGACCTGGACGAGGCCGTGAAGGCCGCGACGATCGGCCGTTATCAGAACAGTGGCCAGATTTGCGTGGCGGCCAAGCGCATCATCGTCGAAGAAAGCGTGCTGCCCGCATTTACCGAAAAGTTTGTGGCGGCGGTCAAGGCGCTGAAAGTCGGTGATCCGCTGGATGAGGCGAATTACGTCGGTCCAATGGCCCGTTACGATCTGCGCGACGAGCTGCATGCCCAAGTGCAGAAAACCCTGAGCGAAGGCGCGACGCTGTTGTTCGGCGGTGAAAAGGTCACGGGCGAGGGCAATTACTATGCGCCTACGATCCTGTCGAATGTGCGGCCAGGCATGACGTCGTTTACGGAAGAGCTGTTTGGCCCCGTAGCGTCCTTGATCGTCGCCCGTGATGCTGAGCATGCCGTCGAACTGGCCAACGACAGCGAGTTCGGTCTGGCAGGCAGCGTCTGGACGGCGGACGTCGAAAAGGCCCGCGACATCGCGGCACGACTGGAAACCGGCGGCGTGTTCATCAATGGCTACACCGCCTCTGACGCCCGGGTGCCCATTGGCGGCGTGAAGAAAAGCGGATTCGGCCGGGAGCTGTCGCACTTCGGCATCCGCGAATTCTGCAACGCGCAGACCGTCTGGCTGGATCGTCGTTAATCGGCGTCAGCCGGTAGCACCGAACCCCGCGCAATCGATGACTGCGCGGGGTTTTTCTTTTGTGTTCTGTGATGGGCACGCCGTGCTGCTACAAAGAGCCATGTGATCCGCAACCTCCCTGCACGCCGCAGACCTCGTGGGAGACGCCGGAGGTTACGACGGCAGCGAAGCGACTGGCGCAGTTTCAACTGTGGGATCGTGTCGTGTTCCGGTCATTTGCGCTGCCGCAATCGCCGACCTAAACCGACTTCTTCTGCCGTTCCCGATGCGCCGCTGCTTTGGCGCGGTTGCCGCAGGCGGCCATGCTGCACCAGCGGCGTTTCTTGCCTCGGGTGTGGTCAACGAACATCAGGGTGCAGGTCGGTCCTTCGCAGCTTTTGACGTCTGAAAAATCCTCAGTGCACAGGAACTCGGCAATCGCCTCTCCTACGGGCAACAACAAGGATTCCGGCGTGCGCCAGCGCCGTTTCAGGCCAAGGGACAGTTTCCCGTCGAGACCTTCACCGGCTGTGATTTCCGCGTACTTCTCATCCCGTTCCAGCAAGCGATTCAGCGATCCGAGTTCCGAAGCGGCCGACGGATCAAGGGGCTGCCCTCGGTGCTTGAGCACGAACGCCCGAAACCACTCGCGGAGCGATCTTGCTTGCGCGGCGGCGTTGTCCAGCTCGCCCGGCAGCGCGCTTTCACGCAGGGTGTTAAGAACGGATTCGTCGACCCAGCCCGATTGGCGCAACCAGTCCAGCCAGTCGTCACCGTCATCGATCCAGTCGACAGGTTCGGTCATCGGCGTGGCGATGGAGTTCAGAAAGTCCAGTGCAGGGGCGTCTGCGACGAAAATGGCGGGGCCGCGAAGCTTGGAGGTCATGAAGGTTCCCTAACGAAGAATCGGCCAATGGTAACCCCTGAAATGCACTTGGCCAAGTTACGGTTTCGTGAGTGACACTGCGCACTGACGAATGACCGAAGCCGCTCATGGTGAAGACAGGGGCGCCAGCGCATCGCGCAGGCGCGGACTGGCAAAGTCCAGAAATCGACGGATTTTCAACGGCATGTGACGGTGAGGCGCGTGCAGGATATGAATGGGGAAGGGCGGCAATTCGTATTCTTCGAGGACGATGCGCAAGGTTCCGGCCTGGATGGCTTCATGGGCCTGGTAATGAAGCAGTCGGGCGAACCCCACACCTTGCACGGCAGCGTCCACCAGCGCGTTGGCCCCCGTGAGGAGGCGCGGAGCAAAGGCCACCTCAATGGACGCGCCGGTGTCCGGAGCCTGAAAGCGCCAGCCAGCGGTCAACGTCGGACCGTCTGTGGCGATACACGGCATGTGCTTCAAGTCGAGGGGCGTCTGCGGCACGCCATGTTCGGCGAGCAACTTGGGACTGGCGCAGATCACTCCGCGCACCGCACCGACGCGGGTGGCAATCATGCCGCTGTCGGGTAGATGACCGATGCGCACGGCCATATCGATCTGGTCGTCGAGCAAATCGACATTCCGGTCTCGCAGGTCGAGTCTGACGTTGATTTCGGGAAACAGTCCGAGGAAATCCGCCACCACCGGCAGCACGTGAAGGCGGCCAAACAGCAGCGGGGCGGAGATGACCAGTTCCCCCCGAGGCGCAACGAATTCCCCCGCAGCCGTACGTTCCGCTTCGGCGACCTGTTCGAGGATTTTCTTCGCGGCGGCGGCATAAATCACCCCCGCATCGGTCAGGCCGAGTTTGCGCGTCGTGCGCGTCAGTAATTGCGTTCCCAAATGCTTTTCGAGGTCCCCGATGTTGCGGCTGACCGTCTGGACCGGAATCCGCAAGGCACGAGCGGCAGCGGAAAAACTCCCGGTTTGGATGGTGCTCAGCAACAGGTTCATCGCTTCGATACGGTCCACTTCATCTTCCCGAAAACAGTGAAGGTCTTTCCCGAAAACGTTGGATTATCAAGGTTCCGCGGAGGGTTCATAGTCTGGTCCAGCCCTTTGGGCAGCGCAAGAACCGTCTGTGTGGCGCCACGCAGCGGAGTTTTGTCGCGCGCGAAACCGGCGCCGACGCCGAGGCTGGGCTATGACTGTACACGCGACCCCGGGTGATGCCGCAGCCTGGGTCTGTCCCTTCAAAATCAACACGGCATCCAAGAGGATTTGTCATGAGTGACGCACTGACGCAAGGTGTTCACCACGTAGGGCTGGCCGTGGAAGACCTCGACCAGACCGTCGATTTTTTCTGCACATGCCTGGGCTGGAAAGAAGTCGGGCGCATCCCGGCCTATCCTTCGGCATTCGTCAACGACGGCACCGTGACCGTCACGCTCTGGCAGGTGGCGGACCCGCAGACAGCCACACGCTTCGACCGCCGAAAAAACATTGGCCTGCACCACCTTGCCCTGGCCGTGACCGACTTGCCGGACGTGTTCGAGAAAGTCAGTGCCTACCCCGGCGTGGTCGTGGAGTTTGCACCTCAGCCAACCGGCCCCGACTCTCCACGCTCCCATTTCATTTGCGCAATCCCAGGCGGGATTCGTGTTGAATTCGCCACTCGCGCCCCGGCCGCCACGGCCAAGTGACTCCCAACACCAGGAGATGAATCGATGCCTTACGTCAACATCAAAGTCACCCGGGAAGGCACCTCGCCCGGTGCCAGTGCCACCACGCCGGAACAGAAAAAAGCCTTGATTCAAGGCGTCAGCCAGTTGTTGCTCGACGTATTGGGCAAGCCGCTCGATTCCACGTTCGTCGTCATTGACGAGGTCGACCTCGACAGCTGGGGTGTCGGCGGTGTCACGGTTTCAGAATACCGGGACAGCCTCAAACGCACGTCCTGACGCTACGGCATGCCCGCAAGACAGGGACGTCTTGTTTCATTCCTCTTTCCAGGTTCATGGTGCGCACGGCTGCCCGTGTGTAGCTCCCTCCTGCGCCTGCATTTTCCTGTTCGTTTATAGAAAATAACCTGAATTAACCTGTTTGACAGGTTACTTCTTCGTATGCAAGGATGGACCCACTTCAACGCAGGCCTGCAGGGGGAACGCCCCATGCTGACCTCCTGTTTACCTATCAAGGATCACAACGTATGACGTTCAATAAATTGCTGGCGGCCATGTGCGCCAGTGCGGCGATCGCCGTCGGTTCAGGCATCACAACCGCTCAGGCGGCCACGGAGAAAACCATGACGTCCAGTGTTCAATCCTTTCAGCAAGTGCATTACCGCTACGTGCAAGTCAACGACGTGAAAGTGTTTTACCGTGAGGCCGGTAATCCAGCCAACCCCACTGTTTTGCTGCTGCACGGTTTCCCGACTTCATCGTTCATGTACCGTAACCTGATCCCGATCCTGTCCAAGCGCTATCACGTGGTTGCGCCGGATTTCCCAGGCTTCGGTCTGACCGAAAGTCCGGCCCGGGATCACTATGTGTATTCGTTCGAGAACATCGCGAACACGATCAATCAGTTCACGGAACAGCTCGGCCTGAAGCACTATGCAATGGAAGTGTTCGACTACGGTGCACCGGTGGGCTGGCGTCTGGCGAAAGCCCACCCTGAGCGCATCACTGCGATCATCACCCAGAACGGCAACGCCTACGTCGAGGGTTTGAGCGATGGCTGGGCGCCGATTCAGAAATACTGGAAAGACCCGTCGCAGCAGAACCGCGATGCATTGCGTCCGTTCTTTGAGACAGATGCCATCCGGGACCAATACACGCACGGCACGCAAGATCCGAGTGTGGTCGCACCGGAAACGTACTTGATGGATGCCGCGCATGTCGCTCGCGGTGATAACGCTGAAATTCAACTGGATTTGTTTCGCGATTACCGTAACAACGTCGCGATGTATCCCGAGTTTCAGAAGTACTTCCGCGAACACCAGCCGCCGCTCCTGGCCGTATGGGGCAAGAATGATCCGTTCTTTCTGCCACCCGGTGCAGAAGCCTTCAAGCGGGATTTGAAACATGCCGATGTTCGTTTCTACGATACCGGTCACTTCGCACTGGAAACTCACGTCGATGAAATAGGCGCGGCGATCGTTCAGTTCCTCGACCATAACGTCAAGCGCAAGTAAGGCGGCCGCTTCGAGGGTCAAGTGACACACTTGAAGCTAAAGCAGAACGTGAAAATGGCGGCCATTGTGGTCGCCATTTTTTATGGGCGTCGGTTGGGTTTCTTCATATAAACCCTAACTTGCCCAAAGGTTTTAATGAGGTTATTCAGGCCGCTTCCGCAGTCCTGTGTCAGGCCCGAGCCTTCATGGCGACGCGGCCATACGCGGCAAGAAGCCGCCGTGCCTAATCCAGAAACAACCCCTGTTCCTGCTCGAAGGTCTCCATCAGGTAATCCGCAACCGCCCGAATGGGCAAGTCTTTGCGATCCTGCGGGCGTATCAACAGCCATGCCTCCCTGGGCGGCGGGGCACTCTTCAACTGGCAAAGCCGCAGCGTCGGTTCCTGTCGCCCCACGTAATGAGGCACAAGCGCCAGCCCCGATCCGAACCGGGCCGCCGTGGCCTGGGCAATGTGGTTGTTGGCGCGAAACGGCACCCGTGCGGACGGGAAGTGGCGGGCGAGCCACAACGCTTCTGGCATGTCCGAATTTTCTTCATCGAAGCTGATGAATTTCGGATCGCCACCGGCTTCGACGGCGCGGCAGACGTCGTCCGTGCCGTAATACCCGAAGGCCAGTCGACCCAGTGGTTTGGCGATGAAATTGCCATCCAGTGGCTTGCCGATGCGCACGGCGATGTCCGCCTGATGCCGTTCCAGGCTGACCGAGCGCAGGTCGGTGGCCAGATCAATGTCGAGGCCCGGGTACATCACCGGCAGCCTGGCCAGCCGCTCGATGGGTTGAATCCCCGCGCCCTTGATCCACCGCTTAGGCTCCGGAAAGGTTCAACACCACGCCGCCCAAGTGACGGGTCAGCTCAGCAGTGGTCATCTGTGGCGAGAGCCTGAAGGACTGGCCCGCCCACATGTTGGTGAAGTCTGAGACCCCGGCCTTGTCGGTCACTGCACGCAACGGCATCAGCGCGCCGCCTGCGGTGGGAAAGGCCGGGGCGTGTTCGGACAGCGGGCCGATTTCGCGCATCAGGCGGTTGAGAATGCCCCGCGCCGGACGGCCCGTGAACAGGTTGGTCAGTACTGTGCTGTCGTCGTCGGCATTCAACAGGGCCTGACGATGGAAATCGCTGATCTTCGCTTCCGGCGTCAACAGGTACGCGGTGCCCACCTGAATGGCTTCGGCACCGAGCGCGAAGGCCGCCCGCGCACCCCGCGCCTCGGCAATGCCTCCCGCTGCGATCACCGGGATCGACACAGCGTCCGCGATCTGCGGCACCAGCGAGAACAGCCCGACCTGCGCGGCCATGTCGTGGGTCAGGAAGTTGCCCCGATGACCGCCCGCTTCGTAGCCCATGGCAATCACCGCGTCGACACCACGCTCGGCCAGCCATTGCGCTTCTTTGACCGTGGTGGCCGACGCGATGATTTTCGCCCCGGTGGCGCGCACGCGCTTCAACAGCGCTTCATCCGGCAGGCCAAAATGGAAACTCACCACCTCGGCCCGGTACTGCTCGACGACACGGCAATAGGCGTCATCGAAGGGTGCCCGCGCCGAGGAGGGAATCGGCTCGGCAGGGTCCAACCCCAGTTCGACATAATAGGGCGCCAGTTTGGATCGCCAGGCCATCTGCTTCACTGGATCAGCGGCGGGCGCGACGTGGGAGAAAAAATTCAGGTTGATCGGCTTGCGGGTCTGCCCACGAATCTCATCCAGCGCGGCGGTCATTTGCTCAATGGAGAGCATCGCCCCCGGCAGGGAACCCAGGCCGCCCGCATTGCTGGCTTCGATGACCATTTTCGCGGTGGTCGCGCCCGCCATGGGGGCCTGGATGATGGGCAGATCAATACCGAAAAGGTCGAGGATGCGGTGGCTCATGGGTGACTCCTGGTGGTTCGAATCAAGGGTTCAGACGTCCAGGCCTGATCGGAACAGAATGCCCGGACTCGTGTCGTCGGTGCGCAACGGGTGTGCAGAAAAGCACGGCGGGTCGCGCGTTGCAGGGGTCTTCTCGCCCGCTATTTCAGCTCCCTCGTGACCTGGGAGATGAAGCTGCGAATCCACTCATGCTGGGGTTTGTCCTGCTTGGCGATGTCCCAGACCATGAAGCAGCGAAACGACGGCACGGCCAGGGGCACCGGGCAGGTCGTCAGCGGCATGTATTGGGCGAAACTGCGCGCCGCAAAGGTCGGAATCGTCGCCACCACGTCGGTGCTCAACAGCGTCGTCAGCGCCCCGGCGAAGTGGGTGAACGACGCCGTCACCTTGCGCGTGTGGCCCGCCGCCTCGAACAGGTCATCAATGAACCCCCGTCGTCCGTCGAAGCAGATTCGCACGTGTTCCGCGGCAAAATAATCGTCCAGTTCCAGCGGCTCCGATTCGCCTGCTCCTGGCCGGTACAGGCAGGAATAGGACGACGAAAACAGCACCTGTGACGAGTATTGCGTACTGAAATCCTTCGGCTCGCTGCAGATCACCAGGTCCATCGCCGGATCATGCAGCGCGTTCTTCCACAGCGAACTGTTGGTCTGGTGAAAGGCGAAGCGAATGCCGAGCCGTTCCTGAGACACGGCACCGACGAGCCGGGGTGCAAGAAACGCTTCGAGGTCGTCCGACATCGCGAGGTTGAAGACGTAATGGGATTCCTCGGGTGAAAACGAGGTGTCCGACCCCAGCAGCGCAGACACGGTGGACAGCGCCTCGGTGATCATCGGCGCGATCTCCAGTGCCTTGCGTGTGGGCTGCATCCCGGCACTGGTGCGCACGAACAGCTCATCGCCGAAGTGTTCGCGCAGACGGCGCAACGCCGAACTCACCGCGCCCTGAGTCACGTGCAAGACGGCGGACGCCCGCGTGGCGCTGCGTTCCGTCATCAGGCAGTGAAACGTCAGCAGCAGGTTCAGGTCCATGCGCGCGATATTACGTACGTTAATCCGGCTCATATTTCCTAATCGTTTGTCACCGCTCCCTGGCCATTTCACGATGCCCCCGCACGACACACATAACCAGAAATGACCAACCAAAGGGGCAGTCCAATGAGCGTGGCACAACATTCGGCACAAAGGGAAGCGTCGGCTTCCGACACGGAACGGGTCGACATCAACAAGCGGGCGATCGCCGTCGGCATCGGCAATTTCATGGAATGGTTCGACTTCGCGATCTACGGATATTTCGCCGGGATCATCGGCACGCTGTTCTTTCCCTCCACCGCAGCGGGGGTTTCGCTGCTCTCGTCCCTGGCCGTGTTCGCTGTCGGCTTTCTGTCCCGCCCGTTGGGCGCACTGGTGCTGGGGCCGTTGGGTGACCGGCTGGGTCGTCGCGCCGTGTTGATTGTGACGGTGTTCGGCATGGGCATTTGCACCACGATCATCGGCCTGTTGCCCTCGTACGAGGCCATTGGCATCGCGGCGCCAATCCTGTTGATCGCGTTGCGCTTCATTCAGGGGATGATGGTCGGCGGCGAGTGGTCGAGCGCCGGGATCTACATCGTCGAAAGCGCGCCGAGCCACCGCCGGGCCACAGCTGCCAGCGTGATCACCGGCACCGCCGGGCTGGCGTTTCTGGTCGGCACGTTTACGGCGGCGATGCTGTCCTCGAACCTGACGGACGCGCAACTGATGGCCTGGGGCTGGCGTGTGCCGTTCGTGGTCTCGATCGTCATGACCGGCATCGCCGTGTTCATCCGCCGCAAGTTGGGCGACACCCCGGTCTACGAAGAACTGGTCAAACAACGTCAGTCTGCCCATGTGTCGCTGCCGTCCCGCGCGGCCAAGCGCAAGGCGTTCATCACCACGTACGCGTTTTCGGCGCTGTTCGGGGTGTCGCTGTATTACTTCATCACCTACGCCAACAACCATCTGGTCACCGCCGTCGGCCTGCCGAAAAGCACCGCGTTGTGGCTGTGCAGCGCCGCGCTGGTGGTGTACTGCATCGTCAACCCGATCATTGGCCGCATCAGCGACGCCATTGGCCGCCGCACATTGGTGCTGTTTTCCGCTGCGGGCCTGACGGTCATGGCCTACCCGATCTTTTGGATGCTCAACAGTGGCAGCACCGCGCTGATCATCACAGCCTTGCTGGTGTTCGCGATTCTGGTGGCGATCACGGCGGTCATGGACGTGGTGCTGCTGGTGGAAGTCTTCCCGGCCTCCATTCGTTCCACCGGCGCCGCATTGGGCCATAACCTGGCGTTGGCGACGCTGGCAGGCCCCGGACCGTTCATTGCCGCCGCGCTGATCAAGGCCACCGGCGACGTCAACATGCCCGCGCTTTACCTCACCGCAGTGTCGGCCCTGTGTTTTGCCGTGTTGCTGGTGACCCTTCCAGAAACCAAAGACAACAACATTTCTGCGTACTAGGAGAACAGCATGACCCGTATCGCCGTTGTACAAGCCTCTTCCGTTCCGTTCGCCCCCGTGGCCAGCGCCGAAAAGGCCTGTGAGATTTTGCACCGCGTCGCCAGCCAAGGCGCGCGGCTGGCGGTCTTCCCGGAAGCCTTTATCGGCGGATATCCCAAGGGCCAGAGTTTCGGCAGCGTCGTCGGTAACCGGACCATCGATGGCCGGGACCTCTACAACGAATATTTCGAAGGCGCCGTTGCGCTGGACGGGCCCGAGCTGGCCATCATCGCCGAGTGCGCGACTGAGGTGAACGTGATCGCAGTCATGGGCATCATCGAACGTTTCGGGCGGACCCTGTACTGCACCGCCGTGACGTTCGTGCCCGGCAAAGGCATTGCCAGCTATCACCGCAAATTGATGCCCACTGGCCAGGAACGCATCATCTGGGGGTTTGGTGACGGCTCGACCATCGAGGCGGTGCCCACCGACATCGGCATCATCGGCAACGTGATTTGCTGGGAAAACTACATGCCGGCGCTGCGGCAGGCGATGTACGCCCAAGGCACTCAGTTCTATTGCGCACCGACCGCCGATGACCGCAAGGGCTGGAGCAGTTCGATGGTGCACATCGCGCTGGAAGGACGAGCGTTCGTGCTGTCGGCCTGCCAGGCGATCAAGCTGAATGAGTACCCGCACAGCTATCAGGAAGCGTTCGGTCTGGAATTCAACGCCGACGAATACATCATGCGCGGTGGCAGCATGATCGTCAGCCCCATGGGTGAAGTGCTCGCGGGGCCGGTGTTCGACACCGAAACCGAGCTGTACGCCGACGTCGACCTGGCAATGCTGAACAAATCCAACCTGGACTTCGATGTCTGCGGCCATTACTCGCGGCCCGACGTGTTCGAGTTGCAGGTCAACACCAAGGCGATGCGTGCGGTGAGCTTTAAATAAGCCGTCATGAGGCGACAGGGGAAGGCGCTTGAGATGAGGATTGCGCATCGTTTTCAGGCGTCTTCTGAGGGCAAAGGGACTTGGTCAGGCTACGCGATACGGGCGTGGAGGCCGTAACGAAATTACGCGATGGTGGTTATCTCCTGAGCAGATGGCTCAGCGGGTGACAAGCTGTTTATCGTTAACGGTGATAGTCAGCATCAAAGATTACAAGTTCAGTTATGACGCCCGATCTGGACAATGGCCTGCATTAGAAAAGCTGCCCGCTGGGGCAGCACGAATGACAGGAATCCCCCATGCGTCTGACCCTTGCTTCGATGGCCCTGACGGCTTTCGCCGTGTTAACCGGTTGTGCTTCTGCGCCCAACGAACCCACCTTGACCCTGGAAACCAGCAAGTCGCCGGAGCAGTTCGCGGCCTGCGTGGTGCCCAAGCTGCAAAGTCATTCGCTGAGCCCGTTGCTGTCCCAGACCCAGCGCCACTACCGAATCACGATGTCCAGCTCGCTGGCGGCCGACAACGTGATCGAAGCCTATAAGGCTGGCAGCGGTGGCAAAGTGTTCATCTACGAACGCAGCCTGCTGTCGTCGGGCGTGGGGCAGGCCGCCAAAGACTGCGTGTGATTCAGCCCGCTACGGTCTATAGCACCCAACCGAGTCCCAGCGATTTGTGCAGCGCGGCGAAATCTTTGAGCAGCGCTGCATCACCGGAAATTCGGCTTTCCTGCGCCTGGTAGCGGGTGCGTTCGGCGTCGAGCCAGTCCAGCGTGCTGGCGGTGCCAGCGCGATAGCGTTGCTGGGTGAGGTCGGCGGCGCGTACGGCGGAGGCCTCGACGTTGCGCAACAGCACGACGTTTTCCCGCTGATGGCCGTAGCGCGCCAGTGACACGTCCGCATCCCGCAAGGCACTCAACACCACACTTTTATACTGCGCGAGCGCTTCGTCGTGCCCGGCTTCGGCGCCTTCGACGCTGGCGGCCACGCGCCCGAAATCCAGAATGTTCCAGGTCAGGCGCGGCAACAACAGCCACGTGCCGTTTTCCTTGCGCGCAAGGTGGCCGGGGTCGGCCGCGGAGAACGACAGGTCACCGGTCAGGCTGAGCTTCGGGAACCAGTCGGCTTTCTTTTCGCCGATCTGTGCGTTGCTGGAAGCGAGGGCGCGTTCGGCGACGCGGATGTCAGGGCGCGCCTTGAGAATCGCCGCCGGGTCGGCAAACGGCACTTGGCTGGGGATCGACGGCATGGGTTGCGCGGTGTTCAGGTTGTCGTCGAGTTCGCCGGGTTCCAGCCCGCACAGCAGACTCAACTGGTCCACCGATTCGACAATTGAGGCTTGCAGCGGCAGACGCTGGGCGCGGGTGTTGTCGGCCTGGGTCAGCACTTGCTCCAGTTGCAATTGCGACGCCACGCCCCGGCTGCGGCGTTGCCGCGTGAGGTCCAGCGCCTGATCTTCGATGGCCACGCTGGCCTCGACCAGCGCCAGACGCGCCTGTTGGTCGCGAAGGTCGGCGTAGGTTTGCACGATCTCTGCCGCCAGTTGCACCTGCGCGTCCGCCAGCCGGGCCTGTGACGATTCGGCTTCGGCCTGGGCGGCTTCGATGGCGCGACGTGAGCCGCCGAACAGGTCGGCCTCCCAACTGGCGTCGAACCCGGCGAGGTACAGCGTCAGCGGCCCACGACCACCGCCGCCACTGTCACCCCCTAATACAGAGGTGTCAGGAGAGCGCAGTTTCAGCATTGCGGCATCGCCGCTGATTTTGGGCAGCAACTCGGCGTCGGCGCCTTTGAGGCTGGCGCGAGATTGCCGCAGCCGTGCCTGAGCCGTGGCGATGTCGGGGCTGTTTTGCATCGCCTGACTGATCAGCGCATTGAGCTGCGTATCCCCAAGCGACTGCCACCACTGGGCGACAGCGGGTTCCGGGGCGGCGTGGGTGTCCGCGTGGGGGAGTTGACCGGCCGCCAGGGTTTTCGGCGCCACGTTCGGTGCGCCGTGGTAATCCGGGCCGACGGTGCAGGCCGACAACAGCGCAGCGGACAGCAGCAGGAGGGGGAATGAACGGGGAATCATTATCGTGGACCTGCCTGCGCGGCGCGCTTTTTCAGGATGAAGATCAGGGGGAAGCACGCCAGCATGGCCATCCCCAGCACATAAAAAGCATCGTTGTAGGCCAGCACCGACGCCTGCTGCGCAATGTCGCTGCCCAGTTGCGCGAAGGCCTGGAGTTGGGCGGTGGACGGGTCGCCGGTCTGGGCCAGAAATCGGGCGGTGTCACTGGCCATGTGGTCCTGCGCCAGTTGGCTGTTGGCAAGAATGCCTTCGCGCAGCACGTCGTCGTGGTAGTGACTGCGTCGGTCCATCAACACACCGAGCAGCGCCAGGCCGAGGGTACCCCCCAGGTTGCGCGACATGTTGTAGAGCCCGGCGGCGTCGCCCGCGTCTTTGGCCTCGACCGAACGCATCGACAGTTGGCTCAACGGCAGCATGACCAGAATCTGGCCGAACCCTCGGAGTAACTGCGACAGGGTGAAGTCGTGGCCCACGCTCTGAACCGTCAGTTCGGTGTCGAGAAAACAGCTGGCCCAATACAGCAGCAGCCCCGCGCCGACCATCAGCCTCAGGTCGTAACGCCCCAGCATCTTCGGCAGGATCGGCATCAGGAAGAACGCCGGAATGCCTGACAGCAGCATGATCGAACCCGACTGCTCGGCGTTGTAGCCCGAGAGGATGCCGAGGAATTGCGGTACCAGATACGCCGTGCCGTACAGCCCGGCGCCCACCGCCGTGGCGATCAGCAAGACACTGCCGAAGCTGCTGTTGAGCACCAGTTGCAGACGCAGGATCGGCGTACTGGAGCGGACCTGGCCCACCGCGATCAAAAAGAAACCCAGCAGCGTGGCAAGGCTCAGCCAGACGATCAGCAGCGAGTCGAACCAGTGCTCACGCTGGCCTTCCTCCAGCACCACGGTCAGCGAACTCAGCCCCATCGCCAGGCCGATGATGCCCAGCCAGTCGGCCTTGATGAAGCGTTCCAGGTTCATGCGCTCGCTGGGCAGACCGGTCAGCAGCAGGGTGATCAGTGCGATGCTGATGGGCAGGTTGAGAAAAAAGCACCAGCGCCAGTTGATGTTTTCCGTGAGCCAGCCGCCCACCACCGGCCCCATCAACGGACCGAGAATCGCGGTCATGCCGAAAAGCGTGGTGCCGATCGCCAATTGATGCGGCGGCAGGCGCGTGCGGACGATGGTCTGCGCCGTGGGAATCATCGCGCCCCCCGCGAAACCCTGGCCGATGCGCCCGGCGATCATCGCGCCGAGGCTCGATGACAGGCCGCAGAACAGCGAGAAGAAGGTGAACATCAGCGCCGTGCCGATCAGAAAACGCCGCAGGCCGAACACGCGGGTCAGCCAGGCGGCGAGGGGGATCATGACGATTTCCGACATCAGGTAACCGGTGGCGATCCAGGTGCCTTCCGTGCCGGTGGCGCCGATCTGCCCCTGAATCTGCGGCAGCGCCGAGTTGGTGATCGAGATGTCCAGCGTTGCCAGCAACGCCCCCAACGAACCCGCCGCGACGGCGATCCAGTCGGTCAACGAGGCGTTGCGGGGTGTCTCGGCGATGGCCGGAAGGGCAGCGGCATCAGCCATGATGGGCGTCTGCCTTGGCGGTGCGAATGTCCACGTCCACCGTCGCGGACAGGCCGGGCACGAGGGCAGGGCGCACGTCATCGGTCACGTCCAGCGCGATCCGCACCGGCACCCGCTGCACGATCTTGGTGAAATTGCCGGTGGCGTTGGACGGTGGCAACAGCGCGAACTGGGCGCCGGTGCCGGGGGCGAGGCTGTCGATGTGGCCTTGCAGGTCGCGCCCCGGCAGGGCATCGACGTGCACGACCACGTTCTGACCGGCGCGCATCTCGCCAATCTGGGTTTCCTTGTAATTGGCGGTCAGGTAAATCGCATTCACAGGGACCACGGTCAGCAACCGCGTGCCGGGCTGAACGTACTGACCCACCCGCACGCCCCGGTCGGCGACGCGGCCGTCCAGCGGGCTGCGGATCACTGCGTCGTCCACGTCCAGCTGACTTTGCGCCTCGCTGGCCTTGGCCACGCCCAATTGCGCCTGGGCCTGTTTGAGTTGAGCTTGCAGCGTGCCGTAGCGGGTCTGGCTGGAGCGCAAGGCGGCCTGCTTGGCGGCGACGTTGCTGCGGGCCTGAGCGAGTTCGTTGTTCAGTTGCGCCAGGCGTTCTTCCGGTTCGGCGCCTGATCGGGCCAGCGGCGCATAACGGGCGGCTTCGGTCTGCGCGTGTTTGGCATCGGCTTGCGCGCCTTGCAACTGAGCCTGGGCTTCGGCGATGGTCGAGTCCTGTTGCACCAAATCGGCTTCGGCTTTCGCCAGATCCGCAGTGCGCGCGGCAATGGTCGCCGAGGCTTCGTCGCTGACCGCCTGGTATTTGCGGGCATCGAGCCGGACCAGAATGTCACCGCGCTTGACGGGCTGATTGTCAGCCACCAGCACTTCACCCACATAGCCGCTGATCTTCGGCGCGACGCTGATGCTGTCGGCCTGAAGATAGGCGTCGTCGGTGGTTTCGATGAAACGGCCATGCAGCCACCACCACACGCCCCAGCCCACGGCGAGCAGCAGGGCGACGGAGCCCAGGGTCAGCAGAATGCGTCGGGCTTTGCCACGTTGGCCGGTGGCGGTTTCTTCAGGGGCGACCTGAGGGGTAGGTTGTGCAACGGACATCAGGTCAACTCCGAATTTGTATCAGGTGATATAAATTCGTTTCTTCGCCATTTTTTGTCAATCGGTATATTTTGGCGGTCACTGAAAAGGAGCAGCACATGGCACGACACAAACCTGCCGCCGAAGGGGGTTACCAACGGGGTGAAGAGACCCGCGCCCGCCTGATCGAAGCCGCCGTCGCAGTGTTTGGCGAGCGTGGTTACGACGGCGCCTCGACCCGTGATATCGCCACCGCAGCAGGCCTGAATTCCCCGGCTTTGCAGTATTACTTCGACGGAAAGGAGGGCGTTTACCTGGCCTGCGTCGAGCATCTGATCACGCTGCTGTGGCGCAAAATGGGCGACCCGGTCGAAGCGGCCGAGACGGCTCTGGCCGACGAAGCGGCTGGCGATCCGGTGCTGATTGAGGTGTCGCTGGGGATTTTGAGCGCGGTGGTTTCGACGATTCAGGACAGCCCACAAACCACAGCCTGGCGTGCGTTTCTCGACCGGCATCAGGCCGGGCTGTGCCCGGAAGGGGCCACGAACGCATTCGAAGACCGCTTCAAAAAACGCATTGGCGTGGTCATCCGGCAATTGATCGCGCGCCTGTCCGGGCTGGCCGTCGACGATGAGCGCACGATCATCCACTCCATGGCGCTGTTCACCCAGGGGCTGGCCTTCCGGGTGCAGAAACCCAAGCTGCTGGAAGCGCTGAACTGGACCGCCATCGATCAGCAGGAAATGGAGCTGGTGCGCGATGTGGTGCTGACTCAAGCCCGTTTTACCCTTGAAGGACTGGTCAGGCAGAGGGACGCGTAGCGGCCTTGAAACCTCGAACGCTCGTCGGACAGGTTCGCCATAATTTGCATCTATAGACGCATTGGGTCTACATTAGCGTCTATAGATCAGGAGGGCACTGTGATGAGTCTGCCGCTGCAACAACCGCAACTTTCCCGATCCCAAGGCGTCGTGGGCCTGCGCACCGCCTTGCGGATCCTCGACAAATGGAAGGCCTCCGGCGATCAGGCCTGTCGCATGCTGCGCATTTCCCGCAGCACCTACACCCGGGCTCGGCAGGACGACGCTGAGTGGTCCGTGGCGCTGGACCTCGATCAGATGCAGCGCATCAGTTTCGTGCTGAACATTCACGCCGCGCTGCGCACCTTGTTCGACAACCCGGACAACGTCTACGGCTTTCCGTCCATGGACAACCACAACGCGTTCTTCAACGGCCGCAAGCCACTGGACGTGATGGCTCAGGGCGACATGATTTCCCTCTACGAAACCTTCCGCCGGATCGACGCCCTGCGGGGCGCCCAATGGTGAGTCTGGACGACCTGCCTCTCCTGCCGGATGAAAAACGGCTCGCCCACCGACTGGTCAACTCCAAATACCCGCCCATCGACCTGTTCAACGACGTGGCCGATGCGGAGGAGTTCGATACCCTGTTTCAGATCCAGGCCATGACCAATCCCCGGCTGTTGAATGAGGTCGGCAGACTGGAGCTGATTCCTCGTCAGGACATCCCCTTCGGCATTCCCGGCTGCTCCTACGCCACCGCGCCGTTCACTCATGTCAATGCCGACGGTTCGCGTTTCAGCGCGGGTGAGTTCGGGGTGTTGTACCTGGCAGACACTGTCGAAACCGCCGTCGCGGAAGTACGGCATCACCAGCAGCAGTATTGGTCCCGTGTTGCCGACCTCAACTACGAGCGTTTCGTGTTCCGCAGCCTGTCCTGCCGTTTTCGCGAAGTTGGCAGCGTCGATGCCACCGTGCTCCCGTCCTCCCACCCAATTTACGCCCCTGACGACTACAGCGCGTCCCGTGCCTTGGGTGCGGCCCTCAAACACAAGAGCGTGACGGGGCTGCGTTATCACTCGGTTCGCTCGCCGGGCAATGTGTGTTGGGGGCTGCTCACGCCTCGGCACGTCGCCTCGATCCACCAGAGCGCGCATTACGAAATGATCTGGAACGGGCGGATTACCAGCGTGAGTCGCTTGTCCGGGGCGTGAACGAGCCACTGGCATGATCGCTGCTAGGAATTAAAGAGCTAATCAATTAATTTGTGGGCTCCGGCTTTCAGAGGCCCCAATGGGCCTCTCCCGACATCGAATTTGGCCGCTCAAGGTAACCCGTACCCATGCAGACAATCATTGGCCGTCGTGGCAAGGCCGCTTCTCCTGAAGGGAAGGCCAAGACCAACAGAAAAGGCCCGGGACGCCCCGAAGGCGCCAGCAACTTGCGCGACGTGATTCTGGACGCCGCCGAGGAGCTGTTCGCCAACCTGGGCTACGCCGGCACCACCATGCGCGAAGTGTCCCAACACGCCAACGTGACACAGGCGCTGATCAGCTATTACTTCGGTTCCAAATACGGCCTGTTCGAAGAGGTGTTCCTGCGACGCGGCAGCGCGATCTCCGATGAGCGCCTGAAAAACCTCGACACGCTGCAAGCCCAAGGCCAGGTACCGGGCGCGCGGGCGATTGTCGAGGCGTTCCTGTTGCCGACCGTAGTGCTGAGGACGTCCGTGCAGGGGCGACATTTCCTTCGTTTACAGGCGCGACTTCACACTGAGCCGCCTAATATTTCCTACGCGTTGCGGGACAAAGCCTATGGCACGTCCACGCAACGTTACGTCGATGCCTTGAAAGATGCCGTGCCGGGGTTGAGCGATCTGGACGCCAACTGGCGCATCACCTTGATGGTGGGCACGTACTTATATGCGTTCTCGGACAGCCATCGCATGGAAGAGCGCCTGCCGGACGGGCAATACAACCCCGAAGACTGGCAATCGCTGATTCAGCAGGTCACCAGTTTCGTGGTGGGCGGGATGTCGGCGTAACGGGTTACAGGTGGGTAAAACGGCACCAGATTGGGGAGCGACTCCCCAAACGGGTGCGGAGCGTAACGGCGACGAATCGACGGCTTAAATAGAAAATCCATAAGAATCAGGTAGTTGTCACATTTTTTAGCAATTGGCACAGCTTCTGCTATCTATTAATTAAAAGGTTGATTAATTAATTACAGCTTTTGAGTGGTTACACCCAGAAAAGCAAAGGAGTCGTGATGAACCTGATTGCCGTTTCCTCTCATCAACCGGTCACCGCCGCAGACGGATGCCAGGACCCGGTGCTGCTCAATGACTGGCACGTCGTGGGCTACAGCACTGATTTCGTCGAAGGCACTATTTATCCCGTGCGTCTCTTGGAGCGCGAGCTGATTGTCTGGCGCAGCGCCGACAATCAGATTCACGTCTGGGAAGACCTGTGCATTCACCGTGGCGCGCGTCTGTCCAAAGGCTGGATCAAGAACGACTCGGTGGTATGCCCGTACCACGGCTGGGAATACAACGGCAGCGGCGCCTGCACCTTGATGCCTGCCGCGCCGGACGAAAAACCGATGAAGAAAGCCCGCGCCTTTCCGTACCCGGCGGTGGAGCGTTATGGCTTCGTCTGGACTTGTCTGGGCGAACCCGCTTCGGACATTCCAGTGTTCCCGGAATGGGACAACGACGTGTTCATGAAGGTCCACAGCGGTCCGTACCCATACGCCGCCAACGGTTTCCGTGCGGTGGAAAACTTCATTGATGCGTCGCACTTTCCGTTCGTGCACGCCGGCCTCAACGGCGTGATGGACAAACCCGATCGTCTGGAGCCATACACCGTGGAGGAGGTCGACACCGGCCTGCGTTCTTCCGAAGTGCGTGTGTTCCAGCCGTGGGGCGATGCGCGGGGCAAGCCGCTGGTGGCGTTCTACACCTACCACGCGTTCCGTCCGCTGGTGGGTTACTTCTCCAAACGCACCCAGGACTCCGACGCCGAAGGCAATGTCATCAGCGACAAATCCGACACCTTCGCGACACTGTTCACCGTGCAGCCGCTGGATGCGGTGAATTGCATCGTGCGGGTGTGCGCTGCCATGGACGTCAACCCGCGACCGGACGCCGACGCCGTGCGCGCCCGCGCCGACGTGGTATTTGGCCAGGACCGCGACATCGTCGAAACACAGCGTCCGGAGCGCATCCCCACCGAACTGCGTTACGAACTGCACCATCGCACCGACCTCATGGGCCAGCGCTACCGCACCTGGTTGCGCAACAAGGGCATCCAATATGGCGTTATCTGACGGCTTGTTGATTGTGCGGCTGCGCGCCATCGAATACGGCGCGCCGGGCATCAACCTTTACACCTTCGAATCCCTCGACGGGCAACCGCTACCGCCCTACGAGCCGGGTGCTCACGTGGACGTGGCGATGGCCCCGGACCTGCTGCGCCAGTATTCGTTGCTGTGGCCAGCAACCGAGCCAAGCCAGTACCGGATTGCGGTGCAACTGGCTGAGGTGGGTAAGGGTGGCTCGCGCAAGCTGCATTTCGAATCGGTGGTGGGCGCGACGTACGAGGTGTCGGCGCCGCGCAATCACTTCCCGCTGATGCCCAGCGACGAGGCGTTTCACCTGTTTGCGGGCGGCATCGGCATCACGCCGATCATCTCGATGTACCGGCAGTTGAAGGCCAGCGGGCGCACGGTGTTTCTGTACTACTGGGCGGCGAGCGCGCAACACATGCTGTTCCATGAAGCGCTGTGTCAGGAAACCGAAGGCGTGCAGCTGTTCCACACCCGCTGCGGCGGGGCTGCGCCGCCGCGTTTGAAGGACGTGATCGCGACCTTGCCCAACAGCGCTCAGCTGTATTGCTGCGGCCCGCAAGGCATGGTCGATGAGTTTGACCGACTGACGCTGGACCGACCAGAAGCTAACACCCATCGCGAGCGTTTCAGCGCGACGACGGATGCGCTGCAACCCGGCGACAGCTTCCAGGTACGCCTGCAACGCTCGGGGCTGACGCTGACAGTGCCTGCCGAACTGAGCCTGTTGCAGGTCTGTGAATCGGCGGGTGTCGACGTGGCGTATTCCTGCGAAGAAGGGGTGTGCGGCGCCTGTGAAGTCAAGGTGCTTGGCGGACACGTCGAACACCGCGACACGGTGCTGACCCCCAAGCAGCGGGAGCGCAGCGAAAGCATGATGATCTGCTGCTCGCGCGGCGTTGGCGACAGCCTGGTACTCGACCTGTAGCGCTGGAATGCCCGGCGTTTTTTTCGCCGGTTAATTAATTGGTTGATCAATTATTACAAGAGGCCAGCGCGAAACTTTCTTGCGCGGCAGGAGGAACACCCGTGGACAGAGCATTGCGAGTCGGCATCATCGGCGCCGGTATCGGCGGCGTCACCTTGGCCCGAGCCCTCGAACAGCGTGGCATCGAAGCGCGGATTTTCGAGCGTGCGCCGATGTTCGGCGAAGTCGGCGCGGGCGTGCAGATGACCCCCAACGCGGTCAAGGTGCTGAGTGAACTGGGGCTGGACGATCAGCTGAAAAAAATCGGCTTTCTGCCCGACGCCATGGTGGGGCGCAACTGGAAAACCGCCCGCGAACTGTTTCGCACGCCGCTTAAAGAATCCTGCCCGGCGCTGTACGGCGCGCCGTTTTATCACGTGCACCGGGCCGACCTGCACGCCGCGCTGGCGAGCGACATCAAGCCGGGGCAAGCCACGTTTGGCGCTCACTGTGTGGGTTTGCAGCAGCTGGGCAACACTGCCGTGGCGAAATTCGCAGACGGCTCGGAATTCGAGGCAGACTTGATCGTCGGCGCCGATGGCGTGCGTTCGGTGATTCGCGAGCAACTGTGGGGCGAAGAGGCGGCGAACTACACCGGCCACATGTGCTGGCGTGCGCTGGTCAACGTCGATAAACACCCGCTGCCGTTTGTCAGCCCGGATTCGAGCTTCTGGATGGGGCCCAAAGGCCACGTCGTGACGTATTACGTGAAAGGCGGGTCGATGGTGAACATCGTCGCCGTGAACGAAAACCCATCATGGGTCGAGGAATCGTGGAACGCCAAGAGCACGCAGCAGGAATTGCTCGCCGGGTTCGAAGGCTGGCACCCGAACTTGATCGAGCTGTTCAAGCGCACCGACCCCGACGCGATCTTCAAATGGGGCCTGTTCGACCGAGACCCGATGAAGACCTGGTCAAAGGGTAACGCCACGCTGTTGGGCGACGCCGCGCACCCGATGCTGCCGTTCCTGTCCCAAGGCGCGGCGATGGCCATCGAAGACGGGTACGTGCTGGCCCAGTCCCTGGCGTATCACGGCCCGCGCCAATTGCAGCAGGCCCTGCGCGCCTACGAACTGGAACGCCTGCCGCGCACCAGCCGGGTTCAACTGGAAGCACGGGAGCGCGGGCGCACCTATCACTTGCCGTCGGCGTGGTCGCAGCTCAAGCGCGACATGGCCTACCGCTGGCGTCAGTTGCTCAACCCGAATGCCGTGGGGATTCAGGCCAATTGGGTCTACGAATACGACGCCCGGGACTGCGAAACCCGTTTCCCACTGGCGCAGAAAATCCCTGCCTGATCGTCGTTGCACAGCCAACGATTGCAGATCGGACAGAACGATAACGGGAGAGGTCATGCCATGAGTCATCTTCGCTACGGCGGCCACGTGCACGCCAACGGGATTCGCCAGCATTATTTGCGTTACGGGCCGCCGGAGGGTGCAGCCGAGGGGCTGGACCCGGTGATCATCGTGCCGGGCATCACCAGCCCGGCGGTCACCTGGGGCTTTGTCGCCGAGCGCTTTGCCAGCCACTTCGACACCTACGTGCTGGACGTGCGCGGGCGCGGGCTTTCGGAATCCGGTGACGCGCTGGATTACAGCCTCGACGCTCAGGCAGCCGATCTGGTCGCGGTCGCCGACGCGCTGGGCTTCGAGCGTTACAGCGTGGTCGGTCACTCGATGGGTGCGCGAATCGCCTTGAGGGCCAAGGCGTCCGGCGCCGATGGCATGACCCGGATGGTGCTGGTGGACCCGCCTGTTTCCGGGCCGGGGCGTCGGCCTTATCCGGCACACCTGCCGTGGTACATCGATTCGATTCGCCAGGCCAAGGTCGGCATGAGCGCCGCCGACATGCGCGCCTTTTGCCCCACCTGGACCGAGGCTCAATTGGCCTTGCGTGCCCAGTGGCTACACACCTGTGACGAGCGGGCGATCCTCGCCAGTTTCAACGGCTTTCACGAAGACACGGTGGTGGAAAACGTCGCCGCCATTGATTGCCCGGCGTTGCTGGTCACGGCCGCCAGGGGCGAGGTGGTCAAGGACGATGACGTCGCCGAATGCCAGGCGCTGTTGCCAACGCTGGCCCATGTGCGCGTCGCCGATGCCGGTCACATGATTCCGTGGGACAACGAGGAAGGTTTTTACACCGCGCTGGGGGATTTTCTTGGTGCGTCATTGAGCGAGGAGGGCGCACATCATGGCCGTCAGTGATTTCACGATGATCGAGGCCTGGACCCAGGTGTTGCGCCTCTCGAAGTTGCAAGCGGGGCAAGCCGTGACGATCCTCACCGGCGCCGACACCCACCCGCAAACCTTGCGCACCGCGCAGATTGCGTGCCAATCGCTGGGCGCGGTGATCAGCCGTCTCGACCTGGCCCCGGTCAATGGCGAACGCTCCCTCAGCCGCGACCCGCTGGCCTATCTCGGCACCACGCCGTTGACCGGCAACAAGCCAGCGATGGCCGCCCTGAAAGCCAGCGACCTGGTGCTGGACCTGATGACGTTGCTGTTCTCTCCCGAGCAGCACGGCATTCTCGCTGGCGGCACGAAGATCCTGCTGGCGGTCGAGCCGCCGGAAATTCTTGCGCGCATGGTGCCGACCGAAGCGGATCGCACGCGGGTCATGGCCGCTGCGGCGAAGATCGAGCAGGCCAGCCGGATGACCGTCACGTCGCCTGCCGGAACGTCACTGTCCTGTCCGCTGGGCGAGTTTCCGGCAATCAGTGAATACGGCTTTGTCGATGCACCGGGGCGCTGGGATCACTGGCCGAGCGGCTTCGTGCTGACCTGGCCCAATGAATTGCAGGCCAGCGGCACCATCGTCATCGACCGGGGCGACATCCTCTTGCCGCACAAAAGTTATGTGCAGGACCCCATCGTGCTGACCGTCGAGGCTGGCTACGCCACGGGCATCGAAGGCGGCGTCGACGCGGCATTGCTGCGCGATTACATGGAAAGCTTCGCCGACCCGGAGGCCTACGCCATTTCTCACATCGGCTGGGGGCTGCAACCCCGGGCGCGCTGGTCAACGCTGGGGCTGCTGGATCGCGAGGCGCACATCGGCATGGATGCGCGGGCGTACGAGGGCAATTTCCTGTTTTCACTGGGGCCGAACAACGAGGCGGGCGGGTCGCGCACGACGGCGTGTCACATCGACATTCCCCTGCGCGGCTGCACGGTTTCACTGGATGACCGGGTGGTGGTCGAGGCAGGCAAGGTGATCAACGAGGAGCCGCTGTGATGAGCAACGATCTTGAAAGCTACCAACGTCAGGGCTTCGGTGCCGATATGGCATTGCCCGCGCCTTACGCGTTGCTGATCGTCGATCTGGTGGAAGGCTTTGCCGACCCCGAGATTTTTGGCGGCGGCAACATCCCCGAGGCCATTTCGCAGACCGAACACTTGCTGGCCCACGCACGGGCACAGGGCTGGCCGGTTGCCCATTCGCGGATCGTCTTCGCCGACGACGGGGCGGACGCCAACGTGTTCTCGCTCAAGGTGCCGTCGATGCTGACGCTGACCGAACACGCACCCCGCAGCGCCATTGTGGCGCAGCTGACCCCCGTGGCAGGCGAGCTGGTGGTGCGCAAAACCCTGCCGTCGGCATTCTTCGGCACCGATCTGGCCGCATGGCTGACGTTCAGGGGCGTGCGCACGCTGTTGGTGGCCGGCGCGGTCACCAGTGGGTGCGTGCGGGCGAGTGTGCTCGACGCGCTGAACCACGGATTCCGGCCCCTGGTGGTCAGTGACTGCGTGGGCGATCGAGCCATCGGCCCCCATGACGCCAACCTGTTCGACCTGGCGCAGAAGTACGCCGTGGTCAAGCCGATGACCGAAGCGCTGGCGCTGCTGGACAACGCCTGACCCTACAACAAGCCAATCTGGCACACGCGTTGCTATTTAATTAACTGCCCGTTTAATAACGGTGGTCCGAGCCTGGAACGCCCTAATGCTGTGCAAGCCTTTCACCTGATCAGCTTGGAGAACACCATGAACATGCGTGCACGTTTCACGAAATCGAACCTGTTGGCGGGCGTGATCGCCTTGATCGTCAGCGGCGCTGCCTGGTCGGCGGACACCATCAAGATTGGCGACATCAACAGCTACAAATCCCAGCCGGTGTTCACCGACGGCTACAAGAAGGGCATGGAACTGGCCGTTGAACAGATCAACGCGGCAGGGGGTGTCAACGGCAAGAAACTGGAGCTGATCACCCGCGACGACAATGCCAACCCTGGCGACGCGATCCGTCAGGCCGAAGACCTGATCAACCGCGAGCACGTCGATGTGCTGGCCGGTGCGTTTTACGCCCACATCGGCACCGCGCTGTCGGACTACGCCAAGCAGAAAAAGCGTTTCGTGCTGATCACCGAAGCCCTCAGCGACAACATCGTCTGGAGCGCGGGCAACCGCTACACGTATCGCCTCGACGCCTCGACTTACATGCTGACCTCGGCGCTGGTGGACGAAGCCGTCAAGCTGCACAAGAAACGCTGGGCGCTGGTGTACCCCAACTACGAGTTCGGCACCGCGGCCGCCAGCGCGTTCAAGACCTTGCTCAAGGCCCGTCAACCCGATGTGGAGTTCGTGACCGAGCAGGCGCCGCCGTTCGGCAAGGTCGATGCGGGCAGCGTGGTGCAGGCCCTGGTGGACTCGAAACCGGATGCGCTGTTCAACGCATTGTTCGGGGCTGACCTGGCGAAGTTCATTCGCGAAGGCACCACCCGCAGCTTCTTTGGCGAGCAGCTGCCGGTGCTGAGCATCATCACCGGTCAGCCGGAATACCTGGAACCGCTGAAGGACGAGATTCCGCCGAACTGGACCGTCACGGGTTACCCCTGGTACAGCATCGACACTCCCGCGCACAAAGCCTTCGTTGCGGCGTATCACGCCAAATACGGCACCGAGAACCTGCGCTTCGGCTCGGACATCGGCTATTCGGCGATCCAGTCCATCGCGGCCGGGATCAAGGCGGCGGGCGGCAAGACGGACTCCGAGTCTCTGGTCGATGCGTTCAGCGGCCTGAAGGTCAACACCCCGGATGGCCCGCTGGAATACCGCAAGATCGACCACCAGGCGACCTGGGGTTTGTACGTCGGCAAGCTGGCGGTCAAGGACGGTGCGGGCGTGATGGTGGATTACACCTTCAAGCCGGGCGACACGCTCCTGCCTTCCGATGATGACGTGCGCAAACTGCGTCCGGCCGAGTGATTCGTGGTGGGTGATTCTGCCCGAAGGGCGTAGCGGCACGGCTCGTCGGCGGTGGCGATCTCACAGACGCCATTGCCGACAAGCCGTGTTGCTAAAGCGATCGACGCATCAGCAACACCGTTCCACCTCCAGATCGAGGGCGTCATGGACTTTTCAGCGTTATTTTCACAGTTACTCAACGGCCTGGCCGAAGCGTCGTCGCTGTTTCTGGTGGCGGCGGGGTTGTCGCTGATTTTTGGCGTGACCCGCATCGTCAACTTCGCCCATGGCTCGTTCTACATGCTCGGGCTTTACATCGCCTATTCCATCGTCGAACACCTGATGGGATCGATGGGCGCGGCCGGGTTCTGGCTCGGTTTGGCGCTGGCGGCGATTTCCGTGGGCCTGATTGGCGCCGTGGTGGAAATCGTTCTGCTGCGCCGCATCTATAAGGCGCCGGAGCTGTTCCAGTTATTGGCCACATTCGCCTTGGTGCTGGTCATCAACGACGCGGTGCTCGGCTATTGGGGCGCGGAAGAACTGCTGGGCCGTCGCGCACCGGGGTTGTCCGGCTCCATCGACATTCTGGGGCGTCAGTTCCCCACCTATAACTTTTTCCTGATCGCCATCGGGCCGCTCGTGCTCGGTCTGGTGTGGCTGTTGTTGGTACGCACCCGCTGGGGGGTGCTGGTCCGCGCCGCCACCCAGGACCGGGAAATGCTCGGCGCCCTCGGCGTCAATCAGGCGTGGCTGTTTACCAGCGTCTTCGCGTTGGGCGCGATGCTGGCGGGGCTCGGCGGCGCGGTGCAGTTGCCCCGCGAACCGGCCAGCCTTTCCCTCGATTTGCGCACCATCGGCGAGGCCTTCGTCATCGTGGTGGTGGGTGGCATGGGGTCGTTGCCGGGGGCTTATGTCGCGGCCCTGCTGATCGCCGAAATCAAGGCGCTGTGCATCGGCTTGGGGTCGGTCACCCTGTTCGGCATCAGCGTGTCGTTTTCCAAGCTCACGCTGGTCATCGAATTCCTGGTGATGGCCGTGGTGCTGGTGATCCGGCCGTGGGGTTTGATGGGCAAACCACAAGCCACCAGCCGCAATTCGGCGCCGGTGGAAGCCCCGATGCGACCGGGTTCGACCTCGTTCAAATGGCTGGTCGGCGTGGTGTTGCTGGTATTGGCCGTGCTGCCGCTGCTTTCGACCTGGCTGCCTTATGCCAGCGTGCTGACTCAAGATGTGTTAGTGACCGTGCTGTTCGCCGTCAGCCTGCACTTCATCATGGGCCCCGGTGGCATGCACTCGTTCGGCCATGCCGCGTACTTCGGGCTGGGAGCGTACGGCGCGGCGATTCTGTTCAAGGTACTGACGATGCCCATGCCGATGGCCTTTGCTTTCGCGCCGCTGGTGGCGGGGTTGGGCGCGTTCGTCTTCGGCTGGTTCTGCGTGCGCTTGTCGGGGGTGTACCTGGCGATGCTGACGCTGGCGTTCTCGCAGATCGTCTGGTCGGTGGTGTTCCAGTGGGAGGACGTCACCGGCGGCTCTAACGGCATCACCGGCATCTGGCCGTCGGCCTGGCTCGACGGCACGCGCTATTACTACCTGACGCTGATTCTGGTGGCGGTGAGTATTTTTCTGGTCAGACGCATCCTGTTCGCGCCGTTCGGCTACAGCCTGCGGGCGGCGCGGGATTCAGCCTTGCGCGCCGACGCCATCGG
Organism: Pseudomonas sp. SLFW; assembly: GCF_009905615.1. Classification (GTDB taxonomy): domain Bacteria; phylum Pseudomonadota; class Gammaproteobacteria; order Pseudomonadales; family Pseudomonadaceae; genus Aquipseudomonas; species Aquipseudomonas bambusae. The sequence continues at coordinate 78,241 of NZ_JAAAKW010000003.1, forward strand.
CATCGACGTCAAACGCGTGCAATGGCTGGCGTTCGTCCTCGCCGGGGTGTTCGCCGGGCTGGCGGGCACGCTGTACATCTTCTCCAAAGGCAGCATCTCGCCGGACGCCATGGCGGTCGGCAAGTCCGTGGACGGGCTGGTGATGGTCCTGCTCGGCGGCATTCAGAACCTGCTGGGTCCGGTGGTCGGGGCCAGTGTTTTCAGCGTCTTGCAGGACTCGATCATGCGCGCCACCGACTACTGGCGGGCGGTGTTCGGCGGCGTGATCCTGCTGCTGGTACTGGTCTTTCCGCAGGGCATCGCCGGGTTCTTTCAACAAGTGGGTGGGTGGTGGCACGCGTGGCGATCCCGGTCGCCTGCGCATGAGGTAAGCGTTACTACGGTGATGGAGAAACAGGCATGACCCTTCTGCAAGTACGTGATTTGAACAAGTCCTTCGGCGGCGTCCGTGCCGTTGACGGCATCAACTTCGACCTGCACGAAGGCGAGCTATTGGCCTTGATCGGCCCCAACGGCGCAGGCAAATCGACCACCTTCAACATGGTCGGCGGCCAGCTCAAGGCCTCGGGCGGTTCGATCCGTCTGCTGGGGCAGGAACTGGTGGGCAAACGCCCGCGCGACATCTGCCGTATGCAGGTGGGCCGCACCTTCCAGATCGCCGAAACCTTCGCCTCCCTGACCGTGGTGGAAAACGTGCAGATGGCGTTGCTTTCCCATCACGGCAAAGGCTTTTCGTTGTTCACCTCGGCGCGCAAACAGTACCGCGAAGAGGCCATGGACCTGCTCGCTCAGGTCGGCATGCAGCGGCACGCCGAACGTCCGTGCAGCGAACTCGCGTACGGCGACGTCAAGCGGGTGGAACTGGCAATGGGGTTGGCCAACGACCCGAAACTGCTGCTGATGGACGAACCCACGGCGGGGATGGGGCCGGAAGAACGCAACGACCTGATGGCGCTGACCAAGCGGCTGGTGGTGGAGCGCAAGATGGCCGTGCTCTTCACCGAGCACAGCATGGACGTGGTCTTCGCCTACGCCGACCGGATGATCGTGCTGGCCCGTGGGCGTTTGATTGCCGAGGGTGACGCGCAGTACATCCGCAATCACCCCAAGGTGCAGGAAGTGTATTTCGGCACCGGCAAGACGTTCGAAAACGAAATCGCTCAGTCGCAGGTGCAGGTATGAACGCAGTGCTGTCCTCGCAACGTCCGGAGTCCGCTTCAGTCGGTGAGTCCCTCCTGGAAGTCACCGGCCTCAACGCTTGGTATGGGGCCGCTCAGGTGCTGTACGACCTGAATCTCAACGTCAAACGCGGCGAAGTCGTGGCCCTGATGGGGCGCAATGGCGCAGGCAAGTCCACCACGTTCAAGGCATTGATGGGCATGCTGGCGCGGCGTCAGGGTGGCATTCACTTCATGGGCCAGGACATCTCGGCCCTGGCGCCGTTCGAGCGGGCGCGGCTGGGGCTGGGGTTCGTCCCTGAAGACCGGCGCGTGTTCACTCACCTGACCGTGACCGAGAACCTGGAAGTGGGGCGTCAGTCCAACCGGCATTGGCCGGACGGCACCGAGGCGCTGAACTGGACGCCTCAGCAACTGTTCGAGTTCTTTCCCAACCTCGGCGCCATGCAGGACCGGCCAGGCGGGCAAATGAGTGGCGGCGAACAGCAGATGCTGACCGTGGCGCGCACGCTGATGGGCAATCCGTTTCTGATCCTGCTGGATGAGCCGTCAGAAGGGGTCGCGCCGGTGATTGTCGAGCAGATGGCGCACATGATCCTGGCGTTGAAAGCCAAAGGCGCGAGCATTCTGTTGTCCGAGCAAAATTTGCACTTTGCCGGGCTGGTGTCGGACCGGGCCTACGTGCTGGAAAAGGGACTGGTGCGCTACGAGGGCAGCATGGCGGAACTGGCGGCGAACGAGGCGGTGCGCAAGGCCTACCTGACGATGTAGCCGGGGAGCGGGGCAGGCCGCCGTGATATTCTCGCGGCTTGTCTGTCCTGTCTGTGGTTCCCCATGAAATACATCCATCAGCGCGAGCACCTCAATGAAGGTGACATCGTGGTCATCGAGTCGTCGGGCGTGTGCAACATCCGCCTCATGAGCGACGCGAACTTTCGCAGCTTCAAGAACGGCGGCCGGCACACCTACCATGGTGGCGCGTTCGACCGCTTCCCGGCGAAAATCGTCGTGCCGAGCAGCGGGTTCTGGAACATCACGCTGGACACCGTGACCAGACGGGCAATCAGCGTGACGCGCAAACCCAACATCAAGCATTCGATCAAGATTGTCAGGCGGTCCGGGGGAGGGTTGCCTCGGTAAGCGTTGTCTTCCACAAGGGTGGTGGCGCGGCAATGTCTACGGTCCGACGCTGTCCCTGTGGGAGCTGCCGGAGCTGTGCGACGGCCGCGAAAGCGGTGTATCAGGCAACACATCTTCCACTGATCCACCGCTGTCGCTGCCGTCGTACCTCCGGCGTCTCCCACGAGGGCGGTGGCGTGTCGAGAATCAGGCCTGACGCAGAATCTGTAGGAGCTGCCGGAGCTGTGCGACGGCCGCGAAAGCGGTGGGTCAGACGCAGATGTGTGGTTTGACACACCCACTATTTGGCAATGAACTGCTCACTCACATACGCCGAATAATCCGGCAGTACGCTTTCAATCTTCCCCTGATCCTTCAAAAACTCCGCCGTCTTGGCAATCGCGGTCACGGTTCCGCCACCCAACAAACCAGGCGATTTCTGTTCTGCCGCTGTGGGGAAATGCGAGCCGTCCAGCAGCTCAGGCACGTCCGCTGCATTGGCACCCGTGAACCGCGCAATGGTCTTGACCGGCGTTGAGTCGGCCGTCCACTCGCTACGATGGGCCGTGTAATCCGCAATGGCGGCCAGACTGACCTTGGCAAAACCAGCGACGACGTCCGGGTGCTTCTCGGCAAAATCCTTGCGGGCGACCCAGACTTCAAACGTCGGCGAACCCCACTGCGACACTTGCCCGGCGTCGGTCAGAATCTTGCCCGTCTTGCGGATTTCCCCCAACGCAGGTGACCACGTGAACGCGCCATCAATGTCGCCACGTTTCCACGCTGCCGTGATCTGCAATGGGGTCAGGTTGAGGATCGTCACTTTCTTCGGATCGATGTTCCAGTGTTTTAGCGCACCCAACAGGCTGTAATGCGAGGTGGACACGAACGGCACGGCGATTTTCTTGCCGATCAGGTCTTCCGGCTTGTCGATGCCACTGCCATTACGCACCACCAGCGCTTCGGAACTTTGAATCTGCGAGGTGACGATGAACGCCACCAACGGCACTTTTCTCGACGCCGCCGCTGCCAGCGGACTCGACCCCAAATTGCCGATCTGCACGTCACCCGAGGCCATCGCCGCAATCACCGCAGGGCCTGCATCGAACTGGCGCCAGTCGATTTTCTGGCCGATGGCTTTTTCGTACTCACCGTCGGCGATGGCGCGCTTCACCGGGTCGATGCCGGTGATGTAGCCGAACGTGAGGTCAGCGGCCTGGGCGGCCATTGAGAACGCAAACACGCTCAATCCCAGAGAGAAAGGGGCCGTCCAATGTGTCTTGATCATGGGGGTCGATGCCTTGGTTAAAAGTTGGCGCCGGTCACAGCGAACGGCGGTCAGGCATGGAGCATAAGGTTCTATGAATTTTGTTTTAAATATCATTTTGGCATTAGCTTAGGCGTATCTGCTGGTCGAATCATACGCTTTTCATGGCGCCATTGAGGCGGTCGGCTTGTGACGTGCAACGGCTATAGATGGCGCGAAGTTCGCATCATGCGATCGATCGACGTTTCAAACATGAAAGACGGCTCGCCTGCTGTTGCGCCAGCAACACCGACCGAACAAAAATGCCTTAAAACAAACAGTTACATCGGTCATTCGACGCCTGCAAGCCTTGAAAACGGCGCCGATGACGCATGGCACAAAGCCTGCAATCCCCTGAATCCATCCCGCGATGCGCTGTCCGGCGCGTTGTGTCCGATCGTTCAGGAGTGTCCGTTGTTGTCTTTCCCTGCGTCCTGGGGCTGCCTGCCCCCGCGTGAATCGCCATGAGTTTCGATGTCGATTTTGCGCTGTCCACCTTGCCCGCGTTTCTGGTCGCGGTGGGGGTCACCCTGCAAGTCGGGTTGATCGCCATCGCCACCTCGTTGTGCGTCGCCTTGATCAACGCTGCCATCGCCGTGTTTGAAGTGCCCGTGCTGCAACGCTTGGTGCGCTGGTACGTCGAACTGGCGCGGAACACGCCGCTGTTGATTCAGCTGTTTTTCATCTACTTCGCGCTGCCGAGCATCGGCATCCGCATCTCCGGGTTTGCTTCGGCAATCATCGCCATGACCTTTCTCGGCGGGGCGTACCTCACGGAAATCCTGCGGGCCGGTGTCGCGGCGGTGCCCAAGGCGCAGATCGAATCGGGCCTGTCGATTGGCCTGTCGCGCTGGCAGTTGCTGCGGCATGTGATCCTGCCGCAAGCGGGCATCCTCAGCCTGCCCGCATTGTTCGCCAACTTCGTGTTCCTGCTCAAGGAAACCACCGTGGTCTCGGCGGTGGCGGTGCCCGAGATTCTGTACACCACCAAGAACTACATCGCGCTCTACTACAAGACCTACGAAATGCTCGCGGTCATGACCGGTCTGTGTGTGCTGCTGTTCGTGCCGCTGTCGCTGTTGCTGCGCGTGATCGAAAGGAGGCTCCAGCATGGCCAGTTCGGGTCTTGAGTTGCTGTGGGTGTCGGCGCCGCAACTGCTGACGGGGATCGGTCGCACGCTGGGGATTTCCGCCTTGGCCATCGTGTTCAGCAGCGTCGGCGGCCTGGGGTATGGCGTGCTGCGCAATCTCGGCATTCGCTGGCTGGACACGATGCTGCTGATTTATCTGGAAGCGTTTCGGGCGATTCCGGTGCTGGTGTGGCTGTACCTGTTCTTCTTCGGCCTGCCGATTTTTTTCGGCTGGAGCATTCCGGGCTTCTGGTGCGCGGTGCTGGTGCTGTCCCTCTGGGGCATCAGCGAAACCGGCGAGGTGATTCGCGGCGCCTTGCGTTCGATCCCCCGTGGCCAGCGCGAGGCCGGTCTGGCCATCGGTCTGGGTCTGCCCGGTTTGTATGGCCGGGTCTTGTTGCCCCAAGCCTTGCAGCGCATGACGCCGCCGATGATCAACGTGTTCACCCGCATCATCAAAACCAGCTCGCTGGCGGTGCTGATCGGCGTGGTCGATGTGATCAAGATCGGCCAGCAGATCATCGAGCGCACCTACGAATCGGTGCTGATATACGGCTTCCTGTTCCTGTTTTTCTTTCTCGTCTGCTACCCGTTGTCAGCCGCTTCCCGTGTGCTTGAGCGACGCTGGAGTCACTCATGAGTGCATTGATAGAGCTGTCCGGTTTCAGTAAACGTTTTGGCGATGTCCCGGTGTTGCAGGACGTCGATCTCCAGGTCAAAGAGGGCGAGGTGCTGGTCATTCTCGGCCCCAGCGGCTGTGGCAAAAGCACTTTGCTGCGTTGCCTGAACGGGCTCGAAGCGGGCCACGCCGGGCACTACCGTTTCATCGGTCGTGAACTGGCGGCCAACACCGACTGGCGCCTCGTTCGCCAGCAGATCGGCATGGTGTTCCAGAGCTACCACCTGTTCCCGCACATGAGCGTGCTGGATAACATTTTGCTGGGCCCGGTCAACGTGCAGAAGCGCCCGAAGGCCGAGGCGCGGCAGCAAGCCGAAACGCTGTTGGCGCGGGTTGGCCTGCTGGACAAACGCGACGCCTTTCCCCGCGAGTTGTCCGGTGGCCAGCAGCAACGCATCGCCATCGTCCGTGCGTTGTGCATGAACCCCAAAGTCATGCTGTTTGACGAAGTGACCGCCGCCCTCGACCCAGAAATGGTCAAGGAAGTTCTGGAGGTGATTCTCGACCTCGCGCGCAGCGGCATGACCCTGTTAATCGTCACCCACGAAATGGCCTTTGCCCGTGCGGTGGCGGATCGGGTCCTGTTCATGGACGGTGGCCGCATCGTCGAACAGGCCGACCCTGAAACCTTCTTCAGTTCCCCGCAGACCGCACGCGCGCAGCAGTTTCTGGAGAAATTCTCCTACGTTGAAAATATGCCTAAAAGGAATGCATCGTGAACCTTAAAACTGCCCTCGTTTTCCCTCTGCTGGCCCTCGGTTTGTGGGGCAGCGTCGCTGCCCATGCCGAAGGGTATCTGGACAAGATCAAGGCCCGCGACAAGCTGGTCGTGGGCGTGTTCAGCGACAAACCGCCGTTCGGCTTCGTCAATGAGAAGGGTGACTATGTCGGTTTCGACACCGATCTGGGCCGCCGTTTCGCCAAGGATTTGCTGGGTGACGAAAAGAAAATCGAATTCGTGGTGGTCGAGCCCGCCAGCCGTATTCCTTTCCTGCAAAGCGACAAGGTTGACCTGATCCTGGCCAACATGACCGTGACCCCGGAGCGTGCCCAAGTCGTGGACTTCACCCACCCGAACCTGCGCGTGGCGGTGCAGGCGCTGGTGCCGGAGAAGAGCGACGTGAAGAGCCTTGATGACCTGGCGAAGAAGACCACCATCGTCACTACTGGCACCACGGCGGACATCTGGCTGACCAAAAACCACCCGGACTGGAAACTGCTGAAATTCGAGAAGAATTCCGAATCGCTGCAAGCCCTGGCCAACGGTCGCGGTGATGCCTACGCGCAGGACAATCTGGTGCTGTTCAGCTGGGCCAAGCAAAACCCCGGCTACCGCGTGCTGACCCAGAAACTGGGCGACGAAGCACCGATTGCACCGGCGGTGAAGAAAGGCAACGTCGAGCTGCGTGATTGGGTGAACACCGAACTCGCCACTCTGGGCAAGGAAAAATACCTGCTCAAGCTCTACGACCAGTATGTCCGCAGCCAACTGGCCGACGGCACCGACCCTGCGGCAGTGATCGTCGAAGGTGGGGACTGGAAGCCATAAGGTCGTTTCCAGCGCGTGGGCGGTGAGTCAGTGATGGATGAGGGGCTGACCTACCGCTTTCGCCACTGTCGTAACCTCCAGAAGCGCCTACAGGATCTGCGTCGGGCACAGCGCCTCGATACGTCAAAGAACCTTGTGGGAGACGCCGGAGGTTACGACGGCAGCGAAGGCGTCGTCACGGGTTCACCGCCGCTCCACCACATTCAAGAACCGCCGCGTGCGTTCGTTCTGCGGGTTGACAAGAATCTGATCGGGCGTGCCGTCCGCAACGATTTTCCCGGCTTCCATGAACAGCACCCGGTCGGCAATGTCCTGGGCGAATTTCATTTCGTGGGTCACCAGCAGCATGGTCATCTGCTGCTCATGGGCAATGGCGCGAATCACCGCCAACACCTCGCCGACCAATTCCGGGTCGAGGGCCGAGGTCACTTCATCGAACAGCATCACCTGCGGCCGCATCGCCAACGCACGGGCAATCGCCACGCGCTGTTGCTGCCCGCCCGACAACTGCGCCGGGTAGGCGTCGGCCTTGTGGCTCAAACCCACCAAACCCAGGTATTCATGGGCGCGGGTCAATGCCTCTTCGCGACTCAGTTTCAGCACCCGAAACGGCGCCTCCGTCACGTTCTCCTGAACGGTCAAATGCGGGAATAGATTGAACTGCTGGAACACCATCCCCACCCGATGCACCACCGGCGCCTTCTTCGATCCCGGCCAGCGCCAGCCAGAGGACCGTGCAGGCACGTCGGCGCCCGCCACTCCGATACGCCCTTGCTGGTAGGTTTCGAGCCCTTTGATCAGGCGCAAAACCGTCGACTTCCCCGAACCACTGGGGCCGATCAGTGCGACTTTCTGGCCTTGGGGAATGCTCAAATCCAGATGATCGATCACCCGGTTTTCACCAAATTGCTTCACCACGCCGTTGAGCACGATCTGCGGCGAGGCGAGGGGGAGGCCGTGGGTGAGATCAGACATGACTGCGCCTTTCTAAGTATTTGAACAGCAGGGAAGTGGGGATGCTGATGGCCAGGAACATCAGCGCCATCACTGTGTACGGCTCGTTGTAGCGGTAGCTCATGCCTGCGATCTGTTTGGCCGCCTGGAACAGTTCGGGAATGCTGATCACCGCCAACAGGGGTGTTTCCTTGAACATGCCGATCAGGTAGTTGCCGAGCACCGGCACCATCGGTTTCAGCGCCTGAGGCAAGACGATGCGGCGCCAGGTCGTCGTGGCGTCAAAGTCCAGTGCCCGGGCCGCTTCCCATTGACCGGCGGGAACGCCTTCGATGGCGCCGCGAAACCCTTCGGCGATGTACGAGCCGTAATACAGGCCCAGGCCGATCACCCCCGTGGACATCGCTGGCAGCGTGATGCCCGCCAGCGGCAGGGCGAAGAACAGCACATACAGCTGCACCATCAGTGGCGTGTTGCGGAAAAAGCTCAGGTAGGCACTGCTCAGGCGTCGAACCGAGGTGCTTCGGGAACGTTGGGCAATGGCCAGGAGCAGGCCGATCAGCGTCGCGAGGAGGAAGCCCAGAACCACCACCTGCACGGTCACCAGCAAACCGTCGAACAGGTCCGGGACGATGGACCAGGCGAATGCGGGGTCGAAGATCATCTCGCACCTCCGCGACGCCAGGACGTGATGTGGCGCTCGTAGCGTTTCACCAGCCAACTCAACGGCCAGGCCATGGCGAAATAGCACATCAGCACGATGCTCCAGATCAGCGTTTGTTGGCCGAGGGTGGTGATCAACTGGCCGCCGGAAAAGGTCAGGTCGCTCAGGGTGATCAACGACACCAGCGAGGTGGTTTTCAGCAGTTCGACCAGTTGGTTGCCCAGGGGTGGCAGCATGAAGGGCAGGGCTTGCGGCAACACGATGCGGCGGAAGGCGGTGATGGAGTCGAAGTCCAGTGCGCGCAAGGCATCACGCTGCCCGAGGCTGACGTTGTTCAGGGCCGAGCGCACGATCTCCGAGCCGTAGGCGGAAAAGGTCAGGCCCAGCCCGAGAATGCCGGTGGTCATCGGCGACAGGCTGATGCCGAACAGCGGCAGGATGAAGAACAGGTAAAACAGCAACACGAGGGCCGAAATGCCCCGCAGGATTTCAACGTAGACCGTGGCGATCCAGCGCAGGATTCGCCAGGGCGAGAGCCGCATCAGGGCGATGACGAACGACATCACGATGACGATCAACTGAGCGAAGAACGTGAGCTGAAGCGTGACCCATGCGCCGTTGGCCAACTGATGGGCAATGAAGCGTGCCGTTTCCACGGCGGGAGAATCGAAGAACATGGCCGTACTCGTGTGGGTTGGGGCCGGAAAAGGCAGCGTCCTGTGCCAGACGTCGCTTTGTATGGCGACGCGAAGTCCCTGTGGGAGCGAATTTATTCGCGAAGAGGGCGGTACAGCCGACGCATCTCCAGCGCCTGAAATACCTTCGCGAATGAATTCGCTCCCACAGTTCAGTCCGCGTCAGACGAAACATTGCGGCGACGCGGAGTCCCTGTGGGAGCGAATTTATTCGCGAAGAGGCCGGTATAACCGACGCATCTCTAGCGCCTGACACACCGCTCGCGAATGAATTCGCTCCTACAGATTCAGTCCGCGTCAGACGAAACATTGCGTGGCGACACTGAATTCGCTCCTACAGTTGAGCCCCCGCAAGACGAAGCCTCAACGATTACACCGCTGCTCGGCCGTAACATCTGCCGGAGCCAGTTCATTTTCGGTGTAGCCGTACTTCTGCAATATCTTCAGCAATTCACCCGACGCCCGCAGTTTCGCCAGTTCCCCGTTGAAGGCCTGGGTAAACGCCGGGTCGTTTTTCGGCAAACCGTAAGCGTGGTAATTCCAGGTCGGTTTGCCTTCCGCGTCGGGGATCTGGTCGAACGGCAGGGCGCGCTCGATGCCCGGGTCGTTGGCTTTCTTGACCAGGTTGATGATCTCCGCGTCCGGGAAATACACCACGTCCACGCGACCGGCTTGCAGCGCGGCGAGGGCGTCGGTGTCCTTGTCCAGCAGCACGACATTGCTGGTGGCGATACCGCTGTCCTTGGCTTCCTGCACCTGGTTGCTGCCCGGCTGTGTGGCCAGTCGCGCTTTTCCGTTGGCGGCCACATCCTTAAGGCTGTGGAGCTTCAGCGGGTTGCCGGCCTTGACGATGAACGCGCCGCCCGAGCGGGTCACCGGGTTGGAATAGCCGATCACCTTGCAGCGCGCCGGATTGATAAACAGGCCCGCGCCGATCAGATCAAAACGTCCTGCGGCCAGTCCCGGCACCAGCGAACCGAATTCTGTGATGGGGGTTTCGATTTTGCTGATGCCCAGTTGCCCGAGAATGGCTTGCAGAATCTCGACGTTGGCGCCGACGGTCTTGCCGGTGGTGTCGATGTAGGCGTAAGGTTGCTCGTTGGCGATCCCAGCGGTCAGGCCTTGGGTGCGGCCTTTTTCCAGCAGACCGGCAAATGCGGAGGAGGCGAACAGTGCGTTGAACAGCACGGCGGAGCCGATTGCAGCAGACAGCGATTTCAGGCCTTTCATGAACAGTGCTCGATAGGAAGTGAACGAAAATCGGTTGCGTGAGATTGAGCCAGTGGCGACGAATCAGGGCGCCCAGATGCCCACGTCCTTGGCATCCACGGCTTTCGGCAACAAGCCCGCGGCTAAAAAGGCGTCGGCAATTTTCTGCTGTTCGCCCAACTGATCAGCCTTCACCGGCTCGACCTGATAGCTGCGATGGGCGTTGGCAGATTCCACGGTTTCCACGTCCAGATTGCCCCACAGCGGACCCAGCACTTTCGCGGCATCTTTAGGGTTCTTCTTGATCCAGCTGCCCGCTTCCTGCAGCTGCTGATACACCAACTTCAGCACCTCCGGATGCGCGCCCGCGTACGCGGTGCTGGTCAGGTAATAGCGTTTGTAGCTCGCCAGGCCGGTGCCGTCAGTCAAGGTGCGGGTCGGCAACTGGCGCTGAACGCTGGTCAGGAAGGGTTCCCACGTGACCCACGCATCGACCTTGCCGTTCTCGAACGCCGCTCGACCGTCAGCCGGTGTGAGGTAGGCGGGCTGAATGTCGGAGAAGGTCAGGCCTGCCTTGTTCAGCGCCGCGATCAACAGGTAATGGGTGCCCGCCGCTTTGGTCACGGCGACTTTCTTGCCTTTCAGGTCGGCCAGTTGCTGGATCGGCGAATCCTTGGAGACGACGATGGCCTGCGCACGGGGGGAGGCCGACTCTTCAGCGAAATAGGTGAGTTTGGCCTGAGCGGCCTGGGCGAAAATGGGCACGGTGTCGGCGACATCCGCGCTGATGTCGACGTTGCCGATGTTCAAGGCTTCCAGCAGTGGCAACCCGCTCGGGAACTCGTGCCAGCTGACGTCGATATTGTCGTTGCCCAGCGCTTTTTCCAAAGTCCCCTGGGCCTTGAGCAAGGTGATCAGCGTCGACGATTTCTGATAACCGATGCGCACCGTCTCCCGTGCCTGAGCGCTTGACGGCAAAACGAACGCAAGGGCGAGGGCGAGACTCAGCCCCGCGAACAGCGGACGGCGAAACGAGGTACGGCGGGTGTCGGAAGGGCTGGGCATGATGGATTCGTGCTCGAAGTATGTGGGTCGACGTAAACGGTGGCGAACGCCAAGCCCCGAATCATAGGGTTCTAAGAAATAATCTTTAAATACCTTCTGGCTATTAGCTTATTCAGCAATTTCAGCGCGGCGACAGGGCATCGCTTATGCCTGATTCAAAGCGTCTTCGACCTAAATATTCTTTTAAGAGATAAAACGAATCATGGATTATTCGGAAGGTGACTGCGGCAGGTCAGACGCTCTGGAACGCCGTTGTCATCCTTAAGTGGACATGCAGGAGTGACACATGAGTAATGCCCAAACCGCCAATGCACTGGACGTGCTCTGGCGTCAGGCGCCGGGCGGCGAGCTGCTCGACCTGGGCCGGGTCTATCGAGGACCGTTGGCGCTGTCGCGGCTGCACACCACGCCCCGGCGCATTCTGAGTCGGCGAGAGGCGGTGCTGCTCGGTGCGTTCGCGCTGGTCTTGCACGGCGCGGTGATCTACTGGGTCAACAGCACCCCGACGCAAGCCTTGCCGGTGGTGCCGCCAGAAATTCCGCCGATGACCATCGAGTTTTCCCAGCCCGCGCCGCCTGTGGTCGAAACACCGCCACCACCGCCCGAGCCGATTCCTCAACCCGTGGTCGAACCGCCGCCTCCGGTGGAAGACGAACTGGCCGTGAAACCGCCGCCCAAGCCGATTCCCAAGCCAAAACCTGTGGTGAAGCCCGTGCCTAAACCGGTGGCCAAACCCGTCGAGCAACCGCCCGCACCCCCCGCACCGCCACAACCGGTTGCGGCGCCTGCACCGCCGGCTCCACCCGCCCCGGCGCCCATCACCCCGGCCTCCGCGAGCGCCGGCTACCTGCATAACCCGGCCCCGGAATACCCGGCGCTGGCGATGCGGCGTAACTGGGAAGGCACCGTGTTGCTGCGTGTGCATGTGCTGGGCTCCGGTAAGCCGAGCGAAATCCAGGTCCAGAAAAGCAGCGGGCATGAGCAGCTCGACGACGCCGCGCAAGCGGCGGTGAAACGCTGGAGTTTCGTCCCGGCCAAACAGGGCAATGACCCGATTGACGGCTGGGTCAGCGTGCCCATCGATTTCAAGATCAAATAACGTTCAACCCCCATTCGTGACACCGCGGGCCACCTGACAAAAGGCGCATCGCTACAACGATCCCTTGCCTTGTTGGAGAGCCTCACATGAACCTCATCGCTTCCCCCTTCGATTCCATTGAACACGCGGTCATCTGGCTGCTGATTATCTTCTCCGTCGCCACGTGGGGCCTGGCCCTGCTGAAAGGTGTGCAGTTCGCTCGCCTCAAGGGGCAGGACAAGAAATTCCACAAGCAATTCTGGGCCGCGTCGAGCCTGGATTCCGCCGCTGAACTGGCCCAGACCCAACCCGGTGCTGCGGCCCGCGTCGCGTTGGCGGGCTATGCCGCGATTCAGGTACCAGAAGGCGGGCAGGCCGCCGATTTGAGCCAGGCCATCAACCATCAGGATCGCCTTGAGCGCGCGCTGCGCCAGCAGATCGTCCGTGAGCGTCGTTCGCTGGAAACCGGTCTGGCCATCCTCGCCAGCATCGGCAGCACGTCGCCCTTCATCGGCCTGTTCGGGACCGTCTGGGGGATCATGTCGGCGCTCAAGGGCATCAGCGCGGCGGGCTCGGCGAGCCTGGAAACCGTGGCTGGCCCGATTGGTGCGGCGTTGGTGGCGACCGGCGTCGGGATCGCTGTCGCGGTACCAGCGGTGCTGGTTTACAACTATTACCTGCGTCGTCTGAAACTGACCGCTGCGGACCTTGATGACTTTGCCCACGACTTCTACAGCCTGGCGCAGAAAAATGCGTTCCGCGTGCTGCTGCACCCGGTACTGAAATCCGGCGCCACCGGTGCGGGCCAGAAAGTGAAGGAGGCGTCCTGAGATGGCTTTCTCCACACAAGACAGCGATGAAGTGCTGAGTGAAATCAACGTCACGCCGTTGGTGGACGTGATGCTGGTGCTGCTGGTGGTGTTCATCGTCACCGCGCCGCTGCTGACCAACTCCATCCCGATCAACCTGCCCAAGACCGAAGCCGTTGCCCCGGTGGAACAGAAAGACCCGCTGGTGGTGAGCATCGATGACAAGGGCAAATTGTTCATCAACAAGGACGAGATTCAGCCGGATCTGCTGGAGACCAACCTGCGTTCGGCCAAGGACAAAAATGCCGATGTGCGGGTGCAATTACAGGCGGACAACGGTGTGAATTATGGCGAGGTGGCTCGGGCGATGGCGTCGATTGAAAAGGCGGGGATTACCAAGTTGTCGGTGATCACGGCCAAGTGATCGCCAGCGCTGTCAGCGCATGAATGCTTCAGGCTTTTACAGGTTGCTTCTCAGGCGGAGGGCAACCTGTTTTTTTATGGACCGTTCCTACAGCTGAGTCCGCGCCAAGCGACGAACAGTGCGGCAGCGCGGCCCCCCTGTAGGAGCGAATTCATTCGCGAGAGGTCAGTACAGCCGCTGCATCTCTTTCGCCTGAAACACCTTCGTCGGAATGCCGCCCAGAATAAATTCGCTCCCCCAGTTCAGCCCGTGCCACACGAAACATGGCGTGGCGACTCGAATTCCAGTGGGAGCGATTTCACTCAACCTTTGAGGTAAATCTGCGCCCCGTTCCCGCCCAACCCCTCGGCGCCGACGAAGAAATCGGTCACGCGTTTGTCGTAGACCACCGGGTTGGCCAAGGTCATGACGCCCAGATCCGGCAAGTCTTCGACGACAACCTTCTGGAACTTCGCAAACAACCCGAAGCGCTTCTGCACGTCTGTCTCTATCGCGGCCGCTTCCAGCAACTGGTCGACCTTCGGGTTGCTGTAATGCGCGCCATTGGAAAACGGCACCCCTGGCTTGAAATTCTTCGACCAATACAACCGTTGCACGCCCACGGTCGGGTCGAACAGGTTGCTCATGCCGTTCAGCGTGAAATCGAAATCCCGATCCGTGTACACCCGCTTCACGTAGGTCGCGAAATCCTGGGAACGCAGGGTCACCTGGATGCCGACTTTCGCCAGCGCCTGTTTGATGTAGTCCGCCGTGCGCCGGTAGGTTTCAGGGCCCGGCAATGGGTCCAGCGTCAGCTTGAAGCGCACGCCGCTGCTGTCTTTCGGCAATCCGGCCTGGTCCAGCAATTCGTTGGCCTTGGCCACGTCGAAGGCGTAGCGGGGCAGGTCCGGGCTGTAGAAGTTTTTCATGTCCGGGCTGATCGGCCCGTACAGCGGTTTGCCGTAGCCGAGGAAGATGGTCTTGCGGATGAAGTCCAGGTTGATCGCGTGGGCGATGGCCGTGCGCACCTCGTGTTTCTGCAAGTACGGGTTGTCGAAGTTGAACTCGATCCGGGTGATGCTGTTGACGTAGGGCTCGCCGCGATCATCGACGCTCAGGCGCGGATTGGTCTTGATCCGCTCGATGTCGCTGAGGGGCACGCCGCCGGTGGAGATGTCGATTTCCCCCGCTTCCAGCGCGGCCACCGTCGCCGCCGAGTCCGCGATGAAACGCACGATCACCCGGTCCAGATACGGCTTCGGCGCGTCCCAGTAATTCGGGTTGCGTTCGAGGATCACATGGCTGCCGCGCACCCACTCCTTGAACACGAACGGCCCGGTGCCGATGGGCGCGGTGGCATTGGCGTGGGTCTCCGGGCGGGCGTCGCCGTACACGTGTTTCGCCACGATGGGCGATTCACAGGCGGCCAGGGCCTTGAGCAAGTACGGCGCAGGTTTGCTGAGTTTGAGCTGTACCAGATGCGGGTTGATCGCCGTGACGCTGGCGACGTTGGCGAAGGTCGCACGGCCTCGCGGATTCGACGCCATGAGGGTTTGCAGGGAGAACACCACGTCATCGGCGGTGAAGTCCTGGCCGTCGTGCCATTTCACGCCCTGACGCAGGGTAAAGGTGTATTCGAGGCCGTCGTCGCTCGCCGTCCAGGCCGTGGCCAGCTGCGGTTTCGGGTTCAGGTCCAGGTCGTACGTCAACAAACCTTCGGTGACCTTGCCCGCGATGTACACGGTGGCGCCTGCGGTGTGGGTCAGGTTGACCAGAATCGGCGGCTCGATGGCGATGTGCATTCTCAGGGTGCCGCCGCGCACGGGCGGTTCATCGGCGAAGGAGAAGCGGGGTGTGAGTTGTAGGAGGGTGGCGGTGGCACCGGCGTAAACCAGCAACTGGCGTCGAGTCAGGCTCATGGTGGGTTTCCGTAGAAGGGCACGAAGGACAGCGACGGACTCATTCGGACGCCCGGTCGCGGGAAGGGTTGAAGGCGTCGGTGAGGCCGTCGCCTATCAGGTTGAAAGCCAGGACGGTCAGGAAGATCGCCAGACCGGGAATCGCCGTGAGGTACCACGCGGTGCGGATCTGCTCCCGGCCACTGCCGATCATGCTGCCCCAACTCACCTGATTCGGATCGCCCAGGCCCATGAACGACAGCGCCGATTCCATCAGCACCGCCGAGGCGACCATGATCGACGTGGTGACGATCAGCGTGGGCAAGATATTGGGCAGCACTTCCAGCGCAATAATGCGCAGGTGGCTGTAACCCACGCTGCGGGCGGCGAGGATGTATTCGCGCTCCCGAATCGAGCGCACTTCGGCGCGCACCAATCGGGCGACGGTGGGCCAGGAAATGACCCCGATGGCGAAGATCAGCGTCGGCACTGAGGGCTGCGCGATGGCCACCAGCGCGACGAGCAGGACGAAACTGGGCATGGTCTGGAAAATCTCGATCAGCCGTTGCAGGCCGTAATCCAGCTTGCCGCCGAAGTACCCGGCCACCGCGCCAATGCTCAGGCCCAGCAGCACGCCGAACAGGCTGGCCAGGGTGCCCACTTGTAACGACACCCGCCCGCCATGGACCACCCCGGCCATGACGTCGCGCCCCAGCGCATCGGTGCCCAACGGGTAATGCCAATCCTGCCCCGGCCAGAGCAAGGCGTCGGCTTCCATGCCCAGCGGGTCGCCGGGATAAATCAGCGGCGCGAACACCGCCAGCAGGGTGATCACCATCAGAAAGGCCAGACCGGCCAATGCGGTGGGATTGCGCAGAAAGCGGCGCAGCCCAAGGCTGCGGCGGGCGCTCATCGGTGACTCCGAATGCGTGGGTCAAGCCAGGTTTGCAGCAGGTCCACCAGCACGTTGGTGATGATCACCAGCAGCGAGGACATCAGCAGAATGCCCAGCAGCACGTTGTAATCCCGGGCCATCACTGCGTCATAGGCCAGGCGCCCCAGCCCCGGCAGGCTGAACACCGTTTCGATGACCACGGCACCGCCGAGCATGCCGCCGAAGTGCAGGCCGGCCATGGTGGTGATCGGCAGCAGGGCATTGCGCAGCACGTGTTTGAAGGTGATCACCCACGGCGACAGGCCTTTGGCTTGCGCCGTGCGCACGTAATCCTGGGCGCCGGCTTCGAGCATCGAGGCGCGGGTCAGCCGGGCGTAGATGGCGATGTAGATCAACGCCAGCGAACTGGCAGGCAACGCCATGAAACGCAGGGTGTCGCCGACAGCCGCCCAGCCGTGCAGGTCGGCGCCGATGGTGCCTGCGCCGCCCGTTGGCAGCCAGCCGAGCTTGACCGAGAACACCACGATCAGCATCAGGCCGATCCAGAATCCCGGCACCGAATAGAAGAATTGCGAGCACACCGACAGCACGCGATCCGGCCAGCGCCCTTGCCACCGGGCCATGAGCATGCCGAGGGCCACGCCCAGCAGCAGGGAAAAGAACAGCGCCAACAGCATCAACGTCAGCGTGGTGCCAAGGCGCTGAGTGATCAACGCCTGCACGGTTGCGCCGTAACGAGGCGAGTAGCCCAGGTTCAAGTGCGCCAGATTGCTCAGGTAATGCCAGAGCTGCACCGGGATCGACTGATCCAGACCGAACTGGCTGCGTAATGCCGCGAGACTTTCCTGTGTTGCCGAACCGGATTCGCCCGCCATCACATCGGCGGCGTCGCCGGGAGCCAGTTGCAACAATAGAAAGTTGATCAAAAGAATGCCCAACATCGTGGGCAAGGTATGCAGCAGCGCGCGCCAAAGTGCGCGGCTCAGGGTCAGCCATATCTTCATTAAAGGATTCCATTTCGTGCGGCGCTATTAACGGTTTGCTTATAACCTTTGTCAATGCACGAAAGGGGCATAACGTTATGCAAACAGACACTCTAAGCATAGATAAAAACGATATACGTACTTTCCATGTCGATGATTGACGCAGGAAAGAGGGAACATTACTGTCGGCCACCTGTCAGCGATGTCAGTTTGGATACATGCCCCATCGCGAACTACGTTATAGGGCTGCCCCTGCAGGCAGTGCACTTACTTTAAATTGTTTAGATGAGGCACGTGTGGCACTCAATCATTCCATTGAATCGGGTCAAGTCCGGCATGAACCTTCATCTGCTGATGCGCTGTCCCGGTTGCTGGGGCGGATTCCGGCGCTGGTGGAAGAAGTGGCCAAAGACGCTTCCCGTCGAGACCTGGAGCGTGAACTGCCATTCGCCGCCTTCGCGCTGATTCGTGAAGCCGGACTCGGCGCGCTGCGGGTGCCTCGCGACCTCGGCGGGCCGGGCGGCAGCGTGCAGGACTACATCGAATTCATCACCACCCTGGCCAGTGCCGACCCCAACGTCGCTCACGCGCTGCGCTCGCATTTCAATTTCAGCGAAGCAGTCATTCACAGCCCGGACACGGCTGAAAAGCGTGATTACATCGCCAAAATCCTCGACGGCAAGCTGTTCGCCGGGGCCCACACTGAGGTCGGCGCGCCGCTGGGCACCATCCTCACGCGGCTCACCCGGGTGGGCGATCACTACCGTCTCGACGGAAAGAAGTGGTACGCCACGGGCTCGGCCTACGCGGACCTCCTCTCGTTTTCCGCCACCGATGACAGTGGCAAACTGATCAGCGTGCTGTTGCCCGCCGACCGCGCCGGGATCAACGTACTGGACGACTGGGACGGCATGGGCCAGCGCCTGACCGCCAGCGGCGGCGTATTGCTGGACAACGTCGAAGTCTTCCCGAACGAAATCAAGACCCGCAGCCACAACGCCGACGTCGGCCGTCACTGTTCCAGCCTGCGCCAATTGCACTTGGCAGCCTGCGCAGCCGGGGTGGTGCGCAACATTCGCGAAGACGCCGTGGCGTACGTGCGCAAACAGGCCCGCGCCGCCATGCACAGCCCGGCAGACACCGCCCGTGACGATCAATTCGTGCAACAGGTGGTGGGTGAAATCGCCGCCAACGCCTATGCGGTGGATGCACTCATCGCTCATACCGCCCGTGTACTTAACGACAGTTCACTGGGGTTGTTTGCAGTGGCCGACGTGCAACTTGCGTCGGCAGAAACAGTGGCTGTTGCTACAGCAACACTGGATCAGCAATTAATCAACGGATCGATCAGTAATGCACAGATGCAAGTCGTGGTCGCCAAACTAGCGTTGCGTTCCGCTGAAATCATCTTTGAAGTAGGCGGCGGGTCGGCCACGTCGCGCAAATATAACTTTGATCGTCACTGGCGCAATATACGCACCGTATTGAATCACAACCCGCTGCTGCACAAAGCCCGAGTCGTCGGTGATTATTATGTGAATGAAACGACCACTCACCTGCGGGAAGGTTTGGTCTTTTAGTGTCAGCAGGACAGGGATTCGTCCACCCCCTTACACAATCAGAGTTCATCAGAACCTCCACGCGCAAGACCCCACCAGGTACCGCTTTTTCACAATCCTTGTTAGATGGCCAGGAACGTCCACCACGCCAGCAATAAATTGATTTTTTGCAGGTAGTCCCATGAATGCTCGTATCAATAACCCACGCTCACCGCTCGCGTTGATGGTGTCCATTGGCGTGATGACGCTGTGTGGCAGCGCGGCCGTGTTCGCCGATGACACCGTTCCGAAAAACTCCGCGCAATCGGGTAAAGGTGAGGACGCACTGGAAACCGTGGTAGTGACCGGCTCGCGGGCCGAGAAACGCACGGTCGCTCAAAGCCTGGCGCCCATCGACGTGATCAGCGCCGATGACCTGGCGCGCTCCGGCAAGCAGAACCTGCGCGATGCCTTGGCCGCGCAGGTGCCGTCCTACACCAACGACGCGGGTTTCACCGGCGCGACCGGGATCGCCGTCAAATCGGCGACCCTGCGCGGCTTGGGCGGTAACGCCGTGTTGGTGCTGGTCAACGGCAAGCGCCGTCACAACACCGCACAAATCTTCCACCAGTCATCCGCCACCTCCAACGGTCAGTCGCCGGTGGACCTGGACCTGATCCCGATCAGCGCGGTGGACCATATCGAAGTCCTGCGTGACGGCGCGGCGGCCCAATACGGGTCGGACGCCATCGCCGGGGTGATCAACATCATCCTGAAGAGCAACAAATCCGGCGGCCAGGCTTCGGCGATTTACGGGCAGTACGGCCAGCGGGAAGGGCACAAGGGTTTCTACGGCGCCACCGGCCAGACCTCCGCCAACCAGGGTTTTGAATTGCCGAACGACGGCTTCTTCAACCTCAGCGCCGACATCAAGATTCAGGAAACCAGCAACGCTGCTGGCGCTGTGCCGGATCGCACCAAGATCTACGCCGGCAATGACCCTCGCGAGTACGGCGAAAGCCGCTACCGGCAGACCATGGGTCAGCCTCGGGTGCAGACCTACAACACCTCGTACAACCTCGACCTGCCGCTGAACGACGACCTCGACTTCTACTCGTTCTCGACCTTCAGCCACCGCGACTCCACCGGCTTCGGCACCTTCCGTACGGCGGTGTCGGCGCAGAACGTACCGGAAATCTACCCGGACGGTTTCCAGCCCAAATTCCGCTCCGTCGAAGACGACGTGCAGAGCGTGTTCGGCCTCAAGGGCAAGGACGTGTTGGGCTGGGATTGGGACCTGTCCAGCAGCTGGGGTCGTAACGATCTGCACCTGCACAACGATGATTCCCTCAACGCTTCGTTCGGCCCGGCGAGCAAGACCGACTTCGACAACGGCGAAGCGATCTTCAGTCAGTGGACCAACAACCTCGACATCACCCGTGCCTTTGACACCGGGCTGTTCAAGGACCCGCTCAGGGTCGCGAGCGGTATCGAATACCGCGTCGACAGTTATCAGATTCGCAAAGGCGAGTTCCAGTCTTACGCCGACGGCGGCTACGTGTACCCGGTCGGCTCGCCGAACGCGGGCAAGCGTCCGAATTCCGGCTCGGCGGGGTGGGGCGGGTTCAGTCCGGCGGCAGAGGGCAGCTGGGATCGCAGCAACACCGCTGGCTACGTCGACTTCACCCAGAAAGTCACCGACAAATGGGAGCTGAGCCTGGCCGGTCGTTACGAGCATTACAGCGACGTGGGCGACACCACCAGCGGCAAGCTGTCCACCCGCTACCAACTGACGCCGACCTTCGCGGTACGGGGTACGGTGAACAACGGCTTCCGCGCGCCGTCGTTGCAACAACAGCACTTCTCGTCCAGCACCTCGGCCTGGGGCGTCAGCCCGATCACCGGCCAGTTGCAACAGCAGGTCACCAACTACGCGGTGCCGGGGTCGGCGACAGCAGCGGCCCTGGGGTCGAAGAAACTCAAGCCTGAGAAGTCGCAGAACTACAGCATCGGTTTCGTCGCCACGCCGTCGAAAGACCTCGACCTGTCGGTGGACTTCTACCAGATCGACATCAAGGACCGCATCCTGCAGACCAGCTCCCTCAGTGGCCTGAACGATCCGAACGTCGCTGCCCTGTTGAACGCGGCCGGGTTGAGCACCAATCAGGCCGTTTCGTATTACGGCAACCTGGCCGACACCCGCACCCGAGGCATCGACCTGGTCGGCGACTATCGCATCGATTACGGCCCGTGGGGCCGTGGCAAGTGGACGCTGACCAGCACCCAGCAATTGCAGCAGATTCGCGGCATCAACGAGCCGGACTCTCTGGCGGGCACCGGTGTGTCGGTTCTGGGGCGCGACAAGCAGGGCAACCTGGAAACCGCGTTTCCGAAGAACAAGACTGCGCTCCAACACACCTGGTACATCGACGATTTCGAGGTCTCGCTCAAGGAAACCCGCTACTCGGCGGTCACCGGCAAGAGCTACTACAACGAAAACCGCGACGAGAAGATCAAGCCCGCGTTCATCACCGACCTGGACGTCGGTTACAACATCAGCGACAGCTTCAAGGTGTCGGTGGACGGCTTGAACATCTTCAACAAACGGCCCGAGCAACTCTCGCAACAGGCCAAGCAGTTCTACCTGTTCCCGGTCGATAACCCGGCCTACAGCTGGTACTCCCCGTACGGGGTGGACGGCGGCTACTACTACGCCCGACTCGATTATTTCTGGTAACCCGACAGGGCCTCGCGACCGCATTCGGTCCCGTGGCCCGGCCTTTCAATCACCTGGAAAAAGGAAACCGAAATGGCTCAAGCACAGCTCAACCCGGCGTTCGAACGCTCGGCCTTTCCCGCGCCGACCGATTACCCCGACAGCCCGCTCAGCCAGGCCCTCAAACAGCCGTTGCTGCTAGGCGTGTTCCTCAACATGCAGGACATTCGCCTGACCAATCACCCGACGTCCAACACCTGGACGTTCGACTACAACACGCAAATCGTCCAGCAGGCCGAAGCGCTGGGCTTCGAACTGGCGTTCAGCCGGACCCAGTGGTTGCCGAAAGGCGGGTATGACGGCGAGGCGTCGCTGGACTCGTTCATTGCCCTCGGTGCGATGGCGGCGGTGACCAAAAGCATCCTGTTGGTCTCGACCATTCACGTGTTGTACGGCCCGTTGCACCCGCTGCACATCGCCAAATACGGCGCGACCCTGGACCACATCGCGAAGGGCCGCTGGGGCATCAACATCGTCACTGGCCACCGTCCGGTGGAGCATGAAATGTTCGGCCGCCCACAGATCGAGCACGACCAGCGTTATCAACTGGCGGGTGAGTTGTTCGACGTACTGAACACGCTGTGGAGCAGCACCGAGAATTTCAGCTACGAAGGCGCGCACGGCTGGAAGATCAAGGACGGTTACATCACGCCGAAGCCGCTGTACGGGCGCCCGGTGCTGGTCACGGCCACGGGGTCGGAGGCGGGGATCGATTTTGCTACCAGCCAGTCGGACCTGATTTTCATCACCAATTCGTCGGGCTCGGGCATTCGCGAAACCCTGGAAGACATCCCGGCCCACGTGCAGAAGATCAAGGCCCGTGCGCGGCAGTTCGGGCGTGAGGTCAGGACCATCATCAACCCGATCATCGTCAGCCGCGACACCGAGGCAGAAACCCGCGACTACCTGGAAGGAATCGTCGGCAACAAAGTCCCCGGCGCGTTCGGCAACCACAAAGCTTACGCCAGCGACGCCCACGCCTGGCGCGGTCGCGCAGACGGCTCGCGCAACACTGGCCTGGGACTGGGCGGCAACATCGAAATCGTCGGCACACCGGAGCAGGTGGTCGAGCAATTGGTGGCGTTGAAAGCGGCGGGAATCGATGGCGTGCAACTGAACTTCCACGACTTTGCCGTGGACCTCAAACATTTTGGCGAACGGATTTTGCCGTTGTTGAAAGAGGCGGGGTTGCGGGTGTAACGCGCGTCACGGCACTTCATCCGAATTCGGCGGAATACCTGTAGGAGTGAGCTTGCTCGCGAAGACGGCGTGACAGGCGCCGAAATTAGCTTGGGCTGTAACGGCTTCATCGCGAGCAAGCTCACTCCTACAGGTTTGGCGGCGCGCTGTTTTGTGAGACAGACATCGGCCTTTCTGTAGGCGTGAGCTTGCTCACGAAGACGGCATGACAGGCGCCGAAATTAGCGTCGGCTGTACCGGCCTCATTGCGGGCAATCGCGCTCCTACAGGTTTGGCGGCGCGCTGTTTTGCGGGACAGACATCGGCCTCTCTGTAGGCGTGAGCTTGCTCGCGAAGACGCCGTGCCAGGCACCACATTTTTATCATCAGGAGCACACCATGAGCCTCGAATTCATCGGGCATACCAGCAGCCGCAGCGGTGCGGAGGTGATTGAGGCCAGTGGTCCGGTCATCGACAAGGCGTACATCAAACACATGGCCCACACCGCCGAGGCCAACGGCTTTGACCGGCTGCTGATCGGCAGTTTTGCCACCTGGCCGGACAACAACCAGATCGCCGCCTACGTGCTGCACAACACCGAACGGTTGGGCGTGATGCTCGCGCACCGTCCCGGTTTCGTCGCGCCCACGGTGGCAGCACGGCAACTGGCGACGCTGGATCAGTTCAGCGAAGGCCGCCTTGCCGTGCACGTCATCAGCGGCGGCACGGACGTCGATCAACAGCGGGACGGTGATTTCCTTGCTCATGACGAACGCTACGCCCGCACCGCCGAATACCTGAGCGTGGTGAAAAAGGTCTGGCACAGCGACCAGCCGTTCGACCACCAGGGCGACTATTACCGGGTCAAGGGCGCGCTGTCGAACGTCAAACCCTGGCGCGACAGCGGGGTGCCGATCTTCTTCGGCGGCTCGTCCCAGGCCGCGTTCGACGTCGCTGGCCAGCACGCCGAGGTCTACGCGCTGTGGGGCGAATCCTTGGCCCAGACCGCCGAAACCATCGCCAACGTGCGCAAGGCTGCGGCCCGTTATGGCCGTGAGGAACAGATCCAGTTTCTGCTGGCGTTCCGGCCGCTGGTCGCCGACACCGAAGATGCCGCGTGGGCCCGCAGTCGCGAGCTGCTGGCCGCCGCCAAAGCCAAATACCCGGCCGCTCCGGTCCTGCACCAGAACGTCGGTTCGCAACGTTTACGCGATGCAGCGGCGCAAGGCGCGGTACTGGATCAGCGGCTGTGGACCGAATTCGCCGCCGTGACCGGTGCCCATGGCAATTCCACGGCGCTGGTCGGGACGCCGCAGCAGGTCGCCGACGCGCTGTTGGAATACCACAAGATCGGCGTCAGCAAATTCCTGATTCGCGGTTTCGACCCGGTTCCGGACACCCTGACGTTTGGCCGCGATGTGATTCCGCTGGTTCGTGCTGCTGTCGCCCGTCATGCCTGAGCGCCGCTTGCTGGATCAGTTATTCGGCGAGACGGGTGCGACTTTCGACGGGAGTAGCTTTCCGTCCATGGTGCGGGTTGATCATGGTGATCTCCAGCGCTTGCCCGATCTCTTCAGGCACCCCGTCCTCAGTGATCTCGAACAACTGGCCGACCGCTACCGGGGGCGCCTGTCATTCGGACGCGGCCTGCGCTCGCCCAAAACCTTCGACAGCCACGCCAACGCCGCCAGCCTGCTGCAACTGGGCCTGACGGTGTTTTTTCAAGACGTGGCGGGCAGTGTTCCAGGTTCGGCCGCGCTCCTGCGCCAACTGGAAAATGAACTGGGCGTCACCCCGGGCAGCGCTCGCCTCAGTGCCTTTGCTTCACCGGGCGACGATGGCGTGTCTTGCCATTACGACGCGGAGGAGGTGATCTCGATCCAGTTGCTCGGCCACAAGACCTTTCACGTCGCGCCCATGACCCAGATCGAACACCCCTATGGCGTGCAATTCGGGCCGGACATGGTGGCCGTGGAGAACCTCTACGAACAGGCGCGTGAAGGCTTTCCAGCCCCCGATGACGCTGCGTTCGTCACCCACGACATGGCCCCCGGCTCGGTGCTGTACCTGCCGCGAGGCACCTGGCACAGAACCGAAGCCCGGGAGCCGTCGCTGTCCCTGAGCATCGTCATTCGCCCGCCGGTCCTGGCCGACGCACTGCTAAGCTGGCTCAAACCGTGGCTGCTGGGCGACTCGCGATGGCGTGCTCCGGTTTACGGTGATCGAGCGGCCCATGAAAAAGCGTTGAAACCGCTATTAGGGGAATTGGCCCAGCGTCTCAGCGAGGGCGCCGAAACCCCTATCCTCAGCTGGAACGCAGGCCCTTCAGTGGAAAACAGCGAGCTGTTGAACGTTCCGAGTTCGCGCATCTCATGGCAAACCACGGCATCGAACAGAGCGCGCATCGAAGTTCGGGCGCTGGATCAGGACTGGCGTGAACGCGTGACCCTCGACACGGAAATCCCCGTCGCGCTGCTCCCCGCATTGGCGTGGATCAATAAACGCCCAACTGCCTTCAATCTGCGCCAACTGAGCGAACAGTTGCCGAAGATCACACCGAGCGATCTGCGGCAATTGCTGGAACTGCTGGTCAAGGCCCATGCCCTGCGGTTACTGGTGCCGCGCTGAACCCGCGCGCTAGCCCAGACGCACCCCGGACAGATTGCCAATGAACCCGCCACCTGTGGAATCGGTAAGGTTCTGCACGTTGCTGCGGGCGAGCAGGGCGTCCTCGGTGGAGATGATCGGAATCCTCGGCAGGTCTTCCAGCACCTTGTTCTGCACCTGGTGGTACAAGTCCCAGCGATGCGTGGGGTCGTTGTCCACTTGGGCCTGTTCCAGCAGGCCATCGACCTCGGCGTTCACGTAGTGGGTTGCGTTGGAATAGGCCACCCCGGACTGAATGTTCTTCGACCAGTAGAACCGTTGCAGGCCGATGGCCGGGTCCGGGGCCGTGGACGCGGGCGAAAGGTTGGTATCGAAGTCGTAACGGCCATACACCCGGTCGATGAACTGGGCGTAATCCTGATTGCGAATCTCCAGCTTCACGCCGATTTTCGCGAAGGTGCTGCGCAGGAAATTGGCCGTCTGCTGATACACGGCGGACGGACTCGGGTCGTTCTTGATGCGCAGGCGCACGCCGTCCTTGTCTTTCTTCAAACCTGCGGCTTCGAGCAAGGCCTCGGCGCGCTTCAGGTCGAAGGGGTACTGCGGCACGTCGGCGCTGTAAAACTGCGGAAAGTTTTTCGGGATCGGCGAGTCGGCGGTGGTGCCCTGGCCCAGCAGGATGTTCTTGAGGATGAATTCCTTGTCGATGGCGTGGGCGAAGGCCTGACGCACCCGCAGGTCCTGGAATTCCGGCCGTTGGAGGTTGAACTCCAGGGCCATGATGCCGGTGCCGCCGTAGGTGTTCAGGCGATCAACGATGGTCAGGGCAGGGTTGGTTTTCAGGCGCTTGATTTCGCTGTTCGACAGGGTGTCGGCATAGGCCACGTGCACCGCGCCGGTTTCCAGCGCCGCCGACACCGAGGACGGGTCGGCCATGAAGCGATAGACCACCTGATCCAGCAGCGGCTTGCCGGACTGCCAGTACGCGGGGTTGCGTTCAAGGGTCAGGTAATTGCCGCGCACCCATTCCTTGACCTTGAACGGACCGGTGCCGATCGGCGCGGTGTTGGCCGGGTTGTTGAGGATGTCGGTGCCTTCATAGAGGTGACGGGGCAACACTTGCGAGTCGCGGGCGTTCAAGGCGCTGAGCAGATAAGGCGTGGGTTTCGACAGGTGCCAGACCGAGGTCAGCGGGTCAGGGCTGTCCACGCTTTGCACGTTGGGGAACGCCGAGCGGCCTCGGGAGCTGTATTTCTTCCAGACCTGCAGCACGGAAAACGCGACGTCTTCCGACGTGAACGGTTTGCCGTCATGCCACACCACACCGGGGCGCAACTTGAACGTGACCTGCAAGCCATCCGGGCTGAATGTCCAGCTCTCGGCGAGTTGCGGTTGAGGGCCGTTGTCGGGGCTGAGGTACAGCAGGCCATCGAAAATCTTCGGTGAAATAAGTTGCGTGGCCGGTGCGGTGGTCAGACCGGTGGTGAGTAAGGTCGGCTCAGGGTTTTGCGCAATGATCAGCGTGCCGCCGGGGCTGTTGCCGAAAGCAAAGCGCTGGCCGAGCAGGCCATAGGCGGCGGTGGAGGCCAGGGAATAGCCGAGGAAGGTGCGTCTTGAAACCATTCAGAAAAGCTCCTCTTAAATCGTTCGTGGGACCGGTTGTGAAGCGGATGTTTCGCCTGGCTGGGTTCCTGTGGCAGCGGATTCATTCAGGGCGGCATTCCGACGGATAGGGCGTACGGGCAAAATAACTGCGTTGGAGGCACCGGCCATTCGCGAATGAATTCGCTCCTACAGAGGTCGCTGCGTCTATCAGGACCGCTATGGATGCCTGAAAGCGTGCGGGTCAATTACCCGTCATCACTCACTCGTCATAGCTCACCAGTCATAGCTCACCCGCGCGTAGTAGAAACCGCCCCCGATCCCGTACGGCGTGTTGCGGTTGGCGTACGGGTCTTCGTGGTTGATGGTGGAGGCGAGGGTGTCGGGCTGGTTCGGGGGGCGTTTGTTGAACAGGTTGTTGGCGCCGAGCGTGGCCTTGATGTTGTCGGTCAGCAGGTAGCTGATGGCGGCATCGGTGATGAACGCGTCGCTGGTGGTCGAGTCTTGCGACCGGTTCAGGACGTTGTTCACGGCGCGGGTCTTCGAGTAGTAGTGCTCGGTCAACTGCACCTGAACCTTGCCCAATTGCCAGTCCAGCGCCGCCCGCACGATGTTCTGCGGCAATGCTTCTTCGAGCAGGGTGATGCGCTCGCGGTCCAGCAGGCTCAGTCCGGCGTTGCTCAGCACGGCAGGGTCGTCGACGCTCTTTACCTCGTTCTTGTTGCGCGCATAGGACAACGCCCAATGGGCCCGGCCGTAACGCTCGTAGTCGGCGTCGTAGTCGAGCTTGAACTCGATGCCCCGGGTCTGGGTGTCGCCGAAGTTGGTGAAGTAACGCACCTGCTGCTGGCTGGTCAGCCCGGCATTGGTCAGCGCTTGTGCCACTGCGGCGTTGTTAAAACCGTTGAAGGCCCCCGTGAGGAAGATGCGGTCGCGGATGTCGATCTGGTACACGTCGACCGACGCCGACAGGCGATCGGTCGGGGTGAAGACCAGGCCGAAACTGACGTTGGTGGACTTCTCCGGCTTGAGCTTCTTCGCACCCAGTGCCTGAGCGGCCGGTGAGTCCGGGCGCAGGGTGTCGTAGTAGTACGAAATGTACGAGGTGTTGGTGATCGGGTCGTTGACCGGCTGCACCGTCGCACTCTGGTAGTTCTGCTCCGCGAGTGACGGCGCGCGGAAACCGTTGCTCAACGTGCCCCGCACCGCGACCTGGTCATTGAACTGGTAGCGGTTGGAAAACTTGCCCGCGACCGCCGAACCGAAGTCCGAGTAATCCTCGTAACGCACCGCCAGCCCGGTGTCCCATTTGTCCGTGAGCTTTTGCGCCAGATCGACGTAATACGCGGTGTTGTGCCGCGCTTCATTGAAGGCGAATTGCGGACTGAAACCGGTGAGAAACGCCGAACCGGCGCCGGCCAGCTTGCCCCGCAGGTTCACCGCCGGGTAGTCGTTGGGGTAGCGGTAGCCGCCGCCCGCGTAGGAGTAGTATTCACCGGGGCCCAGTTCCAGCTGGTCGTAGCGGTATTCGGTGCCGATGGTCACGTTCAGCGGTGCCGCAAACAGCCCGGTGTCGAAAGCCCGTTGGCCGCTCAGCGACAAGATGCTCTCGCTGAATGTGAGGTCTCCGGCGTGCATGTTCTGCAAGGGCAGCAGCGCGCCGAACGACGGGTTGGTGGTGTTGAGAATGTTGATGTCGGCGCGGTTCTGGCCGTAGCTCACGCCCGCGTCCCACCGCCAGCCCAGGATGTCTTCGGCCTTGAGGCCCAGGTTGAGTTGCAGGTCTTCTTCCTTGGTTTGCAAACGCGAGCTGTAGCCGCCCGGCGTGGTGATGACGTTCGAGGTGGCGTTGGTTTCGGAGCGGAACGAGCCCTTGGCCTCGGAGGTGCGCGGGGCGTAGGTGGCGAAGGAATACAGCGCCAGGTTGTCGTTCAGCGGCAGGCCGATGTTGTAGGCGAAACTGGTGCTCTCCTGAATCGGCACCACCTCGTAGTTTTCCGGCACGTTGCGATTGGCCGTGGCTTCCCGAGGGTCGTTGGGCGCGGCGTAAATCTGCCAGATCGACTGGCTCGGCTGCTTCCACGGGCCGACGGTGTGGCTGTCACCGGTTTTCAGGTACGACAAGCTGAAGTTGGCGAAGCCGCCGTTTTCACCCAATGCGAACCCGGAGTTCAGGCCGCCGGTGTAAGTCGCACCGGCGTCCCCGAGGTTGCCGACTTTCGACACGTCGTGGTTGTACTCGCCATAGGAAACGTCCGCCGAACCGCCGGACGACGCGGATTTGAGGATGACGTTGATCACCCCGGCAATCGCGTCCGAACCGTATTGCGCCGCTGCGCCA
Organism: Pseudomonas sp. SLFW; assembly: GCF_009905615.1. Taxonomy (GTDB): domain Bacteria; phylum Pseudomonadota; class Gammaproteobacteria; order Pseudomonadales; family Pseudomonadaceae; genus Aquipseudomonas; species Aquipseudomonas bambusae. The sequence continues at coordinate 107,899 of NZ_JAAAKW010000003.1, forward strand.
TCGGTCAGCACTTCGACCCGTTCCACGGCCGAAATCGGGATCAGGCCGAGGTCTGCGGCCGATGAACCCAAGGTCGCGCCGCCGCTGTTGTTGATCATGGACGTGCCGTGGCGCCGTTTGCCGTTGACCAGCACCAGTACCTGATTCCCGGACAGCCCGCGCAAAGAGGAGCCGCCCACGTTTTTTGACAGGGCGCCGCCGTTGCTGTTGATGTTGATATAGGACGGCGCCACCTGGGACAGCGCCCGCCGCAAATCGCTGGCCCCGGTGGCGCGCAACGCATCGCCCTTGATCAGCTGCACGGGAGCGAGGGCCTTGAGGGCCGTGGTCTCGACCCTGGAGCCGGTCACGACCACGGTTTCAAGGCGTTCCTTTTCGTATTCGGTTTCAGCGTTGGCGGTGTCGTACGGCGCGAGACTGGCGGCGCCGACGGAAAGAACCACGCCAAGGGTATGGCGTCTGGACGGGAGTGAAGACATGGGTATGTGCCTGGTGTTGCTTCTGCATTCTTCGCTGTGTGTGCAGGAGTGAGTCGACGCTGGCCGGTTGGGCCTGGCAGGGTTTTGGGTGAAGCGGTGTTCGGCCAGAATCAAAAACTGATGGGTGTTTCATCAACCTACGGATCAGGATCAAAATGTTTGCTGATGCCGCCATCCTGCATCTGCCGAAGGCGTGGGAGCTGGCTTGCCTGCGATCTGCCGGGCACCGGCAGCAAAACCTAGGTCTTCGATGTGCCTGACACACCGAGGTCGAAGGTCTTGCTGCCGGTGCCCGGCAGATCGCGAGCAAGCAACGCTCCCACGGCCTGCGGCCAGAATCAAAAGCTAGGCCGCGGTGTACTCAAACCTCCGGCCAGAATGAAATCCCTGTTCACCGCCCCAACAACTGAAACTTCCCGATCAAATTGAATTTCCACGCCACCGGGTCGTGGACGGTGTGGGTGCGTGCATTGCGCCAGTGGCGGTCGTAGCCATATTCGAGGCGGGTGGAGCTGGCGCCGCCGAGCTGGAACAGTTTGTTGCTGGCCAGCAAGGCCGCTTCGGTGGTGAGGATTTTCGCGGTGGCCAGCGCCGACGACACCTGAATCGACGGCCCCGGCCCATGTTCCGCCGTCACCTGGTCGAACAACGCCGCCGCTTTCTCCAGCACCGTTTCTCCGGCGTGAATCCGCGTGTGCAGGTCGCCGATGATTTCCAGCACATATGGATCTTCGGCTACTGCTGTCACCCCAGTACGCGCATAAGGCCGGGCGTGTTCACGCACGTAATCCAGCGTGTCGCGAAACGCTGCCCTCGCGATGCCCAGGTCCAGCGCGCTGTGAAACAGATCGGGAATGCCGTAGGTGTTGGCGCTGACTTTGCCCTGTTCGGTGTCGAGCACGTGGCTGTGTTCGACGCGCACGTTATCCAGCAGCAGGGTGCCGCTGGCGGTGGTGCGCTGGCCGAAGCCGTCCCAGTCGTCAATGATGGTCAGGCCCGGTGCGTAGCGGTCCAGCACGGCGGTTTTCGACTGGCCGTTCTCGTCCACGCAGCCCACGGAAATCAGCTGGGAAAACAGCGCCCCGGTGGAATACGCCTTGGACCCGTTGACCCGATAGTGATCGCCTTCACGGGTGATCTGCGTGCGCGTGGTGCCCGCGGGCAAGCTGCCGCCCTCGGCATGGCCGTTGCCCCAGCGATAGCCCTCCAGAATCTTGCCGAAGAACAATGCCTGCTGCTCCGGACGGCCTACCGCCTCGATCACGCTGCACGCCAGGAGAATGCTCAGCATCAACTGGCCAATGGAGGCGTCGGCCTCGCCGATGATCGCCACCACCTCGGTCAGCGTCCGGTACGACACCTCCGCACCGCCAAACGCCTTGGGCACGCGAATGGCCAACAACCCGCTGTGGGCGAAGTCGTCCAGCTCCTGCCACGGCAGCTGGCGCTCTACGTCACGGCGTTGAGCGTTCAACCGGAACACGGCGGCCAGCCGTTCAGCCGTCTCCACCGCTTCGCGTTCACTGCGAATGACCTGGGCCGGGCGGGCAGGGGCGGTGACGTTGCGCTCTGAGGCTGAAGGGTTCGACGAGGCGTGCCGGGCAAACGATGTGTCGGTCATGAAAGAGGTGTCCTGTTCCTGAAGGGCGTCGGTGAATCTGGCGACTGCATCACGCCTGATAACGGGCGTCGGCGAAATTGCCGTACAGCGCTTCCGAAGAATTGAAGAAATCCTTGAGCTGTTTCTGGGTGACCACCACCACCGTCGGCGACACCAGCGGAATCTTCGGCAAATCCGTGAGCACGATCTGCTGAAACTCGGCGTACAGCGCTTTGCGCTTAACGGGATCGACCTCGCCCTGACCCTGTGCAAGCAGTTCATCGACCCGGGGATTCGCGTAACGCGCGCCGTTGGAGAAGGCGATGCCGGGCTTGAAGTTCGACGACTGATAAAAACGTTGAGTACCCATCACCGGATCGGGACCGGCGGTGGCGCTGATCAGCGTGGTGTCGAAGTCGCGGCGGGTGTACACGCGGTTCACGTATTCGGGGAAGTCTTGGGAGCGGATCACCAGCTTGACGCCGATCTTCGCCAGGTTACTGCGCAGGTAATGGGCGATCTGCAGGGTTTCATTGGCCGGGTTGGGGTCGTTGTAGACGGTCAGTCGCACGCCGTCGGCGCCTTTCTTCAAGCCCGCCTCCTCCAGCAGGGCTTCGGCTTTGGCCAGGTCGAAGGGGTAACGCGGCACGGTGTCGTCGTAAAAATCGCTCATGCTCGACGGAATCGCGCTGTACGCCGACTTGGCAAAACCGAAGTAGATGTTCTTGACGATGAAATCCCGGTCCACCGCATGGGCGAAGGCCTGACGCACGCGCACGTCCTGAAACACCGGCTTTTCCAGGTTGAACTCGAAGCCCACCAGCCCCGGCGAGTACGGCGCGCTGATCTCGCTGACTTGCAACTGCGGCACGTTGTGCAGGCGCTTGACGTTGCTCAGGGCCACCGACGCCAGTTGCACGGCCTGGGTTTCCAGCGCGGCGGAGGCTGCGGTGAGGTCGGGAATGATGCGGAAAATCAGGCTGTCCAGGTGCGGCTTGCCGGTGTCCCAATAGTGTTCGTTCTTTACCAGGTTGATCGACACGCCACGGTCCCAGCGCTCGAACTTGAACGGACCGGTGCCGATGGGCTTGATGTTGTACGGGTTGGTCAGCGGATTACCGTTGGCGTACAGGTGTTTGGGCAACACTTGCGCATCGGTGGATGACAGCGCGCTGAGCAGATACGGCGCAGGGGCGGAGAGGGTGATCACCACTTGCAACGGCGTCGGCGTTTCGACCTTGCTCACCGGCGCGAAGGTGGTGATACCGCGAGAATTGAATTTGCGCCAGATGTTCTGCAGGGAAAACGCCACGTCGTCGGCGCTGAACGGCTGGCCGTCATGCCAGGTGACCCCGGCCCGCAGGTTGAAGGTGTACACCAGCCCGTCGGCGCTGACGTGCCAGTCGGTGGCCAGTCGTGGGACCGGTTGGCGTTGGCTGTCGTAGGACAGCAGGCCATCGAACAGCTTGCTGGTCACCGTATAGATGGTGCCGTCGGTGGTCAGCGCGTTGGTCAGGACGGTGGGCTCGGGGAATTGCGAGACCACCAGCGTCTGCGTGCCGTCGGTGGCGGCGAACAGCCCCGAGGCGTGACTGGACAACCCGGCCGCGGCCGCCAGAATCGTGGAATGTTTGATGAACGTTCTTCTGCTCAACGACATGCTGCACCTTCAATGACACGGACGAGAGAAACGCGCGCACTCATGGCCTGGCCTGCGCGGCGATCTTATTAAGAAGTAAGGGAGGCGATGTTCTGTTGGGCGTCAGAATCGAACCGCGAGACTAACGGACTTATTCCAGCGGACACAAGTGCCGGTCTTATAACTTTAAATTCAGACTTCATGCCGCCTGGCTTTATAAGTTTAGAACTTTTTAAGCGGTGTTCGCGCCGAAAAATTACTGTATTAGTGTTCGCCGTTGAAACAGTCCTCGCTCAATTCGATTGTTTATAGAGAACTCGATGTCGGTCCGAACTTTCTACCAGCGTTTAACTCAGCGGCTGCATTCAGGCTTTCGCAGTTCACTGTTTCGTGCCGTGCCGACCGCCCTTGGCGTGATCGTCCTCAACTTCATTCTGTTGCAGATGGTGCCCGGCGACGCCGTCGATGCCCTGACCGCCGAAGCAGGCTCCGCGACCGCGAAAACCAGCGCCTTGCTGCGGCAGCAATACGGCCTCGACAAATCTTCGCTGGCGCAATTTGGCGACTACGTGAATCAACTGGCCCACCTCAGCCTCGGCGACTCGCCCCGTTACGGCATTCCGGTGCTGGACGTGATCAGCCAACGCCTGCCCAACACCCTGTTGCTGATGGGGCTGGCGCTGGCGATTTCGTTGGTGGTCGGCGTCACCCTCGGGGTGATCATGGCGCTGTGGCAGGGCAAATGGCCGGATCGCGTGCTGTCGTCGCTGGCGTTCGTGCTGTATTCGACGCCCGGTTTCTGGATCGGCCTGATGGCCATCGTGCTGTTCGCGGTCAAGCTGGAATGGCTGCCCAGTGGCGGCGACGGGACCATCGGCGCCGGGCTGACCGGCGTCGATAAATTCGTCGACAAATTGCAGTACGCGATCCTGCCCGCACTGACGCTGTCCAGCTTCTTCATCGCGATTTATGCCCGGCTGACCCGCGCCTCGGTGTTGGAAGTCCTGACCCACGATTACGTGCGCACCGCCCACGCCAAGGGCCTGACGGCGTGGCACATCACCTGGCGCCATGTACTGCGCAACGCCTTGCTGCCCTTGACCACCGTGGCCGGGACGCATTTGGGCGGCTTGCTCGGCGGGGCCGCCGTGGCAGAGACCGTGTTCGGCTGGCCGGGCATCGGGCGCCTCACCCTCGAAGCGGTGCAGGCCCGTGAATACAAGGTGTTGCTCGGCATTCTGCTGCTGTCGTCGTTCATCGTCATCGTCGCCAACCTGCTGGTGGACCTGCTGCACAAACGGCTCGATCCCCGGATATCTCCGCGAAAAGGGGGGCGTTGAGCATGACCCTGGAAACCTCTGCACCCATCAGCCGTCCACGGCCCGCACCGGTCAACCTGCCGGACAGTTCCTGGCGGCAGCAACTGGGCAGCTCGTTGCTCGGGCGTTTCGCGGGCAACGGGAAAACCCTGGCGGATCAGCCGGGCGACCCTTCCTCTGAGTTTCACGCCCACGACCGCTGGCCCGTGCTGCGTGCCTTATTGCGCTCACCGGGCGCCGTCGTCGGCATCGGCGTGTTGCTGCTGATCGTGCTCGTGGCGTTGGCGGCGGGGCACCTGTACCCCGGCGACCCGCTGGACATGGCGGGTCAGCCGCTGTTGGCGCCGGGCGAAGACTGGGCATTCCCACTGGGCACCGACGCCCTCGGGCGCGACATCGCCGCTGGCCTCGCCCACGGGGCACGGGTCTCACTGTTGGTCGGCATCACGGCGGCGCTGGTCAGCGTGGTGATCGGCACCCTGATCGGCGCGCTGGCCGGGTACTTCGGCGGGCGTATTGACCGTGCCCTGACCTGGCTGATCGAGCTGTTCCAGACCACGCCGTCGTTCCTGCTGGTCGTGGTGGTGGTCTCGATCACCCAATCCACGGTGGGCGTGATCGCCGTGGTGATCGGTCTGACGTCCTGGGACACCGTCGCCCGACTGGTGCGTGCGGAATTTCGTGCACTGCTCAACGCCGATTTCGTGCTGGCGGCACGGACGGTGGGATACAGCACCCGGTGGATCATCTTTCGTGAAGTCCTGCCCAATGCCTTGCCGCCGATCATCATCACCGCCTCGGTGATTGTGGCGTCGGCGATTCTCACTGAGTCGTCGCTGTCGTTCCTCGGCGTCGGTGACCCCAACCTCATCAGTTGGGGCAGCATGATCGGCAGTGGCCGCGACATGCTGCGCAGCGCGCTTTACCTGACCGCGATCCCCGGCGCCGTGCTGGTGGTCACCGTGTTTAGCCTGAATCTGGTGGGTGACGCGCTGATCGGCGCATTGAATCCAAGACTGCGTGGGAGAACGGCATGAACGCTGTAGCCAATATCGACGACTCGGGTCAGCCGTTGCTCAGCGTGAGCGATCTGCGGGTCAATTACGGCGAGTACCAGGCGGTCAAAGGCGTGAGCTTCACGGTGGCGCGGGGCGAAACCCTGGCGCTGGTGGGCGAATCCGGGTGCGGCAAGTCCACCACGGCCATGGCGATCATGCGCCTGCTGGGCGGGCGTGCCGGGATCACCGGCAACGTCGATTTCGACGGCCAGAACCTGTCCACCGTCAGCGACCCGGTGATGCGCAGCCTGCGGGGCAACGACATTTCGATGGTGTTTCAGGACCCCATGACCTCGCTGAACCCGGTGCTGAGCATCGGCGAGCAGATCGGCGAGGTGCTGCGGCGCCATCGTGGCCTGTCGCGCAAGGACGCCCGCGACGAAGCCCTGAAGCTGCTGAAAAAAGTGCGCATCCCCAACGCCGCAGCGCGGCTCGACGATTTTCCGCACAACCTGTCCGGCGGTCAGCGGCAGCGGGTGATGATCGCCATCGCCGTGGCCTGCAACCCGCGTTTGTTGATCGCGGACGAGCCGACCACCGCGCTGGACGTCACGGTGCAGGCGCACATCCTGCAACTGCTCAAGGAGTTGAGCGAGGAATACGCCATGGGCCTGCTGTTGATCACCCACGACCTGGGCGTGGTCGGGCAATGGGCGGACCGGGTGGCGGTGATGTACGACGGACTGATCGTCGAGTCAGGGACCACCGAGGCCATCTTCACCGCGCCGCAACACGCTTACACCAAAGGGCTACTGGGCGCTTCGCTGCGGCTGGACACGGATGCCCATTACGCCACCGCGTCGTTGCCGGAAATCAACGTGCGCAAGCACAACAGCGGGGTCATCGAGTTCGATTTGCACAGCCATTCCCGCTATTTCACAGCCCGGGATGCCAGCACGGGCGCCCTGGAACAACCGATCCTTGACGTTCGTCATTTGCGCACCGAGTACAAGACCAGTCAGGGTACGGTCACCGCGGTGGACGACGTGAGCTTCCAGATCCGGCCCGGCGAAACCTTGGGGCTGGTGGGGGAATCCGGCTGTGGGAAGTCCACGCTGAGCAAGACAATTCTCGGGCTGATCAAGGCCCGTTCGGGGGAGATCCTGCTGAACGGGACCGATATCGCCGGTTTTGACGAAAAACAGCTTCGTGGCCATCGCCCGTTCGTGCAAATGGTGTTTCAGGACCCCTATGGCTCGCTGAACCCCAAGCACAGCGTCTATCGCATCCTCGACGGCGTGCTGAAAAACCACGGGGTGAAGAGCGCGCAAAGTCGCAGCCAGCAGATCTTCGAGATCATCCACCGTGTCGGCCTGCCGCAATCGGCGGTGTGGAAATACCCCCATGAATTTTCCGGCGGCCAGCGCCAGCGCATCGGCGTGGCGCGGGCCCTGATCCTGCGGCCGTCGCTGGTGATCCTCGACGAAGCGGTGTCGTCGCTGGACGTCTCGGTGCGGGCGCAGATCCTCAACCTGCTGGCGGACCTGAAGCAGGAATTCGGGCTTTCCTACCTGTTCATTTCCCACGATCTGTCGGTGGTCAAGTACATGGCCGACCGGGTGCTGGTGATGCACGACGGCAAGATCGTCGAAGAGGGGGCCTACGACGGCATCTGGAAAAACGCCCGCCACGATTACACCCGCAAACTCATTGGCTCCGTTCCCGTGCCGCGTTATGCGCTGGCGGACGATGAGTCGGTGCCCTACGCGGATTCGGCCTGGCAGGAACTGCCGGTGGCCATGCTGCTGTCGCGCTTCGCGGTCTAGCGGCGACGTTTCCACACATTTGCTACACACACGATGAAAGACCATTGAGGGAGAAAACATGAGCGCTATCGAATACCGCAATCTGGGTCGCAACGGCATCAAGGTGTCGCCTATCACCTTGGGGACCATGATGTTCGGCGGCCAGACCGACGACAGCGTGGCCAAGCGGATCGTCGACAAGGCCTATGAGCAGGGCATCAACTTCATCGACACGGCCAACGGCTACAACGGCGGCGCATCAGAGGAAGTGGTCGGGCGCCTGATCGCCGACCGTCGCTCGCAGTGGGTGCTGTCGACCAAGTTCGTCAACCCGAACCCCGGCGCCATTGGCCCGAACGACCGTGGCGCGTCCCGTCACAACGTCATTCAGTCGGTGGACGCCAGCCTCAAACGCCTGAACACCGATTACATCGACCTGTTCTACCTGCACCGCGAGGACCACACGACGCCGGTGGAAGAGACCGTTCGCGCGCTGTCCGACCTGATTCGTGCGGGCAAGATTCGTTCTTACGGGCTGTCCAACCACCGGGGCTGGAAACTCGCCGAGTTCAGCCGTGCGGCGGATGTGCTGGGGGTTGAACGTCCGGCGGCGAGCCAGCCGTTGTACAACCTGGCCAACCGTCAGATTGAAAACGAGCATTTGCCTGCGGCCGAGTATTACGGGATTGGCGTGGTGTCCTACAGCCCGCTGGCCCGTGGCGTACTGACCGCGAAGTACGATCCGACGCAGCCGCCGTCCGAAGGCACCCGCGCAGGCCGCAACGACAAGCGCCTGCAACAGACCGAATGGCGCCCGGAGTCGCTGAACCTGGCGCAACGGGTCAAGGACCACGCCCAGTCGCGGGGCATCACGCCGGGCCAGTTCGCCTTGGCCTGGGTGCTGAACAACCAGCTCATCACGTCCGCCATCGCGGGTCCGCGCACCGAAGAGCAATGGAATGACTATGTGCCCGCGCTGAACTACGCGTTCACGGCGGAAGACGAAGCCTTCATCGACGACCTGGTCATCACCGGCCACTCCTCGACACCAGGCTACAACGACCCGAGCCACCCATTTGCGGGTCGTAAGTCGCGGGTTTGATCAAACGTCAGGCCTCGCCGCAAACCTTGTGGGAGACGCCGGAGGTTACGACGGCAGCGAAGGCGGAGTGTCAGAGGATTCATCTCTCACTGATCCACCGCTTTCGCGGCCGTCGTACCTCCGGCTGCTCCCACAGGGTCGGCTGATGACCCTACGACTGCGCCGTCACATCCCACCCGCGCCACCGCCTCTGCACCAACAACCCACCCGCCAGCGTCACGGCCACCAGTCCCCAGGCGGCGATGGTGGTGGTCACGCCCCATCGATCCGCGAGAAACCCGCCAATCAGCGTCGCTACGGGCTGCAGGCCGAAGCCGATGATGCTGAACAACCCCATCAGACGTCCGCGCATGGCCGGAGGGGAAAGGATCTGGACCATGCTGGTGCAGGTCACCATGGCCTGCCACGTTGCCAGCCCGAACATGAACAACGCGATCAACTGCAACGCCAGCCATTGACTCAGTGCGCTGACGATCAGCCAGCCGCCCATCCACACCAGCGTGAGCGAAAGCGTCAGCCCCATGCGTTTGATATGGCTGATGACTGGCGACAGAAAGAACGCATACACCAGCGACCCGGACGCCGCCGCTGCCAGCAACAGGCCCGTGCGCCGGGGATCGCCGTGGGCCACGGCGGGCAACAGGGCCAGGGTGCCCAGGCCGAACATCGTCAGCGTCGCGCAGCAGATGTAAATGTTGCGCAAGGTCAGGGTGTCGCGGATGTGCGCCAAGGCCTCGGTCAGCGAGGCGGACGCCTGCCCCTGACGCCGCTCCTGATTCACGCCGCGCAACGAGATCAGCGAGAAAATCACCACCCAGTACGACAAACCGTTGGCCCAGAACGCTGCCGACATCCCCACCTGCGCCACCACATACCCCGCCAGCGTGGGCCCCACCGTCCGGCACACATTGAGAATCATCGAGTTGATGCTGATCAGCTTGCGGATGTTGTCCATCCCCGCCAAGTCAAACAGAAACGCCTGCTGGGTCGGGAAATACACCGAATTCACACAGCCCATGAGAAAGGCGAACACATAGATATGCGCCAATTGCACGTGCTCGGCCTGAATCATCGCGGCGATGGCGAACGTCAGCGCGATCTCCAGCAGATGGCAACCGATGAGCAGTTTGCGCCGGTCGTAGCGGTCGGCGAGGCCGCCGGTGAACAGGCTGAACGCCAGAATCGGCACGCTTGAACACAACGCGCTGACGCCAAGGGCAAACGCCTGTCCGCCGGACAACTGATAGACCAACAGCGCCATCGCCGTCTGTTGCAGCCAGATGCCGATCATTGAGACAGACTGGCCCGACAGATAAACCCGTGTATGCGCCGTGCGCAAAGGCGTGAAGTTATTCAACCACAACGAAAGGGCAGACATCGGCGTTATCGATCCGGTCAATAATAAGGAAGTGGATTGTTTATTGACTGTTGTTGATTCAACAGTGCTGTTGCTCAGGCAACACTGAACTAACCTGAGCAACTTAAAACGCTCGACAGACTGATGAGTGTGTCAATGACTGTCAATCAATCCCCGGTCATAAACTCAGAACGTAACGGTCTATCTGCTGTTATTTAGTTTGCATTACACTCGCTGCACCTCGCACGAGGCCACTATAGACAACCGCGTTGTTTCTATTAAATGTCGTGCGACCACGTCCGCCATTGATGAAGTTCCCCGTTGCAGTGTCGTTGGATTGCGAACAACGCCTGCGAATGCCCAAACCCATTCCGTTAATGGCCGATTTCATGACCGATCTGAACCTGTGGTACACCCGTTGCCCCACCCCGACGCCCCTCGGCCTTGCCGTGAAACTGGGCTATCTGGAATCTGCGCTGGCGCAGCATTCGGTGGGCATCCAGTCGCTGCAAAGCTCGACGGATGAAAAAGTCCGCGCCAGCCATTTCGATCACTCCCAGCCATGGTCCTTCCGCCAGGGCGGCAACATTCCTCCGATTCACGCCCGCGCCAGTGGCCGAGACACCCGGTTGGTCGGCATCACCTGGATCGACGAATTTCAGGCGGTCATCACGCTGCCGTCATCAGGCATCACCGACGCTTCGCAACTGGTGGGCAAACGCCTCGGTCTGCCACGCCAGCCGCCGGGGATCATCGACTTTCAGCGGGCGACTGCGCTCAAGGGCGTGCTCTCGACCCTCGAAGTCGCAGGCATCCCGCGCAAGGACGTGCATTTTGTCGACGTCGTGACGCAGACCCCGCAATTCGGCCAGGCCACCGTGGGCTATCCGCCCGAGCTGAAACGCCGCCTGCCGTACGCGGCGGAATTCACGCAACTGATCAAAGGCACCATCGACGCGTTTTTCATCAAAGGCGCGGAAGGCCTGAGCGTGGCCCATCAGTTCGGCGCAGTGATCCTCAGTGAAACCGGCAGCCACAACGATGCGGCGATTCGCATCAACAACGGCACGCCACGGCTGTTGACGGTGGACGGAACCCTCGCTCAAGAGCGGCCCGATCTGGTTCAGGCCTTGCTGGAGTCCGTGCACCGTGCGGGTCAATGGGCAGCGCAGAACCCCGATTTGACCCAGCGCTTCGTGGCCCAGGAAATCGGCGTGTCCGAGGAAGCGGTGCAAGGCGCATTCGGCCCGGACCTGCACCTTAAATTCACCACCCACCTCGACCCGTCGGGCGTGGAAGCGATTCAGTCGTTCAAGCATTTCCTCTTGCGCGAAGGCTTCATCGAACAGGACTTCTCGGTTGAGGACTGGCTGCATGTCTGAGTCGCCCTCGGTCTGGGACGTCATCGTGTTGGGTGGTGGGGCAGCCGGTCTGGTCGCGGCGTTTCATGCGCGTCAGACCGGGGCGTCGGTGCTGGTGGTGAACAAGGGGCTGGTCGGGCGTAGCGGCGCGACGATCACCTCGGGCGGCGGCGTGTCCATTGCGGGGGAAAGCCTGCGCGCCCTGGGCCTCGACGCTGATGCCAGCGACACCGAAGAGCGCTTTCTGCACGACACCATCACGGCGGGGTCCTGGCTCAACGACCAGCAGTTGGTTGAAAGTATGGTGACTGGCGTGGGCGAAGAGGTCGGTCGGCTGGTGGAGTGGGGCATTAAATTCACCATCAACCGGCGTGCGCCGGGTCACAGCAGCGGGCGGGGCATTCACATCAGTGGCGTGGACATGCAGCGCGCGTTGACGCGGATTGCGGTGCAGGCGGGGGTGAGTTTTCGCGAGGACTTTCAATCGACGCAACTGCTGCAACGTCAGGGCGAGGTGGTCGGCGTGCTGGGCCTGGATCGTCGCACCGGTTCGGTGGACAGCATTTTCGGCCACGCCACGGTGATCGCCACAGGTGGCGCCACCTCGAACTGGAGCTTGCGCACCGCACCGGAAGAGCTGTCTGGGGAGGGACAGCGCATGGCGGTGGAAGCGGGCGCGACCCTGATCGACATGGAAATGACCCAGTTCTTGCCCTGCTGCCTGGCCGCCCCGGCAATCTGGCGCGGTTTGCAGTTTCCATGGATTCTTGGCCCGCAAAGCGGCGTCCACGCCTGGTTGATGAACCGCTTCGGCGAACGCTTCATGGCGCGGTGGGACCCGGCCCGGATGGAGCTGGCGACCCGCGACATGGTGTCGGCCGCCTGCGCCACGGAAGTCTACGAAGGGCGCGGCAGTCCCAACGGTGGCGTGTACTTGTCATGGAAACACCTGCCCAACGACATCATCGACAACTTCCCGTTGAACTCCCGCAACATCAGCGCCGATTGGCAGTGGGAAGGCTTCGACATGACGCCGTTGGTGGCGCGGATCAAGCAGGGCTACGCCATCGAAGTCGCCCCCGCCGCGCACTTTTCCCTCGGCGGCGTGCGCGTCGACAAAGGCGCCAGCACTGGCGTGCCGGGGCTGTTCGCCTGCGGTGAAGCCACCGGCGCGATGCACGGCGCCAATCGCCTGTCTGGCAACGCGGGCGCTCAAGTGTTGGTGCAGGGTAGGGTGGCCGGGGTCGCGGCGGCCCGTGATGCACGGGATCGCCGTGCCCGTGACCGCCACGCCGAAAACGTGGGCAGCGCCTACGCGACGACGATCGCCCCGTTAGAACGGGACAGCGGCGTTGTGCCTTTCGAACTCAAGGAGCAACTGTCGCAACTGGCCGAAACGGCGCTCGGGCCGGTCCGCACGGCCGAGTCGATCGTCAAGGCCCAGGCCACGTTGGAAGACCTGAAGGACAACGCCCTGCCGCAGTTGGCCTGCCGCACCCGGGATTCGATGTGGAACCGCGACTGGAGCGACGCGCTGGAATGTCAGGCGGCGTTTTCAGTGCTGGACGCCGCGTTGCTCGGTGCCGCCGGACGTACCCATTCCATCGGCGCACACCAGCGTCACGACCACAAAGGCGCTTACGCCGGGCCGCTGAGCCACTCGCTCATCCGTTACGACGGTCAGGCACTGGTGCGTGACACCACCCCCGTGGCCTTTCCGTTTTTAGCGCGGCCATGAACCTTTTTGTTATCGGGAGCCTTGCATGCTCATGCACCTGACGCTGTTCCGTGACGGCGAGCTTCGCCAGCTGGACATTCAACTGCCGCCACCTGCCGGTCTGGGGTTGGGCATTGATCGCTGGGAAGGCGCGTCGGTCAGTACCGCGCTGCAATACGCCCAGCGTGTGTTCGAACCCAACCTCGGCTATTCGCTGTCCTGCCGTCGCGGGCTGTGCAAGCTTTGTGCGATGCGCATCGACGGTGAGGTCAAGCTGGCGTGCACCGTGCCGTTGCACGACGGGATTCGCATCGAACCGGCCAAGCCGAAACTGGCGCTGCACGACACCGTGGTCGAGCTGAGTCTGGTGCGGGAGAAGCCCCAGCGGATCAAGGCGGTGCAAGTGGCCGCCGACGTCATGCCATGAATCGAAAGACCTCAACAACCACCTGACTGCCTGTCGGGATTGCACCAATCCAACGCCAAGCCAACCCGTTCAGGAGTCTGATCATGTCCGAAGCACTGCTAAAAGAACCGCAAGCCGTCGAGAGCGCCGCACCGACCACGATCTGGTACACCCGCTGCCCGGTGCCCACCACGTCTGGTATCGCCCAGCACAAACACTGGCTGCAACACGAATTCGCCCGTCACGGCATCACCCTGGATTCGATCCGCGCGTCGCAGGACCGCGCCGTGCGGGAATCGCACTTCCGCCACAGCCTGGCCGGCAGCTTCCGTGAAGGCGGCAACGTGCCGCCGATCTGGGCCAAGGCACAAGGGCAGGACACCGTGGTGGTGGGCATCACGTGGGTCGATGAAGAACAGCTGGTGTTCGTGCGCGGCGACAGCGACATCAAGACCGTCGCCGACCTGCGTGGCCGTAAACTCGGCGTGGTGCGCAAGGCCGCCAGCGACCTGGTGGACGTGGGGCGGGCGGAGGGATTACGCGGGCTGTTGACCGCCTTGCAACTGGGCGGCGTGCCACGGGACAGCGTGGAGATCGTTGACATCGCGACACCGGAATGGGACCTCAAGGAAGTCTCGAAAACCCGCGAAGACCATCATGCGATTCCGACACTGGCGTTGCTCAACGGCACCGTGGACGCGATCTTCATCAAGGGTGCGGGCAGTGCCCGTGCGCTGGCTCAGGGGCTGCGGCCGATCCTCAACATCAACGAACAGGAAGACCCGTTGCTGCGGCTGAGCGCCGGTTCGCCGCGTCCCATCACCGTGGATCGCCAGACGCTTCAGGACTCGCCCGAGATCGTCACCCGTTACCTCGCCGTGCTGTTGAAGACCTACGAGTGGGCCAAGGACCATCCGCAGGAAGTGGTGGACACCATCGCCGCCGAAACCGCGACCGATGCCGAGAGCGTGCGCTACGCGTTCGGCCCTGAGCTGCACCTGTCGTTCGAACCGAAACTGTCTGAGGTCTACATCGAAGGGCTGCGTCGGCAGAAGGATTTCCTGCTGGCCGAAGGTTTCATCGACAAGGATTTCGACTTCGAGCGCTGGATCGACCCCGCGCCGCTGGAAAAGGCCTGGGCATTAAAGGATGAGATTGTGTTGGGCTAACCCCAATTGACAGCGCTGCCATAGGCGGCGCCTGCACTTCTTTTCGCGAATAAATTCGCTCCCACAGGGAGTCGGCGGCGTTGCCAAATGCTGAGTCCGACGCGGTTTTTCTGTAGGAGCGAATTCATTCGCGAAGGGGCCGGTAGATTCAGCGAATCAGTGTCGGCTGTACTACCGTCTCGCGAATAAATTCGCTCCTACAGGGAGTCGGCGGCGTTGCCAAATACTGAGTCCGACGCGGTTTTTCTGTAGGAGCGAATTCATTCGTGAAGGGGCCGGTACATCCAGCGAATCGGTGTCGGCTGTACTACCGTCTCGCGAATAAATTCGCTCCTACAGGGAGTCGGCGGCGTTGCCAAATACTGAGTCCGACGCGGTTCCAACTGTGGGAGCGAATTCATTCGCGAAGGGGCCGGTACATCCAACGCATACCTGCCAGCTTGTACCCCCGTCTCGCGAATAAATTCGCTCCTACAGGTAATCAGCGGCGCTGCCAAATGCTGAGCCAGATCACCGCCGATCATGCTGCTTGCGATACGCCCCCGGCTGCACACCCTCGGCCTTGGTAAACGCGCGGGTGAAGGCGGACACCGATTGGTAACCCACGGCGCTGGCGACGTGTTCGACGGTCTGATTGGCTTTGAGCAAGTGCGCGGCGTGGCGCATGCGCAGGGCGAGCAGGACGTTGCCTGGCGATTGCCCGGCGATCTCGTTGAAGCGTTTGAAGAAGGCCGACCGCGACAAGCCGGTGCATGCGGCCATGGTCTCCAGCGTCCAGGCGTGCTCGGGGCGTTCGATCATCTGTTGCAGCAGCGCTGCGAACAACGGCTGGCGGGCGAGGGCCACCAGCCCGCCCAGCGCCGGATTGCCGCCCACGTGTTGACGCAGCACGTACAAAAACAGCAAATGGCTCAACCGCTCCAGGAGCGTCGATGAAGGGCCCGATGCGCGTTGACACTCCTGCAGGATCAACTCGAACACACTGCGCGCCGCCGTAGACGACGGGTCACCCGCTCGGAGAATGATGAAATCGGGCAACGCTTCCACGATCAGCGACGACAAACCGGCGTGAAAATGAAAGAAGCCGCACACCAGCCCTACGCCATCGGCAGCGGCACCGTCCAGGGCGAGCATTTCCATGCGCGGTTGACCCTGGGCGGCCTGAGCGTCGGCCTCATTCGACAGCCGATACGGCAAATCCCGCAGCAGAAACACCGCATCCCCCGTATCCAGGTGCTGAGGCTGATCATGGCCCTCGACGTGCAGCCAGCATTGCCCCTGCACCAACACATGAAAGCTCGACCGCGCCAGCCCTTGAGTGCTGGCGTGCCAGCCGCCGCAATAGCGGCCCACGTGGAAAATGCTGGCGTCCAGCTCAAGACTCTCTAATAACCAATCGATTAGCGGGGTGGCGAAATTCATCTAATGGAAACACTCAGGAGCAAGTAATCGCTACTTTAGAATATGGAGTGAAATTTTTATAACCAACACACTGGTCGGACCCTCTACCACAGGAGTCCAACATGTCCCGCGTCACCGTGCAAACCCTGCAAAGCGCGCCTGAAGCCGCCAAACCCTTTCTGGAAAACGCGCTCAAGGCCAACGGATATCTGCCCAATCTGCTCGGCGTGCTGGCCAATGCACCGGCCGCGCTGGAAACCTACCTGACCGTCTCGGCAATCAATGGCAAGGCTGAGCTAAGTCTGGCCGAAAGGGAAGTGGTGCAACTGATCGCAGCGACCCGTCATGGCTGCTCGTTCTGCGTCGCGGGCCACACCGCCGTGGGGTTGAACAAGGCACGTCTGGCCCCGGAGGTCGTCGAGGCTCTGCGCACAGGTTCCGCGCTGCCCGAGGCGAAGCTCGAAACACTGGCCGCTTTCGCCCGTGAAGTGATTGCCACTCGTGGCAACGTGTCCGACACCACTTATGCCGCGTTCAAAGGGGCAGGTTACAGCGAAGGCAATGCGCTGGAAGTGATCCTCGGCGTCAGCCTGGCGACCCTGTGCAACTTCGCCAACGTGTTCGCCCAGACCGAGCTCAACCCGGAACTTGAGAAATACCAATGGCAACGTCCCGCGCAGTGAGTGCGGGCGTCGATGCATGAATGAAAGACAGATAAGGAGAGCTCTCATGGTGGATTCGGTACTTGGCCACTGGCTGGATGCGCACGCCCAGGCACTGGATCTCGGCCAGTGCGATCCGGAGTCCGTGCTGCCGCAACTGGCCGACGCCGGGGTGATGCGGGTCGGCATTGGCCGGAAAGACGGCGGTTCAGGTGGCACGCTGGCCGACGCGGTGGAGACCGTGGCGGCCATCGCGACCCATTCGGTGACGGCGGCGTTCGTGTTTTGGGGGCAACGGGCGTTCATCGAATACCTGCTGCACAGCCCCAATGCGCGATTGAGGGAAACCCTGCTGCCCGCGCTGCTCGACGGTTCGCTGGCGGGGGCCACAGGGCTCTCCAACGCAATGAAGTTTTTATCCGGCATCGAAACCCTGCAAGTACGCGGCATTGAAAACCCAGACGGCTGGTCACTGGAAGGCCGCCTGCACTGGGTGACCAACCTGCGCAAACAGAGTTTCGTGGTCGCGGCGGCCATTGAGGGCGAGGCGGGGAAAAAGCCCTTCGTCATGGCCATCCCTTCGACCGCGAGCGGCCTGCGTCGGTCAGAAGACTTGCAGCTCATGGGCTTGCAGTCGAGCAACACGGCAGCGCTGGAGTTCAGTGACATCGAATTGTCCCGCGACTGGCTGTTGCACCCCGATGCGAAGCAGTTTCTGCCAGCGGTGCGCCCCGGCTTTCTAGGCCTGCAATGCGGCTTGTCGATTGGCCTGGCACGGCGTTCACTGGACGAAGTCAAACGTCACCTCGACGGCACGCGTTCTGTGCTGAGCGCCGAACATCATGAACAGGTCGAGCGTCTGGAGTCCGTGATCAGCGGACTCAAGGCCGGGTTGCTCGATGGCCGTTTTCTGACCCAGGCCGCCGCGCTGTTCCGCTTGCGCATCGCCTTGGCGCAGTCCGTCGCAAGCGCCGTGCAACTGGAGCTGCAAGCCAGTGGCGGCAAGGCGTTTCTCGATGAGCACGGCAGCGCGTTTGCCCGACGCTGGCGCGAGTCGGCGTTCATCCCCATCGTCACGCCGAGCCTGGTGCAACTTCAAGGCGAGTTGCAGCGTCAGGCCCGAGAGTCGGCGGCATGAACGGGTCCGCGAATCCCGTGTTGAGCGCCCGGGGCATCAGCCTGGGGTACGCCCGCGAGCAAGGCTGGCAGCACGTGTTGGCGCAGTTCGACCTGGAAGCGCGCGCCGGGGAGGTGGTCTCGATTCTCGGTCCCAGCGGCGTCGGCAAGTCGAGCCTTTTGCGCGTATTGGCCGGCCTGCAAACTGCGCACACCGGTGACGTCCACGTGGCGGGTGAGCCGCTGACCGGGCCGCATCCTCGGGTCGCCGTGGCGTTTCAGGACCCGAGCCTGTTGCCGTGGCTGACCCTGGAAAAGAACGTGGCCTTCGGGCTGGATTTCGCCAGTCAGCCGTCCTTGAGCGCGGCTGAACGGCAAATCCGTGTCGATCAGGCCATCGCGGAAGTCGGCCTGAGCCATGCGCGCGGCTATCACCCGGCGCAGTTGTCGGGCGGCATGGCGCAGCGTACGGCGCTGGCCCGTTGTCTGGCGCGTCAGCCGCTGGTGTTGCTGCTGGACGAACCCTTCGGGGCGCTGGACGAGGTGACCCGCGCCGACATGCAACAGCTGCTGCTGGACGTGACGGCGCGGCATGACACCGCCGCGATCCTGATCACCCACGACATCGACGAAGCCTTGCTGCTCTCCAACCGCATCCTGCTACTGGGCGACACCCCGGCGCGGACGGTGGGCGAGTGGCACATCGATCTGCCACGGCCTCGGGCCGAGCTGGTCGAGGAAATGGGCGCGCTGCGTGTCGACATTCTGAAAACCCTTCGGCGGGCGAGCCGCAACCCCCACCCTCGAACCGAATCGCTCGAATCGCCGGAGATTGGCCATGTGCCTGGACGACTTCACTCACACCCGTCGTGACTTTTTGAAACTGAGCGCGATGCTCACCGCCGCAGGCGCGATGCCGCTGCTCAACAGCCTGCAAGCCCGGGCCGCCGCCGAACCGGATGCCCCGGTGCGCATCGGCTACTTGCCGATCACTGACGCCACGCCGTTGCTGGTGGCCCATAACAATGGCCTGTTCGAAGCCGAAGGCGTTCAGGCCGAGCGGCCGGTGCTGTTGCGCAGTTGGGCGCAGGTCATCGAGGCGTTCATTTCAGGGCAGGTCAACGTGATTCACCTGCTGTCGCCGATGACCGTCTGGGCGCGCTACGGCAGCAAGGTCCCGGCCAAGGTCGTGGCGTGGAACCACGTTGGCGGCTCGGGTTTGACCGTCGGCCCGGACATCACCGACGTCAAGCAATTGGGCGGGCAGTCCATCGCCATTCCCTTCTGGTATTCGGTGCACAACGTCGTGGTGCAACAGCTGCTGCGCGACAACGGCCTGACCCCGGTGAGCAAACCGGCCAGCACACAACTCGCGGCCAACGAGGTGAACCTGGTGGTGCTGCCGCCGTCGGACATGCCGCCCGCGCTCGCCAGCAAGCGTATTGCCGGTTACATCGTCGCCGAGCCGTTCAACGCATTGGCCGAAGATCTGAAAGTCGGTCGCGTGCAGCGCTTCACCGGCGACGTCTGGCGCAACCATGCGTGCTGCGTGGTGTTCATGCACGAGCACGATTTGAACAACCGGCCGGAGTGGTCGCAGAAGGTGGTCAACGCCATCGTCAAGGCGCAGGTCTGGACCCGTGACAACCGCGCCGAGGCCGCGAAGCTGCTGTCCAAGGACGGCGCCAACCGTTACACGCCCCACGCCCAGACCGTGCTCGATCGGGTGTTGTCGCCAGCCGCGAGTGAGCGGCAGGGCTACCTCGCCAGCGGCGCCATTCAGCACGCGCAATGGGACGAGCACCGCATCGATTTCCAGCCTTACCCGTTCCCGAGCTACACCGAGGAGCTGGTGCGCCGCTTGAAAGACACGCTGATCGAAGGTGACAAGGGTTTCCTCGCCAGCCTCGATCCGAAAACCGTCGCCGGGGATCTGGTCGATGACCGCTTCGTGCGCAACAGCATTGCGGCAGTGGGCGGGTTGAAAACCTTCGGCCTCGCCGAGAGCTTTCAGCGGAACGAGGAGTACAGCGCTTGACGCCACGCAAGCACTCGTCGCTCGGGCCTTGGCTGCTGGGGATCGGCGGGCTGCTGTGCCTGCTGATCGTCTGGTGGCTGGGCATTCACCTGTTCGGCGATCCGAAGGGGCTGTCGGCCCGGTTTTCCCCGCAGGCAACCCTCGCCAGTCTCTGGACGCTGCTGGGCAGTGCCGAGTTGTACGGCCACGTGTGGGTGAGCCTGAAACGCATTCTGGTGGGGTTGCTGTTGGCCTTGCTGATCGGCGTGCCGCTGGGCCTGTTGATCGGCAGCTCGCGGAATCTGGAGGCGGCGACCACCCCGGCGTTTCAGTTCCTGCGCATGATCTCGCCGCTGTCGTGGATGCCCGTGGTGGTGATGCTGATGGGCGTGGGCGACCAGCCGATCTACTTTCTGCTGACCTTCGCGGCGGTGTGGCCGATCCTGTTGAACACCGTGGCGGGGGTGAAACAGCTCGACCCGCGCTGGCTGCAATTGAGCCGCAGCTTGAGCGCCAGTCGCTGGGAAACACTGACCAAGGTCATCGTGCCCGGCGTGCTGGGGCATGTGTTGACCGGTGTGCGGTTGTCGATCGGCATCCTCTGGATCGTATTGGTGCCGTGCGAAATGCTCGGCGTCAGCGCGGGCCTGGGCTACTTCATCCTCGACACCCGCGACCGCCTCGCGTACTCGGAATTGATGGCCATGGTGCTGCTGATCGGCGTGCTGGGCTTCATGCTCGACGCCTTGGCCCGTGGGCTGCATCGGCGGTGGGTGCATTGAGGTCACAGGCTCGCTCCCACAGAACTCTGTGTCGCCACGAGTCTCGGGGTCTGGCTCCGGCGCAACGGTGGGAGCGCATTCATTCGCGAAAGCGGCGGTACAGCCCGTACATCTCTATCGCCTGGCCCATCTTTCGCGAATGAATTCGCTCCCACAGAAGTCCAGTGTCGCCTCCGAATTTCAGGGCTGATCCGAGTCAAACTGGGGGATCAATTTCACAAACGCCATCGCCGGGAAGCCGTTCGGCTACAGGGCGTGCGATTCACTCCTCAAAAAACACCAACGCCCGCAACTCAATGCTGCGGCGCGGCGGTGCGTTGGGCGGGGTGGTGGGGTCGTCGAAGGCGGTGTGGGCGCCGGCCCTGGCGATGAGGTCGGTTCTGGAATCGTAGATCTTCAACAGCAACGCTTCCTCGGGGCGCAGTTGCGGGTAGTAATACCAGCGGTGGTTTGGATTGGCCCGGATGGAAAACGTCTCGCCCACCTTGTCGCGGTACACCAGATCGCTGGGGATGAAGTCCTCGGCGTCCATCGTGCTGGCGTCGCACAAAGCGAGCGGAGTGGTGAAGATAGGCCCGCCGATCGGGCGCCACAGGTTGATGATCGCGAAGCGTTTTTGCAGGCGCTGTTCGGCTTCGTCGGCGGGCAGATGATCACGCACGCGGCGGATGGCCGAGCGCTCGGTCTGGTCGTTGTGCACGTAGCGCACCGGTTCGCGCAGACCCGCCGCTTCACGGCCTGGCTGATCGACGCGGATCGTGTGGTCGAAAATCAGCGTTTTGACCGCACCGGTCTGTGCCCGCAACAGCGCATCCGCTTCGGCGTAATACTGCTGCACGACCTGCGCCTCGTCTTCCAGGTCCGCCACGGCACTGGCCTGTTCGACCCGCTGAAACCCTTGGGCGTCCAGCAACGGCGCGGTCTTGAGCAAGCGCGCGTTGTGAATGTCCACGCGCGTCGGTTGTAGCGTGCCGGTGCGTTGCGGCTGGCCGTCGGGCTGCGGCCAGGTGTAATTGACCGGCCGCACGCCGTCGTCCAGCAGGTAATTGAGTTCGCCGACGACAGACGCCGGGCCGAGGTTTGGCTGATGAATGCCCATGTGAACGTTCCTCCAGTGGAGACGAAGCGCTTCAGAAAGGTTCTTTGTAGGGCCGCAGATCGAGCTCCTGAGTCCAGGCGCTGCGCGGTTGCGAATGCAGGTACCAATAGGCGTCGGCGATGTCGTCCAGCGCCAGCGTGCCGTCATCGCCCAGTTGTTCAAAACGCTGCGGAGCGTTGCTGCGGATGCGTTCGCCATTGATCGCACCGTCGATCACCACATGAGCCACGTGCACGTTTTGCGGGCCGAATTCCCGGGCGAACGATTGGCTCAGCGAGCGCAACCCGGCCTTGGCGGCGGCAAAGGCGGCGAAGGGCGGTTTGCCGCGCAACGCGGAGGTCGCGCCGGTGAACAGCAACGTGCCGCCGCCGTTTTCCAGCAGCAGCCGGGTCGTTTCCCGGGCGAAGATAAACCCGCCGAGGGTAGACGCACGCCAGGTCTGCTCAAACAGTTCGGTGCTCAGCTCCAGCGTCGGCGCGACCACGGAGTTGCCGACGTTGAAGATCGCGACTTTCAACGGACCCCACTGACGGATGCGCTGGATGGCGGCAAGCGTGTCGGCTTCGCTGCCTGCATCGCCCGGCAACGCGAGGGCTTCGCCATCGACGGCTTCGATGCTGCGCACCACGGCGTTGAGTTTTTCAGGACTGCGGCCACTCACCGCCACCTTATAACCACCTTGGGCAAAACGCCTGGCAAGGGCGGCGCCCAAGCCTTCGACGGCGCCGACACCCGTGATCCAGACCACTTCTTTCGCGATGGATGAGGACATGGAATCCACTCTCGGAGATCGATAGAAATCCACTCTACCTGCCCCGATCCAAGACCCCATAGACTTTGGAGCGCTATCCATATAGCTAGGATTTAGCTTTAAGCGCTGATAACCCTGCGGTCACCGAAAAACGGCTGGGGTTTTCTTGAGCGCGGCTTCCGTGGGGGACGGCTCATTCACGACACTCGCCGGGTGGTCGCTGAGGTCCACGCCCGTGGCATTCGGCAGGCACATCGCAGCAATGAAGGCGATGAGGTACGAGCTTACCGCGAAGATTCCCATGGCCACGGGCAGGCTCATTTCTGTCGAGGCGAAGCCCACGGCGGCGGGCATGATCGAGCCGAAGCCGCGCCCGAAGCTGGTGCAGAAACCGGCGCCGTTGGCGCGAATCTGGGTGGGGTAGAGCTCGGAAAACGCCAGTGGCAAACCGGACGCGAGGCCACCCTGGAACCCGCCGAGCAATAAGCCCAACGCCAACACCACGGTCATGTTGACCGGCGCAAACATGTAGACCGAGACCACCAGCGTCTGGCAGATCAGGAACAGCATGAAGGCCCGGCCACGGCTGATGTAGTCACTGATCAGGCCATAGACGAACGGGCCGATCAGCGAGCCGATGATGTTCACCGCGAGGTAGCCGGACGTAGACGCAATGGGCAGGTTAAGCACCGTGCGCATGTAGGTCGGCAGCCAGGTGATCATGATGTACGCCGCGCCGAAGATTCCGCTGGCCAGGATTGTGCTGATCAACGTGATGCGACGGTGTTCGCCACCGAAGATCACCCGCAGGTCGATCTTGCGCGACTGCTTGCTCACCTGCTGGAACGCCTCGGATTCCGGCACCAGGCGACGGATGAACCAGATCAACAGTGCAGGCAACAGGCCGATGGCGAAAAAGGCGCGCCAGGCGATGTCTTCCGGTAGAAACGCGAACACCACGGGCATCACGGTCAGGGAGATGGCGTAACCCACGGCGTAGCCGCTTTGCACCGAGGCGGCCACCCGGCCGCGCAAGGCGGGTTTGATGGCTTCGCTGATCAGCACCGCGCCCACGACGGCTTCGCCACCGTAGCCAATGCCTTGCAGGAAGCGTACGGGCAGAAACGACCAGAAGCCGTTGCAGAACCCCGCCATGCAGGTGAAGGTCGCGACCCACAGGACCGTGGCCTGCATGACTTTAATGCGGCCGTAACGGTCGGCCAGCATGCCGGCGCCCCAACCGCCGATGGCGCTGCCGATCAATGAGACTGAGCCGAGCAGACCCGCGTCGGATTTGCTCAACGCCAACACGGTCATCAGCACGGGCATCATCAACGCGTAAATCGTCGAATCCATCGAATCGAGGGTGAAGCCACCGAAGCAGGCCCAATAGGTCCGCTTCTCCTGTTTGTTCAAGTCCGAATACCAACCCAGTCGCATGGTGCTTTCCTTTATTTTTATAGGAGGACGTCAGCAGGCTAAATCGGAACGGGCAGGCAGGCCTCTGCGAAATGCTGATGGAGCCTGCGATTATGGTTATGGACCCTTTGCGCCAATGATTGCGGGGGCTTCTCAGGTGTCGGTCGATTGTCGAATAAAGAAAAGCGATAGCGCTAAAGTCAGCAGCGAATCGTGCTGATCAATGATCGGACATTTCTTTCACGACGTGTCGGATCGCCCCCATCGCTGCATTGGCCGCCGCCGAATGCAGGCTGGCATTGCGGTAGATCAGGCCGATGGGGCGCGCCGTGCCGGTCAGTTGCACGTCGATCTGACAGAGCTCACCGGAGGCCATCTCCTGCTCCAATTGATGGCGGGACACCGCCGCCAGCATGTCCGAGCGCAGCAACAAACCGCGAATGATGGCCATGTCAGCGGTTTCGACCACTGGCCATGGCGCCTGTACACCCGCTTCGGTGAAGCAGGCTTCCAGCAGACGGCGAGCGGGCGAACCGGCGCGGGGCAATACCCACCGGGCATTGGCCAACGCGTGCACGGCGACCGGCCCCGTACTCAGCGGGTGATCATGGCGCGCCAGAACCACCATTTCCTCGACGAGCAAGGCTTCTCCGGTCATGTCCGAGGCATAGTCCGCCGAGCGCAAGGCCCCAAAAATAAAATCGATGTCTCCTACACGCAGTTCCGTGGCCAGGAAATCAAAGGGGCTTTCGTTGGTGATGACCCGGATGCCGGGGTGCTCGGCAGTCAGGCGGACGATGGCTTCGGGCAGGATTCGCGTACGGCCCAAGGGCAGGGCGCCGATGTGCACGACGCCTTCCAGCGCGCCGCGCATGGCGGTGATGTCCGAACGCATATGCCGCACCTCATTAAGGGCGCGGCGTATGGGGAACAGGATTTCGAGGCTGACGCGGGTGGGCTGCAACCCTTTGGGCGTGCGCTCGAACAATGATTGGCCGCAGCCGCCTTCCATGACCTTGAGCGCCGAACTGACCGCTGGCTGGCTCAGGCCGAAATGCCGGGCCACCGTCTGCATGTGCCGGGTTTCGCAGAGTTTGACGAACAGTTCCAGGCGTCGCGCCTGAAACAGGTACAGGGGTTCAACGAGTGGGGTCGCCGCGTTGAGCAGGAGGGGCACGGTCTGCAACTCGTCGAGGACGCGCAACGCGCGGGGCAGAATCCGTTCGCCGGATTCACTGAGGCGCATGCCGTTGACGTGGCGTTCGAACAGCGACACACCCAGTGCGATTTCCAGCTCGGAGATCGCCCGCGTGACCACCGACTGCGCCCGATACAGGGCTTCCGACGCCTTGGACACGCTGCCCAACTGCGCCACACGGACGAAGGCGCGGACCTGCATGAGGTTGACGAGGTCATCACTGAACATAGAGGGCGGGGCGCTCCGAAAGGCACGAATGGCGGGAATATGCGGGGCATCAGTGTGCCTTGCAATAAGTAAAACGCATATCAGCATGGGTTGAACGCATTATTCCGCGACCCCGACGGGTGACATGCTCTGGAAAAAAGCAGGAGGTTCATCCCATATGGTCACCCCACAGAAAACCGCACTGGTCGTCAGCGCTCATTCCGCCGATTTCGTCTGGCGCGCAGGCGGTTCAATCGCGCTGCACGTGAGTCAGGGCTACGCCGTGCACATCGTCTGTCTGTCATTCGGCGAACGGGGCGAGTCGGCCAAGCTGTGGCGCAAGGGCGAGATGACTGAGGACAAGGTCAAAGACGCCCGTCGCACCGAGGCGCTGGCTGCCGCCGAGATTCTGGGTGCCACCATCGAGTTCTTTGACATCGGCGATTACCCGATGCGCGCCGACCGGGAGACCTTGTTTCGTCTGGCGGACGTGTTTCGTCGCGTGCAGCCGTCCTTCGTGCTCAGCCATTCGCTGAAAGACCCCTACAACTACGATCACCCGCTGGCCATGAACCTGACGCAAGAGGCTCGCATCATTGCCCAGGCAGAAGGTTATCGTCCGGGGGAGAAAATCGTCGGCGCGCCACCGGTCTACAGCTTCGAGCCGCACCAGCCCGAACAATGCGAATGGCGGCCCGATGTGCTGCTGGACATCACCAGCGTGTGGGACCGTAAATACGCGGCCATCCAGTGCATGGCGGGTCAGGAACACCTGTGGGAGTACTACACACGGGTCGCGCTGCAACGAGGTGTTCAGGCCAAGCGCAACGTGGGCATCACCTCGGCGCGGGACATCGTCTATGGCGAGGGGTATCAAAGCATCTTCCCGCGCGTGACGGAGAATCTGGCATGAGTCACTTGATTGGAAAATCAGGCTTCGTGGTGCGTCAGATACCCCGTGCCGACCCGTCGTCCATTGATGATCTGAGCCGTTTCGGTGTCGCCACCGTGCACGAAGCCCAAG
Source organism: Pseudomonas sp. SLFW (assembly GCF_009905615.1). GTDB lineage: Bacteria > Pseudomonadota > Gammaproteobacteria > Pseudomonadales > Pseudomonadaceae > Aquipseudomonas > Aquipseudomonas bambusae. The sequence continues at coordinate 134,527 of NZ_JAAAKW010000003.1, forward strand.
GCCGCAAGGGCTTACTCAGCAGCCGGTTGCGGCCTATTCAGCAGGGCGTGTGCGTCAGCGGCACTGCCGTCACTGTGTCGGTGGCGCCGGGTGACAACTGGATGTTTCACGTGGCGGTGGAGCAGTGCCAGCAAGGCGACATTCTGGTCGTCGCGCCGACGTCGCCGTGCACCGATGGTTATTTCGGCGATCTGTTGGCCACGTCGCTCAAGGCCCGGGGTGTACGCGCGTTGGTGATCGATGCGGGTGTTCGCGACACACAGACCCTGCGCGAGATGGGATTTGCCGTGTGGTCCAGCGCGGTGCACGCGCAAGGCACTGTGAAAGAGGTGCTGGGCTCGGTCAATTTACCCATCATCTGTGCGGGACAGTTGATCAATGCCGGGGATGTCATCGTCGCCGACGACGACGGCGTGGTCGTGGTCCGACACGCTGAACTGGCGCCGGTGCTTGACGCGACGCGCAAGCGGGCAGACCTTGAGGAGCAGAAACGCGTGAGGCTGGCCAATGGCGAACTGGGCCTCGACATCTACGACATGCGCGGCCGTCTCGCGGAGAAAGGCCTGACGTATGTCGACCGACTGGAAGAGATCGAACACTGACGATGAGTCAAACCCGCATTCCCTGTCTGTTCATGCGTGGCGGCACCTCCAAGGGCGCGTATTTTCTCGCGAGCGATTTGCCGGCGCCGGGGGAGGTGCGTGATCGGGTGTTGCTGGCCGTAATGGGATCGCCGGATACCCGGCAGATCAATGGCCTGGGGGGCGGGGATTCACTGACCAGCAAGGTGGCGATCATCAGCCCTTCCGAACGGGAAGATGCCGACGTGGATTACCTGTTCGCCCAAGTGTTGGTGGACGAGCCTCGTGTGGATTACGGCCAGAATTGCGGCAACGTCCTGGCTGGTGTCGGACCGTTCGCCCTTGAGCGGGGTTTGATCGCAGCCTCTCCGGGTGTGACGCCGGTGCGGGTGTTCATGGTCAATACCGGGCAGGTGGCGGTGATCCACGTTCCTACGGCCAATGGCGAGGTCGATTACGCGGGCGATCAACGGATTGACGGTGTGCCGGGAACAGGGGCTGCGCTGGCCGTCGAATTCAAGGACATCGCCGGGTCGAGTTGCGGCGCCTTGTTGCCCACGGGCCAGGTGCGGGATGTGATCGACGGCATTGAGGTCACGTGCATCGACTTCGGCATGCCTGTGGTACTGATCCGCGCAGGCGATCTGGGCAAGAGCGGTCACGAAACCCCGCACTGCCTCGATGCCGATGCGACGCTTAAAGCGCGACTGGAGTCGATCCGTCTCCAGGCCGGCCCTTTGATGAATCTCGGGGAGGTCGGTCAGCGCAACGTGCCAAAGATGGTCTTGGTTGCTGCGCCCCGTGAAGGTGGCGCGATCTGCACCCGATCGTTCATCCCGCACCGTTGCCACACGGCCATTGGTGTCTTCGGCGCGGTGAGTGTGGCGGCGGCGTGTCTGCTGCCTGGCTCTGTTGCCGATGACTTCGTGGAACGGGAGGACACCGACCCTCAGCGCCTGAAGATCGAACACCCCACGGGGCACTTCGTCGCTGAGATCCACCGGTCTGAAGGGCAGCTGCTTGGCGGAGGTATTGTCCGCACCGCTCGACTGTTGTTCGAAGGCCGCGTGTGCATTCCTGCCACCGTGTGGAAACCGGCTTGATCCTGATAGCACACGTCGACGCTGTCATTCTCCCCCGAACTGCTGCCGATACTGATTCGGCGACAATCCGATCCGTTCGCTGAATACCTTGCGCATGTGCCGTGGGCTGCCGAAGCCGCAGCGGGTGGCGAGGGTCTTGAGGGGCAGGTTGCAGGCTTCCAGCAGTTTCCTGGCGTGGTCGATGCGGGCGTTCTGCACGTACTGCATGGGCGTCACGCCGACTTCTCGTTGAAAGGCGCGGGCAAAATTGCGGGCGCTCATGGCGGCAAGGTCGGCCATGCGCTGAATGGTGTAAGGCTCTTCGATGTGATCGACGACGTAGGCCTGGACCTTGGCAATGGCACCGCCGTCCCGGGGCACCGCTGCCAGCAGGGGGCCATAAGGGGTCTGGCCGCCCTGGCGCTTCATCACTACCAGCAGGATTTTCGCGACCTCCAAGGCCAACTCTTTGCCGTGGTCTTCGGCGACGACGGCCAGCGCCATGTCGATACCGGCGGTGATGCCGCCCGAGGTGATGAGATTGCGGTCCATGACGTAGATCTGTTCGGTTTCGACCCGCGTCTCCGGGTAGCGCTGGGCGAGGCGCTCGACGTAATTCCAGTGGGTGGTGCAGCGATAGCCGTCGATCAGCCCGGCCTCGGCCAACAGGAACACGCCGGTGCAAATCGCGCCGAAGCGCCGGGCGTTTTTGACGGCATCCGGCAGCCAGTCGTTCAGCGCGGGGTGGCTGACACCGTAGGCGCCCGGGCCGCCGGGAACCAGAAGCAGGTCAACGGAGGTGGGACAGTCCTCAAGGCGCAGGTCGGCATGGACCTTGAGGCCACACGAACTGCGAACCAGGCCCGCACGGTCGGACACAGTGAGCAAGTGATAATGCTTTTCCGTAGGGAGCAGGCGGTTCGCCAGGGTAAAGACGTCCATCGGGCCGGTCACGTCGAGCATCAGCACGTCGTTGAACAGCACCATCACTACGGTCTTGTGGGCACAAGGGTCTTGCATGCATCAACCGCCTTTTTTCAGGGCCGGACCGGCACAGGCCGGTGGCTCGGGTCTTCCATGGCGGGAGTGTAGGGCAAATCGAAGGGAATCCGGTACAGCGGAATCGGGAGAGTGCCCGCAGGATCGTGTGCGTAGAGTTTGCTACCGCTGCTATCTGCCGGGAATCGGCAGTAAAACCAGACACCTCGGTCGTGTCAGGTGGAAAGGGACCTCAATGGTTCTTGCACCCCACCGGGAGTTGAAACCGGATCATCGCGCCGCCCAGCTCGGAGGTTTCGGCGTAGAGGTTGCCGTTGTGGGCTTCGACCACGGATCGGCAGATGGTCAGCCCCATGCCGAGTCCGCTGGGCTTGGTGGTGTAGAACGCGCCGAAAATCTGCTGTCGGTCTTGCACCGGGATGCCGGGGCCGTTGTCCTCTACGGACACCTGTACGCCGTCGCGCAAGGACACCGAAGACACTTTCACCACACCCGACGATATCGGGGCTTGGGCGACAGCTTCGAGGGCGTTGGCGATCAGGTTGTACACCAATTGCTGGACCTGAACCGGATCGGCGATCACGGACTGGTTGGCCATGAGTTCGGTGTTCAGCGCCACCCCGGCCCGCGTCAGCGCAGGCGCATGCAGGTGGGCGGCTTCGTGAATCAGATCGTTGACGTTGACCGGTTGCGGCATACACGGCGACCGACGGGCCAGCGCCCGCAGGGCTGCCACGATGTTGGCGGCCCGTTCGCAGTCCTTGCGGATGTCGCTGAGGCCATCAATGGCTTCGTCCAGATTCGGGTTGTCCCGTTGCAGCCAGCGGACGCAGGCCGACGCGTTGGAGGCGATGGCCAGCAGCGGTTGGCAGATTTCATGGGCGATGGACACCGTCAGCTCACCCATCACCTGTAAATGCGCGTTGCGTGAGAAGTCATCCTGCGGGCTGATCGCGGGTGCGGGTTTAAGAATGGCGTTGTGAGATGGGGTGGGGGCGTGTGGCGCCCAGAGTTCCAGCGTGCCCAGGTGCTGGGCCGGGTAGGGCGTCGGCAGCGGGGTGATGGCGATGCCGCTGTGCGGGTCGGGGATCAGCCGATACATCGACTCGGTCTGCCCCGGGGGCAGTGACATGTCGTAGTAGTCTGACCAGGGCTGATCTGCACCGGCACTGGCGTTGGAAGCGCGTTGAGGTGAACGTTTTTCTGGCATCGAGCCCCCGGATTCAAAGCGCCTCGTGTCGTCGTCGCCGAGTATACGCAGCGATCCGGGGCCGAAACGAAAGTCGTTCCCGTTTGGCAGAATCGGGCACCTTGATGGCCGTTACAGTCCCCTTGGTGCCCCGGATTGGCAAGACCGTATCCAGAAACGCAGCGCTGAAGAATCACGCCACGCCGATTTTCCACTGCGCAGGTGGCGGCGTGCCGTTGACCGCGTAGTCGCCGACGATGCGGTCCTTGTAGATGCGCGGGTTGTGGGAGGTGAGGGTGCGGGCGTTGCGCCAGAAACGGTCAAGACCCAGCGGGCGCAGCGTGGCGGACGCGCTGAGGGCGTCGAACATCCGCGAGCTGGCGTCGAGGATCAAGTCGCTGACGATGGTTTGCGACTGGGCAATCTCCAGCTCGGCGATGTCCACGGCTTTCTTCAAGGCCTCGGCATCACCGGTGAGCCGCGCCTGATACGCCCGTTCCAAGGCCTCGGCGGTCTTCAGCACAATGGCCCCGGCGCTGTAGGCCGCCGCGCGCAGACTGCCCACCACCTGCAATACCTGCGGGTCCTGGGCCACCCGCGACGCATTGCCGTTGCTGAAACTGCGGGTGCGCTTGGCCACGGCAGCCGCCACTTCGCCGCTGAGGGCACGACCGATCCCGGCAAGGTTGGCCAGGTGCACGATCTGATACAGCGCCGGGGAATACTGGAATTTGTCATCGACGCTGACGATGTTCCGCGTGTCCACCGCTACGCCCCGCAGATGCGTGGTGCCGCTGGCGGTGAGGCGCTGGCCGAAGCCGTTCCAGTCGTCCACCACCTCCACGCCTTCCGCGTCACGGCGCACAGTCACAAACACGCGTTTGTCGTCGTGATCGCTGACCGCCACGTCGATCCATTCGCTGTACAGGCAGCCTGTGGTGTAGAACTTGTTGCCGTCGATGCGCCACTGCTCGCCGTCCAGATACAGCCGCGAATGCAGGTGCGATTGCGGCGTGTCGCCGACTTCGCCGGTGGCTGGGCCCACGGTTTCGCCGCGCACCAGCCGCTCGAACCAGACTTTGCGCCGTTCTTCGTCACGGCTGTTCAGCAGGTTTTCCGTGAACCCCAAATGCCCGCGCAGGGCCTGCACCAGATTGGAATCGGCTTCGCCCAGCTCAATCAGCAGGTTGGCCAGCTCGGGCAAAGTGACGCCCAGCCCACCGTATTCTTTCGGCACCCGCACGGCGGTGAAACCCGAGGCCTTGAGCAGTTGCAGCTCTTGGACCGGCAACCGGCGCTCCAGCTCGCGGCTGATCGCGCCTTCGCGCAGGTTGGCAAACAGCGGACGGAACCGCTCGGCCAGTTGTTCATAGCGGGCGGAAGGGCCTGCGCCCCAGGCTGCGTTGACTTGATGCGCCATGGTCAAACTCTCTGTACAAAAAATGAATCAGGAGGCGTCCGCCTCATGGTTTTTTGGAAATCAAACGGCAATCGACGGCTCACGAAGCAAGGTCGCCGGGTGCGCGGGGAAGGGCAGGCCCAGACGCTCGCGCAGGGTATTGCCGGTCGGGCCGTCTTGCGGCACCAGCCCACGTCGTTTCAGCTCCGGCAGGATCAGGGCGATGAAATCGTCGAGCCCCTCGGGGTAGGTCGGCGGCAGGATGTTGAAGCCGTCGGCCCCGTAGCCTTCGAACCACGCCTGCAACTGGTCCACGACTTCTTCCGGCGACCCCACCAGCGTCCAGTGCCCCCGCGCACCGGCCAGGCGCAGGTACAGCTCGCGGATGCTCAGGCCTTCGGCGGCCAGTTGCAGGATCAACTGCTGACGGCTCTTCGAGGCGTTGGTGGCGGGCAGGTCTTGAGGCAGCGGGCCATCCAGCGGCAAATGGGACAGATCGACCCCACCCAGCAGGCCGGATAGCAGGCTCAGGCCGACTTCCGGGTGTACCAGATTTTGCAGCCGCTGATGCTTGGCGTGGGCTTCGGCGGAAGTGGGTGCGGTGAAGATGGTCACCCCCGGCAGAATCTTGATGTGCTCGGGTTTGCGGCCCAGCACGGCAGCGCGGGATTTGATGTCGCTGTAGAACGCCTGTGCATCGGCCAGACTCTGGTGCGCGGCGAAAATCGCCTCGGCGGTGGCCGCTGCCAGATCACGTCCGTCTTCAGACGCCCCCGCCTGCACCAGCACCGGTTTGCCTTGGGGGGAACGCAGCACGTTCAACGGCCCACGCACGTGGAAATGCTCGCCGTGGTGGTCGGTGCGGTGCAGCTTGGTGCGGTCCAGGAACACGCCTTTTTCCTTGTCCAGCAGCAGCGTGTCGTCTTCCCAGCTGTCCCAGAGTTTCTGCACCACTTCATGAAACTCCCGCGCCCGACTATAGCGGTCGGCGTGGGCAGGCTGCTGGCCCTCGGCGGTCTTGGCGAAGTTCTTCGCGGCGTCGGGGTCGCTGCTGGTGACCAGGTTCCAGCCGACGCGACCGCCGCTGATCTGGTCCAGCGAGGCGAACTGGCGCGCCAGGTTGAACGGCTCGCTGTAGCTGGTGCTGGCCGTCGCCACCAGACCGATGCGCGAGGTGACGACTGCCAGCGCGGACAGCAGCGTCAGCGGTTCGAAACTCAAGCTCGGCGCGATCACCCGGTCGAAGGTCGGCGCGTCGATGCCGCGCACGGACACGCTGTCGGCGAGAAATAGTGTGTCGAACCCGGCTGTTTCGGCCTTGCGTGCAAGATCGATGAAGTGGTCCAGGCGGACGCCTGCGTCGGCCTGAGAGCCGGTGTCACGCCAGGCCGCGATGTGGTGCCCGGTGGCGCGCAGGAAGAGGCCGAGTTTCAGGGTGTCAGTGCGTGTGCTCATGGGATGACTCCGTGCAATCGTGAGTATTCAGCCAGCGTCCGTTAATGGCACGCGCCTGTTTATCTTGCAGGGAATAAAACAGGCAGGTGTTCGTGGGGTCATTCATTAAGCGGTGCGCAGTAGAGGTCATGAAGTTGCAAGGGCTGTGCCGTAAAAGGGCCGTTATTTAAAAGGCGCAATACATCAGTATTTAACCAGGCTCGTTAAACGCAGCTTCGAATTGATGTGTGTCAAGAGGAGGTTATCTGTTGTTTGACTGTTGCTGGATCAACACTTGTCTTGCGCGGTGTCATTCGCGTGCGCGGTGGCGGAAAGCCGCATCCCTTAGCAGGCCGCCTTAACGGCGACAGGGATTGCACAGGCCTCACCGTTGACCAGTCATTCCATCGGAGTTGCGAACTAAGGCATTGCATATAACAGCCGGCATAACTTTAGTTGAAAACGTTATAGCCAATATTCAAGTGACAATTGACGCTGAATCCATCGCCTCATTATTGTCGCTCCGGCCATAGCCTCTTATTTAAACAGTGCCTGCCGTTCATGAATAACGCGTGCCTGTCTCGAAGATTTGAATAGCCAAGGACGCTCGTCATGGAAACGCTTAACAGCCGCAGGGCTTTTATCAAACAGGTGGCGTTATTGGGCACGGCGGCGGCCGCCGGGATGATCCTCCCAGGCTGCGGCAAGCCGGAAAAAACCGTCAACGCTGCGCCTGCCGTGATCAAGAACCGCTCGGATCAGGTGGTCAGCTTCAAATACCCGGACAACCCGTCGTTCGACCTGGTGTACCTCGCCGACTCGTTGGGCTATTTCGAGGGCACCCGCACCCGGCCGAATTACATCGGCAAGATTGCCGCGCCGCAGATCATCCCGCTGGTCGGCACCGGTGAAATCGACTTCGGTTCGCGGATGGTGCCGTTGGTGATTTCGGCGATTGCCAGCGGCCTCGACCTCAAGGTGGTCGCGGCGGGCGGCAAGACCCTGCAGGAAGCGCCGCACATGAAGTATTTCGTGCGGGCCGATTCGGGGATTTTCACGCCCAAGGACATGGAAGGCAAAACCGTGGGCTTCAACAGTTTCGGGGCCTGTGCCGAGTTCGTGACCAAGAAATACCTGCGTGAACATGACGTGGACGTGGACAAAATCAAATGGGTGGTCGTGCCCGATAACCAGGGCGAACAGACCGTGCTGACCCGCAACGTCGACATCGCGATCATTCACCCGCCAGCGTCCGGCGGCGCGGAACACAACCCCGAACTGCGCAAGTTGTGGAGCGACTACGACCTCGACAAAGGCCTGGGCGGCATGGCGCCGTACAGCGGCTATGGCAAGTTCATCCGGGAAAACCCTGAGGCCACGCAGGATTTCGTCACCGCGATTGCGAAGGCCGCCAACTGGGTCAATGCCAACCCTGACGAGGCGCGCAAGATCGTTTCCCAACGCATCGGCACGCCGCTGGAGCTGGTGGAGCGCTACGCCTACGTCGATGACCTGGTGGTGACCGAACCGCCGATTCAGTACTACATCGACATCCTCGAAAACGAGAAGAAGATCAAGCCCGGGGCAGTGGCCGTGAAGGACGTGTACACCAATGCGTTCAATGCGCTGGCGAAAGCTTGAGCGCAGGGCGTCGGCATGGATTCCCCCGGTCACGCAGCCGCTGCAAAACCTGTAGGAGCGAATTCATTCGCGAAAGGGCCGGTACAGCCAAGAAATCTTCATTGTCTGAACCCCCTTCGCGAATGAATTCGCTCCCACAGTGAAGAGGACGTCGTGCTCAAGGTCTGCGACCGACACCGAACCTGTGGGAGCAGCCGTAGGTTACGACGGCCCCGAAGGCAGTGGGTCGGCCGATGCATGTGTGCCTGCCTTGACGCAAATTACCCGTAGGAGCGAATTCATTCGCGAAAGATATTCCAGGCGACGCCTCTTCATCGCCTGTCCTGGCTTTCGCGAATGAATTCGCTCCCACAAAGAACCGGTGTTCACCCAATGAAAGGGGTGGTCATTACAAAGGACAGAAGAGGCATCAGTGCACAAAATCTCCACAGTTAATCTGCACATGGAATATCAGGCGCAGGACGAATCAGGCAAAACCGAGCGGATCGAGGTGTTGAAGGACTTTGATCTTCAAGTGCGCGAAGGCGAGTTCCTGTCGATCCTCGGCCCGTCCGGCTGCGGCAAATCCACCTACCTGAATATCCTCGCCGGGCTCGCGCAGAAAACCGGCGGCACGCTGGAGATCGACGGAAAACCCTTGCAGGGCATCAACCGCAATCAGGGTGTGGTGTTTCAGGGCTATGCCTTGCTGCCGTGGCGTTCTGTGCTGGACAACATCGCCGTGGGGCTGGAGATCCGGGGCGTCGGCAAAACCGAGCGACGGGAACGGGCACGCGAATACCTCGACCTCGTTGGCCTGACGGGCTTCGCCTCCCGCTACCCGCACGAACTCTCAGGCGGCATGCGCCAACGCGTGGCCATCGCCCGCTCGCTGGTCTACGAACCTGACGTGCTGCTGATGGACGAGCCCTTCGCTGCCCTCGACGCACAAACCCGCGAAACGCTCCAGGACGAACTCCTGCGCATCTGGGACCTGCACAAAAAAACCATCGTGTTCATCACCCATAGCCTCGACGAAGCGATCTTCCTGTCTGATCGCGTGGCGGTCATGACCCCGCGCCCTGGCCGGATCAAGGAGATCATCGACATCGACCTGCCACGTCCCCGATTGCCGCAACTGCGCAACAGCCATGCCTTCGTTCATCTGCGTCAGCGGGCGTGGGCGTCGTTGCGCGAAGGCATGGGCAATGCAGTTCCGGATGCGGCGGAGGTCGAAGAAGCCGCCCGTCATGAAAGCTGGCAGCAGGTCGCCCGGCTCGGTGGCTATCGGGTGGGGGTCTGAGCATGAGTGCGTGGTCTCGCTGGTCCCGACACTCACGCCGCGCGGTGGACAGTTCCATCGGCATTCTGGCCTTTCTGGCGCTGTGGGAAGCCTTGCCCCGACTGGGCATCGTCAACCCCGGTTACCTGAGTCCGCCGTCGGCCGTGCTCGGCGCCATTATCGACATGGCAGGTAATGGCGCGCTGCTCCAACACCTTCAGGCCAGTCTGATCCGGTCTCTGGCAGGCCTCGCGTTGGCCATCGTCACGGGCATTTCGCTGGGCCTGCTGATGGGCTGGTTTGCGCGGCTGGAGCGGATTCTCGACCCCTTATTGCAGTTGTTCCGGCAAACCTCGGCACTGGCGCTGTTTCCCGTGTTCATCCTGTTTCTGGGCATCGGCGAACTGTCGAAAGTGGCGATCATCTTCTGGGCGTCGTTCTGGCCAATCCTGTTGAGCACCATCAGCGGGGTCAAACAGGTGGACAGCCTGCTGATCAACTCGGCGCTGTCGATGGGCGCCAACCGCCGTTTTCTGTTCCTGAAAATCGTCCTGCCCTCGGCGTCGCCGTCGATCTTTACCGGGGTGCGTTTGGCGGGCGCCTATTGCATCACTGCGCTGGTGGCGGCCGAGATGATCGGCGCCCATTCCGGGCTGGGGTTCCTGACGCTCAATTCGCAGGAGGTGTTCCAGATCCCGAGCATGTACGCGGGGATTCTGCTGCTGGCGGTGGTGGGGCTGTTGTTGAACTTCCTGCTGGCGCTGCTGGAGCGTCGCTTCACCCGTTGGCGCCGTGGGTTGAAACATGCGGGCTGACACCGCCGCAGCGTTCACGGGAGGCTGGATTCGCTGGAGCCTGGCCGGGTTGATCGGCGCGGCAGCGGTCTGTGCCATCTGGCTGTTGCCAATGATCGATGGCGCCGAACAGGGGGCAGGTCCGGTGTTGCTGCAAGCGCAGGCCCGGCAGGTGTTGCGCATCGGCGTGCGCAGCTACCCGCGGCCGACCTACAGCACTGATGCGCTCGTGTCTGAGCCGGATGAAATGGACAGCGAACTGGCCACCGCATTGGGCCGTTATCTGGGGGTGAAGGTTGAGCTGACGGCGATCCCGGCACAGGACGTCGCGGGTTTTTTGCGCAGGGGCGCAGTGGACGCGGTGATCGCCGGAAGCCTCGATATTCCGGGGCTTGAGCGACAACGGGCAGCCCTGAGCGACGTGCCATCGGCGTATGAAAAGGGCGCGTTGCTCAGCCTGCGCAACGCGCCGCAAACCTCAATCAAAGGTCAGACCGTTTGCGTGGCCAATGGCAGCCCATGGGTCCACACGTTGCAAACGAAAGGCGCGCAGGTCCAAACCTACGTGTCCGGGATTCGGGCAGCCACAGCGTTCATGGCGGGCGACTGCCAGTTGCTGGCCGACGAACGCACAGTCCTCACCAGCCTCCTGCAAACCCCCGACTGGCGCTTCTACCGTATGCTGCCGCAAACCCTCGAAGCCAGCAGCGATGCGCGGGTCTACCTGTCCCAACCTGACCCGAAAAGCCTGCGCCTGCTACAAGCGGGACTGCGCGACTGGCAGACCGACGGCGGGCAGGCGAAGGCTTGGGATGTGCACAGCAATGCGTTTCTGGTCGATAGCATGAAGATCAGCGATGGGTTGGTGTGTCACTGATCCGTACGACCTTTATGCGCGCTTCGGCAACACCCAATCCTTGCGGATGAAATGGCAGGTGTAGCCATTCGGGACGCGTTCCAGGTAATCCTGGTGCTCCGGTTCCGCTTCCCAGAAATCCCCGGCCGGGCTGATTTCGGTCACGACTTTGCCAGGCCACAGGTCGGAGGCATCGACGTCTTTGACGGTGTCTTCGGCGATGTGTTTCTGCTCGTCGTTCAGGTAGAAAATCGCCGACCGGTAGCTCAGGCCGATGTCGTTGCCCTGGCGATTGGCCGTGGACGGGTCGTGGATCTGGAAGAAGAATTCGAGGATTTTCCGATAGCTGATCAGCGCCGGGTCGAAGACGATTTCAATGGCTTCGGCGTGGGTGCCGTGGTTGCGGTAGGTGGCGTTCGGCACATCGCCACCGGAGTAGCCGACGCGGGTGGACACGACGCCGGGGTAGCGGCGCAGCAGGTCCTGCATGCCCCAGAAGCAGCCGCCGGCGAGGAGGGCGGTTTCGGTTTGAGTGGTCATGGTGCAATCCTTCCTGTGTGCGTTGAACGCACAGATGTCAAAGTGTGTCCCAGTGTGCTCGCCTGTCGTCGACCGGTGCAAGGGGGCGAAATAACCCGAACTCCCGACCCGTCCGTGACGTCTGCTGTGAGAGGCACCCCGTCAAAACCGTCATCAGGACCCTCTTCAGGACTTTCCGTGAACACACCCCGCATCGGCTTCGCCTGCATGTACCGCCACCCCGAGCGCGAACTGACGCTCAAGGAACTCAAAGCGCTGGAGGGCGGTTATAACCCGCGCACCACGACCTTGCGCTGGATGGACAGCGTCACCGTGCAAGAGGCGCAGGACAAGTTGCTGGACATTGTCGAGCACAACCTGGCGGCGCAGATTCGCCTGTTGGGTTATGTCGCGCAGTTGCCAGCGGGGCGACGGATGTTGCGCTTGAGCAGCGATCTCTTGCCGTTCTACAGCCATCCCAAGGTCGCGGCGTTCTATCAAACGTCCTCGGTCATGACCCGGCTGGCGAGTCTGTTTGCCGCCATTGGCGACACGGCGCGGGCGGCGGACATCCGGCTGTCGTTCCACCCCGGTCAGTTCTGCGTGTTGGGGTCGGACCGTCCGGACGTGGTAGAGAACAGCCTTGCGGAGTTCGAATACCACGCCGACATGATCCGCATGATGGGTTTCGGTCGCCGTTTCCAGGATTTCAAATGCAATATTCACATCGCGGGGCGACTCGGTGCGGACGGGGTGCGCGCCGTGTGGCCACGTCTGTCTGAAGTGGCACGCCAGTGCATTACGTTCGAGAACGACGAGAAAACCTACGGCGTCGATGACTGCCTGCAACTGGCGGACCTGGCGCCGGTGGTGCTGGACATTCACCACTGCTGGATTCATGAGAGCCGTTACATCGCCCCCGACGACCCCCGGGTCAACCGCATCGTCGACAGTTGGCGTGGCGTACGGCCGGTCATGCATTACTCGCAGCCGCCCGAAAGCCTTCAGGCACTGGGCTTCACCGCCGAGCAGAAGCTGGAGATGGAGGCATTGCTTCAGGTGGTCAACAAACGTGACCTGTACCTGCACAGCGACCGCATGTGGAACGACTGGACCAACCGCTACGCCCTGCAATTCCTCGATCGGTTCGACATCATGTTCGAAGCCAAGGACAAGAACCTGGCCACGGAAGCGTTCTATTGGCAGTTCATGGACCCCTCACAACCCTGAATTCCAGAATGGGGGGGCTGAATCCTGTGGAAGCGATTCATTCGCGAACGGTTTTTCGGGCGACGCATCACCATTGCCTGTCCCGGCTTTCGCGAACGAATTCGCTCCCACAACGAGAACAGCGCACATGGCGGAAATCGAGGGATGGCGGGTCTCCGATGTCATCACCGCCGCCTCTAAATGGCGCGTTCGGACGTTTTTTGGCTTGAGCGGTCGGTAAAAGCATGAATTGTCGGCGCTTTCGGTGCGTCCGTGTTGTGTGCGGTCATGGCCCGGTGCCACAATCGCGCCTGTGACCGCAGGATGGGCAGGCCATTTCGATGTACCTCGTTGAGTTTCAGCATGAGCGCAAAGCCCTGATCGATGCTCAGGTGCGGACGGATCGATTGCAGCTGCTGTTCAGGCAAACGGTGTTCTCCGTGCTGGGCAGTTTTCTGGCTGCCGTGATGTTGAGTTGGCTGTGCTGGAGCCGGATCGATCACGCGCTGGTGTTTGGCTGGCTGATGCCATTGGGCGCGTCCACCGCGCTGAGGGTGGCGCTGCTGGTCACGTATTTCCGCAGCCCTGTCGTCACGCGCACCCCTGAATGCTGGGAGCTCAAATACTGGCTGACGCTGGTGCTGTCCGCGACGATCTGGGGGTTAGGCGCGCTGGCGTTGATGCGCTCCGATGACCTGCTGATCCAGGCCCTGGTGTTGCTGTTTACGGTGGGGATGTCGGTCAGCGCCGTGTCCTGTTATTCGGCGTATCGCTCGATGACCATCGTGTCCATCGGGCTGGTCTTGCTGCCGTGTTCGCTCTGGCTGCTGTTTCAACAGGGCACGATGCAGGTGGGCATGGCCGTGGCGTCGCTGGTGTTCGCGTCTTTCGTGATCACTGCCACCCGCAGACTGTCCGAGGCGATGGAGACGGCGTTTCGCCTGACCCGGGAAATGGAGCACGCTCGCGACATCGCCAATCAGGCGGCGCAAACCGATGAACTGACCGGGATGAAGAACCGTCGAGCGTTTTTCCATCATGCCGAGCAGACGTACGCGCACGGCAAACGCAACCGCCAGCCGATCAGTGCGCTGATGCTGGACATCGACCACTTCAAGCGGATCAACGATTCTTATGGGCATCAGGCCGGGGATCAGGTGTTGCGGCAGATCGGGGTCGTGATCAGCGAGTGCGCGAAGGAGGGCGACATTTGCGGCCGGCTGGGCGGCGAAGAGTTCGCGCTGCTGCTGGTCGACACGTCCCTCATTGCCGCCGAGGTACGGGCCGAGCAACTGCGCCAATCCATCTCGCGGCTGTGCTGTGATCACGGTGAAGTGATCACCGCCAGCATTGGCGTGGCGTCGATGGGGGCGGAAGGGCAGAGCGTTCATGCGTTGCTCAACGACGCGGACAAAGCGCTGTTCCGGGCGAAGGCGCAGGGGCGTAATCAAACCGCAGTGGCATGAGGGGCGGTTTGTCCAGACCGACGCGTGCGTGTCAGACAGACCGCCTTCGCTGCCGTCGTAACCTCCGGCGTCTCCCACGGGGTTCGTTGTTCGGCCATGAGATCGCGACCCTTTCTGTCACACCCCCGTGACATTCCCCCTGACTCTTTTCATTCTCTTCAAGCTGTGGCGTAGTGTCTGGCGCACATTGGCCGACTGGAAGAGGTAAAGAGCGATGACCCTGCAAAACCAACTGGACAACCTGTACCCGCGTGCCGAGGACATCCCCGAGCAGTTCCGCGCAGGCCCTGTCATCGAGCAGCGGGATTACTTGGTCAACGGCGCGCTGCATCAGTGGCAGGGGCCATTGGCGCCGGTGCTCAGTCCGGTGTCGCTGAAGACCGACGCAGGCCTTGAAGACGTGATCCTCGGCAGCACGCCGCTGATGGACGCCGACACCGCGATGACCGCCCTTGATGCGGCCGTCAAAGCCTATGACCGAGGGCAGGGTGCCTGGCCGACGATGCGCGTCGTGGACCGCATTCATCACGTCGAAACCTTCCTCAAGAAAATGCGCGAACAACGCGAGGCCGTCGTGACCCTGCTGATGTGGGAGATCGGCAAGAACCTCAAGGACTCGCAGAAAGAGTTCGACCGCACCTGCGATTACATCGTCGACACCATCAACGCCCTCAAGGAACTGGACCGCCGCTCCAGCCGGTTCGAGCTTGAACAGGACACCCTCGGCCAGATTCGTCGCGTGCCGCTGGGCGTGACCCTGTGCATGGGGCCCTACAACTACCCGCTGAACGAAACCTTCACCACGCTGATTCCGGCGCTGATCATGGGCAATACCGTGGTCTTCAAACCCGCCAAGTTCGGCGTGCTGCTGATCCGTCCGTTGCTCGAAGCCTTCCGCGACAGCTTCCCCGCCGGCGTGATCAACGTCATCTACGGCAGCGGCCGTGAGACCGTCAGTGCGCTGATGGCCAGCGGCAAGATCGACGTCTTCGCCTTCATCGGCACCAACAAGGCCGCCAGCGCCCTGAAAAAACTGCACCCCAAACCGCACCGCCTGCGTGCGGCACTGGGCCTGGACGCAAAGAACCCGGGCATCGTCCTGCCCGATGTCAACCTCGACAACGCCGTGACCGAAGCCATCACCGGCTCGCTGTCGTTCAACGGACAACGCTGCACCGCGCTGAAAATCCTGTTCGTGCACGAGAACGTGGTGGGCAGTTTTCTGGAGAAATTCGAAGAAAAACTTGCCCAGCTGAAACCGGGCATGCCGTGGGAGCCGGGGGTTTCCCTGACGCCGCTGCCGGAACCGGGCAAGACCGACTACTTGCAAGGCCTGGTGGATGACGCCGTGAGCAAAGGCGCCAAGGTGGTCAACGAAGGCGGCGCCACGACCCATCGGCAGTTCTTCTACCCGGCGGTGCTGTACCCGGTGACACCGGACATGCGCGTCTACCACGAAGAACAGTTCGGGCCGGTGGTGCCGGTGGTGGCGTACCGCGATCTGGAAACCGTCATTGAGTACGTGCTGGACTCGGATTTCGGCCAGCAGTTGAGCATCTTCGGCAACGACTCCAAGCAGGTCGGGCGACTGGTCGATGCGTTCGCCAATCAGGTGGGCCGCATCAACATCAACGCCCAGTGCCAGCGCGGGCCGGACAGCTTCCCGTTCAACGGCCGCAAGAACTCGGCCGAAGGCACGCTTTCGGTGGACGATGCCCTGCGCGTGTTCTCGATCCGCACACTGGTCGCGACCAAGTTCCAGGAGAACAACAAAGCGCTGTTCAGCGACATCATCCACAATCGCGAGTCGAGCTTCCTGACCACCGATTACATTTTTTGATCGCCCGGTTTATCGCTGGGTTTCCTGATGTGTCTCGCAGCGACTTGGGCTAAGATTCCGCAGCCCACGTCGCTGTAGTCATTGCACCTCAAGGAAGTCAGCATGAGCGTCTCCGCTATCGTTTTTCTGGTTGTCGTCGTCGGTTCGGTGGTCTACGTCATCGGCGTCTACAACCGACTTGTCCTGTTGCGGAACCGCTTCAAGAATGCCTTCGCCCAGATCGAAGTGCAGCTCAAGCGCCGTCACGACCTGATCCCCAATCTGGTCGAAACCGCCAAAGCCTACCTCGCCCATGAACGCGACACCCTGGAGTCGGTGATCAGTGCGCGCAATCAGGCGGTGGCCGGTCTCAAGGCAGCATCCGGTCAGCCCGGAGATGAACAACGCATGGCGCAACTGGGGAGTGCCGAAGGGGCGTTGACCAACGCCATGGGTCGTCTGAACGTGACCATGGAGGCCTACCCGGACCTCAAGGCTTCGCAGAACATGCAGCAGCTCAGCGAAGAGCTGACCAGCACCGAAAACAAGGTGGCGTTTGCCCGTCAGGCGTATAACGACGCGGTGATGGAATACAACACCTACAAGCAGTCCTTCCCGCCGGTGTTTTTCGCCGCCAACTTCGGTCACAAGGCCGATGCCGGTGTGCTGGAGTTCGCCGACACCGCGCAGATTCAGGCCGTGCCCAAGGTGGCGTTTTAATCGACCCACCGCAGGGACCGCGTGATGAACTTCTTCGAGCAGCAAGACCGCGCCCGGCGCAACACCGGGCGGCTGGTGCTGTTGATGACCCTGGCGGTCATCAGTCTGGTGGCGCTCACCAGCCTGGCGGTGAGCGTTGGGCTGCAATTCATGGCCGACAGCGGCAGCAAACACCGAACCTTGCACGTGGCCTGGAATCTGGTGCCCGGGATTGCGCTGGTGACGGTGCTGGTGATCCTCTTGGCGTCGTTGTACAAAAGCCGCCAGCTTCAGGGCGGCGGCAAGGCGATTGCCGAGCGCCTGGGCGGGCGGCTGATCAACCTGACGCAGCACAACGACGACGAGCGCAAGGTCCTCAATGTGGTCGAGGAAATGGCCATTGCCTCGGGCAGTCCGGTGCCGCCGGTCTATCTGATCGACGACACCAGCATCAACGCCTTCGCCGCCGGATTGACCCCGCAAGACGCCGTGATCGGCATCACCCGGGGTGCGATTTGCCTGCTGTCGCGGGAAGAACTGCAAGGGGTGATCGCCCATGAGTT
Organism: Pseudomonas sp. SLFW; assembly: GCF_009905615.1. Classification (GTDB taxonomy): domain Bacteria; phylum Pseudomonadota; class Gammaproteobacteria; order Pseudomonadales; family Pseudomonadaceae; genus Aquipseudomonas; species Aquipseudomonas bambusae. The sequence goes on from NZ_JAAAKW010000003.1 coordinate 152,038, forward strand.
CAGCCACATTCACAACGGTGACATGTGCCTGAACACCCGGCTGGTCTCGGTGCTGCACGGGATTCTGGTGATCGGGCTGATCGGCGAGTTCGGCATGCGCAGCGCGAAAGACGGCGAAAAAGCCGCGCTGCCCTTGTTTTTCGTCGGCGCGACGCTGTGGGTGTTGGGCTATACCGGTACATTTTTCGGCAATTGGATCAAGGCTGCGGTCAGCCGGGAGCGGGAGTTTCTCGCTGATGCCTCCGCCGTGCAGTTCACCCGGGACCCGGCCACCATCGGCGGTGCGCTGAAAAAGATTGGCGGGTACGGGCAAGGCTCGAACTTGCAGGCGAGTCACGCACCGGAGTTCAGCCATCTTTATTTCGCAGCGGGGGTGGCGGCCTACGTTGAAGGCTTCATGGCCACGCACCCACCGCTGAAGAAACGCATTCGACGCATCGAGCCGCAGTGGGACGGCGTGTTTGCCGAGGTGGTGTGGCCGACTGCTTATACGCACTTTGCTGCGACGGCGCCTGTGCGCGTACCGACCGAATACAATGGGTTGAACCTGACCCTTGCCGGGATCGAAGAATCGTTGGCGTCGATTGGCGACCCGAAACCGGTGCACCGGGCCTTGGCTCAAGGCGCGTTGGCCCGACTGGACGGGCTGCTCTACGACGCCGCGCACCACGAGATCGGGGCGCAAGCGCTGGTATACGGCCTGTTGCTGTCGTCCGACGCCGCGATGAGGGAGCAGCAATTGCAGCTTCTGAAACCCCGGATCGAGGCGCGACTGGAGGATCGTTTGCGGCGTCTGGTCACGCCGTTGCAACGACTGGATCAAGACCTGCGCCTGCCGCTGATTGACCTCGCGATCCCGGCGCTCAAACAGATGAATACGCAGGCCATCGTCAGGTTCACGGACAGCATGACGCTATTGATCAAGGCAGATCAGCGGATCGAAATGTGGGAATGGACGCTGCTGCGGATCGTCGAGCGCAGCGTGAACCCACCGCGTCAACGCCAGGCGAAATACGATCTCGTGCAGTTGGGCGATGACGTGGGTGTTCTGTTAAGCGCATTGGCAAGGGCAGGCCATGACAACCCGGATCAGGCGCAGGCGGCGTTCGTGCATGCCCGCGCCAGTTTGCCAGTGCCTCTCGCCGGTCTGGAAATGGCCGCACCGAAAGGCCTGAAATCCCTCGCTACGTCCGTCAGCCGCCTGAACCTTTTGTGGCCGTTGCAAAAGCCGCAACTGCTCAAGGCCATGGCCCGCTGCGTCGAACACGACGGACGGGTCACCGCGGCCGAAGCCGAATTGATGCGCGCCGTCGCCGACATCCTCGATTGCCCATTGCCGCCGATTGCCGGGTCCGGTCTGACGCACCCCTGAGGCTGTGGTAAACGCCGAAGGGGCTTTGAGATCGCCGTTGCCATAAGGCAAGCCCTTGAGACGCATGTTTACACCCGGGCATGGTGTCCATTACCGTGCGAGACAGTCATTTGGCAGAACCTTGCGGATGTCTGCCTACGCCCCACTTTTTCATTGCTGACTGGACACCCCTTTGGTTGAAGCTACCCCCGAGTCGATTTCCCTTTCATCGTCATCGTTGCCGTCCGTCAGCGTGTTGCAACAGCTGCGCGCGGCCACTGCGGTGCAGCACAAGGCGCTGGAGGCACGACTGCCGTTGACGAGCCCCGACCTCGATCGTTCCACCTATGCGCGCATCATCAAGGCCTATTACGGTTTCCATGTGCCGTTGCAGCACAGCATCGAGTGTTTTCTGGATGCCGCCACTGACCCCGCACGGCAAAAAATCCCCGCGCTAATCAAAGACCTTCACGCCTTGGGGCTGCACCGCGCACAGATCGACGCCTTGCCGCTTTGCACGGATTTACCCGTCATCGACAGCGAAGCGCGCTTGCTGGGCGTGATGTATGTGATGGAAGGCGCGACGCTGGGCGGCCAGGTGCTGCGGCGGATCGTCGCCGACCGGCTGGGCATCGACGCCGACACCGGCGGTGAGTTTCTTGACGTGTATGGCCGGGACACCGGGCGGTTATGGAAAGCATTTCTGGCACGCCTGGCCGACTTCGATCATCCTGACGGAAACCCATGGGTGGTGGATGCAGCATGCGACACCTTCGCCCGCTTTGAGCACTGGCTGGATCGCGCAGGCGTTTTGAAATGAACCCCACTCCCGAACACACTTTGGAATCGTTGCTGCACAACTGCGCTGACGAACCCATTCGCATCCCCGGCGCCATCCAGCCCCATGGCGTGCTGTTGACCCTCGAGGAAACCTCCTGGACCGTCCAGCAAGCGAGCGCCAATGCTTCCTTGCTGCTGGGCGGTGCCGATGACCTGCGTGCCGGCCAGCCGCTGTCGATCTGGCTCGGCGTGGATCAGGCCGACGCCCTGCGCGAGGCCGTGGCCACCGGCCCGCTGGACGACATCAATCCGCTGCGCCTGCGCTGTGGTGGCCAGTGGGCAGACGGCTTGATCCATCGGCATGACGGCCTGCTGTTCCTCGAACTGGAACCCGTCGATGAGCACGCTGTGTTGCCGCCGCTGGACCATCACCTGAGTCGGACCCTGCGCCGTCTGCAATCGGCGAAAACCCTCGCTGAGCTGTACGACATCAGCGTCAACGAGATACGGACGCTGACCGGCTACGATCGGGTGCTGATTTACCGCTTCCAGGAACAGGGGCACGGCCAGGTGATCGCCGAGTCCGCCACCCCCGAACTCGATGCCTATCAGGGCCTCTTCTTTCCAGCCAGTGACATCCCCGAGCAAGCCCGCGAACTCTATCGCCTCAACTGGCTGCGGATCATTCCGGACGCCGCGTATGTGCCGGTGCCGATGGTGCCTGCGCTGCGCCCGGACACCGGCCAGCCGCTGGACATGAGTTACGCGGTGCTGCGCAGCGTTTCGCCGATTCACTGCCAGTACATGCAAAACATGGGCGTGCGCTCGTCGATGAGCATTTCGTTGCTCAAGGACGAGCAACTGTGGGGCCTGATCAGCTGCGGCAACCGCGGACCGCTGCAAGTGCCTCATGCCTTGCGCGCTGCCTGCCAGACCATCGGCCAGGTGCTGTCGATGCAGATCAGCGCCCTGGAGGGTGTGCAGGCTCAGCGTCAACGTCAGTCCAAGGACAACCTGCTCGCCAGCCTGGCTCAGGCGATGGTAGAGGCCGACGGCGATGTGTATCAGGGGCTGGTCGAGCACGCTGACGAGTTGCTGGCCCTGGCCGATGCCCATGGCGCGGCGGTCGTCATCGAGCAGGATATTCATGTGTTTGGCCAATGCCCGACCCGCGAGCAGGTGCGGGCGTTGCTGGGTTGGGTGCAGCGGCAGCCGTCTCCCGTGGTCGACACCTCCAGCCTGAGCGCGGTGTTTCCCGACGCTGCGGAGTATCAGCACGTCGCCAGCGGCCTCTTGGCGTTCACGCTGCCCAAGCCCGTCGACAACGGTGTGCTGTGGTTCCGCCCGGAAATCAAGGACAGCGTGCAGTGGAGCGGCAACCCCGACGTGTCCAAGGTGCGGGTGGGCAACCGGTTGCAGCCCCGTGAATCCTTCGAAGTCTGGAAGCAACAGGTGGAAGGCACGTCCCGGCTGTGGAGCGTCGGCGATCTGTACGCCGTGACCGATTTGCGTCGCTCGGCGCTGGAGTCGGACCTGTCGCGGCAAGTGCTGCGGGAGAAAGACGCCGTGCGAGCGCGGGATGAGCTGGTGGCGGTGGTCTCCCACGATCTGCGCAGCCCGCTGACGGTGATCGTCATGCAGTGCGGGATGATGCAGCGGCTGATCGCGGCGGACGTCAGCCCCGCGTCGAAACGGCTTAATTCCGCCATCGACACCTTGCAACGGGCGACGGCGCGCATGACCAACTTGCTGGAAGATTTGCTCGATACGTCGAAGATCGAGGCCGGGCGGTATTCCATCGACCCGCAGCCGCTGGAATTGAGCCCGTTTTTCGAAGACGCGTGGTCACTGCTGCTGCCGCTGGCGCTGAACAAATTCATCGACCTGACCTTCACCGGTGAGCCGAACCTGAAGATCATGGCCGACCCTGAGCGGATGTTTCAGGTGTTGTCGAACCTGGTGGGCAACGCGATCAAGTTCACCCCGAAAGAAGGCCGGATCAGTGTCACCGCGACCGTCGAAGGGGATTTTGTCGCGATCACCATCGTCGACTCCGGGCCGGGCATTGCGCCGGAGCAGCTGCCCCATGTGTTCGAGCGCTACTGGCGCATCCGCGAAGGCAACCCGAGCGGGACGGGGTTGGGGCTGTACATCTCGCAAGGGATCGTCAAAGCCCATGGCGGCGAACTGACTGCGAGCAGCGAGCAGGGTGTGGGCAGTACGTTTCGGCTTACCGTGCCGTCGGTGGCCAGCGCTTGAGATGAGTGCCGGTCTGGCGGGCGCTGTCGCTGCCGTCGTCCCTCCGGCGTCTCCCACGGGATTGGGGAATGCCTTGAGATGTGTGGACGGTGTCGAACCTGTGGGGCAGCGGCTGTTCAACCTCCGCCATGTTCCACGGGATTGGGCTTGACCATGAAATGTGTGGACGGCACCCAACCTGTGGGAGCCGCCGGAGGGACGACGGCCGCGATGGCGGTGGGTCGGGCTGCCACAGGTCTGAAGGCTTCGTCATCGGAGCGAATCGCTTGACGCCTAACTGTTTGAGAAGGTTTTTCCGCCTGTGAACATCGACACCCGCATCAAATTCCGCCATCTGCTGTGTTTCCTGGAGGTCGCGAGGCAGGGCAGTCTGGCGAAGGCGGCGGACAAGCTGGCGATCAGTCAGCCGGCGCTGTCGAAGACCCTCAAGGAGCTGGAAAGCCTGCTGTCGGCCACGCTGTTCGTGCGCAGCAAGCGCGGCGCGGCGTTGACCGAAGCGGGGGTGGCGTTCATGCGCTACGCCGGGCCCAGCGTTCAGGCGTTGCGCGAAGGGGTGAACAGCCTGCGGTCGGGCATTCATGAGCCGGTGACGGTGCGTTTGGGGGTGCTGTCGACAGTCGAAAGCCTGCTGGTGCCGGAAGTGATCTGTCGCCTGCACGCCCGGCACCCGTCACTGGTGGTCAGCGTCGCCACGGGCCCTAGCGCTTACCTGCTGTCTCAACTGCGTCTGGGCGAGCTGGATTTGGTGGTCGGGCGCATGACCGACAGCCCACAAATTCTCGGCCTGAGCTTTGAGCACCTCTACAGCGAATCCATGACCCTGGTGGTGCGGGCAGGCCATCTGCTTCTCGCCAAGGGCGACCTTCGCGCCACACTGGAAGACTTTCCGCTGGTGTTGCCGCTGGCGGGGACCACCATTCGCCAGTTCGCCGACAGCCTGTTCGTGCAACACGGCATTCAGCCCCCTCGGCAGCGTCTGGAAACCCTGTCCCTGACCGTCAGTCGTCGTTACGTAGCATCCAGCGACGCGGTGTGGATCGCACCCTTCGACGCGGTTCGTCAGGATTTGCACAGCGGCGAATTGGTGGAGCTGGGCATGCGCGAACCGGGCGGCTCGGTGGGGCTGTGCAGCAACCCGGCGCTGCCTCTGACGCTGGCGGCGCAGTGGTGTGTGGACGTGCTGCGGGAGGTGGGCCACGCGTACCGCAAGGGCGATTATCCATAACCAGAGGGTTATGGATGCCGGTGGTTTTTTCAATGTTGTCGAGGACGTCGCTGGGGGACACTGCGCCGATGCCTGTGGGTCCTCCGGCAGGCGCGAACCTCTCATAACGACAACAAGGAGAATGGCATGTCCGACCTGCACGACAGCCGTTTCGCCACCCGCGACCGTCATTGGCACCCCAAGGCACTGACCCCGGATTACAAGACATCGATTCTGCGCTCGCCGCGTCAGGCACTGGTGAGCATTCCCCAGTCGATGTCGGAAACCAGGGGACCCGATTTCACACGTTTGCAATTCGGGCGTCATGACGCGGACCTGCTGCTCAACTTCAACCACGGCGGCCTGCCCATCGGTGAGCGCATCATCGTTGCCGGTCGGGTCATCGATCAGTACGGCCAGCCCGTGCCGCACACGCTGGTGGAAATGTGGCAAGCCAATGCCGGTGGTCGTTATCGGCACAAAAAAGACGCCTATCTGGCGCCGCTGGACCCCAATTTCGGCGGCGTGGGTCGTTGCCTCACCGACCGCGACGGCTATTACTGCTTCCGCACCGTCAAGCCCGGCCCGTACCCTTGGCGCAATGGCCCCAACGACTGGCGTCCCGCGCACATTCACGTCTCTGTCAGCGGCCCGTCGATAGCCACCCGACTGATCACACAGCTGTATTTCGAAGGCGATCCGTTGATCCCCCTGTGCCCCATTGTCAATGCCATCGCCAACCCGGAAGCGGTGCAAGGCCTCATCGCCAGGCTCGACATGAGCATGGCCAATCCGATGGATTGCCTGGCGTACCGCTTCGACATCGTGCTGCGCGGCCAGCGCAAGACCCACTTCGAAAACGTCTGAGGAGGCTGACATGCCCGTTCATATTCTGCCGGAAACCCCTTCACAGACCGCTGGCCCCTACGTTCACATCGGCCTTGCGCTGGCCGCCGCGGGCAACCCGCCCCGGGAGCAGGAAATCTGGAACGAGATGGCCAGGCCGGACGCCCCCGGCGAGCACATCCTGCTGCTGGGCCACGTCTACGACGGCAACGGTCACCTGATTCGCGATTCGTTTCTGGAGCTGTGGCAAGCCAACGCCGACGGCGTGTACGAGACGGATTTCGACCTGAACAAGCCCTTCAACAGCTTTGGCCGCACGGCGACCAGCGACGAAGGCGAATGGCTGGCCATGACCGTTAAACCGGGCGTCGTACGTAACGCAGCGGGGCTGCCCATGGCACCCCATGTGAACCTGTCGCTGTTCGCTCGCGGCATCAACATTCACCTGCACACGCGGCTGTATTTCGATGACGAAGCGGCCAGCAACGCGCTAGACCCGGTGCTCAACCTGATTGAGCAACCGGCCCGTCGTCAGACATTAGTTGCGAAACGCTGCACCGTGGACGGCAAAGTCGCCTATCGTTTCGACATCCGTGTGCAGGGCGAAGATGAGACCGTGTTCTTCGATTTCTGACCGCGTGACCGCATGAACTGTATGGACGAGCCGTCAGGAGCAGTACGTTGAACAGATCCGGCAATCAGCTTTTCGACCGTTATTTCACTCAACACACCATGCGCGAGGTCTTTTCCGATCAAGGGCGAGTGCAAGGCATGCTCGATTTCGAAGCCGCGCTGGCCAATGCCGAGGCCACGGTCGGCGCGATCCCGACCGACGTCGTGGCCGATATCGTCGCAGCGTGCGATGCATCGCTGTACGACTTCGATGCGCTGGCCGTTGCCATCGGCGACGCGGGCAACTCCGCCATTCCGCTGGTGAAGGCGCTGGGCAAGCAAGTCGCCACGCGCAACCCCACCGCCGAGCGTTACGTGCACATGGGCGCCACCAGTCAGGACGCGATGGACAGTGGGCTGGTGCTGCAACTGCGCAGCGCGATCGGTCTGTTGGAGCAGGCATTGGCCAACCTCGCGGAAGCGTTGGCGCAACAGGCCCAGCGGCATGCCAACGTCCCGATGGCGGGGCGCACCTGGCTGCAACAGGCGACTCCGGTCACCCTTGGCGCGAAAATCGCCGGATGGCTGGGGGCGGTGACCCGCCATCGTCAGCGTCTCAAAGAGCTGAAATCGCGGGTGCTGTGCGTGCAATTCGGGGGCGCGTCGGGGAGCCTGGCGGCGCTGGGCGACATGGCCTTTCCCATCGCCGAAGCCTTGGCCAGGGAACTGAAACTGAACCTGCCCGATCAGCCGTGGCACACCCAGCGCGACCGGCTGGTGGAGTTCGCCAGCCTGTTGGGACTGATGGCGGGGAGCCTGGGCAAGATCGGGCGGGACGTGAGCCTTTTGATGCAGACCGAAACCGGTGAGGTGTTCGAACCGGCAGCGGCGGGCAAGGGCGGTTCATCCACCATGCCCCACAAACGCAACCCGGTGGGGGCAGCGGTGATGATCGCCGCCGCCACCCGTGCGCCGGGGTTGGTGGCCACGTTGCTCAGCGCCATGCCACAGGAGCATGAGCGCAGCCTGGGTTTGTGGCACGCCGAATGGGAAACACTGCCGGAGCTTTGCTGCCTCGTGTCCGGGTCGTTGCAACAGGCGCTGGCGGTCATTCCCGGCCTTGAGGTGGATGCCGAGCGGATGGCCCACAACCTGGCGCTGACCCAAGGGCTGGTGTTGGCGGAGGCGGTGAGCATTGCGCTGGCCGGACGCGTGGGGCGAGACAGGGCCCACCACCTGATCGAGCAATGCTGTCGCCGAGCCGTGGAGCAGGGGCAACCTTTGCGCGTCATAATGGGCGCCGATCCGGCGGTCAGCGAACAGCTGTCGCCGCAGGCGCTGGATAATCTGCTCGACCCCACCCGTTACCTGGGGCAGTCGCGGCGCTGGGTCAAGCGCGCGGTGGCCGATCACCAGGCTTTCAATCTTCGTTGAATCGACAGGATCGCAAATGGACGAGAAACACCGTTACGAAGCCGGCATGAGCGTGCGCCGTGAAGTCTTGGGCGACGCCCACGTCGACCGCAGTCTGGAGAAACTCACGCCGTTCAACGGCGAGTTTCAGGAAATGATCACCCGCCATGCCTGGGGCGACATCTGGACCCGCCCCGGCTTGCCACGCCATACCCGCAGCCTGATCACCATCGCCATGCTGATCGGCATGAACCGCGAGGGCGAACTGCGCCTGCATCTGCGTGCCGCAAAAAACAACGGCGTGACCCGCGACGAGATCAAGGAAGTGTTGATGCAAAGCGCGATCTATTGCGGCATACCGGCAGCCAACGCGAGTTTTCATCTGGCAGAAGCCGTGTGGGATGAACTGGGGGTTGAGTCGTTGCAGGAGTGAGCGCTGCGAACGGTGCGAGCGGGGTAAATGGGGCGCTCGCTTGCGCACTCTGCGCTGCCGACGGCGTCCGACTTACGACGCCGGGCGCGACAAAAACGACGTCATCCTTGAGGTTTCTTTGGTTATCTGACGACAGCTTCTATATTCTCTGCGTGTCTAGCTCCAGACTCGCAGCGATGGTCGGTCGACTACGCGCTTCCGCAAGGCCAAAGGAACCCTGATGAGCACCACCCGTACGCCGCTCTCCGGCGTCAACCAGCCACTCAAGGGCATCGCACTGATTGTCCTGGCGACCTTCCTGTTTTCCAGTCACGACACCCTGTCCAAATACCTCTCCGGCATTTACCCGATCATGATGGTGGTCTGGGTGCGTTATGTCGTGCACACCGCGTTGATGGCCTGCATTTTCATGCCGTCCGCAGGGCTGCGCGTATTACGGACCAAGCGGCCGGGGCTTCAAGCGCTGCGGGCGGCATGCCTGTTGGGCACGAGTCTGTTATTCACCAGCGGACTGATGTTCATCCCGATTGCCGAAGCCACGGCCGTGAACTTCCTGGCGCCCTTGCTGGTGACGGCCTTGTCGGTGCCGCTGCTCAAGGAGCAGGTGTCGCGAGGTCAGTGGATAGCCGTGCTTGTAGGGTTTGGCGGGGTGATGGTGATCGTGCATCCCGGCGGCGAACTGTTCACCCCCGCCGTACTGCTGCCGCTGGGCTCCGCGCTGTGTTTTGCGTGTTATCAATTGCTCACTCGGCTGGTTGCCGCCCATGACAGCCCGACCACGAGCAATTTCTTTGCGGGGCTGTTCAATAGCCTGCTGATGAGCGCCATCGTGCCGTTTTTCTGGCAATCGCCGCAGTGGATACACATTCCATTCATGCTGGCACTGGGCACCTGCGGGATGGTCGCGCATTTGCTGCTGACCCAGGCTTTCCGGTTCGCGGCACCCGCGTTGCTGGCGCCGTTTGGCTACTGCCAGATCGTGTTCGCGGGGCTGTGGGGGTATCTGGTGTTCAACCACGCGCCGTCGCTGACGGCGCAAGCGGGGATTGCGATTATCTGCCTGAGCGGCTTGGCGGCCGCCTGGCAGCAGCGCAGGTCAGGCGGGTAGGGCGTTGACCACGGCGCGATGCGGGGGGGGGCAGTCCAGAATGGCGCTTGACCCATCCGCATCGCTGACCCTCAGGCAGCGCTTTCTTTAACGTCACGCGGCGCCATGAAGAACATCCACACCAGCGCCAGAAAATACATTGCCGGAATCAACGTAAACACCACGTTGTAATTGTTGTGGGTCGCCGTCAGCACGGCCCCGACAATCTGGGTCATGAACATCCCGCCAATCGACGCGCACATCCCGCCAAACCCGAACACCGTGCTCACCCTGTGCGGCGGTGTGTAATCCATCACCAGGGTCCATATGTTCGCTGTCCATGCCTGATGCGCCCCCACGGCCAGCGCGATCGCCGCCACCGCGATCCACAGCCCGCTCGCGTTGGCCGCAAACACCACGCAAATGATCGTCAGCGCGAAGATCAGCATCGACACCAGACGCGCCGTCATCGGACGCACCCCCCGGCCGATCAGCCACGACGACAGGACACCACCGCCGATGCTGCCGAAATCCGCCGTCAGCCAGATCAGCATCAATGGCAGACCCATTTCCGTCACGCTGATGCCCAGGTGGTATTGCTGGTTCAGAAACGGCGGCAGCCAATACAGGTAGAACCAGAACACCGGCGCGGTCATCGCGTACGCCAGTGCGAATGCCCAGGTGCCACGCATTTTCAGGATCGTCGAGAACGGGACTTTCTCCGTCACCCCCTCGGGCTCGCGACCCTGTTGGATGTAGGCCCGCTCGCTTTCACGAACAGTGGGGTGGTCTTCGGGATTGAAGTATTTCAAGCGCCAGGTGATCACCCAGGTCAGGCCCAGGACGCTCATGCACATGAACACCGCCTGCCAGCCCCAGACGGACAGAATCAGCGGCAGCAGGGCCGGGGTGATCATCGCGCCAACGTTGGTGCCTGCGTTGAAAATGCCCGTTGCGACGGCCCGCTCTCCGGCCGGGAACCAGAGCCGTGTGGTTTTGACGCAGGCCGGGTAGTTGGCCGCCTCGGTCAGCCCGAGAATGAACCGGCAGACCATGAAGCCCGCCGCCGATGTCGCCAGGCCGTGCGCGCCGGTGGCGACACTCCAGAGCAGCACGGCGAGGAAAAATGCCCGTTTCACTCCGACGCGGTCGATGAACCGGCCTTGCAACAGGAAACCGATGGCGTAGCCCGCCTGAAACCAGAAATTGATGTTGGCGTAATCCATGGCCGTCCAACGCATTTGCTCGGCCAGAATGGGCTGCATGACGCCCAGCGCGGCGCGGTCGATGTAGTTGAGGGTGGTGGCGAGGAACACCAGCGCGAGCATGCCCCAGCGGGTCTTGCCCACGGCGAGCGCGCCTCGGACTTTGTCGCCGATCCCGGCATGAGGGGTCACGTGAGTGTCCGGAGAGCTGGCTGCGACCGGCGCAGACGAAGCGGGGTAGGAGCGCATGAGCATTTAACCTGTCTTGGAATTGTTATGGTTTTGTCGGCGATGGCGGCGCCAATGCGGCGCAGCAAAGGGTTCACACGCAGGCAGAGGCAGCCTTTGTCCGACAATGTGCAAACGATGGTGGAGATCATGGGCGGGAGCGTCAATTGAGGTAAACCGCTTTTGGGCGATTATCGAACACAAAACTAACCGGTACGTACATTTAAATTGCACTGACAGGACGGGCGAAGAATAATCGGTTTTGACACCGAAGCATCAGCCAGGCGCTGTCTCTTGGGTGCGTTCATTCTGGAGTCAGTTTATGCAGCGTTCGATTGCCACCGTTTCCCTGAGCGGGACCCTGCCCGAAAAGCTGGAAGCCATTGCCGCCGCCGGGTTCGACGGCGTGGAAATCTTTGAAAATGACCTGCTGTACTACGACGGCAGCCCGCGCACCGTGCGGCAGATGTGCGCGGATCTGGGCATCGCGATCACCTTGTTTCAGCCGTTTCGCGAATTCGAAGGCTGCCGACGTGACCGCTTGCAACGCAACCTGGACCGGGCCGAACGCAAGTTCGATCTGATGCAAGCGCTGGGCACTGACCTGGTGTTGGTGTGCAGTAACACCGCCAGCGATTCCCTCGGAGACGAAAACCTCCTGCTTGACGACCTGGCGCTGTTGGCCGAACGGGCCGGTGCGCGGCAGTTGCGCGTGGGCTACGAGGGACTTGCCTGGGGCCGGCATGTCAACACTTGGCAGCAGGTGTGGAACCTGGTGCGTCAGGTCAATCACCCGGCCCTGGGGGTGTTGCTGGACAGCTTTCACACGCTGTCGTTGAAGGGTGATCCGGGCGCCATTGCCGATATTCCCGGTGACAAGATTTTCTTCGTGCAAATGGCCGACGCGCCTTTGCTGGCCATGGACGTACTGGAGTGGAGTCGGCATTTTCGCTGCTTTCCTGGCCAGGGTGAATTTGACCTGCCGGGTTTTCTCGCCCCGATCCTGCGCAGCGGTTACACCGGGCCGTTGTCGCTGGAAATCTTCAACGATGGTTTTCGTGCTGCGCCCCCTCGGTCCAATGCGGCGGACGGCTTGCGTTCGCTCCTGTACCTGGAAGAAAAAACCCGCGAGCGGCTTGCCGAGGAGGCGCAGCCTGTTTCGCCCGGGTTGTTGTTCAACCCGCCGAAAGCCAGTGCGTACGACGGCGTTGAATTTCTTGAATTTGCTGTCGATGAGGCTCACGGCGCCCGTTTGGGCAGTTGGTTGCAGGGCCTCGGCTTCGCTCAGTTGGGTCAGCACCGCTCGAAGGCTGTCCGCCTGTTGGGGCAGGGCGATATCAAGATCGTGCTCAATGCCGAGCCTTATTCCTTCGCCCACAGTTTTTTCGAATCCCACGGCCCGTCGCTGTGCGCCACGGCGTTGCGCGTTGAAAATGGCAGCGCGGCGCTGGAGCGCGCCCGACAGTACAAGGGGCAGCCGTACCGTGGACTGGTCGGGCCGAACGAGCGACAGATTCCCGCCGTGCGCGCCCCGGATGGCAGCCTGATTTATCTGGTAGAGCCAGCCCCGCCCGGCCAGTCGATCTACGACAGCGATTTCAACATTCACTCGGACGCCCCCGTTACCGGTGGTCTGCAACGCATCGACCACATGGCCATGGCGCTCCCGGCGGACAGCCTCGACACGTGGGTGCTGTTCTACAAGAGCCTGCTGGATTTCGAGGCCGACGACGAAGTGGTGCTCCCGGACCCCTACGGTCTGGTGAAAAGCCGTGCGTTGCGCAGCCGTTGCAGCACCGTGCGCCTGCCGCTGAACATCTCCGAGAACCGTAACACGGCGATTTCGCATGCCCTGTCGAGTTACCGCGGCTCCGGTGTGCATCACGTCGCTTTCGCCTGCGAGGACATTTTTACCCAGGTGGCGCGGGCGAAAGAGGCTGGTGTGCAATTGCTGGACATCCCCCTCAATTATTACGACGACCTGGCGGCCCGCTTCGATTTCGACGACGCGTTTCTAAGTGAATTGGCCTATTACAACGTGCTGTATGACCGCGATGCCAAGGGGGGTGAGCTGTTTCATGTGTACACCGAGGCGTTCGACGATCGATTTTTCTTCGAGATACTGCAACGCAAAAATGGCTACGCCGGTTATGGCGCAGCCAACGTGGCGGTGCGTCTGGCAGCCATGGCCGCTTCACGGAAAGGCACGCCACGGCAAGCGAGGTTGTGACAGACCACGCGCATGCTGGCATATGCCGCTTCCGTAACGCGGCGCTGCGGCTCATAATCGGCGGATTCCACCGTGGTCGTGAGCCAAGCATGAAAACTGTCGACGACACTCTTGTCGAAGCGTCCTTAGAGTCGCCACGCAAGGGCCGCAAGAACAATCCGGAAAAAACCCGCGACGGCATCCTCCAGGCCGCCGTCGCTGAATTCGTCGCCCAAGGCCTTTCAGGTGCACGGGTCGACGCCATAGCCGAACGTACGCAAACCTCGAAACGGATGATTTATTACTACTTCAACAGCAAGGAACAGCTGTACAGCGAAGTGCTGGAGAAGTTGTACGGCGACATCCGTCACACCGAAAGCAGCCTGAAACTCGACGTTCTGCCGCCCATGGAGGCGATTCAGCGTCTGGTGGAGTTCACTTTCGATCACCACGACCGCAACGTCGATTTCGTGCGCATCGTCTGCATCGAGAACATCCACAACGGCGAAAACGTCAAACAGTCTCCGACCATTCGGGCGCTGAGCCAGCATGTGCTACAAGCGCTGGACGAGACGTTGCGACGTGGAGAAAAAGAAGGCGTGTTTCGCGAAGGTGTACAGGCGGTCGATCTGCACATGCTGCTGAGTTCGTTCTGTTTCTACCGCGTATCGAACCGCCACACTTTTTCGGAGATTTTCCAGATCGAGCTGGAAGACCCACACATCAAGGCCCGGCACAGGGCGATGGTGAGCGATTCGGTGATGCGGTATCTGAAACCATGACGCCGATTGCCGCCACTGAGGCAAATTCGCTCTGCGCGTGACGCCCTGAAACCGCTACGCTAGAGCACTGCCCATTCAAGGACCGGTGCCGATGTCGCAACGCCAATCCACCCTGATCGCGCTGTTGGTGGCGGTCACGTTTTTCATGGAAAACCTCGACGCGACAGTGATCGCCACGGCCTTGCCGCAAATGGCGAAAACTTTCGGTGTGGCGGCAGTCGACCTGAACATCGGCATGAGCGCCTACATGCTGGCCATCGCGGCCTTCATTCCCATCAGCGGCTGGCTGGCGGATCGGCTGGGCTCGCGGCTGGTGTTCGGCGGCGCCATCGTGCTGTTCACCCTGTCTTCGTTGCTCTGCGGGTTGAGCACAGGGCTGGAGGCGTTCGTCGCGGCGCGGGTACTGCAGGGCATCAGCGGCGCGATGATGGTCCCGGTCGGGCGCCTGGCCGTGATGCGTGCCACGGAAAAGAAGGACCTGGTCCGCGCCATTTCGCTGATCACGTGGCCAGGCCTCGTGGCGCCCATTCTCGGCCCGCCGTTGGGCGGATTCATTGTCACTCACGCCTCATGGCCGTGGATTTTCTACCTCAATCTGCCACTGGGCGCGCTGGCCTTGATCGCCACCTGGGTCTTGATCCCTCGACGCAATGACGTCAGCCAGCGGGCGTTCGATTTTCCCGGTTTCGTGCTGGTGGGGGTAGCGTGCATGGCGTTGCTTTACGGCATGGAGATGCTTGGGCAGGCTCGTGGCAGCCATGGGCCCGGGCTGCTGGTGACGGCCATCGGCGTGGTCAGCGCCGTGCTGGCCTGGGCACACATGCGCAAGCGGGCCGAACCGCTGTTGAACGTCAATGTGGTCGGCATCCGCACGTTCAGCGTCAGCCTCTTCGGCGGCTCGCTGTTTCGCATTGCCATCAGCACCTTGCCGTTCCTGCTGCCGTTGATGTTTCAACTGGGCTTTGGCCTGTCAGCGTTCGATTCGGGGCTGTTGGTGCTGGGCGTGTTCGCGGGGAACCTGGCGATGAAGCCTTTCACCAGCCCCATCATGCAGCGCTGGGGCTTTCGCGCCGTGCTGATGGGCAACGGGGTGATCGGTGTGCTGGCCATCGCGGCCTGCGCGTTGCTCGACGAGCGCATGAGCTGGGGCTTGATCTTGTTCATCCTGTTTGTGGGCGGGCTGTCGCGGTCGATGCAGTTCACGGCCTTCAACACCCTGGGGTTCGCCGACGTGCCGAAGCCGCAGATGAGCGACGCGTCGACGATGTTCAGCATGTTTTTCCAGCTGAGCATGGGCATGGGGGTGGCCATTGGTGCGCTGCTGCTGCGCGGCTCGATGTATCTGCACGGCAACGACGGCCAGGCGCAGACGGCGGACTTTCAGCTGACGTTCATCGGGGTGGCGCTGATCGCATTGCTGGCGTTACTGGATAACCGGCGGCTGTCCTCCGAATCCGGTGAGGCGGTGCTGCAGCGCAAGGCCTGAGCGGCATCGTAACGTCACGCACTGTCCAAAACCGTCATCGCGGCTGCGCGCTTTGACTATTGCCCATTGCCGGGACAGAGCGGAGTATTTCGTCACTCGAACAATAAGAAGTGAAGGACGGCACAATCATGCAGATCGAAGGCAAGGTATTTCTGGTCAGCGGCGGCGCATCGGGTCTGGGCGCGGCGACCGCGCAGATGCTGATCCAGGCGGGCGCGAAGGTCATGCTGGTGGACGTCAATGCCCAGGCGCTGGACACCCAACTGCACGTGCTCGGCGTCAATGCCCGGGCCAGTGTCACCGACATCACGAATGAGGCCGCTGCGCAGGCGGCGGTGGACACGGCGCTGGCTGAGTTCGGTCAGATCAATGGCCTGATCAATTGTGCGGGCATCGTCGGGGCGGAAAAAATCCTCGGCAAGGAAGGCCCCCATGGCCTGGACAGTTTCAGCCGGGTGATCAACGTCAACCTGATCGGCAGCTTCAATCTCCTGCGTCTGACCGCTGCCGCCATCGCCGAGGGCGTGGCGGACGAGGGTGGCGAGCGCGGCGTGATCGTCAACACCGCGTCCGTGGCCGCGTTCGACGGCCAGATCGGTCAGGCCGCCTACGCGGCGTCCAAGGGGGCCATCGCCAGCCTGACCTTACCCGCCGCCCGTGAACTGGCGCGGTTCGGCATCCGGGTCATGACCATCGCCCCCGGCATTTTCGAAACCCCGATGATGGCCGGCATGACCCCGCAGGTGCGCGAGAGCCTGTCCGCAGGCGTCCCTTTCCCGCCACGGCTCGGCAAGCCCGACGAATACGCCGCCCTGGTGCGCCACATCATCGAAAACAGCATGCTCAACGGTGAGGTGATCCGTCTCGACGGTGCCTTGCGCATGGCTGCTCGCTAATCGAGGACATTCAACATGCCACACAACCAGCGTCAGCCACAGAACGAAGACCCCGTGGTGATCGTCAGCGCCGTGCGCACGCCCATGGGCGGCTTCCAGGGAGACCTCAAAAGCCTCACGGCGCCGCAACTCGGCGCGGCGGCCATCCGTGCGGCGGTTGAACGTGCGGGGCTTGAGGCCACGGATGTCGAGCAGGTGCTGTTCGGCTGCGTGCTGCCTGCCGGACTTGGCCAGGCCCCGGCACGACAGGCCGCCTTGGGGGCCGGCCTGAGCAACGGCACCTTGTGCACGACGCTGAACAAGATGTGCGGCTCCGGCATGCAAGCGGCGATCATGGGCCATGACCTGCTGCTGGCGGGCAGCGCCGGGGTGATGGTCGCGGGCGGCATGGAAAGCATGTCCAACGCGCCGTACCTGCTGGACAAAGCGCGCAGCGGTTATCGCATGGGCCACGGGCAGATCGTCGATCACATGTTTCTCGACGGGCTGGAAGACGCCTACGACCGTGGGCGCCTCATGGGCACCTTCGCTGAGGATTGCGCGTCATTCGACAGTTTCAGTCGCGAGGCCCAGGACGCGTTCGCCATCGCCTCGCTGACCCGGGCCCAAGAGGCCATGAAACAGGGTTATTTCGACGCTGAAATCGTCCCGGTGCAGGTGACTGTCGGCAAAGAACAGAAAACCGTCTCCCAGGACGAGCAACCGCCGAAAGCCAGGCTGGACAAGATCGCGCAGCTCAAACCGGCTTTTCGCGAAGGGGGAACGGTCACGGCGGCCAACTCCAGTTCAATTTCCGACGGCGCGGCGGCGTTGACGTTGATGCGTCAATCAGAGGCCGAACGGCGCGGGCTGAAGCCTTTGGCGGTGATTCGCGGCCATGCGGCGTATGCCAACCAGCCCAACCTGTTTCCGACGGCACCGATTGGCGCCATCGAAAAACTGATGCGCAAAACCGGCTGGTCCCTCGCCGATGTGGACCTGTTCGAGATCAACGAGGCGTTTGCCGTGGTCGCGTTGGTGACCATGAGCAAGCTGGAACTGCCCCACGAAAAAGTGAACGTCAACGGCGGCGCCTGTGCCCTCGGCCATCCCATTGGTGCCTCGGGGGCAAGGATTCTGGTGACCCTGTTGTCGGCGCTGAAACAGCGGGGATTGCAACGCGGCGTGGCCGCTATTTGCATCGGCGGCGGCGAAGCCACGGCCATGGCGCTGGAGCTGGTTTAATCGTTTAAATTCAATGGCTTGAAGCTTTAACTTAAAGTCGGGTAATGCTGTTTCCAGTTTTGACAATTTCTGATTAATGGGATCAAGAACAATGGCTTACGAAACAATCTTGAAGGAAATAAACGGTCGGGTTGCGCTGCTCACGCTTAACCGCCCGCAAGCACTGAATGCCCTTAATGCGCAGTTGATCAGCGAGCTCAACCACGCGTTGGATGAACTCGAACGCGACCGTGACATTGGCTGCATCGTGCTGACGGGATCGGCTAAAGCGTTTGCCGCCGGTGCTGATATCAAGGAAATGGCTGAGTTGACGTACCCGCAAATCTATCTGGATGACCTGTTCAGCGACAGCGACCGGGTGGCTAGTCGCCGCAAGCCGATTATCGCAGCGGTGTCCGGGTTTGCGTTGGGGGGCGGCTGTGAACTGGCCCTGATGTGCGATTTCATTTTGGCGGCGGACAACGCCAGGTTCGGTCAGCCGGAGATCAAGCTCGGCGTGCTTCCGGGCATGGGCGGCACGCAGCGCTTGACCCGCGCCGTTGGCAAGGCAAAGGCCATGGAAATGTGCCTGACCGGGCGCATGATCGACGCCGAGGAAGCGGAGCGTTCCGGACTGGTGGCGCGCATCGTGCCTCAAGCGCAATTGCTCGAAGAGGCGCTGAAGGTCGCTGAGAGCATCGCCGCCAAGTCGTTGCCGGTGGCGATGATGGTCAAGGAAAGTGTCAATCGCGCGTTCGAGGTCAGCTTGTCCGAGGGCATCCGCTTCGAACGTCGGGTGTTCCATTCGGCGTTTGCCAGCGCGGATCAGAAGGAAGGCATGGCGGCATTCATCGAGAAGCGTGAGCCAAGCTTCAAGCACCGCTGATCAGCGGCGGCTTACCTCACATGCCGTCGTCTCCCGTGGCGTGCGGCGTATACCGGATGCCCTGCGCGTTGATGTGCAAGGTGGCGCGGGCGCCGCGCAGGGTGAGGGGTACCTTGCTGTCGACGAGCACAGGCGCTGGCTCGGGCGGTTTCGTCGGTGGCGACGCACCGTCCCGTTCGGTGGCTTCAAGGACCGAAATCCGCTCAGGGCCCTCGGCCATGCCACAGACCAGCGGCTGGTCGGGGTCACCTTCGAAAAATTGAATACGCAACGCCATTCCAGCGCGCGGCTCGGTGAGGCTGGTGACGACGCGTGCCCAGCTGTCCCTGAATGGACTCGCCGGACCTTCGACCTGCCATCCATACCGAATCCTGACGCGACCGGCTTCGTCCGCTCGTCCGTCGATCAGGGTGGCGGTTTCCAGCGACGCCACGACGGGTTTCGGATGCTCCACGGACGGCCTGAACGGCATCGTCCACGGCAGCACGCTAAAACTGTTTTCGTAGCCCGCCAGCGCTGGCCGGTCTGCGCCCGGCTGGACAAGCAGCCATTGTGCAATGCCCATGTCGGCGGCGCCCGCTGACGCCATCGCCTGCAAAATATGGATGACGTCGTTGGAGGTGCAGCCCCTTAACGGCGCCAGTTGCCAGGCGCTGTGGCACACCTCCGTCAACAACGATTGATCATTGAGCAATGGGTCTGGCTGTCCGGCCACGCGCACGACCAGGCCTGCGCGAAACCAGGGCAAGCGGCTGCGGCCCCTGATTTCCCGCCGTTCACAGCGCAGCCGTTCCAGAAGGCGGACGCTGATCTGTTTCTGCTGCTGTTGTGCAAGGGGGCGATTGGCGTGCTGCACCGCGCAAAGGCGCTGATTGTCGGCATCGGAGGCGTGATGTTGAGGTGCAAAGGCCTGAGGCGTGTAATGCTCGCCCGCATGGCTGCTGTAGCTGGCCTGCACGGACAGTTGCTCGGCGAGGTGATCGATCGGGGCGGGCGCTGCCCCTTCCGGGAAACCCATCGGGTCGTCGGAAAACACCAGGGTATGCCGTTGTAGAGCGTGTTCATGGCGAAAGGCAATGCCTTCTTCTTCGCACAACCTCTGCAGGAAGTGCAGGTCGCTTTCGTCGTATTGCAGGCAGTGAGTTCGGCGGGGATACACGCCGATCAAGTGATCGAAGCGGAACGCGCCGTCAGTCAGCCCGTGGTCGTGCAGCAGCCGCGTGAGAATTTGCGGCACTGTCAGACCGTTGAATGCGCGACGCCGGGTCGGGCCGCACAGTTTCTGGAGGGCAGGGGTCAGGCGTAGCCGGTACACGCTGAGGTCAGCGCCGCGATACAGTTGTCGGGCGTCGCTGATCTGCCCATGCAAGCCATGCAAGCCATGCAAGCCATGCAGCGGGGCAGGCGTGCCGCCGATTTCCAATCCAGCGTTGCACTGCCGCAACGACGCCAGATCCAGCGCGGGATCAGGGCTCACAAGGTCGATGTCGAAGCAGAATGGCGCATTGAGTCGATCACGACCCTTGACGCCGACGACCAGCAGGTCGCTGGGGCGGCTGGCGATGGACAGGGTCATCGTCACTGGCGAGTCTTTGCGCATCGAGTGGGGCACCGTGAAATTTCGGGGTGCAGAGGGTACGAAAAGCGGCGCCACAAAGGGGCTAGTTCTGTATTTTCAGAAAGGGACTACAGGTCGCGTCGCCATATCCAGAGCCTTGTGTTGACGTTTTCCGGGAAACTTATCCGCGCTCGTTTGATCGACGGCAGCACGTCAGGGGTTTCATATGACGCCAGCGCGTATAAAATGCGGCGGGCGCCAGCGTTCTGTCCTGGCGCGTCATCATCGTTCACCTTTTCAGCATTCGCCGTCTTCGGTCCGACGCGCCACGCCGGATCGGCCCCGACGGTGTACTGCCACCGGAACAAGAGAGTAATCATGGGCGCACAGTGGAAGGTCAAACACAAAGAAGCAGCAGCCAATGCCAAGGGCAAGATTTTCGGCAAGCTGTCCAAGGAAATCATGATTGCCGCGCGTTCCGGCGCTGATCCCGACATGAATTCGCGCCTGCGTTTGGTGGTCGAGCAGGCGAAGAAAGCCTCGATGCCCCGGGAGACGCTGGAGCGCGCGATCAAAAAGGGCGCTGGCCTGCTGGGCGAGCACGTGCACTTCGAGAAAGTGACCTATGAAGGGTTCGCGCCGCACAAGGTGCCAGTGATCGTCGAATGCCTGACCGATAACGTCAACCGCACGGTTGCCGAGATCCGTGTGCTGTTCCGCAAGGGGCAAATGGGCGCTGCGGGTTCGATCACGTGGGATTTCGATCATCTGGGCATGATCGAAGCGGCGGGCGACGGCAAGGCCGACCCGGAAGAAGCCGCCATCGAAGCCGGGGCGCAGGACGTCGAGCCGGGCGACGAGGGCGTGACCCTGTTCTACACCGAAGTCACTGACCTGGACGCCGTGTGCAAGGCGCTGCCAGAACAAGGCTTCACTGTGGAATCCGCCAAGATCGGCTACCGCCCGAAAAACCCGGTGTCGGGCTTGAGCGACGAGCAGATGGCCGAGGTTGAAGCGTTTCTGGAAGCGATTGACGGCCACGATGACGTGCAGGACGTGTACGTCGGTCTGGCCGGTTGATACCACGGTGGGTCAGTGACTGATTGGAGTGATTGACCCACCGCATCGCTGCGGTCGCGCCTCCGGCATCCCCCAAGAGCCCGAGGCCGCCGCAAGCCAGTGATGTTTGCCTAGCGATCCAGTAGCGCCAGCACCTCGGCAAACCCCGGTCGTTTCATGACCTGTGGCTGAATGCAGCGCGCCGCAAGCCCCCGCAGCACAGCCGTTTCTTCGTCAGACCCGTCGCAACACGTCAGCAACTCATCCAGCAATATCCCGAACGCCCGCACCTCGATGCGCTCCAGGGTCTGGCCCGTCGTTTCATCGGGATAAAACGCGGCAGCGCCGAAATCCCCCAGCAGACTCTCGCCCTGTTCCGCCCAGAGAACGTTATGGGCGTACAGGTCGCCGTGATTGATGCCTTTGCGATGCAAATGCCCGCAGGCGTCGGCAAGGCCGTGGGCCATGCGCCGCACCGTCGCAAGGCTCAGGCGCGTACTGCCGTAGACGTCACGCGTGCAGGATTCGAGGCTGGGCGGGCGGGCCAGGGTGATGAATCGCGGGGAAATCAGCTCCATCATCAACCCTCTCGCCTGCTGCGGGTGATCGAACACTTGCCCCAGGACGGGAATCAGGTTCGGGTGCTGACCGGCGGCGATGCACGCAGCCATTTCATTCAATGGGGAGCCATCGCTGGTCAGCTCGCCCTTATAGAGCTTGACGGCCACCTCGTCGGTCACTCCGTCGTCGTGCTGCCATTCCGCCTGCTGAATCACCCCGGAAGCGCCTTCTCCCAGCACCTGATGCAAGGTCAGCGCTGACCAGGGAATCTGCCGGATGGGCTCCTCAATGTGAATGTCGTTCAGCGGGTTGCCGGAAAACGCCAGCCAGGCCAGCGCGGGCATCTGCAGCAGCCAATCCGGCAATCGGCGAATCTCGTTGGACGCTATGCGCACCAGCTCCAGCCGCTGACACGCCGCCAGTGACGGGGGCAGGGTGCGCAATCGGTTTCCGGCCAGCATCAGTTTTTGCAGGTGTTCGAACCGACCCAGCTCATCTGGCAGTGATTCCAGGCGGTTATCCGTCAATACGAGGGCGCGCAGACGGGGTGGCAGCGAGCGGGGCGATACGTCGGTGATCCGGCACGCCTTGAAGCCGACGAAAAACAACTGCTCGCACTGGCCCAACGCTTCGGGCAGGTGGGTGAACAGGTTGTTGGAACAGAACAGAATCTTGAGGTGTTTGAGCCGGTGCAGATCGGCCGGCAGCTCGCTGAGTTGATTGTCCGACAGGTTCAACACCTCCAGCGAATCGCTGAGGTTGAAAATCTCGTCGGGAAACGCCGTGAGGCCGCAGCTGAGGTCCAGCCGTTTGCTGCCCGCCAGTGTGCCGGCGCGCAGGTCTGCGAGAGTGTGCATGGGGAAAAGGCCCGTGGTTCAGGGCCAGTCATGATAGCGAGTTCGTGAGCGTCGCGCTCAACCGAGGCAGCGATCCAGCAGCTGATGCATGCGTTCGAGGGTAGGGGCCGACTCGGCGTAGAGAATCCGGTACACCATGGGCGCCACGACGGCATCGACCAGCTCATCGGCGGATGGGCTGCGCTCGCCGCGCAAGTGGGCACGGTCGATGATGATCTGCAACTGATCGCGGACCATGTTCAGGCACTTGCCCGAGCAGAGGGTTGCGCTGCTGGCGACCACGTCGCGCATCATTTCGCGGCCCGGTGCGGAATTGGTTTCTTCGAGGTAGACCTCGACCCAGGTACGCAGGTCTTCGCGCAGGCTGCCGCAATCCACCGGTTCATCGGGGCGCAACCGTTCCACTGCCGCATCGGCCAGCAGCGACGTCAAATCGCCCCAGCGACGGTAGATGGTCGAGGGCGTGACGCCCGCACGGGCAGCGATCATGGGCACGCTCAACGCGGAACGGTCCTGCTCTTCAAGCAAGTCGCGCACGGCGGCGTGGATCGATGTCTGCACCCGGGCGCTACGGCCGCCGGTACGAATGCCTTCTTTGATAGCCATGAATCGGACCTTAACACAAAGTATTTGCTTTAAGCGGTTTCTGCTCGCACACTCCCTAACGCAAATTAATAGCTTTTATGGTGTGCTTTTTCGGGAGAGTGTACGCGTGTCTGAATCGATGCAGAACCCGCAAGTCGATGGTCGGAGCCGAGGGCACCTCGGGTATTTCGCGTTTGTGATGCTGTGCTTCTTTGCCGCTTCCAGTGCACCGACGCCGCTCTACCATGTGTATCAGCAGGCGTGGGGCTTTTCTTCCGCGCTGCTGACGCTGATTTTTGCGGTGTACGCCTTGAGTTTGCTGGCGACGTTGTTGGTGTTCGGTTCGCTGTCAGACTATTTGGGTCGGCGTCCGGTGATCCTCGTCGCTCTGCTGCTGGAGGCCTTGTCGATGCTCTTGTTCATCGGCGCCAGCGACGTCAGTTGGCTGATAGCCGCCCGCGTCTTGCAGGGGGTGGCGACGGGGATCGCCAGCAGCGCATTGGGCGCGGCGATGCTCGACACCGATCAGAATCAGGGCCCGTTGATCAACAGCATTGCGCCGATGTTCGGCATGGCGTTGGGCGCGCTCGGCACCAGCGCGCTGGTGGAATACGCGCCGATGCCGTTGCTGCTGGCCTTCATTCTGCTGCTGGCGGCATTCGTGGCGCAGATTCTGTACCTCTGGCGCGTGCAGGAAACCGTCAGCCCGCAACCCGGTGTGTTGAAGACCCTGAAACCCAGGCTCTATGTGCCGCAGCGTGCGTGCAGTACCTTGCTGCTGGTGTTGCCAGCGGACATCGCCGCCTGGGCGCTGGGCGGGTTCTTCCTGTCGCTGGCACCTTCATTGCTCGCCGCCGCGACCGGCTCGAAATCCGTGCTTCACGGTGGTTTGGCGGTGGCGGCTCTGACGATCAGCGGGGCGATTTCCATCATGAACCTGCGCCTGCGCCCGCCGCAATTGGCGCTGTTGGTGGGGTGCAGCTTTTTGGCGTTGGGCGTGTCGGTGATTCTGCTGGCGGTCAACGTGGGCTGGCTGTGGCTGTTTTTCAGCGGCGCCGTGGTGGCGGGGATCGGGTTTGGCGCCAGCTTCCTGGGGGCGTTGCGGTTGCTGCTGCCGCTGGCTCACGCCCATGAACGGGCGGGGCTGATGTCGACGTTTCTGGCGTTGAGCTACCTGGCGTTCTGCGTCCCGGCGCTGCTTGCCGGGCTGGCGATCAAAAGCGAGGGGCTGGTGGTCACGACCAACGTGTATGGGGCCGTAGTGGTCGTGTTGGCGTTGCTGGCCTTGGGCGGGTTGCTGATGCAGCGCATGACCAAGGCGCGCGCGGCCTGACCCCGGATAGCACTGGAAATGGGCGCGGCGCCGCCCATTCCCTAAAGTCAGGGGCCGCAGTGCCGATAAACCGGCTGGGACACACTCGACTCAATTGAGCATGGATCAGCTATGACTTCGATTTCCTCTATCACCTCCACGCAGCCTCTGGTGGTCACCCCGACAGTGGCGACTCAGCCGGTGGCCACCTCAGCGGTGGGGACGACTCCGAGCACCGCATCGCCTTCGTCTGTCGTGATGCTGGGGCAGGACACCCTCGTCACTAACGCACAGACCTACACCGCCCGTGGTGTGATTGCCGACGCCGATGTGCCGCCCGCCTGGGAATACACGCGGCAGGATTCGGTGACCCTGGCGATGCAAGGCAACTTCAGCACGACGCATGGCGTGGGCCGTTTCCAGGGCCTTGGCGCCACGCTGCTTGCGCAACTGGCGCAGACGGGGAAGGGTGTTTCCCAGTCGGTGATCAGCTCGCCTTCCGGACGAACCCTTGAACCCTCCGAGCTGGCGGCCGCCCAGAACAAACTGCACAGCAGTGCCGCCGATAACAGCATCAGCCTGACCCTGAAGACCGCCAGCGGCAAGACCGTGCAATTGACCCTTTCCAGCAGCGAAAACGGGCTGGCGGTACAGGCACAGGTCAGCGGTGGCGACCTGAGCGACGACGAACTTGCCGCGCTGGGCAAGATGGCAGACGGTTTTCAATCGGCCATCGACGGGCTGACGGCGAAATCTCCTCAGCTCAAGCTGGACGCGTTGACGCAATATGACAGCAACGTGTTTTCGTCGGTGACGCTGAGCACCCGCATCAAACTGAATGACGGCAGCGTCCAGAGCCTGGATATGAATGCCGACGCCGACCAGCGTTCAGTGCGCATGAGCGGTGCGTCGGGCAATCTGGACATTTCCGTCGATCTGAAGAATGCCGCCATTATCGGCAACAGCGACCAGCAGGCGAAAGCCGTTAAAAACTACGTGAGTCAGATTGAAGCCGCCCGGACACGCGGTGACGGCGACGCACAATTGCTCTCCCTCTTCGAAGACGGGTTCAAGACGCTGCACAGCCAATACCCCGGAGCCCGGCCTTCCATTGCACCCCAGACCGTCAACTCCATCGACTTGACCGATACCGATCACGGCTTGCTGACGGGCCTGGCCGATTTCAAGGCGTCGGTCACCGAGAAGACCGAGGCCAGCAACCCGGCACGCCCTGATGAGCTGGACGCGTTCTCGTACAACCTGTCGCAATCGACGCAATCCAAAGGCCGGGATCAGTTGAACCGGACCCTCGTTCAGAACCAGCAATCGAGCCTGATTGCCAGTTACCACAAGGCGCTCACCGCAGGCCAGAAGCTGGACCTGAGCCGCGATCCGACGTCGCAGAATTATCTGTATTACCAGATCAACGATCAGGCCAGCAGCAAGACCAACATCGGTTACGACAAAGGGGCATTGGTGCAGGCGTCGGTCAGCCAGTCCGCAAGCCAGTCGACGCGTATTTCCAAATACGTGATGGGGCACCTGGAGAGCGACACGCGGACGCCGTTGTCATCGTCAAAAACCCAGAATTTCCTGAGCGTGCTGCAACAGGCGCTGCAGCAGGACAAGGACGCGAAACAAGGCCGTGGCGTTTCGACGCTCAAGGACACCTTGGCAGGTATTCAGGACAAGGTATTGTTGCGAGCCAGTGCGAGCGACCGGGAGGGTTGAGCGGTGGATCTGTGACAGACCGGCTGTCTGACCCACCGCTCTCTGTTCAAATCGGCTGACGCAACGCCTGTCGCGCAGCCTTGACAGCAGGGTCATCGGCAGGGCTGACCACGGCGTAGTTGTAACCACCTCCTGACCAATAATCGGCTTCCAGCTCGCCGTCCCGTCGCGTGCCGGGGGCCAGCAAATGATTGTTCGGCCCTGGTGGACGGATGTAGAAACTCAGCGTCCGTCCTTCGTCATCCTTGTACACCACCATCGCGGCGGCACCTTGTTCGGTGCTGGTCAGGCGCCCACTCACGGGTTTGAACCCGGCTGACGCCAGATCGGGCAGGCGGTTGGCCTGGGCGAAATGCTTGTCCAGCCAGACCTGCGCGTTGTTCGGCTTGTCGGTGTTCCAGTCGCTGGCCATGCTGTCGTTGACCGCGAACATCCGATAGGCCTGCACGGCGTCGGCCATGGGCTGAACGCCGCTGACGAGGGTCATTTCCCGGGCCTGCCAGCCACTCATTCCGCCGACACCGACCGCGATCAACAGCACTGCCGCGGTGGCGAACTGGCGGCTGCGGCTGCGACGCACGCGCTGGCGGATGAACGCCGGGTCCAGGTCTGGGTTGGCCGGGCGATGCAGCTCGCCACTCAAGCTGGCGCGCAGGTTCTGGGCATCCCGTTGCCAGGCCAGCAGTTGCTGGGCCAGCTCGGGCTGCGTGGCCAGATACGTCTCCATCGTCTGCCGGTCGGCGTCGCTGAGCTGCCCATCGACGTAGGCGTGCAAGTCGCGTTCACTGGGAGGCAATGTCATCATTTCAATATCCGCAGAGCAGGGGTGGTGATTTCGCCTTCGCTGAGCAGGCGCAAGGCCTGGCGCGCGCGAGACAAGCGGGACATGACGGTGCCCACGGGGACGCCGAGGATTTCCGCCACTTCGTTATAACTCAAGCCTTCGACAGACACCCAGAGCAACAGGGCACGTTGTTCGGTGTTCAGCCGTTCGAACGCCTGCAGCGTGGTTTGCGCAACCACGGTGCGCTCCACGGAAGGCTCATGGTGATCTTCCTTGCCGCCGGTAAACAGCTCCAGCATGCGACTGTATCGGCGCGAACGTCGATGGGCGTCGAGAAATTGCCTATAAAGAATGGAGAACAGCCAGGCGCGGAGGTCGCCTTCCGGCCGTTTGCTGCTCCAGGCAGACAAGGCTTTTTCAAGGCTCGACTGCACCAGATCATCGGCCGCGCTGTGGTCACGGGTGAGCGATGCGGCAAACCGACGCATTCGTGGCAGCAGCTCTCGTAATTGATCGTCGACATCATGCATAGGGTGATTTCCTGATCGATCGGCGGGATCGCTCGGATCGTATGACCAGAAAGACGCACGCCCGTGCAAGTTATTCCACCGCACACAAAATAAATATCACGCCATGGAATAAAGGCGTTTATGCCGCGTCCTACCGCTACATGAATGCAGAGAGGCCCCAGGCCCGGAGTGTGACCGATGATTGACCGTGAGCCGCCGTACCCCCGCAAACCACCCTTGACCCCCTCGGAGAAATTCGTTCGCCTCGCCGGTATTGGCCTGGTGGTGGCCATCGCCGTCGGCGCATTCGCCTACGTGAATGGCAGCCTTGACCCACAACGCTTGACGCCTGCACGGGTTGTCGACGTGTTCGAACACAGTAACGGCGTTCACCCCGGCTACCGTCGCAACCACCCCAAAGGCATCTGCGTCGCCGGGTATTTCGAGAGCAATGGCGCGGCGGCGACGCTGTCCAAAGCCGAAGTGTTCGCCAGTGGCCGCACCCCGGTGGTCGGACGGCTCGCGCTGCCCACCGGCAATCCGTATTCACCTGACAGCGCGGCGCCCATCCGCAGCTTCGCGGTGCAGTTCACCCAACCCAACGGCCAGCAATGGCGCACCGGGATGAACAGCATGCCGGTGTTCCCGGTGGGCACGCCTGAAGCGTTCGTCGACCTGCAAAAAGCCACCGCGCCTGATCCCAAAACCGGCAAGCCTGATCCGTCCAAGCCTCCAGCGTTCTTTGCCGCGCACCCCGAGGCCCAGCCGTTTCTGGCCTGGGTCAAGACGGCCAAGCCGTCCGCCAGCTTTGTGACCGAGACCTACAACAGCGTCAACGCGTTTGTGCTGGTAGATGCGCAGGGCAAGCGGCAACCGGTGCGCTGGAGTCTGGTCCCTGAAGCGAAAGGCGATGCACCGGCCCCGGACGCCAAGGATTACTTGCAGCAAGACCTGAGCGACAAACTGGCCAGCGGGCCACAGCGCTGGAATCTGGTGCTGACCCTTGCTAACCCGCAAGACCCGACCAACGATGCGTCCAAGGCGTGGTCCGGGGAGCACAAGACCGTGACGGCGGGAACGTTGGTGGTTGAAAGCGACAGCGCCCAGCTGGATGGCGCGTGCCGGGACATCAACTACGACCCGCTGGTGTTGCCGAGCGGCATCGAAGGGTCAGACGATCCGTTGCTGGCGGCTCGGTCTGCTGCCTACGCGTCGTCATACCTGCGCCGCACAGGTGAAGTCGATCAACTGAAAGCCGCGCCTGCCCAGGAGAAACAGCCATGAGTACGCCCACCTTGCATTTTTCGCCTCTGGCGCGCGCGCTGCACTGGTTGATGGCCGTGATGGTGATCGCCATGTTGTTCATCGGCGCGGGCATGGTGGCCTCGGTGTCCGAACGCCATGAGTGGTTATTGAACATCCATAAACCGCTGGGGATTGCGATTCTGGCATTGGTCATCGTGCGTTTGATCGTGCGCTTCACCACGCAAACGCCGCCGTTGCCAGCGGATTTGCCTGCGGTGCAAGCGTTGGCGGCGAAGCTCTCTCACTACCTGCTCTATGCGTTGATGCTGGCGATGCCGCTGATTGGCTGGGCGATGATCTCGGCAGCGGGCGACCCGGTGATGCTCGGCAGCTCAATCCGTCTGCCTTCCATCGT
This sequence comes from Pseudomonas sp. SLFW, assembly GCF_009905615.1. GTDB lineage: Bacteria > Pseudomonadota > Gammaproteobacteria > Pseudomonadales > Pseudomonadaceae > Aquipseudomonas > Aquipseudomonas bambusae. The sequence continues at coordinate 181,534 of NZ_JAAAKW010000003.1, forward strand.
GGCGGCCCATGCCGAGACGTTTGCGTTTCTGCGCAAAGCCCATCGCTATCTGGCGTATCTGTTTTTCCTGACCATCCTCGCGCACCTCGCGGCCGCGTTGTTTCATGGCTGGATTCGCCGCGATGAAGTGCTGGACAGCATGTTGCGAGGGAAAACGCGGGGGTCATGACGCTGCTCGTCCGGTCGCACTCTTGTCCGTCGCCGTGGTCCATTGATCACCGCATCCCAAGCAAGGAAGACCCTTCATGAACGGCTGGTGGCAGGAAGTCGTCGAGACGTTGCGTTCCGAGTTTTCAGACATCACTGATGCGTCCCAACTGACGCGGGTGAGTGTGCGGCTGGTGATCGCGGCCGTACTGGGCGGGATTCTTGGTTTCGAACGCGAGCACAAAGGCAAGGCGGCGGGGGTGCGCACCCACATGCTGGTCTGCATGGGCGCGGCGCTGTTTGTTCTGGTGCCGCGACTGGCGGGGGCGGATGACGCGGCGTTGAGCCGCGTGGTGCAAGGCATCGTCGCCGGGATCGGCTTTCTCGGCGCGGGCACCATCCTCAAGGGCGACAAACTCAACACCCATCAAGTGAAGGGCCTGACCACTGCAGCGGGGTTGTGGATGACGGCGGCCATTGGCATCGCCGCTGGCATGGGCCGGGAAGCCACTGCCGTGCTGAGCACGCTCTTGGCGCTGGGGATATTCAGTCTGATGCCGCTGATCGTTGATCGCTTCGACCCGCCCGAGGAGCGGGACAAAGACCCGGCCCGCAACACCGGCGGGGATTCGCACCAACCCTGAGCGCGGCGGCGCGCGCTCAGGGCTTCTTCATTCAATCATTCTGGAAACCTTTCACCCAGTACCGCAGGCGGCTCCTGACTGGGCGGGTCGCCCTTGGGCGGCTCGATGACCGGTGGCATGGTCGGTGGAGGCGGTTCTTCAGGTTTCGGCACCGGCAATTCCGGATCATCGATATTTGGATCGGGCGTTTCAGCGGGAACGGGAATGGTCATTGCTTCACCTTCCTTAGGCGCAGGTCGCAAGAGGCAATCGTGCCGGTTTTTTTCTGCGCGCTCGCTGCTTCGACAGTGAGTCGGATTGAATGATTCAGCGGAATTTCCCGGTGGTTTGCCAGCCCGCGACTAAGCTGCCAACGGATCGATTTTTGCCGCGCAAGCTCTTTGAACTTTTCCCCGAAACTGGCGTTCGGAACCTATGCGGCCAGATTCGGGCACACCTGCCCTGAGGTCGGACGCATGCAGCTCAAGGATGAAGTGTCGACGAAATGGACTATTACGGACTTGTACAAGGAGCGTCCCTGGGGCGTGAGGAGTGATGCTCGATGAATGTGACTGCTGATCAGCCATACGGCCCGGATTCCCTGGCCACCGATGTTCCACACCCAATCCAGCCTTTATCCCTGACCCAGGCCTTGCAACTGCCGCGGATCGTCATCGAAGACACGCAGCCGGTGATCGAGCATGGGCAGTTGGCGGCCAAAGCCATCACCGGGCAACCCGTAACCGTCACCAGCAAGGTGTTCGCCGATGGCCACGACAAAATGGCCGTGCGCATCCGTTACCGCGCTGCCGACGAGCAGGAATGGCATCAGGCGCCGATGCGCGAACTGGGCAATGACAGCTGGATCGGTGAGTTCACCCCAACCTCAGTCAGCCGCTACCTGTTTCGCCTGGAAGCCTGGATCGATCAATTCGCCAGCTATCGCTATGAGCTGGAGAAAAAATACGCCGCCGGTGTGCCGGTCGGTCTGGAGCTGGAAGAAGGGCGTTTGCACCTCGTGCATGCCAGCGAACGCAGCCAGAACGAACTCAAAGGGCAGATCGATAGCCTGCTGAAACGTCTCGGCGAGAACACTGAACACGAAGCGCAGGTCACCTTGCTGCTGCACAGTGAAACCGCCGCGATCATGGCGCAGGCCGACAATCATGCGTTCCTCAGCCGCAGCCTCGAATTCCCGCTGGATGTGGAACGTGAACTGGCGCAGTTCGCCAGCTGGTACGAGCTGTTTCCTCGCTCGATCACCGACGATAAACATCGCCACGGCACCTTCAACGACGTGCACAGCCGCTTGCCGATGATTCGCGACATGGGTTTCGACGTGCTGTATTTCCCACCGATTCACCCGATTGGCCGCGCGCACCGAAAAGGCCCGAATAACTCGCTGAAAGCCGGTCCTGACGATCCGGGCAGCCCGTACGCCATCGGCAGTGCAGATGGCGGTCATGACGCGATCCACCCGCAATTGGGCACCCGTGAAGACTTCCGCAATCTGGTGGCTGCGGCTGCCGAGCACGGCCTGGAAATCGCCCTCGATTTCGCGATTCAGTGCTCCCAGGATCATCTGTGGCTCAAGGAGCATCCGGGCTGGTTCTCGTGGCGCCCGGACGGCACGATCCGTTACGCGGAAAACCCACCGAAGAAATACCAGGACATCGTCAACGTCGATTTCTACGCGCCGGATGCGATCCCTAGCCTCTGGCTGGAACTGCGCGATGTGGTCCTTGGCTGGGTCGAGGAGGGCGTGAAGATCTTCCGCGTCGACAACCCGCACACCAAGCCGCTGCCGTTCTGGCAATGGATGATCGCCGACATTCGTGCGCAGCATCCGGACGTGATGTTCCTCGCCGAGGCCTTCACCAAACCGGCAATGATGGCGCGTCTGGGCAAGGTCGGGTACTCCCAGAGCTACACCTATTTCACCTGGCGTAACACCAAGGCCGAGCTGGCTGAGTATTTCACCCAGCTCAATGAGTCGCCGTGGCGCGAATGCTACCGGCCCAACTTTTTCGTCAATACGCCGGACATCAACCCGCACTTCCTGCACGACTCAGGGCGTCCGGGCTTCCTGATCCGCGCCGCGCTGGCGACCATGGGGTCGGGGCTGTGGGGCATGTATTCCGGGTTTGAACTCTGTGAGTCGGCCCCGGTGCCGGGCAAAGAGGAATACCTGGATTCCGAGAAGTACGAGATTCGCCCTCGGGACTACACCGCACCCGGCAACATCATTGCCGAGATCGCACAGCTGAACCGCATTCGTCACCAGAACCCGGCACTGCAGACTCACTTGGGCCTGCGCATCTACAACGCCTGGAACGACAACATTCTGTATTTCGGCAAACGCAGCGCGGACGGCAGTAATTTCGTGCTCGTGGCCGTCAGCCTCGATCCGCGCAACGCGCAGGAAGCGTATTTCGAGCTGCCGTTGTGGGAAATGGGCTTGGCGGATGACGCGGCGACCTTGGGTGAAGACCTGATGACCGGCCACTCCTGGACCTGGTACGGCAAAACGCAGTTCATGCGCATCGACCCGAACTATCAGCCGTTTGGCATCTGGCGCATCAAGGCGCCAAACCAATAATTCAAGGGACGTGGTCATGGCAAAGAAACCCCGCAACGCTGCCTTTATCGAAGACCCGCTCTGGTACAAGGATGCGGTGATTTACCAGGTGCACGTGAAGTCGTATTTCGATTCCAACGATGATGGAATCGGCGACTTTCCGGGCCTGATCGCCAAGCTCGACTACATCGCCGAACTGGGCGTGAATACCATCTGGCTGCTGCCGTTTTACCCGTCGCCCAGGCGCGACGACGGATACGACATCTCCGACTATCGCGGGATTCACAGCGATTACGGCAACATGTCGGACGCCAAGAAATTCATCGCCGAAGCCCACAAGCGCGGGCTGCGGGTGATTACCGAGCTGGTCATCAACCACACGTCGGATCAGCACCCGTGGTTCCAGAAGGCACGGCACGCGAAGAAGGGCTCCAAGGCCCGAGATTTCTACGTCTGGTCCGACGACGACCAGAAATACGACGGCACCCGCATCATCTTTCTCGACACCGAAAAGTCCAACTGGACCTGGGACCCAGTCGCCGGTCAGTACTTCTGGCACCGCTTCTATTCCCACCAGCCGGACCTGAATTTTGACAACCCGCAAGTGATGAAAGCGGTGCTGGAAGTCATGCGCTACTGGCTGGACATGGGTATCGACGGCCTCCGTTTGGACGCGATTCCCTATTTGATCGAGCGCGACGGCACCAACAACGAAAACCTGCAAGAGACCCATAACGTTCTCAAGCAGATTCGTGCCGAGATCGACGCCAATTACCCCGACCGCATGCTGCTGGCCGAGGCCAATCAATGGCCGGAAGACACGCAGCTGTATTTTGGGGATCGCAAAGGCAAGGACGGTGACGAATGCCACATGGCCTTTCACTTCCCGCTGATGCCGCGCATGTACATGGCCGTGGCGCAGGAAGACCGTTTCCCGATCACCGACATCCTGCGCCAGACCCCGGAAATCCCGGAAAACTGCCAGTGGGCGATTTTCCTGCGCAACCACGATGAGCTGACCTTGGAAATGGTCACCGACCGCGAGCGCGACTATCTGTGGAACTACTACGCCTCCGACCGCCGCGCGCGGATCAACCTGGGCATTCGCCGTCGTCTGGCCCCGCTGCTGGAACGCGACCGCCGCCGCGTTGAGCTCCTTAACAGCATGTTGTTGTCCATGCCAGGAACGCCGACCCTGTATTACGGCGACGAAATCGGCATGGGTGACAACATTTACCTCGGCGACCGCGACGGTGTGCGCACGCCGATGCAGTGGTCCATCGACCGCAATGGCGGCTTCTCCCGGGCCAACCCGGCGAGTCTGGTGCTGCCGCCGATCATGGACCCGCTGTACGGCTATCAGTCGGTCAACGTCGAAGCTCAGGACCACGACCCGCATTCATTGCTCAACTGGACCCGGCGCATGCTCGCCGTGCGCAAACAGCAGAAAGCGTTCGGCCGGGGCACGCTGAAAATGCTCTCGCCGAGCAACCGCCGAATTCTGGCCTACACCCGGGAATACACCGGGCCGGACGGCAAGACTGAAATCATCCTGTGTGTCGCCAACGTCTCCGCCGCGTCCCAGGCGGCCGAACTGGAACTGTCCCATTACGCGGGCACCGTGCCGGTCGAGATGTTGGGCGGCAGCGCCTTTCCACCCATTGGCCAGCTCAATTACCTGCTGACGTTGCCGCCGTATGGCTTCTACTGGTTCGTGCTGGCCGCGGAGAATCAAATGCCCAGCTGGCACGTCGAACCGGCCGAAAGCATGCCGGATTTCCCCACCCTGGTGCTCAAGCAACGTCTGGAAGAACTGCTGGACGAACCGCTGCGCCAGACCATGGAACAGACCTCGTTGTCGGTCTACTTGCCCAAACGTCGCTGGTTCGCGGGCAAGGGCACGGCCATCGACAACGTGCACATCGCTTACGCCGTACGCTTCGGCACGGCCGAACGCCCGGTGCTGCTCAGCGAAATCGAAGTCACGTCGGGCAACGATGTGGCGCGGTATCAACTGCCGTTCGGCTTCCTCGCCGAAGATGATTTCAGCAGCGCGCTGCCGCAGCAATTGGCCCTGGCCCGTGTGCGCCGTGGCCGTCAGGTTGGCCTGATTACCGATGCGTTCACCCTGGAGCCGTTCATTCGTGCCGTGATCAAGGGCATGCAGGACAAGACTGCATTGCCCACCGACGATGGCGAGCTGCGTTTTCAGCAAACCTCGAAACTGACGGCCCTGGGCCTGAACGACGAATCTGAAGTGCGCTATCTGTCCGCCGAGCAATCCAATAGCTCGGTCGTGGTCGGCAACGCGCTGGTGCTGAAGATGATCCGTCGCGTGGCGGCCGGGACGCACCCTGAACTGGAAATGGGCGCGTACCTCACCGAAGCCGGCTACGAACACATCTCGCCGCTGCTGGGCGCTGTGGTGCGGGTCGACAAGGTGGGCGAGAGTAATCTGCTGATGATCGCTCAGGGGTATCTGAGCAATCAGGGCGACGCGTGGGAATGGACTCAGAACAACCTCGAACGTGCTGTGCGCGATCACATGGCCCATGGCTCGTCATCGGCTGAACAGCACGCCAATGCCTTGTTGGAACTCAAGGATTTCGCCGGTTTGCTAGGACAGCGGTTGGGTGAAATGCACGTGGTGCTGGGCGCGCCGACCGACAATCCCGACTTCAAGACCGAACTCACCAGCGTCAAGGACAGTCAAGCGTCGGCGAAAAGTGTGGGGGCGCAAATCGAACGTGCGCTGGACTTGCTCGAACAGCATCGCAATACCCTTGAACCCGGCGATCAGCAATTGGTCAGTGAACTGCTGGGTAAACGCAAACCGCTGCTGGCACAGGTGCAGAGCCTGGCGAAACAGTCGGTGGGCGGCCTGCGCATGCGGGTTCACGGTGACTTGCACTTGGGCCAGATGCTGGTGGTGAAAGGCGATGCGTACCTGATCGACTTTGAGGGTGAACCGGCGCGACCGCTGCAGGAGCGTCGCGCGAAGTACAGCCCGTTCAAGGACGTCAGCGGCGTGTTGCGATCTTTCGACTACGCTGCCGCCATGGCGGTACGCAATGCCCAGAGTGCGGATAGCTCGCCTCAGGCAGAGGCCGCGCGCAAGCATGTGGCCGAAACGTATTTGACACAGGCGCGGGACGCGTTCCTCGGGGCTTACAAAACAGCTACCGTCGACGTTGCCCACGCCTGGAAAGACACCGAAGGGGAGGCGGCCGCACTGGCGCTGTTCACTTTGGAAAAAGCGGCTTATGAAGTGGCCTATGAGGCTGAGAATCGGCCGACCTGGTTGTCGGTACCGCTTCAAGGTCTACGTGGGCTGCTGGACTTGTCTGATGGAGAATGAAAATGAGTGCGTCTGACCCATTCGGTAAAGGCAACCAAAATGTGCTGCCCAACGCCGGCGACATGGACGCGTTGATCCGCGCCGAACACCGCGACCCGTTCTCCATGCTCGGCCCCCACAGCGACGGCAAGGAAGGCCAGGTGATTCGCGCCTACCTCCCCAATGCATTAGGCGTGCGCGTGCTGTCCCGTGACGGTGAACGCGATCTGGGCGAACTGAGCATGAGCGACAAACCCGGCTTTTTCGCCGGGCACTTTCCGGTGCGAGAGCCTTACCTGTTGAAGATCAACTGGGCCACCGGCGAGCAGATCACCGAAGACCCGTACAGCTTTGGCCAACTCCTCGGCGAGATGGACTTGTACCTGTTTGCTGAAGGTAATCACCGCGATCTGAGCAGCGCGCTGGGCGCACAGGTCACGTCCGTCGATGGCGTGAATGGCGTGCGTTTTTCGGTGTGGGCGCCGAACGCCCGTCGGGTGTCCGTCGTGGGTGACTTCAACAGCTGGGATGGCCGCCGTCACCCGATGCGTGTGCGTTACCCGTCCGGTGTGTGGGAAATTTTCATCCCGCGCCTTGGCCCCGGCGAAGCCTACAAATATGAAATCCTCGGCCAGCACGGCGTCCTGCCACTCAAGGCCGACCCGATGGCGCTGGCCACCAAGCTGCCGCCGGACACCGCCTCGAAGGTCGCTGCGCCCCTGAGCTTCGACTGGCAGGACAACGACTGGATGCAGGCCCGTGGCGACAAGCAGGATGTGCATCAGCCGCTGTCGATCTATGAATTGCACGCCGGGTCCTGGAAATGGCACCACGGCGGCGATGACGAGCCGGATCGTCCGTTCAATTGGCAAGAGCTGGCGCGGGAGCTGATTCCGTACATCAAAGGTCTGGGCTTCACCCACATCGAATTGATGCCGATCATGGAACACCCGTTCGGCGGTTCCTGGGGGTATCAACTGCTCTCGCAATTCGCGCCGAGCGCCCGTTATGGCTCTCCAGAGGATTTCGCGGCCTTCGTCAACGCCTGTCACCAGAACGACATCGGCGTGATTCTCGACTGGGTGCCTGCGCATTTCCCGACCGACACCCACGGCCTGGCGCAATTCGACGGCACGGCGCTGTACGAATACGGCAACCCGCAGGAGGGGTTCCATCAGGACTGGGACACGCTGATCTACAACCTGGGCCGCACCGAAGTGCACGGGTTCATGATCGCCTCCGGCCTGCACTGGCTGAAGAAATTCCACATCGACGGCCTGCGGGTGGATGCCGTGGCATCGATGCTGTATCGCGACTATTCACGTAAAGCCGGGGAGTGGGTGCCGAACCGTTACGGCGGTCGTGAAAATCTGGAAGCCATCGATTTTCTGCGTCACCTGAACGACGTGGTCGCGCTGGAAGCGCCGGGGGCGTTGGTCATCGCTGAGGAATCCACGGCGTGGCCGGGCGTCAGTCAACCGACTCAACAGGGCGGCCTGGGCTTCGCTTACAAATGGAACATGGGCTGGATGCACGACACGCTCAAGTACATTGAGCAGGACCCGATCCATCGTCAGCATCACCACGACCGCCTGAGTTTCGGCCTGGTGTATGCGTGGTCCGAGCGTTTTATCCTGCCGATTTCTCACGATGAAGTGGTCCACGGCAAGCATTCGCTGATTGACAAGATGCCGGGGGATCGCTGGCAAAAATTCGCCAACCTGCGGGCGTACTTGACCTTCATGTGGACCCATCCTGGCAAGAAGCTGCTGTTCATGGGCTGCGAATTCGGGCAGTGGCGCGAGTGGAACCACGATACCGAGCTGGACTGGCACTTCCTCAACTACGCGGACCACAAAGGCGTGCACACGCTGGTGGGCGACCTGAACCGGCTGTATCGGTCCGAGAAGGCGTTGTACGAGCAGGATTGCCAGCCGCAAGGTTTCCAATGGGTCATCGGTGACGATGCGGGCAACAGCGTGTACGCGTATTTGCGCTGGAGCAAGGACGGCGAGCCGCTGCTGGTGGTGGCGAACCTGACGCCCGTGCCCCGTGAGCATTACCGCGTAGGCGTGCCGTTTGGTGGCAAATGGGCCGAGTTGCTCAACACCGACGCCGAGGTGTATGCGGGGTCGAACATCGGCAATGGCGGGGGCGTGATGGCCGAGGAGATCAAAAACCACGGGCAGGCGTATTCGGTGGCCTTGAACCTGCCACCGTTGGCGGTGGTGGTCTTGAAACCGGTGAGCGACCAGTAAAGTCATCGGCTAAAGCAATCGGCGGTACGCCGCCCAACCGATGGGAGCCGTCGGGGGAACGACGGCAGCGAGTGCGGTTCATCAGTCACAGCGAGGTTGACTGATACGCCACCTTCGCTGCCGTCGCGCTCTCCGCGCCTCCCACGCTGTTTTTCAGGTATTTGGACGGCGTGATTCCCGCCGTGTCCCCATCCAAACCTCTACGTCGCTTCGACGGATTCACCCCAGCGCTCGGACGAACGTCACCCCCACGCAGTGAACCTGACACGCTTTCAATGGTCTGTTGACCACGTCTCGTCTATCGCATGCGGCCTGTCCACCCGGCCATTCTTTTTATTTGTCGAAGATTCCCCATGTCACTATCTCGCCTCGTTTCCACCCCCAATTCCCTGATTTCCCCACTGCCGGGTGCTCGACGCCGTTTGCTCAGCGCCGGTTTGATGGGCACGCTGTTTGTCGTCGGACTCGCCGGTCAGGCTCACGCTGAAGGCAAAGACCGTTGGGTCAGCGACACCCTCAGCACCTATGTCCGCAGCGGCCCCACCGACGGTTATCGCATCGTTGGCACCCTCAAATCCGGGCAGAAAGTCGAGCTGATCAACACCCAGGGCGATTACAGCCAGGTGCGCGGCAATTCCGGGGATACCGTCTGGATTCCCTCCAACGATCTTCAAGAAGTCCCCGGCCAGACCGAACGGCTGCCGCAACTGACCCAGCAGGTCACCGACCTCAGCGGCCAACTCAAAACCATCGATGATGACTGGAAAACCAAAGTCCAGGGCATGCAGGAGACCCTCGACTCCCGCAAGAAACTCGTCGACGAGCTCGAAGCCCGCACCAAAGACCTCAACGCCCAGTTGACCGACGCCCAGTCGGAACTGCGCTCTACCCAAGCCAAGCTGGGGGACGAGAACAACCAGGTGTTAATGCGTTACATGGTCTACGGCGGCAGCATCGCCGGGGCGGGCCTGTTACTGGGCCTGATCCTCCCAGCGCTGACCCGTGGCCGCAAACGCAACGATCGCTGGTTCTGACCTGATTGTCCTGTGGGAGCGAATTCATTCGCGAGAGGCGAGTGCATCCAGCACAGGTCTATCGACTGAACTGACGTCTCGCGAATGAATTCGCTCCTACAGGTCAGATTTTGCAACGGTTCTACTGATTCTTTGAAATAACCTGTCATTGGCTCTAGGTTGATTCTTCTGGCTGCGCTATTTTGGTGCGGCTTCCCGGTACTGTCGTGGGCCGGGGTGGCTAGCAACAGCGCTCCAACAAATGTGCATCTGCAGTCGCAAGGATGCCGGGCGAGTCGTGAGAGGGCATGTCCCCATCCGGCTCGACCCGCCAATGCTGTTCCACATTCAAAAGAAGAAAGAGAGTCGACTCATGAAGTTTGAACCCTTGGCCAAGTCGCTCATTGCGACCTCGCTCACCCTCGCGTTTTCCTCCACTTACGCCGCCTCCGTCGCCCCCGTTGCCGCTGAAAACGGCATGGTCGTCACCGCTCAGCATCTGGCCACTCACGTCGGCGTCGATGTGCTGAAGTCCGGCGGTAACGCGGTGGACGCTGCCGTTGCCGTAGGTTATGCGCTGGCAGTGGTTTACCCGGCTGCGGGTAACCTCGGCGGCGGTGGTTTCATGACCATCCAGCTGGCGGACGGCCGCAAGACCTTCCTCGATTTCCGCGAAAAAGCCCCGCAGGCCGCCACCGCCAACATGTACCTGGACAAGGACGGCAACGTCGTTCCGGACCTCAGCTCCAAGGGCCATCTGGCCGTGGGCGTACCGGGCACGGTGTCCGGCATGGAAATGGCGCTGAGCAAATACGGCACCAAGAAGCGCGCCGAGGTCATTGCACCGGCGATCAAACTCGCCGAAAACGGCTTCCCGCTTGAGCAGGGCGACATCGATCTGCTGCACACCGCGACCGACGAGTTCAAGGCTGACAAGGACCTGACCCCGATCTTTCTGAACAAAGGCCAGCCGATGCAGGTTGGCGACAAGCTGGTGCAGAAGGACCTGGCGAAAACCCTCAAGGAAATCTCTGCCAAGGGTACCGACGGTTTCTACAAGGGCTGGGTCGCCAAGGCTATCGTCGATTCGAGCAAGGCGGGCAAGGGCATCATCGTTCAGGCCGACCTCGATAAGTACAAAACCCGCGAACTGGCGCCCATCGAGTGCGATTACCGGGGCTACCACGTGGTCTCCGCGCCGCCGCCAAGCTCGGGTGGTGTGGTGATCTGCGAGATCATGAACATCCTCGAAGGCTACCCGATGAAGGAGCTGGGCTATCACTCGGCTCAGGGCATGCACTACCAGATCGAAGCCATGCGTCACGCCTACGTGGACCGCAACAGCTACCTCGGCGACCCGGATTTCGTGAAGAACCCGATCGCGCACCTGCTGGACCGTGACTACGCCACCAAACTGCGCGCCGCCATCGAACCGCAAAAAGCCGGCGATTCCCAGGCCATCAAACCGGGCGTTTCGCCTCACGAAGGCAACAACACCACGCACTATTCCATCGTCGATAAGTGGGGCAACGCGGTTTCCGTGACCTACACCCTGAACGACTGGTTCGGCGCGGGCGTGATGGCGAGCAAGACCGGCGTGATCCTCAACGACGAAATGGATGACTTCACTTCCAAGGTCGGCGTGCCGAACATGTACGGTCTGGTGCAGGGCGAAGCCAACGCCATCGCCCCGGGCAAGACGCCGTTGTCGTCGATGAGCCCGACCATCGTCACCAAGGATGGCAAAGCGGTAATGGTCGTCGGTACGCCGGGCGGCAGCCGCATCATCACGGCGACTTTGCTGACCATGCTGAACGTCATCGACTACGGCATGAACATCCAGGAAGCGGTAGATGCGCCACGTTTCCACCAGCAATGGATGCCGGAAACCACCAACCTCGAAAACTTCGCCGTCAGCCCTGACACGCAGAAGATTCTCGAAAGCTGGGGCCACAAATTTGGCGCGCCACAGGACGCCAACCACCTGGCCGCCATTCTGGTCGGTGCACCTTCGCTGGGTGGCAAGCCGGTGGGCAACAACCGCTTCTACGGTGCCAACGACCCACGTCGCAATACCGGGCTTTCGCTGGGGTATTGAGGTGTAAGGGTCACACAGTAAATACGGGCGAGGCAGCGCAGTTGCCTCGCCCGTTTTTTTGATGCACAGATTTTGGTTGCCATCGGGCATGTCGCGGGTGTTATGTTATAACTCTTTGCGGCGAGCCTTCTCCGGTTCGCGTTGTCCTGATGCTGCGAGAACCTGCCTTACATGAACACTCCGCTTCCCGACGTTGCCTCCTCCGAATTCTCTCAATCGCTGCTGCCGCTGGACTGGGTCGGCATGCGAGGCATCGATATTCCCCTGATCCTCGATGAACCTGGCGTTGACGCGCCGATTCATGCCCGTGCGGATTTGCAGGTGGATTTGCCAATGCCACAGATCAAGGGCATTCACATGTCACGGCTGTACACGCTGCTCGACCGGTTTGCCGAGCACCACGCCGTCAGCCCGGCGAGCCTCGCCGCGCTTTTGCAGTTGATGGTGTCCAGTCATGCTGATTGCCATTCCTCGCAGGCGAGCGTGTGTCTGTCCTTCGAATTACTGAGCAAACGGCCTGCCTTGATCACGCAGGGGTTGAGCGGCTGGAAGTCCTATCCGGTGGTGGTTGAGGCGCAGTGGAGGGAAGGGCGGCTCGCGCTGACGGTCAGTGTGGACGTCACCTATTCTTCGACCTGCCCGTGCTCGGCGGCGCTGTCGCGGCAATTGCTGGAGCAGGCGTTCACCGGGCATTTCGGTTCAGGATCAGTGGATGCCGACGCCGTGGCGACCTGGCTTCGCCGGAATGGCTCCCACGCAACACCGCACAGCCAGCGCAGCGTGGCGCGGGTTCGGGTGGATGTCGATGAGGACGCTGAGCGCCTGGAGCTGCTTGGGTTGATCGACGTCATCGAAGACGCCTTGGGCACGCCGGTGCAGACCGCCGTGAAGCGCGCCGACGAGCAAGCCTTCGCCCGTCTCAACGGGCAGAACCTGATGTACGTCGAAGATGCCGCGCGAAAGGTTCAGCAGGCGCTGACGGGGCGCTTTCCCGCCAGCAGCGTCTCAGTGCGCCACTTCGAAAGCCTGCATCCTCACGATGCCGTCGCGTTCTCGTCCAGCCGATAGCCGTCGAAGGTCACGCGGGTGGCTGAAGACTGCGCTCCATGCGCGCCAACGCTTCTTCCAGCATCGGCCGAGGGCAGCCGAAGTTCAGGCGCACGAACTGGCCGCAGTCCTCGCCAAACTCCAGGCCGTCACTGAGCGCCACTTTCGCCTCGCGCAAAAAGAATGCCTGCGGGTGCTGGATGTCCAGCGCCGAGCAGTCGAGCCAGGCCAGATAGGTGCTCTGCGGCAGGTGCATGCGAACGCCGGGGAAGCGGTTTTTGATGGCGTGGGCCAGGTAATCGCGGTTGTCCTGCAAATACGCGTTGACCTGCTGGAGCCACGCTTCGCCCTGGCTGTAGGCCGCGTGCGTCGCTTCGAGCCCCAAGGCGTTGACGCTGTCCACTAGCCCCAGCCGACCGGCATTGAAGCGCTCGCGCAGATCGGCGTTCTGGATGATGGCGAAGGCGGTTTTCATCCCGGCGATGTTCCACGCCTTGCTGGCCGACATCAGCGTCACCGAGCGATCAGCGATTTCCGCGCTCAGGGACGCAACAGGCGTGTGGCGACGCCCGTCGAACAGGATATCGGCATGAATTTCATCGGAGACGATCAGTACGTCGTGCCGCACACAGGCGTCACCGATAGCTTGAAGTTCTTCGCGGTCGAAGACCTTGCCCATGGGGTTGTGCGGGTTGCTGAGCAAAAAAGTACGGGCACTGAGCAGGGCGTGTTGCAATGCCGCGATGTCAGTCGGATATTCGCCGTTCGCATCGGCCTGCAAAGGCAGGTCTACCCGTGGCAGTTTCCAGTTCGCCGGAGCACTGAGCAGCGGCGAATAATTGGGCGTCTGCACCACTACGCCACTGCCCGGAGGCGCCAGTGTATTCAAGGCCATGTTCACGCCCGGCTCGACACCGGGCAAAAACACCAGATCCTGCGGCTGAACGTGCCAGCCGTACCGACGCGCCAAGTGCTCGACCAGCGTCTGACGCAAGGTGTCCTGCGCCACTGAATACCCCAACAGCGGGTGTTCCAGCCGGTTCTTCAGCGCCTGCATGATGGGTGGGGCCACCGGGAAATCCATGTCTGCCACCCACATCGGCAACACGTCTTCAGGGTACTGGCTCCACTTCTTGCTGCCGGTGTTCAGGCGCTGATAAACGCTGTTCAGGTCCATGCTCGTGACGGTCTCGACTAAAACGATGGGCGATTGTGCCAGAGACGAGGGCGCGAAGGCATGGCCGTGGCGCAAAGTCTTACCAGAACGTCGTCGCCTGACTGTTGACCCGCCCGGCAATGACCGCGATGGCTTTGTCGACGTCGGCTGCGTCGGTGTAGCGACCGAGGCTCAGGCGCAAGCTGCTGCTGGCGAGCGCAGGCGATAAGCCCATGGCCAGCAGGACGTGAGACGCGCCGCTGCTTGCCGAATTGCAGGCAGAGGTCGACGAGACTGCAAGGTCGCTCGACAGGCTCAGGGCGTTGAAGCCGGGTTTGTCGACGCACACGTTGAGCGTGTGCGGGACCCGTTGATGCGGATCACCATTCAGGCTGACGCCGGGCAATTGCAGCAGGCCGTCGCGCAGGCGATCGGAGAGCGCAGTGATGCGTGCGACTTCTTCGTGCATTTCAGCGGCCGCCAACGCGTAGGCCGCGCCCATGCCGACGATTTGGTGGGTGGCCAGCGTCCCGGAGCGGAAACCCTGTTCGTGCCCGCCGCCGTGAATCTGCGCTTCGAGCAACGGACGGGCACGCTCGCCGACGTACAGCGCGCCAATGCCTTTCGGGCCGTAGATTTTGTGAGCGGAGAACGACATCAGGTCCACAGGCAGTGCGTTGAGATCAATGGCCACCTTGCCTGCGCCTTGTGCGGCGTCGACGTGGAAAAGCACGCCCTGAGCGCGGAGCATCTCGCCGATGGTGGCGATGTCGGTCAGCGTGCCGAGTTCGTTATTCACCAGCATCAGCGACACCAGCAGCGTGTCGTCCCGCAGGGCATTGCGAACGGCGTCGGGGCGGATCAAACCGGCGCTGTCGGGTTCAAGCCATGTCACGGGAAACCCCGCCTGTTCCAGTTGGCGTACGGTATCGACCACGGCTTTATGCTCGATGCAGCTGGTGATCAGGTGACGGCGCTGACCCTGCGCACGTTGCGCAATCCCTTTGATCGCGAGGTTGTTGGATTCGGTGGCCCCGGACGTCCAGATGATTGAATCGGCCGAGCAGCCGACGAGCTCAGCGACCTGACGGCGAGCGAGTTCGACTGACTGGCGGGCGAGATTGCCATAGGCGTGGGAGTTGGAGGCGGGGTTGCCGAAGGTGCCTTCGCGACCGAGGCAGGTGACCATCGCCTGGATGACACGGTCATCGACAGGGGTGGTGGCGGCGTAATCGAAGTAACAAGGAAGTGTGCTCATGGGGAGAAATCCGCGCTGTCCGTAATGGGAAAAATATTACCTGCGCGGACCTGAAAAAAAATTGATTACTGAACACTGATTGGGCGGCTGGTTAGATTATTTTTCGCACCTTCCCGCACTTTGGAGAATAGGATTCCGTCCGCTGCAGGTTTTGGCTTATCTTTATCGCCATCGGTCATAACCTTCACACGAGTCGACACCTTACGATGGATAAATTCGATCAAGCCATTCTCGGGATTCTTCAGGCCGACTGTACCCGTCCCATTGCAGAAATCGCCGACGCCATTGGCTTGGGCAGCACCGCGTGTTGGCGGCGGGTTCAGAAGCTGGAAGAGCAGGGGATGATCAGGGGGCGCGTTGCATTGCTGGACCCCGGCCAATTGAACGTCAACGTCACCGTATTCGCTGCGATACGTACCAACCAGCACAACGCTGAGTGGCTAGGGCGCTTTCACGACTTGATATCTACGCTGCCTGAAGTGGTGGAATGCTATCGAATGGCAGGAGATACAGATTACATGTTACGTATCGTTGTCCCGGACATTGCCGGTTATGACGCCGTCTATAAGAAGCTGATCCAACTGTCCGGGATCACCGACATCAGCTCGAGCTTCGCCATGGAGCAGATCAAATCCACCACGCAACTGCCGTTGACCTACACCGGCTGACGGCACGCATATCCTTATAGCCAAACGGTATTTCTCGACCCGCGCTTAAGCTCATTATCCTTCCGCCATAACTCGTTATGACAAGTGATGCGAATATGCATCACCCGGAGGCTCAGTGATGACGCGCCAAGTGCTGGAACAGGAATACGACATCGTGGTGATCGGCGGCGGTACAGCCGGACCGATGGCGGCGATCAAAGCCAAGGAACGCAATCGCGACCTGCGCGTGCTGCTGATCGACAAGGCCAACGTCAAGCGCAGCGGCGCGATCAGCATGGGCATGGACGGCTTGAACAACGCCGTGATTCCCGGCCACGCCACGCCTGAGCAATACACCAAGGAAATCACCATCGCCAACGACGGCATCGTCAATCAGGCGGCGGTGCACGCTTATGCGACCCACAGCTACGAAACCATCGAGCAACTGGACCGCTGGGGCGTGAAGTTCGAGAAGGACGAGACCGGCGATTACGCCGTCAAAAAAGTCCACCACATGGGCGCCTACGTGTTGCCGATGCCTGAAGGCCACGACATCAAGAAAGTGCTGTACCGCCAGTTGAAACGGGCGAGGGTGACCATCACCAACCGCGTGGTCTGCACCCGTTTGCTCACCGATGACGAAGGCGCGGTGAACGGCGTCATGGGGTTCGACTGCCGCACCGCCGATTTCTACGTGATCAAAGCCAAGGCCGTGATCCTCTGTTGCGGCGCCGCCGGCCGTCTGGGCCTGCCGTCGTCGGGTTACCTGATGGGCACCTACGAAAACCCGACCAACGCAGGCGACGGTTACGCGATGGCCTATCACGCCGGTGCAGAACTGGCAAACCTGGAGTGTTTCCAGATCAACCCGCTGATCAAGGATTACAACGGCCCCGCTTGCGCGTACGTGACCGGCCCCTTGGGCGGCTACACCGCCAACAACAAGGGCGAACGCTTCATCGAGTGCGACTACTGGAGCGGCCAGATGATGTGGGAGTTCCACCAGGAACTGGAAAGCGGTAACGGTCCGGTGTTTCTCAAGCTCGATCACCTGGCTGAAGAAACCATCCAGAACATCGAGGAAATCCTGCACAGCAACGAGCGCCCGAGTCGTGGGCAGTTTCACGCCAATCGCGGCACCGATTACCGCAGCCAGATGGTGGAGATGCACATCTCGGAAATCGGCTTTTGCAGCGGGCATTCCGCCTCGGGGGTGTGGGTCAACGAGCGTGCGGAAACGTCGGTCAAGGGCCTGTATTCGGCGGGCGACATGGCAGCGGTGCCGCACAATTACATGCTCGGCGCGTTCACGTATGGCTGGTTCGCCGGCAACAACGCGGCGGATTACGTCGCGGAGCGGGACTTCAGCAGCGTGAATGCGCAACAGATCGAACGCGAAAAGGCGCGAGTCTATGCGCCTCTGGATCGCGAGCACGGCCTGCCACCGGCGCAGGTCGAATACAAGCTGCGGCGTTTTGTGAACGACTATCTGCAACCGCCAAAAGTGACCAAAAAGATGCAGATCGGCTTGCAGCGCTTTGATGACATCGAGCGCGATCTCGACCAAGTGAAAGCCAACAATGCTCACGAACTGATGCGGGCCATGGAAGTCAGCGTGATCCGTGACTGCGCCGAGATGGCCGCCCGCGCTTCGCTGTATCGCACCGAAAGTCGTTGGGGTCTGTACCACCATCGCGTCGATCATCCACTGCGCAACGACCGCGACTGGTTCTGCCATGCGCACCTGAAGAAAGACGAAGACGGCCGCATGGTCAGTTTCAAGAAGCCGGTCGAGCCTTACATCGTGGCGTTGGACGCCGACGAAATGCTCGCCTATGACCGCCTGCGCGTGGGGGCTGACGCTGCCTGATCCAGCGTCGCCTGCACCTTTTAGACAGAGAGCGCGATACGCGCCAAGGACACCGTGACATGGCTTACCAGCCCCAGGAAATCTTCTTCCGCTCCAACGCCCCGGTCACCGTGGACGAGGACAAGTGCATCGCCGACAAGGGCTGCACGGTGTGCGTCGACGTCTGCCCGATGGACCTGTTGGCGATCAATCCCGCGACCCAGAAGGCTTACATGGCGTTCGACGAGTGCTGGTATTGCATGCCCTGCGAGAAGGACTGCCCGACCGGTGCCGTGAAGGTCGAGATTCCGTACCTGCTGCGCTGATACGTAAACTTTGTAGGAGTGAGCTTGCTCGCGATTGCGTCAGGTCAGACACCGTTATGCGTCTGATCCATCTCATCGCGCGCAGGCTCACTCCTACACGTGAACCTAAAGCCATCCGCCAACCCCGGACGCTGATTCACGCAGCACCCCTCGTTTCCCACCGCGCCCGATCGCGGCGGAGACGACACTTCCTATAAATGATGCGAGGGGATACATCCATGTTATTACGCGCCACGCTGGCCGGTTTCGTACTGGCTTCGTTGAGTCTGTCGGTTCAGGCCGAGACCATCCGGATTGCCATCGGCACCCAAGACACCACCATCAATTGCGCGGCCGGCGGGCTGCTGATTCGCGAGCTCGGGCTGCTCGACAAATACCTGCCCCATGACGGCAAATACAAAGACGCGCAGTACCAGGTCGAGTGGAAAAACTTCACCAGTGGGGCGCCGCTGACCAATGAGATGGTGGCGGGCAAACTGGATTTTGGCGCGATGGCCGATTTCCCCGGCGCCTTCAACGGCGTCGCGTTCGAAACCGCAGGCAAGCACAGCCTGTTCATCAGCGTGCTGTCGGGCAACATCAAGGGCAGCGGCAACGGCATCGTCGTACCGACCGCGTCCACGGCGCAGTCGTTGGCCGACTTGAAGGGCAAAACGATCTCCGTGCCGTTCGCGTCCACTGCCCACGGCATGCTGCTGCGCGCCGTCGCGGCTCAGGGCTGGGACCCGCTGAAAGACGTCAACATCATCGCCCAAGCGCCGGAAGTCGCAGGTTCTGCGCTGCAAGCCGACAAGATAGACGCCCACGCCGACTTCGTGCCGTTTGGAGAACTGTTCCCGAACCGTGGCTTCGCCCGCAAAATCTATGACGGTTCCCAATCCAACACCCCGACATTCCACGGCGCGCTGGTGGACGAAAGCTACGCGAAGAAATACCCGGAAATCGTCGTCGCCTACCTGCGCGCCGGAATCGAGGCCAATCAGTTGCTGGCGGCCGAGCCCGAGAAATACAGCGAGTTGATCGAAAAAGTCACCGGCATCGAGGCCGAAGTCAATTACCTGTTCCACGGCCCTTTGGGCTTGCAGACCCGGGATCAGACCTGGAAACCCGAATACCGCCAGGCCGTCGGCACCGCCATCGACACGCTCAAACTGATGAAGAAAGCCGACCGCGGGCTGGACCTGAACACCTTCATCGACGACCAATACGTCCGTGCGGCGTACAAGGCATCGGGCGTGGACTACAACGCGCAATTGGCCAACTACGCCCAGTCGCCGCTCAAGGCCAACGACGCGCTGACGGGCAAGCTGATCACCGACTTCAGCCACGTCGCCGAAATCTGGGTCAAGGGTGAGCCGAAAGTGCGCCATTACGCCTCGGCCGAATCGGCATTCACGGCCTTGCAGGCGCTGAACAAGGACGGCAAGCCGATCCGCGCTGTGTACGCCCAGGCCGAAGACAGCGGGATCAAGCTGTTGGCCAGTCAGGCGTGGTTTGCCAGTGACAGCAAAGGTCGGTTGAGTGCCTTCCTTCTCAAAGGCCAGGCGCAGCAATTCGCTCAGGCGCAGGGGGGCAAGGTGTTGAACTTCCAGAACGCCAGCACTCAAGTTGCTGTGGCCAGCCGCTGACCCTTTGTAGGAGTGAGCGTGCTCGCGATAAGGGTGGGCGGCATGAAACCGATTCCGCTGACCGGACGCTATCGCGAGCAAGCTCACTCCTACAGTGATAGCTGCGTCGTTTTGAAAGACTTGCACACACATGGAGAACGCTGTGACTTCACCTTTGCTGCGATGGTTGCCGAGAAGCGCATCCATTCTGCTCTGCCTGCTGTTCTGGCAACTGGCAGCGAGCAACCACTGGAATCTAGGGCTGGTGACCTTCGCCAACGTCCCGACGCCGCTGTCGGTGATCGAGGCTGCGGCCGGACTGGTGGATTCGGGTCGGCTGACGCAGCACCTGACGGCCAGTCTCAGCCGAGTGTTCGCGGGGTATCTGGCCGCCTTGATCATCGGCGTTGGCCTGGGCGTCATCATTGGCCGTTCGCGCTGGGCGGAAGACGTGCTACTGCCGCCACTAGAAGTGCTGCGACCGATTCCGGCCGTGGCGTGGATTCCGCTGGCGATCCTGATGTTTCCGTCTTCCGAACTGTCGATGGTGTTCATCACCTTCACCGGCGCGCTGTTTCCGATCCTGCTCAACACCGTGCACGGTGTCGAAGGCGTCGATCCGCGACTGATCGCGTCGGCAAAAAGCCTGGGGGCAGGGCGGCGGGCGATTCTGTTGGAAGTCGTTCTGCCGGGCGCCGCGCCGAGCATCATTACCGGCCTGGCCATCGGCATGGGCACCTCGTGGTTTTGCCTGGTGACGGCCGAGATGATTTCCGGGCAGTTCGGCATCGGCTATTACACCTGGGAGTCGTACACCATCCAGAACTACGCCGACATCGTCGTCGGCATGCTGCTGATCGGCCTGCTGGGCATGGGCAGCAGCCTGTTGATCAAGCGTTTGGGGCAGTTGTTCACCCCTTGGCACCGACCACGAGGAAAAGCCTGATGACTGTCGCGACCCACCCCGCAGGCCGCGTGGACATACACGGCCTCACGATATCCCTGGGCGAAGGGCAGAACGCCTTTCAAGCCGTGCAGGCGCTGGATTGCCAGATCGAGTCGGGGCAGTTCGTCTGCATTCTCGGGCCGTCCGGCTGTGGCAAGTCGACCCTGCTCGGCGCGCTGGCCGGGCACCTGCAGCCGGTCGCTGGCAACCTCAGTGTCGATGGCGCTTCGGTCAATGGGCCGTCGCCGCAACGGGGCATGGTCTTTCAGCAACACACGTTGTTTCCCTGGCGCACCGTTCGCGAGAACGTCGCCTTTGGCTTGAAGATGAGCGGGGTGGGCAAGGCCGAGCGCCTGTCGGCCGCAGATGAAATGCTCGCCCTGGTGGGCCTCGAAGGGTTTGCCGGGCACTGGCCGAATCAGCTGTCGGGCGGCATGCAGCAGCGGGTGGAAATCGCTCGTGTGCTGATCAACCGCCCGCGTCTGCTGCTGATGGACGAGCCCTTTGGTGCGCTGGACGCCTTGACCCGCATGAAGATGCAGGCGCTGTTGCTGGACATCTGGACGCGGATTCGCACCACCGTGGTGTTCGTGACCCATGACATCGACGAGGCGCTGTTCCTGGCTGACCGGATTCTGGTCATGAGTCCACGGCCAGGGCGTTTCATCGAAGACCTGCAACTGGATTTTCCGCGCCCGAGAAGCACTGAGCTGGTGACCCGCCCGGAATTTTCGCGCCTGAAACGGCATTGCCTCGAACTGCTGCACCACGAGGACGGTCGGCAGCTGCCACGGCTGAACCCCCTCGGGCTTCCTAACGAACACGACGGACTGCGACTGGCCTTATGACTGACCTGACGAGCTATTTTGAAGACATCGACCACCCGGAGATTCTCGCCCTGCGAAGCCGTCTCGAACATACGGACGCTGGCGTGCGACGCATCGCGCTGATCGAACTGGCGGACCTTGAAGAGCCGGAGGGGTTGGACTGGTTGGCAAACCGGCTGGCGTCTGACCCGGCAACCGATGTGCGTGCGCAAGCTGCAGCACTGCTGGAAGCCTGGGAAGAGCCGGACGTGGTGCAGGCCCTGTGTGAAGCCTTGACCGACGCCGAGCCTGCGGTGCGTGACGCGGCCGCTCAGAGCCTGAGCGTGTTGAAGACGGTGGAGGCGGGCCGGGTGATTCTGCCGTGGGCGGACCACGCTGACGTCAGTGTGCGGACCGCGGCGTTTCGGGCGCTGCGTGAATTGCGCCTTGAAGACGCCGCACCTGCCGCGCTTCATGCGTTGGCCGACGAGGACGCTGGCGTGCGTCGAGAGGCCGTTGGGGTGCTGGGCTGGCTGAAGAACACCGATGCGCTGGCTGCCTTGGCCACCCTGGCCAGCCAGGACCCTGACAGTGAAGTGCGTCGCGCAGCGACCGGGGCGCTGGGGCTGGCCAGCAACGCCGACGTGTTGCCTGCTTTGCGTAAAGCCTTGCAGGACGACGCCTGGCAAGTGCGCGAAGAGGCGGCCACGACGTTGGGCAAGGTGGGGCAACAGGACGCCGGACCGGCGCTGATCGACGCCTTGGCGGATGAGTACTGGCAAGTGCGGTTGCGTGCCACCCGCAGCCTGGGGCGTTTGCGTCACGTCGAGGCGCTGTGGCCGTTGGTGGAAGTCTTGACCCACGGCATCAGCAACCTGCGCAAAGAAGCGGCCTTGGCCCTTGGTGAACTGCGCGACGGCCGCGCGCGACCGGCGCTGTTGCAGCTGGAACACGACGGCGATCCCGAGGTGCGCAAGGCCGTGCGCATCGCCTTGGCGCAACTGCCATGATCCCGGCCCCGGTCTCCATCGGCAATTCCACGGAGCGGCAGCGCCTGAGGTTGAGCTGGCAGGGTGGGCGTGAGCAGTACATTGACCATGTGCTGCTGCGACAGCAATGTCCGTGCTCGCAATGCCGGGCGTTTCGTTTGAAGGGGATGAAACCGGTGGTTGCGTCTTCGTTATGTCTGATTGAGATCAACCCACAGGGCTACGGGTTGCAACTGGTGTTCAGCGACGGGCATCAGCGCGGGATTTACCCGTGGGCGTATTTGGCGGGGTTGGGTCCGGAAAGCACCGCCTGAAGACTGAAATGCAATATCCCTGTAGGAGCGAATTCATTCGCGATTGGCCGGTACAGCCCATGTATCTCCACCGTCTGATACATCATTTCGCGAATGAATTCGCTCCCACAGAAAACCGTGCCAAGCGCCCACAAAAAAGCAGCCTCAGGAGGCTGCTTTTTTCATGACGCCAGCACCTGGATCAATACCGCGCTTTATCAATCCATTCCAGCGACGTGCGCCAGATACAAATCCCCAGGAAGTACGCCGACATCACCAGCCATACGCTCAGCACCCACGAGCCGTTGTAGGGATGGTTGATCACCATCAAAAAGCTGCACAAGAACCACACGCTGGTCACCGCGATGTTGAGCGGCATGAAGCGGCGCACGCGGAACGGGTGGAGGAACTTCATGCGGGTGACGGTCAGCAGCGCCAGGCAGATCACCGTGATGAACGTCAGCCACGGCGCGGGCGACAGGATGTACACACACAACGCAACCACGTTCCAGGCCGCCGGGAAGCCCACAAAATAATTGTCCTTGCTCTTCATCTCGGTGTTGCAGAAGCAGAACAGCGACGACACCAGAATGATCGAAATCGTCAGCAGCAGGGTGTAGTCGGGGAGGGGAATGTAGCGGTAGATAAACAGGGCAGGGATAAAGACGTAGGTCAGATAGTCGATCACCAGATCCAACACCGAACCGTCAAAATGCGGCAGGACCGACTGCACGTTGACCTTGCGCGCCAGCGAGCCGTCCAGGCCATCCACGATCAGCGCGATGCCCAGCCACAGCAGGCAAGCCTTGGGCTGGTTATCGAACAGCGCGATGGTCGCGAGGAACGCGAGGACGACGCCGGTCGCCGTAAAACCATGGGCACCCCACGCTTTGAGCCAGGCGATACGTTGAATTGGAATCATGGACGGTCCTTCTGAAAATAAAGCTGGCCCGATCGATTCACCGTGGCGGTGACCGTAGACCTGGCCAGAGGTGCAACTATCGACCGGTTGTCGGTCCATAAGGTTCACCTGTCACCTCTACACGGTAGCAGGCGGCGCGGGGTTTCGTGACGCAATTGTCACATCCCGGCTCGGGATTTACACCCCTTACCGGTCATTGGTCGGCTGCGGGCCTAAAGAGGCACTATGCTGGCCCCTTTTGCAGAAAAGTCTCGGCAGAATCCACGCCTGATCAGTGACTTAGCCAGGGATTTGCATGCGGATTATCAAGTGGTTTGTGACGTTCTGTGTTCTTTCAGCCGCTTCCAGCCACGTATTTGCACGGGATTTGAGCAAAAACGAACGTGATCTCTGCACGTGGGGCGCAGGCATCGCCAGCACGGCACAGCAATACAAACTGGCGGGGCTGACGTTGTACGGGGCCCGGAAAAAGTTTCAGGCCCGGCACTTCCCCCAGCAATGGATGCGCATGAGCGCGTTGGGCATCACCGAACAGACCTACAACAGCGATTCGCGCATGCGCCCCGAAGGCGTTCGGCAGGTGTACTACGAAGGGTGCACCCGGCACGAACTGGCGCGCCGGTAATTTGGACCGATCAGCTCAAAAGCTGCATCAGATACGCTTCGCCGGTGACCCTGATCATCGGGTGAGGCGTGATCTGGCAGGTCTTCACCACACTGAAACCGTGACGTTCGTAAAAGCGTCGAGCGCCGGTGTTCTCGGCGTAATCGATCAGGCTCAATCCCTTCAGCCCCATGGCGGCGGCGCGGGCCTGGGCGCTTTCCAGAAACCGCAAACCGAGTCCCTTGCTGCGCCAGCCTTCGTGCAACGCCAGGCTCGAAATGTACAGCGTGTCAGGGATTTCCATGTCTGCGTAAGGCGCCAGCACCGGATCGGTCGCCGGTGTCGGGTTCGGGTCTTCGCGCATGGCATAGCTGTGCATCATGCCAATGACCTCGCCATGGGCCTCGGCGATCAGGCAGTTCTGAAAGGAAAAGTCCACGCCCTCCCTGGCATAACGCCGAGTCCCTACGTCCAGCAACGCCTCACCGGGCTCCGCCAACTGACTCCAGATGTAATCCGAAGCCCCCTCCGACGTGATCTGAAACAAACGGGCAATCTCACGGGCATCCGCCGCCGTGGCCGGACGAAACTCGACAGTCATTCACAAGGCTCCACAAGACATTGGGCGCCTGTTATAGCGTGGATATTGAAAGGCTCGCCAATGGCCGCGGTGGGCGCGTCGCAGGCAGGCTGACGACTGTCGCTATTGGTGGGCGAGAGGTGGGGGAGAAGCGGTCGGGCGCGCCGTTGCGGCGCGCCCGTGCTGACTCAGTGCGGTGCTCGAGGGATGGTTTTCATCAGGTCGGCGGGGCTGATGTGGCCCACGACCGGTGCGCTGCCGGGTTGTGGCAGGTTGAGGATGTGACCTTTCATCTTGCCGATGATGTGCATTTCGCATGGCTTGCAGTCGAATTTCAGGGTCAGGACTTCGTCGCCGTGGATCAGCTGCATCGGTGCCACTTTAGTCTTGACGCCCGTGACGCCCTTGGCCTGTTTCGGGCACAAGTTGAAGGAGAAACGCAGGCAATGTTTGGTGATCATCACCGGCACTTCGCCTGCTTCTTCGTGGGCTTCGTACGCAGCGTCGATCAGCTTGACGCCGTGGCGGTGGTAGAAGTCGCGCGCCTTCTGGTTGTATACGTTGGCCAGGAACGACAGGTGCGCTTCCGGGTAGACCGGCGGCGGACTGGTTTCGGCCTTGCGACCGCCTCGTGGGTGGGCAGCGACGCGGGCGACGGTGAGGGCTTCGATGACTTCGCGGCGCAAGGCCTTGAGCTGCGAGTTCGGGATGAAGAACGCCTCGGGCGCGTCGAATTTGACGTCGACGGCGTGGTACTGGGTGGTGCCGAGCTGGCAGAGCAGGTCGCGCAGTTGATCCAGTGCCTGTTCCGGTTTGTTGGCCACGCCGAATGGGCCGTCCAGCGAGACGCTGGCGCTGATGCCTTCCTCACTGGTGGCGGTGATGTCCAGACGCGATTCACGCAGCTGCGCCTGCCACGACACACCAATCCGGCGCTCGGCAGAGGTCTTCTGCAGGGCTTGTTGCCAGTTGTGGTCGAGGTTGCGATTCAGCGGATGATTCGGACGGGCTTTATGCAAGTCGGCTGGCATTTCGTTGGGTTCGACGCGATAGCGGTAGCGCTTTTCGCCGTCTTCTTCGAATTCGCCTTTTGGCTCGGCGATGTTGGCGCGGAAGCCGACCACTTCGCGCTTGATCAGCACGTTGAGGCCGTCGCCGTTGGTCAACGGGTCATGGGTCACGACTTGGAGGTCGCGCTTGCCGACTTTTTCGACGATGCCCACAGGCAGGCCCGTGAAGGTCGGGGTGTCGAAGGCGCCGATGTCGATCTTGCGGTCGGTGACGAAATAGTCAGTGCTGCCGCGGTGGAAGGTTTTTTCCGGGTCGGGCAGGAAGAAATGCGCGGTGCGGCCGCTGGAGGCGCGGGCCAAGTCCGGGCGGTCTTCAAGCACGTCGTCCAGGCGCTGGCGGTAATAGGCCGTGATGTTCTTCACGTAGCCCATGTCCTTGTAGCGGCCTTCGATTTTGAACGAGCGCACGCCGGCTTCGACGAGGGCGCGGATGTTGGCGCTCTGATTGTTGTCCTTCATCGACAGCAGGTGTTTCTCAAAGGCCACGACGCGGCCCTGATCGTCTTTCAATGTGTAGGGCAGGCGGCAGGCCTGGGAGCAGTCGCCACGGTTGGCGCTGCGGCCGGTGTGGGCGTGGGAAATGTTGCACTGGCCGGAAAACGCCACGCACAGTGCGCCATGAATGAAGAACTCGATGGCGGCGTCGGTTTCGTCGGCGATGGCGCGAATCTCTTGAAGATTCAGCTCACGGGCCAGTACCAACTGCGAGAAACCGGCCTGGTCGAGGAACTTGGCTCGCTCCAGTGTACGAATGTCGGTCTGGGTGCTGGCGTGCAGCTCGATGGGCGGAATATCCAGCTCCATGACGCCCAGGTCCTGAACGATCAACGCGTCCACGCCTGCGTCGTACAACTGGTGGATCAGCTTGCGCGCTGGCTCCAGTTCGTTGTCATGCAGGATCGTGTTGATCGTGGTGAAAACCCGCGCGTGATAGCGACGGGCGAATTCGACCAGCTCGGCGATGTCGCTGACTTCGTTGGCAGCGTTATGGCGTGCGCCGAAGCTCGGGCCACCGATATAAATGGCGTCAGCGCCGTGCAGAATGGCCTCGCGGGCAATCGCCACATCGCGGGCCGGGCTGAGCAATTCCAGGTGATGCTTGGGTAGGGACATGTTTTTTTAGTCGGATCGTCACGGTCAAGGCGCGCATTGTAGCGGCGAAACGCCCGAGGGGCATCCATGGACTGCCCGATGGCGGAAAACAGAACGCCCCGGCGGACCCAATTTTCTGTAGGAGCGAATTCATTCGCGAAAAATGGGTCAGGCGACAGAAATGTATGGACTGTGCCGGCCCTTCGTCGGAATGCCGCCCAGAATGAATTCGCTCCTACAGGGATGCCGGTTCGCCCGGGAAGGATGAATCCTGCCTCGAAACGTTAGCCCTTGGCCGCCATCGCCGTCACTTCCACGCGCATGCCTTCCACGGCAAGCGCCGCAACGCCTACCGCTGCACGCACGGGCCAGGGCTTCGCGAAGAAGCGCTTGTACACCTCATTGAACGCAGCCCGGTCGGCCATGTCGGTCAAGTAGATGGTCAGGTGCATCACACGGTCCATCGAACTGCCCGCACGTTCCAGCGCGACTTTCAGCGCCTGAAGGGTGCATTCGCTCTGAGCCGTGATCGTGCCCAGTTCCAGGCTGCCGTCAGCACGGGTCGGGATCTGCGTGGAGACCATAATGCCGCCGAACGTCGCAACGTCAGAAGAAATGGAATCCGCGTCTGGATCGGGCAGGAAGGTAACGTGTTGGCTGGACATGAGCGCTCTCTGATGAGGAAACGAAACGGCACGCCTGAGGCAGCGCAGCCGTTGTGAAGGGGGCGATGATAAAGCAGTCGCGAAATGGTGTAACGTCGCCCGTTTCGATCAGCACTCAAACGCCCACCCCCAGGGAGACAGCAATGAAAGAATTCGACGGCAAGATCGTTCTCGTCACCGGCGGCTCCAAAGGCATTGGCCTGGCCTGCGCGCAGCAGTTCGCGGCTCAGGGCGCCCGGGTCGTGATCAGCTCCCGCGCCCAGGCCAATATCGACGCGGCGCTGAAGACACTGCCGGGGGCGGTGGGTTTCGCGGCCGATGTTTCCGACGAGGCTTTCGCGGCCGCCTTGGTCCAACGCGTGGTGCTGGAAGTGGGACCTATTGACGTGCTGGTCAATTCGGCCGGCGCGGCAAAACGCTCTCCGCCGCAAGAGCTCACACCGACGTTCTGGCGCGAGGCCATGAACGCCAAGTTCTTTTCCACGATCAATGTCGTCGATCCGGTGGTCAAGCTCATGGCCGAACGAGGGCAGGGCGTGATCGTCAACATCATCGGCGTCGGCGGAAAAGTCGCCAAGCCGATTCACCTGGCAGGCGGTTCGGCGAATGCGGCGTTGATGCTGGCGACGTCTGGATTAGGCAATGCTTACGCCGGGACTGGCGTTCGGGTGGTGGGCATCAACCCGGGCCTCACCGAAACGGGCCGCGTGGCTGAAGGCATGGCAGCGGACGCCGCCCACGCCGGTATTTCCATGGACGCCGCCATCGCCCGCAGCGTGCAGAAAATTCCGATGGGACGCATGGCCAAGCCGGAAGAAATCGCCGATCTGGCGCTGTTCCTGGCGTCGGACAAGGCGCGCTATATCACCGGCACCGTGATCGCCATGGACGGTGCGGAATTTCCGGTCATCTGAGCGGGGTATAGCCAAAGGCTTACACGCAGTTCAGCGAAAGTGCCGTATACGCCAATCAGGGAAAGCCGTACATTGGATTCATCGACTGAAGTACAGGAAGTACTTCAGAGGTCACGGATGATCTGCCATTTGCCCGGAACGCAACCGACAGGACGTTGGAATGGTCTTGATAGAAAAGAACCCGCCCAGGCGGGTTTTTTATTGCCTGCGATTTACTGCTGGCCGTGTCGAGTGAAGACGTCGATCACTCCTTGACGTCCATGAACTCCTCGGCCCAGGCCACGTAGCTTTCCGGCAGGGTATAGGTGTGAGTCAGTTCGGTGGCACTGAGGTTTTCGGTGCTGTGCGTGACCTTGCGCTGCGCACGCAAGCTGTCATAGGTCGCCTTGATCGACGCGAAGTACGCGGCATGCCCGGCTACGACGATACGCACGCCCAGCTTGGCCAGACGGTCACTGTCGCTGAGTTTTGGATTGCCGTAGGTCACCAGCATCAGCGGCACGGTGAGTTTTTCCGAAATCTGTTCGAGGTGGTCGAAGTCCTTGATGCCCACCATGCAGATGCCGTCCGCACCGGCTTTTTCATACGCCTGGGTTCGCTCGATGATGTCTTGCACAGGCAATACACCCGCATTGGTCCGGGCGATGATCGACAGTTCCGGATCAACCCGCGCTTCCAGTGCAGCCTTGACCTTGCCGATGCCTTCCTCAATGGTGATCAGGTCGGTGGACTTGCGACCGAATTGCGCAGGCAGCAAGGTGTCTTCGATGGTCAATGCCGCAACGCCCGCGCGTTCCAGCTCTTCAACGGTGCGCATGACGTTCAGCGCGTTGCCATAGCCGTGGTCGGCGTCGGCGATAAAAGGAAGTTGAGCGACACGGCCAATACGCGTGGCCTGTTCAACGAACTCGCTCAGGGTGATCAACGCAAAGTCCGGTGCCGCCAGGACCTGCAGCGAAGCGACCGAACCGCCGAGAATCCCGACTTCGAACCCCAGGTCAGCGGCAATACGGGCTGACATCGGGTCAAACACGGAAGCGGTTTCGAAGCTGGTGCTGGACGCCAACAGTTCACGGAAATTACGGCGCAGCGCGGAGTGAGAGATTCTGGACATTGACGTTTCCTGGTGCTGGCCATCATCGATGAAACGATCTACGCCAATTTAAAATGAGCGGCGAGACTAACATGCCGAAAAACCGCAGGTTATGTCGTTTGAGCATGGGCCATGCCTAAGATACATATCTCCCACCGCGCCGAGAAGCGCGAGCTGGCGCTTTCGACCCCCGTAACCGAGAGGCCAGACGCTTCCTGATGGGCATACCAGGCGTTATTTGCTGCGTTGATTAAGGCAAAGTTAACGCAATAGTTAAATTAAACGTTAATAAGTCGATGAACTTACTTTAATGATGACTTCATGCGTAAAAGACCGTTGCAGGATATAAGATAATACACATCATCGATTTCAGTAATGTCGCCTATCGATGCTGAGTATTTATCTTCTCATCGTTATTCGGGAAGAATGATCCCAACAGCAAACGAAACCACCGCTTTGCTAATGACGACTTAATGATCCTTACCCACTTTTGGAGAATCACATGAAATACGTAGCCTTCGCCGCACTCTCGCTGTTCAGTGTCTTCGCCTCGGCCAATGAGCTGTCGAACACCCAGGCCAGCGCACAGCCAGTGTCTCAAACCGAACAGTACAACCGTCACAAAGGCCTCGACGTCGCCAAGGTCACCAGCGTTAAAACCGCTCAAGACCCTGAGAAGTTTGACGGCCTGGTAAAAACTGATCTGACGTATGTTGATAGCAACGGCGTCACCCATAACTTGGAATACACCACCATGGGTTATGGCCGTCAGAACGGCTGATCTCGCTGGGCGATGTTTATATGCTCATAGGCAATAAGAAAAACGCTGCGCTAATGACGCAGCGTTTTTGTGTGCGTTATATAAACTTCCTCTGTTATGGCTATCGTCTTGATCATCCCGGCTCGGCTGCCCGCCTGAGCGTGATGCGTGTCAGTTCCGAAGGCACGCCGAGTCGCAGGGCGAAGCCTGGCCAGAGCGCGGTGCCGTTGTTGACGTAAAGCTGCAGGCCGTCAACGTCATAGAACCCTGACACAAAACCTTCGTTGGCCCGAGCGATGATCAGGTCAAGCGGACGAATCATGCCGCCGTGGGTATGTCCCGACAACTGCAACGCCACGCCTTGACTCGCGGCGAGCCGAGCGTTGCGCGGCTGGTGGTCCAGCAAAATGATCGGCGTGTGGTCGGGCGCGCCTGCCAGCGCCTGCTTAAGGTCCGGCCCCGGCAAACCGGCCCGTGGAGCGCTCAGGTCGGTGACGCCAGCGAGGACTAAACGAGCGCCGTTGCGCTCGATGAGTGCATGGCTGTTGTTCAGACGGATCATGCCCAGAGACGCGAAGTAGTGCATCCACGTTTCGTGATCGAAAAAATACTCGTGATTGCCGGGAATCACATACACCCCGTCGGGAGCGTGCAGATTGCGCAGCGGTTCGACGTCTTGTCTTCGTACGCTGAGCGGGCCGTCGATGAGGTCGCCGGTGACCACGATCAGATCAACCCCCAGCGCGTTGGAACGATCAACCACCGCGTGCGCCCACGGCTGATTAAAGAGGCGACTGATGTGCATATCGGTCAATTGCAGAACGGTATAGCCGTCGAATTGCGGCGGCAGGTCTTTAATGGCCACATCGATGTCCTTGACCGGCGGGACCCGTATCGCCTGGTGCACGCCGACAGCCGCCAGTAACAGCGCCGCAGTCCCTATCCCATAGCGCAGCGTGACGGGAATCTCCAGCCAGCGGCGACGAACCAGCAGGGTGAGCAGGGCGCCCAGATCAACGACGAGCTGCAACACCGCGATCAGCAGAATCGCGCCGAATGCCCAGTTGAAAAGAATAATCACCCCACGGGGAAACTCCGGCGAGAACACGCTGCCGGAGGAAAATTTCGCGTACAGGTGGTACTGCGACGCCAGCAACAGGACCAGCGAGGCCCCGACTCTGACGGGCAAGGGCCATGGCAGGGGCCAGACGAATCGAACGATCACATACAGGCAAGGCGTGCTGAACATAAGATGAAACATCAGGTGGCTCCTGTGTCCGTAATAGCCTGTGCGCCGACCTCGATAAATGCCGTGAAAGCGCCAGCCCAGAGAGGTTGAGATCAACGGCCAAGGCGATACGTTCAGAAGCCCCTGTTTTATTTCATGGCCTGCGTTTCTTGCTGCAAGAGGAGGTACGCAACATCATGCGTGTCCTCGCAGTGCAGGATCAGGCCGCGGTCAGTGAGGCCATGTCGATCACGAACCGGTAACGGACGTCGCCGCGCTCCATACGTTCGAAGGCGTGATTAATGTCTTGGATCGCGATGGTTTCGCAGTCCGGAACGATGCCTTTACGCGCACAGAAATCGAGCATTTCCTGGGTTTGGGCAATGCCGCCGGAGGGCGACCCGGTGATGCGTCGGCGCCCCATGATCAACGGCAAGGTGCTAAAGCCGTCCATGTCACCCAGATTGCCGACGATGACCAGCGCGCCGGCCACGTCCAGCAGCCCCAGATAAGGCGACAGGTCGTGGGCGACGGGAATCGTGTCGATGATCACATCAAAGGCTGACGCGGCGCTGGCCATGGCCTCGTCCGAGGTGGACAGCAGCACATTGTCAGCGCCCAATGCGTACGCCTCGTCGGCCTTCCCGGACGTGCGAGTGAGGACCGTTACGTTGGCGCCCATCGCTGCGGCGAAACGCCCGGCCAGATGCCCCAGCCCGCCGATGCCGATGACGCCTACGCGGCTGCCGGGGCCGACGTTCCATGTGCGCAGCGGGGAGTAAACGGTGATCCCGGCACACAGCAGCGGGCCCGCGAGGGCTGGATCGAGCTTTTCGGGAAGCGCGAGCACGAAATGGTCTTTGACGACAGTGTGCTTGGCGTAACCGCCCAAGGTGATGTCGTGGGTGATCCGGTCCTGCCCGTTATAGGTCACGGTCGGGTACTCGCGGCACATTTGCTCTTCGCCGAGTCGGCACTGATCGCAGTGCGAGCAGCTGTCGATGATGGTCCCGACCGCCACGTGCTGCCCAACGCTGAACCGGCTGACGTGGCGGCCCGTTTCGACCACTTTGCCAATGATCTCGTGGCCCGGCACGCAGGGGTAGTGCGTCTTTTGGAAGGCGCTCCAATCGCCGCGTGCCTGATGCAGGTCGCTATGGCACACCCCGCAGTAGAGGATTTCAATGGCAACGTCATCCGGCCGCAATTCGCGGCGTTCGAAGGAAAAATGAGTCAGTGGGCTGTTGGCATTGTGTGCAGCGTATCCATAAGTCTTCATCGGTCGAATGTCCTGGTAGGGAGGAGCAATGACCATACGGCTGAATGTCGGCCGCCGGTCAGCCCGATACTCCCGGGTCATTGCCCGATCCGCTTGGATGACGGGGCTGGAAGAGGGAGGTGACAGAGTGCGCTGGCGGGAAACAGGGAACGCGCCGTTATCTCCTCGCAATGGCAAGCCAGAGAATCAGGCAATCCCTCGATAGAAATGGGCTAACTTGAAAACGGCGCATGCCTCTACAGTCGTCATGAACGCAACGTCTCCCCATGAACACTGTGATTCAGGTCCCTCATCATGATTGAATTGAACGAGGCGGATGATCTCCGGCGTGCCGAAACCGCCGGCATTCGCGAGGAACTGGCAAACCGCATTGAAAGGTTTCTGAAAAACGATGCCGAGCGCATGACCTCGTTGCCCGGTCTCAGCGTTGCCACGGTTCTGAGGCCGACCGTGCCCAGCTCATATGTCTACGAACCGAGCATTTCCCTGATCCTTCGGGGGCGCAAGCGCCTGCACCTCGGGAAAACCACCTACATCTATAACGAGTCCCGATTCCTGCTCACCGCTGTCAACCTGCCAACGGTGACCGAAGTGCTGGACGCGACCCCCGAAGCCCCTTACGTCTCGCTGTTGATGCGACTCGACTTGCAGACGGCGCGCCAGGTCATGGCCGATGTGGGAACCACCGGTTCAGGCGGCGCTGCCACCGGTATCGGCATGGCCCTCGGACCGGCGACGGTCGAGCTGTTCGATGCTGTGGGGCGGCTGATCAAGCTGATCGACAACCCCCAGGATTTGCTCCATGTCGGGCCGCTCATACAGCGCGAGATCATTTATCGGATTCTGGTGAGTTCGGCGGGGCTTCGCTTTCGAGACACGATCATCGCCGGAACACAGAGTCAGCGCATCGCCAAGGCCATCGCCTGGCTGCGGGACCACTATATGCAGCCACTGCGGATCGAAGACCTCGCGACGCTGGCGGGAATGGGCGTGTCGACGTTGCATCACCATTTTCGGGTCATGACCGCCATGAGCCCGTTGCAGTACCAGAAACACCTTCGTCTTCACGAGGCTCGCCGGATTCTGTTGACCGAAGCCGTGGATGCCACGACCGCTGCCGTGCGTGTCGGCTACGAAAGCGCCACCCAGTTCAACCGGGAATACAAACGCAGTTTCGGCGCGCCACCTATGCGCGATATCCAATCATGTCTGGCGGCGGGGAGCCGCGCGACGGAGTGAATCAGGCCCACCCGCGCGCCTCTGAAGTGCAATCCTCCTGAATACTTGCCTAATCCTCCGACCTTTCACGGCATGGATAGAAAACGTCAGAACCAAGGGCTAAAGTTGGGCCACCGGGAGCCTGTTTCAAAAAGCCTCCTCCCTGCCAGGCATCGCACCTGGCGCCGGCCTTCGACACGCGTCTACGCAGCCGGGAGACCCCGCCTGTCATCGCTGCCCGCAGCGCCGCCGTTTAAAAAATCAAAAAGCATAATCAACCGATGATGAGCGGGTGAGCCATGGAATTACGCATTAATCAGAAGACCTATCAAGTTGATGCCGACGCCGATACGCCCTTGCTGTGGGTGATTCGCGACGATCTGGGCATGACGGGCACCAAATACGGTTGCGGCCTCGCACAGTGCGGCGCGTGCTCGGTGCTGGTGGATGGCAACGTCGTGCGTTCCTGCGTGACTCCGGTGGCCGGTGTGGTGGGCCGTGAGGTGACGACCATCGAGGCGATTGAGTCCGATGAAGTCGGTAAGCGTGTGGTCGCCACGTGGGTCGAGCATCAAGTCGCTCAGTGCGGCTATTGCCAGTCCGGTCAAGTGATGGCCGCCACCGCGCTGCTCAAACACACGGCCAGACCCAGCGACGCGCAGATCGAGGCCGCGATGGTCAATCTGTGCCGCTGCGGCACCTATAACGCGATTCATGCCGCTGTCCATGACCTCGCCGGACAAACCGTGAAGGGGGATGCCTGATGAACGTTCGTTTCGATGCCGTCGCCCATCTCATGGGGCAACCCCTGACCGAGCCCGTCAACTTTTCCCGCCGACGCTTCCTGACCGGCACCGCCGTGGGCGCGTTGGTGTTGGGTTTTGGCTTGCCACTCGGTTCGTCTCGCGTACAGGCCGCCACCGCCGCCGCAGAACGCGGGACCCAGGTGCCTGCGTTTCTTGAAATTCGCCCGGACAACACAGTACGGCTGCTGTCGCCGTTCATTGAGGGCGGGCAGGGTACGTTCACGGCCATGGCGCAGATCGTCGGCGAAGAGCTCGATGCCGACCCTGCCACCTTTGTCGTGGAGTGCGCTCCGCCGGGTGAAGCGTATTACGTGATGGAAAACGGCATCCGCATCACGGGCGGCAGCATGTCGATCCGGATGAGCTACCCGACCATGCGCCGTATGGGCGCGTTGGCCCGCGCCATGCTGCTTCAGGCAGGGGCTGAGGCGCTCAACGCGCCCGTCAGCGAACTGACCACCGAGCCCGGTAAAGTGGTGCACGCGGCCTCGGGTCGGTCCATTCCTTATGGTGAACTGGCGGGCCGCGCACTGGACTTGCCGGTGCCGGACCCCGCCAGCGTCACGCTGCGCGACCCGAGCCAGTTCCGCTGGATCGGCAAACCCGTCAAACGCCTCGATGCCTACGACAAATCCACCGGCAAGGCGCTCTACACCATCGATCTCAAAGTCGACGGCATGCTCCACGCTGCGGTGCAACACGCGCCGCGCCTGGGCATGACCGTGGGCACCCTGCGCAACGAAGACCAGGTCAAGGCCATGAAAGGCGTGCATTCGGTGCACCGTCTGCCCGGCGCCGTGGCGGTGGTCGCCGAGCGTTGGTGGCATGCCAAGCGCGCCGTGGAAGCGATTCAGGTGGACTGGCAGGAAGCACCCGCCGATTCGACGATGCGCGTGATGCCCGCCGATTTCTCGACCGACGCCTATTTCAAACGACTGGCCGCTGAGAAAGGCCCGGCTCGCGATGACGAAAACGAAGGCGATGTGGCCGGTACGCTGGCCAACGCCAAGAGCAAAATCGAAGCGACCTACAACAATCAGTACCTGCACCATGCCCAGTTGGAGCCGCCGTCGGCCCTGGCCCGGTTCAACCCGGACGGGTCGCTGGAAATCTGGCTGCCCAACCAGGCCCCTGAAATGTTCCAGGCCGACATTGCCAAGCGCTTCGGGCTGGACCCGTCGCGTATCACCCTGCATTCGCCGTTGCTGGGCGGCTTTTTCGGTCGGCATTTCCTGTACGACTCGGCCAGTCCGTACCCGCAGGCTATCGAACTGGCGAAAGCGGTCGGGCGTCCGGTGAAAATGATCTGGAGCCGAGAAGAAGAGTTTTTGCGTGACGTCTTGAGACCCGGCGCAGCAGTCAATTTCCGCGGCGCTCTGGACAATGACGGTTGGCCTGTTGCAATCGAAGCGATCAGCGCGACGGAAGGGCCGACCGAGGGACTGGCCGGCAAGCAGGGCGACAAGATCGACCCGACGGCCCTTGAAGGGTTGTCTGGCAAGTCCTACGCGATTCCCAACAAGCGCATTGCCCAGATCTACGTCAAAGGCTCGGTCACGTTGGGCTACTGGCGCTCGGTGGGTAATTCGCTCAACGACTTCTTCTATGAGTCCTTTCTCGACGAGCTGGCGGACAAAGGCGGCAAAGATCCGTTCGAACTGCGCCTGCACCTGTTGCGCGACAACAAACGCCTGACGACCTTGCTCAACGCTGTCGGCGAACTCTCGGGAGGCTGGAAGCGCGGCCCGTTCACTGCAGAGGACGGCAGCAAACGCGCTCGCGGCGTGGCCATGGCATCGCCGTTCGGCACGCAGACAGCCGTGATCGCCGAGGTGTCCATCGAGCATGGGCAGGTCAAGGTGCACGACATCTGGCAAGCCATCGACCCGGGCAGCATCGTCAACCCGGCGATTGTCGAGGCGCAGGTCAACGGCGCGGTGTCGTTGGGGTTGTCTCAGGTATTGGTGGAGGAGGCGGTGTACGTCGACGGTAAACCCCGTGCGCGCAACTACGACTTATATCCGATTCTGCCGCCGTCGCGGATGGCACGGGTGCATGTGAAGGTGGTCGAAAGCGGGGAAAAAATGGGCGGCATCGGTGAACCGCCGCTGCCTGCGGTGGCGCCTGCCGTGGCCAACGCGGTCGCGGCATTGACGGGGCAACGGCCTCGCAGCATGCCCTTGAGCCGATACACCTTTACCTGACCTGCGCCGGAGCCTTTATGAATAACAGCCGATTCGCAAGAACCGCTGGCTGGCTGGCGCTGCCGTGCCTGGTCGCGGCGGGCCTGCTGGCCTGGTACGTTACCCGCGAGCCCGCCTCGCATGTGCAAGCTGATCAGACCGCTGACACGGCACCCGCGCTGGTGACCCGAGGTGAGTATGTCGCCCGGCTCAGTGATTGCGTGGCGTGTCACAGCGTGCCTGGGGGTGCGCCGTTTGCCGGAGGCCTGGAAATGGCCACGCCACTGGGCGCGATTCATACCACCAACATCACCCCGGACCGGGACACCGGCATTGGCGGCTACAGCCTGGCGGACTTTGACAGGGCCGTTCGACATGGCGTCGCCCCCGGCGGACGTCGTCTGTACCCGGCCATGCCGTATCCGTCTTACGCCAAGCTCACGGACGATGACGTCCGCGCGTTATATGCGTTTTTCATGAAAGGGATAGCGCCGGTCAACCAGGCCAACATCGCGAGCGCGATTCCCTGGCCGCTGAACATGCGTTGGCCCATCGCGTTGTGGAACGGCGTGTTCACCGACGCCTCGCCGTATGCGGCCAAGGCGGGTAAGGACGAGCTATGGAATCGCGGTGCGTACATCGTTCAAGGCCCGGGCCACTGCGGCAGTTGCCACACGCCGCGCGGACTGGCGTTCAATGAGAAGGCGCTCGACGATTCCGGCACACCGTTCCTGGCGGGTGCGTTGCTCGACGGCTGGTACGCGCCGAGTTTGCGCAACGATCACAACACCGGGCTGGGTCGCTGGGACGAGCCGGAAATCGTGCAGTTCCTCAAGACCGGCCGCAACAAACACGCTGTAGTCTTCGGTTCGATGACCGAGGCCTTCAACAACTCCACGCAGTTCATGAGCGACGGGGACCTGTCGGCGATTGCGCGTTATCTGAAGTCATTGCCCGGCGACGGCCAACGCGACGGCGCACCCTGGCAGTATCAAGCAGTGTCTGCCGCTGCCCGGCTGGACGTTCCCGGCGCCCACACGTATGTGACCCGCTGTGCGTCGTGTCATGGGGACGATGGAAAAGGGCAGTCGGAGTGGATGCCACCTTTGGCCGGGGCGACGTCGGCGCTGGCGAAAGAAAACGCTTCGGCCATCAACATCACCCTGAACGGTTCCCAACGGGTCGTCGCGGCTGGCGTCCCGGATGCCTATCGCATGCCGGCGTTCCGCGAACAGCTGTCGGATCAGCAAATCGCCGAAGTCCTGTCTTTCGTGCGCAGCACGTGGGGCAATCAGAGTGAACCCGTGGACGCGCAGGCAGTCAGCAAACTACGTGAACACACAGACCCGGCGAGTAGCAGCCCGATCATTCTGCAAATGCGGTAAGGAGACGCCTGATGGAAAGCATTGACCTTTTGGTGTTGCGCACCGCCCGTGACTGGCTCGCGGCAGGAGAACACGTGCTGTTGGCGACCGTGTCCCGGACCTGGGGCTCCTCGCCGAGGCCCGTCGGCTCGATGATGGCCCTGCGTAACGACGGTCGCGTGGTGGGCAGCGTGTCGGGGGGCTGTATCGAAGACGATCTCATCCACCGCTATACCACCGCCTACGGAGGTGAGGGTTTAAGGGGAGGGCACCCGGAAGTGGTGCGTTACGGCGTCACGGCCGACGAAGCCCATCGTTTCGGATTGCCGTGTGGCGGAACCCTGGAGCTGGTCTTCGAGTTCAACCCTTCCTGGCAATCGCTGGATGAAGTGTTGGGCCAGCTCGACTCGGGGCATTTGGTGCGTCGGCGCCTGGTGTTGGCGAGCAACGAAGTAAGCCTCGAACACAGCCCTGCACCTGAGCAGTTCAGCTTTGACGGCCTACAGATGCTCAACACCTTGGGCCCAGGGTACCGCCTGCTCATGATCGGCGCCGGTGCGCTGGCCGAGTACCTGGCCACGATGGCGTTGTTCAACGGCTTCAAAGTCACGGTCTGTGATCCGCGCTCCGAGTACGTCGAGACCTGGTCGGTCAACGGTGTCCAGCGCATCGTTGGCATGCCGGATGACGTCGTCCGGGATTTCTCGGTTGACCTCAGGACTTGCGTCGTCGCCTTGAGCCACGATCCCAAGCTCGACGACCTGGCCTTGCTGGAGGCCTTGCAGAGTCCGGCGTTTTACATCGGCGCCATCGGTTCGCGCCGCAACAGCCAACAGCGTCGCGAGCGCTTGATCGAACACTTTGGCGAAACCGAAGCGTCACTTCAGCGACTGCGCGGCCCCATTGGCATTTATATCGGCAGCAAGACCCCGGCGGAAATCGCCGTCAGCGTCATGGCCGAAATCCTCGCCGCCAAAAACGGCGTCGTCCTGCCTCGGGACGTCAGCGTGACCGAGGCCAAGGCGCTGGAAGACCGGGTGACGCTGGAGTTGGAGAAAGAACTGGTGTGAGGGGCTTCACGCGCGAGCGACGACACCCGCCTCTCACGGTGTCTCGAAGCCTGTCCAGATTGCGTCGCTGAACAAGCGTGCGTGTCGCGCCGGGTCAATCTGCCGATGCAGTGTCAGGGTTGTCAGCCTCTCTGCTTTCTGCCTTGAGCCAGTCAAGCACGGCGCGAATCTCAGGCGAGCTCTGTTTGCCTGGGGCACAGAGAAAGTGATAACCCGTGTCACTTTCCATTTCCTCATCGAGCAGCTTGCGAAGCGTGCCGGTGCGCAGTTCATCAGAAATGTGCGATGTCCTGGCCATCGCGACGCCCAGCCCTCGAATCGCCGCCGAGACGGCCATGTTCGAGTGAGGCACGACCAGCACGCAATTGAGCGAGGAGGGTGCCAGTGCGTGTTTCTCAAGCCAGTAATCCCAGGAAGGCGTCGATATCTGCTCGCCATTGGCCATGTTCCGGGAACGCAGAATGACCGGGAACTTGATCACGTCTGCGGGGGTTGCGGGAGGGCCGATTCGGTCAATCAGGGCAGGGCTGCAAACCGGGAAAATCCGTTCGGGAAGCACGAACTCGGCGTAAAAGCCCGGCCATGTGGCGTCGCGGGTTTCCAGGCGTATGGCGGCTTGTCCGCTGGCATTATCGAATCGCGAGAAATCCTCGGTGTTGAGTTGAATACGGATGTCGGGATGCCTGGCGTAGAAGGCGGGCAGGCGAGGGATCAACCAGGTGTTGGCGAACGAGTCGTGTACGAACAGCTCGATCAGCGATGTGCCCTGAGCATTTCGCTCGAAGCGCGTGGCGAGGGCGGCAAAATCCTTCAGGAATTGGCGCACGACAGGAAGCAGTTCGATGCCAGCCTGCGTCACGACCATCGCACCTGCAGTGCGGTCAAACAGCTCGGCGCCCAGTATCTCCTCCAGTTGCCTGACCTGGTGGCTGATCGCGCTTTGCGTGACATGCAACTCCAACGCCGCCTGCGAAAAATTAAGGTGCCGAACGCAGGCCTCAAAACCTCTGAGCGCAGCCATCGAGGGGAATTTCCTAGCGGCCATTGCCGAGCCTCAACTGGACATTCATAGGGCATAAAATCCTTTCATTAACGACCGTTTCCCGCGTCGGGACAGAATAGCTTTTCCCTGCCGCGAACACTCACCATGACCTCATCAGCTCCCGCGCCTGACGTCCCGCATACTAAACGAACATCACGTAAAAATGCGCTCACCGCCGCCTGCGCGGCCCATGCCACGCACGATGGTTTGTGCGATCTGGTGTATGTGTTCCTCCCCGTCTGGCAGGACATGTTCATGCTCGGCTATGTGTGGCTCAGTGTGCTCAGAAGCGCTTATGCCTTGACGTTGGCTGCGTTGCAGATACCGGTCACCTCGTTGACATCGAACGTTCGTCCGGTCCATTTGCTCGTCGGGTCAACCGCTGTCACCGCGCTCGGCTGGTTACTGGCGGGCCTGGCCGGGAGCGCCGTCGGGCTGGGTGCCGCACTGGTGGTCGCCGGGATCGGCGCGAGCGTGCAACACCCCGTGGCGTCCGCCATGGTGTCTCGGGCATACGGCAGCGGGGCCAAGCGGCCGCTGGGGATCTACAACTTCGCGGGGGATGTCGGCAAATCGGTGCTGCCCGCTTCAGCGGCGGTACTGCTCACCTATGGCTCGTATCGTAATGTGATCTTTGTATACGCAGGCGTGGGCGTGCTCGCGGCGTTATTGATCGGAGCGCTCCTTAAAAGGACTGACACCGTTCACGCGTCGCCTGAGCGGAGTCGTCCGGCAAGGGATATCAACGGAGTGACCGAGACACCGGGCGCCTTTCGGGCACTGCTCGCCACAGCGATACTGGACAGTGCTGTGCGCATGGGATTTCTCACCTTTCTTCCGTTCATCATCAAGTCCAGCGGCGGCTCGTTGGCTCAAACGGGCGTTGGCCTGACGCTGGTCTTCATCGGCGGCGCAGTCGGCAAGTTTTGTTGCGGCTGGATGGCGGACTCACTCGGCAGCACCAGGGCAATCATGCTGACGGAGGTGGCGACCGCACTGCTTATCGTGCTGGTTCTGACGACACCGCTGACGATCGCCATGCTGACACTGCCGTTCCTGGGAGTGGTGTTGAACGGCACATCTTCCGTGTTGTACGGCGCGGTCACCGACGTGGTCGACACGCCCGGGCACGCCCGAGCTTTTTCAGTGTTTTACACCGGGACCATTGGCGCCGGCGCGCTGGCCCCGGTGCTGTACGGTTACGTGGGTGATCACGCAGGTATCGCAGCGGCGGTCATCGTCATAGCGGTCACGGCGGCCGTATCGTTTTTGCCGGTCACCATTGCGGCCCTCCGGCATCCTGAAGAGGTGGGTGATTCGCGATGAATATAAAGGCTCAATCACGCTCCCTCATGGGCAGCCGTTTTGCCGAATACGCGCGCTTTTCGTCCTCGGAATTGTAGTAGACGTTCTGGGTCGTGCTGAGGCTGTTGTGCCGCAAATCGACCTGAAGGTCTTTCATGTCGCGATGGGGCGCATCGAACGTCGCCGAGGTGTGCCTCAACCAATGCAAAGATGCCGCACGCAGGCGTCCAACGTCTTCATCTGCCCAGTTTTCCGCCTGCATCCGCTCCAGTGCCCGGTCGAATACCTCTTGGAGCAACACCCGGATATGTCGATCCGACAACCCGGCGCGCCCTCGTTGCGTCGCGATCAACGGGGTGGTTTCGCGGAAACCGGGCAACGGCGACAGGCCCTGATGCACCCGCCAACGCTTGAGGTAGTTCTCGACGTAGTCGTCCCGCACGCTGATTTTCCCGGCCTTGTTGCCTTTGCCAACCACGTGATACCACCAGTTGCCCGCGCCATCCTTGCGCATGTCGCCCATGCTCGGCGTCCAGTTCTCACGCCCGACCAGATCGGAAACCCGCAAATACATCGCAAAAATCGTCGCCACGATGAACAGCGTGCGTTCATATCTAGCATCCTGGGAGGCCAGCAACTCGGCTGTTTCCAGCACAAAGTCCCACTGCAATGAGGTCAGAATGCGCGTGTCGGCGTCGCCCGTGGTGCGCTGCTTGTACTTGCTCTTCTGTTTAACGGCCTTGAACGGGTTGTGCTCACAGAAACCCTCATCGATGGCATGCTGAAAAAAGCTGCCGCAGACCGCAAATATCTGCGCGATCGAGCCTTGCGCAGGTTTGTAATGGTCCTGAAGGAGAGGGCGGTTGTCCTCGCTGGCGCGCTTGCGATCCTCTTTCGAAGCTGACTGACTGAAAGGCCGCCAATCAGGGTTCAACACAGACGTATCACTCGCCAGCTTCTTGCGACCACCGACCCGCAAGAAGCGAGATTTCACGACAGGGCCGACCCAGGCGGGGTCGGGTGCGAGGCAGAACTCCAGAAACGATTCGGCATGAGTACGGCGCATGTCCAGAAGGGAAACGCGAGACTTGAGCAGGGTCCATAGCAACAGGCGCTCGACGTGCGTGCGGTAGGAATTGAACGTAGACTCGTTACCAGCATAGGACTTCAAAAAACCCCGCACGGCACGATAGCCCTCAAGGGCCTGCAATTCAGCGGGAAACTGCTCCAGATAGCCGGTGACGGCGGGCAGTTCCTCCTTGAGCGAACTGAAATTC
Source organism: Pseudomonas sp. SLFW (assembly GCF_009905615.1). Lineage (GTDB taxonomy): Bacteria > Pseudomonadota > Gammaproteobacteria > Pseudomonadales > Pseudomonadaceae > Aquipseudomonas > Aquipseudomonas bambusae. Next base: position 224,984 of record NZ_JAAAKW010000003.1, read on the forward strand.
AGCTCGACGAAACGGGCAAAAGTCTCGAATAACGGGTGCGGTGTCGAAGGCGTGGACATTTTTGAAAATCGCTTGCAGAAGGCTCTGGAATGGTCGTGATAATCCTATGTGGAGCAGTATTGTGCAATATCCGGGTCTGACAGTTATCGGATATTGCAAACGCGTCAATCCGGCTACCTGAATGCTGAATCCAGCGAATTCTCGCAATATCTGCCCAGCCTATCGGCGTGCGCCGTCGCATCCAATAAGCAATCACTGTGTGCTCAAATCCCTTTCATGCATTTCCGGACATCGTCATCAATGACGTCCTCTGGCTTGATGCAGTCCTTAAGCGACTTGCGGTCTTGAAGCTCATCGAACTCGGTCCGTTGTCTATTTCGGCATTGTCCATTGCCAGGCCGAACCGAGAATGATCACCCTTGAGGGATTCGCACAGCGTTGCGTTGGCGAACGTTGACGCCTGACTGGCGACGGTGTGTGCGATGGAAACCACAGAGCCCGCGTTGAAGCTTGCGCAGATGAGCACCGCGGCGAGTAAGCGATTCATGGTGCATCTTTAATCTGGGCGTGAGCGTTGGTGCTGAGTCGATGTTGCTCAGCTTGATGCGAGGTGTGGAGGCATTCGTGATGGAGAATGAGCGTGGTGTTGATGATAGACGCCGAGGTAGCGATTTGAGGACTGGACGCCCAAGGATGGAATTTGGGGGTTCTGAGCGTTGCAAAGCGTCACACTCACCACCCAGTGCTGACACAGACTGTTACGTATAATGTATATTATGTTAAATCGTGTAACTGGAATGGACGTTGCCGGTCCATCACACGGGTTCCAGGCAGATATGTTGAGGCTATTACTCGCTTACTACGAAACATCGTCCCCCCGCCGTCACCTCTAATGCGAAGAGACGAAGATCGACGGTGTACTGGACTCAGGTAATGCATATGTCGCTTTCATCCACACGACCTCTGCATGAGGCGTGCGACCGAAAAAGCGTTTGAATTCCCGACTGAATTGCGAGGCGCTTTCGTAGCCGACATCGAACGCCGCGGCTGCCACCGAAACATCGTTACGCAACATCAGTAAACGTGCCTGGTGCAGACGCGTCGACTTCAGGTACTGCATGGGCGAAGAGTCAGTAACCGTTCTGAAGTGCAGATGGAAATTGGGGACGTTCATGCTAGCCTCCTGCGCCAGCGCTTCCACGTTCAACTGCTCCTGATAAGAGCTGTGGATTTTGCGGATGGCGCGAGTGACTTTGCCGAAGTGCCCCTGCTTACTGAGTGCAGCACGCATGGAGCCGCCCTGCTCGCCGGCGATGATCCGATAATAAATCTCGCGAAGCAGCGACGGGCCGAGGATCTGCGCATCGACCGGGTGACTCATGGCGGCGAGAAAGCGCAGGGTGGACTCACGCAAACGGTCGTCCATCGGTGAGGAATACATGCCCTTTGGGGGAGCTGCCGTCGGGCCGAATGTCTCGTCGATCTCCAGAATCAGCTCGCCTGCCAGCTTGAAATCCAGTCGCATGTATACAGCGAACATGGGTTCTTCTTCGCTGGCGTCGGTTTCCATCGTGAACGGCACCGGCACCGACACCACCAGATAGTGCTGGGCGTCGTAAATGTAGACGTCGTCCCCCAGGTAACCGCGCTTGCGGCCCTGACACAAGATCACAATGCCAGGCTCATAGAGCACGGGTGTGCGGGTCAGCGGCCTGTTTGAACGCAAAAAACGTATGTCATCCAGGGGACTCAGGTTGTAGCCTTCGAGCGGTGCCAGTTGCTCCATCAACTGGACCATGCGCTCAGTCGTTTGTGCATCATTACTCATGTTCGATCCTCCTGCTCGCCGCGTTCAGCTATCGGTAGAGCGGGTCGAGGCTTCCCATTGTTCGAGATATTTCAACGACTGCTCAAGCTTGCCACGAACCAGCCCCAGCGCATCGCTACCTAGCAAGAGATGGGCCGGGCCGCCGCTGCCGAATCACCGGCACGGGCATCTGCGCTGCGATGGGTGAGCTTCATTCAGCCCGCTGGCTGAGCCATTCACGAAACGTGCTGAGCGCCGTCGATTCGGGTTTGTTCACTGGCCAGGCGAAGTAATACGAAAAGCTTTGCCGATCGATAACCAGGTCAAAGGGCATGCGCAGCAATCCGGCCTCAAGCTCTTTATTCACCAGCGACTTCTGAGCGATGGCCACACCGTGGCCTTCGATAGCGGCCTGGTACGCCAGTAGAGAGGTTTCGTAGCGCATGCCTCGGTACGGGTTGACTTGAGGCACACCCGCTTCACGCAGCCACAACGCCCAGTCGTCCAGCCGGGCGAGGGAATGCAAGAGCACCTGATCGACGAGCTCTTCCGGGACTCGCAGATCCGACGCAAAACTCGCGCTCACCACAGGCACCAACTCATTGCGGGTCAGCATCTGGGTGCCGATCCCCGGCCAGTCGCCGCCGCCCAACTGAATGCCGCCGTCGAGGTCTTCGTGCTCGAAATCCAGCGCGGCAGGTGACGTGGTCAGCTGCACGTCAATGGCCGGATGCGCAATGTGGAACCCCGCCAAGCGCGGAATCAGCCAGCGCACCGCGAAGGTCGCCGGTGCACGAATCTTCAGCAATTGACGCCGCGTCGAGCCACCGACAATGGCATTGGTGGACTCGCGGAGGGCGTTAAACAACGGCACGATATCCGCCAGATAACGCTCGCCTGCAGCTGTCAACTCCAGGCCCGTAGGCATGCGCCGGAAAAGTTGCACAGACAGATAATCCTCCAGCGCCTTGATCTGTCGGCTTACCGCGGCAGGCGTCACCGACAGTTCGTCCGCCGCACGGGTGACGCTGAGCGAACGACCCGTGGCCTCGAACGCCTTGAGCGGGTTGAGCGGCGGTAAGGGGCGAGAATGTGCGCCGTTGATGTTCACTGAGAATCTCCAGGCGGTCAGAGCGGATCGACGGGCCTATTGAGTATCGGAACTGCGCTGGCGGTCAATGCGCACACCCCAGATCGCTGCAACCAAGATGCACGGTAGCAGCGACACGATCGAATAGACGATGCCGGCCAGCGGGTTGCCACTCCAGTTCACCAGCGCCAAGCTGATCATGGGCAGGAAACCGCCGAACAGGATGTTGCCAATCTGCTGCGAAAGCCCGAAGCCAGTGGTTCTGCTCTGCGGCGGAAAACTGTCAGCGATGAACGCAGGCAGCGGCGCCATGACCATTGCCGTCAACGCCGCGAGCAACGTGATGCACGCGATCAACACCGGCCAGGCCTGGATCTTGGCCGAAGCGACAATCTGCGCAAAACACGGATACGCGGCACCCGCCCACAACACCATGCCGACCAACATGATCCACGCCCGCCCATACCGGTCACTAAGGGCGCCGAACAGCGGATACAAAGGCGCTGCAATGAGGATGGCGACGCCGACGCACAGGTTCGCTTCGAACACGGGCACGGCCAGCACGTTCTGCAGGAAATACAGCATGTAGATGATCGAGGTGTACAAGGTGACGGACGTGCCCCCTTGAGCACCGAATACCGCCACCAGAAGGTTCTTCCATGACGCCCGGCTGGTCAGGGTGTCCGCCAGTGGCGAGCGAGATACACCGCCCTCCTCCTTGAGCGCCTGGAAGACGGGCGTCTCTTCCATCCCCAGGCGAATGTAGGTCGCGACCAGAACGATCGGCGCCGAAACAAGAAAAGGCACCCGCCAGCCCCAGGCAGCAAAGTCGGCGGGTGTGAGGTAAACATTGAGCAAGGAAACCACCAGAAGCGCCAGCAACAAGCCCAGGCTGGCGGTACTCTGCAAGAAACTGGTAAACAGACCGCGCCGCTCACGGGGCGCATGCTCCATGACATACACCGCCGCCGAACCGTACTCCCCACCCAAGGCAATTCCCTGAATGATGCGCAGCACAAGCAGGCACACCGGCGCGAAGATCCCCGCCGACTGATAGGTCGGCAAACACCCCATCAGCACGGTCGACGTTCCCATCAGCACCAGAGTGATGACGAACGCGCGTTTGCGCCCGATGCGATCAGACATGGGACTGAAGATCAGCGTGCCCAGTGGTCGCGCCAGGTAGGCAACGCCAAAGGTGCCTGCCGTGAGAATCGACGAAACGAAGGGGTCGAACTCAGGCAAAAACAAAGCACGCAAGGTGCTGCCCAAGGCGACATAAACGAGGAAGTCATAGTATTCGAGCATGGTGCCGAAGCTGGCAGTGCCAACCACGCGTGACATGCTGGGCCGGTAAGATGCAGCGGTTGCGGCGATGTCCATTGATATGGTCCTTATTGTTATGGGCTGCGACGAAAGATCAACGCGGCCAGTCGTCACTGTGTCGATGCAAGGAATGCTTTAACGGCAGCCTTGTGTTCCGGGCCGCAAAGCAAGATGGCTTGAACGGCGCCTGCTGATTCCAACGCTTGAGGCAGATCGCTGCTTGCAGCCTGACGAACCAGGCGCTTGGCCAGACGCAAGGCTTTGGGGGGCGCACTGGAAATGGTGGTTGCCAGTTGCTCGACGGTGCTGTCGAGCTCATCGGCGTCGACCACCCGGTTAATCAGCCCCATCTGCAAGGCTTCTTCAGCGGTGTGGAACTGGCTGGTCAGCGTCATTTCCATCGCTTTGGCCAGCCCGACTGCACGGGTCAGAAACCACGCGCCGCCGATGCCCGAGATCAACCCGAGACGCAAAAAGCTTTCAGAGAGGCGCGCGCCTTTCACGGCAACCCGCAGGTCGCACATCAGGCTCAAGTCGAGCCCCGCGCCAATGGCCGAGCCGTTGATGGCAGCGATCACCGGGACGTCCACCGCTTGCATCGCCAGCGTAATGCGGTGCAGATAACGGCGCAGACTCTCGAGCACGTCCTCGGTGGCGCCCTGCATCAGGTCATCCCCGCTCTGCATGTCTTTGACGTTGCCGCCGGTGCAGAAATGCCGACCACTGCCGCGCAGGACCACGCAATGCACATCCGGACGGCCATTAATGCCCTCCAGTGCCTCGGCCAGGGCCACGCACATCGGCGTCGTCAGGGCGTTTCCGGTATAGCTGCCGTTAAGGGTGAGGTACAGGACAGCACCGCGTTGTTCGATCAGTACCAGATCGTGTTTTTCAGGATTCATGAAACATACTCTCTTAGGGTCGTCGGTTTTTTATCGATGGTTGAAATGCGGTACACGTCGCTCCAGAAACGCCTCACAACCCTCGCGCTGGTCGTCGAGTGCGAAGCAGCCGTGAAAAGCGCTGCGCTCGTAGGCCAGTCCTTCCGCCAGCGATGTTTCGAAGGCACGGTCGGTGGCCGCTTTCACGGCGATCAGGACCGGCAACGAATGCCGCGCGATTGACTGCCCGATCGCCAGCGCCGCATTGACGACGTCCACATCCGGCACCACTCGGGATACCAGGCCCGCCGCCAATGCCTGGGCAGCCGTGATGGATTCACCGGTCAGGTTCATTTCCATGGCCAACGACTTGCCGACCGCCCGCGGAAGACGTTGAGTCCCACCCGCGCCAGGCACCAGGCCGAGCTTGATTTCCGGCTGACCGAAGACCGCGGTTTCCCCCGCCACGACGATGTCGCAAATCATCGCGAATTCGCAGCCGCCGCCCAGTGCGTAGCCGCGCACGGCCGCCACCAAAGGTTTGCGCAGCGTGCTGACGCGCTGCCATTCAGCCGCCAGGAAGTTTTCGTTGACGGCCCGGGAGTACGTCATCTGCGCCATGGCTTGAATGTCTGCGCCCGCGGCGAAGGCACGGGCCGAGCCCGTCACGACAATCGCCCGCGTCTGGGTGTCTTCATCCAGCGTTTGCAGGGTATCGCCCAGTGCAGTCATCAGCTCATGGGTCAGGGGGTTCAGCCCGTTGGGACTGTTCAGGGTAACCAGGGCGACAGCGCCCTGATGCTCAAGGGTGACAAAGCACGTAGTCATGCGCAGGACTCCTGACGTGGGCGTACACCGATGGCGCCTGCGGCTTCGAATTCCGCTATCTGGCGTGCGCTGTACCCCAGTGTTTGCAGAATTTCGAGGGTATGTTCGCCCACGGCGGGGGGCGCGTTGAGCGGCGCGTCGGGGTGGTTATTGATGGCAAAGCCCGGCATGCGCAGTACGCCCGCATCCGCCTGGGGCAGTTCGACTTCAACGCCGCTCTGGCGATAGTGTTCGGTCGCGGTCAGTTCGTCGTACCCCGCCACCGGCGCGCACAGAATGTCCCGGGCTTCCAGTTGCGGCAGCCAGTGCGCAGAGGCTTCGCCGATGAACCGTTGCTCAAGCAACCGGTGGAGCTGATCCCGATGCTGCACTCGGCCCGGGTTGTCGATGAAACGTTGGTCCTGCATCAATTCCGGCAAGTCCAGCAGATCGCACAGTGCCGTCCAGCGCACCGGGTGATAGGCCGCCACCATGATCCAGCCATCGGCGGTCTTGAACGCTTCGTTCGGTGCAGCATATGGCGCGGCGCTGCCGGTTTTTTCCGGGACCTGCCCGGTCGCCAGAAAACTGCTTAACGACAGGTGCTGCAGCATCAATGTGCAGTTGTACAAACTTACATCCAGGTGCTCGCCCTGCCCCTGCCGCCGACGGCCATTGAGCGAAGCCAGTATCGAGATGGTGGACAGGTAAGCGGTCACCATGTCGGCGATAGGAATCGGCACCTTGGACGGCTCTGAATCAGGACTGCCGAGCATGCTCATCAAGCCGGTGACGGCCTGAATGATCCCGTCGACACCCGGCCGGTCATGCCAGATTCCTGTTTGTCCGTAGGCGGAAACCGAGCAATAAATGACACCGGGATTGGTGGCCTTGACCGAGGCGTAATCCAGGCCTAGTCGGGCCATCACGCCGGGCCTGAAACTTTCGATGACCACATCGGCATCACGCATCAATTCCAGCGCGATCGTGCGGCCACGGTCGCTTTTCAGGTCCAGCGCAATCCCTCGCTTGTTGCGGTTCACACTGAGCGACGTCACGCTCTGACGCTGCTGCCAGGGCGGGCCGATGGCGCGACCCAGCTCACCGCCCAGCGGTTCGACCTTGATTACGTCGGCGCCCATGTCACCCAGCAACATGCCGCAGACCGGTCCCGCCACAACGTGCGAAAAGTCCACGACTTTTATGTCTTTCAAGCTGTCGGTCAGCATCTTCAACACCCTGTAGCGCACGTGTTCGTGCGCGTTTTTGTAATGGGTCGAGGATAGGGAACGCCGTCCGAACGCGGCTATCGACTTTAAGAAAGGGGGGTATTGAGTTTTTGTTAATCGCCGGGGCAGCGCGAGCCTGCACCCGTTTTCCCGGACTGCAGGCGCCACCGTTCTTGCGTGGCTACACCGCTGTTCGCGGTCAGAAAAGCGCCAGCGTGTAGGTCAGGATCAGGCGGTTTTCATCGACGTCACGGGCGAAGTTGTTGTGTGCCATCCCGTTGCGCCAGCGCACGCCGAAGTGCTTCAACGGGCCGCTTTGGACCAGGTACTGCACCTCGACATCGCGCTCCCATTCCTTGCCCTCTTCGCCGCTGGCCAAACGGATGTTGTCCCCGCGCACGTACAGCGTCCTGAACGTCAGGCCCGGGACGCCGAAGCGGGCGAAGTCAAGGTCATACCGCGCTTGCCAGGAGCGCTCCCGGGGCTCGTCGAAGTCATTGATCAACACAAAATTGGGCAGGTAGATGTCGGTGCCGTTCACGTAAGGAACCGCGGTGTCCCCACCGTTGTGGACGGCGCTGAGGGTGAAGGCATGGCCTTTGAAGCTGTAGGTGAAAGCGCCGCTCAACGAGCGGCTGTCCACCTTGCCGCCCTTCCCGGCACCCGCTTCGTCACTGACGAAATAACGCACATCGCTCTTGAATGTGCCCTCGCCCACTGGCGTGGTATGCATCAGGCCAACGTAGTGCTGGCGGTAGATGTCTTCGAGTTCGGCACGCTGGTAGGTCACTGCCAACTGCGGCGAAAAGGTGTAGGTGCCACCGCCCATGGTGAAGTGATCGGATTCGATAATGCCCCGGAAGCGTCCGTTTTTGCTGAACAGCGCCAAGTCCTCCGAGGCAGTCTTCGCCCGGTCGGTTTCGCGGTCGAAACGTAACCCCGTCAGTGAAATGGATTTGATTTCGGTGGAATCCAGGGTGACGCCCTGAAAGGTCTGCGGCAGCATCCGGCCGTTGTTGCCGACCAGCGTCGGTTGCACGGTCGTGAAACCGTTACCGAATTTAAGCTCCGTCCTGAATACCCTGATTTTGCCCATCACGCCGCCCTTGGAAAATTCAGCCGGCGCACGGCCGTCACTATGCACCGGCAACAGGCCGCTGTTGGTGCGGTCGGGGCTGGAGTCCAGTTTCAACCCCACCATGTGTTCAGACCTAAGATATTCCCCCACCACCAACCGACATAAACCCGGTCCATAGCGGGATAGCGTGGTACGAGTCGGGACGCCCCCTGCAAAACCCTTGCAGCCAGCGCAACGAGTGCGGCCCGATCACTCCTCATCGACCGGGCCAAACATATCACCCTGACGCGTCGCTATCTCCTCCTTACGGACGGCCTTGACGATTTTATAGATCCACTGCAACGACACCCCGTACTGGCGGGCCAGCTCGCTGTGATTGGTGCCGTTGAAGCCATCGTAGATCTGCCGATCCCGGCGACTGAGCTGGACGGACTGCCCCATCGGGAAATACACATTCTGTCCGCCCCAATGAGCCGCCATCCGCTCCGTCACTTCCTTGGCCACATGCTCAGCCTTGCCAGCCTCCATCGCAACCAGCTCACACAGCGCCACGGCGATATGCTCCGTCAGGTCCGTCAGCAGCTCGGGCGCCTTGCTTCTCAGTTGGCTCACACACCCTCCTGCGGCGGCTCAACCCGGCGCTGCCACTGTTTAAGTTGCTCGATGACCTGGCTGGCTTGGGACGTCGACAACCACTGAAGCGCCGCCACTCGGGTCGTCCCCATTACATAGCGCGCCAACGCCGCCTCAGACGAATCCCGAACCGCCCCCAACCCATGCAACGTCAGCCACAACGACCGAATCCTTCGCGACTGCGCATCGTCCGCCAACGGACGTGTACGCCTAGCCCCAGCGCGGGGTTTAAACCCGCGCTGCTTGAGCTGTTCCACCACCCGCAACAGGTTGTCCACACTCAACGCCGAACACGACGTCGCGCCGCCCAGGCTTTCCATATGCGTCAACATCAGCCGAAACACCTCATCCTCCATCCCCAACTCACGCCGAGCGACATGGATAAGCTTGATCAGCCGCAGCCGTTTCGCATCCGACGGCACAGCGCTCACCGTGCACCGCCCGACGACTTCGGACGACCGCGACGCTTGGCCGCATTTCTCGACGCAAACCGCTGCTGGCGGATACGGCTGCAACGCCGGTGGCAGCCCTGCGCCCTGGGCCGTTCACACACATCGCAAACCGTCACCTCGTACACCTCATGAAAGTGCGCCATCTCACATCCCCATCGTCAAACGCGCACGGGGCTGATGGCTCACTGCGCGATGCAACTGCGCGGATTGCCCCGCCCGATACCCGGCATCCGCTGCGACCTCATCCCGCGCCTTGAGCTTGCGCCGCTTCAGGTCCACATGCTCCAGATTCGGATGATGCTTTTTCATAAACGCATCAATCGCTTCGGCAACACCGTCTTCAACCCCGGCAAACGCGTCGATCTTGCCGTACACCGCATCAATCCAGGCGTTCGCAAATGCATCCCCGCGCGCCACCTTGGTCGAACGCTTGCAGCGCTTCTGCGTATCCAGATAATCCCGGCGAGCCTTCTGCAACTGCCGCTCCAGCACCTGATAGGCATACCCCGTCAACTCTGGAGCCGCTGCACAACCCACCAACACAAACCGGGCGGGGCTCAGAAACCCGCTCGTGACAATCACCCGAGTCCCGAACGCATGCGCGCACACCTGCATCAACCGCACCCGCCAAGCAGGCGGCGTCCCCTGCGAACCCGCTGCCACCGACGTCTCACACGCCATGCTCGCCAGCACATCGCCCATCTCAAGACTGTACAAATCCATCAACTTACGCGCCTGGCGCAAAGCAATTTCAGCCTCGTTCGGATTGCTCGATCGCGACTTCGCCATCTCCAGGCACTTCTTGATCTTGTCGAGAATGCGCTCATCGCTCATCTCACACCCCCGCCAAATCAAGGCAAATCGCGGTATATCGATCCGTGTCACCCACCCGCTCATACAGTCGGATGTAACTGCGGCTCCCTGACACCTGAATCGCATCCCCGATTGCCTCCATCGCCCGGTTCCAGCGAGGATCGTCAATCTCATGCCGCCGTAGCGACAGAATCCGTGACGTGCGTAACTCCCCATTGCGATCCGCCCGAAACGCATCATTGATCAACACCCTTACGCCGGGATGCGAATTCGCCGTCCACTCATGGGCGCATTCGTCCAACAACGCCTTCGCCGACTGCAAATGCTCGTTGAACTCAATCAAGTCCTGATTCTGGCGCACCAACTTAAACCGGCCATCAAAGCTCGCCAGGGTCAGATTGCCCTTCTTGCCGCGGGCCTTAACGTCATACTGCTCGCGGCTGATCTGCTCCAGCGCCTCAACCTCACCGAACACCCGCGCCTTGAACGCCAGCAACTGCTGATGCAACGCCTTCGCCGACTCAACGGCCTCCAGCACCAGCGTGTCCCGCAGCAGGTCCGTAGGCTTGATCGACGCCACAGGCACCATCCGGCCCAACGCATCGAGCCTGTACCCCTCGGGCACAACCATCACGTCAGTCCCGACCATGGAGAACCTCCACAGGCTCACGCGCTGCAACCGCCTCGATCAGATCCAGATGATGGCCCAACCGCATCGACCGTAACTTCGCTTTCAACACAGCAGGCACCTGATCCCAGGCGTCCAGCAGTGGCCCGATAAAAGGCATCACCGCCACCGACTGCTCCACCCGTACTGCCTCCAATGCCGCCGTTTCGTCAACAAACGGCACCGACCCAAAATCCGAATACTCCCTCATACCCCTTGCTCCTTGATCAAACTGAACCACACCACATCCACACCCCGAATCGTCACCGTATTCCGGGCAAACCGTCCCTCAGCGCTGCAACGCGCCCCTCGAAGCTCATCGGCGAAGCGACGGCACAGCAACGCCACCTGAGTGACATGAACGAAAATACTGTTCTGCTCAAACGCCAGCGCCTTGATCAACACCCCTGAACGGCGCAGATCGCGGGTCAGCTCGTTGAACGCCAACAATCTGGTTGAAAACTCATCCGTCAAGATGCTCAATGGCGCCACTGCATAAGCCACGCCCATCTCACACCCCCCGCACGACATCAGCCGTCACCCGTGGCACGCCCAATTCAGTGGCCAAGTTCATCGCAGCAACCACAAGATTGCCGATCGCCAACGGATACAGCAGCGAAATGGTTTCGTCCCGTCCGCCACCTCTGTCAGGCTGCGACAGCCTCGCAGCGATGGCCTGAATCCCATCAGCCTCCATCACCTCGGCCAGCGCTTTACCGGCCCGGTCAAAACGGAATTTCAAAAACTCCTCCAGCCGCGCCCCCTCGACCGGCGGTAACGTCACACGCTCACAGCGCTGCACCACCTCCCGCACATCGGCATTGCGCTCGCTCAGCTTCACGCTCAGCTCCGGCTGCCCAATCATGATGATGCTCACCAGCTTCGTGAAACCTACCTCCAGCTCAAGAATGCGCTTGAGATGCTTGAGCGTCGGGATCGGCAGACTGTGCGCCTCTTCAATCAGCAGACAATGGCGATAGCCCGCTGCGTGAGACTCTTTCAACGCCTTGTGCAACTGCGCAAACCGCGCCTCCGGGCTGCTCTTGGGCTTGGCCAAGGGCGACACCGCCGCCATCATCGACTCAGCAATGTGCGTGCTTTTCAGCGACTTGCCCTTCACATCGTTGTCCTCGGAGGCCAACACGTAGGGCTCAATGATCAACACTGGGTCATTGTTCTCCGCAATCCGGTTCACCAGGTCACGACGCAGGCTGCTCTTGCCCGCACCGGATTCGCCTTCAACGGCCAGAAAGCCGCCGTGCCTTGCGGTCTGGTACATCACCTCCCTGACATACCGAATGTCCGGGCTGACCCACATATCCTGGGCACAGGACAGCTCATCGAACGGGTCGCGAAACAGCCCGAACGCCTTGCGTGTCGATGGCAACAACGTTTGTTTTGGCAGTAACATAGGTTCGTCCTCCCCGGACGGCTCTTCTCTAAGGGCCGGATCTGTCGTGTTGGCGCACGACAGGTCCACTTCTTCAAAGGCGCTGGCGATGTCCGCATCGTTCGCGCCGCACTCCGTCAAAAACACCCGTATCCTCCCTTGCAGTTCCTCCGTGTCCAGCCTGCGCGGCCACTGACCGTGATTCAGCAACTGGGCAATCGACGCGTCACTGAGTCTCAACGACTCAGCCAATGCCGACTGCGGACGGCCCATCCCTTGTAATACCTGCTTGAGTTTCAGCATCACTTGCCTCCTACCGCCGCGCGCACCAGGCTCAACGGCGTACGCATGACCTCCACAGGTCGTTTCAACTCGGCCTCAATGACGTCGAGCTGCTCCAGGGCAATGCCCTCTGGATACTGTTGTTGTAGCCAGCTGAACGTCTCTGGCGACCAACGATCGGCCATCCGTGGACGCAGCACCTTCGCAGCCTCCACGTGCGACAGCAGCGCATGTTCAACCGTCGGCACGTTCACATTCAGCGACGTCCCACGACGCGGTAGATAGGCCGGCAACGTGGTGTCAGTGACATGTTTATGAGGGTCGATCAGACCACCGAACGGCAGCGCCTTCGCCTTACGTGCAGCCGCGGCATCCGCCTCGTTGTTCGTGCCCGTCGCGATTTGCTCCAACAACGTGCGCGAGGTTTGCGCAGGCGTCTGAGCGTGGCGCTTGAACTGCTCCCCGATCGTTGCGGACGTCTGAGCGAAACCGAAATCGTCCAGCCCGATCCGCTCAATGACGTGATAAACCTCATGCCCATCCGCGCCAGTCATCACCACAACGGCCGAATCCTCATCCCGCCAGCAGTTGCGCGCGATCAACAGCTTGTCGCCCACCATCACGTCGGGCACCGAGCTGACATCGAACGCATGCCCGCGAAACGACACCCGCAACAGATTGCTCACCTTGCGCTGCTCCGGCGTGCTCACCGCCAACTCCCGGCAGATCTCGACACTGGGTGCGAGACGAAGCTCTTCCGGCTTGATCAACTGCCACACCGCATAACGGCTGCGACGCGTGCGGGTGTGAATCGACGTCGCGTTGAAATAGCGCATCCACTGGCCGGCCCAGCCATTGATCTGCTCAAGGCTCGTGGCCGCCTGAAACTTCAAGGCACTCTCGAATTCACGCTCCACAATGTTATGCGCCTGCTCGACCTGTCCCTTGGCGCGGGCGTTGCCCACCTGGTTGATGACCAGCTCAATGCTCATCGCCCGGCACAGGTTGCGGAAAATCCCGCTCGTCATCGCCGCGCCGGGGTCCGTCATCAACATCCACGGCACCCCATGAAAGGGGTCAGCGGCATGTCGTTTCTGCATCGCGTTGATCAGCACATTGCACAGATTCATCGCCGACTCCGCGCCCAGCACGTACTCCACATACAACGTGCCGCTGGTGTGGTCGGTCACCACATACCGCCATAAGCGCTGTCGCTCGATCCGTTTCAGGTTGCCCGGCTTACCGTCGTAAAACTCAGCCTTGCTCATCTCGCGGGCACCGTCGTCTGCCAGGTAAAACTGCGTCGAAATCGACGCATCCACCTGCCACACATGGTTCGGATGCTTACTTGCCAGCGACACCGCAGGCGCGTCCCTCAACAACTGCTCCGGGTGCAACGTGTAAGTGCGTAACGCACGGGCGATAGCCCCACAACTCAACGGGCGAAACTCCCCCGTGGCTTCATTGACGCGGCCCGCCAGAATCAGATGATTACTGCGCAGCCGCTCCACGGCCCGCTCGATCGTCGACAACTGCTTGTTATTGGCCCGGATCGACTCCAGCAACACCGCCGAAATCATCCGCGCCTCATCCAGCGGCAAAGCGCTCTGACCCGCATCACTGCGACGCTTACGCGGCTTGCGCACGGACACGTCCTTGAGCTTGCGTTGCAGCGTTTGAACGGAGACGCCTAACTCCATAGCACCTGCCTGATAGATAGCGGTTCGTTGCCCATGGGGCGCGTCTGCTGCCTGCTGAGCAATCCGAGCCAACTGCTGGGTCTGTACGGGATTCATCGATCAAGCCTCGGCCGTATTCAGCCAGACAGGCGCACTGGCCTGGCTTTCCGGCAAATGAAACTCGCTGCGCACGGTGCCCAACGTCGTTTCCAGCTGCTTGAGCAAATCCGCGAGATAGCCGCGATGATCCTGGCCATGAGCCGCGGAATGTTCGGCAATCTTGCTGAACCCCTCGCGCAGCTCGCCCAGGATCTTCGCCTCCACCTCAAACTGTAGGGCCACCACCTCGGTGCGCAGCTCTTTAATCACCTCATCCGGTGTCGCGGCATGAATGCGCTTGCGGTGCTTCTCCAGCTCCTGCTTGGTGCTGTCCAGCTCCTTGGTCTTTTTCGCCATGACTTCGCCCTGGGCGTCATAGTCGGCATTGACCTCATCCAGACGCTGAGCCAGCTCTGCCTTTTCCTTCGTGTGCTTGGCGATGATTTCTTCCGCCAGATCGACAAACGCATCCTTGTCGCCCGTCTTGGCCACCTCAATCAGCGCGGCTTGAGCGTCTTCGGGCAAACGCCGGTATTGACGCATTTCCCGATAGCCGATTCCCATGCGGGACATGGATTCGAGCGCTTCCTCACCCAGTGTGCGCAAGTTCGCGATGTCTTCATCCACCTGCTGACGCGAGCGGCCCAGTAACGAACAGAACTCATCCCAAGTGCCTGAAAACGGCTGACCGTCGGCACTTTTCTTTCCGGCGAGCGCCCGGTACAGCTTGCTTTCCTTGACATAAGCCAGTTTTGAAGTGCTGACCGTCAGCGAAAATTTCGAGAAAGACTCCGCCATCTGCGCTTGGCCCAGCAGTTGATTCACCAGATCACGTTCGTCGCTGTGCGACGCCAGCACGGCTGCCGCGACGTTCTGATGACTGGTCAGCATTTCACCGTCCAGAGCGGGCAGCTCAATAGCATCCACGGACAAGGTTGTTTTGCGTGCCATGTTGTTCTCCTTAACTCAATGCGCCTGCGGCGATGCGCTGGTTGATCTCATGCATTCGGTGGGTCAGTCGTGCCATGTGCTCAGCGTGTGCCTGTGCGATCTGCAGCATGGCTATCGAGTGAGCAAATCGTCCGTTGTCGAGCTTCACCGCCAAGCCTTCCTCGATCAGCGTTTGCATCGCACGGGTAATGTTGCTCGGGCTGTCTTGGGTCAACTGGGCCAATTCGGTGTTGCTCAAGCCGGTGACGGTATGTCCCTTCAACGCTTTCAGAACCCCCAATACGCGGGCAGCGCTTGAGGCCGTTCTGCTCATTGGTTGAACTCCGATAGAAACCTTTTCAAACAAACCACCCCTTTGCACGTGGGCAAAAGGATTACTGCCGGTGCAATCTTTTGCGGTAAATTGCCAAGCTGACCCACGCAAGTCACCGCGTGACTGGCAGGTGAATGGATCAAGCGAATCCTGTTCATCGTTGTCCTCACGCCGCTAACGCGTCGTTAGTTTTAAGGCCGAGTTTCACAGCGATGTCGTGAGCCTTGCCGTAATGCGCTTTGGCTTGTCCGTTGAGCACGCGGTACACCTCATTACGGGTGTAACCGTTCTCGAGAGCCCACCGGGTAATGGTCTTGCCTGCCCGGCGAAAGTTTTCTTTCACCTGGTCGGCGGTAAGGGCTTTGGCATGGGTGGCCATGGTGCTGGCTCCTGTGATGCAAAGATAATGTGTGTTTACGTGATTGATTATGAGAACCTAAGTTCTCTTTTGCAAGAGGTAAAAGTGAACTTTTCTTCTCTTTCGGCGAGTCGAATTAAGCAAGAACGCGCACGGCTTGGACTGAACCAAGCCTCAGCGGCTGATCTGTGTGGTGTCTCACGCGAAATCTGGGGACGCTACGAGCGAGGCGTCTCGGTTCCAGGAGGAGAAGTTTTATTCGCTTTTGCTCAGGCGGGGGCCGATGTCCAGTTCATCCTGACCGGGTCGAGCTCAACGCCTGAGCCGCTGCCGGAGCCGAACCCATCACAAATTGATGTGCCTCGTTTGGAGCGTATAACTGAGATGTTGGAAACTGCTGCCAGACAGGCCGGTAAGCGCTGGCCAGCCAAAAGACTCGCCGCAACAGCGGCCGAGGTTTACAACGCACTCATCACGAGCGAGGAGCTCAACGAACCGCAGGTTGAACGAGTGCTGAAGTTGGTAATCAATCGCTGATTCAGCAAAGGAGCAGCATGCAAAGGGATGACGATTGGATGGCGAAGCTTTCGTCGAAGCTCACGGAAGAGATTGGCAATCTTCCGAATGATGGCAGGGACCATGAACTGATCATCAAAATCAAAGGCAATCATGGGAACATTAATCTCGGGACGCAGACCTTCGACATTCAAGAGGGAAAGCAACCGCCGCCGCCCGGCAGTGATCGAGAAAGAGAATGCCCCCAGTGCAGCAAGCCGGCATGGCGCTACACCAAACTGTGCATGCACTGCGATTACGATCTGCAGCGCCACGATGAGATCGAGGCCGATGCAGAACAAGAGCGCCGCAAGGAAGCAAGCGCTTTACGTATGTTGAAAGCATTCGTTGCCTGCGCGGCAGTGGCTGCAGGTGCCTTTTTTCTCAAGGATTACCTCCCGGATGCGCTTCAGAACTGGGCAATCGCTGTGACTGCGGTTGCCGGTTTTTTCGCCTTCGTGCTCCTGCAAGGGCACCGATAGGCCAACACCCGCACCACTGAAAGGAAGCAAACATGAACCCGAAACAAAACACCTCCTGGAAGGACATGAGCCCAAGCGACCGCAAGGCAGCAGTGGTTGGTCTGGTCGCCATCCTCGGCATCAGTGCCTACCTGTTATGGCCATCCCCGCAGCCGCAAACCCCTGATCAATCCGTCATCACCTCGACACCCGCCGTGGCGATGTCCTCAGTGACCCACACCCAGGCATCGCCAGCGGCTTTGGCCAGCGCCACGCAATACTATGCAGACATCGACGGGGCCATGCTGAGCGGCGTGGCCATCCTCAAATCCAGCGACATACACTCCCTCGGCAAACACAGCCGTCGCTTCTCCGAGCTGGTGGATCATGGCTACGACCTGTTTGGCGGCACAATCGCCCATCCACTCGGCGCCTGCGGCAGCGCTGGCAACTTCGCCCGCACCTGGTGGCACGCCCAGATCAGCGCCGCCCGCAAAGGTGGGATTGAATCTGTCCCCGGGGAAATACAAAGCGATCTGGACATCTACAACGCCAAGCGCGATGAGTGCCTGAGCATGCTCACGCCTGCCGCCACAACCAACAGCTGAAACATCTCTTTAAACCCGATTAAAAGCCCTCCAGCCCCACGCCGCCGATCATGGCGGCGTGAGTATTTCTGGCGCCTCGAACCTCGGGCGCCCTGGCAGGAGACGCCCCATGCGACCCTCATTCAGAACCGCGCTGCCTCGCGGCATTCGCAACTTCAACCCTGGCAACATCCGGCACGTCGCGCACGTGCGCTGGCAAGGCATGGCGTCCGAGCAAAGCGATGCCGAGTTCGTGCAGTTCAGCGGCCCGCGTTGGGGCATTCGTGCCATTGCCCGCGTGCTCATCACCTATCAAGACAAACGCCAGGCCCGCGATGGCAGCCGCATCGACACCGTCCGCGAGTTCATCGAACGCTGGGCGCCTGCGACCGAAAACGACACCCAGTCCTATACCGCCAGCGTTTCCCGTGCATTAGGGCTGCACCCTGATCAGGACAGCGTTGACGTGTATGACTTCGACGTCATGCGCGCCCTCGTCATGGCCATCACCCGTCACGAAAACGGCCCAGGACCACTACCAGGCGGCCACTGGTACGGCGACGCAATCATTGCCGAGGGGCTTGCACTGGCAGGCATCGAACGCGGCATCAAACATGGGGTGGCCGCATGAAGCCCATCTGCGACTGGCGTTGCTGCTACAGGCTCTACAGCGTGCAAATCGCCGTTCTCATTGCACTGGCCGGCTTTGCGCAACTGGAAGTGCTGCCGCTCTGGCAGGCCCAACTGTCGTCCCGGGCATACGCGGCACTCAACAGCGGCCTGGCTTTGGTGCTCTTCGTCGCACGGCTGATCAAACAAGGGCCAACCCCAGAGAACACGCGGTGATCACCCAGCCTTCATGGCTCTCACCGCTGCTGATCACAGCGTTGATCCTCTCCACCTACGGCATAGGCATGCGCCACGGCCAGGCCAAAGGAGAGGCAGATCTTGAAGCCCTTAAGAACCGCCACGCCGAACAGCGGCGCTCAGCGGAGCGCGACGCGTATCTGGGGTTCCGCCAACAAATCAGCCGTGCTCAGCAAAGTGAAGAACTGATGTTCGAGTACATGGCGCGTCACGCCGACCAGGCCAAAACCCGACAGGAGCGCATCCCCCATGTCACGACCCGATACCTGCCCGCGCCCAGTCAAACGGCACAGCCTGTTCCTCATTGCGTGTTCACTGTTGGCTGGTTGCGCGACTTCAACGCCGCCCTCGGCGTGCCGTCCGACCTCACCGGTGCCGCTGACGCCGAGCCTGCAGAAACGCCCAACGGCGCCACCCGCGCTGACGCCGAATTATTGGAAAGCGGCGTTACGCCCGCCGACATCCTTGCCCATGCCCAAGATTACGGCCTCTGGGTGCGACGCTTGGTCGAACAACTCAACGCTGTACTGGATCTGCAATCAGGGACCGACCGCCCATGACCGAGCGTGACAATCAGGAACGGTTTGCCCTGTCTGCCCTGATCTGCCTCCCCACCGGCCTGCCTGAGCATCCCGCATGCCACGGCCCCTGGCGGTGCGAACTCTGTGGCGACCCGATCGACGAAGACCGACGCCTGATGGATGCAGGCACCGACCATTGCAATGACTGCGCGGGCGCACTTAGCCAGGCGCACACCCGAGGCCACCGATGAACTTCAACGAACTCAATTTCAACCTCAGCGCTGTGCAGTGGCTACTCCTGACGGCCATCGGCATCTACACCTGGCTCACCAACCGCCAGGCGGCCAGCACCCAGCAACTGCTCGAACTGCGCACCCGAATCGTGGCCCTCGAAGAACACGTCCGCCACCTGCCGGACCAGACCGCCGTCACCGACCTGTTGGGCGACATGAAAGCCATGCGCGCCGAACTCACGGGGGTCAAGGACGCCCTGGCCCCTTTGGCCCGGTCGCTGGACCGCATCAATGACTACCTGCTGCGAGAAAAACAATGACCCCATACTCCGATTTTCTGCGGCATGACATGCGCCTGGTCATCCTCCGGCTGCTTGCTGAAATGCCCGGCTACCGCGCCAACAGCTCGGTGCTCAACACAGCGCTGGACAACTACGGCCACACCGCCAGCCGCGACCAGGTCAAGACCGAACTGCACTGGCTGGCTGAACAGGCCACGCTGACCCTGAGCGATGTCGGCCCGGTCTTGGTCGCCACCCTCACCGAACGTGGGCAAGACATCGCTGCAGGCCGCGCTCGCGTTCCCGGTATCAAGCGGCCAGGAGCCTGACCATGGCGGGCAAATCTTCCATCGTGCGGCTGCCGCCCGACGTCAAAAGCTACATCCACAAACTGCTGCGTGAAGACCGCATGACCCTCGACGCCATGTTGGCCGACATCCAGCAGCGCTTCCCCAACGAGAAAGCCCCCAGCCGCAGCGCGCTCGGTCGGTTCAAACTCGGTTTCGACGAGCTCACTGAGAAGGCTCGTCAGCAGCGCGAAATGGCCGAAGCCTTCGTCGGCGCATTCGGCGAAGACGCCAGCGACAAAACCGGCGTCCTGTTGGTCGAAGCCATCTCAACCCTGACTTACCAGGCGGCCATGGGCGCCCATGAAAAAGACGAAGTGACTGTCGCCGAAGTCTCCGCGCTGGCCCGCGCTGCCAAAGCCACCATGGAAGCCCGCACACTCAGCGTCAAAGAGCGCCAGACCATCGAGAAAGCCGCCCGTGAACGGCTATTGCAAGAACAAGCCGCCGAACTGGACAACGCCGTCAAAAGCCAGGGCATGACCGAGGACCAGGCACTGTTCTGGCGGCAAAAATTTCTCGGCGTCCGAACAGGATGAAGCCGTCGGCCAGCACACTTCGCGTCGTCGAATGGGACGACCTGCCGCCCAGCGTCCGGCAGATCCCCGCCGACTACAACCCCATCGGCGACGGTGTGCTGATGGCGCATCAAGCCGAATGGCTTGGCATTCAAGCGCAAATAAAACTCTGCGAAAAAGGTCGCCGCACCGGTGTGACCTTCGCAGAGGCGCTGGACTCCGTCATCACCGCCGCCAGCCAGAAAATGGCGGGTGGCATGGACTGCTTTTACATCGGCGACACCAAAGAAAAGGGCCTGGAATTCATCGGCTACTGCGCCAAGTTCAGCCGCGTCATGGCCCAGGCCCAAGCATCCGGTGTCAGCGACATCGAAGAGTTTCTGTTCGAAGACCAAGACCCGGCTGGCAACACCCGGCAGATCAACGCCTACCGAATCCGCTACGCCTCAGGCTTCAAAATCGTTGCGCTCTCCAGCAACCCGGCAGGCATCCGTGGCCTGCAGGGCAAAGTCATCATCGACGAAGCCGCCTTTCACCGCGACGTCTCTGCCGTGCTCGATGCCGCCACCGCCTTGCTCATCTGGGGCGGTCGCATCGTCATCATCAGCACCCACAACGGCAAGGGCAACGCCTTCAACCAGATGGTCAACGACATCCGCGACCAGCGCTACGGCGACAGTGCCCGCGTCTACAAGGCCACCTTCGACGACGCTGTCGCCAACGGCCTCTACGAACGCGTCTGCATGATGTCTGGCGAACCTGCGACCGCCGAAGGCAAGGAGCTGGTACAAGAAAATCCGCAATGCCTACGGCCCGCGCAAAGCACAGATGCGCGAAGAGCTCGACGCCATACCCCGCGACGGCAACGGCGTCTGCATCCCTGGCGTCTGGATCGACGACGCCATGGTCCCCGGTTGCACCGTGCTCCGTCTGGCGCTTGATGATGACTTCACCCAACAGCCTGTCTACCGTCGCGAGGCGTATGTGGATGACTGGATCGACCGCTACCTGACGCCGCTGATCCCGGTGCTCGATCCGCAACTGCGTCACTTCCTGGGCATGGACTACGCCCGGCATCGCGACTTCTCCATCATCTGCCCCATGAGCGTCGATCAGGCCCGTCACCGCGACGTGCCCTTTGTGGTGGAAATGCACAAAGTCCCGACCCGTCAGCAACAACAGGTCCTGTTCTACCTGCTGCGTCACCTGCCGCACTTCATCGGCGCCGCGCTCGACGCTTCAGGCAACGGTGAAACCCTGGCAGAAGACACTGCGGACACCTTTGGGCGTAACCGCATTCACCAGGTCAAAATCAGCCGCAGCTGGTATGGCGCCTGGATGCCCAAGTTCGTGCAGTTGTTCGAAGACGCCAGCCTCACCATTCCCCGTGACGACTCCTTGCACCAGGACATCCGCGCCATCGAACAGGTCGACGGCATCCCCATGATCATCAAGGCCCGCTCCCAAGACCTCAAAGACCCGGAACTGTATCGACACGGTGACTTCGCGGGCGCCGGTGTGCTCGCCCACTTCGCAACGCTTGAGGTCAACGCCGCGCCCATCAACGTCAAATCCCGTCGCCCGCGCAGCGGTCGGCGCATCACCCAGGGGTACGCATGAACCACCGAGGCCTGTGGGTCAGCCCCACACAGTTTTTGAGCTTCGCCGAGGCCAAGCGCGATCCGGCGTTGACCCGCCATGTCGCCACCCGTGCCCGGTTCGACGGCGGCAGCTTGGGCGGTCTGAACCTGCCCAACCCGGACCCCATCCTCAAGGCCCAAGGCAAAGACATCACCGTCTATCGCGATCTGCGCAGCGCTGCGCGCGTGGGGGGCAACATCCGCCGCCGCAAAGCGGCCGTCCTCAGCCTGGAGCGCGACCTGAAACGCGGGCAAGCGCCGATCAAGGTCGAGCGCTTCATCCGCGACTGGCTAGCGGATCTGGACCTTGATCGCATCCTGCGCGAGCTGCTCGATGCGCCGCTGTTCGGCTACCAGCCCATCGAACTCATGTGGCAACCCTTGGGCCTGCACCAGGTGCCAAACGACCTATTGGGCAAACCTGCGGAATGGTTTTTCTACGATCAGCACAACGCGCTGCGCTTTCGCGCCCACGAGGCCGGGCCAGACGGTGAACTCTGCGACACCCAACGCTTCATCGTCGCCCGACAGGACGCCACCTACGCCAACCCCTACGGCTTCCCGGACCTGAGCATGTGTTTCTGGCCCACCGTGTTCATGAAAGGCGGGCTCAAATTCTGGGTCCAGTTCACCGAAAAATACGGCAGCCCATGGGTTATCGGCAAACACCCTCGTGGCGCCACGGACGCCGAGACCGACCTGCTGCTCGACAGCCTTGAAGCCATGGTCCAGGACGCCGTCGCCGCCATACCTGACGACGCCAGCGTGCAGATCGTCGAAGCCGCAGGCAAAGCCAACAGCGCTACGGTCTACCGCGAGCTGCTGGAGTACTGCCGCAGCGAAATCAACGTCGCCATGCTGGGCCAGGACCAGACCACAGAAAAAGACAGCAACCGCGCCAGCGCCACCGTGGGTGCCGAAGTCACCAAAGACATCCGCGACAGCGACGCTGGCATCGTCGCTCAAGGCCTTAATACCATCATCCGCAAAATCGTCGACCTCAACTTCGGGCAGCACGTCAGCGCGCCCGTCTATGAGCTGTGGGAACAAAAAGAGATCGACAAACTGCAGGCCGATCGCGACAAGAGCCTGTCCGATGCAGGCGTGCAGTTCAGTGCGCAATACTGGACCCGTACTTACAATCTGCAACCCGGAGACCTGATCGAAAAGCCTCTGGCGCATGCGGCAAACTTTGCCGAGCCATCATCGTTGCCGTCCGATCAGCACGCGCTTTATCAGTGCATCGCTCACTTGCCTTCCGAGCCGTTGCAAGGGCACGTTCAAACGACGCTCGCACCCGTGCTCGACGCATTGAAAAGGGGCGACACCGAAGCCCAGTTGTTACAGCAATTGGCAGAGCTACAACCGGAGCTCAACGACCAGGCACTGCAAAGCACACTGACGCGTCTCATGTTCATGGCCGACCTGTGGGGCCGACTCAACGCCAGCGCGGACCGTGAGGACTGATACCCATGACGACTGCTCGCCCGAGCCCCGCAGACCTGGCCGCCATGTTCGACCTGACACCCGAACGCGCCGTGCAATACCTCGAAGGCAAAGGCTACGCCATTACCTGGGACTGGCGGCAAATGCTCGACCACGCCCACGATCAAGCCTTCACCGTGGCCAAGGCCATGCGCCTGGACCTGCTCTCCGACATTCGCGCGGCACTGGAAACCGCCTTGCAGTCCGGCCAAACCCTCAAGCAATTCACCGCCAACCTGCAACCCGTCCTCCAGGCACAAGGCTGGTGGGGTAAGCCAATCATCGTCGATAGCCAAGGCGAAGCCGAACAGGTCCAGCTCGGCAGCCCCCAGCGCCTGAAAACCATCTACCAGACCAACCTGCAAAGCGCGTACATGGCCGGGCGTAAAGCGGCCATGGAAGACACCAGCGACACCCACCGTACTGGATGTACACCGGCATTCAGGACGGTAAAACCCGCACCAGCCATAGCGCCCTGATCGGCAAAGTCTTCCGCCACGACGACCCCATCTGGTCTGCCATCTTTCCGCCCAACGGCTTCAACTGCCGATGCCGGATCACCGCACTCACAGAAGCCGCCGTCAAACGTCGTGGCCTCACCGTCGATTCAAGTGAGGGTCGCAGTTACACCGACATCGTGGAATTAGGACCGGATAAGCGCACCGGGGAAATTCGCAGAGCCACCGTTACCGTCCTTCGTACCACCGATGCTGCAGGCCGACCGGTGCTGTTCCGCACCGACCCCGGCTTCAACCACGCACCCGGCCGCAGAACCGCGCAGGGCGCGAACCCGACCGCATCCACCTGACGAGTCCCCCCATGATCACCCTCGAACTCGACCAAGCACTCCAGGACGCCTTGCGCCACATCGAATGGGCCGTCGGCGACTTGTCGCCACTCATGCGCGGCATCGCCGCCGAACTGCACAGCCAAACCGAAGAAAACTTCTCGGAAGAAGGGCGTCCAGGCTGGACCGGCCTGTCCGACGCCACCCGCGAACGCCGCACCAAAAACGGCAACTGGCCGGGCAAAATCCTGCAAGTCAGCGCCGCCGGCCTTGCCGCCTCCATCACCACCCGAGCCACCGACAGCAGCGCCCTGGTCGGCAGCAACAAACCCTACGCCGCCATGATGCAATTCGGCGGCGACCAATCAGACTTCCCGCACCTGTGGGGCGACATCCCGGCCAGACCCTACCTGCCCATGAATGCAGACGGCCAACTACAGCCCGAAGCGCACGAGACCATCCTTGAGCTTGCAATGCTCCACCTGCAACGCGCTGCACGATGACGGAAGGAGCGCAGTTATCCCGCCCTTGATTCTGGGCGAAGCCCGTAGGAGCAAGCTTGCTCGCGATCTGCCGCGCAGCGGCAGCAGAACCATCCACCTCCGCCATGGCTGATCTGACGCTTTCAACATATTCAGCGCCCGCTTGCTCAGGTTGCGAACGCCTCTACGACCTTCCTAGGCATCGCGTTACGACCAAGGGCCATCGTTACTCAGTCTGGTCTAGAAAAAACGTTCTAAAGCCTTTATAAAGCCTATGCCATTCCAATTTATAAGGAGATTCAAATGCCCGCAGAAGGTTTTCGTTCTGATTGGTATACCGTAGGCAAACACCGAGTACTACTTGAGGCGCGGGCGAGCTTCCCCGATGACGATCACCGTTTAATCGCTACGGTTGCTGCAAAGCTGATCGACCATCACAGCGAGCATGCAAGGCTTGTCAGGGTTTTCTATGACGATAAGGCGTGCATCTACAGCATTGAAGTCGCCACTACGGCCGCTGTTGATCAGTCTTTGGAAGGTCAGATAACTGAAGTCATCCAGTCGATCTACGGTACTGGCAATTACTATTGTTCGGTTGAAATCATTCCTAAAGGGGATGAGCAATCGGATCATTACCATCATATGGAACACCTGAGTGTAGGGGCTGGAGTCGCAACAGACCGTTGGGCCAAGCCGGTTTAAATCTGCACGAGGCGGCACGACCGCCGCCTCATCTAGGTGATATTTGCACGACTGCCGACTAGTAAGTGGCGTTCGCTGATGCGTCACCACGCGGCACTCTTTAAACCCGATTAAAAGCCCCAACTTCTTCCAACTATCACCCTGTGCGCACCCCATCCCAATAGCGCACAGCCATGAAACCACTGCACATCTTCAAGCCCGGCCGTCACCAGCCCATGAGCGGTGGCAGCCTGAATTTCACCGAACGCGACCTTATCGCCACCGCCAACGCCTACAACCCAGCGCTGCACGAAGCTCCACTGGTCATCGGCCATCCCCAATACGACGCACCCGCGGCGGGTTGGGTGAAGTCCCTGACCGGAACCGCCGAAGGCCTAATCGCCGAACCTCAGCAGATCGACCCGTCCTTCGCCGAGCAAATCGGCAAGGCCAGCTTCAAGAAAATCTCCGCCTCGTTCTACCACCCGGACGCCGCCAACAACCCGGGTGCCCGGCGTCTACTACCTGCGTCACGTGGGCTTTCTGGGCGCGATGCCGCCTTCGGTCAAGGGCCTGCGTCCCGTCGAACTGGCTGAACAGGAAGAAGGCGTCGTCGAGTTCGCTGACTTCGGCGAACACACCAGTGCCAGCCTATGGCGCAAGTTCCGCGAATTCCTCATCGCCCGCTTCGGCACCGAAACGGCTGACAGCGTCGCGCCTTCCTGGCAGATCGAAACCCTCGCCGAAGCCAGTCCCGCGTTCGCTGAGCCGCCGCCCCCTGCGCAGGAACAGCATCAAACGCTGATCGCGGAAAACCAGCGTCTGCAAAATGTAATCAAGCAACGGGAAGCCGCCGACAAAGAAACCGAGCGAAACACCCGCCACACCGACCACACCGCATTCGCCGAGCAACTGGTGAAGGACGGCATGAAGCCCGTTCATTGCGCCGCCGTCATCGCTGCCTTGGACTTCGCAGAAGCACCGGATACCCCCATAGAGTTCGGCGAAGGGGAAGACCGTCAGGCGTTAAGCGAAGGCCTCAAAGCCATCTTCAACGAACTGACCGGCGCAGTGAGCTTTACCGAGCAAGCCAGCAAAGACCGCGTCGGCCAAACCCCCAATACCCCCGCAAACCCGTTACTCGCTGACGCTGAATCCCGTACTCACTGACAGGAGGCCCCATGGCCACACACGCACTTCCCAAAGACATGGGCGACTTGCTGCTGATCGAGGTCGCTCCCGGCTGGACCAAAGACATCGTGATGCTGCGGGCAGGTACCGACTACGCGCTGGGCATCGTACTGGCCCGGCTGGACGGCAAATACCAACCCGTCAGCCCAGCCGCTGAGGACGACAGCGCCATTGCCTGCGCCGTGACCGCCGAACGTGTGGACGCAAAAGGCGGTGATCAACTCGGCACTGTCATCGCCCGTGGCGCGGTGCTCGATGCCAGCGAGTTGATCTGGCCCCAAACAATCACGCCCGAACAAAAAGACCTCGCCCTTGGCCAGCTCAACAGCCTGGGCATCGTCGCTCGCGCCACACTCTGACAGGACCGCCACTTATGAATCTCGAAGACCTGTTCACCGTCGCCAGCCTCACCGCCGCGACCAACAAATTGCCAACGATCCCCGGCAAAGTCGGGGCCATGGGACTGTTCGATGAGAAAGGCGTCAACAGCACCAGCGTCGTGATCGATGAACACGAAGGTCGCCTGGTCCTGGTGCCCAACACCTCGCGCAACGCCGATGCCAGTGCACTCAAAGGCGGTAAACGCAAACGCCGCACCTTTGAAACGCTCCATCTGCCGCTGCAACGGCCATTGCTGCCCAGCCAGTTGCAGGGCATCGCGGCCTTCGGTCAGGAGGGTGCAGCGGCACCCGCGGCCACCGTCATTAACGACCACCTGCAGGAGCTGAAAAACAGCACCGAGGCGACACGAGAATTTCAGAGGGTCGGTGCGTTGCGCGGCAAGCTACTGGACGCCGATGGTGCGGTGCTGTGCGACCTGTTCGAAGAATTCAAAGTCCCGCAAAAGAAGCTTAACGTCGTCCTCAGCAAGCCTGAAACCAACGTGCGCAAGGCGTGCCTCGACGCCAAGCGCTACGCCGAGTCCAAACTCGGCGGCGTCATGGTCACCGGCTTCCGTTCGCTGTGCGGCCCCGACTGGTTTGACGCCTTCATCGAGCACGAAAAAGTCAAAGCCGCTTTCGCCAACTACCAGGAGGCGCAAGACCGACTCGGCGGAGACGTGCGTTCCGGCTTCGTCTACGGCGGCATCGAATTCATCGAATACGACGTCACCGTCAGCGGTCAACGCTTCATCCCGGCCGACATCGCCCAGGTATTTCCTGTGGCCAAAGGCGTGTTCCGCATGTTCAACGCTCCGGCCAACTACAACGAAACCGTCAACACCCTGGGCCTGCCGTTCTACAGCAAGGCCGAGCCGCGCAAGATGGGCAAAGGCTGGGACATCGAAGTGCAGGCCAACCCGCTGGCCCTGTGTCTGTACCCCGAGGCCCTGGTCGAGTTGAAGGCGGGTTGAGCATGCGCTATTGCAGCCGTGCCGACATTGGCAGCGCCATGCCAGAGCGCACCTTGATCCAGCTGTCCAGCGATGACCCGGCCGCCATCTTCCCGGACGAAGCGGTTATCGAGGACGCCGTGCGCCAGGCCGAAGAACTGGTCGATGGCTACCTGCGGGGCCGCTACAGCTTGCCACTGAATCCGGTGCCGACTGTGCTGCGGGATGCCGCTGTCCACCTGGCACGTCACTGGCTCTATCAACGCCGTCCGGAAGGCGCGTTGCCAGAAGCCGTCAAGGACAGCCGCAAAGACACCCTCAAGCTGCTGGAAAGCATTCGCGATGGCGTCGTTACCTTCGGCATGCCTGACGGTGCAGCGCCACCTGAGCCGGGGGAGATCCGCGTGCGGTCACGGCGGCAACAGTTCGGTGATGCGCTGTGGAAGGGCTATCCATGACGCCCGGCAGCACTCAAACCCAACAGCTGCTCAACGCGCTCACCGCTCGCCTGCGAGACGCCCTCGGCAATGAGCTCGGCGTCGAGCTGTTCCCCGAGCAACCCGACACGTACCGGCTCAACCACGCCGTCGGTGCGGTGCTGGTGGCCTACGGCAAATCCACGTTCAGCGCGCCGGAGGCGACCGACGCGGTTTTTCAGGCGCGTCACCTGGTGTTCCGGCTCACCGTTGTGGTGCGCCAGCTCAATGGCAACGATGGCGCCGTGGGCTATCTCGACCGCATCCGCGAATGCCTTAGCGGTTGGTATCCGCCCCATTGCGACAGCGCCTGCCGACCGCTCCACGAACACTTCATCGGGCAGGCCCTCGGCCTCTGGCAGTACTGCCTGGACATCGGCGTGCGCGCCACTCAATTGCAAGCCATGACCCCAGCCCATGGTGCGCTTCTCACACGCTCTGACTTCGAAGGTCAACCATGAACACCCAACGCTACCTTTATACCGGTCCTCGCAGCGGCGCGTCACTGCTCGTCGGACCTAAAAACGAACTGCTAGACGTGCAACTGGTGCCCGACCAACCGGTGGAACTGCCCGCCGAACACGACTTCACCCGCGTGCTGCTGGCGCTCAAGCACTTGAGCCCGGAGCCCGCTGCCATGCCTACCGAACCCCCCACTTCGCCAGCCGACAAAAAGGAACCCAAAACCCATGCCCGCTAACTACCTGCACGGCATCGAAACCACCGAAATTGAACGTGGCCCGCGCGCTATCAAAGTGGTCAAATCCGCCGTCATCGCTTTGGTCGGGACCGCGCCCACCGGCCCGGTGAACGAACTGACGCTCTCACTCAACGACAGGGACGGCGCCCGGTTCGGCCCGGAACTGCCAGGCTTCAGCATCCCCGAAGCCT
Source organism: Pseudomonas sp. SLFW (assembly GCF_009905615.1). GTDB lineage: Bacteria > Pseudomonadota > Gammaproteobacteria > Pseudomonadales > Pseudomonadaceae > Aquipseudomonas > Aquipseudomonas bambusae. The sequence goes on from NZ_JAAAKW010000003.1 coordinate 254,175, forward strand.
TGGACGGCATCTACAACTTCGGCGCGGGCACCGTGCTGGTCGTCAACGTCCTCGATCCGAAGGTCCATCGCAGCGACGTGAAAGGCCATGAGCAACCGTTCGCCAACAACGACCTGCTGCAGCTCAAGCACGGCGCCTTACAGGCGCTGGACATCAAGAATGGCGAAGACACCTACAAGCGCGACGTGGACTACAGCGTCGACCTGCTCAAAGGCCTGATTAAACGCTTGGCCACCGGCAGCATTCCGGCAGGCGCCAAGGTCAAGATCGATTACACCCATGCCGATCCGGCGAAGGTCACCCCGGCAGACATCATTGGCGCCCTGAATGGAGCGGGTCATCGCACCGGCCTCAAAGCGTTCCAGGACAGCTACAACCTCTTGGGTTTCTTCCCGAAAATCTTCATCGCACCGGGCTTCAGCACCCTGAATGCCGTGAGCGTCGAACTGATCAGCGCCGCCACGCAAATGGGCGCCGTGGCCTACATCGATGCGCCGATCGGCACCACGGTGCAACAGGTCATTGCCGGTCGAGGCCCGGCAGGCGCGTTGAACTTCAACACCAGCAGCGACCGGGTGCGGCTGTGTTACCCCCACGTCAAAGTCTACGACGCGGCCAGCAACGGCGAGCGCCTGCAACCGCTGTCCATCCGGGCAGCAGGTCTGCGTGCGAAGGTCGATCAAGACAAAGGCTACTGGTGGAGCAGCTCCAACCAGGAACTGGAGGGCGTCATTGGTCTGGAGCGTCCCCTCAGTGCCCGAATCGACGACCCCAACAGCGAGGTCAACCTGCTCAACGAAAATGGCATCACTACCGTCTTCAACTCCTTCGGCACCGGTCTGCGCCTGTGGGGCAACCGCACAGCCGCCTGGCCAACCGTGACCCACATGCGAAACTTCGAAAACGTGCGGCGCACCAAAGACGTCATCGACGAATCCATCCGCTACAGCTCACTGCAATTCGTCGACATGCCGGTCACCAACGCCCTGATCGACAGCATCACCGAGAGCGTCAACCAGTTCCTGCGCAAACTCATCGGCGACCAGGCCCTGCTTGGCGGCGAATGCTGGTACGACCCGGCGCGCAACCCGCAAACCGAACTGGAACAAGGCCACGTGCTGTTCAACTACAAACTCACCGTGCCGCTGCCGTTCGAGCGGGGCACCTTCGAAACCGAAATCACCGGGGAATACCTGGTCACACTGGGGGCCGCATAAATGGCAGGCTTTAGCGCACACCGCATCTCCAATGCCAACGTCTACCTCGACGGCAACAGCTTCTTCGGCCAATGCGAAGAGATTGACCTGGGCACCGTCAAAACCGTCATGAGCGACTTTCAGGGCCTGGGCATGGTCGGCCTGATCGAATTGCCCGACGGCATCGACAAACTTGAAGGCAAGATCGTCTGGAACAGCCTCTACTACGAAGCCGCCAAGCGCCTGGCCACGCCATTCAAGAGCGTCCAGTTGCAATGCCGGTCCAACGTGCAGGTGTTCAACAACGGCGGTCTGGTCGATGAGGTGCCGCTTGTGACCCTCATGACCATCACCTTCAAGGAATACGCGCTGGGCAGCTACAAACCCCGAGACCCGAGCAAGTTCGAATCACCATTCTCGGCGACCTACGTGCGGCAACAGCTGAATGGGCAAGAGGTGTTGTTGCTGGACTACTTGGCCAACATCTTCCGCGTGGGCGGGCAGGATCAGTTGGCCAAGTATCGGCAGAATATCGGGCAGGCGTGATGGGTCGTGTTGTGCCCCGGACCATTCAAGTCAGGGGCACGACACGCTCTTTAACTTCAATTAAAAGCCCGTCCGTATGCGCGTTCTCATACTCATCTCACTTCAAGCACATTCACTTCAGTCATCAAAAAGGATCTCGACATGTCCGACACCCTAGCTTTCACCCTCAAATTCCCGATCCAGACCGCAACCGGCGAAACCCTCAGCCGTCTGCCCATCAAACGCCTGAAACGCAAAGACATCAGCGCCGCCCAATCGGGCACCAAAGACGAAGCCATGATGGAAGACCTGCTGATCGCCAAGCTTTTGGGCATCACGCTGGAAGATTTGGGCGAGTTCGATATTGCCGACTCCAAGTCAGCCACCGAGGTGTTGCGGGAAATGGCCAACGGACAGGACCTCGCTGCACTGCTGGGACGAAGCGCTGCTGCTGGTGCTGAGAATGCAACCGTCTGAAATCGCGGAGTTGGAGATGGAGGACTATGTGCGCTGGGTGGAGGTCTGCGAGCGGGAAATCAACCGTCGTCTCGAACTCGCCGAACGATCAGGTTGCTGATCGAAGCGATCAAACCAACCACCACGCCCGCCAAACCTGCGCCTGCGGCGGCAAGAGGAGCCAGTACAAGTGCGACGGGGACGCCAAGGATTCCGAACGCCAATACGGCACCCCACACCGGAAGGTGCGACAGGCATAGCCAAGCGAACCAAATCGCACCAATGCCGATGGCCAATAGATAGAGGATCTGAGCGGTGCGCAAAGCAATTTTTTCAAACATGCCCACTCCTTTGGGTTAACCACTATGACAACGCCTGTAAGGACGCGACAACAGCATCAGAGAAATTCCCGGGTAAGCGTTTGGACTTAATCACGATCAATTTTTCGACGAACTCGATTAATCCAAAGGATTAAATTGTGGCCGACAACCGCCACCAACCCAACAACACTTCCCACGATCAGTAGTGCCCCCTTTATCAGGGGTGCGAGCAGGTAACAGAGTAAAAAAACAACCAGCATGATCAATGAGAAGGCAAAGATGTCCTCCCCGAGCGGAAAGTTCTTTGCACACCAGTAAGCGAGCCAACCCCCTCCAATGCAGATCGTGCCGAAAACCAGAATGTACATTACCGCTGTAGCCACTCGCTCAAACATGCCCGCTCCTTGGGGTTGTAGGTGGAGTTCCAATGAGGGGCTAATTGTGCATGAACCAATTGTTTCAAATCCGCGAAGAGCGTAACAAAACATGGCAAATGAACTGCTGATAGGGCTCACCATCGGTGCCACGGTAGCGGCTAGCTTTCATGCAGCCTTGGGTATCGCAAGATCAAACGTGACGCGACTGGAACGTGCCACAGAAGGTTTGATCGCCAAGCAGACATTGATGGGCAGCCGCCTTTCAGAAGCATTGGCTCAAGGAGGCAGTGGCGTTGAGCGCCTTCGTGGCCAGTACGACCGCGTGGGGCACAGCGTGGACCAACTCAAGCGCAAACAGGTGTTGCTCAATGCCAGCATCATTCACGGTGCGCGCGCTCAACGTCTCCGGCAACTACAGGGCGTTGAAGGTTCAGGCGCAATTCGGACGGGCGCGGTGCTTGGCATCCCCTTGGCACAAGCATTTCGCAGTGCGGTGGACTTTCGCGACCAGACGCGTGATATCTCCATCACCGCAGCCCTGACACCTGCGCAAGAGCTCCACTTAGGTGGTGTATTGCGAGATGCGGCGTTGAGCGGGAATCAGCCCCATGCCGAGGTCGCCAAAGGCACGGCTGTATTGGCAGAGAGCGGAATCAGTGATCCGAAGGAGCTGGCAGGATGGGCGCCGGTAATGGCCAAGGCTGCGACCGCCACACGGCAGGATATCGACACCGTCAGTCAAACGCTCTTGGGGTTGAAAAAGGGTTTCGGGGTCGACGCCTTGGGCGCCGAACGTGCTATCAGCATGCTAATAGCCTCCTCAAAAAGTGGGGATTTCAAACTTCCCTCAATGAAGGCTTGGCTGCCCGTCCTCGGTCAGTCTTTGTCCACGATGGGTATTTCCGGCGAACGTGCCGTGGCTGAAACGGGCGCCGCTTTGCAGATCGCTCGACGGGGTGCCAGCAGTGATGACGAGGCAGGCACCAACTTCCAGAGTTTCCTGTCTGCGCTCGCAGACCCCGGCACGCTCAAACAATTCGAACGCGCGGGGATAGATCTCAAAAGCAGCATGCAGGACCTGATAGGTACAGGGTTATCGCCAGCGCAAAGCATGGTGCAACTTCTGACGCTGCATCTGGGTACCCACGCGCCAGAAGCCGCCGAGCAGTATCGGCAGGCGCTGGGGATCAACGATGAGCAGGCCCGCGATAGTGCCTTGGCACGCCTGGACGAAACCTACAAGTTGGGCGAGCTGTTTGCCGATCAGAAAGCATTGGGGTTTGTGCGCCCCGCCTTGGCGTATGGACAGGACTTGGGCGCGCTACAACGTGGCAACGTTGACGCGGCCAATGCTGGCGTGCTGGACCAGGATTGGAACAAGCGCATGGGCAGCCCCAAGGAACAATTCAGCGTTTTGAGGAACAGTTTGACTGATCTTGGGATATCGGTGGGTGATGCGCTTCTGCCTGTAGCAATCAAACTGACTCAAACTTTGATTCCGTTAGTTCAGACAGTCTCGGAATGGTCTGCTGCAAATCCAACAGTCGTAGCTGGAATTATTGGAATTGCGACGGGTTTTATCTTTTGGACAGGCGCATGTGCTCTATTGCTTCCGCTTTTTAACGCATTGGGCGGAGCCTTTTCGGTGATTGGGGCTCAATGGACATACCTAAAAGCCATGTGGCAAATGGGCAAGTTCACGCCCTTCATCAGCGGCCTGACCCGCGCCGGCAGTGCGGCCCTGGCACTAGGCAGGACGTTAGGTGGCGGCCTGCTCATCGGCATCAAAGTCGCAGCCCAAGCCATCCTTTGGCTCGGTCGTGCGCTGTTGATGAACCCTATCGGCCTGATCATCACCGCCATCGCGGGCGCTGCCTACCTCATCTACCGCAATTGGGAACCGCTGAAGGCGTTCTTCCTCGGCCTCTGGGATGAAATCAAAACCGGTTTCAGCGGCGGCTTGGGTGGCATCGCGCAGACGATCCTAAACTTCTCGCCGCTGGGCCTTTTCTACCGGGCATTCGCAGGGCTCATGAGCTACTTCGGTATCGAGCTGCCGAGCAAATTTACCGAGTTCGGCGGCATGCTCATCGCGGGGTTGGTGGACGGCATCAGCAACGCGTTGCTCAGTGCCAGGGAAACGGTCGTCGGGGTCGGTACGTCGATCAAAAGCTGGTTCACGGAAACCCTCGGCATCCAGTCGCCCAGTCGCGTATTCATCGGCTACGGCACCAACATCAGCGAGGGCGCTGCCCTTGGCATTGATGCGGGCACCGGCCAGGTTCATCAGGCCGCGCTGAACATGGCGCGGCAAACCGCCGTGCCGTTGCAGCCGCTTAACCCGATGGCGGTTTCGCAGGCCAGCGTGATGGGTGGCGCAGCGCCTGCCGGTGGCGCCATGGTCGTCAATTACTCCCCCCAGATCAGCCTCACCGGTGGCGAGGCACAGGCGCAGATCGGCCAGGCGCTGCAGGCCGGTTACGCCGACTTCGTGCGCTTCATGGAACGCTTTCAACATGACCAACGTCGACGCAGTTACGGAGCCATAGACTGATGTTTGCCATCTTGGGCGACATAGAATTCACCGTGGCCGGCGGTATCTCCGGCATGGAATGGCGCAGCAGCGCCGACTGGGCCGAGCATGCGCGCATACGCGGCAAGCCGCTGCTGGAGTGGGTCGGCGAAGGGTTGGACGAATACAACCTGACCATCGAACTGCATCCATTGCTCGGCGATCCGCAGGTGCGTCTGCATGCGCTGCGCCAGGCGAAAAGCAGCCATCAACCGTTGGCGCTGGTGATGGGCAGTGGTGAGTATCTGGGGCCGTACGTCGTGACCGACCTCAGCCAGGCGACACGCCGCGCCACGGCCAATGGGCACACCCAGGCAGCTACGCTGCAAGTCAGCCTGCGCGAATACACCGGGGCCTTCACCCGCAAGGTCAACCGCCCCGGTGTGATCGACCCGTCCAGCAGTAGCACGGCCCAACAAAAGGACGGCTCGCCCAGTCTCATCTCCAGGCTCACACCGTCACCCAGCACCACACAACAGGTGTTGGGCCACGCGAAGACCGCCACCAATGTCCTCAAGGCCGGGCAAAACGTCTATGACGCTGTGAAGAGCGGCAACCCATCGATGATTCTCGGCCAGGTCCCGCAGTTGCTCGGCGTCACGGCACGCGCCATCGAGCCGCTGCAAGGATTCAAAGCGTTCGCCGGGTTGCTTGAGGACGGCGCAGACCTGTCGCGTCTCGGCGACGACGTACTGGGCAATGTCCTGGGCGCTCGCGGCAGCCTCAACCCGGTTGACCTCGGCAACATCGTCGACCGCTTCACCGCCTCCCATGAATCCCTGACCCAAGCGATGGGCAAGCTCGACAGCGCAGGGCCACGCCTTGCGGGGCTTGCCGCTCAAGTGCTGACTCGGAGAGCCTGATGCTAATGACCCACATCACCCTTGAGGGCCAGCGCTGGGACCAGTTGGCCTGGCACTATTACGCAGACCCGCACCGGTATTTGCCCATCGTTCAAGCCAACCCACACGTGCCGCTCACAGCCGAGCTGCCCGCAGGCCTGGTCCTCGCCATTCCCGCGCTCGACACCTTGCCCACCTCAGAGGACCTGCCGCCATGGATGCGCTGACCCCGACCTCCGTGCCCGAGGCCCGCTTCGTGTTGAGCTATCAACAGAGCAACATCACCCACAGCATCAGCCAGTACCTGCTGTCGCTAAGCTATTCGGACTACCTCAGCGGCCAGGCTGACAGTCTGGAAGTGGAGTTGGAAGACACGGCCGGGCAATGGCGCGACGCCTGGTATCCAGGCCACGGCGACAGCCTGACGCTTTCGTTGGGCTGGGAAGGCCAGGCGCTGCGGACCTTGGGGCGATTCGAGATCGACGAAATTGAACTGAACTCGCCGCCCTCGACCGTCAGCATTCGTGCCTTGGGTGCGGGCATTCGCAGCAGCCTGCGCACCACCGAACACCGCGCCTACGAAGACATGACCCTCGACGGCATCGCCCGACAAATCGCCGCCCGCCAGGGACTGCAAATGATCGGCAGCATTGAGCCGATCAAACTGACCCGTCAGACCCAGCAGGACTCGGACCTGGCGTTTCTGCGCAACCTCGCTGAGGAATACGACTACGCCTTCAAGGTCATTGGTGATCGGCTGGTCTTTCACGCCATCAGCGAACTGGCCAGCGCCGCGCCGGTCGCTCGTATGGCAGTCTCTGAGCTGGCCAACCTGCGCGTACGCGACACCCTGGCGCCGCGTTCGGTCAACGTCAAACACAAAGACCCGAACAAGAAAAAGCTCACCGCCTACAAAGTCGAAAACGGCGAAACCGTTGCCGTCCCCAGCAGCGCCACCCAGACCACCAGCACCGGCAACAGCAAAACCCAGCGCAAAAAAGTCATCTCCGAAGCCATGGCCAAAGCGAAAGCCAAAGCCGCCATGGCCAAGGCCAGCCGCGAACGCACCACTGGCGGCTGGACCAGCATCGGGCGGCCCAATCTGGTCAGCGGCAACGTCGTCACCTTGCAGGGCGCGGGCAAGCTGGCGGGCGACTACCTCATCACCCAGGCCCAGCACCGCATCACCCGCAGCGGCGGCTACACCGTTGACCAGCAACTGTGCCGCGTCTCATCACCCGCCGCGACGGTCAAACCCGACCTGGCCCTGTCCACCTACGGCATCGAACGCGAGGTCATCGCCTGATGAGCATCGAACTGGAATACGGCGAAGTCAGCGCCATCGACCACCCCAATGGCCGCATCCGCGTACGCCTGGACGAGCGCGACGGGCTGGAGTCCTATTGGCTTCAAGTGCCCCAGCGCAACACACAAGGCACACAACGACGACCGTTGATGCCTGAACTGGGGGAACAAGTCGCGATCCTGCTGGATGAGCATGGCGTTGGCGGGGTTTGCCTCGGTGGGGTGTACTCCAGCGCAGAACCGCCTCCCGTGGTGGATCAGGACACAGACTTCGTCAGATACAGCGACGGCACGACCGTCACCTACGATCGAGCGGCGGGTGTGATGACACTGGAGTGCGTGGGGGATGTGCTAGTCAAATGCGCACGGGGTGTGAGTATTGAGGCGGGAGCGCCCGTGGTGATCAAGGCGCCCGAGGTGACGCTGGATGCCGCGCAGGTCACCGTGAACGGCAACTTGCAGGTGAGCGGGGACGTCAATTCGGCAGGGACGGTGATGGATGTGGCGGGGAATTCGAATCATCACTCGCACCCTTAGGCGCAGTTTTGAATTTTGCGGTTCCATGGCCCTGGTGCTGCTTCAAAGGTTCTTCAGCGTTCCTGAGCACATCCCCAGTGACGGGATCAACGACCTTCTCCATGTAACGATTGTTGTCCTTATCAATAATCCTTTCTTTGAGAACATATCGACTCAGCTTATAGCTCCAGTCATGACCTGATACGAAGCTGTATCGAACCTTCTTTTTTCCGGAGCGAGTGGTGTCTTTGACGACGCCCTTGAGCTCCTCGACTATTACCGACTGAACGGTGTCGACCAAGGACAGACTGATCGTTCTCATGGACGAACCGCAGGATGGACAGGGGTGACGGTCAAAGTCACTCGGGTCTTGAGTGAGTGATACGCCGCAATCAGTACAGGTCACACTTGCAGATTCGGTAGTCATAGCTGAGAAAATCTTATTGATGGGCGTGCAGTCTAAATCCAAATTGTTGAACTGATTCGTGGCTTGAGGATTGATTTTTTTGCACCCATAGATAGGGAAAACGCATAAGCGATGCGGTCCGGCATTCATTCGGTTTCGATCCATGAACGGCCAGAAGTAAGGCTTTAAAGGGAATTAAAAGGCTTCGATGGGCAGTCTGCATCACCATGCATCCATGACAACGCCCATCCGCCACACCGACATCACCGCCACCCATTGGCAACCCGCCCTCGGCACACCCGGCGAGGTGGTCGAAGGGTTGCGCGACATTGACCAAGCCATTCGCATCATCCTGAACACGCCCCAGGGCAGTGACCCTCATCGCCCGGAATTCGGCTCGCGCATTTACCTGTACCTCGACTGGCCCACCCACCGCGTCGTGCCGCATCTGGTGCGCGAGGCCATCGAATCCATCGCCCGCTGGGAGCCTCGTATCACCGTCGTGCGCGTGCTCATCGACATCGACGCCACCCACATCACCCTGCGGGCGCAATGGCGCGTGCAGGACGGCATCCTTCAACACTCCGAGGTGAGCCATGCGCGCACTGCCGCCGCCTGAATTCGTCAAGATCGACCCCGCCGCCATCGAGGCATCACTGATCGCTCGCTACGAGAAAAAGGCCAACAAAACGTTATACCCGGCCCAAGTGGAGCGCCTGTTCATCGATCAGATCGCCTACGCCAAAACCCTTACCCTCATGGCCATCCAGCAAGCGGGCGAGCGCTTGCTGGTACGTCACTCCGGCGGCCCGATTCTCGACTACCTGGGCGAACTGGTCAGCACGGCACGGCTGCTGGCTCAGCCCGCCCGTTGCACACAGGTCTTTCGGCTGCCAGAACCTGCAACTGAACCCTTCCTCATCAGCGCTGGCGCCCGCGTCACCAGTCAGGACGGCCGCATCGCGTTTATGACCGAGCAGCCGCTTTCGTTGGAGATTGGCATGCAGGAGGCACGCGTTGTCGTGGTGTGCGATCAAGTCGGCGAAGTCGGCAACGGTTGGGCGATCGGTCAAATCTCGTCCTACCCCGGGCAAGCCCCCGCAGGCATGACCACCTTCAACGAGACGGTGCCCGAAGGTGGCATCGACGACGAACAAGACCCGGCCTACATCGAACGCATCATCCTCTCGCCCGAATCCTTCAGCACCGCAGGCCCGGAGGGTTCGTACGTCTACCACGCCCGCGCGGCCCACCAGTCCATCACCGATGTCGCCGTGCGCGGTGGCGAGGAAGACCCTGACATACCGGACGGCGAGGTCTGGATCTACCCGTTGACCCACACCGGCCTGCCAACACCCGAGTTGCTGGCGCTGGCCCAAAGCAGCGCCAGTGCCCGGAAGAAGCGCCCACTCACCGACCACGTGCTCGCCAAGTCGCCGGTGGAAGTGCCTTTCAAGCTGCGCGGCAGGCTGACGCTATTCAACAATGTCGACAAAGACAGCGTGCTGGCCCTGGCCCGAAAAGCCGCCAAGCGCTACGCCGACGAGCGTCGTGCCACCTTGGGCAACGATATCGTTCCTGAGCAGATCATCCGCGCTGTGCAGGTCAACGGCGTCTATCAATTGCGGCTGATCGAGCCTGCAATGCAAGTGCTGGCCCGCCATGAATGGGCCAACTGCACCGAAATCGATCTTGACGTCGAAGGCTTCGCCCATGGCTAAGCCCTCACTGCCAACGGCCCTGGCAGGCGACGAGCGCTTCGCCATCCTCTGTGAGCTGTTGCAGGAGGAGTTCGACAACCTCGACCTGACGCCGATGCTGGTCTACCTGATCGACGTCGTGCCGTCCCACGTGCTGCCGCATCTCGCGGACCAGTTTCACGTCATGGGCCTGGAGGGCTGGCGCTACGCCCGCAACGATCAAGAGCGGCGTGCGCTGATCAAACGTGCCAGCGAACTGCACCAGTTCAAGGGCACGCCGTGGGCCGTGGAGCAAGTGCTGGAAACCCTCAACCTGCATGGCAAGGTCAGCGAATGGTTCGAATACGGCGGGCGCCCTTATCACTTCCGGATCGACATCACCCTCAGCACTCGCGGCCTGGACGGCGACACATTCGAAGCGCTGGTCGAACTGATCAACGAGTACAAAAACAAACGCTCCCGCTTGCAGGCGCTGACCGTCACGCTGATGACCGAGGCACCCATCTTCATCGCGTCCGCGCTGCTGAGCGGCGAGAACACCACGATTTATCCCCTGCAAACCCCAGGCATTGCGCAAACGGCCTCGACCTTTTACGCGGCGGGTCTGGTCACGACCGAGACCACCACCATCTACCCACTGGAGGCATAAGTGGCCCAAGAGTATTACACCATCCTCACCCACGCAGGGCTGGCCTACGAGGCCGAATGCAAGGCGCAGGGCAAACCCTTACGTCTTAGCGAAATGGCTGTCGGCGATGGCAGCGGCGCAGCCTACGACCCCACGCCCGACATGACCCAATTACGCCAGGAGACTCACCGTCAACCGCTTAACGCCCTTCAGCAAGACGATAAAAACCCGTCCTGGTACATGGCCGAAGCGCTAATGCCCGACGACGTGGGCGGCTGGACCATCCGCGAAGTCGGCATCTACACCGACACCGGCATCCTCTACGCCATCGGCAAATACCCCGAAAGCGTCAAACCACTGCTGCCAGGCGGATCAACGAAGCAGTTTTACGTGAAGGCGATCTTTCAGCTGAGCAATGCGGCTGAGGTGACGCTGATCGTTGATAACAACGTGGTGGCAGCGACTCGGGACTATGTGGAGCGCATGCGCTTGCGCATCCTGGGTGAGCTCGCCCCCAAAGTGATCAGGGTAGAGACGTCACGAACCCTTACTACGAAAGATATGGGCCTGGTTTTGATAAACGCCCAAGAGGGACTGCGTGAAATTGCGCTGCCATCTTCCAAACGAGTAGGGATCGCCGATGTTCTTGTGCAACGTACTGACAATAGTGGAAATCGCCTGAATATCTGGGCATCTGGCAGCGACACCATTCGTTTTCACACTCACCTCAACGCCAACGGCTACCCGTTCTTTGTTTTGATGGGGGCTGGCGACTGGTGGCACCTGCGCAGTGATGGCAAAGGGAACTGGTGGCCGATGGGACGCTATGACAACACGCCGCTAGGACAGGCCGTTATGGAAACTACGTTGAGTTTCCCCCCCGGCGGCTATGGAGCACCCAATGGGGCGCTGTTGACGCGGAAGGATTGGCCTTGGCTGTGGGACCACGCACGGTACTCAGGCATGTTGATAGATGACGACCAATACCTTGGGCGGGAAGGATGCTGGAGACACGGGGATGGTGAGCAAACCTTCCGCTTACCCGAATACCGCGGCGAGTTTTTGCGACCGCTGGATGAAAACCGAGGGGTTAATCCTGGGCGGGGTGCAGGGACGTGGGAGGACGGAACTTGGATCAGAACTGTCGCGCAAGAGTGGACGGGTTCTGATGAGACCGAAAAACAATTCAACATCGGAATATCGTACGCAAGTGCCGACGCGAGAATCAGCAACAGCGGTACTGGGGGGCTCAATCCTCCCGGAGCATTGCCACCGAACGGAGCCGGTGTCATAGCGCCTCAGGTTACCGACAACGTGATACGGGGCCTATCGGGGATTGAAAACGAATGGCCTGTTAATAACTGGATCAGATTCAGACCTCGAAACATCGCATATCCCGCTCGCATGAAACTGATTTGAGGCTTGTATGGCTATCTACCTGATTGATGAATTTTCTTTGTTGGTTGGCCCGATTGAGTGCCCTGAGGTCCCGGGCATGGGAAAACCTGTGCCGGGTAATGCAGTGGAACTTCCAGAAGAACTCCCGCCACCGGATCAAAAACACCTATGGGCCTGGATCGACAAATCCCCAAAGCAGATGCCTGACAGGCGAGGCACTGTTTATCACATGAAAACAGGCGCGCCATTCGAATGGAGAGGCCCTGGGGAAGTCCCGGAGATATATACCGACAAACCTTGGCCTGGACGGTTTTTTGTCTGGGTGGACGATGAATGGCAGCTTGATGAGCAAGCGCAGTTTCAAAGCCTCAGTCAGCAAGCGTTAGTTGATCGCGATGCGCTTCTGGCCATTGCCGCCATCCGCATTGCACCCCTACAAGATGCTGTCGATCTTGAGAAGGCCACAGGCGAGGAGAAAGCGGCCCTACTCAAGTGGAAGGGCTACCGCATTAACCTCAACAGAATTGAGGACCAAGAAGGGTTTCCGCTGGAGTTCGATTGGCCGAGCCAGCCGGAGCTTCGAAACTCTCGCTGAGAAAAGAGGGCTGCCAGCCCAAGTGTTAGAGCACCTGAGCTGACGCCAGTCCGCAGAACCAACCTGCAAACCCGCCAAGGCCCTCTGCTCACGCGCGAGCGACGGGGAGCCTATCAAAGTCGGAAGGTTTGTAGTCATGCTTGAAATACGTTGTGGCCATTGCGGCCGTAAGCTCGCCGCCGCCAGCGGCTTTACCGAATTGCAGATCAAGTGCCCGCGCTGCCGGACACTCAATCACCTGAAGGCCCCGAGCCTCCTACACGCATGCCCTGAGCATCCCATACCAGGAACACCCGGATGCCCACCATCGGAAGCCTGTTCGCAGGCATAGGAGGCTTTGACCTTGGCTTTGAAAACGCAGGCTACCACACCACCTGGCAAGTCGAACTCAACCCCGTCAACCGGGCTGTCCTTGCCGACCGATTTCCACACGCCAGACAATTCGAAGACGTGCGCCACTGCGGCGCCCACAACCTCGACCCTGTCGACGTCATCACTGGAGGATTCCCCTGCCAGGACATCAGCCTGGCCGGCGCGCGATTCAGCAACCGCGACAAGCGCGGCCTGCGAGGCGAACGCAGCGGCCTGTTCTGGGAAGTCATATGCATCGTCAACGCGCTACAACCCCGCTGGGTGGTGCTTGAGAATGTCGTTAACCTGCTCGCTGTCAACGATAGCCAAGACTTTGAGACAGTCATCCGGGCCCTTGCGGACAGCGGGTATGTGGGTGCTGGCGGGTGCTTAATGCTCAGTATTTCGGAGTGCCCCAGCAGCGTCGCCGCGTATTCCTGGTCGCAGGTCGTGGACGCATGCCCCCCATCGAGCTGCTGGCTGACGCCGCGCCAGTGGACGCAATACCTCCAGCGTCTGGCGCGATCCAGTGGCCACGCCAGGCGGATGCATGGGCTGCCAATACTCTGCTGGCAAACAAGGCCGGATCACAGATCACTATGGGCTGTACCACTTTCATCGCTGAACCGGACGCATGGCATCAGATGGCTGAGCGGCAGCGAACGTCTGAAAATGATGGGCTTTGCCTCGGACTGGATGCGGCCAACCTTGCGGAAGCTTTCGCTGCCGGAAACGCCGTCGTACCGCAAATCGCGGAGTGGATCGCGAGGAAATTGATAGCCGCAGGCTGACGACAACCCAACGGGCCAACACCGGCCCGTTCAGCAATTCCCTTGCAACCCACGCAAAACCCTCGGAAGCTATTTATCTCAACCTATCGCCCAAATTTTGCGCGCGCGGCATCAACCATGCCCAGCACATCCAGACCTACCCCCACCACCCCTGACGTGTAACCCGAGCGGTAATCGATCAGAAAGCTCTGGCCCCACTCGTCGCGTTTGCTTTGCCCGGCTCCGTCGCGGAAGTCTCGGTTGAAGTAAAAGTTTTTCGTGATGAATGTCGCTCGACTGTCTTCGATGAACCCGTCAGCCCGGACCCCCGCCGCCAGGGCCGAAAGCATCAAGACACCGCCCACGGCACGCACTGTTTTCTTATTTTTCATGAGGTCTCCAACGCTGTTCCCGGGCACGACAATGAATACCGCGCCCTGAAGCCAGCCGGTTTTTATTGTTTTGAGAGAGCTTGATTCGATGCGCCACAAGACCGCACGGCATCTCGTTCGCTGAGATGAAGCGCGTGAAATCACAGGGTGTGGAACGCGCTTCTGAATGGGCGTCTGATGACCTGTGCAGTAATCTCTGGCGCGCCGAGCTTAGAAACATCATGCCCGTCGTCGCTATCGATTTTCTTTCACGTCGGCCTTGAGTTTTTGTTAATCCGGCGGCGTGGCGTGAGGGTGATGCAGGTATCGAGGATCACCCCAAATGAGCAGGCGTTGGCGGCGGGTTCGCTCCCAAGGCCAATCCCGGCAATAGGATTAGGCAAGCAATGGAGATGAACCGGCATTCGCAGCACAGCCCCCACGCCGTACCTTGGGGCCTCAGCTTTTCCGCTGAATCGATATTCATTGATTGGAGATCAGCCCATGTTAATCGTCTACAACCCCGCAGATGGCAGCGAAGTCGGCCGTGTTCCACAGAGCGATGCAGCAGCAGTGAACGCTGCCGTCGACCGTACCTGTGCAGCGTTCCCTGAGTGGTCCGGCAAACTCGCCAAAGAACGCGGCGACATCCTTCGTCGCTGGTTCGAAAGCGTCAGGGCTGACAAGGAAGCGTTCGCCGAATTGATGTCGAAAGAAAACGGCAAGTGCCTGACCGAAGCCCGTGGCGAGATCGATTACGGTCTGGGGTTCATCGAGTGGTATGCCGAGGAAGCCAAGCGCGTCTATGGCGACACCATCCCCACCCACGACAAGAACGCCTCGGTGATGGTGACCAAAGAGCCGGTCGGCCCGGTTGCCGCTATCACTCCGTGGAACTTCCCGTTCATGATGATCACCCGCAAGGTCGCCACGGCATTAGCGGCGGGTTGCACCATGATCATCAAGCCGGCGGAAGACACGCCGCTGACCGCATTCAAACTGCTGGAGCACGCCCGCAAAGCCGGCATACCGGAAGGTGTACTGGAAGTCGTGGTGGGCGATCCCAAGCAGATCGGCGAGATCATCACCTGCGACCCGCGCATTCGCAAAGTCTCGTTCACAGGTTCCACCAACGTCGGCAAGCTGCTGGCGGCACAATGTGCGCAGACCATCAAAAAAATGACCATGGAGTTGGGCGGCAACGCGCCTTTCATCGTGTTCGACGATGCCAATATCGATGAAGCAGTGAAGGGGCTGGTGGGCGCCAAACTACGTAACTCGGGCCAGGTGTG
This sequence comes from Pseudomonas sp. SLFW, assembly GCF_009905615.1. GTDB lineage: Bacteria > Pseudomonadota > Gammaproteobacteria > Pseudomonadales > Pseudomonadaceae > Aquipseudomonas > Aquipseudomonas bambusae. The sequence goes on from NZ_JAAAKW010000003.1 coordinate 269,795, forward strand.
CATCTCGCCGAACCGCATTTTCGTGCAGGACACGATCATTGACGCTTTCATCGAAAAAGTGAAAGCGGCTGTGATGGCAATCGATGTCGATCAGGGGCTTCGAGAAGACTTCGTGGTCGGTCCGATGATCAACAAAACCGGTTTCGAGAAAGTCGGGGCGTTGGTCGAACAGGCCAAGGCAGCAGGCGCGACAGTTCTGTTGGGCGGTAAACCCCACGCCAAGGGCGGGTTGTTCTACGAGCCGACCATCCTCATCGGCCTGACGGACGACTCACCGCTGGCACAGAATGAAATCTTCGGCCCGGTGTTCGCCGTTTACTCGTTCTCAAGCGAGGCAGAAGTCATCCGGCGCGCCAATCAGACCGAATTCGGCCTCGTCGCTTACGCCTATACCAGCGCACTGGGGCGTTCGCTGCGACTGTCCCGTCAGCTTGAAGCGGGTATGGTCATCCTCAACTCGGGTTCGGTCGGTACCGTGTCGATTCCGTTTGGCGGCATCAAGCAATCCGGCTATGGCCGTGAAGGCAGCTATTACGGCATCGAGGAATACGTTCACGTGAAATACGTGCTGCTCGCCGGCGCACAGCTGTAATCGTCCCTCGGCGGCGCGAAGTGCCACGATCCATTTCGCGCTGCCTCTCGCTTCCAGTGCCGACAATGGACTTGCCGCGTCGACATTCAACCATCGATCAAACAACAGAAAACTCGGTATCAGGACGGCAATTGCAATTATCGGCTACAGCCTTCAATGGCGATCTCCCTTCATCGCATCACGCAAACGCTCGATGCCCAGCCGAAATTCCCGCTCATTCAAACTGCCATAACCCAGACGCATTGCTTGAACGTCCGAGGGGTCATCGCAGAACATGCTGCCTGGCAGGATCCTGACGTTTCTCTGCAAAGCCAGCTGCGCCAATAGTTGCATGTTCTGTGGTTGAGAAAATCGAACCCATAGCGCCAAGCCCCCGCTGGGATGGGCGACGTGAACAGTATCCTTCAGGATTTCCTGAACCGCCTGCACCGCTGACTGACAACGTTGTTCGTAGACTTTCAGTGCCCGGCGGATATGCCGCTTCAGCTTACCGTTTTGCAATAGCTGTGCAGCCGCCCGCTCGGTAACCGTATTGCCCTGCCGGTCAATGAGCATGATCTGGTTTGCCAGCCGGTTGATGACCGACGCGGGAGCCACTACATAACCGACTCTCAAACCGGGTGCGAGAATCTTGCTCAAAGAACCGACGTAGATGACACGGCCACTTTGATCCATGCTGGCCATGGGTAGCATCGGGTTGTGCGAGAAGTGAAATTCGTGATCGTAGTCATCTTCTATCACCACGAAATCGAATTGCTCGGCCATGGCTAGCAGGCGCATCCGACGATCAATGGGCATCGTCACTGTGGTTGGGAACTGGTGATGGGGGGTAAGGTAAATAGCACGGATACGATGGCTGCGGCACACCCGCTCAAGGTCGTCCGGAATCATCCCGAACTCATCTTGCTTGACGCTGTGCACCAGGCCCCCACAGGCTCGAAAAGCCTCTCTGGCAGGAGGATAGCTCAGTCGCTCCATCGCCACGCCGTCGCCCGCACGTATCAGGATTTTCGCAATCAGATAGATACCCATCTGACTGCCCCGAACGACGCACAAGGTGTCCTCTTCGGCATTGATAGCCCGCTCGGCTCGGAGCATGGTCGCCAACTCAATTCGCAAGGTGCTTAGGCCACGTGGATCACCGTAGCCCATTCGATTACCCCGGGCAGACTCCATAAGCGCGATTCGAAACGCCTTGGACAGGTCTTCAAAGGGGATAAGGCGAGTATCGGGTGCCCCATCGCTAAAATCCGTTGAGTCCTCATCAAGTACGCTCACCGGCAGATGTTCATCACCGTAAGGTAGGTAGGCGGGCTCTGCCAGACGGCCCGACAGTCGTTGTGCTACTGCCGCCACTCGCTGCTCTTGCTTGAACACCGGAAGCTCCGGCGAAACGAACGTGCCGCGTTTTTCGTGGCTGACCAGCCAGCCTTGGGCTATCAATTCATCGTAAGCCAGGATCAGGGTCTTCCGATTCACACCGAGCCGGACCGACAGTTCGCGGGTGCTTGGCAAAGCATCTCCTGCCCGTAATAGCCCCGACCTGATACGGTCCGTCAATGCAGCCACGATCTGCATATTGAGCGACGTGCTCGCAGCGCGGTCGATGTCGATACCGATGTCCCAACTGTTAGTCATGAGCGAATCTCTCCAACTTCTGGACCATCCATGTTTTTGAATCTGGATGATTGAAAGGGTCCAGGCAGAAGGTAGCATTTTAGTCATCCCTAGCGCACGGACCGCATCAAGCTGATGCTTTACGTGAACGCTTGGTAGATAAGCAGACTGCGCAAACGGCGCGGATCTCCGTTGACTAAGTGACCTAGAGGCGAGAAACCAGTATGCAGACGACCCCACAGCTTCTCCCGTTCCACATTGCGTTTCCTGTGCACGACATTGCCGTTGCCCGCCAATTTTATGGTGAATTGCTCGGTTGCTCCGAGGGCCGTAGCTCTGCTCAGTGGGTTGATTTCGACTTCTATGGTCATCAGGTTGTCGCTCATCTTGCTCCCGAAGAAACGGGGGTCAGCCCGACCAACAGCGTTGATGGCCATGGTGTGCCTGTCCGCCACTTCGGTGCGTTGCTGACGATGGAGCAATGGACGGCACTGGCCGACAGGCTCAAGGCGGCGCGCACGCAATTCATTATTGAACCGTACATTCGCTTCAAGGGTGAGCCTGGCGAACAGGCCACCATGTTCTTCCTGGACCCAAGCGGCAATGCGCTTGAGTTCAAAGCATTCGCGGATATAAATAGTTTGTTCGCCAAATAACCCGAACGCCTGAATGGCTTATCCGCACCCGCCTACTTCTGAAAACGAGACGCCCACCATGCGAAGATGGAACATTGCCATAACCGGCTTCGGTGCTATCGGCAAAACCGTGGCCCAGATGATCCACCAGCGTAATCAGCGCTATAAGACCCTCTACGATGCCGACGTTCGTATCGCGGCGGTGTGCGGCTCCCGTGCAGGCTTGATCAATCACGAGGGGCTGCCTCTGGATGACTTGGCAGCGCTGGCGTTGCAGCCAGGCCTGACCGGTGACGGCTTCTTGCAGCGCGCCGGGGCTGACGTCGTGATTGAGGCGGGTCCAACGGATTATCAGACGGGTGGCTCGGGATATCGTTATCTGCGAGAAGCATTGACCGCCGGCTCGCATGCCATTTCGATTTCCAAAGGTGCGCTGGTCTTTGACTTTCCAGGCCTCGCAGAGCTGGCTCGGGCCAATGGCGCACAGCTGAAGATCAGCGGCGCGACTTCCGCAGCGTTGCCGACCATTGACCTGCTGCAATACAACCTTGTCGGTTGCCGGATTCTCGAGATCGAAGGAATCGTCACCGCGACCAGCAATTTCGTCCTCAGCAAGTTGATGCACGGGGTTCGCTACGCCGATGCAGTCGTTCAGGCGCAACAACTCGGCATGGCGGAGCCGGACCCACGCTTCGATCTGGAAGGCTGGGACACAGCCTGCAAGATCAATATCTTGGCCAATGCAGGCTTCGGCGCCAACTTGAAACTCCATGACATCCCTCGCGAAGGCATCGATCAGATCACACCTTCAGATATACAGCGTTGGAAGGTCGCCGGTGTCGTCCCCAAACTTGTCGGTCGCATTGACAACACCGGGCCGAGCGTTACGGCATCGGTAGAGCTGAGAACCTATCCGCTGGACCATCCATTTGCCCAGGTGAGCGCTCGGATGAAGGCAATTCGAGTCAGTACCGACGTCATGGGAGAAATCTCTGCCATCGGTCTGACGAGCCCATCGGCCACTGCGGCTGCGGCATTGAAAGACTTCGAGCACTTGCTGATGGCCGCACAGTATTGAATTGAGTTGTAGTCTTCAGAGTTTTTATCAAATCTTCATCACCACTCCCGCACCGTCGATTGTGTGCAAGAGGAATTCACATGCGCGTCCATGTCTTGCAACACGCCTTCTTTGAAGGCTTGGGAAACATTGAAAACTGGCTCAGACAACAAGGGGCCACCATCAGTTATACCCGCCTCTATGAAGCGGCCAAGTTCCCGGCGGTGGAACAGCTCGATTTAATCATTGCCTTGGGCGGACCCATGAGTGTCAACGACGAGGCGGAGTTGCCATGGCTTATTCAGGAAAAACAGTTCATTGCTCAGGCGATCAGAGAAGGTGTTGCAGTCCTCGGAATTTGTCTGGGTGCCCAACTCATTGCTTCCGCGATGGGGAAGCGCGTGTATCCCGGCCCTGAAAAGGAAATTGGCTGGCACCCTATCCATGTCACGGATAATTCTTCAAGCACCTTCAACTTTCCGAACACGGTCAGCGTTTTACATTGGCATGGCGAAACATTCGACCTGCCTGACGAAGCGGTCAACCTCGCCGAGAGCGTCGTCTGCAAACACCAGGCTTTCCAGTTGGGGCGTCGAGTCATTGGCCTGCAGTTCCATATGGAAATGACCCGTGAAAGCATCGAGAAAATGCTTGTTCATTGCGCTGGCGACCTGACGGAAGGCAACTTCGTGCAATCGGAACAGGTCATTCGCGCCGCGTCCAACGAGCGCTTAAGCGCCTTGGAACATCTGATGGCAGAGCTGCTCTCCTATATCACCCAAGGTATCGATAAGCGGTCTGGACACCACCTGCTATCAATGACCCGCTGAGTCTAACTTCACGATTCCAACGCGCTTCAAGCAATGCATCTCTATGGCGCCAGAAGCGTTATTGAGCTAACGCCTGCGCGCGTGTAAAGCCACTCGCACGTCGTTAGAACTCCCCGAACGCACACTTAGTCAAGTTCCCATGATTCAGAGGATACGGTATGGCAACGACACTCGAATTATCCAAGGACCAACTGGTCAGCCAAGCGTTGAGCCAGATGCAAAACAACCTCGCAGACACGACCTGGACCGCCCGCCAAAAACTGGCGCTGACGTGCCGCATCCTGTTCGAGAACGGACACGATTCGGGGCTGGCAGGTCAGATCACTGCTCGAGGTCCTACACCAGGCACGTACTACACACAGCAATTAGGCCTCGGATTCGACGAAATCACTGTCGGCAATCTGCTGTTGGTAGACGAAGATCTCACCGTGCTCGAAGGCAATGGCATGGCTAACCCGGCCAACCGCTTCCACAGCTGGGTGTATCGTGCTCGACCGGATGTGAACTGCATCATTCACACCCACCCCACTCATGTCGCAGCCTTGTCGATGCTTGAAGTGCCGCTGCAAGTTTCACATATGGATCTTTGTCCTCTGTACGAAGATTGTGCGTTTCTTGAAGGATGGCCGGGTATTCCAGTAGGCAATGAAGAAGGCGAACTGATCGCTGGTGCACTGGGCGACAAGCGCGCAGTCCTGCTCTCGCATCATGGTCAGCTGTCAACAGGGACGAGCATCGAAGAAGCCTGCGTCATTGCGCAACTGATAGAGCGCGCCGCCAGGCTTCAACTCATGGCGATGGCCGCAGGCGACATCAAGCCTATCCAACCCGAGCTAGGCCGCGAAGCGCACGACTGGATCGCAAGACCCAAACGGTACGCTGCGACTTTCAACTATTACGTCCGGCAAACCCTGCGTCAGCACGCTGACTGCCTGAGCTGAATTCACCTCTTTTTAATAAGGAGAGACACTGTGTCCACTTCACCCATTCACGGCATCATCGGTTACACAATCACCCCTTTCTCGGTCAACGGCGACAGCATCAACCTAGACGCGCTCGGACAATCCATTGATCGCCTGATCGCCAGCGGCGTCCACGCTATTGCGCCGCTTGGTAGCACCGGCGAAGGCGCATACCTGAGCGATTCAGAATGGGATCAAGTCAGCGAATACAGCATTAAGCGTGTGGCCGGGCGCGTCCCTACGGTCGTCAGCGTGTCAGACTTGACGACCGCCAAAGCAGTGCGTCGCGCACGATTCGCTGAAGCCCATGGGGCCGACGTTGTGATGGTGCTCCCGGCGTCCTACTGGAAACTCAGCGAAGCAGAAATCCTCGCTCATTACCGCGCCATTGGTGAGAGCATCGGCCTACCTATCATGCTTTACAACAATCCGGCCACCAGCGGCACCGACATGTCGGTTGAGTTGATTCTCCGCATTTTCAATGCCGTTGATAACGTCACTATGGTCAAGGAAAGCACCGGCGATATCCAACGGATGCACAAGCTGCAATTGCTCGGCGATGGCCAAGTGCCGTTTTACAACGGCAGCAATCCTCTGGCGCTGGAAGCATTCGCCGCAGGCGCCAAAGGTTGGTGTACTGCTGCCCCAAACCTTATTCCCCAGCTCAATCTCGATTTGTACGCGGCCGTGCTGGCCAATGATCTGCACAAGGCGCGTGCGTTGTTTTATCGGCAACTGCCGCTGTTGGACTTCATCCTCAAAGGTGGCTTACCGGCGACGATCAAAGCTGGGTTAAGCGCCAGTGGCCTCGACGTTGGTAACCCGCGCCTGCCGGTATTTCCGCTGTCTGATGAAGGCCGTCAGGCCTTGCAAAAACTGCTGACCAGCCTGCGCTGACTCAACGGCTTGGAGGGCGCCCCTTCTTACTCGCACAGACCGCCGAGAAACCTCAAAGCGGCGGTCACGACAAGTTGGTTTTTTTTCAGAATCCGGGTGGCTTTAGCCCATCGCCCGTAACAGCGAAGGATGGCTGTCGAGGGAACAGTTTTGCATTTGGGATGCCTGGCCAGTTTCGTGGCCGAGCGTGAGCGACCTTGCGAAAAAGCGGGTAGCCCCTGCTTGAGGAGACTCATTCTCCGTGAGGATAAAAGTGCATGACTCATGTTTCCATCAACCGCTCTTGCCACTCCTCCTGCGCAACAAATCCATGAAGTGCTGCAACGCTCGGCTGACGGGCTCCCCTTTGCGACGCAGCAAACCGAACGGCGCCATCTGCGCGTTGAGTGTGACGGGTAAGGCTGTGACCAGTCCCATCTTGAGGTAATCGCGCATGGCCGATTCGGAAAGCACCATCACCGCGTCCGTCAACTGAACCAGTTGTTGCATCAAGTAGACGGAGCTGCATTCGATGATGTCTGCCGGGGTTGGCAGATTCAGTTGTTGCAGTGCCTGATCGATGGCAATGCGCGCCGGGCTGGTTTCAGGCTGTAGAATCCAGGGCCAATCCTTGACCAGCTCACGCCACTCCAGTTTGCGACGCGTCGCCAAGGGGTGTCCGCGATGAACGACGGCGATCAGCTGTTCGTTGCCTAACGCTTCAAATTCATACTGTTCTCGCTCGGTCACAAGGTTGCGCCGTGTCACTGCGATGTCGATGCGACCCTGTTCCAGTAGCTGGACCACTTGATCACTGGTGTCTCCCATGATGCGAATGCGTAACTGGGGATTCAGGCCTTTGATCTCTGCCACGGCGTTCATCACCAGGTCGGGCGCTGCTCCCATGATGGTGCCGATGGACAGATACCCGTACCCGCCTTGCTTGCGCACCGCGATGTCGGCAGCGCAACGGTCCAGGCCGCTGAGCGCCGCTTCCGCAAAGCGCAACAGTTCGCTTCCCAATGCCGTGGGACGCATCCCTCTGGGCAGCCTCTCGAACAGCTCGCAGCCAAACATGTCTTCGATTTCTTGAAGCATTCGCGTTGCCGCAGGTTGCGACATGCTCATGCTGACTGACGCGCGATGCAGATTCAGACTTGATCCGAGCACCACCAGCATCTGGAGATGCTTGTAGCGCAGCCGGCCAAAAAGATGGTGAGACGACCGTTCGCTGTTCATAGCGTTTTCCCGAGCGATAACCTTAAGGTATCGAATATAAGCTTAATTCGATTGGTCATGCATCGTAACGAGGCATACAGTCGACTCAACAAAAAACAACACCCATTGAGGTGCACACCATGAACGTTATTCCCGCCCCCTATTCATTCGTGGCCTTGCCGGATCGAAGTTCACCGGCCCTCCTCTCTGCGCCTGAGCCCGTTTGAGGAGCCTCCCCCCTCCTGTCATTCGTTAAACATTACGCAGTCAAATAACTCCAAAAAAGGATACTGACGTGACCACTCTTCCCGCGTCCTTATTGCGCAAGGTCTCCTGGCGGCTGCTTCCCTTTCTGCTGCTGATGTACATCATGGCTTTCCTTGACCGCGCCAACGTTGGTTTTGCGAAGCAGGCATTCCAGGCCGACACCGGGATCGGTGATGCGGCGTTCGCGTTTGGCGCCGGTGTGTTTTTCGCGGGCTACGCGCTGCTCGAAGTGCCGAGCAACCTGATCATGCACAAGGTGGGCGCGCGCTTGTGGATGTGCCGAATCATGGTCACGTGGGGGCTGATTTCGGCGGCGATGGTCTTCGCTCACACTGAAACCAGCTTCTATGTGCTGCGCTTTTTGCTGGGCGTCGCGGAGGCCGGATTCTTTCCCGGCGTGATCCTTTACCTCACTTACTGGTTTCCTGGCGCCGCGCGCGGCAAGGCCATGGGGTTCTTTTATTTCGGCGCGCCGCTGGCGTTCATCTTCGGCAGTCCGCTGTCCGGACTGCTGTTGGAGCTGGACGGCGTCCTGGGCAGCCATGGTTGGCAATGGCTGTTCGCCGTCGAGGGTTTGATGGCGACGGCCGTGGGCATCTGGGCGTATTTCTATCTGGACAACAGGCCTGCCGATGCGAAGTGGCTGACGGCCCAGGAGCGCCATCAGCTTCAGGCCGTGCTCGACGCCGAGGACAGCCAAAAGCAGTCTCATGGCAGCGTGCTCAAGGTGCTGTTTCAGCCTGCCGTCCTGTACCTGAGCCTGATCTATCTGCTGATTCAAGCCAGCGTCTACGGCGTGGTGTTTTACTTGCCAAGTCAGGTGGCAGGCCTGCTCGGCACCAAGGTCGGGCTGATGGTCGGTCTGGTCAGCGCCGTGCCCTGGCTGTGCGCCTTGCTCGCGGCGTGGAAGATACCGGCCATTGCCGACCGAACGGGTCAGCGCCGCACCGTGGCCGCCTTGACTCTTGTGGTGTCGGGGCTAGGCATCGCGGCGTCCGTCTCTTTTGCCAGTCCGTTGCTGGGCATTTTGGCCCTGTGTTTTGCGGCTTCGGGCTTCATTGCCGTACAACCGGTGTTCTGGACGTTTCCCGGCAGCTTCCTCGCCGGTTCTGCCGCCGCCGGCGCCATTGCGCTGATCAATTCCTTTGGCGCTCTGGGCGGCTTCATTGCTCCCATCCTGAAAAACTGGGCTGAAGGCGCATTCCACTCACCGGCGGCCGGGCTCTACCTGCTGGCGGGTACGACCCTGATCTCCGCCGCGCTGGTGATGGGCATTCGTCCTCCTCGCGCGACCCGTTCTCACAAGCAACCCACCTTCCAGATCTGATTCCAAGGAGCGCATTATGGCCACTCCAACCATCAAACATGTTCGTGCCTTTGTCCTTCGCGGAGGCGGCGCCGACTACCATGATCAAGGCGACGGTCACTGGATCGACGATCACATTGCCACCCCCATGAGTAAGTACCCCGAGTACCGTCAAAGCCGCCGCAGTTTCGGCATTAACGTCCTCGGCACCCTGGTGGTGGAGGTCGAGGATTCCGAAGGCAACGTCGGTTTTGCGGTGACCACTGGCGGTGAGCCAGCCGCCTATATCGTCGAGAAACACCTGGCTCGCTTCGTCGAGGGCGCCAAGGTCACGGACATCGAGCGGATCTGGGACCAAATGTATTTCTCGTCCCAGTATTACGGCCGAAAAGGCCTGGTCATCAACACGATTTCAGGTATCGATCTGGCGCTCTGGGACTTGTTGGGGAAAGTGCGCAAGGAGCCCGTGCACCAGTTGCTGGGCGGCGCGGTCCGGGACGAATTGCAGTTCTATGCCACCGGCGCCCGCCCGGACCTCGCGCAGAAAATGGGTTTCATCGGCGGCAAGTTGCCGCTCCACCACGGTCCGGCCGAAGGTGAGGAAGGTTTGCGCAAGAATCTGGAAGCGCTGGCGGTGATGCGTGAGCGCGTCGGCAAAGATTTCTGGCTGATGCTCGATTGCTGGATGAGCCTGGACCTGAACTACGCCACCAAACTGGCTCACGGCGCTCAGGAGTTTGGCTTGAAATGGATCGAGGAAGCGCTGTCCCCTGACGACTATTGGGGCTATGCCGCGCTCAAAAAAGCGGTCCCGCCGGGCATGCTGGTCACCACGGGCGAACACGAAGCGACACGCTGGGGCTTCCGCATGCTGTTGGAAATGGGCTGTTGCGACATTATCCAGCCGGATGTCGGCTGGTGCGGTGGGATCACCGAGCTGATCAAGATTTCCGCGTTGGCCGATGCCCACAGCGCCATGGTCGTGCCCCACGGTTCATCGGTGTACAGCTACCATTTTGTTGCAACCCGCACCAACAGTCCGTTCGCGGAATTTCTGATGATGGCGCCCAAAGCCGATCAGGTGGTGCCGATGTTTCACCCACAGTTGTTGGGCGAGCCGGTTCCGGAAAACGGTCGCATGCGCCTGTCCAGACTGGATCAGCCGGGGTTTGGTGTCACGTTGAATCCCGAATGCGTGTTGCATCACCCTTACCAGCACTGATTAAGCTCGACAGGAGTTCGACATGAAAATGCCGCGTAACGCATTCAAGGCCGGACTGGCCAAGGGTGAACCGCAATACGGGATATGGGCCGGATTTGCGACGGGCTACGCTGCGGAAATCACCGCAGGTTTTGGCTACGACTGGATGCTCATCGACGGAGAGCACGCCCCCAATACCGTGCCGTCCATCCTGGCACAACTCCAGGCGGTTGCGCCCTACTCCACCGCGCCCATCGTTCGTGCCGTGGGCCATGATCCGGTGCTGATCAAACAGCTGCTGGATGTCGGCACCCAGTCGTTGATGATCCCCATGGTCGAGACGGCCGAACAGGCCCGCGCCTTGGTTCAGGCCACCCGCTATCCACCCCATGGTATTCGCGGCGTCGGCGGCGGCCTGACCCGGGCCACGCGTTGGGACGGTGTACCGGATTACATCAATACCGCCCATGAAGAACTCTGTCTGATCGTGCAGATCGAGTCCCGCGCAGGCGTCGACAATGTGGCGGAAATCGCCGCTGTTGAGGGCGTCGATGCGATCTTCATTGGCCCAGCGGACCTCTCTACGGGCCTCGGACACATTGGCAATCCATCACACCCGGACGTGCAGGAGAAGATTCGCCGTGCCGTTGACGCAACGATTGCGGCGGGCAAGGTCTGTGGAATTCTCGCACCCGCTGAAGAAGACGCACGCCGCTACCAACAATGGGGTTGTCAGTTCATTGCGGTGGCCATCGACATCAGCCTGATGCGCCAGGCGGCGCTCAGCAACCTGGCGCGCTACCGCAACACTGAACAACACGCTGCATCCAACACCTATTGATTGGAAAGGAGCCCGACCATGACGTCAGTACCCGTGTACGAGAACTACATCAACGGTGAGTTCGTCCCCGGCACCGAGCATTTTGATGTGCTCAACCCTGCCACCGGTGCGTTGCTGGCCAAAGTACCGGCCTCGAATGCCGATCACGTCGACCAGGCGCTGTCTGCCGCCCGTTCGGCACAGCGGGACTGGGCTCGCAAGCCCGCCAATGAAAGGGCTGGCCACCTGCGCAGCATTGCGAAAAAACTGCGTGAAAACGTGCCCCATCTGGCCCGCACCATCACGCTGGAACAGGGCAAAACGTATGGTCTGGCGGAGGTCGAGGTCAATTTTACCGCCGACTATCTCGATTACATGGCCGAATGGGCGCGTCGCATCGAAGGCGAGATCATCACCAGCGACCGGCCGGGCGAGAACATCTTCATGTTTCGCAAACCGCTGGGCGTCGTCGCGGGCATCCTGCCGTGGAATTTCCCCTTCTTTTTGATTGCCCGCAAAATGGCCCCGGCGCTGGTCACCGGCAACACAATCGTGATCAAGCCCAGCGAGGAAACCCCCAACAACTGCTTCGAGTTCGCCCGGTTGGTGGCTGAAACAGACCTGCCGCCAGGCGTGTTCAACGTGGTATGCGGTGACGGCCGGGTTGGGGCTGCACTGACGGCGAACCCACGCGTCGACATGATCAGCTTCACCGGAAGCGTTGAAACCGGTGCGCGGATCATGAGTGCCGCCGCGCCCAACATCACCAAGCTTAATCTGGAGCTAGGGGGAAAGGCGCCGGCCATCGTGCTTGCCGATGCGGACATAGCGCTGGCGGTGAAGGCGATCCGCGACTCGCGCATCATCAACACAGGCCAGGTGTGCAACTGCGCTGAGCGGGTTTACGTCGAGCGCCGAGTGGCGGACGAATTCATTGAAAAAATAAGCGCTGCCATGGCCGCCACTCGCTACGGCGACCCATTGGCCGACACCACCGTGGAGATGGGGCCGCTGATCAATCGTCAGGGGCTGGACAGCGTGGCGGCCAAGGTCAAGAAAGCCCAGGAACAAGGGGCGTCGCTGGTGACCGGGGGCAAGGTCGCGGACCTTGGTCAGGGATTTCACTTCCAACCGACCGTGCTGACCGGCTGCCGCGCCGAGATGGAGATCATGCGCAAAGAGATCTTTGGGCCGGTGCTGCCGATTCAAATCGTCGATGATCTGGATGAAGCGATCGCCATGGCCAACGACTGCGAATACGGGCTGACCTCTTCCCTGTACACAAGAGACCTGGGCAAGGCCATGTACGCCATGCGGGAAATCGATTTCGGCGAAACCTACATCAATCGTGAACACTTCGAGGCGATGCAAGGCTTCCATGCCGGGGTCCGCAAGTCGGGTGTGGGTGGGGCTGACGGCAAGCATGGCCTCTATGAGTACACGCATACCCACGTCGTCTACCTGCAAGCCTGACCCGCTGAGGGGCATTTCTGCGCGAGCGTGATGCCCCTCCTCGCCCTTTCCCTACCGCTGTGTCAGCGCATCCCGTCCCTTGACCAAACTTCCCGGTCCGGAGCGTTTGGTTACCGATTCACCTGCTCCTTCGACAACGACAGGCACACTCCGGCGGCCAACGTTAGCGCAGCGGCGATGACGTAAAGCGCATAGTCGGTGGAGGACGTTGCATCCTTGACCCAGCCGATCATGTACGGGCTGGCGAAACCCGCGAGGTTACCGATGGAGTTGATCATCGCGATTCCGGCAGCGGCAGCGGCGCCGTTGAGAAACGCAGGCGGCAGGCACCAGAACTGACTCATGCCGCTCATGACACCCATCGCTCCAATAGCCAGCGACATCGTCAACAGCACCGGGTTTGCGCCGGCCCAGGTGGCGAGCACCAGTCCGAAGGCGCCGACCAGCGCCGGAATCGCGGCATGCCAGCGACGTTCGCGGTGCAGATCAGAACGACGACCGATCATGATCATGGCGATGGCCGCACAGGCGTAGGGAATCGTGGTGATGATCGAAACCGTCGCCGCGCTTTGAATGCCCGCGCCTTTGATCAGCGAAGGCAGCCAGAACGTGATCCCGTTAAGGCCCATCATCAGCCCGAAATACCCCAGGCTCAGCAGCCAGACCATTTTGTTTTTGAAGGCGCCGAACGCCGAATGGTCATCGGATTGCGTGGCCTCGGCCGCGAGGTTCTGTTGCAGCGTGCGCTTCTCGTCCTGAGTCAGCCATTTCGCATCGTCGATCTTGTCTTGCAGGTAAAACAGCACCGCAATTCCGGCCAGCACCGAGGGAATGGCTTCCAGAAAGAACAGCCACTGCCAGGCCGAATGACCGTGCCAGCCCTGGGTCGTTGACATGATGAGCCCGGACAGCGGCCCGCCAATCACACCCGCCATGGGAATCCCGGTGAGAAACATGGCCGTGATTTTTCCGCGCCGGGATGACGGGAACCAATACGTCAGGTACAGCAGGATGCCTGGTACGAATCCAGCCTCGGCCACGCCGAGCAGGAAACGCAGCACATAGAACATCATCGGCGTCGTCACGAACACCATGCACGCTGAAATGATGCCCCAGGTGATCATGATCCGGGCGATCCAGCGACGCGCCCCGACCTTGTGCAGCAGGATGTTGCTGGGGACTTCGAACAGGAAATACCCCAGAAAAAACACCCCGGCGCCAAAGCCGTAAATGGTTTCACTGAACCCCAGATCATCGAGCATCTGGAGTTTGGCGAACCCGACGTTGACCCGATCCAGGTAGGCGAACACGTAACACATGAAAAGGAACGGCAGGAGCCTGAGGGTCAGGCGCCCATAGAGTCGGTCGTGCGTGCGCGTTTCGCCGGTCGCGAAAACGGCGGGGGCTGCTTCGGCCATCGGTCTATCTCCCACTCATTGTTATTGTCAGGACGGGGATGCGGGTTCAGTCGAACATGTCCGGCTGGGTCTCGACGAGGTCGCTCCACAGGGTCTGGAAATGCAGCCAGCCGATGTATTCGCTGCCCACATGCTCGCGGCTGTAGCGCGCTCGTTCTTCGGTGACCAGCTTGGGCGTCGCTCCGGTCGCCTCGATCAACAGCTGTTGCTGGCAGCAACGCTCCAGCGCGATGAACCAGAACGCCGCCGAATCGATACTGTGGCGGCTGGCCGTGAGCAGGCCGTGATTCTGGTGAATGGCGGCTTTCACCCCGGCAAACGCGTTGGCGACCTTGTTGCCGCCCTGCACTTCCACGGCCACTTTCCCCGCTTCATCGCTGATCACCACGTGGTCCTCGAAGAAGGCGCAGGCGTCCTGCGAGATGGGCAACAGAGGCTTGGCCAGAGACGCGAATGCCGTGCCGTAGACGGTGTGCGCGTGGCACATGGCGACGATGTCCTGATGCTGCTCATGCACCGCCGCGTGCAACACGAATCCGGCGCGGTTGATCGCGTAGCTGCCCTCGACCACATTCCCGTGGTGGTCGGCGCAGATCAGGTTCGACACCTTGACCTTGTTGAAATGCACGGCCATCGGGTTGGTCCAGTACAGGTGCGCATGCTCAGGATCGCGGACCGTCAGGTGACCGGCGAAGCCGTAATCCAGGCCATGAATCGCAAAGGCACGGCAGGCGGCGACCAGGCGTTCCTTGAGGTGCTGGCGCTGTTCCGCGTGGCTGGAAAATACGGGAAGTTCGGGAAACGTCAGCCCCGCCTGATCAGGCTGATAGATCGAGACTTTTTCGGGCTTTTGAACTGCTTTCAACGGCAAATCCAAGACTTCAGACATATCAGACACCTCATTTATTGTTATGGAGATTGCGCGCCAGCGTTCGCTTCAGGCGTGAATGACGCGTTGCGCTCTAGGGCCATGATCGACACGCGGGGCATCCTTGACAAACGATGTCTATGCATAGAAGCATGAACACCATTCATGGATTATCGATTTAATGGGACATAACTGATGCGACGCATCCCCAATTTTGTGCTGCTGCGAGCCTTTGAAGCCGCCGCCCGACTGGAAAGCTTCACCCAGGCGGGAGAAGAGCTTCATCGTTCCCAATCCGCGATCAGCCATCAGGTCAAAGAGCTGGAGGAATACTTCGGCCGTCCGCTGTTCTACCGCCGGAACCGACGTGTCGAACTGACCGCCGAGGGCAAGCGTTTCTACGACAGCCTGGAGCGGGTTTTCGATGTGCTCGAAGCGGCGTGCCAGGACGTCTCGCTGGAGCGCGGCGCACAAGTCCTCGCACTGCATTGCGCCCCCAGTCTGGCAGCGAAGTGGCTGGGACCGCGGCTGCCGGAGTTCACGCAGCAACACCCGGACATCACCATCCGCTTGTCTACGGGCGCCGAACCCATCGACCTGATTCAGATGCGCGAGATAGACCTCACCATTTCGTACAAGACGGCGGTCAGCCGATCTGGCATCGTGGTGCAGCCAATGGGCGTCGAGCGGATTATCCCGATGGTGGCGCCCTCCTCCTTGCACGCCGACCTCTCGGCGCGGGAATTGGCGACCCGCCTGACCCTCATCGATTCGCAACTGAGCCGCGTGACGTGGAAAGACTGGTTCAAGCTCAACGGACTGACCTTTCCGGATCGGCCAAGGCAGTCGTTCGACCGGGGCGCCCTGGCCATTTCCGCCGCCGTCGACGGCATGGGGATTGCCTTGGAAACCGTGCGACTGGCCGAACGCGAGTTGGCCAGCGGCGCCCTGGTCGAACTGGGCGCGGGGCAGTTCAAAGCCATCGAATGCGAAACGCACTTTCTGTCCTGCCGCACGAGTGAGCGCAATCTCGAAAAAATAAAGCTGTTCTCCACTTGGCTGTTCAGCAAGATCCACTAGGCCATAGGAAAAGAGGCATGCCCTCCTCCCCAGTCGCCTGGGGGGGCACGGTTCTGAACGTCGGCATGTTCGAGTCAGAGCTCTCCCGTCAGAAACTGGGCGCGGCCATGCCCAAAGCTCCAGTCCGCATCCGAGTTGGTAACGATGGACACCATCAGGTCGGACGGCTCGATGCCGCAACGCTCTTTGAGCAACTGAGCCAACAACTGGTAGAACCTGGTTTTCGACTCTTCGGTACGGGGTCGGCTCACCGCCCTGATGACCACCACATTCTGGGTCCGTGGGATATCCAGCCCTGTGTCCTCAACGATCAGTCGCCCCGGACGCCGTTCGTTGACGATCTGGTAACGATCACGCTCAGGCACTTGGAACGCGTCGACCATGGCGCGATGCACGGTATCCAGAAGGGTTTGAAGCTGCTCATCCGAGCGGCCTTCAACCAGGTCAATCGTGATCAGTGGCATGACGTTTACCTCGACAGTGGCTTGGTGGTGTGCCCGGTCATTACCAGGCGATGAAGCGACGATAGCCCTTTGTATTGTTCTGGACGAGATGGGATTATTGAATTCATTGTTTCCTGTCGAGAACAATCGAATCATGCAGAAATCTGAGGCGGAAGGCCTGTGGTCCCACATCCACTGGCTGGCGATTCTGGAAGAGGTCGGCACCTATACGGCTGCCGCCACGCGCTTGGGGGTCAGTAAATCAGCGGTGAGCCAGCGGATTTCAGAACTCGAAAAAGCCACCGGGCATCGTTTGGTGCAACGCACGACCCGCAGCGTTCGCCTGACGGATGCGGGGCAGTCTCTGGTGCGGGAAGTCCGCGGCGCGTTCGCGCACATTGCCGACAGTTTTTCTCAAATGAGGGATTCCGCCGGGGCCGTACGCGGTCTGGTGAGGCTCACCGCGCCAGTGGCTTTTGCTCGCCAACACCTCGTGCCTCGGCTGTCCGGGTTTCTTGCGCGCCACCCGGACGTGCGCGTGCAACTGGACGTCTCGGACCATCTCAGTTCCATGGCGGCTGAAGGGTACGACCTGGCGGTGCGTCACAGCTATCAGGTGCCCGACACTCATGTCGCCTGGAAACTCTGCGATACACGATCGGTCCTGGTGGCCACCCCTGCCTACCTCGCAACCCACGGCCAACCCGATAACCCGATGGGGCTGGTTGATCACAATTGTCTTTTTTACCCACGCGGCGTGGATGCCCCCGCCTGGACGTTCGAACGTCCCGCCAAGGGAAAGCGCGCCGGGGAACGCGTGACGGTGCCCATCACCGGGAACTTCGCGACCAACAACAGCGAGGCCCTCCGCGATGCCGCGCTTCAACATCTGGGGATCGCCCTGCTTCCAGACTTCAGCGCGCAGGCCGCCCTGGACAATGGGTCGCTCGTCCCGGTGCTGGGGCATTGGGCGCTGAAAGGCGCATTCGCCGAAGAGATTTATCTGATTCGCCCGTATTCTCGCCAGATCCCTCGTTCGGTGACCGCGCTGGTGGAATACTTGCGGTCGTGTTTCAACACCGGCTTTTAGAGCGACCCATGAATGCCAACCTCGGTAGCGCTGATACATGAAAGACGAATCCCCTAAAACCGACGTCGGCCCATCGACCTCTCCAGCGATGGGGTCAGGTGCAGGTGCAGGCAAACGGGCGCCACGCGTTGCACAAGCCAAACCCATTCATGCCGTCCAATGCGAAGACGGCCTGGTGAGGCCGCCGTGGGCGACGACCGATCCGCTTCTGCGTGATTACTACGACACCGAGTGGGGCATGCCCGTGCGTGACGAACGAGGGCTCTTCGAGCGCCTCAGCCTTGAGGCGTTTCAGTCCGGGTTGTCCTGGGTCACCATCCTGCGTAAACGTGAAGCCTTCCGGCGTGCGTTCAAGCAGTTCGATCCGGAGCTGGTCGCATCATTCGATGAGCACGACATCGAACGCCTCATGGCCGATGCCGGGATCATTCGCAACCGCGCGAAGGTGTTGGCGACTATCAAAAACGCCCACGCGACCCTTGCGCTTCGCGAACGGGGTGGCCTGACGGCATTCATCTGGTCGTTCCAGCCCGAGGTAACGCCTGAACCCCGGACCATGGCCGAAGTGCCGACGACCTCGCCCGAGTCGTTGGCGCTGAGCAAAGCGTTGCAGAAAGCGGGGTTCGCCTTCGTGGGGCCGACGACGATGTACGCCTTGATGGAAGCCACCGGCATCGTGAACACCCACCTGATGCAGAGCCATCGCCGTGGCAGTTCCGGGGTGTGGAGCAGCTCTGGTGTACCACGCCATGTGGGTCGCTCAGCGCCCGACGCGCCTCGAACATAGGAAGCGACCGTCGGTAGACCGATGCAGCGACAGGCCACCGTCGGGTGCTCAATACCCGCCTGTCGGCGACGGCGGCGCATCCAGGCTTTTGAATCGGCTGGACAGCGCCTTGAGGCCGCGCATCAGTACCGTCGTATCGACACCTACGGCAACAAAAGTGGCGCCCAGCTCCAGATAGCGCCGTGCAAGACGTTCGTCGGGGGTGAGAATGCCCGCCGCTTTGCCCGCTTCGCAGATCCGCAGGATGGCGTGCTCGATGGCGTCCTGCACGTCGGGGTGCCCGGGGTTGCCGCGATGGCCCATCGCAGCCGAGAGGTCGGCGGGACCGATAAAGACCCCATCCACACCCTCGACTGCGATGATCGCGTCAAGGTTGGCCAGGCCTTCCAGGCTTTCCACTTGCACCAGCAGGCACACCGCGTCGTCCGCCTGATCCAGGTAATCCGCGATGGCGTTCCAGCGAGACGCCCGGGCCATGCCACTCCCCATGCCGCGAATGCCCTGAGGCGGATAGGTCACGGCACGCACCAGCGCTCGCGCCTGGTCGGCAGTGTCGACCATGGGCACCAGCAAGGTTTGCGCGCCGATGTCGAGCAGTTGCTTGATCAGTGCAGCGTCGCCGGACACTGGGCGCACGATGGGCCGGGATCGGTAAGGCGCGACCGCCTGCAACTGGCTCAGCACACTGCGCAGGTCATTGGGCGCATGCTCGCCATCGATCAGCAGCCAATCGAAGCCGGCATTGGCCGCCAGCTCGGCAGAATAAGGATCTGCCAGTCCCAGCCATAGGCCGATCTGCGGTTGGCGTGCCATCAGGCGCTGTTTGAATTCGTTCATGGTCGTCACCTGCGGTGGAAAAACAAAGCGGGTCAGGCGAAGTGGCACGACACCGTGCCGAATTCGCCGTAATCAGCCATGACGGTGTCGCCACGGACCACATCGATGGGCCGGATGAACGACCCGGCGAGGATCACCTGCCCGGCCTCCAGCCCCACGCCGTGGGCGTGCAGTCGGTTGACCAGCCAGGCCACGCCGTACGCCGGGTGGTTCAACACGCCGGCGGCCAGTCCCGTTTCCTCGACCTCGCCGTTTTTGCTGACGATGGCACCGATCCGGCGGATGTCCGCGTCGACGAGGCTTGGCTTGAACGCCCGTCCGCCGAGAATGATCGCGGCATTGGCCGCGTTGTCGCTGATGGTGTCGAGCACCGTGCGCGTGCATCCGGTCTCGCTGTCCCGGCGCTGGATGCGTGCATCCAGCACTTCCAGCGCGGGCGTGATGTAGGCCGTCGCCTCCAGCACGTCGAACAGCGTGCAGTCCGGCCCGGACAGCGGCTTGCTCAACACGAACGCCAGTTCCGCCTCGATTTTCAGTTCAATGAAACGCTCAGTCGGAATGCGTGCGCCGTCGGCGTAAAACATGTCGTCCAGCAACACGCCAAAATCCGGTTCATCGATGTTCACCGCGCGACGCATGGCGTTGGACGTCAGGCCGATCTTGTGCCCCTTCACCTGGCGGCCCGAGGCGACTTTGTGTTCGATCCACGCCGATTGAATGGCATAGGCGTCCGCCAGGTTCATGTCCGGGTATTGCAGGGAAAACTGCCGGCATTGCTGGCGGTGCTGTTCAGCGTGCGCCAGTTGGCTGGCGGCGTGCCGCGTTTGTTCAACCGTGAGCACCGGCGTCATGATTCCTGCTCCACGGGGTTGCGCAGCACGCCCACGCCCACCACCTCGACTTCCACCACATCGCCCGGTTGCAGGAAACGCGGCGGGTCGAACCGGATGCCAGCCCCCGTTGGCGTGCCGGTCACGATCAGGTCACCGGTTTCCAGCGTGGTGAACGTCGAGAGGTAGGCAATCAGGTGGCCGAAATCGAACATCAAACGGGCTGTCGTGTCCTCTTGGCGCAGTTCGCCGTTCACGCGCGTGAGCAGATGAAGATTGCCGTAGCCCTCGGGAAATTCGTCCGCCGTCACCACCCAGGGCCCATAGGAGCCGGAACGGTGGAAGTTCTTGCCTTGGGTCACGTTGAATTTGGCGTGGTGCACCCAGTCACGAATCGTGCCCTCGTTGACGCAGGTCAGGCCGCCGATATGAGCCAGCGCCTGATCGGCCGGAATGCGGCGACCGCCTTGGCCGATGACGACACCAATCTCCCCTTCGTAATCCAGCTGCCGGGACTCATGGGGCTGGAGCAACGCTTGATCCGGCGCGGAAAACGAATCCGGCACGCGCATGAAAATGCTCGGGTATTTCGGCAGCTCGCTGCCGTCCTTGTATTCGGCATTGCGCTGGGCGTAGTTGACCCCGATGCAGAAAATCTTTTTTGGCGCCGGGACCGGCAGTTGCAACGTGACGGCGGACAACGGGCAGTCCGCCTGAGCGCCTGCGACCAGGGTTTTGACGTCGGCAAGCACTTGAGCCGGTGCTCCCAGCAGCGCAGCGACGCCGTCGAGCTCCGGAAAGCGCTGACCGAGATCGATCACGCCGTCTTCAACCACGGCGCCCCACGTGCTAATACCTGCGTGCGTGTACGTGATCAGTTTCATGGCTCAAATCCAAAGAGGTGTGCAGGGTTGGTGACCAGAATGCGCTGCAACGTCGCGGGCTCAGGAGCGAAGCGATACAGCAGCTCCATCAATGCCCCTTCGTTCGGCGGTTGTTTCGTTGAGAGGGGGTGTGGCCAGTCGCTGCCCCACAGGCAACGTTCGGGTGCAGCGGCGATCAGCGTGTGGGCGAGCGGCAGAACGTCGTCCCACGGTTCGCCTTGGGTCGAGATTTTTTCGGACAGCGACAGCATCACCCAGAAGTGGCCTTCGCCCAGCAGTCCCAGCACCCTGTCGAGACTCGGGTCGGTTCGCCCCCGCGAGGGTTTGGCGCGCCCCATGTGATCGATGACCACCGGCACCTTGAGGTGTTCGAAATCTTTCAGTTGCTCGACGACGCCGTCCGCCGAGGGCTGCACTTTGACGTACCAGCCCAATTCGGCAACGAGGTCCAGCGCCCGGCGCAGTTCTGCCGGGGAAAAACTGATGCCCAGCCCGGCGCGGCTGAATCGCGCACCGCGCACCCCGGCGTCGTGCAGGCGTTGAAGCTGGCGGTCATGGCCGTCCATCAGCACGGCGGCGTTTGCACAGCCTGCGTAACGACGGGGGCCTCCACCGGCATTCAGGCCTTCGAGGGCGTCCAGCACGACGCTGTGGTCGGCGCCGTAGGTGGTGGCCTGCACGATCACACCGCGCTGGATGCCCAATGTGCGATGCAGATCGCGGGCCACTTCCCACGTGGCGGACGGCATGCTGTACGCGGCTTCCGGCTGGATCGGGTAACGGTCCCGAGGGCCGAACACATGAAACTGGCTATCGCAGGACAACGCCGGCGGCAGGGGCACCGGTGCACGGGGATGGGGATCAAACGGCAGGTAGTCAGGCATGGGGCGTGCTCGTGTTGGAAAACCTGACCCGACTGTATGAACGGCTCGGCAGTCCAGCAACGGGCCTCTCGGATTTGATTCCGGCTGGTGGACTCTTTGCAGGGATGCGGCTTGTGGCACCGCGGCAGGGGTCGCTATCAATAACGTCACCCTTCTGCCTTATCGCGTTTTGCGGAGTACGTCATGAGCCATCGCCAGACCATTCATCTGGATCAGTTTTCCCACGCCAATCCGATTCCGGCCGCCTGCCGCCGCGGCCCGCTGCTGATGACCGGCATCATCAATGGCAACGACCCGAAAACCGGGGAATTGCCCGAGGACCTTGAAACCCAATGCCAGCACATGTTCAGCCACATCAAAGCCATCTTGCAGGCCGCCGGCGCCCTTCCGGACGACATGGTGAAAATGACCGTCTGGATGCAGGACCGGGATCAGCGCGGCCCCTTGAACGCGCAGTGGCTCAGCCTGTTTCCTGATCCGGACAACCGCCCGGCACGCCACGCCATTCAGGCCGCGACGCCCTCAAAATTTCTGATCCAGTGTGAGTTCACCGCGTGGGTCGATGAAACCCGCACCCCACAGGCCAGATAAAAGTCCACGGTGCGGAACAAAATCTTCCGCCACGTCTGTTCAGGACGTGTGAGCCGCACCACTATGCAGAACAACGTGAAGAGCAACGTGAAGACCAACGCGGCGTCCATCGCGGGCCCGTTCAACTGACCGACCACCCGCTTCGAGGCGCCGATGAGCCGTCAGCCAACACCCACTGACATGAGTGACAACACGTCGACAGTGCGCTCGCTGACCCGAGCCTTTCAGGTGCTGCGCATCCTGGCTTTGGGCCAGGAGCAAGGCATGCGGCTGGTCGACGTGGTGCGTCACACGCAACTGTCGCGGCCCACGGTGCACCGCCTGCTGCAAGCGCTGATCGATGAAAATGCGGCGGAACAGGACCCGGTGACCCGCCGCTACCGAGTGGGCGGAGAGATTTCCATGCTGGCGCTGGCCCGCCCTTCCCGTTCGCCGCTGCGCAAACTGGCCGAACCGCATTTGCAGTATTTGAGCGATCAACTGGGCGACACGGTGTTCATCACTGTGCGCAGCGGCCGAGACTCGGTGTGCCTGGACCGGCGTCTCGGCAGCTACCCCATCAAGGTGATGTCCATCGACGTCGGCACCCGCCGGCCCTTGGGTGTCGGCGTCGCCGGTGTGGTGCTGCTGTGCGGCCTGCCCGATGAGGAGGCCGAATACCTGCTGCAACTGGACAAGGCGCGACTGGAGACGTCCAACCTCACCCTTGAAGAGATCAAATCACGCATCACCGCCGCCAAGGCCCGAGGGTTTGCTTATGCCGCGCAAGGCGTCACCCAAGGCACGGCCGCTGTTTCGGTGCCGGTTTACGGGCCTGCGGGAGAAATTGTCGCCGCCCTGAGCGTGGCCGCTGTCGCCAGCAACCTGACGCAAGACCGGGTGCCCGCGACGGCCGCCGTGTTGGTCGAACAGGCCGCCTTGATCAGCAAACGCCTCACCGCCCGAGAGCACTAGTTCGCACGTTCAACTGCACCAATCCGCTTCATTCCGATTTCTGTTCCCACTCGAATAATAAGAGGAACCGTAGATGCGCACCGACCTGCATCGCTCTGTCGTAGAACCCGCCGTGTCCAGCCCGGACGCGCTCTTGAACCGGATCGCCTGGCGTATCCTGCCGTTCCTGTTCATCTGCTACGTCCTGTGCAACATCGACCGCTCGAACGTCGCCATCGCGCACCTGGAATTCAGTGCCGAGATTGGCCTGAGCGCAGCACAGTATGGGCTAGGCGCATCGCTTTTTTTCATTGGCTACATCCTCTTCGAAGTGCCCAGCAACATGATGCTCGAACGCTTCGGCGCACGGTTCACCCTGACCCGGATCATGGTGCTGTGGGGGCTGGTCACGGCGGGCTTCATGCTGGTCCAGAGCGTCGGCGGGTTTTACCTGGCGCGGATCCTGCTGGGCATCGCCGAGGCCGGGTTTCTGCCAGGCATGATCCTTTACCTCAGCTACTGGTTTCCGGCATCACGGCGCGGCCGGATCACCTCGTGGTTCACCTTGGGGATTCCCGTTGCCGGGGTCATCGGCAGCCCATTGTCGAGTTTTTTGATGGTCTATTTCGACGGCTGGCACGCTCTGAGCGGCTGGAAATGGATGTTCATCATGGAAGGCGGCATCACCGTGCTGTTGGGCGTGTTGGCGTGGGTCGTACTCGATGACAAACCCTCCACCTCCAAACACCTGAGCAACGAGGAAAAACAGACGCTGATCGACGCCATCGAACGCGAGCAGACCGGCCCCCGCGAAACCGGCGTCAACCACCGATTGCTGACTACGCTGCGGTCACCCGTGACCCTGGCGCTGGGCTTCGTCTACTTCGCCATCGTCATGTCGATGGTCGTGCTGAATTATTGGGCGCCGTCCTTCATCAAGGAAGCGGTCGGCGGCACCACCAGCACGATTGCCATGCTGTCGGCAGGCCTGTACGCCGTGGGTGCGCTGGGCATGATTGTCATGGGCTGGTTGTCCGATCGCTACATGCAGCGACGCCGCTTCGTCGCCGCCGCCCTGGTGGCAGGCGCTCTCGCCTACAGCGTCATCGCTTCGCAATGGGTATCGGGTTTCAGCTCGTATTCGGTGCTGATGCTCGCGGCCTTTTTCACCTATGGCGCGATGCCGGTGTTCTGGAGCATCCCGGCGTCGGTCATGAGCAAACAACAGGCCGCCATCGGCATCGCCGCGATCAGCGCACTGGCCAACGTCGCGGGCATGATCGGTCCGGCGATCATCGGCTGGTCGAAAAGCGCCACCGGTTTCTATGCCGCTGGCATTTACCTGATCGCGGTGACGCTGTTGCTGGGAGCGGTGGTCGTGATGCTCAGGTATTCGAACGCCAAGCTCTGAGCCACCGGACCGCCCCTGGTACAAGGGTGGTCAACGGTTCGTACCTCGTTGAACGGCGGTCAATATGTCTGCCGAGCCTTCCAGGTGATGAAGGTGACGTTCAGGTAAGGAATACGGTTCCAGGGGAAGCGGGATCATGGCGAGCGGCCGGAAAATGGACAACCCGCCGCGCCTACGCAAGAATCGCCGCATTCTGAAAGAAGGCCGTTTCCATGTCCGACAGTCCGCAAACCCGCAATTCCGGTTCCTCCATCACCCGTGCGCTCGATATCATCGAGGCAGTGGTTCAGGCCGACCATGCGCTATCGCCCGCCGACCTCTCCCACCTGCTGGACATTCCCAAACCGAGCGTGCACCGGCTGCTCCAGCAGATGCAGGGCGAAGGGTATTTGCAGACGAACATGCGCGGCGGCATCGTGCCCAATGACCGGTTGCACAAGATTGCCGTGGGGGTGATTTACGCCAGTCGCTACAAGGCGCAACGCCAGGCGATCCTGCGCCATCTGTGTGACACCCTCGACGAGACCTGCGGCATCGCGCTCCCCGATGGCATCGACATGGTGTATTACGACCGGGTGCAAAGCAGCTGGCCGTTGCAGATGTACCTCCCGGTGGGGGCTCATACCCCCATGTGGTGCACGGCGAGCGGGAAGCTCTACCTCAGCAGTTTCAACAAGACGCGGCGCACGCAGATCATCGACAACCTGGCGCTCCGGCGGATGGCGAGCAACACCCTGACCGACCCGGTCGAGCTTGAAATCGAACTCAAACGCGTGCGGCAGATGGACATTGGCATCGACAACGAGGAATTCGTCGATGGCATGGTCGCCATCGCGGTCCCCGTCCGAGACAGCGATGGCCGATTGATCGCCTGCCTGTTCGCGCATGCCCCGACAATCCGCAAAAGCCTGGATGAACTGATGACGTTCGAACCTGCCATGCGCCGTGCCGCCGAGCAGTTGCGCATTCTGGTGGAAGAACCCACGGAGCTGGACTGACCACGTTTTCTCACCCGTATAGACCCAAGGGCGCCGACTGACGGCGCTCTTTTTTTTGCACCTCTATCGACATTAAATGGCTATAGCGATACATTTCGTTCCGGAATAAGACAATAACAACTATTTCCTGAGGTGTGATATGTCTGTACCCGTCATCCTGCCTCGCATTATGGAGGTCGGAGCTGATGCCAGCGCGCGCCTGCCTGATGTGTTGGGTTTCCTGAATTGCAGCCGCCCGCTGATCGTGACCGATAAAACCATGGTCAAACTGGGCCAGGCGCAACGCCTCCACGAGATTCTTGAAGCCAAGGGCATCAAGAGCGAAGTCTTCGATGACACCGTTCCTGAGCCCACCGCTGCCTCCATTCAAGCCGGCGTGGACAAGCTGCGCAGCGGTGACTTCGATGCCATCGTCGCCCTCGGCGGCGGCAGCCCCATCGACAGCGCCAAGGCCATGGCGATCCTTGCCCGCTACGGCGGCGTCATTCGCGACTACCGTTTCCCCCGCCAGGTCAATGAAGCCGGACTCCCCCTGATTGCGATTCCCACGACGGCGGGCACGGGTTCGGAAGTCACGCGATTCACCATCATCACCGACGAGACCACCGACGAAAAACTGCTGTGTGCGGGCATCGGTTTCATGCCGGTCGCCGCCCTGATCGACTACAAACTGACCCTCAGCCTCCCGGCGCGCACCACCGCCGACACGGGCATCGATGCGATCACCCACGCCATCGAGGCTTATGTTTCGCGCAAGGCCAACCCGTACAGCGACAGCCAGGCACTGGCCGCGCTGGCCTATCTGGGCCCGAATCTGCTGACGGCCTGTCAGGACGGCAAGAACGAAAGCGCCCGCGAAGCGATGATGATCGGCGCGACCCTGGCCGGCATCGCGTTTTCTGCCGCCTCGGTGGCAGTGGTGCATGGCATGAGTCGCCCGATTGGCGCCTTCTTCCACGTGCCACACGGCCTGTCCAACGCGATGCTGCTGCCCTCACTGACCGCGTGGTCGCTGAGCGCCGCGCCCGGTCGCTATGCGCAGTGCGCCAAGGCGTTGGGCGTCGCCGACTCCCACGATGACGACGCGACGGCGGGCCAGAAACTCATCGCCTTTCTCACGCGGGTGAACGCTGAGTTGTCAGTCCCGACCCTGGCGGACTTTGGCGTAGAGCGCGCGCGCTTCAATGAAGTCGTCAACACCATGGCCGAGCAGGCGCTGGCCTCGGGTTCACCGGGCAACAACCCGCGCGTGCCGACGGTCCCGGAAATGGTCGAGCTGTATCACGCCCTGTGGAACTGACCTCCCCGCCTCTCCCACCTTATTTGATAAACGGAGCACATTCATGAGCGTTATCGGACACTGGATCAACGGCGAAACGACCACCCCTGATGGCCGCACCCAAGCGGTCTTCAACCCCGCCACCGGCGAGAGCAACACGCAAGTGGCACTGGCCAGCACCGTCACCGTGCAGGCGGCCATCGCCGCCGCCGAAGAGGCGTTTCCGGCCTGGCGCGACACTCCGCCCGCCAAACGCGCGCGGGTCATGTTTCGCTTCAAGGAATTGCTGGAGCAGAACGCGAATAAAATCTGCGAACTGATCGGCCTGGAACACGGCAAGATCAGCCATGACGCCGCGGGCGAATTGCAGCGCGGGATCGAGAACGTCGAGTACGCCTGCGGTGCGCCGGAGCTGCTGAAAGGCGAGCACAGCCGTAACGTCGGCCCGAACATCGACTCCTGGAGCGAGTTCCAGCCACTGGGCGTGGTGGCAGGCGTGACCCCGTTCAACTTCCCGGTGATGGTGCCGTTGTGGATGCTGCCGATGGCCATCGTCTGCGGCAACACCTTTGTCCTGAAACCCTCCGAACGCGACCCGAGCAGCACCCTCTACATCGCGCAACTGCTCCACGAAGCAGGCCTGCCAGCCGGTGTGCTGAACGTGGTCAATGGCGACAAGGAAGCCGTGGACGCCCTGCTGTTCGACCCTCGCGTGAAGGCCGTCAGCTTTGTCGGTTCGACGCCGATCGCCGAGTACATCTATCGCACCGCGACTTCCCAAGGCAAACGCTGCCAGGCGCTGGGCGGCGCGAAAAACCACGCCATCGTCATGCCCGACGCGGACCTCGATAACGCAGTCAATTCGTTGCTGGGCGCCGCGTTTGGCTCGTCCGGCGAGCGTTGCATGGCGCTGTCAGTGGCTGTTGCGGTGGGCGATGCCGTGGCGGACGCGCTGATCGGCAAACTCACCGAAGCGATGCAAGGGCTGAAATTCGGCGTGCACACCGACGCCAGCAACGACTTTGGCCCGCTGATCACCGCCGCCCACCGCGACAAGGTCGTGGGCTTCATCGACAGCGCCGAGTCTCAGGGTGCGCGAATCGTCGTCGATGGCCGTAACGCCCGCGTGGCGGGTCATGAAGACGGTTTCTTCGTCGGCGCGACGCTGATCGATGCGGTCAACGCCGACATGGACAGCTACAAGGCCGAGATTTTTGGCCCGGTGCTCCAAGTCATCCGCGTGGCGACCATGGACGACGCCATGAAGCTGATCAACGACCACGAATACGGCAACGGCACCTGCATCTACACCCGCGACGGTGAAGCCGCCCGCTATTTCAGCGACCGCATTCAAGTGGGCATGGTAGGGATCAACATCCCGCTGCCCGTCCCTGTTGCCTCCCACAGTTTTGGGGGCTGGAAACGCTCGCTGTTCGGCGATTTGCATGCGTATGGCCCGGACGGTGTGCGCTTCTACACCAAACGTAAAACGATCACTCAGCGCTGGCCATCGGCAAACGTGCGCGAGGGCGCCGAATTCTCGATGCCGACCATGAAATGATCCGATGAAAGGCAGGCGCCATCGCGCTCCCGGGCGTGGCGCCTGCCAACCCCGCTGATTAGACTGCGGGTGCATACGTAAGCAGCAAGACAGCGTTTCCACATGCAATAAAAACAATAATGGCTGGGGCCTTTGGGCCGAGGAAAACACTTATGGCAGGTTATGTGCAGCAAGAAGGCGCCGCGCACGCGAGCAGCGCCGCCAAGGAAGAACGCAAGATCATCATCGCGTCTTCCCTGGGTACGGTTTTCGAGTGGTACGATTTTTTTCTCTACGGGGCATTGGCGGCAGTCATCAGTAAGCAATTCTTCGCCGGTGTAAACGAAACCACCGCGTTCATCTTCGCCCTGCTGGCGTTCGCCGCAGGCTTCATCGTCAGGCCGTTCGGCGCACTGGTCTTTGGCCGGATCGGCGACATGGTCGGCCGCAAATACACTTTTCTCGCCACCATCATCATCATGGGCCTCTCGACCTTCGCCGTGGGCTTGCTGCCCGGCTACGCCAGCATCGGCATTGCGGCGCCCATCATTCTTGTCGTCTTGCGCATGCTTCAAGGCCTGGCGTTGGGCGGCGAATACGGCGGCGCGGCAACCTACGTGGCCGAACACGCGCCGAAGAAAAAACGCGGCTTTCACACAGGATTTATTCAATCGACAGCCACATTGGGGCTGCTGCTGTCGCTGGCGGTGGTTCTGGCGTCTCGCCTGATTGCCGGTGACGGGTTCGACACGTGGGGCTGGCGCATCCCGTTCCTGCTGTCGATCGTGCTGGTGGCAATTTCGACGTGGATTCGCATGAGCCTGCATGAGTCGCCGTCGTTCACCAAAATGAAGAGCGAAGGCAAGCTGTCCACGTCGCCGATCCGCGATTCGTTTACCGTCTGGCCCAACCTCAAGGTGGTGCTGATCGCCCTGTTCAGCGTCAACGCCGGTCAAGCCGTGACGTTCTACGCCGCGCAGTTCTACGTGCTGTTCTTCCTGACGCAGGTGCTCAAGGTTGACCCGTCGCTGGCCAACACCTTGCTGATCGTCAGTGTGATCATCGGCGCGCCGTTCTTCGTGTTTTTCGGCTGGCTGTCCGACCGGATCGGCCGCAAGAAAATCATCGTCACCGGCCTGCTGCTGGCGACCGTGCTGTACTTCCCGCTGTTCAAGATGCTGGGCCACTACGCCAACCCGCAGATCGACGCCGCACGCCAGCAATCGCCGATCGTGGTGGTGGCGGACCCGGCGACGTGCACCTTCCAGTTCGATCCGGTGGGCAAGGCGAAATTCGACAGCCCGTGCGACAAGGTCAAGACCCTGCTGATCAAGCAAGGCCTGCCGTACACTTCGCAATCTGCGGCCACTGGCGCCACCGTACAAGTCACCGTGGGCAGTACGCAGATCACCGGTTACGACGAAGCGGCATTGAACGGCGCGGTCAAGGCTGCCGGTTACCCTGCCAAGGCTGACTCCGCGCTGGTAAACGCGTCCGGCGTGGTGCTGGTGATTGTGGCCCTGATGCTGATCGCGACGATGACCTACGGCCCGCTCGCCGCCTTGATGGTCGAGCTGTTCCCGACCCGCATCCGCTACACCTCAATGTCGCTCCCCTACCACATCGGCAACGGCTGGTTCGGCGGATTACTGCCCACCATCTCCTTCGCGCTGGTGGTGTACACGGGCGACATCTTCTATGGGTTGTGGTACCCGGTGCTGGTAACGGCGGTGAGCCTGGTCTGCAGCCTGGTGTTCTTGAAGGAAACCAAGGACGTGGACCTCGATAAGGTCTGAGCTGCGAATGAGCATCACACTGGAGATCGACCCCGCTCGCCCTCCAGTGTGTCGCGTTTTTTCTCGTTACCGCAGCGGCTGATGCTCTGCCGACACAGCGTCATTGGCCTCGACGTCCGACATGTCCTCCTCCAGGGGCGCTTCGTCGTCGGGCTTCAGGGGAATTTCTCCCTCGCCTTCGCCCACGTCGTCGCTGCCCGGTGGCGGATTGGGAATCACGTCGGGTCTGCCGGGTTCCAGCGGCTCGATGGAGTCGACCGCGTTTTCAGTACCACCTGGAATGCCTGTTGATGGATTCATTGCACACCTCGCTAGGCCGCGAATGAGTCGCGACATACAGATATGAAGTCCCCCGCCAACGGTTTGTTCGATGAAGTTCGCCAACGGTCGTCAATCGACAGTACAGCAACGTTATAAAGCGGCGAACTCCGTGAACGGCACACCCTCTGATGAACAGGTCCTGATCGTTCGAGGCTATGCCCGCCATGGAAAACCTGAAAATCGCCACGTTCAACGTCAACGGCATCGGTGCACGACTGCCGAACCTGTTGCAGTGGCTGGAGCGTGAGCAGCCGGACATCGTCTGTCTGCAAGAACTCAAGGCGCCGGACAAGGCCTTTCCTGCCCACGAGATCGAAGCAGCGGGCTATGGCTCGCTGCACCTGGGGCAGACGTCGTGGAACGGGGTCGCAATTCTGGCCCGTGACGCCGAGCCGTTGCTGATCCGTAAAGGCTTGCCAGGGGAAGAACTGGACACCCAGGCGCGGTATCTGGAGGCCGCCGCCCACGGCGTGGTGGTCGCGTGCCTGTACCTGCCCAACGGCAACCCGCAGCCCGGCCCCAAGTTCGACTACAAACTGCGCTGGTTCGAGCACCTGATCCAGCACGCCGAATCATTGCAGGCCAGCGAGCACCCGGTGGTGATGGCCGGCGATTTCAACGTCGTGCCCACGGACGAAGACATCTACAACCCCCGCTCATGGCTGAAAGACGCCCTGCTCCAGCCCGAAAGCCGCGACTGTTATGCCCGGCTCCTCGCCCAAGGCTGGCTGGACTCGCTGCGGCACCTGTACCCGGACGAGCGCGTCTACACCTTCTGGGATTATTTCCGTCAGCACTGGCAGAAGAATTCCGGCTTGCGCATCGATCACCTGTTGGTCAATCCGGTGTTAGCGCCGCACCTGCACGACGCGGGCGTCGATGCCTGGGTGCGCGGCGAAGAACACCCCAGTGATCACGCCCCGACCTGGATTCGCCTGGGTGCCGCCCGCAAGGCCAAACCCCGGAAAACCCCGCGGAAGAAGACAAGCGCCGACAAATAGAGCGTCGTCGAACAATCGGTTGAACTAACGCGTCTGCTTCAGGATCACTTTTAACGCGCGCACTGAGCGCAAATCCCCTTCGCGAGCCCTGTTGCTCGCGGCTTTGGTACAGGTCGATGAACGACAAGGAGCTCACGTGACCGACACTGCCTACTCCCCCTACCGCCAACTCCCCGGCCCGCTTCACGCGATTCTGCTGGCGGGCACGGTCCCGTTGTTTCTCGGCGGGCTGCTGAGCGACATCGCCTACTACAACAGTTACCTGATCCAATGGAGCAACTTCGCGTCGTGGCTGATTGCCGGGGCCATGCTGTTCTGTGGCCTGGCGTTGCTGTTTGCGCTGGTCAACCTGATCCGGGCGGAGCGCAAATCCGGCCGCCCGGTCCTGTATTTCTTGCTCCTGCTCGTCACGTGGGGGCTGGGCTGGATCAATTCATTCGAACACGCCAAGGACGCCTGGGCCGTGATGCCGTCGGGGCTGATTCTGTCGGTGATCGTGACCGTGCTGAGCATCGTTTCCGCCTGGATCGGTCTGACCAACCTTCGCTCGGGAGACGCACGATGAAACCTGCCTTCGCACTGACTGCCCTGTCCATGGCCCTGCTGCTGAGCGCTTGCGGTGCAGGAAAGGACAACCCGCAAGCCCACGGCCCGGACCCGAAAATGCCTCAGGCTGAACGCGGGTTGCTGCCGAGCATGAAAATCGCCGAGCCGGTGGCCTGGGGTGACCAGAAACCCAAGGTGCCCGAGGGTTACAGCATCTCGGCGATTGCCACTGACCTGAAAGTGCCGCGCCAGACGCTGGTGCTGCCCAACGGCGACATTCTGATCGCGGAAGGCAAAGGCGGCACCGAAGCGCCGAAGCTCAAGCCCAAGGACGTCATCGCCAGTTACATCAAGGCCGAAGGCAACACAAAGGTCAAAGGCGGCAACCGCCTGACCCTGTTGCGCGATGCCGATGGCGACGGCAAATACGAGATGAAGACCGTGTTCGCCGAAAACCTCAACGCGCCGTATGGGCTGGCCTACGCGAACGGCAAACTGTACGTCGCCAACCAGGACGCGCTGGTGCGCTTCGACTACACCGACGGCCAGACCAAGGCCACGGGCGAGCCCGTGACCGTCACTGAGCTGCCAGCAAAGATCAATCATCACTGGACCAAATCGCTGGCCGTCACCCCGGACGGCAACACGCTGTACGTGGGCATCGGTTCGAACAGCAACGTCACCGAGCGTGGCATGGAGGTCGAACTGGACCGGGCGCAGATCTGGCAGATCGACGCCAAGACTGGCGCGCACAAACCGTACGCCACGGGCACCCGTAACCCGACGTCGTTGAAAATCCAGCCCGGCACTGGGGTGCTGTGGGCCGTGGCCAACGAGCGGGATGAATTGGGTGAAGACCTGGTGCCCGATTACCTGACGTCGATCCGTGAAGGCGCGTTTTACGGCTGGCCGTATAGCTATTGGGGCCAGAACGTCGACACCCGCGCCCAGCCGCAAGACCCGAAAAAGGTTGCGCTGGCAGTCAAACCGGATTACAGCCTCGGTTCTCACGTGGCCGCGCTGGGTCTCGACTTCTCGATCCCGGCCATCGGCGACAAATTCGCGGACGGCGTTTTTGTCGGCGAGCACGGCAGCTGGAACCGCGAGAACCCGGTGGGCTACAAAGTGGTGTTCGTACCGTTCAGCAACGGTAAGCCTTCCGGCGAGCCGGTGGATTTCGCCACCGGTTTCCGGGGTGACGACGGCAAGACCCGAGGCCGGCCGGTCGGGGTCACGGTGGACCCGCGCGGCGGCGTGATCATTGCGGACGACTTGTCCAACACGGTCTGGCGTGTGACGCGCAATCGTTGAGTCCTCACGCTTGAGTTCGCATGTTTGAGCTGGAAAGGGAGGCGGCTGTTTCGGCAGCGCCTCCCACGTCCTGACAGCCCTATCCCCCTCTTCTAGACGCTAGCTCTCCGTTCGGCGCGCTATCCCGTGTTGTCGCAGTTTGCGGTACAGCGTATTGCGACTGATGTTGAGGCGAGTGGCGACCCGACCGATGTGCCAACGCTCTTCATCGACCAGCGCCATGAGCGTCTGCCGCTCCGATGCACCGAGAGGGTCCTCGCAGTCGGTCTCCGATGCCGGTGGCGCGGGAAGCAGCTCAAACGCATCCTCCAGCGTGATACGCCCCTCCCACGCGAGTGCGACCAGCGTACGAAGGCAAATTCGAAGTTGCCTCACATTCCCCGGCCAGGCCTGTGCCATCAGGTGTTCAAGCACGCCGGGTTCCAGCTGTATCGCACTGTCGCCTGCTTCCTTGCGCAGCAGAAAGTCGAGCAGCGGGCCCTTGTCCGAACGCTCACGCAGCGGTGGAATCTGCACCGTGAACCCGCCAAGGCGATAAAACAGGTCTTCACGAAAGCGCCCTGCCACCACACTTGCCTGAAGGTCCTGATGGCTCGCACTGATGAGCCGAATGTCGATCGGACGTGGCGCACCGCTGCCCAGCGGCACCACTTGCCGCTCTTCAAGCACGCGCAACAGCCGGGTTTGCAGCGCCAGCGGCATGTCGCCGATTTCATCGAGAAACAGAATGCCGCCGTGGGCCTGTTCGAGCTTGCCGACCATGCCCTCCTTGCGGGCGCCGGTGAAGCTGCCACCCTGATAGCCGAACAGCTCGCTTTCGATGAGGCTTTCCGGGATCGCCGCGCAATTGATCGCGACGAACCGCTGATTTG
Source organism: Pseudomonas sp. SLFW (assembly GCF_009905615.1). Lineage (GTDB taxonomy): Bacteria > Pseudomonadota > Gammaproteobacteria > Pseudomonadales > Pseudomonadaceae > Aquipseudomonas > Aquipseudomonas bambusae. The sequence goes on from NZ_JAAAKW010000003.1 coordinate 304,369, forward strand.
ATCGTGAACTCGCACGGTACAACGCTGCTGCGAACGCCTCTTTACCGGTGCCCGTTTCACCCTGCAAAAACACCGGCACGTCGCGTTCCAACACCCTGAGCGCACGGCTCAGACCGCGCTGCAAACGCTCGTCTTCCATGCAGAACTGGTCATCGTTGATGTGCGGCAGCGCACGCCTGGCGTTGAGAGCCGTCGGCGTTGCGATGCGAACGGGTGCGCGCAACTGACCGTAAAACAGGCGACCGTCGACCAATCGCATGGGCCAGCACAGGGTGGGCTGATGGCTTGAATACCGGATGACCTGCTCAGCAGGCATTTCGAGCAGCGTCGACAGGGACTGCCCGATCAATTGATCCCGCGTGGCCCCCAGAAGATCCAGCGCCGCCTGATTCACCGAACGTATGCGGGCCGTGTCATCAAAGCTGACCAGCCCTTCGCCCAGCAGCCCGACGAACCGCGCTTCGGGGTGAAACCGAAGGAGGTACAGCTGGGGTTCATGGCCCAGAAAGAAACAGTTTTCGATCAGTTTGGCGGACAGGTTGGTCAACGCCATCGCTTGCAGCATGGCGGAAGGGCTCTGGTCCTCCCGCGCCGAGGACAGGTTCAGTACAGCGAGCAACTCGCCCTGGTCGTCGAACACAGGACTGGCCGAACAACTCAACCCGGCGTGCTTTCCCCGAAAGTGCTCATCCCGGCGGATGGTCACCTGTTGACGCTCCACCAGGCACGTTCCGACCCCATTGGTGCCCTCGACGTCCTCCCCCCACATTGCGCCGAGCCAGAGGCCCGCTCGCTGGAAGTCGGTGCGTTCCGCGTCATTGAACACGCTGTCGATCACCACACCCTGGGCATCGGTCAGCATGACCACATGGCCATCGCCGCCCAACTGCTGGTGCAGGCTGCTCATCTGCCAGCGCGCCACCTTGATGATGTGTTCAAGGGGCGCGCGGTGGGCGTTGAGGGTGTGGTTTTCCAGCACATTGGGGGGGCGTCGGCTGGCCGGGTCCAGCCCGTGTTGGTCCAGGCAGCGACGCCAGGACCGGGTGATCGCGGGGTCTTTCGCAAAATCGGCAGTCTTCGGCGAGCCCTGTACAGCCTGCAGCACCTGCTGGGCATGGGCGCTGAGCAATGCGGACGTCATATTTTTATTCTCCGCTGCATATCGGTATGCACTTTATTCCGCAGCTTAGGCGAAAAGGCCAGCCCGTGCGCCTTCATCTGCCCAACGTGACACTTTGTTCAGCGTGATTTCCAAATGCGTGACACATCACTGGCAACGGGGGCATTGGATGTGGGCTTGCGCCGCTCCAACGCCCTGTCCAGAGCGGTTTTTCCGACGTGGCCCGGGGTTTGCTCAGCTCACGGGCCACAACAACAAAAAATAGGGAGAAGCCCCATGAATGTTGCGATTGAAACCCCGTTGCAAACCCCCACTGCCCAACTCAGCGACTGGCTTGCGCGCCTGAGTGATCACCTCGCCCAGCGAGACATTCCCGGTACGTTGGAGCTGTTCGCAGAGGAATGCTACTGGCGGGATTTGCTGCTGTTCAGCTGGAACCTGGTGACCCTCGAAGGCAAGGCCTCCATTTCCGACCTGTTGACCGAACGGCTCGAACAGACAAAACCGGACCACTGGAACGTGGACGGCGAAGCGACCCTGAACGACGGCGTGCTGGAAGGCTGGATCACGCTGGAAACCGCCGAAGCGCGCGGCAAGGGTTACGTGCGTCTCAAGGACGGTGTGTGCTGGACGCTGTTGACCACCATGCGCGAACTGAAGGGCCATGAAGAACCCAGCGGCCGTCGCCGTCCATTCGGCGCCAATCATGGTCATGGCCACGCCGACAAACGCAACTGGCTGGAACGCCGTCGCGATGAAGAAGCGTCGCTGGGCATCACCACGCAGCCCTATTGCCTGATCGTCGGCGGCGGGCAAGGCGGTCTCGGTCTTGCCGCACGCCTCAAGCGCCTGGGCGTGCCAACGCTGATCATCGACAAGGCGGACCGGCCTGGCGACCAATGGCGGGGGCGCTACAAATCCCTGTGCCTGCATGACCCGGTCTGGTACGACCACATGCCGTACCTGCCCTTCCCCGATCACTGGCCGGTGTTCACGCCGAAGGACCAGATCGGCGACTGGCTGGAGATGTACAGCAAGGTCATGGAGCTCAATTACTGGGCGCGCACCGAATGCGTGAATGCGCGCTTCGACGAGCCGTCCCGGACCTGGCGCGTAGAAGTGGAACGCAACGGCGAGCGTCTCGTCTTGCAGCCGACCCAACTCATTCTGGCGACCGGGATGTCCGGGGTGGCCAACACACCGTCCTACGCTGGCGCCGACACTTTCAAAGGCCAGCAGCACCACTCCAGCCGCCATCCCGGTGGCGATGCGTGGAGTGGCAAGAAAGCAGTGGTCATCGGCGCAAACAACTCGGCCCACGATATTTGCGCGGACCTGGTGGAAAACGGCGCCGACGTGACGATGGTGCAGCGCTCATCCACCCACATCGTGCGCTCCGACAGCTTGATGGAGCTGGTGTTTGGCGGGCTGTATTCGGAAGACGCCGTGGAAAGCGGCCTGACCACGGACAAGGCGGATATGCTGTTCGCGTCGATCCCGTACAAGGTGATGCCGAGTTTTCACAAGCCGGTGTTCGAAGCCATTCAGGAACGTGACAAGGATTTCTACGACGGTTTGAGCAAGGCCGGTTTCATGCTCGATTTCGGCGATGATGACTCCGGGCTGTTCATGAAGTACGTGCGTCGCGGGTCGGGTTACTACATCGACGTCGGCGCCTCCGAGTTGATCGCCAATGGCACGATCAAGCTCAAGAGCGCGCCGAACTTAGGTGTCGAGCGGATTGAGGCCGATGCCGTCATCCTCAACGATGGAACGCGTCTGCCGGCTGACCTGATCGTCTACGCCACCGGGTATGGTTCCATGAACGGCTGGGCGGCGAAGCTGATTTCTCAGGAAGTCGCCGACAAGGTCGGTCGGTGCTGGGGACTGGGTTCAGGCACCACCAAAGACCCAGGCCCGTACGAAGGTGAACTGCGCAACATGTGGAAGCCGACGCAACAGGAAAACCTGTGGTTCCACGGCGGCAACCTTCACCAGTCACGGCATTACTCGCTGTACCTGGCGTTGCAGTTGAAAGCGCGGTTCGAAGGGTTGTCGACGCCGGTGTACAAGCTGGCCGAGACGCACCATATCGATTGAGGTAAGAAAGCAGTCCGATGCCGGGTTTCAGCATCGGACCCTTCATTCGCTCCCACAGGTTCAGCAGGTTTCGCAGCTCTCGGGCTTGACACAGCCCTTGTGGGAGACGCCGGAGGGACGACGGCAGCGACAGCGGTGGGTCAGTGAAAGATGCGCTGTCTGATACACCGCTTTCGCGGCCGTCGCACAGCTCCGGCAGCTCCCACAGGGACAGCGTAGGACCCTTGGGCATTCGCACGCCACCATCCTTGTGGGAGACGCCGGAGGGACGACGGCAGCGACAGCGGTGGGTCAGTGAAAGATGCGTTGTCTGATACGCCGCTTTCGCGGCCGTCGCACAGCTTCGGCAGCTCCCACAGGGACAGCGTAGGACCCTTGGGCATTCGCACGCCACCACCCTTGTGGGAGACGCCGGAGGGACGACGGCAGCGACAGCGGTGGGTCAGTTGAAGAGCTTTGTCTGAAACGCCGCTGTCGCGGCCGTCGCACAGCTCCGGCAGCTCCCACAGGGACAGCGTCGAACCCTGGGCATTGCCGCGCCACCACCCTTGTGGGAGACGCCGGAGGTACGACGGCAGCGACAGCGGTGGGTCAGTGAAAAATGCGTTGTCTGATACACCGCTTTCGCGGCCGTCGCACAGCTCCGGCAGCTCCCACAGGGACAACCTCGGACCCTCGGCATTGGCGCGCCACCACCCTCGCCAAATCTTCACAACCCCTCCCATCCCCCACCGAGTGCCGCCTGAAGTTGCACACTCGCGGTGAGTTGCGTCGCCACCAGGCTCAACAACGTCTGCCGCTCGTTGAGGCTGGTGGCCTGCGTCGTCGCGACATCCAGATAATCGATCACCCCGGCTTCGTACTGATCCCGACTCACCGACGCCGATTCTTCCGCCGATTGCGCGGAGTTGCGACGCGCCAGCAATTCCGGTTCCAGCGTGCGCAGTTCCACCAGATAATCCTCCACCTCGCCTAATCCCGTCAGCACGGTCTGGCGGTAGGTGGCGACGGTCGCGTCGTAGGCGTGGCGGGCCTGATCGACGCTGGCTTCGGTGGCGCCGAAATCGAGGATGTTGCCGGTCAGGCTCGGGCCGATGGACCAGAAGCGGTTCGGGATCGAGAACAGGTTGCTGATCGTCGAGCCTTGATAGCCACCGCTGGCGCTCAGCGTCAGGTCGGGGTAGTACGCAGCGGTCGCCACGCCCACTGCCGCGTTGGCCGCGGCCATTTGCCGTTCGGCCGAGGCGATGTCCGGGCGGCGTTCCAGCAGGCGGCTCGGCACACCCGTCGGCACGTTGGGCACGTGGTACCGCCAGGCCGGATCGGCCGCCAACGCAAAGTCGGCCGGCGGTTTGCCGATCAAAAGCGCGATGGCGTGCTCGAACTGCGCCCGCTGCCATTGCAGATCAAGCATCGAGGCCTGGGCGCTCTGCAACTGCGTTTTGCCGGTGGCGAGGTCCGCCCGCGACGAAATCTGCTCGTCGTACTTGTTCTGGATGATCTGCAAATAGCGCTCGTAACCGGCGATGGTCTCGCGGTAGAGCACGATGCGCTGGTCCAGCACCCGCAATTGAAAGTAATCCTGTGCCAGTGACGATTGCGCACTGAGGGTGGCATTGGCCAAATCGGCCGCGCTGGCCTGGGCACTGGCGCGGTCCTGCTCGGTGGTGCGGCGCAGCTTGCCCCAGATGTCCGCTTCCCAGCTCAAATCAAGGCTCGCCGAATATTCCTTCCGCACCCCGCCCGCACTGCTGCCCCCGCTGGTGCCACTCGTGCCGGACGAAGAGCCCGTGCGTGTTTCACTGCGCGTCCCGGCCCCTGTGGCGTCCAGCGTCGGGAACAGGTTGGCGCGCGATTGCCGCACCAGCGCCAACGCCTGCTGGTACTGCGCGGCGTAGAGCGCCACGTTCTGGTTATTGAGCTGCACCTGATCCACCAGCGCGTTCAACTGCGGGTCCTGATACCGCGTCCACCACGGCCCTTTGGGCTGATCATCCTGCGGACTGGCGGCCTTCCAGCCTTCGGCCTCCTTGAAAGTCGCCGAGATCGGCGCGGTGGGCCGGTGGTAATCCGGGCCGACCATGCAGCCGCTCAACAGGCCGCTGCTCAGCACCACGAAAAGACACAAACGGGAAAACGGTGGAGCGTTCATTCATTCAACCCTGTCAGTCAGCCGGGCACGTGAGTGCGGCGAATACGCGTGTGCCAGACGTGCCGGGAGGCACGGCTCAAGCGATCGAGATAGAGGTACACCACCGGCGTGGTGAACAGCGTCAGCACCTGGCTCAACACCAGGCCCCCGGCGATGGCCACCCCCAGTGGCTTGCGCAGATCGGCGTCGCCGCCACTGCCGAGCGCCAACGGCAAGGCGCCGAAAAACGCCGCGAGTGTGGTCATCATGATGGGCCGGAAACGCATGCGGCAGGCTTCGATGATCGCCTGCTCCGGCGGCAGATGACGGTCTCGCTCGGCCATCAGCGCGAAGTCGATCATCATGATCGCGTTCTTTTTGACGATGCCGATCAACAGCAGAATGCCGATCAGCGCGATCACCGTCAGCTGCATGTTCACCGCCTTGAGCAATAACAGCGCCCCTACCCCGGCCGATGGCAAGGTCGAGAGGATGGTCAGCGGGTGGATGTAGCTCTCGTACAGCACGCCCAAGACGATATAGACCGCCAGCAACGCTGCCGCGATCAGCCAGGGCATGCTCGCGGCGAGGGCCGCATAGGCTTGAGCGGTGCCCGCGAAACCGTATTGCACGTCGCGGGGCATGCCGACCTTGTCCACCGCGTTGTTGATCGCCACGGTCGCCTGATCCAGCGAAACACCGTCCTGCAAGTTGAAGGCAATGGTACTGGTGGCCGACTGGCCCTGGTGCGCGACGGCCAGCGGCGCGTTGTCCGGGCTGAAGGTGGCGAAGGCGGTCAGCGGCACTTGCTGGTTGTCGCTGTTGATCACGTACATGCGGTCGAGCATGGTCGGGTCGCGGGTGTAGAACGGGTCCAGGCCCATGACCACGTGGTATTGGTTGAGGGTTTTGTAGAGGGTCGCCACCTGGCGCTGGCTGTAGGCGTTGTTCAGCAGGTTGTCGATGTCGGTGACGCTCACGCCCAGCCGGCTCGCTGCGGCGCGGTCGATGTGCAGCTTGAGTTCTTGCCCGCCGGTTTGCGCATCGGAGTCGATGCCCGTCAGTTCCGGCAAGGCGCGTAACGCAGTCTCGACCTTCGGTTCCCACTGGCGCAACACGTCGAGGTCGTCCGCCTGAAGGCTGAACTGGTACGTGGCGTTGGCGCTGCGCCCGCCGACGCGAATGTCTTCCGCCGGGGTCAGGAACACCTGAATCCCCGCTGACGTGTTATTCGCTTTGGTAAGACGGTTGGCGATCACTGCCGCGCTGCTGGTGCGCTGGGTGTAATCCTTGAGCCTCACGAAGAAGTCACCGGTGTTGCGCGAGCCTGCCCGCCCGCTGCCGGTGGACGACATCACGGCTTCAACGTCCGGGTCCGCCGCCAGATCGTGTGCGATCTTCATCAGGTACGGCTTGAGCGCCTGAAACGAAATGTTCTGGTCGGCCCGCACCGCGCCCATCAACACCCCGGTGTCCTGGGCCGGAAAGAAACCCTTCGGCACCGTGGCGTACAGGTACACATTGAGCACCACGGTCAGCAGCAGGCTGAACAGGGTCAGCAGCCGGTGACGCAGGACCCAGCCCAGCGCCGTGATGTACGCACCTTGCATTCGGGCCAGTCCGGCTTCGATCCAGCGATACAGCCGCGGCTCAGAGGCATCGTGGGCCGGTTGGCGCAACAGCAACACGCACAGCACGGGCGTCAGGCTCAGGGACACGATCATCGACAGCCCCAGCGCGATGCTCAACGTCACGGCGAACTCACGAAACAGCCGCCCGACGATGCTGCCCATCAGCAGAATCGGGATGAACACCGCGATCAGCGACAGGGTCATCGACAGCACCGTGAAGCCCACTTCCCGGGTCCCCATCAGCGCTGCACGCAGCGGGCGCATGCCCATTTCCTGGTAACGGGCAATGTTTTCCAGCACCACAATGGCGTCGTCCACCACAAAACCGGTGCAGATGATCAGCGCCATCAGCGACAGGTTGTCGAGGCTGTAGCCCAACAAATACATCAGCGAGCAGGTGCCGATCAGCGACACCGGCAACACCACGGCCGGGATCAGCGTCGCCCGCACGTTGCGCAGGAACACGAAGACCACGGCGATCACCAGCAGCGTGGCGATCAGCAGGGTTTCCTCGGTGTCGTGCAGAGACGAGCGCACCGTCGGGCCACGGTCGATGACGCTGATCAATTGCACGTCGCCGGGGATTTCGCGCTGCAACTCGGGAAGCAGCGCCTTGATCCGGTCGATGGTCTGCAACATATTCGCGCCCGCCTGGCGGGTCACCCCGAGGGTCACGGAGGGCTGGCCGTTGTAATAGCCGCCGACGAAGGCGTCTTCCACCGAGTCATAGACGTTGGCCACGTCCCGCAGGTGCACGGCGCTGCCGTTCTGGTAGGTGATGACCAGCGCCTGGTAATCAGCGGCCTTGTCGATCTGGTCGTTGGCGTCGACCACCCAACTCTGCCCGTCGCCCTGCAAAATGCCCTTGGGCTTGGCCTTGGTGGCGTTGTTGATGACGGTGCGCACGGTTTCCAGCGAAATCCCGGCGTGATTCAGCAGGTTCGGCTGAATGTCGATCCGCACGGCCGGCAACGCACCGCCGCGCACCGACACTTCGCCGACGCCGTTCACCTGCGCGACTTTCTGTTGCAGCTTGCTGTACGCGAGGTCGTAAAGCTCGCCGGGGCTGCGGGTCGATGAGGTCAAGGCCAGCATCAACACCGGCGCTTCGGACGGGTTGGCCTTGCGGTAGGTCGGCAACGACGGCATGGAACTGGGCAACAGGCTGCGGGAGGCGTTGATCGCAGCCTGCACGTCCCGGGCGGCACCGTTGATGTCGCGGTCGAGTTCGAATTGCAGGATCAGCGTGGTCGAGCCCTGGCTGCTGGTGGACGTCATCTCGGTGATCCCGGCGATCTGTCCGAGGCTGCGTTCCAATGGCGTGGCCACTGTGGCGGCCATGGTTTCGGGACTGGCCCCCGGCAATGAGGCGCTGACCATGATCGTCGGGAAGTCCACCTGTGGCAGCGGCGCCACCGGCAGCAACGTGTAACCGAGAATCCCGGCCAGGGTGATGCTCAGGCTCAGCAGCAAGGTGGCGACCGGGCGCCGGATGAACAGCCGCGAGAGGTTCATGCCTCGCCTCGGTCAATGCGCGTGCTGCCATGGTTGAAGCGCGCCTTCGCCCGTTCTGACAGGCTATCGAACAGCAAGTAAATCACCGGCGTGGTGAACAGCGTCAGCACTTGGCTCAGCAGCAACCCACCGACGATCACCAGCCCCAGCGGACGCCGCAGTTCCGCGCCCGCCCCGGTCGCCAGCATCAATGGCAAGGCGCCGAACAACGCTGCGAGGGTGGTCATCAGAATCGGCCGCAGACGGAGCAAGGCCGCGCGGTGGATCGCGTCGCGGGCGCTGAGGCGTTGCTGCTGACGGCCTTCGAGGGCGAAGTCGATCATCATGATCGCGTTTTTCTTGACGATGCCGATCAGCAGGATGACCCCGATCAGCGCAATCAGGCTGAATTCGGTACCGGTCAGCAACAGCGCAAGCAACGCGCCGATGGCCGCCGAGGGCAAGGTCGAGAGGATGGTCACCGGGTGAATGAAACTCTCGTAGAGCATGCCCAGCACGATGTACATGGTCACCAGCGCCGCGAGAATCAGCCACAGCGTGTTGCCGGTGGCGGTCTGGAACGCTTCGGCGGCGCCCTGATAACGCAGGGTGATGCTGGTCGGCGCGGCCAGATCGGTCATGACCTGAGCGATGGCCTGCTGCGCCTGCTCCAGCGAATAGCCGTCCGCCAGGTTGAACGACACCGTCACGGCCGGGAATTGATCCAGCCGACTCAACGACAGCGAACCGGTGCGCTGCCCGACCTTGGCAATGTCGGTCAGGCGCACCATCTGTGCAGGTGTTGTGGTGGTCGTGGACGTCGCCGTGCTGCTGGTGCTCGACGACGCGCCGGTGGTGGCCGTAGTCGTGGCGTTGGTGATGCCCGTTGCAGCCGACAGGTAAATGTTGTCGAACGCTGCGAGGTTCTGCTGAAACTGCCCCGGCACTTGCAGCACCACGCGGTACTGGTTGGACTGGGTGAAGATCGTCGAAATCAAGCGCTGGCCGAAGGCGTTATACAGCGCGGTGTCGACATCTGACGCGCTGATCCCGTAACGCATGGCCGCCGCCCGGTCCAGCTCGACATAGGCCACCAGCCCCTGATCTTGCAGGTTGTCGATGACGTCGCGCATTTCCGGGCGCTGTTGCAGTTTCTCCATCAGCTTCGGCACCAGTGCCGAGAGGTTCGCGCTTTCCGAATCGTCGAGGGTGAACTGGTACTGGCTGGGGGTCAGTTGGTCATCGACGGTGAGGTCTTGCGAGGACACCAGATTGAGCTGAATCCCGGCCACCGCGCTGGCGGCTTTTTCCAGACGGGTGATGACCTGAGTGGCGGTTTCGTTCCGGTCTTCGAAGGGCTTGAGGTCGATCTGCAAGCGGCCGTTGTTCAGCGAGTCGTTGTTGCCGTCGACACCAATGGTGGACGACACCGACGCCACGGCCGGGTCCTGGCGCACCACCTCCACCATCGCCTGCTGCCGCCGCGCCATCTCACTGAACGACACGTCCTGGGAGGCCCGGGTAAAGCCTTGAATCAGCCCGGTGTCCTGCGTCGGAAAGAAGCCCTTGGGCACGACGAGGTACAAAAACGCGGTGAGCGCGACGGTGCCGACTGCCACGAGCAACGTCAGCTTCTGGTGATCCAGCACCCACACCAGCCCCCGGTCGTAGCCGTCCAGCACCTTTTGATACTGACGGTCACCCCAGGCGGCAAAACGGCCCTTTCCTTCTTCGGGCACATGGCGCAACAGGTGCGCGCAGAGCATCGGGGTCAGGGTCAACGAGACGATCATCGACACCAGAATCGCCACCGCCAGCGTGATCGCGAACTCCCGAAACAATCGCCCCACGACGTCGCCCATGAACAACAGCGGAATGAGCACGGCGATCAGCGAGAACGTCAGCGAGATGATGGTGAAGCCGATTTCCTGCGAACCCTTGAAGGCCGCCGCCATCGGCTCTTCGCCTTCCTCAAGGTGCCGGGAGATGTTCTCGACCACCACGATGGCGTCGTCGATGACGAAGCCGGTGGCGATGGTCAGCGCCATCAGCGTCAGGTTGTTCACGCTGAAACCGGCGAGGTACATGACGCCAAACGTGCCGATCAGCGAAAGCGGCACCGCGAGGCTGGGGATCAGCGTGGCGGTGAAACTGCCGAGAAACGCAAACGTCACCAACACCACGAGCCCGATGGACAGCATCAGCTCGATCTGCACGTCCTTGATCGACGCACGAATGGTCTGGGTACGGTCGCTGATCACGGTCAGCTTCACCGAATCCGGCAGCGCCGACTGCAAGGTCTGCAATTTCTGCTCGATGCTGTCGACCACTTCGATGACATTGGCGCCGGGCTGACGCTGCACGGCGATGACAATGGCCGGCTGGCCGTTGGCGGTGGCGGACAGGTACTGGTCCTGAGGCGCTTCGGCGGTGGTGGCGACGTCCTTGAGGCGCAGCGCCGAGCCGTTTTCGTAGGCCAGGACCAGTTCGCCGTACTCCACGGCATCCCGCAGCTGGTCGTTGGCGTCGATGGTGATCGAGTGCGACGGGCCGTCAAAACCGCCTTTGGAGCCATTGACGTTGGCGGCGTTGACCTTGTCGTAGACGTCTTCCAGCGTCAGGCCGTGGGCTGCGAGGCTGGTGGGGTTGACCTCGATTTTCACCGCTGGCTGCTGACCGCCCGCCAGGCTGACCATACCGACGCCCGATATCTGTGAGAGTTTGAGGGCGACGCGGGTGTTGATCAGGTCCTGCACACGGGTCAGCGGCAGGCTGTCGGACGTGGCGGCGAGGGTCAGCACGGCGGTGTCGGCGGGGTTGACCTTCTTGTACGTCGGCGGGTTCGGCAAGTCGCTGGGCAGCAGGCTGTTGGCGGCGTTGATTGCGGCCTGCACTTCCTGCTCGGCGACGTCCAGTGACAGGTCGAGGGAAAACTTCAGCGTGATGACCGAGGCCCCCGCCGAACTGGTGGAATACATCTGCGCCAAACCGGCCATTTGGCCCAACTGGCGTTCAAGCGGTGCAGTGACCGCCGACGCCAACACGCTGGAACTGGCGCCGGGATAGAGCGTACTGACCTGAATCGTCGGGTAATCGACTTCGGGCAATGCCGAGGTCGCGAGCAAACGGTAGGCGAAGATACCGGCCAGCATCACCGCCAGCATCAGCAACATCGTGGCGACCGGACGCTGGATAAACAGCCGTGATGGGTTCATGGGGCGGTGGTACCGGCAGTACGCTTGTCGGTTTTTTCGGTGGCGATGTCCGTGCCGGCCTTCTCGATTTCGACCTTGCTGCCGTCACGCAAGTGATCGATGCCCCGCGTCACCACCTGCTCGCCCAGCGCCACGCCCTCGGTGATCACGGTCTGATCGCCCATGACGGGGCCGACCTTGATGCTGCGACGGTTGACCTTGCCGTCCTTCACCGCATACAGAAACTCGCCCGTGCTGCTCAACTGCACGGCGGCAGATGGCACGACGACGGCGTTGTGCAGGGTGTCGGTGGTCAGCTTCACGTTGACGAACTGGTTGGGGTAGAGCTTTTCATCCGGGTTATCGAACTGCGCCTTGAGTTTGATGCTGCCGGTGTTGGTGTCGATTTCGTTGCTGATGAACTTCAGTGTGCCGCTGGCCAACGGCGTGGTGCCCAGTTGATCGAGGGCCTGCACGCTCAGTGATTCGCCTTTGCGCACTTTCGGCAAGAGCGACGCCAGTTGCGCTTGCGGCAGGCTGAACGTCACGGCGATGGGGTTGGTCTGGGTGACAGTGACGATGCCCGTGGTGCTGCTGGACGACACGATATTGCCGGGGTCCACCAGGCGCAAGCCGACGTAGCCGTCGATGGGCGAGACGATTTTGGCGTAGATCAGGTTCAGCTTCGCCGCGTCGATCTGGCCCTGATCGGCCTTTACCGCACCGGCGTACTGCCCGACCGTGGCCATCTGGGTGTCCAGGTCCTGTTTGGCCAGCGAGTCCTTGGCGAATAGCCGTTTATAGCGTTCAGCGGTCAGTTGCGCGCTTTTGAGCAGCGCCTGATTCTGCGCCATGTCGCCCTGGTACTGATCGAGCGTGGCCTGATAGGCGCGGGGGTCGATCTGCGCCAGCAACTGGCCTTTTTTCACGTACTGGCCTTCGGTGAAGTACACCGCAATCAGCTCACCGTCGACGCGGCTGGTGACCGTGACCGAGTAATTCGGGATCACCGTGCCCAGCGCCTGCTGAATCACCGGTACATCCGCTGCTGCTGCCGTCCCGACCGCCACGCTCACCGTGGCGTTGGGGTCGGTCATCCCCGGCCCGGCATGACGTCCGCCGGGGCTGGCAGGCACGGCGCTGCCGTCACGCTGGGTCGGCGCATTGGCGGGCGTGTGCCGAAGGTAAAGAAAGACAGCGACGAGGGCTGCGACTATCAGGAGCGCAATGACAACGATGCGCTTGCGTGAACGGGCTGCCGGGATCTGGGTCATGGGTGACTTCTGCTGGACAAGGGATGACGCGTGCAACGGTCAACGACGCGGCTTGGAACGCGGTCGGTGTAGTGTCATTTAGCCCTCCATGGAGAGTTGTAACAAGCTGTAAAGATGACCTTTTCAGATTATTTACACTGTGAAAGCCCCGTCATTTTTATCGCCAGAAAGTTCCATCCCTACTCTTCAATTAGACAGATGTCTAACACGGCTCAAACATTCCTACGTACTACTACGAGCATCAAATCTGTTACATGCTGGTTATCATCAGCCCGCCTTCGTGCCGACCCCAATAACAAATTTCCGGTGCTGAAAACATGACCCTTTCTATCCGTAGCAAAGTCGTTTTGCTGTGCGTTGTCCCTGCGCTATTGCTCGCCGTGCTGATTACGGGTTTGGCGGTGATGCTGTTGCAGAAAACGGCCGACGACCAGATCAACGACACGCGCCGTACCCTGATCACTGATCGCCAAAACGCCCTGGAACATTCGGTCCAGGTTGCCCAAAGTGCGATCGCCTCCCTGTACGACGCCTCCGCACCCGGCGACCTGACCGCGCGCGACAAGGCCGTCAATGTCCTCAAACAACTGCGTTACGGCACCGACGGTTATTACTTCGGTTACGACGCCAATAGCGTGCGGGTGTTCTGGGCTGACAAGGACGTGAAGATTGGCGAGAGTTTCAGCAACTTTCGCGACCCTGATGGCGTGTTCGTGATCAACGAACTGGTGCGGGTGGCCAAGGCCGGGTCGCACTATCAGCGGTATCGCTTCCCGGTGCCGAACAGCGACAAGGTCGTGCCCAAGATCGGCTATGCGCTGTACCTCGAAAAATGGAATTTGATGATTGGCACGGCGGTGAACATGGACGACATCGACGCTCAGGTCGCCCAAGTGAGCGACGAGCTCAAGTCCCGTCGCGCGGAGCTGGTGTGGCAAATCCTGGCGCTGAGCATCGTGGCGTCCATCCTGCTGGCGCTGTTGGCCGCGTGGCAGGTGAAACGCTTGTTCAATCCGCTGCTGCAACTGCGCCTCCAGCTGGAAAACATCGCCTCGGGTGACGGCGACCTGACCCGTCGACTCCCTGTGACGAGAAACGATGAGCTCGGCGAACTGGCGGTGGCCTTCAACCGTTTCGTCGAGAAAATTCAGGGGCTGATCGGCAACGTCACCGGCATGACCCTGCGCCTGAACACGTTGGTGACGGGTGTCACCGATCAGGCGCAGCGCTCTGAACGGGCCATGGACCTGCAACGTCAGGAGACCGATCAGGTCGCAGCGGCGATCAACGAAATGAGTGCCGCCGCGTTGCAAGTCGCGCAAAACGCTCAGGAAGCGGCTCGGGCGGCCAATCAGGCGCAGCACGAGGGGGCGTCCGCCGGGCAGATCGTCAGCGCCAGTGTCGACAGCATTCACGGGTTGGTGGACAACCTGCGCGTCAGCGGCACCTCCCTGACAAGATTGCAAACCGAGGTGGACGCCATCGCCGGGGTGCTCGGGGTGATTCGCGCCATCGCCGAACAGACCAACCTGTTGGCCCTCAACGCCGCCATCGAAGCCGCACGGGCCGGTGAAGCGGGTCGCGGTTTTGCGGTGGTTGCGGACGAGGTTCGGGCGCTGGCCAGCCGCACCCAGGAGAGCACCAAAGAGATTCACGGCATGATCGGCCGACTGGAAGCGGGCACGGTCGACACCGTCAGCGCCATGAAGCAGTCCAGTGACGCGGGTAACCAGACCCGCGAACAGGCCGCTCGGGCCACCACCTCGCTGGACGCCATCGGCGCGCTGATTTCCACCATCAACGCCATGAACGCCCAGATCGCCAGCGCCGCCGAGCAACAGACCGCAGTCTCCGAAGAGATCAACCGCAGCGTTCAGCAGATTGCATCCTCTATCGAAACCGTCGCCCAAGACACGCAACAGGGGGCCAATACGGCACGGGAGCTGTCGCTGCTCAGTCAGGAACTGACCACGGCGGTGGGGCAGTTCAGGGTGTGAGTCCCCGGTGATTCACACAGGCTTTTGCGTCGGCCGTACCGCCTTCGCGAATGAATTCGCTCCCACGATTGAGGCCGCGGCATGGCTGAACCCTGCGGCGACACCGGCCCCTGTGGGAGCGAATTCATTCGCGAAGGTGGGTCAGGCGACACAGCTCTATCGACCGGACGCGCTTCTCGCGAATGAATTCGTTCCTACGGATGCCCAGCGGTCATCGGGGCCACCCTAAATCTCCGTCCGATAATCGCCCAACTTCGCCACCACAGCCCCCTCTGTCCGCGCACTTTATGGTGTGATGCGCCGGTCGCTTACACGTGGCCGCGCAGTCGAAGTAACCGGGATCGTGAGTGCCCCCTTCCTGACGCCGCCCTTTCAGAACGAGGAGCTGTCCGTGATTGACAAGAGATTCGAATCCATCGCCGCTGCGGTGGAAGGCATACGTGATGGCGCCGTCATCATGGTCGGGGGCTTCGGCAGTGCCGGCATGCCGTCCGAATTGATTGATGGCGTCATCGCCACGGGTGCGCGGGAGCTGACCATCATCAGCAACAACGCGGGTAACGGCGATCACGGCCTGGCGGCATTGCTCAAGGCGGGCAGCGTACGCAAGGTCGTGTGCTCCTTCCCGCGCCAGTCGGACTCCTACGTGTTCGACGAGCTGTACCGCGCCGGTAAAGTCGAACTGGAAGTGGTGCCTCAGGGTAACCTGGCCGAACGCATTCGTGCCGCGGGCTCGGGCATTGGCGCGTTCTACTCGCCCACCGGCTTCGGCACGCTGCTCGCCGCAGGCAAGGAAACCCGCGTGATCGACGGCCGGGACTACGTGCTGGAAATGCCCCTCCACGCCGACATCGCCTTGATCAAGGCCCACAAGGGCGACCGCTGGGGCAACCTCGTGTACCGCAAGGCGGCACGTAATTTCGGGCCGATCATGGCGATGGCTGCGAAAGTCGCCATCGCTCAGGTCGATGAAATCGTGGAACTGGGCCAACTGGACCCGGAACACATCATCACCCCCGGGATTTTCGTCCAGCGCGTGGTGGCCGTGCCGGGCCACGCCGTCTCTCCTTCCGCCACCGCCACTGCCGTCTGAGGCCTGCCATGACCGTCACTCAAAAACTGTCGCGCACTGACATGGCCCAACGCGTGGCCGCCGACATCCCCGAAGGGGCTTACGTGAACCTTGGCATTGGCCTGCCCACGCTGGTGGCCAATTACCTGGGCGACAAGGAAGTCTTCCTGCACAGCGAAAACGGCATCCTCGGCATGGGCCCCTCCCCCGAGCCCGTCGCCGAAGACGATGACCTGATCAACGCGGGCAAGCAGCACGTCACCCTGCTGACCGGCGGCGCGTTTTTCCACCACGCCGACTCCTTCTCGATGATGCGCGGCGGCCACATCGACATCGCCGTGCTCGGTGCCTTTCAGGTGTCCGTCACCGGTGATCTCGCCAACTGGCACACCGGCGCCGAAGGCTCCATCCCTGCCGTCGGCGGCGCGATGGACCTGGCCACAGGGGCTCGCCAAGTGTTCGTGATGATGGACCACCTGACCAAGACCGGCGAAAGCAAACTCGTCGAACAGTGCAGCTACCCGCTGACCGGCATCGGTTGCGTGACCCGCATTTATACCGACCTGGCGATTCTGGATGTTACGGATCAGGGGTTGCTGGTGCGGGAAATCGTGGCCGACATCACGTTTGAAGAACTGCAACAGCTCAGTGGTGTGCCGTTGCGTCAGTAGTTCGTGCCCTCCCGCCATGGCGGGAAAAGAGAACACCGCCCGGCATGCGGGGTGCCGGACGGTGGCCCAGGCCAGCGTTAGAACTTGTAGCCAAAACCGACGGCGAGCATGTGCAGTTCGCCGCCCGCTTCCGTGCCTTCGCTGGGACCGGTGCCCTTGGTGATGTGACGCAGGTCGTACATGTACGAGCCGCTCACTTCGAGGTCTTTGGATACGGTGTAGGTCAACCCGGCCGTGACGCTTTTAGGCTGGTTGCACGGGCAAATGGCAATCAGCGTTGCTTCGTCGTTCGGCACCTGATGGTTGGCCAGCGACACGCCCCCGCGAACCTGCAAGCGGTCGTTGACCTTGTAGTTCGCCCCGAAGCGGAAGACGTTCTGGTTCTGCCAGCCGAATCCCGGCCCACGGCTGGAACCGGGCGCGCCTCCTTCAACCAGCGAGTTGTTAAAGGTTTTCTGACTCGCCCAGTTCAGCCACACGTAGTCGAAGGCGAATGTCCAGTCGCCCCAGTCGTACGCCAGCCCCGCGCCCGCCTGTTGTGGTGCGTTCAACTGCCCGTTTGGAATGATGTCGTCATGGGCGTCCAGTTTCTGAAACCACACCGGTGACGAGTACGTCAGCCCCAGGCGCAGATTGGGCGCAATAGTGCCCAGGTAGCCGACGCCAAAACCGATCCCCAACGCGTGGTCGGTATCGTTGGTCGCCCCGAAGTTTTCCAGACCATGCAGCATCAGGCTTTCATACCCCAGCTTCACCGAGAAACCGAGGTAATGGCCCGGCGCGAACTGGTAGGTCGCGGTGGGCGAAAGAATCAGTTGCCCCAGTTCCGATTTGACCTTCGAGGTGCCGAACGCCGGAATCGGTTTGCCGTAGTCCACCCCCGCGCCGTACCCGGCAGCCGTGAGGCCGAAGGTGACGTCGGGCGAATATTGATAGTTGGCGCCGAAGCCCGGCAGCAACAGAAAGATGTCATCGCTGTTTTTGGCCCCGTGGACGTTGGAACGCAACTGCCCCACGGTCGCCATCACGTTGCCGTCCACCCGCGACCCCACCGCGCCCATGCCGGCCGGGTTGTTGATCGCGGCGGTGGCATCCACGGGATTGGCGATGGATGCCCCGCCCATGCCCATGGCGGTGACCCCATACCCCGCATACTGAGGGCCGTTTGCCGCTTCCACCCTCGCCGCTAACATCACCGTTCCCGCAAGGATGACGCCCAGCACATTTTTCATGACCCTGATTCCTTATATTTATTGTTGGCAGGTCAATGCCCACGGCGTTGCCTCAGGCAAGCCGAACCCGCAACGTCAGCGAGAGGGCCGACGCCGTTGGACACGATCAAAGTTTGTTGAGAAAAGGGGCAGTCCGCCTGCCCCTCAGATGCCGATGCGGTTACGGGCGACCGTCACCACGCCCTACCGCGACGCGGGTGGTGAAGATCGAGGTTTCGACGTCCAGCGCGACCATGGCCAGGAAGATGTTGGGGTGATCGCCCTTGAGCCGGGTGCCCGTCATGTAGAGCGTCTTGCCGTCTTCGCCGCCCAGTGCGACGGAGACCACCTCGTGACCCGGAATGTGAACCCGGTCAGTGATGTTGCCTTGAGCGTCGATGCGTGCGAACTGGTGCGAACGCAACACGGCGAGCCAGATGCCGCCCTCGGCGTCGATGGCGATACCGTCCACGCAACCCAGTTGGCCCGCGCGATCTTCGTCGGTGGGGAAGGCTTTTTTCATGTCGAGGAACACGCGACGGTTCACCAGCTTGCCGTCAACGATGTCGACGATGGACAGGTGCTCGACAAAGGTTTCGGAGAAGATGAGGTGTTTCTGATCCGGGGTGATCACGATGCCGTTTGGAAAGTGGCAGTCCTCAAGCCCCACGTACACGTCCTTGCCGCCCGGCTCGACGATCACGATGCGACCCGGTTTCAGGCCTTCGCCTTCGAACACGCGGGCACCGACGTCGTCGACGTAAATGCGGTCGTTTTTATCGATCACCATGTCGCCAATGTAGCCCGTGAACACGCTGGACAGGTCGGCGTACAGTTCAAGGTTTTCACCCAGCGGCTTGCCCGGCAGGTAGCGGTACAGCCGGGTTTCGTGCATCGAACTCAGGATCAGCGTGCCGTCGGACAGAAAGCCCATGCCGTTGGGTTTGTGCGGCATTTCGGCGATGACGGTCTTTGTGCCGTCTGCATCAACGGTGTAAACCTTTTTGCCCAGCATGTCGGAGACGTACAGCTTGCCGTCCCTCCAACGGGTGCCTTCACCGAAGATCAGGCCGTCGGTCAGCTTCTCTACCACGTATTTTTGTTGTTGTGAGGACATGTCACCTACCACCTTTGTTGTTAGAGATTGTTGAAGTCGCCGTGCAGGTCCACGGCGTTGTTCATGCACGCAAAAAACGGTTTATCGCAAGCGCCCGATCAGAGGATTTCAAACAACCCCGCTGCGCCCATGCCACCGCCCACGCACATCGACACCACGGCATAACGCGCCTTGCGTCGTCGGCCTTCGAGCAGCACGTGCCCGACCTGGCGAGCGCCCGTCATGCCATACGGATGGCCGATGGAAATGGCGCCGCCGTTGACGTTGCAGCGCTCGGGGTCGATCCCCAGTTGCTGCTGGCAGTACAGCGCCTGGCAGGCGAAGGCTTCGTTGAGCTCCCAGAGGTCGATGTCCTGAACCGTCAGCCCGTGTTGCCTGAGCAGTTTGGGGATGGCGAAGATCGGCCCGATGCCCATTTCTTCCGGCGCCAAGCCCGCCACGGCGATGCCGCGGTACAGACCCAGCGGGACTGCGCCCTCTTGCGCCGCACGCCGACTGTCCATCAGCACGCAGGCACTGGCGCCGTCCGATAGCTGACTGGCATTGCCCGCCGTGACGCTGCCTCCCACGATGACTGGCGACAGCTTGGCCAGGCTGTCGAGGGTGGTGTCGGCCCGATTGCCCTCGTCCCGCGCCAGCAGCACCGGCTCAAAACGCACCGCGCCGGATTCCTTGTCGACGATGCGACGCTCCGCGCTGATCGGCACGATCTCGTCGTTCAACAGGCCGTTGGCTTGGGCGCGGGCCGTGCGCAACTGCGAACTCAAGGCGAATGCATCCTGCGCTTCACGGGAAATGCCGTATTTGCGCGCCACGTGTTCGGCGGTTTGCAGCATCGGCATGTAGGCGTGAGGCACGGCTTGCTGCACGGTGCGATCCGCTTCCTGGGCCACCCACTGGAAATAGGCGTCCTGGACGGCCGAAATGTTTTCCTGCCCACCAGCGGCCACCACCTCCATACCGTCATGCAGAATCTGCTTGGCTGCCGTGGCGATGGCCATCAGCCCGGACGAGCATTGCCGGTCGAGGGTCATCCCGCTCACCGACACCGGCAGACCGGCCGCGAACACCGCATTGCGCGCCAGGTTCGAACCGGCGGTGCCCGCGGCTAACACCGTGCCGATCACCACGTCGTCGATGAGCGCAGGATCGACCCCAGCGCGCTCCACGGCATGGCGCAGCGCGTGGCCCATGAGGGTCGGCGACTTGATGTGATTGAGCGAGCCGCGCATGGCTTTGCCAATGGGCGTGCGCGCCGTTGACACGATCAGGGCTTCACGCATGGTGACCTCCTGTCGCGCGCTGATGCTCGCGCAGTGCCGATTTCAGCGCATCGGGCAGTGGCAGGCCGGTCATCTGCGGGGTGACGCAGATCGGCGAGAACACCCCTTCGAACGCCACGCTGCCGTCCGGCAAAAACGCGGTGGCGTGCAGATCGAACGTGCGCTGACGGACCTCGCCCACGTCGATACGAATGTCCACAACCGAACCCGGCGGCAGGCTTTTGTTGAAGGTCAACGACATGTGTTTGCAGGCGAGGCCGCCGTTGCCGGTCCTGGCTTCAGGCCCCCAGCCGATATGGCCGTAGAAATGCATGACCGCGCCGATCAGAAACTCGGTGAATCGACCGGTGTACGCGACACCGGCGGGATCACAGTCGACCCAGCGCACCGTGCGCCGGACAATGAAGGGCCGTTCGGCGACGACGTATTCGATGCCGCCGTTCATGCCGCACTTCCCGTACGCCCGAGGCGCACCATCAGCTCAGGGTACTGGTCACGCAGGCGATCGTCGTCGACACGCCCGGTGCGGGTCATGAACTGGTAGACGAATTCCTCGGGGGTGTACGTGTCCATCCACTGCCCCATCCGCTCGTACCACAGGTAAGAACGTTCGGACGCACCGATCAGCTTCTGCTTGCTGGGGCGGTGGGTGCTTTCATAGGCCTGCAAACCTGCCAGCGCGTTGTCCTCGTGGGACAGCAGCGCGTTCGCCAGTGCAATGGCGTCGTTCATGGCGATGCGCGTGCCCGAGCCGATGGAGAAATGCGCGCTGGCCAAGGCATCGCCCACCAGCACGTGACGACCGCTGACCCAATGGGCGTTGCGAATCACCGGGAACTGGCGCCAGACCACGCGCACGTTGCCACTGATCAACGGCGCGCCTTCCAGTTCAGGGGCGAATATCTGTTCCATCAACGCCTGACGCGCGTCTTCGGACAGCGCGCCGAGGTTCAGACGCTCCCATGTCGCGTCGTCGCATTCGGCGACGAAGGTGCTCATTTCATCGCTGTAGGCGTAATAGTGCGCGACGAAATGCCCGCCCTGGTATTTGCGGAAGACCAGTGCGGACGCCTCGAAGACCTTCGGCGTGCCATACCAGGCAAAGTGATTGCCGAGGGTGTGGGTGGTGGTGCCGAAACCCGGTTCGAACTCGCGACGGATGACCGAATTGATGCCATCGGCACCGACCACGACGTCCGCGTCCTGCAGCCCGAATCGCGCCAGATCGGCCGTGCTGTCGATGCGTTGGCAGTAATGAATGACCACCCCCGCCGCTTCCGCATGCCGCTCCAGAATCTGCAACAGGGTCAGGCGCGGAATCGCTCCGCCCTTCACCGGCAGGCGAAAACCGATCGCGGTTTCATCCTGCACGATCACCTGATGCTGGTGCTGACGGGTGGCTTCGGAAAGCGCGTCGTACGAGCCGGCATCCGCTTCGCGCAGCTGTTGCAGACCGGTGTCCGCCATGACCACGCCGAAGCCGAACGTGGCGTCTGCGGCATTCTGTTCGATGATTTCGACGGACCAGTCTGGCGCACTGCGTTTGAGCAACAGCGCCAGGTACAGACCGGACGGACCGCCGCCGACAATGGCCACCTTCATCATTGCGCTCCCCGGCTGATCTGCAGGCGATAGCGGTCAAACTCGGTGACCTGACCGACGAACCCGCCGGTCAGCGCCGCATTCCACAATGCCGGGACGAAACCCAGTTTCTTGCGTTCGAACACCAGCGCGTCTTGGGCCGTGATTTTCCAGTAACCATTGCTCAGGTGTTCGAGACCGTAATCCGGGTTCGCTCGGGCGGCGTCCACCAGCGGCTGAAATTCCGGGGCATCAAGGACGAAGAGCACCACCTCGTCGGTGTTGTCCGGCGCAATATCGGCGGCCTTGTCCAGCCAGACCTGATCAATCCCCACGAACGGTGCACTACCCGCGAGGTGCGCGTCTTCATGGGCCATCGCCGCTTCCAACGTGCGGGACGCGTCCTCACCATCAAGTGCGTTCATCGGGCGCTCTTGAATGGTGATTTCCATGTAATAGCCGTTCGGGTCGTTGAAGTAGATCGACTCGATCAACTCGTGGCGGATCTGGAAGATCAACGGGATCTGCTGTGCCTCCAGACGGTCGCGCCATTCCAGCAACTCTTCGCGGGTGTCCACGCGCCACGCAGTGTGCGTTGCTTCATAGCGATAGTCGGCCACCGGCAGGGTGAAGTCCGGCTGTTCGGTGTTGATGTAGTAGAAAAACGCGATGGTGCTGTGGTTGCCGCTGTCGAAAAAGAAGTGCAGGAAATCGGGATGGTTGGAGGGCCCCCAGGCGCGTGCCGAGATGGCATGCACCAATGGCAGGCCAAGTTTGTCCCGATAGAACTCCACGGTTTCACGCAGCTTCCAGGTGGGTCTGGCGCTGTGGTGAACGCCTTTGAGAACGGGCTGTTTTACAGTCATGGGAACGACTCCTGTGAACGGCGTCGGAGGACGCCTGTTGCCAGGGGGCTGACGCGCAGCCCCTTTAATCAAATGAACTCAACAGCCCGGACTCAGCCCGCAAGCTGGGCACGCTCAGCCTCGACACTCTTTTTCACGATGTCGCGCAGGCCTTCTTTGCTGAGTTTTCCGGACGCGGTCAGCGGGAACGACGCCAGCACTTCCACGCGCTCCGGCCACTTGAACTTGGCCAGTCCGTAGTCCTGCAGGAACTCCCCGAGTTCGGCCACGCTCGGCGCAGCAAAGCCATCGCGCAGCACCAGCGTCACGCACAGGCGCTCGTCGAACACCGGGTCCGGGTAGCCGACCGCCGCCACCGCCGCAACGGCCGGGTGACCGGAGACCGCCATTTCCACTTCTTCGCAGTTGATCTTTTCGCCGCCACGGCTGACCAGGTCCTTGAGGCGGCCGCAGAACACGTAGTAGGTCTTGCCGTCGATGAGTTTGGTGAACATCAGGTCGCCGGAGCGGTAGTAGCCGTCGCGGGTGAAGGTCTCGCGGTTGCGGTCTTCGGCGTTGTAATAGCCGTGAATGGTGTACGGGCCCTTGAACACCGGCTCGCCGATTTCGCCGGGCTTGGCGTCCTCGTCCGTGCCGGGCACCACGATGCGGATCTCGTCGAACTCGGACACCGGGCGGCCGTTGGTGGTGTCATGGGCTTCTGCCGGGTCATCGCGGTGGGTCAGCGCGATCACGCCCTCGGTGATGCCGAAGATATTGTGGGTGCGCACGCCGAGCAGTTTCTGCAACTTGGCCGCGCTGTTGGCGACAATCACGCCTCGGGCATTGGACAGGTCCACACGCCCTTCCTGAATTGCCGACTCCAGACGCGCAATGATCGGGCCGCCCAGCATCAGCCAGGTCGGCTGGGTGGTGGCGATCAACGAGATCAGGGTTTCAGGCTGCAGATCCGGGGTGATCGTCACCGTGCCGCCGGTCATCAGGAACGGCCCGAAACAGCACCCCATGTTGAGGTTGTGCACCATCGGTTGCGGCATGAACAGCGTGTCGTCCGGACGGAAGCCCAGCCACTTGGCCACCGAGCGCATGTTGTAGAGGTATTCGTTGTGGAAGCGCGGAATGATTTTCGGCACGCCGGTGGTGCCGCCGGACAGCTGAAAAACGGCGACCTGAAACGGGTCAAGATGCACCTGCCCCACCAGCGCTTCGGCTTCGGCCAGGTCGATCCCCGCGATCAGTGCGTCCTGAAACAGCACCCCGTCCTGAGGCTCGCCGCGCACCTGCATGATGAGCTTCAGCGACGGCGCCGCTTCCTGCATCTTGCGGGCGAAGGCCACGCTGTCGAACTTCTCGACTTCATCGCCCTGCACGATGTGCAACCTGGCTTCACCGTGGTTGGCCAGATAGCCGATTTCACGCTCGCGGTGGGCGGCCATGGTGCAGATCGGAATCAGCCCGGCCTTGAGGCAGGCGAAGAACGAAATGACCAACTGCTCGCTGTCGCGCAGCTGGTAGATCACGCGATCCAGCGGCTTGAGCCCTTGTTGGATGAAGGCCCCGGCCAACCGAGTGGACAACGCATCCAGCTCGCGGTAGGTCATGCGCAGTTTCGGACCCAGCAGCGCGACGTTGTCCGGGTGATGCCGAACCACCTCTTTCAGCCCGTCAACAAGGGTTTCGTGGCGCAATGCGCCGCCCGCGACGTAGCGGTCAAGGTCGGCCTGTGGTGGATAGACGACACCGGCAATCGGCTCGGCGACGCGGTTCAGTCGTGGGGTGTGTACAGCCGCGGATTCATTTTTTGTAATTGTCATGAGCGAACGCCTTTGTCTTGTCAGAAGTTTTCTTGAAGCCAACGTCTCAGGTGCTGGCCCGCGAGGACCTGGCCGGACGTCTCGCCCGCCTCCAGCGCCTGGCCGTGGTGGTTGCCACGCACGCGGTGCCGTTCTTTGCATGAAGCCGGGATCGCCTCATAAATCGCGTCCACGTCCTGCGGAAATACCGCGTTGTCGCCGCTGTATTCGATCAACAGCGTGGGTTGTTCGATGGCGTGCGCGCATTGGGCCAGAGAGGCGTTCGACGACAGGCCCGACCAGGTCGAGAGCCACGACTCGGGGGTGACAATGCGACCGAAACCCACACTGCCCAGGTTCGAGACGAACGGGTCGGCGCCCCATAACGAACCGACGAAACGGTCGGACGGATCGAGGGAAATATCCCAACTGCGCAGGTCGGCGTCGGTGCGCCACACCTGAAAGATCGCCCCGTGCGCCGCCAGCGCCCGGTCTGCGTTCGCGCCACTGGTTTTCAGGCGATGACGTGCTGCCTGACGACGTTCAATCAAATCACGGGCATGGGCATCGATACGCTCGACACGCTGACGCTGCGCCGCCCGATAACGTTCGATGAAGTCTGCACTGTAACCGGCAGAGTCAGGCGGCATGCGGAAGCCGTTGGCCTCGCTGAACGGGTCCAGCGTCGGGTCGGTGGAGAACGGGTCGCGCTCATCTGTCACCGACGGGTCCAGCGCGTTCATCAGCAGAATGCCTTGGCCGGGATGCGGCGACACCAGCGCGATGCCGTCTGCGACCGGGAATTCGGCGGTGTCGAACTTCGTGGCGCGGCCGGCCGGGGTTTTATCGATGCGTCTTTCCGCGGCCTGTGTCGATTGCTGGTTGTAGTAAGCGAACAGACCGGCGCCGCCCGAATTGCCCAGCAGCACGATGGTGTCGAACCCGGCGGCACGCAGATGACGCATGCCTGCGGCGACGTCGTACAGCGCGAATTCGTGTTCCAGACGCAGGTCATTGCCAATCGAGCGCGCGCCTTGCACCCAGCACGCCCATCCTGCGTCCAGCGCATCCGGCACGAGGTAGTGGGTCACCACCAACTCCCGGGGGTGCATGATGAACAGCACTTTGCGCTCGCCGCCTCGGGAGAAGAGCACGCCGAGTGCGCCTTGGCCGTCCTGTGTCGTCAGCGGCACCGGCGTCGAACTGAACGGAACGGTCATGCGATCCGCTTGCCAGGACGCGCCGCGCAAACCTGCCGTCACTGCCACTTTCTTGTTATTGGAATCAGCCACTGTGGGCCCTCCTGCCAAGCCTCGAAAGGCCGTTGAGATCGCCTTTTTGAGATAGGCTCAATTAGGCGTTGAGCAGAAGATAGAGCACTATCTGAGAGGGTGTCAATTAGCGTTTTGAAAAATAGTTTCTGAGGCTTCCCTCTCCCTGATCCTGCAACCCTGCTCTGGCCTTGCCTTCATTGAGGGCTTTAGAAAACGTGACAGGCAGTGATAATCTGAGGCCGTATCAATTAATTCCAGGGAACTGTCGGATGTCAGAGAAAACCAAAGCCGCTGCAACCCCCAAGGCCGCGCCCGTCAAAAAGGTCGGACGGCGGCCCAAGAGCGGCCAGGATGTCTCGCGGGAAGCCATGATCGAATGCGCCGTGAGGATCGCCCGGAGTGAATCCTTGAACGAAGTCAGCATGGTCAGGATCGGCAAGGAACTCGGGGTGGCCGCTGGCATGGTGCATTACCATTTGGGCAGCCGCGACGAACTGATCAGCGCCGTGATCAACGCCGCGTTCAAGGAGCGTCTGGAAAGGCTGCCAGCGCCGACCGGCGCGTGGCGTCACGATCTGGAGCAGTTTGCCCTGTCGTCGCTGGACACCATGGGCCGCTGGCCGGGGCTGGCGACGTACATCCTGACCGAGAACAAATTTCGCCTGTTTCAGCGGGTCCAGCCCGGCGAGACCGATTACGGCCTGGCGTACTTCGATCACATGGGACGGATTCTGATGAGCATGGGCGTTTCGGGGCCCATGGGCGCGATGATCTACCACCTGCTGCTTTTGTTCGTGTCGGTCATCGCCGCCGAAAAGGAAAACCGTCAGTCGCCCAAGACCCACGGGGATTTCATCAGCGGTTACCTCGCCCGCTTCGCCAACGACAGTTATCCGGGTGCGGCATTTCTCGCAGCGCCGTTCGCCTCGCTCAACAGTCCTGCCACTTATGAAACCGGGGTGTCGATCCTGCTGGACGGATTCGAGAAATGGATCGAGGTGCCACAGCCCTCCGCCAAGGCGTGAATCACGTCATCGCAGTTGACTTATCCCGGGATAAACCCTGGTTGTGCCCCCTGATTTCACAGGATGCTTTCTCTTGAGCAGCTACCTCGACCTGGACCTTTTGCGCACCTTTCTTCTCATTGCCGAAACCGGCGCGCTCAGCCGGGCCGCTGGCCGCGTAGGCCGCACCCAGGCGGCCGTCAGCATGCAGATGAAACGCCTCGAAGACATCGTGGGTCAGCCGCTGCTCACCCGCACCGGTCGAGGTGTGAACCTGACGGCCCATGGCGAACGGCTGCTGCCCCATGCGCGCAAGATTCTGCGCGCCCACGATGAGGCCATGGCGCAACTGCGCGGCGACGCGCTCTCGGGGATCATCCGGCTGGGCTGCCCCGACGACTACGCCACGGTGTTTCTGCCTGCCCTGCTCCGGGATTTCGCGGCGTTGCACCCACAGGTGCAGGTCGAAGTGTTCTGCGCACCGACGCCACGGCTGATCGAACGCGTCAACGCCCACTTGCTGGACATCGCGATCATCTCTGAAGCGCACACCGACAACGCCCCCTCAGCCATTCGCCTGGAACCTTTGGTGTGGGTGGGCGCCAAGGGCAGCGACGCGGCGCAGACGGAGACTTTGCAACTGGCCCTCTCAGACCCGGACACCCTCGACCACCAGGCCGCCGTCAACAGCCTCGAAGCCGTCGGCAGACCGTTTCGCCTGGCCTACGCCAGCCACAGTTTGACCGGGTTGTGTGCGGTCGTACGGTCGGGGCAGGCCATCGCCGTGCTGACTCAGACCGCCGTGCCTGCCGATCTGCACATCCTGCGCAGTGACAGCGGATTGCCCGCGCTGCCGCAGATCTCCATCACCCTGAAACTCGACCGCCAGAAAACCTCCGGGCCGGTCGCCGCCATGGAAGCCCACATTCGCGCGCAGCTCCCGCAGTTGTAAACCCGCGTGGGCACCTCAGCCCAAGACCTTTGCGTAAATCTGTTTATCAACGTTCGCCCCCGACAGAATCACCCCGACCCGCTTGCCTTCCATCGCCGCCCGCTCCTGCATCAGCGCCGCCAGCGCGGCCGCTCCTGCGCCCTCTGCCAGGTTGTGGGTGTCGGCGTAATACACGCGCATCGCCTCAGCAATCCCGGCTTCGCTGACGGAGACGATCCGCGCGGCACCGCTGGCGTAAATCCGGAACGCGTCGGGCACCGGTTTACGCACGGCGAGGCCGTCGGCAAAGGTGTTGGCCGACGCCGTTTCTCGTAGCGCGCCGGCTTCAAAAGACTGCTTGGCCGCGTCGGCTTCGGTGGAGACCACGCCGACCACTTGAGTCTTCAGGCCCAGCGCATCGCGGGCGGCAATCACCCCGCAGATTCCCGAACCGCAGCCGATCGGCACGTACACGGTGTCCAGGTCCGGTGCGGCCTTGAACAGCTCCAGCGCATAGGTCGCCACGCCCTTGACCAGTTCCGGGTGGAACGCAGGCACCAGAAACAGCCCCTCGACCTGCGCCAGACGAATCGCTTCTTCACGGGCCTCGTCGAAGTCCTGACCGTACTCGATGACCTCGCCGCCGAAGCCGGCCATGGCCTTGTTCTTTTCGACCGAGTTGCCCTTCGGCACCACGATCACCGCCCGAATCCCCAGCGCCTGCGCAGCCATGGCGACGCTTTGCCCGTGGTTGCCCCGGGTGGCGGCGATGACGCCCGTGGTGTTCGGCCAGTTGCGCTTGAGCCAGGCCATGTAGGTGATGCCGCCGCGCACCTTGAACGCGCCGGTCGGCGTATGGTTCTCGTGTTTGACCCACACCGTGCAGCCCAGGCGCTGCGCGAGTAACGGCCAGACGAACTGCGGCGTCGGGGGCATGACCTGGTAAACCTGGCGGGCGGCGTCTTCGATATCCTGCAGTGTCAATTCGGGCATGGCGCTCTCCTGTTTTTTGCCGAGTCTAGGCGTCGGGCCACGATGAAGGCTTTCAAAAAAACCACCTGACCTTCGTAGAAACGCTCAGTAAGATGAGGCCCATGAGCACCCTTGATCAGCCTGCCTCTCTGCCCCTCAACGACCCGGTCCGACGCGCCGTCGTCGGGCCGTGGCTGATCGAATTGCTGCCTGCCAGCGCGTACGAAGCCCGCTACGTCGCGGTGCATTCGTCCATCGGTTTCGCCTTCGACAGCCAGCGCGGTGTGCATGCGATCGGCAGCGACCGGGTGCGTCCGTTCGATGCCCTGCCCAATGGACTGGCCTTCGTGCCTGCCGGGTGTGACGTCTATTCGCAATCGTCCAAGGGGGGCGAATATCTTCGGGTGCTGCGCCCCGATGGTTGGGCGCTGAATGACGAACGCCCGTTCAATAACCGGATCGACCCTCAAGCCATTCGCCTGGCTCAACGCATGCGCAACGCGCTGTTGAAGCCAGCGTCGGACGATGACTGGGAGCTTTGGGCGATGACGCTGGCGAGTCGCGTCTGCGCCGATGCTGAGAGCGCAGGATCAGGATCGATCACCCCTCGCCGCCTGCGTTTGCTCGACGAGTTTCTCGACGCCGGTTTGAGTGAGCCCATCAGCGTGCAGGCAATGGCCGCGCTGCTCGACCTGTCCGAGGGCTATTTCATGCGTGCCTTCACCGAGGCGACGGGAACCAGCCCTCACCGCTACCTGATTGACCGCCGCATCGCTCGCGCCCGTTCGCTGTTGCGCGACCCGGCACAACGGCTGGCCGACATTGCACACACCTGTGGGTTTTCATCTCAGGCGCACATGACCGCGACTTTCACCCAACGGCTCGGCATCAGCCCCGGGGCCTTTCGGCGCTGATACGCGCCTTCGGCAGGTCTGCTTTCGCGAACATATTGATATGCGATTTTGATATTTAAATAACGCTGGTTATATCTATAAAGTCGCTTCCATCAAGGACGGCGCGGCGTGCTCCGGTCCCTCAAACGATGGAGCCTGTGATGCCTCAAAAACGCTCGACAATTCCTGGCAAAGGCCGCTTTGGCGCTGCGCTGACGCTGGCCGCCAGTGTGTTGGCCGCGACACTGGGCGCGCCGCAAGCCGCTCAGGCCGAAGGTCAATTGCGCATCGCCGAACAGTTCGGTGTGGTCTACCTGTTGCTCAACGTGGCACGGGATCAGCAGTTGATTGAGAAGCACGGCAAGGAAGCGGGCGTCGATATCAAGGTGGACTGGACGCAGCTGTCAGGCGGCTCGGCGGTGAATGACGCCCTGCTCTCTGGCGCCGTGGACATCGCCGGTGCGGGCGTGGGCCCATTACTGACCATCTGGGACCGCACCCATGGCAAGCAGAACGTCAAAGCCGTCGCCTCCTTGGGTAATTTCCCGTATTACCTGGTGAGCAATAACCCCAACGTCAAAACCATCGCTGATTTCAGTGAGAAAGACCGCATCGCCGTGCCCGCCGTCGGCGTGTCGGTGCAATCGCGCTACCTGCAATTTGCGTCGGCGAAGTTATGGGGCGATGCCGAATACAACCGGCTCGACAAATACACCGTCAACCTGCCGCACCCGGACGCCGCCGCAGCCCTCAAGACCGGGGGCACCGAGCTGAACGGCCACTTCTCCAACCCGCCGTTTCAGGAGCAGGAAGTGGAGAACAAGAACGTCCATGTGGTGCTGAATTCCTACGACGTGTTGGGCCCGAACTCGCCGACGGTGTTGTTCGCCACGGAAAAATTCCGCGAGGACAACCCAAAGACCTATCAGGCGTTCATTGACGCATTGGCGGATGCCGCGGACTACATCAAGCGCGACAAGGCGGGCGCGGCGGACACCTATATTCGCGTCACCAAGTCCAGCATCGACCATGCGCAGTTGATCAAGATCATCGAAAACCCACAGTTCGAATTCACCATCAACCCGAAGAACAC
Organism: Pseudomonas sp. SLFW; assembly: GCF_009905615.1. Taxonomy (GTDB): domain Bacteria; phylum Pseudomonadota; class Gammaproteobacteria; order Pseudomonadales; family Pseudomonadaceae; genus Aquipseudomonas; species Aquipseudomonas bambusae. The sequence goes on from NZ_JAAAKW010000003.1 coordinate 335,071, forward strand.
CTACCCGATGGCCGAATTCCTCTACCGCGTCGGCGCGATCAAGACCAAGCCGACCTCGTGGAAAGATTATTTCTTCCAGGATGCGAAGTTGCTGGAAGGGAGTTGATGAGCGACTAGAGCTGCCCCGCCTCATTCCGGTGCACGTTTGAACTATGCTGCTGTCCATCCGATGAGTGTTCTGCACATGAGGATTTGACATGTCAGCTGATTCGCGTCCAGCCGTACTCGAACTGATCGGCAATACCCCGTTGGTGCGCGTCAGTCGCATCGACACCGGTCTCTGCACCCTCTTCCTGAAGCTTGAATCGCAAAACCCTGGCGGCTCGATCAAGGACCGCGTTGGCCTGGCCATGATCGACGCCGCCGAGCGCGACGGCCGTTTGCGCCCCGGTGGCACCATCGTCGAAGCCACGGCGGGCAACACCGGGCTCGGCCTCGCACTGGTCGGCCGTGCCAAAGGCTATCGCGTGGTGCTGGTGGTTCCGGACAAGATGTCCACCGAAAAGGTCTTGCACCTGAAGGCCATGGGCGCCGAGGTGCACATCACCCGTTCCGACGTCGGCAAGGGCCATCCCGAGTATTACCAGGACGTCGCCGCTCGCCTCGCCAGTGAAATACCTGACGCCTTCTTCGCCGACCAGTTCAACAACCCCGCCAACCCGCTCGCCCACGAATGCAGCACCGCGCCAGAGATCTGGGCGCAGACCCAACACGATCTGGACGCCATCGTCGTCGGGGTCGGCTCGGCAGGCACCCTCACCGGCCTGACCCGCTTCTTCAAGCGCGTGCAACCGGACCTGGAAATGGTCCTCGCTGACCCCGTCGGGTCGGTGGTCGCCGAATACAGCCGCACGCGGACGCTGCCCACCCCCGGTTCCTGGGCCGTGGAAGGCATCGGCGAAGATTTCATCCCCTCCTTCACCGACATCACCAGCGTGCGTCAGGCCTATTCCATCAGCGATGAAGACAGCTTCGAACACGCCCGGCAGTTACTGCGCGCCGAGGGCATTCTGGGGGGCTCGTCTACCGGCACGCTCCTGGCCGCTGCCTTGCGCTATTGCCGCGAACAGACCGTACCGAAACGCGTGGTCAGCTTCGTCTGCGACACCGGCACTCGCTATTTATCCAAGGTCTACAATGACCAGTGGATGACCGATCAGGGCCTTATGCAACGCACCAAATACGGCGATTTGCGCGACTTGATCGCCCGTCGTTTCGAGGATGGCCGGGTGATCAGCGTCGGCCCGGACGACACTCTGCTGACAGCGTTCCAGCGCATGCGCCTGGCCGACGTGTCGCAACTGCCGGTGCTGGTGGACAACACACGCCTGGTGGGGGTGATCGACGAATCCGACATCCTGCTGGACGTGCACAACGACACCTCTCACTTTCGCACCACCGTCGCCAGCGCCATGACCGATCAGTTGAACACCCTGCCGCCCGACGCTTCCCTTGCCCGGCTGCAAGAAGAACTGGACCGTGGCCATGTCGCCATCATCGCCGACGCTTCGGGCTTCCACGGCCTGATCACTCGCGTCGACCTGCTCAATCACTTGCGGAGATCCCTTGCATGAGTCAGCACGACGAACACGCCAAGCCCCACGGTTTTGCCACCCGCGTGATCCACGCCGGACAGACACCCGACCCGACCACCGGCGCGCTGATGCCGCCGATCTACGCCAACTCCACCTACCTGCAAGAAAGCCCCGGCGTGCACAAAGGGCTGGATTACGGCCGCTCGCACAACCCGACGCGCTTTGCACTGGAGCGTTGCGTGGCGGATCTGGAAGGCGGCACCCAGGCGTTTGCCTTTGCCTCGGGGCTGGCGGCCATTTCCTCGGTGCTGGAATTGCTCGACGCGGGTTCGCACATTCTGTCCGGGGATGATCTCTACGGCGGCACGTTCCGGCTGTTCGACAAGGTGCGCAAACGCAGCGCGGGGCACCGTTTCAGCTTCGTCGACATGACCGACCTGTCGGCCTTCGAAGCCGGTTTGCAGGATGACACCAAAATGATCTGGGTCGAGACCCCGAGCAACCCGCTGCTACGCCTGAGCGATCTGGCGGCCATCGCACGCGTCTGCCGGGATCGCGGGATCATTTGCGTGGCCGACAACACCTTCGCCAGCCCGTGGATTCAGCACCCGCTGGCCTTGGGCTTCGACATCGTGGTGCACTCGACCACCAAATACTTGAACGGCCATTCGGACGTCATCGGCGGCATTGCCGTGGTCGGCGACAACCCTGAGCTGGCTGAACGCTTGGGCTTCTTGCAGAACTCCGTGGGCGCCATCGCCGGGCCTTTCGACGCCTTCCTGACCCTGCGCGGCGTGAAAACCCTGGCCCTGCGCATGGAACGCCACAGCAGCAACGCGCTGGAATTGGCGCAATGGCTGGAACGCCAGCCGCAAGTGGCGCGGGTTTACTACCCCGGCTTGCCGACTCACCCGCAACACGCCCTGGCCTGTCGGCAGATGCGCGGCTTCGGCGGCATGATCTCGCTGGACCTGAACACTGACCTGGCCGGCACTCGACGGTTTCTGGAGAAAGTCGAGCTGTTTGCGCTGGCTGAAAGCCTCGGCGGCGTCGAAAGCCTCATCGAACACCCGGCCATCATGACCCACGCCAGTATTCCTGCCGAAAACCGGGCGAAGCTGGGGATCGGGGATTCGCTGGTGCGCCTGTCGGTGGGCATTGAAGATATCGAAGACCTGCGGGCGGACCTGGCTCAGGCGCTGGGTACAATCTGATTTATGGATTGTGTTCAGGCATGTGCGAAGGATTGTTGCCCGTTAAGTAATAGAGATTTGCCAAAATTCACATGGTCGAGGCTTCGATAGCTTGCTAACGTTCGATTCATCAAATCCGCCGATTTGATGGATGTCCTTCAGGCCGCCACACCGTCCGAGATAACGGGTTGGCGGCTTTTTTATGGACGCGATTCGGCGCTCGACGAGTCCGTCGACAGCGGCTGAATCATCAACACCCGCTTCAACCAGCTGTAAAGACTCATCCCTTCCTTCGATAACTCCCCGTCCGCCCGCCGACACAGGTAATACGCGCGCCCGTCGTCCAGCGCGTGGTCGAACAGTTTCACCAATTCACCCCGGTCCCGCAGCGGTGCCACCAATGGCTCGCGAAGCAGCGCACAGCCCAGTCCATTGAGGGCGGCGGTCATTGCCAACTGGCCGTCCTCGAAGAGCAAGCCCTGCAACGCGCCCGGATGGCGAACGTCTACACGCTGAAACCACTGCGCCCAGGTACCGCGTTCTTCATCGTGCAGCAACGGCAGGTCGATCAGCGACCCAGGTGAATCGATAGGGCCGACGCGCTCCAGCAGCGACGGGCTGCACCATACGGTCACGTCACCCGGTATCAGCGGCTCACTCTGATACCCCGGCCAATGCCCCGTCCCGAACCGGATGGAAATGTCGGCCGCATCGCTGGGGTAACTGCGGTGGTTGGCGTAGGTCACGTTGACGTCGACTGCCGGGTTGTCGGCCAGAAACCCGCCCAGACGCGGGATGAACAGGTTGATCCCGAGCATGGGGATCAGGCTGATGGTGACCTGCCGAGTCGCGGACTGCTCGCGCACGTGCTTGGTGGCGCTGCGCAACACCGCGAACGCCGAGCGGATCGCCCGGTAATACTCCCGGCCGTCGTCGGTGAGGATCAGGTTGCGGCCTTGCCGTGAAGTGAGCGACTGGCCGAGAAAATCGTCCAGCAGGCGCAATTGATGGCTGATGGCCGACGGCGAGACATCCAGTTCACGGGCGGCGGCATTCACTCCACCGTGACGGGCGAAGGCTTCGAAGGTGCGCACGGCACGCAGCGGCGGGTCGCTTTCAAACTGTTCTGTATTATTCATGTATTGAGCTTAATACGGATATTAAACGCCGAAAAGCACTAAATAACGCCGGTATCCAGACTGTTATAAGCCTATATAGCCTTAACAGTTGATAAATATAGAATGGTTAATTAGTGTTCTTTCCAACGAGGCCTACCTGCTTTTCATAAAAGGCCCCTCTCACACCGTGAACCCGAGGAAAACCACATGAGCGCTGTCGAAGGTGAACTGGGCATTCTGGCCCGGCGGCGAATCGAGGCTGAGATCATCAAGCCAATCTACGAAATACTGGTGCGCGACTACGGCAAACAGCACGCCCAGGCCGTGATTGGCGAAGCGGTTTCCCAAGCGGCGGTCAAGGCCGGGGCTTACTTCGCGTCCCGCGAGCCAGAAGGCCCAAGCCTCGAAGGTTTCGTGGCCCTGCAAGAGCTGTGGGAAAAAGACGACGCGCTGAAAGTCGACATCATCGCCAGCGACGCCACCCACTTCGACTACGACGTGCACCGCTGCCGCTACGCCGAGATGTACCACGAGATGGGCCTTGGCGAGATCGGCCACCTGCTGTCCTGCAACCGCGACGAACTGTTCATCGTCGGCTACGACCCCAACGTCGAACTCACCCGCACTCAAACGCTGATGCAAGGCGCCAGTCACTGCAATTTCCGCTACAAGGTCAAGGATCAGGAGCCGCAATCATGAGCGCCGCCCCTCGCATCAACGGCGCACGTCTGTGGGACTCGCTGATGGAAATGGCGCAAATCGGCGGCACGCCCAAGGGCGGCGTTTCCCGGCTGGCACTGACCGAGGAGGATCGTATTGGCCGCGACCTGTTCGCCCGCTGGGCCACCGAAGCCGGGTGCACCGTGCGCGTCGATGCCATGGGTAACATGTTCGCTCGCCGCGTGGGGCGTGACGACAGCCTGGCCCCGGTGATCACCGGCTCTCACGGCGATTCACAACCGGCTGGCGGCAAATTCGACGGCATCTATGGTGTGCTCGCGGGCCTGGAAGTCATCCGCACGTTGAACGATCACGACATTCAGACCGATCGGTCAATTGAAGTGGTGAACTGGACCAACGAGGAAGGCTCTCGGTTCGCCCCGGCGATGATTGCCTCGGGCGTCTACACCGGCGTGTTCGATCTGGCATACGGCCTGTCCCGCACCGACGCCAAGGGCATCACCCTCGGCGAAGCGTTGCAGACCATCGGTTACGCAGGCAACGAACCCATGGGCGACCGCGAGATTCACGCCGCCTTTGAGCTGCACATCGAGCAAGGCCCGATCCTTGAAGCACAAGGCCTGACCATCGGCGTGGTGACAGGCGCTCAAGGCCAGCGCTGGTACGAAATCGAACTCACCGGACGCAGCGCCCACGCGGGCACAACGCCCATGGATCATCGTCTGGACGCTCTGCTCGGTCTGGCCCGGGTGGTCGAAGCGGTCAATGCCATGGGGGTTGCCCAAGGCGATGAAGGCCGTGCGACGGTCGGTTGGGTCAACGTCTTCCCCAATTCTCGCAACGTGGTGCCAGGGCGCGTGGTGTTCAGCGTCGAGTTTCGTCACCCCAACGAAGCCGTGCTGGAAGTGCTCGATTGGCAGTTGCGTCAGGAAGTGCAGGGCATCGCTGACACCATCGGTCTACAGCTCAAGCTGGAGCAGATCTTTCAATACGCGCCGATCGCCTTCGACGCCGACTGCATCGACCGCGTGGAACGGGCCGCTTCGGAGCTCGGCTACAGCCATCGCCGCATGATTTCCGGCGCTGGTCACGACGCCTGCTACCTGAGCAAAGTCGCCCCGACTTCAATGATCTTCGTGCCCTGCGTGAACGGTTTGAGCCACAACGAAGCCGAGCACATTCATCCTCATTGGTCGGAAGCCGGTGGGAATGTGTTGCTGCACGCGATGCTGGCCAAGGCGGGGGTTTGACCCTTCCCGCACCGCCTGTACCTTCGGTATAGGCGGGATCGCAGCGCGGTCAGGCTCTTGATTCTGGCCGGATCGCACCCCTTCTCCTCATTTCTTTTCTCAACCGTACTCATGCCCCGCGTTGACATCCCCTCACCCTCAGGCTTACGTTAACGTAAAGGTGATACAGATCATTTCCGTCTGACAGCCCCTCCAAAAACAACAAGGGAACGCAGTCTCATGAACTACCCCACGCTCAATTTCGGCCTTGGCGAGACGATCAACATGCTCCGCGACCAGGTGCAGGCCTTCGTCGCGGCGGAACTGGCGCCTCGCGCGGCGCAGATCGATCAGGAGAACCTGTTCCCTGCCGACATGTGGCGCAAGTTCGGTGACATGGGCCTGCTGGGCATCACCGTCGAGGAGCAGTACGGCGGCGCGGGCCTGGGCTATCTGGCCCATGTGGTGGCCATGGAAGAAATCAGCCGGGCGTCCGCTTCCGTCGCCCTCTCCTACGGCGCTCATTCCAACCTTTGCGTGAACCAGATCAACCGCAACGGCAACCCTGAGCAGAAAGCCCGCTACCTGCCAAAGCTGATCAGCGGCGAGCACATCGGCGCCCTGGCCATGAGCGAGCCCAACGCCGGTTCCGATGTGGTGTCAATGAAGCTGCGGGCCGATAAACGCGGCGACCGCTTCGTTCTCAACGGCAGCAAAACCTGGATCACCAACGGCCCCGACGCCAACACCTACGTTATCTACGCCAAGACCGACCTGGAAAAAGGCGCCCACGGCATCAGCGCGTTTATCGTCGAGCGCGACTGGAAAGGGTTTTCCCGTGGCAGCAAATTCGACAAACTCGGCATGCGCGGCTCCAATACCTGCGAGCTGTTTTTTGATGACGTCGAAGTTCCGGAAGAAAACCTGCTCGGCGCGCTGAACGGCGGTGTCCGCGTCCTGATGAGCGGCCTGGACTACGAACGTGTCGTGCTCTCCGGCGGCCCGACCGGGATCATGCAAGCCTGCCTGGACGTGGTGTTGCCTTACATTCATGACCGCAAACAGTTCGGCCAAAGCATCGGCGAATTCCAGCTGATCCAAGGCAAGGTCGCCGACATGTACACCCAACTCAACGCCAGCCGCGCCTACCTGTACGCCGTGGCGCAGGCGTGTGAACGCGGCGAAACCACGCGCAAGGACGCTGCCGGGGTCATCCTCTACAGCGCCGAACGGGCCACGCAAATGGCGCTGGACACCATCCAGATTCTCGGCGGCAACGGCTACATCAACGAATTCCCCGCAGGCCGTCTGCTGCGCGACGCCAAGCTCTACGAAATCGGCGCTGGCACCAGTGAAATCCGCCGCATGCTGATCGGGCGCGAGCTGTTCAACGAGACGCGGTGAAGCAGCGGCGAGCGTGAGCGGCAAGCGGCAAGTAAAGGCAGTGTGCGGTGACCGGGTATTTGGCGTCGTGTCAGCGGTTCTGGTAGGGGAATGAGTGATGATTTTGAAGACACATGTCAATCCGCGTTCGGCGGAGTTTTTGGCGAACAGCGAGGCGTTGCGCAGGCAGGTGGATGATCTGCACACGCTGTTGGCGCAGGTGTATCAAGGCGGTGGGCCGAAAGCGCAGGAGCGGCACACATCGCGGGGCAAGTTGCTGCCGCGTGAGCGCATCAATCGGTTGCTGGACTTGGGATCGCCGTTTCTGGAAATCAGTCAATTGGCGGCCCACGGCGTGTATGGCGAAGACGTGCCCGCCGCAGGTGTGATCGCCGGAATCGGGCGGGTCGAGGGCGTCGAATGCATGATCATCGCCAACGACGCGACGGTCAAAGGCGGGTCGTATTACCCGCTGACCGTCAAAAAACACCTGCGCGCCCAGACCATCGCTCAGCAGAACCGCCTGCCGTGTATTTACCTGGTGGATTCGGGTGGCGCCAACCTGCCCCGTCAGGATGAGGTCTTTCCTGACCGCGAACACTTCGGCCGCATTTTCTTCAACCAAGCCAACATGAGCGCCGAAGGCATCCCGCAAATCGCCGTGGTGATGGGCTCGTGCACGGCGGGCGGCGCCTACGTCCCGGCGATGGCCGACGAAGCGATCATGGTCCGCCAGCAGGCGACGATCTTCCTGGCAGGGCCTCCGCTGGTGAAAGCCGCGACGGGTGAAGTCGTGAGTGCTGAAGACTTGGGCGGTGCCGACGTGCATTGCAAGATTTCCGGCGTGGCCGATCACTACGCCGACAGCGACGAACACGCGCTGGCACTGGCCCGGCGCAGCGTCGCCAACCTCAACTGGCGCAAACTGGGCGCACTGCAAACGCGTCCTCCTGAAGCCCCGCGCTACCCCAGCGACGAACTGTACGGCGTGATTTCCGCTGACCCCAAACAGCCCTTTGACGTACGCGAAGTCATTGCGCGGCTGGTCGACGGTTCGGTGTTCGACGAGTTCAAGGCGCTGTTCGGGACCACGCTGGTGTGCGGCTTCGCGCACCTTAATGGCTATCCCCTCGCGATCCTGGCCAACAACGGCATCCTGTTTGCCGAGGCGGCGCAGAAAGGCGCGCACTTCATCGAACTGGCCTGTCAACGCGGCATTCCGCTGTTGTTCCTGCAAAACATCACCGGTTTCATGGTCGGTCAGAAATACGAAGCGGGCGGCATCGCCAAGCACGGCGCCAAGCTGGTCACTGCAGTGGCTTGCGCCAGGGTGCCGAAATTCACGGTGATCATCGGTGGCAGCTTCGGCGCCGGTAACTACGGCATGTGTGGGCGGGCCTACGATCCACGTTTCTTGTGGATGTGGCCCAACGCGCGTATCGGCGTGATGGGCGGCGAGCAGGCGGCGGGCGTGCTGGTACAGGTCAAGCGCGAGCAGGCCGAACGCAGCGGCCAAGGCTTCAGCGCCGAGCAGGAAGCCGAGATCAAGCAGCCGATCCTCGACCAGTACGAACACCAGGGCCACCCCTATTACTCCAGCGCCCGCCTGTGGGACGACGGCGTGATCGACCCGGCGCAGACCCGCGACATTCTCGCCCTGGCCCTCAGCGCGGCGCTCAACGCCCCCATCGAACCGACCCGCTTCGGCGTGTTCCGGATGTAACCCAAGGAACGACTATGACCGATTTCGACACCGTCGAGCTGGAGTACGACCCGCGAGGTTTTGCGACCCTCTGGCTTAACCGTCCGGACAAGAACAACGCGTTCAACGCGCAAATGATTCGCGAGCTGATCCTGGCGCTGGACAAGGTCCAGAGCGACAGCCGCTTACGCTTTCTGCTGCTGCGGGGGCGCGGTCGGCATTTCAGCGCCGGGGCCGACCTGGCCTGGATGCAGGAGTCCGCGAACCTTGATTATCAGACCAATTTGGGCGACGCCCGCGAACTGGGCGAGCTGATGTACGGCCTCGCCAAACTGAAATTGCCGACGCTGGCGGTGGTTCAAGGCGCGGCCTATGGCGGCGCGCTGGGCCTGATCAGTTGCTGCGACATGGCCATCGGCGCCGACGACGCGCAGTTCTGTCTGTCGGAAGTGAAGATCGGCCTGGCGCCAGCGGTGATCAGCCCGTTCGTGGTCAAGGCCATCGGCGAACGCCATGCCCGCCGTTATGCCCTGACTGCCGAACGTTTTGACGGCCAACGGGCGCGGGAGATCGGTCTGCTGGCCGAGTCTTACCCGGCCGCTGAGCTTGAGGCCCAGTTGCAACACTGGGTGTCGAACCTGCTGCTCAACAGCCCTCAGGCCATGCGGGTCAGCAAAGACTTGCTGCGCGAAGTCGGTCACGGCGAATTGACCCCGTCCCTGCGCCGCTACTGCAAAAACGCCATCGCCCGCATCCGCGTCAGCCCCGAAGGCCAGGAAGGTCTACGCGCCTTTCTGCACAAGCGCGAGCCGAGCTGGCGAGACGAATCCAAGAACGGAGACACACCATGAGCCGCCCGAACACCCACGCCCTGACGTCCGTGCTGGTGGCCAACCGGGGCGAAATCGCCTGCCGTGTGATGCGCACCGCCAAGGCCATGGGCCTGACGACCGTTGCGGTACACAGCGCCACTGACCGCGACGCCCGCCACGTGCGCGAGGCCGACATCGCTGTGGACCTGGGCGGCAGCAAGGCCGCCGACAGCTATTTGCAGATCGACAAACTGATTGCCGCCGCCAAAAGCAGCGGCGCCCACGCCATCCATCCGGGCTATGGGTTTCTCTCGGAAAACGCAGGATTCGCTCGTGCTGTCGAGCAAGCGGGCCTGATTTTTCTCGGCCCGCCCGCCTCGGCCATCGACGCCATGGGCAGCAAGTCCGCCGCCAAGACCTTGATGGAAACCGCAGGTGTACCACTGGTGCCCGGTTACCACGGCGAAGCCCAGGACGCACAGACCTTCCGTGACGCCGCCGCGCGCATCGGCTACCCAGTGCTGCTCAAGGCCACAGCCGGCGGGGGCGGTAAAGGCATGAAGGTGGTCGAGCGTGACGAAGACCTCGCCGACGCTCTCGCCTCGGCACAGCGTGAAGCGCAGTCGTCGTTCGGCGATTCGCGCATGCTGGTGGAGAAATACGTCCTCAAGCCCCGCCACGTAGAGATTCAGGTGTTCGCCGATCAGCACGGACACTGTCTCTATCTCAATGAGCGTGACTGCTCGATTCAACGCCGTCACCAGAAGGTCGTCGAAGAAGCGCCCGCGCCGGGCCTCAGTCCTGAGCTGCGTCGTGCCATGGGCGAAGCCGCCGTGCGTGCCGCGCAAGCCATCGGCTATGTGGGTGCGGGCACGGTAGAGTTTTTGCTGGATGCGCGGGGCGAGTTTTTCTTCATGGAGATGAACACGCGGCTGCAGGTCGAACACCCGGTGACCGAGGCCATCACCGGCCTGGACCTGGTCGCCTGGCAGATTCGCGTGGCCCAGGGCGAGCCGTTGCCGATCACCCAGGCGCAGGTGGCGCTCAACGGCCACGCCATCGAAGTGCGCTTGTACGCTGAAGACCCGGCCAATGACTTTTTGCCCGCCACGGGCACCTTGCAGGTGTATCGGGAATCGGCGGCGGGGCCTGGACGCCGAGTGGACAGCGGCGTGACAGAAGGCGATGAAGTTTCACCATTTTACGACCCGATGCTCGGCAAGCTGATCGCCTGGGGCGAAGACCGCGAACAGGCGCGGCTGCGACTGCTGGCCATGCTCGACGAATTTGCCATCGGCGGATTGCGCACCAACCTGGCGTTTCTGCGCCGGATCATCGCTCACCCAGCGTTTGCGGCGTGCGAACTGGACACCGGGTTCATTCCTCGTTATCAGGCCGAGTTGTTGCCGCCGACCCAAGGACTCTCCGAGGAATTCTGGCTTGTTGCCGCCGAGGCGTATCGTCAGGGCACGTCGAATACGGCGCGAGCTGATGATCCTCATTCGTCGTGGTCAAGCACGAACGGCTTGCGTTTGGGCTTGCCGAACGAAGTCAAGCTGAAGCTGAACTGCGCAGGCGAAACCCGCACAGTGACCCTGAGCGCGCCCTCGACCGACGTGACGTTGCAAGGCGAACTACTGACCCGCAAACACAACGGGCTGCGTCGCCAGACCCTGGCGATCCGCCGAGGCGACACCCTGTACCTGCGCTGGCAGGGCGAGCTGCACGCGATCACAGCGTTCGACCCGATTGCCGCCGTTGACGCCAACCACACCCACCAAGGTGGCCTCAGTGCGCCCATGAACGGCAGCATCGTGCGGGTGTTGGTCGAGGTGGGTCAGCCCGTCGAAGCCGGGACGCCGCTGGTGGTGCTGGAAGCCATGAAAATGGAACACAGCATTCGGGCGAATCTGGCGGGCACCGTCTCGGCAATGTATTGCGCAGAAGGTGAGATGGTCAGCGAAGGGACGGTGTTGGTGGAGCTGAAGGAGACCTAACGCCGCGCGCAAAACCCACAGTTGGACGCAAACCCTGTAGGAGCGAATTCGTTCTGGGCGGCATTCCGACGAAGCGGTGGTGCATCGGCAGAAAACGTGTCTGTTTCACCACCGTCTCGCGAATGAATTCGCTCCCACAGGAACCCGTTCCGTCAGAGGATTAGCAGAGCCGGAAGAATGACAGGTTCTCCCGGCTCTCATTCACATCAAGCCGCCACCTCATACAACTTCGGCAGCTCAACTTCCCCATTCACCAATCCCTGACGCATGCGCACCGCCTGCAACGCCGCCGCGTTCATCGCGCTTTCCTTCACATGGCCGTACCCGCGAATCCGTTCGGGCAAGCGCGCCAGGCTCAGCGCCATCTGGCGATTGCTGGCGTTCAGATGCGTCAGGATCAGCTCGATGTCGCTCACGTAGCTGTCGATCAGCGCACGCTCCTGCCGACGCTCCAGACTCCGGCCAAACGGGTCGAACGCCGTCCCGCGCAGGAATTTGAAATTCGCCAGCACATCGAAGGCCTTCAACATCCACGGGCCGAAACTGCGTTTGCGCGGGGTGCCGTTGTGCGGGTCGCGCTTGGCCAGCCACGACGGCGCCAGATGAAACTCCAGCCGGTAATCGCCTTCGAACTGCGCCTGCAACTGACGGGTGAACTCGCCGTTACTGTACAGACGCGCCACTTCGTACTCGTCCTTGTAGGCCAACAGCTTGAAGTAGTTGAACGCAACGGCCTCGGTCAACGCCGGTTGCTCGCCCGGAAACAGCCGCGCTTCGGCATCGCGCACTTTGTAGACCAGCGACAGATAACGCTCGGCATACGCCAGGTTCTGATACGCGGTGAGGGTTTTGGTGTTGTTGACCAGACGCTGCTCAAGGCTCAGCGTCTCGGGTTCGAATACGGTCACCGCTTCGGGATTGGCCGCCGCCTGCACCGCTTTCAGATCGAACGCCGCTCGACGCCCCCACAGAAAGGCTTGCTGGTTCAGGTTGACCGCCACGCCGTTCAGCTCGATGGCTTTTTCGATGGCCGCTGAGGTCAGCGGAATCAGCCCCTTCTGGAACGCGTATCCAAGCATGAACAGGTTGCTGGCAATGCTGTCGCCCATCAGTTTGGTGGCCAGGTCGGTGGCAGGCACGAAGTGGGTCTTGTCCGCACCCACAGCCTCGCGAATGGTCTGCATCATCGCATCCGCCGGGAACTCGGCATCGGGATTGCGGGTGAACTCCGCAGTCGGCGTTTGCTGACTGTTCACCACTGCGTGTGATTTGGCGGTGTTGAGCTTGGCAATCGCATCAGGGCCGGACGACACCAGCAGATCGCACCCCAGCAACAAATGCGCTTCACCTGCCGCAATGCGCACGGCGAACAGGTCTTCCTGCCGCGCCGCGATGCGAATGTGGCTGACCACCGGACCGAATTTCTGCGCCAGACCAGCCTGATCGAGCACGCTGCAGCCCTTCCCTTCGAGGTTCGCCGCGTAACCCAGCATCGCACCCACCGTCGTCACACCGGTCCCGCCCACGCCCGGCAACAGGATGTTGAACGGTTGGTCGAGGCTCGGCAGCGTCGGCTCCGGCAATTGCGCAAACGCTTGGGCCTGTTTTGGCAACTGAGGCTTGCGCAGCTTTCCACCGTGAACGGTGACGAAGCTCGGGCAGAAGCCCTCGACGCAGCTGAAATCCTTGTTGCACGCGCTTTGGTCGATCTCGCGTTTGCGCCCTTCGGCGGTTTCTTTCGGGAGAATCGACAGGCACCCGGATTTCGCCCCGCAATCGCCGCAACCTTCGCACACGGCCGGGTTGATGATCGCGCGCTTGTCCAGATCAAGCATCGTGCCGCGTTTGCGGCGACGGCGTTTCTCGGTGGCGCAGGTCTGGTCGTAGATGATGACCGACACGCCTTTGAACTCGCGCAGTTCACGCTGCACAGCGTCCAGATCACGGCGATGGTGAAAGGTCGTGATCGGCGCGAACGCTTCGCGGCTCGGGTATTTATCCGGCTCGTCCGACACCAGCGCAATGCGTTGCACGCCTTCGTTGAACACCTGACGACTGAGCTGATCGACTCGCAAGATGCCGTCGATGGGCTGGCCGCCGGTCATGGCCACCGCGTCGTTGTAGAGAATCTTGTAGGTAATGTTGACCTTCGAAGCTACCGCCGCCCGCAGCGCCAGATGGCCGGAGTGAAAATAGGTGCCGTCGCCCAGATTCTGAAACACGTGCGGGGTCTCGGTGAATGGCGCCTGACCGATCCAGGTCACGCCTTCGCCGCCCATTTGGGTAAAGGTCTCGGTTTCCCGGTCCATCCAGATGGTCATGTAGTGGCAACCGATGCCCGCCAGCGCACGGCTGCCGTCCGGGACCTTGGTCGAGCTGTTGTGCGGGCAACCGGAGCAGAAATGCGGGGTGCGCTGAGTGTTGAACAGCGGCGCGGCGAGGGCTTTTTCCTTGTCTTGCAGGAATTGCAGCCGCGCTTCGATTGTCGGGCTGCTGTAGATCGGGGCCAGTCGCTTGGCGATCACCCGGGCAATCATTGCCGGGGTCAATTCAGCCAGGTTAGGCAGCAACGAGCGCCCTTCTTCGTCGAACTCACCCACCACACGAGGGCGTTTATCGACGGGCCAGTTGTACAGTTGGCCAGTCAATTGGTCTTCGATGACGCTGCGCTTTTCCTCGACCACCAAAATCTCGTCGAGCCCTTCGGCAAAATCGTGCACCGACACCGGCTCCAACGGCCAGCTCATGCCGACCTTCAGCACGCGAATGCCCACCGACGCGCACAGCGCTTCGTCGATGCCCAGCTCTTCCAGCGCTTGACGCACGTCGAGGTAGGACTTGCCGGTGGTGATGATGCCAAGACGCGGCTCGGGAGAATCGATGACCACCTTGTTCAGTTCGTTGGCCCGTGCAAAGGCCCGAGCGGCGTAAATCTTGTAGGTGTTGAGGCGCGCTTCCTGGGCCAGCGGCGTGTCGGGCCAGCGGATGTGCAGGCCGTCTTTCGGCAGTTGGAAATCTTCGGGAATGCGGGTTTCGATGCGCAGTGGATCGACTTCGACCACGGCCGAGGAGTCGACGTTTTCGGCAATGGTCTTCATCGCCACCCAGCAGCCGCTGTAGCGGGACAGTTCCCAGCCAATGATGCCGTAATCGAGGATTTCCTGAACGTTGCTCGGGTTGAGCACCGGGATCATTGAAGCAATGAACGCGTGTTCGCTCTGATGGGCGATGGTCGAGGATTTGCAGCCGTGGTCGTCGCCCGCGAGGATCAGCACCCCGCCCTTTTCCGCAACGCCAGCCGAGTTGCCGTGCTTGAAGACGTCGCCGCAGCGGTCAACGCCAGGCCCCTTGCCGTACCACAGGGCGAATACGCCGTCGTACTTGCCATGGGGAAACAGGTTGACTTGCTGGCTGCCCCAGACGGCCGTGGCGGCCAACTCTTCGTTGACGCCGGGCTGGAAATGGATAGCGTTTTCCTGGAGGTAATCCTTGGCGTCCCACAGGCTCTTGTCGAGGTTGCCCAGTGGCGAGCCGCGATAACCGGAGATGAAACCGGCGGTGTTCAGGCCCCGGGCCTCGTCGCGCTGCTTTTGCAGCATCGGCAAGCGGGTCAGCGCCTGGGTTCCGGTCAGGTAAAGATGACCGGTGGCGAGTCGGTATTTATCGTCCAGACGAATATCAGCCAAAGACATTCAGGCACTCCTTTATTGTTATTAGTGCGTTTTGAATGTGGCGAGTGGCGGCGTCTCAAGCCTCGTGGGCCGTGGTGCTGCCATTCGGTCGTCGGGACGGTTCAGCCCGACGCTCACAGCCCAAATACTGCCTGTGCGGCGCGGGCATTTTCTTTCTCTTTTGGCCGGTTTCTGCTGATATTCTGCATGCCTGTTTCACTTTTATAATAAAAAAGGGTCAATTCATGCAGGTCAAACTGAGCCCCATCGATCGCAAAATTCTCCGCCTGTTGCAGCACGACGCCGACCTGTCCGCCGCTGAAATCGCTGAACGGGTCGAACTGTCGCAGTCACCCTGCTGGCGGCGGATCAATCGTCTGGAGGAAGAAGGGGTGATCGAGCGCAAGGTCGCCCTGCTCAATCCCGCAAAGCTCGGGCTGACCATGACCGTGTTCGTCGATGTGAAACTGTCAGGCCACGGCCGGCGCTATCTGACCGAATTCGAGGCGGCGGTCATCGGTTTTCCCGAAGTCCTAGAGTGCTACACGATGGCGGGCGACATGGATTTCATGCTCAAGGTCGTGGTCCAGGACATCGCCAGTTATGAACGATTTCTGCGCGATCACTTGCTGCAAAGCCCCCATGTTCAGGAGGCGCATTCGAACATCGCGATGAGTGTCGTGAAGCGGACGACGGAATTGCCCATCGACTAGCCGCGCCAAGTAGCAGCGACGAGTGGCGAGCTTCAAGCTGCAAGAGGTGTTAGCGGTGAGCTTGAGTTCGCGGTGCCCAGATTGGCGTGCAGAGACTTTTTTCGCGCAGACGTGAAAAAACATTTGACGTGCAAATGATAATGATTATTATTGAGCTCAACCCGTCGCGAGACGGGCCGGTAAACCAGAAGCCTTAGGTCGGCTTCCGGATTATCTCCTCATCAGGCTAATCACGGTTTTTGACCCGGCTTTTTGCCGGGTCTTTTTTTGTGCCCTTTAAGGGTCTGATTTCGTGCTGCGGTTCGGTCGGGTGTTGCATCTTCAGGCTAATGAAGAGGGTGACTGCTTGATGGCGCGCATCATAGCAAAAGAAAAATGAGCGCTGAACCGGCAATGCGGTCAAAAACGACATATTTAGTAAAAAAGTCGAGGATAAACGACCTTTTACTTGAGAATGAATCTCATACCCACTAGCATCGACGAGCATCACGGACGATGCCCCCACGCCTCTGTTCAGCACGATGCTCCTCAGGATGATCAACGGATGACCGCGAGTGATACGCCATGACCCATCAGCTCAGCTCGATGTTTTCCTTGCCCCCTCGCCAACCCGACGTGCCTGCCAGCGCCGAGACCGACACCTGTCGGCGGCGGATTCAAAAACTCCCGCGCAAGACGCAGCAGGTCTTTCTGCTCAGCCGTCTCGATCAGTTGCCCTACACCGCCATTGCTCAGTTGCTTGAACTGGACATCGACTCGGTCGAGCGCAAGATCGTCCGCGTTCTCGTCCATTGCAGTCACAGCGCCGACGAAACCGCAGAGAAGGCGCTTCGCTGGTATGCCCACTTGCAGAGCCCCCTCGCCACCGCCAGCCAGCGCATCGAATTCCGCCACTGGCTCGACGCCGACTCACGTCATTTGAACGCATTCCAGGACGCCGAACGCCTCTGGCGCAGCCTGGAAGCACCCGCTGCGCTGATGGGCGCCAGCGGCTGGTACCGCCGCAAACGCCGGGTTTACATCGGCTGGCTGATGTTGACCGCCTTTCTGTGCAGCCTGTTGGTCACCGCTGAAGCCTTCACCTGAGTCCCATCAGCAACCGTTTCTGTCGCCGGTCCCCGACCTGATGCGTGTAAAGTAGCGGTTATAACAGCCCAGCAGCGCCCTCCTCATTTGATGGATACGGCCTGCCATGGCGCTGAGTTGGCACTTACGTACTCAGGACTTTTCCGTGATTCAGACCGCCCTCTCCGTTACCAGCGATTTCGACAGCGGCAACATCGTCGTACTCGATGCAAGCAGCCCTCAGAATGTCCAACTGGCCATTCGACCCGACACCCGCAGCCCGCATTTTCAGTGGTTCCACTTCAAGGTCGATGGCATGCAAGTGGGCGAACCTCACGCGTTCAGCCTGTGCAACGCCAGCGAATCCAGCTACAACCGCGCGTGGACCGGCTACAACGCCGCCGCCTCCTACGACCAGAAAACCTGGTTTCGCGTCCCTAGCCACTTCGACGGCAAAGCGCTGAATTTCGAACTGTCGCCTGAGCAACCACACATCTGGTTCGCCTATTTCGAGCCGTACAGCCGGGAACGTCACGATTGGCTGATCGATCAGGCGCTGAACAAGGCTGGCACTGAAGTGCTGGCGACGGGCAAAAGCGTCGAGGGCCGAGACATTCCGCTGCTGCGCAAAGGCGACGGTGCACCCGGCAAACGCAAGATCTGGATCATCGCCCAGCAACACCCCGGTGAGCACATGGCCGAATGGTTCATGGAAGGCATCATCGAGCGGCTGCAAGAGAATGATCCTGAGTTGCAGGCCCTGCTCGCCTCGGCTGATCTGTACCTGATACCGCACATGAACCCGGACGGCTCGTTCCATGGTCATTTGCGCACCAACGCCCAAGGCAAAGACTTGAACCGTGCGTGGCAGGATTCGACACCGGAACTCAGCCCCGAAGTGTATTTCGCCAGGGAACAGATGGAAAAATACGGCGTGGACATGTTCCTCGATGTCCACGGTGACGAGGAAATACCGTACGTCTTTACCGCCGCCTGTGAGGGCAATCCGGGGTACACCGAGCAGCAGAAGGCATTGGAAGCCGACTTCCGCGCTCGCCTGAGTGGCCTGACCAAAGACTTCCAGACCCGCTACGGCTACCCGAAAGGTCAACCTGGCAAGGCCAACATGAACCTGGCCTGCAACAGCGTCGGCGAGCGCTACAAATGCCTGTCGCTGACCCTTGAAATGCCGTTCAAGGACAACGACGATGCACCGGACATCGTCACCGGCTGGTCGGGCAGACGCTCGATGCAACTGGCCCGGGATGTGCTGACCGTGCTGGGGCAAATGGTGTCTGTGCTTCGCTGACAGCGCACGCCTTTCCCTGTGGCAGCCTGACGTGTCGGCGGTGGCGATCTCGCGAATCGCGCCGCCGGCTCGCTCACCCGTCCGACGAGCCTGCGCCTCACGTCTGGACGCCGAAACAATGAGCGCGCTGCGCAGTCGCACCTTTATAGGCCTATGAAGGAGCACGATCATGCCTCTCGAATTCAACAGCGACCACACCACCTGCACAGCGGTGGTCGACGGCACCCCCTACAGCAGCCCGATCACTGACGTGGTGATCACCACCAATGATGCGACCCACATGTCCGAAGCCAACATTCGCGGGCAGAAGGTGCCGATTACGGAAGCCGAAGCGGATGCGCTGACGGTGTATCTGGCTCAGGATCGCAGGCATCACACCGTGGGCGTCGAACCGGGTGAAGACTCGCCGGTGATCTGACCGCTACAAGATGACCTTCTGATCTGCTTTTTATCGAAAAAACTGCCCCTGTACTAAAAACAGTTGGGCGAGCATAGTTCGGGCATCTTTCCGAGTGAGCCCGCCATGAAACGCTATGAGAAATTCGCTGACGACATTGCCGAACTCATCCGTTCTGGCGTCCTGGCTGCGGGTCAACGAGTGCCGTCGGTGCGTTACGCCAGCCAAACCCACGGGGTCAGCCCTTCAACGGTTTTTCAAGCCTATTACCTGCTGGAGCGCCGAGGCCTGATCCGTGCACGGCCGCGATCCGGGTACTTCGTCAACGACAGCCTCGCCCCCGAAACGTTTGCGGCCCCTCGCTTTGAGGCCCAGCCCGTGTCGGGGCTCCCGCTGGAAGCCCACGTCAGTGAGTCCACGGAAGTCGATGTCAGCGAGCTGGTGTTCTCGGTGCTGGAATCGATCAAAGACCCGAACACCGTCCCATTCGGCTCGGCGTTTCCCAGCGCGGGGCTGTTCCCGTTGCAGCGCCTCGCCCGTTCACTGGCCAGCGCCACCCGTGACATGGACCCGAGCATGGTGGTCAGCGACTTATCGCCCGGCAACCCCACCCTGCGTCGGCAGATCGCCCTGCGCTACATGGTGGCCGGGCAGATGCTGCCGATGGAAGAGCTGCTGATCACCAACGGCGCGCTGGAAGCCTTGAACCTGTGCCTGCAAGCGGTCACTGAACCGGGTGACCTGGTGGCCATCGAAGCCCCGGCGTTCTATGCCTGCCTGCAAGTGCTGGAGCGGCTGAAGCTCAAGGCCGTGGAAATCCCCGTGCACCCACAGACCGGCATCGACCTCAACGTGCTCGAACACGCGTTGGAGCGCTACCCGATCAAAGCCTGCTGGAGCATGACCACCTTTCAGAACCCCACCGGTGCGACGGTGCCTGAAGCGCGCAAACGTGAACTGGTGGAGCTGCTGCGCAAGCACGACGTGCCGCTGATCGAAGACGATGTCTACGCCGAGTTGTATTACGGGCAGCACGCGCCGAAACCCGCCAAGGCCTTCGACACCGAGGGTCTGGTGCTGCATTGCGGGTCGTTCGCCAAGAGCCTGGCCCCCGGCTATCGCGTGGGTTGGGTGGCGGCCGGGCGTTATGCGCAGAAGGTCGAGCGGCTGAAAATCATGACCTCGCTGTGTGCGTCGATGCCGGCACAGGCCGCGATCGCCGATTACCTGCAACACGGCGGCTACGACCGGCACCTGCGCAAATTGCGCAACAGCCTGGAAGATCAGTTGCGCGCCATGCTCAGCGCCGTCGCCCGGTATTTTCCGTCGCAGGTCCGAGTCAGCCAGCCATCGGGCGGGTATTTTCTGTGGGTTGAGCTGCCTGAGCAGATCGATTCGTTGAAGGTGTTTCAGGTCGCCTCCGCCCAAGGCATCAGCCTCGCGCCTGGCCCGATCTTCTCCCCGACGCGACGGTTCAAACACTGTATCCGCCTGAACTACGGCAGCCCGTGGAGCGAGACGGCCGAGCGGGCGATGGAGACCTTGGGGAAGATCATCAAGTCGATGATGGGGTGACGATCAGAAGGGCACATGACCTGTGGGAGCGAATTCATTCGCGATACGTCGGTACAGACGACACCTCTTCATCGGCTGGACCCATTCGCGAATGAATTCGCTCCCACAGAGATGATCATCTCCAGGCGGGATGTGGGGAATATCCCGTCCTGTAGCAGGATCAGCGACCGCCACCCAGATCAATAAATGTCCCGGTCGAATACGACGCTTTGTCCGACAGCAGCCACAAAATCGCCTCTGCCACTTCGTCGGCAAGCCCGCCACGCCCCATCGGGATGGTCGGTTCGAGCTTGGTCACCCGTTGTGGGTCACCGCTCAGGGCGTGGAAATCGGTGAAGATGTAGCCAGGGCGCACCGCGTTGACCCGAACCCCCTCGCCCGCCACTTCTTTGGACAGACCCAGAGTGAAGGTGTCGAGCGCGCCCTTCGACGCGGCGTAATCCACGTACTCGCCCGGCGACCCCAGGCGTGCCGCCACCGACGAGACGTTGACGATGCTGCCGCCGTGGCCGCCGTGACGCGGCAGCATGCGCAGCAACGCGTGTTTGCTGCACAGCATAGGGCCGACGACGTTGCTCATCATGATCTTGAGCATGCGGAATTCGGACATGTTTTCGACCCGGGACTGTTCGCCCACGGTGCCCGCGTTGTTCACCAGTGCACTGATGCGCCCCAGCTCGGCGTCCACCTTGGCAAACAGACGAATGATTTCGTCTTCGTTGCTGACGTCCGCCTGAATCGCGATGGCATGACCCCCTGCCTCGCGGATCTGATGGCAGACGCGTTCCGCGGCGTCATGATCAGACAGGTAATTGATGCACACGCGATAACCTTGCGACGCCGCCAGAACTGCCGTGGCAGCACCAATACCTCTGGAGCCGCCAGTGATGAGGAGGTTTTTATCCATGGGAGTATCCGAATCAAAGCTCTAATCTTTTTCCGGGTTCTGCCAATCGCCAGCTGCATGCGCCGTCTTTGGTAGCGTCCCAGTGTTATGCCAAGCGTGAAACGTCAAACGGTGTTCTCGGAGACGCGGTTCTGCGCCGCGCTAATATCCGCCATGAAGCGGTCTGCTGGCAACGGAACACCCAGCAAATACCCCTGCAATGAATCGCACCCCAGCTCCGTCAGAAAATTCTGCTGGCTGCTGGTTTCTACGCCTTCGGCAACGATTCGCAGGTTCAATGCCTGCCCCAGCGCGACGATGGCCGAGACGATCGCGGCGTCGTCGCTGTCATGTTCCAGGTCGCGGACGAAGCCACGGTCGATTTTCAGCTCGTTGGCTGGCAACCGCTTGAGGTACATCAGGCTGGAGTAGCCGGTGCCGAAGTCGTCGATGGAAATGTCGACGCCCATCTCCGAGAGTTTTTGCAGCACGGACATGCTGGCGTCAGCGTCGCTCATGGCCGTGGTTTCGGTGATTTCCAGGGTCAGGCAGTTGGCGGGCAAACCGTGGGCCGCCAGCGACGTTGCCACACTTCTGACCAGCCCGGCGTGACAGAACTGCAAGGCCGACAGGTTGACCGCGATGCGCCAGTCGGTGTACCCAGCGTCGTACCAGACGCGCATCTGCCGACAGGCCTCATTGAGCACCCACTCGCCGAGGTTGATGATCAGCCCGGTTTTTTCCGCCAGGCCGATGAACGCATCCGGCATCAGCAAACCGTGCTCGGGGTGGTTCCAGCGCACCAGCGCTTCGGCCCCGACAGGCGTGCCCGACCCGGCCGCGAATTTCGGTTGATAATGCAGGCAGAACTGCCCTTCGCGCAGGCCGATGCGCAAATCCTGCAGCAATTGCAGCTGGTTGCGGGCGTTGGTGTTCATCGACGCATCGAAGAAGCTGTAGCCGTTTTTGCCCGCGCTTTTAGCGTGGTACATGGCCGCGTCGGCGTTCATCAGCAATTCCTGCTGGGTGCGCCCGTTACCGGGGTAAAGGCTGATGCCGATGCTCACCGTGACTTGCAGGTCATGGTCCTGCACGTTGAACGGCCTGCCCACCAGACTGACCTGACGGGACGCCACGGTGGTTGCGTCGTCGACTTCTTCCAGCTCCACCAGCAACACGAATTCATCGCCGCCGATACGGGCCAGCGTGTCATGGCGATGGAAGTTGTCGCGCATGCGCAACGCCACCTCACGCAACAGCTGGTCGCCGACGTGGTGGCCAAAGGCGTCATTGACCGGCTTGAAGCCGTCCAGGTCCATGAACATCAGGGCGAACAGGCCGCCTTGGGAATCCACCTTGCGCATGGCCTGCTCGATGCGGTCTGCCAGCAGAATGCGGTTGGGGAGCCCGGTCAGGGTGTCATGCAGCGCCAGTTGGGTCAGCTCGCGATTGGCTTCACTCAGTGACTGGGCCAGTTGAGCGGTACGGGCTTCGAGGCGCGCGTCGAGCACCGACGTCAGCAAGGTGATGGCCAGGACCGCGAGGGTGGTGATCAGCACCAGTTTGTCCAGGCCGTCCGTGCGCAGCCCCGTGGCCGCCGCGCCGCAGAAACTGCCCTCGGGAAAGTTGGCCGCCGCCATGCCGGTGTAATGCATGCCGACGATGGCGAAGCCCATGACCACGGCTGCCCCGCCGCGCATCAAACGGATATAGGGGGTTGCTTTACGCAATCTCAGGGCGATCCACAGCGCAGCGCCGGACGCCGTGACCGCGATGATCAGCGACGCGCCGAACAGCGTCGGGTCGTAGTCGATGCCCGGCAGCATACGCAGCGCCGCCATGCCGGTGTAGTGCATGGTGCTGATGCCGACGCCCATGGCCAGCGCGCCGAATACAACGTGCAGCAACGGCACGCGCTCATGGCTTACCAGCCACAAGGCCAGGCCGGACGACAGCACCGCCAGCAACAGGGAAAGGAGAGTCAGGGACAGGTCGAAGCCCAGGTCGATGGGCAGTTTGAACGCGAGCATGCCGATGAAATGCATTGACCAGACGCCAATGCCCATGGACAGCGCGCCGCCCAGAATCCACAAGGGTTTGGCTCTGCCTTTGGCGGTGGAAATGCGGCCCGCAAGGTCGAGCGCCGTGTACGACGCCAGGATCGCCACAAGGATGGAAACCAGGACCAGCGAAAAGGTGTAGTGTCCAATCAACATGGGCGTAACTCGCGACTCAACGACAAGGGCCAGATGGCCCCATGAACTCGGCGCAATTCTACCGAAATCCGCAAGAATGTCGCGTCAGTCCATCGAAATAATGGCACTGAGCCATTTAGCCCTTGCTCAGCGCCGGGTTATCTCCGGGTCACGCGACAGCCCGCTCTCGGCATTCCATCCACCGCCCAGTGCCGCGATCAATTGAACGCTGGCTATCAACCGGCTCTGCAACACATTCAGCACGCTGCGTTCGTTGCTCAATGCGGTGGTTTGCACGTTGACGACATCAAGATAGCCAATCAGGCCCGCCTTGTACTGGTTACTCGTCAGGCGCAACGAATCGCGGGCGGCGTCCAGCGCCTCGGCGCGCACCTGAGCTTCCTGCTCATAGACCCGCAGTTGCGCCATGTAATCTTCGACTTCCTTGAAGCCGTCGAGCACAGTCTGGCGATACTGGGCGACCGTCTGATCGTAGACAGCTTGGGTGCGATCCACCTCGGCGGCGCGCTGACCGCCGTCGAACAGGGTCATGGCCAGTTGCGGCCCCACCGACCAGAAACGGTTGGGCAAGGTGATCCAGTTGCTGAACGTACTGCTGCTGTAGCCGCCGTTCATGCTCAGGGTCAGATCAGGGTAATACGCCGCCTTGGCCACACCGATGTTGGCGTTGGCGGTCATGACCGAGCGCTCGGCGGCCGCGATGTCCGGGCGACGCTCCAGCAACTGCGAGGGCAGTTGTGCCGGAATCTGCGGCAAGGCCGGAATGTTCGTGGTCGGCGCCAGGCTGAAATCCGCCGGAGCCTGCCCCATCAACACCGCGATGGCGCTCTCGAACTGCGCCCGCTGCCAGGCGAGGTCGATGAGGTCGGCCTGTGTGCTTTTGAGTTGGGTCTGCGCCAGAGCAATGGCGTCACGCCCGGAAATACCGGCGCGGTATTGATTCTGCGTCAATTTGAGGGAGCGCTCGTAGGTCTGCACCGTGGACTCCAGCAGACGCTTCTGCTCGTCGATCACCCGCAATTGCAGGTAATTCTGCACCAGCTGCGATTGCAGGCTTAGTTGCATCGAAGCCAGATCAGCCAGACTGGCTTGGGCGCTGGCCTTGTCGGCTTCCAGCCCTCGACGCAACTTGCCCCACACATCAGCCTCCCAACTCACGCCCAGCTGCGCATTGTAGGTGTCGCGAATCCCGCTGCTGGAGCTGCTCAGGCTGGAGTTGCTGCTGCCGGTGCCCTGGCTCGAACGGTTCTTGCTGGTGGTCAGGTCCAGCGTCGGAAAGAACGCCCCTCGTGCGCTGCGCACCAGCGCCTCGGCCTGACGGTATTGCGCGTCGTACTGGGCGACGGTCTGGTTGGAGGTGTTGAGTTTTTCCACCAGCCCATTCAGTTGCGCGTCGCCGTAAATTTCCCACCACGCACCGCGAGCGATGGCGTCGCTGGGGTTGGCCTGGGTCCAGCCGTCGGCCTGCTTGAAGTGCGCGGGCGTGGTGACGTCGGGCTTCTTGTAATCCGGCCCGACCGCACACGCGCTGAGCAGCAACACGCTGAAGCTGACGGCGAAGAGCCGTCGCACGGGCAACGTCCGCTGTGGGGTCAAAAGGTTCTGGCGAAGGGTCATAGCGTTGTTTCCAGGGCAGCATCCGTCCGCACGCCGCGCCACTTATTGACGCGGTGACGCAGACGGT
This sequence comes from Pseudomonas sp. SLFW, assembly GCF_009905615.1. Lineage (GTDB taxonomy): Bacteria > Pseudomonadota > Gammaproteobacteria > Pseudomonadales > Pseudomonadaceae > Aquipseudomonas > Aquipseudomonas bambusae. The sequence goes on from NZ_JAAAKW010000003.1 coordinate 360,237, forward strand.
CGAGATAAAGGTAAACCACGGGCGTGGTGTACAGCGTGAGAATCTGGCTCAGGATCAGGCCGCCGATGATCGTCAGGCCCAGCGGGTGACGCATTTCCGCGCCCTCGGCACTGCTGAGCAGCAACGGCACGGCGCCAAGAATCGCCGCCAGCGTGGTCATCAGAATGGGGCGCAAGCGTTGCAGACACGCGTTGCGGATCGACTCCATGGGCGTCATGCCGCTGCCCCGCTCCAGTTGCAGCGCGAGGTCGATCATCAAAATAGCGTTCTTTTTCACCACGCCGATCAGCAGAAACAGCCCCAGCAGCGAAATCAGGCTGAACTGCCCACCGGTGAGGTAAATACTCAACAACGCACCGACACCCGCCGAAGGCAGCGTCGAGAGGATGGTCAGCGGGTGCACGTAACTTTCGTACAAAATGCCCAGCACCAGGTACACGGCTACCAGCGCACCAAGGATCATAAACGGCTGGCTCTTTTGCGTCGCGGCGAAGGCGTCGGCGGTGCCGGCCATTTTGGCAATCACGTCTTCGGGCAGCCCCAGCGCGGCCACTGAGCGTTCGATAGCGGCGTTGGCGTCATCGAGGCTGACGCCTTCGGCGAGGTCGAAAGAGATGCTTTCCGAGGCGAACTGGCCGTCATGGCTGACCCGGTCGTCTTCCAGGCTGCGTTCGTAATGGGCGATGGTCGACAGCGGCACTCGCGCGCCATCGGCGGTGATCACCTGCACCTGCTCCAGGGTGATCGGGTCCAGCGCGTATTTCGGGTTGATTTCCATCACCACCCGGTACTGGTTGAGCGGGTCGTAGATGGTCGAAATTTGTCGCTGGCTGTAGGCGTTGTTCAGCACGGTGGTCACCGTGTTCATGTCGATGCCCAGACGCTTCGCCGCGTCGCGGTCAACGATCAGGGTCACTTGCTGGGTGCCGCCGCCGTCACGGGCGTCGATGGCGGTCAGTTCCTTCAGTGTCTTGAACGCAGCGGCGACCTTCGGGTACCACTCGCGCAGGCTTTCCAGATCGCCGCTTTGCAGGATGTACTGGTATTGCGAGGTGGTCTGCTCACGGCCGCCGCCCAGTTGCAGGTCCTGATCCGGTTGCAGGAACAGCCGGCCGCCCGGCACCAGCGGCATTTCCTTGCGCAACCGCTCCACCACCTGCTCGGAGCCGATCTTGCGCTCGGAGATGGGCTTGAGGCGCACGATGATGAACGCGTTGCCCGTGCCGCCGTTGCCACCAATGAACCCGGCGACGCTTTCCACGGCCGGGTCCTTGAGCAGCGCGTCACGGAACACATTGAGTTTGGGCTGCATGACCGAGAACGACAGCCCATCATCGCCCCGCACGAAGCCGATCAACTGGCCGGTGTCCTGTTGCGGCAGGAAGGTTTTCGGCACCACCACGTAGAGCGCGATGTTCACGCCGATGGTGATCAGCAGGGTCAACAGGGTCAGGCGTCGGTGACGCAACGCCCAGCCGAGGCTGCGGTCATACCCGGCGACCATACGGTCGTTGACCCACTGGCTCCAGCGTTGCAAGCGGTTTTCCGTGCCTGGCACGTGAGGCTTGAGCCAGCGGGCGCAGAGCATCGGGGTCAGGCTCAGGGACACCACCAACGACACGATGATCGACACCGACAGCGTGATAGAGAACTCGCGGAACAGGCTTTCCACCAGCCCGCCCATGAACAGGATCGAGATGAACACCGCCACCAGTGACACGTTCATCGACAGCAGCGTGAAGCCGACCTCCTGGGCCCCGCGATACGCGGCCTCCATCGGCGGCACACCCTCGTCGATGTGCCGGGAAATGTTCTCCAGCACCACAATGGCATCGTCCACCACCAGTCCCGTGGCCAGAATCAGCGCCATCAGCGACAGGTTGTTCAACGAAAAACCATAGAGGTACATGATGGCAAACGTGCCCACCAGCGACACCGGCACGGCCAGCGTCGGGATCAGCGAGGCGCGGAAATTGCCAAGGAACAGGAACACCACCATGATCACCAGCACCACAGCGATCAACAGGGTCATTTCCGCCTCGTGCAGCGTCGCCTTGATGACTGGCGAGCGGTCCATCGCCAAGTCGAGCTTGACGCTGGCGGGGAGCACGGCCTGCAGCGCGGGCAATTGCGCCTTGATCGCCGCCACGGTTTCGATGATGTTCGCGCCTGCCTGCCGGTTGATCACCAGCAACACGGCGGATTTCTTATTGAAGAACCCGCTGTTGTAGCGGTCCTCGACCGAATCCTTGACCCGGGCCACGTCCTTGAGGCGCAGCGCCGCGCCGTTCTGGTAGCGAATCACCAGCGGGCCGTAATCCTTGGCCTTCTCCAGTTGATCGTTGGCCTGCACCTGCCAGTTGTGTTCGGCGTTCTCCACCGAACCTTTCGGACGACGCACGTTGGCGTTGGCAATCGTCGTGCGCACTTCGTCCAGCGACACGCCGTACTGGTCCAACAGCTTAGGCTCCAACTCGACCCGCACGGCAGGCAACGAACTGCCGCCGATCTGCACTTCGCCGACGCCATTCACCTGCGACAGGCTCTGGGACAGAATGGTTGAGGCCAGGTCGTACAGCTCGCCCTTCTCCAGCACGTCCGACGTCAGCGACAGCACCATGATCGGTGCCTGGGACGGGTTGACCTTCTTGTAAGTCGGCATGCTGCGCATCCCGCTGGGCAACAAGCTGCGCGACGCGTTGATCGCGGCCTGCACCTCACGGGCAGCGCCGTTGATGTCCCGGTCCATGTCGAATTGCAGAATGATCCGCGTAGTGCCCTGGCTCGAACGGCTGCTCATGGTGTTCACCCCGGCAATCGTGCCCAAGGAACGTTCGAGCGGCGTGGCCACGCTGGACGCCATGATTTCCGGGCTCGCGCCGGGCAACGTCGCCGACACCACGATCACCGGGAAATCCATGTTCGGCAGCGGCGACACCGGCAACAGATTGAAGCTCATGCCGCCCAATAGCATGATCGCCAGGCTCAGCAGAATCGTCGCCACGGGCCGACGGATGAAAGGCGCCGACAGGTTCATTAGAAGCAGCCTCGAGTTTCAAGCTGCAAGCTGCAAGAAAAAGCCGCGGCGCCGATCGGCTTGCAGCTTGCAGCTTGAGGCTCGTGGCTGCCGCTGATGCAGCTACGAAATTCGAGCGGCGAAGTGCAAGAAAAAGCCGCGCCACCGACCAGCTGGCAGCTTGCAGCTCGAAACTCGAAGCTGCCGGTCATACCGCCTCCTCAGTCTTACTCGACCGACGAAACCGGCCCCCCAAGCGATCGAAATACAGATAGATGACCGGCGTGGTGAAGAGGGTCAGGACCTGGCTGACCAGCAACCCGCCGACCATCACCAGCCCCAGCGGTTGGCGCAACTCCGCACCCGAGCCGGTGGCGAACATCAAGGGGATGGCGCCGAACAGCGCGGCCAACGTGGTCATCAGGATTGGCCGGAAGCGCAGCAACGCCGCTTCGTAGATCGCGGTCTGCGGGTCGATGCCCCGGTTGCGCTCGGCGTCGAGGGCGAAGTCGATCATCATGATCGCGTTCTTCTTGACGATGCCGATCAGCAGAATGATGCCGATGATCGCGATCATGCCCAGGTCGTTGCCGCTGAGGATCAACGCCAGCAAGGCGCCGATGGCCGCCGACGGCAGGGTCGAGAGGATGGTGATCGGATGGATGTAACTCTCGTAGAGCACGCCCAGCACGATGTACATGGTCACCACGGCGGCCAGCACCAACAGCAACGTGCTGGAGAGCGAGGCCTGGAACGCTTCGGCGGCGCCCTGGAATTCGGTCTGCACGCCAATCGGCATGCCGATGTCCTTCTGCACCTGCTGAATCACTTCCACGGCCTTGCCCAGCGCCACGCCGGGGGCAAGGTTGAACGACATCATCACCGCCGGGAACTGGCCGATGTGGGCGATGGCCAACTGCGCCTGACGCTGTTCCACTTTCGCCAGACTGGACAGTTTGACCTGGCCACCGTCGGTGGTCTTGACGTGAATCTGCTCCAGCGCCTTCGGCCCCAGTTCGCTGCCTGCCGCCGCTTGCAGCACCACGCGGTACTGGCTGGCCTGGGTGTAAATGGTGGAAATCTGCCGCTGCCCGAAGGCGTCATACAGCGCGTCGGTGATGGTCGAGACGGTCACGCCCAAGCGACTCGCTGCATCGCGGTCGATGTTGAGGTACACCTGCAAGCCTTTGTCCTGAAGGTCGCTGGCGACGTCGGTGAGTTCAGGGCGTTCGGCCAGCGCCTCGACCAGCTTGCCGCTCCACAGGCTCAACAGTTCGGCGTCCGGCGAGGACATGCTGAACTGGTATTGCGTGCGGCTGACGCGGTCTTCGATGGTCAGGTCCTGCACCGGCTGCATGAACAGGCGGATGTCCGAGAGCTGATCCACTTCCGGTTGCAGACGCTGAATCACCTCGGTTGCAGATTCACTGCGTTCGGCGTGTGGCTTTAGGTTGATCAGCATGCGCCCGCTGTTCAGCGTGGCATTGTCGCCGTCCACGCCGATGTAGGACGACAGGCTGGCCACGGCCGGGTCTCGCAGGACGATCTTCGCCAGCGCCTGCTGCCGTTCACTCATGGCCGCAAACGACACCGACTGCGGCGCCTCGGAAATGCCCTGAATCACGCCGGTGTCCTGCACCGGGAAAAAGCCCTTGGGCACGGCCAGGTACAGCAGCACCGTGATGCCAAGGGTCGCGATGGCGATCAGCAAGGTGATCGGCTGGTGTCTGAGCACCCACTGCAACTTGCGACCATAGGCCTCCACCAGCCAATCGATCCACACGCCGCTGGCGCGGTAGAAACGGCCCTGCTCTTCTTCCTTCGGTTCACGCTTGAGCAAGCGGGCACACATCATCGGCGTCAGGGTCAGGGACACCACCAGCGAAATCAGGATCGCCACGGCCAGGGTGATGGCGAACTCGCGGAACAGCCGCCCCACCACGTCCGCCATGAACAGCAGCGGAATCAGCACGGCAATCAGCGAGACGGTCAGCGACACCAACGTGAAGCCGATCTGCTTCGCGCCCTTGAGCGCCGCCTGCAATGGAGTCTCGCCCTCCTCCAGGTGCCGGGAAATGTTTTCCAGCATGACGATGGCGTCGTCCACCACGAAACCGGTGGCGATGGTCATGGCCATCAGGGTCAGGTTGTTGACCGAAAAGCCTGCAAGGTACATCACACCAAAGGTGCCGATCAGCGACAGCGGCACGGCCACCGACGGAATGATCGTCGCGCTGAAACGGCGCAGGAACAGGAACGTCACCAGCACCACGAGCGCGATGGACACGAGCAATTCGTGCTGCACGTCGCTCACCGAAGCGCGGATGGTCTGGGTGCGGTCGGTCAATACCACCACTTCCAGACCGGCCGGCAGGTTGTTGGTGATGCTCGGCAACAGCGCCTTGATCCGGTCCACCACCTCGATGACGTTGGCCCCCGGCTGACGCTGGATGTTCAGCAGCACGGCCTGGTTCTCATTGGCCCACGCGGCGAGGCGTTCGTTTTCGGCGCCGTCGACAATCTGCGCCACGTCTTTCAGACGCAGCGGCCCGCCGTTGCTGTAGGCGAGGATCAGGTTGGCGTACTCCTCGGGAGACTTGAGCTGGTCGTTGGCGTCGAGCATCGACACCCGGGTCGGACCGTCAAAGTTACCCTTGGGGGTGTTGACGTTGGAGGCGCTGACCAGCGTACGCACGTCCGACAGGTTCAGGCCATTGGCGGCCAGCGCATCCGGGTTGACCTTGATCCGCACGGCCTGGCGCTGACCGCCCGCGATGGTGACCATGCCCACGCCGCTGATCTGCGAGATTTTCTGCGCCATGCGCGTGTCGACCAGGTCGTTGAGCTTGGGCAGCAGCATGGTTTTCGAGGTGATCGCCAGGGTCAGCACCGGAGTGTCCGCCGGGTTGACCTTGTTGTAGGTCGGCGGCGCGGGCAGATCATTGGGCAGCAGGTTGGTTGCGCCGTTGATCGCGGCCTGCACTTCCTGCTCGGCGACGTCCATGTTGATGTCGAGACTGAAACGCAGGGTGATCACCGACGCGCCGCCGGAACTGGTAGAGGCCATTTGCGTCAGGCCCGGCATCTGGCCGAACTGGCGCTCCAGCGGCGCCGTCACGGCACTGGTCATCACCTGCGGGCTGGCGCCGGGGTACAGCGTCATGACGCGAATGGTCGGGTAATCCACCTGCGGCAGCGCCGACACCGGCAATAGCGTGTACGCGATCAGGCCGGCCAACACGATGGCCAGCATGCTCAGCGTCGTGGCGACGGGCCTGAGGATGAACAGGCGGGACAGGTTCATACGTTGCCTTTTTTCGCGGCGTCGGCGCTGGCCGATTCACCGGACTCCTTGGACGGTTGCCCTTGCAGTTTTTCGCCCGGCGTCACCGGCACGTCCTTGCTGTCGTTGACCACTTCCACCGTACTGCCGTCTTTCAGGCGGTCGGTGCCTTCCAGCACCACGCGGTCGCCAGCGGCCAGGCCTTCTGTGATCACGGTGGCGTTTTCATCGCTCGGCCCGGTTTTCAGCGGACGGATGCGGACTTTCTTGTCGCCGTCCATGACGTAGACGAAGGTGCCGTTGACCCCGAACTGCACCGCCGCAGACGGGACCAGCACGACGTTTTTCAGGGTGGTGGCCAGCAGGCGGGCGTTGACGAACTGATTGGGGAACAGCGCTTCGTTGTCGTTATCGAAGCGGGCCTTGAACTTCAGGGTGCCGGTGGTGATGTCGATCTGGTTATCGATGCTCGCCAAAAAACCCTTGGCCTGCAATTTCACGTCGCCCCGGTCCCACGCTTCGACCAGCAGTTTTTCACCGGTGCGGTAATGGCTGATCACGTCCGGCAGGTCTTTTTCCGGCAGGGTGAAATTGACGGAGATCGGCTTGGTCTGGGTGATCACAGCGAGTGCCGTGGTGTCGTTGGCCGCCACCAGGTTGCCGACGTCCAGTTGGCGCAGGCCGATGCGGCCGGAGATCGGTGCACGGATCTGGGTGAAGTCGAGGTTGAGTTTGGCGTCGCCGACGGCGGCCTGATTGGTCTTGATGGTGCCCAGATATTGGCCCACCTGGGACTCGGCGGTGTCCAGCGTCTGCTTGGCGATGCTGTCTTCTTTATAGAGGTCGCGATACCGCTGGACGTCGATCTGCGCGTTTTTCAACAGCGCCTGATTCTGCATCAGCGTGCCTTCGGCCTGCTGAAGGGCGATCTGGTAGCTGCGTGGGTCGATGACCGCGAGCAAATCACCGGCCTTTACTTGCTGGCCTTCCTGGAAGTTAATCTTCATCAGTTCACCCGCCACCCGGCTGCGGACGTTGATGGTGTTGAGCGCGGTGACGGTGCCCAGCGCCTTATAATAGATCGGGAAATCACCGGTGCTCGCCGGGGCGACGCGGACCGGCACAGGTCCGGTGGAACCGCCGAAGCCAGGCCGTGGCGCGCCGGTCTTGCCCGTGCCGCTACGACCCGAGCCTCTGTGGGCCTGTTCGCTCTTTTGCGCCGTCGCGTCGGTCTTGGCTGCCGAGCCGGGCCAGAAATGCCAGCAAACGGCGGCAACAATCACTAAGACCAACAGGCTGATCAGCCAGCGACGGGAACTGCGAGGAGCGGACGATTGCATGAATAAAAAGACCAGAGTGCGCGGGAGGCTGAACAATAAGCATAGTTAGGTGCCAAGCAAAGGGCCTTTACCGGCAATTTACCCAACGCTCACGTGGCTAACGTGCTGAACTGCAAATGAAAACGGCCTGATCGAGTCAGGCCGTCTTGTGTTGCGAAGTATTACCGGTAACGGTCCGGCAATACCTGGCAGCGTGTTACTTGAGAACGGACAGCGCCGCGTCGTAGTTCGGCTCCTGACCGATTTCCGGCACCAGCTCGCTGTGCAGGACGGTGTTGTTTTCGTCCAGCACCACGACCGCACGGGTGGTCAAGCCGACCATTGGGCCGTCAGCGATGGCAACGCCGTAGTTCTCCAGGAACTCGGCGCCGCGCATGGTGGACAGGTTTTTCACGTTTTCCAGCCCTTCGGCGCCGCAGAAACGGGCCTGAGCGAACGGCAGGTCAGCCGAAATGCACAGCACGACGGCATTGTTCAGGTCATTGGCCTGGGCGTTGAATTTGCGCACCGAGGTGGCGCAGGTCGGGGTGTCGACGCTTGGGAAGATGTTCAGCACTTTGCGCTTGCCAGCAAAGGTGTCCAGGGTGACGTCAGACAGGTCGGCGCCGACCAGTTTGAAGGCCGGGGCCTTGCTGCCGACTTTTGGCAGTTCGCCGCTGATTTGTACCGGGGAGCCTCTACGAGTCACTTGAGCCATGAGCTGAGTCCTTATTCTGAGGTGGCAGGTTCGGTGTACGACAAGACCGGAAGTTAACCACGAAACCGGTTAGCGACCTACCGGTATACACGAAAATGTTGCCGATTGAGGTGTCGGGCACGGTCAGTCCGCGGGTTTGTCCAGCAGGCCCGGCGTGGCACACAATTCGACCATCCAGTCGACGAACACCCTCACCCGCCGCGACATCTGGCGGTGCGCCGGGTACAGCGCGGTGAGGGGCAATCGGGGCTGAGGATGATCGCTCAACACTTCGACCACTTCGCCGCGCTGCAAGGCCTCGGCGGCGTGATACCAGGGCGTCTGCACCAGACCGTAGCCCGCCGCGCACGCCGCCAGATAGCCGTCGGCGCTGTTGGTCGCCAGGGTCTTGGGCAAGCTGAGCTCCTGATCCCTGCCGTCAATGACGAATTCGAGCCCATAGCGTTTACTCGATGTCGCGGAAAAATATTCGATGACCTTGTGCCGCTTCAGGTCCTCCAGGGTCAGCGGCGTGCCGTGACGTTCCAGGTACGCCGGGCTGGCGCACACCACTTGCCGCATCTGTGCCAACGGGCGCGCCACCAGCGAATGGTCCAACGCCTGCCCGCCCCGGATCACGCAATCGACGCCGTCGCGAATCAGGTCCACCGGTCGATCGCTCACGCCCACTTCCATCTCCAGACCGGGATAACGCTCCGTAAAGGCTGGCAGCGCAGGCATGAGGATCAGCCGCCCCACGCCCGACGGCATGTCCACCCGCAGCACGCCTTCCGGGGCTTTGGCGCTGGAGGAAAAGATCGACTCGGTGTCGTCCAGGTCATTGAGCAGGCTGACGCAGCGCTCGTAATACGCCTGCCCGTCGGGCGTTGGCGTGACTTGCCGGGTGGTGCGCCGAAGCAACTGCACGCCGAGGTGCGCTTCGAGCTGTTTGATCAAGATCGTCACTGACGCCCGAGGCATGTGCAGGCTGTCGGCAGCCTTGCCGAAACCGCCCAGGTCGACAATGCGGGTGAACGCGCGCATGGCATTGAAACGGTCCATCGTGGCTCCGGCGGTCAGGGATTGTTTAGAAAAAGCCAACAGTGAAAGCACTTTTAGCCGGTTTATCCCGCCTCTGTCGAGGGGCACCATGGGTGAGTCTTGAAACCGTTCGACATTCAAAAGGAACGCAGCATGCAAACGCGTCAACTGGGCAAAAACGGACCTCAGGTATCGGCCGTCGGGCTGGGCTGCATGGGCATGACCGATTTCTACACCACCGGCGGCGACACACAGGAAGCCATTGCGACGATTCACCGCGCGCTGGAACTGGAGGTCACGCTGTTCGACACCGCCGACATGTACGGCCCGCACACCAACGAAGAACTGCTGGGCAAGGCACTGGTCGGCAAGCGGGATCAGGCGTTCATCGCCAGCAAGTTCGGCATCGTGCGCACCCCGGGGGATGCCGGTGCCCGTGGCGTCGACGGCAGCCCGGAATACATTCGCAACGCCATCGATGGCACGTTAAAGCGATTGAAGATCGACACGCTGGATTTGTACTACCAGCACCGGATCGATCCGAAGATTGCCATCGAAGAATCGGTGGGCGCCATGGCCGAGCTGGTCAAGGCCGGTAAAGTCCGTTACCTGGGGCTGAGCGAAGCGTCGGCGGCCACGCTGGAACGCGCGCACAAGGTCCATCCGATTGCCGCCCTGCAGACCGAATACTCGCTATGGAGCCGGGAGCCGGAAGAAAACGGCGTGCTGGAAACCTGTCGCAAACTGGGCATCGCGTTCGTGCCCTACAGCCCGTTGGGCCGTGGCTTCCTCACCGGCACCCTGAAAAGCCCCGACGACTTCGCGGCCGACGACTACCGCCGCAGCAGCCCGCGTTTTCAGGGCGAGAACTTTGCGAAAAACCTTCGGTTGGTGGAAAAGGTCCAGCAACTGGCGGCGGACAAAGGCATCAGTGCGGGGCAACTGGCATTGGCTTGGGTGCTGGCCCAGGGCAACGACGTGATCCCGATCCCAGGGACCAAGCAGCGTAAATACCTGGAAGAAAACGCAGCAGCGCTGGACGTGAAGCTTAGCGCCGGTGAGTTGCAGGCGCTGAAGGATTTGTTCCCGGTGGAAGCGGTGTCCGGTGGGCGGTATCCGGAAGCGGCGATGAAGTTGGTGAATGGTTAGCAGTGAGCACCTGTGAGAGTGAGCTTGCCCGCGATGGCGGTGTGTCAGGCACCTATTGTGGTGTCTGGCACACCGCCATCGCGAGCAAGCTCACTCCTACAGGCTTGCTGACACTCAGAAATCCCGTTTGTAGAAAATATCCAGCGAACTCGCCACGCCGCTTGCCGCTTCCAAATACACCTTCTTGCTCAGCAAATACCGTAACGCGATGGTATTCGCCGGTTCGAACACCCCTACGCCATACCGCAAGCTCAGTTTGTCGGTGATCTTGCCGCTGGCGACGACGGACGTTTTGTCGCCACTGCCGGAGGTGTCGAGGTCGAAGTCCTTGATGCCCAGCCCTGACGCCAGTTTCCCCGCCGTGGACGACCCGCCTGCCAAGCCCAGGGCCAACGCGGCCTGGGCCATCATGTTGCTGTCTTCGCCGTTGGTGCTCAGCGGACGGCCCAGCACCAGGTACGACAACGCCTGTTCCTGACTCATCGCCGGTTCCGAAAACACCGTGGTCGTCGGCTGTTCGGCGCTGCCGGTGAGGCGAATGCCCGCAATCACGTCATCGGTCTGACGAATCGCTTCGATGTCCAGATACGGCTGGTCCACCGGGCCCGCAAACAGCAGCCGCGCCTTGCGGATGGTCAGGCGCTGGCCGTACGCGCGGTAGCGGCCGTCGTTCAGGTTCAGTTCCCCTCGGGTGTCGAGGTTGTCGCCGATGTGCACGTGCCCTGCCAGATTGGCTGTCAGCCCAAAGCCGGTGAAGCTCAGCTTCTCTTGCCCCACCTCGACGTTGACGTCCATGGCAATGGCCATCGGCGGTTTGCCCTCCTTGGTCTGCGCACCGACGATCACCGTGTCGTCGGAGACCTTGACCGTGGACGGCGGCAACTGGCGCACCGTGATCTCCCCTTTGGGGATCAGCACTTTGCCGGACACCGCCAGTCGATCCCCTTGCAGGGTGATCTTCAAGTCGGGCGCGGCTTCGAGCTTGGCATAAGGCTCGACCGTGATCGGCAAATGCGAACCTTGCAGGCTGACATCGACATTCAGCGCCTCCGCCCAGCCGATGTGTCCGCCAATGCTGCCCTGCCCGGTCGGGCCGCTGTTCCAGTTGCCCTTCAGTTGCACGTTCTCGCCCGCAATCAGCGCCTGAACATTGAGTTTCTCCAGGCTGACGGGCAGTTCCGGTCCGGACACTTCGCCGTCGCTCAAAGTGACGTTGCCGTTGACCTGCGGCGCCAGGAGACTGCCGGTGATGCGTCCATTGCCGTTGAGCTTGCCGTTGAGCTTCTCGATCATCGGCACGAAGGGTCTGGCCACCGACACGTCCAGCCCGCTCAGGGTGAAGTCGCCACTGACGGGCTTGTTCTTGCCCAGAGGATCGATGCTCAAACTGGCGAGCAGCTCTCCCAGCTTGCCGCCCCGAAAATCCAGGCGAGTGTCGACCTTTTTCGGCGTCAGGCTGCTGGTGAGTTTCAACGCCTGATACGGAAAATCCAGCCACTGGTTTTTGTCTTTCACGCGCAACGTGCCGCCGCTGGCGTCGATCACGATCTGGCCGTTAGGGCCCGATGCCGGAACGTCCAGTTGCACGTCGGCGTTGAGCGAACCCTTCCAGGCGAAATCCTTGGGCAGCCATTGCGCGAGGCTTTCCAGCGGGAATTGCTTGAGGTGGTAACGCAGGCGCGGATCAGGCATCAGGCGTTGGTCCTCGCCACACAGGCTCGCAGGCCCGGACATCCAGCAGTGGGCGCCGAAGTTGATCTTGCCGTCCGCCAGCCGCTCCAGCTTCGCCGGTTGTTGCAGCTTCCAGTCCTGGCCGCCGGTCTGAATGTCGCCGCTGGCCAGCCGCCCGCGCCAGTTGCCTTTGTCGAGGGTGCCGTCGAGGGCAAGGGCCAGCTTGAGCAGAGGGCCTTGCAGGTCAAGCTTGAGCTGCTGTCGCTTGATGTCGCCCTGCCCGTTCAGGGTCAATGTGCCCAGCGCGGTGTCACCGGTCTGGATGCCGGTGGTTTTCAGGTCGATGTTCGCCCGCTGCGCGCCGTCGAGCTTGGCGGCCAGGGTCAGGGTTTGCAGCTTGTGAGTGTCATACGCCAACTGCGTGCCTTGCAGCGCCAACTGACCTTGCGGGGCCTGCAGCGTGCCCGCCAGGTCCAGACGGCCCTTGGCCTGTCCTTGCAAGCGCGGCCACAGTTGACCGAGTCGGGGCAGGCTCATGTCGAGCTGCGCTGCCAACTTCTGTTGCAGGCTGCCGGTGCCCTGTATGCGGTTGTCCCCCAGCCGAATGTCCAGCGCGCTGACCGTCCACTTGTCACCGGCGCCGTCGGCCTTGGCTTGCAGAACGGCAGGCTGTCCACGCAGGCGGCCTTTCAGGTCCAGGTCGGCGTTCAGGTTGAGCTGATCGTTCTTGAAGGCGCCTTTGCTGCGCAGCGGACCGGCCAGCGAACCGGGCAACTCGCCGACCCAGAACGACGGGTCGAGGGCGCTGAGGTCAAGCGCGGTGTCCCACGACACGCCGTCGGCGAAACCGACGTTGACATGACCACTGGCCTTGCCCTGCCCGGCCACCAGTTCGACTTGCGGCAGGAAAATCTGTTGCAGGTCGCCACTGAACGGGCTGCCCAATGTGAACGGCCCCGCCGGGCCTTTGAACGCCCCTGCGAAATTGCCGAGGTATTTGCCATCGGTGTAGGAGACTTCTCCGGTGAAGGTGTGAACGCTGACCTGCGGTTCGTCGATGACCGGGTACAAGCGATGCCAAGGGAAATCCAGCCAGTCGATTTTCGCATCGGCATTCACGCCCTTCTGCCAGTCAACCTTGCCGCTCGCCTTGAAGTGCTGGGTCGGGCTGGCAGTCAGGTCCAGCGCGGCGATGTCCGCGCCTTTGGCGTCCACACGCCCTTGCAACGCCAGCGCCACGGGGCCCTGCTCTGCTGGTAGCGTCGCGTTGCCTAAGATTGCGTAGCCTTGGGCCAGATCGCCTTTGGCGTTCAGGCTCAGGCCATTGAGTTGCAGCATGTCAGGCAGGTCGGCGCTGGGCTTGAAGGCGTCGCTGGTAATGGCGACGTCGGCAGGCAGGTTGTCCACCAGCGGTTGCAGCTGGCCGACCAGTCTGGCGTCGATGTAGCCATGGGTCTGGGCGTTGAGGTTCAGTGTCTTCAGCAGATCGCCATTCACGTTCAGCGTCAGCGAAAGCGGCTGACCGCTCACGTCCGGCAGTTTGACCTGCCCCTCGGCGGTCAACGGCCAGTCGGCCGTGGGGTTGAGCAGGCCGGTGAGGTCGAGGACGATGTCGTCACGTTGGGCATGGACTGAATCAATCTTCAACCCCTCGGCCGTCCAGTGCGCCGCGAGCTGCACGTCGCGTACCTGTTCCAGGCCGTCCAGGTGCACGCTGCCCACGTGCACCTGTCCCAGTTCAAGGGCGAGCGGCAACTTGAGGTCCGGCAAGGTGATCGGGCCGTTGCCAGGTTCAGCGCCTGAAGGAGGAAAGTGCAAACGGACATCGCCGGTTTGCAACGTGTCGATGCACAGGGTCATGCGGGTCAGGCAGCCTGGCGACCAGGCGAACACCGGCGCGTCCACCTCGACTGTGCTCTCACCCTGTTGCCAGACCAGCGAATCCGCCTGCCATTGGCCACCAAGCCGGCCAGAGAAGTTGTTCAACTGCAAACCGGGCACTTGGCCCAGCGCCCAACGGCTGCCGGTTTCGGTGCCGAGAATCAAGCCCACGCTTGCGCCGATCAACACCGCGACGCCCAACACAGTGATCGCGCCATACAGCGCGACCCGTTTAAACAGTGCCGCTTTCGTCACAGTTCAGGTCCCATCGAGAAGTGCAGACGAATGCCGCCGTCGTCATCCAGTGCGTGTGCCAGGTCCAGGCGCAGCGGGCCGACCGGCGAGACCCAGCGTATGCCGATGCCGACACCGGTTTTCAGGCTCGGAAGGTCCAGCGAGTTGAACGAGTTGCCCTGATCGACGAACGCTGCGACGCGCCATTTCTCGGCAATCGAATACTGATACTCGGCACTGCCCGCGATCATGTAGCGCCCGCCGATCTTGTCGCCCTCGTCGTTTTCCGGCGACAGGGACTGGTAGTCGTAACCGCGCACGCTTTGGTCGCCCCCGGCAAAGAAACGCAGCGACGGCGGAATGGATTTGTAGCCGTTGGTGGCGGTGCCGCCCACTTGAAGGCGCCCGAGGAAGCGATGGTTCTGCGCCACAGTGGTCAGGCCCTTGACCAGCGCCGTGCCGTGCACCACGTTGGCGTCCGACCCCAGCCCCTCTTTCGCGACTTCAGTTTCGAATTGCAGGCGATAGCCATTGTGCGGGTCGATGCGGTTGTCGCTGCGCAGGTAGGAATAGCTGATGCCGGGCATCAATAAGGTGCTGATGCCTTCATCATTGCCAAGTCGATATTCTTCGCGCTGCCATTTGAGGGAAATGACTCGCTCCCACCCGCTCGGCAGCTTGCTGTGCCACTCAGGGCCGACGGTGAGCAATTTGCTCAGGCTGTCGGTGTCAGCGATTTCTTCATACTGATAGCCACCGGCAAAGCGCAATTTGTCGGTCAGGGGTGGGTCGAGCGGGATGTCGTAGAACAGCCCGACGTTCTGCCGGGGCGCCGACAGCTCGGACTCGATGCCGTAGCTGTGGCCTTCGGCGTTGACCCAGTGCCGCGTCCAGTTGGCCTTGACCCGTGGCCCCACGTCCGTGGAATAACCGACGCCAAGGCCCATGGTCCGGGGCTTGCGGGTTTGCAGTTGCACGTCCACGGGAATGGTCTGCGCCTGTGCGGCCGTGGGCGAGGCGTCCACGCGCACGCCTTCGAAATAGCCGCTGGACTGCATGGCCTGATTGAGGTCGGCGATCAGCTCGGAATCGTAGGGCGTGTCCTCCTTGAACGGGACCATGCGCCGCAGCAGGTCTTCGTCGAACGGCGCGTCGCCACTGAACGTGACCTTGCCCAGCATGAAACGCGGGCCACTGTCGTAGACCAGTTCGATGTCAGCCACGCCCGCGCGGGGATCGACTGACAGCCGTTGGGTCACAAAACGTCCATTGAAAAAACCGTAGCGGGCGGCCTGATTCTGGATGAGTTTCTTGGCGTCTTCGTAATAGCCGTGGTTGAGGGCAGCGCCCGGCTTGAGCGCATCGCTCTTCGGCACCTTGAACGCCTTGAGTTGACTTGCGGGGCCTTCGATCCGCACCGTGACGTTGCGCAGGTGCACGGGCTCGCCGGGCTGCACGTTCAGGACCAGGTGCAGGTCTTTGTCAGTGTGTTTGATCTCGCTGTCGATCTGCGCCTGATAGTAGCCGAGGGCTTGCGCCGCTTTTTGCGCCTGTTCGACGGCGCCGACGCTGAACCGTTCGAGCGCCTGTTCGTCACGCTCGCCGAGGCTGCCCACGTACCCCTCGATGTTGGACTTGAGTTCTGAATTGGCAGGTTTGATCCGCACCTCCAGTTGCGCGTCGGCGAACGCCGCGCAACTGGAAAACATCAGGAGAAAACCACTGGTGAATCGAACAGGAAACTTCATAGGCGCGGATGCTAACACGAGCGGCGGGGGCTGCTGGAACCCGCAAAAAGGGAGAAGAAACCCGACGTCACACCCTTGAACCCATTGAAACCTGAGGGTTCGGGTGAAAAAACACGTGTTCGCGGATAGGTCCTACAGCAACTTCGCCGATTTCCTCGTAGCCCTGTCTTTTATAGAAGTCGAGATAGTGGCCGTTTCCGGTGTCGAGGACGATGCCCTGAGAGTTTTCATCGACGGCGCACCAGTCATGCAGCGCCTGCAACAGCTGTTCACCGTAGTGCTGGCCATGAAAATCCGGGTGCACCGCGAACAATGGCAACACGTGCACGGCATCGGACGGCAAGCACGCGAGCACCGCCTGGTAATACTCCAGATACCGCTGTGTACACCGCAAACCGGTACCCATGACCATACGCAGTCGCCACGCCCAGCTGTCTGTAATGCCCAAGCGGCGCTGCGGCGGCGCGATCAGGGCGACCCCGACCAGCCGGTCCTGAACGAACAGCCCCAGCGCGGGCATGTCTTGCAGAAAGTGTTGTTTGACCAATTCACGAATGGTCGCGCGCACCCGCTGTTCATAACCGGAACGCCCGGATTCAAAGAGGTAGGCAAAGCTGGGTTCGTGGCGATAGGCCTGGTACAGCAGCGAGCGGGACTCTCGTGAATAACCGCTGTCCAGTAGGCGGATGTCAGGCGAAGCGTTCGCAGGTTCAGGCATGTAATCGTGTCCCTTTCGATGACGACCCGACGCGTGGGGCCGGATTCGTGGTCTCAGGGTTTCGAGTCCTGGCCGTTGTCGACAGTTCCGGCGAGTTTTTCAGGCGTTTCCCACAGCGTAGCAGCCCTGCCTGATCGCGGTTTGTGCGGCGATGCTGGCCGTCGCTGAGCAGGTCGGCTAGCATCGCTGTTTGATTTTTTGCCAGGACTGCCGTCTATGAAAATTGTGTCTTTCAACATCAACGGCCTGCGCGCACGCCCGCATCAACTGGCGGCATTGATTGAAAAGCACCAGCCTGACGTGATCGGCCTGCAGGAAACCAAGGTCTCCGACGACCAGTTTCCTCAGGCTGAAATCGAGGCACTGGGCTACCACGTGCACTTCCACGGGCAAAAAGGCCATTACGGCGTTGCCCTGCTCTCCCGCCAGGCGCCACTGGTCCTGCACAAGGGCTTCGACACCGATGATGAAGAGGCTCAGCGTCGCTTCATCTGGGGCACTTTCGCTGATCGCAATGGCCTGCCGGTGACGATCATGAACGGCTATTTCCCACAGGGCGAAAGCCGCGATCACCCGACCAAATTCCCGGCCAAGACCAAGTTCTATGCCGACCTCCAACAGCTGCTGGAAACCCGTTTCAGCAATGATCAGCCACTGTTGGTGATGGGCGACGTGAACATTTCGCCGGAAGACAGCGACATCGGCATCGGCCCGGACAACGCCAAGCGCTGGCTGAAAACCGGAAAATGCAGCTTCCTGCCAGAAGAGCGTGAGTGGATGGCCAAGTTGAAGAACTGGGGCCTGGTGGACAGCTTCCGCCACCTGTACCCGGAAGTGGTCGATCAGTTCAGTTGGTTCGACTACCGCAGCCGTGGTTTTGAGGACGAGCCCAAGCGTGGGCTGCGCATCGACCTGATTCTCGCTTCCCATGGCCTGCAACCGCGAATCAAGGCCGCCGGTGTGGATTACGACCTGCGCGGGATGGAAAAACCGTCGGATCACGCGCCGATCTGGCTGGAGTTGAGCTGATTCCCGAGGCGGTAAGGCAGTTGTAACCGTCCGGCCCACCCGGCCAGCGGTGGCGTTTCGAACGTCGCCACCGCTGGCAGGCGGTGTTGTAAAAGGCGTGGCCTAAGACTTGTCACATTACAGCAACGCATCTGTCTTATTCTCCGGCCACTTTCGGCCATAAGAAGTTGCCGCACATGTCGCGCACTCGCCTGTTCTTTTCTTTCTTTTTGATCTGCCTGCTACCGCTGTCAGCGTACGCCGCCGCTCCGCTTCCCGTCCCGGGGGATGGCTCGCCTGTGCTGCGCATTCAGGGCTCGAACACCATCGGCGCGCAACTGGGGCCTGCACTGGTCGCAGGGTTGCTCGATCAGCAAGGCGCCCACGGCATTCAGCTGCAACCCGGCGTGCAGCCCAATGAAATGCGGGTCGTCGGGCAAATGCCGTCAGGGCAAGCCGTCAGCATCGACATCGCCGCTCACGGTTCGAGCACAGGTTTTGCTGCGTTGAAAACCGGCCAGGCGGATCTCGCCGCCTCCTCGCGCCCGATCAAGAACAGCGAAGTGAACGACCTCGCGACGCTCGGCGACCTGCGCGGGCACGAGGCCGAACAGGTCATTGCCGTCGACGGCGTGGCGGTGATTCTGCACCCCGCCAACCCGATCCGGGAGCTGAGCATCACGCAACTGGCCAAGGTGTTTTCCGGGGAAATCCGCGACTGGGAAGCACTCGGCGGCACCGGTGGCCCCATTCATCTCTATGCGCGAGACCAGCAATCTGGGACGTTCGACACCTTCAATGAGTTGGTGCTGGCCAAATCGGGCAAGAAGTTGGCCCCGGACGCGAAACGCTTCGAATCCAGCGAAGCGTTGTCCGATGAAGTCAGCCAGGACCGCCACGGCATCGGCTTCATTGGTCTGCCCTATGTCCGCCAAAGCCGTGCGGTGGCGATTATCGACGGCGAATCCAAACCCATGCTGCCGACCATCAGCCTCATCGCGACCGAAGATTACCCGCTGTCTCGTCGCCTGTACTTCTACCTGCCGCCGCAATCGAACCAGCGCTGGGCCAAGGCGCTGGTGCGGTTCGCCCAAAGCCCGCAAGGCCAGTCCATCGTGGCGCAGAATGGTTTTGTGGCGCAGACCGTTCAGGCTGTCAAAGTCCGGGCCACTTCAGAGATGCCTGCCGAATACCAGAATCTCACCCGTGAGGCCGAGCGGCTGTCGGTGAATTTCCGCTTCGCCCAAGGCAGCGCCACCCTGGACACCAAGGCCCGGCGCGACATCCGGCGGGTGATCGATTTTCTGAAAACCCATGACAAGCTGAACCAGAGCGTCACGCTGGTAGGGTTTGGCGATGCTAAAAGCGACCCGGCGCGGGCGCAGCTTTTGTCGAAACTGCGGGCCATGGCAGTGCGCCGGGAATTGCTGAAAGGTGATGTGATCTTGCGTGACGTACGCGGTTTCGGCGATGAAATGCCCGTGGCGGCGAACGATGCTGACGAGGGCAGGATCAAGAATCGTCGGGTTGAGGTGTGGGTGCAGTAGCAGGTTTGCGTAGGCCGCTGGATTCGGGTTGCCTGTGCCGCCTATTCGCGAATGAATTCGCTCCCACAGGGGATTTGCGTTAGAACGAAATTCTGCGGCAACACAAGGTTTCTGTGGGATCAGCGTCAGGCGGATCATTCGCGGCGACGCAGGACTACTGTGGGAGCGAATTCATTCGCGGCGACGCAGGACTACTGTGGGAGCGAATTCATTCGCGGCGACGCAGGACTACTGTGGGAGCGAATTCATTCGCGAAAAGCCAGATCAGGCAATGACCTTTCACTGCCTGAAACCCGGCTCTGTGATTTTGCGCAAAATCGAATCAACGATGCTCGCTGCGCATCATCTCTTTCGGCACGTATTTGCCAATCTCAAACTTCCCAATCGCCGCACGGTGGACTTCGTCCGGCCCGTCCGCCAGGCGCAGGGTACGTTGCATCGCATACATGTAAGCCAGCGGGAAGTCGCCCGAAACCCCTGCTCCGCCGTGAATCTGGATGGCGCGGTCGATTACCCGCAACGCAACGTTCGGCGCCACGACCTTGATCTGCGCGATTTCGCTCTTGGCCACCTTGTTGCCGACCGTATCCATCATGTACGCGGCTTTGAGGGTCAGCAGCCGCGCCATGTCGATCTCCATGCGCGAGTCGGCGATTTTGTCGACGTTACCGCCCAGACGTGCAAGCGGCCGACCGAACGCCGTGCGCTGCACCGAGCGTTTGCACATCAGTTCCAACGCCCGCTCCGCCATGCCGATCGAACGCATGCAGTGGTGAATCCGGCCCGGACCAAGGCGACCCTGAGCGATCTCGAAGCCGCGCCCTTCACCCAACAGGACGTTTTCGTACGGCACGCGGACGTTCTCGAACAGCACCTCGGCGTGGCCATGGGGTGCATCGTCGTAGCCGAAGACCGGCAGCGGACGCACGATCTTCACCCCCGGTGCATCCGTCGGCACCAGGATCATTGAATGTTGTTGATGACGAGGGCCGTCCGGGTTGCTCAAGCCCATGAAAATCATGATTTTGCAGCGCGGATCGCAGGCACCGGATGTCCACCATTTGCGGCCATTGATGACCCACTCGTCGCCATCGCGCACGGCACGGGCGGCCATGTTGGTGGCATCGGACGAGGCCACGTCAGGTTCGGTCATCGCAAAGGCCGAGCGGATTTCGCCCCGCAGCAGCGGTTCGAGCCACTGCTGCTTTTGCGCGTCGCTGGCGTAACGCACCAGCACTTCCATGTTGCCGGTGTCCGGCGCCGAGCAGTTGAACGGCTCCGGCCCCAGCAACGAACGGCCCATGATTTCCGCCAAGGGCGCGTATTCCAGGTTGGTCAGGCCAGCGCCCAATTCGGATTCGGGCAGAAACAAATTCCACAGCCCTTCGGCTTTGGCCTTGGCTTTCAGTTCTTCCATGATCGCGGTCGGCTGCCAGCGGTCCCCTTCCGAGACCTGGCGCTCAAACACAGGCTCGGCCGGGTAGACGTAGGCGTCCATGAACGCCGTGACGCGCTCGCGCAATTCCTGGACCTTGGGGGAGTAAGCGAAATCCATGGGCAGCTACCTTCTGATGAGGTGTTTCAAGACATGGAAGCGATGCTAGATCAGGCCCCTCCATTTATCTAACCTATTCTCGGCGTGTATAAACATTCATCACTGATATATGATCGGCGCGTTTCGGCACGAAAGTCCCAACTACAACAACAGCGTGAGGCGCATCGCAATGAATCTGAGCAAGGTCGATCTCAACCTCTTTATTGTCTTTGACGCCATCTACACCGAGGCCAACCTGACCCGCGCCGGTCAGATCGTCGGCATCACCCAGCCAGCTGTGTCCAATGCCTTGGCCCGTCTTCGCGAGACCTTCAACGATCCGCTGTTCGTGCGCACCGCCCAAGGCATGGTGCCAACGCCGATGGCCCAGAACATCATTGGGCCGGTGCGTAATGCGCTGTCGCTGCTCCGGGTGTCGGTGCAGGAGAGCCGGATTTTCAACCCGCTGCAGGCGAACAAGAACTACCGCATCAGCATGACCGACCTCACGGAAGCGATCATTCTGCCCGCGCTGTTTCAGCGGCTGCGCCGCCTTGCCCCGGCGGTCACCATCGAAAGCTTTCTGTCCAAGCGCCGGGAGACCACCAAGGAACTGGCGGCGGGTCGGCTGGATTTCGCCGTAGACGCGCCGTTGAACACCGACCCGCAGGTGCGCCACGTCAAGCTGATGGAAGACAACTACGTCTGCGCCATGCGCAAAGGGCATCCGCTGGCGAACAAAGGCTCGATAACGTTGGACGACTATCTGTCGGTGGCGCACATCCACATCTCCAGTCGCCGCAGCGGGTTGGGCTACGTCGATCTGGCGCTGGGCAAAATGGGCATCCAGCGCAAGATCGCCCTGCGGTCGCAGCATTATTTGATGGCATCACAGGTGCTGCACCAGACCGACATGGTCATGACCGTGCCAGAACGCTTCGCCCGGCGTAACGACCTGCATTTCGTTCACCTCCCGGTGAACGATGTGCCAAGCGTGGAGACCCACTTGTACTGGCACGAAAGCACCGATCAAGACCCGGCGAACCGTTGGATGCGGGAGCAGATCATTGAGTTGTGTCAGCTGGTGATTGCGCAGGAACGCAAACTTGAGAAAGAGCTTGAGGTTGCAGTCAAGTAACCATGAATCAATAGGTTATCCACTTAACCTCAAGTTGATCATCGGTTTGAGCTATGGAAAACACTGGCGCCGTGAACATGCACTTCACACGCATTCCACCTGGCACCTTGACGTTTACGTCAAGGTCGCCGTACGTTAGCCGAACGCTTCCCTCGTTCGAGCCCCGCCATGAACCACCCGACTTACAGCATTTCCGACCTCGCTCGCGAGCTGGACATCACCACCCGCACCATTCGCTTTTATGAAGAACAAGGCATGCTAAGCCCCGAACGCCGTGGGCTGGAGCGCATTTATTCAGCGAGGGACAAGGTCACGCTGAAGCTGATTTTGAGGGGCAAGCGCATCGGGTTTTCCCTGGCCGAATGCCGGGACTTGATCGGCTTATACGACCCCAGTGGCGACAATCAAAAGCAACTGACCACCATGCTGCAGAAGATCGCCGAGCGTCGCGCCCAACTCGATCAGCAGTTGCTCGACATCCAGCAGATGCAGCTGGAACTGGACACCGCCGAAGAGCGCTGCAAAGAAGCGCTGAAAAATAACGTTCAATAACAAATGAATAGCGCATAAACCTGATGCTGACAGTGAGGATGAATTTGCCATGTCGCTGCCCCAACGCGTACGTCTGGTCGAAGTCGGCCCCCGTGACGGCCTGCAAAACGAGGCGCGCCCCATCGACGTTGCCGACAAGATCCGGCTGGTGGACGATCTTTCCGACGCCGGGCTTGGCTATATAGAAGTCGGCAGTTTCGTGTCGCCCAAGTGGGTGCCACAAATGGCGGGATCGGCGGAAGTGTTCGCGGGCATCCAGCGCAAGGACGACGTGACCTACGCCGCCCTCGCCCCCAACTTTCGCGGTTTCGAGGACGCGCTGGCGGCGGGTGTCAAGGAAGTCGCGGTGTTCGCGGCGGCTTCCGAGGCCTTCTCGCAGCGCAACATCAACTGCTCGATCAGCGAAAGCCTCGACCGTTTCCTGCCGATCATGGAAGCAGCGCGATTGCACGGTATTCGCGTGCGGGGCTATGTGTCCTGTGTGCTGGGCTGCCCATACGAAGGCACCGTGCCGCCGAAACAGGTGGCGGCAGTGGCCAACGAACTGTTCGGCATGGGCTGTTACGAAGTGTCACTGGGCGACACCATCGGCACCGGTACACCCGGCGCGACCCGCGAATTGATCGACGCCGTCGCCGCCAACATCCCTCGCGGCAAACTGGCCGGACATTTCCATGACACCTACGGGCAGGCGCTGGCGAATATCTACGCCAGCCTGTTGGAGGGGATTCAGGTGTTCGACAGCTCGGTGGCGGGCCTGGGCGGCTGCCCTTACGCCAAATGGGCCACGGGCAATGTGGCGACGGAAGACGTGGTGTACATGCTCAACGGGCTGGGCATCGACACAGGTATCAACCTCGACAAACTGATTGCAGCCGGTCAGCGCATCAGTGACGTGCTGGGCAAGGCGAACGGCTCTCGGGTGGCGAGGGCACGTTTGTCGGCCTGATGTGCGACAAGTTGTCACACAGTGTTACCCTGACCGGCATTGAAGCGATGGAAACGGGTAACACGGAAACACCCGGTGATGATTTCAGCGTGAAGCTAAATTTGGGGTTTTTCTGAAGGCCACGGTTTCCGGGCTTTTCAAAGCATTGACGAAACTTGGCATGGCTTCTGCTATGTCTTACGTACAACAAAAATAAAAAATCGCAGTAACCCAATAAAAACAAGACGTATCGGCTCTGACATAACAAGAACAAGACGGAAGAGACGCAGCTAACTGATTTTTTTGGAGTGGATCGCTTTGTGAGGCTCAGGCCTCTCGACCGGGCAGAGAACAATAAAACTACCCTCAGGTAGCTACCGCACGGGTTGAATCGCAAGATCGGAGCTACATCAGCGCTCAAAAAAATACGTTTGCTCTTGGCCCCGGATGGGGGTCGCTCAAAACCAAAAAGGTATGGCTGCCAAAAACAACAACAGGCCACCTAAAAACAAAAAAGAGCATGCAACTGAAACACCTTGAAGGGGAGCCTCGGCTCCCCTTCGTGCTGTCTGGCGTTTGGAAACCTCACGCCAGACGCTCCTTAAAAATTAGCTGGCGTGTTCGCGCTGATGATTTCCGCCTCATCCTGCCCGACGTTGCGAAAGCTGTGCGGCAGCGTGGTCGGGAAGTAATACCCATCACCGGCGTTGAGAATGCTGATCTGCCCGTCCACCGTCAGCTCGATGGTGCCTCGGGTAACCAGACCGCACTCCTCGCCCTGGGCATGCACGATTGGTTCATCGCCCGAGCCTGCACCCGGCGCGTATTGCTCACGGAGCATGCGCATCTGGCGGCTGGGCACCGAAGCGCCGATCAGCAACAGGCGCAATCCGTCGCGACCGAGATCCGGCTGTTCTCCGGCGCGGAAGACGTAGCGTTGTTCTTGAGGCGGCTGATCGAAGGAGAAAAAATCCGCCAGGGTCATGGGAAACCCCTCCAGCAGTTTTTTCAACGAACTGACCGAGGGGCTGACGCGATTCAACTCAATCAAGGAGATCGTGCCATTGGCGACTCCGCTGCGTCTGGCCAGCTCACGCTGGGACATTTTGTAGCTTTCCCGCACTAACTTCAGTCGTGACCCCGTATCCATGACAGCCCTTGGTTGATTCTGAGGGTATCGGGGGAAGTGCCTGTTTTCACACACGAAGCGTGGGCCGTTCCCCGGTTTGAGTGGGGCTGATTAGAACACGATTAAGCGCCCTGACCTAGACGGCCACGCGACATATGAACGCGACGGTTTTAGCTGGGTTGGGGTGGGTATTCCGCGATGAACTGCCCGATGACATCGGCGAAATCGTGGTCGGCGGTAAACCCGAGTTTTTTCGCATACGTTGCGGTGAATGACCCCGGCCAGGAGCCGACGATTTTCTCGATCGCCGGGTTGCGTTCCAGCCGAATCCGGTGGGCGACCTCGTCCCCCGCCGTTCGCCGCAGCGCGTCAATCATGTCTGCCACCGTGATCGATAAGCCCGGCATGTTGATCACCCGCCCCGACTGCAATTGCTCCGCCGACAGCTCATGGCCGTGAATCAGGTTGGCGATGGCCTGCGCCGGTGACATCAGCCACAGGCGCGTCTCCATCGGCACCGGGCACACGCTTTCCTGCCCGTTGAGCGGCTCACGGATGATGCCACTGGCGAAGCTCGATGCCGCAAGGTTGGGTTTGCCGGGGCGCACGACGATGGTCGGCATGCGCAAGCTGCGGCCATCGACGAAACCCCGACGGCTGTAATCAGCGAGCAGCAAATCGTTCATCGCCTTTTGTGTGCCGTAGGAGCTTTGCGGCGCCCAGACTTGATGGTCCTCCACCTGAGCAGGAAGTTGTCCGCCGAACACTGCCACGGAACTGGTCATCACCCATTTCGGGCAAGTGCCGAGGCTGCGAATCCGTTCCAGCAGCTGTTGCGTCGCGGTGAAGTTGATGCGCATCCCCAGCTCGAAGTCCTGTTCGGCCTGACTCGACACCACGGCTGCGAGGTGGAAAACGCTGTCGGTTTCGGCGCTCACCAGCCCTTCCAGCACGTTGGAGTCGGCGATGTCACCGCAGACCACCTCGACCCTAGGGTCGTCCAGACCGGTCAGCGGCACCACGTCGAAAGCCACGATTTTCGAGAAAGCCTGCCTGGCCCCTTGTCGATCGGTCAACGCGCCGCGCTGCAAGAGGGCTTCGATCAGGCGACGGCCGAGAAAGCCGGCCGCACCGGTCACGAGAATATTCATGGGTCACTCCTGTTGCTCAACGGTTAACGAGTTTTGCGGGAATCCGGAAGATCAACACCGAGCTGAGGATCAGTGCACCCGCCATCACGTACAGGCCGATGGTGGTGCTTTGGGTCATGTCCTTGAGGAAGCCGATCAGATACGGCGAAACGAACCCTGCAAGGTTGCCGCACGAGTTGATCAGCGCAATCCCCGCAGCGGCCGCCGTGCCCCCGAGGAACGCCGTCGGCAGGCTCCAGAACAGTGGCAAGGTGCTAAGGGCGCCCATGGCGGCGAGGGTCAGGCCGATCATCGACATCGTGAAACTGCTGCTCCAGGTCGCCGCGATGACCAAACCGATGGCGCCGACGATGGCCGTCAGTGCGAGATGCCAGCGGCGCTCACGCACCCGGTCCGCGTGGCGCGACACCAGCAACATGGTCGCGACGGCCGCACCGTACGGAATCGCGGTCAACAGGCCGATGTGCAGCACGTCGGTCACCCCGGCCTGACGGACCAGCGTCGGCAGCCAGAAACCGACGGTGTAAAAGCCCGCGATCATGCAGAAATAGATCGCGGTCAGCAGCCAGATGCGCGGCTGGCGGAACACGTCGCGCACGCTGTGGGCTTCGTGGGAGTGGCTTTCGGCGTCGATGCGCGATTGCAGCAGGGTTTTCTGTTCCTGAGTCAGCCAGCCCGCGTGGGAGATGCGATCACTGAGGCAAAAGATCACCAGAATACCGATGGCCACCGACGGCAGACCCTCGATGAAGAACAGCCACTTCCATCCTGCCCAACCGTGAGCACCGTCGAACACCGCCATGATCCAGCCGGACAGCGGCGCACCCACCAGGCCCGACAGCGGCACGGCGCTGGCGAACAACGCGAACATCTTCCCGCGACGGTGGGTCGGGAACCAGTACGACAGATAAAGGATGACGCCCGGGTAGAAGCCGGCCTCGGCCAGCCCCAGCAGGAAACGCATGATGTAGAACGACATCGGCGTGGTCACGAAGGCCATGCAGGACGAGATCACGCCCCAGCTGATCATGATCCGCGCAATCCACAGCCGGGCGCCGACCCTGTGCAAGATCAGGTTGCTGGGGATTTCAACCAGGAAGTACGCGATGAAAAAGATGCCCGCGCCGAGGCCGTACACCGCTTCGGAGAAATGCAGGTCATCGGACATTTGCAGTTTGGCAAAACCGACATTGACCCGATCGAGGTAGGCCACCAGGTAACACAACAGCAGGAGCGGCAGAATGCGCCACGCCGCCTTGCGGTAAGCCGCGTCTTCGGAGGCATCGGCGGCGGGCGTGCCGATGGCGCCTTGCGTCAAGGATTCACTCATTTCTTTCCCATCCCTTTGTTTTTGTAGTGGGCGATTGTTGGGGGCAGAACAGCGTGCGACATAACAATTAACATAATACGTCATACGAATTCAACACGCTTCCTGCACGGGACGTGGCGCCGGAAATGCAGTAACGTTCATTCATTTGAAACATGAGATTTCCATGTCCGCCTCCGACCTGACCCCGCGCCCGAATGCACCTTCCAGCCTGAAAGACGCCTCCAAAGGCACACTGGCGGATCAGGTGACGGCCGCACTCAAAGCGCATATCGCCAACGGCGAAGCCCTTCCCGGCACGCGCCTGCCCACGGAGCCTGTGCTGTGCGAGCGCTATGGGGTGAGCCGCACGGTGGTGCGAGAAGCGATTTCCCGGCTTAAGTCGGCGGGTCTGGTGGAAGTGCGTCAGGGCAGCGGGACCGTGGTCTGCGAAGGTGCGCACATCAAGGCGTTCACCATCGACGTGGACGTCGGCGGCTCCATCGAAGCGGTGCTGCGCGTCACGGAATTACGCCGGGGCATTGAGGGCGAAGCGGCCGCCCTCGCCGCCCAGCGCCACACCCGTCACCAACTGGAGACCATCGAGCGTGCGCTGAAAGCCATTGATACCGCCGAACACGAAGGCCATGACGGCGTCGAGGAAGACCTGGCGTATCACCTGTCGATTTCCCACGCCACGGGCAATCCGCTTTACCCGTCTTTGCACGAATTCATCGCCCAGTTTGTGAAAGAGGCCATCCGCATCACCCGCTCCAATGAAGAGCGCCGTCAGGAAATGGCCAGCACCGTGCGCGTCGAACATGTCGCCATTTACGACGCCATCGCCGCCCGCGATCCGGAAGCTGCCCGCCAGGCCGCCCTCACCCACATCAACAACGCTGTCGAGCGACTGAAGAGTGCCGACCCGTCCTTTTGGCAGAATCCCGAGCACATAAATCCTTGAAGCGCATGGCAGTCGCCCGCAAGACTTGACCGTTCGTCGTGATTTTATAAATAGGAATCAGTCATAAAACCGTTTTCACGAAATGTTCACGTTGCAAGGTCCAGTCTGCACTTACTCCTTTTGATCCTCTTTAAGCCCGTCTTCCCCAGCGGGCTTTTTTCTGCCCGGGATTTGAGCAGCGTGCTCATGCAACACCCCGCAAATTCCTCGAACTCGTCTTGCGCGCTGTCCTCCAACGTTCAAGCCCCCTGAGGATACTGACATGAGTAACGACGACCGCAACGCCTCCACCCGTCCCACCAACGCCCCACCTACCGATGCGTCCGGCAAGCCCGTGAACGTGGTCGAGCGGGATCTCGAAGACCGCGACGACGACACCCGCGCCGTGGACGAAGTCATCACTCCGACATCGATTCGCACCAAGGAACAGGAAGCCGAAGAGCTGAAACGCAAGTCCGACGCCATTGAACGCAAGGTCGCCGACGGCAACTGACCGGCGCTTGCATTGCCCGGTTTCTGGGAACGGATTCCCATTGCCGGGCACCGTTCGTCGGCGTCGGCAATGTTGTGCTACACCTACTGGCAAGCACTTCAGCACTGTCAGGGATGAGTCGGTCTATGCGTTTGAACATGCCGGTTACACAGCAGGAACGTACCTTTGCCGCCAGCGAGCGTCTGATTTCCACCACCGACCTCAGCAGTCACATCACCTACTGTAACGATGCTTTCGTCGCCCTCAGCGGTTTTACCCGCGAAGAACTGATCGGCCAGCCCCACAACCTCGTTCGTCACCCCGACATGCCGCCGTCGGTGTTCGCCCACATGTGGGAGACCCTCAAACAGGGCAAGCCGTGGATGGGCGTGGTCAAGAACCGCGCGAAGAATGGTGATTTTTACTGGGTCAGCGCTTACGTCACACCGATCTACGAGCACGGTAAGATCGCGGGGTTCGAGTCCGTTCGGGCGCTCCCGACCCGAGAGCAGGTGCGGCGGGCCGAGGCGCTGTACGCGCGCCTGCGAGCGGGCAAGTCTGCCGTTTCCGGTGTTGAAACCGCCCGCTATCACCTGACCCGCCAACTGCCGCTGATCATCGCCGCTGTGATTCTCGGCGTTTGCAATTATTTATTGGCCGATCATGCGGAGCTGGCGGCCATGCTGCTGACGCTGGTCGGCCTCAGCGTGTTTCTGGAATGGCGGCAAAACCAGACGCTCAAGGCGCTGCTGGACGAACACCCCAAAGCCTTCACCGACCCACTGATCGCCCTGACCTACAGCGATAATCGCGGCCCGCAGGCGCGTCTGGATTTGGCGCTGCTCAGCGAGGAAGCGCGCCTGCAAACGGCGCTGACCCGGTTGGTGGATGCCGGGGAAAACGTCAAGCAACGCGCCGGCCAATCCGCCAGCCTGTCGCTGTTGCAGGCCGAAGCCCTCGACCAGCAACGTAGCGAAACCGATCAATCGGCGACCGCGATCACGCAAATGGCGGCGACGATTCAGGAAGTCACGCACAACGTACAGAACACCGCCAACGCTGCGCTGGAGGCGGACAACCTCGCGCAACAGGGACGCAGCCTGGCCGACGACAGCCTGTTGGCGATTCGCCACATGGCCAACTCGGTGTCTGAAATCGGCGAAGCGGTGGGCGAGCTGGCCAATGCGACGCAATCCATCGGCAGTGTCGTGGACGTCATCAATTCCATTGCCCAGCAGACCAACCTGCTGGCCCTCAACGCGGCTATTGAAGCGGCACGCGCCGGGGAACAGGGCCGAGGGTTTGCGGTGGTGGCCGATGAGGTGCGCTCACTGGCTTCGCGCACGCAGACCTCCACCGAGCAGATTCAGGGGATCATCGGCGAATTGCGCGAAGGCGCGAACCGTGCCGTGGCCACCGCGACGAGGGGCCAGGCCATGTCGCAGGAAAGCGTGACCAGCGTCGAAGCCGTGCAGCACGCGTTGAGTGGCATCAGCCAGGCGGTGTCACGGATCACCGGGATGAGCCAGCAGATGGCCTCCGCGTCCGAGGAGCAAACCCACGTGGCCGAAAGCATCAATCAGCAGATCAACCGCATCGCTCAACTGTGCGACCAGAGCGCGGGGCAAGCGCAACAGGGGTCGAGCATCAGCCGAGAGCTGGAGCAGATGGCCCAGTACCTGCACAGCCTGGCCGAGCGGTTCAATCGCTAGCAGCGGCCGGGGCTTCAACCTGCAACTGCCGACGAACCGCTGCCAGCACTTCTTCTGACAGCGCACGACCTTCGGCCATCCGGGCGACGGTCAGTGCCCCCATCATTGCGCAGAGACTCAGCATGGCCTGATCACGGTTTGACGGGCCGGCATCCCCTGCGGGCCGGGCGGCCGCCAACTGATCGGTCAGCAGCGCCAGAGTCTGCTCAAACCCTTGCACCGCGACCGTCTTCACGGGGTCTTCAGCCCTCGCGAGTTCACTGCCCAACGCCGCAAACGGGCAGCCACTGCTTTCATCCCGGTGCTGCACGCTCAGGTAAGTGGCGACCGATGCATTGAACGCATCGGCTTCTTCGCCTGATGCCCCGACTTGCGCCAACTTCGCCAACTGATCGTCCACGGACGCTTTCGTCGCCTCCGCGACCAGGTGTGCCTTCGACTTGAAGTGTTTGTAAAACCCGCCCTGCGTCAAACCCGCGGCCGCCATCAATGCGGTGAGGCCGCTGCCGTCGATGCCGTGGCGACGAAACTCGACGCGGCTGACCTCAATGATTTTCTGCCTCGTTGCAGCGGTTTCCAGTTTGCTCTTGCGCATGGAGCGCCTCTTTCTATCCGAATATCCGACGTGCTGTTGACATTAGATTCTGATCACCATCTAATGTGGATTACAAGCTTCATATAACTCTCCCACCCGCGCAAGCGGTTTCCTGCACTGAGGATCGATCATGTCTCAACCCACCCTGCTCGTCACCGGCGCCACTGGCTTCACCGGTCGTAAAACCGTCGAAATCCTGCGCGAAAAAAACATCCCTGTCCGAGCCCTGGTGCGCGCCGATGACCACCGCGCAGCGGAACTGCGCGAGCTGGGCGCAGACGTTGCCATTGGCGATTTCCAGGACCTTGATTCGCTGCGCGCCGCCCTTGAAGGCATCGAGTCGGCCTACTTCGTCTACCCGATCCACCCCGGCATCATCGACGCGAGCGCCCGTTTCGCGCTGGCGGCGAAAGAGGCTGGTGTGACCTCGTTGGTGAACATGTCGCAGATTTCCGCCCGCCGCGTGGCTAAAAGCAACGCAGCCTTGAGCCATTACACCGCCGAACGCGTGTTCGACTGGTCGGGTCTGGCGACCACGCACCTTCGCCCGACGTACTTCGCCCAATGGCTGCTCTACCCGCACTGGCGGAAACACATCGTCGAACGCGGTGAGATCCGCCTGCCGTTCGGCGACGGTCGCCACGCCCCGATCGCCGCCGAAGACCAGGCCCGCCTGATCGCCGCGATCCTGCAAAACCCGCAACCCCATGCGGGCAAGACCTACGACCTCAACGGCCCGATCGAACTGAGCCAGCAAGGTGTCGCCGATGCCGTCGGTGAAGTGCTGGGCCGCATCGTGACCTACGTGCCGATCAGCCTTGAGCAATACGATAAGGAAATGACCGAATCGGGGCTGGGCCCGTTCCTCCGCCAGCACTTGATCGAGGTCGCGCAGGATTACCAGCATGGCGTGTTCGAGGGTGAAGACTCGATCATCGCCGACGTCACCGGCGTCGCGCCGATGACTGTCCAGGCGTTTGTGACCTTGCACAAGGCCGCCTATCAGCGTTGATTGATCCCGATCCACGCAAGCCCCGCTGAGTCGTGCATTCAGCGGGGCTTTTCAGTGACACACCCTTAGCGAAGCGGCGTCTCCGGCTTGCCGTTGACCGCCAGCTCAGAGACGTTCCACCCTCCCCCCAATGCCTTGACCAGCCCGACACTCGCCGCCAGTTGTTGGGTCTGCAAATCCAGCACGCTGCGTTGCGTCTGCAACGACGCGGTTTGTGCGACGACCACGTCCAGATAACCAATCGCCCCCTGCTTGTAACGGGCCAGCGAGAGGTTTTCGCTGTACTGCGCCGCTTCCGCCGCTGCGCGCTGATCCTCCAGCGCCGAACCCAGGCCATCAATGATCGACAGGTTGTCTTCGACCTGCTCGAACGCCGCCAACACCTGCGCCCGGTATTTGCCGCCCGCCTCGTCCGTCGCGGCTTTCGCCGCGTCCACCTGGGCCTGACGCAAGCCGCCGTCGAACAGCGTGGTCACCAGCGACGGCCCCACGGCCCAGAACAGATTGGATGCGCTGAGCAGATTGGCGAACTCGCTGCTTTGATACCCGCCTTGGGCGCTCAGGGTCAGCGTGGGGAACCAGGCGGCGCGGGCGATACCGATCCGTGCGTTGGCGGCGGCAATGCGTCGCTCGGCGGCGGCAATATCAGGTCGACGCTGGAGCAAGGTCGAGGGCACGCCCTTCGGCACCGCGGGCAACGGCAAGGCTGCGGTGCTCGGCGCGATGCTGAACTGTGACGCCGAGGCGCCGGTCAACGCCGCAATGGCATGTTCAAGCAGCGTCCGTTGCACGTTGTTTTGCTTGAGCTGCGATTTGGTCGACGACAGCTGCGAAGAAGCCCGCGCGACATCCAGCCCGGAGACGATGCCGCCGTCGTGCAGGCCTTGGGTCAGGTCCACCGCGCGGCTGAACGCCTGGGTCGTCTGTTCCAGTAGGTGGGTCTGCTGATCCAGGCCGCGCAGGCGCACGTAGCTGTCGGCCAGTTGCGCTTGCAGGCTCAGCCGCGCAGACGCCAGGTCGGCGAGCGAGGCCTGCGCTTCGTCAGTACCCGCCGCCACCGAATTGCGCACGCGGCCCCAGAGGTCCACTTCGTAGTCGATCTGCAAACCCAGGGTGCCCGAGTTGTAGACGTCGTCCGTGGTGCTGGCACGCAACGGTCGGGTATCGGACTGGCGGATTCGTTGCGCGTTGCCAATCTGCTTCACCGTGGGCAATAACGCTGAGTTCACTTGGGCCACGAACGCCTGAGCCTGCGCGTAATGCGCCAGCGCCGCGCTCAAAGTCGGGTTGTTGGCCAGCAGTTGCTGTTGCAACGCATCCAATTGCGGGTCGTTGTAGACCTGCCACCAACCGTCGCGACTGATCTGGTCGCTGGGCGTGGCGACGCTCCACGGCCCCTGGGTTTTGTACTGTTGCGCCGTGGGCACCGACGGCACGGTGTAGTCCGGCGCGAGGGAGCATCCGCCCAGCCCCAGCATCGCCATCAGCAGCATGCTCTGCTTAACCATGGGGTTTGGCCTCGGCGGGTTTGGCGATCTGCACCGGGTCGTTGTCGTTCAAGCCATCGGGCGGCGTGTCGATGACGCGGTCCGTGGCGGCGAGGCCCGAACCGATTTCCACCGAATCACCGAAATCCCGAGCGATGGTCACGGTCTTGAACAGCACGTGGTCGTTTTGATCGAGGGTCGCGACGCGCATGCCTTGGGCGTCGAATTGCAAGGCACTGGCCGGGAGTCGCACGACATTGGGTTGAATCGGCAGGTCGAAGCGTACGCTGGTGTAGGCGCCCGGCAGCAGACGACCGCTGGGGTTATCAACTTGCAGCTGCACCAGCGTGCTGCCCGATGCTGCGTTGACCGAATCCGCTGACGCAATGACCGTCGCCTTGAATTGTTCCTGCGGGTATTCGGGCACGCTCAGTCGCGCCGTTGCACCGGCCTTCACTTGCGGCGCGTAACTCTGCGGCACTTGAACGTAGACCCGCAAACGGCTGACGTCGGACACGGCGAACAGCTCTTGGCCGCTGGCCGTGCTGCCCGCGTTGATCAGCGCGCCGACATCCGTGGAGCGCGCCGTGACCACACCGTCGAACGGCGCGGTCAGCCGTTGAAAGCCTTTGGTGGCGGTCAGCCGTTCGACATTGGCCTGAGCCGCCTGAACCTGCGCCTGCTTCGCAGCCAGGTCACCGTTGCGCTCATCGACTTCCTGCCTGGACACCGAGTCCGACGCCAGCATGGCCTGCCAGCGTTTGGCACTGGTCTGGGAGAGCGAGGCGTTGGCTTTGGCGGTGGCCAGATCGGCGCGTGCCTGGAGCAACTGCTGATCCAGTTCGGGGGTGTCGATCTCGGCGAGCAGTTGGCCTGCCTTGACCTTGGCGCCGATGTCGGCTTTCCAGGATTTCAGGTAACCGCCGACACGGGCAAAGATCGCCGCCCGCGACCAGGCTTCCAGGCGGCCCGGCAAAATCAGCGCCGAACCTTGGGTGGGTGCGGCCGGGCTGATGACGATCACGCTGGGCAGCGCCTGGGCATCGGTCCAGGTTTTCAGGTCTTTCGATTCACTGGCGCGGGCCGTGAGACCGACGAACACCACGGCGGCGACCACGACCAGCGCAATCAGCAGACCCAGATTCGCCCGCCAGCCGCTGACGCGTGGCTGACGTTGGGTTACAGGAGTGTCGTTGAGCATGTCAAAACCCTTGAGAAGCAGTGGCCTGGACGCGGGCGCGACTGTCGCGTGCGTGAACGAGGCTGAAAATGATGGGAACCAGGAACAACGTGGCCACAGTGGCGAAGCACAGACCGCCGATCACCGCACGGCCCAGTGGCGCGTTTTGCTCACCGCCCTCGCCCAGGCTCAAGGCCATGGGCGCCATGCCGATGATCATCGAAATGGCGGTCATCAGAACCGGACGGAAGCGGGTAAACCCGGCTTCCAGCGCGGCCTGCAACGGGTTGCCGTGCTCCGCCAGCCGTTCCCGGCAGAAGCTGACGACCAGGATGGCGTTGGCCGTCGCCACCCCCATGCACATGATCGCCCCGGTCAACGCTGGCACCGACAACGGCGTGTGCGTGACAAAGAGCATCCAGACGATGCCCGCCAGCGCCGCAGGCAATGCGGTGATGATCACGAACGGGTCGCTCCAGGACTGGAAGTTGACCACGATCAGCAGGTAGATCAGCACGACGGCCCCCAGCAGCCCGAACAACATGCCGCTGAAGGCGCTGTTCATCGTTGTAGACTGACCTTGCAGCGCCACTTTCGAGCCTTTCGGCACGTCGTTGGCGTGAGCGGCCAGAATCTTCTGGATGTCTGCTGCCACACCGCCGAGGTCACGGCCCTGCACCGAGGTGAGGATTTCCACCACGGGCTGGATGTCGGATTGGGTCACCACGGAGTTGCTGTGGGTCCGCGCCACCGACGCCAGGCCGCCGAGAATCTGTCCGCTGCCGGTCGAGGACGTGGAGGTCAGCGGCAGGTTGTACAGCTGCGCCAACTTGTCGAGGCTGTACTGCGGAGTTTGCAGCACGATGGGGTACGACACGCCGTTCGCCGTGTTGAGCCAGAACGTCGGTGCGACCTGGCTCGATCCCGCGAAGTTGACCACCAGGCTGTTGGTGATGTCTCGCTCGCTGATCCCGAGCAGTTGCGCCCGGGTGCGGTCCACGTCGATCTTGAACGTCGGCAATTGCTGGGACTGCTGAATCCGCGCATCCGCGACGCCCGGCACCCGACGGATTTCACGCAGCAGCGTGTTGGCGTAGGCGTAGTTGCCGCCCAGGTTGTTACCGGTGATCTGCACGTCCACCGGGGCCGACGAACCGAAGTTGAGAATCTGCCCGACGATGTCGGCCGGCGGGAACGAGAACACCGCGTTGGGGAATTCGCGAGGCAATTGCTCACGCAGCTGGCGCACGTACTCGGCGGTCGGCTGATGGTCTTCGTTCAGGCTGATCTGAATGTCGCTGTCCTGGGAGCCGACCGTACCGGTGGTGTTGTAAGCGGTGTTGATGCCGCTGACCGCCAGCCCGATGTTGTCCACCACCGCCTTGAGTTCCGAGCCCGGAATCACTCGGCGCACGGCATTCTCCACGTCGAAGATCAACTGCGCCGTGCTTTCGACACGCATGCCCACCGGGGCACGGACGTGCATCAGAATCTGCCCGGAATCCACCGCCGGGAAAAAGTTGCGGCCCAACGTCGGCACCAGCGCGAAGGACGCGACGACGAAGGCGAGGATGCCGACCATCACCCCTTTACGGTGCTCCAGCGCAGCGGCGAGCAACCCGTGATACCCGTCGCGAATCCGTTCGAAACGCGCCTCGAAACCCCGCTGGAATCGCACCAGCGGGTTGCGGCTGGCAGGTTCGTGCGTGCCCTCTTCCGTCAGGTTGTGGGGTTTCAGCAGGTAGTTCGCCATGGTCGGGACCAGCGTCCGCGACAGGATGAACGAGGCGATCATCGCGAAAATCACCGCTTCGGCCATCGGCACGAACAGGAACCGGGCCACGCCGTCGAGGAAGAACATCGGCACGAACACGATGCAGATACACAACAGGGACACGAAGGCTGGCGTCACGATCTGCGCGGCGCCGTCCAGGATCGCGGTCTCCACCGGCTTGCCCTGTTCCAGGTGCCAGTTGATGTTTTCGATGGTCACCGTGGCATCGTCGACCAGTATGCCGACGGCCAGCGCCAGCCCTCCGAGGGTCATGATGTTCAGGGTTTCGCCCAACGCCGACAGCGCGGCAATCGACGACAGAATCGCCAGGGGAATGGACACCGCAATGATCACGGTCGAACGCCAACTGCCCAGGAACAGCAAGATCATCAAACTGGTCAGCGCGGCGGCGATCAACCCTTCACGGGCTACGCCACTGATGGCCGCTCGCACGAACAGCGACTGGTCGCCGATCAGGTCGATGTTCAGGTTTTCAGGCAACTGCGCCTTGGAATCCGCGAGCTTGTCCTTGATCCCTTCGATCACCCCGAGGGTCGAGGCCGAGCCGGTCTTGAGCACCGGAATCAGCACGGAACGGTTACCGTTGACGTGCACGATGTTGGTCTGCGGCGGACTGCCGTCCTTGACCGTCCCGACATCACGAATCAACACGGTGGTGCCGTTGGCGGTCTTGATCGGCAGGTCTTCCAGGTCCTTGAACGCCACCGGCGAGTTATTCAGTTGCAGCATGTACTCGTAGCCCCCGATCTTCTGGGTGCCCACGGGGGTGATCTGGTTTTGCGTGGCCAGCGCGTTGGCGACATCTTGGGCAGACAGCCCTCGCGCTTGCATCTGCGCAGGGTCCAGGTCGATCTGCACCTGACGGGTCTTGCCGCCGAAGGGGTATGGCAGCGACGCGCCCGCCACGGTGGTGAGCATCAGCCGCACGGTGTTGAGGCCGATGTCACCCAGCTTCTGCTCGCTGAGGTTCTGACCGGACAACGCCAGTTGCACGATCGGCACCGTCGAGGCGCTGTAGTTGAGGATCAGCGGCGGCACCGTGCCGGGCGGCAGGTTGCGCAGGATGGCCTGGGACACCGACGTCAACTGGGCGTTGGCGTTGCTGATATTCACGCCCGGCTGAAAAAACACTTTGACGATCCCGAAGCCGTTGAGCGACTGGGCTTCGATGTGGCGAATGTCGTTGACCGTGGTCGTCAGCACCCGCTCGAACGGTGATGTCACGCGCCCGGCCATCTGGTCCGGCGAGAGCCCGGTGTACTGCCAGATGACCGCGATGACCGGAATGCGAATCTCCGGAAAAATGTCAGTGGGGGTGCGCAGAGCCGCCAGCGGCCCGACGATCATGATCAAAACGGCGAGAACGACAAAGGTATACGGTCGTCTCAAAGCAACGCGTACGAGGCCAAGCATGGAAGTATCCAGACAAGCGTGAAACAACAATGTCGAAGCGGATCAGGCACAAATGGCCCGACGGCGCTCCGACGTCCAGGTCGATCCGATCGACGAAGCCCGTCCAGAAAAGGCGGCATGGCGCACGATATTCACAAATACGGGTATATGCCACTTAATTTTTCATGACATGGAACGCAGGCACGAAAAGCGGATGGCGGCGGACGCAGATCGGGAGGCCGCAGACCGGTACAGGCCTGAGGAAAACGCGACACATTGAGGGAGAACGGCCTGCGTCGCACCGCTCAGAGGGTGCGACGCAGTCGGGACGAATCAGGCCGCGGTGCTGTGGCTGGATTCGGAGGCAGGTGTGGCGGGGAACGCCGAAGATGAAGACCCGGTGTCCCGCTCGCTCGATGCAGGTTGCACAGCCTGGGTACACGCCACGAAATCTTCCTGGCGCAGCAACGTCAGGGCAATCAGCGACGCGATCCCGGTGCCGATGTAGAAATACCACGGTGAGCTGATGTCGCCGGTTTGCTGAATCAGCCAGGTCGAAATCAATGGCGCGCTGCCCCCGAACACGGCCACCGGAATGTTGTAGGCCACCGCGATACCGGTCGAGCGAATCCGCGTTGGCAGCAGCTCACTCATGGTCGCGTAGGTCGACGACGCGTACAGCCCGAACAGAATCGCCACGGCCATCAACGGCCAGATGAACGTGGCAGGCGTTGCGGTCGGTGCCGCTTTAAAGAACCAGTACATCGCCATCGTCGCCAGCACACCCACCACCATCAGGAATGGCTTGCGTCCGTAACGGTCGGTGAACGCCCCGCCCAACGGCATGACGAACGCCGCCGCGAGGCTGGCGATGAACACGTAGAACAGCGTGGTGCCGCTGTCGAACTTGAGGATGCGCGACATGTAGGTCGAGGCGAAGGTCAGCACCAGATAAAAGATCGAGCTGTGCAGCGTGATGATGAAAAACACCAGCGCAATCGCCCGCTTCCACTGCCAGACCTCACGCAGCGGCGCCTTGGAAGTCTCCCCGGCTTTTTGCAGCGCGAGGAATTCCGGGCTGTCTTCGAGTTTCAGGCGAATGTACATCGAGATCATCCCCATGGGGCCGGCGATCAGGAACGGTACACGCCAGCCCCACGATTGCATCGTCTCCGCGCCCAACACCCAGGTCATGCCATTGGCGACAGCGCCCCCGAGGAGCAGCCCCAATACCGCCGTGACCATCAGCCAGCAGGTGGAAAAACCACGGCGACCGGGCCCGGCGTACTCGGAGATGAAGCTGGTGATGGTGCCGATTTCACCACCGGCCGAGAAGCCCTGGACGCAGCGGATAAGGATCAGCAGCACCGGAGCGGCGAGGCCAATCGACGCGTACGTCGGCAGAAATCCGAGCAGGCAGGTCGAACCCGCCATCATCATCAACACCGTGATCAGGGTCTTGCGACGACCGATCTTGTCGGCCAGCGGACCGAAAAACAACCCGCCCAGCGGCCGCATGAAAAAGCTCAGCGCGAACGCGGCGAAGCTGCTCAGCAGGCTGGTGGTGGGGTTGTCGGAAACGAAAAACGCACCGCCGATGTACACCGCCAGAAAGCCGTAGACGCCGTAGTCATACCATTCGATGAGGTGACCGGAAATCGCGCCAATGAAGGCGCGGCGACGTTGCCGTTCGGGATTTTGCTGTTGAGTTGCCATTGTTGTATTCCTGTCTTTTGTTGTTATTCAAGGAAAAACATCATGGTGAAACGGTGCGCTCACACCGCCGCCGCGCTGCGCTCCTTCAACCAGAGCCGCAGATCGGTCTTGAGCACTTTTCCGTAGCTGTTTTTCGGAAGTTCGGCGCAGAACACGTACTTTTTCGGCTTTTTGAACGATGCCATGCGCGAGACGAACCACTCGTTCAACCCGTGCTGATCGACAGCCTGCTCTTCACGCGCCACGACGAACGCCACCACCGATTCGCCCCACTCCGCGTCCGCTTCACCGACCACGCAAACTTCGAAAACGCCGGGGTGCGTGGCCAGCACTTCCTCGACCTCGCGGGGGTACACGTTGCTGCCGCCGGAAATAATCACGTCCTTGGAGCGGTCGGTCAGGGTCAGGCAGCCATCCGGGTCGAGATACCCGATATCGCCCGTGAACAGCCAGCCATCGACGAGGGTTTCGCGGGTCGCCGCTTCGTTGCGCCAGTACCCCTGCATCACGGTCGCGCCGCGCACGGCGATTTCTCCGGCCTGCCCGCTGGCAACCGCATGCCGCTGGGCATCGACGATTTTGATTTCGACACAGGACTGCGCCATGCCCACCGACGCCACCCAGCGTTCCCAATTCGGGTTGCTCCGGTCCGCGATGGCCTGGCGGCTCAAGGCGGTCACCGTCATCGGGCTTTCACCCTGGCCGTAGATCTGAATCAACCGTGGACCAAACACCTCCACCGCTTCACGTAGATCCGCCACGTACATCGGCGCGCCGCCGTAGATCACGCTTTTCAGACCCTCGCCAGAGTAGCCCTGACGCTTGGCCTCTTCGACCATGCGCTTGACCATGGTCGGCGCTGCGAACAGCGACACCTGCTCCAGCCCCCGCGCCAGATCGAACAGCTCCGCCGCCTTGAACCCGCGCGACTCGGGCACCACATGCCGGGCGCCGCAGCGCACATGGATGAAGTTGTACAGCCCGGCGCCATGGGACATCGGCGCGGCGTACACCACGGCATCGTCGGCAGACACCTGATCCACATCCAGCGGGTAACACAGCGACATGGCCATGAGGTTGCCGTGTGACAGCATCACCCCCTTGGACCGCCCCGTCGTGCCCGAGGTGTAGAACAGCCACGCGAGGTCGTCGGTGTTGCGCGAAGCAGGCACGTTCAGCGCTTCACCTTCGGCCGCCAGAGAAGCCAACGACCCGTGAACCGCCACTTCCTTACACGGGACAGGCAACTCTCCGGCCGCGAACACCTGGCCGTCGTCGGTGACCATCAGCCGCGCGTCGGCGTTCTCAGCGATCCAGCCCGCTTCGGCGGCGTGCAGTTTGCAGTTGATCGGCACCGCCACCGCGCCGATCCACCAGATGGCGTAAAACAGCTCCAAATATTCGCAGCAGTTCTTCATGAACAGCGCGACCCGATCGCCCGGCTCGACGCCGTATTCCTCACGCAGAAAAGTTGCCCGCACCCGCACGCGTCGGGCAAATTCGGCGTAGTCTGCGACCTGTTCCGTACCGCGAAACAGTGCCGGGCGTTCGGGCCAGCGCCGGGCCGCATCGTTCAACCAATGAGCGATGTTCATGGTCAGGCCCTCCGCGCTTGCAGCACGGTGGCGTAATTGGCGACGGCCATGCCGCCCATGTTGAACAGCAGCCCGAATTCGGCCTCCGGCGCGGCAAGGCCGATGGGGTTGCCGGTCAGTTGATGGAACGCCATCGCGTGCATCGACACGCCGGTAGCACCGACCGGATGCCCCTTGGCCTTGAGGCCGCCTGACAGGTTGACCGGCAGACGCCCGCCCGCCTGCACGATGCCGTCGTCCAGCGCGCGATGGCCCTCGCCTTTCGGCGCCAGGCCCATGGCTTCGTAGATGAGCAGTTCGGCGATGGTGAAACAGTCATGGACTTCGGCGAACCCGATATCGGCCAGCGTCACCTCGGCCTGACGCAGCGCCGCGTGAATCGCCCGCTGCGGGCCTTCGAAGGCGAGAATATCGCGCTGGGCGATGGGCAACACGTCGTTGACCTGACGCGCACCGCGAATCAGCACTTCACGGCGAAACAGACGGGCACGTTTTGGCGAGGCGAGGATGATCGCTGCCGCGCCGTCGGTGATCAGCGAGCAGTCGCTCAGGCGCAAGGGCGAGGCAATCACCGGGTTGCTGTCGGACACCGTGTTGCAGTGTTCGAACGGCATCGCCTTGTGCATGTGCGCCAGCGGGTTGGCCATCGCGTTGGCGTGGTTTTTCGCGGCAATCGCCGCCATCGCCGACATCGGGCTTTGGTAGCGGTCGCGATACTGGGCGGCGGCAATGCCAAACAGTTGAGGAAAACTCAGGCCGGCCTCTTCGGCATCGTTCTGATACCCGGCACCGGCGAGGGCCTGGGTGACCTGCGCGGTGGTGTTGGAGGTCATCTTCTCGGCACCGACCACCAGCACCAATTCGGCAGCGCCGGAGCGGATCGCGTTGATCCCGGCTTGAATCGCAGCAGAACCAGAGGCACAGGCGTTTTCGCAACGGGTGGCGGGTTTGAAGCGCAAGGCAGGGTCGGCTTGCAGCACCAGCGAGGCCGGAAAACCGTCGGGTACCAGCCCGGAATTGAAATGCCCGAGGAAGATCGCGTCGATTTCCGAGGCGTCAATCGCGGCATCGTCCAGGGCCTGACGCGTGACTTGCACGATCAGGTCTTCAAGGGTGGTGTTGTCCAGTCGCCCGAACCGGCTGTGACCGGCGGCAACGATGGATACGGCGTCATTGACCATTTTTATTTTCTCCTTCGCAATGAGCAGGCGTTCTTTACAATGCCCACCACGAAGCCCCCTCGCCAGTTCGTACAACTACGTATAGGGATGAGTAGTGCCAAAGGCCGATACTGGTCTGGAAGACGACATTAAAAACAGCGAGACAGCGCGATGAAAGATGAGTCCGACCACCTGCAGGACCTGGAACGGCTGGCGTTTCAAGTATCTCCTGCGCCTCAGGTCATCACCGGCAATCGTCGCATGC
Source organism: Pseudomonas sp. SLFW (assembly GCF_009905615.1). Taxonomy (GTDB): domain Bacteria; phylum Pseudomonadota; class Gammaproteobacteria; order Pseudomonadales; family Pseudomonadaceae; genus Aquipseudomonas; species Aquipseudomonas bambusae. The sequence goes on from NZ_JAAAKW010000003.1 coordinate 402,632, forward strand.
TGGACTTCAACGACGCCTTTCTGAAGCTGTTTGGCTATCAGCGCGACGAGTTGGCCGATCAGTTGATTTTGAAGCTCTACCCCTCACAAGCCGACTATCAGGCCATCGGCGAGCGCAGCCTGAGCTGGCTGCGCAACGCCCTTAACGGCGCGTATTCCGACGAGCGTTTCATGCAGCACCAGAGCGGCGAGGTGTTCTGGGCGCGGGCCAACGGCTACACCCTGACCCCTGACGAACCCTTCCAGTTGATGGTCTGGCATTTCGAGCGCATGGACCGGGCCATTCGCCCCACCGTCAATCTCACGCCCAGAGAACGCGAGATTTCCGCGCACATCGTCAATGGCCTGACGTGTAAAGAGGTTGCCCGCAAACTGTCGATTTCCCACCGCACCGTCGAAGTCCATCGCGCACGCCTGATGAAAAAGCTGCAAGCACGAAACAGCGCCGATCTGGTGTCGAAAATCATCGTTCTGCGCTAGCCGGTGTGCACCTTGCGACGTTCAAGAGCCAATCGAAGCGATGGCCCGCGCCAGCTCTGCCTGGTTGAAGGGTTTAGGCAAGCGCGGCAAGCGCTGAGCCAAGGGCGAAACCGTGTCGGTGAACCCTGAGGAAATGATGATCGCCAAGGCCGGGCGCAAGCGGGAAATCTGCTCGGCCAGCTCGGAACCGGACATCGCGGGCATGACGTAATCCGAGATCACCAGATCGAAATCGTTGTGCTCGCGAATCAGGGCCAACGCCTCGTCGCCATCGCTGGCGGTCAGAACCCTGTGCCCCAGGTCTTCGATCATGGCCCGGGTGCTCAGCACCACCAGCGGATCGTCGTCGACAAACAGCACCTTGAGCTGTTGGGTGGGGAGCGCCGCAATGCGCGGGAGGGTTTCGTTCGCCATGGGGCTCGGTTCGCTCGCCACCTTTGAAATGGGCAGCCACAGCTCAGCGGTCGTGCCGTGGCCGGGTTGGCTTTTCAGGACCAGCTTGCCGCCCGACTGTTCGGCCAGGCCGTGAATCATCGACAAGCCAAGACCGGTGCCTTTGCCCAGCCCCTTGGTGGTAAAGAACGGCTCCATCGCCCGTTGCAGCGTGGCCTCATCCATCCCGGTGCCGGTGTCGGCCACCGAGATGCAGATGAACGGCTCTTCGGTCGATTCCGGCGAACGCCAAAACGCGGCTTCCCGAGCCGAGACTTCAATGTTGCCGCCGTTCGGCATGGCGTCCCGGGCGTTGATCATCAGGTTCATGATCGCCATTTCCAGCTGACCGGCGTCGACGAACACCTGCCGCAACAGCAGTGGGAATCGGGTGTCCACCCAGATGTTCGCCCCCAACGAGTGCCCCAGCAACTCGGACATGCCGCGAATCAACGCACCCACGTCCACGGGCTCCGGCGCCAGCTCCTGACGCCGCGCAAACGCCAGCATGCGCTGGGTCAGGGATGAGCCGCGATGGGCGGCGGCAATGGCGTTGTCGAGCAGGGAGAGAGTTTTCGCATCGCTGGACAGGCGTTTCTTGACGATGCCCAGGCTGCCGAGAATCACCGTCAGCAGGTTGTTGAAGTCGTGGGCGATGCCGCCCGTGAGCTGGCCAATGGATTCCATTTTCTGTGATTGATAGAGCGCTTCCCTCGCTTCTTTCAGCGCCGTCTGCGCCATGACCGAGTCCGTCACGTCACGGGTGATCTTGGCAAAGCCGATGATGACACCGCCCTGATCGCGAATCGGGTCGATGACCACGTGCACCAGAAACCGCGAGCCGTTCTTGCGCACCCGCCAGCCCTCGCCCTCGAAGCGCCCTTCCCGTACGGCGATGTCCAGCGAGCGCTGCGGCATGCCCGCTTGTGCGTCGGCGGGTTCGAAGAACAGCGAAAAGTGCTGGCCGATCACCTCTTCCGGCGTATAGCCCTTGATGCGCTGGGCGCCCACGTTCCAGGTGGTGACGATGCCCGTCGGGTCGAGCATGTACAGCGCGTAATCCGTGACGCCCTGCACCAGCAGGCTGAATTGCTGCTCACTGCGACGCAGGGCTTCCTCGGCCTGGCGCCGCTCGGTGAGGTCGCGGGTGACTTTGGCGAAGCCAATCAACGTGCCGTCAGCGGCCTGAATCGGGTCGATGACCACCAGCGCCCACAGCCGCGTGCCGTCCTTGCGTACTCGCCAGCCTTCTCCCTCGTAACGTCCAGACGTTGCGGCGATGGACAGCGCACGCTGTGGCAGGCCTGCGAGACGATCTTCTTCGGTGTAGAACAGGGAGAACGAGCGGCCGAGGATTTCCGCCTCGTCGTACTGCTTGATCCGCCGCGCCCCGGAGTTCCAGCTACAAACGATGCCTGCGGTGTCGATCATGTAAATCGCGTAATCGAACACCGCATCGACCAGCATCCGATAGCGGTCTTCCTGGGAAAGCAGTCCTGATGACGGCGCGGGTGGTTGCATGCTGGCCTCGAAGGGTATGAAGGTGGATGGGGAGCTTGAGCGGCCAGCTTTGCGTTACGCCCCGTCCGGTTTGAGGAGGGATTTGACCCGGTCTACCACGGCGTGGATGTCGAACGGTTTGTCGAACACCTCAAGGAACAAGTCCCGGCGGGCTATGCCCAGATGCGCCTGGGCGCCGCTCATGAGCATGATGGGAATCTCATGCAGTGTCTTGTGTGCCCGCACGGTCTCTGCCAGCTCGATGCCGTTCATCCCCGGCATCATGTAATCGGTGATGATCAGTTGAGGCCGCTCCCGCTCCAGAATGGTCAGGGCGCGCTGGCCGCTGCCTGCGGTCACCGTCAGGTAGCCTTCGTCTTCAAGGGCGAAACTGAGCACATCGGCAATCAGGTATTCGTCATCGACGATCAAGATCGTGGTCATAGCGCCTCCGGCCTGCGCAACCCGCCATGAGCGAGATCGCGACGGCGACCTTTAGGCGTGATGGGTTGAGCCAGGGGCATGGAAATGAACCTTTTTGACGTCGAGACCCTGATCGCTGAAGACCACCTCCAGTAATGCCGGATCGTAGGGGTTGTCCCTTATTTTAAGAATGGACAGCTGGCGTTTAAGTTCAGCCGATTCCTGCACGAACCGCAGCACCAGCAGGTTGTCGACGATGCATGACAAGTCGGGCGCCGGGGCGTCTATTTCGCCACCCAACAGACTGATGACTTCCCAGGACGCGACGACCGTGACATTGCGCGCCCGCAGCTCGCCCATCAACGCGGTGTAGAGGTCGAGGATGCGGGATTTGTCCGCCGCCACCCGGGTCATGCCGCCGAGGCTGTCGAGGAACACCCGCTTGATGGACTTTTCCTCAACCGTGCGCAGCAGATCCAGCGCGAGCTTGTCGATCAGCTCGGTGGTGATCGACTTCCACACAATCGTCAGCGCCCCGGAAGCCTCAAGGGCTCCAAAGTCCAGACCAAGGGACGCGGCTTTCATGCGCAGGCGCTGAGGGGATTCATAGAAACCGAAATGCAGCCCCGGCTCTTCCACCGTCGACTGGCCGAGAAAACTGAGGCCCAACGAGGTTTTGCCGGAACCGGACGGCCCCATCAGCAACGTCACCGACGACGCCATCAGCCCGCCGCCGATCAGCCGGTCCAGTGTCGGAACGCCGCAAGGGACAACGGTGATGTGATCGCTGTCACGCATCGCCGAGTGCGTCAGCGTGCTTTCCAGACGCGGGTAGACAACCAGGCCGTCTTCGGTGATTTCGCACTCGTGGGCGCCGGGAATGGCGCCACTGCCACGGGTCTTGCGCATCTTGATGCGGCGGATGGATTTGATGCCGACCAGCTCTTCGCCCAACTCCAGCACGCCATCGACCATCGTGTGCTCGGGGCTGCCGTCGTCCAGCTGAGAGCTGGTGAGGAAAAACACCGTGCAGCCGGCGAACGCAGCGTGCCCCTGCAATTCGGAGATGAAACGTTTGGTGTTGAGCGGCGAATCGGCGCGGGAACGGGCGTTGAGCAACCCGTCGAGGATCATGACCGTGGACTTCTGTCGCACGATCTCACGGCGCAACAGCTTGACCACTTCGTCCAGCCCGTCGTTTTCCATGGTATCGAAGGCGCTGACGAACTGGATCTGGTCGCCGATCTTGTCCTTGTCGAAAAAGCTCAGGGTCGAAAGGAACTGGAACAGTCGCTCATGAGGTTCGGCGAGGAGGGTCGCGAACAGCACGCGACCGCCGTCGCGGGCATGGTTGAAGCCGATCTGGTTGGCCAGAATGGTTTTGCCTGAACCGGGGCGGCCCTGAATGATGTAGGAAGACCCGGCGACGAAGCCTCCCTTCAACAATTCATCCAGCCCCTGAATTCCGCTCTTGAGGCGTCTTAGCTGGTTCAAATGTGCTCCCTCCGCCAGTGATCGTCAGCGGTGCGAACGATACGCACGACGAAAGACGCATTCTTTCGCGTTTGGCGCCGCTTTCCAAGCGCAATCATCATTCGTGGCGAAGACTTACGGCACAACCCGCGAAATGGCCTCATGGCCGCGACGGTCGTTTGTCATCCGTTTGCTCTGGGACGCAGCCTTCGGTTTCCGCTTTCGACTGCTCGCTGCACCGCTCCGGGTCGTCGGGCTTGATCGGCGCCGACAAAGGGAATTCGGGGGTGTCGTCGGATGGATCGACGGGATCGTGATCGGGGATATGAGAACCCATGGCCGCTGCCTCTTTTTCAGGAATGCAGGGGTTGGAGTGCGGCGGGTGCCAGAGGTGCGTTTTTTTTGATGTGGCCAGCGCTGAACCCGTGGGAGACGCCGGAGGTTACGACGGCAGCGATCTGTTGCGAAGCAACAGCAAGTCCTATGCACGCGGTCTGCCGGGCACACGACATGCCCGGTTCGTCCCGCCTTTCACCTCAATCTCAATCAAGCGCCCTCAAACACGCTTCGAGAATGTCCAGCCCTTCGTTCAGCACCTCAGGCTCGATGGTCAACGGCGCCAACAACCGGATGATGTGCCGGGATTTGCCGCTCGGCATCAGCAACAGCCCCCGCTCACGGGCCAATTGCAGCAGCTGCGCCATCTGTGCCGTGGCGGGTTTGCCTTCCGGGGTGATGAGTTCAATCCCGCGCATGGCCCCCACACCCGTCAAACGGCCCAGGTACGGCGATACCTTCTCCGTTTGCCAACGCTCGTAACGCGCCAACAACGTCGATGAATACTGCTCGTTCCACGCCGACAAGTTCGCATCGGTCATTACATCGAGCGTCGCCAACCCTGCCGCGCAGGCAATCGGGTTGCCGGAATAGGTTCCGCCCAATCCGCCCTTCGGCAGGGTGTCCATCAATGACTTGCGGCCAACCACCGCGCCCAGCGGCACGCCACCCGCGATGCTTTTCCCGAGCAACAGCAGGTCCGGCTCGATCCCCAGACGGCTGAACGCAAACCGCTCCCCCGTCCGCCCGAACCCCGACTGGATCTCATCGACGATCAGCACAATGCCCTTCTCATCACACAATTTGCGCAACGCCTTCGCGAACAGCGGGTCCAGTGCCAGGAAACCGCCCTCGCCCTGCACCGGCTCGATGATGAAACACGCCACTTCGTCGATGTCGATTTCCACGCTGAACAACCGGTCCAGTGCCTTGAAGGCTTCTTCCGCAGACACGCCGTTGTCCACGCTCGGGTAGGGTACGTGGAACACCGGCCCCGGCAGCACGCCCACTTTCTGTTTATAGGGCGCGACCTTGCCATTCAAGTTCAACGTCGCCAGCGTGCGGCCATGGAACGCCCCGTCGAACGCGATGACCGCCGTCTTGCCGGTGTGGCCGCGCACGATCTTCAAGGCGTTTTCCGCGGCTTCCGCGCCGCTGTTGGTGAGCATGCCGCTGACCGGGTAGCTCACCGGAATGAACGCTGCCAGCCGCTCGATGAACTGCTGATACGGCACATGGGGCGCGGCGTTGAACGCGTAATGGGTCAGGCGCTGAGCCTGCTCGCAAATCGCCGCGATGATCTGCGGATGGCAGTGGCCCAGGTTCAGCACCCCGATGCCCCCGACGAAATCGATGTAGCGCTTGCCGTCAACGTCCCAGACCTCGGCGTTTTTTCCGTGGGTCAGGCTGACGGGATGGACGAAGGAAATGGAGTTGCTGACGGAAGGGAAAGCCATGTTCAAGCGCCTTGCGGACTGTGGGAATGGCGCCTATCTAAGCGATGAAGCGCGTTTTCTCACAAGCGAAATAAAGGCAACGGGTCATTCCGTCACGGACTGAACCCGCACTGACCCGGTGCGCCGCACCAACGTAACGCATGCCCGCGGGCAGGGTTTCAGAGCGCAAACCTGCGGTTAGGGAATTCACCAACCTCCCGCCCGATTCACCTATCAACGATTTTTGAATCAAACCAATCGAAAACGACTCACCCCGGTCACCGTCCCTTGCCCACTGCGGCGAATGACCACGCCCGCAAAATGAATCACTTGAATCATTTCGGAAATTTCTGGCACAAGCGTTGCAATTTCACCTGCAACTCCCGCTTTCAGGTGATGCGCCAGATGGACCGCGATCTGCTCTGCAGCCAGCTTCAACAACAGTTCGAGGACTTTCCCCGGCAAGAGCGCGCGGCGGCCAGTTTTATTCTGGACAACCCCCACGAAATCGCAGTGATGTCGATGCGCGACATCGCCCGGCTGGCCAACGTGCCGCCTTCGACCATGACCCGCCTGGCCAAACGCATGGGCCTGTCCGGCTACGACGACCTGCGCGAACTGTTCATCGATTCGCTGCGCGGGCAGAACAGCGCCTACGGCTCCCGCGCCCACGACCTGGTGGAACTCAAACAGCGGGTCGGCGAGCAGCGAGTGATTCAGGACATGGCCAACAACGCCATCGAACAGATTCAGTCGATGTGCAGCCACGACAACCTGCGGGCGATTTCCCGCGCCGTGGCGCTGCTGGCCGGGGCCCGTCAGGTCTACTGCCTGGGCATGCGTTCGTCGTTCGGCGTGGCGTTTCAGTTTTCCCACGTCGCTTCTTACTTTGCGAAAAACGTGCGGCTGGTGGAAGGCGCGGGTGAAAGTGGCGTCATGTCGATCATCAACCAGACCAGCCCCAAGGACGTGGCATTGGTGTGCAGCCTGCCGCGTTATTCCCGGCGGCTGATCACCCTGACCAACTACCTGCATCAACAGGGCGTGCGCATCATCACCATCACCGACAGCCTGACCTCACCCACGGCCCGGCTGGCGGCGGAAACCATCATCGTGAAGAACCAGACCCCGTCGTTCTACGACACCATCGTCCCGGCCATGTTGGTCAGCGAGATGCTGGTGGCGTTGATGTCGGCCGCCTCGACCCAGGACGTAGAAGCCTCGGTCACCCACACCGAAGAAAAGCTGCTCAGCCTCGGCGAGTGGTGGGACCTGGGCTAGCCCCGCTTTCGATTTCTGCCGTTTTTCAATCCGATTCGACCCCTTCATCTACCGGAGCGTCCTGATGAAAGCCAGACCGTGCAAGCCATTCAGCCACATCCTCTTCGCCGCCGGGCTCAGCGCCCTGCTCTGCTCCACCTTCGCCCAGGCCGGTGAAGCGCTGGACCACATCCTCAAGGCCAAGGAACTGCGCGTTGCCGTGCCCGTCGACTACCCACCCTACGGCTACGTCGGACCGGACATGGTGCCCCAGGGCCTGGACATCGATGTCGCCAACCTGATGGCCAACAAGCTCGGCGTGAAGCTGCAACTGGTGCCCGTAACGGCGCCCAACCGCGTGGCCTACATCCAGTCCGGCAAGGCGGATTTCACCATTTCGTCCCTGGGCAAGACCGCTGAGCGCGAGAAGGTGATCGACTACAGCATCGCTTACTCGCCGTTCTTCGACGCGGTGTTCGGCAAGGCCGAGTTGCCCGTCAAGTCCATGGGTGACATGGCGGGCAAAACCGTGTCCGTGACCCGTGGCTCGATGCAGGACAAGGAATTGACCGACATGGCCCCTGAAGCGATCACCAAGCGTTTCGAGGACAACAACAGCAGCATCTCGGCGTTCCTGTCCGGGCAGACGCAAATGGTCGCCATCGGCACCACCGTCGCTGCCGCCCTCAAACAGAAAAACCCGAACATGGACATCGCGCTCAAGGTGGTGCTGTCCAACGCGCCCAACTACATCGGCATGAACAAGGACGAGCCGGAGCTGCGCAACAAGGTCAACGAGATCATTCGTCAGGCCAAGGCAGACGGCACGCTGGACGCGATCTCGCAAAAATGGCTGGGCGCCCCGGCTGGCAACTTGCCGGAATAACCATGAGCGACTTCACCCCTTCCCTGGTCACCCTGGCGCGCTGGAGTTCGGGCCTGCAACGGGCGGACATCCCGCCAGCAGTGCAGGACGCCGCCAAGCGTTGCCTGATCGACACCCTCGGCGTGGCGCTGGCCGGCAGTCGCAGCACGGTCGCCGCTCAGGCCCGTGCGGTGATTGCGATCACGGCGGGTGCAGGCAAATCGACGGTGTTGGGTCAGGCGCGACACACAGCCGCCCCGGCAGCGGCGTTTGCCAACGCTACGGCGGCCCATGCGCTGGATTTCGACGACAACTGTTATCCCGGTTTCGTCCACGGTTCGGCGGTAATCCTGCCCGCCGCGCTGGCCGTGGCGCAGATGCGCGACCTGAGCGGCGCCCGCTTGCTGGCGGCCATCGTCGCCGGGGCTGAATGCGAATACGCGCTGGCCAAGGCGTTGACGCGGCAGATTTACGATCAGGGCTGGTGGACCACCGGCGTGCTCGGCGTGGTCGGGGCCTGTGCGGCGGCCTGTCATGGGCTGGGGCTGAACGCGGACCAGACCGCCGCTGCGCTGGGCCTCGCCATTGCGGGCACCGGCGGGATGAAAGCCGGATTTGGCAGCGACGCCAAGATGCTGATGGCCGGTCGCAGCAGTGAAGCGGGGGTGATCGCGGCGCTGTTGGCCAGTCACGGCAGTCGCGGACCGCTGGACGTGATCGAGCATGAGAAGGGTCTGGCGGCGATGTTCAACGGCGGGCTGCTCAATCCCCTCCCCACCCTAGGCAGTCGCTGGAGCCTGATTTACCCCGGCGTGGACATCAAACGGGTGCCGGTGTGCCTGTCGTCCCATGCCGCCATCGATGCCCTGCGCGAGTTACTCGACGAGGGCGAAGTCAGGGTCGAGGACATTGACGCGATCCTGTGCGACGTGCCACCCATTGTGATCCAGAATCTGGTGCACGATGCGCCGGTCACCCGCCAGCAGGCCCAGTTCAGCATGCCGTTCGCGCTGGCCTACACGGCGCTGCTCGGTGACATCACCCTCGACTCACTGGACGCGACGGTTCTGGCACGCGCTGACCTGCAACAGCTGATGAAACGGGTCCGCATGGCTAGCAGCGCCCGTTGGCAAACCGCTCTGCTGGATTCAGCGCCCGAAGGGGCCTGGGTGAAAGTCGTGCGCCGCGACGGCACCTGCGTCGAGCGCTTTTGCGCGATGCCGGTGGGGTCCGCGTCACGGCCCCTGTCGAGCGCCCAGCTTCACCACAAGTTCATGCACTGCGCGACAGGCGTGTGGCCTGTCGCCCGCGCTCAGCGCTTGTTCGATGATCTCTCGCACCTGGAAGACCTGCCCGGCGTTCGTGACCTGCTCACCTGCGAAACGCCCCCTGTGGAAACGATGCAATCATGACCCTCGATTTTTCTGTGGTACTCAAGCAATGGCCGCTGCTGCTCGACGGCCTGGCGCTGACGGTCGGCCTGACACTGATCGCGGCGGTCCTCGGCACGCTGCTGGGCATCGCCTGCGGGGTGATCCGCAGCAAAGGCCCACGCTGGGCGCGCTGGCTGATCGGCACGTATGTGGAGCTGATCCGCAACACCCCGTTCATCATTCAGCTGTTCTTCATTTTCTTCGGCCTGCCGGGGCTGGGCTTGAAGATGACGGCGCTGACCGCCGCAATTCTGGCCAACGTAATCAACCTCGGCGCCTACGTCAGCGAGATCGCCCGTTCCGGCATCGAAGCCACGCCCAACGGCCAGATCGAAGCCGCCGAAAGCCTCGCCCTCGACCGCTGGCAGATCTTCACCCGCGTGATCCTGCCGCCCGCCCTGAAACGGATCTGGCCCGCGCTGGTGGGGCAGATGGTCATCATCATGCTCGGCTCGGCGGTGTGCAGCCAGATTTCGGCGGAAGAGCTGTCGTACGCGGCCAATCAGATCGCCAGCAATTCATTCCGCAACTTCGAAACCTACATCGTCGTCGCGGCCCTGTACCTGCTGCTCTCCATCGCCCTGCGCCGCCTGCTGAACTGGGTAGGCCCGCATTTCATCTTCGGTCGCTGAGGGCCTGACATGTACGAATTCACGCTGTGGGACATCGCCCGGAACCTGCTGCTGGCGGCGCGCTGGACGGTCGGCCTGTCGCTGATCGCCTTCATTGGCGGCGGGCTGGTGGGTGGATTGCTGGTGGTACTGCGCCTGACGGGCACGCGCACCGTGCGCCGTCTGACCATGCTGTACGTGCAGCTGTTTCAGGGCACGCCGCTGCTGTTGCAGCTGTTTCTGGTGTATTTCGGCCTCTCGATGTTCGGCATTGAAACCAGCGCGCTGGTGGCCGCCTCGATCTGCCTGACGCTGTACGCCAGCGCCTACCTGAGCGAAATCTGGCGCGGCAGCGTCGAGTCCATCGACCGAGGCCAGTGGGAAGCAGCCAGCAGCCTGGCCCTCAGTTTCGGCGAGCAGTTGCGTCACGTGATTCTGCCCCAGGCCCTGCGCGCCGGGATCGCCCCGACCGTGGGCTTCATGGTGCAGGTGGTCAAGGCCACGGCGCTGACCTCGGTCATCGGTTTCGTCGAAATGACCCGCGCCGGACAGATCATCACCAACGCCACGTTCCAGCCGTTCTTCATCTACGGATCGGTGGCGCTGATGTATTTCGCGCTGTGCTTTCCGCTGTCGCTGTACAGCCGCCGACTTGAACACCAACTTCGTCGCTAAGGACCTCTCATATGACTGCGTCATCTCACCACGACGCCGGAGCGGCCTTCGCTCTGGTGGACATTCGCGGCCTGCGCAAACGCTTCGGCGACAACGAAGTGCTCAAGGGCGTGGACCTGCAAATCGCCCGCAAGGAAGTGGTTTGCATCATCGGCAAGAGCGGCTCGGGCAAAAGCACCCTGCTGCGCTGCCTGAACGGTCTGGAACGCTTTCATGAAGGCTCGGTTGCCGTTGACGGTCAGCCGATCCAGCCCGACAACCGCGCCGCGATGCGCGAACTGCGGCAGAACGTCGGCATGATTTTCCAGGGCTTCAACCTGTTCCCGCACCTCACGGCCGGGCAGAACGTGATGCTCGCGCCCCGCCTGGTGCAAAAGACCGCCGGGGCTGACGCCGAACGGCAGGCGCGCAAGCTGCTGGAGCGGGTCGGCCTCGGCGAGCGCTTCGACGCCTTCCCTGATCAGCTCTCCGGCGGCCAACAGCAGCGGGTGGCGATTGCCCGTTCATTGGCGATGAACCCGCAAGTCCTGCTGTGCGACGAGATCACCTCGGCCCTCGATCCCGAACTGGTCGGCGAAGTGCTCCAGGTCGTCGAGGGCCTCGCGGCCGAAGGCATGACGCTGATCATGGTCACCCACGAAATGGCCTTTGCCCGTCGGGTCAGCGACCGCGTGATTTTCATGCACCAGGGCTTGGTCCACGAAGCCGGACCACCCCAGGCACTGTTCGATAACCCGCAGACCGTTGAGCTGCGGCGCTTTCTTTCACTGGATCACTGACCGCTGCACGCGGCGCTGCTCATTCAGACACACGCTCAGAATCACAATCAGGAGACACCCATGGATTTCCCGTTGACCGTTCCACCGTCGAAAAAACACCAGAGCTTCCTGTGGTCGCCCATCTGCACCGACCTCGACCAGCTCGACGCCCACGTGGCGATTCTCGGCATTCCGTTCGGCAAGGCCTATGTCGCCGAGCACATCAGCAACGACCAGAGCAAGGCGCCAGACGCCATTCGCGCCATGAGCGACCGGATCTGCCGCGCCTTGCACCATTACGACTTCGACGTCGGCGGCCCGATCTATGACAACCGCGCGCTGAAGGTCGTGGACTGCGGCAACGTGCCCGCCGACCCCACCGACCTCAACAGCCACAGCCTTCGCGCCGAACAGGCCGTGCGCAAAATCCTCGACGCCGGGGCCATGCCGGTCATTCTCGGCGGTGATCACAGCATCCCGATCCCGGTGCTGCGCGCCTACGAGGGCCGTGGCCCGATCACCCTGATCCACATCGATGCGCACCTGGACTGGCGCGACGAGATCAACGGCGTGCGCGACGGCCTTTCCAGCCCGATCCGCCGGGCCTCGGAGATGGAACACATCGGCGAAATCTTCCAGATCGGCCTGCGCGCCCAAGGCAGCGGTCGCCCGGCGGATTACCAGGCCGCTGTCGATTACGGCGCGCACCTGATCACCTCCTATGACGTCCACGACCACGGCATGCAATCGGTGCTGGACCGGATTCCCGACGGCGGCCAGTTTTACCTGACCATCGACGCCGACGGCCTCGACCCATCAATCATGCCCGGTGTGGCAGGCCCCGCGCTGGGAGGCATCACCTACGTGCAAATTCGCCAGTTGATTCACGGGCTGGTGAAGAAAGGCAAGGTCGTGGGCATGGACATCGTCGAGATCACCCCGGCCATCGACGTCAACAACCTCAGTTGCATCACCGCAGGGCGCCTCATCGTCAACCTGATCGGCGCCGCTGTGCGCGCCGATTACTTCGACGCGCCGCCGCTGTAACGCCTATCCCCGGATTCAGCGCCAAGGACGGCCCCCTCTCTTTCTGTAACCCAGGCCCGATCATCATGCCCACCCATACCCGCATCCGCATGTTCAACACCAAGGACACTTACCCCAACCAGTCACTGGACAACGACCTGTGCCAAGCAGTCCGCGCCGGCAACACCGTGTACGTGCGTGGCCAGTTGGGCACCGATTTCGACGGCAACCTCATCGGCCTCGGCGATGCACGCGCACAGGCTGAGCAGGCCATGAAGAACGTCAAACAGTTGCTGGAAGAAGCCGGCAGTCAGTTGCAGGACATCGTCAAGATCACCATTTACCTGATCGACCCTCGCTACCGTGAAGAGGTGTACCGCGAGGTCGGCAAATGGCTGAAGGGCGTGTTCCCGATTTCCACCGGGCTGGTGGTGTCGGCCTTGGGCCAGCCGCAGTGGTTGATGGAAATTGATGTGATTGCCGTTATTCCCGATTGAGCGGACCTAGCCTTCCAACTTCAGGTTCAAGGACAGCAGCGACATTGACGACTTATCGATGTCGCTGGCTGTTTAAACTCTGTTCCAAAGTTACGCATTGATGATCACTTCCCTGCCTGCTTCCTAACTCCCCGCCTGACATCACGTCACTGCTTAGTTGTTGAGGCCTCTCAACCCTCGTTCCTCATTTGAAGGGCTTTCAGTTTCCGTTCAGCTTTATGAGCGTACGCTCGAATTCAGACCCGAACATGCCTCGACCGAGTTCCCGAAACGTCTTTTCACATGACGAAAATGGCGCACGCTCCCCTGAAACAGGGGGCTTCAGCGCGACGGGCGGAAGATCATAGACGGAAATAATGACCCTTACATTTCAGTTTGAAAATAAACGTAGCACCGCTTATCGCGGCACATCATTCGATGAAAAACCAACGCGGCTTAAACGGAATTTTCATAATTAACACTCTATTGTCGGGCCATTAACGTTTATGAGTCCCTCCGCTGTTTAGAGCGCACTCCTGCAATTAAGGCACGGACAACCCATCGGTTTCAGTTCGATCACGGCTGCACCCGTTACAACGGTTTTACCCCTAAACGACGAGCGCTTTTAAACAAGAGGGCACGGACGTACCCGTGCGCCTCGATCATGCTGAACGAGCGGAGAGTATCAATGAGTCAGGACTTTCTTCCTTTTTCCCGCCCGACCATGGGCGACGAGGAAGTGGCGGCCGCCAGCCGTGTGCTGCGTTCAGGCTGGATCACCACCGGCCCCGAATGTCAGCGACTGGAACAGGCTTTCGCCGAGCGTTGCGGCGCGCAACAGGCCGTGGCGCTGTCGTCGGCCACCGGCGCCCTGCACATCACCCTTTTGGCGCTGGGTATCGGGCCTGGCGACGAAGTGATCACCCCGTCACAGACCTGGGTATCCACCGCCAACATGATCTGCCTGCTGGGCGCGACCCCGGTGTTCGTCGACGTGGATCGCGACACCCTGATGACCGATGCCGCCCGCATCGAGCGCGCTATCACTCCCCGCACCAAAGCCATCATTCCCGTGCATTACGCCGGTGCCGCCTTTGACCTCGACCCGCTGTACGCGCTCGCCGGGCGTCACGGCATTCCGGTGATCGAAGACGCCGCCCACGCTGCGGGCACCGGCTACAAGGGCCGTCCCATCGGCGCGAAAGGCACGGCGATCTTTTCCTTCCACGCGATCAAGAACATGAGCTGTGCCGAGGGTGCAATGTTCGTCAGCGATGACGCGCAACTGGCGGATCGCGTGCGTCGCCTGAAATTCCACGGCTTGGGTGTCGACGCTTACGACCGCCTGACTCATGGCCGCAAACCCCAGGCCGAAGTGATCGAGCCGGGCTTCAAATACAACCTGGCCGACATCAACGCCGCCATCGCCATGGTGCAATTGGAACGACTGAAAGCCATCAATGCCCGGCGCACCGAACTGGCTAACCATTACCTCGAACGCCTGGCGGGCAGTGCGGTGCTGCCGTTGGCCCAACCGCACTACGACCAGCACCACGCCTGGCACCTGTTCATCGTGCGCATCGACCCGGAACGCTGCGGGCTCGACCGCGACGCCTTCATGAAGGCCCTGCAAGCGCAGAACATCGGCAGCGGTATCCATTTCATCGCCACCCACCTGCACCGCTATTACCGCCAGCGTTTCCCGGACGTCCCCTGCCCGACACCGAGTGGAACTCGTCGCGGTTGTGTTCCATTCCGCTGTTCCCGGACATGACGATTGCCGATGTCGATCGCGTGGTCCGCGCCATTGAATCGACCCTGACATTCAAAGGGGAAGCCCGCTCGTGAAACCGTATCCCATCCACCGCGTGTCGATCGTCATCCCGGTCTACAACGAAGAACAGAGCCTGCCTGAACTGCTGCGCCGCACCGAGGCGACCTGCGCGCAACTGAGCGTGCCAGCGGAAATCATTCTGGTGGACGACGGCAGCCGCGACGATTCCGCCGAGATTCTGCTGGAAGCCTGTCAACGGGAAGGCAGCCCGGTGGTTGCCGTCATCCTCAACCGCAACTACGGGCAGCACGCCGCGATCATGGCCGGGTTCGGCCAGTGCAAGGGCGACCTGGTGATCACCCTCGACGCCGACCTGCAAAACCCGCCTGAAGAAATTCCGCGCCTGGTCGCCCTCGCCCAGCAGGGCTATGACGTCATCGGCACCGTGCGGGGCAATCGTCAGGACTCAGCCCTGCGCCGCTGGCCGTCGAAGCTCATCAACCTCGCCGTGCAACGTTCCACCGGCGTGGCCATGACCGACTACGGCTGCATGCTGCGGGCGTACCGCCGCAGCATCGTCGACGCCATGCTTTCGTGCACCGAGCGCAGCACCTTCATCCCGATCCTGGCCAACAGCTTTGCCCGTCACACCACTGAAGTGGTGGTCGAGCATGCTGAGCGCGAGCATGGGGAACCGAAGTACAGCGCCATGAAACTGATCAATCTGATGTTCGACCTGATCACCTGCATGACCACCACGCCGCTGCGCCTGCTGAGCATCATCGGGTTCAGCATGGCCGCGCTGGGCATCGCCTTCGCCAGCCTGCTCATCGTCTTGCGCCTGATGTTCGGCGCCGCCTGGGCCGGTCACGGCACCTTCGTGCTGTTCGCGGTGTTGTTCGTGTTCACCGGCGGCCAGTTCATCGGAATGGGCCTGCTGGGTGAATACCTGGGCCGCATGTACAGCGACGTCCGCGCCCGCCCGCGTTACTTCATTGAACGCGTCGCACGCAGCACCCCCGCGACGCCGGTCAGCAAAGTCGATTCCCCCGCTCTCTTGAACAAGGTGGCCCCATGAGCCTCAACGCCGTTGTTTTTGCCTACCACGATATCGGTTGCGTCGGGATCGAAGCCCTGCTCAACGCGGGCTACACGATTTCGGCCGTGTTCACCCACGCCGACGATCCCAGGGAAAAGACCTTCTTCGGCTCAGTTGCGCAACTCTGCGCGCAACACGACATCCCGGTGCATGCGCCCGAGGATGCCAATCATCCGTTGTGGATCGAGCGCATCGGCAAACTGGCCCCGGATTTCATCTTCTCGTTCTACTACCGCCACCTGCTGAGCGAGACCCTGCTGGCCTGCGCGAAACACGGTGGCCTGAACCTGCACGGTTCGCTGCTGCCGAGCTATCGCGGTCGCGCCCCGGCCAATTGGGTGCTGGTCAACGGCGAAACCGAAACCGGCGTCACCCTGCACCGCATGGTGAAACGTCCCGACGCGGGCGCCATCGTCGCCCAGCAACGCATCGCCATCAGCGCCACCGACACCGCGCTGACGCTCCACGGCAAACTTCGTAGCACCGCCGCCGACCTGCTGGCCGACACCCTCCCGCTGTTGGGCCAAGGTCAGCTGTCGGGCACCGAGCAGGATGAATCCAGGGCCAGCTATTTCGGTCGCCGCACCGCTGCGGACGGCCTGATTGACTGGCAGCAACAGGCCTCGCGCCTGTACAACCTGGTGCGTGCCGTGACCCAGCCTTACCCCGGCGCGTTTTGCCCGGTGGGCGAACACAAACTCATCGTCTGGGGTTCGCGGGTCCAGTCCGGCAATGCCGGTCAGGCACCGGGCACCGTCATCAGCTGCGACCCGTTGCGCATTGCCTGCGGTGAGGATTCACTCCTGATCACCGCTGGCCAACGCGGCGACGACGGCCTGTACCTGAGCGGCGCGCAGCTTGCCCGCGAATTCGGGCTGGTGGAAGGCTCGCGCCTGTTGGGGGGTGAAAAACGCCGCCCAGTCCGCCGCACCCGCGTGTTGATCCTCGGGGTCAACGGCTTCATCGGCAACCACCTGTCCGAGCGCCTGCTGCAGGACGACCGCTATGAAATCTTCGGCATGGACATTGGCTCTGACGCTATAGAACGCCTGCGCAGCCACCCGAACTTCAACTTCATCGAAGGCGACATCAGCATCCACACCGAGTGGATCGAGTACCACATCAAGAAGTGCGACGTGGTGCTGCCGCTGGTGGCCATCGCCACGCCCATCGAATACACCCGTAACCCGCTGCGTGTGTTCGAGCTGGACTTCGAAGAGAACCTGAAAATCGTTCGCTACTGCGTGAAATACAACAAACGGGTGATCTTCCCCTCGACCTCGGAAGTCTATGGCATGTGCCAGGACCCAAGCTTCAACGAAGACACGTCGAACCTGGTCGTCGGCCCGATCAACAAACAACGCTGGATTTACTCGATTTCCAAGCAGCTGCTGGACCGGGTGATCTGGGCCTACGGCCAGAAAGGCCTGCAATTCACCCTGTTCCGGCCGTTCAACTGGATGGGCCCGCGCCTGGACCGTCTGGACTCCGCGCGCATCGGCAGCTCCCGGGCCATCACACAGCTGATCCTGCACCTGGTGGAAGGCACGCCGATCCGGCTGGTGGACGGCGGCGCACAGAAGCGCTGCTTCACCGACGTGGTCGATGGCATCGAAGCCCTGGCGCGAATCATCGAAAACCGCGACGACCGCTGCAACGGCCAGATCATCAACATCGGCAACCCGGACAACGAAGCAAGCATCCGTCAGTTGGGCGAGGAGCTGCTGCGTCAGTTCGAAGCGCATCCGTTGCGTGACAACTTCCCGCCGTTCGCCGGTTTTCGCGAAGTCGAAAGCCAGTCGTTCTACGGCAAGGGCTATCAGGACGTCAGCCACCGCAAACCCAGCATCGACAACGCCCGTCGCTTGATCGACTGGGCGCCGTCCATCGAACTGAGCGAAACCATCGGCAAGACGCTGGACTTCTTCCTGCGCGAAGCCATGGCCGAAAAGGCGCATGCCCATTGATCCCGGCGGGCCTGCGTATTGACGTCGATACCTATCGCGGCACCCGTGACGGCGTGCCGCGCTTGCTGGACCTGCTCGACGAAGCCGGGATCAAGGCGACGTTTTTCTTCAGCGTCGGCCCGGACAACATGGGGCGCCACCTGTGGCGTCTGGTCCGACCGCAATTCTTCTGGAAGATGCTGCGCTCCCAGGCGGCCAGCCTGTATGGCTGGGATATTTTGCTGGCGGGTACGGCGTGGCCGGGCAAGCCCATCGGTCGTGACCTCGGGCCGTTGATGCGCCGCGCCCAGGCAGCGGGTCATGAAGTCGGCCTGCACGCCTGGGATCACCATGGCTGGCAGGCCAATGCCGGACGCTGGACCCCGGCGCAACTGACCACGCAGATTGGGCGGGGGGTCGATACCCTGTCCGATATTCTGGGTCGGCCGGTGACCTGTTCCGCTGCGGCCGGGTGGCGCGCCGACGAGGAGGTGGTGCAGGCCAAGCAGGCGTTCGACTTTCGCTACAACAGCGATTGCCGGGGTCACAGCCTGTTCCGTCCGCTGCTCGCCGACGGGCAATCGGGCACCCCGCAGATTCCGGTGGACCTGCCGACGTTCGACGAAGTGGTCGGTCCGCAACTGGACCCCAGCGCGTTCAACGATTACCTGCTGCAACGCTTTACTCCCGGAAAGCTGAACGTCTACACGGTTCATGCGGAAGTCGAAGGCATCGTCATGGCCGACACCTTCCGCCGTCTGCTGGCTCAGGCAAAGGCCCATGACGTGCGCTTCAAACCCCTCGGCGACTTACTGCCCGTCGAGCCTGAAAACCTGCCCATCGGGCATTTGGTGCGCGGCGCATTGCCGGGGCGTGAAGGCTGGCTGGGAGTGCAGCAGCCATGACCCGTTCTCAACACATTCTGCTGCTGGGAGCGGCATTCCTGTTGGCCTACCAGTTGCCGCTAGGCTTCCACGGCCTGTGGATTCCCGACGAAACCCGCTACGCGCAAATCAGCCAGGAAATGCTCCACAGCGGCAACTGGGCCGCGCCGCACTTCATTGGCCTGCGCTACTTCGAAAAACCGGCCGGCGGCTATTGGCTGATTGCTCTGGCGCAAGCGGTGTTTGGCGAGAACCTGTTCGGGGTGCGTATCGCCTCGGCCTTGAGCACTGGCCTGACCGCGGTGCTGGTCTATCTATTGGCGGAGAAATGGTGGCAAGCGCCGCGCAAAAGCTTCGCCAGCACGCTGCTGTTCATGAGCTTTGTGTTCGTCGCCGGGCAAGCGGGCTACGCCAACCTCGACCCGCCATTCACCTTCTGGGTGAGCCTCTCGCTCTTCGCCTTCTGGTTCGCCGTCTCCAGCGTCGGCAGGCGTCGGGTCGGGTATTGGGCGCTGTTGGGCGTGGCCTGTGCGATGGGCTTCATGACCAAAGGCTTTCTGGCCCTGGCGCTGCCGGTGATCGTCGCCCTGCCCTACATGGTCTGGCAGCGCCGCCTGCGCGAACTGCTGACCTTCGGCCCGATTGCCGTGGTCGTCGCCGCCGTGGTGTGCCTGCCGTGGGTGCTCACGGTGCACCTGCGCGAGCCGGACTTCTGGCGGTTCTTCTTCTGGCATGAACACGTGCGTCGTTTCGTCGGCAGCAACGCCCAGCACGACGAGACGTGGTGGTTCTACTTGCCGCTGCTGGTGGGCGCGAGCGTGCCGTGGGCGGTGCTGCTGCCGGTGACGTTCAAACAGGCGTGGAACGAGCGTCGCCGTCCGGACATCGGTTTTCTGCTGTGCTGGTTGCTGGTGCCGCTGGCGTTCCTGAGTCTGAGCAACGGCAAGCTGCCGACCTACATTTTGCCGTGCCTGATCCCCCTCGCGCTGTTGATGGGCCACGGGCTGGTGGAGCGGTTGAACGTCGGCACGTCCCTGTCCTTGCGGCTTAACGGCTGGCTGAACACGGCCGTCGGCGCGGTCGGGTTGATCGCCTTGGTGGTCATGCAGATCAAAAAATCGGTCTATGCCCACGAGCCGCAACACCTGACGATCGCCGTGATCGTGCTGGTCGGTTGGGTGGTCGCCAATGCCTTGCAGGGCCTCAAGCCGCTGCGTTTCTGGCTGGCGCCGGCAGTGGGCGCCTGGCTGGCCATCGCGCTGCTTCCGGCGGCGCTGCCCAACAGCGTGGAATCCAACAAGACCCCTGATCAGTTCGTCGCCCGCCATCAGCCGGAACTGGCGGCCACGACCCACCTGCTCAGTAACGACCTTGGCGTGGCGGCGGCGCTGTCCTGGCGACTCAAGCGCAACGACGTGGTGTTCTACGACACCCGTGGCGAGCTGGAATACGGCCTGAATTACCCGCAGACCACGGTCCGCGAAGTGGACTGGCATCAGGTCCAGGGTTGGATGATCAACGCCCGCCGCACCGGTTCAGTGGGCGTGGTGATGCGTGGCGACGGCAAAGATCAACAATATGAACTGAGTTTGCTGCCGAACGACGGACAGCAATATCAAGAAGGCAATCTGTTGATTCTGATCTTCGACAGGACATCGTCATGACCCTCGCCCTCTTGCTCAGCGCCTGCCTGCTGACGTGCCTCGGGCAAATCGCGCAAAAGCTCACCGTCGAGCACTGGGGCGGCTTTTTTCCGGGCGTCGCCGGGGCGTTGACCAGCGGCTGGCTGTGGTTGGCGCTGGTCTGCCTGGGGAGCGGCCTGTTGCTGTGGTTGCTGGTGCTGCAACGGCTGGACGTCGGCATCGCCTACCCCATGCTGGCGTTGAACTTCGTGCTGATCACCCTCACCGGCCGTTACTTGTTCAAGGAAACGGTGGACCGTCGGCACTGGTTGGGGCTGGCGATGATCCTTGTCGGCGTGATGCTGCTGGGGCGTCAGGCATGAACATGTCAGTGATGCCCGCACCCGTCGCGACCCGTCGCGGGCTGGGACTCGCCCTGTGCAGCGTGGCGTTGGTAAGCGCGGCGCAACTGGCCATGCGCTGGAGCATGCTGCGCCTGCCGCAACCGCTGCAATGGCCAATGGCGCTGCAAGCCGACACGGTCAATGGCACGGCCCTCGGCGTGGTCTTCTCGGCCATCGTCGTCTACGGCCTGTCGATGCTCTGCTGGCTCGGCGCCCTGCGCGACCTGCCCCTCAGCCGGGCCTATTCGCTGCTCAGCCTCAGCTACGCGCTGGTGTATGGGTTGGCGGCCCTCCTCCCCTTTTTCAACGAGACGCTCACCGTTCCCCGAACAGTGGGCGTGACCCTGATCGTGGTCGGTGTGATCACGATCAATTTCCGGCGTGACAGCGATCACGGCGCCAAGGAGTTCTCCCGATGAAAATCAGCGTCTTCGGTAGCGGTTATGTGGGTCTGGTGCAAGCGACCGTTCTGGCGGAAGTCGGCCACGATGTGGTGTGCATGGACATCGATCCGGCCAAGGTCGAGCAGTTGAGCAAAGGCCACGTGACCATTTACGAACCGGGTCTGGAAAGCCTCGTCCGGGAAAACCTGGAAGCCGGTCGGCTGCATTTCACGGTGGATGAACAGCGCGCCGTCGAACACGGCGAGGTGCTGTTCATCGCAGTCGGCACCCCGTCACGGGCCGATGGTTCGGCGGACTTGAACGGGTTCTTCGCGGTGGGCGAATCCATCGCCCGGCACCGCATCGAGCCGGTGATCATTGTCGAGAAATCCACCGTACCCGTAGGCAGCGGCGACGCGTTGCGTAGCCACATCGAACATCACCTGCGCCAGTCGGCCCGGTTGCTGAAATTCGATATCGTCTCCAACCCCGAATTCCTCAAAGAAGGCTCGGCTGTGAAAGATTGCCGTCGCCCGGACCGCATCGTCATCGGCTGTGGCAACCCCGACGTGTTCCCGGTGATGCGCGAGCTGTACGCGCCGTTCAACCGCAACCATGACCGCATCATGTTCATGGACTTGCGCAGCGCCGAGCTGACCAAATACGCCGCCAACTGCATGCTGGCGACCAAGATCAGCTTCATCAATCAGATCGCCGAGCTGGCCGAACACCTGGGGGCTGACGTTGAATCGGTGCGCCTGGGCATCGGCGCGGATTCGCGCATCGGCTACGACTTCATCTACCCCGGCTGCGGCTACGGCGGTTCGTGCTTCGGCAAGGACATTCGGGCGCTGATTCACAGCGCGCGGGAGGCCGGTTGTTCCAACGACCTGCTGAACGTGGTGGAGAACATCAACGAACGGCAGAAGAACAAGCTGTTCGACCGGATCAATGCGTTCTACAAGGGCGAATTGCGCGGCAAGACATTCGCGCTGTGGGGCCTGGCCTTCAAGCCGAACACCGACGACATGCGCGATGCACCGAGCCGCGTGTTGATGGAAGCGTTGTGGGCAGCGGGTGCGACGGTGCGTGCGTTCGACCCGGAAGCCATGCAGGAAACCCAGCGCCTGTACGCGGAGCAGTCAAACCTGATGCTGATGGGCACGCCGGAATCGGTGTTGCTGGGCGCCGATGCGCTGATCGTCTGCACCGAATGGCAACAGTTCAAAGCCCCGGATTTCGACCTGATCCAGCAACGCCTCAAAGCCCCGGTGATCTTCGACGGCCGCAACCTCTACGACACCGAACGCATGGCCAAACGCGGCTTTCAGTACTACCCCATCGGGCGTGGTGAATCCTGCAACCTGCCCATCCCCCAGCAACAATGGGCGCCGTATGAGCTGCTGGCCAACCACCACGCGGTCTGACACGCCACCCTCCCCGTAGCCGTCCGGCGTGGCGGCGGCAGCGCCCCTCTGCCGCCACGGTCGGCACGTCGCGGTGCTACGGGCCGGGTAATCTGACGAGGATGTAATCCTCTTTATCGAACCGGCCGTTGAGCAGCACCGGCAGCTCACTGAGCCGGGTGCCGTGGAGTTTCTGGAAATCGTTGTTGCTCATGACCACGTTCGCCGGGCCTTGCACGGACAGCAGCTGTTCCGGGGTGTCGGTGAACACCGGTTGCAGGTCTTCATCGACGTTGACCATGAATTTGATCGCCTTGGCGTCTTTCCCCATCGAATGCAGAACCAGCGGCGCCTTGTCCGACCGCGTCGCTTCGCGCACCGCTTGAGTGAAATGCCGGGTGTCGTACAGCGTGCGTTCGGTTTTTTCAAACACGCCGATGTAGCTGATCCACACGGCCAGCACCGCACAGGCGGGTAGCCCATAGAGCCGCAAGCGCGGCCGCATCAGCAGCGGTAACGCGACCAACTGCAAGATGCCCAGCACCGCGAGAATCGGGCCGATGTCGCTGAGGGCTTCGGGAAAACGCGGACGCACCGCCAGCAACCCCGCCATCAGCACACCGGGAATGAAGCAACAGAAGGTCAGGATGAAACCACGCAGCCACCAGAAGCTGCGCCCTGCACGGACTTGAAACGGGTACGCGGCAATAATCGCCGCCATGGGCAACATCGGCAGGATGTAGCGCGCTTTCTTGGCTTGGGGAATCGACAACCCGACCATCACCGTCAAACCGGCAAAGGCACACACGTACAGTAAATCCAGCGCTTCGCTCCGCTGTTTTCTTGCCACCACCGCCACCGTCGCCAACACCACCAGCGCGAGCGGGTAAGCCAGCGCATAGTTGCCGAACGCGCTGCTGAAGTACCAGAACACCGGGCTGCTCCCCTCGCTGCCGTCCATGCGTGAGGTGACCTGCATGCGCACGACCTCGGCCAGCAATGCCTCCCCTCCGCTGATTCTCGCCAGCAGCAACAGCACCAGCACGCACGCCAACAGCAACACGACGGCCGCCAGCCCGACTGTCCAAAGACGGCGCCATTGCCGGTTCAAAACGTAATAGCTGCAGAGGACACCGGCGGGCACCACCAGTCCAATCGGGCCACGAATCGCGAAGCCGAGTATCAACAGCGCGAACACGGCGCTCAAGCGTCGGGCCGAACCAAAGTGATCGGTGGCGTAGGCGAGGTAAAACACGGCGAACGACACCGTGGCGAGCATCTGATCCAGCGACACGGCGCGGGTTTCGGTGATGAAGGTATTGCTCAGTAGCAACAAGGCGATGCTGAGCCATGCCCAGCGGCGCGAGTAAGGCGACAGCAACCGGTACATCAACCCCACCATCACCGCTGACGCGATGCAGGTCGGTAGCCAGGCGCTGAAACTGGTGACCTGACCGAAGGGCAATGAACCGAGGTAGATCAACCACGTCGTAAAACCCGAGTAGTCCGGGTACGGCTCGCCGTAAGTCGTGGGGAATACGCCTGGACCGTGACGCAGCATTTCCTGCGCGAACATCACGAAGCGAGAGTCGAATCCGATGATGCTCAGGTGCCAGCTGGCCGTCACGAATAACAGAAAGGCCAGTCCTCCTGCCCACCAGGCCTGGCGTCTGGCCCGATCCGGGGTGACACCCGACAGAAACTCGGAAGCGATCGCTGTCAATACAGACTCCTGTGGGCACGCGGATCGGTTAACGACTGCCGGAAGCGTAGACGTGATCCAGAGATTACGTGATGGCCTGTCGTCCACGACGGTTCACTGCGAAGCACAGCAGCCGCATGCACATTAGCATTGCAATGCGGCGATAACGACGTCCGTTTTTATTTCTCGCCCACTGTATTACTGCAAGCGTGCACGCATGAAAAGTGAAGAATGACAGTATCGTCAATGGCAGTACGTCACAGAGCGTTAATGGTTGGGTGTCAAACTTTTGTGAAAATTGCATGCGCGGCCCATGACGTCTTTGTGACACGTTTCGGTGCTGGCTTCTGTGATCGAACGTCAGCGATAACATCCCGCCAAAGCCTGCAAAATAGAGCCGTTGAGCGGCGAGGCAAATGTGAAAACGATTTTCACAAACGCTTCACTCCCTGTTGACTCTGACTCGCTTACTTTGAATCAACGCGACGCACTTATCTCGACTTAGTTTGAAAGTTGCGTCCTGAATCCTTTTTTATTTATTGCAGGGCTCGTCATGACGCTCAACTTCAGCCACGCCCTGGATCAATTGAACGCGCGGTATCAGGCGCTGGGAAAGTTATCCCGTTTAATGGTGTTTAGTATGGCAATGCTGGCATTGGCCGGGGTGACCACTCTGGCGTTGCGACCGCCACCCTTGACTGACCTCTCGGACGGCCATCGTCTGCGCAAGATCAATTTTTTCCCGCTCTGGGCTCAGGGCGATCTGGTGGTACTCACCCGTCACGCTGAGCGCTGCGATCACTCCACCAACCCCTGCCTCGCACAACCCGACGGCATCACGGTCAAGGGAAGCCGCGTTGCCGAACAGTTGGGGCGTACGTTTCAGGCCTTGGGGCTGGATCAAGCCACGATTTACAACAGTCCGCTGCGCCGCACCGAGCAGACGGCCGCGTTCGCCTTCAACCGCGCGCCCGTGGCCCAGGACTGGTTGATCAATTGCCGCAAATCGATGCTCGACGACGTCCTTAAGCACAAGATGGACGGGTACAACCTGATTCTGGTGACCCACAGCGAGTGCATCAGCGAGGTTGAAAAATCCCTGAACGTCCGCGCCCCGGTCACGCTGGATTACGGCTCGTCGCTGATCGTCTCGGTCAACCGCAAAGACCACAGCGCCACCGTATTGGGCTACATCGACGCGCAGGACTGGAACACCGTCCTCGCCAAACGCCCCTGACCCACGCCTTTTCCTTCACCCGCCCTTCGGAACATCAGACCGTGCACAACAGCCGAAACCGTTTCTACTTCAAGCATGTGGGTGTCCCGTTGCTGCTGGCCTTGATCCTCTTCGTCAGCTTCGATTTGACGGGGCTGGACGTGATCCTCAGCGACTGGATGTACAACACGACCACCCAGGCCTTCCCGCTTCAACACAACAAACTGTTTGAAACCATCACCCACAAGTGGGCGCGGATCATTCCGAACTGGACCGGCGAAGCCGCTATCATTGGCGCGTTGCTGTCGTTCATCTGGCCGCGATTCAAGGCCGAACAACACGTGAAGATGATGGCCTGGCTGGAGAAAATCCGCGTGGCGCCCTTGCTGCGTTTCCTCACCCGCCATCGCCGGGACCTGCTGTTCGTCGTCTTCGCGTTTTCCATCACCACCGGCGCGATCCACTATTTCAAGAGCCACACCAGCATCTATTGCCCGATCGAAACCACGCTGTACGGCGGCATCGAAAAGCAAAAGGAATGGTTCGAGAACTTCAACCTGCTGCATGACGCTGGCAAAGGGCGCTGCTGGCCGGGTGGTCACGCATCGGGGGGGTTCACGATGATGGCGCTGTTTTTCGTGGCACGGCGTTACCGCTGGCGTCACGCCCGCAAGCTGATGGGCTTCGCGCTAGTGCTGGGCATGGTCTACGGCACCACGCGGGTGCTGCAAGGCTGGCACTTCATGTCCCACACTTTTTGGGCCGGCATTATCGTCTGGTTCTCGATGTTCCTGACCGCGCTGGCCTTCTATGGGCGGGCCAGGCTGGACCCCGGCATCGAACTCAAGCCCGCGCCCAAACCGCTCACACCGACAATTGTCCCGGTGCCTCAAGCACAACGGTAAAACGGCAGCCCGCCGGTTCCCGGCTGGTCAACGTCACGGTCCAGTGCTGATTGCCACAAATCCGCTGGACCAGCGACAACCCTAATCCGAGCCCTTCTCCGCGCTGTTCGTCGCCCCGCACAAAGGGCTGGAACATCGCCTGCTGCTTCTCCAGCGGAATCCCGATCCCGCTGTCTTCGACCGTAAACCCATGGGCATGCAACGTCAGCCGGATGAAGCCCGTGTCGGTGTAATGCCAGGCGTTGCGCAACAGGTTGCCCATGACCGAACGCAGCAGCGGCTCGTTGTACAGCCCTTCAGCTTCATCACAGGGTTCATAAATGAACGTCAGGTTTTTCTCTTCGATGGGCGCACGCCAGACCTCAAGCAATTCGTCGGCAATCTGTGACAGTGTGCCGCGCTGGCCTTGTGGCGCGTTCTTGCCTTCAGTCCGCGCCAGCAACAGGAAGGTTTCCACCAGTTGATTCATGCCCGCCGTGGCTTTGCTGATGCGTTGCACCTGCGTTCGTGAACGCTCGTCCAGACGCGGGTATTCCAGCAGCAGCTCGCAGGACGTCGCCAGCACCATCAGCGGCGTGCGCAATTCGTGGCTGACATCGCTGGTGAACAGTTTCTCGCGCCCCAATGCCGCCCGCAGGCGTCCCAGGGTTTCATCGAAAGATCGCGCCAGCGCGCCGACTTCG
Source organism: Pseudomonas sp. SLFW (assembly GCF_009905615.1). Taxonomy (GTDB): domain Bacteria; phylum Pseudomonadota; class Gammaproteobacteria; order Pseudomonadales; family Pseudomonadaceae; genus Aquipseudomonas; species Aquipseudomonas bambusae. The sequence continues at coordinate 429,839 of NZ_JAAAKW010000003.1, forward strand.
TCCCTGGCATACCCGTTGGCCAGCACCGGCGCCAATTCGAGCAGTTGATCACGATGACGCACCTGCCCCGCCAGGCTCGACACCGGTGCCATCACCCGCGACGCCAACAGGCGGCCGAGCAGCACCGCCAGCAGCACGCTCAGAATGAAACCGATCAGGACCACGCCAAACAGGATCCGCTCGCGCTTGGCGAACGAACGTTGGTCGCGCAACAGCACGTAATGCCGCTCCCCGACAGACGCCACCATCGCGTAATAGGCGCGCTTGCCACGGAAAAATTCCTGAAAGCCGAGGGGCAGGCCCCGCAGGTCATCGGCCATGGCCAGATCGCTCGCGCCATCATCGGCATAGAACAGCTCGCCTTTTTCCGGGCGATGGCGCCATTCCTCGACATTGTCCAGCTTGAGCAGGCGGTGAAGATTGCCGCTCATGTTGATGGCCGTCAGACGTTTTTCCACGACGTGCACGGTGGCGATGATGCCCACCGCGAACACGCCGGCCACCAACGCGCTCATCAACGCAAAAACGATCACGATCCGCTGTTTCAGACTGTGTTTGATATCCATGGGGTTCCGTGCGTCACTCAGATCAGGGCTTGCGCCGCCGGGCTGATTATCCGGATGCCATGTCATGGTTTCGTCAAAACGTGGACGGTGAAGCGCAGCGTGGGGTGAATGCCCCGGAGGCTAAGGCGTCGCGGGCCGCATCATCAACATCACCGCCGCGCAGACGGCCATCAACACACACGTCGCGATGAACACGATGGGCATGCCGAAGTGTCCGCCGAGATACCCGCCCGTCAACGGCCCCAGCACCTGGCCGACGTACTGGCTGGACGTCGAGTAGCCCAACATGCGCCCCGCGACCTGATCCGGCACTGAATGCCGGATAATCGCCGCGATACACGGCAGCAGCCCGCCCAAGGCAACGCCCATCAAAAAGCGCAACGCCACCAGTTGCCATTCGTTGGTCACGAAGGCCTGGGGAATCAACAGCACGGCCGCTGCGATCAAACACCCCATCACCACTTTCCAGTGGCCGATGCGGTCTGCGAGCTTGCCGATCCGCGAGGCCGACAACACACTGGCCAGTGCTGTGGCGGACATCACCAGCCCCGCCATCACGGTCACGTTTTCCGTGTGCAATTGCGTGAGGTACACCGTGATGATGGGTTCGATGGACATGATCGAAAACATCACCAGGCACGCGACCACGAACATGGTGATCACCGGCCGCTTGTCCGGGATCAAATCCCAGGGCCGCACGGCGACAGGCCTGGCTTCGCCTGCCGCACGCTTGGGCCTGGGCGCTTCTTTCATGATGAACAGCGTGGCGAGAAACGTGAGGAAGATCACGCCACCGGCCAGGAAAAAGGTGTTGCGGATGCCGATCAGCGGCGGCAAGAATCCGCCAATCAACGGCCCTGTGAGATTCCCCGCCATGATCCCCGACGAGAGCATGCCCAACGCCCAGCCGGAGCGTTCTTTGGGCGTCTGGGTCGCCACCAGAATCGTCGCCCCGGACGCATACCCGCCCAACAAGCCTGCCAGCAGCCGCAGCCCCACCAATTGGTAGATGTTTTCTGCCAGACCGATCAGCGACATCGCCACGGCCATGCCCAGACTGGCGCGAATCAACATCAGCTTGCGGCCGTAGCGATCTCCCAACCGACCCCACAACGGCGCGGTGAATGCGGCAGACAGAAAGGTCGCCCCGAACGCCGCGCCGGACCATTGCACAATGGCCGCGGGGTCGCTGACACCCAGGTGTTCGACGTACAGCGGCAGGAATGGCAACAGCAAGGTCATGGCGATGATCGTGGTGAACGACCCGGCGACGCACACCGCCAGGTTGCGCTTCCAGTGTTCTTCGAGGATTGCAGCGGGGGGTTGAGCGGTCATCTCTGATCCGTGCACAGGACATGTCCGTACACGGTAGAGGGTTGATGCCCATAAATAAAATTCATGTTTTTTATGCAGTGGATTCCAGGGAGGAATGACTGAAGCTCCCTGGTTTTTGCTCCTGCTGTGGCAGCGAATGCCTACGCGCGACGTAGGTACATCCGTTAGAGACATGCCTGGCATACCGGCGCTTCGCGAATGAATTCGCTCCTGCAGCTTGAATCAGGCGCCGGTCAACTCACTTCCCGTCCTGTGCGTGCTGTGCCGCCTGTTCGATCAGCGCTGCCACTTCTTTCGGGTGGGATTCGTACACCGCGTGGCTGGCGCCTGCAATCTCAATGGTGTGCGCGTTGGCACGCTTGGCGTACATGCGCTCCAGATCGGGGTTGATGATGCGATCAGACTTGGCCACCGCGTACCAGCTCGGCTTGGTCTTCCAGGCCGCGACAGTGGCCGCCGTGGTGAACACCGAGGCCGACGTCAGGGACTGGCTGTGAGCTTCGAACTCGGCCTGAGCCTTGGGCAGATCGGCGGCGAAATCCGCTGGGTAAAACGCCGGATCGAGGTACAGGAAACCGTCGTCGGTCTTTTTCACCGCCTTGGTCGCGTTCGGGTACAGCTTACCGTTGGCGGCCTCGGTCTCGCCGACGTCCAGCGCGTGGGCGGCGATGTACACCAGACCCGCGACGTGGCTGTCTTCGCCCGCGTCGGAGATGATCGCCCCGCCGTAGCTATGGCCGACGAGGATGGTCGGGCCGTCCTGCATCGCCAGGATGCGTTTGACGGCGGTGACGTCATCGCTGAACGACGTCAGCGGGTGCGCGGCGATGGCCACGTGATAGCCGTCTTTCACCAGAATGTCGTACACCGGCTTCCAGCCCGCGCCGTTCACGAAGGCGCCGTGGACGAGCACGATGTTTTTCACAGGGGCCGCCGAAGCGGCAGTGGCGAATCCGGCGGTGGCCAGGGCGAGTGCGGCGACAGCGAAGGCGGAACGGACGTGACGAAACTTCATGGCGTGACCTCAAGCGGTAAGTAGGGGTGAACGCCGCAGCGTTCAGTCAGTGACCGCAGCAAGACGCACCCGCTCGGCGCTTATTCCACCGCTCGCACAATTATTTCGAGTCCCGCCGACGCATCGCCCTTCGCCCGCATCGGGCATCAGCTCCGTTGATGACGTGTATCGACACGCACCATTTCAGCTGCGTCCCGCCCGCTCCCTAGAATGGCGCCATACCCGAGCCAACCTCTGAGCCCGGCACAGCGGATCACGTGGAGCCTGCCATGAAAACCTTTCTCTTCATCGCGTTGTCGTTTTTCAGTGTGTTCACCTTTGCCGACGATACGGTCAGCCGCGGCACCTCGGCGGCGGTCCAGGACGGCCAGTACGATTACACCCAGGACCTGGACATCGCCAAGGTCGTGCGCATCAACACCGCCAGCAACGCCCCTGGGGAATGCGGGCCGGTGAAGGCGCAAATCGAGTACGTCGACAGCAAGGGCGTCAGCCACACACTTGAATACACCCGTCTGGGTGACGACTGCCAGAACGGCTGATGTGTAACGCAGGGTTCTGCGCGGTCGGCAAATGGGGTTAGAGTAGTCACGCTGGCCCCACGACTGAGACCGGATCGTGGGGCACTTTCCATTCAATTGACTGAAGGAAGTCCCGCGTGAATCAACCGTCTCACCCAGCAAAAATCGCCGAATTGATCGTCGACGCCATGCGCGACGGCCAGAAAATCACCGAGATTCGCCCTGATTACATCCCTGCCGATGCGCCGAGTGCCTACGCCCTGCAACGGGAAATCCTGCGGTTGCGAGACACCACGGTCGGCGGCTGGAAAGTGGGTTCGAAAGCCACCCATGGCGGCCCCATCACGGGCGCATTACTCCCGGAAGACGGCCTGTTTGCCAGTGGCAGCCAAGTTGAGATTGTCGACTATCCACACCCGATCCTCGAACTTGAAATCGCCTTTCGCCTGAACCGCGAATTCACGCCCCGCGCCGAGGCCTATTCCGATGAGGACGTGCTGGGCAGCATCGGCTCCATGGGCGCCATCATTGAGATCGTCTCCAGCCGGTTCAGAGCCTGGCCAAAGATCGACCCGCTGCTGGCGCTGGGCGACCTGCTCAACCACGGGGCACTGATCGTCGGCGATTTCGTGCCGTACGACGCCAGCTTCCCCTTCGTCGAACCCGCCGTGACCTTCACCTATGCCGACGAAGACATCGTACCCGGCGACGGCGCCAACCCGGCGGGCGACCCGCGTCGCCTGCTGCCGTGGGTGGTCAACCACCACACGCAAAACGGCCAGAGCGTGACGCCGGACCTGATCATCACCACCGGCTCGTACACCGGCATGTATTTGACGAAGGGGCCGGGTGTGGCCGTCGGAGAGGTTCGTGGATTACCGCCGATATCCGTGGAGTTGATCTGACCGGGCATGGGCTTCACTGTGGGAGCGAATTCATTCGCGAATAATCGTCCAGGCGACAGACAGGTGGCGGATGTACGAACGCCTTGCAAATGAATTCGCGCCTACAGGGGCGTCACGCCTTGCCGAACGTGACGTCCAGCGACATCGCGTCAGTGTGGCGCATCGGGTTGTTGCCCTGGCCGAGGGTGTCGTCGTTCGGGTGCATGTAGGTCATGCCCGTGCCCAGGGTCTGTGTCAGGAAGTCCCCGCCCTTGCGCATGGCGTCGGTTGAACCGTCATAGAAACCCGCCACGGTTTTGTTGCCCGCCGAGTCAGCCGAGACGATGTCGCTCGATGCCTTGTCCGCCACGCTCTGGCTGTCGCCCACTTCGAAACCCTTGCCATCGGTGGCATGGATCGCGGCGTTGCGGCCGTCGATGTCGCTGGTGTTGATGAACCCGTTGTAGAACTCCAGACGGCTGGCGTCCGGCTTGTACTCGCCATCGGCGTCTGCCTGTTTGAGCAGCCCCGTGGTGTCGTTCTCGAACTTCATCGTGCCCTTCTGGCCGGGCTGCAGGGTCAGCTCGGCCGTCAGTTGATCGTGCTGGTCGAACTGCCCGATCTTGATCGGGTGATCCTGAGTATTGGTGATGTTGAACGCGCGCGGACCACTGCCCGCGACCGGATTGTCTCCCGTGGCAGCCGTGCTGCTGGCGCTGTTCGTGGAAGGCGTGGCCGTGGCCGGGTCGGCTGTGGCGGTTTGCGGTTCGGCAGCCGCTGTTTGCGGTGTCGAGGTCGGCGGTGTCGCTGTCTGGCGCGCAGGCTGAGCCGACTGATCGGTTTGCGGGGGCTGCGCGGCGGCGTTCGTCACCGGCTTCTGCGATTGGCCCGGCGAACTGCCATTGCCTGCGCCATCCGAGGGGGTCTGCGGCGCATTCTGGTTGTTTTGCATCATCTGCGCGATGAGCTGGAGTATCTGTTGCACCAGGTCACGGACCTGATTGCCCAAGCTGTCGTTGCCGTCCGCCGGTGCCTGAGCTGCCGCGACCCGACTGTCGCTCAACGCCGCAGGCTGGCCGCCAAAATTGACTTGCCCGCCTGCCCCGGCTGCCCCACCAAAACTGACCATCCCACTCTGAGCGGATGAACCTCCACTGCCCTTGAACGCGTCCTTGTGGGCGAAGTCGCGGGTGTCCAGGCCAAAGCCCTGCTGGGCGGGACCGAGTATTTTCATCGACATCTGACACCTCCGGGACGGTCTGAATACCGCGTGAGTGGCGTCAGCGTCCTGATCGGTTCCCGCTGAGGACTGCCCGTTATCCCCCGTTCGTCCAATACCCCGGCCGGTTGTACACCTCCTTCAGAAACGCGATGAAAAACCGCACCTTCGCGGGCAGGTAGTGCTGATGGGGATAGACCCCCTGAATGTCATAACTGGGCAACGCAAAGTCATCCAGCACCGTGACCAGCGCCCCGCTCCCCACCGCGTTCTGGATCTCCCACGTCGAGCGCCAGCACAGGCCCAGCCCGCGTTTGGCCCAGTCGTACAACAGCTCGCCATCGTTGCAATAGAGATTGCCCGTGACCTTGATCGCCACCGGTTTGCCGTCCCGCTGAAAGGTCCAGCCCCTGTGTTGTCCGCCCTGCAAGTTGAACGTCAGGCAATTGTGATCGGCCAGGTCTTCCAGCGTCTGCGGCAGACCGTGTTCCGCAAAATACCCCGGTGAGCCGCACACCACGCGTTTGTTGGCGTACAGCTTGATCGCCACATAGTTGGGGTCGAGCACCTCGCCGATGCGGATGCTCATGTCATAGCCCTCGCGCACCAGATCGACCACGTTGTCAGTGAGGTTGAACGACAGCTGCAAATCCGGAAAACGCGCTTGAAACTCCGGTGCGTGCGGGGCGACATGTTGACGCCCGAACCCTGCCGGGGCCGAGACAACCAGGTGCCCGCGCACGCTGTTTTCGTTCTCGCTGATGCTCGCGTCCAGCTCTTCGAACGACTGCAACACGGTCTTGGCGTTTTCCAGGTACGACTCGCCCGCATCGGTCAGGGTCAGGCCGCGAGTGGAGCGGTGAATCAGCTTCACCCCCAATCGATCTTCCAGTGCGCTCAGGCGTCGTCCCATGATCACCGGCGTCACACCTTCCACCAGCGCCGCCGCCGCAAAACTGCCGTGAGTGGCGACCAGCACGTAACTGCGTACCTCTGTGTAACGATCCATTCGATACTCCTGATACCGACAGAACTGCCAAAAGCAGCCATTCACAAACTCTCTAATTCAAATCAGGCTGAGCACGTACAAAAACTATCGAGTTCAGGAGACTAACAAATGACCATCATGAGAGCCATCGAAGCCGCCGTTCTGGTGATGCGTCGCGAAGGGGTCGATACCGCGTTCGGTATCCCCGGCGCTGCCATCAACCCGCTGTACGCAGCGTTCAAGAAACTCGGCGGCATCGATCACGTGCTGGCCCGCCACGTCGAAGGCGCCTCGCACATGGCCGAGGGGTACACCCGCGCCATCGCCGGGAACATCGGCGTGTGCATCGGCACCTCCGGCCCGGCCGGTACCGACATGATCACCGGCCTGTACTCAGCGTCCGCCGACTCGATCCCGATTCTCTGCATCACCGGCCAAGCGCCCCGGGCCCGCATGCACAAGGAAGATTTCCAAGCCGTCGACATCGCCAGCATTGCCGCGCCGGTCGCCAAATGGGCCACCACCGTCATGGAACCGGGCCAAGTGCCTTATGTGTTCCAGAAGGCGTTCCAGCTGATGCGCAGCGGCCGCCCGGGTCCGGTGTTAATCGACCTGCCGTTCGACGTGCAAATGGCCGAGATCGAATTCGACATCGACGCCTACGAGCCGTTGCCGGTGATCAAGCCCCAGGCCAGCCGTAACCAGATTGAAAAAGCCCTGACGATGCTCAACGCGTCCGAGCGTCCGCTGATCGTCGCCGGTGGCGGCATTATCAACGCCGATGCCTCGGATGCGCTGGTGGAATTCGCCGAGCTGACGGGCATTCCGGTCATCCCGACCCTCATGGGCTGGGGCACGATTCCGGACGATCACCCGCAAATGGCCGGCATGGTGGGCCTGCAAACCTCCCATCGTTATGGCAACGCGACGATGCTGGAATCGGACATGGTGCTGGGCATTGGCAACCGCTGGGCCAACCGCCACACCGGTACGGTTTCGGTGTACAGCGAAGGCCGCAAGTTCATCCACGTCGACATTGAGCCGACGCAGATCGGTCGCGTTTTGATGCCGGACCTGGGCATCGTTTCCGACGCAGGCGCCGCCTTGGCGATGTTCCTGGAAGTCGCTCGCGAATGGCACACCGCTGGCAAGCTGAAAAACCGCAGCCAGTGGCTGGCCAGTTGTCAGGAACGCAAGCGCACGATGCAGCGCAAGACCCATTACGACAACGTGCCGGTCAAGCCGCAGCGCGTGTACGAAGAGATGAACCAGTATTTTGGCAAGGACACTTGCTACATCAGCACCATCGGTCTGTCGCAGATCGCTGGCGCGCAATTCCTGCACGTGTACAAGCCGCGTCACTGGATCAATTGCGGTCAGGCAGGCCCGCTGGGTTGGACCATTCCGGCAGCGCTGGGCGTGGCCAAGGCCGACCCGAGCCGCCAGGTTGTCGCACTGTCGGGCGACTATGACTTCCAGTTCATGATTGAAGAGTTGGCCGTGGGCGCGCAGTTCAAACTGCCGTACATCCACGTCGTGGTGAACAACTCGTACCTGGGTCTGATCCGTCAGGCGCAGCGCAACTTCGACATCGATTATTGCGTGCAGCTGGCGTTCGACAACATCAACGCCCCCGAGCTGGAAGGCTATGGCGTGGACCACGTTGCAGTGGCAGAAGGCCTGGGCTGCAAGGCTATTCGTGTCAGCGATCCGGCACACATCCAGGCCGCGTTCGCCGAGGCATCAAGCCTGATGCAGCAATACAGCGTGCCGGTGGTGGTCGAGATCATCCTTGAGCGCGTGACCAACATCGCCATGGGCACCGAGATCAACGCGATCAATGAATTCGAATCGCTGGCCGAAAACCGAGCCGACGCCCCGACCGCGATCAGCCTGCTGGACTAAATAACGGCACTGATCGACGCCACCGCATAAAGAGAAAGAAAGGAGCGAACCATGCCACGTCTCTGCGCCAACCTGTCCATGCTGTTCACCGAGCTGGACTTTCTACAACGCTTCGAAGCCGCGGCCAACGCCGGGTTCAGCGGGGTCGAGTACCTGTTTCCGTACGACTTCAGCTCGGCGCAAATCAAGGCCGAACTGGACGCCAACGGCCTGACCCAGGTGCTCTTCAACCTGCCAGCGGGCGACTGGGCCAAGGGAGAGCGCGGGATTGCCTGCCACCCGGACCGGGTCGAAGAATTTTACGCCGGGGTCGATCTGGCCATCGCCTACGCCAAGGTTTTGGGCAACACCCAGGTCAACTGCCTGGCCGGGATCAAGCCACAGGGTTTCGATGACGCGCTGATTGAAAAGACCTTCGTTGACAACCTCAAGTACGCGGCCGACAGGCTGCAAGCCCAAGGCATCGATCTGGTCATGGAAATGATCAACACCCTGGACATCCCGGGCTTCTACCTCAGCACCACGGCCCAGGCCCTGGCGATCCGCGAGAAAGTCGGCAGCCGCAACCTGTCGCTGCAATACGACATCTATCACATGCAGATCATGGAGGGCGACCTGGCCCGCACCCTGGAAAAAAACCTGCCGGTGATTCGCCACGTGCAACTGGCCGACAACCCTGGGCGGCATGAGCCAGGGACTGGCGAGATCAACTACGGGTTTCTGTTCGGGCACTTGGACAAACTGGGGTATCGCGGGTGGATCGGCTGTGAGTACAAGCCGTTGACCACCACGGAAGCGGGGCTTGGCTGGTTGAAGACCCATAACCTGATCTGACACAAACTGACGCCTACCGGGATCGCCCTGTAGGAGCGTGGCTTGCCCCGCGATCTGGTGCGAAGCAGCAGTAAAACCTGATACCTCAGCGTGCCTGACACACCGTGCGTTTCAGTTTTACGACCGGTGCCCGGTCGATCGCGGGACAAGCCACGCTCCTACAGGCGGCACATATACAAAAAAGAGGAACATTTCATGGCTAACATCGGCTTTATCGGCACCGGCATCATGGGCCTGCCCATGGCGGAAAACCTGCAGAAAGCAGGTCATCAACTCATCCTGTCGAAACACTTCGTCGCCCCGCCCGCCTCCTTGATCGACGGCGGCGCGACGGTGTTGAACAACCCGCGGGAAGTGGCCCAGGAAGCGGAATTCATCATCGTCATGCTGCCCGACACCCCTCAGGTCAACGACGTACTGTTCGGCGAGAACGGCCTGAGCGAAGGCACGGGGGCGGGCAAAGTGGTGATCGACATGAGCTCGATTTCGCCGTCCGCCACCAAAACCTTCGCCGAGAAGATCAACGCCACGGGCGCGCACTACCTAGACGCCCCGGTGTCGGGCGGTGAAGTCGGCGCCAAGGCTGCGACCCTGAGCATCATGGTCGGTGGCAATCAAGGCACGTTCGAGCGCGCCCTGCCCTTGTTCCAGACCATGGGCAAGAACATCACGCTGGTCGGCGGCAATGGCGACGGCCAGACTGCCAAGGTCGCCAACCAGATCATCGTCGCCCTGAACATTCAGGCGGTGGCGGAAGCGCTGCTGTTCGCCTCGAAAAATGGGGCTGATCCGGCAAAAGTCCGCGAAGCGCTGATGGGCGGTTTCGCCTCGTCGAAGATTCTTGAAGTGCACGGCGAACGCATGATCAAAGGCACTTTCAACCCCGGCTTCCGCATCGCCCTGCACCAGAAAGACCTGAACCTTGCGTTGGAAGGCGCTCGCGAACTGGGGCTGAACCTGCCAAACACCGCCAACGCTCAACAGGTATTCAGCACCTGCGCGGCACTGGGGGGCAGCGGTTGGGACCACTCCGGCCTGATCAAAGGCCTGGAGCACATGTCGAACTTCTCGATTCGTGGGGATCACACGCCGGATTGATCTTTCACACAGCGTTCTACGCCATGAAAAAAGCCAGGCAACCGTTACGGGTTCGCCTGGCTTTTTATTACCAGCAGGTTTAACGCATCAGAACACGTTGATCGGGTAATCCGCGATCAGACGCAATTCATTCACGTCGCCTTCCGCCTGGTCGGCATTGGCGCGATGGATCGCTTCACGCAAACGCAGCGACAGGTTCTTCGCCGGGCCGGCCTGCACCACATATTTGGCCTCGACGTTGATTTCGTGGTGCTTGCCATCTTCACCGTAACCATAGTTCACGTAGGTGCTGTTCGACGGCATATGCGAGCCGTCGATATCATCACCGGTGATATAACGGGCCATGAAACTAAGCCCCGGCACGCCGTAGCTCGCCATGTTCAAGTCATAACGGGCCTGCCACGATTTCTCGCCGGGGCCGTTGAAGTCGGAGTATTGAACGGAGTTGGCGAGGAAGATCGAATCCGCCGTATCGCCAGGGCCGTTAATACCAAAGGCCACATAGTCGAAAGGGGTATCGCCATGCACTTTCTGGTACGCCAGCGTAATCGTGTGCGCGGTCAGGAAAGAATAAGCGGCGGCCAGCGACCACGTGGTGTTGCTGATATCACCGGCCTTGGCCGAACCGGCATCATTGGTGCGATAGATATTGAAGTCGAAGTTGACGGACTGGGTGTCGGTAATGCCTTGGGTGTAGTTGAGGTTACCGTAGTACTGATCCCAGACGTCCTTCAGGTTGGAGCCATACAGGCTGGCCGTCAGGTTGTCGTTGAAGGTGTACTTGCCACCGGCATAGTCAATGCTCGACGCCGTAACACCCGCGTACGACGCATAAATATCGTGATCGTGGTTGGTGGTGACCGGGCCATTGCCGCCCGTGAAGTGACCACCATCCAGTTCCAGACCGGCGATGTCGCTGCTCAACAGGTTGAAGCCCGTGGCCGTCTGCGTGAACAGGCGCGAACCGCCTGCGGCAAACACCGGCGCGGTCGGCATCAGGTCGCCGTAGCGCAATTCGGTCTTGGAAATCCGCATTTTGATGGCGCCGCCCGCGGTGCCGTACTCGTCTTCCGGATCGCCGTGGCGATCCACCGGCAGGTTGCCAGTCCCCGCGGTGCCTGCGCCGCCGTCCAGCTTGATGCCCCACTCACCGTAGGCATCGACGCCAAAGCCCACCGTGCCTTGGGTGAACCCAGAGCTGAAGTTACCGATGACGCCCTGGGTCCAATCCTTGCGGTCGCCACCGCCGTTCTTGCCGTCGCGATTGAAGTAATAGTTCTTGAGATGAACGGTCAGGCTGCTGTCTTCGACAAAACCCTTGGCATCGGACTGATCACTGACGACGCCAGCGGCCGCCATCTGGCTCACGCCCAGCGAAACCGCGAGCGTCACGAGGTTCCATTTCACAAATGTCATTATTATCCCCTGTCTCAATTAAGGCCCAACGTTCCGCAGACCCTGACATGCAGGGTATCGTCCTGAGTTCAGGAGAAAGATGAAACGGTGGAATGTGCGCTATGGCAGATGGGCAAAAATACATCGGCACCGTAATTGATGTTCACGGCTGATCTACAGGCTACAGGCCCATTTCCTTATTGTTGCAATGAGGTATATCAACCCCATTTCTTGCCGAGTGTGCTCCTCGGGCGAAAAACTTTTAGCATTTTTCCGCCGGACGGTTCATGAATGGGTCGTGATAGTCACTATCGATCTTAGTAATAGTTGAAGCGCCGCCACCGGTGTTACCTTTGTCGGCGATGAAGCACACGAATCAATGACTTGGTGAATCCGCAGCATCAAGTAATCGAATCTTGCTCCACTTCATCATTCCTTTGGTAAGACTTTTTAGCCACCCCACGTCAGTGCGGTGGCTTTTTTTATTAAATAATCTTCATGCAGTTTTCACTATCTGGTTAATTCACGATAGTTCGCAACTCTCCGCGCACTTGATGCCATCACTCACAGTGTTTAATCACCCGCAGGCTTCATTTCCCGACCCGACTCGCCACCGGCAGCGTATATCGCCCCGATAGATAAAAGTGCCTGCAGACGGCTTAGCGATGACGTATAACGAGCATCAGTAGTAGCCATCTAATATCAGACAACAGTTGGAACCGGCGGACATGTTCAAACAGCTTACGATCGGCAAACGGCTTGGGCTCGGCTTCGGTCTGGTACTCGCCCTGATGATCCTCATCACCCTCATCGGCGTGCACCGGGTCAGCATTATTGAAAATACGCTGACGGATGTGAGCGAAGACGCCACGATCAAGCAGCGTTATGCGATCAACTTCCGAGGCAGCGTGCATGACCGGGCCATCGCGGTGCGCGACGCCGTGCTGGTCCGCGATGACCAGGGCCTGGCGACCCACCTGCGCGACATCGAGCGCCTGAACGCGCTGTATCAAGCGTCCGCCAGCCCGATGGACCAGATTTATCAAACCAAAGGCGCCACTGCCCGCGAACAGGAGTTTCTGGCCAGCATCAAAGCGGCGGAACGTGCCGCCCTGAGCGCGACCGACAAAGTGCTGCGCCTGCGTCAACAAGGCGACATCGACCAGGCACAGACTGCGCTGATGGCTGACGTTTCGGGCGCCTACAAGGACTGGCTGAACCGCATCAACGCGCTGATCGATCTGGAAGAAGCCTCCATTGCCGACCATATCGGCATGGTGCGCGTCACTGCCGCCAGTTTCGCGGTGCTGATGTTGATCGCCACCGCCGTTGCCGTGGCGCTGGGCGTTGTGGCTTCGCTGCTGATCATCCGCAGCGTCAAATCGACCCTCGGTGCAGAACCCCACGAAGTCGCGGCCTCCATCCGACGGCTGGCGTCGGGTGAACTGACTCAAGCCATTGAAACGCCCTACCCCGACAGCGTGATGGGCGCCTTGAAAGTCACCAATGCGCACCTCTCCGCCACCATCAACCAGGTGCGGGCGGCGGCGATGGATTTGATGGGCTCGTCCTCGCAACTGCGCGCCAGTTCCGACAGCAACAGCGAACAGATGCGCCTGCAGGCCACCGAGACCGAGCACATGGCCACGGCTATCGGCCAGATGGCGGGCAGCGTCAAGGAAGTCGCCGGTTATGCGGCCAAGGCGGCGAACGCCACCGAAACAGCCGATCAGGAAGTCGAGCACGGCAAGCTCATGGTCGAAGGCACCGCCAAAGCCATGCACGAACTGGCGTACAAGCTGGAAAGCGCCGCTGATTCTGTCGGAAAAGTCTCCGAAGACAGTCAGTCCATCGAGACCATCGTCGCGGTGATCAACGCCATCGCCGAACGCACCAACCTGCTGGCCCTGAACGCCGCCATCGAAGCCGCCCGAGCCGGTGAAGCAGGTCGTGGCTTTGCCGTGGTGGCCGATGAAGTTCGCTCGCTGGCCACACGGACACAGGAGTCCACTCAGGAAATCCGCAACATGGTTGGCCAGTTGCAGGCCGGTGCTGGCGTCACGGCCGGGCTGATGCGCGAAAGCCGGGAAATGGCTCACCGTACGGTCCAGCAGACCCAGGAAGCGCAAACGGCGCTGGTGAAAATTCGCCACGAGGTTGGTGCGCTGAATGACATGAACGCGCAAATCGCCAGTGCCGCTGCGCAGCAAGGCGCCGTGGCGGAAGACGTCAGCCAGAACATTAACCGTATTCATGACTCGGCCCGCGAGGCGGCGGTGGGCTCTAATCAGGTCGCACTGTCGAGCAAGGAGCTTTCGCAACTCGCCGATCAACTCACCGCCCGCGTGAGCTTTTTCAAGGTCTGAAACGGGCTGGGCGTGCCGGGATGAGGTAGGGTCCCGGTACGTCGGACCTTCTCCGAAAAGAATTTACGACCGGGCCGAATAACTTTCTTCGCCGGGGTGTTTACGGTTCGACACTTTCGGGGATTACACATGAACAGCACGACTTCACGCCTGCACAGCCTTCCCGCTCACCACTACGACCGCATCACTCGCCTTTTTCACTGGCTGACCGCCGCGGTTGTCATTTTTCTGTTCGCCAGCGCCCACATCTGGGCGTTTCTCGCCAAAGGCACGGACCTGCGCAAGGGGCTACAGTCAGTGCATATTTCCTTGGGCATCGCTTTTGCCGTGCTGATCGTCGCGCGCATCGTGTGGCGCGTGTTCGGTGGCAATCGCCCGAAACACGACACCCACCCCGCCGCCCATCTGGCGGCCAGCCTCGGGCACGGCGTGCTGTACCTGCTGTTGCTGGCGCAGATCTCGCTGGGTTTTCTGTTTCGCTGGGCGCAGGGTGAGCCGTTCACGTTCTTTGGCTTATTTCCGATCCCGGCGCCGTTCGCCATCGATCACGGGCTGCGGAGCACCTTGGGCGGTCTGCATGACAACGTTGCCTGGGCGATCATCTTTTTGGCAGGGGTGCATGCCGCCGCTGCGTTGTGGCATCACTACATCATCGGCGACAGCACCTTGAAACGCATGTTGCCGATGCCTCTCGGGGATCTGCGCGGCTGATCCTTCGCTGACCGGGCCTGCACCCGGTCGTTGTGGTGTTCGGCAGGGCCGAACGCGTATTCGATCCCATCATTTACGGAGCATGAGAACCATGAACACACAGTCGGCACATGCCACGCCCTCCCGTCCTTCCCTGTTGCTGGGGGCCTGCGTGGCCCTGGCGCTGTTCGCCGGTCAGGCCAACGCCTCGGGCGACGAATCCGCCCCGCCCAAGCCCAACTGCCCGAAAGGCCAGGTCTGGGACAGCAAATCCGGCAAATGCGTGATGCAGACCAGCAAGGCCACCTCGGACGCCGACCGCACCGATTATGCCTACCGCCTCGCCAAAGACGGCCGCTACGAAGAAGCGCTGTCGCTGCTCGACACCCTGCAAAACCCGAATACCGCGAAGGCGCTGAACTATCGCGGCTACGCCACCCGCAAATTGGGCCGGACCGATGAAGGCATCGGCTACTACCTGAAATCCGTGGCCCTGGACCCCAACTACGCACAAGTGCGGGAGTACCTGGGCGAGGCGTACGTGATCAAGGGCCGCGTCGATCTCGCTCAAGAACAGTTGGTGAAGATCAAGGCGCTGTGCAGCACCACCTGTGAAGAGTACGAAGACTTGGCCGACGCCATCGCCGCAGCGCCGCAGACCTGAGTTCGCTTCAGTGAATGATGAGCGACAGGCCGGGAGGCCATCATAGGCAGAGACGCTGAGTTTCGCCGGGAGCTGGGTCTTCTGTTGCCAAGGTTGTGGCGATACGGCTGGGTGCTGTCTCGACAAAAGCACCTGGCCGATGATCTGGTGCAAGCCACCTGTGTCCGGGCGCTGGAGCGTGCCGCGCAGTTCGCCGCGGGCACCCGTCTGGACCGTTGGCTGTTGGCGATCATGCATTCGATCTGGCTCAACGAACTGCGCTCGCAACGGGTCCGTCAGGGCCAGGGTTTCGTCGATGCCGAGCAGGAACTGTCCTTTGACGGGGAAAGCCAGGCGCAGAAAGAGGTCCTCGCCGCCCAAGTGATCAAACGTGTCAACGCGCTGCCGGAAGCCCAACGCGAAACGGTCTTTCTGACCTATGTCGAAGGACTTTCGTACAAGGAGACTGCCGACATCCTGCAAATTCCCGTGGGCACCGTCATGAGCCGATTGGCGGCCGCGCGCCTGAAACTGGCTGAAACCGCACCACCCGCCATGTCGAGCCCTTCGACAGGAGAACGGCGATGACCCACGATACGACACACGCCCCCCCTTCGGACGAATGGCTGGTCGCCTGGCTGGACGACGAACTCGACCGGGAACAACGCCAGTCCATCGATGACCTGCTGCGCACCGACGCCTCGGTCGCGGCACGGTTTGAACGGCTGAAACGGTCGGACCTGCCGTTTCGCGAAGCGTTTGATTCGGTCCTGGACGATGCCCCCACCGCACGCCTGCAACACATGCTCGACGGGTTGCCCGCAGCGGCCGCACCACCGAAGCCAGCCCTGAGCCGTCGCGGTTTCCTGGCCATGGCCGCGACCTTCGTTGTCGCCGGAATCGCCGCAGATCGCCTGTTTATGGGGGTCCAAAGCCCTAAATCCGGCGGCGGATGGCGCGGTTCGGTGGCCGAATACATGGCGTTGTACACCCCGCAAACCCTCGACAACCTGACCGCTGACCGCTCGTCCCATGTCTCCCAGTTGAGTTCGGTGGGACAACAGCTCGGCCTGGCGCTGAACCCTGAAATGGTGGCATTGCCCGGTGCGGAATTCCGGCGGGCGCAAATCCTCGACTACGACGGCGTGCTTATCGGCCAATTGACCTACCTCGATGCCCGGCACGGCCCCTTGGCGTTGTGCATCAATCAAGCACGCACCGGCAGCGAAACCCTTGGCCGGGAACAACGCCTGGGACTCAACGTGGTGTACTGGTCCAACACCCGGCAGGACTTCATGCTGGTGGGCAAAAACCCGTTCGAAGACCTGGAGATCATGGCCCGCAGCGTTCAGAAACGCCTTCCGGTCTGATGCACCGTTCAGGGGTTTAACTGGAGTCGAGAGGCGGTTTCTGGTCTAGTAGCGCTCGCATTGACCGGAATCGACACGGCATCGGCTCCAGACCGGCCTGTCGCTGCAACACGCTTTCACGAATTCGAAGGAACCCTTGATGTCTGCCCACCGCTTGAAACTCGCCCTCGCTTGCCTGCCGTTGCTCGCCTCCCTGATCGCCACGCCGGCTTTCGCCCATGCGCACCTGGAGAGCCAACTGCCTGCCGCCGACAGCGAAGTGACCACGCCCAAGGAACTGCGCCTGAATTTCTCAGAAGGCGTCGAAGAAAAATTCACCAAAGTCGCGATCAGCCTCGATGGTCCGGGGGAAACCACCGAAATCATCCAGACCCAGAGCGTCACTACCGACCCCGCCGATAAAAAAGTGCTGATCGTGGTCCCGGCCGTCCCGCTGGCCCCGGGCAAATACAAGGTCGAATGGCATGCGGTGTCGGTCGATACGCACAAAAGCGAAGGCGTTTATCGCTTTCAGGTGACGCCATAACGCCATGCAAGAAGGGTTGATCCTGTGCCGGTTCGTGCACTTCGGCGCTGTCTTGCTGCTGTTCGGTTCGGGCCTGTTTCGCAGTGTGCTATTCACTTCGAACCTGACGGCGTTCGTAACACGTCCCGACAGCCGTCGACTTGACCTCCAGCTCGCGTGGCTGACCGGCACGGCGCTGCTGAGCGCACTGGACTGGCTGATGCTGACCGCCGGGAGCATGGCCGGTGACTGGCGCGAAGGGTTTGCGCCCTCCACGCTCGCACTGGTCCTGGGCCACACCTTCTTCGGTCACGTCTGGGTCGTGCATCTGGCGCTCAATCTGCTGGCACTGATCTGGGTGATCCGTCCGGGCATATCGGTGAAATCGCGCCTTTGGATCAACGCCCTTTTGTTGCTGACGCTGGCGCCGGTGGGTCATGGCGCCATGTTCGACGGCCTGCGCGGCCAACTGCTGATCCTCAACCAGATGCTGCACCTGCTCGGCGTCGCCACCTGGCTGGGCGGCCTGCTGATGCTGGCCGTTCTGATCAAATCCGTTGATCCGGTGGGCCTGCGTGCCGTGCTGCTGCGCTTCAGCGGCATCGGTTACGGGCTGGTGGCGGTGATCATCGTCACAGGGCTGGTCAACGTGCGCGCCCTGAGTGGCGGATGGTGGCCAGACCCGGCGTTTTCGGGGTTCGGCGCAGTGCTGGGGATCAAAGTGGCACTGGTGCTGTGCATGCTGGCGCTGGCAGCGGTGAACCGAAGCCTGGCGCGCGCCCACGTCTTGCGACTTCCCGTCTTGAGGGCCAGTGTACTGCTCGAAGGCCTGTCGGGTGGGGCCGCGCTGGCGGCCGTGTCCTTGCTGGGCACTCTGCCGCCCATGCCAGGCTGAATTTGACCGCAAGACTCGGGGTTCCTGACCTCGGCGCAGGCAGTAGTCTTGAGGCTCAACAGTCATTTTCAGAGGTAATGGGTCATGGGCCAGGGCAAGTTGCAACGGTCTGCACAACACATCGAAGACGACCCGCGCTGGGCGGCCGTGGTAGCCCGTGACCCGGCTGCCGACGCGCAGTTCGTCTACGCCGTCCGCACGACCGGCATTTACTGCCGCCCCAGCAGCGTGTCGCGCCTGCCGCGTCCGGAGAACGTGATTTTCTTCGACTGCGCGGCGCAAGCCGAAGCCGCCGGTTACCGCCCCAGCAAACGGGCCGCTGCCGATCAGACCCACCTGGCCGAGCAACACGCCGGGATCGTCGCCAACGCGTGCCGACACATCGCCGAGGCGGAACAGCCCCCCAGCCTCAACGCCCTCGCCGCACGCTCGGGCATGAGCCCTTGGCATTTTCACCGTGTGTTCAAGGCCGTCACGGGCGTCACTCCCAAGGCCTGGGCCAGCGCCCACCGCGCCGAGCGCGTGCGCCATCGACTGAGCGACACCCAGACCATCACCCAGGCGATGTACGACGCAGGGTTCAACTCCAACAGCCGCTTCTACGAGGCCAGCGAAACCCTGCTCGGCATGACGCCGTCGGACTACCGCAAGGGCGGGACCAACGCTGACATTCATTTTGCGGTGGGCGAATGCTTCCTTGGCTCGATTCTGGTCGCTCAGAGCCAACGCGGCGTGTGCGCGATCCTGCTCGGCGATGATCCGGACCAGCTCGTCCGCGATCTGCAAGATCAGTTTCACAACGCCACGCTGATTGGCGGCGACGGCGGATTCGAGCAGTTGGTGGCCCAGGTCGTCGGCTTCGTCGAAGCCCCCGGACTGGGTCTGGACTTGCCCCTGGATTTGCAAGGCACGGCGTTTCAGCAACGAGTCTGGCAGGCGCTGAAACACATCCCGCCAGGCACCACCGCCAGCTACGCAGACATTGCCAAACGCATCGGCGCGCCCCGCTCGTTCCGCGCCGTCGCGCAGGCGTGTGGCGCTAACCCGCTGGCAGTGGCCATCCCCTGTCATCGCGTGGTGCGCAGCGACGGCGGGCTGTCCGGATATCGCTGGGGCGCGGAGCGCAAGCGTCAGTTGCTCGACCACGAAGCACAGGCAAACCCGTGTAACAGCTTGGCGCTTGAGAAACCCTGACAGGGGCGTAACGTCCTGCGTCGGACATCTGATGAAGGAGCATGGACGTGCCTGCCATTTTTCAAGCGTCGACTCACGCGGCTTCGCCCGCTTTCTGGCTGATCGCCGATCAGCTCAGCACCCGCAATGAAACAGAACGACTCGCCTACATCCGCACCGGTTTTCCGCCGGGGTGGGTCAAGACCGTACGCAACGCATTTCAATTGAACAACAGCCAACTGGAGGCCCTGCTTAACGCCTCGATCTCGACACTGGAACGTCGGCAGCGGCAACGACGGCCACTGGATCTGGTCGGTTCTGAACGGCTGGACCGGGTCGCTGCGTTGGCCATGCGCGCCGCCGAGGTGTTCGAGGATCAAGACACCGCACGGCGCTGGATGATGACCGTTAATCGCGCCCTCAACGACCAGACCCCGCTCACTTTGTGCGAAACCGAAATCGGCGCTGGCCAGGTTCGCCGCGCGTTGGCGGCCCTGGAACATGGCGGGGTGGTGTGATGCACGCCTGGAGAATCAGCAAGGCCGACGACATCACTGGCCTTACCGGCGCAGGCGCCGCCGTGTACGGCGGTCGCTGGAATCCGCCGGACGTACCCGCCGTGTACCTGGGCCTGAGTCCGTCCGGCTGCGCGCTCGACCCGGTGATCCTCGCCGGGCACGTTCCTCAACTGCGTTTCAAGCTCATGCACCTCGAATTGCCGCCCGACCCCGAACTGTATGAAACGCCCGCCGTCGACCAATTGCCGATGGGCTGGGACAACTTCCCCGCCGACCGGCCCAGCATGGAGTACGGGGGCGAATGGCTCGAACGCAATGACCAGTTGGGATTGATCCTGCCGTCAGCCGCCATGGAGGAAATACGGCTGGTGCTGATCAATCCAAAACACCCGGCCTGCAGCCTAATCAAGGTGCTGCAAATCACCGACTTTTTCTATGGCAAATCGGGGACCCGCAGCGCGGCTTAACGCCCGGTGTCAACGACCACCCGCCCACGTACCTGCCCATCCATCAGCCGATGGGCAGTCGCGATCACCTCACTCAAGCCGATTTCGTGGCTGATCAGCGCCAGCGCCTTCGGGTCCAGGTCGGTCGCCAGTCGTGTCCATGCGTCGATACGGTCCTGACGCGGACGCATGACGCTGTCGATGCCCGCCAGCGTGACACCGCGCAAGATGAAAGGCGCGACCGAGGCGGGAAAGTCCATGCCTTGGGCCAGCCCGCAGGCGGCGACCGTGCCCCAATAACGGGTGCTGGCGCAGACATTGGCCAAGGTGTGACTGCCCACCGAATCGATGGCGCCTGCCCAGCGCTCTTTGGCCAGAGGGCGTCCGGGCTCGGACAGGGTGGCGCGGTCGATGATCTCGGCCGCGCCCAGCTGCTTCAGGTATTCAGCTTCGGAGGCCCGCCCGGTGGACGCCACCACGCGATAACCGAGTTTCGCCAGCAAGGCAATCGAGAAGCTGCCGACGCCGCCATTGGCGCCGGTCACCAACACGTCGCCCTTGTCCGGGGTCACGCCGTTCTTCTCCAGCGCCATCACCGCTAGCATGGCTGTGTAACCTGCTGTGCCGATGGCCATCGCCTGGGCGGGGGTGAACGCCGCATTCAGCGGGATCAGCCATTTACCTTGAACCCGCGCCACCTGCGCCAGCCCACCCCAATGCCCTTCGCCAACACCCCAACCGTTGAGCACGACCGCATCGCCGGACTTGAAATCCGGATCGCCGCTGTCCTCGACAATGCCCGCCAGATCAACGCCCGGCACCATCGGAAATTGACGGACAATCGGCCCCTTGCCGGTGATCGCCAGGGCATCCTTGTAGTTGAGTGTGCTGTGGGACACCCGCACGGTGACGTCGCCTGCGGGCAGCTGCGACTCATCGATAGACGCCAGTTTGACGTGATAACCGCTGTCGTCTTTATCGATCAAAATGCCATTGAACATGCTCTTCTCCCATATAGACCGGTCGTCTATAAATAGAGCCGAAGAAATCAGCGTGGCAGCCCACGCAGAAACCCGGCGATGAATGTATTGAGGGGGGTGTCGCTCTGAACGAGCCGTGCGCGCAACACGGCGCCTTCCCAACCGATCCAGAAATACGCGGCCAGCTCGCCACAATCCGCACGCCCTGGCAGTTCTCCAACGGCCTTTGCCGCATCGAAGCAAGCACACAAGCGCCGTTGCCAATCGAGGAACGTCTGCTCCAGCGCGTCGCGAAACCCTTCCGGCAGCACGCTGACTTCCTGACCCATATTGCCCACGAGGCAGCCGCGCCTGAAATCATAACGGGCCATACTCGCCTTGGAGTGCTGTACGAAACCGGCCAGGCGTTCCAGAGGCGACAGCGACTCATCCAGCAACCAGCGGTCCAGGCGCCTTGCGAAATAGCCTGCATAACTGTCCAGCACCGCGAGCCCGAACGCCTCTTTACTGGCGAAGTAATGGTAGAACGAGCCCTTGGGCACGCCCACGCGTTTCAGGATGCTGTCGATGCCAGTGGCCATGAAGCCCTGCTCGGTCAGCACTTCCACACCGCAGCGAATAAGGGCTTCACGGGTGTCGAAGTCGTCGGGGCGGGCCACTTTCGGAGGACGCCCTGGGCGTCGGGGTTTTGCGATCAGATCAGTCATGGGGTGGCATATTAGACCGACCGTCTAATAAATCAACCTAAACCGAACGACCGCAATCTGGCTTCCTTGCCACGCGCTATCGCTATATATTCCGCTGCATAGCGTTTGGCCGGTACGAGCCGACCCTGCCCTCACTCACATAAAAACCAACATGGAGCTGCTTCATGCGCGCAACGTCCCTCCGCGTCACCTTCAAATCCCTGGCCCTCGCCGTCGCGGCCTTGTCCGCAAGCAGCGCGTTCGCCGATGAAGTGCAAGTCGCCGTCGCGGCCAACTTCACCGCTCCGATCCAGGCCATCGCCAAGGATTTCGAAAAAGACACCGGCCATAAACTGGTCGCGTCGTTTGGCGCCACGGGTCAGTTCTACACGCAGATCAAGAACGGCGCGCCGTTCGAAGTGTTCCTCGCCGCCGACGACACCACCCCGGCCAAACTGGAAAGCGAAAACGAAATCGTCAAAGGCTCGCGCTTCACCTATGCCGTCGGCACGCTGGCCCTGTGGTCCGCCAAAGAAGGTTATGTCGATGACAAGGGCGAAGTGCTGAAAAAGAACGCGTACCAACACCTCTCCATCGCCAACCCGAAAGCCGCGCCTTATGGCCTGGCCGCCACTCAGGTGCTGGAAAAGGAAGGCCTGACTGAAGCGACCAAGGCCAAGATCGTCGAGGGCCAGAGCATCGCCCAAGCGTTCCAGTTCGTGCAGACCGGCAACGCCGAGTTGGGTTTCGTCGCGCTGTCACAGGTGTATAAAGACGGCAAATTGACCAGCGGTTCCGCGTGGATCGTGCCGGCCAACCTGCATGAGCCGATCAAACAGGACGCGGTCATCCTCAACAAAGGCAAGGACAGTGCCGCTGCCAAAGCTCTGATGGACTACCTGAAAGGTCCAAAAGCAGCTGCCGTCATCAAATCCTACGGGTATCAGCTGTAAATGCCGCTGGGCAGTGCCGACCTGGCGGCGATCTGGCTGACGCTGAAACTGGCGTCGTTGACCACCGTGATTCTGCTGATCGTCGGCACCCCCATCGCGTTGTGGCTGGCCCACACCCGGTCATGGCTCAAGGGCCCGGTGGGGGCTATCGTTGCCTTGCCGCTGGTGTTGCCGCCCACGGTCATCGGCTTCTACCTTTTATTGCTACTGGGGCCGAATGGCGCGTTTGGACAATTTACCCAAAGCCTTGGGCTGGGCACGCTGACGTTCAGTTTCAGCGGCCTGGTCCTCGGTTCAGTGCTGTATTCAATGCCCTTCGTGGTCCAGCCGCTGCAGAATGCGTTCGTGGCGATTGGCCCGCGCCCGCTTGAAGTCGCCGCCACCCTGCGTGCCACCCCGTGGGACACCTTTTTTTCCGTCGTCCTGCCCCTGGCGCGCCCCGGCTTCATCACCGGCGCCATCCTCGGCTTCGCCCACACCGTGGGTGAATTCGGCGTGGTGTTGATGATCGGCGGCAACATCCCCGAAAAAACCCGCGTAGTCTCGACGCAGATCTACAACCACGTTGAATCCATGGAGTACGCGCAGGCCCACTGGCTCGCGGGCTTCATGCTGGTGTTCTCTTTCCTGGTTCTGTTGGCCCTCTACTCCAGCGGCAAGACCAAAGCGACCTGGAGCTGATCCGTCATGACCTCGACCATCGACGTCCGCCTGAACGTGGACTTCCCCGACTTCACTGTGAACGTCGATCTGTCCCTACCGGGACGCGGCGTCACGGCGCTGTATGGCCATTCCGGCTCCGGCAAGACCACCTGCCTGCGCTGCATCGCGGGGCTGGAAAAAGCCTCGACCGGTTTCATCTCGATCAACGGCGAGGTGTGGCAGGACAGCGCCAACGGCGTCTTCGTCCCGCCGCACAAACGCTCGCTGGGCTACGTGTTTCAGGAGGCCAGCCTGTTCCCGCACCTTACCGTCCGGGGCAATCTGGAATTCGGCCTCAAACGCATTCCAGCCCGGGAACGTCATGTGAGTCTGGAGCAGGCCACCACCTTGCTCGGCATCGATCACCTGCTCGCCCGTCAACCGGACAAGCTGTCCGGTGGCGAACGGCAACGGGTCGGTATCGCCCGGGCCCTGCTGACCAGCCCTCGCCTGCTGCTGCTCGATGAACCGTTGGCCGCGCTGGACGCCCGGCGCAAGGGCGAAATCCTGCCGTACCTGGAACGCCTGCACGACGAGCTGGACATTCCGATGCTGTACGTCAGCCACTCGCAGGACGAAGTCGCTCGACTGGCCGATCATCTGGTGCTGCTCAGCGGTGGCCAGGCGCTGGCCAGCGGTCCCATCGCTGAAACCCTGGCGCGACTCGACCTGCCACTGGCCATGGGCGATGACGCGGGCGTGGTCATCGAGGGTGCCGTGGTCGCCTACGATCCCGCCTACGACCTGGTCACCGTCCGCCTTCCCCGGAGCGATCTCACGATCCGCGTTGCCCATTCCGTGCTGGAGATGAGCAAACCCCTACGCCTCAAGGTGCAAGCGCGAGACGTCAGCCTGACCCTGCAAGCCGACGATCAGACCAGTATCCTCAATCGTCTGCCGGTCACCGTCATCAGCGAAGTGCCTGCCGACAACACGGCCCACGTGCTGGTCCGTCTGGACGCGTCGGGCACGCCGCTGCTGGCGCGCATCACGCGTTATTCGCGGGATCAGTTGCACCTGCACACGGGCCAGACGCTCTGGGCGCAGATCAAGTCGGTGGCCCTGCTGGCTTGAGCTGCGTCTGAGCCGTGCGCTGATCGCCGAAGCAAATAATCGGCACGACTGTGCAGCGGGAAGGTCAATGCAAAGACCAGCCCTCAGGATTGCCCTTCATGTCGGACGCTCTTACCCGCGAAGACCTGCCCAAAGACCTGCATTATGTCGATGACAGCCAGCCGGGCTTCACGCGCAAGATCCTACGCGGCAAATTCGCCTATTTCGATACCGACGGCGAACGCATTAGCGACGAGGCGGAAATCAAGCGCATTAACGCGCTGGTGATCCCGCCCGCGTACGCCGACGTGTGGATCTGCGCAGACCCAAAAGGCCATCTACAAGCCACCGGCAAAGACGCACGAGGCCGCAAGCAATACCGCTATCACCCTCGTTGGCGCGAGATTCGCGACGAGAACAAGTACGCGCGCATGATCGCGTTCGGCAAGGCATTGCCCAAGGTGCGCAAGCAATTGGAGGCGCAACTGGCCGCCCCCGGCATGGGCCGCGAAAAAGTCATGGCGGCGGTGGTGTCGCTGCTGGACCAGACCCTGATCCGCATCGGCAACAGCCAATACGCCCGGGACAACAAGTCCTACGGGCTGACCACGCTGCGCAACAAGCACGTGGATGTTCATGGCAGCAAAATCCTGTTCCAGTTTCGCGGCAAAAGCGGCGTCGAACACGAGGTCAGTGTCACCGACCGGCGTCTGGCCAATATCATCAAGCGCTGCATGGAACTGCCGGGGCAGAACCTCTTCCAGTACCTGGACGAAGACGGCCAGCGCCACACCGTCAGTTCGTCGGACATCAATCGCTACCTCCACGACCTGACTGGCGCCGACTTCACGGCCAAGGATTACCGCACTTGGGCCGGCAGCGCCATGGCACTGACCACCCTGCGCAAACTGGACTGGGAGCCCGAGGCTGACGCGAAGAAACACATCGTCGCAATGGTCAAGGAAGTCGCCCGGCTGCTCGGCAACACCCCAGCGGTGTGCCGAAAATGCTACATCCACCCCGCCGTGCTGGAGGCCTTTGTCGTGGGCGAACTCGCCAAGCTGCCTCGTTCGCGTCAGCGCCAAGGTTTACGACTGGAAGAAGCCGCATTGGCCGGATTTCTCAAAGGCTTGCAGGCTGCCGAAGCCCTGCGTGACGTCACAGGAGACAAACCATGACCGCCCATACCCCCGGGGAAAAAATCAACGACCCTGACGCCAAACCCGCTGATGTGGCGGATGATCGCGACCGCACCCAGGAAACCCGCAAAGAGCAGCCCTTGACTGGAGGCGAGCACGACGACGCGGGCCATACCCCCAAAGTTCCTGATGCCCGGTAAGCTCTGCACCCAGACCGATTCGAATCACGCCAAGGCCCGCCCATGACCACAGCGCCACACCCTCCGCACGACGCCGACACCCGCCCCCCTGTTTCTTTCAAAGTCGCGCCGGATCAACCCGGCTTTGTCAGGGTGCGCGGCGCGCGTGAACACAACCTCAAGGACGTCGATGTGGACATCCCGAGGGATGCCTTGGTGGTGTTCACGGGGGTGTCGGGTTCGGGCAAATCCTCCTTGGCATTCTCGACGCTCTACGCGGAAGCCCAGCGCCGGTATTTCGAATCGGTGGCGCCCTATGCTCGCCGCCTGATCGACCAGGTGGGCGTACCCAACGTCGATTCCATCGAGGGCCTGCCGCCCGCCGTCGCCCTGCAACAGCAGCGGGGCACGCCCAGCACACGCTCGTCGGTGGGCAGCGTTACTACTTTGTCGAGCCTGATTCGCATGCTGTACTCGCGGGCCGGCCACTACCCGGACGGCCAGCCCATGCTGTACGCCGAGGACTTCTCGCCCAATCTGCCCCAAGGCGCCTGCCCCGAATGCCATGGTTTGGGCCGCGTGTATGAAGTGTCGGAAGCGCTGATGGTTCCGGACGACTCGCTGACCATTCGCCAGCGCGCCGTCGCCTCTTGGCCGCTCGCGTGGCAAGGGCAAAATCAGCGCGACATCCTCGTGACTCTGGGCTATGACGTCGACATCCCTTGGCGCGACTTGCCGAAAAAACAGCGGGATTGGATTCTGTTCACTGAAGAGCAGCCGACCGCGCCGGTGTACGCCGGGCTCACCCCGGAAGAAACCCGCGTCGCCCTTAAACGCAAGCTGGAACCGAGTTATCAGGGCACGTTCATCGGCGCCCGCCGCTACGTGCTGCACACCTTCACCCACTCCCAAAGCGCGCTGATGAAAAAACGCGTCTCGCAGTTCATGCGCGGCAGCCCCTGCCCGCTCTGCGACGGCAAGCGCCTGAAACGTGAAGCCCTGTCGGTGACCTTCGCCGGTCTGGACATCGGCGAGCTCTCGCAAATGCCGCTCCTGCGGTTGGCCGACGTGTTGAAGCCGGTGGCGGATGGGTCGACCAAAACCGATATGTCCATTGAAAAGCGCCTCGCCGCCCAGCGCATCGCCCAAGACCTGTTGGCTCGCGTAACGACCCTCACCGACCTTGGCCTCGGTTATCTGGCACTGGAACGCAGCACGCCGACCCTGTCGTCCGGCGAGCTGCAACGCCTGCGCCTCGCCACGCAGCTCGGTTCGCAACTGTTTGGTGTGATTTACGTGCTGGACGAACCGTCCGCTGGCCTGCATCCCGCCGACAGTGAAGCCCTGTTCGCCGGGTTGCAGCAACTCAAAGCGTCGGGCAACTCTCTGTTCGTGGTCGAACACGACCTGGAAACCATGCGCCGCGCTGACTGGTTGATCGACGTCGGTCCTGCGGCGGGCGAACAGGGCGGACGCGTGCTGTACAGCGGCCCTCCCGCCGGCCTGGCGCAGATCGAGGCGTCTCGCACCCGTCAGCACCTGTTCGCGGAGCACAACGATTTGCGTACCGAGCGCCGCACACCCTCAGGCTGGCTGCGTCTCGAAGGCATCACCCGCAACAACCTCAACGACCTGAACGCAGAGTTTCCGCTGGGGTGCTTCACGGCCGTGACCGGCATTTCCGGTTCTGGTAAATCAAGCCTGGTCAGTCAGGCATTGCTGGAACTGGTGGGCGCCGATCTGGGTCGTCCCACCGCCGCCAGCGATCAGGACGAACCGAGCCTCGAAGACGACGCCCCGCAATTCACCGGCGGGCGCATCGCCAGCGGGCTGGAAACGATCAAGCGCCTGGTGCAAGTGGACCAGAAGCCCATCGGCCGCACTCCGCGCTCGAACCTCGCGACCTACACGGGACTGTTCGACAACGTGCGCAAACTGTTCGCCGCCACCGAGGACGCCAAAACAGCCGGCTACGATGCAGGACAGTTCTCTTTCAACGTCGCCAAAGGCCGTTGCGATGTGTGCGAAGGCGAAGGCTTCGTCAGCGTCGAATTGCTGTTCATGCCGAGCGTCTACGCGCCCTGCCCGACCTGCCACGGCGCCCGCTATAACCCGCAAACACTGGCCGTCAAATGGCAAGGCCTCAGCATCGCTGAGGTGCTGCAACTGACCGTCGATCAAGCCGTTGAGGTGTTCGCCGAGCAACCCACCGTCCTTCGCTCATTGACCGTGCTCCGGAACATCGGCCTTGGCTACCTGCGCCTCGGCCAACCCGCCACCGAACTCTCCGGCGGCGAGGCCCAACGCATCAAACTCGCCACAGAACTGCAACGCAACGCCCGTGGCGCCACCCTTTACGTCCTCGACGAACCCACCACCGGCCTGCACCCCAGCGACGTCGACCGCCTGCTCGTTCAACTGAACGCTCTGGTCGACAACGGTCACACCGTCATCGTCGTCGAACACGAAATGCGCGTCGTGGCCCAGAGCGACTGGGTCATCGACATTGGGCCTGGTGCAGGTGATCGAGGCGGAAAAATCGTGGCCAGCGGTACGCCGGAGAAAGTCGCCAAAGCAAAGGCAAGCCGGACCGCGCCGTTTTTGAGGAAGGTGTTAACCGGATTCTAACTTCACCTTGCTCCAAGACCGGGCCGCAAGCAGACTACGTCCGCTCAAATAAGGATCAATACATGAAAACAGGACTCGTAGTACTGCTGGCTGGCCTGATCGCAGGATGTGCGAACTACAGTGATCGGGGAACCGGCGAAGGTGGAAGGGAAACCGGGAAAAACGGCTACACCGTCCGGTGCGACGCCTCACCCCCGAATCAGCCTGGCTGCTATTCGCCACCGCCCTCCTGGTCATGGGGATTTCTGGACAAGTTCAAATTCGGAATTGGCGCGAAGTAAGGCGATGCAATCTCGAAAAGGGTGCTCAAGTGGTGCTCTCACTACCCCATCAAAGGAATGACCATGGCACTCGATTGGCACTCAGCCCCCCTCACCCGGGCCACAGCGCTAGACAAACACTACCGCAACACCCAGAACGTTCGGCGCTTCCTCATTTCGCAATGTGGAGAGGCGTTCAAATTCGATCGAGCATTCATGGCTTGGATCAAAGAACAATCCTCGCTGACGCTGGGCGACGTGGCGGATGAATGGTTGCGGCGGAACGGGTAAGCGGAAGGTTTTCGGAACCGGTTGGCGGCCCACCACAAAGCCAGGCACAAGTGTCACATCACGGTGGCGCTACTCAGTAAGGATTAACGAATGCTGCAAGAACGAATCGCTGCACTGCGCCTCTCGAAACCCCTGCAAGGGGAAATCGATGATCTGGTGCGCGCACTTAACGCGGCAGATGGGAAGGAATCGATCGAACGCGAGGGTGAAATGCAGATCGCGTTCATTCTCGCGCTGGAGAAAACGAAGAAACTGCGCCCAGCGGACATTGAGGCGCTCTACATGATGTTCGACGACGCGGTGCAGGAACGGCTGGCCAATCTATAGTTGCGTTGTGATCCGTCACTGCATTGAAACCGATGCCCGAGACGCTACAGCGTGTGGCCGAGAAATCAAAGACCGGAACATCCCATCGAACGGTGAATTGCGGAAAAATGCGGGATTGTCAGAGCGCTAAAACGACTCAGGCGCTTCGGAAGATTCCGTAAGCGCCTGATCTGGATGGTGCCCCGAGCCGGAGTCGAACCGGCACATCCTTTCGGACGACGGATTTTAAGTCCGGTGTGTCTACCAATTTCACCATCAGGGCGGTGTTGCAGTTTTCAGTCCGACCGCAGGCTTTGGAAGCAGGCTGGTCGACAAGAGGTGGGAATATATACATCCCTACCCTGTGAAGCAAGCGCGAAGCGTTGCAAAAGGCGTGAAAAATGTAACTGTGGGCTCTGTGAAAAATCTCGATAAATCATGGGCCTGCGACATTCGCATCACAGATATTGCGAACATCAGGGCGATACGACCGCCCTCTTTACGGGTCGCTGCGGTGGCAACGCTGATGATGCTCCGTTTGCTGCCCACCGCTAAGCATATTGGCGAGATCGTCAGCTTCACCAGATAAAGCTGACAAGTGGGAGTGATTTGAATTGAAGCGGAACTGATTGACTGAACATTGCGCACAAAAAAACCCGCAAGACGTTGATCTTGCGGGTTTTATATGTGGAGGCCGAGGTCGGAATCGAACCGGCGTAAGCGGATTTGCAATCCGACCACGAATATTAGCTAGATCAATAGGTTACGGAATTTTTGGTTCCGCAAGCAACGTTTTGAGTCAGCGCTGCACCCCACAGGATTCGAGGGCCATTTTCTTAAGTGCGGAAACGGTTTTCAGCCCTTCCTACTTCCTTCTACATGGACCCGCCGCCTGATTCGCAGCCGCGAGCGGTAGCCTCAGCTATGCTCGATCTGCCAAGACTGCCCTAAGCCCAAAAAGGACTTTGAAAATGGCTGATGACCCTTCCAAACGCGGCCCCCAAGATCGAAGCTAAGTGAGCACGACCGTGCCTTGGGAATTGGAGTATTGGACTAAAACATTTAGCGTCACAGAGAAGCAGCTCAAGGCTACGGCAAGAGCTGTAGGACCTATGGTTTCCGATGTTCATAATAGACTCGGCAAGTAACTGATCGGCCCTGCCACGAATCGTGGCGGGGCTTTCCTAAACCATCTATTGCCTCCCGTCCCACTGTGTTGATAGCCACTCCTTAGTGCATGATTATCAATCAAAAGCTCGCAGTATATGGATCTTTTCGGCCATGTTCTTCTACCTTATCGGGTCCTGCCTCTGAACAACTTCCTAAGCCAAGGTCATACATAGCGCTCTACCTGCCTGTCGCAGACTGTCGCTGCCGACGCCTTGCTGAATAATCCCTAAAAGCCTCTTTCAAGAAAATCAAAAGTGCGTCCACGTAAACCTCTAGTGTAGAGGATGGTATAGAAACCGCCTTGAAATCTTGGTGAGTGAGAGCATGGCGTGCCGTAGTCATTTTTTCAATTGCCCTACTTTTGAACAGCGACTCATCTTCTACAGGATCATAACTCTCATTTAGACAACACTCAGCAAAAGCTACCGAGGCATACAGAATCGCTGAGCGCGCGCCTTTTTGGTGATTCACATTCCAACTAAGAGCACCTCGACAATGCTCCAACAACTCTAGCTCAGACGGCAAATAACCTAACCGGTCAGCCAGCTTGTAAATATTGTCTAAGGGAAAGAAAAACTCGAATATTTTATAGAGCTCTAAGTATAAGCTCGCCAGTCTTCCAGACTGAAATGCGGCCATAAGCTGCTCAAATATCCAATCATGTCCGTCAGATGGGATTTCGGCCGCAACGAGAACTATTTTTTCTTGAAAATCACTTACAAACGCATGCTTCAACTCAATGAGCAAACCGACCTTCACAAAGGTCATCCACTCTTCCTCATCTATCGCATCCCCTTCTAACTTGAATGTTAGATAGCTTGGAAAATGCCCAACTATGTCATCCTCGAATATCGGAGACGAAGCAACTAAGCCGCGAGAAATAAGCGACGACGCGGGTATTTTAAACCTCCCGACCATGTAGGCAACTTGTAAGAAATGTGCACGCCCGACTGTTAGCTCGTTACTCCCTAGAATATCCCAACCGAACAGCGCAAGGTCGCGCTTAAAGACGATGACTTTCTTACCGTCGGCATCCGCGAAGATTACGGTTAGATACTCCTCAGTTTCACGATAGGCAATCACCCGAGTGCGCCTAATAGTTTCGATCCCCACCGCGACTAAATTTTCGAACTCGGGATGATCTTCATTTACAGGAATTACCCAAAAATCCTCCAACAGGTCAACGTCTCCACCATCCTGCAAGTAGTGCCTGGTCCACACTTCAAGATT
Organism: Pseudomonas sp. SLFW; assembly: GCF_009905615.1. Classification (GTDB taxonomy): domain Bacteria; phylum Pseudomonadota; class Gammaproteobacteria; order Pseudomonadales; family Pseudomonadaceae; genus Aquipseudomonas; species Aquipseudomonas bambusae. Next base: position 461,782 of record NZ_JAAAKW010000003.1, read on the forward strand.
AGCCATCAGCTCCTTTATATTTATGCTCAAGGCTACCTCGCTTTCCAGCAAGGCGACAGCGAACCCTGTTTTATAAGTTCGTTAGTTTTGGAAAACATTATTAGAAAAGCGCGCTTATAGAGATTCCGTTCATATTCGCCGATACGACTAGATTTAGCGGTCAACATCTGATTGAGAGTATCTATATCTACAAACTCAGATAGCTTTTCCGAATCTAGAGACGCCATATATTTTGTTAGACTGAGAGCACTTTTTTGAACCTCTTTTAACTCGTCAGCCGCAAGAGACAAATCGTAGTCAAAGCCCGGCGTGCCTAATAGCCTTTCAGCAATCGCAACAACAAAACCGATTGAGGCAGGGGCTGATGTAAAAATATCTCTGCCGGACTTAACTTTCGCACCTTCATCAGCCGTTAGGCCTCGACCCACACGATCAAATTGTAGGTCAACTTGCGCCATTATTTTAATTGACTCTACAAATAATGGAAAAAATTCGTCACTGGCAGTAGCCTCCGTTATATCAATCTTAGCAAATTCTTCTGCGACACGCTCTCTGATATCCACATCAATGGATCGGGATGTGTAAGCCAAAAACAATTCAATAATCCGAGTGCTTCTATACTCTCTAGCTTGCGAGCGTCTATTATTATCATCCAGCCCGATAACCCTAATATTTTTAACTTCAGACATTATCTTAGATACAATTGGTCGGTAAAGCGTTTCCAACTGACGCTTCAAATCCCAAGGCACCTGTCCAGTGTTTAGAACCAACATCCTATAGATAAGGCTTTCAACTTTTCGAGCAAGCCAGAGTTCGACCCGAACCATTGGCTCAATCCCACCATCCTCTTTGGCTTCTAGCAATGCAGTCGTTCTCTGCATCCCATCAATAATAGAAAGATCAATATCCGCACTAATTAATTCAGACACCAGCTCATCAGAAGACTCTAATTTTTTAAGTTTTTTCAGAATTCCGGGCTTTACTACTGCGCCGATCACAATAGGGGGAATGACAGCACCTCTTTTCAAATCCTCCACAAGCCTGCCACGAATTTTCAAGCCTGTTTTAGTTCTAATTGGCGCTCTCTGACCACTAAGACCGCCCTGATCGCTATAAGCCCCTTCCACCAGCGAAAGGTATTTGGAAAGCGTCATGGTCCCCATTATTGAGATACAATTACTATTTTTGTCTTCCAGCGTAATCAGTGGGAAACGCATACACTCTCATCCTGAAGTGGTTTTGTCTGATTATCGGCAAACGCGAGAAAATAGTAAATGGCTAGGCTAGCTACTATTGAAATCTACCTTTTGCTAGCAACCGCTCCTTCCCAAACCCGATTCGGAAAGAAAAATCCTGTGAGTCAGGTTCTCTACGCCACCGTGCCACCGTCCCACGTCGAGACTCCCACTACTTCAGGCTTTTACTGCCATAGCCTTCATCTCACTACCCACAATTGATCAACCTTGGTCGTAAAACTTGGGCTCATCATTCCTCGCCTCATCGCCCAACCCGGGTCAATGGGCACGCTCGCCGCCCGCAACGTCCCGCGTCCCCACCGTTCATTGATCTCATCCAACACGCTCATCACCTTCGCAGCCTCCACAGGCTGCGAATGCGCAAATAAGTCATCCGTAAATTCACCAGGCTGACGCAGATCCATCAGCAAGACCTCGGCCTTGCTGTATTTGAACCCAGACCTGAACAGCCGATTGACCGCCTCTGTTGCAGCCTTGGTCATCAGCCGCACGTCATTGGTGGGGTACGGCAGTTCCACCAGCGCCCCATTCGCATACTTTGCTTCCTCCGGATTGAACATCCCGGTTCGAATGCTCACGCGGATTTTCTTGCACATCGAGTTCTGTGCCCGCAGCTTCTCTGCCGCGCGTTGCATGTAGGTGGCCACCGCTTCTTTGATCGGCTCGATCTCGGTCAGTCTGGTGCCGAACATCCGGCTGCAGCAGATTTCCTGTTTCGGAGGATCGGCCTCGCCCAGTTCGAGGCAGGGAGTGCCGGCCAATTCGCGAGCGGTTTTCTCGATCACCACGCTGAATTTCTTCCTCAGCGTCCACGCGTCGGCATTAGCCAGGTCCATGGCGGTCTTGATGCCCATCGTTTCCAGATGCGCCTTCATGCGCTTGCCAACCCCCCAGACTTCGCCGACGTCGGTGTTACGCAGGGTCCAGTCCCGCTTGAACGGGTCGCAGATGTCGACCACGCCGCCCGTCTTTGACAGCAGCCGCTTCGCCGTATGGTTCGCCAGTTTGGCCAAGGTCTTAGTCCGCGCGATACCAACCCCGACAGGGATGCCCGTCCGCTGAAATATCGCTGCGCGGATCTTGCGACCGAACGCCGTCAGGTCGCCCTGAATGCCAGTAAGGTCGGCAAACGCCTCGTCGATGCTGTAGACCTCAAGCGCTGGAACCATCGACTCGATGATCATCATGACCCGCTCGCTCATGTCGCCGTACAGTGCGTAATTGCTGCTGAACGCGACCACGCCGTTTCGACGCAGGTGGTCTTTGATCTGAAAGTACGGCTGACCCATCTTCACAAACGGCTTGGCATCGTAGCTGCGCGCGATCACGCAGCCGTCGTTGTTCGACAGCACCACAATCGGGGTCTTGGCGAGGTCGGGGCGAAAGACGCGCTCGCAGCTGGCGTAGAAGCTGTTGCAGTCGATCAGCGCAAAAACCGGCTCAGGCGTGGTCATGGTCGCGAACGCTGTATTTTACAACGCCCCACATCACCAGTTCGTCACCTTCCATAATGTACCGGGAGGGAAACTTGCTGTTCTCCGACATCAGGATGATCGTGTTGTCGCGCTTGTGCAGGCGCTTGCAGACGGGTTCTCCGTTGACCGACGCGATCACGATGTCGCCGTGCACAGCGTCCAGGCTACGGTCCACGATCACCAGGTCGCCGCAAAACATCCCCGCGCCTTGCATGCTGTCGCCCTCGATCTTCACCAGGTACACATGCGGCGCCCGGATGTCGAACAGCTCATCAAGCGAGATGTGTTTTTCGATATGGTCGGCGGCCGGGGACGGAAAGCCCGCCGGAACCTTGAAACCGTAGAGGGGGATTTTCTGGCCGGAGTTGGCCAAGGGGCCGAGGATGGTGACGCTCATGATGCAAACCTGTGAGTGGATGACTGTATGCATATACAGTTAACGTTCTGGTTCGTCTGTGGTCAATCTGATATTGGGAAAATTTCGACGGGTGACATCATGTGCGGACGCTATTCGATCTACGAGCCGATGGATCACTACCTGAAAGAGCTGGCGCCAGAGCAGTTGGTGATCAACGGGTATGACCTCTGGCCGATTGAGCGGTACAACGTCGCGCCGTCTACCCGAGTCGAAATCATCCGCGCCACAGAGGACGGGCTGAGCGTCGACAAAGTGAAATGGGGCTGGTCGCCATTTTGGGCGAAGGGAGAGGGAAAACGTCCGGCGCCGATCAACGCCAGGGTCGAGACCGCGATGACGGGGAAGTTCTTCAAACAGCTATGGCCGAATGGGCGGGCACTGGCGCCCGCGAATGGCTGGTTTGAATGGGTCAAAGATCCGAGCGACCCGAAAAAGAAACAGCCCTATTTCATTCGGCTAAAGGAAGAAGGGCCGATGTTCTTCGCCGCGTTGGGAGAGGTGCATCAGGGGCTTGAGCCGGACCCGCAGGATGGTTTTGTGATCATCACCGCCGACTCAGATCAGGGGATGGTGGACATACATGATCGGCGCCCGGTGGTGCTGAGTCCGAAGCATGCGAGGGAATGGGTCGATCCCGAAACGACGCCAGAGCGCGCCGCTGAAATCGCGAGGGAGTGCTGCAGGCCGACCGGCGAGTTTGAATGGTTCACCGTCAGCAAGGCGGTAGGAAACGTGAGAAACCAAGGCCCTGAACTCATCGAGCCTGACACGGCCTCTGATCTTTTTAGCGATGACAACCGGTGAGGTTCAGGTCGGCAAATGTGGGAAGGTCGCGGTCGGGTCAGTCCAGAGCTGGCGACTGCGATCTGTGCAGCGTAGGCGTTTCGTCGAACGTTGCGCCATGATCTCGCATGCATGCGTAAACGCTTTCGAGTTGCTCGTCGTCGAGCGTCAGCAGCGCGGAGAGATAGAAGTGCATGTGCTGGCCCAAGGTACGAGGCTCAACCCCGCCAGTGTACTTGCGCCACTGAGAGCCACCCGCTAACCCGACAAGGTCGGCCATTTGTTGACTGGTCAGATTCAAACGGGCTTTCAACTGGGCCAGTTCAGCCGCGCTCGGCGGCTGATAATATTGGATTCGGATCATGGGGGCCTATGCCCCGACGGGGCTTTTGGGGCTAGATGAAATGTTTGACTGCGGCGGCACATGCGAATGCAGCCAACGCGGCGGCGGCACCCAGGCCAAATGGCAACCAGACTTTTCTAGGGTCATCAGGTTTTAGGTAACGACGGTGCATCTCTTCGTTAAAGGCCGCAACGTCGGCCTGCAGTTTGGCAAACCGTTCAGATCGGTCAGCATTCGATTCAGTGCGAGGGGTGGACATATCAAGCATCCTCTCTTGGAAAAGTGCGAATCATCGTTGCACCTTTGTGCACACTTTAGACTTGGTGAAAGCGGCAACTCAAGCCGCCCTCATAAGAAACTCAATTGTTGGCAAAGCTCGTATTCACGCTCGCAGCAACGTCAGTAGCGCCACACACGCCGTAATCAGACCAGCGCCCACGACAGCCGGATACCACATGGCTTCGCGTCTCATCTTGTCCTCCTCTGCTGCCAGCTTCCGACTTTCGATCATCAGCTTGTGAATTTCCACCGAAAACCTTTCCAGTTCCAAGTGCTCACGATCCTCTCTCATCATGCCTTCATCCTTGCGTGCTATCGGGTCGCGGTTGGTGCGCTATCGATAGCTAATCGTACCCTTTGGGTACACCACAGCAAGCTTAAATTTGTAACTTTGGAAGCGAGACGAGTTGTGGAATTCTCCGACGTTTCCGTCCGATTTAGCTGACCCATGAGGGTGCAGATTCTCCGGGCATTGCTGAATCTCGGCTACTTCAAGATCGGATAAATCACTGCAGATCAGGTGCAATGCAGGGTGTGGCTACCATCCCACCATCTGGCAATAAATCGACCATGAGGCGAGTTTCCATCGAGTCTTTCATTTGGTTTCATATGCCGTTTTGACGAATGGGTGAGCGCGATCAAGGCTGTTGTCATGGAAGCAAGACAGCTTTCACAAAAGCGAATCTCGGGGAATAGACCATGCAAATTCCGAAGGCGATCATTCCAAGCATCATTCCTTTTCACGCTTCTGAGCTGTTACTAATCGACTATGAAGGCGAGCCATTTGTCCCAATGAAACCCTTGGTCCAGGGATTGGGGCTAAGCTGGAAAACTCAGCTACCCAAGCTCCGGTCAAATCTGTTTTCGTGTCTGGTTCAGAAAATTGTGATAATTACGTGCAGAGGCCGTCGAGCTATGACCTGCCTACCCCTACGTAAGCTCGGGGGATGGTTGATGACAGTAAGTAAAGACACATTCACACCTTCTCACCGAGAACGCATCAGGATTTATCAGCAGGAATGTGATGATGTACTCTGGAGGCATTGGCTGTTAGGGAGGCCGTTGGGAAGACCATTTGCGATCAATGATCAGATGGGGAAGCACCTCGCCGCACAGTGCTCGGCGGGTTGCCATCGGGCTGCAGCATTTGTCGATGAGATGGTACCCAAATCAGGTGGCATTGCTGATAGCCAAACCGCGACACGACTAGCCATCCTCTTATTAATCGGTAGGCGATGGCTAGTAACATTTAACACCAATGGTGAGCCACAGCTCATGGATGTGCCGGTTGATGCAGGGATTTTTACTCCTGACAAAATTCTAACGTGGATTCGCGAGCCCGACGGCGCTTGTCTATCGTTTATCCCAGAGTTGCTAGGTGCTATCGGAGACCGGCTAAAAAAGAAATGAGCGCACTCCAAATTATGAATGCTCAGACGACTTGACCGGTATCAACCTCAGCTCTATCTGATACGTGAAAAATGTGACCAAGATGATCTAGACTTTATTCATCCACATAGGGACACTGCGTGATATCGACTCTGAGTTTGCCATAACCCGCGACGCTTACAAGCTCAATCCACCTTAATTTTACATGTATGATAGGTTTGAACAACATAATGAAAACGGTGATCCCTAAGGGCTTTTTTTTTGAAAGCCTAACTAGATGGAGCTATTTCCCAACTCAAAAGCGCGAGCCTGAGTTCGTCCCTTCTTTGAACACCGAAAAGTTTACCCCGGAGGTTGCGCTGGAGCTGGGTAAGCTCAAGCTCCGGAAGGGCGGGTATGATCAATTAGAATACAGATTGACTCGTCACAATCTTGCGACCCGTCCCCTATCCATTCCACATCCTCACGCCTACGCAGATCTGTGCCTCACTCTAGAATCAAACATAGATAAAATACTCGAGACTGTGGATATTTATAACAACCCTAACAGCCTGATAAAACCTGCTCGGAACAGCTCTGGTCGTCTAATAGTAATGGATTATGGCGATCCACTTATTAATTCAAGCCGACTAGTAACCCACAGCTTTGGGAAAAGATTTAGAGTCCAAACAGACATCACCAATTGCTATTCAAGCATCTATACTCACGCACTACCTTGGGCATTGATGGGTCTTGAACATTCGAAAGCCAACTTGCAAAAAGAACACTGGTTCAATCAGATAGACGCGAGCTTTCGAAACATAAAACGGAACGAGACACAAGGGATTGGGATTGGTCCCGCGGTATCAAACATTGCAGCCGAGATAATATTGGGACGCATTGACCTTACCCTTTCAAACAAATATGACTATCATAGATATATAGATGACTACACATGCTACTGCAGGACACATGAAGAAGCCTTAAAGTTCATAGCAGATTTAGACTCTGCTCTGAGAAGCTATAAGATGACCTTGAACGTAAGTAAAACCCGGATCGATCCCCTGCCCGCGTGCGTCAGCAGCGAGTGGGTATTGGAGTTGCAATCTAGGGCACCTCTGGGTTCGTTCACCAACCATTTGAATGAGGTAAGCTTTATTCGTCATAGCAGTATAGCGGCGATAAAATATTTAGAACTGGCGATCCATCTGAACCAAAAATCCCCTGACGGCAGCATAATAAAATTTGCTGTAAAATCGATACTTGATCAACTCCAGCCCGACGGAAACAACGTAGTAACTCAATACATACTTAACCTATCCTTCATTTATCCACATTTGCTCCCTCTCCTAGATGCCGTAATTGACAGTGACTCAGACGGAGTAGAAGCTTATGAAAAGCATCTTACCGAAATCGCGATCGAGCATTGTAAATCCAAGCGATCTGATGGCATATGCTGGCCACTTTACTATCTACACAAGCTTTCACTGAAGGTATCTCCTCTCCTTAGAGACGCAGTGCTGGCATCTGAGGACTGCACAGCATTGCTGTTGTTGGAAACTTTTCCCGAACACTACGGGGCAACTGAAGCATTCGTGAAATCGCTACAGTCTGCGTCTGATTACGATCAGGACAAATACTGGCTTTTAACTTATCAAATGTTGAGGTGGAACCGTTACAAGGGCATAAAATCCAGCGACGCTTTCGACTTGATGAAACATCTGGAGGTGAGCTTTTCAAACATTGATAACACTCCCTCCGCAAGTGAGCTAAAGCTCCAAGCAAAAAAAGACGAAGAAGTTGCTGAATACTTCGAATGTTTGTTTGATGAGCTGGATGCTGGAAATTCTAATAACGATACATGAGAAATGCACCTAGCATCGCCGCGCCGCCGTAGCCAAACGCGTATCAAAACACATGCACAGTTATTTAAGGGCCGCAGAATTCAGTCGATCTCGGCTACCTAGGAACAGATGTGACTGTTCTTAGGTAAGCCTGACAAGCCCGCAACGCAATCAACCCTCGATCTCCATCGTCGGTGATGCCGACAATTCGTTGAGCATGCGCTGGGTCAAGTTCGGCTCGATGGGTTCCATGATCCAAGCGGCGGGCGGAGGTGGTGGCAGACACTCCACCGCCTTCGCGGTCGGTCGCGCTGAGTACGACTGACAACCGTAAGTCAGCAGTAGCAAGGCGATCAAGCAGGCGTTTCTGACCCTTCTGTGCATCAGACAATTCCTTATGGTGAGTTTGTTCGCTGATCTGCAGCCGTCTCTCGACTGCAAGTCGCTTGTGTTGTTCTTTGAGTTGCGCAGCCGCGCTCGCGATTGACGAGTCGCTCAGCGCCTCGTGGTGCAATCGTGCTTGTCGTTCAAGCTGGTGGCCGTAGCGCCAATCCTGGATCTGCCAAATGCCCGATGCAGTCGCTACGGACGAAATCGCCACGATCCCGACGACCGTGCCGACGCCCAATATCCTGGGCGAAATCATCTCAGCGCCCTCTCCACTCCTGTGGTGATCAAGTTCACTGGATAAGGAACGCATCCGTTTTCGTGGCGAATGATGCCAACCACTAACGCACTCAGAACGAAGGCGCATCCAAGGTCGAGCGAGGTATCTGTTCCAACGCTCATGCCGGATGCCACGGTCCTGATATATGCCTCGGTGTCGTTCTCTGTGCCCGGTGCCCATCGTGTGATGATCTCGCGCACTGTATCGATGCCCCTGCTGCCAACGTTGGGCTGACCGTCCTTGCCTCGGTAGATGAGGATTAGTTTCGCAAGCGCACGGATGCCGTTCTCAGGCGTGTCAAACCGAGCGAATCGTTTCTCAATGGCGGGATCAGGGGTGAGTTGGCCCTGCCATTGGTTGCGGGCGTTGTACTCAATGTTGCCGGGATTGTTGTTTCGAACCCCACGTGTGATTACTGGCACTGCTTTTCTCCAGGCGAAAAAAAACCGCTCGATGGCGGCGTGTGATGATGTTCGCGTGCCTACAACTGCACGACCTTCAGCGGCTTTTTGGCCTTCCTGCCTTTGGCATTAGCCTTCCCTTTCTTCCCACCGTTGCACTCGATAGTGGTGGTCCAGCCTGCTTGGGTGAATACCTGTTCCACGGAGTCCACCAAATAGACCCCGTCCACGCCGACCTTGAAGCCTTGGGCGTTGATAAGGCGCTCTGCGAATACGTCGGTCCGGCCTAGCATCTCCAGTCGCACACCGGCTGTAGAACGGTTGAATCCGGCGAGGCGTGCCTTTGCTGCGGCTTCGGCAGCACTCTTGCTGGGGTGAATGTGTCGATCCGTGTGAACCGGTGGGAGTCCCTCGGCGACGTCTTCATTATCGAGCTGGACGGTGCTGAGACTCCCCTTCTTGTCGGCGTAATCAGCCTTGACGGCTTTCTTAACGTTGTCGTCCCCGAGGCGGAATTGCCATCGGGAGATGTGGCATCGCCTGATCAGCACCACCGGTAGCTCTTTGCCGCTGACACTGGCGCCGCCTTGTCGTGGTAGAACGATGAGTTTCCCGTCCGCGACCTTGGCGGTGCAGTCGTAATGCTTTGCCAATCGGGTGATGAAGCTCAGATCGGACTCGCTCAATTGGTCGGCGCGATCCACGAGGGTTTGCACCGGGCATTCAGGCTTCCAGCCATTTCGACCGGCAATATCCGACACAAGGCTGGCCAGGCTCACACCTTCCCAACTACCGCTGCGTGTGGTCTTCGCGCTGCTGCGTGTGTCGCTGGACTTACTGCGAATGACGAGAGTGTCGGGCGGCCCCGACACTTCGATTTCATCTACCGTGTACTTGCCTATCAAGGCCATTTTCTGCCCTTCGTATCCGAGATACACCTCCATCCGAGCGCCATGTTTCGGCAGGCTGACGGCGCCGTCGCGATCATCGATGCGAAGCTCGAAGTCATCCGAACTGGCGCCAGGTTTATCGACCGTTCGTATCTGCAGCATGCGGTCGTTGATAACGGCTGTGATGTCGAGGCCGTTGGCGACGATTCTGTAGATCGGTTTCACCCTACTGCTCCATTAACGTTCAGTCCCATAGCGTGATGGCCTCATTCGTGGACGCGACGACCGCGGGCAATCTGATCAACAACCCTGCCCGAAAGGGTTGGCGTTCATCTGCCAGCCCCTGATTGGCGTCCAGCACCGCTTCCACGGTACCGACCAGGTGGCCGTAATACTGCTGGCAGAGGGTATCGAGGATGTCGCCTTCAGACGTTCTGCATGTCATCGCCATAGCGCGTGAACTCCAGGGTGAACGACTGCTTGCGAGGTATCCCTCCCTGCAATAGCGCGCTCTGTTCTTCATTGATATTGACGAGGCACCAGGTCCCCAGCACCTCGCCATAGCCCGTTGTGAGCATCAGGGGCTGTAAGCGCTCGCCAATGCTTCGCAGCCGGTTCAATTGAGTTAAACCGCCTTTGAAGGTGGGAAAGATGGCGCCCTTGATGGTGAGTTTGTCCTCGCCCATGCCGACGGCCTGTTGGGCTGGACGACGGGTCAAACGCTCTTGAGTTGCCCAACGGAAGGCAGAGGTTCTGCTCAACTCGTCGAACGCGGCGGTGTCCTGATTGAAGAAGAACGGTTGGGTGCCTGCTCTCAGCGGCTGCATGATCATCAAATGCGGGAAGGGTTTGACCGCTTCCGGGGCCGGGGTACGGTCTTGGGTCAACATTGCCGACGGGAATACCGGCGCCGATCCGGGACTCGCCTTTGCGGCGAGCTTATTGACCGCAGACTTTGCCCGCGCGGCTTGCTCCCCCAACACCTCCACACGCCGCTGGATCTCGGATGCAGCGCGGGTGGCCTTGCCATAGGCCGCGACCACTTGCCCCACCTTGGACTGGGCAACTCCGATGGCACCGGTGATGCGTTTCAGTTTTGCGCCAATCAACGGCCCCACGAATGGCAAACTTTCGAGTTCATCCGCCGCGCCGGTTATCTCGCCGATGGCGCCATTCACGGGTCCCAGCATGCCGTCCAAATCCTTGCGCCCAGCCTCACCGGCCTGAACCATATGTTTCAGGCCGGATTGCATGCTTTCCAGGTAGCTCATGTTTCCTCCTTTAAAAAACCGGCTCATCCGTCATGGTCCGTCGTGCAACTTGCTGGGCGGTTTCCGTGAGTCGGCGCTCGATCTCCGGCATCATCTGGTTCAGCAACTCGCGCGGGTCCTTTGCATCACCCTGGACGGTGATGCTGAACGACGGAGACAGGGTGATTTTCTGATCTTGTTTCGGCTGTACCGGTCGTGCGGACGGCGCCTCGGCGGCCTTGGCCAGCAATGACACAGGGGCCTTTTTGTCGGCCTCGATGAAAGAGCGGGACACATCGTTTAGACCCGGTATACGCGCCGCAACACTGGGGGTTGAAGCCGGATGAATTGATTCACGCTTCGTCGCCGGTTCTTCGCTCGATCCAAAGAGCGACTTACCCACCACTCCTCCCAATGCATCGCCGCCCAGATTGCCCAGGACGCCGCCGATCAGCCCGCCGATGGCCGTGCCGATGATGGGCACCACCGAGCCAATGGCCGCCCCCGCTGCCGCACCGGCGAGCGTCCCTGCCAGACCGCCAGCGGCGCTGCCATACCCTTCGGCTTTTTCATCCTGGGTTTCGGCAGTGTCGTAGACGTCTTTTGCTTTCAGCGCTGCATCCAGCAGTGCGCCGGGCAAGTTGCCCTTGCCTATCGACCGCAAACCGCCAAACGCTGAACCCGTGGTTTTGGCGGCGGGTACCATTTGAATGGCCGGGCGCGCTCTCGCCGGAGGCGTCCAGCTGCTGAGGGATTTAGCCTTTTCAATGGGCCCGCCCGCATACACACGCATGCGCGGCTTCGGTGTTTCAGGGGAGCTAGAAGCGACGGCCCGAGGAGCCTTACCCCGACGGCCCCATCCTCGGCGACGGCTTTTACCCGTATCAGCGCCCGTGCTTGAAGGGCTTGTGCCGAGGCCGCTGACGACGGCCACTTTTTGCACTCGGTTAGGGTCGCCCATCAGCGTTCCGCGCGCGATGTTGCGCAAGCCTTTCGCGATCTTGAAACCACTGTAAGCCGCGCTGATCGTCGCAATCGCAGCGCCAACGCCGAGCAGGCTGTTGACCAACGCGGGCGACTTATCGCTGATCACCGCTATGCCGCTCGCCATACCGGAGAGACCGCTCGCCATGCTGTCCGTCAGCGGGCGCATGGCGTCACCGGCGCTGCGCAGGGCTTCGTCCATCGCCTGCCCTGTTTCCTTCCATTTCTGGGCAGAGGCGTCACGACGCTCGTTCAGGTTTTTTTCCAGGATGCCGGACGCGTTGGCTGAGTCTTTTTTCAGCTGCTGATAGAGACGCTTGTTCTGCATATACGCGGTGAGTGCCGCTTTGACCTGCATGTCTGCAAACAGATCGCCCGTGCGCAATGCCTGCTCCAGCGAGGTCATCATTGCCTGGGCTTTTGCAGGGTCTATCTCCGCACTGATCTTCTCGGTGGCTTCGGACATGGCCTTTGCCTTTTTAGGGTCAGTGGCCTCGACGTACCGCTGCGCGAGCGCGAAGCTGGATTCCAGCGTTGACATCCCTTTCTTCAGGCCCGTATTGAGTGACGCCTGATAGTCGATACCTGCATCCTTGTAGGCCTTGACTACGTCCTGAGAACCGATCCTCTCCATCCAGTTTTTCAGGTTGTTCGCCGCTTCATCGGAACTGCCGGCTGTTTTCATCTGTACTTGAAGCATCGACCCCAGCTGAACGACGGCATCGTTGCCGTAGATCCCGAGCTTGGCCATCCCCGCCAACAACTGGGGAAACCACTTGGCCATGTCATTGGCTTCGAAGCTTCCGGCCTGCCCTTGGAATGCAATCGACTCCAACGCTTTCTGCATCTGTTTGGGATCGGTAATTCCGGCGTTCTGCCGTAGGGCGTTGACCATCTTTGCCGTGTCACCGCCGTCGGCGCCCTGCCCGACTGCGAAGGTCGCCGCCGCCGGGGCATATTCGATGGCTTGCTTGAGTTCCATGCCAGCACCGACCAACCCGTTGACGACGTTGGCCACCTCGTTTCGAGACATGCCTGTATCGCGGGAGGTTTCGATGATCTGGGTGGACATCTGCTTCTCTTCGCGAGTCCCGGCCACCCCTGCTTTGATGGCGATGTCACGGATGATCGCGCCGTAATCAGCGCTGACCTTAGTGGGTGCGATCATCGTGGCTGCAGCGGCCCCCGTTGTTGCGGCGGCGGTATTGCGAAGGTGTCTGCCGCCCTGTTGCAGTTGGCTGCGCCCCAATGCCTTGAGTTCCGCAGCTCGTGCCTGACGGCCGAATTGCTCGTACGCTTTGCCGAGGTTTTGCACCTCCACCCCTTGGCGGCGCAAGCTCTGCAGATTGGTATCGAGTTTGCGCCGCAGAGCATCAGCAGATGCGGCGCCGCTCATATGAGCCTTGCGCCACTCCTCCTGAAGCTTTTGCGTTTCGCCGATGATCGACTGCAGGACCTTGGCTTTGTTAGCTGTGGCTTCGAGACGCTTGACCCGCCCCTCTACGTCCTTAAATGCCGCCCCGACGGTTTTGCTGACGGCCCCTCCAATCACCAGCCCGAGGGCGAGTTGTTTAGCCATTCGCCACCTCATGGACGTTGTTTTGGCGGGTCTGGCGGCTATTCAGCCAGCCACCAGACCATGTCGTGAAACGGCATTGACTCGATGTCGGCCAGTGAAAACCCCGTCTCTCTGGCCAACCGTTTGGCGAGCTGCCGCATCACCGAGGGGTCAAACTTCGTCTTCGTCGACCAGGCGAAAATAGCCCCGTTTGACGCGCTCGTAATCCTTGAGGGTCAGCTCCATGAGGTCCTTTTCGCTGACCTCCATCAAGCTGGCAAACAGCATGGTGTCGACGGCGAGATCGTCATTGGGATGAGCTTTCTGACAGGCGCGGACCTCGCGGACGGTCGGCGAGCGCATGCGCAGTTTCTCCTGCGTGATGCCATGGAACGCCTTGGGCGTAGACAGGGTAATTGTCACACCCGCGTCGTTAACGGCCATCCAGCGCGGCTGAGCGTCGGGGCCTTTTGCGTCGATGTTCAAAGTGGTCATGCTGCCTCCTTACAGGCCGAGTTGATTGCGCATTTGCTGGAGTTGGTCGACGCCGTTGATGACGCGAACCGAATTGACCGGATCGATCTCGTACATGACCCGCTCGTTGATTTCGAGCTTGTAATAAGAGACGGCCACCGAGTATTTGAATTCGGCCTTGTCGCCCACCTTCCAACTCCCGGGGTCCAGCTCTTTGAGCATTCCCCGAATCGTGGCGACAACCCCGACAAACCGGCCTCTTTGCTCTTTGAACGAGCCGCGGAATGAACCGTTGAACGCAGTCTGATCAGCCAGACCGAAGAACTTCATGGCCTCTTTGCGCACGCCGTTGGTGCCGAACGAGGCCTCCATTTTCTCCAGCCCCATGTCCATCTCGATTTCGCCGTCCATGCCTCCGGCGCGATACCCCTCGGTTTTGACGGTCAGTTTGGGGAGGGACAGTTCGGGCACGTCGCCCTTGAAGCTAAGGCCGTCAATGAACAGGCTGGTGTTGAAAAGCGTTTGAGGAATCACTGAGCGGCCCCTTATGCGGCGTTATCGAGGACTTCGGTGAGCCACTGGTTAGTGACTTCAACGAGAAAGTTCGGGTTTTCAGCAGGCGGCACGTCGCTGAACCGGATGATCCAGTACACCTTGCCCTGTTCGAGCTGGCTCGCGGTGTTGCGCACGGGGTCCGCGTAGACCTCGAAGTTGATGATCGCGCCCTGATTTTTCATGTCGCGCATGAAGTTCTGCAGCCCCTCAGTCACGTCCTTGATGTAGGTTTTAGTGATCGAGCGGTCGACTGCCCATTTGTGGCCGTACTGGATCGCATCCATCACGATGTCCAGCGTCCGGACACGCGTGACGAATGACCATTTCGGATCGCTGGAACAGGTGCGGTTGCCCCACAGACGAAAGCCGTTGTCGCGAATGATCGTGGTGATGTTCGCGGCATTGAGCAGGTTGGCCCTGCACGTCGAATCTCCGTCCAGGAATTCGATGGGCCGGGTGGTGCCGGAGAGTCCGACAAACTCTTTGTTCGACGGCGACGCCCAAAATCCGTATTCACTGTCAGTCCACGCAAACAGACCAGCGGTGAACGGTGAGGCGGGCGCGTCGACATTCTTGCTCAAGGACGTATCCCAATGCTGCGCGCCAGGGTCTACGAGAAAGATGCGCTTGCTTCCAAAGTTCTTGGCGTAATCGAGCGCTTCCTCGTCGGTTGTGTTCGGCCCATCGATGATGGCGATGGCGCGCAGCTTGCCTGCCAGGCCGTCCATCGCAGTGGCTACCGCTTGGGTCGCAGAATGCTTGGGGGCAATCAGCAAGCGAGGCTGTGCGTTGAACCGGCTTTTTCCGTCCAGTAAGGCTTGAAGCCCAGTGCGTTTGCCGGAGGCGAGAACGCCACCGATGATGGCCGAGGTTTGAGCAGCAGCATCGGACTTCTTCTCTACGCCACAGGCGACGATGACGGCCTTGGACCTCGCATAAATCGCCTTGCAGGCCTTGGTGATGGGAGCATCGCTACCCCAGGCAGCGACGGCCTCCGCTTCGTTCGTGATCAGCCTGAGCTCGTCGGCTTCGGCGGCAGGTGTCCCGTCGGCACCGGGGCCCGGAGTGAAGACATCGCATAAGCCGATGATTGAGGAGGAAGGCAGTGCGATTGGGCGCGCGCCGATGTCGAGGTTCGTGACGGTGACGCCGTGGAAAAAATCGGTGGAACTCATGGGTTCTCCAAAAGAACACGCCGCGCTTAAGCGGAGTGGGAATGCTGTTAAGCCCAGTAAATAAAAAGCCCCGGCAAACCGGGGCTTTATTTGATCTGGTCGATGATCCAGGCTGGCGGGATCGGTCGTCCTGAGCTGTCGGGGAACACCAGCGCCACAGGCCAATCGCGCAAACGCTGCATATAGTCCAGAAGCTCTTTGAAACGCTCAGCCGTGAGGGTCGATTTGAGTCCAGCATCCTGCTGATCACGATGGCGGTCCCGTATCCACTGGATTCGGGAAATTTCAGCGTCACGCCATTTACGTTCCGCAACAGTAGGATTGTCTGCTGGTGCGTCGATCAGAACAGGCAAACCGTCGCCATCGTGGCTTCGAACTTTGCCCTCGACAGGATTGCCAATGACTTCGAGATAGCGCGCTTCAGAAATTTCGACGGCATCCTCCGGCATCGTCCGGTGAATGGACTTCAAATAGGTCACACAGGTTGAGCGACTGTAGTAGCGCGTCATCATCTCAAGCTCCTATCGCCATGCATCTGGCGGCTGCAGTGATCGCACCCCAGTTATGAAGTTCGACCCTCGTGGTCGATACAGCACCAGCGTTGATACTTCCGGGCTGCAAGTTGCCGTTGTTCGCTACCGCTGCAGCGGTAGCCCACAAGCAAGCCCGCGGGAAAGCAATGGGCCAGTGAGCAGCACCTTGCCCTCCCGGCGAGATTGGGCCGGAGGTTGTCCATTGCACGACGAGTGATCCCATCCAAACAGGAAACACGATGTAGCCGTTGCCGTTGAGACTGAGCGCAAAGCCAAAACGCATTTTGTGCGGAGTAACCATCACGTCGTCACCGGCCCCCTGATTTACAGCGTGCTGGCTACCGACCTTTGCCAAGCCTGCTATCGCCTCCGTAGCCGGCAGGAGAAGGTCGCGCAGTCGAGATGCCAGTTTCTTCGGGGTAATGATGGTGGCATCATCCGTCCCGGCGTTCACGGCTTTTTGACCCGCGATTTTTGCGATTCCAGCGATCGTTTCGGATGAGGGAACCACCATATCGTTCAAGCGCATCGCCAGTTTCTTCGACGTCACCGGATACCGGTCATCCACACCCTCTCTAACAGCCGCATGGCTGGCGACGTTCGCAGTGGTGAGGTCTTCAATCCACGACGACCATACGTTCACAGTCCATCGTCGGGTGAATTTCTTGTCGACTGAATATGCTGTCCAATGCTGAATGGCGGAGTTTTCATTGAACACCTGCTGCAGCACCAAATCGCCGTTGATCCCGCCTCTAGGTCCATTGAGGATTTGCTCTCCGTGAGCGCCAAAATGCCCCGTCCGATACGGCACTGCATTGGCGTCCCTGAACGTCTCCACCGTCCCCATCAAGCCGCCTGCACCAACAACCATTATCTTCCCGGGTGTCGCATCAGTAGGACTGGACTGCAACATCGAACCTAGCTTGCGAGTGATGGCCTGGAACACCCTCAACGGGGTCATCGGCTTCGTATTGTTCTGGTGATGTTGGGCTTGCGCTTCAGACTGCGAAGCAATGCTAATGCCATAACCATCGAGACTGTCGGGATTACTGCCCGACACAACAACCCCTCTGCTGTTGACTGTGACTCGGTGATACGTGCCCGCCTGACGGGTGCCGGGCAGTACGTTAATAATGAAATCCTCAACGTATTTACGCGTCGCAAGCACAACTGAAGGATCAATTCTGAGCTCTACACGGCTTGAGTTGCTGACCAGCAGATTCAGCCGGACGATCTGAGTCCTCCCCGATCCTTGTGCGAGGAGCGGCTTGAACGATGGTGCACAGTTTGCAACCGCGACCAGATCTCCGTCGGCATCGTACAGACCTATTTCCCGAATCCACCTGCCCCCTACATCAGCCGGTATGATCTGCTCGGCCACAATGATCGCGGAGTTCACTGGGTCGATTTTCAGGGTATTGACCGGCGCACGTCGCCATTCGTTGATGAGGTGCGTCTGGTTAGCACTTGGCTGCGGGTCCGTGTTGTTGGCATCTCCAACACCCATATGGGTAATCTTCCAGGCAACGCCGAGCGCATCGGCGTTCGCCTGTTTCGCGGCCCCGACGTTGGTCAGGATCGCGAAGAACTGCGAATTTTGGTCAATCATGTGTACACGTCCAATGTATCGATGATGGTTTCCCTGCCGCCCATGCCGAAGGCCCCTCCAACTTCGATGTCGCGAGGTGCAGGTGGGTAGATGTCGATTTCGTCGCCGTCATACTGGCAAGCCGAGACGGTGATACGTCCAACGGTTGCCACGCTGATCGCCAATCCTGTGAGGTGCCGGGTGAGCGGTTTGGCGTCATCGATGAGCCAAGTGAGTTCCTGATACATCTGCTCGGTGATGCCCGTGTCGAGCACACCGACTTGAAGCTCGAATGTTCCCGGCTCCCCTTCTGGCGTTTTCTCCCACCATTCAAGTACATCAATGAGAAAGCCCAGCGGTTCGACAACTCGACGCAACGCGCCGATGGTGCCCTTGTGGGCATGAACGTAAAACGAGGCGCGGATCGCGGCGCGCTTGGCGTCTTCGCTCCACTTTTCGCTCCACCGGTCCACCGAACATTCCCATGCGAGAAACGGCAGAATCGGCGCCGGACAGGTATCGGGGTTGTAGAGTGTGCGAAGCGGTACCGGTGGATGATCATCGGTCGCGACCTCGACCGCACGTTCCAGCCGCGTGCTGTTGAGGGGCAGCAGACTGGGCATATCACGCTCCAAGTTTTACGGTGTAGCCCGTGCAGTACGCGGCCTGACTCTTCGTTGGTTTGATATCTTTCCACCCCACCAGCTCGACTCGACGCACGCCTGCGATGTGCAATTGCGCATCGATGGCCGACCGCGCGACTTCGATGCCCAAGCGGCGACGTGGATTCACCCATGCCGCCAGTCGGGCACGGCATTGAGCGAGGATCGGTTCGTTTTCCGACCCGCTACCGACGGGGTGAATGATGGCCTCGATCGTGTACGGCAACACTTCAGCGCTTTCGACGTGAAGGCGGTCGCCGACCGGGCGGATGTCCTCATCGCTCAGGTACGCTTTTACCAACGCCAGCAGCGCTGGATCTGCTGCACCGGTGCCATTCAGTTGCTGCACCGTGACCACTGCCACGGCCGGCGACGGGCTTTCAGCAGTGGCATCGGCTACCAGGCCCGAGGCATTTCGCGCATGCAGGATGTAACTGCTACGCGGACCAGCAGTGGTCAGCCCTTCCCATCGCATCTGGATGCGCTCACGCAGTGCATCGTCCTCTTCCAGCACTTCGGAAAGGAGAGGTACGGCGGCAAGGTCAGCCGCCTGAATCACCAGACGCTTGAGGTTGACCCGTGCAGCGAGCTGGTCGAGGTCTGCGCGTTTGGCGTATGGCAACATCAGCGCTTTGGCCGCGTCGTTGATCCGGGCGCGATTGGTCATCTTGCGATAGGCCGCTAACTCCAGCAGTTTGACGACGGGGTCGCTCTCAAGCGGCGCGGTCCAGTCGTCGCCCATATGCAGCCGGAACAACTCCAGCTCTTCGGCGTAGATGGCCTCGAAGTCCAGCGGTTCCAGCACATCGGGCAACGGCAGTGTGGCCAGATCAATCGCACTCATGCCGCCACCTCCAACATGCGGCTCTGGCCTTGATAATCGACTGCCAGGCGAAACGTGATCTGCCCGCTCAGCACGGCGACCACCCTGATAGTGGACAACCGCACACGTGGCTCCCATCGACCCAAGGCGCGAGCCGCCTCCGCTTGTACCGCGCCTTTCCAGCCTTCGTTTATGGGTAGATCCACATACCGCCGCAGGTCACTGCCGTAATCCGGCCGCTCACGGCGTGAACCAATGGGAGTGGAAAGCACATCGCCGATGGATTGTTTCAGATGGGCCAACCCGCCCAGCGGCTTGCCGGTCGTCCGGTCCATTCCGATCATGGGCTTACTCCTGCAAGGGTTTCATTTCCGGGTGTGCGTTGAGGTAGTCGTATTGCTGATCGTCGAGCGCGACGGCCTGGCCTTTGCTCACCTCGATAGTCCTGTCATCGTCCATCACCAGCACGCGAGAGGTATAAACCCTGTCTCGGAAAACTCTGCGGTTCTCGGTATGTTCAGGCTCGGCAGGCGATGGCAAAGGCGACTCTGGCGGGATCGCAATTTCAGCCATCGCCGTTTCGCTCGCGCTTTTGGTTTTGCTCATGGTTTTCTCCGGGCATAAAAAAACCCGCGCTATGGCGGGTGATGTTGAATCGCTGAATCAGTGAGCGTGGTTGGCCGAGTTACCTGCCGTGTCAATGATCTTGCCCTTCCCTGTTACGTCGCCGCTGATCATCAGGGTGCCGTCGATTTCCGTGTTGCCCTGCAATTTGATTTGCGAAGCTTTCACGTCGACCTGGCTGTCAGTAATCGTGACAACCGAACCGCCAACCCTGATGGTGCACGTCCCACCCGGCATGTTGATGTCGTAGGTGTTGGCCTGCCAGTCGTACGCCAGCGAACCACCGTCTTCGAATCGCCAGACCTCGACGTGGTCACGGTTGTCCGGCTGCGGATGGTCTTCGCTGTACAACCCCGCGAGGAATCGGCCCAGCGCGGGCTGGCCGTGAGGGCAAAGCAAGGTGCCTTTTTCGTTGATGCTTGGCGCCCGCCAGTGACGAGCCTTGCCCGCTGCCTGGCTATGCCAACGGACCCACGGGCTGATCCAGCCCCGCGAATCAATGCGGACCATAGCGCTGGTGGTATCCACCGCCACGACATGACCCGGCATCAACATGGCCCCGATCATCCGGTCGTGTTCGGCGAGCGTCTCGCGACTCATCCTGCCACCGCTTCGATATCGACTTGTTCGGCATACAGCTGGGGTTCAAGAAACGCCGGGGCTGCATCCGGCCATGGCCATTGCTCTTCGCCCAGGTAAATCTGCTGCGTCCACTCGACTTTCCAGACGGTGCAGCTGTCGAGTTCCGGGCGGGTCCAGTCCGGACCGGCGTGCACGAATTCGGCGGCGTCGACGTCGTCCAGTTCCCAATACTGCGCGCGCAACAGCACCGCAAGCTGCGTAGCGATGTGTATCGCTTGCTGATGGTGTTCGGGTTCTTCAGCGGCGACCACCACGCGCGCTTCCAGGCGGCAAGTTAAAGCCACGCGCCCAGTGCCGGGATCTGTGCCCGGTTCGACCTCTGCCAGTTCGAGCAACAGGGCCGGAAGGCTTATCCGCTCGCGGATATCCGGCCAGCTCGCGACGATTTCCAGCACGGGCAAATGCTGACGGATGTGACGTTCTACCGTGCTGAAGAACAGGTTCAGCGTCAGCGGTTGATCACCCTCAGGCGTTCCCTCGTAGATGTTTGTGCAACTCATAATTCAGCTCCTGTTTGAGGATCTCCAGCAGCCTCGCATCAGCTCGACGCGACCACGCATCAAACAACGGTGCCACAGCTTCGATAGAGACCTTTGCCTTGGCCAGCGGGAAGCGGCTGTTGTTCTCCGCGATCCATCCCGAACTGATGCCGCCCGCGCCCGGTACATTGCTGTCTGGATAATCACTGCATTTGAAATGCTTGCTGGCTGTGCGAATCCAGATGTCTGGCTTCCCGCCATAGACCTTCTTGTGGAACGCACCCGCATACCGCCGTTTGCCCACTGACACGCCCGCTTGGGTTTGCCGTGGGCGACCGGTTCGGCTGGCCTCCAGCGGGTTGATGCCGAACCAGAGCTTGGCGCGTGTATTGCTGCCTTTGGCGGTGTAGGCCCGCAAGCGCTGCCGGACCGCATGGATAGCAATCCCTTCCTTGCGCCCGACCTCCCGGGCGATTTGCGTCCGGAGCCAGCCCAGCGTTTTGTTGATGGCCCGCCGCTGGGCGTTTGCCGCAGCCTTGGGCACCAACTTGGCAAAGTCGGCGAGCGCCTGAAGGTCCGCCGCGGTGGGTTGCAGCGTGATCAATCCGCTGCTGGCTGACGTTGTGTAAAAGCTGCCGATACTCATGGCTTCATCCTCAATACCAGCGAGACGAGACCGCTACCATCCGGTTCGAGCCGGGTGATGGTATAGGGCCCTCCGCCGTCCAGCGCGGGCAGGTCGATGTTGATTGCCTGCCCTTGATCGACGCCTACCGCCTCCGCGACCCGCATTACGAAATGTGGCTCACGCAGACCGGTGTTCAACCGGCCCACCACAGGTTGCAGCCAAGGCGCTGAGAACATCCCCGCCACCGGCCGCCCTTCGATCTGAGCGGAGTCACTCAACACGTCGAACACGGTGTCATCGACGTCGGCCACCAGGTCCCGGAACGCCATGATCAGACGCTCAGCCGGATGATTGCGCGAGGCCGGGTGCACAGGTGCAAAGGGTTGGACTGCGCTTCACCGGCGATGCCTTTCCCGAAAGGCATGCTTTCAAGCTTGCTGTAATACGGAATGCCGAGCGTGTTGACGGTTTCCATGTAGTCAGCGGGTGCAAAGGCCGACTTGAAAAGCTCCGGCACGCCTTCGGGCACGAGCTGGGCCTGGTCGGCGTTCACGAAAGGCACCCCGGCGACTTTGCCCCGATACCGTTCCCAACTGATGCCGCCGAAGTCGAACGACTCTCGGCCATCACCACGAAGAGCCGCTGCCTGCAGCGTTCCTTCGTAGGTCTTCACGACGGATCGATGACTGATCAGTTTTTCCCAAAAGGTTCTGCCACAGAACGCCCTGGCACCGCTGGTGGTAACGCTGCCCAGCGCGTCCTCCTGCAGATCCAGCGCTTCCATGCATTTCACTTGCACCAGGATCTCGGGGTTATCCAGCTCCAGCGACATCGACTGTCGCTTGACCCCAAAACGTTCATAGATGTCGAGCAAAACGGTTTTGCCGTCTGCATCCAGCACCTGCCCCTTGATGGCCCCCATGCGTTGAAACTCATGGGTGATGTCCAACTGACGCCTAACTTTGGCGAGGCGCTTGTTCACAACGTCCTGTACGGCCTGCATTTCGCTTTGTGACCCAAAGGCGCGGATGTTCTGGATCTCGTCGGCCAGGATGGTGAAGCGCTGCGGCAGGTGCACGGTATTAAAGGGGATGAGCTGCCGCTTGCTCCCACCGACCACCAGCCCGGACGTTCCGCGTTCCCCGGCGGGTACAAGCGCGAGGGTATCGCCGTCTTTTTCGACCTGAACCGTTAGCGTGGTCACGCCCTCTTCTTCGAACAGTCCGAGACTCGAAATTCGACCGGGTAGGTATTCCTGCTCGTTGATGGCGGTGGTGAGGCTGGCAACGCTGAACGCGTCATCTTCAAAAATGCCGATGTCGGCCATGGGTGTACTCCAGAAAAGCAAAACCCCGCGCTCGGCGGGGTTTCGGGGATTCGATGAGGTTCAGCGAACGATGATGAGATGGGTGGCCAGATACTTCTTGGCCTTGGAATCCAGACCGGTCAAATGGGCTTCGCTCACCTCGGCCAACCGCGCGATGCCGCGCCCTCGGCGTGCGGTATCGGATGCGCCAAGCGACGCGTACAGAACGCATGCCGCTTTCTCTGTTCCGTCTTTGGCGGTGGGGTCGTATGGAGCGTACTCGCTGCCAGCCGCTCTTACGCCAAGCACCTGCCCTGCCACCAAAGCGTCCCCTGCGGCCACGTTGATGGTCTCCCGCGATATCTGGCCCGGGCCTTCGGAAAGCAGGAATTCGCCCGCATGAGTCTGTTCGTGTCTGATGGTCATTGCCTCGCTCCTTGAGCTGGTTTGTTCGTTGATTGAGCGTTACGCCGGGAGGCCCAGATGCCCTGCGGGTTTGGCTGTCGCGCTTGCGCATGGATCGGACTGTCATCCGCCAACGGCAGGCTGTTGTCGATTTCAAAGCCGCCGCTGCCGGTGAGCGTATCGAACAGCCGCGCACGGACGGCGACGGTGTCCAGTCCGTCCCGTACGAAGCCTTCAGTCAGCTCAGGCAGGCGCGCCGCTACACACAGGTCTCGTACTGCCTTGGCGCGTGTAAGCGCCGCCTGTACGACCGGCTCATCGGCCAGCTGCGTGCTGTTTATCAACGGCTCGATCAGGTTGCTGATCCCGGCTTCTGCGCAACCCTGTGTAATCATCAGCGCCAGCTTTGCCGTCGAAACTTGTGCGGGTGGCTGTGGCTGCGGTTCAGTTTCGGCGACAGGCTCTTCGGCTCCATCGATCAGGTCCATCAACGCCTGAGGCGCATGCCGGTAGCGGTGCAGCACAGCGCCCTGCCCCACACACGCCTTGACCTCGATGCCGCCACCGATTTCATCAGCAAGACCCAGTTCAACCGCCTCGGTGGCTGTCAGCCAGGTTTCGGCATTGACCAGGCGCCGCAGCTCGGCGTCGTCCACATTGGGCGCCTTGGCTTTGTATGCGGCGATAATCGCTTCGAGTGTCTGGTCCAGCACGTCAGCCACGCGCCGGAAGTCATCGGCGTCACCGCTGGTGTAGGTCCACGGGTTGTGAATCATCAGCATGGCGTTGGCGGCAATGACGACCCGATGCGCGCCGCAGACGGCCACACTTGCGGCACTTGCAGCCAGAGCGTCTACTCGCCCCGTACACCGCTCGCCAAGCCGCGACAACGCGTTATGCATGGCGAGGCCGTCGAACAGATCACCGCCGCCGCTGTTGAAAGCCACGACGATGGGTGAGACGCCGTCATCCATGCCGCGCAGGTCCTGCACGAACTGATTGGCGGTGATGCCCCACCCGCCGATCTCGCCGTAGACGTAAACCTCGATTGTGCGTCGCTCGGCTTCGCCGCTCGCTTGCAGGAAGTACCAGCTCTTTGCCGAGACGGGCAGCTGTTTACCCGCGCTGTCGTAGATGCGCGGGTGTGTTTTCTGGGTCATCGTTGTTCCTTGTCGTCCAGTGAATCGAACGTACTGAGAGTTCTGTAATTGAGGCCCATCGACACGGCGCGACTCTGGTCGGCAGCGTTTTCGGCGTCGACCGTTTCGGCGTCGTATCCGGTACGCAGAACCATTTCGCTACGTGAGGCAAATCCGGCGTTAACTTCCAGAATCCGCGACTGCACGTCCTGCACCGGGTGGATGTAGGCCCAGCCTTGTGGAACCCAGCGTGTGCGCAGGTATTCCCGGCGCCGCTTTGCGTAGTCCGGCAGGTCCAGCTCGCCAGCCAGCACGGCCATGTCCATCCATGCCGCGCGCACCGGGCGGCAGAGCTGGTGGACGTAGACGCTGAATTGCAGCTGCTCAAGCCGCCGTCGAAACTCGTTCAGTACCACGCGTAACGCCCGGTCGTTCACATCCCGCATGTCACCGGTGAGCAACTCGTAAGGCGTACCGCTTCCCGCCGCTGCCGCCATCAGTTGCTGTCGCATGAAGTCTGGGTAGTTGTTGCCTGCATCCGGGGGCTTGGAAAACTCGACTTCTTCACCCGCGCCCAGCTCCTGCATGGTCCCCGGCTCAAGGGCGACCATGGGCGTAAAGCCATCGGTATCTAAGGTGAGCGGATTTCCCGTCACCGGATCACGAGGTACTGGCCCTGCGTCCGGCGCGGGTCGGGTGATGAACCCGGCGAACAGGTTGGCCACCTCCTGCCGGAACAGCACGGCGTCGTCGTAGTTGTCCAGGCTGCGCAAACGCTTGAGTACCGGCGACAGACGCGGTGTGCCGCGTAACTGCCCCGGCTCAAGTGGCTCGAATATGTGCAACACCTGCGCGGCGGGCACCCGCACCAACTGGTTGTAGCCGGTGTTCAGGCCGGATGCTTCGCGCGGATGCGAGCGATACATCCAGTAAGCCACGCGTTTACCCGAGGGTTCGAATTCAATCCCCGCTCGAATCGCGTTGCCGTTGCTTGCGGTCTCAAACTTGTCATGCGGGACGAACTCGGGTGCCAGGGTTTGCAGCTGGATCGGAACGGCGAGGCCTTCGTCCAGACTGCGTGGCCGCAGACGCACGAAGCATTCGCCGGCCGTTTCCACGGTTCGGGCGATCAGTGCTTGCTGACCGTAGAAGTCGGTCACGCCGTCGGCGTCGGATTCATCAACCCAATCTTCCCAAAGCTCCTGCAAGCGCTTGCGTAGCACCGGGTCGTCCAGCGTGGGCCGTGGTGTAATGCCCGTGCCGATCAGATTGCTGACGCGCTTGTCGATGGCATTGAAGGCGTACGGGTCGTTACGGACGGCTGCGCGAGAGCGACTTCGCAGATTGCGCAGAGCAGGCATCATCAGGCTGTTGACGCTGCCGTCCGGTGCATCCCAAGTCGCGGACCGGCGGCCCTCCCCGGCGCCGTCGTAACTGGCCTTGATGCGCTCCGGCAGCAGGAACCCGTTACGGGTGAGCGTTGGGTAGCGTGCCATCAGAGCCCCTTGCCGCCGTGGTACATGCGGTATACGCGGGAGCGCGGTTTGCCGTTGCTTGCCAGCGAGGTGCGGATTTCTTCGCGCGCTTTGAGCAGCTCGTCCACCGTGCGGTATTCAACCGTGCGGTCGGAATAGCGCACGGTCTTTTCGCCGCGCGCAATGGCCGTCTCGACGGCTTCGAGGTGTTTCTGGGTGAAGGACATGGGGGTTTACTCTTGAGCGGGCGGACGCGGTGCTGTAAAAGGCCGTCAGCCGAAGCGCTGGTGACGGGACTGGAGTTTTCGCTGGAAGCTGCCTCTGACCAGTACTTCAGCAAGGGCATCAGCGAGCTCATCATGTGTAATGTGTGGGAGTCGCATCTGCCAATACGTTTTAGCGCGCACCCAATCCATACTGCCCGTCAACTGCTCGGCGACTACACATCGCAGCTCCTGCTGGAGTTCTGCGGCGGCTTTGATTTTTTGCGCACGTTGCGCGTTGTCTACGGAGTGTTCAGACATGGCTGTCTCCAATATCGAAAGGTTTGACAATCTCGCTAGCCGACTATTTGCCGAGCTGTATGAAAGCTTTCCCATGGGGAAAGATATCGATACCGCGAACTATCTCGATCCAGCTACCCAATGGAGCGAGCGCTACCAGCAAGAAGTTCTGATCGATGATGGGGAGTTCTTCCTAGCCACTGTTCTATGGCTGCAAAGGGCTGGTTACTTGTCAGTCGATAAGTACCACCACAGTCGCGTGAGTGATGTCGTACTCACCGCTAAAGGGCTCGAAGTGCTCAGAGCCGTGCCAGGCAGCTTGCAAGGCGATGCTTCCATCGGCGAGCAGCTAGCTGACGCTGCAAAGTCAGGAGGGAAAGAGGCAATGCGAGGCTTACTGTCTGAAGCCTTGGGCATTGGCGCTCGCCTCCTCGGTCCCTACGTCGGCCTTACACCTTGATCTAACGGCGCTTCAGGTACCCGCTCGTTGAAATTCGACGAGCAGGTATCCGTGAAATTGCTAACACAGGCACTGGCGGAGCTACGGGTTCGGGCATCTGTCCTGATAGAGGTGTTGGGGCATTGCCGTCGGGCTTGGTCCCCGGTGATTTTAAGTTCTGCGAAGGTTCACAAGCGGCCTCGTCAAATAGGCCAGACTGCGCCAATGCCTGCCGCACCTTATCCCAGTCGTGTTCCTTGTAACGCGCGATGCCCAGGTAATGCGCCATCGCGAGGTTGTAAACCATCAGGTCGAGCGCCTCATTGCGTTCGGCCTTGCCTTTGATCCACTCGACCCGCTTATGGCCGCGCACGTACCGGGCGACCTTGCGCTCCGCCACGCATTGGGCGAAGAACTCATCAGGCAGGTCGTTCGCGAAGTGCAATGCGCCGGGGCCTGTCTCGAACGGGTAGCGGTTGTAGATCCAGTCTTTTGCGGTGTCAGTGCCGACGAACCACAACTCGGCGCCGCCGCGTTCGGTCTGGCCCTTCCATGTCACGTCGACCATCGATGGCCGCTGTGCGATCACAGGCTTACCCGGCTTGCTGGCACCCTTGAGCGCGAAGACGTTGCGCCAGCGCCGTACGCGGCAGAACTGATAGACCTCGTCAGTGTGATGCCCGCCTGAGTCGATGCCAGTGGCAAGGATTGTCAAGCCAACACCGGACGGATGCCGGTAGCGCTGTTTGAGCAGCTCGTCCAGAGCCGCCCAGGTGCGTTCGTCTGCCGGGTCACCGGCTACCACTTGAAAGTCCACCACCCAGCGCTCCATGCCGACGCCCCAGCCCATGGCCATGAATTCCAGCCGGTTCGCCTGCACGTCCACAGAACCGGTGATCATGAGAACACCGACAGGGATTGAACCGAGCGAGTAGGTCTCTTGGCGCGCTCGCGCTATCAGCACGTCCGCTTTGGTTTGTTCCTGTGCGCTGTCCCAGACTTTCGCCAGTCGGGTGTTGTAGAACACCTGCATGGGTTCCAGATCGCCTTTGGCCTGGGCTTTCTTGGCCTTTTCGAATTGCTTGGCCAACGCCCGCCAGTCCATCCAGCCCGGAGGCGAGTACAGGGCGTTAAGGTTGAAGCCAACCGTCTCGCCGTCACCGGTTGCCGTCGCGCGCCATTGACCGCGTGCGAGCATCTCGCCCTTCTCGTGTTCCTCGATCAGTACGTCACAGTCGGGACCGGCACACTCGTAGTGGGCCACGCTGAGATCGGCGGAATAGTGCAGGCGCTCCCACTCCAGCGTCTGCATGTGCCCGCATGTCAGGCATGGGACGAAGTAGTAACGCTGGTCACTGGTGTCGAACAGGTCAGCGATCCGGGACGCGCCCTTGATGGTCGGCGAGCTGGAAAAGTAGAACTTGGCGTTTCGGCCGAAGGTGCTGCCTCGGGTTTCGGCCAATTCGATGGGGTCGCCCTCTTCCCCTACGTCCACGTCCCAGCGGTCTACCTCGTCGCCGTAGATGTAGCGTGCCGACAATTCGGCCAGGTTGGCCGCTGAGCCTGCTGTGGTGACGTACAGCGAGCCGCCTTCGAACTCTTTGGTGTCCATGGTGTTGCGCGCGTCACGAGAGCGACTGGCGGCCACACGTTCGTTCAGAACCGGTGTTGCCTTGATGGTCTTGCCGATCCGCGATGACACCCGCTTGGCGAGGCCCAGGCTGGGCAGCAAGGTCAGGATGTTCGACGGCGCCATGTGGATCAGGCCGCCGATCCAGTTCAGCGCGATCTGCGTTTTCATCAGTTGCGAGGCCACCATGGTGACGACGCGTTTGCAGGGGTGCGCCGGTGACAGACAGCGCATGGGTTCACGGGCGTAGGGTGTCCGCGAGGTCCGGTATTTGCCGGGTTCGGCGGCGCCGGTGTCACGCGGGATACGCATGTACTCGTCGGCCCATTCATCGACCCACAGATCGGGGTCGGGCAGCAGGCCGCGCAGATACGCTTCGCGGTACACTTCAGCACCGTCTGCGTATCCAGGTTGCATAGGTCAGCTCTGTGTCATTGCTTGCTCAAGGTCGGCAGCGTTCATGCGGCTCGCATCGGTGAAGACGCGGCGGAAGGTGCCGGTGAGGTGTTTTTCGATTTGCCAAGGGTCAGTCATTGCCGCCAGTTCGGGGGCGAGCTGTGGCGACAGTCCGAAGATCAGATCGCGCAGCATGCGGCCCGCTGTGAAGGCCGCTTTGGAGACGGCTTCGCGGTCAACGAGATTGCCTTGGACTTTGTAGAACTCCGCCTCGGCCAGTTGGGCGAGGAAGTGCTCGCGGTGCGCTCGGGCTTTCTGAAAGTCCGGCGCCTTGCCGGTGGGCTGCACCGCAGGTTGTTCGGCGGCTATCGACAGCTCCGAATGGACGTTGCGCTCGATCCGTTGTTGGTCGTGCCGTGCGGTAACACCCGCTTTGCTGGGGTCCGCCGATGAGGCGAGCAGCAGTTCGGTGGCTTCCAGTTCGACTTTGCCGTCCTCGGTCAGCACCAGCCGGTCCTGTTTGGCGAGTTTGGAAACGTACGATTTCGCCCAGCCACGCCGTGCCGCAAATTCAGATTTGCTGATGACGGTCATGATGTTTGTCCAGTTCACCCAATAAACTCGGGTAGTTCACCCGTTCACTCGGTTCACTAAGCTGGTGAACCTCCCGCTAACAAAGTCCCGCGGGTTTCCTGCCCCGTATCCCCTCAGATGTCGCAGGGTCCCCCGCGCTTTTGGGGGGGCGGATCAGGCTCGCCCGCGAATCCGCCCGCGCTGACTGGGGCATCGGGGATGCCCAGCCGCTTGGCGACCCAGCGTTCATATAACCCGATGGCCACGTCCGCTCCGGCCATCGCCGTGAGGCACCCCGCCGCACTGGCGGTGATCATCGATACCCCTGCGGCGTAGAGCAGCATGGTTGTGGATACGCCACAGACCACGCACGCACCTGAGCGCAATACCAGCCGCCGTATCAGCGACCAGCCTTGTATGCCAGCCTTGTCCGCACGCCACATCTCGCCTGAGATGCCGCCCAGTGAAGATAGAACGATCACCATCCAGATGGGCATGTCCGATAAAGCCTGCTGTTCGTTTGGCATGAAGTCCTCATGAGCGCTTCAACCAGAGTCAGCTGAAGCTTGATTGAATCGGGATCGGATAAGATGTCCATTTTTTTGGGTCGGTCGATCTTATGGAAATGATTGCGAATGTAGGGAAAATCCTAGGCGTCCTGGTGTCACTGGCCGGACTGTTCAAATTCGTGAAGGAGTGGATACTCACCCCCGAGGAAGATCAGAAGAAGGTCCTGTCAAAGCTCAAAAGCTGGCTAAACAACGGCTTCTTTGTTCTGGTCACAGTGATGTGTTTCGCCACGTCCCTTGTGAGCATGTGGCAGGTATATGAATTTGGTGTCAGCGAAGATCCGCTCACGCGAAAGGCCGTACTCTCCCTTATCGCAAGTCTATGGAACGCCTTGGTGTATCTAAGCTTCGGCGTTGGTATTCCCGTCGCCATAAAAGTAGGCCGCTTGCGTGAAGCACGAAGAGCCGCCGAAGCAAAGGCATAAAAAAACCGGCCCATTGGGCCGGTTCTCATTTGTAAGCGCTTGCTGCGCTCGCACCTTTCGAAGATGACTACTTTTTACAGGTCGATTCCGGTGGCAGCAAGCCTGTTTTAGCGCCACCGGCGAATATGTAGGCAACGCTGCACCAACGCCCCGGCAATATCGACGAATACACCACACCGGCTAATCGCTTCTCCTGTGAAATCGTGCTGTCCCATAGCCCTAAAACGTGGTGGGACAGCTGAGAGCCGCGTAAATCAGGGGCTTGCCCCACTGTCCCACTTATATCTTTACTTTCTCGTGTAAAGAAAGAAATTAAATACACGCCTGCGCGTAACGCGCGCGTACCTGCCCGCCCGCTACGCTCACATGCGTGAGAGCACGAACAGGTGGGACAGTGGGACAGCCCAACAACGACAAGGCCCGCGCTTGTCCCACACTGCGCGAACGCAATGGGACAAGGCGGGCCAACATGACAACAGCGGTGGATAAATGCGCGATCAAGCCGCCTTCCCCATCAACATGGCACCAACGAACACATGCGCCTGATGCAAACGTTGGTAATACGTGTCGCGGCTGCACCCGCAGTGCGTGTATTTCTGCCGCAAGAAACTGTCGTGATTGCAGTAATGTTCCCGGACCACCAGCGCCAATTCAGGCGGCAGATGTTTATTGACGATCAGCTCAATGTCAGCTGACTCATCCAGCAGCACCCGGCTGCCCCGAGTGCCTCGAATCAATTCGCCTTTGCACTCTATCAGCATTGCAATCAAGTTCCCACCGCTGCCTGAGGCTTCCCAGTGGTGCGGTGAATGCAAGTCATCGGCCCACAGCTTCAACATCTCATCGACATGCTTGATCAAAAGCAGGGCTCCTTGCTCGGCTCGACCGTCAGCGGGCACGCGCCGCCCCACCCATCCGGCTTTCGGTAGCCCCAAGGCCGCACCTTGCTCTTTGCCAACGCAGGAAGCCGTACCCGTCGCCATCCCAACCGGTGCATGATCGCCCCGACGCGCATCTGCTCGGGTTTGCCCCAATGCCCGAAATCGAGCTTCAACGCGTGTGCCAACACATCGCACCCGGTTGCGGTTTCTCCAATCTGCGACTCCTCTAGCCACCCGAGGATCGGACCTTCCCATTCATCCACTACGAAGCGTTCGTCCTGCTCTTCAGAGAACAGCGCCGCATCTTCCGGGTTCACCCACCAGAGCTCGCCGGCCAGGTAACAGAACACCGCCTCAGCCCACAGTTGGTCGCGAATCTCCCGAAGTTTCTCCAGCTCCACTTTGGTACATGCCACCGGCCAGTAACGGCGGTTGCCGGTCGCGTCCTTCAGGTACTCCCCCTGATTAGTCGTGCCCACGAAAACACACTGGCGTGGCACGTCGTTCGTTCTGCGGCCGTAACTCTCGCGGTAGGTATCCGTCGATGCCGAAAAGAACTGCTTGGCCTTCGTGCTCTCCGCCTTATTGAAGCTGTCCAGCTCCCCCAATTCAACAATCCATTTACCTCGAATAGCCTGAAACCCGTCCTTGTCGCCGAGCGAAAAAGGCGTGTCCATGAACCAGTCGCCGCCGAGGATTCTCATCGCCGTTGATTTACCGGCTCCCTGCGCGCCCTCCAGGATCAGCACCGAGTCAGACTTGCAGCCCGGCTTCATCACCCGGGCCACTGCGGAAATCATCCAGCGCTTACCCACCTTCGTGACGTAATCGCTCGGTGCGACGCCCATGATGTCCGTCAGCCAACTGTCGAGACGCGGCGTGCGATCCCATTCCAACCCTTGCAGGTACTCGCGAACCGGATGAAATGCATGGTCGTGCGCCACAACGCTGACGGCCTCGATCACGCTCGACGGCTTTACGCGCAGGTTGTACTGCTGTGCGAGCCATCTCATGACCCGCGTGTCATCAATGTCGCCCCAGTCGCCAGTGTCGCCGCCATACGGAGGAGTACGCAGCTTCACGATCTTCGAACTGAACGCGCAATAGCCGATTACGCCCTTCCAGCGCTCGTCATTGCCCATGATCATCTCGACATTCGACATGTGCGCGATCAGCGAACCGTTTTCCGTCCGTGCCAACTGATCCCGCCAACCGCCCGCAGCCGGTGGTTTGATCACCGCGCTCACTTGCCGCCGAACAGCCTCAAGCCCTTCCGCGCAATGCAGGTCATTGAAGTCGGTCCACTTGTCCTCACGTGCGCCGGAGAAGATCGGCCCGACCACCTGCCCGCCAACGATCAACGCGGCGTTGGTGCCCTTCTCTTCGCCTGGGTTCCAACGCTCGCCATTGGGACGCTTCGTCTTCCAGTCGTCATCCCGACAGACAATCAAAGGCCGGCCAGGAAACCGGTCCCGCATCGTCTTCGCGACTTCCCGCAGATTGCCCGCATCGAACGCGATCGCCACCGTCGCCGAGGTCGCCATGTGCAGGCTAGCGCCTGTCGCGTAGCCCTCGCACACCAACACTGGCTCGCCCGGTTCGGGGTGCGGCCCGATCAGATGGAATGCGCCCTCTTTCGACATGCCATACGGCCAATAGGACTTGTCACGACCCGTGGCGGCTTGTTTCTCTGGAAAGATCACCTGCAAACCAACGATCTGATCCCTGACGTTGCACATAGGGACCAGCACTGCACCCGTGCGCGGCGCGTAACGAACGCCGAAACCCACGATACGCTTGCGGTCCAGATAATCGCTCTTGCCCTGTTCAGGCATTTGCTCGAACAGCCGTGACGCCCGATTCGCAGCCTTTCGAGCGGCATTCGTAGCCACCTCCGCTGCGCGGCGCTTCGCCTCTTCCTGCCGAGCGCGCATCACCTCGCGCTCTTCCTGGCTCATGCGCCCAGCCTTGACCTTGATCTTCTGCGACTCGCCAGAACGCCAATCGCCGAAGCTCCCGAAAATGAGCGTTTCGCCCTTCGCGGTCAGATACACGTGCACCACATACCAACCATTCTTTTCCTTGCCCTTGTCCTGCGCCGTTTTGCAGCGGGTTAGCTTCCCGTACGCCAGAGGCTGATCCGGCTCCAATCCGTAATCAGCAAACTGACCCAACACCTCATCAAGCATTTCCGACTCCCTGTCCTTCCAAACTCATCTGGCACTTCATGCAACGTAAACAGTTGGCGACTGCAAATCGGCGCTGCCACGGGATCAGCGCCTTGCAGCCCTGCTCAATGCAAAACAACGACGCCTCTTGAGCTGGAGCCTCGACGGCTCGCCGGGTCTCAAGGGCTTTATCCATGAATTTGAGATTCAGCTCGGTCACGAAATCGGCGTTATCCATGATGGCCACCCCGCTCCGTGCGATTGACGTAACTCGCACGGTTCAACAGCCCGAGCAGCCCTTGGATGCCGCGAAACACCTGCAGCCGGATCTCGGCCAATTCGGAATCGCTGATCTGCCCGTCGCCGATGCTCTTGGCCCACACATCTGCCAGGTCAGCGACCTGACGGAAGTAACTTGCCATCCCCATCGTAAGCGTCTGGGCCATATCGCCCGTGTACGCTCCAGCCAAGTCATGCCAGATCGTGTCCCCTACCAGCGCATGCACCGAATCAAGAATGCGGCGATCCTTGGTCAGCTCCAGGATCTCGCCGAACTCTTGAACGTTGACGGTATGACTCGGATGGGTGGGTGAAAGCTTGTGCTGCATGGTCGACGCGTTGCGCCCGGTGGTGGCGGCAATCGCAGCAGCTCCGCCCGGATAGTCCCGTGCGGCGTGGTACAGCGCCAACTCAAGCGGCAGAACTTCCCTGCGCGCCCGGTCGACAGAACTCGTGACAATACGGCTCATGGCATTAATCCCTAAATGTTGCCAGTGCCGCGCGGACGCAATGGTGGTAAATTTGCCCGCGTGGCTGTTAGGCCCAAACGCCGGATAGACCCCTACGGTCGATTCCGGCACCGTGCCGAGGCGAACAATCCGTTGTTCACCTCTGGCGCAAACGCTGTCCTATCTGTGGTGGAGACGGCAGCACCAAGGCATCCGTGCCTTGGAACCTCGGTATCGAATGACGGCATGTGGTGTGCCCGTCATTCGTGCCCGAGACCTGTTAGCATTGTGGTGATGCTGTCAGGAGGAACTGGGCGGCCTTGGCCGCCTTTTTTCCTCAGACTTCAGGAGAGACAACGACCTCATCTACGATGTTGAAGTGCTCAAGAACGTCTGTAAGTGAAAGAGCGCCGCAGCTCTCACGCGTCAGAGACCTGATCAAGGCGACGCTCGGATCCTTGCTAGCGTATTTGACGTGCAGCCTTAGATAGCTGCTAGCAATCCCGCAGCGGCGCGCGTACGCATCCAATGCATTACGATTCAGTCCATCAATGTAATCGCGAAATGTCATGCACATCCCTCCTTTTGGCGAATGTTAACCTATTAGGTTATTTTTTTAAACACCTAGATGGAGATTCACCCCGCAGGTTAAACTGGCCAAAATGCGCAGATGAATATCAAAGACACACGACTTCAAAATTTTCGGCGAGTGCTTGAGGAAAAAAACCTCAAACTCAAGGATATTTCCTACTTGCTTGATAAGGCTCCTTCTCAAATCAGTGCTTTCGCGGGAAAAAATCCTACAAAAGGGATCGGTGATCACATCGCCCGTGAAATTGAGCGAGCCTTGGAGCTGCACAATGGATATCTAGATCTCCCGTATGTGCTCGACGAATTCAATTCCCTCACCGTAATGAGTGCTGGAAGTAGAAGGCTGCCCGTGCTGAACGCGGCCCAAGCCGCTTCATGGTGTCAGGCTCAGGCAGCACAGGCTGTGGACGAACACAGAGTTTGGATGAGTGCTCCAGGCCCTGTCGGCCCACGTGCGTTCATCCTTATGATTGATGGGGTCAGCATGGAGCCGATGTTTGGCGTTGGAGACAGGGTTGTTATTGATCCCTCGGTCCCCGTCGTTTCCGGTTCATTCGCGGCAGTAAAACGAGAAGGTCATGACGGAGTGCTTTTGCGAAAATTCACTAGGGAAGGTGATGAAGAGTACCTGCACGCGATCAACCCAAACTGGCCCGACAGGATCCTAAAACGCTCCGGTGAGTGGGAGATTTTCGGGAGTGCGAAGTGGAAAATCACCGAACTTTAAGTCTTTAGGATTAGAATCTTGAGCGAACAAATAGGACATGTCAAAAACCCCCTGACAGTTATTTCAAGATTTGCAGCGATTGCTGAAATAAGCGGCACTGTCGTGCTACCATTTATCGCCCCCGAAAACCAGCAAACATTTATCTGGTTTCTAATGCTTTTCCCCGCCCTACTGGTGATCGCTTTTTTTCTAACACTTAACTTCAACCATAAAAAGCTTTACGCACCTTCCGATTATAAAGATGAAAAAAACTTCATGGATTATTTAGGCATTGCGACGCCTGATGAAACTGAAGAAAAGCTTAAGGGGGAGCTAAAGGAAGACTTGGAGCCAGACTCAGCTGCCGATCAACCAGGGCCGACCACATCAGGGAGCGGGGAGCCTGAAACGCAGGCCTCACCTCGGGTTTCCGCTGAAGAACAAGACACCACGCCACCTCTCGCCGAGCCCACAGGACCCGGGACACCGATTCCCACCCAAGCCTTTGATGTTCATGGCTTCAAAGATCAGATCAATCGAGAGACTTTAGAAGACCTTCGCCATATCGAACACAAATCGATAATGAAATTGAAGGTAATGACACAAATTCCGTTCAAAACAAACGTAAAATTTGACACTCCCGAACTATCATCCCCGTTGTTTTTTGATGCAGTGGGTGTGAGATCGAATGTTGTTCATTTAGCAGAAGTTAAATATTTTAAATCACTACCAGTACCGCCGCGACGGTTTTACGGAGTATTTGATGAAGCTCATGCGGCGATACAACTGGTAAGAAATACTGCCGACCAGGATGCGGTTCTACATCTCGTAATCATCGTGGATGCTCCGTTGAACGAACGCGAAGTTTATCGCATTAAGGACAATGTCAGTCTGGCCGCGAAACGCTGGGACATCAATTTCAGGCTCTACATTGCCTCGCGAGAAGATTTGCTAACAAAGCTCATGCCATTTGCAGGCTGAGAAAATCTAGCACTTGACTTGTTAACCTTTTAGGTTAACTATCGCCTCATTCTCCACCACAGAACGAGGCAACCACCATGCACACCACCGCCACTCTGCACGTCCACCCGGCCGCTGCAAACCCGTTCCAGATCTTCGAGACTCGCCGCTTGGCGCGCTCGACGGGCTGCGCGTTCGTACCGTCCAAACCTAAGCTCATGAGCCGCACATGCCCTGCTCCATCCACCCCAAACGGCGGAGGCAACGCGGCATGACTCACTTCAAATTTAACAACCGCACGCTCCAGCTATTAAGCGCACAGGCCACCCTGTCCGGGACGTTCCACCATGCACTGCGCACGCCAGTAACGCGCAGGAGCCTGCCGTTCTGCCTCCACGTAGATCGGTGCATGACGGAAACTCAATTCACCGTAGAGATGAACAGCGAACGCCACTCGCTGACCCTGCCAACCGCCGAGAACAGCCATCTCAAACTGGCAGCGTTTATCGAGGAGATCGCAAACGGTCCGCGGCTGTTTGAAAAGCCGACCGAGTCCATCCACCACTTAGCCCCCGCTGCTCCGCCAGCAGCCAACGCGGCTTAAGGAGTGCAGCATGGAACGCAGCCTCGAACAAACCGCGAAACACCTCGGCACCACCCGGCCCAAGCTCATCAAACTGATGCGCGCCAACGGCCTGCTAAACGACCGAAACCTGCCTGCACACCCACACCGCGACCGCGAATACCTGCGGGTGAAGGACGGGAGCTGGTACCACCAGGAGCTTGGCATGCAGTACAGCCAGTCCACGCGCGTTAAACCGGCTGGCATCTCATGGCTGGCCAAACAATTCGACCTACCTCTCCCTGCCATACCGGCTGACCGCCGTGACGTGGCCTAGGGAATACGCTCGCCAGATCATCGCCCTGAGAACCCGAGAAGAGCGCAACGCCGCCCTGCTTGAGGTACCAGAGCACCTGCGCGAGTTGACGAAAAAGCATTGCCTGTTGGCTTGGCAACACCCGAAACGCAAACAACGCACGGAAAGCACATGACACACGCCACACAATCCCCGTTACGACTGATGACCGCCCCGGATGCGGTCACTGTCGAGTTGCTCTACCGCACCTTCGGTGACCTGCTCATACCCCTCGATCAGCTGCGCGCGCGGTACTTTCGCAACCTCAACGAGCGGTCGTTTCAGTCGGAGATCGAAAGCGGCCGCATCCAGTTGCCAGTTACCACTCTGGACAGCAGCCGTAAGGCCCCGAAGTTCGTCTACATCCGCCACGTTGCCGCGCTTATCGAAGCGTCCGCCTACAAGGCTGACGAAGCCATGGCGCGAACTCAAGACACCCCAATGGAGGACCCAACAGACGGTCGCCACCACCGGCCTACACAGGAAGCACACCACCATGACTGACGTTCAAATCTATGCACTGATTGCGCTCGTACTTACGGCCGGCGCCCTCGTGTTCATCTGCTACCGCTGGGGCAAGCTGGACGGTTACCGCGCGGGCAATGTCGAGGGCAACAAAGACGCCCGACGTGACTGCCAGAAGACCATCGACGGCATGCAAACGTTGCTCGACAGCAGGGCCTCTGAACACCGCAAGCTGCGCCAGGTTGCCAACTGGGCGCTTGCACGGTCATCAATGGGGGAGAAAGAGCGCGCAACCCTGCTGGAGATCGCGGACCACCTGCAGCTGTCATCCGACACATTCGCAGCGCTGACCTCCCAAAGCCAGGCAAGACGATCGCTCGACCTTCGCGCTAAAGCACTTGACCTTGCCGATATTCTCCGCCCTTTAGAAACGGAGATGGCAGCATGACCGTCACAGCTCGCCGTCTCAGCAAATCGATCAGCATCGCGCCACAAGCTGCCCATACAACCAGCAACGCGCTGACTCGCCGAAAATCCAAGGGCAGCGCGCTCAAAATAAAAAGATTCTGCTGCGCAGCAGTAGGCATTAATGGCGAACTTCGTGCCGCCGCAAAATCGCTGATACCCCACCTCAAGCTGCGCCGGGCTGCGAAATACGAAACCACGCTGGGAGCGCGTATCCGCCCGTCCGCGCAGCCTGCTCAGGGGTATAACGCCCAATCCGAAGATGACCAGACCACACCCGCTAGCCGTGGATACACGCTGAGTTTCGGATGGAGATCGATCACGCCCCTGCATTGGGATGCCGCCCACTTGTGCAATGAGACCATTCTGGAAGACATGGCACAGGCCTGGCTGCTGCCAGACAACGTGCACCACCACATGTCCCTGCAGGACAGGAGGCGCAGTGCATGAGCTGGCTATTTTCGCAGGCGCTGGTGGCGGAATACTCGGCGGGCACCTCCTGGGCTGGCGCACCGTCTGCGCCGTTGAGCGTGATGCCTACGCCGCACAAGTTCTCGCGCAACGACAAAACGATAGAGCCCTTCCAGCTTTCCCGATTTGGTCTGACGTGCGCAGTTTTGACGGGAGACCATGGCGCGGCCTTGTTGACCTGGTATCGGGCGGGTTTCCCTGCCAGGACATCTCAGCCGCAGGAACCGGCACCGGCATCGACGGCAGCCGCTCAGGTCTCTGGCGCGAAATGGCACGAATCATCGGTGAAATACGACCCGCAAGCGTGCTGCTGGAAAACTCACCGCTGCTTGTGGGACGAGGTCTTGCCGTGGTCCTCGGTGACCTTGCCGAGCTGGGGTATGACGCGCACTGGCGTTGTCTATCAGCGGCAGACTTCGGCGCACCGCACAAACGAAACCGAATCTGGCTTGTGGCCGACACCCACCGTCCATGGCAACCACAACAAGCCAGGCAGCAGCAGCAAGAATGCCGGATGGGGCCTGAGCAACGCGGCCAAACAGTGGTCATCACCGACCAACCGCCCCGCCAGCCGCCGACGGCGCTCTTCTCCGGCCACACATGCTTGGCCGACGCCCGTAGCGAGCATGTCGAAAGGCTCCTCGCCCCGCTCCCTCACACGCAGATCCGGGGCCAGCCGCGCACGGGATCGACTGGACCACGCGATCATGGCTTCGGACCATGGCCACCTGAACCCGACGTGGGTCGAGTGGCTGATGGGGTGGCCCATCGGTTGGACAGACTTAAAGCCCTTGGCAATGGACAAGTTCCACGAGTGGCAGCGGCAGCATTCGATTGGTTGTACAGGGAAGGATGACAAGGAGGCAGCATGAGAGCAGCGCATCAAAACAGGGTGGACTGGGAAGTGCCCAGCGAGTTTCTGGCCGAAGAAGAGCTGGCGGTGGTTACGGGGTATCAGATGCCTTCCAGACAGATTCAATGGCTCAGCCGCAATGGCTGGCAATACGTGTTGACAGGGGCGAGACGCCCCATCGTCGGCCGCGTCTATGCGCGGCTGAAACTGTCAGGCGTCAAACCATCCGCATCAAATGTGGTGGCACAAACGTGGACACTTGATTTGTCACGGGTGGGATAAAGGGTGCGCAGCAAGAATAAGGAAAACCGGGATCTACCCCCGCGCATGTTGCGGCGAACCCGCAAGCTCAAGAACGGGAAGCTCTGGGTCGCGTACTACTATAACGGCAGAGATGAGGCCGGAAAACGCCGAGAGATTCCGCTCGGCAATGACATAAACGAAGCCAGAATCGAATGGGCAAGGCTCGAAAGGAAAATCCTGCCCAAGTCGATATGTCTGATGGAAGAGGTGTTCGACAGATACAGCGACTCAATCATTCCAGGCAAGGGACTGCGCACCCAGGCAGATAATCGGAAGGAAATGAAGCTCTTGCAGGCCGCCTTTGGAGACGCCCCCATCGACTCGATCACGACCGCCACCGTCGCTCAGTATAGAGACGCCCGGACGGCCAAGGTGCGAGCAAATCGTGAAATTGCCCTCCTGTCACACGTGTTCACTATTGCACGTGAATGGGGCCTGACCGACAGGGCGAACCCTTGTTTCGGTTTACGCCGGAATAAGGAGAAACCGCGCGACTATTACGCCAACGAAGTCGTATGGAATGCAGTCTATGCAGAAGCTGTGCAGGAGCTGAAAGACGCCATGGATCTGGCCTATCTCACGGGCCAGCGCCCTGCAGACACGTTGAAAGCGGCTACGACAGATATCGCCAAAGAATTTTTCTCAGTGAAACAAGGCAAAACCGACAAGCATCTCCGAATCAGGCTATTGATCGGCGAGCAGTTAACGGGACTTGGCAAGTTTGTAGAAGACTTACTGGACCGCCGCCGCGCGGCGGGTATCCGAGGATCCAGGCTTATCACCAACGCATCAGGATTACGGATGAGCATGGCGATGATGAACAATCGCTGGGTGGAAGCACGTGAGAAAGCAGCGAGCCAGGCAGTGATGAATGGAGATTCCGAACTGGCAGAATTGATCAGGAGGTTTCAGTTCAGAGATATCAGACCTAAGGCAGCGTCGGAGATCGAAGACATCAGTCACGCGAGCCGACTGTTGGGACATTCGAATGAGAAAACCACCAAGGATATCTATCGCCGAGTGGGTGAAGTTGTGAGTCCCACCAAATGAGCACTTGCAACCAGATCGACGTTAGTGACCGCTAACCTGAAAGCCTCAAGAAGCCCGCAGCTGCGGGCTTCTTAGTTTTTTCTATCTAAGCGAAAGCATCATGGTCATCGGAGAAAGGTCTGGGCACGGAATAAACCCAGCGTGCTTGGCATAGTAAGCCGCGAGCCTTTCGTTCAACGGATGCACGATGATTGCCACGGATCCGATGACTTCGGAGGCGATAATGCAACGCTCAATGGCGTCAGCCAGCAATCCAAGCGATAGACCCCGCCCGCTAGCCTTAGCGGTGACCCCCATGCGCCCCAGAACGGTTACAGGCAATGGGTCCGGTGCATTACGTCTGAGCTTCGCCGTCGCGCCGTACCGCCGATCTACCGCGCTGTTAGATAACGTGTAGTAGCCCGCGATAACATCCGTGTCTTTGAAGCAAACGACATAAACCATCGCATGCTTTGCCTGCTGAGCCTTCAAAGCCTTGTTGCGTATGTAATCGTCGATTGAATTTTCACCGGATTCAAATTCATCGGCTACGTGACGCACCTCCAGCTTTTCCGGAGGACTCAGCTCCAAGGTTTCGGCTTTGCAAGCAGTTTCCTGACGCATTCGTTATTCCCTAATGAATTGTCGTTGAGCGCTTGCTCAAATCGGTCAAAGGCTTCATCACTCAACAAGAACAGTCTGCGATCCAAAAGCACTTCTTCGGCGCGTTTGCACGCAGCCTCAAGGATGAAGCTGGTCCGGTCTGTTCCAAGTATCTCGACAGCGGCGTCAATCAAGCTGCGTTTTTTGGTATCGACCCGCATGTTGATCGGAACGGGTTTATCGCGTTCTAAGATTTGGTTCATGTCACGGTCCCTAAATGATGATTGCTGAGCCTTGCCCGCGAGGTGGGTCCATGGCCCGAGAATGTTGGTTCGATGTCACGAAAATAGTACCTCCAGTCCGTTTTTTTCGTCTTCGGTGGGCGTATCCAACCCACGAGAAAAGCCTATCACGCTGTATAGCTAACGTATAGTCGTATATCTGATGCACTTACACGACTCAGGTGGGCACGGTGGCGCCTACGCTCTCCTGAGCGAGGACTACCTCAAATGAGGACGGAGAAGAGACGGTGCTTGAAGGATAGATCCGCGAGGCAGCGAGCTTAGGTTGCGGAAACGATCTCGAAAGTTGCGGAAACTCTGGCGTTTCAGAAAGCACAAAAAAACCCGCAAGACGTTGATCTTACGGGTTTTATATGTGGAGGCCGAGGTCGGAATCGAACCGGCGTAAGCGGATTTGCAATCCGCGGCATAACCATTTTGCTACTCGGCCCCAAACGTCCAGCGCCCCCTACAACTGACCCTGAACGCGTACAAACTGGAGCGGGAAACGAGACTCGAACTCGCGACCCCGACCTTGGCAAGGTCGTGCTCTACCAACTGAGCTATTCCCGCTTGGTGTGGGCGCCATTCTATAGATTCAAATGACCCCGTCAACCCCTTGATTTAAAAATACTTATTTTTGCTCTGTGGTAGTGCGCAGATGCGGCCACGCCGCTCTGAGGTACTGCACCATCGACCATAGGGTCAGCCCCGCCGCGACCATCAGCAACACATAACCCAACACGACCCAGAAGGTGAAAGCGGGTGGATTGGCCAGGAGAATCACCAACGCCAGCATCTGCGCGGCAGTTTTCCACTTGCCCAGATTAGACACAGCGACCTGAGCACGGGCGCCCAACTCGGCCATCCATTCACGCAACGCTGAAATCACGATCTCGCGACCGATGATCACGGCGGCAGGCAGCGTCAGCCAGAAATTGGCATGGGCCTGGACCAGCAGCACCAGCGCCACGGCCACCATCAACTTGTCCGCGACAGGATCGAGAAACGCGCCAAATGGCGTGCTTTGCTCCAGGCGCCGGGCGAGGTAGCCGTCCAGCCAGTCGGTGGCGGCCGCCAACGCGAAAACCGAACTGGCAGCGGTATAGCTCCAGTGATAAGGCAGATAAAACAGCAGAATGAAGATCGGAATCAGCAGGACACGTAATACGGTGATCAGATTAGGGATATTCATCGGCACAACTGGCTACGAGGTGAGCGGGCATTCTACTCGCTGTGCAGGCTGGCATAAATCGACTCTGCGAGCTTTTTACTGATTCCGGGTGCCTTGGCGATTTCTTCGATGCTGGCGCGGGACAATTCCTGCAACCCACCGAAGTGCTTGAGCAAGTCGCGACGCCGCGTCGGGCCCACGCCTGCCACGCCTTCGAGGGTGGACGTGCGGCGGGTCTTGCCACGCCGGGCGCGGTGGCCAGTGATGGCGAAGCGGTGGGCTTCGTCCCGGATCTGTTGAATCAGGTGCAGCGCAGGCGAATCGCCCTTCAGCGTGAATTCATGAGCAACGTCGTTTAAATACAGGGTTTCGAAACCGGCCTTGCGGGTCGTTCCTTTTGCCACGCCGAGCAAAATGAGGTCCGGCACGGCGAGCTCATTGAGCACATCACGCGCCATGTTCAACTGGCCTTTACCACCGTCCACCAACAGGATGTCCGGAAGTTTCCCGGCACCGTCGTTGATTTTGCTGAAGCGCCGGGTCAGCGCCTGATGCATAGCCGCGTAGTCGTCGCCAGCCGTCACGCCTTCAATGTTGTAACGGCGGTAATCGGACTTGATCGGACCTTCCGGGCCGAACACCACACAGGACGCAACGGTCGCCTCACCGCTGGAATGGCTGATGTCGTAGCATTCGAGCCGCTGCGGTGGTTCATCCAGCTTGAGCACCTCGGCCAGCGCTTCGAAACGCGCCGCGACGTGCTGACGGTTGGCCAACCGCGCCGCCAATGCCTGTTCAGCGTTGGTCACGGCCAGTTGCTGCCAACGCGCCCGGGTGCCGCGCACCCGGTGGCTGATGGTGATTTCCTTGCCGCGAGAAGCATCGATGGCATCGATCAGCGCCGGGAAGTCGTCGTTGACCACGTTCACGATCACTTCGCTCGGCAACTCGCGTTCGCCGCCCCCAAGGAAATACTGGGCCAGGAATGCGGACATAACCTCCCCGACCTCCTCCTCGATCCCGACCTGAGGAAAGAAATTCTTGCTGCCCAACACGCGACCGGCACGGACGCTGATGAGATGAACACAGGCGCCGCCAGGGTTGACGAAAGCCGCGACCACGTCGACGT
Source organism: Pseudomonas sp. SLFW (assembly GCF_009905615.1). Lineage (GTDB taxonomy): Bacteria > Pseudomonadota > Gammaproteobacteria > Pseudomonadales > Pseudomonadaceae > Aquipseudomonas > Aquipseudomonas bambusae. The sequence goes on from NZ_JAAAKW010000003.1 coordinate 506,065, forward strand.
CGCCACTTCCGCCTTCCATGCTCTGCTGATCCTGAACCCGTCGCAGCAGGCCGATCTGATCACGCAATTCGGCGGCCTGCTCGAAATTCAGCGCCATTGCCGCCTTTTCCATGAGCATGTTCAACTCATCGGTCAACGCATTGCTGCGTCCTTCCAGAAACATCACCGAGTGACGTACGTCCTCGGCATACACCTCAGGTTCGACGAAATTCACGCACGGCGCTTTGCAGCGTTTGATCTGGTATTGCAGGCACGGACGGGTGCGGTTCTTGTAGAAGCTGTCCTCGCACTGACGCACGTGAAAGGTCTTTTGCAGAATGCTCAGGCTTTCACGGATCGCCCCTGCACTCGGGTAAGGCCCGAAATAACGGCCTTTGGCTTTTTTTGCCCCCCGATGGATGCTCAAACGTGGAAACTCGCCGTCTGACAGGTGCACGTAAGGGTAGGATTTGTCGTCGCGCAGCAAAATATTGTAGGGCGGCCGCGATTCCTTGATCAGCGTCTGCTCCAGCAACAGCGCCTCGGTCTCGTTGGCGGTGATGGTGGTTTCGACCGACGCGATGCGCGCGACGAGTGCGCCGGTCTTCGGCGCATGGCCGGTCTTGCGGAAATAACTGGCGAGGCGTTTTTTCAGGTTTTTGGCCTTGCCGACATAAAGAAGCCGCCCGTCGATATCGAACATGCGATAGACACCGGGACGGCCACTGCAGGTGGCAAGAAACGCGCTGGGATCGAACGGTTGGGTCATTTCAGGCGCTGGCATCGACCATGCCGTGACGAACGGCCAGCAAGGCCAGCTCGACGTCGCTGCCGATCGAAAGCTTCTCGAAAATGCGATACCGGTAGGTGTTGACGGTTTTCGGCGACAGACACAGCTTGTCCGAGATGGTTTGCACTTTCTGGCAACCGACGATCATCAGGGCAATCTGGATTTCGCGCTCGGACAACAGGTCGAACGGCGAATTGCTGGTCTGTGGCTGGAACGATTTGAGTGCCAGTTGCTGGGCGATCTGCGGGCTGATGTAGCGCTGCCCTGCGAAGACCAGCCGAATGGCCTGAACCATTTCAGTCAGGCCTGCACCTTTAGTCATGTAGCCCGCCGCGCCCGCTTGCAGCAGGCGTGTCGGAAACGGATCGTCTTCACAGACAGTGACCGCCACGACTTTGATGTCAGGGTGACTGCGCAGCATTTTGCGCGTGGCCTCAAGGCCGCCGATACCCGGCATCTTGACGTCCATGAGCACGACGTCGGGCTTGAGCTCTCGCGCCTTCTTCAAAGACTCTTCGCCGGAGTCGGCCTGGCCGACCACCTGCAGACCGTCGATGTCGGCAAGCATGCGTGTGATACCTGTCCGAACCAGATCATGGTCATCGACAACCAGCACCCTAATCAAGCAGACACCTCACAAAAAACAATTTATGGCGATTGCCCGCCACCTTAACAAAAAGAAAGCGCATGACCTAGGACGAAGCAACGTTCGAACGGCCCTGACAGAGAATCGATAACGAGACCGACACGCTATCATCATCGGCCGGGAAACTTGCAAAAAATCTTGAGGCGCACGCTCACACGTGCAACGAAAGGTCAATCTTCTTGCGGGGCGGATTTCTTTTCAACGGCGTAGGTCGCCTTGTATTCCGCCAACGCAGTCGTCAACCGGAGAATGGCATCCTGATCTTCCTTGACCAGTGATCTGTAGCTGCCCAACACCCACTCTTCAACCTCACTGAGGTTTTCGATCGGCACCGGGGTGGGCGAACCGGTCAACACATAGAGCACGTCTACACCTTTGGCAGCCACTGCCGCCAGGTAATCGGCTTTCGGCGTACGGTCACCGTTTTCGTACTTTCCTTGCGCATTGGGTTCGACACCACCAATTTCGCCGAACGCTCGTTGCGACAGCCCCAAGCGCTCGCGTTCTTCCCTAAGCCGGGCACCTATTCCACTCATTTGAATGCGTAACCTTGTTGACCCCATCCTTACGAATGGTAGAATCCAGATAAATTTGTACAGACTTGAACGGTTTTGAACTATGCCCGGAATACGCACCGCAGCACAAGCCAAGGCCTGGCTCGAAGAGCAAGGCAAATCTGTTCAAGAATTTGCCCGGGAAAATTGTGTGGACGCCGCCACGACCTATCAGATTCTTTCTGGCCGGAAAAAAGGCCGACGCGGAGAATCCCATAAGGTAGCGGTGCTGTTGGGGATGAAAATCGGGGTCATTCCGGACTCGGCTTCGTCCGCTGAACCCAAGATATGAGGTGCGCCGGGACCGGCTTCACGCCTCCAGCACATACTCCATCCAATACAGTGCAGGCTCCTCTCCCACGTGGCGATAACCGAGCCGAAGGTACAGGCCCGACGCCGGATTGTTCTTGAACACTTTCAGCCGAACCCTCGCACACCCCCGCGCCCTGGCCAGTTGCAACACCCACACCATGACCCATTGCCCCACGCCTTCGCCGCGATAGGCCTCGATCAGTTGAATGTCGCGGATATAAAGGTAATCACTCTCCAGGGTCAGACTGAGAAAGCCGATCGCCTTGCCCGCCTGCTCCACCACATAACTCTCTCGGTTGGGCCATTCCGTGTCGAAGGCTTCGGGCTGCCAGACCAGACCGTAGTGGCTGTAATAGTCACGCATGTTGACCCGCGTCAGCTCTCGTGCGAAGGCAAGCGTCTCATCGGTGGCGGGTGCTAGCCGACGCGGTTTCGCTGCCTGCATTACCGCACCGGGCGCTTCATTGGTAAGCATGGCTGTTCCTCCTGAGCGCCGTTTCTTCGATGATTGGTTCGCCGGGGCATTCTACGTGAAGCGTTCATCGCGCCCGTATACGCCAATCGTCAAAGGCTGCCCGAAATCGACACGATTGAAATTTCCAATTGAATAGACGCGCAACCCTGAAGTAAGCTCGGCGACATTCCACGGAGATACATCATGTTGCCATCCATTCATACATCGCTTCTGCGCACTGCCGACGTCTCGCGTCAGGTAGCGGGCATGGCCATGTGGGATGCAACGACGATCGCCTCCCCGGCTTCTTATTTTTATGGGTATTGGTTTAGCCACTGGCGCGCCTGATACCCAACCGGCGCCCACGAATCACGGGACGCCAACCAGAGATAACTCTACCCCCGGTCGGCCTCCCGACCGGGGGTTTTGTTTTTTAGCCCCTTTGGTTTTAGCCAGTTTTAACAACCGACCAACGCTTCGAATCGAGGAACACGACATGAACTACAGCACCTATTACCGCAACGACATCGACTTCGCCTGGCGATTTACCACCCTCCGTTCGGGACAGCCTGCCGCCTCCGATCGGTCACTGACAGGTGGCGCATCAACACTCACGGCCAGTACGGCCCTTTGTCGAACACCCCAGTAGGTCCGCGCGGGAAAATGCCCGCCGACCAGGAAGCCCGAACCATGAATTCGTCCGTCGCCGCAACACACCTGTCCGACCTGCCGTCCAGCCCTGTGACCCTGATCGACAGCCACCCTGCCCCACAACGGCTGCCCAGCACCCTGGCATTGAAAAACCAGTTGCCGCTGAGTTCGGCCCTCGCCGCCCAAGTGGCTGCTCATCGCCAATCGGTACGCGCCATCCTCAACGGCGAAGACACCCGCCTGCTGGTGGTCGTCGGCCCCTGCTCCATTCACGACCCGAAATCCGCGCTGGAATACGCTGAACGCCTGGCCAATCTCGCCACCGAGGTCAGCGACCAGATGCTGTTGGTGATGCGTGCATACGTGGAAAAGCCCCGCACCACCGTGGGCTGGAAAGGCATCGCCTACGACCCGCATCTGGACGGCAGCGACGACATGGCCGCGGGCCTGACGCTGTCCCGTCATTTGATGGGCGAGATGATCAGTCTGGGTCTGCCGATTGCCACCGAGCTGCTGCAACCGATGGCCGCCGGTTACTTCGATGACCTGCTGAGCTGGGTCGCCATCGGCGCCCGCACCACCGAATCGCAGATCCACCGGGAAATGGCCAGCGGCCTGCACATGCCGGTGGGCTTCAAGAATGGCACCGACGGTGGCATCGCCGTGGCCTGTGACGCGATTCGTTCGGCGGCCCATGCCCATCGTCACTTTGGCATCGACCGCCACGGTCATCCGGCGATCATCGAGACTCAGGGCAACCCGGACACCCACATCGTGCTGCGCGGCGGGCATGCCGGCCCCAATTACGATCAAGCCAGCGTGACCTCGGTTAACGCCAGTCTGGACAAATACCGCATGGCGGCCCGGATCATGGTCGATTGCAGCCACGCCAACAGTGGCAAAGACCCGCTGCGTCAGCCCCACGTCTTCAACGACGTCCTGCAACAGCGGCTGGCAGGTGACCAAACGCTGATTGGCATGATGCTGGAGAGCCATCTTTTCGAGGGTTGCCAGCCACTGAGTGATTCGATGCGTTACGGCGTATCGGTCACCGACGGCTGTCTGGGCTGGGACGGCACGGAACGGCTGCTGCGTGACGCCGTGAACAAACTCCGTTACAGATAAGTAAGACGTGTGGGAAAGCTGGCTCGCATTCCGCGGCTGGCTTCCCATAACTGCGTCATCATCGACAGCACGCCGTTGTCGATTTCCAGAGCGATGCCGTAGGAAATGCAGGCGATGCCCGTGAGCCCTTTCGCTCCATCACCCGCTACCAGCAGCAAGCCCTTTGAATCCAGACTTCCGTTGCCCCGCTCACGCTCACACCAGCGCTACGCCGGTCGTGAAGACCGCAAAAGGTGGCACTCACTGCGTCATATGACTCGCTAACCTCGCTCGCCTCACTACCAGCAAGGGACTGCCCGTCATGAATGACACACCTATCACGACCAAATACCCGATCCTGTTGATCCACGGGCTGTTCGGGTTTGATCGTATCGGCACGTTCGACATGTTTCACGGGATCGTTCCCGCACTGGAGAACGCTGGCTGCCGTGTTCACGTGCCGGTGCTGTCCGGCACCCACGACAATGAAACCCGGGGCGAACAGCTTCTCGAACAGATCGACCGTTTCATGAACCGCACCGGCTATTTGAAAGCCAATCTGATCGGCCACAGCCAAGGCGCGTTAACGGCCCGTTACGCCGCCGCTGTCCGTCCGGACCGTGTGGCCTCAGTCACTTCTGTCTGTGGCCCGAACCATGGCTCCGAAGTCGCGGACTGGGTCCGGCGGGCGTTGACACCCGGTGCATTGCCGGAACAACAGGCCGCGCGACTGGTAAGAGGGTTTAGCTATTTTCTCTCGTTGCTGGGCGGCACCACTGATTTGCCGCGAGACCCGGTCCGCGCACTGGATGCATTGACAACCAACGGGGTCGAACAATTTAACCGCCGGTACCCTCAGGGCCTGCCAGATGAATGGGGTGGCGAGGGGCCTGAACGCGTGGACGGGGTGCACTACTACTCCTGGAGCGGATACCTGCGAGGCACGCTGTTGGACGAAGGGCAAAACGCATTCGACCCACTACACTTGGCACTGCGCAGCTATGCCCTGCTGTTTGAGCGCGAAGCCGAATACAACGACGGCCTCGTCGGTCGCTACAGTTCCCATTTGGGTAAAGTCATTCGTTCCGACTACCCACTCGATCATATGGACGCCATCAACCAGACGGCGGGATGGGTGCGCGGCGATATCGACCCCGTACAGCTTTACGTCGATCATGCAGGCTTGTTGTTTCGCAAAGGCTTGTAGTTTTCGTGACGGCTCACCCGCTCAGCCTGCGAGCCGGAACTTTCTCGGGAAAAGCGTCCCTTAATCCGGTAGGCTCGTTCCTTTTTTTGACAGGAGTACTTTCAAATGGCTAAAGCCACTGCCCGCCACATCCTTGTTTCCAGCGAAGCGAAATGCAACGAACTCAAGGCAGAAATCGAAAATGGCGCTGACTTTGCCGAAGTCGCAAAAGCCAATTCCAGCTGCCCTTCCAGCCGTCAGGGCGGCGACCTGGGTTCGTTCGGTCCCGGCCAGATGGTCAAGGAATTCGACACCGTGGTCTTCAGCGCGCCGGTCAATGTCGTTCAGGGTCCAGTGAAAACCCAGTTTGGCTATCACCTGCTGGAAGTGACCAGCCGTCAGGACTGATTCTGAAGGTTGTCTCTTCAAACGGCTCGCCTTCTAAAGCGGGCCGTTTGCGTTTTAAGCCCTCAAAAAAAGATTCTTGCCTATTCCGGCAAAGAAATTGCTTCGTTTTGTCTGGTTCACGGTGGTGCACAGGCTTGAGCCCCGGCCGCCCGCGCCGCACTGTAGAGATGTCATCAACCACAGGAATAGTGCGGTTACAAAGATCACAGCGTTGCGGTACCTTGCCACCGGAGGTAACGAATAAAACCCACAGGACAGACAGCACCTTCCCGTCCATGACCTTCAACCCTGACATTGCCCGCCAATGTCAGTCAGGATTCGTGTAATGCGTTTTGTTTTTTCATCGCTGATCGTTGCAACACTGGTCCTTGTCTCAGGTCTTCAATCCCTGTCCGCTGCACCTCAACACGCCCTGACCGTCTACGGTGAAGCTCCCCGCTACCCCGCTGATTTCAAACACTTCGACTACGTGAACCCGGATGCCCCAAAAGGCGGCAGCATGCGCCGGTCCGCACAGGAAATCGGTCAATACGATCACATCATGCCGTACCTCGACAAAGGCACCGGAGTGTCGCAAGTCAACGGCCTGCTCTACTCCCCGTTGGCGGTGAAATCCCTGGACGAGCCTTACACGGTTTACGGCCTGATCGCGGAAAAAATGGAACGTGCACCGGACGGCATGTCGCTGCGTTTTTTCCTCAATCCCAAAGCACGTTTCTCCGACGGCACGACCATCACCGCTGAAGACGTGCGCTTTACCTATAACCTGCTGATGACTCAGGGCAGCCTGTCCTACCGCGCCGAGTTCGGCGACGTAAAAGGCGTCGAGGTGGAATCGCCCACCCAGATCCGCTTTGACTTCAAGAGCAATGAAAGCCGGACCTTGCCGCTGGACCTTGCCTCGTTGCCGGTGTTCCCCGAGCATTACTGGAAAGACAAAGACTTCACCAACGGCGGCGGTTTCGATGTTCCCGTCGGCAGCGGACCGTATCGCATCGGCAAGGTCGATCCAGGCCGCAGCATCACCTTCGAGCGTGATCCGAACTGGTGGGCGAAGGACCTGCCGGTGAATCGCGGGGTTTATAACTTCGATCACTTCAGCGTCGAGTATTTCGGCGACATTGACGTCGCCCGCCAAGTGCTACGCGGCGGCGGCTACGACTACAACCGCGAATATTCGGCCACTGGCTATTCCATCCTGTATGACAGCCCGGCACTGACTGAGGGTCGTCTGCAACGCGCGCACCTGGCCAGAGGCGCCGTTCAAAGTTCGCAAGGCTTCGTGTTCAACCTTGACCGGCCGAAATTCCAGGATCGCCGTGTGCGCCAGGCGCTGGCGATGCTGTGGGACTTCGAATGGACCAACAAGCAGATGATGCGCAACGTCTACGTGCGCCAGAACAGCTACTTCTCCAACAGCGATCTGGCGGCCACCCAGCTTCCCACCGAGTCTGAACTGAAAATTCTCGAACCGTTGCGTGGCCAGGTTCCTCCAGAAGTCTTTACCACGGTGTTCCAGACGCCCAAGACCGACGGCACCGGTTTCATCCGGGACAAACAGTTGCAGGCGTTGGCGTTGCTGGAAGAAGCCGGCTGGATGCCGAAAGGCGACAAGCTGGTCAATGCCGAAGGCGAGCCGCTGAGTTTCACCTTCCTCAACGGCCAGAGCGGGTTCGAGAAGATTCTTCTGCCTTATAAGCGCAATCTGGCGCAGATTGGCGTCGATTTCGAAATCCGTCGCATCGATTCCGCGCAATACCTGAACCGGGTCATGGCGCGGGACTACGACATGATCGTGACCGGCTACGGCGTCTCGACCTCCCCCGGCATGGAGCTGTACAACAATTTCGGTTCCAGTGTGGCGCGCGATTCCGGCTCCAGCAATTACATGGTGTTGCGTGACCCGGCGGTCGACACTTTGATCAACGGCCTCGCCAAAGCTGACACCAAACCGGCGATGGTCGATTACGCCCATGCGCTGGATCGGGTGCTGCAATGGGGCTTTTACTGGATTCCCAACTATTATCCGCCGGGCTCCTCAACCGTCTGGTGGAACCGCTTCGGCATCCCCAAAGTGCAGGCCAGCAACAGTGAAGCCATCGAGACTTGGTGGGAAATCAGCCCGCAGGCGCTGACCACCGAACAGTTCGCCCAGCAACGGGGCGCCTCGGCCATTCCTGCGGAGGTGAAGTAATGCTTGGCTACCTGACGCGACGCCTGCTGCTGATCATCCCGACACTGCTGTGCATTTTGCTGGTGAATTTCTTCATCGTGCAGGCTGCGCCCGGTGGTCCGGTGGAACAGGCCATCGCCAAGCTGCAAGGCGTGGCGGGCGGCACCATCGGCGCGGGCCACACCGAAACCATGAACGTCGGCCAATCCCGCGCCAGCCGGGGCCTGGACCCCAAGCTGATCAAGGAGATCGAGCACCAATACGGCTTCGACAAGCCCCTGCATGAGCGTCTGTGGCTGATGCTGTCGAATTACGCACGGCTGGACTTCGGCAACAGCTTCTTTCGCGGCGCCAAAGTCACCGACCTGATCCTGCAAAAGATGCCGGTGTCGATCTCTCTCGGCCTCTGGGCGACGCTGATTACCTACCTGGTGTCGATCCCGCTGGGCATTCGCAAGGCGGTGAAACACGGCAGCCATTTCGACATCTGGAGCAGCACCGCGATCATCATCGGCTACGCGATGCCCGCGTTCCTGTTCGCCATGTTGCTGGTGGTGTTGTTCGCGGGAGGCACGTACCTGAACTGGTTCCCGATCCGGGGGCTGGTGTCGGAAAACTTCGATCAGATGACCACCCTGGGCAAGGTCGCCGATTATTTCTGGCATTTGGTGCTGCCCGTCGCGTCGTTGGTGATCGGCGGTTTCGCGACGCTGACCATTCTCACCAAGAACTCGTTTCTCAACGAAGTCACCCGCCAATACGTGGTCACGGCTCGGGCCAAAGGCCTGAGTGAGCGCCGCGTGCTGTACGGACATGTGTTCCGCAACGCCATGCTGCTCGTGGTCGCGGGCATTCCACAGGCGTTCATCAGCGTGTTCTTTGCGGGTTCACTGATGATCGAGGTGATTTTCTCCCTGGATGGTCTCGGCCGCATGAGTTACGAGGCGGCTGTGTCGCGGGATTACCCGGTGGTGTTTGGTTCGCTCTTCATCTTTACCCTGTTCGGGCTGCTGATCAAACTGGTCGGGGACATCTGCTACACCCTCGTGGACCCCCGAATCGACTTCAGCGCGAGGAATGCCTGATGCGCAGACTGTCTCCGGTGGCTCGCCGACGTTTCGAGCGTTTTCGCAACAACCGCCGTGGCTGGTGGTCGCTGTGGCTGTTTTGCGGCCTGTTCGTCATCAGCCTCTGTGGCGAATTGGTCGCCAACGACAAACCGTTGGTGCTCAGTTATCAACACAGCTTGTACTTCCCTGCTTTCAAACGGTACACCGAGCAGGCGTTCGGCGGTCAACTGCCCTTCCAGCCGGACTACCGCAGCGATTACGTGCGCCAGCTCATCAGCAAGGGCGACGGTTGGATGTTGTTTCCGCCCATTCCGTTCAGCGACGACACGCCGAACTATGACCTGAACAAGCCTGCCCCCAGCCCGCCCTCGGCGATCAACTGGCTGGGCACCGACGATCAGGCGCGGGACGTGCTGGCGCGGGTGATTTTCGGGGCACGGGTGTCGATTCTGTTCGCCCTGGCGCTGACCGTCATCAGCGCGTTGATCGGTATCGCCGCTGGCGCGCTGCAAGGCTATTACGGCGGCTGGGTGGATTTGATCGGTCAGCGCTTGCTGGAAGTCTGGTCGGGCCTGCCGGTGCTGTACCTGCTGATCATCCTGTCGGGATTCGTCGAGCCGAATTTCTGGTGGCTGCTGGGCATTATGGCGCTGTTTTCATGGCTCGCACTGGTGGATGTGGTGCGCGCCGAGTTTCTGCGCGGGCGCAATCTGGAATACGTCAAGGCGGCCCGCGCATTGGGGCTGGACGACCGCAAGGTGATCCTGCGCCACATTCTGCCTAACGCCATGAACGCGACCCTGAGTTACCTGCCGTTCATCCTCACCGGGGCGATTTCGACGCTCACCGCCCTCGACTTCCTCGGCTTCGGCATGCCCGCAGGCAGCGCCTCGTTGGGTGAACTGATCGGTCAGGGCAAACAGAACCTGCAAGCTCCTTGGCTCGGCTTCACAGCCTTTTTCACGCTGGCACTCATTCTCTCGTTGCTGGTGTTCATTGGCGAGGCGTTGCGCGACGCCTTCGACCCGAGGTCCTGACGTGGCTGAAAATCTCATTGAAATCCGCGACCTGTCGGTGTCGTTCAGCGGCAATACCGTGGTCAAGCACCTGAGCCTCGACATCCCTGCCGGAGAATGCCTCGCGCTGGTCGGCGAGTCCGGTTCGGGCAAATCGGTGACGGCGCATTCGATCCTGCAACTGTTGCCCCAGGCGGGTACGGTCAGCACCGGCAGCATCCGTTATCGCGGGCAAGAATTGCTGGGTGCCGATGGCAAGACGATGCGGCAGATTCGCGGCAACCAGATCGCGATGATTTTCCAGGAGCCGATGACTTCGCTGAACCCGTTGCACACGGTTTCCAAGCAGATCGGTGAAACGCTGCTGGTGCACAAAAGCATGACGGGCAAGGCGGCGCAGGCACGCATTCTTGAATTGCTGGAACTGGTGGGCATTCAGCACCCGAAGAAGCGCCTGAAGGCCTACCCCCACGAATTGTCCGGCGGCCAGCGGCAGCGGGTGATGATCGCCATGGCGCTGGCCTGCGAGCCGGAACTGCTGATTGCCGACGAGCCCACCACCGCCCTCGACGTCACGGTTCAGCGCAAGATTCTGTTGCTGCTGAAAGAGCTGCAACAGCGCCTGAACATGTCGTTGCTGCTGATCAGTCACGATTTGAACCTCGTGCACAGTATTGCCCAAAAGGTCTGCGTGATGCGGGCCGGGGAAATCGTCGAGCAGTCCAACTGCCACACCCTGTTCAAGCACCCGCAGCACCCGTACAGCCAGCTGTTGCTCGACGCTGAGCCTGCGGGCGAGCCGCTGCCTCGGGACACCCGCGAGAAGGTCCTTGAGGTCGAAAACCTGCGGGTCTGGTTCTCGCTGGGCGGCGGCATCTTCAACCGCCACCACGAATACCTGAAGGCGGTCGATGACATCAGCCTGAGCATCGAGCGTGGCAAGACGCTGGGGATCGTCGGCGAATCGGGGTCGGGAAAATCGACACTTGGTCAGGCAATCCTGCGCTTGCTGGAATCCCGTGGCAGTATCCGCTTCAAGGGTCACGCGCTTGACTGCCTGAACCAGAAGCAGATGCGTCCATGGCGCAAGCAGATGCAGGTGGTGTTTCAGGACCCTTACGGCAGCCTCAGCCCGCGCATGTCGGTGGCACAGATCATCAGCGAGGGGCTGGAAGTGCACAGCGAACTGGACAAGGTCCGCTGCGATGCCGAAGTGATTCGCGCCCTGGAGGAAGTCGGCATCGATCCGCTGAGCCGGCATCGCTATCCCCATGAGTTTTCCGGCGGGCAACGGCAACGTATTGCCATCGCCCGTGCCCTTGTGCTCAAACCTGCCTTGATTTTGCTCGATGAACCGACGTCTGCACTGGACCGTACCGTGCAGAAACAGGTGGTGGCATTGTTGCGCCAGCTGCAGGAGAAACACGGGCTGACGTACCTGTTCATCAGTCACGATCTGGCGGTGGTCAAGGCCCTCGCCCACGACCTGATCGTGGTCAAGGACGGCAAAGTGGTCGAGCGCGGCGCGAGTCATGATGTCTTCGATGCTCCGCAACACCCCTATACCCGGGAGCTGCTGGCGGCGGCGCACCCTGGTTACAACTGAGGGGTTACAACTGATTGGCAACAGCAGTCTGAGCGGCCAGATGCCCGGGACGGAAACGACGGAACAGTGCATGAAAGACAGTGACAGCCTCAAGGATTACCGACGCGTTCGGCGCTTAGCGATCCGTTCGTTGTTCGAAATCATCGAGCAGTCCAGCGAAGGTACTGTGATCGTGGACAAGGACGCACGGATCGTCTGGATCAACGAGCGTTATGCGCGTCGTTTCGGTCTCGAAGACGCCAGCCGCGCGGTGGGTCAGCCCTGCGAAAAGGTGATTCCGGGTAGCCTGCTGCGTCAGGTGGCGAGCAACGGCCAGCCGATCTTGCTGGACATGATGGACACCGCCAAGGACCCGCTGGTGGTGATGCGTCTGCCGATCCACGACGACGTGGGCGGCGTGATCGGCGCCATCGGTTTTGCGCTGTTCGACGAGCTGCATGCCCTCTCCCCCTTGCTCAAGCGCTACCTGAGCATGCAGCAGGAGCTGGCGTCGACCCGCTCGCTGTTGCGGGCGCGGCAGGCCAAATATACTTTCACGCAGTTCATTGGCACCAGCGCCGCGAGCCTGGAGGTCAAACGCCGTGCGCGTCGCAGCGCCAGCACTGACTCTCCCGTTCTGCTGATGGGCGAAACGGGCACCGGCAAAGAGCTGCTCGCTCACGCGATTCACAACACCTCGCCCCGGGCGCACAAACCCTTCGTCAGTATCAACAGCGCGGCCATTCCCGAAACGTTGCTGGAAGCCGAATTCTTCGGCACGGCGCCGGGGGCATTCACGGGCGCAGACCGGCGCGGGCGTCAAGGCAAGCTGCGTCTGGCCGAGGGCGGCACGCTGTTTCTCGATGAGATCGGCGACATGCCGCTGCCCCTGCAAAGCAAATTGCTGCGGGTGTTGCA
>NZ_JAAAKW010000030.1 GCF_009905615.1 Pseudomonas sp. SLFW
TAGTAATGGTTCTTATTATAGAAACGCAATCTCCCAACGCATTATCGCCTTCCCCGGTTATTCAGGAGCAGCGCCGTTTCGGCTCCGCTCCCCCATTGACCCTCTGTCAGCCATGACGTGCTGAGCGGGACGGTCAGTGTCGTCCATCAGCCCGGTGGAATCGTCGCCAGCAGGCCAATGGAAATGGTCAGCGCCAGGAAGCCCAGCAGAAACAGCGTCATCTTGCCCATGAGTGTCACCTCTCAATGTGTGCGATACAGGCGCAAACATCGCCTGATCGCTCGGGGCCAGCCTCCTTTCAGTGGCTGGGAATGGTGACTAGTTTGGGCCGTACAACTGTTTCAATACAGCGCCAGATATTGGAGAAAAATACGGATCAGATGGAAATCCTCACAGCGCCGGACGCTGAATGTTCACCCATTCCTGCACGCTCGGCCGCGCCCACTGCCGCTTGGCGTACCTCACCAACGCTTCAGGCACGTCGTCGCCATTCAGAATCAAGCGATTGAGCATCAACGCCAGCTCTACGTCGGCAATCGACCATTCGCCAAACAAGTCGCCAGCCCCATCCGGCAACAGCGCCTCGGCGCCCTCGATCAACTTCTGCGCTGCGGCCTTCGCCACGGGGGTCAGCGCAGGGGCGTGCTGACCGTAAAACACCACCAGCGTCGAGCGCTCCTGCCGCAACGGAGCGAGGTCGCTGCGCAGCCATGCCTGAACCTCACGAGCCTTGGCGCGGCGTTGAGGGTTTCGGGGATAGACCGGTGCGCCGGGGAACACCTCTTCCAGGTATTCGTCGATGGCCGACGATTCGGACAGGGAGAAATCGCCATGGACCAGCGTCGGCACCCGCTGCGTCACGGACAATGCCGTGTATTGAGGGCCTTGCTGCTCGCCAGCCTCCAGGTCCACCGGAATCCATTCGAAGTCGAGGCCCTTCTCGCGCAGCACCACGAAAGCGGACAGGGCGTAAGGGCTGGTGTATTGGGCATCGACGTAGAGTCGCAGGCGAGCGTCGTTCACGAGGGTGATCTCCATTTCAGGGAACGGACACGCTACGAGAAGCGTGCGAACAAGGGAAATTCAAGATGTTCATGGGCCTATTCTCGCGGGGAATGGAAGGTACGACCGGACATAAAAACGCCCCCATGAAGGAGGCGTTGTTGGGAGAGTGGTAGACCGATCAGCCCAAATCAAAACGGTCCAGATTCGTGACTTTGGTCCAGGCCGCCACAAAGTCCTTCACGAATTTCTCATGGGCATCGGCGCTGCCGTACACCTCGGAAATCGCCCGCAACTGCGCATGGGAGCCGAACACCAGATCCACCCGCGTCCCGGTCCATTTCACGTCGCCGGTCTTGCGGTCTCTGGCCTCGAAGGTGTCATTGCCGGGCGACGCGGGTTTCCATTCCACGCTCATGTCCAACAGATTCTTGAAGAAGTCGTTGGTCAGTACGCCCGGACGGTTCGTGAAGACGCCCTGCTTGCTCTCCCCGACGTTATTGCCCAAGACCCTCAGACCGCCCAGCAAGACGGTCATTTCCGGCGCAGTCAGGGTCAGCAATTGCGCCTTGTCCACCAACAGTTTCTCGGCTGAGACCTTGTAGGTCTGTTTGAGGTAATTGCGGAAGCCGTCGGCGATAGGCTCCAGAAAACCAAAAGATTCGACATCCGTTTGCGCTTGGGAGGCATCGACGCGACCGGGCGCGAACGGCACGGTCACGGTTTGCCCGGCGTCCAGCGCGGCCTTTTCGACGCCTGCGTTCCCGGCGATCACGATGAGGTCGGCCAGCGAGACCTTGTTCGTCGACGCGCCGCCGTTGAACTGGCCCTGAATCTGCTCAAGCACCTGCAACACCTTCGCCAGTTGCTGAGGCTGGTTGGCCGCCCAGTCCTTCTGAGGCGCGAGACGCAGACGCCCACCGTTGGCGCCACCGCGTTTGTCCGAACCCCGGAACGTCGAGGTCGCCGCCCAGGCCGTGGAGACCAGTTGCGAAACGGTCAGCCCCGACGCGAGGATCTGGGTCTTCAAGGCCGTCACGTCGTCGGCGCTGACCAGTGGATGGGTGACATCCGGCAGCGGGTCTTGCCAGAGCAGTTCTTCGGTGGGGGTTTCTGGGCCGAGGTAGCGGGCCAGCGGGCCCATGTCCCGGTGGGTCAGCTTGAACCAGGCGCGGGCGAAGGCGTCGGCGAGCTGTCCGGGGTTGTCCTTGAAGCGGCGAGAGATTTTCTCGTAATCGGGATCGAAGCGCAGGGCCAGGTCCGAGGTGAGCATGCGCGGTTCCTGACGCTTGCTTGGGTCGTGAGCGTGAGGAATGGTGTTCGCACCCGCGCCGCCCTTCGGTTTCCACTGGTTGGCACCCGCCGGGCTCTTGGTCAGTTCCCACTCGAAGTTGAACAGGTTTTCCAGGTACTCGTTGCTCCATTTCGTCGGGGTCGAGGTCCAGGTCACTTCGAGGCCGCTGGTGATGGCGTCGCCGCCCTTTCCGGTGCCAAATTTATTGCGCCAGCCCAAGCCCTGCTCTTCCAGGCCCGCCGCTTCCGGCTCAGGCCCGACGTTATCGGCAGGCCCCGCGCCGTGGGTCTTGCCGAACGCATGACCGCCCGCGATCAACGCCACGGTTTCTTCGTCGTTCATCGCCATGCGGCCGAAGGTTTCGCGAATGTCTTTCGCCGAGGCCGCAGGGTCGGGATGACCGTCCGGCCCTTCCGGGTTCACGTAAATCAGGCCCATTTGCACGGCCGCCAGAGGGTTTTCCAGATTGCGTTCCCCTTGGGCCGTACGGCTTTTCTCTTCGCCGTGCTTGGCCGGTTCCGCGACCAGATCGCCCTGCCCCGGCTGCTCCATGTCCTTATGCGCGCCATAACGCTCTTCGCCACCCAGCCAGGTGGTCTCGGCGCCCCAGTACACGTCTTCATCGGGCTCCCAGACGTCAGGCCGGCCGCCCGAGAAACCAAAGGTCTTGAAGCCCATGGATTCGAGCGCGACGTTACCGGTGAGCACGATCAGGTCGGCCCAGGAAATCTTGCGGCCGTATTTCTGTTTGACCGGCCAGATCAAGCGCCGGGCCTTGTCCAGGCTGACGTTGTCCGGCCAACTGTTGAGCGGTGCGAAGCGTTGCTGTCCCGAGCCCGCCCCGCCGCGACCGTCACCAGTGCGGTAGGTCCCGGCGCTGTGCCAGGCCATGCGCACGAAGAATGGGCCGTAGTGGCCGAAGTCTGCCGGCCACCAGTCCTGAGAGTTCGTCATCACAGCCAGCAGGTCTTTCTTGACCGCGTCGAAGTCCAGGCTCTTGAATTCTTTTGCGTAGTCGAAACCCTCGTCCATCGGGTCGGACAGCGACGAGTGCTGGTGAAGGATCCTCAGGTTCAGCTGATTGGGCCACCAGTCGCGGTTAGTGGTACCGCCGCCAGCCGCATGATTGAAAGGGCATTTTGATTCGGTTGCCATGGTTATCTACCTTTGATCGTGATCATCCCGCCGTCTGCCTTTATCCAGGGCGCGGCAGAGACGAGTGAACTCAGTAGCACCGACGGTGCTTATTCTTATCGCCTTATCAGGGATGGAACCGTCGGCACAAGCCAACGACAGATCAAAGATAGCTCCGATCTCAGAGAGGTCTAATAGCCGCAGCATTGATCCGCGATAGAGCGGCTCTTTTAAGCGGTCTGGATGTGTCACGTTCGTGCGGCATCGCTCTGCTACCCTGCTTCATCCCTTTTCGGACAGACCTGCCCATGATCAAAATCCGTGTGATGACAATGGACGATTACGATGCCGTTCTGGCCCTGATGAATGACACCCCCGGCATTTCGATCCGCGACGCCGACTCCCGCGAATCCACGGCGCGCTACCTGGAGCGCAATCCCGGCCTGAGCTTCGTCGCGCAAGGCGATTCAGGGCTGGTCGGCTGCGTGATGTGCGGCCACGACGGGCGGCGCGGTTATTTGCAGCACCTGCTGGTCTTGCCCGAATTCCGCCGTCAAGGCATTGCGCGGGAGTTGGTAGAGCGCTGCCTGTCCAGCCTCGATGCCTTGGGCATTGGCAAGTGCCACCTCGACGTGCTCAAGACCAACGACGCCGCTGCCCGCTACTGGCAAGGCCAGAGCTGGAAGCGGCGTGAGGATATCGACCGTTTTTCGTTCACCCGACCGGGCAACGAAAACGCGTGAAGCAGTCGATCAGGCTTTTGAAAGCGACTCGCTGACGGCCACCGCATCCGCCCCCGCCGGGGTGCGCATCGGCGCGGATGGATCGGTCACCGCCTGCCACACGGCTTCGGCGACATCCAGCGCGTGGGTCATGGGCGATGCCGTGTCGCGCACGCTTTCGAACACCTGATCCCGGAACGCGACGTACGCATCCGGAATCGGATCGGCCATCAGCCGCCGCGCGTTATCGCCAAACGCCGTGCCCGGTGCGCGACCCGGCAACACCAGCCGCACGCGGACGTCGAAGGGTTCCAGCTCCAGCGCCAGCGATTCGGTGAAGGCGTTCACCGCCGCCTTGCTGGCGGTGTACACCGACAACAGCGGCAGGGATTTCAGCGTCACCGTAGACGTGACGTTGACCACCACGCCGCCCCGACGCTGACGGAACTGAGGCAGAACGGCCTGGGTCATGGCGATGGTGCCGAGGGTGTTGGTGTCGAAAATCTCCCGTGCGCTGGCAAGGTTCAGCCCTTCCACCGGCGCCAGCAAGCCAATCCCTGCATTGTTGACGAGGGCATCAATCGGTCCCGCCGCGTCGATGCAACGGGCAATGCTGTCGGCGTCCGTCACGTCGAGTGCCAGAATGCGCAGGTGATCGGAGGCCGGCAGCAAGTCTTTACGGGGCGTGCGCATCGTGGCGATGACGTTCCAGCCTTTGTCGAGAAAGAATTGCGCGGTTTCCAGGCCGAAGCCCGACGAGCAACCGGTGATCAAAACGGTGGGCGAGTGAGTCATTTGAAACTCCAGTGAATGAATGACCGCTCCACCATAGATCGACGACAACAGACGAACTACACTCCAACGTCCTGTTCTTTGTCGTGAGCGTCCGGAATGGTCGATCCACTGGCTGAAGTCGTCGGCCTGCTGCAACCCTCAGCCCCCTTCTCCAAACTGGTCATTGCCTCGTCGCCGTGGGCGGTCAGGCGCGCCGACACCGGCCAGCCGTTTTATTTCGTGGTGCTTGAAGGGGCGTGCCGACTGGCCATCGACGGCCCTCACGGCAGCGACATGATCGTCCTGAACGAAGGCGACTTCGTGCTGATTCCTGCTGCGCAGTCCTTTGCCACGTCGAGCATGGACCGCGAGCCGCCGCTTGACGACGAAGTTCCCACGACCGCCGTCACGCCGATGCCTGGCGGTGTCCGGCTCGGCGATCCGCTGGCTGACGTCGACACGCGATTGCTGGTCGGCCATTGCGTGTTCGGCTCGGCCGATGCCGGGCTTTTGGTGCCTTTGTTGCCGCGATGGGTGCACGTGCGTGGCGAACGGCGGCTGGCGACGCTGGTGCAATTGGTGGGCGACGAATCCCGTACCCAGCGACCGGCGAGAGAAATGGTCATGGCGCGGCTGCTGGAAGTGCTGCTGATCGAGGCGCTGCGCTCGAACGGGTCAACGGCGGCCTCGCCGGGGCTTTTGCGCGGTTTGTCCGACCCCAAGCTGTCATTGGCCTTGAGGGGCTTTCATGAGCACCCCGCCGCGCCATGGAACGTTGCGCAACTGGCGAGCACGGCGGGCATGTCGCGCTCGACGTTTTTCGAGGCTTTCGGCCGTGCGGTGGGCCTGCCGCCCATGGAATACCTGCTGACGTGGCGCATGGCACTGGCCAAACAGATGCTGCGCCAGCGCGAGCTGGCGATCAGCGAGATTGCCGAGCGGGTCGGCTACAGTTCAGTGAGTTCGTTCGGGGTCGCCTTCACCCGTCACGTTGGCCTGCCACCGGGGCGCTACGCCACGACTCAGGTCGATGCAGCGCCGGACATCGACGGCACAGGTCAGCAGCTCGGCTGATCCAGCTTCACCACCGGCACCTGATGCCGACGAGCCGACCAGAGCACCCCGCCCACCAGCAGGCAGATCGACGCCAACTCCACGAAGCCGGGGAAATGCCGGGTGTAAATAAAGCCGTAGATGCAGGCGAACACCGTTTCAAAGACGATCATCTGGCCGCTCAGCGACGAGGCCATGCGGCGGGAACAGGCATTCCACAGGCTGTTCGCCAGCCACGACCCGCAGAGCGCCAGGAACAGGCTGACCCAGAGAAACGTCATCCAGCGGCTGTGTTCGATGCCGGTGGGAATCAGGTTCGGGAACAGCGCCAACGCCACCACGCCAAACACCACCGCCACGCCGCCAGTGACAATGCCCAGCAACGTCGACCATTCCCTGCTGTTGAACGAACTTTGCTTGAGGTAGCGGCTGTTGTGGGTGGCGAACCACGACCAACTCACCACGCCGCACAACCCGCAGGCGATGCCGAGTAGTTGCGAGGACAATGGCACGTCGGAAGCGGTTTGCACGGCGCGTTCAATGCAGATCGAGACGATGCCGAGAAATACCATCAACAGCGGCAGCTTGAGCTTGTTGATGGGCAGCGATCCGGTGTCGTTGCGCCCTTGAAAGGTGATGGCGATGGGCAGCATGCCGTTGATCAAGGCGGCAGCCGTGACCCCGCTGAGCTGGATTGCGGCGCCGAGCAAGGCGTAGTTCAACACGTTGCCGGTCAGCGACAGGCGCAGCAACAGCATGACCTCGCCACGGGTGAGCCGAGCGAACAGACGACGGGCGAACGGCAACGCCACCAGCAACGAAAACAGGCCGTACAGGGCGAACCGTGCGCTACTGATCAGCACAGCGTTGAAGTCCGGCAGCAGCGACGGGCCTACGATGACCCCGGCCCAGATGGCCCCGGCCAGCAGCGCGTACACAATTCCACTGTTCATGATTTCCACTCGGCAGGCCGTTTGGCGAAATTCTATCGATGGCCGATACTTCGCACATGCGATAAAAACTCAGCGACACATTCCTCGGTGGAATGTCATCCCGCTGATCGAGCCTTGAGGAGACACCGTCATCAACCGCTACCTGCGCAACCTGCCCCCCCTTGAAACACTGATCACGTTCGAAGCCGTCGGACGGCACGCGAGCTTCACCCACGCGGCGTCGGAGCTGTTTCTCACCCAGAGCGCGGTGAGCAAACAGATGCGCCAGTTGGAGACGTGCATCGGGGTGCCGGTGTTCGAGCGCAAACCTCGGGGCGTGGCGCTGACCCGAGCGGGAGAGGAATTGCTGATGACGGTCAACGTCATGCTGTCGACCCTCTATCAAAGCGTCACGCGCATTCGCAACGTCCACCAGACCAACGCCGTATCGGTGTTGGCGACCCATGCGCTGGCGCAGTTCTGGCTGTTTCCCAAGCTCATCGAATTCAATAAGGCCTACCCGGAAATCGCGGTGCACGTGCACGCGATCAATGAAATCGACGACGCCAGCCTCAACGATTTCGACCTTGGCATCCTCTACGGCGACGGGGAATGGGCCTCGTTGAACAGCGACTTTCTGCTCCCGGAGATCGTTTACCCGGCCGCCCACCCGTCCTACGACGTGTCCGGCATCGAGACGCTGGAAGACCTCGCACGGGCGAACCTCGTGCAGATCGACACCTCCGCCTGGCGTTGCCTGGACTGGCAACAGTGGTTTGAACTGC
This sequence comes from Pseudomonas sp. SLFW, assembly GCF_009905615.1. GTDB lineage: Bacteria > Pseudomonadota > Gammaproteobacteria > Pseudomonadales > Pseudomonadaceae > Aquipseudomonas > Aquipseudomonas bambusae. Next base: position 7,697 of record NZ_JAAAKW010000030.1, read on the forward strand.
TCGACCACGACTACAGCCCGCCTGACAACGCCCCGGTCTTCAATCAACTGACCCTGGCATTCCGCGCCGTGCAACAAGGCATGGGCATCGGCCTGGCATGGACCTTCATGGGGGACGAAGCCGTGGCCAAGGGCGAACTGCGGCGGGTCACGGATTTCCAGTGCGTCACGCGGTTCGGGGAGTTTCTGGTGTCCGTGAAACACCGCACCCTGTCACCTTGCGCCGAGGTGTTTCGGCAGTGGTTGCTGGTGTCGGCGAAGGAACAGGTGGGTGCGTTTGGGGATCGCATTGTGCCAGATAAAACGCCGTCGCTGCCGTCGTAACCTCCGGCGTCTCCCACGGGTTTCTGTGCTGTAAGACACTTCAAGGGCAGTAGAGAGTTATCGGCTGTGCCGGCCAATCGCGAATGAATTCGCTCCTACAGATAGCCCAGGGACGGCGGCGTGCCGTGCTGTTGTGAGCGACACGATCCACTGTGGGAGCGAATTCATTCGCGAAAGATGGGTCAGCCGACAGTGATTCGGAGACCGTACGGACCGCTCACTGAACCGTGCGAGTAGGCCGCACCACAATCTCGTTCACATCGACATCATCCGGCTGTTCGATGGCGTATCGCACTGCCCGGCCGATGGCGTCGGGTTGCAGGGCAATGGCGCGGTAGGTGGCCATGGCGGATTTGGCGGTGTCGTCGGTGATCGTCGAGGCCAGTTCGCTTTCCACCACGCCAGGGTGGATGCAGGTGACGCGGATGTCCGGGCTTTCCTGGCGCAAGCCGTCGGAGATGGCGCGCACGGCGTATTTGGTTGCGCAGTACACCGCCGCCGTCGGCACGACGCTCAGGGCGCCGACCGACGCGATGTTGATCACATGCCCCGAGCCACGCTGTGTGAATTCGGGCAGGACAGCCGCGATACCGTGCAGCACCCCCTTGATATTGACGTCGACCATGCGGTCCCATTCTTCGGTTTTCATTGAGGCCATGGGCGACAGCGGCATGATCCCAGCGTTGTTGATGATCACGTCCACCCTGCCCCAACGCTCCCGCGCCGCTTGGGCGAACGCGGCGACGTCGGCCTGGTCGGTCACGTCGAGGTGACGGCACTCGGCCTTCCCGCCGACAGCATTGATCTGGTCCACCAGGGTTTGCAGACGGTCCGTGCGGCGCGCGCCCAGCATCAAGGTCGCACCGGCGGCGCCCAGTTCTCGGGCGATGCCTTCGCCAATGCCGCTGGAAGCGCCGGTGATGAGAATGATTTTGTTGAGGCTCATGTTCAGGTTCTCGTGTGAGTGACGTTGACGGACACACTAACCGTGAAGCATTGTCGCGATAACTCCCCCTCCACTGACCGAACAGGTTAGCGCTGCTTACCAATGGACATTGATCTCAATCTGCTGAAAGTCTTCGCGGCGGTCGCTCAATGGCACAACTTCAGGGCGGCCGCCGATCATCTGGGCGTGAGCCGCTCGGCGGTGAGCCAGAGCATTCGCAGGCTCGAAGACAGCCTCGGGGTGTCGCTGGTCCAGCGCTCGACGCGCAATGTGCGCCTGACCGAAGCGGGCGAAGCCTTGCACCAACAGACCGCGGGCGCGTTGTCAGCGGTGGCCATCGCCCTCGACAGCGCTGCGCTGCAAGGCCCGCCTCGCGGGTTGTTGCGGGTGGCGGTGACGTCGATTGCCGAACGTTTTCTCGACGGCCCGCTGATCGCCAGCTTCGTCGAGGCCTTCCCTCACGTGACGCTGGACGTGACGGTAACCGATGAGGAGTTCGACATCGTCGAGCGCGGGTTCGACGCGGGCGTGCGCTTGGGCGAAGTGATCGAGCAAGACATGATCGCCATCCCGGTCACCGGCGAGCAGCGCGAAGTCGCCGTCGCCACCCCGGCCTATCTCGCGCAACATGGACGCCCGCAACACCCCCGCGACCTCACCGCCCACCGCTGCATCGGCTGGCGCCCGTCCCCTGAAGTCGCGCCCTGGCGCTGGGAATTCACCGAAAACGGTTGCGCGTTCGACGTGGCGGTCGCCCCCCGGATCACCACCAATGACATGCTGCTGATGGTGCGCACAGCGCTGGCGGGCGGCGGAATCACCTTCGGCATCGAAGACACCTTCCGGCCGTACCTCCAACGCGGGGAATTGGTGACCGTACTGGACGAATACCTCACGCCGTTTCCGGGGTTCTACCTGTACTACCCGAATCGGCACAACCTGGCGCCCAAGTTGAGGGCGTTGATTGATCATGTGCGAGGGTTCAGAGGAACGGCGCCGCCGCCGTGAAATACCCATCGACTGAAAAATTGGTTCGCCGCCGTCGTAAACTTCGGCGGCTCCCAGAGGGTTTTCATGCAGTCGCACACGCGTGAATAACGCCGAATGTCATCAGGAGGTTCAATGAGTGCCGATGCAACGCCGCTGGACGAAACAGGATCGCCGCCGCAGGACGGCTGGTTTTCCGCCGAGCATCGGGCGCGGATCGATGAGTTGATCGTCAAGTTGAAGACCAGCGACACCCGCGAGAGCGTGTCGCGGTATCACGGGATGGCGGAAGGGTATCTGCTGGGGCTGCTGGATGGCTATCACGTCGGTGTCGAACACCATGATGCGGTGCGGCAATACCTGCACAGCCTTGCTATCGCGCGGTTGAAGGTGGTCAAGCCGAAGAGGCGCACGTGACGACTGTCCCGGGGTCGGTTCAGTCTCCGCGATTGCAGCACAGCCGCATTTCTGCTGGGATGCCCCATCGCCATTCAAAATGAGCCCCCTCATGACCTCTTATCAGGACCTTTTCAGCATCGGCGAAGCGTTCGACACCTTCGTCGGTCGCGGCCTGCCCGCCGAAATCGCCACCGTTCGCCGCATTCAGCAACAGCTCGCGGAAACCAACGCCCTCAGTCCCGCCACCCTTGAGCGACTGCGCGCTGTCCGTGGCCGCGTTCATCTGCTGGCGGCGGGTGAAATGTGGTGCCCGGATTGCCAGATCAACCTCACCGTCCTGGATCACCTTCAGCGCGTGCAGCCGAACATCACGCTGGCGGTAATCACCAAAAGCCGGGCGGAACAGGCGCTCAAGGCACCGCTGGCGCTGGAGCGGATTTCGATCCCGTTTGTGCTGGTGCTGGATGACGCATTTCACATGCTGGGGCGTTTCGTCGAAAGCCCGGAGGCGGTGGTGAGCGGCGGCGATGCCGTGAGGGCGGATTATCGGGCGGGTAGATTTCTGGAAAATACCGTGCTGGATGTACTCGCGATTCTCGAAGCGCCGAGGCCTTGATGTGCCGATTCATTTCACGGCTTTGCGGGTGTGTGGAAGCGTCGAGACCGGCACGAATCTTGTGGGAGCAGCCGGAGCTGTGCGACGGCCGCGAAGCGGATGTGTCAGATCACCCATTCATCTCTGACCACCCGCCTTCGCGGCCGTCGTAACCTCACCCTTTCAGTGGCGTACGGTGTTTAGCGGACGACGCCAATCTCTGTGCCGGACACCTTGTAATTTCCGCTCCTTCAGCTCAACTCTCTAAGGTGCATATCCTTATATCAGGAGCGTTGGACATGGCCATTGCAAGCTCTTTGGCCCCGTTGTTCCGCCAATCGGTGGGATTCGATCGTTTCAATGATGTCTTCGAGTCAGCCCTTCACAGCGAAGCAGCCTCGGGCTACCCCCCTCACAATGTCGAGCGCTACGGCGACGATCATTATCGGATCGTCATTGCCGCTGCCGGCCTGTGCGCCGACGACCTGGACCTTCAACTGGAAAAAAGCGTGCTCACGATTTGCGGCGGCGAGCGCCACGCCGATGCGGGCGCGACTTACCTGCACCAAGGCATCGCCCACGGCCCGTTTCGCATGGTGTTTCATCTGGCCGACCACATTGAAGTGCAAGGCGCGACGTTCGAGCACGGGCTGTTGATCGTCTTTCTGCTGCACCGCATGCCGGAGCCGCTCAAGGCCCGACACATCAGGATCGACAGCTCGGGCGATGGTCCCGGCGAGTACCGAATCAATCGGGGTTGAAGGTCGAGCAATCGACCGCCTCACCCGCGACGGCCCCTGACCGCCCCTCCTCGACAAACGCTGCCCGCTTCGCCGCCACGGTGTCCCGCAGCGCCTCGTAGTAGTCAGGCTCTTGCCGCAACTTGTCCGTCACCGGCAACAACTCCGCGCGGCCATCGACAATCCCGCCCACCGTGTTGATCGTGCTCAGGGTGTCGACGGTGTCGCTGTTGTCGCCGAACGGATCGACCGCGAAGCTCAATACCTTGCCGGTCGCGTCCCGCAGGTTGGCGGTGCCGAGTAGCGGCAGTTCGACGATAGGTCCGTCGGCGATGCTCCAGACGCCGAAGGTCTGGCCGAAATCGGCCTTGTGCCGCTCGATGCCCAGCTTGCCCGACACGTCGAACAGCCCGACTACGCCGACGGTGGTGTTGATGACGAAGCGCCCGAGGGTGTTGACCGAGCGTCGGCCGTTGCCTTGCAGCAGGTCGTTGATGAAGACCTTCGGCTCGCCGAAGTTGGCGACGAAGTTGTGCACACCGCTCTGGAAGAACCCCGGCAAATGCCGATAACCACGGGCCACCGGAGCCAGAGCGTAATCGTCGACCGTGCGGTTGAAGGCGAAGATGCCCCGGTTCACCGACTGAGCGGGGTCGTGAATCTGGTAGGCCACCGGCTCACACGAAGAGGGCGCCGGGGAAGGCGGCGTCGCGCAACCGCTGGCGAGCACGGCCAGCACACCGGCAGCGGCGAATCGAACACAGGGCACAGCAGGTTTGAGGATAGGCATGCGGGGCATCTCGACGGGAAGTGCCACGATGCTGCCAAGGCTTTTTTGCCCGAAGATTGCCGGTTTCTTGCGGCCCGGTCGCTTTGTTTCCGGATTGAAATATATGACGCGGCGCGCTGAATGATTTTAGATAGGCGTCTGTTTTCCAGACCGACAGCGTGCCCGACCGTGAGCCATCTTATCCTGGTGGACGACGACCTCGAAGTCCTCGCCCTCCTGCAGAAATTCCTTCAGCAACACGGCTACAGCGTCGAGGTCGCCATCGATGGGCCTTCGCTGTGGCAGGCCGTCGAGCGGCGCGCCCCGGACCTGATCATCCTCGACGTGATGCTGCCGGGGGACAGCGGCCTCGTCCTGTGCCAACGCGTGCGCGCCGAACACAATGTCGCGGTGATCATGCTGACGGCGCTGGGCGAGCCAAGTGATCGCATTGTCGGTCTGGAACTGGGCGCCGACGATTACCTGACCAAACCCTTCGACGCCCGCGAACTGCTGGCCCGGGTGCGCGCCGTGCTCAGACGGACTGGAGAACACCAACACCCGACCCGCGAGGCGCCACGGCCGATTTTGATGTTCGCCGACTGGCAGCTGGACGTCGCACGCCGGGAATTGCGCTCGCCGGATAACGTGATGATTCCGCTGTCCGCCGGGGAGTTCGAGCTGCTGCTGGTATTCGCCGAGCATCCTCGTCGCGTCCTCACCCGCCAGCAATTGCTGGACATGGCGCGGGGCGAAACCCATGACGCCTTTGACCGCAGCATCGATGTGCAGGTCAGCCGTCTGCGCCGCAAACTGGAGTCGGAAGTGACGGCGATGCCGATGATCCGCACCATTCGCAACGTGGGGTATCTGTTCACCCCTGCCGTGGCCAGTCGATGAGCGTGGTACGGGCGGTGCGCGCCACACTGGGCCTGCCTCGCGACACCGTGGCGCGCTGGATCGCCTTGACCACGGTTGCCGCCATGCTCACGTCCCTGGCGTTGAACGGCGTGGTCAGCCTGCTCGGCGGGGTGTGGGCCCGACCACCGCTCACCGAAACCGGTCTGATGGAAAAGGCCGCCGCCGTGACCCGAATTATCGATTCCGTGCCCCCGGCGCAACGGCCAGGGATCGCCAGTGCAGCCAGCGACAAGGCGTTCACCAGCCAGTGGTTGCCGCGTCACGAAGACGCCCGTATGCCACCGGTTGACGACCCGGATTTCCGCTCCGGTGGCCCGCTGCTGCGCCGGTTGCTGGACAGGCCCACGGCGAAAATCGAGGCCTATGAACCCACCGACTGGGTCCCGCAATTGGCCGAGAGTCGCTACAGCCTGTTGATCGAGCTGCGTGACCAAAGCTGGTTGCTGTTTTCAGTGCCGACCCGCAGCTGGGGGCTGTCGGAGCTGCCGCGCAATCTGATCATTCTTGTGCTGATTCTGTCTTCGACCCTGCTGGTGGCGCTGGTTGCCACGCGCCATCTGGCGACGCCGCTGGAGCGCTTTGCCAAGGGGGCGCGGCGTTTCGGCGTGGACTTCAAGGCGCCGCCGATTGCCGTCGAGGGACCTCGGGAAATCCGCGAAGCGATTCTGGCGTTCAACGGGATGCAGGCGCAAATCCAGCACTTTTTGCAGGACCGCACGCAGATGCTCGCGGCCATTTCCCACGACCTGCGCGCCCCGCTGACCCGCATGCGGTTGCGCGGTGAATTCATCGAAGACCCGGAGCAGCAATCGCGGCTGTTCCGGGACGTGGACGAGATGCAGGCGATGGTTAATTCGGCGCTGGAGTTCTTTCGCGATGATGCGCGGCTGGAACAGGCCACGGCGTTTGACCTGGCCGAGCTGCTGCACACCCTCGTTGATGATTTCAAGGACGCGGGCATCGACGTGGCGCTCGACGCCCCTCCACGTTACGTGTTCGTAGGACGGCCCATCGGGATCAAGCGTGCGTTGGTCAACCTGCTGGACAACGCCGTCAAATACGGGATGGAACCGGGGATCAGCTTGCGTGCGCTGGCCGGAAGCGTCGAAATCCACGTCACCGACCGCGGCCCCGGCATTGCGCCGGAGTTTCAGGAAAAGGTCTTCGCCCCGTTCTTCCGCATCGAAGGCTCGCGCAACAAACACACGGGTGGCGTGGGCCTGGGGCTGCCTGCGGCACGGGCCATTGTGTTGGAGCACGGCGGCAGCCTGACGCTGGAGTCGCCGTACGGGGGTGGGCTGGAGGTCAAAGTGGTGTTGCCGGTGTCGGTGTGAACATGGGGATCGCCTTCGCGGCCGTCGTAACCTCCGGCAGCTCCCACACAGGTTGAGTCGGCGTCAGACCGCAAGTATCGCGGCGACGCTGCTCACAATGTTTGGCGTGCCGGAATGCAGCGAACCTGTAGGAAGGGATGCCTGTCGCTATTGAATCAACAGCCGCAGCGGCGCGAGCGGGCCAACGGTCATGAACTCGTAGGACGCAATCCCCTGCGCAGTCAGCGGCGGGGCTTCGATGGCAGCTTTCGCCTCTTCGACGGATTCGACGTTCATCAGGAACACGACGCCCGGTTTGTCCTGCCGGTACCAGAACTGCTCGATCTTGCCGTCCAGGTAGAGCTGAAGCGTGGCCGGGACTTCGCTGGGCATGATTTGCTGGCGCATTTCAGGGGTGAGTGGGCGGGTGATCGTTGCAACTGCCAAGACTTTCATGGGTGATCTCCTGATCGGTTTCGGTGTGTTTCGGAGGTCCCAATATGGCGGCGTCGGCGACAAACGAGTATGGTCCTGAATGCCATTTTCAGGATCATTTACGCCATGCGCATGACCATCGTCGCGTTGGAAGGTCTGTTCGACACCGGCCTGTCAGTGCTGCTCGACGCCTTCCGCCTTGCCAACAAGTTCGCCGCCGCCCAGCCCAAAGGCGCCAGCCCGTTTTTCGACGTCACTCTTGTCGGCGTCCGGAAAAAAGTGCAGACCGCTCAAGGGCTGATCGTGCCCGTCAAACCGATCACCCCTGACCTCAAGCCGGACTGGGTGATTCTCCCGGCGCTGGCCACCGGGTCGCCCGAACAGTTGATCCCGGCCCTCGAACGCCCCGACGTGAAAAAAGCCAAGGCCCATCTGAAACAGTGGCACGCCGAAGGCGCGCAGATCGCCGCGTCGTGCATCGGTACGTTCCTGGTGGCGGAAACCGGGCTGCTGGATCAGCGCGAAGCGACCACCACCTGGTGGCTCGCGCCGTTGTTCCGGCAGCGCTACCCGAATGTTCACCTCGACGAATCGCGCATGCTGGTGCAGACCGACATCGGTGTGACCGCCGGGGCCGCCCTGGGGCATCTGGACCTCGCACTGTGGCTGATTCGCCAGGCCAGTCCGGAACTGGCGGCGATGGTCTCGCGCTACCTGCTGGCGGACATCCGCTCGTTGCAGGCGCCGTACATCATCCCCAACCATCTGGCCCAGGCCGACCCGCTGATCATGCGGTTCGAACGCTGGTCCCGCGAGCACCTCAAAGAAGGCTTCTCGCTGCCCGCCGCTGCCAAAGCCCTGGCCACCAGCCGCCGAACGCTGCAACGCCGCTGCGAAGACGTGCTGGGCAAATCCCCCCTCTCCTACTTTCAAGACCTGCGCGTCGAACGGGCGCAAACGCTGCTTCACGGCAGCGATCTCGACCTTGAAGCCATCGCCACCGAAGTGGGCTATGCCGACGGTTCGACCCTGCGCACGCTGCTGCGCCAACGCTTGGGCCGTGGGGTGCGCGACCTGCGGGCCGATCTGCGCTGACGCTTCGATTGATGGAACTCCCTCGGCAAACCCTGGCCCTATAGGAGTAGGCCTCCGCCCTTGAGCGGCGAGAGGCAGGCGCCGGCTCGACGCCGTGCCATGGAATTCAATCGCTGACAGGTGACGCCGTGAATACATTCGTTCCGCTGGAAAAACTGGAAAAAATGGGCCGAGAAGAGCTGAAGGATTTCTACGAAATCTGGCTCACCACGTCCGAAACCTGGCCCCAGGACCCTGCCATCTCGCAACGCGAATGCCTCTGGCGCGCCGACCGCGAGCTGACCCAGGACGTGGAGATCGACGAGGCGTTCTTCCAGAACCTGCCGCGCCTGTGGCTGGTGGTCGATGACCTGAATGACACCTCTGCCATCCGTAAAATCGAAGACGAACTGGGCAGCCATTTCAACGAACTCGCCGTGAAGGGCGAATTCCGGCCGGTCGACAAACCGAAAGTGTCCTGCGAAGACAAAAACACCGACTTGCGAAGCTGACATCAGAGCCCGTGGCAGTCGATCTCCGGCTGCCACTGCAATGCTGCTACAAGCTGCGCTAATTGCCCTCCTGGTGTGTTACCGGCATCATCGGCGGTCTCGACACAAGGACCGTGCCCATGCCCACCCCTTCTCTCCCCGACACTGTTCACATTCGCGACCTGCGAGGCACTGACGCTGAAGCGCTGCTCGCATTCGAAACCGAGAACCGCGCCTGGTTCGAATCCCACATCGACCCCCGCCCCGCATCGTTCTACTCACCGCAAGGTGTGGACGAACACATTGACCGTTGCCTGTCCGAGCTCGCCTTGGGTACATGGCATCCGTGCGTCATCGAAGATGCCAGCGGGCGCATCGTGGGCAGGGCCAATTTGAAGCAGATCGATGCGCAGTCCGGGACCGCGGAAGTGGGCTATCGAATCGCGGAAACGGCTGCTGGAAAGGGCTTGGCCACCCAAGCGCTCAGGCACCTCATTCAACAGGCGCACAGCCGCTGGGGGCTGACCGGGTTGGTGGCGTATGTGTTCGAGGAAAATCGGGGGTCGCAGAAGGTGCTGGCGCGGTGTGGTTTCGGCCGTGACCGCCTTGCCCTTCACGGGGAGCCCGGAAGGGAAAGGCGCTTCACACTGTCATTTTGAGTCCAGCATTCAGCGTCAGTGGCTGATCGCGTCTTCCATGCCGATGCCGCTGTCACGGCGCAACACCAGGGCACGCCATTTCTCATCGGCGTCCACGCGTCTACGGTAGAGAAGGGTGCCCAGTATCAAAAAGATCGCGCCGAGCGGAATCGAAATCACCCCAGGGTTTTTCAACCCGATCAATGGCTGCTCCAACCCCACCAGACTGGTGGTTTCAGCGCCTGTCGCGTCGTATTTATCTTTGTTGATCTGGAGGTTCGCCTGGGCTTTGGCGAGTGCGGCGGTCAAGGCCTTGACTGACTCATCGTTCAGGCCTGGCGCATCAAGACGGGTTTCCAGCGTTTGAATGTCCGTCGCGATACGGGTCATGGTTACGGTGGTCTCTGCGCGAATCGCCATCGGGTATTGCATGTTGGGCGAGACAAGCACTACCACGATCGCGGCCAGTGTCCCGCCGATGACGCCGCACACCACACCGAAGACATTGCAGCGTTTCCAGTACAAGGTGCCGATCAATGCCGGGAGATTGGCCGAAGCTGCGATGGCGTAGGCGAGCCCTACCAACTGGGCGACGTTTTGCCCTTTGGCCATCAGACTTGCAGAAATGGCCACGGCGCCCACCAGAATGGCGGCCAGTTTCCCGGCCAGCATCTGCTGGCGGTCCGACGCCACGCCCTTCTTGATGGCGCCCACGTACACGTCGTGGGCCAGTGACGACGCCGCTGCAAGGGTCAACCCCGCGACCACCGCCACGATCGTGGCGAACGCAACGGCAGCCACCAGACCCAGCAGCACGTTGCCGGATACAGTGTCTGCCCCTCCGCCCAACAGCTGGGCCAATAAAGGCGCAGCCAGGTTGCCACCTTTATCACCCGCGACAATCGTCGAACTGCCCACGTAATAAGCCGCCGCGAAACCCAGGAAAATGATCAGCAAGTGGCAAGTGCCGATGGCGAGCATGGCCCACAACACTGACTTACGCGCCGTTTGAGCATCCTTTACTGTGAAGAAACGCATGAGAATATGAGGCAAGGCCGCCGTGCCCAAGGTCAGTCCCAGGCCTAACGACACTTGCTCCAGCGGGTTCTTCAAATACAGGCCCGGCTCGAAAAAGGTTTTCGTCACCAACGTGGGGTCTTCACCGGACGCCAATGCACGGCCATGGGAAAGATAGTCATACAGGGCGGCTTGATGGATGAGCGACGAAAAGAACGCCGCAATATCAAGATGAAAGGGAATGAGTGCGAGCACGGTTAAACCTGCACACGCCGTCAGTAACAAGCCTGCCTTAATGATTTGCACCCAGGTGGTGGCCGTCATGCCGCCAAACGTCACGTAGGTGAGCATTAATACGCCGACCACCACGACCGACACTTCGTACTTGATGCCCAACAGCGCATAGAGCAGAACGGCGCCGCCGACGATTTGCGGAATCATATAGGCGATGACGATGACGACACTCGATGTCGCTGCGAGAATCTTGGACGTCCGAAAGTCATAGCGATACGCGAGCACATCGCCAAACGTGTAGCGACCGAGGTTTCGGCAGGGCTCGGCCACGAACAACAGCACAGGCATCAGCGCGACGAAAAAACCGATCAGGTAAAGAATGCCGTCGTAACCGTACAGCGCGATCAGCCCCGACACCCCCAGAAACGCGGCGGCAGACAGGTAATCCCCGGCGATGGCGAAGCCATTCTTGACCCCCGATATGCCGCCCCCCGCGGTATAGAAGTCACGCGTGCTCTTGCCCTTTTTCGAAGCCAATCCGGTGATGACCAACGTCATCAGAATGATCGCCACAAACGCCGCCAAGGCGTAGGGTTTGTGGGCTTGCGGCACCAGATCTGCCGCCTGGGAAGAGGCCGTCGCGAACATCGCGATACACCCCGCGACGCAGCGCTTAATAGTGTTCATGGACTTTTCTCCAGGCGTCGGAAAACGTTGTTATTTGAATATCAATGGCTTTCATCCGATACGCATAGATCAGGGCAAGGCCTGCAACGAAGAAATACTGCGACACCGCAAACGCAGTCCCCACATTGACCCCACCCATCAACGGCAATACATAAATGTCGCGAAACCACCCTGCTCCGACAATGAACGCGAAATAGTAGGTGAAAAAAACGGCACTCAGCGTGACCAGCATTCGGTTTTTTGCGGCCATGCAGCGTTCGAAGGATTCAATCGCCAACGCTTTTTCAACCGTGTGCAGCGGCGGGACGGAAAGTTGTTTGAGCGCATTCATGATTGCCAATCCTCCAGGAGCCGGGAATAAATATCGACGCATTCATGAACGCGTCTGACGCTGCACCACTCGTCCGTCTGATGAGCGCAAGAAGGCTCTCCAGGACCGATGACGATCGCCGGCACTTCGCCAAACAATTCCCGGAGTACCGGACCATCCGTGAAGAACGCCACCGTCCGCACGGCTGACTGCTCACCGGTAACAAACGCGACGGATTCTGTGACCTGCCGGATCCACGGGTTGGCGAGATCGTTCGACAGGGCGGGTACATCCACTGTCGCTGACAACTTCACGTTGCCGCCGATATGGTCACCCACCCTGCCGCACAGCTCCTTGTGGGAAAGCCCGCACACGGTGCGGATGTCGATCGTGAACGCTGATGTGTCGGGCACTGAGTTAACGTTCATGCCTCCGGTGATCGTGCCGATGTTTAAGGTGGGACTGCCCAGCAACGGATCGACCGGGGCGCAGAAATCAAATTGCCGCAGCTTCTGGATGGCATCGACCGCATGGTAGATGGCGTTATCGCCAAGCTCGGGCATGGCACCGTGCGCTGTCTTCCCCGTGGCCTGTCCCGTCAGCCAGAGCGCGCCTTTGTGCCCGACGACACATTGATTCGCGGTCGGCTCTCCAATGAGCAACGCGCCCACGTCCAGACCGGACAGATCAAGCTCGGCCAGGCGCTTGGCGCCTTCACACCCCGTTTCCTCACCTGCGGTCAGTACAACCAACACCGGAGGCAAAGACCCGAACCGCGTCGCGAAGGTGTGCAACGCGCAAAGAAAAGCCGCGATGCCGCCTTTCATGTCCGAAGCGCCGCGCCCGTAGAGGCGATCACCGATCACCTCCCCGCCCAACGGCGCCTGAACCCACGGAGCCGCGCCTAACGGGACGGTGTCGAGATGACCTGTGAAACATAACCTCGACCCGTCCGCCGAAGGGTTCCATGCCAAGAGGTTGGCCCGTCCTGGGGCGATCGACTGGACCAGCGTGGTCAACCCCAACGTTTTCAGTGCCCGCTCCAACTCTTCGACGAGGGGGCCTTCATTGCCAGGAGGGTTGATGGTGTTGGTGCAGACCAGGTGTCGCGTCAGTGCTATGGGGTCACGCAGACTTAGGGGCACGATAGGATTCCTATGTCAGGAGCAGGATGCCGCACCTAGACAAAGCGTTCGAAAAACGCCACGTACTGGTACGTTACTTTTTTTGTACCAATTGAATCTATAACGACGAGGGGTGACCGTCAATCGAAAACATGAGGTGAAAGGTGTTGATGAGGCCGCGCATGCGGTACAAACGCCCCACACCCCGGCGTATGTCCTAGCATTTCGGCCCTGCGCATGTGCAACATCCAGGCGAAGGTGCAGGTTTGTCCCGGTTCGAGCTAAAGTATGTCTCCCTGTACCGGCGCCGGCCGGACGCGGCATGGCCCTCACGCACCCACGGCCAGGTCGCCAAGACCGTTGAGGATGATTATGTTCACGTTGCAACCCCATGAAATTGCTGAAGGCAAGGCAGAATCCATACGCCGCGCCATCGAGCAGGCCATTCTCGAAGACCGCCTCAAGCCGGGTGAAAGCCTTCCAACGGTGCGTAACCTCGCGGCGGACCTGGGTGTCAACAAGAACACCGTGGTGGTTGCCTACCGACAGCTACAGGCGACGGGGCTGGTGGTGTCCGATGGCAGACGGGGTTCGATCGTGGCCAACCCCTCGTCGTCGGCGCCTTCCGCCGATGTTGGCCTGCCCCAGATGATGTCGGTGCGTGACGGCAATCCGGACATCGCGTTTCTTCCCGATGACCACGACATTCGCGACGCATTTTCCCGCATGAGCCTCGACAACCATTTGTATGGCGAGCAGCGAAACAACGCAGGGTTCGTCAAATGGGCAAAAGAGGGCTTCCTGGCGGACAACGTGCCCGTGGACAGAAGCATTTTTGTCTCCGCAGGCGCGCTGGATCTGATCGAGCGCGCGCTTGAAGCGAGCGGGCTCACTGCAGGTGACAAAGTGGCCGTGGAGGATCCTGGCTACATGAGCCTGCTGGCGTTGACCCGCCTGATGGGCTTTGACCTGGTACCCCTTGCGTTCGATGATCACGGGATCGTGCCCGCCAGCCTGCAAGCGGCGGTGGACGTGGGCGTGAAGGCGGTGCTATTCAGCAGCCGCGCGCAAAATCCCACCGGTATTTCGACGTCGAAAGAGCGCGCACGGGCGCTGGCGGACATTGCCGCCCATGCCGATGACGTGCTGCTCATCGATGACGATCATTCCAGCCTGCTCCAATTGGCCGATTACCATCCATGGCATATCCGGGAGAACGGGCCTTGGCTGGTTGTCAGGTCGCTGTCCAAATTCCTGGGGCCTGATTATCGACTGGCGGTATCGACGGGAGACACCCGGACCATCGAGAGCCTCGAAAACAGACAGGCCGTCGGCATGGGGTGGGTCAGCACCTTTTTGCAGCGCCTGGCGCTTGAGCTGCTCATCAGCCCTGCCATCCGCCGAAAAATAGCCGCCGGTGGCGCAACGTATGTCGAGCGCCATACGGCCCTGGTGACGATGCTGAAAAAGAAAGGGTTCAACGTGGCAGCCGGCGCCGGACTCAATCTGTGGTTGCCCATCCCCGACGAGCGTGCAGTCGCCGAACGTCTGTTCGATGCGGGCTGGCTGGTGCGCACGGGGCGTGACTTCTGCGTGACACCCCAGTCCGGCATTCGAATCACATCATCGAGAATGACACCGCAACAAAGCAGCGTGTTCGTGGAGGCGCTCGTCGCCGCCCGTCACGCCGTGACCACGACGCTGTCGGCCTGAGTCTGACGCCGACAGAACCCGACTGGGACGATCGATGACGGCCCATTGCGAGCCATCATCGATCGTCCCGTGTCACGCTGGAAAAGCGGACTGATCCGGCAGACTCAAGCGCGAGCCAACGTTTGGCTGGCGTGATAAGCACGTGCGGTTTCAAGGCGCTGGGCCGTGATGTTGGCCGCGCGTTCCGTCACTGTGCGCAAAATCGACGCAGGCGCGCTTTTCGGCGAACCGGCCTGGAAAGGCGGTTCCGGGTCGTAGGCCATGTAGAGTTGCAACTCTTGGGCGACCGTCTCCCCGCGCAGCAGTGAAACCAGTACCAGCGACCCATCGATCCCGGACGTCACGCCGCCAGCGCTGACGAACTTGCCGTCGATCACGACGCGCTCATCGCTGGGGATGGCACCGAAAAAGGGCAGCGTTTCCATGGCTGTCCAATGGGTCGTCGCGCGCTTGCCCTTGAGCAAGCCAGCCCCGCCACACAAGAGCGCTCCGGTGCACACCGAGAACACATACTTCGCGTTTGCGGCTTGCTGACGGATGAAAGAAAGCACGACCTCATCATGCATCAGGGCTTGCTGGCCATAGCCGCCCGGCACCAGCAGCACGTCGAGCTGTGGCGCCTTGTCCAGGGTCGTATCGGCCAGCAACAGCATCCCGGCCAGATCACGGACCGGCTCTTTGTCCTTCCAGATGGTGAAGAACGTCGAGTTCGGGGTACGTGCCAACGCTTCGAAGGGGCCGGTGAAATCGCATTGATCCATGCCGGGAAAGATCAGGGCGCCGATCTTCAAATGGGTCTCGAGTGGAATAGTCATGTTCGCTCCAACAGTATCAAGGTTAGTGGTACAACATTTGTTATGTACCAGTACAAATATAGGCTATTGTCTGCCCTGTCAACGAATTTTGACGCCGGGGTGAGTACCCACGGGCGGCCTGTCCGGCGTTCCGCCGCTGGGCAGAGCCTTCGGGTGAGCTACGCAGATGGACCAGCGACCGCCCTGTTCACTCGACCAGACACACGTTTCTCAGGGCCTTCATGCGCATTCACGTGACCTTCATCGACCGCGTCGGCATCACTCAGGAAGTCCTCGCCCTGCTGGGTGGGCGCCGCTTCAATCTGGAGGCCGTGGAGATGGTTCCCCCCCACGTCTACATCGATGCGCCAACGCTCGGCGCCGAGGTGCTGGAGGAGTTGCGCGGCGCATTTCTCGGCGTGAAAGGCGTGCAATCGGTGACGGTGGTCGACATCCTTCCGGGCCAGCGCCGACACCTGCAGCTCGATGCGTTGTTATCTGCCAGCTCCGACCCGGTGTTGGCGGTGGATGAGCGCGGGCATGTCTTGCTGGCCAACCCTGCGCTGATAGCTTTGTGCGGACGCGAACCGGCCGGCGAGTCGCTCGCCCAGGTGTTTGATGACGACGTGCTGCACACGTTGGTCAGCCACGCCTTTCGCTTGCCGATGCGAGAAGTCAGCCTTGGAGGGCGAACCCTGCTGCTCGACGCCATGCCGATCAATGCGGCGGGCGCCCTGATCACCCTCTACCCGCCAAGCCGAATCGGCGAGCGGCTGTCGGCGCTGCGCCATGACCCTGCCGGAGGGTTCGACGCGATTTTGGGTGCTTCCCAAGCCATTCAAAAGCTCAAGGCGCGAGCGCATCGCGTGGGAGGGCTCGATGCGCCTCTGCTGATTCAAGGCGAGACCGGCACCGGCAAAGAGTTGGTCGCCCGCGCCTGCCACGCGATCAGCAAACGGCGTGAGGCGCCCTTCTTGCCATTGAACTGCGCAGCGCTGCCGGAGAGCCTTGCCGAGAGTGAGCTGTTCGGATACGCCGCTGGCGCCTTCACCGGCGCGCAACGGGGCGGCAAGCTCGGGCTGCTGGAGCTGGCGGATCAAGGCACGGTGTTTCTGGACGAAGTCGGAGAAATGTCACCCTATCTTCAGGCCAAACTCCTGCGTTTTCTGAGCGATGGGTGCTTCCGTCGCGTCGGCGGTGACCGGGAGATCAGGGTCAACGTGCGAATCCTCAGCGCGACCCACCGCAATCTGGAAAACATGGTCAGCGATGGTCACTTTCGTGAAGACCTGTTTTATCGCCTCAACGTGCTCAACCTGCACGTGCCGCCACTGCGCGAGCGTGGCCAGGACATCCTGCTGATGGCAGAGCACTTCATGCAGCAAGCCTGCGCGCAGATTCAGCGTCCGGTTTGCCGGCTGGCCCCCAGCACGTTTCCCGCCTTGCTCGACAACCGATGGCCGGGGAACGTCCGGCAATTGCAAAACGTGATCTTTCGCGCCGCGGCCATTTGTGAACATCCCAGGGTGGACCTCGACGACCTGGACATCGCGCGCACGGCCGTGGATGGGCAGCAAACCCGCGAGATAGGCAGCCTGGAGGACGCGGTTGCCCGCTTCGAGAAAGACCTGCTGGAACAGCTTTACCCCAGCCACCCTTCCAGCCGACTGCTGGCGGCGCGGCTGAAGACCTCGCACACCTCGATCTCCATGCGACTGCGCAAATACGGCATCCCTGGCAAGTCCTGAGCCTTTTGCTCCAGTGCCGTGTTCGCCTGGCCACAGCGCCTATAAAAAAAGCACCCTCAGGTGCTTTTTCAATGACGCGTTCTTCCGTTTATCGGGCTGCCGTCGCTCGCGCCGCGTGCAGCTTTTTATAGCTCTCGATCAAGCGCAGGTGTTTGTCCAAGCCTTCAAGCTTCATGCTCGTCGGCGTCAGGCCGTGGAAGCGGACGCTGCCGTTGACCGAACCGATCGCCGCGTCCATGCGTTCGTTGCCGAACATGCGGCGGAAGTTGACTTCGTAGTCGGCCAGTTCCAGGTCGTCGTCGAGTTCCATTTCCAGCACCACGTTGACCGCCTGATAGAACAGGCCGCGTTCGACGGTGTTGTCGTTGTATTGCAGGAAGGCTTCGACCAGATCTTTGGCTTTTTCGTACTTCTGCAGGGCGAGGTAGATGAGCAGTCTCAGTTCGAGAATGGTCAGTTGGCCCCAGTCGGTGTTGTCGTCGAACTCGATGCCGATCAGCGTGGTGATGTCGGTGTAGTCGTCCAGTTCGCTGTCTTCCAGGCGCTGGGCGAGGCTTCTCAGGCCGACTTTGCTCAGGCTGTGCAGGTTGAGGATGTCGGCGCGGAAGGCCAGCGCCTTGTTGGTGTTGTCCCAGATCAGGTCTTCGATCGGATAGATCTCGGAATAGTCCGGCACCAGGATGCGGCAGGCCGTCGCGCCGAGGTCGTCGTAGACCGCCATGTAGGCTTCCTTGCCCATGTCTTCGAGGATGCCGAACAGGGTCGCGGCCTCTTCGGCGTTGGCGTGCTCACCCTCGGAAGAGAAATCCCACTCGACGAATTCGTAATCGGCTTTCGCGCTGAAGAAACGCCACGACACCACCCCGCTGGAGTCGATGAAGTGCTCGACGAAGTTGTTCGGTTCGATGACTGCCTGGCCTTCGAACGTCGGCTGCGGCAAGTCATTCAGGCCTTCGAAACTGCGGCCTTGCAGCAGTTCGGTGAGGCTGCGCTCCAGAGCGATTTCGAAGCTTGGGTGAGCGCCGAACGAGGCGAATACACCGCCGGTGCGCGGGTTCATCAGGGTCACGCACATGACCGGGAATTCGCCGCCCAGCGAGGCATCTTTCACCAGCACCGGGAAACCCTGCACTTCCAGCCCCCGAATGCCCGCGAGGATGCCCGGGTACTTGGCGACGACCTCGTGCGGCACGTCCGGCAGCGCGAGTTCGCCTTCGAGGATTTCGCGCTTCACCGCCCGCTCGAAGATCTCCGACAGGCACTGCACCTGAGCTTCCGCCAGCGTGTTGCCCGCGCTCATGCCGTTGCTGAGGTACAGGTTCTCGATCAGGTTGGACGGGAAGTACACGGTTTCGCCATCCGACTGGCGCACGAACGGCAGCGAGACGATGCCGCGCTGAGTGTTGCCGGAGTTGGTGTCGTACAGGTGCGAGCCGCGCAACTCGCCGTCGCGGTTGTAGATTTTCAGGCAGTAGTCGTCCAGCACTTCGCTCGGGAGCGCGTCGTCCGGGCCGGGCTTGAACCAGCGCTCGTTCGGGTAATGCACGAAGTCGGCGGTGGCGATGTCCTCGCCCCAGAACTGGTCGTTGTAGAAGAAATTGCAATTCAGGCGCTCGATGAATTCGCCCAGCGCCGAGGCCAGTGCGCCCTCTTTGGTCGCGCCCTTGCCGTTGGTGAAGCACATCTGGGAGTGAGCGTCGCGGATGTGCAGCGACCAGACGTTGGGCACGATGTTGCGCCACGAAGCGATCTCGATCTTCATGCCCAGCGCCGCGAGGATGCCCGACATGTTGGCGATGGTCTCTTCCAGCGGCAGGTCCTTGCCCGCAATGAAGGTGCTTTCGCCGGACAGGGACGCCGGCATCAGAAGGGCCTGGGCGTCGGCGTCGAGATTTTCGACTTCTTCAATCACGAACTCGGGCCCGGCCTGCACCACTTTTTTCACGGTGCAGCGGTCGATGGAGCGCAGGATGCCGAGGCGATCCTTTTCGGAAATGTCGGCGGGCAACTCGACCTGGATCTTGAAGATCTGGTTGTAGCGGTTTTCCGGGTCAACGATGTTGTTCTGCGAGAGGCGGATGTTGTCCGTCGGGATGTTGCGCGTCTGGCAGTACAGCTTCACGAAATACGCCGCACACAGGGCCGACGACGCCAGGAAGTAATCGAACGGACCCGGCGCCGAGCCATCGCCCTTATAGCGAATGGGCTGGTCGGCGATCACCGTGAAGTCGTCGAACTTGGCCTCCAGGCGGAGGTTGTCGAGAAAGTTGACCTTGATTTCCATGGGGTTTACCAAAAGCGAAAAACGGAATGGCGGCCATTATCCGGGTTTTGCGCCGGAAGTCTCGTGCGGTCGGCTCAGAGGGTGAAGGTCGGACCGATCAGCGAATGTTGCGAGATGTGAAAAAATTGTAAAAAATCCGTTACCATTTGTGTATATTTCTCATTTGCGACTGATTGACAATTACTTCTCTGCTCAACCAACCAGGAAATCGATCTTGAAAGCCCGCCTCCCTGCCAGCCTGTTGTTCGCTGGCGCTTGCAGCGCCATGCCCCTCGCCCACGCCGCTGATGAAATCACCCTGCCCTCCACGCAAATCCAGAGCAACGGCGTCGCCCAAGCCGACGAGCAAAGTCAGGGTTATCAGGGGAAGACGGCCACCAGTACCACGCGTCTGGGGCTGTCGGACAAGGAAACGCCGCAAGCGGTGACCACCGTGACCCGCGACCAGATCGACGATTTCCGCATGAACAGCGTCAAGAGCGCGTTGCGTTCGGCGCCCTCCGTCACGGTCGAGCAGATCGAAACCGACCGCACCGAGTTCACCTCACGCGGCTTCAACATCAACACCTTCGAATATGACGGGATGGGCATGCCTTTCACCGGCGACTTGCTGGTGGGCGATCAGGACTTGGCCGAGTACGAGCAAATCGACGTATTGCACGGCGCCAATGGTTTGATGAGCGGCAGCGGCAACCCGTCCGCGACGGTCAACTTCGTGCGCAAGCGTCCGACGAAGGATGTGCAAGCGAAGATCAGCACCAGCGTCGGCGCGTGGGACAACCGCCGTCTGGACGTGGACGTGTCCGGTCCGCTGACCGACAGCGGCAACGTGCGCGGGCGTTTCATTTATGCCCACGACAAGGGCAACTCCTACCTCGACCGCTACAGCCACGAAATCAACGTTGCAGCGGGTCTGATGGACTTCGACCTGACCGACGCCGATACCCTGACCGTCGGTTTCTCTCAGCACAACAGCGATTCGAACGGCAGCAGCTGGGGCAACCTGCCGCTGTCGGATTCGGACGGCAACCCGATCCATTACGGCAGCCGGAGTTCCAACGTCGGCCAGCCTTGGACCTACTGGAACGTGCACACCCAGCGCACTTTCGCCGAGCTGAAACATGACTTCGGCAATGGCTGGAACAGCAAGCTCTCCGTGACCGGCATCCGCCAGTACCAGGACACCGACATGTTCTACATCGCCAGCGTCACGGGCGACGACGCGTCGGCTTATGCGACCCACATCACCAGCAAGACCGATCAGGTGATCGGCGAGGCGCAGCTGTCCGGTCCTTTCACCCTGTTTGGCCGCGACCATGACCTGACCGTCGGCGCCAATTACGGCCGCACGCATTTGAAGGCCAACGAGCATGACATCGACGCCAACGGCTATTACGACGTGCCGTTCTCCAGCGCGCTGGCCGGCACGCTCACCCGTCCGTCACTGGATTACACCTTCGACACCAACAACCAGAATTTCCGGGACACCCAGAAGAGCCTCTACGCCGGTACGCGCTTCAGCCTGATGGATGACCTGCACTGGATCGTCGGTGCGCGGATGCTCAGCGCCGATGGCAGCGGTCTGGATTACGGCGCTGACCATTACACCCGCGAGCACGGCAAGGTCACGCCGTATTCCGGTCTGGTGTACGACCTCAACGATCAGTGGAGCGTGTACGGCAGCTGGACCAAGATTTACGCGCCGCAATACAAGGTCAGTTCGGACGGCAGCATGCTCGACCCGCTGGAAGGCACCAGCAAGGAAATCGGCATCAAGGGCAGTCTGGACAGCGGCCTCAACCTGACGGCAGCGCTGTTCAAGACCAAGCAGGAGAACGTTGCGGGCAACGGGCAGTATCAGGGCAGCCGCTTCGTCTACGACCCGATGGATTACAAGAGCCACGGCGTCGAGCTGCAGGCGTCGGGCGAAGCGATGCCGGGCCTGGAAGTGTTGGGCGGCTACACCTACGTGCGCATCGACGACGATAACGACGACCGCGCCCGCAAATTCGTGCCGACTCACAGCTTCCGAGGCATGGCGACGTATCGCCTGCCGGGCCTGCCAAAAGCCAAGGTGGGCACGCGGGTCAGTTGGCAGAGCGCTGTGCAAAGCGACACCAACAGCGAGGTACGCCAGAACGCCTACGCCCTGGTGGACCTGATGAGCAGTTACGACATCGACGAGCACTGGAGCACGTCGGTCAACCTCAACAACGCCACCGACCGCAAATACCTGATGTCGCTGTACGACAGCGCCACCAGCGCTAACTACGGCGCCCCACGCAACGTGACCGCGTCGGTGACCTGGACATATTGAGCCGCGTGTTCCTGTAGCACTCCGACTTGCCGGCGGCGCGGCCTCACAGTCGCCACCGCCGGTACGCCGCGCTGCAGCAGCCAATCGTTGGTCTCACAATCTGGCACGTCGCAAGGGTGACAATCCATTCCCCATGTGGGAGCGAATTCATTCGCGAGAGGCCGGTACATCCGACACGTGTTTGTCGGTTGTATGATTGCATCGCGAAGGAATTCGCTCCCACAGGGTTCGCGATTATCCAGCCGGAGCGCGTTCAGGCTGGCAGCGCTTGCGCCGACAGTCTGGCTCGGCGGCAGCATGGATCAGTCGCCCAAGGCTTCGATAAAATCCGTCGACGGCACGAAGAACAGCGCACCGCTCACGGCCTTGCTGAAATCCAGCAGCCGGTCGTAATTCCCTGCAGGGCGGCCGACGAACATGTTTTCCAGCATCTGCTCCAGCGGTTCGGGCGAGCGTGCGTAGCCGATGAAATAGGTGCCGAACTCACCCGATCCCGGGCGCCCGAACGGCATGTTGTGGCGCAGGACTTTCACCTCTTTGCCGTCTTTCTCGATGACGGTCAACGCACTGTGCGAGTTGGTCGGTTTCACGTCATCGCCCAGTTCGATGTCCGACAGCTTCTTGCGACCGATGACCAATTCCTGTTGCTCGACGGTCAACCGGTTCCAAGCCGTCATGTCGTGCAGGTATTTCTGCACGATCACGTAACTGCCGCCCGCGAACGCTGGGTCTTCATCACCGACGATGGTCGCTTCTGCCGCGCGCTTGCCTTCCGGGTTTTCCGTGCCGTCGACGAAGCCGATGATGCTGCGCATGTCGAAGTTGCGGAAACCGTGGACTTCTTCGACGACGGTCACTGCATCCCCCAAGGGTTCGAGGAGTTGGGTCGCCAGTTCGAAACACAGGTCCATGCGATCGGCGCGGATGTGCATCAAAATGTCGCCCGGCGTGGCCACCGCGCGGCGCTCCGGCGGGCCGAACTCGCGGAAGTTGTGCAGTGCTGCCGGACGCGTGATGCCGAACAGCGAATCCCAGGCGTTGAAGCTGAAGCCGCAAATGCAGGACAGATTGCCGTCGGGCACGCGTTTGCCGACCGCGCGGACCAGTCCCGCGATGTCAGCGCACCAGGCCCGGGCGGTTTCAATGGCGTCGTCGCCCGGCGCGAGGGTAGCAACCATGAAGATCGCGCTGCTGGTGATGGGCGTGTCGATGCCTTGGGGGAATGGGGTGACTTTGATCATCTTCCAGAAATTCCTTTTCTGTGGGAGCGAGCTTGATCACTCCCACAGGTCACTCTTCACACAATAATCGGGGGAGAATCAGTCCAGATCCGCCGCCGAATGCCGCTCCGGCACTTGTTTGTCTTCGTCGCCCCACGTGCGGTTGACCCGCAGGCCGCGCACGACGGCCGGGCGGTTGGCGATGGTTTCGGCCCAGCGCTGGATGTGGGTATAGCTCTCGGCGTCGAGGAATTCGGCAGAGTTGTACACGGTGCCGCGCACCAGTTGGCCGTACCATGACCACACCGCGATGTCAGCGATGCTGTAGTCCTTGCCGCCCAGGTACGGGCTTTCAGCGAGACGACGGTCGAGCACGTCGAGCTGACGTTTGGCTTCCATGGTGAAGCGGTTAATGGCGTATTCGATCTTTTCCGGGGCGTACACATAGAAATGCCCAAACCCGCCACCCAGATAAGGCGCTGCGCCCATCTGCCAGAACAGCCAGTTCAGGGTTTCGGTACGGCCCGCCGGATCGGTGGGCAGCAACGCACCAAACTTCTCCGCCAGGTAGAGCAGGATCGAGCCGGACTCGAACACGCGCACCGGCGGCTCGACGCTGCGGTCCAGCAAAGCCGGGATCTTGGAATTCGGGTTGATGTCGACGAAACCGCTGGAGAACTGGTCGCCCTCCCCAATGCGGATCAGCCACGCGTCGTATTCGGCATCGGTCTTGCCCAGCGCCAACAGCTCTTCGAGCATGATGGTGACTTTCACCCCGTTGGGGGTCGCCAGCGAATACAGTTGCAGCGCGTGCTTGCCGACGGGCAGGACTTTCTCGTGGGTCGGACCGGCCACCGGACGGTTGATCTTGGAGAACTGACCACCGGATTCCGCATCGTTTTTCCAGACCTTGGGCGGTACGTATGCTGCGTTCGACATGAAACTAACCTCTTGAAGTGAGTCACTGCGAAGGGTCCATGGGCACCGCCAGACGACACGGCGGACCGCAACCAGACCGGGCGTGATGGAGAGCGGTTCAGGGTATGCGCTTACGTTGGGGCGGCTCAAGAACATTTCAATCGCGACGTCTTGGCTTTAACCTGACACCCCTTCCTAGCCCCTCCCCGACAGGAACGCCATGCTCGCCCCCTTTTCCGGTGCCAAGATCGCCGTGCTGTGTGAAGGCCAGTTGCTGATCTACCTCCGCGACGACATCCCCACGATTCCATGGCCCGGCCTGTGGGACCTGCCGGGCGGCGGCCGGGAACAGGACGAAACCCCGCTGCAGTGCGCGTTGCGTGAAACCCATGAAGAATTCGGCCTCACCCTCGATCCGGCGTGGATCGTCTGGCAACGGCGGTACGCAGACCAGGGCATGCACGGCCTCGACACGTGGTTTTTCGTGGCTGAGGTGCCGCCGGGCACATTCGATCAGGTGGTCTTCGGCGATGAAGGCCAGCGCTGGATAATCAGCTCAGTCGAAGCCTTTCTGGCCCTGCCGGACGCCATTCCCCGCCTGCAACAGCGTTTACGCGAGTACCTGAACGACGGCCGATAACAGCCTGTCAGACCAACGGACGTGCCGCATCCCGAGCAAACAGCGCCGCCAATTCCTCAGAAGGCACCGCCTTGCTGAAATGGAAGCCCTGCACCTCATCGCACGGATGCCGTTGCAGGCATTCCAATTGCTCCAGGGTTTCAACGCCTTCGGCGGTGACCGTCATGCCCAGCGAGCGCCCCAGATCGATCATCGCCTGCACGATCGCCTGATCGTTGCCGCGCTCGGTCATGTGGGAGATAAAGCTGCGGTCGATCTTGATCCCGTCCAGCGGGTATTTGCGCAAGTACGCCAGCGATGAAAAACCGGTGCCGAAATCGTCCAGACTGAGCCGCACGCCCAGGGCCCGCAGCGCCGTGAGCGTCGCCAGCGCGGCGTGAGCATGATCGAGCAGCACGCGCTCGGTGATTTCCAGTTCCAGACGGCTGGCGGGCAAACCGCTGTCGAGCAACGCGGCGGCGACCACCGCGACCACGTCTTCGTTCTCGGCCAATTGGCCCGGCGACAGGTTCACCGACAGGCCGATGTCGTCCGGCCAGGTCATCGCTTCGCGGCACGCAGTGTTCAACACCCACTGCCCCAGCGGCTGAATCAACCCGGTCTCTTCCGCGAGGCCGATGAAGGTGTCGGGCGGGAGCAGGCCGCGCTCCGGATGCTGCCAACGCACCAGCGCCTCGAAACTGCGCAACGAACCGCCAACGGTGGCGTAACGCGGCTGGTAGTGCAGGCGCAACTGACCGTCGAGCAGCGCCTGACGCAGTTCCTGTTCGAGCTGACGACGGGCCACCAGTTGGGTTTTCATGCTGTCGTCGTAGAAACACCACGTATTGCGACCGGCGCCTTTGGCCTGATACAGCGCAATGTCGCCGGTGCTCAACAGCTCCGCGGCGGTGTGCGCGTTTTCCGGGGCCTGAGCGATACCGATGCTGGTGCCGATGAACACGGTCTGCCCCTCGACCTCCAGCGGGCGGCACAGGTCGTCCACCACCCGCCCACACAGTTCAATGATGTCGCCTTTTCGCGACTCGCCCACCAGCACCAGAATGAATTCGTCGCCCCCGAGCCGTGCGACCATGCCATTCGGTTGCGCGTGGCTGCGCAGGCGCTGGGCGACTTCCTGCAACACGCGGTCACCGATGGCGTGGCCCAGCGCGTCATTGATCGGTTTGAAGCGGTCCAGGTCTAGACTCAACACCGTCAGCGCTGACGGCGCCGGTCGATCCAGGTGTTCGTCGAGGAATTGGTGCAGGCGCAAGCGGTTCGACAAGCCGGTCAGGGAATCATGCAACGACAGCTGGCGAAAACGCTGCTCGCTGCTGGTCAGTTCCAGTTGGCTCGCGTGCAAGGCGTCGAATTGCGCATCGATCTGTCGCGCCGACGTCAGCGCATACCGCACCAGCATCGCGAGGACGATCGCCAGCACCAGCACCCCGGAAATGAACAGTGGCAAGGTCTGTTGCAGCAGGTCCATGCCGGGCTTGGGCGGCACCCAGCCCAGTTCGATCCTGGAACCGAGCAGCGGCATCTGGTCATAGCCCTGCCGTGGCGCGGGAGAAACGGAGATCGTCGGCAGACCGTAGGTGTCGCTGAGGTGCGCGAGCTTGGCGGGGTCGAGAATGGTGACGAACATCATCACCGACATGGGGCCGGGCACCGGTTCGATCAGCGGGTCGGACGCCGGGCTGATGGTCGCTGCGGCCACCAGCGCGGGCACGCCGTCGACGCTGAACGCGCGCACCAGCCCGTCGTTCTCCTGAGTGGACTGGCGAGCATCGGCGATCAACGCGCTTAAATCGCCTTCCAGCCAGTCGCCTGCCTGAATCATCGAGGGTTTGCCATCGATCACCGCGTAACTGGTGCGGTCGTTGGCATCGATCACCAACACGCCGTTGTAGCCGTACAACTCGTAGGGCACGGCGCCGACGTTGCGCTGTTCGTCCGCCCACGGTTTGTCCACCACCATGTGCAAGTGTTTGTAGGCCTCGCCCCACTTGGCGTAGTTGATGATGTTGCGCCCCACCTCGTTGCGCACCTGATCCAGCGTGCGGGAGATGAACGTGCGCGAACGCTGCTGCACGTCGCGATCCTGATTGAGCGCGTTCTGCACCAACAGGTAGCCACTCAGGCCGATCAGCAGCAACAGCGCGCAGATCGCCGGAAAGAGGCGCAGGATCAAGTGGCGACTGCGACGTGTGGCGGCCCAGTCGGCCAGTGTGGGTTTGAACATGCAGACACCTGAATGCATCGACGGTAACGACCGCGGCTCGTCTGGACCGGCCGTCAGCAAGACGCTGCGGCCGACCGATGATTGCGATTGGCTATCGTAACCGGCTGTTTCTGCAGGGGCTAGCGGTCATTCTGCGAAGCGGCGGTTACTTGGTCGCGAACAGCCGCCTTGTCGATGACCGAGTACACGTTGCGAATCCGCCCGTCGCTGAATTCATAGAACACGTTCTCGGTGAACTGCACGCGCTGGCCGTTGACCGCCGCGCCAAACAGTTCGCCCACCGGGGTGCAGTCGAAACGCAGGCGGGCCGCGACGTGCGGCGGGTCCGCCAGCAACATGTCGATCCCGAAATGCAAGTCGGGGATGGCGCGAAAATCGTTCTCCAGCATGCGTTGGTAACCGGCCAGTCCGATGCGCTGGCCGTTGTAGTGGGCCTCCTCATCGACAAACCGGCCGAGGCTGGCCCAGTCCTGATGGTTCAGGCAATCGATGTAACGGCGATACAGGCTGAGAATTTCGGGTTCGGACATGGGGAAGCTCCCTTTTATCATCGCTGCGGGTGCAGCCTTCGGACGTTAGGGCGTGCGAGCTCCGGGTTAGTTCACCGCGAGGCCGCAGGCGGTGGCGTTCTTGAAATTGCTTCCGCAGGCTCATTATTACCAAACCCACAACACTGTTTATCCACGCTGTCGCAGGACAATTTGCCGCAGCAAGGGAGTTTTTTGGTATCTTTGCGCAATTAACTAACTGGTTAATTACACACGTGAGCACGCCTCGATGTCCGATGTTGCGGCGCGTCGTCACGGGATAAAACCTCTCCCCCACCACCGCCGAGGACGACCTGAAACCCTCGGCGTCAGCAGGATCACGCAACATGACAACGTCTCGACCTACGGCACCCGTCAGTCGCTGGCCCATCTGGGTCGTCGCCTTCGGCGTGCTGATATTTGGCTTACTGTTTTCGGCGGGAGGCGGCTACCTCGTCACCCTGGGCGGCAGCTGGTATTTCCTGCTGGCGGGCCTCGGCCTGATCGCCTCTTCGGTTCTCCTGTTCCAAGGCCGCCTCGCGGGTGCCTGGCTGTTCGCGGTGGTGATGGTGCTGACCCTGATCTGGGCCGTTGTCGATGCCGGTCTGGTGTTCTGGCCGCTGGTGTCGCGCCTGTTCGCACTGGGCGTGTTGAGTCTTTTGGTGGCGCTGGTCTACCCGACCCTGCGCAAGAGCAACGGTCTGGCCAGCGGTCGCGGCGGCTACGCCCTGAGCGCGCTGCTCGCCCTCGCCATGGTCGGCGGATTCTGGGGCATGTTTCAGCCCCACGCCTCGGTGTCGCCCACCGGCAATGGCCCTGAGCTGACCAAAGTCGACCCGGCCAAGGCGCAGAAAGACTGGGCGCACTACGGCAATGACGAGGGCGGCAGCCGCTTTGCTGCGCTGGACCAGATCAACCGCAGCAACGTGTCGAAGCTGGTCCCGGTCTGGACCTACCACACCGGCGACATCGCCCTCAGTGATGGCAACGGTGCCGAAGACCAGATGACCCCGCTGCAAATCGGCGACAAGGTGTTCATCTGCACCCCGCACAACAACATCATTGCGCTGGACGCCGACACCGGCAAACAGCTGTGGAAGCACGAGACCAACGCCCAATCCGCCGTCTGGCAGCGTTGCCGGGGCCTGGCGTATTTCGACGCCACCGCCGCCGTCGCAGCGCCCACAGACGGCAGCGTCCCTGCCGCGCCGGTCAGCGTGCCCGCCGGTGCAAGCTGCCAGCGCCGCCTGCTGACCAACACCATCGACGCCCGCCTGATCGCGGTCGATGCCGACACCGGCGAGCTGTGCAAAGGCTTCGGCGACAACGGCCAGATCGACCTGAAAGCCGGTCTCGGCAACGTTCCGGATTCTTACTATCAACTGTCGTCGGCACCGTTGATGGCGGGCACCACCGTGGTCGTTGGCGGGCGCGTGGCGGACAACGTGCAAACCGACATGCCCGGCGGCGTGATCCGTGGTTTTGACGTGGTCACTGGCGAGATGCGCTGGGCGTTCGACCCTGGCAACCCGGAAGACAAGAAGGCCCCGGCTGACGGCGGCACCTACGTGCGCAGCACGCCGAACAGCTGGGCGCCGATGTCTTACGATCCGGCCATGAACACCGTGTTTCTGCCAATGGGCAGTTCGTCCACGGACATCTACGGTGCCGAGCGCACCCAGCTCGACCACACCTACGGCGCGTCGGTGCTGGCGTTGAACGCGACCACCGGCCGGGAAAAGTGGGTCTATCAGACCGTCCACAACGACCTGTGGGACTTCGACCTGCCGATGCAGCCGAGCCTGATCGACTTCACCCAAAAGGACGGCAGCACGGTCCCGGCGGTGGTGATCGGCACCAAGGCGGGCCAGATTTACGTCTTGGATCGCCACACCGGTCAGCCGCTGACGGAAGTGAAAGAGGTCCCGGTCAAGCCGTCGAACATCCCGAACGAGCCGTACTCGCCGACGCAACCGAAATCAGTGGGCATGCCGGAAATCGGCGCGCAGACGCTGACCGAATCGGACATGTGGGGCGCGACCCCGTTCGACCAGCTGCTGTGCCGCATCTCGTTCAAGAAAATGCGCTACGACGGCCTCTACACCGCGCCGGGCACTGATATTTCGTTGAGTTTTCCGGGATCGTTGGGCGGCATGAACTGGGGCAGTCTGTCGACCGACCCGGTGCACGGTTTCATCTTCGTCAACGACATGCGTCTGGGCCTGTGGAGCCAGATGGTACCGCAGCAGAAAGACGCCAAGGCGTCGAGCGGCGGTGAAGCGCTGAACACCGGTATGGGCGCCGTGCCGCTCAAAGGCACGCCGTATGCGGTGAACAAGAACCGCTTCCTGTCCGTGGCCGGGATTCCGTGCCAGGCGCCGCCGTTCGGCACCCTGACCGCCATCGACATGAAGACCCAGAAAATCGCCTGGCAAGTGCCGGTCGGTACCGTGCAGGACACCGGCCCGATGGGCATCAAAATGCACCTGCCATTGCCCATTGGCATGCCAACGCTGGGGGGCACCCTCTCCACTCAGGGCGGGCTGATCTTCATCGCCGGGACCCAGGATTACTACCTGCGCGCCTTCAACAGTGCCAACGGCGAAGAAGCGTGGAAAGCCCGCCTGCCCGTCGGCAGCCAGGGCGGCCCGATGACCTTCGTCTCGCCGAAGACCGGCAAGCAATACATCGTCATCACCGCCAGCGGCGCGCGCCAGTCGGCAGACCGTGGCGACTACGTGATTGCGTACGGATTGCCGGACGGCCAGTAAAACGCGGCACATGAAAAACCCGCTGTCACCTCATGGGTGGCAGCGGGTTTTTTTATAGTCCTTCTAGCCGTTCTGCTTGTTGGCCGTGGCTCAGGGCGATGGCCTCAATTCCCCGCCACTTGCGCCACTTCACCCGAGGTCACCAGCGCTTTGAGCGAGGCGTCGAACTGTTTCAGGGCGTGGACTTGCAACGCGCGCTGTTGATCGATCTGCGCGGCAATTTCAGGGGCGGCCTTGTCGTGAACCCAGACCGATGTCAGCTCCTGAGCACCCGCGCCTTCCGCTTTACCAATGTATTGCAGGTTTTCGTCATAAAACTTGGCGACAAACCGTGCCTCTACTTTGCTATTACGCTGGGTCACGAGTTGGTTGTAGGTGTCGAGCATGACCACCACATCAGGGCGCGCTTTCATCAACGCATCGAGATTGTCGTAAACAGTGACCGACGCAAACTCTTTGGCAATCGACGCTTTGAGCCAATCGATCGCCAGCTTCGGATCGGAGCTGTTGACGAACGCCTCACGAATCCGCGAATCCAGCGCGCCATTTTTCACGCCCTTCAATGCCACGGCGTGATAACGCTCAAGGTATTGGAGCGTGCTGACGGTGTTTTCGCTGTAAAGAACGCCCACCGATTGGGTTTTTCTCAACGCAATGTTGCTGTCAGCCACAGGCACGAAATGGCAGGAATGTTCATCCACGGCAACGGTGGCCGCATAAACAGGCGCGGTGGCAGCGACGCCCCCAGTGAGGACGGCGACAAGTGTCAGCAGGGTTGAAATTCTCATCGCGGGTGTCCTCTAACGCCAGTTCGGTATGGCTCTATCCTGCTCCTTTGCTGGAAAAAAAGAACTCCCGATTGATGATGTTCACTATCGATTTCACGAATGGTAGACAGACGGAAAAGGTCTTTTACGTTTTACTGAATAAAGCAACTTCGCCCTATGCTTATATCGACTAACTCAGAAGGCCAAGTTACCGATTACGTGCCGAACTTTATGCAGCGCTTGTTGTAATGCACTCATGTCCACCGACCCGAGTGCCAACCGAATCGCATGGGGCACCGGGCTTGAAATGGCAAACGGTTCGGCGGTGGACACCGCGACGTTCATCGACAATAACGCCACCGCGACCTGATCCGCCCGCACCTCTTCCGGCAGGGGCAGCCACAGAAAATACGACGCGGGATGGCCGATGACCTTCAGCCCCTCCAACGCTTTCCGGGCCAGGGTTTGCCGTTCCCTCGCATCTTCACGTTTTTCCGCTTCGAGCCTCAGGACGGTGCCGTCTTCGATCCAGCCACAGACCAGCGCGGTCATCACCCCCGGCGTATTCCAGGTGGTCGCCCGTATCGTTCGTTCAATCGCAGGCACCCACTGCAACGGCGCCACCACGAACCCCACCCGCAAGCCGGTGGCGATGTTTTTCGAGAAGCCCGACACATAAACCGTCAGCTCCGGGGCCAGCGCTCGCAGCGGCGCAGGGGGCGAATCGGCGAGAAAGGCATAGGCCGCGTCTTCGATCAACAACAAGCCGTGTGTTCGTGCGATGCCGACCAGACGCTCGCGCCAAGGCAAATCCATGACCCAGCCCATGGGATTGTGCAGGGTCGGCATCGCATACACCGCCTTGATCCGGCGTTTTCGACACAGTGCCTCCAACGCCTCCAGATCAGGGCTCGTATCGGTCAGCGGGACCGGCACCAGTTCCAGCCGATGGGCGTCAGCGATCACCTTGAAACCTGAATAGGTCAGTGCATCCACCGCCACCACGTCCCCCGGTTTGAGCAAGCCCATGACCGTCGCCGCCAGCCCGTGTTGAGCGCCACTGACGATCAGCACCTCTTCCGCCTCGACCTGCAACCCCCGCTCCGCCAGATGTCGCGCCATGCAGGCCCGTTCATGGCCTCTGCCAGCGTGGGGCTGATAGCGCAGCAAAGCCTCCAGATCCCCCGACAACGCCAGTTGCCGCAACCCCACGCGCAATAACTCCGCCTGTTCCGGTAATGCCGGGTAGTTGAAGTTCAGGTCCAGCACGCCCACGGCGGCTGCCTGTTGATCGACGCCATGGCTCAGCGGCAGCGCAATCTCGCGAACGAAGGTGCCGCGCCCGGCTTCGCCGCTGATCAGGCCCATCGCCTCCAGCTCGGCATAGACCCGAGACGCGGTGACCAGCGCCAGCCCTTCTTGCTCGGCCAATTGGCGGTGGGTCGGCAAACGCGTGCCTGGCGGCAAGGCGCCCGAGGCGATGTCGCTGGCAAAGGTGTCGACGAGGGTTTTGTAGCGGGCGCGGGGCATGGGGCTGTATCCATGACAATTTTTTGATTGTCCTGATACTGCGCCTTAGGATACGTCAACTGCAACCTGGCACCGGACGATCAGCATGGAACACGCATCGAAACTGCAACACGGAAATCCCGTGAAAGCCTCCAACGGCTGGCTGAACGGACTGATCGGGGTGGTGATCTTCAGTGGCTCGCTGCCCGCGACACGCATCGCGGTGCAGGAAATCGCGCCGGTGTTTCTGACCGTGGCCCGGGCGTCCATCGCCGGGGGTGTGGCGTTGTGCATGCTGCTGTTGCTAAAAGAACAGCGTCCGGCCCGGCATCACATCCTGCCGCTGTGCATCGTCGCGTCGGGGGTCGTGCTCGGCTTTCCGCTGCTCACGGCGCTGGCCTTGCAATACGTCACGTCCGCGCATTCCATTGTCTTCGTCGGCCTGTTGCCATTGGCGACCGCAGTCTTCGCCGTATTGCGCGGCGGCGAACGGCCCAAACCAGCGTTCTGGCTGTTTTCGGTGCTGGGGAGCGCGCTGGTGGTCGGGTTTGCAGTGGCTCAGGGGCTGTCGCAAGGACTGAAAGCCTCCCCGGTCGGCGACTGTCTGATGCTGCTGGCGATCCTCGCGTGCGCACTGGGCTATGCCGAAGGAGCGAAAGTCTCCCGGACCCTCGGCGGCTGGCAGGTGATCTGCTGGGCGCTGGTGATTTCCCTGCCCGTGATGCTGGCGCTGACTGCATTGACCGCCCCGCCCACCCTCGCCCACCTGAGCTGGCCGGCATGGCTGAGCCTGGGTTACGTCTCATTGTTCAGCATGCTGATCGGCTTCGTGTTCTGGTATCGCGGGCTGGTGCAAGGCGGGATCGCGGCCGTGGGGCAGTTGCAATTGCTGCAACCGTTTTTCGGGCTGGCGCTGGCGGCCACGTTGCTTCATGAACAGGTCAGCGTCGGGATGATCGGCGTCACCGTCGCGGTGATTCTGTGTGTGGCAGCGGCGCGCCGGTTCTCGCGATAGCCGCGTCGGTTTTCACGTTAGCCGCGCGCCGGTTTTCTCGCTGAACACGCTCAGTTGCTCAGGGCTGCGGCCGTACGTCTGCCGTACACCAGCAGCCCGCTGAAACAGATCAACGCCATGCCCGCCACCGAAAACAGTGCCGGGTAATTGCCGAAGAACAGCATCCCGTACAGCGTGGCGAACACGATCTGCAAATAGCCCAGCGGCGCGAGCGCGGACGACGAGGCGTAGCGGTAGGATTTCGAAATCAGGAAATGCGCCGACAGACCAAGGCTGCCCAGCACTAGCAACATCAGCCATTGGGTCAACGTCGGACTGACCCAGAAAAACGGCACCACCAGGCTCAACAGTGCGGTGCTGAAAACACCCACATAAAAGCTGCACACCGATGGGCTGTCCGACTCCCCGGCCAGTTGCGTCAACAGTTGGTACACCGCGAAGCAGAACGCACAGGCCAACGGGAACAGCATCCACAGCGAAAACCCGTCACTGGCCGGGTTGATCACCACCAGCACGCCAATGAACCCAACGATCACCGATACCCACTGCAAGCGGTCCGCGCGAATGCCGAACAGGAGCGGCGAAAGGATCGTGACGAAGGCCGGTGCCAGGAACACCAGCGCAGTTGATTCGGCCAACGGCACGTGGGTCAGGCCAAACAGAAACGTCAGGCTGTCGCCTAACAGAAACACGGCCCGAAGGAAGTGCAGCCAAGGGCGTTTGGTGTGGAAGGCGGCGCGACTTTTTTCCCGGATGATCACGCTGGTGACCAGCAAGGTGTGAATCAAATACCGCGCCCACGCCACGAAAATCACCGGCAGGACGAAGATCAGGCTTTTGGAGAGCGCATCGTGGGTGGCAAACACAAACGCCACGCCCACCATCAGCCACATGCCGATCACGTGGCTGGAACGGGAAGAAACAGTCATCGAACCGCCGGACAGTCAAAAGGTGTGCAGGAATGCGCGGGAGTACACCACAGTTGAGGCCACGGTCCAAGCAGGCCGCCGCCCGCAGAGGATTCGACGTCGGTCGCAGACATTGAGCACGACACCCCCTCCCCTGTAGGAGCGAATTCATTCGCGAAGGCGATTCAGGCGATGAAGATGTATTGGCTGTACCGGCCCTTTCGCGAATGAATTCGCTCCTACAGGGGATTCGCGTCAAGGCAGTCACAGGTGCATCGCCTGATACACCGCCTTCGCGGCCGTCGTGCCTCCGGCTGCTCCCACAGGTTTGGTGTCGGTCGCCGACCTTGAGTACGACGCCTCTTCTCTGTGGGAGCGAATTCATTCGCGAAGTGGACTCAGGCGATGGAGATGCGTCGACTGTACCGGCCCTTTCGCGAATGAATTCGCTCCCACGAGGATTTGCGTCAAGGCAGTCACAGATGCATCGACTGGTACACCGCCTTCGCGGCCGTCGTAACCTCCGGCTGCTCCCACGGGGATTGTGCCTGTCGTAGCCCTGGAGTACGACGCCTCTCCCCTGTAGGAGCGAATTCATTCGCGAAGTGGGCTCAGGCGATGGAGATGCGTCGACTGTACCGCCCTTTCGCGAATGAATTCGCTCCCACAGGAAATCCGGATCGTCTGGTATGGCCTGGCCCATCCGCCACCGCCGGCTATCCGTGCGGCTACTTCGTGCGACTCACCCGCCACACCTTATTCCCCACGTCATCCGCCACCAGCAACGCACCCTGCTGGTCCAGAATCACGCCCACCGGACGTCCTTGAGCCTCGCCATCGGCATTCAGAAAGCCGGTGAGGAAGTCGATGGGCATGCCCGATGGCTTGCCGTTGTCGAAGCCGATGAACACGACCTTGTAGCCCGATTGCGGGTTGCGGTTCCAGGAGCCGTGTTCGCCGACGAACACACCGTTGGAGAAGTTCTCGGGCATGCCTTTGGCATCGGAATAGGTCAGGCCCAGCGGCGCGACGTGGGTGCCGAGGGCGTAATCGGGGGCGATGGCCTTGGCGACCATGTCCGGACGCGGTGGCTGGACGCGCACGTCCACGTGGCCGCCGTAATAACTCCACGGCCAGCCGTAAAACGCGCCGTCTTTCACCGAGGTCAGGTAATCCGGCACCAGGTCGCTGCCGATTTCGTCACGCTCGTTGACCACGGTCCACAACTCGGTGCTGCCCGGTTTCCAGATCAGGCCGTTGGGGTTGCGCAGGCCGCTGGCGAACAGGCGCTTCTGGCCGGTCTTGGCGTCCACTTCCCAGATCGCCGCCCGGCCCTCTTCCGCTTCCAGGCCGTTCTCCCCGACGTTGCTGTTGGAGCCGACGGTGACGTACAGCTTGCTGCCGTCAGCGTTGGCCACGATGTTCTTGGTCCAGTGATGGTTCAGGCCCGCTGGCAGGTCGGTGACTTTGACCGGCGTGGCGGTGATTTCCGTCTGGCCTGCGGTGTACGGCACTTTCACCACCGCGTCGGCATTGGCGATGAACAACTCGTTGCCCACCAGTGCCATGCCGTACGGCGACGTCAGGCCGCTGATGAAGACCGTGTGCACCTCGGCCTTACCGTCGCCATCGGCATCACGCAGCAAGGTGATGCGGTTGGCGCTCGGCGCTTCGGCTCCGGCGCGGTCCATGACGATCCCGGTGGCCTTGCGCTTGGCCCACGCCATGAGCCCGCTGCCGCCATCCTTCGACCCTTCCGGTTTCGGCGGCGTGTTGCTCTCGGCCACCAACACGTCGCCGTTCGGCAGTTTGTACAGCCAGCGCGGGTGCTGAAGGTTGTCGGCCAGCGCCTGCACCTTGAAACCCTGCGGCGCCTTCGGCGTGTCATCGCCCTTCCAGCCCACGGCCTTCGACACCTTGAGCGTCGGAATCAGGCTGCTGGTCGGCTCCGGCAATTGCGGGTTGGGCCCGACACCGGCCTGAAACGGCAACTTGGAATTCTCTCCACAGGCACTCAACAGCACCGCGGTGGTCATCAGCAGTACAACGCGTTGCGACGGCTTCATCATTCGAACCTCTTGGCGGCCATCCATGGGCCGAATTGGAATTGACCGAAGTATCGCCCTGTCGCCCGACACCGAACAGGCCGGGGGCCACAAATGAGATTTGTCCTTCAGGCACGAATAACCGACCGCACGGAAGGCACAAGGGTTCAACTGCCCGGCCTGTTGCCCTCATGCCCCGAACGACACACGCCGCTCACTTCACCAACCGCTTCTCCTTGGAAGGCCGATAACCAAAGTACGAGCTGTAGCACTTGCTGAAGTGGCTCGGCGAGACAAACCCGCAGGCCACCAGCACTTCAACCTGCGACAGTTCGGTGTGCTGCAACAGGCGGCGGGCTTCGGTGATGCGCAGTTCGAGGTAGTAGCGCTGGGGCGTGGTGCCCAGTTGTTCCTTGAACAGCCGTTCGATCTGCCGCCGGGAGCGTCCGGCATAGACCGCCAGTTGCTCCATTTCCAGCGGTTCTTCGAGGTTGGCGTCCATCAGTTTGACGACTTCCTTGAGCGGCGCGCTGACGGAGATGTGCGGGCTGGGTTTGATGCGGCGGTAGCGCGATTCTTCGAACGACAGGATGTCTTCGATGCCTTCCACCAACGCCTTGTCGTGGAGTTCCTTGATCCACTCCAGCGCCATGTGAAACGCCCCGGACGGGCTGGACGCGGTGAGCCGCTGGCGGTCGACGACGAAGGGTTCGCTGGTGACGTGGGTGACTTTGGAGATTTCCGCCAGCGCCGGGCGATGCTCGGGGTGAATCGCGCAGCGGTAGCCTTCCAGCAGACCGGCGGCACCGAGGAACCACGCGCCGTTCCACAGCCCTGCCAGGGTCAGGCCCAGGTCGGAAGCGGTGATCAGCAGGTGGTTCAGCGACTCCATGACCTTGAGTTCGGTGCGATAGCCGCCGCAGATCACCAGCAGGTCCAGATCCTTGAGCGCCGACAGTTCAAGGCGCGCGTCCGGGCGGATGACCAGGCCCAAATCGCTGGTGACCTCGCCGTCCTGCAACCCGAAGGTGCGCGACGAAAACAGCTTCGGGCGCAACAGGTTGGCCGTGACGAGGGTGTCGAGAAACTGGGTGAAGGCCGGCAGGGAGAAATGTTCGAGCAGCAGGAAGCCTGCCCGGGTGGTCGCAGAGGGTGTCTTTTTATTGTCGTCCAGATAACGAAGGTTCTTGCCCTTCATGCCCCCACTGAACTCGCGTCTTTCGCTCAACGTTTGCCTCTTCGCTTGAAAACAGGCGCCCGGATGCGGGCGCTGCGCACGTGCCGATGACTCGACGCCTACGCCAGCTGGAAGCCGTGGGCGAGTGGATCGCGGTCATCGACAAAAATGGTGTTGTGGCCGGTCACGCGGGCCCAGCCGGCGATGCTGGGTTTCATGCCGTCGAATTCGCCGACCTTGATCGCGGCCTCGACTTTGCCCTCGTAGAGAGTACCGATCAAACTCTCGTGCCGGTAGAGGTCGCCCACATTCAAGCGGCCTTTGCCGAATAACTGCGCCATTCGCGCCGAAGTCCCGGTGCCGCCGGGCGAACGGTCGATGGCCTTGTCGCCGTAGAACACCGCGCAGCGTCCGTCGGCGGTGGGGTCTTTTGGGGCATCGCACCAGATGACATGGTGCACACCGCTGATGCGTGGGTTTTCCGGGTGGACGGGCTGGCTGACGTGGGCCAGCGCCGCCCGCAGCTTCACGCTCAGGTCGACGATATCGGCCGTGGTCTGCCCTTCCAGGCCGCGCCAGTTGGCTTGAGGTTCGACCACTGCGTAGAAATTGCCGCCGTAGGCGATGTCCACCGTCAGCGTGCCCACGCCCGGCACCTCCACCTCGACATCGGCGCTGTGCAGGTAGCTGGCGACGTTGTGCAGGCGCACCGAATCGACGACGCCGTTGTTCACCTCGTACGCCACGTCCACCCGGCCCGCCGGGGTTTCGATGGCCAGTTGACCGGGCACTTTCGGGGTAATCAGGCCTTCTTCGATGACCACCGTGGACAGCCCGATGGTGCCCGCGCCACACATGGGCAGGCAGCCGCTGACTTCGATGAACAGCGCGCCGAAGTCGCAGTCGCTGCGCACCGTGGGGTAGATGATCACGCCCGACATGATGTCGTGGCCGCGAGGCTCGAACATCAGCGCCGTACGCACCCAGTCATGATCACGGACGAAAATCTCGCGGCGCTCGGCCATGGACACCGACGGCAGCAACGGCCCGCCCCCGGCCACCACGCGCACCGGGTTGCCACAGGCGTGGGAATCGATACAGAAAAAGCTACGTCTCATCGTCGAAATCCTTCAGACCCTTTGGAAGGCCTAAACCAGCGTGGTTGGAGAGTGCCGCTGCAAGGCGCCCCGTGACAATCGATCCAGCAACAGTGCGATGGCGACGATGGCCAGACCGGCGCGCAAGCCCAGGCCCATTTCCATCCGCGACAGCCCCCGCGTGACTTCCGCACCGAGAC
>NZ_JAAAKW010000031.1 GCF_009905615.1 Pseudomonas sp. SLFW
GGGGCAAGGTCGGGGGCGCCGGGGGCGGTTTTGTCGATTTCGATGTTTACGGAATCGGAGAACGCTTCAGATTCGCTGAATGGGCTGTAGACTCGATAAGCAACAGCATGGACGCCTTCGGTAAGGAGCGACAGCGGGATTTCTACGATCAGTGGGTCACCTGGTTTATCGGAGGTTGAAATAGTGTGTTCTGGAGGGATTCGTTCTCCGTCGAGTACCAACTGATAGGTATAGCTGGGCTCTGCTGCTGGCCATACAGGAAAGGTCACGCTGACTGCCTCGGTCAGATGTTCGTTAGGAATCAGCCCCCCTTCTAGTGCCACTGCAATGACGGGCAGTTCGAGAGGGATGGGAGCGGTCCCGGCGGTATTATCTTGATTGTTCATTGTTGTAGCTTCCATGGTAAAGAGCAGGGCGAACTCGTTCGCGCCTGCCCAGATTTACATTATTTAGATCGTACAAATAGGCTCAATCGATTCGCGCATGTCGATGGGAACACGCGTTAATTTCGAGGTTACAGGGCTTTGGTTTTCGCCCGGTGCGGGTTCAACTCGGATATACGCTTCGCAGAACCCATTGCATGCAGTTCGTAAAATGGTATGAGGAACGTGAAAACCATAACCTTCCACTATATCCCGGTCGTCCAAAATTCGAGTCATGGTGAAGTCAGCTGCGTCGATAGGATTATTTTGTCTGTCAAACCCTTTAAAGCTAAAAGTTAATTTTTGGCCCTGTTTAATATTATCGTATGGGGCCACGAATCCATCAGTGCCATCGGGTGCAACATTAGGTGCAATAAATCCGCCACTGTTTAGCTTGAACACCGGGCCGTCAATACCATTTGCACCGCCTGGCAGTTCCTCTTTAGAACGTACTGTCACCTTTTGAGCAGGAGATATGGTTGTATTAGGGTTGCCCAATCGAGTCACGCTGTACCGCACTGGAATCTCGGCGCCGGTACCTTGAGCTTTCATGATGGCGTTATCGATTCCGATGATGAGGTCCTTAGCATCGGCAACATCGGTAGCTCGCACCTGATACCATCGCAAACGCTCTTGGTCCCCCCATTGCAGATGGATTTCATCGCTGAGTTGAAATTCATTGTTCCACTTGATGATCGCTCTGGCATTAAGATCATAATCGTCTTCGTCGATAAAGTTATCATCATTGTTAGAACTTTCCGAACTGGTACCTTGAACGGTCAGGCCCTGTAAGATTCCTGGAATGGGCAGTGTGATATGTACATCAACACGTGTAAGCAGTGACGATCCGTTAAGCTGGTTGTTTCGCATGACACGGTAGCTAATCGAGAGCGTGCCGATTGGCATTTCCGCAATCATCTCGTACGGCACGCGCAGTGAGAGCACAGTGTCTTTGGTTTCGTCGCCAGGCTGAAGCTCCACGGGACGCATCGGGGAATTGGAACCCCAATACAACGTGATTTGATCAAATGCCGACGCGCCCACATAGCGTGGAATATCTACGCGAACTCCAGGCCTGGCTTCTGCGTAGTCGATCAATGTGCCGACCACGGGGTCAAGAACAGGAGCGGGATAGTTGTCCGGAATCTCTTCAAGTAACAAAAGTACGTCAACTACCAGGGATGCGTCCGAAATATTCCCGGCACGGTCGATAACTTGGTACCACACAGGATGCGGTCCGCTGGGAATCCTTTCCAAAAACGCTTTTGTGAACTCTAAGACGACTTTGTTCAATCCCATGTCGGTTTCATCAACGGTTGCTGTTGGACCTTCGATGTCGCCCCAGTAGGTTCTGACCAGATCGTGTTTCTCCATCCCGGTATAGCCGGGAATACTGACCTCCAGTTTGTCGCCCAAGCCAGAGAGTTCCGCCGCAGTCAGGCCATTCAGTACCTCGACAGGAAACAGGATGGGCGCTAAAACAGGTTTGCCTGGAGCGGTTCGGTCAATGATGATCGGAAACACATCAGAGAAATTTTCTGATTCAGATCTCGGGCTGAAGGTTCGATATGCGAGGCTGTGATAACCCTCGATCAAGGCCTCTGCAGGGATATTCAATGTCAGCGGATCACCAGGCTTATCAGTGGCAGAGATAACTTTCTCCGGCCCCAGTCTTTTTCCGTCCCAAAAAATTTGATAAGTGTAGCCCGGCTCCGCAGCCGGCCATACTTCCAAATCTACCGTCAATGGTGTATCGAGTTCGGATACGGGAATCAATCCCAAGCTATCTTCATCGTGAAACGCCACTGCTACATCAGGTGCCGGCAACGGAATTGGCTCATCAGCTGAGCGGGTGATAATAACTTCGGGTGCAATAGTACCAGTACTCATAACTATCCTTCGAATGAGTTTTTTGTTGTTTGTTTGGAGGCGTTGTTGAGAAGCAGCCTCTTGCTAAGAACGGCTGTAGCGCCAGTTCGTAATCAAATAAATAGATATTTTTTTGGGGTGTCAACCTGTGATACCCCATGTGCTTGTAGTACCAAATGGGGTCTATGTAGGAAAATGGAAAAAGTCCTACAAACTACCTCTGCAGAGGTTTTCAATGACGACCCCAGAATATCTAGGGTTTCGAGAAAAATGAGTCGGAAGTGGACTGCATGTGCTGAGGAAACGTCCTACTTCAAATTTTTTTCAAATTTAAGCTTTTTTTTCCAGTTTCCCTCAGCCTTCGGTACTTCCACTTATGAGGTTGTAGGGGTTCGAATGGCTTCAAATAGGGTTCATGGGACGCTTGGTTTCAAGCGAACGGTTTTGGCGATTTCTGTGAGTATGTTCTCAGCGGTTGAAGCCGCAGAAGCTTTTGATAGTGAACCGAGGATGGCGATCGGGAGGAGGGCGAGTGATGAAAGTCGCAGTTCAAACACTAGAGATTCTGAAAAATTTATAGTTGGCGAGGTGGTGACCATTACCTCTGCAGACGAGATGTATAGCTACTCTGTTAGCAGTAAAGGAACACTAAACGCGCTTCCAGGGGCACAGCTTAAAGATGTTTCAATTAGCGAGTCGCGATTCAATACCGAGGGTAGCCAGATTTTCGGCGGCGTGACCGTCAGCTCAGGCATCGCCAACATTTTCGGGTCCAAAATAGAGAATGAGCGTGGCTCAGGTGTTGTATTACCCATGAACGAGATGGACCCGCTTGCCGTTTCCAACATGCATGTTGTTGATAGCGAAATAGTAGGCGCATCTGACGGAGCTAGGGTAGGCGCTACGAGTGAGATATGGCTGGAAAACTCTATTGTTAAGGGGTTGGGCGGCAAAAATAGTGGTGCTGGATTGTATTTGAGTGGTGGCATCGCCCACGCCAGCCGTAATACAACCATCCTAGGAAGTGAGAATGGTGTGTATATTGCCGATGGTTCTGCTGGAACCGGTCTACAAGAGAACCTTCTAAAAATTGACAATTCTTCTATCGTCGGCAGTGCAGGGGCGGCTATAAAAATTGATCGAAACCCTAGCGCACATCAAGGCGATACAACGGCAAAGATCCTAATCACAAACGGCTCGACACTGTCAGCAGGCAATGGCCGTCTGATTGATGTCCTCACCCGAAGCAAAGCCGATGTTGAGGTCAACAACAGCGTCCTCACCGGAAACTTCGTCGCCGACGACACCAGCACCCTGAACGTCGCGCTGCGCAACCATGCTCGTCTGGATGGGAACATCGTCAACGGCAATGCCGTGATCATCGATTCCAGTGGTCACTGGCAGTTCGCCGAAGACAATTCGGTCAAGTCTCTGGCCATCGACGGTGGCAGTGTCGGCTTTGCGGGGGAAGGCTTTCATACGCTCACACTCGGTCAGCTGTCGGGGCGAGGTCGGTTTGACATGCGCATCGATCCGGCCAACGGAGAAAGTGACTTGTTGAATGTCGAAGGCCAGGCCAGTGGCAATCATGTGCTCAACGTTCGTAATACAGGTGAAGAGGCGGTGCCGTCGGACTTCGACGCGTTGCGGGTGGTGCACACCGAAGGGGGCGATGCGCAGTTCCGCTTGCGAGGCACGC
The DNA here is from genome assembly GCF_009905615.1 of Pseudomonas sp. SLFW. Taxonomy (GTDB): domain Bacteria; phylum Pseudomonadota; class Gammaproteobacteria; order Pseudomonadales; family Pseudomonadaceae; genus Aquipseudomonas; species Aquipseudomonas bambusae. The sequence goes on from NZ_JAAAKW010000031.1 coordinate 3,991, forward strand.
GCGCGGACATCGGTGCCTACTCGTACGCGCTGGAGCAGCAAGGTGATGACTGGTTCATCATTGGTTCCGGCAAGACCATCAGCCCTTCGACGGAAAGCGTGCTGGCGCTGTTCAACGTCGGGCCGACGATCTGGAACAGTGAGTTGAGCACGTTGCGTAGCCGAATGGGTGAGGTGCGCGGTCAGGAGCAGGGCGGCGGCTGGATCCGCAGTTACGGCAGTCGCTTCAAGGCATCGCTGGATTCGGGACTGAGTTATCAGCAGCGGCAACACGGGCTGTCTTTGGGTGCTGACGGGCCGGTGCCCGTCATGAATGGCCAATTGTTGGTGGGTGTGATGGGTGGCTACAGCCAGTCCGATCTGGACATGGGCCGTGGCACGTCCGGCGAAGTCGACAGCTACTACGTGGGCGCCTACGGCACCTGGCTGTCGGACGAGGGTTATTACCTCGACGGCGTGGTGAAGGTGAACAAGTTCCACAATGCGTCGAAGGTGGCGATGAGCGATGGCGAAAAGGCCAAGGGCGATTACACCAATATGGCGGTGGGTGGCTCGGTGGAGTTCGGCAAGCACATCAAGCTGCCTGACGATTATTTCGTGGAGCCGTTTGCCCAACTGTCGAGCGTGTGGATCGGAGGCGACAGCTACACGCTGAATAATGGCCTGAAAGCCAAGACCAGTGAGACGCAGTCGATCGTGGGTAAAGTGGGTGCCACGCTGGGCCGTTCGTTCACCCTTAAGGATGGCGGCGTGGTGCAGCCGTACGTGCGAGTGGCAGGGGCGCATGAGTTCTCCCGTAGCAATGACGTCAGCGTCAACGACCAGCGTTTCGACAATGACCTGTTCGGCTCGCGGGCCGAGCTGGGCGCGGGTGTGTTGGTGTCGTTGTCCAAACGCCTGCAAGTGCATGCCGATTTTGATTACATGAAAGGCGAGCATGTCGAGCAGCCATGGGGGGCCAATCTGGGTCTGCGTCTGGCGTTCTGACCGGTTGACCCTGTAAACGATTCAAGTCGTAAGCAAGCCCCGACGGCAGTCATGCCGCCGGGGCTTTTTTTCTCCATTGTTTGAGCGGGCATGGGGGCGCGCGACGGGTATCGAACGCCTTCATGCCGGATCGGTTTTACAGGTCGAGTTTACGTCGACGGATAGGTCGGCCATGGGAGCCTTTTGGCTCCCCTGTTCCATCGTCGCGCACGTAGATCGTCAGGGTCTCTGACACACCGACCAGACGTTTGCGACGGACCACTTCGTAGCGAATATCGATCAACCCGGTACGGTCGTTTGGTACTCCTCCAGCGTTGAGAAATTGAATCAGACGTGGCCCTTTTCGTGATTTGGAGGGCGGCACCGTGGTGTAGAACGTGCTTTTCCCCCAGCGCATCTTGAGCTGATCAGTGACCCAGATCTTTGAAGAACGCGGTACGGTAATCAGCACACCCTTGGCGAGCTGTGCGGTGGAGACCTCACCGTTTCTTCCGCCGTCCAGGGACGGCGGAGGCAACGAAGGGGCCGCCTTTCGAGCCTCTTCATCGATTTCCCAAGGGAAACCCAGAACGTGCTCGAGGTGTTCGCTGTAGAACGTGGCGATGTCCTTGGATGTGGCGCCAGGCGGGAGAATGGCGCGCAAATCTTCGTAATGCGGTATCGAATCAAAGTTAAAAGTCGACCCGTCCACACGTTCGTCAGCATTCGCCAGTTGATCTTCCGCAGATGTTTCATCCTTGTTCCGAGCGATGTCAGTCGGATTTACAGATGGCGGAATATCCTTTTCATCTTCCATTAAAGTTCCCTGAATTGGATGGGGTTGTGATAACAGAGGTTACAACGACAAACATCGTTGTGGGGCTGCGTGCCCCGGCTGCATATGTTCAAGTCATGACCTGTCACTGTCAATCGAGCCCCGTGCAGAGGTTGAATGTGTCCGCAGCGTCATTTACAACGCTTGAAGCGGAACCTGTTTTATGCATTACGGCATATTTAGTCGAATTTGACGGGGGTGTAAGTACATATGTACCGCATCCAAGGTCTTGGAGCGTGCTTGCGGCTTCACATAGTCCTCAATCGTTGTAGGCAAAAGGGAAATAAGCGAGAAAAAAATAATTCCCCGGCGTTCGAATTTCGACGTAATTGGGCCGCTCCTCCTTCAAATGAAGGGGGAGTGGCACGTCAAATGATCTAATTAATTTCAGCGGTCATGACATTACATAGTGAGGGAAATTGTTACAGGTAAGGAATTGAAGGATGGGTTGCCTGCGCGGTCGACGACAACGTACTCGATGGTCACCTCTTGGGCTGCGAGGCCCAGCAGGTAGTCTGCCTCGAAGACGATTTCGATGGGGCGCACGGTGAGTTCGTCCGCTTGCACGGTGTGGGTCGGGCCGGAAATGCCGTTGCACAGGGTGCGAACAACGTCGCCTATGGCCATGCCCGCGTAGCCGGGAAGAATGGCGTTGGCGTCGCCGTTGATCGAGCCCTCGGCGAAGAACAGCGGGGCGAGGACCGCGGCGCCGGGTGGGGTTCGGTCGACGATCAGGGGGATTGCCGGAGAGAAGTCTTCCGACTCACCAATCGGGCTGTAGATCCGGTACTGAAGGGAGTAGCGCTTGTCCTTCAACAGGTGATTTTCCGAGAGGTACAGCGTAAGGATATCGCCGGGTTTGTCAGTGGCGGTGATGACGCGTTCTTCGGTGGCGGGCAGGCCGTCCAGGTTGAGCCGCACGGTGTAGCCTGTTTCAGCCGCAGGCCAGACTTCAACCTGCACGGCGACAGGGGCATTCAAGTCAGCGGTTTTCAGCAACCCATCTTCATAGGCTGCAGGCACGAAAGCGGCTGGAAGAGGGATGGGTTTTTTGACATTCATGTCGTTCATGGCATTTCTCCATAAGGCACAGTCGTCCGCATTCGCTTGCGGAACGGGTGCTTGATTGCTCGGATGAGCGTGTAGGTTTGCCCGGCGGCTTGGCCTGCCGGGCTGTGATGTGCGTCGGGGGTGGTTACGGCACCAGTGACAGCGTTACCGGCACTGCCCGGATCGACTCATTGCCTGCGCGGTCCGTGACTGAGTAATCGACGACGACCTCGGGTGCCGCGAGACTCAGCAGGAAGTGCTCTTCGAAGGCGATCTGGATGGGAGCCAGCGAGAGTTCCTCCGCGACCACGGTGTGGACTGGGCCGGGCACGCCGTTGCAGAGGGTTTGAATCGTGTCCCCAACTGCCATGCCGAAATAGGCAGGGACCCGCGCGGTCGCACGCGCGCCAAAGCTGGCACGAGGAAACATCATTGCAGCTAGAAGCGCGGCGCCTGGAGGGGTTCGGTCGACGATCAGGGGGATCGAGGGTGAGAAAACTTCCGCCCCCGTAATTGGACTAAAAATCCGATACTCCAGGGTGTGAGTGCCTTCACTCACCAAGTGCTTTTCGGGCAGACCGAGCGTAAGGATATCGCCCGGTTTATCGGTGGCGGCGATGACACGTTCCTCAGTAACCGGCACACCATCCAGGTCCAGCCGGACGGTATACCCGGTTTCGGCGGCAGGCCAGACCTCAACCTCTACCGCAATGGGCGCATTCAGATCTGCAGTTTTCAGCAACCCATCCTCATAAGCTGCAGGCACGACCGCAGGCGGAAGGGGGATCGGTTCTCTGACATTCATGTCGTTCATATCATTCTCCATAAGGCACAGTCGTCCGCGTTCTCTGGCGGAACGGGTGCCTGATTGATCAGGTGATCGTGTTGTGTTTGTCCGGCAGGTGGGTTCGCCGGACGGCGTTACGAAACCAGCGTGAGCGTCTTGGGCAAGGATCGGATCGATTCATTGCCCGCCCGGTCGGTCACTGTGTAGTCGACCTCCACGTATTGCGCGGCGAGGCTTTGCAGGAAGGCTTTTTCGAAGACGATCTCGATGGGGCGCAGGGTGAGTTCGTCTGCCTGCACGGTATGGGTGGGACCGGCCACGCCGTTGCACAGGGTGCGAATCAGGTCGCCTGCTTCGATGCCAGCGTAGCCGGGGACGAAGGCGAGGGTGTTGCCGTCGAATTCACCTTCTGCGAAGAGCACTGAGGAGAGGAGTGGGCCGCCCGGTGGGGTGCGGTCCACTTTAAGGGGTGTGCACGGTGAAAAATCTGACACCTGCGTGTTTGGGCTGAAAGTCCGGTATTGCAATTGGTACGTACCCTCTTCGTGCAGGTACTTCGGGTCCAATTCGAACGTAAGAATATTTCCCGGTTTGTCGGCCTCAGTGATCACTCGCTCTTCAGTGACAGGGAGGCCATCCAAGTCTAGCCGTACGGTATACCCTTTCTCTGCAGCAGCCCAAACTTCGACTTCGACCAGGATAGGGGCACTCAAGTCTGCTGATTTTAACAGGCCATCTTCATACGCCGCTGGAATAACGGCGGGTGGAAGTGGAATCGGCGCTTTGACATTCATGTCATTCATAACATTCTCCATCGAGCACCCTCATCACGTTTTTCGCCAGTGGGTGCTCTTTTATTAATTGGGCTAGATCAGCGAGTTCACTCCAGAGGTGGTACATATATATCGCGATCTGAATTTCAACTAATAGCGATCCCGACTTTCTGTCAACCCTACATTTCGCTCCAATTCCTTAAAAACAGCACTGAACTTGCAACTTCGGAAACTTCCTACTTTTTCACCGCGCAATAAAAAGCCCCGGCAGGGTCGCTGCCGGGGCTGGAGTCTGGCTGACTATTGATTAGCGGTTAAAGCGTTCTACCAGCGAATACTGGCTGAGCGCAGTGTTGGTCAATTCGGCGCTGAGGTCGGCGGAGCGGCGGGCTTCGTCGGAGGTCTGGTCGGCCAGTTGGGCGATGGTGCTGATGTTGCGGCTGACCTCTTCGGCGACCGAGCTTTGTTCTTCGGTGGCGGCGGCGATTTGCGTGGTCATGTCAGTGATGTTGGCCACCGCGTCGCTGATGCCCACCAGCGCCTTGTCGGCTTCCATGACTTGTTCGACGCCTTCTTCCGCCTGGCGGCGGCCGGTGGCCATGGTTTGCACAGCGTTGTTGGCCGTGGCTTGCAGTTTGGCGATCAGGGAATGGATCTGGCCGGTGGATTCGGTGGTGCGTTGCGCCAGTTGGCGAACCTCGTCCGCCACGACCGCAAAGCCACGGCCCATTTCGCCGGCGCGGGCGGCTTCGATGGCGGCGTTCAGGGCCAGCAGGTTGGTCTGGTCGGCGATGCCTTTGATGACGTCGACCACGCCACCGATTTCGTCGCTGTCCTTGGCCAGTTGCGTGACGGTGAGCCCGGTTTCGCCGACCGAGGTCGAGAGGCGTTGAATGGCCTCGCGGGTTTCACTGGCGATGGTGCGGCCGCGACGGGTCAGTTCGTTGGCTTGCTGGGTGGCGTCGGCGGTGCGTTGAACGTGGCTGGCGACTTCCTGGGTGGTGGACGCCATCTGGTTGATCGCGGTCGCGACCTGTTCGGTTTCCACGCGCTGACGTTCCAGTCCGTTGGAACTGGCCTGGGCCAGGCTGTCGGACTGGCGCGCCTGGGAATTCAGGTGTTCGGCAGTGTCCTGCAAACGCGTGAGGCAGGTTTTTAGGCGGGCTTCCTGGCTCAGAATGGACATTTCCAGACGGGCCTGGGCGCCACGGCTGTCGGTGTACATCTGCGCGATCAGCGGGTCCGACGTGGTCTGATCCGCCAGACGCAGCAGGCGCTTGATACCCCGTTGCTGCCAGCTCAGGCCCAGCAGCCCCAATGGCACGGACAGTGCCGCCGCGAGCGCGAAGCCCCAATAGGAGTTGAGCCACACGCCGATCAGGAAGCTCAGTTGGCTGACCAGAATGAACGGCAGCCAGTCCTGCAGCACCGGCAGCCAGGTGTCGCGGCTCGGGACGGCTGACTTGCCGTTGTTCAGGCGTTGATACAGCGATTCGGCACGGCGGATCTGTTCGGCGGTAGGTTTGACGCGCACCGACTCGAAGCCCACCACCTGTTTGCCGTCGAAGATGGGCGTGACGTACGCGTTGACCCAGTAATGGTCGCCGTTCTTGCAGCGATTCTTGACGATGCCCATCCATGGCAGACCCTGTTTGAGGGTGCTCCACATGTGTTCGAACACGGCGGACGGAACGTCAGGATGGCGCACGGTGTTGTGCGGCGCCTTGAGCAATTCGTCGCGGGTGAAGCCGCTGATCTCGACGAAGGCGTCGTTGCAGTAGGTGATCACGCCGCGAGCATCCGTGGTCGAAATCAACCGCTGCTGTGCCGGGAAGGTCCGTTCGCGTTGGGTGATGGGCTGGTTATTGCGCATAAGCTGTTCTATCCGGGAAGGCTTTGAGGTGTTATCGGCCCTGTTGTCAGGAAATTAAGCATTTTGTGAACTGCGTCATGGACGGTTTGCCGCAGGTCAACGCTCATCGGTCGAACATCGGGTAGGTGAACAGGCTGAAGTGCGCAAGGTTGAGCCCAAAATGAGTGATGACCGCCGCCGGTAATCCACCATATCGGTAGGCGATGCCATAACCGAGTCCGGCGATGCTGGTGAGGATCATCCATTGCCAACCGCCGCCGAGGTGCATCACACCGAACAGCAACGAGCTGATGAGCAGTGCCAGCGTGGGGGCGTTTGGCATTCGCGCGAGCAAACGGCTGAGGCCGCCCTGCAGATAGCCGCGAAAGATCAGCTCTTCGGTCATCGTGACCAGCAGCAGATTGTTCAGCACCCAGATACCCCCTTGCTCGGGCCATTTCGGCGTCCAGCCCACCACCCCCATCCCCAGGGCGGTTGTCAGGCACACAAGGAGTGTCAAGGGCAGGGTCAGGCCAATGGTGATCAGTGATCGGCGCAGATTGAACCCGGCGAACACCCAGGGGCAGGCGAGGATGATCCAGAAGCCGATCAGGGGCTTGTCGAGGTTGAGGTACATCGAAAAGGGCGCGGCTTCGGGAGTGAAACGCGCTGCGGCGATGACCCGGGCGCTGAAGAAGCCCGGCAGCCAATGGCAGGCCAGACCCGCCGCGAGGGCGATGAACAGGGCATGACCGAATCCGCGAACGGCCCAGTGTCGGAAATGGACGACGCAGATCCCCGCCATGATCAACAGCCCGAACGTGACGACCACCGGCAGGCTCAGCTGGCCATACACCCAGGCGATGCAATAACCGAGGGTCAGCAGCGTGAGCGCGCTCCAGCGCAGCACTGGCATGGGGTCGTCCTTGAACGGGGGATAAGGACGGCGATTTTAGCGTTGTTTAAACGTGGGTGCTTGTGGGAAAGGGCTGAAAGTGTTGTCGGTGGGGCGGGGTGTGGCGGGTTCGGACAGCGTGGGGTGTCAGGTCGATCGAGTCGTCAGGTTTTGCTGCCGCTTCGCGACAGATCGCTGCCGTCGTGCCTCCGGCGTCTCCCACAGGGTTTTGTGTCGAGTCAAAGGTATGCAGTGAGTAGATCGGCGTTTTGTCTATTCTGCTGGTCGGTCTGGCGGGTTGCGTCATGGAGCGGCCCATGACCTGAGATATCCCTCAAGGGGGGGGATGGGTGTCCAACTTCTTGGGGGCAGTTCAGACCTGTGGGAGACGCCGGAGGCACGACGGCAGCGATCTGGCGCGAAGCGGCAGCAAAATCTGTGCACGCGGTGTGTCTGGAGAACCGAGCAGGGCGCTCGTCCGCGACAGCGGACAAGCGCCACACGGTCAGGCGTTACGACGCAATCAACTGCCGCAGTACGTAGTGCAGAATCCCCCCGGCCTTGAAGTATTCGACTTCGTTCAGGGTATCGATCCGACACAGCACGTCGACGTTTTCTTGCTGGCCGTTTTCTCGGGTGATCTGCAGGGTCAGGCTCATGCCCGGTTGCAGCGTCGCGTCGGTCAGGCCGGTGATGTTGAGGATTTCCTTGCCGGTCAATTCCAGGGTCTTGCGGCTCTGACCGTTCTTGAATTGCAGCGGCAAGACGCCCATGCCCACGAGGTTCGAGCGGTGGATACGTTCGAAGCTCTCGGCAATGACCGCTTTGACGCCCAGCAGGTTGGTGCCTTTGGCGGCCCAGTCACGGCTGGAACCGGTGCCGTATTCCTGACCGGCGATGACCACGAGCGGCGTGCCTTCCTTTTGATAACGCATGGCGGCGTCGTAGATCGGCAGTTTCTCGTCGGTCGGCACGTGCAGGGTGTAGCCGCCTTCTTCGTTGCCCAGCATTTCGTTGCGGATGCGGATGTTGGCGAACGTGCCGCGCATCATCACTTCGTGGTTGCCGCGACGCGAGCCATAGGAGTTGAAGTCTTTTGGCTCCACGCCTTTGCTGCGCAGGTAGCGGCCGGCCGGGCTGTCGGCCTTGATGTTACCGGCAGGCGAGATGTGGTCGGTGGTCACCGAGTCGCCCAGGATCGCCAGCACGCGGGCCTTTTGCACATCAGCGATCACCGGCAATGGACCCGCCACGTCGTCGAAAAACGGCGGATGCTGGATGTAGGTCGAATCGTCCTGCCACACGTAGGTAGCGGCCTGTGGCACTTCGATGGCTTGCCACTGCGCGTCACCGGCGAAGACCTCGGCGTATTCCTTGTGGAACATGCCGGTGCTGACGTTCAGCACGGCGTCGGCAATTTCTTTTTGCGTCGGCCAGATGTCGCGCAGGTACACGGGCTGGCCGTCGCTGCCTTCACCCAGCGGTTCGCTGCTCAGGTCCACGCGCACGCTGCCTGCCAGCGCATAAGCGACGACGAGGGGCGGGGAGGCCAGCCAGTTGGTTTTCACCAGCGGGTGCACGCGGCCTTCGAAGTTGCGGTTGCCCGACAGCACGGATGCCACAGTCAGGTCGGATTGCTGAATGGCTTTTTCAATCGGATCGCGCAACGGCCCGGAATTACCGATACAGGTGGTGCAGCCGTAACCCACGAGGTCGAAGCCGAGTTTGTCGAGGTACTCGGTCAGGCCCGCCGCCTTGTAGTAATCGGTCACGACCTTGGAACCGGGGGCCAGCGAGGTTTTCACCCACGGTTTGCGTTGCAGGCCTTTTTCCACGGCTTTTTTCGCCAGAAGGCCCGCCGCCATCATCACGCTCGGGTTCGAGGTGTTGGTGCACGAGGTGATGGCCGCAATGACCACCGCGCCGTTTTTCAGGCGATAACGATTGCCTTCATATTCATACTCGGCTTCGCCCACCTGCTCGGCGTTGCCCACGGCCACGCCACCGCCGCCTTCGCTTTCCAGACGGCTTTCGTCGTGTTTGCTGGGTTTGAGCGCCAGGCCGAGAAAGTCGTCGAATGCCTGGGAAACGTCCGGCAGTGCGACGCGATCCTGCGGGCGTTTCGGCCCGGCCAGGCTGGCGACGACCGAACCCATGTCCAGCTCCAGTGCATCGGTGAACACCGGCTCTTTGCCGGGCAGGCGCCACAAACCCTGGGCTTTGGCGTACGCCTCGACCAACGCCACCGTTTCATCCGGACGGCCCGACAGGCGCAGGTAGTCCAGCGTCACGTCGTCCACCGGGAAGAACCCGCAGGTCGCGCCGTATTCCGGGGCCATGTTGGCGATGGTGGCGCGGTCGGCGAGGGGCAGGTCAGCCAAACCATCGCCGTAGAACTCGACGAATTTTCCGACGACGCCTTTCTTGCGCAGCATCTGCGTCACGGTCAGCACCAGGTCGGTGGCGGTGATGCCTTCTTTCAGCTTGCCCGTGAGCTTGAAGCCGATCACTTCGGGAATCAGCATTGACACCGGCTGGCCCAGCATCGCGGCCTCGGCTTCGATCCCGCCGACACCCCAGCCCAGAACGCCAAGGCCGTTGATCATGGTGGTGTGGGAATCGGTACCGACCAGCGTATCCGGGAAGGCGTAAGTCCTGCCGTCCTCTTCCTTGGTCCAGACGGTGCGGCCCAGGTATTCAAGGTTGACCTGGTGACAGATCCCGGTGCCAGGCGGTACGACGCTGAAGTTGTCGAACGCGCTCTGGCCCCAGCGCAAGAAGGCGTAGCGCTCGCCGTTGCGCTCCATTTCGATGTCGACGTTTTCGCTGAACGCTTGTTGATCGCCGAACTTGTCCACCATCACCGAGTGGTCGATCACCAGGTCCACGGGGGAGAGCGGGTTGATGCGTTGGGGATCGCCGCCCGCCTTGGCCACGGCGGCGCGCATCGCAGCCAGGTCGACCACCGCGGGCACCCCGGTGAAGTCCTGCATCAGCACGCGGGCAGGGCGGTATTGAATCTCGCGGTCGGATTTGCGCTCGGTCAGCCAAGCGGCAAGGGATTTCAGGTCGTCGCCGGTGACGGTCTTGTTGTCTTCCCAGCGCAGCAGGTTTTCCAGCAACACCTTGAGCGACATAGGCAGTCGGTCGAGGTCGCCGAGTGTCCTGGCGGCGTCGGGCAGGCTGAAGTAATGGTAGGTCTTGTTGCCGACGTCGAGTGTCTTGAGGCTTTTCAGGCTATCGAGGGAGGGCATGACTAACTCCTTGACGGGTCCGCACGGCGCGGACGGGCGTATCACACAAAACGGTAAGACGATGGGTTTGAGCCCTCTGCATGGCGGCTTTAAACGGTCATTGAGTAGTACTGGACCTTTGGCGTGGGCCAGTGGTTCCTGATTCCGCTATCATGCGCGGCTTTCGAGTCACTGAGGTGAAATCGCCTCAAGTATAGGACGCGTGGGCCGTTTGCCCGGCGCGTCATGGAGAATTCCGTGAACACCCTTTTCATGCATTGCCGTCCCGGTTTCGAAGGCGAGGTCTGCTCGGAAATCAGCGAGCACGCCGCGCAGCTCGGCGTGTCCGGTTATGCCAAGGCCAAGCCCAATGCGGCCTGCGCCGAGTTCGTCTGCACCGAAGCGGATGGTGCCAAGCGCCTGATGGGTGGCGTGCGTTTCACCGACCTGATTTTCCCTCGCCAGTGGGCGCGCGGGGTGTTCGTCGAGCTGCCGGAAACCGACCGCATCAGCGTCATCCTGCAGCACATGGCGGATTTCGCGACCTGCGGCAGCCTGTGGCTGGAAGTGGTCGACACCAACGACGGCAAGGAACTCTCGACGTTCTGCCGCAAGTTCGAAGGCCCGCTGCGCAAGGCGCTTGAGAAGGCGGGCAAGCTGGTGGACAACGCCAGCCTGCCGCGTTTGTTGCTGACCTTCAAAAGCGGTCGCGAGGTGTTTCTGGGCCTGGCCGATGCTCACAATTCGGCGATGTGGCCCATGGGCATTCCGCGTCTGAAGTTCCCCCGCGAGGCGCCGAGCCGTTCGACGCTGAAGCTGGAAGAGGCGTGGCATCACTTCATCCCGCGCGATCAGTGGGACGAGCGTCTATCAGGCGACATGACCGGCGTGGACCTCGGCGCTGCGCCGGGAGGCTGGACCTATCAACTGGTGAAGCGCGGCATGTTGGTGACCGCCATCGACAATGGCCCGATGGCCGAAAGCCTGATGGACACCGGGCTGGTGCAGCACTTGATGGCCGACGGCTTTACCTACAAACCGCGTCAGACCGTCGACTGGATGGTGTGCGACATCGTCGAGAAGCCTGCACGAAATGCCGCATTGCTGGAGACCTGGCTCGGTGAGGGGTTGTGCCGTGAGGCCGTGGTGAACCTCAAGCTGCCGATGAAGCAGCGCTATGCCGAGGTCAAGCGCCTGCTGGAACGCATCGAGGAAGGCTTCAAGGCGCGGGGCGTCAAGGTATCGATCGGCTGCAAGCAGCTGTACCACGACCGCGAAGAAGTGACCTGTCATTTGCGGCGGTTGGATATGAAGCGCAAGGGGTGATGGTCGGAGTGGCAGCAAGACCTGCCACGCTCGATGCGTCAGGCTCTGCGAAGGTTTGTGACACCCGCGATTGAGCAGTACATTGCCCACCAAGCCCTATGGGGGGAGCGATCCAGTGCACAAGGAACATTCGCAACGCGCGTCGGTGCTGCAGCACGTCAGCCTCAATGTTCGACGTTTGCGGCACGAGGCGGCATTGAGCCAGACCACGTTGGCGGAAAAATCCGGGGTCAGTCGGCGCATGCTCGTGGCGATCGAGGCAGGGGAGAAGAACGTCAGTCTGGCCACGCTGGACCGCGTTGCGGCGGCGCTGGACGTGGCGTTCAGTGATCTGATCCAGGCGCCTGACGAGCGCGACCCGAGCCGCATCAATGAGGTGGGGTGGGCAGGCGCGCTGCCAGAGAGCAAGGCGGTGTTGCTGGCCAAGGCGTCGGCGCGGCATGGCGTGGAGCTGTGGGAGTTCTCGCTAGCGCCCGGCGAGGCGTACGCCTCCGAGGCTGACCCCAAGGGCTGGAGCGAGCAGGTCTATGTGATCGAAGGCTGCCTGACCGTTGCATTTCCGGACAACACCCGGCAGATCGCGGCGGGGGAGTTTTTCATGTTCGCCAGCGACCGGCCCCATGCCTACCGCAATGATGGGCGCGTGGCGCTGCGCTTTGTGCGCAATGTGGTGTCGTGAGCGTTTGGAGGAATTACCGCGCGTCACCTGTGGGAGCGAATTCATTCGCGAAAAAGGGGACTGACGATAGAGATGCATTGTCTGACAGACCATCGCGAATGAATTCGCTCCCACAGTAGAGAACTGCGCCACGGCCGGGGTTTGTGATCACCCTCGATGTTGGTCAGGCAACAGCCCTTCAGCACGTTGCCCGCTTTCCCATCAGCAAATTTCCGATATCCCGGCACGCGCTGTGCCTTGCATCCTTCGTACCGAAACGGGCCGACCATCGTCCTGTTTGAATCCCTCCGCAGGCTCGCCATAATCGGGCAGGCGCGCCACTGTGGCGAAGACAAGGCAAAAACAATGACCTCACAACACAATCGACCTGACGCCGACATCCTGATCATCGGCGGCGGCCTCAGCGGCACGATGCTGGCCGTGCAGCTGCTGCGCCTGCCGGGACAGCGGCGGATCGTGATCGTCGAATCCCGCAGCGAACTGGGCCGGGGCGAAGCCTATAGCGCTACCGAATTGGGCCACACCCTCAACGGCAACGCTGCGCGCATGAGCGTCGACCCCGACGACGCGGATGACCTGACCCGTTGGCTGGGCGAGTTCATTGCGTCGGGCGGCTGGCCAGAGTCTGATCAGCAGCACGTGCCGCTCGCCGAGCTGTTTCCGCCTCGCGGTATGTTTGGACTGTACGTGCAGCAGCGACTGGCCGAGGCACAGGCGAAAGGCGCGCAGCATGGTTCGAGTGTCGAACATGTGCGAGGTGAGGTCGTGGATGTGCAATCCGAAGCGTCCGGCATTCGCCTCGCGTTGGCTGACGGCACTGAGCTGAATGGCCGCTTCGCCGTTCTGGCGACGGGGATGTTCGCCGCCGCGCGCACGCCGCAAACCGACTCCAACGCCCTGAATGCTGCGGCCGTGGACCCATGGGACGTTGCCGCGATGCGTCATCTTGACCCTCAAGGCCGGGTGTTGATCATCGGTTCGGGCCTGACCATGGTCGATGCGGTGGTGTCGCTGGAACAAGCCGGGCATCGCGGCCCCATTGACGTGTTTTCCCGGCATGGTTTGCTGCCGCACGTGCGCCGCCAGCCGCCTGCCTGGCCGGATTTTTTCGGCGCTGACCACCGCCTTCGCAGCCCCCGGCAACTGGTGCGCGCGTTGCGTGAACAGTGCGAGCAGGCCATCGCCCAAGGGATCGACTGGCAGGCCCCGCTGGACACCGTTCGGGTTCACATCCCACGGCTGTGGAGTCAGGCGACTGACGTGCAGCGGCGCCAGTTCGTACGCCACGTCCGCCCTTGGTGGGAAAGCCATCACCACCGCTCGCCACCGCCCAGCGCGGCTTTGTTGGAGCGGCTGGTGCAGGAGGGCCGTCTGAACATTCATGCGGCGTCGTTGCAAGACGTGCAGGATCGCGAGTCGGGGCAGGTGCGCATCAGCGTGCGCTATCGCGGCGAGGATCATCCGACCGAGGTGCGGGGGGCGGCGTTGATTAATTCGACGGGTATTCAATACGACTGGCGCCGCGTGGACCGAGCCCTGCCTCGGCAATTGCTGGCGCGGGGGCTGATTCAGCCGGGACCGCTGGCGCTGGGCATCGCCTCCGATCCGGGCGGCGCGGTGCTGGACGCCGAAGGGCGCGTGTCGTCTCGACTGTTCGCCATGGGCCCGCCTCTGCGCGGGATGTGGTGGGAAAGCACGGCGGTGACCGATGTGGCGTTGCAGGCGAAGGCGCTGGCGGTGAGGTTGGCCGAGATGTCTGAACGCTGACGCGAGGCGCCTGCGGCCAGAATCAACGCCTGACAGCGTATCAACGCCAAGATTGTGTCGACCCCGACACACTTTCGGCCCCTCATCCTAAAGGGCTATCCGAAAGAGCCGACAGCGTGGGATGGAACCGGTGAAACCGTGTGGGTTTTCCACGTGGTCGCAGGGCAGCCAGGGCTATGGAGGCGTTTTTTTCATGATGAGCTTGAGTTTCCGCAACCCGGCGGACGCGGCGTTGCTTGTGCAGCAGGCGACCGCTAAAAGTCAGCACACCACTGAGGATTCAACTGACATACCCAGCGCGGCTGAGCAAATGCGCAAAAGCGTCGAGGTGCTGTTGTCGCCCGAAGCGCAGAAGGCGGCGAAAACCGGTGACAAGGACGCCGACATCGACGCCTCGAACCTGCCGGACCGGATCAAGGATCAGCTCAAGATGATCCGTTCGATACAGGCGCGCATCGCGCAAAAGATGAAGGACATGCAGGCCTTCATGAGTGATCACTCGCTGTCGCCAAAAGCACGCGAAGGCAAGATTCGTCAGTTGCAGATGGAGATCATGGCCATGTCCAACTCGTTGATCCAGGCCACGAACGAGCTGAACCAGTCGATGCAGCAAATGCACCTCTCGGTCGACGACCGAGTGCTGGCCGCCACGCTGGTGGGGCCGCAGCACGTTCAGTCCTGATCCAGAAGTCGAGGACCGGCGCCATCTTCACCCAAGGTATCGCCCCGGTTGCGCAACGGGCAGGCCTCCATCGACAGGCAGCCGCAACCGATGCAGCCGTTGAGCTGGTCGCGCAGGGCCGTGAGGCGATGGATGCGTTCGTCGAGGTCGGCTTTCCAGCATTCCGACAGCCGGTTCCAGTCATCAAGGTTGGGCGGACGATCCTGTGGCAGGCTGTCGAAGGCGGCCTGAATGGTCGCCAGCGGAATGCCCAGCCGCTGCGCCGTCTTGATCAGCGCCACCCGGCGCAGCACGTCCCGTGAGTAGCGGCGCTGATTGCCCGCATTGCGCTGGCTGCAGATCAGCCCTTTGGTTTCGTAGAAGCGCAGGGCGGTGACGGCGACACCGCTGCGGGCCGACAGTTGGCCGACGGTCAGTTCTCGGGGCAGATGCTGAGACACGGTAGGGCGCATGGATTCCTTCAATAGCCCGTTGATCAACAGGCAAAAGATGCTTGACCTCTAGTTAAGTGGAGGTTTTACCCTCCGCAGCCTGTATTAACAACTGGCAGCGCCTGGCCACACCGTCGCCCCTGACAATACGACGCAAGAAACGTAGTTCACGCGAAACCTCAATGCTGCATTTTGTTCTGCGACATCCGTTCATCTGTGGAGAGCGTTCATGACGTCACAAGACTCAAACCTTCCGTTCAGTCAGTTCGTCGAGTTCACGGTAGATCCCCGAAACCAGGCCGGTCTGGTGGCGGACCTGAATGAGCGCTTCGAGCGCTTCACCCGTACGTACCCCGGTTTTATCCGCGCCAGTGTCCACGTCAGCGAAGACCAGGGGCGAGTCATCAGCCATGTGCTGTGGCAGTCCAAATCCGCCTGTGAACAGGCGTTCCGCAATGCCGAGCAGGGGGAAGGGGATTTGTGGGGATTGATTCGCAGGCACCGGACGACGGCGATGGCGTTCAACGCCTACGAAATGGTGGGAGAAATCACAGGGTCGCGCTGAAGGTCTCAAACCGACAACTGCACCATCCGGTCGCCTTGCACCTGCTCGCCCGGTCGACGCTTGTTCACGGCCAACTCGCCGATTTTGATCAGCCGCGCCCGGATGACGTTGCGGCTCAGGCCCAACAGCTGCGCCGTGTGCACCTGGTTGTAGTGGCTGAACCGGTACGCCGCGCGCAACAGCGCATCTTCGACTTTCTCGTGCAGCGCGCCTGCCTGCTCTTCGAACAACTTTTGAAACGCCCGGGCCAACAGCGCGTCGGTGGAGTCGTCGCTAGCAGGTGATGCGTCGTCCTGACGCTCCAGACGCAGGTTCGACAGGCGCAGGTCGCTGGCCTGAACCACGCCGTTGCGGCAAATCAGCAGGGTGTGATGAATGACGTTTTCCAGCTCGCGGATGTTGCCCGGCCAGCTGTAGGTCCGCAGCTTGTGCTCGGCGTCGCTGCTGATCTGGATCGGCCCGCAGCCCAGACGCTGGCTGTAGACCTCGATGAAATGTCGGGTCAGCGGCATGATGTCGCCAGGGCGCTCACGCAGGGTGCTCAGCTCCAGGTTGACCACGTTGAGGCGGTAGAACAGGTCTTCGCGGAAGTGCCCGGCGTTGATCGCACGCTCCAGCTGCACGTTGGTCGCGGCCAGCACGCGGACGTTGATCGGCGTGCTTTTGCGCGACCCCAGCCGCACCACTTCACGCTCCTGCAACACGCGCAACAGCTTCACCTGAATGGCCATCGGCAGGTCGCCGATTTCGTCGAGGAACAGCGTGCCGCCGTTGGCCTCTTCGAACCAGCCGGCCTTGGCGGTCAGCGCGCCGGTGAACGCGCCTTTTTCGTGGCCAAACAGCTCGGCCTCGACCAGCGATTCGGAGAATGCCCCGCAGTTCACGGCCACGAACGGCTGATGGCGGCGGTCGCTCAGGTTGTGGATGTGACGGGCGACCAACTCCTTGCCGGTGCCGGTTTCGCCGATGATCAGCACGCTGGCATCACTGGGCGCGACCTGTTGCACGTGGGCCAGCAGGGCCTGGGATTTCGGGTCTTCGAACACCTGCGCGGTGGCGCGGATGGAGGTCGCCAGAGCTGGGGAGGGCGGTAAGGTCAGTAGCTGCATGGGGATCACTTGTGGTTGAAACGGAACGCTGGCGGTCATGTGGGGGAACTCCGTGTACGAATGCCGCCTAATACCTTGTGGGAGCAGCCGGAGGTTACGACGGCCGCGAAAGCGGTGTGTCAGGCGATACATCCAACCCTGACCCGACGCAGTCGCTGCTGTCGTAACCTCCGACGTCTCCCACAGGTCATGCGGTGAACGGGTTACTTCTGCGGTGGCAAATCGTTGGCGATCATCTCCCCGAACGGCCCGGTCAGGTTGGTGATGCCACGCCCCGCCAGGCTGCGGTACGGCTCGGGCAGCAGCGGGAACACCAGCTCGGCGAAGCGGTAGGCTTCTTCCAGGTGCGGGTAGCCGGAGAAGATGAAGCTCTCGATCCCCAGGTCCGCGTATTCCTTGATCCGTGCCGCGACTTCTTCGGGGTTGCCCACCAGCGCTGTGCCTGCACCGCCACGCACCAGACCGACACCGGCCCACAGGTTCGGGGCAATTTCCAGGTTGTCGCGTCGTCCGTCGTGCAGCGCGGCCATGCGGCGCTGACCTTCGGAGTCGAAGCGCGAGAAGGATTTCTGCGCAGCGGCGATGGTCTCGTCGCTGATGTGCTCGATCAGGGTGTTGGCGGCTTTCCACGCCTCTTCGCTGGTCTCGCGCACGATCACGTGCAGACGGATGCCGAACTTCACGGTGCGGCCATTGCGGGCGGCGCGTTCGCGTATGTCAGCCAGTTTTCCGGCGACGGCGGCGGGCGGCTCGCCCCACGTCAGGTAAACGTCCACCTGCTCGGCGGCCAGCTCGTGGGCGGCTTCCGAAGAACCGCCAAAATACAGCGGCGGGTAGGGTTTCTGGATCGGCGGGTACAGCGCCTTGGCGTTCTGCACCTTGAGGTGTTTGCCTTCGAAATCGACGGCTTCGCCCTGCAGCACGCGACGCCAGATTTTCAGGAATTCGTCGGTGACTTCGTAACGTTCGCTGTGATCGAGGAAACTGCCGTCGCCACGGTTTTCGTCAGGGTCGCCACCGGTCACGACGTTGATCAGCAGGCGCCCACCGGACAAACGGTCCAGAGTCGCGGCCATGCGCGCGGAGACGGTCGGGGAGATGATGCCCGGACGAATGGCCACCAGATAACGCAGGCGTTCGGTCAGCGGCACCAGCGCCGAAGCGATCACCCAGGAGTCTTCGCAGGAACGACCGGTCGGGATCAACACACCGTGGTAGCCCAGATCGTCAGCGGCCTGGGCCACTTGCTTCAGGTAATTGAGCGTGACCGGGCGCGCGCCCTTGGTGGTGCCCAGAAAATGGCCGTCGCCGTGTGTCGGTAGAAACCAGAAAACATCCATGAGAAATCCTTCGAGCGGGAATCGGTGGCTTTTGGAATAAGTGCGCTAGTTATAGAGGTTGTGATTTATTCCGTAAAAGAACTGAATTCCATATTTTTAGAACGTTCGGAGATATGCCCGGTTTTACGTTTTGAAACGTATGAGCGGCGCGGGATGTTATTCTCTCGCCCTGCACAGGCCGCTGTAGGAGTGAGCTTGCTCGCGATGGGGGCCGGCCAGTTCGTGATTGACACGACGCCATCGCGAGCAAGCTCACTCCTACAGGATGTATGTGAGGCTCAGATAGCACCCATACCGTGAAAAATCGATTGACCAGAAAAAAGAAGCCGCATGACCTCAAAAAAAGAAGTGGCGCCGTTGCCCGAAGACCTTCGGGTGTTTCTCACCGTGATCCGCAAGGCGGGCTTCGCGGCCGCCGCCGATGAACTCGGGCTGTCGCCTGCGTACGTCAGCAAGCGCATCCAGATCCTCGAATCGACCCTGGCCACGCGCCTGTTGCACCGCACCAGCCGCAAGGTCGCGCTGACTGAAGACGGCGAGCGCGTGCAGCGCTGGGCGGTGCGGATTCTCGAAGATTTTCAGTTGCTGCACGACGAATTGTCCGACGCCCATTCGGCGCCACGGGGCAAGCTGCATTTGTGCAGTTCGTTCGGTTTCGGTCGCAATCACGTCGCTCCGGCGATCTCGAAACTCGCCGAGGCGTACCCCGATCTGGAGGTGCGGCTGGACCTGTTCGACCGGGTGGTGGATATCGTCAGCGAGGGTTTCGATCTGGAGATCCGCGTGGGCGATGACATCCCCGGTCAGCACATCGGTCGTCAATTGGTGAGTAACCGACGAGTACTGTGCGCGGCGCCGGATTACCTGGCGCGTCGGGGCACGCCGCAGCAATTGGTGGACCTGGAGCATCACGACTGTCTGGTGATCAAGGAGCGCGACAACGCGTTTGGCATCTGGCATGTCGAGCGTGACGGCGTGCGGGAGAGCGTGCGGGTCAGCGGGCCGCTGTCGTCCAACAGCGGCGAGATCGTCCTGCAATGGGCGCTGGACGGGCGCGGGGTGTTGCAGCGTTCGCTGTGGGACGTCAAACCGTTTCTGGAGCAGGGGCGGCTGGTGCAGGTACTGCCGGAATACACCGAAAGCGCCAACGTCTGGGCGGTGTACCCGACGCGGCTGGCCAATTCAGGGAAATTGCGGGTGTGCGTGGAGTTTCTGCAGGCGCATTTTCAGGGGTTGTCTTTGTAAGTCGCAACTCTCGTCCCTATCTCTGTGGGAGCGAATTTATTCGCGAAGGGGTCGGTGTGTCTGGCACTTCTCTATTGAATGTACCGACGTCTCGCGAATGAATTCGCTCCCACAGTTGAAATTCGCGTCACGCCTCAGACTTCGCGGCGCCGCTGGGCTTCTGTGGGAGCGAATTTATTCGCGAAGGGGCCGGTGTGTCTGGCACCTCTCTATCGGATGTACCGGCGTCTGGCGAATGAATTCGCTCCTGCAGTCGGGATGGGTTTCGTCAGTGATGTTTCAGGTTAGCCACGGGTTCTCTGCCAGATGCTTTTGCTGAAACGCGAGAATCTGCTCGCGTTTTTGCAGCGTGCTGCCAATGGCATCCAGCCCCAGCAGCAGGGCGTTTTTGCGCAGTTCGTCGATGTTGAACGGTATGACGCGTCCGTCTTGCAGGCGAATTTCCTGTGCGGGCAGGTCCACTTCGATCTGCGCGCTGTCGGCCTGGCTGATCACCTTGCCCAAGGCCTGAACCTGCGCCTCGTCCAGCACGATCGTCAGCACGCCGTTGCGCTGGCAGTTGTCATAGAAAATCCCCGCAAAACTGCTGCCGATTAGCGCCTGAATGCCCATCTGCTTGAGGCCCCAGACCGCATGCTCGCGACTCGACCCGCAGCCAAAATTGGGCCCGGTGACGAGGAATTTCGCGCCCTGCCAGCCTGGCTGGTTGAGGATGAAGTCCGGGTTTGGCGCGCCTGAAGGCAAGAAGCGCAGATCGAAAAACAAACCCCGATCCAGCCCCGCGCGGTCGATGCCCTTGAGGAATTGCTTGGGCATGATCACGTCAGTGTCCGTGTTGGCGGCCAGCATCGGTGCGGCCTTGCCGGTGACTTGGGTGAAAGGCTGCATCTCAGAAACTCCCTTGCAGGCTGCGAACGTCGGTCAGGTGGCCGGTGATGGCAGCGGCGGCCACCATGGCCGGGCTCATCAGGTGAGTGCGGGCACCGGCGCCCTGACGGCCTTCGAAATTGCGGTTGGTGCTGGACGCGCAGCGGTCGCCGGGGGCGAGCACGTCGTCGTTCATGGCCAGGCACATCGAGCAGCCGGACTGGCGCCACTCAAAACCAGCATCGCGGAAGATCGACGCTAGCCCTTCGGCCTCCGCCTGATCGCGCACGGCGGTGGAGCCAGGGACGATCATCGCCCGCACATGCTCGGCCACGTGTTTGCCGCGCACGACCTTGGCAGCGTCACGCAGGTCTTCGATGCGCGCATTGGTGCAGGAGCCGATAAAGGCGTGGCTGATGACGATGTCACTCAGCGGCATGCCCGCTTCCAGGCCCATGTAGGTGAGGGCGCGGCGCATGTCCTGGCGCAGGATCGGGTCGGCGATGGCCTCTGGGTCGGGAACGCTGCCGTTGATAGCCGCTGCCTGATCCGGGCTGGTGCCCCAGGTGACCATGGGCTGCAGGTCGCGGGCGTCGAGTTGGACTTCGCGGTCGAATACGGCGCCCGGGTCGCTGTGCAAGCCTTTCCATTTGGCGACGGCCTGATCCCACAGATCGCCTTTTGGAGCGCGGGGTTTGTCCTTGAGGTAGGCAAAGACTTTCTCGTCCGGGGCCATGAACGCACCCCGTGCACCGGCTTCGACGGCCATGTTGCAGATGGTCATGCGCGCTTCGACGCTGAGGGCCGCGATGGTCGAACCGGTGAATTCGATGGCGTAGCCGGTGGCGCCCGACGCGCCGATCTTGCCGATCAGGGCCATGATCACGTCTTTGGAGGTCAGCCCGCTGGACAGATCGCCGTCAACCGTCACGCGCATGGTTTTCAGGCGTTTGTAGACCAGCGTCTGCGAGGCCAGCAGGTGTTCGATTTCCGAGGTGCCGATGCCGAAGCCGAACGCGCCCAGCGCGCCGTAGGTGGTGGTGTGGCTGTCGCCCGCGGCGATGACCATGCCCGGCAGGATGAAGCCCTGTTCGGGGGCGATGACGTGTTCGATGCCCTGGCGCTTGTCGAGGACGTCGAACAGTTCGATGCCGAATTTTTCGCAGTTGTCAGCGAGATAAGAGACTTGCAACGCGCCGCCCGGATCGGCCATGGCGGCGACACGCTGTGGGGCGGTGGGGTTGACATGATCGACCACGGCCAGTGCGGTCTCGGGGCGCCAGACATCGCGCCCGGCTTCGCGCAGGCCGCTGAACGCCTGCGGGCTGGTGTATTCGTTGATCACCTGACGGTCGATGTAGAGCAGGACATGGCCCTGATCGTCGAGGTTGCACACGGTGTGCGAGTCGACGTGTTTGTCGTACAGCGTTCTTGTTTGAGTCATGGAGAGGCTCGCTTGGAAGAGATCACGGCCAGACAGGCTGTAGTCAACATCTTAGGCAGGCGAGGAGGGGCATCAATGGCCGAAGGGTGTGGGCATGGGACATGGATCGTGTTTGATGGAGTCGTTTTGTATTCGAGCCTGCCGCGGATCGCAGGATCAATGCAGCACCTGTGGGAGCTTGCGGAGGTTACGACGCTGGCGAATGCGGTGTGTCAGGCAATACATCTTTCACGGACCCGCTGCATTCGCTGCCGTCGTGGCCTCCGGCGTCTTCCACAGGGTTCGAGGTGCACCGAGACGTTGTGGATGTTGCTTTCAGCGCGCAAAAAAACAGGCGCCGAAGCGCCTGTGAAGGAGAGCACGTGAAGCTCTGCAAATCAGAAAATCTGGGTGAAGAACCAGTACAGGCCGCCCGACAGCAGGATCGCCGCTGGCAGGGTCAGGACCCAGGCCATGGCGAGGTTGCGCAGGGTGCGCATTTGCAGGCCTGAACCGTTGGCGACCATGCTGCCCGCCACGCCGGACGACAGCACGTGGGTGGTCGAGACGGGCAGGCCGTACATGTCCGCCGCACCGATGGTGACCATGGCCACGACTTCCGCTGAAGCGCCTTGGGCGTAGGTCATGTGAGTCTTGCCGATTTTTTCGCCGACGGTCACGACGATGCGCTTCCAGCCGACCATGGTGCCCAGGCCCAGCGCGATGGCGACGGCGATCTTGACCCACAGCGGGATGAAGCGGGTGGCGGTGTCGATCTGCTGCTTGAACAGGTCCACCTTGCCCTGAGTGTCGGCGTCGAAATTGCCGACCTTGCCCTTGTCCATCAAGCGAATGGCTTCGGAGGTCAGGTACATGTCGTTACGCACGTTCGCGGTGGCTTCGGCCGGGACTTTGGAGAGCGAGCCGTAGCTGGCGACCTGATCACCGATCTTGCCGGCCATCACCGCCAGCGCAGGCACCAGCTCAGGCGTCGGCTGCTTGTCGCGGATGTAGGTGGAGAGTGTCTGGCGCGAGTCCGCAGGGGCCGGCGCTGGCGCCGTCTTGCTCAGGGCCTGTTGGGTGACTTGCGCCACCGCCGCGAATTGCAGCGACTGATCGGCAGGCATCGCACGGTTCAGCGCGTAGGCCATCGGCAGGGTGCCGACCAGAATCAGCATGATCAGGCCCATGCCTTTCTGACCGTCGTTGGAGCCGTGGGCGAAGGACACGCCTGTGCAGGTCAGGATCAGCAGGCCGCGAATCCAGATCGGTGGTGGGGTGTTGCCTTCCGGTGCCTTGTACAGCGCGCGGTTCTTCACGAACATGCGCAGGGCCATCAGCAGCAGCGCCGCGCAGGTGAAGCCCACCAGCGGCGAAAGCAGCAGCGAGTAACCGATCTTGGTGGCTTGCGTCCAGTCCACACCGCTGGTGCCATCACGACCGTGCATCAGCGCGTTCGCCACGCCTACACCGATGATCGAGCCGATCAACGTGTGCGACGACGACGCTGGCAGGCCCAGCCACCAAGTGCCGAGGTTCCACAAAATGGCCGCGATCAACAGGGCGAAGATCATGGCGTAGCCTGCGGAGGAGCCGACTTGCAGAATCAGTTCTACCGGCAACAGGGCAATGATGCCGAACGCCACCGCACCGCTGGAAAACAGCACACCGAGGAAGTTGAACAGCCCCGACCAGACCACCGCCACGTTCGGCGGCAGGGAGTGGGTGTAGATCACGGTCGCCACCGCGTTGGCGGTGTCGTGGAAACCGTTGACGAATTCGAAACCCAGAGCGATCAACAGCGCAACGCCAAGCAACAGGAACGGGGTCCAGGTCGTCACGACCGTGCCCAGATCGTCCATGTCCGACTTCAGGCTGAAGGCCGTGTACAGCAGGCCCAGACCGAGTACGGCGAAGAAGATCACCATCGTCAGAACACCGGGCTTACGCCCGAATTGAGAACTCAGCCCTGCGCCTTTCAAGGAGCCTTGAGCCAGTGTGGGGGTCGCCATGATTCACAATCCTGTTGAGATGGGATGTTGCCCATGATCATTACAAAATGTGACAGAGATACGACGCGGGTCAGGAAAGCGCGGGATTTGTTGCGCTAAGGGATGGGTGGTGCTCGAAAAATCGAATAAACGCCGCTGTTGATTCTGCCCGGAGGGCGTAGGAGCGCAGCTTGCTCGCGATCTGCCGCGAAGCGGCAGCAAACCCTGACGATTCAATTTGCCTGACACTACTTGGCGCGTGATTTTACTTCCGCTTCGCGGCAGATCGTCAGCAAGCTGGACTCCTACGCCCTCCGGGCAGAATCAAAAGCTAGGCTCAATAATCCCGGCTCTTACGAAACGCCCAGCGTCCCGCCACGAAGGTAAACGTCGCCACCAGCAACACCAGAATCCAGAACCCATGAGGATCGGTGGCCAGGGGAATGCCGCCGACGTTCATGCCGAAAAAACCCGCGACGATGTTGATCGGCAGCGCCAGCACGGTCACGACGGTCAGGGTGAACAGCGTGCGGCTGCTCTGTTCATTGAGGTTGGCGGCGATTTCTTCCTGCAGCAGCTTGATCCGCTCGCCTAGCGCGGTGAGGTCACTGATCACCAGCGCTGATTCTTCGGTGGATTGACGCAATTCCTGCAAGTCCTCTTCCAGCAGCCACTGCGGCGGGCGGTGCAGCAGGCGCATCAGCGAGCCCGGCTCCAACGCCAGCAGCCGCTGCAGGCGTACCAGCACCCGCCGCATCGCGCCCAGTTCGCTGCGGTTATTGCTCAGCCGCTGCGACAGCAACTGGTCTTCGATCTTGTCGACACTGATGCTGGTCTTGCGCATGAACTGCGCCAGCACGTCGCTTTGATCGCGCAGCAGGTGGGCGAGCAATTCGAGCGGGGAGCGAAACGTTTCGCCGTGTTTGACCGACGAGCGCAGCTTGTCCACCGAACGCAACGGCTGATGCCGCGCCGAGATCATCAGGTTGCTGCGCACACAGACCCACAGCGTGGCGATGTCGGTGGAGACGCGGTTGAAGTCGAAGACCACGTCGTTGACCACCGCCAGGAGGGCCGAGTCCACATGCTCGATGCGCGTCGAGCGCGAGCCTTCGTGCAGCGCTTCGAGGAACTCGTCCGGCAGCTCCAAGTTGGTTTTCAGCCAGCGTTCGCAACTGGCGTGGGCCAGGTTCAAGTGCAGCCAGATGAATTCGTTTTCGTCGGTCGGGTTGCGCAGGGACTCCAGCGCCGTTGCCGCGTCAATTTCTCGGGCGGACTCATCGGGACGAAAGCGGAATCCATACAGCAGACCGAAGATGTCGGAGTCCTGATGACGGGCAATGGTTTGATTCATGAAGGCTCGCAGGCGAGAGGGGCCGCTGAAGGCAGAAGATCTAAAGCGGCATCATCGCAAGCGGTTTTGACAGTTTTGTGACGGTTTGTATCGTTTCATGTTTGGGTGGCAGCGGGAGGTTCAGACCATTCCCAAACGCTGTTTGCGGATCGGCGCGGGCCATGAGGTGTCGATCAACAGCTCGTCCTCCAGTGTCAGCTCAATGCATGCCGCTTCTGCGTTCAATTGCAGGTGGTGCGGGTCGACCGCCTTAGGGATGGCAATCACGCCGTCCTGTCGCAGCACCCACGCGAGGCTTATCTGCGCTGGAGTGACGTCGTGGCGCTGGGCGACTTCGAGGATGGCGGGGTTCATCAGTAAATTGCCAGCCTGGCCGATGGGGCAGTAGGCCATCAGCGGCATGCTGGCGGTTTCCATCCACGGGATAAGGTCGTACTCGATGCCCCGCTCTTCGGGGTTGTAGAGCACCTGATTGGTGGCGCAGCGGGGGTCGTTCAATTCCAGCAAGTCCGACACGTCGAAGTTGGACACGCCCCAACGACCGATCTTTCCGTCTTCGCGTAGCCGCTCGAAGGCTTCAACGGTTTCGTCGAGGGGGTATGAACCGGGCCAGTGCAGCAGATAGAGGTCGATGAAATCGGTTTTCATCCGTTGCAGGCTGCGCTCGCACGCCGCGGGGATGCCCTTGCGGCTGGCGTTGTGGGGATAGACCTTGCTCACCAGCGTGACCTGATCGCGTTTGCCCGCGATGGCTTGACCCACCACTTCTTCCGCGCCGCCTTCGCCGTACATTTCGGCGGTGTCGATCAGCGTCAGCCCGAGGTCGATGCCCCGTTGCAGCGCCTTCACCTCGTCCTGCCGCTGATGCCGATCTTCCCCCATGCGCCACGTGCCCTGACCGATGACGGGAACGGTTTTGTCTGCCAGTTGAAGCGTGCGCATGGGGTGCCTCCTGCCGAATGGGGTATAGACGATCAGGCAGTGTAGGCGGGTGAGGGTTCCCTTCGGGAAGCCGTTATGAGTGGCAAGCGGCACGCAGAGTGGGGCGTTGCGCTGGCCGAAGGCCGTAGGAGCTCAGACGGCGCAGAAGGCACATACGGCGTAGAAGGCACAGAAGGCACAGAAGCGCAGACGCGGCAAGCGCTGTGTGTCGGTGGAGGGGATCTCTGTAGGAGCGAATTCATTCGCGATGCGGTGGTACATCCGACCCTTATCGAACGGGCATACCGACCCATCGCGAATGAATTCGCTCCCACAGGTATTGATCTGCACTTTTATGTATGTGCGTGTGGCTGCGCCGCCTGCTTATTGGTCCAATTCCCTCCAAACGGCAGAAACAAATCGATCTGCCCATTAGTCAGGGAGCATGGAGCGCTCCACGCGACAGGACCGCATTGAGCTTCCCTATCGCCGACGCTTTCAGTAGGTAATGACAATATTGTCTAGTTCTATGTAGTCGACGTATTCGGGATCACGTATTGGCGCTGTTTCTATTTCAATCTTTGAGAAAGAGGGGAGAGAAATATTTAAAGTGTCATAGTCAGCCAGTGATGGCGTTATCGTGTAAACAAGTATATTGTTGTTATAAAACCTGTATATGTTAGGCGCTTGGTTGTTCATGACCCTGCAGGTGAAGTTTTTGGCGTTATCGTATTTAAGTGTAATGGCCAGCCGTCCGGAAATGGTCAGGCAATGGTTTGCGAATGGGGCACCGCTTTGTGTGCCGATCGAATTTGGAATAGCCGGGTATCGATTGGATAAGTTGGTAATCAAGAAGTTTCCAATGTCAACAGCTGTGTTAAGTGGTAACAGTTGGAGCGGTATCTTCTCGAAGTCCTCGGTAAGGGTGTTGATCTGACGGACGGCCCATTGCGTGGATGAAACGTTCAATGCTTTAGCAGATATCCTGTGTAAGTGATTGGCCTTCAGGCTGAGTTGCGTTTGCCACTGGCCTTGCGCATTAGTTACGGCCGTTCCTAACAGAGAATTGTCCGTCTGATCAAACAGCTCAACGGTCACGCCTGAACGATTGTTGACGACGGTGGTTACGCCATTAATAGATGAGTTAGCCATGGTGGTCATCCTTGAAGAGAATAAAGCCACAGTTATGATGCTCGCTCTCAACGGCTTTGTCCATTCATGGGGATGACCACACCATCAGTCGCTAAGGAGGTTAATACCCTGAATCACAAGAATTTCTAGAGTCATATAACTAAGCGCGAATCTCGCTATAGCGAAACAGTCAAAGGGAAATCTTCTATTGGCTGTCTCAGATATAAGCGTTGCACCACGCCTGTAGCAGTCCGGCGCGGGTTACTGCGGCTTCGCGGCAGCCGTTTGCGCCGGCTTGTTCTCCCAACCCCCGCCCAGCGCCAGGAACAAATCGATCTGTCCCATCGCCACCTGCGTATTCGCCGCCGCCAGTTGCGCGGTGACGTCGGTGTAGGTGCGGGTCGCTTGCAGGTCGGCGAGGAAGGATTCGCGGCCAGCCATGAAGAAACGGTGGGTCTGGTCGGCGGCTTGTCTGGCGGATTCTTCGGTGTCGGCCAGAGCGTCGCGGCGTTCCAGCAGGGCGGTGTATTGCGAGAGGCCCGTCTGGGCCTCACGGATCGCGTTCAGCACCACGCCGTCGAAATGCGCCAGGGCCGCCTGATTCGAGGCTTCGGCCATGTGAATCCGCGCCCGTGCGCCGTTTGACGGGATGGTCCAGCTGATCACGCCGCCAAAACCCCAGCGGTTGGTCGAAGGCTCGCCCAGTTCCTTGAGAATACCGACGGTGCCGACGGTCGCGCCGATGCTGATGTCCGGGTACAGCTCGCCGGTCGCCACGCCAATCGCCGCACTCGACACCGCCAGACGACGCTCGGCCTGACGCACGTCCGGGCGACGCTTGAGCAGCGCGGCGCCGTCGCCCACCGGCATCACTTGGGCGATGTGGGGCAGTTCGGCGCAGTCAGCCGCGCCTTTCGGCAGTTGATCCAGCGGTCGCGCCAGCAGCATCGACAGGCGATACAGGCCCGCCCGTTGCGCGGCTTCGTAGCGCGGCAGTTCGGCGCGCAGGGATTTGAACTGGGTTTGCGAGCGCGTCACCTGGGTCTCATCGCCACGACCGGCATCGCGCAGGCGTTGGGTCAGGTCGACGCTTTGTTTTTGCAGATCAAGCGAGTGCAGCGCGATGTTGCGCTCTTCATTGGCCGCGCAAATCTGCGTGTACGAACGCACCACGTCGGCCACGAGGGTGATCCGCGCCGTGTCGACGGCGGCCTGGGCGGCGTCGGTGTTGGCTTCGGCAGCCTCGATCCCGCGCTGCAATACGCCGAACAGGTCGAACTGATAGGAGGTGGTCAAACCGATATCACCGACGTTGGCCACCGGCACTTTTTCCGGCAGCAGAAACGCCTGACCGGCTTCCTGCAAACGCTGGGCTCCGGCCTTGGCGCTGTTGGTGAACCCTCCTGCGGCGTCGGCTTCATCAGTCTGATAACGGGCCCGTTGCAGGTTGGCGGCGGCCACCCGCAGGTCGGTGCTGGAGACCAGCGCCTGACTCACCAGCGTATCGAGGGTCGGGTCGTTGTACAGGCGCCACCAGTCGGCAGGCACCGGTGCGGAGACCACGTTGGCCGAACTGCCAGCGATCTCGCCCTGCAAATCGGGCCGGTTGACCGCCGCGTCTTTCGGCAGCGTGTAGTCAGGGCCGACCACCGTGCAGGCCGACAGCAACAGGCCCAGGCCCGCGCTCAGGAAGGCCGCGCTGCGTTTCATTGGGCGGCTCCTTTCTGGGTGTTTTTGTCGGCGAGGGCGTCGTCGATGATCGACACGGTGGCGGTCCGCCCGGCGATCATGCGGAAGTCTTCCGGCACTTCGTCAAAGGCGATGCGCACCGGAATCCGTTGCGCCAGCCGCACCCAGCTGAATGCCGGGTTGACGTTGGGCAGCAGGTTGGAGCCGCTGCTGCGGTCGCGGTCTTCGATACCGGCGACGATGCTGACGACGTGCCCGCTCAGGCGGGCGTTGTCGCCGATCACGCGGATGTCCACTTTCGAGCCGATGTGAATCCCGTCGAGCTTGGTCTCTTCGAAATAGCCGTCGATGTGGTACGAGGCGCTGTCCACCACCGACAGCACCGGGCGCCCGGCGCTGACGAACTCACGATCCCGAGGGGCGCGGTCGTTGAGGTAGCCGTCGACCGGGCTGCGAATCACCGAGCGGTCGAGGTTCAACTGCGCGGCGTCCACGGCCACCTGCGCTTCGTTCAACGCCGACAGGGCGCGGGCCTCCTTGGACTGGCTTTCTTCCAGTTGCTCGCGGGCGACAAGGTTGCCGAGGCCGCGGTTACGCTTGTTCTCGCGCTGGGCCTGTTCCAAGGTTTCCTTGCGGTCGGCCACGGTCGCCTGGGCCTGACGCAGCGCCAGGCGGAAGCGGTCCTGGTCGATGGTGAACAGGATCTGGCCTTTGGTGATGGCCTGGTTGTCGCTGACCGAGACTTTTTCGATCAGGCCGGACACGTCCGGGGCGATCTGGATCACGTCGGCGCGGATGTGCCCGTCGCGCGTCCAGGGGGCGTACATGTAATACATCACCATGCGCCAGACGACGACCGCGGCGAGCAGGATGACCAGCAATGTCAGGACCACACGGCCCAGCGTCAACAGAGGTTTTTTCATTTCATCAGGTATCGACTAAGGGTATCCACGACGCCGAGCAGCAGAGCGTATAGACCGACGTTGAACAAAGCCCGGTGCCAGACCAGGCGGTAGAAGTGGGCACGGGACAGCACGGCGTGCACCACCAGAAAAATCACGTAAGCGATGCCCATCAGCACCAGAAAGGTCGGCAGGAAAATCCCGCTGATGTCCAGATCACCAATCACAATGGCGCTCCATCGATGCCGTACGGCGGTTGTTCTTCTTGCTCGGCGAGCACGTCGACGATTTCCACACCCGGCAGCAGCGCCAGGCGCAATCCGCTGAGCGCGTGCAGCAGGTGCAGGCGCGACTCGTCGTCGCCCATCCAGTCGAAGGTCAGCGAGCGGCGTGCGCGGTCCATGGTCATCAACAGACCTTTGGGCGCCGGCAAACGCTCGCGGGCCTTGAGGCACGCGCGGAAATACGTGCCCACTTCAGTGGCCACCTGACGCAGCAATTGGCGTGGCACCGCGTGCACCCGTGGCATGTAGGCCAGCAAATCCAGCATGTTCAGCGCGACCCGCACTTCACGCAGGGCGATGTTGGTGTCCTGGGCGGTGATGGTCAGGCGCGGCAAATGCTGCATCAGTCGGTCGAGCATCCGCACGCCCATGCGCCGGTGTTCGGCCAGGCTCGCTTCCTCGCTCAGCGAAACGATGTCGTTCCAACTGAAGCGTGTCAGGCGCTTGGCCGCCACTTCGGTGCCGAACGGGCGCACGATCAGGGTCCAGACGAAAGCGAACGCCAAGCCCACGGGACCGGCAATGTTGGAATTCACGAAGTTCAGGAAGTCGGCGTCGTAGGCGCTCTGAATGCTGATGAACGACGAGGTGTTGACGATGGTCAGCAGCGTGCCGAGGTAGAACTTCGGTTGCACGGTGAGGGTGCCGACGCAGATGAACGGCACGGCGAACGCCAGCACCAGCATCGGAAAGTCGTGCAGGTTCGGCAACACCACGAACAGATAGAGGCTGGCGAAAACCACCGACAGCATTGTCCAGAAAAAGAAGCGGTAAATCTGCGGGGCGGGGTCGTCCATGGCCGCGAAGAAGCTGCACGCCACTGCGGCCAGCGCGACGGCACTGGCGCCGTCCTGCCAGCCCAGCAGAATCCACAGCACCGAGGCGACGATGATTGCGCTGACCGAGGTGGCCACCGAGTACAGCATCATGCCCTTGTCGAGGAATGGCGACAGGCGCCCCAGCCGCCAGTGCCGATAGACCGCGCGCCATGGGCGGTGATCGTCGGTGGCGATGGCGACCTGCAGGCTGCGGCAGTCCTGCCACAGATCGATCCATTCGCGCAGGCGATAGAGCACGTTGGACAGCAGCAATTGCCGCCGGTCATCCAGCTGCGCCGGGGTCGGCTGCAGGCGGTCGAGTTCGGTGTGCAGCGCTTCCCAATAGTTCACGGGGGCGCCGTCGGTGGTCTTTTCCACCCAGTCGCGGCATTCGAGGATCAGCGGCGCGACGTCGGCCACCAGTTCGGGGGTGCGGCGTTCCAGGGCCCACAAGGCATCGTCGAGGGCGTCGATCACCGGCAGCAGGTGAATCATGCGCCCGCGCAACTCCTTCGCGTTGCGCACGGTCTGGCGGTGTGTGCCTTCGTGGGGCAACTGGCCGATCATCAATTCCAGCGTGTTGAAGGTGCCAACCATGGCCGTGCGCAGGGCGCCGACGGTTTCCGGGGTCGCACGACGAGAGAGAAACAGGTCGCTGTAGGTCGAAGCGTCCTGAAACCACTTGCCCATGGTGTCGACCAGCACCGGCGCCAGGCGCCGGGGCCAGAACATCGCGCCGACCACGGCGGCGCAGACGATGCCCAGCAAAATTTCTTCGGTCCGCGACACGGCCACGTCGAACACTGCTTGCGGGTTGTCGACCACGGGGAAGGAAATCAGCGGCATGGTGTAGCCCGCGAGCATCAGCGCGTAACTGTTGGCGGTGCGCAAATGCAGGGACAGGTAGAGCAGGGTGCCGGTCCACAGCGCGATCACGGTGGCCAGCAAAAAAGGCGTCTGCACGAACATCGGCACCAGCACGACAGAAGCCGCCGCTCCAAGGAACGTGCCCGCTGCGCGGTACAACGCCTTGGAGCTGGTGGGGGCGACGAAAGGGCTGGAGACGATGTAGACCGTCGCCATCGCCCAATAAGGACGGGGCAATTCGAAGATCAGCGCAATGTACAGCGCGAGCATCGACGCGGCAAAGGTGCGCACGCCGTAGAACCAGTCACGGGAAGGGGGGACGCCCTGAAAGAAGCCCTGGAACATACCTTTCAAGAGGACAGCTCCGGACCGACAGGGCTGGCCTTCGCAAAGGCTTTGAACACGCGGAGAGTGGCTTCCAGATCGGCGGGATCGATATCGGCGAACACGTCGCGGCGCAGTCGGATGAGTTCGTCTTCGATGGAGTTCGCCAGTGCGCGACCTTCTTCGGTCAGGCTCAAGGCCTTGGCGCGGCGGTCGGTCGGGTCTTCGGTGCGCTGCACCAGATTGGCTTTGCCCAACTGATCGAGCAGGCGCACCAGCGAGGGGCTTTCAAGGCCACAGGCTTGGGCGACGGTGACTTGGCGTACCCCTTCGCCTAGGCGCGCGATCATCAACAACGGACCCGCGCAGGCCTCGGACACGCCGTAGTTCACCAGCGTGGTCTGGCAGACGCGGCGCCATTGACGGGACGCCGCGACCACGCCGCCGGTGATGTGCATTTGCAGTGAGTCGAGGTTCATGAGCGGTGCCACTGGTGAATTCAACAAAAGGATTTGGTTAGGCAGTGAATGATTAGGCGCTGCATTATTAGGTTGCTAACTATTAATATCCGGTAACAAAGTCGTTTCGTCAATGGGGGCATGTGGCGAGGAGATGGATGGCGGGTCGTGGGCTGCCGCATATCCCTGTGGGAGCGAATGAATTCGCTCCCACAGGGACGGTGTAGGCAGTGGCAACTGCGATTGGGCGGTAAATTCGTCGACCGTCTGTCGGCGCTTTCATACGTTTTTTGGCGATTTGCTGGATTTCTTCTACACGCGCTCCAAAAAAATGGCGCGACCAGTGAAAATCGCTGACCCCGGAATTCGCCGTGCTGATCAAAATTTGCGCAATCAAGCGTTTGAACTCGCTGATGTCGAGATGATAGCCAAGGCCGATTTTCGAGGCTTTTCGGCAGTTTCTTGACTGGGTGCGCGCGCTAAAGAAAAACCGGTTCAGCCGATAGCAAAGGCGACAGGAAACGGGGCGCAAACCCCCGTTCCAGAGACATTCCTTTGCTGGTGCGCATGTCGCACCCACGAGCGCAACATGATCGACCTCGCCACCTGGAACCTCTCCGTACCCGTAGGCACCCCTGCGGCCATCATCGACACGACGAAGCTGGTCAGCGGCTATCAGGATGGGTACTTCCGTTCGGGAGAGACGCTGTTTTTCTGGGCGCCCGTGACCGGGTCTCGGACCGATAACGCCATTTACCCGCGCACGGAATTGCGTGAGACCTACGCCAACGGCGCCGTGCACAACTGGGCCTACAGCCAGGCGGACAACTTCCTGCGTGCCGCGTTGACGGTCGATCAAGTGCCGTCGACCGGCAAGATCGTCATCGGCCAGATTCATTGCTACGGCAGCACGGAACCGCTGCTCAAGCTGGAATACCAGTACAAGGAAAAAACCAAGAACGGCAATCTGGTTATCAAGTACCGCCCGACGCCCACGTCCGAACCGGTGGTGATCCAACTCGCCACCGGGGTCCTGATGAAAGAGCGTTTCAACTACACCATCCACCTGACCCCCGCGGGCGACCTCAGCGTCAACGCCCACGACATGCAATGGAACGCCCGGCTAGACGGCACGTGGAATGGCAAGCAGCTGTATTTCAAGGCGGGCGTCTACACCCAGGACAACGCGGGGTATGCGACGGAAGGTGGGGCGGCGACGTTCTACAAACTGCAGATCAGCCACGACAAGAAGGCCTGACCGCAGCGGCAAGCTGCGAGCTGCGAGCTAAAGGCGGTTGGCGGTGATGCCGCTTTTGATTCTGCCCAGAGGGCGTGGGAGCTGGCTTGCCTGCGATCTGCTGCGCAGCGGCAGTAAACCCCAACCACGGGGTGTATCAGATACAACCGAGTTGTCTGACTTTACTGCCGCTGCGCGCCAGATCGTAGGCAAGCCAACTCCTACGGCCTTCGGCCAGAATCAAAAGCCCTGATCGCGTCACCCCGGCAGCCGCTATGTCTTGCGCAGAAGGAACATCACGCAGGCATTGAGAAAATGAGCGCAAAGCAAATCCGCCCCGGTATCGGCTGGTTCACCGCCACGTCACCCCCATGCAATTGCATGATTGCCGCGACGATGGCCAACCCCAGCCCGTTGGAATCGGAGCTCTGGTGGCGGGAGGCGTCGGCGCGGTAGAAGCGGTCAAACAGTTTGCCGAGGGCTGATTCGCTCAGGACCGGGCCCTGGTTTTCCACCTCGATGCGGCGTTCATCGCCGTTGTCGATCACCCGAATCTCGATCTCGCTGCTTTCATCGGCGTATCGGATCGCGTTGGCCACGAGGTTGCTCAAGGCACGACGCAGCAATAGTGGATCGGCGTCGAGCTGGCCATCGCCCGATACGTTGAACGTCATCTGCCGTTCCTCGGCCAAACCTTCGAAATACCCCGTCACCCGCTGCACTTCATCAGCGAGGCTCAGTGGCTGACGATTGAGCGCGGCCTGTGCATCGTCGGCGCGGGCGAGGAACAGGATGCTTTCGACCATCCGCGAAATCCGCTCCAGTTCCTCAAGATTCGACGCCAACAGCATCTGGTACTCATCGGCGCTGCGCGGTTGCCGCAACGCCACCTGACAATGGCCCATCAACGAACCCACCGGCGTACGAATCTCGTGGGCGAGGTCCGCGGAAAACTGGGTCAGGCGCTGGTAACCGTCTGCGAGGCGGTCGAGCATGCCGTTGTAGGCGTCACTCAGTTGCTGCAACTCCACCGGCGTGTCGCGGCTGTCCATCCGGCTGTCGAGGCGCGCCGGGGTGATGGCGGTGGCGTGGGCGGCCATGTTGCGCAGCGGTCGCAGGCCTCGGCGCAGCAACAAATAGCCGAGCCCGGCCGTCACCGCGAACGCCAGTGCAATCGAAATCAGGATGCGGTCGCGAAAGCTGGCCAGGGTCGCCATTTCCTTCACCGCCAGGTGCGCGGCGGTCAGGTGCACGACCTTGCCGCCAGACACCGCTTCCACCGTGGCCGCCCGCATCGGCACGTCCCCACGGACCATTCCGCTGCGCATGTCGTCCGCGCTCAAGGGTGCGTTGGCGCTGATCACGGGCATCTGCGGCAAAGTCGCGTGCAGCGGGTTGACCATGATCACCGGGGATTTGCCCGGCTCGCCAATGACGAAAATATCGTCCTCGCTGTCCAGCATGTTTTCGAACAGTTGCGGGCTGCTGCGCAGGGTGTCGAGGGTCAGGTCGTATTGCAGCAGTTTGCGAAAGTGATCGAGCCGCGCCAGCACCGCGTGGTCGCTGCGGGTCATCACCGAGGCTTTCATGGTTTCGTACAAATACATCCCGGCGCTGGCCACGGCGAGCATCGCCACCACCGCAAAGGCCAGGGTCGAGCGCAGGGTCAGAGAGGGCTGGCGTCGGGCTCGCATGGCCGCACCTCGCACACGTAACCGATGCCGCGCACGGTATGGATGAGCTTGACCGGGTAGGGTAGGTCCACTTTGCTGCGCAGGCGTTTGATCGCCACGTCGACCACGTTGGTGTCGCTGTCGAAGTTCATGTCCCAGACCTCCGAGGCGATCTGCGCCCGAGACAGCACGTCACCTTCGCGGCGCAGGAACAGATGCAGCAGGGCGAATTCCTTGTTGGTCAGGGTGATCACCTGTTGCTGGCGGGTGACGCGTCGACGCAGCAGGTCCAGCTCCAGGTCCGCGAGATGAAAATGATCGGCCTCGCGCACCACGCCCCGGCGCAGGATCGTGCGGATGCGCAGCAACAGTTCGGTGAAGGAAAACG
This sequence comes from Pseudomonas sp. SLFW, assembly GCF_009905615.1. Classification (GTDB taxonomy): domain Bacteria; phylum Pseudomonadota; class Gammaproteobacteria; order Pseudomonadales; family Pseudomonadaceae; genus Aquipseudomonas; species Aquipseudomonas bambusae. Next base: position 39,852 of record NZ_JAAAKW010000031.1, read on the forward strand.
GTTTGACCAGGTAGTCGTCGGCGCCCAGCTCCAGCCCGCGAATGCGGTCCTGCAACTGGTCGCGGGCGGTCAGGAACAACACCGGCACGTCCTGCTTGGCGCGCAGCACTTCGATGATCTGCCAGCCGTCGATGCCGGGCAGCATGACGTCCAGCACCAGCAGGTCGTAACGGTGCTCCAGCGCCATGTGCAGACCGTCGGCACCGTGCTGGGTCCAATCGACTTTGTAGCCGGATTCGCTGAGGCCCTTTTTCAGGTACTCACCGGTTTTGGTGTCGTCTTCGATCAGCAGGATGTGCATCGTGGGCGGGGCTCGCTTCGCGTCGGGGCAGTGTCGCCGGGCGGTTATCAAAGGGCGCTGAAAGCGGCTGGATGCCGCGTCGTGTGCGGAGTTTAACCATTTGGGCCGTTGAGGTCGGTTACATTTTTGTCATTGATCGAAGGGGGAGCGAGGCGTGCGGCGAATGACAAAAATGTCATCGCGCGGTCATTGTCCGGTGCCGGTTGCGGGCGGAGGATGGCAGTCATTCAACACGCACTATGCTTCATCCCTCTGCCCTCAAGGAACGTCACGATGAAAATGAAGAATGCATTGTCCGCCACCTTTGGTTTGCTCGCCCTGAGCGCGGCCGTCATGGCCTCGGCAGCTGACATGCCCGTGGTCAAGCCGGTGCGCGGCACCATTGATAGCTTCGAAAACAACACCCTGACTTACACCACCCGCGCCGGTGCTCATCAGAGCATCGCCCTGACCGACAAGACTGGCGTGCGTCTGGTCTCGAAAGGCGACATCGCCTCGATCAAGGCCGACAGCTTCATCGGTTCGGCGGCCACGCCTCAGGCCGACGGCACGCTGAAAGCGCTGGAAGTGGCGGTGTTCGAGCCAAGCCTCAAAGGCAGCGGCGAAGGTCACTACGGCTGGCAGAACGCTGACGGCAGCACCGGGACCATGACCAACGGCACCGTCGGCAAGCTGACCGGCACCAACGGCCACACCCTGAGCGTGAGCTACAAAGGCGGCGAAAAGCAGTTGGTGGTGCCGGACGACGTGCCGATTGCCTACATCGAAGCAGGCAAGGTCGACCAACTGGTCAAGGGCGCCAAGGTCGTGGTGTTCCCGGCTGACGACGGCAAGACTGCCCGTGGTGTAGCGGTCGGCAAGGATGGTTTCCAGCCACCGATGTAAAATTCAAAACCATCGCGAGCAAGCTCACTCCTACAAAGACCGCGTATCAACTGTAGGAGTGAGCTTGCTCGCGATACCGATGGCTATAGGTTGTCTTGAGCCTTCCTGAATGAGCCTCACACCATGAAAAAAAACAGCATTCATCCCTGGCCCATTCGCCTCACGCACTGGATCAACGCCTTTGGCATGGTCTGCATGTTCATGAGCGGGTGGGGCATTTACAACGCGTCGCCGCTGTTCCGCTTTTCCTTCCCCCGGGATTTCACCCTCGGCGGCTGGCTCGGCGGCGCGCTGGCCTGGCACTTCGCGGTGATGTGGCTGTTGGTGATCAACGGCCTGATCTACGTGGCGTACGGGCTGCTCAGCAAGCACTTCAAGCGCGACTTCCTGCCTGTCACCCCCAAGGCGGTCAAACGCGATTTGGTGGACGCCTTGCGTTTTCGCCTCAAGCACGAGAAGGGCGTGTACAACGCTGTCCAGCGCTTGATGTATTGGCTGGTGCTGGCGGCAGGCGTGCTGATCGTGGTGTCGGGGCTGGCGATCTGGAAACCGATTCAATTGCAGGAATTGACCGCGCTGTTCGGCGGCTACGACTTTGCCCGCTTCGTGCATTTTGGCGCAATGGCGGCGATTGGCGCGTTTGTCGTGGTGCACCTGGCGCTGGTGTTGCTGGTGCCGAAAACCCTGTTGCCGATGATCACCGGCGGCACGCGTGTGATGGAAAGCGGGAAGGGCGAACATGATTGAACCGAAAAAACGCGCGATCCAGCGCATCAAGCTGGAACCGGCGCAACAGACCCAACTGGAAAACCTGCAACGCCGTCACTTCCTCAAAGGCGGCCTGACCGTGGGCGCGATGGCCATGCTCAGCGGCTGCAACCTGCAGGACGGCGATCAGGTGGACAAAGTGCTGTGGAGCATGTCGCGCTGGAACGACCGGGTGCAGGCCTGGCTGTTCAGCGGGCAGAAACTGGCGCCGACCTTCGCCAAGGAGCAGATCCGCAACCCGTTCCCGTTCAACGCGTTCTACGGCGAGGACGACATCCCCGACCTGGACGTGGCCGACTGGAAGCTTGGCGTCTCCGGGTTGGTGCGCGACAAGGCCTCGTGGACTCTCGACGGCCTGCGCAAACTCCCGCAGCGCACTGACATCACGCGACTGATCTGCGTCGAAGGCTGGAGCGCCATCGGGCAGTGGGGCGGAGTGCCGCTGAAGACGTTCCTTGAGCACGTCGGCGCGGACACCTCGGCCAAATTCGTCGGCTTCAAGTGCGCGGACCGTTACTACTCCAGTCTCGACATGCCCACCGCCTTGCACCCGCAAACCCTGCTGGCGCTGGATTTTGGCGAGGTCGCGTTGCCGCCGAGCTACGGCTACCCGCTGCGCATCCGCGTGCCCACCAAGCTGGGCTTTAAGAACCCCAAGCACATCGTCGAGATCTTTGTGACCAACGATTATCCGGGCGGGTATTGGGAGGATCAGGGGTACAACTGGTTCAGCGGGATTTAGGCTGGCGATGTTCCCCCTGTCTCTGCCTCAACACCTTCATGCGCCGCTGACCCCCTGTGGGAGCGAATCCATTCGCGAAAAATGGTCCAGTCGATAGAGATGTACCGACTGGGATGGCCAATCGCGAATGAATTCGCTCCCACAGAATGAATTTTCGCCGGACTGAACGGACATAAAAAAACCGCCTGCCGAGTCATCGGCAGGCGGGCTTTTTGTTGCGTTGAAACTCAGTTCAGACCGAGTTTGCCACGCATTTGCGACAGGTCTTCAGCCAGGGTGTTGACCGGGCCGGTCAGGGCTTTACGGTCGTTTTCTTTCACCTTGTCATAGGTTTCGAAACCGCCATCCTTGGTTTTGTACTTCGCCAGGATCTTGTCCACGGTGGCGAAGTTCTTGTCGACCTTGGCCACGAACGCCTTGTCCGACTTCTCCAATTGCGGCTTGAACAGGTCGACGATTTTCTTCGCGCCGTCTACGTTGCCCTGGAAGTCATACAGGTCGGTGTGGCTGTAACGGTCTTCTTCACCGGAAATCTTGGTCGCCGCGACCTCTTCCAGCAGCGCCGCTGCACCGCCCACGACTTTCTCTGGCGGGAAGGTCAGGTCAGCGATGCGCGCTTGCAGGTCTTTGACGTCAGCCATCAGCTTGTCAGCCAGCGCGCCTTGATCCTTGGTGGTGTTCTTTTCGAAGAGCGCGTGCTCCAGACGGTGGAAGCCGGTGAAGTCTTCGGCTTCTACGCCTTTCTCATGGTCGTCAACGCGGGAGTCGATCGACTTGTCCAGGTCGTCGAACAGCTCGGCGATCGGCTCGATGGACTCGTAGGCAACGCGAGTGGTCGGGTACAGCTTCTTGGCGGTGGCCAGGTCGCCTTTTTTGATCGCGTCGGTGAATTTCTGCGTGTCGGCGGCCAGCTTGTCGACGTTTTCAGTGACATAGATTTTGTAGTCGGACACTGGGGTCACCAGGTCCAGCGGTGCCGTCGCCGCGAACACGGACGGGGTCTGCAACAAGCCAAGGGTAACCAACAGCGCGAGAGGCGACTTTTTCATGGAGCTCTTCCTGTGAGGTAAGGGTTGTCAGGCAGTTTTTGTTTTTACAGCGGAGGCAGCGGCCAGCAGCGACCGGCCTATGAAATCGTTGCTGTCTTTCACACCCGGCAAGGTGAAGAAATACCCGCCGCCGACCGGCTTCAGGTACTCCTCCAGCGGCTCGCCGTTGAGGCGGGTCTGCACGGTGATAAAGCCTTTTTCCAGATCCGACTGGTAGCAGATGAACAACAGGCCCATGTCCAGCTGGCCGTTTTTCATCACGCCGTTGGAGTAGTTGAACGGACGGCGCAGGATCAGGTTGCGCTGGCTTTCGGCCGTGCGCGGGTTCGCCAGGCGGATGTGAGCGTCGAGTTTCGTGAGCTTGCCTTCAGGGTCTTTGGCGTAATCCGGGACGTCGGTCTCGGTCTTGCCGTCCATTGGCGCGCCGGTCGGTTTGACCCGGCCAATGATGCTTTCCTGTTCCTGCAGCGGAGTACGGTCCCAGCGTTCGACCAGATTGCGAATGATGCGCACGGCCTGATAGCTGCCGTTGGCGGCCCAAGCGGGCTCGTCGCTGCCGGCTTGCACCCAGACCAGTTCGTTCATGGTCTTCTGGTTGTTGGAATCAGGGTTGGCCGAGCCGTCGCGGAAACCGAGGAAGTTGCGCGCGCTCTCAGGCGGTTGGCCTGGTTTGAGCGGGGCCTGGGCGGGCACGGTGCCTTCCTGCTTCCAGCGCACCAACAGCAGGTCCGGCAGGTTTTTCACGATGTCGCGCAGGGCGTGAATGTTGCTGTCCGGCGCGTTGGAGCAGAACTGAATGCTCAGGTCGCCGTGGCAGCAGGCCGCTTCGAGGGCGTCGTTGGGAAAACCGACCATGCGTTGCAGGCGCTTGGGCTTGACGTGCTCCAGACCGAAACGCTCGTCGAACAGCGAGTCGCCGACCGACACGGTAATGGTCAGGTTATCCGGGGTGACCACCGGGCCAAGAATGCCGGAGTCCAGCGGCGGCAGCTTCGGATCGACCTGAGGCACGGCGCCACCGGTCATCAGGAACGTGATGCGCTCGTTGAGCGTGCGGAACAGGCGCTCCAGATCGTCGGTGTCCTGGGCCAGCACGTCGAAGGCCACCACCATGCCCGCCGTCGGGCGGGGGGTGACGATGCCGGTCTGATGCACGCCGTGGAATTCGTTGCGGTCCTGGGTCTTTTCGCTTTTCGGGGCTTCGGTCACTTGCGCCGGGGCACTGGTGGCTGCGAGGGCATTGCCGCTCAGGCTGGCACCGGCCATGGCAGCACCGGCCGCGCCAAGGCCCATCAGGACACGGCGGCGTTCAGCGGAAATCGGGGCGTTGGACGAATCGGAGTCTTTCATGTGGATAGTTTCTTCGCTCGGGTTTCAGGGCCGGGCGGGTGCAGAAAGGCACCCGCCAGGGCACGCTTACAGGCCAGTGAGGCCCAGGGCCGGATCGATTCCATCGAGTGCATCGGCCAGCGCCTTGGCCTTGTCCGCGATTTGTTTGCGTTGTTCTGCGCCGACCTGGTCGTACGGCTTGTAGCCGCTGTCGGTCTTGAGCATCAGGAACTGGTCGTCCAGTGCGGTGCTGGCGTCGTCGATTTTCTTCAGCACATCGCCCCAGTTCCTGGCCAGCAGTGGGCGCAACAGCTCGATGACTTTGCGAGTGCCTTCCAGGTTGGCGGCGAAACCGCTGACGTCGAGGTGGCTGTAACGCTCTTCTTCGCCGTTGCTGCGGATGTCGGCCAGGCTGCGCATGTTGCGCACCACCATGCTCGCCAGTTGCTCCGGCGCGATGCTTTGGGCCAGCAATTGGGTTTTCAGCGTCGCGATGTCGGCTTGCAGCTTCTGCGCGACCGGCGACAGGCCGTCCACGGACTTCTGCGAGAACAGGCCGAACTCGATGCGGTGGAAGCCGCTGAAACCAGGGTCCTGCTCGCGTTTTTCGAAATAATCGGCGCGGGCGTTGATCGCATTGTCCAGCTCGGCCAAGCGTTGCGCGGCGGGGGCAATCCGCTGATACGCGGCGCGGGCCGGGGCGTAGGCTTTCTGCGCAGCGGCCAGATCGCCGCTGTCGATGGCCTGTTGCAGATCGGCGGTGGCGCGGATCAGCGCGCTGCTCTGGGTGCTCAGGTAGACGCGGTACTCCGACAGCGGGCCGATGAAGGCGACCATCGAAGGACGGGCTTTCGCAGCGGCTTCGGATTCAGCGGTGGGCGTCACGTGCAGAGTGCCGCGCGGGTTGCTCAGCAGGCCGCAGGTGATCGCGTAGTCGCCGGGTTGCAGGTTGGCATTGATGATCTGACTCAGGCCGGGAACGATGTTTTCGCGCTCTTCGACCACCAGCACGCCGTCGAGGATTTCCCACTCCACGGCACGCTCGGAGGCGTTGACGATGCGGAACGCGTGCTTGCCCGCAGGCACGGTGATGGCGTTCGGCTCGCAGCTCTTGGCGTTGATGGTCACCACGGTTTCATTGCCGCCGTTGGCGATGCGCTTTTTCTGCGCGGCCTGCGAGGCGAAATAGAACATGGCGCCTGCGGCGATCATCAGCAGCACGGAACCTGCGACGGCAAATTGCAGGGCGCGTTTAGGCTTGGCTTTCTGCGGAGGAAGGCCGGTCTGACTGGTCATGGTTGCCCTTATTTGTTCGTAACTGAGGAAGAGTGGCCGTGTTCATGGGCCGGGCG
>NZ_JAAAKW010000032.1 GCF_009905615.1 Pseudomonas sp. SLFW
CGTCCCCTTCGTCTAGTGGCCTAGGACACCGCCCTTTCACGGCGGTAACAGGGGTTCGAGTCCCCTAGGGGACGCCACGATTTCTCGCTCTGCGAGACCAAGGGTCATTCGATTATTGAATGGCCCTTTTGTTTTTTTGGGGTTTTATTTTCCTTTCCTCGATCTCCTGATGCGGACACTGCTACTAAACCTGTGGGAGCGAATTCATCCGCGAATCAGCATTTCAGAAGATGCATTCCCATCGGATGTACAGCCCTCTCGCGAATGAATTCGCTCCCACAGGTTCCTGCTCAGCGCATGGCGCCCTTGCCATCCCCCATGATGCGGATAATATTACTCCCATCATCCCGGAGGCGGACATGAACGACAAAAAAGCACAAACTCGCGAACGCATTCTCAGCGCGGCCAGTTCGGCGTTGATTGCTCGCGGCCCTGTGGAGCCCAGCGTCAATGAGATCATGGGCGCGGCCGGGTTGACGGTAGGCGGGTTCTACGCGCATTTCGACAGTAAGGAAGCCTTGATGCTGGAGGCGTTCAACCAATTGCTCGCCGAGCGCCGGGAGATGGTCGCGAAAATTGACGATCAGTTGCCAGGCGACGAGCGACGCGCCTTGCTTGCCGCTTTTTATCTGTCTCGCAAACACCGTGACGCCGAAGAGCACGCCTGTCCGCTGCCCACTGCAATTGGTGAGATGGCGCGGCTTTCGGACGATTTCCGGGGCGCGCTGTCGGAACACGTCGAGTTGATGGTCGCGCAGTTGGCCTCAAGTCCGGAAGAAACCGACAAGACCTTGGCCGATATCGCGCTGATGCTCGGCGGTCTGGCGCTGGCCCGCGCCTTGGGGCCGAATGAACTGTCTGATCGCGTCTTGCGCGCTGCCAAGTCGGCCATGCAGTGAGGCGTTCCTGACAGACGCGAACCCTCTCTGATGCTTTTGGTTACACTGCCCCACGAATGCATTCATGAGGGGCAAGAACGAGCATGGTTTGGGATCTGGCAACGCCGTTCGTCATCGATCTGCATGTGAACGAGGACGACATCGATGGATTGGGGCACGCCAACAACGCCGTCTACGTCACTTGGCTGGAGCGTTGCGCATGGCGCCATTCGCAACAGTTGGGATTGGACCTGACCGAGTACCGGCGTCTGGACCGGGCCATGGCGGTGGTTCGGCACGAAATCGACTACCTGGCCAGCGCTTATCAGGATGACGAACTGCAATTGGCGACCTGGATCGTCGATTGGGATCAGAAACTGAAGATGACCCGGCGCTTTCAACTCAAGCGACCCAGCGATGGCATCACGCTGCTGCGGGCGCAAACCACGTTCGTCTGCATCGAACTCTCGACCGGCAAACCGAAGCGGATGCCGAGCGAGTTCATCGACGGCTACGCGCCCGCGTTGCAGGCAGGCGTTTCCTGACGCGCGGCCCGTTCACAATCGGCCCGGCTCTGCGTAAACTGCCGGACTTTTTTTCGAGTGTGACCCATGCAAATTGCTCTGGCACCCATGGAAGGCTTGGTCGATGACATTCTGCGCGATGTGCTGACCCAAGTCGGCGGTATCGACTGGTGCGTGACCGAATTCATCCGGGTGACTGAGCGTCTGTTGCCTGAGCATTACTTTCACAAACTCGCCTCCGAGTTGCTCAATGGCTCGAAGACCCGCGCGGGCGTGCCGTTGCGGGTGCAGTTGCTCGGCTCTGATCCCGTGTGCCTGGCCGAGAATGCCGCGTTTGCCGCCGAGTTGGGCGCGCCGGTCATCGACCTGAACTTCGGTTGCCCCGCCAAGACGGTGAACAAATCCCGAGGTGGCGCGGTGCTGCTGAAAGAGCCGGAGTTACTGCACTCGATCCTCGAACACGTGCGCCGTGCCGTGCCTGCGCACATTCCGGTGACTGCGAAGATGCGCCTGGGTTACGACAGCACCGAGCCCGCACTGGATTGCGCGCGGGCGTTGGAGGCAGGCGGCGCCGAGCACATCGTGGTTCACGCACGGACCAAGGTGGACGGCTACAAGCCGCCTGCGCATTGGGAGTGGATCGGCAAGATTCAGGACGTGGTAAAGATCCCAATCATTGCCAACGGCGAAATCTGGACCGTGGACGACTGGCGCCGTTGCCGGGAAATCTGTGGCGCCCGCGACATCATGATCGGTCGCGGCCTGGTGGCCCGTCCGGACCTTGGCCGTCAGATCGCGGCGGCGGAGGCAGGGCGGGAAGTCGTCGAGATGACCTGGCAGGAACTGCAACCCTTGATTCGCGACTTCTGGCTGCAAGCGCTGGCCAAGATGACCCGTGTTCAGGCGCCGGGCCGTCTGAAGCAATGGGTGGTGTTGCTGACCAAGAGCTACCCCGAAGCGACGGTGATGTTTGATTCGCTGCGGCGTGAGACTGATTGCGAGCGGATCAGCCAAATGCTGGGTGTGACCGAATCGGCCGCGGCCTGAAAAAATTTTCCATAGCGACTCTTGAAACAGAAGTGACTGTCCTTATCTAAGGGTTACGCGATGCCGAAGTCGGGTCGCGGAGACAAACACTTGCTGATATTTCAGGAGATTCACATGACTACCGCATTTTCTCTGGCTCCACTGTTCCGTTCTTCCGTGGGCTTTGACCGTTTCAACGACCTGTTCGAGTCGGCGGCCCGTAACGAATCGGCCAGCACTTACCCTCCCTATAACGTCGAGAAGCACGCTGACGACCAGTACCGCATCGTCATCGCGGCGGCCGGTTTTCAGGAAGAAGACCTGGAGTTGCAGGTTGAGAAGGGTGTGCTGACCGTTACCGGCAGCAAGCGCGACAAGGCTGCTGAAGGCGTGACCTTCCTGCACCAGGGCATCGCCCAGCGCGCGTTCAAGCTGTCGTTCCGTCTGGCCGATCACATCGAAGTGCAGAACGCTGCACTGGCCAACGGCCTGCTGAACATCGACCTGCTGCGTCTGGTGCCTGAAGAGGCCAAGCCAAAACGCATCCAGATCAACGGCCAGAAAACCCTGGCGCATTGATTCGCAGTCGATAGCAAAAAGGCGTCCTTCGGGACGCCTTTTTTGGTGGCCCTGCATCTGTCTCCCACAGGTCATGCATCAGCCAAGGGAATCGTGGCTGTTTCATTGGTTCGTCCACGTAACAACGCCTCGAACCGCTCCAGAACCAGCGGCTCGCTGAACAGAAACCCTTGGTAAAACTGGCAATTCAACTGCGCCAGGAAGTCCAGTTGCTCCTGCTTTTCCACGCCTTCGGCAATGATCGCCAGATTGAGGCTCGCGGCCATGGCGATGATGGCGCGGACGATTTCGGCGTCATTGGGGTCAGTAGTGGCGTCGCGAACAAAGGACTGGTCGATTTTCAGCGCGTCCACCGGCAGGCGCTTCAGGTACGTCAATGACGAATACCCGGTGCCGAAATCGTCCATCGCGAAACTGATGCCCATGCCCTTGAGTTCCAGCATCTTGGCGATGGTGTCTTCGAGGTTCTGAATGACTATTCCTTCGGTGATTTCCAGCTTGAGCATGCGATGGGGCAGGCCGCAGGTGCGCAGGCAGCGCTCGACCCGGTCGACAAAGTCCGCCTGACGAAACTGCCGGGGGCTGATGTTCACGCACAGGCTGAAATCGGTGCCGTCGATCAACCCCTTGCGCAGCAGTTCGCCGCCGGTCTTGCAGGCTTCTTCCAGAATCCAGTTGCCCACCTCCAGGATCATCCCGCTTTCTTCCATGACCTGAATGAACTGCTGCGGCGGCAGGTTTCCCAAACTCGGGTGCTGCCAGCGCAACAGGGCTTCGGCGCCGACGATGCGGTTGCCACGAATGTCCACCTGAGGCTGATAGCTGAGGCTGAACTCGCCCCGGCTCAGGGCCAGGCGCAGATCGTTTTCCAGGCGCAAGCGATCACTGGCGGCTTTCTGCATGGTGGTGTGAAAAAGCTGCGTGGCGTTGCGCCCGGAATCCTTCGCCCGGTACAGCGCAATGTCGGCGCGTTTAAGCAGATCGGCCGGGGTCGAGCCGTGATCGGGAATCAACGCGACGCCGATGCTGGGCGTGACTTGCAGCCGATGGCCGTCAAGAAACATTGGCTCGGCCAGCAGTTCGCGCAAGGTGTCCGCCAGCCCGCGCACTTGATCGATGACCTGCTCCTGCGAGCCTTCCAGGCCGCTGATCAGCACCACGAACTCATCGCCGCCCAGGCGCGCAACCGTGTCTTCCAACCGCACACTGGCTTCGAGCCGTGCGGTGACGATCTTCAGCACGCTGTCGCCGACCGGATGGCCGAGGGAGTCATTGATGTGTTTGAAATGGTCCAGGTCCAGAAAGAGCAGGGCGCCGCGCAGGTCATGGCGCTTGAGCAAAGAAATCTGCTGGCTCAGGCGGTCCATCAACAGCGCGCGGTTGGGCAGGTTGGTCAGCGAGTCATGGTAGGCCAGGTGCTGAACCTGCGCCTGGGTGCTCTTGAGCAAACCAATGTCCCGGGCGGTGATCAGTAGGCATTGCATGCCGTCGAGCGTCAGCGGATCGATCGACACGTCAACCGTGATGATGTCGCCGTTCTTGTTGCGGCCGAGCAACTCGCGGTTGTGCACCTTGCCGTGTTCTTCCACGTCTTGGATCAGGCGCATGCGCTGGCTGATGTCGGCCATGATGACGAACTCGAACACTGTGTGGCCCAACACGTCGCTGGCGCTGTAACCGGTCAGGCGGCAGAAGCCGTCGTTGACCTCCAGATACCGCCCGGTGGCCTTCTCGGTGATGATGATGGCGTCGGGGCTGGAGTGAAACGCCTTGGCAAACTTTTCCTCGCTGGCTTTCAGCGCCAGTTGGGCACGACGGTGCTCGGTGTTGTCGATGAAGGTGCTGAGCAGGTAGCGGCCGTCGGTCAGCTCGATCTTTTGCGTGTGCAGCGTGCCATCAAGGATACGACCGTCCCGAGCGTGCCATTGGGTTTCCAGGGTCACCGGTTCGCTGGAGGCAAAGGTTTTGTCGAGTGCTGTCTGACGGTGCTGCGGCTCGGCCCAGAGACCGATGTCGAGGGTCGAGCGGCCCATGCAATCCGCCATCGGCCAGCCAAACGCTGACTCGAAATGGCGGTTGGCGTTGCAGATCAGGCCGTCTTCGAACCGTGTCAACAGCACTACATTGGGGCTCAGGTTGAACAGCGTTGCGAAATGCGTTTCCGACTCCTTCGCCGTCAGGGCCAGGCCGGTCGTGTGAAACGGTGCGCTGTCGGCGGTTGTGGGCATGTGATCACGAGCCTTGTAGGAATAAAGCTGGTATGTCGATCAATGAGCATCACTGCCCAGGAGCGTCCGCCTGAGCATCCAGCAGCGCCATGAACGCCCGGGCGGCGTTCGACAGCGTGCGTTCCGTGTGGACAATGTAGCCTAGCTGGCGGTGCAGCTGTATGCCCGGCAGCGGAATACGCGCAACTTGTTCGTCGAGCATGGTTCGGGGGAGCACACTCCATGCCAGCCCGATGGACACCATCATCTTGATCGTCTCCATATAATTGGTGCTCATGGCGATGTTCGGTTTGAGGCCTTCCGCCTCGCACAACCCGCTGACGATGTGATGGGTGAAGGTATTGCCGCCGGGAAAGACTGCGGGATACGCTGCGATGTCGGCCAGTGTCACAGTGGGCATGTTGGCCAGCGGGTGTTCCGGAGCGGCGACGAAGTCCAGCGGATCGTTCCAGACTTGCACGGCCTTGACCAGCGAATGGGGTTCCGGGGCGAGGGTGATGACGGCCAGTTCGGCACGGCCGTGAAGAATCTCATCGTAGGCGACCTCGGAGTCGAGAAATTCGATGTCCAGCGCCACCTCGGGATAGGTGCGGGTGAAGGTCCTTAATAAGGAAGGCAGGCGGTGCAGGCCGATGTGGTGGCTGGTCGCCAGACTCAATCGGCCGCTGACTTCTCCGGTCAGGTTGGTCAGGGCACGACGCGTGTCGTCCAGCACGTTCAGGATCTGATAAGCCCGAGGCAGCAGGGCGCGACCGGCTTCCGTCAGGCTGACTTCCCGGCCCAACCGGTCGAACAGGCGGACATTGAGCTGCTGTTCCAGACCGGCGATGCGCTTGCTGACCGCCGGTTGCGTCAGGTGCAAACGCTCCCCGGCGGCGGAGAAGCTCCCTGTTTCGGCAATGGCAATAAATGCATTGAGGTTTGCCAGGTCCATCTCGAATTCCTGTTGGTTATCCAAAGCATGAAAAATATGAATTTGAGTTATTTAAGCATATTCCATAGCATCTACCCCACAAGCCAAGGGGTCTTTGATGCGTCGCCGTGACGCAATGGCCCGCGGCATAGAAACAAGCTGATGAGGAAACCGTCTGATGGCCGGCAAAACGCTCTACGACAAGCTCTGGGATTCGCATTTGGTCAAGCAGCGCGACGATGGTTCGGCGCTGCTGTATATCGATCGTCACATCATTCACGAAGTGACGTCGCCACAGGCATTCGAGGGCTTGCGCCTGGCGGGTCGCAAACCATGGCGCATCGACGCCAACGTCGCGACCGTTGACCACAACGTGCCGACCACCCCGGACCGCAAGGACGGCGTTGACGCCATCGTCGATCAGGTGTCGCGTCTTCAGGTCAAGACCCTGGATGACAACTGCGACGAATACGGCATCACCGAATTCAAAATGAACGACGTGCGTCAGGGCATCGTTCACGTGATCGGCCCGGAGCAGGGCGCCACCTTGCCTGGCATGACCGTGGTCTGTGGCGACTCCCACACTTCGACCCACGGCGCGTTCGGCGCACTGGCTCACGGCATCGGCACCTCCGAGGTCGAGCACGTGCTCGCCACCCAGTGCCTGGTCGCCAAGAAAATGAAAAACATGCAGGTGAAGGTCGAAGGCAAACTGCCGTTCGGCGTCACCGCGAAGGACATCGTCCTTGCGGTCATCGGCAAGATCGGCACCGCCGGCGGTAACGGCCATGCCATCGAATTCGCGGGCAGCGCCATTCGCGATCTGTCCGTCGAAGGCCGCATGACCATCTGTAACATGTCCATCGAGGCAGGCGCCCGCGTCGGTCTGGTGGCCACAGACGAAAAGACCATTGCCTACGTCAAGGGTCGCCCGTTCGCACCGACTGCCGAGCAATGGGATGCTGCCGTCGAGGCGTGGAAAGACCTGGTGTCGGACGACGACGCGGTGTTCGACACCGTGGTCGAGCTGGACGCTGCGCAGATCAAGCCGCAAGTCAGCTGGGGCACCTCGCCGGAAATGGTCCTCGCGGTCGATCAGAATGTGCCTGATCCGGCGCAGGAAACCGATCTGGTCAAGCGCGGTTCCATCGAGCGCGCGCTGAAATACATGGGCCTGAAGGCCAATCAGGCGATCACCGACATTCAGCTGGATCGTGTGTTCATCGGTTCCTGCACCAACTCGCGGATCGAAGATTTGCGCGCCGCAGCCGACATCGCCAAAGGCCGCAAAGTGGCGTCCACCATCAAGCAGGCGATCGTGGTGCCAGGCTCGGGTCTGGTGAAAGCCCAGGCTGAGAAGGAAGGTCTGGACAAGGTCTTCATCGAGGCCGGTTTCGAATGGCGTGAGCCTGGGTGCTCCATGTGTCTGGCGATGAACCCGGACCGCCTGGAGAGCGGCGAGCATTGCGCGTCCACCTCCAACCGTAACTTCGAAGGCCGTCAGGGTGCGGGTGGTCGTACCCACCTGGTGAGCCCGGCGATGGCAGCTGCTGCAGCGGTCAATGGCCGTTTCGTCGACGTTCGCACCCTGAGCCAGCACTAAGGAGCCCCGCATGAAGCCTTTTACTCAACACACCGGGTTGGTCGCTCCGCTGGACCGCGCCAACGTCGACACTGACCAGATCATCCCCAAGCAGTTCTTGAAGTCGATCCGCCGCACCGGCTTCGGTCCGAACCTGTTCGACGAGTGGCGTTATCTGGACGTGGGTCAGCCGTATCAAGACAACTCCAAGCGCCCGCTGAACAAGGATTTCGTCCTCAACCACGAACGTTACCAAGGCGCCAGCGTGTTGCTGGCCCGTGAAAACTTCGGTTGTGGTTCTAGCCGCGAGCACGCGCCGTGGGCGCTGGAAGAATACGGTTTCCGCAGCATCATCGCGCCGAGCTACGCCGACATATTCTTCAACAACAGCTTCAAGAACGGCCTGCTGCCGATCATCCTGAGCGAAAGCGAAGTCGATGAGCTGTTCAAAGCCGTGGAAGCCAAGCCGGGCTACCAGCTGAAAGTGGACCTCGAAGCGCAGACGGTCACGGCGGAAAGTGGCAAGGTGTACAGCTTCGAAATCGACGCCTTCCGCAAGCACTGCCTGCTGAACGGCCTGGACGACATCGGCCTGACGCTGGTGGACGGTGATGCGATTGCTGCGTTCGAAGGCAAGCACCGCGCGTCGCAGCCTTGGCTGTTCCGTTAAGAAGCAGCTGCGAGCTGTAAGCTTCAAGCGACAAGCTGGACGTGGCGCGACTGCTTTTTCTTGCAGCTTGCAGCTCGAAACTTGTTGCTCCTGAGTCGGCCCCGCAGCAGGGGCCGAACGCCATTTTGAAACGAGGGTTCTATGAGCAAGCAGATTCTGATTCTCCCCGGTGACGGCATTGGTCCTGAAATCATGACCGAAGCGGTCAAGGTGCTGGAGCTGGCCAGCGAGAAGTATCAGTTGGGTTTCGAACTGAGCCACGACGTCATCGGTGGCGCGGCGATCGACAAGCACGGCGTGCCACTGGCCGACGAAACGCTGGACCGTGCCCGTGCGGCCGACGCGGTGTTGCTGGGCGCGGTGGGCGGCCCGAAATGGGACGCCATCGAGCGTGACATTCGCCCGGAGCGCGGCCTGCTGAAAATCCGTTCGCAACTGGGTCTGTTTGCCAACCTGCGTCCTGCGATCCTCTACCCGCAACTGGCCGACGCTTCCAGCCTCAAGCCGGAAATCGTCGCAGGCCTGGACATTCTCATCGTTCGCGAGCTGACCGGCGGTATCTACTTCGGCGCGCCACGGGGCACCCGCGAGCTGGAAAACGGCGAGCGCCAGTCTTACGATACGCTGCCGTACAGCGAGAGCGAGATCCGCCGTATCGCCCGTGTCGGCTTCGACATGGCCCGCGTGCGTGGCAAGAAGCTGTGCTCAGTGGACAAGGCCAACGTTCTGGCCTCCAGCCAGCTGTGGCGCGAAGTGGTCGAGCAGGTGGCCAAGGATTACCCGGATGTCGAGCTGAGCCACATGTACGTCGACAACGCCGCGATGCAACTGGTCCGCTCACCGAGGCAGTTCGACGTGATGGTCACCGACAACATGTTCGGCGACATCCTGTCCGACGAAGCGTCGATGCTCACCGGCTCTATCGGCATGCTGCCGTCGGCGTCGCTGGATTCGAATAACAAGGGCATGTACGAGCCTTGCCACGGTTCGGCACCGGATATTGCGGGCAAGGGCGTTGCCAACCCGCTGGCGACCATCCTTTCGGTGTCGATGATGCTGCGTTACAGCTTCAACGAACACACCGCAGCGGACGCCATCGAGAAGGCCGTGAGTCTGGTCCTCGACCAAGGCCTGCGCACCGGTGACATCTGGTCCGAAGGCAATGCCAAAGTCGGTACGCAGGAAATGGGTGACGCCGTAGTCGCCGCGCTGCGCAATCTGTAATATCTCGGGCCCGCTTCTGAAAGATTGAGTCGAAAAGACTCTCGAATAGAGTAGGGCCCCACTTTTAATGAAGGTGTAGTTGCGATGAAACGTGTAGGTCTGGTCGGTTGGCGCGGCATGGTGGGTTCCGTGCTCATGCAGCGAATGCTGGAAGAGCAGGATTTCGATCTCATTGAGCCGGTTTTTTTCACCACCTCCAACGTCGGCGGACAGGGTCCGTCGGTGGGCAAGGACATTGCGCCGTTGAAGGATGCGTACAGCATCGACGAGCTCAAGACCCTTGACGTGGTGCTGACCTGCCAGGGCGGCGACTACACCAATGAGGTGTTCCCGAAGCTGCGCGAAGCGGGCTGGCAGGGTTACTGGATCGACGCGGCTTCGTCCCTGCGCATGCAGGACGACGCGGTGATCATCCTCGACCCGGTCAACCGCAAGGTCATCGACCAGCAGCTGGACGCGGGCACCAAGAACTACATTGGTGGCAACTGCACCGTCAGCCTGATGCTGATGGGGCTGGGCGGTCTGTTCGAGGCCGGTCTGGTCGAGTGGATGAACGTGATGACCTATCAGGCGGCCTCGGGCGCCGGCGCGCAGAACATGCGCGAGCTGATCAAGCAGATGGGCACCATCAACGCAGCGGTCGCCGATGATCTGGCGAACCCAGCCAGCGCGATTCTGGACATCGACCGCAAAGTGGCCGAGGCCATGCGCAGCGACGCGTTCCCGACCGAGAACTTCAGCGTGCCGCTGGCCGGTAGCCTGATCCCGTGGATCGACAAGGAACTGCCGAACGGTCAGAGCCGTGAAGAGTGGAAAGGGCAGGCAGAGACCAACAAGATTCTGGGTCGCTTCAACCGTCCAATCCCGGTCGATGGCATCTGCGTGCGCATCGGCGCCATGCGTTGCCATAGCCAGGCGCTGACCATCAAGCTGAACAAGGACGTGCCGATTGCCGACATCGAAGGCATGATCAGCCAGCACAACCCGTGGGTGAAGCTGGTGCCGAACACCCGTGAAGCAAGCATTCAGGAGCTGAGCCCGACGTCGGTAACCGGTACCCTGAACATTCCGGTGGGCCGTCTGCGCAAGCTGAACATGGGTTCGCAGTACTTGGGCGCGTTTACCGTGGGTGACCAACTGCTGTGGGGCGCGGCCGAACCGTTGCGTCGCATGCTGCGGATTCTGCTGGAGCGTTGATCCGGCGTTTTTGCCAGACATGAAAAACCGCCTCTTGGGGCGGTTTTTTTATGGGTTCTTGCAGAGGTTCGAACGTGAGGGGCATACCCGTTATGGGACGAATCGTGCATAAGAGTCATGGCCGATTGAATACCCCCTGTGGGAGCGAATTCATTCGCGAATCGATGGGGCAGACGATGCATCCCTATCGCCTGGACTATCGTTCGCGAATGAATTCGCTCCCACAGGGTGTCTCCGGTGTATGCGCCTTCAAACTCCCTCAACCGGCGGATCATCCTTTCGCCGACGCATCAGCGTCCGGTGCTTCCAATGCTTGCCAAACCGGATTCCCGGCGCTTCGATGTAGCAGTGTGTGAGCATCGAGACCACGACCACCGCCACCACCACAAAGAGCATCAGCAAGTTATCGTTCAGCGCACTGCCGGTACTCAAATACCGCACCATCGTCCCGGTCGCTTCACTTGGCTTGTCCACCAGTAACCCATACCCGCTGAATTTCGCCACGACGGTCAGCGCAGTCGCCAGCACGAGAATCACTGCTGCGTGGGTCAGGTAAATCGACAGCCACAACTTCCCCAGCGCCGGAAATGGCCTGAACGAGAGTGCTCGTGAGATGAGGCCCGCTTCAAACGCGAAGATCAGGATCGCCAGGCAGAACAGCAGCCCCAGTTCAATGGTCAGCGGCAGCTCGCCCTCGGTCATCACCCAGTAAATAGCGCCTAATACCGCCACTTCCAGCAGCGTCGCAATCACCGGGCCCGGCATCCAATCCCGCACCCGTGCGTAAATGCGGTACGTGATCGCCCCGGCAAAGAAACAGGAAATGCCCCACAACACATTGTGCGGAATCGGACCGAAGTCCTTGTACAGCGCGATAAACGCCAACACGCACAGCAACGTGATCAGCTTGCGCGCCAAGCGGGGGAGCGCGAACAGAATCAGCGCGAAGATCATCCAGACATAGAACTCGACGCTGATGAACCACGACGGGTAGTTGAACGACAGTGCGTTAAACCCCGGCCACCATGCCTGAATCAACAGCAGGTTTGGCAGGATTTCCCCTGGCGCACGGTCACCGCTGAAGGCCGGGTAGTTCAACGACAACCCGCGTCGTTCAAGCACCCATTTCAGGCATTCGAAGCCGATGAAAAACAACAGCACCGCGACATGCATCGGCACCACCCGACAGGCGCGGGTCACCATGAATTCGCCTACATGGCGGGGCGTGTGCAGGTGGTCGCTGTAGCGCCGGTAGATCAGAAACCCGCTGAGAGCGAAGAAAAATCCCACGAACTGGCTGACATTTCTGAAGAACGTCAGCTCGGTGATGCTGCGTTCGATGTGCGAGTGATGGACGATAAAAGCCAATGCGCAGAGGCCGCGAAAGCTGTCGAGCACGAGGAAACGCTTCATCTGACGGGTCCTTTTGTAGATGAGTGTAGAAGGTAGACGGCAATGCGGGCAGCGCAGGCGTAGCGCGTCCGGACCCCGGAAACGGGGGAGGCAAAAAACAAACGGAGAAGTTACCACCTCGGCGCGAACGGCCGATGAGCGGGGCGACGAATACGGGAGTCAATCCCGCGAAGTCGGCAGTATGCCCCAGTCGTTGGGGACCGCACCAGACCGCTCGGCTCGGCAGGATCAACATTCGTCGCCAAACGTACTGAAGCTTTTTAATCCCACAATATGGGACTGTAATTTACATATTGAGATAATCCCGTTTTGAGGTTTATAGTTCGCTTCGCATTCACTCATTAATAACAATCAGGTGAAGCCATGCAGGCGCAATTGATCGCGCTCGATTGGGGAACGACGTCCCTTCGTGCGTATCGACTCGGCGAACACGGCCGGGTCCTGGAACATCGCTCGCTCAGCGCGGGCATCATGCAATTGCCGTCCGAGCCTCGGCCGATCGCAGGGCAACTGAGCAGTGACGGCTTCGAACTGGCCTTCGACGAAGCCTGTGGCGACTGGCTCGATGCTGAACCCCATTTGCCCGTGATCGCGTGCGGCATGGTCGGCAGCGCTCAGGGTTGGCGCGAGGCGGTGTATCAGGAAACGCCCGCCAGCGTCGGGGCTTTGAGCGATGCGTTGGTGACCGTTCGCAGCGTGCGCGGGGTCGACGTCCACATCGTGCCGGGGGTTTTGCAGCGCTCGGCCCTGCCCAACGTCATGCGTGGCGAAGAAACTCAGGTCCTTGGCATTCTCGACTCCCTCCCTGCCGCCGACGCCCGCCAATCGTTGTTGATCGGCCTGCCTGGCAGCCACTCGAAGTGGGTGAGGGCGGTGGACGGCTGCATTGTGCATTTCGACACGTTCATGACCGGCGAGGTCTATGCCGCGCTGTCTGCTCACACCATCCTGGGTCGCACGATGCAGCGCAGCGAGGCGTTCGATGTCGCTGCCTTTGATCGCGGGGTGGCCGTATCGCTCTCGCCCGAAGGCGCTGCGGGGCCACTGTCCACCATCTTCAGCACGCGGACCCTGGGTCTGACCGGTGCACTCGGTGGCGCTTCACAACCCGATTACCTCTCCGGCCTGCTCATCGGCCACGAAATCGTTGCCTTGACGCACCTGCTGAAACACACCGAAACCCCGTTGCCCTCGGTGATTCTGATCGGCAGCGGCGCGTTGCTCGAACGCTATCAACGTGCGCTGGACGCCAACGGCTTCCCCCACGTGACCTTCGCTGAACAGGCCACCGAACGTGGTCTGTGGCAGGTTGCGGTGCAAGCCGGTCTGACGACTTCTCTTTCTACGGCCGCTCCCCGGCCCCTCCACGTCGAGAACTGACATGCTCAAGCAAGCCCTCGCACAAAACGGCCTGGTGGCGATCCTTCGCGGCCTGCGCCCTGAAGAAGCTCCGGCCATCGGCGACGTCCTGTATGCCGCCGGATTCCGCGTCATTGAAGTGCCGCTCAATTCCCCACAGCCGTACGACAGCATCCGTCTGCTGCGTCAGCGTCTTCCTGCCGACTGCCTGATCGGCGCGGGCACGGTATTGACCGCCGAGCACGTGCGTCAGGTGAAAGAGGCGGGCGGCCAGGTCATCGTCATGCCTCACAGTGATCCTGACGTGCTGCGCGCCGCCAAGGCCGAAGGCCTGCTGTTGTCGCCGGGTGTGGCGACGCCGACCGAGGCGTTCGCCGCGCTGGCCAATGGCGCTGACGTGCTGAAGCTGTTTCCTGCTGAACAAATGGGCCCCGCCGTGGTAAAGGCCTGGCTGGCGGTGCTGCCTGCGGGAACGATTCTGCTGCCGGTGGGCGGCATCACGCCGGACAACATGAAGGTGTTTCTGGACGCCGGTGTGCGAGGCTTTGGCCTGGGTTCGGGCCTGTTCAAACCGGGCATGAGCGCCGACGACGTCGCGGAGCGAGCCAAGGCGTATGTGGCGGCCTGGAATCAGGCGTGTCCGTCGACAGATCAATAACCCTGAGATTTATGCGGCCGTCCCGGACGTGCCTTTAGAACAAGACGCCTTCGACCACGCGTCTTCGAATAAGCATCTTCGAATAAGCATCTTCGAATAAGAGAGAACCGAGATGAAAATCACCAAACTCACGACCTTCATCGTTCCGCCGCGCTGGTGCTTCCTGAAAGTGGAAACCGATCAGGGCGTCACCGGTTGGGGCGAGCCCGTGGTCGAAGGCCGTGCTCACACGGTGGCCGCAGCGGTTGAGGAATTGTCCGACTACCTGATCGGAAAAGACCCGCGCAACATTGAGGACATCTGGACCGTGCTGTATCGCGGCGGCTTCTATCGCGGCGGCGCCATTCACATGAGCGCATTGGCCGGTATCGACCAGGCACTGTGGGACATCAAGGGCAAGGCGCTGGGCGTCTCGGTCAGCGACCTGCTGGGCGGTCAGGTGCGAGACAAGATCCGCGTCTATTCGTGGATCGGCGGCGACCGGCCTGCTGACACCGCACGCGCGGCAAAAGAAGCCGTTTCCCGTGGCTTCACCGCCGTGAAGATGAACGGCACTGAAGAGCTGCAATTCCTCGACACCTTCGAGAAGGTTGATCTGGCCCTGGCCAACGTCGCCGCCGTGCGTGATGCCGTCGGCCCGAACGTGGGCATTGGCGTGGATTTCCATGGCCGGGTGCACAAGCCCATGGCGAAGGTGCTGATGAAGGAACTGGACCCGTACAAGCTGATGTTTATCGAAGAGCCGGTGCTCAGCGAGAACTACGAAGCGCTGAAAGAACTGGCGCCGCTGACCAGCACGCCGATTGCGCTGGGGGAGCGGCTGTTCTCCCGCTGGGACTTCAAGCGCGTGTTGAGCGAAGGCTACGTCGACATCATCCAGCCGGACGCTTCCCACGCCGGTGGCATCACCGAAACCCGCAAGATCGCCAACATGGCGGAAGCCTACGACGTGGCGCTGGCCCTGCATTGCCCGCTGGGGCCGATTGCGCTGGCGGCGTGCCTGCAACTGGACGCGGCCTGCTACAACGCGTTCATTCAGGAGCAGAGCCTCGGCATTCACTACAACGAGAGCAATGACCTGCTCGACTACATCAAGAACCCTGAGGTCTTCGATTACGACAAGGGCATGGTGAAAATCCCGAACGGCCCGGGCCTGGGAATCGAGATCAACGAGGAATACGTCAAGGAACGCGCCGCCATCGGCCACCGCTGGCGCAACCCGATCTGGCGCCACGCCGATGGCAGTTTTGCCGAGTGGTGATTCGGGCCTGATCGCTGATCGTTCCCCCGCAGCGCGTGGGAACGATCTGTTCCAAAAAAACACACGACCTCAGACAACCATAAAAAGAGGCACTCCCCATGCGCACACAGACCTTGCCGGAGGCGCGGGCGATCACGGCCACGCCGACCCGCAAACGCTTTTTCATCATGGTGCTGCTGTTCATCACCGTGGTGATCAATTACCTCGACCGCAGCAACCTGTCCATCGCCGCCCCTGCACTGACCAGCGAACTGGGCATCGATCCGGTCCACGTCGGTCTGGTGTTCTCGGCCTTCGGTTGGACCTACGCGGCCATGCAATTGCCCGGCGGCTGGCTGGTGGACCGGGTGCCGCCGCGCATTCTCTATACCGTGGCGCTGGCCCTGTGGTCCGTCGCCACCATTTTCCTCGGTTTCGTTGGCAGCTTCGTCGGCCTGTTCGTGCTGCGCATGGCCGTGGGCGCGCTGGAAGCCCCGGCTTATCCGATCAACAGCCGCGTGGTCACCGCATGGTTTCCTGAAAAAGAACGCGCCACAGCGGTTGGCTTCTACACCTCCGGCCAGTTCGTCGGCTTGGCGTTCCTGACCCCGGTACTGGCCTGGCTGCAAGCCACGTTTGGTTGGCACATGGTGTTTGTCGCGACCGGTGGCGTGGGCGTGATCTGGGCGGCGATCTGGTACATGGTCTATCGCGAACCTCGCGATTTCAAAGGCGTGAATCAGGGCGAAATCGACCTGATCAAAGAGGGCGGTGGTCTGGTGGACATTCAGACCGACACCGATAAAGCCAGAAGCGGTTTCAGTTGGGGCGACCTCGGCATCGTCCTCAGCAAACGCAAACTGTGGGGCATTTACCTGGGGCAGTTCTGCCTCAACTCGACCCTGTGGTTCTTCCTCACCTGGTTCCCGACCTACCTGGTGAAATACCGTGGCATGGACTTCATCAAGTCCGGCCTGCTGGCCTCGCTGCCGTTTCTTGCAGCATTCGTGGGTGTGCTGTGCTCAGGGTTCTTTTCGGACTGGTTGATCCGTCGCGGCCACACCGTGGGCTTTGCCCGCAAGCTGCCAATAATCGCCGGCTTGCTGATCTCCACCTCGATCATCGGCGCCAACTACGTTGAATCGACGCCGCTGGTGATTGCGTTCCTGGCGTTGGCGTTTTTCGGCAACGGTCTCGCGTCGATCACATGGTCGCTGGTTTCGACCTTGGCCCCGGCGCGCTTGCTGGGCCTGACTGGCGGCACGTTCAACCTGATTGGCAACCTGGCTGCCATCGCGACACCCATCGTGATCGGCTTCCTCGCGTCGGGCGATTCGTTCGCCCCGGCGATCACCTACATCGCCGTGCTGGCATTGTTGGGGGCGTTGTCCTACATCCTGTTGGTGGGCAAGGTCGAGCGGATCGAGCTGTAACCCTTGGACTGACCTGCGCTGGCGACGATAATGCCGCCAGCTCTCCGATTCGATAAGGCGCGATATGCACGATTCTTCCGACACCGCAGGCGCGGCTGGCAAAGACGCCGCCCCCACCGGCACGCAAACCCTGTTGCGCGGGTTGGGCGTGGTGCAGGCCGTGGCCAGCGGCGCGCGCGACCTCAAGGAAATTGCCCGGCTGATCGGCACCACCCGCAGCACGACTCACCGCCTGGCCAGTTGCCTGGTGGAAGAACGCTATCTGCGGGTCTTGCCGCAGATGGGCTACGTATTAGGGCCAAAGCTGATCGAGCTGGGGTTTCAGGCGCGGGAAGAGCTGCCATTGCCTGCGTTGGCGCGACCCTTTCTGGATGAGCTGTCGGCGCTGACCGGTGACACCGTGCACTTGGCGATCCGCGAAGGCGACGAGGTGCTGTACCTGCACAAGAATCCCGGCCGCAATGGGCCAGAGATGCGTTCGCGGGTGGGACATCGCATGCCGCTGGCGCGCACAGGCATCGGCAAGGCGTTGCTGCTGGACAGTCCGGAAAGCGAGTGGCAGCGGCTGTACGACGTCAGTGTGCCGGAGGTGGCGAAGAACCCGCTGTGGCCCGCGCATCAGGAACAGACCTGGGTGCAGGTGCGCGAACGGATGCACGAATACGTGAAGGGCGGGTATGCGTTCGATCTGGAAGACAACGAACCGTCGATTCGTTGTGTGGCTGCACCGGTTCGCGATGCCAGTAAACACATTGTTGCCGGGATCAGCATCGCCAGCACTGTGCCGTACATGCCACTGGAAAAGATGGCCGAGTTGGTGCCGGTGATCAAGGAAGTGGCGGCACGGTTGTCGGCGGAGTTGGGTGGGTAAACGATCTGTCTGACGCAACGCCTGACCTGTGGGAGTGAGCTTGCTCGCGATAGCGGCCTTCCATTCGCCTCAATAGGCGACTGTTACACCGCTATCGCGAGCAAGCTCACTCCTACAGTGATCGCGTCGTATGATTGTTCCCACGCAGCGCGCGGGGGACGATCATGTGAAGCGTTACGCCTTCAACGTCGCCATATCAATCACAAAACGATATTTAACGTCGCCTGCAATCATGCGGCTGTACGCCTCGTTGATGTTCTGGATGTCGAGCATCTCGATGTCACAGCTGATGTCGTGCTCGGCGCAGAAATCCAGCACCTCCTGCGTTTCCGCGATACCGCCGATCAACGAACCTGCCAACACACGACGTTTCATCACCAGGTTGGCGGCATGCACAGCGGGGTCGATCGGTTCGATCAGGCCCACCAGAATGTGCACGCCGTCGAAACGCAGGGTGTCGAGGTACGGGTTCAAATCGTGTTGAACCGGAATGGTGTCCAGCAGGAAGTTGAAGTGGCCGGCAGCGGCTTTCATCTGCTCCGCATCGGTGGACACGATCACATGGTCCGCGCCCTGACGACGGGCTTCTTCGGCCTTGCTCGCCGAACGGGTAAACAGCGTCACTTCCGCCCCCATCGCCTTGGCGAACTTGATACCCATGTGGCCCAGACCGCCCATGCCCAGCACGCCCACTTTGTCGCCCGCCTTGACGCCGTAGTGCTTGAGCGGCGAGTAGGTGGTGATCCCCGCGCAAAGAATCGGCGCGGCAGCGGCCAGGTTCAGTTTCTCCGGGATGCGCACCACGAAGTGCTCGCTGACCACGATGCTGCTGGAATAGCCGCCCATGGTGTTGCTGCCATCGACGCGGTCCGGCGCGGCGTAAGTCAGGGTCGGGCCTTCCAGGCAAT
Organism: Pseudomonas sp. SLFW; assembly: GCF_009905615.1. Taxonomy (GTDB): domain Bacteria; phylum Pseudomonadota; class Gammaproteobacteria; order Pseudomonadales; family Pseudomonadaceae; genus Aquipseudomonas; species Aquipseudomonas bambusae. Next base: position 18,704 of record NZ_JAAAKW010000032.1, read on the forward strand.
ACTGCTCCAGATCTGCTGCGCAGGCCTCGCAATGACGGCAGGAGTCGACCATGCAACCTACGCCGACCAGATCGCCGACTTTGTGTTTGGTGACCTTGGTGCCGACTTCGGTCACCTTGCCGACGATCTCGTGGCCCGGCATCAGCGGGTAGACCGCGATGCCCCATTCGTTGCGTGCCTGGTGGATGTCGGAGTGGCAGACGCCGCAGTACAGAATCTCGATGGCCACGTCGTCCGGGCGCGGGCTGCGGCGGTTGAAGGTCATGGGGGCGAGGGGGGTCGTGGCGGATTGAGCGGCATAACCGATGGCTGTGTACATGTGAAACCTCGCTAAAACAATGACGGTTGAGGCCGTGCATTCTGCGCAGCGAAGTCGACACCGGCCATGACCATTCCTCCGCGTGTCATGCCTATTCCTCCGGACCTGCCCCATAAGGGGCTGCGTTGTGCGGCGGATCTGCGATGATGCGAGTGTCTAATCCTCTGTCCGGTTGCCCATGTCACTGACCCTTCATTCCGACGCCAACGCCACGCTGGTGTCCCTGATCAAACCGCTGGCGCCTTGCCCTGGCTTCGTCGATACCCGCGTGCCGGGTGTGCAGGCCATGTCCTGGAGTCACTACGTCGCCAGCAGCCCGCAAATCTACGAGCCGAGCCTGGTGATCCTCGCCCAAGGCAGCAAATTGGCGCGCCTCGGATCGAGGACGCTGGAATACGGCGCGGGCCATTACCTCGTGCAGGCGCTGTCGGTGCCGTTCATGTGCGAGACCTTTGCCACTCAGGAAGAGCCCCTGTATGGCGTTGCCGTGTCGATTGATCGAACGGTATTGGGCGAATTGGTGCAGGCCATGGGGCAAGCACCCGGTGTGACGGTCAAGGCGCAGACGCCCGAGTCGATGAGCTCAGCCGAGCTGGACAGCTCTATGCGCGAAAGCGTCGAGCGTCTGTTGCATTGCCTGCACAACCCTCTGGACGCCCAAGTCATGGGCGCGGCGCGGGTGAGGGAGGTGTTGTACGCGGCGTTGCGCGGGCCTCAAGCCGGTGTGTTGCGGGCGCTGGTCGAACAGCAGGGGCACTTCGCCCGAATTGCCGCGGCGTTGCAGCACCTGCGCGACCATTACAACGAAGCCTTGAGCGTTGACGAACTGGCCCGGCGCGCCAACATGAGCGCGTCGACCTTTCATGAGCATTTCAAGCGCAGCACGATGCTGTCACCGGTGCAGTACCTTAAACGCCTGCGTCTGCTCAAGGCCCAGCAAATGCTGATCGGCGAAGGCATGGGGGTGGCGCAAGTGGCGCACAAGGTGGGGTATCAAAGCACGTCGCAATTCAGCCGCGAATACAAACGTTACTTTGAGCGCAATCCGGGAGAAGAGGGGGCGTTGTTGAGGGTTTCGGCATGAGGAACTGCTGCTGACTCGTCCCTGTGGGAGCGAACTCATTCGCGAAGCGGTGGTTCAGGCGATAGAAACGCTTCGTCCGTACTGACCCCTCGCGAATGAATTCGCTCCCACAGGAGTCGGGGCAATCCGCTGAGCCGGTGGCAGGTTGTAGCCCACAAAAAAGGCGCCATGATCGGCGCCTTTCTCTTACCGCTTGCAGCTTAAAGCTTGCCGCTGGTTTTACATATTTGGATAGGTCGGCCCACCCGCACCTTCCGGCGTGACCCATGTGATGTTCTGCGAAGGGTCCTTGATGTCACAGGTCTTGCAGTGCACGCAGTTCTGCGCGTTGATCTGGAAGCGCTTGCTGCCGTCTTCCTGTGTCACCACCTCATAGACACCCGCCGGGCAGTAGCGCTGCGCGGGCTCGTCGTATTTCGGCAGGTTGACGCTGATCGGGATGTTGGGGTCCTTCAGCTTCAGGTGGCACGGCTGCTCTTCTTCGTGGTTAGTGCCCGAGATGAACACCGAACTCAGTTTGTCGAAGCTCAGCTTGCCGTCCGGTTTCGGGTAGTCGATCCGCTTGGAGTCGGCGGCCAGCTTCATGCACGCATAGTCCGGCTTGTTGTCGTGCAGGGTGAACGGGATCTTGCCGCCGAACAGGTTCTGGTCGATGAAGTTGAACGCGCCACCCAGGATCGGGCCGAACTTGTGAATCGCCGGACCGAAGTTACGGCTGGCGAACAGTTCTTCATGCAGCCAGCTGCCTTTGAAGGCCTGGACGTAGGTGTTCAGCGCATCGCCGCCTTCATTGCCCGCCAACAGCGCATCAGCCACGGATTCCGCTGCCAGCATGCCGGACTTCATGGCTGTGTGGCTGCCCTTGATCTTGGCGAAGTTCAGGGTGCCGAGGTCGCAACCGATCAGCGCGCCACCGGGGAAGACCATTTTCGGCAGCGAGTTCAGACCGCCTTTGCAGATAGCGCGGGCGCCGTAGCTGACGCGCTTGCCGCCTTCCAGGTACTGCTTGAGGATCGGGTGATGCTTGAGGCGCTGGAACTCGTCGAACGGCGACAGGAACGGGTTGGCGTAGGACAGATCGACGATCAGGCCGACCACCACCTGGTTGTTTTCCAGGTGATAAAGGAAGGAGCCGCCAGTGTTCTCGGTGCCCATCACGTCCAGCGGCCAGCCAGCGGTGTGCACCACCAGGCCTGGCTGATGCTTGGCCGGGTCTATTTCCCAGATTTCCTTAAGGCCGATGCCGTAATGCTGGGCGTCGGATTCGCTGTCCAGATTGAAGCGCTTGATCAACTGCTTGCCAATGTGGCCACGGCAGCCCTCGGCGAACAGCGTGTACTTGCCGCGCAGCTCCATGCCGGGGGTGTACATGCCGTCCTTCGGATTGCCTTCGCGATCGACGCCCATGTCGCCGGTGAGAATCCCGCGTACCACGCCGTTCTCGTCGATCAGCGCTTCCTGAGCGGCGAAGCCCGGGTAAATTTCAACGCCCAGGTTCTCGGCCTGCTGCGCCAGCCAGCGGCACAAGTTGCCCAGGGAAATAATGTAGTTGCCTTCGTTGTGCATGGTCTTCGGCACGAACGCGCCCGGCACTTTTGTGCCAGCGTCGGCACTGGTCAGCACATAAATGTCATCGCCTTTGACCGGCGTGTTCAGCGGTGCGCCGAGTGCTTTCCAGTCAGGGAACAGCTCGTTCAGGGCGCGGGGTTCGAACACCGCCCCGGAGAGAATGTGCGCGCCAACTTCAGAGCCTTTTTCAACGACGCAGACGCTGATCTCCTGGCCAGCTTCGGCGGCCTTTTGTTTCAGACGGCATGCGGCGGAGAGCCCGGCTGGACCGGCTCCGACGATGACGACGTCGAATTCCATAAATTCGCGTTCCACTGGCTATCTCCTGATCAAAGGCTCAACGGTATTTTTTTATAAGTAGTGATCAACACACGCTCGGCGACGGTGTCATCCCAGCGTCATCTTCAAAGGGGCGCATTATATCTACACCACCTCTCAGGTCCAATACAAACGTTTGTTTGAATCAGCTGAAACCCTGATAAAACATAGGGAGACGGCTTGCGACTGGCGTTTTTGTCGTATTGACCGGAATAGGCGTTCCGGTCAAGATACGGGCGGTTTTGCGCTCGCCGTAGGCTGACCGTTGGCAAGCGAACGCCTCTGAAAGCAGTGCCAGTACCGCGCGGCAAAACCGCTCCATCCCCCCGGGGAATATGCAAGCGGAGAGCAGTTTACACGCCCGGCCTGCGTATGACTTGGCCTGGAGCGGAGGTGTCAGCGTTTTTTGCTGAACTCACCGTTAAGTAACGACGAATACGCTGTTTTCAAAGGTGTTCTTTACACTGACGTGTACCCATCGCCGGGCCGGGCCTGGCGATTTCTTTTCACCGGAGAGTAACGAGGAATCCATGAAGGTTCTTGTAGCTGTCAAACGAGTGGTCGACTACAACGTCAAGGTTCGCGTCAAAGCGGACAACTCCGGCGTCGATCTCGCAAACGTAAAAATGTCGATGAACCCCTTCTGCGAAATCGCCGTGGAAGAAGCCGTACGCCTGAAAGAGAAGGGCGTCGCGACCGAGATCGTCGTCGTTTCCATTGGCCCGACCACTGCCCAGGAGCAACTGCGTACAGCGTTGGCACTGGGTGCTGATCGCGCCATCCTCGTTGAATCCGCTGACGAGCTGACCTCTTTGGCCGTGGCCAAGCTGCTCAAGGCTGTTGTCGATAAAGAGCAGCCGCAGCTGGTCATTCTCGGCAAGCAAGCGATCGACAGTGACAACAACCAGACAGGCCAGATGCTGGCGGCCCTGAGCGGTTACGCCCAAGGCACCTTCGCCTCCAAGGTTGAAGTCTCTGGCGACAGCGTCAGCGTTACCCGCGAAATCGATGCCGGTGCTCAGACCGTTTCCCTGAAGCTGCCTGCCATCGTCACCACCGACCTGCGCCTCAACGAGCCGCGCTACGCGTCGCTGCCGAACATCATGAAAGCCAAGAAGAAGCCTCTCGAAGTGCTGACGCCTGACGCTTTGGGTGTGTCCACGTCCTCCACCAACAAGACCCTGAAAGTCGAAGCCCCGGCTGCTCGCAGCGCTGGCATCAAGGTCAAGTCGGTTGCAGAGCTGGTCGAGAAACTGAAAAACGAAGCGAAGGTGATCTGATGACTACCCTGGTAATCGCTGAACACGAAAACGGCGCGATCGCTCCCGCCACCCTGAACACCGTTGCCGCTGCCGCCAAGATTGGTGGCGACATTCACGTGCTGGTCGCTGGCCAGAACGTTGGCGCTGTCGGTGAAGCCGCTGCGAAAATCGCCGGGGTTGCCAAAGTGCTGGTCGCTGACAACGCGGCCTACGCGCATCAACTGCCGGAAAACGTCGCCCCGCTGGTGGCCGAACTGGCTTCCGGTTACAGCCATGTGTTGGCTGCTGCTACCTCCAACGGCAAGAACATCCTGCCGCGCGTGGCTGCACAGCTGGACGTCGACCAGATCTCCGAGATCATCTCGGTTGAATCGGCTGACACCTTCAAGCGCCCGATCTACGCCGGTAACGCCATTGCGACCGTTCAGTCGTCGGCGGCCATCAAGGTCATCACCGTTCGTGCGACCGGTTTCGACGCTGTCGCCGCTGAAGGCGGTTCTGCCGCTGTTGAGGCCGTGAGCGCTGCCCACGACGCAGGTAAATCGTCCTTCGTCAGCGAAGAGCTGGCCAAGTCCGACCGTCCTGAGCTCACGGCTGCCAAAATCGTCGTTTCCGGCGGTCGCGGCATGCAGAACGGCGACAACTTCAAACACCTGTACGCGTTGGCCGACAAGCTGGGCGCTGCCGTCGGTGCTTCCCGCGCCGCCGTCGACGCCGGTTTCGTGCCGAACGACATGCAGGTCGGTCAGACCGGCAAGATCGTTGCGCCACAGCTGTACATCGCGGTCGGTATTTCCGGCGCGATCCAGCACCTGGCCGGCATGAAAGACTCCAAAGTGATCGTTGCGATCAACAAGGACGAAGAAGCGCCGATCTTCCAGGTGGCCGACTACGGCCTGGTCGCTGACCTGTTCGAAGCCGTGCCTGAGTTGGAGAAGCTGGTCTAATCCAGCCGCCTGACTTATAAAGAGAACCCGTTCGTTTCGGGCTGTTCGAGAACGTCAACCATCGGAAGAAACCGATGATGTGCGCTTTCCACAGCCTCGAATGAGCGGGTTTTTTATTGGATCGGAAAAAGGACGTCGCCATGTCGTTGCCGAAGCGGACGCTGACATCGCTGGTTGCAGGATTGTTGCTGGTGCCATCGATGGCTGTGCTGGCAGCGGGCAAATGTGAACGGCTGGTGGTGACCGGCAGCCCTGATGCGCCTCCTTATATGTGGCGTGATCCGCAGGACCCCAAGCACCTGATGGGCGCCAATGCGGACCTGCTCAAGGAAGCTGCGACGCAGATGGGTGTCAAGATTGAGCTGCTGTATGCGGGTAAGCGCAGCCAGGCGTTGGAAGAAGTGCGCACGGGACGCATGGACCTGCTGGCCGACACGCCGCTGAACAGCAACGAACTTGAATCACTGGATTTCATTCATCCGGCGATCACCCAGAATGAAATCATGGTCTGGACGCGAACCGGCCATGCACAGCCCTTCAATTCATTGGCCGACCTGCATGGCCACCCGGGTGTCATCTCCGAAAAGACCCGAATCACGCCCGGGTTCGACCTCGCCGTGAAAGAGCACCTGACCCTCGAAAAACAGCCCAACCTCACTCAGGCATTTCAGAAACTGATGCTGGGCCAGGCCGAGTTCGTGCTCGCGGGTCGCTACGCGGGCATGGCGCTGACCCAGACGTTAGGGATGTCCAAGGACTTGGTTTCACAGCCTCTGCCGCTGGATCGCCCGGGTCTGTACCTCGCGCTTTCGTTCAACTCGGCCTGCAACGAGCCTTGGTTGCGCGGACAGTTGGCGAAAAAAATGACAGAATTGGCGGCTTCGGGCCGTTCTGCTGACGCCATCTCCCGCAACCTTGAAGTGTGGAAGGCACAGTTGCAGCAGCCGGCCAGCGCCGCCGTCACCCAGTAGGAATGTTTTTTTGAGCGTTTTTTTGAGAATTCGACCTTTATTTGCAGCCGTCGCGATCACCTCCCTGTTTGGCTGTGCCAACGATCCCGCCCCCACCGAGCAACTGAAACTCACCGAGCAGGCCGTTGCCCAAGCCACGGCGGTTGGCGCGACGGACGATGAGCCGGACATGGCCACCGCCCAGAGCAAGCTCGCTCAGGCGCAGGCCAGCGTGGCGGACAAATCCTATAAACAGGCCCGGATGCAAGCTGAGCAGGCTGAGCTCGATGCGCGGCTGGCCGAAGCCAAGGTGCTGACTGAAAAGAGCGACGAACAACTGACGCAAGTGAACACGCGACTGGATCGCCTGCGCAAACAGCTGGGAGCGGCCCAATGAACCGCCTTCCTCGTATGTTGAGTGTGTGCCTGTTGTTGGGTAGCGCCGGTTTGTACGGCTGTGCCGGTCATCAGAACAGTGAAAAAGCGTTGCAGACTGCCAGCGCTGATTTTCAGAAAGTGAAAGGCGACACCAATGTATTGCGCAGCGCACCGAAGGACGTAATCCGCGCGGGCGAACTATTGGGTCGTGCCGAGCGCCTGTCCAGTTATGTAGGCAGTTCGGACGACGTCAGCCATTACGCGTACTTGAGCAGCCGTTACAGCGCCATCGCAGCAGAACACAGTCAGTTATTGCTCAATCAGGAAAAACTGGCCCGTCTGGAGCTGGAGCGCCAGCGCCTGCAATTGGCGCTGCGTGAGGCCAAGCTGTCGGGCGCGCAGCAGCAGGGCAAGTGGGCAGAAGATCAGGTCATCAGCCTGTCCACCCAGCAAAACGAACGCGGTTTGGTCATGACATTGGGCGACATGCTGTTTGACACCGGGCGTGCCGAGCTGAAAACCTCGGCCAATCGTACGGTGCTGAAGGTCGTGCAGTTTCTCCAGTTCAACCCCAAGCGTGTCGTGCGGATCGAGGGCTACACCGATAGCACGGGCGATGCTCAGGAAAATCTGCAACTGTCCCGCGATCGTGCGCAGGCGGTGGCTGATGTGCTGTCGGATCTTGGCATTGAGGATGAGCGCATTCAGGTGGAAGGTTATGGCGATCAATTCCCGGTCGATGTGAACACCTCTGAGCGCGGTCGCGCGCAAAATCGCCGTGTTGAAATCGTCTTTTCAGACGAAAAAGGCAAGCTCAGCGCTGCCCGCTAAAAAATAAGTGTGATCCAGCCCGACTTTTTTTGCGAAAGTCGGGCTTTTTTATGAAAAACGGCCGGGCATTTGGCGCATACGTCACATTAAATTTTCCATCAAACCTAACTAGGACTAGCCGACGGGTTAACTGTCCCCGTACACTTCTCAACTGTTCCGGTGATCGCCCGAGTGCGAAGGTCGGCATAGGCGCTGAATGGCTTCGAAAACGTGTAATCGAGGGACGCGAAATGACCAATCTCCTGCTGTATCAACGCATCGCTCAGCAGTTGGCTGAAGACATTCGGCGGGGCGTTTATCAGCCCGGCGAGCGCGTACCCTCCGTTCGTAAGATGAGTTCGCAGCTCAATGTCAGCCATGCAACCGTGTTGCAGGCCTACGCGAATCTTGAAGATCAGGGGCTGATTCGTGCCCGTCCCCAATCCGGTTATTACGTTCACCAGACCCCGGCGCTGACGGCGCCGACGCCTGACATTGCGCGGGTTGAGCGGCCCGGGCTGGTCACGCGCGCCAGCATCATCCAACAGGTGCTGGTGGAGGCGCGCCGCGAAGGCGTGTTCGCCTTTGGCGCGGCAGTGCCGCACATTGATTACTTGCCGTTACGGGCGCTGCATCAGCAACTGGCCAAAGTCACGCGTTTCCAAAGCCCTCGCGCGTTCAATTACATGTTCAGCCCCGGTTTCGAGCCGCTGCGGCGTCAGGTGGCGATCCGCATGCGCGATGCGGGCGTGGTCGTCGACCCGTCGGAAGTGGTGATCACCCACGGCTGTGTCGATGCGCTGCAAATGTCACTACGTGTGCTGACGAGCCCTGGTGACCTGATCGCTGCAGAATCGCCCACCTATTACGGGCTGCTTCAACTGGCGGATTTGCTGGGTTTGAAGGTTATCGAGATTCCCAGTGACCCGAATACAGGGATCAGCCTGGAAGCGTTGCAACTCGCGGCCAACCAGTGGTCGATCAAGGCGCTCGTGATGACCTCGCGGCTGAGCAACCCGCTTGGCAGTACGATGCCCGAGGAGCGGCAGAAACACCTGCTGCGACTGGCGTCGGACTTCGACATTCAGGTCATCGAAGACGACATCTACGGCGAGCTGATGTACGAGCAAAACAAAACCAAAGCGCTGAAAGCGTTCGACCGGTTGGGTCGGGTCATTTATTGCTCCAGTTTTTCCAAGACATTGTCGCCGGGTGTGCGGATCGGCTGGATGATTGCCGGCAAATATCAGGCGGAAATTCAGCGATTGCAGACTTTCAGCACTCATTCCGCGTGCAGCGTGACGCAGATGGCGGTGGCGTCCTACCTCGAAAATGGTGGTTACGATCGTCATTTGCGCTACATCCGTCAGGAGCATCGGAAAAATCTGAGCGCGTTTCAGCTTGCCGTACAGCAGATGTTTCCTGAGGGCACCCAGATCAGCCGGCCCGCCGGGGGCTTTATCCTGTGGATCAGCCTCCCGGGGCGGGTGAACACGCAAGAATTGCACGTCCGTGCGCTGGAGCAGGGGATCAGCATCGCGCCAGGCTTGATCTTCAGCAACACAGAGCAGTTCAACCACTGCATTCGTCTGAACTGTGGCCTGCCGTGGAATCGTGAAGCGGAGAGGGCGCTCATGACGGTGGGAATGCTTGCCAAGCAGTTGTGCGAGGACATCGGTCAGGCCTGGTGAACTTACAGCGCCTTACATTTGCCACAGCTTCATGGGGCTGGCTGACAGGTCATTCACTTGTCACCGGCCCTGCAACGAGCCAGCATATGGCTTCTGCCTATTTTTTGCCGTCCGATTATGAAATCACTGCGTTGTATCGGTTTGCTGCTGGTGGTGTTGGTCAGTGCCTGTGATGCTGATAAACCCCCCGCGCCTCCCCCGAAAGTTGCCGTTCAAACCCCCGCAGCGCCCGAAGTACCGGCGCCTCCTGCGCCTGTGTCCGTTGCGGCGGCTGTTGATGCAGACAAAGCGCCCGATGCCAAGACAGCGACGGCGCCGACGCCGGTTCATGAGCTGAAACCGAATGTCGGTGTCGTGCCTGTCGTGGCGACTAGCAAATCGGATGGCGCCCGCTCGGAAGCCGCGGCGAAAGTCACCACGCCCGCCAAGGCTGCCGCGGTCGAACAGAAGACTCCCAGCGCGAATGCCAAATCCGCCAAGGTTAAAGCGGATAACGCCGAGGTGGCTAACCGTGCGCCGGTGGCGAGCAAGAGCAAATCGCCAGCGCAGGTGGTGAAAGAGACGCGTCTGCCCAAGGCTGCCCTGGACTTGAGTTTGCCTCCCGATATGGTCAAGCAGCTCGCGCCGCCTCCCGGCGTGATCACTGCGGCCAATAAGCCCAAAGCCCCGAACAGCGGGGCCAAGCCGCTGCTGCCCAAGATGTTTCCTGACGCCAACAGCGATCCTGATTTCCAGCTTCAGGGGCGTCTCCTGAGCAATGAAATGCAGCTTCAACTCCGCAATGAATCGCGCAAGGAAGTGGAGGGCGCGGCCCTGGATTTCAAATTCAAGCAATGACGCTCTCGACTATTTGATCCCTGCGCGCGTTTTCAAACGTGCGTTTAAGCGTTTAAGATCCCCCTTCATTCATCGCCTCGTGTGAGGATGTTTCCATGGAATGCCGTCCGGGCTGCGGTGCTTGTTGCGTCGCGCCTTCAATCTCGTCGCCGATTCCTGGCATGCCCAATGGCAAGCCAGCGGGAGAGCGCTGTGTGCAGCTCTCTACCGACCTGCTGTGCCTGATATTCGGCCACCCTGAACGCCCTGCAGTCTGCAGCCAGTTTTCGGCGGACCCGGACGTCTGCGGCAGCGATTCTGAGGAGGCGGTGCGATTAATTGGCTGGTGGGAGCAGGCCACCTCGGTCGCCTGATGAGCAGAGCAGATGTAACAACGGCAGTGCACGATGCTGAATGCACCTGAACTACAGACAAGAAGGAATAAGATATGGGTTCGCTGTACCGGATCGCGCTTGGACTTGGAATGACTGTACTGGTGGCGGGCATGGCCCAAGCCGAGGACTGGAAAGTCGCCAAGCAAGAAGACGGCATCAAAGTGTCGCTCAGTGATGTCCCAGGCTCGCAGTACAAGGCCTATCAGGGCATCGCCACTATCAAGGCAAGTGTGGCGAAGCTGCGCAGTCTTCAGGAAGACGTCGCCGGTGCCTGTGCATGGGTGCATGAGTGCAAGGCGCAGAAAATTCTCAAGCACGAAGGCGACAAGACTTGGACCTACACACAGTTCAATACGCCATGGCCCGTGACCCCTCGGGATTCGGTGTTGCAGATCACCACGGTCGAAGGCGCTGATGGCAGCCTGACGCGCAACTTGCTGGGTCAACCCAACTACATTCCGGAAGAAAAAGGCTTCGTGCGGGTTACTCAGGTCGAGGGTTACTGGAAGCTGGTCCCCAAAGGCCCGAACGAGACAGAAGTGACCTATCAGGTACACACCGAGCCCGGTGGTAGCGTGCCGTCGTGGCTGGCCAACAAGTTTGTCGTGGACGCGCCGTTCAACACGCTGAAAGCGCTGCGTGAGCGTGCTGCGAAGTGATCGTCTGACCGATACAGTTTTTGCGGGAATAAAAAAGGCTGCCACTGGCAGCCTTTTTTATGGGATGTCGCTTGCTGGCGTTTGCGCTTACTTGCGGTCGGCCAGGGCAACGATGTCGCGGGAGACCTCGCCGGTGTACAGCTGGCGTGGACGGCCAATCTTGTACGGGCTGGAGAGCATTTCCTTCCAGTGCGAAATCCAGCCGACGGTGCGTGCCAGGGCGAAGATCACGGTGAACATGCTGGTAGGAATGCCGATCGCTTTCAGGATGATGCCTGAGTAGAAGTCGACGTTCGGGTACAGCGAGCGCTCGATGAAGTACGGATCGGTCAGGGCGATCTCTTCGAGGCGCATGGCCAGTTCCAGCTGCGGGTCGTTGGTGATGCCCAGCTCGCGCAGAACTTCGTCGCAGGTCTGTTTCATCACGGTGGCGCGCGGGTCGCGGTTCTTGTAAACGCGGTGACCGAAGCCCATCAGCTTGAACGGATCGTTCTTGTCCTTGGCCTTGGCGATGAATTTGTCGATGTTCGAGACATCGCCGATCTCATCGAGCATGGTCAGCACGGCTTCGTTGGCGCCGCCGTGGGCAGGGCCCCACAATGCAGCGATACCGGCAGCGATACAGGCGAACGGGTTGGCGCCCGAGGAGCCCGCCATGCGGACGGTGGAGGTCGAAGCGTTCTGTTCGTGGTCGGCATGGAGGATGAAAATCCGGTCCATGGCCTTCGCCAGCGTCGGGCTGATCGGTTTGATCTCGCACGGCGTGTTGAACATCATGTGCAGGAAGTTTTCCGCGTAGCTCAGGTCATTGCGCGGGTACATCATGGGTTGACCCATGGAGTACTTGTAGACCATTGCGGCCAGGGTCGGCATCTTGGCGACCAGGCGGATTGCGGAAATTTCGCGGTGCTGCGGGTTATTGATGTCCAGCGAGTCGTGGTAGAACGCCGAGAGGGCGCCGACTACACCGCACATGACAGCCATCGGGTGAGCGTCGCGACGGAAACCGTTGAAGAAGGTTTTCAGCTGTTCGTGCACCATGGTGTGATTCTTCACGGTGACGACGAATTGGGCCTTTTGCTCGGCGGTTGGCAGTTCGCCGTTCAGCAGCAGGTAGCAGGTTTCCAGGTAGTCCGACTGTTCGGCCAACTGCTCGATCGGGTAGCCACGATGCAGCAGAATGCCGTTATCACCGTCGATATAGGTGATCTTGGATTCGCATGAGGCGGTCGACATGAAGCCTGGGTCGAATGTGAAGCGTCCGGTGGCGGTCAGGCCGCGTACGTCGATTACATCGGGACCAACGGTGCCGGTCAGAATGGGCAGCTCGACGGGGGCTGCGCCCTCGATGATCAACTGCGCTTTTTTGTCAGCCATGTGGCCTCCTATTAATGCTTCAAATCATCAGACAGGCCCCCCACGCAGGGCCCGCATCACTATAGTGAGATAAATTCTAAAGTCAATTTGCCAAAAGCGTTGTGGCAGAAGGCTTTAACCCAAGGTTTTCCTCGAATTTCCCTGCCATTTACGCCTTTTATCGCGCTAAAGCAATCCGCCATTAGGGGCGGGTCTGTGCGTTGTCATTAGCGGGCTAACTGTCTATACTCGGCACCCGACCGCCAGGGGCTTGCAGGCCCGTTTTTCTGGGTGTCGTCACTTCCTGGGTAGTGGGTACCTGACCAGTGCACTTCCCAACAACTTGCCCTGATTGTTAGGGGCTCTTCAGTGTGAAAAAAAGCCGTGAAAAGCCAACGACCTGTAAACCTAGACCTAAGGACCATCAAACTCCCCATCACTGCGATCACGTCGATCCTTCACCGCATCTCCGGCATCATCCTCTTCATCGGCCTTGTCTTCATGCTCTACGCATTGAGCAAGTCGCTGGGTTCTGAAGAAGGCTTTGCCGACATGAAGGCGACCTTGACCAGCCCTCTGGCCAAGTTCATCGCATGGGGGCTTCTGTCCGCCCTGCTGTATCACCTTGTGGCAGGTGTTCGTCACCTGATCATGGACACGGGTGTCGGTGAGACGCTGGAAGGCGGCAAGCTGGGCTCGAAAATCGTCATCGCCATCTCCGTGGTGCTGATCGTTCTGGCGGGAGTTTGGATATGGTAACCAGCGTTACGAACCTGTCTCGTTCGGGCCTCTACGACTGGATGGCGCAACGCGTCTCCGCTGTAGTGCTCGCGGCTTATTTCATTTTCCTGATCGGATACCTGGTCGCGCACCCTGGCATCGACTATGCCACGTGGCACGGTCTGTTCTCCCATAACGGAATGCGCATTTTCAGTCTGCTGGCCCTGGTTGCCCTGGGCGCTCACGCCTGGGTTGGCATGTGGACCATCGCGACCGACTACCTGACTCCCATGAGTTTCGGCAAGTCCGCGTTGACCGTGCGTTTCCTGTTCCAGGCGGTATGCGGCGTCGTGATGTTCGCGTACTTCGTCTGGGGTGTGCAGATTCTTTGGGGTATCTGATTCATGGCTAACATCAATACACTTTCATTCGACGCCATCATCATTGGTGGCGGCGGTGCGGGCATGCGCGCTGCGTTGCAGTTGGCGCAGGGTGGTCACAAGACCGCTGTCGTCACCAAGGTCTTCCCGACCCGCTCCCACACCGTATCCGCACAGGGTGGCATCACCTGCGCCATCGCCTCGGCCGACCCGAACGATGACTGGCGCTGGCACATGTACGACACCGTCAAGGGTTCCGACTACATCGGCGACCAGGACGCGATCGAATACATGTGTCAGGAAGGTCCGGCAGCCGTTTACGAGCTGGACCACATGGGTATGCCGTTCTCGCGTACCGAACAAGGTCGTATCTACCAGCGCCCGTTCGGTGGTCAGTCGAAGGACTTCGGCAAGGGCGGCCAGGCTGCTCGTACCTGCGCAGCGTCGGACCGTACCGGTCACGCACTGCTGCACACCCTGTACCAGGGCAACCTGAAAGCCGGCACCACGTTCCTGAACGAGTACTACGCTGTAGACCTCGTGAAGAACGCTGAAGGCGCATTCGTCGGCGTGATCGCCATCTGCATCGAAACCGGCGAAACCATGTACATCAAGGCCAAGGCCACTGTACTGGCCACCGGCGGCGCGGGTCGTATCTACGCATCCACCACCAACGCCCTGATCAACACCGGTGACGGTATCGGCATGGCGCTGCGTGCAGGCGTTCCGGTTCAGGACATCGAAATGTGGCAGTTCCACCCGACTGGCATCGCCGGCGCAGGTGTACTGGTCACCGAAGGTTGCCGTGGTGAAGGCGGTTACCTGATCAACAAGCACGGCGAGCGTTTCATGGAGCGCTACGCGCCTAACGCCAAGGACCTTGCAGGTCGTGACGTTGTGGCCCGTTCGATGGTTAAAGAAATCATCGCTGGCAACGGTTGCGGTCCTAACGGCGACCACGTGATGTTGAAGCTGGATCACCTGGGTGAGGAAGTGCTGCACAGCCGCCTGCCAGGTATCTGTGAGCTGTCCAAGACCTTCGCGCACGTTGACCCGGTTGTCGCGCCAGTCCCCGTCGTTCCAACCTGCCATTACATGATGGGCGGCGTTGCCACCAACATCCATGGTCAGGCCATGACAATGGACGCCGAAGGCAAGGACGCGATCATCCCTGGTCTGTTCGCTGTCGGTGAAGTGGCGTGCGTATCGGTTCACGGTGCCAACCGTCTGGGCGGCAACTCGCTGCTCGACCTGGTCGTGTTCGGCCGCGCTGCTGGCCTGCACCTTGAAAAAGCGCTGACCGACGGCATTGAGTACGATGAAGCGACCCAGGCCGATATCGACCTCGCGCTGAGCCGTCTGAATGCACTGAACGAGCGTACCGATGGCGAAGACGTCGCTACCCTGCGTCGCGAGCTGCAAAGCTGCATGCAGAACTACTTCGGCGTATTCCGTACCGGCGAATACATGAAGAAGGGCATCGAGCAATTGGCTGATCTGCGTGCGCGCATCGCCAACGTCAAGATCAACGACAAATCCCAGGGCTTCAACACCGCGCGTATCGAAGCGCTGGAGTTGCAGAACCTGCTGGAAGTCGCTGAAGCCACGGCAATTGCTGCCGACACGCGTACCGAATCCCGCGGCGCTCACGCCCGTGAAGACTTCGAAGACCGTGATGACGTCAACTGGCTGTGCCACACCCTGTACTACCCGGGTGAAAAGCGGGTTGCCAAACGTGCAGTCAACTTTGCGCCGAAGACCGTTCCGGCGTTCGAACCAAAAGTACGGACTTACTAAGGGTGGCCGCTATGTTGAAAGTCGAAGTTTATCGTTACAACCCCGACAGCGACTCGGCGCCTAAAACCCAGGTGTTCGAAGTCGATACCGGTGGCAAAGACCTGATGGTGCTGGACGTACTGGCACTCATCAAAGAGCAGGACGAAGGTTTCTCGTACCGTCGTTCCTGCCGTGAAGGTGTTTGCGGTTCCGACGGCATGAACATCAACGGCAAGAACGGCCTGGCGTGCATCACGCCGCTGTCTGCCGTGGTGAAAAACAACAAGCTGGTGGTGCGTCCGCTCCCTGGTTTGCCGGTCATTCGTGACCTGGTCGTCGACATGAGCATCTTCTACAAGCAGTACGAGAAGGTGAAGCCATTCCTGCAGAACGACACGCCGGCTCCGGCCATCGAGCGTCTGCAGTCGCCTGAAGAGCGTGAGAAGCTGGACGGTCTGTACGAGTGCATCCTGTGCGCTTGCTGCTCGACTTCCTGCCCTTCGTTCTGGTGGAACCCCGACAAGTTCCTCGGTCCAGCAGCACTGCTGCAAGCCTATCGTTTCCTGGCTGACAGCCGTGACACCAAGACCCAGGAGCGCCTCGCATCGCTGGACGATCCGTTCAGCGTATTCCGTTGCCGCGGAATCATGAACTGCGTGAACGTTTGCCCGAAAGGCCTGAACCCAACCAAGGCTATCGGTCACGTACGCAGCATGCTTCTCACCAGCGGTATCTGATGTTCCGGCCCGTAAGCGTGAAGCGTTACGGGCCGGTTCGTTGCACCTTGTGGCATCGATGCACGCAACAGATGCATGGCAGTATTTGAAATGTTGTACCCGTAAACGCTACGGCGCAGGCTTCAACCGGCGCTGTAGTTTTAACCTGAGCAGCGGTCATATGGCCGCGGCTCTTATTTTGAAGAAATGAGACCAGCAGGGGCATCCGGGCTGGTACCCGGACTATCTGCGTGATCCCTGGCGACTCGGTGCAGTCGGCGAATTGATACATTCGCTGAACCGCCGTGTGAGTTTGCCTTGGTGTCGACGTCGATGGTGTCCCCTAACCGAGGGTGACCAAGCATGCAAGAAAGCGTGATGCAGCGCATGTGGAACAGCGCCCACCTTTCCGGTGGTAACGCTGCCTATGTGGAAGAGCTCTATGAGCTTTACCTGCACGACCCTAACGCTGTGCCAGAAGAGTGGCGCACCTACTTTCAGACGCTGCCTGCAGAAGGTGGCACTGCCAACGATGTATCGCACTCTACGGTTCGCGATCATTTCGTGTTGCTGGGCAAAAACCAGCGCCGCGCCCAACCGGTCTCCGCCGGTAGCGTGAGCAGCGAGCACGAGAAGAAGCAAGTCGAAGTCCTGCGACTGATCCAGGCATTCCGTATGCGCGGCCATCAGGGTGCGCAACTCGATCCTCTGGGTTTGTGGAAGCGTACTGCGCCAGCTGACCTGTCGATCAACCATTACGGCTTGACCAACGCTGACCTCGATACCACCTTCCGTGCCGGCGACCTGTTCATCGGCAAGGAGGAGGCGAGCCTACGCGAAATCGTCGAAGCCTTGCAGAAGACATATTGCCGCACCATCGGTGCCGAGTTCACGCACATCGTGGATTCGAACCAGCGCAACTGGTTCATGCAGCGCCTCGAAAGCGTGCGTGGCCGTCCAGCATACTCCGCCGACATTCAGAGCCATCTGCTCGAGCGCGTCACCGCGGCTGAGGGTCTGGAAAAATACCTGGGCACCAAATACCCGGGCACCAAGCGTTTCGGTCTGGAAGGGGGCGAAAGCCTCATCCCGATGCTGGACGAACTGATCCAGCGTTCCGGTTCCTACGGCACCAAGGAAATCGTTATCGGCATGGCCCACCGTGGCCGTCTGAACGTGCTGGTCAACACCTTCGGCAAGAACCCGCGCGAGCTGTTCGATGAGTTCGAAGGCAAGAAGAAGGTCGAGCTGGGTTCCGGTGACGTGAAATACCACCAGGGCTTCTCGTCCAACGTGATGACCACCGGTGGCGAAGTTCACCTGGCCATGGCGTTCAACCCGTCCCACCTGGAGATCGTTTCTCCGGTGGTCGAAGGTTCCGTGCGCGCGCGTCAAGACCGCCGCAACGACACCACGGGTGAGAAGGTTCTGCCGATTTCCATCCATGGTGACGCTGCGTTCGCAGGCCAGGGCGTGGTTCTGGAAACCTTCCAGATGTCGCAGACCCGTGGCTTCAAGACCGGTGGCACGATTCACATCGTGATCAACAACCAGGTCGGCTTCACCATCAGCAACCAGGAAGACTCGCGCTCCACTGAGTACGCGACCGACGTTGCCAAGATGATTCAGGCACCGATTCTCCATGTGAATGGCGATGACCCTGAAGCGGTTCTGTTCGTGACCCAGCTGGCCATCGACTACCGCATGCAGTTCAAGCGTGACGTGGTGATCGACTTGGTCTGCTACCGTCGTCGCGGCCACAACGAAGCGGATGAGCCAAGCGGCACCCAGCCACTGATGTACCAGCAGATCGCCAAACAGCGCACCACCCGTGAGCTGTATGCCGATGCACTGGCTGCCGGTGGCATCCTCGCGGCCGAAGCGGCTCAGACCAAGGTCGACGAGTACCGCAACGCGCTGGACAACGGCATGCACGTTGTGAAGAGCCTGGTCAAAGAGCCTAACAAGGAACTGTTCGTCGATTGGCGTCCATACCTGGGCCACGCCTGGACCGCACGTCACGACACCCGTTTCGACCTGAAGACCCTGCAGGAACTGTCGGCCAAGCTGATGGAACTGCCGGAAGGCTTCGTGGTTCAGCGTCAGGTCCAGAAGATCTACGAAGACCGCCAGAAGATGCAAGCCGGTGGCCTGCCGATCAACTGGGGTTATGCCGAAACCATGGCCTACGCCACGCTGGCGTTCGAAGGTCACCCGGTGCGTATCACCGGTCAGGACGTTGGTCGCGGTACGTTCTCGCACCGTCACGCCGTGCTGCACAACCAGAAAGACGCCGCTACCTACGTGCCTCTGCAGAACCTGTATGCCGGTCAGCCTCGCTTTGACCTGTACGACTCGTTCCTGTCGGAAGAAGCGGTACTGGCATTCGAATACGGCTACTCGACCACCCAGCCAAATGCGCTGGTGATCTGGGAAGCCCAGTTCGGTGACTTCGCCAACGGTGCACAGGTCGTGATCGACCAGTTCATCACCAGCGGTGAGCACAAGTGGGGCCGTCTGTGCGGTCTGACCATGCTGTTGCCTCACGGCTACGAAGGTCAGGGTCCGGAGCACTCTTCGGCGCGTCTGGAGCGTTACCTGCAGCTGTGCGCCGAGCACAACATTCAGGTGTGCATGCCGACCACCCCGGCCCAGATCTACCACCTGTTGCGCCGTCAGGTGATTCGTCCGCTGCGCAAACCGCTGATCGTGCTGACGCCGAAGTCGCTGCTGCGCCACAAGCTGGCCATTTCGACCCTTGAGGATCTCGCCGAAGGTTCGTTCCAGACCGTCATCCCGGAAATCGACACCCTCGATCCGGCCAAGGTGACTCGCCTGGTTCTGTGCAGTGGCAAGGTCTACTACGACCTGCTGGAAAAACGCCGTGCCGAAGGCCGCGAAGATATCGCCATCGTGCGTATCGAGCAGCTCTACCCGTTCCCGGAAGACGACCTGATGGAGGCCATCGCGCCTTACACCAACCTGACCAACGTGGTCTGGTGTCAGGAAGAGCCGATGAACCAGGGCGCCTGGTACAGCAGCCAGCATCACTTGCGCCGCAGCATTGGCAACCACAACCGCAACCTCGTTCTTGAGTATGCCGGTCGTGATGCTTCTGCCGCGCCTGCATGTGGCTACGCTTCGATGCACGCCGAACAGCAGGAAAAACTGCTGCAAGACGCGTTCACTGTTTAACGCCTTCGCGCACTAGAAACCGAATTAAGGAATTACAGACAATGGCTATTGAGATCAAAGCCCCCTCTTTCCCGGAATCCGTTGCCGACGGCACCATTTCCAAATGGCACAAACAGCCGGGCGAAGCGGTAAAACGTGACGAGCTGCTGGTTGACATCGAAACCGACAAAGTCGTGCTCGAAGTGCTGGCCGAAGCCGACGGCGTTCTGGCTTCCATCGTGAAAGGCGAGGGCGACACCGTCCTGTCCAACGAACTGATCGCTACTCTGGACGCAGGCGCCACTGCATCGGCTGCTCCGGCTGCCGCTGCTGCACCCGCTGCTGCACCTGCCGCCGCTCCAGCCGCTGCTCCGGCTCCGGCTGCTGGCGACGAAGACGCCATCGGTGCTCCGGCTGCCCGCAAACTGGCCGAAGAAAACGGCATCAACCTGTCCAGCGTCAAAGGCACTGGCAAAGATGGCCGCGTGACCAAGGAAGACGTGGTCGCTGCCATCGAAGCGAAGAAATCCGCTCCGGCTGCTGCACCTGCTGCCAAGCCTGCCGCAGCGCCTGCTGCTCCTGTGTTCGCCGCTGGCGACCGCACCGAGAAGCGCGTTCCGATGACTCGTGTTCGTGCCACCGTCGCCAAGCGTCTGGTCGAAGCCCAGTCGAACATGGCCATGCTGACCACCTTCAACGAAGTCGACATGACTGAAGTCATGGCCCTGCGTTCGAAGTACAAAGACCTGTTCGAGAAGTCCCACAACGGCGTGCGCCTGGGCTTCATGTCGTTCTTCGTCAAGGCTGCTACCGAAGCGCTGAAACGCTTCCCGGCTGTCAATGCGTCGATCGACGGCACCGACATCGTCTACCACGGTTATGCCGACGTCGGCGTTGCGGTCTCCAGCGACCGTGGCCTGGTGGTACCGGTTCTGCGTAACGCCGAGCACATGAGCCTGGCTGAAATCGAAGGCGGCATCGCCACCTTCGGCAAGAAAGCCCGTGACGGCAAACTGTCCATCGACGAGATGACCGGTGGTACCTTCACCATCACCAACGGTGGTACTTTCGGTTCGATGATGTCGACCCCGATCGTCAACCCGCCACAAGCGGCCATCCTGGGCATGCACAACATCCTGCAGCGCCCTATGGCGATCAATGGTCAGGTTGTCATCCGTCCGATGATGTACCTGGCGCTGTCCTACGATCACCGCTTGATCGACGGTAAAGAAGCTGTGACCTTCCTGGTGACCATCAAGAACCTGCTGGAAGATCCGGCTCGTCTGTTGCTGGACATCTAAAAAGCAGCCCCGAGTTGCAAGCTGCACGCTTCAAGTCAGAAGCAGAGCGGCGTGTGGCTCGGGGAGCTTGGATTGCCCTTATGTACAGGTCGCGAGTTGAATCTGCAGATCTACGCAGATCAGCTTGCAGCTTGCAGCTTAAAGCTTGTAGCTAAAGGAACTTTGTTATGTCCCAGAAATTCGACGTGGTAGTGATTGGCGCAGGCCCTGGCGGTTATGTGGCCGCCATCAAGGCTGCGCAACTTGGTCTCAAGACTGCCTGCATCGAGAAGTATCAGGATAAAGAGGGCAAACTGGCCCTCGGCGGTACCTGCCTGAACGTAGGTTGCATCCCGTCCAAGGCGCTGCTGGACAGCTCCTGGAAATTCTACGAAGCCAAGAACCAGTTCAACGTTCATGGCATCTCGATTTCCGGCGACGTGCAAATGGACGTGGCCGCGATGGTTGGTCGCAAGTCCCAGATCGTCAAAGGCCTGACCGGCGGCGTCGCCAGCCTGTTCAAGGCAAACGGCGTCACTTCCCTGCAAGGTCACGGCAAGCTGCTGGCCGGCAAGAAAGTCGAGCTGACCAAGCCTGACGGCACCACTGAAGTCATCGAAGCCGACAACATCATCCTGGCGTCCGGCTCGCGTCCGATCGACATTCCACCGGCTCCGGTCGACCAGAACGTTATCGTCGACTCCACCGGCGCCCTGGAATTCCAGACCGTGCCTGAGCGTCTGGGCGTGATCGGTGCTGGCGTCATCGGCCTGGAACTGGGTTCGGTGTG
This sequence comes from Pseudomonas sp. SLFW, assembly GCF_009905615.1. Taxonomy (GTDB): domain Bacteria; phylum Pseudomonadota; class Gammaproteobacteria; order Pseudomonadales; family Pseudomonadaceae; genus Aquipseudomonas; species Aquipseudomonas bambusae. The sequence goes on from NZ_JAAAKW010000032.1 coordinate 40,094, forward strand.
GTCGCGTCTGGGTTCCAAGGTCACCGTTCTGGAAGCGCTGGAGAAGTTCCTGCCGGCCGCTGACGAAGCCGTTTCCAAGGAAGCGCAGAAGACGTTCACCAAGCAGGGTCTGGACATCAAACTGGGCGCTCGCGTGACCGGTTCGAAAGTCAACGGCAATGAAGTGGTCGTCAACTACACCGACAAAGACGGTGAGCAGAACATCACCTTCGATCGCCTGATCGTGGCCGTGGGCCGTCGTCCGGTGACCACCGACCTGTTGGCCTCCGACAGCGGCGTCGACATCGACGAGCGCGGTTTCATCTTCGTCAACGATCAGTGCGAGACCAGCGTTCCTGGCGTCTACGCGATCGGTGACGTGGTTCGCGGTCTGATGCTGGCGCACAAGGCGTCGGAAGAAGGCATCATGGTCGTCGAGCGCATCAAGGGTCACAAGACCCAGATGAACTACGACCTGATCCCTTCGGTTATCTACACTCACCCGGAAATCGCGTGGGTCGGTAAAACCGAACAGACCTTGAAGGCCGAAGGTGTCGAGGTTAACGTCGGTCAGTTCCCATTCGCGGCCAGCGGCCGTGCCATGGCAGCGAACGACACTGGCGGTTTTGTCAAAGTCATCGCTGATGCCAAGACTGACCGTGTACTGGGTGTACACGTCATTGGTCCAGGCGCAGCAGAACTGGTTCAGCAGGGTGCAATCGGCATGGAATTCGGCACCAGTGCCGAAGACATCGGCATGATGGTGTTCTCGCACCCAACGCTGTCCGAAGCCTTGCACGAAGCTGCTCTGGCAGTGAATGGCCACGCCATCCACATCCAGAACAAGAAAAAGCGCTAACAAAAGACGCTAAGAAAAACCACGACGGACCGCCCGTCGCAGGCCTTGTTCGCAGGGTCTGCCGCGGAAGGTCGGTCGGACTCGAACTCCCGGCGGATTTCACTCCTGCGTTTACATGCAGGCGTGCGACCTTCCGGGAGAAGCGGTCACAGGTGGTGCGGCACGCATAGACGAGCAGCACCGAAGCGCAGTACCTAACGAAGACGGTAATAAGCATGAATCTTCACGAGTATCAGGGTAAGCAGCTGTTTGCTGAATATGGCCTGCCAGTATCCAAGGGCTTTGCAGTAGACACCCCGGAAGCAGCAGCAGAAGCGTGCGACAAGATCGGCGGAACCGAGTGGGTTGTCAAAGCCCAGGTTCACGCAGGTGGTCGCGGTAAAGCGGGCGGCGTAAAGCTCGTCAAGAGCAAAGAAGACGCAGCTGCGTTCGCTCAACAGTGGTTGGGCAAGCGTCTGGTCACTTACCAGACTGATGCCAACGGTCAGCCAGTCACCAAGATCCTGGTTGAATCCTGCACTGACATCGCCAAAGAGCTGTACCTGGGCGCTGTAGTCGATCGTTCGAGCCGTCGTATCGTGTTCATGGCTTCCACCGAAGGTGGCGTGGACATCGAGAAAATCGCTCACGACACGCCTGAGAAGATTCTCAAAGCAACCATCGACCCACTGGTTGGCGCTCAGCCATTCCAGGGTCGCGAGCTGGCATTCCAGCTGGGTCTGGAAGGCAAGCAGGTTGCGCAGTTTGCCAAGATCTTCGTCGGCCTGGGCAAGCTGTTCCAGGACCACGACCTGGCCCTGCTCGAAGTGAACCCGCTGGTGATCAAGGCTGACGGCGATCTGCACTGCCTCGACGCCAAGATCAACATCGACGCCAACGCCATGTATCGCCAGCCAAAGCTGAAGACTTTCCACGACCCATCGCAAGATGACCCGCGTGAAGCCCATGCTGCCAAGTTCGAACTGAACTACGTCGCACTGGAAGGCAACATCGGCTGCATGGTCAACGGTGCTGGCCTGGCCATGGGTACCATGGACATCGTCAACCTGCACGGCGGCAAGCCAGCCAACTTCCTCGACGTAGGTGGTGGCGCTACCAAAGAGCGCGTGACCGAAGCGTTCAAGATCATTCTGTCCGACACCAACGTCGCTGCAGTACTGGTCAACATCTTCGGCGGCATCGTTCGTTGCGACATGATTGCCGAAGGCATCATCGGTGCAGTGAAAGAAGTTGGCGTGAAAATCCCGGTTGTTGTTCGTCTGGAAGGCAACAACGCTGACCTGGGCGCTAAAGTACTGGCGGAAAGCGGCTTGAACATCATCGCTGCAACCAGCTTGACCGACGCTGCTCAACAAGTTGTCAAAGCTGCGGAGGGCAAATAATGAGCGTCCTGATCAATAAAGACACCAAAGTTATCTGCCAGGGCTTCACCGGCTCCCAAGGTACTTTCCACTCCGAACAAGCCATCGCCTACGGCACCAAGATGGTTGGCGGCGTGACCCCGGGCAAAGGTGGCACCACTCACCTGAACCTGCCAGTGTTCAACACCGTTCGTGAAGCCGTAGAAACCACTGGCGCCACCGCCAGCGTTATCTACGTACCGGCTGCATTCTGCAAGGACTCGATCCTGGAAGCAGCGTTCGGCGGCATCAAGCTGATCATCTGCATCACCGAAGGTATCCCTACCCTCGACATGCTGGATGCCAAGGTCAAGTGCGACGAGCTGGGTGTTACCCTGATCGGCCCTAACTGCCCAGGCGTGATCACTCCGGGCGAGTGCAAGATCGGCATCATGCCAGGTCACATTCACTTGCCAGGTAAAGTCGGTATCGTGTCGCGTTCCGGCACCCTGACTTACGAAGCTGTGAAGCAGACCACTGACGCCGGTTTCGGTCAGTCGACTTGCGTGGGTATCGGTGGTGACCCGATCCCAGGCTCGAACTTCATCGACATCCTGAAGCTGTTCCAGGAAGACCCGAAGACCGAAGCGATCGTGATGATCGGTGAGATCGGCGGTTCGGCTGAAGAAGAAGCGGCTGCCTACATCAAGGCAAACGTGACCAAGCCGGTTGTTTCCTACATCGCGGGTGTGACTGCTCCTCCGGGCAAGCGCATGGGCCACGCAGGTGCAATCATCTCCGGCGGTAAAGGCACTGCAGACGAGAAATTCGCTGCGCTGCAAGACGCAGGCGTGAAAACCGTGCGTTCGCTGGCAGACATCGGCAAGGCTTTGGCTGAGCTGACCGGTTGGGAAGTGAAGAAGGCCTGATTGCCTTTGATCGCTGACTGATCGACAAAAGCCACCTTCGGGTGGCTTTTGTGTTTTTGGTGGCTGAGGTTTAAGTGAATAGCCATTCGCGGTGGTGTTGCTGATATCGGTTCCGCTCTTACAGCGGGTCACTTTTCTTTCGGGAAAAGTAACCAAAACCATTTGCTCCTGGCTTGGCCCTGACTTCGTCAGGGTTCCCTCTCTCCGGCGACGCTCCGTGGGCGCGCGCCGAACGGACATCCATGTCCTTGCGGCGCTCTCGCGGCATCCATGCCGCTCGACCCACTCCGCGCCGCCTGCG
>NZ_JAAAKW010000033.1 GCF_009905615.1 Pseudomonas sp. SLFW
CGATTCCCCTGCTGCGGGAGGTCCGCAAACGCCCATTGGATGGCAGTTTGATCGGGGTCAGCGGCGTCGATCCGCTGAACCTGGCGGGCACGCTGTTGCCAGGGCCGAAAGTCGCGGCAGTGGTCGGCAACCGGCTGGTCTACCGCGACGGGGTTCCCATCGCGGCGGTCGTGGCGGGCAAGCCGCAATACTGGGGCGAACTGGACGCCGGGATGATGTTGCAGGTCCGGGACCGGTTGTTTAGATAATCGCGGTCACACCGGGCTCTCCGACCCGTCTTTATTCACGATTGTCGTCTTGCCCGGCAACGCTTGCTGCTCGTCGCCGTCCTCCATCTGCGAATACTGGCCGTTGTGCGGGCTCATCACCAGTTGTGGATAAGTTTGCGCAAATCGCACGTCTGTGGACTTATCCACAAGGCGCTTGAGTTTGTCGTTGAATGCGCGACTGACCGCATACTGCCCGCCCGACGACGTGCGGAACTGCGCCGTGATCACGATCCCGTTCATGTCCATGCGATCCAGCCCGAACACTTCCAGCGGCCCTTGCAGCTTGCTGGCCAGCAGGAAATCATCGGTGATTGCCTGCCCGGCTTCGCGAATCAGCGAGGTCGCAGAATCCACATCCGAATCGTAGGTGAACTGGAACGAGAAGAACGCGTAAGCGAACTGGCGAGACTGGTTGGTCACCGCCTTGATCTGACCGAACGGCACCGAATGCACGAACCCCTTGCCGTCGCGCAAACGCAGCGTGCGGATAGTCAGACTTTCCACGGTGCCCGCGTGGCCGGAATCCAGCACCACCCAGTCGCCGATGGAAATGGTGTCTTCGATGATGATGAACAGACCGGTGATCACGTCCTGCACCAATTGCTGCGAACCGAAACCGATGGCGAGACCGACCACCCCGGCACCCGCGAGCAGCGGCGCGACGTTGATCCCGAGGTTGGCCATGGTCGTGATCGTGCAGATCACCACCAGAATGATTTTGATCGCGTTGCGCAGCAGCGGCAGGATCGTCTTGACTCGCGTACTCGGCTGACGGGACGAACGCGTGCTGGTCGGCGGCTTGAGGGCTTCCTGAATTGCAGTGTCCATCACCACCCACAGCAGCCAGGTCACCAGAAAGATCAGCCCGATGCTGCTGAGGGAATCACTGATTACTTTGCCCAGCGCATTCCGTTGCGCGAATTCGAACAGCGAAAAACCCCAAATCCGGCCCAACAATTCAATGAACCCAATCGCCAGCGCAATGCGCAGCACAGCGTGCAACAGGCTCAGCAAACGCTCCTTGTAAACCCTTGAGCTGCGCTCCTCCGCAGGCTTGAACATGTGTTGGAACAATGTGCTGAGAAACACCGTGCCGATCAGCAAAACGGTCGTGAGCAAGGCGCAACGCAGGGCTTCCTGGCTGTCCTCGCCTGCGCCGATCAGGTTGACGCCCGAGACCAGAATCATCAGCAAAATAGGCAGGTGCCATAGGCTCGAAAAAATCTTCAACGTTTGCTGCAACGCCGGTCGCGACAGCCGTGCACTCAATGGACGGTTGCGGATCAGATGGGCCACGGGGCGGCGCATGCGAATCACCACGATGCAAAACATGATCGACGCCATCAGCCCGGTGAACGCTGCGACGCTGGTGGTGACGTTGCCGCCGATCTGGCGGGAAATCTGTGGGCTGGTCAGCGCGTCACTCAAGGCCGCGAAGAACCCGATGATGAACAGCGGATGCGGCGCGTAGTGACGAATGATGCGAACCGCCGGCCGCTTGTGGCCCGAGTTGAACAGCACGATCACCGACATCAGCACCGAGGTAGAGAAAATGCCGCTGCTCGTCGAATACGCCAGACACAACGCCAGCGCCCGGCCAATCGACAGTTGCATGAAATGACTCACGTAAAGCGTCAGCGGTAGAGAGATCAGAGCCGGAATCGTGAAGGGCAGCACGTAACTCAGCACGCCTTGCACACGCTCTCGCCGGGCCAGCAGCCGATGCCGCGACACGCGATTGACGATGAACGTGCCGATTCGATTCAGCATCAGGAATGCGCCGATCCAGACCACCGACAGGATCAAGAAGTCTCCCGCGATTGCCCAAGGCGAGCGGGAAGACGGTTTGTTGACCAGCGCCCCCAGCTCATCAGCCGCACGGTCGGCACGCAAACGCCAGGAGTCGAGCAAATGGCCGTCCAGGTCCAGCTTGTCCTGGACGCTGTCGATACTGGTGCTGATGACGCCGAGCAATCCGCCCTTCACCAGGATCTCTGGTTTAGGGGGTTCGGCTGCTGGCGCCGCATCGGCTGGCGCGGTTGACTGGGCGGTGCTCGTGGGAGGCGCACTGGCTGCGTGCGCGTTGAGGCTGCCGAGACAGATCGTCAGACACAGCAGCAGGACAGATTTGAAATTCGACAAAACGCAGGTCACTCCTTCGGTCATGAGGGACGGCGAAATCAAGGCCCACAGAAACTGATCGAAATTCGCCGCGCAAGTTCGGCGCGGTCGGCAACCTTCATCCGCTTTGAGCTTCGCCCGACCAACGGAAAACGTCCTTTTCATAAACGCACTTGACGATGGAGAACGATCGTTCTACCTTAAATCCCATGAATACGACGACCACCGACACACGCGACAAAATTCTCGCGACCGCCGAGCAGCTCATCTATCAGAACGGGATTCACGCTATGGGCATGGATCTTCTGGTGAAGACTTCCGGTGTCGCCCGTAAAAGCATCTACCGTTATTTCGCGACCAAAGACGAGGTCGCCGCCGCGGCGCTCAATGCCCGCGATGTGCGCTGGATGCAATGGTTCAGAACCGAATCGGACAAGGCGGACACCCCGCAGGCGCGCATCCTGAACATGTTCAACGTGCTCAAAGGCTGGTTTGAATCGAAAGGGTTTCACGGCTGCGCGTTCATCAATACGTCAGGGGAAATCGGTGATCCAAACGACCCCATTCGCCTGATCGCCAAGCTGCACAAACAGAAATTGCTGGATTACACGCTAGAACTGACCGAGCAACTGAACATTGAGCAACCGTCAGCACTCGCCCGGCAGTTGCTGATACTGATGGAAGGCGCCATCACCATGGCCCGCGTCATGGGCGACTACAGCGCCGCCGACAGCGCAAGAGATGTTGCGCAGCTGTTGCTGAAACAGGCCTTGCCCCAAGAGGCCTGAGCTTCAAGAACGCTCCACCCACTGATCTATCCAACTTGCCTGGAGGCTCTGCCATGTCCAATGCCCAAACTCGCCCGCCGCTTCCCCCGTTCACCCGCGAATCGGCGATCCAAAAGATTCGCCTCGCCGAAGATGGTTGGAACAGCCGCGATCCTGAAAAAGTCTCGTTGGCCTACACCCTCGACACCCAATGGCGTAACCGCGCCGAGTTCGCGACCAATCGCGAAGAGGCCAAGGCCTTCCTCACCCGCAAATGGAAAAAAGAGCTGGACTACCGTCTGATCAAAGAGCTGTGGGCTTTCACCGACAACCGCATTGCCGTGCGTTACGCCTACGAGTGGCACGACGACTCCGGCAACTGGTTCCGCTCCTACGGCAACGAGAACTGGGAATTCAACGAAGACGGCCTGATGCACCGCCGCTTTGCCTGCATCAACGACATGCCAATCAAGGAATCCGAGCGCAAGTTCTTGTGGCCACTGGGACGCCGTCCGGATGACCATCCGGGGCTGACAGAACTGGGGCTGTAAACGCCAACGCCGATGAAACAACAAAGCCCCCGACAGCTGAGCTGTACGGGGGCTTTAGTTCTAATGCGTTATTGCGTTTGATTCGGATGAATCAGAACGGAATATCGTCATCAAAGCTGTCGAAGTCAGGAGCCGGTTGTGGCGCTTGCTGCGGAGCTGGACGCGATTCGCGCTGTGGCTGTTGTTGTGGAGCAGCCTGTGGACGCGATTGTTGTGGACGAGGTGCGGAATTCTGATAACCACCACCGCCTTGACCTTGTTGAGCATCACCCTGTGGACGGCCGCCGAGCAGTTGCATGGTGCCTTGCATGTCCACGACGATTTCAGTGGTGTAACGCTTGATGCCGTCTTTTTCCCACTCGCGGGTTTGCAGTTTGCCTTCGATGTAGACCTGCGAACCTTTACGCAGGTACTCGCCGGCGATCTCTGCGACCTTGCCGAACATCGAAACGCGGTGCCATTCGGTCTTTTCAACTTTCTGACCGGTTTGCTTGTCGGTCCATTGTTCGCTGGTCGCCAGACTCAGGTTGGTCACAGCGTTACCGTTAGGCAAGTAGCGAACTTCGGGATCCTGGCCGCATGTACCGACCAATATGACTTTGTTAACCCCACGGGCCATAACGTTCTCCTAGGCTTCAACCGTTTCCGACGCTGGATTGACCACTTCGTCGAAAGACGCCCGATCCAACAGTTCTTTGTCAAATTTGATATAGATGGCAGCCTCATCGGCTACCACTACTGCATCTGTTACTCCACGTACGGCCAACACGCGATCGGCAAGGCCTGTGTCGCGTTGAGCCTCGGGCGACAACGGCAAGCGAAGGCTGGTTACGTACGGAGGCTCGCGCATGGTAACAGCAAAAGCGAGCCAAATGGCGGCCAGCGCTGCGCCTCCCAGGAAGACCACACCCAACCCACCGTGCTGAAACAGCCAGCCGCCGAGGATGCCACCCGCCGCCGAGCCGAGGAACTGACTGGTGGAGTAAATCCCCATCGCAGTGCCTTTGCCGCCCGCCGGAGAGACCTTGCTGATCAGAGAAGGCAGCGACGCTTCCAGCAGATTAAATGCGGTGAAAAACACCACTGTCCCGATGACCAACGCCCTAAGCGTATTGCCGAACTCCCAGAAGAATAGTTCAGTGAGCATCAGCACGGAGACCGCGCCGAGCAAGATACGCTTCATCTGACGCTTCTTCTCGCCGTAGATGATGAACGGGATCATCGCGAAGAAAGAAATGAGCAACGCGGTCAGGTAGACCCACCAGTGCTGTTCTTTGGGCAAGCCCGCTTTTTCGACCAACGCCAGCGGCAACGCGACGAAACTGGACATGAGCATCGCGTGCAACGCGAAGATACCCAAATCCAGGCGCAGCAAGTCAGGATGTCGGAGCGTCGCGCCCAAGGCTTGACGAGCGAGGCCAGATTCGCGGTGTTGCAGCGTCACGGTGGATTTGGGCACCACAAACGCGACGATCACGATACCGATCAATGCCATGGCCCCTGTCGCCAGGAACAAACCTGAAAGCCCAAAGGCACTGGTCAGGATCGGCCCGACCACCATCGCGATGGCGAACGACACGCCAATCGTCATCCCGATCATCGCCATCGCCTTCGTGCGATGCTGTTCACGAGTCAGATCGGACAACAGCGCCATGACTGCGGCTGAGATAGCACCCGCGCCTTGAAGAACGCGCCCGGCGATAACGCCCCAGATCGACGTGGACTGTGCAGCCAGTACGCTACCGAGCGCAAACACCACCAGCCCCAGATAAATCACCGGGCGACGGCCGATGCGGTCGGAGATGATGCCGAATGGAATCTGCAGTACGGCCTGGGTCAGGCCGTATGCGCCAATCGCCAGACCAATGAGCGTCGGGCTTGCGCCTGCCAGGTCCATACCGTAGGTCGCCAGGACCGGCAGCACCATGAACATGCCAAGCATACGGAACGCGAACACCAGCGCCAGACCGCCCGCTGCGCGGGTTTCGCTGCCACTCATGCGCTCGCTGTGAGAATCGTGCATGGAAGAACCTCATGTGAACCGGCGGCGATTCTACCAGTCCCATCGATGTACAGCACATACGACGCTTTGCCGCGCATCGCGGGAATTTTCTTTTTCCCCTGTACGTAGGCCGACTGCTCAATAGTGTGCATCCATCCAGTATTTGGCCGTATACTCCAGCGTTTTACGCCCGCCGTGCGAGGCCACCTTGGACAAGATCCTGATTCGTGGGGCACGAACCCACAACCTGAAAAACATCGACCTCACCCTGCCCCGCGACAAGCTGATCGTCATTACCGGCCTTTCTGGTTCCGGTAAGTCGTCGCTGGCATTCGACACGCTGTACGCCGAAGGCCAACGCCGCTACGTCGAGTCGCTTTCGGCGTACGCGCGCCAGTTCCTGTCGATGATGGAAAAGCCTGACGTTGACACCATCGAAGGCCTCTCGCCTGCGATTTCGATTGAGCAGAAATCCACATCCCACAACCCGCGTTCGACCGTGGGCACCATCACCGAAATCTACGACTACCTGCGCTTGCTATATGCCCGCGTCGGCACACCACGCTGCCCGGACCACGACATCCCGCTGGAAGCGCAGACCGTCAGTCAGATGGTCGATCTGGTGCTTGCGGAGCCAGAGGGCGCCAAGCTGATGTTGCTCGCCCCGGTTGTGCGCGAGCGCAAAGGCGAGCATTTGGCGGTATTCGAAGAACTGCGCGCTCAGGGCTTCGTTCGTGCACGGGTCAACGGCAAGCTGTGCGAACTCGACGAGCTGCCGAAACTGGATAAACAGAAGAAGCACTCCATTGACGTCGTCGTCGACCGTTTCAAGGTCCGTGCCGACCTGCAACAACGTCTGGCCGAGTCGTTTGAAACAGCACTAAAACTGGCCGACGGCATCGCGCTGGTCGCACCGATGGACGATGAACCCGGCGAAGAGATGATTTTCTCCGCGCGGTTTGCCTGCCCCATCTGTGGACACGCCATCAGCGAGCTGGAACCCAAGCTGTTCTCCTTCAACAACCCGGCGGGCGCCTGTCCGACCTGCGATGGCCTGGGTGTGAAGCAGTTCTTCGATATCAAACGACTGGTGAATAGCGAACTGACGTTGGCCGAAGGCGCGATACGTGGTTGGGACCGACGCAACGTTTACTATTTCCAGATGCTCGGGTCTTTAGCGAGTCATTACGGTTTCAGTTTGGAAGTGCCGTTCAAGGAACTGCCAGCCGATCTCCAAAAAGTCCTGCTCAACGGCAGCGGGAGCCAGAACGTCGACTTCCGCTACCTGAATGACCGTGGCGACATCGTCAAGCGCGCTCACCCCTTCGAGGGGATCGTGCCTAACCTTGAGCGTCGCTATCGCGAAACCGAATCCGCCACTGTGCGCGAAGAACTGGCGAAATTCCTCAGCACTCAACCTTGCCCGGATTGCCGAGGGACGCGACTGCGTCGTGAGGCTCGGCACGTTTGGGTGGGCGAAAAAACGCTCCCGGCCGTCACCAACCTGCCTATCGGTGACGCCACTGAATACTTTGGCGAACTGAAGCTGACAGGACGTCGTGGCGAGATTGCGGACAAGATTCTCAAAGAGATCCGCGAGCGGTTGCAGTTCCTTGTGAACGTGGGCCTGGATTACCTGACGCTGGACCGCAGCGCCGACACCCTGTCGGGCGGTGAAGCTCAGCGTATTCGCCTTGCCAGCCAGATCGGCGCGGGCCTCGTGGGGGTGATGTACATCCTTGACGAACCCTCCATTGGCCTGCACCAACGCGACAACGACAGGCTGCTGGACACCCTCCGTCACCTTCGTGACATCGGCAACACCGTGATCGTGGTTGAGCATGACGAAGATGCCATCCGCCTCGCCGATTATGTGGTGGACATTGGACCCGGAGCTGGCGTGCACGGCGGCAATATCGTCGCAGAAGGCACGCCAGAAGAGGTCATGTCCCACCCGGACTCGCTCACCGGTAAATACCTGTCAGGTCGCGTCAAGATCGAGGTACCGGCGAAGCGCACCCCGCGTAACAAGAAGCTGTCTCTCAAACTAAAAGGCGCGCGCGGAAATAACCTGCGTAATGTCGATCTGGAAATCCCGATCGGCTTGCTGACGTGCGTCACGGGCGTTTCCGGATCAGGCAAATCGACGCTGATCAACAACACGCTGTTCCCGCTCAGCGCAACTGCGTTGAACGGGGCGACGACGCTGGAGGCCGCCACGCACGACAGCATCGATGGCCTTCAGCACCTGGACAAAGTGGTAGACATCGATCAGAGCCCAATCGGCCGGACGCCGCGTTCGAACCCCGCCACCTACACGGGCCTGTTCACCCCGATTCGCGAGCTGTTCTCCGGCGTTCCTGAATCTCGCTCTCGGGGCTACGGACCGGGCCGCTTCTCGTTCAACGTCAAAGGCGGCCGGTGCGAAGCCTGTCAGGGCGACGGGCTGATCAAGGTCGAAATGCACTTCCTGCCAGACATCTACGTGCCGTGCGACGTGTGCAAGAGCAAGCGCTATAACCGCGAGACCCTTGAGATCAAATACAAGGGCAAAAGCATCCACGAAGTGCTGGAAATGACTATCGAGGAAGCGCGCACGTTCTTCGATGCTGTTCCAGCGTTGGCGCGCAAGCTGCAGACGTTGATGGATGTCGGGCTCTCGTATATCAAACTCGGTCAATCGGCCACCACGCTGTCTGGTGGTGAGGCGCAACGAGTGAAGCTATCACGCGAGCTGTCCAAACGGGATACCGGCAAAACCCTCTACATCCTTGACGAGCCCACTACAGGTTTGCACTTCGCAGACATTCAACAGCTATTGGACGTCTTGCACCGCCTGCGGGACCACGGCAACACCGTCGTCGTGATTGAGCATAATCTGGACGTGATCAAAACCGCGGACTGGCTGGTCGACCTGGGACCGGAAGGCGGCTCCAAAGGCGGGCAAATCATTGCCACCGGTACTCCAGAACAAGTCGCGGAAATGAAACAGTCTTACACCGGGCATTACCTCAAACCTTTACTCGAACGTGATCGCGCCTGATCACCGTGTAAAAACGAAAAAGCCCCTATCATGGCGATCATGACAGGGGCTTTTTTAAGCTGATGAATCAGAACTGCGATTGCAGATAGTTTTCCAGCCCGATGGATTTGATCAGACCCATCTGCTTTTCGAGCCAGTAGGTGTGATCTTCTTCAGTATCGGCCAGTTGAACACGCAAGATGTCACGACTCACGTAGTCCTTATGCTGCTCACAGAGCGCGATACCTTTGCACAATGCTGCGCGGACCTTATATTCGAGACGAAGATCGCTGGCGAGCATTTCAGGCACGGTAGTACCCACGTCCAGATCGTCCGGCCGCATGCGCGGCGTTCCTTCAAGCATCAAAATACGACGCATTAACGCATCAGCGTGTTGTGCCTCTTCTTCCATTTCATGATTGATACGCTCGTAGAGCTTGGTGAAACCCCAATCCTCATACATCCGCGAATGGACGAAATATTGGTCGCGTGCAGCCAATTCGCCGGTCAGCAGCGTGTTGAGGTAATCGATGACGTCCGGGTGGCCTTGCATCGCCGTGAATCTCCTTCATGAAAGTCGATAGTTTGGACCAACATTGGCGACAGGTCACCTTTCAAGAAGCAGAAAACCGAAGAAAATCACCGAATACGTGACATTTGGTGCCGAAAACATGGGTAAATGAGGTGAGTTCTCTTTATCACTAAGAATTAGCGCAATAACCTGGCGCTCAACTGATAACGCGTTGTATTTAACTAAATGAAAGGCAACAAAAAACCGGGCACTAGGCCCGGTTTTTTGTGAAGACTGATGTCTTACTCAGCAGCTTCTACAGAGCCACCGACTGGACGATCAACCAGCTCGACGTACGCCATAGGCGCATTGTCGCCAGCGCGGAAACCGCACTTCAGGATACGCAGGTAGCCACCCTCACGGGTCGCATAGCGCTTGCCCAGATCGTTGAACAGCTTACCGACGATTTCTTTCGAACGAGTACGGTCGAAAGCCAGACGGCGGTTAGCAACGCTGTCGATCTTGGCCAAAGTGATCAGCGGCTCGGCAACGCGGCGCAGTTCCTTGGCTTTCGGCAGGGTAGTTTTGATCAGCTCGTGCTCGAACAGCGACACCGCCATGTTTTGAAACATGGCCTTGCGGTGAGAGCTGGTACGGCTCAGGTGACGTCCACTTTTACGATGACGCATGGTTCATTCCTTACCAAACACAACGTTCGGTGATTACGACGATCAGGCAGTCGCCTTGTCGTCCTTCTTAAGACTTGCAGGCGGCCAGTTGTCGAGGCGCATGCCGAGGGAGAGACCACGAGAAGCCAGAACGTCCTTGATTTCGGTCAAGGATTTCTTGCCCAGGTTCGGAGTCTTCAACAGTTCCACTTCAGTGCGCTGGATCAGATCACCGATGTAGTAAATGTTCTCCGCCTTAAGGCAGTTGGCCGAACGTACGGTCAGTTCCAAATCGTCAACCGGACGAAGCAGGATCGGATCGATCTCGTCTTCCTGTTCGACTACAACAGGTTCGCTGTCACCTTTGAGGTCGACGAACGCAGCCAACTGCTGTTGCAGAATGGTTGCAGCGCGACGGATTGCCTCTTCAGGGTCCAGAGTACCGTTGGTTTCCAGATCAATAACCAGCTTGTCCAGGTTGGTACGCTGTTCGACACGGGCGTTTTCCACCACGTATGCGATACGACGTACCGGGCTGAACGAGGAGTCGAGCTGCAAGCGACCAATGCTGCGGCTTTCGTCTTCGTCGCTCTGACGCGAGTCTGCTGGTTCATAACCGCGACCACGAGCTACAACGAGCTTCATGTTCAGGGCGCCGTTAGACGCCAGGTTAGCGATTACGTGATCGGGGTTAACGATCTCGACATCATGATCCAGCTGAATATCGGCAGCGGTAACCACCCCCGAACCCTTCTTCGACAAGGTCAGCGTAACTTCGTCTCGACCGTGCAGCTTGATAGCCAGACCTTTAAGGTTCAACAGGATTTCAATGACATCTTCCTGTACACCTTCGATGGCGCTGTACTCATGAAGTACACCGTCAATCTCGGCCTCGACTACTGCACAGCCGGGCATGGAGGACAACAAGATGCGGCGCAGCGCGTTGCCCAGGGTATGGCCGAAACCACGCTCGAGAGGCTCGAGAGTGATTTTGGCGCGGGTTGGACTGACAACCTGTACATCAATGTGACGGGGTGTCAGGAACTCATTTACCGAAATCTGCATGGATGCACCTATTTTCTAGCCCTTACTTGGAGTAGAGCTCGACAATCAGGCTTTCGTTGATGTCGGCGGACAGATCACTGCGAGCTGGAACGTTTTTGAAGACGCCAGATTTTTTCTCAGTGTCTACTTCTACCCATTCTACGCGGCCACGTTGGGCACACAGATCGAGAGCCTGGACGATACGCAGTTGGTTTTTCGCTTTTTCGCGAATAGCTACTACGTCACCAGCACGAACCTGGTAGGACGGAACGTTAACGGTTTTACCGTTTACGCTAACCGACTTGTGCGATACCAGCTGACGAGATTCGGCACGAGTAGAACCGAAACCCATACGGTATACGACGTTGTCCAGACGGCATTCGAGCAGTTGCAGCAGGTTCTCACCAGTAGCGCCTTTCTTGCCGGCAGCTTCTTTGTAGTAACCGCTGAACTGACGCTCGAGAACGCCATAGATACGACGGACTTTCTGCTTTTCACGCAGCTGGGTGCCGTAGTCGGACTGGCGACCGCGGCGCTGACCGTGGATACCAGGTGCTGCTTCAATGTTGCACTTCGATTCGATAGCGCGCACGCCGCTCTTCAGGAAGAGATCGGTGCCTTCGCGACGAGCGAGTTTGCATTTTGGACCAATGTAACGAGCCATTCTTTACAATCTCCTGGATTACACGCGGCGCTTCTTCGGCGGACGGCACCCGTTGTGCGGGATTGGCGTCACGTCGGTGATGCTGGCGATCTTGTAGCCACAGCCGTTCAAAGCACGGACAGCAGATTCACGACCTGGACCTGGACCTTTGACGTTAACGTCGAGGTTTTTCAGGCCGTATTCCAGCGCAGCTTGACCAGCACGCTCAGCAGCTACTTGAGCAGCGAACGGGGTGGACTTGCGGGAACCGCGGAAACCCGAACCACCGGAGGTAGCCCAGGAAAGAGCGTTACCTTGACGGTCGGTGATGGTCACGATGGTGTTGTTAAAAGAAGCATGGATGTGGGCGATGCCATCAACCACTGTCTTTTTAACTTTTTTACGAGGACGAGCAGCAGGTTTTGCCATGATTTAATTCCTGTCGATTCGCTGGGGCGATTACTTGCGGATCGGCTTACGCGGACCTTTACGGGTACGCGCGTTGGTCTTGGTACGCTGACCGCGTACTGGAAGACCGCGACGATGACGCAGACCGCGGTAGCAACCGAGATCCATCAAGCGCTTGATTTTCATGTTGATTTCGCGACGCAGGTCACCTTCAGTGGTGAACTTCGCGACTTCGCCACGCAGCTGTTCAATCTGCTCATCGCTCAGATCTTTGATCTTCGCCGCCGGGTTAACCCCGGTGGTAGCACAGATTTTCTGTGCAGTCGTGCGACCAACACCATAGATGTAGGTCAGCGAGATAACAGTATGCTTGTTATCTGGAATGTTAACGCCTGCAATACGGGCCATTCAGTGGGACTCCAATTGACAGCTACCTACGCCCCGGAAGCCAAGAAATAGGGCGCGAGATAATATCGCTGTAATAACAAATAATCAACCCAGCAGCGCACTAGCTGCTGGGCTTTTAGCACAGATCACACTCAGCCTTGGCGCTGCTTGTGACGTGGTTCCGCGCTGCAAATTACTCGAACAACACCTTCGCGGCGAATAATCTTGCAGTTGCGGCACAGCTTTTTCACCGATGCACGAACTTTCATCACCAACTCCTCGAACCTTATGGGTGCTTCAGCGCAGCATGCCGCTGCCGTAGCCCTTCAGGTTGGCTTTCTTCATCAGGGATTCATACTGGTGCGAAACGAGGTGAGATTGCACTTGGGACATGAAGTCCATCACAACCACGACCACGATCAGCAACGAGGTCCCGCCAAGGTAGAACGGCACGTTTGCAGCCACCACCAGAAACTGGGGCAACAAGCACACGGCCATCATATATAGAGCACCGAACATGGTCAGACGAGTCAAAACGCCATCGATATAGCGTGCCGACTGCTCACCAGGACGGATACCCGGAATAAAGGCACCGGACTTCTTCAGGTTTTCCGCTACGTCTTTCGGATTGAACATCAACGCCGTATAGAAGAAGCAGAAGAAAATAATCCCTGCACTAAACAGCAGAATATTCAACGGCTGACCAGGAGCGATCGACTGCGAGATGTCCTGCAACCAGCCCATACCTTCAGACTGACCGAACCAGGCACCCAACGAAGCCGGAAACAGCAAGATGCTGCTCGCGAAAATGGCCGGAATTACACCAGCCATGTTCACTTTCAGCGGCAAGTGGCTGGTCTGCGCTGCGAAGACCTTACGGCCCTGCTGACGCTTGGCGTAGTGAACAGCGATACGACGCTGACCACGCTCAATGAACACCACGAAACCGATGATCGCTACTGCCAGCAAACCGATGGCGACCAGAGCGAAAATGTTGATATCACCCTGACGTGCAGACTCGAAAGACTGCCCGATAGCCCTCGGAAGACCGGCGACGATACCCGAAAAAATCAACATCGAGATACCGTTACCAACACCGCGCTCTGTGATCTGCTCGCCCAGCCACATCATGAACAAGGCACCCGCCACGAAGGTGGTAACCGCCACGAAGTGGAAGCCGATATCTGCAGAAAAAGCGACGCCCTGACCCGCCAAGCCAATGGACATGCCAATAGCTTGAACCAGGGCCAGTGCAACGGTGCCATAGCGGGTGTATTGGCTGATCTTACGACGACCAGCCTCACCTTCCTTCTTCAACTGCTCCAGCTGTGGGCTGACAGCGGTCATGAGCTGCATGATGATCGACGCCGAAATGTACGGCATGATCCCCAACGCAAAGATGCTCATGCGCTCCAGCGCACCACCGGAAAACATGTTGAACAAGCTAAGAATGGTCCCCTCATTCTGTCGAAACAGGTCCGCCAGCCGGTCAGGGTTGATACCTGGAACTGGGATATGCGCACCGATCCGATAGACGATAATCGCCAGGAACAGAAAACGCAGACGAGCCCAGAGCTCGGACAACCCGCCGCTTTTGCTGAGCGCTGAGAGAGCACCTTGCTTAGCCATTTATTCCTCGAATTTGCCGCCAGCTGCTTCGATAGCCGCACGCGCACCTTTGGTGGCTGCGATACCTTTGAGGGTGACCGCGCGAGTAACCTCACCGGACAGCATGATTTTCACGCGCTGTACGTTTTGGTTGATCACGTTGGCATCCTTCAGGGACTGCACAGTTACGACGCCTTCCACTTTAGCCAGCTCGGAGGTGCGAACTTCTGCACGATCCATAGCCTTCAAAGAGACGAAGCCGAACTTAGGCAGACGACGATGCAACGGCTGTTGGCCGCCTTCGAAGCCCGGAGCGATGGCGCCACCGGAGCGGGAGGTCTGACCTTTGTGGCCGCGGCCACCAGTCTTACCCAAACCACTACCGATACCACGGCCCGGACGATGCTTCTCGCGACGGGAACCCGGCGCAGGACTCAGATCATTGAGTTTCATCGATTAACCCTCGACTCGCAGCATGTAGTAAGCCTTGTTGATCATCCCACGGTTTTCCGGGGTATCAGCGACTTCTACAGTGTGACCGATGCGACGCAGACCCAGACCCTTAACGCACAGTTTGTGGTTAGGGATGCGGCCGGTCATGCTTTTGATCAAAGTAACTTTAACGGTAGCCATGATCAGATGATCTCCTCAACGTTCAAGCCGCGCTTGGCAGCGATGGACTCAGGAGACTGCATGGCCTTCAAACCCTTGAACGTTGCGTGTACAACGTTGACCGGGTTGGTCGAACCGTAGCATTTGGCCAGAACGTTCTGAACGCCAGCAACTTCCAGGACAGCACGCATTGCGCCGCCAGCGATGATGCCAGTACCTTCAGAAGCAGGCTGCATGTAAACCTTCGAAGCGCCGTGGGCGGACTTCATGGCGTACTGCAGAGTGGTGCCGTTCAGATCAACTTGGATCATGTTGCGGCGAGCAGCTTCCATTGCCTTCTGGATCGCAGCAGGCACTTCACGCGACTTGCCACGGCCGAAGCCAACACGGCCCTTACCATCACCCACCACGGTCAACGCGGTGAAAGTGAAGATACGGCCGCCTTTTACGGTTTTTGCTACGCGATTAACTTGAACCAGCTTCTCAATGTAGCCTTCGTCGCGTTTTTGGTCGTTATTTGCCATAACTTAGAACTCCAGCCCGCCTTCACGAGCAGCATCAGCCAGCGCCTTGACGCGACCGTGGTACTTGAAGCCGGAACGATCAAAAGCCACTTGCGATACACCGGCGGCTTTCGCACGCTCAGCGATCAGCTGGCCAACTTTAGTGGCCGCGTCGATGTTGCCAGTGGCGCCATCACGCAGTTCTTTGTCCAAAGTCGAGGCATTTGCCAGGACTTTGCTGCCGTCGGCCGAAATGACCTGGGCATAAATGTGCTGCGAAGAGCGGTACACGCAGAGACGCACGACTTCGAGTTCGTGCATTTTCAGGCGTGCTTTGCGAGCGCGACGCAGTCGGGTAACTTTTTTGACGGTCATTTGCTATGCCCTACTTCTTCTTGGCTTCTTTACGACGGACGACTTCGTCCGCGTAACGCACGCCTTTGCCTTTGTATGGCTCTGGACGGCGGAAGTCGCGGATCTCAGCGGCCACTTGACCAACCAACTGCTTGTCGATACCACGGATGAAGATATCGGTTTGGTTGGGAGTCTCAGCGGTGATGCCTGCTGGCAATTCGTAGTCCACTGGGTGCGAGAAGCCAAGGGCCAGGTTCAGCACCGTGCCTTTTGCTTGCGCTTTGTAACCAACACCGACCAGCTGGAGCTTACGCTCGAAGCCTTGGCTTACGCCTTGGACCATGTTGTTTACCAACGCACGAGTGGTACCGGCCATTGCGCGAGTCTGTTGATCGCCGTTACGAGCAGCAAAACGCAGCTCACCAGCTTCTTCAACAATTTCAACGGACGAATGAATGTTCAGGTCCAGGGTGCCTTTTGCACCCTTCACCGAAAGCTGCTGACCGACGAGTTTAACTTCGACGCCTGCTGGCAACTTAACGGGGTTCTTAGCTACGCGTGACATGCTTATCCCCCCCTTAGAACACTGTGCAAAGCACTTCGCCGCCGACACCGGCAGCGCGCGCAGCACGATCCGTCATCACACCTTTGTTGGTGGAGACGATAGACACACCGAGACCGCCACGAACTTTTGGCAGATCATCGACGGACTTGTACTGACGCAGGCCTGGACGGCTAACGCGCTTGACTTCTTCGATAACCGGACGGCCTTCGAAATATTTCAGCTCGATAGACAGCAAGGGCTTGGTTTCGCTGCTGATCTGATAACCCGCAATGTAACCTTCGTCCTTCAGGACTTTGGCTACAGCCACCTTCAAAGTGGAGGATGGCATGCTTACGACGGGCTTTTCGGCCATCTGGGCATTACGGATACGAGTTAGCATGTCCGCTAACGGGTCCTGCATACTCATGGGCTAGACGCTCCTAATACAAAATAATTAGCCTTACGGCTACTGCTTGTCGCCAAAAAAACGCGGCCACGTGAGGACACGGGCTCTGGCGAGCCGGCAATTCTAGACGTACGCCAGAAACGAATCAAGCCCCAAAAGGGGCTTGATTCCAATTCAAGTGTTACGCCGGTCGGTTTCCGAAGAAACCTGCCCGCATAACACGAGAAGTTCGGCTTACCAGCTGGCTTTAACCAGACCTGGTACGTCACCACGCATAGCAGCTTCACGCAGCTTGTTACGGCCGAGGCCGAACTTGCGGTAAACGCCGTGCGGACGACCAGTCAGGCGGCAACGGTTACGCATGCGCGATGCGCTTGCGTCACGTGGTTGCTTCTGCAGCGCTACGGTAGCTTCCCAACGCGCTTCTGGACTTGCGTTCAGATCGACGATGATTGCTTTCAGTGCTGCACGCTTGGTGGCGTACTTGGCAACGGTGAGCTGACGCTTCAGCTCACGGTTTTTCATGCTCTTCTTGGCCATGGTCCTACTCCAATCAGTTGCGGAACGGGAACTTGAAAGCACGCAGCAATGCGCGACCTTCTTCGTCCGTACGAGCAGTGGTGGTCAGGGTAATGTCCAGACCGCGCAGGGCATCGATCTTGTCGTAGTCGATTTCCGGGAAAATGATCTGCTCTTTCACACCCATGCTGTAGTTGCCACGACCATCGAAGGACTTGGCATTCAGGCCGCGGAAGTCGCGAACCCGAGGCAGGGAGATCGACAGCAGACGATCCAGGAATTCATACATACGCTCACGGCGCAGAGTCACTTTGACGCCGATCGGCCAGCCTTCGCGGACTTTGAAGCCAGCGATGGATTTACGAGCGTAGGTCACAACGACTTTCTGGCCGGTGATCTTTTCCAGGTCAGCAACTGCATGCTCGATGACTTTTTTGTCGCCGATTGCTTCGCCGAGACCCATGTTCAGGGTGATCTTTGTTACGCGTGGAACTTCCATCACGTTCGACAGCTTAAGTTCTTCCTTAAGCTTCGGTGCGATTTCCTTCCAGTAAATCTCTTTCAGTCGTGCCATGGTCTTCTACCTAGCAGTGTTCAAGCATCAACCGCTTTTTGGGTCGACTTGAAGACACGAATTTTTTTGCCGTCTTCAACTTTGAAACCAACGCGGTCAGCCTTGTTGGTTGCGCCGTTGAAAATGGCGACGTTGGAAGCGTGCAGTGGCGCTTCTTTCTCGACGATACCGCCCTGTACGCCCGACATCGGGTTAGGCTTGGTATGACGCTTCACCAGGTTAATCCCACCAACGACCAAACGGTCGTCAGCGAGAACCTTGAGCACCTTACCGCGCTTACCTTTGTCTTTGCCGGCGATCACGATGATCTCGTCGTCACGACGAATCTTTTGCATGTCGGATCTCCTTACAGCACTTCTGGGGCGAGCGAGACGATCTTCATGAACTTCTCAGTACGAAGTTCACGGGTCACTGGCCCAAAGATACGGGTGCCGATCGGCTCTTGCTTGTTGTTCAACAGAACAGCAGCGTTGCCATCGAAGCGGATGATGGAGCCGTCTGCACGACGAACACCGTGGCGAGTGCGGACTACAACAGCAGTCATCACTTGGCCTTTTTTCACCTTACCGCGCGGAATTGCTTCCTTGACGGTCACTTTGATGATGTCACCGATACCAGCGTAACGACGATGAGAGCCACCAAGCACCTTGATGCACATAACGCGGCGAGCGCCGCTGTTATCGGCCACATCGAGCATGGATTGAGTCTGAATCATATAATTTCTCCGACCCCTAGCCCTTAGACTTCCACAGCGCGTTCGAGAACATCAACCAGCGCCCAAGATTTAGTCTTGGCCATCGGACGAGTTTCACGAATAGTGACCTTGTCGCCGATGTGGCATTGGTTGGTTTCGTCGTGCGCGTGCAGCTTAGTCGAACGCTTAACGTATTTACCGTAGATAGGGTGCTTTACGCGACGCTCAATCAGTACGGTGATGGTCTTGTCCATCTTGTCGCTGACGACACGGCCAGTCAGCGTACGGACGGTTTTTTCGGCTTCAGCCATGATTACTTACCTGCCTGCTGGTTGAGCACAGTCTTCACGCGAGCGATGTCACGCTTAACTTGCGAGAGCAGGTGAGACTGCCCCAACTGGCCAGTTGCTTTCTGCATACGCAGATTGAACTGGTCGCGCAGCAAGCCGAGCAGTTGCTCGTTCAGTTGCTGTGCTGATTTTTCACGAAGTTCATTCGCTTTCATCACATCACCGTCCGCTTAACAAAGGAGGTGGCGAGCGGCAGCTTTGCAGCAGCCAGGGCGAAAGCCTCACGCGCCAACTCTTCGGAAACACCCTCGATTTCATACAGGACTTTGCCTGGCTGAATCTGGGCAACCCAGTATTCGACGTTACCCTTACCTTTACCCATCCGAACTTCGAGGGGCTTTTTGGAAATAGGCTTGTCCGGGAATACACGGATCCAGATCTTGCCGCCACGTTTTACGTGACGGGTCAGAGCACGACGCGCTGACTCGATCTGACGAGCGGTGAGACGACCACGAGCAACAGACTTCAGCGCGAACTCGCCGAAGCTGACTTTGCTACCGCGCAGCGCCAGACCACGGTTGTGGCCGGTCATCTGCTTGCGGAACTTCGTACGCTTTGGTTGCAACATTTGGCGTACCCCTTACTTAGCAGCTTTTTTACGAGGCGCTGGTGCTTGTGGTTTCAGTTCTTCTTGGCGACCACCAATTACTTCGCCTTTGAAGATCCAAACCTTGACACCGATCACACCGTAAGTGGTGTGAGCTTCGTAGTTGGCATAGTCGATGTCGGCACGCAGGGTGTGCAGTGGCACACGACCTTCGCGATACCATTCAGTACGTGCGATTTCAGCACCGCCGAGACGACCGCTCACTTGGATTTTGATGCCTTTGGCACCAATGCGCATGGCGTTCTGTACGGCGCGTTTCATGGCGCGACGGAACATCACACGACGCTCCAGCTGCTGAGCTACGCTCTGAGCAACCAGCATACCGTCGAGCTCCGGCTTGCGGATCTCTTCGATATTGATGTGCACAGGCACACCCATTTGCTTGGTCAGGTCCTGACGCAGTTTCTCAACATCTTCACCTTTCTTCCCGATAACGATACCTGGACGAGCGGTGTGGATGGTGATGCGTGCAGTTTGAGCCGGACGATGGATATCGATACGGCTAACGGACGCGCTTTTTAGTTTGTCTTGGAGATACTCACGCACCTTCAGATCTGCGAGCAAATAGTCCGCATAAGTCCGACCGTCTGCGTACCAGACGGAGGTGTGCTCCTTGACGATTCCCAGGCGAATGCCAATGGGATGTACTTTCTGACCCATCTCTTCGACTCCGTTACTTGTCAGCAACCTTGACAGTGATATGGCAAGACCGCTTGACGATGCGATCAGCACGGCCTTTGGCACGTGGCATGATGCGCTTCAGCGAACGCCCTTCGTTGACGAAAACGGTGGAGACCTTGAGGTCATCAACGTCTGCGCCTTCGTTATGCTCGGCGTTGGCTACGGCCGACTCCAGCACTTTTTTCATGATCTCGGCGGCTTTCTTACTGCTGAAAGCCAACAGGTTGAGCGCTTCGCCCACCTTCTTCCCGCGGATCTGGTCGGCGACCAAGCGGGCTTTCTGGGCGGAGATTCGAGCGCCCGACAACTTAGCGGCTACTTCCATCGTTCCTTACCCCTTAACGCTTGGCTTTCTTGTCTGCCACGTGCCCACGATAAGTGCGGGTACCGGCAAACTCGCCCAGTTTGTGGCCGACCATGTCTTCGTTCACGAGAACAGGAACATGCTGACGACCGTTATGCACAGCAATGGTCAAACCGACCATTTGTGGCAGGATCATCGAACGACGCGACCAGGTCTTAACCGGTTTGCGATCGTTCTTTTCCGCCGCCACTTCGATCTTCTTCAGTAGGTGAAGATCAATAAAAGGACCTTTTTTCAGAGAACGTGGCACTGTCGTATCCCTCTATTTACTTGCGACGACGGACGATCATTTTGTCGGTACGCTTATTACCACGAGTCTTCGCGCCCTTAGTCGGGAAGCCCCACGGCGATACCGGATGACGACCACCAGAGGTACGACCTTCACCACCACCATGTGGGTGGTCAACCGGGTTCATGGCAACACCACGAACGGTTGGGCGAACGCCACGCCAGCGCTTGGCACCAGCTTTACCCAGCGAACGCAGGCTGTGCTCGGAGTTGGAAACCTCACCGAGAGTTGCACGGCATTCGGACAGGACTTTACGCATTTCACCGGAGCGAAGACGCAGAGTCACGTAGACACCTTCACGAGCGACCAACTGAGCCGAAGCACCAGCGGAACGCGCGATTTGAGCGCCTTTACCAGGTTTCAGTTCGATACCGTGAACGGTGGAACCAACTGGGATGTTACGCAGTTGCAGAGCGTTGCCCGGCTTGATTGGAGCCAAGGCACCTGCAATCAGCTGGTCGCCAGCACTCACGCCTTTAGGCGCGATGATGTAACGACGCTCGCCGTCTGCGTACAGCAGCAGTGCGATGTGAGCAGTACGGTTTGGATCGTATTCAATGCGCTCGACGGTGGCAGCGATGCCATCCTTGTCGTTGCGACGGAAGTCGACCAGACGATAATGCTGCTTATGACCACCACCTACGTGACGAGTAGTGATGCGGCCATTGTTGTTACGACCACCAGACTTCGATTTTTTCTCGAGCAGCGGTGCGTGAGGAGCGCCTTTGTGCAGCTCCTTGTTGACCACCTTGACCACAAAACGGCGGCCAGGGGAAGTCGGTTTGCATTTAACGATTGCCATGATGCACCCCTTCCTTACTCAGCACTGCTGCTGAAATCGAGATCTTGGCCTGGCTGAAGGGAGATAACCGCCTTCTTCCAGTCATTACGCTTGCCCAGACCGCGAGCAGTGCGTTTGGTCTTACCCAGAACATTCAGGGTAGTGACGCGCTCTACTTTCACGCTGAACAGGCTTTCGACGGCCTTCTTGATTTCCAGCTTGGTTGCATCAGTAGCAACCTTGAAAACGAACTGACCTTTCTTGTCTGCCAGAACCGTAGCCTTCTCGGAAACGTGCGGGCCAAGCAGAACTTTAAATACGCGTTCCTGGTTCATCCCAGCAGCTCCTCGAATTTCTTCACGGCCGACACAGTGATCAACACTTTGTCGTATGCGATCAGACTAACTGGATCGGAACCTTGCACATCACGTACATCAACGTGTGGCAGGTTGCGAGCAGCCAGGTACAGGTTCTGATCAACAGCATCCGACACGATCAACACGTCGGTCAGGCTCATGTCGTTCAGCTTGCCCAGCAGGTCTTTGGTTTTCGGCGATTCAACGGCGAAATCCTGAACCACGACCAGACGATCAGTACGAACCAGCTCAGCGAGGATGGAGCGCAGTGCTGCGCGATACATCTTCTTGTTGAGCTTCTGAGAGTGGTCCTGAGGACGTGCTGCGAATGTGGTACCGCCGCCACGCCAGATTGGGCTACGGATAGTACCGGCACGAGCACGGCCAGTACCCTTCTGACGCCATGGGCGCTTGCCGCCACCGGAAACGTCGGAACGGGTCTTTTGCTGCTTGCTACCTTGACGGCCGCCAGCCATGTAGGCCACGACTGCTTGGTGAACCAGCGTCTCGTTGAACTCGCCGCCGAATGTCAGTTCGGAAACTTCGATCGCTTGAGCGTCATTTACATTTAATTGCATGTCAGCTTCCCCTTAACCGCGAGCCTTGGCTGCTGGACGTACAACCAGGTTGCCGCCAGTAGCGCCAGGAACAGCGCCCTTGACCAACAACAGATTGCGTTCAGCGTCCACACGCACTACTTCCAGGGACTGCACGGTCACGCGCTCAGCGCCCATATGACCGGACATTTTTTTGCCCTTGAATACACGACCAGGAGTCTGGCACTGGCCGATAGAGCCCGGGACGCGGTGGGAAACGGAGTTACCGTGAGTATTATCTTGACCACGGAAATTGTGGCGCTTGATAGTACCTGCGAAACCCTTACCCTTGGACTGACCGGTCACATCGACCAGTTGACCAGCGGCGAAGATTTCTGCATTGATCAGATCACCAGCCTGGTACTCGCCTTCTTCAAGACGGAATTCCAGAACGGTGCGACCCGCGGCAACGTTCGCTTTAGCGAAGTGACCTGCTTGAGCAGCAGTCACGCGCGAAGCACGACGCTCACCGACAGTGACTTGCACTGCGCGATAGCCATCGCTTTCTTCGGTTTTGAACTGGGTGACGCGATTCGGCTCGATCTCAATGACCGTGACCGGAATGGAGACACCTTCTTCGGTGAAAATACGAGTCATGCCCGCTTTTCGACCGACTACACCAATAGTCATGTTGTAAACCTCATAAGTGTACGGGGCTTTCACCCGCTATGGCCGCCCATTTCAGAGCGTTACACGACTAAGACCCGAGTCTTAGCCGAGGCTGATCTGCACTTCCACACCTGCCGCAAGATCAAGCTTCATAAGTGCATCAACGGTTTTATCCGTTGGCTGGACGATGTCCAGGACACGCTTATGAGTACGGATCTCGTACTGGTCGCGCGCGTCTTTGTTGACGTGCGGAGAAACCAGAACGGTGAACCGCTCTTTACGGGTAGGCAGTGGAATTGGACCACGCACTTGAGCACCAGTACGTTTCGCGGTTTCCACGATTTCCTGGGTGGATTGGTCGATCAGGCGATGGTCAAAAGCCTTCAACCTGATACGGATTTGCTGATTTTGCATTGGATTTCAGACTCCGGCTGCTATTCCCAGCGAGCGCAATACGCCCGTTAAAAGGAGGCGCAATTCTATAGACGAGCAATCAGGGTGTCAACCCAATAAAAAAGCCCCCGCAAGGCGGGGGCTTTTTTGGCAAATCAACGCTTAGGCGATGATTTTGGCTACGACACCAGCGCCGACGGTACGACCGCCTTCACGGATGGCGAAACGCAGGCCGTCTTCCATTGCGATTGGCTTGATCAGAGTGACGGAAACTTTAACGTTGTCACCTGGCATAACCATTTCGGTGCCTTCCGGCAGTTCGCAGCTACCAGTTACGTCGGTAGTACGGAAGTAGAACTGTGGACGGTAGCCTTTGAAGAACGGGGTGTGACGACCGCCTTCTTCCTTGCTCAGAACGTAGATTTCAGCTTCGAACTGAGTGTGAGGCTTGACGCTGCCTGGCTTGACCAGAACCTGACCACGCTCAACGTCGTCACGCTTGGTGCCGCGCAGCAGAACGCCGCAGTTCTCGCCAGCACGACCTTCGTCCAGCAGCTTGCGGAACATTTCAACGCCGGTGCAAGTCGTCTTGGTGGTCTCACGCAGACCCACGATCTCGACTTCTTCCTGGATGCGAACGATGCCACGCTCAACACGACCGGTCACAACAGTACCGCGACCCGAGATCGAGAATACGTCTTCGATTGGCATCAGGAACGGCTTGTCGATAGCACGAACTGGTTCTGGGATGTAGCTGTCCAGAGTCTCTACCAGCTTCTTGACGGCAGTGGTGCCCATCTCATTGTCGTCCAGACCTTCCAGAGCCATACGAGCAGAACCGATGATGATCGGAGTGTCGTCGCCTGGGAAGTCATAGGTAGTCAGCAGATCGCGGACTTCCATTTCAACCAGTTCCAGCAGCTCAGCGTCGTCTACCAGGTCAGCCTTGTTCAGGAAGACCACGATGTACGGAACGCCAACCTGACGGGACAGCAGGATGTGCTCACGAGTTTGCGGCATCGGACCATCGGCGGCCGAGCAAACCAGGATCGCGCCGTCCATCTGGGCAGCACCGGTGATCATGTTTTTTACGTAGTCAGCGTGACCCGGGCAGTCAACGTGCGCGTAGTGACGAGCATGCGAGTCGTACTCTACGTGTGCAGTGTTGATGGTGATACCACGAGCCTTCTCTTCTGGAGCGCTGTCGATCTTGTCGAAGTCAACGCGAGCCGAACCGAAAACTTCGGAGCAAACACGGGTCAGAGCAGCGGTCAGAGTGGTTTTACCGTGGTCGACGTGACCGATGGTGCCGACGTTGACGTGCGGTTTGTTACGTTCAAATTTTTCTTTAGCCACGACAGTGAACTCCTAGCCTAAAGGGGCTGAATCAGCCTTGTTTTTTAACGAGAGCTTCGACGATATTCGACGGAGCTTCGGAGTATTTGGAGAATTCCATGGAGTAGCTTGCGCGACCCTGAGACATGGAACGAACGTCGGTCGCGTAACCGAACATTTCACCCAACGGAACCTCGGCGCGGATAACCTTGCCGGAAACCGTATCTTCCATACCTTGGATCATGCCGCGACGACGGTTCAGGTCACCCATCACGTCACCCATGTAGTCCTCAGGTGTTACAACTTCTACCTTCATGATCGGCTCAAGCACCACACCGCCACCTTTGGAGGCAAGTTGCTTGGTCGCCATGGAGGCAGCCACCTTGAACGCCATCTCGTTGGAGTCGACGTCGTGGTAAGAACCGTCAAAGACGGTAGCCTTCAGGCCGATGAGCGGATAGCCGGCAACAACACCGTTCTTCATCTGCTCTTCAATGCCTTTCTGGATGGCAGGAATGTATTCCTTAGGAACAACACCACCAACCACTTCGTTTACGAATTGCAGACCTTCCTGACCTTCGTCAGCAGGTGCAAAACGGATCCAGCAGTGACCAAACTGGCCACGACCGCCGGACTGACGAACGAACTTGCCTTCGATCTCGCAGTTCTTAGTGATCTTCTCACGGTAAGAAACCTGCGGTTTACCGATGTTGGCTTCGACGTTGAACTCACGGCGCATCCGGTCTACCAGGATGTCCAGGTGCAACTCACCCATGCCCGAGATGATCGTTTGACCAGTCTCTTCGTCGGTTTTGACGCGGAAAGAAGGGTCTTCCTGAGCGAGCTTGCTCAGAGCGATACCCATTTTTTCCTGGTCGTCTTTGGTCTTCGGCTCAACAGCAACCGAGATCACCGGCTCAGGGAAGTCCATACGCTCAAGGATAATCGGCTTATCCAGTGCGCAAAGGGTTTCACCAGTGGTTACATCTTTCATGCCGATCAAGGCAGCGATGTCACCAGCCAGTACTTCCTTGATTTCTTCACGGGTGTTGGCATGCATCTGAACCATACGGCCCACACGCTCTTTCTTGCCTTTCACCGAGTTCAGAACCGAGTCACCGGAGTTCAGAGCACCCGAGTAGACGCGCACGAAGGTGATCGAACCCACGAACGGGTCGGTCGCGATCTTGAACGCCAGAGCCGAGAACGGCTCGTTGTCGTCTGCATGACGCTCGTCGTGACGAATAGCCGGATCGTCCTTGTCCAGTTCCTTGTCGTCCGGGTTGATACCCTTGATCGCAGGAATCTCGACAGGTGCTGGCAGGTAGTCGACGACGGCGTCCAGAACCAGCGGAACACCTTTGTTCTTGAACGAAGAACCGCAAACTGCCAGAACGATTTCACCGGCAATAGTACGCTGACGCAGAGCGGCCTTGATCTCTTCGAGAGTCAGCTCTTCGCCTTCCAGGTACTTGTTCATCAAGTCTTCATTGGCCTCGGCAGCCGCCTCAACCATGTTGCTGCGCCACTCTTCGGCCAACTCTTGCAGCTCGGCAGGGATAGCTTCGCGACGAGGAGTCATACCCTTGTCGGCGTCATCCCAGTAAACCGCTTCCATGGTCATCAGATCGATCTGGCCCTGGAAGTTGTCTTCCGAACCGATTGCCAGCTGAATCGGCACCGGGGTGTGGCCCAGGCGCTTCTTGATCTGGTCGACGACGCGCAGGAAGTTTGCACCGGCGCGGTCCATCTTGTTGACATAAACAAGACGCGGGACGCCGTACTTGTTGGCTTGACGCCATACAGTTTCCGACTGTGGCTCAACACCCGAAGTACCACAGAACACAACGACCGCGCCGTCGAGTACGCGCAGCGAGCGCTCTACTTCGATGGTGAAGTCAACGTGGCCCGGGGTATCGATGATGTTGAAGCGATAGCGGTCTTTATGCTGCTTGACAGAACCCTGCCAGAAAGCAGTGGTGGCAGCAGAAGTAATGGTAATACCACGCTCCTGCTCCTGCACCATCCAGTCCATGGTCGCGGCGCCATCATGCACCTCGCCCATTTTGTGGTTCACGCCGGTGTAAAAAAGGACGCGCTCGGTGGTGGTGGTTTTACCAGCATCCACGTGAGCCACGATACCAATGTTACGGTAGCGGTTAATCGGAGTAGTACGAGCCATAAAGCCCTCGCAAAAATAGTGACGCTGAGATTAGAAGCGGTAGTGCGAGAAAGCCTTGTTGGCTTCAGCCATACGGTGCACGTCTTCACGCTTCTTGACCGCAGCACCTTTGCCCTCGGCGGCGTCCAACAGTTCGCCAGCCAAACGCAGAGCCATAGACTTCTCACCGCGCTTGCGCGCGAAGTCTACCAGCCAACGCATTGCCAGAGCATTACGACGGGATGGACGAACTTCGACCGGAACCTGGTAAGTAGCACCACCAACGCGGCGCGACTTCACTTCGACCAGCGGAGCGATGGCGTCGAGTGCTTTTTCGAAGAGTTCCAGGGGATCGGTACCAGCCTTACGAGCCTTGACTGTGTCCAGGGCACCGTAAACGATACGTTCGGCAACGGCTTTTTTACCGCTTTCCATTACGTGGTTCATGAACTTGGCGAGAATCTGCGACCCGTACTTCGGATCGTCAAGAATCTCACGTTTTGCTGCTACGCGACGTCTTGGCATGATAAGCCCTCAAACGGTCTTCAGGTTCGCTCGGGACAGCGCAGGAAATGCATCGCCCGACCTTACTCTTATCGACACAATAAAATTTATGAACAACTGCAAGACGGCCGAATTACTTCGGACGCTTGGTACCGTATTTCGAACGACCCTGGTTACGACCCTTAACACCGGAGGTATCCAACGAACCGCGAACGGTGTGGTAACGAACACCTGGCAAGTCTTTTACACGGCCGCCACGAATCAGGACGACGCTGTGCTCTTGCAGGTTGTGGCCTTCACCACCGATGTACGAGGAAACCTCGAAACCGTTGGTCAGACGCACACGGCATACTTTACGCAGTGCCGAGTTAGGTTTTTTCGGCGTAGTGGTGTACACGCGAGTGCACACGCCACGACGTTGCGGGCAGTTCTGCAGCGCAGGCACGTCGGATTTCTCGACGATACGCTTACGCGGCTGACGTACCAGCTGGTTGATAGTTGCCATCTACTAGCTCCACTGTTGTCTTGCGACGCTATTGTCTTACAAGAAAAGCAAAATGGCAGGACATTCGTCCCGCCAGATTTAGGGGTACAAGAGTCTAAAGACGATCCTTCCCCCAGTCAAGACAAAGCCCCGACCTCATGACCACCCGCCCTCACAGCAACAGCCTGTCAGTGATGGGCGGACATGAAAATCAGGGCCCTACTCTCAATTACTGCTTGAGTTCAACGCTTCGGTCAGCGCGGCTTCAACTTCGCTCGCACTCACGCGCAACGGCTTGTCAGCATCACGACGGCGCTTACGCTCGCTGTGATAGGCCAAACCGGTACCGGCCGGGATCAGACGCCCCACCACCACGTTTTCTTTCAGGCCGCGCAGGTAATCGCGCTTGCCAGTTACCGCTGCCTCGGTCAGAACGCGAGTGGTTTCCTGGAAGGAAGCCGCCGAGATGAACGATTCGGTAGACAGCGATGCCTTGGTAATACCGAGCAGCACACGAGTGAATTTCGAAATGAATTTCTCGTCCTGCGCCAGTCGCTCGTTCTCGACCAATACGTGCGTCAACTCCATCTGGTCACCCTTGATGAAGCTTGAATCGCCCGACTCGCTGATCTCGACTTTACGCAGCATCTGACGAAGAATCGTTTCAATGTGCTTGTCGTTGATCTTCACGCCCTGCAGACGGTAAACATCCTGAATCTCGTTGACGATGTACTTCGCCAGCGCACTGACACCCAGCAAGCGCAGGATATCGTGTGGATCGCTAGGACCGTCTGAGATAACCTCACCGCGGTTAACTTGCTCACCTTCAAAGACGTTCAGGTGACGCCACTTCGGAATCAACTCTTCGTACGGATCACTACCGTCATTCGGAGTGATGACCAGGCGACGCTTACCTTTAGTCTCTTTACCGAACGCGATCGTACCGCTGACCTCTGCCAGGATCGACGCTTCTTTCGGACGACGCGCTTCGAACAAGTCCGCAACGCGTGGCAGACCACCGGTGATGTCACGAGTCTTGGAAGTCTCTTGTGGGATACGGGCAATAACATCACCCACCCCCACTTGAGCGCCGTCCGCGACGCCGACCAAAGCGTTCGCAGGCAGGAAGTACTGAGCCGGAACGTCGGTACCCGGCAGCAACAGATCCTTACCGTCGACACCCACCATCTTGACCGCAGGACGAATGTCTTTGCCCGCTGCCGGACGGTCTTTGGCATCCAGTACTTCGATGTTGGTCAAACCGGTCAGTTCGTCGGTCTGGCGCTTGATCGTAATACCTTCTTCCATGCCCACGTAGGTCACGGTACCTTTCATTTCGGTAACGATCGGGTGAGTGTGCGGGTCCCACTTGGCTACGATCGAGCCAGCGTCAACCTTGTCACCTTCTTTCACCGAAATTACTGCACCGTAAGGCAGTTTGTAGCGTTCACGCTCACGACCAAACTCGTCAGCAATGGCAAGCTCGCCGGAACGCGATACCGCCACCAGGTTGCCATCCAGACGCTCAACATGCTTCAGGTTATGCAGGCGGACAATACCGCCGTTTTTGACCTGAACGCTGTCGGCTGCAGAAGTACGACTGGCCGCACCACCGATGTGGAACGTACGCATGGTCAGCTGTGTACCTGGCTCACCGATCGACTGAGCGGCGATTACACCGACAGCTTCACCAATGTTTACCTGGTGACCACGTGCAAGATCACGGCCGTAGCACTTCGCGCAAATACCGTAACGAGTTTCGCAGCTGATTGGCGAGCGCACGATGACTTCGTCGATGCTGTTCAGCTCGATGAATTCAACCCACTTCTCGTCCACCAGCGTGCCAGCCGGAACGATAACGTCCTCAGTACCCGGCTTGAACACGTCACGCGCAATTACACGACCCAGTACGCGCTCACCCAAAGGCTCGACAACGTCGCCGCCTTCAATGTGCGGCGTCATGAGCAGACCTTGCTCCGTACCGCAATCGACTTCGGTGACAACCAAGTCTTGCGCTACGTCTACCAAACGACGTGTCAGGTAACCGGAGTTAGCGGTTTTCAACGCGGTATCCGCGAGACCTTTACGAGCACCGTGAGTCGAGATGAAGTACTGCAGTACGCTCAGACCTTCACGGAAGTTCGCTGTAATTGGCGTCTCGATGATCGAGCCATCTGGCTTGGCCATCAGACCACGCATGCCGGCCAACTGGCGAATCTGGGCTGCGGAACCCCGTGCACCCGAGTCAGCCATCATGTACATCGAGTTGAAGGACTCTTGGTCCACAGTCTCGCCGTGACGGTCGACAACCTTCTCTTTCGAGAGGTTGGACATCATCGCCTTGGAGACTTCGTCGTTCGCCTTGGACCAAAGGTCGATCACCTTGTTGTACTTCTCGCCCTGAGTAACCAGGCCGGACGCATACTGGCTTTCGATTTCTTTAACTTCTTCGGTCGCAGCATCGATGATGCGAGCTTTCTCATCCGGGATAACGAAGTCGTTAACGCCGATCGAGACACCCGAAATCGTCGAATAGGCAAAACCGGTGTACATCAACTGGTCAGCGAAGATCACGGTCTCTTTCAGACCAACCACGCGGTAGCATTGGTTGATCAGTTTTGAGATCGCCTTTTTCTTCATCGGCTGGTTGACGACGTCGTACGACAGACCCGGCGGAACCACCTGGAACAGCAGCGCACGTCCGACAGTCGTGTCGACGATACGAGTGTTCTTGACGCTACCACCATCGCGGTCATTGACGGTCTCGTTGATACGAACCTTGATTTTCGCGTGCAGAGCGGCTTCGCCGGCGCGGAATACGCGATCGACTTCTTGCAGGTCCGCGAATACGCGGCCCTCGCCCTTAGCATTGATCGCCTCTCGGGTCATGTAATACAGACCCAATACAACGTCCTGAGACGGAACGATGATTGGCTCACCGTTCGCTGGCGACAGAATGTTGTTGGTGGACATCATCAACGCACGCGCTTCCAGCTGGGCTTCCAGCGTGAGCGGTACGTGAACAGCCATCTGGTCACCGTCGAAGTCGGCGTTGTATGCCGCACAAACCAGCGGGTGCAGCTGGATTGCCTTACCTTCGATCAACACTGGCTCAAACGCCTGGATACCCAAACGGTGAAGGGTCGGTGCACGGTTGAGCAGCACTGGGTGTTCGCGAATCACTTCTGCAAGAACGTCCCAGACCTCTGGCAGTTCACGCTCGACCATTTTCTTGGCGGCTTTGATGGTGGTCGCCAGACCACGCATTTCCAGCTTGCCGAAAATGAACGGCTTGAACAGCTCGAGAGCCATTTTCTTCGGCAGGCCGCACTGGTGCAGACGCAGGGTCGGACCTACGGTAATTACCGAACGACCCGAGTAGTCAACACGCTTACCGAGCAAGTTCTGACGGAAACGACCTTGTTTACCCTTGATCATGTCGGCCAGGGATTTCAGAGGACGCTTGTTCGAACCGGTAATGGCGCGACCGCGACGACCGTTGTCGAGCAGCGCATCCACTGCTTCCTGCAGCATACGTTTTTCGTTGCGCACGATGATGTCCGGAGCGGACAGATCCAGCAGGCGCTTCAAACGGTTGTTACGGTTGATCACTCGACGGTACAGATCGTTGAGGTCGGAAGTCGCAAAGCGACCGCCATCCAGCGGGACCAGTGGACGCAGATCTGGCGGCAGAACCGGCAGAACGGTCAACACCATCCACTCAGGCAGGTTGCCGGAACCCTGGAAGGCTTCCATCAACTTCAGGCGCTTGGACAGCTTCTTGATCTTGGTTTCGGAGTTGGTTTGCGGAATTTCTTCGCGCAGACGGCCAATCTCGTGCTCCAGATCGATAGCGTGCAGCAGTTCGCGGACAGCCTCAGCACCCATGCGGGCGTCGAAGTCGTCACCGAACTCTTCGAGAGCTTCGAAGTACTGTTCGTCGTTCAGCAGCTGACCTTTTTCAAGAGTGGTCATGCCTGGATCAATAACGACATAGCTCTCGAAGTAGAGAACGCGTTCGATATCACGCAGGGTCATGTCCATCAGCAGGCCGATACGGGACGGCAGTGATTTCAGGAACCAGATGTGAGCAACCGGCGATGCCAGTTCGATGTGAGCCATGCGCTCACGACGGACCTTGGCCAGTGCAACTTCAACGCCACACTTCTCGCAAATCACGCCACGATGCTTCAAGCGCTTGTACTTACCGCACAGGCACTCGTAATCCTTGACCGGGCCAAAGATCTTGGCGCAGAACAGGCCGTCACGCTCAGGCTTGAACGTACGGTAGTTGATGGTTTCCGGCTTTTTAACTTCACCGAACGACCACGAACGGATCATCTCAGGCGATGCCAACCCGATACGGATGGCGTCGAACTCTTCGACTTGACCCTGGTTTTTCAGCAAATTCAGTAGGTCTTTCAAGGCCTTTCCTCCTGGCGGAGCAGAGAGTGGTCATACCGACCCACTCTCGATTCGCGTCACGTGTTATTCGGTTTCCAGATCGATATCGATACCGAGCGAACGGATTTCTTTGATCAACACGTTGAAGGACTCGGGCATGCCCGGCTCCATACGGTGATCGCCGTCCACGATGTTTTTGTACATCTTGGTACGACCGTTCACATCGTCCGACTTCACTGTGAGCATTTCTTGCAGAGTGTATGCCGCGCCGTATGCTTCCAGCGCCCAGACCTCCATCTCCCCGAAACGCTGACCACCGAACTGTGCCTTACCACCCAGCGGCTGCTGGGTAACCAGGCTGTAAGAACCAGTGGAACGCGCGTGCATCTTGTCGTCCACCAAGTGGTTCAGCTTCAGCATGTACATGTAGCCAACAGTTACCGGACGCTCAAATTTGTTGCCGGTGCGACCGTCGAACAGTTGCATTTGGCCACTGTCCGGCATGTCCGCCAGGCGCAGCATCGCCTTGATTTCGCTTTCCTTGGCACCGTCGAATACCGGAGTTGCCATCGGAACGCCGCCACGCAGGTTCTTCGCCAGATCCAGAACTTCTTGATCAGACAGGTCGTCCAGATTTTCCTGACGGCCGCCGATCTCGTTGTAGATCTCGTTCAGGAACTTGCGCAACTCAACGACTTTACGCTGCTCCTCGAGCATACGGTTGATCTTCTCGCCCAGACCTTTGGCCGCGAGGCCCAGGTGAGTTTCGAGAATCTGACCAACGTTCATACGCGAAGGTACACCCAACGGGTTAAGGACGATATCCACCGGTGTGCCATTGGCATCGTGCGGCATGTCTTCAACAGGCATGATCACGGAGACCACACCCTTGTTACCGTGACGACCGGCCATTTTGTCGCCCGGCTGAATGCGGCGACGAATGGCAAGGTAAACCTTGACGATTTTAAGCACACCCGGAGCCAGGTCATCGCCCTGTTGCAGCTTGCGCTTCTTATCTTCGAACTTGTCGTCCAGCAGACGACGACGATCAACGATATAAGCCTGAGCTTTTTCGAGTTGCTCATTCAGCGCGTCTTCAACCATGCGTAGTTTGAACCACTGCCCATGCTCGAGACCGTCGAGGACTTCGTTGGTGATTTCCTGACCTTTCTTCAGGCCAGCACCACCTTCGACAGAACGACCAACCAGCGCCTGACGCAGACGCTCGAAGGTTGCACCTTCAACGATGCGGAACTCTTCGTTCAGATCCTTGCGGATCTCGTCCAGCTGGCTCTTCTCGATGGACAATGCACGAGCATCACGCTCAACGCCGTCACGGGTGAACACCTGAACATCGATGACAGTACCTTTGGTACCGGTCGGTACGCGAAGGGAAGTGTCTTTAACGTCGCTCGCTTTCTCACCGAAGATCGCGCGCAGCAGTTTCTCTTCCGGAGTCAGCTGGGTCTCGCCTTTCGGAGTGACCTTACCGACGAGAATGTCGCCTGCGCCAACTTCAGCACCTACGTAAACGATACCGGCTTCGTCAAGCTTGTTCAGCGCTGCTTCACCCACGTTCGGGATGTCAGCGGTGATTTCCTCTGGACCAAGCTTGGTGTCACGCGCCACACAGGTCAGTTCCTGGATGTGGATCGTGGTGAAGCGATCTTCCTGAACAACACGCTCAGACAGGCAGATGGAGTCTTCGAAGTTGAAGCCGTTCCATGCCATGAACGCGATGCGCATGTTCTGACCCAGAGCCAGTTCACCCATATCGGTGGACGGCCCGTCAGCCATGATGTCGCTACGCTGGACGCGGTCACCCTTGCTCACCAGCGGACGCTGGTTGATGCAGGTGTTCTGGTTCGAGCGTGTGTATTTGGTCAGGTTGTAGATATCGACACCGGCTTCTCCCGGCTCAACTTCGTCATCGGCAACACGAACCACGATACGGCTGGCATCAACAGAGTCGATCACGCCGCCCCGACGAGCCACGACACAAACGCCGGAGTCGCGGGCAACGTTGCGCTCCATGCCAGTACCTACCAGCGGCTTGTCGGCACGCAGTGTTGGTACAGCCTGACGCTGCATGTTCGAGCCCATCAACGCACGGTTGGCGTCGTCGTGCTCGAGGAACGGAATCAGCGACGCTGCAACCGAAACGACCTGCTTCGGCGAAACGTCCATCAAAGTGACGTCTTCCGGCGCCTTGACGGTGAACTCGTTCAAGTGACGAACAGCTACCAGTTCGTCGATCAGGTGACCTTTGTCGTTCATGGTCGCCGAAGCCTGCGCGATCACGTGATCGGCCTCTTCAATAGCGGACAGGAAGACGATCTCGTCAGTCACCAGACCTTCTTTCACCACACGGTACGGGCTTTCCAGGAAGCCGTACTGGTTGGTGCGGGCATAGGCCGCCAACGAGTTGATCAGACCGATGTTCGGGCCTTCCGGAGTTTCAATCGGGCAAACGCGACCATAGTGGGTCGGGTGTACGTCACGAACTTCAAAGCCCGCGCGCTCACGTGTCAGACCACCAGGGCCCAGTGCAGAAACACGGCGCTTGTGGGTGATTTCGGACAGTGGGTTGTTCTGGTCCATGAACTGCGACAGCTGACTGGAACCGAAGAACTCCTTGACCGCAGCGGCGACCGGCTTGGCGTTGATCAGGTCCTGAGGCATCAGGCCTTCGCTCTCCGCCATCGACAGACGCTCTTTGACTGCACGCTCAACACGCACCAGACCTACGCGGAACTGGTTTTCGGCCATCTCACCGACGCAACGGACCCGACGGTTACCCAGGTGGTCGATGTCATCGACGATGCCTTTGCCGTTACGGATATCGACCAGGGTCTTGAGGACCGCAACGATATCTTCTTTACACAGCACGCCCGACCCTTCGATCTCGGTACGACCGATACGACGGTTGAACTTCATACGACCTACAGCAGACAGATCGTAACGCTCTGGACTGAAGAACAGGTTGTTGAACAGCGTCTCGGCTGCATCCTTGGTCGGCGGCTCGCCTGGACGCATCATGCGATAGATTTCGACCAGCGCTTCCAGCTGGTTGCCAGTCGAATCAATCTTCAGCGTATCGGAGATGAACGGACCGCAGTCGATGTCATTGGTATACAACGTCTCGATACGGACAACCTGTGCCTTGGCAATTTTGGCCAAGATTTCAGGGTTCAGCTCGGTGTTGCACTCGGCAATGATTTCGCCGGTGGCCGGGTGCACGATCGCCTTGGCAGTGGTGCGGCCAATGACGTAGTCGAGCGGAACTTCCAGCGCTTTGATGCCGGCTTTTTCCAACTGGTTGATGTGCCGCGCAGTAATACGACGGCCTTGCTCGACGATGACCTTGCCCTTGTCATCCAGGATGTCCAGAACGGCAATCTCACCACGTAGACGCTGAGGCACCAACTCCAGGCTCAGGGATTCGCCCTGTACGTGGAAAACGTTGGTGGTATAGAAAGCGTCCAGCACTTCTTCAGTGGTGTAGCCAAGAGCGCGGAGCAAAACCGAAGCAGGAAGCTTACGGCGACGGTCGATACGGACGAATACACAGTCCTTGGGATCGAACTCGAAGTCCAGCCAGGAACCACGATAAGGAATGATGCGTGCGGAGTACAGCAGCTTGCCAGAACTGTGCGTCTTGCCGCGGTCGTGGTCAAAGAACACGCCTGGCGAACGGTGCAGTTGGGAAACGATAACACGCTCGGTACCATTGATAACGAAGGTACCGTTTTCAGTCATCAGGGGGATTTCACCCATATAGACTTCTTGCTCTTTGATGTCCTTGATCGCTTTGTTCGACGATTCTTTGTCGAAAATGATCAGGCGCACTTTTACCCGCAACGGTACTGCGTACGTCACACCGCGCAGAACGCATTCCTTGACATCAAAAGCCGGTTCGCCCAGACGATAACCGACGTACTCCAAAGCAGCATTGCCGGAGTAGCTGATGATCGGGAAAACGGATTTGAAGGCCGCATGCAGGCCCACGTCGCGGAACTGATCTTTAGTCGCTCCCGCTTGCAAGAATTCACGATACGAATCCAGCTGGATGGCCAGGAGGTAAGGCACATCCATGACGTCCGGCAACTTGCTAAAGTCCTTGCGGATACGTTTTTTCTCAGTATATGAGTAAGCCATCAGCGTTCCCCAGCTTGGTCACCTGCTTGTTTGGCCTCCCCCGACGGGAGCGACCAGAAAATCGTGCAAACCCCATGGTTTGCGCCACCGTTCGAGGTGGTTGAAGCACGTTAGTGGCGCCGATCTGATCGGATGCCAATAACGGAAAAAGGCCGGTGGCAGAAGCCACCAGCCATCAGCCTTCCGCTCAACGCTTGGGCTGGAGACGCAAGGTCGATGCTTACTTCAGCTCGACTTTAGCGCCTGCTTCTTCCAGAGTTGCTTTGGCTTTGTCAGCAGCGTCTTTTGCTACTGCTTCCAGAACAATGGCTGGAGCGCCGTCAACTACTGCCTTGGCTTCTTTCAGGCCCAGACCGGTCAGCTCACGGACAGCTTTAATGACGTTGACTTTCTTCTCGCCAGCTTCGGTCAGCATGACGTTGAATTCGGTTTGCTCTTCAACAACAGCGGCAGCAGCAGCTGGACCAGCCGATGCAGCAGCAGCGCTAACGCCGAATTTTTCTTCAAAAGCTTTGATCAGCTCAACAACCTGCAGAACGGACATTTCAGCTACGGCGTTGAGGATATCGTCTTGAGAGATAGACATGACTCTAATTCCTGAATTGTGTGAGGGCCTAAGCGGCCTTCGAAATAAACAAAAATACGCGAGAGAGAGTGCGAGCCCTTAGGCTGCTGCAGCTTCTTTCTGTTCGCGAACTGCCGCCAGAGTACGAGCCAATTTGCTGGTAGCGCCTTGAATCACGCTCATCAGCTGAGAAATTGCTTCGTTACGGGTCGGCAAGGTTGCCAGTACGTCGATCTGATTAGCTGCGAGGAACTTGCCCTCAAACGCAGCTGCCTTGATCTCGAACTTGTCCTGACCTTTGGCGAACTCTTTGAACAAACGGGCAGCAGCGCCTGGGTGTTCGTTGGAGAAAGCGATCAAGGTCGGGCCAGTGAACGCGTCGTTGAGGACACTGTATTCAGTGTCAGCAACAGCGCGCTTGAGCAGGGTGTTACGTACAACACGTACGTATACGCCAGCTTCACGAGCCTCTTTACGGAGTCCGGTCATCGCGCCTACTGTCACGCCACGGGCATCAGCCACGACAGCAGACAGAGCGACTTTGGCAGCCTCGTTGACTTCAGCGACGATGGCCTTCTTGTCTTCGAGTTTAATTGCCACGGGTTTAACTCCTGCTTGTTACCGTTTCATCTGGCCGGAGCCGGATGTCGTTTTGGTGTCTGATTCGGTAAGGAACCGGGAGCACCATCTGCGTAGGCTTGTGGTTTAAGACTTGCGTCGCCTACGGTCTTGGATAGCCCCCGCCAGGCAGGGACCCCAATTTTTTTGCTAAGGCGCAGTTTCCTGCACCTTGGCGGTCTTACGCGTTCAACGAACCTTGATCGATGACCAAACCTGGGCCCATAGTGGTGCTCAGGGTAACGCGCTTGACATAGACACCTTTCGAGGAAGCTGGCTTGATACGCTTCAGGTCTGCGATCAGTGCTTCAACGTTCTCACGCAGCTTGTCCGCATCAAAGCCGACTTTGCCAACGGAGGTGTGGATGATGCCGTTTTTGTCAGTGCGATAACGAACCTGACCCGCCTTGGCGTTTTTAACCGCAGTGGCGACATCTGGAGTTACAGTACCAACTTTCGGGTTAGGCATCAGACCACGTGGACCGAGGATCTGACCCAACTGACCTACAACACGCATTGCATCCGGGGAGGCAATCACGACGTCATAGTTCAGGTCGCCGCCTTTCATTTCAGCAGCCAAATCGTCCATACCAACGCGATCAGCGCCCGCTGCCAGCGCAGCTTCAGCCGCTGGACCCTGGGTGAACACTGCTACACGAACGGTCTTGCCAGTGCCGTGTGGCAGCACAGTAGCGCTACGAACAACCTGGTCAGATTTACGTGGGTCAACACCGAGGTTTACAGCAACGTCAACGGACTCGCTGAATTTTACGGTGGACAGTTCGGTCAGCAGAGCTGCCGCGTCGTTGAAGCTATAGGACTTGCCAGCTTCAACTTTCGAAGCGATTGCCTTTTGGCGTTTGGTCAGCTTAGCCATTACACACCCTCCACGTTAAGGCCCATGCTACGAGCAGAACCGGCGATAGTGCGCACGGCTGCTTCCATGTCAGCAGCAGTCAGATCCGCGTTTTTAGCTTTCGCGATATCTTCCAGCTGAGCACGGGTAACAGTGCCAACTTTGACGGTGTTCGGGCGAGCCGAACCGCTGGTCAGACCAGCTGCTTTTTTCAGCAGAACCGAAGCAGGTGTGCTTTTGGTTTCGAAAGTGAAGCTACGGTCGCTGTATACAGTGATGATCACTGGAGTCGGCAGACCTGGCTCAAGACCCTGAGTACGGGCGTTGAAGGCCTTGCAGAATTCCATGATGTTCACACCGTGCTGACCCAGAGCAGGACCAACAGGTGGGCTTGGGTTAGCCTGAGCGGCTTTCACTTGAAGCTTGATGTAAGCGGTAATCTTCTTGGCCATGAGGCACTCCAATTACGGGTTCAAACGCCTCGAAAGGCTCCCCGGTTACTTGCGCGTTTATCCCAGTGACGACAAAACCCCACAGCCCAAGGCTGCGGGGTATGGGATTTCCAGCTCAGCTATGCCTTTTCGACCTGGCTGAACTCGAGCTCCACCGGAGTGGAGCGACCGAAAATGAGCACAGCCACGTGGATCCGGCTCTTTTCGTAGTTAACTTCTTCAACCGTACCATTGAAGTCCGCGAACGGACCGTCGGTCACGCGAACAACTTCACCCGGCTCAAACAGAGTCTTCGGCTTAGGCTTGTCGCTGCCATCGGCCACACGACGCAGTATCGCTTCGGCTTCTTTATCGGTAATTGGGGCTGGCTTATCAGCCGTCCCACCAATGAAGCCCATGACACGCGGAGTATCCTTGACCAAGTGCCAAGTACCCTCATTCATGTCCATCTGAACAAGCACATAACCAGGGAAGAATTTACGTTCGCTTTTGCGCTTCTGGCCGTTACGCATCTCTACCACTTCTTCAGTAGGGACCAGAATCTCGCCAAAACCATCTTCCATGCCTGCCAGCTTTACACGCTCGACCAGAGAGCGCATAACATGCTTCTCGTAACCCGAGTAGGCATGCACTACGTACCAACGCTTAGCCACGGGACACCCTTAGCCGACGATCAAGGAAACAAGCCAGCCGAGCAGGGAGTCGAGCCCCCACAACAGCAGCGCCATAACCAAAACCACAGCCACCACGATTAGGGTAGTCTGAGTGGTTTCTTGACGAGTAGGCCATACGACTTTACGAATCTCTGCGCGAGCTTCCTTGGCCAACACGAAGAAAGCTTTGCCCTTACCCGTCTGCAGCCCTACATAAGCAGCAGCAGCAGCAATTACGAGCAGAGCGAGCACGCGATACAGGATTGGCTGCGCCGAGTAGTATTGATTTCCGACGACACCCACAACGACCAAAAGGACTACGACGAGCCACTTTACGAGATCAAAACGGGAGTCTTGGGCTTCAGCCTTTGGATTCATCTACTAAAATCCTGTGAAAAGAAAGCCAGACACGTTGAACCGAATCTGGCAGGTCAGGAGGGAATCGAACCCCCAACCTACGGTTTTGGAGACCGTCGCTCTGCCAATTGAGCTACTGACCTAAAAGCAAAATCAGGCCGACCATTATGCGGACCTGACAAGAAGATTTCAACAGCT
The DNA here is from genome assembly GCF_009905615.1 of Pseudomonas sp. SLFW. Classification (GTDB taxonomy): domain Bacteria; phylum Pseudomonadota; class Gammaproteobacteria; order Pseudomonadales; family Pseudomonadaceae; genus Aquipseudomonas; species Aquipseudomonas bambusae. Next base: position 39,979 of record NZ_JAAAKW010000033.1, read on the forward strand.
ATTCGACGAACCTTTTTGACCCATCAAACAACCGCAGGCCTTCACCTGCCACCTGAACACAACGAAACCAGGCGACTCGCGACACCTAAAACAAAGGCAGATACTTTCATATCTGCCTTAGTAATGGAGCTCTTGAGCGGATTTGAACCGCTGACCTCACCCTTACCAAGGGTGTGCTCTACCAACTGAGCTACAAGAGCAAAACACGTTGCACAACCAACAAAACCTGGAGCGGGTAGCGGGAATCGAACCCGCATCATCAGCTTGGAAGGCTGAGGTTCTACCACTAAACTATACCCGCTGAGCTTGCTGCTTACGCTCAAATTTGGTGGAGGGGGAAGGATTCGAACCTTCGAAGTCGTAGACGTCAGATTTACAGTCTGATCCCTTTGGCCGCTCGGGAACCCCTCCTAAGCGAGCCGACATTCTATATGATGCCGACCTTCTGTCAACCTTTTTCTCAATAAAATCTTGAGGTTACAAACGTTGACTCAAGCTTCGCGTGCATTCCAACTTGTCTTGCACTGCGAAGCGGGCGCCATTCTATGCAAACTATTCTGTAGTTGCAATGCCTTCGCACGACATTATTTTACTTTTTAACTGCTGAAAATCCTGCCTTAACCGTCCTACCAGCACATCATCCACAAGACGCCTACTTTCAGGAGCTACTTTCAACCAAAACACCTCTCCCGAATCGTCCTGCCACCGACCAAATTGGGTCTGTATATCAAGGCTCGTTAGTCGCTGCTCCATTGTCCTGGCATCACCTTGCGAGACACCACCCCCCAAGTAGATACATTGGGCGCCCACCGCTTTCGTGCCCCCCTCCAGCCGACCCGCTCCAGATTCGCTGAGGAGTCGAATATCCTGCTGAGCGCCCTTATAGAGGGACAGGGGCGTGATCTCCTTGGGCCTGAGAGGAGCCTCCTGTCGATGCCACACGTAATAAAATGCGTTCAACATAACCAACAGCAAAAATACCCACCGCATGACGACCTCACAAACCCTCAGATGCCAGGACAGCTGTCATCCGCACTACGGCCTTACCTAGGACTGCTCACGCAGTCTCAGACTCAACTCCCCACCGCTAAATACGCGAACATCCTCGCCCACTCGCAACCGGAGCCCGCCAACCGCATCCACCCCAAGCACCGTACCCTCAATGGCGTTTGGACCCGAAAGCAATGTCACAGGTTTGTTTTGCCACAAATGATTGCGCTCCCACTCATCTCTAAAAGCGCCAAAGCCTTTCTCACTATGCGCCTCCAGATATTCGGCCAGGGCCACACTCAAGCGGGCTACAACTTGGTTGCGATCCATATCCACCCCCGCCTCAAGCGCCATGGAAGTCCAGGACTGGTCGACCTGATCGGAAGACTGCATATTGACGTTGATACCAATGCCAACCACGACATGACAAACATCAGCTGGATCACCAGTGAGCTCCAGCAAAACACCGGCGAGCTTTTGTCGCCCTACCAAAATATCGTTGGGCCATTTTAGCCCAGCGTCTTCAACTCCCATTTCCCGGAGCATTTTCAAGACGGCAAGGCCCACAAGGAGACTTAAGCCCTCTAATTGCCGCATCCCACCCTCAACCCGTAGCGCCAAACTGTAATAGAGATTTTGGGCGAAAGGACTGACCCACTTGCGCCCGCGCCGCCCGCGCCCTGCTGTCTGTTGCTCCGCTAGAACTAGCAAAGGCAAAGACACCCCTTGAGCCACCAGCCGCATGGCTTCCGCGTTCGTAGAATCGATGGTTTCGTAGACTCGAATATCCCAGCCAGCGACACCCTGATTGTCATTGAGCCATTTCATGTTCAATAGGGAAATGGGTCTAGCCAAGCGATATCCCCGACCGCGCACCTTATGAATCTCGATTCCTGTTTCGACTTGCAGCTGCTGGAGCTTTTTCCATACGGCGCTGCGACTGACCCCGAGCACTTGCCCCAAGTCTTCACCAGAATGGAACGCACCATCCCCCAGAAGCCTCAACAACGTCTGCATTTGTCATACGCCTTGCAATGAGGGACGCATAATATCCGCGCGCACCATCAATGCATAGAAGCCAAATCGCGACCTGGTCTGTTGAGATGTTTTTCCGCGCGCAAAAACAAAACCCCATCTGCTTTCGCAAATGGGGTTCTGGAATTTAATCTTGACGATGACCTAC
>NZ_JAAAKW010000034.1 GCF_009905615.1 Pseudomonas sp. SLFW
GGCCGCCCCCTGGGCGCAGGGATCGTGCTCTTCAGCAGCCTTGATGACTGGGGCGCCCCCAGCCGGCACGAAGCACCGCTCCTGCCGTGACGGCAGCCTGACCAGGCCGCACCAGCCGCCCTTGCTCTCCCCCGCCACACTCCCCAGCAACTCAATAAACGAAGCCTGCAACAACGTAGGCCGCCAATCGGTGCGGCGGGTCAGTGCAATGGTGCGCCAGAAGCCTTGTCCGGGGGAGCCGATTTCCACCAGTTGTCCCACCTGACTTTCCAGCCGAAACTGGTCTCGGGACATGAGGGTGAGCCAGTCGCCTTCCATCATGAGGCCGCGCTTGATGGTCAGCGATCCGCATTGCACGCGGAGCACCGGTGGGGTCTGGCCGCGCACCTGAAACATGCGTTCCCAGCTCACGCGCATGGGGGTGCCGGGCGCGGGCATGACCCAGTGGTGGTTCAGCAGGTCGGCGGTGTCCAGCGCGGTTTTTCCGTGCAGGGGATGCCCGGCGCGGCCGACGATGACCAGTTCGTCGTCGAACAGTGCCTGTTGGACGACGTCCTGTTCGGGCACGGATTCGCGTTGGGAGCCGATCAACAGATCCACGTCGCCCTGGCGCAAGTGCGTCAGCAGTTCGGCATACGGGCCTTCGAGGATGTCGACGGACGCGGCCGGCCAGCGGGTGCAGAACTCGGCGAGCACTTTGGGCAGAAACCACGCCCGCGCTACAGGCAGTACGCCGATGTGCAAAGTGCCGCCCAGCCCTTCGTCCCGGGTGGAGAGTTCGTCGATCCCGGCACGCAGTTCTGCCAGCATTAGTCGGACAAAATGCACCAGCCGTTCGGCGGGCACGGTGGCGCGTATCGCTCGTCCGGAGCGTTCCAGCAACGGGATGTCGATGATGTCCTGCAATTCGCGCATCGCCCGGTGCAACGACGGCTGCGACAGGCCCAGTTCGCTCGCCGCACGGGTGTAGCTGCCCACGCCCACCACCGACACCAGCGCCCGCAGCTGGCTCATGGTCACCCGCTGCTCAAGCCGTGGCAGCGTCGGCATGCCGTGGCTGCGGCGAATGTGCGCGACACCCCGGGCCAGAAAGGCCAGCGCTCGCTCGGTGCGGGGCACGAACTGGCTGCCTGCGGCGGTGATGGTCACGCCTCCCGAGCGACGCTCGAACAGGCGGGCATCCAGCAGACGCTCGATGCGGGAGATCGCCTGCGCCAATGCCGGCTGCGACAGGTTCACGGTTCTCGCCGCCAGGCTGATGTTGCAGGCCTGCGCGACTTCCAGCAGCGCGCCAAGGTGACGAAGATTGAATGACCAGACCTGATCCATTTTTCTGTTCTTTAGCCAAAACCAATGGCCGGAGCGTAATTCGAATTTCCCCTGTCGTATACATCCATGGATAGTTGCTCGGGAGCGGATACGTTAGCGAACGACAAAAAATTCAATTCAATAGCTAATCCGAATACCCGTCATTTCAAGAGTCGAGGCACTTGTGAAGCTGCTTGATACCCACACCCACGTCATTTCCCCCGACAGCGCCCGTTACCCCACCGATCCCATCGGCGGCCACCAATCGGAATGGTCCCGTGCCCGTCCGGTCGATGCCGAGGGCCTGCTGCGCGCCATGGACGCTGCCGACATCGAACAGGCCGTGGTGGTCCAGGCCTCGACGGTCTACGGCCACGACAACCGCTACGTCACTGAAACCGTGCGTGCCCATCGCGATCGTCTGGTGGGGGTGTACTCGCTGGATGCGCTGGCCACCGATGCCGTCGACAAGATCGCTTACTGGCAAGATCAGGGCCTGTCGGGCTTCCGCCTGTTCACCACCGGCAGCACCATGCCGGGTCAGGGCGACTGGCTGGGGCACGCCGATTCCTATCCGGCGTGGGCGTATGCCGAAGCCCACGGCATTCCGGTCTGCCTGCAAATGACCATGGAAGGCATACCCGCCCTGCGCAGCCTGCTCGAACGTTTCCCGAAGGCCATCGTGTTGCTCGATCACTGCGCCCGGCCGGTGCTGAACGAAGGCGCGCCCTACGCAGCGTCCAAGGCGCTGCTCGACCTGGCGACCTTCCCCGGCGTGCACCTGAAACTTACCAACCGCACGCTTGCGGCGTCGGCGGAAGGCCAATCCACCCCCGTCGACTTCCTGCGCACGATCATTGCCGCCTTCGGCGCGGATCACATCGCCTGGGGTTCGAACTTCCCCGCCGCTGCTGGCACGCTGGCAGAACTGGCCGACACCGCCCGCTCCGTTCTGGGCGAGCTGTCATCCAACGAGCAACAGGCCATCGCCAGCGGAACCGCGCGACGCCTGTACCCGTTTCAGTCGTCGGGAGCTCGCTGATGAAGCCCGTTGCGAGTCTGCGCACCGTCCTCGGTCGCTACCGCCACACCGAGGCACTGCATGCCAAGACGCTGACTGACCCTGCGGTGAATCTGGATTTCCAGGATTTTCCGGTGGTGCACAAAGCGTTCGCGCCGATGGTTCGCGATCAGGCGTATGACCTTTGCGAACTGGCCGTGGTGACGGCGCTGCAAGCCATTGCTTACGGCCGTCCGGTGGTCCTGCTGCCCGCGGTGGTCGCCTCGCGCTTTCAGCGTGGTTGCCTGATCGGTTACGGCCCCAACGGCGTGCCCGACGAAGCCGACCTGATCGGCCAGCGCATCGGCGTACGCGCCTACACCCAGACCACCGGCATGTGGGTGCGCGCCCATCTGGCCGAGGATCACGGGCTGGACATCGCCCGCGTGCACTGGATCACCCACGACCCGGCCCACGTCGAGCAGTACCATAACCCGGCCTTCGTCGAGCAGATTCCCGGCACCAAAGGCTCGCTGCAAATGCTCAAGGACGGGGACGTCCAGGCCGCGATCCTCGGCAATGACTTACCCTCGGGCGAGGAATTCGTGCCCTTGATCAAAGACGCCGCGAACCGCGACCTGGCCTGGTGGCGCAACCATCGTTTCATGCCGATCAACCACCTGGTGGTGGCCAGTGCGCGAGCTTGCGAAGATCAGCCCGACGCGATCAGGCGCGCCTATGAACTGCTGCGCGAGGCCGATCGCCAGATCCACGGCGTATTGCGCGACACTGAGCAACCCTGCCCGACGATATTTGGCTTCGATAGCCTGGCAGGGCCGCTGGAATTCACGATCGAAGCCTGTGTGAAACAGGGGCTGTTGCCCCGTCGCCTGACCTTACAAGAAGTGTTCGCCCCAGCGCGCAAGCTGTTGGGCAGCGACACCGAATAAGCGGCTCCCGGCCGCTTCACCCCTTATCGTGGAGTCCGTCATGACTCGTATCATTTCACCCGCTGCTGGCGCTGCCGCCCGGCGCAAGACCCGGTTCTACGAGGACCTGACCTTTCAAGTGCTGACCGGCATGGTCTTGGGCGTCGCCGTCGGCGCCCTCGCCCCCGACATTGGCCAGAGCCTCAAACCCTTGGGCGATGTGTTCATCCGCCTGATCCAGATGGTGGTCGGCCTGATCATCTTCTGCACCGTCACCCACGGCATCGCCAGTGTCAGAGACCTCGGCAAAGTGGGCAGGATCGCGATCAAAGCCATCGTTTATTTCGAGGTGATCACGACCCTGGCGCTGGTGATCGGCCTGGTCACCATCAACGTGCTCAAGCCCGGCGTGGGCATGAATATCGACCCGGAGCTGTTGCGCACCGCTGGCGAAGCCGTGCACCCCGCTGCGAACATGAGCCTCGGAGAGTTCATGCTCAACCTCGTGCCGAAGACCGCCACCGGCGCGTTTGCCGAAGGTGAAATCCTGCAAATCCTCGTGTTCTCGGTGCTGTTCGCCTGTGGCCTGGCGTCGTTGGGCGATAAAGCCCAGCCGGTGTTGAACGTCGTGGAAACGGTGTCGCAGGCGCTGTTCTGGGTCATTCGCCTGGCGATGAAGCTGGCGCCCATCGCCGCCTTTGGTGCCATCGCCTTCACCGTCGCGAAATTCGGGCTGAAGTCCCTCGTGCCGTTGGCGGCCCTGGTGGGCGAGTTCTACCTGACCTGCGCGATCTTCTTCCTCATCGTGCTGGCACCGGTGGCTTGGTACGCCGGGTTCAGCCTGCTGAAACTCATGCGCTACATCCGCGAGGAGCTGATTCTGGTGATCGGCACCAACTCCTCGGAAAGTGTCTTCCCGCAACTGATCGCCAAGCTCAAGCGGCTGGGCGTGGAGGAATCCGTGGTCGGCCTGGTATTGCCCACCGGCTACAGCTTCAACCACGACGGCACCTGCCTGTACTTCGCGGCAGTCTCGGTGTTTCTCGCCCAGGCCACCGGCACGGCATTGGGATGGGAGCAACAACTGTCGCTGCTGTTCGTGTTGCTGGTCACCTCTAAAGGCGGCGCGGGCGTGGCGGGGTCGGCCATTGCGGTGCTGGCCATGACCCTGGCCGCCACCCACGCGATTCCCGTGGCCAGCATCGCGCTGATTCTGGGCGTGCATCGCATCCTCGCCTCGGCGTTTGTCTTCACCAACATCGCCGGTAATTGCGTGGCGACGCTGGTGGTCGGCAAATGGGAAAACGCCATCGACCGACCGCGTCTGCACAGCGAGCTGGATGCGGGCTACCGAGCCGCCTGACACCCGTCCCACCACAACAAAAACAATAACCACCACCGGATTGCGGGGGCGCAAGAGAGACGCGCACCCGACATTCGGCGAGGACACACGACTCATGAAAACAAAAACAACACAGATGCTGGCCCTTGGGGTCATGGTTTCGATGGCCCATGGCGTTGCACTGGCGGCCCCGTTGCCCGGTGCGGACAACCCTGGTTCGACCCGCCTGCCGGGCACGCCCGACGCGAGCGTCAGCGAATCCCCCGCCTCCACCGACGCCCCGCAAACCCGGCCCACGGGCATTGCGGGGGCACTCCGGGACCTGGCCGACCGAGGCATCTTTTTGCGCGCCAATCTGATCAACCAGTACGCCCGCAACACCACGGGCGCGGTTGCACAGGGCCACAGCAACGTCGGCCAGTTCAACCTTGGCGCAGACCTGAACCTGGACAAGCTGATCGGCACCACCGGCAGCAGCTTCCACTTCACGGTCTACAAGGATTACGGCTACGGGCTCAACCACGACATCACCGGCACGTTTCCCAAGCAGCAGCACATCTACAAAAACGAGTTTCCGCGCTGGCACTTGGGCACCTTTGCCTTCGAGCAGAAGCTGCTGGACGACCGGCTCGACATCATCCTCGGGCGGCTGGGCACCACCAGCTACTACGCCAAGCTGAGCACCAACTGCCAGTTCCAGGCAGGCAACACCTGTGGCGTACCCCGGCTCATTAACTCCGAAGCAGGTTACAGCCTGCTGCCATCGGCGACCTGGGGCATCAACGCCCGCTACCGCACGACGCCCAACACCTACGTCGAAACCGGGGTCTACGAGGTCAACCCGACCACCTCCGCCAGCAACGGCATGGACTTCTCGATTGGCGAGGCCAACGGCGTGACGATTCCGCTGGAATGGGGCTGGGTGGAGAAAGGCAATTTCGAGGTCAAGGTCGGCGGGTACGTCAGCACCGCGCCGCGCCCGGACACTTACTACAACACCGCAGGCCGCTCCCTCGGACGTTTCGGGGGCACCGCCGAAACGGTCAATCAGGAACGCAAGGGCGTTTACCTGTTGGGGGACAAAGTGATCTGGCGACCGGACCCGAAATCCTCCCGCAACCTCACGGTGTTCGGCGGCGTCGTGCAGCAACTGGAAGACGAGGAAATCATGAAGCAGCAGTTCCTCGGCGGCTTCGTGCTCACCGGCCCGACCGCGTCCCGACCCCAGGACACCATCGGGTTGTCGGCCTCGATGTTCAACCTCACCGACAAGGAGCGGGATTTCCTGCACGACTCTCGCGTCCGCGCCGGTGGCCACGGCAGCAACAACCCCCACGAATACTCGTTCGAACTCAACTACGGCTGGCACGTGATCCCCGGCGTGATCCTCATGCCCAACGTGCAATACATCATGAACCCGGACAACTCCGGCATCCCCAAAACCGCCACGCTGCCCAAGAACATGCTGGCATACGGGCTCAACGTTCAGTTGAGTTTCGGCGGCATGTTCGGCCTCGCTTCGCCGTCCGGCGGCGACTGAGCGTGATGACTGACACGGGGTTCGACTGCGGCCCCCGTCCCTTTTTTTGCAAGCAAGAGGATCGTCCAACATGAGCGCACCCACCAAAACCGCGCTGGTCGTCAGCGCCCACTCCGCCGATTTCGTCTGGCGCGCGGGCGGCGCCATTGCCCTGCACACCCTTCAGGGGTACGCCGTGCACATCGTCTGCCTGTCCTTCGGCGAGCGCGGTGAATCCGCCAAGCTCTGGCGCAAGGGCGAGATGAACGAAGAGAAAGTCAAAGCCGCCCGGCGCCAGGAAGCCCAGGCCGCAGCTGATGTGCTTGGCGCGAGCGTGGAGTTCTTCGACATGGGCGACTACCCGATGCGGGCGGACAAAGAGACGCTGTTTCGCCTCGCGAACGTGTTTCGTCGCGTCCAGCCCGAGTTCGTCCTCAGTCACTCGCCCAAAGACCCGTACAACTACGACCATCCGCTGGCCATGAACCTGACCCAGGAGGCGCGCATCATCGCCCAGGCCGAAGGCTACCGGCCAGGGGAGAAAATCGTCGGTGCGCCACCGGTGTACAGCTTCGAACCCCATCAGCCGGAACAGAGCGAGTGGCGTCCGGACGTGCTGCTCGACATCACTCAGGTCTGGGACAAGAAATACGCCGCGATCCAGTGCATGGCCGGTCAGGAACACCTCTGGGAGTACTACACCCGCGTGGCGCTGCAACGGGGCGTGCAGGCCAAACGCAACGTCGGTATCACCTCCAGTCGCGACATCGTCTACGCCGAGGGTTACCAAAGTGTCTTCCCGCGCGTCACGGAGAACCTGTCATGAGCCAATGGATCGGCAAGACCGGGGTCGTGGTGCGTCATGTCGAGCGCGCCGACGCCACGTTGATCGATGAGCTGCAACGCTTCGGCGTGGCGACCGTGCATGAAGCCCAAGGGCGCAAAGGCCTGTTGTCCACCTCGATCAGCCCGATTCAGTTCGGCACGACCATCAGCGGTTCGGCGGTCACGGTGCTGGTGTCCCCCGGTGACAACTGGATGTTCCATGTGGCGGTGGAACAGTGCCAACCCGGCGATATCCTGGTGGTCGCGCCCAGCTCGCCGTGCAGCGACGGCTATTTCGGTGACTTGCTGGCAACGTCCGTCAAGGCCCGGGGCGTGCGTGCGCTGATCATCGACGCGGGGGTGCGCGACACTCAGGCGCTGCGCGAGATGGGGTTCCCGGTCTGGTCGCGGGCCGTTTGCGCCCAAGGCACCATCAAGGAAACCCTCGGTTCCGTGAACGTGCCGCTGGTGTGCGGCGATCAGCTGGTCGAGCCCGGCGACGTGGTGGTGGCCGACGACGATGGGGTGGTTGTCGTGCGTCGCGGCGAAATCCAGCGCGTCGTCGAGGCCAGCCGGGCACGCGCTGACCTGGAAGCACAAAAAACGCTGCGCCTGGCCAGCGGCGAACTGGGCGTGGACATTTACGACATGCGGACACGCCTGGCCGAAAAAGGCTTGCGCTATGTCAATACTCTGGATGAACTCGACACCTAAGATCACGCCCCGTCAGCGGCCTGCCCCGCTGACATGGCGCATCCCGAAGGGTGTGCGGCGGCCCCTCCCGCTGCAGGCCCTTCGCGCCATTTTCACCATCAAGGTGAAAGTGCTACCTGATTCCTCGCCTTTATGCAGTAAGCCTCGATCAGCGAAGATGCCGCCATACCCACTCAGCGCTCGCGTTCCGAGGATTCCCCCATGCACATCACGCCAGACCATCGCCAACCCAATCGCGCCCATCACCTTGCCAACGCCATCGGTGCGTGGCTCACCCTCGTCTGGGAAATGCAGACGCGCTTTCACTGGAGCGTTCATGGCATGACGCGGCGTTAAGGACGGCGCCGTCGTTCCCTTGCAAGAGTGTCGCGAGTGAAACCGCCTCAGGTTATCGTCCCTAAATAAGAAACAATGAGTCTCGGTTTAGCCTAATTGTTCCCGCGCTGTTCAGTCCGTACATTGAGTCCCAAGCCAGCCAATACGCAGCCAGACGCGTTGCACATGGCGACTCACGACTGACCATTTCGACATTGAAGGGAACACACCATGTCCACTCGCTCACTGACCCCGTTCAAGAAAGCCCTCACCGCCGCCGCACTGGCCCTGTCCATCGGCAATGCCTTCGCCGCCGAGACGGCCGTTCCAGAACATCAGACGCAGGCGTTCCTCAACGCACTGGCTGCGGGTGGTGGCAAGCCGATCGAACAGTTGAGCCCAAAGGATGCCCGTGCGGTCCTGACCGGCGCGCAAAACTCGGTGAAGGTGGACATGTCGGGGATTCAGGTCAGCGAGAAGACCCTTCAGGCCAACGGCCAGAGCATCAAGCTGACCATCGTGCGTCCAGCGGGCCTCAAGGGTGAGCTGCCGGTGTTCATGTACTTCCACGGCGGGGGCTGGGTGCTGGGCGATTACCCGACCCATGCCCGTCTGATCCGCGATCTGGTGGTGGGCTCGGGTGCCGTGGCGGTCTACGTGGATTACACGCCGTCGCCGGAAGCGCATTATCCGACGGCAATCAACCAGGCCTACGCAGCGACCCAGTGGGTGGCGCAGCACGGCAAAGAGATCAACGTGGACAGCTCGCGCCTGGCCGTGGCCGGGAACAGCGTCGGCGGCAACATGGCGGCGGTGGTGGCCCTGAAAGCCAAGGAACAGGGCACACCGAAACTGCGCTTCCAATTGCTGCTGTGGCCGGTGACTGACGCCAACTTCGACACCGGGTCCTACCAGACCTACGCTGAGGGCCATTTCCTGACCAAGAACATGATGACCTGGTTCTGGGACAGCTACACCACGGACGCCAAGCAACGCGCCGAGATCTATGCCTCGCCGCTGCGTGCGACCACCGAGCAATTGAAAGGTCTGCCACCTGCGCTGGTGCAGACGGCCGGTCTGGATGTGTTGCGTGACGAAGGCGAAACCTACGCCCGCAAGCTGGACGCCGCCGGGGTGGACGTCACTGCCGTGCGCTACAACGGCATGGTCCACGACTATGGCCTGCTCAACCCGTTGAGCAACATCCCAGAGGTCAAGGCAGCGATGCGTCAGGCGGCCGGCGAGCTGAAAGCGCACCTGAACTGAGGATCGCCCGCCGCAACGGCAGAGGGTCAGGTGTCACATCGGCAACTGACCCGACGCTGTCGCGGCCGCACCGAACCCCGAACTCATGAACAACCGCACGCCCGTACTAGGCCTTAACCCTTTTCCGACCTTAACGTCATCACTGACCCCATCAAGGCCACTGACATGAGCCATTCCCTGAACACCTGGGGCCGCCAGCGCAGTTTCTGGGTCGCCGCCGCCGTGGTCGTCCATACCCTCTGGACCAGCGCCGCCCCGGCCATGATGTACCCGCTTTACGCTCACCAATGGCAACTGACGCCCACGGTCACCACACTGATTTTCGCCGTGTTTCCCGTGTTCGTCGTCGCCACCCTGATTGCCCTCGGCGATCTCTCCGATTACATCGGCCGTCGCGCCGCCATGTTGCTGGGGCTGACCGCCTCGCTGATCGGCGTGCTGTTGTTTGCCGTCGCGCCCAACGTGATCTGGCTGTTGATCGGCCGTGCTTTCATGGGCATCGGGGTCGGCCTGTCCGCCGGGCCTTCAGCCGCAGCGGTGGTGGAATTCAGCGCACCCGGTAAGGCGAAATTGGCCGGTGCGATCACCACCGCGGCCCAGGCGTTCGGTCTGGCAGCGGCCTTGATCCTCGGCGGCGGGCTGATCCAATACGCGCCCTTCCCCACCCGCCTGAGTTTCTGGGTGTTGGTAATCGTGCTGCTGGCGACGCTGTACGGCGTCTGGCACTTGCCCCGGCACACCAAGGCAGAAAGCCGCCAACGCTGGACCTTGAAGCTGCCCCGGATTCATCCCCCGCTGCGCCGCACCTTTTTGGTGTCGGTGAGCGCCGTGCTGAGTGCGTACTCAGTGGGCGCAACGATGCTGTCGCTGGGTTCGCAGATCGCCCACGACCTGATCGGCTCCAATAACGCGCTGGTCAACGGCGGCGCGATATCGCTGTTTGCCATCGTGCTGGGCTTCACCGGTATCGTCGCCAAGCGGTTCACCTCGAAGCTGTCGATCATTGCGGGCGCGGGCTTTTCGATGGTCAGCCTGTTACTGCTGATGCTGGCGACGGCCACTCACGCGCTGCCGGTTTTCCTGCTGTCCAGCGCCGCCAGTGGCGCCGGTTACAGCCTGCTGTTCATGGGCGGGCTGAACCTGATCAATGCTCACGCGCCGATCCATCACCGGGCCGGTACATTGTCTGCGCTGTTTCTGGTGGCGTACCTGATGCAAGGGGTGGTTGCGATGCTGCTCGGTCGAGCCGCGACCGCGTGGGGCCTGGACCTGGCGATTGACGTCGGCTCAGTGGCGCTGGCCGGGCTGAGCCTGGGGGCGATGCTGCTGGCGATCTATGTCCCACAACCGCAGGACACACTGAAGAAACCACTCGATCAGGCCCCCGCCCCCTGAACCGATGACCCGACAAGGAGCTTTTCCATGCCCACCCTCCACCGCTCCATGGCCCCGGCGCTCAGCTTTAACGGCGGTTTCGTCGACACCGTCGGCTTTCTCGCATTGCAGGGCCTGTTCACCGCGCATGTCACCGGCAACTTCGTGACCCTCGGCGTGAGCATCGTTCACGGCACGTCGGGGGCGCTGGCCAAACTGCTGGCGTTGCCCGTGTTCGCGCTGGTGGTGGGCCTGACCCACCTCGCGGCGGTCTCGATCCACCGTCGCGGGCTGACGCCGTTGCGTCCCTTGCTCATCCTGCACACCCTGATGCTGGCGCTGTTCGGCGTGCTTGCCATTGGCCTGGGGCCGTTCCACGACGGCGACAGCAGCGCTGCGCTGATCACCGGCATGGTCGGCGTGGCGGCCATGGCGATCCAGAACGCCATCTCCCGCCAGCACCTCAACGGCGCTCCGCCCACCACGCTGATGACCGGCAACGTTACACAGGGTGCCATCGACGTGTTCGCCTTGATCGGCTTGCGTGACGAAACACAGCGGGCCGCGATCAAGCAGCGCTTGAAGCCGATTGGCTGGAATCTGCTGGGGTTCACGCTGGGCTGCATTGGCGCGGCGTTGCTGTACCTTGCCGTGGGGCTGTGGTGTCTGGGACTGCCGATTCTGGTGGCGATCTGGACCTGCGTACGGACCTTCGGCAGCAGCGATTCTGTGTGACGGAACGCCGGATTGCCCCGGTGACCGAGAACGTCGCCGGGGCGAATCGCGTCAGTCCCCGCCCAACACCTCGAACGAATACCGGTTGCGCCCCGCACTTTTGGCCCGGTACATCGCGTGGTCGGCGTGTTGAATCAATGTCCCGATGTCGTCGCCATCCCGTGGGAACAGGCTGACGCCCATGCTGGCGTGGATTTTCACCCGATGCCCCTCGATAAACAGCGGCAACTGGAAGCACTGGTGCAGTTTTTCCAGCAGCCCGATGATTTTCTGCGGGTCCTTGAGGTCGCTGAAACACATCACGAATTCATCACCGCCCAGACGCGCGACACAGTCCGCCCCCTCGCTGGATGAGGTCAGCAGTTTGGCCACGGCCTGCAACACCAGATCGCCAAAGCGGTGGCCGTGCTCGTCGTTGATTTCCTTGAAGTGGTCCAGATCGACGAACACCAGCGCCATTTTCCGGTCGTTCACCCGCGCCGCGACCAACGCCTGCTCCAGTTGCTCGAAACACATGCGCCGATTCGGCAGTTCAGTCAGGGGGTCATGCCGGGCCAGATGTTCGAACGCCGCGCGGCTGCTGGTCAGGTCACCAAGCTGGGTGAGGATTTCCTGTTTCATCGCGTGAAAACGGTGAGCCAACACGCCCAATTCGTCCGCCCGTGGCGGCAGTTCGCTGATCTTGCGCTCCCGGGAAAACAACTCCACGGCATCGGTCATGCTGCGCAGCGGCCGGATCAAAGCCCGGGACGCAATCACCGCCGCCAACAGCGCCAGCACGCTGAACAGCAGCGCAATCTGCAGGATGCTGGTGCCCGCCCGCGAGGTCTGTGCCAGCACGTGGCTCTGCGGCTGACCCAGCCCCAGCACCACAAAGGGGGCCGAGGCGGCATTGTCGGACAGCTTGACGAAGGCGGCGACCAGCTTGTCGCGCCGATCACCTTCCACGCTGCGACCGATCAACGCCGTCGGCCCGGTGTCAGCCAACAGACGGGACACTTCGGGAAACTCATCCTGCAAAAACAGACGACGCCCCTGATCGAAACCGAACGTGCGTCGATGGTCGGGATGCACCAGCAGATCGCCCCAACGGTTGCTCAGGTACACCTGGTATTCCTTCGGCAGATCGCCCTGCAACTGTGTGAACAACTGATCCAGATCGACGTTGATCACCAGCAGCGCAAACACCTTGCCGTCGGCGTTTGCCACCGGTGTCGACACATGCAACGTCGGCTTGCCGAGGCCCGAATGAGCGCCCTGCTCGTGGTTGATGACGATGGGGGAAATCCGCACCTCGCCCACCGGCATGTGCAGCGCCTCGAAAACGTAGCCGTAATGCCCCTTCTCTTGCAGGTCCGCGCCCTCGACCCTGACGATATTCGACCCGTCGCGGTCCTGCCGCACTATCTCAAGCCCGTGGTCAGTGGTGCTGATCAGACGAATCTGCATGTAGTCGGGGTGGGCCAGCAGCATCGCTCGGAACGACTCGGCCAGGTTGTCCTGCACGGTCGTGCGCAGTGCCGGGTCTTGGATCGCGTCCAGGTCATGAACCTGCGGGCCATTGGTCAACACCTGGGCGTCCAGCGAAATGTTACGCAGGCTGGCGTGCAAGTTGCGCCCCAGCACTTGTACCGAGGTCAGCAAGTCGCGCTCGGCCGCCTGCAGCAGCAGGTCCCGGCTGCTGTGGTAAATGTAATAACCCGCCAGCCCTGTCGGCAGCATGCCGAACAGCGCCATTAAACAACCCAGCTTGAACGCTATGCCGAACCTCATCGCGATTCCCCCAATGGCGGCCGTTCGCCGGACACGATGCGTTGCCATAACGCCGCTCGCCGCTGGTCGTCCTCTACCGGGCGCAGCCAGATGAGACGGTTCGACGGGCTGGCGTCCCTGGGTTCCTGCAAGGTATTGGAAAGGTCCTGACGCTCGGTGATGACGCGGCTGACCTCAGGTTGGAGCATGTAATTGATCCACGCCGCCGCCAGTACCGGGTCCCGCGCCCCGCTGCTGATGGCCCAGCAATCGAGCCACGCCAGCGCGCCCTCGCGGGGCACGACGTAGCCAACATCGGCGCCGTCGTCGCGCAGCTGTTTGAGCTGCTGACGACCGTAATTGGCAAATATCAATGCCACGGAATGGCTGCGGAACAACTCGGCAGCCTCTTCCGGCAAGGCATAGAACGTCAGCACATTGCGGCGCAAGGCGATCAGTTTGTCGGTGACCCGCGGAAAATCTTCCGGTGAAATCTGAAAAGGGTCACCGCCCAAGGCCAGGCTCGCGATGGAGAAATTGTGATTACTGGTGTTGAACGCCAGCACTCGCCCCTGAAATCGCGGGTCCCACATGCTGGTGATCGAGTCCGGCGGCTGGCTGAATTGCTTGCGGTCGTAAATCAGCCCCATGTCAGACCACAGGTAGGGGATGGCGTACGTCTGGCCCTTCACGATGATGTCGGGCAGCCGGGAATAATCTCGAAAACGCGGCAACTGACGCGCTGTGTTGGCGATCCGTTCCGGGTGCACGGGCTGCAGCAGGCCCAGATTCGCGTAGTTATGAATCTCGGCCGTGTTGGCCGCGATGACGTCAAAATCGCCGCCGTGGTTTTCCGCCAATTTGCTGCGCAGCACCTCGTCGCTGCCCACCAGCGTGACCTCGACCTTCACTTTGAAGCGCTTCTCGAACACGCTCACCAGATCGCTGTCGGCATAACCCGGCCAGGCCAGAACGCGCAGCGTTTGCTCGGCGCCGTTGGCGTGCAAGGACGCGAACAGGCAGCAGCACATCAACCACAAAGGGCGCAGGAATTTCATGGACGATGCCCGGAAGCGGTGATAACGGCACTATACATATGGCAATGTGCCGTTGCTTGGCAACCTGTTTGCGCAAACACCGCTGTCTGTCGGAAAGTCGACGCTGGCCTGGCGCACCGATTGGGCTAGACTCGCCCCTCTTCAACCTTCAAGGAAGCAGGGTGTCATGCAGATTTCAGGGGCCATTCCGCTGTTGCGGATCTTTTCCGAAGAACAGGCCAAGGCGTTCTACGTCGACTTTCTCGGCTTTCAGATTGAATGGGAGCATCGCTTTGAAGACGACCTCCCGCTGTATGCCCAAGCCCGCCGAGGCGATCTGGTGATTCACCTGACCGGCCACCATGGCGACGCCACGCCGGGGTCGACGGTCTTTGTGCCGGTGAACGACATCCACAGCCTTCACGCCGAACTCAACGCCAAACGCTACAAACACGCCCGACCGGGCATTCAGGACCAAGGCTGGGGCAAAGTGATGGAAATCGCCGACCCGTTTGGCAATCGGCTGCGATTTTGCGAGTTGAGCGAAGACTGACGCCTTCCACCGTCGCAGCCCGGTCGCTTCAGGCCGGGCGCATCGACCGATACACCAGGCTCGGCGCCTGCCCCGGGACGTCGTCGAGGGTATCGATGCGCTGCATGCCAACCTTCTCCAGCACGCGGATCGACGCATGGTGCAGGGGTCTGACCACCGCGTAGACCTCGGGCACTCGTAGCTCAACGAACCCAAATGCCAGCGCCGCCTGACTGAGTTCGGTGGCGAACCCCTTCCCCCAGGCCTTGGGGCCGAAGCGGTAGCCCAGATTCAACCGCAGAACGTCGCCATAGCGACGGGCATCGAGGCCGCCGAAGCCGATCACTTCATCAGGAAACTCACACGTGCAGATCGCCCATTGCCCGTAGCCCTTTTCCTCCCAGTGAGCCAACCAACCGTCGAGCAGGGATTGCGCCTGATCAAGCTGGGTCAGAGGTCCGAAAGGGTTGAACTGGTGAGTCGCCGGGTCGCCGTAGATGGCGAACAGGCTGGCGAGGTCGTCGCGGGTGGGCGGTCTGAGGATCAAGCGTTCGGTGGTTCGTTGCATCGATGGGGCCTTTCTTGTTTTCAGTCGGTTGAACGCGCGCATCCCTGCTGTGGGGCGGGTGCATTCTGGATGGCATTCCGATGATAGGCCGGTGCAGGCGACACATCCCTGTCGCCTGAACGATTTTTCGCGAATGAATTCGCTCCTACAGGTGATCGCCGTTTAGCCAATAGCCATGCGGTGAATCAAACCGCCAACAACCGCTCACGCAATTTGGTGATTTCGTCGCGCATCTGTGCGGCGGCTTCGAATTCCAGGTCGCGGGCGAGCTGATACATCTTCTCTTCCAGCTGACGAATGCGTTTGGTGATTTCGCTCGGCGAGCGCAGTTCGGCCTCGTACCTGGCGTTTTCTTCGGCGGCCTTGGCCATGCCTTTGCGCTTCTTGCTGCGCGAGCCTGGCACGGTGGCGCCTTCCATGATGTCGGCGACGTCCTTGAACACGCCTTTCGGGGTGATGCCGTTGGCCAGGTTGAACGCGATCTGCTTGTCGCGACGGCGCTCGGTCTCGCCAATCGCCCGTTCCATGGAGCCAGTGATGTTGTCGGCGTAGAGAATCGCCCGGCCGTTGAGGTTCCGCGCCGCACGGCCAATGGTCTGAATCAGCGAGCGTTCGGAACGCAGGAAGCCTTCTTTGTCAGCGTCGAGAATGGCCACCAGCGACACTTCCGGCATGTCCAGGCCTTCGCGCAACAGGTTGATCCCCACCAACACGTCGAAAGTGCCCAAACGCAGGTCGCGGATGATCTCGACCCGCTCCACCGTGTCGATGTCCGAGTGCAGATAGCGCACACGCACGCCGTGGTCGGCCAGGTAATCGGTGAGGTCTTCGGACATGCGCTTGGTCAGCGTCGTGACCAGCACCCGCTCTTCCACCGCCACACGTTTGTGAATCTCGGACAGCAGATCGTCGACCTGAGTCAGCGCCGGGCGAATCTCGATCTGCGGGTCCACCAGACCGGTGGGGCGCACCACCTGTTCGACCGTACGGCCAGCGTGCTCGCCTTCGTACGGGCCGGGGGTCGCCGAGACGAAAATGGTCTGCGGACTGACACCTTCCCATTCATCGAAGCGCATGGGCCGGTTGTCCAGCGCCGACGGCAGTCGGAAGCCGTATTCCACCAGGGTTTCCTTGCGCGAACGGTCGCCTTTGTACATCGCGCCGACCTGAGGCACGCTGACGTGGGATTCGTCGATCACTAGCAGCGCGTCGGCCGGGAGGTAGTCGTAGAGGGTCGGCGGCGGCGCACCGGCGGGACGTCCCGACAGGTAGCGCGAGTAGTTCTCGATGCCGTTGCAGTAGCCCAGTTCGAGGATCATTTCCAGGTCGAACCGGGTGCGCTGCTCCAGCCGCTGCGCTTCCACCAGCTTGTTCGCGCCGCGCAGGTATTCCAGACGTTCCTGCAACTCGACCTTGATCCCTTCCATCGCGTCCAGCAGCGTTTCGCGCGGGGTCACGTAGTGGCTTTTCGGGTAGAAGGTGAAACGCGGCAACTTGCGGATCACCTCGCCGGTCAATGGGTCGAAAGCCGACAGGCTCTCGACTTCATCGTCGAACAGCTCGATGCGGATGGCTTCCAGGTCCGATTCCGCCGGGAAGATATCAATCACGTCGCCGCGCACGCGGAAGGTCGCACGGGCAAAGTCCATGTCATTGCGGGTGTATTGCAAGTCGGCGAGACGGCGCAGCAAGGCGCGCTGGTCCATTTTGTCGCCGCGATCGACGTGCAGCACCATCCGCAAGTAAGTTTCCGGGCTGCCCAGGCCGTAGATGCACGACACCGTGGTGACGATGATCGCGTCCTTGCGCTCCAGCAGCGCCTTGGTCGCGGACAAACGCATCTGCTCGATGTGGTCGTTGATCGACGCATCCTTCTCGATGAAGGTGTCCGACGACGGCACGTAGGCTTCGGGCTGGTAGTAGTCGTAATAAGAGACGAAGTATTCGACGGCGTTATTCGGAAAAAACGCCTTGAACTCTCCATACAGCTGCGCAGCCAGGGTTTTGTTCGGCGCCAGCACCATGGTCGGGCGCTGCACTTGCTGAATCACGTTGGCGATACTGAAGGTCTTGCCTGAGCCGGTCACCCCGAGCAGGGTCTGGTGAGACAAACCGGCGTCGATGCCTTCTACCAACTGACGAATCGCCTCCGGTTGATCACCGGCCGGCTCAAAACGGGTAACGAGCTGAAACTCGGACATGACGTACCTCTGTGTTCGCCCTCGCTCGCAGGAAGATTCGGAGCCAAGGCGTAATGAGCGCGGACGACTGATCTCGCCATGAGAAAAGATGTACATGAAGGTGTGTGATGGGACTACAAATGGAGTCGCCAACGCCAGCTTTCAAGCCATCATCAGGACATTAGTCCGCGTGACATGACTAATGGTCGAAAATAATCTGAAAAACCCGGAAAAAACCGCCCCCCGCCTGTCGCCCCCGTCCACGATGCTCTCTATACTGACTCCCCGTTTGCGCACCGCTCTAGTGCACTCGGCCGGAGCGATGCAATCCATTCACTCCCATTCAGAGCCCCTGCAAAAATGAGCCTGTTTTCCGCTGTCGAAATGGCACCACGCGATCCTATCCTGGGCCTCAACGAAGCATTCAACGCCGATACCCGTACCACCAAGGTCAACCTGGGTGTGGGCGTTTACAGCAACGAAGAAGGGAAAATTCCGCTGCTGCGTGCCGTTGCCGAAGCAGAGGAAATTCGCGTCGCTCAACACGTCCCGCGTGGCTACCTGCCGATTGACGGCATCGCCGCCTACGACAAGGCCGTGCAAACCCTGCTGTTCGGTGCCGAGTCGCCACTGCTGGCTTCGGGCCGCGTCGTGACCGTGCAGGCCGTCGGCGGCACGGGCGCCCTGAAAATCGGTGCAGACTTCCTCAAGCAACTGTCGCCGAACGCCGTCGTGGCCATCAGCGACCCGAGCTGGGAAAACCACCGCGCGCTGTTCGAAACCGCCGGTTTCCCGGTGCAGAACTACCGCTACTACGACGCCGCGACCCACGACGTGAACCGCGCGGGCATGCTGGAAGACCTGCAGAACCTGCCGTCCGGCTCCATCGTCGTGCTGCACGCCTGCTGCCACAACCCGACCGGCGTTGACCTGACCCTCGAAGACTGGAAAAAAGTCCTCGAAGTGCTGAAAGCCAAGGGCCACGTGCCGTTCCTCGACATGGCCTATCAGGGCTTTGGCGACGGCATCGACGAAGACGCCGCCGCTGTGCGTCTGTTCGCCGATTCCGGCCTGACCTTCTTCGCCTCCAGCTCGTTCTCCAAGTCGTTCTCGCTGTACGGCGAGCGTGTCGGCGCGCTGTCCATCGTCACCGATTCGCAAGAAGAGACCTCGCGCGTACTGTCGCAGGTCAAGCGTGTCATCCGCACCAACTACTCCAACCCGCCGACCCACGGCGCGACCATCGTCGCTGCAGTGCTGAACAACCCTGAGTTGCGTCAGAAGTGGGAGGACGAGCTGGCTGAAATGCGTGTGCGGATCAAAGGCATGCGCGAAGAAATGACCCAACGTCTGGCGAACAACGCCGCGGGTCAGGACTTCAGCTTCGTGGCGCGCCAGCGTGGCATGTTCTCGTACTCGGGCCTGACCACGCCGCAGGTGCATCGTCTGCGCAATGAGTTCGGCATCTATGCGCTGGACACCGGTCGCATCTGCGTGGCGGCGTTGAACAAGCGCAACATTGAAGCAGTGACCCAAGCGATTCTCGCGGTCATCTGATCGTGAAATGCCCCTCTTTTAGCGGCCCGGCCGGGCGGCTAAAAGAGGATTGGCGTGACGCTCCCCCATCACAACCGCTTGTAGCTTTCCTGATACATTCACGACAACCCGCCGACACCTCAGCCGCTCACCCTTCCGCCCCGCTCGCCTGCGAAGTAGCATGGCAGCGTCGTTCCTCATTTCGCGGCCCTTCCCGGCGGCATCACATGGCGGCAGCAACATGCACACGACCCCTGACAGCAACACCGCCACTGCACCGGCTGAAGAGCGGCGCTGGAACACTCGCGCCCTGATCGTCGATGACGACGTGCCAATCCGCGAGCTGCTGTGCGACTACCTCGCCCGCTTCAACATCCAGAGCACCGGTGTCACCGACGGCAACGCCATGCGTCAGGCGCTGGCTGAAGAAACCTACGACGTTGTGGTCCTTGACCTGATGCTTCCCGGTGAAGATGGCCTGTCCCTCTGCCGCTGGCTGCGCGGTTCGTCGGACATTCCGATCCTGATGCTGACCGCCCGTTGCGAACCCACCGACCGCATCATCGGCCTGGAACTGGGCGCCGACGACTACATGGCCAAGCCGTTCGAGCCCCGGGAACTGGTCGCGCGTATCCAGACCATCCTGCGCCGCGTCCGGGACGACCGCACTGAAGAGCGCACCACGTTGCGCTTCGACAACTGGCGCCTGAACAGCGTCCTGCGCCAACTGACGGCCCCTGATGGCCTTGTGGTGCCGCTGTCCAACGCCGAATTCCGCCTGCTGCGCGTGTTTCTTGAACGTCCGCGTCGGGTGCTCAATCGCGAGCAACTGCTGGATGCTGCCCGTGGCCGCTCCATCGAAGCGTTTGATCGCAGCATCGATTTGTTGGTGTCGCGTCTGCGGCAGAAGCTCGGCGACGACCCGAAATCCCCGCAACTGATCAAGACCGTACGCGGCGAAGGCTATATGTTCGACGCCAGGGAGATTGGTTGATCCGCTCGGCTGACACCCTCTTCGCCCGGCTGTTCGGTGGCGCGGTGCTGGCGATCATCCTCGCGCACCTGTTGGCGTTCATCTGGTTTCACCATTACGGTCCGGCCATGCCGCCCCCGCCGTCGGCCTATCAGAACGCCCACCCTGCCGAACCGTCCGGGGAAAGCAGCGAATTGTCCTCGGCCCTTAACGCCCTGCGCCCGCCGCCGCCCCCTCCGGGACGCCCACCGTTTCTGGGCATTCCGCTGATTCCGCTGTTTTTTCAACTGGTGACGCTGGTGATTGCCGCGTGGTTCGGCGCCAAGGCCCTGAGTCGGCCGGTGCAGCGCATCAGCGACGCCGCCGAACGCCTGAGCGAAAACCTCGACAGCCCGCCGCTGACCATCACTGGTCCCCGCGAAGCCCGGCAGGCGGCTGCCACGTTCAATCTGATGCAGGAGCGGATTCGCGATCAGGTGCAGCAACGGGGCCGCATGCTGGCCGCGGTGTCCCACGATTTACGCACCCCCTTGGCGCGGCTGAAATTGCGGGTCGAGCAGATCGAAGAGCCGAAGCTGCACGGTCAGATGACCCAGGACCTGAACGACATGATCGCCATGCTCGATGCGACGCTGACCTACCTCAACGAACAACGCACCAGCGAGGCCCTGCAATATTTCGACGTGCAGGCGCTGATCGAATCGTTGACCGAAAACGCGCAGGACAATGGCGATGATGTCGAGGCGAGCGGCACTTGCAAGCCGCTGAAGTCCCAACCGATGGCCCTGCGCTCGTGCCTGCACAACCTGATCGACAATGCCTTGCGCTACGCCGGCCATGCGCGGGTGGTGATCGAGGATTCCAGCGAACGGCTGCGGGTCCGGGTCGTCGATCAAGGGCCGGGCATTCCGGAAAACCTGCGCGAAGCCGTGTTCGAGCCGTTCTACCGCGTCGAAGGCTCGCGCAACCGCAACTCCGGCGGGGTCGGCATCGGCATGACCATCGCCCGCGAAGCCGCCCGACGCATGGGCGGTGATCTGCGCCTCGAAGAAACTCCCGGCGGTGGGCTGACGGCTGTCGTCGATCTGCCGCGGATTTGAATTTCGAAGGCGATAGTTATCCCCTGTAGGAGCGAATTCATTCGCGAAAAATGGACCAGCCGATGGAGATATGTCGCCTGGCCCGCCGCCTCGGAAAATGCCCGATCACTACCGCCAGACCCAAGCCCGGCGGCGGTTTCGCTGAAACCTCAGCACCTTACTTGGGCAACTGGCGAGACCGGCTGTCCGCCACCCAATCCAGCAACAGGCTATACGCCACGGCCAACAAGGTCGGACCGATGAACAGGCCGATGAAGCCGAACGCCAGCAAGCCGCCGAACACGCCCAGAAGCACGATCACCAACGGCAGGTTGCCGCCTCGGCTGATCAAGTACGGCTTGAGCACGTTATCCACGCCACTGACGATGAACGTGCCCCACAGCCCAAGGAAAATCGCCATTCCGTATTCGCCCTTCCATGCCAGCCAGGCGGTGGCGGGAATCCAGATCAGTGGTGGCCCCATCGGCACAAGGCTCAGCAAGAACGTGCCGATCCCCAGCACCAACGCCCCCGGCACACCTGCGATGAGGAAGCCGATCAACGCCAGAATCGCCTGGGCCGCTGCCGTGCCGATCACCCCGTTGACCACCCGCTGCACCGTGCCCGCCACCAGATCGACATAATACTGCGCCTTGTCGCCGATCAGCCGCTCCAGCAGGCTCAACACGAACGCCGCCAATCGCGGGCCGTCGCGGTAGAAAAAGAACACGAAGACAATACTCAGCGTCAGTTCAAGTATGCCGCCGCCGATCTGCGCACTGCGGGCCAGCAGCCAATTGCCGACCTGCCCCAGATACGGCTTGATGCTCGCCAAGAGCGCCGCGCCCTGCTGATCGATGGTGTTCCAGTAACCGACCAGCCGTTCCCCCACGAACGGGACGCTGACCAGCCACGTCGGCGGATCGGGCAACCCGTCGACCTGCACATCCTTGATGAACACCGTCGCGTCGCGCACGTGATCGGCGAGGTTAAACCCCAGCCACACCAGCGGCGCGGCCACCAACAGCATCCAGCCGAGGGTCAAGATGGCTGCCGCCAGCGACTCGCGCCCCGTGAGCACACGGGTCAGCAGACGCATCAGCGGCCAACTGGCAAACGCCAGCACCGCGCCCCAGAACAGCGCCGACCAGAACGGCGCCATCACCCACAGGCAGGCGCCGAGCAGCGCCAGCAGCAGGATCTGCACCAACAGGCGATCATTATTGAGCATGGGTTCAGTCCATAGAAAAGAAGTCCGCAGACCAGAGCATAACGGCGAACCTCTCGGCCCGCCTCGTCATGGCGTCATGCCTGGGTGTAGAACGCGCTTCAGCGGATGAGTTCGAGGGTCAGCCCCTGAGTCGCTTTATTGCCAGCCTCCAGACGCGCCGCCCGTACGCCCTTGCCGACCAAGGCTTCGCGCCAGGCCTCGCCTTCGGGGCCGGAAATCGTCACACGCAACGTGCTGTCCAGGTTCAGGCCTCTGGACAGCAAGGTGATCCACGGCTCCTTCGGCGCATCGTTGAGCATCGGCAATTCGAGGTCGCCGGAGCTTTTCAGTTCGCGCAGCAATGTCGCGGAGGTCGGCAGCAACTCGCCCAATGGCGCACCGGCCTGAAATTCTTCGACATGGAGCATGGCCCGGCGATTGCCCCGGGTGATGCTGTACAGCGCGACGAGGGTGTCGCTGTCCGGCTTAAGGCGCAACAGCAGATAAGCCTGGCCATTGTCCGCGCCGTACAGTCGGGCATTGCCGAACACTTCATTGGCCCACAGGCTGCTTTCGCCGCAGTCCCGCGCCTGACACCAGAAGAGCAACTGAGCCCCCTGTTTTTGCAGCGCCTCACGGGCTTCCGTGAACGCCTCGTCGGCAGAACGCTCGGCGGGGAGTTGATAGGTGACGGAGGTGGTCGTCCCGCGCGCAGCGACCTGCCCGTCGAAACGCAATTGGCCGCTGATCTTGCGAATCGACCCCATGGGGAAGACACGCTCCAGCTCGGACGCCGGTTTGTAATCGACGATCTCGGCATCGGTCGGGCGAGGCAGATTCGGAAAGTCCTGACCGCCCGCGACATCGGCAGCGTGGGCCATCGTCACAGGACCGCTCAGGCATAACAGCAACCCCAGCGCACGGGATAGACGCATAGGGGTTCTCATCGCAGGTGAATCGAAAGACAAACGAACGCCGCACAGGCGTGCGGCGGTGGGAAAGGTGAACGGGTCGAGCGTGAGCGGTGGTCCATCGTGCAGTCTCCTGTTTCAACCCGCCCAGCCTCGGCAGTTGCGGGTCGCAAGTCAAGAAACGGCGAAGAACCGATTGAAACAGTCTGCAACAGAGGTCGCGCCCTTGTCGTCATTGAGGTGCAGATGGTGGCCACCGGGCAGCACAGTCACCTCGAAAGGCACGCTTTCGAGCAAGGTTTTGTTTTGCGCGAGGATTCCCTCTTCGGCCACGATCAACTGCGCAGGACAGCGGATGGCGTTGACGAAAGACAATGCTTGCGCACGTGTCAGACGGATCGGCGACGCCAGGGTCAGGCGGCTGTCGCTGCGCCAGGTATACCCCCCGGGCACCGGCATCAAGCCACGTTGCGCCAACAGTTCGGCGGCTTCGCGAGTGACTGCCACTGCGCCTTTCATTCGCGCTTCGACGGCCCGGTCCATCTCGGCGTAGACCGGTTTGCGCTTGCTCGATTGCGTCAGCTGCGCCTGCAATGCCGCGCCCATGCGCTCGGCTGCGGCCTCGGGTTCGCCCAGTGGCGGGATCAGCCCGTCGATCAGCGCCAGTCGGTTGACCCGGTCCGGCAGAGAGCCCGCGACGATCACCGAGACGATGGCGCCCAACGAATGTCCCATCAGCGAGAAAGTGTCCCAGCCCATCTGCTGCGCGACCTGCAACACATCGTGGGCGTAATCCGGCAGGCCATAACCGGCGCCGGCCGGACGATGATCGGAGTGGCCATGGCCCGCCATGTCCAGCGCCAGAATGCGCAGGCCTTTAAGCTTTGGCGCCAGACGGGCGAAGCTGTTGGCGTTGTCCAGCCAGCCGTGCAGCGCGATAACCGGCTCGCCGTCCTGCGGGCCGAACAGGTGCGCCGCCAGTTCGATGTGCGGCAGGCTCAGACGGACTTCTTCGACAGAACAGGTCATGCGTGGGCCCGTTGACGAGAGGCCACGTCAAGGGCGGATTGTGCGCGGGCATCCCAGCGGGAAAACAGGCTCTTGAGCATCTGCGCGGTGTCCTCGGGGTGTTCCAGCGGAAACATATGCCCGCCGGGCACCGAAAGATACTCCCCTTCGCGCATGCTTTTCACCGACAACGCATGGTGACGGCGCACCACGTCGCTCTGCTCGCCGCGCACCATCGCCAGCGGCACCCGCAAATGCCGGGCGATGCCGGGGCTGGTGTGAGGCACGCTGCGGTAAATGCTCATCTCGATGGCCGGGTCGAAACGCAGCCGCAATTGTTCGCCATGGGGTTGCAGGCCATGAAGCAGGTAGGCCTCGAAACACTCGGGATCGAACCGACGAAACAGCGTCTTGCCCGAGAAATAATGGCGGGCGGCGTCGAGGTCGTTGAACACTTCACGACGCCCCAGCGTGCGGCCGGCCGGGGTGATGCGGTCGATGAAACCGAAGCGTTTGGCGGCTCGAATCATCCATTGGTCGAAGCGCGTGAGCACCGGCGAATCAAGCATCACCACCCCGCGATACAGCTCGGGATGGCGCAAGGCCGCGTGGTAGTGCAACACGCCGCCGAGGGAATGCCCCACGCCCCAGACCGGTTGCGACTGCGCCTGCAAATGGTGAATCAGCTCATCCACCAACGTCGTCCAGTTGTCGGTCACCGGAAAACGCGGGTCGTGGGCATGCTGCGCCAGATGGGTGATTTCATAGTCATCCCCCAGCGCGGCGAACAATTTGCCGTACGTGGCCGAAGGAAAGCCATTGGCGTGAGCGAAAAAAACGTGTTGGGCCATGCCCGCGCATCCCGTGAACCTTGATCAGGGGGCAATTGTGCGCACCGGCTTGCCGTCACAGCAATGACCGGAAGTGCCATCGGTGATGACAGTCCGGTCAACGACGCGGGATTCAGCGCGCGGGCGGCTGTTCGCCGAGGGGCACGACCGCGACGGTCAGCCGGGAGATGCAGCTGGCCTTGCCGTCGTCACTGGTCAGGCGGATGTCCCAGACATGGGTCATGCGCCCGATGTGCACCGGGTGGGCCACGGCGGTCACACGACCACTGCGCAGGCCACGGAGGTGGTTGGCGTTGACCTCGATGCCGACGCAGTAATATTTGCTCGTGTCGATGGCCAGGTAGCTCGCCGAAGAGCCGACGGTTTCCGCCAACACCACCGACGCGCCGCCATGAAGCAGGCCATAGGGCTGATGCGTGCGATGATCGACCGCCATGCTGGCCGTCAGGGAATGATCGTCGAACGCCTCGAAACGGATGTCCAGCACCTCACCAATGGTGTTTTTCTGCATGGCATTGAGGGCGTCGAGGTTAGGGGTTTCACGCCATAGGCTCATGATATTTCCTTATTACTTGAGGCGGTATTGAAGCGCACCACTAGGTTTCGACAGGCGCAATACCTGTGGGAGCGAATTCATTCGCGATGCGGTCATACATCCGACAGAAATGTATCGAATGTACTACCGCCTCGCGAATGAATTCGCTCCCACAGAATCATCCGCCGTCAGCACTATTCTGGGATCACCCCGGATGCCGAACACCCAGCAGGCTCATCGCCCCGGCCAACGGAAAATCCCCGTCCAACTGAGCAACACTGGCGGTATGCATCGGCTCGGCCTGCTGCAGATTGCCGTGCACCGCCAGACCAATCAACGATCCCACCAGGGGCTGATGACTGACCAGCAGCACGTCGTCCGACGCGTACAGATCCAGATTTTCCAAAACCTTGCGCGGGTCGCTGTCCGGCGTCAACCACGGCACGGTCACCACGGCGTCAGTGAAGCCCAACGCCTGACGCACCAGCTCGGCCGTCTGCTGAGCGCGGACATAAGGGCTGGCGATGATCCAGCGTAGCGGTTGACCCAATAAATGCGCGGCGCTGGTCAGGACTTCTTCACGGCCGTTGGCGGTCAATTCGCGTTCGGCATCCGTGCGCGCCCGGGACTGGGCCTCGCCGTGACGCAGAATCCACAGATTCATAGCTTGGGTTCCTCGTCTCGCACTGGATGGCTGGCTGCAGGCACGGTGTGCGGCGCTTCGCCTTCGGGCGCACGGGGCGCGGGCCAGTCAGCAAACGGCCAGGGTTTCTGGTCGGTGTGGAACGTGCCAAAGCGGCCGATCTGCGCCAGAAACTGGCTCAGGCTGTCGCCAAACGACATCAAGCTCAGGCTTGGCGCTCCGTAAAACAGGCGGTAAGCCAACTGCACCAGCACCACGACGGCGAGCACCAGCTCAGCGACTTGCCACACCACCAGAAACACTACCATCCAGAGGATGCGCAGCAGGATCGATTCGTGTTGCTTGAATTTGGATTCGTTCAAGGTGTTCTCCACGGGGCCAGAAGCGAAAGGCCGTTGAATCAGTTGAAACCGCTGGTCGAAATGAAATCGACGTCGGTCTTGGGTTCGGCGCGCATCAGCAGTTCGATGACCTGCTCCAGCGTGCGCCCTTCAAAGAGAATCGCATGCAGACCGGCGACCAGCGGCATGTACACCTGCACCTCCTGCGCCTTGGCCTTGAGCACTTTCAGCGTGTTCACGCCCTCGGCCACCTCGCCCAGACGGGTCACGGCCTCATCAAGGCTCAAGCCCTGCCCGAGCGCGAAACCCACCTGATAATTGCGACTTTTCGGCGACGAGCACGTCACGATCAGGTCACCGACCCCCGCCAGCCCCAGGAAGGTCATCGGGTTGGCCCCCTGGCTGACGGCAAACCGGGTCATCTCGGCCAGCGCGCGGGTGATCAACATGCTTTTGGTGTTTTCACCCATGCCAAGTGCGACCGCCATGCCGGAAATGATCGCGTAGACGTTTTTCAGCGCCCCGCCCAGTTCCACGCCAAAACGGTCGGCGCTCGCGTAGACACGGAAGGTGCGGCCGTGCAATGCGGCCTGAACCTGCTGGCAGAGGTCTTCGTCTTCACTGGCGACCACCGTGGCGGTCAGCGCATGCTCGGCGATCTCGCGGGCGAGGTTCGGCCCGGACAGCACGCCAATCCGCGACTTCGGCGCGATGTCTTCGAGGATTTCGCTCATCAATTTGAAGGTCTGCGCCTCGATGCCCTTGGTCAGGCTGACCAGCATCTTGCCGGTCAGCAACTCGACGTGAGGCGTCAACACGCTGCGCAAGGCGCTGGAAGGCAACGCCACGAACACCAACTGGCAGGCGCTCAGCACGCTCTTGAGGTCCGTCACCGGCTCCACCGCGTCGAGCACCTTGATGCCTTTGAGGTAGCGCGGGTTCTCGCGATTGACGCGAATCGCATCGGCCTGCTCAGGGTCACGCATCCACTGCAGAACCCGGTGACCGTTCCCGGCCAGCAGATTGGCCACCGCCGTCCCGAAGCTGCCGCCACCCAGAACTGCGATCGGTTGCTGTTGGGTCATAAAAGCATCCATCTAGAGCCATCGAATCTGGCGATGCCAGCATTATACGGAGCGCGGTGTCGGCCACCAGCGGCAAAACACCACGGCGCATCACATAAGCCGATGCCCTACTCTTTATGAGGAAATCGCCTACGGCTCGTTTAAGATGCGCGCACCGGATGAAAATTCCACTGCGGCGCCGATGAGCTATTGTTAGGGCGCTTTCCGATGAGATCAGCCCATGACCCCACCCCATTTCCCGATCCCGGCTCCGAACATTCGATGGCGACACGCATGACCACAGGAGTCCGGCCGTGACCTCGCAACGTGGCTGGAACATCAGCACCCGCACGCAGATTCTCAGCCTCGGCCCTGCCCTGCTGCTGACCCTGCTGCTGATCAGCTTCTTTACCGTGGTTCGTATTCAGGACTTGCGACAGGAGCTGACCCACACCGGGCAGTTGATTGCCAATCAGCTTGCCCCAGCGTCCGAGTACGGCGTGATCGTGGGCAACGATGACGTGCTCGAAAGCCTGATGAAAGCCACCATGAATACGCCCCATGTGCGCTTTCTCGAAGTTCAGGACAGCGCCGGGAAGGTGCTGGTGCACGTGGAGCAGGCGACCGAGACCCTTCACGCCCAGCAGATTGAAGTCTTTCAGGCGCCTATCCGGTTGCAGCGGATCAAGAACGAAAGCGATCGCCTCGACGATGCCGAAGACCTCACCAGCGTCCCCGTCGAGGATTACCTCGGCCGCGTACTGGTGGGCATGTCCAGCGATGCGTTTAACGTACGCGAGCAGGAAATCCTTCTGAAAGCCGGCATCCTCGCGCTGTTCGCCCTGCTGTTTACCTACATCTTGGCGCGACGCCTGTCACTGAGCCTGTCCCAGCCAATCAGTGCCATGAGCGACGCCGTAAAAGCCATTCAGCATGGCGACTACACCGCGCCGTTGCCGGTGGCGGATGACGCCGAACTGGGCGATCTGGCGCGACACATCAACAATCTGGCGCTGGGGCTGGAAAAGGCCAGCCGCGAACAGAAAAAAGCCATGGACGAGTTGATCCGCACCCGGGAAGAAGCCGAGCGGGCCAACAGTGCGAAATCGGAATTTCTGGCCATGATGAGCCACGAACTGCGCACCCCCATGAATGGTGTGTTGGGCATGCTGCAACTGATGGAAACCACCAGGATGACCGAGGAGCAGGCCGAATACGCCTCCCTCGCCACCGAGTCCACGGAGCACCTGCTGCGGGTCATCAATGACATCCTCGATTTCTCTCGCTTCGAACGTGATGCCCTGGAATTGGAGAACATTTCCTTCGGTCTCGCCGATCTGATCGCCACCTCGGTGCAGGCGTTTGCCCACAACGCCCAACAGCGAGGACTGGCACTGGAGCTCGACTTGTCGTCGGGGCTTGATCTGTTACGGGTCAAGGGCGACCCCACCCGTATCCGGCAGATTCTGGTGAACCTGATCGGCAACGCCCTGAAATTCACCGAATTTGGCAGCGTGCGGATCGAGACCTCATGGCACGAGCAGGACACCCAGCACATCCTCTTTACCTGCGCCGTGCGTGATAGTGGCATCGGTATTTCAGCGCAATTGCTGGAATCGATGTTCGATGCTTTTCAGCAAGCCGACAACTCGATCTCCCGACGCTACGGCGGCACCGGCCTGGGTCTGCCCATCGCGCGAAACCTGGCCGAGCGCATGGGCGGGTCGCTGGAGGCCGAAAGCAGCGAAGGCATCGGCTCGGTGTTTACCCTGCAAATTCCGTTGCAGCGGGTGCATCAGGAAGAGCCACCCCCGCTGGCTGGCACCGTGGGCGACTTGCCTGCGGAACGCGACGGCTGCGTCCTGCTGGTCGAAGACAACCCGGTCAATCGCACCGTGGTCGAAGCCATGTTGCGCAGCCTGGGCCTGGAGGTGAGTGTGGCCGGGGATGGCGCCGAAGCGGTCAGCATGGCCAGTAAGGAAAAATATGCGCTGATCCTGATGGATTGCCGCCTGCCCGTGATGGACGGCTATGAAGCGACACGACGGATTCGCGAACTTCCGGGCCTCGACACGCTGCCCATCATCGCGCTGACCGCCAATGCCCGGCACGGCGATCGGGACATTTGCCTGCAATCCGGTATGAACGATTACCTGGCTAAACCCTTCAAACGTGCTGATTTACAGCAGGTTTTACAGCGCTGGCTGACCATTAAGCCATCTGCGACTGGCGATAAATGATAAATTGCGGCAGTCTTGTGTGCCGTGATCGACCCGAGACAACGCACGGACGGACAATTTCAGTGCACAGGTGTACATTCATTTCGCCTGTGCTGTGACTTTCACCACAACGCAATAGTCTATGAGTAGGCTGCCAGCGGGGGATCAACCCTCATGGCCAGATTGGGTAAGAACTGCCACACCCTGCCGCACAGGATTATCGAGGAGCTCGCATGACCAAACAAAACGCCTTTACCCGGGAAGACTTGCTGCGCTGCAGTCGCGGTGAGCTGTTCGGCCCAGGTAACGCGCAACTGCCCGCCCCTAACATGCTGATGATGGACCGCATCGTTCATATCAGTGAAGAAGGCGGCAAGTTCGGCAAAGGTGAATTGGTCGCCGAACTGGATATCACTCCAGACTTGTGGTTCTTCGGCTGTCACTTCGAAGGCGATCCGGTGATGCCAGGCTGCCTGGGCCTCGACGCCATGTGGCAACTGGTCGGTTTCTTCCTGGGCTGGCAAGGCCTGCCGGGCCGCGGCCGTGCACTGGGCTCTGGCGAAGTGAAATTCTTCGGCCAGGTCCTGCCGACCGCCAAAAAGGTCACCTACAACATTCACATCAAGCGCGTCCTCAAAGGCAAGCTGAACCTGGCCATCGCCGACGGTTCGGTCAGTGTCGACGGCCGCGAAATCTACACAGCCGAAGGCCTTCGGGTCGGCGTGTTCACCTCCACTGACAATTTCTAAGGGTATTCGCATGCGCCGCGTCGTTATCACTGGTCTGGGCATTGTTTCCTGCTTGGGCAATGACAAAGACACCGTTTCCGCCAACCTGCGTGCAAGCCGCCCTGGCATCCGTTTCAACCCGGAATATGCCGAAATGGGCCTGCGCAGCCAGGTGTCCGGTTCCGTCGATCTGAACGTGCCAGGCGAAGAGCCGGTGTCGGTCGATAAAAACCTTGAGCGACTGATCGACCGCAAGGTCGTCCGCTTCGTCGGCCACGCTGCCGGCTACGCCTATCTGGCGATGCAGGACGCGATCAAGGACTCCGGTCTGAACGAAGAGCAAGTGTCCAACCCGCGCACCGGCCTGATCGCCGGTTCCGGTGGCGCTTCGACCCTGAACCAGATGGAAGCGCTGGACATCCTGCGCGAAAAAGGCGTCAAGCGCGTCGGTCCGTACCGCGTGACCCGCACCATGAGCAGCACCGTTTCGGCCTGCCTGGCGACGCCGTTCAAGATCAAGGGCCTGAACTACTCCATCGCTTCCGCCTGCGCCACCAGCGCGCATTGCATTGGCGCTGCCATGGAGCAGATCCAGCTGGGCAAACAGGATGTCGTTTTCGCCGGTGGTGGTGAAGAAGAACACTGGAGCCAATCGTTCCTGTTCGACGCCATGGGCGCCCTGTCGACCAAGCGCAATGAAAGCCCTGAAAAGTCCTCCCGCGCCTACGATGCAGACCGTGACGGTTTTGTGATCGCGGGCGGTGGCGGCATGGTCGTGGTCGAGGAGCTGGAGCACGCTCTGGCTCGCGGCGCGAAAATCTACGCGGAACTGGTCGGTTACGGCGCGACCTCCGACGGCTACGACATGGTCGCCCCAAGCGGCGAAGGCGCCATCCGCTGCATGCAGCAAGCGCTGGCCACTGTTCACGGCAAGATCGACTACCTGAACACCCACGGCACCTCGACTCCGGTCGGCGACGTCGCGGAAATGAAAGGCGTGCGTGAAGTGTTCGGCACCGACGCGCCGGCCATCAGCTCCACCAAGAGCCTGTCGGGTCACTCCCTGGGCGCCGCAGGCGTTCACGAAGCGATCTACTGCATGCTGATGATGGAAGGCAACTTCATGGCCGGCTCGGCAAACATCGACGAGCTGGACCCGGCGGTAGCTGACCTGCCGATCCTGACCAAGACCCTTGAAAACACGGAGCTGAACCTGGTCATGAGCAACAGCTTCGGCTTCGGCGGCACCAACGCTACGCTGGTGATGAAGCGCTGGACCGGCAAGTGATTCGAGCCGTTCCCCGCATGTGAACAAGGCGCCTTTCGAGGCGCCTTTTTCATGCGCAAGCGCTTCTGCCGAAGCACAGACGATCCAGACGCCACGGTTTATGCTGCGTACTCTGTTGCCACGTTCATCGAGAGCCCTGACATGTTGACCATCACACCCCGCGCAGAAGACGTCGAAGGCCAGCCAATCCTCCGCCCCCTGCCCTCTGCGCAATGCCGCAGCGTCGGCCCCTTCGTGTTTTTTGATCACATGCTGGAAACGACCTACGCGCCCGGCACCGGCATGGACATCCGCCAGCACCCTCACATTGGCTTGTCGACCCTGACTTACCTCTTCGAGGGCGAGGTTCATCACAAGGACAGCCTTGGCAGCGATCAACACGTGAAGCCCGGCGATGTCAGCTGGATGACGGCAGGTCGCGCCATCGCCCACATCGAACGCACCCCGCGGGCGCTGCACGACAGCGGCTCACGCCTGCACGGGCTGCAAGTCTGGCTCGCCTCGCCCAAAGAACATGAGCAGGGTGCCGGCCATTACAGCCATCATCCCGCCGATAGCCTGCCCGTCAGCGACGGCATGGGGATCGCGATTCGGATAATTGCGGGCAACGGTTTCTGCCTGACCTCGCCCGTCCCCGTACTGTCACCGACGCTGTATGCCGAGCTGACCATGCAGACGGCCACGACCGTGCTGATCCCGGCCGAACATGAGCAGCGGGCGTTGTACGTGATTGAAGGGGACATGGCGCTGGACGGCGAACCGGTGGCGCCTCACACGCTGGTGGTGCTGGAGCCCGGGACCGAGCCGACCCTGTGCGCGAACAGTGAATCTCACGCTGTGCTGATCGGCGGCGCGCCACTGGATGGGCCACGGCGAATGAACTGGAACTTCATCGCCAGCGACCCGGCGTTGATCGATCAGGCGCGGGCGAAATGGGCAGCGGGAGATTGGCCAACCGTGCCAGGGGAAGTGGCGCGGATCGAGCTTCCCAAGGGCAGATAAAGGGAGCTGCAAGCTGCAAGCTGCAAGTCGGAGCGGCGCGCATCTGACTTGCAGCTTGAAGCTTAAGGCTGCTGTTGGAAGACTTCATCCAGCAGGTTGTGCATCGCGGTAAACGCGCGCTTCGACACGGTCGGGTTGTACATCTGGACGCCCGGGTTGTTAGCGTGCGGATCGGTGAACGAGTGGAACGCGCCGCCGTAACTCAGCAATTGCCAGTCGACGTTGGCCGCATTCATTTCCGCTTCGAAGGCAGGCAACTGCTCTTTCGGCACCAATGGGTCGGACGCGCCGTGCAGCACCAGCACTTTGCCTTTGATGTTCTTGGCATCGGCCGGGTTGGTGGTGTCCAGCGTGCCGTGGAACGACACCGCAGCCTTCAACGGAGCGCCAGTGCGCGCCAGTTCCAGCGCACAGCAACCGCCGAAGCAGAAGCCGAAGGTCGCCAGACGGCCCGTGTCCACGGCAGCCGTGGATTGAGCGGTCAATTGATCCAACGCGGCCTGCATGCGCTTGTTCAACAGCGTGCGATCAGTCTTCAGCGGTCCCATCGCGGCGATAGCCTGATCGGCATTGGTCGGACGCACGCCCTGCCCGTACAGGTCAGCCAACAACACCACATAACCCTTGCTGGCCACTTGCTTGGCGATCTGCTCGGCGTCTTCGCTGATGCCCATCCAGTTTGGCGCCATGACCAAACCCGGAGCCGCTGTTGCGCCCTCGCTGAACACCAGACGACTTTCGTAATTCTGGCCGTCAATCTGATACACCACGGACTGCACAGTAACGTTGCTCATTGCTGACTCCTGCTTTTGAGAATGTGGGGGAATCAAATGACAAAACCCGCCGAAGCGGGTTTTGACGGGTTTCGACGTTATACCGAAAGCTCGACCAACAGCTTGTTCAAACGGCGCACGTACGCCGCCGGGTCTTTCAAGCTGTCACCCGCCGCCAGCGCAGCCTGATCGAACAGGATGTGCGACAACTCGCTGAAGCGGTCTTCGCTCTGTTCGTTGTCCAGCTTGCCGATCAATGGATGAGTCGGGTTGAATTCGAAGATTGGCTTGGAGTCCGGCACTTTCTGGCCGCTGGCTTCCAGGATCTGGCGCATCTGCAGGCCAAGGTCCTGCTCGCCGATGGCCAGAATCGCAGGCGAATCGGTCAGGCGGTGAGAAACGCGCACCTCGCTGACGGCATCACCCAAAGCGGCTTTCAGGCGCTCGATCAAACCTTCCTTGTCCTTGGCGACTTCTTCCTGAGCCTTCTTGTCCTCTTCCGAGTCCAGCTTGCCCAGGTCCAGATCGCCACGGGCGACGTCGACAAAACCCTTGCCGTCGAAGTCGCTCAGGTAGCTCATCAGCCACTCGTCGATGCGGTCGGTCAGCAGCAGCACTTCGATGCCTTTCTTGCGGAAGACTTCCAGGTGCGGGCTGTTCTTGACCTGCGCATAGCTTTCGCCAGTGAGGTAATAGATCTTGTCCTGACCTTCCTTGGCGCGCGCCAGATAGTCAGCCAGCGACACGCTCTGCTCGCCAGTCTCGTCGGAGGTCGCGGCGAAACGCAGCAGGCCGGCGATCTTCTCTTTGTTGGCGAAGTCTTCGGCCGGGCCTTCTTTCATCACCTGACCAAAGTTTTTCCAGAAGCCTTTGTATTCTTCCGGCTGGTTCTTCGCCAGTTTTTCCAGCATGTCCAGCACGCGCTTGGTCAGTGCGGACTTCATCGAATCGATGATCGGGTCTTTCTGCAGTATTTCGCGAGACACGTTCAGCGACAGGTCGTTGGAGTCCACCACACCCTTGATGAAGCGCAGGTACAGCGGCAGGAACGACTCGGCCTGATCCATGACGAACACGCGCTGCACGTACAACTTCAGACCACGCGGCGCTTCACGCTGATACAGGTCGAAGGGCGCACGGGCCGGGACGTACAGCAGCGAGTTGTACTCAAGCTTGCCTTCGACCTTGTTGTGGCTCCAGCTCAGCGGGTTCTCGAAGTCGTGGGCGATGTGCTTGTAGAACTCCTGGTATTCCTCGTCCTTCACCTCGGTGCGAGGACGGGTCCACAGGGCGCTGGCGCGGTTGACGGTTTCCCATTCTTCCGCTGGCGCAGGCTCGCCTTCCACGGCGTTCTGCTCTTTCGGCAATTCGATCGGCAGGGCGATGTGGTCGGAGTACTTCTTGATGATGTTGCGCAGACGATAGCCGTCGGCGAATTCGTTTTCGGCGGCCTTGAGGTGCAGCACGATACGGGTGCCACGATCGGCCTTCTCGACGGTGGCCACTTCAAAGTCGCCCTCGCCTTTCGACGACCAGTGCACGCCTTCGCTGGCAGGTGTGCCGGCACGACGGCTGTACACGTCCACCTTGTCGGCGACGATGAAGGCCGAATAGAAGCCCACGCCGAACTGACCGATCAGGTGCGAGTCCTTCTTCTGATCGCCGGTGAGGTTCTTCATGAAATCAGCAGTGCCGGATTTGGCGATGGTGCCCAGGTGGGTGATCACATCGTCGCGGTTCATGCCGATGCCGTTGTCTTCGAGGGTGACGGTTTGCGCGTCCTTGTCGAAGCTCACACGGATTTTCAGCTCGGCGCCACCTTCCAGCAACTCCGGACTGGACAGCGCTTCGAAGCGCAGCTTGTCCACGGCGTCGGAGGCGTTGGAAATCAGCTCGCGGAGGAAGATCTCCTTGTTCGAGTACAACGAATGGATCATGAGGTGCAGCAGCTGCTTCACCTCGGTCTGGAAGCCCAGGGTTTCCTTTTGAGTTTCCACACTCATGGTCATCAAACTCCAATCAGTCCATACAAATAGGGGTGGCCGTCCAGAGCATCTGCCGGGGCTGGACGACGGGTTGTCATCAAGGTGGGGGCTGGGTGGGGGATTTCAAGAGCCTGTGAGGCAGGGAATCACAATCTTCATGTGTCATGAGTGAATGGGTTTCTGTGTGAAGCGCCGGGAATAACGCAGCAAAAACGATTAACCCGCGTGGTGTAGACGCGCCGTAACGTGGCTGAAACAGGCACCCATTAATCCCACTCAATTATGGAACTAACGTTATAAGCGTGCGTTCGAAGGCTCGTGGATATTCAATAAGGAGAAACACCCCATGCGTAAGACTTTAGCCATTGCCCTCATGCTTTCTGCCACCTTGGGCCTCGCCGCCTGCGACAAAAAATCCGAGGACAAACAACAGGATGCCAACAAGGCAGCCCAGCAGTCTCAAGAGTCGATGCAGAAGGCTCAGGACAAAGTGAACGACGCCGCCAAAGAAAGTCAGGAAGCTGCGCAGAAGAATGCCGAAGCCGCTCAAGAGCGCGCCAAAGAGACCAACCAGCAAACGCCTGCACCAACTAAGCCGTAAGTTCCAAAGTTTCCAAAAAATAAAGCCCGCATTTAGCGGGCTTTATTTTTATTTCGAGAAAGTGGGCAACCCGGCGGCTCTGCGCCTGTGCCGCCCTACCCTTTACGCCAGCGCTTCGCTGCGCTTGCCGAGCACACGATCGATCACGAACGCACCGAACAACGTGATCAGCGATGGAATCAACCACGCCAACCCCTGCTCGCTCAACGGCAGATGCGCCACCGCGTCAGGCAGGTATTCACCCAGTCCCGACCCCTTGATCGCATCGATCATCCCGAACAACAACGACACCAACATCACCGGCGCAACGACACGCCCCTGCGCCTGCCAGAAATCCTTGCAGAAGCTCAAGGCTACCAGTGCGATGCACGGTGGATAGATCGCCGTGAGAACCGGGATGGAGAACTGGATCAGTTTGGTCAGGCCGAGGTTCGACACGAGCAGCGAGAACGCGGCCAGCAGGATCACCAGGGTTTTGTAAGACAGCGGCAACACGCGGCTGAAATACTCGGCGCAGGCACAGGTCAGCCCCACCGCCGTGACCAGACAGGCCAGCGAAATCAGTACCGCCAGGAAACCACTGCCCAGCGAACCGAAGGTGTGCTGAACGTAAGCGTGGAGCACCGCGGCGCCGTTGGTGGCCGTCGCGGCGACGGCATGACTGCCGGAGCCCAGACGAAACAGGCTGATGTACACCAGCGCCAGCCCTACCCCGGCGATCAACCCCGCGATGATCGCGTAGCGGGTGATCAGCCGTGGCGATTCGACGCCACGGGAGCGGATCGCGTTGACGATGACGATGCCAAAGACCAGCGCACCTAGGGTGTCCATGGTCAGGTAACCATTGATGAACCCCTGGGAGAACGGCGCCGCCACATACGCAGGCTGTGCCGTCCCGACCTCACCCGCAGGCAAGGCGAACGCAGCGATGCCCAGCACGGCCAGGGCGATGATTTTCAACGGCGCCAGAAAACGTCCGACGGTGTCCAGCAAACGGCCGGGGTACAGCGAGACCCAGAACACCAGCAGGAAATACACGAGGCTATAAA
Organism: Pseudomonas sp. SLFW; assembly: GCF_009905615.1. Classification (GTDB taxonomy): domain Bacteria; phylum Pseudomonadota; class Gammaproteobacteria; order Pseudomonadales; family Pseudomonadaceae; genus Aquipseudomonas; species Aquipseudomonas bambusae. Next base: position 37,193 of record NZ_JAAAKW010000034.1, read on the forward strand.
GGAAGAGCGCCAGCGGGCTTTCGCCGGTCAACGGCGCCAGCCCCACTTCGAACGACACCGTCGCGGTGCGCGGGGTGGCGAACAAAGGACCCACCGACAGATAACAGACCGCCGCCAGAATCGTCCCGGCCACTTTGCCGATGGGACTGCTCAGCGCATCCATCGCGCCGCCCACCTTGGCCAGCGCAATCACCGTGACCACTGGCAGGCCGACAGCCGTGACGAGAAAGCCCAGTGCCGCCATCCACACATGAGGACCGGCCTGCAAGCCAACGATAGGGGGGAAAATGATATTGCCAGCGCCCACGAACAACGCAAACGTCATGAAACCCAGTGCCAGGATGTCCTGACCTTTCAACACTTTCATCAAAGAAACCACACTGCTGAATCGGAATTAAGAAGAGGATTTCCCAAAGGGTCGAGGGAAATGCGGCCCATCCTTCTGAGACAGACCCGCCGCATGCCATGGCCCCTTATGAGGGCCAGACCTGCAAAATGGCGCGTAGCCTACCCTATTTGCCGCACTAATACAGGGCAGAGCGACCGCTGAACGTACGTTCGCGTCGCATTTCGGAAATGTCCTACAGCGAAGTCTTTTTTCTGGGATGAAGCAGTCGACGCGTAGGCAAGCACAGGCCTCGACCTGTGGGAGCGAATTCATTCGCGAATCGGGAGGACGACGATGCATCTCTGTCGCCCGACCATTTTTCGCGAATAAATTCGCTCCCACAGGGAAATTCAAGTGCGTCACAAAAATCTGCAAACCTGCGAAGAGCGTTAGCTCCAGCCTGATGCCGTTGCTCTTCGAACACGGAAGATCAGACACCGCCGAACGCGACTTGGGTGCAGGCCGAACGCAGGCGGCGCGGAGTGGGTCGAGCGGCATGGATGCCGCG
>NZ_JAAAKW010000035.1 GCF_009905615.1 Pseudomonas sp. SLFW
GACCTGGATGCCAACGATTCCAGCGGTGCGACAGGCACTGGCTACACCACCAGCCTGACCCTGGGTCACACTGGCCCAGTTGCTATCGCCGACACCGACCTGAAAATCGCCGACTCCGACAGTCCAGACCTGAAGTCCGCAACCATCAGCATCGGCGGCACGCACATCACGGGCGACGCGCTGGCGGCCGGCACCTTGCCTTCCACTATCGTTGCGGCCGTAAGCGCAGACGGCAGCAGGATTGTCCTGACCGCCAAAGACGGCACCGTGGCATCGCAAGCTGACTTCGAAACAGCGATCAAGGCGATCACTTTCGGTACTTCGTCGACCGATACCAGCACTCGCACGATCAACGTCGTAATCAACGATGGCATCGTTGATTCGGCGCCTGCTGTTACCACGATCAGCGTCTCGCCAAATGTGGTTCCGACCATCGACCTCGACGGCAACGACTCCAGCGGCGCAACCGGTTCCGGCTACAACACCAGTCTGACCCTGGGTCACACTGGCCCAGTTGCTATCGCCGACACCGACCTGAAGATCGCCGACTCCGACAGTCCAGACCTCAAGTCCGCGACCATCAGCATCGGCGGCACCCACATCACCGGTGACACGCTGGCGACAGGCACCTTGCCTTCCACCATCGTTGCGGCCGTCAGCGCAGACGGCAGCTCCATCGTGCTGACGGCTAAAGACGGCACCGTGGCATCGCAAGCTGACTTCGAAACAGCGATCAAGGCGATCACTTTCGGTACTTCGTCGACTGATACCAGCCCCCGCACGATCAATGTTGTGATCAACGACGGCATCGTCGACTCCGCTCCAGCCACTACTACAGTGACTGTGGTTGCCAACGTCACACCGACGATTGATCTGGACGGCAATGACTCCAGCGGTGCAACCGGCTCCGGTTACAACACCAGCCTGACCCTGGGTCACACTGGCCCAGTTGCTATCGCCGATACCGACCTGAAGATCGCTGACTCCGACAGTTCAGACCTCAAGTCCGCGACCATCAGCATCGGCGGCACGCACATCACTGGCGACGCGCTGGCGGCGGGCACCTTGCCTTCCTCCATCGTTGCGAGCGTCAGCGCTGACGGAAGCAAAGTTGTGCTGACCGCCAAAGACGGCACCGTAGCGTCCCAAGCCGACTTCGAAGCAGCAATCAAAGCGATCACCTTCGGCACTTCGTCGACCGACACCACCACGCGCACCATTAATGTGGTCGTGAACGATGGCATCATCGACTCCGCTGCAGCCGTCACGACCATTTCCGTCAAGGCCAATGCCCTGCCGGTCGCGGACCTGAATGGCGATGACGCCGCCCATCCGGGCAACGACTACGCCGTGACGTACAACGAGCAGGCGCCTGCGATTTCCATCGTGGGCGATCTGAAGATCACCGATGCGGACGACGCCAATCTGAAGGGTGCCAAGATCACCCTCAGCAACGCCGATCCGCTGGACAAGCTGGACATCTCGGCGGTCAACGCGTTGGGCAACGGGGTGACGGCCACTCTGAACGGCAATGTCGTGACCCTGTCGGGCGACGCGCCGAAGTCTGCGTATGAAGACGCCATCAAGGCCATCACCTTCAGCAGCTCCAGTGAAGAACCGGCTCACGTCGATCGCTACCCCACCATCACCGTCCAGCTCGATGACGGCTCGGGTATCTCGGCCATCACACCGGTTTCGACCACCACCATTCATGTGGTGCAGATCAACGACACTCCGATCATCGACCTCAACGGTCCAGACACCGTCGTCGGCACGTCGAACGGCGTCGACTACACCACCACCGTCACCCAAGGTCAGGCAGGCGTCGCCATTTCCGCGGCCTCCGTCACCGTCACAGATGTGGACAACACGACGCTGAAGTTCGCGACGGTCACGCTCAACGGCTCACAAACCGGTGACGCGCTGGACTTCTCCAAAGTGGCAGCGCTGAACAATGGGGTGGTGGCAACCGAGACCTCGGCTGGCGTGATCACGCTGACCGCCAGTGCGACCGGCACGCCGACGCTGAAGGATTTCCAGGACGCGATCCACGCCATCACGTTCAGCACGACCTCGACCGTGACCACGCCGCGCACCATCACCGTGCTCGTGGACGATGGCGCCGATCTGAACCACTCGTCCTCGGCGACCACCACTATCAACGTGCAAGGCGCAGCGGGCGGCACGATCCTCGGCGACGAAGACGCCACGCAAACCGTGTCGTGGGATTCGTTGGGCATCAACTCGTCTGGCTCGCCAGCGTCCGGCATTGTGATCACGTCGCTGCCCACCGCAGGCTCGCTGGTCTACAAAGGCCAAACGCTGACCGCATCGGACCTGGGCAGCAACGGCCTGACCATCAGCAAGGCTGACGTCACGGGCGGTCTGTTGCAGTTCGTACCGGTGCACAACGCGTCGGGCATCAGCCCGGATTACGCACAGCTGACGTTCAAGCCGGTCTTCGGTTCGGGCGCAGATGCCGTCACTGGCAGCAACGCGACTCTGCACATCGACGTGAAGCCGATTGCCGACGCACCGACCCTGGACCTGGGCTCTACTGTCCTGCCAGGCAGTGCCGCGACAGCAGCGCCAACGTTGCCTTCGACCGGTCTGACGCAAGTCACCTGGGTCGGCAACCTGAGCGGTCTGCACACCGATGGCGGTGGCGAACCGACTGCCAACCTGAAAACGGTGTTCGACGCGGCGGCCTCCAATGGCAGCCTGGCGCACAGCACCACTACCGTTGCCAACTACGTGAGCACGAATGTCGTGCAGGGCACCGGGTCGCTGACCACGGGCCTGATCTACCTCGAAGCGGGCAAGTCCTACACCTTCAGCGGTCACGGCGATGACAGCCTGCTGATCAACGTCGGTGGCACCAACGTGGCGACCGCCAGCTGGAACGTCCAGTCGGGCAAGATCATTGGCAGCGCCTACACGCCAAGCGTGTCGGGCTATTACACCCTCGAGCTGTACCACTACAACCAGAACGGCCCGGGCAACTACGAAGTCCAGATGTCGGTCAACGGCGGCGCAGCAACGCCGCTGGGCAGCAGTGGCGTGCCGACTTACAACTCGATTGCCGACTTGCAGGCAGCCGGTATCGACGTCAGCGCGCTGAACGTCAAGGGCAACGCCGTTGAAGGTTTCTACACCGGCTACGCGCTGAACGAAGGCACTGCGGGGAAGGCGATTTCCCTGGTTTCCATTACGCCGGCGCTGACCGATACCGACGGTTCTGAAACGCTGAGCGTGAAAATCAGCGGCGTGCCTGCGGGCGCAGTGCTGAAAGATGCGACCCACAGCGCGACGGCTGACGCACAAGGTAATGTCGATGTCACCGGCTGGAATCTGTCGGGCCTGACCATCACACCTACCGTCGGCACCACCAACTTCAACCTGACGGTCACAGCGACGTCGACAGAGAAAGAAAACGGCGATCACGCGTCGACGTCCAAGACACTCTCGGTCATCGTGCACCAGCCAGTGAACACTGCGCCGGTACTGGATCTGGACACCACGACGCTGGGCCATGACTACAGCACGACGTTCACCGAAAAAGGCAGCCCGGTGTCGATTGCTGGTTTGCAAACCAGCCTCACCGACCACGACGGCAGCACACTGAAGTCGGTGACGATCACGCTGACCAACGCCAAAACGAGCGACTCGCTGAACCTGGGTAGCCTGGCGGGTCTGCATGGCATCACCGCAGACACCAGCACAGCGGGCAAGATCGTGCTGACCGGCACCAGCGCGACCACCTTCGCGGATTACCAGGCTGCGATCAAAAACATCACGTACAGCAACTCCAGCACCAACCCGGACACGACGCCGCGCACCATCACCATTACCGTCGATGACGGCACGGGCACTGCAACGGCGACGTCGAGCGCGACCACCACGGTTAACGTGGTGCCGGTCAACGATGCTCCAGTGATCGACCTCAACGGCCCGACCGCCGACGGCAATGACTTCGCCGCCACTGCAACCCAGGGTCACACCGGCGTTGCGATTGCTGCACCGACCACGCTGATCACCGATCCGGATGGCACCACCATCAAAGGCGCCGTGATCGACATCAGCACTGGTTCCAAAACCGGTGACAAGCTGACCGTGGGCACACTGCCAACGGGCATCACAGTCGATGCATCCAAATCGACCGCAACCCACATCGAGCTCACCGGAACGGCTTCGCAGGCGGACTACGCCACTGCGATTCAGCGCATCACCTTCAGCACCACCGACACCACTAGCAAGGGCGACCGTACCGTGAAAGTCACCGTCGACGACGGCGGCACGGGTACGCACACCGGTACTGCAAGCTCGGTCATTTCGGTCAAGGCCAACGCCGCGCCGGTCATCGACCTTAGCGGCCCTGGTACCGATGCGGCTCACGATGGCGTGAACTACGTCACCAGCTTCACCGAGAAGAGCGCCGTTGGTACGTCCATTGCCGACAGCACTTTGACCCTGACCGACAGCGACAAGGACAGCGGCACGGTCTATACCGTGACCGTCACCCTGACCAACCCGGTCTCCAAAGACGGCGACACGCTGAACCTCGGCGCGCTGAGCGGTGGCATTACGGCGGACACCTCTGTCGCCAACGTGATCACTTTGAAAGGCACCACGGCGACCACCCTCGCTGACGTCCAGAACGCGATCAAAAACATCACGTTCAGCAACACCAGCAACAACCCAAGCCCTGCGGACCGTACCGTGACGGTGAAAGTCGACGACGGCAGCGGCTCGAACGCTGTCGGCAGCGCTACCACCACCGTGAAAATGGTGCTCGTCAACGATGCGCCGGTTCTGGATCTGGACACCGCGAAAGACGGCTCTGGCTACGCAGGCAACTACGTGGCAGGCCACGCGGGTGTGGCGATCGCCAACACCACGGCACTGTCGAGCGTCAGCCTGTCTGACGCTGACACCGCAACACTGAGCAAGGTAACAGTCAGCGTCGTTGGCCCACAAACCGGCGACCTGCTGACCGCCGTTGCGGCCAACATGCCGTCCACGGTTGTGGCCAGCGCGTACAGCAATGGCACGATCACCCTGACCGCCGCCACTGGAGCGACGCCTACTCTGGCCGACTTCCAGAAAGCGATTCAGGCGATCACCTTCAGCACCACTGACACCAGCAGCCCGTCGCGCAGCATCAACGTCATCGCCGATGACGGCCAGCCGTTTAACCACGCGTCTAACACTGCCGTCAGCACGATCACCATCGCGCCTAACATCGCGCCTGTCGTCGATCTCAACGGGCCGGGCACCGATGACGCGCATAAAGGCAACGACTACAGCACCACCTTCACGCAGAAAGGCGGCGCCATTTCCATTGCCGACACAGGCGTGCAGGTCAGCGATGCCAATGGCGACAAGATCGCCAGCGTCACCGTGACCCTGAACAACCCTGTCAGCGCTGATGGCGACAAGCTGAGCATCGCCGCAGGTCCTCTGGCGGGCGGCATCGCCGTCAGCCAAACAGGCAACGTGATCACCCTCACCGGTAACGGGTCGACCACCTACGCCAACTATCAGGACGCCCTCAAAGGCATCACCTACAGCAACACCAGCACCCACCCGGACACCAGCACGGTGCGGACCGTGACAGTGGTTGCCAACGATGGCACCGGTACGTCCAACGCTACGTCGAGTTCGACCACCTCCATCACAGTGGTCAACCAGCCGCCGGTCGCCGTTGACGACAAAGGCACTTCGTTCCCGGGCCTGCAGGGCAATTACTACGGCTACAAGCAAGGCAGCGGCGCCGGTTTCGATGGCCCGAACCTGGGCACCATCAAGCAGGCAATGGATTTCATCGCTACTCACAATGCGGATGCCTCGTTCACGTCAACGTCGATTAATTACGTGAGCAACACGTTCGGCGATGACCTGGGACGCAGCGGCAATCTTGAGACGTTCCTGGGGAGCGATAAAACGTCGATCGTTTACACCACGGGCACCACGCAAACCACGACCAGCGACGCAATCATCGAGCTGTCTGGCAGCGTGAAGCTGACGGCCGGCAACTACTCGATGAAGGTGACGGCGGACGACGGCTACGTCGTGCTCATCGACGGCAAACAGGTAGCGGCCTTCGACGGCAACACGTCCCTGGCGACCAACGAGTTCCGGTTCGCTGTGACCGGAGATGTCCATGATGTCCAGATTGTTTATTGGGATCAGGGGGGCTACGCAAAGCTGCAAGTTGCCGTAGCACCGGTTACCGGCAACACCGTGGGCACATACAGTGTGCTCGGCACCAGCGCAGCGGCCACGTCTCACGACACGCTGACCACGCTTGAAGATCAGTCGCTGGTCATCAAGGCAAGCACGCTGCTGGCCAACGACACGGACCCAGACAGCACCACGCTGAGCATCAACTCGCTCCAGGGAAGCAAAAACCTGACGACCCCATCGTCGGTCGTTGACGCCTCCGGAAAAGTCGTCGGCTCCGTGGTCGTGGACGCGTCGAACAACGTCATCTTCACGCCAGCCAAAGATATCTCCGGTCTGGTGAAGTTCAGCTACACCATTACTGACGGTGCCAATACATCGAATACGGCGTACGTGACGGTCAATGTGGTGGCGGTCAACGATCCGCCTGTGCTGGACCTGAATACTGCGGATGGCGCGCTTGCCACCGGCTATGCCAACAGCTTCACCCTGGGTCATGAAGCAGTGGCCATCGCCAGCGCAGTAGGAATCACCGACGTCGACAACACCACGCTCCAGTCAGCCACTGTCACTGTCAACGGCTATCTGGCGGGCGACGCACTGGCGTACGGTGCACTGCCGAGCTCGATCGCGGTCACCAGCAACGCCAATGGTGTCCTCACGCTGACCAGCAAAAATGCAGGTGGCAGTGCGCTTACCGACTTCCAGGACGCGCTCAAAGCAGTCACCTTCAGCACCACCAACACCGGCGGCACCCGTACGATCAACGTCGTGGTCAACGATGGCGCAGGCAATTCGAATACCGCCGTCAGCACCATCACCGTGAAAGCGAACGTTGCCCCGGTAATCGACCTGGACACGTCCGATGGTACGAGCAAGACCGGTTACACCAGCACCTACGTGCTGGGTGGCAACGGTGCGCCAATCGGCAACACAACCGCATCACCTGGTGTGAAGCTGACCGACACCGACAACACCACCCTGAGCAAGGTGACGATCAGCATCGCCAATGCACAAGCGGGCGACACCTTGGACATCTCCAAGGTGTGGACGTTGAACAACGGTGTCTCCGCGACCGTCAGCAACGGTGTCGTGACGCTCACCAGCACGTCTACCAGCTCGCCTGCGACGCTTGATGCCTTCCAGGACGCGATCAAAAAAATCACGTTCAGCACCACGGATACGACGGTGGCCACCCGCACCATCAACGTCGTGGCAAACGACGGCCAGGCCGACAGCAACATCGCGAGCACCACGGTGAAAGTCACCACAGGAAACTTTACGGCGACCGAAGGCCTCGCTGGCGCGGACACTCTCAACGGGACGGCTGCTAACGACATCGTCGTGGCTGACGTACACGCGATCAAACTGGTGGCGGGTCAGAACTACAACATCGCGTTCATGCTGGACAGTTCGGGCAGCATGAGCGCCATCCTGGATCAGATGAAAACCCAGCTGACCGCGGCGTTGACTCAACTCAAGACAGCTGCTGGCTCCGTTCAAGCGGGCACGGTGCAGGTGTTCCTGGTCGACTTCGACACCACCGTACACAAGACCTTCACCTTGGACCTGAAGACCTACAACCTGGACAACCTCAAAACCGCCTTCCTTGACAGCATGACCACCGGTGGCGGTACCAACTATGAAGCGGTGTTCAACGCGACCGAGAAATGGTTCACCAGCTCTGCCGCCACAGGCAACACCAACGCTCAGAACCTGACGTACTTCATTACCGATGGTGTGCCGACTTACAGCGTGGATAACACCGCGCAGCATCCGATTCTGGTTGATTTCCGCGACAGTTCCAGCAAGGACGTAACACTCGATCAGCAACTCAGCAATTGGCACAAGGGCTCCAACCTCAGCGCCTCCGGTATGACCATCATCACCGCTGCCGGTAACGTCTATCAATGGGTGGAAAGCAAAGGCGGCAAATGGAGCGCTACATTCGTTGGGGTGGTAGACGACAGCTCCGGCTCTAACGTGTACACCCCCCTCACAGGGACAGGGAATGAGACGACCAATTCGGCCGCCCAAACGACGCTGATCAATAACGAATCGCATGACGCCTTTGCGTCGCTGCGGGATAACGCACACACGGCGATCGAAGCCATCGGCCTGAACAACACCGCCGATAAGCCCGTAACCAATACCGTGCTGGACACCTACGACAGCAACGCGCATTCGCAGTCCAACATCGACGTGAGCAAGCTGACCGATTCCATCGTCAGCAAAGAAACATTGCTCGGCCCAGGTGATGACACGGTGAACGGCGGTGCTGGCAACGACATCCTGTTCGGCGACCTGATCGATTACACCTCGAAGGCAGGCACCGCGTCGCAAGGTGTCTCGGCATTGAAGGCATTCGCTGCCGACACACTGGGCAACGTCGATGCCACAACCATGACCCCGCAGCAGTTGCACCAGTTCGTGACCAGCCATGTCGATGACGTCGCCACGATGACCAAGACGTCGAACACCACGGGCCTGCCAGATGGTAACGACAAGCTCTTGGGTGGCGATGGCGATGACATCCTGTTCGGCCAAGGTGGCAACGACACCCTGACCGGCGGTAAGGGCAACGACATTCTGGTAGGCGGTGCGGGTGCTGACACCTTCGTCTGGAAACAGGGAGACCTGAACACCAACGGCGGTATCGACGTCATCAAGGACTTCAGCATGACGGAGAAAGACACCATCGACCTCCGCGACCTGCTGCAGAACGAATCCGACGCGACCATCGACAACTTCCTGAAGTTGACGACCGCCGCAGACGGTTCCGCTCAATTGGCTGTCAGCTCGACAGGTCAGCTGAACGCAGCGGGCGGCCTGGCCAATGCGGACGTGACCATCAAGCTGGAGGGCGTTCACTTCACACCGTCGACTACAATCAACTCGTTGATCGCAGGCGGCGACGCGGCAACCATCAAGGTCGACCATCACTGATAGCACCCCTGGCGACCGCTTCGGCGGTCGTCAGCTTTCGGATTACCGAGGACGAACCATGTTTTACGTTCAACGCAATTCCCAGGGAGAGTTGGTGCGCGTCGAAGCCTCAGGCTTTGCCGAAGCCACAGCGACACTGCCCGCTGACGACCATGAGATACAGGCCTGGTTCGCCAACGAATCAGTGGCGAACAGCCTCAACGCCTTGAAGCTCAGCGACGCCGAAATGATTCGGGTACTCGACGACTTGATTCAGGTGCTCACCAACAAGGGCGTGCTGCGCATCACTGACCTTCCCCCTGCCGCACAAGCCAAGTTGATGGACCGTAACCGGGCCCGTGTGGCGTTGGGTGGGTTGAGCAATTTGATTGATGATGAGGAAACCGGGCTGGTCTGATTGCACTTTGTCGGCTCTTTGACGTCAAATCTGTCCGCCATTGCATAATGGCGCTTTGATTTGACGGAGAAGGACTCCTCCATGACCACAGTGACATACAACCTGCCGATCAACGTTTACGACCTGAACGACTGGTACAACGCCAACACCCACTTTTCCTACGCCACTTCGTCAGTGTTCCAACTGACCGATGGCTACCACACCCTCACCTATTCGGGCTTCGGCTTCACCTATGGCGCGTCCGGCGTCACCGGCGGCACCCTCACGGGCCTGAACTGGATGCAAGGCACACAACCGGTGTTCAGCGTCACGGGCCTCAGCACCCACTACAACACGCTGCTCAACTACGCTCTGACGGGTGACGACGTAGCCATCGGTGCGCTGGTACTGAAGGGCAACGACACCTTCATCGGCTCGAACGGAAACGATGACTTCTACGGTTACACCGGCAACGACACCCTCAATGGCAATGGCGGGATCGACACCGTCTGGTACGACACCGGCAAATCCACGGCCGTGATCAAGGCCACGTCCACCGGCCACACCGTGATCACCCCCGGAAAGATCGACACCCTGACCAACATCGAACGCCTTGAATTCGGCGACGGCAGCTCGCTGGCCCTTGATGTTCAGGCAGGTCAGAACGCGGGTTCAGCGTACCGTCTGTATCAGGCCGCGTTCGACCGCACGCCTGACACCGCTGGCCTGAAGTACTGGATCGCGGAGATGGATCAGGGCCAGAACATCGGCCAGATCGCGCAGAGTTTCGTCAACAGTGCCGAGTTCAAGACCTTGAACCCGGGGCAGGATCAGAACTCGATCATCAACAATTACTACCTGCACGTGCTGCACCGCACCGCCGATGACGCGGGCTATCAGTACTGGAACACCCAGATGGCCAACGGCATGAAAGCCAATGAAGTGCTGGTGTCTTTCTCGGAAAGTCAGGAAAACCTGAACAACACTAAAGCCGCGCTGGACGCGGGCATCTGGTTGAGTTGATCCGAGGTTGCGGCGCGACGGTCTCTTTCGATGCCGTCCGTCCAACTGAAAAATTGTTTCCAACACTGAATTAGTCAGCCCGGCCTGATACCATCTCGGGTTTTTTAATGGCGTTCGGACACTTCCCGTCCAGCGCCAGCGAAAGTCGACCTGAGCCCGGCCAGGCTACAGAAAGCTCGACGTTCAGGAATGGCAAACAATGGACTTTGGTGTATGACCCGCCTCACGCAACAGAACAGAAACGCTTACGCACTACTCGCTGTAATCGCCTTAGCCTTCCTCGCCCTTCTTGTTAAAAACAGTGGCCTGTACCCGTTCGTCTTCGGCGACGAATACACCTACAGCCGTTACGCCCGGCTGCAGCCGCTGTCTGAATCGCTGATTCCCGGCTATCTGTATCTCGCCATCTATCGGCTGACGAGCCACTGTGGAACGGACTTCCTCGGCTGCGCGCGCATTCTCAACGCACTGTTTTTCGTCGCCTCTGCCCCGTTCATCTACTGGGTTGCGCGCCGTGTCGCATCATTCGTGCCTTCGCTGCTGATTACCCTGTGCGCGATGGCGGCACCCATCAATGCTTACACCGCCCATTTCATGCCGGAAGCCATGTACTTCTTCGGATTCTGGGTGTTTGCCTGGTGCCTGACGCGCGCCGTGGCCGAGCGCTGGACAGACTGGGGCATCGCCGGTTTCATCCTCGGCTGCACGGCGCTGGTCAAACCGCATTCCATGCTGTTCGTGCCCGCCTTGCTGATTTATATCGGCTACCTCTCGACGCGCACCACTGAGCGCCCCGTTTCGGCAGTTCGAAACATCGCAGCGTTCCTGATCGCCGGCCTCATCGCCAAATTCGCCTTCAGCCTTCTCATCGCAGGGCCAGCGGGACTCACCTTCTTCGGCCCGTCCTACAATCGCATTGCCTCCACCACGACCACGGGGCTGGACCGTGTCATCGAGCTGGTCCAACTGGCGCTGATCAGCCTTCGTGGCCACGTGCTGTCGGTGTGTCTGCTCATGGCCCTGCCGGTGGCGATCGGCTTGCAACGAGGGTTTTCATCGCTGCGAACCCGCGAATGCCCCGACGCTGCCAGACGCTTGTCCATTCTTGCTGTTCTTTTACTCGCGAACCTGCTGCCGGTCGTGGCGCTGTTTTCGGCGTCGGTCGTCAACTCCAGCGTCTTCGAGTCCATCACTCGCCTGCACATGCGGTATTACGACTTTATGTTCCCGCTGCTGTGGATCGTGGTCGCATCGCAACTGGCTACCACCGCCACCGCCACTGCCGGGAAATGGCGCCTTGCGCTTGCGGTCGTGATCGCATTGCCAACGCTGTACGGCATTGCCACGCACATGGAGCCGTTCAAGCCCCATTTCATCGATGGACCGGAAATCTTTGGCCTGACTGTTCAACCGTTGACGTTCTATGTGCTCAGCATTTCTGGGCTGATCGCATTGGGCGCATGGGCCTGGTCGCCACGGCTCGGCGCGGCCCTGTTCATCTATGGCGTCATGCCGGTCACCGTCCTGACGTCCAATACGTGGATCACCAAGGAACAGCGCATTCACAAAACCCCTGATGTATACGACCAAGCGGGCACATTCGCACGCGAATACCTCAATGCCGAGGAGCGCAAGCATGTGGTGGTCATTGGCAGCGACATGGGCGGGATGCTCAAGGCGACGTTCTACATGGACAGCGCCGACATCACTCACGTTGAAGTCACTGAGGACAACCATTACGACTTCAAGGGTCTACCCGCCCACAAGAACTGGGTACTCTCCATCGGCCAGTACGTGCCTTACGCCAATGGCAGGCCGCAGATCATCATGCCGGGCTTCACCCTCACCAACATCGAGGATGGCCGCAATCTGGACTTCCGTTTCCCGGTTTCTCCACGCGTCGTCACCCGCGTTAGCGGACTGTGGACACCTGAGGTGTGGGGGGCGTGGTCGGTTGGAGACAGTGTGAGTCTGGATTTCGCCAGACCCCTTCCGGAAAAATTCCGGCTGCACCTGAAAGCCAGCGCCTTTGGACCCAACATCGGCAAGGACTTCATTCTGCACGCAGGCGAAAGCCAGAAGGCGTTCACCCTCACGGATCAGGCCGCCGATCTGGTCTTCGACATCGATAACACGCTGCGCGCCACCAGTATCAGAATCGACGTTCCGGCCCCTACCAGCCCGGCACAAATGGGCATGTCGTCAGATGATCGCAAACTCGGCCTGGGATTGGTCACGCTGTCGATCGAACCTGTCGAGCGCTGACGGGTCTGTTGTGACGGCGGGGCGGTCCAGCAAGGCCGCTCCGCCTTCATTTGCCGGGTTCGCGCGACAACTGCAAAACGATGCGCAGATGCTCCCAACCCCCACTCATGTTAGGCTCCGCCTCCTGATTCTTCAGTGCGTGCCGCCTTTCGGGCAGCAAAAGACGCCTGAGAACACCCCCTTTTTCGATAAGAGTTGCACGCATGCTTGAAGTGGAAAACGTCTGTAAGGAGTTCAAGCTCTACAGCAGACCCTGGCACCGGCTCAAGGAAATCGTCCTGCGCCGCAGTTTCCATCGCACCCATCGCGCACTGGATAACGTCACCTTTCGGGTTTCCAGTGGCGAAACCCTGGGCATTCTTGGCCGCAACGGCGCCGGCAAATCCACCCTGCTGAAGATGCTCAACGGCGTATTGCTGCCGGATGCAGGCCAGATCAAGATCACAGGCCGGGTAACTGGCCTGCTGGAACTGGGCACGGGCTTCGACCCCAACCTCAGCGGACTGCAAAACATCGTCGGCAACGGCCTGCTGTTGGGCATGACCCGACAGCAGATCGAAGAACGCCGCGATGCCATCGTCGAGTTTTCCGAACTGGGGCCGTTCATCCACGAGCCGATTCGCACCTACTCCTCCGGCATGAACATGCGGCTGGCGTTTTCCATCGCCATCCACGCTGACCCCGACACCTTCCTGATCGACGAGGCCCTGTCCGTCGGCGACGGTCATTTCCAGCAGAAATGCATGCGTCGCATCAAGGAATTCCGGGCCAAGGGCGGCTCGATCATTTTTGTCTCCCACGACCTGAACGCCGTGAAGATGATCTGCGACCGCGCCATCGTCCTCAATGGCGGGCACGTTGTCGCCGACGGTCACCCGGAAGACGCGGTGAACATTTATAACCAGTTGCTCGGCGCCGACGACGAAGACTACAGCGAACGCAAGCACATCGAAGAACACGGGTACGGCTCACGTCAGGCCTATATGGAGCGCATCACCTTCGTCGGCCAGAACTCGCAGAGTCCGATCCTCGCCAGCGGCGACACCGGCGTGCTTGACGTGATGATCGCGGCCGATCACGACCTGGACGATGTTTCCCTCGGACTGATGATCCGCGACCGCTTCGGCCAGGACGTTTTCGGCACCAACAGCCATTACCTGGATGTACCGATAGCGATGAAGGCAGGTGAGCGCCGGACCTTGCGTTATCGATTCCCGATGCGCCTCGCCCCGGGCAAATACACCATTACGCTGGCCCTGCACGATGGCGCCGACCACACCTCCAACTGCTATCACTGGCACGACAATGCCATCGGTTTTGAAGTCGCCGGCATCACCGGGACTTTCTTTGGCGGCATTTGCGATCTGGCCGCAACGCTGGAACAACTGCCTGCCCCGACCGAGACCACCGACGGAACCGTAAGCAATGCTGATACCCAATAACCCTGACCTCGACTTCCAGGAACTCAATCGCCGAATTGAAGCAGAGGTTCAGCGTTATAAGCTGGACACCCGCGAGCGGCCAATGCCGGCCTTCGATCCGTCCCCGGCGCCGGTGTTTGACCGTCCATACCGCTGGATGGAATTGATCCAGCTAGACGACGAGCCGCTGCTGCTGGCGGCTTACCCGAGCCTGTTGGGCCGCAAGGCCGAGCGCAGTGAAATCCAGCAAGGGCTGCACCAGTTGCGTTCCGGCTTCGACAAGTTCGAAGTGCTGGCCAACCTGCGCTACTCGCCAGAAGGCATGGCCCACGGTGCCGAAGTCCACGGCCTGCGCAAAGCCAAGCTCAAGAACACCCTGCGCCGAATTCCAGTTCTCGGCAAACTGCTGCTGAATGCCTACGCCATCGCTTCGACGGAATCCCGCAGCCGTTACTACGTCGCGCGTCTGGACCTGCTGACGCGCCAGCACAAACTGCAAAACGACGGCTTGGCTGCCCAGCGTGATCAAATCGAGCACCAAGCCCGTCAGATCCAGATCCACAACGAACATCTGGATGAGCTCGGCCACTATGCCGACGAGCTCAATGGCTATCTCCAGGCACAACAACGTGCACTGGATGCGCAGAACGTTGCGCTTGGCCAGCAAACCGACTACATCAAGCGTCTGGAATCCGACCTGGATCAACAGCGCCTGATTCAACAGGAGTTGCGCGCCCGCCTCGGTCATCTGGAACGCGCTCCTCGCCAAGCCGCCGCGCCTGCCTCTGCCGATGCAAGTGTGGTCGCCACCCAACCGGCGGCGTCGAACCTGGTGCCGAGCAGCATTCCGGACAGCTTCTACCTGGCCTTCGAAAACCGCTTCCGTGGCGATGCCGAAACCATCCGCGAGCGTCAGTCGTACTACTTGCCGATCCTCGAAAACATCGCGCCCCTTACAGCAGGCCTGCCGCTGGTGGACATCGGCTGCGGCCGTGGCGAATGGCTGAACATGTTGCCGGAGAGCTATGCGCGTATCGGCATCGACCTCAACTCGATGAACGTCGAAGCCTGTCACGAGCAGGGCCTGAAAGCGGTGCAGCAGGACGCGTTGGTCTGGCTGGCCGAACAGCCGGAAAACAGCGTCGCTGCCGTGTCCGCGTTCCATGTGATCGAGCACCTGAGTTTCGAGCAGTTCAACATCCTGCTGGACCAGTGCCAGCGTGTTCTGGCGCCGGGCGGCACGATCATTTTTGAGACCCCGAACCCGGAAAACATTATCAGCGCGGCGACTCATTTCCACACCGACCCGACGCACATTCACCCGTTGCCTCCGGCGTTCACTGAATTCCTGGTCGAGTTCAAAGGCTTCGAAAACGTCGAGATTCATCGCTTGAATCCGATTCCGCGCGAATACGCCCTCAATGAGGACAGCGAAGTCGCCCGTCGTTGTGATGCACTGTTCTACGGCCCGCAGGATTACGCGGTCACGGCTCGCAAGGGCCAGATATGACCACCAAGCGTATCGATCAATTTGCAGCAACGGTCGCGGCAGGAGATGGAGTTACCAACGGTTTGCTGTTCACGCGTAGCCTGCTGCGCGATCTGGGTTTCGAGTCTGACATCTACAGCTTCACCATCCCCGACCAAATGGCCGGCCAGGTGCTGCCTGCGCGTACCTTTCATTCGTCCCAGTGCGATCTGCTGATGTATCACCACTCCATGGGCCACGATCACGGCCCCTGGTTGTTGCAGCAGAAATGCACCAAGGCCATGGTCTATCACAACATCACGCCGCCGGAGTTTTTCCCGGAAGGCGGCGGCCTTCGCCGTTATGCCGAGCTGGGCCTTGAACAACTGCGGGAATGGCGTGATGAGTTCGTTCATGCGCTGGCCGACTCCCCGCTCAACGAAAGCGAACTCGTGGAAGCCGGTTACACCCGCAGCAAGACCTTGCCGTTGCTGGTCGACACCCGCCGCCTGGAAGGCACCAAGAGCCAACCGGGGTTCATGCGCGAACAGCCCGACGACACCCGTTTTTACCTGGCCGTGGGTCGTCTGGCAGAGAATAAGCGGCAATATCTGCTGATTGAGGCGTTCTACCACCTGTTGCAGAACCAGAACGCGGCCGAGCAGCCTCCGCAGCGTCTGATCATCGTCGGCGGCACCACCAGCGAGGCCTATGCACGCGGCCTGCAATTGCACGTGCGCAATCTTGGTCTTGAAGACAGCGTGTTGCTGGTGGGCAAGTGCTCCGAAGCCGAGTTGCGTTGGCTGTACCAGGACGCCCATCAATACTGGTGCGCCAGTGCCCACGAAGGTTTTTGCATGCCGCTGCTGGAAGCGAACTATGCTTCGCTTCCCGTGGTCACACAGGCTCGCTCGAATATCCCCGACACTCTGGGGGAAGGCGGGTTGCTGCTGGAGAGCGATGACCCGGTGGAATTTGCCCTGGCGGCACATTTCCTGAATACCGAACCTGGGCTGTATGAAGCCATGGTTGCGGCGGGCCATCGGAACCTGCTTCGTTACGAGCGTGAAAACCTGCGAGCTGCGCTGGCCATTTGGCTGGAACAGCTTGACCTGATTTCTCCAGTGAAGGAGTAAGACACCGTGCCACGCCTACTACTGACTGGGGCCAACGGATTCGTTGGCAAGATCCTGACCGGCCGCTTGCAAGGCGCCGGTTACGAAGTGGTCGCACTGGGCGGCAATGTCAGCCCAGCGCAGAGCATTGCGGACGAGTACCTCACCTGTGACATTCGCGACGCAAGCGCCCTGGCGCAAGCGGTCGCCGACGCCCAACCGACGCACGTTATCCACTTGGCGGCGATTTCCCATGTGCCGACCAGCTTCAAGGAACCGCTGCTGACTTGGCAGACCAACGTGATCGGCAGCATGAACCTGCTCGAAGCGATCCGGCAGCACGCGCCCGATGCTTTCACGCTGTTCCCCAGTTCGTCGGAAGTCTACGGGGCGGCGTTCAAATCGGGCATCGCAGTGGAAGAAGACACCCTGCCGCAGCCACTGAACCCGTACGCAGCCAGCAAGGTCGCGGCGGAATACGCCTTCCGTGAATACTTCCGTCAGGGTCTCGACGGCGTGATTGCACGCCCGTTCAACCATATCGGCGCTCAGCAGAGCCCTGATTTCGTGACCGCCTCGTTTGCCCGTCAAATCGCGCTGATCGAAGCCGGTCAGCAGACGCCCGTACTCAAGGTCGGCAACCTGGAGGCCATTCGCGACTTCCTCGACGTGCAGGATGTGTGCGACGCCTACATCCAGTTGCTCGGTCTCGCAGGCAAACCGGGGCACCCGTTGTGCCTGAACATCGCCAGCGGCCAATCCCGCAAGATCCGCGATGTGCTTGAGCTGATGCTGAAACAGAGCCAGACGCCGATCGCCGTGGAACAGGACCCGGAGCGTTTGCGGCCTTCCGATATTCCGATTGCGGCCGGCAACAACACGCTGCTCAAGCAAACGACTGGCTGGCAGCCCGCTATTGCGCTGGAAACGACCCTGAGCCAGTTGCTGGATTACTGGCGCGAACAGGTCAAGACCACCCCCTGAACGACTTCGCCGCCGATGGCTGACCAGTCACGGCGGCAATGCCCTTCGCATCACACTTTGATTCGAGTACGACAACACATGGAAATTGGCTTGGGCTGCACCGTTTGGGCCTCTGGCGAGCGCGCCGGACACCTCGACGGCATCGGCACTTATTCACGCGCGCTGTGGCAAGGGCTCAGCGACATCGCCGTTACCCAGGCCGATGTGCACATCAAACCGTATGCATTCGGGCGCGACCTGCCAACCCTGCCGTGCGGTCAACCTGAACAGCTGGCGCCGCGCTTTCCGGTTCATGCGCTGCTGAGCGGTGTTCTCAAATTGCCCTTGGGCAACTCGGGCGCCATCCGCAAAAACGTCGATCTGTTCCACGCCCCCGATCACCACATCCCGCGCATCGCGGGCGTGCCGACGATTTCCAGCGTGATGGACGTCATCCCAATGGTGCACCCGGAGTGGATCAAGAATGACCTGCGCAGCCTGAAGAGCTGGCTGTTCAACTCCGCGATCCGCCAGTCGGACCACATCATCACCATTTCCGAGTTCAGCAAGCTGGATCTGGTGGAGCATCTGGGCCTGCGACCAGAGCGTATCAGCGTGACGCCGCTGGGCGTCGAGCCGGTTTACTTTGAGCGTATCGACAGCGAAACCCGGGATGCGGTGCTGGAAAAGCACGGTTTGAAGCCTGGGTTCTTCCTGTTCCTCGGCACGCTGCAACCGCGCAAAAACCTGCCGCGCATCCTGCAAGCCTTCGAGCAGTTGCCCGCCGACGTGCGCAAGGAACACCCGCTGGTGATCGTCGGTCGCGACGGCTGGAACAACGAAGACCTGCTGCCAAAACTGCAAGCGCTGGAAGCGCGCGGAGAAGGACGCTGGCTGAGCTACCTGCCGCAATCCGACGTCATGGCCCT
This sequence comes from Pseudomonas sp. SLFW, assembly GCF_009905615.1. Classification (GTDB taxonomy): domain Bacteria; phylum Pseudomonadota; class Gammaproteobacteria; order Pseudomonadales; family Pseudomonadaceae; genus Aquipseudomonas; species Aquipseudomonas bambusae. Next base: position 18,690 of record NZ_JAAAKW010000035.1, read on the forward strand.
GCTGCAAAGCGCCGTCGCCCTCACCTTCCCTTCGTTGTATGAAGGTTTTGGCCTGCCCGTGATCGAAGCGTTCGCCGCACGCTGCCCGGTGATCGCCTCCAACAGCACGTCATTGCCCGAAGTGGCGGGCGACGCGGCATGGATGGTCGACCCCTACGATGTCGACAGCATCTGCGCGGCCATGCAAGCCCTGCTGAACCAACCCGCCCTGCGCGAAGAAAAGATCGAACTGGGCCTGATCCGGGCCAAGGCGTACACCTGGCAAGAATGCGCCCGACAGACGTTGGCGGTGTATCGCAAAGTGTTGGGTAGATAGACCCGGCGAGCCGTGCTGCTCTAGAGCCGCGAACACCGGTGACGTTTCGCTGAACGCACTCACCGCCACCCAAATAAAAAACCCCGCTGCCTTTTCAGGAAGCGGGGTTTTGTTTTTCTACTGCGTTACAGCCTTGAATCAGAGCGGCAGCACGTGACTCGACAAATGCAGATCATTCACGGAGGTGATCGAACCGGTGTAGCTCAAGGTACCGACCAGAGTGATGTCCGCAGCGTTATCAACAACACTGGCCGAACCACCGCCCGCTGAGTTTACAAAGTAAACGTTGGCCGAATGCGCGGTGTTGTCGAACGCAACGATTACCTCTTTGCCGTTGACCGTTGACAAGGTTCCGTTTGTGAAGTCAGCGACACTGACAGCGCCCTTGGCCGCCAGATGTCCACTGGTACCGTCGAGCAGCGTCACCGAGTTCGCCTCCCCTCCGAAATCAGAGGTGTCATTAACGATTTGATAGCCCTTCTGAGCGCCCAATCCGATAAACGACGAGAAGTCCAGCGCGCTACCTGTAGAACCCGTAGTGAAGTTGGTGATCAGGTCGGTGCCGTTAGCCGCAGCTGTGCCCGCAAACACGAACGTACTGCCTGCGTTAACCGTAACCGTGTCATTGCCAACGCTGCTGTAGAAGCTTTGATGCCCCTGCCCCAGAACTACAGTCGCTGCGGCCTGAGCATGAACCGAGACATCTTCGCCATCGCCGATGGTGATTTTGTTGGTGAAGCGGTTGCTGCCTTCCAGGTTGATCGTCTCGAAACCGGTCAGATGGCTCAGGTCAGTCGTAACACTTGCCAAGCCAACGTTCAACACATCACTGGTGGATGTAGTAGCCGCCAGCGTTTTGCCAGCCAGATTCGCGGCGGTGTCCGTAATCGACAGCGTTTCGCTACCCGACAACTTGATGCCGGTAGCGGCAAAAGCGGTAGAGACATCAGCGAAGTTGCCAGTAACAGCGGTGACCGACGACGCATCCACCTGAGTCGTGGTTTCGCTATCGATAGTGTTCAACGTAGAAGCTGCAACAGAACCGGTATCCGAAACAGTGACGGTGACCGAGTCCTTCACGAAGTGACCGCTATCCGCTAACAGCTGAGCGGCATTGTCGGTGATCTTGGTGTAGGTCAGCGCTTCTTCGGTGTAGCCCTCGATCGTGGTCAGTTGGCTAATCGTAGCGGCATCCTGCACCGTTACGTGGGTACCGGAATTAATGAACAGACCAGTGTTCAGAGCAAGATTGAGCGCGGTGTCCGAGACCTTGGTGTAGAGAACATCGTTTGCAGCATCGTTAATCGTTGCCAGTTGGAGCAAGGTAGCCGCGTCGGAAACCGTGACGACTTTGCCTGCGGTGTACTTGCCAGCACCCGAATTCAAAGCGGCATCAGTCGCCAGCGCTTCGGCAGTGTCGTCAATGGCACCGTCGTAGTGCAGCTTGCCACCTGTAGCTTCGTCGATTGCGGAAAGCTTGGCGATCGTGGCCGATTCATCGGTAACAGTGACGTCGATACCGTTTTTGATGTAAGCAGCGGCACCCTCAGCGCTGAGGTTGTCCAGAGTGTCGGAGATCGAGGTGTAGTGAACCTTGGTGGCATCCTCGGTTTTGGCAACCAGAGCTTTCAGCTCAGCAATGGTCACATTGCCGCCAACGGTTACGCTAGAGTCCTTGCCTACATAGGACGTCAGCACGCCTTCAGACGAGAAAAGATTGGCAGCAATATCGCTGATGTCGTTACCCGTCACAATGCCGGAGGTCAGGGCATTGATAGTGTCCAGTTGGGAGACAGACGCCGAATCGCTGACGGTGATGTTTTCTGAACCAGTCAGGATGACGTGCGCATCCGGCCCCGTCAGATTGACGGCGATATCAACCACCGCGCCATGAGTTACTTCACCCACACCTTGAATATTGACAACACCCTTGATTTGGGCGATCGACGCACCGTCTGCGATGTTGATGGAATGGCCTACAAGCAGGCCTTCGTCGGCATCGAGAAGGTTTGCTGCGGTATCGCTCAGCGAGTAAGTGGCTTCCAGCGCGTCCAGATCGGCATGGTTCGACGCGTGATCGATGACACTCTGCGCAGATGCCAAGTCGTTACTGGCGGCCGCGACGGTCAAACCGAGACCCAAGTCGATCACCGTATTAGTGAGCGAGTAGTTTTGATAAGTCAGTGCTGATGCGATATCAGCCTTGTCAGCCGCAACGTTCGCGAGAGAGTCGTTTACGGTGTAGGTATGAGCTGCTGCAATTGAGTGAGTAGAGGCAATATCGCTCTTCAAATCACTTACGGTGTCTGTGACGACACCGTAAGTGACATCACCAGTGCCTGCAGCAGTTTTTACGGTTTGAATGGTCGCGATGGATGCAGCGCTGTCACTGATCGTGACGTTGTGCCCGGACAGCAACGCGGGAGTAGCGCCCAAGAGATGCTGCGCGGTGTCTTTCACGGAGTACGTCGCCTCAAGATCGCCCAGATCATCAGCGTTCCGAGCACCGTTGATGACACTTTGCGCATTGCTCAGTTGACTGGTGAGGCCGGACACTGCCAGATCGACGCCGAGATCAATGTCAGTCCCTGTCAACACATAGGCCGCAGGCACAGGATCTGTACTGGCGATGTTCGCAATGACGTTTTCCAGGCTGTCGTGGATGTAGTAGGTGTGGGCGACAGTGAGCGGCGACGACGACGCCATATCCGCTTTCAGATTCACCACGGTGTCAGACACCGCCAGATAGCTGACGGTCCCACTGCCAGCCGCTGCCTTCACTGAATTGATTTGAGCAACCGTCTGGCCTTCACTGCCGGTGATGGCGACGTTATGGCCTGCCAGCAGATCAACATCAGCACCCTGCAATTGCTCCAAGGTGTCTTCAAGCGTGTATGACGCACTCAGGCTATCCAGGCTCGCTTTGTTCGAGGCGCCGTCGATAACGCTCTGCGCATTCGACAGTTCGGCGACTGCATCAGTAACACTCAGGTTCTCACCCAAGTCGATCTCGGTGTCTGCCAGTGCATAACTTGTCGCACCGGCCACAACCGATTCAGAACCCGCCTTATCTGCAACGACATTCTGCAACGAGTCGGTAACGGTGTAAGTAACCGCCCCCACGTCTTCTGCCGATTTCAGACTGGTGATTTTGGCGATCGACGCCCCATCCGAAACGGTTACGTCATGGCCTGCCAGCAACGATGTGTTGGCCGCAGCTTCTAGCAAGGTCTCAATATCGTCCTTGAGGGTGTACGTGACATTGAGTGTCTGCAGGTCGTCGGCATTCGACGCACCAGAAACAACGCTTTGCGCGTTAAACAGGTCGGCTTGAGCGTCTTGAACACTCAGATCAACGCCCAACGCGACAGTGGAGTCTGTCAGCGAGTAGGTGTTGTACTGCAACGGCGATTGACCATCGGCTTTATCGGCAATGACGTGCGCTAGCGAATCATTTACCGAGTAGTCATGGCCTTCAGTGACAGGATGAGCCAAAGCGACATCGGCTTTCAGATTTTCGATGGAATCAATGATCGAAGCTTGAGGGAAGGAAACGACCTGATCAGGACCGGCGAGGGCTTTCAGTTCGCTGATTTGGGCGACAGTAATGCTGGTCACATTACTGACTTCCACATCGTGGCCCTGAATCAGGGCGGCGCTAGCTGGTTTAGTCAGGTTTTCCAACAAGTCAGTTACTTCGTTGTAACTCACCAAACCGGTAGTTTTAGCGTCAACGGCGGCGATCTGAGCGAGGCTCACTGAATCAGTGATCAAGACCGGCTTGTTTCCCAAGCCAGTAATGTCGTTAGAGCTCAGCGCTGTGAGAAGGTCTGCCTGAGAGCCGGAAATACCCGTGAACGCGGAGACATTCAGCTTCGGTGTGACATTAATGTCCAGCGTATTGAGCAACCCAGCGCTGATCGACAACGAGCCTGTCAGAGCGATGGTTCCGTTACCCCAGATCTGATGGACGACTGGGGCCACGAGGGTATTCACGAGGAGAGTGAAGTCAATAACCGGAGCGGATACCAACGTGCTGAGATCAGAGACCGAAACAGTTGCAGTGCCGTCGATGACCAGACCTTTCGTGATGGACGCGAAGTCAACGGAAACGGAAGAGCCGGTAGTCGGTTTAAATACCACCTTGTCATTTTCGATCGTGATCTTCACATCACCGTTGGCCGTGCCAACAGTGAACTTACCAGCATCAGGACCTGTACCGTTGGTAACAGTGAACGTCGGAGCGGTCACCGGTGGAGTCCCGCCTCCACCAGCACTCGGCGTAGCCGTCGAAGCATCATTCGCGCCCTGATTCGCCGCATCGGCCAGTGCCGATGGGTTGGTCTGTGCCGCGACAACTTTGGTGTTGATCGAGGTGAACAGGGTGTCGAGGTTGGTGTTGCTGGTGACGCCGGTCAGTACGGCGTTCAGGTAGGTGACCAGGTTGCCCAGCTCGGCCGGGGAGATTTTGATCAGGTTGGCGACGTTGCCCAGTGCGGTGCTCAGGGAGTTCAGCACGGCGGTGGTCTGGCCAGCGGCGCTGGACGGGACCAGCTTGATCAGATCCAGTGTGGCATTCAGGCTGTTGCTGTCAGCGTTGACCGAGGTCAGCACTTTGGCGGCCAGGGTGGTGTCGTTCAAGCCTTTGTCGGCGAACGCGATACCCACGGTAGCTTTGTTGGACAGCAGGGCGGCGTCGGCTTTGCCTTGCGTGGACGTGTTGCTTTTCGCACCGTTGATGACGGTAGCGACGAAGGTGTCACGGCTGATCGTGCCGGCGTCCAGTTGCGCTTTCCAGTACGCCAGACCGTCCGTGTCGCTGGTGCGGCTCAGGACGTTGCCGTAGATGGCGTTGACGAAATCGGTGGTGGTCATGCCAGCCGGGTATTTAGCTTGGCCTTCCGGTTGGGACTCAACCCAGTTTTTGGCGATCTGATTCAGGGAAATGGTCCCCGCGTTCAGTTGGTTCACCCAGTAGGCCAAGCCTGCCGAGTCAGGTGCACGATTGAAAAACGCGGTGTACAGCTCAGCTAAGTCCGACTGGGTGCTCATGTCTATCTCCTGACGACGAAAATTCAAAAGCCCCGCTGAAAGAGCGAGTCTTTTATTCCTAGAATTAAGTGTGTTTAAAAACTGTACCCAGAACGGGTGCCCAGACTTTATGGGAAAGCTGGGGCGGCAAGCATCTCAGGGAAACAATTAACTTTCTAGTTTTATTTTTACTCGCGCGCCGGCAAACCGACGTCAACAAAACAGCGGAACTAACGTCCAACTTTTTCGACATAAGCCAAATAACAGCTCCAGCATTTATATGGAAAATCGTGCATTGCGGCATTGGAGCGAGGTTGAAAGGTCACGGTCAAAAAATCATCAAAACCTTATAACTTGTTGAATACAAACGTATTTTAATAAAGGCAAAAAACAGGCGTCATTTTTAAGTCGAGTAATCGTTCGCTCGAAAAATTAATTAATGACTCCGCACTCTTACCGCTGAAACGCTTCCGCTTGGCGAGAAACTTTCCAACTATTACAAAAGTGCTAATGCGTTTTCAGTTAAAAGTCTCAACCTGATCATTCTTTAACCACTTTTTTAAAACCGTACACTTCTTGTTCACTTGAACAAAAAAACGAGCAAATAAACGTGTTTTCCTGTCATCTATGAAATATTAACTTCCCTCATCACTCACTTTTGTAAAACTCTAATAAAGTGTGTAACTTATTCATTTCATTGAAGAATTATTCCGAAAAATGCCATCATTTTGGCATCAGCCGCTCAAAATCCTGACCAAATCGTCAATCACCGATTCAGTGCATTCGCTACTATTCCAAAAAAATCCTGCCTGAGCAGCGACTTGGCGGAGTGCCATTACCGGTCGTCGGATGGGTGAATCCGCGTCAGCCGCGCGCTAATGGGCTTGCCTGACCGGTCACTCCAAATCGAGGGAATGAGGCGCTGAGCGGTAATGTCGAATTGCCTATGCCAGACCTATACTCCGCGCGTTCAGACATTGTCCGACAAAAAACCTGCATTTTTCTGCCGTCGTCCTGTAACCCAGGTGCCAGATAAGGAACATCTCATGTCGTCGCCGTCTCAGTCCTATCCCTACATCGACCTGTCCGCCCCTCTCAACTATTCAGAATCGGGCAGTGGCGACATCGATGCCTACACCGCGTACACCGATATTTCCGGCAATCTGGCGCATTACGCTTGGGTGATGAATCAAGTGGGCGCGAACGTCTGGAGCGCGTCACTGAATTCGCCCAGCGATTCAGCGGACGTGATTCAACTCTCGATTCCAACGGGTTACGCGGTAGACGGCTACTCGCTTTCGATTACCAGCTCGACAATCAACTCATCCGCGTTCTTTGACTTCGGCTCAATCAGCGGAAACGGCTTCGACGACTATCGCGCCTTGAGCAGTTTCAGCAGCGGTAACGTGGTCGGCTCAGGGTCGTACAGCGTCACGATAGGCAGTGGGACCAACGTCCTCAGCTACACACTTCAACTGAACATGATCAAGGTCAACGAAGCGCCAACCACGGCAGAAGACGCGCTCTATCCGACCTTCTATACCGGCGGTCCGGCGGTCGATCTGTTCGACAATGTGGTGATCACTAACGAAGCCAATCAGCACATCACCCAACTCACACTGTTAGTAGACGGCGTCGCGGCGACCGACAGCGAGTTCCTCACCATTGGCGGCAGCGATATTCACCTGGTGGCGGGCCAATCCGGCGGCTTGGGCAATACGGGCGTCACCTTTGCCACCACCAACAGCGACGGATCGATCCAGGTCAGCCTTACGATGCCGGCCAACACCACATCGGCAACGGTGCAGACGCTGCTTGATGGCATGACTTACAAGAACACCAGCGCCAGCCCGACGTTGGGAGATCGTGGCATTACGCTCGCCAACATCAGCGATGACGGAGGCGTTGCCAAAACGGGCCAGGACACGAGCACGCCCTACGACTCCACCGCAGTCACCGTTGCCGCTCCTGCCAACGCAGCCCCCGTTGTGACCACCGACAGCGGCAGCGCAGCATTCGTTGAAAGCGGTGCCCAAGGCGCGTCCCAGCCAGTATCAATCGACTCGGGCATAACGGTGACGGACAGCGACAACGCCACGCTCACCAAGGCGACCGTGAGCATCAGCACTCACTTCGTAAGCGGCCAGGACATGCTGCTGTTTGTCTCAAACCCCGCAACGATGGCTGATATCAGCGGCAGCTATAACGCCAGCACAGGCGTCCTGGAGCTGACCTCTGCCGCCCACGCGACGCTCGCTCAATGGCAATCGGCCCTGCGTTCGATCACGTACAGCAATCAGTCAGATAACCCGGACACACAGACACGGACCATTTCCTACGTGGTCAATGACGGTACGTCAGACAGCGTCGCCGCCACGCGTGACGTGACGGTTGCGGCCACCAATGATGCGCCCGTCGTGACGAATTCCGGAGGCAGCGCCAGCTTTACCGAAGGCAATAATACGTCCTCCACGCCTGTTGCAATCGACAGCGGCCTGACAATCAGCGATGTGGACAACACCACGCTCACCAGCGCCCAAGTTTCCATCACGGGCAACCACCACGCCGCCGAGGACATCCTGGTCTTCACCAACAACCCGGCAACGATGGGCAACATCGACGCCACTTACAACGCTGCGACAGGCGTTCTCAGTCTGTCCTCCGCCGGCTCGACTGCCACCCTCGCACAATGGCAAGCCGCCCTGCGTTCGGTGACCTATACCGATTCCTCTGACACACCGAACACCGGCGCGCGCACTATCACTTTCCAGGTGAACGACGGAACGGCGGACAGCATCGCCAACACGAAATCGGTGTTGGTCACCAGCGTCAACGACACCCCGATTGCAACGACCAGCGGCGGTCCGACGGCGTTTACAGAGAGCAGCGCCGGAGCGTCCACGCCTGTGGTGGTGGACAGCGGTATCACGCTGTCCGATGTCGACAGTTCGACCCTCGCGTCTGCGGTCGTCAGCATCACCGGTAACTTCAGGAGCGCCGAGGACCTTCTGAGTTTCACCAACAACCCGGCCACCATGGGCAACATTTCTGCAATCTACAACTCGGCCACGGGCATCATGAGCCTCAACTCTTCGGGTGCAACAGCCACGGTCGCGCAATGGGAGGCTGCACTGCGTTCGGTCACCTACACCGACACCTCCGATGCCCCGACCACCGCCTCACGTACGATCGCTTTCACGGCGAATGACGGCAGCTCAAGCAGCGCAAGCGTCCAGAAAGTCATCACCATTGCGGCCACCAACGACGCCCCGGTTGTGACTGCGACCAGCGGCACGACAGCATTCACTTCAGGCAATAACAGCGGCGCGACACCGGTGGCGATTGACATAGGCCTGAGCGTGAATGACCCGGACAACGCGACCCTGACCCACGCGACGGTCAGCATCAGCCAGAACTTCAAAGCGGGCGAAGACGTTCTGTCGTTCGTCAACACCAGCTCGGCAACGTTTGGGAACATCGCTGCAACGTTCAACGCGGCGACGGGCGAGATGGAAGTGTCCTCCGCTGGCGGCACTGCCACCCTCGCGCAATGGCAAGCCGCCTTGCGCTCGGTCACCTACGTCGACACTGCAGTCACGCCGGACACCAGCGCACGCACCATCAGCTTCAAGATCAATGACGGTCAGTTGGACAGCGCCGTCGTTACCAAAACCGTTTCGGTCGTCGCCGTCGACAACTCGCCGATTCTCCAGGCCTCGGGTGGCGTGTCTGCCTTCGTCGAAGGCAATAACGTGAGCTCTACGCCGGTCATCATCGACAGCGGCATCAACGTCGGTGACGTAGACAGCAGCAGCCTCAGGTCCGCCAACGTCACCATTACCAACGTGAAAGCAGGTGACACACTGGCATTCACCGGCAACAGCGCGACCGTGGGCGACATCACGGCTGGCGCCTACGACGCCAACACGGGGGAACTGGCCCTCTCGTCAGCGGGCGGCGCCACCCTCGCCCAATGGCAAGCGGCGTTGCGCAGCGTCAGCTACAGCAGCAGTTCAGAGTCACCGGACACCAGCAGCCGCAGCATCAGCCTCACTGTCAACGACGGCAGCAGCGACAGTGCGCCCGTGCTCAAAGTCGTGACTGTCGAAGCCGTCAACGACACCCCAGTGGTGGCCATCAACGGCCTCGGTGCCGCATTTGTCGAAGACAATAACGTCACCTCCACGCCGGTCGTGATCGCCAACGGTCTGATCGTCACCGACCTGGATAACAGTAGGCTGGCTAGCGCTGTCGTCAGCATCACAGACAACCTGCACAGCGCCGAAGACGCGCTTTCGTTTACCAATAACCCTACAACGATGGGCAATATCAGTGGAAGCTACAACACGCTGACAGGCGTGCTGAGCCTGGACTCCGCGGGTGCAACCGCCACGCTCACAGAGTGGCAAGCCGCCCTGCGCTCAGTGACTTACACCAATTCGTCCGACAGCCCGAGCCTCGATACGCGTACGGTCAGTGTCACGGTAAACGACGGGACAGAAGACAGCACCGTCGCCACCCAAACCGTGACCGTCACCGCAACCAACGATGCACCGGTGATCACGCTCTCAGCGTCCAACCCGACGTTCACCGAAGGCGGGGCGGCCGCGATCGTCAATGGAAGCGTCGTGCTGAGCGACGCCGACGGCAGCACGCTGGTCAGTGCGAAAGTGAGCATCGCAGGGTTCGTCGCCGGGGAGGACAAACTCGATCTTCCGACCGGCTTGCCGAACATCGGCGACATCGTGGCTTCGTTCAACGCTGTCACCGGCGAACTCACGCTGACCTCCGCCAGCCCTGCGTCCCTCCCTGAGTGGGAAGCAGCATTGAGCGCCGTGACGTACGAAAACACCTCACACGCTCCGACTGGCACCACGCGAACCCTCACGTTCACCGTCAACGATGGCAACGGCAACGCGGGCAACAGCGCTCTCGTCACACAAGAGGTAACCGTGGTGTCGGTCAACGATGCCCCGGACGTCGTCTTAGGGGCCGCAACTCAAAGCGTGCGCCAGAACACCCCGCTGGTGTTCAGCTCGGCCAATAACAACTTGATCATCGTCGGCGACGTTGATGCCGGCAGCCATGACGTGCAGGTCACGCTCACCGCCAGCCATGGCCTGCTCAACCTCGCCAGCTCGACCGGGCTCACCGTCACCGGCGATGCCACCGACGTCGTCACGGTCACCGGCACGCTGACGGCCATCAACAGCGCGCTGAACGGCCTGAAATTCACCCCAATGACGGGCTACACGGGGAGTGCGCTGGTCGATATCGCCGTCAATGACCTGGACGCCTCGAACCCGCTCGACGCCAGCACATCCGTGGTCATCACCGTCACCACACCGCCACCGCCCAACACGCCAACCAATCCGCCGGTCACCATCGACGGCGTTCCGGTCACGACCACGCAGGTCACGTTGCCCGGTGGCGAGACGGGCACCAGCGTTTCGGTCGGGCTGACCACCTCGTCGCGTCAAGACAGCACGGGGGACGCCAACACCGCGGATATCAACCTGGTCGGCAATGGCGCGTCTCCTTTACTCGTGGCCAAATTGCCAGTGGGTTACGGGCTGACCTCCGTCGGTGGTGGCGTCAAGTTAGCCAGCAACAGCGCAGAGACCCTCAAAGCCGCCATCGATGCGGCGACTGCGAATAGCGATCAAGCGCACCAGAACGTCAACGGTCAGCACTTCCTCGACAAACTGGCCGCTGGAACGTCGTTGCTGGTGAACACCATCACCCCCGTGACCGCGTCCACGGGGCCGACTCAAGCAATGGAACTGGACGGTGCGGGGGGTTCGCAACACACCGCGCTGGTGATCGATACCACTCAAATGAGCGGCAAAGGCTCATTGGTGCTCAACAACGTCGACTTCGCTGCCATCGTCGGTGCGACCACCGTTCAGGGCAATACCACCGGGCAAACGCTGACGGGGGATGATGCCAGCCAAAGCTTCATCGTCAACGCCAGCGACAGCTTCGTCTTTGCAGGCGGTGGCAATGACACCCTGAAAATCACCACCTTCACAGCGGCCAACAACACCGTGCTGCAAGGTGGACAGGGCAACGACACCGTGCAATTCAGCGGCGACCGCTCGCAGTACACCCTCGAACAACACGGCGGTTACACCCTCGTCAGCAACAAGGACGACCCGAACCAGCAGGTCAAAGTCGTCAACGTCGAGAACCTTGGTTTTGCCGACGGTGTGGTGTCGATTCCAACCAACACGCAACAGACCACGCTGGCGGCGCTGTACGACGGATTACTGGGACGTCAGGCGGATGTGGCCGGTTTCGACTACTGGACTCAACAATCCATGAGCATCGGCGGGATCGGATTGTCGATCCTGAACTCCACCGAGGCCGGCGCCAAAGCGCTGAACGGTGATGTCAGCCATGACATCGCTGCTCTGTACACCGCCTTCTTTGGTCGAACCGTCGACACCGCCGGCCAAGCCTACTGGACCGAGCAAGTCCAGCAAGGCCACCTGAACTTCGTGCAAGTCGCCGACAGCCTCCTCACCTCCACAGAAATGACTGGCCACAACAAAGCCCCCGCCACTTGGGACTTTACGGTCTGACAAAAAAGGGGCAGCCCTCGGGCTGCCCGCTTTTACGCTCGGTGCGCGATTCGGGTGTTCGAATAGGTGCAATGAGAGCTGTATGCCTCGATCTGCCCTTAATTCTGGCCAAAAGCCCCTGCCCCCCCGATCTGCTATTGATTCTGGCCGAAGGCCGTGGGAGTGCCGGGGTGGCGCTCCACCTTGCCTGCGATCCATTGCGCAGCGATGGCAA
>NZ_JAAAKW010000036.1 GCF_009905615.1 Pseudomonas sp. SLFW
AGGTGGCACACCTTGTCGACGACAGTCTATCCTGCATTCCGCTACTACACCAAGCCTCTTTTTGCCATGGCAAAAAGGGCATCCACTTCTACGGAAACGTAGAAGTGGCAATCGCGGTTCAGGCTTCTGCCACGCAAAGCGTGGCTTGCCGGATTTTGTTCGCCTGACTTATTTTTGGATTGTACAAACCAGCACCTGCGGCGGTGGCTTCACGCCCATAGGCTGCTACGGAAAACAAATTCACTGGCCGTTTTCTCCAGGTCTCCCCCGCGCTCTAAATTAGGCTTTTGATCTGGCCCCCATCTCCCGCACCATGCCGAGCGAAGCGCCACCTGAAGGCCGAAAGTAAAGGAACCGCTCCACCGTTCCGAATCAAGGGCAGGCGGGCCGGTTGGGTTCTCTTGACCTGTCTTATTCGTCCAAAACTTTGCCATGACAAAGTTTTATTTTGGATTGTACAAACCAAATTTATGGATTGAGACCCCCGAATTTGCTAAAATTGGTTTGTACAATCCAAAATGAGATTGGCCATGATTCCTACAAAAGATGCTTACGACGAACTCGACCGGGCTTACGCGCATTTCAATGCGGAGCTTTTCGACGGGCAGTTGCCGACCTGTCTAATCACTCTCCAGCGTGAAAAGAAAACCTACGGTTATTTCTCGGCGGCCAGGTTCATAAACCAGGTAGACAAGTCTTTCACCGATGAAATCGCGCTGAACCCTGCCTATTTTGGCGTTGTGTCCTTAAAGGAAGTCATGCAAACGGTTGTGCATGAAATGGTCCACCTGTGGCAGCACCATTTTGGCAAGCCTGGGCGGCGCCGTTACCACAACCGGGAGTGGGGTGAGAAGATGAAAGCCGTTGGCCTCATGCCAAGCGACACGGGTAAGCCTGGCGGCAAGCAAACCGGCGAACGCATGGCAGACTACGCAATAGAAGGCGGCGTGTTTGAAAAAGCACTTGATAAGCTGCTGGCCACCTCATACCGAATCACCTGGTTAGACCATTACCCATGGCGTCATGTAGACCCAGCGGCCTTACAGGCTGCACTTGACGGGGACGTAGAAGGCGTAGACCCCGCGAACATCTTAAGTCCCGAGACCACAGCGGCACCGGCGCCGACCAAACAGACGCGGGCTAAGTACAGTTGCGCATGTGAAATAAACGTGTGGGCAAAGCCGGGTTTGCATTTGATCTGCGGGGACTGCTCACAGCGGTTTGCCGAGGTCGAGCCGTCATAAGCCTAGCAAGAGGCCGCACATGCGGCCCCTGTTGCGCCCCTTTAGCCGTCAGATAGCAGGCCGTAATTGAACGGCACCAGGCGGCTTAACAACGCGTCATAGCTCCAGCACAAAACAGTGGCAACCAAGCCGGTCAGCAGCATGACCGTGAAGACAAACCATTGCCCAAATAGGGCGCAGGCCAAAAAGCTAAACAGCGACAGTGCCGCGATGATTTCCAGCAGACCAACAACCACGGGGCGAATAAGCGACAGCAGCGAAAACGCCGCCAGTCGCGCCGAACCTGTTACAGCGTCACGAGCTTTCATTTCTGATTTCCTCCACACCGACGATTTGAACGGTCGATAATTCAACCTCGACTATTTCCCCGGTATCAGCATAAACAACTTGGACCAAACCAGCAGGGGCCAAGGTAGCCTCTCGCCCGTTAAGCAGCACCTTTACGGTGGTGCTGCCTGAGTTGGTCACCTGATTGGTCGCCGCTACAGGCTGCGTTGCCCCTGCCGGTGCCTGGTTTGAGTTTTCCAGGTCTAAGGGGCGTTCTTTGTCACGGTCGCCTTCTTGCTTCGGCGGCTTGGTCTCTTCGTTCGTTGGTGCTCCACCTGTGTTCTGCGCGGCCTGCACCTGGGCTTGTTCCAACGCTTGGGCCTGGGCAGCTGCTTCTGCCTCTCGGCTGCGCAACTGCTCCAACAACCGACCTACGCCTGCGCGGGTGATTTCTTCACCCTGCGCGTAGCGCTCGACCTCGGCGGGGAACTCCTTGTGAGCCTGGACAAGCTCATACAGCGTACGCCCACCTACTGCCTTGTCGTCGCCAAGCGCCTGGATGAAGTCCGGCGCGGTGGCCAGCGCTAAGAGTTGCGACACTGTGTCCGAGCGCATCCCGAGGCGTTTAGCGATAAGCGATTTTTTATCGCCTTCCGCTACACGCCACGCGATAAACCGCGCTTCTTCCATGGTCGTTAGCGGCTCCTGCTCGGTGTTCTCCGTTACCTGGTCGTAGCAGTCGATTTGCTCACTGATACGAACCGGTAGCGTGGCCAGGCCAGCAAGTTTGCAGGCGCGCCAACGGCGTTCCCCCAAACCGATGACGTATTTGCCATCGGCATTTTTTGGCCGCACTGTCACCGGCTGGTTGAGCCGACTGGCTTTGATGACCTCTGCGAGCTTTTGTAGCTTCACCTGGTCAAACTTTTTACGAGGCTGGCCGGGGTCCGGGATCACATCATCAATCGCAACCTCGATCACTTGGCCGTCTTCCCCTGCTACCGGAGCAGGGGCCGGGGTCGGTTCAAAATTTGCCAGCCCCAATAGATCCAATTTTCTAGCCATTCGCCTGCTCCATCTGCTTGTGCATCATTTCAAAAACTACCCGCACTTCTTTGCCCGCTGTGCGGGCGGCAGTCTTCACGCGGCCTTTCTCGTCCTCCAGACGCCATACCGGCACGCCCTCAGCCGCGGCTTCCTTATAGGCCCCGCTTTTCCTCACGTACCCGCCAAACAGATGTTTGCGGTAATGGGTCATAAGCTGCTTCAACCAATCAATTTGCGCGGGCTGGGTCGCGTCGAACTCATTGGGCACAATGCCAAAGCTCACAAGTTTGGTATTCCATTCCTGCTGGATGAACGCAATCCTGGTAAGCACGTCCTTGGCCACGTCGATGCTGTAGGAGTCAATCCGGCACGGAATCGCCACATAATCACTGCTAACCAAAAGCGAGTTGGCAATACGGCTGTTAGAGCCTGCCGTATCGACTACCACATAGTCGAAGTCGCGGGCGATCCGGGCAATTTGCGCTCGCACCAGGTCTACCATTTCATCGTCATCCAGGGCGCTGCGCTCGGCTTTAATCAAACCAGGCTTGTCCGCCATCAACACATAGAGGTTCTGGCCCTCGACCAGGGCGATAGGCTCCAGCGGCGTCTGCTGGAACAGGTCAGACGATTTCATACCTGGTACGGCGTACTCGCCTAGCGGCTTACTACCGTTGCCCTGCTCGTCGCCGTCTAGGTAAAGGGTGCGATACCCGCTCTCGGCCAGGTAAAACGCATCGTTGTAAGACAGCATGGATTTCCCGCTGCCACCTTTCTGATTCGCCCATGCTTTCTGTTTGAATCGGCGTGGTGTGTTCATTGCTTGCCTCTGCTCAAGGTTGCCCGCGCTGTTTGTTCCATGGCTCTGACCAGTTCGGCCAGGTCAGGGGGTAGGGTGGCAAACACTGAAACCCAACCCTCTGGCGCAGTGCCGTGTTCCTGGTGCAAGTCGTATGCTTTCTTCACCATCTGCGAAACGGCTTTTTCCGTAACGCCAAGCTCCGTCGCAATGTCTTTTTGCTTGCGCCCATCCACCAAAACTTGCCGAACCGCTTCGACGTTCGCCGGTTTCCAGCGCGGTCCCATATGCGCCTTGAGTGTGTCGAAGTCCTGCGGGGTAAGTCGCTCTTTTCGTCGCATGACTCTGCCTCGATCTAGCCATAGTCACTAACTCCCATCTCGTTAGCTGTCCAGGTTGCCGCCTGGGATAGCTATAGATTAGGTACATTTAAATGGATAGTAAAGAGATAAATGTATAGATGTGGCAGCGGCTAGAGATTATGTGTAGCTCGCCATTTTCTTTCCGTGGTGGCGCTGTTCTGCCGGAAAGAGTCGCGCAGCTAGGGTTGGCGGCTGCGCTGGGGAAGGGGGCTAGGGGGGTTGTGGGATGGCTCATAACCCATAAGGTGAAGCCTTTTGACCAGATCCTGAACTTGGCCCTTGAGATAGCCAATGCTGGTATTAGCCGTGTGCAGCTCGTTTTGAAGCTGGACTACCCGCCATGTGAGCTGCTGATTAATCGCGACAACGCGGCGCACGCTAGAGCGCTCACGCTCAATCTCGTCTACGTCTCCCGGATCACCTCGATCAAAGCGATTTTCTAGCTGATACAGAATATCAGCAGGGATTTCGGGCAAATCATCGGAAAGGAACCAGGACACAGCGAAGCCCTAAAACTGGATGTATGAACAGTATGCAAGAACACCGCAATACGTGCCAAGGACCTCACCCCGGACGACACACTTAGCCAGGAGGTTTAACCGGCATAGGCTGAAACAAAACGCATGAGCTTTGCAGGTCTGAATGGGCAGATAGTGGGGTTAAGTGTGTCGAACCACTCCCCGAGCTAACGGACACACTGTCTGTTTGAGGATCGTCTAAGCCTAAAAGCACTTGCCCAGGCCGACGCTTACCGCGCCGCCTAGGGGCAGGTATCTGATTGGCACCATGCTTAACATCACTAATTTGAATTGATTGACCGGTCCCTGGAATTGCCGGTGGCTCAGATTTGGCCTGGTGCTCAAGGTGGCCAAGCTTGAGCTGTATAACGTTGTGCGCGCGGGTTTCGTTGAGGACGTGGCGATAGGTGGCCACTGTCTGCCGGGTGACGCCTGCAAGCTCCGCTATTGCCGTCAACGCAAGGGGTTTGCCCCGTTGGTGCAGTTGCCTACAAGCGGCACGTATCTTTGACTCTGTGGCGTTCTGCCGTTCCTGGTGCGTGCGCCTAGCCGCTAGCCGCTGACGCTCGACAAGGGGCAGCGACTTGTCCAGCTCCATCACGCCGCGATGGCATCGACTGTTGCCGGTGTATCGGCTCCAGGTCCAGCGGGCTACAGAGCGGACGGTTGAGCGGATCGAGGATAGCGGCAGGTCGCATGTGAATGCCCCCCGGCCGCCAAACCGATTGGCGTTGTGCGCATGCGCTGTGAGGCGGTTAACGAAATGGTCATACGTGCCCTGGTCACGCTCGCGATTGACGATGCTATATGCGAAGTACCGGAGGTTTTCGAATAGCGTGCAATGGCGTGAATGGCTGACGGCCTCGTAGTCCGGTCCCTTGCCCCATGGTGTAATGGGTTCAAGCTCTACGCACTCGGCCAAATCGGCCAGCTCGTAGACGTGGTTATGCAGCTCCTGGGTGTGCCACCAGGGATGGCCAGGCGTCTTTGCAACCGGGCCGCCGTGGTAGTCGGGATCTGCGTCTAGAGCGTTAACGAACGCCTTGTATATGGCCTTCAGATAATTGATAGGGCGGCTGCGCGCATTGTCCGATGTACAGACCGGTATAATCGCGTAGTAGAGGTGAGCCGCGCCGGTGTGCCTATTGCGCACAATGAGGTTAGGCGGGGGTAAGCCAGCATCGTCCCATATCAGCGAATTGAAGTGGTCCAGGTCGAATATAAGCCATGACACCATGCCTTCCCGATTGATCTGCATATACGGGTAGCAGACCGCGTATTCACGCGGACGAACGCGCGTAGCGGTCTTGTCGTCACTGCATCGGGACAGGTACGGGCATTCCTGCAGGACGCGATTTAACGCGGTCCCATCCAAGAAATACCGTTCATTGGGCCGCTTGATTACAGCGGAATCGCTGACTCTTAGGGCCATAACCCACCGCCAGAATGGCGGTGAGTAGATAGACGGACGCGAAATAAATCACGCCCCATCTTGCACATAGCTGCGCAGGAATCCATACTCTTCTCACCTAACAGGTGAGCACCACGTCGAATCCGCCAAGATATCAAGACGTGTGTGCTCTTTTTTTTTGCCCCGCCGTCAGTGGCTAGGGGTCTTCTCTCCGGCCTGTGGGCCGTCCAGCTTCAGCTTGAACTGTGGATGCTCTATACCGGCTTCCAACTCGTCCAGATACCTCAACACCGCTTCGCGTAACACCGCCGAAGTGGTGGTGCCGCGCGCTCGCATCGCGGAGTCGAAGCGCCGCTTGATTGCGTCGTCCACTTTCGTGGCCATGATGGTTTGCGCTTGTGCGGTCATAGTCGTTTTCCGGTTATACCGTTTAACTAATGCCAAAAAGTAGCGGTTAAACGGTTATACGTCAAGCTAACGAGTGCAGCCCTGTGTGCCTGGGCAGTTTTCATGTCCGGGGCCTGACACGTTGGGCGGCGTAATTGGTTTGTACAATCCACTTTTTGGGTTGTACAAACCACAGGCATGCGAGAGAAACCCGGGCAAGGAGGCTGGCCCCGGAAAAGAAAACTGGCCCCGAAGGGCCAGCTTGTTACTGGATGGTTACTGCGGAAAATCCGCTTCCGCATTGTCGGCTATAGCCGTCGTCATGGGTGACGAACACGCTTTGGGCCGTCTGACTTACCAGGCCGCGCAGACGGTCACTGTGGCGATTGATAGAGGCGCAAATCTCGCTTTGGAGGCTGTCGCCGGCATTCAGGTGATACGAGGGCAAGACGGTGGCCCAAAGCTGGCCAGCGCGGAACGCTTCGACCGTAGGTTTAGCTATACCAGCTTCCCGGAAGTTGCTTTGCAGGTTGCGATACACCCGGTCAATAGCTTGCTCTACAGCAGCGTCCGATACCGTGCGGCAAGCGTTGATCGAATCCGCCCCAAAGGACACGGTTTCGCCATGCATCATGTGGTAAATCGAACCCTTATAGTCGATACCGCCATCAAAGTAAGACGCCTGGAAACGGCAGGTAACGGCCTCTACCTGCTTGGCGTTCGGGCCATCATTCCAAGCAACGGTAATGCTCGCGCCCATCGAATAGGTATGACTGCGAACACTGAAACGAACGTCCGGGAAAGACTCTTTGAGGGCTTTACGAACAAGCTTTGCGGTGTCAGCGCAGGTAAGATACTTAGTAGTCATGGCATAACTCCCATCTAGTTAGCTGTGATTAGAAGCCCTGGTACGGTTGCCGCCGACCGGGGCTTCGTTGCTTATGCAGCCCTTTGTCTGCATGGGTCCATTATACTGATCCTTTTAAGGGTAAGTCTATAGCATTCTTTACCTTTTGTCGGGTGTTAAGGTGCTTTTGCCGATGCGGAAATTTGTTTTCCGTAGTAGCATCTTTTGATCTTCTGTCGGAGGACGCCCATGGAAAAGTCAGACATAGAAAAAGCTCGAGGGATTGAGCTGGCCAGCGTCATTGAAGGGTTCGGCGGGATACGTGATGCAGCTGACCCCAAGAACAACTGGAAAACTCACGCGGGCCGGATAACGGTTACGGACCAAAAGTTTTACAACCACGACGCGGACAAGGGTGGTGGTGGTGCTATTGATTTGGCGATGCACCTGGGCGGCTTTGGTTTCAAAGACGCTGTAGCTTGGCTGGGGGGAACCCACGGCCGGGAAGCCGCAGTGCAGACTTACCAGGCAGAAGCTCGCCAGCAGGCCACCAAAATCCTGGACACAACGGCCAAGCCGAAGCTTGAAATTCCCGAGCAAGATCCCCGCAAACTGCCGAAAGTGAGGAACTACCTCACAAATACGCGTGGCATCCCTGAACAAATCGTCAATACCGCTATCGAAAAGGGCCGTGTCTGGGGCGATAAATACGGGAACGCTGTATTTGCCTTACGCGATCTGGACGGAACAGTATCCGGCGCAGAACTTCGCGGGACATATAGCAAACCGTTTCACGGCATACGCGGCGACCGTGGCTTGTACTTCACCGGTAAAGCAGCCTCGAAAGTGGCGGTATTTGTCGAGTCGTCTATCGAAGCCATGAGTTACCAGGCGCTTAACCCGGAGGCATTGGTAATAGGTACCGCAGGAAGCACCAGGGATATTCTCCAAGGCGCCGCCAAGCAATTGGAAGGCCAAGGGTACAAAATTGTCGATGGCTTCAACGCCGACAAAGCTGGGGACCGCCTTGGGGACCGCTTGAAAGAAGCTGTAAGCCAACAGGTGGAGCGCCAGCGCCCGACCGCTGGCAAGGATTGGAATATCGAGCTTAAAGCCGTGCGCGCTGCCATGAAGGATCACGCGCCAGGAAAGCGGGAAGCTGAGCCGGAAAGGTGAAGCAGGACAGACACGCGATAATTCATATTGCACTTATCGCAAAAGTGTTGCGGCAGAAAGGGCATTGCTGTAGGTTCATAGCCACAGTAAGCAATGTCCGGCCTGCCGGACCAAGGAGGGGTTATGAAACTGGCACCATTCGCATTGTTAGCAGCCATCTGTGCTACCTACGCGCTACCCAGCGCAGCACAAGCCGAAACCTACCCAGTTGTCACCGGCGACACCCAGCAGGATCGTGATGCGCAACGACGCTCGATCCTCACCAACGAGCTGGCTACGGAAAAAAAATCCCTCTCCGATGCGAACGCCGAAATGGCGGCCGCGATCAAGGCCCAAAAATCGCCCGAAGATGTGCAAGCCATTGCTGCTCAAGCCCTGGGGCACAGTAACAACATCGAATCGCTGCAACGCGAGCTAGACGGCCTGGGTGGAAAGGTTGCCCGTCCCCGTCGTGCTGCGTTCGTTCCCGAGGCCCAACCCGAGGCCCCTAGTCCCAGCGCCCAAGCACCGGCAGATGTTCCCTATTGGGACGTATATCACCGCAAACAGAACGTACCCCAAGCCACTCCCGAGGAAGACCAGGACGACGGGGCAGCGTTGAACGACTCACCTAATGCCGGTGACAAGGAGGCCCGTTCTGGATCCACAAAATAACCATAAGCGCGGGGACAGTACCCCGAAACCTGTAGCGTCGATGTGCGCAGACGTGAGGCCGAAATCGTTGCAAAAGGATACGATGACGGCCCCACAAAACGCACAAGAGGCCACCGAAATGACAGCTATGTATGAGGACCAGCTTGAGGACGCAGCGAAGAACAACGCCATACGGCAGTTCATTTTGCGGCAGATGACACCCGAAAAGTTTGGACTTGTAGTGATTTTAACTTGGAAAGAAGGGGAGAACGTTTTATTCAATGCACGCAAACAAGTGAGGCTTTGGCCTAACTTGAACACTTTGGCTGGCTATATCCGGGGGCTTAAATGCCACCAGACACCTATATCATTGGAGCTTGACTATGACAGTACAGATGACACCTAACACCTCGACCCGCTCCCTGGCTAAGAATCGCCGACTCCTGGCGTTCGTGGCCGCCGTGATTGGGTCAATCTTCCCAGCATTCGCCATGGCGGCGAATCCCTTCACCACCGGCGCCACCGGCCTGTCGGCTGATACGCTGGCGATGCTTACGCCGGTGGCAGGTATCGCCGTTATGGTCGTGGGCGTCCTGGCCTTGTTCGGCAAAATTCACTGGATGTGGCTGGTTGGCACCATCGTCGGCATCGTTCTGCTGTTCGGTAGCGACCAGATTGTTACCTGGATTCGCGGCCTGTTTGGCGTTTAACCGAGCCGCATCAAGAGAGGCCCCACATGGAAAAGAACGACGGGATTTTGGTCGATACTTTATTCGTGGGGCCTACGCGTCCCACAATGCGCTGGGGAGTCACCTGGCAAGCATTCATCATCAACATGATGTTCACAATTGAGTGTTTCGTATTCACGAAAAACCTGCTGTGGCTGCTCATGTTCTTTCCGATTCACTTGGTGCTTTACGCCATCTGTCTTTATGACCCTCGCGCGTTTGAACTCATCTATCTTTGGGGTCGAACCAAAGCGTTTACGTTCGTGGGCAATTTCTTTTACTGGAGAGCGGCGACCTACAGCCCCCTAGAGTTCAATGTAGGTAAGAAGCTGAGCAAGCGAAAACTTCGCAAACTACAGAAAAGGGGTCTGATATGAGTTTTGCCGACAAGTTACGTAAAAAGGTGATTAAGAATGAGCCGCCTGTCTCTGACAAGCTGCCGTTTGAAGTTCACCTTGACGAACATACGATCATGACAAAGGATCGTGATTACATGCAGGTTATTCGACTGACAGGCGCAAGCTTTGAAAGCGCTGACGATGAACAGTTGAATATCTGGCATAAGCGCCTGAATGCGCTTTTCAAAAATATATCTAGCCATAACATCGCATTGTGGCAACACATTATTCGCCGTCGGGAAACGAAGTATCCGCCCGGTGAATTTCCCGACGGTTTTGCAAAGGACCTAAACGAGAAATATTCGTCTCGCCTATCCGGTGAGAAACTGCGCGTCAATGAGTTGTATTTAACCGTAGTTTACCGCCCGTTTCCCTCGGTTTTCACAAGCACTGTATTCAAAATGGTTTCGAAGGCCGATAAGGTCACTCGCGAAGCCGAACGACTGCAAGCCATCGAAGTATTGAACAAGGTGGTTCGGCAGGTCATGCGCAGCCTGCGCCGCTATGATGTGGAAAAGCTGGGTATCTACAAGCATCAGGGGATTTACTGCTCCGAACCCATGGAGCTGATGGGCTTCTTACTCAATGGCAAATGGCAGCGCGTGGCCATCGCCCAGGCGCCCCTGCGTAAGCTGGTGGCTGCGGCAAGGCCGTTCTGGGGTAACGAGACGGTAGAAGTTCGCGGGGCTACCAGCACGTTCTATGGCGCGCTCCTGGGCATCGGTACCTATCCCCCGGAAACGACCTCTGTTTTCCTTAATGACCTACTCAACGCACCTTATGATTTCGTGCTGACGCAATCTTTTAGCTTCATCAAACAGGAAACAGCGCGCCGGACGATGAAGACTGCGCAAGATCGCATGGAAAGTGCTGAGGATGACGCCACGTCGCAGATTGACGAAATTGACGATGCTCTAGACGACCTGGCATCACGTCGTATCGTGATGGGACAACATCACTTCAATTTGTTCGTTAAGTCGGATACGGTTGAAGGTCTTAACGATAACGTTGCCGATGCCATTGATATTTTGGGCAGCACTGGAATGACGGCCGTTCGTGAAGACCTGGCAATTGTTGCCGCGTACTGGGCACAGTTCCCTGGCCAGTTTAAAGACCGCCCACGCGTTTCTGGCATTAACAGCAAGAATTTTAGCGGCTTCGCGCCAATGCATAATTTTCCGGCTGGGCGTCTCACCAATAATCATTGGGGGGATGCTCTGACCATGTACATGACCACGGCCGGGACACCCTATTACTTCTCCTTCCATGCGTCAGATCCGCAGGATAAGAACGACATTAAGGTTAAGGACGTTGGCCATACGATGGTATTGGGTCCAACTGGCTCAGGTAAGACCGCCTGGGTCGCCTTTAACCTGGCGATGCTGCTGAAATTCGGAGCTACCTGTGTGCTGTTTACGAAAGACAGGGATACCGAGATTATCATCCGCGCGCTGGGTGGTAAGTATTACCCAGTTCAGAGCGGCGTAAAGACCAACTGGAACCCCTACAAGCTCGACCTGGACAATCCCATTACTCGGCCTTTCCTCAAGCGCCTGACCTTGTATCTAGGTGCGCATCAGGGCAACGTGGGCGCCCTGGAAGTAGGGGAAGTGGAGCAAATCGAAGCGGCAGTAAACTCCGTCCTGCGGCTCGATTTGGAACATCGCCGCTTGGGTCGTGTGCTGGATTACCTGGATCAAAATTCGGTGATTTATCGCCGCTTGCAGCGCTGGTGCTACTCGCGCAAAAACGGCCAACCGGACGGGGAGAACGCATGGGTTTTTGACAACCAGATCGATACCCTGGCGGCGTCGTTAGGGGAAAGCCTCATTACAGGCTTCGACGTAACCGCGTTCCTCAACAACGACGAACTGCGCGCACCAATCAACATGTACCTCTTCCACCTGGTATCTACCTTGGTGGACGGTCGCCGGTTTGCACTGTTCATTGCGGAGTTCTGGAAAGCCCTGGGAGACCCGCCTTTTCAGTCGTTCGTCCAGGACCAGCTCAAAACCATTCGTAAGAACAATGGTTTTGTAGTATTGGACTCTCAGTCGCCTAACGATGCGCTCAGCAGCCCTATTTCGGACACGCTCATTGAACAAACGCCGAATAAGGTGTTATTTCCAAACGACAAAGCCGATTACGCACAATACAAAAAACTCGGCACCTCTGACCGGGTATTTCAACTGGTGAAAGAAACCGATCCCGAAGCCAGTCGGGTATTTGTCCTTCAACAGGGACACAACTCGGTTGTTTGCCGATTCGACATGGAAGGGATGAAATACGAACTCGACGTACTGTCGAGTAAAAAACATACCGTTGCCCTGGTTGACCGGCTGCGTGCTGAATACGGCGATAAACCAGAACAGTGGTTACCTCATTTCAAAGTTGCAGACAGGAAATCATGACGATGACTATCAAACGACTGACTATCGCTATTGGCCTGGCTTCCGCTATTGCGTCAGGTGCTGCCATAGCTGACGTAGTACCCGTAATTGACGCGCTCGCCATTCAGAAAGCAATTGCCAATGGCGTGATTATGACAAACCAGCTTACTCAGATTGAGAATAATCTGAGGGTCGCGCAGAACCAATACAGTTCGCTCACTGGTAGTCGCGGCCTGGGTACATTGTTGTCGGACTCCCCACGCAATGGTCTGCCGGAGAATTGGGCCGAGGGGATGGCACTGCTCAACAGCAATAGCGGGCCGACCTATGGGGATCTAGCCAATTCGGCCACCCAAATTCGCGAGTCTCAAGCGGTACTTTCTTCTTCCGAAGCAGCGTCTTTGTCGCCTCAAATGCAATCGTACCTGTCGCAAATGCGCAACATGAGCGCTAACCAGCAGGCACTAGGGCAAGCAGCCTATTCGAACTCATCCACTCGCATACAGACTTTGGAGCGCCTGACCAACAGCATCAATGCGCAAACAGACCCTAAAGCGATCATGGACCTTCAAGCGGTCGCCCAGTCGGAGCAAGCGAAACTTGCAAATGACCAGGCGCAACTGCAAAGCGTGCAACAACTGACTCAGGCCAATGACCAGGCCGCACGGCAGATGCAAAACGAACTGCGTATGCAGGTTAGTGGAAGTACGGACTTCCCAGCCATTGATACGTCAATCCCATCTAACTAACTTCTACGGAAAGAAAAGTATGAAAAAGTTTATCGCTCTCGCCTTTGTCCTGGTCTGTCTGTCGGGCTGCTGGGACGAGAAAGATAAGGTAGTTTGTGACGCTGCTTGCCGAGCTGAACGCTCAGGCCAGGCCGACTTTCCAAGTTTGGATACCAGCGCCCCGGACTCATTCAAGAAAGCCCCGGACAAGGGGCGCTAACCTGGAGTCCTGGTTATGGCTACGCAAACCTACACTCAAGTTCTGACGTTCGTGGATGGCATGACCACGACGTTCATTACGCAAAACGTGGTCAACGTGGCTAACGCCATCGCGCCCGCTGTGAACACCTTGCTAGCTGTTTACATCATGTTTTGGGGTTATGCCCTGTTTCGTGGTGCAGGGCAGCAAGAACCCATGATGGATGGCCTACAGCGCATCCTCAAGATGGTGTGCATCCTATATGTAGGCTTTCAGTTTGCCGCATATAACTCCTATGTTGTGAATACTTTCAGTGTCGCACCGCTGGAGCTAGGGAATGCGTTCTTTGGGGCAAATAACACCACCACCATATTTGGCTCTCTCGATAGCATCTTGGCGAAGGGATTCACCGCCGGTAAGAAGTTTTGGGACCAGGGCGGTATTCTCGTAGGCGATCCAGGCATGTACATGGTCGCTATCCTTGTATGGGCGCAGACCATCGTCGTTACTGCTTATGCTTGCTTCTTGATCGTTTCGTCAAAAATCGCATTGGCTATCATCATGGCGTTGGGACCGCTGTTCATATTTTCGCTAATGTTTCAGGCAACTTCTGATTTCTTTAGTCGGTGGATTCAGCAGCTTTCTAACTATGCACTGGTCATTGTGATGACCATCGCCGCCAACGCTCTGATTATGACGTTGTATGAGCGCGCTTCAACGGGCGCTGCCGCCATCACCAGCACGGCACAGATTAACCAACTGTTCCCGTTCCTGGTGACAGGGGCTATCTCACTTTTGTGCTTGGCACAGATCCCATCCAAAGCCGCAGGGCTCGCCGGTGGTGTATCGATCAACTCTTACGGCGCCGGTCGGCTGGCAGCCCGCATGTTTACCAGACATTTGCGGTCCCTCATGCCTAAACGCATGCCCAATATCGGCAACAAAGAGCGCAAACGCCCACGTGGCGGGCGTATCGATCGCGCATAACCACTGGTCGGCAAGCAAGGAATCGTTAGGCAGTGAAGCCTCTCAACAAACAGAAAGACCTTTTCTGCATAGACGGAACATAGTAAAGTGTTGCTATGTATCCGTCTTTTTTGTGCGCGTAAGGAATGTAAAAATGAAAAACGTTTTTCGTGTTGTTGTCTTGTCCGCCATCGTTGCGGCCACAGGTTGCGCCCATCAACCGCCGTCGTGTGACGGCAAAGCGCGCCGCCCAATCAACGCTGACCGGCAGGCCGGTATCAGCTTTCCAAGCTGCGGCCAGTCCGTTGCCTTTAATGCTTTTGACCTGGGAGACGGCTAATGCAAACCCGCCAAAAGCTGACACCCGAGGCCGCGAAAAAAAGCGCCGATGACCAGGCGCTACAGCGGTTCCTAGGGACCATCAAAACCTTCGTGGATTCCCACGACGATATACAGCAGATACTCCAGGCATCTCAGTCCTGGGCTGACACTGAGGTCGAACGCAGGGAGAAGGCGAAAGCCTGGGCCATTCGCATAGCGGCCGGGGCCGTAGTGTTCGCATTCGGTGCTTTGTGGGTCGCACACGAAGCGATCCAAACAGCGATGGTCCCCCCACCGCCGCCGCAAGTGCTTGTGATGAATGAAACCACCGGCGCGATTAATCCGCTTATGTCGCTCACGGAAGTGAAAGTTAAATACGAGGACGCCTTACTGCGGCGAGCGCTGAATACTTTCTCAATCTGCCGAGAACGTTATATTCGCGATATGGCGGAAAGTGATTACTTTTGTGCAGCGTCCTTTATGTCACCTCAACTGCAATCGCAGTGGGCCAAATACTGGGACTCGGATAATCCAAATGGCCCGCTTACCATTTATGGTAGCCGCGCCACGGTAAAAGTTACGATTGAAAGTATTTCGCCGCGTGCGAACAATCAGGGAATTGTTGATACCGCGCAGATTTACTTCCAACGCACCGTGACCCAAAACGGCGTGCCAACCACTACCCATTGGGTAGCAGACGTTAGTTTTAAAATGGTAAATCTGCCGAAGGAAGAAGCCCAGCGCCGCGTTAACGACATTGGTTTGCAGATCACTCAATACAACACCAATCAGGTGTTGACCGCCTCAAGCGGCACGGCCCGTAGCCAGGCGCCTGCCGCCGCACCTGCCGCCCCGCGCCAGGGTCTGTCGGCCCCGGCCTACTCGCCTAACCAGGGGAGGGACTGAATATGAAGCTCACGCCGATTGCCCTCGCGTTGCTGCTCGGTTGCGCCTGGAACTACCAGGCCAACGCCGCGCAAGTACCGGTTGCCGCTCAACAGGATAACCGTGTGCGTTTCGTGGATTATGACCCGTACAACATCGTCACGCTGAAGGCCCGGATAGGCCGGGATACGCTGATTATGTTCAGTCCAGCCGAAAAGATTTTGGATATGGGCGGGGGCTACACTGAAGCTTGGGGAGTGGGCACGATTACTTCTCAAAATGGTTTTTTCATCAAACCGGCAAAGGGTAGCCCCAATACGAACATTCACGTTGTAACCAACAAGCGCGTTTACAATCTGGACATGGTACTAGCCAGGTCAAGTAACGAAGTTAGTTATGAGTTTATACAGTACCGCTATCCCGACGACGAACTCAAAGCGCGACGCGCACAAGGCCAGGCCGATCTGGTCAAGAAGATGCTCTCTCAAGGTGATGGCCGTAAACAAAACGTGAATTATACCGTGGAAGGCTCTACAACAATTGAGCCGAGCCGCGTGGTTGATAACGGCCTGGCAACTTACGTCACGTTCCCGGCGCGGGCAAAGATCCCGCAAATCTACTATGTGAACGAAGAGGGCAAGGAAGTTATGGCGAGCTGGAACGTCGAAAACGACGTTGTAGTGATCCATGACGTTAAGCCGAAATTTATTTTCCGTAGTGGCGAGCTTGTAACTTGCGTTTACAACGAGTCCTATGACCCCAACGGTGGCGAGCGCCCATCGACTAAAACCCAGTCGCCGCATGTTGAGCGCGTATTGAAGGAGGCTGACCAATGAAAATGCCATGGAACCGTAAAGATGATATTGAGGATGAAGAGGAGCTAGAGGAACAGAAGCCCATTGAAGGCGACCGTAAGATTGCTTCGGTAAATAAAGGGTTAGGCATGCAAGCCCGCCTAACTAATATCGTCGCCGGAGCCTGCATTATCGCTTTTGGTGGCTGGTTCCTGTTCCACTATTACGCGGGCCTCTATCGAGATAGCCAGGAGAAGAAAGACCGCGACATTGATACGACGCAAACAGCGTCCACCCAACTGCCACCGTTGAAGGTCGGCGCCTTGGAGACCCCACAGCAACCCGCTGGCCAGGCCGCGCCGCCACCGCCAAACATGCAAGCGCGCAGCGGCTCCGCCAACGGGCAGCCGGTCAAATCGCCGGCAGAGATCGAACGTGAACAGCGCCTGTCGTCCCCGGTGAAATTTAAGCTCGATGGCATGGCGTCGTCCCTCCCCCAAGCTCCGACTAGCAATCCGACTCAGGCCGGTACTGGTGGCCAGGGCGGAGCTGGTGGCCAGGTCGGTGCAGGTGGTCAGTCTGCTATGGGTGCGGCAGGCAATCCGGGCGACCGACTGTCCCAGTCTTTGCAATCGGCACAGATGGACCCCGTAGAAGCTTATCGCCTGGGCGATCCTGGCTTGATGGTGTACCAGGGCGAAGCCATACCTTGCGTGGTTCGCCCCGCGCTGGATTCTTCCTTGGTTGGCATGGTGCAGTGCGTGCAGACCGATGACCTTTGGTCTGCGGATCACAGCGCTATCGTGGCTGAGCGCGGCACTATCTACACCGGCCAGCAGCTCATGGGCCTGGCTCGCGGCAATCGGCGTCTCCCAATCGTATGGACCAGGGGCCGTACCCCAATGCCAAATAACGTGGCTTTCAACCTTAGTTCGGCGGCCACCGATGAACTAGGCCGCACGGGCGTTACCGGTGATATTGACTATCACTTGGCTGAGCGCTGGGGTCCTATCGTCGCACTAAGCGTTATCGACGATGTAGGCGCCTACCTGGAAGCCACCCAGCAGAGCAACAGCGGCAATAACACCACCCTGAACCTGGGCAACACTACAAATGGCGGACAGGACCTAGCCACCGAGATTTTTAAGGAAGCCGCCAATATCCCTAACACCCTCACTCGCAACCAAGGCGCGAATATCTATATCTACGTTGCACGGGATATTGATTTCAACAAAGTCTATAGCCTGGAGTACAAGCAATGACTGAATCTGTTGATACGGATACTCTCCACACCGTTGAATTGCACCTCCAAGTTTTGGGCCCGTACCTGAGCGGCGACTATAACGAGCTGTGTGTAAACACCCCTGGCGAACTCTGGACGTATAAGCACGGGCATTGGGAATCTATCCTCATGCCCGAACTGGATTACACTTGGTGCGTGGAGTTGAGCCGTTTGGTGGCTAACTTTTCCGTTCAGGCACCGCAACCTGTTATCAGTGCAGAACTGCCTGGCGGCCAACGTATCGAGATTGTTCTGCCACCAGTAACCGAAGTTCCAGGTATCACCATTCGCCTTCCCCCCAAGGGGAAGGCTTTCACGCTTGAGGAAATTATCGGATTTGGTAGTTTCGAGCGCACCGAATGGGTACAAACACGTGGCATAAGTGCTGCTGATCGCGAGGAACTACATAAGGAACTTACAGCAAAAGAGTTGGGCTTGTTGAAGCTGTTCAAAGCCAAGGATGTAATGGGTTTCCTCTGCGCAGCGGTAATAGGGAAACAAAACATTTTCTTTGTTGGGGAAACAGGCTCTGGTAAAACCGCATTAATGAACGCGCTGGGCCACAAGATTCCAGCAGGTGAACGGTTGATTACGGTGGAAGATACCCGCGAATCTCGGTTGCCTCATCGCAATCAGGTCAACTTGAAATTCAGCCGGGACAGTGATGCACCGGAACGCATTCGCGTTAAAGGCGTATTAGCCTCTACGCTGCGTCAATTTCCGAGCCGGGTACTACTCGCGGAAATACGCGGCGACGAAGCTTACTTCTTTTTCCAGAACGTTGTTAACAGCGGCCATCCTGGAACAATGGCAAGCTTTCACGCTAACAGTCCAAAGATGGCATTTCGGCGAATGGCCAACATGATTCAGGCCAGCCCCGAGGGTAGTCAACTCTCCCAAGACTTGATTATCAAAGACCTGTACGCACTGATTAACATCGTTATTCAGTGCGAGCGCGACGACAATGGCAAGCCGTTCGTTAGCCAGATTTATTACGATCCAGAATACGCTATCAAGGTAGCCGGGTAAGGAGGCGCTGTATGCTGCTCAATGAACTGGATAGTTACAAAGCCAAAGTTACCGCGTTCACGGCGTTGATTGTCTTAGCTGTAACCATGGGTTTATATCTCGCCGGGTACTGGTTTCTTTTGAAGATTGGGGAACACCCTTGGAGCGCCACGCCGAAAACCATCATTGACTATTGGATCTACTACGGCAACCAACCGGATGTAAAACGGTGGTTGACCATCTGCACCGGAGCCGGGTTAATTCCGGCCATCGTTATTTTGGGTGTGTGCGTAGCTCCAATTAACCGAAAGTTGCATGGTGATGCCCGGTTTGCTAACACCGCCGAAATAAAACGCAACAAGCTTTTGGGCGAGCATGGTTTTATTATCGGCAAATGGAAAGGCAAGTTCCTTATGCTTGCGGGCCAGCTTGGTGCGCTGCTATGTGCACCTCCACGGTCCGGTAAAGGTGTAGGGGTGGTGCAGCCGAACATGCTTAGCTGGCCAGACAGTATGGTATTGCTGGATGTACGCCAGGAGTCCTTTCGGATTACTTCGGGTTTCCGAGCAACCTTTAGCCAGGTTTTTCTATTTAACCCGGTAGATCCTGAGCTGCGCACCATGCAATGGAACCCATTGGATTATGTTTCAGATGATCCAATGTTGCGTGTGAATGACTTGCAGAAGATTGGCAACATGCTGTCGCCAGATCCTGCGGATGGCGACCCGTTCTGGCCTGCTTCCTGCCGCACTCTGTTCTTGGGGCTGGCCCTGTATGTATTTGAGACACCTGGCCTGCCTCGCACCTTCGGGGAAATTGTCCGCCAAATCATGTTTGGCGAAGGCGAAACCGTAGGTGAGCACTGGAAAGAACTTATCGAACAACGGGACCAGACGCCGACCCCGCTTAGCTCCGCTTGCAAAGCAGCTCTGTATGACTTCATTTTCACCAGCGGCAATACTCAATCGTCCATCCGTAAGACGTTCACAGCGAAGCTGGAGCTATGGCTTAACCCCTTGGTCGATGCGGCAACTTGCCGTAGCTCTGTAGACCTGCGCTTACTGCGTCGGGAAAAAATCACCATCTACATGGGAATTAAGCCAAAAGACTTGGACTATTTGTCGCTGATTATCAACCTATTCGCTCAACAAATCCTTGAGCTGAACATGGACGAAATGCCCGAAGATAACCCCGAGTTGAAATATCAATTGGGCTGGATGATGGATGAGTTCACCGCACCAGGGCGTATGCCAGTTGTGGCTAAATCTATTGGATACCTGGGCGGCTATAACATCCGCCCATTCATTATTGTGCAGTCTATATCGCAGCTAATTGCCACCTATGGCATTGAAGTAGCAAAGACAATTATCGAGTGTCTCGGCGCAGAAATTGTTTTTGCCCCAAAGAACAAAGAACATGCTCGCACTATTTCGGAAATGCTCGGTGATACTACCGTAAAAACGAAAAGCCACTCCCGCCCTAAATTCGACATGAAAGGTGGATCTACTAATACCTCCGAGCAAAAGCGCGCTCTGCTTCTTCCTCAAGAAGTCCGCCAGATAGGCAAGAAACGGCAAATTATCTTTGTTGAAAACATGAACGCGATTCTGTGCGAAAAGGTTTTCTACTACAAAGAGCGGGTCTTCAAAAAAAGACTGTTGCCGCCATTTGTTCAACCGAAAGCCGAATACATTCCACCACCACCGCGAGTGGCTAAACCAAAACCAAAACCAAAGGCTGAAGAAGTTACTGAAGTAGATGGCCAGCTAGTTAAGTTCGTTGATCGGAAAATTGAAGCCAAGGACATTGATAACCTAGATAAACTATCGTTGACAGATTACAATATTGACTTCGAAAAAATCGAGCTACCAGAGAACGAACCTGCCACTGATGAGGAACTGCAAGAACTATTTAGCTCCTTTGTAAATTCTATCGCTGACTGACGCGGAAGGAACGTAACTATGGCTACTAAAGCTGACAAAGAAGGTCTTGTAAAAGCGCTGCGCGAAAACCATGTTGATACGGCTCTTGCACTTATCGACGCCAAAAATACACTCAGCCCGAACATGAAAGAGCCGTTGGAAAATGGCGTCCCTCTCTTACTCTCCGCTGTCCGTGGTCAGTTATCGACCGGCGAAAAGTTCAATGGCCAAATGCTCCTGGAAGGTCTGGTACTCCGTGGTGCCGACGTCAATATGCGCTTGCCCTCGGGCAAGACTGTGTTGCATGACCCAGCGCTAACCGGCCAGGCAGCACGGACGTTGATTGAAGCCGGGGCCAGCCTAGAAGCGAAGGTCTCGAAAACCGACCTAGAAGCTGGCCAGGTCAAGGGTGAAACCCCGCTGCTGGCTGCCATTAAGGCCAAGAACCCGGACGTGGCCAAGGTCCTGATCGAAGCCGGGGCCAACGTCAACGCCCGTGACCAGGACCGTGTTACCCCGTTACATGCGGCCGCTGCCAGCAAGGACGGCCGCACCGCTAATTTGTTGCTTCAGGCCGGGGCTGACATAAACGCCCGTACCGGCGACAAGGACAATTCCATCACGGCAGTTGAAGCCCTCAAGCAAAACGGTATTCCCTTAGTGGCCAAGGTTCCGGCCGCTAGCCAGGCCCGCGAGAACACCGTAGAGAACGGCCAGACACGTGACGCCGAGCTAGACCCGGAGTTGTCGGCCCTGGTGGCCAGCCAGCGCGAGAACCTGCGTAGGGCTGCCACACGCGCACCAGTTGTCGAGACACCAGCGGCGCAGGCCACACCTGCACCCTCCCCCGAGCTGGATGGCCAGGCCCGGGATTTTGCCACCAGACGCCGTGCAGATCTGGACGGCCAGCGCGCTGCGCCTGTGCTCGAATCGGCGGATGCTGAAGCCATGTTGTTTGCGGCTCGCCAGCGCGAACGTGTACGCATGGAACGCGATAACCTGGGGCTAGACCAGCGCACCCGCGATAGCGCGCCTCAGATGGGCGCTCAGGGCCGTGAAGGTGATAACCCAGCCGAACCTATCCGCTTCAACAAGGAAGCTGCTCAGGCCCGCGCACAAGCAATTCCAGACCATGTGAAATCGCGGTTCGTCCAGGTCGATAACAAATTCTATTTCCCGGACAAGTCCCCGGCATTCGATGACAAGGGTCAGAAGCTGGCAACCAAAAGCGAGAACCAGGAAGTTATCGCCTCGATGGTGGACATTGCCAAGGCTCGTGGCTGGGAGAAAATCACTGTTCGGGGTAGTGAGGAATTCCGGCGTGCTGCGTGGCTTGAGGCGTCCATGAACGGCCTTGAGGTGAGTGGCTACAAGCCTACCGCTATCGAGAAAGCGCACCTGGCCAAACTGGTCAAGGAAACAGCACAAGAGAACAGCATCGAGGTCGGAACCCAGCGCGAGAAAGCCGCTGGTAAACGGTCGCTTACACCGCCTGCAGGTGAGCGCGTTGCTCCGCTCCAGGAAACCCCAGCCAAAGGGGATCGCCCTGCGGATCTGCCGCGCATGAAGGATTTCAGCATGCGTGAAGGGGCTGTGTCCGGGCAGTTGCTCGATCACGGTAAAGCGAATTACCAGTTCAACGATAAGAAGGATCAAAGCTATTTTGTCAAGGTGATGACGGAAAGCGGCGAACGCACCATATGGGGCAAAGACCTGGAACGGGCCATGCGAGACAGCCAGGCTAAACCTGGTGAAACCATCGGCCTAGAAAAGGTGGAGACCAAAGGCGTGGTTGCCAAGGAAAAGGTATTTGATGACCAGGGTAAGGTGGTTGGCTCGCGGGACGTGGATGCCATCCGCAACACCTGGAAAGTGGGTTCGGTCGATAAGGCCAAAGCCTTCGTATACGGTGATCGGAGCGAGGTGGTGAACAAACACCCCGATCTGGCACCGGCGTATGGCACGGTGGCCGCTGCTCACAAATTCGCGGAAAAGACTTGGCCGAACAGCAAGGAAGAACAGGAACGTTTCGTGGCGGTCGCACAGTTGGCCATGGCCGAGCGGATCGCCCACGGGGACCCGGTCCCGGCCCCGAAACTGCGAGAGGCCGTGGTGGTGAAACAACAGGGGAAGGAACAGCAGCAACCGGAGCCGCGTAAGGGCGCACAGAAAGAGGCCGCACGTTGAGGGGGCTTGCCCTTGCCGTCCTGCTGAGCGCGGCGCTGGTGGCCCCTGGGGTCGCCAGCGCCGGTGCGCAGGTGGAGGAACAAATCTCGAATTCGGTACGGGCTGGCCTGGCCATGGCCGTTAGTGACCAGGCCGCGCCGGAAGGGTCTTTTCTTTCCGTAGCAGCTAAGGATACCTGGCTCGACACCCAATCCCCCCGCCTGGCCGCATGGGTCCCTAACCAGGTAGAGCGCGAAAAGTTGTTGCTGACCGTGCATTACGAAGCGGTACGCGCAGGCCTGGACCCTGAAATGGTCCTTGGCCTGCTGTACGTCGAGAGTCGGTTTCGCAAATATGCCGTATCCGGCGCCGGAGCGCGGGGCTACATGCAAGTCATGCCCTTTTGGAATAAGGTGGTTGATCGCCCTGGCGACAACCTTTTCCATCTCCGCACAAACCTGCGCTATGGCTGCTCGATCTTGCGGCATTATCTGGACGCAGAAAACGGCGACGTATTCATGGCTTTAGGTCGGTACAACGGCAGCCGCGGCCAACGCGAGTATCCCGACCTGGTGTTGAAAGCCTGGAAGCAGTACCAGCTTCCTGCCAGGTCCTCCCCTACTACGCAATACGCCTCGACAGAATGAAAAAAGCCCCGTTTACCGGGGCTTTTTTTGCGCGCTAGGGGCCTTTACAGTTGCGCCCTACGGCGGTTTTCTTCACTCACGGCTGCGCTTATCAAGGACAGCAGGCGCTCTACCGGCGCGTCAACGGCGGCGCCAAGATAACGAACCGTGCTTACATCGTAGGTTTTGCCATTGGCAGACACCTGTAGCACGTATTGCCAGGTGCGCATATCTTCCCCAACGGCAATGCCTGGCTTGGGGTGGACTTCTTCAACAGATGCCAGGCGAATCCAGCGCCGTGCACCAGCGTACCGGTCAGGCAGCCGCCCTTCCTCCGCTAATGTCACCTGGAGCCAAATAGCTGGGCGGCCGTAGGTGACTATACCGTCGCCGCCTAAGCGATCCAGAATTACCGCCATGAGGCTGGAAAAGGCGTTCTCTCCCATATCACGGACGGCTGGTACCCACTCTGCAAGTTCTTCGCGGCGCACCGATAACAGGTGGTCGTAAATATCGCCGGGGGACAACTCCCGAGGGGTTATCTTTGCAAAGTCGGCTTTGATTGCCTCGATGACTTCAATGGCAGTGGCCTGCCAGATGGTTGTTTCGTCTGTCATGCTTACTTTCCTTTCAAATGAAACACAACATCTTGTGTCATCTGCTGATGCCGGCGGGGGCTTTAAACACAAGATGTTGTGTGGAAGTCCCTGGCTTACGCCGGGGCTATTCTGCCGTATTCCAGCGCTCAAACGCGGCTATGATCGCCGCGTCAACCTCAGCAATGGCGGTAGAATTCTGGCGATAGTGCAACATCAGGCCGAACAGATCGGCCATCAGAGACGCATCTGGATGTAGTCGATGGCCGTTGGCACTAGCGGGGTGCTGATCGCAGCAACGCACCAGGGCGTTTTCCAGATCTGCACGGGTAATAGCGCTGGGGGGTTCAATCGCGGTCATGGCGGCTTTCCTCATGAGGCTGTCAATGATCCTTTCTCGGCCCATGTTCCACTGACCGCTGGTCTTTGGCCTGGTTAAACGCAAACTGCAAGCTATCAAGGAATCGCGATGGCTGGGACGTGCAAAAGGCTTGCACATCTTCGGTAGGGAGTTTGGCGAGGTCGCAAACGCGGGTGCCCTTCACGCGCTCTATGACCGCTGATACCTGGTTAGTAGGCATGGGCTGCCTCCTTCTTGCGGCAGCTACGACGCACGCGTTCTACGCTGACCTTGCCGCGTGCGTGCAAATCGACCCAATGGGAGCAACCATTTATAGTGCCCTGGTAGATCACCTGGCCAGTCGCGTCCAGGACGTTAAACAGCTGAGGTTTTGCGCGGTTCATAGATGCGTCTCCTAACAGAATACGCATTTATGATACGACACTTCTGCCATAAGTGTCATTGCATTTATTGGTTTAGTGAGGATTCGATAATTGTATTTTGGTTTAGCTCTGCGCGAACTCGATAGACCGTAGCTATCCCTACGTCGCATAGCTTGGCTATATCCGCCATTGCTAGGTTCTCTTTTAGCCGTCGCTCGATGGCCGCCCATTTCTCCTGGTTTCGTCCACGGCCGCCCACCTTTTCCCCTCGGCGCCTCTTGTTGGCCAGGCCCTCCCGTATACGCTCCACGCGTTTCTCCTGGTCTATGCGCGCCTGGGTGGCCATGAGGTCTAGCAATAGGTCGTTGATGATGGTCAAGAACTGCCCGGTTATGTCGTTCCCACCGATAAGCATGTGAGTTGTCGGCAGATCCGCGACCACTAGGCGCATGCCTTTGTCCTCGATCATCTGTCGTAGGCGTCGCCAGTCTGTGTGCGTCAACCTGGATAGTCTGTCTACGCTCTCGCACAACAACACTTCGCCCTGGGCGGCTTCGTCTAGCAGGCGGCGAAGCTCGGGACGTTCTAGCTTGGTGCCGGAAATGGTATCTGCGTAGG
Organism: Pseudomonas sp. SLFW; assembly: GCF_009905615.1. Classification (GTDB taxonomy): domain Bacteria; phylum Pseudomonadota; class Gammaproteobacteria; order Pseudomonadales; family Pseudomonadaceae; genus Aquipseudomonas; species Aquipseudomonas bambusae. Next base: position 25,042 of record NZ_JAAAKW010000036.1, read on the forward strand.
TGGCTACGATGGCAAGTTTGTGCTGTGCCGCGAACTGCTCCAGGGCAAACAGTGCGCGTTCTTCATCCTGGTCTTTGGTGCTTGCGCGGAGGTATAGGCGGCACTGGCTGTTTATCATTTGAGGTCCGAAGTCGAAGGTGAGCGATAATCTATCATTTGGCTGTATTTTTCTTGGTAAATGATAAATCACGCGAAGCCTTATCGAAACCTCATATGAGTAGAGTATTTGATAAGCCGGTCACGTTCATTGTTCATGGGGGCAACCCTCCAAGCGGCTTTCCATTCGTTCGATGGCGTCGCCATAACGGGCGTCGGCCAATTCGTTAAGCTCGATCAGTTCGGGACCGTCAATGATGCCGAACCGGTGCAGCACCTCAGCATGCTTGCGCAAGCTTGCATGTTGAAACTCAGGCCGGTACCAGGCCGCCTTATCGTCGTTGAGCAACGAATGCCAAAGGCGCAATTCCTGGTCTTTGCGACCCTTCAAATAATCAAACTCGGCGGTCATTTTCTTTCCGTAGAAGCGCTGTTGAGGCTTGTTGGCATGCGTAGATCCACATGATCTGCTTTGTGTTCAGGCGGTCCATAATAAGCAATGAGACCGTCGCGCAAAGCCACGGCAGGTATCCCATAGCCACAATCGGAATGCTGCTCTACCAGGCCGTTATCGTCTACTAGACGCCACTCATAGCTGCCGTTATCCCCATCACCAAATACCTCGACGCTTAACCCGCCGTCGCACTCAACCGTTAATAGGGTGCGAACATCATCGGTGTAATGAAGGACAAGCTTATTGCGGTGTTTCATGTTCAACCTCCGGGCGTGTTTCCGGCTGTGATGGTCGCGGCCAAAGCTTACGGAAGCCGCTACGCATGAAGAACACGCCGAAGACTATGCCAAAGAGATAGTAGGCGGTCAGTTTCAATTCCCAGTCTGTGAGGGTTGCCAGAAAGGCCCACAGGCTAATGCAGAGCGTCCCCGCTCCTGCAATCATGTTGACCCAAGCCAATAGGGCCTGGCCGATGCTCAATTTTGGTTTCATGCCACCTCCAAAGAGATTGATTACTTGCAGAACCACACAATACATATAATGCATATCTGTTACTACAGAAAATGCATTATCGTTACCTGTCCTTTTCTTCGCGCTGGGGTGCGTCCTGGTCCCTACCCTGCGTCTTGTCGCGGTTTTTCTTCAACTCCTGGACCAGGGCCTTTTTAATAACGTGGCGTTCAGTTTCTGGCCGTGGCATTGATGCTGCGTGCTTTCGGATAGCCTCGGCTAAATCCTTGTCGCCTTCTGCCTCGTAGGTCTGTGCCGCCTGGAGCATTTCCCGAAGGGTTTTCTGACGCCGGTTGATAATCGCCTTTTCCCAAGGCTTCAGCTCCTGGGTGCCCGTCTTCAACACCTCCAGAGCCTCTTTCACTTTAGCGGCATGCACGTCTGAATCACCGCGTTTCTCCAGATGATAGATAGCTGCGCTTTTGCTCTTTTGGGTGATACCTCGGACTGCCCTCGGCGTTGCGTTCGCCTCGATGCCCCTATCCCTTAGCTGTTCAGCAAACGTCTCACGCCAGGCTTGCAGGGTCGCTTTGCGTATATGCAAGCGCTTACCGTTGTAGCCCTCGGCCTTGATAATCAAGTGAACATGCGGATGGGGTGGTGCGTCTTTGTGGGGGTCTGTTTCCGGCGTATGCAGAACCATCGCATATTGGTGCTTGCCATAGAGGGTTTCCCGTGCAAAGCCCTGGGCTGCTGCTAAAACCTTCTGTGGATCGGTACCGGCAGGCATCGACAGCACCACGTTAAATGCTTGGCGATTCTCGCCCTGCCCTTTTGACAGGTCCATATCCCAAGAATCGAACAGGTCGGCCACCTCGTCTTTCCCTCGGACAACCTCGCCCTGGTCAGTGACCATTTCGAGCTGCCCTTTGCGCGATATGTAGTCGAAATGGGCTTTGACGTGCTGGGCTGTTTTACCGCCGCCTGACACACGCACGATTACTTCGGGGGCTTTGGTAACGGTGCGCCAGGCTTGAGCCTTAGCGCCCCCCTTCCCCAGCTTCAGCCGCTGCCCTTTTGGGCGCTTGTGCCCGAAAGCAAATTCGATGCTGTGCTCTTCGTCGCGTGAGAAACCGCCCGCGTTACTCGTCGCCATCGCTCAACCCCCAATAGTCCAGATTACCTTTAACAAGGGCTTTGACGTATTTACGGTGAACGTCAATGACCTTGTGCATCACTTCCCACTGAACCGCGTGCGCCTGGTTTGCATTATCCAAGCTGACATTCAGGGCGCGAGCGATCTGGTTAATGTTCCGGCCAATAGCACCGAGCTGCATTGTCACCTGGCGCAGCTCCAGCATTTCTTTTTCGCTGAACCGTGGTTCTCCCGAAAGGTGAACCCGGAATAGCTGCCCGAGGTATTTGGACCTGGACCAGCCCATTTCCTGGGAAAGGGTATCCAGAGCTTCAACCTCTTTCGGGGCTAGCCTCGTATCTATTTTTTGGCGCCCCTTGGTCGAACCAGGCTCTGGCGTTTCTAGCTGGCCCGCCTTTGGTTGGTCCATCTGCAAGAAAGCAGCAACGACCTGCTCCAGCAATCCGGCGCTAGTTAATCGCAGTGTGGCGGCTCTCTCGTCGAAAGCCGCCTTCGTCTTTTCATCAACACGGGCCACAAGGCGCGGCTTGGTAGAAGGCATTTCACAACTCCCGCAGTTCGCTTGCGAACGAGGACCGCAAAGCGCAACGCGCTTGAGGACCTGGCTAGGTGGCACACCTTGTCGACGACAGTCTATCCTGCATTCCGCTACTACACCAAGCCTCTTTTTGCCATGGCAAAAAG
>NZ_JAAAKW010000037.1 GCF_009905615.1 Pseudomonas sp. SLFW
GATAAAGGCCGACGACGATGAAATTCTCCCAGTTCTTTATTCAGCGCCCGATCTTCGCAGCGGTGTTGTCGCTGCTGATCCTGATCGCGGGCGCCATCTCGCTGTTCCAGTTACCCATCAGCGAATACCCCGAAGTCGTGCCGCCCACTGTGGTGGTCAAAGCCAACTTCCCCGGCGCGAACCCCAAGGTCATCGGTGAAACCGTCGCCGCACCGCTGGAGCAGGCGATCACCGGCGTCGAGAACATGCTGTACATGTCCTCGCAATCCACAGCGGACGGCAAGCTGACCCTGACCATCACCTTTGCGCTGGGCACCGACCTGGACAACGCGCAGGTGCAGGTGCAGAACCGCGTGACCCGCACCGAGCCGAAACTCCCGGAAGAGGTGACCCGCATCGGCATCACGGTGGACAAGGCATCCCCGGAGCTGACGTTGTTGGTGCACCTGACGTCGCCGGACAAACGCTACGACATGCTGTACCTGTCCAACTACGCGACGCTGAACGTCAAGGACGAACTGGCGCGGTTGAACGGGGTAGGGGATGCGCAGGTATGGGGTCTCGGCGAGTATTCGCTGCGGGTCTGGCTGGACCCGAACAAGACCGCCTCGCGCAACCTGACCGCCACCGACGTGGTCAACGCAATTCGTGAGCAGAACCGTCAGGTCGCGGCCGGACAACTGGGCGCGCCGCCGTCGCCGAGCGCCACCAGCTTTCAGATGTCGATCAACACCCAAGGCCGTCTGGTCACCGAGGAAGAGTTCGAGAACGTGGTGATCCGCGCCGGTGCCAATGGCGAAATCACACGCCTGAAAGACATCGCCCGGGTCGAGCTAGGCTCCAGTGCCTACGCGCTGCGTTCCCGCTTGAATAACGAACAGGCAGTGGCAATGCCGATCTTCCAGCGCCCCGGTTCCAACGCCATCGACGTGTCGAATCAGGTTCGCGCGAAGATGGCTGAGCTGAAGAAAAGTTTCCCCGAAGGCATGGACTACAGCATCGTCTATGACCCGACGATCTTCGTGCGCAGCTCCATCGAAGCGGTGGTGCACACCCTGTTCGAAGCGCTGATTCTGGTCGTGCTGGTGGTGATCCTGTTTCTGCAAACCTGGCGCGCCTCGATCATTCCGCTGGTGGCCGTGCCGGTGTCGCTGATCGGCACCTTCGCCGTGATGCACACCTTCGGCTTCTCGCTCAATGCGCTGTCGCTGTTCGGGCTGGTCCTCGCCATTGGCATCGTGGTGGACGACGCCATCGTGGTGGTGGAGAACGTCGAGCGAAACATCGAACTCGGTCTGGACCCAGTGTCTGCGACCAAAAAGGCCATGGGCGAAGTGACCGGCCCGATCATCGCCACGGCGTTGGTGCTGTGCGCGGTGTTCGTCCCGGCAGCGTTCATTTCCGGCCTGACGGGGCAGTTCTACAAGCAGTTCGCGCTGACCATCGCCATCTCGACGGTGATCTCGGCTTTCAACTCTTTGACCCTGTCGCCTGCGTTGGCCGCCGTGTTGCTCAAAAGCCACGACGCGCCGAAGGACCGCTTCTCGCGGGTGCTGGACTCGCTGTTCGGCTGGCTGTTCCGGCCATTCAACCGGGTCTTCGAAAAGGCCAGCCACGGCTACGTCGGCACCGTCAAACGCGTGGTGCGCCTGAGTGGCGTCGCGCTGGTGGTGTATGCAGGGCTGATCGCGCTGACCTACCTCGGTTTTTCCACGACGCCGACCGGTTTCGTGCCGACCCAGGACAAGAAATACCTGGTGACCTTCGCCCAGCTGCCGGACGCCGCGAGCCTTGATCGCACCGAAGACGTGATTAAGCGCATGGGCGACATCGCCATGAAGGAACCAGGCTTCGACAGCGCGGTGGCGTTCCCCGGCCTGTCGATCAACGGTTTCACCAACAGCCCCAACAACGGCGTGGTGTTCATCGGCCTGAGCGCCTTCGACGAGCGTAAAGACGCAAGCATGTCCGCGGGCGCCATCGCCGGCTCCCTGAACCACAAATTCGCCGGGATCCAGGAAGCCTACACGGCCGTGTTCCCACCGCCGCCAGTCATGGGCCTCGGCACGATTGGCGGGTTCCGCCTGCAAATCGAAGACCGGGGCAACCTGGGCTACGAAGAACTCTACAAAGAGACGATGAACATCATCGGCAAGAGCCGCAGCATCCCGGAACTGGCCAACCTGTTCACCAGCTACACCGTGAACGTGCCCCAAGTGGACGCCGCCATTGACCGGGAAAAAGCCAAGACCCATGGCGTGGCGATCAGCGACATTTTCGACACGCTGCAGGTGTACCTCGGTTCGCTGTACGCCAACGACTTCAACCGCTTTGGCCGCACCTATCAGGTCAACGTTCAGGGCGAACAACAATTCCGTCAGGACCCTGAGCAAATTGGCCAGCTGAAGGTGCGCAATGACAAGGGCGAGATGATCCCGCTGGCGACCTTCGTCAAGGTCAGCGACGTGTCCGGCCCGGACCGCGTGATGCACTACAACGGCTTTATCACCGCCGAAATCAACGGCGGCCCCGCACCGGGTTACAGCTCGGGCCAGGCCCAGGCTGCGATGGAAAAACTGTTGGCCGAGGAACTGCCCCACGGCATGACCTACGAGTGGACGGACCTGACTTATCAGCAAATCCTCTCGGGCAACACCGCGCTGTTCGTCTTCCCGCTCTGCGTGCTGCTGGCGTTCCTTGTGCTGGCCGCTCAATACGAAAGCTGGAGCCTGCCGCTGGCGGTCATCCTGATCGTGCCCATGACGCTGCTGTCGGCCATCGCCGGGGTGATCATCGCCGGGAGCGACAACAACATCTTCACCCAGATCGGTTTGATCGTACTGGTGGGGCTGGCGTGTAAAAACGCGATCCTCATCGTCGAGTTCGCCAAGGACAAACAGGATGAAGGGCTGTCGCCGCTGGACGCGGTGCTGGAAGCCTGCCGCATGCGTCTGCGGCCGATTCTGATGACCTCGTTCGCGTTCATCATGGGCGTTATTCCGCTGGTGACCTCCACGGGCGCGGGTTCGGAAATGCGCCATGCCATGGGCGTTGCGGTGTTCTCCGGCATGCTCGGCGTGACCTTCTTCGGGCTGCTGCTGACCCCGGTGTTCTTCGTCCTGATTCGTAACTTCGTCGAGCGCGGCAAAGCGCGCAAGGCGGCCCGGTCTCATGCCGTGCGCTCGCTGAAACCAGAGGCCCATTGATGAAAACCTTGAAACTGTTCATGCCGAGCCTGTTGGTGCTGGCTTTGGCAGCCTGTGCGGTCGGCCCGGATTACAAGACGCCTGAAACGGCGGCGGCCAACGTGACGTCTGCGCAAGTCGGCCAGTACGACCGCAGCCATTTCGAAAGCGTCTGGTGGCAGCAATTCGACGACCCGACCCTTAATCAACTGGTCAGTCGTTCGCTGCAAGGTAACCGGGATTTGCGCGTGGCCTTTGCCCGCTGGAAATCGGCCCGAGCAATTCGCGACGACATCAGCAATGACGCGCTGCCGGTGGTCACCAGCCATGCCAGCAGCGACCTCGGCCGGGCGCAAGTGCCGGGCCAGACCGAGCACCGCGTCAACATCGAGCGTTACGATCTGGGCCTGGACATGGCCTGGGAAATCGACCTGTTCGGGCGCATCCAGCGCGAACTGGAAGCCAGCACGGCGCAACAGGACGCGGCGCTGGCCGATCTCGAACAGCTGAAAGTCAGCATGATCGCCGAACTGGCCGACGCCTACGGGCAATTGCGAGGCGCGCAGCTGCGTGAGCGCATCGCCCGGGACAATCTGAAAAACCAGCAGGATTCCCGAGGCGTGACGGCGCAGTTGCGAGACGAAGGCCTGGGCAACGAAATCGATGTGGTCCGCGCCGACGCACGACTGGCGGCAGTGGAAGCGACGATTCCCGCGTTGCAGGCCGAACAAGTGCATCAGCGCAATCGCATCGCGACCTTGCTGGGCGAACGGCCTGATCAGTTGAGCGTCGACTTGCAGCCGAAAGACCTGCCCGCCATCTCGAAGAACCTGCCCATTGGCGACCCTGCTCAACTGCTGCAACGGCGCAGTGATGTGCGCAGCGCCGAGCGGCAACTGGCGGCGGCCACGGCCAACGTTGGGGTGGCCACGGCGGATCTGTTTCCACGGGTCAGCTTGAGCGGCTTCCTCGGGTTCACGGCTGCTCGGGGTTCGCAGATCGGCTCATCGGCGGCACAAGCGTGGGGACTGGGACCGCAGATCAGTTGGGCGGCGTTCGACCTGGGCAGCGTTCGGGCGCGCCTGCGCGGGGCCAAGGCCAACGCGGAGGGCGCAATGGCCACCTATGAGCAGACCGTATTGCTCGCGCTGGAAGAGTCGGACAACGCCTTCAGCGATTACAGCAAGCGCCAGCAGCGGTTGCTGTCACTGGTCCGTCAAAGCGACTCCAGCCGCAAGGCCGCAGACCTCGCCGCGATTCAATACCGCGAAGGCACCGCCGATTACCTGGTGCTGCTCGACGCGCAACGCGAACGGCTGACGGCCGAAGACGCACAGGCCCAGGGCGAAACCGACCAATACCGGGGCATCGTGGCGATCTACAAGGCACTGGGCGGCGGTTGGGATGCCACCGAGAGTCCTCAGGTGGCGCAGAAATAACGTTGGGCACGGCCTGTGTGTTCTCCCCATCAACCCTGTAGGAGACGTCAGAGGTAACGGCGTCCTCCTCGGGATTTTTGCCGCCCACAAAAAAGCCCTGTCACGTGGACAGGGCTTTGGATCACGCTGGGCAGTTTAGAACACGACGCCCTGACTGCGCAGGTAATCGTCGTACGTGCCGCTGAAGTCGGTCACGCCGTTCGGGCTCAGCTCGATGATGCGCGTGGCCAGGGAGGACACGAACTCGCGGTCGTGGCTGACGAACACCAACGTGCCCGGGTAGTTCTCCAGCGCCAGGTTGAGCGCTTCGATGGATTCCATGTCCAGGTGGTTGGTCGGTTCGTCCATCACCAGTACGTTCGGCTTTTGCAGGATCAGCTTGCCGAACAGCATGCGCCCTTGCTCACCACCGGAGATGACCTTGACCGACTTGAGGATCTCGTCGTTGGAGAACAGCATCCGGCCCAGGGTGCCACGGATGATCTGCTCGCCCGACGTCCACTGACCCATCCAGTCGAACAGGCTGACATCGTCTTCGAAGTCATGGGCGTGGTCCTGCGCGTAGTAGCCCAACTCAGCACTTTCAGTCCACTTCACCGAACCGGCGTCCGGGGTCAGCTCACCCATCAGCGTGCGCAGTAGGGTGGTCTTGCCGATACCGTTCGGACCGATGATCGCGACGCGCTCGCCGGCTTCGACGGTGAAGCTGAAGTTCTTGAACAGCGTCTTGCCGTCGAAGCCCTTGGACATGTGCTCGATGGTCACGGCCTGACGGTGCAGCTTTTTGGTCTGCTCGAAACGGATGAACGGGCTGACTCGGCTCGACGGCTTGACCTCGGCCAGCTGGATCTTGTCGATCTGCTTGGCGCGGGAGGTGGCCTGCTTGGCTTTCGAGGCGTTGGCCGAGAAGCGGCTGACGAAGGTCTGCAATTCGGCGATCTGGGCTTTCTTCTTGGCGTTGTCCGACAGCAACTGCTCGCGGGACTGGGTCGCCGCGGTCATGTACTCGTCGTAGTTGCCCGGGAACAGACGCAGCTCACCGTAATCCAGGTCAGCCATGTGGGTGCACACGCTGTTCAGGAAGTGACGGTCGTGGGAAATGATGATCATGGTGCTGTTACGCGCCGTCAGAATCGTTTCCAGCCAGCGGATCGTGTTGATGTCCAAGTGGTTGGTGGGTTCGTCGAGCAACAGCACTTCAGGATTGGAGAACAGCGCCTGCGCCAGCAACACCCGCAGTTTCCAGCCCGGCGCGACTTCGGTCATCGGGCCGAAGTGCTGCTCCAGCGGAATGCCCAGACCCAACAGCAACTCACCGGCACGGGATTCGGCGGTGTAGCCATCCATCTCGGCGAACTCGGTTTCCAGCTCGGCCACAGCCATGCCGTCCTCTTCGCTCATTTCCGGCAGCGAATAAATGCGGTCGCGCTCGGCCTTGACCTTCCACAGCTCCTCGTGACCCATGATCACGGTGTCGATGACCGTGAATTCTTCATAGGCAAACTGATCCTGACGCAATTTACCCAGACGCACGTTCGGCTCAAGCATCACCTGACCGCCCGACGGGTCCAGATCGCCACCGAGGATCTTCATGAACGTGGATTTGCCACAGCCGTTGGCGCCGATGAGGCCATAGCGATTGCCGTTGTTGAATTTGACCGAAACGTTCTCGAACAGCGGCTTGGCGCCGAACTGCATCGTGATGTTAGCTGTGGAAATCAAAGCGTTTACCTATCAAGGAGTTACAGGTTGCTGGTTTGGGTCTTGGACCAGAGTTCGACCCATGCCGGTCGTTCCCGTCACGCGCTGATCACGGAGGGAGTCGACTCAACACGCATACGTAAACAGCAACGTCTGCGCAGGTGGGCAGAGCTGCTGGGAAATTGAACGCGGGATTCAGACCGGAATTGGCGCGCATTGTCGCATAAGTCGGACGACAGTTGTATGGCGGTCTGCCCCGAAGCTGCGGCGTGTTGGCGCAGTTTTCCGGGAGAGCTTGGACCACTCGTCCATTCCTTCTGGCGATATCCCCGTCATTTTCTACCCTTGCCCCCTCAATCACATCGATCAAGGGGAAGCCAGGATGACTTCATCAGTCCAACGAACCGATTGGTACGGTACTGCCAAGAGTGATTCGATCACGGGCGGCAGCAGTAACAACTTGCTGTTCGGCAATGCAGGCAATGACGTGCTGACGGCGGGCGAGGGCGTCAGCGTGCTGGTCGGCGGCGAGGGGCAGGACCGTTTGGTGGCCGGCAGCCAAAGCGATACGTTTCGGTACGTCACCGAAAGCGACAGCTACGTCGACAGCACGGGTGGCCACAGTGACCTGATCGTGGGCTTCGATCCCGCGCATGACATGCTCGACCTGACGACGTTGGGGCTGGACGGCATCGGGCAGGGGTACGGCGGAAAAGTCGACGTGGTTTACAACGAGACCCTCGACCGCACTTACCTGAGAAGCTATGAACGCCCGTTCATTCCCGGCGAGGACCTCAAGTATTTTCAGGTGGCGCTGCAAGGCGACTACCGCACGAGCCTGACCAACGCCAATTTCTGGAACCTCGAAGCCCGCGATCGTTTTGACGACACCTTGACCGGCACTGACGCGGGGCGGGAGACCCTGTTCGGTGACATAGGGCGCGACACCCTCAATGGTGCGGGCGGCGATGACCGCATCGACGGCGGGGAAGACGGCGACACGCTGACCGGCGGCAGCGGCGCGGACATCTTCTTTTTTGCCCATGCAGAGGACAGCTACCGCGTCGATGGCACCGATGTGCGCAATCGCGATGTCGTCACTGACTTCAACGCCGCCGACGGTGATCTGGTCGACTTGTCGCTGCTGGGGTTTAGCGGTCTGGGCGACGGCCATCACGGTACCTTGAAGCTCAGCGTCAACGCGGCAGGGAATCAGACCTCACTTCGCTCGTTGGACGTTGATGCGCAGGGGCGCAGCTTCGAAATCCTGTTCAAGGGTGACGTCCGTGAGGGCTTGAGCCACGGCAGTGTGATTTTCGCGACCAATGACACGGGCACCGTCATCGAAAACAAGGTCGAGCTGGTCGGCGTAGCGCCTGTGGCTGTAGACGTCGTTTGAGGCAGGCGGCCATTTATCGAGGGGTTGGATCAGGTGTGGGCCTTGAGTGTCTGCACGACCGACGTCCTTGCTGACGGCGTCCCATGTCAGGTCGTCGGTCGAGCGGCAGCCTTCTCGGGCGAGCTGTTCGGCCCGTTCGCTGGAGGTCGCCGGGTCGATCCATTCCCGTGCATGCTCCGGTGTCAACACGACAGGGCGTCTGTCGTGCAAGGCCATCATGCCTGGATCGCTGGCGGTGGTAAGGATCACGAAACCGTTGTGTTCATCGGCGTTCGGGCCTTTTTCGACGTCCGCCAGACCGGCAAAGAACAGCGGCGCCGAGTTTTTCAGCCGGATGAAAAAGGGCTGTCTGGTTTTCGGGTCTTGTGCATCTTTCGCCCATTCGAACCAGCCATTGGCGGGCACCAGCACGCGCCGTTTCGGCCACAGTGTATTGAAGAATGTACCCTCCAAAACCGTTTCGATCCGGGCATTGAACGGATCGGGCCGTTTGCCTTTGGCCCACGACGGCGACCAGCCCCAGCGCACCTTGTCCACCCTCAGCCCGTCATTGGTGGCCCGAATGATTTCGACCCGGCTGGTCGGCGCAACGTTGTAGCGTTCGATGGGCCAGAGGTCGTAGCCATTGATCACCGACTGCGTGGGCGCCAGCTCCTTGAGGTAGTGATCCATCGACTCGTAAATCGAATATCGCCCGCACATGTGTCACCCGTCGAAATGTTGTGTCGTGAGATTGACCAAAAGCCCGGTCACGGCGTTAACTGTATATGCATACAGTTATTCAAACAAGGCACACATCATGAGTCTTACCGTTCTGGGTCCGTTGAAGGCTGGCGGCGAACGCTTGCCCTATTTTTCTTCCCACGCCGCTGCGGGATTCCCGTCGCCTGCGGCCGATCACATTGAAAAACACCTGTCGCTGGACGAGCTGTTCGACATCCGTGCGCCCCACGTCTATCTGGTCAGGATCGAAGGTGACAGCATGCAGGGTGCCGGGATTTTCTGCGGCGACCTGGTGATCGTCGACCGAAGCCTTTACGCCGAGCACGGTGACATCGTGGTGGCGTCGCTCAATACCGAAGCCGTGTGCAAGCGCCTGCACATGCGCGGGGCGGACGTCATGTTGAAGTCGGAAAACCCGAGTTATGCACCTCGCCGCGTGCTGGAAAGCGATGACCTGATGATCTGGGGTGTCGTCAAGCACAGCATTCGTGCCCATGGCAAAGCCTGAGCCGGTTTTCGCGCTGATCGACTGCAACAGCTTTTACGCCAGCTGCGAGCGGGTGTTTCGCACCGATCTGGCCAATACGCCGATTGTGGTGCTGTCGAACAACGACGGCTGTGTGATCGCGCGCAGTTACGACGCCAAACCGTTCGTGCAGATGGCTGCGCCGTATTTCAAGATCCGGGACGAACTGCGGCGTCACGGGGTGGTGGCATTCAGCAGCAATTACGCGCTGTACGGCGACATGAGCGAGCGGGTGATGACCATCATCGAATCGAAGGTGCCCGCCCTTGAGGTGTACAGCATCGACGAGGCGTTCGCAGACCTGACCGGCATCCCCGGCGACCTGACGGCATTTGGCCGTGAGATTCGCGAGGTGATCCTCAAACGCACCAGCCTACCGGTGGGTATCGGGATCGCGCGCACCAAGACGCTGGCCAAACTGGCGAATCATGTGGCCAAGAAGCGTGTGGGGCGCAATGAAGGTGTGTTCGACATGTGCGACCCGTTGTTGAGGGACAAGGTGCTGCGCAATAGCGATGTCGGCGAGGTCTGGGGCATCGGCAAGCGAATGAAGGCACATTTGAACGCGATGGGCATCAAGACGGCCATGGATCTGGCGCGGGCCGATTACTGGGTGCTGCGACAGAAGTTCAGCGTGGTGATCGAAAAGACTGCCCGGGAGCTGGCTGGAACGTCATGCCTGGCGCTGGAAGACACCGAAGCGCCCCGGCAGGAAATCTGCTGCAGCCGCATGTTCGGTGACCGGGTCACCGACATCGAGTCGATCCAGCAGGCCGTGGCCGCTTACACCCAGCGAGCGGCGGAAAAGCTGCGTGCCCAGAACTCCTTGTGCAAGAAGATTCGGGTCAGCATCCGCACGGGCTTGTTCAACCCCGAAGAGGTTCGCTACGCCAATGCCGCGCTGGTGGAATTGCCCTATCCCACCAATGATGTGCGTCTGATGAGCAAGGCGGCGACCGAAGCGGTCAATCGCCTGTTTCGGCCAGGGTATCGCTACAGCAAGGCCGAAGTGTTGCTGATGGACCTGCGTCAGCCGGGGGAATTTACCGACGATCTGTTCGCCGCCTCGCAACCGCCAACCGCGACCAAGGTGATGGAAGTGCTGGATGCCATCAACGGCCGATGGGGCAGGGGCACGTTGCGCTGCGCCAGTGTTCCGCAGGACCCGGGGTGGGCCATGCGGCGGGAAATGATGAGTCAGAGCTACACGACCAAGCTCGATGAGTTGTGGAAAGTCGGGAATAAGGCTGAACTAAAAACTGACTGTTAAGTCAGGATGTTCGCCGATTCTTTCTTTACGAGGGCTCATCCATGCGTACTTACACGGTTCAATATGTTTTCAACGACGAGGCCCGGACCCATCGGTTCGAACTCAAGCAGGCGCATTTGCCGGTCCATGAAGCCGCGATGCATCTGCTTCAACTGCATTTCGGCGACGCTGAAAACAGCCTGATCATGCCTAACGGCGAGGCGTCGCCTGACGAGATTGTCGGGCAGGCTGCACGCGTAGGGTTGAGGAACATCTACGTCGTTGACGGGGCGGACTGATTCACGGTGTCACCAGCGTGTACATTTGAAATACAACGTCACACCCGACACAATCGCGCCCCAATCCGGCTCGTGGGGGGCCGGTCGTGCGGACGGAGCAGGCCGACGTTGAACGAACAGACATTGTCCGAGCGCCTTGAGCGCGTGGCGGCGCATGTGCCGACAGGCGCGCGGCTGGCTGATATCGGCTCGGACCATGCTTATCTGCCGGTGGCGCTGATGCGTCGTGGCCTGATCCAATTCGCCGTAGCGGGTGAGGTGGCGTTGACGCCGTTTCAGGCCGCGACGCGTACGGTGCGTGAAAACGATTTCGGCGAACGGATCATCGTGCGCCGTGCCGATGGCCTGCAGGCTATCGAAGCCCACGACCGGATTACTGCTGTCAGCCTGTGCGGCATAGGCGGGGAGACGATTCGCGACATTCTGGCGAGTGGACAGTCGCGATTGACCGGTGAAGAGCGTCTGATCCTGCAACCCAACGGTGGCGAGCAACCCCTGCGTCGATGGTTGATGGAGCACGACTACCGGATTCTCAGCGAAGAGGTGTTGCGGGAGAACCGGTTCGACTACGAAATCATCGTGGCGGAACGGAGTGGCCCGGTGGCGTATCGCGAGGAAGAACTGTTCTTCGGTCCCTTGCTGATGCAGGCCCGTAGCGCCGCGTTTCTGGCTAAATGGGAGCGCCTTCTTCGTCTCAAACAGCGGACATTACTCAACCTTGCCCGGGCGAGACAGGCCTTACCCGCTGAAACGGTGCAGGAGTTTCAGCGTCAGGTGACGTGGATCACGGCGCTGCTCGCGGGTTCGTCGTAGGTCCATTCAGCCACGAAGTGTAGGAAAAGGGAGTTGCACTGGACGGCGGTAGAATAGAAGATTTTTTTATCCGCTCGCTTGACTTCTCTTTTTCAATCAGTAAGATAGCTCGCATTCCGCGATAGCTCAGTTGGTAGAGCAAGTGACTGTTAATCACTGGGTCCCTGGTTCGAGTCCAGGTCGTGGAGCCATACGAAACATTGAAAAAGGCCAGCGCATCGCTGGCCTTTTTTGTGTGTGCGGGTTTTGTGTCGCGAAAACGGAAAAGCGACGAACTGCGCGCAACATTTCAGGAAGGCGGCCGATACGGTCACAGGCAAATCAAGGAGAGAAACCCATGCCCTTCAACGATCAACGCGTCGCCAAGGCGCTTGAAATCTTTATCCATCGCAACGAGAAACTGCAGCGTGAGCTGGCGAGCCTGAGTCAGCATCCGGGCGGGCTGTATGTGGAAGAGCGCCGTCAGCAGCACGCGCAGACCGCGTATCTGAACGCAGTCGAAGACCACGGCACCAACCCTTATGACTTTGCGCTTCGATTCCTGGCCCGGTCGCCGGCGGAATTGGAGGCGATGCGAGAAGAGCGCCGACATGAGTTGCGCCAGCAAACCCAGACGCTGAATGCCTGAAAGGCGCTCGCCCATGAATCACTGCCTTGACGGGCATCAGCCGGCAGGGCGGGGATCCTGCCGGGTCAATACCACGCCTGACCGGGACAGTTGATCCAGAAACGCGTCGGCCTCCCACAGCAACTCCGGCAGCAGGACGCCCGCTGTCGGAAGCGGGCGCCCACTCTGACCCGACGCGGGGGAAAGCAGCAACGCGACACACAGCCCGGTCAGCGATGCCAGGCCTTCTTCGAATGATAGGGTCGAGCGGGCATGCAGCGCTTGGCCCGTCTTTTCGCCTTCCACGTCGACCACGATTTCAGCCCCGGGGCGGCCGCCGCCAAGCCGGCTCGACGAGGCGCCTGTCGCCAGGTCGAAGCGAATGTCCGGCGCGCCGGTAAGGGCGTAAAGGCTGGCGGTGTCGAAGGTCGAGAACGCCTTGGCGTCCAGTGTTCGCCCATCGATGGTCCGAAACGTCCCGTCGGTGGCCTCGTTGATCAGCCAGGTGCGGCGCCCGTTGGCGATGGCCAGCGCGGCGGGGGCGGTGTCGTGAACGCGCTCCATGTCTTCCAGCGCGGTGGGGCCTGCGAGGTCTTGATCATCGATGATCGAACCGAGCCGGATCGAGGTCACGGTGTCGAAGTGCCGCGCGGCGTCTATCGCCAGAAATGTGGCCGCGCCGCCGAGCCAGTGGCTGGCAAAGATGATCGGCGCCTGGCTTGGGTGGTGGGCGAAAAAAGCCAGCTCGGGGGCGACTTCCACCACACCATTGACGATTGTGAGGTACGGAACGCCCTGTCCTTGCGCGAGTTTCAGGCCGTGAAGCCCGTCATCCGGTGCCAGCATCACTACCGCGCTGACACGTTGCCCTTGCGCCAAGCCAAGGCCCGATGTCGCTGAATCGACCACCACAGGCTGTGCGCCGCCCACAAGCGTCGCGACTTCGGCGGCGGTTACGGGGTTACGGCCGCCGATCAACAGCGGGAGCTCAGGACGCCGTTCGCGCAACCAGCGAGCAGTCTGGCGGCCGACGACGCCGGAACCGCCGACGAGAAGAATGGGATCGAGTGACATGGTCATGACTCCTTCCGAAGCCTTGTGGCTCGGTCAGGGGCACGATTGCCAGCGGAGACTAGAGAATCGCATCGCTCAGGAAAGCTTTGACGATGGATTTCACCGAGGGATTGACCTTCAAAGCGTTGAGCTGCTTGGCGGTGAACCACTTGCAATCGGCAATTTCGTTTTTGGGTGTCGGGGTGGCCATAAAGGTCACCGAGACCTCGAACACGTGATGCAACACGCTTCCACCTTCGAAACGGCTGACGTAGGAGAGTTCATTGAGAATGAGCCCGGTTTCTTCGCGCAACTCACGCACGGCAGCCTGAGCCGGGGATTCATTGGCTTCGACCTTGCCACCGGGCAGCGTCCAGCGGGCGTTGGGTTTGCGCACGTACAGGATCTGATCTTCCCGTCGGCAAATGACTGTGGCGCGTTCTTTCATTGGCTGTTCCTCCACCGCACAACCGGTGAGATGCGTCCCATGGACGCTTGGTCACGTGGTTGTCATAAAAGCTTCATATACAGCTTCGAAGCACTTACGGTGCCAATGTTCCCCTGATCTGTCAGGCGGGTAGGGGCGGGTCCGTCCTGGATGCTGTTGAGCGTAGCTAAACGCCGCGGAGTTAAAGCTGCAATCCCGTTACGTTTTTATTGCCCTCACCTTATTCAAGCGCGCGGCGTGATTGTGCGTCTTCAGTGCACGGTTGTGGCGCGGGCGTGCACGCACGTGGGGCCTCCATACACAGCGCTTGGGGTGATCGGTAGCGCGCAAGGCTACGTCGCCTCTCTTTCTCCGCTTCGACGTGACCTGCTAGCCCTTTGATATTTGGTGCTTTTTTCCCACTGGGATTTCACCAGGGTTCTGTGGCACACTTTCTGCTGTTCATTCCGTTGTTACATACACAGTTCCGGTATAGCGGAATTAATACTTTCTCGACGGAGTTCATCACATGCATCGCGGACCTTCTTTTCTGAAAGCTTGTGCATTCGTTCTGGCAGCGACGGCGACACTGGCGACCACCGCGCAAGCGGCGGACAGCAAGCTCGACAGCGTGCTGCAACGTGGCCATCTGGTCGTCGGCACCGGCAGCACCAATGCCCCGTGGCACTTCCAGGGCGCGGACGGCAAATTGCAGGGGTTTGACATCGACATTGCGCGCATCGTCGCCAAAGGTCTGTTCAATGACCCGAGCAAAGTCGAGTTCGTGGTGCAGTCTTCCGATGCGCGGATTCCCAACCTGCTTACCGACAAAGTGGACATGAGCTGCCAGTTCATCACCGTCACCGCCAGCCGTGCGCAGCAGGTGGCGTTCACCCTGCCGTACTACCGCGAAGGCGTGGCGCTGCTGCTGCCGGCCAACAGCAAGTACAAGGAAATCGACGACCTGAAAGCCGCTGGCGATGGCGTGACCGTGGCCGTGCTGCAGAACGTGTACGCCGAGGAACTGGTGCACCAGGCGCTGCCCAAAGCGAAGGTCGACCAATACGACAGCGTTGACCTGATGTACCAGGCCATCAACTCCGGTCGCGCCGACACCGCGGCCACCGACCAGTCTTCGGTCAAATACCTGATGGTGCAGAACCCCGGCCGGTATCGCTCGCCAGCCTTCGCCTGGAGCCCGCAGACCTACGCCTGTGCCGTCAAACGCGGCGATCAGGACTGGCTGAACTTCGTCAACACCGCATTGCATGAAGCTATGACCGGCGTGGAATTCCCGGCGTATTCGGAATCCTTCAAAAAATGGTTCGGCGTCGATCTGCCGACACCTCAGATCGGTTTCCCGATGGAATACAAGTAAACGCAACCCGCAATTGACGGGGCAGGGAAGGCCGTGGCGCCTTCCCGTCCCAGGTACTCCTGACCATGAATTATCAGTTGAATTTTGCGGCAGTCTGGCGGGATTTCCCCAGTCTGCTGGCGGGACTGGGTCTGGGCCTTGAGCTGGCCCTGATCTCCATCGCCATCGGCTGTGTGATTGGCCTGATGGCGGCGTTTGCGATGTTGTCGAAATACCGCGCGCTGCGGGTGGTGTCGTCGGTGTACGTCACGGTGATCCGCAACACGCCGATTCTGGTGTTGATCCTGCTGATCTACTTCGCGTTGCCAAGCCTGGGGATTCGCCTGGACAAGATCCCTTCGTTCATCGTCACCCTGTCGCTGTACGCCGGGGCGTACCTGACCGAAGTGTTTCGTGCCGGGTTGCTAAGCATTCATAAAGGCCAGCGCGAAGCGGGATTGGCGATTGGGCTGGGCGAATGGCAGGTGAGGGCGTACATCATCGTGCCGGTAATGCTGCGCAACGTGCTGCCGGCGCTGTCGAACAACTTCATTTCGCTGTTCAAGGACACCTCGCTGGCAGCCGCCATCGCTGTGCCGGAACTGACCTATTACGCGCGCAAGATCAACGTCGAGAGCTACCGGGTGATCGAAACCTGGATGGTGACCACGGCGTTGTATGTCGCGGCCTGTTACCTCATCGCCATGCTCTTGCGCTACCTCGAACAGCGCTTGGCGATTCGCCGCTAGGAGGCCGACATGTACGAACAACCGACCTGGCTGCATGAACTGTGGATCGCCCGCGAACCCTTGTGGAACGGCTTTCTGACCAGCGTGCAGTGCGCGGGCCTTGCCATCATCTGCGGCACCGTGATTGGCGTGTTTGCCGGTCTGATCCTGACCTACGGCAAATGGTGGGCACGCTTGCCGTTTCGCCCCTATGTCGACCTGATTCGCGGCACGCCGGTCTTCGTGCTGGTGCTGGCCTGCTTTTATATGGCACCGGCCATGGGCTGGCAGATCACCGCCTTCAACGCCGGGGCACTGGGCCTGACGCTGTTCTGCGGCTCCCACGTCGCGGAAATCGTGCGCGGCGCGCTTCAGGCGATTCCTCGCGGGCAACTGGAAGCGGGCAAGGCCATTGGCCTGACGTTCAGCCAGTCCCTGAGCTACGTGCTGCTGCCTCAGGCCCTGCGCCAGATCCTGCCGACCTGGGTCAACTCGTCCACCGAAATCGTCAAGGCCTCGACGTTGCTGTCGGTGATTGGCGTGGCGGAGCTGCTGCTTAGCACGCAACAGGTGATCGCCCGCAACTTCATGACCCTTGAGTTTTACCTGTTCGCCGGATTCCTTTTCTTCGTCATCAACTACGCCATCGAGCTTCTCGGGCGGCAAATCGAAAAACGGGTGGCCTTGCCATGACACAGACTCAAACCGCGACCGCCGCCCCGGCTCTGCTGAGCATCGAAGGGCTGCACAAATCCTACGGCCCCGTCGAAGTGCTCAAGGGCGTGGACCTGAAAATGAACAAGGGCAACGTGGTGACCCTGATCGGCTCCAGCGGCTCGGGCAAGACCACGCTGCTGCGTTGCGTGAACCTGCTGGAAGAGTTTCAGGGCGGGCACATTCGCCTTGAAGGCCAGGACATCGGCTACAGCGACGTGAACGGCAAGCGCGTGCGCCACCCTGAAAAAGTCATCGCCCAGCACCGTGCCATTACCGGTATGGCGTTCCAGCAATTCAACCTTTTTCCGCACCTCACGGCGTTGCAGAACGTCACCCTGGGCCTGCTGAAAGTGAAGAAGCTGCCCAAGGATCAGGCCGTTGCGCTGGCCGAAAAATGGCTGGAGCGGGTGGGGTTGCTGGAGCGTCGCAATCACTATCCGGGGCAATTGTCCGGCGGTCAGCAACAGCGTGTGGCCATCGCCCGCGCCATCGCCATGAACCCGAGCCTGATGCTGTTCGACGAAGTGACCTCGGCGCTGGACCCTGAACTGGTCGGCGAAGTGCTCAGCGTGATCAAGGGCCTGGCCGAGGAGGGCATGACCATGCTGCTCGTGACTCACGAAATGCGCTTCGCCTATGAAGTGTCCGACCAGCTCGTTTTCATGAATCAGGGCCGCATCGAGGAACAAGGCCCTCCCAAAGCCCTGTTCGAGCAGCCGAAATCGGCGCGTCTGGCAGAATTCCTCAAGAACATCCGTTTTTAAACGCTCAACCGAAGGAGAAATTTCATGAGCATTACTCGTTACGGCGCAGGCAGCACCGCAGGTGGCGGCCAGCCACGTCCTTTCGCCCGCGCTGTAGAGGCTGATGGCTGGCTGCACGTGTCCGGCCAGGTGCCCGCCGAGAATGGCGAAATCATCAATGGCGGCATCGTTGAGCAGACCCACAAGACGATGCAGAACCTGGTGGCGATTCTGGAAGAGGCCGGCTACGGCCTGGAAGACGTGGTGCGCGTCGGCGTGTGGCTGGAAGACCCACGGGATTTCTGGAGCTTCAACAAGGTGTTCGGCGAATACTTCAAACCCGAACACGCCCCGGCTCGCGCGTGCGTACAGGCCAACATGATGGTCGACTGCAAGGTCGAGATCGACTGCATCGCCTACAAGAAAAAGCAGCTATAAGCGGTGAGCTTCAAGTGGCAAGCTGATCGCGTCGTTGCGCCGCTTGCAGCTCGGAGCTTGCAGCTAGAAACTGGCGCCTCTTTTTACAGGCGTGCGGTGTGCTGTGCACCCCCGCCGCTCAGCTCGGAACTGCTCTTATGACCGAAGACACCATCAAACGCCGGGCCCGTGGTCTGGACCGGGCGTTCGATATTCTCGATTTCCTCAAGGAAACGGGCACGCCCCTGCGTCCGAATGAAATTGCCAGCGGCATCGGCAGCCCGAAATCGACGGTCTACGAGTTGGTCGCGTCCCTGCTGGAGCGGCGGATTCTGGAAAACGTGGGCAAGGACGGCCACGTCTATCTGGGGCGTCAGCTGTACTTTCTCGGGCAGGCGCATTTACGGCATTTCGACTTCACCCGCGAGGCCGAAACCAGCCTGGGCGAGATCGTTGACCAGACCCGTGAAACCGCGCAGATGTGCCTGCTCAACGGCCGCAAATACACGGTCGCACTGATGAAAGAGGGCGCCCGGCATTTCCGCATTTCCTCGGACATCGGCGAAGACGCGCCCATCCCGTGGACCGCCTCGGGCCGTCTGCTGCTGGGCCACCTGAGCGATCAGGCGATCACCGACCTGATCGACCCGGAGGATTTCATCCTGCCGGACGGCACGCGACTGCCGCTGGAGACCTTCCTCGCGGAGATCCGCAAGGCTCATGCAGAAGGCTTCTTTTCCTTCAACAGCATCGCCGACACGTTTACCCATTGCTTCGCCGCGCCGGTCAAGGACAAGCAGGGCATTTGCATCGCCACGCTGTGCATCGTCGCGCCACGGGCCGACGCGACCGCGCATTACGACGACTACCGACGCGTGCTGATCGACAGCGCAAACGGCCTGGCCCGCCGGGTCAACGACTGACGGTTCGTCCTTTCACACCAACAAGAATTCCGGAGAACAGACATGACCACTGCCACCATAAACAAGGACGCCGTCGTCGAGAAAGGCGCCGCCAACCCGGGCGACCAGCTGGTTCGCGACGTCAGCCTGCCCGCGCTGGTCATCCACGATAAAGCGCTGGAACACAACCTGCGCTGGATGCAGAGATTCGTCAGTGACAGCGGCGCCGAGCTGGCCCCCCACGGCAAGACCAGCATGGTTCCCGCGCTGTTTCAGCGTCAGCTGCAGCACGGTGCCTGGGGCATGACGCTGGCCACCGCCACCCAGACCCGCGCAGCCTACGCCCACGGCGTGCGCCGGGTGCTGATGGCCAACCAACTGGTGGGCGCGCCGAACATGGCGATCATCGCAGAGATGCTCAGCGACTCGATGTTCGATTTCCATTGCATGGTCGATCATCCGGACAACGTCAAAGCCCTCGGCGAGTTCTTTGCTGCCAGAGGCCTGCACCTCAACGTGATGATTGAATACGGCGTGGTCGGCGGCCGTTGCGGGTGCCGCAGTGAAGAAGAAGTCATGGCCTTGGCCGACGCGATTGCCGCGCAACCGGCACTGAAACTCACTGGCATTGAAGGCTACGAGGGCGTGATTCATGGCGACAAGGCCATCGCCGGTATTCGCGCATTTGCCGCATCGCTGGTGCGTCTGGCCGTGACCCTGCAAGACAAAGGTGCGTTCGCGCTGGATCGCCCAATCGTCACCGCTTCGGGCTCGGCCTGGTACGACCTGATCGCCGAAGAGTTCGACAAACAGCAGGTGCGCGACCGCTTCATCGCTGTTTTGCGCCCTGGCAGCTACGTGGTGCACGACCACGGCATTTATAAAGAAGCCCAATGCTGCGTGCTGGACCGTCGCCACGACCTGAGCGAAGGCCTGCAACCGGCCCTGGAAGTCTGGGCCCACGTGCAATCGATGCCGGAGCCGGGGTTTGCCGTGATTGCGCTGGGCAAGCGTGACGTGGCGTTCGACGCCGGCATGCCCAACCCGATCAAACGCTACACACCGGGCGTGGTGCCCGCGCAGGGCGATGACGTCAGTGCCTGCAAGGTCACTGCCGTGATGGACCAGCACGCGTTCATGACCGTCGCGCCGGGCGTCGAGCTGAAGATCGGCGACATCATTTCCTTCGGCACTTCGCACCCTTGCCTGACCTTCGACAAGTGGCGCACCGGCTGTCTGGTGGGCGACGACTTGAGCGTCATCGAAACCTTCGAAACCTTTTTCTGACGGGAGCCTGTGATGAGCGAACTGGTCAGCCACAGTCATCCCCGTGTCGCCTTGATTGGCGAATGCATGATCGAGCTGCAACAGCACGCCGACGGTGCGCTCAAGCAGAGCTTCGGCGGCGACACCTTGAACACGGCGGTGTATCTGTCGCGCCTGTTGGGTTCGGCGGCGCAGGTGGATTACGTCACGGCACTGGGCGATGACAGCTTCAGCGACGCCATGTGCGGCATCTGGGCGGACGAAGGCATCGGCTTGAGCCGGGTCCAGCGTCTGCCGGGCCGCTTGCCGGGGTTGTATTGCATTCAGACCGACGCCAACGGCGAGCGGCGTTTCCTGTACTGGCGCAACGAAGCGGCGGTGCGCGAATGCTTCACCACGCCATCGGCCGACCCGATTCTGGAAGCGCTGCCGGAATACGACGTGCTGTATTTCAGTGGCATCACCCTGGCGGTGCTGGGGGAGGTGGGCAGGGCGCGGCTGCTGTCGAGCCTCGGCGATGCCCGTGATCGCGGCGCGCGGGTGGTGTTCGACAACAACTACCGCCCACGGCTGTGGCGCAGCGTGGATCAGGCGCGACAGGCGTATCGGGCTGTGATGCACGAAGTGGACGTTGCCTTGCTCACTGAGGACGACGAACAGGCACTGTTCGGTTACACCGACAGCGAGCAGATCATGGACGCCTATCGCGGACTGGGCGTGGCCGAAGTGGTGATCAAGCGGGGTGCGCAAAGCTGCCTGGTGCGCGCGGGCGAGCGGCGTTATGAGGTTCCGGCGCATGCGGTGCGGAAGGTCGTGGACACCACGGCGGCGGGGGATTCATTCAGCGCGGCGTACCTGGCGAAACGCTTGCGTGGCGGCAGCCCGGAAGAGGCAGCGGACGCCGGGCATCGCTTGGCGGGGCTGGTGATTCAGCATCCGGGGGCGGTGATTCCACGGAGTGTGATGCCGGTCTGAATCACCTACACGATCCCCTGTAGGAGTGAGCTTGCTCGCGATAGCGTTTTACCCGACACATCTGCGGCATCTGCCATGGCGCAATCGCGAGCAAGCTCACTCCTACAGACTCATGGCGTGAACGTCACCTTAATCCCGATAAAACACCTGCACCAGGTGATAGCCGAACTTGCTCTTCACCGGCCCGTGCACCGTGCGCAGCGGCTTTTTGAAAATAACCTGGTCGATTGCACCGACCATCTGCCCCGGCCGAACCTCTCCCAGATCCCCGCCGCGCTTGCCTGACGGGCAGGTGGAATATTTCTTCGCCAGCACGTCGAAGGCTTCACCCTTGGCGATGCGCTGCTTCAACTGTTCGGCCTCTTCGGCCGTCTTGACCAGAATATGGCGGGCTTGAGCCTTCATGCGGAATGAACCCCTCGATAAAAAAGCCGCGCATTATGCCTTTGTCACAGAATTTCAGGTAATTTCCTTCACTTGGTCGGACGAGCGTTGCGCGGCCTTCAAGCGAACGTTGGTACGGGTCGATGGTCGCACTTAATGTCGACCTGCGGTCTTCTTAAACCTTTATGTGCGGTGTGATTTATGGATTTTCCGGCGTTGTTGAAGGTTTTGGCCACCCAGGATGGATCGGATCTCTACCTGTCTACCGGTGCGCCGCCCTGCGCGAAATTCAATGGCGTCCTCAAGCCATTGGGCACTGAGGCGTTCAAACCCGGCGACGTCGCGCTGATTGCCGACGGGATCATGGACGCCGAGCAGCGTCTGGACTTCGAGCGCGAGCTGGAGATGAACCTGGCGTTCTCCTTGTCAGGCGTCGGACGGTTCCGGATCAACATCTTCAAACAGCGCAACGAAGTCTCCATCGTGGCGCGGAACATCAAGCTCGACATCCCGAAATTCGAAGACCTGCACCTGCCACCGATCCTGCTCGACGTGGTCATGGAAAAGCACGGGCTGGTGCTGTTCGTCGGGGCCACGGGCTCGGGCAAATCCACCTCACTGGCCGCGCTGATCGACCACCGCAACCGGCACGCCAGCGGGCACATCATCACCATTGAAGACCCGGTGGAGTTCATCCACAAACACAAGCGCTCGATCATCAATCAGCGGGAAGTCGGGGTCGACACCCGCAGCTTTCACGCCGCATTGAAGAACACCTTGCGTCAGGCGCCAGACGTGATCCTGATCGGCGAAATCCGCGACCGGGAAACCATGGAGCATGCGCTGGCGTTTGCCGACACCGGGCATTTGGCGATTTCGACCCTGCACGCCAACAACGCCAACCAGGCGCTGGACCGCATCATCAACTTCTTCCCCGAAGAGCGCCGCCCGCAGTTGCTTCATGACCTGGGCAACAACCTCAAGGCGTTCGTTTCCCAGCGGCTGGTCAAGACCACGGATGGCAAGCGTCGAGCGGCTGTGGAAGTGATGCTCGGCACGTCAACCATCCGCGATCTCATCCACCGCAACGAACTGACCGAACTCAAAGGGATCATGGAAAAATCCGTGAACCTGGGGATGCAGACCTTTGATAACGCGCTGTTCGACCTGGCGGTGGAGGGGGCGATCACCGAAGAAGAGGCGCTGAAAAATGCTGACTCGGCGAACAACGTGCGTTTGCGCCTGAAACTGCACGCCGAGGGCGATGCGAATACGATCTCGACGCCTCCGCCGCCTCCACAGCCCGCCGCGAAAGCAAACGTCAAGGATTGGGGGCTGGTGGATGAGCGGGATGAGCCGGGCGCCTGAAGTCCCGGTGTGAGCGTCGAACACATTTTGCATGACTGTTACGATCTCTGTGGGAGCGAATTTATTCGCGAAAGCGGTACATCCGACGCAGTTGTGTCGCCTGCCGATCCTTTCGCGAATGAATTCGCTCCCATAGTGTGACCCACTCGCACGTCGTTACCGCGCCAACCAGCCCCCATCAATATTCCACGCCGCGCCACGCACCTGCGCACCCGCTTCGCTGCACAGGAACAGTGCCAATTCGCCCAGTTGAGACGGGGTAACGAACTCCAGCGACGGCTGCTTCTCCGCCAGCAGGTCATGCTTGGCCTGTTCGATGTCGCCCGTTTCCGCGCCGCGATCATCGATCTGCTTCTGCACCAGCGGGGTCAACACCCAGCCCGGACAAATGGCATTGCACGTCACATTACTGGTCGCCGTCTCCAACCCCACCACTTTGGTCAGCCCGATCACGCCGTGCTTCGCCGCGACGTACGCCGCCTTGCCGGTCGAACCCACCAGCCCGTGTACCGAGGCAATGTTGACGATCCGGCCCCAGTTCTTGGCGCGCATACCGGGCAGGCACAAACGGGTGCTGTGGAACACCGACGACAGGTTGATCGCAATGATCTTGTCCCAGCTCTCGACCGGGAAATCCTCCACCGCATCGACGTGCTGAATCCCGGCGTTGTTCACCAAAATGTCCACGCCGCCAAACTCACGCTCGGCATAGGCGATCATGTCGGCGATCTGCGCCACGTCGCTGACGTCCGCCGGGTGATGGCCGACCTTGCCGCCGAACTGTTTGACCTGCTCGATCACGGCCGAGGCGTCACCAAAGCCGTTCAGCACCAGATTGGCGCCCGCTTTCGCCAGGGTCAGGGCGATGCCCAGGCCGATGCCGCTGGTGGAGCCGGTGACCAGTGCGGTTTTGCCGTGCAGACTCATGTTGTATTCCTCATACGATGCCGGTTGCATAGAAAGTAGCGATCACCACGAAAACCGCCAGGGTCTTGATGAGGGTGATCTTGAAAATGTCCTTGTACGCCTCGCGGTGCGTCAGGCCGGTGACGGCCAGCAGGGTGATGACGGCGCCGTTGTGGGGCAGGGTGTCCATGCCGCCGCTGGCCATCGCCGCCACCCGGTGCAGCACTTCCAACGGGATGTTGGCCGCGTGGGCAGCAGCGATGAAACTGTCTGACATCGCCGCCAGCGCAATGCTCATGCCGCCCGAAGCCGAGCCGGTGATCCCCGCCAGCAGGGTGACGGTGATCGCCTCGTTGACCAGCGGGTTGGGGATCGACTTGAGGCCGTCTGCCAACACCAGAAAGCCCGGCAGCGAAGCGATGACTGCGCCAAAGCCGTATTCCGACGCGGTGTTCATCGCCGCCAGCAACGCGCCGCTGACCGCGCCCTTGCTTCCCTCCGCCAGCTTCGATTTCACCGCGCGGAACGCGAACAGCAACACGAAAACGATCCCTACCAGCAACGCGGCTTCCACGGCCCAGATGGCGGTGATCTTGGAGATTTCCGTTTGCACCGGCGTGGCCATGCCTGGCAGCGAGAGGGTGTGGGTTTTGCCGTACCACTGGGGAATCCAGTGGGTGAACAGCAGGTTCATGACCCCGACCAACAGCAGTGGCGCGAGGGCGATCCACGGGTTGGGCAGTTGAATGTCAGCAGGCGTTTCCGGTTCGTTGCGCAGTTCAGTGCCGTAGCCTTCACCCGCGCGTTGCGCCTTGTTGCGCTGGCGTTGCAGGAACAGCATGCCCGTGCAGAACACGAACACCGTGCCGATCAGCCCCAGCCACGGCGCCGCCCATGCAGTGGTGTTGAAGAAGGTCGAGGGGATGATGTTCTGGATCTGCGGCGTGCCGGGCAGGGCGTCCATGGTGAACGAAAACGCGCCCAGTGCGATGGTGGCGGGAATCAGCCGTTTCGGGATGTCGCTCTGGCGGAACATCTCGGCGGCGAACGGGTAGACCGCGAACACCACGACGAACAGCGACACGCCGCCATACGTGAGCAGGGCGCAGACCAGCACGATGACCAGCATCGCCTGGCGCGTACCCAGCAGCTTGATCGCAGCCGCGACGATGGAGCGCGAGAAACCGGACAGCTCGATCAGCTTGCCGAACACGGCGCCAAGCAGGAACACGGGGAAGTAGAGTTTGACGAAGCCCACCATCTTGTCCATGAACACACCCGTGAAGGCGGGAGCCACGGCTGACGGATCGGTGAGCAACACCGCACCGAGGGCGGCGATGGGGGCGAAAAGAATGACGCTGTAACCACGGTAGGCCGCGAGCATCAACAGCGCGAGCGCTGCCAAGGCGATGATCACACTCATTGAGTGTCTCCTGTTGTTTTTGTTATCGATGCGGTCGAGCCGCTTGGCAGGAGGTATAGCGATTAACGTGCCATATGCATAACTGGTTGAATTGTATGGCTTTAATTATTTTCAATGCGGTGTCGGGTGTTTGCGTGTCTCGTTATTGAGACATTGGGAAGCCGTACGGGCCCCTCCGCCGGCGAGGTGTGCTCAGAAGTCCCGAGGCGATTGCCATATTTTTGAACATCGCAAGATTCTGTAGGAGCGAATTCATTCGCGAATGGCCAGTGCAGGCGCTGAAAATGTGTCGTCTGGAATACCGTTTCGCGAATGAATTCGCTCCCACAGGAGATGTGTGGTGCGGCGAGCTAAGCAATGCAGCCATCGACGTCCTCGTTCAGAGACAGCCTGTCTCGTTACTGAGACTCGGCAATCCCCAATGCCGCCATCTTCTTGTACAACGTCGAGCGCCCCAACCCCAATTGCCGGGCGGCGAGGATCACGTTCCCCCGACATTGCGCCAGTTTGGCCTGGATCAATTCCCGGTCGAACCGCTGCCGTGCGTCGTTGTAGGTTTCGTTGAGGACCGGCTCCGTCCGCCGCTGCGAGGCGGCAGGGGTATGAGGAACAACCGTGCCAATGGCCACGCGAATGTCGTCGGCAGTCAATTGCGTGTCATCACTGAGCAGCGCCGCCCGTTCCAGCACGTTGCGCAATTCGCGGATGTTTCCTGGCCATGCATGATGGCCGAGCATTGTCATCGCTCCGGGCTCCAGCTCGTGCTGGCTGTGTAACTCTTCGAGAATCGCTTCGGTCAGCGCGGGCATGTCATCCAGCCGGTCGCGCAAGGGCGGAACTTCAATCGGCAGCACGCTCAGGCGGTAATACAGGTCGGCGCGAAATTCCCCGCGCTTGATCGCCGCCTCAAGATCGATGGACGTTGCCGCAATCAGCCGGATGTCGGTCTTGATCATCTCGTTGGAGCCGACCGGTTCGTACTCCTTTTCCTGCAACACCCGCAGCAATTTGCTTTG
>NZ_JAAAKW010000038.1 GCF_009905615.1 Pseudomonas sp. SLFW
ACTTGAATCGCGAACGTGATCCTGTGAATAGACAGGCTGCTTGAGATCTGAAGCGACAACTACGTTGACACAGACCGCTCTTGGAAAAAGTGACCCGCCGTAAGGGCGGAACCGTTATCAGCCCCGCCCGCAGCAACGGATATTCACATAACAAGAGGAAGCGCCATTAAGCCTCTCAATTATTCCCGTGCAACTTACTCATCAACTGCGCCTCAGCCTGGGTCAACCCGCACGACTGAGTCAGCTCATCCACACTCGCCCCCATACTCACCAGACGCGCCGCCTGAGCGAAAGACAACGTGGACGGATCCCGCTGCTCCAGCGCCGTCACCTTGTCCGGCAATGGCGAGACCATAGAGCGCAAATCCTGCAGATCCTCGCCCATCTTCACCGTACCACTCTGGTAATTCTCCAGACGCCGGGCCAATTCACGGATGCGCTGGTCCCGCAGCGAGTCAGCCTCGACCTGCTGCGTGGCCAGCGTGCGCAGGCGTTTGGTGTGGGCCATGAACATCGCAACGGACGCGACCCACAACACCGCCAGAAAAATGACCGCAACCTCAAGAATCAATCAGATGTTCTCCAGCTCGGACCACTCTTCCTCGGACATCATCTTGTCCAACTCCACGAGGATCAGCAGCTCGCCGTTCTTGTTGCAAACACCCTGGATGAACTTGGCAGATTCGTCGTTGCCCACGTTCGGCGCCGTTTCGACTTCCGACTGACGCAGGTACACCACTTCCGCCACGCTATCGACCAGGATCCCGACCACTTGCTTGTCGGCCTCGATGATCACGATACGCGTGTTATCGCTGACTTCAACTGGCGGCAGACCAAAGCGCTGACGGGTGTCGATCACAGTGACGACGTTACCGCGCAGGTTGATGATGCCCAGCACGTAGCTCGGCGCACCCGGCACTGGCGCAATCTCGGTATAGCGCAGCACTTCCTGAACCTGCATCACGTTGATGCCATACGTTTCGTTGTCCAGGCGGAAGGTGACCCATTGCAGGATCGGATCTTCGGAACCCTGTGCTGACGACTTCTTCATACCCCTAACCCCTTGCGTGTTGTGCTCTTCAGGCGACGCACTCGCGCCGCCCTGTGTTTATTGGAAGATGCTTTTCAATACAGCTATTTGCGTGCCTGCATCTGCTTGACCGCGCCACTGGCGATCAACTCGGCCAGTTCGGACACGTCCAGCAGCGCGCACATGTGCTCGATGACTGTCCCGGCCAGCCACGGACGTTGACCCCGATGGGTGCGCCATTTGATTTCGTCAGGCTCCAGGCGCAGCGAACGGCTGACCTGATGCACCGCCAATCCCCATTCGTACCCTTGAACCGAAATCACGTACTGCAAACCCTGGCGGAAATCGTCGCGGTAGCGGTCCGGCATGATCCAGCGCGCCGTATCCAGCACTTTCAGATTGCCCGCCTGGCTGGGCAGGATGCCGAGAAACCAGTCCGGCTGCCCGAACAACGGCGTCAGGTCGTGCCCGGCCAACGGATAGATCGACCCCAGGCACACCAGCGGCACCGCCAGCGTCAGGCCCGCGACGTCGAACAGCAGGCATTCGAACGGCTCGGCAGCCCAGTCCGGACGATCATCGGCGGTCGGCGGAGGCGTCGGCGTGCGCTGCGATGGCAGGTGCACTTCGGCGACCGGCTCAACCACCGCCACCGTCGGTTCGACAGTGGGCTCGGAAATAACAGGCTCGACCACCGGCACGACCATCGGCGGTGCGATGACCGGCGGCAATATCACCGGACGCTCCATCACCCGGGCGGCGATCGGCTCGGCAACCGGACGCGCCGCAGGCTGGGCATGCGGCGCAGGCTGGCTGATCGGCGCCGCGGGACGCACAGGCACCGCCGCCGCGACCGCGACCGCCGCCGCGACCGCGACCGCTTCAGCGACCGCCGAACGCATGCGTGCGTCATGGGCCTGCTCTTCGAGCACGGCCGCTTGAAATTCATCGATGCCGTCGCCGACGTCCAGCTCTTCGGTGGCGTCCTGCAACAACGCGTCGAGGTAGTTTTGCAGCGCCAGCTGTGGC
The DNA here is from genome assembly GCF_009905615.1 of Pseudomonas sp. SLFW. Lineage (GTDB taxonomy): Bacteria > Pseudomonadota > Gammaproteobacteria > Pseudomonadales > Pseudomonadaceae > Aquipseudomonas > Aquipseudomonas bambusae. The sequence continues at coordinate 2,060 of NZ_JAAAKW010000038.1, forward strand.
CGGGATGCGATGTCCAGAGGGCGGTTCATACAGGAGCCCGAAAATAAGTGATGCGATTACCGCCTGTCTTTTTTATCGGCTGCACTGCAGGCCGACTTGAGCGCGCAGGCGCAAGGCGTGTGAATAAACGATCAGCGGACACTTCAGGCCACCTGCCCGACAAGCTGTTCGGTGAGCATGTGTTTGAGCAGCGTGCGGTATGCCAGCACGCCCCGGCTCTTGTTGTCGAACTGCGACGGCGTGACCCCGGCCCGGCTGGCATCGCGCAACCGGGTATCGACCGGGATATAGGCCTTCCAGACGTGTTCCGGGTAGCTGTCGCGCAGCAGTTTGAGGGTGCCCATCGACGCCTGGGTGCGACGGTCGAACAGCGTCGGGACGATGGTGTACGGCAGCGGCACCTTGCGCGAGCGGTTGATCATCGCCAGCGTGTTGACCATGCGCTCCAGGCCTTTTACCGCCAGAAACTCGGTCTGCACCGGGATCGCCAGTTGCTGACTCGCGGCCAGCGCGTTGACCATCAACACGCCTAACAATGGCGGACTGTCGATGATCGCGTAATCGAAATCCTGCCACAGCTGCGCGAGGCTCTTGGCGATCACCAGGCCCAGCCCGCTCTGCCCCGGCGATTGGCGCTCAAGGGTGGCGAGCGCGGTGCTCGACGGCAGCAGGGAAATGCGTTTGTCGCTGGTGGGCAGCAGCAGTTGACCGGGCAGGCCTTCCGGCACCGCGCCCTTGTGCAAGAACAGGTCGAAGCTGCTGTGTTCCAGCGCATCGGGGTCGTGGCCGAAATAGCTGGTCATCGAACCATGGGGGTCCAGGTCGACGACGACCACGCGCTTGCCCGCCTCTGCCAGCAAACCGGCTAAAGCGATGGAGGTGGTGGTCTTCCCGACCCCGCCTTTCTGATTGGCTACTGCCCAGACTCTCATGTGTTCGCGTTCCCCCCAGCCATCACAACCATGACCGAGACCGATTCAAGGGGCAGGTGACGAAGATTTGACGCCTTGCGGCGGCTTGGCGGGTGCCGGTGCAGTTTGTGTGCCAGCACGACGCAGCGCCGCATCGGGTTTCGCATTGGCGGCGGTGCCGGAGCCGGTCAGGCTGCGACGCACGTCCAGATTACGCGAGATCACCAGCACCACACGGCGGTTGCGGGCACGCCCATCGGCGGTCGCGTTGGAGGTCAGCGGCTGGAATTCGCCGTAACCCACCGAGGCCATGCGCACCGGGTTGATCCCGTCCATGGCCAGCATACGCACGATGCTCGACGCCCGCGCCGACGACAGCTCCCAGTTGCTCGGGTACTGCGACGAGTTGATGGGCTGGTTGTCGGTGAAGCCCTCGACGTGGATCGGGTTGTCGAACGGCTTGATGATTTTGGCCACTTTGTCGATCAGGTCGAAGGCCTGATTGCTGGGCAAGGCATCACCGCTGCCGAACAGCAGGCTGGAATTGAGTTCGATCTCGATCCACAGCTCGTTGCCGCGCACGGTCATCTGATTGGAGGCGATCAAATCACCGAACGCCGCGTTGACGTCGTCGGCAATCGACTTAAGCGGGTCCTGGGCGCCCTGCCCCAGCGCCGCGTCGGTCTGCTCGCTGTCTTGCACCAGCGGGTCGGCCGGGCGCACGGTCTGGGGTTTCTGTTCGCCAATGGGGATCGGCTTGACGCTGCGCTCGGCTTCGTTGAACACCCCGACCAGTGCTTCGGACAGCACTTTGTACTTGCCCTCGTTCAGCGACGAGATCGAGTACATGACCACGAAAAACGCGAACAGCAAGGTGATGAAGTCCGCGTAGGACACCAGCCAGCGTTCGTGGTTTTCGTGCTCTTCGTGGTGGCGACGTCGACGGGCCATCAGTCCATCACTCCATGAAGCCTTGCAGCTTCAATTCAATCGAGCGCGGGTTCTCGCCTTCGGCAATCGACAGCAGGCCTTCGAGCAGCATTTCGCGGTAACGAGACTGACGAATCGCCACGGCCTTGAGCTTGTTCGCCACCGGCAAAAGAATCAGGTTGGCCGACGCCACGCCATAAATGGTCGCGACGAAGGCCACGGCAATGCCGCTGCCCAACTGGTTCGGGTCGGCCAGGTTGCCCATCACATGGATCAGGCCCATGACCGCACCGATGATGCCCACGGTCGGCGCGTAGCCGCCCATGCTTTCAAAGACTTTGGCCGCCTGTATGTCGCGGCTTTCCTGGGTCAGAAAGTCCACTTCCAGAATGCTGCGAATGGCTTCGGGTTCGACCCCGTCCACCAGCAATTGCAGGCCCTTGCGTGAATAGGCATCCAGCTCGGTGTCGGCCACGGTTTCCAGGCCCAACAGGCCTTCCTTGCGTGCGGTCAGGCTCCAGGACACAACGCGGTCGATGCCCCCGGCAAGGTCGATGCGCGGCGGGAACAGAATCCAGATGAAGATCTGAATCGCCCGTTTGAAGGCACTCATCGGCGTCTGCAACAGGCACGCTGCCAGCGTGCCGCCGAGCACGATCAGCGCCGCCGGGCCATTGAGCAAGGCGCCGATATGACCGCCTTCGAGGAAGTTGCCGCCAATGATCGCGACGAACGCCAGAATGATCCCTATGAGCGTCAAGACATCCATCAGAGACACGCCTCGACCAGGTGACGCCCGATGTCATCCAGGCTGTAGACCGCGTCGGCGAGATCGGCTTTGACGATGGCCATCGGCATGCCGTAGATCACGCAGCTGGCTTCGTCCTGGGCCCAGATGTGGCTGCCGCCCTGCTTGAGCAGACGCGCGCCCTCACGGCCATCGGCGCCCATGCCGGTCAGCACCACCGCCAGCACTTTGTCGCCGTAGGATTTGGCGGCCGAGCCGAAGGTGATGTCCACGCACGGTTTGTAATTCAGACGCTCGTCGCCCGGCAGGATTTTCACCGCGCCACGGCCATCGACCATCATCTGCTTGCCGCCGGGGGCCAGCAGCGCCAGGCCTGGACGCAGAATGTCGCCGTCCTCGGCTTCCTTGACGCTGATGCGGCACAGCTTGTCCAGCCGCTCGGCGAAGGCTTTGGTGAAGGCTGCAGGCATGTGCTGGATCAGCACGATGGGGGCCGGAAAGTTCGCGGGCAATTGAGTCAGTACGCGTTGCAGCGCCACTGGGCCGCCGGTGGACGTGCCAATCGCGACCAGCTTGTAGGCCTTGCGCTTGGGCGCGGGCGACGTCGGCGAGTGGGCTGCCGGTGCACGGGTCGGCGCGGGGGCTGGCGCAGGTCGGGTCGTGGCACCGGGCGTCGGGGCCGGACTGCGCAGCGAACCGGTCGCCGGGGCCGGTGCAGCCGGTGCGTGAGACGGGGCCGCGGGCGCACTGCTGTAACCGCTGAAACGACGGTTGCTGCGGGAAATGGTATGCACCTTTTCGCACAGCATTTGTTTGACCTTCTCGGGGTTGCGCGAGATGTCTTCGAAATTCTTGGGCAGGTAATCGACCGCACCGGCATCCAGCGCATCCAGAGTCACCCGGGCGCCTTCGTGGGTCAGCGAGGAGAACATCAACACCGGAGTCGGGCAACGCTGCATGATGTGACGGACTGCGGTAATGCCATCCATCATCGGCATTTCGTAGTCCATGGTGATCACATCGGGCTTCAGGGCCAGGGCCTGCTCGATCGCTTCCTTGCCGTTGGTGGCGGTGCCGACCACTTGAATCGTTGTGTCAGAGGAAAGAATTTCCGAGACGCGCCGGCGGAAAAAACCGGAATCGTCTACCACCAGAACCTTGACTGCCATAAACACTCCGTAGGGCCTGTCCCCTCAGGGGCCATCCCGTTTCATCAACCTCTGATCCACCCGTCTTTCATGGATGGATAACGAACCTGCGGGAGCGAATGTATTCGCGAAGCGGCGGGGCAGACGCTACAGAGGTGTCGCCTGACCGATTTTCGCGAATGAATTCGCCCCCACAAGGTTCACTGCATACCAGGCATCAAATACGCCGCGCGGCGTACCGCTTGAGCATGCTCGGCACATCGAGAATCAGCGCGATGCGGCCGTCACCGGTGATGGTGGCGCCGGACATGCCTGGCGTGCCTTGCAACATCTTGCCCAGCGGTTTGATCACGACTTCTTCCTGACCGACCAGTTGATCGACCACGAAGCCGATGCGTTGGGTGCCGACGGAAAGGATCACCACGTGACCTTCGCGTTGCTCCTCGTGCGCGGCCGAGCTGACCAGCCAGCGCTTGAGGTAGAACAGCGGCAGCGCCTTGTCACGCACGATCACCACTTCCTGCCCGTCGACGACGTTGGTGGTCGAGAGGTCCAGGTGGAAGATTTCGTTGACGTTGACCAGCGGGAACGCGAACGCCTGGTTGCCCAGCATCACCATCAGGGTCGGCATGATCGCCAGGGTCAACGGGACCTTGATGACGATCTTCGAGCCCTGGCCCTTGGTCGAGTAGATGTTGATGGTGCCGTTGAGCTGGGCAATCTTGGTTTTCACCACGTCCATGCCCACGCCACGGCCCGACACGTCGGAAATCTCGGTCTTGGTCGAGAAGCCCGGCGCGAAGATCAGGTTGTAGCAGTCGGTGTCGCTCAGGCGATCCGCCGCATCCTTGTCCATCACCCCACGCTTGACCGCGATGGCGCGCAGCACCGCCGGGTCCATACCTTTGCCGTCATCGGAAATCGACAGCAGGATGTGGTCGCCTTCCTGTTCCGCCGAGAGCACTACGCGACCGCCACGGGCCTTGCCCGATGCTTCGCGCTCTTCCGGCGATTCGATGCCGTGGTCAACCGCGTTGCGCACCAAGTGGACCAGCGGGTCGGCCAGGGCCTCGACCAGGTTCTTGTCGAGGTCGGTTTCTTCACCGACCAGTTCAAGGTTGATTTCTTTCTTGAGCTGACGGGCCAGATCGCGAACCAGTCGCGGGAAGCGACCGAAGACTTTCTTGATCGGCTGCATCCGGGTCTTCATGACGGCGGTTTGCAGGTCAGCGGTGACCACGTCCAGGTTGGACACGGCCTTGGACATGGCTTCATCGCCGCTGTTGAGGCCCAGGCGCACCAGACGGTTACGCACCAGCACCAACTCGCCGACCATGTTCATGATTTCGTCCAGCCGCGCGGTGTCGACGCGCACGGTGGTTTCGGCTTCGGTCGGGGCCTTGTCGGCGGCTGCCGGTGCAGGTGCCCGGGCCGGTGCTGTCGGTGCCGGTGCTGCCGCTGCAGGGGCTGGCGCAGCGGCCGCTTTTGCAGGCGCAGGTGCCGCAGCCGGAGCAGACGCGGCCGCCGGTTTGGCTGGCTCGGCTTTGGGGGCCTCGGCCTTGGCCGGTTCGGCTTTTTTCACGGGTGCCGTGGCAACGGGCGCGCTCGCGGCAACGTCCGCCGAGAAGGTGCCCTTGCCATGCAGTTGGTCGAGCAGCGCTTCGAATTCGTGATCGGTGATTTCATCTGAAGCCGGGGCGCCGGACTCGGCAGCGGCAGGCGCGGCCGCCACTGGAGCAGGGGCAACGGCTGTCGCTGTGTCGGCGGAAAACGAGCCTTTGCCGTGCAGTTGATCAAGCAACGCTTCGAATTCGTCGTCGGTGATTTCATCGCTGGCAGGCGCGGCAGCCGGCGCAGAAGACGCAGCCGGTGCAGCAGCAGGCGCCACGGCATCGACCGCGAACTGGCCTTTGCCATGCAGTTGATCCAGCAGGGATTCAAACTCGGCGTCGGTGATTTCGTCGCTGGCGGCTTCCGTTGCAGGCGCAGCGGGTGCAGGTGCCGGTGGGGCAGACACGGCTGCGCTCGCCGCTTCCGCCTTCACGGCATTCAGCGAGTCCAGCAGTTGTTCGAATTCGTGATCGGTGATGTCGTCGGAAGGCGCTTCGGCCACCTCTTCAACCACCGGCGCAGGGGCAGCGGCGATTTCGTCGGCAGACGCAGGCTCGGCCAGACGCGACAGCGCGGCGAGCAGCTCAGGCGTGGCCGGGGTCACGTCCGAACGCTCACGGACCTGGCCGAACATGCTGTTGACGGTGTCCAGTGCTTCGAGCACGACATCCATGAGTTCCGCGTCGACCCGGCGCTCACCTTTGCGCAGGATGTCGAACACGTTTTCGGCGATGTGGCAGCATTCGACCAGCTCGTTGAGCTGGAGGAAGCCTGCGCCCCCTTTTACAGTGTGAAAACCGCGAAAAATTGCATTGAGCAGGTCCGCATCGTCCGGTCGGCTTTCCAGCTCGACCAACTGTTCGGACAACTGCTCCAGAATCTCGCCGGCCTCTACCAGAAAATCCTGAAGGATCTCTTCATCGGCGCCGAAGCTCATTGGGGGTGCTCCTAAAATTAACCGTCAACCGATCCAGGAGCTGCGTCGATGGCCTGCGCGCATTGCCTTCGTCGAGACATTGGCGCGCAAGCCCACAGCCACTTTCACATAGAACCCTGGCTCTGGATTTCAGAAGCCGAGGCTGGATAGCAGATCGTCTACATCATCCTGACCGGATACGACGTCTTCACGTTTATCGGCATGAATCTGCGGACCTTCACCCTTGGAATGAAGTTTTTCCTGTTCTTTTTGCTTACGGAACTCTTCCTGGTCGTGTTCGATCCCGGCGAAGCGATCGACCTGACTGGCCATCAGCACCAACTTGAGCAAATTGCTCTCGACTTCGGTCACCAGCGTGGTCACACGCTTGATCACCTGGCCGGTCAGGTCCTGATAGTCCTGAGCCAGCAGAATGTCGTTCAGGTGACTGGCGACCTCGTGGGTCTCCTTCTCGCTGCGGGTCAGAAAACCTTCGACGCGGCGGGCCAGATCACGAAACTCTTCAGCACCGATTTCGCGGCGCATGAAGCGGCCCCAATCGACGCTCAACGCCTTGGCGTCGGCGCTCAGGCCGTTCATCAGCGGTGTGCTCTGCTCCACCAGGTCCATCGTGCGGTTGGCCGCGCCTTCAGTGAGGCGGACAACGTACGACAGACGCTCGGTGGCATCCGTGATCTGCGACACTTCCTCGGCTTGCGGCATGTGCGGGTCAATCTGGAAATTGACGATTGCACTGTGCAGCTCGCGCGTCAGCTTGCCCACTTCCTGATACAGGCCGCGGTCCCGGGTCTGATTAAGCTCATGGATAAGTTGCACGGCGTCGCCGAACTTGCCTTTTTCGAGGCTGGCGACCAGTTCTTGTGCGTGTTTCTTCAGGGTCGACTCGAAGTCACCCATTGTCGAATCTTTGGAATCCATAGCGCCCTCACAGCGGACATCAGGAATTGACGCGCTCGAATATCTTCTCGATCTTTTCTTTGAGCACCTGAGCCGTGAAAGGCTTGACCACGTAACCGTTCACGCCCGCCTGAGCGGCTTCGATGATCTGCTCGCGCTTGGCTTCGGCGGTCACCATCAACACAGGCAGGTGACGCAGACGTTCGTCGGCACGCACCTGACGCAGCAGGTCGATGCCGGACATGCCAGGCATGTTCCAGTCGGTCACCAGAAAGTCAAAAGCACCGCTCTGCAGCATCGGCAATGCGGTGGTACCGTCATCTGCTTCGGCCGTGTTGGTGAACCCAAGGTCACGCAACAGGTTTTTTATGATCCGCCGCATCGTTGAAAAGTCATCAACGATGAGGATTTTCATGTTCTTGTCCAATTCGACCTCCAAGCAGTCTTTAACGCGCCCAGTGCCTGGACGCGCGTTCAATCAATACCGGCAACATCGCTCCACCGGTCACACGAAAACGAGGGGGCCTTTCGAAGAAACACGTGATGAGCGCCACGGAAAAAGTCCGAAGACCTGATCCCAGCGGCTCCTGCCTTGTCCCTCTTGCTTCCCACACAACGCCTTGCACAGCCGGCCTTACCACCCAAAACGCAGGCATCTTTGTGAAAAGACGGGCCCGCGTCAATGCGTCAACGCGCGCGCCATTCTCCCAACCGGCCCCGCAGACGTGCGGCGCACTGGCTATGCAGCTGGCTGACACGGGATTCGCTGACCCCCAAGACCTCCCCGATCTCTTTGAGGTTCAGCTCTTCGTCGTAGTACAACGCCAGCACCAGGCGCTCACGCTCGGGCAAGTTGGCGATGGCGTCCGCCAGCGCGCTCTGGAAACGTTCATCTTCCAGATCCCGCGACGGTTCGAGCGACTGGCTCGCGCCGTCCTCGTGCAACCCTTCATGCTCGCCGTCCTGCAACAGGTCGTCGAAGCTGAACAAGCGGCTGCCCAAGGTATCGTTCAGAATCCCGTAGTAATCGTCGAGACTCAATTGAAGTTCGGCCGCAACTTCATGATCTTTAGCGTCGCGACCGGTTTTCGCTTCAATTGCACGAATCGCGTCACTGACCATGCGCGTATTGCGGTGGACCGAGCGTGGCGCCCAGTCCCCCTTGCGCACTTCATCGAGCATCGCGCCGCGAATACGAATGCCGGCGTATGTCTCGAAACTCGCACCCTTGGTGGAGTCGTATTTGGTCGACACTTCGAGCAGGCCGATCATGCCGGCCTGGATCAGATCCTCGACCTGCACGCTGGCCGGCAGACGCGCCAGCAAGTGGTAGGCGATGCGCTTGACCAAAGGGGCATAGCGCTCGATCAGCTCATACTGAGAATCTTTGGACGATTTGCTGTACATGCGATAGCCACTTGCAGTCATGACACAGGCCCTGCACTGGTCTGATGAACCAGGCGCTCAACGAAAAATTCAAGGTGGCCTCGCGGGTTCGCCGGCAATGGCCAGGTATCGACCTTCTGCGCAATGGCCTTGAACGCCAGCGCGCATTTGGAACGTGGAAACGCTTCGTACACCGCACGCTGTTTCTGCACGGCCTTGCGCACGCATTCGTCGTACGGCACGGCGCCGACGTATTGCAGGGCCACGTCGAGGAAACGGTCGGTGACCTTGGTCAGCTTGGCGAACAGGTTGCGGCCTTCCTGCGGGCTCTGCGCCATGTTGGCCAGCACGCGGAAACGGTTCATGCCGTAGTCGCGGTTCAGCAGTTTGATCAGCGCGTAGGCGTCGGTGATCGAGGTCGGCTCATCGCAGACCACCAACAGCACTTCCTGCGCGGCGCGCACGAAGCTGACCACCGATTCGCCGATCCCGGCAGCGGTGTCGATCACCAGTACGTCCAGGTTGTCGCCGATGTCGCTGAACGCCTGAATCAGACCTGCGTGTTGCGCAGGGCTCAGGTGAACCATGGTCTGGGTGCCCGACGCCGCAGGCACGATGCGCACACCGCCCGGGCCCTGCAACAGAACATCGCGCAGCTCGCAGCGTCCTTCGATGACGTCCGCCAAGGTGCGTTTAGGGGTCAGCCCCAACAATACGTCAACGTTGGCGAGACCCAGATCGGCGTCCAGCAACATGACGCGACGTCCCAACTCGGCCAGGGCCAGCGAGAGGTTCACTGACACGTTGGTCTTGCCGACGCCACCTTTGCCACCGGTCACCGCGATAACCTGTACGGGATGCATGCTGCCCATGTTAATTTTTTACCTTGTCTTGCTTAGACCAAAGCCACATTTCGGGCTGCACGTTCACTGCGTGAACAATGCTTGGCAGACCATCGATGCAGGTATATTCCACTGTCATTTTCCTTACCTAGCCCGCGCGCTTGCCGGGGCTGTGATAAAGATCCGCAAACATATCCGCCATCGCTTCCTCGCTAGGCTCCTCCTGCATCTGAACGCTGACAGCCCTGCTGACCAACTGATGCCGACGTGGCAGATGCAGATCATCCGGAATGCGCGGGCCATCGGTGAGATAGGCCACGGGCAATTCATGTGTCACCGCCAGGCTCAGCACTTCGCCGAGGCTGGCGGTTTCGTCGAGCTTGGTCAGGATGCACCCGGCCAAACCGCAACGCTTATAACTGTGGTACGCCGCCGTCAGCACCTGCTTCTGGCTGGTGGTGGCGAGCACCAGGTAATTGCGCGCCTTGATCCCGCGACCGGCCAGACTCTCCAGTTGCAGGCGCAGGGCCGGGTCACTGGCTTGCAGGCCGGCGGTGTCAATCAACACCACACGCTTGCGCAGCAACGGCTCCAGCGCCTGAGCCAGCGATTGACCGGGGTCAACGTGGGTCACCGGCACATTCAGGATGCGGCCCAGCGTCTTGAGCTGTTCCTGCGCCCCGATGCGGAAGCTGTCCATGCTCACCAGCGCGATGTTTTGTGCGCCGTACTTCAACACGTAACGCGCCGCCAGCTTGGCCAGCGTCGTGGTCTTGCCCATGCCTGCCGGGCCGACCATCGCAATCACACCGCCCTCTTCCAGCGGCTCGACATCCGGGGTGACGATCATGCGCGCCAAGTGCGCCAGCAACATGCGCCAGGCGTGAGGCTGATCGTCGGTGTCCGGCACCATCGCCAGCAGGTCACGAGACAGAGGCCCTGACAGACCGACGCGTTGCAGACGGCGCCACAGGTTGGCCTGCTGCGGGCGGCTGCCTTGCAGTTGGTTCCAGGCCAGGGAACCCAGCTGGACTTCCAGCAGTTCACGCAGGCCATTCAATTCAGAGCGCATCGAGTCGTACGCACGCTGGCTGATGCCCGGCTCGGCCGATTGACGCTCGGCGCGTTCAGCACGATCAGCCGCAATGGCCGCGTGGATCGACGGGCGAAACGGTTCGTCCAGCGTCGGTTCGATCTGTTTGCTGTCGTCCATGGCCACGCCGGTGAACAGCTGGCGATTGGCGACGGTGTCCAGCTCGCTGCGATGGGTCAGCTCGGCCTGAGCGGTCACGATGCGCGATTGGGTCTTGCGCAGTTCGTCTTCCAGCTCGATGTTCGGCACGCGCGGGGCCAGCGCAGACAATTTGTAGTCCAGTGCGGCAGTCAGTTCCACACCGCCCGCAATCCGCCGATTCCCGATGATGGCGGCTTCAGCGCCCAGCTCATCGCGAACCAGTTTCATGGCTTGTCGCATATCGGCGGCGAAAAAACGCTTAACTTGCATGACTCACTACCTCAGCCGTTCGGCCCGACAGTCGCTACGATGGTGACTTGCTTATTGTCAGGAATTTCCTGATACGCCAAAACATGCATGTTCGGAACGGCCAGGCGTCCAAAGCGGGACAACATGGCGCGAACCGGACCTGCGACCAACAAAATAACCGGCTGACCCTGCATCTCCTGACGCTGCGCCGCTTCGATCAACGAGCGCTGAAGTTTCTCAGCCATGCTCGGTTCGAGGAGAACGCCTTCTTCCTGACCCTGTCCTGCCTTCTGCAGACTATTGAGCAATATCTGTTCCAACCTTGGCTCAAGCGTGATAACAGGCAGCTCCGGCTCAATGCCGACAATGCTTTGCACGATGGCGCGGGACAATCCGACCCGTACGGCCGCCACCAATGCGGCGGTATCTTGACTCCGCGCAGCGTTGTTGGCGATGGCCTCGGCAATGCTGCGAATATCGCGTACCGGGACCTGTTCCGCCAGCAGCGCTTGCAACACCTTGAGCAGCGCCGACAACGACAGCACGCCGGGTACCAACTCTTCAGCCAACTTGGGCGAGCTTTTAGCCAGCAACGTCATCAGCTGCTGAACTTCCTCGTGCCCGATCAGCTCATGAGAGTGTTTGTAGAGAATCTGGTTCAAGTGGGTTGCCACTACGGTGCTGGCGTCGACCACGGTGTAGCCGAGAGACTGCGCCTGGGCACGCTGGGAAATCTCGATCCAGACCGCTTCGAGCCCGAACGCCGGGTCTTTGGCAGTGATGCCGTTGAGGCTGCCAAACACCTGACCGGGGTTGATCGCCAACTCGCGGTCCGGGTAAATCTCGGCCTCGGCGAGGGTCACGCCCATCAGCGTCAGGCGGTAGGCGCTCGGCGCCAGGTCGAGGTTGTCGCGAATGTGAACGGTCGGCATCAGGAAGCCCAGCTCCTGCGAGAGCTTCTTGCGCACGCCCTTGATCCGCGCCAGCAGTTGACCACCCTGGTTGCGGTCCACCAGCGGAATCAGGCGATAGCCCACTTCCAGGCCGATCATGTCGATCGGCGTCACGTCGTCCCAACCCAGCTCTTTCGACTCCTGGGCGCGATTTGGCGCAGGCAGCAAGTCCTGCTGGCGTTTGACTTCCTGGATCGCGGCCAGCTTGACCATGTTCTGTTTCTTCCACAGCAGGTAAGCGCCACCCGCCGCCGCCAGCCCGAGGCTGATGAACGAGAAGTGCGGCATGCCGGGCACCAGACCCATGACGATCATGATGCCAGCGGATACGGCCAGTGCCTGGTGCGAAGCGAACATCTGGCGCTTGACCAGCTTGCCCATTTCTTCCGAACCGGAAGCACGGGTCACCATGATCGCAGCGGCGGTAGACAGCAGCAGGGACGGCAATTGCGCCACCAAACCGTCACCGATGGTCAACAGCGCGTAGACCTTGCCCGCGTCAGCAAAGCTCATGCTGTGCTGGATGATGCCCACCAGCATGCCGCCGATGAGGTTGATGAACAGAATCAACAGACCAGCGATGGCGTCACCGCGAACGAATTTACTGGCACCGTCCATGGAACCGTAGAACTCAGCCTCTTGGGCGACTTCCAGACGACGGCGCTTGGCTTCGGGCTGATCGATCAGACCGGCGTTGAGGTCGGCGTCGATGGCCATCTGTTTGCCGGGCATCGCGTCGAGGGTGAAGCGCGCGCTCACCTCGGAGATACGACCGGCACCTTTGGTCACGACCACGAAGTTGATGATCATGAGGATCGCGAACACCACGATACCGACGACGTAGTTACCGCCGATCACCACTTCACCGAACGCCTGAATCACCTTACCGGCGGCGGCATGACCGTCCTGCCCGTGAAGCATGACCACACGGGTGGACGCGACGTTGAGCGCCAGCCGGAGCAAGGTGGCGACGAGCAGGATGGTGGGGAATACCGAGAAGTCGAGCGGACGCAGTGCGTAAACGCAGACCAACAGTACGACGATGGAGAGCGCAATGTTGAACGTGAAAAACACGTCCAGCAGGAACGGCGGCATGGGCAACATCATCATTGCCAACATGACCAGCAGCAAGAACGGCACGCCCAACTGACCACGACCCAGACCGGCCAGGCCAACGCGAGCGTTAGAGATTAACTGTGAGCGATCCACCGATTCCGTACCTGCGCGTTGATCAAAACTTTGACGCCAGAGGCGTTGTAACAGGGTTATTGCAAAAACCTGTCCAACTTGTGGGATGGGTGAAAAATGCCAGAGTGCCATCACGTAGAAATGTGGAGACGTTGGCATTTTTTTGGGAGTGGCCAGGGACCGGTGGAGAGCTGGTTTGTGCGGTTTGAGACGCTAACGACTCGCTCCATCAGGCACGGGCACGTTTAAGCCAATGTAGGAGTGAGCTTGCTCGCGATAAGGCCCGAAGGGCATCCGTGTAGCAATCGAGAGCCTTACGAATCCCGTCTCAAATCCGGCGGAATCGGCAAGTTGTCATTCAACGGATCAGGCCGCTTGCCGCGTCCCGCCTGGAACTGGCGGATCTGGTACACGTACGCCAGTACCTGCGCCACGGCCAGGTACAGCCCTGCCGGAATTTCCTGTTCCAGCTCCGTGCTGTAATAAATCGAACGCGCCAGCCCTGGCGATTCCAACAGCAGAATCTGATGCTGCGCCGCGATCTCGCGGATTTTCAACGCCATGAAATCCGTGCCCTTGGCCAACAGCACCGGCGCCCCGCCCTTGTCCGCGTCGTACTTCAAGGCCACGGCATAGTGGGTCGGGTTGGTGATGATGACATCCGCCTCGGGCACCGCCGCCATCATCCGCCGCTGCGACATCTCGCGCTGCAACTGACGAATACGACCCTTGACCTCGGGCCGCCCCTCATTGTCCTTGTGCTCGTCGCGCACTTCCTGCTTGGTCATCAACAGCTTCTGACGCGCCTGATACAACTGCACCGGAACGTCGATCGCCGCGATGATCAACAGCCCCATCGCCATCCACAGCGTGCTCCAGCCCACCAATTGCAGGCTGTGCACGACCGCCATCTCCATGGGCTCGTGAGCAATGGCAAGCAGGTCTTTTTTGTCCTTGGACAGCACCACCACCGCCACCGTCAGGACGATCAAGAACTTGCCGAACGACTTGAGCAATTCGATCAGCGCCTGAGGCGACACCATGCGCTTCAAACCGGCGAGCGGGTTCAGGCGGCTGAATTTGGGCGATAGCGAATCCGGCGCGAACAACCAGCCGCCCAGCGAAATCGGGCCGATCAGCGAAGCGATCATCAAAGAGACCAACAGCGGTGTCACCGATGCCAAGGCGGCCTTGCCGGACACCATCAACATCAGGCCCATGCTGCGCTCATCCATCAACGCCTCGCGGGTGATGGTGAAGTTGTCGCGCATCAAGTGCATCATCATCTCGGCCATGGACCCGCCGAACGCCAGCAGGCCCGCCGCGCCGACGACCATCACGATGACCGTGTTCAGGTCTTTGGAGCGGGCAATCTCGCCCTTCTCCCTGGCGTCACGTCTGCGCTTGTCCGTGGGGTCTTCTGTCTTGTCCTGACCGCTTTCGCTTTCTGCCATGTCAGTGCGCCTTGACCATGTCCCTGAGTACCTGCAAGGCTTCGACCGCCAGCGGCTGGTACTGATTGAGGATGTCGCCGAGTGAGACCCACAGAATCCCCATGCCCAGCACCAGCGTCAACGGAAAACCGATGGTGAAGATGTTCAACTGCGGCGCGGCGCGGGTCATGACACCCATGGCGACGTTGAGCACCAGCAGCGCCGTAATCGCGGGCAGCACCAGCACCAGCGCTGCACCGAAAACCCAACCCAATCGCACCACCAATGCCCAAAAGTCCGACGGCATCAGCCCCTGCCCCACCGGCAATGTCGTGAAGCTTTCAACCAGCACCTCGAAGACCACCAGATGGCCATTGGTGGCGAGAAACAGCAGCGTGAGGAGCATGGTGAAAAATTGCCCGATGATTGCGCTCGACACCCCGTTGATGGGGTCGATCATCGACGCGAAGCTCATGCCCATCTGAGTCGCCACGATTTGCCCGGCGATCACGAACGCCTGAAAAAACAACTGTAAAGACAACCCAAATGCTGCGCCGATGATGATCTGCTGAGCCACCAGCAACAGTGCACTGAGGTCCAGGGCGTGAACTTCGGGCATGGGCGGAAGGCTCGGGGCGATGACCACCGTGATGGCCAACCCGAAATACAGGCGAATGCGTCGGGGCACCAGGGTCGTGCCGATGATCGGCATGGTCATCAGCACGGTCACGATCCGGAACAGCGGCAGCACGAACGCTGCCACCCAGCTGCTGATCTGCGTGTCGGTCAGCGCCAGTACAGGCTCCATGCGCCGGTCAGCCGATGACTTGAGGAATGCTGGTGTACAGCGAAATGATGTATTCCATGAAGGTGCGCACCATCCACGGCCCGATCACGATCAGGGTGACCAGCATCACCAGCAGACGTGGCAGAAAGCTCAAGGTCTGTTCGTTGATCTGCGTGGCGGCCTGAAACATCGACACCAGCAGGCCCACCACCAGGCTCGGGACAACGAGAATCGCCACCATGGTGACGATCAACCAGAGGGCTTCGCGAAAAATATCGAGGGCGACTTCCGGGGTCATGCCAGGCACTCCGTATCAAACAGGGTCATACGCCACCAAAACTGCCGGCCAGCGTGCCAATGATCAACGCCCAGCCATCCACCAGCACGAACAGCATGATTTTGAACGGCAGGGAAATGATCAGCGGAGACAGCATCATCATCCCCATCGCCATCAGGACGCTGGCGATCACCAGGTCGATGATCAGGAATGGAATGAAGATCATGAAGCCGATCTGAAACGCGGTTTTCAGCTCCGACGTCACGAACGCCGGAACGATGATCGTCAGCGGCGCAGCGTCTGGGGTCGGGATGTCGGTGCGCTTGGACAGGCGCATGAACAGCTCCATGTCGCTGGAACGGGTCTGCGCGAGCATGAAGTTCTTGATGGGCACCTCAGCCTTGGCGACCGCGTCCTGGGCTGTGATCTTCTCGGCCAGATACGGCTGCAAGGCGTCATTGTTCACGCGGTCGAACACCGGGGCCATGATGAACAGCGTCAAAAACAAGGCCATGCCTGTGAGGATCTGGTTCGACGGTGTCTGCTGCAAGCCCAGCGCCTGACGCACGATCGAGAACACGATGATGATCCGGGTGAAGCTGGTCATCAGCATGACGAACGCCGGAATAAAACTCAGCGCCGTCATGATCAGCAGGATTTGCAGGCTGACCGAGTATTCCTGCTGGCCGTTGGCGCCGGTGCCCAGCGTGATCGCCGGAATCGACAACGGGTCGGCGGCGAAGGCCATCGGGGCTGCCAGCAACAACAGCAGCGTCAAAACGATACGCATCAGTTCTTGTCCTTCTGACCCGGATTGCCAAGGCCGTCATTGCCCGCGCGGCCTTTGTCGCCTCGGGAGGCACCCATGCCCTTATTGCCCAAGGCTTCCAGCAGGCGCCTGGCGAATTCAGGTGTCGTGTTTTGCGTGTCCGGCACGACCACAGGCTCATTCATCACATGCAGCGCCGTGATACTCCCGGGGGAGACACCGAGCAATACTTGCTCGTTGCCGATCTGCACCAGCACCAGCCGGTCACGAGGCCCCAGCGCGCGGGAACCGACCAGCTCGATCACCTGATTACCGGCAGGGCCTGCACGCTGCACGCGACGCATCAGCCAAGCCAGCACGAAGATCAGGCCGACCACCAGCAACAGGCCCAACACCAGTTGGGTCAATTGCCCGGCGACACCACTGCCCAGCGCGCTGGACACTTGCGGAGCGGCCGCTGGTGCAACCGTTGAGGCCACGGTAGCCGCAGCGGGGGCAACAGCCGGGCTGGCATGCGCGACCGGCGCCGCCGGATCGGCGGCGATGACGAGCCAGGACGTGGCCAGCAGCGCCAGCCCCGACAGGGTCTTGAGCCCCTTCACCCAGAAACCGCCCACTTAACGCAGCTTCTTGATGCGTTCGCTCGGGCTGATCACGTCGGTCAGGCGGATGCCGAACTTCTCGTTCACCACCACCACCTCACCGTGGGCGATCAACGTGCCGTTGACCAGCACGTCCAGTGGCTCACCCGCCAGACGATCCAGCTCGATCACCGAACCCTGGTTCAGTTGCAGCAGGTTGCGGATGTTGATATCGGTGCTGCCCACTTCCATGGAAATGGACACGGGAATGTCGAGAATCACGTCCAGGTTCGGACCGTCCAGCGACACCGGGCCGTGGTTCTTCGGCATGCTGCCGAACTCTTCCATCGCCAGACGATTGGTCGAGTTCCCGGCATCGGCCGCCAACAGCGCGTCGATGTCAGCCTGACCGCCCTCGCCCGCTTCACCCAGGGCGGCAGCCCACTCGTCGGCCAGTGCCTGGTCGTCTGTGGAGTTCATTTCGTTTTCATCAGCCATGGTGATCCTCGACAAGCATTATTCGTTTACACAGCACATTTTGAAGCTGACGGCAAAGCGTCAGCGGCGTTCGACCGGCTCGACCACTTGCAGGGCCAGATTGCCCTTGTGCGAACCCAGCTTGACCTTGAACGACGGTACGCCGTTGGCGCGCATCACCAGATGATCGTTCAGCTCCACCGGAATCACGTCACCCGGTTGCATGTGCAGGATGTCCCGCAGTTTGAGCTGCCGACGGGCCACCGTGGCGCTCAACGGCACCGACACGTCCATCACGTCCTGCTTGAGCGCGTTGACCCAGCGTTCGTCCTGATCGTCCAGATCGGACTGGAAACCGGCGTCGAGCATTTCACGCACGGGCTCGATCATCGAGTACGGCATGGTCACGTGCAGGTCGCCGCCACCCCCGTCGAGTTCGATATGGAACGTCGAGACCACAATGGCTTCACTCGGGCCGACGATGTTGGCCATGGCCGGGTTCACTTCCGAGTTGATGTACTCGAAGTTGACTTCCATGATCGCCTGCCAGGCCTCTTTCAGGTCGATGAACGCCTGATCCAGCACGATCCGCACCACGCGCAGCTCGGTCGGGGTGAATTCCCGGCCTTCGATCTTGGCGTGACGGCCGTCGCCACCGAAGAAGTTGTCCACCAGCTTGAACACCAGCTTGGCGTCCAGGATGAACAGCGCGGTGCCGCGCAACGGCTTGATCTTGACCAGATTCAGACTGGTCGGCACGTACAGCGAGTGCACGTATTCGCCGAACTTCATCACCTGCACGCCACCCACCGCCACGTCCGCAGAACGGCGCAGCAGGTTGAACATGCTGATACGGGTGTAACGGGCGAAACGCTCGTTGATCATTTCCAGGGTCGGCATGCGTCCGCGGACGATGCGGTCCTGGCTGGTCAGGTCATAACTCTTGACGCTGCCCGGTTCGATAACGCTTTCGGTCTGCACCAGACCATCGTCCACGCCGTGCAACAGCGCGTCGATTTCATCCTGGGACAGCAGGTCTTGCACGGCCATGTCGTGGTCCTACTGCAGTACGTAGTTAGTGAAAAGAACCTGTTCGATGACGCTTTTGTTCAGCTCCTTCTGTCCGACTTCCTGCACCACCGCGGCAGCCTTCTGACGCAGCATTTCCATGCCGACAGGGGTCGCGATGGTGTCGAACGGCTGGCCGGAGAACATCATCACCAGGTTATTGCGGATGACCGGCATGTGCACCTTCAGCGCTTCCAGGTCCGCGTGATCACGGGCCAGGAGGGTAATGCTGACCTGCATGTAGCGCTGACGGCCGTTGACGTTGTAGTTGACGACAAAAGGCGGCGTCAGCGGTTCGAAGATCGCCTCTTTCTTGGCGTTTGCGGCCTCGGCGACAGCCGCTGGATCAGGCTTGCTTTCGGCCTTGTGCATGATGAACCAGGTCGCGCCGACCGACAGACCAATGGCCAGCAACAAGCCCACCACCACCAGAATGATGACCTTCAACTTGCCTTTCTTCGCCGGGTCTTTAACTGCGTCGTCGCTCTTCGCCATGCCAATAATCCGTCACTATCCAAGGGGTTCGGTGTTGCGTGACAGAGGGAGAGCAAGGTGTGTGCCAGAACGGCAGCGGCGAGCTTTGAGCGGCAAGCTTCGAGGAAAAGCAGAGAAGCAGTTTTGAGTAGTTTCGTGGAAGGAGCGCGATCACGCCTTTGATTCTGGCCGCAGGCCGTGGGAGCTGGCTTGCCTGCGATCTGGCGCGAAGCGGCAGCAAACCCAGACGCCCCGGTTGTGTCAGAGACACCTCGGATAAAGGGTTTGCTACTGCTGCGCAGCAGATCGCAGGCAAGCCAGCTCCTACGCCTTCGGCAGAAGCGGGCTTGCCGTGAGAGATCAGGCGTAATAATCGACGGCGCTGGAGCCCACGACCGTCAACGGCGCGTTGGCCGCTGCGGAGGCTGCGTCAACCGGGGCGCCGTCGGCGATGAGGTCGCTGTCGCTGGCACCGCCGACGCCGCGCGAACCGTTACCCCGCTGGCCGTCGCCGGACTGTTGCTGCTGAGCCTGTTGCTGCCAGCCTTGGGACTGGTCAGACACGTTGACGTTGACCTGCCCCATGCCTTGCTGAACGAACGATTCACGCAGACGGCCCATCTGGCTTTCCAGCGCTTCACGGACACCGACGTGGGCGCTCATGAAGGTAACTTGGGTCTGCTGGTCTGCCGCCATATTGACGCGGATGTCCAGACGGCCCAATTCAGCCGGTTGCAACTGAATGTCGGCCTGTTTCAGGTTTTGACTGGACAGGTACATCACGCGATTGACCACGCCTTCGGTCCAGCCGCTCTGGTTCATGGCCAAGGGCTGGTTGATCAGCGGCGCGGGCGCTGGCGTGCTGGTCCTCACTTGTGCAGCCTGGGACAACGCGGCCAGACGCTCGGCAAAGTTATCGACGCGGGTGTCGCTGGTGGCGGTCTTGACGTCTTTCAGGCCATCGGCGAGCAAGCCGCTGAACGCCTTGTCACCCCCGCCTTCCGTGGCGTCTTTGTCCGCCGCCTTGTCGCCCAGCGCCGCCAGCGTGCCTGCCAACATCTGGGCAGGGTCGGCATTCGTGTCCTGCTTGGCGTCGGTTTTGCTCGCGTCGTTGGTGTGACCGTTCAATTGGGCGGTCTGTTGGGTCTTGTTCTGCAGCGCGACTTGCACCGCCGTCAGACCTTCAAGCGGGTCGGCCGACGGATCGAATTGATCGTCAGTGGCCGTCGTCGGCGCCTGAGCAACAGGCGGCGCAACCACCGGAGCCGCAGTGGCTGCCAGCAACGCAGGGTCAACCACAGGCTGCACGTCTACCACCGGCGCAGGGACCGGCGTCTGAGGCGCGACGACCAACAGCGAAGGATCAACGACCGGAGCCGCTACCGACCCATCCGCCACCGGGGTCGCGTCGGCCGCATTGGCCGCTTCGGTGGTGTCATCTTCGCTGTCGTCGTCATCGTCGTCATCGTTGTCGCTACTGCTGCCCTTGCCCTCGTCGCTGTCCTTGGCGTGAACGGA
Organism: Pseudomonas sp. SLFW; assembly: GCF_009905615.1. Lineage (GTDB taxonomy): Bacteria > Pseudomonadota > Gammaproteobacteria > Pseudomonadales > Pseudomonadaceae > Aquipseudomonas > Aquipseudomonas bambusae. Next base: position 22,478 of record NZ_JAAAKW010000038.1, read on the forward strand.
TTTGGCAGGCAAGGCATTGCCGTTTTCGGCAACGGTCTTGTCGGAAGCGGCAGACGTTTGTTTGTCGTCGTGCTTGTTGTCCGCCGCCGAAGTCTTGGCGCTGGCCGGCTTGGACGGACTGTCGTCGACGGAATTCGACTTCGGCGCAGACTGCTTGGCGAACACAGTGGAAAAGCTGGAAGCCTTGTCCTTGACGGGGTCCGGGGCCTTCGCCGACGTGGCGGCGCTGGCTTTCTGGGCTTTGGCAGCCGTCAGAGCCGTCAGTAGGGGGTTGTTGGCGAGGGCCATGTTGATCTCCGCAAGGACACGATTACCCAGAGACCTAGCAAATGGCGGGCCACATCTGTATCAACTCGGTTTTCCAGTGGTCGCGACGTGTCAGTGTCGAGTCAGCGTGGTCTGTAATTCAACGTCGAAAAGGTCCCGCACCACGTTGAATTCCAGATGAATGGCCCGAACCAGCTCCGAAATCCGCGCGCCGCTGACAGCGCTTTGATCCCGGACGAGCTCTTCGAGCTGGTGGCACAATTCCGCCAGATGCGAAGCACCCATGTTGCCGCTGCTGCCTTTGAAGCTGTGGGCCATCGAGCGCAGGGTTTGCAGTTGAGTGGGTGACGCCGGGGAGAAATCGGGGTGGTGAATCAGCCCGTTCAGATCCGTGACACGGGCCTCCGAGTCCTTGATGAAGATGTGCAGCAATGCCGGGTATTCGGTTTCCATGACATCGCGCAACGTACTGAGTACGGTCAAATCCACATGAGTGTTCAATGCTTGCTCGCTCCTTGATCAAGATGCGCGGGATTATGCCAGACCCTCCCACGCAAACTCCACAGACGCCGTGCGGCCATCCTCCGACCAGCGACACCGGTCGCTGAGTTGACGCACCAGGCTCAGACCTCGCCCGGACAATTGATCGACCGCAGGCGGCAATGCCAGCACATGCTCGGCGTTGAAACCATTGCCGCTGTCGTGCACCTCGACGGTCAGGCGTCCACCCTGCCCCATCGGGATTACCTGGAAATTAAAGCGGATGAACCCGTCTTCCAGGTTATCCAGCCGCTCACCGCGCTGCTGATAGTACAGCGCAAACCCTTCGGCGTTCTGCTTGAGCGCCGAATCCAGCCCCAGCACCCCGTGTTCCAAGGCATTGCTGTACAGCTCGGCCAGCACGATGTAGAGCTCGCTGCTCTGCTGGCGCAGGCCATGAACCTCCTGCAACAGCTGCAAGAGATAGGGCAACGGATTGAAGCGTTTGAGCGTCGAGGCGCGGAATTCGAAACTCGCAGACCAGTCGAGCGGGCTGGAATCGCCGCTGTCGGTGTAGATGACCGACGGCGGGCCGAGGGATTCCGGCTCGGTGAAGCCCACTTCCAGCATGCTGACGTCATCCCGCACCTGCCCGCGAAACCGCGCCAACGCCCATTGCACCTCTTCGATCAGCATCGCCGGGTTGCGGTTGGTCACGAACACGTTCTGCAAACGCCGGGCGCCGAACATCTCGCCCGTTTCGTCAGTGCTGTCCACGACGCCGTCGGAGAGCAGGAACACCCGATCACCGGGGCCGAAGGGATAGACCTGGGTGTTGTCATCGAACGTGCCGGCACTCAACACGCCCAGCGGCAAGTGGGCAGACACCAGCGGCGTGTGCGGGCGACCGTCGCCATGCAGGAGGTAACCGTCCGGCAAACCGCCATTCCACACCTCGACCAAGTGCTGCTTGAAGTTGACGGACAGCAACGCGGCGCAGCAGAACATGTCCACGGGCAGGATACGCTTGAGCTTGGCGTTCATCTCGCGCAGGGTTTCCGGCAGACCGTACCCCTTGGCCGTCATGCCATAGAACACCTCCGCCAGCGGCATCGCGCCCACTGCCGCAGGCAGGCCATGGCCGGTGAAATCTCCAAGCAGCACGTGCATGTTGCCGGACGGCGCCCAGGCCGCCAGCAGCAAATCGCCGTTGAACAGCGCGTAAGGCGATTGCAGGTAGCGGATGTTCGGCGCGCTCAGGCAACCGGAGTGAGCGATCTGATCGAATACCGCCTTGGCGACGCGCTGTTCGTTGAGCAGGTACTTGTGGTGCCGGGCAATCAGGTCGCGCTGTTGCAGGACCGTTTCCTGCAACAGCCGCAGGCGGTTCATGGCGTTGATCTTCGCCGCCAGCACCACCTGGTTATAGGGTTTGGCGACGAAGTCATCGCCGCCCGCATCGAGACAGCGAGCCAGGCCTTCGCCTTCGGTCATGGAGGTGAGGAAGATGATCGGCACCAGCGATTCGCCCGCCAGTTCCTTGATCCGACGAGCAGCCTCGAAACCGTCCATCACGGGCATCAGGGCGTCCATCAGGATCAGTTGCGGGCGGCGCTGTTCGAACAGCGCCACCGCTTCGGCCCCATCGCACGCGCTCAGCGCCTCATGGCCCTGACGGCTGATGATCGCCGAGAGCAGCATGCGGTCGCTGGCATTGTCATCGGCGATGAGGATCGTCAGGCGCTCGGGTGGCGCGGAACCCACCATCAGCCGATGCGGAAGAGTTTGGAGAAGTTGGAGATGGCGAGGATTTTCTGAACGTCGTTGCTGCAGTTTTCCAGCCGCACATCGGAGCGATCGCCACCGGCGTGGTCGCGCAACAACAGCAACATGCCCAATGCCGAGCTGTCGAGGTAGTTGGTTTCCTTGAGGTCGACCACGTACCGTTTGGCCTTGTTTTCCTTTTCGTAGGCACCGCGGAAGTCCTGGTGCGTCGAGAAGTCAAAGCGTCCCTTGATCTTGATGGTCAGTTGCTGCTCGTCTGCAGAACGATCGGAAGTTACTGACATGACAAATCCCTTATGTGAAACGGTGTCAGACGGGTGAAGTTTTAGCATTGGTTTTGCGGCGCGGCAAATGGAGTTTGCTGTGGGTTGTAGAGCGCGTGAATATCCATTTCTTCGGTAACGGCGACTTACGGTTCCGCCCTTACGGCGGGTCACTTTTTCCAAGAGCCCTCCATGTCAGGATAGTTGTCGCCTCTTCATAGCTGGAGAGCGTAGGACTATCACATGAAACAACGTCGCTATAC
>NZ_JAAAKW010000039.1 GCF_009905615.1 Pseudomonas sp. SLFW
CCCTTACGGCGGGTCACTTTTGGCAAGAGCGCCCCAAAAGTAACCAAAAACGCTTTGCTCCTGGTTTGGCCCTGACGAAGTCAGGGCCAAACCAGGAGCAGGCACCCTTGGTTACTTGGGGTGCTTTTCCAAGTAACTCGCCGAAGGCGAAACGCTTCTGCCGTTAGGCAGAACCCGCCGTAAGGGCGGAACCGATATCAGCAACACCCGAGGAAATGGATATTCACACACCTCGAAAAAACACCCTCAGACATCCAACTCCTTCATCCGGTGATAAAGCGTCCGCCGGGGAATGTTCAGCTCCTGGCTCACCGCATCAATGCTGTTGTTGTGCCGCTTCAACGCAGCCTGGATCAACACCTTCTCGATCACCCGCATCTGCGATTTCAACCCTGACGACGACTCACCCTCTTCCCCAGGCTCCTCGCCCAACAACGGAAACCCCAGCACAAACCGCTTGGCGGCCGACTTCAGCTCACGAATGTTCCCCGGCCAGTCATGGTTCAACAACACATGCCGCAACACCGAACTCACCTCAGGCATCACCCGCCCCGACTCACGGGCGGACGACAGCGCGAAGCGCCGAAACAGCGGAATGATCCGCTCACGCTGTGCCCGCAACGGCGGCAGTTTGAGCGTCAGCACGTTGAGCCGAAAATACAGGTCCCGGCGAAACCGCCCCTGTTCCACCAACTCATCCAGCGCATGCTGCGCCGAGGCGATCACGCACACATCCAGCGCAATCGGCGTCGTCGACCCCAGCCGTTCAAGCTCACGCGTCTCCAGCACGCGCAACAGCTTGGCTTGCAGGCTCAACGGCATGCTGTCGATTTCATCCAGGTACAACGTCCCGCCCTGCGCCGCTTCGATGTAGCCGACCCGGGACCGGTCCGCACCGGTGTAAGCGCCGCTGACCACGCCGAACAATTCGCTCTCGGCCAGCGTCTCCGGAATGGCCGCGCAGTTCATCGCCACCAGACGCCCCTTACGCCCCGACAACCCGTGGATGCGCTCCGCGACGGTGTCCTTGCCGGTGCCCGTCTCCCCCGACAGCAGCACATCGATGCCCAGCTGCGAAATGCTCTGGGCGATGACTGTCAGGTTCGGCACCTGATGGTCATCGGCGGGCTCATCTTCAAAAGAATCGTAAACACTCATCCCCAACCTCTGGCAGTTCACGCGCCTGCAAGCGCCCCTCGCTGCGGGCGGGCCGAGCGATTCGTGGGACAACAGGCGTCAGGTGTTACGAAAGCAGCGGATCGGATACCGCGAGGCAGCTCAGGCCCAGTTCTTTCATGCGGTGATACAGGGTACGCCGGGGAATCTCCAGCTCCTGAATCACGGCATCGAGGCTGTGTTTGTGGCGCTTCAATGCGTCCTCGATGAGCATCTTTTCGATCACCCGCAACTGGGTTTTGAGGCCGGTTTCAGGATCACGATCCGGTTCGATGTCGGCACCCAGCAATGGGAAACCGAGGACGAAGCGCTTGGCCGCCGACTTGAGTTCGCGAATGTTGCCGGGCCACGCGTGGCTCAACAGCACTTGCACCAGACCGGTGTCCGGTGAAGGAACCGAGCGGTTGAAATCGCGGGCGATGGACTGGGTGAACTGGTCGAACAACGGCAGGATCTGTTCGCGACGGTTGCGCAAGGCTGGCATCTGGATCGTCAGCACATTGAGGCGAAAGAACAGGTCGCGGCGAAACAGCCCTTGTTCCACGAGTTCATCCAGCGGCCGTTGCGCCGAAGCGATGACCCGCAAATCCACGGGAATGAACGCGGTGGAGCCCAGGCGTTCGATCCCGCGGGTTTCGAGAATGCGCAGTAACTTGGCTTGAAGGCTCAGGGGCATGCTGTCGATTTCGTCCAGGTACAACGTGCCGCCGCAGGCCGCTTCGATGTACCCCTGACGTGATCGGCTGACGCCGGTGTACGCGCCGTTGACCACACCGAACAACTGGCTTTCGGCGAGCGATTCCGGGATTGCCGCGCAGTTCATGCCGACGAAGGCACCGGTCCGACCCGACAGTTCATGAATGGCCTTGGCCAACGTGTCCTTGCCGGTTCCGGTCTCGCCGCACAGCAGCAGGTCCATGCTCAGACTCGCTGTATTCAACGCTATCTGATGAACATCCAGCGTTGTATTTGCCCCTAAAGATGCCCAGCCGCTTACATCGATTTCGTCCTTCATCGATACCTCTCAAATTGGGTGCAAGCGAGTTATTAGTACCACGCATTACAAAGGCAGCAATAATTAATTTTAGTTCCCGCGCTTGATGAGAACAGGTTCACAAGGTTCCCCAGTGATATCAATATGACTGCACTCTTCCGCGCAACTAATACATGCACAGCCCCTTTCAAACGCGTATTTAAATTTAAGACTTGCCTCGTGCTAGACAATGTTTTAACAGGGCATCGATTGCGCAAAATAATTCTCATCTCCTATCACAATAGATTAACAATCAATGGGTTATGCTACATTTCAGTGCGCCCAGCCCCCGATTTCCTGGTGCTCGCCTGAAAGCCATCACCGGCCGTCAGCGATCTAAGTTCAAACGACTATTAGTTCTGCAAGTAACATTGTTGTGTTTGAAGTTAAAGAAGCGCTCATTTATCGATTCGTTGATACTCACTTACTCAATACAAAGTGACTACTGCTCCCTTTCAACCCCCCTTGCTTAGCTTTAGAGTGAGCGCGGCACTTTAACTCACTCAGTCGCGGCAACTTAATAAAGTTGCGCACACTTTATTTACGCCGTTTGAACATTCGGAAATCCAACTAAGGCCATTCGGATTTCCGAACGGTGCTTTATCCATTCAGCAACTCCGGCTGAACACCCTTGTATTCCGGGGGTTTGCGTGGACGCGACGTGGCCGATTTCCGCCACCTGAGGGCCGCAACGCGGCCTTTGTTTCTTGTCCGTGTCGACTGCGACACAACTAAGGACTTCCCTTGCAATGACGAGCGGCGAGCTGTGATAGCGAGGCATTCGCGAAACAAATACTCATGCGATGTTTCAAGATATTTCTGAAACCCGATAAATCCCTCTGTATCAGCAAGGGTACAGGGGTGCGAAAAAGTTCACGGCGTATGCCACGATTTAGATGAACGAATATATGGCCCGGCGACACCACAGCAGGCTTGAAGCGCTGAATGCCTGCCTCAGGAAGGTTTGTATCCGTACGGTTACCCACACGCTTTTTGCAGCGGTGCACCGAAGCGGGTCACGGCGAATGGTGCAGTGGGTTCCGCCCTCAGGGCGCCAACCGGACGGACGGCGATACCGGCGAGGTGGTCGCCGCAAGCGCTTCGCCTGACGCCTGTGACCCGTACGGGCCCATTTTCGCAAGGCTGGCGGACAGTTGCTGCACCTGATCCCTGGGCACCAGCAAATGCGTCGGGCCATCCAAGGTTTTCTTACGCAGGAAAGCCGGATTCAGGCCCAGCAGCACCGCTTCGTCCACCCCGGCGCTGGCAGCCAACTGGCTGAGGTCTACAGGGCGGGTCAGTTCGATGGCGGTGAAATACGGGGCATTGGCCACGGGGCTGAGCTGGACGCCGTACACCTCCGGTTCGCGCACCAGCATCGACAGTGCCAGCAGGCGCGGCACGTAATCCTGGGTTTCTTTCGGCAGGTTCAGGTGCCAGTAATCGGTGGGCAGCCCCCGCAGTTGGTTGGCTTCGACGGCTCGGCTGACGGTGCCCTCGCCCGCGTTGTACGCCGCCATCGCCAGCAACCAGTCACCGTTGAACTGGTCGTGAAGGCGTGTGAGGTAATCCATGGCCGCCTTGCTCGACGCCACGACATCGCGGCGGCCGTCATACCAGGCAGTCTGGCGCAGGTTGAAGTCGCGCCCGGTGGCGGCCATGAACTGCCACAACCCTGCCGCGTCCTTGATCGAATTGGCTTTGGGGTTGTAGGCGCTTTCGACGATGGGCAGCAGCGCCAACTCCGCAGGCATGCCCCGCTGGTCCAGGCTTTCGGCGATGAAGTGCAGATAGGGGCTGGCGCGCAGGCTGGCGTTGCGCAAGAAACCGGGATTGCTCAACAGCCAGTCACGCTGGCGGACGATGCGCGGGTTCTCCCCCGTGTCGTCCACCAGGCTGAACCCCTGCCCCAGCCGTCCCCAGATATCACTGCCGTCATACGCCGCCGCCATGACGCGAGGGCGCGGACGGACGCTGACGTCCGGCGAGCGATTGAGCCCGGCCACCAGTCGCGGGGTGCGTTCGACCGAGGTCGGCAATGGGTAGCCGAGGACCTCATGGTCGAGGGTCTGGCAACCGGCGCAGAGCATGGCGAGGGCCAGCGAACCGAAACGGACATGGCGAACGAAAGTGGGCCCCAAAAGTGGGGTCGAGGCAGGTGGCATGGGGGCGGGTCCTGGGAAGCGATTACCCTAGGTGGCCCCCGCGCCCGCCCGGTTCCATAAACAGTGACTCAACAACGACGTTCCATTCACCCAGTCCGGCGATCAGGCGCTGAGGTGTTTGGGTTCGGTCTGCGTGACGAGCCCCGCACGTCGATGGTAGGCCTCGACGTACGCATCCCGCGACGGTGCCAGGTGCGCCCGGCACAACTCGACCAGGCAATGCGAGTCGCCTGCCTTGAGGGCTTCGATGATCTGCCAATGCTCGCGACGGGCTCGCTCCAGCTGCTCCGGCAGCACCAGCGAGGATGAACGAATGGAGTGCGCCCGTTGCGCATGGTCCTGGATGGCAGCGACCAATACGGGATTATCGGACAGCGCAAACAACTGCCGATGGAAGCTCATGTTGGCGCGGAACACCAACCGTAAATTGCCAGCGGCGACCTGAGCGTCGTGTTCACGTTGGGTCGCCTCCAGCGCCTGCATTTTCTCTTCCGGCACCGGGAAGCGGATCAACTGCACACACTGGCATTCAAGCAGCTCGCGAACGGCGTACAGGTCTTCGACCTCTTTGATGGTGTAAGCCCGTACCAGCGCGCCGACATTGCGTTTGCGCTCCACGAGCCCCATGCGCTCAAGCTCGACCAGCACCTGCCGCACCACATGCCGCTTGAGATTGAAACGCGCCAGCAACTCATCCTCCACCAGGCGCTCACGCGGGTGCAGGAAACCCAGCACGATTTCTTCTTCAAGCGTCTGGACGGCCCGTTCCAGGCCGCCTTGTGGGTCATCGAATTCCATGGAATGCATAACGGGGGATTGCGCTCGGTTTGAGTGGATTGACTGCGCCAGACTGCCACAAACCCTCGTCCGCCGCAGCTTCGAATGAGCATGGGGTCCAGACATCGCGGCGCTTGCATCGCCCGGCACATTCATGATTTCATCGCTTCCACGGATTATCAATAATATCCCCAATAATAAAATCGACAGAGGTGACCATGCCTGATCATAACCCCGTCATCAAACCGCTGGGCATTCGTAAGGGCCTGACCAATTACGGCGACACCGGGTTCGCGCTGTTCCTGCGCAAAGCCTTCATCAAGGGCGCCGGGTACACCGACGACGCGCTGAACCGCACCATCGTGGGCATCGCCAACACCGGCAGCGGCTACAACCCTTGCCACGGCAATGCGCCGCAATTGATCGAGGCGGTGAAGCGCGGGGTGATGATGGCGGGCGGCCTGCCCATCGACTTCCCGACCATTTCCATCGCCGAAAGCTTCTCGCAACCGACCAGCATGTACCTGCGAAACCTGATGTCCATGGACACCGAAGAAATGATCCGTGCCCAGCCCATGGATGCCGTGGTGCTTATTGGCGGGTGCGACAAGACAGTGCCTGCGCAACTGATGGGCGCGGCTTCGGCGAATGTGCCGATGGTGCAACTGGTGACGGGCGCAATGCTCACCGGCGGCCACCGGGGTGAACGGGTTGGCGCCTGCACGGACTGCCGCCGGTTCTGGGGTCAGTACCGTGGCGATCAGATCGACGAACAGGAAATCACCGAGGTCAACGACAAACTGGTGGCGAGTGTGGGCACCTGTTCGGTGATGGGCACCGCCAGCACCATGGCCTGCATCGGCGAAGCCCTGGGCATCGTGATGCCAGGGGGCGCCTCGCCACCGGCGGTGACGTCCGACCGTATCCGCATCGCCGAACTCAGCGGGCGCCAGGCGGTAATCATGGCCCAGACCGGTCTGACGCCGGACAAAATCCTGACCGAGAAAGCTTTTGAAAACGCCCTGCGTGTGCTGCTCGCCATCGGCGGCTCGACCAACGGCATCATCCACCTTACGGCCATCGCCGGGCGCATGGGCTTCGAGATTGACCTCGAAGCCTTCGACCGCATGAGTCGCGAAACCCCGGTGTTGGTCGACCTCAAGCCTTCGGGCCAGCACTACATGGAAGACCTGCACCGCGCGGGCGGCCTGCAGACAGTGCTGCGTGAGCTGCGCTCGCAGCTGCACCTGGACACGCTGACCGTGACCGGGCGCACGTTGGGCGAAGAGCTCGACGCCGTGCCGTCGTTCAAGCAGGACGTGGTGCGCACGTTCGCCAATCCGATTTACCCGGCCGGTGGCATCGCCTTTCTCAAGGGCAATCTGGCCCCCAACGGCGCCATCATCAAACAATCTGCCGCCGACCCGGTGCTGATGGAGCACGAAGGCCGCGCCGTGGTCTTCGAGAATTCCGAAGACATGGCGGCCCGCATCGACGATCCCGATCTGGACGTCAACGCGGACGACATTCTGGTGCTCAAGAACATTGGCCCGATTGGCGCGCCGGGCATGCCGGAAGCGGGCTATTTGCCGATTCCGAAAAAACTCGCCCGCGCAGGCGTCAAGGATATGGTGCGCATCTCGGACGGCCGCATGAGCGGCACTGCCGCCGGGACCATCGTCCTGCACGTCACCCCCGAGGCGGCGCTCGGTGGCCCGTTGGCCCTGGTGCGCAATGGCGACCGGATTCGCCTGAGCGTGGCCGACCGCTGCATCGAAATGAAGGTGTCTGCGGAGGAGCTTGAACGGCGCAAGGCCGAGTGGGTCCGCCCGGTGCCGCAAGGTGCCGAACGCGGCTATCGCAAGCTGTTTTTCGAGCAGACCACCCAGGCCGACAAAGGCTGCGATTTCGAATTCCTGCGCCCGCCGCAGATGATCGCGCGGGTACCTGCCAGCGACTGATCGCCACGGTTTTCCACGGATGTACGCCGCTGTCTCGGTCAGAGGCAGCGACGCACGGGCTCTAACAATAAAAAAGGACCGTCGTCATGACCGCTCGCCCTACCCGAATCAGGTACCTGATTCTGTTGATGCTGTTTATCGTCACCACGCTGAACTACGCCGACCGCGCCACGCTGTCGATTGTCGGGTCCACGTTGCAAAAGGACCTGGGGCTGACCCCGGTGCAGATGGGCTTTATCTTCTCGGCATTCGCCTGGGCTTACGTCATCGGGCAGATTCCCGGTGGCTGGCTGCTGGATCGCTTCGGCTCCAAACGCGTGTACGCCTGGAGCATTTTTCTGTGGTCGGTGTTTACCTTGATGCAAGGCTTCGTCGGCTTTCTCAGCGTGGGCGCCATCGTCGTGGCGCTGTTCATCCTGCGCTTCATCGTCGGTCTCGCGGAGTCGCCGTCGTTCCCCGGCAATAGCCGAATCGCGGCGGCATGGTTTCCCACCGCAGAGCGCGGCACGGCGGCCGGGATCTTCACCTCCGCGCAGTATTTTGCGACCGTGCTGTTCGCACCGCTGATGGGCTGGATCACCTTCCACTACGGCTGGCATTACGTGTTCGTGGTGATGGGCGGCCTGGGCATGCTGATGGCCGCGATCTGGTTGAAGACCATTCATGCGCCTCGCCAGCACCCCAAGGTCAACGAAGCCGAGCTGCAACATATTGCCAGCGGCGGCGGCCTGATCGAGATGGACCAGATCGGCGTCAAGAACGAGTTCACCCGCCCACGCTGGACACACTTCAAGCAACTGCTGACCAACCGCATGATGCTGGGCGTGTTCATCGGCCAGTACTGCATCAACACCCTCTCGTATTTCTTCCTGACCTGGTTCCCGGTGTACCTGGTGCAGGAGCGCGGGATGTCGATTCTCAAGGCCGGGCTGATCGCCTCGATTCCCGCCGTCTGCGGGTTTCTCGGGGGCGTGCTGGGCGGGATCATTTCCGACGCCATGCTGCGCCGGAATTATTCCCTCACGGTCTCGCGCAAAGCGCCACTGGTGCTGGGCATGTTGATGTCCACCAGCATGATCGCCTGTAACTACATCGACGCCGAATGGCTGGTGGTGGCGGTGATGGCCATCGCGTATTTCGGCAAGGGTTTCGGTGCCGTGGGCTGGGCCGTGGTCGCCGACACCGCGCCCAAGCAGATCGCCGGGTTGTGTGGCGGGATGTTCAACGGCTTCGGCAACACCGCCGGCATCACCACGCCGATCGTGATCGGGTTCATTTTGCAGGCCACCGGATCGTTCGAATGGGCGTTGATTTTCGTGGCGGCGAACGCCGTGCTGGCGATGTTCTGTTACCTGGTGATCGTCGGCAAAATCGAACGCATGCCGCTCAAGGACGAGCCTGACGTCATCGCCATGCAATCGACATCGGCGGCGCAGCGCACGCCGTGAGCGCGTTGACGGCGCCTACCCCAAGACACGGAGAAAGGACTGGATATGCTCGCTCACCTGTTCAGTGTGTTGCGTCAACAGGCTATGACCGCCGCCCTCGATCACCGTCAGCCGGGCGCCGGGCATGCCATGTGCCAGCTCATGGGCATGGTGCAACGGGCAATCCTGGTCGTCACTGCCGTGAATGATCAGGGTCGGCAGGTCGATGCCGGGCAGCATCGAGCGTTGGTCAGTGTGCCGGATCGATTGCCAGGTCCAGGCCACCGCGTCGTGGTCGGCGCCCCCTTTGATGGAGAGCCGTCGTTCGCGCTCGGCAATCTCATCGAGCAGCGCCCGGCCGTCGCTGCGAAACCAGTTGACCCGTGCCAGGCAGGGGGTGGCGGAAATCAGAATCAGCGCGTGGGGGCGTCGTGCACGGGGGTCGCTCAAGTACTCCAGCGCCACCGAGGCGCCCATGCTCCAGCCCGCGAGGATAAAAGGGCCGGCGTCGATCAGGTGATCGGCAGCCGCACGCGCATCGTCGACGAAACCCTGCAACCGGTAGTCGTCGGCATGGGTACCGCGAAACGCTTCGCCACGTCCACGCAAGTTGGGCGCGACGACTTCGCAGACGCCGTCGAGGCTGCGCGCCACCCCCAGCCAGCCTTGTCGCGAACCCTGAATACCGTGCAGCGCCAGCAGTTGAATCATCTGAAATTCCGAAAGAGGTGTGGGTCAGAATGCGCACGCCCATCATGGGGAAACCCATTGCAGATTATCAACGATGCAGTCGATAAACAGTCCGAGGACCCGTGTCATGTCTGATCATCGCGCGCCTGCCCCATCCACGGCGCTGTGCCTTGCGCCGTTTGAAACCACGCAAGCCAGCACCTTCAGGGTGCCTCCCGGCGCCTGCGACACCCATGCCCATGTGGTCAGCGCCTCCAGCGAGTTCCCGTTCGCGGCCAATCGCAGCTACACCCCGCCCCCCGCGCCGGAAGCGGAGTACCTGGCCATGCTCGACCGCATGGGCATGAGTCGCGGCGTGCTGGTTCAAATCAGCGTCTACGGCACCGACAACCGCTACATGCTCGACGTGCTTGAGCGCCATCCCGAGCGCTTGCGAGGCGTGGCGGTCGTCGATGCGGATATCGATGACGCCGAGCTGGAGCGCATGCATCGCCTGGGTGTGCGCGGTGTACGCCTGAACGTGCTGTTTGGGGGCGGCGTCGGCTTCGACAGCATGGAGCGGCTGGCCGCGAGGATTGCGCCACTGGGCTGGCACATGCAGTTTCTGATGGACGTGCGTGATCTGCCTGACCTGATGCCCCGCATGAAAACGCTTCCCTGCCCGGTGGTGATCGATCACATGGGTCACATGCCCGTGGCCGACGGCCTTTCGGCACCCGGTTTCAAAGCGTTGCAGCAGATGATCGGCGACCAGGGCTGGTGGACCAAACTGTCCGGTGCCTATCGCATCAGCGACCGATCCGACGGTTATCCCGACGTCACCCCGTGGGCCCGCGAGCTATTCAAGACGGCGCCGGAACGCATGCTCTGGGGCAGCGACTGGCCCCATGTCGCGATTGATCCCATGGTCGACACCGGGCTGATGCGCAATTTGCTCGCCGAGTGGCTGCCGGACGACGCGCAACGCCGTCGAGTGCTGGTCGACAACCCGGCGCGACTCTACGACTTCCACTGAATGAGCGCTGTGGCCGCGCACACTGTTGGCGCAACGGCCTGGCATGACAATCACCGATTTCAGGATAAAAACAACAATGAAATGGTACCGAGAGCTCGACACGAATGGACGCCGCACGTTCCTCGCTGCATTTGGCGGCTGGACCCTGGATGCGCTGGATTTCATGGTGTTCACCTTCGTCATTTCGACGTTGATGCACCTGTGGGACATCGACAAAGGCCAGGCCGGCATGCTCGGCACCGTGACCCTGTTGTCGTCGGCGGTCGGTGGCTGGCTTGCCGGTATCCTCGCCGACCGGTATGGCCGCGTGCGTATTTTGCAGGTGACGATCCTGTGGTTTTCGCTGTGTACCGTGGCCATCGGGTTTAGCCAGAACTTCGAGCAACTGTTCGTGCTGCGAGCGCTTCAAGGCCTCGGTTTTGGTGGCGAATGGGCGGTGGGGTCGGTGTTGATGGGTGAAATCGTTCGCTCCGACATCCGCGCCAAAGCAGTGGGCACCGTGCAGAGCGGTTGGGCAGTGGGCTGGGGCATCGCGGCGCTGGCCTACACGCTGGCGTTCTCGCTGCTGCCCGAAGAATGGGCGTGGCGCAGCCTGTTCTGGGTGGGGGTGCTGCCCGCGTTGCTGGTGTTGTTCATCCGTAAAAACGTCAAGGAACCGCAAGTGTTCCTCGATACCCGCAAACGTCAGGCCGAAGGCGAGGAACGGCGTTCGTTCTGGGCCATTTTCTCGCCGGGGCTGGTGGGCACGACGTTGCTCGCGGCCTTGCTGTGCACCGGGATTCAGGGCGGGTATTACGCGATCACCACCTGGCTGCCGACGTTCCTGAAAGTCGAGCGCGGTCTGTCCGTGATCGGGACCGGCGGCTATTTGCTGGTGATCATCAGCGGTTCATTTTGTGGCTATCTGTGTGGGGCGTACCTCGGCGATCGGCTGGGTCGGCGCGGCAACCTGATCCTGTTCTCGATCCTCTCCGGGATCACCATTTACGCCTACACGCAGATGCAACTGACCAACAATCAGATCCTGTTTCTGGGTTTCCCCCTCGGTCTGGCGGCTTCCGGCATTTTCGGCGGGCTGGGGGCCATGCTTACCGAACTGTTCCCGTCCGCCTTGCGCGCCAATGGTCAGGCCTTCACCTATAACTTCGGGCGTGGCATCGGCGCGCTGTTTCCGACCCTGGTGGGCTACCTCAGCGCCAAGACCTCGTTGGGGCTGGCCATCGGCATGTTCGCTGGCGGCGCCTACTGCGTGGTGCTGATCAGCGCGCTGCTGTTGCCGGAAACCAAAGGACGAACGCTGGACTAGCGGTTCGACCAGCCTTCCACGGTGCGCACCAGATCGGTCAGGTCTCGGTGCCCGCCGTCCTGTTGCGCGGCGACGTTCCACAGTTGCCGCGCCGCGTTCCCCAGCCACATCGGCACGCCCAGCGCCTGGCATTCCTCGACGGCCAGCCCGACGTCCTTGCAGACGCTGGAAATCGGGAAGCCAAAATCGAAGGTGCCCGGCAAGACGTGCTTGGGAAATTTGTCCATCGTCGCGCCGTTCTTGCCGCTGCCCGCGTTGATCACCGCCATCATGACCTCCGGGTCCAGGCCGCCTTTCACGCCCGCGACGAAGGCCTCGCTGGTGATCGCGAACGCGGTGGTCGAGAGCATGTTATTGAGCAGTTTGAGCAGTTGCCCCTGCCCCGGCTGCTCGCCGACGATGAATACTTTGCCGAAGGCATCGAAGAGCGGGCGCACGCGCTCGACCGCTGCCGGTTTGCCCGCGACCATCAACGCCAGCGTGCCTTTCTTCGCCCCGGCAGCGCCGCCGCTCACTGGCGCATCCACCGTGTCGATGCCTTTCGCGGCCAGCCCGTCCGCCACTTCCTGTTCCGCACGGGAACCGACCGTGGACAGGTCCACCAGAATGCGCACCGCATTGCCTTCGATAATCCCGTCAGCGCCCAAGGCCACGGCCTTGAAAATCGCCGGGCTTGGCAAACTGGTGAAAATGATTTCAGCGCTGTCCGCTACCTCCCGCACGCTGCCCGCGACCTTCGCGCCCAAGGCACCCAGCTCGTCCAGTGCCCCTTGATCTTTGTCGTAAATCACTAACGAGTGACCTTGTTCCAGCAGACGCCGCGCCATGGGCCGTCCCATGACGCCTACGCCGATGAAGCCCAGCAATTGATTGCTCATAAGTGTTTTCCTGTCTGTCAGAGACTGGCCAAGCGCATCAGCGCGCCAGCGTCGGTTGCCTGTTCCAGCGCCCAGAGCGCATCGATCAGCGGTTGCGGTTCGCATCCGGACCGGCCGTAAGCGGCGAGGTCGCGGAGTTTGTCTTCGAGAAAATGATCGCTGAGGGGCGCGTCGAGGCTGCCGAGGGAAACGTCGACGGTTCGCGTGAGGACCGAACCGGAATTGAACGTGATCCGCACCTGCGCAGACTCCACCGAGTAGTCAGCGTCATCGACGAAATGCACACGTTCATACAACGCCCGCAGCCGTTGATCACTCACCGCTGCGTCACTGAATTCCGCCAGACCGGCCTTGCCCGTCGCCAGGCTGACCGCCACGGCGTGTTGCGCGCTGACTTGGGATTGTCTGCCGAAGCGAATGTCAGGCCGATCGGTGCGTTGACGCAATAACGGATGCCCGGTGAGTTCGATGCGCTGAATGTCGTCCAGCCCCCACGTGCGATCCCGCGTCAGTTCGAGGCACGCCTGAATCACCGGGTTAAGCACCACACCGCAGGGATAGGGTTTGTAAGTGTTCGCCATCAAGGCCCAGCGCTCGCCCAGCCCAACGCTGATTTCGTCGAAACGCGGCTGTTCGCCGAACACCTTCAAGAAACCTCGCTCCCCCTCCAGCGGCTGCTCTGGCCCGACGAAGCCGTCCTGTGCCAGCAATGCCGAGAGCAGGCCATTGCGCGCCGCATTGCCGACGCCCATGCTCTTCGCCGCGCTGCCGAGGGTTTCCACCAGGCCGCTGGCCTGAGCGCTGGCATTACCAAACGCCCCGACCAGTTGCCGCGCATCCAGGCCGAGCACCTTGCCGATGGCCGCCGCCGCACCGAACACCCCGCAGGTTGAGGTGATGTGCCAACCACGCCGGTAGTGTTCCGGTGAAATGGCCATGGCGATCCGGCACTCGACTTCCACGCCCAGCACGAACGCCAACAAAAGCTGCTCGCCACTGACAGGCTGCGTTTCCGCCAGCGCGAACAACGCCGCGGCCACCGGTGCCGTGGGGTGCAGGATCGTCGGAATGTGCGTGTCGTCGTAGTCGAAGACATTGGCGCTCATGGCGTTCAGCGACGCGGCGTTGAGCATGTCCATGACCTCTTTGCGACCGATGACGTGAGCATCGTCGCCTGCGTTGAAGCGCGAAAACAGCGTCGCCGCTTTCGCCACGTCTGGGTCGTTGCAACCGGCCAGCGACACGGCGAAATAATTGACCAGTGCGCGATGGGCTTCGTGACGCACGTGGGCGGGAATGTCCGACCAGGTGGTGCGCTCGATGAAATGCGCCAGTTGTAGGCTGAGGCTTTGAGTCATGGGCAGTTCCGTTTTCCAAGGGTCATGTTCAGCATCGCTCACCCCGCCATCCACCCGTCATCCACCGGCAATGTCGCGCCGGTGATCGACCCTGCCGATTCGCTGCACAGGTAGACGATCAAATCCGCCACGTGGCTGGCCTCGACAAAGCGCCCGGTGGCCTGTTTGCCATGCAGAAACTCCACGGTAGCGGTCTGGCGGTCGAGCTGTTTTTCGGCCATCAGCGCAGTCAGTCGGCTGTCGATGTTCGGCGTCATCACCGAGCCGGGGCACACAGCGTTGCACGTGATGCCCTGCCCCAGGGTTTCCACCGCCACGGCGCGGGTCAGGCCTAGCAGCGCGGTCTTGGTGGTCACGTAATCGATGCGGTTGGCGATGGCCCGCGAGCCATAGGCGGACGACAGGTTAAAGATGCGTCCCCACTGCCGTTCACGCATGCCCGGCAGCACCCGCTGAATCGCCAGAAAGGCGGCCGTGACGTTCACTGCCAAGGCCTGATCCCAGCGCGCCAGCGGGAAGTCTTCCAGCGGCGCGAAATGCCGGATCACCGCGTTGTTCACCAGCACATCGACCGGCCCCGCCGACGCGATCAGCGCCTCCACACCCTCAGGCGTGGACAGGTCAGCGCGCACGTAACGCACCTGCACATCGTGAGTGCGCGTCAGTTCTTCGCAGGTGCCGCGCACCTCATCGGGTGTGGCCAGACCGTGCAGCACCACGTTGTAACCCGCTGCGGCCAGCCCTGTGCCCATCGCCAGCCCCAGGCCGTCGGACGACCCGGTCACCAGTGCCGTGCGCCCTTTCATACTCCGGCTCCGTTGGCATCGATGCGCACCGCGAACGACGGATCGCTCGGATCGACCGGCGCGAATCGGTTCATCACGTCCGGGTCATGGCCGGGAATCACCACCGCGCCGGGGCGTTGCAGCCATTCGCGAATGCGCTCGTAGCCCTGGTACATGTCGGCCAGGCTGTCGAGCACGGCGAAGGGCCGGTCCTGCTCCAGTTCGTCGTAATAGTGAATGGCGTCCGACGCGAGGATCACCGGGCCTTCGGGCATTTCCACCACCACCGCCATCTGGCCCGGCGTGTGGCCGCCGAGTTCGTACAGCTCGATGCCGGGGATCAGCGTGTTCTGTTTTTCGTCGAGCAAAGTAATGCGGCCTTCACGGTGCAGCGCCTGAATGCGTTCGATGTCCAGCGGGTCGATGTGGTGACCGTATTGCGGGCGCTTGCCCATGTCGGTGCCCCAGAAGTCGAACTCCTTGCGCGACATGACGATCTTCGCGTTCGGGTACAGGCCCAGGTTCCCGGCGTGGTCGTAATGGGCGTGGGTCAACACCAGCAACTTGACCTCTTTGGGGTCGATGCCCAGGCGGGCCAAGGCATCCGCAGGCGCCACCACCGGTTGGCGTTTGCGTGCGGTCGCGGCCTCCGGGCTGAAACCGGTGTCGATGACGATGGTTTGCTCGGCGTTGCGGAAGATCCAGAAAAAATAATCCATGGTGATTTCCGCGTCCGGTTCCCGGTAGGCGCGGAAGTTGTAATAGCACTCGCTTTTGGTGGTCTGCCGGGTGCCATAACGCACCACGATCACTTCGGGGTCGGTCCAGTTCGGTCTGACGGTCGAGGGTGTGTTCATGGGAAAAACTCCAGATAGGGTCGGTCTTCAGGTCTTGATTTCGTGAGGCTTTTCTTGCCCCGCTGCCACCACCGGCAGCGGCGCCACGGCGATGTCTTCCAGTGATCGGTTCTTGGTTTCCGGGCCGATCGAGCCGACGATGATGGCTTGCAACAGCAGCGTGCCGACGATCAGCGAGATCACGCCGACGATGCCGAAACCGGCGAACACCGACGCGATGGCATATGGCACGAGGATGTTCACGCCGCGCCCGATGGCGTTGCACAACCCGGCACCGCGCAAGCGCAGTTCGGTCGGGAACAACTCAGGCACGTAACTCGCCACGCTCAACGACGACAGCACGTAGATGCACGCGGTGATCGCGAAGCCGGCGGCGATGATCGCGGTTTCGGTCTCGGCGAAGGGGTAGCTCACGCCAAAACCGATGCCCACCAGCGAGAACAGCACGATGCCCCATTTGCGTCCCAGCCGTTCTGCCAAGGCGAAGGCAATCAACGACCCCAGCGGTCCTCCGGCGAACATCAGGGTGGTCAGCCCCAATGAATTGGAGACGCTATGGCCCTGCTGCACCAGAAAGGTCGGAATCCAGCTGACGAAAGCGTAGTTAACGGTGAACAACGCGACCAGCACGGTGATCCCGGTGATGGTGCGGGTCAGCAGGCGGCGGGAAAACAGGTCGCGAATCCGGGCAGGCGGTGTGTCGTCGCGCGACGTGATCGGTACCGGCGCCGCCGTGCCAGGCTCGACGCCGCAGCGGCTTTCGATGTTCGCCACGATCTTCTCGGCCTCTTCCTGACGCCCTTGGGACGCCAGCCAGCGCGGCGATTCCGGCATGTTTTTGCGCAGGAACCAGACGATCAGTGCCCCCACGCCCGCGATGGCGAACATCCAGCGCCAACCGAAGCGCGGGATGATCAGCCAGCCGAGGAAGGCCGCCAGAAACAGCGAGGTGTTGATGATCAGGTTGAGGATAGTGCCAAAGCGCCCGCGCCAGGCGGCAGGGATGAATTCGCTCAACGTGCCGTAGCCGACGACGATCTCGGCGCCCATGCCGACGCCCATCACCAAGCGGAAGAAGATCAGCCAGTACATGTTGGGTGCCAGCGCGGCGGCAATCGACGCGAAGCCGTAAATCCCGAGGTTGAACTGATAGGTGAAGCGTCGTCCGTAGCGGTCGCCCAACACGCCGGACAGCCATGCGCCGGCCATCATGCCGATGAAGGTCACCGAGACGAATGTCGCGTTCAGTGCCAGTGTGGATTCATGGCTGTTGATCAACGCGGCGAGTACCGACCCGGCGATGTAAATGTCGAAGGAGTCGAAAAACATCCCGGCGGCGATCAGGCCGAGCAGACGGTAGTGAAAGCCCGACAGCGATAACCGGTCCAGGCGCGCGCCAATGCTGGCTGCTGCGTTCATGTGTGTTCCTCATCGTTATTGTTATAGGAATCTTGGGCGCAGCGGCGTCATCGGGCGTCGCGAGCCCTCGCGTTGAGTGCCTGTTCCAGGATCGGCGCGGCCATTTGCGCACCGTGGATGCCGATCACGCTGACGATCTCCAGCATTTCCATGATCTCTTCCTTGGTCGCGCCGTAACGCAGGGCATTGCGCATGTGCAGCTTGAGGCCCGGCACGTAGAGGTGCGTGGCAGCAGCGTCGAACGCGCAATACATCAATTCCTTGACCTTGGGTGCCAGCACCCCGGTGCGCCACGGCACCGACGAAAATTCGACGTAGGTCTCGAACATCTCGGGGTCCAGCTCCAGCAGCCCTTCCCAAGACGGGTGCCAGTAGCCACGGTTCTCCATGAAGCTGGCCTTGAGGGCGTCGCGCCGGGCGTCGAGGGGTTCAGGACCGTTGCGCATGCCCTCTTCTTCCAGCACTTCCAGCAACACCGGAACGCCGACGTTGGACGCGTGAATGCCGACCGTGCTGATCAGCTCCAGCACTTCGGTCAGTTCCTCGCGGGTGGCGCCGTGCTGGAGTGCAGCCTGTATGTGCTCCTGAATACCGGGCTGAAACAGGTGCGTGGCATTGGCGCTGGCGACCAGCGCGATGAAGCACTTGACCTTGTTCGGCAGGTGATTGTTCTGCCACGGCACCGACGCAAAATTCGCATACGCCTCGACAAAACCGGGGTCCAGACGCAACAGACTGTCCCAGCCCTCATTCCACGTGCCGTGTCGCGTGAACGCGGTTTTGGCCTGTTGTTGTTTTTCGGTGAGGCTCATGGTTTTCCTCATAAATCCAGAGTGCGATGAAAGAGGCGATCGGGCGGTACGGTCGCCTATCGAAACGCGGAGATGCGTAGGAGCGTGGCTTGTCCCGCGATCGGCCGCGAAGCGGTCGTGAAACCATGCGACCCGGTCGTATCAGTCAGATCGCGTGCCCAGGATTGGCTGCCGGTCCCCGGCAGATCGCGGGACAAGCCACGCTCCTACAGTGAACAGCCCGTACGAATCAGCCCGCCCCGCGCAAATAATCCTCATCCGCCACGGCTTCCTGCCACACGGTCTTGCCGATGGAGGTCGCGGTGTGGACCATGAAGTTCTTGGTGTTGGCGCCGTGCCAATGCCGTTCGTTCGGGCCGATCCACACCGTGTCGCCCTGACGGATCGGCTGCGGGTCGCTGCCTTCCAGGCAAATCCAGCCGCTGCCCGCCGTCACGTACAACACCTGCCCGACCTCATGGTGATGCCAGAACGTGCGGGCGCCGGGGTTGAACGACACGTTGTTGATGGTCACGCCATCGGTGGTCGGCATCACCGGGTCGGCCCAGACCACGCCAGTGAACGTCGCGCCACGTTGCTCTGAAATCGCGCCTTCGACGGCGCCGTGAAAAACCTTCATGCCTTGTCTCCTGTCTTGTCTTTGGCCGAATCGTGCAGACGCACTCCACCGGACATGTCGCCGATGGCGTCCACCACTCGGTTGCTGATCAGGTCGCCGTAACCCAGCGCCGTTTGCAGGCCGAAACTGGCCAGCGGCCCCGATGCATTGAGGGACGCGACGCCCAGTTCGCGCACGCGGTCGAGGTACAGCACCACGTCCTTGCTCATCAATTTGCCGGTCAGGCCGCCTTCCAGGTAATTGCCGTCGACGATGTGCGGGAAACGGTTCTGCGTGGCGAAGTTCACCCCGCTGCTGCTGTTCAGCACGTCCAGCAAACGATGCAGATCGAGACCCGCTTTTTTGCCCGCCACCATCACCTCGGCGGTGGCCGCGAGGCTCACCGCGTTGAGGAAATTATTCAGCAGTTTGGTGGTGTGCCCGGCGCCGCTCTCGCCCATCAGAAACACCTTGCTGGCGATGGGTTCGAACACCCAGGCCAAGGCGTCCACCGTCGCGGCATCGCCCCCGACCATCAGGGTCAGCGCGCCCTTCTCCGCCGCCGCCGCGCCGCCGGAAATCCCGGCGTCGACGTACTGCACACCGCGCTCGGCAAACAGGCCATGCAAGCGAATGGTCGAACTCGCCGCCGCCGTGCTCAGATCAACGACGACCTGCCCTTTACGGCAATGAGCCAACAGACCGTTCGACCCTTCGACGACCGCCTCCACCACCTTGCTGTCGGGCAACGACAGCAGCACCACATCCGCTTCGGACGCCACGTCGGCGATGGACTTCGCCGCTTGCGCCCCGGCCGCTTTGACCCGCTCGGCGTCCGTGTCGTAGCCGAGCACGTTCAACCCGGCGTCCACCAGGCAGCGCGTCATGCGCCCGCCCATGTTGCCCAAGCCAATGAAACCCACAGTTTTGCTATTCACGACTGCTCTCCTCAGCCACGGGGGCTGTGAATCCTAGAAATCCACGTCTTTGGTTTCCGGCCCCATGTAGGCGCCGATGGTGGCGATCACGCCGCCGATCACCAGCAACACGGCCGGGGTCACGGTGAACGGCATGAATTCGCCGAGCCAGGCCATGTAAAAGGCGTAGAACGACGGGATGATCACCGACAGGCTGAAACCGACACCGAAGCCGGTGGCGCGCACATCGGTCACGAAACGCTCGTTGATGTAGGTCACGATCACGCCCCACGGTGCAGTCACCAGCACCGACAGCACGCAGACCAGGGTGATGATTACCGGCAAGCTGAGGCCCTGAACGTTGGCGAGCACGTACATGATCGCGGCGCCCACGGTGGCGATGATCGGGCCCAGCATGACGAAGAAGCGCCGACGGCCGATTTTCTGACCGATCATCCCCGAGGCGATGTAGCTGAAAAACAGGATCGAATAGGCGATCAGCAGCGTACCGGTCACCTCAAGCCCCGAAAGGTGCAAGGTGTTCCTCAGCAACCCGGTGGGCAGGAAGATGGTGATGATGTTTTGGGTCAGCCAGAAGCCGGTCATCATCAGCAGCACTTGCAGCAGGTTGCGGCCGCTTTTGCCTCGGATCAGGTCGGTGAGCGGCAGTTTTTCGCGGGGTTTGTTGCCGGTTTCGCTTTCCCAGATTTCCGATTCCGACACGGCGTACACGTAGTACAGCGCCAGCACACCGGCCAGTACCGCGCCGATCACGAACGGAATGCGCCAGCCCCATACCACGTACGGCGAACCGGGGCCGTCGAGGGGGAACAGCATGAACATCAGCATCGCCACCAGATTGATGGAGACGTAGGCCAGGGGGAACCCGGCGATGATCAAGCCGCCGACGAAGCCGCGCTGGTGCTTCTTCGAATATTCGATGGCCAGGGGCATGGCGCCGGTGTAGCCGCCGCCGAGGAAAATCCCGTCGACGAAGCGCAACAGCACGAGTAACCAATACGAGGCGATGCCGATGGTCTCGTACCCCGGTAGCAAAGCAATCAGCAACGTGACCACGCCGAAGCCGGACACCGAGTAGATCGAGGCCATGCGGCGACCGGTCTTGTCGGCGATCATGCCGAACAGCAAGGCGCCGATGGGACGGCCCAGCAGCGTGGTGATGAACACCAGCGAGGCGAGAATCGCGGCCATGCCGGGCGACAGTTGCGCGGGTTGGAAGAAGAACAGCACCGGGGACAACACCACCACCGGCAAGTAGATGTCGAACATGTCGATGTATTCGGAGAAAAACGCGCCCTTGATGGCGTTCCTTCTCTTCTTCTCGATCGACTGCTCGGTTTCAGCCGCCGAGCTGGCTGGGGCGTATGTGCTCATGGCGTTTCCTTATAGTTATTGTGAGACGCATGGATGTCGGTGAAGCATTCAGCTGGCAGCGGTTTCAGCCTCGTAGCCCTTGATCGCTTCGGACGCCACACGGAAGGCCGCCAGGCCCAACGGCGCGCCGCAGTACACCGCCGCCTGCATCAGCACGGCGCGAATCTCGTCCTGGGTCACGCCATTGCGCAGCGCGCCGCGCACGTGAATGCCCAGTTCATGGTGCTGGCTCATGGCGGTGAGCATGGCGATGTTGATGATGCTGCGGGTCTTGAACGAGAGCGTCGGGTCGCCCCAGATCTCGCCCCAGCAGACTTCCGTGACCATCTTCTGCATCGGCCGGTTGAAGTCGTCGGCGGCGGCCCAGGACTTCTCGACGTGGCGATCACCCAGCACTTCCTTGCGATTGTTGAAGCCTTGGTTGAAGCGTTCGTTGTCACTCATGTTGTTTTCACCTTATTCGTACGATCGACTGATTGTCATACAGTTGAAACGGGCAAATTTTTTGAGCGCTGGGCCCTGAATCGCCGTAGCGACTCAGCTGCCGTAGCCCACCAATGATTTGACTTCCAAGTACTCGCGCAAACCGTACTCGCCCCATTCTCGGCCATTGCCGGAGCGCTTCACCCCGCCAAACGGCGCGGCGAAATCGGCGGGCGGATAGTTCAGGTGCACGCTGCCAGCCTGCAATTGGCGAGCGACGCGACGAGCGCGTTGCTGATCGCCGGATTGCACGTACGCCGCCAGCCCATAGTGGGTGCCGTTGGCGATGGCAATCGCCTCGGCCTCGCTGTCGTAAGGGATCATCGACAGCACCGGCCCGAAGATTTCCTCCTGGGCGATGGTCATGTCCGAGGCCACGTGGGCGAATACCGTCGGCCTGGCGTAGTAGCCCTTCTCGATACCGCTCGGCAGGCCAACGCCGCCGGTGACCAAGTGCGCGCCTTCGTCGATGCCACTTTGAATCAACGTCTGCACCCGACGGAATTGCGCGCGATTGACCAGCGGGCCGAGTTGCGTGCTTTCGTCCGTCGTGGCGCCGACGCTGTAGCTTTCAGCGGCGGTTCTGGCGATCTGGATCGCGTCGTCCATCAGGCCGCGCGGGATCAGCATGCGCGTCGGAATCGAACAGGACTGGCCACTGTTGGTAAAACACGCGGCGACACCGCGAGTCACGGCATCCTGCAGATTGACGTCGTCGAGCAGAATATTGGCCGATTTACCGCCCAATTCCTGCGCTACACGCTTCACGGTGTCAGCAGCGGATTTGGCCACCAGCACCCCGGCACGGGTCGAACCAGTGAACGACAGCATGTCGATGTCCGGGTGGGCCGACAGCGCCGCGCCGACACCCGGCCCGTCACCGTTGACCAGGTTGAACACCCCCGGTGGCACGCCCGCCTCGTCCAGCACTTCGGCGAACAGCAGGCTGCTCAACGGCGAGTATTCACTGGGCTTGAGCACCATGGTGCAGCCTGCCGCGAGGGCCGGACCGACCTTGACCACGATCTGGTTGATCGGCCAGTTCCACGGCGTGATCAGACCACACACGCCCACCGGTTCGTGACGGATCAGCGTGCTGCCCTGAGCCTCTTCGAACTGAAAGCGTTGCAGCACCTCGATCAGTTGATTCAGGTGCAGCCAACCGCGTGGCACCTGGAACTTGCGCGAAAAGGTGATGGGCGAACCCATCTCGATGCGCATGGCCTGGGCGAATTCTTCCTGGCGACGCTCGTAGATCGAGACGATGCGTTTCAGCAACGCGATGCGCTCGGCAACGGAGGTCTGGGCGTAGGAAGGCAATGCCTTGCGAGCAGCAGCCACGGCCCGGTTAACGTCGGAGGCATCGCCCAGCGCCAAGCGCTCGACCACGGTTTCGGTGGCCGGGTCGATGACGTCGAACCATGAGGGCGACGCGGGTTCGACCCATTGCCCATCAATGTAAAACTTGGCGGCATGTGACATGGGATCGGACTCCTTCACTCGCCTTCTTTGGCCAGCATGCGGTACATCTCGGTGTGGTCAGTGGTCGGCGTGGCATCCTGCGCCACGTCGTTCCAGACCTTGATCGCGCTCTGGCCGAAAATCATCGGATACTCCAGCGCATCCGACAGGCCCTTGGCGATCTTCAGGTCCTTGTTCATCAACTGCATGGAGAAGCCCGAACCGAAGGTGCCGCTGAGCATGAATTGCTTGGCCTTGTTCAGCGAGGTGTTGCTGCCGCCGCTGGACGCATTGAGCACATCGACCATGACGCCGGGGTCGATGCCGAAGCGTTTGGCAACGTGCAGCGCCTCGACCGTTGCCATCAGGCCCGCAGCCGAGACGAAATTGTTGAGTGCCTTGGCAGCGTGTCCCGATCCGGCGTCGCCGATGTGCAGAATGTTCTTGCCCATGGCGTCAAGCACCGGGCGGCATTGCTGCATCACCTCGGCATCACCGCCAACCAGAATCGCCAGGCTGCCGTCCACGGCACGTTTCACGCCGCCCGAAACGGGGGCGTCGAGGTATTGAAGGTTGAGGGTCTTGAGTTTCTGGCCAAGATCACGGGAGCGGGCAGGCTCTGAAGAGCTCATGTCGATCACCACGGCCTGTGGCGCCAGCGAAGCCGCCCACCCGCCTTCGCCGAGCAACACGTTCTCGACAATAGTCGAGTTCGGCAGCATGGTGATGAGGATGTCGAGGGACTTGGCGTTTTCGGGGGTCAGCGCGCTGGCGTTGAGGGTCGCCTGCACGTCACGCAGGCGACCGGCATCGGCGTCTGCGAGGAACAGTTGAAAGCCGGCTTTGGCCAGGCAGGCGGTCATGGGCGTGCCCATCATGCCCAGTCCGATAAAGCCGATACGTTGGGGTTGCGTCATGTTCGTGCCCTTTGATTTTTATGTTCTTGTCAATTCGGGTCGCGGCGGTGTCTGCAATGTTCTGCATGACATTGGCCAGCAGGTGAGACAAAACTATAGGACTGTCATACAATCGGTCAATAGGCTAATTTACGGTTTCTTACCAGCGGCACCTGCTTTCAATCTTTGTCAGCAGCACTTAACAGGAGAAGAAGAATGATCGTTGAATTGCGCACTTATCACTGTGCTCCCGGCCGTTTGCCTGCGTTGCATGACCGGTTTACCAGCATTACGTTGGGTTTTTTCGATAAGTATGGGATCAAGCAGGTCGGGTTCTGGACGAATCTGTCGGGGCCGACGAATCAGTCGCTGACGTATTTGTTGCAGTGGGAGAGCCTGGCGGAGCGTGAGACGAAGTGGAATGCGTTTCAGGCGGATCCGGAGTGGGTGGAGAAGCGCAATGCGACGGAGGCGCAGAAGATTATCGTGGAGCGGGTTGAGGTGCAGTTTATGACGCCTACTGCGTATTCCGCATTGCGGTAGGTTTGCCGTTGGGGCGGTTCTGCCTGGGGGCAGAAGGTTTCGCCTTCGGCGAGTTACTTTTGAAAAAGCCCTCCATGTCAGGATAGTTGTCGCCTCTTCATAGCTGGAGAGCGTAGGACTATCACATGAAACAACGTCGCTAT
>NZ_JAAAKW010000004.1 GCF_009905615.1 Pseudomonas sp. SLFW
GTGTTTCCGGGCGGGCAGGGCGGGCCGTTGATGCACGTGATCGCGGCCAAGGCCGTGTGCTTCAAGGAAGCGCTGGAGCCCGCCTTCCGTGACTATCAGGTGCAAGTCATCAAAAACGCCCAGGCCATGGCTGAGGTGTTCAAACAGCGGGGCTACGACGTGGTCTCGGACGGCACCGACAACCACCTGTTCCTCGTCAGCCTCATTCGTCAGGGCATCACCGGCAAAGACGCCGATGCTGCACTGGGCCGCGCTCACATCACGGTCAACAAAAACGCCGTGCCTAACGATCCTCAGTCGCCGTTCGTGACCTCCGGTTTGCGCATCGGCACGCCAGCGGTCACCACGCGAGGTTTTGAGGTCGCGCAGTGCACGGCATTGGCCAACTGGATCTGCGACATCCTCAACAACCTGGGCGATGCCGAGATGGAGGCCCACGTCGCCCGTCAGGTCAAAGGCCTGTGCGCGTTGTTTCCGGTGTATTCGGCCTGACTCAGCGCCCGGTCAACGGCTGGCCATTGCGGCCGGCCGTTGCGCGCGTCGAATCCCGACAGCCGCCTCATTCATTCAAGGAGTCATTCATGCTGCCGGAGCCGTTGAAAGCCGGAGTCAAATTACGGGGCGCGGAGAAGGTGGCGCGCATCCCGGTGAAAATTCTTCCCACCGAAGACATTCCGCGCAAGCCGGACTGGATTCGCGTGCCCATTTCGACCTCGCCGGAAGTCGGCCGAATCAAGGCCCTGCTGCGCAAACACAAACTGCACAGCGTCTGCGAAGAAGCCTCGTGCCCGAACCTGGGCGAATGCTTCAGCGGCGGCACGGCGACGTTCATGATCATGGGCGACATCTGCACCCGGCGTTGCCCGTTCTGCGACGTCGGGCATGGGCGGCCGAAACCGCTGGATGCCGACGAACCCCTCAACCTGGCGACGGCCATCGCCGACTTGCGCCTCAAGTACGTGGTGATCACGTCGGTGGACCGCGACGATCTGAGGGACGGTGGGGCGGGGCATTTCGTCGACTGCCTGCGCGCGATTCGAAAGCTGTCGCCCGGTGTTCAGCTCGAAACCCTGGTCCCGGATTACCGTGGACGCATGGACGTCGCACTGGCCATCACCGAGCAGGAGCCGCCCGATGTCTTCAACCACAACATGGAAACCGTGCCGCGCCTCTATCGCGCCGCCCGACCCGGTTCGGATTTCGAGTGGTCGCTGGACCTGCTGGAAAACTTCAAAAAGTGTGTGCCCCACGTGCCCACCAAATCCGGCCTGATGCTCGGGTTGGGGGAAACGGACGACGAAGTCATCGAGGTCATGCAACGCCTGCGTGAGCACGGCACCGACATGCTGACCCTGGGGCAATACCTGCAACCGTCGCGCAGCCACTTGCCGGTTCAACGGTTCGTGCACCCTGACACCTTTGCCTGGTTCGCTGAAGAAGGGCTGCGTTTGGGCTTCAAGAATGTCGCGTCCGGGCCGCTGGTGCGGTCTTCGTATCACGCGGATCAGCAGACGACCTGGATCGGCTAGCCTGTCGTTTGTCTGAATTCATCCCGTCGCCCCTGCGATGGATTGCGCTTTCAGGATGAAGTGTAAAAAATAAGGCCTTTACCGGAAAAGGGACGACAAGATGCCGCGTATCGGGAAGGCAGTAGGGAATTGTGTGGTGTGGGGCGCGGTGCTGATGCTGTCTGGCTGTGAACTCATGGCCAACGGCATTCCTACCGGGCCTGACCTGATCGCCAAGAATCAACTGGTCGGGGCGAACATCAACGAGGCCTACACCAAGCTCGGCAGGCCAACCTCCGTGTCGAAGCTGCCCAGCGGATTGTCGCTGGCCAAATGGGACGATGCCTATTCGAACACCACGACGACCGGCATCAACGAACTCAGCGCCGGGCCGGGCGGCAGCACCATGGTGACGCCGACCACTTCGACCTCGACGTCCAATCACGAATGCATCCTTGAACTGACGTTCAACAATCAGAACATCGTGACCGATTTCAACACCTGGAAAAGCGACCGCCTCGCATGTAATCGGCTGTACAGCGGTCGGCGTTGAACCCTGGCCATCTCGCCTGAAAACCTTTCACGTAAAGCATGGTGGTCGAGGCCCTGCACACTTCGATCAATAAATTGTCACATTCGGTCATTGAGCACGACTGCGATGCTGTTTACTGTCGGCGTCATGAACGGGAACTACGCTGTAGTCCCTGAATACACGACGAGCGCCCGAAGAGCGTTCGCGTCTACGTGATGATGCTTGATGGAGTTTCATATGGCCGCCGCCCACTACCCGCATTTGCTGGCCCCCCTGGACTTGGGATTCACCACGCTGCGCAATCGCACGCTCATGGGCTCGATGCACACGGGGCTCGAAGAAAAGCCCGGTGGCTTCGAGCGCATGGCGGCTTATTTCGCCGAGCGTGCCCGGGGTGGCGTAGGCCTGATGGTGACCGGCGGGGTGGCGCCGAACGTTGAAGGCGGCGTTTATGCCGGGTCGGCGAAGCTGACCACGCCGGAAGAGGCGGAGCACCATCGCATCGTCACCCGCGCCGTGCATGAGGCGGGCGGCAAGATTTGCATGCAGATCCTGCACACCGGCCGTTATGCCTACAGCCCGAAGCAAGTGGCTCCGAGCGCCATTCAGGCGCCGATCAACCCGTTCAAGCCCAAGGAGCTGGACGAGGAAGGCATCGAAAAGCAGATCCAGGATTTCGTGACCTGCGCAACGCTGGCACAGGTCGCCGAATACGACGGCGTGGAAATCATGGGGTCGGAAGGCTACCTGATTAACCAATTCCTCGCGGCGCACACCAACCACCGCACCGACCGTTGGGGCGGCAGCTATGAAAACCGCATGCGTCTGGCGGTGGAAATCGTGCGCCGGGTTCGTGAGGCTGTGGGCCGCAACTTCATCATCATTTATCGCCTGTCGATGCTTGATCTGGTCGAAGGCGGCAGCACGTGGGAAGAAGTGGTGCAGCTGGCCAAGGCCATCGAACAGGCGGGCGCGACGATCATCAACACCGGCATCGGCTGGCACGAAGCGCGGATTCCCACCATCGCCACCAAGGTGCCCCGTGCCGCGTTCGCCAAGGTCACGGCGAAAATGCGCGGCGAGGTGTCGATTCCGCTGATCACCACCAACCGCATCAACACCCCGGAAGTCGCTGAAGCCATTCTGGCCGAAGGTGACGCCGACATGGTCTCCATGGCCCGTCCGTTCCTTGCGGACCCGGAGTTCGTCAACAAGGCGGCCGCCGGTCGTAGCGACGAGATCAACACCTGCATCGGTTGCAACCAGGCCTGTCTCGACCACATCTTCGACGGCAAGCTCACCAGTTGTCTGGTCAACCCTCGGGCCTGTCACGAAACCGAGCTGAATTATTTGCCGGTCAAACAGATCAAGAAAATCGCCGTGATCGGTGCCGGACCTGCCGGGCTGGCGGCTGCGACCGTCGCCGCCGAGCGCGGGCATGCCGTCACGCTGTTCGATTCCGCCAGTGAAATCGGTGGCCAGTTCAACATCGCCAAGCGCGTTCCGGGCAAAGAAGAATTCTTTGAAACGCTGCGCTATTTCGGCCGCAAATTGCAGACCACGGGCGTTGATGTGCGCTTGAACACCCGCGTCGCGGTCGAGGATCTGGTGGGCAAGGGCTATGACGAAGTGATCCTGGCCACCGGCATCGCGCCACGGATTCCGGCGATTCCAGGCGTGGATAACCCCAAGGTGCTGAGCTACCTCGATGTGATTCTGGAACGCAAACCCGTCGGTCAATCGGTGGTGGTGATTGGCGCGGGCGGGATCGGCTTCGACGTGTCGGAGTTTCTGGTGCACCAGGGTGTCGCCACCAGTCTGGACCGCGATGCGTTCTGGGAAGAGTGGGGCATCGATGGCGCGCTGGAAGCACGGGGCGGCATCGCCGGGATCAAGCCACACGCCCACGCCCCGGCGCGTCAGGTGTACCTGTTGCAGCGCAAGACCTCCAAGGTCGGCGACGGCCTCGGCAAAACCACCGGCTGGATTCATCGCGCCGGGTTGAAGAACAAGCACGTGCAGATGCTCAACAGCGTCGAATACCTGAAGATCGACGACGCCGGGCTGCACATCCGCATCGGCGCCGAGGGTGAAGAAAAAGTGCTGCCGGTGGACAACGTGGTGATCTGCGCGGGGCAAGATCCGCTGCGTGAACTCTTCGACGGCTTGCAAGCGGCGGGGCAGAACGTGCATTTGATCGGCGGCGCGGACGTTGCGGCCGAGCTGGACGCCAAGCGCGCGATCAACCAGGGTTCGCGGTTGGCGGCGGAGTTGTAAGCCTACGCACTGGGTGTGCAGTGCACGCTCCTGTGGGAGCGAATTCATTCGCGAAAAGGGTGTGAGCGACACACATGCTTGGTGGGTGCCGCCGCTTCGCGAATAAATTCGCTCCCACAGGGTTCAGCGTCAGACAGGGCTACACGGTAGACTTCGAACCTTTCGTCCCGCGCTGAACGCCATGCTCCCCCAAGCCCCACTCCAACCTCTCAACCTGCCCTGGCTCGCCGCGTCCGGCGTCAGCGTCGCGATCCTGCGTCTGGACCTGATCGACCCACTGATCAGCGGCAACAAATGGTTCAAGCTCTCTCACCACCTCGCCGCTGCAAAAGAGAC
Organism: Pseudomonas sp. SLFW; assembly: GCF_009905615.1. Classification (GTDB taxonomy): domain Bacteria; phylum Pseudomonadota; class Gammaproteobacteria; order Pseudomonadales; family Pseudomonadaceae; genus Aquipseudomonas; species Aquipseudomonas bambusae. The sequence goes on from NZ_JAAAKW010000004.1 coordinate 4,654, forward strand.
AGGGGCCGAAGGGGTGATCAGTCTGGGCGGCGCGCATTCCAATCACCTGCACGCACTGGCATCGGCGGGCAAGCGTTTCGGCTTTTCCACGGTCGGGCTGTTGCGGGGGCATGCCGTGGAAACGCCCACCGTGCTGGACCTTCAAGCGTTCGGGATGGAACTCCACTGGCTTGGCTATGCAGGCTATCGTGCCCGACACGAAGCGGATTTCTGGACGCCGTGGCGTGAGCGTTATCCACAGCTGTATCCGATTCCTGAAGGTGGCGGTGGGCGGGAGGGCGCGTTGGGTTGCGCCGAGATCGTGCAACAGGCCCGTGATCAACTCTCCGACATCGGCTGGGACGACTATGACGGCTGGTGGCTGGCGTGTGGAACGGGCACCACGCTGGCCGGCTTGGTGCTGGCCGAAGCAGAAAATCGCAGCGTGTACGGGGCGATGGCGGTTCCGGAAGGGCATGGGGTCGCTGAAAACGTGGCCGCCATCCTCGGCGGTGACCGAGATGTGCGATACGAATTGCTCGACGCCAGTCGCGGAGGTTTTGCCAAGGTTGACGCAATATTGCTGGACTTCATTGCCACCAGCGAATCGCAAAGCGGCGTGCCCCTCGAACCGCTCTACACTGGCAAGGCGGTGTTGGCGTTGCAGCAGGCGGTCGAAGCGGGGCGGTTCGCGCAAGGCACGCGGCTGATCTTTGTGCATACCGGCGGTCTGCAAGGCAAGCGAGCTTCCAACGCACTCTGCGCCGCGTACTGAGCCCGGCAACGACACATCCCTCCACGGTTGGAGCGAATTCATTCGCGAGGCGCGGGTTCAGACGACGTCTCTCCGTTGCCTGGTCCATTTTTCGTCGGATCGCCGCCCAGGATGAATTCGCTCCTACAGAGAGTTAGCGTCGAGCCGTTCAATTTGAGGTGAATGCCCTAAACCAGCGCCTCTGGCACGAATCCTGCGGATCAGACCCCATGACAGGTCGGTCCTGAGTACGTCGACGACACTTCTGGAGTAAGGCGGCTCAGGCGCTGTACCGATAATCGGATCTTTCCTACGCGCGCCGAGGTTTTCATGACCACTCCAGCCATCGAGCAGGTTGACCCTGCCACCCTGAGAAAAGTCATCGTGGCGGCCGGCATCGGCAATTTTGTCGAATGGTTCGACTTTGCGGTCTACGGATTTTTAGCTACGACTATCGCTCAGCAATTTTTCCCCAGCGGCGACGCCAGCGCGGCGCTGCTCAAGACCTTCGCCGTGTTCGCTGTGGCCTTCGCCTTCCGTCCCTTGGGCGGTGTGTTTTTCGGCATGCTCGGCGACAAGATCGGCCGCAAACGCACCCTGGCTTTCACCATTCTGTTGATGGCCGGGGCGACCACGATCATTGGGCTGCTCCCCACCTACGCCGCCATCGGCGTGATCGCGCCAATCCTTCTGACCATCATCCGCTGCGCCCAAGGCTTTTCCGCCGGGGGTGAATACGCGGGGGCCTGCGCCTACCTGATGGAGCACGCGCCTCGGGGCAAACGGGCGTGGTACGGCAGCTTCGTGCCGGTCTCGACCTTCGCGGCGTTCGCATCAGCAGCAATTTTCGCCTACGCACTGGAAGCCTCGCTGTCGGCGGATGCCATGAGCAGCTGGGGTTGGCGCCTGCCGTTCTTGGTCGCCGCGCCCCTCGGGCTGGTCGGCCTGTACCTGCGCTGGAAACTGGACGAAACTCCGGCCTTCCAGGCCGTCACCGAAGAACACGCCGTGGCCCATTCGCCGCTCAAGGAAACCCTGCGCAACCACGGCGCCGCGATTCTCGCTCTGGGCGCATTCATCTCGCTGACGGCGCTGTCCTTCTATATGTTCACCACGTACTTCGCGACCTACCTGCAAGTGGCCGGAGGTCTAACCCGCGCCACCGCATTGCTGGTGTCGTTGATCGCATTGTTGTTTGCGTCGTTGTTGTGCCCGGTGGCCGGGGCGTTTTCTGACAAGGTCGGGCGTCGAGCCACGGTGATTACCGCCTGTGTCCTGCTGGCGGGGGTGGTCTATCCGTCGTTCCTGATGGCCAGTTCCGGTTCGTTCGCAGGCTCCATCATCGGCGTGATGCTGCTGGCGACCGGCGCGGTGCTGTGCAACGTGGTCACGGCGGCGCTGCTGTCCGAGACCTTTCCCACGCGCACGCGTTATACGGCCTCGGCGATCACCTACAACATTGCCTACACCATTTTCGGCGGTACCGCACCGCTGATGGCGACCTGGCTGATTGGCCTGACGGGCAGCAACCTGTCACCGGCGTTTTACCTGATCATGGTCGCGGCACTGGGGCTAGTGGGCGGGTTGGCGTTGCCAGAGACGTCGAAGGTCTCGCTGCATGACGTGGACGGGTCGCTGGAGCGGCGTGCCGCTGCCCAGTCCATCGCCTGACCCCCCTGTAAGAGCGAGCTTGCTCGCGATAGCGATCATTCAGCGATATTTTCATCATGAGTAGACCGCCATCGCGAGCAAACTCACTCCTACAGGTCGCGCGAGTGCGGGCACCCCGCAGCTCACAATTCCCGCAACAAAACATGGCAACACCGCCCCAAAAAATGGCACATTTACGGCCCTCAGTGCCGCTGACATTTCTTGTCATCAATTGCGTGCGGCACATCACCCGTTCGATGGATGAACCCGATGGCCGTCACCAGCCCTTCGACCGCGACTTCCGCGATCCCCCAATCCAGCCCGCTGGTCCTGCGCATCATTGGCGCAGTGGCGCTGGCGCACCTGCTCAACGACCTGATTCAGTCGATCCTGCCGTCGATCTACCCGATGCTCAAAGCCTCGTATGGCCTGAGCTTCACCCAGGTCGGCCTGATCACCCTGACATTCCAGGTCACCGCCTCGCTGCTGCAGCCCTGGGTCGGTTATTTCACGGACCGCCACCCCAATCCGCTGGTCTTGCCGGTAGGGTCGCTGTGCATTCTGGCCGGGGTGCTGATGCTCGCGACGGTGGGCAGCTTTCCGCTGATTCTGCTGGCGGCGGGCCTGATCGGCATCGGTTCCTCGACGTTTCACCCCGAAGCCTCGCGGATCGCCCGACTCGCGTCCGGTGGGCGTTTCGGCCTGGCGCAATCGACGTTTCAGGTGGGCGGCAACAGCGGTTCGGCCATCGGACCCTTGCTGGCGGCGGCGATCATCATCCCGTTTGGCCAAGGCCACATCGCCTACTTCGCGCTGATCGCACTGTTCTCGGTGGGCCTGCTGTACGTCATCAGCCGCTGGTATAAACAGCACCTGGCGCTGTTCAAGCTCAAGGCCGGCCACGCCGCGACCCACGGCCTGTCCAAAGGCCGGGTGACCAGCGCGCTGGTGGTGCTGGCGATGCTGGTGTTCTCCAAGTATTTCTACATGGCCAGCTTCACCAGCTACTTCACCTTCTTCCTGATCGAGAAATTCCAGCTGACGGTCGCCAGCTCGCAGTTGCACCTCTTCATGTTCCTCGCAGCCGTTGCGGCGGGCACCTTCTTCGGTGGGCCGATTGGCGACAAGATCGGCCGCAAGGCGGTGATCTGGTTCTCGATCCTTGGCGTGGCGCCGTTCACCATTGCGCTGCCGTACGCTGACCTGTTCTGGACCAGCGTGCTGAGCGTGATCATCGGCTTCATCCTGGCCTCGGCGTTCTCGGCCATCGTCGTTTACGCACAAGAGCTGGTGCCAGGCAACGTCGGCATGATCGCCGGGATCTTCTTCGGCCTGATGTTCGGCTTCGGCGGCATCGGCGCCGCATTATTAGGCCACCTCGCGGACCTTCACGGCATCGTGTATGTCTACACGCTGTGTTCCTTCCTCCCGCTTCTGGGCATCCTGGCGATCCTGCTTCCGAGAACGAAACGCTGATGCTGATAGCGGTCCTGATCTTTCTGGTCACCATCACCCTGGTGATCTGGCAACCCAAAGGGCTGGGCGTCGGCTGGAGTGCGACGTTCGGCGCCGTGCTGGCGTTGCTCTTCGGCGTCGTGCACCTGTCGGACATTCCGCAGGTCTGGCACATCATCTGGAACGCCACCGGCACCTTCATCGCGCTGATTATCATCAGCCTGTTGCTCGATGAAGCCGGATTCTTCAACTGGGCCGCGTTGCACGTGGCGCGTTGGGGCAAGGGGAGAGGGCGCAGGCTGTTCGCGTTCATCGTGCTGCTCGGCGCGCTGGTGTCGGCGCTGTTCGCCAACGACGGCGCGGCCCTGATTCTCACGCCCATCGTCATGTCGATGCTGCTGGCGCTGCGGTTTTCCCCGGCAACCACGCTGGCGTTCGTCATGGCGGCGGGCTTCATCGCCGACACCGCGAGCCTGCCGCTGGTGGTGTCGAACCTGGTGAACATCGTGTCCGCCGACTATTTCGGCATCGGCTTCAATCGCTACGCCTCGGTGATGGTCCCGGTCAACCTGGTGAGCGTCGCGGCCACGCTGGCGATCCTGATGCTGTTTTTCCGCAAGGACATCCCGCAGACCTTCGACGCCTCGCAGCTTGCCGAGCCTTCGTCGGCCATCCACGACCGACCCACGTTCATCGCCGGTTGGTGGGTATTGGGGATTCTGCTGGTGGGGTGCTTTGCGCTTGAGCCATTGGGTATTCCCATCAGTGCGATTTCGGCGGTGTGCGCCGCGATTTTGTGGGGCATCGCGGCCAAGGGGCATCAGATTTCCACCGGCAAGGTGCTGAAAGAAGCGCCGTGGCAGATCGTGATTTTCTCGCTGGGCATGTACCTCGTGGTGTACGGCCTGCGCAACGAAGGCATGACGACTTACCTTGCGGGCTGGCTCGACCGCTTCGCCGAACACGGCCTGTGGGGCGCGGCAATGGGCACCGGTGTACTGACGGCGCTGCTGTCCTCGGTGATGAACAACCTGCCCACGGTGCTGATCGGCCTGCTGTCCATCGACGCGAGCCACGCCCATGGCCCGTTGCAGGAAGCGATGATCTACGCCAACGTCATCGGCAGCGATCTGGGGCCGAAGATCACGCCCATCGGCAGCCTCGCGACGTTGCTGTGGCTTCATGTGCTGGCGCAGAAAGGCGTCAGCATCGGTTGGGGCTATTACTTCCGCGTCGGCATCGTGCTGACGTTGCCGGTGCTGCTGATCACACTGGCGGCGCTGGTGTTGCGATTGAGTGTCTGACCTCGTCGTCTTCCGGGGCGTGCGGCCACCGGTCTGACACCAGAAATACCCGCTCGGCCTCTTGCCAATGGTAGTCCGGGTGTTCAGTCAGGCGCACCAGCAATTGCGCTTGAGCCGTGGGCGCGAGTTGGTGGCGCCAGGCCTCGAACGCTTCTGCGCTCCACACCTCGTCATACCGGGCAGGCCCCAACCACGCATGGCGTGGCAGCGGTTGCCAGCGACCTTCGGCGTGACGCAGAGCGAAGGCGGCCCAGTCCTTGCGATGCACCCATGTGCCGCGAAGATGCTCGGGGTGCGCGCCTTGCGGGGATGCGCCGCTGTCCGGCCATGGATACAGCAGATACCCCCCCAGCCACAGCGCGGCGCTGAAGGATTCGATCCCGAGTGCCGAGAGTGCGTGGCGGCTTTCCTCACGCCCGGACATCGGCAATTGATGCTGATGCAAGTGCGCCAGTTTCAGCCCCAGTCGGTCATGAGAACCCGGCCCAAGCCAGTTCGCCGGGTCATGGCCGTCGGTGTGCCGTTCGCCCAGATAGAACTTGATCGCCAGTTCGACGTGATGAATGCCGTCCCTGTCCTTCAAGACCATGTCCAGCTCGCCCAAGGTATGCCCCCCGATGCGAATCGGCAGGTTGGCCGCCAGCATCTCCACCCCTGGCGCGTGATGAATCGCGAAATGCCAGAGACGTTCGTAATAAAGACCCAATCGGCGGATCGAACTGCGCGACAGCCATTCCACGAGTTCGCCGCTGTCCTGATCGAGCTGCCGTAAGAAGGCCTCCAGCGCCTGGGGATGTTGCACCCAGTCACTGCCGCTCAAGGGATGACGCTGCGGCCACTCGGTGACCGCCAGCATCGGCGGCGACAGAATCGCCCACGCCAGATCCCGCACCTGAGGCGTGCGCAGTTGACGGGGCAGGGCGGTGAGGGTCGGGAAGGGGGTCATGGGCTCAGGATAGCAGGGCGGACGCCTCTGAATGCGCGGCGTTACCGAACCCCTGTGGGAGCGAATTTATTCGCGATAGGTCGGTACAGCCGACACATCTCCGTTGCCGGACCCATTTTTCGCGAATGAATTCGCTCCCACAGTTGAGACTGCGCCAAGCACGGGCTACGGGGCACCACTGAACCCCTGTGGGAGCGAATTTATTCGCGATAGGTCGGTAGCCGACACATCTCCGTTGCCGGACCCATTTTTCGCGAATGAATTCGCTCCCACAGTTGAGACTGCGCCAAGCCCGGGCTACGGGGCACCACTGAACACCTGTGGGAGCGAATTCATTCGCGATACGCCGGTGCAGGCGACACATGTCCTTCGTCGTCAGGGCATTATGGACGCGCCCCATTTGCCGCCCCCGACCCCTTCGCCCATAATCGCGTTCTTTCTGTGCCTGAACCCTGCGGGAGCCCCATGGAGCAATTTCGTAATATCGGCATCATCGGTCGCCTGGGCAGTTCCCAGGTGCTGGAGACCGTTCGCCGGCTCAAGAAATTCCTGGTGTCGCGGCATCTGCATGTGATTCTCGAAGACGCCATCGCCGAGGTCCTGCCGGGGCACGGGATGCAAACGTCGTCGCGCAAGATGCTGGGCGAGGTCTGCGACATGGTCATCGTCGTCGGTGGCGATGGCAGCCTGTTGGGCGCGGCGCGGGCGCTGGCCAAGCACAACGTCCCGGTGCTAGGGATCAACCGGGGCAGCCTGGGCTTTCTGACCGACATCCGCCCTGACGAGCTGGAAGTGAAGGTCGCCGAGGTGCTCGACGGCCACTATCTGGTAGAAAACCGCTTCCTGCTGCAAGCCGAAGTCCGCCGCCACGGCGAAGCCATCGGCCAAGGCGACGCGCTCAACGACGTGGTGCTGCACCCCGGCAAGTCCACGCGGATGATCGAATTCGAGATCTACATCGACGGTCAATTCGTCTGCAGCCAGAAAGCCGACGGCCTGATTGTCGCCACGCCAACCGGTTCCACAGCCTATGCGCTGTCGGCGGGCGGCCCGATCATGCACCCCAAGCTGGACGCCATCGTCATCGTGCCGATGTACCCGCACACCCTGTCCGGACGGCCAATTGTCGTCGACGGCAACAGTGAGCTGAAAATCGTTGTCTCAAAGGACATGACGATTTATCCACAGGTCTCCTGCGATGGACAAAACCACTTCACCTGCGCGCCGGGTGACACCGTGACCGTGAAAAAGAAACCGCAGAAACTGCGCCTGATTCACCCGCTCGACCACAATTATTACGAAGTCTGCCGGACCAAACTCGGTTGGGGCAGTCGGCTTGGCGGCGGGGGCGACTGATGCTCGATCCCGCGCGTAGCTACGATCTGATCGGTGACGTGCATGGTTGTGCCCAGACCCTTGAGCACTTGCTCGACACCCTCGGTTACCGGTTTCAGGCGGGCGTATGGCGCCACCCTGAACGCATCGCCCTGTTCCTCGGCGACATTATCGACCGCGGCCCGCGCATTCGCGAGGCGCTGCACATCGTTCACGACATGGTCGTGGCCGGCCAGGCGTTCTGCATCATGGGCAACCATGAATTCAACGCTTTGGGCTGGTCCACGCCTGCGCCACCGGACAGTGGCAAGCAGTTCGTGCGCGAACACACGCCACGCCATGCCCGTTTGTTGGGCGAAACCCTGGCGCAATTCGAAGGGCATCCCGCTGACTGGAATGACTTCCTGAAGTGGTTCTACGAACTGCCGTTGTTCATCGACGCCGAACGCTTCCGGCTGGTACACGCCTGTTGGGACGCCAACCTGATCGAGCCCTTGCGCAGCGCCCATGGCGATGGCCGGGTGGATCAGGCGTTCGTTCAGGCGTCCGCCGTGCCCGGCAGCTTCGCCAGCGCGGTGTTCGACCGCCTGCTGCGCGGCACCGACATGCGCTTGCCCCACGGCATGACGCTCACCGGCGGCGACGGCCTGACCCGCGCCTCGTTCCGCACCAAGTTCTGGGAAGACAACCCGCAGACCTACGGCGATGTGGTGTTCCAGCCGGATGCGTTGCCCGAGCCCGTGGCCAAGCGGCCGCTGTCCGACACCGAGAAAAGCGCCTTGCTGCGCTACGGGGTCGATGAGCCGCTGCTGTTCGTCGGTCACTACTGGCGCAGCGGCGTGCCCGCGCCGATCCGCCCGAACCTCGCGTGCCTGGATTACAGCGCGGTGCTGTACGGCAAGCTGGTGGCGTATCGACTGGACCAGGAAACCCGAATCGACCCGAACAAGTTCGTGTGGGTCGATGTGAAGCGACCAGAAACCTCCCAATGAGCCTTTCGCAATGAGCCGTACCCCATGAATCCGGTCGCCGTTTTGCGTCTGCCGTTGAACACTGATCTGAGCGGCTTCGTCGAACTGCTGCGGCGCCTCAACGTGCCGCACCGGGTCAGCGAAGAGGCGGGCCAGCAAGTGCTGTGGGTGCCCGACGCGCCGCAACTGGCCGACGACGTGCGCCAGCTCTATCAGCAATACCCGGAAGGCGACCCCACGGCGCAACTGCCGCCGGGTCGTGAGGTCGTGGCGCAGACTCGCCCAAGCCCTTTGCTGCAAGTGCGCAGCAGCCCGGTGACCAGTGTCTTTCTGCTGCTGTGCCTGATCGTTGCGGGTGTAACGCTGCTGGGCGACAACTATGAAGCGCTGAGCTGGCTGACCTTCAACGATTTCCGCGTCAGCGGCGATTACGTGATGTTCACCCCGGTCAGCGTCACGCTGGCGGCAGGGCAGTGGTGGCGGGTCGTGTCGCCGATGCTGATCCACTTCGGCATCCTGCACCTGGTGATGAACGCCCTCTGGTTCTGGGAGCTGGGGCGACGCATCGAGATGCGTCAGGGCAGCTGGCATTTGCTGGGGTTGACCCTCGCGTTCAGCGCGTTTTCCAATTACGGCCAGTATTTCTGGAGCGGTCCGAGCCTGTTCGGCGGGCTGTCCGGGGTGCTTTACGGGCTGCTCGGTCACTGTTGGATCTTTCAATTGCTCGCACCCAACCCCATTTATCGCCTGCCTCGCGGCGTATTGGTGATGATGCTGGCGTGGCTGGTGCTGTGTATGTCCGGGCTGATCAGCCTCCTGGGGTTTGGCGAAATCGCCAACGGGGCGCACGTCGGCGGACTGATCATCGGTTGTGCAACAGGTCTTGTGGGCGGTGCATTGGCGCGCCGTACCCCTTAAAATTGCTCGCTTAATTCTGGGAGAACCCAATGTCCTCTTTTGTCGAAATGATCGAAAACATCACCCCGGACATCTACGAGAGCCTGAAACTGGCCGTGGAGATCGGCAAGTGGTCCGATGGCCGCAAGCTGACGCAGGAACAACGTGAACTGTCGCTGCAGGCGCTGATCGCCTGGGAAGTGCGCAACGTGCCCGAAGAACAGCGCATCGGCTACATGGGCCCGCAGGAATGCGCGTCAAAATCGGCGCCGGTGCCGAACATTCTCTTCAAATCGGATGCCATCCATTGATCGAAATGGGTCGAGGTTCCGTCAACAAAATGTCTGCGCGGCTTGACGCCACGCAGGTGCAATACGCGTTTCGTCTGGGTGACTCGGAAATCCCGGTCAATCCACTGATCGGCAAGAGCGTGCGCCTGGAATACCTGGGTGCCATCCATTGCAGCCATTGCGGCCGTCGCACCAAAACCAGCTTCAGCCAGGGCTATTGCTACCCCTGCATGCAGAAACTGGCGCAGTGCGATGTGTGCATCATGAGCCCGGAAAAGTGCCACCACGAACACGGCACCTGCCGCGATCCGTCCTGGGGCGAGCAATTCTGCATGACCGATCACGTGGTTTACCTGGCCAATTCGTCGGGCGTGAAAGTCGGCATTACTCGCGCCACGCAGCTGCCGACCCGCTGGCTCGATCAGGGTGCCAGTCAGGCGTTGCCGATCGTGCGCGTGGCGACCCGTCAGCAATCGGGCTTTGTCGAAGACCTGTTCCGCAGTCAGGTGGCCGACCGCACGAACTGGCGCGCATTACTCAAAGGCGATGCGCCATCGGTTGACCTGGCGGCCATCCGTCAGCAATTGTTCGAGTCCTGCACTGAGGGTCTGACAGCGTTGCAAGCGCGTTTCGGCCTGCAAGCCATCCAGCTGCTGAACGATGTCGAGCCGATCGAGATCCGCTACCCGGTCGAGGCCTACCCGACCAAGATCGTCAGCTTCAACCTGGACAAGGACCCCATTGCCGAGGGCACGTTGTTGGGCATCAAGGGTCAATACCTGATCTTCGACACCGGCGTGATCAACATCCGCAAGTACACGGCCTATCAGCTCGCCGTGCACCACTAGCCTCGTATTTTCAGCTCAAAGAACAAGGACAGCATCATGCGCACCGAACAGCCGAAAATGATTTACCTGAAGGATTATCAGGCGCCTGAGTACCTCATTGACGAGACCCACCTGACCTTCGAATTGTTCGACGACCACACGCTGGTGCACGCGCAATTGGTCATGCGCCGCAATCCGGAAAGGGGCGCAGGCTTGCCCCCGTTGGTTCTGGACGGCCAGTTGCTGGAACTGCTGTCGGTCAAGCTGGCCGACGTGGACCTGGCATCGGATGACTACGAACTGACCCCGGACAACCTGACCGTCCACCCCAAATCCGCGACCTTCACCCTCGACACCAGCGTGAAGATCCACCCGGAAACCAACACCGCACTGGAAGGCCTGTACAAGTCCAGCGGCATGTTCTGCACCCAGTGCGAGGCCGAAGGGTTCCGCAAGATCACCTATTACCTCGACCGCCCGGACGTGATGAGCAGCTTCACCACGACGGTGATCGCCGACAAACAGGACTTCCCGATCCTGCTGTCCAACGGCAACCCGATCGAAGCCGGTCCTTCCGAAGATGGCCGTCACTGGATCACTTGGGAAGACCCGTTCAAGAAGCCGGCCTACCTGTTCGCGCTGGTGGCCGGTGACCTGTGGTGCATCGAAGACACCTTCATCACCATGACCGACCGCAAAGTCACGCTGCGCATTTACGTCGAGCAGGAAAACATCGACAAGTGCCAGCACGCCATGGACAGCTTGAAGAAATCCATGCGCTGGGACGAAGAGGTCTACGGCCGCGAATACGATCTGGACATCTTCATGATCGTGGCGGTCAACGACTTCAACATGGGCGCCATGGAAAACAAGGGCCTGAACATCTTCAACTCCAGCGCCGTGCTGGCCCGCGCCGAAACCGCGACCGACGCCGCTCACCAGCGCGTCGAGGCCATCGTCGCCCACGAATACTTCCACAACTGGTCGGGCAACCGCGTGACCTGCCGCGACTGGTTCCAGTTGTCGCTCAAGGAAGGCTTCACCGTGTTCCGCGATTCCGGCTTCTCCGCCGACATGAACTCGGCCACGGTCAAGCGCATCCAGGACGTCGCCTACCTGCGCACCCACCAGTTCGCCGAAGACGCCGGCCCCATGGCCCACGCCGTGCGCCCGGACAGCTTCATCGAGATTTCCAACTTCTACACCCTGACCGTGTACGAAAAGGGCTCGGAAGTGGTCGGCATGATCCACACCCTGCTGGGCGCTGACGGCTTCCGCAAGGGCAGCGACCTGTACTTCGAGCGCCATGACGGCCAGGCCGTGACCTGCGACGACTTCGTCAAGGCCATGGAAGACGCCAACGGCATCGAGCTGACCCAGTTCAAGCGCTGGTACTCGCAAGCGGGCACCCCACGTCTGGCGGTGACCGAGTCCTACGACGCCGCAGCCAAAACCTACAGCTTGACCTTCCGCCAAAGCGCGCCGACCACCCCCGGTCAGCCAGGCGAAGAGAAAAAGCCGTTCGTGATCCCGGTTTCCCTGGGCCTGCTCGACAAGCAAGGTCAGGAAATTCCGCTGCGCTTGCAGGGCGAGTCCTCGGCCACCGGCACGTCCCGCGTGATCGCTGTGACCGAAGCCGAACAGATCTTCACCTTCGTCGACATTAACGAGCAGCCGCTGCCGTCGCTGCTGCGCGGCTTCTCGGCGCCGGTCAAACTCAGCTTCCCGTACAACCGCGACCAGCTGATGTTCCTGATGCAACACGACAGCGACGGCTTCAACCGCTGGGATGCCGGTCAGCAGCTGTCGGTGCAGGTGTTGCAGGAACTGGTCGCTCAGCATCAGAAAGGCGAGGCGCTGGTGCTGGATCAGCGTCTGATCACCGCGCTGGGCACGGTGCTGGCCGACGAATCGCTGGATCAGGCCATGGTCGCGGAAATGCTGTCGTTGCCGGGGGAGGCCTACCTCACCGAAATCAGCGAAGTGGCCGACGTCGATGCTATCCACGCCGCCCGCGAGTTCGCCCGTCAGCAACTGGCGAACAGCCTGAGCGAGGCGCTGTGGAAGCGTTACGAGGCTAACCGCGAGGTGTCCAAGCGGACGGCGTATGTGGCCGAGTCCGAGCACTTCGCCCGCCGCGCCCTGCAAAACATCGCGCTGTCGTACCTGATGCTGACCGGCAAACCAGAGGTATTGACGGCGGCCATCGAACAGTTCGACAGCGCCGACAACATGACCGAGCGTCTGACCGCGCTGGCCGTGCTGGTCAACTCGCCGTTCGAAGCCGAGAAGGCCAAGGCGTTGGCGGTGTTCGCCGAGAACTTCAAGGACAACGCGTTGGTCATGGATCAGTGGTTCAGCGTTCAGGCTGGCAGCACCTTGCCGGGCGGTCTGGAACGTGTGAAAGCCCTGATGCAGCACCCGGCCTTCACGATGAAGAACCCGAACAAGGTGCGGGCGTTGATCGGCGCGTTTGCCGGGCAAAACCTGATCAACTTCCACGCGGCAGACGGTTCGGGCTATCGCTTCCTGGCGGATCTGGTGATCGAGCTGAACGGCTTCAACCCACAGATCGCGTCGCGCCAACTGGCCCCGCTGACCCGCTGGCGCAAGTATAACGACAAGCGTCAGGCGCTGATGAAGGGCGAACTGGAGCGGATTCGCGCTTCCGGTCAGCTGTCGCCGGACGTGTATGAAGTGGTGAGTAAAAGCCTGGCGTAATCGCCGTTAGCTTTACTGACAAGGGCTGCCCGTGAACGCGGGCGGCCCTTTTTTATGCGTATCCGCAACACTGATCGCCCAATCCTGTAGGAAACCTCCCTGTCCTAGCGTCCAGCTTTCACACACCCTGATACGAATCGGCTGGCAGAAACGTCCTGCCGTCACGTTCATCCTTTCGCCGCTTGTTGATGCCTTGCGTGGGCAGCGAGCGTTTCTTCCAATAAAAAGGTATGGGCGAGTTGATGAAGTCACGGAATACGTGGGCGTTGCTGGGGTTGGCCGCATTGGGGCAAGAGGCGTTGGCCCATGCTCATGTCACCGAGGAACAGCGGTTTGGCGCGGGGGATGTTGAACTGAGTGTGGGGCTGGGACTGCTCAATGGTCAGTCCAGGGAAAAAGTCTACGACGAGGGCAAAAAACTCAGCCAGCTCAACTGGGCTATCAAACAGGTGCCAACGTTGCACCTGGGGGTGACGTTTAACCCCGCCGAATGGCTGTCGCTGGATGCCAAGGGCTGGACGCAGATGGGCAAGGGTCGTAGCCACATGAAGGATTACGACTGGATGGACGGCGAGGACGAGCCTTGGACCGACTATTCGGACCACCCGGACACCAAGGTGAAGAAAGCCTGGCAAGCCGAATTCGCAGCCACGGTATGGGCGTTCAAGCGGGAGGATCTGGCGTTAGGCGCGATGCTCGGCTACCAGCACAGCGAGTTCGGCTGGGAAGCCAAGGGCGGACGCTTTACGTATTCATCGGATGACGGTTTCCGAGATATCACTGGCCAGATTCCCGCCAAACTGAAAAGCATCAGCTATGAACAAACATTCGCTACGCCGTTTGTGGGGCTGGTCGGGTTGTACACCCACGACAACTGGACGCTGGAAGGGCGCTTCAAATACAGCCAGTGGGTCAAAGCTCGGGACTACGACCAGCATCATCTTCGCAACGTCACCTTCACCGGCAACAACGGCAATCGTGGAAAAATGCAGAGCTTGGCAGTGGGCGTGTCGTATAAATTGACGCCGCAGCTATCGCTCAAGGGGAACGTCGATTATCAAACGTACGCCGAGGCCAAGGGCAGCATGCTTGAAAAGAATCTGAAGACGGGGGAACGCGAGTATCACGGTGGCAAAGCCGGCTCCCAAGCCAACCGGACTGTGCTGTCCAGCCTGGCGCTGAACTACCGCTTCTGAATGAACCCGCCCCTGTGGGAGTGAGCTTGCTCACGAAAGGCGCCAGTCAGCCAATGCTCAGCTGATTGGCCCGGCCGTATTCGTGAGCACGTTTGAAGCGAAGGGGGGGGCGAAAACGACTGCCCCGCTGGCATCGATCAATCCCCGCGATACACGCAACCGCTGGTGCACGTTTCATGAATACGGATGGCCGACAACTCCGGCAGCAGCGGCTTCAGCTCATTCCAGATCCACTTCACCAACACTTCGCTGGTCGGGTTTTCCAGACCGGGAATGTCGTTCAGGTAGTTGTGATCCAGACGCTCGTACAGCGGTTTGAAGATCGTCTTGATCTCGGAGAAGTCACGGATCCAGCCGGTGTGCGGATCAGGTTCGCCTTGCAGGTAAATCGCGACCCGGAACGAGTGGCCGTGCAGACGGCCGCACTTGTGGCCCTCCGGGACGTGAGGAAGGCGGTGAGCCGATTCGAACGTAAATTCCTTGAAGATTTCCACGGTATTGAGAGCCTTGAAAGGTGGCGATCGCCTGGGCGAAAAAATGCAGGGGGCGAGTTTACCAGCAATGGTTTGCCGAGGCACCGTCAGAACCTGACCGCCCGGTTGAAAATCACCCGGTCAGATCAGCGTCTCCAGCCGACCGGCCAGACGCCCGCTGTCCACCAGGTCGATGAACTCGTCGCCCAGCCTTCGGCTCTGTTCCATGGCCGTTCGCCAATAGCGCTGGCGTTCCGGGTCGTTACCGATGAAACGCTTGAAATCGCTGCGGTCCGGGAGCTTGCCGAACGGCAGCGTCGCCAGATAATCGCGGGACGGCGCCAGCAGCACCACGTCTTGCAACCGCCCCAGGTCACCGCGCCGCCACGGCAGGGCTTTGTCGAACCAGCCGGGGATGATTTTATCGGTGAAATGCGGATACAGCACGATGTCGCTGCCGCTGTAGGGCAGGTCGAGGTGGTAATCCAGCAGGCCGCCGTCGCGGAACGTACCCGGCCCGACACCCGGAATGTCCATCACGCCTTGCATCACCATCGGAATCGAACCCGAGGCCAGCAGCGCCTGGCGCAGATTCGACACGTCGAGGGGCAGGCAGCGGGAGGGAAAATCCGTCAAGGGCGAGAGCGGTGGGGCGAGGCGAGCGTCGTGCAGGATCAGCCGTTCGAAATGCCGCGACAACCGCGCGCGTCCGATGAGGTTGTTGGCGATCACTGAGCCCAGCCCGAGGCCCAGACCGCCGCGATGATCCAGCGCGAGCAGGCCGTGACTTTTCACAATCATCACGTTGAGTCGGTGGTGGGGGGTGCTCAGCACACGGGCATCGCGCCCCTGCAACAGGTCGTCGAGCATCTTCACGCAACTGCGCGTGACCTCGGCCATGGTCACGCCCTTGGCGAAGCTTTGTTCGTTGTAGAGCTGACCGAGCCGGGTCAGGCCTTCCACCGGGTCAGGCAGACAGGCGCTCGCAAAACGCCACGCACCGATGGACGCGCCGATCAGCGAGCGTTCCCGCTTGAAACGTGGCAGCCATTCGCCGAACAGCGCCAGATCCAGCCCTTGAATACCCAGCGCCTTGGGCCCGCCCGCCGCACCCGGAATGATGCCGACATCGGCGGGGGCCAATCCGTGGTCATGAATCCGGGCCATCGCCCGTTTCCCGGCCTTGAGGGTCAACGCGGGCGTCTTGATCTGAATGGCGCTCATGGGCACTCCGGAGATAAGCAGAGGCGAAGTATATCGGCTGGCTCGCCTGCGAAAAGCGGGGTCTGTGCCAAAGGTGATGGCAGGTGGCCGTACCTTTCAGCTTCAATTAAGTTCGGTTGGTTATCGTTGTTTCCGTCAACAAGACGACCACAACGGAGATTCACCATGAAACTGTTCACTGCCTTTTTCGCCGCTTCTGCTCTCGCACTCACTGCTGGCTACGTACAGGCCAAAGATCTGGGCCCGGACGAAGCGCTGCGCCTGCGAGATGCAGGTACTATTCAATCTTTCGAAAAACTTAACGCGGCCGCGCTGGCCAAACACCCTGGCGCAACCGTTACCGAGACCGAGCTGGAACAGGAATATGGCAAGTACGTTTATCAGGTCGAGCTGCGCGACGGTAAGGGTGTCGAGTGGGATGTCGAACTCGACGCCACCAACGGCCAAATCCTCAAAGACCATCAGGACACCTGATGATCGCCGGTAAGCGTCCTTCCGTCCTGTTCGCCCACGGCCTGATCGCCGCCTGTGCAGTCACGGCCTGCACGGTCTGCGCTGCACGGGATCTGGATCAGGATGAGGCCCTCGCCCTTCGGCAAAAGGGCGTCATTCTGCCGCTTGAGCAGTTCATCGAACAGGCACTGGGACGCTATCCCGGTTCTAAACTCCTGGAAGCGGAGCTGGAAGAGAAACACGACGTTCTGGTCTACGAGATCGAGTTGCTGACGTCCGATCACGTGGTTCGTGAACTCAAATTCGATGCCCGCGACAGCCGTTTGCTGGAAGACAAGGAAGACGATTGATGCGCCTGTTACTGGTTGAAGACAACGTGCCCCTGGCGGACGAGCTGGTCAGCGGTTTGACTCGGCAGGGGTACGCGGTGGACTGGCTGGCCGATGGCCGCGACGCCGTTCACCAAGGGATGAGTGAGCCCTACGACCTGATCGTATTGGACCTCGGGCTGCCGGGGCTTTCGGGGCTGGACGTCTTGCAGAAATGGCGCGCGGACGGCCTGGCGACACCCGTGCTGATTCTCACCGCTCGGGGCTCCTGGGCCGAGCGGATCGAAGGGTTGAAAGCCGGTGCCGATGATTACCTCACCAAACCCTTTCATCCCGAAGAATTACAGCTACGCATCCAGGCGCTGCTGCGCCGTGCCCGAGGCCTGGCGAACCAGCCGAAACTCGAAGCGGCGGGCCTGCATCTGGATGAGGGCCGTCAATGCGTGAGCCGCGACGGCGAAGACATCCAGCTCACCGCCGCCGAGTTCCGGCTGTTGCGCTATTTCATGCTGCACCCCGAACAGATCCTGTCCAAGAGCCACCTGGCCGAGCACCTGTACGATGGGGAAAACGAGCGTGATTCCAACGTCATCGAAGTGCACGTCAACCACCTGCGCCGCAAGCTGGGCCGAGCGGTGGTCGAAACCCGGCGCGGCCAAGGCTATCGATTTGGCGGAACGGGCGGGTGAGGTCGATACAACGCACCCTCAGCCTTGGCCTGATCAGCGTGCTGCTGATCATTGGTCTGGTGCTGGCGCAGGTCAGCCTGTGGCTGTTCGAAGTCGGTATGCAACGCTATCTGGAATCGGGGCTGCGCAACGACGCCGAATTGCTGCTGGTGGCTATCGTGCGTGGCCCCAATGGCCTGCAGTTAGATGAACAGCGGCTGTCGCCGGGGTATCAGCGGCCGTACTCCGGCCATTATTTCCGCATTGACTTCGACGGTGGGCACTGGCGCTCGCGATCGTTGTGGGACCTGGAGTTGCCACAACCTGACCAAGCCGGGTTGCACGCCGACTTCGAGCTGGAAAAAAGCAGGCAATCCCTGTTGTTGCTTCAATCGGATTACCGGAAGTTTGGCCAGAAGATTTCCATCACGGTCGCCCAGGACTACACCCCGGTGCAGGCCAGCTTCGCGCAAGTGCAGCGCATTGGCCTGGGGTTGGGGCTGGCCGCGCTGATGCTGATCCTGATTCTGCAACGGGTGACCGTACGCCGTGCCTTACGTCCGCTGGACAAGGCCAGGGCGCAGATACTCCAACTGCAACAGGGCCAGCGCTCGCAGCTCGATCAGGAGGTGCCGCTGGAGCTTGAGCCGCTGGTCGCCCAGGTCAACCATTTGCTGACGCACACTGAGGACAGCCTCAAGCGATCTCGCAACGCTTTGGGCAATCTCGGTCATGCCTTGAAAACACCGTTGGCGGTGCTGATGAGCCTGACGGAAGGGCAAAAGCTGGAACAATTGCCCCACGTGCGCGCCACCTTGCGCGATCAGCTGCAACAGATTCAGCAACGACTGGAGCGTGAGCTGAATCGTGCACGTCTGTCAGGCGATGCGCTGCCAAGTGTGCGATTCGACTGTTCTGCCGAGCTGCCGGGGCTGTTTTCCACCCTGCGAATGATCCATGGCGAGCACTTGGAGCTGAACAACCACGTGGCCGCCGATCTGGTCCTGCCGTGGGACCGTGAAGACATCCTGGAACTGCTTGGAAATCTCCTGGACAACGCCTGCAAGTGGGCCGACAGCGCCGTCTGCCTCACCATCACACACGAACAGGGCCAATACCGCCTGCTGATCGACGACGACGGGCCGGGGATTCCGCCAGAGCAGCGGGTCGAGATGCTGGGCCGTGGCAACCGGCTGGATGAACAGGTGACCGGGCACGGATTGGGGCTGGGGATCGTCAAAGACATCGTTGAGGCGTGGGGTGGGCACGTTCAGTTGCTCGACAGTCCGCTGGGCGGGTTGCAGGTGCGCATCGACCTGCCGGAGCGACACATCGCTCAACCGGGCGTCCATTAAGCGATTGCTTGCCGTCGCGGCCTCAACTTCTGCGCCGCGGCGCCGTTAACCCTTAAGGAGCCTGGATGGCCCGATGCCCACAATAATAAAAGGTCATGACACCTATGCGGCTAAATCTGAAAGCCAAAGTTCTCTCCCTTTCCGTGCTTCCGGTGTTGCTGTTTGCGCTGATCATCAGCGTCAGTACGGTTTTCATGCTCCGTGAACAAGCGAACCGCGAAGTCGAAGAGACCCGTCAGCGTTTGCTCGCTGAAGCCAAAGCCACCTTGCAAAGCTATGTGGCGGTGGCCATGGGAACCATCAAGCCGCTCTACGACGCCTCGGCTCCAGGTGATATGGAGGCCCGCGCCCAAGTCATCAAAATGCTCTCCCAAGTCAAATACGCCAAAGACGGTTACTTCTTTGGCTACGACTCTCAAATCGTTCGCCTCTTCAAAGGCGACAGTCCTGACGGCATCGGCAAAAGCTTCAAAGACACCCGCGACACTAATGGCATTCCTTATGTTGTCGGTTTGGTGGAAGCCGGTAAATCGGGGACGCATTACCTGGAGTACGCCTCGCCATTGCCGGGCTCCAACGAGTCCTTGCCCAAAGTTGGCTACACCGAGTTCCTGCCCAAATGGGATATGGCCATCGGCTCCTCGGTGAACCTGGATAATATCGACGCCAAGGTCGCTGAAGTCCGCAAGGCCATCGCCCAGCGAACCGAGCAGATGCTGATCACCATCCTCGGCATCGCATTGGTGGTGCTGGTGATCATTGCCGTCATCGGCGTCTGGACGTCCGGCACCATCCTGCGGCCATTGCAGTTGATGAAAGCCAACCTGGACGACATCGCGGCCGGGGAGGGCGACTTGACCCGCCGCCTGGCCGTGACCTCGCAGGACGAACTGGGTGATCTGGCGGGCTCGTTCAATCGCTTCGTCGACAAGATTCACGGGCTGGTGCGGCAGATCGCGGAAATGACCTCGCAACTGACCGGCCTCGTGGGTGAAGTGACCCGTCAGGCGCAGCGTTCCGAACAGGCCATGGAGCGCCAACGTCACGAAACCGATCAAGTGGCGACGGCGATCAACCAGATGTCAGCCGCCGCGCAGGAAGTCGCCAAGAGCGCGCAAGGCGCGTCGGTGGCGGCGCAGCAGACCGATCAGGAAGGCCAGACCGCCAAGCGCGTCGTCGACGGCAGCATTCAGCAGATCCATGCGCTGGTGAGTGACATTCGTCATAGCGGCGCGTCGCTCGACAGCCTGCAGAACGACGTGACGTCCATCGTCGGCGTGCTGGGGGTGATCCGTTCCATCGCCGAACAGACCAACTTACTGGCGCTGAACGCGGCCATCGAAGCGGCACGGGCGGGCGAAGCGGGTCGCGGGTTTGCGGTGGTGGCCGATGAAGTCCGCGCCCTGGCCAGCCGCACGCAACAAAGCACGCAAGAAATTCAGGGCATGATCGACCGCCTGCAACAGGGCACCCAAGGCGCCGTGGCCGCCATGCGCCGCTCCAGCGAGGCCGGCGATGGCACCTCCGCCCGGGCCAACGAAGCGGGTGCGTCGCTGGACACCATCGGCCAACTGATCGGCACGATCAATTCGATGAACGCGCAGATCGCCAGCGCCGCCGAAGAACAGACGGCCGTGGCCGAAGAAATCAACCGCAGCGTGCATCAGATCGCCGTGGCGGTCGAAAGCGTTGCCGACGAGACCCGCCACAGTGCCACCACGTCGCGCAGCCTGACCGACCTCAATCATCGTCTTGGCCAACTGGTGGGCCAGTTCCGCATCTGATGCGCCACACGGTGGGCCGCAATGGCCCATCGTTTCCTTCCTGCAGCCTCTCTCCGGCGGCACTCCTGTTGCGATTGACGGACTAATCATCAGGCCCTGCGTTTAGCGGGGCTTAATGACATGGAAGGAACATGAACGAGACCTCGCTGCAAAACAAAACCCTGATGCTGCTGGTGGTCCTGGTGACGCTGGCCTTCATCTGGATACTGCTGCCGTTTTACGGTGCGGTGTTCTGGGCGGTGGTGCTGGGCATCATCTTCGCACCCCTGCAACGGCGACTGGTGGCGCGCTTCGGCTGGCAACGCAACCTCACCTCGCTGTGCACATTGATGATCTGCCTGGTAATCGCAATCTTGCCGGTGATCATCATCAGCATGCTGATGGTCCAGGAAGGTGCTGCGTTGTACAAAAGCGTCGAAAGCGGCCAGCTTGACATCCCTAAATACCTCGCCGAATTCAAGGCGTTGCTGCCGACCTCGATGCAACATTGGCTCAACCGTCTGGGTATCGGAGACTTCAACGGGCTGCAGGACAAGATTTCAAAGACGGCGATGCAGGGCAGTCAATACTTGGCGACCCAGGCGTTCAGCTTCGGACAGGGCACGTTCGATTTCGTGGTGAGTTTTTTCATCATGCTGTACCTGCTGTTTTTCTTCCTGCGCGACGGCCAGGACCTGACCCGTCGTATTCGCATCGCCGTTCCCTTGGCGGAGGCGCAGAAGCGTCGACTGCAACTGAAGTTCACCCGTGTCGTGCGCGCGACGGTGAAGGGCAATGTGGTGGTGGCGATCACCCAAGGTGCGCTGGGCGGTCTGATTTTCTGGATTCTGGACATTCCCAGCGCGTTGTTGTGGGCGGTGGCGATGGCTTTTCTGTCGCTGTTGCCGGCGGTAGGGGCGGGGATCGTCTGGGCGCCAGTGGCAGCGTATTTCCTGCTGAGCGGGATGATTTGGCAGGGCGTGGTGCTGGGGTTGTTCGGGGTGTTCGTGATCGGATTGGTGGATAACGTGCTGCGACCGATTCTGGTGGGCAAGGACACGCGGATGCCGGATTACCTGATTTTGATTTCGACGCTGGGGGGGATGGCAGTGTTCGGGCTGAACGGGTTTGTGATCGGGCCGATGATTGCGGCGTTGTTCATGTCGACGTGGGGGTTGTTTACCGGGGCGAAGACGACGGTGAGGTTGCCGGGGTAGTTTTTTGTTTTGTGTGTATATCCGTTGTCTCGGGTGATGCTGATATAGGTTCTGCCTGGGGGCAGAAGATTTCGCCTCCGGCGAGTTACTTGGAAAAGTCGGATTGCCGCACCACCCCCAAGTAACTAAGGGTGCCTGCTCCTGGTTTGGCCCTGATTGCGTCAGGGTTCCCTCGCTCCGGCGACGCTCCGTGGGCCCGCGCCGACTGCGTTCGGCCTGCACCCAAGTCGCGTTCTGCGGTGTTTGGACTGGCGTGGGAAAAGATCAAAAGCGGTCTTGCTGGAGCTAACGCTCTTCGCGATGTAATGACGTGCGCAGAGGTTTAATCCAGACACAGGTCTCAACTGTGGGAGCGAATTCATTCGCGAATGGCCGGTACATCCGGTACATCCGGTACATCTCCATCGCCAGAGACACTTTTCGCGAATGAATTCGTTCCCACAGGGGTATTGAGGTATGACAGAGATTACGTGGGCGCCCGACCGCAATGCCGGTACATCCGGTGCATCTCTATCGCCAGAGCCATTTTTCGCGAATGAATTCGCTCCCACAGGGGATTGAGGTATGACGGGGAAAGCGTGAGCGCCTGACCCGCGAAGAGCGTTAGCTCCAGCCAGCGAAGCTTTTCTAACGCGAAGGTCCAGACACCGCCGAACGCGACTTGGGTGCAGGCCGAACGCAGGCGGCGTGGAGTGGGTCGAGCGGCATGGATGCCGCGAGAGCGCCGCAAGGACATGGATGTCCGTTCGGCGCGGGCCCACGGAGCGTCGCCGGAGTGAGGGAACCCTGACGAAGTCAGGGCCAAACCAGGAGCATGCGTTTTTGGTTACTTTTGTCGCTTTTACAAAAGTGACCCGCCGTAAGGGCGGAACCAATATAAGCGACGCCACCGATAACGGATCTTCACTCAAAAAACAGCACCACCCGCCCATAAAAAAGCCCGCTCAAGAGCAGGGCTTTTTCATATCTACCGAACCATCACAACCCGGCGTGTTGCACCAGTGTCAACAGCGGCTGTGGATAGACACCCAGGAAGAACGCCAGCAGCGTAATCCCCAACAGCATCACACCACCCGCACGTTGCGCCCAGTTGAACGGGGCATCGTGGCGCTGGATCTTCGAGTCTTGCAGATACAGCGTCACCATCACCCGCAGGTAATAGAACACACCGATCGCACTGCCGATCACCAGCGAACCGGTCAACCACCACAGGTGAGCTTCGACGCCGGTGGCGATGATGTAGAACTTACCGATGAAGCCGGTGGTGAGCGGAATACCGGCCAGCGACAGCATCATCACGGTCAGGACAGCCGTCAGGTAAGGACGACGCCAGAACAGACCACGGTATTCGAACAGCGCATCCGCATCGCGACCGCTGTACGGCGACGACATCAGCGTGATCACGCCGAACGCACCCAGGCTGGTCAGGACGTAGGTCACCAGGTACACGCTGATCGCCTCGACGGCCATGCCTTTGCTGGCGACCATCGCGATCATCATGTAGCCGAAGTGCGCGATGGACGAATAACCCAGCAGACGCTTGAGGTTGTTCTGAGTCAGAGCCAGCAGGTTACCGATGATGATCGACGCGACGGCGATGACCGACATGACATCGGTCAGCACGCCGCTGGTGGCGGCCGGGGAGATCTGGAAGAGGCGAACCAGCACACCGAACACCGCGACCTTGCTGGCGGTGGCGAGGAACGCCGCCACCGGGGCAGGAGCGCCTTCGTACACGTCCGGGGTCCACAGGTGGAACGGCACCAGCGACAGCTTGAAGCCCAGGCCGATCAACATCATGCCCAGACCCAGGCTCGCCATCTGGCTTGGCATGCCGGTGGCCGCGAGGGCCTTGCCGATTTCTGCGAAGCCCAGGCTGCCCGCGTCGGCGTACAGCAGCGCCATGCCGAACAGCAGGAACGCGGAGCCAGCGGCCGACAGCACCATGTACTTGATACCGGCTTCCAGCGAACGCTTGTTGAAGAAGGCGTACGCCACCAGACCGTAGACCGGCACCGACAGCAGTTCCAGACCGATGAACAGGCTGGCCAGGTGTTGCGCGGCGACCAGCACCATCGCACCGGCCGCAGCCATCAGGATCAGCAGGTAAAGCTCTTCGCGGTTGCCCGGGTAACCCGCCTTGCCTTCACCCAGATAGGCGTGTGCCAGGGTGACACACGCCAGGGTCGAGACCAGGATGATGCCGATGTACAGCAGGGCGAAGCTGTCGATCTGCAGCAGGGGAGTGACCACCAGCGGCGCGACCTTGAGGGCCGGGTAAATCGACAGCAATGCCAGGTTGAGTCCCGCCACGGTGAGCAGGAACGATTGCGAGTGATTGCGACGCCATGCGATGCCCAGCATCACCACCACAACGGTGATGCTGGTAATCAGCAGCGGCGCCAGCGCAATAAAGTGTTGAATCGTCAGGTCCATAGCGCTCTTACCGGGCCGAAGCGAGTTGAGTGAAGGCGGTGCCGAGCCATTGCTGCACGCCATGCATGGTCGCCGTGGAAGTGTCGAGAACGTGCTGCGGGGCGATACCCAGCAGGACCAGCAACACGGCCAGGCCGAGCACCATGATCAATTCCCGACCGTCCATGCCCTTGAGGATTTCCTCGGTCTTGGCCGGGCCGAAGTACACGCGGTGGATCATGATCAGCGAATACACCGAACCGAACACCAGGCCGGACGTCGCGATGGCCGTGATCCACGGTGCGTGGACGAAGCTGCCAATCAGGATCAGGAACTCGCCGACGAAGTTACCGGTGCCTGGCAGGCCCAGCGACGCGGCGGCGAAGAACAGGCTGATGGCCGGCAGGTACGCGATCTTGTTCCACAAGCCGCCCATTTCACGCATGTCGCGAGTGTGGGTGCGCTCGTACAGCTGACCGCTGAGGATAAAGAGCGCGGCGGCCGACAGACCGTGCGCCAGCATCTGAACCACCACACCTTGCAGCGCTTGCAGGCTGCCGGAGTAGATACCGATCAGCACGAAGCCCATGTGCGAGACGCTGGAGAAGGCGATCAGGCGCTTGATGTCGGTCTGCGCG
This sequence comes from Pseudomonas sp. SLFW, assembly GCF_009905615.1. Classification (GTDB taxonomy): domain Bacteria; phylum Pseudomonadota; class Gammaproteobacteria; order Pseudomonadales; family Pseudomonadaceae; genus Aquipseudomonas; species Aquipseudomonas bambusae. The sequence goes on from NZ_JAAAKW010000004.1 coordinate 29,514, forward strand.
AACGCCAGGAAGGCGCCGTAGAAGATACCGATCAGGCCGAGGATCATCGCAATCGGCGCGAACTCCGCCGAGGCGTTCGGGAACAGCGGCAGGGCAAAACGCAGCAGGCCATACGCAGCGGTCTTCAGCAGGATACCCGCCAGGTCCACGGAACCTGCGGTTGGAGCCTGGGCGTGAGCGTCAGGCAACCAGGAGTGCAGCGGCACGATCGGCAGCTTCACCGCGAAGGCGATGAAGAAGCCCAGCATCAGGATGTACTCGGTGCTGTGGGACAGCTTGGTCTTCAACAGGTCCGCGTAGGCGAAGGTGATTACGCCGGTCTGGTTGAAATGCACCAGCACCAGACCGAGGATCGCCACCAGCATGATCAGGCCGCTGGCCTGAGTGAAGATGAAGAACTTGGTCGCGGCGTAGATACGGGTTTTCTTGCCGTCTGCCGAGCTGTGACCCCAGAGCGCGATGAGGAAGTACATCGGCACCAGCATCATTTCCCAGAAGAAGAAGAACATGAACAGGTCGATGGCGAGGAACACGCCGACGACACCGCCCAGGATCCACATCAGGTTGAGGTGGAAGAAGCCGACGTTACGCTGGATCTCTTTCCACGAGCAGAGTACCGAGAGGATACCCAGCAGGCCGGTCAGGAGAATCATCAGCAACGACAGGCCATCCAGCGCCAGGTGCACGCTGATGCCGAAGCGCTGGATCCACTGGGCCTTGAATTCAACGGCCCAGGTCGGATCGGCGCCAGGGGCTGGCGCGTAGCTGTAAGTACCGGTCATCCACAACCACAGACCCAGGGCCGTGAGGAGGGACATTGTCAGCAGCGCAATCCAGCGCGGCAGGGTAGGGCCGAAGCGCTCACCTTGCCAGCACAGCAGGCCGCCGATGAAGGGGATCAGGATTAGCCAAGGCAGAATCATGACGGGCTCAATTCCTTTCGCAAAGTCGCAAGGTTCATGTCAGATCGACTCATCAGACCAGCACAATCGCGCCAAGTACCAGTACGGCACCTGCGGCGATCGAAGCGGCGTACCAGCGGAGCTGACCGGTTTCACTGCGGCTCATCAACGTGTTACCGGCTTTCGCGAGACGCGGGATCAGGCCGATGGTGTGGTCGAGCGGGTCGCCACGCAGCATACGGCTGATAGCCAGGTAAGGTTTGACGAACAGCAAATCGTAAACCCAGTCGAAGCCCCAAGCCGCGAACCACCAGGCGGACAGGAAACGACCCGGACCGCTGTTGGCGATGGCCGTCACCAGACGACGCTTGCCGAGGAACAGCAGCGCGGACAGCAGGATACCGGCCAGGGCAATGGCACCCGAGGCGATTTCCAGGCTGTGCTTGGCTTCGCCACCGGCGTGCCCCGCGCTTTCCGGCAGTACGCCAGCCAGCGGTGGATGAATCCAGGCGCCGATGAAGGTCGACAGCACGATCAGCACGCTCAACGGCAGCCAGTGGGAAATCCCATGGCCAGCGTGGGCTTCGGTCTTCGCTTCGCCGTGGAAGGCGATGAAGATCAGGCGGAAGGTGTACAGCGACGTCATGAAGGCACCGACCAGACCTGCGTAGAGCAGATACTGATGGCCGCTGGCGAAGGCTTCCCAGAGGATCTCGTCCTTGGAGTAGAAGCCTGCGGTCAGGATCGGCAGTGCCGCCAGGGCCGCGCCGCCGACGATGAAGCTGGTGTAGGCCAGCGGCAGTTTCTTCCACAGGCCGCCCATCTTGAAGATGTTCTGCTCGTGGTGGCAGGCAACGATCACCGCGCCGGAGGCAAGGAACAGCAGGGCCTTGAAGAATGCGTGGGTCATCAGGTGGAAGATCGCGCCTTCCCAGGCACCCACACCGAGCGCCAGGAACATGTAGCCGATCTGGCTCATGGTCGAGTAGGCGAGGATACGTTTGATGTCGGTCTGCACGAGGGCTGCGAAACCGGCCAGCACCAGGGTCACACCGCCGACGATGCCGACCAGGTGCAGGATGTCCGGCGCCAGGGCGAACAGGCCGTGGGTACGGGCGATCAGGTAGACGCCCGCGGTCACCATGGTGGCGGCGTGGATCAGTGCCGACACCGGGGTAGGACCGGCCATTGCGTCTGCCAACCAGGTTTGCAGCGGCAGTTGCGCCGATTTACCGACCGCACCGCCCAGCAGCATCAGGGTCGCCAGCACGATCCAGAAATCGCCGACCTTGAAGTGCTGAGGCGCACGGACCAGCAGTTCCTGAATGTTCAGCGTGCCCAGTTGCTGGAACAGGATGAACAGGCCGATCGCCATGAACACGTCGCCGATGCGGGTCACGATGAAGGCTTTCAGTGCGGCGTTGCCGTTGTTGCGGTTGCTGTAATAGAAACCGATCAACAGGTACGAGCACAGGCCCACGCCTTCCCAACCGAAGTAGATGAACAGCAGGTTGTCGCCCAGGATCAGGAACAACATGCTGGCAATAAACAGGTTGGTGTAGGAGAAGAAACGCGAGTAGCCGTCTTCACCGCGCATGTACCAGGACGCGAACAGGTGGATCAGGAAGCCGACGCCGACCACGACACCCAGCATGGTGATGGACAGGCCATCGACGTACAGGGCGAAGTTAGGGTCGAAGCCGTCAACCGACATCCACTGCCACAGCACCAGGGTCAGGTGACCGCCTTCCGGCGGCGCGACGTTGAATTGCCAGATCACGTAGGCAGCGACGATGGCCGACAGGCCAATGGAGCCGACACCGATCAGGGCAGACAGGTTTTCCGACCATTTGCCGCGCGAGAACGACAGCAGCAAAAAGCCCATCAGAGGGAATACGAACGTCAGGAAGAGTAGGTTCATCCGCGCATCTCGCTGGCAGCGTCGATATCGAGAGTGTGGAAGCGGCGATACAGTTGCAGCAGGATCGCCAGGCCAATGCTGGCCTCGGCTGCGGCAAGGCTGATCACCAGAATGAACATGATCTGACCGTCAGGCTGCGCCCAGCGGCTGCCCGCCACGACGAAGGCCAGTGCGGCAGAGTTCATCATCACTTCCAGGCTCATCAACACGAACAGAATGTTGCGGCGTACCAACAGGCCCGCCAAGCCGAGGCAGAACAGGACACCGGCAACCGCCAGGCCATGTTCGAGAGGGATCGTCGAGTGCATGGGTTTACTCCTTCGCCTCGTTGCGGCCGACATGGAACGCCGTCACGGCTGCGGCGAGCAGCAGCATCGACGCAAGTTCGACAACCAGCAGGTAAGGACCGAACAGGCTGATGCCGACGGCCTTGGCGTCCACCGTGGTGTGACCGATACCGGCACCGGTGGAATTGGCGAACAGCACGTACAGCAGTTCGGCCAGCAACAAGCCGCCCAGCAGGATCGGGCCGAGCCAGATACCGGGTTTGAGCCAGGCGCGTTCCTGCTGAACCGAGGCCGGGCCCAGGTTCAGCATCATCACCACGAACACGAACAGCACCATAATGGCACCGGCGTAGGCGATCACTTCCAGGGCACCGGCGAACGGCGCGCCGAGGCTGAAGAAGGTCATGGCCACGGCGATCAGCGAAATGATCAGGTAGAGCAGGGCGTGCACCGGGTTCGTGTTGGTAATCACCCGAAGGGTGGCCACAACAGCAATGCCGGATGCGAAATAGAAAGCGAATTCCATCTTTCTTCCTTAAGGCAGCAAGCTCTTGACGTTGATGGGCTCGGCTTCGTTCTGTGCGGCGCCTTTCGGCTTGCCAGCGATTGCCATCCCCGCAACGCGGTAGAAGTTGTAGTCAGGGTTCTTGCCGGGACCGGAGATCAGCAGATCTTCCTTCTCGTACACCAGATCCTGACGTTTGAACTCGGCCATTTCGAAATCCGGCGTGAGCTGGATCGCGGTGGTCGGGCAGGCTTCTTCACAGAGACCGCAGAAGATGCAACGCGAGAAGTTGATGCGGAAGAAGTCCGGGTACCAGCGACCGTCTTCGGTCTCGGCTTTCTGCAGCGAGATGCAGCCGACCGGGCAGGCCACGGCGCACAGGTTGCACGCTACGCAGCGCTCTTCGCCGTCGGGGTCGCGGGTCAGGACGATACGGCCACGGTAACGCGGTGGCAGGTAAACCGCTTCTTCCGGGTATTGCAGGGTGTCGCGCTTACGGAAGCCATGGCCGAAGACCATGATCAGGCTGCGTAGCTGGGTACCCGTACCCTTAACGATGTCGCCAATATATTTGAACATGGGTCAAATCCTCACTGAGCCGCCAAGACGACCGCAGCGGTCACTAGCAAATTGATCAGGGTCAGTGGCAGGCAGAACTTCCAGCTGAAATCCATCACCTGGTCATAACGCGGACGCGGGATAGAAGCGCGCAGCAGGATGAACAGCATGATGAAGAACGCGGTTTTCAGGACGAACCACATGAACGACAGTTGCGGCAGGATGTTGAACGGGCCGTGCCAGCCACCGAAGAACAGGGTCACCAGCAGCGCCGAGATCAGGATGATGCCGATGTACTCACCGACGAAGAACATGCCCCACTTCATGCCGGCGTATTCAATGTGGTAACCGTCGGCCAGTTCCTGTTCCGCTTCCGGCTGGTCGAACGGGTGACGGTGAGTCACGGCGACGCCAGCGATGAAGAAGGTACAGAAGCCGAAGAACTGCGGAATGATGAACCACAGGTGATCGGCCTGGTACTGAACGATGTCGCCCATGTTGAACGAACCGACCTGCACGATGATGCCCATCAGGGACAGGCCCAGGAACACTTCGTACGAGACGGTTTGTGCCGAGGCACGCAAGCTGCCCAGCAGGGCGTACTTGTTGTTCGAGGACCAACCGGCGAACAACACCGCGTAGACCGAGAGACCGGCCATGGCGAAGAAGAACAGCAGGCCGATGTTCAGGTCGGCGACCACCCAGGTCTGGGTGACCGGGATGATCGAGAACGAGATCAGCAGGGCACTCATGGCGACGACCGGCGCCAGGGTGAAGATCATCTTGTCGACGAAGGGCGGGTTCCAGTCTTCCTTGAAGAACATCTTCAGCATGTCCGCAGCGATCTGGAACATACCGAACGGGCCGACGCGGTTCGGACCGTAACGGTCCTGCCACCAGCCCAGCAGACGACGTTCGACGAAGCTGAGCAGCGCGCCGCAGACCACCACGGCGAGCAGCACCACGATGGCCTTGAGGACCGCGATGATCGAGTCGATCACTTCAGGGGTAAACCACGTCATTGTGCTGCCTCCTGCAGACCCTCAACGGTTTTCCCGGCCAGGGCCGGAGGAATGCCGACCAGACCCGATGGCAGTGCCACCAGACCTGCGCCCAGTTCCTCATTGATGCGCAGTGGCAGACGCAGGGTCTGACCGGCAACGTTGAGGCTGAGCAAGGCACCGTCGTTGACGCCCAGGCGGTCCGCTTCGGACTTGGCCAGCGACACGTAGGCTTCAGGGATACGCTCTTGCACCGGTGCGGCTTTCGAGGAGTTTTCCTCGCTGCCGAACAGGTGGAAGAACGGCACGACCTGCCAGGTGCCCTGGGCAGGGGAGAAGGCGCGAGGCACGGCTGCGAACCAGCTCAGCTTGTCGCCGCTGCTTTCGATCAGGCGTACGCCCGGATCGCCTGCACGCAGGTGACCACCCACTTCGTCCTGGAACTTGTTCCACGCTTGTGGGGAGTTCCAGCCCGGCGACCATGCGAAAGGCACCTGGGAGCGCGGTTCGGCGGAGCCCGAGTAACCTTCCATCGAGAACGAGAACGCGGTGTCCTTGTCCTGCGAGGTACGCGGTTCATGCACGCTGATGTTGGCGCGCATGGCCGTCCGGCCGCTGTAACGCAGCGGTTCGCGGGCCAGTTTCAGGCCCTTGATGCGGAAGCTGGCGGAAGGGGCGGCACCGACGATACCGGCCAGTTGCGCATTACTCGCGGCGACGGCTTCGGTGACGTGGTCCAGTTGCGTCCAGTCCACAGGCTTGTTCAGCAGGGTCGCGCGCAGGGCGTGCAGCCAGCGCCAGCCTTCATGGATCTGGATGCTGGCGTCGAGGTAGGTCGGATCATAGACCTGGAAGAAGCGCTGGGCGCGGCCTTCCTGGCTGACCAGCGTACCGTCGCCTTCAGCGAAGCTGGCGGCTGGCAGCACGAGGTCAGCACGGTCAGTGGTCGCAGTCTTCTGGTGGTCAGCGACGATCACCACTTTTGCGGCTTTAAGTGCAGCTTCGACCTTGGCAGCGTCAACGCGGGTGAACAGGTCGTTTTCCAGCACGACGATGGCGTCGGCCTTGCCCGAGATCACTTGATCCAGCGCGGCATCGACCGAATCACCACCGAACAGGGCCAGGCCCATGCTGTTGGCTTCCGGCACGATCAGGCTCAGGGAGCCGTTCTTGTCGCGCAGTTTCAGGGCTTTGGCGATGTTGGCAGCGGCTTCGATCAGCGCGTTGGAACCCAGCGAAGTGCCGGACACGATCAACGGACGCTTGGCGGCCAGCAGGGCCTCAGCGATACGACCGGCCAGTTCCAGCGCTTCGGCGTCCAGACCCGCAACCGCAGGGGCGCTTGCATCGATGGCGTGGGCCACGGCAAAACCGATGCGGGCCAGATCGTCGGGAGCGGCGTGTACACACTCTTCGGCGATGTCGTCCAGACGGGTGTCAGCGAGGCTGGCGATGAACAGCGGGTTCAGTTCGTGCTGACCGATGTTCTTCACGGCGGCGTCGAGCCATGGCTGGACTTTCATCGCAGCGGCCATGTCTTCAGCCTTGTTTTTCACCGACTGACGCAGACCGAGGGCCATGCGTGCGGCGGTCTGAGTGACGTCTTCGCCGAGGATGAACACGGCGTCGTGCTCTTCGACTTCACGCAGGGTCGGGATCGGCAGCGGGCTGTCTTTCAGGACCTGAACGACCAGACGCACACGCTCCAGCTCACCGGCTTCGATGCCCGAGTAGAAATGCTCGGCACCGACCAGTTCGCGCAGGGCGAAGTTGCTTTCCAGGCTGGCACGTGGCGAACCGATGCCGACGATGTTGCGACCGCGCAGCAGGTCGGCGGCCTTGTCCAGTGCTTCGTCCAGGCTCAGCTTGACGTTGCCTTGGGTCAGCAGCGGCTGACGTGGACGGTCAGTGCGGTTGACATAGCCATAGCCGAAACGGCCACGGTCACACAGGAAGTATTGGTTCACCGAACCGTTGTAGCGGTTCTCGATGCGGCGGATTTCGCCGTAACGCTCGCCGGGGCTGATGTTGCAACCGCTGGAGCAGCCATGGCAGATACTCGGCGAGAACTGCATGTCCCATTTGCGGTTGTAGCGCTCGGAGTGGGTCTTGTCGGTGAACACACCGGTCGGGCAGACCTCGGTGAGGTTGCCGGAGAACTCGCTTTCCAGCGTGCCGCTTTCAACGCGACCGAAGTACACGTTGTCGTGGGCGCCGAACACGCCGAGGTCGGTGCCCCCGGCGTAGTCTTTATAGAAGCGCACGCAGCGATAGCAGGCGATGCAACGGTTCATCTCATGCGCGATGAACGGGCCCAGCTCCTGGTTCTGGTGGGTGCGTTTGGTGAAGCGATACCGGCGCTCGTTGTGGCCGGTCATCACGGTCATGTCCTGCAAATGGCAGTGACCGCCTTCCTCGCAGACCGGGCAGTCGTGCGGGTGGTTGGTCATCAGCCATTCGACGACGCTGGCGCGGAACGCCTTGGATTCGTCGTCGTCGATGGAGATCCAGGTGTTGTCCGTGGCAGGGGTCATGCAGGACATGACGATACGACCACGGGTGTCGTTCTCGTCGGTGTACTGCTTGACCGCGCACTGGCGACAGGCGCCAACGCTGCCAAGGGCTGGATGCCAGCAGAAATAAGGGATGTCGAGCCCCAGCGACAGACAGGCCTGTAACAGGTTGTCTGCGCCATCGACTTCGAGCGCTTTGCCGTCTACGTGGATAGTAGCCATGGTTCAAAGTTCTTCGTTGGCCCGGTGTCAGCGGGCGTGGCTAATGGAATCTCGGTGCTGCCACGGTTCAAACAGCCAGTGAGGCGCAACCGGGGCAAAGGTCGACAGGTTTTTGAGGCTTATCGACCGGTCAGTCTTTTTTATGCGCCGACAATCGTCGGTGCTTTGCCGGGAACGAGACCGGGCGCCGCACGTTGAGGTGCGATGCCGGCTTCGAATTCCGAGCGGAAGTATTTGATCGCGCTGCCCAGAGGTTCCACGGCGCCCGGTGCGTGGGCGCAGAAGGTCTTGCCTGGGCCGAGGAAGTTGACCAACCCCAGCAGCGTCTCGATATCGCCCGGTTGACCCTGGCCATTTTCGAGGGCGCGCAGCATCTTCACGCTCCATGGCAAGCCATCGCGGCAAGGGGTGCAGAAACCGCACGACTCCTGGGCGAAGAACTCTTCCATGTTGCGCAGCAACGACACCATGTTGACCTTGTCGTCCACCGCCATCGCCAGGCCCGTACCCATTCGGGTGCCGACCTTGGCCACGCCACCGGCGTAGAAGGCGCAGTCCAAGTGCTCAGGCAACAGGAAACCGGTACCGGCACCGCCGGGCTGCCAGCATTTGAGCTTGAAGCCATCGCGCATGCCGCCCGCGTAGTCTTCGAACAGCTCGCGCGCGGGCAGACCGAACGGCAATTCCCAGATGCCGGGGTTCTTCACCTTGCCGGAGAAGCCCATCAGCTTGGTGCCGTGGTCTTCGCTGCCTTCGCGGGCCAGCGATTTGTACCAGTCGTTGCCGTTGTTCACGATCGCCGGGACGTTGCACAGGGTTTCGACGTTGTTCACGCAGGTCGGCTTGCCCCACACGCCGACAGCGGCAGGGAAGGGCGGCTTGGAGCGCGGGTTGGCGCGACGGCCTTCCAGGGAGTTGATCAGCGCGGTCTCTTCACCGCAGATGTAACGCCCGGCGCCGGTGTGCACGAACAGTTCGAAGTCGAACCCGGTGCCCAGGATGTTCTTGCCCAGCAGACCTGCCGCCTTGGCTTCAGCCACGGCGCGGTTCAAGTGCTTGGCAGCGGTGACGTATTCGCCACGCAGGAAGATGTAGCCCCGGTAGGCCTTCAGCGCGCGGGCACTGACCAGCATGCCTTCTACCAGCAGATGGGGCAGTTGCTCCATCAGCATGCGGTCTTTCCAGGTGTTCGGTTCCATCTCGTCCGCGTTGCACAGCAGGTAGCGGATGTTCATGGATTCGTCTTTGGGCATCAGGCCCCACTTCACGCCCGTGGGGAAGCCTGCACCGCCGCGACCCTTGAGGCCGGAGTCCTTGACCGACTGAACGATTTCGTCAGGGGATTGCTGGGCGAAGGCCTTGCGGGCAGCCGCGTAGCCGTCTTTGGCCACGTATTCGTCGAACCACACGGGCTCGCCGTCGTCGCGCAGGCGCCAGGTCAGCGGGTGGGTTTCCGGCGTGCGCTGGATCAGGTTGGCCGGGCCGAAGGAAGTGATGGTCATACGTAACCCTCCAGCAGCTGGGCAACGCCAGCGGGCTGCAGATTGCCGAAAGTGTCGTCGTCGATCATGACCGCCGGCGCCTTGTCGCAGTTGCCCAGGCAGCAGGCCGGCAGCAGCGTGAAGCGGCCATCGGCGGTGGTCTGACCCAGGCCGATGCCCAGCTTGTTCTGGATTTCGCCGACGATGTCTTCGTGACCGGCGATGAAGCAGACCATGCTGTTGCAGACGCGGATGATGTGACGGCCCACGGGCTGACGGAAGATCTGGCTGTAGAACGTGGCCACGCCTTCAACGTCGCTGGCGGGGATGCCCAGCACTTCGCCAATGGCGTAAATCGCGCCGTCCGGCACCCAGCCGCGTTCCTTCTGGACAATCTTCAGGGCTTCGATGGACGCCGCGCGCGGGTCCTCGTAGTGATGCATTTCGTGCTCGATGGCCGAGCGCTCGGATTCGCTCAAGGCGAAACGGTCTGTCTGGATAAGCGTGCTGTTCATGCTTAGCGGTCCACGTCGGCCATAACGAAGTCGATACTACCCAGGTACGCGATCAAGTCCGCGACCATGCTGCCTTTGATCACCGAAGGGATCTGCTGCAGGTGCGGGTAGCTTGGGGTGCGAATCCGGGTACGGTAGCTCATGGTGCCGCCGTCGCTCGTCAGGTAATAACTGTTGATGCCCTTGGTCGCTTCGATCATCTGGAAGGATTCGTTGGCCGGCATGACCGGGCCCCACGAAACTTGCAGGAAGTGCGTGATCAAGGTTTCGATGTGCTGCAGGGTGCGCTCTTTCGGCGGCGGCGTGGTCAGCGGGTGATCCGCTTTGTACGGGCCTTCCGGCATGTTGCGCATGCACTGGTCGATGATCTTGATGCTCTGGCGCATCTCTTCGACGCGAACCATGCAGCGGTCATAGGCATCGCCGTTGTGCGCCAGCGGCACTTCAAATTCGAAGTTCTCGTAACCCGAGTACGGGCGCGCCTTGCGCAGATCGAAGTCGCAACCGGTGGAACGCAGCCCGGCACCGGTGACGCCCCATTCCAGGGCCTCTTTGGTGTTGTAGGCGGCGACGCCGATGGTACGGCCCTTGAGGATGCTGTTCTGCAGCGCAGCCTTGGTGTATTCGTCCAGGCGTTTCGGCAGCCATTCGACGAAATCCTTGACCAGCTTGTCCCAGCCGCGTGGCAGGTCGTGAGCGACGCCACCGATGCGGTACCATGCCGGGTGCAGGCGGAAACCGGTGATGGCTTCGATCACGGTGTAGGCTTTCTGGCGGTCGGTGAAGGTGAAGAACACCGGGGTCATCGCACCGACGTCCTGGATGTACGTACCCAGGAACAGCAGGTGGCTGGTGATCCGGAAGAACTCGGCCATCATGATGCGGATGACGTCGACCTTCTCAGGCACCTTGATGCCGGCCAGCTTCTCGACCGAGAGCACATACGGCAGGTTGTTCATCACGCCGCCGAGGTAATCGATACGGTCGGTGTACGGAATGAAGCTGTGCCAGGACTGACGCTCGGCCATCTTTTCGGCACCACGGTGGTGGTAGCCAATGTCAGGTACGCAGTCGACGATCTCTTCGCCGTCCAGCTGCAACACGATACGGAATGCACCGTGAGCGGAAGGGTGGTTCGGACCCAGGTTGAGGAACATGTAGTCCTCGTTGGTGCCGGAACGCTTCATGCCCCAGTCTTCCGGACGGAAACGCGCGGCTTCCTCTTCCAGTTGCTGTTTGGCCAGCGTCAGGCTGTACGGGTCGAATTCGGTGGCGCGGGCAGGGTAGTCCTTGCGCAGCGGGTGACCTTCCCAGGTCGGCGGCATCATGATGCGGCTCAAGTGCGGGTGGCCCGGGAAGTCGATCCCGAACATGTCCCACACTTCACGCTCGTACCAGTTGGCGTTCGGCCAGATGCTGGTGACGGTCGGCACGCTGAGGTCGCCCTCGGACAAGGCCACTTTGATCATGACGTCACTATTACGCTCTACCGACAGCAGGTGGTAGAAGACGGTGAAGTCAGCGTCCGGCAAGCCACGGCGCTTGGTGCGCAGGCGTTCGTCAACGCCGTGCAGGTCGTACAGCATCGAGTACGGCTTGGGCACGTTGCGCAGGAATGTCAGGATTTCGAACAGTCTGGCGCGCGCCACCCACAGCACTGGCATGCCAGTGACGGTGGATTGGGCGGTGAACGCGTCGGCGCCAAAACGGTTGTGCAATTCAACGACGACCTCTTGGTCGTCAGCCTTGTAAGGCGGGATGTACAGAGCGGTGTCTGCAGTCATAGGTCTCGATCGCTATCGGTCAACGTACAGAATGAACCCAGGTTCAGGCTTCTTTTTGTAAAGAAAACTGGATCAGACTTCGTCGGGGCTGCGCAGGTTGGTCACCGCGATACGCTGTTCGCGGCGCTGTTCCTTCTGCGACGGCATCTCGGCGCGGTACACGCCTTGGTCGCCGACGACCCAGGACAGAGGACGTCGCTCCTGGCCAATGGATTCCTGCAACAGCATCAAGCCTTGCAGAAATGCCTCTGGGCGGGGCGGGCAGCCGGGCACGTAGACATCGACAGGCAGAAACTTGTCCACGCCCTGCACAACGGAATAGATGTCATACATGCCACCGGAGTTGGCGCACGAACCCATGGAAATGACCCATTTAGGTTCGAGCATTTGCTCGTAAAGGCGCTGGATGATCGGGGCCATCTTGATGAAGCAGGTGCCGGCGATGACCATGAAGTCGGCCTGACGCGGCGATGCCCGGATGACTTCGGCGCCAAAGCGCGCGATGTCGTGAGGCGCCGTGAAGGCGGTGGTCATTTCCACGTAGCAGCAAGACAGACCAAAGTTGTACGGCCAAAGGGAGTTCTTGCGACCCCAGTTGACAGCACCGCTCAGCACGTCTTCGAGCTTGCCCATGAAGATGTTTTTGTGAACTTGATCCTCTAACGGATCGGAAACGGTTTCCCGTTCGCCAATCGGATACTGCTCGTTAGGAGCATCGGGGTCGATCCTGGTGAGATTGTATTGCATTGCCAAAGCCTCATTGTTTTAGCTTCGCCTGCCGATTACGACGACCAACGGGAGCCCAATCGAGCGCCCCTACCCGCCATAGGTAGACAAGACCTGCCAACAGAATTGCTATGAAAACGAGAGCTTCGGCGAAGCCGGTCCAGCCGCTTTCGCGGACGGACACAGACCAGGCGTACAGAAAGAGGGCTTCGATATCGAAAATCACGAACAGCATCGCGACCAGATAGAATTTTGCGGAGAGCCGCAGGCGGGCGCCGCCTGTAGGCAGCATGCCGGATTCGAACGGTTCGTTCTTGCTGCGACCCCAGGCTTTGGAACCGAGCAGGCTGGAGAGACCGAGCATGAATGCGCAGAGGCCGATGACGCCCAAAAGGAAAATGGCGAAGCCCCAGTTGTGGGCAATCAAACCTGTCGATTCGGACATGCTGGCAATCCTTAGCAGAGAGCAAAGGTCTCTGAGCTTGAAAAAGAAGTAGAGGCAGTGACGATATGTCGCAGAGCGATCAATCACGGGATTTTATGTGCAAAACAGGGGCAAGTAAATTTTCTACATCAAATTTATTCACGGGATTAATGAGCCAGATCACGGATGACGTGCTTGGGGCCTCTGAACACGGGCATTACAGCTCATTTCGTTAATTATGTTTTCTGTAAACGGTAAAGAAAAAGCGAGGGGTTAAATGATAATTACTATCATTTGAAATTGCTTTTTGCATCTGTTCCCGTGAGCTGATGAAGTTGGCGTAACAGCTACCGTCAAATGACGAGCTAATAGGCGATCTTTCTTATTAACTTTTGCAGATCCATTCGTCATGTCTATCGACTGATGACCTACTACTTGAGTAGGAGATTAAATGCCCGCAAATGACAAAGGCCGCCCATGGGCGGCCTCTGCATGACGCGTTGAACTCAGTGGAACTGTTCTTCTTCGGTCGAGCCGGTCAGTGCGGTGACCGAGGACTGGCCGCCCTGAATTACGGTGGTCATGTCGTCGAAGTAGCCGGTGCCCACTTCCTGCTGGTGCGCCACGAAGGTGTAGCCTTTGGCAGCGTCAGCGAACTCCTGCTCTTGCAGCTTCACGTAGGCGGTCATGTCGTTGCGGGCGTAGTCGTGCGCCAGGTTGAACATGCTGTGCCACATGTTGTGGATGCCCGCCAGGGTAATGAACTGGTGCTTGTAGCCCATCGCCGACAGCTCGCGCTGGAATTTGGCGATGGTCGCGTCGTCCAGATTCTTCTTCCAGTTGAAGGAAGGCGAGCAGTTGTACGACAGCAGTTGATCCGGGTATTCCTTCTTGATCGCCTCGGCGAAACGACGGGCTTCGTCCAGGTCCGGTTTGGCGGTTTCGCACCAGATCAGGTCGGCATACGGCGCATACGCCAGACCGCGAGCGATGGCCTGATCCAGACCGGCGCGCACTTTGTAGAAGCCTTCCGGGGTACGGGTGCCGGTCACGAACGGCTTGTCGTACGGGTCGCAGTCCGAGGTCAGCAGGTCCGCCGCGTTGGCGTCGGTGCGGGCCAGGATGATGGTCGGAACGCCAGCGACGTCAGCCGCCAGGCGCGCAGCCACCAGCTTCTGCACGGCTTCCTGAGTCGGCACCAGCACCTTGCCGCCCATGTGGCCGCATTTCTTCACTGAGGCCAGTTGGTCTTCGAAGTGCACGCCTGCGGCGCCTACTTCGATCATGCTTTTCATCAGCTCGTAGGCGTTCAGTACGCCGCCGAAACCGGCTTCGGCGTCCGCCACGATCGGCGCGAAGTAGTCGATGTAACCTTCATCGCCCGGGTTCTTGCCGGCTTTCCATTGAATCTGGTCAGCGCGGCGGAACGAGTTATTGATGCGCTTGACCACGGTCGGCACCGAGTCCACCGGGTACAGCGACTGGTCGGGGTACATCGATTCGGCGGAGTTGTTGTCCGCGGCCACTTGCCAGCCGGACAGGTAGATCGCCTGGATACCGGCCTTCACTTGTTGCACGGCCTGACCGCCGGTCAGGGCTCCCATGCAGTTGACGAAGTCTTTGTCGGGACGGAAGGACGGTTTCGCGCCTTGGGTCACCAGGTTCCAGAGCTTTTCAGCGCCCAATTTGGCGAACGTGTGTTCTGGCTGGATCGAGCCACGCAGGCGGACGACGTCAGCAGCGGAGTAGGTGCGGGTCACGCCTTTCCAGCGTGGATTCTCGGCCCAGTCTTTCTCGATGGCTGCAATGTGTTGTTCGCGTGTCAGTGCCATGGGGTAAACCTCGTCGCTTGGTCTTGTGGGTCTAGAGGTGAAGCTCGTTGCTCTGTCAGCGCCTGAGGTTTCTTCAAGGCGCACTTTTGGGTGCTCACGAAATCGGAAAGCATGCGTTGCAATCGGGGTGTTTGTTCGCGATCACGGTGGTGAGGCGATGAAACGGCCTTTTGGGCTTAAAAGACGCGAATCGGCTCGATCTTGTTAAGTTCGGACGCGATTCTGCTGCGTTCTACAAAACCTTCTTTTCTGCGGGAGCGAGGCCATCATGCCTCGGCTTTTTTTCGTCGTCAAACGTTTTGTAGTGATATTTTTAGCGCACTACATCTTTCGTCTAATACGACTCATCAGTCAGTTTCGGGCTCGGAGGTGCTGGTACGGGGGAGTCGGCGGGAATACTGGGTGGTCACGGGAAACAGGCGAAATGTAGTGCTCTGAATGGCACTACATATTGAAGGAGGGAAAGGTGTCTCAGGAGGGGCTCAGTCGAGGCTGTCGACCTTCACGCGCAAGGTCATGTCGTCGCGGCCCTGGGTCGAATAGCGGCGGGTGACGCCCTGCTCGTCGGCGCGGGACTGGTCGCTGACCCCGGCGAGGGTGATCCATTCGCCCAATCGCCCGCTGACTTGCGTGTCTGTGCTCTGCACCTTGATCGCGTCGGCCTGTTGCTGGCTCATGCGGTCGTTGTTGGTGCTGATGTTCAGGTGAACGATGTCGCCAGTAATCGTGGCTGTCACGTAGAAGCCGCGGGTGACGTTGCGGTATTGGGTGTTGGTCTGTGCATAGCCGTATGAGTCGGTCTGCACATTGGTGATCGGAATGCTCTGACCAACCTGGATCAGTGCCGGGGTGCCTTCATTGGCCTGCACCTGTTGCACGCCGCCGTCACGACTGGCAGTGCCGTAATTAATGATCCGGGTTTTGCCGTCGGCACTGACGCGGCCATTTTGTGAGCGCACGGTGCCGTTGACCGAATAGCCCTGGTCGTTCTGGACGGTGTTGTCGCTGGTGTCGACGCTGATCATCAGGCGTTTCGGCGCGGTGTCGAGCTGAGACAGCAGGTCGCGCAGCTCGCCGATTTTCGCCGGTTCAGCATTCACGATCAGCTTATTGCCGTAGGCGTTCACGGTGCCTTCGTTGCCGAGAAAGGATTTCACGGTGGGCATCAGGTCGTCGCTGGTGCGGTAATTCAAGGGAATGACTTCGGTGGCGGCAACGGCTGTGAAGCTGCAAACCAACAGCACTGAAGCGAGCAGGGTGCGTAACGACATCGGTGTGATCTCCGCGAAGGGGGCGCATCAAAGCGTTGAGTGTGCCAGTTTGTCGGCCTGCACACGGCCAAATTGAATCGCAGACAGCAGAACGCCCCGGCGTCCTGGTCTCAGCATAGTCAGCCAAGGCGAGGGCGGCAGGGCGTTCAGTGTGCGCGAGATCGCCGGTTTAGCGCGAGCTGCGCACCATGTCCACGTGAGGCAGACCGGCTTCGAGGAACTCTTCACTCACCACGGTAAAGCCAAAACGCTCATAAAACGCCGTGGCGTACACCTGGGCGCTGAGTTTCTGCTCCTTGAGGTCGCGCTTTTCCGCTTCGGCAATGACGAAGTTGAGCAGCGCGTCGCCGACTTTCAGGCCGCGCCAGTCTTTAAGGACCGACAATCGCCCGATCTCGCCGTCTGGTAGCAGCCGGGCCGTGCCAATCGGGTAGTCGCCTTCCAGTGCCAGAAAATGCAGTGCGCCTGCGCCTGCGTCTTCGGCGTCCCACTCCAGTTCGGGCGGCACCGATTGCTCGGCGATGAACACAGCTTCGCGAATACGCCGGATGTCGGCGTTGTCTTTCTGCCAGTCGGCTACCCGTACGTGGATCTTATTCATCAGCAAACCCCAGACTTCCTTGTTTGACCAGCTCGCAGAGCAGGTTACGACCATCGTCATCTGCCAGCCATTGGCCCAGATTGTCGATATGCAGTGCATCGGCAGAGCAGACCAGTTTCAACAGCTCGCGCAGACGACCGGGCAGCAGACGGCTCTGGCCGCTGGCGAACAGCAGCAGGTCCTCGTCGACTTCGGACCACGCCAGGCGCGCGCTCGGGTTGCGAATCAGGATCGCGCCCTGTTCCATGCTGTCGAGCAGTTCAGCATCGTCCAGTTCCGGCCCGACCACCATTTCCGGGTAGCGTGGCTCGGTCATGAACTGGCCGAACCAAGTCAGCAGCAGGCGCTCGTCGCTCATGTGTTCGGCGAGCAGGGCCTTCAGGCGATCCAGCGCGTCGCGTTGAATTTCGTGCGGGTCGCTGACCGGTTGCGCGTCGGCGTCGGTGTAACGCTCTTCGTCCGACATGAACTGGCTGAGGAAGTCGGTGAAGTGGGTCAGCACTTCCGCCGCGCTCGGGGCGCGGAAACCGACCGAATAGGTGAGGCAGTCGTCGACGGCAACGCCCCAGTGAGCCAGGCGTGGCGGCAGGTACAGCATGTCGCCCGGTTCCAGCGTCCACTCATCGGTGCCCTGGAAGTCGGCGAGGATGCGCAGGTCGGCATGCTCAAGCAGCGGGGTGTCGGTGTCGCACATCTGGCCGATTTTCCAGTGACGCTTGCCATGGCCTTGTAGCAGAAACACGTCGTAGTTATCGAAGTGCGGGCCAACACTGCCCCCTGGCGCGGCGTAGCTGATCATCACGTCGTCAATGCGCCAGCTCGGCAGGAAGCGGAAATTGTCCAGCAGCTCGCCCACTTCAGGCACGAATTGATCGACGGCCTGAACCAGCAGGGTCCACTCGGTTTCCGGCAGCTTGCTGAACTCGTCCTCGGCGAACGGGCCGCGGCGCAGTTCCCATGGGCGAATGCCGTTCTCGATGATCAGGCGCGACTCGATCTCTTCTTCCAGGGCCAGGCCGGCCAGTTCGTCAGCGTCGATCGGGCTTTCGAAGTCCGGAATCGCCTGGCGGATCAGCAGGGGTTTTTTCTGCCAGTAATCGCGCAGGAACTCTCGCGCTGTAATGCCACCAAGCAGCTGAACAGGAATATCAGGATTCATGTGTAACCTATTGAAAAAACGTGTTTTTCAGACTGGAATAAAAACGCCCGGCTCAGCCGGGCGTTCAGAGCGTGTGCGGCTGGATCAGATACGCTTGGCTTGTGCCACGGCGTTGCCAATGTAGTTGGCCGGGGTGAGCTTTTTCAGCTCGGCCTTGGCTTCGGCAGGCATGTCCAGGCCGTCGATGAAAGTCTGCAACGCCTCTGGGCTGATGCCCTTTCCGCGTGTCAGCTCTTTCAGTTTTTCGTACGGGTTCTCGATGTCGTAGCGACGCATCACCGTCTGGATCGGCTCGGCCAGGACTTCCCAGCACGCGTCCAGATCAGCGGCGATCTTCTGCTCGTTCAGCTCCAGCTTGCCGATGCCCTTGAGACTGGCTTCGTAGGCAATCACGCTGTGAGCGAAGCCCACACCGAGGTTGCGCAGGACGGTGGAGTCGGTCAGGTCGCGCTGCCAGCGGGAAATCGGCAGCTTGCTCGCCAGGTGCTGGAACAGCGCGTTGGCGATGCCCAGGTTGCCTTCGGAGTTTTCGAAGTCGATCGGGTTGACCTTGTGCGGCATGGTCGACGAGCCGATTTCGCCTGCGACGGTCTTCTGCTTGAAGTAACCGAGGGAGATGTAGCCCCAGATGTCGCGGTCGAAGTCGATCAGAATGGTGTTGTAGCGCGCGATGGCGTCGAACAGCTCGGCGATGTAGTCGTGCGGTTCGATCTGCGTGGTGTACGGGTTGAAACCCAGACCCAGCTCGCCTTCGATAAAGGCGCGCGCGTTGGCTTCCCAGTCGATGTCCGGGTAGGCGGACAGGTGCGCGTTGTAGTTGCCGACGGCGCCGTTGATCTTGCCCAGCAGCGGAACGGCGGCGACTTGAGCGATCTGACGCTCCAGGCGGTAGACGACGTTCGCCAGCTCTTTGCCGAGGGTGGTCGGCGAGGCAGGCTGGCCGTGGGTGCGCGACAGCATCGGCACGGCGGCGAAACGGATCGCCAGCTCGCGGATCGACTCGGCGATCTGACGCATCAGCGGCAGCAGCACGGTGTCACGGCCTTCGCGCAGCATCAGCGCGTGGGACAGGTTGTTGATGTCCTCGCTGGTGCAGGCGAAGTGAATGAATTCGCTGACCTTGGCCAGCTCCGGCAATTTGGCCGCCTGCTCTTTAAGCAGGTATTCGATCGCCTTGACGTCGTGGTTGGTGGTGCGCTCGATTTCTTTCACGCGCTCGGCGTGTTCGAGGGCGAAGTCATCGGCCAGCGCATCGAGGATGGCATTGGCTTCGGCGGAAAACGCCGGGACTTCAGGGATTTGCGGGTGTGCCGCCAGGCGCTGGAGCCAGCGAACCTCGACGAGGGCGCGGAAACGGATCAGGCCGTATTCGCTGAATATAGGGCGCAGGGCCTGGGTTTTGCCGGCGTAGCGGCCGTCTACAGGGGAAACCGCAGTGAGCGAAGAAAGCTGCATGGGGTGCTCTCGGACAGTCGGGCAACGAAATGGGGCGCGTATCATACATGAAAATTCGGGTCAGCCGAGGCCGACTGACCGAGATGGATCGCGCCGTGTGTGCGTAACGGGCTGTTTCCAGGTGCGCGGCGATCAGCCGTGCATCAGCGGATACAGTTCTTTCAATAACTTGCGACGGCTGATGACCAGTTGCCAGCGGTGACCGCCCACTTGTCGCCAAAGCCGTGCGCAGCGAATCCCGGCCAGCAGCAGGGCGCGGATTTTCGAGGCGTTGTTGGGTTGTTGCAGGTTGCGCATGTCGCCGTGGACCTGAATCCGCTGGCGCAGGGTGCTCAGGGTGTCCTGATACAGCGCGCCGCTGGCGGCGATCACGTTCTCGTGAACGATGCCGAAATGCTCCACTTGCGACTGGATCTGAGGCAGGCGTTTGCCGATGGTTTCCAGCATGTCGTCGCGCTTGGATAACTGACGTTCCAGGCCGAGCATGGCCAGTGCGTAACGTAATGGCTCCCGTTGCAATGTGCCCGGGTCGCGTTCAAGAGCGCTGGCGAGGGCGCGATAACCTTCGCGCAGGTTCAGATCGTCCCCGCCGAACACCTCCAGTGTGTCCTTGGGGTCCATCACCAGCAGACCGCCCAGCAGGCAGCCCACGGCGGTTTCGCTGGCCTGACCGGTCCTGGCGATGCGGTCCACCAGCACGGCGGCCTGAAACACGCCGCCCAATGCGGTGAGTTGCTCTTGAATCGGACTCATCAACGAGGGTCCTTGCTGTGCCAGGGTTCGGCGATTTCAATGACGCCACCGCCGAGACAGATTTCGCCGTCGTAGAAGACCACGGACTGGCCCGGCGTCACGGCGCGTTGCGGCTCGTCGAACGTGGCGCGGTAGCCGGTGGCGGTGCGTTCCAGGGTGCAGTGTTGATCGCCCTGGCGGTAACGGACCTTGGCGGTTAACTGGCGTGGTGTGCTGAGGTCGATCGGGTTGACCCAGTAGATTTCCGAAGCGAGCAGGGCGCGGGAGAACAGCCATGGGTGCTCGTTGCCCTGGCCGACGATCAATTCGTTGTTCACCAGGTCCTTTTCCAGCACATACCACGGCTCGTCGCCCGCGTCTTTCAGGCCGCCGATGCCCAGGCCCTGACGCTGACCGATGGTGTGGTACATCAGGCCAGCGTGGCGCCCGATGACGTCGCCTTCGGTGGTCTTGATCTCGCCCGGTTGAGCGGGCAGGTACTGCTTCAGGAAGTCAGTGAAGCGGCGCTCGCCGATGAAGCAGATGCCGGTGGAATCCTTTTTCTTGGCGGTGGCCAGTTCGTACTTCTCGGCGATGGCACGGACTTCCGGCTTTTCCAGTTCGCCAACGGGGAACAGGGTCTTCGCGATCTGTTCGCCCGCGACGGCGTGCAAGAAGTAGCTCTGGTCCTTGTTGGGGTCCAGGCCCTTGAGCAGCTCGGTGCGGCCATCGATGTCGCGACGCCGCACGTAGTGTCCGGTGGCGATCAGGTCGGCGCCGAGCATGAAGGCGTAATCGAGAAACGCTTTGAACTTGATCTCGCGGTTGCACAGGATGTCCGGGTTCGGCGTGCGACCGGCCTTGTACTCTTCAAGGAAGTGCTCGAAGACGTTATCCCAGTACTCGGCGGCGAAGTTCACTGTGTGCAGCTTGATACCGATTCGGTCGCACACGGCCTGGGCGTCCGCGAGGTCGTCCATGGCGGTGCAGTATTCCGTTCCGTCGTCTTCTTCCCAGTTCTTCATGAACAGGCCTTCCACCTGATACCCCTGCTCCATGAGCAGAAGGGCGGAGACCGAAGAATCCACGCCGCCGGACATGCCGACAATGACGCGCTTCTTTTCTGTATTGGAAAAGGCTGAATCAGACATAGGGGTTTCGATGGGTAGCTTGGAAAAGGACGCGATTCTAGCAGGGAGTCGGCGCCAAGGCTAAAAGCTATTCAATTGCGCACAACATCGAGGCTGTGTAGGGGGCCTGCGAGGTAGTCGTCGAGGCAGTCCAGCACCAGATGACTGCGCCAGCGGTCGGGCTGATGGGCCAGCTCGTCGCGGGTCAGCCACGGGGCGCCGACGATGCCGGTGTCCAGCTCGCGCCCCGGATGATGCTTGATCGGTTTGGCGGCGAAGCACACGCGCTGGTAGGTCACGCCGTTGCTGGGCGCGGTGTACAGATAAATGCCGACCACGCCGGTCAGCTCGACCTCCCAGCCGGTTTCTTCCAGGGTTTCGCGGATCGCAGCTTCGCGCAGCGTTTCGTCCGGTTCCAGATGCCCGGCAGGTTGATTGAGGACAAGCTTGTCGTTTTTCAGTTCTTCGACGAACAGGAAGCGACCGTTGTCTTCGACAATGGTGGCGACAGTGATGTGGGGTTGCCAGGTCATGTAAAGGGCTCTCTGAGGTGGGGCAGATGACCGATGGCAAGGAACTGCACATTCCCTGTGGGAGCGAATTCATTCGCGAGAAATATTACAGCCGATGGAGATTTATCGGCTAGTAACGCCTTTTCGCGAATGAATTCGCTCCCACAGATCGTGTTGCCAAGCCAAATGAGATGTTTGCCGCCACAAGCGGGTGCCGATATGTGGCTGCGAACAGTGGATGACCTCTGTGTCGCCTGAAAAAGAAAACCCCGGCGCATGGCCGGGGTTTTCAAGTTGCGTTCGACGGCCTGAACCGCCGATCCGGCAAGCCTTACTTTAGCGCGTTGATCGCGTCGTTCAAGGTCTTGCTTGGACGCATGGCTTTGCTGGCCAGTTCCGGCGTGGCGAAGTAGTAGCCGCCGATGTCCAGAGGCTTGCCCTGTACGCCGTTCAGCTCGGCGACGATGGTCGCTTCGTTGTCGGTCAGGGTTTTAGCCAGCTGGGTGAACTTGGCTTGCAGCTCTTTATCTTCGGTCTGAGCGGCCAGGGCCTGAGCCCAGTAGGTCGCCAGGTAGAAGTGGCTACCGCGGTTGTCGATACCGCCCACCTTGCGCGATGGCGACTTGTTGTTGTCCAGGAACTGGCCGGTGGCCTTGTCCAGGGCAGTGGCAAGTACCAGCGCTTTCGGGTTGTTGTAGACGTTGCCCAGATGCTCCAAGGAAGCCGCCAGTGCCAGGAATTCGCCCAGCGAGTCCCAACGCAGGAAGTTCTCTTCGTTCAGCTGTTGAACGTGCTTCGGTGCCGAACCGCCAGCGCCGGTTTCGAACAGACCGCCGCCATTCATCAGCGGTACGATCGACAGCATCTTGGCACTGGTGCCCAGTTCCATGATCGGGAAAAGGTCGGTCAGGTAGTCACGCAGCACGTTACCGGTGACCGAGATGGTGTCCTTGCCAGCGCGGATGCGCTCCAGGGAAACCTTCATCGCGTCGACTGGCGACTTGATGGTGATGTCCAGGCCAGTGGTGTCGTGGTCTTTCAGGTACTTCTCGACCTTCTTGATCATCACGGCGTCGTGGGCACGCTGTGGGTCCAGCCAGAAAATGGCCGGGGTGTTGCTCAGGCGCGAACGGTTGACGGCCAGTTTGACCCAGTCCTGGATCGGCGCGTTTTTGGTCTGGCACATGCGGAAGATGTCGCCCGCTTCAACGTTCTGCTCCATCAACACCTGACCTTTGTCGTCGGTGACGCGAACCACGCCGTCAGCTTCGATCTGGAAGGTCTTGTTGTGAGAGCCGTATTCTTCGGCTTTCTGAGCCATCAGGCCAACGTTCGGTACGCTGCCCATGGTGGTCGGATCGAAGGCGCCGTGTTTCTTGCAGTCTTCGATGACAGCCTGATAGATGGTGGCGTAGCAACGATCCGGGATCACGGCCTTGGTGTCCTGCAGGACGCCGTCGTTGTTCCACATCTTGCCGGAATCACGAATCATCGCAGGCATCGAAGCGTCGACGATGACGTCGCTCGGCACGTGCAGGTTGGTGATGCCTTTGTCGGAGTTGACCATTGCCAGAGGAGGGCGGGTCGCGTACACGGCTTTGACGTCCGCTTCGATCTGCGCCTGCTGGTCAGCGGGCAGATCCTTGATGCGGGCGTACAGGTCGCCGATGCCGTTGTGCAGGTTGAAACCGATTTCTTTCAGGACTTCAGCGTGCTTCTTCAGCGCGTCCTGGTAGTACTCGGCCACGAACTCGCCGAACATGATCGGGTCGGAGACCTTCATCATGGTGGCTTTCAAGTGAACGGAGAACAGCACGCCCAGCTTCTTGGCGTCTTCGATTTCCTTGGCCACGAATGCGCGCAGGGCTTTTTTGCTCATGACGGCGCAGTCGATGATTTCAGCGGCCAGGACCGGTGTCTTTTCTTTCAGAACGGTGTTCTTGCCGTCCTTGCCGATCAGTTCGATCTTCACGGAGCCGGCGTTTTCGATCAGCGCGGATTTCTCGCTGCCGTAGAAGTCGCCGCTGTCCATGTGGGCAACGTGGGACTTGGAGTCTGCAGCCCAGGCGCCCATCTTGTGCGGGTGCTTGCGCGCGTAGTTCTTGACCGAGAGCGGTGCGCGGCGATCGGAGTTACCTTCACGCAGAACCGGGTTCACGGCGCTGCCTTTTACCTTGTCGTAACCGGCCTGAGCGACTTTGTCGGCTTCGGTGACAACTTCGTCCGGGTAGTTCGGGACGTTGTAGCCCTTGGCTTGCAGTTCCTTGATCGCGGCCTTCAGTTGTGGAACCGAGGCGCTGATGTTCGGCAGCTTGATGATGTTGGCTTCCGGCGTGGTCGCCAGTTCACCCAGCTCTGCCAGATCGTCGGAAACCTTCTTGTCGCCCAGCTGCTCAGGGAAGCTGGCAAGGATACGGGCTGCAAGGGAGATGTCGCGAGTCTCGACGGCGATGTCAGCGGAAGCGGTGAACGCTTCGATGATCGGCAGCAGTGAGTAGGTGGCGAGGGCAGGAGCTTCGTCGGTGAAGGTATAGATGATCTTCGAGCGGTTGGACATTTTCGGGATAACTCTCTTCTTTGCTGAGCGTACACAAAATTTCGAGATGCGCAGGGTAGGCACTTTCGCCCAAGGAAACGATGAGCCGAAAGTCGAGAATTTCGTCGCGTGATATGGGGTTCATCAATCGAGCGTCAAGCGGCCGAATGCGGGTTGAGCGTTCGGCCTCGGAGGGCTGAAAGTCGCGTTTCAGATGGCTCGGCCCCCAATGACCCTATGGTCACCGGCGGCGAGTATACCACCGGTCCCGGCCATTAATACGATAGTAGTGTGAACGCTTGACGCTCGCGTTGATCGGTTCAGCCTCCCGGTTGCCACCGCAGAAATTCCGCAAAACCTTGAAGCCCGCGTCTCACGGGGTCTGCGGCAGACTGTCGCAGTCGTTGAAGCGTAGTGAAGGCTTCGTGAATCGCAAGCCGGTTTTCGACTAAAGGAGCATTGGATGCCGGGGGAGGGTATCAGCGATCCCGCACACAAGCTCAAGAGCGGTAGCGGGTCAGGGCCAGTTTGCTGTCTTTGCAGGCCTGCGTTGCCTCTATAGATAGAAAACCACGGTGACGACGCATAAAAAAACCGGTCAGCCCAATGAAGGGCTGGCCGGTTTTAGAGTCTCGCGCTTGAACGGTCCGGCTCAGGCGTGATCCTTGCTGTGTTCGTGTTGCGTGGTAGGAGCGTGAACGGGATCTTTGGTCGCTGCGGCGCTGATCTGTACCGCGTGCAGACCTTTGGGGCCCTGGATGATCTCAAAGTTGACCGGCTGACCGGCCTTGAGCGTCTTGTAGCCGTCCATTTTGATCGCCGAGTAGTGGGCGAACAGGTCCTCGGACTTGCCGTCTTCAACGATGAAGCCATACCCCTTGGCGTTGTTAAACCACTTGACCTTACCGCTTAGCATAGTCACATCCCTCTGCAAAGGACTCCGATGGGAGTATCATCACCTCTCATCCGCCGGACCTAAAAAATTTTGGTTGACTGCGCGGACCCTTTTTACCCAATGTGGGTTCTATTGTTTGTAACACCGATTAGCCGATAGTCAAGGTCATGTGGCGGTCCAATCGATAATGTGCATGATCATGACCAATCTATTTAATTTCGTCCCCTACGAACGTCCTTTACCATGCATGCAATGAGCAAGATTCGACTAACATTCAATCAGGATGACCCGCAGTCCCATGAGGACGAAGCGGCGGGCATCGCGGTGCAGGAAGCCAAGCCGACATTGCAGGTGCCACCGATGTACAAGGTGGTTTTGTTCAACGATGACTACACCCCCATGGATTTCGTTGTTGAAGTGCTGGAGGTGTTCTTCAATCTGAATCGTGAGCTGGCGACCAAGGTCATGCTGGCCGTCCATACAGAGGGACGGGCAGTATGTGGATTGTTTACCCGCGACATCGCCGAGACCAAGGCAATGCAGGTCAACCAATACGCCAGGGAAAGCCAGCATCCGCTACTCTGTGAGATCGAGAAGGACGGTTAACGCCGGACACTTGGGTAAGAGGTGAAGCTATGTTAAACCGTGAGCTCGAAGTCACCCTCAATTTGGCTTTCAAGGAGGCCCGCTCCAAACGTCATGAATTCATGACCGTCGAGCACCTTCTGTTGGCCCTATTGGACAATGAGGCTGCCGCCACTGTTCTCCGTGCCTGCGGCGCGAACCTCGACAAACTCAAACACGACCTTCAGGAGTTCATCGACTCCACGACGCCGTTGATCCCCGTTCATGATGAGGATCGCGAGACGCAACCGACTTTGGGCTTCCAGCGTGTGCTTCAACGTGCGGTTTTCCATGTGCAGAGTTCCGGCAAGCGTGAAGTCACTGGCGCCAACGTGCTGGTGGCGATTTTCAGCGAGCAGGAAAGTCAGGCGGTATTTCTGCTGAAACAGCAGAGCGTTGCCCGTATCGATGTCGTCAACTATATCGCTCATGGCATTTCCAAAGTGCCTGGGCATGGCGATCACTCTGAAGGTGAGCAAGATATGCAGGATGATGAGGGCGGTGAGTCTTCTTCTTCGGGCAATCCTCTGGATGCCTATGCCAGCAATCTGAATGAATTGGCCCGTCAAGGCCGCATCGATCCCCTTGTCGGCCGTGAGCTGGAAGTCGAGCGTGTTGCTCAGATTCTCGCGCGCCGTCGCAAGAACAACCCGTTGCTGGTCGGTGAGGCCGGTGTCGGCAAGACGGCCATCGCCGAAGGCCTCGCTAAGCGCATCGTCGACAATCAGGTACCCGATTTGCTGGCGAACAGCGTCGTTTACTCCCTGGACCTCGGTGCCTTGCTGGCCGGTACCAAATACCGTGGTGACTTCGAGAAGCGCTTCAAGGCGTTACTCGGTGAGCTGAAAAAACGCCCGCATGCCATCCTGTTCATCGACGAAATCCACACCATCATTGGTGCCGGTGCTGCGTCGGGCGGCGTGATGGACGCCTCCAACCTGCTCAAGCCGCTGCTGTCTTCGGGTGATATCCGTTGCATCGGTTCGACCACGTTCCAGGAATTCCGCGGCATCTTCGAAAAAGACCGTGCGCTTGCCCGTCGCTTCCAGAAAGTCGACGTCTCCGAGCCGTCGGTCGAAGACACCATCGGTATTTTGCGTGGCCTGAAAGGTCGTTTCGAGCAACACCACAACATCGAATACAGCGATGAAGCCCTGCGCGCCGCTGCTGAACTGGCGTCGCGCTACATCAATGACCGTCACATGCCCGACAAGGCGATTGACGTCATCGACGAGGCGGGTGCCTATCAGCGTCTGCAGCCGGTCGAGTCTCGGGTCAAGCGCATCGAAGTGCCGCAGGTGGAAGACATCGTTGCAAAAATCGCGCGGATTCCGCCCAAGCACGTCAACAGTTCCGACAAGGAACTGCTGCGTAACCTCGAACGCGATCTGAAACTGACCGTCTTCGGTCAGGATGCAGCCATTGATTCGCTGTCCACGGCGATCAAGCTGTCCCGTGCCGGTCTCAAGTCGCCTGACAAGCCTGTCGGTTCGTTCCTGTTCGCAGGCCCGACCGGTGTGGGTAAAACCGAGGCGGCGCGTCAGCTGGCCAAGGCGTTGGGGATCGAGCTGGTTCGTTTCGACATGTCCGAGTACATGGAGCGCCACACCGTTTCGCGTCTGATCGGTGCGCCTCCGGGGTATGTCGGGTTCGATCAAGGCGGTTTGCTGACCGAAGCCATCACCAAACAGCCACATTGCGTGTTGTTGCTCGATGAGATCGAAAAGGCGCATCCGGAAGTCTTCAACCTGCTGCTGCAGGTGATGGACCACGGTACGCTGACTGACAACAACGGTCGCAAAGCGGACTTCCGCAACGTGATTGTGATCATGACCACCAACGCCGGTGCTGAAACCGCGGCGCGTGCTTCGATTGGCTTCACCCATCAGGATCACTCGTCTGATGCGATGGAAGTCATCAAGAAGAGCTTCACGCCGGAATTCCGCAACCGTCTGGACACCATCATCCAATTTGGTCGCCTCAGCCATGAGGTCATCAAAAGCGTGGTGGACAAGTTCCTCACCGAACTTCAGGCGCAGCTGGAAGACAAGCGGGTTCTGCTGGAAGTCACCGACGCTGCCAGAAGTTACCTGGCCGAAGGTGGCTACGACGCGGCAATGGGCGCTCGCCCAATGGCACGTCTGATTCAGGACAAGATCAAGCGTCCACTGGCCGAGGAAATCCTCTTCGGCGAGTTGTCCGAGCATGGCGGTGTGGTTCACATCGACTTCAAGGATGGTGAGATCACGTTCGATTACGAAACCACGGCGGAAATGGCCTGACGTTTCAACCCCTGCACAGCAAAAAGGCGCCGATTGGCGCCTTTTTGCTGTCTTGAGTCGCACCAACAAAAACGCCCGGTCATAAGCCGGGCGTTTTTGTGTGGACCTGTTAGCGGGCGCGGTAGGTGATGCGCCCTTTGCTCAGGTCATACGGCGTCAGTTCAACGCGGACCTTGTCGCCGGTCAGAATACGAATGTAGTTCTTGCGCATCTTGCCGGAGATGTGCGCGGTTACGACGTGCCCATTTTCCAACTCCACACGGAACATGGTGTTGGGCAGGGTGTCGACGACAGTGCCTTCCATTTCGAAGCTGTCTTCTTTCGACATGCAGTAAAGCCCTCGGTATCCAATGAATGGCCCGGTGCAAACGGCAGCCAGGCAAAAGCGGGCTGCATTGTGCCCGAAAAGTGAGGGGCAAGCCAAGGGATTCAGTAAAGAGTGACCCATCTTTGATTGGTCAGCAGCTCGATAGGGCGATATTGCGTCTTGTAATTCATCTTTTTGCAGTTCTTGATCCAGTAACCGAGGTACACCGCATGCAGCTGCAGACGCGCCGCTTCGGCGATTTGCCAGAGAATGGCGAAGCGTCCCAGGCTTCGGCGCTCCTCGGAAGGTTCGTAGAACGTGTAAACGGCAGACAGGCCATTCGGCAGCAAGTCGGTGACGGCCACGGCGAGCAGCCGACCTTCCAGACGGAATTCGTAAAACCGGGAGAAAGGCAGGTCGCGCACCAGGAAGGTCGAAAACTGATCGCGGCTGGGCGGGTACATGTCGCCGTCCGCGTGGCGCTGCTCGATGTAGCGCTGGTAAAGGTCGAAATACTCTTCACTGAAATGCGGCTTTGTACTGATAACTTCGATGTCTGCGTTGCGCTTGAGGATGCGCTTTTGCTGACGATCGGGCACGAACAGCCCGACAGGAATGCGCGCAGGCACGCACGCGCTGCAATTCTGGCAGTGCGGTCGATAGAGATGGTCGCCACTGCGGCGAAAGCCCATGTCGGAAAGGTCGGCATAGACCTGCACGTCCATCGGCTGGCTGGGATCGAGGAACAGCGTTGTGGCTTGTTCTTCGGGCAGGTAGCTGCAGGAGTGGGGTTGAGTGGCATAAAACTTAAGCCGCGCCAGCTCGGTCATGATCAACCCTCGGAAAAAACTTTAGTTAAGAGTGTATGCCAGCCGACTCAAACTCGCCTAGGTAGCCAGTCGGCGGAATGCGTCAGATCGAGGTGTTTGTTCAGGTAGTCGGCGAAGGTTCGTCGTGGGATTGGCCGGGCGCCGAAGCTTTGCAGGTGTTGTGTCGGCATTTGACAATCGATCAGCACGAAACCCCATGCCTTGAGATGTTCAACCAGGGTGGCGAAACCGACCTTGGAGGCATTGTCGGCGCGGCTGAACATCGACTCGCCGAAAAACAGCTGACCCATCGCCAGGCCGTACAAACCGCCGACCAGCTCACCGTTTTCACGCACTTCAACGCTGTGAGCGAATCCGCGAGCATGCAGCTCGACGTAAGCCGCTTGCATGGAACCGGTGATCCAGGTTTCGTGGGTGTAGGCCCGTGGCCCCGCGCAGGCGCGGATGACGGCCTCAAAGTCCTGATCGAATGTCACCTGATAACGTCCTTGTCGCAGCACTTTTGCCAGGCTTCGGGAGACGTGCAGCTCGTCGGGAAACAAGACGGTGCGCGGATCGGGCGACCACCAGAGGATCGGCTGGCCCTGCTGGTACCACGGAAAACAGCCATGCCGGTAGGCCTGAATCAGTCGATCGGCAGACAGATCCCCACCGCCTGCGAGCAACCCGTTGGGTTCACGCATGGCTTTTTCCAGCGGTGGAAAATCAAGGGTGTCGCGTTGTAACCAAGTCAGCATAGCGTTCCGCTTTGGCGAGAGGGGAGGGGAGTGCGCGGGCCCGTGCAACTACACGCCAGGAATGCGGTCACAGGGCCTTGACCGGCACCGCATTGTGACGGGCGGTGCAGATTTTCACCCTTCATGTGGATCATGGCCATTCGACAGTTCCGTAGCGCGAGAAAAACACGTCATAACCCTTTGTCAGCAAAGAAAATGCATGCTCAAATCGCCCGTTGGCATCGACGCTTGAAGATCGGCAAGGTCCGCGCCAGACTATCGTGGCGTGCAGCGTGCAAATCCGTACAATGCCCGATGTTGTTTAACCTCATTTCAAGTCACCTGTCGAGCGTGCGTTCAACGACGACCGCGTTTCAGATACGACAGGAATCGGTCAGTGCTATTTCGTCAATTCAGTCGTTTATAGTCAACCACCAGATGTTCGCGCTAGCGCGCAGGAATTGAAGCGTTTTGAAGAAATCCACCGCAGCACCCAGTCCCGTTCCGCTCTGGCGGCAGCATTTGCACTACCGACTCAAGGAAGGTGCGCTGATCGCATTCGGCTTCTTGTGCCTGTACCTGATGATGGCCTTGTTGACCTACGATCAGGCCGATCCGGGCTGGAGCCATACCAGTAGTTCCGTCCAGGTGCAGAATGCCGCAGGCCGTGCGGGCGCGTTCTCCGCCGATATTCTGTTCATGGTGTTGGGCTATTTCGCCTACATCTTCCCGATTTTGCTCGGCGTCAAGGCGTACCAGGTGTTCCGGCAGCGGCACGACCCATGGCAATGGAGTGGCTGGCTGTTTTCCTGGCGCATGATTGGCCTGGTGTTCCTGATACTGGCCGGCGCCGCGTTGGCGCATATCCATTTCCACTCCGCATCGGGCCTGCCGGGTTCCGCGGGTGGTGTGCTGGGCGAGGTGCTGGGCGATCTGGCAAAGCGAGCGCTCAACGTGCAGGGCAGCACCTTGCTGTTCATCGCGCTGTTCCTGTTCGGTCTGACCGTGTTCACCGACTTGTCGTGGTTCAAGGTGATGGACACCACCGGCAAGATCACGCTGGACCTGTTCGAGCTGTTTCAGGGCGCGATCAACCGTTGGTGGTCCGAGCGCACCGAGCGCAAGCAAATGGTCGCTCAACTGCGGGAAGTCGACATGCGTGTCGACGAAGTGGTGGCGCCCGTGGTGCCGGATCGTCGTGAACAGGCCAAGGCCAAGGAGCGCCTGATCGAGCGCGAACAGGCCCTGAGCGAGCACATGGTGGCTCGCGAGAAACACATCCCTGCGGTCATCGCCCCGGCGCCGGCCAAGCCGCCGGAGCCGAGCAAGCGTGTATTGAAAGAGAAACAGGCGCCGTTGTTCGTCGACAGCGCCGTGGAAGGCACCCTGCCGCCTATCTCGATTCTCGACCCGGCAGAAAAGAAGCAGCTCAACTATTCGCCTGAGTCACTGGCCGCCGTTGGGCACCTGCTGGAAATCAAGCTCAAGGAATTCGGCGTCGAAGTCACCGTGGATTCGATCCATCCCGGTCCGGTCATTACCCGCTATGAGATCCAACCGGCAGCGGGGGTCAAGGTCAGCCGCATCTCCAACCTCGCGAAAGACCTGGCGCGTTCTCTGGCCGTGACCAGCGTCCGCGTGGTCGAGGTGATTCCGGGCAAAACCACCGTCGGTATCGAGATCCCTAACGAAGACCGGCAGATCGTGCGCTTCTCCGAGGTGTTGTCGACCCCCGAATACGACAATTTCAAATCGCCGGTCACACTGGCGCTGGGGCATGACATCGGCGGCAAGCCGATCATCACCGACCTCGCCAAGATGCCGCACTTGCTGGTGGCCGGTACGACCGGTTCCGGTAAGTCGGTGGGTGTGAACGCGATGATTCTGTCGATCCTGTTCAAGTCCGGCCCGGAAGACGCCAAGCTGATCATGATCGACCCGAAAATGCTTGAGCTGTCCATCTATGAAGGCATCCCGCACCTGCTGTGCCCGGTGGTGACCGACATGAAGGACGCCGCCAATGCCCTGCGCTGGTCGGTGGCCGAGATGGAGCGTCGCTACAAGCTGATGGCCAAGATGGGCGTCCGTAACCTGTCGGGCTTCAACCACAAGATCAAGGAAGCGGAAGACGCCGGGACGCCGATTTCAGACCCGTTGTATCACCGCGAAAGCATTCACGACGAAGCGCCGCTGCTGACCAAGCTGCCGACGATTGTCGTGGTGGTCGACGAATTCGCCGACATGATGATGATCGTCGGCAAGAAGGTCGAAGAACTGATCGCCCGTATCGCGCAGAAGGCCCGTGCCGCAGGCATCCACCTGATCCTCGCGACCCAGCGTCCGTCGGTTGACGTGATCACCGGTCTGATCAAAGCGAACATTCCGACCCGTATGGCGTTCCAGGTGTCGAGCAAGATCGATTCCCGGACCATCATTGATCAGGGCGGCGCCGAACAGCTGCTCGGCCACGGTGACATGCTGTACATGCCGCCGGGCACCAGCCTGCCGATCCGGGTGCACGGTGCCTTCGTGTCCGATGACGAGGTTCACCGCGTCGTCGAAGCCTGGAAGCTCCGTGGCACGCCGCAATACAACGACGACATCCTCAATGGCGTCGAAGAGGCCGGAAGCGGGTTCGAGGGCAGCAGCGGCGGAGGCGACGGTGACGACGCCGAAACCGATGCGCTGTACGACGAGGCGGTCAACTTCGTGCTGGAAAGCCGCCGTGCGTCGATCTCCGCCGTGCAGCGCAAGCTCAAGATTGGTTACAACCGCGCCGCGCGGATGATCGAAGCCATGGAAATGGCCGGTGTCGTGACCGCCATGAACACCAATGGCTCGCGGGAAGTGATTGCACCCAGCCCCGCGCGTGATTGACACTTCGCCCATGACATGTGATCGGATGGCGCCTCATGGCGCCGTCCGTGTTAATTGACCCCAAAGAGGACTCCCATGCGTCTTATCCGCATGTTGTTGGTATCTGCACTGGCTTTTTCCGCTCTCCCGGCCCACGCCGACAGCAAGGACGTGGCGCGTCTGACCCAGCTGCTGGAAAGCTCGAAAACCCTGAGCGGCCGCTTTTCCCAGCTGACGCTGGACGGCGGTGGCACGCAGTTGCAGGAAACCGCAGGCGACATGGTGTTGCAGCGCCCAGGCCTGTTTTACTGGCACACTGACGCGCCTCAGGAACAACTGATGGTCTCTGACGGCAAGAAAGTCTCGCTGTGGGACCCGGACCTCGAACAGGTCACCATCAAGACCCTCGACCAGCGCCTGACCCAGACCCCCGCCTTGCTGCTGTCCGGTGACGTGTCGAAGATCAGCGAAAGCTTCGACATCAGCGCCAAGGAAGCGGGCGGTGTGATCGACTTCGTGCTGAAGCCGAAATCCAAGGACACCCTGTTCGACAACCTGCGCCTGTCGTTCCGTAACGGCATGATCAACGACATGCAGTTGATCGACAGCGTCGGCCAGCGCACCAATATCCTGTTCACCGGCGTCAAGGCCAACGAGCCTGTCGCGGCGAGCAAATTCCAGTTCCAGATCCCGAAAGGCGCGGACGTCATCCAGGAATAAGAGGTTCGAAAGTCCAGCATGGACCTGTTCAGCAGTGAGCCGATTGCCCAGCCCCTGGCCGCCCGTTTGCGGGCGACCAACCTGGACGAGTACGTCGGCCAACAGCACTTGCTCGCCCACGGCAAGCCCTTGCGTGAAGCGCTGGAGCAGGGCGCGCTGCACTCGATGATTTTCTGGGGGCCGCCGGGCGTGGGGAAAACCACCCTGGCGCGGCTTCTGGCGAAGGTTTCCGACGCGCACTTCGAAACCGTGTCGGCGGTGCTGGCAGGGGTCAAGGAGATCCGTCAGGCCGTCGAAGTCGCCAAGCAACAAGCAGGTCAGTATGGCCGTCGCACCATTCTGTTTGTCGACGAAGTGCACCGCTTCAACAAGTCGCAACAGGATGCGTTTCTGCCCTATGTCGAAGACGGCACGTTGATTTTCATTGGCGCGACCACTGAAAATCCGTCCTTCGAATTGAACAACGCCTTGCTTTCACGCGCCCGCGTCTATGTGCTGAAAAGCCTCGACGAAACCGCCCTGCGCCAATTGGTGGACCGTGCCCTGACCGAAGAGCGCGGGCTGGGCAATCGGCATCTGACCTTGGGCGACGAAGCGTTCAAGACCCTTCTGGCCGCCGCCGATGGTGACGGCCGTCGCATGCTCAACCTGCTGGAAAACGCCTCGGACCTGGCGGAAGACAACAGCGAGATCGAGCCCGAGTTGCTGCAAAGCCTGCTGGGCGACAGCCGTCGACGTTTCGACAAAGGCGGCGAGGCGTTCTACGACCAGATTTCCGCGCTGCACAAATCGATTCGCGGCTCCAATCCTGACGCGGCACTGTACTGGTTCGCCCGGATGATCGACGGGGGCTGTGATCCGCTGTACCTCGCCCGGCGCGTGGTGCGCATGGCCAGCGAGGACATCGGCAACGCCGACCCGCGCGCGCTGCCACTGTGCATGTCCGCCTGGGATGTGCAGGAACGGCTGGGCAGCCCGGAAGGCGAGCTGGCGGTGGCGCAGGCCATTGTTTACCTGGCCTGCGCACCGAAAAGTAACGCCGTGTACATGGGCTTCAAGATGGCGATGCGCGAGGCGACCGAGCACGGTTCGCTGGAAGTGCCGTTGCATTTGCGCAATGCCCCGACCAAATTGATGAAGCAGCTGGGTTATGGCGAAGAATATCGCTACGCCCATGACGAACCGGATGCCTACGCCGCAGGTGAAGACTACTTCCCTGACGAGCTGGAACCGCGTCAGTATTACCAGCCGGTCCCGCGCGGGCTGGAGCTGAAAATCGGCGAAAAACTCAAACACTTGGCCGCACTCGACCGCGCCAGCCCCCGTCAGCGGAGAAAATAGTGATTCAGACGATTCTTGCGGTGTCGATTGCGGGCATCGCTGGTACATTATTGCGTTTTGCGGCAGGCACTTGGGTGTCGGCGAACTGGCCGAAGCATTTCTACACGGCGACGCTGGCGGTCAATCTGGTGGGTTGCCTGATCATCGGCGTGCTGTACGGCTGGTTCCTGTTGCGCCCGGAAGTGCCGATTGAAATCCGTGCCGGTCTGATCGTCGGTTTTGTCGGCGGCCTGACGACCTTTTCGTCTTTTTCTCTGGATACCCTGCGTTTGCTCGAAAGCGGGCAGGCTCCACTGGCCATCGGCTATGCGGTGATCAGTGTGTTTGGCGGGCTGCTGGCGACCTGGGCAGGTCTGTCGCTGACCCGAATGTAATAGACCCGAATTCAACGAACCCGATTCAATCACGAGGCAACGATATGCTCGACTCCAAACTGTTACGTACCCAACTTCAGGACGTAGCGGATCGCCTGGCTTCCCGTGGCTTCACACTGGACGTGGCCCGCATCGAAGCGCTGGAAAACCAGCGCAAGACAGTGCAGACCCGCACTGAGCAGCTTCAGGCCGAGCGTAATGCCCGTTCCAAATCCATTGGCCAGGCCAAGCAGCGTGGCGAAGACATCGCGCCGCTGATGGCCGACATCGACCGCATGGCTGAAGAGCTGAGCACTGGCAAGAAAGAGCTGGACGCCATTCAGTCCGAGCTCGACGTCATTCTGCTGAACATGCCGAATCTGCCTCACGAATCCGTGCCGGTGGGTGCCGATGAAGAGGAAAACGTTGAAGTGCGCAAATGGGGTACGCCTGCCTCGTTCGACTTCGCCGTTCAGGACCACGTTGCGTTGGGCGAAAAGTTCGGCTGGCTGGATTTCGAAACCGCCGCCAAGCTGTCCGGCGCCCGTTTTGCCGTGCTGCGTGGCCCGATTGCGCGCCTGCACCGTGCCCTCGCGCAGTTCATGATCACGCTGCACATCAACGAACACGGCTATGAAGAGGCCTACACGCCTTATCTGGTTCAAGCCCCGGCGTTGCAAGGCACCGGTCAATTGCCGAAGTTCGAAGAAGACCTGTTCAAGATCGCGCGCGAAGGTGAAGCCGATCTGTACCTGATCCCAACGGCGGAAGTGTCGCTGACCAACCTCGTCGCCGGTGAAATTCTCGATGCCAAACAGCTGCCGCTGAAGTTCGTCGCCCACACCCCGTGCTTCCGTTCCGAAGCCGGTGCGTCGGGTCGCGACACCCGCGGCATGATCCGTCAGCACCAGTTCGACAAGGTCGAGATGGTGCAGATCGTCGAGCCTGACAAATCCATGGAGGCGCTCGAAGGCCTGACCGGCAACGCCGAACGCGTGCTGCAATTGCTGGAGCTCCCGTATCGCGTGCTGGCCCTGTGCACCGGCGACATGGGTTTCAGTGCTGTGAAAACCTACGACCTGGAAGTGTGGATTCCAAGCCAGGACAAATACCGCGAAATCTCGTCGTGCTCCAACTGCGGCGACTTCCAGGCGCGCCGCATGCAGGCCCGCTGGCGCAACCCGGAAACCGGCAAACCGGAACTGGTGCACACCCTGAATGGCTCCGGCCTGGCCGTGGGTCGTACCCTGGTGGCGGTGCTGGAGAACTATCAGCAGGCGGACGGTTCGATTCGCGTGCCGGAAGTGCTCAAGCCGTGGATGGGTGGCATCGAGGTCATCGGCTAAATGGAATTCCTGCCGCTGTTCCACAACCTTCGGGGTGCCCGCGTGCTAGTGGTGGGCGGCGGCGAGATTGCCTTGCGCAAGTCTCGCTTGCTGGCTGACGCCGGTGCGGTCCTGCGGGTGGTTGCACCCCAGATCGGAACAGAGCTGCGCGAGCTGATCGACAGCAGCGGTGGCGAGCAGATTCTCCGTGGTTACGACGAGGCGGATGTGAACGGCTGCGTGCTGATCATCGCCGCCACCGACGACGAACCGCTCAATGCCCATGTCTCTGCCGATGCTCGTCAGCGCGGCGTACCGGTCAACGTGGTGGATGCGCCTGCCCTGTGCAGCGTGATTTTTCCGGCCATCGTCGACCGTTCGCCGTTGGTGATTGCTGTGTCCAGTGGCGGCGATGCGCCGGTGCTGGCGCGCTTGATCCGGGCCAAGCTGGAAAGCTGGATTCCGCCGACCTATGGCCATCTGGCCGGTCTCGCAGCGCGTTTCCGTCACCAGGTGAAGAACCTGTTTCCGAATGTCCAGCAACGCCGGGCATTCTGGGAAGACGTGTTTCAAGGGCCTATCGCGGACAGGCAACTGGCCGGGCAGGGCGCCGAAGCCGAACGTCTGTTACAGGCGAAGATCGACGGCGATGCGCCAAGCGCGTCAGGCGAGGTGTATCTGGTCGGTGCGGGCCCGGGCGATCCGGACCTGCTGACCTTCAAGGCCTTGCGCCTGATGCAGCAAGCCGATGTCGTGCTCTACGACCGTCTGGTGGCCCCGGCGATTCTCGAACTGTGCCGTCGCGACGCGGACCGCATTTATGTCGGCAAGCAGCGCGCCGATCATGCCTTGCCGCAGGACCAGATCAACCAGCAACTGGTGGCGCTGGCCAAACAGGGCAAGCGCGTCGTGCGGCTCAAAGGGGGCGATCCGTTCATCTTTGGCCGTGGCGGCGAAGAAATCGAAGAGTTGGCGGCGAACGGCATTCCGTTTCAAGTGGTGCCGGGTATCACGGCGGCCAGTGGTTGCGCGGCGTATGCCGGGATTCCGCTGACCCACCGCGATTACGCGCAATCCGTGCGTTTCGTGACGGGGCACTTGAAGAACAACACCACCGACCTGCCGTGGAAAGACCTGGTCTCACCTGCGCAGACGCTGGTGTTCTATATGGGCCTGATTGGCTTGCCGATCATTTGCAGCGAGCTGGTCAAGCATGGGCGTTCGGCCGACACCCCGGCCGCGCTGATCCAGCAAGGCACCACCACCAACCAGCGCGTGTTCACCGGCACGCTGGCCAACCTGCCGCAACTGGTGGCGGAGCATGAAGTGCATGCGCCGACGCTGGTGATCGTGGGCGAAGTGGTGACGTTGCGGGACAAACTGGCGTGGTTCGAAGGCGCCCAAAACGGCGTTTGAGTGAGACAAGCCTGAGGTGGGGATGCCCGTTTCAGGCTTTTACGCTGTTTGCACCGAACGCCTTGGTTCCAGCGACGTTGCTGTGGACACTTCTTGCGAGGGCGGCGGCACGAGCGGGTGCACGGGATGGTCGATCGGTACACTCAAATACCGAGTCGCCAGTTCTCGATAGTTGCCAACAACGTACCCGTTGCTACGATCGATCCAGTCCTGGCGTCGGGCAGAGTAGAGTGTCGGCAGGAAATACCAAGGCAACTTAGGCAGGTCGTGATGAATCAAGTGGAAGTTCAGGTTCAGGAATAGCCAGCTGAAAAGACCTCTGGATTCATTGAGCACAGATCGATGCTCCGGGCGTTCAGCGGGCCGATGTTCATAAAAAGAGCGGAGCATTCCGATGGCCAGCGCGGGTACCGAAACATAGACAATGTATTCCCATGCGGATAGAGCGCTGTACTGTTCAACCGTCCAGAGGATGATTGCGACACCTGCACTATGGGCGATCCACATGTGCAAATGGGCACCTCCCGAAACAATGGCTTTCGGGATGTCTGCAAAGATCAAGGCGCCTAGCGCCATCGGAACGCCGATGACCAGACGGCCTGCCACCGTTTTGTTCATCTGTAACATCAGGCGTTTGAAACCTGATGACCTTTCCCATTCCTCCACTGAAATGTATCGGCTCTCAGGATCGACACCGGGCAGCGTCAGCGTTTCGTCTGCGTGATGGGCGAGATGACTGCTGCGGTACAGGTCATAGGGGTACCAGATCGCGAATGGCAGATACCCCAGCGCTTTATTGATGAAAGGCCAGCGCGTGGGGTGGCCGTGAATGCATTCATGCTGAATCGACATCCAGAGAACGGCCAGTGGCAACAGCACTCCGGCGGACGCCAGTTTTCCCCAAGCCTGACCAAAAAAGACGAGGCCGATCCACGCGCTGTAGAAGGCAATGATCAGCAGCCAGGTTGGCCACTCTGTGCGCCCTGTAAATGTATTCAGAACATTTGAAATTTCAGCGCGATGTTGATCGTCCAGATAGTTCGACATTCCGTGCCCTGCAATAAGGCGCGCGCTCTATCTGGCAATGAATGACCCTGTCCGGTGAGAAGGGTATAAACACGTCTCGACTTGAATGACTGACAACGATCATTTCGCATTCAGGTCACGAGTTAGAGGCAACGCGGCAGTTTGAATGAGTCCAAACTACCACGCTGTTTGATTCCTCAAAATACTAAGTTTTCCCATGCTTATTCAGAATGGAAATAAGCATTTTCGTCAGGCGGCGCCCGTGATGATGCCATTTCCGCTCAATCGGGTGCGGTCATGGTCGAGTTTGAAGTCCTGCGCAGGCCCCTTGGGCACTACGCCAGTCGGATTGATGGTGGCATGGCTGGCATAGTAGTGATGCTTGATGTGCACGAAGTCGACCGTCTCGGCAATGCCCGGCCATTGGTGCAGCTCGCGCAACCAGTTGCTCAGGTTCGGATAGTCAGCAATACGACGCAGGTTGCATTTGAAGTGCCCGTGGTAAACCGCGTCGAACCGAATCAGCGTGGTAAACAGGCGCACGTCGGCTTCGGTCAGGTATTCGCCAGCCAGGTAACGTTTCTCGCCCAGCAGGTTTTCCAGCACGTCCAGCTCAGCGAATACCTCGTCGAAGGCTTGTTCGTAAGCCTTCTGCGTGGTGGCGAATCCGGCGCGATACACGCCGTTGTTGACGGCGGGATAAATCGCGTCATTCAGCCGGTTGATCTCCGGACGAAGCGACTCGGGGTACAGATCCAGACGGTTGCCGGTCAGATCATCGAACGCCGAATTGAACATGCGGATGATTTCCGAGGACTCATTGCTGACGATGCGCTGCAGCTTCTTGTCCCACAGCACGGGCACCGTCACGCGACCGGTGTAATTCGGGTTGTCAGCGAGGTAACGCTGATAGAAGAAGGTGTGACCGTCCAGCGCATCGCCCGTGGAGCCTGTCTGCTTGTCGAAGGTCCATCCGTTTTCGCGCATTAGCCAGCTGACCACCGAAACGTCGATCAGACTTTCGAGGCCTTTGAGTTTGCGCACGATCAGCGTTCGATGGGCCCATGGGCAGGCCAGCGATACGTAGAGGTGATAACGGCCTGCTTCGGCCTTGAAGCCGCCTTCGCCAGACGGTCCTGGACGGCCGTCTGCGGTCACCCAATTGCGGCGCTGCGCCTGCTCGCGCTGAAACGCGCCGTCTTTGCTTTCATACCACTGGTCTTGCCAGCGCCCTTCAACGAGAAGGCCCATGTCTGACTCCAATCACTGAGTACGTTCGTACGTTGGAGGTCAGTCTAGAGACAATCGTTCGAACAAATAGCGCAAAGAGTCGGGGTGTAATGATCGGTTAAATCGATCTGTTACGGTTTTCCCAAAAACGCTCAGCCTGCTCGAAGGCCTCTGCGCGGGGTATTCCGAGGCCGCGCAAGGCGAGGGCTATGGTCGAGATCAGGGCCAGTTGCGGGTAGCTGTCCTGGACCTCACCTTTCCAGATGCCGACGAGCTGCTGCGGGTCGAGCGTTGCCGGCTTGACGTGGCGGCGTTCGGACATCGCAGGCCATTCCTCATCCCATGGCTGGCCGTCGGTAGTGCCGTACAAATGACTGATCGTGTCCGGGTTGATTTCCACTTCGCCGCCGTCGCCCTTGATGACGATGGCGTGATCGCCCAACAGGCTGCTGGCGTCGCGGTGCACTGACTGATAGCCGGGATGGAAGATGCTCTGGAGTCCGCAGCGGGCGCTCAACGGGTTCAAAATGCGCGCAAGTGAGTGGATCGGCGAGCGCAGGCCCAGGGTGTTGCGCAGGTCGATCATGCGCTGCAACTGCGGTGCCCAGTCTCCCAATGGCATGAACGCGATGTTGTGCCGCTC
Source organism: Pseudomonas sp. SLFW (assembly GCF_009905615.1). Taxonomy (GTDB): domain Bacteria; phylum Pseudomonadota; class Gammaproteobacteria; order Pseudomonadales; family Pseudomonadaceae; genus Aquipseudomonas; species Aquipseudomonas bambusae. The sequence goes on from NZ_JAAAKW010000004.1 coordinate 70,145, forward strand.
CAGTGCCTGCTCCACCGAAGCCCAGTCGCGACACAACGGAATGCCCAGCAGCTCCAGCAATTGCTCACTGTACAGCCGACCCGCCGTGTGCGCGCCGCCGCCGTGCATCAACACGCGCACGCCATTCTGCGCGAGGCATTTGGCTGCCAACAGGTACCACGGCAAATGCCGTTTCTTGCCCGCGTAGGTTGGCCAGTCGATATCGACGGTCAGCGGCGGGGCGGTCAGGCGTTCACGTACCGCTTCGGTAAAGCCCGCCAGCTCTTCAGGGCTTTCCTCTTTATGGCGCAGCAGCATCAGGAACGCGCCCAGTTGTGTGTCCTCGACCTTTTCATCAAGGATCATGCCCATGGCCTCGCGCGCTTCTTCGCGGGTCATGTTGCGGGCACCGCGCTTACCTTTTCCGAGGATGCGCACGAACGGCGCAAAGGGGTGTTCGGCGGGCGTTTCAGTCAGGAGTGGGGCGACATCGTTCATAGGCAATTGGTCGGCTTTGGCAGGCCCGCCAGCTTGGCGGCAAGTTTGGCGGGAGTGCCGTTGAACAGGCGATTCAGGTGCAGGCTGTTGCCTTTTTCAGCTCCGAGCTTTTGCGCGGTGTATTTCACCAGCGGGCGAGTGGCGGGAGACAACTGGTATTCGGCGTAAAACGCGCGGAGCAGGTCAAGGATTTCCCAATGTTCGGGCTTCAGGACGATGTCTTCCTCCAGCGCCAGGGCCTCGGCGACTTCGCGGGACCAGTCGTGCAGGTCTTCGAGGTAGCCGTCCTTGTCCAGCGGCAGGGTGCGACCGTTGACGATGAGCTGCTTCATAGCCAGGTGTTGACCTTGTCGAACAGCACCGAGAGTTCGACGAACCCAGGATAATCGACGCTTTTCACCCAGTCGGGCAGCGTCAGGTTTCGTGCCTGGGCGTCTTCATCGAGCACGAACACGCGCAGGCTGTCTGCTTTGTCGTCCAGCGACTGGCGCGCAGCGGTTGAAGGCGTCAGGGCATACGTCGCGTCGCCGCACAGCAGGATCGCGTCTTCGTGACCGAGCACGCGCAAACAACTGCTCAGGCGGGAGTCGGCGTACGGGGAATGAGATAACACATGCAAGGTCGACATCAGATCGTGATCACTTGGTCATAACGGTCAATGAGTGCGGCGATTTCATGGTCACGCAGCACCTGTAGTGTCTCGACGCTGAGTGCGCTCGGCGACATGCCGCGTTCGGCCAGGCTGGTATTGCAGGCGTACAGGTCTTCGACGCCGAACATTTCCAGGGCCTGAAGGTTGGCCGTCAGGTCTTTCTGTTGCAATTGGCTGGCGCGTTGAGCGGGCAACAATTGCAGCACGCCATCGTCCAGAAACAACATGCCCAACGGCAAATCGAACGCCCCGCCCGCCAATCCGATGTCCAGGGCTTCGCGGGCGCTGGGGCCGGACCATGGCGATTGGCGGCTGATGATCAGCAACGACTTCGGCATTTCAAGGCCCTCCGAAGCAGATCAAACGGTCAGCGGTTTGCACGGCGTCGTGCAGCTGTCCGAGACCGGACAGATCCCACGGAGCAGAAAGATTGGCAGCGGGGCGCGAATAACGCTCGGCTTCTTCTTCATTCAGTACGCCCCGACGAAGGGCGGCGGCGATGCACACCACGCCGTCCAGTTGGTGGGCGTTCACGAAGTCGCGCCATTGCGCGGGGATATCCTGTTCATCCTGAGGCGTGACCACATTGGCCGACGCGCTGTGCACCCCATCCTGATAAAAGAACAACCGCACGATTTCATGCCCGCCTTCCAGCACGGCCTGCGCGTACCTCAAGGCCCGGCGCGAAGAGGGGGCGTGAGCGGGTGAATAGAGAGCGATGGCGAACTTCATGGGCGGCTCGGTCAGCGGGGTGGCAGGGTGAATGGGGCCAATGATAAAGAATTCAAAGGGCGGAGACAGCAAAAAGCCCGCCGAAGCGGGCTTTTTATTGAGGCTGTGGATCAGTCTTTGCTGCTGCCCATGATGCCGAAGATCTGCAACAGGCTGATGAACAGGTTATAGATCGACACATACAGGCTGATGGTCGCCATGATGTAGTTGCGCTCACCACCGTGGATGATGGCGCTGGTCTGGAACAGGATGCACACCGACGAGAACAGCACGAAGCCTGCGCTGATTGCCAGTTGCAGACCGCTGATCTGGAAGAACATGCTCGCCAGCACCGCTGCCAGCAGGACGAAGAAACCGGCAGTGATGAAACCGCCCAGGAAGCTCATGTCCTTGCGGGTGATCAGCACGTACGCCGACAGACCGCCGAACACCAGGGCCGTCATCGCGAAGGCGGAAGAGACGATTTCAGCGCCGCCTTGCATGCCGAGGTAACGGTTGAGGATCGGGCCGAGAATGAAGCCCATGAAACCGGTCAGTGCGAACGCCGACACCAGACCCCACGCCGAATCGCGCAGTTTGTTGGTGAGGAAGAACAGCCCGTAGAAACCGATCAGCACGACGAACACGTTCGGATAACGAACGTTCATCTGCTGAGCGACGAATGCCATGATCCCGCTGAAGGCGAGGGTAAGGGCCAGAAGGCCGTAAGTGTTGCGCAGGACGCGGCTAACCTCTAGCTGCTCGACCTGCACGCGGTTGTTGACTGCGTAATCCTGTTCGCGCATGGCGCTACTCCTGGTGGTTGAAAGGGGGATCTGAAATCTCAAGTTGCAAAGATCATAACAGAGCCGCAGTGACACGCGAGCCAGAGAGTTTGACAGCTTGTTTCATTACGGTATTATGGCGCCCGCAACGCAATGGGAGGTGTGGCCGAGTGGTTTAAGGCAGCAGTCTTGAAGACTGCCGACTGTAACAGGTCCCTGAGTTCCTATTTTAGGATCTCGCCAGCTGCACACTACACCTTCATTGATCGGATGCCTCGGGAAATTGGCAGAGTGGTTGAATGCACCGGTCTTGAAAACCGGCGAACGTTAATAGCGTTCCCAGGGTTCGAATCCCTGGTTTCCCGCCAAACGCAGTAAAATCAAGGGCTCAGAGAAATCTGGGCCCTTTTTTTGTGTTTTGCATTTCATGCTGAAAGGCACGCGATTGCTTTGGTAGCCAAGCACAGCCTCATGCGCCGCTCACATCGGGTTCGTTTGATTGTTTTCTCGGACACGGCCGCGAGAAAACCATTTCGGAGGCACATCTGACGGGGTTGGGACGATTAGCCTGGATTCCGTCACATTCTTCGCCTTGGCAGGGTGGTGAAAAAGAGACGAGTATTCTTTCTGCTGCTCCCCAGCGTTGTATGGAATATCCTTGCACTCCGCAGTCGCTTAAGAGTAGTGAATAGAACGATGGGTTTTGAACAACTGGCTGGGCTACGTGACCAACTGCGGGCTGAAAAAAAGCCGCAACAGGTGGATGGCACTCAACACATCAAGCGTAATTCCTCAACGCGGGCGAAGCCTCGTAACCATGATCCCGCTGTGGAAGCCATCTGGCCATTGCAGAAGCATTTTCCACTGGCGTTCCCCGTCAATCCGGCTCCTAAAGTTCCGCTCAAAGAGGGCATTCTTCACGATGCAGAGCAGCACTTGGAGCTACTCGGGTTGACCCACGAACAATTAAAGCTAGGTGTCTCAACCTGGTGCCGGGGAACCCGGTATTGGGCAAGCATGGTGGAGAATGCGCCGCGCCTGGACTTGAGTGGTCAACCAGTTGGCGTAGTAACTGCCACACAGGCTCTGCATGCCAGGCAGCAGGCGTCGCGGCAACGCGGTCAAGATCGTCGACACCGTGCGAAGCTGAAAGAGGGTGGCCAGGCTCCCGCTGCCGTTGTTGCGGTGGAGCAGGATACAAACTGAATCCCCGGCAATTTGGTAGGGTGTTTTCTGGGGCTGAAATGGGTGGGAATTCCAGGGATTTATGGAGAGTCATTGCGGCTTTTTTAATTTGAAATCCGCCCTAAACCATGGCCTTATGACGCAGGTGAGTTTGCCTGTGCGTGCTTCGGGATATCCCTCATGAAAATCTTCAAAAAAGTGATAGCTGGTGTCGCTTTTTCGCTTTTGCTGCCTTCCATTTCATACTCAGCGTCTCCCAACCAAGCCTTTGGCTGGGAGGAGCAGGGCGTACTGTTGCCTGATCGAACCCCGGTCAAAGTAGAACTCGATACGGGCTCCGAAAACTCGTCTCTGGGAGCTGTCAATATTGTCCCTTTCGACAAGGGTGACGAGAAGTGGGTGCGGTTTGTTTTACAAATACCGACCGGTCTCACCGGGTCTTTATCCGACGTCACTTTCGAGCAAAAGATCGTTCGCAATGCGAAAGCCAAGGGGGTGATTGGCAGCAGTCATCGCCAGGTGGTGAAGATGAGTTTGTGCCTGGGTACGCAGGTCTATCAGGAGGAGTTCAGTCTCAAGCCTCCGGGTAAAAAAGGGTACAACGTGAGCTTGGGCAGAAGTGCCTTGCAGCACATAGGTGCTGTGGATGCCTCGCGGTCGAACACGGTCAAACCGGATTGCAGCAGTTCTGCCGCTAAGCCATCAGCCTGAGTTTTCTATTGCCGTCCCTCTGTTTCAGCTCAAAGCAAGCAGAGGGGCGAAGGCGCCGACCTCCGTCTCAGTGGAGGCCTTTCTCCCACGCCTTATGGTTTTTCCGTGCATCCTGAATGAAGGGAGACCACTGGATCAGCTTCAGCACGCATTTGTTGAGCACAGTGCCAAAGCGGTCGAGCGGGCGGTGGATGTCGAGGAAAAGCACGACGCGGATGCCGTCGGTGTCATTCCAGACCTGATGGCGGTAGGTGTCGTCAAACACCATCACCTTGCCGGGCTGCCAATGCCTGATTTCATCTCCTACCTGGATACGACAATTCTCCCTGGGCTCAGGGATGATCAATCCCAGATGTGCGCGGAGCAGCCCGTTGTAGGGCCCCCGGTGCGGAGGTATGTGCTTGCCAGGGCTCAGGATGGAAAAGAAAGCCGTAAACATGCCTGGGATTGATTCAACAATCTCTGCAGTTTTGGGGCACTTGACGCAGTTGCCATCCATTTTGTAACCGTAGCCATGCAGGAAGAAGGTCTTCCATCGGTCATCTTGTGTCAGGTTGCGCTGGTCTTTGGAAATGTCTTGGAAGTTTGGGATGCCGTCGTGATTTTTGAGTACGGCATTCAACTCGTCGACGATCACAGGCCAGTTGGACTCCAGCGTCTTTGCCCACTCGAACTGTGACGGATCGAAAAACGGTGTGTTTCCGACCGAGGAGTGCCGGCGAATGAACCGCTCAAGTTTTTTGATGATCCACAACCCTACTGCGACGCTTGGCCGATGCTTGCGTTTGGCTTTTTTGTGTGGAAGCTGCGTGGGCTCTGTTTGCATATCTGATCCTGCCGACGATTTTTAGAAGACTTAGCGAAGCTGGCGGTTTCTCAGTAACCGCCACAGCAGCGGCCAACAAAAGATGAGTGGATAACGACGCAGGCGCGGGCTGATCGGCACAGGTTCCCCAAGGTGGCGTTCAAGCTTCCAGATGACGTAATCCAGACCATTCTCGAATGTGTAGAACGATTTGATCAGGCGCAGCACATTGAGTAGGCGACCGGCGCCTCGTCTGCGTTGCCACCGGACGGCGTGGGGAACCGCTCCTGCATCTGCGGGGGACACTGAGTATCGGTCATCCTGCCCAGGCAGAAGGGAAAGCCTTGGTACGGATTGCACCGCCGCGAGGGTGATACGCCTGTAGTAGCCGACATCATGCCCTACGATTTCTGCCGGGCGACTGGCGCGCTCCGGGCGCAATTCCGTGCGATAGGTCAACGTGAGGGCGTGTTCCCACAATGTGGCGCTATCCAGCACTTGCGGTTTATCAGGCAGTGCTTCGGACGTCATTCTTTTCACTGCGTTGGCCAAGGCCGTATGCACACGGGTGCTAACGGCTTGATCGCGAGAAAAAACCAGTCGAGAGGGCTGCGAAAAGCGTCCCCACAGATAACCGTGGAACCACGATGCGGTTCCCTTCTCGAAGTCCGCCAGTGTAATCAGCGCGCATTTTGCCCTTAGCAGCGAACCGTCCGGCGCCAGCACATTGATCGAAAAAACGGTAGGGGGAAGCCAGGCGTCCACCAGCTCCTTGATCTTGCTTGTCCTTACGTTGGCGTAGCTGTCTACAAGGACATAAAGGTCGACCAGGCCATCTGAAAAATTGCTGCTGCGAAGGCAGGATCCATACAGAAGAACGGCACTGACGGCGTTGCCAAATCGCGATACCAATTCATCAGTCAGTGCATTCAATGGGGCTGCGACCGGGCGCGCGCATTCCTCGGACATAACGCCGATCAGGACGCTGATTGTTGAAGTAGGGGAGGCCTGTTCCACGTTCAGCTTCTCTTAAAACATCACAAAACGGACAGGGAGGGTCGCAGACAACTCAAGCTGGCCTTGCGTGGAGAATATCTCGCCGTCCAGCAGGTACTCGGTTAACCCGTCGATGGTGGTAGCGTTGAGGTTGTGGCTCACATAAGCCTGATTCTGCGTGATGACCGGACTCGTTTTGCCTCGCAGCACATGAAAGAGGGAGCGCACGAGCTCAGGAGCACGGTGACCAATTGCCGTGAAATGGATCGGCGCCTTCTCAGTGCCCCAGTAGGGAGTGCTTCTGAGCAGCAGGGTGTCGAGTGTGGTGGCGAGAATGACCATCCACTTGGCGTTCAAGGTGTGTTGCGCAAGGTGCAGCCTGGCCGTGGCCGCAGACTCAAACGGCAGGCTTCGCTTCCAGAGCAGTGACACCAACATTCTGCCGAACGCCAGTGACGGGCCCAAGGCTCCGCGGATACCTTTGCTACGGACACGGCTGTGAAAATACCTGACGCCTTCAACCACCGCCCCGGCTCCAAAGAACAGACCGCATTGAGTCTGTAGTGAGTCTGGGTCGAATACTTTGAGCACATTGCGCAATCTCGATGCGGGAGCCGAGCGTGTGCCACTTCGCCAACGATGGAGCGCCAAGAGCACTTGCAGTGGGCGTCGCCGCACGCCCAGATCGATTGCACTCATGTTGGTGGTGCCTGCCGGGACAATGAGTACGTCAGGCATACTCATGGGCTGCAGATGCATCAGGGCCGTCAATGCCGCCTGCAGGCTCCCATCCCCACCGATCACGACTAAGAGATCCTGTGGTTCGAGTGCGAAGGATTGAATGGCCGCACTGATTTGCGTCGGCGTTGACGCCTCCACAACATGGGCGTCGGTGAGCTGAGCGACGTGGTGTCTGAATTTAACAAGATGCCGACGTACGTAGCCCCCTTTGGGATTGAGCACCACGCCTATTCGTTGTGCTGAAGGGGCGTTGTCATGATTTAGGGTTACGAAAGCCTGTGGAGGATTCGAGGCGGTGTCTTGTTGGGTGATAGGAGCAATAGTCATGTCATGTCACGCTGCACGGTCAAATCGGTAGACCAGCCACAAGGCGAGGGCCAGGAGCACAATCGAGGGCGCCAACGTAGTGACGATCACGTTCCCGTTCAGGAGCAGACCGAGGTTGGCCACAATCTGATTCGCCACATAGATCAGCAGACCCACAACGGCTCCGATGGCCAATCGACCGCCCAATCCCGGTGAGCGTTGCTGGACAAAGGTGAATGGAACGGCAAAGAGAATCATGGCCAATGTGAGGATCGGCCTTCCCAGTTTTTGCCACATTGCCATCTGGTACTCGCCCGAGGGTTGGTCGGATCCATTGAGAAAGGCGATGTAGTGACTCAGTTGCTGAATCGAGAAGCTGTCCGTCGGTAGCGACAGTTCTTTCAAGCGGCGATCTGAAAACACAGAGTTCCATAGCATCTGATCTTCTTCGCGCGTCACCTCATTGTCTTGCTCCCACTCTTTGATCCGTGGATGGTGGAGCAGCCACGAACCGTCCGGGCGGACTTCCGCGCTGTCCGCGAAAATGTAAGAGGCCAGGCGCATGTCAGAGGTGAGGCGCAAGATTTCAACGTTGAGTGGCGTGTTGTGGCGTGACATCGCACCTATTCGTGCAACCTCGTTGCCTCGGCGCGCCCAGATGCTGCCGGTAGGCTTCGCCGCTTCGCCGGAAATGGCCAGCGCGGTATTGCGCAGCTGAACGCTATGCTGCTGGAGTGGAGACGCCAGCCATTCGTCCATGGCGCCGAGTGCGACGACCACGATCAGACCGGCCGCCATGGTCGTAACAGCGATGCGCATGATCGATACGCCGGCCGCACGCATGGCCGTCAGTTCCTGAGTCAACGCAAGCTGACCAAGCCCGGTGATGCCTCCCAGCAAGGCGATGAAAGGCCCGAGATCGACTGCCCGGCGGGGCAATGTCATCAGGACGACTTCAACCGCTTGCGTCCAGCGATAGCCCCCGGAAGTCACGTCATCGAGCTCAGCGATAAGATCGAACGTCGTGAACAATGGCAGCAACAACAAGGCAGCGGCCGCGAAACCGATCAGCACGTTGCGAATCAGATAGAAGCTGAGTTTTATCATTTGCGACGACGACGCAAAAGTGCGAGGTCTCTGGTCAGGAAACCTAGCAACGCGATACTCATGGCCAGCGGAACGAGCCACACGCCAGGCAAGAGGGGGATGGCTGCGTTACCCACCAGTGTCCTGCAGATGTTGCCGGCGTAGAAGATCACGGCAAAAACAATCGCGATGGGCAGGAGCGTGGAAAAGCGTCCTTTGCGGGGCGCCGTTCGGCTCAGCGGCACTGCAAGCAGGGCCAGGAGCATTGCACTGATGCCGCGGGTTTCACGCCATTGAAGCTCGGCCTTGTCTTGAGGCTGCGCCGAAATGCTCAACATCGCAGTCGAGGTTGATTTGCGCTTGTTGTCGGGTTCAAGTTCCAAAGGTTTCAGCTGCAGTTGCAGCTTGTTGTCGAAAGTATTTACCACGTCCTTGGAATCCTGATGATCCAGGGTGTACGAGCTCCCTTTGGTGAGTTCAACCAAGGGGGCAGCAGGGTTGGCGTCGATGACTTTTGCCGTATGAGACCGAAAGATGCGGGATTTACCGTCGCCCGGGTCATAGATCAATGCGTCAGTGAGCTCACCTGAATCCTTGTCTATGGATTCCGCGAGGATCATCCGGCCGTTGTCAGGATTGAGGTTGAAACGCTGAGGCAGGAGGTGACTGACGTCCAGGTCGGTTTTGGACTGCTGCTCCAACTGGTAGCTCTGTGTATACGCCCAGGGACGTCCATAGACAGACAACACTGTCACAGCGATGGCGAGAGGTAGCGAGATCAGGGCGATCGCTTTGTAGAGGCGTACAGGACTGCTGCCTGAGGCCAGGATGGCGGTGATTTCGGAGTCGTGATAAAGCCTGCCCAACGCCATTGCTACAGACGTGTAGAGGGCAACGGGTACCAGCATTTCCAGCGCGATGATGACTTTGTACATCACCATGTCCGCCACGGACTGCACAGCCAGCGTGCCATTTGTGGCCTGGGTCAGGTAGCGTTCTGCCGAATAACTTGCGAATACGAAGGTCAAGATACCGACCATCACCGTTACCGGGCGACGAATCTCGGCAATGATGTACCGTTCGATCAGAAACATCGTGAAGCTCCCGCGGATTTGCAGCCAATAGCTCGCCTGGCCCAATGAGGAGGCTGGGTGGTATTCACATTGATGCCCGCAGCCGGAGCGTTTTTTCGACCAGTAGAAAGTCTTCTACGGTGTCGATGTCCACGGCAGCGTCGGCAAACGGCATGATCACGGCGCCCACGCGAACACCCAAGGTGTGGGAGATTCGTTGCATGGCCTGATCAAGGCTTAGGGTTCCCAAGAGATATCGCACAGTCGACGCTATGCCGAGTGCACCCATGACGACCTTTTTAGGGTTTTTACGGCGCTGCTCGATGTCTTTCCAAAAGTCGGCGACCTTGGCGCTTTCCTCGGTCATGAACGCAAACAGGTTGCTGCCGCAGTACGGGCCGCCTTTGAGCTTGATAGCCGTCCGCCTGTTCTCGGGGAATTTGGCCATGACCGTGGCAAGTGGTGTTAAGGCCACGGTCACGTCGCATCCGCTCATCTGAGAACGTTCGAGAAAATAATCGACGATGTCAGATTGCAGTAACGCGTGATCGGCAGTCGTCACCAGCACTGGCCGCGAGCGGATATGGGTCAAGCCGCGATACGCGCTCAGGCTCGGTGATGCCGCCGGTTCGAGCATTGCCAACTCGCCACGATCAATCATCTCGCGCAGCGTTGGATCACTGTCGAGCATCCGATTGCCTGGGCCGACCAATGTGATATCGGACACGTGCTTGGAGTCCCGCAATGCGCCGACTACCCGATGAAGCATTGGCAGACCAAGGACAGGCGTCAACGCTTTACAGCCTGCGTCCCCAAGGGCGGCAACGGGGTCTCCTGGGCGTCTGTCACCTGCCAGAATGAGGGCCGAATAGCGCGCCGATTCAAATGTGCTTTTCATAGAGCCGATACCGCTTATAGGCTTTGGCACCTATGCGCTCCAGAATTCCGCGCATCCCGGCATTCGTTTCGAGGATCCAAGACATTTCGAGGGCCTCGATATTGCGCCGGAGGAAGGGGGCTTTCAGAGCTTCGATAAGCAGTAATGCCAGGACAGGGCCTTGGCGGCTGAACTGATATTGTTGCTTGACGCCCATCAAAGGCACGCGGGCGGTTCGTGTTCCGGAGACTTTGAGTTTCCAAATCAGACGCAACCATCCAAATGGCAGCATACGCCCTTTGAGAGGCGCGATGGCCTCATGAATGTTAGGCATGGCCACGATGAATGCGCAGGGCTCATCGTTTATTTCAGCGATATAAATAAGGTCGCTGGGAACAAGGAATTTCAACTGCTTGCCTAGCTCGGAAAACTCGTGCTCGGTAAAGGGAACGTAACCCCAGTTGTTGGCCCAGGCATCGTTGAATATCTGCCGCAGAATTTGCATTTCGGCGGCAAATTTTGACCGATCAATCTGGCGGATACGGATCGTAGACCTTTCCCGGTCCATCATTTTCTTGAGCGGGGCCGGGAAATTGAGTTCGTCCCGGCGCATCCAGTAGGCAATCAAATCCATGGCAGGTTCGTACTTTGATCCCAGCACATGGTTTTCATAGTAAGGATGGTTGTGGTTCATGAACGCGGATGGCGGCGTCTCGTAGCCGTCGACGAGGAGGCCGCTTTCCTGGTTGATGTTCAGGGTAAAAGGCCCGGTAATCCGCTGAGCACCCTGACCCTTGAGCCACTGCTCGGCGGTGGCGATCAACGCCGCGAATACTTCACCATCATCGATCGCGTCCAGCATACCGAAGTGGCCTGTGTCTGCTCCATGCAACTCCCGGTGCAAAGTATCTACTTGAGCAAGAATGCGGCCTACAACAGCACCATTGCGTTTGGCGAGCCAGGCTTTCCACGTAACGTGTCCTGAGGCCGGATTTTTGGGTGAGAGATGCTCTAACCGTTCAACGTAGAGCGGCTCGATCCAAGAGGGATCGTTTTTATAGAGCGTGCCTGGAAACGTTACGAAGTCGTTCAGCGACTGCCGGTTCTCTGCTGCTTCAATGGTAAGCAGCGGGTTGTTCTTATTCATTAGCCTGCAGGCCTTCTAGGCAAAAAGTGGACGGTGAGGCCTGATGTTCCAACGTCGAGCGAGGTATCCGGCGGCGGCTCCTGACTGTCGCTGAAATATTTCGTTACGTCTATCGACCATTGTCAATGTAGAGTATTAATTCGTTTGATAGTAGATCTCGATCTATCTGACGGTACTCTTTTAGGAAAGCTATGGAAGCCGGCTTTTCAAAATGGCTCAGGTCCACGAGCCAGTTATTCGCTTTAGGCGATGCCTGAAAATGTGACGGCGTCCATATTCAGCTATCTCTACGAACCTTGCTTTTTGGACGTGCGGCGGCGCCTGCCCCATAAGTGCCGGTTTTCGTAGTGCCCTGATTAGAGTCCAAATTAATGACGGTTTTATATTTGTCCGAAACTAGCTCTACTCAAGAACTGGTGCAGCGACTTGCAGATTTCCCTTCTTTAGCGGACGCTCTGGACTACGCAGCGCTGGGTCGCACGGGGATGAATTTTTATGACCGACGCTGCCAACTGACGGCAGTGCTCGAGTACAGAGAGCTCAAGGCCAGAGCCCAGGGCGCCGCCAGAAGGTTACTGACCTTGGGTTTGTCCAAAGGTGATCGCGTCGCCCTGATCGCGGACACAACACCCTCATTCGTCGAGTTTTTCTTCGCGTGCCAGTACGCAGGCCTGGTCGCTGTTCCGCTGCCGGTTCCCGCTGGGGTAGGGCAACACCAATCGTACGTCGAAAAGCTCCGTGGACTCATCGCAAGCTGCTCGCCATCGGTTGTGCTCGGGGAGCAGGAATGGCTGCCCTACGCGCGCGAAGCACTGGGCACCACTGAGCTGAAATTCATCGGCACGGATGACGATCTGGAAGCGCTTCCTATGGGTGGTGCCGCTCTTGTCCCAGCTCAACCCGATGACGTTGCCTATCTGCAATACACTTCTGGGAGTACCCGTTTTCCGCGTGGCGTCATGGTCACCCAGCGTTCGGTCATGGCCAATCTGCGCGGTATCAGCACTGATGGAATCCGGTTACGTCCCGGCGACCGCTGTGTCTCCTGGTTGCCGTACTACCACGACATGGGGTTGGTAGGTTTTGTATTGGCGCCCATGGCCACGCAGATATCGGTCGACTACCTGCGCACGCAAGACTTCGCGATGCGGCCCAAACAGTGGCTTAACTTGCTGAGTCGGAACAGGGGTACGGTCTCGGTGGCGCCGCCATTCGGGTTCGATCTGTGTGTACGTCGTTGCAGTGCCGCTGAAGTAGAAAGCCTCGATTTGTCGAACTGGCGCGTAGCGGGTGTTGGCGCTGAACCGATTTCCATCGCCACACTCGACCGATTTGCCGAGCACTTTGCCGCCGCTGGGTTCAAGGCTGGCGCATTTATGCCGTGCTACGGGCTCGCAGAAAACACGTTGGCTGTCAGCTTTGCCAGACCGGACACAGGTGCTCAGGTTGACAGGATCGACCGAGACATTTTGGAAACGGAAGGTAGGGCGCTCAGCGCCACTGAAAAATCTTCAGCGGTCAGTGCTTTCGTTAACTGCGGCCGCGCGCTGCCGGGGCACGAACTGCTGATCGTAGATGACTCTGGCAATGTCCTGGCCGAGCGCGAAGTGGGCAGAGTCATGATTTCTGGCCCGAGCCTGATGACGGGCTATTTCCAGGATCACGATTCCATTCAAACTCTCGCAGCGACCAAAACGCTCGATACTGGCGACCTGGGATATCTTTTCGATGGGGATCTTTACGTCACCGGGCGCAAGAAGGATCTGATCATCATCCGAGGTCGTAACATCTGGCCTCAAGACATTGAACTCATTGTCGAGTCCGAGCCGGAAATCAGGCCGGGGGACGCGATCGTTTTCATTACCGACAAGGACGCTGATCCATCGGTGGTGATCCAGGTTCAATACCGCATCCTCGATGAGGAGAAGAGGGCGCGTCTTTCTCATACATTGTTTGCCAAGGTCCACAGTGAATTCGGTATCTCCCCGACCATCGACCTGGTACCGCCCCATAGCATTCCTCGCACCTCCTCGGGAAAACCAGCCCGGGCCGAAGCCCGCAAGCGCTTCATGAGTCTTCGCGCCGCACTCCCCGAGAGCTTCGCTGCGGCCGAAACCGCATGACCGAGCCAACGATTGCCCTTACCGGTGGCAGCGGTTTTATCGGCGGTCAAATAGCGCGAATGCTCGTTGGTCGTGGTGTCCGTGTGCGCGCGCTCAGTCGCACACAGGCTGGGCTTGAAAACGGTGTTCTGTGGGTAAAGGGATCGCTTGAGGACAGTGACTCACTGGCAAAGCTGGTTGCAGGGGCACATATCGTCATCCACTGCGCGGGGGCGGTTCGAGGGCGTGATGCCCGTAGTTTCCGCATTGCCAATGTGGACGGCAGCCGTCGGGTCGCTGAAGCCGCTGCTAAAGCCGGCACCTGCAAACGTTTTCTGTTGATGTCATCTCTTGCCGCTCGCCATCCAGAACTCTCGTGGTACGCAAAATCCAAACATGACTCCGAGCAGGAAGTCATCCGGGTAGCAGGAGCCATGGCCGTCACGATCTTCCGTCCGACGGCAGTCTATGGCCCGGGAGATCGCGAACTACGGCCACTGTTCACCTGGTTGCTCAAGGGGCTGCAGATCAGGCTCGGCGCAGGGGATACGCATCTCAGCTTTGTGCACGTCTTTGACCTTGTAGCGGCTGTTGGGCAATGGCTTGGAGCGCCGAACTCGAATTCGGCTCTTTACGAAATCAGTGACGGCACGCTCGGCGGATACAGCTGGAAGGGGCTGGCGCAGATTGCGACCGATATACGGGCGGCTCCAGTTCGATCACTGGCCATTTCAACCGCCGTCTTGAGAGCCGTTGCCCGCGCAAACCTGGTCATTTCCTACGTGGTGCGCGGTAACCCAATGCTGACCACCAGCAAAGTCAATGAGCTCACACACCCTGACTGGACATGCAGCAACACGGCGATAACGGCCGCAACCGGCTGGAGTCCCCAGATAAAGCTACGACGTGCCCTGCAGGAAGGTTTGTTTTGAACGTGTGCAAATTCGCGCGCCAACGAGGCTAAGTATGTTTACGCAAGATGTGATCATAGAGAATGTTTTGACGTGTCTTCGGGACATGATTCCCGCTGCAGGTGAGGTAGGGCCTGACAGCGACATGGTCGATGACCTAGGCCTTGAGTCGGTAAAAATGATGGATTTGTTGATGAAGCTTGAGGACGACTATGACCTGTCGATACCGATCAATATCCTCATGGACGTTCGCACGCCAAGGCAGCTTGCCGCCTCTCTGATTGGCTATCTGGAGAAAAGTCATGGGACTGTATGACAAATTCTCCCGCCTGGCCGCTGAGCGTTCCAGTCTGCAGGCGCTTGACCCCAGCCCTTTTGGTACTCGAATCGAAGCGCTCTATTCATCGACGCGTGGGCGTATCGGCGGTACCGATGTCATTTTGGCTGGCACTAACAATTACCTGGGCCTGACATTCGATGAAGACGCTATCGAAGCTGCGCGCAAAGCGCTGACCGCCGAAGGTACGGGCACAACCGGGTCAAGAATGGCCAACGGCAGCTACGGCGGTCATTCGGCGCTGGAAGCAGAGTTGGCCGAATTTCTGGATCGGCCATCGGTCATGGTTTTCTCCACTGGTTATGTGGCTAACCTGGGCATCATCGGGACGCTTGCCGGCCCGCGCGAAGTGGTACTGCTCGACGCCGATTGTCACGCGAGTATCTATGATGCATGCGCCTTGGGTGGGGCTGAAATCATCCGTTTTCATCATAACGACGCAAAAGACCTTGAGCGCCGCATGCTGCGCCTTGGGGATCGCGCGAAGGATGCGCTGATCATCGTGGAAGGCATCTACAGCATGCTCGGCGACGTGGCTCCACTCAAAGAAATCGTTGACGTTAAACGCCGTCTGGGCGGTTTCTTGTTGGTTGACGAAGCTCACTCGTTTGGCGTCATGGGCCCTAACGGTCGAGGCCTGGCGGAAGAGCAGGGCGTGGAGGATGATGTCGATATCATCCTGGGAACCTTCAGCAAGAGTCTGGCTGCAATCGGTGGTTTTGCCGCGGGCCTGAGCAGTGGGATGGAAGTGCTGCGTTATGCCAGCCGTCCCTACATCTTCACGGCCTCACCCTCTCCTTCGGTCGTGGCGTCTGTGCGATCGGCCTTGAAGACAATTGCTGCGCGCCCGGATCTGCGGGCGAACCTCTGGGACAATGCCCGTCGGCTTTACGATGGGCTGGCGGAATTGGGCTATTCGTTAGGCCCGAGCGTGAGCCCCGTTGTCCCGGTCATGGTCGGTAGCAAAGAGCAGGGTGTACAGTTCTGGCGAGCACTCATTGATCAGGGTGTATATGTCAATCTGGTACTTCCACCTGCCACGCCGTCGGGCGTCACATTGGTTCGCTGCAGTGTCAGCGCCGCCCACACAACCGCGCAAATTGATCAGATCATCGAAGCGTTCGCCGCTCTACGTCCATTGCTTGAGCCTACGGCCTGACAGCGAGGGGTGCAGACGAACTGTAGTGCAGGGAATTGCCGTGCGGTGCAGAGAACCTTGAACCGAATGTGAGTGTTATGCGAATTATTTTTGTTTTTGGGCGTTCGTATCCGATACGAACGGCATTGATGCTGCTTAGCCTGGTCGTTGCCGGCCTGGTCGAGAGCGTCAGTCTGACAACGATGCTGCCCCTGATGTCGGTGATGCTGGGCGACAATGCGCACTCGACGTTTGGCGCCCTTGTTGGCAACGCGCTTCAGTTCTTTGGATTGGAGCCAACGATCATCACGCTACTCGTCATCATTGTCGTGGGCATGGCCATCAGCAGTCTGTTGATTCTTCTGGCCAACCGCCAGGTTGGCTACACCGTAGCCCATGTCGCAACCGACCTGAGGGTCGATCTGATCAACGCAACACTGGGTAGCCGCTGGGAATACTATCTGCGTCAGCCGGGTGGAGCATTGGCCAACGCCGTGGCCACCGAAGCCTACCGAGCATCAACCGCTTATGAGCATGCCGCGAACATGGTTGCGCTCTCCATCCAGGCGATCGCTTACGGCGTCATCGCGCTGTTCGTCTCCTGGCAAGCTGCGCTGGTGTGCCTGGTTCTCGGCGTGGTCATTCTTTTCGCCCTGCGTGGTTTGGTCAAAACATCCCGTAAAGCAGGGAAGGGCCAGACCAGCCTGATGCGGGAGTTGCTGATCAACCTCAGCGACACCTTGGGGTCAGTCAAACCATTGAAGGCAATGGCCAGGGAGGATATCGCCGATTCGTTGTTGCGCCATCAGGCTGCTGAGCTGAATGGGGCAATGGAGAAGGAGGTCACCAGCCGCGAGACATTGCGCGCACTCCAGGAGCCCTTGCTGGCCATTCTCGCCGCAGCCGGTCTGTATGCGGGCCTGGTTATCTGGAAGTTGCCGTTGTCATCCGTCATGGTGCTCATATTTATGGTGGTGAGAGTGCTAGGCCTTATGCACAAGGCGCAGCAGCGTTACCACCGCATGGCGGGGCAAGAGAGTGCCTTTTGGGCGCTGCGCGAAGCGGTAGTGACGGCCAGGGGAGAAGCCGAGCCTGTCGGCGGTACCGTGCAGCCCACGCTCAAAGACCGGATCGAGTTTCAGAACGTCACATTTACTTATGGCGAGCGCAAGGTTTTGAACAGCGCATCACTGACTTTCGATGTCGGGACGATGACGACGCTGGTGGGCCCATCCGGAGCAGGGAAAACCACGATTCTCGACCTGGTGTGTGCGTTGTTGAGCCCTCAACAAGGTCGAGTGCTCATAGACGGTATTCCGCTTCCTGACCTTGATCGCCGTATGTGGCGTCGCATGATTGGCTACGTCACGCAGGAAACTTTGCTTTTACACGACACCGTCCTTGCGAATGTCACTTTGGGCGAGCCAGCGCTCACCGAAGCGGATGCGGAGCGAGCATTGCGCCAGGCAGGTGCATGGGAGTTCGTATCCCAACTTCCCCAAGGCATGCAGTCGATCGTGGGCGAACGAGGGGGCAAGCTTTCAGGTGGTCAGCGGCAACGAATAGTGATTGCACGTGCGCTCGCCCACAGACCTCAGTTGCTCATTCTGGATGAAGCGACCAGCTCGCTCGACCCGGATGCCGAGAAAGATATCTGTGAGTCGCTGAAAGCGTTGGCGCCAGAGATCACCATCATTGCCGTTTCTCATCGTCCGGGGCTTATCGACATCGCTGACGAAATCATCGAGCTCAGGGACGGCGAGATCAAGCGAATGAAAAACCGTGCCTATCTGGTCAATGAGCCTTCCAATCTGGAAGTTTGACTCTGCATCCAGCTTCTTTTTACTCGTACGAGACGGGCCCAATAATGCTTTCTTCTAAACACCAACATGCACCTGCGCCAGATCATCATGTGGAGCAGAACGGCGAAGTCCAGGTTCCGAAACGTCAGCCGCACCTGGACAAGAAAGGAAGGGTGCTTGGGCCGCTCATTGCATTTGTCGGCTGTGATGGCTCCGGAAAGTCGACCGTCTCGGAGGCTATCCTCACGTGGCTGAGCCGGTCGCAACCTGTGCAGAGTTGCCATTTGGGCATTCAGTCCAAGCAGATAGGTGAAAGGTTGGTCAGGTTGCCGTTGGTGGGCAAAGCAATCGGTCGGCTGATCGCTGCCAACTCTCCACGTGGCAATCACAAACACGCACAAATCTCCAGCGGCCCCAGCACCTTGGCGGCATTTGCCATCTTCCTGTTGTCGATCCGCCGGTATCGTCGTTACCAGAAGATGATGAAGCTGCGACGCCAAGGCATCACCATCGTCGCTGATCGTTTTCCGCAGATCGCAGTTGCCAATATGAAAATCGATGGCCCCGGGTTGCTCGCAGTCAAGCATGGGAACGCGCTGATTCGGTTCCTGGCGGCGCGTGAGAAAAAGCTGTACGACTACATGATCAGCTACCGTCCGGATCTGGTTGTTCGCTTGAACGTGGATGTCGAGACCGCGTTTGCGCGCAAACCTGATCACCGCTACGAATCGCTTGCACTCAAGATTGCGAACGTCCCCAAGCTTGAATATCAGGGAGCACCGATTCTGGATCTCGACAGTCGCCTGCCGCTCGAAGAGGTCATTGCGCAAGCCAAAGCAGCGGTGTCCCGCAGCCTGG
Organism: Pseudomonas sp. SLFW; assembly: GCF_009905615.1. Lineage (GTDB taxonomy): Bacteria > Pseudomonadota > Gammaproteobacteria > Pseudomonadales > Pseudomonadaceae > Aquipseudomonas > Aquipseudomonas bambusae. The sequence goes on from NZ_JAAAKW010000004.1 coordinate 88,845, forward strand.
CGAATCCGTAGGGGGAGAGGTAGCAGACATGCGCGCCCTATTCGAAACTCCTCGCGGGAGAGGCGACCGCCCTCTGGCGCCGCTCGTGGCCATTATCGGTTCGGACGGTGCGGGAAAAACCACCGTGGCGGCCCACCTTTGCTCCACCCTGGCAGGTGAGGGCGCTGCCTATGCCTACTTGGGATTGGGTACAGGCACCATAGGACTCAAGATACAGGCCTGGCCATTGATCGGGCCTGCTGTCGGACGTCGATTGGCCGCCAAGGCGACACAAGCTCGTACCAAAGGCCAAAAAATCCCTGGGGTCTTCACGGCGTTGACCATCTACGGATTTTCGCTGCTGCGAGTCCGTCGCTTCAGGGCGATGCAGGCGTTACGCGATCGGGCTTCCATCGTTATTTGCGACAGATACCCTCAAGTTGACGTGCCGGGGTTCTATGACGGCCCGGGCCTGAACGCATCAACGCCTACTGGCCGCTTTACGGCGTGGCTTGCAAAGCGTGAGTTTGCGCTTTACCAAAGGATGGTCAGCCATCTGCCTACGCTGGTCATTAGATTGAACATTGATGCCGATACGGCATTTTCTCGCAAGCCCGACCACAACCTTTCTCTGCTGAAGCAGAAAGTACAGGCAACCTCGTTGCTCCGTTTCAATAACGCGAAAATTATCGACGTGGACGCCAGCCAGCCGCTGGAACGGGTACAGGCGATCTGCGCCCAACTGGTACGTCAGTTGCTGATCAATCAGCAAGGCAATTCCCACCCAGCGGTAGAAACTCATGTTTGAAGCGTTCGGACGCGCTTTATCTCAATGACTCACCGGTCGTTGAATCACAGGGTTTGGTGCCTGAAGGCCTGCCTCGCTCGGTAAAGAGCGGTTTAATCGAGGACGTTATGAAAGCTAAAGTTTCAGGACCCGCAACACCGAACCGGGCAGTCTGGGCGCGTCTAGGTTGGGCCTATCTGTTCTTCTGGTACTTCTCCGGTGTCGCACAGCTCCTTATCATTCGCGCTGGCGTTGCAGGCTGGAAGGGGATGATCCAGGCGTCGATGGTCACGTTGCTGTGGCTGATTCCGCTGATCCTGTTTCCCGCCCGTGCGAGGATTCTCGCTGGCGTCATTGGACTTCTTCTTTGGGCGTCCTCACTGACCGGCCTCGGATACTTTCTGATTTATGGGCAGGAGTTTTCCCAGAGCGTGATTTTCATCATGTTCGACTCGAACATGCAGGAGTCAACAGAGTACTTGGGGCACTATTTTTCCTGGTCGATTGTGGGGGCAATCGCCGCTTACACCTTCGCAGGGCTGGTGCTGTGGACGCGGGTCAGGCCAGCGTACCTGACGCGTAAGGCGCTAGTGACCTGTTGTGTTTTGTTCATTGCCGTCGGCGTGGGCTTCAACGCTGTCAACCAGTATCGTAAGCGACCGACCCTTCAACTGGCGGCAGCGAAATTCGAAGAAAATATCGAAGCCGCGGCCCTTTGGCAGATGGTCGTCGGATATCACCAGTATCGTCAGCAACTCGCCGAGATGTCGACGATGATGGCGACCCAGGCGCAGATTCCTCCTCTCAAGAACCTGACCGACACGCATGCAGGTCAACGCTCCACGCTGGTATTGGTCATTGGCGAATCAACGAACCGGGAGCGTATGAGCGTTTATGGTTATGGCCGTCCTACGACGCCCAATCTGGACCAGCTACGTGGCCAACTGCAGATATTCAGCGAAGTGGTCGCGCCACGCCCCTATACGATCGAGACCCTCCAGCAGGTACTGACATTTGCTGACGAGGAGCATCCGGATCGATACCTGAGTACGCCAACCCTGATCAGCGTGATGAAGCAGGCCGGGTACAAGACGTTCTGGATTACCAACCAGCAGACCATGACCAAGCGCAACACAATGCTCACCCTGTTTTCTCAGCAGGCAGACCAGCAGACCTACCTGAACAACAACCGCGATCAGAACGAGACCAGCCAATACGACGAGGACGTCCTGGACCCGTTCTCTAAAGTTTTGGAAGACGACGCGCCACGTAAGCTGATTGTGGTGCACCTGCTGGGCACGCACATGAGCTACAAGTATCGCTACCCACCCACATACGATTACTTCAAGGATCGGATCGGGGTGCCGGCAAATGTCACTGATGGCCAGCTAGAGGTCTACAACAGCTACGACAATGCGGTGCGGTACAACGATTACGTCGTCTCGTCGCTGATCAAGCGCTTCAGCGACACAGACCCTAACGGCTTCCTGCTCTACCTGTCTGATCACGGTGAATCCGTATATGACCCGGTAGCGCCAGAGGTGCTGGGCCGCAACGAGGCTGCACCCACTCGCCCAATGTACACAGTGCCATTCATCGTTTGGAAATCGCCCAGTTGGAAAGCTGCACAAGGCACGATTCTGGAACCTGCTGACTACCTGGCACGCCCCTACAGTACGTCTCACTTCATCCACACGTGGACAGATTTGGCAGGGCTGCGTTTTGATGAGTTTGAGCCGGCCAGGAGTATTGCGAGCCAAGGGTATAAATCCGAACGCCTCCTGATTGGCAACCCGCACAATCCTGGGAGTCTGCGTGACTTCAGCCAGCTTCCGATTGCGCCTAAACAGGGCTCGGCTGTGCAAGCAACGCGATAACAGACTTGAAGCGCACGCTTGCGGATGCCGATGAAGGCACTCTGATCTCGGGCCGCATCGGTGGAGTTCGATCATTGGATGCCCGAGTTTTGGTGTCGCTTGCGGGCATTGTCCCGTCATCCCGAGTTCGATTCGATGCCCATCATCGTCGATGCGGGCATGCCCGCCAGTCACTACGAGTACCTGCGCCGGGTGGTCAGGAACGAGTGGGTGGTATTGCAGCCGGGTGTCGCGTTGTCTCGCAAACGGCTGTTGATCGCCGCTACACCCAGCTTTTAGCCCATGCTCGGGGTCTGAGTCAGCAGGCCACTCGGGTATGCTCGCGGATGTAGCGGGCGACGTCGCCGGGTTCGTTCCACATCAATACATCGAGGATCGACAGATTCTCGACATAGGGCAACGCGCCGGTGGGGTAAACGAAAGTCGACAGATCCAGAAAGCGCAATTCGATCTCGCGCTGGTGCCATTCATCGGGGACAAATATGTCCCTTCCGCCCGGCGAATTGATATAGCGTCGGGCGCCCATCTGGCTGCTGATTTCCAGCGCCCACTGACCGGGATGCTCAATGGGCGGCAGTTCCAGGTTCAACGCTGAATGCGGTGTCCAGTTGAAGCGCAGGCCGATGTAATCGCACGCCACCTGCAGTGAACGCGTGTTCAGGTCGCTGATGCTGTTGCCTGTCACCGAATCGAAGACGGCTGGAATCAATTCAGTCACCCGACGGTAAAACGGTGCCTTGCCTCGATAGATACCGAGTTGGCCCTGAATGCGTTGCTGGGCGGCGCGGTGATCGATCACCGTGGTGGCTTGAATCGAGCTGCCCAGCGTCGTGCTGACCGGCACCTGGATGTACTGCCAGCTGCCTTTGCCATCGAGTATTCGGTTGCGATTCATCCAGCTCTTTCGCCCGTACTGCGCGGTATCGAAGATCACGCCGCGTTCCACCGAGGCAATGAGTTGGAAGTAGCCCAGATAAGGGAAGAAGTAGGGTTGCATGATGCCCAGTGTGCTGATCATGAGGTATGTGCCGAAAGTAGTTGAGTAATTGTCGAGCGGATCAGCGCGCACATGTCGCGTGCTTGATCCTGGCTGACGGCCTGGCTCTTAGATAACTTCAACAACGCCTGGCACAGCTCGTCCGTGACCTTGAGCTCGGTAGAGAGCACGCTGGCAAAAGGCTCAGTGGGATGTACGCCGGGGTGAAGGCCGTGCAGCATGCGGATCGGGTTGTAGCGGCAGCACGGAGCGTTCGTTTTTGCTGTGGGCAAGACGAAACCATGGGTGCCGGGGGAGGGGCTGTCATCGGCGAACGAAACCCAGGACAGGTCCTGGAGGTGCCGCTGGTAGCGGGCAAAACGCCGTTTGTTGTCGTTAGTGATGGCGTGCATGTGCTCAAGGGTAGACAGTGCCCTGTCAGCATGCAACTCGTTAACGTTCGCATTCATGCTCTGTTCAAACGGGTGGGCAGCGAAGCATCTGTTCAAGTCATAAGAAAAGCCCCGATCACTCGGGGCTTTTGGGTTTCAGCATTCACCTCAGGCCGGTTCTACCATCCAGCCCCCTTTACCGCATCTTGCGCCAGCGGGTGCAATTCCGCGCCGTGATTCGCCGCCTGCAACGCCACCAACTCCTTCTTCATCCCCGGCGTCCAGAACATCTGGATGTGGTTGCGCACACCGAGAACTGCGGCCTCTTGATCCGGTTCGGTGGCGAAGTATTTGGCGATCTGGTTGACCATTTTGATCAGGTTGGCGTCGCTCATCGGCGCACCTCTGCTTTGTCGGTGTGGCGAGCCTGGCGCCGTTCGTCGAGCAGGCGTTGCTGTTCGTCGCTGAAGGCCTGGTAGCGTTTTTGCCACTCGGAAGGGTGGTAGACGCGGCTGACTTCCACGGCGGTGACTTTGTATTCCGGGCAGTTGGTGGCCCAGTCGGAGTTGTCCGTGGTGATGACGTTGGCGCCGGATTCCGGGAAGTGGAAGGTGGTGTACACCACGCCCGGTGCGACGCGTTCGGTCACCCGGGCGCGCAGCACGGTCTGGCCGGCGCGGCTGCCGATGCCCACCCAGTCGCCTTCGTTGACCCCACGGCTTTCGGCGTCGGTCGGGTGGATTTCCAGCCGGTCTTCTTCGTGCCAGGCAACGTTCTCGGTGCGACGGGTCTGGGCGCCAACGTTGTATTGGCTGAGGATGCGGCCGGTGGTGAGCAGCAGCGGGTAGCGGGTATTGACCTTTTCCTCGGTGGGCACGTAGCCGGTGAGCATGAAGCGGCCTTTGCCACGCACGAACTGGTCGATGTGCATGGTCGGCGTGCCGTCGGGCGCGCCTTCGTTGCACGGCCATTGCAGGCTGCCGTGAACGTCCAGCGCGGCGTAGCTGACGTTGGTGAACGTTGGCGTCAGGCTGGCGATTTCGTCCATGATCTCCGACGGGTGTGTGTAGCTCATCGGGTAGCCCAAGGCGTTGGCCAGAGCGACGGTGCCCTCCCAGTCGGCCTTGCCGCCCAGCGGGTCCATGACCTTGCGCACCCGTGAGATGCGGCGTTCGGCGTTGGTGAAGGTGCCGTCTTTTTCAAGGAACGAAGCGCCCGGCAGGAACACGTGGGCGAATTTCGCGGTTTCGTTAAGGAAGATGTCCTGCACCACCACGCATTCCATGGCCGACAGGGCTGCTGTCACGTGCTGGGTGTTCGGGTCGCTCTGGGCGATGTCTTCGCCCTGGCAGTACAAGCCCTTGAATTGACCGGCCAGCGCCGATTCGAACATGTTGGGAATGCGCAGGCCTGGGTCGGGTTGCAGCGTGACGTTCCAGGCATTCTCGAACTGAGTGCGCACAACTTCGTTGGAGATGTGGCGATAGCCCGGCAGTTCGTGGGGGAATGAGCCCATGTCGCAGGAGCCTTGGACGTTGTTCTGCCCACGCAGCGGATTGACGCCGACGCCTTCACGGCCAATATTGCCGGTGGCCATGGCCAGGTTGGCGATGCCCATGACGGCGGTGCTGCCCTGACTGTGTTCGGTGACGCCCAGCCCGTAATAAATGGCGGCGTTGTTGGCGCTGGCGTAGAGGCGGGCGGCGGCGCGAATGTCGGCGGCGTTCACACCGCAGATGAGGCCCAGTACTTCCGGCGAATTCTCTGCGCGGCTGACGAATTCGCTCCAGCGGGCAAAGTCATTGCCTTCGCAGCGGGCGTCAATGAACGCCTGATCGAGCAAGCCTTCGGTGACGATCACGTGAGCCAAGGCGTTGAGCATGGCGACGTTGGTGCCCGGACGCAGCGCGAGGTGAATCTTGGCCCGGCCATGAACCGAATCAACCAGATCGATGCGCCGTGGGTCGATGACGATCAATTGAGCGCCTTCGCGCAGGCGGCGCTTGAGTTGGGAACCGAACACCGGGTGGGCGTCGCTCGGATTGGCGCCCATGACCAGAATCACATCGGCTTTCATCACCGAGTCGAAGCTCTGGGTGCCTGCCGATTCGCCCAGCGTCTGTTTCAGGCCATAGCCGGTTGGCGAGTGGCAAACCCGCGCACAGGTGTCGACGTTGTTGTTGCCGAACGCGGCGCGCACCAGTTTCTGTACGAGATAGGTTTCTTCGTTAGTGCAGCGGCTGGAGGTGATGCCGCCAATGGAATCGCGGCCGTATTTCTGTTGCAGGCGACGCATTTCGCTGGCGGCGTAAGTCACGGCCTCGTCCCAGCTGACTTCCTGCCAAGGGTCGCTGATGTGCTTGCGGATCATCGGTTTGGTGATGCGATCCGGGTGGGTTGCATAGCCCCAGGCGAAACGGCCCTTGACGCAGGAGTGGCCATGGTTGGCATGGCCGTTCTTGTCCGGGACCATGCGCACCAGTTCATCGCCTTTCATCTCGGCGCGGAACGAGCAGCCCACGCCGCAATAGGCGCAGGTGGTGATGACGCTGTGCTCCGGCTGGCCTTTCTCCACCACGCTTTTTTCCATCAGGGTCGCGGTGGGGCAGGCTTGCACGCAGGCGCCGCAGGACACGCACTCCGATTCGAGGAAGTTGTCGCCACCGGCGGCGGACACGCGGGATTCGAAGCCGCGTCCAGTGATCGTCAGCGCGAAAGTGCCCTGGGTTTCTTCACAGGCCCGCACGCAGCGGCTGCAGACAATGCACTTGCTGGGGTCGTAATCGAAATACGGGTTGGACACGTCTTTTTTGTCAGCGAGATGGTTTTCGCCTTCGTAGCCGTAGCGCACTTCCCGCAGGCCGACCTGACCGGCAACGGTTTGCAGTTCGCAGTTGCCGTTGGCCGAGCACGTCAGGCAGTCCAGCGGGTGATCGGAGATGTACAGCTCCATGACGTTGCGGCGCAGCGTCGCAAGTTTCGGCGTCTGGGTGTGCACGGTCATGCCTTCGGTGACCGGCGTGGTGCACGAGGCCGGATAGCCGCGCATGCCCTCGATTTCCACCAGGCACATGCGGCAGGAGCCGAACGCTTCGAGGCTGTCGGTGGCGCACAGTTTGGGAATGGTGGTGCCCATCAGCGCGGCGGCACGCATGACGGAGGTGCCTTCAGGCACGCTGATACGTTGGCCGTCGATGTTCAGGGTGACCTGCACGCCGCTGTGGCGGGCGGGCGTGCCTAAGTCGGCGTCGGTTTTCGGGTCGAATATCGTGATCATTGCTCGGCCTCCGAGAGTTGCAGACCAAAGTCGGCAGGGAAGTGCTTCAGCGCGCTGGCGACAGGGTAGGCGGTCATGCCGCCGAGCGCGCAGAGCGAACCGAATTGCAGGGTGTCGCACAGGTCTTTGAGGATGATGGCCTGCTGATCCCGGATGTTTTGGTCAGGCGCAGCCAGTATCCGGTCGATGACCTCGACGCCCCGGGTCGAACCGATGCGGCAGGGTGTGCATTTGCCGCAGGATTCTTCGGCGCAGAATTCCAGGGCGAACCGCGCCATGTGGGCCATGTCCAGGGTGTCGTCAGCCACCACCACGCCGCCGTGGCCGAGCATCGCGCCGATGGCAGCGAACGCCTCGTAGTCCAGCGGTGTGTCGAACTGTGACGGCGGTACCCAGGCGCCCAGCGGGCCGCCAATTTGCGCGGCTTTCAGCGGACGACCACTGGCGGTCCCGCCGCCATAGACTTCCACCAGTTCCCGCAAGGTCAGGCCAAACGCCCGCTCTACAAGACCGCCGTGGCGAATGTTGCCCGCCAGTTGAAAGGGCATGGTGCCGGTAGAACGACCCATGCCGTAATCGCGATAGAACTGCGCGCCCTTGGCCAGAATCAGCGGCACCGACGCCAGGGTCAGCACGTTATGAACCAAGGTCGGCTGACCGAACAGCCCTTTCAGCGCAGGGATCGGCGGCTTGGCACGCACCAGCCCACGTTTGCCTTCCAGTGAGTCCAGCAGCGCGGTTTCTTCACCGCAGATGTACGCGCCTGCACCGACCCGCACTTCCAGATCGAACGCCAGGCCGCTGCCCGCGACGTCGTTGCCGAGGAAGCCAGCGGAGCGGGCAATCGTGATGGCTTCGCGCAGGGTGGCGATGGCTTGGGGGTATTCCGAGCGCACGTAGATGTAGCCGAGGCTGGCGCCGACGGTGATCCCGGCGATGACCATGCCTTCTATTAACAGGAAGGGGTCGCCTTCCATCAGCATGCGGTCGGCGAAGGTCCCGGAATCGCCTTCGTCGGCGTTGCACACCACGTATTTCTGCGCGGCTTGCGTGCTGCGGACGGTGCGCCATTTGATCCCGGCAGGGAAGGCCGCGCCGCCGCGACCGCGCAGGCCGGAGTCGAACACGGCGGTAGCTGTCTCGTCGCCACCCACGGCAATGGCGCGGGTCAGGCCCTCGAAACCGCCGTGGGCCTTGTAATCCTGCAGCGAGAGCGGTTGAGTGATCCCGGCGCGGGCGAACAGCAGGCGTTGTTGGGTCTTCAGATAGGGCAACTCTTCCACCAATCCCAAAGACAACGGATGGCTGGAGGGATCGCCGAGCAGCGCGTCGAGCACGCCGGGGACGTCATCTTCCGTCAGCGGGCCGAAACCGAGGCGGCCTTGCGGGCTGTCCACTTCCAGCAGCGGTTCCAGCCAGTAAAGGCCTCGGGAGCTGGTGTGGTGCAAGTCCAGCGGCAGGTTGCGTGCGCGCGCTTCGCTGGCGAGGGCCACGGCAACGGCGTCCGCCCCCACGGCGCGGGCCACGGAGTCGGCGGGCAGGTATAGACGCGTCATTGTGCGTCCTCCCGGCACGTGTCGAGCAGGGCATCAAGACGCTCAGCGCTGAGCCGCGCGTGCAGTTTTCCGTCCAGCTCCAGCGCGGGTGAGCACGCGCAGGCGCCCAGGCAATACACCGGCCGCAAGCTGATATTGCCGTCGGCGCTGCTGCCGTGATCGTCCAGTTGCAGACGGTCGCGCAATTGCGCCGCCAATTGCTCAGCCCCCCGGCTTTTGCAGGACTCGGCCCGGCACAGGCGCAGAATATGGCGGGCCGGTGGCGCGGTGCGGAAGTCGTGATAGAAACTGATGACGCCACGCACTTCGGCCTGGCTTTGGTTGAGGGCGTGGGCTATGTCGGGGATGGCGACGTCGGGGATGTAACCGATGCCTTCCTGAATCTCGTGGAGAATGGGCAACAGTGCGCCCGCAGAGCCTTTGTGGCGCTCCAGCAGGCTGTTGACCATGGGCAGAATCGACATCTGGTCAGGCATACAGCATTCCTCACGGTCACGGACGAACCAGATGGTTGTCGGTTGTCCGAAAGTGTGGGCTGCGGCGCATGTACCACGTCACGGGCACGTGGATTTTCAGGCCGAAGCCAGGGCACCCTTGTCGGGCATCTTGTTGTACCCGGCGCGATCTTTGTCACGCCCTTGGTCGGGTATGGAACGCAGCTTGGCATGCCGTTTTTGAATTTTTCTTACAAAAGCGACGCGGCCCGTTCTTTTTGCGACTGGATGGAGTTTAGACGGTGCGGGCCAATCCGGGTGGGGCTTTATGTGACCGCCCTTAGCGTGGCTTCCAACCGTTCCAGCAACAGATCGGCATGGTTGCGCTGGAACACCAGTGGCGGACGGATCTTGAGGACGTTGGCGGCGGGGCCGGTGGCGCTGATCAGCACCTGCCTGCGGCGCATGCCATTCACCGTCGCTGCCGCAATGCGGGTGGCGGGGGATTGGGTAGTGCGGTCTTCCACCAGTTCGACGCCGAGAAACAGGCCCTCGCCACGAACATCGCCGATCACTTCGAAGCGCTCGGCCAAGGCTTGCAACCCGCGTTTGAGGTAGCCGCCCACGTCATGGGCATTGGCCTGTAGGTTCTCATCGCGAAGCACGCCGAGCACTGCGTGCGCGGCTTTGCAAGACACGGGATTGCCGCCGTACGTATTGAAATAGCGCTGCTGACGGCCGAACTGGTCGAACAGCGTCGAGCGGCCCACCACGCCTGCGACGGGGTGGCCATTGCCCATGGGCTTGCCCAGGGTCACGAGGTCCGGAATCACGGCGTCGTGCTGAAATCCCCAGCGCTGCGCGCCGGTGCGGCCGAATCCGGGCTGGACTTCATCGGCGATGTACAGGCCGCCAGCTTCGCGCACGCACTGAGCGGCAGCGGCCAGTTCGCCGTTGGATGGAGAAAACACACCGTCGCTGGAAAAAATGCTGTCCACCATCAACGCCGCAGGCTGGATGCCGTGAGCCCGCATGTCCGCGAGGGCGGCTTTGACGCTGGCCACGAAATGGTTGCCGCGATACGAATCCGGCGGGTCGAGCAAGCGCACATGGCTGGCGGTGGGCAGTCCAGTCGCCAATGACGGCGAGATTTCTGCCAGCGCGCTGGTGACGCCGTGATAGGCCCAGCGTGTCACGAGAATCCCCGTGCCGCCGCTGTGACAGTGGGCGATGCGCAGCGCGAGGTCATTGGCCTCGCTGCCGGTGCAGGTCATGGTCAGGTTGTTCAGGGACTCGGGAAATTCGCTGAGCAAATCTTCGGCGTAGAAGACGATCGCCGAGTGCAGGTAACGCGTATGGGTGTTGAGCTGCGCGCTCTGTTCGGCAATCGCCCGCACCACCGCCGGGTGGCAGTGGCCCACGGAAGCCACGTTGTTGTAGGCGTCCAGAAAGGGCGTGCCGTTCTGGTCGAACAGCCAGACGCCTTCGCCCCGCACCGGTGCGAAGGGTTCTTCGTAAAACAGGCGGTAGCTGGCGCCGAGGGCATGCTCGCGGCGGGAAAGCAGATCGGAACTCATGCGGCCTCCGGTGTGCAGGCATTGATCAGCGCTTGGGTCAGTTGCCCAGCGGGCAGGGCGACCAGCGATTGCAGGTTGCGCCAAGTGGTGCTGAGGTTGCGCAGCACGTAGGCGCGGTTGTCCGGGTACAGGCTTGCTCGCCATTGGGCGATGGTGATCGCCATGGCCATGCGCATGGCGATCAGGTCGCCGAGGACCTCAAGCTCTTCGCGCAGCAACGGAATGCGTCTGGAGTAGGCAGCAGCAAAGGCCTTGATTTGCCAGAGCGGGTCGGCGGCGTCAGCGTCGAACTGGTACGACAGCGCAGTGCCCAAATCATTGATAAGAGGGGCGAACAGGGCGTCACCAAAATCGATGATGGCCGTCACTCGGGTGCCGGTCGCGGCATCGAGCATGACATTGTGCGGGTTCAGGTCGTTATGGATAACTTGCGCGCGCAGCTTGGCCAGTCGAGGCTTCACGTGGGTTTCGTGGCGGTCCATCAGCGCGGTCACCAGCGGTTGTTGCGCGGCGTCCACGCAGTGCAAGTGAGGGCGGGTGCGTTCGGCATGGCCCACATCCCACAGCAGATTGCGCTGCGCACCGGGGTGCTGAAAGTTGTTCAACGCCAGATTGACGTCCGCCAGGATCGTGCCCAACTGATGCATCAGCGCCATGCTGGGCGTGCCCTGATTCTGCGAAATGCCTTCCAGGTAGGTCACCGCGCGTACGGTGAAATGCTGTTCACCGACCCGCACGCAGGGCTCGAACTCACCGTTCAATGCCGCCAGCACGCGAGGCACCGGAAGGTGGGCGCCATGGCGCTCGATGTGCAACAGGGCCTGCGTCTGGAAGTGGGTGACGCTGGGGCTTTCCGCTGGATTGATGACTTTCAGCACGTACGCGCCCCGATCGGAGCGCACGAGAAAATTCGTATCCCGTTCCCCGTTCAGCGGCTGAATCGTCCCGTTCAGGCCGTAGACCTGCGCGGCCATTTCCAGCGCTCTGCGTTCGTCCACCTCGGGCGCTTGGGTCGTCATGAGCTTCGCGCAGGAGACGTCAGTCATCACTGCTTCAGACATGCTGACCACCGTTGACGTGGATTTCCGAGCCGTTCACGTACGACGCGCCGCTGGTGCAGAGGAAATACACCAGCGACGCGACTTCTTCAGGCTTGCCCAGGCGGTGCATCGGCACCAGCCGTTCGACGATGTCTGCGGTGCCGGGGGAGAGGATCGACGTGTCGATTTCTCCCGGCGCAATGGCGTTGACCCGTACGCCGTGACGACCGAAGTCGTAGGCCATTTCCCGGGTCAGGGCCGAGAGCGCGGCTTTAGACGTGGAGTAGCAGACCCCGGCAAACGGGTGCACTTTCGAGCCAGCAATCGAGGTGACGTTGATGATGCTGCCTTTCGCGGCCTTGAGTTCATCAAACAGGCCCCGCGCCAGCAGTGCGGTAGAGAACAGGTTGACGTTGAACACTTTGGTCCAGGTCGCGTAGTCGGATTCCAGAACGCCCATTCGCGCACCTTCCGGACCTTTGGGTGATATGCCGGCGTTATTGACCAGCGCGTCCAGGCGTCCACCGAGCTTGTCCTTGATCGCCGCCATGCTGTCGCTGACGCTGTCGATGTCTTCCAGATCGAGGTGAATGTGGTTGAGCAGGCCTTCCGCCCACGGGCATTCCGCGACCCAATCCTGCCGGGATGCGGTGAAGATTTCCCAGCCCGCAGCGTGGAAATGCTTGACGGTGGCATGACCGATACCGCGGCTGGCGCCGGTCAACAGGAGCGTCTTCTTGGCAGTCATGATGGTCTCTCCGTAGGTATGAAGTTTGATGCATCATGTTTTTTAGCCGAGTGATGTGTCAATAGGCCCTTGAAAATGACGTCACTCGTCGAGTGCTTCCTGACTGACGGCGATGAATTCCAGCATCTTCTGGTTGCCGTCCATGATGTCGGTCTGGATCGCGTGTCTGGCGGCGGCCGCATCTTTTTGGCGAAGGGCGCTGAGCACTTCCACGTGATGTTCGATGGCCATGGTCAGGGAAAAGTGGGCGTACGCCTGAGCGATCAAAGGGCCTGCGCGCATCCACAGGCTGTCCAGATAACCCCGCAGCAGGGGCATGCGCGCCGCTTCGGCGATCAGAAAGTGAAACTCGCTGTTGAGTCGCAGCGCTTCGGGCACGTCATGCCTTTCGATGGCCTGAAGGTTGAGCTGGATATTGGTGTCGATGCGCGTGATGTCGGCCTCTGTGGCCACGTTGGCAGCGGCCTCGGCGCCGAGGCCTTCGAGGTTGAAGCGCAGGGTGCGGATTTCCAGATACGCTTCGCGATCCAGCACCGGAACCCGAATGTCCTTCGGGGTCTTGAGCACCAACGCCTTCTCCTTCGCCAGTTGCAGGATGGCGTCGCGGACCGGCGTGACACTGGTGCCCAGCTGGGCGGCCAGTTCCCGGATCCGCAGCCGGTCATCCGGCTTGAGCCCGCCGGTGATCAGCGCGTTGCGCAACTGCGAGTAGACGTTGGAGCCCAGATAGGTATGGGCGATGGTGTCGAGCGGGTAGGACATGAGTCACCAAGTGCCGAGGCGTATGACGGGCGACTATACAACAGGATGCCCGTGGCTCTCCCGCGTTGAATGGCCCTCAATGACCGAAAGCGAGGGATTTGTGTCGTTCGTTTTCCCTCAAGCAACGCTTAGGCTTCACAGCCACAGACAGCGCTACGTGTGGCTGTCGCATGATGTGATGAGGATTGAACATGAGCAAATCAGTCGTAGAGATTCCCGAAGGCAACGACGTGTTCGGCGTGAGCACCCAAGCGTTCACCGACTGGCAATATGCCCCGGCGGTCAGGGCCGGTGGGCTGTTGTTTGTCGCAGGATTGGTGGGTGTGAAAGCGGACGGCACCGTGCCGGTTTCCGTTGCTGAACAGACCGAACTGGCCTTTCAGCGCATCGCTGAGGTGTTGCGTCTGGAAGGGTTGGGCATGGGCGATCTGGTGGAGGTCGTCAGTTATCACGTGGACCTGAAACAGCACCTCGACGATTTCCTGCCGGTCAAGAAGCGGCATTTCGTCGAGCCGTTCCCGGCGTGGACGTTGATCGGTATCGAAGCGCTTGGGTTGCCGGAGCTCAAGATCGAGATCAAGGTCGTCGCGGCCTTGAAGGTTTGATTGACCCTGTCGGATGACGCGTGCCTCAACGTCCAGGCTTGCGGCCTCGCGTGAGGCCGCCGGTTATGGCGCGATGGCGAGGGCGTCGTCCACACCCTTCTGATGAGAGAGCCGACGGACGCTTTGTGGTGGATGGCCGGTCACTCTGATGAACGCTCGGCGCATGCGTTCCGGGTCTCTGAACCCGACCGAATGGGCGATCAGCTCGATGGGCTCGGCGCTTCGCTCGACGCGCTGCCTGGCCACTTCAACGCGCAAGCGTTCGACGGCCTTCGCGGGCGTTTCACCCGTTTCCATCAGAAAAGCTCGGCCAAATTGACGCGGACTCAGGCAGGCGATGGCGGCCAGGTGTTCGGTTGACAGCTGCTCGTGCAGATGCTCGCGCATGTAGGTCAGCACCTCGCGCATGCGGTCGGTGGCGGGCTCCATGTCGGCCATGGCTGAGAACTGCGATTGCCCGCCAGGACGGCGGTGATAAACGACCAGCAGCCTTGCGACTTCGTGGGAAACGGCGCTGCCCAGATCTTCTTCGATCATCGCCAACGCTTGATCGATGCCCGCCGTCACGCCTGCTGACGTCCAGATGCCGCCTTCCTTGACGAAAATCCGGTTCGGCTCGACCTTCACTTTCGGGAATTGACGTTGCAACTGCGCCGTCTGCTTCCAGTGCGTCGTGGCCCGACGTCCGTCCAGCAAACCCGCCTCGGCCAGGAAAAACGCGCCGGTGCACACGCTGGCGACGCGTCGGGTGCCTTTGGCCGCGGCCCTGGCCAAGTGATCCGAGATGTCGGGAAGATCGTACGGTCTGGACAATAGATCGGCGCCCACCACCGTCAACGTGTCGTAAGGCTTGGACCTGATCTTGCTCGCTGTCACCTCCAGACCGGAAGAACTCCTGACTGGACCGCCCGATTGCGACACCACGAAACACCGATAGGGATCAGGCACGCCCACCCCCTTGGCCAGCTCGAACGCCGCCAGCGGACCCGTGAGGTCGAGAATCTGGAAGCCGGGGAAGATCAGGAAGGCGATATCACGCATCTCAGTACCTATTCAAGCATCGTGAATTCCACTCTGTGACGTCTGTGTTCCTTGCGACACACGTCTGTGACCCGCCGATGATCCGCCAGATCCGGAACGATGCAAAGGGCGTAAAACCCGCAAAAACCGTCATCGTCACAGGAGGTCGCGGAAGCACCGCGAGACGCTGCCCTCTGTAGGCGCGAATTCATTCGCGAAAAAGGCCCAGACGCTGGGGGGGTTACTGCGAACGTTTCCTTCATGGCGTTAAAGGAGGGAACTACGTCCTTTTCCCTGTGCGTTGCGGTGACGAAAATGCCCACCGTTTCATGAGCAGGCGTCCTTGAGCGCCTCAACACCCATGGCATCGAACACGTCCCGCGACTGTGCAGCCTCCGTCTGGATACGGCAGAAGGGGGTGGGCGGCCGTTCGATCTACGGATCATTGACCGACTCGGAGCCCCTATGACAACCCTATTGAAGCCGCGCCTGGCCCTCGTTCTGGCGGGCAGCTGTTTACTTGCCGCTGGCGTGACGTATGGCCTGATGGAACGTACACAGCAGGCGGTCGCACAGGAAGCGCCACATTTGCCGGTGGTCGATGTGGCGGTGGTGAAGCAGCAGAACGTGACCGACTGGCAGTTCTACTCGGGGCGTTTGAGCGCCGTGGAGCGGGTGGATGTTCGGCCGCAAGTCTCCGGCACGCTGACGTTCGTCAACATCCATGACGGGCAGATGGTGAAACAGGGTGACGTGCTGTTCGTGATCGACCCGCGCCCCTATCAGGCGCAGGTGGACCGGGCAAAAGGCGAGGTCGCAGCGGCCAGGGCGCGGATGGCCTACACGCAGAATGATTGGGCGAGGGCGCAACGGCTCCTGGCTGAAAATGCCATCGCCCGGCGCGACTACGACGAAAAAAACAATGCCGCGCTGGAGGCCGTCGCCCATCTGAAAACCGCCGAGGCCACGTTGAAGGCTGCCGAAATCAACTTGGCTTACACCCAGGTTATCGCGCCGATTTCAGGGCGGGTCTCCCGCGCTGAAGTGACGTTGGGCAACCTCGTGCATGCGGGCGCCGGTGCGGAATCGCTGACCACCGTCATGTCCATGGACCCGATCTACGCCGAGTTCAATGCCGACGAACAGACGTACTTGAAATACATCCGCAGCGTAGGCCGCAACGGCAAGGTGCCGGTCGACCTCGGGCTGGGCAACGAGACCGGCTATTCGCGCCGTGGCGTCATTCAATCCGTCGACAACGCCCTCGACACCTCATCCGGCACCATCCGTGTGCGGGCGCGCTTCGACAACGCCGATGGCGCGCTGCTGCCCGGTCTGTATGCGCGGCTCAAGGTCGGGGGCAGCGAGCCCTATCCCGCGCTGCTGATGGACGACGCCGCCATGGGCACCGATCAGGACAAGCGGTTCGCCTACGTCGTCGGCGATGACGATCACGTCGTGTACCGCCAGGTCGTTCTCGGCGATCTGCAGGGCAACGAACGCATCGTCAAGTCCGGATTGAAGGAGGGCGAACGGGTGGTCGTCAGCGGGCTGCAACGGGTACGTCCGGGAGACAAAGTATCTATCGGCACATCGGTGCAATAGCCATGAGTGAACGACATGTCCATCCGCCGTTCGGCCACGCCGGCAACGCTCGATTCCGCACGCTCACGCAGAAGACTGACTCATGAAAATTTCCAACTTCTTTATCGACCGTCCTATCTTCGCAGGCGTGCTGTCGGTGCTGATTCTGCTGGGCGGGCTGATTGCGATTTTCCGCCTGCCTATCGCCGAATACCCCGAGGTCGTGCCGCCGTCGGTGACGGTCAGCACCCAATACCCTGGCGCCAATCCGAAAGTCATCGCCGAAACCGTCGCCGCGCCCCTGGAAGAAAAGATCAACGGCGTCGAGAACATGCTGTACATGCAATCCCAGGCGAACAGCGACGGCAACTTGACCCTCACCGTGACCTTTGCCTTGGGCACCGACCCGGACCTGGCGACCCAGTTGGTGCAGAACCGGGTCAATCAGGCCTTGCCCCGGTTGCCTGAAGACGTGCAGCGCCTGGGTGTCACCACGCAAAAGAGCACGTCCTCGCTGGTGCTGTTTCTGCACTTGGTGTCGCCGAACGGCCGCTATGACAACACCTACCTGCGCAATTACGCGTTGCGCAACGTGAAGACCAGATTCGAGCGCATCCATGGCGTCGGTCGCGTCGACTTGTGGGGCTCGGGTGACTATTCGATGCGGGTCTGGCTGGACCCCGCCAAGGTCGCACAACGCAACCTCACCGCGCTGGACGTGGTCAACGCGATCAAGGAACAAAACATTCAGGTGGCGGCGGGGGCTGTAGGCGCAGCGCCTGCGGCACCGGGCACGGCCATGCAATTGACCGTCAACGCACAGGGTCGCCTGAAAACCGTTTCCGAGTTCGAAGACATCGTGCTCAAGACCGGCGCCAACGGGGCCGTCACCCATCTTCGGGATGTGGCGCGGGTGGAGCTGGCCGCAACGGAATACGGCCTGCGCGCTTTGCTCGACAACCAACCGGCGGTGTCCTTGGCGATTTACCAGACGCCGGGGGCCAACGCGCTGGACATCTCCGACGAGATCCGCGCACAGCTGGTGGACCTGAGCGCTGAGTTCCCGACGGACTTGGAATACCGGCTGGTGTACGACCCGACGCGCTTCGTCAAATCCAGCATCCAGGCGGTCATCCACACCCTGCTCGAAGCCATCGCCCTCGTCGTGGTGGTGGTCATCGTGTTCCTGCAATCGTGGCGCACGTCGTTGATTCCCCTGATCGCCGTGCCGGTTTCGATCATCGGCACCTTTGCGTTGCTGCTGGTGTTCGGTTACTCCATCAACGCGTTGTCGCTGTTCGGCATGGTGCTGGCGATCGGTATCGTGGTCGATGACGCGATCGTCGTCGTGGAAAACGTCGAGCGCAACATCGCCAGCGGACTCGCCCCCCGAGAGGCGACGTATCAGGCGATGCAGGAAGTCAGCGGGCCGATCATCGCCATCGCCCTGACCCTGATCGCAGTGTTCGTGCCGCTGGCCTTCATGAGCGGCCTCACCGGCCAGTTTTACAAACAGTTCGCGATGACCATTGCGATCTCCACCGTCATTTCCGCGTTCAACTCCCTGACGCTCTCACCGGCCTTGACCGCGCTGCTGCTGCGCGGTCATGACGCGCCGGAAGACTGGCTGACACGTGGGATGAACAGGGTATTCGGACGAGGTTTTCGCGCGTTTAACCACGTCTTTCATCGCGGCTCGGAGCGCTATTCGAAGGGAGTGAACGGCGTCATCCGGCACAAGGGCAGCATGCTGATGATCTATGCGGTGTTGCTGGGGCTGACCGTGCTGATCGCCAAGGTCGTGCCGGGCGGGTTTCTGCCGCAACAGGACAAGGAATACCTGGTCACCATCGCCCAGTTGCCGAACGGCGCGTCCCTCGATCGCACCGAAGAGGTGATTCGCCAGATGAGCGAGATCGTCATGCATCAGCCTGGCGCGGCCCATGCCGTGGGCTATCCGGGGCTGTCAGTGAACGGGTTCATGAACAGTTCGAGCGCCGGCATCGTGTTCGTGCCGCTCAAGCCCTTTGCCGAACGTCAGGGGGCCGACGAAACGGCGGCGGCCATTGTCGCGTCGCTGAACCAGAAGTTCGCCAGCATCAAGGGGGCCTACGTCGCGGCCTTCCCGCCACCCCCCATTCTCGGCCTCGGCACCCTCGGCGGGTTCAAGATGCAGCTCGAAGACCGCGCTGACCTGGGTTATGAGGCGTTGGACAAGGCCGCCAAGGCGTTCATGGCCGAAGCCGCCAAAACCCCGGAACTGGGCGGATCACTGAGCAACTACCAGATCAACTTCCCGCAGTTGAACATCGAGCTGGACCGGGTGAAGGCCAAGCAGCTCGGGGTCTCCGTGTCCGATGTGTTCAGCACACTGCAGGTCTACCTCGGTTCGCTGTACGCCAACGACTTCAACGCGTTTGGTCGGGTGTATCAGGTGCGGGTCCAGGCCGACGCGCCTTTCCGTCAACGGGCCGACGACATTCTTCAGTTAAAGACGCGTAACGACCGGGGGGAAATGGTGCCGCTGTCCTCGCTGTTGCACGTGACACCGACGTACGGCCCGGACATGGTCGTGCGCTACAACGGCTACACGGCTGCCGATATCAATGGCGGCCCGGCGCCCGGTTATTCCTCGGGCCAGGCGCAGGCAGCGGCTGAGCGTATTGCGTTACAGGTCTTGCCCCAAGGCGTGAAGTTCGAATGGACCGACCTGACCTATCAGCAAGTGCTGGCCGGTAACGCGGGGCTGTGGGTGTTCCCGATCAGCGTGCTGCTGGTGTTCCTGGTGCTGGCGGCGTTGTACGAAAGCCTGACCCTGCCGCTGGCAGTGATCATGATCGTGCCGATGAGTGTGCTGTGCGCCTTGACCGGTGTGTGGCTGACCCACGGCGACAACAACATCTTCACCCAGATCGGCTTGATGGTGTTGGTTGCCCTGGCATCAAAAAACGCGATTCTGATGGTCGAGTTCGCGCGAGAGCTGGAACACGACGGCTACACGCCATTGCGCGCCGCCATCGAAGCCAGTCGGCTGCGTTTGCGCCCGATCCTGATGACCTCCATCGCGTTCGTCATGGGTGTCGTGCCGCTGGTGTTCTCCTCCGGAGCGGGCGCCGAAATGCGCCAGGCCATGGGCATTTCCGTGTTCTTCGGGATGCTGGGCGTCACCGGTTTCGGCCTGGCGTTGACCCCGGTTTTCTATGTGGTCCTGCGCACGTTGGCAGGCGGCAAGGTCCATGTGGCGCAGAAAGACGCGCCGTCCCTGTCAACGACTGTCTGAGGAACTCACCATGATCGATAGGCTGATACACGGCCACGCCACACGGTGGGCGGCCAGCGCGCTGCTCTTGTTGCTGAGCGCCTGCTCCGTCGCGCCCTCTTATGAACGGCCAGACGTCCGCACGCCCGCGCGCTTCAAAGAGGCTGCGGTGACCGATCGCTGGAAAACAGCGGAACCGGCGGACGACCGGCAGCGGGGTGAGTGGTGGACCCTCTTCAACGACCCGGTGCTCAACGACCTGGAACGCCAGGCCGCCGAGGCCAACCAGAATCTGAAAGCCGCCGCAGCGCGGGTGCTGCAGGCGAGGGCGGAGTCGTCTGCGGCCCGTGCCAGTCGGTTTCCCACCCTCGACGCAGGCTTCGGGCCGACCCGCGAGCGGCTTTCTCCAGCGTCGCAGTTTCAGTCGGACAGCGCCCACGTGCCGACTCAGACGCTATGGCGCGCACAAGCCACGGCTTCTTACGAACCCGATCTGTTCGGCAGGGTGAGTGAAAGCGTCAACGCTGCGGTGGCGGATCAAGCGCAACAAGAGGCGTTGTTTCATTCGGTACAACTGGCGCTCCAGGCCGACGTTGCCCGCAACTACTTTGAACTGCGTGAGTACGACAATCAGCTGCGCCTGTATCAACGCACCGTGGCGCTTCGGGAAGACACGTTGAAATTGGTCGAGGCCCGCTTCAAGGAGGGGGACATCAGTGAACTCAACGATGCCCGCGCCCGCAACGAGCTGTTCGCGGCCCGCGCCGACTCATCGGGTGTGGCGCGGCTTCGTGCCGCGTCCGAACACAGCCTCGCGGTATTGCTGGGACACACGCCTGCTGAATTCGGATTGGCCCCCTCGCCGCTGGAGCCGGTCCGCATGCAGGTGCCAGACGTCATGCCGTCTGAACTGCTGGAACGTCGGCCTGACATTGCCGCAGCGGAGCGGGCCATGGCCGCCGCCAACGCGCGCATCGGCCTGGCGAAATCCGCGTTTTTTCCTCGGCTGGTGATCAATGGTGCAGGCGGTTTCGAGGCGGGCTCACTGGGCAATCTCTTTGACTGGTCCACGCATGCCTTTGTCTTGGGGCCGTTGACCGGCACCGCATTGACCTTGCCCCTTTTCGACGGTGGCCGTCGACAGGCCGACCTCGACACGGCCCGCGCCCAGTATGAAGAAGACGTCGCCCGCTACCGCGAACAGGTGCTGATCGCGTTTCGGGAAGTGGAGGACAGCTTGTCCGACCTTCGGTTGCTGGGAGAGCAGACTCGGGACCAAAGCACAGCCGTCAGCGCCTCGCAGCGCACCGAGCGGCTGTCGAAAAAACAGTACGAGGAAGGGCAGATCAGCTACCTGGATGTCATTGATGCGCAACGTCAAGTGTTGCAGACCGAGCTGCAACTGAGCCGCCTGACCGGTGTTCAAGCGGCGGCAACGGTGAATCTGGTCCGCGCACTCGGTGGTGGTTGGGAGCGAGGCGGTGAGAGTCAGGTGGTGAGAGCAAGGTGATGAGGAGCGAAGCACGCTGAACCGGTCTGCGACCGACGCTCCTCCCGTGCGGTGAAGGGACTTAGCGGTTATGCCGCAAAATCGAGAAATTCAGCGCAGCCGCCACACTCAGCCAGATGAGGTAGGGGAACAGGATCAGCCCGGTGATCAGGTCCACCGGCATTGCCACCACGATCAGCGTGGCAACGGTGAGCCAGAGCGCCGCAAGAATGACCATGCCCGCGACGATGCGATGGGCGCCAAAGAACACCGGCGTCCATAACGTGTTGAGGGCGATTTGAGCAGCCCACAAGGCCAACGCGGTTTGGCTGTCGGGGAGCAACGTCAGTCGATAACCGGCCCAGGCCAGCAACAGATAAATGATCGTCCAGACCACCGGGAACGCCCAGTTTGGCGGAGTGAAGCGGGGCTTTTGCAGGCTTTCGTACCAACTGCCGGGTTTGAAAATCACGCCGGTGCTGGCAGCGGCGGCGCAGGCAATCAGAAAGATATAAAAAGTCATCGAGTGTCCTATGGCGTGAGCGATCGGGTGGGGTCGGTTCTTTGGGATTGGACGCGTCCAGCGGCAAAAGGTCCTGATTGATCACGACTCGGGTGTATTCAACGCCTCGTACCACCCGGCGTAAGGCGTGTTCTTGACCATGCGCCGATTCAAATCAGGCGCTCCGTCGTTCCACCAGACCGGCCCGCGCTCTCCCAAACCCACTTTGGCCGCGTTGACCTGCGCCCGCGCCGCTTTCAGTTGCGCTGAGTCCCGCGACGTTTTCGCGGCTTTGACCGCCCGCCGCGCCGCCATCAGTTCATTCACTCGCTGCTGACGTTGCGCTTCGTCGAGGGCCGGGTTGGAGCAGCGCCACAGCCGTTCCTTGACGACGAAATACCGGCCATCGGGGGTTGTCGGGTACATGCGCGAAGCTCCATGGGTTGAACACGTGGCCAGATCCGGCAAGGGGATTGAACGGGCGACACCGTGCATTTCAGTGAACTTGTGCCGCCGCATCAGGGCCTGATGTTGACAGTCAGCACAGGAGAGACCGTGATGAACACCGATCAATTCAATCAGTACGATGCGGAGCGTCTTCACCAACGCGTGGCGCAGGAGCTCGGCTTGACCAGCGACGAGTTGAAAACCTGGATGATCAATGACATCGAACGCGTCACCGAAGGTGGCAAGGACGTCGGGCACATGGTCGTGTTTCGGGAGTCCACGCCGCCTGAGGTCCTCGACAAGTTGCAGCACCGGCAGAGCGAGTTCACCGCCATGACTGGCGTGATTCCCCACGATTGACCGACAGGAGCCCTCCGCGATGAACCAGCAAAAAACACCCGTGAACGAAACGCCAACGCCACCCAAACAACCTGACGTACCGGCGCACTCGACCGAGGAGGAGAAGGCGCGTCTGAAAGATTTCAATAAAGACGGCATTCCGCCGGGCGTGAGCTGAAGCACCAGGCATTGTCGGTTCTGGCCGCTGGAAGACGTGCTCAGCAACGTCCTACAATGCGGCCATCGTTTTCACACAAAAGGCCCGGCCATGCCTGCCGCTCTGACACGTCCGACTGCTGCCCCTCATCTGGCCCCCGGTGAAACCGTCGTGCTGTTCGACGGCGTCTGCAAACTGTGTAACGGCTGGGCGAAATTCCTCATTCGTCACGATCGCCACAAGCGTGTCCGACTCGCCACCGTGCAATCGCGAGAAGGCCAGGATTTGCTGGCCTGGGCGGGTTTGGCGGTGGACGCGTTCGACACCATGGCGGTCATTCGTGATCAGCACTATTGGGTCAGGTCGGAGGCGTTTTTCGTAGTGGTATCGCTGCTGCCCGCGCCTTGGCCCGCACTCGGGCTGCTGCGAGTTTTTCCACGGGCGCTGCGGGACTGGGCGTACGACCGCATCGCGCTCAACCGCTATCGCTTGTTCGGCAAATACGACGTGTGCCTGATGCCGACCCCGGATCATCAGCAGCGCTTTCTCAAGGCGCAGTCGTGAGCCCTTTGCGTCAGGCCCATTGGCTGGCGCGAGGTGGTCTGGCGTTCATGTTCGCCTACCACGGGTTGGTGCCCAAACTCATCGCGTTAAGCCCGGGCGAGCAGGTGTTGCTGCGCGCTCACGGTCTGGAAGGCGCGCCGTGGTTGTCACACGCCGCAGGAGTTGCGGAGCTGATGCTCGCCGCAGTTTTGCTGCTTGTCCCACGACTGAACTGGCCTGTGATGCTGGCGGCGGTTGTGCTGCTGGGGCTACTGGTGGACGTCGCTGTGATGCAACCGTCCATGCTGGTCGATGCGTTCAACCCGGTCACCCTGAACGTGGCCGGGATGGTGCTGTGTGCGGTGGCGTGGGTGACGCGGCAGGCTCAACACCCAAACGGTCAGAGAACGGGGGACAGCCCGCCATCGACTCGTAAGTGAGTGCCCGTGATGTAACCCGCGAGAGGCCTGGCAAGGCGCAAGGATGCGCCCGCGCACGTTTCGAGCCGGGTGAGGATTTTTTCTTCGGCGGCTGGAGGCGGCATTGAAACGGCAATGCCTCTGAGGTGCAGGCGGTCCATTTCCCGAGGCTAGGCGGCCGGACGTTTGCCCTCAGGCAGTTTGTCGATCATGGCCGCCACTTGCTCATCGATTTCATCGACGGTCCATGGTGAGTCGAGGCACATGACGTTGCTTTCGACGAGGCCATCGTAGTGATCCGCGATGATGAAGGGCAGGGCGGGGTAGTCGCGGGAGAGCGTCGTCGTGAGGTCCGCGCCGTTGAGCACGCCGGGAAGGGTGCCGCTGGCGATGACGACACTGATCGAGGTCTGCGGGTGAGTGATATACGCCCGGGCTTCATTGGCATCGTCAAACGCCTGCACTTCAAGCCCCAGGCTCTGCACCGCTGTCGTAAGGCGCGGCAGCATGGGCGATTCGAAAACGATCACTGCCATGCCGAGGCGGTCTTGCGTGTCCGTAGGCGTTGTCATGTCGCTTCCTCGCTGTGCAGGGTGCGATGAGCATGGCACGTGGAAATGAAAGCCGCCGGATTTTCTCGCTAAAAAAGAGACGTCCTGGCGCGGCGATGGCCGCGTTAAAAAGCGTCTTGAACAATGCATCGAGGACGAGCGTGCACCCGTCCTCGATGAATCAGGTCAGCGATAGCGTTCCAGCCAGTGAGCGTAAGGCGCAGGCAGGGTCCAGGACGCTTTCTCCGCACCCAGTTCCTTGGCGGCGAAATAGGCCCAATGTGGATCGGCCAAGTGCGCACGCCCCACTGACACAAGGTCCAGATGCCCAGACTCCAGCGCGGTCTGCGCCAGCTGTGGCGTGCCGAAACCCCAGGCGGAGGTCACCGGGAGACCGGCTTCGCGGCGAACCCGCTCGGCGATCGGCCCCATGAAGGCCGGGCCCCAGGGAATGTTGGTTTCCGGAATGGTGAAGCCTACGCTGACGCTCAGCAGGTCAAGACCTCCAGCCTTGAAGCGGCGAGCGAGTTCGATGGATTCGGTCAGGGTCTGCTCATCCCGGTCGTCGTATTCGATCACGCCAAAACGTGCCGTGAGGGGCAGGTTTTCTGGCCACACTTCACGCACCGCAGCCAGGGTTTCCAGCAGGAAGCGGCTGCGATTGTCGAAGCTACCGCCGTAAGCGTCGGTCCGTTTGTTGGAATGTTCGGAGAAGAAGCTCTGGGCGAGGTAGCCGTGAGCGAAGTGCAGTTCGATCCATTCGAAACCGGCTTCGCGGGCACGGCGGGCGGCGTTCACGAAATCCTCGCGGACACGGGCGATGTCTGCCAGGGTCATTTCCTGAGGCACTTTTGGCAAGTTGGCACCGAAGGCGACCGGGGAGGGGCCAAGGGTTTTCCAGCCCCGTGGATCGTTTTCGGCCATGTGATCATCGCCTTCCCATGGGCGGTTTGCACTGGCCTTACGGCCAGCGTGGGCAATCTGAATACCGGGTACGGCGCCAGCGGCCTTGATGGCATTGACCATCGGAACAAAGGCTTGCGCGTGCTCATCGCTCCATATCCCGGCGCAGCCAGGGGTGATGCGACCTTCCGGTGACACCGCTGTCGCTTCGACCACGACCAGCCCCGCGCCGCCGCGAGCCATGCTAGCCAAATGCACATGGTGCCAATCGTTGACTACACCGTCGTCGGCCATGTACTGACACATCGGTGGAATCGCGATGCGGTTACGCAGAGTGACGTCCTTCAGGATGAACGGCTCAAATAGAGCTGACATGGGCATTTTCCTCGTGAGTGCTTTTTCGCTTGTTCGATAGTATTCGAAATATGGCGTTAGATGAAACCCCTCGATATCATGCGCACATGCGCGCCCTCAAACATCCCATCCCGTCCGAATTCGCCCTTGAACGCCTGCTTTACGCGTTGAGCGACCCTGTGCGCCTGGACATCGTCCGCTGCCTCGCGGGCGTGAACGAAGCCTCCTGTGGCGATCTGGACGGCGGGCGTCCGAAGTCCAGCATGTCACACCACTTTCGGGTGCTGCGCGATGCAGGCCTGATTCACACCCGCAACGTCGGTACAACCCACATGAACTCGCTGCGCAGTGACGAACTCGATGCGCGTTTTCCGGGGCTGTTGAAGAGTATTCTGGCGCAGGATTGAGCGAGGCTTGTCACGGTTTTTCATGCGCCCTATGCTTGACGTTGTTTGATACCTGTACATCCCTGAGTGCGCCGTCAGCCCCGCCAGAGAAATCTGCCGGGGCTGTGTCATATCTGACTATTGGAGACGGATATGACAAGAGCCCAACGGCGACACGACAACCGTCGCATCAAATCCAAATTTTACGAAATCCAGAAGAGTCGGCCTCATGAATGGCGACAGGATGTGAGCGGGAAAAGCGCTGGTATTTTCGCCAATCATGGCAAGACCTGCTCGTGCTTCATGTGCGGGAATCCGCGGCGGTTCTGGGGTGACCTGACGGTGCAAGAGAAACGTGCGGAATTGTGTCGGGATGTGGATCGGGTTGGCTCTGAAGAGCCAGTAGGCCCCCCAGGGTGTTCCCTCACAAATCCACTCGTCCGCCGATTAACCGTTGGTCATGGCAATATGATTTCACCGCTCTGAAAACCCGCCCCAAACGCTTACAATCGCGCCCTCACACAGCACCCTTTCAGACCAGGCAGTTTATGGCGCTCGACCCCATCACGATGTTGACCCTTTCGATCGCCCTCGCCGCGGCGGCCGCGCTGTACTTGGCCGTGGAGTGGCGGCATGTGCGGGAGCCGTCGTTGCTGTTCTGGAGTGCCGGATTCGCGACGATCACGATTGGCTCGACCCTGGCCTTGCTGCGCAGCAGCGGCATTCTCCTGATCGGCATCTGGTTCGCCAACGGCTTGTTGGTGACGGCGCACTGGCTGTTTTTGCTGGGCGTCGTGCGTTTTACGGAAGGCCGACTGTCGCGGGGCTGGTACGCGATATTCGCCGTGTGGGTGGCGATGTTGCTGCTGCCGGAAGGGCCGTGGTGGTCGAAAACCATGCTCTCGGTGAACTCGTCGCTGGTGGCGCTGATGATGTTCAAGGCCAGCGCCTTGCTTCGGCCCCACGGCAAATCCCTGAGCGTCGGCGCCGGGCAATTGCGGTACGTGCTGCTGGGGCATGGCTTGTTTTATCTGGCCAAGGCGATCACCGGGGCGGTGCCAGGCACGTTGATCGACCTCGCGGCGTTTCGTGGCGAAATCATTCAAATATCCCTGGTGGAAGGGGCGATGGCGATCATGCTGATCGCGCTGTCGATGACCGGCTCCGAGCGCTATCGCCGGGAGAAACGCATAGAGCGCCTGGCCGCCCGCGACCCGCTGACGGCCCTGTACAACCGGCGCGCGCTCGAAGTCCGGGCGCCGCGTCTGCTGGAAGATGTGTCGCCCTCAAGGCCGGGCGCGCTGCTGCTGATCGACATCGACCACTTCAAGTCAGTCAATGACCAGTTTGGTCACATGGCGGGCGACCGTTTGCTGATCGTGCTCAGCGAGATGGTTCGCTCAGTCCTGCCTAATGGTGCGCTGGCGGCCCGGTTGGGCGGCGACGAGTTCGTGATCCTTTTGAGCGACACGTCCCACGAGCGGATCGTCGAACTCGGCAATACTCTGCGCGGGCGCTTTCACGAGGCAGCGGCGCAGTCGTTCGCGACCCCGGAAGCCGTGACCTTGAGCATCGGCGCCAGCCTGTTCGACCAGCCCCCGGCGAGCCTCGCGGCCTTGATCGAGCAGGGCGATGCGGCGCTGTACGAATCCAAGCGCGGTGGGCGCGACAGCCTTCGCCTGGTGAACCGGACCCAGCCGGGCGAAGCCCCGTTGCAGACGCGCTGACGCGCGTTTGAGCGCAAAAATGTCTCCTGTCTGAATCTTGGGCCCTGCCCATGCTTGTGGTCTGAACATTGCTGTAGAGAGGGAGCAGGGCGTCGCGACATCCGAATTTTGACGTTGTGACCGTCTGCGCCCATCCCGCACTTAATGTATCGACGCGCTCCCCGATGAGCGTGTCATGGAGCCAGCCTTGAGTACCCTCTCGGAAATTGCAGCAAATCTGTTGAAGCGTGAACGTATGACTGAGGGTTCCAGCGTGCAGGGTGTGGCGCAGGACGCGATGGGTTGGGAGCAATTGATGGCGCTTTCCAAGGAAAAAGACGTCCACAAGTGGCAAGCCGCGCTGAATGAAATGATCAGTCATGCGCCGGGAAAGCGTCGCGTGACGGTACTGCGTGTGATTGAAGGCGGTTTGTCCTGATCATCCACGCTGTCCGTTGAGCGCTATTCATGGGCTTATTGGCGTTAGCTGGCACTGAAGCAAGGGCGTAGAGTCGCAACACTGTCCTTGCCATGACCGGATTTCGCCCATGAGCCGCCCCCGTTTCCTACCCGACAACTTCACCCTGACCCTCGTGGCGGTGGTGATCATTGCCAGTTTTCTCCCTGCCACCGGCCAGGTTGCGGTGGGGTTTGGCTGGCTCACCAACATCGCCATCGCGCTGTTGTTCTTCCTGCACGGCGCCAAGCTGTCCCGTGAGTCGATCATCGCGGGCGCCGGGCATTGGCGTTTGCACCTGCTGGTGTTCAGCCTGACCTTCGTGGTGTTTCCCTTGCTCGGTCTGGCGCTCAAGCCCGTGCTGTCGCCGCTGATTGGCAAAGACCTCTACATGGGCATCCTGTATCTCTGTGCGCTGCCGGCCACCGTGCAATCGGCGATTGCCTTCACCTCCCTGGCGCGGGGCAATGTGCCGGCGGCGATCTGCAGCGCAGCGGCGTCCAGCCTGTTCGGCATTTTCATCACACCATTGTTGGTCACGTTGCTGCTGAACGTGCACGGCGATGGCGGTTCCACCGTCGATGCGATTGTGAAGATCAGCATTCAGTTGCTGCTGCCGTTCGTGGCCGGTCAGATCGCTCGTCGCTGGATCGGCGAATGGGTCGGGCGCAACAAGGCCTGGCTGAAATACGTCGATCAGGGTTCGATTCTGTTGGTGGTGTACGGCGCATTCAGTGAGGCCGTGAACGAAGGCATCTGGCACAAGATCCCGGTCTGGGACTTGGCGGGATTGGTGATCGTGTGCTGCGTGGTGCTGGCACTGGTGCTGATGATCTCGACGCTGCTGGGCAAACTCTTCGGTTTCAGCATCGAAGACCGCATCACCATTCTGTTCTGTGGCTCGAAGAAGAGTTTGGCCACGGGCGTGCCGATGGCCCAGGTGCTGTTTGCGGGCAGCACCATTGGCGTGTTGATTCTGCCGTTGATGTTATTCCACCAGATTCAGTTGATGGTCTGCGCGGTGCTCGCCCAGCGTTATGCCAAGCGCCACGAGTCGGTGCCAGAGATGATGGCGCGGGTCGATCCTTGAATCTGTCATGAACAATGAAAACAGGATGCTTTGTTGCGTCCTGTTACACCCCCGTATCTGCGCTGAAACATTTTGGTAAACCTCAGTTGTTAACGTCCCGGTTCATTTTGATATCACTGCGGACGTCTTCTCATGGCTACCACACTCGAAACGGTTACTTCCTTCTATAAAAATATTCTCGGCCGCGACGGCTCCAGCAGCGAAGTCGCTTATTGGGTCGGGCGTATCGAGAGCGGAGCAGAAACCGTGGCTGACGTGGTATCAGCCTTCACACTGTCCAACGAAGCCGCCACCAACGTCGCGCCGATCGTCAATTTGTACTTCACAGCGTTTGGTCGGGCGCCGGATGCAGCGGGCCTGCAATATTGGGTGAGCGCTCAGAAAAGTGGATTGAGCCTGGGCAACATTGCCCAAGCGTTCACGCAGTCCCAGGAATTCGCCCAGACAGCCAGCGCCGACAACACCGCATTTGTCACCTCACTCTACGAACACGCGCTTGGCCGCACCCCGGAGGCAGCCGGTCTGAACTACTGGGCCGAGCAACTCGCCAACGGCTTGAGCCGTGACCAACTGCTGGCGTCGGTGAGCGGTTCTCAGGAAAGCCAGACCACCACAGGCGTGAAAGCCCAGATCGTCCTGACCTACAACGGCCTGCTGGGCCGCTCGCCGACCGAAACCGAAGTGCAGAGCATCATCCAGAATCAGAGCGGCAAGTCGCCGATCGAGTTGATCAAAGACACGGCTAACACGCTGATCAGCACGGGTGGTACGGCCCCAACCACCCCCACGACCCCGACCACGCCCACAACACCGGCCGAAGCGATCTTTACCCCGCAGAAGGGCAGTACGCTCGGTTCGTCCGACGCTTCCGGGGCCGTCGCGCTGGACAGCAAATACATGATCGTGGGTGACGACGAGTCCAACGTGTTGAGGGTTTACGACCGTTCAGGCGGTGACGCTCTGGTGGAGTGGGACTATGGCGACGCCACCGGGAGCACCGGCGAAGTCGACATGGAAGCCTTGACCATGGTGGGCAACATTCTTTACGTCACCGGCTCCCACAGCAACACCAAGAAAGGGCTCGATGCCGACAGCCGCGAAATCCTGTTCAGTGTGAAAGTAACCGGCACGGGCGCCGCGACGAAATTCGAATACCAAGGCAAGTACACTGGCTTCGAAGCCGATTTGGTGGCATGGGACAACGATGGTGCGAATGGCAAAGCCCCAGGTTATTTCGGGTTCGCCGCATCGTCGGGCGCAGGTCTTGCGCCGGAAAACACCAACGGTTTCTCGATCGAAGGCATGACCACCTCCGTCGACAACTCCGAACTGTGGCTGGGTTTCCGAGCGCCGCAAACCGACACCGTCACCCGCGACAAGGCGTTGATCGTGCCTGTAACCAACTACAAGGCCTTGCTGGCCGATCCCAACGTCACGCCAACGTTCGGTGAGGCCATTGAACTCAACCTCGGCGGTCGCGGCATTCGCTCCATCGACAAGGCCAAGGATGGCAGCGGCTACCTGATCATCGCAGGCCCGTCGGGCGGTGCGACTGATGAAGTGACCAACGACTTCCGTTTGTATACTTGGGACGGCAAGGCCGAAGATGCGCCGGTCGAGTTGGACAACAATCTCGACGCCTTGTTGAAGGCCACCGGTGGCAGCTTCGAATCCATTGTGTCGCCTGCGAGCATCAAACCAGGCACTCAGATTCAACTGCTGCAAGATAATGGCGACACCGTCTGGCCGGGTCAGACTCAGGCGTCGAAAGACCTGCCGAAAGTGGATCAGCAGTTCAAGGGAAACCTGATTACGTTGGGTTCGCCGGTGGAAGATCTCACTGCGCCGACGTTGGTGGCGGCTTCACCTACCGACAAGAGTACGGGTGTAGGAGTTGGTAGCTCGCTCTCACTGACCTTCGACGAGGGCGTGGCGTTCGGCACGGGTACCATTGAATTACAGCTCGCCGACGGTACTCCAGTGCAAAGCTTCTCTGCAAAAGATCCAAGTGTGAAAGTCGACTACAACAAAATCACTCTGCAGCCGACCAATAAACTTTTGTTCAACAAGGATTACAAGCTGGTATTGAGTGGTGATGCGGTGATCGATCACTCGGGTAACGCGCTTTCGGGCAAAACTATTCAGTTCACTACCGGTGAGGCCCCCCATTACAACGTGCTCATCACAGAGGTGAATTCCAGCGCTGACGGTGGCGACTTCTTTGAGATTTTCAACTACGGCCCCGATACGCTCGACCTGAGTGGCTGGAAGATGAATGACGAAGCGGGGACCTTCTCTGACGCTACGCCGTTGCCTGCAAATCTGAAATTGGCATCCGGTGAGACCCTTGTCGTCGCCGATGTAAAGAGCTCGGATTTCGCTGCATTCAAATCTGCATGGGGTTTGGCCGACTCCCCAAATATCATCAGCATCAAAGGTCCTGGCTTGGGCAAAACCGATGCTGTAGTGCTCTTCGACGCCAATGGCAACGTCGCAGCCGCGTTCAACTATGATTCCGTCAGTGTGACCGCGAGCGACGGCACGGTTATCAAGCAAGCGCTGGCGACAAACGGATTTGTTGATGGCGAGCATGCCGGCCCTGCGTATGGTGGCGTCGCGCAGACATCCGCCGTTTGGGATGGCGTTTCTACAGCCGATCCGCATTACGTGGGAGCGGTGGTAGGGGATTTGGGTGCATATGCGCAGGCAGGGGGAATAGGTTCGCCCGGCGTTCCTAATATCGTGCTAACCGGTTCAAACCAAGCTCCTGTCGATCCATCGACCTTGTAATCCGACCTTGAACTGACACGCCATAGCCGCTTTGAGTACATGCCCACGAGCGCTATGGCGTTGTCAGTGCCGAGCAAGAAAATCGGAGGTTTATATGCAGCCTACTCTTCGTCCAACTGACTCTCGTACTCCTTCTTGTACGCCCCCGCCAACGACTCCTTCTGCTTGTCATCCAACAGCTTCCCGGCCATCTGGAAGAACTTCTGCTCTTCCTCCTT
The DNA here is from genome assembly GCF_009905615.1 of Pseudomonas sp. SLFW. GTDB lineage: Bacteria > Pseudomonadota > Gammaproteobacteria > Pseudomonadales > Pseudomonadaceae > Aquipseudomonas > Aquipseudomonas bambusae. The sequence continues at coordinate 121,069 of NZ_JAAAKW010000004.1, forward strand.
GAGATGGTGGTGCACCTTCTCTGACAGCTTCTTCGCGGTCGCCAACCAGGCCGGGCTGGACATCTCTGTGTCGTCCAGTTCTTCCATCATCTCGTCCATTTCATGGTGTTCGGAGATGGCGTGGCGGCTGAGGTCGACGCCGTTGTCGAACTCCATCAGCGGGATATAGAAGAAGCGTTCTTCCGCCGTTTCATGGGCCTGCAACTCCGCTTTGAGCTGCTCATACGCCTCGACCCGTTCCTTGCTGTCACCGTGGGTCTGAATCAGGGCGTCCGCATAGCCGCGTTGGCGGTCGTGGCTTTCTCTCAGGGCTTCGAAGATGTTCACGGTGTCGTCCTCAATGGATACGGGGTCAGTACTTAGTGCTAGACCTCCGTCCATGAACGAGCGTTCAACCGAGGTTATCCGGTGCGCGGGGCATAAGCTTAGATCCATACGTTTCTTTCATAATTCTCAGCAGTTTTTATAATCAAACCGACTTTATTCCGCTGCGCTCATGCTTTTCAGATATGAGCGTCCCGATCACCGCCCTCCCTAGGATCGCCATGTCCGTTCGCAAACATTTCGTTGCCGCCGCTTTGCTGCTGGCGACTGTCACAGCCCATGCCGATCAAGTCATCAGCATCGGCTACCAGCGTTCCTCGACACTCTGGCTGTTACTGAAGAACGACGGCCAGCTCGAACAGCGCCTCAAGCCGCTGGGCTTTACCGTCAACTGGCATGAGTTCAGCAGCGGGTTGTTGAGCGCGATGAACGCGGGGAGTGTCGATCTGCACGCCGACGTCGCCGATGCCTTCGCCTTGTTCACGCAAGCGGCGAACACACCGTTGACCTATTACGCGCGTGAGAATCCTTCGCCGACTGCGCAGGCAATCATCGTTCAGGACAGTTCGCCGATTCATAGCGTCGCTGACCTGAAGGGCAAAAGCGTGGCGGTTTCGAAAGGGTCGGGCAGTAATTTTCTGCTGATCTCGGCGTTGAAGAAAGCCGGTTTGACCCTGGCGGATATCAAGCCGGTCTACCTGGAAGCGCCGGATGGCGTGGCGGCATTCTCCAGCGGCAACGTCGATGCGTGGGCCATCTGGGACCCGTTCCTGGCGACGCAACAACGTGAACACCATGTTCGGGTGCTCGCCGACGGGACCCACGATGTCGCCAACTACAACCGTTTCTATGTCGCCAATACGAGTTTTGCCAAGGCTCATCCGGAGGTGTTGCAAGTGGTGTTCGACACGCTTCACGACGCCGGGCAGTGGGTCAAAGGCCATCCGCAGGAAGCCGCGAAAAACCTCGCGCCGCTGTGGGGCAACATCCCGACGGAAACCGTGGAACTGGCCAACAGCCGCCGCAGTTACGACATCGTGCCCGTCAAGATCGACCAATTGGCCGAGCAGCAGCGCATCGCCGATTACTACTACGAAGCCAAATTGATTCCGAAACCGCTGAAGATTTCCGACATCGCGGTGTGGGTTCCGAAAGCCAAGTCCGAATAAGACAGGAGCGCGTTCATGAGTCGCCAAATTCACCTCTCTGCGTTCCTGCTGACCGGGCCGGTCATTCACAGCCATGCGGCCTGGCGTCATCCGGAAACCATTGGTAATTACCTCGATCCCGAGTACTACGCACGCACCGCCCGCGTCGTGGAAGAGGGGCTGTTCGACTTCCTGTTCTTTGCCGACCGGCTGGCCGTGGGCGATCAGATGGGCGGGTCGCGCGACCTGGCATTGCGCTATGGTGCGCAGGACGCCACGCGTCTCGACCCGCTGCCAATCCTGTCTTATCTGGTCGGGCAGACGAGCAAGTTGGGCTTGGGCGCCACGCGTTCGACCACTTACTTCGAACCGGCGCACATCGCCCGTGAGTTCGCGACCCTCGATCACCTGTCCAAAGGCCGGGCGGCGTGGAACATCGTGACCTCGATGAACGACAGCGAAGGGCGCTTGTTCGGCAAGGACAAGCACTTGGAACACGACCTGCGCTACGACCGTGCCGACGAGTTCGTGGAGGTCGCGCTGAAGCTCTGGCGCAGTTGGGCACCGGGTGCGTTGAAGCTGGACAGGGAAAACGGCGTGTTAGCCGACCCGGACAAAATTACGTCAGTGCAGCATCACGGCGAGTGGTTCAAGGTCGAAGGTCCGCTCAATATTCCGCGTACGCCTCAAGGGCGGCCCGTGCTGATTCAGGCGGGGTCGTCGGGGCGAGGACGTCGGTTCGGTGCCCGTTGGGCCGAGGCGATTTTCACCATCCATCCGCACCTCAAGGCCATGCAGGCGTTCCGCGAAGACGTGCGCGGGCAAGTCGTGCAGCAGGGGCGCAGCGCCGATAGCTGCAAGGTGCTGACGGCGGTGATGCCGTTCATTGGCGGCACCGAGGCCGAAGCACGGGCCAAGCGCGACAAACACAATGCGTTGGCACGGCCTGAACTAGGGCTGGTGACCCTCGCCTCGCAGTTGAACGTCGACCTGTCGCCGTTTCCGCTGTCGGCCACCCTGGCGGAAATCGCCAAAGCGCCCTCGATTCACCCGGCAGCGGCGGAAAAACTGCTGATGCAGGGCGCCGACACCACCCTCGAAGAACTGGGGCGCATCTTCGCCAGCAGCGTGCGGGTGCCGCAACTGGTAGGCACCGGTGCGCAGATCGCCGATCAACTGGCCGAGATGTTTACCCAGGGCGGCTGCGACGGCTTCGTGATTTCTCCGGCCTACCTGCCAGGGTCATTCAGTGAATTCGTCGAAAGCGTGATCCCGCATTTGCAGCGCAAGGGCCTGTTCCGCACGGCCTATGAAGGTTCGACGTTGCGTGAACATCTGGGGCTCTCCGCGCTGGAGGATTGAGGTCTGAAGTCTCCCTGGTGGTGCAACCCTCAACTGTGGGAGCGAATTCATTCGCGAAAGATGGGTGAGGCGACAGAGATGTATCGGCTGATCCGCCGCTTCGCGAATAAATTCGCTCCTACAGAGTTCCCTTTGCGCCGCTGATTCGGAGGCGTGACGCGTTCAAACTGTAGGAGCGAATTTATTCGCGAAAGATGGGTCAGGCGCCGGAGATGTATCGGCTGTTCCACCGATTCGCGAATGAATTCGCTCCTACAGTTTTTGAATGCTGTTGAGCCGACTGGCGACTTGACACAAAAAGGTCACTCAAAGCGAAACCGGATCAGTGCACGACAGGCTGATCTGGCCAGCCCATCATCGCGCGTCGGGCGTCGGCTTCCAGTTCTTCCCGAGGACTGCCGGCAGCGGCCTGCACGCACAGCCCGTTGAAGATCATCAGCATGTAACGCGCCAGCGCCTGTACATCCGCCTCTTTCGACAGGTTGCCCTTGAGCTGGCCCTGTTCGAAGCGCTCACTCATGAACGCCACGATGCGACCCCGGCGACAGGCCAGCGTGGCCGGAATGTCGCTGCTCGCGCTGGTGGCCAGTCCGGCCTGTACCAGCAAACACCCTGGCGGCTCGTCGCTGGCGGTCAGCCACTCGATCCCGCCGAACAGAAACCGTTCAGCCGCTTCCCGCGCCGTCGCTGCGTCGAGGATGCTGTCCCGGTAATGCTCGCGATGCAGGTCGTAGTGTTCGAGCACCGCATCGAACAGCCCGCGTTTGCTGCCGAACGCAAAATAAATGCTCGGCGCATTCAGGTTCATCGCCTTGGTCAACTCAGCCATCGAGGCGCCGTCGTAGCCCAGTTGCCAGAACACCTCCATGGCCCGATCCAGCACCTCGTGTTCGTCGAATTTTCGCGGTCTGGCCATTAGAGGGCCTCCTGTAATTTAGCGATCATTCTATTTAAAGCTTGACCCTGAATGCAAAGCCCTCGTAATTTATCGATCACTACATTACGACGACGAGGTGCAGCATGGGTCAATCAATGGCAGGCAAGGTGGCGATCATTACTGGCGGCAGTTCCGGTCTGGGGCTGGCGACTGCCAAGCGTTTCGTGGGGGAGGGCGCCAGCGTGTTCATTACCGGACGGCGTCAGGAAGAACTGGACAAGGCAGTGGCCGAAATCGGCGGCGACGTGGTGGCCGTGCAGGCCGACTCTTCGAAGCTCGGCGATCTGGATCGCGTGTTTGCCGAGATCAAATCGCGCAAGGGCAAGCTCGACGTGGTGTTCGCCAACGCGGGGATTCTCGAACGCGGCGCATTGGGCGAAATCACCGAAGGTTCGGCAGACCGGCTCTTCGACATCAATGTCAAAGGCCTGGTCTTCACCGTGCAAAAAGCCTTGCCGCTGTTGGTCGATGGCGGCGTGATCCTGCTGACCTCCTCGGTCGTGGCGAGCAAAGGCATGGCCGGTAACAGCCTGTACGCGGCGACCAAGGCCGCCATTCGAAACCTGGCGCGTAGCTGGATGATGGACCTCAAGGATCGTCATATTCGCGTCAACGCCATCAGCCCCGGCGCCATCGAAACCCCGGGCCTTGCCGGTGCGGCGCCAGATGCTGCCGGAGCGAAGGCGATGTTCGAACACTTCGGCTCGCTGATTCCTGCCGGTCGCGTCGGGCAGCCGGACGAAATCGCCAAGGTCGCGCTGTTCCTGGCCTCGGACGGTGCCAGCTACATCAACGGTGCGGACATCCCGGTCGACGGTGGTTGGGGCCAGATATGACGTCATTCCTTCGTTCACTCACAGGCGTTCTCTCATGAGCAAGATATTGGTCACCGGCGCTACCGGGGCTTTGGGCGGTTTGACGGTGCAGGCCTTGTTGCACAGGGTCAGCGCTGAGCAGGTGGTTGCGCTGGTGCGGGACGGTTCCAGGGCGGCCCATCTGCGGGATCAGGGCGTCGAAGTGCGCCAGGGCGATTATCAGGACCGCGCCTCGCTGCTGTCGGCATTCCAGGGCATCGATGCGCTGCTGTTGGTCTCTGCGGTGGCGTTCACCGACCGCCTTGCCCAGCATGTGAATGTGATCGAGGCCGCGAAAGCAGCGGGCGTCAGGCACGTGGTCTACACCTCCATCCAGCGCAAGCCCGGATCGTCGTTCAACATCGACGGCGTCACCGAATCTGACATCGCGACTGAGCAAGCGCTGAAGGACAGCGGCTTGAGCTACACGATTTTGCGTAACGGGCTGTATTTCGAAGCGCTGGGCTTTTTGTTGGGTGAAGACGTGCTGAACAAGGGCGTGCACGTTGTCGAGGGCGAAGGCAAAGGCGCACTGGTGACTCGCGGGGACCTGGCCGAGGCCAACGCGGTTGTGCTGACTCAGGCGGGACATGAGAACGCGATCTACACCCTGGGCGCCTCCGAAGCCGTGTCTTTTCGCGAGATAGCCACGGAGTTGTCGGCGCTTCACGATGAGCCGGTGGTTTATTCGCCGGTGTCAGCCGATCAGTTCGTGGCCGATCTGATCGACGCGGGTCTTCCGCCTGCGGTCGCCGAGTTTCAGGCGCAGTGGGAAATGGCCGTGGCTCACGGTGAGTTCGCGGAGGTGAGCGGCGATCTGGAGCGTCTGATCGGGCGCGAGCCTGTGGGCTACCGGGAATACCTGCGCGCCGCGTATGGCGTGAACTGACGCCCTGTTTGTCAGCCTGAATTCCACAGGGTTTTGCCGTTCAGACAGCAACCCGACAGCTTCTCCCCGTCGATGACGGGCTGACATCTCGATCATGCTGCGTATGATGGGCCCGACGTTTTTCTGAAAGGGCCCGTTTTCAATGATGAAGTTTTTCGCCGCGTTGCTCTGTGTGTTCACAGGCTTCGCCCATGCCGAACCCGCGTTGCTCACCGACCTGGCCCTGCCGTATCTCGCAGCGGCCCCCGCCGATTCCAAAGACAAACCCCTGATCATCTTCCTGCACGGCTACGGTAGCGACGAACGCGACCTGTTCGGGATCAAGGACGACCTGTCGGCGGACTACACCTACCTGTCAGTGCGTGCGCCGGGGGAGGTCGATGGCGGTGGCTACAAGTGGTTCACCCAGGACACTGATCAGGCCGAGTACGAAGGCGTGACCAGCGAAGTGGACAAGAGCACCGATTCCCTCAGGACATTCATCGAGCAGGCGACCGAAAAATACGGTACCCAGCCCAACAAAGTGATTTTGGTGGGCTTCAGCCAGGGCGCGATGATGAGTTATCAAATCGGCTTGCAACACCCTGAACTGGTGCGGGGCATCGCGCCGTTGAGCGGCAAGATACTTTCTGCACTCAATGCACGACTCAAACCCGACGACCGCCTCAAGCCGCTGAAAGTGTTCATCGGCCATGGCGCTGCCGACACCCGCGTGCCGTACTCGGGCGCCACTGAAGCGCAGACGGTGCTGGAGAATCTGCTGATCAATCCGGAGTTTCATGCCTACGCCGGGGCAGGGCACACCATCACCTCGGCTGAGGTGGCGGATTTGAAACGGTGGATTGAGGGGGTGTTGACCGCCCATTGATGACATCTGTAGCAGCACGGCTTGCCGGCGGTGGCGATCTTGAATTGCATGCTACCTGTAGGAGTGAGCTTGCTCGAGATGGCGTACAGTCAGTCACAGTTGATGTGTCAGACACTCAGCCATCGCGAGCAAGCTCACTCCCACAGGCACGCTGTGGATAATTTAGCTACAACCCCTGACTCCCCCGAATCAACTCATAGGCCCGCCGCGCCAGCGGGTTCACGGTGTTGGGCCGAATCCACAGGTGATACGTCACGTCGGGCATTCTCGGCAGCCCGTCGGCTTCCCCCAGCACGCGCATGTCCGGGCCGAGCATTTCCATGCTGCGCGCCGTCACCCCCAGTCCTGCTCTGGTTGCGGCCTTGATGCCGATCAGATTCGACGCCAGGTACGCCTGTCGCCACGCGATGTTCGCCCGTTCCAGCGCCTCGATGGCGTAACGCCGATAGATGCTCGGCTCATCCACCAGAATCAGCGGAATCGGCTCGCTCGGCACATGCTGGTACTGCGCCGAACAGATCCACCACACCGGCGAAGTCCTGAGCGCAAAGCCTTCCAGAGCGGGGTCTTCGCGGGTCGAGATCACCATGTCCACTTTGCCGCGATGCAAGTCGTCCATCAGAAACGGGCTGCGGCCCACGTCGATTTCCAGCCGCAGTTTCGGCGCGGAACGGGCGATGTGGCTGAGGATCGGCGGCAAGATTGTGTCGGCAATGTCGTGGGGCGAGCCGATGCGCAGCACGCCGCTAAGGCTGCTTTCACGCAGTGAATTGAGCGCGTCGTCGTTGAGCGAGAGCATCTGCCGGGCATGACGAAGCAACTGGCGACCGGGTTCGGTCAGTTGCTTTTGCCGACCCTGCTTCTGAAACAGACTGACGCCGATCTGCTGCTCAAGCCGTTGCATGTGTTGGGTCACCGACGACTGCGTGCGCGACAACTGCGCACCGGCCCCGGCGAAGCTGTGGTGATCGACCACCGCGACGAAAGTGCGCAGCAGTTCGAGATCGAGGGTGTCGGACATCGGGCATCTCGTGATCGGGTCGAAGTGCGGTCACCCGTGTGGGCGTCGTGTTACATCAATCGAAGTGCGTAATACATTACGGATTTTTATGGTTTTAAAAAGCCTTCCTGTAAAAAATTTCCGATAAGCTCAATAAAACCGCACTTATGCCGTTTTGATTTAACCGGCTAAACCAGAAAGTTATAACCATATTTGATATTTGCATTTCCGTTGTGGCATTCCCCTCCCTAGGATGCAGCCCATGACGAGGCGCTGACACAAGTGCCCAGCCGCTGACCATCTTGAGGGGACATCCATGCCGTACACGCGCTCGCCCATTACCCGTTTGCTTCCCTTGTTCGTCGGTGCGGTCGCCGCCCTCGGCGCCAGTTTTGTCGCTCAGGCCGACGCCACGCTGGACAAGATCGAGCAGCGCCACCGGGTGGTGGTCGGGGTATTGCTGTCGGGCGGCCCGTTCGGCTCCATTGATCCGAGTAACCAGAAACCCAAGGGCCTGAACGTCGACATGGCCGAAGACATTGGCCGTCAACTGGGCGTTGAGGTCGAGCTGGTGCCGGTGCTGCCTGCCAACCGCGTGCAGTTTCTGCAGCAGGGCAAGGTCGATTTGCTGATCGCCAACATGGAATGGACCGTCGAGCGCGGCCAGCAACTCGGCTTCGTGCCAACGCCGTTCTACCGCGTTGGCGGCACCGCTGCGGTGCTCAAAGACAGCAAGATCACCCGCTGGGAAGACCTCAAGGGCCAGCCGGTCTGCACTTCTCAAGGCAGCAGCTACGTCAAGCCGCTGACCGAATACGGCGCTGAGCTCAAAGCGTTCAAAAGCTCGTCCGAATCCCTGCTGGCCCTGCGCGGCAACAATTGCGTCGCCGCCGTGCACGACGCCACGCTGATCAACCCGCTGATCGCCGACAGCCCTGAATGGAAGGACTACCGCGCCATCGCCCCGGAGTTGAACCCGGCCCCGTCAGTGATCTGGACCCGCCCTGGCGAGACCGACACCCAAGCCAAACTCGACACCCTCGTCAAAGGCTGGCACCGCACGGGCTGGCTGATCGAAGGCGAGAAGCGCCACCACATCACCCCGGCCTCGCCAGCACTGGTCGAGCTGCATGACAAGTTCCAGGCCACAGGCGCCTGAGTCGTTTCCCTTTCAAGGCATTGGTTATGAGCACGCGTACTTTCGGCAAAACCCTGACCGCCCTCGGCCTCTCGATCGGCATGGCGATGGCGGCCACCCTGGCCCACGCCGATGCGACGCTGGACAAGATCCAGCAGCGCCACAAAATCAGCATCGGCGTGATCCTCAGCGGCCCGCCGTTCGGCACCATCGACCCGAAAACCGGTGAACACCTGGGCTATAACGTCGAGCTGGCCAAGGGCATCGCTCAGAAGCTGGGCGTGGACCTGGAAACTGTTTCCGTCCTGGCGCCCAACCGCGTGCAGTTCTTGCAGCAGGGCAAGGTCGACATCCTGATCGCCAACATGCAGTACACCGACGAGCGCGCCGGGATTCTCGACTACGCCCCGACGCCGTACGAAGAAGTCGGCGGCGCCGCGCTGATCCGCAAAGGCGCGGGCATCGCCACGTGGGAAGACCTCAAGGGCAAGCCGGTCTGCGTGTCCCAAGGCAGCAACTTCATCAAGCCGTTGCAGGAGACCTACGGCGCCGAGATCAAGGCGTTCCGCAGCCAGTCCGAATCGCTGCTGTCCCTGCGCGGCAACGGTTGCGTCGCTGCCGTTCACGTCAGCCCGACCATGCACGCGCTGCTGGATGACCCGGAATGGGCCGACTACAACATCCCGCTTGCCAACGACCTGATCCCGTCGAAATCGGTGATCTGGGTGCGCAAAGGTGAGCACGACACCCAGGCGAAAATCGACGCGATCATCCGCGACTGGCACCGCAGCGGCTGGCTGATCGACGTCGGTCAACGCACCGGCATGGCCCCGTCTCAAGCCCTGCGCGACATGCATGAGCAATTCCGCAATGCCGCGCCACTGGCTGCGCAATAACCGAGGCTTGCCATGAGCAGCGACCTGTTCCAGACCTTGCAAAGACTGATCGGCGCCGACTACGTGCAGCCGGGCACCGACTCGACCACGCAACTGACCGACAAACAGGGCACGTACGTCGGCAAGGCACTGGCCGTGGTGCGCCCGGCCAATACCGAAGAAGTGGCGGCGGTGGTGCGGGCCTGTGTCGCCCGTACAGCGCCGATTGTGGTGCAGGGCGGCAACACCGGGCTGATGGGCGCTGCAACGCCCGACGCCAGTGGCCGTTCGGTGCTGCTGCTTCTTGACCGGCTCAATCGCGTACGTGAGGTCGACACGGATAACGACACCTTGACGGTCGAGGCAGGCTGCATTCTGCAAAACGTTCAGGACGTGGCGCGCAAGGCCGGGCGGTTGTTCCCGTTGAGCCTCGGCGCGGAGGGCAGTTGCACCCTCGGCGGCAACCTGGGCACCAACGCGGGCGGCACGGCGGTGCTGCGCTACGGCAACACCCGCGAGCTGACCCTGGGCCTGGAAGTGGTGACCGCCGAGGGCGAAATCTGGAACGGCCTGCGCGGTCTGCGCAAGGACAACACCGGCTATGACCTGCGCGATCTGTACATCGGCAGCGAAGGCACACTCGGCATCATTACTGCTGCGACCCTGAAACTGTTCCCGCTGCCCAAGGCCCAGACCACAGCGTTTCTGGCGTTCGATTCACTGGCTCAGGCGGTGAGTTTTCTCTCTCACGCCCGTGCCGGTTTTGGCGCAAGCCTGACGGCGTTCGAATTGCTGACCGCCGATTGCCTGACGCTGTTGCGCGAGCAGTTCCCCGACGGCCCGCAAGCCTTCGTCGATGCGCCGCAGCCCTGGTTCGCCTTGCTGGAGCTGTCGGATAACCACAGTGAAGCCCATGCGCGTCAGGCGTTTGAAGAGGTGTTGGGCAGCGCCTTCGAAGAAGGGCTGCTGGCCGATGCGCTGATCGCTGAAAGCCTGGCCCAAAGCGAGGCGTTGTGGCTGCTGCGCGAGAACATGAGCGATGCGCAACGTCGGGCCGGTCGCAACATGAAGCACGACATCTCGATCCCGATCTCGCGCATCGTTGAGTTCGTCGAGCACACCGACGCCTTGCTGCAACAGCATTTTCCTGGCGTGCGCAACTTCACCTTCGGCCATCTGGGCGACGGCAACCTGCATTACAACGTCGCCCACCCCTTGAACTCCACGGTCGAGGCGCACATGGCGCGTTACGCCGAACTGAGCGAACTGGTGCACGACAGCGCCCACGCCTTCGGCGGCTCGATTAGCGCCGAGCACGGCATTGGCCAACGCAAGCGAGCGATGCTGCCGCGTTACAAAAGCCGCGTCGAACTGGACCTGATGCGCCGCATCAAGCAGGCCCTCGACCCCCTCAATTTGCTCAACCCGGGCAAGGTTCTGATCCCCATCGACAGCGAGAGTAATCCTTCATGAGCGTTCGTCTGTCCCAACGCGTGCAGCGCGTTTCCCTGTCTGCCAACGCCGCCGCCAAATCCCGCGCCACCGAGCTGCGTGATGCCGGTCGCGACATCCTCGACCTGACCACCGGCGAGCCGGATTTTGATACGCCTGAGCACATCAAACAGGCCGCCTACAAAGCCATCGACGGCGGCGCCACCAAGTACACGCCGACCCCCGGCGTGAAGAAACTGCGCGAGGCCATCCAGCGCAAACTTCAGCGGGAGAACCGTCTCGACTACGCACTGCCCTCGATTGTGGTCGGCAACGGCGCCAAACAGATCATCTTCAACGCTTTCGCTTCGACCCTGGATGACGGCGATGAAGTGCTGGTACCTGTGCCGTACTGGCCGTCGTTTCCGGACATCGTGCGGGTCAACGGTGGCGAGCCGGTGTTCATCGAATGCGGCCTTGAACAGGGCTGCAAACTGACCCCGCAACAGCTGGAAAACAGCATCAATGAGCGTACCCGTTGGCTGATCCTCAACGGCCCCGGCAACCCCAGTGGCGCGGTGTACAGCGAGGCGGAACTGCTGGCGCTGGCCGAGGTGCTGCGCCGTCATCCTCAGGTGCTGGTGCTGCTGGATGAGCTGTACGAACACATTCGCTTCGACGGCAATCCGCCGCTGAGTCTGCTCAACGTCGCGCCCGATCTGCAATCCCGTGCCTTGCTGGTGGGCGGGGCTTCGAAGACCTACGCCATGACCGGCTGGCGCATCGGCTTTGGTGCCGGCCCCAAGGAACTGACCAGCGCCATGACGGTGATTCAGTCGCAATCGACTTCCGGCGCCTCGTCGGTCGGCCAGGCGGCTGCGCTGGCGGCATTCGAAGGCGGGCTGGCGTTTCTGCCGGAGCAGGTTCAGGCCTATCAGCAGCGTCGTGATCTCTTGATCGCGACGCTGAGCGAGGTGGACGGGCTGGACGTGCTCACGCCGGAAGGCGGCTTTTTCGTCTTCGTGCGCTGCGCCGGTTTGCTGGGGCGCATTCGTCCCGATGGCCAGCGCCTGAAGGACGACGGCGACGTGGTTGATTACCTGCTGGAGCAGGGCGTCGCAGGCGTGGCGGGTAGCGCGTATGGGCTGTCGCCGTGGTTCCGCCTGTCCATCGCCACCGCCACCAGCAGCGTGATCGAAGCCGGGCGCCGGATCGCCGATGCCTGCGCACAGCTGCGTGTCGAGGCGCTGGCATGAGTCATTGGTTGGCCCCCGATGAATGGCTAACAGGCTTCGTGCAGTGGACGGCCAGGTTCGGCCTGAACTACAGCTTTCTGCTGGACGCTTATCAGCGCGGTTCGATGGTCAACGGCGCGCTGACGACCGTGTTGCTGTGCCTGTTCACCATCGTCGGCAGCCTGCTGGCCGGCGTCGGGCTGGCGGCCATGCTGACCAGCGGCAAGCCCTATCTCGCCAAGCCTGCGCGGGTGTTCATCGAAGTCACCCGCAACACGCCGACACTGGTGCAGCTGTACTGCGCGTTCCTGGTGTTGAACATGCTCTTGACCCAGGCCGTGGGTGCGGCGAACCCGCTGACGCCGTTCGCCTGGGTGGTGATCGTGATCTCGCTGCACAAGGGCGCGTTTCATGCCGAGGCCCTGCGCGCCGGGATCGAAGCGGTGCCTGCCGTGACGCTGGAAGCGGCGAGTTCCCTGGCTTTCAGCAGCCGTCAACTGCTGTGGAATGTACAACTGCCGCTGGCCCTGCGCTTCGCCTTGCCGTCGCTGATCAACAACCTGATCGACCTGGTGAAGATGACCGCCGTGGCCTCGGCCATCGCCGTGGGCGACATCACGTACGCCTCGATCATGATCTGGACTCAGAGCGACAACGTGCTGGAACTGATGATCCTGTTGCTGACGTTTTTCGGCCTGCTCAGCTTCATCGTCAACTGTGTGGGCCGCGCCCTCGAAGCCAAATTGAGGATGCCCGGTTATGGCCATTGAATCGTCCGCGACCCTGCCGCTGTCCTGGCCCCGGCGTCATCCGGGCAAACTGGTGCTGGTCGCTGCGTTGTTGGCGTTCCTGATCTTCGGCGCACCCAAAAGCCCGGTGTTCGCCGCGCTTTACGAGTGGTCGCCCGCACTGGCCGTGGGCTTCGGGCAGAACATTCTGATCAGCCTGTTGGCCATTGCCATCGGCTCGGTATTGGGCCTGTTAATCGGCGCGCTGGGCGTGTCGCCGCTGTGGATCACGCGGCTCCCTGCGCGAATCTGGGTGCAGGTGTTTCGCAACGCGCCATGGCTGGTGCTGATCTATTTCACCACCTACGTCTTTCCGTTCGAGCTGCACATTGGCAAATCGTGGATCGCCTTTCCCGACTGGGTGAAAGTCACCATCGGCCTGGCGCTGCCCGCCAGCGCCAACGTTGCGGAAATCTTTCGCGGGGCCATCGGCTCGATCCCCAGCACCCAGTGGGAAGCCTCGCGTTCGCTGGCGTTCACCCGTGGGCAAATCTTCCGTTCGATCATCCTGCCGCAGTGCTTCAAGCGCATGCTGCCGCCGTGGATGAACCTCTACGCGGTGATCACCATGGGCACCGCGCTGGCCTCGTTGGTGGGGGTGCATGACCTGATCGACACCGCGCAGATCGCCAGCAATACGGTCAACCGCACGGGCTTTACGGTACTGATTTACTTCAGTGTGCTGGCGCTGTTTTTCACCTATTGCTACCCGATTTCCCGACTCACTCAATTCCTGGAGCGACGTTATGCCTTCTCCTGAAACGCGCGCCGAGCAACCCCTGATCAGCCTGCGCGACATTCATCTTTCGTTCGGCAGCAACCGCGTGCTCAAGGGCATCGACCTCGACGTGCAGCGCGGCCAGGCGGTGTCGATCATCGGCCCGTCGGGCTCGGGCAAGTCGACGATCCTGCGCTGCATCACCGGCCTGTTGCAGCCCCAGCGCGGCACGATTCGCGTGGGCGACACCGAGGTGCACACGCTGGCCAACGAGGCGCAGCGCATCCAATTGCGCAAGCGCGTGGGGTTCGTGTTTCAGCAGTACAACCTGTTCCCGCACTTGTCGGTGCTGGAAAACCTCGTCATCGCGCCGCGAAAGGTGCTGGGGCGCAATTCGGTGGACGCCGAGAAAGAAGCCCGCGCCTTGCTCGCCAAGGTGCGCATGGAACACAAGGCCGATGCGTATCCGGGGCAGTTGTCCGGCGGCCAGCAACAGCGGGTGGCGATCGCCCGCGCACTGGCGATGCGGCCCGAGCTGATCCTCTTTGATGAAGTGACCTCGGCGCTGGACCCGGAAACCGTGGGCGAAGTATTGACGGTGATTCGCGAGCTGACCGAAGAGGGCATGACCTGCGTGCTGGTGACCCACGAGATGCGCTTCGCCGAGGACATCAGCGACGTGGTGTATTTCACCGAAAACGGCCTGATCGTCGAGCACGGCAGCGCCGAACAGATTTTCCAGCGCCCCACCAGCGAGCGCACCCAGACCTTTTTGCGCCACGCCCTGGGCGATGCCGGACGTCGTCCGGTGGCCAGCGGCGACCCGTTTCTATTGAGCAATATCAGCCGGTACAGCCTGTCGGTTTGACGGGCCGCGACTGGCGATCAATGACTAATAAAAGGAGCACCTGATGAGCATCGAAACCCGCAGCCCCGTGATCGAAGATTTCCTTCAGAAAATCCGCGTCATTCACCAACGCGGCGTGGACCGCGCAGCGCTGAAAGAAATCGTCAGCCTGCTGGAAGGCCTGGCCGAACGTCACGACCTGTTCAACTTCGACACCTTCCCGGCGCCGGTTCCGGGGGAGGGCGACACTGCGTTTCGTTATCGCCTGAACGACGACGGCGAGACGCCTACGCTCTACATGAACTCGCTGCTGCCGGGCAAAAGCACGTTGCCGCACAACCACGAAACCTGGGCGGTGATCGTGGCGGTGCAGGGTCAGGAGATTAACTACGTCTGGGCCCGCACCGACGATGGCAGTGACCCGACGTTCGCCAGGCTGGAGCTGGAAAAGGAAGTCGTGGTGCAACCGGGCACGTCGATCAGCTTCCTCGGCGAGGACCTGCACGGCATCAAAGTCGACGGCGAAACCCCGACCCTGCATTTCCACCTGTACGGCCGTCCGCTGGAGTCGCTGAACGGGCGTTACGGCGTCAACACCGAAGGCAAGGTTCTCAACTACAACGCTTCGCAAATGGCGCCGTCCATCAAGGCCTTCGCATGATCGACCTCTACTACTGGCCCACCGGCAACGGCCTGAAAGTCGGCATTCTCCTCGAAGAGCTCGGGCAAGAATATCGACTGTTGCCCATCAACATTCGCACCGGCCAGCAGAAGCAGGATTTCTTCCAGAAGATCAGCGCCAACGGGCGGATTCCGGCGATTGTCGATCATTCTCCTGTGTCCGCGGGCGAGCCGCTGAGCCTCTTCGAATCCGGGGCTATTCTCAATTATCTGGCGAACAAGGCCGGGCGTTTTCTCCCGCCAGAAGGTACCGCGGAGCGCCAGCGCGTGCAGGAGTGGCTGTTCTGGCAGGTGGGGCATGTCACGCCGTACCTGAGCCAATGGCAGGTGTTCAGGGAAAAGGCGCCGGAGCCGATTCCATTCGCCCTCGACCTGCTTGGCGCTGAAGCCGCGCGGTTGTATGGCGTGCTGGAAAAACGCCTGGGTGAAGTGCCGTATGTGGCGGGTGATTATTCGATTGCCGACATCGCGATCTTCCCGTGGATTCAGCCGCTGCGTCAGGGCCAGGACCTGGCGGATTACCCGAACATCCACGCCTGGCGCGAACGCATCAAGGCCCGACCAGCCGTACAACGTGCGTACGAGAAGGGCCGGGAAGTGGCGGCGGGCGAGAAGTCGTTGGTGTTGCAGTAACCCCACCCCTGTCCCTGTAGGAGCGTGGCTTGTCCCGCGACCGGCGACGAAGTCGTCGTAAATCTGTTGAATTCGGCTCATCTGACACGGCCGGGTGTATGGATTTGCGACTGCTTCGCAGCCGGTCGCGGGACAAGCCGCGCTCCTACAAGGTCGCGTTAGTCACAAGACCAAGCCACACGACAGAATCACGAGAACCCCCATGAGCCAAAAAGTCACCCCGCACCACCTGCAAACCTGGCTGTTCGACGGCCAGGAAATCGCCCTGTTCGATGTGCGAGAGCACGGCCAGTACGGCGAAGCGCATCTGTTTCACGGGGTGAACGTGCCCTACAGCCGCCTTGAACTCGAAGCCCGCCGTCTGGCGCCCAACCCCAACGTGCGTCTGGTGGTCTACGACCAGACCGGCAATGACATTTCGCGCAAGGCCGCGCAGCGTCTGGAGACGTTAGGCTACCGTCGCGTGCACGTGCTTGAGGGCGGCGCCGACGGTTGGCAGGCGGCGGGTTTGCAATTGTTCGCCGGGGTGCATGTGCCGTCCAAGGCGTTTGGTGAGTTGGTGGAAGAGGCCAGTCACACACCGCACATCAGTGCCAACGAGCTGGCGGAGTGGCAGGCCAAAGGTGAGCCGCTGGTGGTCCTCGATGGCCGCCCGTTCGACGAATACCGCAAGATGACCATTCCCGGTTCCATCTGCTGCCCGAACGGCGAACTGGGCTATCGCCTGAAAGACCTGGTGGCGGATGACACCACCCCCATCGTCGTCAATTGCGCCGGTCGCACCCGCAGCATCATCGGCGCACAGACCCTCATCGACCTCGGCGTGAAGAACCCGGTCTACGCGCTGGAAAACGGCACGCAGGGCTGGTACCTCGCCGATCTGCCGCTTGAACACGGCAGCGCGCGGCGCTATCCGGACGTATCGCCCACCGCGTCGTTGGCCCCGCAGCGCGACGCCGCGCTACAGCTGGCTAAACGTGCCGGTGTGCAAACGGTCAAGGCCGAGCAGGTCATCGCGTGGTCGCAGGACCCGTCACGCAGCCTGTTTCTGGGCGATGTGCGTACGCCGGAAGAGTTTGCCCTCGGCAGTTTGCCGGGTGCACAACACACGCCTGGCGGGCAGCTGATTCAGTCCACTGATCTTTATGTCGGGGTGCGCGGGGCGCGTCTGGTGCTGCTCGACAACGACGGCGTCCGTGCCCCCATCGTTGCCAGTTGGCTACGTCAGTTGGGGCATGAGGCCTATGTCCTGGAAGGCGGTTTGCAGAGTGGCCTGGCGTTGCCGGTCAGGGCTGAGTCGTATGCGCCGGCGTTGCCTGAAATCAGCGCGGCGGCTTTGCAGGATGCGCTGCGGGACGACACCGTTGCGCTGATCGATCTGCGCAGCAGCATGGCCTATCGCAAAGCACACATTGCCGGGTCGGTGTGGTCGATTCGCACGCGCCTGGCGGATGATCTTGCTGCTCAGACCCAGCCGATCGTCCTCGTCGCAGACGATGCAAACCTCGCCGCCATCGCCACCTTTGAGCTGCCAGAATCGCAACGTCAGCACGTCCGCTGGCTGGATTTCAAAACCTGGCAGGCAGCGGGTTTTGCGCTGGCCGAAGATGCCTGCAATCCAGCCGACGAGCAGTGCATCGATTTCCTGTTCTTCACCCATGATCGCCACTCGGGCAACAAAGACGCCGCACGCCAATACCTGGCGTGGGAAATCGGCTTGCTGGGGCAGATGACAACGCAGGAAATTGCCACCCTCAAGCCCTTGGCATCCAGCGCAAACGAGAACCGGGTGCGCACGCGCCTGATCCACGCCGCCCGAGGGGAAAAGGGCAGCGGCGTGCGCTGGGTCAACCCGTCCGTGTCCCGCATGAGCACCGTGTTGTTCGACAGCCTCGGCGACATGCGCGACGCGCGCAAACGCCGCGACACCGAACGCGTGCTGACCTACGGCGCGCGGGGCAATCCGACGGCGTTCGAGCTGGAAGATCTGGTCACGGAACTGGAAGGCGGCTATCGCACGCGCCTGTTCAGTACCGGACTGGCAGCCGTCGCGCAGACCTTTCTGGCGTACCTGCGCCCCGGCGATCACGTGCTGATAACTGACGCGGTGTACTCGCCGGTGCGGCAAGTGGCCGAGGAGTTCCTCAAACCGTTCGGCATTCAATACAGCTACTTCAATGCCGACGGCAGCGGGCTGGAAGGCAAACTGCAAACCAACACCAAAATGGTCTATGCCGAGGTGCCCGGTTCACTGTTGTACGAACTGGCCGACCTGCCGGCCATTGCCACGCTGTGCAAGGCGCGGGGAATTTTGCTGGCGGTGGATAACACCTACGGCTCGGGCTACCAGTACCGACCGCTGACACTGGGCGCGGACATTTCCATCATGGCCCTGACCAAATACCTGTCAGGGCACAGCGACGTGGTGATGGGCAGCGTCTGTACCACCCAAGCCGTCTGGCAACCGTTGGCCGTCATGACGGACACCTTCGGCAGCGTCGTCAGCCCCGATGACGCTTACCTCGTGCTGCGCGGCGCCCGCACCCTCGCCACCCGGCTGGACGCCCATCAGCGCCAGGCCCTGGAGGTCGCGCGCTGGCTTCAGCAGCATCCTCAGGTCAAACGCGTCTTCCACCCGGCGCTGCCCGATCATCCGAACCACGCCCTGTGGAAACGCGACTTCACCGGCAGCAACGGCCTGCTCACCTTCGAACTGGCTGACAACGATCCCACCTTGCAGGCGCCGTTCATCGAAGCCCTCAACCTGTTTGGCCTTGGCGCGTCGTGGGGCGGTTTCGAAAGCCTGATCATCCCCGCCAACGTCCACGACCGACAGAACGCTACCGACAAGACCCTCAACCCGCTGCTGAGATTGCACATCGGGCTGGAGGACGTCAGCGCGTTGATCGAAGACCTGGAAAGAGGGTTTGCGGCGATTCGGTGATTTTCACAATACAGCGCAGCTCATCCTGTGGGAGCGAATTCATTCGCGAACAATGGACCAGCCGATAGAGATGCGTCGGTAGAGCTGGCCCTTCGCGAATAAATTCGCTACCACGGGGACCGTGTCACATCAGGGGCGCGGGTGCTCAATAAATATGTACCGCACATGCTTTTCTTTATGCCGTCATCATTCGTCCTTGAGTTTTCAATGAACACTGGCGATGAGACGACATGGAATGGCCACGGCGCTAAGGAATCAGATTTTCCGGTCCCGAGCCCGTGCACTCATCAACGAAAAAATGGGCAGTGCCTTCGAGACGAGTGCGCTCGGCATCGACGGCCGACGGGTGGGATTCGAGCCTATTGATCGAGCCGCCATCACAGCCTGCGAACACTGGGAAGGCAGCACCTACCCTTGGGAGCTTGTTTCAGGTTGGAAGAAATCGGATGCAAAGGGTTTTGACCTCGCCATTTGGTACGACCAGACATTGTGCGGCTTGTGTTATGCAACCCCACGTCAAAGCCGGCTTACGATCAAAATCATTCTTCTCGAAGGAAACCCGGGAGCGAGCATCCGCTCAAAGGGCTTATTGCACCTCTCGCCTTAATGGGAGTCGACCTTTACGCGCAAATGCTGGGTTGTCGCGAGATCGAGATACAGCAGCCAGCGGCGGATGCCGTAGCGTATTACCAGGCGCTGGGATTTCAGTTTGATGAGGCCCGCCGCCTTGTCATTTCGGTAGGTGGCTCCTAACATGGCCGTCATTGAGCAGACGCAGGAGGTGTCTATGAACGCCAAAAAACGCAAAGCAAAAATGCAGCTAATGATTGAGCTGAAAGGCGAGGCACGGATGCTTGCCGATGTTTTTTCGGAGAATCAAAAGCGTTTTTTACGAGTAGGTCTTGCCCTTGGTAAAGACCTTGAGCCACCAGGCCCACTGGCTGGGCCCAGAGGTTGAATACTCAAATAAAAACCGCCGATTTCGGCGGTTTTTTTGCAGCTATCGTTGTTCGCTTAAACCCCCGCCTTACCCACCGAAGCCCCGCCATCCACGAACAACGTTTGCCCGGTGATGAACCCGCTCTGCTCTGACAGCAGGAAGGCGATCGCCGAAGCGATTTCTTCCGGTTGGCCGAAGCGGCCCATGGGCACGCCGGAGAGGTAGCGCTTTTCGCCTTCGCTGCCCGGTGGGTTGTTCTGGCGGAACAGTTCGGTTTCGGTCGGGCCGGGGGCGATGGCGTTGACGGTGATGCCCGTTTGGGCCAGTTCCAGTGCCCAAGAGCGGGTGAAGCTGATCAGCGCGGCCTTGGCGGCAGCGTAGGCCGTGCGTTGGGTGATGCCGAGCACCGTCAGGCTAGAAATGTTGACGATGCGGCCCCAACCCTGTTCGCGCATGTTCGGCAGCAGGGCCTGGGTGGCGAGGAGGGCGGAGTGAAGGTTGACGCTCATCACGGCGTCGAAGTCTTCCAGTTCGATTTCACCCAAAGGCTGTGGGCGCACCAGCCCTACGTTGTTGACCAGCCCGTCGAAGCGGTAATGCTGCGCGAGTTCGGTCAGGCCGCAGCGGGTCTGCGCCTTGTCGCTGAGGTCCAGTTCGATCAGCACGCCGGGGAAAGTCGGGTCATCGGCGTTGCGGGCGATGCCGACCACCTGATGCCCTGCGGCCGCCAGGGATTCGGACAGGGCGCGGCCAATGCCTTTGCTGGCGCCGGTGATGAGGAAGGTGCGGGAGGTCATGGAATCACTCCTTGGGAGTCGGAAAATAAGTCATGAATGGGGTGGGGATCTCTGTGGGAGCGAATTCATTCGCGAATGATCTTCCAGTCGACAGAGCGGCGTCGGCTGTACATTTTTCGCGAATGAATTCGCCCCCACAGGTCTTGCGTTCGTCGTGCTCTCAACGGTTCAGGCAGCGCGTGATCCCGCCGAGTTTTTCAAAAACATCAGCAGCGCCACCAGCGGAAACGCACTGCCCGCGATCACGATCCAGCCCCAGCCGCCGTGGTCGTAGAGCGCGCTGGCGATCACCGACCCTGTGGCGCCGCCGAGGAAAATACTCGTCATGTACAGCGCATTCAGGCGGCTGCGGCTCTTCGCATCGAGGGCATAAACGGCGCGCTGGCCGACCACCATGTTCATCTGCACGCAGAAATCCAGCACCACGCCGGTCACGGCCATACCGATGACGGCGTACGCGGGTTGCACCAGGCTGGGCAGAAAGCTCAGGGCGGCGAACAGCATCGCGAACAGACTCGCCTGACGGCTATGCCCGGCGTCCGCCAGCCGACCGGCAAAGGGCGCGGCAATGGCGCCAATCGCCCCGACCAGCGCAAACAGCGCAATCTGGCTTTGCGAGAGGCCGTGGTTGTTGGCCAGCTCCAGCGGTACGGCGGTCCAGAACAGGCTGAACGTCGCAAACATACAGGCCTGATAAAACGCCCGCTGGCGCAGCACCGGCTGCTTGACCAACAGCGTCCACAGGGACTTCAGCAACTGTCCGTAACTGGCGTTATGAGTCGGCTGATGTTTGGGAATGGTCGTGGCCAGCACGACGCTGATCAGCAGCATCATTACGGCAGCGGTACCAAACACCGCGCGCCAGCCGAAGTGGTCGGCAATCAGGCTGGACGCCGGACGGGCCAGTAGAATGCCCAACAGCAGGCCACCCATGATGCTGCCGACGACCCGTCCACGGGTTTCTTCGGGGGCGAGATGCGCGGCCAACGGAATCAGAATCTGCACCGCCACCGAGCTGAATCCCACCAGCAGCGAGGCGAGCAGGAACAGATTGGGCGTCTCGGCGAACGCAGCGCTCAACAGGCTCAGAATCGCCACCGCCGTCGTCGCCATCATCAGCTTGCGGTTTTCCAGCAAATCGCCCAGCGGCACCAGGAAAAACAGGCCCACGGCATAGCCAATCTGCGTCAGCGACACAATCAGGCTGGCCAGCGTGCTCGACAGCCCGATGTCCGGGGCAATCAGGCCAATGATCGGTTGAGCGTAATAAATGTTCGCAACGATGGCGCCGCAGCAAAACGCAAACAGCATCGCCAGCCCTTTGGTCATGGTTGCACCGAGGGCAGCGGTCTGGGACGTGGAAGTCATGGCGGGTTCTCAAAAGACGTAGCACCGATGCCGGAAACGCTCTGGCACGGGCATGGATGAAGAATGGTGAGCAGGCTAACGCTTTTCCATTGCGTTAAGAAGGTCTGTTGGATTGATATGACCTATGCCTGAAAGGAATGGTACGACGCCCCTCAAGCGTGGTTCCGTCGTCCGCCCGAAACTTTTCCCCTCGCGCCCCGGTCATTCCCTTACACACCCCTTGGGAATTAACGCGATGGCTCGGGCAATCTGGAAGGGCGCGATCAGTTTTGGGCTGGTGCACATCCCTGTGGCGCTGGTGTCGGCGACGTCGCAGCAGGGCGTGGATTTCGACTGGCTGGACAAGCGCAGCATGGACCCGGTCGGTTACAAGCGGATCAACAAGGTCACCGGCAAGGAGATGACCAAGGAAAATATCGTCAAGGGCGTGCAGTACGAGAAGGGCCGCTACGTGGTCATCAGCGAAGACGAGATTCGCGCCGCGCACCCCAAGTCGACGCAGACCATCGACATCTTCGGTTTTGTCGACAGCGCGCAGATTCCGCTGCAAAACATCGACACGCCGTACTTCCTTGCACCCGACAAGCGCGGCGAGAAGGTCTACGCTCTCTTACGGCAGACGCTGGTGGACACCGGCAAGGTCGCGCTGGCTCATGTGGTGATCCGTACCAGTCAACATCTGGCGGCAGTGATGCCGCTGGAGTCGGCGATCATTCTGGTGTTGCTGCGCTGGCCCGCTGAAGTGCGCGGGCTGGACAGTCTGGACCTGCCCAAGGAAGCCACCGACGTGAAGCTCAGCAAGAGCGAGCTGGACATGGCCAAGCGGCTGGTCAAGGACATGAGCACCGACTGGACCCCGGACGCCGAAGAATACCGTGACACGTTCCAGGACCAGATCATGACGCTGGTCGAGACCAAGGCCCGGGAAGGCAAGATTGAAGACGTGGAAACCGACGCCGGGGAGACCGAGCGCAAATCCGCTGATGTCATCGATTTGACTGAATTGCTCAAACGCAGTCTGGGCAGCCGCGGCGGTTCCGCCAAGGCCCCAGTGAAAACCAAACCTGCCAGCAAGAGCAAAACCGCAGCCGCTGATGATGTAGCCCCGGCCAAACGGCGAGCCCCTGCAAGGAAAAAGACGACCAAGGCGTCCTGAGCCCCTCTTTTGAGACGCAGCGCCTTGTGTTGAGAACTGCCCGGCGTATCGAACGCGGGGTGCAGAGGACTGATCGATCATGGCAAAACCTGTGAGTGAGTACACCCGCAAGCGCAATTTCGACATCACTTCCGAGCCCCCCGAAACCTCGGGCCGGGCTCGCAGCAGCAAAGGCAAGGCGCTGACGTTCGTCATTCACAAGCACGATGCGCGCAATCTGCATTACGACTTTCGACTGGAACTGGACGGCACGCTCAAGAGTTGGGCCGTGCCAAAAGGCCCGAGTCTGGACCCGAAAAACAAACGCCTGGCGGTGCACGTCGAAGATCACCCGCTGGGCTACGGCAGTTTCGAGGGCAGCATCCCCGAGGGGCAGTATGGCGCCGGAGACGTGATCGTCTGGGACCGGGGGATCTGGCAGCCCCACGGCGACCCTCGCGCCACCTACAAAGCCGGGAAACTGAAATTCACCCTGATCGGCGAAAAACTGACCGGCGACTGGGCCTTGGTCCGCACCCATTTGCACGGCAGTGGCGACAAGGAACAGTGGCTGTTGATCAAGGAAAAAGACGAGGCGGTGCGCTCGGCGGACGAATACGACATCGTCGCCGACAAGCCGGAAAGCGTGGTCAGTGGTGCGATGGTGGGCGAGGGACGAAGCACGGCCAAAGCCCCGAAACGCAAGGCGGCCTCGGCGCCGGTAGCCGAGAAGAAGCCAGCGGCCTCAAAACCTGCAAGTAAGAAAGCGGCAACGAAGAAATCCAGCATCCCGGACAAGCTTTCCCCTCAACTCGCCACGCTGATGGACACCCCGCCGGCGGGTGATTGGCTGTACGAGATCAAATTCGACGGCTACCGAATCATGGCCCGGATTCGCGATGGCGAGGTGCGCATGATCACCCGCAACGGCCATGACTGGACCGACCGTCTGCCGTTGCAGGCCAAGGCCATCGCCGATCTGAACCTGGGCGATGGCTGGCTCGACGGCGAAGTGGTGGTGCTCAACGACGCCGGGCTGCCGGATTTTCAGGCATTGCAGAACGCGTTCGAGATCGGCCGCAGCAAGGACATCGTGTACTACCTGTTCGACGTGCCGTTTCTCAACGGCGAAGACATCCGCGAAAAGCCCGTGGAAGAGCGCCGGGCTGCGCTGAAAAAACTGCTTGGTCGGCAAGCCAAGGGGCTGCTGCGTTTTTCCGATGCCTTCTCGGCCAACCATCGCGACATCATCGAGAGCGCGTGTTCGTTGTCCCTTGAAGGCGTGATCGGCAAACGGGCGGGGAGCGTATACCAGTCCCGCCGCAGCCCGGACTGGATCAAGCTCAAGTGCAAGTTGCGGCAGGAGTTCGTCATCGTCGGTTTCACCAAGCCCCAAGGCACGCGCAGCGGGTTTGGCGCGTTGCTGTTGGCGGTGAACGAGGAGGGCGCCGGTTTGGTGTACGCCGGGCGGGTCGGAACAGGTTTCAATCAAAAGATGCTCGACGACATGTTCGGGCAGATGAAGGCGCTTGAACAGGACGCCTCGCCTTTGGCGAAAAAACTCACCAGCGCCCAGGCCCGAGGGGTGCACTGGATCGAGCCGACGCTGGTGGGTGAGGTGGAGTTTGGTGAGTGGACCCGCGAGGGCATCATTCGGCACTCGTCCTTTATCGCCCTGCGCAGCGACAAGCCCGCGAGTGAAGTGGTCCACGAATACCCGCGCACCCCGAAAGACATCAAAGCGCCGTTCAAGCCCAAGGCCTCTAAATCAGGGGCTTCCAAGGCTGAAGAGTCGGCCTCCAAGCCTACCCGCACACGCACGGCCAAGGACAAGATCGAAGTGGCGGGCGTGATGATCAGTCACCCGGAACGCGTGATCGACAAGGAAAGCGGCTTGCACAAGATTGACCTCGCGCATTTCTACGAATCGATTTCCGACTGGATTCTGCCGCATCTCGACCATCGTCCCGTGGCGCTGCTGCGCTGTCCGGAAGGCGTCGAGGGCGAACAGTTCTTTCAGAAGCACTCTGAGCGGCTGGCGATTCCCAACATAAAACAGCTCGACCCTGAGCTCGACCCCGGTCATGCGCGGCTGATGGAAATCGACACCGTGCAGGCACTGGTCGGGGCGGCGCAAATGGGCACCATCGAACTGCACACCTGGGGTTCGACGTACGACCAGATTGAACTGCCCGATCACTTCGTCCTCGACCTCGACCCGGACACGGATCTGCCATGGCGCAGCATGGTCGAGGCGACGCAGTTGACCCTGTCGGTGCTCGACGAACTCGGGCTGGATGCGTACATCAAGACCAGCGGCGGCAAGGGCATGCACATCCTCGTGCCGCTGGCGCGCAAGGCCGATTGGGACACTGTGAAAGCCTTCGCCAAAGCGCTGGCGCAGTTCATCTCGCAGCAGTTGCCGGAACGGTTCACCGCGACGTCCGGCCCGAAGAATCGCATCGGCAAAATCTTCATCGATTACCTTCGCAACACCCGAGGCGCCAGCACCGTCGCGGCCTACTCGGTTCGCGCCCGACCTGGATTGCCGGTCTCAGTGCCCATTGCCCGGGATGAACTCACCAGCCTCAAATCCTCGGCCCAATGGAACATCGCCAACCTGCAAAAACGCCTGCGCAAGCTCAAGGCCGATCCGTGGGCGGGGTACAAGAATACCCAGCGCATTACCAAACCGATGTGGAAGCGGCTGGGGGTGAAAGCGCCGAGCTGATGCCGACCCACAGAGGGCTTGGCGTGCCATCCATTATTGCGTCGCAGGTTGACGCGTTCAGGACTCCCGGGAATCGAGACGTCGCCGCAATTGTCCCGGCGCCATCCCATAGGTGTCCTTGAACACCTTGCTGAACGCTGCTTGCGACTGATACCCCACCTGCGCGGCGATGTCGCTCAGGCCACTTTGCGACCGGCTCAACAACCCGTAGGCCATTTGCATGCGCACTTGGGTGAGCAGGGTCCAGGGCGAGCTGCCGCTGAGTTTGCCGAACGCGCGCACGAAAGTGGCGCGGGACATGCTGGCCCGTTCTGCGAGGGCGTCGACGGTCCATTCGTGGGCGGGGTCGTCGAGCATGGCTTGCCACGCGCGTCCTAAGCGTTTGTCTCCCAGTAACGCCAGGCTGCCTTCGCTTTGCGGCGACTGTTGCAGATGTGCGCGCAGCACCAAGGTGAACAGCGCCGAAGTCAGCGCGTTGACCATGAACTGGCCGCCCGGTCGATTGGCGTCCGCTTCGCTGCGCAGCAATGCCACGAGCGCGGGCAGGGGATCGCAGGCGTCCAGGGCTTGGGTCGAAATCAGCAGATAATCCGGCAGGGCAGAAAACAGCATCGAATGACGCTGATAGAGAAATCGCCCGCAAAGCAGGTCCGGCTCTGCACCGTGACCAAACCGCTGCACCGTCAACAGGCCTCCGGTCTCCAGCTGCGGTCTCGACGCGGGCACGCGTGGGCCGGGACTGATCAACAGATGGCTCATGCCATCGGGCAATACGAGGATGTCCCCCGCGACCAGCTTCAAGCGGCGGCCATCGGAGAGTTCGACCTGGCACTGCCCCGCCAGCACGATGTGATAGGGCGCAACGCCGTCCGCTTCCTGTTCGTGGTCCAGCGCCCAGTCGCCCTGAAACTGGCAGCGCAGATCGAGGCGTCCACGGACGTCGGCGAGGGTGATGAGTGTGTCGATGGCGTGCATATGCGACTTTCTGACAAAGAAATGAGCCAAACGAGCAAGTTACAAATACCTGGTTGGCGGAGACTGTGCGTGTTCCCGGCGCAGTCTAGTCGCCGCTCTCAGGAGATACCACCATGTTCAGCAATTGGCCCGACCTCGTTTCCACCATCAAGCAATCCTTTGGCTCGTTGTCCAAATCCAACCCGAAAATGGTCAAGGCCTACATGGCCCTTGGCGATGCCTCGGCGGAAAACAACGTGCTAGACGCCAAGACCCGCGAACTGATTTCACTCGCCGTGGCCATCACCACCCGCTGCGACGGTTGTCTCGGGGCTCACGCCGAAGCCGCCATTGCCGCCGGTGCGACCCGTGAAGAAGTGGCGGCCGCCGCCGCGACCGCCATCTCGCTGAATGCCGGGGCGGCGTACATCTACTCGATGCACGCGCTTGAAGCGTTTGATGCGTTGAAGAAATGAGGGGGAGCGGTCGTTCTGTAACCCTTTCGCTTGTCGATGAAAGCGTAATCGTTTCGTAGCCGTCCGGCTTGCCGGCGGTGGCGCCATTCAAATCGCCACCGCCAGCAAGCCGGACTGCTACTTTCAGATCTGCTCCAAAAACCAGTAACCAACGGCGGTCACGAGCATCAGACAACTGCTCAAGATGGGGCCCGCTGTCCAGATACGCAGGCTCAGCGGCACATCATTAACGATGTCGTGCTGTACCAAGCCTCGCCTTTCAAGCAAACCTCGCATTGTGAAGACCAGTGCTATAGCGCTCAGCCTGTTCAATCGTGCAACGGGGCCGTTACCTTTCCAGACTGACTTTGTGCTCGAAACGATAAGGCTATCCGCCAAATGCCGCTCGGCAAGCGGGAGCTTCCAATAGGCCGAGTACATCAGAAACGCCAAATTGAGCAGTGTCAGTGCGCTAATAGAAACGGCGATCCAAGCAGAATTGTCGGGGGTCATCGTTCGATGTGCTCAAACAGTTTTTCCCCAGCCTGTTCGCCGAAGTACGACCCTGCCTGGCCACCTGCGTATGCCCCTACAGAACCTCCTATTACGGCACATGCCAATGTCCCCATGCCTCCGGTTGGTATTCCTATCGCAATGCAAAAAGCCCCTGCCAAGTAGAGCCCAGCCGTACCGCCCACTGTCGCTAGCCCGATACCTACTGCTGCTTTTCCGCCCTCCACGTACTTAGCCTTGGTACATTCCTCTTCCCGCCCAGTCGAACAAGCCTCTTTGATTTCCAACGCCCCCGCGCCGACATCCAGCGCTATACCAACGTAAGCTCCGTTGCTCATCGTCCCCGCCATTTTGGAAACGCCGTTGACGTTCTTCGCATAGTCCGCAATCTCGCCAGTGTGCAAATAGCTCTTGCTCGAAATCCCAAGAATGCGCTTCATCTTTCCCTGGTTATTCAGCCCGGTCCCGAATCTTCCGATGCCTTTCAGGAGAGTCTCCATCCGGGCGAACAACGTACGGCGTTGCGCGAAAAACGGGTCATTGGTCAATGCCCCGGATCTCCACCGCTGATGCAGCGCTTCGATTTCCTTAAGCGTGCTCTCAACTTCCCTGAGGTGCTTGTTCCACGCCCCGGTGCTGGCGCCGATCCCGATCGAGCCATAGGACATGATGCTTTGGAACATGTCGAAGTTCTGGACCATGACGCCCCGCTCGGTGCCCGAGGTGCCGATCATGGACATGCGCACGTCCTGCGCCAGTTGTATCAGCTGCTTCTCTTCAGGCGTACACAGGTGTGCAGGGCCATCGCCCACGATCACGACTTCGCCGGGCATGACGACGGTGTTGTTAAGGTACGGATTGAGTTGATCGAACTTCGGGCGAGCGCCGAGGGGGATGGCGAGCAGGTGATCGCGCAGGTAGTGGTAGGACTGGGGGCGTTCGTTCACGAACGCGTAGGGTCTCGACACGGGAGTAGCCTCCTGTTTCAGCGAAATGAGGAGGCGACGATAAAGACGCGATTCGGCAAGTGTCATCAACCCACCCGCCCCAAACGGCCTGACTACAGGATTTTCGGAAAGCCCCTACACAGGGCTCTCCTTGATGATTCCTTCAGGACTCCACCGGACACTCGCGCAGTACGCCTTGGCCCACCCTGCCAGTGGCGCCGAACATCAAGACGTTCATGGCAGTGCCCTTAGTGTGGTGGCAACGGCGGCACGGGGCCGCTGGCGTCGACGTCCACCGAGGTGCTGATGGATTTCCAGCGTTCGGCGGTGTCGGCGCGGTCCGCTTCGACGGGCGTCAGGTATTTGAGCGCGTCGCTACCCAGCACCAGTCGAAGCGGCGGTTGTGGATGGGCCGCCACCTTGAGCACGATTTGGGCGACGCGGTCCGGATCGGCGTTTTCGTTGCCGGCGATTTTGCGCAGCACGCCGAACATCATGCCGACGCTGGCCTCGTAGGCAGGCATCACTGGCGTGTCATGGCCCCGAGCGCGCACGGCCCAATTGGTACGCATGCCGCCCGGCTCCAGCGTGGTCACGTGAATGCCCAAGGGTTTGACTTCGGTGGCCAGAACGTCGGAGAAACCGCCGACGGCCCATTTCGCGGATTGGTACGCGGTCATGCCCGGTGTCGCCAGACGGCCGCCCACCGACGAGATTTGAATGATGCGCCCCGCGCTTTGTTCACGCATCACCGGGACCGCAGCGCGGCAGAGGTTCACCACGCCGAAGAAGTTGGTCTCGAATTCGGTGCGGAAGGCGGCCTCTTCGGTTTGTTCGAAGGGCAGCATGTGGCCGAAACCGGCGTTGTTGACCAGCACGTCCAGTCGCCCGAACGTTTCCACTGCCTTCTGTACGGCGGCCTTGGCGGCAATGGCATCGGTCACGTCCAGTTCGAAGGGCAGGATCTGGGCGCCATAGCGTTCCACCAGATCGTCGAGGCGTTGAATATTGCGCGCAGCGGCGAGCAGCCGATCTCCCGAGGCCAGAACGGCCTCGGCGATGTTTCGACCCAGGCCGCTGGCGGCGCCGGTGATCAACCAGACGTTGGACATGGTGTAACTCCTGTTCGTGAGAGGTATGTGAGTAAGTAATCACTCATTTATTTGTCAAAAAAATCAGTCCCTTGCAATTGCATTCCAGAACGCCACAAAGCCTGCTTCGCAGTAACGCTCGGCGTGCTCAGGCTCATTGCTCATGAAATCCATGGTGGTGTCGGCCAGCGACCGCATGATCGCGGCGGCGAAAGCCGGGGGTTGGTCGCGAAAGGCGTTGCACGACGAGCCTTCGTGGAGCAGGGCGCTGATGTCGTTGAAGGCCTCGCTGCCAGTGACGCGGGTGGTGTCAGTGATGCGATCAGACATCATC
This sequence comes from Pseudomonas sp. SLFW, assembly GCF_009905615.1. GTDB lineage: Bacteria > Pseudomonadota > Gammaproteobacteria > Pseudomonadales > Pseudomonadaceae > Aquipseudomonas > Aquipseudomonas bambusae. Next base: position 151,006 of record NZ_JAAAKW010000004.1, read on the forward strand.
AGCAACGCCATGGCCTTGCGTTTTTCAGCGTTTGCCGCGCCCCAGCCAACGTAGGTGTGCCAGGCGTGGTGCAGGCGGGATTTGACGTCTTTGTCCTTGGGATAACCGGGGATCATCGCGTCACGCAACTGGGCCTTGAGTTCGAGGTAAACCTGGTTGAGAAGGTCGTCCTTGGTCTCGAAATAATTGAACAGCGTGCCCTCGGCCACCCCCGCGCCTTTGGCGATTTTTGACGTCGGCGCCCCCAGTCCCTGCTCGGCGAATACCCGCAGGGCAGAATCGATCAGGGCGTTGCGCTTGTCTTCGCTTTTCGGGCGGGCCATGGAAACATCATGTAATGAGTGAGTAGGTGCTCATTTATACGTGCAGACATGTTTCTCCGCAAGTGGCGTCTGACTGCCCTGACGGATGGCACAGCTCGTATCGATTGCGCACGACCTGTGGGAGCGAATTCATTCGCGAAAAAAGATCAGGCGGCGGGGACGTGTCGGATGTACCCCGGTCGCTCTGTTGGCACATCAGTCACCGCGCAAACGCATGCCCATCGCCCACTTCCGCCGGGTAGAACTCGCCTTGAAGCCCCAGATCCTGCAGCCGCTGGCGCACGTCGTTTTCGACCTCCAGCACTTCTTCGGGATTGTCGATATCGTCGACCACCAGCCAGACACCGTGCATGTTCTGGTCGTGGCAGCCTTCGCTCATCATGTCGTGGGTGAAGGCCAGTTCGGAACGCCAGAGGCATAGTTCGTCTTCTTTATGCCCGCTTTCCGCCAGCGCCTGCGCTGATGTCAGCCAGACTTCCTTGTAGGGCCGCAGGTCTGCTTCAACGAGTTCTTGCAGAGTGATCACTGTCTTCATGTCGGGGCTCCAGGGTCAGTGCTTATTGTGTGACGCGCAGCGGACACAGTGCGTTCCCGCAAACCTGTCCGACCGGACGAAATGGCCATTGAACCGATGCCGACCTTGCCGGTCGATCAATCAATGTCCGATCGAGGGGCTCGCCATGAATCATTCAACGCTGTTCACCCGCAGGCGCCTGCTGACCCTCGCGGCGGGCGTCTCGGCGGCGCTGGTGTTTGACTCCGCCGCCGCAGATGCAGATTCCCTCTCACCGGCGGCAACGCCCGGCACTCAAGGAGGCCGCAAGATGCTCACTCGAAACATTCCTTCCAGTGGCGAAGCCCTGCCGATGATCGGCGTCGGCACCTATCGCGGCTTCGACGTTGCGCCAGGGAGTGATGAATACAAGGCACTGCCCCACGTCCTCGATGAGCTGTTCATGGCCGGGGGCACGGTGATCGACAGTTCCCCCATGTACGGCCGAGCCGAGCAAACCACCGGCGAACTGCTGTCGATTCATCAGCCGCGTTCCCCGGCGTTTCTTGCCACCAAGGTGTGGACCCGTGGGAAGCGGGAGGGCATCGCGCAGATGGAGGACTCCTTTCGCCTGTTGCAGACCGACCGCATCGACCTGATGCAAATCCACAACCTGCTGGACTGGAAAACCCACCTGCCGACCTTGCGTGAGTGGAAACAGAAGGGTCGCATTCGCTACATCGGCATCACCCACTACACCTCGTCGGCCTATGACGAAGTGGAAGCAGTGCTCAAGGCTGAACAGCTGGATTTTCTGCAGATCAATTACGCGCTGGACGACCGGGCGGTGGAGGCGCGGCTGTTGCCGTTGTGTCGCGAGCGTGGGGTGGCGGTCATCTGCAATCGACCGTTTGGCGGGGGTGGGTTGCTCGGGCGTCTGAAAGACAAGCCACTGCCCGGCTGGGCGGGGGAAGTGCAGGCGACCAGTTGGGCGCAACTGGCGCTGAAGTTTCTGATCTCCCACCCCGCCGTCACCTGCGCCATTCCTGGGACGGGCAATCCCAAGTACATGAAGGACAACGCGGGCGCAGCGATGGGGCCGTTGTTGACCGATGCGCAGCGGCAGCAGTTGATCGCGTTGATGGGGTGAGGGAATGAGGCAGCGTTGACATGGGTATCTGTTGACATGAATACCTGTCGGAGCGAATTCATTCGCGAGGCGCCCGATCAAACGCTACATCTCTTTCGTCTGATCAATCGCTGTCCCGAATGAATTCGGTCCCACAGGTGGAATGGGGCGCCGCTTTCTATCGATTCACCAACTTCGCTGGCAGTGCCACCACCAGCAGGCTGCTGAGAATCAGGCACCCGGCAAAGAACCACAACGCCCCCGCGCTGCTGCCGGTGACGTCGATGGCGATGCCCATCATCGAGTTGCTCACCAGTCCCGCGATGTTCGCCAGCGAGCAGGCCAGTGCAAAGCCGGTCGCGGCAGCGCGGCCTTTGAGGAAGGTCGCGGGCAGGCTGAAGAACACCGGCACCGCACCGATGATCGCTGCCGAGGCAATCGCGAACAGCACCACCGTCGCCACGACGTTATGGGTGAAGAACGGGCTGGCCGCCATGGCCACGGCGCCGATCCAGAAGGGCACGATGATGTGCCAGCGACGCTCACGACGGCGGTCGGAACTGGCACCGATCATCAGCATGCCGATCAGCGCCGCAACGCTGGGCAGTGCCGTCAAGACGCCGATGTGGAAGGTGTCGGTGACCCCGGCGTTTTTGATGAAGGTCGGCATCCAGAAACCCATGGCGTACGCGCTGAGCAGGATCGAGAAGTCGATGCCGCCGAGCATCCACACTTTCAGGTTGAAGAAGCCGTCACGGAAGCTGTGCTTGCTGTCCTTGCCCTCGGCATCGTCCAGCCGCAGCTCGCCTTCGAGCAATGCCTGCTCGGTGGTGTTCAGCCATTTGGCGTCTTTCGGGCCGTTCGGCAAGGCCCAGAAGGTCAGCACGCCGAGCAACATGCTCGGGATGCCTTCGATCAGGAACAGCCACTGCCAGCCGCGCAGCCCGGCGGACTGATCGAAATGCCCCATGATCCAGCCCGACAGCGGCCCGCCGATGACGCTGGACAGCGGCAGGCCGATCATGAATAGCGCGATGATGCGGCCGCGACGGTAGGTCGGGAACCACGTGGTCAGGTAGAACAGCACCCCTGGCAAAAAGCCCGCTTCGGCGGCACCGAGGAAGAAACGCAGGACATAAAACTGCATCGGTGTACTGACGAACAGGGTGCACACCGACAGCGCGCCCCAGGTGATCATGATCCGGGCGATCCAGATCTTCGCCCCGACTTTCTCCAGCACCAGATTGCTCGGCACTTCAAAGAGGATATAGCCGACGAAAAACAGCCCGGCGCCGAGGCCGAACGCCGTTTCGCTGAAGTGCAGTTGGTCGAGCATCTGCAATTTGGCGAAGCCGATGTTGATGCGGTCCAGGTAGGCAGCCAGGTAGCAGAAACACAGGAACGGAATGAGCTTCCAAGTGATCTTGTGGTACAGCGCTTTGATCGGGTCCGCAGCGTCTGTCGCGGCGGTTTCTACATTCGCAGAGGGCATGGGTGTCTCCTGGCGTCGTTAGTTGCGAGCGGCAAGCTTGCAAGCTGCAAGAGAAGAGCAAGGTTGCGTCGCGCCTAAGCTCTAGCTTCTAGCTTCTAGCTTCTAGCTTCTAGCTTCTAGCTTCTAGCTTGTACTTTGCAGCTTGTAGCTTGTAGCTCGTAGCTCATAGCTCCCGGCGTGTAGCTCGAAACTGCTCCATCGCCGCGTGTTTGCTGACGACGTCGCCGTACTTGCTGTCGATGTCGAACAGGTTGGCTTCATGGGGATCGGGGTGGCGGTCGCCGACGCATTCGCGCACGACGATGGTCCTGAACCCGTGCTGCACGGCGTCCACGGCGGTCGCCCGGATGCAGCCGCTGGTGGAACAGCCGGCCAGCACCACGGTGTCGATGCCCTGGGCGTGCAGCATCGATGCCAGCGAAGTGCCGAAAAACGAACTGGCGTATTGCTTGCTGATCACCACTTCCTCGGGCAACGGCAATACTTCTTCGCAGAACGCCGCGAGGGGGTTGCCCTCGACCATGTCCTTCATCACCGGCGCTTTTTTCACCCACATGCCGCCGTCGGCGAAATGCGTCGGGTGGTAGCGGATGTTGGTGTGCACCACCGGGATGTCATGCTGCCGGGCACTGGCCAGCAGCTGTACGCTCTCGGCCACGGCGCTGACCACGCCGGGCGCAAACAGCGGTGCGCCGGGCTGGGTGTAGCCCTGCATGAAGTCGATCATCAGCAAGGCCGGTTTCTTCCCGAAGCCGATGCGATTGCCCCAGACGCCCTGATAGTTGGCGTCGGCGCTTTGGTGGTTGCTCATTGTGTTCTCCTTGGGAAGCACGGCTTCGAAAAGTGGCATCCGGTCTGAAGTCTGATACAGATCCTGTAGGAGTGAGCTTGCTCGCGATGCGTTGAATCAGTCGCTTCAACGGTGCCTGACAAATCTCAATCGCGAGCAAGCTCACTCCTACAGAGGGGGCGCATGGCGCTAAGCCAATGGCGCACCCAGAAAATCCCCAAACGCCGCAAAGAACCCCGGCAGATTGTCCCACGGGATCATGTGCCCGGCGTCTTCCACCCGTGCAATCTGAATCGTCGGTTGCAGCTGTCGGATTTCGGCTTCGTCTTCTGCCTGAATCACGCCGCCGCGCGTCGCGACGAGGAGCAGGGCAGGGACCGGCAGGTTCGGCAGGTCCTGGTGGAAATCTTCGTCATGGAAATCGTTGAAGGCGCGGACGATGGCCGGCTCAAAGCAGGTGTGCAGCCATTCCGCACGGAGCTGCAATTGCTCGTCGGTCCAGGTCGCGCAGAAGGCGCGCATATCGTCGGCGGTCATGCCGCGTTGCGACTGGCGGATCGAATCGACGTACCACGGCAGTTTCGACGGGTATTCGCGACGCCCTGGACCGGACACCGGCGGGTCGATCAGCACCAGGCTTTTCAGGCCTTTCGGCTTGCGCACCGACGTCCGCGCCGCGAAACGCGCCCCCATGGAATGCCCCACCAAGTGATAGCTGTCGATGCTCATCGCGGCGGCAAAGGCGCTGATGTCGTCGGCGCAGGTGTCGACGCTGTAATCCAGGTCGGGACCGGTGGACGACAAACCGCGACCGCGGGCGTCCAGCACGTAGGTGTCGAACGACTGACCGAAGCGTTCCGCGACGAAACCCCACGTGATTGCCGGACTGGTGATGCCCGGAATCAGGATCAGCGCGGGTTTGCCCGCGTGTTTCGTGCCGCCGTAGCGCAGGTAATGCTGACGAATACCGTTGGCCTGGACGTTACCGCCGTGAATGAACGTGCTCACGCGATCACCCCCGATTTCAGTTCCTGACCATAGAGGTCGTAACCGTAGACCCAGGCCGGGTCTTCTTGAGTGCGCAGCCAGGTGTTGGCGTTGGACACGGCCTGTACGCGAGAGGCGCGTTCCTTGCGGTTGGCCTCGTAGAGTTCGAAGGCGGTGCGGTAGTCGCTCACACCGGTTTCTTGCAGGCAACGGGTCAGCATCGCGGCGTCTTCAATCGCCATGCCCGCGCCTTGGGCCATGTGCGGCTTCATCGGATGGCAGGCATCGCCCAGCAGCACCAGGCGCCCACGACTCCACAGCGGCAGCGGGTTGCGGTTGAGCAGCGGCCACTTGGTGACGCTCTCGGTGGACTCGATCAGCGCCTGCACGGTGGGGTGATAGCCAGCGAAGGCTTCGTACATTTCGGCCTGGCTGCTGTCGACGAAGTTGCCGTCAAATTCCCACGCAGGGTGGGGCACGCCGGTGACGTAGTAGTACTCGTCGCGTTTGCCGGTGGTGTGGTAGACCATCATGTGACGGTCCTCGCTCCACCATTTCACGCAGTTCTCGAAGTCCAGGTTGTATTTGGTCAACACGTCGCTGCGGATCAACGCGCGGTGAGCGACCCAGCCGCTGTACAGCGGTTTTTCATGGCCCAGCAATTCTTCGCGGATTTTCGAGTTGATGCCGTCGGCGCCAATCACGATGTCGGCATCGGCATGGGTGCCGTCGGCGAAGTTCAGGCGCACGCCGTTGTCGCGCTCTTCAAGGGTGGTCAGGCATTTGCTGAAATGCACGCTGCCCGGCGCCAGGGTCGACATCTGCAACGCGTGCAAGTCACCACGGTGCACGGTGATGTAGGCCGCGCCATATTCCTTGCGTGAGAATTCACCCAGTGCGATGCGCGACAGGTAGTCGCCGGTGGCGCCATCCCGGCTGAACCAGAAATCCGGGTGCGAACCCATGTCGCTCAGCGGCTGCTCGATGCCCATGCGGCGGAAAATCTTCATGATATTCGGGCCCATATGAATCCCCGCACCAATGCGGGAAAACTCCGGCGCTTGCTCATAAACATCGACGTGAAAGCCTGCTTGTTGCAGCAGAGTGGCGGCGGCTGCCCCACCCAGACCGGCTCCGACGATGGCGATTTTTTGCGTAATAGGCATGGCGCGCTTTCCTTCGTGTTTCGTGAATCCTGGATGAGTGACAGGCGATTGATGGTTGTCGCCGTGTTGCGTTTTTAAAGTGTATACGCTCAATTTTTGAAATGTGAATAGCTATTTCAAAAAATCTCATGCGACGTCGCAAACAGGCATGTCACTGTTTGTAACCCAACAATTACGGGGCTTGTGTACATGGGTAACGATGTGGCGTGTCTATTGCAGACTGCATCCATTTGATGTCTTATCGCTTTTAATTAGTGTGTACGCTTTAAAAAATGCACTAGTCTGAAGCGTGATGCCTTTCAATGGTGCATGCAGGCCGCGTGGGCACACCCAGCCGAATGCCGAGGAGACGAGAGATGCCGGTTAGCGATTGCGAATTGACCCAGATGTTCGAACACGTGCTGAAACTGTCGAAAGTCGACGCCACTCAGAGCGTTGCGGTGCTCAAGAGTCACTACTCCGATCAGCGCACGGTGCGGGCTGCGATGGATGCCGCACAGCGCCTGGGCGCCAAGGTGTACGCGGTGGAATTGCCGTCGTTCAATCACCCCAAGGCCATGGGCAACGACATGACCGCGTACTGCGGCGACACGGCGCTGACCGGCAATATCGCCGCGCAACGGGCGCTGGAGGCGGCGGACCTGATCGTCGACACGATGATGCTGCTGCACTCGCCAGAGCAGGAGCAGATTCTCAAGACCGGAACACGGATTCTGCTGGCGGTAGAGCCACCGGAAGTGCTGGCGCGCATGCTGCCAACGCTGGCTGACAAGGAGCGGGTGCTGGCGGCTGAGCAGGTGCTGAAAGGCGCGCGGTCGATCCATGTGAAATCCCGTGCAGGCAGCGATTTCCGGGCGCAACTGGGGCAATACCCTTCAGTCACCGAGTACGGATTCGCCGATGAGCCGGGGCGTTGGGACCACTGGCCGAGCGGCTTTCTGTTCTCGTGGCCGAACGAAGAAACCGCCGAAGGCACGCTGGTCATCGACGTGGGCGACATCGTGCTGCCGTTCAAGACCTACTCTCGCGAGCAGATCACTCTGGAGATCGAGAAAGGCTTTATCACCCGGATTCACGGCGGGTTCGAGGCCGAATACCTGCGTGATTACATGAAGTATTTCAACGACCCGGAGGTGTACGGCATTTCCCACATCGGCTGGGGTTTGCAGCCGCGCGCGCAGTGGACGGCCATGGGTCTGCACGACAAGAACGACGGCATGTGCATGGACGCGCGGGCGTTCTACGGCAACTTCCTGTTTTCCACTGGCCCGAACACTGAAGTGGGCGGCAAGCGCAAGACGCCGTGTCACCTGGATATTCCGCTGCGTCATTGCGACATTTATCTGGATGATCTGGCCGTGGTGTTGGGTGGGGATGTGGTGGCGCCGGAGGCCTCGAAGGCCTGACATATACCGTTTAAGATCCGGTCACCGAACCCTGTGGGAGCGAATTCATTCTGGCGGCATTCCGACGATTGGCCAGTACATGCGGCGCATCTCCGTCGCTTGCACCACCGTATCGCGAATACATTCGCTCCCACAGTTTCGAGCCGGGTGGGTCATGAGACTCCCCTTAAACTGCCGCAACCGTTAATGTACCCACCATTCTCAATAGCCCGCCGAACGAGTCATCCGTGTCCACTGACAACCCCTCCAACAACGATCAGTCCTACACCTTTTCCGAACAGGTCGGCCATTTGCTGCGCAAGGCTTACCAGCGGCATCTGGCGATATTTCAGCAGAACGTCGGCGACTCGCAGCTGACGGCGGTGCAGTTCGTCACCCTCTGTGCACTCCGGGACCACGGCCCCAGTTCGCAGACCGAGCTGGTTAAAGCCACGGCGGTGGATCAGGCGACCATTCGCGGCATCGTCGACCGGCTCAAGGCCCGCGACCTCATCAGCCTCGATCCAGACCCGCAGGACCGCCGCAAAGTCATCTGCAGCCTCACCGACAGCGGCCTCCAGTTGGTGCAGGAAACCGTTCCCCGCGCGGCGCAGATCAGTGAAATCACCCTCGGCAAACTCAACCCCGCCGAGCGCGTGGCCGTTTTGTTCTTGCTGCGCAAGCTCATTGATGAGCCGGACGAATAAACCTTCCCGTGAATCGCCACCTGTAGGAGCGTGGCTTGTCCCGCGATCGGCTGCGTAGCAGTCGCAAAACCTCACGATCAAATTTTTCTGGATGATCGCATGCGCTGGTTCTGCTGCCGCTTCGCGCCAGATCGCGGGACAAGCCACGCTCCTACCGTTGGGGATCTTCATTCCAGCAGAACAACTCTTGTTTCTTACTTCCATTTCCTCACTGGCACGCTTCCTGCTCTCTGTTCATGAAGTAACTACTTCACCAAAAGGCCGAGACACTCGGTAACAGATAGGGAAGGCGAGATGAGCGAGCCGCGAGTGGCGGGAGAGAAGACCGTGACCTTTCAGGTCAACGGTCAGGTGACATCCGTCACGGCGATGGCGGACACCCCGCTGTTGTTGATCCTGCGTAATGACCTGCGCCTCAACGGCCCGAAATACGGCTGCGGTCTGGGGGAATGCGGCGCGTGTACGGTGATCGTCGACGGGGTTGCAGCGCGTTCCTGCGTGTTCCCGCTCGCCGGGGCTGAGGGGCGGGACATCACCACCCTGGAAGGCATAGGCTCCCGCGAGTGCCCGCATCCGGTGCAGCAGGCGTTCATCGACGAGCAGGCCGCGCAGTGCGGCTACTGCATGAACGGCATGATCATGACCGCCAAAGCCTTGCTCGACCGCCATCCGCACCCGACCGAAGCGCAGGTTCGCAACGAACTGTCGGCCAACCTCTGCCGCTGTGGCACCCACATTGAAATTCTTCGCGCGGTCATGCGGGCCGCCCGTCATTCGCTTTGAACGGGACCTTGCCATGACCCAGACCACACACACCCGCGATTCCTTCCTGGCCAAAAACGGCGTCCTGCTCGTCGTCGATGACATCCTGCCGCCGTCCGGTCCTGTTGCCAAAGGCGGCACGCCGACGGTCAAGCCCAAGGAGCTAGGGCTGTTCATTGCCATCGATCAAAACGACACGGTCTACGCCTTCAATGGTCACGTCGACCTCGGCACCGGCATCCGCACGTCGCTGGCGCAAATCGTTGCCGAAGAACTCGACCTGCGCATGGATCAGGTGAACATGATCCTCGGCGACACCGAACGGGCGCCGAACCAGGGCGCGACCATCGCCAGTGCCACGTTGCAAATCTCCGCGATCCCGCTGCGCAACGCCGCTGCCGAAGCTCGCCGTTATCTGTTGAATGCTGCGGCGGAGCGTTGGGGCATCGAGGCGGAAACGCTGGTCATCGAGCACGGCATCATCAAAAGCCAGGACGGTCGCAGCACGCGCTTCGGTGAGCTGCTGACCGATCAGCATGTCGAGCTGCGCATTTCCGGAAACGCACCGCTCAAGCGCCTCGAAGACTACAAGCTGGTGGGCACCGTCGCACCGCGAGTGGACATTCCGGGCAAGGCCACCGGGGAATTGACCTACGTTCACGACATGCGTCTGCCGGACATGCTTCACGGTCGTGTCGTACGCCCGCCCTACGCCGGGTACGACACTGGCGAATTCGTCGGCACCAGTCTGTTGGGCGTGGATGAATCGTCCATCGCCCATATCCCCGGCATCGTGCGCGTGGTGGTGATCGGGGATTTCATCGGCATCGTGGCGATGCGCGAAGAACAGGCCGCGAAAGCCGCCAAGGAATTGAAGGTCAGTTGGAAGCCCTGGCAGCATCAATTGCCTGACATGAGCGATATCGAACAGGCGATTCGCGACAACCCCAAGGTGCAGCGGGTGGTACTGGACAAGGGCAACGTCGATGAAGCGCTGAGCAACGCCAGCGAACGAATGACCCGCACTTATCTGTGGCCTTACCAGATTCATGGCTCCATCGGACCCTCTTGTGGGCTGGCGGACTACCACGACGAAGGCATCAGGATCTGGTCAGGCACGCAAAACCCGCACATGCTGCGCGCCGACATCGCCTGGCTGCTGGAGTACCCGGAAGAAAACATCGAGATCATTCGCATGGAGGCGGCAGGCTGTTATGGCCGCAATTGCGCCGACGACGTGTGTGCCGACGCGGTGTTGCTGTCGAAAGCGGTCGGCCTGCCGGTGCGCGTGCAACTGACCCGCGAGCAGGAGCACGCGTGGGAGCCCAAGGGCACGGCACAGTTGATGGAAGTGGACGGCGGTCTCACGCCCAAGGGCGAGATTGCCGGGTACGATTTCACCACCAGCTACCCGTCCAACAATTCGCCGACCCTCGCGCTGCTGCTGACCGGGCGTGTGGAACCGGTGCCGGTGATGTTCGAAATGGGCGACCGCACCTCGATCCCGCCCTACGACATCGAGCACATGCGGGTGACCATCAACGACATGGCGCCCATCGTTCGGGCGTCGTGGATGCGCGGGGTGTCGGCGCTGCCCAACACCTTCGCTCACGAATCCTACATCGACGAACTGGCGTTCGCGGCGGGCGTTGATCCCGTGGAGTATCGCCTGCGCTATTTGCACGACGACCGAGCCTCGGATCTGATCAAAGCCACGGCCGCTCGCGCCGACTGGTCGCCGCGCACCCAACCCAAGCAAACCCCCGAAGAAGACGGCGTGCTGCGCGGGCGTGGATTCGCCTACGCCCGGTACATCCACAGCAAGTTTCCCGGCTTTGGCGCAGCGTGGGCGGCGTGGGTCGCGGACGTGGCAGTGGACAAGCACACCGGCGATGTCTCGGTGACGCGGGTGGTCATCGGCCATGACGCCGGGACGATGGTCAACCCGGCGGGGGTGCAGCATCAGATTCACGGCAACGTCATTCAATCCACCAGCCGCGTGCTCAAGGAGCGGGTGACCTTCGAAGAATCGACCATCGCCAGCAAGGAGTGGGGGGGTTATCCAATCCTGACCTTCCCGGAGGTGCCCAAGGTCGACGTGATGATGATGCCGCGCCAGGCCGAGCCACCCATGGGCGCCGGGGAGTCGGCCTCCGTGCCGAGCGCGGCAGCCATCGCCAATGCCATCTACGACGCCACCGGCATTCGTTTCCGTGAGTTGCCGATCACCGCCGAGCGCGTACTGGCGGCGTTGAAAACCGCAGGCGACGACGCCAACAGCCATCCGCCGGAGTCGCCGAAAGCCAAACGCTCGAAATGGCTGTTCGGCTCGTTGTTCGCCGCGTTCGGGGCCGTGCTGGGTGTTGCGGCAACCGCGTTACCCTGGCGGGCCGAGATCGCGCCCATTGCTCCACCCAGTGCGGGCACCTGGTCCGCCGCGACGCTGGAGCGAGGTCGTTTGCTGGCGTCAGCGGGGGATTGTGCGGTCTGTCACACGGCCCCCGGTGGCGTGAAAAACGCGGGCGGCCTGGCGATGCAAACCCCGTTCGGCACCTTATACAGCAGCAACATCACGCCCGATCCGGAAACGGGCATCGGCAACTGGTCGTATCCGGCGTTCGAACGGGCGATGCGCGACGGCATCAGTCGCGATGGCAAACACCTATATCCGGCATTTCCCTACACGGCGTTCCGAAACATCGACGATGCGGACATGCAGGCGTTGTATGCGTACCTGATGTCGCAACCCCCGGTCAAACAAGTCCAGCCCGCTAATAACATGCAGTTTCCGTTCAACATGCGCCCGTTGATGGCGGGCTGGAACGCGCTGTTTCTGCGCAAGGGGGAGGTGCAAGCGAAGCCCGAACAGAGTGCTCAATGGAATCGCGGACAGTATCTGGTCAACGGGTTGGGGCACTGCGCCGCCTGCCATTCACCGCGCAACGTGATGGGCGCGGAGAAGGGCGGGGCCTCGTTTCTGGCGGGGGGCATGGTCGATGGCTGGGAAGCACCGGCCCTCAACAGCCTGTCGAAATCGCCGACGCCATGGACCGAAGACCAATTGTTCAATTACCTGAGCACCGGCTATTCCGACGCCCACGGTGTGGCGGCGGGACCGATGGGGCCGGTGGTCTCGGAGCTGGCAAAACTGCCGAAGACCGACGTGCGGGCAATGGCGGTGTACCTGGCGTCGCTGAACGGGTCGGTTGAGGCATCGACGGCTACGGTTTCAGCGCCTGCACCGTTTCCGCAGCCGAGTGTTTCGGCCCTGGCGCTGAGCAATGGTCAGCGGGTATTCGAGGGATCATGTCAGGGCTGTCACGCCGATGGTCTGGGGCCAAAGTTGTTTGGTGTCAGCCCTTCGCTGGCGAGCAACACCAACGTCCACAGTGCGCTGCCGGACAATCTGATCAAGGTGATTCAGCAGGGGATTTCCAGCCCTGCGACGCCGGATCTGGGTTACATGCCGGGGTTCAAGGACAGTTTGAGCGACACGCAGATCAGTGATCTCGCAGCCTATCTGCGCAGCCGATTCGCGCCGAACGAACCGCAGTGGACGGGATTGCAGGAGAAAGTGGCGTATCTCAAGGCCAATCCCGGAAGCCATTGAATCCACACCTCCTGTAGGAGTGAGCTTGCTCGCGACAGCGATGTATCTGTAACGACGATTTCGCCTGATACATCCTTATCGCGAGCAAGCTCACTCCTACAGGGTCTGCGTCAACCGAACACCATCACCCCGCGCACCACCAAATCCTGAATAAACGCCAGCCAGTCCCGTCGTTCCCCCTGACCCGCGAGGTCTTGTCCGAGAAACGAAGTCAGGGTGTGAAGGTTGGAGTTATAGAAGTAGCAAAGCGACGCGATCATCAGGTAGACGTGCTTCAAATCCACGTCGTGGCGAAACAGCCCCTGTTGCTGGCCGGCTTCGATGATCGGCCGCAGAACGCCCACCGCTTCTCCCGACAGCCTGCGCAGCTCGCTGGACTGCTTGGCGTGCTTGCCCTTGTGCAGGTTTTCGATGCTGAGGATGGCGACGAATTCCGGGTGGGTCACGTAGTACTCCCACACGAACGCCACGAGCTGGCGCAGGGTTTCAATCGGCGTCGCGGGGTCGAGCTTGAGGGTGCTTTCGGCCTGATTGAAGCGCTCGTAGGTGTGTTCGAGCACTTTGACGAACAGCTTTTCCTTGCTGCCGAAGTAGTAATAGATCATCCGGTCGTTGGATTCAGCCTCGGCGGAAATCTTTTCGATGCGGCCGCCCGAATAGCCATCGCGGGTGAAAACCGTGATGGCCGCCTTGAGGATGCGCGCACGGGTTTCTTCAGCTTGTTGCGCGCGGACGCCGGTGTTCTTGCTCATGGCGGTCAGAGAATCCGGTACAAAAGGCGTTCGACCCGCACGCGGCTGACGCGGCGCAGAAAGGTCCGCACCCCAATCGGGTATTCGCTCAGGGTGTCCAGTTCATCGAACTTGCCCACGCGATGGGTGTTGCGCATCAGCAGGTCGATTTCCTCGGCGCGAGGTTTCAGCCAGGTGCCCTTGGGGTCGTCGATCAACACCGCGTTTTCTAGGTCGAGCTGGAAGGCACGCGGGTTGAGGTTGTTGCCAGTGAGCACGGTGTAGCGCTCGTCCGACCACAGGCCCTTGAGGTGGAAGGTGTTGTCGCCGTCTTTCCACAGGTGAATGTTCAGGTGGTGCTTGGCCACGGCGGTCTGATGCCTCTGCATGAACCGGCGCAGGCTGATTTCGTACAGGTACGGCAGCGCCGAGATGACCTTGAACGGCTCTTGAGGGGGGATGAAGAAGTCGTTGGCGGTCTTGTCACCGATGATGATGTCGATTCTGACGCCGCGTTTCAGCGCCCGGTTGATCTCGCGTTTGACCACCAGCGGCATGTTGAAATACGGCGTGCACAGGGTCAGTTGGTCGCGGGTTGCAGCGATCAAGTCGCACAGCACCTTGCTCAGCGGGTTTTTGTTGCCGATGCCCAGCAGGGGAATGATGCGAAATTCGCCGTTTTCGCGGATGCCCTCATTCACGTCGTAACTGGCGCGCTTGAGGTGCTGGCGGAACTGGCGAATTTCGCCACGAATGCTGCGGGAGGTCGGCGGGGAGGGCAGGTCGAGCCGATGCACGGCGTCTGACGGCAGGATGTCCTTCTGCACCAGACGCTGGAACGAGTCGGCGAGGTCTTTGTTTTCCAGCAGTTGATAGCGATCAAGACGGTATTTGCCAAGTTTGTGCAGGTAGACGTTGTTGATGCTGGCGCCGGTGTAGATCACGCAGTCGTCGACAATGCTGCCCTTGAGGTGCAGGACGCCAAACAGCTCGCGGGTCTGAACGGGCACGCCGTAAATCGGCACTTCCTGTTTGTGTCCGAGGTTCTGCGCCTGATACCACGCCGAGTTGCCCGCCTGTTTCCCCGCGCCAATCAGCCCGCGTTGGGCGCGGAACCAGTCCACCAAGACAACGATGTCCAACTCCGGCCGGGCGGCCTTGGCGGCATACAGTGCGTCGAGGATTTCCTGACCGGCTTCGTCCTGTTGCAGGTACAACGCCACGAGATAGATGCGCCGCGTCGCTGACGCAATCTTCTCCAGGAGCGTGCGGCGATAGTCGGCAGCGCTCGGCAGAATGGTGATCGCCGCGCTGGACGATTCGAAACCGCGCAGCGCCGCAAGGGTAGAACGTCGGAAGGGAGCCCGCATAAGCCTCTCGATGGATCGAAATCAACAGCGCACGAGCTTACACCAGAGTGCGCCTTGTGGTGGCTTTGGCAGCGGGATCAGCGACTTGTTCAGCGAAATATCAGGGAGTGAGCGAGCAAGAGCGTCGCACGGATTACGAGGCGGCCGCAGAACCTGCAGGAGCGAATTCATTCGCGATGGGGCCGGTACATTCGACGTATCTCTGTCGCCGGGTAAATCTTTCGCGAATAAATTCGCTCCCACAGAAGTCAGTGCGCCGCGAAGCCTCGGTCCTGGCGCAGGTTCAACTGTGGGAGCGAATTCATTCGCGAGGGGCCGGTGCATTCGACGTATTTCTGTCGCCGGATAAATCTTTCGCGAATGAATTCGCTCCACAGATCTGCCGCCATGACCGCCAGGGAGGAGGTGGGATCGGATCAGAAATCAATCGTCCCGGAGAATTTCACCAGCCTCGGATCGCCCTGGGTCAGGTAGCCGCCATTGGCCGAGGCCCAGTAGTCCTTGTTGGCGATGTTTTCGACGTTCACGCGCAAGGTCACGTCCTTCTCGGCAACCTTGAAGCCATACCGCGCGCCTGCGTCGAACCGGTTCCAGCTCGGCAGGCTGAGGTTGTTGGCCTGATCGGCGTACTGCCCGCCGGTGCGCAGGAACCGTGCGTTCAAGGCCACACCTTGCAGCCCCGGCACGTCCCAATCGACGCTGGCGTTCATCAGGAACGTCGGAACGCCGATCGCGTGGTTGCCGTCGTTGGTGCCGCCTTGGGTGTCTTCCAGCTTGGACTCCAGCCGCGTCGCACCGCCCACCAGACGCAGGCCTTCAATCGGTTCGCCATAAACGCTGAGCTCGATGCCGCGGTTGACTTGCTTGCCGTCACGCACGAACAGGTTGCTCGCCGCGTCGGTGAAGCCATCGGTCGGTTTCTCGATGCGGAACGCTGCCAGATTTGCGCCGTAAGACCCCATGTCCAATTTGATCCCCGCTTCCAACTGCTTGGTGCGGCCTGGCGGGAAGGATTGTCCGGCATTGAGCACGGTGCCACTGGCGGTCGGACCCTGAGCAAGGCCCTCGATGCGGTTGGCGTACAGGGACACGCTCTCGATCGGTTTATAAACGATGCCGTACACCGGGGTGGTGATTGAATCGTCATACAGAGCGCTGCGGCTGCCGTCGTTGTTGCCGTACGGCACGCCACCAGAGGTCGTGCCTTCATAGGTGTAATTTTCGACGCGCAATTGCTGGCGACGCACGCCGTAGGTCAGCAGCAGCGTGTCGTCGAACAGGCCGAAGGTGTCGGACACGGCGAGGCTGCGATTGCGGGTCTTGCCGGTGACGCCCGGATCGCCCAGGTCACCGCCAGTCAGCGAGACAGCGGTCGGTTTGCTGAGGCTCGGGGTGTTATAGATGTTGGTCGCCCGGGCGCGGAAAAACTCGTAGGCATTCTCCTGCTCGGTCCAGATGCTCGACGCGCCGATGCTGATCTGATGGCTGATCGGCCCGGTTTGCAGCTTGCCGTTGAGGCCTGCCATGACCGTGGCGTTGTCCTCATTGTGCGGAATGATCGACCCACCGATGGTGCCCGCGCCGGTCGCGGCGTTGGTCAGGGTCGGCGTCCCGTAGAGACCGGTTTCCCGGGTGTGCTTGCCGCCACCGGCCAGATACGCCGTCCAGCTGTCGTTCAAGTCCCACTCGCCGCGCACCATGCCGAAGGTGTCTTCGGTTTCGGTGTAGCTCCAGGCTTGGCCGTAGTTGTGGTCGGCGCTTGGCGCATGGGGGATGCTGGTCAGCCCGGCACCCAGCTGCACCGAGTTGCGCATGTGGTTGACGCGTTCTTTCTGATAGCCGAAGTCGGTGGACAAACGGAAGGTGTCGCCCCGGTAGTCCAGGCCGCCGACGAACAGTTTGCTGCGTTGATCCTGATCATGGACGGCTGTTTCACCTTCGCGCTGGCTCAGGTTGAAACGGGCGCCGAAGCGGTTGTCTTCGCCGAAGCGCTGCCCCAGGTCCAAGTGCTCGCCGATGCGTCCATCGGTGGTGATGTCCTGGGTATAGCGGCGGGTCGGCGTGTCTTCGGCGCGTTTGGGTTGCAAGTTGACGGTGCCGCCCAGGCCCGAGCCGGTTGGGCTGGCGCCATTGATGAAGGCGTTGGGGCCTTTGAAGACCTCGACACGCTCGACGGCATCAACGGAAAGAATTTGCCGAGGCAGGACGCCATACAGGCCGTTGTAGGAAATATCGTCGCCGTTTAAGGGCAGGCCACGAATGACGAACGCTTGCGACTGGTTGCCGAAACCGGCCGACTGGCGTACCGAGGGGTCATTGAGCAGCACATCGCCGACGTTTTCAGCCTGCTGATCCTCGATCAGTTTCGAGGTGTAGCTGGTCATGGTGAACGGCACGCTCATGTTGTCCTGATTGCCCAGCACGCCCATTTGCCCGCCCCGGGCGACCTGGCCCCCTGCGAATGCTTCGGGTAAAGCGCCTGGCGTCTGTTTGATGGCTTGGGCATCGACGGCAGTGGCGCCCAGTTCGATGGCTTGATCAGCCGCGTAGGCGCTGACACTGACCGAGCAGCACAAAGCGAGCAACGTCGGACGAGAGGGGAGGCGGATGGCCATGGGAAGCTTCCTGTAGAGGTCTAGTCTGCGAAAAGCCTCCCTGGCAATGCGAATGTTTCTTCGGCGCAGATGCTAGCAGGAAGTAGTTGCGAATTGTTATCACTGCTGACAGGTTTTTTTACATTTTTTTCACATTGGCGCTTAGACCTTCAGCACCAACTTCCCATGGTTTTCCCCGTTGAACAGCATTTGCAGGGTTTCAGGAAAGGTCTCCAACCCTTCGACGATGTGCTCTTTGCTCTTCAATTGGCCTTGAGCCAGCCAACCGGCCATTTCCATGCCTGCTTTGGCGAAATGCTCCGCATGATCCATGACCACGAAACCCTCCATCCGCGCGCGGTTGACCAGCAGCGACAGGTAGTTGGCCGGCCCTTTGACCGCTGCCTTATTGTTGTACTGGCTGATCGCGCCACAGATCACCACGCGTGCCTTCAAGGCCAGGCGGGTGAGCACCGCGTCGAGAATGTCGCCGCCGACGTTGTCGAAATACACGTCCACGCCTTTCGGGCATTCGCGTTTCAGGGCTGCGTGAATGTCTTCGTTTTTGTAGTCGATGACGCCGTCAAAGCCAAACTCGTCGATCAGTGACTGGCACTTCTCTTTGCCCCCGGCAATGCCGATCACGCGGCAGCCTTTGATTTTGGCGATCTGCCCGGCGACACTGCCCACCGCACCCGCTGCTCCCGAGATGACCACCGTGTCGCCTGCTATCGGCTGACCCACTTCCAACAACGCGAAATAGGCGGACATGCCGGTCATGCCCAACGCAGCCAAGTACACCGGCAGTGGCAATAGCTTCGGATCAACCTTATGAAACCCCTTGGGCTCACCGACGAAATAATCCTGAACCCCCAGCACACCTTGAACGTAATCGCCCACTGCGAACTTGGGGTTTTGCGAGTCGATGACTTTGCCGACCCCCAGCGCGCGCATAACGTCGCCCAGGCCAACCGGCGCGATATACGATTTCCCCTCGTTCATCCAGCCGCGCATGGCGGGGTCGAGTGACAGGTATTCGCTTTTCACCAACACCTGCCCCGGCGCTACTTCTGCCACGGGCACAGTCTGAAAGGTGAAGTCGTCTCGGCTCGCAACGCCTTTAGGGCGACGGGCCAGCAAGAATTGGCGGTTGGAGAGGGCAGTCATGGCAGCGTCCTGGATGGAAGGAGAAACGCCAGTGATAGACCCGCCGTCGCGTCCTCGCAAGCAAAGCGCTTGGAGCGAATGCGCGCCGATCCATTTCGATGATGCGGCATTTGGGCTTTATCACTGGCACCCATGATCCCGTAACCGGGGTTTTGATAGTGCTGATGCGCGCGCCATCGCCCTCGCTAAACTGGCAGCACAGACGATCTGCGTCACCCCATAACAAAAGGATCATTCCATGAGCATGACGTTTTCCGGGCAGGTGGCGCTGGTCACCGGTGCAGCAGCGGGCATCGGTCGGGCGACCGCACTGGCCTTCGCCGAGCAGGGGTTGAAGGTGGTGGCGGTGGACCTGGACAGCGACGGTGGGGAAGGGACCGCCGAACTGATTCGTCAGGCCGGGGGCGAGGCGCTGTTCCTGCGTTGTGATGTCACTAAAGAATCCGACGTGCAGCAGATGATGATCAAGGCCGTCGAGGTGTTCGGCCGGGTCGATTACGCCTTCAACAATGCGGGGATCGAGATCGAAAAGGGCCGTCTGGCCGAAGGCAGCGAAGCCGAGTTCGACGCGATCATGGGCGTCAATGTCAAAGGCGTCTGGCTGTGCATGAAGTATCAATTGCCGGTGATGCTGGCCCAAGGCAGTGGCGCCATCGTCAACACCGCATCGGTCGCGGGGTTGGGCGCTGCGCCGAAGATGAGCATTTACGCGGCGTCCAAGCACGCCGTCATCGGCCTGACCAAATCGGCGGCCATCGAATACGCCAAGAAACACATCCGGGTCAACGCGGTGTGCCCCGCCGTGATCGACACCGACATGTTCCGCCGCGCCCACGAAGCCGACCCGCGCAAGGCCGAATTCGCCGCCACCATGCACCCGGTGGGACGCATCGGCAAAGTCGAGGAAATCGCCAGTGCCGTGCTGTACCTGTGCAGCGATGGGGCAGCGTTCACCACGGGGCATTCGTTGGCTGTGGATGGCGGGGTGACGGCGTTTTAACCCGTCAGACCGTGCGCGACGTTTGAGCACGCCACACTTCTTTTGGGATTGTGGTGTGTCAGAAAAACGCAGCGTCCTTGGTCTTGCTTCTACGATTCAAGCGCCTTGAGCAGTGTCTTGCCGGTGTTCAGCAGCTCGGCTTTCAGTGCCTCATCCGTCACCGCTCTCGACAACCCGAGCGCCCCTACCAGCGCGCTCATCGCCAACAGCGCCTGAGCGCGTTTTTTGGCGGGCTGCTTGCTGCTGGTCAGCGCGGCTACCACCGCCAGTTCATTCTCCAGTTCCCGGGTGTAGAGATCACGTATGGGGTCGCTGCTGCGGGCCACGTCATTCATCACTGAGGCCAAGGCACAGCCTGAGCCCGGGTCGTGCAAATGACGCTCGCTCAAGTAGCTTTCCACCAGGTCCGCAAGGGTGAGTGTTGAATCGGGGGCGGTGTATTTTTCGAGCTTCTCAGCGCGTTTGTTGAACGCACACTGCAACGCTTCTTCCACCAGTTTTTCCCGCGATTCGAAATGCTTGTAGAAGCCGCCACCGGTCCGGCCCACTTCTTTCATCAGGTCAGCCACGCCGATCCCGTTCAGCCCGACCTCGCGGAATCGCTCGGCTGCCAAATTGACGATGTGTTCATGAATGACGGCTTTCTCCGCCTGGGAGCGCGACATGGGATTCTCCGGTGGACGCTGTTCAACAAAATATAGGAGGCGATCATACGCCAGATTTTACAGTGTGTGTCTTACGGTTCGGCGCTGCCGCTCGCCGTGCTATTCCCCCCACCGTATTCAGCTAAGCTGCATGGGCTGTTCACCTCCAGGGAGCGCCGATGGATCACCTGTGGTTTGCCTACCCGTTAATCAGCGCGTCCGTGCTGTTGATCATCGATCTGGTGCTGTGGCAGTGGCTGCACCCGCGTTTTCTACGCCGCAAACTCGCCTGCCGACTGGCCCTGTTCGTGTTGTTCAGCATGGCGCTGCTCGACGGCGGGTTGAGCCCGCTGTATCCGGTACCTGCCGACTGGCCGGTGTCGCGCCATGTGCTGGGGACGATTCTGACCATCGCGTGGTGGCTGTTCGGCGCACGCACGCTCACGGTCCTCGCGGTCGTGGTGATGGAGCCGCGCATCGGCGGCAAGGGTCACCTGCTGCAAGACGTGATGGGCGCGATCATCTTTCTGGTCGCGGTTGTGGCCGCCGCCGCGTACGTGCTGGACCTGCCGGTCAAAGGCCTGTTGGCGACGTCGGGCGCCGTGGCGATCATCCTCGGTCTCGCGGTGCAGAGCACGCTGGGCGACGTGTTTTCCGGCATCGTCCTCAACGCCACCAAGCCTTATAGAGTCGATGACTGGATTCGCGTCGACGACATCGAAGGCAAAGTCATCGAAATCGACTGGCGCTCCACGCATCTGCTGACCTCCGAAGGCAGCATGGCGGTGATTCCCAACTCCATGGCGGCCAAGACCCGCATCGTCAACTTCAGTCGCCCTGACCATTTTCATTCCGTCACCTTGAGCATCGAGCTGCCGACGCGCCTGCGGCCGAGTCTGGTGCTGGACTCGCTTGACAAGGCCATCCTCGGGTGCCGCGAACTATTGGTCACGCCCAAGTCTTCCGCCGTGGTAGTGAAGACCGGGTTGCGCAGCGTTGAATACGAAGTCACCGGCTACGTGAAATCACGCGACCGACGCTCGGCGGTGCGCAATCAGCTGTATGACCTCATTCACCGGCAACTCGCGGCCACGGAAACCCGGCTCGACCAGTCTCGACCTGCCACCCGGCCGTCTGCCGTGCTCAACACGGTCGGGGCGCTGCGCATGCTCAGCGACGAAGACCGCGCCCAGCTTGAACTGCACATGCATTTGGGTGCCTACGGGGCCAAGGACGTGGTGCTCGCGGAAGGCATCGTGCCGGACGCGCTGTACATTATTGAGTCCGGGGTGATGTCGGTGTCGATCCAGCGCCCCGATGGCTGGCTCGAAATCGGGCGTATGGGGCCTGGCGAACTGTTCGGGGAGACCGGGTTCGTCGATGGCACGCCGACCGCAGGCCGTTTCTGTGCCTATACCGACTGCATGATTTACCGCATCGACAAGGCCGATCTGGAGCCGTGGCTGCAAGAGCACAGCGAACTCATCGGCGCATTGGCGGGGCTGGCGAAGTTCCGCACCAAAGCCCGCGCTTCGATGCTTGACGTCAAGCCGGTGATCACCGACCCGAGCGGCTTCATGGGCTGGCTGCGCAAGAACGTGACGCGCTTCCAGGTCGGTCGTGGGCCGGGTGCTGGACCGGGGCCGACTGACAAAATGAGCTGATGTTTCGCACACGCACGGGGCGAGATTCTCGCTCTGTTTCAGGGATATCACACGAGGCGCGGCGAAACCCGCCTCTGGATTCAATACAGGGAGTGCTCTAAATTGCTCGCTCATTCGAAAGTCAGCCGAGTCGTTGAAATGCCTGCAGTCCGCCCGACCCTCAACCCCCAAATCCTGCGTGCCGGTGATGCCGTCGCGCTGGTGTCGCCCGCTGGCCCGGTGGCCGAAGCGAGAGTGGAAGCGGCGGTCCGCGAATTGGCGTCGTGGGGGTTGCGCCCCCGGGTTTACCCCCATGCGCTGGAGGCCGAGCATTTTCTCGCGGGCAGTGATGCCCATCGCGTCGCGGACCTGAACGACGCGCTGGCCGACCCGGAGATCCGGGCGGTGTTGTGCACACGGGGCGGCTACGGCGTTCAGCGAATTCTCGCCCACGTGGACTACGACGCCGTGCGCCGCGATCCGAAGCTGGTGGTCGGTTTTTCCGACATCACGGCGTTGCACGCGGCGTTGTGGACTCGCACGGGGCTGGCGACCATTCATGGTCCGGTCGCGGCACAACTTGAGCGGGGAGGGTTGTTTGCCAGCACCTTGCGACATGCGCTCATGAGCCATGAACCGTTGGTGGTCGAGGCCGAGCAGGACGAGCCGACCTTTAGCGTGCGGACGTCGGGCATCGCCCACGGCACCTTGTTGGGTGGCAACCTGACCATCTTGAGCACCTGCATTGGAACGCCTTTTTTTCCAGACGTCGACGGCGCGATTCTGCTGATCGAAGACGTGGGCGAGTTGGCGTACCGCGTCGACCGTTCTCTCACCCACCTGGGCAACGCTGGAGTGCTCCAGCGCCTGGCCGGCATCGCGATAGGCCAGTTCAGCGAGCCGGGGCACGGCAATAACGCGATCCGTCCTCCCGATGTCTTGCGCGAGCGCCTTGGCGGTTTGGGCATTCCCGTGCTGGGCGGGTTGTCCATCGGTCACGGCGACCGGAACCGGGCGGTGGCGTTGGGCTGTGCCGCCACGCTGGATGCCGATGCGGGCACATTGACGGTGGCGGCTGCCGTCCGCTGAATAAGAGCGTTACCGGCGCACGGGTGTCACCGGTTGCCCGATTTCGGTCCGTCCAGCGCGTTACCTTTCGTCGCATTCACCCTTCATTTGAAGGGTGAACCTCACGTCTCTCCCTGATGAAGATTCAACTCGCGCCGATAACTATTCTGGAAGCGACCTTGGCGTAGCTATTTGCCATTATTCCGACGTCAAATTCACGTTTTGCTGCTGACCTGTTGCGAATCTGCACGAAAATTGTATGGCCGTGCTGAACATGGACTCGCTGTGTGCCTCTTTTGAGCTGTAACTGGGGATAGAACATCATGATTTCGGCCGTGCAATCGCGTTTCGCCAACCTCGGAATGGCGAAGAAACTGGGTATCGGGTTTGTCCTCGTCTTGCTGCTGACTGCCCTCGTTGCCGCGATCGGCGTCTGGTCGCTGCGCTCCATCAGCGTGCACTTCGACAGCCTCAAGGAAATGACTGCGCTCAACTCGGGTCTTAGCCGTGTTCGCTTGCTGGAGCAGGATTACGCCCTGCACAGCGACCCCAAGGTGGTCGAGGAACTTCATGCGGGGCTCGATGCCCTGAACGCTCAAGCCGAGCAGCTCAAGGCGTTATCGGCGGTCAATCAACAGGTGATGGGCCAGGTCCAGCAAGCGCTGGCTGCCTACCGTAAGTCGTTCGACGAGTTTGTCAGTATCAGCCAGAGCAAGGACCTGGCGCTGGAAATGGCCAGTTGGTCGGTCTCCAGCGTGGCCAACAACCTCGACGTGCTGCAGGCGGGTCTTGCGGACGATGGCGCGTACAGCCTCAAGGACTCGCAAGGCCAGCAAGGGGCGGACGTCATCGAGCAATCGGGGCAGGTCAGCCAGATTTCCAAACTGATGATGCAGGCCATGGATGAGGCGCGCGTTCGCCTGGACAAGAGCCGCAAGACCGGCTCGGGTGAGGAAGCCAAGACCGGCAAGATCGAACAGGCGGTGCAGGCCCAGGAGCTGGCGGAACAGCTCAAAGGCGTCATCAAGGACTCTGGCTACCTCACGGTGTTGACCGAGGTCAGCGGCCATATCACCAACTTCAGCGACAAGCTGAACGAATACACCGGTCTGCTGGCCGACGAGGCCCGGGTCTCGCAGCAACTGGCGACCAATGCCAAAACCGTGGTGCAACAGGTCAATCAGGCGTACGACGCCGAAGACCAGTCGATGATGGGCGAGCTGAAGGCCAACTCGCTGAAGATCATCGGTTCGTCGATCCTGGCGTTATTCGTGGGGCTGATCGCCTCGTTCGTCATCACCCGCATTATCGTCGCGCCGTTGCGCAGCGTGATCGCGATTGCCCAGCGCATCGCGGCGGGTGACCTGAGTGGCAATGTCCAGGTGACACGCAAAGATGAAATCGGTCAGTTGATGCAGGCCATGCAGCAAATGGGCGCGGGCCTGAGTGGCATCGTCAGTGGGTTGCAGGCAGGGATCGAGCAGTTGGCGACCTCGGCGCACTCGCTTTCGGCGGTGACCGAGCAAACCAATCTGGAAGTCAGCACCCAGAAAGAAGAGACCGAGCAGGTCGCCACGGCCATGAACCAGATGACGGCCACCGTGCACGACGTGGCGCGTAACGCTGAAGAAGCGGCCCAGGCGGCGCAAACGGCGGACGACAAGGTCGACAGCGGTCAGGCGGTGGTGCGGCAGAGCATGCAGCGCATCGAGCAACTCGCGACGTCGGCCGACTCGGCGAGCCACAGCATCGAAAACCTCAGTGCCGAGATTCAGAACATCGGCAAGGTGTTGAGCGTGATCAAAAGCGTCGCTGAGCAGACCAACCTGTTGGCACTCAATGCGGCCATTGAAGCGGCGCGGGCAGGCGAGCAGGGCAGGGGTTTTGCGGTGGTGGCGGACGAAGTCCGGGCCCTCGCCAAACGTACCCAGCAGTCGACAGAAGAAATCGAGCGGCTGGTCACCCGCCTGCAAAGCGGCGCGCAAGCGTCGGTGGCGCAGATTCAGAGCAGTGGTGAACTGGTCAAGTTGGCGGTCAGCGACGCGCTACAGACCGAAAGCGCGCTGGGGAGCATTGCAGTGGCGGTGTCGTTGATTCAGCAAATGAACCAGCAGATCGCCGCAGCGGCCGAACAGCAAAGCTCAGTCGCCGAAGAGATCAACCGCAGCGTCACCAGCATCCGTGCCAGCGCCGATCAGTCAGCCCTGGCGATGCGGGGCAACGCCGCGTCGAGCATCGAACTGGCGTCGCTGGGGATGGAATTGAAAGGCATGGTGGGGCACTTCCGGCTTTGACGGTATCGTGCGAACGGTCGCCGTTGTAGGAGACATGCCACGCTCCTACAGGGTGCGTCCGCCGTTACTTCCGATAATTCAAAATCACCAACGTCAACACCCCCGCCACGATCCCCCAGAACGCCGATCCGATGGAGAACAGCGTCAGCCCAGACGCGGTGACCATGAAGGTGATCAGCGCCGCTTCGCGCTCCTTGGGTTCGTTCATTGCCACGGTCAGGCCATTGATGATCGAGCCGAACAGGGCCAGTGCCGCAATCGACAGCACCAACTCCTTCGGAAAGGCCGCGAACAGGGCTGCCAACGTCGCCCCGAAAATCCCGGCAATCGCGTAGAACAGCCCGCACCAGATGGCCGCCGTGTAGCGTTTGTTGCGGTCTTCGTGGGCATGAGGCCCGGTGCAGATGGCCGCGCTGATGGCGGCCATGGTGATGCCGTGGGCACCGAACGGGGCGGTGATCAGCGAGATCAACCCGGTGGCGCTGATCAACGGCGAGGAGGGAACCTGATAATCATCGGCGCGCAACACGGCGATGCCCGGCATGTTCTGCGAGGTCATGGCCACGACGAACAGCGGAATACCAATGCTGATGGTCGCGCCCCACGAGAATGAGGGAGTGGTCCAGACCGGCACCGCGACTTCCAGATTGAAACCGGTGAAATTCAACATGCCGAGCATGGCCGATAACGCCACGCCCACCAGCAGCGTCACCAGCACCGCATAGCGTGGCGAGAAGCGTTTGACGATCAGGTAGGTGAAAAACATCCCCAGCACCAGGCCGGTGCGGTGCTGCGCGGCGACGAAGATTTCGCTGCCGATCTTGAACAGAATTCCTGCCAGCAGGGCTGCCGCCAGTGAGGTGGGCAGACGCTTGACCAGCTTTTCGAAACTGCCGGTAATGCCGCAGATGAATACGAGTAACGCGCTGGTCATGTAGGCGCCGATGGCTTCGGGATAAGCCACATGCCCTAAGCTGGTGATCAGCAACGCCGCGCCCGGCGTAGACCAAGCCACTGTGATCGGCGAACGATAGCGCAGCGAAAGGCCGATGCTGCACAGCGCCATGCCCATGAACAACGCCCAGATCCAGGAAGAAATCTGCGCCGAGGTCAACCCGGCGGCTTGCCCCGCCTGAAAGATCAACACCAGCGAACTGGTGACCCCGGTCATCATCGCGATGAAGCCCGCCACGATGGCCGAGGGCGAAGTGTCAGTGAGCGGGCGCAGCGGCGTATGGGGCGCGTCAGTCATGCGGTCGATCCTTGGAGCGGCAATGTGAACAGATCAGCAAGCCTATACGCAGTTGTCACAATTCGTTGCGATACAGCCGCCCGCGCATTAATCGGCACAGTTCGCCGCGGCGTGCTGTCGGTCTCGAATCGCCAGATCAGCGATGAACCGGTAGGAGCGAATTCATTCGCGAGAGGCCGTTGCAGCCGACGCATCTCCATCGTCTGGCCTATCTTTCGCGAATGAATTCGCTCCCACAGTTAAGCCTGAGCCGGGGCGCAGTCTCTGCGGCGACCTCCCACAGCTGAGCCTGAGCCGGGGCACACAATCTGCGGCCACCTCGGACACCTGTGGGAGCGAATTCATTCGCGAGACGTTGGTACGGCCGATACATCTCTATCGTCTGGCCTATCTTTCGCGAATGAATTCGTTCCCACAGAAGGCTGTGCAACGCAGATTTGAAGCTGCTCAGCCTCGATTCAGTGTTTTACCCAACGCCTGATTCACCGCCAGCCAGCCGTCCACCGCTTCCCGTCCTGCGTCCTTGAACACCTTCTGCAGCAGTTTCACCTGCTCGCGACGCAGCGACTCTTCAAACTTCGCGCCTTCCTCGGTCAGCGCCAGCAGCCGTTTGCGTTTGTCGTCTTCGGAGGCAACGCTGAGCACCAGCTCCATCTCTACCAACTGTCGCAGCGGTGTGTTCAGCGCCTGTTTGCTCACCCCCAGCACGGTCAGCAGTTCTTTCACGCTCAAACCGGGGTAGCGAGCGATGAAAAAGACGATGCGCTGGTGCACGCGGCTCAGGCCCCGCCGGTCGAGCATTTCATCGGCCTTCGCGGTGAACGCCTGATAGCCATAGAAAAACGCCTCCATGGCAATTTGCTGCGTCGATGAATTTTTAAGGTCAAGCATATTGACGTATCCAGGCTTGGCATCGTAGTTTCGGTCAACCAGTTTGACGTATTTCCATTTATTTCCGCCAGCGGTGATCACATGGCATTTTCTGAACGCGTCACCCGTTTGAAGAGTTCGCTGATTCGCGAAATCCTGGCCGCTGCCCAGCGCCCTGAAATGATGTCGTTCGCCGGTGGCCTGCCTGCCGAGACCATGCTGCCCCACAGCGATTGGTCCGACATGCCCCGCAGCATCGGTCAGTACGGCATGAGCGAAGGTGAACCGCAATTGCGCGAAGTGCTTGCGGCGCAAGCCCGGGCGTTGGGCATTGCCTGCGAGGCGAGCCAGGTGATGATTGTCAGCGGCTCCCAACAGACGCTCGATCTGGCCGCCAAGCTCTACATCGACAAGGGCACCGAAATCCTGCTGGAAGGCCCGACCTATCTTGCGGCGTTGCAGATTTTTCAGCTGTTCGGCGCCGATTGCCTGACCGTGCCGTTGCTCGCCGAAGGCCCGGACCTGGGCGTTTTGCGCCAGCGACTGGAGCAGCACACGCCGTCATTCGCTTACTTGATTCCTACGTTCCAAAACCCGTCCGCCGTGCGCTACAGCGAAACCGCAAGGGATGCCGTGGCCGCCTTGCTGGACGAGTTTGGCGTGACGTTGATCGAAGACGAACCTTATCGCGACCTGACGTTTGACGGCGGCAGCGCCCGGCCCATCGTCAGTCGCTTGAAGCAGGCCAGCTGGATCTACACCGGCACCGTGTCGAAAACCCTGATGCCGGGTCTGCGGGTGGGCTATCTGATCGCGTCGAAGGATCTGTTCCCGCACTTGCTGAAACTCAAGCAAGCGGCTGATCTGCACACCAACCGCGTGGGTCAGTGGCAGGCCTTGCAGTGGATCGGCAGCGAGCCTTACGAGCGGCATCTGGTCGAATTGCGTGATTTTTACCGGACCCGTCGTGATCAATTCGAAGCGGCCTTGCAGCGGCACTTCAGCGATCTCGCTGAATGGAACAGTCCACAAGGAGGGCTGTTCTTCTGGCTGACACTCAAGGATAAACTCGACACCCGCATACTGCTTGATACCGCGCTGGCGCAAAATGTCGCGTTCATGCCCGGAGAACCGTTTTTCACTGACCCGGACGCCAATCCCGGTTACCTGCGCCTGAATTTCAGCCATATCGACCCGGCGCGGCTGGACGAAGGCCTGAAGCGACTGGCCGCTGTCATCAAGCAGGCGCAACAGGCCCTCGCGGCCTGATACCTTACGCACACGTACCACCGCACCCACGAGGGGAGAGCAGCAGATGTACACGGTTTACGGCGATTACAATTCAGGCAACTGCTACAAGATCAAGCTGATGCTCAACCTGCTGGGCGCAGAATATCAATGGGTCCCGGTGGACATCCTCAATGGCGAGACCGAGACCGAAGCGTTTCTGGCGAAGAACCCCAATGGCAAGATTCCTGTGCTGGAACTGGAAGACGGGACGTGCCTGTGGGAGTCCAACGCGATCCTCAATTTCCTCGCCGAAGGCACACCCTATCTGTTGACCGAACCCCGCCTGCGTACGCAGGTGTTGCAGTGGCAATTCTTCGAGCAGTACAGCCACGAGCCGACCATTGCCGTGGCGCGGTTCATCCAGTTTTACCTGGGACTGCCGGAGGCGCGGTTGGAGGAATACCGCTCGATGCACAAGCGCGGTTACAAGGCGTTGAAAGTCATGGAGCAGCAGTTGTTGCGCACGCCGTTCCTGGTGGGTGAACAGTTTTCCATCGCTGACATCGCGCTGTACGCCTACACCCACGTGGCGCATCAGGGCGGCTTCGACCTCGCTCAGTTCCCGGCGATTCAGGCCTGGCTGGCGCGGGTTCAGCAACAGCCAGGCTATGTCGGCATGCTCGACTGACCGTTGCTGAAAGAAAAAACCGGCCTGGGCAACCATGGCCGGTTTTTTTAGGTCTGAAGTGTGTGCCCGGTCACTACGAGCCACGGTATTTGCGCTCAAGCTGCGCACGGTCTGGTTTTGATCGGACGATCATTTGAAGAAAAGGGAGCATTCGATGCGCTACATGATGATAGCGGTGGGCATGTTCATGGCCCTGGGGATTGGCTGCTCGGCACAGGCCGAGGATTGCGATTCGACACAGGCGTCGATGAATCAATGCGCCAGCAAGCAATACAAGGCGCTGGACGACGAACTGAACGCGCAATACAAGGCGCAGATGGCCTACCTGAAGACGCCGGCCAGCAAGAAGGCGCTGCAGGAAGCGCAGAAGAAATGGCTCGCGTTTCGTGATGCCGACTGTCTGTACCAGGTGGGCAAGCGCGAGGACGGCGGCAGCATGTGGCCGATGTCGCAACTGATGTGCCTCTCGGACCAGACCAAGGTGCGGGTCGAACAATTGAAGGCGTTCAATGCGTGTCGGCAGGAAGGGTGCCCAAGGTGAGCTGACGTTTCCCGGCTGGCCCGCTGGAGCGACCCCAAGGACGCCAACGTCGGCAAGCCGGATTGCTACAGCGACAGCGGCGCGATCAGGCCGCTGAAAACCGCTGATTCAAGTACTCGATGATCACCTTGGATTCGTACATCCAAACGGTCTTGCCGGCTTCTTCGATCCGCAGGCACGGCACTTTGATCTTGCCGCCTTCATTGAGCAGGGTCTGGCGATCCAGCTCGTTGTTCTTCGCGTCGCGCAACGCCACCGGCACGTTCAGACGGCGCAGGGTGCGGCGGGTCTTCACGCAGAACGGGCAGGCGTTGAACTGATACAACGTCAGGTCTTTCGCCGACGCTTCGACCGCTGCCTGTGCTTCAGGCGAACGTTTTTTCTTGCCGGGACGGGTCAGGAAGTCGACCAGAATGACCAATTGGCCAAGGCCGACCCTCAGTGCTTTCATCAACATGCTTGAAACCTCGCGGCCGCAACGGTCGTTGCGGCGCTTCAGGACGCCCGGATCACTTGATCAGGCTGAGGAACTCGGTACGGGTGGCGGCGTTTTCGCGGAACTCGCCCAGCATCACCGAAGTGATCATCGATGAATTCTGCTTCTCGACGCCGCGCATCATCATGCACATGTGCTTGGCCTCGATGACCACGGCCACGCCCAGCGCACCGGTCACTTGCTGAACGGCTTCGGCGATCTGACGGCTGAGGTTTTCCTGAATCTGCAGGCGGCGGGCGAACATGTCGACGATACGCGCGACCTTCGACAGGCCCAGGACCTTGCCGCTCGGAATGTACGCCACATGGGCCTTGCCGATGAATGGCAACAAATGATGCTCGCACAGCGAATACAGCTCGATGTCCTTGACCAGAACCATCTCACTGTTGTCGGAGCTGAACAGCGCGCCGTTGGTGACTTCTTCCAGGGTTTGCTGGTAGCCACGGCAGAGATACTGCATGGCTTTGGCCGCACGTTTCGGGGTGTCGAGCAGGCCCTCGCGGGAGACGTCCTCACCAAGTTGACCAAGGATCGCCGTGTAGTTCTGTTCCAGTGTCACAGGGGTGTGTTCCGTGTGGGTTCAAAGAAACGCAGGGCAGGTGGCCTGCAAAGGCGCACATAGTAGCGTAGCTCGGCGGGGAGGGGTACGGCGGGCGACCGACAAACCTGCGGCACGTCGCCGCTCGGACGGAGCGTCAGGCACCTTTACCTAACCTTTACCGAGTGCGTATGTCGAAATGTGTCGAATCGGTGTCTGAGTTAATGGGTGAACGATGCCCGGATGAAGAGAGTGAATGTATGTTGAGCCGAATCGCGAAAATCGCACTGATTATCGCCCTGATGTCGTCGGTTTCGGGCTGTTTCTTCGGTCCCGGATGGGGACGTCACGGCGGTGGGTGGCACGACCATCGGTATTTCGACGGTGGCCCCGGACCGGGCTACTACCATCGCTGATCGAGGCTGAACCGATCCCGTGCCGGATGCCGGGATCTCGACAGCCACTACGACAAAGGCCGCGACTGGAGGGATTCCTCGTCGCGGCTTTTTTGTACCTGAAGCGTTGGTAAGGCGGGGGCTGGCTGAGACAGGCATTGCGCCAGCGGGCGACCTTTTATGTCGCGTGGGTGCATCACCTGTGGGAGCAAAGTGAAGTGAAGTGAAGTGCAGCGTCAGGGCGCGAGCTACTCGTCCCGCCCATCCATCATCGTGCGCTTGAGCATCACGTACACCGCGCCCGCGCCGCCATGCTTGGCGATGCAGGACGTAAAACCCAGCACCTGTTGATGCTGACGCAGCCAGGTGTTGACGTGGCTTTTGATCATCGGACGTTTGCCGTCCAGTCGCACGGCCTTGCCGTGAGTGATGCGCACGCAGCGGATCTCCAGTTTGGTCGCTTCTGCCAGAAACTCCCACATGGTCTCCCGCGCCAGCTCCACACTCATGCCGTGCAGGTCGAGGCTGCCGTCGAAGCTGATCTGCCCCAGTTTGAGCTTGCGCATCTGGCCTTCCTGAACGCCGTCGCGGGCCCAGTACAGCGTGTCTTCCGGCCCGACGTCGATCACGAACTGATCGGACAGGCCGTCCACGGTAATCGTGGCGTCCGAGCGCACGGTCGCTGCCTGCCGCAGTTTGGCCAGGTTCTTACGGTCAGTTTTGGGTTTGCCTACGTCGGCGTGTTCAGTCTTGATGGGCTTGACGCCACGGGTCTCGTTTCTGAACAGGGAAAAGTCGTCGTCTTGCATGTCGGTCTCCGCGAAGGCCGCCAGTTTAACCAAGTCACGCCGTTGTCGGCGCGACTAAAAAGCTCAAAGGGCGTTGGGAGACGCGGAAGGGGAGGTCAGTCGTGCTTCTTCATCAGGTGCGGAGACATGTTCAACTCGCCAGCACGACGGCGCCGACGACGGCTGCGGCGCCACAGCCAGACGCCGATATACAGCAACAACAGGCCAACCACGATCGTGACCACGGCACCTGCGGGGCTGGCATTGAGTTCGCCCAGTGCAGCCGGGTGACCTATCAGGCTGGCGACGCCGGCCATGGCCAGCAACACGCCCGCCATGGCGAAAATGGCGGAAATGGCAGCGCCAATGCGCATCCGCCAGTTGCCCTGGCCTTTGGGGCGCAGGCGACGGGCATCAAAACCATCGGATATCTTCATTCCGACTTCCTCTATGGGTATCGGCGCTCTGACCTGCTTATGCCCGGGTGGTTCCCGTCGGGTCAGCGCACGAAGCCAAACACGAGTGATTAACGGATAGGCGGTTATGTGAGACGGATCACATAACCTGACGACTGCATTTGTACGCTTTTTCTTCAGGAACTGCCTGAAAATGATGCCCGAGGCGCGGTCAAGGCTCTGCGGATCACGGGTCAGCTCCTGATGAAGCGGCGCAGTCAGATCAGGTCTTTGGTCAGGGCGAGCTTGGCGAAGTTGTCGTTCATGATGGCCATCTCGGCTTGCTGCACGAGTTCGGCCTTGATCACGCCGGTGGGCGTCGGCAGGTCGCGGGTGGCGCAGGCGTCTTCCACCAGCGTGCAGCGGAAACCGTAATCCTTGGTCGCGCGAACGGTGGTGCTGACGCTGGAATGGCTCATGAAGCCGCACACCACCAGGTCCAGGCGCCCGAGGTCTTCCAGCAGCTTGTGCAGGGTCTTGCGGTCGTCGGTGGTGACGGTGCCGTTCAGCGCATTGGGCAAGCGTTTTTCGATGACGATCTCGTCGCCCTGGGGTTGCAGCTCGGGAACGAACTGGCCGCGTTCGCCTTGCGGATCGAACATGCCACCCACGGTGCCGAGGTGGCGCACGTGAATGATCGGCGACTTCGCGGCACGCGCGGCGTCGACCAGTTTGACGATGTTGTCGATGGCCGCTTGAACGCCGGTCAGCGCCAGGGGGCCACTGAGGTATTCCTTTTGCGCGTCGATGATGATCAACGTGGCATTACTCAAAGTGGCCGCTGCGTATTCACGGCCACTGAGTTGAAACATGGTCTTTGGACCGTTGGTTGAAACAGACATCTGGGGCTCCTTCGAGTGGGGCTTTTGCCACATTGTCCACTGGCTGAGCGATTCTGTGAATCTCAATGCTCACAGCCGTCGCTTTTTACCGGGCGTCAAGCCGTCGAGCAGGTCGCGGTTGCTGTCATATTGCCTGCAAATTTGACGAAAGGTGGCGGAAAGTTTTTCAAGGCCAGGCGCTGTCGGACGTGGGCATCGTTTGTTGCGAGGATGGCTGCTAGAATCGCCCGTCGTTTTTTCAAGGAGTCTGCCGTGATCACTTCCCGCCTGCGCACCCTGCGCGATCATATCCGTTGGGCCGTCAGCCGTTTTCATGGGGAAGACCTGTTTTACGGGCATGGCACCGACAATGCCTGGGACGAAGCCCGGCAGTTGGTACTGGGTGCGTTGCACCTGCCTTGGGAGATTTCCGACAGTTACCTGGATTGCAACCTCGAAGACGACGAACTGGTCAATGTGCAGCGTTTGATCAAGCGCCGCATCGACGAACGTGTGCCCACCGCCTACCTGCTGGGCGAGGCATGGTTCTGCGGGATGTCGTTCATCGTCGATGAGCGTGTGTTGATTCCGCGCTCCCCCATCGGCGAATTGATCGAGCACCGATTCGAGCCCTGGCTGGCTCAAGTCCCTGCGCGCATTCTCGACCTGTGCACCGGTTCTGGCTGCATCGGCATTGCCTGTGCCGACGAGTTTCCAGAGGCCGAAGTGGTGCTGGCGGACCTGTCGTTTGAAGCGCTGGAAGTCGCCAACCAGAATATCGAGCGTCACGGGCTGGACGAGCGCGTCTACACCGTTCAGGGCGATGGCTTCGACGGTTTGCCGGGGCAGCGGTTTGACCTGATCGTGTCCAACCCGCCTTATGTCGATGCCGAGGATTTCGCCGACATGCCGGATGAATACCAGCACGAACCCGAGCTGGCGCTGGCCTGCGGTGATGACGGTCTGAACCTGGTCCGGCGGATGCTGGCTCAGGCGGGGGATCATCTGACGGAGAAGGGCTTGCTGATCGTTGAAGTGGGCAACAGCCAGGTTCACGTCGAGGCGTTGTACCCCGAGGTGGACTTCGCCTGGCTGGAATTCCAGCGTGGTGGGCACGGGGTGTTCATGCTGACGGCCGAGCAGTGCCGTCAGCATCAGGCGGTGTTTGCGTCGCGGGTCTGAGCAACCGATTCGCCACTGCCGTCACCTCCGGCGTTTCTCTCAGGTTCAGCCGCGACCATACAACCTGGGCACGACACAAAACCTGGGAGACGCCAGAGGTGACGACGGCAGCGAACGCTGTTCAGCGGTGAGTCGCGATCCAGATCAATAGCCCCGCCTGAAACACTGCAAAGGTTACCAGGCAGGCGATGGTGAAACGCAGCCCGGCGTCGTCGCGGCGGAATTTGTTGACGCGATCTTCGGCTTTCTTGATCGCGACTTCCTGCTCCTGGATCTTCTGCTCGGCCTGCTGCAACATCTGCGCGGCGTCGAGGATCTCGACCAGTTGCACCTTTTCGGTGTTCCAGGTGTTGTTCAGGTTGCCGATCTTGGCGTCCTTGACCGAACCTTTCAGGTGCTGAGGGTCGGCATAAGCCACTTCGAAGCCCTGAGTCTTGAGGAAGTGGTCACGGCGCAGGCGGGTGTCTTCGTTCAGCGCGTCCTTGTTCGCCAAGGCCGTGCCTTCGATGCGGTACTCGGACCAGCGTTTCTGCGCCCAATGAATGCCTTGCGCCAGCATGAAACGGCCCAGCCCCCGGTTCCACGGTTCGATCTGCAAGCCGGATTCGGGACCCACTCGCACGGCACGGTTGGCGTGGTCGACCCAGATATCAAGGTTGTTCTGTTCCTTGCGAGTCTTCTGGCCCGGCAGGTGATACGTCATGCGCAGCAGGCTGAAGTCCTTGCTGTGACGTTCTGCCCGGCCGAATTCGACGAAGCGCAGCGGACGGCCCCCGGTGGCCCGGTCCGTCGGCAGCGGTGCCAAGCGCAGCATCGAAAAATGCTCGGCCTGCACGTCTTCCCACAAGACGGGTGCAGCATCGCCTTCCTGGCTCTCGATTGGCGCGACCGCGTTGGCTTCCATGATTGCTTCTGTCATTACGGCGATCCTGTTATCGACATTGTCCCGGCAACACAATGCCAGCAACCCGATATCGGCCGTTTTTGCTGAATCTGAAGGGTGAGCTTTGGCGCTAAGCCTTGGGCACTGACCCGATAAACGTGAGTATGCGATCCGACAACTCGCTGGCCAGCGGCAGCTGCGGGTCTTTATAGGAGGCCAATTGACGTTTCATGTCCATCGGCACGATGCGCAGCACGTGGTTCATGCCGTCGATAATCGCCAATTGTGAATCGGGCTTGGCCTTGTGTAGCAATTCGGCATCGCCCACACCCACCTGCATGTCGTTGCGCCCTTGCAGGATCAGCGTTGGAATCTTCAGCTTGCCGAACGCTTGGGCCGGGTTCTGCCGGAACAGCGAAATCAGGTACGGCTGAACGCTCGGGCGGAACACGACCTGCAACGGATCGGGCACGTCCGGGTCGGTCTTGCCAGCCTTCATTTCTTCGATCAGTGCCTCGCTGCGAGCCAGCAGGGGAGGCGGAAGCCGGTCCTGTAATTGCTCGCGAATGACCTGGTCCACCGGTCGTCCCGTGCCCGCCAGGGAGATCAACGCCGTGGCGCCCGCCCGTTCCGCCGCCAACGAGGCAACGAGCGCCCCCTCGCTGTGACCGAGGATGATCAATTGGCCGAGCCGCGAGTCGGTCTTGAGTTTTTGGCTCCAGGCCACCGCGTCATCGACGTATCTTTCGATGGTCAGATCCCGCTCATCAGGGGTGGCGGGGCGACTGGCCGCAACGCCGCGTTTGTCGTAACGCACGCTGGCGATGTTGTGCCGGGCAAGAATCACCGCCAGGCGCTTCATGCTGTCGTTGCGGCCGCCGTCGGTGTTGTTGCCGTCGCGATCGGTCGGTCCGGAGCCGGCAATAATGAGCACCACCGGCACCGGTTCCTTGGATTTGGGCAGCAGAAGGGTGCCAAATAGCTCTCCCGTCCCGGTTTCCAGAGAGACAGGACGTTGCAGCACGACCGGCGTGCCTGCGTTGGCGAGGGAAGACAGCAAAGTGAGGGTCAAGGCGATTACTCGCAGCGGCCGTAAGCCGCAAATCAGGGACATACCACGTAGCATCGCAAGGCCATCATCAATAAAGTGTGAAATTGGACGCAGCCAATCGAATAAGGTTCGGGCGTGATA
Organism: Pseudomonas sp. SLFW; assembly: GCF_009905615.1. Classification (GTDB taxonomy): domain Bacteria; phylum Pseudomonadota; class Gammaproteobacteria; order Pseudomonadales; family Pseudomonadaceae; genus Aquipseudomonas; species Aquipseudomonas bambusae. The sequence goes on from NZ_JAAAKW010000004.1 coordinate 187,692, forward strand.
TAGACGTTGACCCTGCGTATACTGGCGCGCTCTTTTTAGACTTTTTGGTTTTTGGTCGATTTCTCGGAGCCTCCCGCATGTCCGGCAATACCTTCGGCAAGCTGTTCACTGTCACCACCGCTGGCGAAAGCCATGGCCCGGCGCTGGTTGCTATCGTTGACGGCTGCCCGCCAGGTGTCGAGCTGTCGCTGGAAGACCTGCAGCGCGACCTGGACCGCCGCAAGCCCGGCACCAGCCGCCACACCACTCAGCGTCAGGAAGCGGATGAAGTCGAAATCCTCTCTGGCGTGTTCGAAGGCAAGACCACCGGCGCGTCCATCGGCCTGTTGATCCGCAACACCGACCAGAAATCCAAAGACTACTCGCAGATCAAGGATCTGTTCCGTCCGGCCCACGCCGATTACACCTACCACCACAAATACGGCATTCGCGACTACCGCGGCGGCGGTCGCAGTTCGGCCCGGGAAACCGCGATGCGCGTGGCGGCCGGTGCTATCGCCAAGAAATACCTGCTGACACAGGGCATCACCGTGCGTGGCTACATGAGCCAGCTCGGCCCTATCGAAATCCCGTTCAAGACCTGGGAATCGGTCGAGCAAAACGCCTTTTTCAGCCCTGATCCGGACAAGGTCCCGGAGCTGGAAGTCTACATGGACCAGCTCCGCCGCGATCAGGATTCGGTCGGGGCGAAGATCACTGTCGTCGCCGATGGCGTGATGCCGGGGCTGGGTGAGCCGATTTTTGACCGCCTGGACGCCGAGCTGGCCCATGCACTGATGAGTATCAATGCCGTGAAGGGCATCGAGATCGGCGCCGGGTTCGACAGCGTCTCCCAGCGTGGCACCGAGCACCGCGACGAGATGACCCCGGAAGGCTTCCTCTCCAACAATGCGGGCGGCATCCTCGGCGGCATCTCGTCAGGTCAGCCGATCGTCGCTCACCTGGCGCTGAAAGCCACGTCGAGCATCACCACCCCGGGCCGCTCGATCGACATCGACGGCAACCCGGTGGACGTGATCACCAAGGGCCGTCACGACCCGTGCGTCGGCATTCGGGCCACGCCGATTGCCGAGGCGATGATGGCCATCGTGCTGCTCGACCACTTGCTGCGCCATCGCGGCCAAAACCTCGACGTGCGGGTCAACACCCCGGTTCTGGGCCAGCTGTAATGCGGGAGTCCGGCGCGGCCACCACGGGCAATTGACCGTGGCGGCGCTTCCTTACTGGCGGCTGTCCAGCTTTTACCTCTTCTATTTCGCCCTACTGGGTTCGACGGCGCCGTTTCTGGCGCTGTACTTCGACCACCTGGGCTTTTCCAGCGCGCACATCGGCGAGTTGGTCGCGATCCCGATGTTGATGCGTTGCGTGGCGCCGAACCTGTGGGGCTGGCTGGGTGACTACACCGGTCGGCGTCTGGCGATCGTGCGTTTCGGCGCGGTCTGCACGCTGGCGTGCTTTTCTCTGATTCTTATCGACAAATCCTACGTCTGGCTGGCCATGGTCATGGCGCTGCATGCCTTTTTCTGGCACGCCGTGTTGCCGCAGTTCGAGGTCATCACGCTCGCGCATTTGCAGGGCCAGACCGCCCGTTACAGTCAGATTCGCCTGTGGGGTTCGGTGGGGTTCATCCTGACCGTGGTAGGGCTGGGGCGACTGTTCGAGTGGTTCAGCCTTGATGTGTATCCGCAGGCGCTGCTGTTGATCATGGCCGGGATCGTCGTCAGCAGTGGATGGGTGCCCAATGCGCAGCCGCCTGCATCGACCCAACGACCTGCAGGGGAAGGGTTTCTCAAACAACTGTTCAGCCCCGGCGTACTGGCTTTCTATCTATGTGTGGCGTTGATGCAACTGAGCCACGGGCCGTATTACACCTTTCTCACGCTGCACCTTGAGCACCTCGGTTACAGTCGCGGCATCATCGGCATGCTCTGGGCGGTTGGCGTGGTCGCGGAGGTGCTGATGTTCCTGGCGATGAGCCGTATCCTGCAGCGGTTCGGCGTGCGTCAGGTCTTGATCACCAGTTTTGCGCTGGCGTCGTTACGCTGGCTGTTGCTGGGGAATTTCGCGGACCATCTGACGGTGTTGATCTTCGCTCAGTTGCTGCACGCGGCGACGTTCGGCAGTTTTCACGCCGCGGCCATCCATTTTCTACAACGCAGTTTTGGCCCTCGTCAGCAAGGGCAGGGGCAAGCGTTGTATGCCGCGTTGTCCGGAACCGGAGGGGCAATGGGGGCGCTGTACTCCGGCTACAGCTGGAATGCGCTCGGCGCGGAGTGGACGTTCGCCATCGCGAGTCTAGCGGCACTGATGGCTGCGATCCTGGCGGCGATGCGCATGAGAGAGGTGTCTCTCTGACCCCAAACGGCCGCCCATTAACGGCCGGTTTCACCGTTTGACTGAATGAACCTGCGTCTGCCGAACATCGTATCGGCGAGCGATTGAACCGAGGAACCCCGCTATGAGCATTCTCTCCGTCTATCACGTGTCCTCCCCAGAGTTGCCGAACAAGGTGTTGACCCACCTTGAAGACATCGCCTCGACCCTCGCCGAGCACGGCATTGTTATCGAACGTTTGCCCGCGGCCACCCCCGTTGCTGCAGGCGCGCCTCAGGACGACGTCAACGTCGCCTACCGTGATCAGATCAGCCAATTGAGCGCAGAGCGCGGTTGTGTGGCCAGCGCTGTGATCAGTGTCGACGACCGCCACCTGCAAAAAGCCGAACTGCGTGCGGGGCTCCTCGACGAACATCAGCACAGCGCGGACGAAGTGCGATTTTTCGTTGCGGGGCGTGGGCTCTGTTCGTTTCACCTTGGGGATTTTGTCTACGCCGTGCTGTGCGAAAAGAACGACTTGATAACCGTCCCGGCGGGAACTCGGCAGTGGTTCGACATGGGCGAGCAGCCTCGGGTGGTCGCTATTCGCTTGTTCGGTTCGCCAGAGGGTGAGCGAATGAAGCTGACGGGCGATGAGCTGGCCCGTCAGTTTCCAGGTCTGGATGACTGAAACCGGCATTCACCAGCAGGGTTAGGCCTTGATCCACTCCTCGTCTTTTGAACGGCTCGCATCCTTGATGTGAGCCGTTTTTGTTTCAAAAGCTGGAAAAATGTAAGCAAGTTTTGGTTGTTGTGTAAGAAGTCGCCTGTTTATCAGTCAGGCATGCCTGTTTGTTTTAACCCCTGTGTTTAACCCCTTCAGACTGTGTAACCCTTTATCTGTCGAAGCCTGAAGGCCTTTGAGCGCGCCCTGCTCACGGACCTCCGTGCAGACCTTGGCGCGTCGACAGGCCGCTGTCCACTTAAAACTCTAAAGCGCCATTCAGGGACGACACAGCACGTTTTTTAAACGGAGGGGAAGATGAAAAACGTAACAACAGGGACGCTGAGCCCATTGATCGAGCAGATGGTCAGCAGCGTCACCGAACAGGACGGCAACGCCGCCATCGCCAACGCGCTGGACTGGCTCCGAGCGGAATGCGGTTGCGAACGGGCCATGTTCTATCAGTACCGCGAGGGATTGCTGCTCAACTGCATCACGTCCAACGTCGACGTCTACTGGAAAGAGCTTTACAACCAGGGGCGGCTGATGATCGAAGACCCGGTCATTCGGTGCTTTCGCCATACCATGGGGTTTCTCGAATGGGCGGACGCGTTCGACACCTATCCACCGTCGTCGGCCTATCTGGCGGCGGTCGAGGACTGTGACCTGCTCCCGGCGCTGTCCTACGGCTACACCTGCGAAAACCGGGTCAACCGGGGCGTGGTCAGCGTCTGTTCGCTCAACGGCATGGAACGGCCACTCAGCCATAACGACCGTTATCTGGTGACCAGCCTCGTTCCCATGCTGCATGTCGCGGGCAAGGGGCGACAGTTTCAGACCCGGGCACTGACCGGTAAAGAGCTGGAAATCCTCAAGTGGGCCCGAGAGGGTAAGACCGCATGGGAAATTGCATTAATCAAAGAACTGTCGGAGGCCACCGTTAAGCATCACTTCAAAAGCATCTACGCCAAATTGGGCGTGACCAACCGCGCGCAAGCCGTGGGCGAAGCGCTGTGCCGAGGCATCATTCGCTAAGCGCAACCAACGTTCCGGCGTACGCAACATCCGTTGACGCCTGAACCGACTGCGCAAAAAAAAACCGCGATCGCACTGAGTGCGATCGCGGTTTTGTGCGGAGTGTGCGTCAGTCAATGCCCGCAGTATCCACGCAGACGCTTAACGCGTGTGATAAGTCGGCAGATCGAAACGGTGTTGGCTTTGCAGCATGGAAATCGCTGGCAGTTCGCTGGCCTGAGCCGCCAGGTCGCGGCGAATCGCGCTGATCACCCACTCCAGTTGCACCGGGGTGTGCAACTGAGCGTAGGAGACCGAACGACGGATCTGTTTGCCTTCGTGATTGCGCAGCGACAACAGCACACCACCGTCGGGACGAGGCTGGGTGTTGACTTCGAAGTCGGAAAATACGGATGCGAATTTTTCTTGAATGAAAGTCATGTCTAGCGGCTCCATTGCTCAGTGATAACAAGCTTGGTAGGACTAGTGCAGTGACTGTGCCAGTATTGTTGTCTGTAAAAAATGCTTTAAAAACAGTTGGTTATAAATTTCGAAAATTTTCTTTTTCGTGCATTTTGCAAGATTGGCCATCGGGCATCCTGCATTTTGCCGGAGTAAAGGGAGCGGGGAGGAGGGGAAGTGGGGCGCTGTTGAAATCTGAGACAGCGATACCCTGTATTTATTTCACCGTGTGACCTGGATTTTTCCTGCGGGCGATAAACGGCTTTTTCTATAGCGGTGATCAAAAAGGTTCGCTGGCGAAACAGGCCCGTGCCTGCCATCGTTCGCAACATCGCAGCAGATGAGCGTGGAACTTGGCCCAGACCGCGGGCCTCTCAACGTTCTGTTGCACCGCTGGCGAGAAAGATGATTGATCAAGGGTGCCCCGTGCGGCGCTACAGGAGAATGGAATGTCTGACACCCCGAACAACCCCGGCGCAGCCACCCGCATGACCGACGAAGAAGCGCTGGAGTTCGCCGAACAAGTGTTCGACCGTGCTCGCGCAGGTGATGCCGTGATGCTGGACCGCTTGCTGGAAAACGGGCTGACCCCCAATTTGCGCAATCACAAGGGCGACACGCTGTTGATGCTCGCCAGTTATCACGGCCACCAGGACGCTGTGAGCGTGCTGCTCAAACACGGAGCGGACCCTGAAATCCGCAACGACAATAACCAGAGTCCGATTGCCGGGGCCGCCTTCAAGGGCGATCTGGACGTGGTGAAACTGCTGGTGGAAGGCGGGGCGGATGTCGAGGGCGCAGGGGGCGACGGTCGCACCGCGCTGATGATGGCCGCGATGTTCAATCGCACTGCCATCGTCGATTACCTGATCGCCAACGGGGCCAACCCCAACGCCAAAGACGCCAAAGGGGTCACGCCGCTGATGGCCGCCCAGACCATGGGCGCAACCGACACTGCAGAGCAGCTGACGCGTTTGATGGTGTAACCGAAAAAAGAGCCTGCGCTGCGGCGTACTCTGGTTCCGTTACAGCGTTAACCGATAGAGGCGCGAAGGATTTCCGGCTATCCTTCGCGCCTGTTTTTTCGTCCGGACTCCTTCGCCATGAAAGCTTCACTCATCGAATTCATCAGCAAAATCAGCTCCGGCTGCATGAGCGACGAGGAAATCGACGCGATTGCCGACGAAGCCTCCCGAGCGTACGCCGACCCCGAGGCCTTTCTCGCCGCCAATCCGGACATCAACTACGACGACACCTTCCCCATCCCGCTGGGCGAATGGGTGGTGGTCGGCAGCCTGCCGGAAACCGTGATGTTCCAGGCCGACAACTACATGGACCTGTTCAGTGAAATCACGGCCTCTTTCGGCCCCGGCGTGACCTTCAACATCAAGCCTAAACAGCTTGCCAAGACCGAGCCCCTGACTGCGTTGAACCGGATTCAGATCCAGCTCGGCAGCATGAACAAGGAAATGGGCGGTTACGTGCTGATGAACCTGAGCGAGCCGCTGGACGATGAGCTTCAGACCGTGCTCGTGTTTGGCAATGATCAGGCTCGGGTAATGGCGTTGGGTGTTGAGCTGGGCATCTTGATCGAACCTGCCCTAGAGGCCCTGAAGGCTCAGCAGTAAGTTCGCTTCATCTATAAATTCTCAGGATCTTTCAGTTTTTTCAGGAGCCATGCGTGACCTCTTCCGACATCCACATCGCCCGATACGCGCCGGGCGACGAGCAGGGCATCGTTGATTTGATCGTGCCCATTCAGCGTGAAGAGTTCGGGATTGAAATCACCGCGAAAGACCAGCCGGACCTGATGCAGATCCAGTCGTTTTACCAGACCGGCACCGGCGACTTCTGGGTGGCGCGCAAGGACGGGAACGTGGTCGGCAGCATTGGCCTCAAGGACATCGGCAATCAAGAAGCGGCGCTGCGGAAAATGTTCGTGGCAGGCCCTTGGCGGGGGCGGGAGTACGGCGTGGCTCGCCAGCTGCTCGAATGCCTGATCAATGAGGCGAAAGCTCGCGGCGTGAGGCGCATTTACCTCGGCACCACCGCGAAGTTTCTGGCGGCCCATCGCTTCTACGAGAAGCACGGTTTCGAACTCATCGAGCAACAACAGCTGCCCGACACCTTTCCGGTGATGGTCGTGGACACGCGCTTCTACGCGTTGTCGTTGTGAGGCCCATGCTGTTCGCCGGGATGTGTGTGTGATGACTGCGTTTTACCTCAAGTTGCTGATTACCCCGTTGCTGATGCTGTCCATTTCACTGGCGGCGAAGCGCTGGGGCACCCATATCGGCGGGCTGCTTTCCGGTTTGCCGGTCACTTCGGCCTCGGTCATGCTGTTTTTGAGTCTGGAGCAAGGTCCTGGCTTTGCGGCGCAGGCGGTTCCGGGCGCGCTGGCAGGTGTGGCGGCGATCCAGGCGACCTATCTCTTTTATTACCGGGTGACGCGCCGAGCCTCGGCCTTGATCGGCTGCCTGGGCGCCCTGGCGTTTTACGTGTGCGTGGCGCTGGTCATGAACGGAATCGGCTCGCTCGTGGCATCCATTGCGGTGACGTTGTGCCTGGTCGCGGCGATCATTCGCGCGACGACCCAAGGGGCGGAAGCCGGGGCAGGGGGCTATGTGCCGGTGCCGCGTTGGGTCATCCCGATGCGCATGCTGACCGCCACCTTGCTGCTGCTGGCCATCACGGCGGGCGCGCAATGGCTTGGGCCGGTGGTCAGCGGCTTTCTTGCACCGATCCCCGTCATCGCCTGGCCACTGGCTGTTTTCGCTCACGTGCAGGGTGGTCGTCACGAACTCGGGGCCATCGTGCGTGGCAACGCAATTGGCGCTATCGGGGTGGTCGCGTTTTACCTCTGCCTCAAATTCATGGTCGAGCCATGGGGGATTTTCGCGGCGGTGGCAATGGGCGTGACGCTGGCGGTGGTGATCACTGCCGCGCTTGCGGCGCTGACCCAGCCACGTCGTTAGGGTACTCACCGCATATTTGTGTCATGAGCCTCGCAACCCACGGAACCCTGGCAAGCGTCGCCACTCCTAACAGGGCAAGCCTCATTAAGGAGCGACACCATGGGTTCCACTTTTAATGGTCTGATTGGACTGATCATTCTGGCCCTCGATATCTGGGCCATCATCAACGTATTGAAGAGCGGCGCCGAAACCGGGATGAAAATCCTCTGGGTGCTCCTGATCGCACTGCTGCCTGTGCTGGGCCTGATCATCTGGGCCATCGCCGGTCCACGGGGCAATGTACGAATCTAGACCTCGGTCTAACGGCTTCAGAACATCAACGCCTGCCGGGTTCCGACGCGTCCCGCAACAGGTTTACGCGAAATGGCGACTTCGGTCGCCATTTTTCGTGTGGGTTCGGATTGCACACAGGCGGCTCATTCGCGAGCCCTGCATGGGTTGCGACGGTACGGGTGCAACACTGCACCATTGACCGCTTTGCGCATTCGCAACATGATTTGATCACCTGCGCGCGAGAGAACCGGGCATGAATGAAGTTCTTCATAATCAAAAGCCCGAGTGGATGGCCATTGCAGCGATTATCGACGCAGTGGGTCGCCGGGACTTTTATGCCACCGTATTGGAGACGCTTGGACGTTACATTAATTGCGAACGCTGGCTGGCCATCAAATACAGTCGATTCTCCGCGCCTGAGTTCATTGTCAATACCTCCTTGAGTGATGAGGCCGTTGAACAATATATGCACCAGCTTTATCGCATCGATCCCTTACTTCGCCTGGTGACTGAAGACCGCGTTCCCGCCGTGGTGACTTTTTCGCTCATGCAACATGAAGACGACTCCAATCTTTATTACGATGAAATCTTTAAATCTGGACAAATTCTGGATGAATTGACGTTGATGCTGCCTGTCATGGGCGGGGGCTACCTGGGCTTCTGTTTCGATCGGGAATCCACCCTGTTCAACGACGATGAAATCGCTTTGTTCACCGGCCTCTATCCCATCGTGGTGGCGGCTCACGCAGCGCACATGCGCACCGAATTCCTGCAGGGACTGGGCGCGCTCTTCGGGGATGGCAAGGTCGGTGTTCTCACCCTGGGCGATGACGATCACGTCATGTACCAGAATCCGGCGTGGAACACCCTGGCGGGCCATGCCCTGGATAAGGGCACCTTGGATTTCATTCTGAGTCAGCCCGAACTGATTGCCGTCCAGGTTCAAGGGCTGATTGCCCATTGGGAATATTCACGAAATGTCTCGGCTTCCGCGTCCGGAGTCCGGGCAGTGTTTCTTGAACGAAAGAGCGAAGGGTACATACAAACCGACGTTAAAGAGTTCTTTGAGCAGTTCTATGACATTTACCACCTCAGCCCCCGTGAGCGCCAGTTGGTGGAAAAAACCTTACGCGGGTATTCAATGCCGGTCATTGCGCAAAAGCTCGACCTCAGCTTGGGCACCGTGCGCAATTATAAGCAACGCCTTTATGCAAAGCTCGATATCACCAGCGAGCGAGAAATCTTTTCACTGTTCATGATGCACATGTTCGGGCAGGCCTAGCGGGGCGTGGTGCAGGTTAGCACTATTGGGGCAATCATTGATGGACGATAACATCGCCTTCAAGGCTGGGCGCGCACTCTGATAACAGGGTGTTCACAGCGCCTGGTCTACAACGACAACAATATGAACTTGAAGATTCGCGGTTGACGCGAGCGGCGGGAGTTTGCCCATGAACAGCACACCGGTTGACAAAGATTATTGTCAGGAAAAGGGACATCACCTGCAGCGTGAACTGAACTTTTCTTCCACTTTCTCTCTGGCGTTCGCCTTCATATCGCCCATCGTGGCCCTTTATTCCATCTTCGGCATCGGCATTTTGACGGTCGGCCCGGCCTTTTGGTGGGGACTGGTGGTGGCCATGGCTGGGCAACTGTTAGTGGCGCTGGTTTTCGCCATGCTGGTATCGAGATTTCCCTACGAAGGCAGCATTTATCAATGGTCTAAATACTTGCTTGGCTCCAGGTTCGGCTGGTTTGCAGGTTGGACGTATATCTGCACGTTGCCGATCACCATCGCTACCGTCGCGCTGGGCGGCGCAGGGTTTGTGGCGCAGCTATTTGGTACCGATGCGACCGACAAGATGATCAGTGTGCCGATCGCGTTGTTTCTTATCGCATTCGCCACGTGGGGCAACACCCAGGGCCGCAAGATTTTCTCGACCATCGTCTGGCTGTGCATCGGCGCCGAAGTGATCGGTTCGGTGGGCATTGGCGTACTGTTGCTGGTGGCGTTCAAGGTCAACGCGCTGTCGGTTCTAATTCCCGATGCGCAGGTGTTTGCGTGGCCAGAACCGGGCGTCTCCGGCTTTTTCTCGTCTAAGGTGGCGCTCGCCATCGCTTACTGCGGATGGGCGTTCGTGGGGTTTGAAAGCGCCGGTGCCGTCGCCGAAGAAGTGAAGGACCCTGAGCGTGCAGTGCCCAAGGCGATGTTGTTCTGCCTGTTGTCCGTGGGGGCTGTGGTGGCATTTTCGGCTTTTTCGCTGATTCTTGCCTTGCCCACGCTGGCGTTTCCGGCAGGCAGCGATCCGGTCACCGTGACGTTGATTACTCACCTTGGGCAAATCGCCTACAAGGGCATGCTGGTCCTGTTCGTCATTGGTTTTCTCGCGTGCATGCTGGGCATCCAGGCGTCGGTTTCTCGGGTGATCTGGGCTTTCGCCCGGGACAGGACCATTCCGTGCTCGGATTTTCTGCGGCAATTGAGCGGTGACGACAAGTTGCCCACTCGGGCTTTTCTGTTGACGGGCGGGTTATCGGCGCTGTTGTTCATGTTGTCGTTCACCAATCTCTATCCCTTGTTACTGGCGTTCAGCATTGCCGGATTCTATATCGCCTTTGCTTTCCCGTTGGTGGGAGCGTGTGTGAGCGTCTTGAAAGGCGAGTGGCGGCAGGGGCCTTTCTCGTTGGGTAAGTTGAGTATTCCCGTGATCTTTGTTGCGACGGCCTGGACCGTATTCGAAGCCGTCAATATTTCCTGGCCGCGTTATCCAGAACTTTCCTGGTACGAAAACTGGGCCGTGCCGATCATGATCGTTTTCCTCGCCGCCGTGGGTGTCGCCATTCATTCAAAGTGCGCTTCTCCTGCCCATGCGCACTCCTCGCTACGCACGGTCGTTGCCGATCACGAATAAGGCTGAATCATGGAGACAGTTGCAATCGTGAACGGCGAACGGTATCTGGCGCTTCGTGTTCGACTGGAAACCGGATTGAGAAAACTGCTGGCACCCAGCAGCCCGTCGTTGAATACGCTGTTTAACGCCATGGCGTATGGCGTATTCGAACCGGGAAAATGTTTACGGCCACTGCTGGCGTACAGCGCGTGCGAGGCGATGGGCGGATCGCTTGAAGCAGCGGACAGTGTCGCTTGCGCAGTGGAGCTGATGCACGCCTATTCGCTGATTCATGACGACCTCCCGGCCTTGGATGACGCACTTGTTCGTCGAGGCAAACCCGCCTTGCACGTGGCCTATGGCGAGAGCACGGCGCTGATAGCAGGGGATGCATTACAGGCGCTGGCGTTCGAATCACTGGCGCAGTCTTCGTCGGTCGATGCCGAGACCCGGCTGCGCATGGTGACCGTGTTGGCCAAGGCCGCAGGGCCCTCAGGACTTGCAGGCGGTCAGTTTCTCGACATGGCACTGGCCGGAGCGCGACCGACGCCTGAGCAGATCGGTGAAATGCAGTGGTTGAAAACCGGTGCGTTGATCGAAGCCAGCGTGGTGCTGGGGGCCATGGCGAGTAGCGCTGGGCTGGACACGAAACGCTTCAGGGCTATCAAGGCATACGCCGGGCACATCGGCAGGGCCTTTCAAGTGCGCGATGACATTTTGGATGTGATCGGCGATCAGGCCGTTGTGGGCAAAGCCATTCACGCAGACCAATACGCCGATAAGTCCACTGCTGTTTCTTTGTTGGGACTTCAAGGCGCGCGGCATTACGCCTGGAAACTTTTATCGGACGCATTAACGGCGCTGGCTGAATGTGGCCCGCAAGCCAATGCTCTTCGACAACTTGCCCATGTTGTCGTGGAACGCGAACGTTAACCGCACTCACAGTCTTGCCCAGCGTAATAGCGAATTCAACGATAGTGCAGAGTTGCAGTATTTGAATTATTGGGTCGCCCGTTGAACATGCAAACCATGGTGCTCGAATACTTCGCCGTTTCGACGCCTCTGCATAAAAACAAAGAATGAGGTAATTGTGATGACCATCGAAAGAATGAATTATCCCGACGGCTATTTTCCGGTCGACGAATATCAAAGTCGCTGGAAGAAAGTAGAAGACGAAATGCGCCTTAAAGGCTATGAGCTCGCCATTGTCTGGGGCAAGACTGCCGGCCATTATGAGCGGGCGATGGAAACGCTTTGGCTGACCAATTTCTGGTCGGAACATTCTGGCCAGGAACCGGATTCTCCGATCTGGAACGCCCGAGGTTTTTGCTGCGTGATTCTGGAACCCGGCAAAGAACCGGAGTTGCATGCCGATGTCGCCACGGTACGGCGTCGAATGGTGCGCTGTGGCGATTACTTCTTCAGTGACGATCCGATCAGCAGCGTTGCCAAGGCCCTGAACGCCCGAAAGCCACGTGGCAACGTGGTATTCGTCGGTTCGGATAACTTGCCGATGAAATACGCTCATCAGCTCGCTGAGCAGACCCCGGGTATTCAATTCGAATATGACGACAACCTGATCCGTCGCTGCCGTCGCATCAAGAGCCCGCGAGAGCTCGATATGTTTCGTGAAGCAGGGCAGATGGTGTCCAGCGCCTTGTACCGGGTATGCGACAGCCTCTACGCCGGCAAGACTGCAGCGGAAGCGGCGGCCGAGGGCGCATACGAACTGACGCGGCGCGGAGGCGGCTGGCTACGCATTCCCGTGAACTTCGGGAATGACGAGGACAGCCAGTTCTTCGAGCGAGATCCCATGTACGGGTACTCGATGGGCGCGCCGAGCAAGGGCGATATGGTCCGCACCTGGATCTACGGCCCCACCCATCAAGGGTACTGGCTAGACCCAGGCCGCTCGCTGGTGTGCGGCGGCAAACCGACACCCGAACAGCGCTCGCTGCTCGTGGACTCTTACTCGATCACGGAAGCCGTGATGAACTCAGTCAAGCACGGTGCTCGGGTGCTTGACGTGGTGGGCGAGGCCGAACGTGTGCAAGCGCGGGTCGCCGAAGAAGAGGATCTGGCCGCCAAGCAATGGCCGTACTTCGGCCATGGCAACGGCTCAATGTGGGAACACCCGATCATCAACCGAGACTCGGTCACAGCGGACGATATTTTCGAAGAAGGCATGGTGGCCTCCGGGGAGTCCTTCATGACGCGAAAAGGGGTGGGCAGCGTGGGCTGGGAACAAAACTTCATCGTCACCCGAACCGGAATCGAGTTGCTGACGACCACCCCAGTGTTCTGGTTCTGATCGACGACCCATCCTTCGACCTTTCAGGGCGCGGCGCCTTGCGACTTGGGTGCGGCGCTCTTTTTTATTGAGGCGTACATGAACATTTTTCTGGCACAAATGCCCATCGCAGATGCACAGGTCGAGATCAACCTGAGCAATATGCTGTCGATGGTCCGTAATGCTCCGCTCGATACCGATCTGCTCGTGTTTCCAGAGACAACGCTGTCAGGTTTCCCGACTGCAGATGAGATCCACCGCATCGGACTGGCCGCCGACAGCAAGCCCATACGGCTCATTCAGGAGGCGGCACGCAAGAGCGACAAGGCGGTGGCATTCGGATTTTGCGAGTTGGCTGACGAGCGCGCGTACAACACGGCAATGCTGATCGATCGTGCTGGGCGCATCGCTCTCAAGTACCGCAAGACGCACCTCTGGCCCGACACGGATTGGGGAGTGTTCGAGGCCGGCTCGCAGTATGCGGTGTGCGAAATCGCCTCGCTGCGCGTCGGCATGCTCATCTGCTATGACATCGAATTCCCCGAAACCGCCCGATCGCTCGCTGTGTTGGACGTTGATCTCATCCTGGTGCTGGATGGCAACATGAACCCTTACGGCCCCGTCCACCGCCGTGCAGTGATCGCGCGGGCAATGGAAAACCAGTGCTTCGCCGTGCTGGTGAACCGGATTGGCGAAGGCAAGGGTCTGTCATTTCCTGGGGAGAGTGTCGCTGTCGACCCACTCGGGACTGTGCTGGTCGAGGCTATCGACGGCCATCCCGTTCGCGTCATGCTGCGCCGCGAATGCATTGAGGAATGCCGAAGCGCTTACCGCTATCTGCGTGACCGTCGTGCCGCGCCACTGAGTTCCGAACAGGTGATCAGCGAAGGCGGCATCCCCAATACCATCAGCGTCATTCCAGCCTGATCAGCTTGCGCTTGAAGAGTGATAAGGCGCTGAACAACCGCCTCCCGCGGCGTTGGAGGCTTTTGCACGTCGTCACTCAACTTAAAATTATCCAATTATTTGTTATTTATACGTAACATGATTTAGGTAATGTTACGTTTAAATAACATGGGCCTTGATGCATTCCGATGTCACGTATACATTGCATTTACTCAGCGATGTTATGCAGGCATGACAAATGGACGCAAATCTCCTCATTGAGCGTTTGGGGCATCAGATTGAAAGCATGCGCAAGGCACGGGGCCTTACGCAGCTTCAATTGGCGGCGCAATCCGGGCTAACACGGCAAAAGCTGGCAGAGATCGAAAAAGGCAGTCCTACCGTCTCCATGAAGTTCTATGCGAGCGCTTTGGCAGCCCTCGGTGCCGAAATCAGCGTGGTCCCTGCCCGGCGTCCCTCCTATGAAGAATTAAGGGAGGTCTTTCGATGAAGCCGCTGGACCGGGTGCGTATTCTCACGCCGCAGGGCGAAAGCGGTGAATTGTCGGAGGCAGAGTCGGGTGACTACCTGTTCCGCTACGGCCTGGACGCCACGCCTACTTCGCAAATCAGCCTGACGATGCCCGTACGTGATGCAGCCTTTATTTCCCGCAATCTGCATCCCGTCTTCCAGATGAACCTGCCGGAAGGATACGTGCTGGAGCAACTGCGCAATCGTCTCGCCAAAACCACGCCCCTCAATCCGATGTTGCTGATGGCGCTCACCGGCAGCGGTTCCCCCATCGGCCGTGTCGCGGTTCAGTCGGCGATGATTGATGAGCTGTTGGGTGCGCAGAACGCTGCCGAAGGGCGAAGCCTGAGCCAGATCCTCACGTGGGACGGTACTGAAGACCTGTTTGCCGAACTGGTTGACCGCTATCTGTTGCGCACGGGCATCTCGGGAGTACAGCCCAAAGTCATCGTCCCGGAGGGAGCCTTCGCTGCCGATCCCAAAGCCACGCTGTTGATGCCAGAGCTGATCGTCAAGTCGGGACGTGCCGACTTTCCGGGGCTGGCCATCAACGAATATGTCTGCATGGACGCAGCGCGGCGGGCGGGAATGCCGGTACCTGAATTCCATCTTTCCGATAATCGCCAACTGTTCGTGATGCGACGCTTTGATCGCGATGCCGAGCAGCGCCCGATCGGCTTTGAGGACATGGCGGTCCTGATGGGATTGGGCACCGAGCAAAAGTACGATTCCAGCTATGAAAAGATCGTCAGGGCCATTCGGCTGTTCTGCGCGCCTGAACATATTCAGACATCCCTTGAGCAGTGCTTCGACATTGTGGCCTTGAGTTGCATGGTGGGTAACGGCGATGCCCATTTGAAGAATTTCGGCCTGCTGTATCGCGATCCATTGGGCGCCGATGCGCAACTGGCGCCGGCCTACGACATCGTCAACACCACGGCCTATCTGCAAGACGACTCGCTGGCCCTTCGACTGGCGGGGTCAAAAAGCCTGTTCGGTTCGCGCCTGGGCATTCTGGAGCTGGCGCAGACGTGCAATATCCGCAAACCGAAGCCGCGCTTGTTGAAGCTGATCGCGGCCGTGAACGCATCGCTTGAAGGGAATGCCTCCTTGGCAGAACACGCCCCTGAAGTATTCAACGCCATTCAGTATGCGGTGGGTCTTTACGCCCAAACCTTCTGCGACAAATGAGAGAAAAGCGTTTGTAAGAAAATGTTAGAACCTCGTTCAAACGACGGAATTTTCACTGTTTCGTCGCGAAACTCCGCATCGCTTTGCGACCTCTTCAAGATTGACGAGAGCTTTCAACGCGGACCCGGTCATGAAGAATGCGCCGCATTGGTGGTAAACACTGGGCGATCACGTAATATTTGCCCCCCGCGACCCACACCGGCGTTCTTTCGATGTCACCGGGCGCACAGGCTTTTCGAACTTAAACCTGAATCCAACGGACTCTACGACACATGGCCAAACCGGACGCCCCGGCGCGCGCGCCGCAACCTACCGTCAAATCGCACCTGGCCTATACGCTGCTGAGCGGGCTGGCGCTGATGGTGCTGTACACCCTGTTGCGCGTCGCGCTGCTGGTCTACAACCGCGAAGGGATCGGCGCGACGCCGGCCTCGACATTCATTGAGGCGTTCGGCAACGGTCTGCGTTTCGACCTGCGGTTGGTGGTCTACATCCTGATCCCGCTGCTGCTGGCCTTGTTCAGTGCGCGTTTGATGGCCGCGCGGGGTCTTTTCCGTTTCTGGCTGACGCTGGTCGCGAGCCTGACCACGTTCTTCGGCCTGATGGAGATGGATTTCTACCGCGAATTCCACCAGCGCCTGAACGGCCTGGTCTTCCAGTACGTGAAAGAAGACCCGAAAACCGTGCTGAGCATGATCTGGTACGGCTACCCGGTGGTGCGTTATCTGCTGGCCTGGGCCTTGCTGACCTGGCTGCTCAGTCTGGTGTTCAAAGGCATCGACCGTGCGACCCGTCCGCGCGGCGGCTTCAATATTGGCAGCTCCAGCAACCGCATCGTCGCACCGTGGTACACCCGGGTCGGCGTCTTCGTGCTGTGTCTGGTGGTCGCGGTGATCGCAGCGCGCGGCACCTTGCGTCAAGGTCCTCCACTGCGTTGGGGTGATGCGTACACCACCGAATCGAATTTCGCCAACACCCTGGGCCTGAACGGCACACTGACGCTGATCGCCGCCGCGAAGAGCCGGATGTCCGAAGACCGGGACAACATCTGGAAGGCCACCCTCCCGGTGGCAGAAGCCCAGCAAACCGTGCGCGACATGCTGCTGACCGCCAACGATAAGCTGGTGGATTCGGACAAGGCCGCCGTTCGACGCGACTTCAATCCGCCCGCTGCCAACACGCTTCCGATCAAGAACGTTGTCGTGATCCTGATGGAAAGCTTCGCCGGTCACTCCGTAGGTGCACTGGGTGACGAGTCCAACATCACGCCGTACTTCGACAAGCTGTCGGAAGAGGGCCTGCTGTTCGATCACTTCTTCTCCAACGGTACGCACACCCACCAGGGCATGTTTGCGACGATGGCGTGCTTCCCGAACCTGCCAGGCTTCGAATACCTGATGCAGACCCCGGAAGGCAGTCACAAGCTGTCCGGCCTGCCGCAACTGCTGAGCGGCGCCCGCAAGTATGACGACGTGTACGTCTACAACGGCGACTTCGCCTGGGACAACCAGTCCGGGTTCTTCAGCAACCAGGGCATGACCAACTTCATCGGCCGTAACGACTTCGTCAACCCGGTGTTCTCCGACCCGACGTGGGGTGTGTCCGACCAGGACATGTTCGACCGTGGCGCTCAGGAACTGAAAGACCGCGAAGCCAAGGGCAAGCCGTTCTATGCCTTGCTGCAGACCCTGTCGAACCACACGCCGTACGCGCTGCCCACCAACCTGCCGGTGGAACGCGTCACGGGTCATGGCACGCTGGACGAGCATTTGACGGCGATGCGGTATTCCGACTGGGCGCTGGGGCAGTTCTTCGAAAAGGCCAAAAAAGAGCCGTACTACAAGGACACCCTGTTCGTGGTCGTGGGTGACCACGGGTTCGGCAACAACGAGCAGATCACCGAAATGGACCTGGGTCGCTTCAACGTGCCCATGCTCATGATCGCACCGGGCCTGCAATACAAGTTCGGCAAGCGCAGCAGCATTGTCGGCACACAGATCGACATCGTGCCGACCATCATGGGCCGCCTGGGCGGCGACACCGTGCACCAGTGCTGGGGCCGTGACTTGCTGAACCTGCCAGCGGGCGACCTGGGCTTTGGCGTAATCAAGCCGTCGGGCAGCGAGCAGACTGTGGCAATCGTCACGGGCAACCGCATCCTGATCGAGCCGAAGGAAATGGAACCGAAGATCTACAACTACGAACTGGGCACCAAACCCCACGCTGAACTGGTTCCGAACGCGCCTGACATCGCCGAACTGCGCAAGAAGCTCGACAGCTTCCTGCAGACCGCGACCAAGAGCCTGTTGGACAACACGGCCGGTGTGAAAGACGCCAAGCCGTAAGCCGCGTCCTGCATGAAAAAAGAGGCCTGTCTGGCCTCTTTTTTTTGCGCGTAAGTCCCGTTGCGCCAAGGCAAAAAACGTTGAACGAATGCTAAAAACGCGCAGTCCGATTTCGGTAGGCCGACGTGCGGCCTGACTGAGGAGACATTGATGAAAGTCTGGACTATTTCGTTTCAGGATAAAGATGGGGTGCAGCAGAGCCACAATCTTGAACTGGAGCACCGTCCCAGTGAGGAGGAAGCTGCGCAGCACCTGCGCCCGATTCTGTTCCCGGTCGTCAATGAGCTTGATCTGAACGATCTGGACGGTCGATCAAGGGCGCCCACGGCTGAAATTCTGAAGGAGCAGAATGCGGTGCAGATCATCTCCATCGTGGAGGCGTCCTGAAAAAACCTGTGCAATCTCCAACGGTTGCCAATTGGCAACGCGCCAGAAATGGGCGTAGTCTGCGATTGAGGCCGGTGAAGCATCCAACCGCGCCAGTTCGCGTACGGATGCCTGATTTGTAACAGCGGCACCGGCCTTGTCAGCGACATGCTTGAATCCCAGGTGACGGATGATCCGTTGCTTGATGCCCTTCAGGGGCATTTCGGGATGGTTGAAACTCTATCTATCGTTGCATAGGAGGACGTTTCATGAGCACGACCTATCAAGAAGACATCAGCAGTCACGTACTGCGCCGCATGAAAGAAGGCGGTTTCGACTTCGCACGTATCCATCCTATCGAGTTCTACGCAGTCTTCCCGGACGAGGAGCGGGCGCGTCAGGCGGCGGAAAAGTTTCGCGGTGAATCCCTCAATACCCAAGTCAACGCCCGTGAGGACGGGGCGTGGCACCTGCAATTGAGTAAATTGATGTACGCCACCTACGACGGCATCGGCGACTTTGAGCAGGATTTCCAGACCGCCATTTTAGGGCTGGATGGCGAGGTCGAGGGCTGGGGTGTGAAGCAGGAGATCAAGCGGCTTCATTAGAGCGGTGCCTGGCCTCAGGCTTTGTGATGATCCATTGTGGGAGCGAATTCATTCGCGAAAAAAGGGTTCGGGCAATGGAGATGTGTTGGCTGTACCTACCAATCGCGAATGAATTCGCTCCTACAGGTTCAAGTTCGCCAAAGTATCAAGCACGACACTGATTCGCAGAAAATCAAAAACAGGGCAAAAAAAAGCCGCTCGGGTAGGAGCGGC
The DNA here is from genome assembly GCF_009905615.1 of Pseudomonas sp. SLFW. Taxonomy (GTDB): domain Bacteria; phylum Pseudomonadota; class Gammaproteobacteria; order Pseudomonadales; family Pseudomonadaceae; genus Aquipseudomonas; species Aquipseudomonas bambusae. Next base: position 206,773 of record NZ_JAAAKW010000004.1, read on the forward strand.
ATAAAGGGAATATCGGCAAGCAGTCCCGTCACGCCAACACTCGCCGATGCAGTCTGCAGCGAGGTTGTCTGCGTGAATGGCGCGATTATTCGCGAACAAAGTCAGGCCGGGAAATCAACTCTGACTATGCTTCCAATAGGTTTTTCTGCAGCAGGACGCTTCTCTTTGAAGCGTAGGGGAATGGGTTAGAGCGCTTCTTGCACAGGAATGGTGCGAAGGCTTTCGCTGTTTTATTCAACTCATTGATTTCAAAGCGTTTATGCCGATGGCACGGGCCTTGCGAAGGCCTTAGTGTCCATGGTGACAAGGAGTACGGCATGATCCGCACCTTTTATGATGAGATGTACGATGCCGACGGTTCTGTCCGTCCGCATTATCGGGAATTCGCCCGCTGGCTGGGTGAAGCGCCACCTGAGTTGCTCGCTCAGCGTCGGCGTGAGGCCGATCTTTTGTTTCATCGCGCCGGGATTACCTTCACGTTGTACGGTGACGAGCAGGGGACCGAACGTCTGATCCCCTTCGATACGATTCCTCGCAGCATCCCCGCCAGTGAATGGCGCGTGGTCGAGCGCGGCTGCATCCAGCGCGTCAAGGCGCTGAACATGTTCCTCGCCGACCTTTATCACGACCAACGCATTATCAAGGCCGGGATCATCCCCGCCGAGCAGGTGCTGGCCAACGAGCAGTACCAGTTGGCAATGCAAGGCCTGAACCTGCACCGCGACCTCTATTCGCACATTTCCGGGGTTGACCTGGTGCGCGATGGCGACGGCACCTATTACGTCCTCGAAGACAACTTGCGCACCCCAAGCGGCGTGAGCTACATGCTCGAAGACCGCAAGATGATGATGCGCCTGTTCCCCGAATTGTTCGCCGCGCAACGCATCGCGCCGGTCGATCACTACTCGAATCTGTTGCTCGATACGCTGAAAAGCTCCAGCCCGCTGGATAACCCCAGTGTGGTCGTGCTGACGCCGGGCCGGTTCAACAGCGCGTTCTTCGAACATGCGTTCCTGGCGCGGGAAATGGGCGTGGAACTGGTGGAAGGCGCCGACCTGTTCGTGCGCGATGACCGCGTGTTCATGCGCACCACGGACGGCCCGAAAGCGGTGGACGTGATCTACCGTCGGCTCGACGACGCCTTCCTCGATCCGCTGGCGTTCAACCCGGATTCGATGCTCGGCGTGCCGGGCCTGCTGTCGGCCTATCGCTCGGGCAATGTGGTGCTGGCCAACGCCATTGGCACCGGGGTCGCCGACGACAAATCGGTGTACCCGTTCGTGACCGACATGATCCGCTTCTACCTCGACGAAGAGCCGATTCTGAAAAACGTGCCGACCTGGCAATGCCGCAAACCGGAAGAGCTGTCCCACGTGCTGGCCAATCTTGGCGATCTGGTGGTCAAGGAAACCCAGGGCTCCGGTGGCTACGGGATGCTGGTCGGTCCGGCGGCGACGGCGGCGGAAATCGAGTCGTTTCGTGCCCGTCTGAAAGCCAAGCCTCACGCGTACATCGCTCAACCTACCTTGTCCCTGTCGACCTGTCCGACCTTCGTCGAGAACGGCATCGCCCCGCGACACATCGACCTGCGCCCCTTCGTGTTGTCTGGCCGCGAAACCCGCGTGGTTCCCGGTGGACTGACCCGCGTTGCGTTGCGCGAAGGGTCTTTGGTGGTCAACTCGTCGCAGGGTGGCGGAACCAAGGACACTTGGGTGGTCGAGGATTAAGGATGCCTGCCAATGCTAAGTAGAACTGCCTCGGATTTATATTGGATGTCGCGGTACCTGGAGCGGGCGGAAAACCTCGCACGGATGCTGGACGTCAGTTACTCGCTGTCGCTGATGCCTCAGGACGGACGCGGGGATGGCCTCAATGAACTCGCCATGCCGCTGCTGATCACCGGAACCCTGGACGATTACCGCGAGCGCCACGGCGATCTTCATGCCGAGCGCCTGCTGCATTTCTTCGCGCTGGATGCCGAGAATCCCGCCAGCATTTTCAGCTGTCTGGCGGCGGCGCGGGCCAGTGCCCATGCGGTACGTGGGCGTATTACCGCGGACATGTGGGAAAACATCAACTCGACATACCTGGAAATTCGCGGCATCGCCGAACAGGGCCTGAGCCGATATGGCATGAGCCGGTTCTGCGAGTGGGTCAAGGAGCGTTCGCACCTGTTCCGCGGGGCGACCTACGGCACCATCATGCGTAACGACGCGTTCCGTTTCATTCGGCTGGGCACCTTCATCGAACGCGCCGACAACACCCTGCGCATGCTCGATGCCCGCTATGAAATGCTTGAACTGCGCGGGCCGTCTGCCAACGCGGCAGCGGACAGCTCAGCAGCGGGTTACTACCAGTGGAGTGCCTTGCTTCGGGCACTGTCGTCGTTCGAAGCCTACACCGAGGTCTACCGCGACGCGCCGGGGGCGCGTCAAGTCGCCGAATTGCTGCTGTTGCGCGCCGACATCCCGCGTTCACTGCGCGCCTGTCTTGAAGAACTGGACCTGATTCTCGCCAGCCTGCCGGGGGCCAATGGCCGTCCCGCGCAACGCCTGGCCGCCGAACTCGACGCTCGTCTGCGCTATACCGGCATCGACGAAATCCTCGGCGAAGGCCTGCACGAATGGTTGAACGAATTCATTCCGCTGCTGGCCCAACTGGGTAACGTTATTCACACTTCCTATCTGGAGGCAGCATGAGACTGTCCATTAGTCACGAGACCACCTATCACTACGACGATCAGGTCCGCGCCAGCATCCAGTATTTGCGTCTGACCCCCCACGACAGCGAGCGCCAGCAGGTGCTCAGTTGGCAACTGGCACTGCCGCGCCCGGTTCGTGCGCAGGTCGATCCGTTCGGCAACATTCTGCACGTGTTGACCCTGGACGAACCCCATGAGGCCATCGTCATCGGCGCGCGTGGGCAGGTGGAAATCGACGAGAAGCGTGAAGCCGAACATGAAAGCCAGTCTTCGCTGCCGTTCTTGCGCTTCACCCGCTTGACCGAAGCGGACGAAGCCATGCGTGAGTTCGCGGCGCGTGAAACCAAGGCGTGCACTGACCGCACCGGGCTGATCGATCTGATGCAGGCGCTGAACCAGCACATCGTTTACACACCGGGCTCGACGGCCGTCGATACCAGTGCTGCTCAAGCCTTTGCCAACGGGGCAGGGGTTTGCCAGGACCACACTCACGCGTTTCTCGCCTGCGCCCGCAGTCTTGGCGTGCCTTCGCGTTACGTGTCGGGATATTTGTACAGCGATAGCAGCGAGCATTTGTCGAGTCATGCGTGGGCCGAAGCGTGGATCGAAGGTGCGTGGTACAGCTTTGACGTGACCAACCAACTGGCCATTCCTGAGCGTCATCTGAAGCTGGCGGTGGGTCTGGATTACCTCGACGCCTGCCCGGTGCGTGGCATGCGTCGCGGCGGCGGATGTGAACAGATGCACGCGAAGGTGGTGGTTTCGGATTCAGCGCCCATTGCCAAGCCGGTCGTGCAGATGCAGGTGCAGCGGCAGTCGTGAGGATAGTTTCAGTCTCGATTCGTTGCTGACACGCCAAAACACTGCCTGGCACGAAACCTGTGGGAGCGAATTCATTCGCGAAAGAGGGTTCTGTCGATAGAGACGTGTCGGCTGGACCGGCCAATCGCGAATGAATTCGCTCCCACAGTAGTTTTGCGCCAGACCTGGAGCGTTTTACTGGCCAGCTTTACGTCCTGCCATGTGCTTCAAATACGCTACGACCTGATCCAGCTCCTGATCCGACAACACCTCCTGAGTGATCGCCGGCATCTTCGCCTGCGGCCATTGGCGCAGGTTCTGCGGATTGCGGATGTACAGCTTCAGATAATCCCCGGCGAAATATTCGGTGGGGTTGTGCGGGATGTTCAAGTCCGGGCCCAACTGCGAATCCCCCGCGCCATTCAGCCGGTGGCACGCTAAACAATTCTTCTGAAACAGCGCGAAACCTTTGTTGACAGGATCGTCTGCGGCGAGCTTCGCGTCAGGTAACAGCGCCGGAAATCGCTCAGCGACCGACGTCAGCAATTTGATCTGGCCGACCGCATACGGCCACTGCTCAGGGCTGATCTTGCTCGCCGCCGGGTCGGTCCACACCAGATAAAACGGTCCGGCGCTCGGCTTGTCCTGGCTCAATCCAGGCCACGGATGCGCGGGGTCATCAACGGCAAGCCAGGCCTGTGAGCCGGTCTTTTGCAGCAGCGGCCCTGCGGGCATTTCCGCTGCAAAACCATCGGTGGCGACGGCTTGCAGATGGGCATCGCCTGTCACGCCTTCAAGCAGAGCCGCCACGGGCACGGCGCGATAGTGCATCTCGCGCTTGTAGGACACGTCGGCGGGGATGTCGATGTCTCGGGCTTGAGGGTGCTGCAGGAGCTGGTCGGTGTTCCAGGTCTTGGCGCCATGGCCCAGATCGACCGTCAATTGTGCCGCGTACGCAGGCAAGGCCAGCAAGGTGCCGGCCAGCAGGAAAAGGAAGCGCAAGATGGGGTTACTCCGCAGGATCGTCGGTGACGTCGTACAGCGCGTTGTGCAGTTCGTCATAAGTGCCGCCGTTGATGATGCTGTTGTAGCCCGCTTTCATCAACTTGTCCTGGGCACTGCTGGCGCGCGCGTTGCTGGAGCTGAACACGACCATCACCAGATTGCGGTCAGTCATCACCTGTTTGAGTTGCGGCACCAGACGGCGGTCGTCCACGCGCACGGCATTGAGCACCGTGCCCGCGTCATAATCGGTCTGGCTGCGCACATCGATGGCCAGTTTGCCATCCCTGATTGCGGCCACAGCCTCGGCCTGTTCGACCGGCCCGGCCTGCGCGACGACGCTGAAACCCAGTGCGAAAACTGCCAGCCACTGACGCATGCGCTCACCTCCCTGTTTCGATAGAAAGAGGGTGGCACAAATACGCTGTGTCGCAAGCGTGGATTCACAGTCTCAGCCGAACAAACGGGTCATGTTCGGCAAAATCAACAGGAGAGTGGTGGCGAAAACAATCAGCCCGGCTTGACGTACTTTCGAATGCTTGAACATGGCGCATGCCTTTTGTTGTTATTCCTGAGCGACAAAAGCTCACCGGCTTCGTCAAGGGAGGAAGCGGCAGCTGGCAAAGGTGAAATCAAAGAGCAGGTGTCCCGACAAGTGATCGGCGACGGGGGCGCTATACGAAACGTTTTTATTGCGCCTCTGCTACAGACTTCACCTTAGAGCCCACGTGCCACGCTGCTTAGAACGGTTTGATATGAATAATGCGATTTGGTTAGGAAGAATGGCGATAAGGCGATTCGCTAGCATGAAACACTCCCTTGCTAGACGCATCGGCGGAAATCACGGGAACTCCGATAGCTGACTACCGTTCGTCCGAGTCCGAAACTTCCCACAACAAGCTAGTCTTGATCACAGTCAAGTGAACTGAGCACTTCCATCATTGAACGTATCTGTGTGACCGTTATGGTGTCAGCAGAACAAAAATTTCCAGCAGGGCAGCGAGGGACACAATGACCGAAGCGTTTATTTTCGATGCGCTGCGCACACCCCGTGGCAAAGGCAAGCCCGACGGGTCGCTGTACAGCGTCAAGCCAGTGGATTTGCTGGCGGGGTTGATGAGGGAGCTGCAGCTGCGCACGCACCTGGACACTGCTCAGGTCGACGACATCGTGCTGGGCTGCGTGACGCCGATTGGCGATCAGGGCGCCGACATTGCCAAGACGGCGGCACTGGTCGCCGACTGGGCCGTCAATGTGGCGGGCGTGCAGGTCAACCGGTTCTGTGCCTCAGGCCTGGAAGCGGTGAATCTGGGGGCGATGAAAGTTCGATCCGGATTTGAGGACCTGGTGGTGGTCGGCGGCGTGGAGTCCATGTCCCGCGTGCCGATGGGCAGCGACGGCGGCGCCTGGGTGCTGGACCCGCTGACCAACTTGCACACCCAGTTCACCCCTCAAGGCATCGGCGCGGACCTCATCGCGACGATTGAAGGCTTCAGTCGAGAGGATGTGGACCGGTTTGCGCTGCACTCCCAACAAAAAGCCGCAGCCGCCCATGAACGCGGGGCGTTTCGCCGATCACTGGTGCCTGTTCGCGATCAGAACGGCCTGTTGCTGCTGGACCATGACGAGTTCATTCGCGGCGACTCGACGCTGGACGGCTTGGCCAAACTCAAGCCCAGCTTCGAAGCCATCGGTCAGATGGGGTACGACGCAACGGCGCTGCGGGTCTACAGCCATGTCGAACGCATCCACCACGTGCACACGCCGGGCAACAGCTCGGGGATCGTCGATGGCGCGGCGTTGATGCTGGTGGGGTCGCAGCAAAAGGGTCAGGAACTGGGCTTGCGGCCTCGGGCGCGGATCGTCGCGACGGCGGTGACCAGCACTGACCCGACCATCATGCTTACCGGCCCCGGCCCGGCGACACGCAAAGCGTTGGCGCGAGCGGGGTTGAAGATCGACGACATCGACCTGTTCGAAGTGAACGAAGCCTTCGCCTCGGTGGTGTTGAAGTTCATCAAAGACATGAACGTGGACCCGGACAAGGTCAACGTCAACGGTGGCTCGATTGCCCTGGGTCACCCCCTCGGCGCCACTGGCTGCATCCTCCTCGGCACCTTGCTCGACGAACTCGAAGCGCGCCAGCTGCGGTACGGGCTGGCGACCCTGTGCGTGGGCGGTGGCATGGGGATTGCGACGATTATCGAGCGGGTGTGATACAGGGCATCATGGCGTTTGAATACTGAACCTGTGGGAGCGAATTTATCGCGAAAGGGGCGGTACGAACGATGCACCTCTGTCGCCCGTGCGATTTTCGCGAATGAATTCGCTCCCACAGGTGGGCTGTTCGACAAATAAACATTCAGACGCCGCACACCTTTCCTACAAAAACAGCTTCAGGAAGAAGACCGCATGACTGACGCCATCCACTACGACCTCGGCCCCGATCAGATCGTGACGCTGACGCTCGACATGCCCGGCCAGCAGGCCAACACCATGAACGAGACCTACCGCCAGGCGATGGCTGAAACACTGGCTCGTTTGCAGGTCGACAAAAGCAGCCTCGTCGGCGTGATCATCCGCTCGGCGAAAAAAACCTTCTTTGCCGGGGGCGATCTCAACGAGCTGGTGCAGGTGGATAAAGCTCGCGCCCCTTGGTTCTACCAGATGACGCTGGACCTCAAGGCGCAGCTCCGCGCTCTGGAAACCCTAGGCAAACCCGTGGTCGCCGCGATCAATGGCGCGGCGCTGGGAGGGGGATGGGAACTGTGCCTCGCGTGCCACCATCGCATCGCGCTGGACGAAAGACACGTGCGCCTCGGCTTGCCGGAAGTCACCCTCGGCTTGCTGCCCGGTGGCGGCGGCACGGTGCGGCTGGTGCGGATGCTGGGGCTGGAAAAGGCGTTGCCGCTGCTCATGGAAGGCCGAATCCTCAACCCACAACAAGCGCTCAAGGCGGGGCTGATCGATCAGTTGGCCCACGATGCCGAGGACCTGCTGGCCAAGGCGCGCGAGTGGATTCTGGCCAACCCGTCGCCGAGCAAAGCGTGGGATCAGCCGGGGTTTCAGATGCCCGGCGGCACGCCTTCAAACCCGAAAGTGGCGCAGATGCTAGCGATTGCCCCGTCAATGCTGCGCAGCAAAACCCAAGGTCTGTACCCCGCGCCCGAGAAGATCCTCGCCGCCGCCGTTGAAGGCGCGCAGGTGGATTTCGCCACCGCCGAAAAGATCGAGGCCCGCTATTTTACGGAGCTGACCACCGGCCAGATCGCCAAGAACATGATCGGCACCTGGTTTCAGCTCAATGAACTCAATGCCGGGCAATCGCGGCCCAAGGCACCTCCCGTCTACCACATGCGCAAGGTCGGGATTCTTGGTGCCGGGATGATGGGCGGCGGCATCGCTTATGTGACCGCGCTGGCCGGGGTCGACGTGGTGCTGAAGGACGTCAACCTGGCCACGGCGCAAAGGGGCAAAGACTACTCCGTCCGGCTGCTCGACAAGCAGGTCGCCAGCGGCCGGATCAAGCCCGAACAGCGTGATGCCGTGCTGGGCCGGATCAAGACCACGGGTCGGGACAGCGATCTTGAAGGCTGCGACCTGATCATCGAAGCAGTGTTTGAAGACCGTGAACTCAAGGCCCAGGTCAGCGCTGCCGCCGAGCAAGTGGTGGTGCCGTACGCGGTGATCGCTTCCAACACCTCGACGCTGCCGATCACCGGGCTGGCCACGGCGGTCAGTCGGCAGGAGCGGTTCGTCGGCATGCACTTCTTCAGCCCCGTGGACAAGATGCGGCTGGTGGAAATCATCAAGGGTGCCCGCACCAACGACATGACCCTGGCCCGTGCGTTTGACTTCTTGCAGCAGATCAACAAGACGCCCATCGTGGTCAACGACGCCCGTGGCTTCTTTACCTCCCGCGTGTTCGCGACCTTCACCAATGAAGGCATCGCCATGCTCGGTGAAGGCATTTCGGCGGTAATGATCGAAACCGAAGCGCGCAAGGCCGGGATGCCGGTCGGGCCACTGGCGGTGTCTGACGAAGTGTCCCTCAGCCTCATGAGCCACATCCGTCAGCAGGCGCGGAAGGATCTGGCGGAGCAAGGCGAAACACCAACAGAGCACCCCGCCACGGCGGTGATCGACTTGTTGCTGAACGAATACAAGCGCGCGGGCAAAGCGGCGGGGGGCGGTTTCTACGATTACCCCGAAGGTGCGCCCAAACGCCTGTGGCATGAACTCAAGGCCCGCTTCGAAAAGCCCGACGCGCAGATCGCGGGACAGGAAATTCGCGACCGACTGCTGTTCATTCAGGCCATTGAGACCGTGCGCTGTGTGGAGGAGGGCGTGTTGCGCTCGACCACCGACGCCAACATCGGCTCGATCTTCGGCATCGGCTTTCCGGCGTGGACGGGCGGCGCGTTGCAGTTCATCAATCAGTACGGGCTCAAGGACTTCGTCGCCCGCGCGCAGTATCTGGCAGAGCATTACGGCGAGCGTTTTGAACCGCCCGCGCTGTTGCTGGACAAGGCGTTCAATGGCCAAACATTCTGATCACCGCGACGATGCCCTGTACAGCAACCGTTCAGACTCAGGTCAAATGACGGCACAGTGGCCCTTGCCTTGCCTCAGCCTTCAAGGCAGGCTTGGGCGTGTGCATTTTCGCCTTGTCGCTTCAGGTATTTTTCATGTCGTTACGCATCTGCATTCTCGAAACCGACGTTCTTCGCCCGGAACTGGTCGATCAATACACAGGTTATGGGCGGATGTTCGAATCCCTGTTCTCGCGCCAGCCGATCCCCGCCGAATTCGTCGTCTACAACGTGATGCACGGCAATTACCCGTCAGATGACGAGCATTTCGACGCGTACCTGATCACCGGCTCCAAGGCCGATTCCTTCGGCACCGACCCGTGGATTCAAACCCTCAAGACCTATCTATTGGAGCGCTACAAGCGTGGCGACAAGCTGCTGGGCGTGTGCTTCGGCCATCAATTATTGGCCCTGCTGCTGGGCGGCAAGACCGAACGCGCGACCCAAGGCTGGGGCGTGGGCATTCACCACTACGATCTGGCGCCTGCCACGCCGTGGATGACTCCGGCGATGGACAAGCTGACCCTGCTGATCAGCCACCAGGATCAGGTCACGGCATTGCCCGAAGGCGCGACGGTCATCGCTTCAAGCCCGTTCTGCCAGTTCGCGGCGTACCACATCAATGATCAGGTGCTGTGCTTTCAGGGCCACCCCGAATTCATCCACGAGTACTCGCGCACCCTGCTCGACATTCGTCAGGATGCGTTGGGGCAACAGGTGTACAGCAAAGGCGTTGCCAGCCTGGAAGAAGACCACCACGGCACGACTGTGGCGGAGTGGATGATGCGGTTTGTGGCCAGCAAGCCAGCCAACGGCAAGCAACCAGCGGCAAGCTGACAACAGCGACGAGCTACAAGCGCAGAGAACCTGCAGCTTGTAGCTCGCCCGCTGCTTCACAACCAGCCCGACCGCTTGAAGCTCGCAAACAGAATCCCGCACCCGCCCACTATCACCCCCAACACCGCGAAATAGCCGTAATGCCAGCTCAGCTCCGGCATGTTCTGGAAGTTCATCCCGTAAATCCCGGCAATCGCGGTGGGGAACGCCAGGATCGCAGCCCACGCGGCGAATTTGCGTTGGGTCAGGCTTTGCCGTGATGACTCCAGCAACAGGCCGATTTCAATGGTCTGGCTGGCGATGTCCCGCAGGTTGGCCAAATCCTCCATCTGCCGTTTCACATGGATTTCCACGTCACGGAAATACGGGCGCATGTTCTTGTCGATAAAGGGGAAGCTCAGCTTCTGCAACTCTTCACCGATCTCAACCATTGGCGCTACGTAACGCCGAAGGCGCAGCAAATCCCGTCGCAAGGCGTGGATGCGGTGAATGTCGGCTTCGTTGAGCTCTGTGCTGAGCACGCTGTGCTCCAGTTCCTCAAGCTCGCAGTGAATGGCTTCGGTGACCGGCTGATAGTTTTCAGTCACAAAATCGAGCAGGGCATAAAGCACGAAATCTTCGCCGTGCTCCAGCAACAGCGGCCGCGCCTCGCAACGTTGGCGCACCAGGCCGTAGGACTTCGAATCGCCATTGCGCGAGGTGATGATGTAGCCCTTGCCCGCGAAGATGTGGGTTTCGATGAAGATCAGCTTGCCGTTCTCGCGGATTGGCGCATAAGTCACGATGAACAGCGCGTCGCCGAAGGTCTCCAGCTTGGGGCGGCTATGGACTTCCAGCGCATCTTCGATGGCCAGTTCATGCAGACAGAATTGCTTTTGCAGGGTGGCCAGCTCTTGAGCATTGGGCTGCTCCAGGCCGATCCAGACGAAATGGCCGGGCTTTGCGGCCCAGGCGGCCCCTTCGTCGAGGGTGATGTTAGTGACTTTTTTCCCGGCGCTGTAAACCGCGGCAGCAACGACTCGACCCATGATGGTTGGCTTCTTCTTTTAGGAGGACATCACACGCAGCTTAGCGTGCTCTCTCCTGTCAGAGTCGGCCAACTTCGACGAGTTCGAGGGTTTTAGGTGAGTTGTTCAGCGTCGGTTTGGGCAAGCGCCTCGTGGGTGCGCTGCGGGTTGTCCATTTGCTCGATGCAGGCTTGCATCTGGCTGTGGCACAGGGCGATCAGCTCCGGGATGTCATCGCTGGTCAGGCCGGTGGTGGACAATGCGGGCAGCGAGCGAATCATCACTTGGCCGCTGTCCCATTGGTTCAGGCGCATGTCCCGGAAGTAGGTGCTGACACACACCGGCACGATGGGCACACCGGCGTCGATGGCCATCTGGAATGCGCCGCGTTTGAACGGCAGCAGACCTTTGCCCTGATTGCGGGTGCCCTCGGGGAAGACCCAGATCGACGTGTCTTTGTGTTGCAACGCCTCGGTGGTCTTGCGAATGGAAAGCCGCGCGCGCAGGGGGTTGCCCCGGTCGATCAGCACATTGCCTGCCAGCCAGAACAGCTGGCCGAAAAACGGCACCCATTTCAGGCTTTTCTTGCCGATGCAGACGGTGCGTGGCGGCACGATGTTGCCGAGGATGAACAGGTCGTAGTTCGACTGATGATTGGCGACGATCACGCATGGGCGAGAACGATCGAAATGCGCGCCCATCTGGGCTTTGAGGCGCAGGCGCAGAATCCACATCGCCGGCAGTGCGTAGAGGCGGGCGCACAGGCGGCTGTTGTCGGGGTTGAACGGACGGCAGATGCCCAGCGCCAGACCCAACGCACCGGCGATGACGAAATGCACACCCATCAGCAACATACGCAGGACGAACAGCATGCGAACCACTCTCGTAACAAAAGGTGGCGCAGTGTACGGATGTGCACTTGAATCGGCAAATGCCAGACAGACGGGTGGTATTCGGCGAATTTAAGCGGATGTTTCAAGAGTCCGTGAACGACCCAGGTCGCGCTGTGGGAGCGCATGGCCCCCTGTAGGAGTGAGCTTGCTCGTGAAAGCGCCCGTCCAGTCAATCGGTGTGTGGCTGACGGATGGCCTTCGCGAGCAAGCTCACTCCTACAGGTGCGTGCGTCAATCAGAGGGGCTGGCGAGCCGCCCTTAAAACTGATGCTGTCGATCCAGCTCGATAGCCTTGTCCAGCATTTCCAGAAACGCCTTGCGCACCTTCAATTTGGTCTGCTTGTGCGCCTTCATGTTGATCTTCTTCAGCTGCAACGCCACGGTGCGTGCGGTGTCGACGAGCTCTTCGGGCGCCACGACCTTGTCCAGAAAACCGGCCTGAAGCGCGTCGTGGGGGGCGAACATTTCACCGTTGATCACCGAGCGGCCGAACGCGCTGTTGCTCAGGCGATCACGGGCCAGTTCGATGCCCGCGTGGTGCATGGTCATGCCGATCTGCACTTCGTTCAGACCGATGCTGAACGGGCCTTCGACGCCAATGCGATAGTCCGCCGACAGCAGCAGAAAGGCGCCTTTGGCCACGGCATGCCCGCCGCAGGCAATCACGATAGGGAAAGGGTGCGACAACATGCGGCGGGCCAGCGTCGAGCCAGCGGCGACCAGGTCCATCGCGGCTTCGGGGCTGGAGGTCATGATTTTCAGGTCATAGCCGCCAGAAAGAATGCCCGGCTGCCCGGTGATGATCACCACGGCGCGGTCTTTCTCGGCTTGATCCAGGGCGGCATTGAAAGCAGCGACCACATCGCCGCTGATGGCGTTGACCTTGCCGTTGCTCAGGGTGAGCGTGGCGACGCCGTCGTCCAGTTGATAGGCGACCAAATCACTCATGGCACGAGTCCTTATTGTTGTGAGATGGCGCAGACGTTACTCACCCCAAGGGGCAAGGTAAAGCGCTAAGGGTGACTGGCAAGTCAGGGTTTCGGGCCGCGTGGAGGGCAGAAAGGTGCGGCCCGAGGGAGTGGGACGGGGTTTACTCAGGAATGGCGTTTGCGGCGCGGTATTCTTCCCAGTCGATGCCGAGGGTTTCAGCGGCTTCTTTATGGGCTTCAAGTCGCATCGACTTGAGTTGCTCGGGTGTTTCAGCGATGAAAGTCAACGCCAGTTCCCATGTCTCGATGCCTTGGGCCTCTGCTTCATCTTCGAAGGCCCAGCGAATCTGATCCTGCTGGTCTTTCGGGGAAAGGTTTGCGATCTCGGCCTGAAGGGTCGGGTTGGTCACGATGTACTTTGCCAGGGCAGCTTCGGTCCAGTCATTTGCGTTCATGCGAAGCGATTCTCCAATAGAGCGAGCTGTCGTAGGCTTTGAACGATAAGTGGCTGCGCTCAGCCATGCTGCGTTAAAAACAGGCTCGGAATGCTTATTTAGGTCCCTAAAGTCGATCGCGACCCCGGCCGTTCCTCACCTGTTTTTGCCTTGCCTGGCTTTCGCTCGCCGACTTCTCGTTCAAACCCGTTTTTTGTAGGTCACTGACGTGAAAACCGATTGTGCGGGATGTCGGTCGCGGGTGCCACCCGTAGATGCGCCACCGGTCGTGCTGAAAACGAAAAGGGCCCGCTGATTGGCGAGCCCTTTCTTTAACGGCGGATGGTCGCTTAACCGATGGCCATCGGCTTCTTCACGTTGCGGTGGGCGTTGCTGCCCAGCAGCGGGTGCGGGCCGTGGTCGCCGTACACGCCCACCGGTTCCGGGAAGGTGCGCAGCAGCGTGATGTACAGCAGCGCCGCCAGGCCCAGGGTAATCGGCAGGCTGATGTCGATACCGCCTGCCAGATTACCCAAAGGTCCCACGAACTGCCCCGGCAGGTTCACGAAGCACAGGCCCACCACCGCGCTCGGAATCCAGGCACCCAGACCGCGCCAGTTCCAGCCGTGCTCGAACCAGTAATGACCGCCACTTTGGCCACGGGTGAACACTTGCAGGTCAGCCGGGTGGTAGAAGCCACGTCGGATGATCAGCCCCAACACCATGATCACGATCCACGGCGAGGTGCAGGTGACGATCAGCACCGCGAAGGTCGACACGCTCTGCACCAGGTTGAAGGCGAAACGGCCGATGAAGATGAAGGCAATGGCTGCGATACCAATCAGAATCGTCGCCTGTGCGCGATTCAACAGGCGCGGGAACATGCTCGACATGTCCAGACCCGTGCCATACAGCGAAGTGGTGCCGGTGGACATGCCGCCGATGATCGCGATCAGGCACACCGGCAGGAAGAACCAGCTCGGCGACACGGCCAGCAGACCGCCCACATAGTTGTTGTCAGTGATGTACTGCGGCGCTTGGGTCGCGACGATGGTCGCGGTGCACAGGCCGAACAGGAACGGAATCAGGGTGCAGACCTGTGCCAGAAACACCGACGCCATGATGCGTTTTTTCGACGTGTGCCGTGGGATGTAGCGCGACCAGTCACCCAGAAACGCGCCGAAAGATACTGGGTTGCTCATCGCCAATAGTGCCGCGCCGATAAACGCCGCCCAGAAACCTTCGTTGCCCTGTTTCACGGTGCCCGCAAAACCCGCGTCGAAGCTGCCGCTGAACGCGAAGATGCCCAGCAGGAACAGCAGGCTCGACGCGAACACCGCGATCTTGTTGACCCACAGCATGAAGCGGAAGCCGTAGATGCACACCACCAACACCAGCACCGCGAATACGCCATAGGCGACGGCCAGGGTCAGGTCGTTTTCCGGCAGACCGACCATGCGCTTGGCGCCGCCGATCAGCGCATCGCCCGAACTCCACACTGACAGCGAAAAGAACGCCACGGCCGTCAGCAACGAGAGGAACGAGCCGACAATCCGCCCGTGAACGCCGAAGTGGGCGCCCGAAGACACCGCGTTGTTGGTGCCATTCAGCGCGCCGAACAGCCCCATCGGCGCCAGAATGATCGAGCCCAGCACGATGCCCAGAAGGATCGACCAGACACCGGCCTGGAAGGACAACCCGAACAGCACCGGGAAACTGCCCAGCACCGCCGTGGCAAAAGTGTTCGCGCCGCCAAAGGTCAGGCGAAACAGATCGATCGGTGACGCATCGCGTTGATCGTCCGGAATTTGTTCGACACCAAAGGTTTCGATACGGGTTGTGGGATGTGACATGACGGATTCCTGCGCGCTGTCGTGTTGTTATGAGGCCTGCATCTGCATGCGGCCCGTATTTTTTTCGACCGGATATCTCGCGGCCGTGGCATTGGCAGTGGTCGGTATCCCGACCGAAAGTGCGTAAACGTTTTGATTCTTATAAATGAACGGGCGCGGCTACGCGGTGTGATCGGGCTGCGCCGACAGGTGTTCGTGGCAACACAGCCAGCGACGACCGTCGTGCCGGAAGACGATGGTTTCCCGCTCGTGGAACTGGGTTTCTTCGGTGCCGAAACGGACGCGAGTCGCGACGTCGTGCATGAAAATCGCCACGTCACCCTGAAGGCTGATGTGCGCGTTGCTGGATTGGCAATCGAGCACTGCAAAGCCGTCCGCTTGCCAGCCCACCCACACCTCGCGATACGCGGCGCGGGACCGCAGCGGGGCAGGGAGGGTGTAGAAGAAAAAGGTCGCGTCTTCGCTAAAGGCCTCGAAATACGCGTCGGTGTCGTTGCTGGCGAAGGCGGCGACCAGGGCGGCTGCGGCGTGCTGAACGTGTTCTTTGAGGTGTGGGGTGGAGGTCATGGCCGGCTCGTTTTTGTGATTCTGGCGATGGGGCACGACTTTAAGCAGCTCTTACATTCGGTAACATCGTTGCCGATAAATACTTAGTTCAGGAAATTCGGAAGTAAGGTTTACACGTTCTTCCCGTGCAGGCTTGTTTGGGATCGTGGTATGCCATGGGTTCATCGTTCACCAGGCTGCCGTTTTCGCTGCCGTCGTAACCTCCGGCGTCTCCCACGGGATCGAGCCACGTCGATGATCTGCTAACGCCATCAAACCTGTGGGAGCAGACGGAGTTTACGACGGCCGCGGAGGCTATTTCGCGCCGGACTGAAACAGGCTGCCTTTCACCGGCTGGCGAACCCTGCCCCCCGACGGGTCGAAACACGCGCTGTTGTAAATCGGTGCGACACAGCGAGAGGGCACACCCGGAGGAGGTGGGCGGATGGCCTGCATGTGATCGGAAATTTCTTTTTCGTTGGTGATGATGATCCGGCTGCGTCGACTGACCTGCAGAATTTCGGTGGCGTTTTTATTCAGCCGATCAGGGAAATCCCGCTCTTCCCAATCGCTGGACAGGCGCGACTGGCCGGGGCGCTGCGGCATCGCCTCACCCACGTAATCCGGGCAGGGGGTCGAAGCAAAGCTGATCTTGCCGTCCCGCGCGACGCATTTGAACACCTCGGCGCTGGCCGCTTCACTGAGAACCAGTGCAATGCCCGTCAGCGCGAATAACAACCCTTTCATCGAAGCCCTCCCTGTGTGGCGCAAGGCTACCACCGGAGAGAGGGGCTGTCAGCGGGCGGCGACAGGTGTCAGTGGGTTTCGTGACTGGCTTTCTGCACCTTGGCCAGTGCCAGCGCAACGAACATATCGGCATCGCCCTGCAACACCCGCAGATGATCCTCGACGTGGTCGGTATTGCTGGGCTGCTCCTTGGTGTCCACCAGGCGCGTGACCTCACACAGCGCATTGGCCGTCACCCACAGGCTTTGTCGCAACTGTCCGATAATCCTCACTACACTTTCGGCGCTGTCGTGATCGTCATCAGGCTGACCGAGGGAAGGCAGCATCGGCACCTCCATCCGGTTGTTCGAATCGATGCCGGTGACGACACGACTGATGTCGACGCCGGCCGCCGCGATACGAAACAGATAATCGGCCCGGGGCAAACGCTGCCCACTTTCATAATGACCTTGAGCATTCGCCTCGACACCACCGATGGCGCCCAAGGCGCTCTGAGTGAGCTTCAAGCGTTTTCGTTCCTGCTTCAGGCGTTTGCCAATACCGTTCATCAACCTACTCCTGCGAAATCCGCGTCCTTTTTTCGTTGTGATGGCCGCGCAATGGGGGCTGGAATACGGGCTGGGTGATCTGACGCAAAACTAGCCTCGTACGTGACCGTTTCCCTCCGAACGGAGGTTACGACGCATAGACATTAGCTCCTCGAAAGGCGGGATGAAACGGTTTCCGATGTTCTGCGGGAAGTTAATGAACAGCGTAGCCAAAACTCGGCCAGAAACCTTCTGGTCGGATGTACGACTCATCCGTTCGAATGCGTCAGCCTCGTGATCAAAGGCTCGATGGCCGGGCGCCGCGCTTGCCATTCGGCTTTCGTGATACCCAGCAATACGACATCAATGCGCTGACCCTCCTTGATGATGTTTTGCCGACGCACGCCCTCGATCTGAAACCCGAACTTCTGATGCATCTTGATCACTGCTGGATTGCTCTCCAGCACCTCGCAATTCAGCTTCTCAAGCCCCGCTTCATTAAAGGCATGATCCAGCATCCAGAACTCCACCTGACTCCCCAGCCCCTTGCCCTGCAAACGCGCATCCAGATAAAACGCCCAATCCGCTGTCTTCTGCGCGGCATTGATCGCACTCAACGACACCACCCCCGCCAACACCCCGTCGAGCATCGCCACAAACACCGACTGCCGAGCATTCCCCACCAACGATGCGAGCCAGGCGTCATGTTCCGATTGAGAGATTTCGTGGGAGGTGTACATGAACCTGCGCACGTCCTCCTGATTCCGGAGCAGCCGCACGGCGGATTGAATGGCGGGAGGGGATTCGGTCAGGGGGGTGAAGTGCATGGGAGCGGTTCCTTGCATCGGGGGATGGAAGGGATCATACCCCGCCCTTGGGGAAAGGCTAATACCGAACGGCACAAACGAAAAACCCCCGAATTCTCAAGGAATCTCGGGGGTTTCGTTTACATCGAATGTGGCGGTGAAGGAGAGATTCGAACTCTCGATACAGTTTCCTGTATACACACTTTCCAGGCGTGCTCCTTAAGCCACTCGGACACTTCACCGTATCTCTTCAGACGTTCAGTCTGTCGAGGCGCGCTAATGTATTCGAAGTCTCTTTCGAAGGCAAAGCTTTTTTTCAGATTTTTCATGCGGTTAAGCAGAAAAGCGCAAAGCCCCGGCGTCTCTTCAGAGCCAAGGCCTGTTGTTGCGCGGTGCGACGGGGGAGATCAGGCGCCGAAGCCGCCGTCGATGGTGAGGCTGGCGCCGGTAACGTAGCCCGCTTCAGGGCCTGCGAGGTAAGCAACCATGGCGGCGATTTCTTCGGATTTGCCGTATCGCGGCACGGCCATGAGGCCCAGCAGGGTTTCGGCGAAGTCGCTGTTGGCCGGGTTCATGTCGGTGTCGACCGGGCCGGGTTGTACGTTGTTGACGGTGATGCCGCGCGGGCCGAGGTCGCGGGCCAGGCCTTTGGTCAGGCCGACGAGGGCCGATTTGCTCATGGCGTAGACGCCGCCACCGGCGAAGGGCATGCGGTCGGCGTTGGTGCTGCCGATGTTGATGATGCGGCCGCCTTCCTTCATATGCACGGCGGCTGCCTGGGTGGCGATGAACACGCTGCGCACGTTGATGGCGAGGGTACGGTCGAAATCTTCCAGTTTGAAGTCTTCCAGCGGGGCGATGGCGAGGACGCCGGCGTTGTTGACCAGGATGTCGAGTCCGCCGAAGGTTTCAACGGTTGTGGCGACGGCGTCGCGGATGTCCTGTTCGCTGGCGCTGTCGGCCTTGATCGCCAGGGCTTTGCCGCCGCTGGCGGTGATGCTGTCTTGCAGGGCGCGGGCTTTGTCTTCGGAACTGACGAAGGTGAAGGCAACCGCTGCACCTTGTTCGACCAGACGTTTGACGATGGCTGCGCCGATGCCGCGGGAGCCGCCTTGGACCAGTGCAGTTTTGCCGGTGAGGTTGGTTGGGTGAGTCATGTCGATCTCCTGTAACCCGTGAGTAGTGAGTGGATGGGCGTCAGTATCCTGCGTGGATTAGGTTCTCGGTAGCGGGTAATCGCGATAGTCTGTGTAAACCAGAAGTTGTGAATGAGTGCGATGGAAAACTTCAGCAGTATCGAATGCTTCGTCCGCAGTGCCGAGGTCGGTAGCTTTGCCGAAGCCGCGCGCCGTCTGAGCCTGACGCCTGCCGCCGTGGGCAAGAGCGTCGCCAAGCTGGAGACGCGGCTGGGCGTGCGGCTGTTCCAGCGTAGTACGCGTCGGCTGACTCTGACGGAAGCAGGGCAACGATTTCTCGGCGAGGTGCGCACCAGCTTCAACACGATCCAGAACGCCGTGGCCAATCTGGCCAGTGCCGAGGGCAGTCCGGCGGGCACATTGAAGGTCAGCGTCGGGACGATTTTCGGGTGCTTATACGTGGTGCCTTTGTTGGGCGAGTTTTTGCGGCGTTATCCGGCGATCACCCCGGACTGGCATTTCGATAACCGCCAGGTGGATCTGATCGGTCAGGGCTTCGACGCGGCCATCGGTGGTGGGTTCGACCTGCCCCAAGGCGTCGTCGCGCGCAAGCTCGCGCCCGCTCACCGTGTGCTGGTGGCCTCGCCGGAGTGGCTTGATGCTCATCCGAACCTGCGTCATCCCGATGAGTTGAGCGAGTGCGACGGCATTCTGATCCGCTCGCCACAGACCGGCCGTATCCGCTCCTGGCCGCTGACCCACCGCAATCAGGAGCAGACATCGCTGCGCCTCAAACTGCGCATGACCATGAGCGATTCGGAAGCAGCCTGTCTGGCGGCCGGGCAGAGCCTCGGCGTGGCGCTGGTGAGCATGCCCTTCGCGGTGCCGTACCTGCGCAGCGGCGCGTTGCGGCGGGTGTTGCCCGATTGGTACGTCGAGGACGGCCACGTCTGCATTTATTACAGTGAGCACAAGTTGCTGCCCGGCAAGACCCGGGCCTTTGTCGATTTCATCATCGAGCAGTTTGCCGAACAGCAGTGGGCGCGGCATTTCAGCGCCATTTGATTAAGAGGGCACGATGGATATTTCCCGCAAGGCCGCGTTGGTCATCATCGACATGCAACAGGGCATCAACCATCCAAAGCTGGGACGGCGCAACAACCCGGAGGCCGAGCAACGGATGCTGGCGTTGCTCGCCGCGTGGCGCGACAGCGGGCGCACGGTGATTCATGTCCGGCATTTTTCCCGTTCACCGGATTCGGTGTTCTGGCCCCAGCAGTCTGGAGTCGAATTCCAGCCTGAGTTTTTGCCTTGGGACGGGGAAGGGGAGCTGCATAAGCAGGTGCCGGACGCGTTCTGCCATTCGGCGCTGGAAGGCTGGTTGCGGGCGGACGGGATCAATCAGGTGGTGATTGTCGGCGTGGTGACCAACAACTCGGTGGAGTCCACGGCCCGCACGGGAGGCAATCTGGGGTTTGAGGTGATCGTGCCCCATGACGCCTGTTACACGTTCGATGGCTCGGATTTTTTTGGCAAGGCGCGCAGTGCCGAGGACATTCATGCCATTTCATTAGGGAACCTGCACGGGGAGTATGCGCAGGTGGTGGCGACCGAGGGTATTCTGCGGGGGCTCCTCTAGCCACACGACTTTGCTGGCGATTTTTCGGACGTCACCGTCAGCTAGCCGTGCTACCACAGGGGTACATGTATACAGCGAACCTCTGTAGGAGCGAATTCATTCGCGAGGCGGCGGTGCATCTGACACTTCTGGGCCGCCTGGGTGATTTTTCGCGAATGAATTCGCTCCTACAGGTTGAGTGTTCCGGCCATGAAAGGTGTGTGACTCCTCTATAGCCTGAACCGCGCCATCTGCGCGGCGAGGTGTTCGGCCTTCTGCGACAACTTCTGGCAGTCCTCGCGGCAGGTCTTCACGTCGCTGACGGTGGATTGCGCCAGGTCGGCGATGCCCTGCACGTTGCGGTTGATCTCTTCGGTCACGGTGCTTTGTTCTTCCGTGGCCGCCGCGACCTGATGGTTGCGGTCGGTGAGTTCTTCGACGTGCCCGGCGATGGCGTCCAGCGAATGACCGGTGCGGCGACTGGCTTCAACGCCGGTGCCCGTGGCGGCCTGACCGGCGCGCATCGACGTCACGGCCTGATCGGCGCCGGTTTTCAGCTCGCCCATCATCTGCTGAATTTCCGTGGTCGCGCTCTGGGTGCGACCGGCCAGCGTCCGGACTTCATCGGCAACCACGGCAAAACCACGGCCCATTTCCCCCGCGCGAGCCGCTTCGATGGCCGCGTTCAGGGCCAGCAGGTTGGTCTGTTCGGAAATGCTGCGAATCACGCTCAGCACCTGATCGATCGTCGAGATCTGCGTCGCGAGGTTTTCCACCGCACCCGCTGCCGTGCCGACGCCATCGGACATGCTTTGAATGTGGTTGATGGATTCGCCGACCACGCGTTTGGCCGACACCGCTTCCTGATGGGTATTACGCGAAACATCGGCAGCGGCACCGGCATTGCGGGCGATTTCTTGCACGGTCAGGCCCATTTCGTGAACGGCGGTGGCGACCATGTCCGTCATCTGTTGCTGCTTGAGCGCGCGGGTCGAGGTGCTGTCCACCACCCGCGCCACGTCCACCACGCTGTGCCGCACCTGCTCGGTGGTCTGCAGCACGTCGCCGATCAGCAGGCGCAGGCTTTCGATGAAACGGTTGAAGCCCCGGGCCAGATCGCCCAGTTCGTTGGCGCGGCTGTCATCCAGACGGCGGGTCAGGTCACCCTGGCCGCCGCCGATGTCCACCAGCGCGTTCGTCACTTGCTGAATCGGCCGGACGATGCCCCGCGCAATCCAGGCGACAAAACCGAGGAAGCACAGCACCACCGCGAGGCTGATCGCTGAAATCGTCGTCAGCGCCTCTTTCGCCGGGCCATAGACTTCGGCCAGCGGCACTTCGCTCACCAGCGTCCAGCCGAGTGAATCCACAGGTTTGGCGACCGCCACGTAAGGCTCGCCGCCGCGCTCGAACTCCAGCGCCTGACCCTTGCCGCTCTGGCTGAGCAGGGTGCGGGAAGCCGCATCGCCCACCAGTTGCGTCAGCGATTCGCGATCGTTGAAATCAGCGTTCGGGTGCACCTTGATCTTGCCATCGGGGCTGACCAGGTACACCTGACCCTCTTTGCCGAAGTGGAAATCACGGACCATTTGCGACAGCGCGCTCATGCTGAAACCCAGGCCCGCCACGCCGACCACGGTGCCGTTGTGCTCGATGCGCTGGTTAATGAACAGCGTCGGCACCTTGGTCGTGGCGTCGATATCGATGTCCAGCGAGCGACGCTTGTTGCTGTCGAGGAAACCGTAGAACCAGTCGTTGTCCGCCGGGCCGCGTTGCAGGGTGCGGTCAGCGCCTTTGTTGGTGATGTAGTGGCCGCTGTCCTTGGCGACGATGAAGGTGGTCAGCGCGTTGTGCTGTTCCTTGATCTTCGCCAGGTAGCGGATGAAGGCCGCCTGTTGCGCAGGATCTTCGCCATTGCCGAGCCAGTCCGAGACCAGCGTGTTGTCGCCGATGTCGCTGGCCGCCGTAAGAGGCGCCGCCAACAGCCGTTCGAGGTCGTTGCGGATAGCATCGACGCTGGCAGGCATGGCTTGTTGCAGCAGATAACGATCAGTCAGTTTGTTCAGGGCAAAGGCGTAGATGCCAATCACGATCAGGCTGCTGATCACCAGCGCGGCCCCCATGCTCAGGGTCAATTGCCACTGAATACTCTTTCGCCAGACAGGCATGGAAAACTCCGCAAATACGCGCGCACAACCACGATGGAACAGTGCTGGTGGGTCGGGCGGAGCAATAAATGGGCCATGAAACTGATCGAGTGGTCAGATTATGAAGACCATACACGTCCGTAACCCTCTGATTCACAGGTCGTGATCCGTCTGACGTTTTGTTTCAAAAGGATTTCAAAGATAAGTTGTGTACAAAAAATGAGTATTTTTGGAACAAAAATAATGCGGTGCCCATGCGCCTTGCGCGAGAAGCGTGCACTAAGCGCTCGCCGCTGCCATTTGGCTGACGCGCATGTGCACCGGCCTGCTCAGGCCGTCGTCGTTCCGTCATCTGCCACACACAAAACGGTCATTCGCGATTGATATAAGCCTCTGCAACTGAAAAAACATGTCATTCCCGCAGAGCCATGGACGTGAGCGCATGAAAATACTGATCACCGGGGCCGCAGGTTTCATCGGCTATCACACGGCAAAGCGTCTGTGCCGTGACGGTCATCAGGTCGTGGGGATCGACAACCTCAACAGCTATTACAGCGTCGAGCTGAAAAAGGCGCGGCTCGCGCAGTTGGCCCCGCACGGCAACTTCCAGTTTCAGAAGCTGGACTTGACGGACAAGCAAGGTCTGCTGGACGTGTTCGCCGAGCAGCGTTTCGACCGGGTCATTCACTTGGCCGCCCAAGCGGGCGTGCGTTACTCCATCGACAGCCCCGACACCTACGCGCAAAGCAATCTAGTGGGGTTTCTCAACGTGTTGGAAGCCTGCCGGGCTCACACGCCGGCCCATCTGATTTATGCCTCTAGCAGCTCGGTCTATGGGCTCAACCAGAAGCTGCCTTATGCCACCGGCGACGCGGTGGACCAGCCGATTTCCTTCTATGCCGCGACCAAACGCGCCAACGAGCTGATGGCGCATTCCTACGCACACCTCTATGGCATTCCTACCACCGGCCTGCGCTTTTTTACCGTGTACGGCCCGTGGGGAAGGCCGGACATGGCGCTGTTCAAGTTCACTGACGCGATCCTCAAGGGCCGTCCCATCGAGGTCTACAACGACGGTGCCATGTCCCGGGATTTCACCTACATCGACGACATCGTCGAAGCCCTGGTGCGCCTGATCCCGTTGCCGCCCGAGGCCGCAAACGGTGCGCCGAACAAGGTCTACAACATCGGCTTCGGCTCTCCGGTGAAGCTGCTGGATTTCGTCGAATGCCTCGAAGACGCGCTGAACACGCGAGCCATCAAGCACTTTCTGCCGTTGCAGTCGGGAGACGTGCTCAATACCTGGGCTGACACCCGCGAGCTGGAAGAGCGGGTCGGTTTCCGGCCGCAGGTCACGGTTGCCACCGGTGTGCCGTCGTTCGTCGATTGGTACTGCAGTTATTACCGGGTTTAACCGCTCTCTCTTTTGTCTTTTGCAAGGAATGTCATGCACGCAACCCCTTATGTGTCGGTTCTGATTCCTGCCAAGAACGAAGCAGGCAACCTCATTCCCCTGCTCGAAGAAGTGCGCGCCGCGTTTGCGGACGAAGCATTCGAAGTGATCGTCGTGGACGATGGCAGCACCGACGCCACCGCGGCCCAGTTACGCAGCCTGCAAGACGGCGGGTACAGCCAGCTGCGTGTGCTCAGCCACACCCGCTCCCTGGGGCAGAGCACCTCGGTGTATCACGCCGCCGAAGCGGCACGCGGACTTTGGCTGGCGACGCTGGATGGCGACGGACAGAACGACCCGGCGGACTTGCCCGGCATGCTCGCGCTGGTGCGCGGCTCCGAGGGCAAGCCGGACGGCGTGAAGCTGGTGGCCGGGCATCGGGTCAATCGGCAGGACACCGCAAGCAAGCGTTGGGCGTCGCGTTTCGCCAACAAACTGCGCAGCAGCCTGCTCAAGGACCAGACCCCGGACACCGGCTGCGGTATCAAACTGATCGAGCGCGAGGCGTTTCTGCGCCTGCCGTATTTCGACCACATGCACCGCTTCATTCCGGCACTGATCCGCCGCCACAACGGCCGGATGCTGGTGCACCCGGTCAATCACCGCGAGCGTGGGGCCGGGGTGTCCAACTACGGCAACCTGGACCGCGCGCTGGTGGGCATCCTTGATTTGTTCGGCGTGTGGTGGCTGATCCGCCGCACCCGACTGGACGTGAACGCACGGGAAAGCGAGGTCTGACATGGGCAGAGAATCGTTGTGGCTGGCGGTGGGTTTCATCGGCCAGCTGGCGTTTACCGGGCGTTTCGTCCTGCAGTGGCTGTACAGCGAATACAAGAAGCGCAGCGTGATTCCGGTGGGCTTCTGGTACCTGAGCATCATCGGCAGCGCGCTACTTTTGGCCTACGCGATCTACCGACAGGACCCGGTGTTCATCGTCGGTCAGTCCTTCGGTTTCATCGTGTACCTGCGCAACTTGCAACTGATCGCCAAATTCAAAGAACAGTCAGACGGCGTCGTCGAACAGAAGGATTGAGCCGTGCGGATTCGATTGGCGAACCCTCGCCTGGCGTTGTGGTTTTTTGTCGTATTGTCGGTGTTGCTGTTGGGCGCAGGACTCGGCTGGCGCCAGCCGCTGAACGTCGATGAAGAGCGTTTTCTCGGCGTGGCGCTGGAGATGCTGCAGAACGGCGCCTGGTTCATTCCCCACCGAGCTGGGGAAATTTATGCCGACAAACCGCCGCTGTTCATGTGGACGGTGGCGCTGTTCGTGCAGCTCACCCATTTGCCGAAAGTCGCGTTGTATCTGCCTGCGCTGATCGCGGGAGCGGTGACCACCGGTTGCCTGTATGACTTGGGGCGGCGCTTGTGGAGGCGACGTGTCGGGGTGATTTCGGCGCTGCTGTTTCTCTGCACCTATCAGAGCTACAGCATTCTGCAGACCGGGCAGATCGATGGCTTTCTCGCCTTGTGGACGGTGCTCGGCATTTATGGACTGTGTCGTCACCTGCTGCTCGGGCCGGACTGGCGCTGGTATTACCTCGCCTGTGCTGCAATGGGGTTTGGGATCATCAGCAAGGGGGTGGGATTTCTGCCTGCGTTGATGTTGATTCCTTATGCCTACGCGGCGCGCAAAGGCTGGAGCGGGGTGGTCGCAATGCCCTCCGGCAGCACGAAAAAATGGTGGCTGGGGTTGCTGGTCGCTCTGGCGGCCATCGCTGTGTGGCTGCTGCCGTTGCTGGTGATCGTCGCGCAAGGCAGCACCGACAGCGTCGCCTACGCGCAGGAAATTCTCTTCAGGCAAACGGCAAGTCGTTACGCCAACGCCTGGGATCATCGCGAGCCGTTCTGGTACTTCTTCGTCCAGGTCATCCCCAAATACTGGATTCCGATCCTGTTCATGCTGCCGTGGCTGGTGCCCGCGTGGCGCAAGCAGCTGCTGCGGCACGACGGCCGGGTGCTGGTGTTGCTGGGCTGGGTGGTGTTGGTGCTGGTGTTTTTCAGCATTAGCACCGGCAAGCGCAAGCTGTACATTTTCCCGGCGGTGCCCGCGCTGGTGCTGGTCAGCGCGCCGTTGATCCCGTGGATGCTGCGCCGCTGGTTCAGCAATCGGCCCAAAGGCCGAACAGTGTTCGTTTCGCTGACCGTGCTGTGGTTGTGCGCGTGGTGCGTGCGCGGCTTTGTCGAGCCTCGCCTCGAAGGCATCAATCCTCACGAAAGCATGATGCGCGAGGTGGCCATGGCGACGCAGAACGCTGATCTGGTGCTGGTGGATTGGCGGGAAGGGCATTGGGTCTTCGCCCAGCAGCCACTGGTGCATTTCGGCTTCAAGGACACGCAACCGCTGGAGCATTCGGTGATGTGGCTGCGCATCCATCCGAAGGCTTTCGCGCTGGTGCCTGCGCAAGATATGTCGCGCTGCTACGACCCGCAGAAGGCCCGCAGCGTGGGCGATACGTCCCGCGCCGAATGGTTTCTGGTCGGGGCCGATGCCGACAACGGCCAGTGCCAGGCGGCGCTCCCCGACAAGGCCTACCGCTTCGCCTGGCAAACGCCTCTGTAAACGGCCTCAGGCGTGCTGCACACCGGCACGCTTGAGCAGCTTCTTGCAGCGCTCCGACAAGTGCACCACTCGCAGGTGCTTGCCGGCTTTCTCGTAGCGTTCGCGGAGGGTCATCAGCGCGGCAATCGCCGAGTAGTCGACGAAACGCAGGTGGCGGCAATCCAGCGTGGCGATGGCCGGGTCTTGTGCCGGGTCAAATTGATTGAGAAAGGTCGTGGTCGAGGCGAAGAACAGCGTGCCGTGCAATTGGTACAGCTTGCTGCCGTCGGCTTCGGTGTGGCTGTCAGCGTACAGCTCGCGGGCCTGTTGCCAGGCGAAGTTCAGTGCCGCGATGAGGATGCCGAACAGCACGGCGGTGGCCAGGTCGGTGAGCACCGTGACGATGGTCACGGCGATGATCGCCAGCACGTCGTTCAGCGGCACCTTGCGCAGCACCCGCAACGAGGCCCAAGCGAAAGTCTGCTGCGACACCACGAACATCACGCCCACCAGCGCCGCCAGCGGGATGCGCTCGATGAGCGGCGACAGAAACAGCACGAACATCAGAATCATCACCCCGGCGACGATGCCCGACAGACGCCCGCGACCGCCGGAACTGAGGTTGATCACGGTCTGGCCGATCATCGCGCAACCGCCCATGCCGCCGCACACCCCCGAGGCAATGTTCGCCACGCCCAACGCCACGCACTCGCGGTCCGGGTAGCCGCGGCTTTCGGTGATTTCGTCGGTGAGGTTGAGGGTCAGCAGGGTTTCCAGCAGGCCGACCAGCGCCATGAGAATCGCGTACGGGGCGATGATGCCCAGGGTTTCGAGGTTCCACGGCACGTCCGGCAAAGCCACGCTCGGCAGGCCGCCCGCAATGTGCGCCATGTCGCCGAGGGTGCGGGTTGGCAGGTGGAAGAAGTAAACCAGCAAGCCGACGCCGAGGATCGCGACGAGGGCGGGGGGCACCGAACGGGTCAGGCGCGGCAGCAGGTAGACGACCGCCATGGTCAGCGCGACGAGGCCGAGCATCAGGTACAACGGCGTGCCGCTGAGCCAGTTTTCGCCGCTCTTGAAGTGCTCCAGCTGCGCCATGGCGATGACGATGGCCAGGCCGTTGACGAAGCCGAGCATCACCGGATACGGCACCATCCGCACCAGTTTGCCGAGCCGCAGCAGGCCGAACGCGATCATCACCAGCCCGCCCAGCAACACCGTCGCCAGCAGGTATTGCACGCCGTGT
Source organism: Pseudomonas sp. SLFW (assembly GCF_009905615.1). Lineage (GTDB taxonomy): Bacteria > Pseudomonadota > Gammaproteobacteria > Pseudomonadales > Pseudomonadaceae > Aquipseudomonas > Aquipseudomonas bambusae. Next base: position 234,587 of record NZ_JAAAKW010000004.1, read on the forward strand.
TGCACCACCAGCGCGACAATCACCACCGCCATCGAGCCCGCCGCGCCCGACACCATCCCCGGCCGACCGCCGAACAGCGCGGTCAAGGTGCAAATGATGAACGCGCCATACAGGCCCATCAGCGGGTTGAGGTGCGCGACGAGGGCGAAGGCGATGCACTCAGGAACGAGGGCAAACGAAGTGGTGAGGCCGGCAAGAACGTCGGCGCGCAGGCGAGCGGGTTTCATGGGTTACCTGAAAGAGAAGGCGCAAAGGGTGGGGATGTTACGGAATGTGAGGCGCGAGGTCGATGATAGAGGGCTTCGGCAGAGGCGGGATCGCGGCGAGTCTGACTGTTTTTGATTCTGGCCGGAGGCCGTAGGAGCTGGCTTGCCTGCGATCTGTCGCAAAGCGGCAGTAAAATCAGCCACCTTGGGTGTGTCAGGTTAATTGAGTCGCCGGGGTTTGCTGCCGCTTCGCGCCAGATCGTAGGCAAGCCAACTCCCACGCCTTCGGCAGAAACAGGCATGTGCATGAGGCAAATGAATTTATCTCAGTGTCCAGTCAACCCGGATTGTGTAACGATGTTTGGCCTGAATGAACACCGCTCATTGCCAAGGACAGCACCCCAATGCTCGCCGCGCTCAGACATTACCCTGCCTCCGTCAATCTCCTGCTGTCGTCGTCGCTGTTTCTGACGCTGGGCAGGGCGATCACCTTGCCGTATCTGGTGATTTATCTGTCCTCCAACTTCACCCTTGGCATCAGCGACATCGGCATGATCGTCGGCAGCGCGCTGATCGTCGGCTCGCTGCTGAGCCTGTATGGCGGCTACCTCACCGACAAACTGTCGAGCTACAAGCTGATCCTGTGTTTCACCGGGTTCTTCTTTGTCGGTTTCATCGGCATGTGCCTGACGGGCCGGTTGTGGCTGTTCTTTCTGTTTCTGGTGTCGTTCAATTTCGCCTATTCGGTGATCGACATCGTGGTCAAGGCCGCGTTCGGCAAGCTGCTGCCGGTGGCGGAGCAGAGCAAGGTGTTTTCGGTGCGCTACACGCTGATCAACATCGGCTACGCGGTCGGCCCGTTCATTGGCGCGGGGCTGGCGCACTGGAACATGAAGCTGCCGTTCCTGATGTCGGCAGCGTTGGGGTTGGGCTTTTTTGTGGTGTACGCGATGTACGGTGACCGCAAGCTCAGTTCGGCGGACCCTGCCAACGCGCCCATCTCGTTCCTCGCCGTGGGGCAGATTCTGCTCAAGGATTATCGGCTGGTCTGCTTCACCGTGGGCGGCGTACTCAGCGCGGTGGTGTTCGGTCAGTTCACGGCCTACATCTCGCAGTACCTGGTGACCACAAGCACCCCGGAATTCACTTACAGCGTCATCAGCTCGGTGGTGGCAGTCAACGCGGCGGTGGTGATTTGCTTGCAGTACTTCGTCGGCAAACACATCAGCCATCAGCATCTGAATCAGTGGCTGACAGCCGGTTTCAGCCTGTTCCTGATGGGGGTGGTGGGTTTCGCGATGTCGAGCACCGTGTTGCACTGGTCGCTGGCCGTGGCCGTGTTCACCCTTGGCGAGATCATCGTCTTCCCGGCGGAATACATGTTCATCGACCGCATCGCCCCGACGCATTTGCGCGGGATGTATTACGGCGCGCAGAACCTGTCCAACCTTGGCGGCGCGCTCGGCCCGGTGCTGTGTGGTTTTGCCTTGGCGGCGCAGCCACCGGCGTTCATGTTCTATATGCTGGCGGGCTTCATCGTGGCGGGTGGCTGTTTCTACCTGTTGGGGGCGTCGTACTCCAAGCGCCACGATCCATCCTCCAGCCCGCGGTGACCGGTTTCGATGAGTGCGCTTTCCCCACTGGATGCCTGGCAGCAGGCGGTCGACACACAGGATTTTCAGCCGGACGAGGCCCAGCGCCAGGCTGCGCAGCAATTGCAGGCGTGCTGGCAGGCGCTGCGTGACAGTGGCCCTCGCGACGCGCTCAAGGGCGTGTACCTGTGGGGGCCGGTGGGGCGCGGCAAGACCTGGCTCATGGACCGGTTTTTCGACGGCCTGACCGTGCCCGCCCGACGCCAGCATTTTCATCACTTCATGCGTTGGGTCCATCAGCGGCTGTTCCAGCTGACCGGCGTGCCTCATCCCCTCAATGTGCTGGCCCGCGAACTGCGGCAGGACGTGCGGGTGCTGTGCTTCGACGAACTCTTCGTCAATGACATCGGCGATGCGGTGATCCTCGGCGGGTTGCTGCGGGCGATGTTCGACGAAGGCGTGGTGCTGGTCTGCACCTCCAACCAGTTGCCCGAACAGCTGTACGCTACCGGGCACAACCGCGAACGGTTCGTGCCGGCGATCACGGCGATCAATCAGTTCATGACAGTGGTGTCGGTGGACGGCGGCGAAGACCATCGCCTGCACCCCGGTCAGGCGCAGCAGCGGTACTGGGTGACCCACGAATCGGGGCCGAGCGCGTTGGTCGAGGTCTTCGACACCCTGAGCAACGGCGAGTTGGTGTCGATCCGGCCGGTGCCGTTGGGGCGTCGGCATCTGGCCGTGGTGCGCAGCAGCAAGACCGTGGTCTGGTGCCGTTACAAAGACCTGTGCGAACAGCCCTTGGCGGCGATGGACTTCATCGAATTGTGCGATCGCTACACCGCCGTGCTGGTGAGTGAAGTGCCCGCGTTGAGCGCGCCGCAGCGGGAAGGGCGGATTGCCCGGGGCACCGAGGATGGCGTTGAGCAAGTGGTGGCGGGGGACCGCGAACTGCCCCAACTGTCGCCTTACGATGACGGTGTGCGCCGGTTCATTGCGCTGGTCGACGAATGCTACGACCGCAAAGTGCCGCTGTACGTCGAGGCGGCGCTGCCAATGGAATCGCTGTACACCGAGGGTTACCTGGCCTTCGCCTTTCGCCGGACGTTGAGCCGGTTGCAGGAGATGCAACTGGCGCGGTTTGGGCGATGATGCGCTGACGCTTTTGATTCTGGCCGAAGGCCGTGGGAGCTGGCTTGCCTGCGATCTGTTGCGCAGCAACAGCAAACCCCGACACCTTGGTTGTGTCAGGCACACCGCATTCATCGGTCCTGCTGCCGCTTCGCGGCAGATCGCAGGCAAGCCAGCTCCTACGCCTTCGGCAGAAGCAACTCAGGCACGCCCCACGTTCTGAATTCAGTCCAATCCCTACGCCTCCGGCACAAGCGCAACGGCAGCAATCAGACGCAATTCCGCCGCCGCTGCACCAGCACATGCTTGGCGCCTTCGCCCATCAGCACCATCACCCCGAGCCAGATCGGCAGGTAGGTCATCCATTCATCCCGGCCGATGCTTTCACCCAGCAGCAGCGCCACGCCCACCAGCAACACCGGTTCCACGTAGCTCAACAGCCCGAACACGCTGAACGCCAACAGGCGGCTGGCAAGCAAATAGCTGACCAGCGCCGAGGCACTGATCGCCCCGAGGATCGGGATCAGCACATAGAAGCGCGGAAATTCCTCGACCACCCCCGGATTGCCCTGGCAGATGAACAGCACCGCCACCGGCAGGATCAGCAGCATGTCCCACCACAGCCCGCCGAGGTTGTCGGTCTTGAGCTTGCGCCGCAGCACGAAGTAGATCGGGTAGCCGCCACACACCAGCAGCGTCTCCCAAGAAAAACTCCCCAAGCGGATCAGCTCGTTGCCGACGCCGACCATCGCGCACGCGGCGGCGATTTTCTGGAAGTAGGACAGCCGCTCGCCATAGACCACGCGGCCCGTGAGAATCATCGTCAGCGGCAGCAGGAAATACCCCAGCGACACCTCCAGACTGCGCCCATGCAGCGGCGCCCACAGAAACAGCCACAGTTGCACGCCCATCAGCGCGGCGGACAGCATCATCGCGCCCAGCAATGCTGGCGTCTGGCGTATGCGGTTCGTCATGGCGCGCACCAGTTTCCAGTCGCCGCTGGACAGCATGAACACCGTGACGCAGGGCAGGGTCAGCAGCATGCGCCAACCGAATATTTCTTCTCCACTCAAAGGTTTCAGCAATGAGGTGTAGTAGTACATGACCGCGAAGAGGCAGGAGGCCATGACCGATAACGCAACACCCTTGTACACAGGGGCTCCTTGGTTCGGTTCAAAAGGACAGGGTTTGGACGCGCAACCCGTGCCAGGCTCTGATGGCCCGCTTGCAGGAAGCGGCGCACAGTCTAGCCGAACCCCCGACCGCCGTTCGCTCGCATTCTGGTAAACCCAAGGTCCGCTGGCAGTAAACGATGCACGTTTGGCAGAGAACGAGACCGTGCGCTCGTTGAGGCAAAAATGACTGTCCCGGAGAATTGTCCTCAACGCGCCACACCGGCGCCGCTGACTGAGGACAACCCCCATGACCCAAGAAATCGCCGGTATCAAAATCCCTGACAGCGCCCTGGCCCGCGCCACCACCGAATACATCCGTGATGAAGAAGACGACCTGCTGTTCAACCACAGCCGTCGGGTGTTTCTGTGGGGCGCGTTGACCGGTGAGCGCAAAGGCCTCAAATACGACGCCGAGCAGCTGTACGTCGGCGCGATGTTCCATGACCTGGGCCTGGTGAAAAAACACAGCAGCCCGGACCTGCGTTTTGAAGTGGACAGTGCCAACGCAGCCCGTGCGTTCGCCAAGCCGTTCGGGTTGTCGGAAGGCGATCTGGAACAGGTCTGGTTGTCCATCGCGCTGCACACCACGCCGGGCGTTCCCGAGCACCTGCGGCCGAACGTTGCGCTGGTGACGGCCGGTGTTGAAATGGACGTGCTGGGCATCAATTACGACCAGTTCAGCGACCAGCAGCGCGAAGTCGTGACCCATGCCCACCCGCGTGGCGAAGAATTCAAGGAGTGCATCCTGTGCGCCTTCGCCGACGGCTTCCGCCATAAGCCAGACACGACCTTCGGCACCGTGAACGCCGATGTGCTGGTGGACGAAGATCCGAAGTTCAAACCATTGAATTTCGTCAACATCATTCGTCAGTCGCCTTGGAAGGCGTAACGAGTACGCGGTAATGATCTGTGGAAGCGAATTTATTCGCGAAGCGGTTTTTCATCCGAGAGAGAGGTGTCGGATGGACTCCCTCTCGCGAATGAATTCGCTCCCACAGTTTTTGCGCCCGGCAGAACGTTTGCAGGGAGGGCAGGATCGGCATTCCGTATTCGATTGGCCTGCCTGAGGCATTCCTGAGGCATCACCCCTCGACATTCCTTCTTCGGCATTCGCCCGTGCTTTGTTAGGCTTTCGTTTGGTTGGCTCATGACGGGCCGACATGTTTGCAAAGGGAGCGGCGAATGACCTCCATCGGCACCGCGGCACCGGTCGTGCCTGGGCGGCTGGAACAGTTTTCCACCCGGGTGGCGTTTTTCATCACCGGGTTCAGCATTTCCGCGTGGGCGCCGCTGGTGCCTTACGCCAAGAGCCGCCTGGGTCTGGACGACGCGAGCCTCGGCCTGCTGCTGTTGTGCCTGGGCATCGGCTCGATTCTTTCCATGCCACTGGCTGGCGCTATGACCGTGCGTTATGGCTGTCGGCGCATCATCGTCGTGGTCGGCAGCCTCGCCTGCTTGTGCCTTCCCTTGCTCGCGACCCTCACGAGTGTGCCGCTGATGGTGGCGACGCTGTTCGTCTACGGCGCCAGCATGGGCGCCTTGGGGTGCGTCACCAACATTCAGGCAATCATCGTCGAACGGGCCAGCGGCAAGACCATGATGTCGGGCTTTCACGGCCTGTTCAGTTGTGGGGGGATTCTCGGCGCGGCAGGCGTTTCTGCGCTGTTGAGCGTGGGCGTCTGGCCGTGGCTGACGATGACGTTGGTCGCGGTGTTCATTGGCCTCGCACTCTATAAAGCAGGCCCAAACATGCTCGGTTACGGCAGCGAAGCGGGCGGTCCGGCGTTCGCGATTCCCCATGGCGTCGTGCTGTTCATCGGCCTGATGTGCTTCACCGTGTTCCTCACCGAAGGCGCGATGCTCGACTGGAGCGCGGTGTTCCTCAGCGCCCAGCGGGGCGTCGAACCGTCCTACGCCGGGTTCGGCTACGCAGTGTTCGCCCTGGCCATGGCCATCGGCCGATTGTGCGGCGACCCCGTCGTGCGCCGCTTGGGCGTGCACAAGATCATCCTGTTCGGCGGGCTGTGCGCGGCGGTCGGCATGGCCGTGGCGACGTTGCTCCCCTATTGGCAGGCCGCGTTGTGCGGCTACGCGCTGGTGGGCATCGGCTGTTCCAACATCGTGCCGGTGTTCTACAGCGCGGTGGGGCGGCAGAAGACCATGCCGGAAAACGTCGCGGTTCCGGCCATCACGACCCTGGGTTACATCGGCATTCTGATGGGCCCGGCAGGCATCGGTTTCGTCGCCCACCTCAGCAGCCTCGGCGTGGCGTTCCTCATCATCGCGGTGATGCTGTTAGGCGTTGCAATCAGTGGTCGCTACCTTCGGGTGTAGCGGCTTTCAGCTTCGAGCTTCGAGCTTCGAGCTACAAGCTACAAGCTACAAGCTACAAGCGGGCGTTGCGTCGACTTCTTGCAGCTCGCGGCTTAAAGCTTGTCGCTGCTTCAAGTCGCAGCGACGAGATTCAAACCAGAAGCCATGATCGCCGTCGCGCCGCCCTCTTGCAGCTTGCAGCTCACAACTCGTCGCTGCCCCTCTTGCAGCTCAAAGCTCGTAGCTGCGACTAGGGCGTCATGGCAAAGCCCACCCCAAACCGGTTCCACGCGTTGATGGTGGCGATGGCCAAGGTGATGTTGGCGACTTCTTTTTCGCTGTAATGCTCTAGCAGCGCTTCGTACTGATGCTGCGGCGCGTGGTGGATCGACAGTTGGGTCAGGCTTTCGGTCCAGGCCAGAACGGCCTTTTCTTTTTCGGTGAAGAAGTTGGTTTCGGCCCAGACGGTCACGGTTTGCAGGCGGGCTTCGGTTTCGCCAGCCTTGCGGGCGTCGTTGGCGTGCAGGTTGACGCAGTAAGCGCAGCCGTTGATCTGCGAAGCGCGCAGGCGGATCAGTTCCAGCAGGGAATGTTCAAGGCCCGAATTGACCACGGCGTTTTCCAGCGCGGACATGGCTTTGTAGGCTTCCGGCGATTTTTGACCCCAGGCGATGCGCTTGTTCATGTGCGTGTGCTCCGTTGGAAAGGTAAGAAATGTCGTTGAACGTGGTGCTACGTTACGCCCAGACAGGCCGGGGCCGAATAGCCAATGGGGTGGGATATCAGGAGACCAATCGCGCCATTCCCGGACGATTGGTCTCCTTGCTGGCAACACGCTTCATGAACGCCGCTGCCACGTTTTGCGGCTTGCCCCGGCCGCTCAGCGATCTAGGATGAGCAGGAATAATCACAAGGAGTCATTCATGTTCGCCGGATTCCAGAAAGACCAGCGCCAGGTCAATGGTGTGCAGATCGCCTACCGCATCGGTGGCAATGGGCCGGGGTTGCTGTTGTTGCACGGGCACCCGCAAACCCATGTCATTTGGCACAAAATCGTCGAGCGGCTGAGTCAGCGTTTCACCGTGGTCGCGGCCGATTTGCGCGGTTACGGCGACAGCGGCAAACCCCTCGCGACGGAGGACCATTCCAGCTACTCCAAACGGGAGATGGGCCGCGACATGGTGGCGTTGATGCGCGAACTCGGGCTGCCGACGTTCTCGATTCTGGCCCACGACCGGGGCGCTCGCGTGGCGCATCGACTGGCGCTGGATCATTCCGATGCCGTCACTCGCATGACCTTGCTCGACATCGCCCCGACGTTGGCGATGTACAGCCAGACCAACGAAGCCTTCGCCCGGGCGTACTGGCACTGGTTCTTCCTGATCCGCCCGGCGCCGCTGCCGGAAACATTGCTGGAAGCCGATCCCGAGCAATACCTGCGCAGTGTCATGGGCAGCCGCAGCGCCGGGTTGACGCCGTTCACCGACGAAGCGTTCGCCGAATACCTGCGCTGCGCCAAGCTACCAGGCACCGCACGTGGGGTTTGTGAGGATTACCGCGCCAGTGCCACCATCGACCTGGAGCACGACCGCGCCGATCTCGACGCAGGCCATCATCTGCAATTGCCGCTGCAGGTGCTGTGGGGTGCGGAAGGTACCGTGGGCAAATGCTTCGACCCTCTGAAAGAATGGCAACAGGTCGCGACCGACGTGCGGGGCAAAGCGTTGCCGGGTGGGCATTACCTGGCGGAAGAAATTCCGGAAGCGCTGATGGCTGAGGTGATGCCGTTTTTGACGTTATAATTGAGGCGAATCAGTCACCGGTGATCCAGATTCGTTTGTGAGTCTTCGTGTGGCGGAAGATCTTCTTCACGCCCCCGATTCTGTGCTGAAGCGCAGTCCTTTGTAGGAGTGAGCTTGCTCGCGATGAGGGATGTGGCATCGATACACATTGGGATGTTGCACCGTTCATCGCGAGCAAGCTCACTCCTACAGGGATGGATATCAGACAGCAGGCAGCAGGCAGCAACAACCTTCAATCCTCACCCGCCTCCAACACAAACCCCTCCGGCATTTCCTGCGCGTATTCATTCACCACCTCCCGCGTCAGCCCGACGATGTCCTCTACCAGTTCCATCCCGGCACCCGTGCGCCAGCTTGCAACGATGTCCATCACTGGTGGCAGGGGCACGTTTTCGATCTGGGTCAACACGCCCTGCGCCAGTTCCCCGCGCACCAGGGTGACCGGCAATGCACCAATACCGAACCCATCGCGCACCAGTCGGGTGATGGCCGAGGCCGAGTTCACGCAGTTGATGCGCGGGGTGATGATGTTCGCCGTGTGCAGCATGTTGAGGATGTCCTGGTGGGGCCGCGAGTTGCGCGAAAACGTGACGATCCGCTCCTGCGCGATCTCTTCCAGCGTCACGTCCGGCCGGTCCAGCGGCGAGCCGGTCGGCACCACCCAGTGCAGCGGATAGCGCGCCAGCATCGCGTTGCGCACGCTGTCGAAACGCAGGATGTCGGTCTGGAAAATGATGTCCTGGTAACCCTTTTCCAACTGCGAACACAGGTTGCTCGCCGTCTCGGCGGTCAGCTCGATTTCCAGATTCGGGTAACACTTCATCAGGCGTGTTACCAACGGACTGAGCCAGGTGTGTATCACCGTATCCATTGCGCCGATGCGGATTCGGCCCCGCACCTGGCTGGGGTCCTTGATCGCCGCCTTCATGTTTTGCAGGGTGTCCATGATGTGCTCGGCGTATTCCAGCACGCGCAATCCTTCGGACGTCAGCGACACGCCCTTCGAGTCCCGCACGAACAATCGCACGCCCATTTCGTCCTCCAGCGCCGCGATCCGGCTGGAAATGGAGGCTTGGGTGCTGAAGAGTTTTTCGGCGGTCAGGCGAAAGCTTTTCAGCCGTGCGACCCAGACGAAGGTTTCCAGAAACTTGAGATTCACCGAGCGATTTCCTTGAGCGATTGAGCGGCGGCGCGGGCAGTCGAAGGCGGCTTTTACCTTCGTCATCTGCGACAGGTGCCTCCTACGGTCAGCAGGTTACATGCCACCGCCCCAACAGAAATTTTTATGAGGCATAGCGGTTTTTTCCCGTTGGACGCCACGCGCCAGCCTGCCGAAAGATGGCCGCCGACACGAGAAAGGTACGACGCCCGGGTTGATTGATATCGCCCCGACCCACGCGTCCAGCCTTCAGGGTCGGGGTGTTTCAATGCCCGACCTCATTCATCCGCTGCGCTCTGCCAGCAGTCGGTCGTTACCGCTGCGCGCTCATGGGAAGAGGCTTCAATGACGCATAACAACCAAAAATACGTCTGCGCGTTGCTCGTTGGCGGCGCGACGCTGACTTGTGGATTGACCGCACAGGCCGATTTTTTCGGCGACAGCAAAGGCGAGCTCGAAGCCCGCAACTTTTACTTCAACCGCGATTTTCGACAGACAGGCGCTCGGGACAAGGCCGAGGAATGGGCGCAGGGATTCCTGCTGCGTCTTCAATCGGGCTACACCCCTGGCACCGTCGGCTTCGGCCTCGATGCGCTGGGCATGGTGGGGTTGAAGCTGGATTCGGGCGACGGCACGTCGGGCACCGGGTTGCTGCCCGCTGACCTGTCGTCCGGCGGCTCGCAAGAGGACTACGCCAAGCTCGGCCTGACCGCAAAAATGAAGGTGTCGAAGACGGAGCTGAAAGTCGGCTCGCTGTTCTTCAAGGACCCGGTGATCAATTCCAACGACACCCGCCTGTTGCCCCAGACCTTTCGCGGCGGGCTGTTGACCTCGAAGGACCTGAACAACTTCACCTTCACCGGCGGCCACATCGACCGCATCAAGGCCAACAGCTCCACGGACTTCACCGAGATGAGCGCCAACCGCATCGGCGGGACCAGCAACGATTTCAACTTCGGCGGCGGCGAGTATCAGGTCACCCCGCAACTGGCGCTGAGTGCCCATTACGGCCAGCTGGAAAACGTTTATCAGCAGTATTACGGCGGGTTGGTGCACGTGCTGCCGTTGGGCGTGGGACAGAGTTTGAAGTCCGACCTCCGCTACGCCAGCAGCCGCGAGGACGGCAACTTTCGCGACCTCGACAACAAGGCCTTGGGTTCGATGTTCACCTACAAGGTCGGCGCTCAGGCGTTTGGCCTCGGCTACCAGCGGATGACCGGGAGCGATCCGTTTCCCTACATCACGGGCAGCGATCCTTACCTGGTCAACTTCATCCAGATCGGCGATTTCGCCAACGCCAAGGAGCGCTCGTGGCAGGCGCGTTATGACTATGACTTCGCAGCGCTGGGGCTGCCGGGCCTGACGTTCATGACCCGTTACGTGTCCGGCGACAACGTCGAACGTGCGGCAGGGGGCGAGGGCAAGGAGTGGGAGCGCAACATGGACATCGGCTACGTGATCCAGAGCGGTGCGTTGAAGAACCTGGGCGTGAAATGGCGCAACGCGACCGTGCGTTCGAACTTCGGCAATGACCTGGACGAAAACCGGCTGATCGTGAGTTACACGCTGCCCCTGTGGTGAGTCGCACGCCCTTGTACCGGCACGCCGCTGTAGCAGCACCACAAGCCGGGCTGCTACAGGTTCGCGTCGGCTGTTCTTCAGAGTCACAACATCGAGATTCCCATCATGCAAACCGCTATCAACCTCTGGCCGCTGCTGGGCGTGCTGGTCATCGTTCTGGGCTTCGTCCTGCGTTTCAACCCGATGCTGGTGGTCGCCCTCGCGGCGCTGGCCACGGGCCTGGCGGCGAGCATGCCGCTGGAAACCGTGCTGGCGACTATCGGCACCGGCTTCATCAAGACCCGCACCTTGCCGCTGATCATCCTGCTGCCCTTGGCCGTCATTGGTCTGCTGGAGCGCCACGGCCTGCGATTACACGCCCAGAACTGGATCGCGCGCTTCACCCGCGCCACCGCCGGACGCCTGCTGATCGCTTACCTGTTCGTGCGTGAAACCACGGCGGCACTGGGCCTGACCAGCCTCGGCGGGCATCCGCAAATGGTTCGTCCGCTGCTCGCGCCCATGGCCGAAGGCGCCGCTGAATCACGCTTCGGCAAGTTGCCCGAGGCCTTGCGCATCAAGCTGCTGGCGCTGTGCGCAGCCACCGATAACGTCGGGCTGTTTTTCGGCGAGGACATTTTCGTCGCCTTTGGCGCCATCGCCCTGATGCACACCTTTCTCCAAGGCTCGGGGATCGACGTCGATCCGATGCACATCGCGGTCTGGGGTATTCCGACGGCGATCTGTGCCTTCGTGATTCACGCCATTCGCCTGCACCGTTTCGATCAGCGCCTCAGTCGCGAACTCAAGGTATTGCCGCAGACATCCCCGGTCGCTCAGGAGGTGACGCCATGATCCTGTCCATTCAATACCTGTACTGGCTGGCCGGTGTGATTCTGGCGATCACCGCGTTCATGACCGTCACCGACCACAGTAACCCCAAGCGCTGGACCACCGGGCTGTTCTGGGGGCTGTTCGCGATTGCGTTTCTGATCGGCGACCGTTTGCCGCCCGTGTGGGTTGGCGTAGGCGTGGTGGTGATGGCGCTCATCGCGGGTTTCGGCGGCGTCGGCTTCGGTCAGCACGATAACCTGCCGGACAAGGCGCGGCGGGAGAGTGCAGGGCGCCTGAAGAACAAGCTGTTCATTCCGGCGCTGGCGATTCCGCTGGTGACGGTGATCGGCGCCGTCGTGCTGAAAAACGTCAAGTTTGGCGATGTGTACTTGCTCGACCCGGCCAACAGCACCTTTGTTTCGCTAGGGATCGGCAGTCTGGTGGCGTTGGCCTTGGCGTGCCGGCTGACCCGCGACACGCCGGTGCAGGCCATGCGCGAATCTCGACGCCTGACTGAAGCGTTAGGCTGGGCGCTGGTGTTGCCGCAAATGCTAGCGATGCTGGGGCTGGTGTTCAACGACGCGGGGGTTGGCAAGGCGGTGGCGCACCTGGCGACGGCCTACATCAACCTGGATTTCCGCCTGGTGGCGGTGATGGTTTACGTGTTGGGCATGGCGCTGTTCACGATCGTCATGGGCAACGGCTTCGCAGCGTTTCCGGTGATGACCGGCGGCATCGGGGTGCCGGTGCTGGTGGGCATGTACGGCGCCAACCCTGCGGTGATGGCGGCCATCGGCATGTTCTCCGGCTACTGCGGCACGCTGATGACGCCCATGGCCGCCAACTACAACCTCATCCCGGCGGCATTGCTGGAGTTGCCCGACAAATACGCCGTGATCAAGGCGCAGATACCAACGGCGTTAGCGATGTTGGTGGTGAACATCGTGTTGTTGTACACGCTGATGTAAGCCGTTTCCGGCTTTTGATTCTGCCCGGAGGCAAGGTGGAGCGGCGGGGTGGCGCTCCACCTTGCCTACGATCTGTTGCGAAGCGTCAGCAGAACCTGACAACTCAATCATGCTGACACACCGGAATGGCTGAAGTCCCACGGTGCAGCACACTCCCATACCTCGGTGTACAGCTGCACAGGGGCTGATGGGCTCTAGCCTTTGGCTACACTGAAACCCGAAAACAGACTGGTCGCCGGGTTGTGATCGCCCTCATTGCGATACTGACCGAACTTGGCGTATGAGTCACTGCTGTGAGTATCGAACATGGTCGAGATGCCTTTTTTGTCGAAGACACTCTCGCCATTTTTCGTCACCGAAATTTCGCCATCCCCAATCCCACGCTTGAAATCAATCTGAAAGTCGGCCCATTTGCCGACGTCTTTTGCGGCGTCTCCAGGTTTGCCAATGTTGAACACTTTCGAGGGGGCATTGCTGTCCTCGCTGGTCTTGAGATGCAGTTGATATTGCCCGTCTTTGGTGGCTAACCAGGCGCGTGGGCTGGGCTTGGCATTGTTGTGGTCCAGCACCTGAAAGAAGGTGCCGTCGTTGTTCGCTTCACGCTTCATGCCAAATTTGAAACTGTAGGGCTGCCCTTCCTGGAGCTTGGTGCCGTCCTTGATTTCTGCTCGGGGGCTGGTCGAGTGTTCGGTGTAATGGCCCTTATTGAAATCGACCTTGATGACGTCGCCTCGCTCCGGGTCCTTGGCCATGCCGATGCGATCTTCCGGTGATTTCTGCACACTCAGTTGATTACCGAGTGAGTGTTCGGAGAAATTTCCGCTTGCCGGGCTGCCTCCACCTCCCTTGCTGGCCTGTGTCGGACTGGCACCGGATGGCTGGTTACTCACTGAGTCGTGGCCTGCGTTCGTCGCCGGATTGCTGCGGGGAGCCGTATGACCCGTAGATGTATCGGCTGAAACCGGGCCGCCTTGCATGAGTGCCTGCAGTCGCTGAAGCATTTCCTGAATCAGAGTGACCAGTTGAGCCAGCGGATCACCCTGATTTCCGATACCGCTGTTGACGTTGTTCTGTGGCTGAAGAGCAGGGCTACGAGCGCCAAAATCAACGTGTGAGTTTTGGGGCTGAGAGGCGAATGAAACCGTCGAGTTGCCACTTCCTACTGAGCGCTCCTGGCCTGGCTGGCCACTTGAGGTGGAGGCGTGCTGGGGAGTGGAAAGTTCCAGTGGCGTCGTGCGGATAAGCGAGTTGATTGCCGTCATGGTCTAGACCTGTCGATGAGGTAACAAACTGCCAACCCCCTTGGGCGGGCAGGGTTCTGTGACGGCTGAGTGGGCAATTGGCAGGCAAGGTTCCATGCCTTGAGTCATAGAAATAGCGCGTAATTCGGCGAATGAAATGTTTACGCGTGGTACAGGCGTTTAGTCGTTTATTGGTGCTTTTTCTCGATACGTTCGCGGTGCATTTTAGGTCGGCTTGCGAGATTTTTTCCGGTGGTTGCGCGCCGCCTTCAAGCGTTAAAAACCACAAGTGACACCTTCACGATCACGATCAGAAAGGTCGTCCTTGTGAGCATCCTCGCCGGCGCTGTTGGGTAGGCATCAGCGTGGTCTCAGTCTGAGCTGCCGCTAAATACTCCAAGGGGTTCAAGGGTGCTGAAGAAGGTCCTGTTTCAACTGCACTGGTTCTTTGGAATAACAGCGGGACTGGTGTTGGCCATCATGGGGACCACGGGGGCGCTGTATTCCTATCAGGAAGAAATACTGGACACGCTAAATGCTCATCGGCTTACCGTGCAGCCGCGTGAGCAACCGATGCCACTGGCCGAGCTGGTGCAGCAACTTGAAAGGCAAACCCGTGCCGTTGTTTCGACGCTGCAAATCGAGGTGGGTGGTCACAAGGCGGCTCAGGTCTGGAGCCTGGCTGCTGCGGGCCAGTCGCAAGCCGTCTTGAACAATTTCGACCCGTACACTGGCGAGCTTAAACCCGATACCGTTGGCCAGGATTTTTTCCGGTTTGTTCTGGATGTACACCGCTATCTGGGTGCAGGGGGGTACGGCAAGCAGGTGACGGCAGCGTGCGCGATGATTCTCGTGTTTTTCTGTCTCTCCGGGCTGTACCTGCGTTGGCCACGTCAGGTGTGGAACTGGCGCGTATGGCTGGTGCCGGACTGGAAAAAAGTGGGACGCAGTTTCAATTGGAGTGTGCATTCCGTCATTGCCACGTGGTGCCTCGTCGTCTATTTGTCGCAGGCGGTGACAGGGCTTAATTTCTCCTATGCCTGGTTCAATCAGGGGCTAACCTGGCTCATCGGTGACCCGCCACAGGCGATGGAGCAACCGCGTAAAGCGCCTGCGCCAAAGCCTGCAGTTAATGCTGCCAACGCATCGACCCCAGCCTCGCGAGCCCCTGCCACTGTGGACTACGGTGCCATCTGGGAATCCATCAAACATGCGGCCGGGCCAGAGCTCAAGGCCTACAACCTTCGCTTGCCCAGCACGGTCGGAACGCCTGTACTCGTTTTTTATTTGCTAAAGGACTCTCCTCATCCCCGTGCGTTGAACCAACTCGTCCTCGACCCCCGTAGCGGTGAAGTGCTGGCGGCGTCGCGCTACGCCGACAAGGGATTGGGTTCTCAGTTATTGATCAGTAATTATTCGGTGCATACGGGCAGTTATTTTGGCTGGATGGGCCGAGTGATCATCACGGTCGCTGGCCTGCTGATGCCGCTGTTTTTCATTACAGGCTGGTTGCTCTATCTGGATCGACGTCGCAAAAAACGCGATGTTCGGGCTGTGCGGGGCGAGGTGTCCGAGGCCGGAGATGATCGCGATAATCAGAGCCCCGCGTGGCTGATCGGGTTTGCCAGCCAAAGCGGGCATGCCGAGCAACTCGCATGGCAGACGGCTGCGCACCTGGAGTCGGCCGGTTTGACCGTGCAGGTCAAACGCCTGGCGAAGATGACCGAGCAGGATCTTGTTCGAATGCGCAAGGCTTTGTTTATCGCCAGCACATTTGGTGACGGGGAAGCGCCGGACAGCGCTCGTGCTTTCGAGAGGAAGTTTCTGCGCCGGCAGGTCACGTTGCAACGGCTCGATTACGCCGTATTGGGATTGGGAGATCGGCAGTACCTGAATTTCTGCGGGTTCGCACGACGCCTAAATGACTGGCTTGCCGCCAACGGAGCCAATGCTCTTTGTCCGATGATTGAAGTGGATAAAGGAGACCCCGTCGCGCTACGCAGTTGGCAGCAGCAGTTGGAAGCACTGACGGGCACCACAACACTCACGTTTTGGGACATGCCCGAGGATGAGCGCTGGACACTGAGCCGACGGGAATGCCTGAACGTCGGTAGCGTCGGTTCCAAGGTGTTTCTCCTGGACTTGACGTCGACGACCGGAACACGCTGGGAAGCAGGTGACCTAGTCGAAGTTCATCCGCGAAATTCGCAAGCCGTCGTGAGCGACTTTCTTTCCGTCGTCGGGATCGACCCAGGCACTCAAGTGACGGTCGGCGAGAAGGTCACACCGCTTTCTGATGCCCTGATGGGGTACGGGTTGCCCTCCAGTCCTACACCCGCCGCGAGCCTGGGTGGGCAATCACTCATCGACTCGCTGTTGCCGTTAACCGTGCGCGAATACTCCATTGCCTCTGTGCCTGAGGACGGGTGCCTGCAATTGATGGTGCGTCAGACGTTGCATCCTGATGGAAGTCTGGGGTTGTGTTCAGGATGGTTGACCGAGCAGGTGGCGATGGGGGGAGAGGTCAGGTTGCGCGTGCGCCGTAATCGGCATTTTCATCAGCCAAGCCAACCGTTGCCCGTGATTTTCATTGGCAACGGAACCGGGCTCGCCGGACTGAGGGCGCTACTCAAGGCACGAATTGCCAAAGGTGAACTGCGCAACTGGCTGCTGTACGGCGAGCGTAACGAACAGCACGATTTTCATTGTTCTGCCGAGCTTAAGCACTGGTTGGCGCGTGGGGATATTGCCCGCATGGACCTGGCGTTTTCCCGGGATCAAGCAGAAACGATCTACGTGCAGGACCGTCTTCGCTACGCGAAAGATGAACTCCACCGGTGGCTCAGCGAAGGCGCAGCCATCTATGTGTGTGGGAGCCTTGAGGGCATGGCCCAGGGAGTCGACGATACGCTGAAGGCCCTGCTGGGGGAGCACTGTTTACAGACACTGACGGAACAGGGTCGCTATTGCCGGGACGTCTACTGACGACCGAACCGCGTTCCCGGTATTTATTGCCGGACAACTTTCGATATTGATAGGAGTACACATGTCAAAACTCACAGAGTTCCGTCTGCTCGAACAGTCACTCGCCGCTCAACTTGAAACCCTGGAAATGTTAAGAACGGATGTTGAGTTTCAAAAGGAACTGGAATTCGAAACGAAACTCAAGGCGTTGCTGTTCGAATACGGCAAGGATGTGCGGGATCTTGTAGCGATGTTCAACCTGCAGGATAAAAGCGACGGTATCGATACCCAGACTAAAGGAAAGCGGCGTGCTCGGGTGATGAAGGTCTATCAAAATCCTTATAACCAACAAATTGTCCAATCAAAAGGGGGTAATCACCGAGTTCTTAAACAGTGGAAGTCCCAGTACGGTGCTCACGTCGTAGAACTGTGGGTGAAATAACCACCGCTGCCGACAGCCAAGTGTTCGTTGGAAGAACATCGTTGGCGGCGGAACGGATTAAATGAACGTCGCCGAGTGCAGTGCGCAGAGCCGCTTCTTTCCATAACCGTTTGCCCCCTTTTGCGTGCCATAGCGTTGCGCAGTCAGGTGAGTCGGTGGTGTTCAAGAGCGGCTCTGGCATCAGGTGCGTAACCGGGAAGGGTTCAGGAAATGCCGGTCCCTCCGTTTACCAACGCGGCAACGATCGAAGCGGCCGCAGCGGTCAGGCTGTTATTTAATGCGTGCTGCAAAACCGGTGGGTTGGATGGACCGGCGTTTTGAGCGAGGCCGCTCGTACCTGCTTGCCCGGACTTGGGTCCCTGCTGCAGCGCCCCACTCAGTATATCTCTCAGCTTCTTCAGCGGACTTTCCGTGGGTTCACCGTCCGGCGCTTTAGCGAGGGAAGCCATGTTCTGCGAGGCGTTTGCGAGTTTTTGGCCTGAGAGTTGCGCGGCCAATGCGGGGGCGATGTTGTTGATCTCACCCACAATGTTATGCAACGCGTCGGTCCCGTTTTTCCTGGAGGCAGCGTTGAGGACCGTTTCGGACACGTTCTGGGCGGCTTCGGACAGGCTTGGTTGCTGAGTGCTTCTGACCAAAGACGCAATATTGAGCACGGCGTCCTGTAGGCCGGCCTTGGCAGCGTCGGCGTTGACCGGTCTGTTCTGCAATTCGCTGCCGAGCATATCCACCGCACCACGGAATGCGCCCGTTTCTTTGGCGTCCAGATAGTTATCTTCCTTGAGCTCGTTCTTCCAAGAACCTGAGTCCGGCGCCGGAAATTTGCCAGGGTTTTGATCCATGAACGTGGCCACTTTGCTCAAAAGCGGCATGTCCTTTGAGGAAAATGCCGTTCCTTCACCCTGCTTGGTGAGCAGATTATCCAAAGCGGCCTTGCCCAGGCCGCTAAGCATTACAGATTGGTAGTCGGCTTCGCTTGCAGGCTTGCCATGCACGGGCACGATGTCGAAATTGCCTAATTTATCCTTGATGACCTGATCCAGCGCCGATTTGACCTGCCCTGGGTTGACCGATGCCTCCATTGAGCTGAACGGATGTTTCTTGTCCATTTGCTTGCCAACCATTTGGCCCAACGGCGAATCCTGGTCCAAGTGTCCA
The DNA here is from genome assembly GCF_009905615.1 of Pseudomonas sp. SLFW. Classification (GTDB taxonomy): domain Bacteria; phylum Pseudomonadota; class Gammaproteobacteria; order Pseudomonadales; family Pseudomonadaceae; genus Aquipseudomonas; species Aquipseudomonas bambusae. The sequence goes on from NZ_JAAAKW010000004.1 coordinate 253,132, forward strand.
TCCTTGATCAGACTCTGTGCAATGTCGGCAGCTGCGAGGTTCTTGGGGTCCATTCCGTCGCGCAGGTCGGCGCCTTTAACGGATTCATTTTTTGCGATTTCGCTGATACTGACATTTGGGACGTTAGTGGTTATTACGACTTTCATAAAAGCTCCTGATCGTTTAAAGCCCATTGTGTATGCGGCGCCGAGGCGGATGTTCAGGTCTGGTATCACCCAGGGTGTTTCATTGACGCACTGAAAGCGTCGGCCCGAAAGTAAAGTTCAGCTGTCCTTGCAGCCTGTACGGGCTGGTGGGGCAATAATGTGCTTTTAATCGCTCGGGTCCTAATGCGTGGTTGTATCGATATATTGGTTCCGTGATTTCTTATTTTTATAAACTTTGCAGCGGATTATTTAACGGGTGTGGCAATGGTCTATTTATTACTGCCTGAATTGGTATGGCAGGCTGTTTCCAGCGTTTAAATGGAGAGGGTGATTTTCACCTTTTTCTGGAGGGGCGCCGCTTTAGTGGCGGAGTGCTGGGAAGAAACCTGGTGATAGGGGATTTGAAATTGGACTGCATTTTCTCAAGTCCAATTCAGGCTCGACAGGATCCAGGGTAAAAAAGCCCCGCCTGGCGGAGCCGTCAGCGTGGTACAGAGATTTAATTTAAAACTGGTACTTTTTTGCCCGTTAGGGAAAGTCCACCGTGTAGGTGCTGTTAATGTGCCGATGGCCTTCTTTGAAGGCGCGGTGCGGCAGCGCAGGGGGTAAGTTTTCGTCAGGATTCGTCAAGCGCTGCCAGGTTCACTTGCGATTTATATATATTTTATAGCCCTGTCTTGCGTCCAAAATCATCGTGCTGGCGTCGTCGGGTTTTAGCGATGTGGATAAACGGAAGTGTGCTGTGCTTTAACAATGGACGGTCATCAACGGCTGGCGTTTTTTTTACGCTTTACGTCCGTTACGCGTGTGGTGGCAGAAGAGCCTGCGACACGTAATCAACCTTATTGCCCACAGAGATCTCGACTATGACGACATCTGTAAATAACACGACCTCGGCTGACTATATCAATTCGTTACAGAAACCAACTTCCGGGAAAACAGGAGATGCGACCACCGGGGCCAGTTCGCTCGGAAAGGATGCTTTTCTAAAACTTCTGGTTACCCAAATGCAGAATCAGAACCCGCTCGATCCTCAGGATAATACTCAGTTCGTTGCACAACTGGCGCAGTTCAGCAGCCTGGAGAACATGCAGAATCTGAGCACATCGGTAGATGCCATCGGGGGGATGTACCAAAGTTCGCAAGCGCTTCAAGCGGCGTCGTTGGTGGGTCGAACAGTCATTGTGGACAGTGGCTCGACGTACTCCGACAGCGGGAAGGGTGTAGCCGGAGCGATCAATTTGCCAGCTCTTAGTACGTTGACTGCCGTCAAGGTATATGACGCCAAGGGAACTTTAGTGCGCACATTAAACCTGGGCGAGAAAAAAGCGGGTGAAACCAGCTTTACCTGGGATGGCAAAGACGAGGCTGGTAATACCCTGGATTCCGGAAAATACAGCTTCGTCGCGACGGGCAGTATTGAAGGGAAAAGTACGACGTTGAAAACCTTTCTTCCTGACAAGATCACCAGCGTGGCGATGGGGACGGCAAGTTCGCCAATGACGTTGAACCTGGCTGACGGCACAAACGTTGGCCTCTCCAAAATTCAGAAGATAACTTTGTAGTCTATACGGCTGAGCCGAGGTGAGAAATGTCTTTCAATGTAGGCCTGAGCGGGCTGTCTGCCGCCAATAAAAGTTTGCAAGTAACCGGTAACAACATTGCTAACGTCGCGACGGTAGGATTCAAATCCTCCCGTGCAGAATTTGCCGACCAATATGCGCAGTCGATCCGGGGTACATCGGGCGGCACAAATATAGGCACTGGTGTTACTACTTCTGCGATCAGTCAGAACTTCACTCAGGGGGCCTTAAACACAGGCACAGGTCGTGACCTCGATCTGGCAATCAACGGCAATGGCTTCTTTATGGTCAGTAACAACGGTGAAAAGCTGTATACCCGGGCCGGCAATTTTCACACCGATACAGCGGGCAACATCATCGATACCAACGGCAACAACCTGCAGGGGTACGGCGTTGATGCTAACGGCAACGTGAAAACCGGGGTGCTGTCGAACCTTCGCGTTGATATGTCAAATATGCCCCCCAAAGCCACCAGTGCTATCACTCTTCAATCGAATCTGGATTCGAGCAAGCCCATTGTGACCGGTGCGGCGTTCGACCCTAAGGATACAAGTACCTACACCACGCTTATCAATACGAAAATTTACGATAGCCAAGGTAATGAGCATCAGCTCAATCAATACTTCCGCAAAAATGGCGACAATGCTTGGACTATGTATAGTTTGATCGACGGGCGCAGTATCGCTGATCCTGCGGCAACACCGCCGGTGCCCGACGAAACTCAGTTTACATTCGATGCCTCTGGCACATTGATCACGAGTCCGGCGCCGACCTCTACCGCCAACATCGCGGTCAACACGGACGGTACGTTTACGATCAAGAACTGGGTCCCCGGTCAGAGCAAGACGGTCGGGACAACCACCACTTGGTCTGCCAACGGGGCATCTTCAGTAACGGGTGGTATGAAATTGGACATGCTCGCTACTACGCAAACCAACGCCGTTGCAGGGCCTATTGCGCAGCATCAGGATGGTAATTACACAGGCCAGATCAGCGCCATGAACGTTGATGCCACAGGGACTATGTTCGCCACTTACACCAATGGTGAGTCAAGAGTCATTGGGCAGGTGTCTTTATCAACCTTTGCAAACGTTCAGGGATTGGCTCCCGCAGGTGGGACCATGTGGCGGGAAACCTATGCTTCGGGGATTCCTGTCACCGGTACACCTCAGTCCGGGACGCTAGGCAGCATTACCGGTTCCGCGCTTGAGGAGTCCAATGTTGACCTGACGGCGGAACTGGTAGAGCTGATCAAGGCGCAAAGTAACTACCAAGCAAATGCCAAGACCATCTCGACAGAGAGCACCATTTTGCAGACTGTTATTCAGATGACTTGATCTGGTCATCAACTCCAACCTCACTTTCAACCGACTACGGATCTACAGCCTCCTAGGTGTGCTTGTGAGGAGAGCGCTCAGGCTGCCTGGCTTTGAATGTTGATAGGGTAAGCGCTAGCAACAGGTGAACCAGTCCGCATAAGCACAAAGCGCGCAACGCGTACTGGACGTGAAGCGCGCTTTTTTGTACCTGCCTGGTGCAGTACTGCGTTCGTGGCTGTTCGAGTCTAGGCCCAATCGATTTCAGCCCGCGACTCAGGTGGCATCCGCATGACTGACGAGCCCCTTCACCAGGACTGCGACAGCGGCGATGGTGGCGGGGACTACGAGTGCGGTCAGCACCTGCTCGAAATTCCATCCCAGGCCGAGCAAAGTCGCCCCGGCCCAAGCGCCCAGAATCGCCCCGAAGCGGCCGATTCCCAACATCCACGAAACCCCCGTCGCACGGCCTTGTGTGGGATAGAAGCGTGCCGCCAGGGACGGCATGGCAGACTGGGCGCCATTGATGCACATGCCCGCCAGCAGGACCAGTATCGCGAGCAGTGAAACGTGATTCAGGCTCTGGCCGACCATCCAGGTGAAAATGCCGGCGAGAAGATACGCGCCGCCGATCACCCAATGCGGCCGGAAACGGTCCATTGCCCAGCCAACGGCCACAGCACTCAAGACACCGCCGAATTGAAAAATAGCCCCTATGTAAGCCGACTGCTCGACGCTCATTCCGCTGTCGCGCATCAACGTGGGCAGCCAGCTTGTCAGCAGATAGACGATCACCAGTCCCATGAAATAGGTGAGCCAAAGCAGCAACGTGCCCGTGCTGTACACACCGCCAAACACGACCTTGAATCCGCTTCGGGTCTTGAGCGCGCTCTGTTCGGGTGTGGTGAAACCGCTGGCGAGTTCCACCTGCGCTGGCGCAATAGGCTTCACGGTTCGGCGGATGATCTCGATAGGCCGCCTGCGCACGACCAGAAAGCGGGCTGACTCAGGCAGCCATCCCAGCAGTAGCGCGGCCAGTGCGAGTGGCAGGGCTCCGCCGAGTACCAGCAAGCTGTGCCATCCGAGCAGGGGAATGAGTTTGGCGGAGATAAAGCCGCCGCAGGCCATCCCGAGGTTGAAGCCACAGAACATGCAGGTGACCAGAAGGGATTTGAGACGCGCCGGAGTGTACTCGGACAACAGGGTAGTGGCGTTCGGCATCGCTGCGCCGAGCCCGATACCCGTCAGCAATCTCAGGATCAACAGCTGTTGGACATTGCTGCTGTAAGCCGACAACAGGCTGAACACGCCGAACAGGGTGACCGCAATGATCAGCACCCAACGACGACCGATACGGTCTGCCAGAGGGCCGGACGTCAATGCGCCGAAGACCATTCCGATCAGCGCGGCACTCATCACCGGGCCCAGGCTTGCCCGATCGATACCCCAATCCTGGCTCAGTGCGGGGGCGATGAACCCCATCGCCGCGGTATCCAGTCCATCCAGAAACACGATCAAGAAGCACAGAGCCACGATGCGCCATTGATAGAGTGAGACTGGGTTGTTATCGATGAGCGCCTGAATGTCGAGAGGGGGAGAGGCGCTCAAGGGAGGCGTTGCGTTCATGGGGTTTACCTTTATTTTTGTGAGCAGCGGCAAGGCTGGAGTCACTTTGCAAGGCCCGAAGCTGTGTATAGCCGTCCTGTTTCAAGTGACAAAAAGCCTGCGCTGTAGTGTCCTCCTGCGGTTTTGAAGTGGGTAATGAATAAACAGGTGCTATCCATGTCCGTAACGTTATGGATCACCGTTCGGAGGGCGTGTGAATATTAGCCAGCGAAGAGCGTTGTGGTCAGAAAATCATTCAGGACCTCTCGAAACCCTTGGAGATACTGTTCACGACTCAGCGTCTTCGATGCGATCACGCTCAACCGGGACTGGCTGATCAGGCCTGCGAGTGTTTCGGCGGTATCCATGGAATGAATGAAGTCCTGCCGATTCGCAATGATCTGAGTGGGGCACGTTAGCGCCTGTAGAGCGGAGATGGAAACGCCGGGTCCATCGTCAGGAATGAGATTGAGCAGAGGGACTGTGCTGATTGGATCGCGATTGAAAAAGCTCCGCAGGGAGGCAGCGTTGTCGGGCGAGATGTGCGCTATCTCATGCAGAAGGGGGGACGCTTCGAATCGGAGCGCTCCCTGCTGCGGCCCGAGCTGGTGCAGCAGCCGAGCCACCTCCCGATAGATTTTCATTCCGTGGGGGGCGTTTTCCGCGATCCACGCCGGACGTGCCAGGATGAGCGCCGCTGCCCTTTGAGGATGCGTCACGGCGAGGCGCAGAGCCACAGCGGCGCCGAGCGATATCCCCCCGAACACCGCTCGCTCGATTTCGAGATGATCGAGCAGGGCAAGCGCATCATTGGCGAATTGAGCGATGCTGAGCGCGTGGGTGTCCCCCAATTCAGAAGCACCATGGCCACGGCACTCAAGCGTGATGCGTCGGATGCCTTCGGTGCTCGGGAACACTTCGGCCGGCTGGTTGTGATCGGCCCCAAGGCCGTGTTGCCACAATACGGTCAGCCCGGATCCCTGATCGGTATAGGCGAGTCGACAGCCATCGGCTGTCTGGAAATCATGCAGGCTCATGGGCTTCCCTCCGGATGATGCGTTGCAGATAGTCCGCGACTCCAGGGGCATCCACCTCTTCGAAATTATGGCCGACCAGTGGCCCGTCATAGCCGGTGGCACGCACGCGGGCGACGAATTGCGGCAGGTCCACCGCGCCCTTGCCGGCGGGGACCACGATTCCGTGGCTGTCGATATCCTTGGCGTGAACCAGAAGAAGATGCTCGCCCAGCGAATCGGTGGCGTGTGCGACGATCTCCTGCTGTCGGGATTGCGCAGATGGCGGCAAAAGATTCGCAGCATCCAGCACGATGCCCAGACGAGAGGACCTCACTTCATCAAGGACCTTTCGAGCGGCAACGGCATCACAAATGACGTTGCCGGGTTCAGGTTCGATCCCGAGCGTCAGGTCGAATTCGTCGGCCAGCGCCAATGCGAAAGCCAACTCATCACGCAGGTCGTACCAGGCCTGCCTTGAAGCGTTGTCCGGATGGGCGCGCCACATGTCCGACAGCTCCCGCGAACCTGTGCAGAGCGTCACCAATGGCACCCCCATTTCCCGGGCTGCCCGCATGACATTTGCGAACCCCAGGCGCAAGCTGCGCCGGTACACCGGGTCAGGATGCGCCATGTTGTAGGTGCCTGACAGGGCGCAGATCGAGATACCTGCTTCGCGCGCGCCCTGCGCGATGCTTGCAGCAATGCCATCAGGAAGCTCTCTTGGCAAGGACGCCAAGCCCGCGCACGACAGATTGAATTGCGTGGCACCGAAGCCATCTGCGCGAATTTTCGAAAACAAGCTGCCTGGGTATTTAGCCGAATAGGTGCGTGCAAAAACGCCCGGCGTCATCACAGTTTGCCCTCGACATCGGCCAGTCTGACGGGCTTGCCGCTGGCCACCGATCGAGCGGTGGCAATCATCGCCCGAACGGACGCAATGCCGTCGTCGATATCGGCGCCTCGCATCGGAGCCCCATCGAGGAGCGTGTCGGCGAAGCCTTCCAGTTGTCGGCGATAGAAATGGCCATCGGCTGCCAACGGGCGGTGCCAGGTCGCGTCGCGCTCCGAGAAGATGTCCACTTCGGACGATTTGAAGTACCACGGGTTATAGGTCTTGGCGATGACGCTGCCGTGTTCGCCGTACAGTTGCAGGCCTTCATGCCAGTCCATGCGCACCGCGACGGTCAGGTCCAGATGTCCCGCAGCGCCATTGGCGAATTCGACATCGATGAACCAGGAATAGGCGCCGAACTTTTCGGTCAGGCGTGCGCTGACTTGAACAATGTCGCCACACAAGAAACGGGCGGTGTCGAACAAGTGACTGCCGTGGGCGAGCATGTAGTACTGCCGCAGATCCGCCTTGGGATTACCGGCGGGCTTGAGGGCTTCTTTGCTGAAGATCGGCATCGGCTGCACGGCGTCAGTGACGGTATAGCGGTGGGTTGAATCGCAGTACCACGCCTTGAGCGCCAGTATCTGTCCCATCTCGTCGCGCACGAAGTCTCTGGCGCGTTCCAGGCCGATGTCGAAACGCTTCATATGACCGACTTGCAGGATTTTCCCGGAGTCGCGCACCTTGGCCGCCAGATCCTCTACTTCTTCGACACTTACACCCAGCGGCTTTTCACAGAGCACGTGCTTGCCTGCCGCCAGCGCACGGCGTGAGGCCTCGACATGGAACGCATCGGAGGTGGCGATGATCACAGCGTCCAGTTCAGGGTCGGCCAGCATCCGATCATAATCGAGGAATGTTCGGGTGGGGCCGTAGGTCGCGCCCATGCGATTGACCAGATCACTCGCCACATCGCAGATGGCATGGAGCTCGGCGTTGCGCGCTTTGACGCAGGAATCGAAATGAGCGAACTGGGCGATCGGGCCGCAGCCGAGCACGCCGACCTTGAGGCGACGGTCATCTTTTACGTTCATGGTCCATCCAAAATAAACAGGTGTTGAGAAAAAAGGAGCGGTTACACCGCTGTCCATCCGCCGTCGATTTTCAGCGTTGCGCCGGTGATCATCTGGGCGGCTGGCGAGGCCAGAAAAACGACAGGTTCTGCGACGTTTTCCGGCTCACCGATTTTGTTGAGCGGGATGCGCGCGAGCAGCGATTTGAGCGACGCATCGTCCTCCAGCCAGCTTCGGGTGCTGTCGGTGCGAACGAACGTCGGGGCTACGGCGTTTACGCGGATGCCCAGATCGGCCCACTCGACGGCCAGGCATTGCGTCATGTGGATCATCGCGGCCTTGGTCATGCAATAGATCGGTTCGCCGTGGAGTGCGACCAACCCCGCTTGTGAGGCGATATTGACGATGCTCCCGTGCCCCCGCGTCGCCATGCTTCGAGCCGCGGCCTGCGCAGCAAAAAAAGCGCCTTTGACGTTGAGGTCGAACATCGCGTCGTAGTCGACAGCGCTGACGTCAATCGCTGCTGCGGGATGGCTCAGGCCTGCGTTATTGACGAGAATCGACAAGGGGCCGAGCTCCGTGTCCACCGCTGATATTGCCTGGGTGATGGACGCTGTCGAGAGCATGTCCATGTGCACAGCGATGGCAGCGATGCCCGCGTTTTGAAGCAGCTCCGCTGCGCGCTTGCCAGCCACCAGGTCTCTACAGCCGAGGGCGACCCTTGCTCCCGCGTCACCCAGGGCCTTGGCACAGGCGTAGCCGATGCCCCGTGTCGCGCCGGTGATCAGGGCCGTTTGGCCTTTCAGCGAAAACGGGGGGGTGGTGTCACTGTTCATAGCGTTGTTCCTCCGAAGTCGAGAATCGGGTTGTCGAGAGTGACGGTTCTTACTCAGGCGCGAGGGTTCCTTTGCGAAGCAAAATGTTCCCGTAAACCCGTTCCTCACCGGTGACGATGATTGCCACTGCATTGGAGGCGCGCGTCTTGAACGGCGAGGGTTGCAACGACGCCACCTCTCTGCCGGGCGCATGGCGGCCAGCGACGTCGATCAGGTCGGCCATCACCGGAAGGATGTGATGAGGTTCATCGTGCACCTCCATGCGCGTCACAGCGTCCGCGCTGTCATCCAGCGGCAACACCGACAGCACCGCGTCCAGCGTGCGTGGACCATCCGAGCCGTCGTGGCGAACGAGCGTGGGTCCAGCGCTGAGTGCCGGATAATTTCGGTCGACAATGGCGATCTCTTCGCCATGGCCCATTGAACGAAGAATGGAGAGCAACTGCGGGCCAAGGATTGGGTCGATGTTTTTGAGCATGGGTTCTTCCTTTTCAGTAGGTGCCACGAAGGGTCTGATCAACGGGTGTGTGGCAGGTGTCGATGCGCCCGGACGATCGCGGGCGCCGCATGCAGGACACTCGACCAGCCCAGTACGGCCCAGCGTAAATCCAGAGCGGCACCGGTCTTGGTGCAAGGGGCATTGGCCGCGATGAGCTGCTTGAGGCGGTCCTTGGGGTAGCCTGCGATGCTTAGCACCCCGCCCCCCAGGATGACCGTTTCGGGCGAGAGCGTTGCCATGGCTGCGCTGACGACAAGGGCCTGATGACGGATAAAATTGTCCAGGGCTAGGGTCAGTTGCGTCGGCTCGGAGTCCGTTTCGAAAAGCGCCTCGACAGGCACCCGATACCGTTGCGCGATAGCTTGCAGTGCTCGGCCGGACGCGTAGTCCTCGATGGACGGATGCTTGAGAGGGGAGAGGGCCTCGATTTTCTCTCCGAAGACAGGTACGTGACCGATCTCCAGTGCCCAGCCGCTCCCCCGATACGGTTTGCCATCCATGAGCAGGGACGCGCCTATGCCGGTTCCAAAGAAAATCGCCAGCGCGTTGCTGGTACCCATGGCGGCGCCGGCCACGGATTCGCCAATCAGCGCAAGGTTGGCGTCACGTTCCAGGATGACGGGGATCTGCAACAGAGCAGAGAGCTCGCTTCTCAGGTGTACACCGTTCATTTCTGGAATGTTGGCCACGTTGAGTAGCCGGTCGCCATCGGCGCCTAAAAAACCTGGAACGGTGCTGACCACGATGTCTGGAGTCAGGCCTGATTCGGCGATGAACTGTCGGGTCAATACCGCGAGGGATTCGACCGGGTCGCTGTTTCTGACGCATCGTGTCGGCACTTGGTGCTGGAAACGCTGCACCCTCCCTTCGCGAACACAGCCGAACTTGATGTGCGTCCCGCCCATGTCGATCACGAGAATGTTTGAAGGCTCAGGGGGGTACGTATGACCTTCATCTTCGCCAACCTGTCGTTCGCCAGTGTCAGCGTTTTGATGCGCGAAGCGATAGCGTTCAAGGCTACGGCTCATGGCGATGCTCCTGATCATTGACGGCGAGGCTGACATGCCTGCTGTTTGTATTTAATCTAAACAAACTGAAATGAGCGTCAATGGCCTGAATGCCTGCAGATATAAATAAAAAAGCGGGCATTCAAGTGGCGATTGGGATGCAAAAAGACTGCATTAATGATCGTTGGAGACCGACCGGAATGGGTAAGCACAGATCGCTCCACGCTGCGATCGAAGCAGTGGTGGACGGAACCAAGGCGGGCAGGTTGCGTGCACTGCTGCCAGAGATCGAGCAGAGGCTCTCGGCGGGGGCACGTATCGCTGACGTGGCCAAAGCGCTCAGTGAGCATGGGTTGCCTTTATCGGTCGCGACACTCAAGAGCTACTTGTATCGCTCGCGAAAGGCGGCGAGAAATGTGTTGAGTGAAGCCGCAGGGCCAGACGCAATGCCGCTCCCCATCGTCGGGAACAGTCCCTCGGCCAACGCACCCCCACGTGAGGTGTTCGACCCCATCGTCAATTCGGGAACGACGTCCGGTTTGCTCAGGCATATCAACACCGTTCGCTGTCTGCGACTGCTCAAAAAGGGCGATCTGCTCAGTCGTGCGGACATGGCGCGCAGGCTTGATCTGACGCGCGCGACCATCGGCAATACAGTGAAAGAACTCCTGGAAAAGGGGCTCGTCCTGGAGACGATCGATCGTTCGAGTGCAGGGCGATCCGGGCGTCCGGGAGCGGGGTTGGCACTCAATCCTCAAGGTGCCTATTCGGTGGGGATCGACATTTCGAGTCATGCACTGACCGCTGTCCTGGTCGATTTGAGTATGCGCGTCGTGCAAAAGATCTCCATTCCCGTCGGCCACGATCTTCGGGAAGTGGGCAGGGCGGTAGAAGAAATTGCCCTGATACCCTGGCGTCTGTTGGCGGCTTCGGGGCTCAGCCCTCAGCGTATTCTGGGCGTCTGCGTTTCCATCCCCGGCCTGGTTGATCAGCAGGGGCGGGTCGTCGTCGCGCCGTTTCTTCATTGGCGCGATGTCCCGTTGCAAGCGACGTTGTCCGCTCATCCTCATCTGCCTTGGCCGGTGACAATCTGCAATGACGCGAACGCGTTTGCCAATGCCGAACTCTGTTCGTTGCAGGAACGTGACGCGCAAAACATGGTGTTGATTCTGCTCACTGAAGGGTTGGGGGGCGCCATCGTGCAGCGCGGTCAGATATTTGCTGGCAGCCATGGTTATGCAGGGGAGCTTGGACACCTGGTGATGGGGGCAAGCCTTTCAGCGAGCGATGATCAGTCCTTCGAGCGTCTGGCAGGGCATGAGCGGTTCAGCGCCTTTCTTCCGTCTGATTGTTCCCTGGAGGACGGGTTGATGGCGCTTGCCGATGAGGGCGCCTATTCGTCCCCATCGCTGGAACGGGTTCTGGACCAGTGGGCTGACGTCCTTGCAACAGGATTGGCCAATCTCGTTTACCTGCTCAACCCTGAAAAAATCGTGTTCGGCGGACCGTTGAGTGTCCTTTTCCCGCGCATCAGGTCGCGGGTCGAGGGCCTGCTCGCCCGGCACCTCTTGCACGGCTTCAACGTCCCATTGCTAGAGGTGACGCGTCTGGGTGCCGATGGGGCGGCCATTGGTGCCGCCTCCGTGATTCGCGAGCGGATCTTCTCGCTTGCGCGGATCGAAAGCCCTTAGTCGGTGGCAATATGGGGCGTTGTCGTAGGGCCCGTTGTCATTCGTGCGGGCCCATGAGGTGCGCTGTGGACACTGCTCGACACCTTGCCAAGCACGGTGGTCACGAATGCCTGGTCAGTTGCTGTGTGCCCTGGCGGAAGTTGGTAACCGCCGTTTTTGCGCTCCACTTCCACAATCAGTCCGCTGGGCAGCTTGACGAACACAACAGGTTTTTCGGGTTGCGTCGGGCGGCACTTCGCGTAGTTGCTTTCTGCGCCAAGCGCCTGCAGGGCGGCGGCTCGACACTCTTCAAGCGTCAGGCCTGCCTTGACCGGCAGTTCTTTGTTGATATTGATGACGGTGGCCAGATACAACGTATAGAGCGACATAGCGGAGTCCTTCCGAATGACAATGCCGGTAGCGATTGCGATCGCCAATTGAGTGCGGATTCAGGGCGTCAGCGATGGGGTCGACGCCCGCTGGTACAGCGTTCTTGCGGGCGGCTAATCGACAGAGGTTCGCAACACATCGCCATTTTTGATTGTCTGCCAGATGCGCTTCACTGCCGGTGTCATGTTGGCAGGGTGAGCTTCCAGACTGCGCTCGCGGTGGGCCAGGGCTTTGACGTAGAGCACTTCGGGGACGCGTACGACCTCGTTCCTGTCGGGGATGCATTCCCTGTCTCGTCCCGGGACGATGCCGACGGGTGAATATCCTGCCTTTTCCAGCAGTTTCTGGACGGTGTTGTTGTGCAGCGTTGCGTAGGTGTAGATGTTTGCCAGGCCCTGCAAGCGAGCCGAGGCTTCGATCAAATCCGTGACGACCACGCCCAGCCCTGAACGCCTGTGCTCAGGGGCTACAACGCCCAGGCGACCATACAGCGACTTTGTGTCGTAGTCCCGTTCCAGGCAGACCATCGAGACCAACTCAACGCCCTTGAGGCCTACATAAATGATCGTGTCGCGAGAGCTCTCGTGTTTCAGCGATACCGACTCGAAATAAAATTTGGGCCTGGTGAACCGGGCGCCGTCACCGTGGCTGATATTGGGATACCACTCCGGAAGCTTCTCAACCAGTTTCGGGACGTCCAAACGAGAGAGTTGCACCAGGGTGTACCCGTCAGGCAAGGCTTCGCTCAACCGGGACTGCAAAGGGTCGGGCCATTTCATAAATGTCTCAACGATTTCCTTCTGGGGAAGACAAGAAGGGGCCGCTTTACCGACACCGTGTTCGGTACGACACAGCAAGCCCCCGCGCGCTTCATTCAGGCCTGGAGGCCTGAGCTTCAAGCCGCTGACGTGTTTATTTCAATGCGGCTTCCGGAGGGCGGCGAAAGCCGATCGCGATCCTGTTAAAGGTGTTCATCAGGCCGATGGCAATTGTCAGGTCGACGATCTGTTTTTCACTGAACACGGCAGACACCGCTGTGAACTCTTCATCCGGAATCGCGGTTTCGGCGACGCGCGTGACGGTTTCCGCCCATGCGAGAGCGGCCTGTTCCTGCTCGTCGAACACCTTGCCGGCTTCTCGCCAGACTTGAACCAATGCGAGTTTTTCAGGCGCAACGCCTTTGCTGGAAAGGTCACGAGTGTGCAGGTCCAGGCAGTAGGCGCAGCCGTTGATTTGTGAGATGCGCAAGAAGACGAGCTCGACCAGCACGCCGCTCAGGCCACATTTGGCGATGTAGCCATAAACGCCACCCAGTGCCTTGTAGCCGTCGGGTGCCGCATTGATGTAATCGATACGTTGAGTCATGTCACGGTTCCTATTTGTCAGGAGTGGTCAGATTTTTATCGTCGCTGTCGACGACGAATACGGCCAGGAGCTTGGCAGGTTCGGTCGTCCTGGCATTCCCTCCCATCAGGTGGTGGGCGCCAGGCTCTTCCGCAAAACTTTCGCCAGCCTTGTAAATGCGCGCGGGGTGCCCTTCGACCTGGCTGCGGATGCTTCCGGAGACGACGTAGGCATAGATAAACGCCGAATGGGCATGATGGTGGGGTAGCGATTGGCCGCCGGGCGGGTAGTTCACCTCAACGGCAATCAGGGATTTGCCCGGAATGTTGGGGATCGCCTGTGCGAAGTTGGGAACCACCTGGTCCCCCGCTTTCTGAGCGTCATGGGCACTGACAGTACCCGCCAGTGACAGCAGCGCCGCCAATGCCCAGGTCTTGTGATTGATCGTCATGGTCGCCTCCTTTTGAAGGCACGATAGGCCTCACGGAGTTCAAACATAAGAACCTGAAATGGATTTTTCCTCTGTACCACGGATGCGTGTTGGCAATTGACCGTCGACGGGAAAAGCCGTTAATGCCATTGCCTTGCGCTCCTCCTCCAGTGCAGCGGCAAACGCTGAGGAGGCTAAAATGCGTCCGCAGGTGTCATCCAGGCAGGAGCAACAAAAAGGTCCAGTTCCTTTAGTTTTTTTTGTACCATGCGGCATGAACACTCTTCTGAACCTAAGCCTTGACCGAAACATCAAGGTCCCGTTGGCCGAGCAAATACGCAGTGGCATCGCGAACGCCATCGACTCGGGCATTCTCGTGCCTGGGGCCAGGCTACCGTCGTGGCGTGATCTGGCGTCGCAGTTGGGCGTTGCCCGAGGCACCGTTCGCGTCGCTTATGAGCGTTTGCTGGACGCACAACTCATCGTATCGTCGCGCACCAGCGGGACGCGTATCGCGCCACGTCCCAGAAGCGCAAAGGCTGCCGCTGAGCCGGTCGGTCAGGCAAGCTCATTGCCTGAGATGTACAGAAACTTCTCCTCAGGCCCCGGTATATTTCAGATGGGCATACCTGCCCTGGATTGCTTCCCCATGAAGCAGTTTGCGAGAATCCGGGCCCATGCCGTGCGCGCGGAAGTTGTGACGGCGCGGGGGTATCCCGATCCCCGGGGGGAGGGTGAATTGCGACGTGAAATTGCCGCGCATCTCGCCATTTCACGCTCGATCGAATGCCTGCCTTCGCAAATCATCATCACCTCGGGCTTCACCGGCGCGCTGGGGTTGGCCTTGCGGGTATTGCGCCTTGAGGGGAAAACCGCGTGGATGGAAGACCCCGGATTTCCCCTGACCCGACTTTCCCTGCAGACGTCGCAAGTGCGACCGATACCCGTGCCCGTTGACGGCGATGGCTTGAACATCCAACACGCCATCGCTCAGGCCCCCGATGCCGCCCTGGCCATTGTGACGCCGGGTCAGCAGGCGCCGCTTGGCCCGACGCTGTCGCTGACTCGGCGCTTGTTGTTGCTGGAGTGGGCCGCGCAATCGGGCGCGTGGATCATCGAAGATGATTACCTGGGAGAACTCCAGCTCACCGGGCGAGCCGCCCCCGCGCTGAGTTCGCTTGACCGTGAAGGTCGCGTGCTGCACATCGGCTCATTCAGCAAGACCCTGAGTCCGACACTGCGTTTGGGGTTCATCGTGGTGCCTGTGGCGCTGGTATCCGCGTTTGTGGATGCCGCCACGTGCCTTGCTCCGGCGCCGGGGCCGGCGGTCCAGAATGCCATCGCAGAATTCATGAAAGAGGGGCACTACATGCGGCACTTGCGGCGCATGAAGCGCGTGTATGCGACACGACGTGACGCCTTGTTCGCTCAATTGAAACCTTGGGGGCTGCCTGCCCGGGCGGCTGGATTGGCCATGCTCATCGACCTGCCCGAAGGTGCCCAGGATATTCGCGTGGCGATGGAGGCCAGGCGCTTCGGTTTGACGCCGGCCCCCCTGACACCGTGGTACAGCGACGCCTCGGTTTCGCGTCCGGGATTACTCTTGGGAGTGGCCTCGGCGGCGGATGATCGGCTGGGCGAATACTGTGATCGATTGAGGCGGGTGATCGACGAATTCGCCTGAGAGACAGGGAGCCGTGGCTCAAGAAACGGCTACCCCGCTTTTGCGAACCCCCAGCCGCTGGATGGCCAGGGAGGCTATCGCAAACGCTGCCATGACGCAGGCAGTGGACAATGCGCTGTTGCCCATTTGCAACGTGCCGACCAGCGCGCTTGCGCAACCGGCCAGCACCATCTGAATTCCCCGCAAGACGGCGGTTGCAACGCCGGCCATTTTCCCCATGGGTTGCAGGGCGTCGTGGATCACGTTGGGACTCAACAGTCCGACGCCCAGAAGCACCAACGCCACCGCCATGACGAACATGACGGCGTTCAGTTCTCCACTGAGGGTGATGGCGGTCAGTATGAGGCTCGCCAAGGCAATCAGGGCATTGGCGAAATTCGCGATGGGCGCCGAGGGCCAGCCCCGAAGCGCGAGTTTGCCGTTCAGCAGCGAGCCGCACATGAGGGCGCCTGCGGTCAGTGCGAACGAGAGGCTGTATTGACCGCTGCTCATTCCGAAATCCACGGTCAAGACTTCAGGTGATCCGGCGATGTAGGCGAACATGACGCCAAAGCTGCAGGCGTTCACCAGCGTGTTTCGAAGGAACGTAGGGTTGATCACCACCGATCGGTAATTGCTCATCACGCTCGTCCAGGTCATCTGTTGCGTGGCCGTCGGCGCGCTTTCCCTGAAACAGAAAAAGGCAACCGCCGCACTCAGGATGCCGCTCGCGGCGAGCAAGGCATAGGCGCAGCGCCAGCCACTCAGGCTCAGCGCGACGGTGCCCAGAATCGGGGCAATGATGGGGCCCAGCCCCAGCACCAGCGTGATGGCCGACATCCGTACCCGCGCCTCGTCCCCTTTATAGATATCTCGAGCGATGGCGAACGGCAGGGTTGCGGCGGTCCCGGCGCCCACTCCCTGAATCAGTCGGCTGCCCAGCATGAAGGCGAAGTCCGTGGAAAGCGTCGCACCCAATCCGCCGACAACGAAGATCATCAAGCCGGCGACGAGAATGGGGCGACGGCCAAATCGGTCGGCCATAGGCCCGAATATCAGCGGGCCCACCGAGAATCCGACAAGAAATACGCTGAGTGTCTGGGGCATCAGGCTGACGGGAACGCCCAGTGCCACAGCGGTGGCGGCGAACCCCGGTAAACCGATGTCGATTGACAGCGGAGCAGTGGCTGCCAGCGCGCCCAGGAACAGGATCATCAGTGCGCCATTTGTTTTGAGTTCCACATCACGTCCTCGTAGTCGGGCCGAGTACGATGAAATGAAGCGTTTTCAAAAAAAAGCACCAGGAACGCGCCAACGATCTGTACCACCCGTGGAAGTGGCTTCGGGCGTTGAGGCTTGCGGCATGGTCTACGGCATTTTCTGAGAATTGAGCTCCGTTTCCGGGGCTGAGCAGTCATTGGGCGTCGTGGAAAATGATGCCCAGTGTTCGACGGACGCCACTGTGAATCCGGCTCACCCCATGCCGCATACTGATGCGATAAAACCCGCGCGAGGAACGGGCAGGGCGACTGTTCACCGCGACAATCACGGCCTGGCCCTGGTGCAGATTGACCACCTCTGCGCGGCCAGGCTTTTTCGGATCGCTCTCAGTGAGGATGAGTTCGCCGCCCGTGAAGTCCAGTCCCGGCTCATCGAGAAGGAAGATCACCTGGAAGGGGAATACATGCTCGCCGTACAGGTCCTGATGCAGACAGCAGTAGTCATTTGTCCGGTAGCTCAGCAACAGCGGTGTAGGCCTGCGTTGGCCGGCTTCATGACAGATTTCAGCGAATTCGCTGTGAGCCACTGGGAAACGCTCCTCCATTCTCAGTGCGTCATGCCAACGATTGGCAATGGGCGCCAACTGCCCGTAGAGGTGGCTGCGCAGATCAGCGACGGTCGCTGGAAGTGGGTAGGAGAAATATTGATACTCCCCGCGCCCGAAGCCATAACGCTCCATGACAATACGGCTTCGAAAACGTTGGGGCTCGTTGTAGAGGGCTGCCAGCGCGTGGCAGGTCTCTCGGTTCAGCAATGTGGGCAATACCGCAAAGCCCTCTTGACCCAGCGAGGCTTCGACGGCGCGCCAATCCAGTGTTTCGAAGCTCGCTCCCGATGCCGTGTCGGACGCGACGCCGTCGTCAAATCCCAACGCAAATTGATTGTTCATCTTGATTCCTGATGGCGTGGAGTTGGCGGCCAGTTGCCGTTTTTCCATTCGCGGTATTCGTGGGGCATGCAGACTGCACAAGGACGGTAGCCCGCTGCTATCGCAGACGGCTCGTCGAGAAAGAACACACGATGCTTCGCATAGCCTCCTCGGGCGATGGCTCGCAGGCCAGCACGGCAATCGAGTTTGCCGTAGAGCCCGGTGCGTCGGTGACCGCCGAACGTGCCACGCTGTGCGCTGAGGAACGGTTTGCCGTCCGTGCCTATCAACATCCAGCCATGGTCGGGCGCCATAGAGGGACACTCAGGGAGCGAAGTGAAAGCTGATTGAAATGCCGATGCGCTCGCCGCTTCTTACGCGGCTGATGGCATGTTTCATGTTCACGCGGTAGTAGCCTTTGCTGCCCTTGAAAGGGCGTTGCGCCGTCGTGATGATCGCCAGGTCGCCCTGTTGCAGCGGGACGACCATGGGGCGCGATTGCATGCGGGGACGCTGTTCGGTGAGCACGAGCTCGCCGCCTGTGAACCCTTCTCTGCAGGAGCTCA
The DNA here is from genome assembly GCF_009905615.1 of Pseudomonas sp. SLFW. Lineage (GTDB taxonomy): Bacteria > Pseudomonadota > Gammaproteobacteria > Pseudomonadales > Pseudomonadaceae > Aquipseudomonas > Aquipseudomonas bambusae. The sequence goes on from NZ_JAAAKW010000004.1 coordinate 271,257, forward strand.
GGAGACCGACCAACTGAAGCGGGAAAACCCGTTCTCCGTCTGCATCCTGCTGCAGGCCCAGATAGTCTTCTGTGCGCAAGCAGGTCAGCTCCGTCAGTTCGCTCCGTTGCCCTGCTTCGAAGCACTGCATTTGAAACTGCTGCAGCGTTTCCGGATAGCGATACGGCTGGGCCAGGGTCTCGCACCAGCGGTTGGCGATCAGGGCCAGCGGCGCGTAAAACGCTTCTCTGAGGCTGCGTAATGCGGCGGGAAGCTCATCTTTCCAACGGTAGGCCGAGCCTCGTCCTGATTGCTGTTCGCTCAAATCGATTTGCACCTGATTCGATGAGCTTTTGCGTACGTCGGCAAGCGCGCCGAGGATGTCGGGCTTCAGAAAGCCGGGCAGCACCGCAAAACCTTCCTGGTCAAGTTGCGTCGTGATGTTGTGCCAATCGAGATGTTCGGTGGCGGTGGCGAATGTGTTCATAACGTTTTCAGGTCTCAGAAAAGGGTTCGCATGTCGCAGGTGGCCGTTCACTTGGCGTCATGAAAAATAATGCCTACGGTATGCCTCAGCCCAGCCTGTATGCGGCTGACGCCATGGCGCATGAGGGCCTTTTTCGATTGACCCCGCCGTCCGGTCACGGGCCGTGTCCGGACCGCGAAAATGACCGCGTCGCCCTGCTGAAGGGGTACCACTTCGGCGCGCTGCGAGCTGGATGAGTACTCCGTCACGACGAACTCTCCGCCCTGGAAATCGACCCCTGGCACCGACAGCAAGATGGCGACCTGCAGAGGGAAAAGGTGCTCTCCATAAACGTCTTGATGCAGGCAGTTGTAATCGCCGGACTGGTATTGAAGCAACAGCGGCGTCGCTCGCGTCTGACCGGCCTGGTGGCATCGTTCAAGGAAAGACGTCAACGTCATGGGGTAGCGCAAGGCATCGCCGAGGCGTTCGCACCAGCCATTGGCAATGGTTGCCAGATGGGGATAGAGGGCATGCCTTAACGCGTTGATCAATGGCGGCAGCGGATAGTCGAAATATTGGTATTCACCGCTTCCAAACCCGTGCCGCGCCATGACCACCCGAGTGCGAAAAAGCGTCGGGTCGCTGTACAGTCCAGCCAACGCCTGGCATTGATCGGCGGTCATGATCGAAGGGACGACCGCGTAGCCCGAATCATCCAATGACCGCTGCAGGCTCGGCCAATCCAGCCCCTGGGAGGGGGCAAGCAGAGTCCGGGTCCGCGTCATCGGTTGGACTCCTTTTCCAGGAGTGTCCGCTTACGCTCAACCCCCCAGCGATACCCCGAAATAGCCCCGTCACTTCGAACGACCCGATGGCAAGGGATCGCGACGGCCAGCACGTTCGCGGCACACGCGCCGGCCACCGCGCGGATGGCGTCAGGATTGCCCACTTCACAGGCGACGTCGCTGTAGCTGCGGGTTTGCCCCGCTGGAATGTGCTGCAGGGCGGTCCAGACTTTTTGCTGAAAGACCGTGCCCCCGACATCCAGATTCAGGACTTTCGAGGTCTTTCCCGTATCGACCAGCGAGATGACCTGTTCGAGTTCCGATCTCAAGACCTCACCCGCCTGGACGTGTTCTCGTTGAGGAAAAGCCGCACTCAGCTGGTTCAGCAGGCCAGCATCGGTGTCGTCCAGGAATATCGCGCAAATGCCGTAGCCACTGTGGCCCACCAGCACCGGGCCAAAAATGGTCCGGCCGATGGTGTAGCGAATGGCACCGGCAGGGCGCTCGCGAGGGGAGCGGAAGATAAGGTTGATCGAAGACAGCAGCGAAGTGTTCATGGCAGGTGTTCCTGATCTGATCCGACGATGGGATCAGATTAGGGTTCGCACGCGATATGGACACTCCGCTCCTTGCGATTGAATTCTGCGTGGCAGATTTTCTGCGCGGTGCGAAAACTGCGAGTCTTGTGCGACAGTGCCAGCGCTCTGAAATCAGCCTTGCGGACCGATGACCTTGGTCAGGCTCTGACTCGCCGCTGCCGCTCGGATGCTTTCCAGCAGGTGGGGAAGGCTGGGGTCCGGGTGAGGCTCATCGCGCCAGCACATCCCGAGCGACCCTACGGCATTGAGCTCGAATTTCAACGGGACCACCAGTCTGCGTTGGGTGAAGTGATCCGCCACACGGTCGGATGCAATCGACAGCATGTCGCTGTAATGCAGTAACCAGAGATTACCGATGAGGGATGTCGACTCGATCCGATACGGAAGCGGGCGTTGCCCCGCGCGGGTTAGCGCCATATCGAGTTTGGTCCGAATCGGGGTGCTCTTGGCCCAGACGATCCAGTCATAGCTGCGCAGATCATCCCAACTCAGATTGTCGTTGTAGGTCAGGGGGTGGCCAGGGCGACAGATCACGCGCATGGCCTCGTCATACAGTTGTTCGCTTTGCAGCGAGGGGCGAGGGGAGTAGGCATCGAGGCGTCCGACCACGAGGTCAAGCTGGCCCAGTTCCAGGCGTTCGAGCAATTCGTTCATGGTCCCTTCCTGCAGTTCAACCTGCGCCCCTGGATGGCGCTGCAGAAACTGCATGATCGCGGCAGGGACCAGGTTCGGGGCTGATGCCGGAGAGGTGCCTATGACCACTCTGTAGGAGCTGCCGTCCTGCATGGCTTTTAGATTCAGCTGTGCGCGATCCATTTCGCTCAAGACCCGCCGGGCGTGGCCTAGCAGCATCAAACCTTGGGCCGTTGGGGTCAGGCCGCGCGCATGGCGCTCGAAGAGGGGCGCTCCTACGTCCTCCTCCAGCTCTTTCAACCATTTGGAAAGGGCGGGCTGGGTGCTGAAAGTTGCCCGGGCTGCCTCAGTCACGCTGCCGGTTTCTTCGAGGCTTATGAGTAATTGAAGGTGCTGCATGCGCAGGCGGCGAATCCAGTCGGTGGCCATGGGTGCCTCGGGTCGGGTAATGCTTGGCGGGGTTAACTATACAAAAATATATATGGGTTTATCGCTAAATACCATTATTCGGATATGTGAGATGGGCCAATAATCGCCCTACAACAAATGGCCAGCTGAAAAAGGTCCCCTCATGAACAACACCATCAGTGACGAACGCGCTGCGTTTTATCAGCGCATCGACAAGCACAATTTGATGCCGCTCTGGGAACAACTGCACAACCTGGTTCCGCGTCAGCCTGCAGGTGCCTGTCAGCCTGCTCTGTGGAGCTACAAGACGCTCCGTCCTTTTCTGACCGAGTCGGGGGATTTGATCTCTGCCGAGGAAGCGGTGCGCCGTGTACTGGTTCTGGAGAATCCTGCGCTGCGTGGCACTGCTTCGATTACCTCCAGTCTGTACGCCGGCTTGCAGATGATCCTTCCAGGAGAAGTCGCTCCGAGCCATCGCCACAGTCAGTCTGCCTTGCGTTTCGTCATCGAAGGCCGAGGTGCCTACACAGCAGTGGATGGCGAGCGGGCAACGATGGAGCCTGGGGACTTCATCATCACGCCGTCCTGGACATGGCATGACCACGGGAATCCGCCACAGCTTGAAGGCGGGGAGCCGGTCATCTGGCTCGACGGTCTTGATATCCCGATCGTGCGTTTCTTCGACGCCGGTTTCGCAGAGAACTACGAAAAGCCGGTGCAGCCCATCAGTCGTCCAGAAGGCAATAGCCTGGCGCGATACGGTATGAACCTACTGCCGGTCCGCCATCAGGCAACGTCTCACACCTCTCCCATTTTCAGCTACCCCTACGCCCGGACGCGCGAGGCGCTGGAGACGCTCCTGCGTCATGAAGAAATTGACGAGTGCGACGGCGTCAAGCTGCGTTACGTCAATCCGGCGACAGGCGGTTGGCCTATGCCCACCATCGCCACCTTCATGCAGGTTCTGCCTCGCCAGTTCAGCGGCAAGACCAGCCGCAGCACCGACGCAACCGTTTACTCAGTGGTCGAAGGGCGGGGCACGGTCTGGATTGCCGATCAGCGTTTCGACTACGAACCTCGCGACACATTTGTGGTGCCGAGCTGGGCCGCTCTGCGCTTTGAGAATCATGAAGAGTGCGTCCTGTTCAGTTTTTCGGATCGTCCAGTGCAGCAGGCCTTGGGCATCCTTCGCGAATCCCGTTAATCCTTGAAGATTGGAGCACCCCATGACTTACGTCGTCGCACCCCAGGCAGTGACTGCACTCGCCATCAATGGCACGTCAGACACCTTTCCCGTTCGCCGGGTTTACTGCGTAGGCCGCAACTATGCGGCCCATGCACGGGAGATGGGTTTCGACCCGGATCGCGAGCCACCGTTTTTCTTCTGCAAGCCGGCCGACTCCGTGGTGCCAGCCAAAAGCGGCCAGACGCTGGAAATCCCGTACCCGAGTGAAACCGGCAATTATCACTATGAGATCGAGCTGGTCGCGGCCATTGGTAAGGGCGGTCGTGACATCCCGCTGGAGACCGCCGTCGAGCACGTCTGGGGCTATGCCGTTGGCCTGGACATGACACGTCGAGACCTGCAGATGAAGATGCGTGAAATGGGTCGGCCGTGGGAGATCGGCAAGTCGTTCGACCAGTCGGCGCCGATCGGGCCGCTCACGCCAGCGGCTGAATTCGATGTGGCCTCTGATGCGGCCATCTGGTTGCAGGTCAACGGTGTGGACAAGCAGCGCAGCAGCATCGACAAGCTGATCTGGTCCGTTGCGGAAACAATCGCCTACCTGTCTCGCTTTTTCGAGCTGCAGCCGGGTGACCTCATCATGACAGGCACCCCTGAAGGGGTCGGTCCGGTGGTGGCAGGCGAACTGATGATCGGCGGCGTACAGCAGTTGGGTGAAATCAGCGTCCGCGTCATCTGAAAGCACACTTGAACACGTGCTTTCTCAACCCTTGGAGCTTGGAGAACCACCATGGCTTCCACTGATAATAACAACAGTGTGGATGTACAAAAGTTTATCGATGCGCAACCCGTGACGCGATTCCAATGGCTGATTTGCCTGTTGTGTTTTCTCGTCACTGCGCTGGATGGACTTGACACTGCCGCGGCCGGATTCATCGCTCCAGCACTTCGAGAGGAGTGGGCGCTGACGCCGGGGCAGCTCAACCCTGTCCTGGGTGCTGCGCTGCTCGGCCTGATGTTCGGCGCGTTCGCCGCTGGCCCGCTGGCGGACCGTTTTGGACGCAAGACCGTGCTGCTGGGATCGGTGCTGTGCTTTGGCGGCTGGAGCGTCGCGGCGGCGTTCTCACAGAACGTCGAGACCCTGACGATTCTGCGCTTCCTCACCGGCCTTGGCCTCGGCGGCGCCATGCCTAATGCCATCACGCTGACGTCCGAATACTGCCCAACCCGCCGTCGCTCACTGATGGTGACCAGCATGTTCTGTGGCTTCACCCTCGGTTCGGCGTTGGGAGGGATTGTCGCTGCGCACATGGTCCCGCTTTATGGCTGGCGTAGCGTGCTGTTGATCGGCGGGGTACTGCCTGTACTGGTGCTGCCTCTGCTTGCGCTGTTATTGCCGGAGTCGGCAGGTTTCCTGGTGCTTCGGCGCAAGGATCATCGTGAGCGCGTCGAGCGCATCTTGCGTCGAATCGGCGACCTTCCCGATGCGTGGAACGGCAAGTTCCTGGTCAATGACACCAAGACCAAGGAGCACTCGCCCGTACGCATCATCTTGCGGGGTGAGCTCAGCCGCGGAACGTTTCTGTTATGGACAGCCTTCTTCATGAGCCTGCTGATCATCTACATGATGACCAACTGGCTGCCCATGCTCATCAAGGACACGGGGCTGTCCTTGAGTCAGGCGGCGCTGGTGAGCGCGATGTTTCAGGTCGGAGGGACGGTTGGCGCCATTTTCCTTGGCGGCGCGATGGATCGTTTTGACCCTTGGCGTGTGCTGACGCTTGCCTATGTCATCGGCGCCGGATTTCTCTGGTTCATCGGTCAGTTCTATCACGACTTCACGCTACTGATCGTCGGCGTGGCGGGGATGGGCGCCTGCATCAGCGGCACTCAGGTCGGCGCGAACGCCCTGGCGTCCGGGTTCTACCCCACGGCCAGTCGGGCCACGGGTGTGGCGTGGTCGCACGGTGTCGGCCGTATCGGCTCAGTGACCGGGACACTGGGTGGCGGCGCGCTGCTCGGCCTGGGGCTGAATTTCAACGGCATTTTTTCCTTGTTGACGCTGCCTGCACTGCTGGCGGCGGGGGCAATGTTCTTCATGGGCAGGTATTACCGCGGGGCAACACCGCCATCCGCAGCGTTGCCCGCTACGCCACCGGTTTGATCACGAGAGAATTCACCATGCGGCTTTACGGTTTTTTTAACAGTTCGACCTCGTATCGAGTGCGCATCGCTCTGGCGTTGAAGAACATTGGCTTCGAGCATCACGGCATCAACCTGCGCAGCGGGGAGCAGTCGAGTGCGGACTATCTCGCGCTCAACCCTGCCGCAAGCGTTCCGCTGCTGATCGATAGCGACGGGACGACGCTCAGCCAGTCCCTGGCGATCATCGAGTATCTGGACGACACGCGCGACGGGCTTCGTCTGATTCCCGCGGATCCACTGGCTCGCGCCCGTGTGATGGAAGCGTCGCTGGCGATCAGTTGTGACATTCACCCCATTAACAACTTGCGGGTGCTCGGTTACCTGAAGCGCGAGCTGGGCGTAACGGATGAGCAGAAAAACACTTGGTACAAGCACTGGGTAGAGGTGGGGCTGGCGGCTTTCGAGCAGTTGTTACAGCGCTATGGCCACGGCCCGTTCTGCTTCGGTGAGAGCCCGACCCTGGCGGATTGTTGCCTCGTGCCTCAGGTCGCCAATGCCCTGCGTATGGGGTGCGATCTGGAGCGCTTTGAGCGGGTCATGCTCACGTATCGGCACTGCCTGGCTCAAGAGCCTTTTCAGCGGGCCGCGCCGGATCGTCAGCCCGATTACATCGTATGAATCAAGAAGTCGAGGGAGACATTCTCATGAACAGTCCTCAAGCAAAACAAAAAGTCATTGTCGTCGGCGGCGGTATCGGTGGTCTGGCGGCCGCACTGGCGCTCACCCGCCAGGGGATTCAGGTGCAACTGCTGGAGCAGGCCGATGAAATCGCCGAAATCGGTGCCGGCATTCAGCTGGGCCCAAACGCTTACGCCGCGCTCGACGCTCTGGGTGTGGGCGAGGCTGCAAGACGTCGTTCGGTGTTCACTGACCACATCATCATGATGGACGCCGTGGATGCCAAGGAAGTAATCCGCATCGACGTGGGTGAGGCGTTTCAGAAGCGTTTCGGCAACCCCTACGGTGTCATTCATCGGGCTGACATTCATCGCTCCATTCTGGAGGCGGTGGAGAAAGACCCACTGATCAGTTTCCACACTTCGACGCGGGTCGTCAGCATGGACTTGCAAGGGTCCAAAACGGTGTTGATCGACAGTAACGAGCAGCGCTACGAAGCCGACGCGGTGATCGGTTGCGACGGCGTGAAGTCGGTGGTCAGGACTCACCTGCTGGGTGACAAACCTCGTGTGACCGGGCATGTGGTTTACCGCGCCGTGGTTGAGCGCGCGAGCATGCCCGAGGAATTGCGCATCAATGCGCCCGTGCTGTGGGCCGGCCCTCGCTGCCACCTCGTGCATTACCCCCTGCGCGGCGGTGAGCAATACAACCTGGTGGTGACGTTTCACAGCCGTGAAGAAGAGGAGTGGGGCGTTCGGGACGGAAGCAAGGAAGAGGTGCTGTCCTACTTCGAAGGCGTTCACGAAATCCCGCATCAGATGCTTCATACCCCCAGCTCCTGGCGTCGCTGGGCAACTGCCGACCGCGAGCCGGTGGAGGCGTGGGGTGCAGGAAACGCGACGCTGCTGGGCGATGCCGCCCATCCCATGAGTCAGTACCTGGCGCAGGGTGCCTGTATGGCACTGGAAGATGCGGTAACGCTAGGCGAGGCGGTGAAGGCAAACGCAGGTGATCTGTCAGCCGCGTTCCGCCTTTATGAGTCCGTGCGCATCCCTCGAACGGCGCGCGTGGTGTGGTCAACCCGGGAAATGGGTCGGATCTATCACGCCAAGGGAGTGGAGCGCCTTGTGCGCAACAATCTCTGGAAAGGCAAAGGCCAAAACGATTTTTACAATGGCATGAGCTGGTTGTACTCCTGGAGCGTGGCCAGTTGCCTTCAGTCCTGAGTCCACAACCAAAGGAGGTCACGATTCATTGATTAATCATTAAAGCGGTCAGCTCGGGAGTTCCACGAAAAATTCCTGAGCTCATCCGTACTGGTACACGCGTTTTTTCAGTTATTGGATCACGACGGGAACGTAGCGGCCAATACACGATGACGAGTTTCGCAAATAACAATAAATGCTGATGCGTGACCGGAGGAATCAAGATGTCTGCCATTCCAGATGCAGGTCTACAGCCCACCCAGAATGGGTGGTCCCAAAGGCCTGAACGCGCCCCCGTTGTCCCACCTCAATGTGTTTGAAAGCGGAGACACAAGGTGAATATCGACACCCGTATAAAGTTTCGTCATCTGGTGTGTTTTCTAGAGGTCGCGCGTCAGGGCACGTTGGCCAGGGCTTCGCAGAAGCTCGCTATCAGCCAGCCAGCGCTATCGAAGACCTTGAAGGAGTTGGAAAGTCTGCTCTGTGCCAGCCTGTTCACGCGCAGCAAGTCGGGTGCGGCGCTCACGGACGCTGGCCAGGCGTTTCTGCGTTACGCAGCCCCTTGCGTGCAAACGTTGCGCGAAGGGGTCAGCAGTCTGCGTACCGGCGTGCATGGTGCTCCCGAGGTGCGTTTGGGGGCGTTGTCGACCGTCGAGAGCCTGCTGATGCCGGAGCTGGTCTGTCGGCTTCACGAGGCGCATCCCACGCTTGTGATCAACGTGGTCACCGGTCCCAGCGCTTATCTGCTCTCGCGCTTGCGCGGGGGAGAGATTGATCTGGTTGTCGGCAGAATGACCGACAGCCCGCAGATTCAGGGGTTGAGCTTTGAGCACCTCTACAACGAATCGATGACGTTGGTGGTACGTCCGGGCCATCCGTTGCTGGCACCGGATGCAGATCTTTCGACGCTGGAGCATTTCCCGGTCGTTCTGCCGTTGGCGGGAACGACCATCCGAAAATTTGCCGATAGCTTGTTCGTCCAGCACGGCATTCAGTCCCCGAAACAGCGGTTGGAAACACTCTCGCTGACGATCAGTCGGCGCTACGTGTCCTGCAGCGATGCGGTCTGGATCGCGCCTTACGACGCGGTGAGGCAGGACCTGCGATCAGGAGAGTTGGCGGAGTTGCATTTGGGGATACGGGAACCAGGAGGGTCGGTGGGCATATGCAGCAATCCAACGATGCCTCTGTCCCCTATGGCGCAGGGATGCGTAGAGGCGTTGCGGGAGGTGAGTCGGGCCTATTGTGAAAGCATGCAGCCATAACCTTCAGGTTACTGATTGCGGCGCTTTTTTCACTTTTGGGAACGTTGGCTCTCTCGGAAACTGAACTACCCCTTGCGTCAGTCCTGACGTTGGGGGGAGCACAACACAATAATTAGAAAACAGGAGGCCGGCATGTCAGAGGTTCAGGGTAGCCGAAACATCTACACACGATCATCCGGGGTTGCACCCCTTCATCACTGGACGGTTCGGGCCAGGGCAGCGGCGTCGCGCTGGCGTTGCCTCAGCCCTGTCTGACCCTTTAGATGATCGATGAGCCAGCGGCGATAGCAACTCGCGAGTGTTGCGTTGTCCTGGCTGACATTACTGCCAATAACAATAAGAGCAGATGCTCTACGGAGAAGCCGAAATGGCCATTCATTCCGAAGTCGATGTACACACGCGCAACACCGCGACGCCTGTCAGTTTCAACACCAGCCGGGTGCTTTGGGTGCCTGCAATAGGCGCCTTGTTGTATCCCTGGATCCTCAAGGCGTTCAACTGGGCGTTCACTTCCCCCGTGGCAGGAGGCGCCACTTCACGGTCAGCGTTTTTCTCGGTCGTCTTCCTCGCGGCGGCCTTGGCTGTTCCCCTGTTGGCGCTGACCCTGGCGACCCTCTCCTCACGCAACAGCACGCCCAGTTTGGCCGATATGCGTGCCAGACGGTACGCACTGTTCGTCATCGGCACTCCATCGGCGTACGTCCTGCTTGGGGTCGTCCTGCACATGTTCAAAATCGATGTGAACGATGTGTGGATATGGACACCTGTCTGGTTGCTATCGGCGCTGTTTGCGGCAAGAACCCCGGCGGGGGATCTGCCTTTGCGCCAAGGTTCGACCGCTGTTTTGCGGGTTGCACATGGCATCAGCGGGGCTGTGGTGACGCTGTTCGTGCTGTTTCACCTGGGCAACCACCTTGCAGGCCTTTGGGGTGGGGAGGTTCACGAGGCTGTCGCGGATATCGGTCGGAAGGTTTATCGGGCCCTGGCCATTGAACCCTTGCTGATCCTCGCCATGTTCTTTCAGATCATCACCGGTTTGAAGCTCGCCTGGACATGGAGCGAGCGCGCAGAAGACAAGTACCGGATGTTTCAGGTGGCCTCCGGGGTGTGCATCGCAATGTTCGCGCTGTGCCACATGAACTCCGTTTTCATCATGGCCCGTACCATCCTCGACATTCCCACGGATTATGTCTTCGCCACCGGCGGCGGAAAAATGTTGCCTGACCCGTGGGCCGTTCGCCTCTTCCCTCACTACACGCTTGGCGGATTCTTCGTCCTGGCTCACCTGGTTTCCGGGCTGCGTGTCGTCATGCTGGCGCACGGCGCCAACCGAAGCACGGTCAATGCATTGTGGTGGGTCGGGGCGGCCTTCAGCGTCCTGGTGTCCCTGACGATCATGTCCGCACTCGTTGGGGTCAGGGTCGTCTGACCGACTCATGACGTGCCGTGCTGCACCCTCTGCGGAGTGGGTGCAGTCACGTCAACCATTGATCAAACGGCGTCGATCCTGACGCCCAAAAGAGCCCTGCGCGATGATGAAACAGGCTGTCCTGCAATAGCAGCCTGATCGTAGCGCCGTGCCCGTGAATTGATAATCCCTTTGCCTGTTCGAAGCCCATCGGGCTTTTACGGAGCCACCATGCGTATAACAAAAATAAATACCATCGCTTACATGATGATTGCCGCCATCGCTGAACCCGCAGTGGCGAGTCAACAGTCCGAATCCAATGGATTCGTGGAAGATTCAAAAGCCTCGCTGCTTATTCGAAATGTGTACATGAACCGCGATTTTCGCCAGGCCAATGCGCCGCAGAACAAGGGGGAGGAGTGGGGCCAAGGGTTCATGGCGAACTATCAATCCGGTTTCACCCAGGGCACTGTCGGCTTTGGTGTCGACGCCTTGGGCAAACTGGGTATCATGCTGGATTCGGGCGCAGGTCGCACCGGCGGCGGCACCGGCTTGCTGGAGGCGGACAGAAGCGGCCCCAAGGCCGATTATTCCAAGATGGGCGGCGCGCTCAAGATTCAAATGTCGAACACGATTTTGAAGTACGGCGATCAAATGGTCAGCCTGCCCATCCTGTCCACGAACGATGCGCGCCTCTTGCCCGAAAGCGCGACAGGTCTGTCCATGACCAGCAAGGAGTTCAAGGATCTGACCTTGAATGCCGGGCATTTTACCGCGCTCAACAAACGCAATGACAGTAGCCCGGATAGTGCGAGGCTGACCGATCTGAATTACGTCGGTGGGGTGTATAAATTCAATGACCAACTGACCGGCAGTTTCTACCGTCAGACCATTGATAACTACTGGCGTAAATACTATGGCAGTGCCACTTACACCGTCCCGCTGAGTAGCACCCAGGCGTTCAATCTGGACTTCAACATGTATGACACTAAAAGCATGGGGGAGGAGCGTGCCGGGGACCTGGACAACCGGTTGTGGAGCCTGTCGGCGGCGTACACCCTGGGTGCGCACCGGTTCATGCTCGCCCGTCAGACCGTCTCGGGGCGAGGCGACTATACCTACGGAATCGATGGGCTGAGCGCGATGTACACCTCTAACTCTGTCCAGTACTCCGACTTTCTCTACGAAGATGAAAAGTCCTGGCAGGCGCGTTATGACCTGAACATGGCGCCATACGGCATTGCTGGTCTGACCTTCATGGTCAGGTACATCAAAGGCTATGACTTCAACACGCCACTGACCAGCGACGGGAAAGCCTGGGAGCGTAACATCGACGTTAAATACGTCGTACAGTCCGGGCCCGCAAAAAACCTGAGCTTGCGGGCGCGGAACGCGACGTACCGCAGTTCTGACCGGGGTGGTGATGTCGATGAGATCCGGCTGACCTTCGAGTACCCGATCAGTCTTTTCTGAACGTGAGTGCAGGCGCTTGAGGCGGGAGGAGGGAAGGGATGCCCTCTGTGAGACAGGCATCGGGCAAACAGGCGCGCTCAGCCCTGATCTTCTTGCGGTGGAAACGCCATCGCCAGGCGATCCACCCATTGCGCTGCCAGTTCCGGCGAGGACACATTGGTAAAGCCGACCAATAATCCCTTCTCAGGCGCTGCGCCTTGATAGGCGCTTGAGAGGGGCTGGACGGGTAGTCCCAACTCTCTGGCGCTCATCGCAATCGTCTGGTCATCGAGATCATCGCCAAGCCGAAGCAGCAAATGCATGCCGCCAGGTCGAGAGTCGATTTTGATCCGGCCAGCGAGCCTGCGTTCGAGAGCTGTCATCAACAGCGTTCGCCGAAGCGCATACAGACTGCGCATTTTTTTCAGGTGCCTTGCAAAATGTCCGTCCCGGATGAAGGCCGCCGTCGTGGCCTGAAACAGGTACGGGCTATGGTTCTGCATGACGTCGGCAACTCGGGTGAAACGGGCAATCAGCGCTTCGGGCACTACCAGATAAGAAAGCCGTAGACCGGGTGCCAATACCTTGCTGAAGGTGCCGGTGTACAAAACCCTGTCGTGCTTGTCGATACTCTTCAGCGCGGGTAACGGATGGCCTTGATAGCGGTACTCGCTGTCGTAGTCGTCCTCGATGATCCAGCTGTTCTGTCGAGTGGCCCATTCAAGCAAAGCCTGGCGCCTTGGCAGTGACAATGAGACCCCAAGGGGGCTTTGATGACTGGGTGTGACCACGGCAAAACGCGCATTGGCAGCCAGCCTGATGCCCGCGTCGACGTTCAACCCCTCGTCATCGACGGGTATTGGCGTCAGTTCAGCGCCTGCTTTTTGCAGGAAGTGTCGAGCCATCAGATAGCCCGGATCTTCAAACCAGCAGCCGTCGCCTTTAGTGAGCAAGCTTCGAAAAATCAGGTCGAGTGCCGCACCATACCCGGCACATATGAATAGTTGATCCGGTGTGCACCTCACGCCACGGGAAATGCCCAGATACCCCGCTACGGCCGTTCGCAGAGCATGATGCCCTTGAGTGTCAGGATAAATCAGGCTGTGAATCCCGCTGGCACGCAACTCTTTGCCCACCAGCCGATTCCACAGCTTGCGAGGGAAGACATCCATCGCCGGCAGCCCCAATTGCAAAGGCTGTGGGAGGGCGCCCGAATGCATGAGGGGATCGCGTTGCAGGCGCGTGGTTTCGACAGGGTCTGCCAGAGAGGCGGGTTTCAACAGCGTCGACACGACGGTTCCTGCCGGCCCCCGTGTCTGAAGATAGCCTTCCCCTACGAGTAACTGATAGGCAGATTCAACGGTCCCGCGGGCCAGGTTCAGCTCGGCTGCCAGCGCACGTACAGAAGGGACTCGTTCACCCGGCAGCAAGCGCCCATCCTCTATGGAATGGCGAAACCTGAGATAGATCTGGCGGTAAACAGGCACCTCGGCGTGTGCTTCAAGCTTGGAGTCAAATTTCGCCATGTCCTAGCTGCTTTGTATTTTTTTGGCCCTGTAGAGTAAGTCATCAGCCTTCTAAAGTGTAACCACACACGCTAGAAGAGGCCGATCATGGAATCACAAGTGGATTTGAGAAAATTCTCCACGCCAGAAGAGCTAGAGACTTGCTTCGATGTCATGAAGCAATTGCGGCCCCATCTGGTCTCCCCCCAATCGTTCATCGAACAGGTGCAGCGTCAGTTCACCGCAGGGTATGAGCTGCTTGGCGGGGTGCAGGGCGAAACGGTCATAGGCCTCGTGGGCTATCGCGAAATGGAGAACTTGCTCTACGGTCGATTCATCTACGTCGATGATCTCGTTGTGGACGCTTCAATTCGGCAGATGGGGCTTGGCGCGCAGTTACTGGACGCTGCCAGAGAACAAGCGAAAGCGCGCGGGTGTGCGCATTTTGTTCTGGATACGGGCCTGCACATGGCGTTGGCTCAGCGCTTCTATTTCCGCGAAGGGCTGCTGGCGCGAGGCATGCATTTCGTCGAGCCACTCAATGTGCCAAGAGGATGACTGAATGAACAACTTACTTGTCATCAGTTGCAGCCCGAAGGGCGTGAAGTCTCCCGGCGACCAACTGGCCAAGGAAATGATTGAGGGGCTGCGTCGCGCTACCCCGGAACTTTCCGTTTCGACACTGGATCTGGTCGCCAACCCGGTGTCACCGATCAGCGATGCCTATGCCCAAGCCATTATCAGCGGGGCCAGCAACGATGACCCTGCCCTCGCCGAATCCGAGCGTCTGATCACCCAACTGGAGCAATGTGACGCGTTGGTCATTACGACGCCCATTCACAATTTCACGCTGCCGGCGGCGTTGAAGCTGTGGGTCGACAACGTGGTGCGCGCGCGCCGTACGTTTACGGCCGGCCCCAGCGGAAAAGTGGGGTTGCTACAGGACAGACCCGTGTACGTCGTCATCTCGTCCGGTGGCGTGCATCGCGGGCCGGCCGCCAGCCAGCCCGAATTCATTACCGCTTACCTGCGTCATGTCCTTGGCTGTGTCGGCTTGCTGGATGTGCATTTTATCCATCTGCAGGCCATGGCTGCAGGCCCTCAGTACGTCTCGGCCTCGATCGCGGATGCCCGGCGCCAGTTCAGCGAGACTCCCCTATTTTCAAACCTGGAGGCACTCCTCAATGAGTAAAAATATTTTTTTGGCAGGCGCTACCGGTGTGATTGGAAGTACCTTGGTCAAGCTGCTCGTGGACGACGGTTATACGGTGTTTGGCAGCACTCGGCGCGAAGATCGAGCGGACTACCTTCGCGCTCTCGGTGCCGAGCCGGTCGTGGTGGACGTGTTCGACCGTGAGAAGCTGTGTGACGCGCTGATTCAGATCAAGCCCTCGGCAGTCGTGCATCAACTCACCGATCTTCCTCGCGGGCTCGACCCTGCTCAGATGGCAGCGGCCATTGCCCGAAACGCCAGAGTGCGAACTGAAGGTACAGGCAATCTGATCGCGGCCATGCTTGAGTCTGGATGCGAGAGTATCGTCGCCCAAAGCATCGCTTGGGCCTATGCGCCAGCCACGAAACCCTACGAAGAAGACGCCGAACTGGACATCAACGCCGAAGGCTTGCGACAGGTGAGTGTCGGCGGCATCGTCGCCCTTGAACAGCAAGTGCTGCACACACCGCAGATTCATGGCGCCGTACTGCGCTATGGCCATTTGTACGGACCGGGCACCGGCACGGACCAGCCTTCGGGGGCCAGCCCGCTTCATGTGGTAGCTGCGGCCTACGCGGCGTTGTTGGCATTGCGGCTGAACGTCCGGGGCGTGTTCAACGTCGCCGAGGAAAACGCCGAAGTGACCAGCGAGAAAGCCCGACGAGTGCTGGGCTGGGTTCCCGAACTTCGTTTGTCCCATGCGCTGTCTGTCCAATAACGATCCATCAGAGTGCCCGCCAAAAACGGGCATCACTGACGCGTGTACAGGCTTCAGTCACAGGAAAACCTATATGTTCAACACATCACGGCTGAGCGTGGCCAGCGCCGCAGTCGCCGATGGCTTATCCATAAAAGCCAAAGGCACGATCGGCATTTGCGCCATCAGCGCAGCGCTGTACCCCTGGTTGCTGGACGTTTTTCATTGGGCTGTCACGATGGAGAACGGGGAGGGCGTCAAGGGTTCGCTTTCCGCCCCAAATACTGGCATTGCCACGTTGATGCTCATCGCGGCATTTGCAGTGCCGCTGACCTGTCTGGCCATGGCAGGTCGCGCCCTGGAAGGTGAGTCGGATGCCAGAGCCCGCCGATTCGCTTTGCTGGCCATGACAGCACCGACGGCTTATGTCTTCTTCGGGGTCGTGACTTACATGCTCGGAAGCAAGATCCCTGATACATGGATGTGGACGCCGATCTGGCTGCTCATCGGGTATCGGGTGATGACCTTGAAAGCGTCCGCTTCCGCTGCTCAGACGAAGCCCTCGCCGCAGCTAAGGGTTGCCCACGGCATTGCCGGTACTGTCGCTGCACTCTATGTCATGTTTCACGTCACCAATCATTTGTTCGGGCTCGTAGGACCCGATGCGCACGCGGCGGTCATGGATGTCGGGCGCACCGTGTACCGCTCCACGTTCATCGAACCTCTGTTGGTGGCGGTGATGCTGTTCCAGATCGGTTCCGGGCTGCGATTGGCGTGGACATGGAGCGATAGTTCGGGCGATCCCTACCGTATTTATCAGATCGCTTCCGGCGTGTTCATGTCGGTGTTCATTCTCGGGCATATGAACTCGGTGTTCATTTTTGCGCGAACTTATCTGGGCATCCCGACAGAATGGGCATTTGCGGCAGGCCTGCCGACCGGTCTGATTCACGATCCGTGGAATATTCGCTTATTGCCCCATTACGCGTTGGGCGTGTTTTTCGTATTGACCCATCTTGTATCAGGTCTGCGGGTGGTGCTCTTGGCGCATGACGTGGCTGAATCGAAAGCCAACCGAGTCTGGTGGGCAGGGGCAGGCATCAGTTCGATGGTCGCGACAGCGATCATGTGTGGGATGACCGGTTTGCGCCTGGCATAACGTTTGATCGCCTGACGCTTCAGCGCTGGCCTTACAGAAACCAAGAGCCTCTGTTCATGTCACGATGAACGAGGCTCTTTGTTATTGGGTTCAAGCACGGTGTGATGAAAACTCAGGCTGTACACGATGTTGGATTCAAGCAGCGTTGAAAATGTTTGTAGCGCAGGATTAAGAAAGTGGCCGTTCATGCAGTCCGGGCAACTCCAGTGCCCCGTCACCACCAATAACGCTGGTTGGCTTTTACTTTCAACAGCCCCGTAAGACAGGCAGCCTGACTGAGCGTGAAATTGTTCAGTCATTTCTGATAACACACTAAGAACATGGGCTGTCTGGCCAGGTTTTGTCTTGACGGTCACCGTATTAATGGCGGCAATTCGCATGAGAATTCTCCGAGTGCTCGTGAGTGTTGTCTTTTAACGCTCGACGCGTTGCGACGACGTGTTCAGATTACGCGTATAGACGTCCGATACCACTTCCAATCGCCACAAAACACACGGGTCCAATGCCTATGTTTGATGGAGGTTGACGGTCACGATTTATAGGTCGGTAATGAAGGGTTTTCGCGCAGTTTGTCTTGACTCTGATGAAAGGGCGTTTGCAGGAGCTCCTGTAAGCGATCGAAGGCGGGGTCGATATCCATCGTTTCAATAGCACCAAATCCCAGTAATAAGCCCGGCTGGGGTTCGGTCTGGTAATAATAGCGTTCGATTGAATACAACCCGATGCCGGACTGAAAGGCACGCTCAATCAAATAGTTCACATCCACGTCGGTTTTGAATCGCGCGGCGATATGTAACCCTGCTGTCGTGGGAATAACATCGAGCCAAGGAGCAAGATCGTTTTCCAGCCGGTTCAGAATGCGCTGTCGGCGGTTGGCGTAGATCGCGTGGCATCGCCTTACATGTTTCAGCAGGCCGCCGTCGGCAATGAATCGCGTGAGCGCCCATTGGGGGATCGTGGACGTGTGCCAGTCTGAAATGAGTTTCGCTTTAATGACCGCGCCAATGATCGAAGGTGGCAGGACGGCGTAGCCGATGCGCAATTCGGGCAGCATCGTCTTGGAGAAAGTGCCGACAAATGCAACGAGACCGTATTCGTCCATCGTCTTCAGCGAGTCGGTCGGGCGCCCTTCGTATCGGAACTCGCTGTCATAGTCATCTTCGATGATCAACGCACCCAGTTCGCGGGCGCGCTCAATTAATGCTCGTCTGCGCGCCATGCTCATTGGCATGCCCAGTGGAAACTGATGTGCGGGGGTTACGTAGATCAGCTGAGTGCCGTCCGGGATCAGGTCAGCTCTGATGCCTTCATCGTCTACAGGTACGCCCACTACCTTGGCCCCATGGGAGGCGAAAAGACGACGCGCAGGGGGGTAGCCGGGGTCTTCGACGGCCACGACGATGCCGGGCTCAAGAACGACGCGGGCAATCAGGTCCAATGCCTGTTGAGTGCCGTTGCAGACAACAATGTCGCTGAGCAGACACGTCAAACCCCGAGAAAATGCGATGTATTGCGCGATCGCATGGCGTAAGGGCGGGATGCCTTCAGGTCGGTTGTAGGAACCGGCTGTCGTTTGAATTCGCCGTAGCGCGTAATTGACACAACGTCGCCATTCATCTTGGGGGAATGCACCGATATGCGTCGCGCCGCCCACAAAATTGATGTCGGGGGTGCCTACCAGAGAATGGTCCGAGGGAGGCGCCGGGATGCGTTCCCAGCGCTCGATGATCGTGGCGCTCGCAAGCTGGGTTGCGATGAGTGGGTTGGGGCGCTTGCAGGGCGACGCGCTGACAAACGTCCCCTTCCCGACGACGCCGGTCACATAACTTTCATAGGTCAGCTGGGTGTACGTGTCTGAGACCGTCTTTCGGGAGATATTGAGTTGCTGAGCAAGTAGGCGACTGGGCGGGAGCTGAGACCCCGGCGCCAGGCGCCCGTTTTCTATCGCGTTCTTAAGTTGCTCATAAAGTTGCTCAGACAGCTTCTTTCGCCCCTGAATGACGACATGTAATTCCACTGTGTGCCTCTCATGAATAGACTGGAACGAGCGTCAGACTACCTCACGCACGAGAAGCATTGGCGTGGTACAGCAATATTCTCCTGTTTAGGGACAGTCATCCGTTTTCAGGCGTTGAGACAGCCACGGGCAGTGGATAGAGGGCGTCGTTGATGCATGCTCTTGATTATCTCAACAGCATCCCGTGTCACCGGTTGTCGTGACATAGTGTTTGTCAAGATGTTTTACGGTTGTTGCTTAGTTAGCATTTATCCTTGTGGGAATTCTCTGTCTTGTCGGGTGCCTTATCGCTGATCGTCGGGGTTGCCGCATCGGACTGCGCTTTTTGTTTTGCCTCCATCGCTGCATTTCTCAACAACTCCATTCGCTCGAATACCATATCGCCACCGCCTTCCGCATGGCTGTAAACACTGACACTCGACAATATCATGAGCATTGCAATCCTTGATTTTTTCACGGAACACCTCGTAGGGTTAAATACATTTCGTTATCGATGCTAAGTCAACCGCGGGGGCGATTGAATATCCAATCCGTGAAAAAAGTTACGGTCCAGGTGGCCACGTTCATTATCGATAGACCGGTGTTGGTCTACTCATTTTCGTAAAAATTGGAGATGTTTATGCGTGATAAAAATCTATAGGCTTCGCCCGGTTTTTAACAGTTCGCGTCGTCCGTAGCAGTGGCTGTGACGCCACTGACGTCACATTTAACGAAGGGCGGCGGTTTTATGTTTCAGCGAGCGGGGCTGTTTGTTTGCGCGGTGTTGGGGGCTTCGATGCTTTTGGATTCTTGCTCACCTGAGTTGACTCACCCTCCCGGGCACGATGCAGCGCACACCGCGATGATCCGTTTCGATGTTCCGCAAGGCGATCTCGGTGCGGCGGTGCTCCGTTTTGGAGAGCAGGCTGGCGTGTGCCTCGCCTTTGATCCCGAGATGACTCGCGGGAAAACGACGCAGGGGCTGTCTGGCACCTATGCCGTGTCGGTCGCGCTGCGCATGTTGGTGAAAGATTCAGGCGTGAATGTCGTGCTGCTTTCCGGGTCCCGCTATCGCCTCGAACCGTCGGGTTCGGCGCTTTGAGAGCCAGCTCTTTTGTACGCCTCCCCTGAATCGAGAACACCTCCCGCGAACCACGGTATAGATGCCGTGCAGAGGCGAGCTGCGACCGTTTCCAAACCCAAAGAAAGCCACGTCGCCTGACCCCGCTGTTGCGAAGCGAGGGCGATGGACATTGACGCGCTATCCCATGCATTCCCTCCCATGACTCCCGTCAGCGTCAGTCGATGAAAACCTCAAATCCGACGGCGTAAACCTCAACCTTGTTTCGAGAGCTGATATGTCTCAACGCACCCTGCTTTTCAAGCTGTTCTGGACGGCATTAACCGGCACTCTGGGGGTGCTTGTTCTGTTGATAGGCTCGATTGCCTATCTGTCGTATGGCACCTCCCTCAAGGAAAATGCCGAGCGGGTCGACGCCACCGTCAAGACCAACGTCGCTCAGGTCGAAACGCAATTCGGGGTGGGCTGGACGGTTGCCGAGTCAGTGGCCAGTGCCGCGCTGGCAATGCATCGGGCTCAAGTAAGCCGGCAGGCTGCGGACGAAGTGACGCACCAGATATTCGAATCCAATCCGCAGTTATTGGGTTTGGGGCATTACTGGGAGCCGGACGCCTTTGATGGCAAGGATGCGGAGTTCGTCAATCACCCGGGTCATGATTCCACGGGCCGATATGTCGTGTACTGGAACCGGTCCAGTGGCCGCGTAGGCTCGGAGCCGCTGGTCAACTATGTGCCAGAAGGACCTGATAATCAGTATTACTACCGGCCGCTGCGCACACGCGAAGCATGGGCAACCGACCCGTACGCGTACAGCACCAACAGCGGTCAGCAACTGATGATGGTGTCCATCATGATCCCGTTGGTCGAAAACGGGAAAGCCATCGGTGCCGCAGGTGTGGACATTCCCCTGTCGGGCATCACTCAACAATTGGCGAAGATCGATCTCTTCAACGGCTACGGGGCGTTGATTTCAACCGACGGGTTGTACGCCAGTCATCCTGACTCAGCCCGCTGGGGCAAGCAGGTAGAGAACATCCCGGAAGCTGCGCGAGAAGCCATCAAGGCCGGCCAGCATTACGCATTCCAGCGTGATGGGTGGGAGTACGTCCTGGAGCCTGTGCGGATCGGCAAATCACCCAATCATTGGTCCCTGATGGTGGCGTACCCGATCGAAGTCGCGATGGCCGGCATTCACCATTTCCTGGTGACGGCAATGTTCGTCGGTCTCGGCGGCCTGCTGATACTTGCGCTTGCGCTGTGGATCGTCTTGCGTTGGCAGATTCGCCCTCTGTCGACACTGACGGTAGGCATACAGGGGTGGCAAGGTCACCTGGGGTTGCGTTTCCAGGCGAGCAGTCAGGATGAAACCGGACGCCTGGCCACCGCATTCAATCAGTTCATCAGTCGTCTCGGCGTGCTCGTCAGCGCGATTCGAGAAGGCAGCACGGTGCTCCTTCAGACCTCTGATCTGTTGAATACCACCACCACGTCCGTCGCGGAGCGCGCTACCGTACAACACACCGCCACGGAAGAAATGGGACAGGGCGTCGCTGCACTTGCACAGTCGGTCAGCGAGGTCTCCCATCAAGCGGAGGATATGGAAAGCGTGGCACGTGATACCGAAACCCTCACGTCGAAGATGTCAGCTGAAATGGCACTCACCGTTGCAGGCATCACGCACATCGATCACACCATGGACACCGTCGCGCAGACTGTCGAGGGGCTGGAAAGGCGTTCGCAGGATATTGCGGGCATCATCGCCGTCATTCGAAGCATTGCGGATCAGACGAATCTGTTGGCGTTGAATGCCGCCATTGAGGCCGCCCGTGCCGGAGAGCATGGCAGGGGGTTTGCGGTGGTGGCCGACGAGGTCCGGCAACTGGCGGAGCGCACGAGCGGTTCAACCCGCGAGATCGGTGTCATGATCGGTGCGATTGGCGAAGACGTGAAAAACACGGTCGCGAATGTCAGCGAAGTGAGGCATGCCGTCAGCGACGGCGTGGCGCAGTTGAACGCCTCGGCCGAAGGGGTGGAGCAGGTCGGTCAGCACATTCAGAACATGCTGCTGCGCATCAGCGAGGTCGCGCGCCAGACCCAAAGTCAGGCGGCGACGGGGGAGCAACTGTCGATGGCAGTGCAGGGGATCAGTCGTGTGTCGGAGCAGAATGACGCTGCCATCCGCACATTGCTCGCACAGTCTCATCAGTTGCGCCACCAGGCGAGCTCGCTGGAACTTCAACTGGCTGAGTTCAGGGACTGAGCGCGGGAAGCATCCAGGGGCCGTCCGCTTGCCGCGTCCGCCCCTGTCAGCCGAGATCTCCGGCTTCGTCCAAAAATGCCCATCCGGGATGGGCGTACCGGGGCTATCTTCCCGGCAATGTCTGACAGGCGCCGCCGCTGGACGGCGGCGCCTGCTCGGGAAATTTCCCCTGTGGTGTGATGAACGCAGGTGTCGTGGCGATAAAGCCGTCCTTGTAGGTCGCTTCGATGAAGGACGCCCGCCATCCGCCAGACTCTTCCGGGATTTTCACAGACAATATTTTGCCATCGGCAGGCGCCTCCACCACCTCTGCGCTGTATCGAACACCACACGCATAGCGAAAGTCCCGTGCCGATGAATTCTCTGCGCTCCACAACTTGAGTTGGCTCGGCTGTTCAGAGAGCTGCACCTGTATGAACTGTTCATGACCTTTGGAAACCAGTCGTGCGTCAAGGTCGGGGAGTGTGGCGTTTCTCTGCAGGCGGTTGAGCAGGCTGATCAACGCCGGTGTGCTGACATTCCGAATGCCTGCGTGATCGGAGTTGGGCACCAGCCGGAGCGCTTTTTCGCCAGGAAGACGGTGGTAATAACGGCGTGCGTTGTCTGGCACGAAGAAGTCGTCACCGCTGGCGTTTATCAAATACTTGGGGATGGAAAGCCTGCTTCGATAGCGGGTATTGGCGTATTGAGAAGGGTCCTGGATCTGCATGAGACTGGCGAACGCATCCGTGTCGATCTTTTCGGTAATCCCCTCCGCATAGTAGGGCGCGAACGCGATAGGCCAGTTTCCGCCGTAGCTTCGGTAAATGTGTTTGAAGGTGGCTTTGGTATCGAACAAGTCGGTCACGAGCGGGGCGATCGCGACCACCCGGCGGTCAGCGATTGAAGTGAGCCAGGCTGTCCAGCCACGTTTTGAGGCGCCTGAAAGGATGAACTGATCGACCGCCCAGGATTTGAGTTCAGCTTGTGCCAGGTCCATGGTGCGCGAGACCGCCGCCACCATCGGTACCTGCAGAGGCAACGTGGCACGTTGCTGAGGATTTACCATGAACAGGCGCCAGCTTTGTGCCGCGCTGACATCCTCTCGCGAGGGCGGGTTCGTGCCCAGTGTCAAGAATTGGTTAGGGATGTTGCTGACCGCAACAACGATGGTGTGAGTGCTTCGTGCGATCTCTGCGAGTTGTTCCTGGCTGAAATCATTGGCAGGAAACGGTTGCTGGTTGCCAGACACGTGGTTGGTTCCGTTGCTGACGATCAGCAGCGCTTTGCGACGAATTGCGTGGTCCGGGATGTACAGATCAACGTCGTGTGACCATTGCGCCGGAGAGACGATGTCGCCGGGGGACCACTCCTGGGAGGTAAGTTGAAAGCTGTTCAGGCTGACGCCAGGCAGTTCCGTGCTGCCTTTTTTCTGGTAGATCAAAGGTTGGCTGGCGATGTGCTTGACGTAACACGGCAACACCGATGTGTCGCTCGATTCTGACGGTTTGGCACATTGCGTTCCGATGGCGGTGTCTGCCAGACAGGCAGTGATGGGGGCGGTCAGGCACAGCGCGAGAGAGGCCCTGACCAGTCGTGCGGAAGTTTTCATGAGGAGGTTATCTATCTAGGGTCAATTTGGATGATTCTTGCGACAGTGTCCGGATGCGGCCAGAACAGCGCCGCTTGCCCGAGACGTGTGCCTGTTTCGTCCCTCACCTCCCAGACGATGCCGTCGTAAATCATGAAAGCGTGGCCATACCGGTCTACGCGATAGCCCGTGTATCCCGAGGCGACGCCCTTGGTTTCGACGATGTTCAGAAGCGCTTGGCGAGCCTCCCGATCAACGCTCGATGCGCTGAACCTGGACGGCATGCCGCAAAAAATCTCTCGGCTGTATTTGAAGCAACGCAGTGCACACTCATTGCCGTATGTGAAAACCGGGTCGTCATCATTGTTGTGAAACACCAGGCTATAGGGCGCTTCTCGGTGGATCCACGCTGCGCGAGAGTGGGGATCAATCAGCGGACACGGAAGATGCTCACCTGTCCACTGCCGGTAGGTACTGTCCAGAAGGTTCAAGGTGGCGTTCAGTGCTGGATCTTCTTCTGCCATGGCGTTCATCTAGGCTGTCTCCATTACCCTGCGGCATTCCCATGATGTGGAATTCAAGCGGGTGGTGCGTTGGCGGATATAACGTCACTTGCTCAAGCCGTGACATTGACGACCGACGAGGCTAGCGGAAGGGGTAGGGGGGTTAAACGGCCAATTTCCGTTTTTACGTCGAGCCAAAGTCAGGCGCAGGCTTTACAAAACCTTCGCTCACTTCGTCTTCCCGGGCGGCATTCGGGGAGGAGGGAGGGCACTGTCCGATGTTGTGGTGTATGCATGTCGGGTGACAGTGGAGTTATCACTGGAAAACTCCACCCCCACGTATGAGAAGGCAGACGCAGTCGAAAGCTAGTTGTTCAAGGGGAGCGACTGCCACGCATCCGAGGCCAGAGCGCGATCGGCAAGGGCGCTACGAACGTGGCGGTCAGGCGGATCACTCCCCCCAAACGTCCTTGAGGACATTGAGCCAGTTACCCCCCATGATCTTGCCGACCACGCGTTCGGAATGCCCACGCTTGAGCAACGTCTCCGTCAGATTCGGGAACTCGCCTATCGTGCGCAACCCCAGTGGGTTGATGACTTTGCCAAAGTTTGTCAGGCGCCGCGCGTAGCCCTTGTCGTGAGTCAAGTATTCGAAAAACTCATGACCGTGCCCCTGCGTGAAATCAGTACCGATGCCGATGGCATCTTCACCCACGATGTTCATGGTGTACTCGATGGCTTCGGCATAATCATCCACCGTGGAGTCGATACCTTTCGCCATGAAGGGCGCGAAATGGGTCACCCCGACAAAACCACCATGGTCAGCAATGAACCTGAGTTCTTCGTCTGACTTGTTGCGCGGATGCTGCTTGAGGCCCGTAGGCAAACAATGGGAATAACAGACCGGCTTTTTCGAAGCCAGAATCACCTCTTCGCTGGTCTTCGGGCCCACGTGAGACAGGTCGCACATGATGCCAACGCGGTTCATTTCGGCAACGACCTCATGCCCAAAACCCGAAAGGCCGCCATCGCGCTCATAACATCCGGTACCCACGAGATTTTGCGTGTTGTAGCACATCTGTACGATACCGACGCCCAGTTGCTTGAAGATATCCACGTAACCCAATTGATCTTCAAAGGCATAGGTATTTTGAAAACCAAAGAAAATGCCTGTCTTTCCAGTGGCCTTGGCTTCGAGGATGTCGGCGGTGGTGCGTACCGGCAACACCAAGTCGCTATTGTCCCGCATAAGTTTCTGGTTGGCGGCAATGCAGTCGACGGTTGCTTTAAACCCTTCCCAGACTGACACGGTACAGTTCGCGGCCGTTACCCCACCTTTGCGCATGTCCTCGAACAGCGCTCTGTTCCATTTCGCAATGATTAACCCATCAATGATGATGCTGTCATTGTGTAAAGCCTGTGCACTCATACATTCGCTCCGTTATTTTGGAAGGGCAGGGGAATTCAGCTCGCTCTTTCTGAGCCAGGCACTTGTCGCAATAATATTTCTGGTGCGATCATAGGCCCCACTGCAGGGGTGTTCCATGTTTTCCAATCACCTAGGTGATTGATAATGTCCCCGGACCCTTCATGCATCACGTCAGGAGAATAAGATGGAAGTTGAAACATTGGCGTCCCATTCAGACCTGCTCCTGCATCACCTTCCCATCGCTGTAATCATTGCCAGCCATCGAAAGATCACACGGTGTAATGCCTGTGCATTGGAGATGTTTCGCGCAACTTCCGAACAGGTCATTGGCGCGTCCTTTGAAGTGCTCTACCCGGAACGCAAGGACTTCGAAGTGGCGGCTCAACATTTTGGTCCACTGTTGTCGAGGCACATCAATTTTCAAGAGAACCGGCTAATGCGTCGCCTGGACGGCACGCATTTCTGGGCAACGGTGAGAGGCTACGGCTTCAACGCCCATGCCCCGTACGAATTGGCGACCTGGGTATTCACGGACGTCCCTGACGGTGAACAAAACCACCGGGACCAGCGGGTCATTCTCACCGCGCGCGAAAGAGACGTTGCAGCCCTCATGGTTGACGGGTTGACGAGCAAGGAGGCTGCCAGGCGCCTGGCTATCAGTCCCCGCACGGTGGACATTCACCGCTGTAATCTATTGAAAAAGTACGGTGTGAACACCACGGCTGAATTAGTGAAGCGTGTCATCCGCTAACGCTTAAACAGCAAGACTCGCAGGTCGCGAGCCGAAGGCCTGACGACAGATGTCACGGTTATAGTTCTCGCCCTTAGTTCAAGTCGATTCGCGTGTCAATATCAAATTTCGCAAGGATCATTCACCTCATTACCGTTTGATGGCGGGCGTGCTTTCTTTTTAAAGTTGCGCACCGTTATCAGACTTGCTACTGCAAGAAGGTTCAGATCAATATGTTTAAACTGCTCAGTGTCACCGGTGCTGTTATTGCACTTACAGTGATGGCGTCCGTCAGTGTTCGCGCCGAAGAGTCACAAGCATTTGTCGCACGCAATGCTCAACTCGACGCCGATCGCCACGACCATGCGCAAACCCTTGACGATAACGTCGCCAGTCGAGAACAAAAATAGCGCCGTTTTGCTATTGCCCTGTAGACGGTATCAGCGCACGTTCGCGCTTGGCGCGAATGTCGCAGACTACCGTCACCTAAAGACCCCACCTTTCAAATTAAAGCCGCTGTAGATGCGGCGTGAAGTGCATAAATAATAACAATACGGCGACGGCACCCTAGCGTCGCCAGTCGAATCAAAGAGGATGTTCATTGTGAAAGTTCACTACCCGCTTCGTAAGCTGTTCGTGGCGATGTCCGCCACAGCGTCCGTGACGGCTTATGCCGGTGACGATCAAGCTGCGGAGGCTGGATTCGTTGAGGGTGCCTCACTGACCGTTGACTTGAAAAACTATTATTTCAATCACGATCGACACAATGGCAAACAGGACAGTAAAGAGTGGGCCCAAGGATTCATTGGCGTGTTCCAGTCAGGGTTTACCCAGGGACCCGTGGGTTTTGGCGTGGACGCTATCGCCACCCTGGGGGTGAAACTGGACGGTGGCGGTGGGAGCGGTGGTTCATCCATTCTGCCGACCACAGCCCCCAATCCTGCCAAAGATAATCTCTACGGCAAAGCGCCGGACTCCTTCTCGTCGGCGGGTGGCGCAGTCAAGATGAAAGCGTTCGACACCGTGCTGATGGCGGGTGACATGTTGCTCAATAACCCAGTGATTGCCGGTGGGGCTACGCGGATGCTGCCGATGACCTTTCGCGGGGTCAGCGTGACCAACAACAGCATCGACCATCTCACCCTGGACGCGGGTCAAGTGAGCTTCAACAAACTGTTCAATCAGAGTGGGAACAGTCGCCTGGGCACCTATTACGGTACGTTGCCCGACGGTCAAAACAGCCAGCATATGAGCTGGATGGGCGCCTCGTACAACGGTGTTCCGGGGATGACGACGAGCCTTTACGCTTCGCAACTCAAAGACATCTGGAGCCAGTACTACTACGACCTGGATTACGTCTGGCAGGTGAGCGAGCAACTGAGCCTGAATCCCGGCTTTCACTACTATCACACACTGGACAGCGGCAAGGCCCTCTACGGCAGTATCAACAACAACACCTTCAGCGTGCATTTAGGCATGACATTAGAAAACCAGACGCTGATCGCCTCGATGCAAAAGGTCAATGGCAATACCCCCTTCGACTACATTCTGGACGGCGACAGCATTTACCTGGACAACTCGCAGCAGTGGTCGGACTTCAACGCCCCCGGCGAAAAATCCTGGAAACTGCAATACATCTATGACTTCGCTGGCTGGGGGCTTTCAGGACTTACCTCATCGATTTCCTACATTCGCGGCACGATGGATCTGACCAAGGCAACCACCGCTGTCGATTCCGGCTACAGCTACTACAACCCCGATGGCCGAGATGCCAAGCATTGGGAGCGTGACGCAGACATCAAATACACCGTGAAAGGGGGTGCCGCGAAAAATCTGTCAGTGCGTCTGCGCTGGGCGACTAACCGCGGCGGTGACGGGTATAAAGCGGTCGATCACAACGCGGATGAATACCGGGTGATCGTGGACTATCCCATTAATATCTTCTGAGTTGCCTCGGTCCGGTCTTTGCGCCACTGATTTTTTGCATGGCTGTTGTCCTGAGGTATCCCCGAGTGTTCGGACCGATAATCTCCTCGCATCCAATCCGAACACTCATGGGTGCCTAGACGCGAAACTGCTCAAGCAACTGGCTCAGTTGGCTGGAGACCTGATCGAGATGGTGACTGGCGACGTTAGCCGCTTCGGCTGTCTGTGCAGTGTCACGCGCCAGGCTGGCGGTCTGGGAAATGTTCTGATTGATCTCCTCGACCACATTCGCCTGCTGCAATGTTGCACTGGCGATCGAGACGTTCAGCCCACTGAGATTACGCAGCGCCCCCGCTATCCGGTCCAGGCTCGCACCCGCCGCGCGGGATTGCTCCACCGTCAATCGGGCGACCTCACTGCTTTGATTGATGACATTCACGGCGGCGCTCGACTTGGCCTGCAGCGACTCGATCATGGTCTGGATTTCCGACGTCGACTGCTGTGTTCGTTGGGCCAGTAAACGCACCTCATCCGCCACGACTGCGAAGCCTCGACCCTGTTCTCCTGCGCGTGCGGCTTCGATCGCCGCATTAAGTGCCAACAGATTGGTCTGTTCCGCGATCGTACGAATCACTTCCAATACGCTCCCGATTTGGGTGCTGCCTTCAGCCAGTGTCTGGATGTCCGCCACGGCTTGCACAATGATCGTGGACAGCTCTTCGACCCGGCTGAGGCTGTGACCGATGCTGACCAGGCCGTGGTCAGCCTGCTGCTCCGCACTGCGCACTTCGCTTGAAGCTTGTTCTGCGTTTTTCGCGACGTCCTGGACGCTATAGGCCACCTCGTGGACTGCCGTTGCAACCTGTTCCATCTGCTGTGATTGCTGACCAAATTGCTGGCGTGCCGCACTGGAGCTTTCTTTCAACGAACGCGCCGAGTGGGCCAGGATTTGCGCAGACTCCAACATTTGCGCAATGACCCCGCGCAGCTTGGCCACAAACCCATTGAAAGAAATGGCCAATCCTGTCAGCTCGTCATTGCCGCCTACTTCAAGCTGGGCCCTCAGGTCGCTTTCACCGCTGGCGATGTTCGCCATGGCTTGGACAGTTCGCCGAAGGGGGAGAGAAATACTTCGCACGATAAAGCTGATCGTGGCCGTCAACAACAAAGCGATCAGCACACAGATCGCAACCGTCATCATCAACTCCGCACGAAACTGCGCTTTGATGTCATCCATGTAAACACCGGTGCCCAACACCCAACCCCACGGTTCGAAAAGCTCGACATAAGAGACTTTTTCCACCGGCTCTTCAAATCCCTGTTTCTTCCATCTGTAGCCAACGGTTCCGGAACCGTGCTCTTTGATGACCCGCGACATTTCAACGTTGAATGGAAAGCCATCGCTGTCTTTCAATCCAGTCAGGTCCTGTCCTTCCAGTTGGGTATTGACCGGATTCATTAACATGATCCGGTCCAGGGTCTGAATGAAAAAATATTCCTGGCCCGCATACCGCAAGCCGCGAACGGCTTGCTTCGCCTGTTCCTGTGCTTGCTCACGGCTCAGCTTGGAGGCTTGCTCCAGGTCATGAAAGTATCTGAATACCCCTTGGGTGTTCTCAACGGCGTTGCGGATTTGCTGCACTCTTTCGGTGTAGAGATTGTTATAACTCCTGACCAGCATCAGCGTTGCCAATGCAACCAACATCACCAGAGACACAACGAGAATCAACCAGAGTCGACGGGTAATAGGGATATTTCGTAGCGTTCGCATGATGAACTCCGCAGGATTCAGAAAGGCGATGCAAGGGGGAGGGCTGAGGGATGCCAAGCGCAACCTGAGGGCCCGGCCAGTGCGCATCCCGCACGTCATGAACGGTTTAAGTCGGTGCAGTGAGCGCGCCCCTTTGATGAATCAAAGCAAGGGGGGCCCGGTGCCAAGCACTGGAAAGCGTTGGCAGGCTTATAGAGGCGTAGCTGTTCGAGAGGAAGGCGCGGGCGCAGATCGATACCGATGAACCGCTCATGAGGGCCTTATTATTATGTTCGGTCATCTGACTCACCTGGCGCTCCGCAGAACGCACCAACCTTGTGAGGTGTCATGGGATTAGCGGGTCAATCGTTTCGAGGGGCCGTACAATCCTCAGTCCGACCCTGCAGACCTCTTTATTAAAAACGTTTAGACGAATGTCGAGTAATGACATTTTGCGATTCAACCATGCCCAAATTCATATGCCTCTTTAAGCCCCCGGCAGAACTCAACAATGTAACGCTGTTATTCGCCTTGGCATTGGATCGACGTAAAAGCTGAAATTGGTCATTTAATCCATCGAGCGCTTCCACTAGCCTCGTCCGGCGTCCTTACGACCTGACGCATCGCCTTTATCTATAAGCCGCCTCATCCCACGAACTTCCCCTCAGGCGAATAGGTATTCATGACCTGCGAGCGGGTGATCGCTCATGGTCAAAAAGACATAGAGCGTTGTCTTTAGGACATTTTTCTAGCAAGTCATAATGACTCTAACTGTTCATAACTCTCTGATAAATAACAATTATTAGTTATGGCACGGTATCTGTAATGCGTTGCTCAGTTTCAGGGCTAACACAAAAAGGAAAACGACATGAGTGAGTTCGATAAACGATTGGCTGTGGTCACAGGCGCAAGTTCCGGGATCGGGTTGGCGGTCACGGAGCGTCTATTGGACGCAGGTACGACCGTCATTGCCATGGCGCGTCGCGTCGGCGGACTTGAGCTTCTGCAGGAGAAATATTCAACCCGCTTACACCGGCTAAAAGGGGATGTCACCCAGGCCAGTGACCTGGAGCGGCTGGCAGGAATGGCTCGGGAACTCGGGCCTGTGGACTTCATCGTCCCGAACGCCGGCATCGCGATGCTGGCTCAAGGGACCGATACTGCCGCGTTCAATCGATTGTGGGAGGTCAATGGCGCCGCTGCCTTGAACACGGTGGCGGCCTTGAAAGAGCAACTGACGAAGCCTGCGAGCGTTGTATTCATCGGCACGTTTCTGTCGCGATTGGCGTTCCCCGGACTTGCCGGATACATCGCGTCCAAGACAGCGTTGATCAGTCACGCACGGACCCTGGCGGTCGAACTCGCCGCCAGCGATATTCGCGTGAATATCGTTTCTCCCGGCCCTACCGCGACGCCTATCTGGGGTTCCCTGGGGCTTGGCAATGTCGAGCTGTCGGAAGTCGCCAGTGCCGTGAACAGTCGGCTACTTGATGGGAAGTTTCTTGAGCCGCATGCGGTTGCTGATGTGATCCTGTGGCTGTTGTCCGCCGGCTCGCGAAGCATTTACGGTCAAGAGATCGTGGTGGACGGCGGATACACCTTGCGCTGAATGGGCCTTGGGAGTCACCGCACGGTGACTCCTCTCCCTCAGAGGCCGAAGGCCCGCGATCGGCGCGTCAGATGGGGCGCGGCGCCGATGAGCGCTACCGTAGATCACCCCATCTTTGGTTTACTTCATGCCTACAAGGCCCTTCGCCAAGGCCCGGTCTTTGGCATCGAGGTTGTGTGAGCTCATGCGCGTGTTGAGTGCGTTCTGGGCGTCGGACATCGCAGATTCCATGATCTGCAACTCGGCAATGGCGGCTTGCCGGCGAGACTTTTTAGTCTCTTCGGACAACGAGTCATCTTGCATGATCTGTTGAATCTCGCGCTGTTTTTCCGCCATGCGCTCCTGCAACTTGCGGATGTTTTTCAGCGCTTCTTTGACATCTTCCGGCAGCGAGGCTTTGTCGATGTCGGCGTATTTGTCATCCCCTGCTTCTCGCTTCGCGTCGCTGGAAATCTTGACCGTGAACGCTGGGCTGGCGCTATTGCTGTTGACCTGTGCGCTTGTCGTTGCGTCGGTCCCAGGCGGGCCAGGTGTTACCACGGGAGTCTGCAATGTCGTGGGGCTTAGAGGCGGTAATGGGTAAGAGATCTTCATGTCACTGTCACCACGTATGATCAGTCGTTAATGAGTGGGTAAAGCAGCGCGTCAAACTGTCACCTTTGTCCGTGCAACCAGTTGTCCATAGGGATCATTCGAGCGACGTTGCGCCGTCCCTCCGGATGCTCGAAGACGCCATTCTGTCGCCGCTCGCTTGATCCATGTGAGCACGCGCCTGATGTACGCTCCCGTCCCATCCCAGCATCGTGACCCACAGTTCTTCGCCAACCTTGCGCGGGGACGTGAGCGTGACCGTTGCGCTCATCCGGTTGGGCGTTCCAGAAAAAATGTCTGTAAGGGTACGCGGGTCGCTGGATTTGCCGACATGAAGGTAGGTGGCCTTGACGTCATTGCGGCATCGTTCACTCAATGCCGCTGTGAAGCGTCTCACCTGTCCGCCGGAGGCGTGTTCGGTCAGCAACAGTGAGCAAGGGCCTGTGTCGATCTCCCCGAGGGTGTATCCGTCCGGGCCACCGTCGACGCGGTTCGCGAAGTCCGAAAAGTACGTCGGGATGAACGCCACAGGAATCAGTATCAACAGAACGTTCAGGTGAACGCGGTACGTGCGCCATGCTTGGCGCAGCGTCGAAGTCGGACGGCCTGGCGCGTTGCTCGGAACAGAGTGGGTCATCGGGTTTCGTCCAATACGGGGGGCGCGATAGAACGGCGGCGACGGGCGCTGCGGTTGAGCAGGCTGGCTGTGGCTTTAACGGTACGTTTGCTCCAGATCAGCAGGCCGCTGAGTACCATCAGCGACAGAAGGATGCCAAAGAAACACCAAATCAGTTTGATCCACAGCCCACCGAAGTCGCCGGTATGAAGGGGTCGCATCATCTTGACCAGGACTTCAAGGGTTGGGCGGTCACGCATGAGCCTGGAGATGGCGATTGCGCCGGTATAAGGGTTCATCGATACAGATTGGTAGATGAACGGGACCTTTCCCTGACCGCCAATGTCGAGGTAGTCGTACGCATGACGAGGCAGATTGATATAGCCGGGTTGAAAGCCTGGAATGCGTTTGCTGACGAGATGAATCGCCTGATCCGGGTTGAGCGGTTGGGGATAAGAACCGGCGGGCGTTTTAGGGATGTCGTTATCCGTCATCAGCTGAGATGCTGGCGGGTCGGGAAATTCAATGTGATGGTCACTCAGTACCGCCTGCACCAGAAACCAGGTCGCGGTGACTGCAATCAGCGCAACGAATCCCATCGACCACAGCCCGGCAAGCCGATGAAAGTCCCCCCAAAACACCCGTGCGCCATGCGCCAGTCGCGGCGCTTTGAAAAAGCCTCGCCAGAAGCGTTTGTAAACGACAACGCCTGTGACGACCGAGCCCGTCAAGAGAACACCCAAGAATGAGACAACGTACCAGCCCCAGCTGTAACCGTTGCTGAACGGGACCAGTAACCAGCCGTGCAGCGCTCGAGTGAATTTTTTGAAGTTGAAAGCTGCGCTTTCCCCCTGAATCAAGCCCGTATAGGGATTCACATAGACTTCCGCCAAGCGCCCGTCGGAGTAGGACACCTGCATCGTGGTCGCGAAATGGGTTTCGTTGTGCGGGCGGATGGACTGCACGATCAGCCCGGGAGATGCTTGCTTCATTTTTTCGATCATCTGGTCGTAGCTCATCAGCACAGCAGCGTCCGACGGCTTGGTGGCGCGGGCTTCCGGGTGCGTTAGCCAGACGATCTCCTCGCTGACGACAGCCAGCGTCCCAGTGACGCAGACAAACAGCACGAAGAACCAGATCGGCAATGCCATCCAGCTGTGAATCAGAAACCAACGTCTGGAGCGGGATTTATCAGGCATTATCAGAAGCCTTTGCACGCGCAGGCCTGCAGCGACGCAACGATGCATGAGTGATGACGTGGACACCCGGAGCCGCGAGTGCCGGTACGGGAACGGTCACGTGGCGGAGCCTGTCAGCAGATTCATGGCGTACCGGATCGTTTCAGTACGTAAATGCCGTCACCCAGAAGGGCCAGTGCCAAGGCGGTCAGTGCCAGAAACACCGGGTATTCCCAGCCGCCTTTCGGATTCGAAAAACTCCAGCCGTTGCCGAAATGAACCGTGGAGGC
This sequence comes from Pseudomonas sp. SLFW, assembly GCF_009905615.1. Classification (GTDB taxonomy): domain Bacteria; phylum Pseudomonadota; class Gammaproteobacteria; order Pseudomonadales; family Pseudomonadaceae; genus Aquipseudomonas; species Aquipseudomonas bambusae. The sequence continues at coordinate 305,572 of NZ_JAAAKW010000004.1, forward strand.
TACGAGCAGCTGTATGAACGCGATTGCAGCGATCCAGCGCGCGTAGATACCCAAGACGAGCATCACCCCCGCGCCAATCTCAAAGGCAATGATTGGATACGCGAGAAACCCTGGAAAACCCACCCTTTGAAACAAGTCAGCGGTTCCGGCGGGGGTCAGTACCAGTAGCTTGGTCAAGCCGTGGGCAAGAAACATGGTGCCCAGAATCAAGCGCAGTAACAGTGCTGCGTACGGTCCACTACGGTTATCCATCATGACGTTCCTTCTATCGGTGAGTTCGGTTTTTCAGCGGCGGCACATGGACATCCGACGTTCGAAAGCGCCCACCTGCGTGGGTGCCGGTGGGCAGATGCTCCAGGCAACGGTGATGTGGTTGTTATGCCTGGAGCGCTGACTTCAGTGCGTCGACTTGTGGCTATCCAGCCACTTGATGACATCGGTAGACGATCCGCCGGCGCTGGCCGGGGCGAGCACTGAGTAGTGGTCTTTGCCAGGGTAGAGTCGAAACTCTGCCTGAGTACCCGCGGCCCTGGCATTGCGCACGGCTTGGGTGGTGACTGCCGCTTTGATCGAAGGGTCATGATCGCCTTGCAGCAACAACATTGGCCCAGGGGTGTGCCCGCGCGGGACGCTCTGGGCGTCCAACAGAGGCTGCAAGGCCAGCGCGGCTTCTGGACTCTGAGGGGTGAACTGGAAGTCGTTCAGCTTGTCACCGAGGTTCGCCGAGAAGTCTTGCCATATCTTGAACGTGCATTCCTTCTGGGTCTCAGGAAGCATCTTCAATGCCTGGCTCCCCAGGTAGTCCTCGTATTTCAACTCAGGATGCTGGGTTTTCAGGCCTTGCAACGCCAGTAGGTAAAAGCCTCGGTCAACGGGGCCGGGCGAGCCGTAGTAGTAGGCCGCGCCGATATTTGTGACCGGAGCCAAGCCGACGGTCCCGCGGAAGTCGAGGCCTCGGCCCCAACTGCCGGACAATTCCCCGGCCGCGATGGCGGCTTGACCGCCTTGAGAGTGGCCTACCGAAAACCACGATTTAGAGAGTGCAGGCTCGGCGTGAAGACCTGCACGTACCGCATCGATCATGCCGCGCGCTTCACTGTCGGCGATGATGTAAGGGTGCTCCCCGGGCGTACCCAAACCTTCGTAATCGGTTGCAACGACGGCGTACCCGGCCTTAAGCAGTTCGGCGATAAATCCTCCGTAACCATAAAGATCGATTTTGCCGTCTTTGTTTTGCACCATCGAAGGGGCGCATTGATCATTGGTCCCTGATGATCCGTGGCCCCAAGACACCACGGGCCAGCCACCCTTTGGTGCTTTGCCCTTAGGCGTAAACAGCGCGCCGCTGACGACGATAGGATCGCCTTTGAGCGAGAAGGATCGATAGGTCATCTGATCAGCGCGCCCCGCCACGGCTGCCAGCGCGGGATCAAGATTGCCGATGGCATTGGATGAGAGCAGGTTGCCAGCTTCTTTAGGGGCCATTACGCGTTGGGACGCGCTCAGGGCCAGGGATGTCGCGTTAGCAGAACTCGCAGCAGGTTGCGTAGCAGCCATGGCGGAACCGCTGGCGAGTATCGCCCCGGTGATCGCCACGGCAAGGATCGTTCGCACATTAAAGTGATGCATTTTGGTTTTGAAGGTCATTTCAGTGGGTCTCCGTTTCCCACTAAATTGACCACTTAAAGGTTTAGAAAAAAGAACCAAAAAAAGCTTGAATCACTGTACTACCGAAAACGCATCGACAGGCCGGGCCCAATACTGAGGCGCGCCTGAGACGGTCAATTCATAAAATTGGCGCGATGCCGATATCTTTTGACTGTTTTCCAATGACGATTTTTTGGAAATACGTCCCTAATGACGCGAATTTCCACGCGCCCGATGCCGTGGACCACGTCAACGAAAGACAAGCGAAGCGGGTCGGTGTGTATGCCGGGTATATCTAATGATCACGACATCAACAGCCTTGATCGTGGCGCACTCCCCAGAGAGGCAGGTGGCAGCGTGCAAGCCCCGGAGACGCAGGGTTCGAAGTCGATGCTGGACATGGGGCGACTGTCTGCGCATGCGCTGCAAAGCAGGCCACAAAGGGTTTGCGTACTGGGTGCGACGGGGTCGGTAGGCGCCAGCACGCTCGATGTCATCGGTCTTCATCCAGGGAAATACGAAGTCTTTGCGCTGAGCGGATACAGCCGTCTGGCAGCACTTGAAAAACTCTGTGTACGCCACCGTCCCCAGTATGTGGTCATTCCCCGGGCCGAGGATCAGGAGAGCTTTCAGCGTCGGCTCGTCGAGGCAGGCCTGGATACTATGGTGTTGGCGGGTGCCGACAGCCTCGATTTCGTTGCGAGCCATCAAGACGTAGACACTGTGGTTGCTGCAATCGTAGGCAGCGCCGGTCTCTCCTCGACGTTGTCCGCCGTCCGCGCCGGCAAGAAAATACTGTTGGCAAATAAAGAAGCGCTCGTCATGTCGGGCGCATTGTTCATGCAATTAGTGCGTGAGAGCGGTGCGACGATCATGCCGATCGACAGTGAGCACAACGCGATTTTTCAGTGCCTTCCGTTCCGACCTCATGACGGTCTGTCGGCAGTGGGGGTGCGGCGGATCATCCTGACCGCCTCAGGCGGACCCTTGCGCAACACGCCCGCTCAATTGTTGCGCGAGGTCACTGTTGAGCAAGCCTGTGCGCACCCGACCTGGTCGATGGGCAGAAAGATCTCGGTTGATTCTGCGACGCTCATGAACAAAGGGCTGGAGCTGATTGAGGCCTGCTGGCTATTCAACGCTGCTCCCAGCAAGGTGGAAGTGGTCATTCATCCTCAAAGCGTTGTGCATTCGCTCGTTGACTATGTGGACGGCTCAATGCTGGCTCATCTCGGAAACCCTGACATGCGCGTTCCCATCAGTCACGCGCTTGCCTGGCCTCAGCGTATAGAGTCCGGAGTGGCGACGTTGGACCTGCTGAAGGTGGCTCGACTTGATTTTGAATCACCCGACGAGGAACGATTTCCCTGCTTGAGGCTGGCACGCGAGGCTGCGACCGCCGGTGGCTCCGCACCTGCAATACTGAACGCAGCTAACGAAGTCGCCGTTCAGGCATTTTTGTCTGGGCACGTGGCGTTCACGCAAATCGCGGATATTGTGGACTGTACTTTACAGCACGTGGCGGAAGTTCCAGTGCGCACACTAGAGCAGGTCATTGAAGCCGACGCTGTCGCAAGAAGAGAAGCAACAAGATGGTTAAAAGCACTAAGCTGATACAGGGGTAATATTCCATGGGGGGTGCAGGGCACCTCCCATGTAAAGCGCACGGCTGTCAATTACCGCTATTGCAACCACCGCCCATCATCATATACCGCAGAATATGCGTTTTTCCTTGGCTGTCATCGTAAGTCATTTTGACGGGCGCAATACCGCAGATCGCAGACACGTCGTCAACATCTCTAACTTTTGCAATGTCTAAATGCGTCGAGTAGTTGTAATCCTCCTCTAGGGGAGAGGCGCTCTGTTCCACAGAAGTTGTGGTGCTGGAATGGCTGGAAGTGTCAGCCAGTGCAAGAGTTGCGATGGGAAGGAGAGCAAGTAAAAAGGCGGTTCTCATGAAAATGACCTGTGAAGGGTCCGGGCATCTCTAACTGATCCAAGAGTTAGGCGTGTCGGACGGGCTATTAAGCGATCAGCGTCACATCAGCGTTGCTGTGCGAGCCATCTGTAGAATATCCCTTTCTCCACTGTGTAAAATCTCCATCTCAACGATAGAGTATTTCATATTCGGTCACGATCAACGCTCAGCCCCTGACGCGATTAAGTGTCGGGCTATTCCTGCATCCATTCAAAAAGTAGCGACAAGACGTTAATACGTCAGGAGCGGGGGAGGTGTGATGAAGCGTTCAGTCCAGCGTGACAAGATCTCTTATTTTTAAAACGGCCTTATGATCCGCCAGCACTTCGGGCAGCGAGCCACGCAGGTATTCAACCCATGTTTTTATTTTCGCATCCAGGTATTGTCGGGAAGGATAAATGGCGTATAGGCCTAGCTCCTCCAAACGATATTTCGGCAGGACACGAACGAGGCTCCCGTTGCGTAACCCCTTGATTGCAGCGTGAATTGGCAGGATTCCAACACCCATGTCGTTGCTGATCGCGGCTTTCATGGCATCTACGGAATCGACAATGAACGGTGAGGTGGTGATCGTCACGTCTTCATGCCCGTCGGGCCCCTCGAATGCCCACTGCTCTAACGGAATAACAGCACTCACAAGTCGAAGACACGCATGATGCAATAAATCGACAGGGGTCTGAGGGGCGCCGAATGTTTTCACATATGAAGGGGATGCGCAGACAATGCTGTAAGTAGTGCCCAGTTTCTGCGAAACGTGGCTAGAGTCCGGCAAATCAATAGCGAGCATGATCGAAACATCATAGCCCTCGGTCACGAGGTTAGGGATTCGATTATTCATGCTCAGATTGAATGAGACGTCCGGATAGTGTTTCCGATATTTGGCAATGGCATCAATGATGTAGTGCTGTCCAATTCCCGTCATGGAGTGGACATTTAGCTGGCCAGTCGGTCGACTGTGCGCATCGCCAATTTCACGCTCGGCCTCGTCAACCGATCGCAGTATTTGTTCACACCTGAGCAGATATCGCTTTCCGGAATCGGTAAGCGAAGTGTGTCGTGTGGTGCGATTGAACAGTCGAGCTCTTAAATGAGTCTCAAGGTGCGAAATGGCCCTCGATATACTGGTCGTGGTGGTATCGAGCCGCGTGGCGGCGCCCGTAAAACTGCCTGCTTCAGCAACGCATCTGAAAACGCGCATATTTTGTAAAATGTCCATCACCTTCCTCCACGATGGTCAGGCTGAAGTGTGACACAAAGTAACAATGCCCGACAATGACATTAATTATCACGCGTTAGGTAACAAATATTCACGGACTCAACGACTTAACAGAATGCCGACGGGTGTTTAGGGTGCCGCGTCCTCAGTCGCAATGAAGCCGGGAGTTTTCACAGTGTTACGTTTTATCCCTCAGAAACGAAAATTCCACGGCTTACTGTGTGTTCTTATTCTGTTACATGGATGTGTCTCGACAGGCGGAATAGGGCCGCGCGAGCAGCTAATCAGCAACGAAAAGGTGGCTGGCGGCCAAGACATTGCTCGGGCTGTGAAAGAGGCAGGGTGGCCCCGATCCCAATGGTGGCTGGCCTATGGCGATCCACAGCTTGACCGCTGGATCAGGGCAGCCGTCGGGTCCAACCCGGATGTTGCGATGGCCGCGGGTCGACTGCGCGAAGCAAAAGCCATCGCAGGCTTGGCGGAGTCGAAAGAGTCCCTGCAAATCACCGGTGAAGGGGCGATCAGACGCCGCAATTGGCCTGACGACCCTTTCTATGGACCTGGCGGGCTGTCGGGTACGCAAACCTGGGATAACACGGCCTCCCTGGTTTTGAGCTACCCGCTGGATCTCTGGAACAGACACGAGAATGCCGCTGCCAGGTTTCTTGATTTGGCCCATATGAGCGCCGCGCAGGAGCGTATGGTTCGGCTGGATCTGCAGGGCGCGATCGTCCGGGTCTACGTTGAGTTTTCGTTGCACTACGCCGAACGCGACGTGATGCAGGCAACGCTCAGCCAGCAAATGCAGATGCAACAGCTGGCCGAACAGCGGCTAAAGGGAGGTCTGGGGACGTATTTGGAGGTGTCTCAGACCGAGACGCCTATCGCCGAGACCAAGCGGCAAATCGAAGCCTTGGATGAGGCCATCGCTTTGAGCACGAACCAGCTGGCTGCGCTGAGTGGCCGCGGGCCGGGTGCGGCGGCGGACCTAGTGCGGCCACACCTTTCGTTGGATCAACGCTTGGTCGTGCCGTCTGCACTGACGGCCGATCTGGTAGGACGACGACCCGACGTCGTTGCGAGTCGCTGGAATGTGGCCGCGCAGGCAAGAGGCATCGACGTCGCCCATGCCAATTTCTACCCTAACATCGACCTTGTGGGCAGCTTGGGCTACATCGCCAGCGGCGGTGACGTGCTCTCGTTCCTGGCGAACAGCAAGCGTAACTACAGTGTAGGCCCGGCCCTGTCCTTGCCGATTTTTGACGGTGGGCGTTTGCGATCGGAACTGGGTCAAGCGTCTGCGGAATACGACGTCGCCGTGGCCGGCTACAACCAGACACTGATTCAGGCCCTACGCCAGATCAGCGAGCAACTCATACGAAGCCACTCAGTGGACAGGCAGAAGGTGTTTATCGAGGAGGGGCTGGTTTCAGCTCAACGGTCTTTCGACATCGCAATGACCGCCTATCAACGAGGGCTGACAGGTTACCTCGAGGTATTGAACGCTCAAACTCGCCTCCTTCATGAGCGGCGTATACAACAGCGCAACCAGGCTGCGCATCTCGCTACTTACGCTGGACTGATGGTGGCGCTGGGGGGGGACGTTTCCGCTCAGACGGATGATGTAGGCAAAGACCGGCTGCTGCCTTCCGAGCCACCCGTCGTGATGAAGGCGGTGAATCGTCTCATGGGGCAAGAATGATCCGCACAGGCGGGGCTGCCCGCACCGGCATTGGCTCTTCATTGAAGCATGCGCTCAAGGATTGGGCGCAGACGGATGCCGTTACCTGGATTTACCTTTTCAAGGCATTGATTGCCTCCTGCCTCACCCTATGGCTCTCGATGCGCTTCGAATTGCCACAGCCGGCCACGGCGATCACCACCGTGTTTATCGTGATGCAACCCCTGAGCGGTCACGTGCTCGCCAAAAGCATTTATCGGTTCATCGGTACGTTGGCCGGGTCGGCATTCAGCGTACTGCTCATGGCTGTCTTTCCTCAAAACAACGAGCTGTTTTTGGGGGGGTTGGCACTTTGGGTATTCGTGTGTTCGACGGGAGCGGCAAGACAACGAAACTTCCGGGCGTATGGCTTCGTCCTGGCTGGTTACACCGCAGTGATGATCGCCTTGCCGGTGGTGGATCATCCCAACAGGGTATTTATGGCCGCAGTATGGCGAGTACTGGAAATTTCACTCGGCATTGGCTGTGCCTCCTTGATCAGTGCGACGGTTTTTCCGCTCACCACAAGCTCGGCGCTGCTCAAGTCAGTCAACGTACGCTTTGGTAGCTTTGCTGATTTCGCGGTCACCGGTCTGCGCAAAACCGGGAAAAACGATGAGTTCGAGCGTGTCAATCTGCGCTTCTTCTCAGAAGCGGTCGGGCTTGAGGTGCTGCGCAGTATCACCACGTTCGAAGATCCCGAAATGCGTCGTCGCTCCGGGCGTTTGAACAGGTTGAACAGTGAGTTCATGGCCGTTACCACACGCTTCAACGCCCTGCATCAGCTGTTGGAACGAAGAGGGGATGTGGGGGCGGGCGCTCATGCCTCGGGTACGAATGCTGAATGGGTCGCGCTGGCCGCGTTGATCGAGCCCTATGCTGGCCGGTCTCTTTTAGAAGACGACGCCAACCGTCTGGCCGCCCAGCTCGAAACTTTCAAGGAAAGGCTCCCTGCTGCGATCCGGATCAAACGATCGATTTTTGAACGTGGCAAACCCTCCAGAGACGAGTTGCTGGATTTCAATACCGCCTACGAATTGCTGTATCGCTTTGTCGAGGAATTGCGCGAATACGCCCTGACGCATGCTTCCCTGGCTGATCATTCGCACGCTCGCGAAGATTGGAGCGAGCCCTTCGTCGCGCAGACGAACTGGTGGGCGTCTATCGCCGCAGGATTGCGTTCAGCCTGCGTTCTGCTGGTGCTCAGTTGGTTGTGGATCGTCACCACGTGGCCAAGTGGTGCGGCGATGACGCTGGTCTCCGCGTTAACGGTGGGGCTTTCGGCGTTCTCCACCAACCCCAAGCGCATGTCATTTCAGATTGCATGCGGGACAGCGGCGACGGCTGCGATCGGCGTGTTCGAAGTGTTTTTCGTGTACCCGCTCATTGATGGCTTCCCATTGCTCTGCCTGGTCATTGCGCCGGTCATCATGCTCGGTACTTATCTGCTGGCTCGTCCACAATGGGCCGGTTACGGGCTAGGGATGCTGGTGTTCTTCGGGACCAACTCCGTGCCGGCGAACCTCACGATTTATAACCCCTACGGCCTTATCAACGACTATTTGGCCATGGTGTTTGGAATGCTGGTTTGCGCCGTTGCGGGGGCGGTCATTCTGCCACCTAACAGTCCATGGCTATGGCGGCGGCTTGAGCGGGACCTGAGGCGCCAGGTCGTGTTTGCAATACGTGCACCGTTGCAGGCGTTGGCGTCTGGATTCGATAGTGGCACCCGGGATTTGATGCATCAGGCGAACGGTTTCGCCACGGGCCATCCCGATGTGCAGCGGTCGCTGTTGAGATGGACGTTGGTTGTACTCGATGTAGGGCACGCAATCATCGAATTGCGTCGCGAAGAGGCAAAGCTTCCCGATTTTCCCTGCTATCGGGAATCCGAGCCATGGCGCCAGTCATTGCGCCTGATGAGCCGCGCTCTGATGAGGCTTTTCGTCAAACCAGGTGCCGGAAATCTACGGCGGTGCCTGGCGGCAGTGGAGCGCTCGATCAACTGCGTTCAAGAAACCACCGAACCCTTCGCTTCACATTTCCAAACGTCGCCCCTGCGCAGAGTTGAAAGCTATCTGCACTTTATCCGGACCTCATTGCTTGCGCCGAACACTCCGCTTTCGATCCATCTTCCAGCTCACCCATCGCAAGGAGACCATTATGTTTCATGAACTGGCTATCGGTGGCGTCTACGTCCCGACCTTGACGCTGACCTTTTTCATCGCGGTGGCGATTGCATGGGCGCTGGGAGCAATGGTTGCCCGAAGCAACGTGTACAGATTGTTTTGGCATCCCGCGCTCATGCGGGTGTGTGTATTTACCTGCATTTTCGGCGCTTTGGCGCTCGGCATTTATCGTTGAGATTTTCGCATGAAAAAAATCGTTAGTCTGATCGCAACGCTCATCGTCGTTGCGTTAGCGTTCTGTTTTGGGCGCGTGGTGTGGGTTCACTATATGGACTCTCCATGGACACGCGACGGGCGTGTCCGGGCGGACGTCATCAGCGTCGCGGCCGATGTGTCTGGTGTGGTCGTGGATGTTCCGGTGCGAGACAACCAACTCGTTCACAAGGGCGATTTGTTGATGCAAATCGACACTGAGCATTACCAGATGACGGTCAGGCAGGCTCAGGCATTGGTGTCATCGCGCAAGGCGACATGGGAGATGCGCAAGCTCAACGCCAAGCGCCGCGCTGACATGGACAATCTGGTGATATCGAGCGAAAACCGCGAGGACGCGGGGAGTATTGCGAGTGCGGCAGAGGCGGAATATCGACAGGCCCTGGCCGAGTTGGACGCCGCGCAACTCAATTTGAGCCGCACCAAGGTGGTGGCCGCCGTCGACGGGTATGTGACCAACCTGAATGTGCATCGGGGTGACTACGCAAAAATCGGGGAGGCCAAGATGGCTGTCGTCGATATGAACTCCTTTTGGGTTTACGGTTTTTTTGAGGAAACCAAACTTCCCTACATTCGGGTGGGAGACCCTACCGATATGCAGCTTATGAGCGGAGAGATCATCAAGGGGCATGTGGAAGGTATCGCGCGTGGAATATTTGATCGGGATAACCCACAGAGCCGCGAACTGATCGCGGATGTGAACCCCACGTTCAACTGGGTCCGCCTCGCGCAACGTGTGCCCGTGCGCATTCATCTGGATGACGTTCCCGAGGGTTTGATACTCGCTGCGGGCCTGACCTGTACCGTCATCGTCAACCCAGACGAGACCCGGGGAAGGTGGCGGGATTGGAATAGTTTTTGACCCAATCCAGAGAGTGTTCTTGAGAATGAGTCTACATACTATCGGCAAGAGATGGCCTGACGTGTTTGCCATCCTGATGCCTATGGATACTCAAGTTTCGGGAGTCACCCTATGAGCGTTTTCCAATATAACCTGGCCAAAACAGAACTCCTGACCCAACTCTTGAGTCGCCGATCGTACTGGCCTCTTGTGGGACCTGTCCCCACAGAAGACGAGTTGCATCAGGTATTTGAGGCGACGATGCGCGCGCCGGACCACAGCAACCTCAAGCCTTGGCGTTTTTTCACGATTCAGGGAGAGGCGCTGTCGGCGCTGGGCGATATTTTCGCAGCGGCAGCGGTCAAGCGTGGCGATGACGACAATGGTGACCGTTCGCGGCGTCAGGCTGTCGCTGCACCGATGATCATCGCAGTGGGGGCACGGATTTATGATGATGAGCGAGTGCCCGAGGTGGAGCAGATCCTCTCGGTAGGCGCTGCGGCGATGAATCTGCTTAACGCGCTGCATCTTTTCGGCTATGGCGCTTATTGGGCGACGGGACCCAATGCCTATGACCCTGATGTGCGCAACGCCTTGGGGTTGAAAGAAGCGTCTGACCAGTTGCTGGGCTTCATTTATGTGGGTTCTCCTTCCAAGCAACGAGCACCGAAGGTTCGTCCTTCATCCGAGACGCTTGTGACGCCATGGAGCCACTCATTGGCATGAATCGCATGCCACGGTGGCAAAAAACACTGCGTGCACCCGGAGGGTTGCCGAGATGATGTCCGATGAAGGTATAACAATAAGATCTACACTTCGCGATTACCTTGAAGTGCATTTTCTTCTAGAGGTCCAGACAGCACGTCTGGCTGCTCGTCGGCGAACGATGAGCGATATCCGGGACTTGTGGTTCGCTTTGGCGAGACGAGGTGAGTACAGCGAAAGCGATGATCTCGCCTGTTTCTCGGATCGTGACCAGGCGGTGCATGAAGCCGTGGCCGCGGCTTCTCACAATGACGTGTTATGGTCCGTGTACAGATCGCTGAATGCAGCATTCCACCGGCCGTATCTTTCTATATATGCAGCTCATGCGTTATTTGAGCCGAGCCTTGCTGCACACGCGAAGATCATCGAGGCAATCATTTATGGAGACGAGGAGGCGGCCGTGGGAGCAGTGCGAGCGATGTTCACCCCACTGCTCGAGCGAGTGGCCTTGTTGCCGGAAGTGATACCGACGAAGTTCATTAACTGAGACCGCTATTAGAGGGAGACGACGATGTCTCGCATTTTGCATTGTGCCCGGCATTGCTCCCCTGCGGAGCAATGTCTGCTGAAAGGGATGCGCGCAGTCTGCGATGCCACCGAAGGGCTCAACGTTGCAGCGGCGAACTTTTTCAAGCTGGGTTTGAATGCCGAGCTTGCGGAGAGTTTTATTCGGCTCATTCAGCAAATTCGACAGGATCGCCCCCGTTTCGAATTACTCCAATCTTCCTCCCCGTTCATCAGCCCTGATGAGCTTAGCTTGTTGGCGGTTCTGGCACTGGAGTCGAAATCCATACCACGGCGAGCGGATGAGGGGCCCGATTTTCAACCGGACATCGCACGTCATTTAGAAAAGTGCGGAAAGATTATTGCTGTCAGCAATATAGTGCTGAAGGCACGCCCGTTGCGTAAGCGTCTCCTCCTCAAGGTCTCCTGAGCGTCGGCCAGGTTTCCATGCCCACCCCGGTCTCTAGACAGCAAATTGTTGCGGTTTTTGTCATAGATAATATCAGTCCGTTTACTGTTTGAAGTGTGCCGAACTCGTTATCTTTAGTTCGGACTCGTCTGCGTTGACGAACAGGTATTCGTTTTTTACGAACCGCACAGTCCTCCCTATAAAAATTATTTGCCAATGCCTTGGGCGAAGGTGTTCGCCTTTCTGGAGCACATATGAAAAATTCATCGCGGGTGGCGTTGGTGGTCACACTCGGCTGTATTCAACACAGCTATGCATCGGGTTTTATCGAGGACAGTAAAGCGAGCCTTGATCTTCGAAATTTTTACTTTAATCAGGACACCCGGAATCAGAAGGCGCCTACAGACCAAGAGTGGGGGCAAGCGTTTATGCTCAACTACCAGTCCGGCTTTACTGAGGGGTTGGTCGGCGTGGGGCTTGATCTGCAAATGCTGTATGGGGTTCGGCTTGATGCGTCTGGGCGTGCGGGTAAAGCGGGTGAAAGTAATACGCCCGGTAGTGTATTTCCCTTGGACGACGGTAAGGCCGCTAACGACTTCAGCAAACCGGGAGCTACCGCCAAGTTTCGCATTTCGCAGACCCAACTGAAGGTCGGCACGTTAACACCGAAAATTCCCGTCCTGGTTTACGAGGATGGGCGATTGCTGCCCGAGACCTTCCGCGGCTGGCAGGTCGACTCGAAGGAACTGGATAAATTCAACTTCATGGCGGGGCGCATCGAACAAGTGCTGGACCGGAACTCCACAAACGGTCAAGGCATGTCGATTGCGGGTGCCAACGACCCTGTAAAAGGAAAATTCAGTAACCAGTTTTATTACACCGGCGTCGACTACAACCCCACTAAAAACCTACAGCTCCAGTACTACTACGGCAGCCTGGAAGATTTTTATCAGCAGCACTTTTTGGGGCTGATCCATAACTGGCAGCTTCCCGTGGGGACGCTCAAGACCGATCTCCGGTATTTCTACAGTACGTCTGACGGAAAGAATGGCAGCCAGTCGGGACGAAACGAGGGTTACGTCAGCGCGGGCTACTACGGTAATGGGGTCAACGTCGGAAAAGTTGACAACAAACTATGGAGTGGTCTGTTTACCTATAGCCTTCAAGGCCATTCGTTGAGCCTCGGGTATCAGAAAACCACTGGCGAAAGTGACTTTCCCCATATCAACCAGGGGCAAGGTCGTTCTGTGTATTTGATTACCAACTCTCAGTCGCTGAAGTTTGTCAATGCTGGGGAGGAGGCGACGGTCGGCACGTACGCCTATGATTTTTCGGCGATTGGTCTGACGGGGCTGAAGTCGAGTGTGACCTACATCAGCGGTCGGCATATCGATACGCCCACTCAAAGTAACAAAGAGTGGGAACGAGATATGAGGATCGATTACGTCGTGCCTTCGGGGACGTTCAAGGGGCTTGGCCTGATGTGGAGAGGGGCGGTGTTCCGGGGTAACGACAGCGCTGACAAGGATGAAACACGTCTGATGGTGAGCTACAGCATCCCGCTCATGTGAGGTCAGTGTTCGATCCAGAAAGACCCCGTTCGGGGTCTTTTTGTGTTTCAGGTCCTGGCGAAATATTTTGTAGGGCTACAGCCAAACACCGATCGAAATACCGCAATGAAACTGCTGGAGCTTTCATACCCGATCGCTGCGGCTGTACTGGTTACGGACTCACCGGCCGCCAGATTTTCCAGCGCTACCATCAAGCGCAGCCGCAAGCGCCACGCACCAAAACCCATGCCCGTTTCAGTTGAAAACAGTCGCTCCAAGGTTCGCGGGCTGGCGCCGACGTGACGGGCGATATCTTTCAGAGGTCTCGTGTCGTTCGGGTTTTTCTTGATCAGATTAGCGGCCTTGACCGCTCGCTTGTCGACAGGCTCAGGAAGAAAAAACGCTTCCTGTTCGAGAAGCGCCAAATGATCAAGCAACACAGTGCCCAATCTAAACTCTCGGGTGTCGCCTTCGTACGATGCCGGTAATTGAGCGCACGCCAGTATCAACTCGCGGACCAGGTTTGAGATGTTTAAAACGGAACACCGTTTCCAGTCGGGTATCCCAGGAGTGTCCTCTCGAACATAGACAGCCCTTAAAGAGATCGGGCGGGAGTGTTTGAACGTGTGTGAGATGCCTGCCGGAATCCAGAGCGCGCGGTGCGGCGGCAATACCCAGATGCCTTGGGGCGTCTCGACGGTCATGGAACCGTTGACGGCATACATGACCTGCGCGTGATGATCGTGCCTGTGTTCGGCTTCGAATCCTGGGGGGTATTCGCGTTCGACCCCTTGCACGGGAGCATCGCCGAAGACGGGCAGCGGAAATATGGACATGGCGCGATCGCACTATTCAGGATCTTCCTGTCAGTATCGTGCCATCCATTTGCAGTGTAAATCCGGCGCTGCGCTTTTTGTTGCAGCGCGAACGAAGTGAATGTCTGGACAGCACGGCCGATCAGAGCCGGGAGCCGCTACCTCGTGGGACGTGGCGGGATCGGACAAGTATTTGACTTGATTCCGAGAGTCTCGCCGAGGCTGGATCGCCATACTCCTGCCACCTGTTGGCGAAAACCGAAACGCTCCAGAAGGGTTTGATTTCGGGTGTACGTCAGCCAAAAGCCCGCGCCACACATCAGGCCCACGTCATAGGCGCGGGTAGCCCCGACGCACACCGTCGCTTGCCTTGTAGCGACGCTCCCACTTCCAGGATGCTCGACCTTATATGTCCGCCCAACGAGAGTTTAAAAGAATAACGGTGCCCGATATCGTCCGGCGCAAAGGTCAGGAAAAGATTGTCTGCCTGACCGCTTACACAGCACCGATCGCTGAATTACTCGACCCCATGGTTGATTTGCTGTTGGTGGGTGATTCGGTCGGGATGGTCATTCATGGGTTGCCCAGCACGTTGGGTGTCTCCGTGGAGATGATGATCATGCATGGCCAAGCCGTGATGAGGGGGGCGTCGCGGGCTTTGGTGGTCGTCGATTTGCCGTTCGGAAGCTACGAGCGGAACACCGAGCAGGCTTATGACACCGCTGTTCGCATCATGCAGGAGACCGGTTGTCAGGCGGTCAAGCTGGAGTCCAATCCCGGTTGTGCCCGTACCGTGGAATTTCTGACTGGCAGGGGCATCCCGGTCATGGGGCATGTCGGCCTGACGCCGCAGTCTGTCAACCTTGATGGGGGCTTCAAGACCAAAGGGCGCTCAGCAGTTGAGCGAGCGCGAATTGTGAAAGAGGCAGAGGAGATAGCCAATGCCGGTGCTTTCGCGGTAGTCGTTGAAGGCGTTTTTGAAGACGTTGCCGAGGAGGTGACGCGGACGTTATCAATCCCCACGATTGGCATCGGCGCGTCCTCCTCCTGTGATGGGCAAATCCTGGTCGTCGACGACATGCTTGGCTTATTCGAAAGAGTACCGAGGTTTGTTCGTCGCTACGGTGCTATACGGGAACACATCGAAGCGGCGGTAAAACGGTATTCACAAGACGTTAAGGACAGCGTGTTTCCAAGCGGCAATGAATGTTACCAGTGTGAGAGCCAAGGTTGAGTTGCCGGGTGCGCTGTGCTGCTGGTGTCCTTTGAGGCGCAGTCTTGAATAACTGTCTGATCACAACAGGTTCTGCGTCGTTCCTGTTCGAAGTTCCGGATTTCACTACGTCCCGGCAGGCCAGCTCCACAAGGGCAAAGCGGGATATCAACGACGTTTACGAAGAGCTGGACCGTCGAGGGTGGGCGACACTTCCGGGCGTTATGGCCGAGCCGGAAATTGACCAGCTTTTATCAGCCTTTCAGGGGGGCGCCAAGAGGGGGAGCGAGGAGCAACTGCGCGCGCTGAGCCCTTGCGAGCAATGTCTGACTGGCCCGCTTCCTGAACCTTTGGAAAGCTGGGGGCGAGCGCTGCGTTCAGCTTTAACCCCGATTGCACACCGCTGGAAATCCGATGTTGGCCATTCACGCCTGTTCTCATCGAGCGCCAGTGTGAAGAGTGTTTGCGACCCCCCGGCGTTGCACGCGCGATTAACGTATTTATTCGCCGATCAAATGCAGGCGCTCGGACATGACGCTGCGCGGGGTGAAGCCTTTCCCATCCAAATGGTGGTCCTGCTTTCTGAACCAGACCGAGATTTTGTTGGAGGTGAGTTCGTGATCGCAGACCAACGCCCTCGCATGCATTCGAGGCCGATGGTGATTCCTCTCAACAAAGGGGACGCTGCCCTGATTGCGGCATCCCAGAGGCCAGTGAAGGGACGGAGCGGTGTTTGCCACATGACGCTGCGACACGGCGTGAGCCGAGTACGATCAGGCAGCCGTATAGGGTTGGAACTGTTTCTTGGATAAGCGCTTGTGTCCTGGCTAGCGCCCCTGAATCGAAGGCGGTGTGGGCATCTGCTCATTGAGCACATTCGCTGTAGATGTTGGCGGTTTTGCGATGCCAGCCTTGGTGGGCCTTGGCTGATGATCTGTTCCAGTGTGGAACGCTGGCGTTCGCCTTCCTGCAAGAGATTGCCCCATTCATCCCTGTCGAAGTCATGAGTGATCTGACGCCATCATGCACAAACCTCACAAAACGCTTCGGCTCGTCGCTGATCATTTCAAACAAGTCGGTGTTTCTATAGCGTCCAGCCCCTCTCGGGTTTGGGATGAGCTGGAACAGGTGTCAGCGTCGGGCGATCTGCCTGCCTTCGGCCATCAAGGCTACTGTGATCAGCAAAAACGCTTTGGCGCGGTCCGGCACTACCACGGCCGACTGATTTATGTGGTTTCCGGTGAGTTGCATGCAGAACTGGCCGCAGAGGTCATCCGTGTGAGATCGAAATCCGCGTTTTGGATACCGCCTTTGGTTCGGCATGAACTAAGCGTCAGCGCTGGAACGAAGTTTTACACGGTGTACGTTCATGTGTTGCTTGTGTCTCATCTGCCTCCGAGGTGTTGGCGTTTCGGGGCGTCTCGTTTATTGGAGCAGGTCGCGCACACACTTTCCAATACGCCGCTGGGCTCCAGCGTGACCAAACAAAATAAGCTGCTCGCTGCGGTGTTGATCGACGAAATCAATAACGGTCGGCTCACCGGTATCTAGTCCGCGGGTATTCGAAAGGTTTCGATTGGCCCCCGTTCAAGCTGTTCCTCCCACTTATAACTTCGTCACTGTGCGCAGATAAAGAGTGTGGCTGTTTTCAATTTAAAGGAACGTCCTGGTCCCATTGAATAAGCGATCGTTATGACGGCGCGGTTTCATAATCATTTGGTTATGAATATCGTCGTTAATTTCAGTTTTAGCAGGGGGGAGGGCGGAGGAAACTGAATCATCGCCTGCTGATGCATGAAACAGGCGCGACCTCCAATAATGACAGCAGGAGACTGGCATGTCTGACGCATCCAACAGTCGTTTCGCCATTCGCGATCGTAATTGGCACCCTAAAGCGCTGAACCCCAACTATAAGACCTCGATCCTGCGTTCGCCGCGCCAGGCGTTGGTCGGCATCCCTCAATCGGTATCTGAAACCACCGGTCCGGACTTTTCCCACCTGCAAATGGGTCGTCACGACAGTGATCTGCTACTGAATTTCAACAACGGTGGCCTCCCCATCGGCGAGCGCATCATCCTTGCCGGGCGGGTCACTGATCAGTATGGCAAGCCCGTTGCACATACCTTGGTGGAGATGTGGCAGGCCAATGCGGGCGGACGCTACCGCCACTACAAAGACACCTATTTTGCGCCACTGGACCCGAACTTCGGCGGCGTTGGTCGCTGCCTCACTGACCGAGACGGCAATTACATCTTCCGGACCATCAAGCCCGGCCCGTATCCCTGGCGAAACGGCCCTAATGACTGGCGCCCTGCGCATATTCATTTTTCCATCAGCGGTCCGTCGATCTCCGCCAAGCTGATCACCCAGATGTATTTCGAGGGCGACCCGCTGATCCCGATGTGCCCGGTCGTCAAGTCCATCGCTGACCCGGACGCCGTGCAGAGCCTGATCGCTCGATTCGACCTGAGCATGGCCAATCCAATGGATTGCCTGGCTTACCGCTTTGATATCGTCCTGCGCGGTCAGCGCAAGACTCACTTCGAAAACGCTTGAGGAAGGCTGTCATGCCCGTTCAACTTCTGCCGGAAACTCCGTCCCAGACCGCTGGTCCTTACGTGCACATTGGCCTCGCGCTGGAAGCCGCAGGTAACCCGGCCCGAGAGCAGGAAATCTGGAATGAAATGGCCAAACCCGGCGCCCCCGGTGAACACATCCTGCTGCTTGGACACGTCTATGACGGCAACGGCCACCTGATTCGCGATTCGTTTCTGGAGTTCTGGCAGGCCAATGCCGACGGGGAATACGACACCGACTACGACCTCGATAAGTCCTTTAACAGCTTTGGCCGCAGTGCCACGGCTGACGAGGGCGAATGGGTGATCAAGACCGTCAAACCAGGCGTGGTACGCAACGCTGCGGGCGTCCCGATGGCGCCCCACGTCAACGTGTCGCTCTTCGCCCGTGGCATCAACATTCATTTACAGACACGCCTCTATTTCAACGATGAAGATCAAAGCAATGCGGTTGACCCCGTACTGAACCTGATTGAGCAACCTGCTCGCAGGCAAACGCTGGTGGCCCAACGTTGCATGGTGGAGGGCAACGTTGCCTATCGTTTCGACATCCGGGTGCAGGGCGCAGACGAAACCGTCTTCTTCGACTTTTGACCTGACATTTTGCCCCGCAGGCCATGCTGCAAATCTGACTCAGACACGGAACTGCCGAAGCGTTATCTGGGCACGTTTGCAGGATATTTTGGCGGATTAGCGATGCCCGGGTTTAACCCAATTAGCTGATGATCCGAATCGGTAATCCGTCATGCCTCGGTCGATAACCCTGCGCGGTTAATAAACGAAGAAATACACTATGAGCGAAAAGTATCAGGCCTTGAGGCTTGTCAGTAATAACGGCCAGTCCCCAGGCGTGCCGAGTAGCCCGTTGTGGAATCGCATGGAAGATATGTCCGCTGCTGGGCATTTACCGGCGTTTGGGCATCAGTACTATTGCGATGACCCTAAACGTTTCGCAAAAACCCGGCATTACCACGGCCGGCTCATTTATGTCCTGTCAGGTGAGCTGAACGTTGATTTGAACCTGGAGTCGTTATGTGTGGAAGCAAAGTCAGCGATATGGATCCCTGCTTGGCTGTCTCATGGGCTGCGCGTCAGTGAAAAGACCATGTTCAATGCTGTCTATGTGCATACGCTACTCATGGGTTACCTGCCCGTTTCGGCCCGCAGGTTTGGGGCATCTCCCTTGCTCGAGCAGATCACAAACGCATTGGCAGAGGTTCCGATGGGGGCAAAGATCACAAAACGTTCACGACTCCTGGCCGCCGTTATGATCGATGAAATACATGCGTCAGAGATAACGGTGGGTGGGTCCGTCTAGCTGTCAGGGCTTGCCGACTCTTTTTGTTTTTTGGAGATGACTTATTCATTGAGTGTTTAACCTGCCAAGGGGTACCATCTCGACACTTCTTATGCTGCGCAGCACATTCAGGCGCTGCCCCCCGCGTCGACCCCTTCGTACAACAATAACCACACGTGAAAAGCCTGATGAAACTGCACCCGTTGCCCCCTCTCAATAGCCTTGTCGCGTTTGAGGCCTCCGCGCGGCACCTGAGCTTCACCCTTGCTGCCCGTGAACTGAATGTCACCCAGGGAGCGGTAAGCCGCCAGATTCGCCTGCTTGAGGAGTATCTCGGTAAGCCGCTTTTTAGCCGGACGACCCGGGAGATCGTGCTGACGACGACAGGGCGAGACTATTGTGAGGTCGTGCGCGAGTCGCTTCAAAAGGTTGCACATGCGACCGCAGGTGTTCGTCACTGGCAGGGGACCGAACAGGTCACCGTTGTCACCAGTACCGCCATGGCGTCACTCTGGTTGCTGCCGAGAGTGTCTGTTTTCAAGAACCTGAACGACGAAATCGACTTGCGCATCATTGCGACCGACGCCATGCATGAGTTTTCCCGGCTTGACTGTGATCTGGCCCTCTATTACTGCCGCTCTCAGCCCAGCAATGCCAAGGTTACCCCGTTGTTTGCTGAAGAGATCTTTCCTGTCTGCAGTCCTGCTTACCTGGCTCGTCATCCCCAATTGGCCAATCCGCAGCAGCTTGGAGAAGCCACTTGGTTGTGGCTGGAGGATCCTCAGAGTGACTGGATTGGATGGCACGAGTGGTTTCACAAGAGTGGCCTAAAGGCGACTGAACCTCGCAACCGGATCAACATCAACAGTTACTCCATGCTGATCCAGTCGGCGTTGGCCGGCCAGGGCGTGGCGCTGGCCTGGTCTAATCTCGTGGATGATCATTTGTCGAACGGCACACTGGTGCGCCCCGTTGACATGGTGCTGCGTACCGATGCTCGTTTCTGTCTGTTGGAACCGGCTGGACGCTCGGCCAATCGCCAGAGCGTCAACCGTTTCAGGCAGTGGCTGCTTACCCAGATCAGCGATTCTCAACTCGCTGCTGTCAGCTAGGACAGTAGCTCAGCCGCAGCGGATTCGATGACGAGCATCACGCACCCCGAAGGGGAGTGGAGGTGGTGCTCCGAGTCCGACGCATAGACCAGGCTTGAGCCTGCCTTGAAGCAACTCCCATCGCTGTCCTGAACCTCCCCCTCCCAGATGACAATCAGCTCCTCGCCTCTGTGGCGATGGGGTGGCGACTGGCTTCCGGGTGCCATCTTCATCCAGTATCCATGCCAGGTGTGAGCGTTCGCCAACTCGGCATATTCCAATCCTGGCAGCGGCATGTCCCCTATGATCAGCGGCTGCCAGACCAGGCTGGACAGGTCAGCCTGGTCTCGATCACTCGAAAGGGGAAACCTGGAGCTCACGCCATTTCCCGGTGGGTGGGTTGAGTCAACAGCTGTCCGGTTTCAGGTCGAAGCGATACGTCGTTGATCGCGGGTCGCATCATCAGGGTCTGGACCGGCCAGACCGTATCCTCTCGTAAGCTACGCAACAGGCTGTAGGCCGTCACGAGCAGGAAGAGGGCGATGGGAAGCCCGATCACGATGCTCGCCAATTGAATAGCCGCCAGTCCCCCAGCTAACAAAAGACCGCCAGCAATCGCCCCTTCAAGGAAACACCAGAGCACGCGTATCCAGTTAGGCGGGTTGATGCTGCCCACCGAATTGAGCATACACAGCACTTGAGTGCCCGCATCCGCGGTCGTCACAAAGTGCACCGCCAAAAGAAGGCAAACCAGCACACACAACATTCCGCCTATCGTCGGCCCGTCAAGGCGCTCAAGCAGCGTGAACATGGCTGACGTTGTTTCTTTCTGCGTGGCTTGCAGAATGACACCGCCTTGAAACGGTGCGGTTGCGTTGTCCTGCGAGCTGACCTGCTGAGCGCTGGCGATACGGGCGTTCTGCTCATCCTTCAGCGCAGAACCACCGAACACTGACATCCACAGGATGGTGACCAGTGTTGGTACCAGCAGCGCGCCAATGATCAGTTCCCGGATTGTGCGGCCGCGGGAAATGCGCGCGATGAACAGTCCTACGAACGGGCCCCAGGTCATCCACCACGGCCAGTAGAAGGCCGTCCAGCTTTTTTGCCAGGACGAGTTAGCCTGTGTATCCGTCCAGAAGCTCAAGCCGACCAAATGCTGGAGATAGTCGCCAGTAGATTCGAACAGGAAATTCATGACATAGCGGGTTGGGCCCAGTGCCAGAACCACCAGCATCAAACCGAACGACATCCACATGTTCAAGATCGACAAACGCTTCATCCCTCGTGAAACACCCGCCACGAGAGACACTGCGGCGATGAGGCTCACCAGCGCGATGATGCCCAGTTGCAGGCCCATGCTGACGGGAATTTGAAACACCTGATTGAGGCCGGTGTTGATTTGTACCACGCCCAACCCCAGCGATTGAGACACGCCAAACGCCGTGATGCAGACACCCATGATGTCCACTGCGTGTCCAATCGGCCCGTAGATTCGCTGACCGATCAGTGGGTAGAGAACCGAGCGAAGCGCCAGTGGCAGGCCTTTGCAGTAGGCGAAATAAGCAAGCCCGAGCCCAATGGTCGTGAAGATAGCCCACGGATGCAGGCCCCAATGGAACAGCGTCAGGCGCATGGCAGTGGTGGCGGACTCATCCGTCAGCCCTTTGCTAAACGGGTTTGACGAGTAGTGCAGCACGGGTTCGGCCACGGACCAGAAGATCAGGCCGATCCCCATCCCTGCACTGAAGAGCATCGAGATCCAGGCAGGGAAGCTGAATTCGGGTTTGTCTCCTTCACGCCCGAGCTTGAGCGTGCCGTAGCGGCTGACAGCGATGAGGATCAATGCGCCCAACAGGCCGCTTACTAACGCAAGATAAAACCATTTGAAGTTGTCGAGGATTGCATCCGATGCAATTTTGAAAGCGTGAGCGGCCTGATCTCCAAGCGTCGCGCACAGCACGACGAACGCAAGAACAATAGCCACGGAAACGATCGTTACGGTTGGATTGAGGCCTTTGAACAGGCCACTTTTGGCACGCATTGGGATTCTCCCCTTTTTGTTTTAGTACGCCATCGTATGACGCCGATACGCGACTGGGATTGATAGCGCCGCCAATTTGCGCGAGGCCGAAGCGCTCAACAAACTATTTAAACTCATCGACTTATGAGATTTACGCATGCGAGAGAGGGCAGATAAGACAAAAAATAATTAATGATAATTTCTCATTAATAGCGTTGAAAAAATCGTTTGTGACGCGGGGCGTGAAATCGGAAGAATTCGCCGGGCCAAGGCCTGACCCTGACGGCCTCGAACAAGCGATTTTGGAGATAACAATAATGGGCACCGCGAATCTCATCCCCGTGCAAAGTCTGGAAACCGTGCTTTCTCCTATCGAGCAAGCTCATGGTTTGACCAACCCTTTCTATACCGATCAACGTTACTTCGAGCTTGATCGTGACCATGTGCTGGGCCGCAACTGGGCATGCATAGGCTTTGCATCCGACCTGCCGAGGAACGCCTACGTGAAGCCGGTTGATTTCATGGGCCTGCCTTTGCTCATGATGCGTAACCGCGAAGGGACAGTTCAGGTCTTCCACAACGTGTGCAGTCACCGCGGGGTCAAGTTGGTGCAGGCTGCAGGCGAAGTGCAGGGCGTTATCCGATGCCCGTACCACTCCTGGACGTACGACCTGAACGGCGCTCTGCGAGGCACCCCGCATGTGGGGGGTATTAACCAGCACAAAGATGACCGCTTCGCTTGCGAGAAGCACGGCCTGAAGGCACTGCGCAGCGAAATCTGGATGGACATGGTCTTCGTCAACCTGTCGGGTGATGCACCGGATTTGCAGGAGTCCCTGGCACCGCTGACAGAACGCTGGGCTCAATTCCTGGGTGCTGACGGGATGGGGCTGATGCGCCGCGAATCGAACAGCGGCGCCATGGCCATCGAGGTCAAGTGCAACTGGAAACTGGCAGTGGAGAACTACTGTGAGGCGTACCATCTGCCGTGGGTACATCCGAGCCTGAACACGTATTCTCGCCTCGAAGACCATTACAACATCATGTTTGATCAGTTCGCCGGACAAGGCAGCTATGCCTACAACCTGTCCGATGTTGCGGGCACCCATCTTCCGACATTCCCGTCGTGGCCTGCGGATCGCATGCGCAACGCCGAGTACGTCGCGTTCTTCCCCAACGTCCTGCTGGGCATCCAGGCCGACCACGCGTTCGCCATGATGCTGGAACCTATCGAGCCAGGAAAAACCGTTGAGCATCTGCGCCTGTTCTACGTCGGCGATCAAGCGCTCGATGCGAAATACGAAGCTGCCCGCAAGGCGGTCATGGACTCGTGGCGTGTGGTGTTTGCTGAAGACATTGCTTCGGTTGAAGGCATGCAGATGGGGCGCAGCTCGCCAGGTTACAACGGCGGCGCTTTCTCCCCTGAAATGGATCTTCCAACCCATTACTTTCACAAGTGGACGGCTCGGCAATTGCTCGATACCGCCAAGCAAGGTTGAGCCAGGAGAACATGATGAATTCCAGACACTGGCTTAATTACATTGATGGGCAATGGGTCGACAGCGAGCAACGATTGACCATCCTTGCACCTGCGACCAACCAGCCCGTTGCGACCATCGCCCAAGCCAGCGAGGCCGATGCCGAGCGAGCCCTAAATGCTGCTCGCCGCTGTGCCGACAGCGGCGAACTCACCCATGCGCGTCCGGCGCATCGCGTGGCGTGGTT
This sequence comes from Pseudomonas sp. SLFW, assembly GCF_009905615.1. Lineage (GTDB taxonomy): Bacteria > Pseudomonadota > Gammaproteobacteria > Pseudomonadales > Pseudomonadaceae > Aquipseudomonas > Aquipseudomonas bambusae. The sequence goes on from NZ_JAAAKW010000004.1 coordinate 329,345, forward strand.
GCTCAGGATTGCGGAAGAAATCCGCGCCATCGCCGATGAGGGTGCTCGTATCTTGTGCGCGGAAAATGGCAAGACGCTGCGCGATGCAAAAGGCGAGTTCGATGAAGCGGCCCGCTATTTCGAATATTACGCGGGCATGGCCGACAAGATCGAAGGCACGTCGATCCCGTTGGGCAACGGGTACATGGACTTCACTCTGTACGACCCAATGGGTGTCTCGCTGCAGATCGTGCCGTGGAATTTTCCTGTCTCGATTTGTGCGCGCTCGCTGGCTCCGGCACTCGCCGCCGGCAACGCCGTAATCGTCAAATCCCCAGAGCTTTCGCCCCTCGGGTTGTGCGTGCTGGTAGAAGCCATCGAACGTGCGGGCACGCCGCCAGGGGCTGTGAATCTCCTGTGTGGACGTGGTCGAGAAGTCGGGGCGTATATGGCGTCCAGTAACAAAGTCGATCAGATCGTGTTCACGGGATCGGTACCCACAGGCCAAACCATCCTGCGATCGGCCGCCGAGAACGCCGTGCCGTGCGTGATGGAGTTGGGGGGCAAGTCAGCGGCTTTGGTATTCCCGGATGCTGACCGCGAGCAACTCCTGACCAGCGTTCGCGATGGCATTTTCTTCAACGCCGGGCAGGTCTGCTCTGCCTTGTCGCGAGTCCTCATCCATCGCTCGATCTACGATGAAATCGTGAATTCGATCGTTGAAATGGTGGACGGCTTCAGCATCGGTGCCGGGGAAGAGAACCCCGTCATCACTCCCGTGATCTCTGCGGGGCAGCTCACCGGGATCGACGTGCTTTGCCACTCGGCTCAGGAGGAGGGCGCAGTGGTCGCCACTGGAGGCGAGCGCCTGTCAGGCATGGCAGGGAACTTCATGGCGCCCACCGTTTTTCGGGACGTTACTCCCGAGATGAGCATCGCTCAAATTGAGGTGTTCGGCCCAGTGCTGGCAGCCATTGCTTTTGACACGGAAGAAGAAGCCATCGCCATTGCCAACGGCACAGAGTTTGGACTGGTGGCAGGCGTCTTCACTCAGGATCTCAACCGAGCCTTGCGTTGTTCCCGGCGTCTGCGTGCTGGCCAGGTCTTCGTGAACGAGTGGTACGCCGGCGGGATCGAGACGCCTTTTGGGGGGGTTGGGCTTTCCGGTTACGGACGCGAAAAAGGGCAAGAAGCGTTGTACAGCTACGTGCGCACCAAGAACCTCGCTATTCGCATCAAGGGGGAGTGATGAGCGTCGCACTGAAAAAGTGGCTCTGCATCGTGTGTGGATGGATCTACGACGAAGCACTGGGCTGGCCGGACGATGGGATCGCCCCCGGTACGCGTTGGGAGGACATCCCGGATGATTGGCTGTGCCCTGAATGCAAAGTCGGGAAAGCTGATTTTGAAATGATCGAAATCAGCGAGGTGGTCATAGCGGTCGCTCAAACGACACTCCTCAAAACGCCGGAAACACCCGTCCCACCTGCGCAACCCGTCGTCATCATTGGCAGCGGCTACGCCGGTTATGGCTTGGCTCAGGCACTTCGCAAAGCCGATCCAGCCATCGAGATCAGGGTTCTGACTCAAGAGGACGGGCACAATTACTCTAAGCCGGCACTCTCTATCGCCCTTGCGCAAGGGCGGGAGCCCTCATCGCTGGCCACGGAGAGTCCGATAGCCATCGAAGAGCGGCTAGGCATACGTGTCTACCCGCACTGTCGTGTTGAGCGCATCGATACCGACTCCCGCCGACTGTTCACCAACCTGGGTGAAATGGTTTACGGGCAACTCATTCTGGCCAGTGGCGCGTCGCCGGTGAGGGTGCCAGTCGAAGGCGCGAGTGAGGCCCTGATCAGCGTCAACAACCTGCATGACTACCATGGGTTTCGGGCGCGTCTTGCCGGGGTGAAGCGGGTCGCCATTCTGGGAGACGGGCTTATCGGTTGTGAGTTCGCCAACGACCTGGCCGCCAGCGGATATGAAGTTCAGGTGATCGGATTGGGCGCCTGGCCAATGGAGCGCTTGCTGCCCAGGCCAGTCGGCGTCCAGCTTCAGGATGCTCTGTCCAACCTGGGTGTTCGGTGGCACTTGGGTACGACACTGCAACGTGTCGCGCCCCGTGCATCCGGTTTCGAGCTGACCCTCGCGAATGGCGAAAACCTTGAAACGGATATCGTGTTGTCAGCTATCGGCCTGCGCCCGAATCTGGAGCTCGCTCGTGCGGCAGGAATCAAATGCGACAGAGGCATCCTGACCGACGCCTACCTGCAAACGTCCCAGCCGGGCGTGTATGCGTTGGGCGATTGCATTGAAGTCAACGGGCAGTTGCTGCCGTACCTCGCTCCGATCAATCAAGGTATCCAGGCGCTCGTGAAGACAATCACAGGCACCCCGACAACCGTGAGCTACCCCTTGATGCCCGTCATGGTGAAAACGCCCGCTGCGCCGCTCAGCCTGCTGATTCCATCTCCGGGGACTGCGGGCCAATGGCGCTGTGATGCAACCGAGGATGGGTTGAGTGCGGCGTTTCACGATGAGGCGGGGGCCGTACGAGGGTTCGTCCTCCTGGGGCGTCAGGCGCAGGGTCACCGATCCACTTGGCTGCAACGTTGCCAAGACACACAACAGAGCGTGGCTTGAGGGCCGACAAATGAACAGTATTGTCAAACTGCCGCACGACGACAGCACCTGCGGTTGGTACGAAGCCTTGCCTCCACCGGCTGCGAGCCATCGCCTCCAGGGCCAACAATCCGCAGATCATGTTGTCATCGGTGCAGGCTTCGCAGGGCTCAGCGCGGCACGGCGGTTAGCCGAACATCTGCCTGACGCACGGATCCTGTTGGTGGATGCTCAGCGTGTGGGCTATGGCGCGTCTGGGCGCAACTCCGGTTTCGTGATCGACCTGCCTCATAAATTCGCGCTGGAACATCCGGACCCCCAGCATAAACAACGGCTGCTCGGCCTTAATCGCTCTGCAATCGCCCAGCTTGAGTCTTTGATCAATCAGCACGGGATTCAGTGCCAGTGGTCCCATGCCGGGAAGTATCAAGGCGCGGTAGGTGACCGGGGCTTGGCTTACCTTGATCACTTCCAGGGTTTGCTCGACAACCTGGGCGAAACCTACAACGTGGTGGAACGCCGAGAGCTTGCTTCAGTACTGGGGACCGAGCACTACAGTCGAGCGATCTTCACACCTGGCTGCTATCTCATGCAGCCTGCCGCCTTGGTTCGTGGCCTTAGATATTCGCTTCCGGCAAACGTCGAGGTGCTTGAGGAGTCACCGATCAGAGGGCTTGAGCGTGACGCTTCCGGTCTGTGGGTTCTGAACGGTGATAACGGGGCGATTCGGACGCCGAGCGTTCTGTTGAGCACGAGCATTTTCACCCAAGAGTTTGGGTACCTGCGTAACCGGTTGTTGCCCGTCATGACATTTGCCAGCTGGACGCGACCGTTGACCGATGAGGAAATGGCCTCTGTGGGTATCCAGCCGGACTGGGGCCTGACGCCCGCCGATCATGCAGGTACCACGGTGCGCATGACTCAAGACCGGCGGTTGATCATCCGCAACACGTACAAACATGTGCCTCGGTACGGGCGCAGCGTGAGCGGGGGCACGCGGGACAAGATTCGTGAAGACCACCGCAAGGCGTTCCTTGACCGTTACCCGACATTGTCGCGTGTCCCGTTCACCCATACGTGGGGAGGCACCTACGCGATCTCTCGGAACTTCACGAACTTTTTCGGCAAAGTGAACGAGGGGGTTCACGTCACCGCCTGCGACAACGGCGTGGGTGCCGCATGGGGAACCGTGTCTGGCCGATTGCTGGCAGACAAGGTGCTGGGTGCCGACTCCCAGCAGCTCCAGGACATTCAGGCCGTTACCGGAATGCCGTCGCTGAACCCTCCGGAGCCGTTTCTGGGGTTGGGGGTGCGGACGCGCATTCGCTGGGCCGCCTGGAACAGCAGGAGTGAGTTGTGACGAGCCAACGTTGTACCGGCAAAGGCCCGGTCGTTCTGGTCGACCACCGTGACCTGACGTTTAGTCATCGCGGTGGCCCACCGGGAGGTGCCAGCGTCGCACGGGCTCTCACTAACGAGGTCTCACCGAACATGGGGGTTGGCTTCGCACGGTGGGAGGGCGCAGAGGTGTCGTGGACACTTTTGTACGACGAAGTCATCTTTGTGATTGAGGGCCGTTTCGAGCTGTCCGCAAACGGGGTGGCGTACTCAGTCGAGCCGGGTCAGGTGCTCTGGATTCCGGATGGCACCGAGGTGACCTACGCAGGTCATGCGTTGTTCGGTTACGTGGTGTATCCCGGGAACTGGAAAGAGCGGCAGCTCGGAAACTAGAGAGTCATTGCGCTGAGATGTCGTGATCGGCTCGCGGCATTTCAGCTCACTGAATACGTAGTTTTCTCATTGGCCTTGAACCCGAGGCAGTGATACCTTTCGCCGCCATGGACGGGACCCGCTCTTATCTCAGATATCTAGCTCCAGCCTTGCTGATCCTCGTGCTGCTTAACGGCATGGCATGCAGCATCGGGCACGGGCAGATGTTGCAGAAGATGTTTGCGCCGAGTGTGCCGTCCCCCTCAAGCCAGGCAATGGTGACCGGGCACGCCATGGGGATGGATCACTCCCATCACCACATGGACAAGCCAGCTGCCAATCAGGACATGCCGCCAATGCCAGGCATGGACTCTCCCTTCAGCGACTGCTTTTTTGCCGCGTCACTGCCGCTGGGCCTTATTCTGTTCGCGGTGTTAGGGTGGCTACTTCGGCGCCGGCCTATGCGGCCAATTGCGCGTCGCCTGACGCTACACACCCATCCCGCAGCGTTATTACTGAGCCTACAGCCCCGCGCACCTTGAGTGCAGCCTGTTCTCTTTAGCCCCATCACGTTTGAACGCTTGGCCTTGAACAGAGCCGAGTGCGCTTCTGTGCATGGTGCGTAGGGAAACTGCCGAGATCCTGAAGTGCTGGCCTAAGGGACCAGCGCCATTCGTTGCTGCCTACTCGAAAGAAATTGATCATGAACCGTACCCCCATTCGCAGGCCTCTGCGCCCGCTTCCTTGTGCCTTTTACCTGACGGCAATCTGCGCGCCAGGGCTTGCCTTGGCTTCAAATGCCCACGTAGAAAACGGGTCCGAGCTGACTCCGCTCACCCAGGCGAGAGAAGAACAAACCACGCCCCCCCATGCTCCAGCGGCGCCGAACTCGGCCTTGGCATCCCGGACGGTCGATCTCCCAAGTACCACCGTGTCTGATACGTCCATTTCGGGCTACGTCACTCCAACGTCAACCAACACCACCCGAACCGATACCCCTCTCAAGGAGTATCCGGCCTCCATTCAGGTCGTGCCCAATGAGCTGCTGAAGGACCGGGGCGTCACCCGCATCGACCAAGTGGCTGAAACAGTCAGCGGCGTGCATGCCGAGGCGAACTACGGCGGGAACGGCGCCACCTTCTTCAACATCCGAGGCTTTAGTGAAAGCAACGGCCTGCGCGATGGCTTTCGTAACTACGGCTATTACGCATTCCGCGACGTGCAGAACATCGATCAAGTCGAAATATTCAAAGGCCCCGCGGGTGCGTTGTACGGGGGGATCGGTGCGATTGGTGGCTACCTCAACACCGTCTCGAAAAAGCCGGAGTGGAATGATTTTGGTGAGGTGAGCGGCACTGCAGGTAGCCACGACCTGGCGCGATCCACCCTAGATGTGAACCGCGTGCTGAACGAAGACCTGAGCGTGCGTCTCAATGCGTCCGCCGAACATGATTCGACTTTCCGGGACGACACCCGCGACCACTCATGGTCCTTCGCGCCCGCGATCACCTGGGACAATCACGACGGCACGTCCTTGACGCTGCTGGGTGAGTACAACCACCTCAACAGAGACGGATTCGACTTCGGCGTTCCTGCAGTGGCCAACTATCGCGAATTGTCCAAAACCCGATATTACGGACTCAGCAGGAGGGCGTACGCGGGCATTGATGGCGACTACGGGAAGAACGATACCCTCTCTGAAACCCTGCTGTTCGAGCACTCACTATCCGACAACTGGAAGCTGCGGCTGGCAGGCCAATATGCTTATGCACGGCAGCGTTCGACCCAGTCATTCCCTAACAGCACCGCGACTGTGGGTAATCTGCTCGACTACTCCGTTTACAGCGATGCGGATGAGTCTTCTCGACAGTTCGGGACGCGTGCGGAGCTGGTGGGGGAGGTTTTTACAGGCGACATCAAACACCAATTGCTGATCGGTACCGACTACAGCGTCCAGAAGATCTCAAGCGCTGGCTCACAGATCTCCACGATGACGTTGGATCTGAGCAATCCGGATTACCTTTCAGGTTTGACACCCGCCGGTTCGCTGGATGGCCACGAATCGCAAGGGAAGGATTACGGTGCGTATGTACAAGACCTTATCGAGCTGACACCGACCATCAAACTCCAGGCCGCGTTACGTGCCGACCGATTCGTCAACCGCGCCAAGGAGTCAGGTGGTGACTCAGCCCAGGGACAGCAATCGACGCTGTCTCCGCGTTTGGGCATCGTTTGGCAGGCCACTGACAGCACGTCGTACTTCGCGGATTGGAGCCTCAGCCATTCACCGAATGTCGGTCACAGCGGCAGTAACGTCACCTATGAAGCTGAGGTTGTGGAGCAGTTTGAGGTGGGTCTCAAGCACGAGCTGATAAAAGACCGTCTCGACGCCAATCTGGCGGTGTTCAGTCTCGATCGTAACCATATCTTGACCACGGATCCGGATGATCCGTTGCTCCAAGTGCTGACGGGAAAACAGCGAAGTCAGGGCGTAGAGCTGGATATCACGGGCAACATCACTCCTCAATGGAAGACTGCTGCGAGTTACACCTACACCGTCGCGAAGGTGCGCAGCGATAGCAACTACCCAACGGGGGATGTCTTGAGCAATGCACCTCGCCACAGTGCCAGCCTGTGGACGGCCTACCGAATGAAGTCAGTGGAAGGCTTGCAGATTGGTGGCGGTGTTTATTATGTGGGCTCACGCGAAGCAACGCTGCCTAACACCTTCAAGCTCTCCAGTTACGTTCGAACTGATGCGATGGCCTCCTACAAGGTCGGCGCATGGACGACTCAAATGAACGTCTTCAACGTGTTCGACCGCAGGTACTACACCGGAGGTACTGCTGCGACGTTTGACTACACGCTGATGCCAAGTCCGCCAAGAACGATTCAGCTTTCTGAGACCTATCTGTTCTGATCGTCACGTGACATCGTCCAGCCCCCGTAGCCGATACCTTGCAGTCTGTTGCAACGAGGGCTGGCAATGGCTATGACAGAAGCTCCAACTCGTCGGCGAGTCGATATCGATGCATGTGTGTGGCAGCGATGGCGATGTGGTTGGTGAATATCGTTTTGCTGTATTGCCTGAAGGGAGATGCACTGCCAATCCCTGCTTCAGCCCACAGGTTATAGGGGGCCGTCATAGCAGCACCCGTGCAAACTCCTCTGAATCATCCAATCGCAAACGATTGCGACCACCGGCTGTCTGAATCCATCAGCAGCCTCAACCTCTCTAAATCCGGGCTTTCAACGGGTCAGGCAGCGATGCCTGGCCCGTTTTTGCGTGTGGTCGGTGAAAGCCCCACAAAATAGAGGTTGAATAGTCACAAAAAATGTTATTTAAATAACAAAAATAATATCGCGTCGGCGGTTCGGTTTTGCGATCCCTGCGCGTACACAAGGTAATGACACACATGAACAAGATCGCGGTCATCGGCAGCAACATGGTGGATTTGATCACCTACATCGACCGGATGCCGGCTCAGGGCGAAACCCTGGAAGCCCCGAATTTCGCCATGGGGTGCGGCGGCAAGGGTGCCAATCAAGCCGTCGCGGCCGCCAAGCTCGGCGCTGAGGTGCTGATGCTGACCAAGGTCGGCGACGACATGTTCGCCGACAACACCCTCGCCAATTTCCAGCGCCACGGTATCGACACCCAGTTCGTGCAGCGGGTGCCCGGCGTCTCCAGTGGCGTCGCGCCGATCTTCGTGCAGAGCGATTCCCACAACAGCATCCTCATCGTCAAAGGCGCCAATGCGCACCTCAAACCCGCTGACATCGACGCCGCTCAAGCTGCTTTGCGCGACTGCACGCTGATCGTCCTGCAGCTGGAAATCGAACTGGAAACGGTCTACCACGCCATCGATTTCGCCAAGGCCAACGGCATTCCTGTACTGCTCAACCCGGCGCCTGCGGTCAAGGGTCTGAGTCGTGAACACCTGCTGAAACTCGACTTTTTCATCCCCAACGAAAGCGAACTGGCCCTGATCACCGGGCAGGTCGTCGACTCCCTCGAATCCGCCCGCTCCGCTGCCTTGAAGCTGGTGCAGGACGGCATTCGCCACGTGATCGTGACCCTCGGCGAACAGGGCGCGCTGTACGTGGGCGAGGAGGGCGAGTTCCGTGTCGAGGGCCTGAAAGTCGACGCCCGCGACACCACTGGCGCAGGCGATGCCTTCATCGGCTGCTTCGCCCGGCACTGGAGCGAAGACGGCGACATGCGCCGGGCGATGACCCAGGCGGTGGCGTATTCCGCCTGCTCGGTCACGGGCCTCGGCACCCAGAGTTCTTACCCGGACGCTGCCACGTTCGGGCGTTTTCTCGACACCTGCTCTTCACAACATTCGCAGTAAGTCACTCATGAGCCGCCGCGCTTTGGCCGGTCACGCTGACGGCCCGGCGCGGCATCCCGCACTTCACGGAGAACAACAATGACAAAGCCCGCGCTCCAACAATCACCGGACGGGTTCTACCTGAACCGCACGCCCTGGTTCGCCTTTATCCTGCTGTGCTGCTGCTTCGCGCTCTGGGCCGCAGCGGCGAGCATGAACGACGTGCTGATCGCGCACTTCAAGAAGGCCTTTCTGCTCAGTGATTTCCAGACCGCTTTCGTGCAGTCGGCGTTCTACCTGGGCTACTTCTTCGTGGCGATTCCGGCGGCGATGGTCGTCCGGCATTTCAGCTACAAGACCACCATCCTGATCGGCCTGTTGCTGTACATGGTGGGCTGCTCGCTGTTCTTCCCGGCCGCCTCGATGGCCACTTACGGCATGTTCCTGCTGGCGCTGTTTGTCATCGCGGCGGGCCTGTCGTTCCTGGAGACGGCCTGTAACACCTACTCCACGCTGATGGGCCCTCGCGAAACCGGCACCCGTCGCCTGAATATCTCCCAGACCTTCCACCCGTTCGGCGCCATGGCCGGGGTGTACGTCGGCAGTTTCGTGATGTTCAAGGACACCGACGCCACCCGCGAACAACTGACCCAGATGAGCGCGTCCGACGCGGCGATTCAGCAGCTGCAAATGATCCAGTCCACGTTGCTGCCGTACAAATGGATGATCGCGGTGCTGATCCTGATGTTCGTGCTCATCGCTTTCACCAAATTCCCGGCGTGCAAGGGCAACGTCAAAGAGAACGTTAAAAAGAGCAGCATCGGCCAGAGCCTGTCCCGCCTGTGGCGCAACCCGCGTTTCACGTTTGGCGTGGTCGCGCAGTTTCTTTACGTTGGCGCGCAAGTGGGCGTGTGGAGCTTCACCATTCGCCTGGCCATGCAGATGGGCGGGATGAACGAGCGCAGCGCCTCGTGGTTCCTGCTGACCACCTTTGCGGCGTACTTCGTCGGCAAGATGATCGCCAACCTGCTGATGCGCAAACTGCACCCGGCCAAAGTCCTCGCGATCTACGGCGTGTTGACCATCGTCCTGCTGGCCTACACCATTCTGGTGCCGAACATCAGCGCCGTGTACGCGGCGGTGGGCGTGAGCATTTTCCTCGGCCCCTGCTGGCCGACCATTTACGGCCTGACCATTGATGGCCTGGGCGAAGACACCGGTGTCGGCGGTTCGCTGCTGGTGATGAGCATCGTCGGCGGCGGTGTGATGCCGATCTTCCAGGGCCTGCTGTCCGACGCGACGCACGGCAACATGCAGATCGCCTACAGCGTGCCGCTGCTGTGCTTCGTGGTCATCGTCGCGTACGCCATCAAATGCCTGCGTGACCCGAGCAGCGAAACGGCGCCGGTCGGTGCGGTGACCGCCTCATGAACACGACTGTCGCGCTGTTTCCCGAGCTGTTTACAGGGGATGAGAAGACCCTGCTGGAGTCCGCCGACTTCCGCGTGCTGGCCTGGACCTACCCCAGCGGCGTGAAGGCGCTGGCGCTGGAGAACAGCCGAGGCCGCGTCGTGGTGCTGCCGTATCAGGGGCAGATGATCTGGTCGGCGGTGTTCGACGGCTGTGATCTGACCATGCGCAACATGTTCGACCAGCCACGCCCGAGCCCGACGGTGATCGGCACTTATGGCTGCTTCATGTTTCACAGTGGCATGTTGCGCAACGGCTGCCCGACGCCACAGGACGACCATCCGCTGCACGGCGAAATGCCCTGCGCGCCGATGGACCGCGCCTGGCTGGAAGTGGGCACGGATGCGGCGGGCGCCTTTTTGCGCCTCGGCGGGGAGTACGAATACGTGATGGGCTTCGGCGATCACTACCGCGCCCGGCCCAGCGTGACCTTGCGTCCGGGCTCGGCGCTGTTCGACATCGGCATGGACGTGCAGAACCTCGCCGGCAAGGCGATGGAGCTGATGTACATGGCGCACATGAACTACGCGTATGTGGCGGACGGGCAGTTCGTCGAGCCGCTGGGTGTCGAGCGCACGCGGGTGCGCAGCAGCGTGCCCGCTCATGTGAAGCCGACCCCGGCGTGGACTTCGTACATGGCCGAACTGACCGACGAACCCTCGCGCTTGAACACGTTGAACACGCCTGAGCTCTACGACCCGGAGATTGTGTGTTTCTTCGATGGCGTGCAGACGGACGCAAAGGGCGACGCGCATTTCCTGCTCAAGCACCCGGACGGTCCGGCGTTCTACACCCGCTATCAACCGGCGCAGTTCGGCCGTGCGGCGCGCTGGATTTTGCACAACGCCGATCAGCAGGTGGCCGCGTTCGTGCTGCCTGCGACGTGCGAGCCGGAGGGGTATCTGGCGGAAAAGGCCAAGGGCAATGTGCGGGAATTGGGGGCGGGAGAGAGGGCGTCGTTCAGCGTGACGACGGGATATCTGGCGGCTGGGGAAGTGCGGCAGTTGGATCAATCTCGAGGACTGATCACACCACCAGTTGCGCCCCATATCCCTGAATCAGATCGCGATACAGCTTGGGCAGTTTCTTGTCGCTGACCACCACCTGGAAATGCTCCAGCGTGGCGAAATGCGCGGTGCGCACGGCGTCGAATTTGGAGTGGTCGGCCAGCAGCATGCAATGCCGCGCCTGGCGCAAGACCTTCTGCTTGACTTCAACCTCATTGAAGTTGAAGCAGGTCACGCCGAACTCGTCGCTGACCCCGGCAGCCGAAACGAACGCCCAGGTCAGGCGAATGCCGTCGAGGATGCTGGCTTCGCTGTGGTGCTCGAAGACCTGGTTCTTGCGGTGGAAACTGCCGCCGCACAGGACGATGTGGCAGTTGGGTTTTTGTTGCAGTTTGAGCAGTACGTTGAGGGAGTTGCACACGGCGGTGAACTCCAGCTCTTCGGGGATGAAGTCGATGACGAAGGGAATCGTCGTCCCGCAATCGAAAAACACCGTGTCGCCCGGTTTGATGAATGCGGCGGCCAGTTTGCCGATGCGGCGCTTTTCCTCGACGTGGCGTGTGCCTTGCTCGGTGACTTTGTAATCGCTGGCTTCCGATGGATCGAACGCCAGCGTGATGTGCCCGCCCAGCAGGTGGAATTTCTCCGGATGACGGCCCAGGTCGCGACGCAGGGTCATCTCCGAGACGTCCAGCAGCGCGGCCATTTCACGCAAGTGAATGGCCTTTTGGTCCTGCAGGGCTTGCTGAATCAGTTTGATACGGTCGGATTTCTTGTTGTCCACGGTGGTTCCGGCTGTCGATTATCGTGATATAAAAGTAACATAGTCTGTTATATTTCAAACATTGTGACGAGCAGGCAAACACTCCTCGCTTGCCGCTTTAAGCTTACCGCTAACCACTGCTTCTGAAGGAAGAGTCAATGAAGATCGAACCCGCCGCGCTCGCGCAGTATATCGACCACACCTTGCTGGCCGCCGATGCTTCCCGCGCGCAGATCGCCACCTTGTGCCGTGAAGCGCAGGAACATGGATTCTATTCGGTGTGCGTCAACTCTGGACAGGTGCCGTACGCGGCGTCGTTGCTGACCGGGCAGAAGGTCAAGGTCTGCGCCGTGGTCGGCTTTCCGCTGGGCGCTGGTTTGAGCGACACCAAGGCGTTCGAAGCGAAGCAGGCGATTGCTGCCGGTGCGGGCGAAATCGACATGGTGCTGAACGTCGGCGCGCTGAAGGACGGCTTGCTGGATGTCGTGCGGGATGACATCGCAGCGGTTAAAAATGCCTGCGGCGCGGTGCCGTTGAAAGTGATTCTGGAAACCTGCCTGCTGGACGACGCGCAAAAGACCGCCGCGTGCGAGATCTGCCGAGAGCTGGACGTGGCGTTCGTCAAAACCTCCACCGGCTTCAGCCGCAGCGGGGCGACGCTGGAAGACGTGGCCCTGATGCGCAAGGTGGTCGGTGCAGGCGTGGGCGTCAAAGCCTCCGGTGGCGTGCGGGATTATGCGACAGCGGTGGCGATGATCGAAGCGGGCGCGACGCGGCTGGGCACCAGTTCCGGCATTGCGATTGTCAGCGGCGCGCCTGCGTCGGGTTCGGGTTACTGATCGTTTAGTCAAACACCTATGCCTGTGGGAGCGAATGCCTGTGGGAGCGAATTCATTCGCGATGCGATGTTCGATGCGATACCTCTCTAGCGGATGCACGGCGTCTCGGCGGAATGCCGCCCAGAATGAATTCGCTCCCACCGTAGGCTCCCAAGGCTCCCACAGGGGAATGCCGGTGACCGAATGGGCGTTTTCTGCCCACCCCTTTCGGCAGAAGGCACTGACCCTTTGCCGCAATGAATGGCAAACTGCCGGAGGTCTCACTCGATCTCCGGAATCCATCGCTCATGCCGCAATTCTCCCTGGCGCATTTCAAGGCTCGCTGGTTCTTCTGGCTGTGCATGCTGTTGATTGTCGTCGGCCTGCCGGTCGGCTGCGCGGCGTTGCAGCACAAGGAGCGGGAGCTGGTGTTCATGATCGAACCCGGCACCGCCAGCTGGTATCACGGCATTCCTGCCGATGTGCAGGAGCTGGAACTCAAGGCGCCGTCGTTCGGCGTGTCGCAGAACATTCACGCGTGGTGGTGGCTGGCGGAGAAAAAAGACGCGCCTGCGATCCTTTATCTCCACGGCTCGCGCTGGAACCTCACCGGGCAATTTTTCCGCATCGAGCAACTGCACGCGCTGGGCTTTTCGGTGTTGGCCATCGACTATCGAGGCTTCGGCGAAAGCAAAGGGCAACTGCCGTCCGAAGCCTCAGTGTATGAAGACGCACGCATCGCGTGGGCGCGGTTGAAACAGCTGCAACCCGACCCCCGCAAACGCCTGATCTATGGGCACTCTCTCGGTGGTGCGGTGGCCGTGGACCTGGCCTCGGAGCTGGGGCGCGATGCGCAGAAGGGCGACGAACCGATTCAGGCGCGGGGGCTCATCATCGAGTCCACCTTCACCAACCTCGCGGACGTCGCGGCGTCTGTCGCGAGCACCCGCACGTCATTGCCGGTGCGCTGGCTGGTGTCGCAGAAATTCGATTCCATCGACAAAATCGCCGAGATCCACATGCCCCTGCTGATCGTGCACGGCGCGGCGGATCAGTTCGTCTCGCCGCGTTTCAGCGAGCAGTTGTTTCAGGCGGCACAGGAGCCGAAGAACCTGCTGATGGTGCCGGGCGGCAATCACAACAACAGCATGAACCTCGGGCGGCAGGCCTATGGTCAGGCGATTCAGACGCTGCTTAACGAACAAGCGCCGCCGGTGCATGCGTCCAACGATTCCGCAGCGCCAGCTAAACAGGCGGGGTGAGGGTGAAGGGGTGTATGCGGTTTAAACCAGTACAAGGGAACCCATGCCACGCCTCAGTTTTCGCAGCGCCACGGGGCATCAGTGGGAGCGAATTTATTCGCGAATAGGTGTTTCAGGCGACGGAGATGTATCGTCAGTGCCGATGTCTCGCGAATGAATTCGCTCCCACAGATCGATCTCAACATGGCTGAATCACTGAGCCGCCTGGTGGCTCACCGAGAACGGTTTGTTGCGCACCACGACCTTGCCGGGATGGCTGTCCGGCACCGCAAAACCCTTCAATGCTTCCAGCAGTTTTTCCGGGTCTTCGATGGGCAGTTCGGCCAGTTGGTGCGGCGTCAGGTTCCACCACTGGCTCGCCAGCAACCCTTCGATGATGTGCGGCTCGAAGCGATAACGCTGCACTTTGGCCGGGGAGCCGACGACGATGGCGTACGGTGGTACGTCCTTGGTGATCAAGGATTGCGCGCCGATCACTGCGCCGGTGCCGATGGTGATGCCTTCCAGAATCAACACGTCCATGCCGATCCACACGTCGTGGCCGATCACGGTCTGTTTGACCTCTTCGTGATGTGCCATACCCGCCTGCTGCTGACGCAACCCGCCCAGCGCGCTGTGGGTGCTGAGCCATTCCAGCGGGTGGGATTTGCGGTTCTGGCCGATGGTCACGTCGCGGGCGATGGAGCAATAGCGGCCAATGCTCGCGACATTTTGCAGCTCGGTGCCGCTGACGATGTCGGTGTAGGCGCCGATGCTCAGGCGCTCCGCGTTGATTTTTACCTGATGCAATTTCACGCCGTGTTCCAGCGTCAGCTCCATGTCCCGCCGCAGGCCCCGGATGCCACTGTCCAGACGGCATTTGTTCTGGGCCAGCCCCTGTTTGAGTTGACGATCGAGGAGTACGCGGCGCAGGAAATTCATGAAAGGCACGTCCGTTTGAAGGCAATGAGAGGGGCGCTTTTGCAGATCATTGGCGAGGCTGCGTTACCGATGCGCGGCTCTTTTTGAGAAAGACTGGTGTAGGAAAGTCGGGAATAGTCGCATATCTCGCCCTTCATCGACAGTCGGGCTGCCTGCCATTCCCAAGCACCTCGCCAAGTGGTATCTGTGTTCGCCTGTGTCAGTTGTCGATCACGAGCCGCGCCATGGACAAGTATTCAAACGGAGAAGCCCACCTCGCGCATTCCGAGCGGGATTGGGTCGTGCGCGCCCAGCCGTTGCCGAACCTGGAGCGCATCGAAGCGTATTTCCACGGCCACGGTTTCGAGATGCACCGCCACGACACCTACGCCATTGGCCATACGCTGTCGGGGGTGCAGAGTTTTCAGTACGGCAAGGACAAGGTGAATAACCTGCCGGGGCAGACCATCGTGCTGCACCCCGATGAACCCCACGACGGCCACGCAGGCACCGAAGACGGTTTTCGCTACCGGATGTTTTACCTGGAACCGGCGATGATCCAGCAGGTGTTGGGCGGCAAGCCGCTGCCCTTCATCAAGGGCGGGGTGTCCCGTGACCCTCGGTTGTTCAGGGCGAGCCAGACATTGTTGAAAGACCTGCACAACCCGTTCGAACCGCTGGAACTGGACGACGCAGTGTTTGATTTGACCGTCGCCTTGCAAGACGCTGCAGGCGTGAGAAGAGGGCGGCAATCCAGCGACTACGCCGCCGCCGAGCGTGCCCGCGAACTGCTGATGGCCAGCCTTGAACAGGGCGTAAGCCTGGAAGCGCTGGAACAGGCCAGCGACACCGACCGCTGGCGCCTGTCCCGGGATTTTCGCGCGCTGTTCGGCACCAGCCCCCACCGCTATTTGACCCTGAGACGCCTCGATCTCGTGCGCCATTCGATTTCGTGCGGCGTGTCGTTGAGCGATGCATCGTTGATGGCGGGGTTTGCCGATCAGAGCCACATGACCCGACATTTCGTGAAGACGTTTGGGTATCCGCCGGGGAAGTGGCTGAAAATGCTGGACGTCCGCCGATAGACGGTTCGCGTGTACACGACCCCTGTAGGAGCCGGCTTGCTGGCGAAAGCGGTGTGGCATTCACTCCGATGTTCTCAGAACTGACGCATTCGCCAGCAAGCCGGCTCCCACAGATCGTATTCCTGCAGATCGTGTCTGGGTCGACGGGTGAATCGCGATTAGACGGCAGTCTGCCCACCCGGCATCAACACCGCAATCAACGCCCTGACCACCCCTGGCAGGGCGTCCAGTTCCCTCACGAGAATGCTGCGCTCGCGCACCGCCCACGGCTCGTCCAGTTGAACAGTGACCAGCTTCATTGTCCGGCTATGCCGCAACGCGGCGGACTCGGGAATGACGCCGATCCCGACCCCCGCTTCGACCATCCGGCAGATCGCTTCGAAGCTCGACACCTGAATCCGCAATGACAGGTTCAACCCCAGTCGCTCCACGTGATCGCGCAGAAAACTCAACAACGTGCTGCCTTCGTGCAGGCCTATGTGCTGAAACGCCAGGGTTTGCTTCAACGTGACTGTTTTCTGCGTCGCCAGTTCGTGACCTTCCGGAACGGTCAGGACGAGGCGGTCGGTGCTGAAGTGGATCACCTGCAATCCGGCTGCTTCCACAGGCCCGGCAATGATGCCCATGTCCGAGCTGCCGTCCAGCACGCCGCGCACGATGTCCCGCGACAAACGCTCTTGCAGGTCCACCGTCACGCCGGGACGCTGGGCGAGAAAGCCTGCCAGAACTTCGGGCAGAAATTCGGTCACCGCCGTGGTGTTGGCGAAGATGCGGATGTGCCCGGCGGAATCGGTGCCGTAGGTGGTGAATTCGCTTTTCAGGTAATCGACCTGACTCATGATCAGGCGTGCGTGTTTGAGCAGGCGCTGACCGGCGGGGGTCAGTTCGACGCCACGGCTGTCGCGGTACAGCAGGCGCGTGTCGAGCTGGCTTTCCAGTGCCTTGATCCGGGCGCTGGCGGCGGCTGGGGAGAGGAAGGCGCGGCGGGCGCCCTGGGTCAGGCTTGGGGATTCGCCAATGTGGATGAAGAGGCGCAGGTCAGCCAGGTCGAAGTGCATGGGGATGTCCGGACAAGTGAAGGCGTTCAGCATAGATGAACGCCGGTATACGCAAATGCAAATTCACAGAATGCCGATAGGCTCTCATGATCCGCTCATAACAACAAATTGCAGAGGGTTCTCTCACATGAGTGCGTCAGAGTCGCCGGTGGATTTCAGCGCCTGGATCGGTCGGACCGAAGAGGCTCGGGATCACCTGAGCCACAACCTGATCAAGCGCATCGCCGCCACGTTCGGTGAGCCGGTGCCTGCCGATGGCGACGCGTTGCCGCCGCTGTGGCAATGGTGTTTCTTTCAGGACCCGGTGTTCGAATCGCAACTCGGCGCAGACGGCCATCCCGCTCGCGGCGGGTTTCTGCCTCCCGCTGACAATCGCAACCGCATGTGGGCCGGTGGCCGGGTCGAGTTCATCCGGCCGCTGACCGTCGGCGCCGATGCCCATCGTCTCTCGACCATCCTGCACATCGAAGAAAAGCATGGCCGCACCGGCTCGCTGCTGTTCGTCACCCTGCGTCATGACTATTCGCAAAACGGCGAACTGTGCGTGCGCGAAGAGCAGGACATCGTTTACCGCGAGCCCAATCCGCCGAAGCTCAACAGCGGTGAAGCGCCGGAGCAGGGCCACTGGAGCGAGACCATCGAGCCGACGCCGACCCTCTTGTTCCGCTATTCCGCTGTGACCTTCAACGGCCACCGCATCCATTACGACTACCCGTACGTCACCGAAACCGAGGGCTATCCGGGGCTGGTGGTGCACGGTCCGATGATCGCCACCTTCAACCTGCGGGCGTTCATCCGCGCCAACCCCGAGGCGCGCGTGCGCCATTTCGCTTATCGCGGTGTGCGCCCGCTGAACGTGCCGACGCCGTTCCGCGTGGGTGGCCGCATCAGTGAGCCGGGCAAGGCGCAGCTGTGGGCCGGTAACGAATCGGGCGTGGCCCAGAGCGCCGAAGTGGTGTTTGACTGAGCCGCCTTCGATTGAATCTCTTCCTTTATAGAGCGGGCCGTCGCGCCGCCGCCAGATGTGAGCACAGACCATGAGTCCATACGATAACGAAGACCTCAATGCCATCCGTGAAGGTGTGCGCGCCCTGTGCGCCGAGTTCCCGGCTGAATACTGGCGCAAGATCGACGAGGAGAAGGGCTTCCCGGAAGCCTTCGTCAAGGCGTTGACCGACGCGGGCTGGCTGTCGGCGATGATCCCGACCGAATACGGCGGTTCGGGCCTCGGTCTGGCGGAAGCCTCGGTGATTCTCGAAGAAGTGAACGCCTGCGGCGGCAACTCCGGCACCGTGCATGGCCAGATGTACAACATGTTCACCCTGCTGCGTCACGGCAGCGACGCGCAGAAAAGCTACTACCTGCCAAAACTTGCCAGCGGCGAACTGCGCCTGCAATCGATGGGCGTGACCGAGCCGACCACCGGCACCGACACCACCAAGATCAAGACCACCGCCGTGAAGCAGGGCGACAAATACGTGATCAACGGCCAGAAGGTCTGGATCTCGCGCATTCAGCATTCGGACCTGATGATCCTGCTCGCCCGCACCACGCCGCTGGCCGAGGTGAAAAAGAAATCCGAAGGCATGTCGATCTTCCTCGTCGACCTGCGCGAAGCCATCGGCAACGGCCTGACCGTCCAGCCGATTGCCAACATGGTCAATCACGAAACCAACGAGCTGTTCTTCGACAACCTCGAACTGCCCGCTGACAGCCTGATCGGCGAAGAGGGCAAGGGCTTCAAATACATCCTCGACGGCCTCAACGCCGAGCGCACCCTGATCGCCGCCGAGTGCATTGGCGACGGCCGCTGGTTCACCGAAAAGTCCGCCGCCTATGCCCGCGACCGCGTAGTGTTTGGCCGCCCGATCGGACAGAACCAGGGCGTGCAATTCCCGATTGCCGAAGCCCACATCGAAATCGAAGCCGCCGACCTGATGCGCTGGCGCGCTTGCGAAGAATACGACAGCGGCAAGAACGCGGGCGCAGCGGCGAACATGGCCAAGTACCTTGCGGCCAAGGCGTCGTGGGAAGCGGCCAACGCCTGCCTGCAAACCCACGGCGGCTTCGGTTTCGCCAACGAATACGACGTCGAACGCAAATTCCGCGAGACCCGTCTGTACCAGGTCGCGCCGATCTCAACCAACCTGATTCTTTCCTACGTTGCCGAGCACCTGCTCGAACTGCCACGCAGCTTCTGAGGACACCGAGATGAGTCATACCCAGGCAAGCCACACTCAGGTACTGGCGGGCTTCCTCGCCGAGCTGAAATACGAGCAGATCCCTGGCCACGTGCTGGATCGCACCGAAGACCTGTTCCTCGACTGGATCGGTTCGGCGCTGGCCAGCAAAGGCGCCCGCCCGATTCCCGTTTTCGAGCGTTACGCCGAACGGGTCGGCCCGGCGAGCGGCAAGGCGAAAATTCTGGTGAACGGTCGCGGTACGTCGGCGTATTTCGCGGCGCTGGTCAATGGCGCGGCGTCGCACCTGGTCGAACAGGATGACCTGCACAACAGCTCGGTATTGCACCCGGCGACCGTGGTGTTTTCGGCGGTGTTGGCGGTGGCGCAGGACCTGGACAAATCCGGGCAAGACCTGCTGCTGGCGTCGGTGGCGGGTTACGAGGCGGGGATTCGCATCGGCGAGTTCATGGGCCGTTCGCACTACCGCATCTTCCACACCACGGCCACTGTCGGCACCCTCGCCGCCGCCGTGGCGGTGGGCAAGCTGCTGAACTTCAATCAGGAGCAGTTCATCAACCTGCTCGGCACCGCAGGCACACAAGCGGCGGGCCTGTGGGAATTCCTGCGTGACGCGGCGGATTCGAAACAGCTGCACACCGCCAAGGCAGCGGCTGACGGTGTGCTGTCGGCATACCTGACCGAAGACGGCCTGACCGGCGCGCGCAATATTCTGGAAGGTGATCAAGGCATGGCGGCGGGGATGTCCACGGACAGCGATCCGTCGAAGTTGTCGGATCGTCTGGGCTCCCGTTGGGCGCTGGTCGAGACTTCGTTCAAGTTCCACGCCTCTTGCCGCCATACCCATCCGGCCGCCGATGCGCTGTTGCACCTGATGCAGCGCGAAGGCCTGCGCCATGACCAGATCGCCAAGGTCGTGACCCGGGTTCACCAAGGCGCGATTGACGTGCTGGGCCGGGTCGATGTGCCGCAGACCGTGCACCAGGCGAAGTTTTCCATGGGCGCGGTGTTGGGGCTGATTGCCGTGCATGGAAGCGCGCAGTTGATCGAATTCCGCGATCTGGCGCTGGTGGATGCCGACGTCGCGGCCTTCCGCGAGAAGGTGACGATGGAGCTGGACCCTGAAGTCGACGGCGCTTACCCGGCACGCTGGCTGGGGCGCGTGATCGTCACCACCACCGACGGCCGCACCCTGACCGCCGCCATCGACGAACCGAAGGGCGACCCGGGCAACACCCTGTCGCGGCCTGAGCTGGAAGACAAGGTGCAGCGTCTGCTGGCGTTCTCCGGCGCCCGCTCGGTGGAGCAGGGCAAGGCGTTGATCGAGCGGGTCTGGCAGCTGCGCGATGCGCAGTCGTTGAGCGATCTGATTTAAGGCATGCGCCGAACCTGTAGGAGTGAGCTTGCTCGCGATAGCGGTGTGTCAGTTTGAGTATTCGGCACAGGCAGATCGCAATCGCGAGCAAGCTCACTCCTACAGGGATGCGTGAGAGGTGGAAAACATGACTCAAAACAACCCCCGTCCTCTGGACGGCATCACCGTCGTCAGCCTGGAGCACGCCATCGCGGCGCCGTTCTGCACGCGCCAGCTCGCTGATCTCGGTGCCCGCGTGATCAAGGTCGAGCGCCCTGGCGTCGGCGACTTTGCCCGTGGCTATGACCAGCGCGTCGACGGCCTGGCCTCGCACTTCGTCTGGACCAACCGCTCCAAGGAAAGCCTGACCCTCGACCTGAAACAGGGCGAGGCGGGCGACATTCTCGAATCGCTGCTGGGCCAGGCCGATGTGCTGGTGCAGAACCTTGCGCCCGGCGCCGCCGCACGCATGGGCCTGTCGTTCGAGGCGTTGCACGAACGCTTTCCCCGCCTGATCGTCTGCGACATTTCCGGCTACGGCGAAGGCGGCCCGTATGAAAAGAAGAAGGCCTACGACCTGCTGATCCAGAGCGAAGGTGGCTTCCTGTCGGTGACCGGCGGCCCCGGTGAAAACGACATGGCCAAGGCCGGTTGCTCCATCGCCGACATCGCTGCGGGCATGTACGCCTACACCGGCATCCTCTCGGCACTGATGCTGCGGGACAAGACGGGCGAAGGCAGCCGCATCGACGTCAGCATGCTGGAAAGCCTGGTGGAGTGGATGGGCTACCCGATGTACTACGCCTACAACGGCGCGCCGCAACCGCCTCGGGCCGGAGCATCGCACTCGACGATCTACCCGTATGGCCCGTTCCCGACCGGGGGCGGTGGCACGATCATGCTCGGGCTGCAAAACGAGCGGGAGTGGGCGCTGTTCTGCGAGAAGGTGCTGCTGGACAAGGCGCTGGCCACCGACGAGCGTTTCTCGGCCAACTTCAAGCGTTCGGAAAACCGCGAGGTGCTGCGGCAGATCATCGTCGAAGGCTTTGCCACGCTGAGTGTGGATGAAGTGGTCGCGCGGCTTGAAGACGCGCAGATCGCCAACGCCCGAGTCAACGACATGCAAGGCGTGTGGGATCACCCGCAACTCAAGGCCCGCGACAGCTGGCGCGAAGTGGACAGCCCGTCCGGCCCGTTGCCCTCGTTGCTGCCACCGGGTCGCAACGGCGCCTTCACCCCGCGCATGGACGGCGTGCCGGGGCTGGGGCAGCACACGGCGAGCATTCTGGGCGAGCTGGGTTTCAGCGCCGACGACCAAGCGCGGATGGCGAAGGCCGGGGTGGTTTAGGTCGCCGTCTGGCCGCGATTTTATGGCGGACCCGGTTTCACTGTGGGAGCGAATTCATTCGCGATTGGCCGGTACATCCGACGCATTTCCATCGGTCTCAACGACGTCTCGCGAATGAATTCGCTCTCACAGAACACATTTCACAAGGATATAGACCATGCCCCCATCCATCATCCGCTCCGCGCTGTTCGTGCCCGGCAGCCGACCCGAGCGCTTCGCCAAGGCGTTGGCCGCCGGGGCCGACGCGGTGATCGTCGATTTCGAAGACGCCGTGGAAGAGCCGCTCAAGCGTGAGGCCCGGGACAACCTCGGCGCGTTTCTTCGGGTTAATCCAGAAGCGGCAGTCTGGGTCCGGGTCAATGCGCCGGATCATGCCGAACACAGTGCGGACCTGACGTTCTGCAAACAGCACGCTGGCGTCGCTGGCGTGCTGTTGCCGAAGGTGGAAAGCGCCGCCCACGTGGCCGCTGTTCACGCTATAGGCAAGCCGGTGCTGCCGATCATCGAAAGCGCCAAGGGGCTGTTGGCCCTCGCGGAAATCGCCCGTGCGCCGGGGGTCGAGCGCCTCTCGTTCGGCGGGCTGGACCTGGCGCTAGACCTGAATCTCAACACCGGCACCGAGGCCGCCCAGCTGTTTCTCGATCAGGCGCGCATGTCGGTGCAATTGCATTCCCGAGGTGCTGATCTGCTGCCTCCGCTGGACGGCGTGCACCCCGCCATCGGCGACCCCGACGGTCTGCACCGTGTGATTCGTCACGCCTATGACATGGGCTATGGCGGCGCCCTGTGCATTCACCCCAAACAAGTGCCGGTGATCCACGCCGCCCTCGCGCCCAGTGCCGATGACCTGGCCTGGGCCGGGCGCGTGGTGGAAGCCAGCACAGCGGCGGGTGGGGCAGGGGCGTTTCAGCTGGACGGGCAGATGGTCGATGCGCCGGTGCTGCAACGGGCGCAACGGTTGTTGGCGTTGGCCGCTGGCTGACACGCAAGACCTCTGTAGGAGCGAATTCATTCGCGAAAATGTTCCAGGCAACAGAGATATGTCGGATGTGCTGGCCGCTCGCGAATGAATTCGCTCCCACAGGGGGGCGAGTCTGCCAAGCACACCGCCTTCGCTGCCGTCGTAACCTCTGGCGCCTCACATAGTTCTCGCAGAGTGTCCTGCATTCAGCCGCGCCGAATAGTGGCACTTTTTCATTAGCCTGCTAACTTTCTAGCTGCGCGGCGTCTGGCTAGCGCTTGGGGATGAATCACCGTAACAGGTTGGCGTTCAGCTCCACCGAACGCTGGCTTACATAAAAGCTGATTCTCGAAACACGCAGGGTTGGGCATCGTTAGATGGCACAACGCTCATGATCCACCGACTGCTCCAAAAACTATAAAGCTCCTACAAAAATAAAAAGGTGATATCGATGTTGAAGCTGACCAAGGCGCTGTTCTGCGCCGCTGCAGTGTCCGTGGCCGGTATGGCCCACGCTGACCCCGTCGTCATCAAGTTCGCTCACGTGGTGGCGGAAAACACCCCGAAAGGCCAGGGCGCCTTGATGTTCCAGAAAATGGTAGCGGCCGATCCCGCCTTGAAAGACAAGGTCAAGGTCGAGGTCTACCCGAACTCGTCGCTGTTCGGCGACGGCAAGGAAATGGAAGCGCTGTTGCTTGGTGACGTGCAGATGCTGGCGCCGTCCCTCGCCAAGTTCGAGCAATACACCAAGAAAACCCAAATCTACGACCTGCCGTTCCTGTTCAACGACCTGGCCGCTGTCGATCGGTTCCAGCAAGGCCCGCAGGGCAAGGCGCTGCTGACCTCCATGGACGACAAAGGCATTCACGGCCTGGCCTATTGGCACAACGGCCTGAAGCAGCTGTCGGCGAACAAGAAGATGGTTGAGCCGAAAGACGCTCGTGGCCTGAAATTCCGCGTTCAGGCGTCGAGCGTGCTGGAAGCGCAGTTCGTCGCGCTCAAAGCAAACCCGCGCAAGATGAGTTTCGCCGAGGTCTACCAGGGCCTGCAGACCGGTACCGTCAACGGCACCGAGAACACCTGGTCGAACTATGAAAGCCAGAAGGTGAACGAGGTGCAGCCGTTCTTCACCGAGTCCAACCACGGCCTGATCGACTACATGGTCATCACCAACTCCAAGTTCTGGAACGGCCTGCAGCCTGACGTGCGTGACGAGCTGCAGAAGATCATGGATCAGGTCACCGTCGAGGTGAACAAACAGGCTGAAGCCCTGAACCAGACCGCCAAGCAGAAAATCATCGATTCCAAGACCAGCGAAATCGTGACCCTGACCCCTGAACAGCGGGCCAAATGGCGCGAAGTCATGAAGCCGGTCTGGGACAAGTTCGCCGAAGAAATAGGTCCGGACCTGATCAAGGCCGCTGACGACTCGAACAAGGCGCCTTGATCGCCCGCATGACGGTTTGATCGATACAGGTCCCCGAGACCTGCGTGGCCACCCGCTTCTTTGAAGAGGGGGGTGGCCGCTCTCTCTATGTGCGGAGATTTCTTATGCAATCGCTGACGCGACTCTGGGAGCATCTGGAGGAGGGCATGATTGCCTTTCTGCTGGCTGCCATGACGCTCGTGACGTTCGTCTACGTGGCGCTCAACAACATCTACACCTTGTTTTACACGCTGAGTGACAAATGGACCGTCACCAGCGATTTCTTCTCGTTCCTTGGCGACCACACCATGGGGTATGCCCAGGAAATGACCTGGAGCGTGGCGCTGACCAAAGCCCTGTTCGGCTGGCTGATCTTCTTCGGCGTGTCCTACGGCGTGCGCACGGCGGGTCACCTGGGCGTCGACGCGCTGGTGAAAAAAACCAGCAAACCGGTGCAGCGCCTTCTTGCGATGCTCGCGTGCGCCTGCTGCCTGGCCTATGCCGGCCTGTTCCTCATTGCCAGCTACAAATGGGTGTCGGCGCTGTTCGTGGCGGGCATCGGGGCCGAAGACCTCGACCGCTACGGCGTCAAGGTCGCCTACATCACGGTCATCGTGCCCATCGGCTTCGCGCTCGTGATCGCCCGGTATCTGGAAATCCTCTACCGCATCTGGACCCATCGTCAGACCGGCCTGGGCCTGGCCGATGAAGCGGCAGAAGCCAGCAAACTGGCCAACCCTAACGAGGAGCAACACTGATGACGGTTATCTGTTTGTTCCTGTTGCTGTTCGTGTTCATGTTCCTGGGCGTGCCGATCGCGATCTCCCTGGGGCTCGCCGGTGCCACCTCGATCCTGCTGTTCAGCCCGGACTCATTGAGCTCGTTGGCGATCAAGCTGTTCGAGACGTCCGACAGCTACACCTTTCTGGCGATTCCGTTCTTCCTGCTGTCCGGCGCGTTCATGACCACCGGCGGTGTGGCGCAACGTCTGATCGACTTCGCCAACGCCTGCGTCGGCCACATTCGCGGCGGTCTGGCGATTGCGGCGGTGCTGGCGTGCATGCTGTTCGCCGCGCTGTCGGGCTCTTCGCCCGCGACGGTGGCAGCGGTGGGGTCGATTGCCGTGGCGGGGATGGTGCGCTCGGGCTATCCGAAGGAGTTTGGCGCCGGGATCATCTGTAACGCCGGTACGCTGGGGATTCTGATTCCGCCGTCCATCGTGATGGTGGTGTACTCGGCGGCGACCGAAACCTCGGTGGGCAAACTGTTCATCGCCGGTGTCGTGCCGGGGATTCTGCTGGGCGTGATCCTGATGGTGGTGATTTACATCGTCGCCCGGGTCAAGAAACTGCCTGCGCAACCGCGCGTGTCGTTCCGTCAGTGGCTGGCCACGGCACGCCGGGCGTTCTGGGGGCTGTTGTTGCTGGTGATCATCCTCGGCGGGATCTACAGCGGCATGTTCACCCCGACCGAAGCCGCGGCCGTGGCGGCGGTGTACTCAGCCTTCATCGCGCTGTTCGTCTACAAGGACATGCGCATCAGCGATTGCCCGAAAGTGCTGCTGGAGTCAGGTCGGTTGTCGATCATGCTGATGTTCATCATCGCCAACGCGATGCTGTTCGCCCACGTGCTGACCACCGAGCAGATCCCGCAGCAGATCACCAACTGGGTGATCTCCGAAGGGCTGACGCCGATTGGTTTCCTGATCATGGTCAACGTGGTGTTGTTGGTGGCCGGGAGCTTCATGGAGCCTTCGGCGATCGTGCTGATCCTGGCGCCGATCTTCTTCCCGATCGCCACGAAGCTTGGGATCGATCCGATTCACCTCGGCATCGTGATGGTGGTGAACATGGAGATCGGTCTGGTGCATCCACCGGTGGGTCTGAACCTGTTCGTGACCTCGGCGGTGACGGGCCTGACTTTGGGACAAACGATCCGCGCAGCCTTGCCGTGGTTGTCTATCCTGTTGTTGTTCCTGATTCTGGTGACGTACGTGCCGTTCATTTCGCTGGCGTTGCCGAACTGGCTGGGGATGCCGTAACGACGTGCTGACCCTGTAACCGAACTGTGAGCGCAGTGCCTTGGCCCTCGTCGATTCCTTGAATCTTCGGGGGCCTTTTTCGTCGCTCAATCCGAAAAATCCGGCTCATGCCGCGCCAGTACGCGCTTCACGCTCTCCAGATGCGCCCGCGCGCTTTCGGGGTCTTCCTCGCTCATCTGCCGGGCCGTGCGCAGCAACACTTCGGGCTCGATCGGCTTGAGCGGTCGCCCGCTGCTCATCGCCTTGAGCTGCACCTCCGCCGCGCGTTCCAGGTAGTACAGGTCGTCCCACGCCTGGGCGATGCTCGGCGCGGTGACCATCACCCCGTGATTCTTCAGAAACACGATGTCGGCCTGGCCCATCGACGCTGCGATCCGGTCGCCTTCCCGGTTGTCCAGCGCCAGACCGTTGTAATCCTCGTCCACCGCCACTCGCCCGTAGAACTTCAGCGCGGTCTGCCCGGCCCACGCCAACGGTTCGCCTTCAAGCATTGCCAGCGCCGTCGCGTTGGGCATGTGCGTGTGAAAGGCCGCCATCGCACGGGGCTTGTGCAGGTGCAGGCGGGCGTGGATGTAGAACGCCGTCGCTTCGGGTTTGCCGTCGCCCATGACCACGTTGCCGTCGAAGTCGCAGATCAACAGATTCGACGCCGTGATCTCCTCGAATGACAGGCCATACGCGTTGACCAGAAACAGCTCCGGATGCCCCGGCACCAACGCCGAGAAATGATTGCAAATGCCCTCGCTCAACCCCAGACGCGCCGCCATGCGCAGGCTTGCGGCCAGATCGACGCGGGCTGCCTTGACGGCAGGGGCATCGAGGTCGTGGTAGTGCTGTTCGTTGAACTGACTGATACGCAAGTCGTGCGCCATGCCTCGTCTCCTTATTCGTTGGCCCAGCCCTTGCCGCGCAGATAGTCCGGCACACGGGACAGGTCCGGCAGCGTCGCGTCTGGAGTGTAGTCCGTCAACGGTTTGCGTTTCGTCCCGCGGTCGATCCACACGCAACGAAAGCCCATGCTCTTGGCCGCTTCGAGGTCCAGGTGAGGGCTGGCGCAGATGTGCAACACCTCGTCGATGCCGACGCCCAATTGCTGATGCGCGTGCAGGAACAACTGATGGTTCGGTTTATAGGCCTGCGCCTGTTGTGCGGTGATAACCCGGTCGATGTGGCCGTCCAGTTGCGCAACGTTGCCCGCGATGATGTCGTCGTCGGTGTTGGAGACAATGCACAGCTGAAAGCCCTGATCCTTCAGCCATTTCAGCGCGGCCAGCACTTCCGGGAACGGCGGCATCTGGCCGATGCGACGGATCAGCCCCTCGGCGTCTTCGGGCTCACACGGCAGGCCCAGCTCATCCAGCGTGAGCGCCATCGACTGCCGCGAGATGTCGGCGAACGATTGGTGCGGTGGGGGCTGCTCCAGACGGTGTTCGTGACGGTCATAAATCGTGATAAACGCGTCGGTGTCCAGCGTCGCGCTGCCTTTGCGTTCCAGCAGTTCGCGGACGTAGCTCAGCAAGCCTTCGTCCCATTGAATCAACGTGCCGTAGCAGTCGAAGGTGATCCAGCGCGGGCGAGTGTAAGTGGAAAGGATCATGGTCGGCTCCGTGAACGGGTGTGTACGTCCACCTTAAAAGCCATGGTGCTCATCGTAAAATTAAATTAAATTGTCAGATTAATTCGCTAATCAAATGTTAGAGGCCTGCCATGTTCGACCTCGAATTGCTGCGCACCTTTGTCTCAGTGGTCGATTCCGGCGGCTTCACCAAAGCAGGCGAGCGGGTCAATCGCACGCAGTCCACGGTCAGCCAGCAGATTCGCAAACTCGAAGAGCATCTGGGGCGGCCGTTGCTGCTGCGCCAGCGCGCCAGTAAGCACATCGAACTCACCGAAGACGGCGAGCGCCTGATTGGCTATGCGCGGCGTCTGGTGTCGCTGGCGCTCGAAGCCCATAGCGTGCTGTGCGGCGGCGACGACTCCGGGGTGGTCAAGCTTGGGGTGCCGGAGGATTTTGACGTGCAACGGCTGATGACGTTGCTGTCCGGCTTCGCGCGGGCTTTTCCGCGCGTTCGTCTCGACACCGTCAACGGCCTGAGCGTCGATCTGCACGCCCGGCTGGAGAGCAGGGACATCGATCTGGCGCTGGTCAAGCGTGATCGCTCGCCGAAACAGGAGCCCGCATTGGCGAGTTGGCCGGAGCAGGTGAATTGGGTGGCGGGGCGTGGTGTGCAGGTCATCGAGGACCCGGTGCCGTTGGTGGTCTATCCGCAGGGCTGCATCTACCGCAACCGCATCGTGCACGCGCTGGAGTCGTCCGGGCGGCGTTGGCGAGTGGCGTTCGCCAGTCAGAGTCTGGTGGGTATTCAGGCGGCCGTGTCGGCGGGCTTAGGCATCAGCCTGCTGCCATCGTCGGCCATGCTCGACGATCATCGGCTGTTGAGCGTGGAGGAGGGGTTTGCGCCCGTGCCACCGAGCGAGCTGGCGCTGGTGAGTGGCAACCGGTTGTTGACCAGTGTGCAGCGAACGCTGGTGGATTACATGAAGGCGCAGATGTCCGGCAACTGACACGGGATCGCTTTTCGCCAGACGAAAAAAATCCGCGCAGGCCCTGTGTTGCGAAGGGCGCCGCGCGGATTGTCTACGACTCTGTCAGTGCATCAGTGTCAGTGCATGAACAGTGCGATCAGAATGATCACCGGAATAGGCACACCCAGGAACCACAGAAGTAATGAGCGCATGATGGATCTCCTTGATCAGCGAATGTTGGCAGTGTTGGTATAGGCACGGGTTTCAACGTAGGTCACGGCGTCACGACGACGGCCACCCCAGATCGCGGCGAGGCTCGCAACGAAGGCACCGCACAGCAGCGCGACGAAGGTCCACAGGGCGCTGGCAGCCGCGACTTTCGCAGCGGTTTCAGCAGCCTGCTGGGTTTTCAGCTTGGCATCGGCAACGGCCTGTTTGGCCTGACCGTACACTTGGTCAACGCGAGCCTGGGCATCGGCCTGGCTCAGGTTGGTGCGCTGAGCGACCAGTTGCGCGAGGTAGGTACGGTCTTCGGGTGCCAGCTGGCCGTCGTTGGCCAGGGTCTTAGTGAAGATGCGCACCACGACGCCACGGGCTGCGTCGTCGCTGACGGCGGCAGGGCGGTCATCACGGAACAGGCTGTCGACAAAGTAGCCGTACTGGTCGCTGCTGGTGTTACCCGCTGCAACCGCTGCAGTACCGGCCACACCGGCTACCGCGCTGGCACCAGCCTTTACACCGCTGCCGACCAGACCGCTGACGGAACCGACAATCAATACCGCCGCCACCAGGGTCGCAATGGCCCAAGACAGGAAACCATGAGCGGTGTCGCGGAAATACACTTCGTCGCCGTGCATGTTCGACCACTTCACGCGCAAACGGCCCGCGATGTAGCCGCCGAGGCCCGAGGCGACGATCTGGGTGAAGGCCAGCCAGACCACGGTGGAAATACCGAGGGTCTTGGCGCTGGCGCCTTCGTTGGCCCACGGCGACATGGCCGAGAAGCCCAGGCCCGAGCCCAGCAAGACGAGAATCAGTGATAACGCAGCGGCGCCAGCGGCACCGGCAAGGATGGCGCCCCAGGACACACCTGAGACGGAGGAGGGTTCTTCTACGGCGGCAGGATAAGAATCAGGCGTGACGTTCATGTTGTGCTGCTCCATGCGAATAATGTGGTACTTCGCTGGGGATCATTGCAGCGGTTGTGCCAGTCGGCCTTGTATGAATAATTCCTTATTTATCAATGGTTTGAAAATGTTTAAGTATCCGACGTTCATGCAAATTGCATGAAAGGGCGGTACAGCGCGGGCGTTCTGCCCGGTTGCAATAAGTTCAGTCGGATCAGGGGGTTGCAGCGGGTTGTTCGCGTGTTCGGGCAATTCATCGAAACACTCGGGCACATTTTTCCGGAAAAAGTGTCCTATGGAGTCAGGCTTGCGCGGGTCGGCATCATCGGAATGACATCTATATGTGCGCTTACGACCTTTCGGTGATGTCTTGATGCCAGTGTTTGGCCTATAGTTTCCGCTCAGCTCCTGTTTCTTCAAGAGGTTAACCGTCATGTTCATACATCGCCCCCTGGAAGAAAAAGACATCCCGGCTATCTGTGACATGCCCCAGAGTGTCGACGAGCTCTTCTACATGTTTCCCAAGGCGGTGTTTCCGCTGACCCCTGCACAACTGAGCGACGCCATCGAGCAGCGTTCGGACAACACCGTCATCGAGCTCAACGGCGAGGTGGTCGGGTTTGCCAATTTCTCCAAATACGATTTTCGTGGCCGCTGCTCCATGGGCAACGTCATCATCGCGCCTCACGCTCGCTCGAAGGGCGTGGGCCGCTACATGATCGGCTGCATGATGGAGCTGGCGTTCGGCAAACACGAAGCCAAAGAGCTGACTGCGTCCTGTTTCAACCATAACGTGCCTGGCCTGCTGTTTTACCCCAAGCTCGGTTTCAAGCCATTCGCCATCGAAGAACGGTTGGACAAGCGCGGCAATCGCGTGGCGCTGATTCATCTGCGCCTGCCTCACGCGTGATCGCGATCAGCGTCATTCGTCGGTACGCTTTCGGGCGACCGACGAATGGCCGGTCCAAAAATCCACCATGACAGCACTCACTTCGATCGCACGCCGCGCGTGTTCGATGTAAACCTCGTCAGTATTCCGCTTGTTCGCACGGGTGAAACGTTTTTTCTTTTTCCGCCCTATGCAGTTCCCCAATAGCGTGCACTTTTTCGGCCGGTTGCTTCACTTTTGGGCGAGGCGTATAACTGGGTTGTTCGCCAAAAACCCTGAGGTTTAAATGACGAATTGGAGGAAGTAAGCCTCGGCAGACTTTCGACCGTTAGTTAGGCGGACCACTGTTCATGTGGTAACAGGGAGCGCCTCTGGAGGATATCGCCAATGATTGCATGCACCCTCTCGAATCTTGAATTGCGTAGCATCATAGAAAGTGCGTTTCTGCCCAAGCGTTGCAATTGCACCGTCCTGGACGACACCATGACCGTTGAAGTCATTGACCCCCTCACAGAGCGGGTTGAGCTGCTGGCCAGCGGTATCAAGCTGGACAAGCTGGATACGAGTCGTGCGCTCTGCGAGCTGATTTCTGAATTGCGGGCCGACTTGATCAATACGCAACACCTGCAAAGGCACGCCTTGGCCAGTTGAACGATCTCCGGTTTTTATTGATAGGACGCCCATGACGAGTTCATAGTCTTGGGCGTTTTGCTGTTCAGGGTTGCTCGGCGTTCGACGTAAAGCTTCTCCAATCTTTACTACTTTCTATCTATGTCTTCGGCATCAATAACGGGATGTTTTCATACGTGCGCAAATGAACGTTATATTCACGCTGGCGCATTCGAATGAAGAGAAAATATGAGCGTTTATCGTGTTGAATCTTTGGCCCTGCCTCAGCCATGACCGCTGGTGGTGCGACGTGCCGCGCCCGCCGAGGAGTGGCATTGCAAAAGCCAGTGGCAAAGCGTTGATTTACCTTTTATCTTAGGTCGCCATCGGCGGCGGCATGCCGATCACGATCTGAATTGAGGCCAAGGGGAATGCATGGCGGAGTCTCGGCCCGGAACCACCCAAGCGTTTGCAGAGGGTGAATCCTTCACAAAGATGCTTCGCCGACGCAAGGTGATGATAGGCGTTGGTGCGTTGCTGGGCATTGTGCTGGTGTGTGTGGCGGCGATTCTGATCATGCTGCAACGCCTGGAAGCCAGAAATGCCTCGTTTCAACCTCCGATGACGGAGCTTGAGCGTCAGCGCCTGTTGCCGCCCGACCCGATTCTCGACGCCGCGCCCAAGCTCGATGGCTTGCGCTATGGCCGGCAAGACGAGCCCGGTTCGGGCGCAGGAGCCGGCGGATATTCGCCGGTGGAAAACGATACGTCTCAAGAGGGTGGGGCGCTGACCCGCGCCTTGATGCAGCGCACTGACGAATTACACGCTGAGACCGGCGTGCGTGCCTCGGCCCAACGCCCTCGACATTGATCGTCCAAAAGAATCTCGCCTCCGATCTCAGGCTGACGCCCTCAGTGCGTGCGTCGCCGATGCTCATTCTCGAACAGCAGCCTGAATTGCGCCTCACCGCTGTCTTGCGTCGCGTAATGGTCACGCACAGGACCTGCCTCTATCCGGCCGTCCATCGCGACCCGAATGATCGCTGATTTGGACAGGTAGTCCGGAACGTCGCCGATGATGGTCAGCTCGCGCAAGGTGTGGCCGTCGTGTTCGATCGTCGCCAATCGGACTCTGCACGTCGCCTGCATGGGGATCGGGCCGAACAAGGTGTCCCGTGAGTAATCGATTTCGGCAATGCTGGACCGAAGGTTTTTCTCAGCATTCATGGCGGCGACCTCTATATCCATTCAAAAGTGAGCGTAAGCCTGACAATGGAGCAGGATCTGCTTGAAATAGTTCTGTTTTTTTGACTGGAAAGGGCGCCATTCATCGGCTGTCAAATTTGGCGTCGGGGTTGAGCGCGATGTCACACCTCAGTAAAACCGGCGTCATTAAATTGCCTGGCATTGGCTGCTGATCATTTAATGCGTGTCTTTTGCATCGGCCGCATCATTACTTGTTATTGGCGGCAGAAAGTCGACTGTTTAGTGGGAAATAAGCGTCCAACTTTTAAAGCACAGCCTCTGGCATTGAGGAGCAACATACTGTTTTTCTATTTTAAAAATCGATGGGTCCGCCGTGGGTTGCCAGTATTTTGTCGTCAAAATATAAAACCTATTTAAATCAGCATGTTGAAACGTGTAAACACCGATTTCTTCATTTTCTCGAAAATTTGACACTTCTCAGGTTTTTTGAAACTATCGCTTTACAGTTTTGATAGTAACGGGCCTCTGGATAGCCAACTACCTATTGAACTTGGCACCTCAGATGCTGCACCAAGGACGTCCGGCGACAGGGCGGTAGCGTCTCTGAAAATTCATCGCTCGTTTTTTCAACTCATTGACAAACATGCCATTTATGGTGTGCCGATCAGTGGTATCCGACATTTGAGTAAGTGTCTGTAAACGCCTAAAAGTACCACGGAGTACTGCCCGGGCCGGGTGAGATACGTTTGTTTCAAGCATTGGCGCACACGGCCACTTGTGACAGTAGTCGCACCCCGAGTTTGTTATCAACTTATTAGTTGTCAGTATCCAGTTTGACATAAATGGAAGTCACGTCAGCGCGGGCAGCGGGTTGTGCCTGTCCTTCAGGGTTCAGTCTTCGGGCTGCACTCAAAGCATCGACTAAGTTCGGAGTCAAGATTATGTATGGAGATCATCTGGAAACCGTTTGCGGTTGTGTTGTAGGGGGTGCCGGGCCTGCAGGCATGGGATTGCTTTTCAATGCATTGAAAAGCGGTGCAATGCCGGAGCTTGCCAAGGAAGGCCTGATCATTGTCGACGCGAGCCCCACACCGGGTACGGGTCGCCTTGGGGATTACCGGATTACCGCGAACTCCGTGGGTGACGTGTTCCTCGACTGTCTTCGCGATCCTGCGCTGCGTGACGTATTCGAGCCGCTTGAGCATTCGCCTGCCTACTGGCGTATCCGCCGACAGGCGCAGAGCGCCCCGCAACTGGCAGATGTCGCCGAACTGCTGGCGGAAGCCTCGACCCTGGTGCTGAATTTCATCGTCGAACATTACGGCGTCAAGCTGTGGACCAGTACGACGATCACCGAAGTGGTGAGCCACGACGACGAGTATCAGGTGTGGGTCGAGTCCGAGGGGCGTTCCCGGCGTATTCGCTGCCGCGCTGTCGTGCTGAACCTCGGTGGGCGTCAAGACCCCCAGCATTTGCTTGACAGCCTCGCGGATCAAGGCCTCGCCGTTCCGCCGTCATCGCGGGTGCTGAGCGCTGATCTGCTGTTGCGCATGAATGGCGTGCAACTGCGGGATTATTTTGCGCCCACCTTGGCGGGCAAGGGCCGGATAAGCGTAGTCGGCGGTTCGCACAGCGCGTTTTCAGTGCTGGAAAATCTGGCGGACGCGCTGGAGTTCGCAGGCCTGGCCGAAGTGACGCTGGTGCACCGTTCTCCCATCCGGCTGTTCTACGAGACCGCGCAGGCGGCAACCGATGCCGGTTATGCCTTCGACCCGCTGAGAGACGTGTGCCCGGTGTCCGGTCGCGTCAATCGTTCGGGCGGCTTGCGCTATCGAGCGCTGGACGTCGGACGCGAGGCGCTGGCCAACGGGCACATCGGCAAGACGGGCGTGCGGGTGCAACTGCTGCAAACTCAGAACGGTCCGCAAGGCCAATACGAAGGTGCGCGCCAGGCGTTGCTGGAGTCCGACGTGGTGGTCCAGTGCACCGGTTATCAGCCCTTGCTGCCTGCGCTGAGTTACGCGGGCGGTGGTGCTATCAACCTGATGGCCGTCAAAGGCGGCGTGGATTCCGACCCGTCGGGTTGCCCGCTCGACAGCCATGGACAGCGGCTCTACGGTCTTCACTTGTTCGGCTTGGGTGCAGGGCTGGGCGTAGACCCTCGACTGGGCAGCGAAGCCTCATTTGACGGGCGCATTTATGGCGTCTGGCAGTTCCACCACGATGCCAGCGGAGCCGTCATCGACGCTGTCATTCAGCGCTTGCAGCAGCCTGTGCTGCAACCGGTCAGCCTCAGCCGCAAACAGGTCGTCAGCCGCGAAGAGCAGCGCCATCCGTTCCTCTGGCCAGTCTTGGCCAACGCTCAATCCTGACCCGGCCTTGCTGCATCGACATCCCGGACCGCCTGCGCGGGCCGGGATTTTTTTTGCCTGCAATATGTTGGTCATCATGAAACTTTTGGGTAGAGTCGGCGCCATCATCTGTTCCGGGCATCTATTCTGGAGTGTCCGAACACTCTGACCGTCTCGACGAGGAATCGACAGAACATGCGTATTTTGATCGTGGGTGCAGGTGCGATTGGGGGCTACTTCGGTGGCCGGTTGCTGGAAGCCGGGCGTGACGTGACCTTTCTGGTACGACAGGGACGAGCAGAAGAGCTGGACCAGAACGGTCTGATTGTTCGCAGTCCGGCGGGTGATATCGATTACCCATCGCCCCCTCATGTCATGACGTCCATGTTGAACACGACGTTCGACCTGATCCTGCTCAGTTGCAAGGCCTACGACCTCGATGCGGCCATGGAGTCTTTCGCGGCTGCGGTGGGGCCTGACACGCTGATTCTGCCGATGCTCAACGGCATGTCTCATCTGGATCGACTGAGCAAGCGCTTCAGCCCGGACAACGTGCTCGGCGGTCTGGCGTTCATCTCGGTGGACCGCGACGCGTCGGGCAAGATTCTGCACTTGAACGAGCTTCATCAGATCACCTTCGGCGAGTTGGAGGGTGCGCGGACGCCGAGAATTCTCAAGGTGGAAGAAGCCCTCTCCGATGCAGGATTCGTCGCCACGCTGAGTGAGCAGATCGTTCAGGAAATGTGGGAAAAGTGGTGTTTCATTGCCACGCTCGCCGGCGTGACGGGATCGCTGCGCGCAAGCATCGGGGATGTGATCGCCAGCGGAGGGGAGTCGTTTGTTCTTGAGCTCCTTGCAGAATGCGCAGCCGTCGCCGCGCAAGCCAGTCACGGCGTTCGGGAGGAAGTCCGCCAACGTTTCCAGACCATGCTGACCGCGCAAGGCTCCAAAATGACGGCGTCGATGCTGCGAGATGTGGAGCGGGGCGCGACCATCGAAGTCGAGCATCTGATTGGTGACATGGTTGCCCGGCGGGGTAGCCGGAAACAGGACGGCCTTTCGCCCCTTGATGTCGTCTACCTGAACCTCAAGTCCTACGAAGCCCGTCGAGTGCGTGAACAGGGTTGACCGGCACTCTGTGGACCGCCTGAGCGTGTCCGTGCCTCACCGCGCGCGTTGAGGCGCGCACGGTCTCTACGGTGGGAGCACATTCATTCGCGAGACGGCGGCACATCCGACGCATATCCATCGTCTGCGCCTGTTCACGAACGGTCCGCTCTCACCCTTGGTCATGCGTATCCAGCGTGGCGATCAGTCACTTCGCCTTCGCCAGTTCCATGATCATCCGCGTCAGCAGGTAGATCCGTGGCGAGACGCTGTCCACTTCGGCGTATTCCTCCGGCGTGTGGATATTGCCGCCGACGATGCCGAAGCCGTCCAGCGTCGGCACGCCAACCCCTGCCGACAGGCTGGCGTCCGCCGCGCCGCCGCTGCCTTCGATGGTCAATTTGCGGCCGATTTCGCCGTAAATGCCTTGCGCCATGTCCACCAGTCTGTCCGACTCCGCGGTCTGCGGCATCGGTGGCAGGCCACGGTCCAGGTGGGTGGTCACTTCGGTTTCCGGAATCAGCTTGTTGGCCGAGACCCGCGCCAGGTCTTTTTCGATGCGGTCGAATTCCTCCGGCACCGCTGCGCGTACGTCCGCCTTGGCCGTTGCCTGATCCGGGATCACGTTCACCCGATCCCCGGCATTGAGCACGGTGAAGTTGATGGTGGTTTTCTTCTCGGCGTCGCCCAACTGACCCAGTTGCAGGATCTGGTGCGCAGCCTCCATCGCCGCATTACGGCCCAATTCCGGCGCGACCCCGGCATGGGAGGCCTTGCCTTTCACTTCGACCACCGCCGTCGCGCTGCCTTTGCGCCACACCACCAAACCATCGGCAGGACGACCCGGTTCAAGGTTCAGCGTCACATCGTGCTGCTTCGCCACTTTCTGGATCAGCTCGGTCGCGCCCTTGGAGCCTGTTTCCTCACTGGCGTCGAGCAGGAAGGTGATCTGCGCGTAGTCCTTGAAGTCCAGGTTCTTCAGAATCTTCAGCGCATAAAGTCCGGCGACGATCCCGCCCTTGTCGTCCATCACCCCCGGCCCATACGCGCGGCCGTCTTTGATGTGGAAAGGGCGGGCGGCGGCCGAGCCTTCCTTGAACACAGTGTCCATGTGCGCCATCAGCAGGATTTTCGCCTTGCCGGTGCCTTTGAGGGTGGCGACTACATGGCTGCTTTTGTCAGGCGCGGTATTGGGAATGGTCTCGATGGTGGCGCCGAGTTTTTTCAGTTCCTCGACAGTGATTTCCCGTACCTGCGTCAGACCGGGCTCATAGCCGGAGCCCGTGTCGATATTGACGAGACGTTCCAGCAGTTTCAGCGCTTCGTCCTTGTACTGCTCGGCATCGGCTTGCACTTGTTTATGGGGTTCTGCGAGGGCAGCGGGAACGGCCAGAAAGGCGAGGCTCAGCGCGAGGGTACTGGCGAGAAAGGAGCGGGCGAAAGGCAGCGTCATGGGTCGATCCTTGATGTTGTTATGGAAGGTTTCGGTTCATACCCTAGCGGCTTGTACAGGATTGTGCATGTCGAAATGCGACATGGCGAGCGGTCCGGCGGCTCGGCAAAAAACGTCGAACCTTTGCCGTGAGCTACCCTCAATACTTCAACATCCGCAGTCAGAGGAGCAGCGCACCATGCCCGTCAAGCACGATTTGTACGCCGATTTGAACATCACCCGGGACGAACTGGGCAAGCATCGGAGCAAAGATGCCAAGCTCAATCAGTTGGTGGATGACTATGAAACGCTGGATGCCGATATCGTCAAGGCAGAGGCGGGGTCTGCGGGGGATGTCTCGGACGACCAGCTAAAGAAACTCAAGGAAAAACGTTTGCTGGCCAAGGACAAGATCGTCCAGCAGGTCACGTCACTTCACTGATTGGCTTGGGTTCCGGTGATCAATACGGCGGGCACTCTCTGGAGTGGTCGCCGTTTTAGTCTGAGCTTCGCGTCTTGAGCGTGAACGTCTCATGGATCCAAAACTTACGCGAAAAAAAACGGCGCCGGGGCATGCGCCGTTTCTTTTTTGTCTGTCACCGGGCAGTGGCAGACGACGTACTTAAGAAGATGAACCGGGTTGGCTTACTGTTGTGGCTCTTGGTTTGGCGCGATCTCGGCTTGGATACGTTTGTAGATTTCTTCACGGTGCACTGAAACGTTCTTCGGCGCGTTGATGCCGAGTCTGACCTGAAGGCCCTGAACGCCCAGAATGGTGACAGTGATTTCGTCACCAATGTTTATGCTTTCGCCGACTTTGCGGGTGAGTATCAACATAATCTTTTCCTTGATGGCCTCTTGAAGCGCCTCTACCAGGAGGCTGGCGTTAGCCTTTGGGTGGTGGTTATTGCCGAGTGCATCCAAATGCGTTCATCAGTATGACGCCGTTGGTACGTTTTTAATTCCCCAGGTTCATCTTCTTGTCATTGGCGGGGTTTCCCTGAGGCCAACTGGCACACGAATTTTTGCCTGCTTTGGTGCAGTAAGTCCCCTACAGATTGGCTATGACTTCCATAGCCAAATCCGGAGCGGCGCCTATTGCACACTCCTTTCGCATTTATTGCAAAGAACTCGTGCCGGGCGGCGATGAAATTTTTCGCGGAATTGCCTGTGCGCGATCTCCTAGAGCAGTGTAGGAGACTTCCGAATTGTGTGACGGCAAAGTGAGAACGCGAGGAAAGAAATAGTGTTATGTCCACCATTTGGGGGAATAGCACGTATAGGACGGCCTATGGAGGGCGCTCAAGCATCGGGAGGGATTCAGAACTGACATGCCCACCGCGAGGGTGGGCATGGGGTGTTGCGAAGCGTGTGCAGCGGTCAGCGGATCAGCGGATCAGACCACCAACGACAACAGCATGATCAGGATGATGCCGACCACGGACAGGATGGTTTCCATCACGGTCCAGGTTTTCAGGGTCTCGACCACGGTCATGTTGAAGTACTGCTTCACCAGCCAGAAACCGGCGTCGTTCACGTGGGACAGGATCAGCGAGCCCGCGCCGGTGGCCAGCACCAGCAGCTCACGGTTGACGCCTGGCACCAGCGCCACGACCGGCGCAACGATACCGGCACCGGTGATGGTCGCCACGGTCGCGGAACCGGTGGCCACACGAATCACCGCGGCTACCAGCCACGCCAGCAGGATCGGCGAGATCTGCGCCTGAACGGCCATGTGACCGATCAGGTTGCCGACGCCGCTGTCCACCAGCATTTGCTTGAAGCCACCGCCCGCACCGACGATCAGCACGATGGCCGCGACCGGGGCGAGGCTCTGGTCCAGCAGCTTGATGATCTGCTCGCGGCTGAAGCCACGGGCCGAACCGAAGGTGTAGAACGCCAGCAGCAGGGCGAAGAGCAGGGCGGCGATCGGGTGACCGATGAAGTCCATCCAGATGCGGAAGATGTGGCCGTTCGGCAGCGCCACGTCCGCGAAGGTCTTCAGCAGCATCAGGAACACGGGCAGCAGAATGGTCACCAGCGTAATGCCGAAGCTTGGCAGATTCTCGCTGGTGGATTCCTTGGCGATCTGGTCCATCAGCTCCTTGTTGGGGTTGCCGGGGATGCGGTTGGCGATCCACTTGCCGAAAATCGGACCGGCAATGATTGCCGTCGGGAACGCCACGATCAGGCCGTAGAAAATGGTCTTGCCGATGTCAGCGTTGAAGATGCCGATGGCTAGCAACGGACCCGGGTGCGGGGGCACCAGGCCGTGAACGGCGGACAGACCGGCCAGCAGCGGGATGCCGATCTTGACGATGGACACGCCGCTGCGACGGGCAACGATGAACACCAACGGGATCAACAGCACGAAACCGATTTCGAAGAACAGCGGGATGCCGACGAGGAACGCCGAAAACATCATGGCCCAATGCACGCGATCCTTGCCGAAGCGGCGGATCAGCGTCTGGGCGATCTGGTCGGCACCGCCGGAATCGGCCATCAGCTTGCCGAGCATGGTGCCCAGGCCGAGGATGATACCGACGAAGCCCAGCACGCCGCCAAAACCGTCCTGGAACGATTTCATGACTTTGTCGACCGGCATCCCGGAGGTCAGACCGAGGAAACCGGCTGCAATGGTCAGTGCAATAAAAGGGTGGACTTTAAACTTGGTGATCAATAGCACGAGGCCAATGATGGTCACCAACGCATCGACGAGTAGATACGTCTCTTGAGTCATACCGAACATGGGGTGTCTCTCCGTTGTATTTTGTTTTTTTGGAGCTACTGCTCAACGCTGTTGTTCACTGCCGTGTGTACTTGAAAAGACAGCGCTATCTTTGTCGCTCACGCCTGATCCTGAATCAGGAGCCGGTGAGAGCGTTGGCAGATGGGGTTTGCGAGGCTTTCCACCAGTCGGCGGCTTCCACGCCAATGGTTTCGATCGATTTCGTCGCGTCCACCACCAACGTGCGGTCTTCACCGTACGGCGGTTCGAGAGTAGCGAACTGGCTGTCCACCAGACTGGCAGGCATGAAATGGCCCGGACGGTGGGCGCAACGCTCGGTGGCGAGTTCTTTGGTCAGCTCAAGAAACACGAAGCCCAGGCCCGGCACGGCAGCGCGCAGGCGGTCTCGGTAAATCAGCTTGAGGGAGGAGCAGGTGAGAATCGGCTTTTCGCCGTTGCGCAGCGCGGCGGCGACTTCTTCACCCAGACGTGTGAGCCAGCCTGCGCGGTCTTCGTCATTGAGGGGATGGCCAGCGCTCATCTTCTCGATGTTCGCTTTGGGGTGAAAGGCGTCGCCTTCGATGAGGCGGCCACCGCTGTGTTTGGCGATTTCAGCACCCACGGCACTTTTGCCGCAGCCTGAAACGCCCATGATCACGAGGGCGGAGATAGCGTGTGGAGCAGTCGTCATAAAAACCTCTTCCCGAAGACAGCGCTGTCTTTGTCGGATGGTGTGCAAGTCCGGCAAGACTGTTTCCGGGTGTAGTCATTGTTATGGGTATCTCGCTTATCCATGAGATGCATAGGCTCCATTCGACGCATGGGTCGAAGAAGTTGCGGGCCTCCGTGAGATAGCGCTACCTTAGAGCCCATCCGACACAATCGCAACCCCTTCGCTTTCACTTCCAATCAGTTGGCAACGCATGACACGCATTGGTTCCCGCTCCACCGGTCGTCCTACCTTGAATGAAGTCGCAAAACTGGCCGCTGTCTCGCCCATTACGGCGTCCCGAGCCCTGCGCGGCGTGGCCACGGTCGCGCCAGAACTGGTGGAGAAGGTGCGGGCGGCTGCGCTGAGTCTAGGCTATGTCGCCAACCCTGCCGCCCGGGCTCTGGCGTCCTCGCAGAGTCAGTCGGTGGTGGTGCTGGTGCCGTCGCTGTCCAACCAGCTGTTCATCGAAACTCTCGAAGCGATTCAGACCGTATTGCGCCCTCGCGGGCTTGAGGTGGTGATCGGCAACTATCACTACTCGCCGGTCGAAGAAGAGAACCTGCTGCGCAGTCATTTGGCGAATCGCCCAAGAGGCATTTTGCTGACCGGTTTTGACCGCAGCCAGGCGGCGCAGACTTTGTTGGCCACCAGCGGCGTGCCGTGCGTGCACATGATGGAACTCGACCCTGAGCGTGGCGAGCCCTGCGTGGGGTTTTCGCAGCAGCAGGCGGGGGCCGAAGCGGCGCGGCATCTGTTGAGTCGCGGGCGTCGGCGGCTGGCTTATGTGTCGGCGCAACTGGACCCGCGAGTGATCCAGCGTGGCACCGGGTTTCGCGGGGCGCTGGAAGCGGAAGGGCTGTATGACGAGGCGTTGCAGTTTTCCACGCCGATGCCGTCATCGATCGGGTTGGGCGGGGAGATGTTCGCGCAGTTGATGGAGGCGCACCCGGACGTTGACGGGATTTTCTTCTGTAACGACGATTTGGCTCAGGGCGCGACGCTGGAAGCGCTGCGTCGGGGCATTAAAATTCCTGAGCAAGTGTCGCTGATCGGCTTCAACGATTTGCCGGGTTCGGCGCACATGGTCCCGCGCCTGACCTCGATCCGCACCCCCCGCGAACAGGTCGGCCAGCGCGCCGCGCAATTGCTGCTCGGGTTGCTGGACGGCAATGTGCAGGAGGAACAGGTGGACCTGGGATTTGAGCTGGTGGTGCGGGAAAGTACCTGATCGCAGCCGGTCACTGAACGATCTGGAGAAGCGAATTCATTCGCGAAACGGCGTTGCAGACGACACATGTGCATCGAATGTACTGGCCTTTCACGAATAAATTCGTCCTACAGTAGAACCGCGTTTCAGCCGTTGAGAATCACTCTTCCTTCTTGAACGCCAATCGGAATTCGTGCAACAGCGGTTCGGTGTACCCGCTCGGTTGCGCGCAGCCTTTGAACACCAGTGCGCACGCCGCCTGGAACGCGACTGATTTTTCGAAATTCTCGGTCATCGGTTTATAGGCCCGGTCCCCGGCGTTCTGTTTGTCCACGACCTTGGCCATGCGCTTGAGGGTTTCCATCGCCTCATGCTCATGAATCACGCCATGGCGCAGCCAGTTGGCAATGTGCTGGCTGGAAATGCGCAACGTGGCGCGGTCTTCCATCAGGCCGACGTTGTGAATGTCCGGCACCTTCGAACAGCCCACCCCTTGCTCGACCCAACGCACCACGTAGCCTAGCAGGCCTTGGGCGTTGTTTTCGACTTCTTGCTGAATCTGCTCGGGTGTCCATTTCCGATCGGCAGCGACCGGGATGCTCAGCAAGTCCAGGAGGATCTGTTCGCTCTCGCTGTCCAGATCGATGTTCTCCAGCGTCTGCTGCACGGCCTTCACATCGATCTTGTGATAATGCAGCGCATGCAGCGTCGCCGCCGTCGGCGAAGGCACCCACGCAGTCGTCGCACCAGCTTGCGGATGGCCGATTTTCTGTTCCAGCATGTCGGCCATCAGGTCCGGCATCGCCCACATGCCCTTGCCGATCTGCGCCCGACCGCGCAAACCGCAGGCCAGTCCGACCAGCACGTTGTTGCGCTCGTAGGCCTTGATCCACGGGGTGGCTTTCATGTCGCCCTTGCGCAGCATCGGCCCGGCTTCCATCGAGGTGTGCATCTCATCGCCGGTGCGGTCCAGAAAACCGGTGTTGATGAACGCGACCCGCGCCGAGGCCGCGTTGATGCAGGCCTTGAGGTTGACGCTGGTGCGCCGTTCCTCGTCCATGATCCCCATTTTCAGGGTGTTGCGCGGGACCTTCAGCACGTCTTCGATGCGACCGAACAACTGATCGGCGAACGCCACTTCCGCCGGGCCGTGCATCTTCGGTTTGACGATGTACACACTGCCGGTCCGCGAGTTGGTGCGGTCGTGGAGGTCGTGCAGGGCGATCAGGCTGGTGATCACGCCGTCGAGAATGCCTTCGGGAATTTCCTTGTTGCCGTCGTACAGGATCGCGGGGTTGGTCATCAGGTGGCCGACGTTGCGAATGAACAGCAGCGAGCGACCGTGCAAGGTCAGCCGACCGCCGTCCGCGCCCACGTATTCGCGGTCAGGGTTCAGGCGGCGAATGATCGTCTTGCCGCCCTTGACCAGTTCCTCGGTCAGGTCGCCTTTCATCAGGCCCAGCCAGTTGCGGTAGATCACCAGCTTGTCGTCGGCATCGACGGCGGCCACCGAGTCTTCGCAATCGATGATGGTCGACAGCGCGGCTTCCAGCAGCAGGTCTTTGATGCCTGCCGGATCGGAGCTGCCGATAGGGCTGGTGGGGTCGAGCTGGATTTCGATGTGCAGGCCGTGGTTCTTCAGCAGAATCGCCGTGGGCTGTGCGAGATCACCCTGATAACCAACGTATTTTTCAGGCTGAGCGAGCGGCGACTGGCTGCCGTCGGTGAGGGTCACAATCAGCGCGCCGCTGTCCACGGCGTAGGCTTTGGCGTCGACGTGGGAACCGGAGGCGAGCGGGGCGGCCTCGTCGAGCAGCGCGCGGGCGAACGCGATCACCTTGGCGCCCCGCAACGGGTTGTAACCGGCCTTGATCTCGGCGCCATTGGCGCTGGAAATGGCGTCGGTGCCGTACAGCGCGTCGTACAGCGAACCCCAGCGGGCGTTGGCGGCGTTAAGGGCGTAGCGCGCGTTGGCCGCAGGTACTACCAGTTGCGGACCGGCTTGTTCGCTGACTTCGATATCGACCTTGCTGGTGGTCGCCTGGACGGTATCGGGCACCGGTTGCAGGTAGCCAATGGAATCGAGAAAGGCGATGTACGCGGGCATGTCGGTGACGGGGCCCGGGTTGGATTTGTGCCACTTGTCGAGCTGGGTCTGCAAGCGATCACGCTCGGCCAGCAGCTCGCGGTTGATCGGCGCCAGGTCGTGGACCAGCGAATCGAAATCGGCCCAGAACACCTCCGGGCTCAACCCGGTTCCGGGAAGCACGTCCTCGTCGACAAAGCGTTTCAGATTGGCGGCCAC
The DNA here is from genome assembly GCF_009905615.1 of Pseudomonas sp. SLFW. Taxonomy (GTDB): domain Bacteria; phylum Pseudomonadota; class Gammaproteobacteria; order Pseudomonadales; family Pseudomonadaceae; genus Aquipseudomonas; species Aquipseudomonas bambusae. The sequence continues at coordinate 373,882 of NZ_JAAAKW010000004.1, forward strand.
CTTGAGGTTGTGGCTGTTGACGAATTCGGTCATCTCGGGGTCCTCGTTAAAAAATACTGAATGAAACTACGCAGTTTTGTCTCTGCCCGACGGACGTGATTCTGGCCGAAGACCGTGGGAGTTGGCTTGCCTACGATCTGGCGCGAAGCGGCAGCAAATCCTGCGAACTCGGTTGTGCCAGGCACACCGCATACACCGGTTTTACTGCCAGTTCCTGGCAGATCGCAGGCAAGCCAGCTCCTACGCCCTCCGGGCAAAATCAAAAGCGTGGCAGCTACTTAACCTGCGTTCACGGCCGCCACGCCAGCCTTGGCCACCTGCGCGTCCTGATCGGCCTTTACCCCTGACACGCCCACCGCGCCGATGGTCTCGCCACCGACAATCACCGGCACGCCACCTTCCAGCGACGTCAGCAAAGGCGCCGTCACGAACGCGGTGCGCCCGCCGTTGACCATTTCTTCATAGCCCTTGGATTCGCGACGACCCAGCGCCGAGGTGCGGGCTTTTTCGATGGCGATGTAGCCGCCGATCGGCGCGCAGCCGTCCAGGCGTTCGAAGCCCAGCAGGTGGCCGCCGTCATCGGTCACGGCAATCGACACCGCCCATCCATTGGCCTGCGCCTCGGCACGGGCAGCAGCGAGGATCTGGGTGACTTCGGTCTGGGTCAATACGGCTTTGGTTTTCATGCAGCGCTCCTTAGGGGTGTGGTCAGTGTGCAAGACGGCCCGTGATCAACTGGGATGCAAGGCGTCTTCGATAAGTTCGATCCAGTGTTTGACCGGGGTGCGCCCGGCACTGGCCAAATGGGTCTGACAACCGATGTTGGCGGTCGCGATGACCTCCGGGTTGCCGCTTTCCAGCGCGTTCATTTTGTTGTCGCGCAGTTGCTTCGAGAGCACCGGCTGGGTGATCGAATAGGTGCCCGCCGAGCCACAGCATAGGTGACTGTCAGGCACGGCGGTCAGGTTGAAGCCCAGCCGCGTCAGGACCGACTCCACCGCGCCCCCCAATTTCTGCGCGTGTTGCAGCGTGCAAGGGCAGTGGAACGCCAGCTTGGCACTGGTGCAGGCGCCGAGTTTTTCCAGCGGCTCGGCGCGCATCACTTCCACCAGGTCCTTGGTCAGCGCGCTGATCTTCGCCGCCTTGTCGGCATAGGCGGGGTCGTCCCGCAGCATGTGCCCGTAATCCTTGACGAACGCCCCGCAGCCGCTGGCCGTTTGCACGATGGCTTCGGCCCCGGCCTGCACGCTCGGCCACCACGCGTCGATGTTGCGACGGGCGCGTTCCAGGCCTTGCGCCTGCGCGTTCAAGTGATAATCCACCGCGCCGCAGCATCCGGCCTGAGCGATGGATTTGACGCTGATGCCCAGTCGATCCAGCACCCGCGCTGTCGCCGCATTGGTGTTGGGCGACAGGCCTGGCTGCACGCAGCCTTCGAGGATCAACACCTGACGGGCGTGCTGCTGGGTGGGACGCGCCTTGGCCGGACGAATCTGGCCCGGAAGCTTGTCCTTCAACGCGCCGGGCAGCAGTGGCCGAAACGCGTTGCCCATCTGGGTCAAGGATTTGAACAGCCCGGCGTTCGGCACCACGGCACGCAGGCTTTCCCGCATCACGCGCTGACTCATCGGCCGCGGCACGGCGGCATCGACCACCGCCCGGCCAATGTCCAGCAGGTTGTGGTAATTCACCCCGGAGGGGCAGGTGGTTTCGCAGTTGCGGCAGGACAGGCAGCGGTCGAGGTGCAGCTGGGTTTTCTCGGTGACTTCCTTGCCTTCCAGCACCTGCTTGATCAGGTAGATCCGGCCGCGCGGGCCGTCCAGCTCGTCGCCCAGCAATTGATAGGTCGGGCACGTGGCGTTGCAGAAACCGCAATGCACGCAACTGCGCAGAATGCTTTCCGCTTCTACGGCGCGGGGCAGGTTTTTCGCGTGTTCGCTCAGGGTGGTCTGCATGGTCAGATCTCCGCGTACATTCGGCCCGGATTGAAGATTCCGTGCGGATCGAGTTGCGCCTTGAGCTGGCGGTGATAGCGCAAGAGTGGCTCCGCCAATGGCTGAAACGGGCTGTCGTCCAGACCATGGCTGTAACAGATCGCATGGCCGCCGACCGCGCTGACGAGGGCGCGAATATCGCTGCCCGGCGCGTCGGTTTTCAGCCAGCGTTGCGCGCCGCCCCAGTCGATCAGTTGATCCCCCGGCAGGTCCAGCACCCCGGTGTTGGTCGGCAACGACAGGCGCCACAGCGGGCGGCCGTCGGTGAAGAAATCCAGCCGATGTTCGTTCAGTGCGCTCCAGTAAATCGGGTCGATGGACTCGCCACCGAGACGATCGTGAGCGGCGGCCACCGAGCCTTCGCCACCTTCCAGACGCAATCGCAGCACGCGCCCGTCATGGCTCGCCGCGCTGATCGGCAGCGGTTGCTGGCCCCATTCTGCCAGGCGGGCGAGGGCGTGAACGCTGTCCATTTCCAGCGCGAGGCTGGTGCACAGCCGAGGCCTGGGCAGGACTTTCAGCGAGACCTCGGTGATCACGCCGAGGCAGCCGAAACTGCCCGCCATCAGGCGCGACAGGTCATAACCTGCGACGTTTTTCATCACTTCGCCGCCGAATTTCAGATGCTTGCCCAGGCCAGTGATGACGCGAGTCCCGAGAACGAAATCCCGCACCGAACCGGACCAGGGCCGACGCGGCCCCGACAGCCCGGCTGCAATCATCCCGCCTACCGTCGCGTCGGTCACGCCACCGTCGCTGTAGGTCGGTGGCTCACACGGCAGCATCTGGCCCGCCGCCTCAAGCGCGGCATTCAACTCACTGAGCGGGGTTCCGGCGCGGGCGGTGATCACGAGTTCAGTCGGGTCGTACGTCACAATCCCACGATGCATGCGAGTGTCGAGCACTTCACCCGCCACTTCGCGACCGAGAAACGCTTTGCTGTTGGCGCCCTGAATGCGCAGCGGCAGCCCCACTTGAATGGCCTGATTGACCTGTTCCAGCAGCACGTCGCTGGCGTCGCGGTCCGACGCGCTGAGGTTCAATTGACGTTCGGCACCCATCAGAAACGCTCCAGTTCAGGGAAGGGCAGCTTGCCCATGTGCACATGCATCGAGCCGAATTCCGCACAGCGATGCAGGGTCGGAATGTTCTTGCCGGGGTTGAGCATGCCGCCGGGGTCGAATGCCGCTTTTACCGAATGAAACAGGGTCAGTTCGTCGCTGTTGAACTGCGCACACATCTGATTGATTTTCTCGCGACCCACGCCGTGTTCGCCGGTGATGCTGCCGCCGACCTTCACGCACAGTTCGAGGATCTTGCCGCCCAAGGCTTCGGCACGGTCCAGTTCGCCGGGTTGGTTGGCATCGAACAGAATCAACGGGTGCATGTTGCCGTCGCCCGCGTGGAAAACGTTGGCCACGCGCAGTCCGTATTCCTCGGACAGCGCGGAAATGCCCTTCAACACGCCCGGCAATTCCCGACGCGGGATGGTGCCGTCCATGCAGTAGTAATCCGGCGACAACCGACCCACGGCAGGGAAGGCGTTCTTGCGACCGGCCCAGAAGCGCACGCGCTCAGCCTCGTCTTTGGCCTGACGCACCTCCGTGGCCCCGGCCTTTTCCAGTACGGCCCGCACGCGATCGCAATCGGCGTGCACATCGGCCTCAACGCCGTCGAGTTCGCACAGCAGAATCGCTTCGGCGTCCACCGGGTAACCGGCGTGAATGAAGTCTTCAGCGGCGCGAATCGCCAGATTGTCCATCATTTCCAGCCCGCCAGGAATGATGCCCTCGGCAATGATGTCGCCCACGGCGCGCCCGGCTTTTTCCACCGAATCGAAGGCTGCCAGCAGCACCCGCGCCACTTGCGGCTTGGGCAGGAGTTTGACCGTGACCTCGGTGATGATGCCAAGCATGCCTTCGGAACCAGTGAACAGCGCCAGCAGGTCGAAACCGGGGGTGTCCAGCGCATCGGAGCCCAATACCATGCGCTCGCCCTCGACCGTCAGGATGTCGACCTTGAGCAGGTTGTGCACGGTCAGGCCGTATTTGAGGCAGTGCACGCCACCGGCGTTTTCCGCGACATTGCCGCCAATGGAGCAGGCAATTTGCGAGGACGGGTCGGGGGCGTAATAAAGGTCATACGGCGCTGCGGCCTGGGAAATCGCCAGGTTGCGCACGCCGGGTTGCACGCGGGCGAAACGTCCGGCGGGGTCGATGTGCAGAATCTTGTTGAAGCGTGCCATCACCAGCAGCACGCCTTTTTCCAGCGGCAGCGCGCCGCCGGACAGTCCGGTGCCCGCCCCGCGTGCCACCACCGGTACGCCGCGTTCGTGGCAGACCTTGAGCAGCGTCTGCACCTGCTCGACCCGCTCGGGCAACACCACCAGCATCGGCGTGGTGCGGTAGGCGGAGAGGCCGTCGCATTCGTAGGGGCGCAGTTCTTCCTCGCGGTGGAGGATGTCCAGATCCGGGAGGCGGGTCTGCAGGGCCTGTAGCAGCTGGGCCTTGTCGATGGCAGGCAGCGCGCCGTCGACGCGTTCGTCGTACAGAATATTCATGGTGGGGTTCGCAACCCTGTTTTGTTCTTATTGATTAAGGCCCGTTCACGGTGGGAACGTTCTAGGGCTGACTTGCATCATTGGCTGCGCGGGATTTACTGTCCATGTCTGAACGCACTGGTCGAACCAGTTTTTTTTGGCGTTTGCACAATGTGATTGAACAAAACATCATCAAATCAATGGGTTGTTAAGCGTCGCATGTTTTAAGCCTCTCTCAATGAGTGCTGGTCATACCACTGTCGGCGAGCGTCGAAGGCCGGGAGATGCGCGGTATTCACCCTCTTGCAAGGCGTCATAAACCATGGACACCCTCAAACCAGAACGTCCGCAACAGGTCGCCGACGTGGTCAGCGAACGCATCGAGCGGCTGATCGTCGACGGTGTGCTCAAGGTCGGGCAATTGCTGCCCTCCGAACGTCGTCTGACTGAAAAACTCGGCGTGTCCCGCACGGCGCTACGCGAAGGGCTCAAACTCTTGCGTGCCCGGGGCATCATCGACACCCGCCACGGCCAAGGCTCGTTCGTTGCGCAAATGGGCGGCCTGGGCGTCACCGCGGCTTCCCCAATGATGCACCTGTTCGCCTCGCAACCGCGCACCCTGTACGACCTCTTCGAAGTGCGCAGCCTGCTGGAAGGGGAGTCCGCACGGCTGGCGGCGCTGCGAGGGACGGACGCCGATTTTGTCCTCATCACCCGCGCCTACGATGCCCTTGTTGCCGCTCACGATCACGAACTGCCTGCGCCCGAACACGCTCGGCTCGATCACGCGTTTCACCTGGCCATCTGCGAAGCTTCCCACAACCCGGTGCTGGTGCAGACCCTCCGTTCGCTGACGGATTTGCTGCTCAATACCGTGTTTGCCTCGGTCAACAACCTGTATCACCGGCATGAGCAGAAACGCCAGATCGACCGGCATCACGCCAGGCTTTACAACGCGGTGACAGGAAGGCTGCCGGAGCAGGCGCGCAAGGCCGCCGTCGCGCACATTCAGAGCATTTGCGAGAACCTGCGGGAGATTGAAAACGAGGAGCAGCGGTTGGTAAGAGCGACGTTGCGGTTGGAGGGGTGGGCCTGACCTTGACTCTCACGGGGATATGTCGCAACTTACGCACAGCGTAAACCGTTTACGAAAATAACAAAAAAGCAGGGCCTGCCCGTGGATCTCTACACCTACTACCGCTCGACCTCCAGCTACCGCGTGCGCATTGCGCTGGCGTTGAAAGGGCTTGAGGTCAACGCCATTCCCGTCAATCTGATCCGCGACGGCGGCGAGCATCGCAAGGCTGATTATCTGGCGGTCAATCCTCAGGGCCGCGTGCCGGCGCTGCGTCTGGAAGAGGGCGAGGTGATCATTCAGTCGCCCGCCATCATCGAATACCTTCAAGAGCGCTACCCGCAACCGTCACTGTTGCCTGACGATTTATTCCAGCGTGCCCGACATCGTGAAGTCGCGGCGCTGATCGGTTGCGACATTCATCCGCTGCACAACGTTGCCGTCCTGAATCGTCTGCGTGGCCTGGGCCATGACGAAGGCGATGTGAACGCCTGGATCGGCCACTGGATCACTGAAGGCTTCAAGGCCGTCGAGGCGCTGATCGGCGACGAGGGGTTCTGCTTCGGGGCCGTCGGTCTGGCTGATGTCTATTTGCTGCCGCAGCTGTATGCCGCGCGCCGGTTCAACGTCGATCTGGCGGCGTTCCCGCGTATTTGCCGGGTCGAAGCGCTGGCGCTGCCTCACCCCGCCTTCCAAACAGCGCATCCTGATGCGCAATCCGATAAGCCGGAGTAACCTTTCCTACATGAAAATCTTCGGTCTGCAATTGATCTTCGGCGACTTCCTCGCCCGCAGCGTTCGGGGCATTCCCTGCGCGCCACCCGCTGAACAGTGATCCTCGCCGCCGTGCATTTCACTTTTTAGCAGGAGCAAGACCGTGACTGATCTCTACGAAAACCCGATGGGCCTGATGGGCTTCGAATTCATTGAATTCGCCTCGCCAACCCCCAACACCCTCGAACCCGTGTTCCAGATGATGGGCTTCACCAAAGTCGCCAACCACCGTTCCAAGAACGTGGCGCTTTACCGCCAGGGCGCGATCAACATCATCCTCAACAACGAGCCTCATAGCGAAGCGTCCTACTTCGCTGCCGAGCACGGTCCTTCCGTGTGCGGCATGGCGTTCCGGGTGAAGGATTCGCAACAGGCCTACAAACGCGCACTGGAACTCGGCGCTCAACCGATTGAAATCGGCACCGGGCCGATGGAGCTGCGCCTGCCCGCGATCAAAGGGATTGGCGGTGCGCCGCTGTACCTGATCGACCGTTTTGGCGAGGGCACGTCGATCTACGACATCGACTTCGTGTTTATCGAAGGTGTCGAGCGTCACCCTGAAGGGGCAGGGCTGCAATTCATCGATCACCTGACGCACAACGTCTATCGCGGCCGAATGGCGTACTGGGCGAACTTCTATGAAAAGCTGTTCAACTTCCGTGAAATCCGTTACTTCGACATCAAGGGCGAATACACCGGCCTGACTTCGAAAGCGATGACGGCGCCCGACGGCATGATCCGCATCCCCCTCAACGAGGAGTCGTCGAAGGGCGCGGGGCAGATCGAAGAGTTCCTGATGCAGTTCAACGGCGAAGGGATTCAGCACGTCGCGTTCTTCACCGAAGACCTGATCGACACCTGGGACCGCTTGAAAGCCTTGGGCATGCGCTTCATGACCGCGCCACCGGAGACGTATTACGAAATGCTAGAAGGGCGCCTGCCGGGTCATGGCGAGCCGGAACATGAGTTGAAGGCACGTGGGATTTTGCTCGACGGCACGTCGGAAGGTGGCAATCAGCGTCTTTTGTTGCAAATCTTCTCGGAAACCCTGATGGGGCCGGTGTTCTTTGAATTCATCCAGCGCAAGGGTGATGACGGCTTCGGCGAGGGCAACTTCAAGGCGCTGTTCGAATCCATCGAGCGCGATCAACTGCGCCGTGGGGTGCTGACGGCGGATTGAGAGTCAGCGGTTGAAATTGATTGTTGATGCCATTTCAACTGTCGGAGGCGCCGCAACATTCAGTGCCAGACGCGGCATCAACTGTGGGAGCGAATTCATTCGCGAATAGCCCGTGCAGACGCTAAAGATGTGTCGTCTGGAATGCCGCTTCGCGAATAAATTCGCTCCCACAGGTGTTCGGGAAGCCCGCAAAATCCAGGCCTGACGGGGTTTTACTGTGGGAGCGAATTCATTCGCGAATAGCCCGTGCGGACCCTGAAAATGTGTCGTCAGGAACACCGCTTCGCGAATGAATTCGCTCCCACAGGATCTGTGTCCGGCGTGAATCCCGGGGGCTTAGCCTTTCGGCATTTCCCCGCCCATCCGCTCGCTGATGATCTGCGCCGTCTGCCGCAATTTCCCCGCAGCCGCCGTCTGGCGTTGATCCGTGAACACCGACGCCGAGCCCACCACCGTGATCACGCCCGCCAGTTTGTTCCCCATGCTGAACACGGGGGACGACACCGCATTGACCCCTTCCATCAACAGCCCGTGGATCTGGTGCACGCCGGTGCTGCGGATTTCCTTGAGGTGGCGGTCGATCTCCTTGAGCTGCTTCGCGTTGAGGCTGGCCGATTCGGCTTCACGCAGGGCAGCGGTTTCGGCAGTCGAGAGAAACGCATCGAACACCAACCCCGTGGACGAACTGAGCAGGGGCAGCACCGAGCCGATCTGGGTCACCAGCGTCACCGCGCCCAAGGATTGCTCGACGTACACCACGGTCGGCCCCTTGTTGCCCCACACCGCCAGAAAGCAGGTCTCGTTGAGCTCGTCGCGCAATTCGATCAACGCCGAGGCGCTGGTTTTCAGCACGTCCAGCTGGCTTAGCGCCGCCAGCCCCACCTGCAACGCAGAGCGTCCGAGGCGGTAATGGTTGGTGACCGGGTCCTGCTCGGCGAACCCACTGTCCACCAGGGCCTGTAAATAGCGATGGACCTTGCTGGCGGGCATGGCGACGTGTTCCGCGAGCTTCGACAGCGACGTGGCGGGAGCCAGTTCGGCGAGTGCCTTGAGAATGCCAACGCCCACTTCGGCGGACTGCACCTTCTGTTGGCGCGGGATTGCAGGGGATGCGGAATCGTCTGTCATGGGTCAAGGCGCCGGTCTGAAAGTGCTGTCTTATAGCTTGACCGTTCCGCAAACTCAAATTACGTTATGCGTAATCTGGTTACGTAAAATAAAAATATGAGGTCGAGATGTTCACCCCACCTGCATTCGAGGCGTTGAGCTACCAGTCCGGATTCGGCAATCAATTCAGCAGCGAGGCGGTGCCTGGCGGATTGCCGGTGGGCCAGAATTCCCCGCAGCGCCATCCTCTCGGGCTCTACGCCGAGCAATTCTCGGGCACGGCCTTCACCGTTTCCCGCGCCGAGGCCCGTCGCACTTGGCTGTACCGCATTGCGCCGTCCGCCGCGCACCCGCGTTTTGAGCGTCTTGAACGGCAGATCACCGGTGGCGGGCAGCAAGGCCCGATCACCCCGAATCGCCTGCGCTGGAACGCCTTCGACATGCCCATCGCGTCGACCGATTTCATCGACGGCCTGGTTGCGTTGGCCAGCACCTCGGCGGCGGACCACGCCGAAGGCGTCAGCGTTTACATCTACACCGCCAATCAGTCCATGGAGCGGGCGTTCTTCAACGCTGACGGCGAGTGGCTGATCGTTCCGCAACTGGGCCGTTTGCGCCTGATCACCGAGCTGGGGCTGCTGGACATCGCGCCGCAGGAAATCGCCGTCATCCCGCGCGGGCTGAAATTCAGTGTGCACTTGCTCGACGGGCAGGCGAGGGGCTACCTGTGCGAGAACCACGGCAGCCCGCTGCGTTTGCCGGACCTGGGGCCGATTGGCAGCAATGGCCTGGCGAACCCTCGGGATTTCCTGGCGCCTGTCGCGCATTTTGAAAACAGTGCGCAACCCACCGTGCTGGTGCAGAAGTTCCTCGGCGAACTGTGGGAAACCACCCTTGAGCACACGCCGTTCGACGTGGTGGCGTGGCATGGCAACAATGTGCCGTACAAGTACGACCTGCGGCTGTTCAATACCATCGGCACCGTCAGCTACGACCACCCGGACCCGTCGATCTTCACGGTACTGACCTCGCCCAGTCCGACCCACGGGCAGGCCAACGTCGATTTCGTGATCTTCCCGCCACGCTGGATGGTGGCGGAGAACACCTTCCGGCCGCCGTGGTTCCATCGCAACCTGATGAACGAATTCATGGGCCTGATCGACGGCGCCTACGACGCCAAAGCCGAAGGCTTCATGCCCGGCGGTGTGTCGCTGCACAACTGCATGAGCGCCCACGGTCCGGACAACGCCACCGCTGAAAAAGCCATGGCCGCCGACCTCAAACCGCACAAGATCGAGCAGACCATGGCCTTCATGTTCGAGACCGGCAAACCTTTGCGCCCCAGCCACCACGCGCTGGAGTGCCCGCAATTGCAAAGCGACTACGATGCCTGCTGGAGCGGCATCGCCAGAACCTTCAAACCTTTCGATACGGACGGCCAACGATGAGCACTTCCCATCTTTCGCGTAGTTGGGTGACCTCTGCCAACGACCACCCTGATTTCCCATTGCAGAACCTGCCGTTTGGCGTGTTCAGTCGTGCGGACGGCAACCGGCGCGGTGGCGTGGCCATCGGCGACCGTATCCTGGACTTGCGCACCGCCCTTGATGCGGGCGTGTTCGGTGAGGGCTCGCGGGAAGCCGCCGAAGCCGCCAGTCGCGGTCAATTAAATGCCTTTTTTGCACTGGGGGCTGCGCCGCGTCAGGCGCTACGTCGCGAACTGCTGGAACTGCTGGATGAAAACTGCCCGCACCGGGAACGCTTGCAGGCGCTGGGTGAGGCGTTGCTGGTGCCGATGAGCGACTGCCAGTTGCACGTGCCTGCACAGGTCGGGGATTACACCGATTTCTATGTCGGCATTCATCACGCGATGAACGTCGGCAAGCTGTTCCGTCCGGACAACCCGCTGCTACCGAACTACAAGTACGTGCCGATTGCCTACCATGGTCGCGCCTCGACGCTCCGTGTGTCGGGCACGCCGGTCAAACGCCCTAACGGCCAGACCCTTGCGCCGGGCGCAGAAGTGCCGACCTTCGGGCCGAGCAAACGCCTGGACTACGAACTGGAGCTGGGCGTGTGGATGGGGCCGGGCAATGAGGCCGGTGAGCCGATTGGCATTGCCGACGCCGGTGATCACATTGCCGGTTTCTGCCTGCTCAACGACTGGTCCGCTCGGGACTTGCAAGCCTGGGAATACCAGCCACTCGGGCCGTTTCTTTCCAAGAGCTTCAGCACCACGATCTCCCCGTGGGTGGTGACGGCCGAGGCCTTGGCACCGTTCCGCACCGCGCAGCCCAAGCGGCCGGAAGATGACCCCAAGCCGCTGGATTACCTGTTCGATGAACAGGACCAGCAGCAGGGCGCGCTCGATATGGAACTGGAAGTGCTCCTGCTGACTGCGCAGATGAAGGCACAGAGTTTGCCGCCTCATCGTCTGGCGGTGAGCAACACCCTGAACATGTACTGGACCTTCGCCCAAATGGTCACCCACCACAGCGTCAACGGTTGTCAGTTGCAGCCGGGCGACCTGTTCGGCACCGGCACGCTGTCGGGGCCAAAGACGGGGCAGTTCGGCAGCCTGCTTGAGATGACCGAAGGCGGCAAGCACGCGGTCGAGTTGCCCAGCGGCGAGACGCGGAAGTTTCTGGAAGCAGGGGATGAAGTGATCCTCAAGGGCCGCTGCCGCAAGGATGGCGAGGTGAGTATCGGGTTTGGTGAGTGCCGAGGTCTCATTCTTGGATAGGTCGAAAATAGTCGCCGGATGACCCAACGCCTTCGCGAATGAATTCGCTCCCACAGGTTGACCGCATTCTTCTGTGGGAGCGAATGTATTCGCGAAAGGCCGTGACCGGCGCAGTGAGTCTCAGGTTTGGGTAAAGCCTGCCACCAGCGACCCGCTCCGGGGCAAAAACCGGCCTTGCCGCTCACCCTGCGGTTTGCCCTCGGCATAGCTCAATCGTCCATTCACCCACACGCCGTCAATGCCCTCTGCGGCGCGTTTCGGCTCCTTGAAGTCCGCGACGTCTCGCACCGTTTTGGGGTTGAACAGCACCAGGTCCGCCCAATAGCCTTCGCGCACGAACCCACGCTCATGCAGCCCGAAGCGGGTGGCGGTCAGTCCGGTCATCTTGTGGAGCGCCCGGTGGAGCGGGAACACCCCAAGGTCGCGACTGAAATGCCCCAACACCCGTGGAAACGCGCCCCAGAGACGCGGGTGCGGGAACGGGTCTTCCGGCAGGCCGTCGGAGCCGATCATGGAAAGGGGATGTTTCAGGATGTTCTGCACATCGTTCTCGTCCATCCCGTAATACACCGCGCCCGCCGGTTGCAGCTGACGGGCGGCATCGAGCAGCGACAGGCCCCAGTCGGCCGCGATGTCTTTCAAATCGCGTCCACTCTGATCCGAATGCGGTGTAGACCAAGTGATGGTGATACGAAACGCGTCGGTCACTTGCTTCAAGTCCAGCGTCGATGAACTCGCGGCGTAGGGGTAGCAATCGCAGCCGACCGGGTGGGTCAGCGCGGCGTTTTCCAGCGACGCCAACAACTGAGGACTGCGCCCCCAATTCCCCGCGCCTGCGCATTTCAGGTGCGAAATCACCACCGGCGATTTGGTGTGGCGGCCAATGTCGAATGCCTCGTCCATCGCCTCCAGCACCGACTCGAACTCGCTGCGCAGATGGGTGGTGTAAACCGCGCCAAACGCCGTCAGCTCTTCCGCCAGTTGCTTCACTTCATCGGTTTCCGCCGAATACGCGGTGGCGTAAGCCAGGCCGGTGGACATCCCCAGCGCGCCGTCTTCCAGGCTCTGACGCAACTGCTCGCGCATGGCACGGATTTCTGCCGGGCGGGCGGTGCGGAACAGGTCGTCCAGATGATTGCTGCGCAGCGCGGTATGGCCGATCAGCGCAGCGACATTGACCGCCGGACGGGCCTTGTTCACGGCATCGCGGTAATCGCGAAAGCGCGGATAGGCAAATGCCTTCGCCGGGCCCAGCAGGTTCATCGGGTCAGGAGGGTCGCCCGCCAGCGTCACGGGCGAGGCGCTGATCCCGCAGTTGCCGACGATCACCGTGGTCACGCCCTGGGTGATTTTCGGCAACATGTCTGGCTGACGAATCACCACCGTGTCGTCGTGGGTGTGCACATCGATGAAGCCTGGCGCCAGCACCCGACCGGCCGCGTCGATGTTTTCTCGGGCCGAGACGCCGCTCAAATCTCCGATGCGCTGAATGCGCCCGTCATGCACCGCCACATCGGCGCGGTAGCCCGGCGTGTCGCTGCCGTCGATCACCAGCGCGTCGCGAATGATCAGGTCGTAAAGCATGGGTCAGTCTCCAAGCGGCAGGCCGTCGTCGCCGCCGCGGTAATCATCGAGGGCCAGCTTGATGCGGCGCAGGCGTTCCTGATTCTCGTCAGGGGCGATCAGCGCCAGCTCGGTGGCGAGCACGTCGAGGGTCAGCAGCATGCCGTAGCGCGCCGCCGTGGGTTTGTAGATGAAATTGGTTTCGGCGATTTGCAGCGGCAGCAGCACGTCTGCCAACGGCGCCAGTGGCGAGCTGGGGAGGGTGATTGCCAGAATCTTCGCGCCGTAGCTGCGGGCCAGGGTCACGGCGTCCAATAGCTCCGGGGTCAGCCCACTCAAGGAGCAGACGATGAGGCTGTGGTCGGGACCCAGGGTGGCGGCGATCAGGCGCATCATCACCGGGTCGCGGCACGCGGCGATGGGGTAGCCAAGACGGACGAGACGGGTCTGCAATTCCTCGCTGCACAGGCTCGAACAACCGCCCATGCCGAAGCTGTGAATCATGCGCGCGGGGGTGAGCAGGGCGACGGCAGCCTTGAAGCGCGCGTCGTCGAATCCGGCGAGGTGCTGGCGCAGGGTCGATTCGATGTCGCCGACGATCTGGCTGAAAAACGCCGACTGCTCGGGCGCCTGTTCCGGCTTGAGAAAACGGCTGCCGACGCCGCTGGCCTGGGCCAGTTGCAAGCGCAGATCGCGCAGGTCCTTGCAGCCCACCGAGCGGGCGAAGCGCGACAGCGTGGCGCTGCTGACTTCGGCACGGGCGGCCAACTCGTCGAGGCTGGCGCTGGCCGAGAAAGCGACATCGCTCAGAATCAGCCTGGCAATGCGGCCTTCACCGGCGCTGAACGAATCCTGCCGGGCGCGAATTTGGTAAAGAATGTCCACTCAGAGCACCTGTGCCAAGCCGAGGGTGAGGAGGAACGCGATCACCGAAATCAGCGTTTCCAGTACCGTCCAGGTCTTGAAGGTCTGTGCCACGGTCATGTTGAAATACTCCTTGATCAGCCAGAACCCGCCGTCGTTGACGTGGGAAAAGATCACCGAGCCCGCGCCCGTCGCCAGCACCAGCAACTCCGGGTGCGGATAACCCAGGCCCATGGCCACCGGCGCGACGATGCCCGACGCGGTGGTCATGGCCACGGTGGCCGAGCCGGTCGCGATGCGCATCAATGCGGCGAACAGCCAGCCCATGAGCAGCGGCGAGAGGTGAAAATCCTGGGCCAGCCCGACGATTTCGTTGGTCACGCCGCTGTCCACCAGAATCCGGTTCAGGCCGCCACCGGCGCCGACCAACAGTGTAATGCTCGCCGTCGGCGCCAGACATTCCTGAGTGAACTTGAGGATCGAATCACGGCCGAAGCCCTGAGCAATCCCCAAGGTCCAGAAACTCAGCAAGGTCGCCAGCAGCAGGGCGATCACCGAGTTGCCGACGAACAAGAGAAAGCTGTTGAAGGCGCTGCCCGGCGTCGACAGCAGGTTGGCCCAGCCCCCCAGCAACATCAGCAGTACCGGCAGCAGAATGGTCGCCATGGTGATCGCGAAACCGGGCAATTGTTTGCGCGGTTCGCGGTCGAGGAACTGTTTGGCCAGCGGGTTTTCGTCCGGCAGGTGAATGCGCGGTGCGATGAATTTTGCGTACACCGGCCCGGCAATGATTGCCGTCGGGATGCCGACCAGGATCGCGTAGAACAGGGTCTGGCCCACCGACGCCTGATAGGCCTGGACCGCCAGCATCGCGGCGGGGTGAGGCGGCACCAGTGCATGGACCACCGAGAGGCCCGCGACCATCGGCAGGCCGACCATCAGAATCGACACCCCGACCCGGCGCGCCACGGTGAAGGCAATCGGCACCAACAGCACAAAGCCCACTTCGAAGAACAGCGGCAGCCCCACCAGAAAGGCGATGCAGACCATGGCCCAATGGGCATTGCGCTCGCCAAAGCGGTCGATCAGCGTCCGCGCCACCCGCTCGGCGCCCCCGGACTCGGCCATCATCTTGCCAAGCATGGTGCCCAGCGCCACCACCAATGCGATGTGGCCCAAGGTCTTGCCGACCCCGCCCTCATAGGAGGCGACCACCGATGTGGCGGGCATCCCGGCGACCAGCGCCAGGCCCACCGACACCAAGGTGATGACGACGAACGGATTGAGACGAAAACGGGCGATCAGCACGATCAGGGCAATGATCGCGATCGCGGCGTAGATCAACAGGGACAGGCCGGTAGACGGAGGCATGCAACGGTTCCTTGCAGAGAAAAGGGTCAGTCAGGCGGAAGCACGGCGGAGGTCAGTCCGAACGGGGTTCAGCGATGAAAACAGTCTCGGCAGTGGGTGTCGCAAAAGGGGAGCGGGGTGCAGCAGGGGTCGAAAAACGACGATCACAGGCAGGCATTATTTTTATCTCTGAGTTCGTGATGAAAATTAAACTACACGAAAACTGATAAAAATATCAATTTATGAAAATTAATTTCTTTTCGACGTCGCATGGTCAATTTTCTGTAGGAGCGAATTCATTCGCGATCGGTGGTGCATCCAACACGTCTTCTTCGGATGCACCATTGCCTCGCGAATGAATTCGCTCCTACAGGAGGATTACGCTCGTCCTTGGGATTGGCGACATTCACCCCGCACTAAACCGCTCCCGATACGCCTGCGGCGTGACCGCCACCGCGCGCATGAAGCTGCGGCGCAGGGTTTCTTCGGTGCCGAAACCGCAACGGTCGGCGATGCGTTTGATCGGCAAGGCGCTGTCTCCCAACAACCGGCGCGCCGCTTCGACCCGCAGCTGTTCGATGGCGCGGGCCGGGGTGTTGCCGGTGTGGGCGCGGTAATGGCGGACGAAGCTGCGTTCACTCATGCCCACTTGGGCGGCGAGGGTGGCGACGGAAAGGTCGCTCGCGAGGTTGTCGAGCATCCAGGCGTGCAAATCGCCAAAGCGGCTGTCCTGACTGCGCGTGGCGTGCTGCATCGACAGCGCGGTGCTGAACTGCGATTGTCCCCCTGGCCGTTTGAGGAACACCACCAGGTCCCGCGCCACGGCCAGTGCCACCGGGCGTCCAAGATCGGCTTCGACCATCGCCAGTGCCAGGTCGATGCCCGCCGTCACGCCTGCCGAGGTCCACAGCGCGTCTTCGTTGATGAAGATCGGGTCGGGGTCGACCTGCAAGGCCGGGTAGCGCTGAGCCAGTTGGTCGCAACTGTCCCAATGGGTCACCACGCGATGCCCGTCCAGCAACCCCGCTTCCGCCAGCAAAAAGGCGCCAGTGCAGACCGACGCTACCCGCCGCGCACCTGCCGCCTGATCACGCGCCCATTGCACCAGCGTCTGATCCTTCAACGCGGTGTGAACCCCGCGACCACCCGCAATGATCAAGGTGTCAGAGGGCGTTTCGGGCAGGGGTTGCGTGTGCAGACCCAGGCCCGCCCAAGACACGACGCTGCCTTCTTGTCTGGCGATGACGGCAGGGGCGTACGGGGTTTCGAAGCCTTGTTCCACTGCGTGTTCGTTGGCCGACGCGAAGACCTGCAACGGCCCGGTCACATCAAGCAACTGCACATTGGGGAAGGCCAGAATATGGATGGCTCTGAGGGCGTGGGTCATGGCCGGACTCAACTACAGGGTTGGCGGAAAATGTGGGCTGAATGGCGTATCCGCCAGAGCCTATCTCGCTACAGTGAATTCGTCCACTTCACTCAATCAGGAGCCACCCTCATGACCCTGCACATCGGCCTGCTGGTCTTTCCCAAGGTTCAACAACTCGACCTCACCGGTCCTTATGACGTGTTCGCCAGCCTGCCGGGCGTCACGGTGCACCTGGTCTGGAAAAACCTCGATCCCTTGCTGTCGAGCACCGGTCTCAGCCTGATTCCGACCCAAACCTATGAAAGCTGCCCGGACCTTGACGTCATCTGCGTGCCTGGCGGCGTGGGCATCGACGCGTTGCTGGATGATGCCGAGTCCCTCGCGTTCATCCAGCACCAGGCAAAAAACTCGCAATACGTGACCTCGGTCTGCACCGGTGCATTGGTGCTGGGCGCGGCAGGGTTGCTGGAAGGCAAGCGCGCGACCACGCACTGGGCGTCTCACAGCCTCTTGGAGAAATTCGGGGCGATTCCGGTTCATGAACGTGTCGTTCGGGATGGCAACCTGATGACCGGTGGCGGCGTAACGGCGGGGATCGATTTCGCCCTGACCCTGATCAGCGAACTCTTCGATGCAGACACCGCGCAGGCCGTTCAGCTGCAAATCGAATACGCACCCGCGCAGCCGTTCGATTCAGGTCGTCCGGACACCGCGCCCGCTCACATCCTTGCCCTCGCCCAGCAGCGTGCGGCCGCTGGGCTGGAAGCGCGTCGGCAGATCGTAGAGCGCGTGGCGGCCAACCGCTAAACGGTTGGGGCCTGCAACGGTATTTCGTACCAACAGAGGAAGAGGTCCAGCGCCGACTCCACCACGGACGCCTGTTTTTCGGGCGTCAGGATCGGTTCGTTGAGGGTGACCTGCGGCCAGAACGCGAACGCCTTGAGCAACGCGTGAATCTGCGACGCAGCGAACCCTGGCTCGACGGCTTTCAAACGGCCGTCCTGCTGGGCGCCTCGCACCCAGACAGTGAACGTCTCTTCGCGTTCGTTGAGGCGGTTGACCCACGCCTGGGCGCGTTCGGGGGAGTGGATGGTGGCACTGATGGCGACCCGTGCGAGGTCGAGGAAATTGCTGTCGGCCAGGGTTTTCATCTTGGCGTCGAGCAAGTCGCGCAGTTGATCGCGCAAGGCCACGCCAGGCCGATAAATGGCTTCAGGCTGTGCCGTGGCCCGTGCCCATAAGCGATGGAGCATTTCCGAGAATAACTCTTCCTTGCTCGGGAAATGGTTGTAGACAGTGCGCTTGGACACCTCAGCCCGAGCGGCGATGCGGTCCATGCTGGTGACCTCGAAACCGTTGTCGCGAAATTCGGCAATCGCTGCCTGCACGATGGATTCACGTTTTCGGTCAGTCAGTCGTTGGGGCGCAGTCATGGCATCGCTTCTGGAAAGGTGAGGCTGGGAATGATCGCCAGCGAGAAAATTACACCGAGCAGTTTACTTCTCTTTGCCATTCGTGCAAGCTTGAAACTACACTGTGTAGTGTAAAAGCCTGTTACAACTTCTCGCTTACTTCTTTCCGTCGTATGCAACATTCTGCAACGCGTCCGCCGTTGCAGAAACCTCCACCCGTTTCATGGAGTCAGCACCTCATGGCCTCGATCGAAAAAAACCTCGATAACGCTTCCCCGTTGCCCGTTCTTTCTCGCGAGGAGGGCCGCTACTGCAACCAGAAGCCGATGCAGCGCTCCGGGTTCCTGAAGACGCTGCGCATTTTCTGGAACGCCATGGTCAACAAGCCTCGCCACACCCGCCCGGTGGGTGAGATTCCGGTTCAGCCGCTGTCCCGTCAGCAATTGTTGGCCGCGCCGAACAACACGGTGTACCGCCTGGGCCATTCGACGGTGCTGCTCAAGCTGCGCAACCAATATTTCCTGACCGACCCGGTGTTCGCCGAGCGTGCGTCGCCGATTCAGTGGGCGGGTCCTCAGCGCTTCCACCAGCCGCCGATCAGCCTCGAAGACCTGCCGCCACTGAAGGCGGTGATTCTGTCGCACAACCACTACGATCACCTCGACCACATGAGCATCCAGGTGCTCAAGGACAAGGCTGAGCACTTCATCGCGCCGCTGGGCGTGGGCGACACGCTGATCGAATGGGGCGTGCCGGCCGAGAAGGTCCAGCAACTGAACTGGTGGCAATCGACGGAGATTCACGGCATTCGCTTCGTCGCCACGCCCGCCCAGCATTTCTCCGGGCGCAGCCTGCGCGACGGCAACCAGACGCTGTGGTGTTCGTGGGTGATGCTCGATGGCGAGCAACGGATTTTCTTCAGCGGTGACACCGGCTACCACGCGGGCTTCAAGCTGATCGGCGAGGAGTACGGCCCGTTCGACCTGACGCTCATGGAAACCGGCGCCTACAACGTCGACTGGCCAGACGTGCACATGCAGCCGGAAGAAACCCTGCAAGCCCACATCGATGTGCGCGGCAAATGGCTGTTGCCGATCCACAACGGTACGTTCGACCTGGCGATGCATGCCTGGCACGAACCGTTCGACCGGATTCTGGCACTGGCCTGGGATCGTAGTATTTCGATCACCACACCGGAAATGGGCCAGCCGTTCTACATCGATTACCCGAGCCGAGGCGAGGCGTGGTGGATGAAAGTCGAAAAAGCGTCGGAGACCCCGGCGAAGCGTCGCCACAGTCGGCGATGCAACCGACAGCAGGCCGCGAGCCGCGGGTAAGTCAGCCAGATAGCCCGGTGAAGATCTTCTGTAGGAGCGAATTCATTCGCGAACGATGGATCAGGCGACAGAGAAAGATCGGCTGTTATATCGCTTCGTGAATAAATTCACTCCCACAGTCAGGTCCGGGTCAGGCGCCACCTATCGTCGCGACCTCAGGCTTCAACGCACCTCAGTCAGCACTCAGGGCTTGTTGCGGTTACGGTCTGTGTCCTGATCCTGGCCTTTCGGATGCTCAGGATGACGAGGCTGCTCACCTTGCTGGTTCGCCTGTTTGTGCTGCTCTCCGACCTTGCCGGCGTTCTCCGGCGCGTGTTTCAGGTCTTCCCGGTCTGAGGCTTTCGTCATGGCTATGTCTCCTTCGAGTCGATCGTCGTGCGTGTTGTCACGCACCTTCGCTCATTTGCTTGATCAGCATCAGCGCCTCGTCCTTGAACAAGGGCTGTTTCATGCGTTCGGCCAGCAGGGCGACTTCCCGTTCGCGCTTGCAACCGACCACGGCAGCAACGGCCCCTTGCTTGCAGATCAGCGCCAGAAACTCGAAGGTCTCCGGTTCGCCGAGGTAAACGATGTCGTCCCACTCGTCCGCGTGACCCAGATAGTCCAGCCGCTTACCGAAATGGAAGGTCCAGAAATACGGCACGTCGCTGTAATGTTTTTCAGCGCCCAGCATGTTGCTTGCGGCGATCCGCGCCTGCTGTTGCGCCAACCGCCAGTGTTCGATCCGCAGCGGCCGGCCATTGATCGGGAAGGTGGCGATGTCGCCCGCCGCCCACACGTCCTTGCCTGCTTTCATGCCTGAGTCCACGCTCAGCGAACCATCTTCTTCCAGTTGCAGGCCGTCGACAAATTGCGTGGATGGAGAGACGCCAATGCCGATCAGTGCGAGGTCAACCGGCAGCCGCTCACCGCTGTTCAGCACGGCAGTTTCCAGACGTTTTTTGCCGCCATGGCCTTCGCCTTCAAAGCGGCTGATGTCCACATGGGTGCGGAACAGCACACCGTTTTGTTCATGAAGGGCGCGCAACGCCTTGCCGATTCGCTCGCCCAATTGATCGGCGAACGGCACTTCATGGTGGGCGAGCACGGTCACGTTAACCCCGTGCTTGCGCAGCGCAGACGCGGCTTCCAGGCCGATGAAGCTGTCGCCGACGATCAGTGCCTGTTTGCCCGGCTTGGCAGCGGCGAGGATTTTCTTTGCATCGTCACGGGAACGCAGGGTCAGGACTTGCGGCAGGTCCGCGCCAATCAACGGCAGGGCGCGAGGTTCGCCGCCGGTGGTAATCAGTACGGCGTCGTAGGCAAAGCGGCGGCCGTCTGACAGGATCAGACGCTTGTTGACGACGTCCAGCTTCATGACCTCGCCTTCGATACGCTCGATGTGGTTTTCATCGTAAAACGTGTCGTCGCGAAGGGGCGGGGTTTCGTCGGGGCGCATGTCGGCCGCGAGTACGAATTTGCTCAGCGCCGTCCGGTCGTAACCCGGCGCGACCTCCCGGTCCACCAGCAACAAGCGGCCATTGAAGCCTTTTTCCCGCAGCGCACACGCGGCGGCCGTTCCGGCGGCACCGGCGCCGATGATGACAAAGCAGCGGTCGTCGTCGGGGCGGGTGTCGTGCTCGACAGATAGCGCCTGATCGTCGACGTGAATCTGATCGTCGATCACTTGCAGCGGGTAGCGGGTCAGGGCGTCCAGCGCAGGCGGTTCGCACAGATGCCCGTCAGAAATCGCAAATTCCGCTTTGTGCCACGGACAGATCAAATGGCCGTTGCACACCGCACCGTCGGCCAGCGGGGCGCCCGCGTGGGGGCACTCCGCCTGATAAGCGCGAAACTCATCGCCATGGCGCACCAGTACGACTGTTTTCTCGCCTGCTTCAACCTGAATCCCGCGATCTCGACGAAGATCGGCCAGGCTCGCGACTCGATGCATTGCCATGTTCAATTCCTCCCAGGCTTTCTGTTGGGAGTCGGCGGGCTCGATAGAGGTTCACCGATTTTTCAGCTGCAAGCTTCGAGTGGCAAGGTGCCAGCTACGAGCAGCAAGCTACAAGCTGCAAGCAAAAACGCAATCGTGAGCATCTTGAGCGCTGCTTTTAGCTTGCCGCTTGCAGCTCGTCACTCACCGCTCTAAACCCAGGCGTTGATGCCAGTCGGCAATCGACTCTTCCGGATACTGTTCGAACTGCTGATCCTTCGGCCCGGCCTGGACTTCGACCCACGACGCCTTGGAGTCGAGCAGCAGGTGCGTGTGCTCGGGCGGGGTGGGCAGGGGCGTGTCGATGGCGGAGGCGAACGGGTGAATCAGCTCCGGCCATTCCGGGCTGAACAGCCATAATGCACTGCCGCACTGCTTACAGAAATGCCGCTCGGCGCTGCTGGTGTGCACGTGTTTGTGTTCATCGTCGCGCATTTTTGCGTGGTAGATGGCGATGCTGCTTTTGCCTTTGACCTTCAGGCTTTTGGCGTCGCCACCGAGATTGATGGCATAGCCGCCTCCGCCTTGAGTCTTGCGGCAGATCGAGCAATAGCAGCGTTGATAGGGGTAGGGGTGGGCGCTGTTCAGGCTGAACTCCACCGCGCCGCAATGGCAGGAACCTTCCAGATGCATGATGGGCCTCCGTTCTCACTCGGGTCGACTCATAGGTCTAGACCTCGCACTGGCCCAAGATTTCCCGAACGTTCGATCGGATGTTTCATGAAGTGTTCGCTAAAGAAGCCCCGCTACACGTCGATAAGCAGAGGTCGTACGACAACTGCGATCACTGCCCCCCACAATAATGAGCCTACGGTCATGAACCTACGCAACCTCACCATCGCCCGACGTGCGGGCCTCGGTTTTACCCTGATTTCCCTGCTCGTCGCGTTGCTGGGCTGGTTTGCATTAAGCCAGATGTCCACCATCCGTCAGAGCGAGGTGGCGGTCGAGAGCAACTGGATGCCGAGCATGCGGCTGGTCAGCGAGATTCGCGAAGCCATGTTGCGCATCCGCACGATTTCGCTGCGCATGGCGCTGGACACCGACCCCAAGAGCGTCGGCACGTATAAGGGCCAGATGGACGCACGGGTCAAGGTGCTGACTGACAAACTGGGGACCCTCGACACGTTCATCGACACCCCTGAAGAGAAAGTGTTGTACGACAAATTCCGCAGTACGCTGGCCGATTACCAGCGTGGCCTGAGCCAGTCGTTCGTGTTGGCGGAAAGTGGCGATACGAAAGCCATGAACACGTTGCTGCTGGTGGACATGAAAACCGCCGTCGATAATTCGGGCGCGCAGCTCGGCGACCTGACGGACTTCTATTCGCAGCAGGTCGAACAGGAAGGCAAGGCTGCAGAGTCTCAGTACCGCGCCTCGCGCAATGTGGTGTTGGTGTTCGTGCTGATCGCGGCGCTGGCGACCGTCATCCTGGCCCTGTGGCTGACCCGCAGCATCATCCAGCCGCTGGAAGAAGCGGTCACGGCAGCGGAATTCGTCGCCAAAGGCGATCTGACCCACGACATTCGCGTCGAAGGCAAGGATGAGGTCACGCGTCTGCTGACCGCGCTGCGTCTGATGCAAACCAATCTGCGCGGCACCTTGAGCCTGATCGCCAGTTCTGCCAGCCAATTGGCCTCGGCCGCCACCGCACTCAATACGGTCACCGAAGACAGCCATCGCGGGCTCAATCGACAGAACGCGGAAATCGAACAGGCCGCGACGGCGGTCAACGAAATGACCTCTGCCGTGGAAGAAGTGGCGCGCAACGCGGTGTCCACGTCCCAGGCGTCCAGCGAATCCAACGACGCGGCGCAAGACGGGCAAGCGCGGGTGATTGAAACCGTGACCTCGATCCAGAACCTCTCCAGCAACGTGCAACACACCTCGGTACTGGTGCAGACCCTGGCCGATCAGTCCCAGGACATCGGCAAGGTGCTGGACGTGATTCGCTCCATCGCTGAGCAAACCAATCTGCTGGCGCTGAACGCCGCCATCGAGGCCGCACGCGCCGGGGAGTCGGGACGCGGCTTTGCGGTAGTCGCCGATGAGGTGCGCGCACTGGCCCATCGCACCCAACAATCGACGCTGGAAATCGACAAGATGGTCTCGACCATGCGCAGCGGCTCCAGCGACGCGCTGGCGTCCATGTTGGTCAGCCGCACGCGGGCGACGGAAACGCTGGAACTGGCGCAAGGCGCGGGGGAGTCGCTGACCCGCATCACCTCGTCGATCAACCAGATTTCCGAACGCAACCTGGTCATCGCCAGCGCCGCCGAAGAACAGGCGCAAGTGGCGCGGGAAGTGGACCGCAACATCGTCAACATCCGCGACCTGTCGCAACAGTCGTCCTCCGGTGCCAACCAGATCAGCGCGTCGAGCACCGAGCTGTCGCGCCTGGCGGGGGAGTTGAACCAAGTGGTGACGCGGTTTCGCGTGTGATCGTGTTGCTGATGTCGCCTCTGCGGTTTGGCGCATGTCAGCGCTCCCTCTGGCAAGCGCTGCTTAAAGGATTCACCTCATTCACTTGCCTGACCCGGCGTTGGCTTGCATGATTCTCCCCGACTAATAATTCCTGGCGGGCTGAACCTGCCGAGCAGATAGGTGACAAGGCAATGGATGATGTGAATCGCGGTTTCAGCAGTTGGTTGCGCGCCCCTGGA
Source organism: Pseudomonas sp. SLFW (assembly GCF_009905615.1). Classification (GTDB taxonomy): domain Bacteria; phylum Pseudomonadota; class Gammaproteobacteria; order Pseudomonadales; family Pseudomonadaceae; genus Aquipseudomonas; species Aquipseudomonas bambusae. The sequence continues at coordinate 397,830 of NZ_JAAAKW010000004.1, forward strand.
CACAAGGCGTGGTTGGCACAGGAGGGCAATCGCCTGTTGGCGTTCGCCAAGGCGGCCAGGCTGCCTCAGGGCTTCGGCAATCTGGACGAGCAGGGACGGTTGCCCGCCGACGCCGTCGCGGAAACCATGAACACCGCCCGCATGACCCATAGCTTTGCCCTCGCTCACATCAATGGCATTCCTGGTTGCGCCGAGCTGGTCGACCACGGCGTTGCGGCGCTGGCGGGACCGCTGCGGGATGCCGAGCATGGCGGCTGGTTCGACAAGCCCCTCGATAAAGGCGGCAGCACGGGTAAAGCTGCCTATCTGCATGCTTTCGTTGCGCTGGCCGCTTCTTCTGCGGTCGTTGCCCAGCGCCCCGGCGCCAAGGCTTTGCTCGATCAGGCGATTCAGGTCATCAGCCAGCACTTCTGGAGCGAAGAAGAAGGCGCCATGCGCGAGTCCTTCGCCCGGGACTGGAGCGACGAAGAAGCCTACCGCGGCGCCAACAGCAACATGCACAGCACGGAGGCGTTTCTGGCCCTGGCCGATGTCACCGGCGATGCGCGCTGGCTGGACCGGGCGCTGAGCATTGTCGAGCGGGTGATTCATCAGCACGCCGCCGCCAATCATCATCAAGTCATCGAGCATTTCACCCTGCAATGGCAGCCGGTGCCGGAGTACAACGCCGACAAGCCGGACGACGGCTTCCGCCCCTATGGCACGACGCCGGGCCATGCCTTCGAATGGGCGCGGCTGGTGCTCCACCTGGAAGCGGCGCGTCAGGCGGCGAAACTGGACTCCCCGGCCTGGCTGCTGGAGGACGCACGTCTGCTGTTCGAAAACGCGTGCCGCTTTGGCTGGGACATCGATGGCGCGCCGGGCATCGTGTATACGCTGGACTGGGATAATCGCCCGGTGGTGCGTCATCGTCTGCACTGGACCCACGCCGAAGCCGCCGCCGCGTCGGCCGCCTTGCTTCAGCGCACCGGCGAGCAGCAATACGAAACCTGGTATCGGACCTTCTGGGAATTCAACGAAACCCTGTTCATCGACCGCGAACACGGCAGCTGGCGCCATGAGCTGAATCCGCAAAATCAGCCGAGCGCTGATATCTGGCCGGGCAAGCCTGACCTGTATCACGCGTACCAGGCGACGTTGTTGCCCGTCTTGCCGCTGGCGCAAAGCCTCGCGACGGCGCTGGAGCGTTTGCAATGATCCGCATCGGCGACTTTATCGAATCGCTGGACACCTCAGCCCTGTCGCGCTGGGCCTCGCTCACGCCGTGGGAACTGGTCAGCCGTGCCCCTGAAATCATTCGCGAACTGTTGGTGACGCTGGGCGACGACTACGAAATCCGTGGCGACATTGCCGTTCACAAAACGGTGGTGGTCGAGGAGGGGGCGGTGCTCAAAGGGCCATTGATCATTGGGCCTGAGTGCTTCGTGGCCAGCGGCGCGTACCTGCGGGGTGGTTGCTGGGTGGGTGAGCGCTGCATCTTCGGTCCAGGCGCGGAGCTGAAAACCTCGTTCGTCTTCGATGGCACCAAGCTCGCGCACTTCAATTTTGTGGGGGATTCGGTGCTGGGCGCGGGGGTGAATCTGGAGGCGGGCAGCATCGTCTGCAATTACCGCAACGAGCGCGACGACAAGGAAGTTCGCGTGCGCGTCGACGGCCGTCTGCGTGCCACGGGCTGCGACAAATTCGGCGCGCTGATCGGCGACCGCTCCCGCCTCGGCGCCAACGCTGTGCTCGCGCCGGGGGCATTATTGGCGAAGGCCACGATCATCCGGCGCGGGGAAGTGTTTGACAGTGAACAGCAGCGGTGAAAAGCAGCGGTGAGTGGTGAGCTGCAAGCTGCAAGTGGACAGCGGTGCGGTGCGCAGCACGCTGCGATCCCTCACGCCAACCGTTGGGTCACGCGAATCACTTGCCGCGCGATGTAGGCGCCGGTGACGATTACGCCGAACAGGCGCAGGGTCTGCATGGCCAGCACGAAGCCGACGTCCGAGTGGGTGTCGATGGCGATGATCGCCATGGCGTCGAGGCCGCCGGGGCTGGTAGCGAGGTACACCGAGAGAAAGTCCTTGCCCATCATTTCGGCGATCACCCAGGCCGAGAGGGCGCACAGCAGGATCAACAGCAGCGCCCCGAGGATCATCGCGGGGAGGCGACGCCAGACGTAGTTGATCGTCACCCGGTCAAACCGCAGGCCGATGTAGCTGCCGATGGCGCCATAGGCAATCGCCAGCAGCCAGGTCGGCATGGTGATCTGCAAAATCCCGCTCAATTGCAGCGCGCCACCCAACAAGAGCGGGACCAGCAGTGCACCAGCCGGTACTTTGGCGCCGAGGGTCACGCCGACCACGATGGTCAGCACGGTCAGGCCCAGGCTCAGGAGGTTCACCCCTTGCAGCATCGCGTTGGTGCTGTGCGCATCGGTGCCACCGACATCGGCGCCAATCACCCGGCTCACCAGTGCGCCGACCATCACCACACACACCACCCGCACATATTGCATGGTCGCCACGACCCGCGAGTCGGCGCCGTAGTCTTCGGACATCGCGACCATCGCCGACGCCGCCCCCGGCGAAGTGCCCCATGCCGCCGTGCTGCCCTGAATCCCGCCCCAGCGTGCCAGCCCGATGCCCACCACGGCGCTCAGCGCGATGGTCAGCACGGTGGCGAACACCATCACGTGCCAGGAATGCATGGCCGTGAGCAACACACCCATGGTCATCGAGTGCGCCACCAGTACCCCCACCGAGCCTTGGCCGAGACGGAACACGTGTTTGTTGATCCGGATCGACGCACCGGACACGCCAAAGCCGATCGCCACCAGCATTGGGCCGAGAAACAGCGCAGCAGGAACGTGGAAGTAGCGGAACAGTTGACCGGCGCTGCCGGCGAGAACGATGAGCAGCAGCCATTGCAAAAGCGGGTGCAGGGTGTCGAGGGAAAACGGGGTGGGGCGCGACAACGAGGATCTCCAAAGCATGGGCGGTTTCCTGATGGAGTTCTGTCCAATGCGCAAAATTATCGACACTTCAATTGATCAAGTCTATTTTCTAATAATCATGAATCGATAACTTTGGTTGATATATGGACCTGCGGGACCTCACCTATTTCGAAACCATCGCCGAACTCGGTCACCTCGGTCGGGCCGCTGAAAAGCTCAATCGCAGCCAGCCGGCATTGACCAAAAGCATTCAACGCCTGGAAGAGTCGTTTGGCACCAAGCTGTTTCAGCGCGACGGGCGCCGGATCAAGTTGACCCCGGTGGGCGAGCTGCTGCAGGCACGGGGCAAGATGTTGCAGCAAAGCATCGCCCAGACCCAGCGCGAGGTGCGGGACTTTGCCAGTGGCGCGGTCGGGGAAATCCGACTGGGCTGTGCGGCGACGATGGCGGAATACCTGTTGCCCGAGCTGACCAATGCGCTGCTCAAACGGGCGCCGGACATCACCCTGAAGCTGGTCATCGGTCAGGACGACATGCTGCGCGAGCAACTGCGCTCAGGGCATCTGGACATGATCATCTGTTCCCAACGCGGCATCGAAGACGAATTCACCGCCTACCCGATCCTCACCGACGAAGCGGTGGTCATCGCCAGCCGCAATCACCCGATCTTCAACGCCCCCTACCAGATGAGCGACCTGTGCAACTACCGCTGGGTGTTGCCGCCGTTGGGAGTGTCGTCGCGGATCTGGGTCGATGAAGCGTTCACCCGTCACCACCTCCCGCTGCCCGTGGTGCAGATCGAGGCCAATTCCATTTCGCTGTTGCCGAGGCTGATCGCCCAGACGAGCCTGTTGAGCTTCATCGCCCGGGAAACCCTCGAATATGGCAAGAACATGCAATATCTGCGGGAGGTGCCGCTGGAAGCTACGACCATGACGCGGACTATCTGCGTCATTCTGCGCCGCGAGGGCTACCTCTCGCCCGCGGCCCACGCGATGGTGCAAATGCTGCGCGACGACGGGGGCTCGTTTTTCAGTTGGGTGTAATCCCGAGGCGTTCGGGAGTAGCCTTGAAACAGACAGCAACAACAGTGAACAGCCATCTGGAGGCTAGAAGCATGCAGGCACAGCCACACGAATACACCCGGATTCCGTATTTCATGAACCACGAAGACCAGCATTTTGGCGGCGATCAATCGCCCCTCAACGACGCCGACGCGGACGAAGACAGCGACCCGGAAGGCGATCTGGACCTGGGGGATTTGCGGCTGGATGAGTTCGAGGATGCGGACAAGCTGGACATCGGGTCTTCGACGTTGGGGTAACACCGCGCCGACAGCTATATCGCGTTGCCGGGTGATTGTTTCAAATGCCCGGCCAATGCCTCAACGGCCGCTTCCACCGTCCCGCTGAACCCCACCCACGTACACGCCAGCATCAGGTTCTTCGGCAGCTGAAAATCCTCCACCTGATACCCCTGCGCATCGGAACCGTCGGCATCGTGCTCAATCTGTTCGCGCAGGGGCCGCGTGTCTTCGAAGTAGGTCCAGACCGGCTTGCCCAGCGCCACGGCCATGCCCACTTCGAATGCCGTTCCGGAGTCCGGCTCGATTCCCCGGAAAGGGTTGAGATTCGCCAGCACGGCGTCGCAGCGTTTGATCATGTCGATGTTGGCGTGGCAGATCCGTCTGGCGGTGTCGTGGGGCGACAGGCCCTGTTCGACCTCATTGTCGAACGGGTACAGGCCTTCCAGCCCGTGGGCCTCGCACAGCGTTTTGAGGTAGCGCCCGTGTTCAATGGCATCGGCGCGAAAGACATCGAAACCGGCCAGATAGATGCGCGGTGTGGAAAGGGAAGGCATCACAGGCCCCTCGCAAAAACAGTGGCCCGATTGTAGCCCCTCGCTCGGTTGCCGTTGATCAGTCCAACGCAAAATCCTCATCAGTGGGGGCTGGAATCTGTACGGATAACCAGTATCCTGACGCCTTTCCGCCAGCCGTAACGTGACCGCGCCGTGAGCAATTCCCCCCTCGACAATCCGTTCTATTACCTGGAGAACTTTCGCCAGGTGCTGGGCTGGATCGGCCAGCGTTACGACGACCTGCTGAACGAGGAAGAACGCACGTTCATCGACGACTTCGCCCAACTGCCACAGCCTGCGCAGGCCTTGTTGGTGCGGATGGTCATGCGCAAGGGCGTGCTGTTTCGCGCCAGCAAGCTGACCTACGCGGAAATCGGTGACGCCCGCCAGGCCGTTGCGCCGTTGCTGGCGTGTGGCTGGGTTGACGATCAGCCACACCTCGACCTTCCAGCGCTGTTCGCCCTGTTGCGCAAGGACGAACTGAGTCAGTGCTTCAAGGCTCATGGCGTCAAAGCCACCGAGAAAAAAGCCGATCTGCTGGCGCGTCTGCTGCCGGATTTCGAACACATTCAGCCGCTGGATCACTGGTTTTCAGGCGTCGATGAAGTGATTTTTGCCTTGCAGGTCATGCCGCTGTGCGACCGGTTGCGCTTGTTGTACTTCGGCAATCTTTATCAGGAATGGTCCGAATTCGTGCTCGCGGACTTGGGCATTTATCGTTACGAAAAGGTCGAGTTTTCCCTTGAATCGCGAGGCATCAGTCAGCGCGAAGACATCGACACCTGCCTGAACCTGCACAGCTGTCGGCAGGCGCTGGACGAAGCGGAGCAACTGGAAGAGCTGGCGACTCAGGCCTTGGCGATCCAGACCCTCAATCCGTGGCTGTCGATGCGCCGGGCCAAGCTGCTGTTCCAGATTGGCCAGCAAGCCGAGCGCCAACAGGCATGGCCGCTGGCGCTGAGCGTTTATGCCCAGTCCAGCTACCCCGGCGCACGGGTGCGCAGGGTTCGGGTGCTGGAACGTGGCGAGCAGTACGCCGAGGCCATGGCGCTGTTGCAAGAGGCTCAGGCCACGCCTGAAAACGACGAAGAAACCCAGCACCTGCTGCGGATTCAACCACGGCTATTAAGGAAGCTGGGGCAGGGCGGAGGTGTGAAACGCAAGGCGCGGACAGTCACGCGGCTGGACCTGAGTGTGACGCCGCTGCCCGACCACAGTGTCGAGCGGCTGATCCAGCAGCACTTGGCCGAAGAGGGCAGCGAGGTGCACTACGTCGAGAATGCGCTGGTCAATTCGCTGTTCGGGTTGCTGTGCTGGCCGGCGATTTTCGCGCCGCTGCCGGGGGCGTTCTTCCACCCGTTCCACAGCGCGCCGAGCGACCTGTACAGCCCCGACTTTTATCAGCGGCGGGCGGCGTTGTTCGAGGAATGCCTGTCGCAACTGGACGATGAGCGTTATCTGACGGTCATCCGCGACACCTACGTGAACAAATTCGGCCTGCAATCGCCGTTCGTGTTCTGGGGCACGCTCACGCCGGAGCTGTTGGAACAAGCGCTGCATTGTCTGCCTTCCAGCCACCTCAAACGCTGGTTCCGGCGTCTGCTGCAAGACATCAAGGCCAACCGCACCGGTATGCCCGACCTGATCCAGTTCTACCCCGAACAGCGCCGCTACCGGATGATCGAGGTGAAAGGGCCGGGCGACCGCTTGCAGGACAACCAACTGCGCTGGCTGGACTTCTGCGCCCAACATGAGATGCCAGTGGTGGTGTGTTATGTGCAGTGGGCGCACAGCCCTATGACGGAAGTCAGTTCCCTGTAGCAACCGTTCGGTTGCCGGGAATCCTGTGCTGACCTGTGGGAGCGAATTCATTCGCGAAGGGATCGTATCGTCGACACCTTCTATCGCCTGTTCCATTCTTCGTCGGAATGCCGCCCAGAATGAATTCGCTCCCGCAGGACGGCGGCGTACTTTCCGGGGTTACCGCTTCACCCGCTTCGGCGGCAGGGGCAATGGCGCGAACAGCGCTTCGATGTCGTCGTCCTGCAGTCGCCAGTCTCCCGACATTCGGCCATCCAGCACACCCGCCGCCAGCGCTGATTTCTCGTGCTGCAACTGCTGGATTTTCTCTTCCACGGTGCCCCGGGCGATCATCTTGTAGACGAACACCGGCTTCTCCTGACCGATGCGATACGCCCGGTCCGTCGCCTGGTTTTCCGCCGCTGGGTTCCACCAAGGGTCGTAGTGAATCACCGTGTCCGCCGCCGTCAGGTTCAAACCCGTGCCCCCGGCCTTGAGGCTGATGAGGAAGATCGAACGCTTGCCGCTCTGGAACTCCTGCACCGGCGTGCGGCGATCCTTGGTCTGGCCGGTCAGCAGGGCGTATTCGATGCCGCGCTGGGTCAATTCCGCTTCGATCAGCCCCAACATCGACGTGAACTGCGAGAACAGCAGGATCTTGCGATTCTCCGCCAGGAGCTCTTCCAGCATGTCCATCAGGCTTTCCAGCTTGGCCGAACTGGATTGACGGGCGCTGAGGGGCGCGGTTTTGACCAGACGCAAGTCGCAACAGACCTGCCGCAATTTGAGCAAGGCTTCGAGAATGATGATCTGACTGCGCGCCGCGCCCTTGCGCGTGATTTCATCACGGACCTTTTTGTCCATCGCCAGCCGCATGGTCTCGTACACGTCGCGTTGGGCGTCATTAAGTTCGACCCAGTGCACAATCTCGGTTTTCGGCGGCAGCTCGGTGGCGACTTCCTCCTTGGTACGGCGCAACAGAAACGGCTTGATCCGCGCATTCAGGTGCTGCAACCGGGCGCCGTCACCGAGCTTTTCGATGGGCGTGCGGTAGTTGCTGCCGAACTGTTTGGCATCCCCCAGCCAGCCGGGCATCAGGAAGTGGAACAACGACCACAACTCGCCCAAGTGGTTTTCCAGCGGCGTGCCACTCAGGCACAGACGCTGGCGGGCGTTCAGTTGACGCGCGGCCTGCGCCGCCTTGCTGTTGGGGTTCTTGATGTACTGCGCTTCGTCCAGCACCAGCACGTGCAGGAGTTGCTTACTCAGCAACTCGACGTCGCGGGGCAGCAGGGCGTAGGTGGTGAGGATCAGGTCGTAATCCTCAAGGCGATCGTAGTCCTGATGCCGATTCGCGCCGTACAACGCCAGTACGTTGAGCTGCGGGGTGAAGTGTTTTGCCTCGTCTACCCAGTTGGGGATCAGGCTGGTGGGCATCACCACCAGCGCCGGGCGATCCAGGCGTCCGGCCTGTTTCTCCATCAGCAAGTGCGCCAAGGTTTGCAGGGTCTTGCCCAGGCCCATGTCGTCGGCCAGCACACCGCCAACTTCCAGCTCGCGCAGGGCCTGCATCCAGCTCAGACCTTCCAGCTGGTAAGGCCGGAGTGTGGCGTTCAGCCCTTCCGGTGCAGTGACCGGTGCGTCCTTGATGTTGACCAGCCGTTCGGAAAACTCCCGCAGCCGGTCGCCGCCTTGCCACACCAGCGGCAGGTCGTCGAGGTGCTTGAGGCGGGCGGCGTCGGCGGTGCTCAGGCGGATGGCGTTATTGCCGTCTTCACGCCAGTAGAAATCGCCGAGGGTCGCCAGCACGGTTTTCAGGCGGCCATAGGGCAGCGCCACTTGAATCGGCACGCCGCCGCGCTGGGTGAAGTGGTTGAGCTGCACCAGCAGTTGCTCGTCGTCCCGACGTTTGGCGATGCCCGCCGCGGTCATCAATTCCGGGTGGGTACGCAGCAGGTTGATCAGAATCGGCAGCAGGCTCAGACGTTCGCCGTTGACGATGATCCCCAGTTCCAGGTCGAACCAGTCGCGCTCCGGCTCGTCGTCGACCACCGCGTACCAGTCGTCCACGGCCGTGACGTCAAACCCGAAATCGTCGTTCATTTCGACCTGCCAGCCTTTGTCCCGCAGCTTGGGCAGTTCTTCGAGGATGAAGCTCAGCCAAGCCTTGTCGGTGGGCAGTTCGAACATTTCCCCGGCACTGTCCGGCAAGGCTTTGCTCTGGCGGGTGGCGATGCGAAAGCCGAGGTCCTGCAACTGCCTGCGGAACTGCGCTTCGACCTCCAGATGCCGCCGGATGCGCAGGGTTTCGGTTTTCAGGTGCCAGAGCAGATCGCTGGAACGGCCAGGGCTTGGGGTGCCCGAGGCGTACAGTTCGCGATAACGGAAGGCCAGCGCGGCGCGGTGCTGGATGTGCCGCTGCATCTTGCCGTTGCGCGGTTCGTAGGCGCTGAATTCGAAGCTCGCGAGGATCAGCCGAGGCTTGGGCTTGATGTTTTTTTCCAGCTTTTCAGGCAGGTTGGGCTTCGGTTGGACGACGGTGGCACGCTCGGTGGACTGGCGGTTGACGACGGCGAGTATGTCCGGCTGGTTTTCCGGCGCCTGCAGGTAGAACAGCGCTGCCGCACAATGCTTGCAGTTGGTGCGGACCGGGCAGGTGCATTTGCCGATCACGAACGTGCGCGTGCGCTCAGGGTCCTTGAACATCAAGGTCTGGGTGTACATTTCCAGGCCCGAACCCCGGCAAACCGTGCGCACAAGGTCGCCGCTGAGGTGTTCGACGGCCACACGTTTCTGCTGGGCATACTCAAGCCCGCGCTCCACGCTTTGTGCTTTGAACAGGGGTTCCCATGGCAGGGCCAGGACTTTTTCCAATAGGGATGACACGTCTTTTCCTACGTCAACGCGGTGCTTGAAGAGGAGTGACCTTGATCAACATGGCCAGACTCCCGTTATCCATGTAGGTCAGTTCTCCGTTCCTGACCCGGGTTGCCTGACGCATGCGTTCGCTGGTGACCAGCACGCCATGCTCGTCGAGCTGATTGACCCAGAAGTTGGCGTCGATGTCCGTGAAGCGCGCCAGGCCAAGGCTCACCGTGCCCTCGATGGGGTAATGGCCAAACTGTTCCTGGCCGCTGCTGATCGCCACCTTGCTTGGCGTCGCGCTCAGGGGTTGTTGCCAGGCGCGGTGCAGCAGCACTTTATAGGTGTCGCTGGACTCAAGCTTGCTCGCCAACGCGTCCAGCCCGGTGGAGGTCTGGTTGTCGGCGCCCAAGGGTTGCGCACCCGCAGCCCAATCTTCCGGAGCCGCCTGATTGGTGGCCGCAGGCTCGCCGTTCTGGCGGAACAGGATCAGCTCCACCTGATAGATGCCATCGGCGAAAGCTGCCGGAGCGATCAGCACCAGCAGCAGGGTGAGCGAGCGAAGCACACGCATGGTGAATCCTTAGGCAGATGTCGGGGTCAGGCGCTCGAACAGCGCTTCGATCGTATTGAAACGCTCCTCGGGACGTTCCATCGGCACCGTGAACTTGAACAGCGTGGCACCTTCGAATTTGTAGCGTTTCGGTTGGCCCTGAATCAGCTTGATCAGCGTCAAGGGTTCTACCGGCGTATCGGCGGCAAATTCGATTCGTCCACCCTGAGGGCCGGCGTCGACCTTCTTGATGCCCAACTGCTCGGCCTTGAGCTTGAGCGACGTCATGCGCACCAGGTTTTTGGTCGGCTCCGGCAGCAGGCCGAAGCGGTCGATCATCTCCACTTGCAGGTCCTTCAGGCCTTCTTCGTCGGCGGCGTTGGCGATGCGCTTATAGAGAATAAGCCGCGCGTGGACGTCCGGCAGGTAATCCTCGGGAATCAGCCCCGGCACCCGCAGGTTGACCTCCGGACCGCCACCCAGCGGCTGGTCTAGGTTCGGCTGCTCGCCCTTGCGGATCGACTTCACTGCGCGTTCGAGCATTTCCATATAGAGGGTGAAACCGACCGCCTGAATCTGCCCGCTCTGGCCTTCGCCCAGCAGCTCGCCCGCACCACGGATTTCCAGGTCATTGGTGGCGAGCACAAAGCCCGCGCCGAGGTCCTGGGTGTTGGCGATGGCTTCCAGACGCTTCTCGGCGTCCGGCGTGATCTGCTTGCGCGGCGGCGTCAACAGGTAAGCGTAGGCCTGGTGGTGACTGCGACCGACCCGACCGCGCAACTGGTGCAACTGGGCCAGACCGAACTTGTCAGCCCGTTCGATGATGATGGTGTTGGCGCTCGGCACGTCGATGCCGGTTTCGATGATGGTCGAGGCGATCAGTACGTTGAAGCGCTTGTGATAGAAGTCGCTCATCACCTGTTCAAGATCGCGTTCGTGCATCTGCCCGTGACCGATGCCGATCCGCGCTTCCGGCACCAGTTCGGCGAGGTCGGCGGCGCATTTCTCGATGGTCTTCACGTCGTTGTGCAGGTAGTACACCTGACCGCCGCGCAGCAGTTCACGCAACAGCGCTTCTTTCACCGTGGGCTTGTTCTGCTCCATGACGAAAGTCCGTACCGACAGGCGTCGGGCAGGCGGGGTGGCGATGATCGACAGGTCGCGCATGCCGGCCACGGCCATGTTCAGGGTGCGCGGGATCGGCGTGGCGGTCAGGGTCAGAATGTCGACTTCGCTGCGCAGGGCCTTGAGCTGTTCTTTCTGGCGCACACCGAAACGGTGTTCTTCGTCGATGATCACCAGGCCCAGGTTCTTGATCTTGACGTCATCCTGCAACAGCTTGTGGGTGCCGATGACGATGTCGATCTTGCCCTCGGCCAGGTCGGCCACGGCGGCGTTGATTTCCTTGGCAGATTTGAAGCGGCTCATCACCTCGACCGTCACCGGCCAGTCGGCGAAGCGGTCGCGGAAACTGTTGTAGTGCTGCTGGGCGAGCAGGGTGGTCGGCACCAGAATCGCTACTTGCTTGCCGCCGTGCACGGCGATGAACGCCGCGCGCATGGCCACTTCGGTCTTGCCGAAGCCCACGTCGCCACAGACCAGCCGGTCCATCGGTTTCGGCGCGAGCATGTCGTGGCGCACGGCTTCGATGGTGGTCTGCTGGTCCGGGGTCTCTTCGAACGGGAACCCGGCGCTGAACGTTTCGTAATCCAGCTTCGGATCGGCAAACGCGTAACCTTCGCGGGCGGCGCGGCGAGCATAGATGTCGAGCAGTTCGGCGGCGACGTCGCGCACCTGTTCGGCGGCTTTGCGCTTGGCTTTCTGCCAGGCCTCGGAACCGAGGCGGTGCAACGGCGCGAGTTCGTCATCGCTGCCGGTGTAGCGGGCGATCAGGTGCAGGTTGGCCACCGGGACGTACAGCTTGGCGTCCTCGGCGTAGGCCAGCATCAGGAATTCGGCGACCTGATTTTCCACTTCCAGCGTCGCCAGCCCAAGGTAGCGGCCCACGCCGTGGTCGATGTGCACCACCGGCGCACCTTCGCGCAGCTCAGCGAGGTTTTTGATCACCGCGTCGCTGGAGTGGCCGTCCATGCGCTTTTCGCGACGGCGGCGTTGCATGACCCGCTGACCGAACAGCGGGCTTTCGGCGACCAGCGCCAAGGCTGGCTGTTCAAGCACCAGACCCTCGTCCAGCGGCGCGATGGTGATCGCCAGCCGCTCTTTGCTGTCGACGAACTCCTGCCAGCTGTCGAGGTTTTTCGGCCGCAGTTTCAGGCGCTCCAGCAACTCCAGCAGCACCTCGCGACGACCGGCGGACTCGGCAGTGAACAGCACGCGGCCGGGGAATTCGTCGAGGAAGGTCGAGAGTGCCGCAAGCGGCTGGCTGGCCTTGGCTTCGATGGCCAGATTCGGCAGTGCCAGCGCCGGAAAGCGTTCGCGACCGATGCCTGTTTCAACGTCGTCCTGGCTGGCGACCACGCGGGGCCAGCTTTTGAGGCGGGCAAAACAGTCTTCGACCGGCAAAAACAATTCAGCGGGCGGCAGCAGCGGACGGTCGGGGTCGACGCGGCGCTCTTCATAGCGGTTACGCACGTCCTTCCAGAAGGTTTCCGCCGCCGCTTCGATGCCCGGCAGCGAGAACACCTGCGTGTCCTGGGGCAGGTAGTCGAACAGCGTGGAAGTTTCTTCGAAGAACAGCGGGATGTAGTACTCGATGCCTGCCGGGGTGATGCCGCTGTTCAGGTCCTGAAAGATCGGGCTGCGGCGGAAATCGACGTCGAAGCGCTCGCGGAAACGCGCCTTGAAACGGGTGACCGCTTCTTTCTGCAGCGGGAATTCCTTGGCGGGCAGCAGACGCACCGAATCGACCTTGTCGATGGAACGCTGGGTTTCCGGCTCGAAGGTGCGCAGGGTTTCGATTTCATCGTCGAACAGGTCGATCCGGTAGGGCAGTTTGCTGCCCATGGGGAACAGGTCGATCAGCGCGCCGCGCACCGTGAACTCGCCGTGCTCGTAGACGGTGTCGACGTAGCGGTAACCGGTCGCTTCGAGCCGGGTGCGCATGGCTTCGACGTCGAGCTTCTGGCCGACGTCCAGCACCAGGCTGCTGCCCAGCAGGAACTTGGTCGGCGCCAGGCGGTGCAGGGCCGTGGTGATCGGCACCACCAGCACGCCATGCACCAGTTCCGGCAGCCGGTACAGGCTGGCGATGCGCTGGGAGATGATGTCCTGATGGGGCGAGAACAGATCGTAGGGCAGGGTTTCCCAGTCAGGGAAATGCAGCACCGGGAGATGGGGGGCGAAAAACTTCAGTTCCTGTTCCAGTCGCTCGGCACTTTGGCTGTCAGCGGTCAAAAGCAGGGTGAAGCGTTTCGCGGCGCTTGCAGCCTCGGCGATGGCCAGGCTTTGAGCGGCACCGGGCAGGTTGCCCCAATGTTGTTTGCCTGCGGCAGCAGGAAGAATCGGTAGGCGCAGAACGGGCACGGAAGATAAAGCTCCAGGCGTTGCGGCAAAGCCGGGGATTGTAACTAAATCGGGAATCCGCTGTCAGTTTTGTGCTCGCCGAATTATGTAGTGCTCCACGATCGAAAAAGACTGGATTGCTCATAAACAAAGGCTTGGGCATAATGTAGTCCCTTTTTTCAGCCCCTACATGTGGAAGGTTCCCGTGACTCAGAAGCCCGACCAGTGTCTTGGTGAATGGATCGATCGTGAAGCGCTCGCCGAGGCGATGATCCCGCTTATCGGTCAGCTCTACCGCAATAATAATGTGGTGAGTTCGATCTATGGCCGCACCCTGATCAATCGTTCAGTGATTGCGATTCTCAAAGCACACCGCTTTGCGCGTCATCGTCAAGCCGACGCGACCGAGTTGTCCGTACACGAAACTTTCCCGCTCATCAAAGCGATGAGCGAGCTCAAACTGGGTGCCGCTTCGGTGGACCTGGGCAAGCTGGCCGTCAAATACAAGGCCGAAGCCAACGGCCGCACGGCCGAGCAGTTCGTCCGCGAAGAAATGGCTGAAATCGTTGGTCAACAGAATTCCGGCGACCGTAAGGGCACCGACGTCGTGCTGTACGGTTTCGGCCGTATTGGTCGTCTGCTGGCACGCATCCTGATCGAAAAAACCGGTGGCGGCGACGGCCTGCGTCTGCGTGCCATCGTCGTGCGCAAAGGCGCCGAGAACGATCTGGTCAAGCGCGCCAGCCTACTGCGCCGTGATTCGGTTCACGGCCCGTTCGACGGCACCATCACCATCGACGAAGCGAACAACACCATCAGCGCCAACGGCAACCTGATTCAGGTGATCTACGCCAAGAGCCCGACCGAGGTGGACTACACCCAGTACGGTATCAAGGACGCACTGCTGGTCGATAACACCGGCGTATGGCGTGATGCCGACGGCCTGGGCCAGCATCTGCAATGCCCTGGCATCGACCGCGTCGTGCTGACCGCACCGGGCAAAGGCAAGCTGAAGAACATCGTTCACGGCATCAACCACCAGCAGATCACCGCCGATGACAAGATCATCTCGGCTGCGTCCTGCACCACCAACGCCATCGTGCCGGTCCTCAAGGCCATCAACGACAAGTTCGGTATCGTCAACGGTCACGTTGAAACGGTGCACTCGTACACCAACGACCAGAACCTGATCGACAACTTCCACAAAGGCGATCGCCGAGGCCGTAGCGCCGCGTTGAACATGGTCATCACCGAAACCGGCGCTGCCACCGCGGCCGCGAAGGCGTTGCCTGAGCTGGCCGGCAAGCTGACCGGCAACGCGATCCGTGTTCCGACGCCGAACGTGTCGATGGCGATCCTGAACCTGAACCTGGGCACTGAAACGACCCGTGAAGAAGTCAACGAATACCTGCGCCACACCGCGCTGTACTCGGACCTGCACAAGCAGATCGATTTCGTGGCCTCGCAGGAAGTGGTCTCCACCGACTTCGTCGGCTCGCGCCACGCTGGTGTGGTCGACGCCGAAGCCACCATCGTCAACGACAACCGCGTCGTGCTTTACGTCTGGTACGACAACGAGTTCGGTTACAGCTGCCAAGTGGTTCGCGTGATGGAAGACATGGCCGGGGTCAACCCGCCTGCTTTCCCGAAGTAAGGCAGCTGCGAGCGGCGAGTTGAAAGCTGCAAGCTGATAGAGCAGCGACGAGTCGCGAGCTGCAAGCCGCAGGCCAAACATAAAACGCCACGACCGAAACATCCGGTCGTGGCGTTTTTGTGTGGGGGGTTTGAGTCCGGCCAAATTCCGAGACTCGCCGGATTTCCCTGTGGGAGCGAATTTATTCGCGAAAAGCGCGTCAGACGCCAGAGATGCGTGGGCTGTAGCGTCCATCGCGAATGAATTCGCTCCCACAGGGGAGTGGTGTCAAAACAGATGTCGTCGGCGTTGCAGAAAAATCGACCGTCCAAAAAAACGCCCCGAACCAGTCGGGGCGTTTGCGTTTCCACTTGCAGCTTGCAGCCTTTAGCTCGTGACCGCTTCCACGTGCGCATGACCGCCTTTGCGGAACAGCACCAGCGTGGCGATCAGGCCCAGCACGGCAGCGCCGCTCAACCAGATGCCGGGAGCCGCCTTGTTGTTCAGCTCATGGATCAGGTAGGTACAGGCCGCTGGAGTGAAGCCACCGAAGGTTGCGGTCGCCAGGCTGTAGGCCAGGGAGAAACCGGTGGTGCGCACTTCGACGGGCATGATTTCGGTCAGGGAGACCACCATCGCGCCGTTGTAGGAGCCGTACAGGAAGGACAACCACAACTCGACCATCAGCAGGTTACCGAAGCTCGGGTTGGCGGTCAGCCAGGACAGGGCAGGGTACGCCGTGACGATGGCCAGAATGGTCGCCGCCAGCAGCAGGGGTTTGCGACCGATCTTGTCAGACACCGCGCCCATCACCGGCAGCCAGATGAAGTTCGAGATACCCACGCAGACGGTCACCAACAGGCTGTCCAGGTCGGACAGGTGCAGTTCGTTTTTGCCGAAGGTCGGCGTGTACGCGGTGATCAGGTAGAACGACACGGTGGTCATGACCACCAGCGCCATGCCGGCGATGACGATGCCGAAGTTCGAGCCGATGGACTTCATCACTTCGCCCATGGTTGGACGGTGTTTGCGTGCACGGGCTTCGAACTCAGGGGTTTCTTCCAGCGAACGACGGATGATGAAGATCGCCGGAACGATCGCACAGCCCACGAGGAACGGCACACGCCAGCCCCATTGGCCCATTTCTTCCGGGCTCAGCCAGTGGTTGAGGCCAACACCCAAGAGCCCTGCGAACACCACCGCTGCCTGCTGGCTTGCGGACTGCCAGCTGACGAAGAAGCCTTTGCGGCCCGGCGTCGAGATCTCAGCCAGGTACACCGACACACCGCCCAGTTCCACACCGGCAGAGAAGCCTTGCAGCAGACGGCCGATCAACACCAGCAGCGGCGCGGCAACGCCCAGCGTGGCGTAACCCGGTACGCAAGCGATCAGGATCGTACCCATCGCCATCATGGCCAGGGTGATGATCAGACCTTTCTTACGGCCATGATGGTCGATATAGGCGCCGAGGAAGATGGCACCCAGCGGGCGCATGAGAAAACCTGCGCCGAAGGTGGCCAGCGACAGCATCAGGGATGCGAATTCGCTGTCGGCCGGGAAGAAGGTTTTGGCGATAGCTGTGGCGTAGAAGCCATAGACCATAAAGTCAAACATTTCAAGGAAGTTGCCGCTGACAACGCGAAAAATCGCTTTGCCTTTGCCTGTGGTCGAGGCCATTTGGAATTACTCACTTAGGCTGTCTAGCTGGGGGGAATCCGTTGTATTTGTACGTCCTCTGCCGCACGGTACGAGCTTGGCCTCGCACTGCACAGATTTGTAACGATATGTGTAAAAGTGGCGGATGGCAATCAGAAGCCTCGCATCGGCCTTCTCGCATCAGTGCCCTGAGCGGGCCATCGCACTATTTGTTTATGTCACCTCGTTGGCCCGTGTGCCTTTAACTCGCCTGATCTGTTCGGCCGTGCCCGCTATTTACCTCGCAGGTCACGGCCCATTCTTGCGAGTTGAGTGCACAATGACTGACAAATTTGACCTGATCGATCTGTTTTCCCGACGCCCCTCCCTGTCTGAGCAGGCCCGCGATTCGCTGAGGGCTGCCCTGACGTCTTACTTCCCTGACGTTCACCTCGACCCCGACGTGGCCGTTGTCACCGGACAGGCCGAAAACGGAGAAGCGAGGACTGCGACGCTGACGGCCTGTTTGCAGCGGTTTTTTGCCAGCGGCCAGACACCCCGCTGGAAGAGCGGGGCCGATGCGCTGGTCGTCGATCCGGCCGCGTCACTTGCCCCCGCCCCCAGCGGCGACATGGAGGCGCTGGCCATCCTCGTCGACACGGTCTCTCTGGGTCTGCTCGATGATTTCACCGGGTCCTTGATCGCTTTTTGGGATCGTGCGGGTGCAGACGGCGCGACGCCCTGTACCCGCTTGGCGAATGCCTTGGCTCAGCGGCGCCCGGAAAACACTGACGCGAGCGTTTTCGAACAGCAGGCGCTGGCGATACTTGATGCGCAACTCGCCGATCTTCAGGCCATTCCCTCGCTTGGCCTGAATGACTTCGACGAGATCGAGCGCTACGTGGCCAAGACCACGGACATCCTGCCGTGGCTGAGCGACGCACAAGACGCCGCGATTACCCGGCACCTGTCACGGTTCGAGCAGGTGCCCGACTGGTTGAGCCGTGCCTCGTCCGCCGACCGTCTCGATTTCAGCCGCCGACTCGCGGCTTTGGCGGTCGTGAACGCGCGAGCGGCGGGACGCTGCTGGGACGATGACGTGCCGCCGCTGCTCGATTACGCGCGCAAGACCCTGCAAGACCTGATGCGTGGCGATCACCCGGACGTCACTTGGCTGACACTGGACGACGTCACGGTGCACATCGACAAGGTGGTGGCCGTCCCCGTCCCGTCGGCGGGGCAGTTCATTCCCATTGGCAGCATCGAACATCAGCGCATGAGCGTGGCCCACTTTGCGTTGGGCAACCTGTGCAGTGTTCCCAGCGGCACGATCGTATTGTCGTTGCGCGATGGCGGACCGCTGCCGCGATGGCTGACGATCGACTACCTCAAGCAGTTGGTGGTGCGGGCTGACATCGGCCGCGCGTATCCGACGTTGGTGCGTCAGTATTTGATGACTAACCCTGTAGAGGTGTCGCGACGGCAACGGCTGTTCGGCGACCAACTGCGTGTGCAACTGCCGCTGAAGGCGCTGGAGCAGAAACTCCGTGGCGAAGGTGGGCTGACGGACGCGGGCTATCGGCGGGTCTGTTCGCTGTTTGAGCGTTCTGCTGCACACGCTGGCAGCGACACGGTGTTGCGCCCGCTGGCGTGGGTGGCGCAGCCAGGCGCCGTGGCGGATGACGTCTGCAACCAGTTCGTGATCGGTACGTCAGATACCGCTGTGGGTCCGTTCGTGTTGTATCGACCCTTGGCGCCGATGCCGCTGATGGAGTTCGCCGCGTGGCCGGAACTGCGCGCAGCCATTGCTACGACAGGCGAACTGCAAGGCGACGCGCTCGTCTGGATGACCGATCATGGGCGACAGCGCTACGCCAACGGCGGCTTCGATCAACCTCACATCGTCCGTTTCGGGCTGGGCTCCGATTTTGCACCGATCGAGAACCCCGCACCGGCGCAACTGGCTGTCGCCAACGTGGACGGTGACGTGCTCGTTGCGCTGTTCAATGCGAACGCCCGGGCGCTGGTGGAGCTCGCGGATCGTGAGTCAGTCTCCAATGCCGAAAGCCGCTGGGCCATGATTCAGCGGGCAGGCTGGCTCGGGCTGGACCTGGTGATGCCCTTTCTGTCCGGCGCGGTCGGCAACGCGTTGTGGCTGGTGCAGCTGATGAGTGCCGTGGATCAAGTGCTGGTGGCGCGCAAGCGTGCGGTCGGTCACCCGGAGCGGCAAGCGTGGACGGCGCTGTTACTGACGGTGTCCATGATGCTTATGCACGAAGGATTCGTGCCCCGCCTGCGAACGCCGCGAGCCGAAGTCGCGGAGGGGGAGGCGACGCGGGCAGGGCATGGGCCCACCGAAGCGCCGGAGACGGTGGACGGCGAGTCGCAGGCGACTGCCCTGACACCCTTGCTGGATTTTTCCTGGTCCAGCGTGCGGCATCGGCTGACCCCGGCACAGGCCCGAGACTTGGAGCGTCTGAAAGTCACGCCTGAGCCGGACTTGGGTGCGCCGTCTGCGGAACGGGACAGCGAAGGCCTGTATCTGCACGACGGACAGTGGCACGCCCGGCTGGACAGTGGCGTGTATCGCGTGGCATTCAAGGATGAAGACGTGCGAGTGATCGACCCTCGGTCGTCGGCGATCGTGGGTCCCAGGCTACGGCGTACAGGCGGGCGGTGGACACTTGATCTGTCTCTCGGCCTGCGGGGCGGAGGTCCGAAACGTAACGCCCGACAGGTTGCCCTGGAAAACGCGGCGAAGCTCAAGGCGGTGACGGAGCGTGAAGCGGTGCTGGATCAGCACCAAGTCGTGCTGTTTCGACGGTTCGTCGGCTGGAACAAAACGTGTCGAGGTGCGAAAGCGCAGCTGCCCGGCACCTTGTACGACCTGATCGAAACCGACCTGAACGAACTGAAAGCCATCGTTGAGGAACGCCAGCGCTTACAGGCTTCCTTGCGACCCGCCGACCGAGCACCCGAGACGACCGTGGCCAAAGACCTTCAGGCGCTGGTCCGGCGTATCGCGTTTTACGAGGGCGTGTTGCTGCAAAACCTCGTCAAGCTGGCGCGCAACCAAATGGACCGGCTTGAAGCGGTTTCATTGTCGGCGGTGACGCAAGAGAACGTGGACGGCTACGTGGCGCTGTTCGAAGACATGTTGCAGATCGAAGAGCGGGGGACCCAGTGGTCCGGACTCAGGGAAAGCCTGTGGCAGCAACTGCGGGACGTGCCCAAGGTGGGCGAAAAGATCTGGCATGACGAGGTGCTGGATCTGGTCCGCAGCAATGTGTTCACCCAGTTGGACTGGCGGGCGACGCGTTTGTGGTCGCTGTTGGAACTGAGCTTCAGCAAGGATGTGATTCTGTCCAAACAGGGCAGCCTGGAGCTTAAATCATTGCGCACGGACGACCGCCTCCACGCGGCCGTCAGTTCGCAGATCGAGCTGGAAAAACCCAACGATTACACCCTCGCCGAGCAGATCGACGTGTTGGAGAGCTCGTTGCGGGAATACGATCGGGGCATCCTTATCGCTGTGTGCGCCCAGCAAAGCGTGCCCGAAGCGTTCGAACCCGTGCGATTCACCCGGTTTCTGGACGAATTCGGCTGGATCGCCGACCGGGCGGAAAAACGCTTGTCGGATCTGATCCGTGAAAGCACCGAGCCTGTGGCGCGTCCTGTGGATTACGCGCCACGCGTTCGGCAGCCGCGCAAACGGGTGTTCAAGACCCGCGCCCACCGCACGTTGGTGGGGCAGTTGCGCGAAGGCGAACCCGACATGCCGGGTGCGGTGGTCGATGTCACGCAATCCATGGGCAACACCGTGATCGAGACGTACCACCTGCATGAGAACGGGGAGTGGGTCGAGGTTAATACGGTCGCGCCTGCTCAACCTGAAAAGCCCGTGCCTGTGGTGGCACTGGCGGAACTCAAACGTCAGGCGACCTCGTTGTTGGAGCGCGTCGAGGCAGACATTGCCAACGCCCGGCGTCAGTCGAAAAAAGCGGATGAGCCTGCGGACATGCAGGACATCCTGACCCACAAGGCCGACCGGCTGACGGCGCTCGCGGAAAAGCTCACGAGCGCGGGGGCCGGTGACGAAGCGGCTCAGATTCAGGTGAGCGCGTTGCGGGCGTCTGCCTCCCGGCTGGTGGAGGAGGGACGGACCTTGCGCATCGCGATGATCAAGGCGCAACCGCCGACGGCGGGACGTCTCGCCTGGTTGGCTCAGGAACGTGAGGTGGACATCGCCCGGTTCGAGGGACGCAAGAATATGTCAGGCGCCAAACGAAACGATTTCCTGCAGGAATACGTGATTCGTGACGCGGATCAGCGGGTGCTGTGGTGGGCGCATTTTCATTACGCCAGTGAAAACGCGGCAGCCGAGGCGTTCACCGCTGCTCACCTGAAACGCCCGGAGCAGCGGTTTGTGGGGTACAAGGCGCAGGTCAAGGCGGCGAAGGAGAGCAAGGACGTGATTCGCGTGTACCGCAGCGCCATCGGCAAGGAGATCGCGCAGCGGTTGTTTCTGAGCCTCGCGGGCTAGCTTATTTAAGCAGGGCGTCGCGCAGGTCAGTCGACAGACCGTCCGGCGCCAGCCAGATCGCGAAATACACCTTTGCCAGCTCAGGGTCGGGGCTGGCAAAGATCACCTTGCCATTGCGCGTCAGGTTCAAGCCATCGGTGCGGTCCCAGGTCAGGTCGTAACGGTCGCCTTTGACGATGTTCTGGAAGCTTTGGTGCAGGCGGTCGAGTTCGGGTTTCAAACGAACGAGGGTGTCTTGCGGCTGTTGTTTTTCGAGGGCCGCGTTGGCGGCCTTGATCACGTCCTGGCGGTCGATGTCCCGAAAATAATACAGCTCAAGTTTCTGGGGTGACTGGGTGAAGGCAGCCTGTTTGGCGCTGATTGAAGGCTCGGCATAAAAGGCGGCGGCGTAAACGTCGGTCCAGAGGTAGGTGAGTATCGCCTGGTTCTTGCGCTCCAGCGCCGGGGAATGGCCGTCGAGCCGGGCAGGGAAGTTGGCCTGCTTGAGCAAGTCCGCCTGAGACGCCATGGCCATCGGGCTGGCGAACGCGGCAAGCAGGAGCATCCAGTGAATGAGGCGGTAGCGCATGAGGGTGTCTTCTGTGGCGAGGGGGGTAAGGTAAGGGTATGACATTTTTAGCGGTGCGCGGTGCGGCGGGGTATGCAAACGGCCTACGCTATTCGCACAGACATGGCGGAGCATCTCCAGCGACCGATAGATTTTTCGCGAATAAATTCGCTCCCACAGTGAAGAACGCGTCCTGCCTGATGCCGAGTCGCGCCGTCGAATCCCTGTCGTTGTACGGCAAAAAACGCCCTCCACGCCTCAACCCCACAAAAAATGCAGCTTTTATTGGGATTCCCCCCACCAACACATTTATCATCCGCACCCATTGGGCATTTTCCGCGCCTCACGAGGGTGACGAGTGTCACGTAACGCAGACAAAATTGGCCTGCGACGCGACCAAGGGTTAATGTTCCCCGCGACGCCGGACGATTAGACTGCGCCGCGAGTTTCGATTCTTCATGCCGCCGGGCGCGGCATGGGTTAGCCAGAGACGCCAGAGTGGCGCCTCGGCCCGTTCTAAGGAGTACGCATGGCTGTCTACAACTACGACGTAGTGGTACTGGGTTCCGGCCCAGCTGGAGAAGGCGCGGCAATGAACGCCGCCAAGGCTGGGCGCAAGGTAGCCATGGTCGACAGCCGTCGGCAGGTCGGCGGCAACTGCACCCACCTGGGCACGATCCCGTCCAAGGCGTTGCGTCACTCGGTCAAGCAGATCATCCAGTTCAACACCAACCCGATGTTCCGGGCCATTGGCGAGCCGCGCTGGTTTTCGTTCCCGGACGTGCTGAAAAGCGCTGAAAAAGTCATCAACAAACAGGTCGCGTCCCGCACCGGCTACTACGCCCGTAACCGCGTCGACGTGTTCTTCGGCACCGGCAGCTTTGCCGACGAGCGCACCGTTGACGTGGTCTGCGACACCGGCGTCGTGGAAAAGTTGGTCGCCAACCAGATCATCATCGCCACCGGCTCACGGCCTTATCGCCCAGCGGATATCGACTTTTCCCACAAGCGTATCTACGACAGCGACACCATCCTCAGCATCAGCCACACCCCGCGCAAGCTGATCATTTACGGGGCTGGCGTGATCGGTTGCGAATACGCGTCGATCTTCAGCGGTCTGGGCGTGGACGTCGAGCTGATCGACAACCGTGACCAGTTGCTGAGTTTCCTCGACGCCGAAATCTCCCAAGGCTTGAGCTATCACTTCAGCAACAACAACGTGATGGTGCGCCACAACGAAGAATACGAGCGCGTCGAAGGCCTCGAAAACGGCGTGATCCTGCACCTCAAGTCCGGCAAGAAAGTGAAGGCCGACGCCTTGCTGTGGTGCAACGGTCGGACCGGCAACACCGACAAACTGGGTCTGGAAAACGTCGGCATCAAGGCCAATGGCCGTGGCCAGATCGAAGTGGATGAGGAATACCGCACCAGCAAGCCGAACATTTTTGGCGCTGGCGACGTGATTGGCTGGCCGAGTCTGGCCAGTGCGGCGTACGACCAGGGGCGTTCGGCGTCGGGCAAGGCGGTGGACAACGGCACCTGGCGCTTCGTCAACGACGTGCCGACCGGCATTTACACCATCCCGGAAATCAGCTCGATCGGTCAGAACGAACACGACCTGACCCAGGCCAAAGTGCCGTATGAAGTGGGCAAGGCGTTCTTCAAAAGCATGGCTCGCGCGCAGATCTCCAACGAGCCGGTGGGCATGTTGAAGATCCTGTTCCACCGCGAAACCTTGCAGATTCTCGGCGTGCATTGCTTCGGCGACCAGGCGTCGGAGATCGTGCACATCGGTCAGGCGATCATGAGCCAGCCCGGCGAGGCGAATACCCTCAAGTATTTCGTCAATACCACGTTCAACTACCCGACCATGGCCGAAGCCTATCGGGTCGCGGCGTACGACGGCCTCAACCGGCTTTTTTGAGCGGCTCCGGCCGGTGGCCTGAGCCGGCCGGGGAGACCGATTTCAGTAATTCCCGAGGGTGGCGCTGGCCAAACCGGGAAAGTCTGTAATCAGGCTGTCAACGCCGAAGTCGGCGAGTCTGCGCATGAGCGCGGGCTCGTTGACGGTCCAGACGGACACATGCAGGCCCAGGGTCTGTGCTTTCTTCAGGCGCTCGGGCGTGCAGTGCGTCCAGTTCAGCGCCAGAATCTCGCAGCCATAACTCGTGGCGACCTTCAACGGGTCGAGCCACGCGTATTCCGCCACCAGCCCTCGCGACAGGTCCGGGGTCAGCTCCAGCGCCGCCTTGAGCACTTCCCGCGAACTCGACGTAATGGTGACCCTGTCCAGCAGACCGTGACGTTGCGCCATCTCGCGGATCGCCAATACGGTCGTGGCCGCTCGGGTGCGTGACGCGCTCTTGACTTCCAGTTGCCAGTGGTCGAAATCGCATTTCTCGAACAGCTCTTCCAGGCGCGGAATCGGGCACGGATTGACCCAGCCCGGGCCGCCCTTGCGCGCGTCGTAGGTCACCAGGTCCTTCGCATCATGCTCGACCACTTTGCCGCGCCGGTCGGTGGTGCGCTTCAGGGTCGGGTCGTGGATGACCATCAGTTCGCCGTCACGGGACAGGTGCAGGTCCAGTTCACAACGCTTGACCCCGTGCTTCAGGCATTCCTGAAAGCTGGTGAGGGTGTTCTCCGGTGCTTCGCCTTTAGCGCCGCGGTGGCCATAGATAAGGGTCACAAATACTCCTTGAATTACGAAGGCGCCTACAGGCTCAAAATCAGGATGGATCAGGGGTGTTTTGCTCTCGGGCCAGGCGTCGTTGCGCGGCTTGTCGTTGCAGGATGTGTCTGGCCAGGAGCTGTCGCTGGGCATCGCTCAGCTCGACCCACTCGGTGCCGATCTCGAAATCGCCAAGGGTGAGGGACTGGGATTGCGTGACCCTGGCCCGCAGCATCATCCCGGACGCCTGGGGCATGAGCACCATTTTGACCGACAACAGGCTGCCGACGGGGAAGGGCTGGTGAGCGTTAAATTGCAGGCCGCCCTCGGACATGATCACTTTTTGCGGAGCGCCGAGCTTGCCTAGAACCGTCTGAGCCACCACTTGACCGAGCAAATCGATGCGTTTGCTCATGGCCCGCAGGAAGCTGTTGGTGGTACGGTCGCGGTCGTCGAGCTGGCGCAGCAGGTGCTGCGATTCGAACTCGGCGACGTGCAACTCGCTCAGCAGATCGAAGAGGGTCGAGGTGTCCCGATGAGCGAGCTCATCGACCGAGCCGGACGCTGGAATGCGTTGAATTTCCAGTGCGACGCTGTCCTCGATACGGTAGTATTCGCGGCGTTCTTCTTCATCTAATGTCGACATGGCGAACCCATGGTAGCGGCGGTTGTCAGAGTGATTGCTCTCGTTTGCGACTCAGCGATTCGAGTGTAAAGCCGCAGGCCCAGGCCCGCCACAAGGACGTTCCCATTCCTCCGAACAAGCCCCTACATGTTCAGACCTCTTTTTGTATTTATCGGCACGCGTTACACCCGTGCAAAACGCCGTAATCATTTTGTCTCCTTCATTTCCCTGACGTCGATGATCGGTCTCGCCCTCGGCGTAGTGGTGATGATAGTCGTGTTATCGGTCATGAACGGTTTCGATCATGAGATGCGCACCCGCGTCCTCGGCATGGTGCCCCACGCGACCATCGAATCCGGCGACCCGATCAACGACTGGCAAAGCCTCGCGGCCAAGGTCAAGCAGAACCCTCAGGTCGAAGCCATTGCGCCGTTCACCCAGATGCAGGGTCTGCTGACGAACAACGGCAATGTGCAGAAAATCCTGCTCAATGCCATCGACCCGGTTCAGGAACGCAAAGTTTCGATTATCGATGGCTTCATGAAACAGGGTCGGCTTGACGACCTGGTGTCAGGCGGCTTCGGCGTAGTCATCGGCGACAAGGCCGCGACCAAGCTGGGCGTCGGCATCGGCGACAAGGTCACCTTCGTTTCCCCTGAAGTCACGGTCACGCCCGCCGGGATGTTCCCGCGGATGAAGCGCTTCACCGTGGTCGGCATCTTCCACGTCGGCGCGGGCGAACTCGACGGCTACCTCGGCGTGACCAACCTTCAGGACCTGGCCCGTCTGCACCGCTGGAAGCCTGATCAGGTGCAGGGGCTGCGCCTGAAATTCACCGACCTGTTCAAGGCGCCGCGCACGGCTTACGACATCGCCCAGAGCCTCGGCGATCATCAGTATTACTCCCGCGACTGGACCCGCACCCACGGCAACCTGTACCAGGCCATCGGCATGGAGAAATCCATCATCGGCCTGCTCTTGCTGCTGATCGTGGCGGTGGCGGCGTTCAACATCATTTCGACGCTGGTGATGGTGGTCAACGACAAGCGCGGCGACATCGCGATCCTGCGCACGCTGGGGGCGACACCGGGGCAGATCATGGCGATCTTCATGGTGCAGGGCACGGTGATCGGTGTGGTCGGCACGGCGATTGGCGCGGCCGTCGGCATTCTTGCTGCACTGAACGTCAGTGCCGCGATCTCGGCGCTGGAAGGCCTGATCGGGCACAAGTTTCTCAACGCGGATGTCTATTTCATCGACTATCTGCCTTCGCAATTGATGACCAGTGACGTGCTGATGGTATGCGGCGCGGCTTTGGTCCTGAGTTTCCTCGCCACCTTGTATCCCGCCTGGCGTGCCGCGCGCACCCAGCCGGCGGAGGCGCTACGTTATGAGTGAGTCGCGCATGAGTGATAAAGCTGTACTGAGTTGCCGCAACCTGGGCAAATCCTACGAGGAAGGCCCGGAGTCCGTGGTCGTGCTGTCGGGCCTGCAGCTGGAGTTGCACCCTGGCGAACGCGTGGCGATTGTCGGCAGTTCCGGCTCCGGCAAAAGTACCTTGCTCAACCTGTTGGGCGGTCTGGACACGCCGACCGAGGGCAGCGTATGGCTGGCCGGCGAAGAGTTGTCCGCGCTGAACGAAAAGGCCCGTGGTCTGTTGCGCAACCGGGCGCTGGGTTTCGTGTACCAGTTCCACCATCTGCTGCCAGAGTTCACCGCGCTGGAGAACGTCTGCATGCCGCTCCTGATCGGCAAGACCCCGATCCCGGAAGCCCGTCAGCGCGCCACCGCGTTGCTGGAGCGGGTAGGGCTCAAGCACCGCCTGGCGCACAAACCGTCCGAGCTGTCCGGTGGCGAACGCCAGCGGGTGGCCATTGCCCGGGCGCTGGTCAACCAGCCGGGTCTGGTGATGCTCGACGAA
Source organism: Pseudomonas sp. SLFW (assembly GCF_009905615.1). Classification (GTDB taxonomy): domain Bacteria; phylum Pseudomonadota; class Gammaproteobacteria; order Pseudomonadales; family Pseudomonadaceae; genus Aquipseudomonas; species Aquipseudomonas bambusae. Next base: position 424,880 of record NZ_JAAAKW010000004.1, read on the forward strand.
CCGACCGGCAACCTCGATTCCCACACGGCCCAAGGCATTCAGGACCTGATGCTGGAGCTCAGCACCTCGTCGCGCACCGCGTTTCTGGTGGTGACCCACGACCTGTCGCTGGCTCGCCAGATGGACCGCGTGTGGCGTCTGGAAGAAGGCCGTCTCGTCGAGGCGTGATGCATTGAACCCGACGCCCGCTTCATGGCGTCGGGGTGTTCCTATTTAGCTACGGTGCTCCACGAATGTTCAGACCGTTATCCATCTTCATCGGCACGCGATACACGCGGGCCAAGCGGCGCAACCACTTCATCTCATTCATTTCGATGACCTCGATGATCGGGCTGGCGCTGGGCGTGCTGGCGATGATCGTCGTGCTGTCCGTGATGAACGGCTTTCAGAAGGAAATGAGCTCGCGGATTCTCGGCATGGTGCCCCACGCGGTCATCGACGGGGTCAAGCCGCTGGACGACTGGAAAGCCGCTGCCGACGCCGCGTTGAAGAACCCGCAAGTCACGGCCGCTGTGCCGTTCACGCAAATGGACGGCATGCTCTCATACAAGGGGTCGATGCAGCCGATCGAGATCAACGGTGTCGATCCCGCGCTGGAATCCCAAGTGTCCATCGTCACTCAGCACATCGTTCAGGGCCGCCTGCAGGATTTGAAAGCCGGCGAGTTTGGCGTGGTCATCGGTGAAATCACGGCACGGCGCTTCCGCCTGAACGTGGGCGACAAAATCACCCTGATCGTCCCGGAAATCAGCAGCGATCCGGGCGGCATCACCCCGCGCCTGCAACGCCTGACCGTGGTCGGCGTGTTCAAGGTCGGCGCCGAGCTTGACGGCTCCATGGCGCTGGTCAACGTGGCCGATGCCGCGACGATCCAGCGCTGGCAGCCGAATCAGGTGCAGGGCGTACGTCTGGCGCTGACCGATCTGTACGCGGCGCCGCAGGTTTCGACCGCCATCGCGGGCAGTTTGGGCGCGGACTACAAGGCCGATGACTGGACCCACACACAGGGCAGTCTGTTCAGCGCGATGAAAATGGAAAAGACCATGATCGGTCTGCTGTTGCTGATGATCGTCGCCGTCGCGGCCTTCAACATCATCGCCACGCTGATCATGGTGGTGAACGACAAGGGCGCCGACATCGCAATCCTGCGCACCCTCGGCGCGACGCCTCGTCAGATCATGACCATCTTCATGGTGCAAGGCTCGGTGATCGGCGTGATCGGCACGATCATCGGCGGCGTATTGGGCGTGATCGCCGCCATCAACGTCAGTCAGTTGGTGGGCTGGGTCGAGCGCGTCACCGGCCAGCACATTTTCACCTCGGACGTGTACTTCATCAGCAACCTGCCATCGCAACTGGAAGGCAGTGACGTGGTGATGATCTGTGCGGCGGGGCTGATCCTGAGCTTTTTGGCGACCATCTACCCGGCGTACCGCGCCTCGCAGATTCAGCCGGCCCATGCGTTGCGGTATGAATAGGTCTGCCTCGTTGGCTTGGGCGTACGCATAATCTGTGGGAGCGGATTCATTCGCGAAAGTCTTTCTGCCTACAGAGAGGTATCGGTCGGGAGGCCCCCTCGCGAATGAATTCGCTCCCACAGGAGATCTGTTTTCACCCGGTTACACCGTGGTGTGTCTGGGGCTGGTGACAGTACTCAGATGGGCAACTCAACTAAAAACCGCGTCACGCCTTCCCGCGATTCACAGCGGATCGTCCCGCCATGGGCCTTGATGATCGACTGGGTTATCGCCAGCCCCAGGCCCGCATGTTCACTGCTGCCCTCATGACGTGCCGGGTCGGCTCGATAAAACCGGTCAAAGAGCCGTGGCAGCACCTCGGCCGGAATGGTCGGGCCCGTGTTTTCAATGCCAATTCGCACGCGCTGGACGGACGATTCCAGTTTCACTGACACCCGACCCTGAACAGGGGTGAAGCGCAGTGCATTGTCCAGCAGGTTGGACAGGGCGCGGCGCAGCATGTGGCGATCGCCTTCCACAACAGCCTCGCCCTCACGGCTCAGCGCCACGTGCGCGTCCTCGGCGACGGGCAGGAAAAACTCCAGCAAGGCATCGACGTCTTCACCCAGCGCCAGACGCTCTCGGTTGGGGTTCAATAACCCATGCTCGGCCTTGGCGAGAAACAGCATGTCGTTGACCATCTGCGCCATCCCTTGCAGCTCCTCCAGATTGCCCAGCAACGCTTCGCGGTACTCCGCCACATCGCGGGGGCGGGTGAGGGTGACCTGGGTGTGGGTCAGCAGATTCGACAGAGGCGTGCGCAGTTCATGGGCGATGTCGGCGGAAAACGCAGACAGGCGCTGAAACGCATCATCGAGACGACCCAACATGGCGTTGAAAGCCTGACTCAGCTCGGCCAGCTCGCTGGGCATCTCGGCGTGCGGCAGGCGTGTCGTCAGCGAGCTGGCGGAAACGCTGGCCGCGACCTCACTCATTCGACGCAAGGGCCGCAAACCGCTGCGTGCCGCCCAGGCGCCCAGCACGGCAGTGGCCAGTGCTGACAGGCCGACGGTCAGCCAGATCAGGTGTTGCATGCGTTCCAGAAAGTGCTGGTGATGGGTGATGTCCAGCAGCAGGGTCAGTTGCGGCGTGCCTGGCTGATCGGGTTGCAGGGGCACGGTGTAAGCGCGGTAAGCCGTGCCGTTGTCGGTCAGGGTGTGCAGACCTTCATGGGCTGCAGGTGTCGGGATTGAAGGGGAAAGGCTGTCGAACCACAGCGCGCCATCAGGGCCGCGAACCTGCAAGGCCAGGTCCGGCGAGTGGGCCAGCTCCCTCATCAACGTCGGACGGCGCTGGTTCAGTTGCTCCGCGCTGGTTACATCCTTCAGGGCATCGCGCACGGTTGGCAGTTTGCTGTCCAGCAGTTGCTGATCCAGCTCCATGAAATGGCTTTCACTGGCTTGGTTGAACAGGACGCCCGCCGTCAACGACACCGCCGCCGTGCAGGCGGCGAACAGCAGGGCCAGTCGGCTGCCCAGAGCAATCCGCCCGAACATCACAGGCTGCGCTCTTCGAGGACGTAACCCATGCCGCGCACGGTGTGGATGAGCTTGTTCGGGTAATCGTCATCGACTTTGAGGCGCAGGCGGCGGACGGCGACCTCGATCACGTTGGTGTCGCTGTCGAAGTTCATGTCCCAGACCTGGGAGGCGATCAGCGATTTGGGCAGCACCTCGCCCTGGCGTCGCAGCATCAGCTCTAGCAGGGCGAACTCCTTGGCAGTCAGGTCGATGCGTTGGCCATTGCGCTCGACGCGACGGCGTAAGAGGTCCAGTCGCAGGTCGGCCAGCTGCAGGTGGGTTTCCGGGCTGGCGCTGCCGCCCCGACGCAACAGGCTGCGCACTCGGGCCAGCAGTTCGGAGAAGGCGAAAGGCTTGACCAGATAATCATCCGCGCCCAATTCCAGGCCGCGCACCCGGTCCTCGACGGCGTCGCGGGCGGTCAGGAACAGTACCGGCGTGTCGAGGCCCGCGCGGCGCACGGCCTGCAGGATTTGCCAGCCATCCCGCCCCGGCAGCATGACGTCCAGAATCAGCAGCGCGTAGTCCCCGGTCAACGCCAGATGCTGACCGCTGGTGCCGTCGGCGACCAGTTCCGTGGTGAACCCGGCTTCGGACAGGCCTTGGCGCAGGTAGTGGCCGGTTTTCGCTTGATCTTCGATGATCAGTAATTTCATGGGTGATCGGTCGCTTCCAGTGACGCTCATTCGTCGCGCTTTATAACGTGAGCGGGGCGAGCAGGGGCCAAGCTTACAAAGTTGTAATCTTGCGGTCAGCTGATTGCCAGTGGCAGGAGCCTACCTTAAGGTCATCGATTGTCGTTGACTGGAGATTCCCATGTTCGCTCGTTTTGTCGCTGCCGCCGTATTGCTGGGTGTGAGCCTTTCGTCTCAGGCTTCCCCTAGCGAGCATTTTGATTTTGGTCACCCGGCCAAGGCCGATCAGGCAACCCGCACTGTCGAGCTGACGCTGGGCGACATGTATTTCGAACCCAAGGCCCTCGACGTCAAAGAGGGCGAGACCGTGCACTTCGTGCTGGTGAACAAGGGCCAACTGCTGCACGAGTTCAATCTGGGAGACGCCGCCATGCACGCGGCCCATCAGCAGGAAATGCTCAAGATGGTCGCCAGCGGCATGTTGACGTCGACCGGCATGAAGCATGACATGGCCGGGATGGATCACAGTGCGATGAAGCACGACGACGCCAACAGCGTGCTGGTGGAGCCGGGCAAGACCGCCGAGTTGACGTGGACGTTCGCCAAGGCCACCAACCTGGAATTCGCCTGCAATCTGCCGGGTCACTATCAGGCGGGCATGGTCGGCAAGGTATCGATCGCCGAGTAATCGCTGAAAAAGCGGGACAAAACCTATAAACTCGACGGTCAGGATTTCACTTCCGCCTTCTTTTTATACGTTTTCAGGTCCCGCCATGCATCCCGCAGCCGAACACTCGCCCCTGGGCAAGTCCAGTGAATACATCGCCACCTACACGCCGTCCCTGCTGTTTCCCATTCCGCGCACCGCCAAGTGGGCCGAGCTGGGGCTGACCGCCGAGACGCTGCCGTATCAGGGTGTCGATTTCTGGAATTGCTACGAACTGTCGTGGCTGCTGCCGTCGGGCAAACCGGTGGTGGCGATTGGCGAGTTCAGCATTCCCGCCGATTCGGCGAACATCATCGAATCCAAATCCTTCAAGCTGTACCTTAACTCGCTGAACCAGACGCCGTTCGCGTCTCAGGCCGAGCTGGTCAGTGTGCTGGAGAAAGACCTGTCGGCCGCCGCTGGCAAGCCGGTGGGCGTGCGCATCCGTTCCCTGAAGGACATCGAAGCCGAGGGCATCGTGGCGGTGCCGGGCGTCTGCGTCGACGATCTGGACGTGAGCATCAACAGTTACGACCGCCCGCAGCCTGAATTGCTGCGTTGCGACGAGTCGCGGTTGGTCGAAGAATCGCTGCACAGCCACCTGCTGAAATCCAACTGCCCGGTCACCAGCCAGCCGGACTGGGGCAGCGTTGCCGTGGCCTATCGCGGTGCAGCGCTGGATCACGCCAGCTTCCTGGCCTACATCGTCAGCTTCCGCCAGCACTCGGACTTCCACGAGCAGTGCGTCGAACGCATCTTCATGGACCTGCAACGACTGCTAAAACCGGAAAAGCTGACGGTCTCCGCGCGTTACGTGCGTCGTGGCGGGCTGGACATCAACCCGTACCGCAGCACTGAGACGCTGACGCTGGAGAACGGGCGGTTGGCGCGGCAATAGCCCGATGATGGGGCGCTGACCAATGTCCCTGTGGGAGCGAATTCATTCGCGAAAAGGGGTTCAGGCGATGAAGATGTATCAGCCGTAGCGCCCCTTCGCCAATGAATTCACTTACAGGTGTTCGTGCATCAGTCGATTCGACTTAAATCCCGATATTCCCCAACGTCAGCACAATGTTGCGCAACGTGCCGGCGATGGTGGGGTGTTCGACTTCGAAGCGTTCGACTGCCAGGTTCACACCATCGGCCAGATTGTTGTCGGGGGTGGCGTTTTCGACGGCGATCTCGGCCTCGATCTGCGCCATCAGTGCATGCAGGTCTTCGCGTTCTTCTTGGGTCAGCGGCGGGTTCTGTTCCAGTTGCTCGCGCAAGGTATCGAGTTGTTCTTGCAGTTCGCGGGCGGGCATAGGGTGCTCCCTTTGTGAATAGTCTCTGCATGGACCTCAGCGCCTCGGCAAAGGTCCTTTGTCGCTAAGACTAATCCACACTGGGCCTTTCTGCATGACCCTGATCAATCAGGGCTTTTCGGCCTTCATGCGGCGCAGCGTGATGTCCGCCAGGCAAGATTCCAGATCGGCCAGATGATCGATCACCGAGTGCGCGCCCGTCGCGTACAGCTCCAGGGTGGCGCGGCCTCGCAGGCGCTCACGCTCCAGGTCGCTCAAGGCGTCCCAGTGCGCCGGTGACAGCCCGCACAACGGTCCACAGGACGCGAGGCCCACGGTCCATAAGCCCGCGTTGAGCCCGGCCGTGAGCAGGCGGGGGTCGCCGCTGACCAGCACGCAGCCGTCGAGTTGGGCGACATTCAGGCTCATCAGGGCCTGCCAGCAGGCGTCCGGCGCAGGCCAGTGGTTGTTCGGGCTTGGGGTGGGGTGCACCAGACCGGCGAGTGGAGACGCCAACTGCTCGGTGATCGCGGCGGGGTATTCATCGATCCACGCGCACGGGATGGCTTGCTGCTTGAGGTTTCGCAAAGCCACCATCGCGCCGGGCGTGGGGTGGGAGAAGGGCGTGGCGTCGTGTGAGTCGAACGACTGGCCATCGCGGCTGCGCAGGGTCCGCACCTGAGCGCCAAAATCGACCAGGCAGCCGCTCAGACCAAAGAGCACGGCGGTGAACGAAGGGGCGGGGACGGCGACCGGGGCAAGCATGAAATTCCCTCTCAAATGCCCAAGACGCTAAGGGAGTTTCATGACAGTGCGATGACCAACGGGTGACATTGTGAGCGGATGTTTAAAGAACAGCACATTCCGTCAGTGTTCGGCGACGTAAATAGTCACAGAACGCTTTATACTCTCGCCTTTGATTGGGGGGCGTAGCGCCCGCTTCATCACTTTTGACTGGGAGTCTTTGCTATGCCCGTGACCGGTGCAGGCTTTATCAATCGTCTGGCTCGAACGTGTTTCTGGGCCAGTCTGGCCCTGGTGCCGATGGCCGCTCAGGCCGCTGAAGATGATCCGTGGGAAGGCGTCAACCGTGCGATCTTCCGTTTCAACGACACTGTCGACACTTACGCGCTGAAGCCCATCGCCCAAGGCTATGACTTCATCACACCGCAGTTTCTCGAAGACGGCATCCATAACATGTTCAAGAACGTCGGCGAGGTCACCAACTTCGCCAACGATGTGCTGCAGGCCAAACCGCACGCGGCAGGCGTGGATACAGCGCGCTTGATCATCAACACCACCTTCGGTCTGCTGGGCTTCTTCGACGTTGGCACCAAGATGGGCCTGCAACGCAACGATGAAGACTTCGGCCAGACCCTGGGTCACTGGGGTGTGGGCAGCGGGCCTTTCGTGATGCTGCCGTTCTTCGGTCCGAGCACCGTGCGTGATGCCTTCGCCAAATACCCTGACACCTACACCATGCCGTACCGCTACATCGATCACGTGCCGACCCGCAACACGGCGTTTGGCGTGAGCGTGGTGGACACCCGTGCGAGCCTGCTGTCGGCTGAAAAACTGGTCAACGGCGACAAATACATCTTCATCCGTAACGCCTACTTGCAAAACCGCGAGTTCAAGGTCAAGGATGGCAAGGTCGTCGACGATTTTTAATCGCGACTGACTGTTGCGCAGATGCAAAAAAGGCGACTTCCGAGTCGCCTTTTTTTTTTCGTATTTTTTCGTAATTCTTTTTGCCGAATCTGTGAAGTGGTTCCGTTTTGATATCACTTCATGGTCAAAATGGTCAGCCCCAATTTCTGCTCGTCACCTTCGACGTCGGCGATCCAGACCACCTCGGTGTCGGCTTCCAGGCCTTTGAGCGCGGCGTGTTCGGACTCGATTCGGACGCTGATCCGGTCACCGACCTTGAACGACCGAGGCGCCTGTATCTGCATGCCGGAGCTGGATAAATCCACGCACACGGCGGGGATGATCTGGCCTGCGTAGATCAGGCTGATGTCCGCGTCGACACGCATGCGGATGTAGTCTCGTTTCTCTGCATAGTCGCGATCAATCTGACCCATGGTGCATCCTTCATTTTTGTTGCTGATTTAGGGGTTCTTATAACTCCGGGCGATTTGAGATGTAAAGACGCCGACCGACCGCTGGAGCGAGCTTGAAACACCCGGCGGATGGGAGTACCGTCTGCGCCTTGAAGGGCACCTCTGGCGACTGAAGCGTTTGACCAAAAGTCCGCTGCCACCGTACAGAGAGGCTAGAAGCGAATCCAGTAAGCGGCCTGACAGAATCCGACCGCTTACGCCAACCTGATCTGGCGCCGTTTGCCCACATGCAAAAAACCAGTGCCACGCTGCTGATTATCGATGACGACGAAGTGGTGCGCGCGAGCCTCGCGGCCTACTTGGAAGACAGTGGGTTCAGCGTCTTGCAGGCCAGCAATGGCAAGCAAGGTCTGGAATCCTTCGAGAAAAACACGCCTGATCTCGTGATCTGCGATCTGCGCATGCCTCAAGTTGGAGGCCTGGAGCTGATTCGTCAGGTCACCAGCCTGTCGCCGGACACTCCGGTGATCGTGGTCTCCGGCGCGGGTGTCATGAGCGATGCTGTCGAAGCGTTGCGTCTTGGCGCGGCCGACTACCTGATTAAACCGCTGGAAGACCTTGCAGTGCTTGAGCACTCGGTCAAGCGGGCACTGGATCGCGCGCGCCTCCTTCAGGAAAACCAGCTCTACCGTCAGAAGCTTGAGACCGCCAACCGCGAACTCGAAGCCAGCCTGCATCTGCTACAGGAAGACCAGGATGCCGGTCGCCAGGTTCAGATGAACATGCTGCCGACCAACCCGTGGGCGATTGACTCGTTCGAATTCGAACACGAAATCATCCCGTCGCTGTACCTGTCCGGTGACTTCGTCGATTATTTCCGCGTCGATGAGCGCCGCGTCGCGTTCTATCTCGCCGACGTGTCGGGCCATGGTGCGTCATCGGCTTTCATCACCGTGTTGTTGAAGTTCATGACCACGCGTCTGTTGTTCGAGTCCAAGCGCGGCGGCACGCTGCCCGAGTTCAAGCCTTCCGAGGTGTTGGGCCACATCAACCGGGGTCTGATCAGCTGCAAGCTGGGCAAGCACGTGACGATGGTGGGCGGCGTGATCGACGAGCAAAGCGGTAAATTGACTTACAGCGTCGGCGGACATTTGCCGTTGCCGGTGCTGTATACGCCGACAGAAACCCGCTACCTTGAAGGGCGCGGCCTGCCGGTGGGGTTGTTCAACGAAGCAACGTATTCGGACCATGTGCTGGACCTGCCGGAGTCCTTTAGTCTGACCCTGCTGTCTGATGGCATTCTGGACCTGTTGCCAGGTGATACACTCAAAGAGAAAGAGGCCAACTTGCCTGAATTGGTGAAGTCGGCGGGCGGCAGCCTGGATGGTCTGCGTCGTAAGTTTGGATTGGCCACGCTCGGGGAGATGCCGGATGATATCGCCTTGTTAGTGTTGAGCAGGAACCTTTAATGAGTACCGGTAGAATCCAGTTTGCCGAGCAAGATGGCACCTTCGTCCTGAAGTTCGTGGGAGAAGTGCGCCTGACCCTCTGTTCGGCGTTGGATGCGACGATTGAGCGGATCTTCACCTCGATGAATTTTTCGACCGTGGTGATTGATCTGACCGAAACGCGCAGCATTGACAGCACGACCCTCGGCCTGTTGGCCAAGCTGTCGATCCTGTCCCGTCAGAAAGCGGGCCTGTTGCCCACCGTCGTGACCACTCACGAGGACATCACGCGCCTGTTGCAGTCAATGGGCTTCGATCAGGTGTTCAACATCGTCGGTCGTCCGATTCCCCGTCCCGAAGCGCTGAGCGACTTGCCGTCGCAGGATCAGTGCGAGGACGTGGTGAAAGCCAAGGTGCTGGAAGCGCATAAGATTCTGATGGGTTTGAATGACTCTAATCGCGAAGCCTTTCGTGATCTGGTGAACGCGCTCGAGCATCAGTAGACGTTTTCGAATCCCCGCTGAGGCACGAGCGGCCTCACCTCTGTCGCCGTGCTGCTACAGGGTTGCACCTACATCGACCCAAGCATCCGATCTCCCTGTAGGAGCGAATTCATTCGCGAAGGGCCGGTGCAGCCAACACATCCCCACCGCCTGACCCATTTTTCGCGAATGAATTCGCTCCTACAGGGGGGGCTGCGGTGAGCAGTCCGGCTTGCTGCTAAAAAAACCATTCCAAACCCCAGGCACAAAAAAAGGCGGCACCCAATGGGCGCCGCCTTTTTTACGAGTGGCCGGTGCCTTACGCCTTGGCGCGCAGCAGTGCTTCCAGCTTTTCCTGGTCACGGGCGAACTGACGAATGCCTTCGGCCAGTTTTTCGGTGGCCATGGCGTCTTCGTTGGACGCCCAGCGGAATTGGCTTTCGTTCAGGGTCTGACGCGGTTCGCCGCCGTTGCCTGGCTTGAGCTTCTGCGTCAGCGTGCCGTTGTCTTCCGACAGCTTTTGCAGCAGGTCCGGGCTGATGGTCAAGCGGTCGCAGCCGGCCAGTTCTTCGATCTGGCTCAGGTTGCGGAAGCTGGCGCCCATGACCACGGTCTTGTAGTCATTGGCTTTGTAGTAGTTGTAAATGCGGGTCACGGACTTCACGCCCGGGTCTTCTGCACCGACGTAGTCCTTGCCTTCTGCCTTCTTGTACCAATCGTAGATGCGGCCCACGAACGGTGAAATCAGGAACACACCGGCGTCAGCGCAGGCTTGAGCCTGGGCGAAGGAGAACAGCAGGGTCAGGTTGCACTGAATGCCTTTCTTTTCCAGCTGCTCAGCAGCCTTGATACCTTCCCAGGTTGAGGCCAGCTTGATCAGAATGCGGTCGCGGCCAATGCCAAATTCTTCATACAAGCCCACCAGACGTTCAGCACGTGCGATACAGGCTTGAGTGTCGAACGAGATTCGGGCATCGACTTCGGTCGACACGCGGCCCGGCACGACTTTAAGAATTTCACGGCCAATGGCGACGGCAAAACGGTCGCTGGCCAGATTGATGTCATCGTTGCTGCCGCTGAACGCTTCTTTCAGGCGGTCGGCGTTACTGTCGCTCGAGCCAGCTTTCAGCAGCAGGGAGGGATTGGTGGTGGCGTCCACCGGCTTGAGCTTTTCAATCGCAGCGAAATCGCCGGTATCGGCAACGACGGTGGTGATTTTTTTGAGTTGTTCCAGCTTGGAAGTCATGAGCGTGCTCTGTCCTGTGGGTTTGATGACATTACCCGAGCGCCGCCGGTCACTCAAGGGCGTAAACCGCAACAAACACGCTGATCTAGAGGCCCGCGTTTGCGCAAACAGCAGGCCTGTACACCAGCCACGAACCGGGTACTCGCAAACGTTTTTGGGTCTGTAGGGTTCATGTTCATCGGTTCACGAGGAGGGCGGAGACTCGATCCAGACTGGTTGGAGCACGAAGGGCGGCAGTCGTTCCTTGCGCCGGCCTCAGTGGAATGGGGCATCAGGCGTTTTTCGTCCTGATGCCATAGCGAAAGGCTTACACGCTATCCGGCGAAAACGCCCTTCCAAAGCCACACGCCGAGGATTACATTGGATCCATCAACTGGAGCAAAGGAACCGCTTCGGAGATCACGGATGATCAGCCATTGCGCGGAGCGCTACCGACAGGATGTTGGAATGGCCATGACCTGAAAACAACCCGCTTCGGCGGGTTTTTTCTTGCCCGGACACTTCCCCCCGCGCGAACTGGTAAACTGTGCGCCCATTACGCCCGACCCGCCTGATCGCTCACATGTTGCCAATGACCGCCCCGCGCACCGCCCCCCAGCCAGACGAACCTTCTCGCCGTTTCTCCGTGGCCCCGATGATGGACTGGACGGATCGCCATTGCCGGTTCTTCCTGCGTCTGCTCTCCAAAAACGCGCTGCTCTACACCGAGATGGTCACCACCGGCGCGCTGCTGCATGGCGACAGCGAACGTTTCCTGCGCCACGATCAGAGCGAGCATCCGTTGGCCCTGCAATTGGGCGGCAGCACCCCGGCGGACCTCGCGGCCAGTGCGCATCTGGCTCAGGCGGCCGGTTACGACGAGGTGAACCTCAACGTCGGTTGCCCGAGCGACCGGGTGCAGAACAACATGATCGGTGCGGTGTTGATGGGCCATCCGCAACGGGTCGCAGATTGCGTGAAGGCCATGCGCGACGCGGTCTCGATACCAGTGACGGTCAAGCACCGCATCGGCATCAATGGGCGGGACAGCTACGAGCAACTTTGTGAGTTCGTGGGCACTGTGCGCGACGCCGGGTGCACCAGTTTTACTGTCCACGCCCGCATCGCGATTCTCGAAGGCCTGTCGCCCAAGGAAAACCGCGACATCCCGCCGTTGCGCTACGACGTGGTGGCTCAGCTGAAACAGGATTTCCCCGACCTTGAGATCATTCTCAACGGCGGCATCAAAACCCTGGAAGACTGCCGGGAACACCTCAAAACCTTCGACGGCGTGATGCTGGGCCGCGAGGCTTATCACAACCCCTACCTGCTGGCCGAAGTGGACCGCGAGCTGTTTGGCGGTGACGCGCCGCCGATCACCCGCGCGGAAGCGCTCGCGCAACTACGGCCTTACGTCGAAGCCCATTTGCGCGACGGCGGCTCGATGCATCACATCACCCGTCACGTGCTGGGCCTGGGCACCGGCTTCCCCGGCGCGCGCAAATTCCGTCAACTGTTGTCAGTGGACATTCACAAGACCGACGACCCGCTGGGCTTGCTGGACAAGGCCGGGGCGTTGCTGGAAGGGCGCTAGTCACTCACGCCGAGAATGCCGGTCAGGCCTGTCCATCATCGGACCGACTTTTCCGACCGGCATTGCGCTGAGGGCTATTTCGCCGCCCGGTCCAGATAATCGCAAAAATGCTTCTTCGCCTCATCCTCGGGGGTGTACAGCCCTGCCTGTGTGACAAAGGTCATGGTCACTTTCGAGCCGCTGCCTGACTTCTCCACCAGTGCATTCAGCGGCGCGACCTTGCTGGCCCCGACCTGCTGGTAGACATTGATGATGCCGCTTTCAGGGTTAGAGACTTTCATCTGAAAGCCTTCGGTGGTCAGGATGTTATTGACGTTCTTGAAGGCCTTTTTGTAAGGCGTGTCGGGCAGGTAGGCGTAGGTGCTGAAGCTTTTGCCGACGAGGATGTTGCCATCGGTGCGGAAGTTGTCGAGGCACTGACGGCCTGTCGGGTTGGATGCGCACCCCTGCAAGGCCGCGGCGGCGAGCAGGGTGAGGGTGATGCGTTTTGCCACAATCATGACGAACGGCTGTGTCATGCCATTTGCTCCGTACTTCCTGTCTGGAATGGTCTGCGCCCGAGGTGTCCGAGGCGCACATCAGTGGGGGCCTGTGAGGCGTCTTGCGACACGCATCCTACAAGTTTTCAGGTGCTTGAGCGATGCGTGAAGCCGGTATTCGCGCCCGCCGCTAGCGCCTCCCGGTGCGCGTGCTGACATCGACCCACACCGCCAGTACCAGAATGCTGCCCTTGACGATCATCTGCCAGTAGCTGTCCACGTCGAGCATCGACATGCCGTTGTCCAGGCTGGTGATCACCAGAGCCCCCAGCAGCGCGCCATACACCGTGCCCGATCCGCCGCGCATGGAGGTGCCGCCGATGAAGCAGGCGGCGATGGCGTCCAGTTCGCCCATGTTGCCTGCCGACGGTGAGCCTGCGGCCAGTCGCGCCGTGTTGACCAGCCCGGCCAGCGCGCACATCACCCCCATGATGCCGAAGATCCACAGCTTCACCGCCTGCACGTTGATGCCGGACAGGCGCGTGGCTTCCATGTTGCTGCCCACGGAATAAATGCGGCGACCGAACACGGTCTGGCTGGTGATGTAGCTGAACACGCCGAGCAATACCAACAGCAGCAGGACCGGGACCGGAATACCGTCGTAGCTGTTGAGGGTGTAGACGAAACCGGCGAGGACCGCGCCAATGGCGAGTACGCGCAGAATGTCTCGCACCAACGCGTGAGCTGCGAGGCCGTGCAGCGCGCGGTTGCGACGCTGGCGCCAGGTGAGGAACAGCGTCAGGGCAAACAGCAAAACGCCCAGTACGACGCCCACCAACGGCGGCAGATAACCTTGGCCGACATACACCAGCTGTGGGGACACCGGCGCAATGGTGGTCCCGCCTGTGATCCCCAGCAAAATCCCGCGAAACGCCAGCATGCCGCCCAGACCGACAATAAAGGACGGGATGCGCAGGTAAGCGGTCATGCAGCCGTTCGCCAGCCCGATGGCCAGGCCGCACAATGCGACGACGCCCAGGTTCAGGATCAGCGGCACGTGATAGACCACGTCGAGAATCGCCGCAACGCCCCCCAGCAAACCCAGCAACGAACCGACCGAGAGGTCGATTTCCCCGCTGATGATCACCAGCACCATGCCGCAGGCAAGAATGCCGGTGATGGACATTTGCCGCAGCAGATTGGAGAGGTTGCGCGGGGTTATGAAGCCGCCTTCGGTTTGCCAACTGAAGAACAGCCAGATCACCGCGATGGCAATGACCAGCGCGAGCATCTTGTAGCGGGTGAACAGGTGTTTGAGCTGATTCATGTACGCGTTTCCCTCGCATCACGGGGCTGATCGTTATTGTGATTGGCGCCAGCGGGTTGCAGGGCCGCCGCCAGCACCTGCTCTTGGGTCAGGCCCTGATTGATGAAGTCGCCACGCAACTGGCCTTCGCCGATCACCAGCACGCGGTCAGACACGCCCAGGACTTCAGCCAGCTCCGACGACACCATGATGATTGAAACGCCACGGGCGGCCAGGGCGCCCATCAGCTTGTAGATCTCGTATTTCGCACCCACATCGACGCCCCGGGTGGGCTCGTCGAGGATCAGCACGCGGGGCTGGGTCAGCAGCATTTTCGCCAGCACCGCCTTTTGCTGATTGCCACCGGAGAGGCTGGTGATCGACAGGAACGGGCTTGCGGTCTTGAGGTGCATGCGCGCGATTTCTTTGTCGATGCTGCCCAGCTCGGCTTCGGCGTCGATGCGGGTCAGGCGCGAAAAACTGTCGAGTACGGCAAGGGTGATGTTCTGGCCGACCCCCAGGTCGGGAATGATGCCCTGGCGTTTGCGGTCTTCAGGGACCATGCACAGCCCGGCGCGAATGGATTTCAGCGGCGTGCGGGTGTCGACGGGTTTGCCCTCCAGCCAGACCTCTGCTTCGTAGCGACCGGGGTAGGCACCGAACAACGCTGACACGAGCTCGGTCCTGCCCGCGCCCACCAACCCGGCGATGCCGAGGATTTCTCCACGCCGAAGGGAGAACGAGACGTTGTCGACGCGTTTGCGTTTCGGATTGTCGACGTCGTAACAGGTGACATGGCGTGCTTCGAAAACCACTTCGCCGACGTCGTGGGGCTCGGTGGGGTAGAGGTTGCTCATTTCGCGGCCAACCATCTGAGTGATGATCCTGGCGATGTCCATGTCGGCCATGGCCGTGGTCGCGATGTGTTTGCCGTCGCGAATCACCGAAATGGTGTCACAGACCGCCGCCACCTCATCGAGCTTGTGAGAGATATAGACGCAGGCCACGCCCTTGGCCTTGAGGTCACGAATGATGTCCAGCAGCACCTCGATTTCCGAGCGGGTCAGGGCAGAAGAGGGCTCGTCGAGGATCAGCAAGCGGGCCTGCTTGTTCAGCGCCTTGGCGATTTCCACCAGTTGCTGATGCCCGCCGCCGTATTGCGACACCGGCAGCGAGACGTTCATGTCCGGCACCTTGAGGTCACGCATCAGTGCCTCGGCACGGTGGATCATGGCGGGATAGTTCATGCGCCCGCCGGGCAGGGTCAGCTCGTGGCCCATGAAAATGTTTTCCGCCACCGAAAGGTCGGGGACGAGGGTCAGTTCCTGATGGATGATGACGATCCCGGCGGCCTCGGTTTCGGCGATGGAGTGCGCTTCCAAGGGCTCGCCGTCCCAGACGATTTCCCCCTCCCAGGTGCCGTAGGGGTAGACCGCTGACAGCACTTTCATCAGCGTCGATTTGCCCGCGCCGTTTTCACCACACAGGCCGACGCATTCACCGGGGCGCACCTTGATGTCGATGCCATTGAGGGCTTTGACACCGCCAAAGGTTTTGACGATGCCGTTCATTTGCAGCAGGTAGTCGGACATTGCGGGGTCTCACACAAAAGCCAGAGGCGGGTGCAACGCTGCCGGTTTGCGCAATACCTTGTGGGACCGAATTCATTCGGGAAGCGTCGTATCAGGCGATACATCCATGCCGAATGTACCGGCCCCTCCCGAATGAATTCGGTCCCACAGGTTGCGCGTCACGGCAGCCGATCGGGTCTGTTCAACGCGATCCGTTATTTCCCCGCTATCTGATCCTTCGTGTAGAACCCGTCCTTCTCCAGCACGTCGATGTTGTCCTTGGTCAATGGCGTCGGCGTCAGCAGGATGGTGTCGACCTTTTTGGTGCCGTTGTCATATTGCGAGCTGAAGGCCGGTTTTTCGTTGCGCGCCAGTTGCACGGAGAGCTTGGCGGCTTCCGAAGCGATGAGTTTGAGCGGCTTGTACACGGTCATGGTCTGGGTGCCGTCGATTACCCGTTTGACGGCCGCCAGGTCGGCGTCCTGGCCTGAGATCGGCACCTTGCCGGCGAGTTTCTGCGCCGCCAGGGCCTGGATCGCGCCACCGGCCGTGGCGTCGTTGGAGGCGACGATGCCGTCGATCCTGTTGCTGTTCTTGGTCAGGGCGTTTTCGACGATGCTCAGGGCTTCGGTCGGGTTCCATTCCTTGACCCACTGCTGGCCGACAATCTTGATGTCGCCCTTGTCGATGGCCGGTTGCAGCACTTTCATCTGGCCTTCGCGCAGCACTTTGGCGTTGTTGTCGGTGGGCGCGCCGCCGAGCAGGAAATAATTGCCTTTGGGCTGCGCCTTCAAAACCCCTGAAGCCTGCATTTCGCCGACTTTTTCGTTATCGAAGGAGATGTAGGCGTCGATGTCGGCGTTGAGAATCAGCCGGTCATACGACACGACCTTGATCCCCGCCTTCTTCGCTTCGGCCACGGCATTGGTCAGCACGGTGGCATTGAACGGCACGATGACGATCACGTCGACGCCACGAGAGATCAGGTTTTCGATCTGGGAAATCTGCTTCTGCTCGTTGGCGTCCGCCGATTGCACGAACACCTTGGCGTCCATTTTTTCGGCCGCCGCGACGAAGTAGTCACGGTCCCGGGACCAGCGTTCGAGGCGCAGGTCGTCGATGGAAAAGCCGATTTTCGGATGAGCCGCATCCGCCATGACCGGCAGACTGAGCAAGGCGAGGGCAGAGGCGAGCAAGGTGCGTTTCAGGTTCTTCATTGTGGTGCGTCCTTTTATTGTTGTTTAGAGGCACTTCATGAGCGTGTCGCGGAGGAAACTGTAGAGACTTCAGTGGCGACGTGATGCAGAGAATTGTCGCGAGTTTGTCACCACGTTTTGGTTGGAACTCGCCGGCAACTCCCACCGATTCAATTCCCGGTGAATGCCGTCAGCGGTAGATAAACCGGTTCACAACGCCTTCGAGCATCTCCTGTCGGCCGCTGACGGCTTGGGGGTTCAGGTCATGTTCCAGCGCATGTCGGGCGAGGGATTCGAGGCTGAATTCGCCTGTCTGCACGGCGCGACCGAACGGCTGGTCCCACCCGGCATAACGTTGGGTCTTGAACTGCTGCAGGACATCGTTCTCCACCATCGCGGCGGCACGTTCGAGGGACAGGGCGAGCACATCCATCGCGGCCACATGGCCGTAGAACAGGTCAACTTCATCGAGGCTCTGGCGACGCACCTTCGAATCGAAATTGAAGCCGCCATTCTGGAAGCCGCCGGCCTTGAGGATCTCGTAGGTGGCGAGGGTCAGCTCTTCGACGCTGTTGGGGAACTGGTCGGTGTCCCAGCCGTTCTGGGGGTCGCCACGATTGGCGTCGATGCTGCCGAAAATACCGAGGGACGCCGCCGTGGCGATTTCGTGGTGGAAGCTGTGCCCGGCGAGGGTCGCGTGGTTGGCTTCGATGTTGACCTTGATCTCCTTTTCCAGGCCGAACTGCTGCAGAAAACCGAAGACCGTGGCGCTGTCGTAATCGTACTGGTGCTTGGTCGGCTCCTGGGGTTTGGGCTCGATCAGCAAGTCGCCCTTGAAGCCGATGGCGTGCTTGTGCTCGACCACCATGGCCATGAAACGTCCGAGCTGTTCGCGCTCGCGCTTGAGGTCGGTGTTGAGCAGGGTTTCATAGCCTTCGCGACCGCCCCAGAGCACGTAGTTCGAACCGTTGAGGCGCTGCGTGGCGTTCATCGCGTTGAACACCTGGGCGGCAGCGAAGGCGAACACCTCAGGGTCCGGGTTGCTCGCAGCGCCTGCGGCGAAGCGCGGATTGCTGAAGCAGTTCGCGGTGCCCCACAGCAGTTTCAGGCCGGTACGGGCCTGATGGCGTTCGAGCTCATCGACCATCTGGGCGAAGTTGCGGGTGTATTCCTTGAGACTCGCGCCTTCGGGGGCGACATCGGTGTCGTGGAAACTGTAGTAGTCGATGCCCAGCTTGGAGAAGAACTCGAACGCCGCGTCGGCCTTGAAGCGCGCCACCTCCATGGCATCCCCCGTCTTGATCCAGGGGCGCTTGAACGTGCCGACGCCGAACATGTCGGCTCCCGGCCAGACGAAGGTGTGCCAGTAACAGGCCGCCATGCGCAGGTGCTCGCGCATCGGCTTGCCGAGGACCAGCTTGTTGGCGTCGTAATGGCGAAAGGCAAGGGGGGATTCGCTGTGCGGGCCTTCGTAGCGAATGGTGTCGATTTCGGGGAAGCAGGGCATCGAAGTATTTCCTTATTGTTCTTGGCGTTGCCCCGATACTAGCAACGGCCTTGGGCCTTCCGATTACGAAAATCACCAACTCGGTGTTCGATTTTGAGTATTGAGATTCCCTCTCGGCAGGCCTAGTCTGTGCCCACCTGTTTGGCAGGCCCGGGAGAAAAACAATGAAAACCGTCCCGCCCGTGCACCGTATCGCGCTGTTGTTCAACGGCGGCAAAATCTATGATCGCGGCATCATCACCGGCATTGGCGATTACCTCAGCAGCACGCGCGCGTCCTGGGACCTGTTCCTTGAGGAGGATTTCCTCTGCCGTTTGAAAGGCATCGAGCGCTGGCAAGGTGACGGGATCATTGCCGATTTCGACGACCCGCTGATTGGCGAAGCGCTGGCGCACAGCACGCTGCCGGTGGTGGCGGTGGGTGGCTCCTACGCGGACCCCGACGCCTACCCGAAAAACATTCCTTACGTGGCCACCGACAACGTCGGCCTGATCAAAATGGCGTACGAGCACCTGATCGAAGCGGGGCTGACCCGATTCGCCTGCTTCAGCCTGCCCGAGGCGCAGAGCAATCGCTGGGCCCAGGAGCGGGAAAACGCCTTTCGCAGCCTGCTCAAGCGCGACGGCCTGCGCGGCGAGGTCTATCGCGGCTTGAGCACCAGTGCGCCGTTGTGGGACAGCGCGGTGGAGCAGCAGATCGCCTGGCTGCAACGCCTGCCCAAGCCCATCGGCATCATTGCCGTGAGCGACGCCCGTGCCCGGCAGTTGCTTCAGGCGTGCCTGACCGCAGGCATCGCGGTGCCGGAGCAAGTGGCGCTGATCGGCATCGACAACGACCCACTGACCCGCACCCTGACCCGCGTGCCGTTGAGCTCGGTGATTCAGGGCACGCAAAGCATGGGGCGGATGGCGGCGCACATGCTGCACCAGATGCTCCACGGCATGCCGTCCACAACCCATCAGATTCTCGTGCCGCCCGAGGCGATCAACGTCCAGGCATCGAGCCTTCATCAGCCGCTGGGCAATCCGTATGTGATGCAGGCGCTGCATTTCATCCGGCAGTACGCCTGCCAAGGCATCAAGACGGCCCAGGTCGCGGGCTATGTCGGTATCTCCCGGTCGTCACTGGAAGCGCATTTCCGCAAGGAACGCAGCTGCACCGTGCACGACGAGATTCTCGGGTTCAAGCTCGCGGCGGCGGCTTCACGGCTACAGAACAGTGATTCGGCCATTGCCGACATTGCCCAGCACTGCGGCTTCAAATCCGCGCAATACCTGCACACGGTGTTTCGCCGCGAGTTCGGCTGCACGCCTCGGGAATACCAGCAAAGCGCCGTTCATTCATTCAATTCTCAGGCGCGTTCTGCGGAGCGCGTCTTTACATGACCACGTCACGATCACAGGAGTCATCGATGCATCCGATTCGTTTAGGGCTGGTGGGTTACGGCAAGATCGCACAGGACCAGCACGTGCCGGCGATCCGCGCCAACCCGCAATTCGAACTGGTAGCGGTGGCGACGTTGGGGCCGCACTGTCCGGGTGTCGAGAACTTCGGGTCGCTGTCCGAACTGCTAGACAGCGACGTTCAGGTGGACGCGATTGCCTTTTGCACGCCGCCCCAGGGGCGTTTCGCGCTGGTCGACGAAGCGCTGAAAGCGGGCAAGCATGTGCTGGTGGAAAAGCCGCCGTGCTCGACGTTGGGCGAGGCGTTTGCGTTGATCGACCACGTCGAACGGGCCGGGGTGAGCGGTTTGTTCGCCTGGCACTCACGGTTTGCGCCAGGCGTGGCGACTGCAAAGGCGTGGCTTGCAGGCACGACGCTGAACGAGGTGCGCATCGAGTGGAAAGAGCAGGTACGCAAATGGCACCCCGGTCAGGCGTGGATCTGGCAGGCGGGCGGGCTGGGCGTCTTCGATCCGGGGATCAATGCGCTGTCCATCGTCACCGATCTACTGCCGGGTGCGCTGTTCGTCGAGTCCGCCGCGCTGAGCGTGCCGAGCAACTGTCAGTCGCCCATCGCCGCGTCGTTGAATATCCGCGACGGGCACGTGCCGGTGAAGGCGGCGTTCGATTTCGACCACAGCGTGAATGAGCTGTGGCGCATCGAGTTGCACAGTGATGACGGCGTGTTGCGTCTGGATTCGGGCGGGGCTGAGGTCAGCCTCGATGGCGTGGCGCAGGCCGTGTCGGAAGAGGGCGAGTACCCCGCAATGTACCGGCACTTCGCGCAATTGATTGCCGACGGGCGCAGTGACCTCGACCTGCAGCCGTTGCGGATCGTGGCCGACAGTTTCTTTGTGGGCAGCAAGGAGACGGTGGCGGCGTTTTATGAATAAAACCCGCAGGCCTTGATGGCACGGATCACCTCTGTGGGAGCGAAGGTATTCGCGAAAAAGGGTTCAGGCGGTCGAGATGTATCGCCTCTACGCACGCTTCGCGAATGAATTCACTCCCACAGGGAGGGCAACGCTGCACGGCCTCAATTCAACACAAAATCATTCTTCATCCGCAGCGTCCGGCTCGGGATGAAGTTGCGGTCAATCCCGCCCTGAAGCGTGTAGGCCAGATCGTCGTACCAGTTCGCGTCTTCCAAGTACCACGAATGTGACACCAGGCCGTCGATCACTTCGAACTTGCGTTTTTTCACAGCGAGATAGCGGGGACCGCAATCGACGTCCAGCGCCTTGTCGTCGGCGGGGGTGTCTTCGGGCATGCCGACCCGGCCGACCCGCGAACTGGTGTCGATGTTTTTGGCATTCGAAACGGCCAGCGCTTCGTCATAACCGCTGAAATAGTTCGTCAGCCGCCCGCAATGGCTGAACGTCGGGATCATGTCCGAGTTGCCCAGCGCGAAGCACGATGAAGAAATGTCGGCGCCAAACAGCACCATCTGGCCGATGCGCCAGTCGTTGGCCAGCCCCGAATCACGCATTTTGTCCACCGACCGAAAGGCTTCGCGCACCACAAACGCACCCATGGAGTGGGCCATCACGTGGACGTTGATCGGGCACTCGGGCAGCGAGAAGGTCATGAACGGCACGATGCCGCGCTTGACCAGCAGCGCGGCGGAGTCTTGCGCCTTGCCGCGATCCGCCAGGTACAGCAGGGTTTTGCTTTCTGATGGCCAATCAAACCCCACCACCATGCACGGGTAGTTGCGGGCGCGCAGCTCGCGTTCGATCAGCCGTTGTCGGGTCAGTGCTTCTTTTGAGGGGGTGTTGTAGCCGTGCACGAAAAACACCACGTCCAGCGCCGTGCCTTTTGCCGGGGCGGCCTGTTCGAGAATCGCGGTCATCCATTGCTTGGCCGAATTGATGCTGTGGATGGGCGACGGCTCGGCCGCATCGGGCGGCACTTTCAAATAGGTGCCTGGGCCCACGTCTGTGCCGAAAGCACCGTTGGCTTTGCTGCGGGTACTCAGAATGAAGCTGTCCATGGAGAAGAGTCCTTGCTGTCCGATTGACGGAGCGATCCGATTGACGGATTGACCATTCTGAGCAGCGACCGAGGCGCGCCCGCACGAGCGGCGCAGGCCTGGGTTCAGGGCGCGGTAATGCGGATCGGCGAGTGCTCGACAACCCAAGAGGTGTAGCGTTGGATAGACGACTTGTCCAACCCGATCAGGCAGGACGACGGGCAGCGGGCATCACGGGTGCAGGAGGGGCACCGCGTGAAGGGTCAGAAATGACCGACGCCCGCGAGCGCGATGGAGAAGGAAACGATCAGCATCAGCAGAATGGACATGTTGATGGACATGGGTGAAATCCTTGTTCAGTTTGGTCAATGCCGCCATGATCCCGATCTGCGCGCAAAAAATGAACGGCGTTCGTGTGGATGTTCGCTATCGATACAATCAATACTCCGGGGCTTAGAAACGCGGCTTGCGGGTGTGTCAGGTCCGATACATGCCCGGGTGCTACAGGTTTTTGAACATCTCCCAGAACGACGCCCCGACGCCGGTCATGCTCTCGCCCGCGATCAACCCGGCGGCCGCGGTGATCGCAAACCGTTCGGTGAGGCTCGGCCAGCGACGGCTCACGGCCCAGGTCAGCACCGCGCCCAGCCCCATCATAAGAGACGTCGAAGCTGGCAGGACGAACGCCAGGCCCAGAGCTGCCGAACTGGGCAACCAGCGCGCCAGGCGCTGAGGCAGCAGGGTGTCAAACGCGCCCAGCAGCACGC
The DNA here is from genome assembly GCF_009905615.1 of Pseudomonas sp. SLFW. Classification (GTDB taxonomy): domain Bacteria; phylum Pseudomonadota; class Gammaproteobacteria; order Pseudomonadales; family Pseudomonadaceae; genus Aquipseudomonas; species Aquipseudomonas bambusae. The sequence continues at coordinate 447,593 of NZ_JAAAKW010000004.1, forward strand.
CGAAGAGCCCACCGACGACAATCGCCCAGCGAATCTGCGGCGTCAGCGAGCCCAGGCCATGGGTCAGGGTTTCGGCCACGGCTTTCCAGGTGGCGACAGCAGGCGCGGGCCATTGCTCGGTGAGCAGCATGTGCTGGGGGTCGGGAATCAGCGCGAGGTACACCAGCACGCCGACCACACTGCCGATGAAGATGCCGATGCATTGGGCGACGACCTGTTTTTTCGGGGTCGCGCCGATGGCCAAGCCGACCTTGAAGTCGTTCATCAAGTCCGTCGATTGCCCGGCCGCGCCGCCCGCCGTGTTGGCGCTCATCAGGTTGATGGGCACCTGGCCCGGCGCGATCAGCCCGAACGTCAATTGCGACAGCTTGCCAATGGCGCCGATGGGCGCGATACCCGTGGCGCCGACCACCCGCGCGGCCACGACGGCCAGACAGATCGCCAGCGGAATGCTCAATAACGCCATCCACAGGTCGATGCCAAACAGCGCGGCTTGCAGACCGACGACCAGCGCAATCGACAGCACCAGGCCAACGGCGGGGCCGGGAGAGAAGGGCGCACGGGCGCGTTTTTCTTTGGGGCTTTGGTCCGTCTTGGGGGCAATGAAAAGGCGGATGCCCAACGCCGTCAGCGTCGAGCACACCATCAGGCTGACCCCCGGCCACAGCAGCCATTCGACGAGCTTGGCAAACTGCGGACCTGTGGCGTCGGGCGCCAGCATCACCCAGCCGTGATCGATCAGCCATGGCGACAACCCGCCCCACGCCAGCAACGCGCCAATCAGCAGGCTCACACCGACGCGGATGCCAATGATCCCGCCGAAGCCAATCAGCAGCAGTGAAGGGTCGAGGGTGAAGGTCAACCGTTCCAGTTGCGCCGTGGGCGCCCAGCGCGGAATTGCCCAAATGAAGCCGTCGATCCACTTCACCAGCCCCGACAGTAACGCCGCGCTGAACAGCACTTTGATGCGGATCACCGCTTCTTGCCCGTGGCGATAAATGTGCTGCAGGGTTTCCAGCGTCGCCATGCCTTCGGGAAACTTCAGGCCGTTGTCGTTGAGCAGGGTAGGGCGCAAATACCACGCGATCCAGATGCCGAGAAAACTCACGGAAAACACCCACGCGATCATCGGCACGGGGTCCAGTTGCTGGCCCGTCAGCAGCGTGTAGGCGGGGATCGGCGCCACCAGTCCGCCCGAGATGATCGAGGCAGCGGCCGAGGCAACCGTCTGGTTGATGTTGCTCTCATGGAGGGTCCACGGCGGCTGCCGGTGATTGCGACGGGCGAGGCTTTGCCAGATCCCGAAACCCACCAGCAACGCGATGATCGACATGTTGAACGACCAGCCGATTTTAAGTCCGGCGTAGACGTTGGAGGGCGTCAGCAGGATGCCCAATACAGCGCCGGTCAGCACGGCACGCGGGCTCAGCTCGCGCTCGATGCGGAGGGCAGAAGGGGGCGTCGTGGCGTATTGGCCCATGGAACGTCCTGTGGTCGGTGTCAGGACTAGTGAGCGTCGTGGGGTGGTAAAGGTTCAGCGGAGGAAGAGTCTGTGATGTATCGACGGTCCGGTCGCTATTGCGACACACGTCGCAAGTCCACTGTAAATGTGTCGCCATTGACACATTTACTGGACCCTACGAAACACGCTCATGCACCCGATCGTCGGTGATCAACAAGCTGCTGCGTCCTGTTAAAACCCTTTGAATCAGAGGGTTACGGAGTGTTTGCCAGCATTTCGCCGCCATTTGTCAGACAACAAAACGACCACGTTCTTATAACGAAAGTTTCACCAATCGGTAAAATTTCTTACGTTGCAATGAGAATCGTTTGCGTTATCCTTCGCGTCTCTTTGTCACCAGGGATGTCGAACAAGATGGGTTTTCAACCTGCAATGAGCCAGCCCACAAGGCTTCGCTCCTCCTGTGTGGGCGGGTCTTGTGTTCCGATCGATCCTCGTCTCGACGCGCTGATGGGCACCTACAACACCCACCGCGAAGGGTTGTTGCGACTGGCCGCCAAATTCCTCGGTTGCCGCGCCCGCGCCGAAGACGTCGTGCAGGACGCCTTCGTGAAAATGCTCGAAAGCGACCTGTCCTCCATCGAGCCTGCCCGCTACATGTTCCGCGTGGTGCGCAACCTGGCCATCGACCGCCTGCGTCGTCAGCGGCTTGAACGCAACCATGGCGCCGCAACCGAGCTGGACGAGCCGCCGCGTTTCGAGGTTTCGCCCGAGCGTGTGCTGGCGGGGCGCGAGTCGCTGAACCAACTGGTCGGCGCCCTTAACGAACTGCCCAAGCGCATGCGCATCGTCTTCAACCTCAGCCAGATTCAAGGCTACACCCAGCGCGATGTGGCCAAGGTGATCGGCACCTCGCCGACGATGGTCAACTTCCTGCTGCGCGACACCCTGAGCCATTGCCGCGCCCGGCTGGGCGAGCTTTAGCCGCTGACGCTTCGCCCTTTGTTTTTGCTTCCACTGCCCGGAGTCATCCATGAAATTAGTTCGTCTGGTCTTCCAGCAATACCGTTGGCCACTCGCGATGGTGTTGCTGTTAAGCATCAGCAGCGGCCTGTTGAGCGTGGGCGTGATCGCCTTCGTCAACCAGCGCATGATCAGCACCCACGACGGTCTGGGCACCGCGTTGTGGCAGTTCGGCCTGATGCTGGTCCTGCTTTTGGCGTTGGCCTCCGGGGCGTCGCTGTCGCTGACCGCGCTCGGCCATCGCTTCGTCTACGGCCTGCGTCGGGTGATGGTCAAGCGCCTGCTGGACACCAACATCGAACGCATCGAAGCCATCGGCGGAGCGAAAATCTTTGCCAGCCTGTCCAGCGACATTCGTGCCGTGACCATGGCGTTCGTGCAACTGCCGGACCTGATCTACGGCACCGTGTTGAGCGTTGCCGCCTTCAGTTACCTGGCCTGGCTGTCGCCGTCGCTGTTCATCACCACGCTGTGCTGGATGGCGTTTACCCTGGGCGTCGGCTGGCTGCTGGTGGGCAAACTCAACGCCCACATTCGCGCGTTGCGTGAATCCGAAGACAAGCTCTATCAGAGCTACCAAGGCGTGATTGACGGGCGCAAGGAACTGACCCTGAACCGCGACCGCGCGCGTCGTCTGTACGAAGAAACCTTCGACGTCGCCGCCTTGCGCTATCGCGAGCATTTCACCCTCGCGGACCGCTACCACGGCCTGGCCAGCAACTGGGCAAACATCATGGTTCTCGGCACCATCGGCCTGGCGTTTTATCTGGCCAACGGCCTGGGCTGGGCGCCGACTGAAGTGGCCGCGACCTATGCGCTGACCGTGCTGTTCATGCGCACGCCGCTGGTGCTCGCCGTGGCCGCGATCCCGGCGCAAATCTCCGGTCGTGTGGCGCTGGACAAGGTCGAATCCCTGGCGCTGGCCGAGCACCACGACAGCTTTGAGGTCGCGCCGAGCCATATCGTCGGCCACTGGCAGACCCTCGAACTGCGAGACGTCGAGTACCACTATCCGGCGCAGGGTGATGAGCCTGGCTTCGATGTGGGGCCGGTGAACCTGACATTGCGCCGTGGCGAAACGGTGTTCCTGATGGGCGGCAACGGCAGCGGAAAATCCAGCCTGGCGCGCTTGCTCAGCGGCCTGTATCGCCCCTCGGCAGGCGCGATTCTGATCGACGGCCAAGTCATCGGCGCGAACGACTGGCTCGCCTACCGGCACCTGTTCGCCAGCGTGTTCACCGACTTTCACCTGTTCTCGCAACTGCTCGGTGCCGACGGCGAAAACGCCGCTGTCGAGCACATCGATCACTGGCTCGACCACCTGCACATGAAGCACAAGGTGCAGATCGGCGACGGCCATCTGCTCGACACGCGCTTCTCCCAGGGGCAGCGCAAACGTCTGGCGCTGCTGCTGGCGGTGCTGGAGAAGCGCGACATTCTCTTGCTCGACGAGTGGGCCGCCGACCAGGACCCGTTGTTCCGCCGCTTCTTCTACCGCGAGTTGTTGCCGATGTTCAAGCAGGCCGGGATCACCGTGTTTGCCATCAGCCACGACGATCAGTATTTCGATCTGGCAGACCGTCTGGTGAAGATGGAGTCCGGCCAGCTCAGCGAATTGCAGGGTGATCGCCGCGACAACGCCAGCCGTGACGCCGTGGAAGAAATCGGCGGCGCGTATTCGCTGAAAACCGTCAAGGCTTTGTAAGTTTTTCACCCCCGAAGACTAAACAGCCGAAAGGCTCAGGCGTCTTTAATGATAATCAGTCCTATTCATCACTGGTGTGCGTGAACTGCCCCCGGTCGCTTGTGGGAATGCCCGCCTGCGGCTGGATCTCATCGCACATCGCGCCTTACGAGAGGAAAGCATGGAACTCGTCTACGACTACATCGGCATTGGTTTCGGCCCGTCGAACCTGGCTTTGGCGATCGCCACCCAGGAGCATGCACTGCGCAGCGGTCTGGCGCCCCAGGTGTGTTTCCTCGAAAAGAAGCCCGCGTTCAACTGGCACGAAGGCATGCTGATCGACGGCTCGACGATGCAGATTTCCTTCCTCAAAGACCTGGTGACGCTGCGCAACCCCGCCAGCCGTTTCACCTTCGTCAACTACCTCAAGGAGCGGGGGCGGCTGCAGGATTTCATCAACCTCAAGACGTTCTTTCCGACCCGCGAGGAGTACACCGATTACCTGAGCTGGGCGGCCTCGCACTTCAATGAACAGGCCCATTACGGCGAAGAAGTGATCTCGGTCGAGCCGCATTTTCTGGACGGCCGCTTCGTCGCCGTGGACGTGCTGTCCCGAGGGCCGGGCGGTGGCGTTTCCCGCCGTCGCGCACGCAATCTGGTGTTCGGCATCGGCGGCATTCCCCAAGCCCCGGCCGCGTTCGACGGCCTGAGCGACCCGCGCATCTTGCACTCGGCGAGCTATCGTGGCGGCATCGAGAAGCTGCTGACCAACCGCCCTGGCCCGGTGCGCGTGGCCGTGGTCGGCGGCGGTCAGAGTGCAGCGGAAATCTTCGAGGATCTGGCCAGCCGCTTCGACAATGTCGAGGCCAGCCTGGTGATTCGCGGCAGCGCCTTGAAGCCCTCCGATGACAGTCCCTTCGTCAACCAGATATTCAACCCGTCGTTCACCGACACGATCTTCAATCACAGCGAAGAGCGTCGCGACGCGCTGTTCACCGAGTTCCGCAACACCAATTATTCGGTGGTCGACACCGACCTGATCGAGACCATCTTTCAGCGCATGTACCAGCAGAAAGTGCGTGGCGAGCAGCGTCATCGCTTGCTGACCAACCGCGAAGTGGCCCACGCCGAAGTCAGCGCGGCAGGCATCGACCTGTTCCTGCGCGACGCGCCCCATGACCAGATGCACAGCGAGTCCTTCGACGTCGTGGTGCTGGCCACCGGGTACCGTCGCGACTATCACCTTGAGTTGCTGGCCGGTGTGCAGGCGTACATCCAGGGCTCGAACGTTGACCGCCATTATCGCCTGCCACTGAGCGCGGGCAGCGAAGCAGGGATCTTCCTGCAAGGCTGCTGCGAAGACAGTCATGGCCTGAGCGACACGCTGCTGTCGGTGCTGGCCGTGCGTTCCCAGGAAGTGGTGGAGTCGATCTTCGCCGACTACGAGCAGCCCTGCTCAGCCCGACCGGCGCACCCCCACGAGCGTGTGGCGCTGAAGCTGGCGCGCTGATGTAGCGCCCGTCGCCAAACGGTGGCCGTTCGCGGCCACCTCATCCTTTTTCACAACGTTGCGGGAGGCCTGACCGGGCCTTCCGTGGGTTGAGCCTTGCCGAAACAAACAGGTGAAAGCATGACATCCATACGAGATCAGGCCGCGCATTTTCCCGAACTGGTGGGCTTGTATGCGCAGCGCCAGCCGGACCGGATTGCCCTTCGACACATCGTCCATGAAGATCAGGCCCCGCTGCTGACCACCTACGCCGAGCTGGACCGCCAGGCCCGGGCCGTGGCCGATGTGTTGCAGCATCAGCTGGGTGCGCAAGGCGGCGAACGCTGCGTGCTGATCCTGCCCACTGGTGCCGATTACGCGGCGGCCTTTCTCGGCTGTCTGTACGCCAAGGTTATCGCCGTGCCCGCGTTCGCCCCCGAGTACAACCGCCAGACTCACCTGGATCGGCTGACCGGCATCCTTCAGGACGCGGCGCCAGGCGTGGTGCTGGGCCGTCGCGAAGACCTGGATAAATTCCAACACCTGTTGCAACCGTTCATGCCCGCGGGCGGACGCTTCATCGCCATTGAAGACATCGACGGTGGGCAAGGCACGTTCCAGCCCTCGTTGATCGACACTTCGTCGCTCGCCTTTTTGCAATACACCTCGGGGTCCACCAGCGCGCCAAAAGGCGTGATGGTCTCTCACAAAAACCTCATGGCCAACGAAGTCGCCATGGCCCGGCACTTCGTCACCGACGCCTCCACCGAAAGCTGGGTGAGCTGGCTGCCGCTCTACCACGACATGGGCCTGATGTGCGGGCTGCTGCTGCCGCTGTACTACGGCGGCACCCTGACGCTGATGTCGCCGAATTATTTCCTTGGGCGTCCGGCGCGCTGGCTGGAAGTGATGAGCGAATACAACGGCACCTTCTCCGGCGGGCCGGATTTCGCCTATCGCTTGTGCGTCGAGCGGATCAAACCGAGCGCGGTGAAGGGCCTCAAGCTGGATAACTGGAGCCTGGCGTTTTCCGGCTCCGAACCGATTCGCATCGCCACGCTGGACGCCTTCAGCAAGCACTTCGCGGCCGCCGGTTTCGACCGCCGCGCCCTGACCCCGAGTTATGGCCTCGCCGAAGCGACGTTGTTCGTCAGTGCCGCCCACCGTGCCGTGCCCTTCGGCATCAAACGATTCGACGGCAGCCAGCTTGCCGCCGGTGATGCCGACGAAGCGCTGTTCGCCAATCAGAACGCCACGAGTCGGTTGCCCGGTTGCGGCTGGTGTCGCGGCAACCATGGGCTGCGCATCGTCGATCCGGTCAGCCAGGCCGTTTTGCCGGAAGGGCAGGTCGGTGAAATCTGGATCGGCGGCCCCAGCGTCGCCGAAGGCTATTGGCAGAACCCTGAGGCCACCGCGCAGACCTTTGTGCAGGAAGACGGTCAGCGCTGGCTTCGCAGCGGCGACCTTGGCATCGCCAGTGGCGGCGAGCTGTTCATCACCGGTCGGCTGAAAGACCTGATCATCCTCAACGGCCAGAACCTTTATCCGCAGGACATCGAACAGTCGCTGGAAAAAACCGTCGAGCTGCTGCGTCGCGGGCGTATCGCCGCATTCCCGGTGACCGATGAACAGGGCGCGGAAGGCGTCGGCCTGGCGCTGGAAATCAGCCGCAACGTGCGCCGCCTGATGAAGCCGCAGATGATCTGCGACGCCGTCCGCGATGCCGTGTCGGAGCTGTTTCTCGTGGCACCGAAAGTCATCGTGCTGCTGGAACCCGGCGCCTTGCCGCGCACCACCAGCGGCAAGTTGCAACGCTCCGCCTGCCGCGTCGGCTGGCAGAACGGCAGCCTCGACAGCTTCGCGGTCTGGCAGGACGGTCGTCTGCTGGACGCCGAGAGCGAGCAGCGCGATGACGTCTCGCTGTTGCCCGAAGTGGTCACCGCATGGCAGGAAGTGCTGGGCAAGGATGACCTGAAAGCGGCCGACCATTTCTTCGCCCGTGGCGGCGATTCAGTGGGCGTGGTGCAGGTGCTGTCGCGCCTCAACGGCGAGCTGGGCCTGAAGCTGGAGCCCGCGCACCTGTTCGAACACCCGACCCTCGGCGCGTTCAGCGCCCATGTCGCCCGCCAGACTCGCAGCGCCGAATGCGCGCCCGCCGTGGCGCGCATCTCCCGCGATACCGCGCCTGAGCAGTCGTTCGCCCAGCAACGTTTGTGGTTCCTCGCGCAATTGGAGCCGGACAGCAGCGCCTATCACCTGTGCGGTCAACTGAGCCTGAGCGGCGCCATTGACGACGTCGCCTTGCAACGCAGTTTCGACGACCTGGCCGCCCGCCATGAAAGCCTGCGCACCACCTTCGCCATCGACGCCAACGAAGTGCTGGTGCAGCGCATCCACGGCGCCCAGCCGGTGGTCATCGAGCCGCACGATCTGAGCCTGCACGCACAACCCCTCGAAGCCTTGGGCGAACTGGCCAAGGCCGCCGTCGAACAACCCATGGACTTGCAGACCGGACCGTTGTGGCGCGTGCTCAACGTGCGGCTGGCCCCCGGTCAGCAGCAACTGGTGCTGGTGCTGCATCACATCATCGCTGACGGCTGGTCGGTGCAGGTCATCCTGAAGGATTTCGCAGCGCTCTACAGCGCCCATGCGTCAGGGCAGATTCCAGCGCTGGGGCCGCTGCCGATTCAGTACGCCGACTTCGCCGCCTGGCAACGCCAGCGTCTGGCCGGGGGCGAAGGTGAGCGGCAACTGGCCTACTGGCGAGAACGTCTGGGGGACACCCAACCGGTGCTCACCTTGCCAGCGGACCGCCCACGTCCTGCGCAACAAAGCCACCGTGGCGCCCGTTACGCCCTCGCGTTTGACAGTGCGCTGAGCCAGGGCTTGCGCGACCTTGCCAGCGCTCACGGCGCGACGCTGTTCATGGTCATGCTCGCGGCCTACAAAAGCCTGTTGCAGCGCTACAGCAGCCAGACCGACCTGTGCGTTGGCGTGCCGGTGGCGGGGCGGACCTGCATCGAAGCCGAGGGCCTGATCGGGCTGTTCGTCAACACGCTGGTGCTGCGCACCGAAGTCTCGCCGCTGCAATCCTTCAGCACGTTGATCGACGCGGTGAAACTCACGGCGCTGGGCGCGCAGACCCATCAGGACCTGCCGTTTGAACAACTGGTGGAAGCGCTGGGCGTGTCCCGCAACCTCAGCCACAACCCGCTGTGCCAAGTGAAGTTCACCCAGCAATTTCCGCTGCCGCAGAACCTGGAAATGGGCAGCATGCGCATGGACGTCAACCAGTTGGATGACTTCTCCGCGCACTTCGACCTGGGGTTGGACATCACCGACAGTGCCGACGGTATTCAGGCCGTTTTCACCTACGCCTGCGACCTGTTCGACGAACCGCGCATCGCCGGTTTCGCGGCTGACTTGGTGCGCCTCTGCGCGCAAGTGGTGGCAGACCCCAGCGCGCGACTGGTGGACCTGAAAGTGTCTGCTGTGCCGTCGCGGCTGATCGCGGAGTCCGTGTCATTCCCTGCCACCAACGTGCTGACGCTGTGGAATGCCAGTGTCAGCGCACAGCCTCAAACGCTGGCATTGCAGGGTGAGGATCATGGCATCGATTTCGCCGCTGCAGACGCCGACGCCAATCGACTCGCCCAGCACCTGCGCGCTTCCGGTGTGGGCGCGGAAAGCCGCGTCGGCCTGCTGCTGGAACGCTCGGTGGAGTTCGTCGTCGGTGTGCTGGCGATCCTCAAGACCGGCGCCGCCTACGTGCCGCTGGACCCGAAATGGCCGGCCGAGCGTCAGGCGTTCGTGCTGGCCGACAGCGGCGCTCGCTGGCTGATCAGCGATGGGCCTGCGCCTGCCGATTTCAGTGGCGAGGTCATCGGCGTCAAGGTGACTGCCGAATGGCGTAGCCAATCGGCCACCGCGCTGAACCTGCCGCTGCCCCCTGAACAGGCCGCGTACCTGATCTACACCTCCGGCACCAGCGGCACGCCGAAGGGCGTGGTCATCAGCCATGGCGCGCTGGCCGATTACGTGCAGGGCCTGCTGTCGCGTCTGTCATTGGACGCTGATGCGAGCATGGCGATGGTCTCCACGGTAGGTGCCGACTTGGGCCACACCGTGCTGTTCGGCGCCCTGTGTTCGGCGCGCACGCTGCACTTGATCAGCCCGGACCGGACTAACGACGCAGACCGCTTTGCCGCGTACATGGCGGCCCATAACGTGGGCGTGCTGAAAATCGTGCCGACCCACCTGAGCGGCCTGCTGCAAGCGGCCAACCCCGCCGACGTGTTGCCGGAACAGGCGCTGATCCTCGGCGGCGATGCCTTGCCGTGGGAGCTGGTGGCGCAGGTCAAACGCCTGAAACCGGCATGCCGCGTCATCAACCACTACGGCCCGACCGAAACCACGGTCGGCGTGCTCAGCAACGAACTGGCAGAACTCCAGACCGCGGGCGACAGCGCCCCCATTGGCCGTCCGCTGCCCAACGCCACTGCGCTGATCCTCAACGAGCAGTTGGAACCGGTGGTGCAGGGCGACATCGGCGAGCTGTACATCGGCGGCCCGGGCCTGGCGCGGGGGTATCACGACCGCCCGGCCATGACCGCCGCCGTGTTCATTCCCGACCCGAGTGGCCATGGCCGTCGCCTGTACCGCAGCGGCGACCGTGCGCGACTGTTGGCCAATGGGCAGATTCAATTCCTCGGGCGCGCCGACGATCAGGTCAAAGTCCGTGGTTACCGCGTGGCCCTGGGTGAAATCGCCCAGCGCCTGCGTCAGCTGGACGGCCTGCGCGACGCGCATGTGCGGGTCGATGACCGGGGCCAATTGATCGCCTATGCCTTGATCGCCAAAGGGACGCAAACCGACGGCGAAGCGCTGCGTGCGCAACTGGCCGAGCGCCTGCCGGATTACATGGTGCCGAGCCACGTGCTGACGCTGGAAGCCTTCCCGATCACGGCCAACGGCAAGCTCGATCATGCCGCGTTGCCTGCGCCGCAGACCGTCTCCCAGACCTTCGAAGCCCCCCATGAAGGCGTCGAAGCCACGTTGGCCGCACTGTGGGAAAAAGCGCTCAACGTAGAGGCGGTGGGCCGTCACGACAACTTCTTCACCCTCGGTGGCGACTCGATTCTCAGCCTGCAAATCATCGCCCGCGCCCGCCGCCAGGGCATTCGCCTGACGCCCAAGCAACTGTTCGAAAAACAGACCATCGCCGAGCTGGCCCAAGTGGCGGTGCTGGCCGACGTCAAACCGGTCGCCGCCCCCGTGTTTGCGCCGGTAATGCCCCTTGATTTCGCCCTGACCCCGATTCAGGCGCGTTTCTTTGCCTTGCCCATTGCGCAGCGTTCCCACTGGAACCAGTCACTGTTGCTGAACCTGCCGAACGCGTTGGACATCAGCGTCTTGCAACAGGCCCTGGCCGTGCTGTTGGCGCATCACGACAGCCTGCGCCTGAGCTTTCATCAAGGCGACGACGGCCAGTGGCAGCAGCGTTATCGCGACACTGAGAACGTCGAGCGCCTGCTGTGGACCTGCGAACTCAGCCGCGAAGAAGACCTCGCGTCCCTCAGCGCCGAAGCCCAGCGCAGCCTCAACATCGAGACCGGTCCGCTGCTGCGCGTGGTGCATGCGCGCTTGCCGTCGGGTGAGGGGCGTCTGCTGATGGCCATCCATCACCTGGCGGTGGACGGCGTGTCGTGGCGCGTGCTGCTGGAAGAACTGCAACACGCCTACAGCCGCTTGGTGGCAGGGCAATCGGCCGCGCTGGCCGAGAAAACCGCGAGCTTCCAACGCTGGTCGCAGTCCCTGCACGATCTGGCGCGCAGCCCCGAACTCGCCGCGCAATTGCCACACTGGCAGGGGCTGCCAGCGGCCGACGCCTGCCTGCCGGGCGATACCTCGGTTCACAGCCTGATCGGCGCGGGCGACACGGTCAGCTTGAACCTCGATGCACAGGACACCCGCCGCCTGCTCAGCGAAGCCCCGGCGGCGTATCGCACCCGCATCGACGACCTGCTGTTGGCGGCGCTGTCTCAGGCGTTGTGGCAGTGGAGCGGGCGCCGTCGTCATGTCATCAGTCTTGAAGGGCATGGCCGTGAAGACGTTTCTGAGAACGGCAACGGGCTGGACCTCAGCCGCAGCGTCGGCTGGTTCACCAGCCTGTACCCGGTGGCGCTGGAGGCGGATGACGACGTCATTGCCACGCTCAAATCGGTCAAGGAAGCGGTGCGTGCCGTGCCGGAAAAAGGCCTTGGTTACGGCGTCCTTAAATACCTCGCCGGTGCCGATTTGCCGGAGCTGGTGGGACAGGGCGTGACCTTCAATTACCTCGGTCGTTTTGACGACAGTTTTGCTGATTCCGGGGACGCGCTGTTCTCGCTGTCGAACCAGACCCTCCAACACCTGCGCGATCCGCAAGGCCCACTGGCCAACGCCTTGGCCATCGACGGTCAGGTGCGCGGCGGCCAGTTACACCTGGACTGGACCTTCAGTCGCGAGCGTTTCAGTCGCGAAACCATCGAACAACTGGTGGCGCTGTATCGTGCGCAGCTGGTGCAGCTGATCAATCATTGCAGCGACGAACACAACGCTGGCCTGACCCCGTCGGATTTCCCGCTGGCGGGCCTCACCCAAATGCAACTGGACGCCCTGGCGATTCCGGCGCGAGAGGTCGAAGACATCCTGCCGTTGGCGCCCATGCAGCAAGGGATTTTGCTGCACAGCCTGTTGGAACGGGGCAACGGCATCTACCTGATGCAAGACCAATACGCCGTCGGTAGCGAGGTGGATTTCGAGGCCTTCAAACACGCGTGGCAGCAGGTGGTGCAGCGCCATCCAGCCTTGCGCACGGCGTTCCACGGGCTGGAAAGCGGCGCGCAGCGTCAGGTGGTCATGCGCCGCGTGCCGTCGCCTGCGCAACTGATCGACCTCAGCCATTTGTCCCGCGCTGCCGCCGAGGCCGAGCTGGAAGCGCTGCTCATCGCCGAGCGCGAACAGGGCTTTGATTTCGCCAGGGCGCCGTTGCTGCGCCTGCGTCTGGTGAAGTTCGGCGCGGCGGATTTCCGCATCGTGCAGAGCCACCACCACGCGCTGATCGATGCCTGGTGCCGGGGTTTGATGCTCACCGAATTTTTCGCCCATTACCGCGCGTTTCTTGAAGGGCGCCACGTCAGCTTGCCTGCCGCTCGCCCCTATCGGGATTTCCTCGCCTGGCTCGCCGAGCAGGACGAAGCGGTCAGCCGGGATTACTGGCGCGAAGCGCTGGCCGGGTTCACCGACGTCACGCCGCTGCCGTACCGTCACAGTCCTCACGGTGAGCCGCAGATGCGCGACGTGACCCTGGCCCTCGGCAACGCGCAGACCGCCAGACTGGCCGATCAGGCCCGCCAGCACCGCCTGACCGCCAACACCTTCGTGCAGGCCGCGTGGGCTTTGCTGCTCATGCGTCACAGCGACCGCGACGACGTGGTGTTCGGCGTCACCGTGGCCGGACGTCCGACCGACCTGGAAGGCATCGAAGGCGCGCTGGGGCTGTTCATAAACACGCTGCCGTTGCGCGTCCGGCGTCCAGGGCTGGGCGCATCGGCGCTGGACCTGCTCAACGCGTTGCAGGCGCAAAACGCCGAGATGCGTCAACACGAACATTTGTCGCTGGCGGACATTCAGTTGCTGGCGGACACCCCTCGCGGTCAGCCGCTGTTCGACAGCCTGTTCGTCTTTGAAAACGTTCCGTTGGGCGCCGAGGTTCAGCAGGCCGTGAACGAATACCGCATCCAACCGCTCGCCAACCGCACTCACACCAACTACCCGTTGACCGTGGTGCTGTTGCCCGGCGAGTCCTTGCAATTGCAGCTGACTTACGATACTCGCCACTTCAACGATGGCGACATGAACACGCTGGTCGGCCACTTCCGTCGCCTGCTCGCACAGCTGATCGACAACCCGCAACAGACCCTCAGCCAATTGCAGGTGCTGGAACAGGCCGAGCGCGAGCAACTGCTGGAACAGGGCCAAGGCCCGGTGCAAAAACATTGGTACGGCATCAGCTACCTGGAGCGTTTCGAGTCGCGGGTTCAGGCCCATCCGACACGGGAAGTGGCGCGCTGCGAAGGCGAGAGCCTGAGCTACGACGCGCTCAATCGTAGCGCCAACCGCATCGGTCACGGCCTGACCGCAGCGGGTGTGCAGGGCGATGATGTGGTGGCGCTGTTCGCCCCCCGTGGCCTGCCGTTGCTGAGCATGATTGTCGGGGCGTTCAAGGCCGGTGGTGCGTACCTGGCACTGGACGATCGTCATCCCGCGAGCCGCAGTGCGCGCATGCTGGTGAGCAGCGCCGCGCCGGTGTTGCTGACGCCCCGTGACTGTCTGCCTCAGGTCGAGGCGATTCTGGCGCTGATGGAGAACCCGCCGCGCCTGCTGATGCTCGAAGACCTGCTGGCCAACGACCGCGACGACAATCCGGGCCGTTACGCCAGCGCCGAGCAGCTCGCCTACGTGATCTACACCTCCGGCTCCACCGGCGAGCCGAAAGGGGTGATGGTCAACCAGCGGGGCATGCTCAACAACCAGATGTCGAAGCTGCCGTACCTGCGATTGGGCGAGGGCGATGTGATTGCTCAAACCGCCGCCACCGGGTTCGACATTTCGGTGTGGCAATTCCTCACCGCGCCGCTGTTCGGCGGGCGTGTGGAAATCCTGCCGGACGCCGTGGTGCATGACCCGCAACGGCTGCTGGAAGAAGTGGTGGCCAATCAGGTCAGCGTGCTGGAGTGCGTGCCTGCGGTGATCGACGGCATGCTCGCCGTTGCGCCGCACAAGCTTGACGCCTTGCGTTGGCTGATCCCCACCGGCGAGGCGCTGACCGTGGACCTGGCGACCCGCTGGTTCAATCGCTACCCGAACGTGCCGCTGGTCAACGCTTATGGCCCGGCCGAATGCGCCGACGACGTGGCGCTGCACACCCTGACCGCTGCTCCGGCTGCGAAAGCCAACATGCCGATTGGTCGCCCCACCGACAACAACCGCCTGTACGTGCTGGATTCCAGCCTGCAACTGGCGGCACCGGGGGTGGTGGGCGAGCTGTACATCGGCGGCGTCGGGGTAGGGCGTGGCTACGCGGCGCGTCCGGCCCTGACCGCTGAACGCTTCCTCCCCGATCCATTCGGTGAACCGGGGACGCGTCTGTACCGCAGCGGCGACCTGGCGCGCTGGAACGCCGAGGGCGCGCTGGAATACGTGGGCCGGGCCGACTTCCAGGTGAAGATTCGCGGCCAGCGCATCGAGCTGGGGGAAATCGAAAACGTCCTGTTGGCCCAGCCGTCGGTGCGCGACGCCGTGGTCAGCGCGCAACCCTCGCTCCACGGCCCGCAACTGGTGGCCTACGTGGTCGCCGAAGCCGAGCAGGCGTTGTCCGCCGATGTCCTGAAAACCGCGCTGGCGCAAGAACTGCCCGCGTTCATGGTCCCGGCCCACGTGATGCTGCTGGCGCGTCTGCCACGCAACGCCAACGGCAAGCTCGACCGCAAGGCCCTGCCAGCGCCGACCGTGCAGGAACGCCATTTCGAAGCGCCTCAGGGCGAGCGCGAGGAAGTCCTCGCCGAACTCTGGGAGGGCTTGCTGAAAGTCGAGCGGGTGGGGCGCGACGACAACTTCTTTGAACTGGGTGGGCACTCGCTGCTGGCAACGCGTCTGTTGTCACGCATCCGCGAGCGCCTCGGGGTGAGCATTCCGCTGGCGCAAGCCTTCGAAGCCACCACCGTCGCCGCGCAGGCGGCCCTGATCGACACCTTGCAGGGGCAGACCCTGACGCTCGACCGGCTCGATGCCCTGGACGAGTTCATGAATGAGCTGGAGGAAAGCAACTGATGTCGCAACCGAGCATGACTTCGCAAAGCAAGCTGCTGGCCCTGGCCACCCGCTTCCTCAGCCTCAACGCCGCGCAGCGTCGGGTGTTTCTGGGCAAGCTGCGCGAGCAGGGGCTGGATGCGTCGGCCTTGCCGATTCCGGCGGGCGTGGCGGGGGAGCGCAGTCCGACCTCGTTCTCCCAGCAGCGGTTGTGGTTCCTCGAACAGCTGGAACCCGGCAACAGCACCTATCACTTGCCGGGTGCCTTGCGCCTGAAAGGCACGCTGAACGTGGCCGCCGTGCAGTCCGCGTTTGCCCGCGTAGCCCAGCGGCATGCCAGCCTGCGCACGGTGTTCGGCAGCGCTGAAGACGGCACGCCAGAGCAAGTGATTCAAGCGTCTCAAACGATGCCTTTCGAGCAATTGAATGCCGCCGATGAAGGTGGGGTGCAAACGCTGGCCGATGCCTTCGCTCGCCGCCCGTTCGACCTCGACCAAGGCCCGTTGTGGCGGGTGGCGCTGGTCACGTTGAGCAATGACGAACACGTGCTGCTGGTCTGCCTGCACCACATCATCGCTGACGGTGGGTCGATTCAGGTGCTGTTGCTGGACTTCGTTCAGGCCTACCGCGCGTCCCTCGAAGGTGACGACAGCGCCCTTGAGCCGTTGCCGTTGAGCTATGCCGACGTTGCCCTCTGGCAGCGTGCGTGTCTGGACGCAGGGGAGGCGGATCGTCAGCTCGACTACTGGAAACAGCAGCTCGGCGGTGAGCCGCCGGTGCTGGAATTGCCCGCCGACCGCCCCCGTCCGGCGCGCCAGAGTTTTCGCGGCGCACGCCTGCCGTTCAGCCTCGACGCCGCGCTCTCGGCACGCCTGCGCGAACTGGCGAAACAGCGCGGCGTGACCCTGTTCACCGTGATGCTCGCCGCCTACCAAGTGCTGCTGCACCGCCTGAGCGGGCAGAACGATCTGCGCATCGGCGTGCCGATAGCCGGGCGTCAGCGCGCTGAAACCGAGGGGCTGATCGGCTTTTTCGTCAACACTCAGATTCTGCGCGGCGAGGTCACGGCCGACGCCACGTTTAACCAGATCATCGACAACGTGCGTCTGGCCTCTCAAGGGGCGCAGGCGAATCAGGATTTGCCCTTCGAACAACTCGTGGACGCACTGGCGCCCGAGCGCAGCCTGAGCCACAACCCGCTGTTTCAAGTGCTGTACAACCATCAACAGCGCCAGGACGAAGCGCTGCAATTGATGCCCGGCCTCAACGCGACCCTGATGCCGCTGGACAGCGGCAGCGCGCAGTTCGACCTGGCGTTGCACACCTGGGAAAACGCGGCGGGTGAGCTGGCGGGTAACTGGAATTACGCGACGGACCTGTTTGACGACACGACCGTCGAGCGTCTGCATCAGCGGTTCGTGCAGCTGTTTGCGCAGTTGCTGGAACGGCCTGAGGCGGCGATTGGTGATGTTGAACTGCTGGATGCTCAGGACCGTGCGCAGTTGGTTCAGGTGAACGATACGGCGCGGGATTGGGATGCTGAATCGTGGGCCGTGCATCGTCAGTTCGAGCGTTTGGCGCAGCTGCACCCTGACCGTGAAGCGTTGCGCTGTGGGGATCAGGTGCTGACGTATCAGCAGCTGGATCAGCGCGCCAATCAGCTTGCCCATTACCTGCGCGGGCAGGGCGTAGGGCGTGAATCGCTGGTCGGCGTGGCGGCGTTGCGTTCGGTGGAAATGGTCGTTGCGCTGTATGCGGTGGTGAAGGCGGGCGCTGCCTACGTGCCGCTGGACCCTGAATATCCGGTCGATCGTTTGCGCTACATGCTGGAAGACGCGGGGATTGGGTTGCTGTTGAGCCACGATGCGGTGATCGACGAGTTGCCTGTGGTGGAAGGCTTGCAGGTGCTGAATCTGGATCAGCTTGATGTGACTCAACAGCCGGTCACCGCGCCAGTCGTAGAGATTCACGCCGAGCAGCTGGCGTACATGATTTACACCTCCGGTTCGACCGGCAAACCGAAGGGCGCAGGCAACACCCACGCGGCGCTGTTCAATCGTCTGGCTTGGATGCAGGACGCCTACGGTTTGGACGCCTCCGACGCCGTGCTGCAAAAAACACCCTTCAGCTTCGACGTCTCGGTGTGGGAGTTCTTCTGGCCGCTGATGGTCGGTGCACGGCTGGTCATGGCGCAGCCCGGTGATCATCGCGACCCAGCGTTGTTAAACGGTTTGATTGCCGATCATCAGATCACAACACTGCACTTCGTCCCGTCGATGCTCGCCGCCTTCATGGCTCAGGACAATCTGTCCGGCTGCGCCTCGCTGAAACGCATCGTCTGTTCTGGCGAAGCCCTACCTGCCGATCTGGCGCGTGAAACTCTGCAACGTCTGCCGAATGCGGGCCTGTTCAATCTGTACGGCCCAACCGAAGTGGCCATCGACGTGACGCACTGGACTTGCGTGAACGAGTCGGGCGCTTCGGTACCGATTGGCCGTCCGATTGCCAACTTGCAGATTCACATCCTCGACAGCCGCCTCAATCCGCAACCCATTGGCGTGCCGGGCGAGTTGTACATCGGTGGCATTGGCCTGGCTCGCGGCTATCACCAACGCCCCGGCCTGACCGCCGAGCGTTTCGTCGCCAGCCCGTTCGGCAACGGCGAGCGTCTGTACCGCACCGGCGACCTGGCACGCTGGCGAGCGGACGGCGCGGTTGAATACCTGGGACGCCTCGACCACCAGATCAAACTGCGCGGCCTGCGGGTCGAGATTGGCGAGATTGAAGCCGCGCTGCTGGACCATCCGGCGATCAGCGAAGCCGTCGTGGTCGCCCGCCAACTCGCCACCGGCACGCAACTCGTGGGCTATCTCGTCGCACAAGCGTTCGATGAAGAGCACCTGCGCACTCAGCTGAAACAACGCCTGCCGGACTATATGGTCCCTGCCCATCTGGTCACGCTGGAAAAATTCCCGCTGTCGGCCAACGGCAAGCTGGACCGCAAGGCCCTGCCGGAACCACAACTGCAACAACGAACGTTCGAAGCCCCGCTGGAAGGTGTCGAAACCGAACTGGCGGCGCTGTGGCAGGACCTGCTCGGCGTTCAGCAGGTCGGGCGTCAGGACAATTTCTTTGCGTTGGGCGGCGATTCGATCCTCAGCCTGCAAATCATCTCCCGTGCCAAGAAGCGCGGCATTCAGCTGTCGCCCCGGCAGATGTTCGAGCGCCAGACCATCGCCGAATTGGCCCAGGTCGCGCAGGTGGTGAACCGGGATGAGGCCGCCGAATTGGCACGCATTGCGTACAACCGCGACATTCCGCTCACGCCGATCCAGCATTGGTTTTTCGAACAACCAATGCGCCAACGCAGCCACTGGAACCAGTCGCTGCTGCTGACCCCGGCCGAAGCGCTGGAAAGCCCGGCGCTGGCTCAGGCCCTGCAAGCACTGATCGATCATCATGACGCCCTGCGCATGAGCTTCACGCAACAGGACAACGGCCACAGGCAGCAACGCTATCGCCCTGAAGAGAACGCAGACGGCCTGCTGTGGCAACGCGAAGTCAGTGCCGATCAACTGACTCACGCCTGTGACGAAGCCCAGGCCAGCCTCAACCTCAAGGACGGCCCGCTGCTGCGCGCCGTGCATTTCAAACTGGCCGAAGGCGGCGAGCGCCTGCTGCTGGTGGTGCATCACCTGGTGGTGGACGGGGTGTCGTGGCGGCTGCTGCTGGAAGACTTGCACAACGCCTACACCCAGGCTCAGTCCGGACTGACGGTCGATCTGGGAGAAAAGGGCCTGCCGTTCCAGCGCTGGGCCAACCGCTTGCTGGACTTTGCCTACAGCGACGCCGTGCTGGCCGAGGCCGACTACTGGCGTAGCCTGCCACCTGCGCCGCCGCTCCCGTGCGCCAACCCTCAAGGCAAGGCGCAGCAAAGCGTCGTGCAGCAGCAACACCTGCAACTGGACGCCGCCCGAACCCACGCGCTGGTCAATGAAGCGCCCGCGGCGTACCGCACGCAGATCAACGACCTGCTGCTGACCGCACTGACCCGCGCCCTGCAACGCTGGAGCGGCGAACCCCGTGCGTTGATCGCGCTGGAAGGCCATGGCCGCGAAGACCTGTTCGACGGCGTCGATCCCTCGCGCACCGTGGGTTGGTTCACCAGCCTGTACCCGGTCAGCCTGCACGCCCACGACAGCCTCGATACGGCGCTGAAACACACCAAGGAAACCCTGCGCGCCGTGCCCCATGGCGGCCTCGGCTACGGCCTGCTGCGTCACCTGCGTGGCGAAGCGTTACCGTCGCTGGAAGGCTGCGTGCTGTTCAACTACATGGGTCGCGTGCAAAACAGCAGTGGCCTGTTCACTCTGGCCCACGAAGCCAGCGGCGCCCAACGTGCCGCCGACGCGCCGTTGGCCTGCGAGCTGTCGCTTGATGCGCAAGTGCGCGACGGCCACTTCAGCCTGACGTGCAGCTACAGCGGCGAGCGACACGACAGCGCGTCGATTCAGCGCCTGCTCGACGCCTACGCCGTGACGTTGAACGAAGTGATCGAACACTGCCGCGCTCACTCGGCCGTGACCCCGTCGGACTTCCCGGCGCTGGACCTGACTCAGGCGCAGCTGGACGCACTGCCGGTCGCACCCCGCGACATCGAACAGTTGTACCCGCTGACGCCGATGCAGCAGGGCCTGCTGTTTCACAGCGAACTCAGCGCCGTGCAGTCCGGCGACGATGCGCGAGACCTGTACATCAACCAAGTGGCGCTGGACGTCGATCACCTGCCGCTCGCCCGCTTCACATCGGCATGGGCGGCGGCGGTGCAGCGTCACCCGATCCTGCGGGCGTCGTTCCTGCGCCTGAGCGGCAGCCAGCAACCGGTCCAGCTGATTCGTCGCGACGCCGTGCTGGCGGTGCGCGAGCTGGATTTGCGCAGCAGCGCCGAATCGCTGTCCGATGTACTGGCCGCCGAGCGTGAAACCCCGTTCGACCTGCACCAAGCGCCGCTGATGCGGGTGCTGCTGGTGCGCCAGAGCGACACGCTGTGGAAACTGGTGTGGACGTTCCACCACATCCTGCTCGACGGCTGGAGCAGTGCGGCAGTGCTGGGTGAGGTGATTCAAGCGGCGATGTCCGACACCGCGCCCCTGCCGGCCGGGCATTACGGCGATTACGTCGAGTGGCTGCTGAGCCGCGACGCCGAGCGCAGCGCTCAGTTCTGGCAGACCCACCTGGCCGGTTTCGAACAGCCGACCCTGATGGCGACGGCCCTGACCGCGCCGACGTCGGCCAACGGCGAACCGCTGCCGACCCAGGTGCGGGTCACGTCGATAGACCTGGACAGCGAGCTGCTCAACAGCGCCGCACGCCGTCAGCGCGTCACCGCCAACACCCTGATTCAAGCGGTTTGGGTGCTGCTGTTGCAGCGTTACACCGGGCAGAAGCGCGTGGCCTTCGGCGCCACGGTGTCCGGCCGTTCGGCTCAAGTGCCGGGCATCGAGCGCATGCTGGGTCTGTTCATCAACACCCTGCCGCTGGTGCAGGCGCCGGACGCACAGCAGAAGGTTGGCGACTGGCTCAACGACCTGCAAGCGCACAACCTTGAGCTGCGCGAACACGAACACACGCCGCTGTTCGAAGCCCAGCGCTTCGCCGGGCATGCCGGGCGCGACCTGTTCGACAGCCTGGTGGTGTTCGAGAACTACCCGGTGGACGCCGTGCTGCGCGACAAGCAGGCAGGCGGCGTGAACATTGGGACCGTTGAACTCAGCGACAAAACCCACTACCCGCTGAGCCTCGCGGTGGTGGCAGGCGAGCGTGCGCACATTCACGTCAACTACCACAGCAACGTGTTCAGCGCCGATCAGATCGACCGCCTGTGCGGCCACTTCCAGGCGTTGCTGGACGGTATTTGCCGCTTCCCCGAGGCGCGCATCGGCGACCTGTCGATGCTCACCGAGCGCGATGTCAGCGAAATGCACGCCTGGAACACGCCGCCGTTCTCGCCCTACGTGGATCGCCCGATTCACGAACTGATTGCCGACCACGCTCGTTTGCGTCCCGAGGCGATTGCGCTGGTCCATGGCGAACAGCACCTGACCTTTGCCGAGTTCGACCGCCGCGCCAATCAGTTGGCTCACGCCTTGCGCGCTCGCGGCATCGGCACCGAGGTCCGCGTGGCAATTGCCATGGAGCGCGGGGTCGATTTGTGGGTGTCGTTCATGGCGGTGCTGAAGGCGGGTGGCGCGTACATTCCGCTGGACCCGGATTACCCGACCGAACGTTTGCGCTACATGCTGGAAGACGGCGGCGTGAAGCTGCTGATCTCCCACGACGC
>NZ_JAAAKW010000040.1 GCF_009905615.1 Pseudomonas sp. SLFW
TCGTCGGCCTTTATCCGCGTGGGCCGGAAGCGCTGGCGATTTTCGCCGGCGCTGCGGATTTGGCCGAGGGCTGATTGCTCGCTTCCAGGGCCTGGCGTTGTTGCGCAAGGGCGGCGAGGGTTTCGTCACTGGCCATCGGGCGGTCCTGAGGGTCGATGGGCGAACCCGGACGAACACGCTGTAAGCCGTTGACGATGATACGGTCGTCTTTCCCCAAACCGCTGCGCACGATGCGCAACCCTTCCAGCTTCGGGCCCAGCTCGACGCTGCGATAGGTCGCCTTGTTGTCCTTGTCGACCACGAGCACGAATTTCTTGCCAAGGTCAGTACCGACCGCCTCGTCTTTGATCAGCGTCGCGGCGTAGGTCCCGCTGCCGACCAGCTTCAGACGTGCATACAGGCCGGGGGTGTAGCGCCCGTCGGCGTTGTCGAACACGGCGCGACCGCGAATGGTGCCGGTGCGCGGGTTGACCTGGTTGTCGACGAAATTCATCTGGCCGAGGTGTTTGTTGTCCGCTTCGTTGGACAGGCCCATGTACACCGGCGTCGAGGCACCGCGCTTGCCGTCGCGGGAGAGCTGGTTGTATTTGAGGAACACGCGCTCGTCGGCGTCGAAATAGGCGTAGACCTTGTCGGTAGAGACCAGGCGGGTGAGGATGCTTTGGTCGGCCGTCACCAGGTTACCGGCGGTGATCTCGGCGCGGCTGACACGGCCGGTGATCGGCGCAGCGACATGGGTGAAACTAAGATTGAGACGCGCCAGGTCCAGCTGCGCCTGAGTTGCCGCCACAGCGGCCCGGGCCTCTTGCGCGGTGGTGGTGCGCGACTCGGCGATCTCGGCGGAAATCGCGTTGTTGGTGCGCAACCGCTCGCCGCGCTGGGCTTCGGCGTCCGTACGCACGACGGTGGCTTTCACCTGTTGCAACTGCGCTTCGAGGCGATGCACTTCGGCTTCGAACGGACGCGGGTCGATCTGGAACAACAGATCGCCCTTCTTCACCAATGCCCCATCGACGAACGCCACGGAATCGATCTGCCCGGAGACCCTCGGCCGCACTTCGACGGTTTCGGGGGCTTCGAGACGGGCGGTCACTTCGTCCCATTCGATCACCGGTTGCTGCAGCACTTTGGCGACATCCACCTTGGGCGCACTCGGCGCCTGGGCTGTGGCCGCGGGGCCTTTGTCGCAGGCGCTGAGTAATACGAGCGCCAGTCCGGCAAGGGGATAACGAAAACGGGTCAATGGCTGTTGCATGGGAAAATCCGCCGAAGGTTATAAGAATTGCCGCGGAGTGTGTGGGACGCCACACCGGTCCACGAATTGAATGGATTCAATGTTGATATCAACTCAAATGATAGTTGTAATATTAATTGAAGAAACGGGATGAGACGCTCTGCCACGGGGCTTACAGACGATTCAAGAACAAGGGCCTGACACGCGGGTGGACGACCCGTCGCTGAGAAACAGGCCGATTCGCGAACGCAGCCACCGTTCGGATTCGTCATTGTCCTTGGCCGTGGTCCAGACCATGTGCAGCGGGAAATCAGCCAGTTGCACCGGCAACGGCTGGCTGCGTAACCGACCACTCGCGGTCAGCACATCGGCTGCGTATTCCGGCACGGCCGCCACCAGATCAGTGTCTTCCAGCAGCGCGCCAAGGCTGTTGAAATGCGGCACCGCGAGGACCACTCTGCGCTGACGCCCGATCAGACGCAGCGCCTCATCAACAAACCCCACCGTGCCGCCACCGAACGACACGAGGGCGTGTGGCCGCTGGCAAAAATCATCCAGGCTCAAGTCGCCAGGCACGTCATCACCGCGCAATAGCACGATGCGGGTGCTGAGCAAGGTCCGACGTTTGGCGTTGGCCGGCAGTTCAGTGGTAAAGCCCACGCCCACGGTCACCTCGCCGCTGGCCAGCAACCTCGGCATTTGCAGATAACTGGCACGGCGAACCACCAGCGACACCCCCGGCGCTTCCGCCCGGATACGCTTGAGCATCGACGGCAGCAAGGCAAATTCAACGTCGTCGTTCAAACCGATGCGAAACACCCGGTCGCTGGTGGCGGCATCAAACGCCTTGGGCCGCTTCACCGCCATGGCGATGGATTCGAGTGCGGGGCCAAGCAGCAACGCAATTTCTTGCGCCCTTGGCGTTGGCTCCATGAAACGACCAGCACGCTGGAACAGCGGGTCGTTGAACAGCAGCCGCAATCGGCCGAGCGCAGAACTCACGGCGGGCTGGCCGAGGTACATGCGTTCAGCGGCCAGACTCACGCTCCGGGCTTTCATTAACGCTTCAAAGATCAACAACAGATTGAGGTTGATATGGCGCAGGTCGCTGCGATTCATGGGAGGAGAAACCTGCTTTAGATTACATGTGTAATACTTACAAATTCCAGGTTGCCAAGTCAAAGGTTAAAAGCGGTGTTCGGGGTGCGGGATGATCAAAGGCAGGCGCTGACGAATGCCTGACACGCCGCAAAACCCTGTGGGAGCCAATTCATTCGCGATGCGTTATGACAGTCGGCACACTTTTGTTGCCTAAACCATTTTTCGCGAATGAATTCGCTCCCACAGGTTGCGAGGCGTGGCGGCCTACGGCAAATCCGCCAGACATAAAAAAACGCGCCAGGGATCACCCATGGCGCGTTTTTTCGATCAAAAGCCCTGACTCAGTAGCTCAACAACACTTCGGCCCGGCTCTTCAGCAGCTCAACAACACTTCGGCCCTGCCTTGCCGCCATAACGCGCATCCTGGCGTTCCCGAAAGAACACTTCGTACGACATCACCGGCTGGTCCGGGTGGGTCTTCTGCATGTGCTCGACGTAATTGTCGTAGTCAGGCATGCCCACCATCAGGCGGGCGGCCTGCCCGAGGTATTTGCCGAGGCGACTCAGGTCATTGAACATCAGTGCGCTTCCGGCATCGCCTGGAACGGCGCTTCCTTGTCGCTGCGCTCTTTCTTGACCCACGCCGCACGGCCCACTTTCACGGCGTAGAACAGAATGCTCAGCACCACGAACAGGAACAATGTGGTCAGCGCTGCGTTGGTGTACGCGTTGAAGATCACGTGCTGCATCTGATCAACAGTCTTCGCCGGAGCGATGACCTGGCCAGCCTCAGCCGCTGCACTGTATTTCTTGGCCAGGGCCAGGAAGCCAACGGCCGGGCTCGGGTCGAACAGCTTGATGAAGCCTGCGGTCACGGTGCAGATCAACAGCCAGGACGCTGGCAGGATCGTCACCCACACGTACTGCTGACGCTTCATTTTGATCAGCACGACGGTCGCCAGCATCAGCGCAATCCCGGCCAGCATCTGGTTGGAGATGCCGAACAGCGGCCACAGGGTGTTGATGCCGCCCAGTGGATCGATCACGCCCTGATACAGCAGGTAACCCCACAACGCCACGCAGCCGCCGGTGCCAATCACGTTGGCGGTCCAGGATTCGGTGCGTTTCAGTGCAGGGACGAAGC
Source organism: Pseudomonas sp. SLFW (assembly GCF_009905615.1). Classification (GTDB taxonomy): domain Bacteria; phylum Pseudomonadota; class Gammaproteobacteria; order Pseudomonadales; family Pseudomonadaceae; genus Aquipseudomonas; species Aquipseudomonas bambusae. Next base: position 3,480 of record NZ_JAAAKW010000040.1, read on the forward strand.
TGCCCAGCAAGTCTTGCAGCATGAAGCGACCGGCGCGGGTACCGGCATCGACAGCGGTCAGGATGAACAGCGCTTCGAACAGGATCGCGAAGTGGTACCAGAACGCCATAGTGTTCTGGCCTGGCAGTACTTGGTGCAGGATTTGCGCGATACCCACGGCCAACGTTGGCGCACCACCGGCGCGAGCCAGTACGGTGTTTTCGCCGATGTCTTTGGCCACAGCGGTCAACGCTTCAGGGGTGATGGCAAAGCCCCAACCCGTGATGGTTTGAGCGACTGCAACCACGTCGCCGCCGACCACTGCCGCCGGGCTGTTCATGGCGAAGTACACGCCTGGGTCGATGACCGAAGCCGCGACCATCGCCATGATAGCGACGAAGGACTCCATCAGCATGCCGCCGTAACCGATGTAACGGGCGTTCTTCTCGTTATCCAGCAGTTTCGGCGTTGTGCCCGAGGAGATCAGCGCGTGGAAACCCGACACTGCACCGCAGGCGATGGTGATGAACAGGAACGGGAACAGCGCGCCTTTCCAGACCGGACCGGTACCGTCGGTGAACTGAGTCAGGGCTGGCATTTTCAGCTCAGGCGCAAGAATCAGGATGCCGATCGCCAGGGCGACGATGGTGCCGATTTTCAAGAAGGTCGACAGGTAGTCACGTGGCGCGAGCAGCAGCCAGACCGGCAGCATCGCGGCAACGAAGCCGTAGCCCACCAGCATCCAGGTGATCTGCACGCCAGTTAAGGTGAAGACGTGTGCCCACTCAGGGCTCGCAGCCACCTGGCCACCGGCCCAGATCGACAGCAGCAACAGCACGACGCCGATGATGGAGATCTCGCCAATGCGGCCCGGACGGACATAGCGCATGTACACGCCCATGAACATCGCGATCGGGATGGTCGCCAGCACGGTGAACATGCCCCACGGGCTTTCGGCCAGGGCCTTCACCACGATCAGCGCCAGCACCGCGAGGATGATGATCATGATCAGGAAGCAGCCGAACAAGGCGATGGTGCCGGGAACGCGGCCCATTTCCTCGCGGACCATGTCGCCCAGCGACCGGCCGTTACGGCGAGTGGACAGGAACAGGATCATGAAATCCTGCACCGCACCGGCCAGGACCACACCGGCGATCAGCCAGAGCGTGCCCGGCAGATAACCCATTTGCGCGGCGAGCACCGGGCCGACCAGCGGACCTGCGCCGGCGATGGCGGCAAAGTGGTGACCGAAGAGAATGTGTTTGTTGGTCGGAACGTAGTCCAGGCCGTCATTGTTGATCACCGCCGGGGTGGCCCGGGTCGGATCGAGTTGCATGACGTGATTGGCGATGAACAGGCTGTAGTAGCGGTACGCAACCAGATAAATGGCGACGGCGGCGACGACGATCCAGAGTGCGTTGATGGCTTCGCCGCGGCGCAGCGCGACGACACCCAAGGCGCAGGCCCCAAGGGCTGCAACGGCGAACCAACCCAGATGTTTGGTCAGTCGGGTCATTGTGGGTCTCCTGCCGAAGCTCATGGCTTGCGGCGTAATTGTTATTGTGTGGTCCGGGGTAACGGAGCGTTGCCACTATCCGCGCAGTTGTCAGCAAGAGAAATTCGTACTACTACGGTTTCGCCTGCGTAGTTCTACGCAGAGGCCAGTTCGCTACGCGTTTGTGATTCTGGCCGCAGGCCGTGGGAGCTGGCTTGCCTGCGATCTGACGCGCAGCGGCAGCCAAACCAGAGAATGGGTTGTCTCAGGCAGACCGCATGCACAGGGTTTGCTGCCGGTTCCCGGCAGATCGCAGGCAAGCCAGCTCCCACGGCCTGCGGCCAGAAGCGCTTGCGCTTGAACATGAAGGATGCGTCTGGCCACCCATACCGTGTCTAATACGCCCACAACAACACCCGCTCCCGCCGGACATCCCACGCCATGCAACTCAAACACAAGATCGTCGCCCTGGGCATCCTGCCGCTGATCCTTGCCGTGTGCGTGATTTGCGCGCTGGTGATCGTGCAGAACCAGCGTCTGGGCGAGCAGCAGGCGCAGTTGATCGAGGACAGCATTCTGTCCAGCAAGCGCGCCGAGTTGAAAAACTACGTGGAGATGGCCATGAGCGCCCTCGCCCCGATCTACGACAGCGGCCGCAATGACGAACAGACCAAGCAGCAGGTATTGGAAGAACTGGCCAAGCTCAGCTTCGGCATCGACGGCTATTTCTTCGTCTACGACCAGAGCGGCCGCAACCTGATGCATCCACGGCAGGCGGCGCTGGTGGGCAAGGACTTGTGGAACATGACCGACCCGCAAGGGCTGCTGGTGATCCGCGCATTGCTGCAAAGCGCGGAATCCGGCGACGGTTTCCAGCATTACGCCTGGGAAAAACCGTCCACCGGGCAGATCACCGATAAACTCGCCCATGTGGTCATGCTCAAGCGCTGGGGCTGGATGCTCGGCACCGGGATTTATCTGGAAGACGTCGAAAGGGCCACGCAACAGGCCCGACAGGAAGTCGCGCGGGGCATCTACGCGACCATGCTCGACATCGGCGCCGTCGCCCTGATCGCCGTGCTACTGGTGTTCGTCTGCGGCGTCACCCTTAACGCCAGCGAGCACCGCCTGGCCGACCGCAAGCTGCAAATGCTCAACCAGCGCATCATGAATTTGCAGGAAGAAGAGCGCTCGCGGCTGTCACGGGAGCTGCACGACGGCATCAGCCAAGTGCTGGTGTCGATCAAATTTCAGTTCGAACTGGCCGGTCTGCAACTCGAAGGCAATGACCAACGGGGCTTGGAGACCCTGCGTCACGGCACCGAACGACTCGGCGAGGCCATCGGCGAAATCCGCACCATCTCCCACGACCTGCGCCCTTCCCTGCTCGACACCCTGGGGTTGGCGGCGGCCGTCACGCAACTGGTGGCCGAGTTCGAGCAACAGACCGGGCTGACCATCCAGTACAGCCACAACCTCAGCCACCTGAAGCTGGCCGAAGGCGCCCCGGTGGCGCTGTTCCGAATTCTGCAGGAGGCGCTGACCAACATCGAGCGTCACGCCCACGCACAGAACGTCTACATCGACTTGCGCAGCACGAAAAAACAGGTGCAACTCACTGTGCGCGACGACGGCGTGGGCTTCCGGGTCGACGTCGAGCGTTTGCAAGAGATACAGGGCGGCATCGGTTTGCGTAATATTCGCGAGCGCGTCGAGCATTTCCACGGCCAGCTCAATCTCTACTCGGTCCCCGGCCACAGCGAACTGACCGTGACCATGCCCATCAACGTCGCCGCCTGACCCTTCATTTCAGACAGGAACCCGCACCCCATCATGAGCGCCAGCCAGACCATCCGCATTGCCCTGGTCGACGACCATTCACTGGTCCGCGACGGCGTGCGCGCCCTGCTCGCCACCCGCCCCCTGTTCGAGGTGGTAGGCGAAGCCGAGAACGCGGCGCAGGGGCTGAAGATGTGCGAAGAGGTCAAGCCGGACATTCTGTTGGTGGACATCGGCCTGCAGGACATGAACGGCCTGGAACTGACGCAACTGATCCGCCAGCGCTGCCCGGCGATCAAGATTCTGATCCTGAGCATGTACGACAATCAGGAATACGTCGCCACGTCGATCCGCGCCGGGGCCAGTGGCTACGTGCTGAAAAACGCACCGTCCCGGGAAATTGTCGCGGCCATCGAGGCGATTGCCACCGGCGGAACGTTCTACAGCGCCGAAGTGACCCTCAAGCTGGTGTCGAAGAAGACCGACGAAAACGAACTCACGCCTCGTGAAGTGCAGGTGTTGGTGGGTCTGGCCAAGGGGCTGGACAACAAAACCCTCGCCCGCGACCTGGCCATCAGCGTGCGCACCGTCGAAACCCACCGCCTGAGCATCCGCCGCAAACTGAAAGTCGACAAACCGGCGGGGCTGGTGAAATACGCGATGGAGCATGGGTTGTTGTTGCCGTGACTCTGTGTCGCCGCCGCTGAACCTGTGGAGAGGCCCTTCATGCCGCCGCCGAACCTGTGGGAGCGAATTCATTCGCGATAGGCCTCCACAGACGACGCATCTCCAGCGTCCGATCAGTCTTTCGCGAATAAATTCGCTCCCACAGTGGATCGGCGTTGGCCTTAAGACAGCGATTTCCCCGCCACCGCAGCGCTTGCCGGTGGCGACATTCCTAATGCCGCCGCTGAACCTGTGGGAGCGAATTCATTCGCGAAGGTGGGTCAGGCAACACAGCTCTATCGACCGGACGGGCCTCTCGCGAATGAATCCGCTCCCACAGTGGGTCGGCGTTGACCGCGAAGCCGCTCACCCCTTCGGCAACACCCGCTCCGCCGTTTCCTGATCCACCGGCAGCGCGAACCGGAACGTGGCGCCCTGCCCCGGCACGTCGATCAGCTCGATCCGGTGCCCATGCAGTTGCAGGATCTGGTGCACGATGCGCAACCCCAGCCCGCCATCTCGCCGTGCACCGCCAATATTGAACGGACGCAGAAACAGCCCTTCACGCAACTCGGCGGCAATCCCCGGCCCGGTGTCGCTGATGGTCACTTCGACGAACCGCCCCTTCGGCAACAACGCCACTTTGATCTCGCCGCCCTGGGGCGTGTGCCGCAGGGCGTTGTCCAGGAGGTTGGTCATCACCCGCTCGATCAGCCCCAAGTCGGCATGCACACCGGGCACCGACGGCGCAAAGCTCGGGGTCAGGGTCACGGCCTTGGACTCGGCGCCCAGCTCGAACTTCTGAAAAATGTCCTGCACCAGATCGGTCAGCGAAAACCGCTCCACCACCGGCACCACGAACCCGTGCTCCAACCGCACCAGCTCCAGCAGCGACTGCGCCAACCCGCCCACCTTGCGGCTCTGGTCCAGCGCGATGCCGAGGTAACGCCGCCGCTCCTCAGGCGTGAGGCTGGCGTCCTTGACCGACAGCACCTCCAGATAGCCGTGCAGGGAGGCCAGCGGGGTGCGCAGGTCATGGGAAATGTTCGCCACCAGCTCGCGGCGGTCCTGGCTTTGGCGGGTCAGGGTCTGCCATTGCTCGCTCAGGCGGTTCTGCATTTGTTTGAACGTCGCGTCGAGCACGGCGATTTCATCGTGGCCCTGCCGAGCCGATTCGGTCGAAGAAGCGGGCAACGGCACCGGCGCAGCATTGATGTCGAAGTGGCTCACCGCGTCGGTCAGGCGCCGCAGCGGCCGGGTGATCCAGCCGAACGCTGTCAGACCCGCCAACAGGCACAGCAAGGCAATCAAGCCAATCGACCACAACGCCGTGTTCAGGGCCTCACTGGTGGCGCCGCGCTCGGCAAAGCGGTCATGGGCCTCGCCCAGCAGCACCACGTACAGAAAACCCGCCGGTTTGCCCATCACCATCAACGGCGCGGCGCTGAACACCTTGCGCGTGTCCATGCTGCGCGGGTCATCCCCCAGAATCGGCAGCGGCTCTCCGGCCAGCAGCTTGCGCACGGGCGCCAGATCGACACGGTCCCGCAGCATGTGATCCTTGGGCGCGGCGTCGCCGACGATCTTGCCTTCGCCGTCGAGCAGGTACACCTCGACGCTGGGGTTCACCAGCATCAACTGGCTGAACAGCTCGCGCACGGCATCGGGTTTCAGGCCGTTGGCGTCCATCAATTGGGTGTCGCGGGCGATGTGCTGGGCGAGGTCGCGGGACAGGCCCTGCACCACTTCCAGCTCATGCATTTTGTTGGAGCGCACCTGCAACAGCACCGACGTGCCGCAACAGATCAGCAACAGAAACGCGAAGACCAGGGACAGCCGCTGGGTCAGGGTCATGTTCACGACGCCTCTCCCGCATCGGCGAATTTATAGCCGCGTCCCCACACCGTCAGGATGCGCAACGGCTGGGCCGGGTCCTTCTCAATCTTGGCGCGCAACCGGTTGATGTGGGTGTTGACGGTGTGTTCATAGCCTTCGTGGTTATAGCCCCAGACCGAGTTCAGCAGGTCCAGCCGCGAGAAGACCTTGCCCGGCTGGCGGGCGAAAAAATACAGCAGGTCGAATTCCCTCGGCGTCAGGTCGAGCATACGGCCTTCCAGCGACGCTTCACGGGTCAGCGGATCGATGAACAACCCGGCGCTGTCGAGGCTGCCGGTGTCCATCTTCAAGTTACGCGCCATCGCATCGACCCGCCGCAGCAGCGCCTTGACCCGCGCCACCAGTTCCATCATCGAGAACGGTTTGGCCAGGTAATCGTCGGCCCCCAGTTCAAGGCCGAGAATCCGGTGCATCTCGCTGGAGCGGGCGCTGGTAATGATGATTGGCGTGTAGCGGGTCATGGCCCGGGCACGGCGACAGATCTCCAGACCGTCGACGCCGGGCAGCATCAGGTCGAGGATCAACGCGTCCCAGCCGCCCTGCTCCAAAAGGCGCAAGCCTTTTTCCCCGTCGGCGCTGTGCACCACGTCGAAATGTTCGTCCCGCAGGTGCAGGCAAATAAGGTCGGCGATATGGCTATCGTCCTCGACCACCAGAATGCGTTTGGGCTGATCCATGGAAAGCAAACCTTGCCAGTGCTGAATGCGCGATGCCGCCATTGTGCCGATTTTGCGGTCGACCAGTTATCACGAATTGTTTAACTCTCGGTGAGGATTCCGGGAACAGCCCGGCCCTACTCTGGCCCCATCACATGACAAGCCTGCCCCGTGCAGGCGGTGCCAAGGAGACACCTCATGCTATCGAGAAGACAGTTCATGGTCCTGAGCAGCAGCGCTGGCGTCGCGGCCATCGCTCTGGGCGTGCTGCCCAAGTTCGCTGACGGCGAAACCCTCGTACCGGCGGATTCGGCCGTGGGCACGTTTGAAGTCAGCCACAGCGACGCCGAATGGCATGCCTTGCTCAGCGACGACCAGTTTCAGGTGTTGCGTCGCGAAGCCACCGAGCGCCCGTACAGCAGTCCGCTGAACGACGAGCACCGCACCGGCACGTTCGCCTGCGCCGGTTGCCAATTGCAGCTGTTCTCGTCGACAACCAAATTCGACAGTCACACCGGCTGGCCGAGCTTCTGGCAGCCGCTGGACAACGCCACCGCCATCCGCACCGACACGTCGTTCGGCGTGCTGCGCAAGGAAGTCCATTGCCGCCGCTGCGGCGGGCATTTGGGGCACGTCTTTACCGACGGGCCGAAGCCGACCGGCTTGCGCTATTGCATGAATGGTCTGGCGATGACATTCGCCGAGTCGGCGACATGAACAACCAATGACAGGACTAGGCCCGGTGTAGGAGTGAGCTTGCTCGCGATGGCGGGATATCAGTCACCTCTCAATTGACTGAACACATGCATTCGCGAGCAAGCTCACTCCTACAGGTACGTCGTCCGCCACACTGCACGTAACTCTTTGATCCACCAGAAGGGAATTGACCCATGCTCCTGATCATCCTTGCCTACCTCGGCGGCGTTCTGACCATCGTCAGCCCGTGCATTCTGCCGGTGCTGCCGTTTGTCTTCGCCCGCACCGGCCAACCCTTCGTCCGCAGCGGCCTGCCGTTGCTGGTGGGCATGGCCGTGACCTTCGCGCTGGTCGCCACCCTCGCGGCAGTCGGCGGGGGCTGGGTCGTGCAGCTCAACCAATATGGCCGTGGCCTGGCGCTGATCTTCGTCGCGCTGTTCGGCCTCACCTTGCTGCTGCCGAAACTGGCCGAGCGCCTGACCCGTCCGTTGGTGGCCGCGGGCAGCCGACTGTCTGAAAACGCAGGTGTAGAGGCCAAACCCAGCCCGTGGGCCTCGTTCATGATCGGTGTTGCGACGGGCCTGCTCTGGGCGCCGTGCGCAGGCCCGATCCTCGGTCTGGTGCTAACGGGCGCGGCGTTGCAAGGCGCGAGCGTCGGCACCACCTTGCTGCTGCTGGCCTACGCCGCAGGCGCTGCCACTTCACTGGCACTGGCGTTGTTGCTGGGGGGCAAGGTGTTCAGCGCGATGAAGCGTTCGCTGGGCGCTGGCGAGTGGATTCGTCGGGGGCTGGGCGCCGCGATGCTGGCGGGTGTCGCCGCCATCGCGCTGGGTCTGGACACCGGGATTCTGGCCCGCGTCTCGACCGCGTCCACCGGTGGCCTTGAACAATCGCTGGTGGGCCAGTTCGCCGGTAACGGCAAGAACAGCAACGTCATGCAAGGCGGAGCGATGATGGCGCAAAACATCCCCGGCAAGGATGAAGCGGGCGCGAGCATGCAAGCTTCTGGCGCGATGATGATGGCCGCGAAAAACAGCACATCGAGCCTGCCGGTCGAAGGCCAGCTGCCGTCCCTCGCCGGGGCGGTGCAATGGCTGAACTCCGCCCCACTGACCGCCGAACAGCTGAAAGGCAAAGTGGTGTTGGTGGATTTCTGGACCTACTCCTGCATCAACTGCCTGCGCACCCTGCCCTACGTCAAAGCCTGGGCCGACAAATACCGCGATCAGGGCCTGGTGGTGATCGGCGTGCACGCCCCGGAATTTGCCTTCGAGCGCGACGTGAAAAACGTCACCAAGGCCATGGCCGATCTGGGCATTAATTACCCGGTGGCCATCGACAACGACTACAAAATCTGGCGCGCCTTCGACAACCAGTACTGGCCTGCCCATTACTTCGCCGACGCCAAGGGTCAGATCCGCTATCACCACTTCGGCGAAGGCGCCTATGACGAATCTGAGCGCGTGATTCAGGAGCTGTTGCGCGAAGCAGGCAATACTCAGATCACCACCGACCTCATCGACGCCAACGGCAATGGCGTGCAACAGGCGGCGAACATGGGCGACGTCAAATCGCCAGAAACCTACCTGGGCTTCGAGCGCGCCGAAAACTTCGTGTCGCCGGGCGGCGCCAAGGCTGATCGGGTCGCCAGCTACAGCACCCCGCAAAGCCTGTCGCTGAACAACTGGGGCCTGGACGGTCAATGGAACATCAGCTCCGAGCGCGCCAGCCTGAACGCGCCCAACGGCAAGATCGTCTATCGCTTCCACGCTCGCGACCTGCATCTGGTGCTCGGCCCTGGCAGCGACGGCAAGCCGGTGCGCTTCAAGGTCTCCCTCGACGGTAAGGCGCCGGGGGATGCACACGGCACCGACATCGCGCCCGACGGCAATGGCACCGTCACAGAACAACGCCTGTACCAACTGGTGCGTCAGCCCGGCGACGTGGCGGACCATACCTTCAGCATCGAATTCAGCGATCCGGGCGTGTCCGCATACGCCTTCACCTTCGGTTGATTCCACCCCGTTTCAGGAGTGTCAGACATGAAAAAATTCAACGTTTCCACCCTTCGCGCCGCGCTGCCTGACGGCCGCCGCATGGGCCTGCGCGTGCTGCTCGGCGCCGCTCTGTTGCAAACCGCTGCGTGCTCGTTCGCCGCCGAAGACGCCGTGAGCATCGCCCCGCCTATAAAGGATGAAGCCGTGAAGACCGCCGGGACCGAAACCGCCGTGTTTGCGGGCGGTTGCTTCTGGGGCGTTCAAGGCGTGTTCCAGCACGTGCAAGGGGTGAAAAAAGCCGTATCCGGTTACGCCGGCGGCAAGGCCGACACCGCGCAGTATGAGCGCGTAAGCGAAGGCGACACCGGGCATGCCGAGTCGGTGGAAGTCACCTTCGACCCGTCGCAAGTCAGCTACGGCACGCTGTTGCAAGTGTTCTTCTCCGTGGCCCACAACCCGACGGAACTCAACCGTCAAGGGCCGGACCATGGCACGCAATACCGCTCGGCGATCTTCCCGGAAAGCTCCGAACAGAAAGCCGTGGCACAGGCCTACATCGCGCAACTGGACAGCGCCAAATCGTTCAATGCGCCTATCGTGACCAAGATTGAGACCTACAACGGCTTCTACCCCGCGGAGGATTATCACCAGAATTTCCTGACCACCCACCCGACCTACCCGTACATCGTGATCAACGATTTGCCAAAAGTCGGCCAGCTCAAGCAACTGTTCGCCGACCGCTACAGCGAGCAGCCGGTGCTGGTGAAATAACCCGCAGCAATTGATCCACCGGGCCGCACCCCCCGCAAACCCTGCGCAGAGACCCCGAACTCTCCTCGTTTGGCGCCCTTATCGGGCGCCTTTTTTTGTGCGTGTAAAAATCGTCATCGATTTTTTAGCCCGTGACATCCGTCTGTCGCCAAAGCCGGGCTACGCTGATTCAACCTTCGCCGCCGCACGATCCCTTGCCTGCCTGGAATGTATTCGAAAGCGGGCCGGTCGAAGCGCTCTGGATGGCGCGTTACAGCCAACCGCACTGTCCATTCCCACGTTAAAAGAGGCGCACGAGCGTCCAATACAGCCGTGACGTATTCAGCAAGACTCACCGTTCAAAAAACCGGAGCCTGATCATGAATAAACTGACCACCGTGGCGGGTGCACCCGTCGTCGACAACCAGAACTCGCAGTCCGCCGGCCCTCGCGGCCCGCTGATGCTGCAGGACGTGTGGTTGCTGGAAAAACTGGCGCACTTCGACCGTGAAGTGATCCCGGAGCGTCGCATGCATGCCAAGGGTTCGGGCGCGTTCGGCACCTTCACCGTGACCCACGACATCACGCGCTACACCAAAGCCAGGCTGTTTTCGGACATCGGCAAGAAAACCGATATTTTCATCCGTTTCTCGACCGTGGCCGGTGAGCGCGGTGCGGCCGATGCCGAACGTGACATTCGCGGCTTTGCGGTCAAGTTCTACACCGAACAAGGCAACTGGGACCTCGTCGGCAACAACACCCCGGTGTTCTTCCTGCGCGACCCGCTGAAATTCCCCGACTTGAACCACGCTATCAAACGCGACCCGCGCACCAACTTGCGCAGCGCCGACAACAACTGGGATTTCTGGAGTTCGCTGCCCGAGGCACTGCACCAGGTAACGGTGGTCATGAGTGACCGAGGCTTGCCGAAATCCTATCGCCACATGCACGGTTTTGGCAGCCATACCTTCAGTTTCATCAGCCCGCAGAATGAGCGCTTCTGGGTCAAGTTCACCCTGAAAACCCAGCAAGGCATCGAGAACCTGACCGACCAGGAAGCCGCGGATCTGGTGGCTGGCGACCGCGAAACGCACCAGCGCGACCTTTACGACAGCATCGAAAATGGTGACTTCCCGCAGTGGAAGCTGTTCGTGCAGATCATGCCGGAGCAGGACGCCAACACTTACAAAATCCACCCGTTCGACCTGACCAAAGTCTGGCCGCACGCGGACTATCCGCTGATCGAAGTCGGCACCCTGGAGCTGAACCGCAACCCGGAAAACTATTTCCACGACGTCGAACAGGCCGCGTTCAACCCGGCCAACGTGGTACCGGGCATCAGCTTCTCGCCGGACAAAATGCTGCAGGGCCGTCTGTTCTCTTATGGCGATGCTCAGCGCTACCGTCTGGGCGTCAACCATCACCAGATCCCGGTCAACGCCCCGCAGTGCCCGGTCAACAGCTACCACCGCGACGGCCAGATGCGGGTCAACGCCAACGCAGGCGGCACCATTGGCTACGAGCCCAACAGCAAGGGCGCGTGGGTCGAACAGCCGGACTTCTCCGAGCCACCGCTGGAACTGCACGGCGCGGCAGCGAACTGGGATTTCCGCAAAGACGATGACGATTACTACTCCCAGCCTCGCGCCCTGTTCCGCCTGATGACACCAGCGCAGCAACAGGTGCTGTTCGACAACACCGCACGGGCCATCAGCGGCGCGTCGGCGCTGGTCAAACAGCGTCACATCGGCAACTGCACCCAGGCCGATCCGGCGTACGGCGCGGGCGTTGCAGCGGCCATCGAGAAGCTTGGCTAACGCAACGTCAGCGTTGACAGAAAGGGGTGTTCAGGCCACGGTACTGACACCCCTTTTTTCTTGAGTGCTGCCCGTCAGCGCTCTGTGACCGAGCTTTCGCCATGAACGAACTCCAGCAATTGAATGAAAGCCACGGCCTGCTGCTGGTGTTCGTCAACGTGCTGCTGGAGCAGATCGGTCTGCCGGTTCCGGCGTACCCCACCCTCATCGTCACAGGCGCATTGGCGATGCAAAGCAAACCACTGCTGGGCGCCGGGGTGCTGGTGGCGATGTTCGCCTGCCTGATCGCCGACACCCTCTGGTACTTCGCGGGCAAGCGCTATGGCGGCGTGCTGCTGAAGTCCATCTGCAAGATTTCCCTTTCACAAGACACCTGCATCCGTCAGGGCTTGAATGTCTACGACCGGGTCGGACCCCGGGCGATGCTGCTGTCCAAATTCCTGCCCGGCGCGGGCGCGCTGGTGACGACGGTCGCGGGCATGAACGCCACGCCGTTTGCGCTGTTCATGCGTTATTCGCTGGCAGGGTCGTTCATCTGGGCGGGATCGGCGCTGTTGCTGGGCATGCTGTTTACCGATGCGATCATCCCGTTGCTAGGGTGGTTGACCGGCTACTTGCCCTTGGCCATCGGCAGCGTTTTGCTGGCGTTGGGACTGTTCATCGGCTGGAAATACTGGAAGCGCCGTCGCTTGATGAAGCGCACGTCGAAGGTGCCACGCATCACCGTGCCGCAACTGCTGGCCCTGCGTGACACGGACGACATGCCGCTGATCATCGACGTTCGCGCCAAATTGCACACCGCCGTGGTCGAAGGCATCCCCGGTGCGCTGTCCATCAGCCTCGAAGAACCCCTGGACCCGTGGCTCGATCAGTTGAGCGATGTCGACATGGTGTTTTATTGCGCCTGCCCCAACGAGCTGTCCGCGGCGTTGTTGGCGGAAAAGCTGCGGGCACGCGGGCTGACGCGGGGCAAGGCGCTGATAGGCGGTCTGGACGCCTGGCGTGAGGCGCACCCTGACCAGAACATCTCCGGACAGGCCGCCACCGCCTGATCATTCGGCGACGCCGCACTTCTGTAGGAGCGAATTCATTCGCGAGGCGGTGTTTCGAACGATGACCATTCATCGTCTGTACTGGCCAATCGCGAATGAGTTCACTCCCGCAGAGGTATGCGCCGAACCTTGAGCCCCCCGAAACGGTGCCAGATACCGTCAAGCCGTCAGGGCTTATTGAATCGCGACGACGTCAATGCAACACACTCTGCAAAAACTGCCGGGTGCGTGGATGCTCCGGTGCCGAAAAGATCTGCGCCGGAGGGCCCATTTCGACGATTTTGCCGCCGTCGAAGAACACCACTCGGTCGGCCACTTCACGGGCGAAGCCCATTTCGTGGGTGACGACGATCATGGTCATGCCCTCCGCCGCCAGACCTTTCATCACGCTCAGCACTTCGCCGACGGTTTCCGGATCGAGCGCGGACGTCGGCTCATCGAACAGCAACAGGCGCGGCTTCATCGCCAGCGCGCGGACGATCGCCACCCGCTGTTGCTGCCCACCGGACAGCTCGCTGGGGTAACCGTCCGCCTTGTGCTTGAGGCCCACCCGGTCCAGCAACGCCAGCGCATTGGCCTGAGCATCGGCCTTGCTCACGCCCTTGACCTTGACCGGCGCCAGAATCATGTTGGCCATCACCGTCATGTGCGGGAACAGGGTGTAATCCTGAAACACCATGCCAATGTCCTCGCGCAGCCGGGCCATGGCCTTGCGATCATCCGCCCGCACCGACTCGCCACCACCGACCACCACACTTCCCGCAGACGGCGCTTCGAGGCTGTTGAGGCAGCGAATGAACGTCGATTTGCCCGAACCGCTGGGGCCGATGATCACCACCACCTCCCCTTGCGCCACGTCCAGGTCGACACCCTTGACCACTTCCACCGAACCGAAGTGTTTATGCAGCCCACGGACTGTCAGCATGCTCTTCATAGGCCGGCCTGCGCGCGGGTGGCCGCCTGGAGTTTTTCCTGCGCGGCCAACAGACGATCACGGCGCGCCTGATTCGCCTGACGTTCAACCTGCAAGCGCCCATTGGCGCGCAGCAGGCTCGGGCGCAGGGACGACAACGCCGGGCCACCTGCCGAATCCCGGGACTGCACGTTGGCGGTCGGGTCCAGGCATTCGCGCACCTTGTCGGCGGGCAGGTTCAATGCGTGCCCGAGTTGTTCCATGGCGCAGATGTCCACCATGTCGGTGTCGATCCGGTGCGCGGGCAGACCGGCGTCCATGGCCATGCGCACCGCCGCGCCAACGATGTGATGGGCCTCGCGGAACGACAGGTCGGCTTCGCGCACGATCAGGTCCGCCAGCCCCGTCGCCGTGGAGAAGTCTTCACCGGCACGCTTCACCGCCAGCTCGACATTCGGCGTCGCGGTGCGCAGCACCAGGTCCAGCAGTTTCAGGCAGCGCAGGCTTTCTTCCGCCGCCTCCCAGAACCCTCGGGTGCCTTCACGGTTGGCATCGCCGGTGTGGGAGAAGTTGCTGCCCTTGACCGTGACACTGGCCGCCATCAGCAACCCGATGATGTGCCCGCTGCGGCCCTTGAGGTATTCCAGCACCGTCGGGTTTTTCTTTTGCGGCATGATGCTCGACGTCGCCGCGACGCTGTCGGGGAAGTCGATCAGGCTGAATTCGTGGGTGCTCCAGACGAAATAATCCTGCGCCACCCGACTCCAGAACACCGACAGCAAACTCAGGTGCGACAGGCTTTCGAGGATGAAATCCCGCGACCCCACGGCGTCCAGCGCATTGTCGAGGTAGCCGTCAAAACCCAGCAATTCGGCCGTGCGTGCCCGGTCAATGTCGAACGGCGTCCCGGCGAAGGCCGCCGCGCCCAGCGGGCTCTGGTTCATCGACGCCAGGGTCTGGGTCAGGCGCTGGCAATCACGGGCCAGGGCCTGCTCCACTGCCGACAGGTAGTAGCCATAGGTGATCGGCTGCGCCGGTTGCAGGTGGGTGTAACCGGGCATCACCACTTCGGCGAAGACCTCGGCGTTGTTGAGCGCGGTCTGACGGGCTTGAATCAGCGCGTCGATCAACGCCATCAACACCTCGCGGCAGCGCAGCCGGTCGAGGGTCGCGAGGATGTCATTGCGGCTGCGACCGGTGTGCAGGCGGCCGCCGACGTCGGTGCCGATCTGCTCGATCAAATGCGCTTCGTAATTGAAATAGGCGTCTTCGCGGGATGGGTCGAGGGTGACCACGCCAGGCCCCGCCGCCTCCATGTCCAGCACGCCCTTGGCCAGGGCGGTCGCGTGTTCGTCGCGAATCAGGCCCTGTTCGGCGAGCATCACGATGTGCGCCTTGTTGACGTTGCCCAGGTTGAGGAAGCCATCGGCAAACCCTTCCAGACGGGGCCGGTAAATGTACTCGTTGACCTCGGGGGCGGTGGCTTCTTTCAAGCGACGACTGACTTTGGATTCTTGCATGATCACATCCCTTAACGAGTGGTGCGCATCGCCGGGCGACCCAGGCGACGTTCGAGATAACGGCTGAGCCAGCTCAGCAATGAACAGATGACGAAGTACACCAGTAGCACCGCGCCGTAGACGGCGAAGGCAGGGCTGACGCCGGTCATGACCGTGGAACGCTCGACGATGATCTGCCCGACTTTGAGAAACTCGCTGACGCCCACCAGTGCACCCAGCGACGTGGCTTGCACCAACATCGTCAGCAGCCCGGTGTACGCCGGCAAAATGGCCTTCATCGACTGCGGCGCGATGACGTGCAGGTAGATCTGCCAAGGGCGCAGGCCCAGGGTCCAGGCGCTTTTCCACTGGTGCCGGTTCACCGACTCCAGTCCGCCGCGCACGATTTCGATGCCATTGGCACTGCCCCATAACGTCAGGCCGGTGACCACCGCTGCGAACGGACTCAGGTCGAGGCCGAACATCGGCGCACCGAAGAAAATGAAGAACACATTCACAATCAGCGGGATCGAGCGGAACAGCTCGACGTAGCCGTGAATCGTCCACCACAGCAGCCGGTTCTTGAGGGTGGCGAGCACCCCGAACACCGTCGAGATAAGCGTGGTGAACAGCAGGATCACCAGCGCGAGGCGCACGGTCATCCACAGGCCCTTGAGCACGAAGCCCCAGTTTTCGATCAGAAAGTTCATGGGGCCTCAGTGCCGGAAAGGCCGTTGCAGGTGGGCAGACAAGCGACCGGTCAGCAAGGACAGGATCGCCACCAGAATCAGGTACATCACGCAGATCGCACTGAACATCTCGATGGCCCGGAAATCCGTAGCGATGCGGTCCACCGCCACGAACGTCAGCTCCGCCAGACCGATGGCCTGCAAGTACGACGAGTTCTTCAGCAGCGAAATCGAGGTGTTGAGCACGGCCGGGAGGCTGGTACGAAACGCGATCGGCAAGGCCACCAGATAAAAATACTGATGAGGCTTGAGGCTCAGCGCCATGCTCGCTTCACGCATCTTGTGCTCCACCGTGGCCAGCCCGCCGCGCATGTTCTCCACCTGATAGGCCCCTGCCCACAGCGACAGGCAGACCACACCGGACCAGAACAGCGACAGCTCCAGGCCAATCGCAGGCAGGCCGTAAAAGATGAAGAACAACTGCACCAGAATCGGCGTGTTGCGGATCAGCTCCACGTACAGCACCACGATCTGCGACAGCAGCGGGATGCGGAAGGACCGCACCGCGCCGCCGAGAATGCCGATCAGCAGCGACGCCCCGATGGCCAGCAGCGAGACCCGCAGCGTCATCAAAACGCCGTCGAGCAAAGCTGGCCATTGCGCCACCAGGTAATTGAAATCGAAGTCCATGGGGGCGCCCGATCAGAGTTTTTCTTCAGGCTTGGCCTGTTCGAACACGCTCAGGTAATAGCTCTGGATGTTTTCCGGCACGTATTGCTGAACCCAGCCGCGGAACAGTTTTTCTTCGTGCATCCGGGCGACCGCGGCGCTGAGGTAATCGCGGAACGCTTCATCGTTTTTGCGCACGCCAATGGCCGCGTCGGAGATCTGGAAGGGTTCGTTGATCAGCCGCGCATCCCCGTCGTTGGCCGCAACCACCACCAGCGTGGCGGCGTCGTGGGTGTAAGCGTCGGCGCGGCCCTGGCGGAAGGTCTGCAAGGCGT
>NZ_JAAAKW010000041.1 GCF_009905615.1 Pseudomonas sp. SLFW
GCAATGGCCTGAGAAACCGGGTGATCCGAACGCCCCGCCAGGCTCGCTGAAATCGCCAGCGCCCGCTCATCGAACGCCTCGTCGAGCACCACGTAATCGGTCTGCACCGGCTTGCCGTGGGTGATGGTCCCGGTCTTGTCCAACGCGAGGTAATCGAGCTTGTGCCCCATTTCCAGATAGACGCCGCCCTTGACCAGAATCCCCTTGCGCGCCGCCGCAGCGAGACCGCTGACGATGCTCACCGGCGTTGAAATCACCAATGCACAGGGGCACGCCACCACCAGCAACACCAGCGCGCGATAGATCCAGTCGAACCACGCCGCGCCCATGAACAGCGGCGGAATAATCGCCACGGCGAGGCCCAGCGCAAACACGGCCGGGGTGTAGATTTTCGAGAAGCTGTCGACAAACCGCTGGGTCGGCGCACGCGCACTCTGGGCGGCTTCGACCGCATGAATGATCCGCGCCAGCGTCGAATTGTTCGCCGCCGCCGTGACCTTGTACTCCAGCGAACCGGCCTGGTTGATGGTCCCGGCAAACACCTTGTCGCCCACGGTCTTCTCAACCGGCAGGCTTTCACCCGTGATCGGCGCCTGGTCGATGCTCGAATGCCCCGCCACCACTTCGCCGTCCAGGCCAATGCGCTCGCCCGGTTTGACCCGGACCACGCTGCCCAATGCGATGTGCTTGACCTCGACCTCAACCCACTGGCCATCCTGCTGCACAGTCGCCACTTCCGGCGTGAGCTGCATCAGGCCGCCGATGGCGTTGCGCGCGCGGTCCAGGGATTTGGCTTCGATCAGCTCGGCCACGGTGAACAGGAACATCACCATCGCCGCTTCCGGCCATTGCCCGATCAGCACTGCGCCGGTGACGGCGATGCTCATCAAGGCATTGATGTTCAGATTGAAGTTCTTGAGCGCGATCCAACCTTTTTTGTAGGTGGTCAGGCCGCCACTGAAGATGGCGACCAGCGCAATCAGCGCGACCACCCAGGTCGGCGCGGCATCCGTGAAGTGAATGACTTCCGCCGCCACAGCAGCCACGCCGGACAGTGCCAGCGGCCACCACGGCTTTTTCGGCGACGGCAGCGATTCGGTCTCTTGGGCTGCGCCCTCTTCCATCGCGTCAGCCTGCATGCCGAGCGAGCCGATGGCCTCACGAATCGGGTCGGTCGACGGCAGTTCATGCCAGACGCCCAGCACACGATTGATCAGATTGAATTCGAGCTTCTGGATGCCCGACATCTTGCCCAGCTTGTTCTGGATCAGCGTCTGTTCGGTCGGGCAGTCCATTGCCTCGATGCGGAAGCGGCTAAGACGCGCGTTGTCTGTCGAACCGTTGCCAACGCTGACCACCGCCGGAGCGCTCTCATGGGAGCAGCAAGAATGGGCTTTGTGTTCGTGCTTGCCGACCGGCGTGAATCTGCCCGGAGCGGCGTGGCTGTGACCTGCGTGGTCATGACCGCTATGGTCGTGACCGGCGTGATCGTGGGGCGAATGTTTGTGTACAGAGTCACTCATCGATTGAGTCTCTTGGTGTGCGTGTTGCCAAGTGAACACCCTGTAGCCACTATAGGGTCAAGCCTCAAAACGGGATCGATGACATGAACGCCTCTTTCAAGATCGGCGAGCTGGCCAAACTGACCGACTGCCCAGTGGAAACCATCCGTTATTACGAACGCGAAAAGCTGCTGGCCGAGCCTGCGCGAAGTGAAGGCAATTACCGGCTGTACACGCAGGAACACGTCGAGCGCCTGACCTTCATCCGCAATTGCCGCAGCCTGGACATGACGCTGGATGAAATCCGGAGTCTGCTGGCCCTGCGCGACAGCCCGCAAGATCAGTGTGAAAGCGTGAATGCGCTGATCGACGAGCACATCCAGCACGTCAGCGCCCGCATCGCGAGCCTTCAGGCGCTACAAACGCAGTTGGTGGATTTGCGACAGCGCTGCAGCGAAGGCGCGCCGGATCATTGCGGGATTCTGGATCGACTGGAAGTAAGCGGCAGCGTGGTCGCCGCCGAAGTGGAGCATTCCCATGTGGGGCGGAGCCACGGACATTGAATCTAAAGGAAACGCTCGACCTGTAGGAGTGAGCTCGCTCGCGATGGCGATAGCCCGGAAATGAAGATCTGTCTGCTACGACGTCGTCGCGAGCAAGCTCACTTCTACAGAGGATCATCGTTGGGCAAGCAACACGTGTCCGACGCAGATAAAAAAGCCCCCAACCTGTCACTCAGGTTGGGGGCTTTGTGTTTCAGCTGCCGTTACGCGTGGTGAATACGCTCCACCGCCTCGGTCACACCGGCGCCGTACGCCGGGTCAGCCTGGGTGCAGTGCTTGATGTGCAGCGCGATGATCGGCGCCGACACGCCGCGCAGGGCACGTGCGGTGTTGTCGAACAGCGACTGTTTCTCTTTCGGGCTCATGTTGCGGAACAGGTTGCCCGGTTGCGAGAAGTAGTCGTCGTCCACACGGTGGTTCCAGTGGCCCGCAGCGCCTTCGATGGACAGCGGCGGCTCGCGGAAATCAGGCTGCTCCTGGAACGCGCCTTTGGTGTTCGGCTCGTACGAGGTCATGCCGCCACGGTTGCCGTCGATGCGCATCAGGCCATCGCGGTGATAGCTGTTCACGTGCAGCGCTGCTTTTGGCGAGTTCACCGGAATCTGGTGGTGGTTGACGCTCAAGCGGTAGCGCTGGGCATCGCCGTAGGAGAACAGTCGGCCTTGCAGCATTTTGTCCGGCGAGAAACTGATACCCGGCACCACGTTGGAAGGCGCGAACGCGGCTTGCTCGACGTCGGCGAAGTTGTTTTCCGGGTTGCGGTTCAGCTCGAACACGCCCACTTCGATCAACGGGTAATCGCCTTTCGGCCAGACCTTGGTCAGGTCGAACGGATTGATGTGGTAACTGCCTGCTTCCTTCTCCGGCATGATCTGCACGAATAGTTTCCAGCGAGGGAAATTGCCGCTCTCGATGCTTTCGTACAGATCGCGGTGATGGGACTCACGATCGCGACCCACCAAATCCTGCGCTTCGGCATCGGTCAGGTTGGCAATGCCTTGCTGGGACACGAAGTGAAACTTGACCCAGAAACGTTCGTGCTGCGCGTTGAGGAAGCTGTAGGTGTGGCTGCCGAAACCGTGCATCTCGCGGTAGCTGCGGGGAATGCCGCGCTCGCTCATGACCACGGTGACCTGGTGAAACGCTTCGGGCAGTTGGGTCCAGAAGTCCCAATTGTTTTCAGCGCTGCGCATGCCGGTGCGTGGGTCGCGTTTCACGGCGTGGTTCAGGTCAGGAAATTTCAGCGGGTCACGCAGGAAGAACACCGGGGTGTTGTTGCCGACGAGGTCCCAGTTGCCTTCTTCGGTGTAGAACTTCAGGGCGAAGCCGCGAATGTCGCGTTCAGCGTCCGCAGCGCCTCGCTCACCAGCGACGGTCGAGAAGCGGGCGAACATTTCAGTCTGCTTGCCGACCTGCGAGAAGATTTTGGCGCGGGTGAATTGGGTGATGTCGTGGGTGACGGTGAACGTGCCGAACGCGCCCGAGCCTTTGGCGTGCATGCGGCGCTCCGGGATGACTTCGCGGTCGAAGTGAGCAAGTTTTTCCAGGAACCAGACGTCCTGCAACAGCGCCGGGCCATGAGGGCCTGCGGTCTGGATGTTCTGGTTATCGACAACAGGGGCGCCGAATGCGGTCGTCAGTTTGTTGCTCATGCGCTTCTCTCCTCGGGGATCATGTTTCCCGGCGACCTCATGTGAAGCCAGCCGTGTGCTTGTTCGATGGAGAGACGATAAGGAAAACCCGGCGCCGAAGCTCATTGTGATGCCGCACTGGGTGGATAGAGGAAGTTAATTAGCGGAAGGCGGAATGATAGTCGTAGATGATCGAACAGATGTAGGAGCACTTGCCCGCGATCACCGTGCGTCGATGGCACCCAAGCCATCTGACACACCGCTTTCGCGGGCAAGCGCGCACCTATAGAGGTGTTTGAGGTGAGTGCTCAAATCTGGCTGCGGTGGTAACCATGCGGCACGCCGCCTTTGGACAATACCCACTGCCACAATTGAATGTCCCGCGCGCGGAACGCCCCGGCACAGGACAACAGGTAATAACGCCACATGCGATAGAAGCGTTCACCCAACTGCGATTCAAACTCGGGCCAGGCCTTCATGAAGTTGTCGTGCCACGCCATGAGTGTCTTGTCATAGTCCGCGCCAAAGTTGTGCAAGTCCTCGACCACGAACAACCCATCCATGGCATCGCCCATTTGACCAATTGAAGGCAGGTCACCATTGGGGAATATATATTTGTCGATCCATGGATCAGGGTAAGAGTTGCGTTGGTTCTTGCCGATGGTATGCAACAGGAACAACCCACCGGGTTTCAAACAGCGATTGGCCAGTTCCATGTATTCCCGATGATTCTTGCGGCCTACGTGTTCGAACATGCCCACGCTGGCAATCGCATCGAACTGCTCGTCCAGTTCACGGTAATCCTGGAAGCGGAATTCAAGTGGCAGGTGCTTGTAGCGCTCTTTAGCCCAGGCAATCTGTTCTTTGGAAATGCTCACACCCACGGCTTCGACGCCGTAGTGTTCGGCGGCATAGCTCATGAAGCTGCCCCAGCCGCAGCCAATGTCGAGCACGCGCATGCCGGGCTTGAGTTGCAACTTGCGGCAGATCAGGTCGAGCTTCGCGGCTTGCGCTTCTTCGAGGGTTGTGGCGTTTTCCCAGTACCCGCAGGTGTAGGTCATGCGCGAGTCGAGCATTTTCGAATAGAAATCGTTGCCCAGGTCGTAATGCACTTCACCGACCGTTTTCGAACGTTTGACGTTCTGCCGGTTCATGAACTTGGCCATGAGCGCGTAGAACAGCAAGCGAATCGGTTTGACGTCTTCCGTCATCCGCGTCTTGAGGAGCCTATGGAAAAACTCGTCTAGATGCTCGCTGTCCCATTGTCCGTCCATGTAGGCCTCGCCCAACCCCAGGTTGCCCTGGGCGAAAGCGCGTTCGAGAACGCCGGGACCATTGAAGCGAATATCCGAGGGTGCCGATCCGTTGATCTGGATTCCGGCTTCGTTGAGGATGCGAGCGGCGGCGCGATAAAGACCGGAGGTGGTGCTGGAGTAAGTGTCAGTGCTGAAGTTCGTCGTGGTCATGGAGGGTGATTCCAAACGCGTGTCAGGCTAAAGACTTATCGGTAGACCCCGACTATAGAACAAACAATCCCCAGAGTTAAACTCAATACACGCAATCGACAGATTGAAAATATCTATCAAATCAATTTTGTTTACTGCCTTGCAAAACAGTTATTACGCAACTGCAACAATCCGAACTTTTATTAAATTTTAATTGACCGGGAACTTTGGGGTTAACCGGTTAGAACATAGAAGCCTCGTGCGAATTTAATTAAATCGCTCTGGATCAGTACGGCTTGCTGGCGGCGTGAGCAGAATCGCTACCGCCGGCGAGCCGGACTGCTACAGAGTCTTCAGCGCTGGAGGCTCAAACCGCCACAGGCGCTTTGATGTTGGGATCGGCGTCGTAGCCCACGATTTCGAAATCTTCGAAACGGTAATCGTAGATGCTCTCCGGGCGGCGGTTGATCTTCAACTGAGGCAGCGCTTTGGGCGTGCGGGTCAGTTGCGTGGCGATCTGCTCTTCGTGGTTCGAATAGGCGTGGGTGTCGCCCAGGCTGACGATGATCTCGTGCGGGATCAGGTCGCACTGCTGCGCCAGCATATGGGTCAGCAGGGCCAGCGCCGCGATGTTGTACGGCAGGCCGAGGAAGACATCGGAGCTGCGAATATACAGCTGCATCGACAGCTTGCCGTCCGCCACGAACGCCTGATACAGCAAATGGCAGACCGCGAGCGCTTGACGTCCGACCTTCACGTTTTCCTGAGGCGACAGCTTTTCGTCCGGCAGGTATTCGGTGTTCCAGCCGTGGAACAGGATGCGGCGACTGTTGGGGTTGTGCTTGAGGCAATCGACCATGTAATCGATCTGGTTGATCTTGCCGCCGTCCTTGGTCGGCCAGCCGGTCCACTGTGCGCCGTAAACCGGGCCCAGGTCGCCGTCTTCAGTCGCCCACTCGTCCCAGATGGTCACGCCGTTTTCGTTGAGCCACTTGGTGTTGGTGTTGCCGCTGAGCATCCAGATCAGCTCATTGGCAATGCTCTTGAAGTGCAGCTTTTTGGTGGTCAGCAGCGGGAAGCCATCGGCAAGGTTGTGGCGAATCTGACGACCGAACACGGCCGTCGTGCCAGTGCCGGTGCGGTCGCCCTTGCGCGTTCCGTTGGCGATGACGTCCTGTAACAGCTCAAGGTATTGCTTCATGCCCAAAGGCCCTCTGTATCGATGAATCGCCCGGCCTCATGAGCCGGGCGATCCAGAGTCAAACCGCTGCCTTGTTGGCAGCCGGTGCGCGGTGATAGGCCAGCCAGATCAACACCAGCCCACCAATGATCATCGGCAGGCTGAGGATCTGACCCATGGTGACCCAGTCCCAGGCCAGATAACCCAGTTGGGCATCGGGCACTCGGACGAACTCCACGACAAAGCGGAAAATCCCGTAAAACAGCGCGAACATGCCGGAAACGGCCATGGTCGGACGCGGTTTGCGCGAGAAGAAATAGAGAATGACGAACAGTGCCACACCTTCCAGCGCGAATTGATACAGCTGCGACGGGTGGCGCGGCAGTTGAGCAGGGTCGCTGAACGGCGGGAAGACCATGGCCCACGGCAGGTCAGTCGGCTTGCCCCACAACTCGCCGTTGATGAAGTTGCCGATGCGCCCGGCACCCAGGCCGATCGGCACCATTGGCGCGATGAAGTCCATCAGTTGGAAGAACGACTTGCCGTTGCGTTTGCCGAACCAGTAGGTCGCGATCATCACGCCGATGAAACCGCCGTGGAATGCCATGCCGCCTTTCCACACTTCAAAGATCAGCAGCGGGTTGGCGATGTAGTTCGGCAGGTCGTAGAACAGCACGTAACCCAGCCGTCCACCGACGATCACGCCCATCGCGACCCAGAAGATCATGTCCGAGAGTTTTTCCTTGGTCCATGTCGGGTCGAACGTGTTCAAACGACGCGAAGCCAGGAACCAGGCACTGCCGATGCCGACCAGGTACATCAGGCCGTACCAGTGAATTTGCAGCGGACCGATGGCCACGGCTACCGGGTCAATCTGCGGGTAAGGCAGCATTGCGACTCCTTAAATGGACGCTCATAGAGCAACGAATCAAATCAGAAAACTGGTACCCACGACCACCAGCAGGAGTGCGAACAGTCGTTTCAGCACCCTCGGTGACAGTTTGTGCGCCAGCTTCGCACCAAAACGGGCGAAAAACATGCTGGTGACGGCGATGCCGATCAGCGCAGGCAAGTACACGAAACCGAGACTATGCGGGGGCAGCAGCGGGTCATGCCACCCCAGAATCATGAAACTTATGGCGCTCGCCACCGCGATGGGAAAGCCGCAGGCGGAGGACGTGGCGACCGCTTGCTGCATCGTCAGACTGCGCCAGGTGAGGAATGGCACGGTCAATGAGCCACCGCCGATGCCGAAAATCGCCGAAGCCCAGCCGATCACCACACCTGCCGCCGTCAGCCCCGTCTTGCCCGGCACGCTGCCGCTGGCCTTGGGCCTGAGGTCGAGGGCCATCTGAAGGGCGACCAGAATGGCGAAGATCCCAATGATTTTCTGCAAATGCGGCCCGGCGATGTAGCTGGCCGTCAGTGAGCCAAACCCCGCGCCGATCAGAATTCCCACCGTCATCCACGCAAACACCGCCCAACGCACGGCCCCCATTTTGTGGTGGGCGCGAACCGACTGGATCGAGGTGAACACGATGGTCGCCAGCGATGTGCCGACGGCCAAGTGGGTCAGGACCGAACTGTCGAAACCTTGCAGCGTGAAGCTGAACACCAGCACCGGAACGATGATGATGCCGCCGCCCACACCGAACAGCCCGGCCAGCACGCCGGCGCAGGCGCCCAGGGCCAGATAGAGCAGAAATTCCATGGGGGTCTCCGAAAATCAGTGCGGCATGTTACCGGAGCAAGCGCTTGCCCTCCACCTGTGGTCGATGGATGTCCTGTGTATCTGTGCGTACAGTGTCGAGAAAAAGGAGGCCCGCATGTGCCTGATCGTCTTCGCCTGGCGCCCTGCCCACCCGCAGCCGCTGATTCTGGCGGCCAATCGTGATGAATTCTACGCACGTCCCACCCTGCCTCTCGCACAATGGGAAGACGCTTCCCACGTCTACGCTGGACGTGATCTGGAAGCGGGCGGCACGTGGCTGGGCGTCACGGCCGAGGGACGCTTTGCCGCGTTGACCAACATCCGCGATCCCGGCCAGCCGTTGGGGCGTCGCTCAAGGGGTGAGCTGGTTGCTCATTTTTTGACCGGCTCGCTGTCGATAGACGAGTACTTGCGGGAAGTCGCAGGTCGCTCGACGGAATACGGCGGCTTCAACCTGTTGGTGGGCAATCGCGAAGAGCTGCACTTTCTCAACGCGGCGAATCCCCTTCCTCGCCGCTTGGAACCGGGGATTTATGGCGTGTCCAACGCAGGGCTTGATACGCCGTGGCCGAAGCTGCTGAAGGCGAAAGCCGCGCTTTCGGATCAGCTGAATCAGCCGGAGCCGGAGGCGCTGTTTGGTTTTCTTGCGGATGCCGAGGCTGCGCCAGACGCCGACCTGCCCAGTACTGGCGTGGGGTTGGCGACCGAGAAGCTGCTGTCCAGCGTGTTCATCGCCAGCCCGAATTACGGGACGCGGGCGAGTACGGTGCTGATTGCCAGTGCAGATGGCAGCCGGAGACTGATCGAACGCAGCTTCGGGCCGTATGGCGGGAGATTGGGTGAGGTTGATTTGGAAGTTTGATCGTGGCGTGCTGACCCACCGCGATTAACTGTGGGAGCGAATTCATTCGCGATTGGCCGGTACATCCGACACGTTCCCGTCGGATGTACGTTTTTTCGCGAATAAATTCGCTCCCACAGAAGGTAAGAGTGCAGCCGACACTCGCGACCGATCAATGCCCTTTGACGGACGTCGGGTTGATCATCCGCGACAGCCCAAGATTCCTCAGCGCCAGCTGCAGCGAGCTGCTGATGACCTGCGGGTTGTCGTTCTTCATCAGCTGCGCCAGCAGTTCTTTCGCCTTGCTCAGGTTGATCTGGCGCAGCATCCACTTCACTTTCGGCAGGTTGGTGGCGTTCATCGACAGGCTGTCGAAGCCCATCGCCATCAACAGCACGGCAGCCGCTGGATCGCCTGCCATTTCACCGCAAATACTGACCGGCTTGCCTTCGGCATGAGCGTCACGCACGACATTTTGCAGGGCCTGTAAAACAGCCGGGTGCAGGTAATCGTAGAGATCAGCCACGCGCGGGTTGTTGCGGTCGACCGCCAGCAGGTACTGAGTCAAGTCGTTGGAGCCAACTGACAGGAAGTCCACCTGACGCGCCAGCTCGCGGGTCTGGTACACCGCCGCTGGCACTTCGATCATCACGCCCACCGGCGGCATTGGCACATCGGTGCCTTCGTCGCGCACTTCGCCCCACGCCCGGTGAATCAGGTGCAGAGCCTCTTCGGTTTCATGAGTGCCGGAGATCATCGGCAGCAGAATCCGCAGGTTATTCAAGCCTTCGCTGGCCTTGAGCATGGCGCGGGTCTGCACCAGGAAAATTTCCGGGTGATCGAGGGTCACGCGAATGCCGCGCCAGCCCAGGAACGGGTTGTCTTCCTTGATCGGAAAATAGGACAGCGCCTTGTCACCACCGATGTCCAGCGTGCGCATGGTCACGGGCAGAGGGTGGAACGCGGCCAGTTGCTCGCGGTAGATCGCCAGCTGTTCCTTTTCACTCGGGAAACGCTGCTGAATCATGAACGGCACTTCGGTGCGGTACAGGCCCACCCCTTCGGCGCCGCGCTGTTGAGCCCGCGCCACGTCGGCCAGCAGACCGGTGTTGACCCACAATGGCATGCGGTGTCCGTCGAGGGTGACGCAGGGCAGCTCGCGCAAGGCGTCGAGGCCTTGAGACAGCTGACGCTCTTCCTCGACCACCACCGAATACTGCTTGCGCAGGGCTTCGCTGGGGTTGGTGAAGACTTCGCCGTGGTAACCGTCGACGATCAGCTCGATGCCATCGACCTTGGAATACGGCAAATCGACCGCACCCATGACCGTCGGAATGCCCATCGCACGGGCCAGGATCGCCACGTGAGAGTTGCCCGAACCCAGCACCGAGACCAGACCGACAAGCTTGCCTTCCGGCACTTCGCCGAGCATGGCCGGGGTCAATTCCTCGCTGACCAGAATCGTCGCGTCGGGATAGACCAGCGCCTGCTGGCGCGCCTCCTGAAGATAGGCCAGCAAACGACGGCCCAGATCCTTGACGTCCGATGCACGCTCGCGCAGGTAGGCATCGTCCATCAGTTCAAAACGGTTGACGTGCTCATTGACCACCGAACGCAGCGCGCCCTGTGCCCATTGGCCGGTCTTGATGACGTTGGTGACTTCACTGCCCAGCGATGCATCGTCGAGCATCATGAGGTAGACGTCGAACAACGCGCGCTCTTCAGGGCGCAACTGAGTCGCCAACTTCGCTGAAAGCGTGCGCATGTCGCTGCGAACGCCTTCAAGGGCGTTCTGGAACAGTTTCAGCTCGGCATCGATGTCGGTGACGGTCTTGTCCGGCACCACTTCGAGGTCGGCGGGCGGCAGCATCACCAGCGCCGTACCGACCGCCGCACCCGGCGAACCGGCCACGCCGACGAAGCGGGCTTCCTGAATGCCCTTGCCCTGACGCCCCAACCCGCGAATCGAGCCTGTGGCCTCGGCATGGGCGATAACGCCAGCCAACTGGGCGCTCATGGTCACGAGGAAGGCTTCTTCCCCTTCGTCGAACTGACGGCGCTCCTTTTGCTGGATTACCAACACCCCGACGACACGCCGGTGGTGAATGATCGGCGCGCCAAGGAACGAAGCAAAACGTTCTTCGCCGGTCTCGGCAAAGTAGCGATAGCGGGGGTGATCGGCGGCGTTTTCGAGGTTCAGCGGCTCTTCGCGCGTGCCGACCAGACCGACCAGGCCCTCATTGGGCGCCATGCTGACTTTGCCAATGGAGCGCTTGTTCAAGCCCTCAGTGGCCATCAGCACGAAACGGTTGCTTTCGGGGTCGAGCAAATAGACCGAGCAGACCTGGCTGCTCATGGCCTCTTTGACGCGTAACACAATAATCCCCAACGCCGCCTTGAGATCCTTGGCGGAGTTAACTTCCTGGACGATCTTGCGCAGCGTATTGAGCATGGCTCGGGGTCGAACTCCGTGTCAGTCGCGCGCCAACAGGCGCGGGGCAAGCTCTTTGAGTGCGCGGCGATACACTTCGCGCTTGAATGTCACCACCTGGCCCAACGGATACCAATAGCTGACCCATTTCCAGCCATCGAACTCCGGTTTACCGGTCAAATCCATCCGCACCCGCTGCTCGTTGGAGATCAGGCGCAGGAGAAACCACTTTTGCTTCTGGCCGATGCACAGCGGCTGGCTGTGGGTACGGACCAGACGTTGCGGCAGACGATAGCGCAGCCAGCCACGGGTGCAGGCCAGAATTTCAACATCGTGCCGTTCCAGCCCGACTTCTTCATTCAATTCACGATAGAGCGCGTCTTCCGGCGTTTCCTGAGGGTTGATCCCTCCTTGCGGAAACTGCCAGGCATCTTGGTTGATACGGCGAGCCCATAAGACCTGGCCAGCATCATTTGTCAGAATTATCCCGACATTAGGGCGGAAACCATCGGGGTCGATCACGGCTACAACCTCGCAAACGCATGTCGCCGCATTGTTCCACAAAGATCGTGAAGGCAGCAACGAGGCGCAGGCAGCTTATCGCGACAACTGCATTAATAGATGCGATCTCTTGATGAAACCTCGTATTCTTGTGCTCTTTTTTCAGCCAATTCAGCGAGTAACCGCATGCGCCTGGCCTTATTCGACCTCGACAACACGCTCTTGGGTGGCGACAGCGACCACGCCTGGGGGGATTACCTGTGCGAACGCGGCATCCTTGACGGTGCTGCTTACAAGGCGCGTAACGATGCCTTTTATCAGGACTATCTGGCAGGCACTCTGAACCTGACGGATTACCTGAATTTCAGTCTGGAAATCCTCGGTCGCACTGAAATGGCGCAACTCGACGAATGGCATGGCGAGTTCATGCGCGACTGCATCGAGCCGTTGGTGCTGCCGAAGGCTCTCGCCCTGATCGCCAAGCACCGCGATGCGGGTGACAAGCTGGTGGTCATCACCGCGACCAACCGCTTCGTGACCGCGCCGATCGTGAAGCACATGGGCATCGACACGCTGTTGGCGACCGAGTGCGAGATTGTCGAAGGCCGCTACACCGGCCGCACCACCGACGTTCCGTGCTTCCGTGAAGGCAAGGTGACGCGCCTGAACCGCTGGATCGAAGAAAACGGCTTTGATCTGGAAGACAGCTATTTCTACAGCGACTCGATGAACGACCTGCCGCTGCTGGAGCAAGTCGCCAACCCGGTGGCCGTCGACCCCGATGAAAAACTGCGCGCCGAAGCGACCCGTCGTGGCTGGCCGGTGATTTCGTTGCGCGATTGAGATATCAGGGGCACCTCAACTTGCCGGAGGACCAGATACTCGGCAAACGCGGCTTTTCTGTGGGAGCGAATTCATTCGCGAGGCGGCGGTATAGGCGGTAGAGATGCATCGACTGTACTGACCCCTCGCGAATGAATTCGCTCCCACGGGGGGGGCAGCGTTGACGCTTAAGATCGGTGGCCATCCTCAACTCGGCTTGGCCACCATCAAGTAAAAAATCGCGATAAACGAAAAGAACGCGGGCCACGCCAGGCCAAACCACCATCGCATATAAACAGTCGCCTTCATCGGCATCGCAGAGCCGTCCAGCAACGCCTGATTCGCCATCTTGTGCACCCGGATCTGCAGCCACACCACTGGCAGCCAGCAAATTCCCGCCAGCACGTACAACCCGAAACTCCACATCAGCCAGGTTTGATGAGGCGGCCAGCCTGCGAGCAATACCAGGCCTAACCCGCTCAGGGGCTGAAAGATCGCGGTCGTCGTGGTGAACGCCCAGTCGGCGAACACCAAATGCTTGAACGTCACGGCGATGACCTCGACCTTGCCGGTCCGCCAGGCCCTCAGCGCGTAATAGGCCGAGCCCGCGCCGAGGCCGAACAGGATCGTGGACGACAGAATGTGCAGGGTTTTGAGCAGTAAATAGGCGTTCATCGACGCGGTTCAGTCCGTAAAAGCCAAAGGGTGGCCACCATCAGCACCAGGTTTTTGGCGACAGCGGCGTAAGGGTCAAACCAGTAATGGGGAAGGATGAAGGTGATGATGATGGTGTAAACCGCCATCAGGCACAGTTGCGCCTGAAACACACGGCGGCGCCAGCGCGGGATGAGCAGGCCAACCCCCAACACGCCGTCGCACAGCGCACCACTCACCGCCGCGATTTGCGCGAAGGGCCCTGTCAGCCCAGCCTCGGCAAGAATTCGCAATCCCCAATCAAAGCCGGGCCCGAGGCTGACGAACGCCGTGCCCAGCCAGATCAGCGCCAGCACCGCCAGCATCATCGGACGCAGGGCGAGCTGTGCGCTTTGGGCCGGATCGGGCCACTCCTGCAAACGATCACGCAAACTGGCGCAGCGATAACCACAGACCGACTCCAGCACTTCGGGATCGGCGATGTTGTCGCGACGGGCCATGAGCAGGCTTTGATAATTCAGGGCTCTCCAGCCGAAGCGATCGCCCATCGAGGCTCCCAGCTCGGTCACCGCGTCAGGGATTTTGAGAAACCAGGCGGTCGGCCAGCCTTGGGACATGCGCATCTGGTCGATCAACTGCCCTAGCGTCATGACCTCAGGCCCCACCACGGGCAAGACAACGGCGGCGTCCGGCCAGCGGCGCATCAAGGCCAGTACGGCACCGACCAGATCATCGATGTGCAAAGGCTGCAATCGGGCTTTGCGGTCCAGCAACGGGATCACCGGCAATGCGGAAAGACGAGCGAGCCAGTCACTGCTGGCACCGCCCTGCCCCACGATCAACGAAGGGCGCAGCACCACGGCGGGTAGGCCGAGCGCCATCAGATAGTCATCCGCCGCAGCTTTACTGGCGAGAAACGGCACGTCCGGCTGTCCGCCCGCGCCGAGGGCCGAAATGTGCAGGACCCGGACACCGGCGTGTTTCGCCAGATTGAAAAGCGCACAAGTCCCGAGGTCCTGGGTCAGGCTCAGTTGTTGCTCGTCCACACTCAACAAACCGGCGGCGTTGATCAGCAGATCGATGGCTTCGGGGAATTCGAAGTGGTCAGGCACTGAAGCCAAGGTGTCGAGGTCGAGCTGACGCCATTCGACACCCGGCAAACGCAACGATTGCCGGGTGCGACTGGTCGCAATGATCTGATGACCGGCGCTGCTCAGCGCCTTGAGCAAGTGACGTCCGACGAATCCCGTCGCACCTGCCAGAAGTACCCTCATTACCGTCCTTGTAGTGATTGTGATGCAGCGGAATTAAACCGGCTTGGCACCCATCAATCCGGCGATGGCGACAAAACAGACCGCACTAAAGACCGCCAACGCCAGGGTAAATTTAGGGTTGCCGACGATCACTGGCCTGCGCAGCCGATTGACCCGCACCGCCAGCCAGGCCCAACTCAACGCGCCAAAGGTATAAAGAATGCTGGCGAACAATAACCAGCTCTGCCCCAGCGACCAGCCCGCATAGTGCACCAGCCACCAGCCGCTGATCGGCAGCGTCAGCAGGCACAACCCCATCAGCAACCAGACAAACACCCAAGGCCTCTGCATGGCGCGATTCTGCACCGTCAGATCCCCGGCCCGCCGTCCGCGTACGATCCAGAACGTCAGCGCCAGCCCGCAGGCGAACAGCAGCACGGTCGTGACCATGTGCAGGATTTTCAGGGCGGCGAAGTGTTCCATGGTGGCGCTTTCCTTTATAGAGGACGTGCTTTGAGCGTAGTCGGGGGCGGGAAGTTGCGTTGGGTGGCTACTCCACGACCACCGCACCTCGCAGGTCGAACATAGACCTGTGGGAGCGAATTCATTCGCGATGCAATCGTACAGACGACACACATGTTCCGCCCGAGACACCTTTCCCGAATGAATTCGCTCCTACAGGGTCTGCGCAGGGCGTTATCCCAAAAACAGCTTATACGCCGGATTATTCGTCTCATCCCAATACGGATACCCAATCTCCGCCAGCGCCTTCGACACCAGGTGCCTTTCATCCTCCGGCACCACCAGTCCCGCCACGACCCGACCATCCGCAGCCCCATGATTGCGGTAGTGGAACATCGAAATATTCCACTTCCCGCCCAGCTTATTCAGAAAGTTGAACAACGCCCCCGGCCGTTCCGG
>NZ_JAAAKW010000042.1 GCF_009905615.1 Pseudomonas sp. SLFW
TCCCCATGTGAGAGTAGGTCATCGTCAAGATTAAATTCCAGAACCCCATTTGCGAAAGCAGATGGGGTTTTGTTTTTACGCGCGGAAAAACTCAGAATTCAACCTCAATTTGCGAGAGAACGTGTAGGAGCGAATTCATTCGCGAGAGGGCCGTACAGGCGATAGAGATGCAGGGCCTGAACCTGCGTCCCGCGAATGAATTCGCTCCTACAGGGGAGGCGACCTCCGGGCAATACCTGCGGCGAGCCCTGCTGCTACGACGGGCGAAAGCCCATAAAAAAGCCCCGCATCGCTGCAGGGCTTTTTGTTATCACCTGAATAAGGGCTATTCAGCAGCAGCTTCCGCTACTTCCACAGCCTTCACCGTACTCACTTCATCGCGACGACGAATGTATTTCCAGTCGGCCTCATCGATGTAAATACCAGCAGGGCCGCTGCCGCCTTCAAGGTCGATCGCGACATGCGCGGACACTTGCGGCTTAACGCTCGCCAGAATTGGCACGAAGCCCAATTGCAGGCTGGTTTCCAGCAACGCTGCCTGGTTACGTTCGTCAATGTCTGCCGCTTCGTCGAGGTAGTAAGGCAGGCGCACACGACCGGCCAGATCGCGGTCCATCAAGTGCAGCAAGAGGTACATGTTGGTCAGCGCTTTGATGGTCATGGTCGTGCCGTTTGACGCGGCGCCATCGATGTCGGTGTGGATAACCGGCTGGCCGTTGACCTTGGTGATTTCGAACGCCAGCTCGAACAGATCTTTAAGACCCAGCTGGTTATGGTTCGCTGCCACCAGGCGCGCCAGATATTCCTTGGCTTCTTCGTTCTTGTTGTCCTGCTCGGCGCTCTGGCTCAGGTCGAAGACCGACAGCGTTTCGCCTTCTTCGTACTGACCGGCGCTGTGAATGATCTGGTCGATGTGCTTGAGCGCTTCCTTGTTAGGAGCCAGAACGATGCGGAAGCTTTCCAGGTTGGAGACTTGGCGTCGGTTGATCTCGCGGTTGAACAACGCCAGTTGATGCTCAAGGCTGTCGTAGTCACTGCGAATGTTACGCAGGGTCCGCGCAATGTCGGTGACGGCTGCACGACGTGCCTTGCCTAAAGTCAGCGCTTCATCAGTACGGTGCGCATAGGCGTTGATCAGCAGTTGCAGACGGCGCTCCATGTCGTCTTCGCTGTCGAACTTGGCCACGCCCTTCAGACGTACCTGCGCATACAAGGCTTCAATCTGACCATCGCAACGCAACAGACCTTGCCAGCTGTCCTGGTAGTCGTTGAGGAGGGGGAGCAGATTGTCCAGCGAATCGTCGACAGGCTCCATGAACGGCGTGCCGAATGGCAAGTCAGCAGGCAGCAACTGACGGCGACGCAGCGCGTCATCCAGCGTGCGCTGCTTGGATTCCAGATCGCCGATCTGACGCCCTACCAATTGCAGCTTCGCCGACAGTTGCTGAACGCGTTCGGTGAAGGCATCGCTGGAGCGCTTGAGTTCGTCCTGTGCCGCTTCCATCTGAGCCAGTTGTTCCAGCTTCTCGCCTTCTTCGGCGCTCAGGGTCTGGGTGCGACGGAAATCTTCCAGCGCTTTCTGCGCATCCAGCACCTGCTGATACAGGGCTTCAGTCTGGGTTTTGCTTGCCGCCCGGTCAGCCGCAACGGCTTGCTGGGTCTTCAGTTGCTTGAGTTCTTTTTCCAGACGCTCTTTCTGATCGCGCAACGCTGCGCGGTCAGCCAACGCCTGCAACGCGGGAGGCTCGATGTGCGACAGGTTGATCGACAGGCCGGGCACTTGGAAGTGTTCGCCTTTGAACCCATCCAGAATGGCCTCCAGCGATTTGACCCATGCATCACCGTCATCCAGCGCGATGCCTTGTTCGCCGAGCGGCAGACTAAAGAGTGAGCTGTTGAACAGGCGCATCAGGCGTTCGACGTCCGGTTGCGAGAACTCTTCTCGCAGTCGGGCGTAGCTGTTGTTGTCCGCATGATCGAGCTGCTGCTTCACCGATTTCAGACGCTTTTCCAGATCGCGCAGGCGTTCATCCAGGTCTTCAGCGCTGAACTGACGGGACTGTGCCAGCGCACCGGCCAGTTCGTCGTGGGCATCTTTGGCGGCCAGCAGTTGCTGTTCGAGAACGCGAACGTCGTCCACCAGCGCAAAGCGGTTCTTCAAAACAGCCAATTCGCCGATCCAGCGTTGCAGATCGCTGATCTCACGCTCAAGGCGCATCAGCTCCTGAGTGCCGCCGCGCTGATCGTTCTGCAAGGCGTCCTGTTCCCCCCGGTAATGCTCGGCCTGAATGACCAGCTCTTCCTTGCGTGCGTTGGAGTAGTCCTGCCATGTGCCAAGCAACGAGTCCAGCAAGGGCGACAGGCGATGCAACTTGCCACGCAGGATGTCGCGCTGTTTGACGCCGTTCGCCAGGGCTTCGACCAAAGGACCGGCAAGCACCAGCGCGTTGTAGTCCTGTTCCATGCGACGTACGTCGCGGAAGGCTTCTTCGCACGCGGCGATGTAATCCACGCTACCGGAACGCAGGCTGTGCTCGAACGCGTCGAGGAACAGTTGCTTGAGTTTGGCAGCAGTGATTTCGCGCATGTGCAACAGGTTGATGAACAACGCGCGGAATGTTTTCAGACTCTGTTCGCTGGTGGAGCGCAGCGGGATCAGCGTCAGGTCCAGCGGGATCGAGGTATGACCACCGACCAGCAAGCGACGCAGTTCGTCCGGTTTCAGCTCGTAGGCTTTGAGGCCTTGGCTTTCCAGATTGGTAAACAGCTCTTTCTGCCGCAGGCAGGTGTCGTTCTTCTGGTAGTGCGCCAAATCCAGCTTGCCCGCATAGGCGAAAAACTGGTGACCAAAGCCGCCGCCCGGACCTCGACCGACCACGCCAATGACGTGCGGGCCGTGGGGCAGGGCGACTTCGACGAGGATGTAGCTGGTGTCTGACGCGAAGTAGAAGCGGCGGGACTGGTCGAGGCTGTATTTACCGAAGGACATGTCCGACATGCGCGCCAGAATCGGGAATTGCAGTGCGTTGATCGAGGCACTCTTGCCGAGGTTGTTCGCGCCGTACACCGACAACGGGTGCTCCAGCGGGAACAGGCCCAAGCTGTAACCGGCGGTATTCAGCAGGGCGAAGCGGCGGATGCCATAGCGTTCCTGGCTCATGCGTCATGTTCCTGTTCTTCGGCGATAGCGCGAGCCAAGGCCTGCTCTTCGCTTTCTTCGGTGTCGTCAAATTCCGCCAGGTCGAGCGGGTCGTCGGTCTGTAGCAGCTTCTCGTCGCTGTCGTCGTCGATCAGCACCGGCGTTGGCAATGGCAGGTCGCTGTGCAGGCTGGCGGCCAGGTCGCGGTCCTGCTGAACCGACAGACATACATCCAGAAAACGGTGCATCGGCGGCAGGAAGCGATAGATACCCACTTCTTCGGAGGCAAAGCCGAGCTGGGTCATGCGGCGCATGATTTTCTCTTCCAGCTCTTCTTGGGTCTGCACTTCGGCTTGCAGGAACAGGTCGCGGTATTTATCCAGCAGTGAGGGCAGTTCGTCGCGGCCCAGACTGCCACCATCGAGGACCGCCACCGGGTCGCGGCCCTGATCGGCCAGGTGCTCGACGAGGATGAACGTAAACAAGGCCAGACGCTGTGCAGTCTTGTTGACCTGGGCGGCGGCCAGGTCCGGCACGAAATAGTAGAAGCCACGGGTGTCGCAGATCAGCTCGAAACCCAGCGCCTTGAATAGCGTGCGGTACTGGTCCTGAAAGTTGGACAGTTGCGCGTACAGCTCAGGGTCGCGACGGCTGACGTGGTAGCCCTTGAACAGCTCGCGAAAGATCGGCGCGAGCTGGGACAGTTCGGATAGATCAAGATGCATGGGCGGTGCCCTCGGAATTCTCTGGGGTGGCGTCTTTGCTTGAGAGCAGGGCGAAGGAGCGCAGGCTGACGCGGTGCTCCTGGGTCAAGTATTCGCGGCGTTCGAGACGCTCGCGTTTGAAGCGTTTTTCCCGTGACAGGCGCGAGAACCAATACAGCAATTCGTCAGTGGCGCCGGTCGGTTCCTGCTCCAGCAGCCAGACCATCAGGTCCGGCATCGGCAGGGCCTCTTCGCAGCGCTCGACCATTTCCTTGACGGTGCGCGGCGCCCGTGGCGGCTCGCCCTTGCGGGTGACGTTGGCCTTGGGGAAGCGTGCCGGTTTCGGCTCGAAGCGGGCGAGCGCATAAACATACGCTTCCACCTGGTTAGCGCTGCCGAGGAAAGTGCTTTGCGGACGGGTGAACATCGGCATCGCGGCCTGGGGCACCGCGTCGATGCCCTTGCGGCGAATGGCTGACAGGGCCAGCGCGGCGCCACGGGTCACGGCGTTGTGGCGACGCGCCTCTTCACGCAATGGCAGCAGCAGTTCGCGGGCATGACGCAGGGTCAGTTGCGCGCTGGTCTGCATTTCAAGAATCCGCGCGTGAGTACGCAGCAGCATGTCGTCGTCGACCAGATGGCCAAGGCGCTGCTGATCGGTGAGCATGCGTAGCAAGACGTTTTCGACCTTGCGCACGCCTTGTTCGAAGGCGCCGTCGGCGTTGACCAGCTGGATCATAGGCTCGACGTACTCATCCCAGGTCGCCAGCACTTCGGCATAGCGCTGACGCAGCGGGATCTGGCGGTCGCTGGTCTTGGCACGTTCGGCCACGGCGACCAGCGCCTGTTCATCGTTGGCGAGCTTTTTCAGCACGTCGCGCACGCGCATGTCGAGCAGGCGCAACTGGCGGGCGAGATCGTTGGCATCGCGGGCGTCGAACGCTTCCTGAATGTAACCGGCCAGTCGCTCCAGATGGCGCAGATAGGCTTCGATCTCCAGGCACAGGCCAAGGCGGTGCTCGCGGCGCAGGTACGACAGGAAATCGTGGATCTGCGCGTTCAGCTCGAAACGGTTCGGGCTTTTGGCCACGGGAACCAGAATATCGAGGCGAATCCACACGTCCAGCAGGTGGGTGATGTCCTGGGGTGTGCTTTCCAGTTGCTGGGCGGCCAGTTGCAGGCGCAGTTCGCTCAGGCTCAGGGTGCCTTGGTCGAAGTGCTCGCACAGAGGCTCAAGAAGCGCCCAGTGTTCGGCAAGGGCGCGCAGGACGCGCTTAGGTTCGATCATCGGAGGGCCGCAGGTTGGCAAATAAAAGCGGCGATTGTACTGCATCGCGGGGGTTGGTTTTCACCCTCAGTCGATCAACTGCGGCGTGAAGTCTCGAACGTCTGTAGAATCCCCGTCCTGACTTTATCCACAGGTGGCTGCCCCTTGCTCAACGAGCCTCGCCGCCGCGCTTATTTGACCGCCATGCAGGTGGTCAGTTGGCTGCCGCGCACCGATCTGCCTTTTGCTGCGCCTTCGCGTCCGGAGTTGCTCGCGCCGTTGCCGGTGTTTGAGGACGAGGTTGCGCAGGCGCTGCCATCGGTGGCCCCTGCGGTCTCCCGCAACGAGGGCCCGAACGGCGCAGCCCCTGCGGCACGCACGGTGGAGCGACCGAAGATCGAAATTCCTCGTCCTTCCTCCGCTGCCAAACCAGCCGTCAAGCCGGTGGAGGATGAGCCAGCCCCGGAAGTCGTGAAAGCGCCGGTTGTGCCGCCGCCGCGCTTCTCGTTGCAATTGCTTCGTGCGGGCAGTTGTTTGCTGTTGGTTGAGCTGGCAACGGGCGAGCCTTTCCAGAGTCGCGATCCTTCTTATCTCTTGCTCAAGGACATGCTGCGCGCCGCCGGTTTGCCTGATAGTCCGCAGATCATCGGCGAGCCTGTGCGTTGGCCGCTGCTGGTACGCGGCCAGATGGATCAAGGCCCCGAGGCGGCTCGTGATTTCGTTCAGGGTTTTCTGTATGCCCGGACAGAGGAGGAGCCTTGCACCTGTTTGTGGCTGATCGGACTGCCGGCGATACGTTTTGCCGGGGAAGTTGACGCCGAATCCTACAATCTTGAATTCCAGGTCGAAGGTCTGGGATCGGCCTGGGCGCTGCCGGGTCTGGAACTCCTGATGGACGAGCCTCAGCGCAAGGCCGATGTGTGGCGTGCCATGCGTCAATTGATGGGACGTTGGAAGAGCGTAAATGAGTGATGCCGTAACGTTTCGCCGCATGACCGAAGCCGATCTCGATGCGGTGTTGAAGATCGAATACGCGGCATTCAGCCACCCGTGGACGAGGGGCATCTTTCTGGATGGCCTCAAATCCTACGAAATCTGGTTGATGTTCGAAGGCAATCAGCAGGTGGGGCACGGGGTCATTAACGTGATCATCGATGAGGCGCATCTGCTGAACATCACGGTCAAGCCGGAAAGCCAAGGCCGGGGATTGGGGCTGTTGTTGCTGGATCAGTTGATGAAGCGCGCTTATGAGATGAATGGCCGCGAGTGCTTCCTTGAACTGCGGGCGAGCAACCAGTCGGCCTATCGGTTGTACGAGCGGTACGGATTCAACGAGGTGGGTCGGCGTCGTGATTACTACCCGGCGGTGGGTGGCCGTGAAGACGCGCTGGTCATGGCCTGCACCCTGACGGATTGATCACCCGAGGCTGAGCCTCAGACTGTAGGAGCGAATTTATTCGCGAGACATGTGTACATCCGGCACCGTTGAATCGTTTGGAATGCCGTCTCGCGAATGAATTCGCTCCTACAGGGTTTCACCTGCCTGAACAGACGCGTTAAATCTCAGGTTTACCATCCAGCGGATCGAAAATCGCCATTTCCTCTTCATCCAGCCCGCCGCCCGCGCCAATTTCGTCTTCGTCGACGATGCTCAAATCAAAGTCTGCCGGGCCGCCTTCACCCTGCTCGCGGGCCGAGCGTGAGCCGTCTTCGTCGATCAGCGTTTCCGGACTCATGTCATCGTCTGTCGGGTTGTGATCATCCGTCGACGCGCCGGTCATTCCCGCTTCCCGCACGCGCTCGTCCGGAATGTACGTTTCCAGCTCATCTGCAGGAATGGTGTCACCGATCCGTCCGCTGGGTTCGTTATTGTCATTGAAGTTAAGCTCTTCCATCGAGCCCATGCGATCTTCGTTATCGTCGATAGGTTCGGGCTGGGTAGCGCCGAAAGGGCGGCGTGGGTCGTTCATGGCAAATCCTCATTATGAGCGGTCTTAATGAGGTGGACCGGGGGGCGTTATGAAGATTCACTCAGATTCTCCATCGGTCGTGGCGAAATGGCGTGACCCCGACCGTCGAGCGCCTGTCATAGCTGGGCATCATTTCCGAGGCATCAACGTATGAACGAATTACAAGATCTGATCGATAACAACGAACGTTGGGCAGCCGCCATCAAGGAAGAAGACCCTGAGTTCTTCGCCAAGCTGGCCCGTCAGCAAACGCCGGAATACCTCTGGATCGGTTGTTCGGACGCGCGCGTCCCCGCGAATGAAATCGTCGGCATGCTGCCTGGCGATCTGTTCGTTCATCGCAACGTGGCCAACGTCGTGCTGCACACTGACCTCAATTGTCTGTCGGTGATTCAGTACGCCGTCGATGTCCTCAAGGTCAAACATATCCTCGTCACCGGCCACTACGGCTGCGGCGGCGTGCGCGCCTCGATGCAGGACCGTCAGTTCGGCCTGATCGACGGCTGGCTGCGGACCATTCGCGATCTGTATTACGAGAACCGTGAATTGCTGAGCAAGCTGCCGACCGAGGAAGAGCAGGTCGACCGCCTGTGCGAGCTGAACGTGATTCAGCAGGTGGCCAACGTCGGGCACACCAGCATTGTGCAGAACGCCTGGCATCGCGGGCAGAAGTTGTCGATCCACGGCTGCATCTACGGGATCAAGGACGGACGCTGGAAGAGCCTGAACACGACGATCAGCGGTTTTGAGCAGTTGCCGCCGCAGTATCGGTTGCGTCCGTTAGGGGAGTGACTCTTCTGATACAGCGGACCCTGGAATGCGACGAAATGCGTAAGACAGGACCGCTAAATTTGTAGGAGTGAGCTTGCTCTGGGCGGCATCCCGACGATGGCGGTGTGTCAGGCATGAATAGGTGTCGGACAAATTGCAATCGTCGGGATGCCGCCCAGAGCAAGTTCACTCCTACAGGAGTCAGGCCTGCTTTTTCAGCATCTCGGGCAACGGCTTGCGCAGCTGATCCAGCTGCCGACCCACCGACCCGGTCCGGCATTTTGCAGCCGCCTGGTCAGGCGTCAAGTTGCGAATCGAGGTGTAGAACAGCTTGCAAGTCTCGACTTTGTTGGTCACCTGCCAGTTGGTCGTGCACTGGCTCAAGAGGGCCGCTGCGTCCGAACCCGGTTTCTGCCCCATCCCCGCCTGCCAGCACGCAGCGCTCAAGTCCTGCCCCATGACTTTCAAACCCGCCGCGTCAGCCTTGGCCTCATCGCCGCCATAGTTGCTCTTGTCCGCCGCGTACCAGATGTAGCTCGGGTGGTTGGAGCCGATCACCGATACAGTCTGCCCCGTCGTCGGACTGATCGTCGCCAGGCCCAGCACCGGCACGTTGACGTTGTACTGCGCTTTCAGCCAGTTGCGTACTGGCGCACCGAACGCGACCATCGGCAGCGAGGTGCCCGCCGAACTCTGGCTGACGTCCTTGACCATGGTGGTCTGGTAGTCATTGAAATAGCTGTAGACACCTTCCAGATCGCTGCCTGCATTGGACGGCGCGGCAATTGGGGCGATGTCGATGATGGTCTGATACGCCGGGGTCTGATCCGTTGGAATACCGTTATCGGTCAGCAGTTCGGCCCAGCGGTCAGTGGTCGCCGAGCGCAGGTAATCCTGGGCTTGAGTCAGCGAATAATCGGGCGGGAAATGCAGCAGCTCGACACTTTTGCGATTTTCCAGCGCCATGCCCAGCGGCAGGAACAGGTACCAGTTGTAGGCAAATTTGCCATCCGCGTTGAGTTTGCTCGCGCCGGTGTATGCCAGATCGCCCGCATTCAACAGACTCGTCAGCGGCTTGTCATAGCCATCTGGTACGCCGGTGATCTTGGCGTGCAGCTGATCGTTGTCGTTGGTCACGCTGACGTTGGCGGTCGGGTAGCCGTCGCGCTGAACGCTTTGCGTCAGGTAATGCTCGACCGTCTGCTCCAGCGTCCAGTTACGGAAGCAAATGACGTTGCAGTTATTGGGGTAGGCGAAGAGGCGGGTGACGCGGTCCTTGCTGCCCAGGCTGACATCAACGTCTGCGTGGGCGGTCAAGCTGAGAGCGAAAGCGGTGAGTGCAACGCTCAATGCAGCGGTTTTCTTCATGCTCATGTCCTTGTTGGCGTGGGCACCCGTCTGCGCGGGTGTGTTTCAATAATGAAACATCTGGACATGACAAGAAATACATTAAGTCTGAAATCACTCATTAGCATTGCGGCTTGCTGGCATTGGCGATTTGAAAGTCGCCACCGCCAACAGGCCATGCTGCTACGGAGTCCGGAGCGTTAGAGCACGAAGCGTTGCACCATTGAGTTGAGATCGGTGGCCAGCATCGCCAGGGCATTGCTGGCCACGGTGGTCTGTTGGGCACCGGAAGCCGATTGCGTCGACAGGTCGCGAATGCTGCTCAGGTTGCGGTCCACCTCGTGGGCGACCTGTGCCTGCTGTTCAGCGGCACTGGCGATCAGCATGTTGCGGTCGCTGATGGTCGAGGTTGAGCTGATGATCACGGTCAACGCCTGACTGGTGGCTGCGGCCTGCTCCAGTGTCTGACTGGCCTGGGCGGCAGTGACGCGCAGGGTTTCAGCAGTGTCCTGAGTGCTCTTCTGAACATCGTTGATCAAGCCTTCGATTTCGGTGGTCGAAGCGCTGGTGCGTTGTGCCAGCGACCTGACCTCGTCGGCCACCACCGCGAATCCACGGCCCGCTTCGCCTGCACGCGCTGCTTCAATCGCCGCGTTGAGCGCCAGCAAGTTGGTCTGGTTAGCGATGGCGCGGATCACTTCGAGAATCTTGCTGATGCTCAGTGTGCGTTCGGCCAGACCATCAGCCTGATGAGACGAGTCGAGCACATTGTCGGTCAGCTCTCTGATTGAATCGATGGTGCCCGTCAGGCGCATGCGGCCTTCGGCGGCCGCTTCGTTCGACGCTTTCGACTCGGTCGACGTGTTGCTGGCGTTGTCAGCGACTTCCACCGCCGCCTGGCTCATCTGATTGACCGCCACCGCTGCCTGTTCGATTTCGTCGTTCTGCGCCTGCAGGTTTTTGGCGCTGGCCTCGGCAATCGCGCCCATCTCCTGCACCGACTGGCTCAACTGGCTGGCTGCCGCGTAAATCTGATCGATGGTGCC
This sequence comes from Pseudomonas sp. SLFW, assembly GCF_009905615.1. Lineage (GTDB taxonomy): Bacteria > Pseudomonadota > Gammaproteobacteria > Pseudomonadales > Pseudomonadaceae > Aquipseudomonas > Aquipseudomonas bambusae. Next base: position 10,245 of record NZ_JAAAKW010000042.1, read on the forward strand.
GTGCAAATTTCCGCGCATCTGGCCCAGCATTTTCAGTAGCTGCGCCGTTTCGTCCTTGCCTTCCGGGATCGGTTGCGGGCTCAGGTCACCCTCGGCAATGGTGCTGGCGATCTGCAGCGATTGGCGCAGCGGCCGGATGATGCTCACGCTCAAGCGCCACGCCAACAACAGGGTCAATACCAAAGCAATCACGATGGCGCTGACCGCGATGATGCGCGTCTGCTGGAAGCGACTGCCCGCGCCGTCTACAGCGGCGGCAGCACTTTGCTTATTCAGTTCACGCAGCAATTGCACCTGCATGTCCATCAAGTCGCCTTGCAAGCTCAATGTCGTGTTGAGCAGCATCCGTGCATCGTCGAGTTTGCGTTGTTCGATCAAGCCGATTTCGTCATGCAGGCCCGGCATGAACGCCTTGTAAGCGTCTTGCAGAGCCTTGATGGAGTCGCGTTCCGTGCTGTCAGTTGCATGGGAGAGGTAATCGCTAAAGCTCTTCTCCACCTCGTTTTTCAGCTGCTCGACGTTGATCTTGCTGTTGACCACCGCGCCCGGATCGTCCGCGTTGGCAATCAGACGTGCGCTCTCGCCGCGCAATTTGATCAGGTCGATCGCGATGGCATCCGCCATGGCCATGCTCGGCATCGCCCCACTTTCCACCGCCGCGCCCTGATCGCGAATGCTCTGCATCTGTAACAGACAGAACACGCCCAACGCCACCAGCAGCATCGCGGTGATGCCGAAACACAGCACCAGACGCTGAGCAATCCGAAAGCGTCGCAGGAACGCTGGCTTGGACGAAGGACGGAACAACCCACGCAATGACCTTTTCACAACACGAATCTCATCGACGAATACACCAGAGACCTCGTTATAGAGATGTTCCGTGATGTCTTTATGACATCCAGTCGAAATATTTCAGATTTGTTGTAGTTGTGTGGACGATTGAGGACGAAAATCTATGTGCATTTTCAGCATTCGGGCGCTCCCACCTCTTCCATAAACTCCCGCAAGAACCGCTCGGCCCGCTCGTGTCGGGTCTGTGCCATCTGTTTTCCTGTGGCCGTCTGGAAGCCTTGGGCGAGGGTGAAGAGTTTGGTTTTGAAGTGGTCAGTCGCGTACCGTTTGTCGTCCAGTTCTCGGCTTTTCGCTTGAGGGTCGGTCGGGTCGTAGAGGTGGCTGCCCATACGGCCCGAAACGTAGAACAGACGGGCGACGCCGATCATGCCGATGGCGTCGAGGCGGTCGGCGTCTTGCAGGATGCGGGCTTCGAGGGTGGTGGGCGCAATGTTCGCCGAATAGCTGTGGGCTTCGATGGCGTGTGCCACAGCGTCGATTCGTTCTTCGTCCCAGCCCATTTCCGACAGCAGCTCCCCCGCTTTCGCAGCGGCCAGGCGGGACGCGCTGGAGCGAAAGGGCGAGTTTTTCTCCACCGACACGCAATCGTGCAACAAGGTGGCCGCGATCAGGATCTCGGGATCGCCCCCTTCTTTATTGCGAATGGCGCAGACGTTGGTCCAGACGCGATGCAGATGCGAGACGTCGTGAGAGCCGTCGGCCCGTTCGGCAATAGTGTGCGGCAGCAGCTTGTCAGCCAGGTCCTGGAACGGCGCGAAGGAGAGTGCGGTCATCGATTGTCCTTGCAGGTGGAATGCTGGCGAATAGGAGCAGCATAGAAGATGGACCTGAACCCGCGTGTGAAGGTCCTCGCGTTCGCTGCACGCAGGCGGCGGGTCATGGCCGCAACGGCAGTGCAGTCTTGTAGCGCACCTGCTTGAGCGACAGGCTGGAACGGATTTTCTCGACTTCCGGCATCGGCGACAGGCGTTCGATGATGAAATGTTCGAGCGCTTGCATGTCGGCCATGACCACGCGCAGCAGGTAGTCGGCATCCCCTGTCATCAAGTAACACTCCATCACTTCTTCGCACTCGCACACGCGGCGCTCGAAATTCTGCAGGGCCTCACGGCTTTGCTCTTTCAGGCTGATGGAGATGAACACGTTCAGGCGCAGCCCCAAATGTTCAGGGGCGAGCAGGGCGACGTACTCGCGGATGCAGCCCGACGCTTCCAGCGCTTTGACCCGTGCCAGGCACGGCGATGGCGACAGGTGAACCCGTTTGGCGAGTTCGACGTTGGACAGGCTGCTGTCCCGTTGCAGTTCCCGAAGGATTTTCAGATCAATGCTGTCGAAGTTCATCGTGCTTTCGTCTGCCGTTTTTGGAGTTTTTTATGCTGCCGATCAGCGATTGTGTCGGGCAAATCGGTCATTAAATTTGTGTGCGCAAGCATAGACTTTTCCTTATTGAACCGGAGGTGTCCATGAGCCATTTCGAATCTCGCATTCCTGCATCCGCTGCCGAACGAAACCATGACGATCAGTTGGAGATGACCGAGTGGCATGACGCGCTGCTGTCGCTGGTCGAAAATGCCGGGCCCGAGCGCGCTCGCGAGATTCTCGACATGCTCACTCATTTGGCGCGTGATCCGAAGATCGGCTGGCAGCCGACGCCGGGCACCCCTTACATCAACACCATTCCTGTCGAGCAGCAGCCTGCGTTTCCGGGCGATCTGGCCGTCGAAGAGCGCTTGGCCTCGCTGATACGCTGGAATGCGCTGGCGATGGTGGTCCGCGCCAACCAGGCCTATGGCGAGTTGGGCGGGCATATCGCCAGCTATGCCAGTGCGGCGGACTTGTTCGAGGTCGGCTTCAATCACTTCTTCCGCGCTAGCACGGGTAACGACGGCGGCGATCTGGTGTTCTACCAGCCGCATTCGGCGCCGGGCATTTATGCGCGGGCGTTTCTCGAAGGACGATTGAGCGAAAACGATCTGGCTCACTACCGTCAGGAAATCGGAGGAGCCAAGGCCAATGCGCGTGGGCTTTCAAGTTATCCACACCCTTGGTTGATGTCGGACTTCTGGCAATTTCCCACAGGCTCAATGGGCATTGGCCCGATCAGTTCGATCTATCAGGCGCGGTTCATGCGCTATCTGGCGCATCGCGGCTTGCAGGACACCTCGACGCGCCACGTCTGGGGCGTATTCGGTGACGGCGAAATGGACGAGCCGGAGAGCATGTCGGCGCTGACGCTGGCCGCCCGCGAACGGCTCGACAATTTGACGTGGGTAGTCAACTGCAACTTGCAGCGCCTCGATGGCCCGGTGCGAGGAAACGGGCGAATCATCGACGAACTGGAGGCACTGTTCAGCGGGGCGGGCTGGAATGTCATCAAGCTGGTCTGGGGCTCGGATTGGGACGCGTTGTTTGCGCGGGATCACGACGGGTCTCTGGTGCGTGCGCTGTCGCAGACCGTCGATGGCCAGTTCCAGACCTTCGCGGCAAAAGATGGGCATTACAACCGCGAACACTTTTTCGGTCAGAGCGACGCACTCAGCAAACTGGCGGAAGGTTTGAGTGACGAACAGATCGACCAGCTCAAACGCGGCGGTCATGACTGGGTGAAAATCTTCGCTGCCTATCAGGCTGCGACGCTGCACAAAGGCCGACCCACGGTGATCCTCGCGCAGACCAAGAAGGGCTTCGGCATGGGCGAGGCGGGTCAAGGCAAGATGACCACGCACCAGCAGAAGAAACTGGATCGTGAGGCGTTGATCAATTTCCGCGACCGTTTTCATCTGCCACTGACCGACGATGAAGCCGCCGATTTGAGCTTCCTCAAACCCGACGCAAACAGCGCTGAGATGCGCTACCTGCACCAGCGCCGGCAGGCGTTGGGCGGCTCGATGCCAAGTCGCAGCAACGTCGCGCAAGATGTTGCAGTGCCTGATCGCGAACAGTACGCCAGCTTCGCGACTCAAGCCGCTGGCAAGGAGATGTCGACGACCATGGCATTCGTGCGCATGCTCGGCAATCTCCTGAAAGACAAACAGCTCGGCCCACGCGTCGTGCCCATCGTGGCCGACGAAGCGCGCACGTTCGGCATGGCCAATCTGTTCAAGCAAATCGGGATTTACTCCAGCGTGGGCCAGCGCTATGAGCCGGAAGACATCGGCTCGATCCTCAGTTATCGGGAGGCCACCAACGGGCAGATTCTGGAGGAGGGCATCAGCGAGGCGGGGGCGATCAGTTCGTGGGTCGCGGCGGCAACCAGCTATTCCGCCCACGGCCTGCGCATGCTGCCGTTTTACATCTATTACTCGATGTTCGGGTTCCAGCGGGTCGGCGACCTGATCTGGGCCGCCGCCGATCAGCGTGCTCGCGGTTTTCTGCTGGGGGCTACGGCAGGCCGCACGACGCTGGGCGGCGAAGGGCTGCAGCACCAGGACGGCTCCAGTCATTTGATGGCGTCGACCGTGCCGAACTGCCGCGCCTACGATCCGGCGTTCGCGGGGGAGTTTGCGGTGATTCTGGACCACGGCATGCGCCAGATGCTGGAGCGCGATGTGGACGAGTTTTATTACGTCACGCTGATGAACGAAAACTACGCACAGCCGACGTTGCCCGAGGGTGTCGAGGCGTCGATTATTCGCGGCCTGTATCGGTTTGACGAGCGCTCGGCGGAGGGCGCTGTCGGCAAGGTGCGGCTGTTGGGTTCAGGCACGTTGTTACGTGAGGCGATTGCAGCGGCCGATCTGCTGGCGCAGGACTGGCAGATCGAAAGTGAGGTCTGGAGCGTCACCAGCTACACCGAGCTGGCGCGGGAATCGCGTGAGGTGGAGCGCTGGAATCGGCTGCATCCCCGGGATGTTCCACGTGTCAGCCATCTTGACGAATGCCTGCCAACCGGCGCGCCGGTGGTGGCGGTTTCCGACTACGTACGAGCGGTGCCGCAGTTGATCGGGTCTTACGTGATGAGCGATTACACAGTGCTGGGCACGGACGGCTTTGGCCGCAGTGACACCCGTGCGAGGCTGCGCAGCTTCTTCGAAGTGGATCGTTACCATATTGTGCTGGCGGCGGTGACGGCGTTGGTGGGGGA
>NZ_JAAAKW010000043.1 GCF_009905615.1 Pseudomonas sp. SLFW
GTCCTTGCGGCGCTCTCGCGGCATCCATGCCGCTCGACCCACTCCGCGCCACCTGCGTTCGGCCTGCACCCAAGTCGCGTTCTGCGGCGTCTGATCCATCGTGTTGGAAGAGCAACGGCATCTGGCTGGAGCTAACGCTCTTCGCGGATTAGGCGGCCACGCTATTCCTGTTATGTCGCCAATCCCCTGTGGGAGCGAATTCATTCGCGAATGGCTGGTACATTCAACACACCTCCATCGCCAGAACCCTCTTTCGCGAATAAATTCGCTCCCACAGTGAATCTTCAGTGAACACCTAAACCGCGCACGCCGCAGGGTTCGTAAGAAAGGGGCAGCCCGGCGGTCCGGGTGTTGGCAGGTTATTGCACCGCGTGCACCCCGGTCGCCGCCAGCAGTTCGAGCACGTTTTTGGAGGCGTTTTCGACGTGGAGCAGTGCGGCGGCGCAGGCGCCTTCTTCGTCGCGCAGCTGGATGTTGCGGACGATTTCCTTGAGTTCGGCGAGGGTGTGGGGCATGCGCCCTTCCCGGCCCAGGGACAGGGCGCGCAGGAGGCTGACGCGGTTGTTGAGTTGTTCGAGCATGCCGCCGACGACGCGGCTTTGTTCGATGTCGAGCAGGACGTGGTAGAAGCGGCGCTTGATGTCCAGCAACGCTGTGCCGTCGACGCTGGTGGTGCGGGACTGTTCGGCGAATTCGTCGAAGACTTCGCTCAGTTCGCCGACGTCTTCGTCGGTGGCGTAGCGCACGAAGTTGCGCACGGCGAGGACTTCCAGCGCGCCGCGTACGTCGTAGATCTGCACGGCGTCCTTGGCATCCACCGAGGCCACGTAGGCGCCGCGATGGGGCACTTGTTCCACCAGCCCTTCCGCTTCCAGTTGCCGCAATGCTTCACGCAGCGAGGTGCGGCTGACGTCCAGCGCGGTGTACAGCTGTTGTTCCACCAGACGATCCCCAGGCTTGAAGCGCCCCGAGATGATTTCATTGCGCAGTGCATCCTGCACTTGATGCCGCAAGGACGACGCCTGACGTAGTACTTTCATGCTGTATTCCTGAAGACCTGTGAATGCCACGGTGGCGGCCTTCCTTTTGCGGGAAGACCACGATTGAATCCGGGGCCGATCCTCATGATCCGGCCCGTCTAAAGCAATCGTATTGTATTACAGGACTTTTCGGAAAATTAAAATCAGCAGATCGTCTGGTTTACCACGCCACGATGGTGGAGTCGGCCCTGGGCTCGGTGCCGCCACATAACACGCCTGTGTCCGGATCACGCACGATGATCTGCCCGCGACCGAATTCCGTGGAGTCGTAGGCGATGCTGATGTCGTGGCCCTGTCGCGCCAGTCCCGCTGCCAACGCTTTTGACGCGCCTTGTTCGATGCCGACTCTCATCCCGCCCAACCACTGCCAGCGCGGTGCGTCGAGGGCCGCTTGGGGGTTGAGGCGGAAATCCACCAGGTTCATGACCATCTGCACATGCCCTTGAGGTTGCATGTAGCCGCCCATCACGCCAAACGGCCCCACCGCCTGGCCGCCCTTGGTGATAAACCCCGGAATGATCGTGTGAAAGGTTTTCTTGCCAGGGACCAGACAATTGGCGTGCGCGGGATCGAGGCTGAATTCTTGCCCCCGGTTCTGCAACGCCAGCCCGCTGTCGGGCAGCACCACGCCGGAGCCGAAGCCGTGGTAGTTGCTCTGGATGAACGAGACCATGTTGCCCTCGGCGTCGGCGGCGGCCAGGTAGACCGTGCCGCTGGCGTGGGGATCGCCCGGTGTTGGCGCCTGGGCGTGTTCGGCGATCAAGGCCCTCCGTGCATCGCTGTAACGGTCGCTGAGCAGATCCTCGACCGCGACGCGCATGTGCAATGGGTCGGTGATGTGGTGCAGGCCGTCGCTGTAGGCCAGCTTCATGGCTTCCAGCTGACGGTGCCAGGTCTGCTGGCTGTCGCGATGGTCGAAATCGAAGCCTTCGAGGATCTTCAGCGTCATCAGCGCCACGAGGCCCTGGCCGCTGGGCGGGATTTCCCAGACGTCGTAGCCCCGGTAATTGACGCTGATCGGATCGACCCACAGCGGGCGAAACGCGGCAAGGTCTTCAGCGCGCAAATAGCCGCCCGTGGCTCGCGAATGAGCGTCGATGCGCTGCGCCAACGCGCCGCGATACAGGCTCTCGCATTGGGTGTTGGCCAGTTCTTCAAGGGTGCGCGCCTGCGCCGGGTTGCGAAACAGTTCTCCGGCGTTCGGCACCCGGCCGTCGACCAGAAAGGTGTCGAACCAGCTGTCCAGCACCGCGTCCCGATGGGGACTGAATTCGTCGAACGCTTTTTGCCATTGATGGGCGACCACGGGTGAAAGCGGAAAGCCATCCCGGGCCAGGCTGATTGCCGGTTGCAGCAGATCAACAAACGGCAACTTGCCAAACCGTCGAGACAGTTCAGCCCAGGCCGAGGGGCAACCGGGCACGGTGACGGGCGTCCAGCCGTACAGGGGCATCTCGGTGTGGCCGGCCGTTTTCACGGCCTCGATGCTCAATGCTGCCGGGGCGTGACCGTTGGCGTTCAGGCCGTGCAGTTGGCCCTGGGTCCAGACCAACGCAAACGCGTCACCGCCGATGCCGCAGCCGGTGGGTTCGACGACGGTCAGGGCCGCGGCCGTGGCAATCGCGGCATCGATGGCGTTGCCGCCTTTTTGTAGCATTTCCATCCCTGCCTGAGCGGCCAGCGGTTGCGATGCGGCGATCATGCCTCGGCGGGCAAAAACGCTCTGGCGTTGGGACGGATACGGATAGTCGTGGGCAGAAAAATTCAACATGTCGAAGGCTCTATCAATGCGGGATTCGTGGACCAGACCGGCTGGGCCTCAGAGAACGCGGCTGAGAAACGCCTGGGTACGGGGGTGATTCGGACGGCTGAAAATCTGTTCCGGGGGCCCCTGCTCGATCAGTTCGCCCTGGTCCAGCACCACCACGCGGTCGGCGACCTCTCGGGCAAAGCCCATTTCATGGGTCACCACGACCATGGTCATGCCGTCTTCGGCGAGTTCTTTCATCACCTGAAGCACCTCGCCGACGGTTTCCGGGTCAAGGGCGCTGGTGGGCTCGTCGAACAGCATGGCTTTGGGTTTCATCGCCAGCGCGCGGGCGATCGCCACTCGCTGTTGCTGCCCGCCGGACAGCATTGAGGGATAGTGCGCGGCCTTGTCCGCCAGACCGACCCGCGCCAACAACTCACGGCCCTGATTCAACGCAGCCGCTTTTGGGACGCCGAGCACATGGATCGGCGCCTCGATGATGTTCTCCAACGCGGTCATGTGGGCGAACAGATTGAAGCGCTGGAACACCATGCCGATGTCGCGACGCTGGCGGGCGATGTGCCGCTCGGACTCACGCACCAGAGTGCCGTCGGCCCGCTCGCGATAGCCCATGGCCTGGCCGTTGACCCGGATACGTCCGGACTGAATGTCTTCCAGCAAATTGATGCAGCGAATGAAGGTGGTCTTGCCCGACCCCGAAGCGCCAATCAGCACCACCACTTCGCCTCGCCGCACTTGCAGCGAGATGCCCTTGAGAATTTCCAGGTCGCCGAAGGACTTGTGAATGTTCAGCGCCTCGATGATCAGTTCGTCACTTTGATGCGCCATCTCAACGCCCCCTCAGCAGTTTCATTGCGCTGCGACCGAACATGCGTTTCGCCGCCGGTGGCTGTCGGTCCGACTGGCCGAAGCGCTGTTCCAGCCAGCGCTGGAAGAAGCCCCACAGCGTGGTCAGCATCAGGAAGTAAATCGCCACCACCAGGTACAGCTCGAAAACGCGGAACGTCGCGGAGGTCACCATTTGCGTGCTAAGCAGCAGTTCCTGAACGCCGATGACGCTGACCAGCGTGGTGTTTTTCAGCATCACGTTGAATTCGTTGCCCAGCGGCGGAACGATGACCCGAAACGCCTGGGGCAACACGATACGGCGCATCAGCTTGCCGAAGGTCATGCCCAGCGAACGCCCGGCCTCGTACTGACCTTTGTCCACCGCGCCGATCCCGGCACGAATGATCTCGGCCATATACGCGCCTTCGTTCAGCCCCAGCGCGATGATCGCCGCCTGAATGTTGCCCGGCACGATGAACCAGCCAAGGTCGATGTCTTCGAAGCGGAAAATCCCGCCCGCCGCCAGCGCGGTGTAGAGAAAGACGATCTGCACCAGTAACGGCGTGCCGCGCATCAGCCATACGTAAAAACGCACCGGCAGGTTCAACAGCGGGTTCTTCGACAGGCGCATCAACGCTGCGATCAGGCCCAGCGTGCAACCCAGCAGCATCGCTAGCACACTGATCAGGCACGTCAGCCACAGCCCGGTGACGTAGACGCCACTGGGTTGCAGGAGGTATTGCCAGAACACATCCCAATTGAAATTCATCGGTCTATCCCGTTCGGCGCTGACTCAATCGAGCTTGTCGCTTTCGACATGCCATTTGGCGAGCAACTGGGTGTAGCTGCCGTCGCTGCGCATATCGCTGATCACCTGCTGCACAGCGGTGGTCAGTTGCGCGTCGTCCTTGCGAATGCCCAATCCGGTGAGGATGCGGCTGAACGCGGGCACACCTTCCTGGAAGAGATCGGGGGCCATGTTGGCGTAGTAACCGGCGGTTTCCACGGTGGTGCCGTACGCGTCGACCTGGTTGATGCGCAGGGCCTGGAAGGCGTCGGTGTCGGTGTTGTAGACCACCAGCTTCAGCGGCGGCTTACCGGCTTTGGTCAGGGTTTCGTTCTGCGCGTCGAGCAGGGTCTTGATCGTCGACCCGTTGAGCACCGCGACCTTGTGCCCGGACAGGTCATCCAGCGATTTGATGCCCTTGGGGTTGCCCTTGGGCACCACCACCGACTGGCTGGAATACATGTAGTTGACGATGTTGATCACTTCGCGACGTTCGGGTTTGTCGAACAACTGATCGACGATCATGTCGCACTGCTGCGCCAGTAACGCGGGCACCAGCCCGGAGAACGGAATCACCCGCCACTCCACCTTCTTGCCCCCCAGCCGCTTGGCGATCTCGACACCGAGGTCGATGGTCAGGCCCACCGGCTTCTGCGCGGCGTCGAACGACACGAGCGGGGGTGAATCCATGCCCGAGCAATAGGTGACCTTGTCGACCTTCTGCAAACGGTCGGGCACGGTCGGCGCGGCGAACACCTGCGATGCGCAGAGACTCAGGGAAATGGCGGCGGCCAATGTGGCGGGTGTGTGCATGACGGAAGCTCCGGTTTCGGTAAGAAAGTAAGGGCAGTTCTGAACGTCACAGCGGTACGGCGTTACAGCGGCAGGCTGACGGCCCGCTCTGGTTCTTTGGGGCAAGCTAGGGGTGTTTTTGTTGCTCCAGAAAGGCGATCAGGCTAGGCACCGTGCCTTCGATGTGGTCGCGCAGGACCCGCTCGGCGTGATTGGCGTCGCCAGCGCGCACGGCATCGAGAATCACCGCGTGTTCATCGCGGGCGCTGAGGGGCTTCTCGCCGTGCTCCAGCCAGACCCGCATGTGCGGCTCGATGACCGTGTACAGCGCGGAAATCTGCCGCATCAACCGCGCGCGCTCGCTGAGGCTGCAGAGGTATTCGTGAAACGCGCGGTGACGGCTGACCCACTCCGAACTGTCGTCGCGGTAGTCGTCCATGTCGTCGAGCAGGCGCTCCAGATGGGTAAGGTGTCGTTCGGTGATTTTGGGCACCGCCACGCGGATCGCCAGGCCTTCCAGCGCGCTGCGCATTTCGAAGACTTCGCGCATTTCGTCGATGTTCAGGCCACTGACGACGGCGCCGCGGTTGGGCCGCAACGTGACCAGTCCGTCGGCCGCCAGGCGCCTGAACGCTTCGCGCACCGGCATCCGGCTCATGCCGATCTCCCCCGCGATGTCTTCGGCGATCAGCCGTTCACCCATGCGGTAAGTGCCCTTGCAGATGGCGTCGAGCAGAAAAGCGTACGCCTCCTCTTCGGCGGTCACGGGTTGACGTTCGGTGTAACGCGGCACGGGGCGCATGAAATCACCTCTTTGAATTTTTGTATCCAATAATCCACGGATGCATAAAAGCAAAAGCGGTGCCAAGGTCAGCAGCACCCCGCCAACTGTCTGACCGGAATGGAAAATGTGCAGGGGTAGGTTTCGGGGGGCGTATCGGACTGCTACTTCACGCACCAGGAATGGGTAGATAACGCACGATGATCGTGCGTTCGGGAACGGGAAGGGGGTGGTGGGGTTCTGCGGGAGCGAATTCATTCGCGAGAGGCCGATACATCCGATAAACCTCTGCGGATGTGCCGCCGTCTCGCGAATAAATTCGCTCCTACAGGGGACTGCGGCGTTTGTCAGACAGGCCGCAACAATGGCGCCCTGTCTGACATCAACCCTCTTACTTGTTGAACGTCGTGTAGCTGTTGATCAGGTTGCGGTAGTTCGGGATGCGCTGGGACAGCAGGTTGGCGAGGCCTTCCATGTCGTTGCGCCAGTCGCGTTGCAGCTCGCAAGCCACGGCGAACCAGTTGACCAGTTGCGCACCGGCAGCGGACATACGCGCCCAGGCGGCTTGTTGAACCACTTCGTTGAACGTGCCGGACGCATCAGTCACCACGAACACGTCGAAGCCTTCTTCCAGCGCGCACAGGGTCGGGAACGCCACGCAGACGTCGGTCACGACACCGGCGATGATCAATTGCTTGCGGCCGGTCGCCTTGATCGCTTTGACGAAATCTTCGTTGTCCCAGGCGTTGATCTGGCCAGGACGGGCGATGTACGGCGCGTCCGGGAACATTTCCTTCAGCTCGGGCACCAACGGACCGTTCGGGCCAGATTCGAAGCTGGTGGTCAGGATGGTCGGCAGTTTGAAGAACTTGGCGCAGTCGGCCAGGGCCAGCACGTTGTTCTTGAACTCGTTCGGCGAGAAGTCCTGCACCAGCGAGATCAGGCCGGTTTGGTGATCGACCAGCAGGACCACGGCATCGTTGATGTCCAGACGTTTGTAGGGAGCGGTCATGATTGACTCCATTGAGTGAGTGACTGAGGTGTGGCGTTTCGTTTATTGGGGTCAGCGAACGGCGCTGACCCCTGCCCTCGCCCATTCAGCCCGGCGAGGGATTTCAGGCTCTTTTCAATCGCCGGTCAGAACGCGAAGCACGAACAGCCGAACGCGCCCCAGAAGCCCTGGAAGTCACTGACCGGGACTTTCGACATTCGCGCCTTGTCGTGGCTGTGGGCATGCACCCCGCACGGCCCGCTGCACTGGTGAACAGCAGCGGCCATCGGCGCGCCCTGACGCCAGTGGCCTGGCACCTTGGCCACGGGCGACCAGTCCGGCAGCACCGGCACGCTCGGCGGCGCCAGGTCGTCGAATTCTTCGGTGCCGTACACCACCTTGCCGTCGACGATGGTCAGCACCGATTCGATCCACTTGATCGACTCTTCCGGCACGCTGAAGAAGTTCTGCGACAACGCCACCACGTCCGCGAGCTGGCCCACCTTGATCTGGCCCTTCTTGCCCTGCTCGGACGAGAACCAGGCGCTGCCACGGGTGAACAGCTCCAGCGCCGTCTCGCGGGACAGGCCTTCCGGGTACAGTTCCAGACCGCCAACGGTGCGCCCGCTGACCATCCAGTACAGCGAGGTCCAGGGGTTGTAGCTCGACACGCGGGTGGCGTCGGTGCCCGCCCCCACTGGCACGCCTTCGGCCAGCATGCGTTTGATCGGCGGCGTCGCCTCGGCGGCCTGCTTGCCGTAACGGTCAACGAAATATTCGCCCTGGAACGCCATGCGGTCCTGAATCGCGATGCCACCGCCCAGCGCCTTCACCCGCTCGATGTTCTGCGGCGTGATGGTTTCGCAGTGATCGAAGAACCACGGAATGCCGTTGAACGGGATCTCGCGGTTGACCTTCTCGAACACGTCGAGCATCCGCGAGATCGATTCGTTATAAGTGGCGTGCAGGCGGAACGGCCAGCGGTGCTCGACCAGATGGCGCACCACCGGCTCAAGGTCCTGTTCCATGCCAGGTGGCAGGTCGGGACGCGGTTCGAGGAAGTCTTCGAAGTCGGCGGCGGAGAACGTCAGCATTTCCCCGGCGCCGTTGTGGCGCAGGAAGTCATCACCCTGGTGCAGGGTGACGGTGCTGGTCCAGTGCTTGAAGTCGTTGAGCTCTTCTTTCGGCTTCTGGGTGAACAGGTTGTAGGCGATGCGCACGGTCAGCTGTTTCGCTTCGGCGAGCTGGGTGATGACGGCGTAATCGTCCGGGTAGTTCTGGAAACCGCCTCCGGCGTCGATGGCGCTGGTCAGGCCCAGACGGTTCAGCTCACGCATGAATTGCCGGGTCGAGTTGACCTGGTATTCCAATGGCAGTTTCGGCCCCTTCGCCAGCGTGGAATACAGGATCATCGCGTTGGGCCTGGCCACGAGCATGCCGGTCGGGTCGCCCTTGCTGTCCCGCACGATTTCGCCGCCCGGCGGGTTCGGCGTGTCACGGGTGTACCCGGCCACTCGCAAGGCAGCGCGGTTGAGCAGCGCGCGGTCGTAGAGGTGCAGGACGAACACCGGGGTGTCCGGCGCCGCCTGATTCAGCTCTTCGAGCGTCGGCATGCGTTTTTCGGCGAACTGGAATTCGTTCCAGCCGCCCACCACGCGCACCCATTGCGGGGTTGGCGTACGGTCGGCCTGATCCTTCAGCATACGCAGCGCGTCGGCCAGCGAAGGCACGCCCTCCCAGCGCAGTTCGAGGTTGTAGTTCAGGCCGCCACGGATCAGGTGCAAGTGCGAGTCGTTGAGGCCCGGAATCACCGTGCGCTGGTGCATGTCGATGACCTGTGTGGCGCTGCCGCGCAGGGACATGATCTCGGCATCGGTGCCCACAGCGACGAATTTGCCGCCGCCAATGGCCACGGCGCTGGCTTTGGGTTTTTCCTGATCGACCGTGTGAAAGTTGCCGTTATAGAGAATCAGATCGACGTTCATCGCGCCTCCGGGGGCAGAAGAGTGGGATGCACCGACCGCAAGGCCAGTGACGGGAAATGAGGAGAAAACGGCCGCCGCCGCGCTGAGCAGCGAGCCGGTGGCGACGAAGCGGCGGCGGTCGCTGTTGGTGGGTTCATCCTTCATGGTCGGCACCGGGCAATGGCTCGGGTTTGGCGTTCAGCCATGGCGCGGCCAGCTTTGTCGCTTGGGGCATCAGCAGGTACACCACCAGCAACACGATGGTGATCGTCACCAGCGCCGTGCTGATTACGTAATTAGCGAGCAACGGAAATGCGCGGAAGACCGGGCCCCACAGCAGTGGGATCAGCAGGGTCAGCGGGCAGATCACGCAAAAGGTCACCACGGCCTGTTTCCAGCGTGGCGGCGGTGGCAGCTCGCTGGCCGGGACGAACCAGAATTCGCTGTGGCGATTGACCTCGGTGGTGTCGCCGTCGGCGAGCATGTGCGCCACTTCAGCGACCAGGTCGCGGCGCTGGGTAGAGCTGAGCCAGCTCTGCATGACCTCGGTACAGGAGAAGCGCAGCACACAGGTGAAGGTGTGCAAACCGTCGGACTTGCCGCAAACGACGTCCACCCCGAGGTGCCCCGGGTAGGTGCTGGCAATGGTGACCGTGCGGCGCAGCCAGGCTTCGTATTGCGTTTCCATCCCGTGCTTGACGCGGTGCTTGACCACCAGCGTGACGATTTCGTCGGGTGACAACGTCGACGGCGCGGGGATATCGGCGGACAGAACGGTTTCAGGCATAGCGAAGCGCTCCCGGCAGGCGAAGATTGAGCGCCAGACGACCGGGACCGGCAATCAATACGCTGGTGAAAATGATGATCAGCAGCCAGCCGAACTGGCCTTGCTCGACGCTCCAGTCGCTGTGCACCACGACCAGCGCCACCAGCAGCAGAAACAGAATCGGCAGGCAGGCAAGCCGGGTCAGCACACCGGCAAGGATCAGCAGTGGGCACAGCACTTCGGCGAAAATCGCCAGGCTCAGGGTCAAGACGCCGCCCAAGTGGAAAGGGTCTTCGATCAGCGTGAGTTGCGCCTTGTAATCCAGCAACTTGGGCAGACCGTGGACGAACAGCAGAAACAGCGCACCGCTGCCCCGCAGGCACAACAGCCCCAGGTCCAGCGCGCGGTCGTTGAAAGTCGAATAGCTCATTTCACACCAACGGATTCATGAATACCGCCATGTCCTCGATGAGGGGTGGCAGGTCTTGAAGCCATAGTGTCGTGGGGGGGATGAGGGGGTATTGAACGGACGTGCTGTGAATGGACGGTTTGTGCGTGGCAGAGGGGTGGGTAAATCAGGCAGACCGCTATCGCTGCCGTCGTAACCTCCGGCGTCTCCCACGGGATTTCGCGCCATCCTTGATCCCGGGGGGCACGATCAACAGTAGAGGCGTCGATCGCAGGTCGCGGATTCGCAACAAGTCCTGTGGGAGTCGCCGGAGGTTACGACGGCAGCGAAGACAGTGGATCAGGAAACGCTGAATCGCATGACACCGCCTCAATTGGCTTCCTGAATCTGCCCCTTGCGCTCCATGATCATCCGCTCGCCGCTCCGCTGACGTTCCTGCTGCAGGGAATCACTGTTGCCGCTGGAGGACGGCGCCGACGACGAGCCACCCACGCCGTTACCCGGCCTCAATGCCGGATTGGTCGTGCCCACGTTACCGTTGTTGACGCCACCGTTGTTCACGCCATTTTGCCCGGTCCCGTTATTGACCCCGTTGGTGGTCGAGGTGTTCGGCGCGGTGGTGTTAGTGCTGTTGCTGCCGTTGGTGTGGGCAGCGTCGGTGTTGTTGGCATTCGTGCCATTGGTGCCGGTGGCGTTGGTATTGCTGCTGTTGCTGCCATTGGTGTGGGCGGCGTCGGTGCCGTTGACGTTCGTGCCGTTGGTCCCCGTGGCATTCGTGTTGCCGCTATTCGTGCCATTGGTCCCGGTCGCGTTGGTATTGCCGCTGTTAGTGCCATTGGTCCCGGCAGCGTTGGTTCCGGCGGCCCCTGTACCTGCCGCACCAGCTGCACCTGCCGCGCCACCTCCAGCAGCCCCGCCTCC
>NZ_JAAAKW010000044.1 GCF_009905615.1 Pseudomonas sp. SLFW
GAGCTTGACGATATTGACGTACTCGTTCGCCAGCGCAGGCAGCGTCACCCGAATGGTCTGGGGAATGATGATCCGGCTTTGCAGCGCCAGTCGTCCCAGCCCCAGCGACCTGCCCGCTTCGCCCTGCCCCTTGGGAATCGCCACCAGCCCGCTGCGATGGATTTCAGCGATGTACGCCGATTCGTTCAACACCATCCCGATCAAGCCCGCCAGAAACGGGTTGGACAGCACGGCCCCCGTTTCAGGAAACACTTGCGGCAGGTTATAGATCAGAATCAACAACACCAGCAGCGGCAAACTGCGGAAGAACCAGATATAACCGCTGCACAGTTGTTTCACCCAGACGATTTTTGACGACTTGCCCAACGCCAGAAAGAAGCCAAAGACAATGCCGGATAACCAGGCCAGCATACTGAGTTCAACGACCAGCAGTGTGGCGCTCCAAAACTCGCGATTCCACAGAAGACTGATCGCATAGCGCACGTCAAATTCCACTTGAGCCACCTTTTTATTGTAATAACAGTAGGTCTTAGTTGGCGGTGCCCATGGCAGCCGCTATCTCTTCCTTAGAGGGCTCACCCAAGTTGTATTCCTTTAACAGCGCCGCGTATTCGCCCGAATCCTTGATGGCTTGAAGGGCTTTGGTCATCGCGGCCAACAACACTTGGTTGTCGTTGCGAAGGCCGTAACCGCCCACGACCGGGTAGAGGATTTCCTTCGAACTGATTTCGATGCGTCCGGACGTGTTCTTGACGGCCACCGCTGCGACAGCCGCGTCTTCGGTCTGAACGTCTGCGGTCTTGGCGAAGAGCGTCTGCACCGCTTCCGCCGAGGACGGGAACTCGGACAACTTGATCGGCGCCTTGCCCTGATCCACGCAGCCGGTTTTCGAAAACTCGGTGAGCTTGGGAATCCACGCCGCGCCCTGGATACTGCTCACTCGCAAGCCGCACAGATCGGCCGGTGTCATGGGTTGATTCGCGCTACCTTTCAGCACCACGAACGACACACCGGTTTTCATGTACGGCAGAAAGTTGATCTGTTGTGCCCGCTCAGGCGTGACGTACATACCTGCCGATGCCAGGTCGAAGCGATTGGATTTAAGGCCCAACAATAAACTGGCGAAACGCGTGTCCGAGAACGTGAGTTCAACATTCATCTTCTTGGCCAACAGCGCCAATAACGATGGATCAAACCCCGCCGGTTTGCCATCCACGAAATAATCGTAAGGCGGGTAGTTCAAATCCGCGCCCACCGACAATGTGTTCTTTTGAAGCGACGTTTCAGCCGCCGCATTAACGTTAGTTGCGGTCATACCCAAAACGCAGGCGAACGCACACACCATGCTTGAGATTGTTTTCATGGCACTCTCCACACTTTTATTATTAGAGTGCGGCCCCTATGCAGGGCCGCCATCGACAACTTAAGGTATTAACGCTTGATGTTGACGCTGCGCGGGAACTGGGTCAGGCACTCATAACCCTGTGGCTGCACAACAATGGTTTCCGACGTTTCCATGCCCCAGCCCTTCATCCACATGCCGAGGATGATGTGCAGCGTGGTGTTCGTCTCGATCGGCTCGTGCTCGCCCGGACGCAGGCTGATGACGTGCTCGCCCCAATCCGGTGGCAGGCCGATCCCGATCGAGTAACCGATGCGGCTGTCCTTGCGCAGCCCGTAGCGGTTCAGCACCTGCTGCCAACTGGCGTGAATGTCCGCGCCACTGACCCCGGTCTTGACCATCGCCAGCACTTCGCTCATGCCTTCCTCGACCGCCGCAGCGGTGTGGGTCAGTTCGTCAGGCGGGTTCGACCCCAAGTGCAGTGTGCGCGCAAGGCCGGTGGTGTAGTGGCGGCGAGCGCCGGCCAGTTCTATGGCCACGGTCTGGTTGTCGATGAACTTCTCATCGGTCCATGCCGGGTGCGCGGCAGAGGCTTTCTCGCCCGCCAGAATGATCGGGCACAGGGCGGTGATGTCGCCGCCAAACGGCGCGTCCGGCGCGATCTGGGCTTTGTAGATTTCCGCGATGACGTCGGACTGACGAACGCCCGGCTGGATCATGTCCTGAGCGACGTGCATGGCGCCTTGAACGATGATGGCGGCTTCGCGGTGGTACTGAATCTCGGTCTCGCTCTTCACCACCCGTGCGCGGTTGACGAGCAGATCGCAGTCCACGAACACGCCGTTCGGCAGTTTGGCGATCAGGCTGTTCAGCGAGCGTGGCGAGAAGAAATAGCTGTCGGACTCGTAACCGATGCGTCGCGCACTCGGCCAGCGTTTGGCGACAAATTCACCGATGTAATCGCTGGGGTGAATGTCCCGGCGCATTACGTAATCTTCGGGGTAACCGATGACGTGGTCGTTGCCCATCCAGGTGGTCAACGTGGCACCGGGGGCGTCCATGGCACGGCCAATCCACACCGGCTTGCTGTCCTGCAAACTGACGATCACGAACTGCGGCGTGTAGAACGACCAGTCCGCCGCGCCGGTCAGCCAGAAGATGTTGTTGGCATCCGCCACCAACAGCAGGTCGACGGACGCCTCCGCCATTCGATGCTTTACCTTTTGCAGACGGCTCGCGTATTCGGCGTCTGTGAAAAACGGGTCACTCATGATCCACCTCGTCTTATTGAAATTTTTGGGTGCAGGGCGTCGCGTGACAGGCTTCGGGGCTGGCGAACATCGCCAGGAAATCTCCCTTGGCGATGTACCCACCGAAATGACGGCCCAGCAGCGTGCCGGTAACGGGTGCGGTCACGGCCAGCGGCTCCTTGTCCAGCTGTTCGAAGTCATGAATGCGGGCAATCACCTGACCGGCTTCCACTGCTTCGCCCAACTCGCGGGTGAATTCGATGAAGCCGCTGTTCTGTGCGCTCACGTAGCCGTCGGCCTCGTTTTGCATGATGACCACCGGCGAGGCAGCGGGCTTTGGCGCCGTGTCATAAACCCCAGTGTGCACAAGGAAGTTATGGGCACCGTCCTGCGCGAGTTTGACCGTCGCAGCAGTGGTCGAACCGCCGCCGCCCAACTCGGTGGAGATGAACAGCTTGCCCTTTTCTTCCACGGCGGTGTCGAGCATGCCTTCGTTGTCCAGCTCTTCCAGAATCAGGCCGATGGGTGCGCCGAAGGCGATGAGCGCCTCCCGGGCACGCAAGGTCTGCGCTTTATCGGGCAACTGATGAGAGACCGCGAAAGGCTGGAAGAACATGGTCCGGCCGCCTGCGTGAATATCCAGCACGGCGTCGGCGCGGCTGATCAATTCGGCCTCGACGAAATGGGCGATCTGTTCGGTGATCGTCCCTTCCGCCCTGCCGCGAAACGCGCGGTTCATGTTCAAACCGTCGATGGGTGACAGGCGAGTGCCGGCTTTCAGCGCGGGGTAATTGAGGGCGGGAACGATGCAGATCGTGCCGGTGACCCGCTGCACGTCGATGGCTCGCGCCAGGTTGGATAACGCCAGAGGCCCTTCGTATTCATCGCCATGATTGCCCCCGGTCAACAACACGAACGGTCCCTCGCCGTTCTGGATGACGATCACCGGAATCTGCAGGCTGCCCCATGCGGATTCGTTTCGGGACCAGGGGAAATTCAGACTTCCGAACTGACGCCCTGTCAGTTCCCAATCGATGGTCAGCCGACCTTTGCTCTTCTTGTTCATGCGTCCCACCCCACTTGCCGTCGTCTCTTTGAACCCTTACGTGAGACAAATCATAGCGATTCCCCCAAACCATATCCGACGATAAACAATCGTCCAGAGATGAAATCCGTACAAAATCGGATAGAAACGAGGAAAAACTGCGTTATCTGCGGTTCAGATCAGCGGCAAAAAGGGACATCAGAAAACCTTCCGACGTCGCAATTCGTTGTGGGGGGTCAAGAAGGGATCAATCCAGATCAATCGGCAATTCGAACCCGGCTTTCACCCGGTCCATGACCACCAGCGTCTTGAAGCTCTTGATGTCCGAGTTCTCGTAGAAGAACCGGCGGGTGAACTGTTCGTAGTCTTCCATGTTCTTGGCGGTGATCACCAGGACGAAATCCGAATCGCCCGTGACGTAATACCCTGTCATCACTTCCGGCGTATTACGGATGGATTTTTTGAAGCGGTCGATGATGTCGGAACGTTCCCTTTCCAGGGTCACCAGCACCAGCATGAACACGTTCCGCCCCACGGCTTTGGGCGACACGATGGACACGTCACCTTCGATCACCCCTTCCTTGCGCAGCGTCTTCAAACGTCGCTGGCACGCGGTGGCGGACAACCCGACCAAGTTGCCCAATTCCTCGGACGTGATCCGGTTGTTCTTCTGCATTGCACCCAGAATGTTGACGTCTATCCGGTCGAGAACAAACATTGGCTTTCTCCTAAGGGCAACACGATGACGTTGAAGAGTGAATGGCAGCGGGGTCGGATGCTCTCACACGGATCGACCGCCAGCAACGCACGACCCTGTCTGGCAGCCCCCAATAAGCGACCACAAAAAAAGGCCGGTACGAAACCGGCCTTCTTCATGAGCGATGCGCGATGATCAGCGCAATGCGCCTTCCTTCGCCAGCTCGTCCATCACTTTGTTAACCGCTTGGCGCGCGATGTCCACGATCTGATCCACTTCCTTCTCGGTGGTGGTCAGCGGCGGTGCGAAGCCCAGGATTTCGCCGTGGGGCATCGCTCGCGCGATCAGGTTCAGGTCGCGGGCAGCCTTGGAGATCCGCGCGCCGACTTTCAGGGCCGGGTCGAAACGTTTTTTGGTGGCCGGATCGGCGACGAATTCAATCGCAGCCATCAGGCCCACACCGCGCACTTCACCCACGATCGGCAGGTTGTCGAAGACTTCGTGCAGGCTGCTTTGCAGGTACGCACCTACACGGTTCGCATTGCCCGGAATGTCTTCACGCTCGACGATGTCCAGCACTGCGTTCGCCGCTGCCACTGCAATCGGGTGGCCGGAATAGGTGTAGCCGTGGGAGAACGCGCCGACACGGTCCGCGCCCTCTTCCATGACCTTGTAGACCTTCTCGCCGACAATGGCCGCGGACAGCGGCATGTAAGCCGAGGTCAGGCCTTTGGCGACGGTGATCAGGTCAGGCGTGATGCCGTATTTTTCGCAGCCGAACATGGCGCCGGTGCGGCCGAACGCGGTGATCACCTCGTCAGCGATCAGCAGAATGTCGTACTTCTGCAGGATCGGCTGAATCGCTTCCCAATAACCGGCCGGTGGCGGCGTGATACCGCCAGTGCCGAGCACGGGTTCGGCGATGAAACCGCCGATGGTGTCCGGGTCTTCGCGCAGGATCAGCTCTTCGAGTTCACGGGCACGACGGGCTGAGAATTGCAGCTCGGTTTCACCCGGCTGAGCGTCCCAATACTGATGAGGGACGCCCGTGCGCAAGATGCCGGAGATCGGCAGGTCCATGTGATCGTGGTAGAAGTTCATGCCGGTCAGGGAGCCGGACATCACCGAGCAGCCGTGGTAACCGCGATCACGGGTGATGATTTTTTTCTTCTTCGGCAGACCGCGCAGGTTGTTGTAATACCAGACCAGCTTGGCGTTGGTTTCGTTGGCGTCGGACCCCGATGTGCCATAGAACACCTTGCTCATCTTGCCCGGCGCCATCTTCACCAAACGATCAGACAGGCTCGCCAGTTCGTCCGTCGTGTGCGCGGCGTAGCTGTGGTAATAAGCCAGCTTGTGCGCCTGACGGGAAATGGCCTCGGCCACTTCGTCACGGCCATAGCCGATGTTCATGCAGTACAGGCCGGCAAACCCGTCGATGTACTCGCGCCCGGTCGAATCGGTGATGCGAATGCCTTTACCGGTTTCGATAATGGTCGGGTCACCCAGCTTGCCGCTGGCAAAATCCTTCAGGTTGGTGAAGGGGTGCAGCACGGAATTGCGGTCCTGGGCAGCGACGGTATCGTGCTCTGTCTTATTCATGTCGTTCTCCTTCTCTCTCACAGGTTGCCAAAACAGACGTATTTGATTTCCATGTATTCTTCCAGGCCGTGCTTCGACCCTTCCCTGCCCAACCCCGACTGTTTCCAGCCTCCGAACGGAATGGGCGCACCGGTAAACTTCGGCGTATTGATCGCCACCATGCCGTATTGCAAGCGGTCGGACAGGCGCAGCGCACGGCGCAAATCGTTGGTGTAAACATAGGCGGCCAGCGCGAATTCGGAATCGTTGGCGCGTTGCAGCACTTCTTCTTCGGTGTCAAACACGAACACCGCAGCGACCGGCCCGAAGGTCTCATCGCGGGCAATGTCCATGTCATCCGTGGCGTCGGCCAGCAGCGTCGGCTGCACAAAATTGCCGTTGATGTCAGCCCCGCCCACCAATAGCTTCGCGCCCAGCGAGACAGCGTTGAGGATCTGTGCCTGGCACTTCACCGCGACGGATCTGCGGGTCATCGGGCCAATGTCCACACCCGGCTCCAGACCATGACCCACCTTCAGTTTTTTCACCCCCGCCGCCAGCGTGCTCACGAATGACGCGTAAAGGCTGCGATGAACGTAGACGCGGTTGGCCGCCAGGCAATCCTGACCCGAGGTGGCAAATTTCGCGTTGAGGCAAGCGGCGACCGCGTCCTCGACCGACGCGTCTTCGAACACGATGAACGGCGCATGACCACCCAGTTCGAGGGACACGCGTTTCACGGTGTCGCTGGAAGTCTTGAGCAGGATTTTTCCGACCTCGGTCGAGCCGGTGAAACTGAACGCGCGCACCTCGGGGAACTGAAGCAGGCGCGCGGATTGAGCGACGGCATCGCCGGTCAGCACCTGGAACACCCCTGCTGGCATCCCCGCCTCTTCCGCCAGTTTCGCAAGGGCCAACGCCGACAGCGGCGTTTCAGGCGCGGGCTTGACGATCATCGTGCAGCCTGCCGCGAGTGCGGCCCCGGCCTTGCGGGTGATCATCGCGCTCGGAAAGTTCCAGGGGGTAATCGCGACCGTCACGCCGATGGGCTGCAACTTGGTCAGCAACTGGCTGCCCGGCAAATGGCTCGGGATGGTTTCGCCGTAGCAACGCTCGCCTTCTGCCGCGAACCAGTCGAGAAACGCCGCGCCGTACGAGATTTCACCCACGGACTCCGCCAGCGGCTTGCCCTGCTCGGCTGTCATAATGACTGCCAGGTCCTGAGCGTGTTCGCGCATCAGCGTCGCCCACTTGCGCAAGATCAGCCCACGCTGCACCGGCAGCAATCCGCTCCAGGCAGGAAGCGCCGCACTGGCGGCTTCGACAGCGCGGTCGGCCCAAATCGGCGCGCAATGGGCAACCTGTGTGATGGTCGCCCCCGTAGCGGGGTCGGTTACGGCAAGTTTGGCGTCGGCATCGACCCACTCTCCGTTTATATAGGCTCGAAGCTCCAGCAAATCCTTTCGAGCGAGGCGGTTCAGTGCGTCTTTAACGATATCGGTCATGGCAGTCGTCTAACGTTGTGTCTGTGTGCGAAAGCTTAGGGCCGCCAACTGACGCAAAAACGTCGAAACCCTTCACGCCGACGCAGTGTTACTGCGTTATCCCGCTGACCACGCCGTTTTTCTGCATCCTCCGTTTTAGCCCTGAGGAGGACGCGTTTTGACGCAGGTTTGCGGCCGTATCGCTACGCGCTGCACCGGCGAAGGGCTTCACGAAAAAGACGCTCTCGCACTTAAATCGCTTCGGTCAGACGCCGTTTTCCCGTAGCCTTGAGGCCATTCACCCACGCGGCAATTGCTTCCTGAGGCCCTCACGTCCCCCTCCATGCGCAAAGTTCTTGGCACCCTCGCCGCCATCGTGCTGGCGATTCTTCTCACCAGCTATGGCCTTTGGACACATAAGCGCCATGTCGGCCATTACCTCACCGATTTGCGCATTCAGCTGGTGATCAACGACGGTGAACCCGGTGATCGCGGCAATCTACTTGGCATTCAGCCCGAGCTGTTTCCTTCGGACTATTCCAGCGTCAAGCGGCTGCATCGCAAACTGGCGGCGTACCTGCAACAGGCGCGGGAGCACGGCCTGATCAACGACAAGACCATCGTTGTCCTGCCGGAGCACATCGGCACGTGGCTGTTCGCGGTCGATGAGAAATCGCAGTTCTACCAGGCCATGACCATCGAAGAAGCCATGAACTGGCTGGCGTTCAGCAACCCGCTGCTGTTCCTCGACGCGCTGTTGCACGCCCGTGGGGAAAGCCGGGTGGACGACGCGCACCTGCGCATGAAATCGCGCAGCATGGCGCAGGATTACCAGACCGTGTTCGGCGGGCTGGCCAAGGAGTTCGGTGTGACGCTGGTGGCGGGTTCTATCGTGCTGCCGGGTCCAGAAGTGCGCGACGGCCAATTGCGGGCGGGCAAAGGTGCGCTCTACAACAGCAGCGTGGTGTTCGGCCGTGACGGCCTGCCCATCGGCCAGCCTCAGCGCCAACTGTTCCCGTCCTGGTATCAGCGCGGCTACATCCGCTCGGGCAAGGACGCGCCGCTGAACATCATCGACACCTCGGCCGGTCGGCTCGCCACGCTGATCGGCAGCGACAGCTGGTACCCGGACAACTATGCACGATTGAACGCAAGCGGGGCCGAGCTGATCGCCGTGCCTGCGTTCGTCGCGGGCAATGGCAGTTGGTCCCAGCCATGGCGCAGCGATAAACATCCCACGCTGATGAGCCGCCTGGACCTGGGCCCTAAAGCATTGACCGAAGGCGAAGCGTGGCAACGCTTGTCCCTGACGCCGATCAGCACCGCCAAAGCGGGCATCAGCGTGTTCATGCGCGGGCAGTTCTGGGATCAGGGCAGCGCCGGTCACAGCTTCGCGACACGCGGCGGACAAAGCGTTGCCGAACGCTCCATCAGCGCCGCGCCCAAGGGGGCCAAGCCCGGCCACGGGGCGCGCCTGATCAACCTCTGGTTGTGATTGATGAACGCGCCGCGAGTACGTCTGGGGGATCTGTCGGTCGGCTTCGTCCATAACCTGGGCGATGCCGTGCGCAGCACCGGTCATGACCCGCAACCCTTGCTCGACCAATACGGTCTGGACGCGGCGCGGCTGGGCGAAGCCGATGCGCGCCTGTCGATTCCGCGCTACATGCGTCTGGGTCACGCGGCCATTCAATTGAGCGGGATGCCGGGGCTGGGCCTGAGGATGGGGCAGTTGAGCCGTTTGAGTCTGGCGGGGCTGGCCGGGGTCACGGCCGCTCAGGCGCCAACGGTGCGGGAAGCGGCGCGCACCCTCATTCGTTTCGAAGCGCTGTACGCCTCCAATTACCGGGGGCAGTCGAGTTTCCACGAAGACAGCGAAGGCGCGTGGCTGCGGTTTTACTCCATCAGCCCGTACAACGATTACAACCGCTTCGTGGTCGATTCGATCCTCAGCGGGTGGCTGCACCAGCTGTCGACGCTGGCCGGTACGCCGATTCTCGCCGAGCGCGCCGAGATCGAATTCGATGCACCAGGCTATGCCCCGGACTATGCCGTGTTGAGCGAGCAACCCGTGGCGTTCGGCGCGGGCCTCAATCAGCTGCGCCTGAACCAGCGGACCCTGGGGCTGCGCAATCCCGACCATGTGCCGAGCACCTGGCGGCACCTGCTGCATTTGTGTGAACGCGAGCTGGAACAACGCACGCGCACCCGCACCCTGCGTGAACGGATCACTCAGTTGCTGGGACCTTTGCTCAATGGTGGGAGGGAACCGGACCTGGAAGAAGTGGCTGCCCGGTTGAAACTGCCGACCTGGACCCTGCGTCGCCGGCTGGCAGACGAAGGAACGCGCTTTCGCGCCGTGCTCAATGACACACGTCGGGATCTGGCGATGACCTACATCCGCGACACGGAGCTGGCCTTTGGTGAAATCGCCTATTTACTGGGGTTTGCATCGGCCGAAGCCTTTCAACGCGCCTTCAAACGGTGGAACGGACAGACTCCCGGGGAGTTCCGCCGTAGCCAGCGTCATTCGGCCTGACAGACTCGCTTACAGCTCAGTCGCGTCGTCTGCGGGTTCCAGCGGGTCAAGCTCGTAAGCCTGATATTCCAACAACTCTTCCTGATAATCGTCCATCACTCATGCCCTCATGGCTGGTCTTTGCGTTTCGGCGTTTTGTCGTCGTTTCAGCGACTGATTCCACTGACCACGTCCTTCACCCTAAAGTGCCCTCATGAACGAACCATGAAGGCTTTTTGAACAATCGACGAAGGGGATGCAGTGCAATTGACCGACGCATCCTTGTCAGCGCTCTGGGGCGGGGTCCGTAGCCAGCTAACGGAATTTGTAGCTCAGCGGAAAAAACCGCGCAAGTGGTCAGGAAACATTCTCTGCCGCTGGCCTCTGATCAACCGTGCGGCGACAGGGCACCCGATTGCGCTTGACGACGAGAACCGGCTCGCCATAGTCTTCGGGCCATGAACCTCACTCAGCAACGCCTCGGCCAACGAATTATTACCGCCATTACAGTCATGGCGGGTTAGCCGACGTTTGCACCGAACCCGCCCTTGGAGGCGGGTTTTTTCTTTCTGTCTCCCTGGGCCCCGAACCTCGAACCAGGAGTCAGACATGCTCATCATCCGCCCTTCCCTCGCCGCTCATTCCGCACGCCTGATCATCGCCGTTCCCACGACGAGGACGACACGATGACCTCGACGCTTGCCCACAGCTCAGTCAGCGGCGACCTGCTGAACCACTACGCCCGCAAAATCCTCACCTCCCGCGTCTACGACGTCGCCATCGAAACCCCGCTACACGGCGCTCGACAGCTGTCCGAACGGCTCGGCAACACGGTCTTGCTCAAGCGGGAAGATTTGCAACCGGTGTTCTCCTTCAAGATTCGCGGCGCCTACAACAAGCTGGCGCAGCTGAGCGCGGAAGAACTGGCGCGGGGCGTGGTCACGGCGTCGGCGGGCAACCATGCACAAGGCCTGGCGCTGGCTGCGAAAACACTGGGTGTGTCGGCCACGATCGTGATGCCGAAAACCACCCCGGAAATCAAAGTCGAGGGCGTGCGTTC
>NZ_JAAAKW010000045.1 GCF_009905615.1 Pseudomonas sp. SLFW
CTCGATGTTTCGGCTGAGCCAGAAACGGCGCCAAACGTCACGATTCATCCGCAACAGCTGGCGTACCTGATCTACACCTCGGGCTCGACCGGCAAACCCAAAGGCGCGGCCATCGCCCACGCTGATATTTCGATGCACATCCAGACCATCGGTGAGCGCTACCGCTTCACCGCCGAAGACCGGAAATTCCACTTCCTGTCGATCAGCTTCGACGGCGCCCACGAAGGCTGGATGATGCCGATGTGTTACGGCGCTCGTGTGGTCTTGCGCGACCAGGAACTGTGGAGCGTCGAGCAGACCTACGACACGCTGATTCGCGAAGGCATCACCGTGGCCTCGTTCCCGCCGAGTTATCTGCGCCAGCTCTCCGACTGGGCCGGTTTGCAGGGCAAGGGGCCGGGGGTGAAAACCTATTGCTTCGCCGGTGAAGCGTTCAGCCGCGAAATGCTCCATGACGTGATTCGCAATTTGCAGCCGCTGTGGATCATCAACGGCTACGGCCCGACCGAAACCGTGGTTACGCCGACGTTGTGGCTGGCGTCTTCTAAAACGGCAGACTTCACCACGGCCTACGCGCCGATTGGTGATCTGGTCGGTGACCGCCAGGGTTACGTGATGGACGCGGATTTGAACCCGCTGCCCCAAGGCATCGCCGGTGAGCTGTTTCTCGGCGGCGCTGTCGCACGGGGCTATCTGGACCGTCCGGGGGCCACGGCTGAGCGCTTCCTGCCGCACCCGTTCCGCGCCGGTGAACGCATTTACCGCAGCGGCGACCGCGTGCGTCTGAACAGCGAAGGGCTGTTGGAGTATCTGGGCCGCATCGATCACCAGATCAAGATTCGCGGATTCCGCATCGAAGCCGGTGAAATCGAGGCGGCGTTGAAGGGTTGCGAGGGTGTGCGCGAGGCGTTGGTCATCGTCCGTGACGGGGCGAGCGGCAAACAGCTGCTGGGCTATGTCGGCGGTGATGTGGCCGGCAACGACCTGAACGACGAGCAGATCAAACAGCAACTGAAAGTGACCCTGCCGGAGTACATGATTCCGGCGCACATCATCGTCATGGCGCGCCTGCCGCAACTGCCCAACGGCAAGCTCGACCGCAACGCGCTGCCGGACCCGCAGGTCAGTTCCAGCGACTATCAGGCGCCGCAAGGCTCGCTGGAACAGCAGCTCGCCGCGTCGTGGCAAGCGCTGTTGGGCATTGAAGCCGTGGGCCGCAACGATCACTTCTTCGAACTCGGTGGCCACTCGCTGCTGGCGATGCAACTGATCTCGCGCTTGCGCCATGAACACGACCTGAGCGTGCCGCTGCGGGCGTTGTTCGACGCGCCGCGTCTGGCGGATTTCGCCCTGCGCATCGCGCAGATTGAACAACCGGGTAAGCAACTGGCGCTGACCTCGCGTCATGCGACCCGTGCCGTGCAGTCCTTCTCGCAACAGCGGCTGTGGTTCCTCGATCAATTGCAACCGGGCGGCCACGCCTACAACTTGCCGGGCGCCGTGCGCCTGCGTGGCGACCTGAACGAGGACGCATTGCAGTCGGCGTTCGATGGGCTGGCGGCACGTCATGAAGTGCTGCGCACCCGGTTCGTCGCGGGGGACGGCGTGCCGTTGCAGCAGATCGAACCGGCGAGTGCGGTGCAGATCGAACGTCTGGACATCCGCCACGAGGCCGATGTCGAAACCGCATTCAACAAACTGGCGCAGACCTTCGTCAAACGCCCCTTTGACCTTTCGCACAGCCCGGTCTGGCGTCTGGCGCTGGTGCGGGTGGCGGCGGATGAACAGCGGCTGCTGCTGTGCCTGCACCACATGATCTCTGACGGTTGGTCGGTTCACGTGCTGTTGCAGGAATTCAGCGAGCTGTACCGTGCTGCGCTGGAAAACCGTTCGCCGAATCTGGCGCCGTTGCCCGTGCAATATGCAGACTTTGCGGTCTGGCAACGCGAGTGGCTGGCAGCGGGTGTGGGCGAGCGCCAACTGGCGTACTGGACACAGCAGCTGGGTGACGAGCACCCGGTGCTGGAATTGCCCACCGACCGGCCGCGTCCGGCGCAGCAAAGTTATCAGGGTGATCGCCTGCTGTTCGGCTTCGATGCCGCGTTCAGCCAGCGACTGCGCACGTTCGCCAAGGCTGAGGGCGTCACGCCGTTCATGGCGATTCTGTCGGCCTATCAAGTGCTGTTGCACCGTCTGAGCGGGCAGAACGACCTGCGCATCGGCGTGCCGATTGCCGGGCGTTCGCGACTGGAAATGGAAGGGCTGATCGGCTTCTTCGTCAGCACCCAGGTGCTGCGTGCCGAAGTGTCTGCCGAACTGACGTTCCACGACGTGTTGGCGCTGGCCAAGGCGACGACCCTCGGTGCCCAGGCCCATCAGGACCTGCCGTTCGAGCAACTGGTGGAAGCGCTGCAACCGGACCGCAGCCTGAGCCACAACCCGCTGTTCCAGGTGGCGTACGACCATCAGCAACGGGACTTCGAGCCGCTCGCCGGTCTGCCGGGCCTGTCCGCCGAGGTGCTGCCGCTGGACGATGGCAGCAGCCAGTTCGACCTGGCGCTGAACACCTGGGAGGACGTGGACGGTTCGTTGGGTGGGTCGTGGAATTACGCAACGGACCTGTTTGATCACGGCAGCGTCGAGCGTTTGCATCAGCGTTTTGTGCAGCTGTTTGAGGGGTTGCTGGCGCGGCCCGAGGCGGCGATTGGCGATGTTGAACTGCTGGATGCGCAGGACCGTGAACGGCTGATTGCGGTGAACGATACGGCGCGAGATTGGGGTGCCGAATCGTGGGTTGTGCATCGTGAATTCGAGCGTTTGGCGCAGTTGCACCCTGAACGTGAAGCCTTGCGCTGTGGAGAACAGGTGCTGACGTATCAGCAACTGGATCAGCGTGCCAACCAACTCGCTCATTACCTGCGAGGGCAGGGCGTAGGGCGTGAATCGCTGGTCGGCGTGGCGGCGTTGCGCTCGGTGGAAATGGTTATTGCGTTGTACGCGGTGGTGAAGGCGGGGGCTGCGTATGTGCCGCTGGACCCTGAGTACCCGGCGGATCGCCTGCGCTACATGCTGGAAGACGCGGGGATTGGCTTGTTGCTGAGCCACGATGCGATGATCGACGAGCTGCCTGTTGTGGAAGGCTTGCAGGTGCTGAATCTGGATCGGCTTGATGTGGCTCAACAGCCGGTCACCGCGCCGGTTGTGGAGATTCACCCCGAGCAGTTGGCGAACATGATTTACACCTCCGGTTCGACCGGCCAACCGAAGGGCGCGGGCAACACCCATGCGGCGCTGTTCAATCGTCTGGCGTGGATGCAGGACGCGTACGGCTTGGAGGCCTCTGACGCCGTGCTGCAAAAAACACCCTTCAGCTTTGACGTCTCGGTGTGGGAGTTCTTCTGGCCGCTGATGGTTGGTGCGCGTTTGGTCATGGCCCAGCCCGGTGATCATCGCGATCCTGCGTTGCTCACTGCTCTGATCGAACAGCACACGATCACCACGCTGCACTTCGTCCCGTCGATGCTCGCTGCGTTCATGGCTCAAGAAGACCTCTCCGGCTGCACTTCGCTGAAACGCATCGTCTGCTCCGGCGAGGCTTTGCCTGCCGATCTGTCGCGGGAAACCCTGCAACGTCTGCCCAATGCGGGCCTGTTCAACCTCTACGGCCCGACCGAAGCGGCCATCGACGTGACTCATTGGACTTGCGTGAACGAGCCGGGCGCGTCGGTGCCGATTGGCCGCCCGATTGCCAACTTGCACATTCACATCCTCGACAGCCGCCTCAATCCGCAACCCATCGGCGTGCCGGGCGAGCTGTACATCGGCGGCACCGGCCTGGCCCGTGGTTATCACCAACGTCCCGGCCTGACCGCCGAGCGTTTCGTCGCCAGCCCGTTCGGCAACGGCGAGCGTCTGTACCGCACCGGCGACCTGGCGCGCTGGCGAGCGGACGGCGCGGTTGAATACCTGGGACGCCTCGACCACCAGATCAAACTGCGTGGCCTGCGGGTCGAGATCGGCGAGATTGAAGCGGCGTTGCTGGACCATCCGGCGATCAGCGAAGCGGTCGTGATTGCCCGTCAGCTCGCCACCGGTACGCAACTCGTGGGCTACCTCGTTGCGGATGTGTTCGATGAAGAACACTTGCGCACCCAGCTGAAACAACGCCTGCCGGACTACATGGTCCCGGCCCATCTGGTCACGCTGGAAAAATTCCCGCTCTCGGCCAACGGCAAGCTGGATCGTAAAGCTTTGCCCGAACCGCAGCTGCAACAACGCGCCTTCGAAGCCCCACTGGAGGGCGTCGAAAGCGCACTGGCGGAACTGTGGCAAGACTTGCTCGGCATCCCGCATATCGGGCGTCGGGACAACTTCTTCGAACTTGGCGGGCACTCGTTGCTGGCCATCCAATTGGTGGCACAGATCCGGCGCGACCTCATGCTGGAGTTGCCATTGCGGGCGCTGTTCGAGTCGCCGGTGTTGGTCGATCTCGCGCAGTTCCTCAACACCCGCGCCGAGCACGCGGCCATGCCTGTGTTGTTGCCCCGGGTCGAGCGTGAGTTTGCGCCGCAGTCGTTCGCGCAACAGCGGCTGTGGTTCCTCGCGCAACTGGAGCCGGAGAGCACCGCGTACAACCTGCCGTGCGTGCTCAACCTGAGCGGCACGCTGAAGGTCGACGCCTTGCAGCGCAGCTTCAATGGGCTGGCGGCCCGTCACGAAAGCTTGCGCACCTGCTTCGCGCCGGGAGAGCAGGGCGTGCCGTTGCAGCGCATTCTGCCGGTCGGTCCCGTGCAGATCGCGCGCCATGACTTGCGGGACAGTGCGCAGCCGGAGGCCGATTTCGCCGAGCTGGCCCAGGCCTTCATGAACCAACCGTTCAATCTCGACGCCGATGTCGCGCCCTGGCGTGTAGGGCTGGCGCGGGTGGCCGATGATCAATGGCGCCTGCTGCTGTGCATGCACCACATCATCTCCGATGGCTGGTCGGTGCAGGTCATGCTCGACGACTTCGCGCAGCTGTACCGTGCGTTCTCCCAAGGCATCGATGCGCAATTGCCGACCCTGACGATTCAATACGCCGACTACGCCGCCTGGCAGCGGGACTGCCTGAGCGGTCGTGAGCGTGAGCGGCAATTGAGCTGGTGGCGCGAAGCATTGGGCGACGAGCAGCCGGTTCTGGAATTGCCGTCTGACCGTTCCCGCCCTGTCGAGCGCGACGGCAAGGGCGGGCGTCACGCCTTCGTCTTGCCGCAGGACCTTGCCGACCGGCTGCGGCGCACGGCCAAGGCGCAGGATGCGACGCTGTTCATGCTGTTTCTGGCGTCGTTCGACACGTTGCTGTATCGCCTCAGCGGCCAGCGCGACTTGCGCATCGGCGTGCCGGTGGCGGGGCGTGCTGACCTGCACACCCAAGGCCTGATCGGCTTCTTCGTCAACACCCTGGTGCTGCGGGCGCAGGTCAGCGGCGATCAGCCGTTTACCCAATTGTTGGCCCAAGTGAAGGACAATCTGCTGGGTGCTCATGCCCATCAGGACCTGCCGTTCGAGCAATTGGTGGAAGCGCTGCAACCGGCGCGCAGCCTGAGCGTCAACCCATTGTTCCAGGTGAGCTACAACCATCAGCAACAGCCGGACCTGTCGCGCCTGCAATTCGATAGCCTGAGCATTGAAGCGCAACAGTGGGACATCAAGGATGCGCAGTTCGACCTGGTGCTCGGCACCTTCGAACACCAGGACGGCCGCCTCAGCGGCTACCTTGATTACGCCACCGATCTGTTCGACGCCTCCACGGTGGCGCGTCTGTACGACCAACTGTTGACCGTGCTGAACGCCGTATGCGCCGCGCCGGACACCGCCATCGGCGATCTGCCGTTGCTCAGTGAGGCCGACCTCGCGGCGCTGGATCAATGGAACACGCCGCCGTTCTCGCCATACGTGGATCGGCCTATTCACGAGTTGATTGCCAACCACGCCCGCTTGCGTCCCGAGGCGATTGCGCTGGTCCACGGCGAACAGCGCTTGACCTTCGCCGAGTTCGACCGCCGCGCTAACCAACTGGCTCACGCCTTGCGGGCTCGCGGCATCGGCACCGAAGTGCGGGTGGCGATTGCCATGGAGCGCGGGGTCGATTTGTGGGTGTCGTTCATGGCGGTGCTGAAAGCGGGGGGCGCGTACATTCCGCTCGACCCGGATTACCCGACCGAACGTTTGCGCTACATGCTGGAAGACGGCGGCGTGAAGCTGCTGATCTCCCACGACGC
>NZ_JAAAKW010000046.1 GCF_009905615.1 Pseudomonas sp. SLFW
GTTCTGGAGCGGGCAATAAAAAACCCGCCCTTTAAGGGGCGAGTTTTTTGAGATCAGCCTGCGATGGGCCGAGGCCCATCGCAAACTTCAAACAACAGCTAATTAAGCAACAGCAACGTGGTTGCTGGTGATAACGCCGTTAGCGTAGCTCACGTCGGACAGAGAAGTAACGCCTGCCAGAGTGATCACTGCAACGTTAGCGTCAGAACCGCCAGCAGCGTGACCAACAGCGTTGGACTCGATGACAGCGCTTACTACGCCGGTAGTTTTGTCTTGCAGGAAGAATACTTCCTTCACTGCAGCGTTAGTACCAACATAGTTACCAGTGCCATCAGTAGCAACAGTCACACCAGTAGCGAGAGTGAAGCCTTCGCCGATGTACAGAGCGTCGCCCTTGTTGAAACCAGTGATAGTCCAGTCGTCAGAGCCTTTGACGCCGTCTGCGAAGTAGAACAGATCCGCACCAGTGTTCAGATGCACGTCAGCGTTGGCGGCCAAGTCATGCGCGAAAGCAGGCAGGTTGGTGTGTGCAGTAGTGGCGGCTTCTTGCGAAGCATCAACTGCAACATCCAACGCGTCGGCTTGCTTGACCAATGCATCAGCAGCGTTGTAGTTGGCCAGAGTAGTGTCAGCAGTAACCTTGTTGCCGTAGGCAGTCAGGTAAGCACTGCCGCCAGCATTGGTAACTGCGGTGCCAGCATCCGACAGATTGTCCACAGCTACATTTTTGGTGTAGTCGGTAGAAGCCAGCGCTTTCAGAGCGGTGTAGTCAGAAGCACCGGTGGTGCCCAAGAAGGTACCGAAAGCGTCAGATACAGCTTTGATTTGATCGGCGGTTTTGGTGCCATCAGTCAGAGCTTTGTACAGGGAAGCGCCATCGGTAACAGCTGCAGAGCCAGTCAGACCGGCTGCGGTGTTAGCTTTAGCCAAGGCGGTGGAATCAGCAGCAACTGCAGCGTTGATGTCCACATCTACTTTGCCAGTTGCAACTGTAACTGCTGCTTTATCGGCAGCTTTTACAGCTTCGTTAGCTGTGTAAGCTTTTTCGTAGGCAACGGCCAGATCCACATTACCGGTCTTGCCAGCAGCTTGGACGAAAGCGTCACGCGCGCTGCTCAGCGCGCCGGTGGTGTTGGTGACGTTGGCTTGCAAAGTAGCGACGGTGTCGGTGCTAACTGCATTGCGCACAGCCAGAGCGTTATCAGCTGCAGCGTGAGCTTCGTCGTAGGTAGCTGTGGTGCCAGCAGGAGTAATTGCCAGGTCATCATCATCAAGTTGCTTGTCAGCTGGCAGCTTGTCGTTCAGCGCAATAACTGCTTTGTTCAGATCGGTCAGAGAAGTGATCTGGCCAGTTTTCAGGTCAGCCAGAGCTTTGACTGCGATAGCTTCAGCTTTAACTGCAGCCACACCAGCTGGAACTGCGACGCCTGGCAGGGTGCCATCGGACAGGTGGCCCAGAGCAGTACCTACGGAGGCAGC
Source organism: Pseudomonas sp. SLFW (assembly GCF_009905615.1). Taxonomy (GTDB): domain Bacteria; phylum Pseudomonadota; class Gammaproteobacteria; order Pseudomonadales; family Pseudomonadaceae; genus Aquipseudomonas; species Aquipseudomonas bambusae. The sequence goes on from NZ_JAAAKW010000046.1 coordinate 1,480, forward strand.
ATTCGAGGTAACAGTAGAGATGATCGAGGCAGCGTCAGCTTTTACATAAGCGTCACCAGCAGTCGAAGTGTAAACCTCGGCAACCAGAACCTTGTTGGTCACTACTTGAGCGTCAGTAGCAGCGGCGCCAGCGATGAACGCGGTCAGCAACTGATCAGCTTGAACAGTAGAGCCACCGCCAGTGGTCCAGTAAGTCAGACCAGCTGCGTCTGGAGCACGACCGAACAGGTTGTTGTAGATCTTGATGACGGCGTCGGAACGCGACAGACCAGCGTATGCATCAGTGTACTCAGCTTGCTGAGTAGTGAAGTTGGTACGCAGATCGTCCAGAGTCAGGGTGGCGTTGGTAGCGTTCAGCTGAGCAGACCAGTAGTCCAGACCAGCTTTGTCGGCAGCGCGGCCCAGGTAAGCAACATACAGCTGTTGAATCTGTGCAGTGGTAGTAGCCATTACTCTTTCATCTCCAATATGAGTCGATATCGACACTCAGGCATCCGTTCGGATAGAAGGCCCGTCGGCCTTAGCCTGTTGCCACGTCCCAGCGGGCCGTGGCCCCCTTTATGGGAAGTCAGCGATCATTCGCTAACCCTGCCGTCAGCTACTGACCCAAGCATTTTTTCAAAGCTCTTCAGACAGATAACTGACGATTGCGCGCCGATCATACATGTCAAAATAGCGGCGAAACAATAGCTGTGATCCATCTTTTTTATGAAAGTCCATAGGGCTTTCTTGATTGGGTCAGTAGGAAGATTCGTTATTTACCGTAGCCTAAAGTTCCGTAAATTTACGCCGATATCGCGCGCAAAACGTTGTTCAGACGGGCGGACACGGCACTCCAGCCATGGTTTTTCAGCCAGATTTCCTGCTTGGCACGGGGAGAAGCGTCTAATTCGGCCCTGATGCCATCTGATAGCGCTACGCTATCAGTGCCCGGCAGGAATGTAACAGCATCGGACACATCCTCGAAAATCGACAACGGCGTGCAGAGAACCGGACGACCGGTACTCAGGCCCCAACGGACGGCTGCGCTCGACGATTCCTGGGTATGTTGATACGGGAAGACGATAGCGTCGGCCATGCCCAACCACGCCAGTGATTCTTCATCCGAAAGGAAGTCGGTGATCAGCGTCACTCGTCCGGATAAATCCGATTGCGCAATGCGCTGGCGGCAGGTTTCGGCCAGTTCGGCGGAGGCCGGAACCGGGTATTGGGCGTTGACCAGCAGCAGGTGCAGGGATTTGTCTTTCTGCGCGAGCATCGCGAACGCTTCGATCAATTCCGGCGTGCCTTTGTGTGGCAACAGGAAGCCGTAGCTGGCGAGGATCGTCTTGCCTTCCAGCTTCGCAGCCAATTGACGCGGGCCAGGCTCGGGCGGCGGGGTGTCGATGACGCCGTGGGGGAACATCAGCAGATTGTCGTTGAGGCCATAGTCTTTGAGGCGGTTGAGGTCGCCGACGCTGTGCACCAGCAGACGCTCGCACCCTGCGAGGGATTCGCGCATGTCGCGAAGGGTTTTCAATTCTTCGCCGTGCTTCACGTCCGCCGTGGAGTGGAACACCACCAGCGTGCGAATGCCCCGACCGTGTGCCCAGTCCAGAAAGGTCGCGAACGGCTTGATGCCGAAGAACGAAAAGTTGAACTGCAACAGCAGGGTATCGACCCCGGATTTTTCGACGGCGGCTTTCAGGCGGTCCAGCGTGTCGGTCGCGCCCGCGCTCCAGCACCGCTCGACGTGGTCCTGATCGCCCGCCGTGAGGATCGCGTCATCGTTGGCAAACACGACGCATTCTTCACCGAACGACGGCTCCAGCAATTTGGTGCTGTAGGTCGCGATGCCGCAGGCGCTGTTCCAGGTGGTGACGCTGCCCATCTTCGGCGCTTTTTTCAGCAGCGGCTGCTGTTGCGCGGTTTCGATGGCCTTGACCGTGGCCTTGGCGACTTCCGACCAGGTGAAGCGGCTGCGGATCAGCGCGTCGGCGGCTTCGACCCGCTTGCCAATAAAGGCCGGGAATTTGCCGTTTTTCCAGGCGGAGTGGAACTCGCCCAAAAGGCTTGCCAGATGATCGGCGCTCGGCTCGAACCAGACCGACGCAGCGGCTTCGAGGTGCGTGCGCGCACGTTCGTAGCGGTAGTCGATCAGCCACGCAGTGTCGGGGGTGCAGAAATCCGACTGACCGCCCTGCCCTGTCGTGACCACTGGGAGTTTGTGCAGCATCGCCTCGGCCAGCGGCAGGCCGAAGCCTTCGCCACGGGATGGCGCGATCAGCACGTCGCCCAAGGTGTAGAGCGCGCGCATCGCGGAATCCGGCAAGTCCTGAACGATCAGCTCGACCGCAGGCGCGGACGGCAGCGCCGAGGCCCAGTCCTTCACCTGCTGTTCGATGTTGTGGTGCGGGTTCGGGAAGGTTTTGATGATCAGGACCACAGCGTCATCGGCGGTAAAGGCCTGGCCGTAGGACTTGAGCAGCACGTCCACGCCTTTGCGCGGGAAGCACGAGGACACGTGCAGCAACTTGAGGCGTTCAAGGGTGGCGTTCGGCAGCGATGGCAAGGCAGAGGCGTCGATGTCGGCGCGCAGGATGTGATCGGCACCCAACCCCACGGTGATGATCGGCGCGGTGACGCCGTTGTCGATCAGCGTTCGGGTCACCCAACTGGACATGCTGGTGACGAGGTGCGCCTGGTGGTTGAAGTCGTGGACGAACGCTTGGGGCAGGCAGGACTCTTCCCAGCCATAGCAGGACACAACGTTGAAATCCCCTGCCATGTCGCTGACACGCGGTGGATACATGAGGCGCAACACGTTATTGGCAGGACGCTCGGCGCGGTCATGCAGAGCGGCGCAATCCGGGTTATCGGCGAGAAATGCGGGATCGACCGGAATCGGGCCTGGCCCTTCAGTAGCCCGCAGACCGACGCGGTGACCATTCTCGGCCAGGGCGCGACCCAGCTCACGGTTCACCAGCGCGAGGCTGTAGGTGCTGTCGAACGGCCCTTCGACGCGGTAATCCACGTTGAGCTGCGGCGCACGCTTTTCAAAACTGTGCTGCGGCAGGTGCAAATCGAAGCGCGCGAGGAAGGCGCTCAGGCGGTCATACAAATGCTGATAGGCGAATTCGTGCAGGCGTTCGGCACCGCGACGCTTGAGGTGGCGACGCAGCGCGGGGTTTTCCATCAACTGCATGATGGTGGCGGCGACGACTTGCGGGTCGTCGTTGTTGATCAGCAAGCCTGCGCCCGCGAGGGTGTGAGTCACGTTGCTGGACGGCGCGTCGTAGGCCAGGACGGGCAGGTCGTGGGCCATCGCCTCGATCAGCGGCATGCCGAAGCCTTCGTGGTGACTCAACGACACGAACAGGTCGCTGCGGGCGTACAGGGAATTCAGGGTGTCGTCGTCGACCTTGCCGGTCAGGCTGACGAACGCGCCGATGCCGAGTTCGGCGACGCGCTTCTCGATCTTTTCCTTGTAGTCCATGACCGTGAAGCCGCCGACGATGTACAGGTGCAGCGGCACGTGGGAGCGACGCAGCAACTGCGCGAAGGCCTCGACCACGCCGAGCTGGTTCTTGTGCGGCATGATGCGGCCGACGAACAGCAGGGTGAATGGGCGCGGGAGGTCGTTGCGCTTGATGGTGTGCGGCTCGATGCGATCAAGGTCCACGAGCAGGGGGATTTCGGTGGCGTTGTCGCTCGAATAGCCGCGTTGCAGCAATTCCTGCAGGTTTTGCTGGGAGTCGGCGATGCTGCCGGTCAGCCAGTGTCGCCAGGTGTCCACTTGATCCCAGCCGTGGGCGAGCATCGGTTGGATCGCGTGATCCGGCGGGAACAGCTCGCCCGGCGTGATGTTGTGAAAGACCATGAACTTGCGCTCGGGCAAGTCACGCAACCAGCCTTCAACCGGGTTGCCAATGCCATGATGAACCAGCAATGCGTCGGCGCTGCCGGGCTGGTAGTCGTCCATGCACAGGACATCGCCCTGCAATTGGTCGTTGGGTTTGATGCAGTAAATATCGGATTTGACGCCCGCTTGCCGCAGCAGCTTGCGGGTCAAAAACATGCCATTGCTGATGCCATCGCCCACGCTGACGCTGATGGCGAACTGGTGAATAGTGACGCGTGCTTCATTCTGCATTGAGGTGCCCGGGATGAAGGTGAAGATGAAAAAGGAGGATTATCGGTCAGTGAAAAAAAGAATGGCAGCGGTATATGAGGGAACGGGGGGATGGAGGTTCATTTGAGGGGGTTGGAGTGGGCCACGGGGATCGAGTCGTGGGTTTTGCTGGCGCTACGCACCAGATCGCAGGCAAGCCAGCTCCCACGGCCTTCGGCCAGAATCAAAAGCCCGGACCGCAACACGATCCGTTTCTGCCGAAGGCGTAGGAGCGTTGCTTGCTCGCGATGTGCTGCGAAGCGGCAGTAAAACCAGAGAACTCTATTCACCTGACACACCGCGTGGACGGGTTTTGCCATCGCTTCGCAATGGATCGCAGGCAAGGTGGAGCGCCACCCCGGCACTCCCACGGCCTTCGGCCAGTATCAAAAGCGAATGCCAACACCAACGCGAAGTTACATTGCGATCCGCTTCTGCCGAAGGCGTAGGAGCGTTGCTTGCTCGCGATGTGCTGCGAAGCGGCAGCAAAACCAGAGAACTCTATTCACCTGACACACCGCGTGGACGGGTTTTGCCATCGCTTCGCAATGGATCGCAGGCAAG
>NZ_JAAAKW010000047.1 GCF_009905615.1 Pseudomonas sp. SLFW
TGAATAGAGTTTTCAGGGTTTACTGCCGCTTCGCGCCAGATCGTAGGCAAGCCAACTCCCACGCCTACGGCAGAAGCAGATTTGCGGTGGTTTGCAGTTTTGATTCTGGCCGAAGGCTGTGGGAGTTGGCTTGCCTACGATCCATTGCGCAGCAATGGCAAAACCCTGCCCACACAGTGCAATTGGCACACCGCGTGGGCAGGGGTTTCTCCGTTGTCGTCAGGCTGGTGCGGCGGCGAGTACCAGGTGCGTGGCATCCACATTGGCATCCGCGACGAACACGCCCACCTGCTTGATCCCACCTGAGGTGTCGGCATCCCAGACCACCAGCGTCCCGGCGTCCGGGCCGGTGGAGGCGGTGTAGACGCCCTCTATCAGCGCCACGCCTTTAATCAGCGCGAAGTGCCCATCGGTGACGGTGTGGTTACCGGTTGGATCGAGCGACAACGTGTCTTCGCCCGTCAGGCCAAACGCCTTGAGGTCGATCTTGTCAGTCGCGCCGGCAAAGTTATTGAACACATCCACCGGCTCCGTGCTGGTGAAACCCGTGTCGGCAAAGCTGAAGCTCCCGGCACTGCTCAATCCGGCAAAAGACAGCGTCACCGCGCCGGTACTGATATTACCGTCCAGCGTGTCACCGGCTTCCGATGCGGTCGCGGTCAGTGCCAGGTCGCCGATGCCCACGGAGACGTAGTTGGCGGTATTGGCCACGCTATCGACGATGGAGAAATGCCAATTCGAGGTGTCGAGTACCTGCACCGCAGCAACGGCGCCTACCTGCGCCAGCGTTACCGAATCCGTCACGGTGACGTCTTGCGCATGTTGCAGATAGTCGTAATGGTCGCTCTGCGCATTGGCCACGATATTTGCGCCACTGTCCGAGATGCTATAGGCCCAGAAATCATCGTCCGTGACTTTACCCAACGCATCCCGCTGCTCAATGGTCAGGCTGCCCGCGTCGTTGTCCGTCACGGTCACTGACGACGGGTGTTTGAGGAACAGCGGGTCCGAGGTGTTGATCGCCAGCAGATTCGCTGCGGTGTCCTGGACTTCGTACTCGTTGTTGCCAATCGTGTTATCCGCCAACGCTGCCTGGACGCCCGCCACCGAGTCGTGAACGATGCTGCCGACCGCGTTGCTCAGGAACGTCGCATCGTCACCGGTCGCCCCGACGATATGGGCATGGGTGTCGCGCACGATGTAGTCGGGGTGACCGGCTATCGCGGTGGCACCCTCGGGGGTCTGCAGGTTCGCCAGGGTGTCGGCGACCACGACTTTATTCGTGTTCAGCAGCGCGCCCGTCCCTGCGGCCTCGTTGATTTCGCTCACCGAATCGCGAATGTCGTAGCTCCAGTCGTGATTGCCGGTCAGCGACACCAACTCGTTGTACCAGTCCACCGAGAGCGTCCCTGCGGCGTTGTCCAGCACGCTGATCTTGTCGACGTCGAGCAGGTAATACTTGGCCCAGGTCAGAATGGTCCAGGCCTTGTCGACCACTTCCAGACGGTCGACATTGAGGTAGACGGGGTTGTTGGCCACGATTTCCTTGACCGTGCCCACCGCCGTCACCGAGCCGTTGTAGCCATTGGCATCGACGCCGGTGAAGGTCGCGTCGCCGACTACCGCCACGGTGCTGTCCCCGGAGGTGACCTTATGCGCGGTCATGTCCACACGCACATCGGCGGTGCTGTTCCCCGCGATTTTCAGCACGCCATCGGTGTTGGTCGCGGTCAGCGTGGTCACAGGGTCAGGTGGATCGACCGGGCCCCCGCCGCCACCGCCCGAACCCGGCGTCGCCGCAGCCGCATCGTCATGGGCCAGCGTGGCGGGGTTGTCCAGCGCATGGGTGTCGGTCAGTGCAGACGTCGCCACCGTGCTGATTTTGCTCAGCAGCGTGTCGAGGTTGGTGGACGACGTGACGCTGGTGCTCAGCGTGCTCAGGTAGGTCGCCAGATCGCCCTGCTCGCCCGGCTGGTTGGCGATCAGCGCCGCCACTTTATCCAAGGTATTGCTGAAGCTGGTGACCAATGCAGGCGTGAGGGTCGCCGGGATCAGTTTGATCAACGACAGCGTGCTGCTCAGGCTGTCGTCGCTGGAGGTCACCGTGGTCAGAATCTTCGCCGCCAGCGCGGTGTTGTTGACGCCGTGCTCAGCGAAGGCAATCCCTGCCGCCGCGTTGTTGTCCAGCAGCTTGGCGTCCAGCAGCCCTTGGGCCGAGGTGTTGGCGTGGGCGCCGCTGATGATGGCCTGAATGAAAACGTCACGGCTCACAGCGCCGGAGGCCAGCTGGTTCTGCCAGTACGTCGCGCCATCCGGGTCCGCCGAGCGGCCCAGCACGTTGTTATAGATGGCCGAGATGAACGCGGCGTCGGTGGTGCCGTTCGGGTATTTGGCCTGGCCTTCGGGCTGCTCGTCGACCCAGTTCTTGGCCAGTTGAACGAGGCTGATCGACCCGTTCTGCAATTGGTTGACCCAATACGCCAGGCCATCGGCATCAGGCGCGCGGTCGAAAAAGGCAGTATAGAGTTGCGCTACATCTGTTTGAGTTGTCATGTGCTGCTCCAATAAGGAAACGACTAATCCGTTCTTTTTATCGACAAATAAACATCGTGCTTAGTGAGCACGCGCAAGGTGTTTCAAGATCGGACACAGCACTACCTTAGGCCTCTCCATTACAAAAGACCAAGGGATTAACGGTGATAAGTTTCTATAGCGAAACAGTCCCACGCCAACAAATAACAACGCAAGACGCGTCAAAAAATGTCGTTAGTTTGGCAACTAATTTTACGTTCTTAAAATGACGTCAAAGATGATAACGCCAGAAAAGGCTCAGAAAATGCGCGTCAAAAAAGGCTACACCCGGCGAAAATAAAGGGCTGTAGAGAAGAATCGATTCATCCACTCGACTGAGTGCCCCACCGGGGGAGTGGGCGTCGCATGGCTGACAGCAGCATTAAGCCCCTTTAAGCGTCGACACCCTTATCGTGCCACGCCTATTAATACAAAAGAATGAACAGGCGCTTCTTATTGCAGAGATGCGTTATCGAGACGCTGCACACTTGGCAAATTCAGGCGCCACCCATTTGACCACCTGCTGCATATATAACTGACGGGATTCAGCATTCAGGTGATAGTTAGTATCGAAGAAGCGCTCTATGGGATACATCGTTTCCAATGGCGAACCCACATAGTTCAATCCTTGAGCGCGTGCTTGGTCCGGCAGCGATTGGTAATAACGCAATTCACGTCCTTGGTGATAAGCCGGACGATCCAGCATCGGCGGCGGCATGAAGATCGCGCAGCCTCCCGCCGCTGTCACTTCATCGGCCAAGGCCTTCCAGCTCGCCCAATTGGCGTTCCAGCGATGAGCGTCTGCGCCGTAATGCTCCACTTCAGAGTGCTCGACCAGCCCGCGCATCCACACCTGTTGTTGACTGGCCTCGCTGCGGACCTGATCGCCGCGTCGATCGAGGTTCTGCGGCCCGTACAGCCCGCTCACCGCAAAGCCTGCGGGCAAGCCTCGATACCCGCTCAACACCCGGGTCAGCGGCGTCAGCCACAGCACCTGCGCCAACTGCGCGGTATTGACGTCCACGTGGCGGAAACCAGGGTTCTCCCACCAGTAATCGAGGAATGGGTAGTTGATCGAATAACGCCCGTTGTACATCGGGTACTCGACCGGCAACAGCACCCAGTCTCCCGGTTTGATGGCCTGCCGCGCGTAGTGCTGGATGTAAGGCGACAGCACCCCCGCGTTGACCCCCAGGTTGACCACGGGCCTGCCGAGCGTGCGCTCCAGCACCCCCGAGTCAATCCCGAACATCGCCGCCGACCCCGCGACGACCACCAATTTCGGCCGGTCAATGCCCTTCGCAATCGACAGCTTGTAGGCGAACGCCTGATCGACCCATTGCGTGGTCGGCACCGGGCGATTGGCCTGCCCGGCCAGTAGCAGCAACCAGAGGACGACGACCAGCCCGAGCCCCAGCAACAGGCCCAACAGAAAACGGCTCACGACTCCCAATCGTTTCATCGTCGGCCTCAGAAATTGAAATACAGGAAGGCGCGATCCGGTGCGCCCGCCAACGCCTTGAGCACCAGAAACAGCCCGACCGCGACAAACGCGCCACGCCCCAACGGCCCAAGCATCAGGCTCAGACGGCGGCTGGTCGGTGCGACCAACGCCAAGGCGAGCAAGGCAGCACAGACCACCGGCAAACTCTTGTCGATGTGCATCGCGGCCAGTTCGGTCAGCAGCGTGGCGACATCGAACGTGCCTTCCCAGCGCCAGTCGGTCAGGCGTTCGAACATGTGCAGGCTGGTGGTGAGCGAATCGGCGCGGAACGGAATCCACGCCAGCATCACCACCAGCAGCGTCAGCGCCACGGCCAGTGGACGCGGCAGCCGCCAGTTGCTGAGGTGACGCCAGTAGTGGTTGATCACCAGCAGCGTTCCGTGAATGCCGCCCCAAAGAATGAATTGCCACCCCGCGCCGTGCCACAGACCGCCCAGAAGCATGGTGATCAGCAGGTTGCCGTTGGCGCGCAATCGCCCTTTGCGGTTGCCGCCGAGGGGGATGTAAAGGTAATCGCGCAGGAAGCTCGACAGCGTAATGTGCCAGCGCCGCCAGAACTCGACGATGGACGCGCTCTTATAAGGAGAGCGGAAGTTGGCGGGCAGCTTGATGCCGAACATCAACCCCAGCCCAATGGCCATGTCGGCGTAACCGGAGAAGTCGAAATACAACTGCAAGCCGTAGCTCAGTCCGGCCAGCACCACTTGCGGCGCGCTCAGGATTCCGCCGGTTTGCGCGGTATTGAACAGCGTCGCAACGCCGGGAGCCAAGGGGTCGGCCAACAGGACTTTTTTGACCAGGCCCAGTGTCAGCAACGTCAGCCCCAGTTGCCAAGGCAGCGGGCGACTCAGCCAGCCTCGGGCGATCTGCGGAAACAGCCAGCGCGCATGAACGATGGGCCCGGCGATCAACTGCGGGAAGAAGCACACGAAAAAGCTGTATTGCAGGACGCTGCCGGTGTCTTTAAGACGCCCTTGATACAGGTCCACATGCCAGGCGATTTTCTGGAACGTGAAGAACGAAATCCCCAGCGGCAGGATGATGTGCCAACTGGCGGCGGACGGTAGAAAGCCGAAGAAGAACCCGGCGTATTTGAAGTAGCCGAGCACGCACAGGTTGAACGCCACTGCGACCGTCAGCCAGAACTTCGCCTGTGGCCTGCCCCGCTGTCGGACTTGAAGCTTGCCCAGCACGAAGTTGACGACGATCAGGATCAGCAAGAGCCCCAGGTATCGCCAGCTCCACATGCCATAGAACACCAGAGAACCGACGACGATCATTGCCAGCGCTGCCCGCTCCAGACGCCAGACGCGCAGAACCACGAACAGCAGATAGACCGCCGGGAAGAAGCCGAGAAGAAAAGCGTAGGAACTAAAGATCATAAAGAGGACAAATCGGGGACTACGTTATTGTTGTTGAGCATTTATTGAGCAGCGAAGTGCCGGCGCTGCATCGATCAAACATCCACGGAACCCCGCATAACCTGTAGGCGCCGGCCTGCTGGCGAAAGGGCCAGTACATTCGCTGCATCTCTGTCGCCTGAAACACCGCTTTCGCGGGCAAGCCCACTCCTACAGGTTTTGCGCCAGTTACACATTCTCGTCACGCCACATAAC
>NZ_JAAAKW010000048.1 GCF_009905615.1 Pseudomonas sp. SLFW
GGTATGTGATCAGGTCGTTCGTCTGTGCTGCAAACTTTCGGTTGCTGTCGTCTTCACAGTCACCGCAATCTGATGCCCTCTCGGGTCGCAGATTGCTTGGGTGTTATATGGTCAAGCCTCACGGGCAATTAGTATTGGTTAGCTCAACGCCTCACAGCGCTTACACACCCAACCTATCAACGTCGTAGTCTTCGACGGCCCTTCAGGGAACTCAAGGTTCCAGTGAGATCTCATCTTGAGGCAAGTTTCCCGCTTAGATGCTTTCAGCGGTTATCTTTTCCGAACATAGCTACCCGGCAATGCCACTGGCGTGACAACCGGAACACCAGAGGTTCGTCCACTCCGGTCCTCTCGTACTAGGAGCAGCCCCTCTCAAATCTCAAACGTCCACGGCAGATAGGGACCGAACTGTCTCACGACGTTCTAAACCCAGCTCGCGTACCACTTTAAATGGCGAACAGCCATACCCTTGGGACCGGCTTCAGCCCCAGGATGTGATGAGCCGACATCGAGGTGCCAAACACCGCCGTCGATATGAACTCTTGGGCGGTATCAGCCTGTTATCCCCGGAGTACCTTTTATCCGTTGAGCGATGGCCCTTCCATACAGAACCACCGGATCACTAAGACCTACTTTCGTACCTGCTCGACGTGTCTGTCTCGCAGTCAAGCGCGCTTTTGCCTTTATACTCTACGACCGATTTCCGACCGGTCTGAGCGCACCTTCGTACTCCTCCGTTACTCTTTAGGAGGAGACCGCCCCAGTCAAACTACCCACCATACACTGTCCTCGATCCGGATAACGGACCTGAGTTAGAACCTCAAAGTTGCCAGGGTGGTATTTCAAGGATGGCTCCACGCAAACTGGCGTTCACGCTTCAAAGCCTCCCACCTATCCTACACAAGCAAATTCAAAGTCCAGTGCAAAGCTATAGTAAAGGTTCACGGGGTCTTTCCGTCTAGCCGCGGATACACTGCATCTTCACAGCGATTTCAATTTCACTGAGTCTCGGGTGGAGACAGCGCCGCCATCGTTACGCCATTCGTGCAGGTCGGAACTTACCCGACAAGGAATTTCGCTACCTTAGGACCGTTATAGTTACGGCCGCCGTTTACCGGGGCTTCGATCAAGAGCTTCGCGTTAGCTAACCCCATCAATTAACCTTCCGGCACCGGGCAGGCGTCACACCCTATACGTCCACTTTCGTGTTTGCAGAGTGCTGTGTTTTTAATAAACAGTCGCAGCGGCCTGGTATCTTCGACCGGCATGGGCTTACGGAGCAAGTCCTTCACCCTCACCGGCGCACCTTCTCCCGAAGTTACGGTGCCATTTTGCCTAGTTCCTTCACCCGAGTTCTCTCAAGCGCCTTGGTATTCTCTACCCAACCACCTGTGTCGGTTTGGGGTACGGTTCCTGGTTACCTGAAGCTTAGAAGCTTTTCTTGGAAGCATGGCATCAACCACTTCGTGTTCTAAAGAACACTCGTCATCAGCTCTCGGCCTTGAAATCCCGGATTTACCTAAGATCTCAGCCTACCACCTTAAACCTGGACAACCAACGCCAGGCTGGCCTAGCCTTCTCCGTCCCTCCATCGCAATAACCAGAAGTACAGGAATATTAACCTGTTTTCCATCGACTACGCTTTTCAGCCTCGCCTTAGGGACCGACTAACCCTGCGTCGATTAACGTTGCGCAGGAAACCTTGGTCTTTCGGCGTGGGTGTTTTTCACACCCATTGTCGTTACTCATGTCAGCATTCGCACTTCTGATACCTCCAGCAAGCTTCTCAACTCACCTTCACAGGCTTACAGAACGCTCCTCTACCGCATCACCAAAGGTGATACCCGTAGCTTCGGTGCATGGTTTGAGCCCCGTTACATCTTCCGCGCAGGCCGACTCGACTAGTGAGCTATTACGCTTTCTTTAAAGGGTGGCTGCTTCTAAGCCAACCTCCTAGCTGTCTAAGCCTTCCCACATCGTTTCCCACTTAACCATGACTTTGGGACCTTAGCTGACGGTCTGGGTTGTTTCCCTTTTCACGACGGACGTTAGCACCCGCCGTGTGTCTCCCATGCTCGGCACTTGTAGGTATTCGGAGTTTGCATCGGTTTGGTAAGTCGGGATGACCCCCTAGCCGAAACAGTGCTCTACCCCCTACAGTGATACATGAGGCGCTACCTAAATAGCTTTCGAGGAGAACCAGCTATCTCCGAGCTTGATTAGCCTTTCACTCCGATCCACAGGTCATCCGCTAACTTTTCAACGGTAGTCGGTTCGGTCCTCCAGTCAGTGTTACCTAACCTTCAACCTGCCCATGGATAGATCGCCCGGTTTCGGGTCTATTCCCAGCGACTAGACGCCCTATTAAGACTCGCTTTCGCTACGCCTCCCCTATTCGGTTAAGCTCGCCACTGAAAATAAGTCGCTGACCCATTATACAAAAGGTACGCAGTCACCCAACAATGTGGGCTCCCACTGCTTGTACGCATACGGTTTCAGGATCTATTTCACTCCGCTCTCCGCGGTTCTTTTCGCCTTTCCCTCACGGTACTGGTTCACTATCGGTCAGTCAGTAGTATTTAGCCTTGGAGGATGGTCCCCCCATGTTCAGACAAGGTTTCTCGTGCCCCGTCCTACTCGATTTCATTGACAAGAGATTTTCGCGTACAGGGCTATCACCCACTATGGCCGCACTTTCCAGAGCGTTCCGCTAATCTCAAATCAACTTAAGGGCTGGTCCCCGTTCGCTCGCCACTACTAAGGGAATCTCGGTTGATTTCTTTTCCTCAGGGTACTTAGATGTTTCAGTTCCCCTGGTTCGCTCCATGCACCTATGTATTCAGTGCAAGGTAACCATCTTGTGATGGCTGGGTTCCCCCATTCAGACATCTCCGGATCACAGTCTGTTTGCCGACTCCCCGAAGCTTTTCGCAGGCTACCACGTCTTTCATCGCCTCTGACTGCCAAGGCATCCACCGTATGCGCTTCTTCACTTGACCATATAACCCCAAGCAATCTGGTTATACTGTGAAGACGACATTCGCCGAAAGTTTGCATTTCACAAACTTTACCTTAGCCTGGACACGCACCAGTGAAAGAGGTGCCCAGTCTATCTTTCTATCACATACCCGAATTTTTAAAGAACGATTCTGACAAAGATCAGAAATCAACATTCAGCCTTCATCCGAAGGAAATGCTCATTTCTAAGCTTTAGCATGACAACTGTCTGTACCACCGAAAACCGGTATGGTGGAGCCAAGCGGGATCGAACCGCTGACCTCCTGCGTGCAAGGCAGGCGCTCTCCCAGCTGAGCTATGGCCCCGTATCGCTACAGGGTGCACCGGTAATTGGTGGGTCTGGGCAGATTCGAACTGCCGACCTCACCCTTATCAGGGGTGCGCTCTAACCAACTGAGCTACAGACCCAATCGTCTTCTTCAATGAATCAAGCAATTCGTGTGGGAACTTGTGAAGAAGCTGAGTCTTCGATTAAGGAGGTGATCCAGCCGCAGGTTCCCCTACGGCTACCTTGTTACGACTTCACCCCAGTCATGAATCACACCGTGGTAACCGTCCCCCCGAAGGTTAGACTAGCTACTTCTGGTGCAACCCACTCCCATGGTGTGACGGGCGGTGTGTACAAGGCCCGGGAACGTATTCACCGCGACATTCTGATTCGCGATTACTAGCGATTCCGACTTCACGCAGTCGAGTTGCAGACTGCGATCCGGACTACGATCGGTTTTATGGGATTAGCTCCACCTCGCGGCTTGGCAACCCTTTGTACCGACCATTGTAGCACGTGTGTAGCCCAGGCCGTAAGGGCCATGATGACTTGACGTCATCCCCACCTTCCTCCGGTTTGTCACCGGCAGTCTCCTTAGAGTGCCCACCTTAACGTGCTGGTAACTAAGGACAAGGGTTGCGCTCGTTACGGGACTTAACCCAACATCTCACGACACGAGCTGACGACAGCCATGCAGCACCTGTCTCAGTGTTCCCGAAGGCACCAAACCATCTCTGGTAAGTTCACTGGATGTCAAGGCCTGGTAAGGTTCTTCGCGTTGCTTCGAATTAAACCACATGCTCCACCGCTTGTGCGGGCCCCCGTCAATTCATTTGAGTTTTAACCTTGCGGCCGTACTCCCCAGGCGGTCAACTTAATGCGTTAGCTGCGCCACTAAAATCTCAAGGATTCCAACGGCTAGTTGACATCGTTTACGGCGTGGACTACCAGGGTATCTAATCCTGTTTGCTCCCCACGCTTTCGCACCTCAGTGTCAGTATGAGCCCAGGTGGTCGCCTTCGCCACTGGTGTTCCTTCCTATATCTACGCATTTCACCGCTACACAGGAAATTCCACCACCCTCTGCCCTACTCTAGCTTGCCAGTTTTGGATGCAGTTCCCAGGTTGAGCCCGGGGATTTCACATTCAACTTAACAAACCACCTACGCGCGCTTTACGCCCAGTAATTCCGATTAACGCTTGCACCCTCTGTATTACCGCGGCTGCTGGCACAGAGTTAGCCGGTGCTTATTCTGTCGGTAACGTCAAAATTGCAGAGTATTAATCAGCAACCCTTCCTCCCAACTTAAAGTGCTTTACAATCCGAAGACCTTCTTCACACACGCGGCATGGCTGGATCAGGCTTTCGCCCATTGTCCAATATTCCCCACTGCTGCCTCCCGTAGGAGTCTGGACCGTGTCTCAGTTCCAGTGTGACTGATCATCCTCTCAGACCAGTTACGGATCGTCGCCTTGGTGAGCCATTACCTCACCAACTAGCTAATCCGACCTAGGCTCATCTGATAGCGTGAGGTCCGAAGATCCCCCACTTTCTCCCGTAGGACGTATGCGGTATTAGCGTTCCTTTCGAAACGTTGTCCCCCACTACCAGGCAGATTCCTAGGCATTACTCACCCGTCCGCCGCTGAATCAGGGAGCAAGCTCCCTTCATCCGCTCGACTTGCATGTGTTAGGCCTGCCGCCAGCGTTCAATCTGAGCCATGATCAAACTCTTCAGTTCAATACTGCAATCGGGTTTTGAGAAAACCCTATAAACTTGGCTCAGCAATCGTTGGTTAAACCATGATTTCTCGTGGAGTAACTTGCGATGCTGATAATCAGTTGACTTCAGTCTTACAGCACAAGCACCCACACGAATTGCTTGATTCAATTGTTAAAGAGCGGTTGGT
>NZ_JAAAKW010000049.1 GCF_009905615.1 Pseudomonas sp. SLFW
TCGTCACACCACATAACTCGTGGGAGTCGCCGGAGGAACGACGGCAGCGAAGAGGTCAGTACATCCGCTGCATCTCTTTCGCCTGAAACACCGCTTTCGCGGCCGTCGCACAGCTCCGGTTGCTCCTACAGGTTCAGCGCCAGGTCGCTATTGCGGGCAAATGCGTTCCTAGAGGTTAGAGGAAATCGCGAATGTCTCGCTCCAGCTTACGGCCCACAAAAATCGACACACTGAGCAACGCCAGAGAGAACGCCACCAGCACGCCAATCGACAACAAATGCGGCATTTCCCCGGTGATCAGCGCAGCACGATACGCAAGCACAAGATGGTAGAACGGGTTAAGCGCCACCAACTGCTGGATGAACCCCGGCAGGATGTTGGCCACGTACACAATCGGTGTCAGCCAGAACCACAGCTGCACCACCACGCCCACGATCTGCCCGATGTCGCGCATGAACACCGACAAGATCGCGCAGGTAATCCCCAGCGCGTACGCCAACAATTGCTGGCACAGGAAGATCGGAATCCACCACAGCAATGACCACGTGAAGTGAAAGTCGATGGCGATCAGGAAGATCATGAAAAAGCCGGTGGCGATCAGGTAGTGCACGGTTTCGCTCAGCACCACGTAGACCGGCAGGGTCCAGAGCGACATGCGCACCTTGCCGATGAGGTGGGCCTTGTCATGAAACACTTGGGTGATCCGGCTCAACGTGGCGGCGAAGCAGTTCCACGCCAACAGCCCGCTGACGAGGTAAACGCTGTAGCCCCAGCGGCCCAGGTCCTGGCCGAGACCACCCAGGCGCATGCCCATGATGTTCGAGAACACCAGGGTGAAAATAAGGATGTTGATCAGCGGCAGGATAAAGGTCCAGGCCGCGCCCAGCATCGAGGCAGAATGACGGTCAATCAGATCCTGGCGGGTAAAGTTGACGATCAGGTTCCAGTTCATTCAGGCAAATCCGGTACAAAAGGAAGGGGCAGAGGATACGCACTCTGCCCCCATAAAAACACCCGCCGCGACGCTCGAAACGTTAAGCGGCAGGCCCTGTTTCAGCGGCGGTCGGCGCGAGAGGCGCTGGCGCACGGGACGACTTCTTGAATTTCTTGCCGAGGGCAATCGAAGGCCGCTCCACCAACAAGTGAATGATCAGCGCCGCACCGATCACCGTCGCCGCCGTAATGGGCGCCACCACCCGCAGTTTCAGGCCGTGATCGAAGAGGATGCGCATCACCGAATAGCCGATCAGCGAGTGAACGATGTACAGCGGGTAACTGATGTCGGCCAGGAAATCCAACAAACGGAAGTTGCGGAAGTGGTTTCTCAGCAGGTAGGCGGCGCCGAAGATCATCAGCCCATATAAATAGTTGGGCGTGACGGCCCAGAACGCATCCGGCCATGGCGAGGCATTCCAGCCACCGAGGAACAACCCCAGCACCACGACGAACGCCAGGTAAAAGCGCACCAGGCTGATCAGCCCGTTGAACAGGTAGTTGAACAGCACGCCGATGAACATGAAACTCACGAACAGCATTTCGGTGCCCAGCGCTGTATGGCTGAATTTATTCACCGCGAAGATTAGCGCCGACGCGGCAATCAGTGGCCAGACTCGACCGGCCAGAATCAACGGCGCGATCAACGCGGCCACCAGGTAGAACTTGAGTTCGATGGCCAGCGTCC
This sequence comes from Pseudomonas sp. SLFW, assembly GCF_009905615.1. Classification (GTDB taxonomy): domain Bacteria; phylum Pseudomonadota; class Gammaproteobacteria; order Pseudomonadales; family Pseudomonadaceae; genus Aquipseudomonas; species Aquipseudomonas bambusae. Next base: position 1,682 of record NZ_JAAAKW010000049.1, read on the forward strand.
AGTTGACCAGGTCCACCGAAGGTGTGCCGGTCAGGGTATGAATCAGGAGCATGTTGCGCAGCACGGTGCCGAAATCCCACATGAAGGGATGGCCCCAATACCGGCACGACAGCCAGACCACTGTCAGCGCCAGCCCCACCGCGACGATGTAGGTGGGGTAAATACGGAAGAACCGCGCCGCGATAAACCGCAGTCGACCAGTGTGGTGCAGCGACATGGGGATGACGAAGCCGCTGATGGTGAAGAAGATCGCAACGCCCAGCGCGCCGAAATTCCAGTACGCGCCATTGATGAACGCGCCGATCCACGGTTGGTCGCCATCGGCAGGCGGCGCGCCGGTGTAGGCAGAAACAGCGTCCTTGGCTCGCCAGAACACACAGACAAGGTGCGACAGCACGACGAGCAGCGCCGCGATCCCCCTGAGCTGGTTGGCGAAAATGATCTTTGAACTGCCTTTCACGTTAAATCTCCGTATGACGCGAAACATCAGGTCTTGAAGGCGGCATCCCATGGGGTGATCGCTGGACATGCAGGTTTGACAGAAACATCCGACAAGCGAGGCGGAAGCTGGTGACAGAGCATGAAGCAGGATCGGTGGGAGCGAATGGACCGGGATTATAAGGCGCGGGGGGCCGGGGGGCCATGTAGAATTC
>NZ_JAAAKW010000005.1 GCF_009905615.1 Pseudomonas sp. SLFW
CTCGATGTTTCGGCTGAGCCAGAAACGGCGCCAAACGTCACGATTCATCCGCAACAGCTGGCGTACCTGATCTACACATCGGGCTCGACCGGCAAACCCAAAGGCGCGGCCATCGCCCACGCCGACATTTCGATGCACATCCAGACCATCGGCGAGCGCTACCGCTTCACCGCCGAGGACCGGAAATTCCACTTCCTGTCGATCAGCTTTGACGGCGCCCACGAAGGCTGGATGATGCCGATGTGTTACGGGGCTCGGGTCGTGTTGCGCGATCAGGAACTGTGGAGCGTCGAGCAGACCTACGACACGCTGATTCGCGAAGGCATCACGGTCGCGTCTTTCCCGCCGAGTTATTTGCGTCAGCTGTCGGATTGGGCTGGTTTGCAAGGCAAGGGGCCGGGCGTGAAAACCTACTGCTTCGCCGGTGAAGCTTTTAGCCGCGAGATGCTGCACGACGTGATTCGTAACCTCCAGCCGCTGTGGATCATCAACGGCTACGGCCCAACCGAAACCGTGGTCACGCCGACCCTGTGGCTGGCGTCCTCTGAAACGGCGGATTTCACCACGGCCTACGCGCCGATTGGTGATCTGGTGGGGGACCGTCAAGGCTACGTGATGGACGCGGATTTGAACCCGCTGCCCCAAGGCATCGCTGGTGAGCTGTATCTCGGCGGCGCTGTCGCACGGGGCTATCTGGACCGTCCGGGCGCCACCGCCGAGCGCTTCCTGCCGCACCCGTTCCGGTCGGGCGAGCGTATCTATCGCAGTGGCGACCGCGTGCGCCTGAACAGCGAAGGCCTGCTGGAGTACTTGGGCCGCATCGATCACCAGATCAAGATTCGCGGATTCCGCATCGAGGCCGGGGAAATCGAGGCGGCGCTGAAGGGTTGCGAGGGCGTGCGGGAGGCGTTGGTCATCGTCCGCGAAGGGGCAAGCGGCAAACAGCTGCTGGGCTATGTGGGCGGCGATGACGGTGGCAACGTCCTCAGCGAAGACAGCCTCAAGCAGCAACTGGGCCGCACGCTGCCGGAATACATGGTGCCCGCGCACATCGTGATCATGGAACGTCTGCCGCAGCTCCCCAACGGCAAGCTCGACCGCAACGCGCTGCCGAACCCGCAGATCAGCAGCCACGCCTTCGAAGCGCCTCAAGGCGAGCGCGAAACGCAATTGGCGCAGGTCTGGCAGCAGCTGCTGCGCATCGACTCCGTCAGCCGCCAGGACAGCTTTTTCGAGCTGGGCGGCGATTCGATTCAGTCGCTGGCAGTGATCACCCGCTTGCGTCAGGTCGGTTTGAAACTGGTGCCCAAGGACGTGTTCAGCCATCCCCGGTTGAAAGACCTGGCCCTGCGCCTGACAGCGGTTGAAGCCAGCGCGGAAGTGATCATCGAAGAAACACCCACCGGCGAACTGCCGCTGACGCCGATTCAGGCGCATTTCTTCGAACAGCCGATGATCAATCGGGGGCACTTCAATCAGGCGCTGCTGCTGGAGGTTCAGCGTCCGGTGGAGGCGTCGGTGCTGGATCGTGCGCTGGACGCCGTGCTGCACCATCACGATGGGCTGAACCTGCGCTTCACGCGGCGTGATGACGGCACCTGGCAACAGGCGTATCGCCAGACCCCGGCCAGCAACAGCGTGTGGGTGCGCGACGTGGCCGATGACGCCGGGTTGACCGCGCTGTGTCAGGAGGCGCAACGCAGCCTCGATCTGGAAAACGGACCGCTGTTGCGGCTGGTACTGGCGCAGACGGCTCAACGACAACGCCTGTTGCTGGTGGCCCATCACCTGGTGGTCGATGGCGTGTCCTGGCGGGTGCTGCTGGAAGACCTGTCCCGGGCCTACGCGCAGCTGGCGTCGGACACTGTCGTCAATCTCGGTCCGAAATCCAGCAGCTATCAGCGCTGGGCGCAGCATCTGGTGCAGGCGGCGCAGGCCCCTGAACGCCAGGCCGAAGCCGCGTCGTGGGTCGAGCGGATCGGGCAGGGCGAGGACGTCTGGCCGGTGGACCATGCTGAAGGTCGCGCCACCCAGCAAGACCTTGAACAGACTGAACTGCTATTGGACGCCGAACTGACCCGTCGCCTGCTGCGCGAGGCCCCGGCGGCGCTGGAGGCGCGGGTGGATGAAATCCTGCTGGCCGCATTGGCTCAGGCCCTTGGCGGCTGGACCGGTCAACGTGCCAACCTCGTTGCGCTGGAAGGCCATGGCCGTGAAGCGCTCAGCGAGGGCCTGGACGTTGGCCGCACCGTGGGTTGGTTCACCAGCCTGTTCCCGGTGCGGGTCGAGGCCGCGAATGACATTCGGCAGACCGTCGACCAGGTGCGCGCCGTCGTACGGGGCCTGCCGGACAAAGGCGTCGGTTTCGGTCTGCTGCGTTATCTGGGCAGCGAGCCCGTGCGTCAACGACTGGCCGCGTTGCCGGAGCCGAAGGTGGTGTTCAACTACCTCGGCCAGTTCGATCAGGACCTGGGGGATGGCCGTTTCGCGCCGTCGGAGGTGCCTGCCGGTGACCTGATCGACCCGGCCACGCCCCTCAATCGCGAACTGGAAATCAACGGTCAGGTCTTCGCCGGGCAGTTGGGGCTGACCTTCCGTTTCAGCGGGCGGCGTTACGAGCGTCAGACCATCGAGCGGCTGCAAGCGGCCTATCGCGCCGCGCTGGTGGCGTTGCTGGAGGGCCTGCCGATCAAAGAGGCCTCGCCAGTCGCTCAGGCCCAGGCGGCGAGCAACCCTGGCACGCCGAACCCGCTGATCCGCCTGAGCAGCGGCGCCAGCGACAAGCCCGCCGTGTTCTGCGTGCACCCGGTCAGCGGCACGGTGGTGGGTTATTACGCGCTGGCGCGGCGTCTTTCGGCGCAGTGGGACGTGTGGGGGATTCAGAACCGTCAGGTGCTGGACGGCCAGTGGCGCGACACGTCCATCGAACAAATGGCCCGCGACTACGTCAAGGCGTTGCTGGAGCAGCAGCCCTCCGGGACGTATCGCCTGATCGGCTGGTCCATGGGCGGCACGATGGTGCTGGAAATGGCCCGTCTGCTGACCCGGCTGGGCAAGCGCGTGGAATTCGTCGGCCTGATCGACGGCTACGTGCCGGGCGCCGGGCAGCCGCGTCCACCGGTCCCTGAAACGGCGCCGCAGTCCCTGACTGACGGCGAGACCGAAGGCGACGAACACTGGCAGCAGTTGCTCGGCGTCGAGCGGCACATGCGCCAGTTGGCCAACCAATGCCGGGACATCCCCGCCCTCCGCGTGCCGGTGTACGCGTGGTGGGCCGAGCGGTCTCCGGAAAACAACGAAAACGCACCGGCTCTTCTGGAGCAGGGCATGGGTGGGCGCATGCAGGTTTCAGCCTGGATCGATGCCGACCACCTCTCGATCGTCCGTGATCAGTCGTTCATTACCCAATTGGCCGAGTCCCTCGCGCAGGTCAACGAGCGCCCTCAGTCCCACGATTTCCAGGAGCAGGAATATGCATAGCCCACACAACGTGACGTCCATTGGCGAGCTGAGCCCCGAGGCCGCACTGATCAACGCCGACTACCGCTTCGCGCCCACGCCGCGACTGGAGCGGCAGGCGGCCGTGGAATCCAACGCCCGCAGCTACCCACGCCGCATTCCGCTGGAACTCAAGCGCGCCCAGGGGATTCACGTGCAAGACAGCGAAGGGCGCTGGTTCATCGATTGCCTCGCCGGTGCGGGCACCCTCGCGCTGGGGCACAACCACCCCGAGGTGGTGCAGTCGATGCGCGACTTGCTCGACGGCCAGCGCCCGCTGCACACCCTCGACTTGATGACCGAGGCCAAGGACGAATTCATCCGCGAGCTGTACGCCTTGCTCCCGCCTGAATTCGCCAAGGACGCGCGCATTCAATTCTGCGGCCCGGCAGGCACCGACGCGGTCGAGGCGGCGCTGAAACTGGTGCGCACCGCCACCGGGCGCAGCAACCTGATGGCTTTTCACGGCGCCTACCACGGCATGACCCAGGGCGCGCTGGGGCTGATGGGCAACCTGGGGCCGAAGGCGTATCTGGACGGCATGGCCTCGAACGCGCAATTCCTGCCGTTCCCCTACGACTACCGCTGCCCGTTCGGCGTGGGCGGTGAAGCGGGGGAACGCATCGGCCTGCATTACATCGAGAACCAACTGACCGACCCGGAAAGCGGTGTGCTGCCACCGGCCGGGATGATCCTCGAAACCCTGCAAGGAGAGGGCGGTGTGGTGCCGACGTCTGCCCACTGGTTGCGCGAGATTCGCCGCATCACCCACGACGCCGGGGTGCCGCTGATCCTCGACGAAATCCAGTGCGGCGTGGCGCGGACCGGCAAGCCGTTTGCCTTCCAGCACGCCGGCATCGTCCCGGACGTGTTGGTGCTGTCCAAGGCCATTGGCGGCAGTCAACCGATGGCGGTGGTGGTCTACAACAAGGCGCTGGACGTCTGGAAACCGGGTTCTCACGCTGGGACGTTCCGTGGCAACCAGTTGGCCATGGTCGCCGGTTCCACCACCCTGCGCATCGTGCGCGAACAGCAACTGGACCAGCACGCGGCGGCCATGGGCGAACGCTTGACCGGCCATCTGCGTGCCCTGCAAAAAGACTACCCGCAGATGGGCGACGTGCGTGGCATGGGCCTGATGCTCGGCGTGGAAATGGTCGATCCCGCAGGGCGTCCGGACCTGCTCGGGCGGTTCCCCCACAGCGGTGAGCTGGCGTCGAAGATTCAGCGCCACTGCTTGCAACGCGGGCTGATCATCGAGGTGGGTGGCCGTCACTCCAGCGTCATCCGTTTCCTGCCGCCGTTGATCGTCACGGCGACGCAGATCGATCAGATCGCCGACATCTTCAGTGCCGCTGTTTCGGCTGCCATCCACACCCGTTAAGCCCGTCCGTGTATCCGCGAAGTGACAAGGGAATGCACTTCGTTGTTTGTATTGAATACCAATAGTAATGAGAACGTTTCTCTGTTACATTTTCACGCTTTTTTGACATATGCAGTCAAAATTTTGGGGCTTGAGGCCCCGTGTTTCTTCAAGGGAGGGGGAGTTCGGATGGTCAGCAACAACAAAAATCAATTCAAGGTGAAAGCCCTGGCAGCGCTGGTTGCAACAGTCGCGTGCCACGGTCTGGCATGGGCCGACGATGCCCCTGCGAAATCGGCGAAAGGCTCCACCATTCAATTGCAGAATTCGGTGGTGTCAGGTGAAGCCCCGGTGGCTGAAACGGACGTAGGCTATCAGGCGAAAAACAGCACGGCGGGCACGAAGACCAGCACGCCATTATCGGAAACGCCGCGTTCTGTATCGGTCGTGACACGTCAGCGCATGCAGGATCAGGCGTCCCAAACCCTGACCGACATCCTCGGCTACGTGCCGGGCATTTTCGCCCCACCGTTCGCGGTCGGCGACGGCCTGGCCGGTGACCTGTTCTCGATTCGCGGCTACAACGCCACCGACTACGGCTACGGTCTGCTCAAGGACGGCCTGCGTCTGCAAGGCAACCGCTACGACACCACCACCGAGCCGTATGGTCTGGAGCGCACCGAAGTGTTCCGGGGCCCGAGCTCGATCCTCTACGGCGAAAACGCGCCGGGCGGTCTGGTCAACCTGGTCAGCAAGCGCCCGACCGAAGTCGCGCAAGGCGAAGCCAAGTTCACCTACGGCAGCAACAACCGTCGTCAACTCAGCCTGGACGTCTCCGGCCCGCTGACCGACGACAACCGCATTCTGGGCCGTGTGGTCATGCTCGGCCGCAACGCCGACACCCAGGTCGATTCCGTGCCGGACGACCGCATTTACATCGCGCCGTCGATGACCTTCAACTTCGACGAAGACACCGCGCTGACCCTGCTGTCTTCCTACCAGCGCGACCGCACCAAACTGGAACTGGGCTACCCGGCGGCGGGCACGCTGCTGAACAACCCCAACGGCAAGATCGGCAAGAGCCAATTCAACGGCAACCCCAACTGGGACGATTTCGAGCGTGAAAGCTGGACCCTGGGCTACGAGTTCAGCCACCAGTTGAACGAGAACTGGCAGTTCCGCCAGAACTCGCGCTACATGGAATCGCGCATCGACCGCCACGAGACCTGGCCGAACAACCTGAACAACGGCGGCTTCGGCAGCACGTTGACCAGCACCGCGTACGACCGCGACAACAAATCCATCGCCTACTCGGTCGACAACCAGTTCGAAGGCCACTTCACCTCCGGCGCGCTGGACAACACCGTGCTGCTGGGCGCGAGCTACGACCGGACCTCGTTCAACCAGGATTGGGCGGCGGGCAACGGTGGTACGTTCAACGCCTTCAACCCGGTGTTCCCGGCGGGCAATCCACGGATGCTCGCGACGATCCAGAACTCGCAACTCGACCAGCAGATGTACGGTTTGTACAGCCAGTTGCAGAGCAAGTACGACAACTGGATCTTCCTGCTCGGCGGTCGCCAGGACTTCGTGAACAGCAAATACCGCAACCGCGCCGGTACCACCAGCGGCGTGGCGGATCTGGACGGCTGGGATCACCGTTTCAGCTGGCAGACCGGCCTGATGTACCAGTTCGAAAACGGCATCTCGCCGTACGTCAGCTATTCGACGGCCTTCACTCCGGTGCAGCAGTCGTCGCAGCCGAATGGTGATTTGCTGCACCCGATCCTCAGCCATCAGTACGAAGCCGGTTTGAAAATCGAGCCGAAAGGCTGGAACACTACGTTCAGCGCAGCGGTGTTCGAACTCACCAAAACCGATGACGTCGTGGCCGGGTCCAACGGTTTCAGCCAGCAGGTGGGCGAGAGCAAGTCCAAGGGCATCGAACTGGAAGCCAACAGCGACATCACCCAGAACCTGAGCCTGACGGCGTCGTACACCTACACCGATGCACGGGTGACCAAGGATGCGCCGGGGTCGTTGTTCGAGGATCACCAGTTGACCGGCATTCCGCGTAACCAGGCGTCAGGCTGGGCGACCTATCGTTTCCTCGACGGTCCGCTGAGCGGCTTCCGTGTGGGCGGTGGTGTGCGGTATTTCGACAACACCTTCGCGTACACCGCGCCGACGTTGTACGGCAAGTTGAAGACGGGCGATGTGACGCTGGTGGATGCGTTGGTCGGGTATGACATCGACAAGCACTGGTCGGTGGATGTGAACGCGAAGAACCTGTTTGACAAGGAGTATGTCAGCGGCTGCAACAACGCCGGTCGTTGCTATTGGGGCGAAGAGCGCACCGTGTTGGGTACGGTGGCGTTCCGCTGGTAAGGGCAGGGGTTGAAGAGAAGGGCAGGCACGGGTGACGTGACTGCCCTTTTTTGTTTTTTGTGGCGCTTCGTTATTAGTCCACATCCAATTTTGGTGGCGGCCCACCTTCACCTTTCCGCCCCCCCCCCGGCGGGTCACTTTTGAAAAAGCACCAAAAGTAACCAAAAGTGCCTGCTCCTGGCTTGGCCCTCGTTCCTCGGGTTCCCTCACTCCGGCGACGCTCCGTGGGCCCGCCGCGAAGGGCCATCCATGGCCCAGCGCGGCTCTCGCGGCATCCATGCCGCTCGACCCACTCCGCACCGCCTGCGTTCGGCCTGCGCCCAAGTCGCGATTTGTGGTGTCTGGACTTTCGCGCATGAAGATCAAGAGCAGCTGGCTGGAGCTAACGCTCTTCGCTGCTTGAGGTCGGTCATGCAATGTTCGTCATCCCCCCATCCCCTGTGGGAGCGAATTCATTCGCGAAGAATGGTTCTGGCGATAGAAGTGTATGAGCTGGACCGGCCCCTTCGCGAATGAATTCGCTCCCACAGTTGAGACCCGTGCACGGATTGAAGCTTTGCGCAGGTCATTACACCGCGAGGAGCGTTAGCTCCAGCAGAATGCTTTTGATCTTCAAACGCGATAGACCAGACACCACAGATCGCGACTTGGGTGCAGGCCGAACGCAGGCGATGCGGAGTGGGTCGAGCGGCATGGATGCCGCGAGAGCGCCGCAAGGACATGGATGTCCGTTCGGCGCGGGCCCACGGAGCATCGCCGGAGTGAGGGAACTTCGACGAAGTCGAAGCCAAACCAGGAGCCTGAGCGCTTTGGTTACTTTCGTCTGGGCCGGCACTCCGGCTTTTCGAAAGTGACCCGCCGGGGGGGCGGAAAGGTGAAGCAGTGTCGCCACCGCAAATGGATATACATGCATAACAACGCACCGCCTTTGATCCGCTTCAAGAAAAAACACTAATCATCCGCCCCCCTCATTCGTCTTCTAGATAAGCCCGCATCACACGCGGCCACTCATCACGAAGAGGCAACCCCATGAGCTTTGACGGCGAAAACACCCAATTCCGCGTGGTCATCAACCACGAAGAACAGTACTCCATCTGGCCCGACTACAAAGCCATCCCCGAAGGCTGGAAAAGCGTCGGCGTCGAAGGCGACAAACAGACCTGCCTCAACTACATCGAAACCACCTGGACCGACATGCGGCCCCTGAGCCTGCGCAAGGCCATGGCCTGATTCATCCCCTTTTTGAACTGCTGCCCTGGAGCGTCTTGCCCATGAACATGAGCATGCTCACGCCACATACCCTCCACGTCGAAACCGGCTTCCCGCTGCGTGTCTACCCCGGCCAGACCGGCGCGACCCTGGCCGCCGAATTCGAATCCCTGCGCGGCGTGGTCGACCGGTTGCTCGAACGCGACGGCGCCATCCTGTTCAGCGGCTTCAACAGTGAAGGCGTCGACGGCTTCCAGCGTTTCGCCGCCGCGTTCGGCCATCCGCTGCTCAATTACGAGTTCGGTTCTACCCCGCGCAGTCAGGTGGACGGCAAGGGGGTCTACACCTCCACCGAATACCCGGCGCACCGCTCGATCCCGCTGCACAACGAACAGGCTTACACCAACGAGTGGCCCATGCGCATCTGGTTCTACTGCGCGAAGGCCGCCGCCAGCGGAGGCGAGACGCCAATTGCCGACAGCCGCGAGGTGTTCCGTCGGATCAATCCGGCCCTGCGCAAGCGCTTCGAAGAGAAACGCCTGATGTACGTGCGCAACTACGGCAACGGCCTCGACCTGACTTGGCAACAGGTGTTCAACACCGAGCGCCACAGCGAGGTCGAGGATTACTGCCACAGACGCGGCATTCAGTGCGACTGGAACGAGGACGGCGACCTGCGCACCCGACAACGCGTCCAGGGCGTTGCCCAACACCCGCGCACCAAGGACTGGGTCTGGTTCAACCAGGCGCACCTGTTCCACCTCTCCAACCTCGACCCTGAAATGCAGGAAATCCTGCTGGACACCGTCGGCGAGGAAGGCCTGCCGCGCAACGTCTATTACGGCGACGGCAGCCCGCTGGAAGACGACGCGCTGGCGGAAATTCGCGGCGTGCTCGGTGAGTGCGAAGTGGTCTTTCCCTGGCACACCGGCGACGTGCTGATGCTCGACAACATGCTCACCGCCCACTCGCGCAAGCCCTTCAGCGGTGAACGCAAGGTGGTCGTGGCAATGGCCGAAGGCGTCAATGGCGACGCGCTGCTCAACACCCCATGAGTTCGAAATCCATGCAAAAAACCAAACTGGTGTACGTCTGGTCGCTGCGCAATGGCGCGGCTGACAAGGCCGGTCAATACGTCGATTACCACGGCGAACAACGCTACATGAAGTCGCCGCTGGAGTATCTGGTGCAGGCGCTCAACGACACGCCCCTGGGCGATCATTATTCGCTCGAAGGCATCATTTGCGACGACAACCCCGAGTCGGCGCGGGACCGCGAGAACATCAAGGACTACGGCTTTGGGCCGGGGCAGGGCGAGCACTGGTTCTATCCGGCGGACCTCAAGGTGCAGGGCCGTCCGGTCAACGGTTTGCTGGAAAACGTTCCCTCGACCTACCGTGCCTTGCCGTTGGGCGACAGCGAACGTCCGGCGGGAAAATCGGATTTTGAGCGACGCCTGGGGGAGCGTTTGCACGCCCTGCAAGCCGAAGTCGTGGTCCTCGACGGGCTGCTGGTGATCCTCGACGAACTGGTGCGGCCGGGTGCGGATTTTCATCGGCGCATCGTCAACATCCATCCGGGCATTACCCGTCTGGAATCGCCCTACGAACGTCGCGGCGCCTACGCCACCCTCGACGCGCTGTACGGCGCGCAGGGCAAGAAAGTCATCGACTGGAAGACCCGCGAAACCGTCGACATCCCGGTGGTGGACATGACCGGCGCTTCGTTCCATTACGTGGACAACGGCATCGATTCGGGTGAGGTGATTTTTGACGTCCTCGACACACCGATTGCGCCAGACGACACCATCCTCGAACTGCGCTGGAACAACTTCAACAACAGCCTGTTCCCGGCGCTGGAACAGGGATTGCTGGTGTTGGCGCGGCGTCAGCCTCATTAACATCTGGCTGGAAAAAGCGGCGTCGACCCGGGGATTCGTGCAGTGATCCCTGCGCTGACGCCGTTGTTCATTGCCGATTTCGCGCACTACCGCGACGTGCTCGTGCTCGACGATGATTCACGCCCGAGCGTGCCGCTGCGCACCTTCTTCACGTCGGGTGCATTCGACGACACCCTGACCCGTTTCGGCGAGCAATACCCCAACAGCGACCGACGTGGGTTGGCGTCGATCTGGACCCAGTATTACTGCGTCAAACTGATCCCGCCGGTGGTGGCCGCTTCGCTGATTCTGGGGCATCGTATGCCGCTGGGCTTCGAGGATCTGCACCTGATGCTGGACGGTCACGGCATGCCGTTGGGCTTCAAGCTGCCCCATTCCGGCCAGCGGTGGTCACCAGAGCCTGTCGATGGATGTCAGCGTTTCGACGACCTGATCGAGCATCACCTGCGCCCTTTCATCGAGGGCATGACGAGTCGCATACGGCTGTCCCCCCATGTGTTGTGGAGCAACGCGGGCAATTATTTTGAATGGGTGGTGGGGGTGCTGGCGGGAGCAATGCCTCACGCCGACGTACGCCATGGGCACGACCTGCTCAACGCCAAGACCCTGCCCGATGGGCGACGCAATCCGCTGTATCAACCGGTTCGTTACTTGCAAGTCGCAGGGCAAACGGAATTGAAACGCCAGCGGCGGGTGTGCTGTGTGCGATATCTCGTCGGTGGGTTGGCGTACTGCGAGAGCTGCCCGGTGCTGCGCCGTCCGGAGCGGCAATCTGTTTAGCCCCAGGGCAAACGCGAAACCCTGTAGGAGTGAGCTTGCTCGCGAAGGCGTCGTATCAGTCGCCGCAGGAGGGACAACCCCACCGCTTTCGCGAGCAAGCTCACTCCTACAAGGGATCGGGGAGAGCCACAGGTTCGGGCTGCCCCCACGCTCACCGCATCAAATATCCGTCGAGCGCGTCACGTCTTCCCACGCGGCAATCTCGGCTTCCAGTTGCGCCAGCTTGTCCCGCACCAGTTTCAACGCATCGCTGCCCAGCAACAAATGCGCGGGCGGTGCGTCGCTGGCGATCAGCGTCAGGATCGCGTTCGCGGCCTTGACCGGATCACCCGGTTGCTTGCCGCTGCGCTCTTCCCGGGCCTTGCGGATCGGGTTGAAAGACTCATCGTAATCGGCGATCTGCCGTGGCGAGCGCTGCATCGAGCGACCGGCCCAGTCGGTGCGGAATCCGCCCGGTGCGACCGCCGTCACGAACACGTTGAACGGCTTCAATTCCTTGCCCAGCGTTTCGGAAATGCCTTCCAGCGCGAACTTGCTGCCGTGGTAGAACGAGATACCCGGCATGGTGATGAAGCCGCCCATGGACGTGATGTTGATGATGTGCCCGCTGCGGCGCTGACGGAACAGCGGGACGAACGCTTTGGTGATCGCCACAGCGCCGAACACGTTGACGTCGAACTGATGACGCATTTCGTCCAGCGTCGACTCCTCGAACACCCCTTCGTGGCCGTAGCCTGCGTTGTTGACCAGCACGTCCACCGGGCCAAAGGCCTTGTCGACATCGTTGACCACACTGTCGATGGCGGCGAATTCAGTCACGTCCAGCAGCACGCCGTGGGCGCGGCCGGGGGCCTGAGCTTCGAAACTTTCGATGGCGTCCTGATTGCGCAGCGTGCCGATGACCTTGTGTCCCGCGGCCAATGCCTGAGCGGCCAGTGCCTTGCCGAAACCTGTGCTGACGCCGGTGATGAACAGGGTTTTTGTCGAACTCATAACGTTTCCCTCTCGAAGCGTGTTGCGGTTACTGAAAGTCCCCATGGTAGGAACAGCAGACCGAAACCCGCTCACCCAGTTCTACGCGATGATTGCCTGATTCTGCCGTGGATATCGACAACGCCACACGCCCTCTGTGGGAGCGAATTTATTCGCGAATGGATTCAGGCGGTGGAGACGGGTGGGGTGAACCGGCCCTTCGTCGGATTGCCGCCCAACATGAGGTCGCTCCCACAGGTTCTGTGCCGGTTGCCTGATCGGGCTCAGACCCGAGGATTCGCCGTGTTTTTAGTCACCATCCGCAACCCGCTGGCAATGCTGCCCACCGCTGCGAACCCTGCGCCGATGCTCAACGCCAGCACCGGCCCGTGGGCGTTGGAAATGCCGAAACTCAACGCCACCAACGCCGCGCCGGTGGCTTGCCCGATCAGACGGGCGGTGGCAATGGTTCCACTGGCACCGCTGGAGCGTTCCTTCGGCGCACTGGTCATCAGGGCTTTCTGGTTCGGGGCCTGGAAGAACCCGAAGCCGATGCCGCACAGAATCATCCGCACGATGATCGAGATCACGCTGGCGTCGGCCGGCATGGTCGCCAGGGAAATCATCCCGACGCAAAGCATCGCCAACCCGATCCCGCCCAACAAACCGGGCGGATAACGGTCCGACATACGCCCGGCAAACGGCGCGATCATCGCCACCACCACCGACCACGGCGTCATCAGAAACCCGGTCTGCACCGGATCGCGGCCCAGCGTGGTTTCAAAAAAGAATGGCAGCGACACGAACGCCAGGCCTTGGGTCGCGAACGAGCAAAAGGCTGTCAGCGCCGAGAGGGCGAACATCGGGCGTTTCAGCAGATCCAGCGGAAACATCGGCGCCGGATGCCCGGCCTCGCGCTTGAGCATCGCCGCGCCGCCCACCAGAAAGATCGCCAGCGCAATCAACACGCTGCTCATCGACCCCAATTGCGCTGCCTGGCTCAAGGCAAAAATCAGGGCGCCGAAGGTGATGACGTTGAGGATCGCGGTCACGCGGTCGAAGGTCAGGCTGCCGGGTTTGGTCACCGGCAACGAATTCCAGGCGAACACCAGCGCGAAAATGCCGATGGGCAGGTTGATCGCGAACAGCCACGGCCAATGGGCCACCGACAACACCAGCGAGGCGATGGTCGGGCCGATGGAGAAGGACGTGCCGACCACCAGCGCGTTCATCCCCAGCCCGCGCCCGAGGCGTTCGGCGGGGAAGATCGAGCTGATCAGCCCGGCGTTGACGCTCATGATCGCGCTGGCGCCGATGCCTTGCAGCACGCGGGCGACGGTCAGGGTCGGCAACGACCATGAAAAAGTGCACAACGCCGACGACACCACGAACAGGATCAGGCCGCCGAGGTACACCTTGCGCTGGCCCAACACTCCGCCCAGCGCCGCGAAGGGCAGCAGCGTTGCCACCGCCGCCAGTTGATAGGCGTTGATGATCCACACCGACGCGGCGGGGGAAGCGTTGAGGTCGGCGGCAATGGCCGGCAGGGCGGTGTTGGCGATGGCTGTGTCGAGGGTGGCGAGGGCGATGGACAGCAAAATTGCCACCATGCCGCGAAATTCGCGGGAGGAGAGTTTATCGCTGACGCGCGGCGGATTTTGAGGGGCGGGCTGAGTGACAGGTTGGACCATTATCGACAACGCTCCGGGAAAAAGTGCAAGCAGGGCTGCATACGCAACCAGAAGCGTGATGGTGCCGGTTTGTTAGGGGGCTATGCAATGGACAGAGCGCAGGAATTGAAGCGGATTATTGGATGATTCACCGTAGACAGACACGACGCATAAACCTGTGGGAGCGAATTCATTCACGAGGGGCGGGTACATCCGAGGCATAGCTTGCGGCTGTACGTGCGTTTCGCGAATGAATTCGCTCCCACAGGGCCTGAAACCCGGTTTAACCGCCAGCGGTATCAATATCCCGATCCGTAGCCCCGGTCTGGTTCTCGTCCTTGGTCTTGTCCGGCGACTCATGCTCTTCTGGCTCGAAGTCCGGGGTGAAGCTGTTCTCGCCTGAACTGTTGCCGTTGTTCTCCTGGCTTTGCGCGCCGTTGTTGCTCTGGCTTTGCGACCCTCCCGACGCCGGTGGCTTGTCCTGACCCATGTGATTGTCAGGGGTGTCCGGGTCGATGGCCGGGTCGTTGCGGTCGTTGGTTTGACGCGTGTCTTGGGTAGCCATATGCACCTCTTCTTGATACCGGATTCTCCGGGGCTTATCGATATCGAGGGCAGGGCGTTGCAGGCGTTCGATGAATCTGCCGAGCGGTTGTCAGCTGTCGCGGTAAGCGCCAGTCACGGGCAGGCGGCTGCCGAGGCGATAGCGGGATGAGGGGTGAGCGAGGCGCACGTAGGTGACGACGCGGCCGTTGTTCCAGGTGCGGCGGATCAACACCAGACAGGGTTCGTCGGCCTCGATTTGCAGGTGCTTGAGCTCGTCGGGAGAGGGGTGGCTGGCCTCGACGATGTGCTCCATTTCGTCCGGCTGGATGATTTTCAGCAGGTAGCGCGCCGACTGCAAGCTGTCGCCGAAGGGCTGTTGCAGGAACTCCGGCGCGGTCTGCGGGTTGACATAGCGGTCTTCCAGCTGGACCGCCACATCGTCTTCATAGTGCACGCACAGCAGATGAAACACCGACGCGCCGGTGGGCAACGACAGCGCTGACGCAATAGGCATCGACGCCGATTCCCGCGCCAGGTGCAGCACGTGGCAACGATAGCGGTGGCCCCGGGCGAGGATTTCGTCGGCGATGTTGGTGATGTGCAGCAGGTTTGACTGCGGTTTGCTCTCGGCGACGAACGTACCGACCCCGGAGATTCGCAGCAGACGGCCTTCTTCGGTCAGCTCTCGCAGCGCCCGGTTGACCGTCATGCGCGACATGCCCAGCTCCAACACCAGCCGGTTCTCCGACGGGATAAGGTCGCCCGGTTTCCATTCCCCGGACACCAGCTTGCCCTGCACGAAATCCTTGGCCTGGCGATACAGGGCCTGGGGTGCGGGTTTGTCCATCATTGACCTCCCAGGACCTGTAGGAGTGAGCTTGCTCGCGATGAAGATTTACCTGTCAACGCATGCGTCTCACACACCTCTATCGCGAGCAAGCTCACTCCTACAGGATTCGCGTGTATTCAGATCGACCCGTCTACGATTTTCCGTCCTGCCAAAACGCGTTGCGGTCCAGATAATTCTGCAAAAACTGCTGCAACCTCGGCTGTTCGGCGTTGTGGAAGATCTGCTGCGGTGTACCCCGGGCGACCACTTCGCCTTGATCGAGGAAGATCACCGAATCCGCGACCTGCGCGGCAAAGCCCATTTCGTGGGTCACCACGACCATGGTCATGCCTTCTTTGGCGAGGGTCTTCATCACCTGCAGCACTTCGCCCACCAGTTCCGGGTCCAGCGCCGAGGTCGGCTCATCGAACAGCATGATGTGCGGCTCCATCGCCAGCGCCCGGGCGATCGCCACGCGCTGCTGCTGACCGCCCGACAACTGCGCCGGGTAGGCCGTGGCCTTGTGCGCCAGACCGACCTTATCCAGCATCGCCATGCCGCGTTTGTTCGCCTCATCGGCGGACAATTTACGCACCCGGCGCAGTGCCTCACAGACGTTGCCGATGGCGGTCATGTGCGGCCACAGGTTGAACTGCTGAAACACCATGCCGACGTTGCGGCGCACCTGATTGATCTGCGATTGCGGCGCGCGGCGACGGCCCTTGTCGGCGTCCTGCCAGCCGAGCAACTGGCCTTCGATGTGAATCGAGCCTTCGTCGTATTCCTCAAGGAACGCCATGCTGCGCAACAGCGTGCTCTTGCCGGAACCGGACGGGCCAATCAGGCACACGACCTCCGAGCGCTGCACCTGCAAATCGATGCCCTTGAGCACGCGCAGGGTGCCGAAGCTTTTGCCGACCTTGTTCAGCGTCAGAATGGTGGGCTGCTCGCCGGGTGGGGTTGCCGAAGTCTTCATGCGTTCACCTTGTTTCTCGCGTGTATTGTCGGACACGGCGCCGCTGGGAATCAGGAGACTGTTCATAGGGTGGCTTCTTTCATCGGGCTTGCTTGTTCATGAAGCGGCCGACACGGCTTTCCAGGAACATGCCCAGCCGCGAGCACAGTTCCACCAGAATCAGATAGCCGATGCACAGCATCAGCAGGGTTTCGACGAAGGCGAAGGTCTCCGAGCCGATGCCGGTCAGGACCATCGTCAGCTCCGGAATGGTGATGATCGACAGCACGGCGGTCTCCTTGCACAGCACGGTGATCATGTTGATCAGCGCCGGAAGGATGATCACCAGCATCTGCGGCACCTGAATCCGCCAGATGCATTGCAGGCGGGTGATGCCCAGGCAATCGGCTGCTTCCAGTTGACCACGGGCGACCGAATCGAAACCGGAGCGGAAGATTTCGGCGAAGTACACGCTGCCGTACACCCCCAGCCCGAGGATGCCCGCCGGGATCGGATCGAGGCTCAGGCCGAACGACGGCCCGCCGTAATACACGAGGAACAACTGCACCAGAAATGGCGTGCTGCGGATCAGTTCGATGAACACTCGCAACGGGGCGCGCACCAGGTTGTTGCCGAAGATTTGCGCGACGGCGATCAGCATGCCCAGCACGATGCCGAGCACCACACCGCTGCTCCAGGTGCCGAGGGTGACCAGAAAGCCCGAACCAATGTCGTCCAGGTGATCGGTGATGATTTTCGGGTCGAAGATCATGCGTCTTGCTCCTTCAGCCGGCGTTCCAGCACGCCACCGAAATACGCCAGCGGGATGTTGATCAGGCAATAGAAGCCCGCGAGCATCAGGTAATCCTGCACGAACATGTAATCGCTGGCGGCGAGGTTTTGCGCGGTGCGGGTCAGGTCAGCCAGGCCGACCACCGACACCAGCGATGAGGCCTTGATCAGCAGGATCATTTCGTTGACCAGTGCAGGCAGGGTCAGGCGCACGGCCTGGGGCACGCGGATACGCACCAGCATCTGGCTGGCGCTCAGGCCCAGCAGACCGGCGGCTTCCAGTTGGCCGCCCGGAATGGCCAGGAATCCACCCCGCAGAATTTCAGCGGTATAGGCGCCCGCTGCCAGCGACAGGCCGATCACGGCGGCCACGGTGGGCGAGACGTTGGGCAGGCCGACGCGGGGCAGGAAGTAATAAATGAACAGCAATTGCACCAGCAGCGGAATGCCGCGGAACACGAAAATATAGGCCCCGCCCAGACGGCGGAGCAGGGGAATCGGCGACAGGCGCAACGCCCCGACGACCACGCCAATGACGAAGCCGATCGCCAGCGCGGCGATGGACACCTGCAACGTCACCCACAAGGCGCCGAGCAATAAAGGTGCGTTCTGTTGCAGCAAGGGCCAATCAAACACGGTGCGACTCCAGCTGTGGATCGACGCTTATGGAAAATCTCGGCAGTCAGATCGCGCTCAATCTTGACCACTGCTAAAAACACTGTAGGAGTGAGCTTGCTCGCGATAGCAGTGGGTAAAACACATCATCGGCTATAACCAAGCTCCCATCGCGAGCAAGCTCACTCCTACAGAGAGGTGCGTCCTTCCCGCGAAAATGGAACGACGCCAAGGCTTACCAGGTCGGTTCGAAATCACCCTTCGGCACGTCCATCTCGGCGCCGAGCCATTTCTTTTGCAGGGCAGCCAGGCGGCCGTCGTCGTGCATTTTGTTCACGGCGGCATCGAGCGCGGCGATCAGGCTGTCGGCATCGGCGTCCTTGCGGCCCAGGTAGGCGAAGTAGGATTTCTTGCCGAACGGCGGCTGCACCACTTTGTACAGATTGGCTTTCTGTGCGGCGACGAACGAGATGTTCGGCAGCGAGTTGGCCACCGCGACAATACGCTTGGCGGCGAGGTCAGCGTAAGCCTGGTTGTTGTCGACGTATTCGCGAATGGTGACCTTCTCTGGCAGGGTCGCGGCAAAGGTTTTCAACTCTTCCAGTTGCGCCGAGCCTTTGCCTGCACCGACGGTCTTGCCCGCGATGTCTTCAGGCTTCTTGATGCTGTCGTCCTTGGCGCCGACCATCAGCGCCACGGTCGCTTCGGCAATCGGCGAGACGAAGTGGTAACGCTCCTTGCGCGCCTTGGTCACGATGATCGGACCGGCCACGACGTCGAATTTCTTCGCTTCCAGGCCCGGCAGCACGCTTGGCCATGGCAGGTCGAGGAACTTGATCTTGACCCCCAGTTCTTTGCCCAGCTCGGCGAACAGTTCGGCGTTCAGGCCCTGCTGTTTGCCCGCTTCGAGAAAGTCGAACGGCGCGAACTGCATTTCCGTACCGACCACCAGCTCACCGGCTTTCTTTACGTCGGCCAACTGGTCGGCGTGGGCGGCCAGAGGCAACAGGGCGAGTGCCACTGCCATGCTCAGGCGTTTGACTGTCTTGCTGAACACGTGTGTACCGAAGCGGGAATCGAGTTGCATGGGGTCACTCCTCATTCATCAGATGCAGTGTGGTGTCGTCATGATCGGGGTCAGGTGCAACGGTTGTGTGATGTGAATGTGCAGTTAGCGTGCCATACCGGTCTATACAACCTGCACAGCGTTTAATCGAAGATTTTTCCCGGATTCAAAATCCCGTTGGGGTCAAAGCTGCGCTTGAGCTCGACCATGGTTTGCAACGCTTCGGCGCTCACGGAGTGGTGCAGAAACTCGCGCTTGAGCAGGCCGATGCCATGCTCCGCCGACACCGCGCCGCCCAACTGGCCCACCGCGCGGTACACCAAATCTTCGATTTCAAAGACCGGCGCGGGCTGGGGCAGGCTGTTCAGGTCTACGGTCAGGTGCAGGTTGCTGTCACCGATGTGGCCGAAATACACGCTGTGATTGCCCGGCCAGCGCAGGTCCAGACGCTGGCGACACAGGTCGGCGAATTCACCGATCTGGCCGATGGGCAGGCTGATGTCGAAGTTCAGCGGTGCGAGGCGCACCGGGAATTCGCCGGTGGCTTCGCGAATCTTCCACAGGCTGCGGGCCTGAGCCTGCGAGCTGGCGAGGATCGCATCCACCACTTCACCGGCCTCAAGGGCCGCGTTCAACGTCTGTTCCAGCACCTCGGCACTGGCCGATGATTCCAGCAGCACGTACAGCGGATGATGATCGGGCATCGGCGCGACGGGGTTTTCCAGCCATGCCACGCCCATGCGGTAGAAGTCCTGCCACATCAATTCGTAGGCTTGCGGCGTCCCGGCGCTGCGCTGCACACGACGCAAAAAGGCGACGGCGCTGGCGTAGTCGGGCAGGGCGCACAACAGCGTGGTGCTGTGGCCGGGTTGCGGCGCCATTTTCAGCACGGCGCGGGTGATCACCCCAAGAGTGCCTTCGCTGCCGATGAAGCACTGTTTCAGGTCATAACCGCAGTTGTTCTTGATCATCTTGTTCATCAGGTTCAACACGCGACCGTCGGCCAGCACCACTTCCAGGCCGAGCACCAGATCGCGGGTCATGCCGTAGCGAATCACCGCGTTGCCCCCGGCATTGGTCGCGATGTTGCCGCCGATCTGACACGAACCCCGCGCACCCAGATCCAGCGGAAACAGATAGCCCGCGTCGGCGACGGCCTGTTGAATCGCCTGCAGCGTGGTGCCCGCCTTGACGGTGACGGTGGCCGCCGCTTCGTCGATCTCTTCGATGCCTTGCAAGCGATCCAGCGACAGCGCGAAGTCGGTGGGACGCGGGACCGCGCCGCCCGCCAGGCCGGTCATGCCGCCTTGGGGCACCACCGATTGTCGCGCCGCATTGCAGATGCGCAGGGCCGTGGCGACTTGCTCGGTGTGCGTGGGCAGGATCAAGGCCGCAGGGCAGGCGGGCGCGTGGCGGGTCCAGTCGGTGTGGTGACGCGGGCTGATGGCGTCGCCGGTCAGCACCTGGGCATCGCCCAACGCAGCGCGTAATGCTTTGAGGGTGTGTTGCACGTCACTCATGGGGTCAACTCACGGAAAAGGTCGCGTCAGCCTTCGGGCTCACACGCAATTGGTTCAGGTCCGGCTGGCCGAGCAGGGTCAGGGCTAGGTGCAGTTCCCGGCTCAGCAGGTCCAGCGCATGCCCGGCCCCCGCCTGACCGCCTACCGCTACGCCATATAAGGTGGCTCGGCCCAGCAGCACGGCATCGGCGCCGAGCGCGCAGGCCTTGAGAATGTCGGTGCCGCGACGAATGCCGCTGTCCAGCAGAATGCTCAACTTGCCCTTGGCCACGTCCGCGATGGCGGGCAGGCAATCGAGGCTGGCGGGCACGCCGTCCAGCTGTCGGCCGCCGTGGTTGGTAACGACAATGCCGTCCAGCCCCAGCTGCACGGCCTGTTCGGCGTCCTGCGGGTGCATCACGCCCTTGAGCAGCAGGCGATGAGGCCAGCGGTCGCGCAGGCGGGCGAGGAAGTCCCAGCTCAGCTGATTCTCCATCTTCGCGCCGATGAAATGCGCGGCGCCTGCGGCATTGCGCTGATCGGCGGGCAGGTAGCGGTCGAGGTTGGCCATGCTTGGCATGCCGTGGGGCCAGAGGGTTTGCCGGACCCAGCGCGGGCGGCGCAACACGTCGAGCTTGTTGCGCAGGCTCAACTGGCGCGGCCGGGAGAAATTGCGTTTGTCCCATTCGCGATTGCCCAGCAGCACGGCGTCGGTGGTCAGCAGCAGCGTGCGACAGCCCACGGCGTCGGCCCGTGCGAGCAAGTCTTCCTGCACTTGCGGATCGCTCATGGCGTAGAGCTGGAACCACAGGTTGACGTCCGGGACGGCCGCGACAATCTGCTCCAGCGAGCTGGTCGACACGGTGCTGAGGGTGAACGGCAGGCCGCGCTCGGTGGCGGCCCGGGCCAGGTGAATGTCGGCGTCGCGGTGCAGCATGCCGTTGTAGCCGGTGGGGGCGATCACCATCGGCATGGGCTGTTCGCGCCCGAACAGGGTGCGGCGTGTGTCGGGCGTCTTCCACGGCACCAGTGTGCGCGGCAACAGGCTGACGTCTGCGAAGGCCTGACGGTTACGGGCCAGGGTCAGCTCTTCTTCAGCGCCACCATTGAGGTATTCCCACGCGAAATGCGGCAGCCGCCGACGGGCCATGTCGGCCAGTTCGGCAATGCTGTGCGCGCGCAGGCAATCGGAACCGGTGTGATAACGACGCATGGGAGTCCTTGGACGAGCTGTATAGACAGCTGAGGCAAGATGCAGGCCAGTTGAGATTAGCCAGCACGCCCCCGTGGCAGGGCTGTTCGATCTTGGGGCAGTGACAGCGATGTCACCAAAAGTTGCACCGAATGAATTCGGCGTGCACGTTGCTGGGGCGTTGCGAAACCTGACGTGCACTCACGACACGGTCACGGTGAGCGCTATTGGAGGTTGCCACCGTGGGGAAGGGGCTATCTGACGCACCCCATTCGTCTAAAAGACGCGCGGCATACAAAATGCTTCTTCCTGTCTATACAGCCCTATTTCCCTCTCACAGGAGCCCCCATGACTGTCACTGCCAATCTCCCGCTGATCGACATGGCCGGTGTCTGCGAAGGCGACGAGGCCGCGCTGCATCGCGCCGGCGAGGCCATTCGCAAGGCCTGTAGCGAAACCGGGTTTTTTTACATCATTAACCACGGTGTGCCGCAGGCGGTGATCGATGCGGCGATGGCGGCGGCGAAAACCTTCTTTGCCTTCCCGCCCGACGTGAAACGCCAGGTGGCGGTGAACAAACGCCATCGCGGCTGGCACGCGTTGGGCGGGGCGTTGATGTACGAGGCGACCAAGCCGGATTTCAAGGAATTCTTCAGCATGGGGCTGGAGCTGCCGGAAGACGATCCGTGCGTCCTGGCGGGGGAGGCGCTGCGCGGGCCGAACCAGTGGCCGGATTTCATGCCGGAACTGCGCCTGGCGCTGGACGCCTATTACGAGGCGATCGGCCGTGCCGGCGCGGATTTGCTCAGGGCTGTAGCCGTGGGGCTGGGCATCGAGCCGGAGTTCTTTTCGCCGAAATACGGCAAGCGTTTGCAGCGCACGCAGATAGTGTATTACCCGCCGCATCCCCCGATGGCAGAGTCCGATCAGTTCGGCGTCGCGCCGCACACTGATTACGGGTGCATCACGTTGTTGTATCAGGACAACAGCGGCGGGTTGCAAGTGCGTGAACTGTCCACTGACAGCTGGATCGATGCGACGCCGATCGAAGGCAGCCTGGTGGTGAACGTGGGGGATCTGTTGGCGCGCTGGTCCAACGACCGCTTCCGCTCGACGTTGCACCGGGTCATCAATAGGTCCGGGCATGAACGGTATTCGATTGCGACGTTTTACGACCCGACGTTCAGTGCGGTGGTCGATCCCTGTGACCTGGGCGTGGACACCGGGTCATACCCTCCGGTGACGGCCGGGGCCTATATATTGAAGCGGATCGATGATTCGATGGCCTACCGAAAAAAGGCGCAATAACGCCGTTTCATTGAGTCGACGCCCCAAAGCCGACTCACTGCCGCACCCGCGGCGCACGAGCCCTTGCTGACGGGCCTCGATCCCGTCTGCGCATGACTCTTTACGCTTTCTTTATGGGTTTGGCCCCCCGTCGATCTCGTTCCTTTACACCCTCCGATCCGACAATTCCCTCACACGGCAGTCGCCGTATGACGGAGAGTTTTTCATGAGCGTTCTGGATGGGGTGTCTCTGCTGTTGGCGGCAGGGTTGTTCGTGTATTTGCTGGTGGCGCTGCTGCGTGCCGGCCGGGTCGAGGAGTGACGGCCATGCACGGGTATGACTATCTGCTGATTCTGGCGTTCTTCGCGCTGGTGCTGGTGCCCGCGCCGCTGTTGGGCCGCTTCTATTACAAGGTCATGGAAGGCAAGCGCACGTGGCTGAGCCCGGTGATGGGGCCGGTGGAGCGTGTGTGTTATCGCCTGTCCGGCGTCGATCCCACGGTCGAGCACAACTGGAAAACCTACACACTGGCCCTGCTGGCGTTCAACCTGGCGGGCTTTGTCGTGCTGTTCGCGATTTTGCTGTTCCAGGGCGCGCTGCCCCTCAACCCCCAAGGCCTGCCGGGGATGGAGTGGTCGCTGGCGTTCAACACGGCAATGAGTTTTGTCACCAACACCAACTGGCAGAGCTACAGCGGCGAATCGTCCCTGAGCTACCTGAGCCAGATGGCGGGCCTGACGGTGCAGAACTTCGTCAGCGCCGCCACCGGCATTGCCGTGCTGGTCGCGTTCTGTCGCGGGATTGGCCGTCGCTCGACGCAGCACCTCGGCAACTTCTGGGCCGACATGACCCGCGCCACCCTCTACGGCCTGCTGCCGCTGTGCATCGTGCTGGCGCTGTTTCTGGTCTGGCAGGGCGTGCCGCAAACCTTCGCCCATTACGTTGACGCCGTGACGCTGCAAGGCGCCGACCAGACAATTCCCCTCGGCCCGGCCGCCAGCCAGATCGCGATCAAGCAACTGGGCACCAACGGCGGCGGCTTCTTCGGCGTCAACTCCGCGCACCCGTTCGAGAACCCCACCGCGTGGAGCAACCTGTTCGAGATGGCATCGATCATTTTGATCCCGGTGGCGCTGGTGTTCACCTTCGGCCATTACGTCAAAGACCTGCGCCAGAGCCGGGCCATTCTGGCCTGCATGCTGGTGCTGTTCCTGATCGGCGGGGCCACGGCGTTGTGGGCTGAATACCAACCCAACCCAACGCTGAACCTGGCATCGGTGGAGCAGACCGCGCCGATGGAAGGCAAGGAAACCCGCTTCGGCACCACCGCCACGGTGCTGTGGGCGACCACCACGACAGCGGCCTCAAACGGTTCGGTCAACGGCATGCACGACAGCCTCAATCCGCTGACCGGCATGATCGCCCTGGCCAACATGATGGTCGGTGAAGTGATCTTCGGCGGTGTCGGCGCGGGGTTGTACGGGATGCTGCTGAACGTGCTGATCGCCGTGTTCCTCGCGGGTTTGATGATCGGCCGCACCCCGGAATACCTCGGCAAGAAATTGCAGGCCCGTGAAGTGAAACTGCTGGTGGCGACCCTGATCGTCATGCCCGTCGGCGTGCTGGTGTTCGGTGCCTTGGCGGCGTCGTTGCCCGGTCCTGCGGGGGCGGTGAGCAACCCCGGCGCCCACGGCTTCAGCCAGCTGCTGTACACCTACACCTCGGCCACGGCGAACAACGGTTCGGCGTTCGGCGGGTTCAGCGCCAACACCCTGTTCCACAACCTGATGCTCAGCCTGTCGATGTTCATCGGCCGCTTCGGTTACATCCTGCCGGTGCTGGCGCTGGCCGGGAGTCTGGCGGCGAAAAAGACCGCGCCCCTTGGCCTGAACAGCTTCCCGACCCACGGCCCGCTGTTCGTCACCCTGTTGACCGTGACCATTTTGCTGGTGGGGGGCCTCACGTTTCTGCCGACCCTGGCGTTGGGACCGATTGCCGAACACTTGAGCCTGGGCTTCTGAGGACCGAATCATGAACATGCATGCGCCTGTGACAAAGAACCCCGAGCACACCGCCGAACCTGCGAAAACCGCCATCGCTGCCTTGTGGCGTCCGGCGTTGGTTCAGGCCTTCGTCAAACTCGACCCGCGTCAGTTGCAACGTGCGCCGGTGATGCTGGTGGTCGAGCTGACCGCGGTCCTCACCACCATCCTGTGCCTGATCCCCAACCCGGCCGTGCCGACCTTCGTCGCGGTGCAGATTGCGGTGTGGCTGTGGTTCACCGTGCTGTTCGCCAACTTCGCCGAGGCCTTGGCCGAAGGCCGTGGCAAGGCCAGGGCCGACAGCCTGAAAGCCGGGAGCGAAGGCCTGAAAGCCCGCCTGCAAGGGGCGAACGGCGCGTTTATCACGGTCAACGCCAGCACCTTGCGCAAGGGCGACGTGGTGCGCGTCGAAGCCGGGGAGCTGATTCCCGGCGACGGCGAGGTCATTGAAGGCATCGCGGCGGTCAACGAAGCGGCGATCACCGGTGAGTCTGCGCCGGTGATTCGCGAGTCCGGCGGCGACCGTTCGGCGGTCACTGGCAACACCCGGCTGGTCTCGGACTGGCTACTGGTACGCATCAGCGCCAACCCCGGCGAGTCAACGCTGGACCGCATGATTGCGCTGGTGGAAGGCGCCAAACGCCAGAAAACCCCCAACGAAGTCGCGCTGGACATCCTGCTGATCGGCCTGACCCTGATCTTTCTGCTGGTGGTCGTGACCCTGCAACCCTTTGCCCATTTCGCCGGGGGCAGCCTGCCGCTGGTGTTTCTGGTGGCGTTGCTGGTGACGCTGATTCCCACCACCATCGGCGGCCTGCTGTCGGCCATCGGCATCGCGGGGATGGACCGCCTGGTGCGCCTGAACGTCATCGCCAAATCCGGCCGGGCCGTGGAAGCGGCGGGGGATGTGCACGTGTTGCTGCTGGACAAGACCGGCACCATCACCTTCGGTAATCGTCGCTGCGCAGCGGTCTATGCGGCGCCCGGCGTGAGTGGCAAGGAGCTGAGCGAAGGCACGCTGCTGGCCTCGCTGGCCGACGACACCGCCGAGGGCAAGTCCATCGTCGAGTACCTGCGTGCGCTGAACCCGATGATCGAGCCCGCGCCTAGCCAGCTGATAGCGGTGCCGTTCAGTGCCGAAACCCGCCTGTCTGGCGTCGACTTCGATGGCCGCGTGTACCGCAAAGGCGCCGTGGATTCGCTGCTGACATTCATTGGCCGTGACCGCGCCGACCTGCCGCAAAGCCTGGCCCGAGAGATCGACAAGATCGCCAAGACCGGGGGCACGCCGCTGCTGGTCTCGGTCGACAACACGCTGCTGGGCGCGATTCACCTCAAGGACGTGGTCAAGCCAGGCATCCGCGAGCGTTTTGATGAGCTGCGCAAACTGGGAATTCGCACGGTCATGGTCACCGGCGACAACCCGCTGACCGCCGCCGCCATTGCTGCTGAAGCGGGGGTGGACGACGTGCTGGCCGAAGCCACGCCGGAGAAAAAACTGGAGCGCATTCGTCAGGAACAGAACGACGGGCGTCTGGTGGCGATGTGCGGCGACGGCGCCAACGACGCTCCGGCGCTGGCCCAGGCGGACGTCGGCATGGCGATGAACGACGGCACCCAGGCGGCGCGGGAAGCGGCCAATATGGTCGACCTCGACAGCGACCCCACCAAGCTGCTGGACGTGGTGCAAGTGGGCAAGGAATTGCTGGTCACCCGAGGTGCGCTGACCACGTTCTCCATCGCCAACGACGTGGCCAAATACTTCGCGATCCTGCCCGCGCTGTTCGCGGCGATCTACCCGCAATTAGGCGTGCTCAATATCATGGGTTTGGCGAGCCCGCAGAGCGCGATTCTGTCGGCCATCGTGTTCAACGCGCTGATCATCGTGGTGCTGATTCCGCTGGCCTTGCGCGGGGTGCGGGTGCAGGCGGCGAGTGCGGCGCACCTGCTCCGTCGCAACCTTCTGATCTACGGGCTGGGGGGGATTCTCGTGCCGTTCGTGGGGATCAAGGCGATCGACCTGCTGTTGACCGGCCTGCATCTGGTGTAAGCGCTGTTTTTCGGCGGCGGGGTGGCGTGTCCTGCCTCGTCGCGACCCGATTTGATTGAGGAATGAATGATGTCGACTATAGTGCGTCCCGCTGTGAGCCTGATCGTGCTGATGACCCTGATCACCGGCGTGGCTTATCCGCTGGTGGTGACCGGCGTCGCGCAAGTGGCGTTCCCGGAACAGGCCAACGGCAGCCTGGTGTATGACGATCAGGACAAGGTGCGCGGCTCGGAATTGATCGCGCAGAATTTTACCGGCGAAGAATGGTTTCACCCTCGTCCGTCGGCCGGGGCTTATGCCACGGTGGCGAGTGGGGCGAGTAACCTGGCCCCGAGCAATCCTGCGCTGGCGACCCGGATCGGTGATGATGCGGCGAAGGAAAAAGTCAAAGGGCAGGGGCCGGTGCCGTTGAACCTGCTGACCACGTCGGGGAGCGGTCTCGACCCTCATCTGTCGCCAGCCGCTGCCGATTATCAAGTGACGCGGGTGGCGGCGGCGCGGCATGTGTCTCGGGAGACCGTGCAGCGGCTGGTGGTGGCCAACACCTACAGCCCGCTGATTGGCCCGGCAGTGGTGAATGTGCTGGCGTTGAACCAGCGTTTAAGTGAGATTCGCCAATAACGATGTTCCACATGTAGGAGCGTGGCTTGTCCCGCGATCGGCGGGGAACCCGTCGTAAAGTCAGCGCACGCGGTGCGTCTGACGAGGCCGAGGTGTCCAGTTTTGCTGCCGGTTCCCGGCAGATCGCGGGACAAGCCACGCTCCTACACCGGGGCACCGCGCTACGATTTGATCATTACATCAGGACAACCCCGTGAACTCAGACACCCGCGCCGATGCCTTGCTGGCCACGCTTCCCCGGGATGGCCGTGGCCGCTTGAAGGTGTTTCTCGGCGCTGCTCCCGGCGTGGGCAAGACCTTCGCCATGTTGCAGGCCGCGCACACGCAACTGCGCCAAGGGGTGTCGTTGTTGGCCGGGGTTGTCGAAACCCATGGCCGCGCCGAAACCGAAGCCCTGCTCGGCGGCCTGCCGCAATTGCCCATGCTGCGTTCCGAATACCGGGGCGTGGTGCTGGAAGAAATGGACCTCGACGGCTTGCTCGCGGCCCGGCCAAAGCTGGTGCTGGTGGATGAACTGGCCCACAGCAACGCGCCGGGCAGCCGCCACGCCAAACGCTGGCAGGACATTCAGGAGCTGCTTTCGGCGGGGATCGACGTCTACACCACGGTCAACGTGCAACACCTCGAAAGCCTAAATGATCAGGTGCGCGGCATCACCGGCGTGCAGGTCCGCGAAACCCTGCCGGACTGGGTGCTGCAGGAAGCTTACGAACTGGTGTTGATCGACCTGCCGCCGCGAGAACTGCTGGAGCGACTGCGCGATGGCAAGGTCTACGTGCCGGAGCAGGCGCGAGCGGCCATCGACGCGTTCTTCACCCAGACCAACCTCACCGCCCTGCGCGAACTGGCGATGCAAACCGCAGCGGCCCAGGTCGATAACGATCTGGCCTTGGGGTATCGGCAACTGGGCCAGTCGGCGCCCGCCGTTCGTGGTCGCTTGCTGGTGGGGGTCGATGGCGATGCCCAGGCCGAGCGTCTCGTGCGACACGCCAGCCGCGTGGCTCAGCGCAGGCACCTGCCGTGGACACTGGTGCACGTCGACAATGGCCGTTTTTTCGATGAACTGGCGCGCAGCCGCCTGCAAAGCGCGCAGCAGCTGGCGGAACGGTTGGGCGGCGAAGTCGTGGTCCTGCGGGCCCCGGAAGTGGCGAAAACCCTGATCCAGCACGCCGCCGAACGCCGCGCCAGTCTGGTGCTGGTGGGGCAGTCGCGGCCTTTATTGCGTCGACGGGTGTTCGGCGGTGGGCTGGCGTCGCGTCTGCTGCGCAATGCCCACGGCCTGGAAATCAACGTGCTGGACAGCGAAGCGCGACCCGATCAGCCGTATTCGACCACGCCCCGCACGCTTAGCGGATTCGACTATCTGTTGGCCGTGCTGGCGACGGTCTGCGCCAGCGCGCTGGCCTGGGCGGTGTCCAGTGTCTTGGCTTTGCCGAACATCTCGCTGGTGTTTCTCGCAGCGGTGTTGCTGGTGGCGGTGCGCAGCAGCGTGGGCCCGGCGATGGTCTGTTCGGTGCTGTCGTTTCTGGCCTATGACTTTCTGTTCATTCCGCCGAATTTCTCCCTGAGTATTCAGCGCGAAGAAGACGTGCTGACCCTGCTGTTCTTCCTCATGATGGCCGCGCTGACCGGCAATCTCGCCGCCCGCCAGCGTCGCCAATTGCAGGCGTTGCGCGACACCCAGGAAGAGACCAGCGAGCTGCTCGACCTGTCCAAACGCCTCACCGCCGCCACCGACCGGCAGGCCGTGCTCAGCGCCGCCGACCATCACCTGTCGGGCTGGAAAGAACTGAGCGTCTGCATGCTTGACCGGGACGGCGATCAAGGCTGGAAGGTCGAGGTCGGCGGCGCGCTGGAGTTTTCCGAGTTCGAACGCGCCGCCGCCGACTGGGCCTGGCAACACGGCCAGCCCGCAGGCCGAGGCACCGGGACGCTGCCGTCGGGTGAGTGGTGGTGGCTGCCGTTGTGGGTCGATGAGGCGCCGCTGGCGTTGCTCGGCGTGCGGTCGCGTCCGGGGCAGACGTTCAGCGCCCAGCGTCGGCGATTGTTGACGGCGTTGAGTCAGCCGCTCGGGCAAGCCTTGGCCCGTGCGCGACTGGCCGAAGACCTGGAAGCCGCGCGTCTTCACGGCGAAACCGAACAATTGCGCAGCGCCTTGCTGGCCTCGGTGTCCCACGACCTGCGCACCCCGCTGACCGCGATGCGCGGCAGCATCGACAGCCTGTTGGCGTTGGGTGAGGCGATTCCGCTGGACGACCGCCGCGAGCTGTTGGAAGGCACTCGCGACGAGGCCGAGCGGCTGGACCGCTACATCCAGAACCTGCTGGACATGACCCGACTGGGTCACGGCGCGCTGAAACTGGCGCGGGACTGGGTCTCGCCGGGAGACATCGTCGGCAGCTCCCTCAACCGCTTGCGTGCGGTGCTGGCGCCGTTGCAGGTCAGCACGGAACTATCCGCCGAACTGCCGCTGCTGTACGTGCACGCGGCGCTGATCGAACAAGCGCTGATCAACGTGGTGGAAAACGCCGCGCGCTTCTCGCCGACCCATGGCCGCCTGCAGATTCGGGTCGCCGCGTCGAGCGATGAGCTGACCTTTGCTGTCAGCGACGAAGGGCCGGGGATTCCGGAAGCCGAGCGGGCGAAGATTTTCGACATGTTCTACACCGCCGCCCGGGGGGATCGCGGCGGGCAGGGCACCGGGCTGGGGCTGGCGATCTGTCAGGGCATGGTCGGTGCCCATGGCGGGCGGATCAGCGTCGGCGAGGGCATCGACGGACGCGGCACCTGCATCTCGCTGCACCTGCCGTTGCAGGCCCAGCCGCAGGCGGACGTGGAGCAGGTGGGGTGAATAGGCGATGGGTGACCCTCGGTGTTAACAAAAAAAACAGGCCTGTAAATGAATGACTCACCGGTGTCGCCAATCAACCTGTGGGAGCGAATTCATTCGCGAAGGGATCGTACGGTCGACACTGTGCTATCGACTGGACTATTTTTCGCGAATGAATTCGCGCCTACAGGTTTTGGGTCCGTTACGGACCAAGGGTGACAACGTGACAGGAAAACCATGAGCCAGACCGCAACCATTCTGGTGATCGACGACGAACCGCAGATCCGCAAATTCCTGCGCATCAGCCTCGCCTCACAAGGCTACACCGTGATCGAAGCCGGAACCGGCACCGAAGGCCTCACCCAGGCGGCGCTGAACAAGCCGGATCTGCTGGTGCTCGACCTCGGTTTGCCGGACATCGACGGACAAGACGTGCTGAGCCAGTTTCGCGAATGGTCGACCGTGCCGGTGCTGGTGCTGTCCGTGCGCGCCAGCGAGGCTGAAAAGGTCCGCGCGCTCGACGCCGGGGCCAACGATTACGTGACCAAACCGTTCGGGATTCAGGAGTTTCTGGCGCGGATTCGCGCATTGTTGCGGCAGGCGCCGGACACCGGGCAGGCCGACTCGGCGCTGGTGATCGGCCCGCTGACCGTGGACCTTGCGTATCGGCGGGTGCTGCTGGACGGCAACGAAGTCGCTCTGACCAAAAAGGAATACGCAGTGTTGGCACAACTCGCGCGGCATCCGGGGCGGGTCATCACCCAGCAGCAATTGCTCAAGGACATCTGGGGCCCGACCCATGTGGAAGACACCCATTACCTGCGCATCGTCGTCGGGCACTTGAGGCAGAAACTGGCGGATGACCCTGCTGCACCCCGGTTCATCCTGACCGAGGCGGGGGTAGGGTATCGCTTGGTGGCGTCTTGAGGTTTCTGTACACCCTTGCTCTCAATGCTCCCGCTCATACCGATCCAGCGTATCCCGCGCAATCTCCCGTCCCAGTGCGATCAGCTCCGGGGCCTTGTAGAACTCGAAAAACCGGCACACGCGCTTGGGCACGTTGATCAGGATGTCCGGCGGATACCCGGCGATCTTGTACTGCGCCAGGGACGTCTGCATTACTTCGAAACTCTGGTTGATCAAATCGAGCAGGGACGCAGGCCCGACGTTGTCGATGATCACCGAGCCGCTGGCCGACTTCGGAGCGCCCGGTTCGGTCGGCGCGGCGGCGGGTTGCTGGCCTTGGGGATCGGCAGAGTCGGCGTCGTGTTGGCCCAGCCAGGAGTCGGGCAGGGTGGCCGCCGTGGTCTTGAGGCTGTCCTGCTCCAGACGCAACACATCGCCCGCCGCCACGTCCATTTTGCGGCGGAACGGCAGGTGCGAGCCGATGGAGTTGATCAGGGCGTCAAAGCGTTTCTTCACGGCTGGCGGGCGTTCGATCACCGGCAAGTGGTACTGCTTCTGGTTAGTGGAGTTGAGGTTGACCGCCACGATCAGGTCGCAGTGGCTGGACACCACCGGCACGATGGGCAACGGGTTGAGCAGGCCGCCGTCCACCAGCGTGCGATTGCCCTGAACCACCGGGGTAAACAGGCTGGGAATTGCCGCCGACGCACGCATGGCCGAGTGCAGGTTGCCTTCCTGAAACCAGATTTCCTGCTGATTGGTGAGGTCCGTGGCCACGGCCGTGTAGGGAATACGCAGGTCTTCGATGTTGATCTCGCCGACGATCTCGCGAATTTGCCCGAAGACTTTTTCCCCGCGAATCGCCCCCAGCCGGAAACTCACGTCCACCAGCCGCAGCACGTCGAGGTAATCCAGGCTCTCGATCCAGGCTTTGTATTCCGGCAGTTTGCCCGCTGCGTAAATCCCCCCGATCACCGCGCCCATCGAGCAACCGGCGATGCAGGCGATGTCGTAGCCGCGTCGCTCCAGTTCTTCGATCACCCCGATGTGTGCATAGCCTCTGGCGCCCCCGGACCCCAATACCAGCGCGATTCTTTTTTTCATTCGCAGGCTCCCCGTTGCAGTGGCTCTACCCTACGCCCAAGGGTGCTGTTTTTCATCCGGCGCGTGTATAACCGCTACGACAAAAAACAACGGCCGTGCGACCTGTGGTTATGGCACTTTTACATCGCCGCATCGTCAAACCCGCATCGTTGATTCCATTGTTGACTTTCCACCCTTGAGGAACACCCGATGAAAGCCTGGATCTGCCTGCCACTGCTCGCCCTTGTTCTCACAGGCTGCGCGGGGAAAACCGCTTATCGCGACAGTTGCGCGACCAACCTGGACGCTGCCTGGCACGAACTGGACCTCGCCAAAGCCGAAGGTTTTGCCGGGACCGTCAGCTACTCCAAAGCGCTTTCGCTGCTGACCGGCGCCAAGACCCAGCAACAGTTCGAAGCGTTCGAAGGCTGCAACGAGAAAGCCGAGAAAGCGCGTTTCTACATCCGTGAATCCCGCGCCGGGCGATAAGCCTCGCTGTCGGCTGATGCGCCGGCGGACACGCACATCCCCTGTGGGAGCGAATTCATTCGCGAAAGGATTTGGCAGGCACACATCTGCGCCGGATGTACCGCCTTCGCGAATGAATTCGCTCCTACAGGTCCCGGCCTGGCCTGAAAACCTCGCGTCAGAACGCCTGTCCCCGCATCCTCCTCATAAATCCTCCCGATTCCCCTCATCC
Organism: Pseudomonas sp. SLFW; assembly: GCF_009905615.1. Lineage (GTDB taxonomy): Bacteria > Pseudomonadota > Gammaproteobacteria > Pseudomonadales > Pseudomonadaceae > Aquipseudomonas > Aquipseudomonas bambusae. Next base: position 32,795 of record NZ_JAAAKW010000005.1, read on the forward strand.
GCTCTGGCGAAAAGGCCTACGCTGACTTTAAAGTGGCTGCACGTCTGGCATCTGCTGCAGTCCTACTAGCCAAGAGCTGTCGCCTGGGGAGGCTTTCCGATGGGCAGAAAACTGGATGCGTGTCTCAACGCAATCAATGAAGTGGTGTTGGGCAAGGAGCCTCAAGTCCGTCTGGCCCTGACCTGTCTGTTGGGCGGCGGTCATCTGCTGATCGAAGATTTGCCCGGCATGGGCAAGACCACCCTGAGCCACACGCTGGCGCGGGTGCTGGGGTTGAGCTTTCAGCGGATTCAATTCACCTCCGACCTGTTGCCGGGAGACATCCTCGGCACGTCGATTTTCGACCGGGAGACTGGGCAATTCACCTTCCATCCCGGGCCGATCTTCGCCGAACTGGTGCTGGCGGACGAGATCAACCGCGCCACGCCGAAAAGCCAGAGCGCGTTGCTCGAAGCCATGGAAGAAGGGCAGGTGACCATCGAAGGCGCCACCCGGTTGCTGCCTGATCCGTTTTTTGTCATCGCCACGCAAAACCCGTTCAGCCAGGGTGGCACCTTCGCGTTGCCCGAGTCGCAACTGGACCGCTTTCTGATGCGTCTGTCCTTAGGCTATCCGGCGCGCTCGGCTGAAAAAGCCTTGCTGCTGGGCGAATCGCGGCGGGAACTGCTGCCGCGCATCGAGCCGATCCTCGACCACACTGAGCTGGCCATCTTGCAGGAAGAAGCCCGACGGGTGCGAGCCAGCGACGCGCTGGTGGATTACGTGTTGCGGTTGGTGGACGCCACCCGCAGTCAGCCGCAGTTCGCCTATGGCCTGTCGCCCCGGGCGAGCCTGGCGATCCTCTCGGCGGCGCGGGCGTGGGCACTGCTGATCGGGCGCGATTACGTGATACCGGAAGACGTTCAAGCGATCCTGCCCGCAGTGATCGGTCATCGTCTGCGCGACCGCAGCGACCCGACCGGGCACGGCGGCGGGGCGTTGGTTCAATGGCTGCTGCGTGAGGTGCCGGTGCTTTGATGCCCCAATTCAAGCCGTTCTGGCAGCGCTGGGTGGGACGTCGCATCCCCCCGGCTTCGCGGATCGAGCTGAATCACCGTCAGATCTTCATCCTGCCGACCCGGGCGGGGGGCACGTTCATGCTCGTGCTGTTTTTGCTGCTGCTGGTGTCGATCAACTACCAGAACAGCCTCGCCTACGGCCTGACGTTCCTCATGTCGTCGGTGGGCATCCTCGGCATTCTCCATACCTACCGCAATTTCAGCGGGCTGGTGCTCAGCGCGACCCATGCCCGTTCGGTGTTTGTCGGCGAGCCGGTCCAGTTGCGTCTGCGTCTGGAGAGCGCGTCAAACGGTCATCAGGCCATCGCCTTGGGCTGGGACACTGAAAAGCTGGAGCAAACCGATGTCGAGCCTGAACAGCAGGTGGAGGTGGCGCTGACCTTGCCTGCGCTCAATCGCGGCTGGTTGCGGGCACCGCGTCTGCGGGTCGAGAGCGTGTTTCCGCTGGGCATCTTCCGTGCCTGGAGCTGGCTGGACCTGGAGCAGACCGTGTTGATTTACCCGCGCCCGGTGGCGGGCAGCCTGCCATTGCTGCAAGGGGTTCAGCCCCACGCCGACGACGATGGCCAGGCGACCCAGGGGCAGGGGGTTGATGATTATCAAGGCTTGCGCCCCTGGCAGCCCGGGGATTCCATGCGTCGCATGCACTGGAAAGCCTGGTCGCGTGGGCAAGGGTTGATGGTCAAGGAATTCACTGACCTGAGCGGCCACGACCTGTGCCTGGACTTCATGGCCCTGGGCGGCGACATCGAAGAGCGCCTGTCGCGGCTGTGCTATTGGGTGCTGGAGTTGTCCCACCGACAGCAGCCGTTCGCCTTGCGCCTGCCGGGCTTTCTGTCGGCGGTGGACAGCGGCGACGCGCACCGCGAGGCCTGCCTGCGGCAATTGGCGCTGTACGGGGTGCGGGTATGAAACCGAGCCTCAAGGTGGCGTGGGCATGACCTCCGCCAACCTCGCCCAGCCGATTCCTCGGGTCAGCCTCAACTGGTTGCTGATCGCCCAAGCGCTGGTCATCGTGCCGTTTTCGATGCACATCCCCATCGCCTTGGTGGTGCTGTGGCTGGTGTGCAGTTTCTGGCGCATCCAGATTTTTCGCATGCGTGTGCGGATGCCTGGCACATGGGTCAAGTGCGGCCTGCTGGTGGGCACGGCGGGCGGGATTTTTCTGGCGCGGGGCAGTCTGGTCGGGCTGGATGCCGGGGCTGCGCTGCTGATCGCTGCGTTCATCCTCAAGATGCTGGAAATGCAGACCCGGCGGGATGCGCTGGTGCTGATCTTTCTCGGCTTTTTCTGCGTGGCGGTGGGCTACCTGTTCGAAGACGCGCTGCTCTGGGGGCTGTTCACGCTGCTGCCGGTGGCGACGCTGCTGGCGGGGCTGATCGGTTTGCAGCAGTCCAGCCTGTCCAGCAAACCGGCTAGCACCCTGAAACTGGCGGTCAAGCTGCTGTTGCAGGCAGTGCCGCTGATGGTTTTGCTGTTTCTGTTCTTTCCCCGTCTTGACCCTCTGTGGTCACTGCCGCAGCCCAGCAACAAGGGGCTGACAGGGCTTTCCGACACGATGGCGCCGGGGGACGTGGCCGAGCTGAGCCGGTCGGCGGCGCTGGTGTTTCGCGCCAGTTTTGAGGGGCCGGTTCCACCGCGCAATCAGCAGTATTGGCGCGGCCTGACGCTGGAGCAGTTCGACGGGCGTCGCTGGTCGCAGTCGTCCCGCGCGCTGGTGCCGGACGCGCCGGACTGGCAAAAAACCGGTGAAAAAGTCAGCTACAGCGTGGTCATGGAGCCCAGCGGCAAGCCGTGGCTGATGACCTTGGACGTCGGCGAGACCGACCTTGTCGGCGTGCGACAGATGAGCGATTTCCGCTGGCAGCGACGGCGGCCCATCGAGCAGTCGGTGCTGTACAGCGTCAACGCATGGCCCGACGCGGTGCGGGAAACCAGCCTCAGCGACGGGGCGCGCTCCCAGGATTTGCAACTGCCCGCCAAAGGCAATCCTGAGGCCCGGGAATGGGCGGCGGACATGCACCGGCGCCACCCCAAACCTGACGCGCTGGTGGAAAGCCTGCTGGCGTATTTCACCGAACAACCGTTCCGCTACACGCTGAAACCGCCGACCCTCGGGCAGAACGGCATCGACGACTTCCTGTTCGGCAGCCGCGCCGGGTTCTGTGAGCACTACGCGGGGGCCATGACCTTCGTGCTGCGGGCAGCGGGCATTCCGGCGCGTGTGGTCGCGGGCTATCAGGGCGGCGAGCTGAACCCGGATGGCAATTACATCAGCGTCCGCCAGTTTGATGCCCATGCCTGGGTCGAGTATTGGCAGGCGGGTGTCGGCTGGCGCAGCGTCGACCCGACCGCCGCCGTGTCACCCGCGCGGATCGAACAGGGGCTGGAAGCGGCACTCGGCGACGATGAAGAGTTTCTTGCCGATTCGCCAATGTCAGTGCTGCGCTACCGTCACCTGGCCTGGATCAATTCGATTCGCTTGAGTTGGGATAACCTCAACTACGGCTGGCAGCGCTGGGTCCTGGGGTATCAGGGACAGCAGCAATTGCAGGTGCTGGGGCGTTGGTTCTCGGGCTTTCAGGCGCCGGTGTTCGCGGGCGGCGCGCTGGTCATTCTCGGGCTGCTGGCGCTGTGGCTGTTCAAGCCGTGGCGGCGGGAGAGCGATTCGCAACTGCGCCTGTTCAACAGGTTCGAACGTCTGTTGGCGCGGCACGGTCTAAAACGTCAGCCGGGGGAAGGGGCTCGGGCCTTCGCATCCCGCGCCGCCCAGCGCTTCCCGAATCATGCCGAGGCCATCGAAGGGTTCGCTCAGGAATTCGAAGCCCAGCGTTATGCCGGTGTCTCCGGTTCGGTGGGGCACCTGCGTCGGCGTCTCAAACACTTGCGTCGCCGTTTGCCCTGGCGCTTGTCAGCAGTCAAAGACAAGCCGTCGTCATGAAGAACCGTCATCATGAAAAACCAAGGAGTGTTCAATGTCTGCCATGGTCGATCACCTGATCGCCGAGATTCTCAGTCTCAATGTCAAGCTGCTGGCGTGCCATGCCAGGTTGACCGCGTCCACCGACAGCGAAGCGCTGCATGACCTGCGCACCACGGTTCGGCGTCTGCGCAGTGTGCTGCGGCCTTTGCGCGGGTTGCCCGGATTGGACCAGGTCGAAGAAGCCGCCAAGGGCGTCGGTGACCTGACCACGCCGCTGCGTGACATGCAGGTGCTGGCGGCGTTTTTGGTGGAGCAGGGCCAGGATCAGGCGGCGCTCAAACGCACGACGTTTCTGAAAACGGCCTGCCCGCAAGTGGCAACATCCCCGGAATTGAACCGTCTGTTCGGGGTGCTCGATCAACTGCCCGCATTCCTGCGCGCCCAACAGCGGCATGGCTTGCTCAAGAAGCTGCGCCAGCGCATTGAAAAGCGCATGGACAAACAGTGGAAGAAACTGCGCGAAGCCATGGCCGACCCGGCTCACGACCGGCATCGCCTGCGGCTGTTGATCAAGCGCGTGCGCTACGCCGCCGAGGCCTACCCCGAACTCAGTCATCAACCCGACGGCATGCAGAAACGCCTGAAGTCGGCGCAAGGGGCGCTGGGCGACTGGCACGATCACCTGCAATGGCTCGCCCAAGCGGAACACCAGCACGACCTTTCGCCCTGTGTGGCGGGCTGGGAATTGGGCATCCTGCGTGCCGAAGAGAAGTCGGACAAGGCGTTGGACAAGCTCGCCCACGCCTGCTTTGGCGATGCCCCGAGGCATTGATCCCGATCAGGCCGCAGAATTGGCAGTTATGAGCGCTGTTCGGGAAGCAGCGTCTCGCTAAGATCCGGGCATGTTTCCAGTGAACCCCACGGAGTGCCCATGACCTTTTCCGAACTGCTCGACGCCGTTCGCGCCCACCCGCAGGCCGTGACGATTCCGGCGTCCTGGTCCCAGGGGCGCTCCTGTTTCGGCGGCCTGATGGCGGCGCTGCAATTCGAAGCGATGCGCGCCAAAGTGCCCGCCGACCGGCCGGTGCGTTCGCTGGCGATCTGTTTCGTCGGCCCTCCCGCCATTGATGTGCCGATCTCGTTCGAGGTGGAAATCCTGCGCGAAGGCAAGGCGGTCAGTCAGGTGCTCGGGCGGGCGGTGCAGAACGGCGAGACGGTGACCTTGATTCAAGGCAGCTTCGGCGCGTCCCGTGAGTCGTCGATTTCAGTCGCTGCCGAGCCTGCTCCCACGTTGAAACCCGTGGAAGACGTGTCGCCGTTCCCGTTCATTGCCGGCGTGATGCCGGAATATTTGAAATTCATCGAGATGCGTTGGGCGCTGGGTGGCTTTCCGTACAGCGGCACGCCATCGCCAGCAATTGGCGGGTATGCGCGGTTGCGGGACGTGAAGGTCGAGCCGTTGACCGAGGCCCATCTGCTGGCGCTGGTCGACACCTGGCCGCCTGCGGTCTTGCCCCATCTGAGCAAACCGGCACCGGGCAGTTCATTGACCTGGACGATTGAATTCGTGCAGCCGCTCCCGGCCATGACCACCCATGACTGGACGCAATACAAGGCGGTGATCGAGCACGCGCGGGACGGCTACGGCCATGTGGCAGCAGGGTTGTGGACGCCGAGCGGGGAGTTGGTCGCGATCAGCCGTCAGACGGTGACCGTGTTTGGCTGATGGACAAGTGGGGAGGGGTTAGCCCCGAGACCGTTACTGGCCTCGGGTTTTGATCGCTTGCGCGGCAATGAGCCCCAGAATGCCGATGCCCGCCGAGGTGATGCTGGCACTCAGCGCACCGTCGAGCAGCAACAGGCCCGAGACGATCGACAGCGGAAACGCCAGAGACGACAGCACCAGATTCGACGACAGCCCGGACTTATGGGCGCTGGAGAAGAAATCTTCAAGGTGCAGGTTTGCAATGAATTTGGGCATGACGTTGACCTCACAAAGCCTAATAAGAACCGTTTTCGATGGGTTCAGAATAGGCCTGTGAGTGCATCGCGGCGAATCGAGGTTTGCTATGGGCTTCATAGGTGGAATGGAGGAAAGCAATCGACCCCTTTCACCTGCGTCTGTAGCAAGCACCGCGGCGTCCCACAGGGTTCTGCGGCGTGCCCGGTTTTTGCGAATAATCCCGTCTGCGGTTTCACATGCGCCTCTAGCAAGCACGGCGGTGTCCCCACTGTGGGAGCGAATTCATTCGCGAAAGGATTTGGCAGGCGACACATCTGTGCGGGATGTACCGCCTTCGCGAATGAATTCGCTCCCACAGGGATCTCCATCGGTTTTCAACCCCGTAATTTCAACTGCCCGATCGCCGTATTCAGCTCACCCGCCAGGGTCGCCAGTTCATCACTGGTACTCGCTGAATCCACGGTCTGGCGCACGGTGCGTTCGGTGACGTCGCGGATGCTGACCACTGCCCGGTTCATCTCTTCCGCGACCTGACTCTGCTGCTGTGCCGCGACGGCAATCTGCGTGTTGCTTTCGCGCATCTGGGCGACGGCATCGGCGATGGCCGTCAGGGCTTCACCGGCTTCCTGAGCGTGCTGCACGCAGTCATCGGCCTTGTACGAACTCTCCTGCATGAAATCCACCGCATCGCGGGTGCCCGCCTGCAACGCGGCAACCATGGTGGTGATTTCGTCGGTGGAGGTCTGTACGCGCTTGGCAAGGTTGCGCACTTCGTCGGCGACCACCGCAAAACCGCGGCCCATTTCCCCAGCCCGGGCCGCTTCGATGGCGGCGTTCAGGGCCAACAGGTTGGTCTGCTCGGCGATGCTGTGGATCACGTTGACCACGCCGTTGATCTTCTGGCTGTCTTCGGCCAGGCGCTGAATCATTCCTGCCGTTTGCTGTACGCCGCTGGACAGCCCGGCAATCGAACTCTGCACCCGGTCCACCACGGCCTTGCCGCTACCCGCCAGCGCGTCGGCGCTTTGCGATTGGTCGCGGGTGGCGTTGGCGTGTTGCGCGATGTGATAGACCGTGGCGGTCATTTCGTTGATCGCGGTGGCGACTTGGTCGGTTTCGCTTTGCTGGCCGAGCATGCCTTCGCGCACATCGCTCATGCCGGTCGCCAAATGCACCGCGCCCTGATCCAGCCGCGCCGCCGACTGCGCGACAGTGCCGACGATGCGCTGATACCCGGCCTGCATGGCGTTGAACGCCTTGGCCATTTGCCCGACTTCATCTTCGCCCGTGAGAGGCACACGCGCCGACAGATCGCCGCTGCGCTCAACGTGCAGCATCACGTCCTTGAGGGTGTTGAGGTGGGTCAGCAGGAAGCGGATCAACAACTGCGAGGCGCTGAGCATGGCGAGCATCAGCACCAGCACGGCCACCGCGTATTCGGTGAAATGTTCGGCCAGCAGGTCGTTGAGCCCCGGCACCGCGGGGAGCGGTGGGGGCGTGGGCGCCGGTTGCCCGGCAGGCCAGGCGGCCAACAATTGCGCCTGAGCCTGGACCGCAACTCGGGCGTCCTCGGCGCGGCTGTGCTGTTCCAGGTTCAGTGCATAAAGCACCAGCAGCAAGGTGGTGATGAACGCGACGGCGTTGACCGCCCAGAATTTGTATTTCAGCGAGATGTTGCTCAACCAGCGGCCCATGAGGAAGCTCTTCTGTGATTGCACGTGATAAGGCAAGGTGCCATCAGTTTCCCAGCTGCGCATGACAGATGTGTTGATCTGTATCAATTCCTCCGGTTGCCTGTTCGGCAAACCGGCCTCCAGGCGCAGATCCCCCTGTGGGAGCGAATTCATTCGCGGAAGGATTTGGCGGCGACACATCTGCGTCGGATGTACCGCCTTCGCGAATGAATTCGCTCCCACAGGGTTTTGCTCGGTGCATGACCCGAGGGTGTCAATCAATCACAGGCAGCGAAAAGAATGCGCGGGCGCAGGCCGTGGTGTGGGCAGCGAGGTCTTCCGGGGTTTCGCCCCGGTGCAAGGCCACTTCCCGAAGCACTTCCGGCAGGTACGCCGGTTCGTTGCGGCCGTTTTTCGGTTTGGGCCGCAGGGTGCGCGGCAGCAGATATGGCGCGTCGCTTTCCAGCATCAGGCGGCCTTGCGGAATTTCGCGCACCAGTGGGTGCAGGTGGGTGCCCCGGCGTTCGTCGCAGATCCACCCGGTGATGCCGATGTGCAGGTCCATGTCCAGATAATTGAACAGCGCGCGTTTTTCGCCGGTGAAGCAATGCACCACTGCGCCGGGCAGGTGATCGCGGTACTCGCGCAAGATCGCCAGCAACCGTTCGTCGGCATCACGCTCATGAAGAAAGACCGGCATGTTCAAGGCCACGGCCAGCGCCAGATGGGCTTCCAGGACCTTTTCCTGTTGCGGGCGAGGGGAGAAGTCACGGTTGAAATCCAGCCCGCATTCACCCACCGCGCACACCGAATTTTCTTTCAGGAGGGCGTGCAACTGTTTTTCAGTGTCCAGTGTCCAATCGCTCGCCGAATGGGGGTGAACCCCGGCGGTGCTGAACAATCGCTGGCCGCTTTCGTCCAGTTGGCGACACATCTGCAAGGCCTGTTCGCTGCCCTCGACGCTGGTACCGGTGAGGATCAATTGACCCACGTTGGCAGCGTAGGCGCGGTCGAGAACGTCGCGTTCCTTCAAGGCAAAGCTTGGATTGGTAAGATTGACGCCGATGTCGATTAGTTGCATGGTTCACCTCAGGCCGGAGGCCGAGAAGAATACCAGAGCGATTGAAGCCATAAAAAATCAAGCAGACTCAACTGCTTGGCATGATTAGACCCCTGTGATGTTGCCAGCTCAGGCGCACGCCTGAGGCGAACGCAGCTGCCCGACACAGACTTCAAGCCCGTTTTTTCGGCATTTTCCCGGAGCGTCAATGATCCGAGCCTCATTCATTTCGCTGTGCCTGCTGCTCGTCAGCCACTCGGCATCCGCCCAGGCCTCGACCCGCCCGGCAGGGCCGCCGGTCATCGTCAAGAAAACCCAGATTCGCGATCTGTCGGCCATTCGCAGCAGCAAAGTCCTGCGCGTGCTCGTCAATCAGAGCCGCAACAGCTCCGGTGAAGTGCAGGGTGAGCCGATTGGCGTCGAATACCGCCGCTTGCAAGCCTTCGAAAAATACCTCAACGGCCACGCCCGCGACGGCCAGAAAGTCTCGATCAAACTGATCCCCAAAGCCAAGGACCAACTGCTCGCTGCGCTGCAACGGGGCGACGGGGACATGGTAGCGCCTGGCGAACTGCTCGACGCCAGTGCCGCCCATTACGTCGATGCGACCGAACCGGTGGTGAGCCATGTGCCGCTGGTGGTGGTCGGTGTGCGGGGCGAGCGGGTGTTCAAGCGCCCCGAGCAACTGTCCGGCCGGACGGTCATGCTGACCAACGGCAGCGCTGCCGACGAAGCCCTCGTGCAACTGAACCAGAAGCTGGCCCTGCGCAAATTGCCGCCGGTGAAAATCGAATGGGTCGATCCCAGCCTTGCCGTCGAAGACGTGCTGGAAATGGTGCAGGCCGGGATTTATCACCTGACCGTGGTCGAACAGCCGATTGCCGAGCGCTGGGCGCGGGTGATGCCCAAACTGCGTGTCGATCGTGGGTTGTCGCTGAGCGATCCGGGGGACATGAGCTGGTTCGTGCGCAAGGACGCGGTGATGCTCCACGCCACGGTGGACCGTTTCCTCGAAACCTATGAACCGCCCGCCAATCAAGACGCCGCGTTCCAGAAGGCTTACAAGGACTTGTACCGCGTTCACTATCCGCTGGCCCGTGAAGACCGCCAGCGTCTGGAAAAACTGCGTCCGACCCTGCAACGCCACGCCGACGCGCAGAAAATGGACTGGCTGGACCTGGCAGCGCTGGCGTTCAAGGAATCCCAGCTCAACCCGAGCGCCAAGGGCGGCAGCGGTGCGACGGGCTTGCTGCAAATCACCCCGTCAGCAGCGCAGCGGGTCGGCGTGGGCAATATCCACGACGTCGACGGCAACGTGCAGGCCGCGAGCAAATATCTGGCGATGATTCGTCACAAGTTCTTTGCCAGCCCGAAGATCAACGAACGCGAGCGCATGGCATTTACCCTGGCCGCCTACAACCTGGGTCCGGAGCGGGTTCAAGCGATGCGCACCGAAGCGAAGCGTCAGGGCCTGAACCCCAATCAGTGGTTCTTTCAGGTGGAGCGGGTGGCGATGGAGCAGGTGGGGATGAACGTGGTGACCTACGTCAACAGCGTGAACAAGTACTACCTCGCTTACGATAAGGAACGCAGTTCGCTGGAGAGCCCGTCGCCGCGCAAGGTGGCGATCCGCGAATGAATGTTCCCGAAACAATCGACAAAGCCTGGCACACTCAATTGACAATCCCCGTGCGGCTTCTCTAGGATGCCGCTCATGCGCCGATTTAAACAGCTACTTGCGGGGCGCCGGGTGTCGTGAACAACGACATCGAAATACCGCTAAAGCGCTGGTTCGGTGTTGCCTCTCACCGCTGCCCAGCGGAACACTGAGGCAGAGAAACGACACTATGAGCAGCACTTCCAGCCCCCGCCCCCTCGTTCGCTTGGCGCCCATCGGCAGCCAGTTCAGCCGTCGCAATCCGAAAATCCTGCTGGGCGGTTCGCACCAGCCCACGCTGTTGCGCTACCTTGATGGCTGGCCCCGTCGCCAGCACGGCCCCCACGCTTTTCTCATTCAATTCATCGACCTGCACGACACTCTTGAGCGGTTTGGCAACGACCAGTTCGACCTGGCCGTCATTCAGTCGCCGACCGCCGAAGCCGCTGCAGGGGTGATCCGCCATCTGACGCGCATTGCACGGCAAGGGCTGATCACCCGCACCTGAATCAGCGTTTCAGGGGTTGCAACTCCTCACGGGGATGGCTCAGTTTGCGCCCGCCACGAATGGCGTTGGCGTGCCGGCAGTTAGCGACCAGCCGACTGCGCGATGTCCAGTCCGTATTAATGATGTAGAAGTTCTGGATGTAACTGTTCTCGTCGACTGACTCGAACCACTCATCGACCTTGTGGCTCAGGTCGGTCGGCGCGTGGAGCGGTAGAGAATATTTGGCGCATTGCACGGCGCGCAGCTGCTCGATGCGTTTGTGTTCCCCTGCCACTTGGTCCACGAAGGCCTTGAGCGTGTTGGTGTTAAACAGGTTTTCGCCCGGCCAGCGCTGGCTCACACCATCCCAGCCTTCATCGGACACACTGCCGTGGTTGTAGGCGACGACGACATTACGACCAGGGTGCTGCGCCCAGAGGTGTTCCAGCGCCCAGCCGCGCAGGCGATCCGGTATGACGCGAGCGCCCAGTTCGTTGAAGACCATGGCTTGCAGCTGGGCATGAGCCCGATCAGTGAAACCGTCGAACTGGTGGAAGTCGAGAATGACGATTTCCCGTGCCGGTTCACCCGAGCTTTCCAGCTCTGCGAAGAACTTGCGAATGGCTTCGACGATGTCAATGGCGACGGTTCGGCCAGAGGAGGTGAGGTGGAATAGCTGGAAGCGGTTGGGGTCGCCTTCGACGTAGCCTTCCTTGAAGGTGACGCGCAGGTCGAGCACGCGAATGCCTTGGCGCAGTTGTTCCAGCGGCGATTCGTCCTGTGCGTATTCCTGGGGCACGCCCAGATTGGGCGATTGTTTGTCGCTGCCGGAATTGTGAGCGCCCGGCAGGATCAGTTCATCGATGCGCAGTTGCTCGATGTCAGGGGTTTCGGCGATCCAGCTGAGGTGAGCGGGCGCGCCTGCGTGGCGTTGAGTGCGGTTCATGGTGTCAGTCCTTGACGTGGTAAAAGACGGCTGCTGTTCTGGGCCGCCCGGGCGTGTACTTGCCCTTGGAATCGGTCAAAAGACTTGCCTGCTTTTGGCCTTTGGTCAACCGAACGGCCTCAGGGCAAGCGTGACCTGATGTGTTGCGGATGCGTTTACTTGACCAGCAACACCACGCGGCCCCGCACCGGGTCTTCATCCAGATGGTTGTGCGCCTTGCCGAACTGTTCGAACGGCCAGGTGCGATGAATGTCAGGCTTGAGCTGCCCGTTGACGGTCAGTTCATTGATGACCTCAAGAGCGCGTTTCATCGCCGCGCTGTCCTGTTCGATCCCCAACTCCGCTTTACCGGTGAAGTTTTCCAGGCAGTGCACGAAGAAGCGCATGTTCTTCTTGAACGCCTGCAGGGCCGGGAACGGCGTGCGGTTGCCACCGCGCAGGCCGTACAGCACCAGGCTGCCCCGCGGCGCAAGAACGTCACCCAGCATCGACATCTGCATGCCGCCGAAACCGTCAAACACGGCTTCGATGCCTTGGCCCTGGGTCAGGGCGTCGATGCGCAGACAGATGTCGTCCTCGTCGGTTACGATCACTCGTTCAGCACCGTTGGCGAGCAGGTATTCGCGGTCTTCGGCGTGCTGAGTGGCCGCAATCACCCGCAGGCCGAGTGCCTTGCCCAACTGTACGAACGCGATGCCGGGGCTGTAGGCCGCATCAGTGACCAGCACGGTCTGACCCGCCTGAACATGGGCCAGGTCGACAAGGGCGAAGTAGGCCAGCAGCATGGGCGTGTAGTGAACGCTGGCTTCCACCGGCGTCAATACGTCGGGGTAGCGGACCAGAGCGTTGCGCGGCACCAGCACGTGGTCGCCACACACCGGGTAGTCGTTGGCGCTCATCGCCTTGAAGCTGGCGACCTTGTCGCCGACTTTCAGATCGGTGACGTCCGGGCCCACAGCCTCGACGATACCGGCCATTTCGCTGCCAATGCCCGCAGGCAATTGAACGGGGGCGAGGGCCAGGTTCTGCCGCCACAACACATCGTCCCAGCTGATGCCGATGGCTTCGGCACGAACCAGCACTTCCTGTGGGCCGGGTGACCGGTCAGGCTGCTCCTCGCAACTGAGCACATCGGCTTTGCCGAAGCGATGAAATTTGATGGCGCGGGACATTTCCAACCTCGACTCATTTGATTAGGGTTGTAATGACTTTACGGAGGTAGGGCTTTATCGACTATTTCTGTCTGTCGATACCGGACATGCCCGTTATCAATTGGGGTTTTTGGAACTCTTGGCACCAGCGTCCACATAACGCGTTTTTCGCGGCGCCTGTCGTGTCAGAGTGAGGTGGCGGACGGCATCCCTCGCGCTGCCAGGGGCATCCCCCTGCACGCCGCACACCTTGTGGGAGACGCCGGAGGTACGACGGCAGCGACAGCGTCGGGTCAGGGTTGAATGCATCCGCTGACCCACCGCCTTCGCGGCCGTCGCACAGCTCCGGCTGCTCCCACAGGTTTGGTGTCGGTCGCGGACCTTGAGCCACCCCCGCTGCGGCCTGCCCGGCGGCAGCTTTTCATTTCCCCCACGCCGCCAGGGCGCTCTCGACGAAATGCCTGACCTTGGGGAGTCGATAGCGGTCCTGGGGGTACATCAGCCACATCGGGCGGCTCGGTGGCGTGTAGGCCTGCAATAACGGAATCAGGGTGCCGGCCTTCAAATCTTCGCTGATCAGCACGTCCGGCAGCATCGCCACGCCCATGCCCGCCAGCGCCGCCTGACGCAGGGCGGGGGAGCTGTTGACGATCATCGGGCCGGACACCGGAATTTCCATCACGCCTTCAGGCCCTGTCAGCTTCCACAGCTTGTCGGCGGCGCGCCAGTCGTCGCCAGCGGGGTAGGCGAACGCCAGGCAGTTGTGATCGCGCAGGTCGTCTGCCGTGTGCGGCGTGCCACGGCGGTTCAGGTAATCCTGCGACGCGCAGATGGTCAGGGTGTAGTCGCGCAGGGGGCGGGCGATCAAGGCCGATGACTCGGGGACGCCCAAGCGGATCGCGGCGTCGAACCCGTGCTCGACCAGGTCCATCAACTGGTTGCTCAACACCAGTTCGACCTTGATTTCCGGGTAGCGCTGGGTGAACGCACTGAGCATCGGCGACAGCCGCTCCGCGCCGAATGCCGGGGCTGCCGTGAGGCGCAACGTGCCGCTGGGCTGGGTCTGCACGTGTTCGGCCATGCGCTCGGAGTCATTGACCAGCCCCAGCACCTCGACACAACGGCGGTAATACTGAATGCCGAATTCCGTCAGGTTCTGGCGACGGGTCGTACGCTGCAACAGGCTGACGCCCAGACGTTGCTCCAGCGCCTTGAGGTGATTGCCTACCATGGTCGTCGACATTTCGCACTGGCGGGCGGCGGCGGTCATGCTGCCGGTCTCCACCACTTTCACGAACACGGTCATCGCCTGGAACACGTCCATTATCAAGTCCTGCTTAAAAGTCACTCAAGAATGTCGATCTTTATACAGGAAAACGGGTTAACGATACTGGCGTCACACACCACTGCTGGAGCGAAACCCATGACCGCCGCCTGCCTGATGAACACTTACAAATCGATGCCCTTGAGTTTCGTCAGAGGCGAAGGCGCGCAACTCTGGGACGACACCGGTCGCCAATACCTCGATGCCGTGGCGGGCGTCGCCGTGACCAACGTCGGCCACAGCCATCCGCAGATCGTCGCGGCCATCACCGAGCAGGCGGGTTTGCTGCTGCACACCTCCAACCATTACCGCATCGACTGGCAGCAGCAACTGGCGGCCAGACTGACTCAGCTATCCGGGCTGGATCAGGCGTTCTTCAATAACTCCGGCGCTGAAGCCAATGAAACCGCGCTCAAGCTGGCGCGGCTGTATGGCTGGGCCAAGGGCATCGAGCAACCGCTGGTGTTGGTGATGGACAACGCGTTTCATGGCCGCACGCTCGGGACGTTATCGGCCAGTGACAACGGTACGGCGCGGCTGGGGTATCAGCCGATGTCCGGGGAATTCATCAAGGTGCCGTTCGGCGACATGGGCGCGATCAAACAGGCCGCCGCAACCTATGGCGAACGGATCGTCGCAGTAATGCTGGAACCGGTGCAGGGCGAGGGCGGCGTGGCCGTGCCGCCGCCGGGTTATCTGAAAGCCGTGCGGGCCCATTGCACGCAGAACGCCTGGCTGATGATCCTCGACGAAATTCAGACCGGCATCGGGCGGACCGGGCGCTGGTTCGCTTACCAACACGACGGCATCGTTCCGGATGTCGTGACACTGGCGAAAGCGCTGGGCAATGGCATCCCCGTTGGCGCCTGCCTCGCGACCACGGCCGTCGCCCGGCTGTTCACCCCGGGCAGCCACGGCAGCACCTTCGGCGGCAACCCGCTGGCGTGCCGGGTCGGCTGCACGGTGCTGGACATCATCGAACGAGAAGGCCTGCTCAACAACGCGGCCGGGCAGGGCGAACGGCTGCTGACCCTGCTGCGCGATGCCTTGGCCGGGCACCCGAACGTGGTGCAGGTGCGCGGGATGGGGTTGATGGTGGGCATCGAGTTGAAGGCACCCGTGCGGGATTTGTGCCTGATGGTGGCGCAGGAATATGGCGTGTTGATCAACGTGACGCGGGGCCAGACCATTCGGTTGCTGCCTCCGTTGATCATTGATGAGGTCGATGTGGAGCGGATCGTGGTGGCGGTGGTGGGCGCATTGGCAAATAAGCCGATGTGAACGTCCTGTAGCCGCACGGCTTGCTGGCGGTGGCGATCCCATGTCCGTCACCGCCGGCGAGCCAAACCGCTACAGGGATCGAGGCGATCACCTGACCTGCGGCACGATTTATTTCTCCGCCGACAACGTCATGATCATCGCCGCCGACAGGTACAGTCTTGGCGCGATGCTGGTCAGGTCGGAATACTCGTCGTCCGCATGCAGCCCGGCGCCGACGACGCCCAAGGTTTCCAGCACGGCAGGCTTCTGGTTGTCCGGGACGTAGGCGTAACCGGCATCGGTGCCGAAGCGCATGGCGATGGGTTCGATGGAGCGACCGATCTTGCCGTACAGCGCCTGTGCGGTTTTGGCGAGGTCTTCGCTGGCGGGGTTTTTCACTAGGGGTGGACGGCCTTTTTCGAGGCGGAAGGTGACCTCGGTCCCGTCGATCAGCTTGTCTTTCACGATGCGTTCACCGTCGGCCTGCACCCGGTCCGATTCACTCAGGTCCGAATAACGCATGTCACCCTCGGCCGAGGCGCTGGAAGGAATAATGTTGCGCTTTTCGCCACCCTTGATCAGCGTCCAGTTCACGGTCGTGCCCTTGGCCGGGTCGCCCAGGTCCTTGAGTTGAACCAGTTGGTGGGCCAACTCCATCGCCGCGTTGCGGCCCGCTTCAGGCGCCGATCCTGCGTGGGACGACTTGCCCTTGACGTCGACGAACACCCCGTTGATGCCGTTGGTGGCGACGGTCACGGCGTCCTTGTCCGGCGGCTCGTACGAGAACACGTAGTCGTGCTTGCGCGCGAGGTCGGCGATCAGTTTTTTCGAGCCTGCCGAGCCGGTTTCTTCATCGGGGTTAAACAGCACGGTAATCGTGCCGAAACCTTTGAATTTTTGATCTTGCAGCAGTTTCAGCGTGTGCAGGACCATCGCCACGCCACCCTTGGCATCCGCCACGCCCGGCCCGTAGGCCCGGTCGCCGTCGATGCGGAACGGGCGCTTGGCCGCAGTGCCCGGCCCGAACACGGTGTCGTAGTGAATCATCAGCAGAAAAGTCTTGCTGCCGGTGCCTTTGATCGTGCCGACGATGTTGTCCCCGGCGGAAGGGGTGGCCGGGGTTGTCTCGACCGTGGCGCCCAACGCTTTGAGCCGGTCCACCAACACCGCGCTGACGGTTTTCAGCCCCGGCGCCTGGCCGGTGCCGGTGTCGATGTCCACCAATTGCTTGACGGTGGCCAGGTAAGGCTTCTGTTCAGCCTCGGCTTTTTTCAGCAGTTGATCGGGCGGCAGGTCGGCCGCGAAGGCCATGGAGCAAAGCAGCGAGGCGGCTACGGCGGTCGCCAGGGAGGTGCGTCGAACGAGCATGCTGGATCCCTCAGATGATGTGCGAGTCTCGTAGGGTCTGATCACCCATGGTTCGGCATTGTTCCCCTCGAATGAATGGATGAGCCGTGAAGGGGCGTGTACGACGCGCTTTCCCACACCGATCCCCGTAGAATCCCACCTCGGCACGTGAGTTTTCGAGGTTGCAGCGGTGGATTTACAGCAGGGCTTCGTCCTGACCCGGCATTGGCGCGACACGGACGCAGGGACGGAGGTGGACGTCTGGTTGGCCACCGACGACGGCCCGCGTCACTTGCGCTTGCCCCTTCAAACTTCCACGGCGTTCATTCCGGAACAGCACCGGGCGAGGGCCGAGGCGGTGTTGCGGCAGGAACAGGGCGTCGAGCTCAAGCCATTGCAGCTCTGCGATTTTCGTCACCGTCCGGTGCTGGGCCTTTACACACAGCACCATCGCCAATTGATGGGGTTGGAGAAAGCGCTGCGTCAGGCCAGTGTCGACGTCTACGAAGCCGACATTCGACCGCCCGAGCGCTACCTGATGGAGCGTTTCATCACCGCGCCGGTGCAGTTCAGCGGCACCCTTGATGCCGACGGTATCTGGCAGAACGCGCAACTCAAACCCGATCCTCACTATCGCCCGCGCCTGAAACTGGTGTCTTTGGACATCGAAACCACCGAGCGCGGGGAGCTGTATTCCATCGGACTGGAAGGCTGCGGCGAGCGGCAGGTGTACATGCTTGGCCCGCCCAATGGCGATGATTCCATCGTCGATTTCAAACTCGATTATTGCGACAGTCGCGCGCAGTTGCTGGAACGGCTCAATGACTGGATGGCCTTGCACGACCCCGACGCGATCATCGGCTGGAACGTCGTGCAATTCGATTTGCGCGTGTTGCACGAACACTCCCGGCGCCTCAACGTGCCGCTACGTCTGGGGCGCGACGGCGAGGCCATGGGCTGGCGTGAACATGGCGCGCGCAACAGCCATTTCTTCGCCTCGGCGGCGGGGCGCCTGATCATCGACGGGATCGAGGGCCTGCGCTCGGCGACCTGGAATTTCCCGTCGTTCAGCCTGGAAAACGTGTCGCAGACCCTGCTCGGTGAGGGCAAGGCCATCGACACGCCTTACCAGCGCATGGACGAAATCAACCGCATGTTCGCCGAGGACAAGCCCGCGCTGGCGCGCTACAACCTCAAGGATTGCGAGCTGGTGACGCGGATTTTCGAAAAGACCGAGCTGCTGACCTTCCTGCTCGAACGCGCCACCGTCACCGGTTTGCCTGCCGACCGCAGCGGGGGTTCGGTCGCGGCGTTCGAGCATCTGTACATGCCGTTGATGCACCGGCAGGGTTTCGTCGCGCCGAACCTCGGTGAACGCATGCCGGAAGCCAGCCCCGGCGGATTCGTCATGGATTCTCGCCCCGGCCTGTACGAGTCGGTGCTGGTGCTGGACTACAAGAGCCTTTACCCGTCGATCATTCGCAGTTTTCTCATCGACCCGGTGGGTCTGATCGAAGGCCTGAAACACCCCGAGGACAGCGAGTCGGTGGACGGCTTTCGCGGCGGGCGTTTCTCCCGCACGCGGCATTGCCTGCCCTCTATCGTCGCGCGGGTAGCCGAGGGCCGCGAGGTGGCCAAACGCGAGCGTAACGCGCCGCTGTCCCAGGCCCTGAAAATCATCATGAACGCCTTCTACGGCGTGCTCGGTTCCAGCGGCTGCCGCTTCTTCGACACCCGGCTCGCGTCGTCCATCACGATGCGCGGCCATCAGATCATGCGCCGGACCCGCGAACTCATCGAAGCCCAAGGCTACGAGGTGATCTACGGCGACACCGACTCGACCTTCGTCTGGCTCAAACGACGCCACGGTCAGGAAGAAGCGGCGCAGATCGGCAACGCGCTGGTCAAGGGCGTCAACGACTGGTGGCGCGAGCATCTCCAGGCGGAATACGGGCTGGAAAGCGCCCTTGAATTGCAATTCGAAACCCACTTCAAACGCTTCCTGATGCCGACCATTCGTGGCGCGGATGAGGGCAGTAAAAAGCGTTACGCCGGGCTGGTCACCCGCGCCAATGGCGAAGACGAGATGGTCTACAAAGGCCTGGAAGTGGTGCGCACCGATTGGTCGCCGCTGGCCCAGACCTTCCAGAAAGAACTCTATCTGCGCATCTTCAACAGCCGGCCGTTCGACGACTATGTGCGTGATTACGTGCGTCGCACCCTCGCCGGGGAGCTGGATGACCAGTTGATCTACCGCAAACGCCTGCGCCGCCCGCTGGACGACTACGAACGTAACGTCCCGCCCCACGTCCGCGCCGCCCGCCTGGCCGATGAATACAACCGTCAGCAGGGGCGCCCGTTGCAATACCAGAACCGGGGCTGGATCAGCTACGTCATCACCCTGGCAGGGCCGGAGCCGCTGGAAGTGCGGACGGCGCCGATCGACTACGACCACTACATCACCCGACAGCTGCAACCGATTGCGGATGCGATTTTGCCGTTCGTGCAGGAAGATTTCGCGACATTGGTTGGGGGGCAAATGGGGTTGTTTTGAACCTGGAGGGCCGTTGAAAGCCAAGGTTTCCGGTCTGATATGACGAGACCCACAATCAGCCCGCCTTTCATCGCCCTCAAAAAGCAAGCGCTTGCGTGAAACGATTCAGCTGTTCTAGAGTGTTTCAACGTTATTCCCGAGCGCCACCCGAGAACGAGGTGGATCGCCGATAAGAACAAGAAACCTCGGAGAGACCCATGAACAGCTTTTTGGCTGGACTGCCGCGTGTTTTCCCTGCGCTTTATGCGCTGTTTTCCCCTGTTTCAGGCACTCTCACATGAGTGCCGTCCTCGCTGAACATCCCTTGCCCGTGCTGGAAATGAACGCCATTTCCAAGACCTTCAACGGCCTGCGCGTGTTGAAAAATGTCGCCCTGAAAGTCTATGCCGGTGAAGTCCATGCGCTGATGGGCGAGAACGGTGCGGGCAAGTCAACATTGATGAAAATCCTCTCGGGGGCTTATCAGGCCGATGCTGGGGGTGAGATTCGCATTGGCGGTCAGACGCTGGCGGCGTTCGATCCGCTCACTGCGAAAGCCCAAGGCATTGCGGTGATCTATCAGGAACTGAGCCTGTGCCCGAACCTCAGCGTGGCCGAGAACATTTACCTGGGGCGAGAACTGCGTCGCGGCTGGAGCATTGATCGCAAGGCGATGGAAGCCGGTTGCGTCGAGGTGTTGAGCCGCTTGGGTGCGGATTTCAAACCTGCGACCAAGGTCAGCGCGTTGTCGATTGCCGAGCGCCAACTGGTGGAGATCGCCCGTGCCTTGCACGCCAACGCGAAGATTCTGGTGATGGACGAGCCCACCACCCCGCTGTCGTCCCGGGAAACGGACCGGCTTTTCGCGCTGATCAAGCAGCTGCGGGATCAAGGTCTGGCGATCATTTACATCAGTCATCGCATGGCGGAAATCTACGAATTGTCGGATCGCGTGTCGGTGTTGCGGGACGGTGAGTACGTGGGCATGTTGCAGCGCGACGGGCTGTCGGCGGACGTGCTGGTGAAGATGATGGTGGGCCGCGATCTGTCCGGGTTTTACAAGAAAGAACACGCGGCGTACGACCCTGGCGAAGTGGTGATGCGCGTGCGCGACATGGCGGACGGAAAGCGGGTCAAGCCGTGCAGTTTCGACCTGCATGCGGGCGAGGTGCTGGGCATCGCCGGGCTGGTCGGGGCAGGGCGCACAGAGCTGGCGCGGCTGATTTTCGCAGCCGACCAGCGCACCTCGGGCACGCTGGAAGTCGCAGGAAAACCAGTCACTGAGCTGCGCAATCCCACCGATGCCATTCGTGCGGGCGTGGTGTACCTGACTGAGGATCGCAAGGCTCAGGGCCTGTTTCTCGACATGAGCGTGCGCGACAACATCAACGTCTGCGCCTGCGTGGCCGACGCCCATGCCGGTGGCGTGCTGGATCGTGGACGCGGGGCGCAGCGGGCGGTGGAAGCGATTCGTTCGCTGTCGATTCGCGTGGCGTCGGGCAAGGTCAACGTTGGCGCGCTGTCCGGTGGCAATCAGCAGAAAGTGCTGCTGGCGCGGCTGCTGGAGGTCAAACCCCACGTGCTGATTCTCGATGAACCGACCCGTGGCGTGGACATCGGCTCGAAATCGGAGATCTACCGGATCATCAACGAACTGGCCAAGGCCGGAGTGGGGATCGTGGTGATTTCCAGCGAGCTGCCGGAAATCATCGGCACCTGTGATCGGGTGCTGATCATGCGCGAAGGGGAGTTGGTGGCGGAGGTCGGCGGCGCGTCGGGGGAAGCGATTTCTCAGGAGCAGATCATTGATCTGGCGACCGGTGGCGAGCAGGTACAGGTATCACAGCCCCCGCGTGACCTGTAGGAGTGAGCTTGCTCGCGATGACGTGGGCTCGGACGCATGAGATGTTTCGGATGTACCGGCCTCTTCGCGAGCAAGCTCACTCCTACAAGGGATCTGCGCCCGCTCTAAACATTATCTACAACAATAAAAAGGAACCCAGGCCATGAGTCTGCCTCTGGAGAACTCGCCCACCGTCGCCGCGATCAGCAAGCGCGAGCGGGTGCGTGAGCTGATGCGCACCATCGGTATGCTGCCGGTGTTGATCCTGTTGCTGATCGGCTTTGCGCTGATGACTGACAGCTTCATGACCCTGCAGAACCTTTCGATCATCACCCAGCAGGCGTCGGTGAACGTGGTGTTGGCGGCGGGCATGACGTTCGTGATTCTGACGGCGGGGATCGACCTGTCAGTGGGCGCCATTCTCGCGGCGTCGGCGGTGGTGGCGTTACAGGCCTCGATGTCGCCGCAGTGGGGCATGCTCGGGATTTTCGCCGGGGTCGGGTTCGGCCTGTTGCTCGGGCTGGTCAACGGCGGACTGATCGCCTTCATGCGCCTGCCTCCCTTCATCGTCACCCTCGGCGCACTGACCGCCATGCGCGGCCTGGCGCGATTGCTGGCCGACGACAAGACCGTGTTCAACCCCGATTTGC
Organism: Pseudomonas sp. SLFW; assembly: GCF_009905615.1. GTDB lineage: Bacteria > Pseudomonadota > Gammaproteobacteria > Pseudomonadales > Pseudomonadaceae > Aquipseudomonas > Aquipseudomonas bambusae. Next base: position 54,670 of record NZ_JAAAKW010000005.1, read on the forward strand.
CCTTTGCCTTCATCGGCAACGATTCGGTGCTCGGCGTGCCGTGGCTGGTGATCATCGCCGTGGCCGTCATCGTGATCTCCTGGTTCATTTTGAGGCGCACGGTCATGGGCGTGCAGATCTATTCCGTGGGCGGCAATCCCGAGGCGGCGCGGTTGTCCGGGATCAAGGTGTGGAAGGTCTTGCTGTTCGTCTACGCCGTTTCCGGTGCGTTGGCAGGGCTGGGCGCGGTGATGAGTGCGTCACGCCTGTTCGCTGCCAATGGCCTGCAACTGGGGCAGTCCTACGAGCTGGACGCGATTGCGGCAGTGATCCTTGGCGGCACCAGTTTCACCGGCGGTGTTGGCACCATCGGCGGCACGTTGATCGGCGCGCTGATCATTGCAGTGTTGACCAACGGCCTGGTGCTGCTCGGCGTCTCGGACATCTGGCAATACATCATCAAAGGCATCGTGATCATCGGCGCGGTGGCGCTGGATCGTTATCGCCAGTCCGGCGCGCGGACCTGATTCGTCATTCTGGCTGTACGCGTTTCATCCTTTGGCTCTGACAATAACCACAAGAGAGGCATCATGAACTTCAAACGCAAATTCCCTGCTGTCGTGTCCCTGTGTCTGGCGGCGCTGTTGTCCCAGGTCGTCGAGGCCCGCGAACTGAAATCCGTGGGCATCAGCCTCGGCTCGCTGGGCAATCCGTATTTCGTGACCCTGGCCGACGGCGCCAAGGCCAAGGCGTTGGAAATCAATCCCAACGCCAAGGTCACGTCGGTGTCCGCCGATTACGACCTGAGCAAGCAGTTCTCGCAGATCGACAACTTCATCGCGGCGGGCGTGGACCTGATCCTGATCAACGCCGTGGACCCGAAAGCCATCGCGTCGGCGATCAAGAAAGCCCAGGCGGCAGGTATCAAAGTCGTGGCCGTTGACGTCAGCGCCACCGGTGTGGACGCTACGGTGCAGACCGACAACGTCGAAGCGGGCAAGCTGGCCTGCCAGTTCATCGTCGACAAGCTCTCGGGCAAGGGCAACGTGATCATTGAAAACGGCCCGCAAGTGACCGCCGTGACCGACCGCGTGACCGGCTGTAAATCGGCCTTCGCTGCGGCGCCTGACATCAAGGTGCTGTCCGATGATCAGGACGCCAAAGGCTCCCGCGACGGCGGCTTGAACGCGATGCAGGGCTACCTCACGCGCTTCCCGAAAATCGACGGCCTGTTTGCAATCAACGACCCGCAAGCCATCGGCAGTGATCTCGCGGCCCGTCAGCTCAAACGCAGTGGCATCGTCATCACCTCGGTGGACGGCGCGCCGGACATCGAGCACGCACTGAAATCCGAGTCGTCGATTCAGGCCTCCGCGAGCCAGGACCCGTGGGCCATGGCGCAGCAAGCCGTGGTCATCGGCAATGACCTGCTCAACGACAAGAAACCGGCCGAAGCCGTCACGCAACTGACGCCGAAGCTGATCACCCGTGACAACGTCGGTTCATACACTGGCTGGTCGAGCAAGCGCTGAAACGGAAAGCGGAGGGAGTGAACGCAGTGGTCAAAATGGAGGACGTGGCGCGACGGGCTCGGGTGTCGACATCGACGGTGTCCCACGTGCTGAACGGCACGCGCAAGGTCAGCCCGGAAACGGTGGAGGCGGTGCAGCAGGCGGTGCGGGAGTTGGGCTACATCCCCAACACCCTCGCGCGCTCGCTGGCCCGCTCGCGCACCAACACCATCGGCGTGGCGATTTCGGCGCTGTCCAACCACTATTTCAGCGAGACCGTTCACGCCATTGAGACCGAGTGTGCGCGCCACGGCATCATGATGCTGTTCGTCGACACCCACGACGATCCCGCGCAGGAATTGCGCGTGGTCAGGGCGCTGCACCATCGGCGGGTGGACGGCATCCTCCTGGCCCCCTCCAGCGATCCCGAACAGGCGGCGCTGGCCTATCTCCAGGCCAATGCCATCCCCACGGTGCTGGTAGATCGGCTTGCGGCAGACGGCTTCGATCAGGTCGGGGTCGAGAATCGCGATTCGACCCGCGAACTGGTCACGCACCTGATCGGCCACGGTCACACTCGCATTGCCATGATCGCCGGCCATCGCGGGTTGAGCACCACCGAGGAGCGCATCGACGGTTATCGCCTGGCGCTGGAAGATGCCGGTCTGACGTTCGACGACACGCTGCTGGTCAACGGCGAATCCAACAGCGAGTCGGCGCGCAAGGCGGCTGCGGGATTGCTGGCTCTGGCCACGCCGCCGACCGCGATCATGGCCGCCAACAACCTGATGACCATTGGCGCCATGCACGCGTTGCGGGATGCGAAGATTGCGGTGCCCGAGCAGATGGCGTTGGTGGGTTTTGATGATTTCGACTGGGCGGATTTTTTCCTGCCACGTTTGAGTGTCATTGCGCAGCCGGTGCAAGCCCTGGGTGAGCGCGCTGTGCAACTGCTGCTGCAACGCATCGACAACCCAGAGGGCCGACGAGGCTCGGAGCGATTGGCCGCGACGTTACGCATCCGAAACTCATGTGGATGCCCTTGAGCGTCTTTCGCTGACAGGAACTGAACAACGATGAGTCATGCTGTTTCTCTGGGCATCGATCTGGGCACCTCGGAAGTCAAGGCCGTGCTGATGAGCGCCGAGGCTGAGGTGCTGGGACAGGCGGGGGCGCGTATCAGCGTGTCGCGCCGCCAATCCGGCTGGTCGGAGCAGAATCCTGCCGATTGGTGGCAGGCCTGCGTGACCGCGCTGGATCAACTGCGCGCCGAACAACCCGAGGCGTGGAAACGCATCGAATGCATTGGACTGTCGGGGCAGATGCACGGCGCGGTCTTACTCGATCAGGCAAACGAGGTGCTTTATCCCGCCATCCTCTGGGACGATTCCCGAGCGATGGCGCAAGCCGAGCAACTGAACCGCGACTTTCCCGATTACGCCGACGCGACTGGCAGCCTGGCGATGGCCGGGCTGACGGCGCCGAAGCTGCTGTGGCTCAAGCAGCACGAGCCCGCGTTGTTCGCCCGCATCCACTGCGTCTTGTCGCCCAAGGATTACCTGCGATTGCTGTTGACCGGCGAGCAGGTCAGCGACATGTCGGACGCAGCGGGCACTCTCTGGCTCGACGTGGCCAGGCGCGAATGGTTCGCGCCGATGCTCCACGCCACTAGCTTGACCCTGGCGCAGATGCCGCGCCTGCTGGAAGCCGATCAATTGTCGGGCCACCTGACGACTGAAGCGGCCCGGCAGCTCAAACTCCCCGTGAACCTGCCCGTAGCGGCCGGGGGCGGGGACAACCCGGTCTCGGCGGTGGGCATCGGCGCCGTCAATGCCGGGGATGCGTTCGTCACCCTCGGCACCAGCGCCGCCATCGTCGCGATCACCGATCACGCGGCGGGTCATCCACCAAGCGCCGTGCACAGTTTCTGCCATGCGCTGCCGAACCGCTGGTACACCATGGGCGCGATGCTCGCGGGCGCCAGTTGTCTGCGCTGGGTGACACGCTTGCTCGGTCAGCCGGACGAACAAACGCTGCTGGACTTGATCAACACCACGCTGCCGGTCAGTCAGCCTGTCGCCGAAAACGCCCCGCTGTTCTTGCCGTATCTCGCGGGCGAGCGCACCCCTTATAACGACCCGTTGCTGCGGGGCGGCTTCATGAACCTGGGGCATGACAGCACGCCCGCGATGCTCGGTTATGCCGTGCTGGAAGGTGTCGGTTTCGGGTTGCTGGATGCAATGAATGCCGCGCTGTCGGCAGGCGCATCGGTCAACGCCTGCGCGCTGGTGGGCGGTGGCGCGCGCAGCGAATACTGGGCGCAGTTGCTGGCCAATATTCTGGAGCGGGAAGTCTTCACCTTACAGGGCAGCGAATTGAGCGCGTGCATCGGGGCCGCGAAACTCGGGTTCATGGCGATCGGGCAGGGGGCCGATCTGCCACGGCAAGGTCTGCCGATCAAGGCGCGGTATCAGCCCATGCCATCGGCACAACCCGTTTTGCAGGCGCGGTACAGGAAGTTTCGGGGGCTGCTGCCCGCTGCTCGCGGGTTGCACGACTGAGAAGTGGCGGGCCAGCGCCGTCTGACCGCATTTTTTTTGGAACGCGTTTTCAACGGGGCGGTCGGAGTGGTGGGTGATGGCCGACGGCCCTGCTCACATTGGCTTCGACGACCGCTTCACTGTCATCACTCCGACACGTTCTCCGGGCAAAGTAGTGCGAGCGTCGTTAAGCCTGTTGATTGTCAATTCGACGTTTTGCAACCGCTATCGGGATGACTTATGAGTGCCACGGACGCCAGCGCCATCAAATACAAGGGATTGAAACGCCGCGCCACGGTCATTTATCGACGTGATGGAGACATTCTCTTCGTTCGGAAACGCCGGTCGAAATGGAATCTTCCCGGCGGGCGCGTCGAGCGGGGCGAAACCCCTCTGCAAGCCGCTAAGCGCGAGATGTCGGAAGAAACCGGCCTCAGCTTCGACCGCCTGACGTATGTGTCAGAATACAAGCAGGATAACGTCGTGCACTTCCTGTTCGAAGCGCGACGGACCTTGTCCAAGAAGCCCCGTCCCTGCAACGAAATCGACGACTGTCGCTGGATCAGCGCCAAGCGGCTGGCCAAACGCAATGTGCGTGAGCCTATCCGCGATTTGCTCAAGCGCTGCGCCACCGACCTGTAGACGCTGAACGCTAGTCTTCCCTCAGTGGTCAGACGCCTTTCATGACCGGGCGGCTCTGAGCCGACGGCAGCAGCCGCAATCCGGCGCTCTGCACGGGGTGCTGCCGATCCAGAATGAGGCGCTGATACTGCTGTTTCATTTCGCAGATCACAGGCCCCATAAGCGGGTGTTTCCTGAAATTCCCCAAACGCTGATCGATGATCTGTTCCACCCGGCGGAGGGCAGGGCCGGTGTCGTTCGCGGTCATGCAACCCGTCGTGACGGCCAGCAGTTCATCGTCGATCGCGGCCAGCAGGCGCTGGGCCACAGCTATGTCGTGGGTAAAGGTGGTGACTTCCGGAATGTCCATTAACTCGCTCCAAAACGCGCTGAAAGAAGGCCAAAAGGCCGTGCCATCAGTGAACGAAGACCGCTGAAAGTGCCATTCCAGAGCCTTCGAGGCGGTGCATGGTAACGCGACTCGAGTCATCATACGAGTGCGCGGCGATGACAATGTTTTCATTCATCGGGAGCGGCACATCGTGATGTGAGAAGGTCAGCGTAGCTTATGAATGGCATTCCGGGAGTGGATCAAGGGTGCAGCGCCTGGCAGGACGGGAGGTCGGTTTTCAGGTGCCGAGATGTCCATGGTCACAACATCTTGCTGTTGCGGAGGATGGAAACGCACGGGCCGAGACCTTGCTCACCGACTCCGCGCCCAGCAGGTTGATCAGTTCGCCGAGGGCCGGGTGGTGGAAGTGGCGTTCCATCGCCTGCGTGGATTCCCACAGGCCGGTGAGGATCCAGAGACCGCTTCGCCCATGGCTGTGCAGGGCCTGATAGGTGATGCACCCCGGCGTGTCGAGCATGAGGGTCGCGAGCGACGAGAGCTGCGACGCGCACGACGAGGCGGCAAGGTGTCGGGTGTGAACCTCGATAATGCTGATCGCTTCTGTCACGGGGGCATTCCTCATGGGGTCGTCGCTCTCAGGCGAATGTCTCAGGCGAAGCCGCCGTTGGCGCGCAGCACTTGCGAATTGATCCAGCCGCCGTCCGGGCCTGCCAGAAATGCCACCGCACTGGCGATGTCGTCCGGGGTGCCAAGGCGTTCCAGCGGGGCCAGTTGCGCGATGTGCTGAATCTGCTCCGGGGTTTTGCCCTCAAGGAACAGATCGGTGCCGACAGGGCCAGGGGCCACGGCGTTGACGGTGATGCGACGACCGCGCAGCTCATTCGCCAGCACGTGGACCAACCCTTCGACACCGGCCTTGGAGGCAATGTACGGACCGTAGGCCGGGAACGATTTGGCGATCACGCTGGTGGACAACGCGATGATGCGGCCGCCGTCTTCGACATGAGCGGCAGCCTGGGCCAGCACCAGAAACGCGCCGCGCAAGTTGGTTGCGATCACCTTGTCAAAGTCCGCCAGGCTGCCTTCGCTGATGCTTGCCATCGGCATCACGCCAGCGCTGTTGACCACGACATCAATCCTGCCGAACGCATCTTTGGCGGCACGGAACAAGGTCGCGACTTCGTCTGGCTGACCGACGTCGGCCTGCACCGCGATGGCTTTTCCGCCTGCCGCTTCGATGGTCGCGACGGTTTCCTGCGCCTTGGCGGCGTTGTGGGTGAAGTTGACCACCACAGCAAACCCGTCAGCGGCCAGGCGGGTGGCGATGGCTTGGCCGATGCCACGGGAACCGCCGGTGACGATGGCGGTGTGCACGATCTTGTCAGTCATGAAGAGCTCCGGTCATTCGAGTGGGTGGGCATGAGCGCCCTGTGATGCCCATGGTGCTTGTTTGTTGTTGCCGGATAAATACGTATAGATTGGCAACACTATTCAGCAGGGAACAACAATGCATGGACCGTTTCGACTCGCTTCAGCTGTTCACTCGCATCGTCGAGCTGAGCAGTTTCAGCCGGGCGGCTGCGGTGCTGAACATCCCCCGCGCAACCGCGACCCATGCGATCAAGGAACTTGAGAACAGGCTGGGCATCCGCTTGCTGGAGCGCACCACACGACACGTGCGCCCGACCGTCGACGGACAGGCGTTCTACGAGCGTTGCGTGTTTGTGCTGAGCGAGCTGGACGACGCCGAGTCATCGCTGCGTCACGTCGCCTCGAACCCGCAAGGCGTATTACGGGTGGACATGCATGGCACCCACGCCACCAAAATCGTGCTGCCGAGAATCGACGAGTTCAGAGCGCGCTACCCCGGCATCGAACTGACCGCCAGCGGGGGAGACCGGCTGGTCGATCTGGTCCAAGAGGGAGTGGATTGCGTCGTGCGCGCTGGCACCCCTCGCGACTCTACGCTGGTCGCTCGACCGCTGGCCGTGATGCCACAAACCATTTGCGCCAGCCCGGACTACCTGAAGCGGTTCGGCACTCCCCGGACGCCGGACGACCTGGCGAGCCATCAAGTCGTCAAATTCTTCTCCAGCACCGGCTCATCGAGTTTTCCGCTGGAATTGATCATCGACGGCCAGATCCGCTCGTTCGACCTCGACGGTTGGATGGCGGTCAACGACGCGGAAAGCTACGTGGTGTGTGCACTGCGCGGATGCGGCCTGATTCAGGTGCCGCGTTACCACATTGAGGAGGCGTTGGATGATGGGCGACTGGTCGAGGTCTTGCGTGATTGCCAAAGCCCGGGCCTGTCAGTGTCCGCGATGTACCCGCACCACCGGTATCTGTCGCCGAGGGTGCGGGTGTTTATCGACTGGTTGAGCGAGGTGTATCGGGACCGGTTTGGGGCGTTGCCGGGAGATTATCGGGAGGCGACATGAGTCGCTCGGCTTTGGCGCTGGCGTCTTCGGGCCATAGCGTCCGCTGATGTTTCGTCCCTCGCACGATGGAACATGGCCGAAGGCTCAGACAAACACCTCACGTTCCTGTTCGAACATGTCCGCCACCACATCTGCCACCATGCGGATGGACGCATTTTTCCGGTCGCGGCTTCGAGTGAGGAGGTACACCTCTCGGCTCGCAGGAAGCGCACCGAGGTCGCAGATCCGCAATGCGGGGTCTTGCCTGCCAATGTAGTGCGGGATCAGCGCGAGTCCGATACCTGAGCGGGCGGCCATGGACTGCAAAAACTGGTCTTTGGCACGAAATGCCACGCGCGCGCGTGGGAAGTGCTTCGTCAGCCATGCCGCTTGCGTCAGGTAGGCATCGGCCTCGTTGAAACCGATGAACACCAAATCGCTTCCTGCCTCAGCGGCGCGGCAGGCGTGTTCAGTGCCGTAGAAACCGTAGCCAATGGTGGTCAGTGGCCGCGCAATGATGTCGCCGTCTTTTGGTGCATCCACGCGAATCGCGATGTCGGCCTCATGCCGTTCCAGGCTCACCGATCGAAGGGCTGGTGCAAGGTCGATGTTCAATCGGGGGTAACGGGCCGCCAATACCGGAAGGCGGGTGATCAGAAAGCCGTTGGAGAGGCCGGGGGAGGAGCTGATCCGGATGAGGCCCGAGGGCGTTCCATCGTGCGTGCCATTGGTGAGCGCCTGCGCTGCGTCCTCCATCTCGCTGGCCGCCTGCAACGCGTGCGTGCCTGCCAGCGTCAGGACATACCCGTCTGGCCGTCGCTCGACGAGTTTTTCTCCCAGGGCGTCCTCAAGAGAGTGAATGCGTCGGGCGATCGTGGCGTGGCTGACAGACAGCATCCGCGCGGCTGCGGAAAGGCTGCCATGCCGAGCGAGGGCCAGGAAGACGCTGACATCTTGCCAATCGAGGGCTGTTCGTTTTTGATCAGTCATTGATCGAAGATAGGGAATTTCTGAACAGCTGACAACGCTTTATCGTCTGCTCACTCAACGAGCATTCAAGGAGTCAAGCCATGTCAGATTTCAAGAAAGTCGCCATCGTCACCGGCGCATCACAGGGGATGGGCGAAGCGATCGTGCAGGCGTACCGCGCAAGAGGTTACGGCGTCGTCGCCACATCCCGCACGATCCAGCCCTCCCATGACGCAGGCCTGGTGACCGTCGCAGGGGACATTGGGGATCCGGAAACGAGCAAGCGGCTGGTGGCGGCGGCCCTGGAGACATTTGGCCGCATCGATACGCTGGTGAACAACGCCGGCATCTTTATTGGCAAAGCGTTTACCGACTACACGGAAGAAGACTACCGCCTGAAATTGAAGACCAACCTGGACGGTTTCTTCTTCGCGACCCAGACAGTCATTCCGGTGATGCTGAAACAAGGCACCGGCCACGTCGTGCAGATCACGGCCTCCACCGCCGAGTTCGCCAGCTCACTGTCTCCTGCCTTCATTGCCATGTTGACCAAAGGCGGCATGAATTCCGCCACCAAAAGCCTGGCCATCGAGTACGCCACAAAGGGCATTCGGGTCAATGCCGTTGCCCCCGGTGTGATCCGAACGCCGATGCACGACCCTGCGATGGTCGAGCAACTGGCAGGGTTCCACCCCATGAAAAAGCTGGGCGAGGTCGAGGACATCGTCCGTGCGGTGCTTTATCTGGAAGATGCCGCCTTCTCGACGGGGGAGATCCTGCACGTTGACGGCGGCCTTATCGCCGGTCGTTGATCGTGAGCGCAGGGCGGTGACAATGCCCCGCGCTTCGGCGCGGGGGATTGCTGCCGGAGTGCCGTTGTTGCAACCTCGTCGTTCATTTATGTACGAGGTGGAGCATGGACTGGAGCGACATGCGGATATTCCTGGCGATTGCCCGCAGCGGCTCGCTGGGTGGCGCTGCCCGGCAGTTGGGGGTGAGTCATCCGACGGTCGGGCGTCGGTTGCAGGTGCTTGAGCAAACCAGTGGGCAGCCATTTTTTCTGCGGACTGCGCAAGGGCTGGTCCTGACCGACAGTGGTGAGCGGATTCTCGGTCTGGCGCAGGACATGGAACACAGCGCCCTGGCCATCGAACGTCGTCTGGCCGGAGACAGCGATCAGCCGGAAGGGCTGTTGCGCATTTCATCGGCCGACTGGTTCGCCTGTCATGTGTTGTCACCGGTGCTGAGCGAACTGGTGCGTCGGTATCCATTGATCGTTCCCGAAGTCATTGCCGGGCATCGACTGTTCGACCTTGCCCGGCGGGATGCCGACATCGCATTCCGCATCGTGCCTTTCACCGAACCCGACGTCGTGCACCGCAAGCTGACAACCTTGCCATACGGACTCTATGCCGCTGTGCATGCGCCGGCGCCCCACCCGGAGGGCGAAGGTGTGGGCCTGATCCTCATGAGCGTCGCCCAGGCTCACTACCCCGACGTGCTCTGGCTTCAGCAGCGCTATCCGCAGGCGCGCACCGTGTTCACCAGCAGCAGCCGGACCGTCCAGGCGCAGATGTGCGCGATGGGCCATGGGATTGCCGTATTGCCACGGGTCCTGGGCGATTCGGTGCCGGGACTGCGACTGCTGGATGAGTATGAGCCCCCACCGGGTCGGGACATCTGGATGGGGTATCACCAGGACATGCGCCAGATGGACCGCCTGCGAGCGCTGGCCGACCTTGCGTCGAGCATGATCGGCTCGGGTTAGAGCGTTTATGCCCTTCAGGACGTGCGAGCCGCCGACACCTCCGATGCCAGGGTCGACTCCCGCGCCAGGGTCAGGCTCACCGCAGCACCGACCGCCAGGCAAGCCGCGATGCACAGCACGGAAATCGTAAACGCGTGAGTGATGCTGGTCGGGGTTGTCTGGTCTCCCAGCAAGGTATAAAAAACGCCGCCGATCAATGCGACGCTCAGCGATGTGCTGATCTGCAACGTGGCGCTGGTGATGCCCGCAATCATCCCGGAATACGCCGGTGCGACTCGGCCGGTCACCATGCGCATCAACGTCGGCAAGGCCAGCCCTTGTCCAAAGCCGATCAGGAAAAGAATGACGACCAGTGACGTGAGCGGCGGGGCGAGGGCAGGCGGCGTCACTGAGACGAGCCAGCCAAGCCATAGAAACCCCGCCACTTCCAGTGCCATGCCTACGGGATTCACGTAGCCGCCAAGGACGCGTCTGAGTTGAGGGACCGACAGGGGGCCGAGGAGGAACCCTGCGCCAAATGGCAGGAAAATCAGGCCGGCCTGCAGCGCGGTCATTCGCAGCGCACCTTGCATGTACATCGAGAACAGCAGGAAAAATACCCCGATGGCATAGAAGCACAGCGCGACCAGTAACGCTCGGCCCAGGCCGGGTGCTTTCAGGGCGGCGGGCGCGAGGATGGGGGTTCCGCCAGCACGGTGCAGCCGGCTTTCGTAACGCCAGAACACGGCTGCCAGCACGGCGGCGGCCGCGAGCGACAACCACGCCCACAGGGGCCATCCCGCCTCACGGCCTTCAATCAACGGCACGACCAGGGCGGTCAGGCTCAACATCGATAATGCTGTGCCCACCAGGTCCAGCTTGCTGGCGTGCCGGGCGCGGGTTTCCTTGAGCAGAGGGATACCGAACGCAATGACCAGCAAAGCGATCGGCAGGTTGACCAGGAAAATCGCCCGCCACCCCATGCCCAACACGTCGACCGCAATCAAAACGCCGCCCAGCGCTTGACCGATCACAGACGCCAGTCCAAACACCGCTCCGTACAGGCTCAGTGCCAATGGCCTTTCCGACGCCGGGAAAATGGCCTGTACCGAAGCAAGCGCCTGAGGCGCCATCACGGCAGCAGTGACGCCTTGCAAGGCGCGTCCGAGGATGAGGACCCAGGGCGACGCCGCCAGGCCGCACATCAGGGATGCGGCAGCGAAGCCCAGCAGGCCAAGAAAGAACATCCGACCGCGACCGTACAGATCGCCGAGTCGACCGCCGGTAATCAGCGTCACGGCGTAGAGCGTTGCGTAGGAAGAGATCACGAGTTGCTCGGCGGAGGACCCGGTACCCAGATCCCCCTGTATCGAGGGCAGCGCGACATTCACGATGAAGAAGTCCAGGGGAGGCAGAAATGCGCCGACGAGCAAAATGGCGAACATCACCCAGCGCCGTGGCTCGGACACTTCGGTTTCAATTTGAGACATGACAGGCATCCTGTGTGGCCACTCAGGTTTCACGGCGAACGAGAGACGTCGATTGAAAAACAGGCTCGGTCGAGCAGGTTTTTTCGCCGACTCGGGTCAAGCCGATTGCGGCCGATTTTGAGGGTCACTCGCCGTTTTTGCGCCTTACAAAACTGCACGGCCGTCGTTCATTCGTGGCAGTGCCGCTCCGCTCCAAGGATGTTCACCATGGGCGTGTCGCTCCAAACGACGGTTTATTCATGTGGATCAATCAGGGGCATTCAGCCCCACAGGAGAACACCATGGGCATCGAAACCCTGAGCGCTCGACTCGACGCGCTGGAAAGCCGCGCCGCGATCGATCGACTCATCAGCGCTTACTCGAACGCATTCGACCGCATCGATGCGAGGCTCTTGAAAGACATCTGGCACCTCGACGCCAGCCTCGATCTGCCGGGGTTCGGCGCCGCGACGGGCCGTGATGAAATCCTCGCCATGGCTGAAAACAGCTGGCGCCAGATGCCCCATATGCATCACTGGATGGCCAATCCTCTGATCGAGATCGCAGGTGACAGCGCGACAGGAACCGTCGCCGCGGACTGCCTGTTTCATGACGTCGACAAAGGCCCGGTACAAGTCAGCGGGCTCTATCACGACCGGTTCGAACGCCGGGCAGGGAAATGGGCGTTCGTGTCCAGGCGGTTCGAGCTTCACTTCCTGACCCCATTGAACGACTGGCAGCCCATTGCAGGCGTGGAGTCATTTACAACGCTGCCGCTAGAGCCGCGGCAGGGCTGAGCGCGGCATGCCGTCCGGTGCCGTGTCATTCAAGCGCGAGCTCAATGCACCGCCCAGGACCGTGGCGCAGGCGTATGGGAAAACTTCGAAATCCCTTTCACCCAGAATCGCCGGTGGGAGGTCTGGTCCGGTGGCAGCAGCGGCTGGCTGGACCATTGATGCTGACGTTTCGATTCTTCGCGGTAGGCCTTCCATTCCATCGCTTCTGCCGTGTCTTTGGCCGCTCGCTCGTCATCGAACCAGCCCAAAACGGAAACTTCGCCCTGATCGCGGCCGTGTTCTACCAGCAGATAAATGTCGTACATGCCTGTGCCTTTCGTTCATCAAGTCCGGCCCGGTGTTCGGGCTCTACTGATGGCTTATCGACAGTTGACCGAAAAAATTGAGTGCAGCGTGATGGGGCGCTGACCGGCGGCGCCTTGTGCCAGAGCGCCGCGAGGGTCGACGTCGAGGTCACTTCGGCAGTGGCGTCAGCACCTCGCCGTTGTCGTCCAGCAGGATGAACACCAGCAATTTCGCCGGTTGTGTGGCACTGGCGTTGCGCGATTCGTAATGTTTCGATCCAGCGGGTTCGTACCAGGTTTGCCCTGCCTTATAGGTGATCGCCTTGCCGTCGTTGACACGTGAAACGACTTCGCCTTCGAGCACATAGGCCATGGCGCTGCCGGTGTGGCTATGGGGAATGGAAGCCTGGCCGGGCGTGTAATCGACGGTCAGGACCATGGCCTTTTTGCCCGGCGCGTTGAGCATCGGGTGATTTTCCAGGATCGTGATTTTTTCGTGTGTGTCGTCGTGGGCTTGCGCGTTGAAGGACAGCGGCAGGGAAAGCGCGAGGCAGGAGAGGGTGGCGGCCAGCAGTTTCATGAAGGGTGCTCCGAAAAAGGGTGACAGGTGACACGCTAAGCCTCGCGTGCCACCGGTCACACTGCCAATCCGGGGAAAGATCAGGGGGCCAATTGCAGTGCCCCGTTTTAGAGGACAGATATGGGGTAGTCGACGATCAGGCGAAATTCGTTCTGATCCCCCTCGGCCTGATCAGCGTTGCCGCGATGCCACGCCTGGCGGATGCGGAACGACAGATCCTTCGCCGGGCCGTCCTGAATCACGTATTTGGCTTCCAGGTTGGTTTCGTGGTGTTTGCCGTCCTCACCATAGCCATAGGCGCGGTAGGGGCTGTCGGCGGCCATTTTGGTGCCGTCGATGTCGCGGCCGTTGATGTAACGCGCCATGAAACTCAAGCCGGGCACGCCATACGTCGCCATCGATAAGTCATACCGGGCTTGCCACGATTTCTCGCCCGGGCCGTTGAAGTCCGAGTACTGCACGGAGTTGGCGAGGAAGATCGAGTCGCCAGTGGTACCCGGGCCGTTGTCGCCGAAAGACACGTAGTCGAACGGCTCGTCGCCATGGACTTTCTGGTAGGCGAGGGTGAAGGTGTGCCCCGCCAGAAAACTGTAGGCGGCCGCCAGCGACCAGGTGGTGTTGTTGATTTCACCGGCCTTGGCCTGACCTTCGTCGTTGGTGCGGTAGAGGTTGAAGTCAAAGGTCACCGACTGATCGCTGGGCATCGCCAGCACATAGTTGGCGTTGGCGTAGTACTGACGCCAGACGTCTTCGAATTCGGAACCGTATAACTGAACGGACAGGCTGTCGTTGATCGCGTACTTGCCACCGACGAAATCGACGCTGCTCGTGGTCACCCCGGCATAACTGGCGTACAGCTCGCCACTAGAGCTGGTGTGCTGCGGCCCGTTGCCTGCGGTGAAGTGACCACCTTCAAGGTCAAGCCCTTGTATCTCGCTGCTTTGCAGGCTGAAACCGGTGGCGGTTTGCGGGAACAGCCGGGTGCCCCCTGCGGCGAACACCGGCGCGGTGGGCTGCATCGTGCCCCACTTGAGTTCGGTCTTGGAGATGCGCGCTTTGATTGCACCGCCAGCGGTGGCGAATTCGTCTTCCGGGTTGCCGCTGCTGTCGACCGGAATATTGCCCGTGCCGGAGTGGCCCGCGCCGCCGTCGAGTTTCAGGCCGTACCAGCCGTAGGCATCGACGCCGAAACCGACCGTGCCGGGCGTGAAACCGGAGCTGAAGTTGGCCATGGCCGCCTGGGACCAGTCCCGACGATCCCCGGCACCGCTCTTGCCATCCCGGTTGAAGTAATAGTTGCGCAACAGCACGTTGAGTTTGGCGTCCTCGACGAAGCCTTTTGCATCGGCCTGGTCACTGACAAACGCCTCGGCGGCTTCCACCGATTGGACATATCCCGCTGAAACCGCCAGTGCGATCAAACTCAGACTTAGCATTCTCATAATGGCATGACCTCTGAAGTTCCTGAGGCAACGTGCTATCACGGTGTGCGTGCGATAGCGCTCACTTGCCTGCAAGAGCAGAAGCGTAATCCGGCTTTTTGAGTTCGCCACTTTCCGCGCGCAATCAGCCCCTCCGCAGGCCGTTTTTCTGACGATTGGTTTAGTTAACAGGCAATTAAGCGGGGTCGTTAAAGTGTTTGTTCAAGGGGAATTACTGCCCGGACGCTCAACGGCTTGTGGGAAAGTTGCAATGTTCAGCGTCGCTCTCGAACGCCACCTGACGCACGAAACAATTGCTCAGCAAGCCGTTCAAGCCTTCATTGCTCCGTTTGGCGAAGTGGGCGGCCATGACGTCGCAGGACGGCCAGCGCACGTCAATGATCCACAGATCCTGGTCTGCTTCGTCGCGGTTGAGGGTGCTGCTCAGGCAGCCGGACACGGAAGGGAGGTTTTTGACGACACCGGCCAAGTACTCGCCCAGTTCTTGTGAGCGGCCATGAGCGGCGTGAATCCGAACGGTGTTACAGGTTTCCAGGGTCATGCGAATGTCTCCGTCACAAACGATATCGTCTTTCAACGGAGCCATATTAGTGGGGGACGGCGCAAATGCCAGTGGCCAATCGGAGGAATGAGCGGGAGGCCAATGCTGTGGGGGGGAGGTAAGGTCCTGCGCGGCTGTCAGAAATGGCGGGGGAGCGAATCATCTCGCTCCCCCTCACTGCGATTCAAGACTGCTCATTGACAGTCGCAACAGCGCGCACAGCTTGGGGCTTACAGCTCGCCACTCAAGGCTGGCAGCTCGCTGCCCTTTATTTGCTACCGCTGGACCCGCCGGTACCGCCCGCGCCACCGCCGCTGCCGCCCATGCCGCTGCCATTGCTCATGCCGCCACCCTGGCCAGCGGCGCCATTACCGTCCGAGCTGCCCATGCCTTTGGTGCCTGGGGTGGAACTGTTGCCGGCTTTCGGCGTGCCGTCTGTGTTCGGGCCGGCGCTGCCATTACGTGGGCCAGTGGTGTTGGAGTTGGTATCAACCGGATTGGTCGGGCCGGTGGACCCTGCAAACGCAGAACCTGTTGCAATAGCCATCAGGCTGGCAAGGGTCAGAGCCGTCAGTTTTTTCATGATCATGATGTGAATCCCTTTCTGTTGTGGATACACATTGGTCTGGTAGCTGATCGTAGACGTGCCGTGGTCCCGACGAACGGTCATTTCGAACGGTCTGAAAAACCTGGAAACACCTTTATGACTCAATTGCAGCGTTTTGTTGAGCCATCACACGCAAGACCGACATCAACACCGGTCATCCTGACACCGTTTTGTCATATTCACGCCGAAAACACGGGGCTTCAGCGCCGTTATCGAGCCGATTGTGGCGCATTGATATTAATTTCTAAAAACGTGGACAACCCGGTTGGGAGCCAATGAATCCGGGGGTTTTGTTTTTACAGGGTGTAGGAAATCACCTACAAAATCGCCTCGATTCCAAGGTGTGTCCCAAGACTGTCATCAAACAGAAATGTTTCGGGTTTTAAATCTGCATCGGGTCTTCAACTGCGACCACACATACACATTCTCTTGCTGAGGTATTGCCGTGAATCTGCTGACAAAAACACGCCTGTCACTCCTGCTGGCTTCGATGGCCTTGTCCGGAATGGCACACGCTACGGACGTCACTGGTGCTGGTTCGAGCTTCGTGTTCCCAGTCATCTCGAAATGGGCGACCGAGTACAGCGCAAAGTCCGGCAACAAAGTTAACTACCAGTCGATCGGTTCCGGCGGCGGTATCGCACAAATCAAGGCAGCCACCGTTGACTTCGGTGCTTCCGATGCCCCTCTGAAAGCCGAAGACCTGCAGGCTGCTGGCCTGGGTCAGTTCCCAAGCGTGATCGGCGGTATCGTTCCAGTCATCAACGTTGAAGGCATCGAAACCGGCAAGCTGGAACTGAGCGGCAAAGTTTTGGCTGATATCTTCCAGGGCAAAATCACCAAGTGGAACGATCCAGCGATCGTTGCGCTGAACAAAGGCGTGAAACTGCCAGAAACCGCGATCACCGTGGTTCACCGTTCGGACGGTTCGGGTACTTCGTTCAACTTCACCAACTACCTGAGCAAAGTCAGCCCGGACTGGAAAGCCGGTCCTGGCGAAGGTTCGGCTGTTCAGTGGCCAGTCGGTGTGGGTGGCAAGGGTAACGAAGGTGTGGCTGCTTACGTGAAGCAGATCAAGGGTTCGATCGGCTACGTGGAATTCGCCTACGCCAAGACCAACAACATTTCCTACGTCAAGCTGGAAAACGCTGCTGGCAAAACGGTCGAGCCTAGCGCCAAAGCGTTCGCCGCTGCCGCTGCTACCGCTGACTGGGCAAGCGCCAAGGACTTCAACCTGATCATGACCAACGCCCCGGGCGCTGAGGCATGGCCAATCACTGCCACCACCTGGATCATCATGTACAAGCAGCCGAAGAAGGCTGAAGAAAGCAAGGCCGCTTTCGACTTCTTCAAGTGGTCGCTGGAAAGCGGTCAGGCTCAAGCCGAGTCGCTGGACTACGTTCCACTGCCTAAAGAGCTGGTCAGCAAGATCGAAACCTACTGGAAAGCCGAGTTCAAGTAAGAACTCGACGTTATCCGGCTAACCCCTGTCACCGAGCGCTCGGTGACAGGGTTTCCTTGCGAGTGGACCCACCATGACTGAGAACACCCAATATATGTCCGCTGTGATTCCGGATGCTGAATCCGAGAGCGAAAAACGCGCGGCCCGCGATCACCGACACGACGCCTGGTTCCGGCGCACGATGCTGGGAGCGGCTCTGTTGGTGCTGCTGTTGCTGGCGAGCATCGCTGGCTCGACGCTCTGGGGCGGTGCCCTGGCGTTCAAAACCTTTGGCTTCGAATTTCTTACCAGTACCGAATGGGACCCTGTCGCCGGTCATTTCGGCGCATTGGTGCCGATTTATGGCACGCTGGTCACCTCTTTCCTTGCGCTGCTGATCGCCGTTCCGGTGAGTTTCGGCATCGCGATTTTTCTGACTGAAGTGGCGCCGCCCTGGCTGCGCACACCGATTGCTTCCGCTGTCGAGTTGCTGGCGGGCATCCCCTCCATCATCTACGGCATGTGGGGCCTGTTCGTCTTCGGCCCCTTCATGGCGGCCTACCTGGCGCCCTGGATCAACGACAACCTCGGCGCATTGCCGCTGATCGGTCCGGTCTTCCAGGGTCCGCCGCTCGGCATCGGCATGCTCACCGCCGGTATCGTGCTGGCGATCATGATCACGCCGTTCATTACCTCCGTCATGACTGAAGTGTTCCGCAGCGTGCCAGTGGCCCTAAAAGAGTCGGCCTACGCACTGGGCGGCACGACTTGGGAAGTGGTCTGGGACATCGTCCTGCCCTACACCCGCTCGGCGGTGGTCGGCGGCGTCTTCCTGGGACTGGGTCGCGCACTGGGTGAAACCATGGCCGTGACGTTCGTACTGGGTAACGCTCACCAGTTCTCCGCATCGCTGATGATGCCAAGCAGTTCGATTGCGTCTGTGATCGCCAACGAATTCAGTGAGGCGTACACCGACCTGCATCGCTCGTCGCTGATCGCCCTGGGCTTCTTGCTGTTCGTTGTTACGTTCATCGTGCTGGCCATTGCCCGCCTGATGCTGTCCCGTCTGTCGCGCAAGGAGGGCCTATGAGTAAGGTCGACAACGAAAACCTGTATCGGATGCGGGCTTTCAAAAATAAGCTGGCGATGGTCCTGAGTTGCGGCGCGACCGTTTTCGGTCTGCTGTGGCTGGTGTGGATTCTGATCACCACCCTGGTCAACGGTTTCCAGGCGCTGAACCTGCGTCTGTTCACCGAAATGACACCGCCGCCAGGCGCTGAGGGCGGTCTGGCCAACGCCTTCTACGGCAGCTTCCTGATGTCCGGCATCGGTCTGTTGATCGGCACCCCTATCGGCCTGATGGCCGGTATCTGGCTGGCGGAATTCGCGCGCCACACCAAACTGGGCAACGCCGTTCGCTTCATCAACGACATCTTGCTGTCGGCGCCGTCGATCGTACTCGGTCTGTTTGTCTACACCGCCGTGATCCTGCCGATCAGTGCCGTGACCGACCACCGCATAGGCTTTTCGGCCTTCGCCGGTGCGCTCGCCCTGGCGTTGCTGGTGATTCCGGTCGTGGTGCGTACCACCGACGAAATGCTCCAACTGCAACCGGCGACCATGCGTGAAGCGGCGCTGGCTCTGGGCGTGCCACAGTGGAAACTGACCCTGCAGATTGTCCTGCGTGCCGCCCGTGCCGGTGTCATCACCGGTATCTTGCTGGCCTTGGCGCGCATCACCGGCGAAACCGCGCCGTTGCTGTTCACTGCATTTGGTAACCAGTTCTGGAGCGGTAACCTGCTCAAGCCGATCGCCAGCATTCCCGTCGTGATTTTCCAGTACGCCATGAGCCCGTTCGATGACTGGCACTCACTGGCCTGGGCCGGTGCCCTGATCATGACCCTGTTCGTACTGTTGCTGAGCCTCAGCTCCCGTCTCCTTCTTCTGCGCAATAAGGCATCCTGATGAATAACCTTTCGCTTGCCGACGAAAAAACCAAGATCCAGGTTCGCAACCTCGACTTCTACTACAACGGCCACCAGTCGTTGAAGTCCATCAACATGACCATTCCCGAGAAGCGCATCACGGCGATCATCGGCCCGTCGGGTTGCGGCAAGTCGACCATGCTGCGCGTGTTCAACCGCATCTACTCGATGTATCCGAAGCTGGAAGCCAAGGGCGAAGTCTTGCTCAACGGCGAA
Source organism: Pseudomonas sp. SLFW (assembly GCF_009905615.1). Classification (GTDB taxonomy): domain Bacteria; phylum Pseudomonadota; class Gammaproteobacteria; order Pseudomonadales; family Pseudomonadaceae; genus Aquipseudomonas; species Aquipseudomonas bambusae. The sequence goes on from NZ_JAAAKW010000005.1 coordinate 74,171, forward strand.
AACATCCTGGCGCCGGGCTATTCGATGAACCGTTTGCGCAGCCACGTAGGCATGGTGTTCCAGAAGCCGGTGCCGTTCCCGATGTCGATCTACGACAACATTTCGTATGCCGTGAAGCACCACGAAAAGCTGTCGCGTCGTGAGATGGAAGAGCGTGTCGAAGAAGCCCTGCGCGGGGCCGCGCTGTGGGATGAAGTGAAAGACAAGCTCAAGCAAAGCGCTCAGAGCCTGTCCGGTGGTCAGCAGCAGCGTCTGTGCATCGCCCGCACCATCGCACTGCGCCCGCAAGTGCTGTTGCTGGACGAACCGACCTCGGCACTCGACCCGATCTCCACCGGTCGCATCGAGCAACTGATCACGGAGCTGAAGGAACAGTTCACGGTGGTTATCGTGACCCACAACATGCAACAGGCCGCGCGTTGCTCGGACTACACCGCGTTCATGTTCCTGGGCGAACTGATCGAACACGGCGACACCGACACCATCTTCACCAAGCCGACCAAGACTCAGACCGAAGATTACATCACCGGTCGTTTCGGCTGATCCACGCTCCACGCCGTTGCCTGTGGCCGCTCAACCGGGTGGCCACAGGCACGACCCCGAACACCCTGTAGACCTGCAGCACCACGAAACCCCTGTAGGAGCGAATTCATTCGCGAAGGGCTGGTACATCCGACACTTCTCTGTCGGATGTTCGAACGCCTCGCGAATGAATTCGCTCCAACAGTTGGGCTTGCGTCACAGCTCAGCCTTTGGGCAGCGGCGGAATCGGGCTGTAATCCCCCATGAACTGCTCCAGCCGCTTGCGCAGCCAGCGCTCTGCCGGATCAGTGTCCATCACGCTCAGCCAGACCATCGACAGCTCCAGGTTCGGGGTAATGAACGGCAGCGGCTCCCCCTTCAACAGTCCCGAATTGCCCATCGCCAACGTCAGATGATCCGGCAGGTTGCACAACAGGTCGGTCCCGGCCATCAAGGCGGGCAGGGTGCTGTATTGCGGCACCGACAGGACGGCCTTGCGCTTGCGCCCGATGGCCGCCAGCCACTCATCCGCGAAGCTTGAAATATTCGCCACGTGGGAGACCACCACATGCGGCCGTGAGCAGTATTCGTCCAGGGTCAAGGGTTCGGGCGAATCGTCTGCCCGCACCACCATTGGCTGCACGCTGCGCAGCAACTTGCGCTTGGCATTGGCGGGGAGTTCGCGGGTCAGGCACACACCGACCGTGATCTCACCGGACATGAGCAATTCGGAGACATTCCAGTAGCTGACCTGCTGAATGACGATCACGACCCCCGGTGCTTCCTGGCGAATGGCGCGCAACAGGGGCGGCAACAGGCTGTATTCGACATCGTCAGACAGGCCGATGCGGAAGGTCATGTCGCTGCTGGCGGGGTCGAAATCGCGGGTCAGGCTCAGCGCCACGGACATCGCGTCCAGGGCCGGCGACAGGTGGTGGATGATCTCGTTGGCCCGCGCCGTGGGTTCCATGCGGTGGCCTACGCGGATGAACAAGGGGTCGTTGAACAACGCTCGAAGCCGGTTCAGGGCGGCGCTGATGGTGGGCTGGCCAAGGAACAGCTTCTCGGCGGCTCGGGTCACGTTGCGCTCTTGCATCAAGGTCTCGAACACCACCATCAGGTTGATGTCGGCCTTGCGCAGCTCGTTGCGATTCATACCTGATCCCTGTTACGCGACATTCGTCACCCTGCTCGTTGAAAGCCTGCGAAATGATGACCGGCAGTTTATGAAGCACCGTCGTCCGCCGTCCAGCGTAACCGTATGTTTCGCGGACCGGTTGGTTAACGGAAGGGCTTTGCGCCCTGTGCCTGTCGACCGACGCACAGACCTGTGGGAGCGAATTCATTCGCGAAAACGGTATTCCAGGCGATGGAGATGCGGCGCCTGCGCCGACGATTCGCGAATGAATTCGCTCCCACAGCGGTTTACCTGCGCTGCGGAGTCTGAGCCAGACACAAACCTTAACGTGTGGGAGCGGATTCATTCGCGAAAACGGTATGCCAGGCGATGGAGATGCAGCGTCTGGGCCGACGATTCGCGAATGAATTCGCTCCCACAGCGGTTCACCTGCGCTGCGGCGTCTGAGCCAGACACAAACCTCCCAAAGGTTTTTGATCGGGTGCAGCCTGGCGACATCCGCAATGAACTTCCATCCAAGGCCATCAGTCAGCATTTAAACGCTCATCTGAGGCTCGACATTCCATGCAGATTTCCTTGAAAGGCCAGGTCGCGCTGGTAACCGGTGCCAGCTCTGGCTTAGGCCTGGGCGCGGCCCGAGGGCTGGCGGCTTCCGGCGCCGCGGTCGTGGTCAATTACCACTCCCAACCCGAACCCGCAGAAAAACTGGTAGATGAGATATTGAAAGCGGGCGGCCGAGCCATTGCCGTCCGCGCCGACGTGTCGAAAGAGGAGGAGGTCGAGGCCCTGTTCGCCGAAACCCTCAAGGCGTTCGGTCGGCTGGACATCCTGCTCGCCAACTCGGGCCTGCAAAAAGATGCCCCTATTGCTGAACTCAGCCTCGACGACTGGAACACCGTGATCAGCGTCAACCTCACCGGCCAGTTCCTCTGCGCCCGTGCGGCGTTGCGCCAGTTCGCCAAGCAGGAGATCCGCCCCGAGATTTCCCGCGCACTGGGCAAGATCATTCACATGAGTTCCGTGCACCAGGTGATTCCTTGGGCCGGGCATGTCAACTACGCCGCCTCGAAAGGCGGAGTGGACCTGCTGATGCGCTCCATTGCCCAGGAAGTCGGCGAGCAGCGCATCCGCGTCAACAGCATCGCGCCGGGGGCGATTCGTACGGCGATCAACACCAAGGCCACCACCGGCGATGCCGAAAAATCGCTGCTGAAACTGATTCCCTATGGCCGCGTGGGCGAAGCGGAAGACGTCGCCAACGCGGTCGTCTGGCTCGCCTCCGACGCCTCCGATTACGTGCACGGCACCACGCTGTTCATCGACGGCGGCATGAGCCTGTATCCGGAGTTTCGCAACAATGGTTGAGCCTTCCCGCACGCAACACGACCCGCGCGACGAGCCGCAGAATGCCATCGAGAACCACGGCATCATCGGCGACATGCGCAGCGCCGCATTGGTGGCCGATACCGGCAGCATCGACTTCTGCTGCTGGCCGGATTTTGACAGCCCGAGCATCTTCACGGCGCTGCTCGACACCCCGGACGCCGGGATCTTCCAGCTGTCGCCCATCCTTCCCGACGCACGCCGTCAGCAGTTGTACCTGCCTGAAACCAACGTGCTGATGACTCGCTGGATCGCCAAGGATGCCGTGGTCGAAGTCACCGATCTGATGCCCATCGCTGACGAAGTCGAGGACCTGCCACGGCTGGTGCGGCGCATTCACGTGCGTCATGGCACGACGAAAGTGCGGATGCTGTGCCGCGTCCGCCACGATTACAGCCGCGCCGAAACCACCGCGCAGATGGAGGGCAAAGACGTGCGCTTCGAAGCCCAGGGCCAACCGGCCATGCGCCTCTGTGCCACGGTTGACCTGTCGCTGGACGGCCATGCGGCCATCGCCGAATTCGAGATGAAGCAGGGCGATATCGTCGAGTTCATGCTCGGCGGCGCCGACGACGAAAACGTCCGCGCTACGCAATGCGATTGCGACCTCAAAAGTACCGTCGATTACTGGCAGCACTGGAGCCGTCACTCCAACTACCGGGGTCGCTGGCGGGAAACCGTCAATCGTTCAGCGCTCGCCCTCAAACTTCTGACATCGCGCAAACACGGCGGCATCGTCGCGGCGGCCACGTTCGGGCTGCCGGAAGAAGAGGGCGGCGAGCGCAACTGGGATTACCGCTACACCTGGATTCGTGATGCGTCGTTTACCGTCTACGCCTTCATGCGCCTGGGCTACACCGACGAAGCCAACGCATTCATGCACTGGGTCCGCGAGCGCATGGGCGACTGCTGCGACGACTCGACCAAGCTCGGCATCCTGTATTCCCTCGCGGGCCAAGAAGAACTGCCCGAAGAAAACCTGACGCACTTCTCCGGCTACGGCGGCGCAACGCCCGTGCGCATCGGCAACGAAGCCTACAAACAGACGCAACTCGACATCTACGGCGAGCTGCTGGACGCCGTGTACCTGGCCAACAAATACGGCGAGGCCATCTCCCACGAAGGCTGGAAACACACCACCCGATTGGTCAACGAACTCTGCGAAAACTGGCGCAGCAAGGACGTCGGCATCTGGGAAATGCGCGGCGACGATCAGCACTTCCTGCACTCGCGACTGATGTGCTGGGTGGCGCTGGATCGCGCGCTGCGTCTGTCGTTCAAGCGTTCGCTGCCTGCGCCGTTCGAGCGCTGGACCAACGAGCGTCAGGCCATCCACGACGACATCTGGGGAAACTTCTGGGACCACGACCTCGGCCATTTCGTCCAGCACAAAGGCAGCAAAAACCTCGACGCCTCAATGCTGCTCATGCCGCTGGTGCGGTTCGTCGGCGCCAGCGATCCGAAATGGCTATCGACCCTTGATGCCATCGAACGCACCCTGGTGCGCGACGGCATGGTCTACCGCTACCGCAACGACGATGACTACGGCGACGGCCTCGACGGCGAAGAAGGCGCGTTCGTCGCCTGCTCCTTCTGGTACGTCGAATGCCTCGCGCGGGCAGGACGCGTGGAACAGGCGCATCTGGAGTTCGAACAGTTGCTGCGCTACGCCAATCCTTTGGGCCTCTACGCCGAAGAGTTCGACACCCATGGCCATCACCTCGGCAACACCCCGCAGGCCCTGAGCCACCTTGCCCTCATCAGCGCCGCCACCTTCCTCGACCGCAAACTCGAAGGCAGCCAGACCCTCTGGCAGCCCTGAGCGTTAACAAGGAGCAACCCTATGACCCATAAATTTAAAAAAGGCGATCACGTGCGCTGGAACTCAGACGTGGGGCATGTGGTGGGGGTGGTCACCAAGGTGCACACCAAGGATGTTGAGTTCATGGGCAAACATCGGCCTGCGTCGGAAGATGAGCCGCAATATGAGGTGAAGAGCGACAAGACCGGGCATTTGGCGATGCACAAGGAAGGCGCGTTGGAGAAGGTCTGACCACAATCCGGTCGCTCTACGATCTGCGTGTGCCCCGGATCTAAACCTGTGGGAGCGAATTCATTCGCGAAGTCGGAGGTACGGACGACGCAGAGGTGTCGCCAGCACTAGTGTTCACGAATGAATTAGCTCCCACAGAGCGCCGCGTCAGCCTCGAAACCTCTTTACTTCACCCGCAACTCATACCCCACCGGCAACGTCTCCAACGTAAACCGGTCCGCGATCATCCCGCAGTAACTGGTCCGTGCCAGATACGCCCCTGGCCCTTTCAAATAAGCATCGATGTTCGCGACTTCTTCACACAACTCAAACGTCCGCCCTTTGAGCAAGCCACTCGCCTGGGCGGATCGCAGGGCACCGTTGGGCGTCCAGTCGGCGATGATGAGGGCGCCTTCGGGGGCGGACTTTTCGTAGCTGCGCACGAACTCTTCGGCGGAACGGTCGGTGAGGTAGGGCACCATGAAATAGTGAATGTCGTTGCGAAACGGTAGGGTTTCCTTGTGCACGGGCAACTGAATGGCGCCACTGGCGTAAACGGCGAACACCGCGAGGATGACGACAGGCGCGGCGAGGGGCGAGGCGGTGGCAAGGCCCGCAGCGTTGCGCGGCAGCAGGGCGTACAGCTGAATCACGCCGATGATGCTCAGCAGCACGGCCCCTGGCAGGAAGAACGTGAAGCGGTCGGTGACGTTATAAGAGACCGCGAAGATGAAGTTCATCATTGCCGCCGCCCACAACACCCGCAGCGCCGGACGCTTGGGGAACAGCAGCAGGCCGACGAGTTGCGGGCCGATCAGCGACAGCATCAGCAGCACCACCGAGTTCTTCTCGTGCCACATGTCGTCGAAACGGAACAGCGAGCCTTGCCAGCTTTGCTCCGTGGTGCGGTCGGGGATGCCGATCAGGTAGCGATGACCGATGTCGTAGAGGCTCAGCCCGTTCTGCATTTCGTTGATGACGCCGGGGATTGCCACCCCGAAACCCACGACGAAGCCGGGCACGGTGATGAGAATGCGCGCCTTGTGCTGCCAGAGCATCTGCACGTACAGCGGGAACAATACGATGAAGGTCAACTGGTGAATCGCAGCGGCGAGGCCGGTCAATACGCCGATCAGGAACAGCGCGGGCATCACGCCCAGACGCGGTTTGTCTCTGAACTGGATCATGTAGGCGAAGATCACCAGCACCGTGTGCAGGATGTAGACCTCGGCCTTGGTCGAGACCCAGAACACGCAGTGACACAGTACGGCGGTGGCCGCGGCGACCAGCGCCTGCTGGGTCGTCGCGCCGACGCCTTTGGCGAGACGGTAGATGGCCCAGCCCAGCGGGATCAGCAACAGCGAATTCATGAAGCTCAACACCAGCGGCCCGAAGCCTGCAAACAGCGCGGTGCTTACGAACAGATAAAGCGGGTGGTCCAGCGGGCCGAGGGTCTGACTGAAGAAATGGCCTTGGGACGCGTCGGCGAGGAACATGCCGTTGTCCATCCACTGGATCGGACCGCTTGATGCGAGAAAGCTGGCGAGAATCGCCCCGATCATCAACAGCGCGGAAATCAGCATTGATCGATTGCGTACGGCTGCCACCATGAGTTGCACTCCTGTCCCTGTTTTTGCATGACGCGCAGCCGAACGGCGGTGCGCGTGAACCTTACTGAACCGCTTCGCGCCGAGGCGCCGCTTCACCCTTGAGCTTGAACAACATGACTGCGCCGATGGCCACGGCGAACCACAAGGTCGCCAGGCGAATCAGCACTGTGGCGGCCACGGCGTCGGCGCTGTTCATGCCTTTCCACACCAGCAGCCCGACCATCACCGCTTCCGCGCCACCCAGGCCCCCCGGCATGAAACTCACGGCCCCCGCGAGCATCGCCAAGGCGTACACGAACACCGCGAAGGTCAGCGGAATGTCCGCGCCCATCCAGTGCAGAATCCAGTCGAAAGCCAGCGCTTCCGCGCTCCAGGCCACGACGCTCAAGGCGGTGAGGCCCAGCATCAAGCGCAGGCGGTGACATTGCTGGGCATGCACCAGCACTTGCAGCAGATGGCGCAACAGGCCGATGACCTTGCCGCCCTCGGTGGGCACCAACAGGGTCAGGCGTTCCAGCAAACGACGTTGCGACAGCACCAGCAGGCCGGCCAGCCCCAGCCCCACGCCCACGACGATCATCGGCATCGCCTCGGGGTACAGCGACAGGCCGAAGAGGGTCAGCAGCACCACGGCGAACAGGTCCGACAGGCGCTCGCTGAAGAACGCCGCGAAACTCTGCGGATAGGGCACGCCCCAGCGTTTCAGCAGCACGCCGCGCAACGCTTCTCCGGCTTTGCCCGGCGTGGTGGTCAGGGCGAACCCGGCCAGGTAAATGTTCAGGCTCGGGCGCCACGGCATGGGGTGTCCCAGCACCTTGAGGTACGCCTGCCAGCGCACGAAACGCAGGCCGTAGTTCACCGACGACATGAACAGCGCGATGACGATGCCGATCAGGCCGACTTCGCGCACCGCTGCGCCCACGGCCTGCCAGCCGCCCCATAGCGAAAAGGCCAGGTAGCCCAACGCCGAGCCCACCACTGACAGCACGACAGCGCGGTAGCGCCAGCCCGAGAGCTGGACCGGTTCTTCGGAGGCTGTCGCGTTCACAGGTTCAGCCTCTTAAACACGGGCTGCGGGATCGAGCGGATGATCAGCATGATCAAGGCCCAGAACCCTGGCGCGTACAGGGTCGGCACCTTGTTGGCGATGCCTTTGACGATCCGTTGCGCAACCTGCGCCGGTTGCGCCAGCAGCGCGGCGGGCAGCGTCAGGCCTTGGGTCATCGGGGTGTCGACGAAGCCCGGCTTGATCGTGGTGACGTGCACGCCCAGCTTGAACAGCCGCGCCTGCAGCCCTTCGCAATAGGTCGAAACCGCCGCCTTGGCGCTGCCATACAGGTAATTCGAAGGCCGTCCGCGATCTGCCGCCACCGACGAAATGATCGCCAGACTGCCGCAGCGCTGGGTCTCGAATTGCGTTGCCAGCACCGTCAACAAGGCAATCACCGACGTGCAATTGTTGGCGAATTCACGCAGGGCCAGATGCACGTCGCGCTCGCAGGCTTTCTGATCGGGTAGGGTGCCGTGGGCGATCAGCGCGATGTCGATCTGGCCCAGGGCGGTCAGGCAGCGGCCCATCATCAGCGGGTGGGCGTCGATGTCGTTGGCGTCCATTTCATGCAGCGTGACGTTCTTCGCGCCCCGGGCCTTGAGGTCGGCGGCGGTCTGCTGGAGTTTGTCGACGTTGCGCGCGACCAGAAAGAAATCGCTGCCCTCGGTGGCCCACAAACGGGCGCAGGCGGTGGCGATGGCCGATGTCGCGCCAATGATCAGCACTTTTTTCATGTGGGGTGTGTTCATAGCAGCACGCGGCTCCAGAAACGGGACATCAGAGAGGGATCGCGCAGCGCTTCCAGTCGCTCCCAGGCGGGGTACGCCCGACGAAAGTCCGCGCCGCTCATATGGGCATCCTTGGCCGGATACAAGCGGCCTCCCGCAGCCCGAACGATGTCGTCCAGGCGCGGGAATACAACGTCCTCCAGGTGTTCGCTCTGGGGGAAGTCCAGTGCCAGCGAGGTCCCCGGCATCGGAAATGACAGCAAGCCTGGCGAGCGCACGTCGCCGCAGCGCTTGAGCACCGCGAGAAACGAGCCTTGCCCCGCATCGGCGATGGCCCGCAACAGCTCGCCCATTGCCGCTTCGGCGTTGGCGGTGGGAATCACGCATTGATACTGCTGAAAGCCCCGGCGACCGTAGATGCGGTTCCAGTGCAGGATGCGATCCAGTGGGTAGAAAAACGGTTCGTAAGCGCTGCGCCCCGGCGTGCGCCGACTCGGGTGCACGCGCCAATACAGGTTGTTGAAAGCGCTCAGGGACAGTTTGTTGATCAGCGACACCGGTGGCGTGACCGGGATGCTCAATTTAGTGCGACGCTCGGTAGCCAGCGAGCCGTACTGCGCGTGATCGCCGACGATGAACACGCCGCGCCCGGTGTCGGCGCCTTTGGCCAGGCAGTCGACCCAGGCGACGCTGTACTCGTGCTTGTCGTCCAGTTCATCCGAGAGCGCGAAGAATTCGGCGAGGTTGGCGAAGCGCACGGTGGTGGTGTCGATCTGGCTGGCGCGGATCGGCATCAATTGGATTTGCGCCCAATGAATGATCCCGGTCAGCCCCAGGCCGCCAATGCTGGCTGCGAATAATGACGCGTTGACGCTGGGAGAACAGACCATCTCCGGCTGGCCGTGACGCAACAGCCCGAAGCTGCGCACGTGACGGCCAAACGTGCCGCGCACGTGGTGATTCTTGCCATGTACGTCGTTGGCGATTGCGCCGCCGACGGTGGCGAATTGGGTACCGGGGGTGACCGGGAGAAACCAGCCGTGGGGAATCGCGACGCTCAGGACTTCGGCGAGGGTGATGCCCGTTTCGACCTTGAGCACGCCGTTGTCCCAGTCGGCCTCGATCAGCCTGTCCAGCGAGCGCATGTGCAGCACCTGATCGCTGGCCGCGAGGCAACTGTCGCCGTAGCTGCGGCCATTGCCATAAGGCAGGCTGCTGCGGTGATCATCGATCACCCGGTCGAGGTGCGCGGGCAGGTCGTCGAGCCAGACACAGCTGTGACCCCGTTGCGGACTCTGGGGGAAACGGCCCCAGGAATACAGGGGTGTGCTCATGCGGCGATCCAGAACATCAACAGGAAAATTGCGCCGATCAACTGGCTGGTGCGGTCGCGGATGGCGAACACCACCGGGTCTTCGTTCATCTGCCCGCGATGGGTCAGCATCCACACGCGGGTGACCCAGAACAGCAGCAGCGGGCACGCCAGCCAGATCACGTGGGGCGTGACGTACAGCGCGGTGGTCTTGGCGTCCTGGATGTACAGCGCCAGGACCATCACCGCCAGATACCCGGACGACGCACCGAGGGAGGCGATCATGTCCAGGTCACCGGGGTAATAGCCGCGCCCTCGGGCGAAGGTGTTCACTTCCCGAGCGCGAGCGTCGCGCAACTCGGCGTAGCGCTTGACCATCGCCAGACTCAGGAAGATGAACATCGAGAACGCGAGAATCCAGAAGGTCAGCGTGAGGTTGAACGCGGCGACCCCGGCAATGATGCGCGCGGTGTAGAGCATCGCCAGCGCGATCACGTCCCAGGCCATCAGCCGTTTGAGCTTGAGCGAGTAGGCCAGCGTGAGGCCGTAATACGCGGCCATGACCGCCGAGAACTGCCAAGGTAACAACAGCAACGCGGCGCCGAAGGCGGTGAGCAGTAGCGTCGGGACGAGAATCAGCCCGGCCTTGATCGACAGCCGTCCACTGGCAAACGGGCGGTTGCATTTGCTCTTGTGGTGGCGGTCGTCGCACAGGTCCAGCAGGTCGTTGAGGATGTAGACGCTGGAGGCGCACAGGCCGAAGCAGAAGAAGGCGAATATGCCGTCGCGCATCAGGTCGAATTGCGCCAGGCGGTGGGACGCCAGTAGCGGCACGAAAATCAGGGCGTTTTTCAGCCACTGGTGCATGCGCAGCGCCTTGCGCCAATCCCGCAGGCTGGCGGTGTGGGTGCGGATCGTCGGTTCGACTTGGGTCATGGCCTCTACGCGGGACTCAACCCCTGAATCCGGGTTGACCACGTAGGCTTGGCGGGAGACTTTCCAGATCGGCAAATCATCTTTCGAGTTGCCGATGTAATCGAAGCCGCCTTCACCGTAGTGCGCAACTAAGAGGTCACGTTTGTTATTGCCGGACAAGTTGCGATTGGCATTGGACGCTAATACCAGGTCAAACAGTTGAAGGTGTTCGGCAATCTTCTCCGCCAGACTGACATGGCTCGCCGTGGCCAATACGATCATCCGTCCCGTGGCTCTTTCAGCCTGGATCATTTCAATGATCTGGGGATCGTACGGTAATACGGATACATCGATTTCCGTCCCCAGCGCCAAGCCTTCCTTGAGCGCCGCCTTGCCTTTGAGCAACCACCGAAGGAGGCTGAACGCCTTGAGTGGCGTGCCTCTGACAAAGGCCATGGCCGTTTCCATCAGCAGATCGGAACGTAACAATGTGCCGTCCAGATCAACGACCAGCGGGGGAAACGTTTCCTGAACTCTTCCCTGAATTCTTGCCATGTTCGGGTGCTCCTTTGGGGATCAGTCCGACTATAAACAAAAATGTTTTTTCGAAACTTCATTTAAATTAAAGGGTCTCGCGCGGTGCGACGAGTGTCTGACGTCAGATTTAAACAACGCGTTATACCGGCACTATGAAGTGCAAATGTCTCAAGGGTGAAACAGCGCGCGGCGATTAATTGGCGACCAACTAATGGCGTATGTCTATGCCGTTGCGTGGGTGAAATCGTGCGGATTGGCCCTGGCGGCGCTTCGGGCCGGTGTCATAATGACAACGTTTTTTCGGCGCTTAACCGTGTTCTGGAGTTCTATGACCCACCCCTTGCTGCTGGCCCTCGTGCCCCTTGTGGCCGACTTGTCCCGTGATTTGCCAGACCAGGAACGTTATCGGCGGCTGTTACGCTCGCTGCGGCAGTTGCTGCCCTGTGATGCCGTCGCGTTGCTCCGGCTTGAGGAGGACGTGCTGGTGCCGTTGTCGGTCGAGGGATTGAGCCCTGACACCCTGGGCCGCCGCTTTCGGCTTGGCGAGCACCCGCGGCTGGACATCATCGTACAAAACCGCGAGCCCACGCGGTTTTCCACCGACTGTGACTTGCCGGACCCCTACGACGGTCTGGTTGACGGGGTACACGGCGACCTCGAAGTGCACGATTGCCTCGGCTGTCCGCTGTACGTGCAGGACACGTTGTGGGGCGTCATCACGCTGGACTCGCTGGACCCGGCGCGTTTCGGCAGCGCCGATCTGCGGGATCTGCAAGCGTTTGCCAGCCTCGCTGCGGCGACGGTCATGGCCAGTGAACGCATGAGCCTGCTGGCCCGCAGCGTCGAAGATCAGCGGCAACTGGCTGAAGTCTACAAGCGCGCTGCGGGAGGGCGCGGGCCCCGAGAGTTGATTGGGCAAAGCGCGGTGCATCGCCGCTTGCAGCAGGAAATCCAGCTGGTGGGCAACAGCCCGCTGACGGTGTTGATCACTGGTGAAACCGGCGTCGGCAAGGAGCTGGTGGCCGAAGCCATTCACCTGCAATCGCCTCGTGCCCAGAAGCCGCTGATCAGCCTCAATTGCGCCGCGCTCCCTGAATTACTGGTGGAAAGCGAACTGTTTGGTCACGTCAAAGGCGCGTTTTCGGGGGCCGTCAGTGGGCGCAGCGGCAAGTTCGAACTGGCCGACGGGGGCTCGATCTTCCTCGACGAAGTAGGAGAGTTGCCGCTGCCGGTGCAATCCAAGTTGCTGCGGGTGTTGCAGAGCGGGCAATTGCAGCGGGTGGGGTCCGATCAGGAGCATCGCGTGGACGTGCGCATCATCGCCGCCACTAATCGTGATCTCGCGGAGGAAGTGCGCGCCGGGCGTTTCCGGGCTGACCTCTATCACCGTCTGAGCGTGTACCCGTTGGTGGTGCCGCCCTTGCGCGAGCGAGGCCGGGATGTGTTGCTGCTCGCCGGGTATTTTCTGGAAGAGAACCGCGCACGGATGGGCTTGCGCAGCCTACGGATGAGTCCCGAGGCGCAAGGGGTGTTGCTGGGTTATTCATGGCCGGGCAACGTGCGCGAACTGGAGCACCTGATCAGCCGCGCTGTGCTGAAAGCCCTGTCGGCCCACAGCGAAAGGCCGCGCATTCTGACCATCGAGGCGCCCGCGCTGGGGCTGGAGGATGAATCGCCCGTCGCCCTCGGTACGCCATCGCTGCTCGCGGACGTGCACCCGGTGGTCAAACCCGGCGAGGGGCTGAAAGAGGCGGTCGACGGGTTTCAGACGCTGCTGATCAACGAGGCGTTGAGTCGGCACAACGGCAAATGGGCCGAGGTAGCGCGAGAGCTGAACCTGGACCGCGCCAACCTCAGTCGGTTGGCGAAGCGGTTGGGGATCAGGTGAGCGCCAGGCTCCGCTTTTGATTCTGGCCGGACTCCCACGGCCTCCGGCCAGAATCAAAAGCCCTTGCCCTGCGCCCCTCACCGATGCGCAATATCCTCCAGCGCCAGGTTCCGCGTTTTCGGCCCGAACGCGCCGATGGTGATGATCACGATCAGCATGCTGACGACGATGAAGGTCAACACCCCCGGCGTGCCGAAATGGTCGAGGAACAGGCCGATCAACAGGCTGCTGAACACCGTCGACAACCGACTGAACGAATAGCAAAACCCCACGGCGCGGGCGCGGATGTTGGTGGGGAACAGTTCGCTCTGGTACGAGTGATAGGCGAAGCTCAGCCACGCGTTACAGAACGTGATCATCACCCCGCAGACGATCAGCCCTGCCGCCGTACTCTGTTGCGCGAACAGCGTGCCGAAGATCATGGCCCCCAGCGCCGAGCCGACGATCTGCCATTTGTTCTCGAAACGGTTGGCGAACTTCACGAACAGCAGCGGCCCCAGCGGGTAGGCGAGGGTGATGATGAAGGCGTATGCCAGGCTGTGGGTGACGCTGACGCCTTGACCCGAGAGCAAGGCCGGCAGCCAGTTGCCGAAGCCGAAAAAGCCGATGGCCTGGAACACATGAAACACAATGAGCATCAGCGCGCGACGGCGATAGGGCGGCTGCCAGATGTCAGCGAAACGGCCTTTGCCTTCGACGGCCACGTTGTGGGTTTCCGGAGCGTCCAGCGCCTGGCCATGGTCCTTCACGCAGCGTGCTTCGAGGTCGTCCATGATCTTTTCGGCCTCGGCAAATCGTCCGTGCTGCGCCAGCCAGCGTGGCGACTCCGGCAACCGTGAACGCAACCACCAGATGAACAGCGCGAACACCGCACTGGCAATCACCACCCAACGCCAGCCCGCAATGCCGAATGGGTCCTGTGGCACCAGCCACCAGGACATCAACGCCACCGACGGCACCGACAGAAACTGCACAAAGAATGCAAAGGCGAACGCCGAACTGCGCATGCGCTTGGGCACCAGCTCCGAGAGGTAGGCGTCGATGGTCACCAGCTCGATGCCCAGGCCGATGCCCACCAGAAAACGCATGCAGATGATGCCCAGCGCTGAGGTCTGGATGCCCATCAGCACGGTGGCGACGGTGTACCAGATCAGCGCGAAGGTGAAGATCGCACGGCGGCCAAAGCGATCGGCAATCGGGCTCAGCAGGCTGGCGCCGAGAAACAGGCCGAGAAAGGTCGCCGAGGCGAATGCGGCCTGGTCGGAAAAGCCAAACACGCCCTGTGCGCCCGTGGCGAAGAGGCCGTCGCGAATCAGGCCGGGGCTGATGTAGGCGGTCTGGAACAGGTCGTAGAGTTCGAAGAAGCCGCCGATGGACAGCAACGCCACCAGTTTCCAGATCGTTGAAACGGCAGGGAGGCGATCGATGCGCGCAGAAATCCGGGCGGCGCGAACGGGGTCGATGCCATCCATTGGGGTTTGGGCAGGGTCGGAGGAGGGCGAAAGCGAAGACATTATTGTTTTCCAGTTCCGTGGGACGACGCATGTTAGAGCTTTTGCAGAGATTCAAGACAAAATATTTCCCGGCGTTTAAGCTTCATGGCTGATCGCAATCACCCGCCGGACTCCCGTGAAATACAAACTCCCCACCACCGCCACCGCGCCGTTTTGCCCCTCTGCCGTGACCGACACCGTCGCGATTCCGGCCAATGCTTCGTTCCTGCGCAAGTTGATGCTGTTCGTCGGGCCAGGCCTGCTGATTTCCATTGGCTACATGGACCCGGGCAACTGGGCGACGGCCATCGAAGCGGGATCGCGTTTCGGTTACGCGCTGCTGTTCGTGGTGGTGCTGGCGAGCCTGTCCGGGATGGTGTTGCAGAACTTGTGTTCGCGTCTGGGGATCGCCACCGGCCGGGACCTGGCGCAGTTGTCGGCTGAACGCTACAGCCGTCGTGTGGGCATGGGGCAGTGGATTCTGGCCGAGCTGTCGATCCTCGCGACGGACCTGGCGGAAGTGCTCGGCGCGGCGCTGGCCTTTCACCTGCTGCTGGGCGTGTCGATCACCACGGGCGTGGCGTTGACGGCGTTCGACACCGTGATCGTGCTCGCCCTGCAGGGCGCCAATTTTCGTCGTCTGGAAGCGATCATTCTGGGCCTGATCGCAACCATCGCGACCTGCTTCTTTATTGAATTGGTGCTGATCAAACCGTTCTGGCCGGATGTGGTTGCCGGGTTGAAACCGTCGTGGGACGTATTGAGTCAGCAAGAACCGCTGTACATCGCCATCGGCATTCTGGGTGCGACCGTGATGCCCCATAACCTCTATCTGCATTCGTCAGTGGTGCAGACCCGGGTCAATGGCAGCTCTGTCGAGAGCAAGGCCAGTGCGATTCGTTATGCGCGTGTCGACACCATCGCCTCCCTGAGCCTGGCGCTGGTGATCAACGCGGCGATCCTGATCCTTGCGGCGGCGGCCTTTCATGGCAACGGCCATTCCGACGTGGTGGAAATTCAGGACGCCTACCACCTGCTTGATCCGCTGGTGGGCGGCGCCTTGGCCAGCGTGCTGTTCGGGATTGCGCTGCTGGCGGCGGGGCAAAGCTCGACGTTCACCGGGACCATCGCCGGTCAGGTGGTGCTGGAAGGTTTCCTCAACGCCAAGATCCCGTGCTGGCAACGCCGCCTGATCACGCGGGCGCTGGCGCTGATTCCGGCACTGGCCGGTGTGATCTGGTTCGGCGACGGGGCGGTGGGCAAGATGCTGGTGCTGAGCCAGGTCGTCCTCAGCCTGCAACTGCCGTTCGCCTTGTGGCCGCTGATCCGCTTCACCAGCGACAAACAGCTCATGGGGCCGTTTGCCAATAACACCGTGACCAAGGTGCTGGCGTGGGGGCTGTTCGGCCTGATCTCGCTGGCGAACGTGATGTTGATGGTGTTTTGGGTGAATTGAGTTTGGTGGCGCTTGCGGCGTTTGATCCGGTGCCACGTTTTTTTGATTCTGGCCCGAGATGATGGCTATACCTCGATCCGCTTCTGGCCGCAGGCCGTGGGAGTTGGCTTGCCTACGATCTACTGCGCAGCAGTAGCAAAACCGGGCACCTCGGTTTCGTCAGACAAACCGCGTACGCGGGATATACGGCTGCTGCGCAGCCGATCGTAGGCAAGCCAACTCCCACGGCCTTCGGCCAGAAGCCCGACCGCGGCGCTTTTAACTTAGAAGAATCCCGCGTGCCATCCCCGTCGCCGCAATCACGATAATCACCATCAACGCCGCTTCCATGTGGCTGATGCGGGCGAAACGTCGTGAGCGGGAGGTGTCGATGGGTTGCTGTTTTTTGAACGCGATGCGCCATTTGATCAGGGCGAACATCGGCACGACTTCCAGCGCCAGAATCGCCACGAAGGCCGTGATCTTCAGGTGAAACAACGGTTGGTGCAGGTAGTAGAACGAGCCTTTCTCCAGCCCGCCGAACGCACGAAAGGCGCCGGTGATCAGTAGAATCCCCGCTGACACCGCCCAGATGTTGTCGACCACGAACACGTCGCGAAAGGAACGGGGATCGTCCGTGCGCAATCTGCGCAGTGCCCGCCCCCTTGCCAGAACCGCCGCCAGCGCGAAACCGAACGCCAACAGATGCAACGCAGCCACTATCCACTTGACGACCATGGTGCTACTCCCCCGAGCGGTATCCGAAACAAGCCGATACACCTCAAGCGTAGCGGGTCGCGGCCATTATGCGCGGCAGGATTGATGAAACTGTTGTCAGTTCCGCGGCTTAGCGCTGTCCGGGGGCGGGGAAGATGGCGCCTTGACGGGCGCCAACGAGGGCAAATCCGATGAAGCGAAGCGTCGAATCAATCCGAGGCTTGCAGGCCTTTCTGCTTCATGACCAGATTCTTTTCCTTCTTGTACTGCAACGCGACTTCCGGCGCCGGACCGCTCTTACCGGTCTCCATCCACAGGCGCATACGGCTGGCGTCCGCGAAGTGAGTGAACTTGCCGAAGGCGTCCAGAATCACCACCGAAACTTGACGGTTGGCCATGCTGGTCAGCAGCACCAGACAATGCCCGGCCTGGTTGGTGAAGCCGGTTTTGGTCAGCTTGATGTCCCAGTTGGACTTGCGCACCAAGTGGTCCGTGTTGCTGAAACCCAAGGTGTAGTTGGGTTTGCGGAAGCTCACGGTTTTCTCTTGGGTGGTGCTCAGCTCACGCAGTAATGGGTAGTTGCGCGCCGCCAGGGCCAGTTTGGTCAGGTCGCGGGCGGTGGACACGTTGAACACCGACAGGCCCGTTGGCTCCATGTACACGGTGTGGCTCATGCCCAGTGCCTTGGCCTTGGCGTTCATGGCTTTGATGAACGCCGGATAGCCGCCCGGGTAGCTGTGCGCGAGGCTCGCCGCTGCGCGGTTTTCCGACGACATCAGGGTGATCAGCAGCATGTCGCGGCGGTTGAGTTCGCTGCCCAGTTTCACGCGGGAAAACACGCCTTTCATTTCGGCGGTCTGGGAGATGTCGACCTTGACCATCTCGTCCATCGGCAACTTGGCGTCGAGGGTGACCATGGCGGTCATCAGTTTGGTCACCGAAGCAATCGGCACGATGACGTCGGGATTGCTGGAGTACAGGACCTGGCCGGTTTGCAGATCGGTGATCATGGCGCTGCCGGAAGCCAGATGAAGATTGGCCGGGTCACGATTGAAAGCAGCGGGTTCGTTCGCAAGGGCACCGGTGGAAAGTGCCGAGCCTGTGAGCGCAAAAAACAGGCCGATGAGGGTTGTGCGAATGTTCAAGAGCGAAGCTCACTTAAAAAGAATGGAGAGGGCGTGGACAGTCGGACTTTTTTCAAGAGCGACAACAAGATGGGCGCATTTTAGGAGCATGTTTCTAACTATGTCGATGGCCGGCATAGGACGTTTTGGTATTAAAAACCGCTTGTATGGCATCCGTTCAGGTTAAGGGCGAAAAAAACCTGTATTTGCGCTGGGCATGTCGATATTCATGGCACTGCGGCGAGTCACGAATTAGCATTCGACGCCATCGGTGTTTATCCCTCAAATGACCTAGGAGTTGTGCAATGCCCAAAGGGTTTATCAGCAAGGATTACGCGTCTCTGGTGTTCGGTGCGGCAATCGTTGCGGTGCTCTTGCTCGTCGCGGGCTTGTTCGTGCGGCCGTCGGACTGGGCGGGCTGGATTCAGGCCATCGGCCTGATCGTCGGTCTGATGATGGCGATTGCGGTGCCTGCGATTCAGAAACGTCAGGACTTGGCGTTGCAGCGCAAGCAATTGCGGGATCGCGAAACCGGCTATGCGCGGCGGATGCAGTACCTGTGTGGCGAGCTCAATGAGCTGCTGGCGAAAATCACGGTGAACCTGGTGCATTTGCGGGCGGCGGATCGGCACCGCTTGCAGCGCACGCTTGAGGATTACCTGCACCGGCTGTTCGAGTCGCACAAGCTGGACCAGAACGACGACCGTGTCGTAATCGCTCATGAACTGCGGTTAGTGGCGAATGAGATGATCGAAGAACTGGAAAGCGGCCGTTCGGACCGGGTTGTCCTCGGGGCGTTGGAAAAACGGTTGCAGAAACTGGCACATCGCTGCCAGGTGAATGCGACGCAGGCTGAGCGGGTTTGATTCTGTCAGGCAGATGCAAGCCTCCGGCGTCTCCGACGCAAAAAAAAGCCCGCATCTGGGATGCGGGCCAAAGGGAAGTGCGGAGCAACGCACGATTCAGGGAATAACGAATTCAGTTCAGCTGTTGAGCTTGCGGGCTTCAAATTGCTGGGACAGGGCTTGGGCCGCAGGCAACGACGGCAGAGGACCGCTGACCGGTTCGCCGTTCTGGACCAGGTACCAGCAGGCCAGCAAGCCACGTTCGCGAAGCGATGCGGGAACTGCGCTGCCAACTACCGACATGATCTGAACCTTGGTCATAAGTGCCTCCATCAATCTATGGCGCTACTTTACGGCGCGATCCCGATCAGCAGAAATCACCGCGCTCGATAGTCGTCATTGATGTGTGACAGGTCAGTTTTTTTGCCGCCGGGGCACAGGAATTGTGCATCCGTTCTCATCCGAAGCCTGTGACCCCTTCAGAGTCGAGCGCCACGGTCGACACTCAGCAGAAACGAAAACCCCGCCGGTTGGGCGGGGTCTGGTATTCGGGAGGCTGCCGATCGATAACCGACAGTCTCAGGTCGGTGCGTCACTGTTACCAGCGACCGCCACCGTGGTAGTAGCCCGGTGGTGGGCCGTAGTAGCGTGGCGGACCGTAGTAGCGTGGGCCGTAGACGACGGGACGCTCAACCACGTAGGCCGGTTGATAGTAAACAGGCGGTGGCGGCGGTGCGTAGTACACCGGCGCTGGCGCTGCATACACCGGAGCCGGTGCCGCGTAGACAGGGCCGGAAGCCACGGCGGCACCCACCACGCCGCCGACGACTGCGCCGATCACTGCCGCTCCACCCCAGCCTGGGCCGCCGCCATGGGCTTCAGCCTGACCTGCGAGGGCGAGGGCACCTAACAACAAGGCAACCTTGGGGATGTGACGAATCATGACTGTTCCTCGGTGTTCAGTCCCGTTGTCGCGAGCCTGCGTTACGCTC
The DNA here is from genome assembly GCF_009905615.1 of Pseudomonas sp. SLFW. Taxonomy (GTDB): domain Bacteria; phylum Pseudomonadota; class Gammaproteobacteria; order Pseudomonadales; family Pseudomonadaceae; genus Aquipseudomonas; species Aquipseudomonas bambusae. The sequence continues at coordinate 93,893 of NZ_JAAAKW010000005.1, forward strand.
AGGCACTGCCACGGGATAACTGATCAGACAGCGACTTTCGGGAAATCTGCGAAGCCGCTGCGTAAATTTTGTGTAAGGTATTCGGTGACTTTGATGACAATTGCTGCGGTTAATGCCGCAAGCAACTGAATTCTACGCCTTTCTCAGGGCGTTAACGCATACCGTTCGGGAGATTTCATGTTAGTGACTGCAAGCAAGGAAACGCTGTTATGTATGTCCCTCGCCGGGCGTCCCGGCAACTTTGGGGTGCGGTTTCATAACTATCTGTATCAACTGTTGGGCCTCAACTTTTATTACAAGGCCTTTTCCCCGACTGACTTGCCAGCCGCCATCGCGGGCATGCGCTCCCTGGGCATTCGCGGGTGTGGTGTGTCGATGCCGTTCAAGGAGGCCAGCATTGCGTTGATCGATGAGATGGACCCGTCGGCGGCGGCGATTCAGTCGATCAACACCATCGTCAATACCGACGGGCATCTGAAGGCTTACAACACCGATTACATTGCCGTCGCTCAGTTGGTGGATACCCATGCCGTGCCACGTACCCCGTTTGCTTTGCGAGGCAGCGGTGGCATGGCGAAAGCCGTAGCCTGCGCGATGCGGGATGCCGGTTTTACCGATGGCCTGATCGTGGCGCGCAATGAACAGGCGGGCAGGGCGCTGGCGAAGACCTGCGGGTTTGAATGGCAAGCGGACCTGGGCAGCGAGCGGCCGCCCTTGTTGGTCAATGTGACGCCCTTGGGGATGGCTGGGGATCAGGCGGATGCCTTGGCCTTCGAGAAAGCGGCCATTGAAGCCGCCGACACGGCGTTCGACGTCGTCGCCACCCCGGCCCGTACGCCTTTTATCGTCGCGGCGGAAAAAGCGGGCAAGCGTTTGATCACAGGGGATGAAGTCGCTGCGATTCAAGCGCTGGAGCAGTTCGTGCTCTACACCGGCGTCCGCCCCACCGATGAGCAATATCAAGCCGCAGCGACGTTTGCTCGCGGCTGACGCGTACGGCCAACACATGGGTGTCGCCTGATAAGCCTTTCGCGAATAAATTCGCTCCCACAGGAATCCGATGCGCAGCGAGATAATGGGCCTGACGCAGCTCAACTGTGGGAGCGAATTCATTCGCGATTGAGGCCAGTAGATTCACCGCATGGGTGTCGCCTGAAAAACCTTTCGCGAGTAGATTCACTCCCACAGGAATCCGACGCGTCGAAATCTTGGGCCTGAAACGGCCACAACCGTGGGAGCGAATTCATTCGCGAGGCGGCGGACCAGGCGACAGAGACAGATCGCTCAGACAATCAAGTCGCGGCTGTCTGTAGCCGTTCAACCCTCCAGCTTCGCCAGTCGCTCTTCCAGCTCGTTAATCCGCGCTTCCAGCGCTTCAACCCGTTCCGCCAGCCCCGAGCTGCCGCCACTGGAACGCTCCACCGGAGTCTGCCGCGCCGCAAGAATGGCTTCCATGTCTGCCGGATCCCCCAGCGCGTGCATGTAACGGTCTTCCCGCTGCCCGGCCTGTTTCGGGATCAGCACCGCCAGCCCGCGACCGATCAGGCGCTCCAGTTGATGGACCACCGCGTCGGTGTCTTCAAAATCGTGCATGCGGTTGCTGCGAGTCAGCAGTTCGTTGACGGTTTGCGGGCCGCGCAGCAGCAACAAGCCGGTGAGGATGACCTGCGCCGGGACCAGCTCCAGCGTCTTGTCAGCCCGGTGTTCCCAGCGGTCGGCCCGGCTGCCCATCACCAGACGTGTCAATTGCAGGCTTTCCAGCGCCCGCAGGCTTTGGCCGACCTGACCGGGCGTCAGGTTCATCACCGGCTCGCGGCTGGTCTTCTGGTTGCAGGCCAGGACCAGTGCGTTGAGGGTCAAGGGGTAGGTTTCAGGGTTGGTGGCCTGCTTCTCGATCAGGCAGCCCAAAATACGCACTTCGGTGCTGTTCAACTGCAGCGTGTCTGCGTCGTCGCGACCGTTATCGGAATCCAGCTCGGTGGACATGGCCCGTTCCCTGTGTGTTGAAAAGGCTATGAGGGTAGGGGCTGGATGAGGTAAAAGACAAGCCGCGTTCGCATGTCACTCATGCCTCCCCAATGCGACTCACTCCATCAGGAACTGTCATGACCATTTCTCTGTACGCCGCTTCGATTCCTGTCTTCAAGCAAATGCTCACCGCGCTGAGCGCCGTGCTGGCCAAGGGTGAAGCCCACGCCACCGCGAAAAACATCCAGCCAGACGCACTGCTGCAGGCGCGTCTGTTCCCGGACATGTTCCAGTTGGTCCGCCAGGTACAGATCGCCGTCGATTTCGCCAAGGGCGCGAGCGCGCGTCTGTCGGGCATCGAGCCGCCGAAGTACGAAGACACTGAAGTCACCTTCGCCGACCTGCAAGCCCTGTTGACCAAAGTGCTGGCCTTCATCGACACCGTCACCCCTGAACAGGTCGACGGCAACGAAGAGCGCGAAATCGTGTTGCGCCCAGGCACCGACAAAGAAAAACGCATGAGCACTCAGAAATACCTGCTGCACTACTCGCTGCCACAGTTCTTCTTCCACGTCACCACCGCGTACGACCTGCTGCGTCACAACGGTGTGGAAGTGGGCAAGCGCGACTACATGGGCACCTACTGATACAGCCCGTCAGCCTGCGCTGAACCTCTGAATCCGGCCGCCGTCCGATCTGTTCGGGCGGCGGTTTTGTTTTTGTGCGCCGGTCGACCGACTCTGGCGCCGATGTCTGGTACTCTCCGCGCTTCGCACTACGTCATTCCGATTGGCCGCTCCGCAAGGACTGGTCTCTTCGTCGTTTTTGGAGATTTCATGTTTTTCCCCATTTACCTGTTGTCGGCCGCTGGCTTTACCGTGCTGACCACAGAGTTCGTCATCGTCGGCCTGTTGCCTGCCATCGCCCGCGACCTGGCCGTGACGATCCCGCAAGCTGGTCTGCTGGTGACCCTGTTCGCCTTCACCGTGGCCTGCTTTGGTCCGTTCCTGACCGCGTACTTTTCGCGCTTCGAGCGCAAGCGTCTGTTCATTTCGGTGCTGATCATGTTCGGCGTCGCCAACGTGGTCGCGGCGTTCGCGCCCAATATCTGGGTGATGGCCGTGGCCCGGCTGATTCCCGCGCTCGGGTTGCCGGTGTTCTGGGCGCTGGCCAGTGAAACGGCGGTCGATATCGTCGGACCCGATCACGCAGGACGAGCGATCGCCAAGATCGGCTTCGGTATCGTCTGCGCCACGGTGTTCGGGATTCCCGTGGGCACGCTGATTTCCGACGGGTTCGGCTGGCGCACCGCGTTCATGGTGCTGGCGGTGATGGCCTTCGCCAAGGCGCTGTTGCTGTTTATCTATCTGCCGAAGAGCATGCACAAGGATCAGGCGTCGTTCAGCAGTCAGTTTCGCATCCTGCGCAGCCCCATCATGCAGGGCCACGTGCTGCTCTCGGTGCTGGTGTTCAGCGGCATGTTCACGGCCTACACGTACCTGGCCGACATGCTCGAACGCCTGGCCGGGTTCAACGGCACCGTGGTGGGCTGGTGCCTGATGGGCTTCGGCGCCGTGGGCCTGCTGGGCAATTCGCTGGGTGGGCGCTTGGTGGACCGGCATCCGCTGATCGCCAGCCTGACGTTCTGCACGTTCATGATTGGCGGCATGGTGATGGTGGCGCCGAGCATGCATTCGCTGCCTGCCCTGGCGTTGGCCCTCGCAGTCTGGGGCGTGACGCAAGCGGCGTTGTTCCTGGTCAGCCATGTCCGCTTGATGAAAGCCGCCCCGGAAGCCCCGGCATTTGCCGCGTCGCTGAACATTGCCGGGGCGAACCTGGGGATCGGTATCGGTGCCATCGTCGGTGGACGGGTAATCGACCATCTCGGCCTGGCCAACCTGGGTTTCGCGGCGGCCGGGATCATCCTGCTGTCGATTCTGCTGGCCCTGCTGCTGATGACCTTCAAGCCGCGCCCCGTCGGCTGCAACGCTTAGTCGGTGAACAACTGGCGTCGCGCGCCTTCGGTGATGGCGACGATGCCGGGGTGCTTGACCTTGCGCTCGACCGAGATCGCGTAAAACGACTCGGTCACCGCATCGGTCTGGCCGATCAGTTCGACGTCGTACTGAGCCATCACTTCATCGGCGATCACGCTCGGTGCTATGAAGATGCCACTGCCGGACTTGCCAAACGCCTTCATGAGCGCGCTGTCATCGAACTCGCCGACGATCCTCGGCTGCACGTTCTGTTGGGCGAACCAGCGCATCAATCGGCTTCGCACCACGGTCTGCTGGCCGGGAATCAACAGCGGCGCGCCCTGCATGCCGTGAGGGAAATCCTGGCCGTAGGTGCGCGCCAAGGCGGCCGTGGCGAAGAAGCTCACCCCGCATTCCCCCAGTTTCTGGCTGTAGCCCTTGATGTCCAGATGCGAAGGCATGGGGCTGTCGGAAATCACCAGATCCAGGCGCTGAATGGCGAGGTCGGCCAGCAGGCGTTCCAGTTGGTCTTCGCGGCAGGTGATGCGAATCGGCTCGCTCAATTCCATCGTCGGAGCGATCAGCCGGTAAACGATGGATTTGGGCACCACGTCCGCGACACCGACCCGGAACAGGATTTGTTGTTCATCTGGCTGCGCCCGCAGCAACGCTTCCAGCTCGCCGCCAAGCTGAAACATCTGTTCGGCATAGGGCAGGGCGATGCGGCCCATCTCCGTCAGCTCCAACTGGCGTCCCACCCGCTTGAACAGCTCCACCCCGTAGGTTTGCTCCAACAGGCTAAGCTGACCACTGATGGTTTGCGGCGTAAGGTTCAGCTGCTCGCAGGCACGCACGATGCTGCCAGTCTTGGCCACCACCCAGAAATAGTGCAATTGACGGTAGTTGAGCATGAATTCGCCTCGGCACAGACACTTCGTAAAAAACGAAGTATACGCCTGATAAATACGAATTTTACTGAAGTGTTTCAGTCCCTAGAATGCCGCCTTGTCTCATCAACGCGACCCAATGGATACCGGCACATGGAATACCTTTTAGAACTGGCTGCAAGCCCCACCGCGTGGATCGCCTTGGCCACGCTGGTGGTCATGGAAATTGTCCTCGGCATCGACAACCTGATTTTCATCTCGATCCTGACCAACAAGCTGCCGGTTCATCAGCGCACGAAGGCGCGCCGCATCGGCATCAGCATGGCGCTGATTCTGCGGCTGGGCCTGCTCAGTACGGTGGCGTGGATCGTCCAGTTGACCGAGCCGGTCATCGACGTGTTCGGTCAGGTGTTCTCGTGGAAAGACATGATCCTCATCGCCGGTGGCTTGTTCCTGGTGTGGAAGGCGACCACTGAGATTCATCACAGCATGGACATCAAGACCGGGGAAGAGGCCGCGATTTCCAAAACCGTCGTGATGAGCATGGCCGCCGCCATCGGGCAGATCCTGATGCTGGACCTGGTGTTCTCCATCGACAGCATCGTCACCGCCGTCGGCATGACCGAGCATTTGCCGATCATGGTCATCGCTGTGATTGCCGCTGTGGTCGTGATGTTGGTGGCGTCCGAGCCCTTGGCGAAGTTCATTAACGATAACCCGACGGTGGTCATGCTGGCGCTGGGCTTCCTGATCATGATCGGCATGACGCTGATTGCCGAAGGTTTCGGCGCTCACGTACCGAAGGGCTATGTCTACACGGCGATGGCGTTCTCGGCGCTGATCGAAGTGCTGAACATGCTGGCCCGCCGTTCGAGGCAGCGTAAGCTCGACGCTGAAACGACGGCTACGAAAGGCTGACAGGCTGGGAATGAAAAACGGTCGGGGATGGGAATACCATCACCGACCGTTTTTTTGGCTTAAGGTTTACTGATCCGACGAGGTCGGGTGGGCGTCAGTGCGCCGTCGCATGACGGGGTTTACGCGCATTCAAGGGCGCGGATGTGCGGGTGGTTTCAAGGGTTCGATAATGCGGGTGATGACGGCGGGAAATCCGCATCACCCCCCACAGCATGGCGCCGGCCACAGCCAGCCAGGCAGCGATCAACATCACAATGGTCATTCCGAGGCTCATGTCTTCCTCCGGCTCTGCGCTCTTCGTTCTCTCAGTAACCGACAGTCTAGTACGTGGGTTGTTGCTGAAAATTGACCGATGGTAGGAATTCTGTGACCTATTTGTTCTATCCAGTTTCACCGACTGTGCAGAGAGGCTATACCCGGACCCTCGGCGGCTCTATGATCGGCGTCCAGGCCGGGTTGCAGGTTGCCCCGGCACCTGACAAGTGAGTGAAAAATGTCTCGAATGGAAGTCTCTGGAAGCAAACGGATGTGGTGGGGCTTGGCCTTGACGTTGATGCTGACGGGGTGTGCCGACCCTCACGCGTACAAGCCGGGTTATCCGCCGGTCTATAAAAGCCTGCCGGACCGGGTCGAGCTCAACTCGGTGCCGTTCTTCCGGGGCAAGTCTTACCAGAGCGGACCGTTCGCGTTGGCGAGCATGCTGAGCGTGCGCGGCGTGCAGACCACGCCTGGCTTGCTGGAAAAGCCGCTGAAGCTGCCGGCGTCGGAGAAAACCCTCGAACTGAGCATGACGAACGTGGCGCGCGAATACGGTTTCGTGGTGTACCCGGTCGATCATCAACTGCCTGATCTGCTGGCGCAGGTGTCCGCCGGTTATCCGGTCATGGTGCGGTTCAGCGAGGGCTCGTTCTGGTGGAAAGAGCAACGCTATGGCGTGCTTGTCGGGTTCAACCAGAACAAACGCAACATGCTGATCTACACCGGGCTGGGCCGCTTGACCGTGAGTTTCGACGAGTTCACTTCGGACTGGGATAACGCGGGCAACTGGGCGATTCTGGTGCAGGGGCCTCGTCAGTTGCCGTCCCCGGTGGATCGCGAACGTTGGCTCAAGGCTGCGAATGATCTCGCGCAGGCGGGGCAGGAGCAGGCGGCGGGTGAGGCGGTGAAGGCGTTGAATGCCGCGCATTGAGAATGCGGCCTACGCCAGCACGTCGATGATGGGCATTTTGGCTACAGGGTTCAGGTCGGGCGCAAGAAGCCCTGCACACCGCAGAACACCTGTGGGAGCGAATTCATTCGCGAAGAGGCCGGTGCAGGCCACGCACCTCCAGCGCCTGAAGATCTTTCGTCGGATTGCCGCCCAGAATGACTTCGCTTTCACAGTGGAAAACGCGTCATAAAGGGGGCATCTCATCGGCCCGGAGACATTTTGCCGCGTGGGTTGATCAGAACCCCAACTTGTCCCGCAAACTGTAATACCAGGCACCCAGCGCCGTCAGCGGCGTGCGCAACAGCTGGCCGCCGGGGAAAGGGTAGTGCGGCAGTCCGGCGAACGCATCGAAGCGTTCCGCCTGTCCGCGCAGCGCTTCGGCCAGCACTTTGCCCGCCAAGTGGGTGTACGTCACCCCATGGCCGCTGCAACCCTGCGAGTAATAGATGTTGTCGCCCAGACGGCCGACTTGTGGCAGACGCGACAGGGTCAGCAGGAAATTGCCGGTCCACGCGTAATCGATTTTCACGTCCTTTAGTTGCGGAAACGCCTTGAGCATTTTGGGACGGATGATGGATTCGATGTTCGCCGGGTCGCGCGCGCCATATACCACGCCGCCGCCGAAGATCAGGCGCTTGTCAGCGGAAAGACGGTAATAATCCAGCAGGTAATTGCAGTCTTCGACGCAGTAGTCTTGTGGCAACAGCGTGCTCGCGAGCTCCTCGCTCAGCGGCTCGGTCGTGATCACCTGCGTGCCGCACGGCATCGATTTCGCGGCCAGTTCCGGTACCAGATTCCCCAGATAAGCATTGCCCGCAACGATGATGAACTTCGCCCGCACCTTGCCTTGGGCGGTGTGCACCACCGGGCTGGCACCACGGTCGATCCTGATGGCCGCCGATTGCTCGTAAATCACGCCGCCCAGCGACTCCACGGCCGCCGCTTCACCGAGTGCCAGGTTCAGCGGATGGATGTGGCCGCCGCTCATGTCCAGCATGCCGCCGATGTATTCATCGCAGGCCACCACTTCGCGGATGCGGCGTTGGTCCATCAGCTCCAGCTGGGTATGGCCATAGCGCTCCCAGAGTTTTTTCTGCGCCTCCAGATGATCCATTTGCTTAGGGGTGATGGCCGCGAACACACCGCCGTCTTTCAGGTCGCACTGAATCTGGTATTTGGCCACGCGTTCACGGATGATACGTCCGCCTTCAAACGCCATCTCGCCCATCAACTGCGCCTGTCTTGCACCGACCGTGCGCTCGATGACGTCGATGTCGCGGCTGTAACTGTTGACGATCTGGCCACCGTTCCGGCCCGACGCGCCGAAGCCTACCTTGGCCGCTTCCAGCACCGTGACCTTGAAGCCGTTCTCCAACAGGAACAGCGCGCTCGACAGCCCGGTATAACCGGCGCCGATCACGCACACATCCGTTTCCACCTCACCTTGCAGCAACGGACGTTCAGGGGCGTGACTGGCGGACGCGGCGTAATAAGACTGAGGGTAAGCGGTGTTCGTCATCGAGTGGCCCCTGTTTAATATTTTTTACGAATGGGGCGATCCTACCTGAGATAAATGGCGGTCACCAGCGGGAAAGAGGCCGTTGGGTGTCTTATATATGTGCCACTTGGCATGAGTGTTCTGCAAAAAACGATAGTTATCAGCCGGTTAGAAAAAATACCCCGTTGACAGGCTGTGGAATATCCGTAGAATGCCGCTCCACAGCAGGCACGTAGCTCAGTTGGTTAGAGCACCACCTTGACATGGTGGGGGTCGTTGGTTCGAGTCCAATCGCGCCTACCAGTTGTAAGCCCCGAAATACGCGGGCTGTAGAAGGGCGATCAGAAATGGTCGCCCTTTTTTTTGCAAAACTTTTGCAAAACCCCCACCCATATTTCGGGTAAGAGGTGCATTTCTGGCCCGGCCTGCGAGGGCAGAGGGCGAGTCCTGCACCTACCTCGACGTACTCGATTTCCTTGGTGCGATGTCCCTCCTGGTATTCTTTCGTCATCTTCTCATCAGCGTGGCCCATGAGAGCCTGAACATGATCCGCGAGCGCGGCGCGCTGTCCGACATTCTCGTCGGCAACATCGCCGCCGCGATCGACAAGGTGTCGAACATCTGCGCAAGTCTGCCAGGTGCTGGTTATGGCAAGCACGAACACCGGCTAGAAGATTTGCTGGCGCGATATCAGGCGGCGGGCGGGATACTGGCCCCTTCGGTTTAATCGAATGCATCCATCCATCATTTCAGGTGATGAAAGAGTGAATTATGGTGGGCGCGAGTTCTGCACCAAAAAAGATCGGCAGATACTCCATCGCCTGGCCATAGGCCAACCCTCTTTTCTTAATCTTGATGGAAAACCCCATGCTCGGTCGCACGTTCCCCCTAGCTGTTGTCATCAGTTTCGCCACTGCTTTCTCTTCGGCCTTCGCCGCTTCTAACGCTGCGCCAGACACCACCCTGACGGTACCCGTCAGTGCAATGCACTTCTATCAGAACAAAGAGGGGCTAACTATTGCGAATGGCTGGGGCGACCCAGCAACGGGAGAGCACAGTAACTTCATCAAAATGCCGGGTAATACGGCAAGCCCGCTGCATAGTCACAGTTTCAGCTATTACGGTGTTGTCATTAATGGCGTCGTTGCAAATGAGCCTGCCGTTAATTCACCAGACCATCCCTTGGCTGCCGGATCGTACTGGTATCAAAAAGGCGGCGAATCGCACGTCACCAAATGCATATCTCAGACAGAATGCCTGTTCTTCGTGACATCCAAAGGCGCGTTCGATTTCAGCAAAACTAAATGAGTGGCGTTGATCCAGGAGGTGATATGTCTAAATCCGACGATCATGGGCAAAACCCATTGTTCGAACCCATCCGGGTAGGTCCGTATCTGTTGCGTAATCGTATCGTCAAATCGCCAATGTCGCGCATGCGTGCCGCGCAAAACGATATGCCAACAACCCTCATGGCCGAGTATTACAGCCAGCGAGCAAGTGCCGGTCTGATCATCACTGAATCAGTGCAGATATCGCGTCAGGGCAAGGGTTATCGCAACTCTCCTGGCATTTATAACGACGAGCAGATGAGGGCTTGGAAAACCATCGCAGACGGCGTGCACGCGCGCGGCGCGGTGATCTTTATGCAATTGTGGCATTGCGGCAGGCTCTCTCACCCAGATCTACAGCTGAATGGTGGCCAACCTGTTGGTCCTTCAGCTATTCGGCCTAACGTAGAGGTCTACACCGACTCCGGCCCGCAAGCGGTGCCAGAGCCCCACGAAATGGACTCTGACGAAATCGCGCAGGTTGTTGATCAGTATTTTCAAGCTTCGCTGCGGGCCAAGAAAGCCAACGTCGACGGCATTGAGGTCCATGCAGGGAATGGTTTCTTGCTGGATCAATTTCTTCGAGATGGCACCAATCGACGAACAGATCATTACGGAGGCTCTGTCGAAAACCGAGTTCGGCTTCTGATCGAGGTCGTGGAAGCGATCATCCCGATCTGGGGGGCCGATAGAATTGGTGTAAAGATGTCTCCCCTGTCGACCTACGGCGATATCCGTGACAGCAACCCCGAAGCGCTGTACTCGCATCTGGTTAGTCGACTGAATGGGTATGGGCTGGCCTATCTGCATTTCGCGGAAGGGGAATTGCTGTCCAGTCGAGATGTTCCGGGTTTGGATTTCGCTCGATTACGCAGGATGTTTCACGGGCCCGTCATCGGCAACAACTGTTACGACTTGGCCCAAGCCACCGAAGCACTGCAAAGTGGCAAAGTCGACATGATTGCCTTCGCTCGCTTATTCGCCGCCAACCCAGATCTCGTTGAGCGGTTTCGACTCGGCGCTGAATTAAATGAGCTTGACGTGACTACGTTGCAGTCCGGCGGAGCCAAAGGTTACACAGATTACCCAAAGCTGCTTTAGAACAGCTGTCGAAAACTGCGGATTCACTGTAATTATCCCGTATAAGGACTTGACCTTCATGTTCGAAGCAATGTTCAAATTCAAGCAGAAATCCAATCGTGAAGCACTTGAGGGCCTTGCCAAATCAGGTATTGAAATAAGCCAGCCTGATGGCCTTACTGCATTTCGATTCATGAATCACATAAATGTTGTAGATCAGATTTTCAAGGCGCATCTCACAAACACGTCCCATCCTTTTGAGGCCGCGAACACGCCGGAAACTCCAAGCCTCGATGAGCTTCGAGCGCGAATTACAGAGCTTGATGAGTGGTTCGTTGGGTACGCGTCGTCGATGACGACAGAGCAATTGAATGAGCCAATCGAATTTACTTTCACTGACGGCAAACAAGGTCGCATGTTACGGGAAGAAATCCTGCTCCATGTTTTGGCTCACGGGATTTACCACCGAGGAGCAGTAGGATTGATCTTGCAACGGCAGGGTGCGATGCCGCCTCCCGAGACGTTTACACGTTACCTGCATGAGTTGGAGCCGTTCAGGCGAGACGCCGTTTGATAGCTGGCGTGATACTGGCGAAAGCTCAAACGTTCACACGGTAACCGAACTCTTATTCAGACCTAAAGAATTTGCAAAACCCCTCGTAAGTTATTGATTCTTATGGAGTGAAACGGGCAATTTTGAAGGTGGTCGTTTAGATGGGCTTTTCCAATTAAATCAGTAGGTTAGGTGTTATATGCCACCCACCTTGACATGGTGGGGGTCGTTGGTTCGAGTCCAATCGCGCCTACCAAACAAATCCGCTCTGCTGGGCGGTCATGAGAAGGGCGATCCGGGAGGGTCGCCCTTTTTTGTCGTCGAACGTGTCGAGCCTGAACACGCTAGGTCTCGGCCTTGCCCCGCGTAATACGTCCCGCCTTGATCTCATCCACATACGCCCGCAACCGATCCGCGTCCTTGTACTGCTGGTTCATCAGGTGCAGCACCGCCACGACGTCTACATCGTTGATACGCTCGGCCAAACGGCTGATTTCCCCGGCTGTGCGTTCAAGATTACCGGCGATGGCGTTGAGGTCGCGCTTGAGTTCCAGCGCTGATTTTTTCATTCCCACGATCATGTTCCCCAGCTATCGACAGGGCAGGGCGAGAGGTTCTGCCTTTAATACCCCTGCGATGTAACAGGGATGTGATGATACGTCAGTTCCGGCTTTTTTCCGGCCATGAAAAAGGCGCCGCTCGGGCGCCATTTCATGAGAGGGGGTGTTGGTCAGCCACCAGCACCGCCTGCGCTGGAGGAGCCGCCTGACGAGCCTTTGGAACCGCTGCCAGACGAACCGCTGCCGGTGGTTGAGCCGCCTGGCAAATCGACGTCATTGCTGCCGCCGGTGCCGTTGCTCATCGCGCCGGTGTTCATGCCTCGACGAATGCCGTTAGCTGGATTCGCTGGGTCCATGTCAGTACCTTGTCGTTCGATGTCCGCGCCTTGTGTCCGTGGATCCTGGCCCGTCTGCGAGGGCGGTGGTCCCACGGAGGGAGACGCCGCACCAGCCAACGCTGCTATCGAGCCACACGCCAGCGCACAACCCAGCGCCAGTGCCGCAAATGATTTGTTCATCGGGAGATCTCCATGTCTAGGGTCCTGTCTTGACTTGGGCTCTCGGGAATCGAACGGAGTGCCGTCATGGCGACCAACGGTCATGGGACGGATCGGAGCGCGATGGAAACGCGTCCGCGAGGCCTTTGCAAAAAATTCGCATATTCATAGGGTTAACGTGAAAAAAGACGTTGACACACATTTGAATATCCGTAGAATGCCGACCCACAGCAGGCACGTAGCTCAGTTGGTTAGAGCACCACCTTGACATGGTGGGGGTCGTTGGTTCGAGTCCAATCGCGCCTACCAAACAAAATCCGCTCTGCTGGGCGGTCGCGAAAAGGGTGAGTCGAAAGACTCACCCTTTTTTGTTGTCGGTGGTTTTACGTTCCTCGAAAAGCTCCGGCTCAGGTGTGCCGGTGGCTTCAGGCATTTCTCGTCTATTTCTCAAACCCTTACGCAGAAAAAAATCCTGATTTTTCAGTCTCTCGGCTGGACCTTTTGCCACGATGCGCGATCATCAGTGCATGGAAATCGAAAGGAGGTGCGTATGTTTACTCGGTCGCTGACCCTTGCCGTTCTGTTGGCTGTTGCCGGTCCCCTGTTGGCAGCGGATGCAGACACCCCACTGGCGCAGGAGCGTGGCAAGTCGCGTCCGCTGATCATCATCGCTTCCAGTTCTGTGGACCCGACGCTGGTGACGCTGAAGAAAAGCCTCGATGAGCCTGCCAATAAAGAAGCCTTCGCCAAGCGCAACATGGTGCTCTACACCATCGTCTCTCTGGCCGGGCAGCGGAACGGCAAGGACATGGACGCCCAGTCGACCATGGCGCTGATCCGGGAATTGAAACTCGGCGTGCTGGACAAAAACCAGGCCCAGGTGATTCTGGTGGGCAAGGACGGCGAGAAGAAGATCGATCACAAAGGCGCGATCGATCCCAAGGAGATTTTCAGCACCATCGACCAGATGCCGATGGCTGAGAAAGAGGCCGCAGCCGCTGCACCGGTCGCGCCCGCGGCAGAGCCCAAAGCCGCGACGCAGGGGGGCAAACCGGGCAAGGCAGGTAAAGCGGCCCCTGCCGCGCCCCCCGCCGGGCTGGATGACTGATCAGGCGCAGTCAACGCAGGCAATGCGCATCATGTCAGTAGGGCATGGGTCCGCTTGCTGGTAAGATCGCTCCTTTTTTATCGAAGGGACTGTCATGAAACATTGGGCGGGAGCTGTGGCGTTGGCGCTGCTGACGGGGTGCATGGGCTTGAATCAAACGCGTTCCGCCGGGCCTGCGCAGGTGTATGCGAGCCAGAAACCCGCCGCTGCGGTGGCCGAATGCATCAAGGTCAGTTGGGGCAATGTGCAGCTGTTCGGTGATGTCGCCGATGTCTTCATGGAGCAGGGCAAGCCTGGGGAGTTCACGGTGTACACCACCGAAGGCGAGTACTTCGCGGACGTGAGTGCGAAGGGCGGCTCCACCGCAATCAGCTTCTACGCCAAGCCGGGCGGCAAGGCGGTAGACCAGCGTGGAGCAATGGTGGCTACGTGCTTGTGAGGCATGCCCTCTAATTACTGAAACGCTGTTTAAGCGCTCTTGATTCTGGCCACCCGGCCAGAATCAAAGCGGCGTAAGTGCGTCACATCGGCGGTGTCACGCCATTCTCACCCGCAGAAATCGACAGCGCGCTCAACGAGCCGTCCGCTGCCGGTTGTGCTTGCACGATGATCTTCACGCCCGGCTTGAGCAGGCTGCGGTCGCCGGGCACCAGGTTGACGATGGGCACGTCGTCCGGGATCACGATCTTCTTCTGACCGCCCTTGTAGTTGACGGTGATGGTCCGCCCGTTGCTGTTCACCAGATCGCCCACCGAGCCATTGGTCATCGTGCTGTCCTTGCCCAGGTCGAACGCCCGATGGCCGTCGCCCGTGCCGGCCATTTCCGGCGGGAACACGTGCACTTCCAGCGCTTTCAGGGTGCCGTCGGCTTGGGGCACGGCGGCTGAACCCACGTAACTGCCCGGTTTGATATCGGCGACCTGTGCCAGCGTCACGCCGCGCACTTGTGTGTCTTGGGTCAGCTTGACCTGCAGGTCTTCGTTGCGGTTGCTGTGAACCTTCAGTACATCGCCGTCAATCGCGGTGATTGCGCCGCGGACGCGGGTCGGCTTCGCATCTTCTGCCTGCGAGGGTCCGGCCATCAGCATGGCGGATGCCAACAGACTGGAAATCAGCAGGGTGTCACGCAGTCGCTTGCCTGTTGTGATCTTCATGGTGTCGCAATCCTGTGTGGTGAATCAGAACGCCGAGCTTAGCGTTCCCCGCACAGGAAGTGGATGACATCACTGTCAGAATTGGCAGCCTGCGCTTGAAGTGTTTCAGGCATGGCGCGGGAACATGCACAGACGCCCATGGGCGCGCGAGGCCGTGCAAAGCAGAGAGGGGAGTCAGGCGCGCCGTCGTGAGACACGACAGCGCGCCGCTCGAAGGGCGTATTACTGTTGCAGCGAGATGGATGTGTTGGCCAGTTTTGGCTGATTGAACATGCTCACCAGCACTTCATCGAGAATCGACGACGCACCCCAAGGGCGAGCGTCGTTGAGGATCGCGACCACGACCCAGGTGTTGCCGTTGCTGTCCCGACTGAACCCGGCGATGGCGCGAACGGTATTCAGGGTGCCGGTCTTGACGTGCGCTTCCCCGCGCAGCGCGGTGCGTTTCAGGCGTTTGCGCATGGTGCCGTCCATGCCCGCCAGCGGCAGCGAACTCATGAACTCGGCCTGGTACGGGCTGTTCCACGCGGCCTGGAGCATTTGCGCCATTTCACGAGCGCTCACCCGTTCAGCCCGGGACAGGCCAGAACCGTTCTCCATCACCAAATGCGGCGCGGTGATGCCTTTCTTCGCCAGCCACTGACGGATCACCCGTTGCGCGGCCTTGGCGTCATCGCCATCCGCCTCGTTGCGAAACTCGGAACCCAGGCTCAGGAACAGTTGCTGGGCCATCGTGTTATTACTGAATTTGTTGATGTCGCGAATGATTTCCGCGAGGTCCGGGGAGTAGGCCTTGGCCAGCAGCTTGGCGCTGCCGGGCACGACGTCCAGACGGTCCTTGCCGAGAATGGTGCCGCCCAGTTCTTGCCAGATGGCGCGCACGGCACCGGCGGTATAGGTCGGGTGGTCGAGCAGCGACAGGTAAGTCTGCGAGTTGCAGCCGTCGCCTAACTGACCGGACACCGTGACGGTGATGCCGCCATCGGCCTCAGGGACTGGGTTGTACAGCACGTCGCCGGTGCATTTGTTCGACGACAGCGCCTTGACCTGATTGTTGATGTGAATGGCAGCGATGGGCGGTTCGACCGAGACCAGAATCTTGCCGCCGTCGTTGCGGGTCACGAAACGCAGGGCCTTGAGATTGACCATCAGCGAATCGGGGCGGACCAGGAACGGTTTGTTCTTGTCATTGCCGTCGTCGTCGAACACCGGCAGTTGCGGCTGGATGAAATGGCTGCGGTCCAGCACCAGATCGCCCGTCACTTGCTGCACGCCATTGGCGCGCAGGTCACGCATCAACAGCCAGAGCTTTTCCATGTTCAGCTTCGGATCACCGCCGCCCTTGAGGAACAGATTGCCGCGCAGAACGCCGTTGCTCAGGGTGCCGTCGGTGTAGAACTCGGTTTTCCACTGATGGGTCGGGCCAAGCATTTCCAGCGACGCGTAGGTGGTGATCAGCTTCATGGTCGACGCCGGGTTCACCGAGACGTCAGCGTTGAACACGGTAGGAGTGCCCGGACCGGTCAGCGGAAGCATGACCAGGGAGAGGGCATCGTTGTTCAGTTTGGCGACCTTGAGGGCCTCTTGAACCTTGGGGGGCAATGCGGTGTTGATCGGGGCAGCGGCAACAGACAGCGAAATCGGTAGAAGCAGGGTGGCAAAAAACAACGGACGCAAAGACTTGATCATTCAATAAACCCTACTGCAATGAAGAGGGACAACCGGAGGGGATGGATTCCCTCGTGACATGAAAACGGCCGCGACTGAAAAGTGTCCCGGCCCAACAGGCAAAAAATAGCGCCCGGTGACAGTGCGGCATTATGCCCCAAGCTTTCGTGACTTGCGCCGGGGGACAGCCGTCAAACCGCGCTATTTTTTCAAATCTTGTCGAATTGTCACGTGAAACGACAGGCTTCTGTCTGTTTTCGATAAACCACCGCCCATAAAAAAACCACCCATGAAGGGTGGTTTTTAGTCATGACCGATGCCAAGCGACATTCAGTCATGTCAACGCAGCGCGATTACTTCGCAGCGTTGATCGGCTTTTCCGGGTACCAGGCATCCAGCAGTGCGCTGACTTCGACCTTGGTCACTTCACTGCGACCTTTCAGCCAGGCTTCAACGGTGGCGCGTTGCTCTTCGGTGACCGAGCCGCGCTCTGCCAGGCAAACCAGGCCGTAGTCGTCACCGCCAACATAGTCGAGGCCGTTGGCGTCCATGGCTTCGGTCAGGAAAGCGTCGAGGAACGCGTCCACTGCCGCTTCGTCCAGATCCTCTTTGAACTCCAGATTGAGCTCAAAACCCAATTCCTGAAACTCGTCAACACACAGCTTCTTGCGCAGACGACGGGAACGGTTAGTAGCCATGAAAAAATCCTCTAAGTAATTACGGTGCGCAGTCTATCAGCTAAGGCCGCGGGATGCCTGCTCTGTTCGAATGCCCATCCGGTCGCGATTTCATGGCCTCAAATCAATCCAGCGCTGGCAACGCCTCCAGGTTCGGCCGACTTGCCGGATCGGTGTCCTTGAACGTCGCGGGGCTGATGCGGCGGCGGTCGATGGTCAGGTCGAACACGTCGAAGCGGTTGTAATAGCCGGTGATGTCGTGAAACTGCTTCGGCTCGATGCAATCATTGAGGTTGAACGTGGCGTAGGCCAGGCCCTCTTCGTTTTGCAGCGTGTCGCCGAGGGTTGCGCCAGTCGGGTCAAGAAACTGCGTCGCGGCGCGGGGGCTGTTGTCGAGCACGTCGATGGCCACCGGGTCGCCGCTCTTTTTCAGCAGGTCGAGCATCGAATCATCGACGAAACCGGCGTTGAGGATGCCAAACACTTTCGCTTCGAACGAGTGAGCGCCCGCACGAATGCGGTTTGCCGCCAGGTTATCGAAGTTCTGGCCTCCGGGTTTGCGCGTCGGCCAGATCGCCGGCCATGCGGAAATGTGAATGTGCTCGCCTTGCGCCGCCAGTGAATAGCGGGCGAGGGGGTTGGTGTTTTCGCCGCAGATGAGCGCGCCGATGTTGCCGATACGCGTATTCGAGACCTGCAGGCCGTGGCCGTCGCCAGGTGCCCAAACCATCTTTTCGTAGAAGGTCGGGACGAGCTTGCGGTGGTGATTGAGGACCGTGCCTTCCTCGTCGATCAGGACGTTCGAGTTCCAGATGCAACCCACGCTCGCCCGTGTCGATTCGCTGAAACCCAACGACACGATGATCTTGTGGCGACGGGCTGCGGAACGGATCGCGGTGATTTCCGGGCCGTCGATCATCACGCTGTTTTCCACCATCAGACGAAACCAGTCGTGGTTGTAGATGGGGGCCCAGAGTGCCGCCCAGACCGGGAAACCGGGGATGAACGATTCCGGAAACACGACGAGCTCCGCGCCATTGGCGGCGGCCTCTGCGATGAACGAACAGGCTTTGTCGACGCAGGCGGCCTTGTTCATGTAAACCGACGCGGCGTGCGCGGCGGCGACGTTGACAGTGGGGAGTGCCATAACCTTTACCTTATTCAAACGATTTAGTGATGTGCCGCTTCGGCGACGCCCAGCCCGGTCTCGCGCCGGACGGAAAATTCAACCCAGCGCGACTGAGAGAGTTGGCTCGGGAACAACAGCGAAAACAGCACCACCAGCAAGAAGCCCAACGGGATGGAAATCAGGCCGGGGTTGCGAAGCTGGATCAACGGCTCGCTCAGGCCGACGAGGCTGGTGGCCGAGGCCGGAATTCCGTTCGCGATGGCCGTTTGCGCGGCGGCATCGCTGACCCATTTGGCGCGCTCTTCCGGTGTCGCTTGCAGGGTGCCGTTGTCGATCTTCTCGACCTTGGTGCTGGCGGCCGTCGCCGCGCTGATCGCCGCCTGTTTTTGCATCAGCGGGTAGGTCATGTTCGGCGACACCAGTACCAGTCCGATGGACAGGATTGTCCCGCCCAGCAACCCGGCCACCACGCCGGCGGTGCTGCAGCGTTTCCAGTACAGCGTCAGCAGGAGGGCAGGCAGGTTCGCCGACGCCGCCACCGCATAACCAAGGCCGACGAGCTGCGCGACGTTCTGACCCTTGGCGGAGATGCCCGCCAGAATGGCGACGGCGGCGATGGCCAGGGTCGCGATGCGTGCGGCGTTGGTCTGCTCCCGTTCGGTGGCCTTGCCTTGGCGAACCGCCCCGACGTACACGTCATGGGCCAGAGTGGACGCGGCGGCGAGCGTGAGACCTGCAACTACGGCGACGATGGTGGCGAAGGACACCGCCGCCACGAAAGCCAGCATCAGGTTGCCCGCGAGGCTGTCAGGGCCGCCCCCGAGGAATTGCGCGAGCATCGGCGCTGCGAGGTTGCCGCCTTTGTCCATGGACGCCACCGCAAACGGCCCGAGGTGCAGCGCGGCGGAGAACCCGATCACCACGATGAACAGGTGGCAGAGGCCGATGAGCAGCATCGCGGTGAGCGCCGAGGTTCGGGCCTGCTGGGCGTCACGCACGGTGAAGAAGCGCATCAGAATGTGTGGCATGGCGGCCGTGCCCAGCACCAGCGCCAGGCTCAGCGAGATCTGCTCAACCGGGTTTTGCAGGTACAGGCCAGGCTCCATGAAGCGTTGACCGGCCTGTTCCAGTGACAGATTCGACACCCCGTTCAGCAGCGTTCCGAGCACATGTTTCTGTACGGCGGCGCTGCCAACAAGGTCGCTGAAAAACGCGCTGATGTTGAAGCCATAGGGTGCCCAACTCAGCACCACCAGCAAGAAGCAGAACGAGATCAGCAGGGTGGCTTTGAGAATCTGCACCGAAGTAGTCGCCCGCATGCCGCCAAACAGCACGTAAATCAACATCAGACCGCCCACCGACACCACCGATATCTCGAACGGAATGCCAATCAACGCGGCGATGATGACGGCGCCGCCGACGATTTGCGGGACCATGTAAAACAGCGCCACCAGCACGCTTGATATGGCCACGGCAGATTTCGAGGCACGGAAACTGTTGCGGAAAGCGAGCACGTCGCCGAGGGTGAACTTGCCCAGATTGCGGCAAGGTTCTGCCACCAATAAAAGGACGGGAATGAAAGAGATGAAGAAGCCAATGACGTAGGTGATGCCGTCCAGCCCATAAATGGCAATCAGACCGGAAACGCCCAGGAACGCGGCAGCGGAGAGGTAATCCCCCGCAATCGCCAACCCATTCATTTTCCCGGAGAGCGCGCCGCCGGCGGTGTAGAAATCCTTGACGGAATTGTTCTT
The DNA here is from genome assembly GCF_009905615.1 of Pseudomonas sp. SLFW. Taxonomy (GTDB): domain Bacteria; phylum Pseudomonadota; class Gammaproteobacteria; order Pseudomonadales; family Pseudomonadaceae; genus Aquipseudomonas; species Aquipseudomonas bambusae. The sequence goes on from NZ_JAAAKW010000005.1 coordinate 113,858, forward strand.
TCGCGCAGCCCAGTAAGTAATCGCCAGGGTGATAAAGAACAACAGTGCGAACACACTAAAGGTCATGGCCCGGTTGCCGTCCGACACTAAGGTCGCGGCCTGGCTGTGAGTGGCAACCATGGAAAGTAGGGCCGCCGCCAAGAGTTTCGCCTTGCCTGAGACATGAGCGGATGCGTGAGGGGAGCCGAGGAGGCGTGCGGGATTAATGTTTGACATGTTCATCCTGGAATCTCACGGAAACTTCAGTCACGAGGGAGGCGGCCATGCGATCAATGCCTTTCAGGCGATAGGCGTAGAGCACGGCAATGGCGGCGCCGAAAAAGTATTGACCCACGAGATAAATCAATCCGACGTTAATCGCGCCGATGACCTTGTAAGCCAGAAACTCGGGGAAGTAGGCGGACAGGACCGGGATCGCGAAGTACACGGCCATGCTGACAAACATCAAAAGAGACACCAGCCTTCTTCGGCGTCTAATTAATACGGCGAAATCGGGGTGCGCATAAATGGCGTTCCAGATGTTTTCAGGTTTCATGAACAGGCCTCGCAAGTGTGCAGTACGTTGGCGAGTCTAAATCAATGAAAGGCTTCGCCAATCAGCAATGCCACAAGGCCTGTTGCATTCCTGCATCCCTATCTCGGTGCCCTGAAACAGGATGTGCGACGCTTTGGTGCGATTTGAAAATGCGAGGTGCTGACGGCGGCTCGATGGGCTGCCAGTGCACGGCTTCAAGGCGGGTTGAGAATAAGGGCTGCACGTGGGCGGGGCGGCAAGTTTGAATGCGCTGCGTTTAAAACACTAAGAAAGGGGCGGGCCTGTACTAAGCGTTTCGGAAATGCTCGTCGTTTTTAAACAGCCGGGTCAAATAAGCGGTCATGGTTTTGATGCGGGCAATGTAACGCAGGTCCTGATGAACGCTCAGCCAGAGTTCTCGGGTAATGGCTGGGGTCGTCAGTTCGATTTTCCGAAGGCCGAAGCGCTCGGCTTCAGAAAACGAGGGCAACATGACCAGGCCCACGCCCGCCGCTGCGGCGAACATCTGCGACAGCATGCTATTGGAGTAAAACACGATGTTCGGCTTTTGGATCAGGTCATCCAGCCAGCGCACGGCGCTGATCTCGATCAGCTCTTCGACGTAACCGACGAAATCGTGTTCGGCCAGATTCTGCGCATCTGGCAAGCCTTTCTGGGCGATGTAATCGTCTGAGGCGTAGAGGTTCAGTTCAAAGCTGGCCAGCCGTTCGGAATGGAAGCCATGACCCTTGGGTTCGAAGAAGCCGAGGAAGACGTCAGCCTCGCGCCGGGTGACCTGCAATTGATGGGTCGACGTCACCAGCTCCAGGGTCACGTTCGGGTGCAGCGCTTGAAGCCTGGGAATCTGCCGGGTGAGGTACAGCGAAGCGAGCCCTTCCATCGTGCCGACTCTGACGCGGCCCGCGATTTCGTTGGTGCCTGTGTACAGCTCGTCCAGCAGCCCGGAAAACCCGGCGCCCATCAGCTCGACCTGCGCCAGCAACCGGGTCCCCTGATCATTCAGCTGCAATCCGGTGTTGCCGCGTTCGAACAGGCTGAAGCCGAGGCTGTATTCCAGATGATTGAGCCGACGGCTCACCGTCGATTGATCGACCTTGAGCTGCTTGCCGGCCTTGGACAGGTTTTCGCAGCGGGCCACGTGCATGAAAATCCGGAGGTCGTCCCAGCTTAGATTTTCAGCTCTCATCGATACGTCCTGGCGGGAGAAAGGCGAGGCTCATTATCGAGTGGCCCTTGCTCAAGCTCAAGGGCGGTTATCACCGGGGCGTCTGGCCTGATCAGGTCACCTTGAAACGCTGCACCAGCGCCGTGAGTTCGATGCTCAGGCGCGAGAGCTCGGCACTCGCCTCCGTGGTCCTCAAGCTGTTTTCCACCGACTCGTCCGCGATGTCGCGCACCTGCACCAGACGGCTGCTGATCTGTTTCGAGGCTTCGGTTTGCTGGTCCGCCGCGGCTGCAATGTTCAGGTTCATGCTGTGAATCGACGCCACCGAGCCACGGATTTCGCTCAGCACCTGTCCGGCGGCCCGGGCCAGTTCCACGCTGGAGTGGCTCATGCTTTCGCTTTGCGCCATCAGCGCCGTGGCGTCCCGTGCCCCGTTCTGCAATGACAGGATGAGTTGCTCGATCTCTTGAGTGGATTGCTGCGTGCGCTGTGCGAGGCTGCGAACTTCATCGGCCACGACCGCAAACCCTCGTCCACTTTCGCCTGCACGTGCGGCTTCGATGGCCGCATTGAGGGCGAGCAGGTTGGTCTGGTCGGCGACTTCGCGAATGACGCCCAACACCCCGTCGATCTGTTCGCTGTCGTGGCGCAAGCGAGTCATGGCCGTGCTGCATTGCGTCACGTGGGTCAGCAACTGATCGAAGTGAAGCAAGGCCTGGGCGATGATCTGGTCGCCCTCGACAGTGCGTTGCTCCGTCACCTCGGTGGCGTGGGAGGTGTCTCGGGCGTTTTGCGCAACGTGCTGCGCGCTGGCGACCATGTCTGCGACCGCCACGGCCACTTGCGAGGTCTGCTCCCGTTGCTGTCCGGCGCCCACGTCGTTTTGCGTGGTGATGACGGACAGCGCTTTAGCGGCCGAGGTCAGGCGCTCGGCACCGCCGCCAATACGGCCGATGATTTGCCGGAGCTGTTCGGCCATGTCCTGCATGGCCGTCATCATCTGGCCGATCTCGTCTCGGTTGTCGGTGCTGAATTCGCTCGACCCGAACTGGCCGGTCTTGCGCTCGCCGGTCACATCCCCCGACGCGATCTGACGGGCGAGCAGCAGGGCGCGGTTCAACGGCGGGATGATTTGTCGCGTGATGAGCCAAGCGGCGCCCAGCCCCAACATCAGTGTCAGCGTGGCGGTGGTGAAGAGGAACCCTTGCGCGAAACGCACATCCGCCTGACGCCCCTCGACATGCTGGCGATAAAGGGTTTCGCCCAGGGTTTGCAATTCTTTCGCCTGTGCAAGCATCTGCGCCTTGGCTTGCAGGCTGGTTTGAATGTCCTGACGGAATTGCGCCACCTGATCCTGATACACCAGCACGGTGCTGAGGGCTTCTTCCAACAGTCGCTGGAGGTTTTCGTTCGGCAACTGCTCCCACAAGTCGTTGCCCTGCTGGCGAATGCTGTCAGCACTGGAGGACAGCATGCGGTGCGCGTCGTCTGTCGGGTTCTGCACGTAACTGTCGACCTGATCCTGCAACGTGGCAGTCAGTGATTGCAGTGTCACGGCGGACTGAAGGGCGGCGCCAATGCGCACAGTGTCACCCGCCAGCGCGTCGAACAGTCCGCCGGTGACGTGCTCCAGTCGGCTTTTGATCTTGCCGATCACCGGCGTCATCAGGTGTTGGGCGTCCTGAGCGTGACGACGGGCCGCGACGAATTGGTTGAACGTGTCCTGATAGTGACCGCGCACGGCCTTGATGCGCTGGACGGACGCCAGAGCGCGGTCACCGGAATCGCTCTGGACGCTGGCGACGATCTGGTCGAACCGTTCGATTTCCTGGTGAAAGGCTTCAACCGCCGACGCCTCCATGGCACGGTCGAAGTCATGCTCCTGAAGGCGAATCTTCGCGATCTGGCTGTCCAGGGAAATGCTGTCCACCAGCGACTGGCTGCGGGTGGCGAGTTGGTTGACGTTGTACAGCGCGCTCCAGGTCAGCAGCGCGGTCAACAGCAGTACCGCACCAAACCCGGCGATCAATTTGCCCCTGACCGACGTCATCATGCCGGGCCTGCCTGCACCAGACGGATGTCCACTTCCCGGTCGACGAATTGCCATTCCACGGATTCGCGCAGGCGCGCCAGCAGATCGTCGAACGCGGCACTGTCCGCAGGGGCAAACTCGAACCAGGTGACGAAATCAAAGGGCTGAGCCATGGCAAGATCGCGGCAGTGGTACAGCCGGCGGGCGATGGCGGGGAGGTAGCGCATGCCGATGGCAATGTGGTTGGACTGCGTTTCGATGATCGCTCGGCGCTCGTCCTGGGTCAGCGCCCACCACGCAGGATTCTTGCGCAGCGCGATCAGGGCCGCGCAGGTGGCGGCGGGGCGCCCGAGATCGGGCTGGCGGGCAGCGAGCGCGGTTTTCTCATCGCGGGTCACGTAGCGCTCGTTGCTGGTAATGCCTTGCAGGTGCCAGACGGACACGCGTGGGGCCTCACCTGCGACGCCCGGCAGAACCGACACGCGCGCGGCATCTGGCAACGGCGCCCCCGTAAGGTTTGTCTGACGCTGAATCGGCCAGGACCCTTGTTCCCCGCCGATAAAACTGAACAGCCGTTGTGACGGTGCGCTCATCGCGAATACTCGAAAAAGACTGCACGGCTCGGGTGCAGCGTGTGGATGAACATCAGGCGGCCACCGACGGTGTGAGCCGTTGGGCGAGGTGTTGGATCAACGCCTGATCGGGGACCGGTTTCAACTGGTCAGCCGTGCCTTTTTTGCCGGTGCCACGCACCCTGAGCAGGTTCCCCTGATCGGGCCGGTAGAGTTCGTAACCCATTTCGCAGGCCGGGCAGAACACCAGATCGCCTGCGCCATGGGTGCGCGACACGACGACCGTGGGTCCGCAGTTCTCGCAGCGCCTGAGCGGAATGCCGGCATCGGTATGGCCCAAAATGTGCTGCAACCCGCCTTCACGCCCCAGGCTGACGAATAAATGCGCATAGGCCTCGTGAAACTGGCTGCCTGCGCTGTCCTCGACGATCTTCAATGCGTCATCGAGCGGCATGCCCTTGCGATAGGGCCGGTCGCTGGTCATTGCGTCGAAGGCATCGCAAATGCCGGTGATGGCGGCCATTCGCGGAATCTGGTCGCCGCTCAGTCCTCGCGGATAGCCCCGTCCGTTGGGCATTTCGTGGTGGGACCAGACCGCATCCATTACCAGCCCGGCCAGCGGGTGGGTGTCCAGTAAACGTTTGCCGATCTCGGGATGGGTCTTGATGACGTCGTATTCGTTCTCCTCAAGCCGACCCGCCTTGCGCAGCACCGCATCGGGAATGCCGATCTTGCCCAGGTCATGAACAAAACCTCCCAGCGCGATCAATTGCACCTCGGTCGCGGGCAGACCGGCTTTATCTGCCAGCAGCGCGCAATACTGAGAAACCCGCCACAAATGCCCGCCGGTGTAGGGGTCCCGTGCTTCCACCAACCAGGCCATCGACAACAGGCTCGCCAACAATGGCGTGTCGGCGGAGGGCGATGGGGGCACTGGCGTTCCCAGCCAGTCGTTCAACCTTTGCATCAGTTTCATGGGGTATCGGCTTCCGAAGGAGGAGTGAGCACGGCTGGCTTTGTGCCGCTATGCCACCCATTTCGTTGGCGAAGAGCGTTTGGTTACAGGCCTTTGAAATATTTTTTGGGGGCGGCGTGGAGGTGGCAATTTTGGTGAGTCGGCTGTGGCACAGGCTGAGCAAGCTCATCGGAGCCTGTGCATTTTTTATCAGCCGTTGAGACCAGATGGTGAATTTTTAAGTGCCTTCGGCGAACCTAAGATCGACTCCCCTGTTTGAATACGGCTGTTCTGCAATGACCCGCCGATCTTTTTTGGAGAGTAGAACCATGAGCAATTCGCAAAAAAAGTCGCCATCGTCACCGGCGCATCCCAAGGTCTTGGCGCCGCAATCGTCGCGGGCTATCGCAATGCCGGTTTTGCCGTGACCGCGAATTCCCGGAACATCAAGCCATCGTCGGACACCGGCGTTATCGCCGTGCCGGGTGACATCGCCAGCCGCGAAACGGCGCAGAAGCTGATCGACACCGCCATTGAGCGTTTCGGTCGCGTCGACACGCTGATCAACAATGCCGGCATCTTTATCGGTAAGCCGTTCACGGAATACACCGCCGATGACCTGGCCCGCATGCTGCAAACCAATATTCACGGCTTCTTCAACATTACCCAGCTCGCCATCCCGGAAATGCTGAAGCACAAGAACGGCCACATCGTTCAAATCACGACCACCTTGGTCAACCAGGCGTTGACCGATATTCCAGCGGGCCTGGCACTGATCACAAAAGGGGGCCTGGACGCGGTCACTCGCGGTCTGGCCATCGAATACGTGACCCGGGGCATCCGCGTGAATTCCGTGGCACCCGGCATCATCAAGACGCCAATGCACGGTCCGGAAAATCATGAGTTCCTGGGCAAGCTGCACCCAATGGGCCGTATGGGCGAAGAGCAGGAAATCGTTGACGCCGTGATGTACCTGGAGAACGGCGCGTTCGTCACCGGCGAGCGCCTGAACGTCGACGGCGGCCAGCACGCCGGTCGCTGGTAATCGACGGCTTGTCGACGCGGGTCGTGGATGACGCGGCGCCGCTCTGAATGCGCGGCTCGTAGCACGGCGTTTGGTGTCGCACTTGAGAGCGAGTCAGGGTGGTTTCGGAATGAAGGGCGGGGCGGGAACTCGCGGCCTCGCCTGATTTCGAAAGGGCCACACCCGGTTGTCATTCCGGGCCCAGGCCTCACGTCTTAACGCTGTCTTAACCAGCGGGTGGAAGCCTGCCTTTTTTCAGAGGGCTTTTCATGTTGCGATCAGAACTCTCGCGCCTGGCGCTCGCCTGTGCGTTCATTTTCACGGCGTCCACCGCCGCTGCGGCCGATGCTTCCACGTCCCGCTACGGGGAAAATCTGGAAGGCTTCAAATACCCTTATCCGTTGCATTATTTCGCCTTCGAATCCCAAGGCACCCAGCTGCAAATGGGCTACATGGACGTGCCGCCCACAGCGAACGCCAACGGTCGAACGGCGGTGTTGATGCACGGCAAGAATTTTTGCGGCGCCACCTGGGAAGACAGCATCAAATCCCTGAGCGCTGCCGGATACCGCGTGGTCGTGCCCGACCAGATCGGCTTTTGCACCTCGACCAAACCGGATCACTATCAATACAGTTTCCATCAGCTGGCGGACAACACCCATGGGTTGCTGGCCAGCCTCGGCATCAAGAACGCTGACATCATCGGTCACTCTACGGGCGGCATGCTTGCCGCTCGCTACGCGCTGAGCTACCCCGAGCAGACCGCTAAACTCGTCATGGTCAACCCTATCGGCCTGGAAGACTGGAAAGCGAAAGGGGTGCCGTGGCGCAGCGTCGATCAGTGGTATCAGCGTGAACTGAAGCTTAATGCCGACGGCATTCGCAAATACGAGCAGGCGACCTATTACGCTGGCCACTGGAAGCCGGAATACGAGCGTTGGGTGGACATGCTCGCGGGGCTGAACGCGGGTGCCGGGCATCAGAAAGTGGCGTGGAACTCCGCGCTGATCTACGACATGATTTTCACCCAGCCGGTCGTTTACGAATTGCCCAGCCTCAAGGTGCCCACGGTATTGCTGATCGGCGATGCCGACACCACGGCGATTGGCAGCGACATTGCGCCACCCGAGGTGAAAGCCCGGATCGGGCATTACAACGTCCTGGGCAAAGAAACCGCCAAGCTCATCCCGGGCGCCAGGCTGGTGGAGTTCCCTGAGAAAGGACACGCGCCACAAATGGAAGATCCGGTGCTGTTCAACAAGACGCTGCTCACCGAGCTGGACCGCAACTGATAGCGTGAGGTGCGTAAAGGGAAGCCGCTGTCTGGGGTGCTTCCCTTTTTTGTATTCGGTTCTCAGCGCTCACCGCTAGGATTGGCGGTGCTGAAGCAATGCGCGTTCGAGCCTCATCAGTGCGCCTCTCAATGCCTGTGCGTGATCCTTCAGCGTGATCGGCGGGCTTTCATCGTCACAGGCGTGTTCAAGCTGGTCACAGAGAGCAATGACCTCACTGGCGCTGATGATCCGCGCGGCGCCTTTGATCTTGTGTGCGATGTCGCGCATCTCCTGGCGATTGCCCCGTGTGCTCACGTCGTTCAGCTCTTGGGCATCGTCACGACAGCTGCTGATCAACTGTTTGATCAGGTGTTCGATCATCGTCGGACGATCGCCGGTCAGCGCCAGGATACTGCCCATGTCGAACGGTGGATTTTCGGTCTTGAGCCCCCGGTAGCGCTGCCCGACCCCGATTCGTGACAGCCGATCATTGAGCGCGGTGAGGCTGATCGGCTTGAACAGGCAATCGTCCATGCCGGCCTCGCGGCAGCGCAGGATTTCCTCGGGTTGTGCATTGGCGGTGAAGCCGAGAGTGGTGCACGGTTGCTGACCACCCTCACGTTCGTGGGTGCGGATTGCCCGTGTCAGGTCGTACCCATTCATGACGGGCATGTTGCAATCGACGATCACCAGATCGAAGTGTCGGGCCAACCAATGCTCCAACCCTTGGGCCCCCTGTTCGGCCACCTCGCAACGATGCCCCAGGAACTCCAGTTGCTGGCAGAGCAACAGGCGGTTGGCGGGATGATCGTCGACCACCAGAATGTCCAGCGTCGCGGTGTCATGCTCGCTGTTCTCCTTGACCACGGGAAGGTTGGCCAGCGGGTCGAGAGGCGTCAGGTCGAACATCATGTGCACGCGGGTGCCCTGGCCGGGCTCACTGTCGAGGGTCAGGGTGCCGCCCATCATTTCGCACAGACTGCGACAGATGACCAGTCCCAGCCCGGCGCCGGTTCGGGCCAATTGCCCGCTGTTGTCGGCCTGAGCGAAGGGCGCGAACAGCCGGGCCTGATCCTCCCGTGTAATGCCGATGCCGCTGTCCTGGATGACCACGTGCAGGCGAACCTGTTGCTCGGTGGCGGAGTCCTCGGCTTGCAGGCTGATGCGGACCTGACCCTGCTGGGTGAACTTGATCGCGTTGCTGATGAGGTTGGAAAGAATCTGCTTGAAGCGCAGGGGATCGATGAGCACATCGATGTTGATGCGGCTGTCCAGGTCCAGTTGCAGCGACAGGCTTTTTTGCCGCGCAAGGCCGTCGAAAACCCGGACCACCGATTCTACCAACTGCCGAAGATTCGCCCGCTCAGGGCTGAGGGTCAGGCGGCCCGATTCAATGCGCGCAATGTCGAGAATGTCGCCGATCAGTTCCAGCAGGTCCTTGGCGGAGCTGTACGCCACTTCAATGGCAGGACGGTCGAGCTGACCCTGGTCCGCACGTTTGAGGGCCAGTTCGAGCATGCCAATGACAGCGTTCATCGGTGTCCGGATTTCATGGCTCATGGTCGCCAGAAAAGTACTCTTGGCGCGGTTCGCGTCGTCAGCCTGTTGTTTGGCGGTTTGCAGTTCCTCGATCAATTGGCGGCGTTCGCTGATGTCGATCCAGCCACCGATAATGCCTTGTACCTTGCCGAGGGAATCCCGGAACGGAAGAATCCAGTGGTAGATGGTTAATGAGCGATCACCGATGTGCAGCGAACGGTCGAGGATCAGCGGCGTGTCGTTCTGCATGACCTGTTGATAGTCGGCAACGTACTGCCGGGCTTCCTGGGCATCGCTCAGCACCCCGTCGAGGATGCTCTTGCCGATCACGTCTTCGCGGTTAGCCGAAAAGGCGGTCAGGTAGCTGTCGTTGCACAGTTGCAGCAACCCGGCACTGTCGCGCACGTAGATGGGGTGGGGCGTGCCGTTGACCAGCGCGCTCATGAATTCGAACTGGTCACCCAGCGCACGTTCGGCACGTACGCGCTGCTTGATCTGACGCCGCATCCAGGCGTTCCAGGCCAGCAAGCCGAGCAGCAACAGGCCCGCACCGATGACGATCTGGTAAATCAGCAGTTGATAGTCCTGCCAGGCGCCACCCCCTGAAGGGACATACGTGCGCCAGCGGTTGTTTATCACCGCCAGGTCTTCCGGCGCAATGCTCGACAGCGCCTTGTCGATGATGCCGCTCAGTTCCGGGGCGTTGCGCGACGTTGCCATGGCGATGCGCGCCGGGTCACGGCCCACCGTCACCCGCATTTGCAAGGCATCGCTCAGCCCCCGCGATGAGATGAAATAATTGGCGCTGAACAACGACGTGATAGCCCCTTCCACGCGACCATGGGCCAGCATGTCGAGCGCCTGGGCGGGATTGTCGACTTCCACGGGATAAATGCGCGGGTACGCTTGCTGGAGGTATTCCATCACCGGGCTGCCGAGGGTGAGGGCAATGCGTTTGTCTTCCAGTTGATCGAGATTGGAAGGACTGGACGTTTCCTTGCGGGTCACCAGCACAAAGGCGTTGTCCATGTAGGGGCGACTGAAGTTGAAGCGGTTTTCGCGTTCGTCGCTGGGCACCATGGCGCCGATAAGGTCGGCCTGCCCTTGGGTCAGCCGGTTCATCATGTCGCGCATGCTCGGCGCGTGACTGACTTCGAAGCGCAGCCCGGTGCGCAGCTTGACAAGGTCCAGCAGGTCCGCCGTCAGGCCGCGAAAGTTACCGTTGACGTCGAAAAAAGTCAGCGGCGCGTAAGCATCGTTGATCACCACCCGAACCGTTGGATGCTGGGCGATCCAGCGTTCCTCGCGTAGGGTCAGTTGCAGTTTCTGGTCAGTGAGCAGCAGGTCGGCGCCTGCACCCCAGCGTTTGGAAATGGCGATGCGCTCCTCGATGGGAATGCCCTTGAGGACCAGGTTGACGATCTCCAGCAGCGCTGTGTTGTCGCCCTTGACGGCAAAGCTGAACCCGTTGGGCTCGTGCTTGCCAAAGTTGGCCATCTGAACGTTGTTGAGGTAACCCTTGTTGATGACGTAGTGGGTTGAAATGGCGTCGCCCAGAAAGACGTCGGCCTGATTGAACGCGACCGCATTGATCGCGCTCTGGAATGAAGGGAAAGTCTGTAAGCTCGCCTTGGGGTAAAGCGCGCTGATTTCGTCCGGGGGCAAGTAGTGATAGACCATGCTCAGGCGCAGGCCATTGAGACCATCGGTCAGACTCCGGTTCTCACCCGTACGCGTCACCAGTACCGGCTGGTCAACGGCGTACGGAGACGAAAGTTTGAGTTCGGACCCTGCGGCCTCGTAACCGTTGGCGCTGCCCAGCAGGTCGATTTCCCCGCTGAGCAGTGCGTCGATGGCCGCGTTCCTTGAGTCATAGCGCAGGACCCTGATGGGCAGGTCCAATGCCCGCCCCAGAATACCCGCGTAGTCGGCGGTGAAACCTTCGTAGTCACGGCCGGTGAGGGTCATGTCGAAAGGGGGGTAGTCCGGAGCGGAAGTGCCCAGGACCAGCTCGCGCTTGTTGCGCACCCACTGCCACTGCGTCCGGTCCAGCGTCACATCCATGTGCGCCGGGTTGGCACGGCTGAGCAGGGTATAGCGTTCGGCCGCAGCCGATCCGGCATGAATACCCATGCTCAGGCATGCCAACACGCATGCTATCCAATAGTCCTTCAACCCCTTAGACATCCTATCTCTCACACTAGCGAATTGCGTTTTGCCATCTCGATAAGTTCGACGAGCGTCTTGACTTTCAATTTTTGCATCAGACGGGTTTTATAAGTGCTCACCGTCTTGTTGCTGAGAAACATGCCCTTGGCGATTTCCTTGTTTGTCCGCCCTTGGGCAAATAGCTGAAGGACCATCAGTTCTCGGTCATTGACTATTTTGAAGCGCTCCAGTTCTTCGGGAACTCCGTCTGTCTGCGACATGCCGAGCGCCTGACTTGGAAAATAATTGTAGCCAGAGAGTACCGCTTTCACCGAGCTGACAAGTTCGCTGAGGTCTTCTTGCTTGCATACATAGCCCGCGGCGCCGTTTTGCATGCAACGGATGGCGAACAAACTGGGTGCTTGTCCGGTCAGTACCAGAATCTTTGCTGGCAGATTCATGGAATTGAAGCGCGTCAGGACCTCAAGGCCGTCGAGTTTGGGAATGCTGATGTCCAGGATGATCAGGTCCGGCATGCATTCGCGGACCATCTGCATGGCGTCCACCCCGTTGTCGGTCTCGCCCACGATCTCGTAATTCTCATTCTCAAGCAGCATCCGGATGGCGAGACGAATCACAGGATGATCATCGATGATAAAAACTGTTTTCATAATTCAATCCATAACGAGCAACGAAGAAAGCGCGCACCTTATCTCAGAAACTAGAGGGCGCGCATGAGCTGAAAGGGCTGATGGCTGTATATAGGAAATGTCCTACAAAAAATGGCGTATTGCCGTACGTCATTACTCAAGCGGCTCAAAAAAGTTTAAAAAACGAGCGTTATAGTCGTCGAAAAAAAGTTATCAGTCGCATGACGTTTATTGCGAATCGGAATGATCCTACATTGAAGTCAGGCGCTGACTACATATCTAAACCACTCAAAAAGGTGATGCAGCAACGCCTACCCTCAAAATGGGGTATTCATTAACGACTGGGCAGCGTGATGTTATTAACTTGCCAGCGATGCAAGTGCCAATGAGATGCCGCGATAGCGTCAGCAGTCACCGGGAATGGAAGAAATAAGTCGGAACAGTTCCAGCGTGTTCAACGGCTTGATCAGGCAACCGAGTAATGGGATGCCGTTTCTGATGGCCTGAGTTTCGATATCCTGCAACTGTGACGGTTCCAGACCACTCAGCAAGACGGCCTCTCTTATCAGGCACCGTCGGCTTGCCCGTTCGATCAGTTCGATGCCGCTCATGTCCGGCAGGCGTTGATCGCAGAGCAGGAGGTCGTAAGGGATGTCGCTGCGCTCCATTGCCGCCAGCGCTTCACTGGCGGTCAGGGCGGGGGTCACGCGGTAGAAGCCGTGGTTGTTGAGCAGGATCTGCAGCGCGATGAGCTGAAACGGATGATCCTCTACCAGCAAAATGCGAAGGGTGTGTCTGGACATCGTGGGTACCTGGCAGAGCGAGGGGGTTCGCATCGATGCGCAGCCTTGGCGCAGTAGATGGGAACACACAGGATTGAGGCGCTTTTGGCGGGCGAATAAGCGGCGCCGCCAGCGTTTGAGGGCTGCCGGATTATTCGGCAGCGGTCTGAGGGCTGCGATAGGGTATTTCCTGATCGCGTGTAGGACGTTTCCGAAGATTCTGTTTTCTTTTCTCTTGAGCACGCAAAGAAAAGCCCGAACTCCAATAGGATTTCGGGCTGTGAACGCAGCGTCCGGTCCTGGGATCAGTGGATCGGGTTCGAGCGCCCGGTCATTTCCCTCGCCATCTCGCTGGCGTAGCTGTCAGTCATGCCGGCGATGAAGTCGATGACCCTTAGGAACGAGGTGTGTAGCGACCAGTCGGGATCAGGCGCGTTGTTGCCCAGCAGGTCGAGGATGCGGCGGCTCTTGAATGACGGCGTGTGGCCACCGAACTGTTCCAGCGCAGCGCCGCAAAAAGCGTTCAGCAGGATTTCCAGCGTGGTGTAGGCGCCGATTTCGTGGAGGGTTTTGCGTTTGTCCTGAAAGATCTTCTTGCGGGCCATGTCCTTGGCGCTGAGGACGCAGCGTTTGGCCGGGCCGTGCATGTGCTCGACCAGATCGCCTTGCAAGGTGCCTGCAAGCAGGGCGTCCTGCTGTTCGACGAAGGCACGGGCTGCGGCGTTGGTCAGGTGCTCGATCGCCTTGCCGCGCAGGATCGCCAGTTTGCGTCGGCGCGAGTCGTTGGGCCCCAGTTGGCGGTACGTCTCCGGCAGGTCATCACCCACCAGCCCCAGCAGCAGGGACTCGACTTCCGGGTAGCTCAGCAGCTCCATCTCAAGGCCGTCTTCAAGGTCGATGAGTGCGTAGCAGATGTCGTCGGCCGCCTCCATCAGGTACACCAGCGGGTGCCGCGCCCAGCGTTGTTCTTCCAGTTGCGGCAGTCCGAGCTTATGGGCGATCTGTTCGAGGATCGGCAGTTCGCTCTGGTAACAACCGAATTTGTGTTTTTTGTAGCCCAGAGAGTCGGCGTGACGGGCGGTCCACGGGTATTTGAGGTACGTGCCGAGGGTGGCGTACGTCAGCCGGGTGCCGCCTTCAAACTGGTGGTATTCCAGTTGCGTCAACACGCGAAAGCCCTGAGCGTTGCCCTCGAAATTGAGGAAGTCATTGCGCTCGACGTCGGTCATCGCGTCAAGCCAGCCGCGGCCCGCTGCCTGTTTGAACCAGTTGCGGATGGCGTCTTCACCGGAGTGGCCGAACGGCGGGTTGCCGATGTCGTGGGCCAGACAGGCCGACTGCACGACCATGCCCAGGTCGCTTGGCTCGCACCAGTCGGGCAGGGCGCCGCGCAGGGTTTCACCGACACGCATGCCCAGTGACCTCCCCACGCAGCTGACTTCCAGCGAATGGGTCAGGCGCGTGTGGATATGGTCGTTGCTGGTCACCGGGTGGACTTGGGTCTTGCGTCCCAGCCGCCGGAACGCCCCGGAAAAAATGATGCGGTCATGGTCCTTGTGGAACGGGCTTCGCCCCAGTTCCTCGGGGCTGTGCAGGGTCTTGCCAAGGCGCTCGCGGGTGAGCAGGGTCTGCCAATCCAAGGCCGGTACTCCATCGAGTGATTACCGGGCTAGCTTCCCGGTTCGTCTGTCGGGCTGCAAGCAGAACATCAAGCAGCCGATGAATCAAAAGCCGGCGGCGTCGACGTCAATCAGCAGCAAGCGCTGGCCGTTATTGAAGAACTGCCCGGCGGTCAGGCAATACTGGTTGCTCGTCGCGTCGCGGTAGGTGTTGGAGAGGGTCAGACGACGCTCGTGCCAGCCCTCGGCGAGCAGGTGATAGAAGTATGGCCGCCACGACCAGTTATGCCCCATGTAGCGGGTGTCGGCGACCCATGCGCCTTGGCGCCATTCGAGGTTGGGGGTGAGTTGCGTGCCGTGTCGGTCGCATTGATAAAACCGCAGCAGCCAAGGGTATTCCTGCACGTCCGGCAGATGGCCCAGCGGCTCGTCGCCCTCGGCCCAGGCCTGCAAGCGCTGCATGAGCTGGCTGAGCTGTTTGCGCAGATTCATCCAGCGTTCGCGGTCCACCACCTTTTGCATGACGTAGCGGTCGCGCAATTCGGCGAAGCGCTCCACAAAGGCGTCGGCGGCGAAGAAGTTTTCTTCGGCCTGTGCGAACAGGAAGCCTTGGACGTAGCGGGAGCCGCATTCCAGCGCGAAATGCAGTTCGGCTTCGGTTTCCACGCCTTCGGCGATGATCCAGCAACCGGTCTTTTCAGCCATCTGCGCCAGGGCCTTGACCACGTCGCTGCTGGGGCCACCACGGGCCGCCGCCTGAAACAGACGCATGTCGAGTTTGAGGATGTCAGGTTGCAAGGCCAGCACCCGGTCCAACTGCGAATAGCCCGCGCCAAAGTCATCAATGGCGATGCGCGCGCCCGCTTCCCGGTAGCGCGCGACCACCTCGCTCAAGCGCTGGCTGTCGCCGCCCAACTCGGTGATCTCGAAGACGATGCGTTGCGCGGGGATACCGTGTTGCTGCAATTGTTTGAGGCTCGGCAGCGGCTGGCCGGGGCGCAGGCGGCTGATCCAGCGTGGGGAAATGTTGATGCTCAGAAACCAGTCATTCGGGACTTCATGCAACCGCCCCAGCGCGTTGTCGCGTATCAATCGGTCCAGTCGGCGGAGCTCGGCCGCAGGCCTTCTCGGGTCGGCGAACAACGGGCCCACGGACTGCAGGCGCCCGTCAGATTGACGCAGACGTCCCAGTGCTTCGATTCCTGCAATACGGCCGGTGGCGGTATCGATGAACGGCTGAAAACACGCTAGCGGTTGCCCATCGATCACAGGGTGTCCTCAATGATTATTGGCTTTATGGTCAGGCGTAGGCGCACCTTCGCCCCGTGAAAAAACACGGGGCAAAAGCGCAGACAAGATTTGTTGCAAGAATGCAGCCAAATGGCCAGCTCAGGGACGACGCCCCGAGGTTTGAAGGATGAGACGAATGATCGGCATCAGACTGGCGCTGAGTTTGATCAACCGCGTGACACTGCCAGTGCGTTTGCTGCGCGCGCCTTTGCCGGTCAGGAAGCCCAGCAGCGAAACGATGCCGACGCCCCACAGCGGCGCGTGTTTGATGCCCAGGGAACCGGGCAAGTCATGGGCCATGCCGCGCATGCGGTGGAGGGGGCGTAGCAACTGCGCGGACTCGTGGCGGATTTCCTGGCGATGCATTTCCATGCGCAGGCGGATCAGGGCTTTGCGCAGTTCCCGACGGTTATGAGTCTGGGGCGAATCGGGGTGGCTCATGGCATCAGTCGCTCGCGGTCATTGGCCAGTTCTTCCAGGGTCGAATGGAAGGGCGAGGATTCATCGAAGATTGCGGACCGCAGACGCATCGCGCAGAACAGCGCAGCCAGCGTATAGAAGACGCACAGTCCGATGATGCCGCTGAGTCGATAGCTGTCCCACACCAGAATCAGCAGCAACGCCGAGAGCCCGATGAGCAACAACAGCGCGAACACCAGCGCCAGACCCGCGAACAGCAGGAGGCTCACGGTGCGCGCTTTCTGCTCCTGCAATTCAATGCCGAACAGCTCGACGTGGCTGTGCAGCAAGCCAAGAAAGGCCGCTCCCAGTCGACGAGGCGAAGACGTGTTATCGGTCTCGGATGGACCTGTTCCTAGGGTCATATCAGTCAGCGCCTTGTAGCCAGCAGACCCAGCAAGAAGCCGACGCCAGCGGCAATGCCCACGGATTGCCATGGATTGGCTTGCACGTATTCTTCGGTGGCGACTACGGCTTCCTGGCTGCGGTTGCGCAGCGCTTCTTCCGCCAGCGCCAAGGTTTCGCGGGCACGTACCAGGCTGTCGTTGATCTGATCACGCAAGACGTCAGCCTGCTCACCGGCCAACGACGCGGTATGCGCCAGCAGCTTTTCGGTGTCGGCCACCAATGTCTGGAAATCTGCCATCAAAATATCCTGGGCTTTCTCTGCGGTCGGGCGAGCCATGGGTGTTCTCCGTAGGGGTGGCAATATTGGCTTTCGAGTATGGCCTATTCGCGAAGGTTCATTCCAATTGCCCTGCATTGCGATCTGTTTGGCTGGTACAGGTTTTGCTTTGTGTTGGTGCGCCAGGGAGGCGGCGCGCTCCATCGCGGAGCGCGGGAGTCGGTGAATGCGCCGACACGTTGATTCAAAACCATAAAACCGAGAAAAACCCTTAAGCGTTCAATTTTTCTGTCGATAAGCGTGCGCCAAACCGGTTCGCGCAGCGGTGCGCGTGCGCCAGATTGGTGCTGTTTGCCGAGTGCGATAGAAACGTTGTGCCGCTTTGGTGCTTTTCATCACTTGCAGGCCTGCCTCTCGATGGAAAATGTGCAAAGCGCGGTGGACACCCTGGTCCACAGCTCCAATACCCTGTTCATTCTGATCGGCGCGGTCATGGTTCTGGCCATGCATGCCGGTTTTGCCTTTCTGGAAGTCGGGACCGTCCGGCAAAAAAACCAGGTCAACGCGCTGTCCAAGATTCTCAGCGACTTTGCGGTCTCGACCCTGGCGTATTTCTTCGTGGGGTACTGGATTTCCTACGGCGTCAGCTTCCTGCAACCGGCGAGTGTGCTGGCGACCGACCATGGCTACGGCCTGGTGAAATTCTTTTTTCTGCTGACTTTCGCGGCGGCCATCCCGGCGATCATTTCCGGCGGCATTGCCGAACGTGCCCGATTCGCCCCGCAATTGTGCGCGACAGTGTTGATTGTTGCGTTTGTTTACCCGTTCTTCGAAGGCATGGTGTGGAACGGCAACTTCGGCCTGCAGGCCTGGCTGTTGAAGTCTTTTGGAGCGAGCTTTCATGATTTCGCCGGCTCAGTGGTGGTGCACGCGATGGGAGGCTGGCTGGCGCTGGCAGCCGTGACCCTGCTCGGCGCGCGCCACGGCAGGTATCGCGAGGGCAGGCTGGTGGCTTATCCGCCGTCGAGCATCCCGTTCCTTGCGCTGGGCTCGTGGATTCTCATCGTCGGCTGGTTCGGCTTCAACGTCATGAGCGCCCAGACGCTGGACGGCGTGAGCGGTCTGGTGGCAGTCAATTCGCTGATGGCGATGGTCGGCGGCACCGTTGCCGCGTTGATCGTCGGCCGCAACGACCCCGGCTTTCTGCACAACGGCCCGCTGGCCGGGTTGGTCGCCGTGTGCGCGGGTTCCGACCTGATGCACCCGGTGGGCGCGCTGGTCACCGGCATCATCGCTGGCGCCTTGTTCGTCTGGTGTTTCACCGCCGCGCAAGTGAAGTGGAAGATCGACGACGTGCTGGGCGTGTGGCCGTTGCACGGTCTGTGCGGCGTATGGGGCGGGATTGCCTGTGGCATTTTCGGTCAGACGAGCTGGGGCGGTATCGGTGGCGTCAGCCTGATCAGCCAGTTGATCGGCAGCGCGCTGGGTGTGGCGATTGCCCTGGTGGGGGGCTTCCTGGTCTATGGCGTGATCAAACTGTGCCTGGGGCTACGGCTCAGTCAGGAACAGGAGTACTACGGCGCCGACCTGTCGATTCACAAGATCGGTGCTGTCAGTCACGACTGAAGCGTGATACCCACCGTTGGCTATGCTTGTTCCCCAATGGGGCAGGCATGGCCAGAAGCGCCTGCCTCCGACATGCCGGATTTGTCGCGATCCTTGAGGACCGCGTCCGCAGTAGGAGCAGTCGATGGAACGTATCTATTCCCTTCAGGGGTTGAGGGGCGTGGCGGTGTTGGGGGTGGTGCTGTTCCACATGACCGCCGTGGAGCACAAATATTCGGGCGGCGACATTCTGCTGCCGCCGTTGCTGGATTTCTTTCAACTGGGCGTGGACCTGTTCTTCATCATCAGCGGTTTCGTGATGGTGATCGTCAGCCGGGGCCGATTTCAGAAAGCCGCCGAATCCAAGCGCTTTCTGTTCAATCGCGTTTCGCGCATTTATCCCACGTACTGGCTATATTTCTTCCTCACCCTGGCGGTGGTGCTGGTGCAGCCGAACATGGTGAACAGCACCCACGGATCGTCCAACCTGCTGATGTCCTTCCTCCTGCTGCCCAACGACAAAGTGTTGCTGGTGATGGTCGCCTGGTCGCTGCTGTTCGAGCTGTGGTTCTACCTGGTCTTCACCGGATTGATGCTGTTTCGTGAGCGCTGGCTGCCTGCGTTTCTGGCGGTCTGGGCGCTCGTCCTGATCGTGTTCAATTGCGTCCAGGACTGGCGGGACTACAACGCGGCGCTGAGGATCATCCTTCATCCGTACTCGCTGGAATTCATGGTCGGCGTGGCCCTGGCATTGCTGTTTTACGGCCCGCACAGCGCACGCATTCCTACGCGTGCCGTCGTCATCGCGCTGATCGCCGCGTTACTCCCGGGCATCGGGCTCATCGGTTATTACCGCCTGTTTGACGATGACGGCCTGCTGCGCATGTTCGCGGTGGGCGGGGTGTTTGGCACGCTGATCCTCGGGTTCGCCTTGCTGGAGCGCCGTCGTCACTTGCGCATGCCGCCATTTCTGGTGGCTGTCGGAGACATGTCCTACACCGTTTACTTGTCGCATCTGCTGGTGCTGGGGGTGATCGGGCGCGTCTGGCAGATCGTGGGAAGTCGGCCTGACAGCTTGTGGGACAACGTGCTGTTCACCGTGCTGATGATGGCCGCGGTGCTCTGCTACGGGTGGGTTGGCTATCGCTGGTTCGAGAAGCCGGTGCTGGACCGTTCCAACGACTTCTCTCGACGTCGGTTCCGGCTCGACGGCATTTCAGGGCGGGCCTAAACTGGCGTTCAGCCGTTGAAATCCCCATGCAGAGGGTCACGACATGCCGCCAGAGTGCCAACTTTTCGGGACGTTAGGGTGTTATTTATGCGAGGTTGCCGAGGCCGAGCTGATGCCCCTGGTGGAGCACGGCTTGTTGGTCGAGTTGGTCGATATTGCGGAGAGTGACGCGCTGAATGACGCGTACGGCTTGCGCATTCCGGTGTTGCGGCGCACTGACACCGGTGCCGAACTGGATTGGCCGTTCGACACCGGGCAGGTGGTGATGTTTTTGCGTGACTGAGGCCGGGCGGTCTCTCAGTCCGGGGCGCACAATCCAGGTCGGTCAATCAGAGATATTGCGTGTCCACGACCATCGCTTTCGCAACGGCTTCTTTCTGCGCTTCGCTCATGCCATCCCATACGTGCACTTTGGCGTAGTAGCCAAGGCCCGCGACGATGTACAGGCTCAGGGTGAAGACGATGAATACCGACATGAAGGTCCAGCGACCGATATCGCTTTCTTCGTCCTGGAAGGATTGCGAGTAGCGCTCTTCGCTTTCGGCCGGTGTGCCGGTGGAAAGACGTTTGATCCATTGAAACAGTTGAACCAGCATGGGTGTCACCTCAAAGTTTGAAATACAAAATCTGTCGTGGGCAGTGAGAACACCGGGGTGTCCTGGGTCTTCAGTGCCGACGTTGCGAGTCCGGCGGTCGCGCTCGATGCGCGGAACAAACGCTGAAAACGAAAAAAGCCCGTCGAGGACGGGCTTTCTTTTTATGAGTTCAGGTCCGGCAGGCGTTTTCGGATTCGGTCATCGGGTGGGTCTGTGAAGGCCCGGTTGATGTCGATCGGTGTCGCGCCTGCTTGCCGATTTGGAAACATTTTAGGACAAATCAGTTGTCGCTTCTACCGCTGTCATATGGATGTCTGACAACTGGTACTGAATCGGGCTGCGACAAATCGTCACGGCAGTGTCCACCACACCGTCATCCCTGTTGCAGCTCTGCTCGCGCAACGCGGCGGGGCTGGGCGATAATGCCGCGCTTGTCGTGTCCGCCCGATCACCGATCCAGAGCCCCTCATGTCCGAACCCGCTTTCATCGCCGCCGAACGCCAGGCCAGCACCCTTTATCTTCCACCGGGGCCGTGGCTGACGGTGGTCGATTGCCTGTGCGAACGCTTCAGCGCTATCAGCCGGGAACAATGGCTGGACCGGATTGCCCGTGGTCGAGTCCTGGACGGTGAAGGACAGCCCATCGCACTGGACCTGCCGTACCGTGAAGGCCTGCGCATTCACTATTTTCGCGAAGTGCCCAATGAAGTGGCGATTCCCGTGCAAGAGACTATTCTGTACGCCGACGAGCATCTGGTGGTCGCCGACAAGCCGCACTTCCTGCCAGTCACGCCTGCCGGGGAGTACGTCGAACAGACGTTGCTGCGGCGCTTGATTCGTACGCTCGACAACCCCAATCTGGTGCCGCTGCACCGTATCGACCGCCACACCGCAGGTCTGGTGCTGTTCTCCGCGAATAAAGACAGCCGCTCGGCGTATCAAGCGCTGTTTCCCACCCGGAAAATCGACAAACGCTACGAAGCCATCGCCCGCGCCTTGCCTGAGCTGGAATTTCCTCGGGTGCACAAGAGCCGTCTGGTGGATGGCGAGCCGTTTTTTCGCATGCAGGAAGGGGAAGGGCAGAGCAACACCGAAACCCGCATCGAAGTCTGTGAGCGCAAGGGCGACCTGTGGCGTTATGGCTTGTACCCGGTAACCGGCAAGAAGCACCAATTGCGGGTGCACATGGCGGCGCTGGGCGCAGGAATCTGCAATGACCCTTTCTATCCCGAGGTGATCAAGGACGCCGTGGATGATTACGACCGGCCGCTGAAGTTGCTGGCGCAGGGGGTGCGGTTCGTCGATCCGGTGACGGGGGAGGAGCGGGTATTCGAGAGCCGCATCAGGTTGGAGTGGTAAATGAAACGGGTGCAATCAGCAGCGCCCGCCTGACGTTGTGCGTTAATCTACGCCCTCAACCCGACCCCAAGAGCCCCCATGAGCGAAGACCTTCTGCCATCACCTGATGCGCTGCCGATGCAACCGGCGCAACGTCGCGAGATGATCATTCGCAGGCTTCGGCGCGAGCAGACGTTGAGCGTCGTGCAGCTCACGGAAATCTTCAATTGTTCGCACATGACCGTGCGCCGGGACATCGCGCTGCTGGAGCAGGAAGGACTGGTGTTTTCCGTGCCCGGCGGCGTGCGTCTGGCGAGTCAGATGGCCAACGAGCCGAGCCACCATAAGCGCGTGATTCTCGAATCCGAGCAGAAGCAGCGCATGGCCGTGATCGCCGCGCAGTACCTCAAGCCGGGGATGGTGGTTTACCTCGATGCGGGCACGACGACGCTTTGCCTCGTGCCGCACATCATCGCGCTGGAAGGCATCACTGTGGTCACCAACGATTTCAGCATCGTCATCGCCCTGTCGGAAGCGCGGCACGTCAAAGTGATTCACACCGGCGGCGTGCTGGACCACGACAACATCACCGGCATTGGCACCCTCGCTGCCGACACCCTGCGCAATCTCGCCACCGACATTGCTTTCATTTCCAGCAGCTCCTGGGATCTGCAACGGGGCATCACCACCCCGTCAGAGGCCAAAGTCGAGGTCAAGAAGGCCGCCATGGCCGGGTCGTCGCAGGTGGTGTTGATGGCCACCAGCTCCAAATACGGCACCTTCGGCATGTACCGCGTCGCCGGTCTTGACCGCTTCGATCCGATCATTTCCGACGACGGGCTGACGAGCGATTCCGCCGCTGGCATTCGCCGTTCGGGCATCGAACTGATCCTCGCCTGATCGCCGTTGACGTCGCCCTACGGTCAGCGGCTTCCATCCAGCGCCGTGCTGACCCGCATCCAGGCAAATTGGCCATCGCGCACCATCAGCACCTGGTCCTGCGGGATTTCCAGCAGCGGCACCTCGTCATCCCGCACGTCGGTGAGCAACGCCAGGCAACTGCGCAGCACCCCGGCGTGGGCGACCAGAACCGTGTCCCGCTGCAATGAACCCAGCAGGCTGCCGACGCGCTCGAACACGTGGGGGTAATTCTCGCCCTTGGTGGGCATGAAGTTCAGCGGATCAGCCTGCCGTGCGGCGTAACGCTCCGGCTGACGCTCGGCGATCTGCTGCCAGTCCAGTCCTTCCCACTCGCCAAAGTTGATCTCCACCAGCCGTTCATCGGTCTGGTAATCCCCGGCGTCCAGCCCCATTCGCTGACGGATGATTTCCATGGTCTCGCGCGTGCGGCCCAACGGGCTAGCGATGAAGTCGGTGCTCGACGCGTCTGGCAGCAGCCACTTGAGACAGGTGCCGGATACCGCCGCCTGGCCTTTACCCACGGCGTTCAAAGGGATGTCGCGACGCCCCTGCAACAGGCGTTTGGCGTTCCAGTCGGTTTCGCCGTGGCGGATCAGGTAGAGCGTGCGGTGGGTCTGTTCATCAGTGTTCATCAAGAATCCTGAATGTGAAAAGTGATAGCTTGCGCTGTTAAATCTTAACGCAGATTGCTTGACATTGTGAAAAAATAACAAATACTGTGAGCTGCTCACATGTAAAAGCCACACGCCACAACGCGTCGCTCATGACAGAGCGCTAGCCAGAGGGCCTGAACAGGCCATTCCGCGCGCTTTGCCTACCCCAATAAGAATAACGGAGGCAGCTTCATGTCTACACTCGACGGTACCCTGGGAGGCAGCACCTCTGCGCCCAACACCGAGCCGGTTGCGCAGTCGGCGCAACCCACCGCTCACCAGCTCAAACAGCGCCGCCGGGCTTCGGTGGGCAGTCTGATCGGCACCACCATCGAGTGGTACGAGTATTACATCTATGGTGCGACGGCTGCGCTGGTGTTCCCTCTGTTATTTTTTCCCACCCATGACCGACTCGTCTCCTTGATGCTGTCGTTCGCCTCCTTTGCCATCGCCTTCGCGATTCGCCCCATCGGCGCGGCAGTTTTCGGTCACTACGGCGATCGCGTCGGGCGCAAGACCACCTTGATCGTCACGCTGGTGATGACCGGGCTGGCGACCTTTCTCATCGGATTTTTGCCCACCTACGAGAGTATCGGGCTGTGGGCGCCGGTGATCTTGATCATCTTGCGTCTGGTCCAGGGCTTCGGCGTGGGCGGTGAGTGGGGCGGTGCGGCGTTGATGTCGCTGGAGTGGGGCGATCAGAAGAAGCGCGGTGCGGCGGGCGCCTGGCCGCAACTGGGCACGTCCATCGGCCTGATCCTGTCGACCTCGGCGGTGATGGGGTCGAGCTATTTCACCGGCGAGCATTTCCTTGATTGGGGCTGGCGCATTCCGTTCCTGCTGTCGGGGATTCTGGTGGTGGTCGGCCTGCTCGTGCGTCTCTCCATTGAAGAGACGCCGTCCTTCGCGGCGAAGAAGCAGAACCAGCAAATCGAGAAAAGCCCCCTCAAGTTCGTGGTCAAACACCATTGGCGCGAGATCGTCAAAGTGGCGTTCCTGCGCATGTCCGAGCAGATGCCGTTCTACATTTTTACGGCGTTCATCCTCGATTACGCGACGCAAACAGCTCACGTGTCGCGCACTTTTGTGCTGCTTGGGACGTTGTCCGCAGCGATCCTCGACCTGATCCTGTTGCCGATTTTTTCCAACCTCGCGGACCGGGTAGGTCGCCGCAACATGTATTACTTCGGGTGTGCGGTGCTGATCCTCATGGCCTTCCCGTACTTCTGGGTGCTGAATTCGGGCAACGAAACCTGGATTTTCATCGCCATTACCCTGTCGCTGGTGCCTCACGCCATTCAGTACGGCGCCCAGGCGTCGCTGATCTCCGAGCAGTTTCCGGTGCACGTTCGCTACACCGGTGCGGGGGTTGGCTACCAGATGTCCTCGCTGGTCGCCGGTGGTCCGGCGCCACTGATCGCGTCGTTCCTACTGGTCAGCTTCGGTTCGGGGTATGCGGTGGCGGCTTATCTGGCGGCGGGCGGCGTGATTGCCGCACTGGCTTTGTCGAGTCTCAAGGACCGCAGCGATCAGCATCTCTGATGGCTGGGTCTGTCATTCAAGAATAGGAGTTGCAGCATGACGATCAAGAAAGTGGCCGTAGTCGGTTCGGGCTACATGGGCGGCGGCATCGCTCAAGTGTTGGCCTTGGGCGGCGCGCAGGTGGTCTTGGGCGATGTGTCCGCCAGCGTGGCGAAGGACAATCTGGAGCGCCTGCTCAAACAGGCCAAGGCGTTCGCCGAAGCCGGGCTGTTTCCGGAAGATGCCCATGCGCGGCTGAGCGCAAACCTGACCGCCGCAGGCTCCATCGAAGAGGCGGTCGAGGGCGTGGATTACGTGACCGAGGCGGTGTTCGAATCGATGGACGTCAAGCGCGATGTACTGGGGCGCGTGTCGGCGGCGGCCCCAGCGGACACCATCATAGGCACCAACACCTCGGCGATTCCGATCGGCGAACTGGCGAAGTTCGTCACTCACCCGGAGCGTTTTCTGGGCGTGCACTGGATGAACCCGGCGCCGTTCATTCCGAGCGTCGAGCTGATTGCCAGCGAACACACATTGCCCGCTCATGTCGACACGCTGGAA
This sequence comes from Pseudomonas sp. SLFW, assembly GCF_009905615.1. Classification (GTDB taxonomy): domain Bacteria; phylum Pseudomonadota; class Gammaproteobacteria; order Pseudomonadales; family Pseudomonadaceae; genus Aquipseudomonas; species Aquipseudomonas bambusae. Next base: position 138,956 of record NZ_JAAAKW010000005.1, read on the forward strand.
GCGCTGATTCGCGCGGTCGGCAAGGTGCCTGCGCGGGTCGCGGACACTCCGGGGTTCGTCGCCAACCGTTTGCAGTTCGCGCTCTATAAGGAAGCGGTGATGGTGGTAGAAGAGGGATTGGCGACGCCGGAACAGGTCGATCTGGTGGTGAGCAATGCCTTCGGTTTCCGTCTGGCGCTGTTCGGGCCGTTCGCGATTGGCGACATGGCCGGGCTGGACGTTTATGCGTCTTCCTACAAAACGCTGTCGGGCACGTATGGCGACCGTCTGGCGGCGCCGAAAGCCCTGCAGGACCTGGTGGACGGCGGCAACTACGGCCTCAAGTCCGGGCACGGTTTTCTCGACATCGACCCGGAAAAACGCGCCGAACTGCTGGCGTATCGCGACAAGGCCTACGCAGCGTTGAGCAAGTTGCGTGCGGAGCTGGGGCCTGCGCCAGGTTTGGTGAGCTGAGGCCAGTCAGTGGCGGCGGTCAGATAGGTCGCCATCGCTGCCATCGTCCCCCCGGCGTCTCCCACGGGGTTTGCGGTGCGTGAGGATTTCGCGACCGGCCTGAACCTTGTGGGAGCAGCCCGAGCTGTGCGACGGCCGCGAAGCGGTGGGTCAGGCGTTGCACAGCCGGCTGACCCACCACAGTCTTGAATCACGGGCTGCCGAACTCGGCGCGCAGTTTTACAGCCGCCTGCTCGAACGCCACTTTCATCGCATTAATCACTTCATCCCCGTGGTCGAACGAGATGTAGATCCGTCCATAGGGTGACGGCATCATCAGCACACCGGCTTCGCGCAGGGCGAGGTGGAGGGCTTTGGTGAAGGCGGGGTTGGCGACCTTTGAAGCGTCTTCATACGTGACGGGCGCAACGTCGGCGTGCCAGATGCCGAATACGTTGCCATACCCGCTGGTCACGGCCTGGATGCCCTGGGCCTTGAAAATCTCTTCGATCGCCACACGCAGGTGCTCGCCGCGCTGCACCAACTGCTCGTAATCGCTTTGATCCAGCAACGCCAAGGTGCTGCTGACCGCCGCGCAGGCCAGCGGGTTACCGCTGAACGTGCCGCCCCGGGCGACGCGGCCTTCTTCGAAGCCCTGCAAGATATGCGGCTTGCCGACGACCGCCGAGACCGGCACGCCGTTACCGATCGCCTTGCCGACGCTGGCCAGGTCCGGGTCCAGGCCTTCGCGCAAACCCGCCAGCCCGGCAAACAGACGAAAGCCCATCAACACCTCATCGCAGATCACCAGCGCGCCGTGTGCGTGCGCGATGTCCTGGACATGCTTGAGGTAACCGGGCACCGGCATGATGCAGCCCGCGTTGGCGAGCATCGGTTCAAGGATCACCGCCGCAATATCGCCGTCTTCCGCAAACAGCCGCTCGACGTCAGCGAAGTCGTTGAAGCGCAGCAGCGTGGTACGTTCGGTCGCGGGGCGAGCGCCGTCTTCGAAACGCGCTTCGTTGGAGGTCACGTTGCCAAAGCTCACGTCATCGAACCAGCCGTCGAACCCCGCTGCCATCTTGGCGATTCTGCCGCGCCCGGTGTACGCACGGGCGGCTCGGCAGGCGAGGTGTACCGCTTCGCTGCCGGAGTTGGTGAACATCACTTTGGTCAGTTCGCCCGTGTGCTTCGCCAGCGCCGCCGCTGCCGCGTGTTCGCGCACGTGGGCCCAGGACGGCGCGGCACTGTCGCTCAATGCGTGCGTCACGGCCTCGTTGACGGTGTCGTTGGCGTGACCCAACAGCACCGCGCCGAAACCCAGCGCGGTATCGATGTACCGACGCCCTTTGTCATCCCAGAGCCAGGCGCCTTTGCCTTTCTGGATGAACAGCTTTTCACCGTTCAGTTCCGGCAGGATACGCGCGGCGCTGGATACATCGCCCACTAAGTTAGCCATTCTCAACCTCTGAATCCGGACAGTCGTTTGCCGCCCCTGCATAGGGTCGGGGCGGCCTCACATGGTTTTCAATACGTCCCGAACAAGGGACTGCCGCCTGTTTATTGTTGTTTGACCTTCAATTTTTCGTTACGCCGCCGCAGCACCTCCAGCGTCAGCAGCATCAAGACCGACAGCACGACCATGATGGTGGCGACGGCGGCGATATTCGGGCTGATGTTCTCGCGAATCCCGGCGAACATCTGCAGCGGCAAGGTGCGTTGCGAAGGGCTGGCGAGGAACAGCGTCACCACCACTTCATCGAACGAGGTGGCGAAGGCGAACAGTCCCCCGGAGATGACGCCGGGCGCGATCAGCGGCAGCACGACGCGAAAGAACACCGTCAGCGGCGGGGCACCCAGGCTCGCGGCCGCACGGCTCAGGTTGGTGTTGAAACCTTGCAGCGTCGCGTTGACCGTGATCACCACGAATGGCACGCCGAGCATGGCGTGGGCCAGCACCAGGCCGAGGTAGCTGTTGAGCAACTGCAGCTTGGCGAAGAAGAAATACAGCCCCACCGCGACAATGATCAGCGGCACGATCATCGGCGAAATCAGGAACGCCATGACCACGCTCTTGCCGCGAAAGTCACCGCGGCACAGCCCGACCGAGGCCATGGTGCCGAACACCATCGCCAGCAGCGTCGCACCGGGCGCGATGATGAAACTGTTTTTGAACGCCTGCCGCCATTCTTCCGAAGACATCAATTCCTGGTACCAGCGCATGGAAAACCCGTCCATGGGGTACGTCAGGAACGACGACGAGTTGAACGACAGCGGGATGATCACCAGGATCGGCACGATCAGAAACAGCAGGATCAGGATCGACACCGAGACGAGTCCGAAGCGGGCGAGTTTTTCGGCGGGGGATGCGTAGGGTTGCAACATGTCGATTACCTCGCCTGAGTCGGGTTGGTGAGTTTGCCGTACACCGCGTAGAGCAGCAGGGTGGCGATCAGCAACAGGCTGCCAAGGGCAGACGCCATGCCCCAATTCACGGTCTTGTTGGTGTAGAACGCGACGAAGTAGCTGACCATCTGATCCGCTGCACCGCCCACCAGCGCCGGGGTCACGTAGTAACCGATGGCGAGAATGAACGTGAGCAGAGCGCCCGCCGCCAGGCCCGCGAAGGTCTGCGGCACGTACACCCGCCAGAACGCCACGAACGGATGCGCGCCCAGGGAAATGGCGGCCCGCACGTAGTTCGTCGGGATGCTTTTCATCACGCTGTACAGCGGCAGAATCATGAACGGCAGCAGCACGTGGGTCATTGCGATGATCACTCCGGTGCGGTTGAACACCAGTTGGATCGGCGCATCGGCGATGCCGAAAAACATCAGTGTGCGATTGATCAAACCGTCCGATTGCAGCAGGACGATCCACGCGGCGGTGCGCACGATCAGCGAGGTCCAGAACGGCAGCAGCACGCAGATCATCAGCAGGTTGCTTTTGCCCTCCGGCAAAATAGCCAGCCAGTAGGCCACCGGGAAACCCAGGATCAGGCACAGCACGGTGACGATGGCGCCGATGTAAAAGGTGCGGGCAAAAATGTCCACGTAGATCGACTGATTTGGCTCCGCCTTCACCAGATTGACCGTCGCCGAATCCAGCCGATGATCGACGGACGCCAGCAAGTAATAGGGCGTGAGTTTCGACGACGCCTGTTTCAGCGCTTTCCAGTACACGACATCGCCCCAGGCTTTGTCGACGTCGATCAGCGCCTCGCGTTTCGAGGCCGCGCCGTCGTCGGGCAACTTGCGCAGGGTTTTGGTGATGACGGTGCGGTAGTCGGGAATCTCGTAACTCAGGCGCTTGCTCAAGGCGAGGATCTGACCGTTTTCCTTGGCGCTGGCAAGGTCCTTGATCAACGCGGCGTAGGTGCTTTCGCCGGGCAGCTCGGTGCCTTCCCAGCCACTCAAGGCAGTGGTGGTGGCGGGCATGGCGGTGTTGACTTCGGGGTTGTCGACGCTGCGGCTGAGCAGGGTGCCGATGGGGAAGGCAAAGCACACGAGCACGAACAGGAACAGCGGCGCGATCAGCGCCAGCGACTTCAGTTTATACGTGCGTTGGGACCTTCTGAGTTTGGCCCTCAGGTCGACGGGGTCTTCGTCGCGGTGCAACAGAACGGCGGTCTGACTCATGATCGGCACCTCAATGCTGGATGACGTCGAGCGCACGAATGTGCTCGTGCGCCCAGGACAGGGCGATGGAACTGCCGACGGTCCAGCTGCTGTCCATTTGGGTGGCGGGCAGTTTGATCATGAAGTCAGGTTGCCCTGCGATTTCCGTGATCATGCGCACGTGATCGCCGAGGTAGATGTATTCGCGAATCCGTGCGGTCAGGGGCGTACTGCCTGCTGCGCTGACAAGCACGCGTTCAGGACGAATGCACAGCGCGACAGGTTCTCCCGGCTGTGCGCCGGTCACGGTGATCGCCTGAACCAGACTGCCGTCCTTCAAGCGAACGGTGGAGTGGGTGGCGTCCTGGGACAGCACCGTGCCGTGCAGGGTGTTGTTCTCACCAATGAACTGGGCCACGAAGCTTTTGGTCGGGGTTTCGTAGATCGCCGCCGGGGTGTCGATCTGTTGGATCACGCCGTCATTGAACACGGCCACGCGGTCCGACATTGTCAGCGCTTCGCTCTGGTCGTGGGTCACGTAAACGACCGTCAGCCCCAACTGTTTGTGCAAATGCTTGATCTCCAGCTGCATGTGCTCGCGCAGCTGTTTGTCGAGGGCGCCCAAGGGCTCGTCCATCAACACCAGCTTGGGCTCGAACACCAGCGCGCGGGCCAGGGCAACACGCTGTTGCTGACCGCCGGACATCTGCGCCGGGTAGCGTTTGGCGAAGTCGTTGAGGCGCACCATGTCGAGGGCGCGGCGCACTTTCTCGGCGCGCTCGATGCGGTTCATCTTGCGCACTGACAGCGGAAACGCGAGGTTCTCCTCGATGGTCATGTGCGGGAACAGGGCGTAATTCTGGAACACCATGCCGATGTCACGTTTGTGCGGTGGCAGGTTGTGCAGCGGTTTGTCTTTCAGAAAGATCTCGCCCTGAGTCGGTGTTTCAAAACCGGCGAGCATCATCAGGCTGGTGGTCTTGCCCGAGCCGGAAGGGCCGAGCAGGGTGACGAATTCTCCTTCGGCGATGTCCAGGTTCAGGTCTTTCACGACCGGACGAAAGCCGTCGTAGGTTTTCTGGATGTTCTTGAAGCTGACCAGGTGTTTCATGTCGCAGCCCTCATCAGGGTGTAGGCAGGTGCCGTCTTCGCTACTCATCTGCCTGTTCACGCAAAATGAAGAAGCAATCAGTGGCCGTCACGTCGCGCACGGGCGCGCGACATGGCGGAGGTTTGCAGGGTGAGCCGCCACGCTGGAACGGTGGCGGAAAATGCGCCGGAATTACTTCTGGGCGATCCAGGCGTTGAAGCGCTCGGTCAGCGATTCGGTGTTGTCGACCCAGAACTCGACGTCCAGCGGCAGCGCGGCGGCGAGGTTGTCCGGGGTGGTCGGCAGGTCAGCCTTCAGGTCCGCAGGAACTAGCTCGTTGGCCTTTTTGTTCGGCAAGCCGTAGGCGATGAATTTCGGCAGTTTGGAGAGGTTTTCCGGCTTGCTGGCGAAGCCGATGAAGTCCATCGCAGCGGCTTTGTTTTCACTGCCTTTGAGCACGGTCCAGGAGTCGATGGCCGAGACGCTGCCGTTCCACAGGAATTTGAAGTGCTTGCCTTCGTTGCGGTTGAAACCGGTGATGCGGCCGTTGTAAGCCGAGCTCATCACTACGTCACCGGCCGAGAGCATTTGCAGCGGCTGCGCGCCCGCTTCCCACCAGACGATGCTGGATTTGATGCTGTTGAGCTTGTTGAACGCACGGTCCACGCCTTCCGGGGTGCGCAGCACTTTGTAAACGTCAGCGGGCTTAACGCCGTCGGCGATCAGGGCGAACTCCAGCGAGTATTTCGGGCCTTTGCGCAGGCCGCGTTTGCCGGGGAATTTCTGGGTGTCGAAGAAATCGGCCCAAGAGGTCGGCGCGGTTTTCAGCTTGTCGCCGTCCCACGCCACACCGGTGTTCCAGACGATGGCGCCCACGCCGCAATCGTTCACCGCTTCCGGAATGAAGTCAGCCTTGTTGCCGACCTTGGCCCAGTCGATTTTTTCGTAGAGGCCGGTGTCGCAGCCCAGCGCGAGGTCTTCGGCTTCCACTTCGACCACATCCCAGTTCGGGTTGCCGACTTTCACCTTGGCGTCGAGTACGCCGACGCCACCGTCCCAGCTCTGGTCGAGGACTTTTTTGCCGGTCTGTTCGCCGAATGGCTTGAAGAAAATCTCACGTTGCGCGTCCTGAAAGTTTCCTCCCCAGGAAACGATGGTCAGGTCACGGGCGCTTGCCGACTGTGCGGCGGCAAGTCCGGCAACGGTCAACGCGAGAGCGGCTAAAGCGTGGCACGGCTTGTGCTTCTTGTGCATGTGGAACCTCGACGCAGATGATGTTGTGTGGTGGTGGTAAAAATATTTACCACCTGCAAATCTGCGAAGCAAGTTTTATTTTCCCGCGCCCCCGAAAACTGAAATCGCCCGGATGACCGGTAAGCGATTGTTTTTTCACGCCCGGCTTTTGCGATCAGGCCAGCCGTCAAGCTCACGCCGTTCGGGGCATCGAGCCCACGGCCACGCCCGCGTCCGGTGATCGGTCGTCAGCGGTTGTTACTTTTGCGCTTGTCAGCTGACGCCGGTTGGTGCGAAATACCCAACTTGGTGCACCGCGACCCTTCAGGCATCGACGGATGCACGCCGTCTCATACGCGCATTCACGCGGCGTCGGCCCGTGACATGCCGAGTTCATTCGAGGACACAACCGTGACAGATTCGCCGGCGATCAGCCGCAACCCCCACGCGCCGGAAGAGCCCGTCGAAGACGAGGTCCCGAGCGAAGACACGGCGTCGGTCGGCGAGCGGCTCAAGGCGCTGCGTCAGAGCCGGGGGTTGTCGATCCGTGGTCTTGCCGAACTGGCGGGCGTTCCCCATGCCACGCTGTCGATCATCGAACGCGACAAATCGAGCCCGTCAGTCAGTATTCTCAAGCGCCTGCTCAAGCCGCTGAACGTCACCCTGAGCGTATTTTTCTCCGACTCGGCGGTCGTCGACCGTGCGGTGTTCTACAAGGCCAATGAACTGGTCGAACTGGCAGACGGCAAAATGCTGTCCTACCGGCAAGTCGGGGCCAACCTGACCAACAGCTCGATGATGATTCTTCACGAACGCTACGAACCCGGCGCCGACACCGGCCAGGAAGGCGAAGAGTTGTACTCCCACGAAGCCGAGGAGGGCGGCATCATCATCGAAGGTCGTCTGGAAATGACTGTCGGCGATGAGGTCCGCATCCTTGCGCCAGGCGACGCCTATTACTTCGACAGCCGCTTGCCGCACCGCATGCGCAACCCGTTCGACGAAGTGTGCGTGGTGGTCAGCGCGGTTTCGCCGCCGACGTTCTGATCGGCGTGCTTATTCCCATGGATGTTCCTTCAGCTTGTCTTCCAGAAAATCGCGGAACACGCGGATTCTCGGGCTCAGGTGCTTCCTGTTCGAATAAATCAGGTAAATCGGCTCTTTACCCGGCAGGTTGAAGTCGCTCAGCAGCGGGACCAATCGACCCTGCCGGATGTCCTCGCCGATGTGAAACTGCGCCAGCTTGACGATCCCCGCGCCGCTCAAGGCCATCTCCCGCAGCAAGTCACCCTGGGCAAAAACGGCCTTGGGGGCAATCGGCAGGGTGACGATGCCAGCCTCGGCGTCGCCTGTCCCGGCACGAAATTGCCAGGTGTTCCAGGCGCTGTGAAAGCCGAAGTTGAAGCAGTCGTGGTTCAGCAAGTCCTGCGGTTGAGCAGGCGTCCCTTTGCGCGCCAGGTAATCCGGTGACGCGCAGGTAACCCACGCGCTTTCACCGATCTTCCGCGCGATTCGCGAAGAGTCTGGCAGTCCGCCGCTGTGAATCGCCACGTCCAGCCCCTGATCGAACAGGTCCACGTACTGCGGCCCCACTTGCACATCCACCGTCAGGCCGGGGTAGCGCGCCAGGAATTCCGGCAGCCACGGCAGGATCTGGTGTTTGGCGAAAGTGGTCATCGTGTGAATGCGCAGCGCGCCGCTGACCCGGCCGGGAAATGCTTCCGCCAGCGAGTCCGCTTCCGCCATCGCATGGATCACCGCCCGCGCACTGACCAGATAGGCCGAGCCTTCCTCGGTCAGGGTCAACGTGCGGGTGCCGCGCTGAAACAGCCGCACCTGCAAACGGTCTTCAAGCCGGGTGATCAGCTTGCTGATGGCCGAAGGGGTCAGGCCGTTGGCCCGCGCCGCCGCCGAGAAATTGCCATGTTCGGTCGCCCATATGAAGGCCAGCATCTGTGAGTAGTTATCCATCTGCACGCTCGCGACAGGCTACGGTGGGCGCAGCCTGCCAGCATTCGGGCACACGAACAAGCCACCCGCCCGTCGCCGGAGATCGGCCTGTCAGCGAATGAACTGCTCGATGTATTCGTCCGGCAGCCCCAGGGATTTGTAATGTTTGCGTGCGGTTTCGAGCTTGGTGAACACGTCCTCGTATCCCACGGCCACGCCTTGCGGGTCAACGTAGGTGTAACCGCCCTGAACGTGGAACCAGGTGATCATTTCTTCCACGTCTTCCGGCACGAACAGGGTGTGGGTTTCCCCTGGTGGCTCGTAGGCGAAAGAACCTTCGGTGGCCACCCAGTCGTGTTCGAGGTAATACCAGCGGCCTTTAAGGACCAGCGCATGCACGCCGCCGCTGTGGCGATGACGAGACAGCACGCCGCTCTGGCGAACGCGCAACAGGTTGATGTAATAGCCGCCGGTGGTGCTGAGCAACAGGGGTTTGAACGAGACCGACGCGGTGACCGGCACCCATAGATTGTCGTCTTGCAGCCAATCGGTGAGGACGCCAGCGTGCACCATGTCCGGCGTCATGAACGGCACTTGGGGCAGTTGATAAGGGATTGCGAGTTCATCTGGCTTGGGGGCTGTGCTCATCGGTCTCTTTCCACGGTCAGTGATCAGAATCCCCAGAGGCATGTGTGTCCGGGGTGAGCACAGCGTAGGCGAGGGTTCCGGGCAATAAAACACCGCAGATGGCACAGCCAGTGTGAAGGCTCGTCACAGGTGGGCGCGTAAAAAACGAGTCAATGCAGCATGCGCCTGGCGTCGGCCAGTCCGTCCTTGAGAATGGCATTGAGTTCCCGCCAGGGGTAACGGGCTCCGGCCGCAGAGACCTCGCAGGTCTCGGTGTGTCTGAACGGTTGCTCGTTCAACGCGGGGCACTGCCCGGCACCACAGGACCGGCACACCAGTTTGTGGCCATGGATGATCCAGTCCTTGTTCCAGCAATCCATGGTGAAAGGGGGACGTTTGCTCGACATACATACACCTCCCGAAGTGAAAAACGGCGTGGATGATTCGGTTGATGGGGCGGGGATTGTCTGGGGGCGAGCGGACGGCTGGGCGTCATCCCCGAACAGACATTGGGAGTGTAGGAGGGTTTTTAACGCCGTGAAGGCAACTGGTCGGATTGCTGGAGGATCACGACCCAACCTCCCAGCGCAGACGCCCGCGTCCGCAAAACCGTTGCGTGAGTCACCCTGAAAAGTGGCGTTTCGCCGCTCTATTACGGCGTTTCGACACCATTGCGCTGTGCGGGCTCTTTTCTATACTCCCGCGACTCTTCTGGTAGTCCGAAGTCGGGAGGACCTCGTCAACTAATAAGAACACCAGAGGAATCTCGCATGTTGCTCCTACAGCGGTCTTTCACGTATGAAGGGGACCCCGACGCCGTAACGTCGGGGACGGTCGATCTCACGTTTCAATTGCCCCGCTTCAGTTACTCTCCCGGCCCGAGCCGGCAGGGGATTCAGCGCACGCAGATTGGCACGTTGACCCAGCGACAGAGCCTTCACCTCAAAGACAGCCGTTATGAAGCCAGCGCTCCTTCCGCCGGCCTGACCGGCGCCGATAATCAACTGCTGAACTTCCAGCGTTTCACCGACGCCATCATGAAACAGGGTGAAAAGGCCGTGCCGCAACTGGCTTTTCCCATCACCCTCCAGCTGACCATCGCCGAGCTGGAAATCCCGTACCCCACGCCGTTTTCCGCGCTCTATCTGATCAAAGGCACGAATGCCGACGGGGTGACAAGCAACGGCCTCGCCAACAGTATTTTCCTGGTCAATCAGCACCGATACGACGAAGCGCTCCCCGAGTTTCAGCGCATCACCGGTCGTCGCGGCACCGTCAGCCTGCTGCAATTCCTGAAAACCCTGATTGAAGAGAACGACCTTTCCCCCAAGGACCCGATGACCCCCGACGCTGTCATCAATGACCGTCTTGGGCCCCTCGTCAATCGCCTGCACCTGGAGAACGTGGCCGACTTCGCCGGTTTTCTGAAGCAGTACTTCTTTGCCCTGTTCGATTTCGACATCGTGGTCGAGGCGCTGGTCTGGATCGACATCGCTGGCCACCTGCACGTGACGACCGCTGATGGCCGCCTGATCGACAAACCGGATCTGTACTTCTACGCCCTGGACGCGCAATACAGCGGCCTCGATGCGAACGGGACGACGCGGTTTCGTTCCATCGCCTACGACTGGCTGCACAACGCCGAAACACCTGCCGAGAACCGGATTGCCTTTTCACTGACCGCCCAACACAAGCTGCTGCAAAACAGCGTGCAAGGCCCGATTGCGGTGCGGGTGCGCGGCTTCGACGGCGCTGAGCTGTGGCGCAACGAGTTCGCGGCGGATGACGCGCAACTCAAGGACCTGCACATCGAAGTCGCTGAATATGGCCCAGTCGCGCTGGACCCGGACCCTGCGAACCTGCCGGTGGACGGCAAACGGCTACGGGGCAAACTGGTCGGGCTGACCAAGGCATGCCCGTTCAAGGACGCGACGGTGCTGATTCAGGCCAGGGAACACACGGAAGATGTCTGGCGCGTGGTCGGTCAGGCCACCGCCGACAGCAACGGCAACTTCGCCATGGCCTATCCCTATGGCAATTACGTCGCGGCCCAGGCGCTGATTTCACTGACGCCAAACACCCCCGCCGACATCCCGGTCAATCCCGACACCCCCAACGAAACCATTTCCGATGACTTCCTGTACTTGTTGGTGACCGACCCGGTGTGTGACCCAGCGGACGATCAACACAAGGAGGATTGCGATTGTTCGGGCTCGGGCAAGGTCAGCCGCTTGCCGACGCAGGAAGACTTGATCAACTCCGACGAATACATGCAGGACATTGGCGGCGGCTGCATCAACCTGTCCACGCCCAATCGCACCCTGAGCGAATACAACTACACCGCCATCGTGCGTACCTCAGACCCGGATGTGGCCAATTACACCCTGACCCGTTCCACCCTGATGACCTTGCAGGGCGAAGAAGTGTCGGCGTTCCAGCTGGAAGGCGGCACCCAGCAGATCAACCGCAAGCCGGTGAACCTGGACAACCCCATTCGCTGGCAAGACACGCCCGCCGACGGCGATTACCTGTCGTTCTACCAGGCGGTCACGGTCGCGACGGGCCACATCCTGCACTACAAATCGGTGTTCAAGGCGGACGGTTATTCCCTGGGCAACCTGCTGTATTCCTTGCCGCTGGCACCCGGTCAGAAGAAACAGATCGCGGTTTTCGATTCGAGCCACGCGTTGCAAGCCGCCGAGTCGCAGAATGTTTCTCAGGGCGAACGGCTGACCGCTGACCTCGTTTCCGAGCGGGAAATCGCCGACCAGTTGGGCGGCTTTTTGGGGGAAGCCGTGCAAGGCCAGAGTTCAGCGACCACCAGCGGGGTGAGTGCCGGGCTGGGTGTGGCCGCCAATATTGGTGTGGTGTCAGGCGCACTTGGCGTGGCCGGGGGCACGGCCAGTTCCAGCAGCAGCGCCTCGCAAAGCGGCAGCCGCAACACCTCGCAGTTCTTCGCCGAGAAGCTGCGTCAGGCCGTGATGCAAAACGCCGACAGTTATCGCCAGCTCAACGCGTCGGTGGTCACCACCGTGCAAGAGGGTCAGCAATACAGCGCCACCACCGAAGTCGTCGCCAACCACAATCACTGCCACTCGCTGACCATGATGTACTTTGAGGTGTTGCGGCACTTCGCGGTGTTTCAGGAATTGGTGGCGGTGGAAGAGTGCATCTTCGTGCCGCTGCTGATGACCAACTTCACCATGGACAACATCCACAAATGGTCGGACGTGCTGGCGCCCGCGTTGCTGCCCATGCCGTCCAACACCTGGTTGCAGCGGTTCAGCTGGCTCAGGGTTCACCCGCTGCTGAAGGGTTTCGACGCCAACGAGCGGATCAGGACCCATTACGCCCACGTGGATTTCCCGGCCGCGCGCTATTGCGACGACGCGATCACTGAAGTGAAGGGCAGTTTCAGCGTGCGCGCCGTGCTGCCCCGGCCGAAAACCCGTTTCGACCGGATCCTGTCTTTGCCGATCATCCGCAAGACCGTCACCACCCAGGGCGGGGTGGACGTGGAAGGCACCATCCGCGACAACATCAAGTCCACCGCCATCGCGGCGGCTACGGGCGGGCTGTCGCTGCTGTTCGGCGGCGGGCCGTCGGTCAGCTATCAGACCGAATCCCATGACGTGCTGACCCCCGGCAAGATTTTCGACCTGTTCATGACCCTGGACGAGAACTACGAGTCGGTGTCGCCCGCCCAGTGCATCCGCGTGCATTCCTTCAATGACCAGAAAATCCTCGTCAACAACGTGCTGACCCCCATCAGCTTCTTTCAGGGCATGGAGGACGACAAAAAGCTCTGGGATGCCTACGCGAACATTCTCGACATCACGACGCTTGAGCTGCTGAACAAGTTCGCCAACAACGTGATTGCCGACTGGGACCGGATTTTCTTCAGCGACATCGCGCCGCAGCTGGTGACGCGGCTGATCAGCCAATCGACGCTGGTCATGAAGCCGTTCAGCTCCCTCGACATCACCGCGCTGAACCGCTACTCCACCAAAGAACAGTTGCTGCGCTACAACTTCCAGGCCAACAGCACCTCGACCCGCGCCACCATTGCGCAGATTCAACTGGTCTACAGCTTCGCCGCCAGCGTCTCGGCGGTCAGCCGCACCACGCTGGGCAACATGGTCACGCTGACGGTGGAAAGTCTCAACGTCAATTACGCCACGCCTCACTACAACGGGCGGATCTACAGCGGCTATCTGGGCAACGACCTGTTCGACGGCGTCACCCAATCCACCCCGATGAACTCCGATGAGCAACGCAACCCGCGCAAGGAGGACGTGTTCATTGTCAACAAGCTGACCGAGCACCTCAACAGCAACCTGGAGCACTACAACAACCGCCTGTGGTACGGCCTCGACCCGAACCGGCGCTACATGCTGCTCGACGGTTTTTCGATCCAGGTCTACAACGACAGCGGCGTGCCGCTGGTCTATCGAAGCCTGGCGTCGGTGGTGAAGAACGAGCTGATTTGCGTCACCGGCAACTCCCTGGTGTTTCCCGTGGCGGCGGGCTACCGGGTCAGTCAGGCATACATCGTCGAGCACGATGCGCAGGGGGAGGCGGTGGACGTATCGCTGTTCGATCACTACCGGCCGTTGACGCCGCCGCCACCGTTCCGCATCAGTGTGCCGTCCCGTGGCGTGTTCCTTGAAACGGTGCAGGGCGCCTGCGATGCGTGCGAGAAGGTCAAGGACAACACGTCCCAGGACTGGACCCAATTCACCACCGATGAGCCGACTTCAATCGCGCCGCTGACCCCGCCCACCCCGGTGGTCACCGACTGGAAAGCGGTGTTCAAGGACTTCGCGCCGCCGCTGATCAACATCCAGAACGCACCGGCCAACCCGGAACCGGGCGTGGGGCTGGCGACGCTCAACGAATTGCTCGGCAAGGCCGGCATCTTCAAGGACGTCACCGGGCTCGACGCGAACCAGCAGAACGCGATTCGCACCTACCTTTCCAATCAGGACAACGCCAAGGCCTTCGCCGAGATGGCGCAGAAAATGTCCATCCAGGGCCACAATACGGCCAATTCCGACAAGATCATGGACACCCTGAAAAGCGCCCGGCAGGACGGCGCGATTTCTCAAGACGATTACGGCAAGCTGGTCAAGGAGCACATCCAGAATCAGATCGATGGCGGCGACAAGGAAAAAACCGCCCTCGAACGGGCCAGTGCCGAAAAATCGAGCCTGTCCACCGCAGCGGTCAAGGCGATCGATCAGGGCAAAACCGTCAAGGCGCAAAAAACCGATCCCGAGGGCGTGGCTGAATCGGTCGAAGTGTCGGCGGGCACGGCGGAGCAGGTCGTCGCCAAGTTCGCGGGCACCGTGCCGAAAATGAAGCAGCAAAACAGCATGGCGTGCTGGGCGACGGTCGCCACCATGATGGTCAGCTGGAAAGAAGGCCATGCCATGACTGTCGAGGAAGTCTTGCAGAAGGCCGGTGCGCAATACCTGACCAAGTTCCAGAACCAGCAGGGGCTGGCGTCATCCGAGAAAGAAGCCTTCATCGGCGCGCTCGGCATGGTCGGCGAGCCACCCGCCAGTTATTCGATGGCGCAATACATCGATTGGGTGAACACTTACGGGCCGCTGTGGATCACCACCGATTCGTCCACCGCCACCGGGCAGTTCTCGCCCCATGCGCGGGTGGTCACGCGCATCACCGGGACCGGCGCCGCCGACGGCACGGCCACGCAATTCGTGTTCATCGACCCCGCCACCGGAAGCGAGGTGTCCGAGCCCTTCAGCACCTTCCTCGACGCCTACGAGCAAATGGTCACGGACAACCCCGGCGACCTGTTCATCCAGATCGTGCATTTCTCCGATGCCATCGGCGGCGGTGGAGAAGGGGGCACGCCGACGACGCCGGTGCCTGCCTGGGCTGACGCTGTCGATCCGTTTTCCGGCCCTGTCACGGTGAACATCGACACCGCTAACGCCTCGATGACGACCGCGTTCGCGCCGGTGACGGTCAGCACCGCGAACAACCTGTGCGCGGCAGTGGCCGATGTGACCGGGGCTCCGGCGTCGGCGGCGTTCGCGGGGCTCAACGATCAGGACATGGTCTTCGTCGGCAGCCTGATGAAAGTCACGGTGATGTACGCCGCCTTCGCTTTGCGGGCGCGGGTTCAGGCCATGGCCGACGCGGCGCGGCCCAACGGCATCACCACGGCGGCCGATCTGTTCCCGCTGATCAAACGCGCCTGGGCGCCGAAGCTCAAGGCGCTGTTTCCAAGCCGTCCGACCACCAGCCTCGGCAACGGCCAGGACGTGACGATTCCACAATTGAACACGCTGTTCACCCTGTCGGCTGCGGGCAAGGTCGAGTTCGCCATCGCCTCGCCCGCGATCAGCAACGCCGATCTGGACACAGCGGGTGAGTTCGGCGCGCCACCCGGGCAATTCTACGACTGGATGCGGCTGATGATGCGCTGGTCGAACAACACCGCTGCGGGCCGTTGCATCCTGGCGCTGGGGTATTTCTACCTCAACGGGCTGTTCGCCAATGGCGGTTTTTTCGACGCGGGCAGCAACAAGGGGCTGTGGGTGTCAGGGGATTATCAGGGCCATGACTGGGTGCGGAACACAGCCGAAGCGGCGGCGAACGCCGGAGGCGTGGCCCTCACACCGCGTTGGGCCACGGCGCAAGGACGGCAGAAGAGCAACTTTGTGGCCACGTCCCGGCAAGTGGGCCGCTTGATGACCGCCATGGCCATGGGCACGCTGGTGGATGCCCCGGCCTCTGCCGAGATGCGCACCCTGGCGAACCAGATGTCCGGCGGGATCGGCAGCTACGGAGGCAGTGCACTCATGGCTGTCGGGCGCACACCGACTGCCGTGTCGTCGAAAATCGGCTTCGGTGATGACAGCTTCAGTCACGACTGCGTGATCATCGAGCGTACCGTGGCGGGAAAATCGTTGCGTTACGCCGCCGTAGTGCTCGGCTCGGCGCCCACGAAGGCCCGGCAGGACCTCAACGATCTGTTCGTTCTTCTGGATGACACCGTGGTGGTGCATAACCCCTGAAGGCGTGTCGTCGTGCGCAGCAGGCGCAAATCCCGCGTGAGTGAGCGGGGTTTGCATCCCTGCGCCTGTACACGCGCCGAACGGTGACGTTCTTAATCATGGCAACGGGCAGTTTTAGGTACTATCTGCGCACTGCGACCCGATGAAGGCGAGCGGCATTAGAGCGTCTGGCGGGGTTGATGAAGCATGCAGGGTACTGAAGAAAGTCTTGAGCAGAAGTCGTTCGCCCAATTGCGGCCGCTCAAGATATCCAGCGAGATTCTGGCCGCCGTGGCGTGCTGCGTGGTGTTGTTCGTGGCCAGCCGGACCCAGCCCATATCCCCTTGGTTGTATGGCTACTGCGCCATCGCCGGGGTCATCTGTTTTCTCACGTACCGCGCCCGCACCACACGGGAGCTGTGGCTGACCGGGCTGCTGCTGTTGTGCACCTGCACCGCGTGCCTCGGTTCACTGGCCATCGCCCTGGGCAATCCGCTGCTGTGGTTCCTGCCCATCGGGCTGGTCTTGAGCTTGCCGGTGTCGGCCATGCATTTTCATCCACTGCAGGCCTTGAGCACCGGCGCGGCCATCTGGGCCACGCTGTTTTACACGGTGCAACCGGCCTTCGACCGGCAACTGGACCTGACCCTGACACTGATCCTCATCACCGGCAGCCTGCTGGTGGCCACGCTGGTGTGCCAGACGTTTTGCCTGATTCGCAAGGATGTGTTCGACCTGCAACATCAACTGCACGGCATGGCCTACAAGGACACCCTGACCGGGCTGCCCAACCGGCGCGCCTTCATCGAACGGCTCACCGCAACCATCGAGGACGGGAGCGCCACGTCGCCGCTGTTCTTCCTGATGCTCGACATCGACGATTTCAAGAAGATCAACGACGGCTACGGTCACGACGTCGGCGACCGGGTATTGGTCGAAGTCGGCAGGCTGTTGAAGGACCGGAGCCAGGGCCATAACTTCGCCCGGCTGGGTGGCGAAGAGTTCGCCGTCGCGGCTCACGTGCACGACCTCGCGGCGGCACAAGGGCTGGCACTGGCCATCGTCGAAGCCGTCAACACCAGCCCGTTATACGGCCTGACGTTGTCGATCAGCGTGGGCGTGGCGGAGCGTGAGCCGGGCGAGTCGATGTTCAGCCTGATGCGCCGCGCCGACCTGGCGTTGTACGACGCGAAAAGTGCGGGCAAGAACCGCTTCGCGATGGCCCCGTCGGAAGCGGTCAACGCCTGATCTTCACGGGTTTTACCGGGTCATGTGCGCAATCGTGGCTCGCTGTGAACGCACTCGACCAGAAAATCCATCACCGCCTTGACCGACGGCGAGCGCCGAAGATCGGGGTACACCGTCAGCCACAGATCACGGGCGGGGCCATCGCTGTCGACCGTCAGACGGCGTAGCGACGGGTCGCCGTCGCCCACGGTGGTCGGCAGCACCACCGCCCCCAATCCGGACCGGGCCGCCATCTGCTGGGACATCAAGTCGCTGGCGGCAAACACCACCGGGCGATGACGACGAATCTGGTGCAACCACGCCTGCTGCGGGAGGTGATCGCGGCTTGCGTCGTAACCGATGAACGTCCATTGCTCGGCGGGCTGCTCGGCAAACGCAGCGCTGGCGTAGAGCGCGAACCGCACCACGCCGACCTTGCGGCGGACCAACGCGTCTTCCTCGGGCCGCACCGTGCGCAGTGCAATGTCGGCTTCGCCTTTGTCCAGCGCCGCCAGCGACAGCGAGGGCAACAGTTCCACGTTCAAGCGAGGGTGCTGGCGTCGCAGCTCGGCCATGCGTGGCGCCAAGGTGTGTATGGCCAGCGAGGGCGGCGCGCTGACCTTGACCGTGCCCGCCACGTCGATGGACGCCACCCGCGACAACTGCTGCACTTCACTGGTAATTCCCGGCAGCGCTTCCAGAATCCGGCTCAAGGCCCGGCCGTCCTCCGTCAGCGGCCGACTGCGGGGCAAACGGTCGACCAGACGCAGGCACAGCGCTTTTTCCAGTGCGTCGAGGCGCCGTCCCACGGTAGCGTGCTCTACTTGCAATTCGCGGGCGGCCGCGGACAACGACTGCGTGCGGGCCAGCACCGAGAACACGTACAAATCCTGCCAATCGAACATCGGGTTGTTTCCGAACGGAGGGTGGGAAAGTTTGGGGAGTTATCGAACCGACTGCTGCGTTTTAACATGGATCGCATCGACGACGACAACCGTCCCGGAACTGACCCAGGAGTAAGCCCGATGAAAGGCATCATGATCCAGACCTACGGCGGACCCGAGGTCGTGCAATTGCGCAACGACCTGCCCACACCCGAGGTCACGCCGGGCCACGTAGTGGTCAAGGTCGCTTACGCCGGGATCAACTTCATGGACGTGCACACCCGTCAGGGCAAGTACGCGTCCTCCGCCACCTACCCGGTGCGAGCGCCCTGCACGCTGGGCATGGAGGGCGCCGGGAGAATTGTCGAGGTGGGCGAGGGCGTTACGCATCTGGCCGTCGGTGATCGGGTGGCGTGGTGCATTGCGTGGGGCAGCTATGCCGAGTACGCCAGCGTGCCCGCTGAAAAGGTCGCAAAAATCCCCGATGCCATTCCCTACGACCTGGCCGCTGCGACGATTTTTCAGGGCGCGACCGCGCATTACCTGGTGGACGACATCGCCCGATTGGGGCCAGAGAGCACCTGCCTGATTCACGCCGGGTCCGGCAGCATCGGCCAGTTGCTGATCCAGATGGCCAAGGCACGGGGCGCCGACATTTTCGCCACCGCCAGCAGTGAGCGGAAATGCGCGATAGCCACCGCACGCGGCGCCCATCACGCGATGCGCTACGACGAGGGCGGTTTTGCGGATCGCATTCGTGAAGCGACGCAGGGCAAGGGGGTGGACGTGGTGTTCGATTCGGTAGGCAAAACTACCCTGCGCGACAGCTTCAGGGCGTGCCGCACTCGCGGGCTGATCATCAATTACGGCAACGTCTCCGGCTCGGTCACCGACCTCGACCCCATCGAACTCGGGGAGGGCGGTTCACTGTTTCTCACCCGGCCTCGGCTGGCGGATCACATGGCCGACGGAGCCACGGTTCAGCGCCGCGCCGATGCCGTGTTCGGGGCCATTCTCGACGGAACACTGAAGATCGAGATCGAGGGTCGTTACCGGATGGAAGACGTCCAGACCGTTCACGCCCGGATCGAAGCCCGGGAGCAGATCGGCAAGTCGGTGCTGTGGGTGGCGGATGTGGATTGAACGTTAAGGTCGCCGCTTCTGTGCGCGATCAGTTGTCCGATTCAGTCTGCGGGGTTTGCTCGGCGGCCGCTTCAGCCTCAAGCTTTGCCCGGTCGGCCTTGCTGATGTACGTGGACTTTTTCTTCGGGGCCAGTTTGGCGCTGGCTTTTTTGGCCTTGGCCTTGAACAACTGTTGCAGCTTTTTCTGACGGTTCATCTTCGACTCGGCGCGTTTGGGCGGTGATGCGGAGGGACGCGCATTGTAGCGGTGGCGTGCCCTGGCCGATAGCAGGCGTCCGGCCAACCGACGAGCCGACGCCCTCTGCTACTATCGCCAGCCTGTAAGCGTCATCCCATGATCTTCGTGAGGCCGAGGAAATGAACAAGGATCAAGCCGATTTCGAGGGCAGCTGCCACTGCGGCACGGTGCGCTTTCGCGTCCGACTCGCCGATGGACTGAACACCGCCCGTCGTTGCAACTGCTCGTACTGCCGGATGCGTGGCGCGGTCGCCGTGACCGCCCGTCAGGAAGACCTGCAGATCGTGACAGGCGAAGACGCCCTCACGCTGTACGAATTCAACACGCGCACGGCCAGGCATTACTTCTGCTCCAAGTGCGGCATCTACACCCACCATCAACGCCGCTCCAACCCCACACAACTGGGGATCAATGCCGCGTGCCTGAGTGGCATCAGCCCGTTCGATTTTGCCGAGGTGCCGGTGAACGACGGGGTCAATCATCCTTCCGACAGAAAACGTGAAGGCGGGAGCGGCATTCTCGGGGTGTTGCGCTTTGAGCCGACGGAGGAAAAAGACCGCTAATAAAGGGTCTGACTGTCGGACACATCCCGGCGCTGCCATCACCGGCTTGTATGATCAGCCCTGACGGTATTCCTTCGTGGTCTTGCCGGTCCAGCGCTTGAAGGCACGCCTGAAGTTGGTGGGCTCCGAGAAACCGAGCAGTAGGGCAATGTCATCAGTGCTCATCACGGTCGTCTTCAAGTATTCGACCGCCAGTGAACAGCGCACGTCATCAACGATGGCAGCGAATGACGTGTCTTCCATCTGCAGCTTGCGGCGCAGGCTGCGGGTGGTCATGTGCAAATGCTCGGCCACCGCCTCCATGCTCGGAAACTCTCCTGGCGTCTGCATCATCATCTGATAGACCTCTCCGGCAATGCCCGCCGACACCTTTGCCTGCCCGATCAATCGTTCACAGGTTTCCTGGAGCACGGTCGCGGTCAGGCGATGGGCAAGGTGCGGCTTCTGATCGAGAATCGCGCTGTCGTAATGCAGCTCGCATTGCGGGTGGTCGAACACGCACGGACACCCCAGATAGTCGGGGTAGAGGTGGGCATAGGCGGGCGCGGGGTAGGAAAAGCAGGCTTTGGTCGGCGGGCAACTCTGGCCGAACACGTCTTGAAGATGAGTGACGTGCTGGGTGAATTGCTGCTCGATCCAGAACTGTTTGATTTCCCGGGACGGGCTCGGTGTAGAAGCATCGGGAAACGTCCACACCGCGCGGTCTTCGTATTCCTGCCATTCAATGGTCAGCGTCGGCGTGGCCAGCGCGTGGTATTTCACTCCCAGCCGAAAATAATCACGCAGTGACAGGCACGACATCAGCGCATATCCATACATGCCGTAGGCAGACAAGTGCAGGCGTGCGCCAGTCTTGAACGGGGTGGCCGGGTCTTTGGACAGCGACACGGCATTGCCGCACACGGTCGCGTATTGGCGGACCGAGGTGAGGGCAGTGGCGTCGTTGATCTGGTCTTCCGTTATGCCGCTGCCTTTCAAACTGTCGGCAGGGGCGATCCCTTGTTCTGCGAGGACTTCCACCAACGCCGCAATCTTGTAAGGGGCATAGATGCGTTCGTTGAACAGCGGCAGTTTTCGTGACATTCATGGGGCTCCGCTCAATGTCCTTCAGGGATTCTTTAGTGTCCGGTAAGGATCTTACTGCGAATGCACAAACGCAATAAGCTGATCTCGACACGCGCCGCGCCTGCCTGACGTCATTCGCGATGGCGCACACGCCAATAAAAACAAAGGTTGTCCTTCATGAGCTCGCCGAACCGAAAGGTCATCATTTCCTGCGCGATCACTGGCGCTACGCACACGCCGTCGATGTCCGAGTACCTGCCCCTGACGCCCTCCGAGATCGAACGGCACGCCATCGAGGCCGCCGAGGCAGGCGCGGCGATTCTCCATCTGCACGCCCGAGACCCTGAAGACGGACGCCCCACACCCGATCCCGACGTGTTCGCCCGATTCGTACCCGCGATTGCCCGCGCCACCGACGCCGTCATCAATATCACCACGGGTGGCAGCACTCGGATGACGCTGGCTGAACGTCTGGCGTATCCCCTGACGGCTCAACCGGAGCTGTGCTCGTTGAACATGGGCTCGATGAATTTCTCGATCCATCTGATCGCCCGCAAGATTGCGTCCTGGACGTATGACTGGGAGCGTGAACACGTCGAGGGCATGGAAGATGTGGTGTTCAAGAACACGTTCAAGGACATCCGCCAAATCATGCAGCAACTGGGCGAATGCGGCACGCGGTTCGAGTTCGAATGCTACGACGTCGGGCATCTCTACAACCTGGCGCATTTCGTCGAGCAAGGGCTGGTCAAGCCACCGCTGTTCATCCAGTCCTGCTTCGGGATTCTGGGTGGACTGGGTGCCGACCCGGAAAACATGCTGCTCATGCGCACCACGGCCGACCGGCTGTTCGGGCGCGAGAACTATGAGTTTTCAATCCTTGGCGCAGGGCGTCACCAGCTGCCTTTCGTGACCATGGGTGCGATCATGGGCGGCCATGTGCGGGTGGGCCTGGAAGACAGCATCTACCTCGCCAAAGGGGTCAAGGCCAAGACCAACGCCGAACAGGTGCGCAAGGTTCGGCACATTCTCGAGGAACTGTCATTCGAGATCGCCACCCCGCAGGAAGCCCGCCAGATGCTGGGCCTCAAGGGCCGTCAAAACGTGCACCTGCAGTGATGCAACGCGGCCAGACTATCGAGCAGTCAGAACAACAAGAAGAGGTTTGATCATGACGGTCATGTCCAACGCTGCGCAGCTCCATGCGCTCGCGACCCGGCGAGCGATGGTTCGATTGATACCGTTGATGTGCGCCATTTATTTTATGTCCTACCTGGACCGCACCAACGTTGCACTGGCGAAGGCGGCGCTCAATGCTGACCTGGGGATCAGCGCGGCGGCGTTCGGACTGGGCGCGGGCATCTTTTTCATCGGCTACGCCTTGCTCGAAGTCCCCAGCAATCTGCTCGCCCACCGCATCGGGCCACGACGCTGGATTGCCAGGATTGCAGTGACTTGGGGCGTGCTGTCTTCTGCGATGATGTTCGTGCAGGGCGAGGCGTCGTTTTACCTGCTGCGGGTGCTGCTGGGCATTGCCGAGGCCGGTCTGTTTCCGGCCTTGATGTACATGGTGACCCTGTGGTTCGCGCCCAAGGACCGCGGCATCGCCATCGGCTGGATTTACATCGCCCCGGCGCTGGCGCTGGTCATTGGCAACCCGATCGGCGGCGCGTTGATGCGGCTGGACGGGGTGAGCGGTTTGCACGGCTGGCAATGGATGTTTTTGCTGGAAGGCCTGCCGAGTGTGGTGGTTGGCGTGATTCTCTGGTTCAAATTGCCGGACCGGCCACGGGATGCGCGCTGGCTGAATGCGGCGCAGGCGCAATCGCTGGAGACCCACGCGCTGTTGCCGGGGCAGGGTGAGCCTCATCGCTATTCCGGGCAGTGGATGAAGGCATTGACGCGGCCGACCACGATCCTCATCGGCCTGATTTACTTCCTTAACCAAGTAGCGTTCGTGGGCCTCGTGTTCTTCACGCCGTCGATCATCCAACAGATGCAGATCACCTCGCCACTCACCGTGGGCCTGTTGTCCAGCAGCGTCGGCTTCGGTTTTCTCGCGGGGGTTCTGGTGTTGCCGAGGGTGCATCGCGCCGTGGATCGCGACACGTATTGCCTGAGTCTGTTCACTGTGGGGCTGATCGCCAGTTCAGTGGCGTTCACCCTGATTGATGACGCGATAATCCGCATTGCGCTGTTCACGGCCACGTCATTCTTCGCCGGTGGCGTGCTGCCGACTTATTGGGCCATCGCGATGAAACGGCTGCAGGGCATCGAAGCGGCGGCCGGGCTGGCCTTCATCAACACGCTCGGTTTGCTGGGTGGTTTCGTCGGCCCGTTTCTGTTTGGTCTGGCGGAGAAGGCATCGGGACTCAGTTCATCCGGCTTTTTTGTGATCGTGGCCGCCGCCGTGCTCGGCTTGCTCCTCGTACCCTTGTTGGGCATGGCGATCAGCGCGCAAGCGGGTCGCCCGTTGACTGAACCTGCTATTGAAGGAAGGGAAGCGCTGTGAAGATTGTCGATTTGCTCAAACCGCCCGCGGGTCTGAAAGTTTTGATCACCGGGGGCGCCGCTGGAATCGGTGCGGTCATTGCCAGGGCCTTCCATGAAGTCGAGGCCCAGGTGTATATCTGCGACATCGACGGCGAGGCCGTGGAACGGATGAAGCGCGAACACCCTGGCTTACGGGGCAGCGTGGCGGATGTTGGCGTCCGGCACGACGTGGACCGCATGATGGACGAGGCGACGTCATCGCTCGGTGGCGTGGACGTGCTGGTCAACAATGCCGGCATCGCAGGCCCCACCGGCAACCTTGAGGATCTGGATCCGGACGCGTGGGAGCACACCGTCTCGACCAACCTCAACAGTCAGTATTACGTGCTGCGCAAGGCTGTGCCCTGGCTGAAAAATTCAAACTGCAACCCCCATATCATCGCCATGTCTTCGGTTGCCGGTCGCCTTGGTTATCCCTTCAGAACGCCTTACGCCTCCACCAAATGGGCGATCGTCGGGCTCATGAAATCGCTGACCGGCGAACTGGGGCCAGACAACGTCCGGGTCAACGCCATCTTGCCGGGCGTGGTGACGGGCGAGCGCATGAACCGGGTCATCGATGCGCGGGCGCAGACGCTGGGGATCGGCTTCGACGCGATGCGGGACCAGTATCTGGAAAAGATTTCCCTGCGCCGCATGGTGACCATGGAAGACGTCGCAGCCATGGCGCTGTTCCTTTCCTCTCCCGCTGCCGTCAACATCAGCGGCCAGGCGATCAGCGTGGACGGGAACGTCGAATACCTGTGAGCGTACCCCGCTAGCCAAGGGCTAAGCCAACTGCTGCTCAATCGTCTTGCTCAACGGCGTCTCGACGTCGCCGGTGTGCAGGGTGTCCATCGGCTCGATCAGCACGATCCAGCATTCCTCGTCGGCCACCGGGTTGTGCATCACGCCTTTGGGCACGACGTGGATCGACCCGGCGGGTAACTGGGAGACGCGGCCCCCTTCGTATTCGATTTTCAGGTGGCCGCGCAGGACGTAGAACAGTTCGTCCTGTTCCGCGTGGTTGTGCCAGACGAATTGCCCCAGCAATTTCGCTACTTTGACGTATTGGTTGTTCACCTGCGCCACGACCTTCGGCGACCAGTGTTCGGTGATGTCGTCGAAGCAGGCATTCAGGTCGAAGGATTCGGCAAACGGCAGGCTGAGCATGGTCAACTCCAGGTGGGAATGATGGACAAAACGAGCAGGGCGGCCATGGCCAGGTTAAACAGCCGCCAGTGACGTGAGGTGCGCAATAGCCGCGCCAGCAGCACGCCGAGCCAGCACCAGAGGATCAGCGAGGCACACGCGGCGAGGCCGAACGACACGCCCAATAACGCTGCGAACCCGGCAGGGTGGGTCGCCAACGGCGAAAACGCGGCGGCCGCGCTGACGGTCATGGCCCAGCTTTTCGGGTTCAACAAGAGAAGCGGAATGGCGTTGGTAAAACCCAGCGGCTCATCCGATCCGGCGTCAGGCCCTGCACCTGTGGAAGGTGCGCCGCTGCGGGCGATGCGCCACGCCAGCCACAGCAGATAGGCTGAGCCCGTGACCTTGACCGCGAGTTCCAGTCCGGGTGCTTGAGCGATCAGGTTGCCGAGGCCGAACGCGGCGATCGTGGCGACAAACGCCAGGCTGAAGGCGATCCCGAGGATCAGCGGCAGGGAACGGCTTAAACCGAATCGCGCACCGGAGGCGGTGGCAAGGGATGTCGCGCCGCCGGGAGACAGTGTCGAGGCGGCGACGAACAGAAACAGCGGCAACAGCGTGGGCATTGGCCTTTCATCCGTCAGTTGAATGCCGCCGACAGTACGGCTGGCTCGCGGATTAGAAAATCGAATATCTTTAATGCCTGACATTACTGATCGTAATCCCACCATGACCCGAAACCTCGACCTCAGCCTGATCCGCACCTTCGTCGTTGTCGCCGATCACGGCAGCATGACGGCCGCCGCCAATGCGCTTTTCATGACCCAGGGCGCGGTCAGCCAGCAGGTGAAGCGCCTCGAAGAAACCCTCGGCTGCCAGTTGCTGATTCGCAAACCCCGGCAATTGGAGCTGTCGCAACAGGGCGAGCTGTTTCTGGCCAAGGCCCGGCAGTTGCTGCAATTGAACGACGACATCTGGGCGGACACCGTCGAAGGGCCGATTCGCGGGCATCTGCGGGTTGGCGCACCGCCTGATCTCATCACTTCGCTGGCACCGGCCATGAAAGCGTTTACCGACGCCCACCCGCTGGTGGAGTTGTCGTTGAAATGCGAGCCGTCGCCGGTGCTGCACGAAGCCATCGACAACGGTCATCTCGACGTGGCGCTGATCGAATACCTCACCCCCAACGCCCAAGGTCGGGTGATTCGCACCGAGCCGCTGGTGTGGGTGGGAAGTCGCACCAGCGAGGTCTGGAAAACCCGGCCGTTGCCGCTGTCACTGGTGGATGAGCGCTGCGTGTTTCGCCCATTGGTGTTGGGCGCGCTGGCGAAGGAGGGGATTGCCTGGCGGACCGTGTTCGAGAACGGCAGTTTCGAAGCCACCGCGTCCACCGTGCGGGTCGGTCTGGCGATTACCGCATGGCTGGCGTCCACTGTGCCGGAGGACCTGAAAGTGTTGCCGGACGACATCGGGTTGCCCGAACTGCCCGCGTTCGCGATTTGCCTGCGCTTGCCTGCAACCGTTCAGCCGGTGGCCGAGGCGTTCGCGCAGTGCCTGTTGGACAGCTTGCCCCACGAAGACATCGAGCGGATCGAAGAACCGGCAATGGCCTGATCGCTCAGGTCACTGCCGGGACAGTTTTAGCGCAGGCCGCCCGACACGACGAGCAGTTCGCCGGTCACCCAACGCGATGCATCCGAGGCGAGGAAGGTCGCCACGTCCGCGATGTCATCCGGTTGCCCGGCACGGCCCAGCGGGGTCAGGGCCACGAAATGTTTCTCCATGTCGGAACCGGTGATGCCGCCCGCGTGGGTGCCTTCAGTCTCGGTGTAGCCGGGGTTGATGGCGTTGACGCGAATCTTGCGCGGCGCCAGTTCGTTGGCCAGCACGCCGGTGATGGCGTCCACGGCGCCCTTGGTGCCGGTGTAGATGGCACTGGTGGCTGGGGACAGCGAGGTGACGCTGGAGCTGATGTTGATCACGCTCGACCCTTCGCCCAAGTGTTTGGACGCCGCCTGCGTCACCAGCAACAAGCCGAGGACGTTGGTGTTGAACTGGCGGTGAAACTCGTCTTCGGTGATCTCTTCCAGCGGCGAAAACGCATAAACGCCGGAGTTGTTGACCAGGATATCGAGGCGCCCGTAAGCGTCGATGGCGGTTTGCACGAACTTCTGCGCATCGGCCGCCTTGGTGACGTCGCCGCCGACCACAGTGGCCTTGCCGCCGCTTTCAACGATCTTCGCCGCCACGGCTTCCGCCGCTGACTGAGCGCTGGCGTAGGTCACCACCACCGCCGCGCCTTCAGCGGCCAGCGCCTTGGCAATGGCCGCGCCGATGCCTTTGGAAGCGCCGGTGACGAGTGCAACTTTTCCTTCTAACTGAGCCATGATGTTCTCGCATCTGAATGAAGCATTTAGGGAATGAAGCGACTGCGTTGGCCTCGTGGCCGTGTGGCCTCGGAGTGCCGGGTGAAATCGAAAGGGGTCGTCAATGGCGGTCTATGCGTGAATCCCAGATCTGACGCTCCTGAAAAAAAATGAGAAATATTGTGCGTTCAAAGACAACAATTAGCGGCAAAAAAAATCACGGACCGTCTTCGATGGCGGTCACGATTTGAGAGAGGGTGTGTTGCGCAAGGCCCTGTTCGAATGACGTTTGCGCGCTGCACAGCACGCCTTCGAGGCAGCCTTTGATATTGCGACTGACGTGACAGCCCTCGGCGACGGCATACCCGTGGACCACATAGGCCTTGGGCGCGTCGCTGGCGTTGTAAATGTCGAGCAGGGTGATCTCAGTGGCGGGTCGCGCCAGCATGCAGGACCCCGTCTTGCCTCGGGTGGTGGTGACCAGACCGGCCTTGGCCAGCTTGGAAATCACCCGACGCACGAAGCTGGGGTCGGCATTGACGCTGCTGGCCAGATCGGACGAACGCGTCGGCTCGCCGGGGCGGACCGCCAGCGAAGCCATGATGTGCGAAGCGACTGAGAACTGAACGTTGGGCTGAGGCATATTGTGAAACTAATCGTCACAATTCTGTTTGTCAACTGAGGATGGTGGGCTGCGCCAAACGGGCTGCGTTTGAAACCTTGGGTGTTTCAAGTACAGCGCGTATGCCGAGTTTACTGCCGCTGCGCGGCAGGAATCCAGACAACTCAAAATCCGGTTGCGCGCACAGTCCTGTGGGAGCTGGCTTGCCTGCGATCTGCCGCGCAGCGGCAGCAAAACCGGTGCATGCAATGGCGCTGGCACGGCGCAGGGGGCGGCTTCAGGGATTCCACCGCCACACCGGGTTCGAAAGGTGCTCGGCGAAAAAATCCGACAGCGCGCGGATTTTTGCGGGCCGGCTTCGCGCGGAGGGGGTGACAAAATACAGTCCGCCCCGGGCCATGCTCCAGCCCGGCAGGAGCGTGACCAGTCGGCCATCCGCGAGGTATTCGGCGGCAATGAACTCGGGCAGTTCGGCAATCGCCAGCCCCTCCAGCAGCACCGGGAGCAGCGCGTCCGAGTTGGTAACCCGCAATCGGCCTTTCGGCGCCACGTCTTCTTCCGTGCCGTCGGTGTGGGTGAAACGCCACAGGTCACTGCGCGCCCGATAGGCATAACTGAGGCATGACCGATCGGCGAGCTCTCGCGGATGCGCCGGATGCCCGTGCTCCGCCAGGTAACCCGGCGAGGCCACCAGAAATTGCGTCACAGAACACAGTCGGCGCGCTACCAGTGAGGAGTCAGGCAATACGGCGATGCGCAGTGCGGCATCGAAACCCTCGGCGATCAAGTCCACCGATGCGTCAGAAAGATGAAGGTCCACCGACAGCTCAGGGTATTGGCGCAGCAGTCGGGGCAACAACGGCGCAACCCAGCGCAGGCCGAACGCCATCGGCATCGCCAGGCGCACTTGCCCGCGAGGCTGGACGGCCAGATCCTGGGCCTCACTCTCGACCTCTTCGGCCTGCCGATAAATCTCCCCGGCCTTCGCCGCCATGCTCGAACCGAACTCGGTCAGTGCCAGTTGCCGAGAAGTCCGGTTGAACAGCCGACCGCCCAGACGCTCTTCCAACCGGGCCACCGCCCGCGAAACGGTAGGGACGGAAACGCCCATCAGCCGCGCCGCTGCCGCGAATGACCCTTCTTCCGCCACCTTGGCGAACATGGCGAGACCTTCGAAATCGGGGAGTTTGCTCATTTCATTTCTGCAATGATGGATTGCGGACAATTCTATTTTGAAAGGTGTCATTCGTCGATAAGCTTCTCCTCACCGAAACACCTTACCGAACTCACTGACTGACCTTTCTGGAGAAACACCATGGCTCGCAAACTCGAAGGCAAAATCGCACTGGTCACCGGCGGCACCACGGGCATCGGCCTGGCCACCGCCAAACGCTTCGCCGAAGAAGGCGCCCACGTCTACCTCACTGGCCGCCGTCAGGCCGAACTCGACGCCGCCGTCGCACAAGTCGGTAACGCCACCGGCGTTCGAGTGGACTCCACTCGCCTCGATCAACTCGATGCGCTGTACGCACAAATCAGTGCGGAGAAAGGGCATCTTGATGTGCTGTTCGCCAACGCCGGTGGCGGTTCAATGGTGCCGCTGGGCGAGATCACCGAAGCGCACTACGACGACACCTTCGACCGCAACGTGAAAGGCGTGCTGTTCACCGTGCAGAAGGCGCTGCCGCTGCTGGCGAAAAACGCCTCGGTGATTCTCACCGGTTCGACCGCTGGCAGCTCGGGCACCGCCGCCTTCAGCGTGTACTCGGCCTCGAAAGCCGCTGTGCGCGCCTTCGCCCGCAGCTGGATTCTCGACCTCAAGGACCGCAACGTTCGCGTCAACACCTTGAGCCCTGGCGCCACCAAAACCCCTGGCCTCGTTGACCTGGCCGGTCCGGATGCCGCGCAACAGCAGGGCCTGCTCAACTACCTCGCTTCGCAAGTGCCGATGGGCCGTGTGGGTGAACCGGTAGAAATCGCCAACGCCGCAGTGTTCCTCGCATCAGACGACGCGAGTTTCGTGAACGGCATCGAGCTGTTCGTCGATGGCGGTCAAGCGCAGGTGTGATGGATTAACGCGGGAGGGGATTGCCCCGGCTGTCATCGACGGGCGGCGCAAGAAGTGATGAAAACACTTGGCCAGGCGAGCGAATGCTCAGCCTGGCCAGCGTCATGGGCAAATCAGAACTTGCTATTACTCGTCAGTGCTACCGGCGCCCGACGGGCTTTTGTTGCCGGGGCTGGAGTTGCCGCCGCTGCCCGCTTCGCCACCGGAGCCTGGCAGCGCTGTGCCTTTGGTCTTGGCGCCGTTGGTGCCGGCTGCCTTTTTGTCGGTGTGAGTGGATGTGGTATGGGTTTGGCTCGCTTTGGTTTTGTGGGTGTCGCTAGGGGCAGTGGTGGTGCTGCTCGCGGCCATTACCGGCAGCGAAAGAATGCAGGTCAGTCCTGCCAGGGCGAACGCGGAACTCAGTTTCTTATTCATGTCGTCAAGCCTCATGGTCACTAAATTCAGAGCGCATGCATGCTGACGAGGGCGTCAGCAGCTCTAGTGTTTGGGGCATTGAGGGCGGGGAAAAGTTTGTGAAATTAATCCCCCGGCGATGAACGGTCAGATGTCGGGTGGTGACCCGACGCCGTTACGATGCATTCCCGACCCCGCGAAAGCTTGCAGGGAAGGGAATGGCCGGGTGTCAGACCAGACGCGCGCCGCTGGCCTTGTCGAACACGTGCACATGTTCGCAACTGCCCCGCAGCGTCAGCTGTTGGCCCAGTTGAAGGTCGCCCTTGCGCGGAAGAGAGGCCACGACCGGGGTCGTGCCGGACCTGCCGTAGACATGGCTTTCCGCACCCGTCGGTTCGATCAGGTCGATGGTGAGCGGCAGGCTGAAATCCGACGCATGCGCGCTGCCGAGGCTGAAATGCTCGGGCCGGATGCCCATCACCACCGGGCTTGCGCTGGCCAGATCGATACGGCGTCCAAGGTCCACCTTCTGATCGCCCACAAGCACGATCGACGTCGAATCTTCCTGCACCAGAATGCCGTCGATCAGGTTCATCGCCGGGGAGCCGATGAACGTGGCGACGAACAGGTTGGCGGGGCGGTCGTAGACCTCAATCGGGGTGCCGACCTGTTCGATGCGCCCGGCGTTCATTACCACGATCAGGTCGGACATGGTCATGGCCTCCATCTGATCGTGGGTCACGTAAATCGCCGTGGTGCCCAGCCGACGCTGCAAGGTGCGGATTTCGATGCGCATCTGCACCCGCAGTTTGGCGTCGAGGTTCGACAGCGGTTCATCGAACAGAAACACCTGCGGCTGACGCACGATGGCCCGGCCCATGGCGACCCGTTGACGCTGCCCGCCGGACAACGCCTTGGGATAACGATCCAGGTAGTTGGAAAGCCCGAGCATGGCGGCCGTTTCCTTGACCGCCGCCGCGATGCGGGCAGGTGATTCCTTGCGCAACTGCAGGCTGAACCCCATGTTCTGGGCGACGGTCATGTGCGGGTACAGCGCGTAGTTCTGGAACACCATGGCGATGTCCCGGTCCTTGGGCGACAGGTCGTTGATGACGCCGCCATTGAGTTCGATGGTCCCGGAAGACACCGATTCCAGACCCGCGATCATCCGCAGGAGCGTGGATTTCCCGCAGCCCGATGCCCCGACCAGCGAGACGAACTGACCGTCGGCAATGCTCAGGTCGATGCCGTGCAACACCGGGATCGTGCCGTAGTTCTTGCGAAGTTGCTGAATGTTTACGGTTGCCATTTCGGGACACTACCTCTGCCGGGCCACTGCTTCAGGAAAGACGTACAACCTTGGTGAGGTGGCGCGGGGCCGTGCTGTCGAGGCCTTTGTGCCGGGCCAGACGCTCACCGAACAGTTGCAGCGCCGGCAGGATCGCCAGGCTTCGGTCCAGACCGGTTTCGCTGACCTCGACGTGCAGGTCGCCGGGGCCGCCCACGCCAATCACCAGCGCGCCTTTGTCCTTGAGTTCGCTGTACAACGTGGTCTCTTCCTCGTGGGTTTGCGGGCTGTAGATCAGCACCACGCAGGTGTGGTCATCCACCAGGCTGACCGGGCCGTGACGGTATTCCAGCGGGTGGAACACCTGGGTGTAGGTCAGGCTCATTTCCTGGAGTTTCAACGCGCCTTCGCTGGCCAGGCCGTAGTAAGCGCCACCGCCGAGGTACACAAAGTGCGTGCGGGACAGCACGGTGGTGTCGACTTGACGATCCAGCGTCTGCATCGCGCGTTCAGCGGTGGCAGCGATGTGGGCGTCAACCGGCGAACCGGCGAGTCGCAGACCCAGCAGCAGCATCAGGCTGGCGGAGCTGCTCATGACGATGCCTTCCGAGGGGTGGGTCGGCGCAAACACCACCTGATCGCTGCCTTTCGCCAGGCTGCTTTCGCTTTCGCAGGTGATGCCGATGGTCTTCAAGCCACGGGCGCGGCTGGCCTGCACGGCCTCGACCGTCTCGGTGGATTCGCCACTGCGGGAGAGGGCGATGACCAGCGCGTCCTGATAGTGCGCCAGATACGCTTCCGGACGACGCGCCCATTCGCCGCCAGGCACGGCGATGGCGCGCTTGCCGTTGAGATTGAATGCGCTGGCCACCGTTTGCGCCAGGTAATACGAAGTGCCACAGCCGACGACCACCACGATGGTGGCGTCCACGGTCGGGAGGGGTTGAGTCAACGCGGCTTGCCAGAAGGGAAACTGCTCGACGATGACGCGTTCGGTAACGTTCATGTGCGGGTCCTTATAAGGTTATTTGGTCGCGCCGGCGATGAGGCCGCGCACGAGGAAACGGTTGAGAAAGATCACCAGCAACACGGGCGGCAGCATGGCGATGACCCCGGCTGCGTTCATCAGGCCGTAGTCGACGTAGTTGCGGGTCACGAATTCGGGAATCAGGACGGTCAGCGACTTGGTGGCCAATGAAGGCGAGAACACCAGCGGCACCATGAACTGCCCCCAGGCGCTGAGAAACGTGAGGATGGCAGTGGCGATCAGGCCGGGCGCCGCCAGCGGCAGAACGATGCGGATCAGCGTGTACGTGCGGCCCGCGCCGTCCAGCCAGGCGGCCTCTTCGAGGGACACCGGCAGCGATTGATACACGCTGCGCATGAGCCACAACGCCAGCGGCAGAAACGCGGACACGTAGATCAGCGTGACGCCCAGGTACGTGTCGATCAGGTGCAGCGAAATCATCAGGCGATACAGCGGAATCATCACCGTGTACGCCGGTACCGCCATGCTCGCGACCACCAGCCCGAACAGCAGGTTTCGGCCCGGAAAGCGCAGTCGCACGAAGGCGTAGCCCCCGAACGCGGCAGCCACCAGTGTCACCAGCGTCGCCGCGACCGAGGTCACCAGACTGTTGATGAACGCCCGGGAGAATTGCGGCCAGACCGACTGCACTTCGTTGCCCTGGGAGACGCTGCTGGCGCCGAACAGCTTGGCGAAGTGTTGCAGCGTCGGGTGTTCCGGCCACAGCGTCAGGTGCTGACTGAGCATGTCCTTCGGGTCGGTGAAGCTGGTCATCACGGCCCAGTACACCGGGCCAAGCGACCAGATCAGCAAGACCAGTACGGCGAGGGCGAATCCGGCCTTGCCCAGCCATTGCAGGGTGAGTTTGCGCATCAGTCGAACCTCGTCTCGCGGTAGACCTTGAGGACGTAAATCATCGACACCACCAGCGAGGCGATCATGGCCAGCACCGACAGCGCCATGCCGTAGGAGAACTTCAGGTTCTGGAACGCCGACATGTACACCTGAATGATCAGGCTGCGGGTGTCCAGGCTGGAGCCGTTGAGAATCCAGGCCTCGTCGAACAGGTTGAAGGCGAACACCGTGGACTGGCTCAGCGCAATGGCCAGCCCGCCTGCAATCAGCGGCAGCGTGATCATGCGAAAGCACTTGAGCGGGCCCGCGCCGTCGAGCTTGGCGGCTTCGTACAGATCGCCCGGAATCGCCTGCAACGCCGCGAGCAGAATGATCGCGGTGAGGGGCAGCATCCTCCAGACATGCACCAGTGCCACCAGCAGCAAGGCGGTGTTGTGGTCGTTGAACCACACCACGTTTTCGTCGAGCAGCCCGACCGCTTTCAGCAGGTTGTTGAGCAGGCCGTAACTGGGGTTGTAGATCCACAGCCAGACCAGCGCATTCACCACCGGCGGCAGGCACCACGGCAGCACCAGGGCTGCCAGCAACCACTGGCGCCCGTGACGGACCTTGTTCAGCAGCAGGGCGGCCCCCAGTCCTCCGACCGTTTCCAGGACCACGGCCAACACCACGTAAATCAAGGTGTTCCAGGTGGCGTGCTGCACGTTGCTGTCAGTGGCCAGGTTCTGGTAATTCAGCAGCCCGATGAAGGGGCTGCCCGGGCGCATCGGGTCGATGCGGTACAGGCTGTCGAGCACCGTGGTCACCAGCGGCACAAACACCAGACTGGCCATGACCACAATGATCGGAAGGACGTACACCAGCCCGAGCCAAGTCTCGCCCGGCACCGGGCGCAGCCGCTCGCGGATCGCGTTCAGATTCATCACGGCTGCATCGCACTCTGGGCTTCGCGGGCGATCTGGGCCACCGCCTGATCGACCGTCAACTCACCTTTGGCGGCCTGATTCAGCGCACTGGAGACCGCGCTGGTGAACTGCGGGTACCAGACCGGGGTGCCTTGCTTGAACAGCGGGTCCACCAGACCGGCCTGTTGCAGGATCACGTCACCGCTCTTGAGCTTACCTTCGCTGTTGAGCTGTTTGAGGACGCTGGTGCGGGTCGGGAGGTTGCCCAGGGTTTCATAGCTTTCGATCTGGTTCTGCGGCTTGATGAACCAGTTGATGAACGCCTTCGCCCCTTCCTTGTTTTTCGCGGTGGCCGGTATGCCGACCGCTTCCGGCAAACCGATGGTGCGCGCCGTGCCGGTGGTGGTCAGCATCAGGGCGGCGGCGACGTGATCCGCGACCTGGGATTTGGCCGGGTCGCTGTAGACCGCCACGTTGCCTGCCCAACCGGCGAGGTCGAAGGAGGCATCGCCTTTCTTGAACAGCTCCTGGACTTCCACGTCCTTGAGACCTGTCGCGGCGGGGCTGATCAGCCCGGCCTTGAGGGCTTCGACCTCGAAGGCCATCGCCTTGTAACCCGCTGAATCCGGCTTGACGAATTGCGGCTCCAGTTTGTCGTTGAACAGCTCGCCACCGAACACCTTGGTCAGCAAATACCAGGCGGTGGCACTGCCTTCGGTGGCCGACAGGGGAAGAGCGATCGGGTATTGGGTGATGTTCTTGGCCTTGATCGCCTTGGCATCTGCCAGCAACTGATCCGGGGTGGTCGGCGCCGCGCTGATGCCCGCCCGTTGCAGGTGATCGCGGTTGTAGATCAGTACGCGGAAGTCGTTGGCGTAGGGAATCGCCAGCAACTGGCCGTCGAACACGAACAGCTTGGCAGACGGGATGTCAGCCACGGTGGCCGCGTCCACCGCGCCGTCCAGCGGTTGGTACCACTTAGCGGTTCCGAACTGCCCGACCCACGACCAGTCCACTTCCGTCGCGTCCGCCGGTGGGCTGCCCGCGATCATCGAGGTCGCGACCTTGGTCAGAATCTGATCCCAGCCCAGGGTCTGAGTTTCCAGCGTGAGGTGGGTCTCGGCTGTCAGTCGATCCGTCATCGCCTTGGGCAAGGTGCCCCAAGGTGGCAACAGCACTTCGGTGGCGCTGGCCGCGCTGGCGAGCGGGACGAACGCCGGGGTGGCGAACGTCAGGGGCAACAGCGCGAGCGAAGCGATCAGGTGGCGTCGGAGCATGGCAAAACCTCTAGATCGGATAGGGGGAGGTAGATGGCAGTGCAAGCGTGTGATTCAGGTGTGAGGCGAGCGTGTTGATCCAGTTGTTATCCGGGTTCCATCCCGCGTTGTGTGCTGCGCGCCAGAGTGCGCCACCCACCGGTGGCAGACGGGGCGTAAGAGGGGCCGCGGACAGCAGCCGCGTCATCCGGGAGGCGATGCCAGGATGGCTGAACACGCCTCCGGCATGGCTCCAGACCGGGGCGTTCACACCGCCGATGCGCTGCCAGGCCGTCGCGACGTGTTCAGCGAGGTGGCGGGCGGCAGCGTTCAACAGTTCGAGGGCGTCCGGATCACCGGCGTCGGCCCATGCCGAGACCTGAGCGGCCAGCGTTGCGACGCCTGCGCGGCGATTGCGCAGGCCGTACACCCAATCGATCAATTCATCGGGTTTCAGGGCCAGATGCGTCAGCAGTGCCTGGGTCATGCGCGCTGCAGTGGCCCGTCCATCCAGCGTGCGACTGGCCAATGCCAAGGCCTGAATGCCGATCCAGTGCGCGCTGCCTTCGTCGCCGAACACATCCCCCCAACCCCCCACGCGCAGGTGCGGGGCGTCGTCTTCATTCCGACTCGCCCAGGCCATGGACCCGGTGCCCGCAAGGATCAGCACCCCTGCGTGAGCGCCGGTGAATGCGCCGTCGAAGGCGATGCGCACGTCGTTCTCGACGGTCACGGGGCAGGGCAATGCCAGCCGGGCGATGTCGGTCTGCTCCACTGACACCGCGTCGAGTTCGCCATGCAGCGGCAGTCCCAGAACGGCGGCGGCGAGGGGCGTACCCGCGGCTGTTGCCAGCAGCGCCCGCAGCTGTTCGCGCCACTGGGGATGAGTCATCGGGTCGAGCCCTTCGCTCGTTCCCCATTGCACGACCCGGCCCTGACGATCAGCCACGACCCACTGCGTTTTCGAGCCTCCGCTGTCCAGGCCCAGGATGCAGGTGTTCATGCCTTGAGGTCCTCGGCGGCCATCGATTGGCTGGAGCCGGTCAGCAGCCCGCAGCCCAATTCTTTCAGGCGGGCCTGCCATTTGCTGCTCAACTGTTCGTCGCTGACGACTGTGAGCGCTTCAGTCAAAGGGGCGACGCGGTAGGTCAGGCGTTGGTCGAATTTGCTGGAGTCCACCAGCAGCCAGGTGCCGCCAGCGCGGGCCAGCATTTTCTGGTTCAACTGGGCTTCGCTGGCGTCAAGGCTGTAGATGCAGGCGTCCGGGGCAATCGCGCCCGCGCCCAGAAACAGCTGATCGAACCAGAGGTTTTCGATCATCGCCTCGGCCAGCGCACCGACCATCGACGCGTTCTCGGCGCGTAATTGCCCGCCCAGCAGGACGATGGTGATGCCGGGGGTGTTCATCAGCACTTGCGCGACGTTCAGGCAGTTGGTGAAGACCGACAGCGGCACCGGGTCGAGACGCAGACGCCGCGCCAGTTGCAGCACCGTGGTGCCTGCATCGAGGAAGACAGTGGAGCCGGGAACGATCCGCTCATAGGCCACTTCGGCAATGGCGCGCTTGGCGTAGAGGTTCTGGTTTTCCCGCAGATCGAACGCAACCTCGACGCCTGCATTCTTGGCAATGCGTGCGCCGCCGTGGGTGCGATGGATCGTGCCGTCCGCTTCCAGGGTCAGCAGGTCCCGGCGAATAGTCGCCAGGGACGCCTCGGTCACATCCGCGATGGCCTGGATCGTGCTTTCGCCATGGCTGTAGAGGTGCTGGCAGATCAGCGATAAACGCTCGTCTTTAGTCACTGTGATTGCTCTTTAGTGATTCATGGGAATGAAATATAAGCCTTAAAAAATCACTGTCAATCAAAAATATGATTGATTGTGATCGTTTGGCTCTCTATGGTGACGCTTCAACGTCATCCAGAGGCTTTGGTCATGCAGGCTCATTATCTTCAGGAATTGGTGAAAGCTCACGCACAGGCTCGACCTGTCGGCATCACGTCCATTTGTTCGGCGCACCCATTGGTGATTGAAGCGGCCCTGCGTGAGGCGACAGGGCATCAGGGGCCCGTACTGATCGAGGCCACGTGCAATCAGGTCAATCACGAGGGGGGCTACACGGGCATGACCCCTGCGGACTTTCGGCAGTTCGTTCTCGACATCGCGCAGCGCGTGGGCTTCGACGCCGAGCGCCTGATTCTGGGAGGGGATCATTTAGGGCCCAACCCCTGGAAGGACTTGCCCGCCGAGACGGCGATGGTGAAGGCCGAAGCGATGCTCGACGCGTATGCCCGCGCCGGCTTTTCGAAGATTCACCTCGACGCCAGCATGGCCTGCGCGGGAGACGCCGAGCCGTTGCCGGGGGCGTTGATCGCCGAGCGTGCCGCGCGTCTGGCGGCCGTGGTGGAGCGGGCGGTCACGCGCTCCGGCATGCCGCCACCGGTGTACGTCGTCGGCACCGAAGTCCCGGTGCCTGGCGGTGCGCTGGAGAAGGTCGAAGACCTTGCCGTGACCACGCCGCAGGACGCCCAGGCGACTCTGGCGCTCCATCGTGAGGCGTTTGCCGCCCTCGATCTGCAAGAGGCCTACGGGCGGATTGTCGGGTTGGTGGTGCAGCCCGGCGTCGAGTTCGGCAATGAAAACGTGGTGGTGTACGACGCTCCCAAGGCGCGTGCGTTGAGTGCGGTGTTGCAGACCGAAAGGCAGGTGGTGTTCGAGGCCCATTCCACCGACTACCAGCCGCTGACGGCCCTTGGTGAACTGGTCCGCGACGGGTTTGCCATCCTCAAGGTCGGCCCCGGCCTGACGTTCGCGCTGCGCGAAGCCTTGTATGCCCTCGAACAGATCGCCGCGACGCTGCAGGTCTTGCCGGAACAGGGCCACGTGCATGACGTCATGGAAAACCTGATGCGTCAGCAGCCCCAGCACTGGAACCGCTATTACCACGGCGACGAATCGGCGCTGCGCCTGCAACGGCACTTCAGCTACAGCGATCGCATCCGTTACTACTGGCCGTCGGAACCGGCGAGCGAAGCGGTGGAGGTCCTGTTTCAGGCGCTGGGAGAGCAGCCGATCAGCGAAACCCTGATCAGCCAGTTCCTGCCACACCTCTATCCCCATGTGGCGAACGGCAAAGGCGACAGCTCGGCGAAAGGCCTCGTGCTGGCGGCGATTGCCCATGTGCTGAAGCAATACCGCCACGCGTGCGAGGGTGAGCAACAGCGCATGGCGTCCTGACGCGCAGTGGTGATTGGGTCATGGAAGACCCTTATGAACAGCGCGGTCTGCCTCCGAACCGGGCAGCGGTCAAAAAGTCCGAACTCCTTTCGCCCACGCAAAGTCCACCCTAGACGCGCACGTTGCGTCTGGACTTTTTAAAGGAGAGCACCATGACCGATTACCCGAAACCACCGTTCAAGCCTCAACAGCAGCCGGTGCCCGGTGATCAGAGCCGAATGGACCCGTACCCGGATTGCGGCGAAAACAGCTACAAAGGTTCGGGCCGCCTGGCCAACAAGATCGCGCTGATTACCGGCGCCGACAGCGGCATTGGCCGCGCCGTCGCCATCGCGTTTGCCCGTGAAGGCGCCGACGTGGCGCTGTCGTACCTCGACGAGCATGAGGATGCGAAAGAGACCGCGCGTTGGGTGGAAGAAGCGGGGCGGCAGTGCCTGCTGCTGCCGGGGGACCTGGCGAAAAAAGAGCAGTGCTCGGCCATTGTCGATGCCACCGTGAAAGCGTTTGGCCGCATCGACGTGTTGGTCAACAACGCTGCCTTCCAGATGACCCATGACAGCCTCGAAGACATTACCGATGAGGAGTGGGTGAAGACCTTTGACATCAACATCACTGCCATTTTTCGCATCTGCAAGGCGGCGCTGCCGTCCATGGCCCGTGGCAGTTCGATCATCAACACCAGCTCGGTGAATTCGGATTCGCCCAAGCCAACATTGTTGCCGTACGCCACCACCAAAGGCGCCATCGCCAACTTCAGCGCCGGTCTGGCACAGATGCTGGGGCCGAAAGGTATCCGCGTGAACAGCGTCGCGCCAGGACCGATCTGGACGCCGCTGATCGTTGCGACCATGACCGATGACGATGTCAAAAGCTTCGGTGAAGAAACGCCTCTTGGCAGACCCGGTCAGCCTGTCGAAGTGGCGCCGATTTACGTCCTGCTGGCGTCCGACGAGGCCAGTTACATTTCCGGCACCCGTTATGGCGTGACGGGGGGCAAGCCGATTCTCTGACCTGACCCTCAGGCCATAACCTTCAACACCCGGTTCGCCTGCTTCTCATGCCGGTTTTGGTTTGTCTCACTGACGGCCGAAATCGGAGTGGTCAGGGGCGGGAGCGGGTGTTCGTCTGCCTTCCGAAAAATACTGGGAATTTCCTGCGAACCGGCACTGTCCACCGACCACACAATAAAGGTCACCAAGGAACACGGACATGGCCATCTCCACGCTCGAACTTCGCCACATCATTGAATCTGCCTTTCTGCCCATGCGCTCCACCTGTTCGGCCTCGGCCAACGGTGAGCTGACCATCGAAATCATCGACCCGGCCACGGGGTTGAATGTCGTGTTCGGCGGTATTCCCATGGCGTCCCTCGGCACCAGTCGAGCGATTTCCGATCTGATTGCCCAGCTTCGTGCACAGGTCTGTCGTCCAGCCCGACACGCCAGTGCCTATCGGCCCCGCGCGATGGGGTGAACGCTGCTGAGGCGCGACTTGACGGCAGAGAGTGCTGGGCGCGGTCATCCGGAAGGATAAGTGCAGCCTGACGCCGATGTGTCGCCTGCCGGGTCCTTTCGCGAATGAATTCGCTCCCACAGAAATATGGCGTCGCCGTTGATCGTGCAGCCTGATCCAGATTCCACTGTGGGAGCGAATTCATTCGCGAAGGTCTTCAACACGCAGCCTATGTTACATTTGCCCCTGTTTTCACCAGGCGCAACCTTGAGCCTCTCCCCACGACCAGCCCCTTTCAGGACATCCATGACCGACCAGTTCGCGGCGTTGCGCGTGTTCGTTCGCCTTGCGCAGACCGGCAGTTTTTCCAGAACGGCACGGGAGCTGAAACTGTCGCAACCCACCACCTCGCGCATGATTTCTGATCTGGAAGCGCATCTGGGCGTGACCCTGTTCAATCGCACCACCCGCGCCGTGGCGCTGACCCAGGCCGGGGCGGACTACCTCGCGGACATCCAGCCGATTCTCGATGCCTTGACCGAAGCCGATTACCGCATTCGCGGCAGTGGCGAGTTGCGCGGAGAGTTGCGGGTGAGCATGGCGTCCATTATTGCGTCACGCATCATCCTGCCGCGCTTGAAGGGTTTCATGGCCGAACACCCGCATCTCACTGTTCTGCTTTCGACCGAGGACCGACGTCAGGACCTTATCCTGGAAGGCATCGACGTGGCGCTGCGCTTCGGCACGCTGGCCGATTCCAGTGCGTTGGCGCGCAAGGTGGGCAGTTGGCCGCTGATCATGGCGGGCGCCCCGGATTACCTCCGCCAACAGGGCACGCCCTCATCGCCGTCCGATCTGACTGCGCACCGCTTCGTCGTGTCGGGACCGGTGGCCGCCCGAACGCTGTTGATCGAACAGAACGGGCTGGAAATACCCGTCGAGACTCACGGCAACCTGACCGTCACGGGAACGGATGCGGGGGTCGTCGCGGGGAAGGAAGGCCTTGGGCTGGTGGTCGCGACCGTTCCCGCGCTTATCGCCGACATTGAAACCGGCAGTCTGGTGCGGGTCATGGCCGACTGGAACCTGGGTGCGGTGGACGCCTACGCACTTTATCCGGGAGGGCAGACGCCGAAACCCGCCGCCCGGGCATTCGTGGAGTTCATGATCGACGCGCTGAGCGATGTCGATCTCTGCCCCGAGTGAGTCAAGCTAGAACGCGACCCGCGCAGACCCTAACCGCTGCGGTGTTCGTGTAACACCTAAATATCTGAATAAGTCTTATACCTCGCCCGCCGTCGGAACTGGCGGACGCCGATGTTATCGTTCGGCTTCACCTGTATCGCCCGACAGGCAGACTTTTCGTCAACTTCGGGCTGTCCTGTATTTGGAGTCGTTGTCATGATCAAGATGAGTTTATTCCTCACCCGCCGTTCGGATCTCACGTTCGAACAATTCAGCGAATACTGGGCAAATGTGCACTGGCCCATCGTACAAACAGTGCCAGAAGTGTTGGAGCACACCATTCGTTATGTGCAGCAGCACAACGTCGGCGGCCTCCCGGAAGGCGTGCCTGCGGCCCCGTTCGACGGTTATGCGGAAGCCTGGTTCGCCAACAAAGAAGCCATTTATAAAGTGATCGGTTCTCCGAAGTGGGACGAAATCGTTGCGGTCGATGACGAGAACTTTCTCGACCGTTCAAAGACACTCGTATTGTTCACTGAAGAGAAAGTCGATTACGTCGCTTGAAACGTATAAGCGTTGTACAACGCGGTAAACGTTGAACTAAGGAGTCTCTGTGAAGAGGCTCTTTTTTGTGGCTGCATGGTCAAGAACCGGTACGCATGAAGGGCGTTTCCAGTCCCGACAGGTTAGTCGTGACCTGAAGGCAATCTGCATCGCGATTCGAGGGGTTTGCTGGTAGTCTGCCACCCGTGAATACGGGCTCCACAGGAGCAGCCATGACCCCTCTAAACGCCATCCCTACAGCACCTTCGTCCGCCGCGTCCGCGACGTCAAAGGATGATCTGTCCGACATCGAACTGCTGCACACCATCAGCATGGCGCTGATAGGCGAGCAGGACCTTGAAGCCCTGTACGGCAAGATCGTCGATGCAGCGGTGTCCATTACCGGTTCGCAGTTCGGCACGATGCAGAAACTTTGCCCTCCCGACCACGCGTCAGGGCATGGGGGTGAGCTTCAACTGCTGGCTTCTCGGGGCCTCCCCCCCGAAGCCATCGGATTCTGGCAATGGGTCAGCCCCACGGCCTACAGCAGTTGCACGATGGCGCTGAAACTGGGCGAACGAGCCGTCATCCCCGACTTCGAACAATGGGCCGACATTTCAGGCACCGAAGACCTGCAAGCCTTTCGCCGCACCGGCATCCGTGCCGCGCAGACGACGCCGCTGCTGTCGCGCAGTGGCGACCTGCTGGGCATGATTTCCACCCATTGGAGCCAACCTCACCAGCCGTCCGAGCGCGACTTGAGGTTGCTGGACATTCTGTCGCGCCAGGCTGCCGACCTTCTCGAACGCACGATTGCAGAAGAGTCGTTGCGTACGCGGGAACAGGAACTGGCACGCACCTGCGCCATGCTGCTGGAAATCGAAGAGCAGCAGCGTCAAGGCGCCGCCGAGCTGCGCCGCCTGAACGAAACCCTGGAACAGCGCGTCGCCGAACGCACCGCCGATCTGATGCAGGCCGAAGAAAAACTGCGTCAGTCGCAAAAAATGGAGGCCGTTGGGCAACTGACGGGCGGGCTGGCCCACGACTTCAACAACCTGCTGGCGGGCATTTCGGGCTCCCTCGAACTCATGGGCAAACGGATCGTTCAGGGCCGGCTGGCCGAGGTGGACAAATACATGGCCGCCGCTCAGGGTGGCGCAAAGCGGGCCGCCGCGCTTACCCATCGCCTGCTGGCCTTCTCGCGACGCCAGGCCCTCGAACCGCGCGCCACCCACGTCAACACGCTGATGCACGGGATGATCGAGCTGGTCCAGCGGACCGTCGGCCCCGGCATCACGCTGGAAACCGCCGGTGCCGCTGATTTGTGGCCGGCGTTTGTCGACGCGAGCCAGCTGGAAAACGCGTTACTCAACCTGTGCATCAACGCCCGGGATGCCATGCCCGACGGCGGATGCATCACGCTCAGGACGTCCAACGAATACGTCAATCGCGAGACCGCGCTTGCTCACGACATGTCGGAAGGGCACTACCTGTGTCTGTGCGTCAGCGACACCGGCATCGGCATGACGCCTGAGGTGATCGCCCATGCCTTCGAACCGTTCTTCACCACCAAACCCATGGGGCAGGGCACAGGGCTTGGGCTGTCGATGATCTACGGTTTCGCCCAACAGTCGGGCGGCCAGGTGCGGATTCAGTCCCGCGTGGGCGAGGGCACGAGCGTGTTCATCTACTTGCCGCGCCACCATGAAGAAGGGGTGCCGGAAGCGTCGCCCCGGAAAATCTCTGCCGTAGATGTCGCACGGTACGGGGAAACCGTGTTGCTGGTAGACGACGAACCCACCGTGCGCATGCTGCTGGCGGACGTGTTGGGTGAGCTCGGTTACACCGTGATCGAAGCTGCCGACAGCCTCGCCGGACTCAGGCTGCTGCGCTCGGACATGCACATCGACGTGC
This sequence comes from Pseudomonas sp. SLFW, assembly GCF_009905615.1. Taxonomy (GTDB): domain Bacteria; phylum Pseudomonadota; class Gammaproteobacteria; order Pseudomonadales; family Pseudomonadaceae; genus Aquipseudomonas; species Aquipseudomonas bambusae. The sequence continues at coordinate 182,845 of NZ_JAAAKW010000005.1, forward strand.
TGGTCACCGACATCGGCCTGCCGGGCGGCATGAATGGTTGGCAAATGGCCGACGCGGGACGGGAAGTACGACCCGCGCTCAAAACGCTGTTCGTGACCGGGTACGCCGAAAGTTTCGTGCTCGACAGCGGTCAGCTTCAGCCGGGTATGCAGTTGCTGACCAAGCCGTTCGAGATCGACACCCTCGGTGGCCGCCTGCGCGACCTGCTGTCCTCATAACGGTTGGCGGCGGGTCACGCGGCTGGCACCTGCGGCGTTGTGAACCAGGCCTCGGAAGGCGTAGGAAAGCGCATCTTCTCTCGAAGCCGTGCAGCGTTGTTCGCGTTGGTCAGCATCTCGACCAGCAGAAACGCCACTTCCGACGCCGTGCCCGGTCCAGTGGATGTGATCAGCTTCCCGTCTCGCACCACCGGTTGGTCGACGAACGTGGCACCGGTCTCCACCAGTTGCTGCTTTCGGCGTCCGCCCACCTGGTGATAAACCGTGGCGTGGCGGTCGTGCAGCACACCCGCCCGGCCCAGGCACAACGAGGAGACACAGACGCTGGCGACGATCTTGTCGGCCTCGACGAAGTGGCGGATCGTCTCCAGAAATGGCTCACTCAGCGCTTCCTCGTAAAACCCGCTGGGTTCGAAACCACCCGGCAATGCCAAGGCGTCGAACGCATTCAGGTCCAGATCGGCCAACTGCCGATTGGGGCGAATCACCAGGCCAAACGTCGAGGTGATCTCCTCCCGCAGACCTGCCATCACCAGTTCGATCTTTTCGTCTCCTACCAAGTCGGCCCAACCCAAGATGTCGGTGAACGCCGCCATTTCCATGGGTTCAACGCCATTGGCGAGTAACATCAAAACCTTTTTCACATCGTCTCTCCATTCACGTGGACGCACCTCCGGCTCGCAAGCCGTCAGTCATGAACGGAATGGTTGATGTTCGGGCGGCTGGGGACAATCCCTGGAAATCGCAATTGATCATTCCATGCAGTGAAATGATCGCGGGCACTGCGTTCGCTTACCGCTGCTGCAACGCCACCTTCAATCCCAACCCCACGAACAGCGTGCCGATCAGTTTTCCTTCCCAGCGACGGAGTTTCGCCAGGCCTTTGATGCAGCGCCCCAATGGGCGGATGGCAATCGCGATGAGGCTGGTGTACGCAACGCTCAGTCCGGAGAAAATCAGCCCCAGCAGGGCGAACTGCACCAATGAAGAATCGGCTCCGGCGTGAACGAACTGGGGCAGAAAGGCAAGGAAGAAGATCGCCGTTTTCGGGTTCAGGATTTCGGTGCCCACGGCTTGCAGAAACGCTTGCTTCGCGCTGACGGCGGGCAGGTCCGGGTGGCTTGTGGCGCCGGGTTTGGCGACGAACGCCCGGACACCGAGGTAAATCAGATAACAGGCGCCGGCCAGTTTTACCGCGTTGAACGCGGTGGCCGACGTCATCAGAATCGCCGACAACCCGAGTGCGGCGCTCAAGGTGTGAAGCAGATCTCCCGCTGCAATCCCCAACCCCGTCGCAATGCCCAGCTTTCGACCGCCTTGCAGTGTGCGGGTGATCACCAGCAATACCGCTGGACCGGGAATCAGAAACAGACCGAGGACGACAGCGACGTAGGTCACGAGAGAGGCGGGGTCGAACATGGCGGCAGGTCTCGTTGAGGGGTGGGGCGGACAGTAATCCTCAGGTTTTTTATGAAAGCAATAGGCGCGACCTTCCTGTAGCCGTCCGGCTGGGCGGCGGTGACATCTGAAGAGCGCCACCGTCGGCAAGCCGTGCGAATACAGGGGGTGATGTCATTCGCACGATCACGCACTGCCGAGAAACCTGTGGGAGCGAATTCATTCGCGAAAGGTGGGTACAGCCGATACACCTCTGTCGCCTGATCGATTTTTCGTCGGTATGCCGCCCAGAATGAACCGCTCCCACGGGGGGCATGGTGTGTCAGGTTTTTCGTAGCACTACCACGCCGCGCAGCTACGGCGGTTGGCATCACCATCCCCCGTGGTGCTCCAGCAAGAAATCCACGAATACCCGAACCCGCGCCGTCATGGTCGAGCCGCCCACGAACACGGCGTGGATCGGTTCGCGGTCGCCGGGGTTGTAGGCTTCCAGCAGGGGGATGAGCAGACCGCGTTCGATGTCCTCGGCCACGGAGAACGCGCCGATGCGCGCGATGCCTGCGCCGAGTATCGCCAGTTGTGAAAGCGCTTCACCGCTGCTGCATTCGAGGCTGCCGCTGACTTTGAGGGAAAAATGTTCGCCGTTGCGACAGAACGGCCAACCGTCTGCGGCGCGGCGAAAATTGAAGCGCAAGCAGTTGTGGCGGGTGAGGTCTTCGGGTTCGAGGGGCAGGCCGTGTTGTTCGACATAGCCGGGGGAGGCGACGATCACCTGGCCGGTTTCGCCGATGCAGCGGGCAGTCAAGGGGCTGTCGGGCAGGTCACCGAAGCGGATCGCCACGTCGGCCTGGCCCGCGAGAATGTCGACGATTTCGTCGCCCAGGGTCAGATCGACGAGGATTTCCGGGTACTGCGCGCTGAACGCAGCGATCAGCGGCACGATGGTAAGGCGACCGTGTGCCAGCGCTGCGCTGACCCTCAGGCGCCCTCGTGGGACACCCTGGCTTGTGATGGCTTCTTCGACTTCGGCCATGTCCGCCAGAATGCGCCGCGCACCGCGCAGGTACGTTTCGCCTTCGACGGTGAGGGCAATCGCCCGGGTCGTGCGCAATAGCAGGCGGGTTCCGATGCGTTGTTCGGTACGGGCGATGATCCGGCTGACGGCCGAGGGCGTGAGGTCCAGTGCCCGGGCAGCCGCTGATAGGCTCCCCGTCTGGGCCACCTTGGCGAACACCTCCATCTCACCCGACTTACCGTTGAGGTCCATTTGTGCTCCTGGCGCAAAAGTGCTTGTACAGAATGCGGTCTACCGCCTTTAAAGCGGGGATCGTAGCATTTGCGGCATAGATAAGGAGCCTCTCATGCGTATCAATCCACCCCTCATCGCGCTCTCGATCGGTGCCTTTGGCATCGGCGTGACCGAGTTTGCGCCCATGGGCATGTTGCCCGGTATTGCCGCCGACCTCGGCGTTTCCATCCCCACTGCTGGCCTGTTGGTCAGCGCCTACGCGTTGGGCGTGCTGATCGGCGCACCCCTGATGACCCTGACCACCGGAAAAATTCCACGGCGTGCTCTGCTGATCGGCTTGATGGCCATTTTCACGTTGGGCAACCTGATGTCGGCGCTGGCGACCAACTACGAAAGTCTGCTCATCGCCCGGGTGGTGACCTCACTGAACCACGGCGCTTTTTTTGGCATTGGCTCGATTGTCGCTGCCAGCGTGGTGGCGCCTGAGAAACGGGCAGGGGCCGTTGCGGCCATGTTCATGGGGCTGACCATCGCTACGATTGGCGGGGTGCCGCTGGCCAGTTGGTTCGGCGAAATGCTGGGCTGGCGAACGGCGTTCTGGGGCATTGCCGGCCTTGGCTTCGTGGCGATGATTTCCCTCTGGTTCGCCTTGCCTAACCTGCCACTGCCGAAGAGTGACGGCGTGATGGCGGAGGTTCGGGTGTTGCTCCGGGGATCGGTGCTGTCGGCCCTGGCGCTGACGGTCATCGGCTCGGGCGCGATGTTCACGGTGTTCACCTACATCGCGCCGATTCTGCAAAGTGAAACCCACGCCTCCACCGGGTTCATCACCGCCATGCTGGTGCTGTTCGGTGTGGGCCTGACGCTGGGCAACGTGTGGGGCGGCAAGGCGGCGGATCGCTCGGTCGACCGGACATTGATCGTCTCGCTGGTGGTGTTGATCGTAGTGTTGCTGGCGTTCTCGGTGCTCATGCGCTGGCCGCTGCCGACCGCGCTGGCGATTCTGGTCTGGGGCGCGGCGAGTTTTGCCTTGGTGCCGCCGTTGCAGATGCGGGTGATGGAAGCCGCGAAAGACGCACCGAACCTGGCCTCGGCGGTGAACATCGGCGCGTTCAACTTCGGCAACGCCATTGGCGCGGTGCTGGGCGGCGCGGTGATCAATGCCGGTCTGGGCTACCCCGCGATTTCGCTGGCGGGAGCAATGATGGCGGGGCTGGGCCTGTTGATGGTGTTGGGGTTTGCCTGGCGTGCGCGGTCCCGCTCGGTAGGGTATGCCTGACAAGGCGAGTGCGCCCGGATGTGCTGCCGCGCCGCAGCACATCCGAGCGACGCGGCGCCCGCTGCTATTCCATCGCCTCGGCCACCCCCTGATCTTCCCCCAGAAACCCGCCGCTCTGGTGCTGCCAGAGCCGTGCGTAGGTGCCGTTTTTTTCGAGCAATTCGGCGTGAGTGCCTTGTTCAATGATCCGGCCTTCATCCATGACGATCAGCCGATCCATCGCCGCGATGGTGGACAGTCGGTGAGCGATGGCGATCACGGTCTTGCCCTGCATCATTTCATCGAGGCTTTCCTGAATGGCGACCTCGACTTCTGAGTCCAGCGCGCTGGTGGCTTCGTCCAGCAGCAAGATGGGCGCGTTCTTCAACATCACCCGCGCAATCGCCACCCGCTGACGCTGTCCGCCCGACAGCTTGATGCCGCGTTCGCCGACCAGTGTGTCGTAGCCAGAGTGGCCTTGCTTGTCGCTCAACTGACGGATAAACCCATCGGCCTGAGCCATGCGAGCGGCTTCGTAAACGTGCTCGTCGGTGGCGTCGGGCCGGCCGTAGGCGATGTTGTCGCGGATGGAGCGGTGCAACAGCGAGGTGTCCTGCGTGACCATGCCGATAGCGCTGCGCAGGCTGTCCTGAGTGACGTGGGCAATGTCTTGGCCGTCGATGCGGATGTTGCCCTTGTCCACGTCATAGAAGCGCAGCAGCAAGTTGATCAGCGTGGATTTGCCGGCGCCGGAACGACCCACCAGGCCGATCTTTTCACCCGCACGAATGCTCAGGCTCAAGCCGTCGAGCACCTGGCGTTCGCCGTTGTAGTTAAAGCTCACGTTGTCGAAGGTGACGGCGCCACCGGAGGTCGTCAACACATGTGCGTCGGGCGCGTCCTGCACCTTGGGGCCGCGCGTGAAAGTGGTCATGCCGTCCTGCACGGTGCCGATACTCTCGAACAGCGAGGTCATCTGCCACATGATCCAGTGAGACATGCCGTTGATGCGCAAGGCCATGGCCGTGATCGCCGCCACTGCACCCGCACCGACATCGCCCTGATGCCAGAGCCACAGCGCGTAGCCACCGGCGCCGAAGATTAACCCGACCACCAGCGCCTGATTGACGATCTCGAATTGGCTCACCAGACGCATCTGGCGAAAGCCCGTGTGCTTGAAGTCTTCCATCGCAGCGCGGGCGAAGTGCGCCTCACGCTTGGAGTGAGAAAACAGCTTTACGGTGGTGATGTTGGTGTACGCGTCGGAGATGCGCCCGGTCATCGACGAACGTGCATGGGCCTGTTCCTGCCCGACCTTGCCCAGACGCGGCACGAAGTACCACATCGCCAGGCCAAACAGCACGATCCAGGCAATGAAAGGCAGCATCAGCTTCAGCGCGAAGCCCCCGGCCAACGCAATGATCGCGATGAAATACACGCCGATGCCGGGGGCGATTTCGATCAGGGTGAACAGCACTTCGCGCACGGCCAGGGCAGTCTGCATCACCTTGGTGGTGACCCGGCCCGAAAATTCGTCGGAAAAGAACGACAGGCTTTGCCGCAGCATCAAGCGGTGGAAGTCCCAGCGCAGCCGCAGCGGCAAGTTAATCGCCAGCACCTGGTGCTGCACCATCGTGCGCAAAGCCACCAGACCGACGCTGGTCACCAGCACAATGCCGATCCCCCAGAGCACGCGGGTTTCTTGCGCGACCGCGGCGTCTCCGCCGTTCTTCCAGGAGGACAACAGGTCCACCACCTGACCCAGAAAGGAAAACAGCCAGGCCTCGTAGATCGACACCCCGGCGCTGAGCAGGGCAAGGGCGAGCACGTAACCGCGAGCGCCACGGGTGCAGGCCCACAAAAACCGCACCAGACCGTCCGGTGGCGGCGGTACTTCGTCGGGTGGGAAAGGGTCGAGCCATCGTTCGAATGCGCGAAGCATCGGGTTCTCCATAACGTTTCAGTCGGGGGATTTTGCCATTGAACGGTATCGATGAGGGGATAACCGTATTCGCGCACCGATAACGAGAGGCTTCCTGCATATTCGCCTCGCACCATTGAGCGCGTTGCGACTCAGCGCACACGCAGTCGACTCTGCACGGCGAGGTCCAGTGCTTTCTGCATGTCCAGCCGGGCCGAGCGCCCCACATCCTTGTCGTTCAAACGATGGTCACGCTCCGAGGGGAGGATCGGTGCCGTCAGGTCTTCTGCGTCCATGGGCTCGAAATCGTAATTGTCACCGAGGGTCAGCGCGCTGCGCCGCAATAGCATGCGCACCTGCTCGGGTGTCAGGTCGGGGTTGATTGACAGCATGGCCGCCACGACGCCGGCGACCATTGGCGTCGCGTAAGACGTACCGCAATGCACTGCGCCGGTCTGATCGGGGGCTTGGGTGGAGGCGTGGACGCAGGCCGAGGCCGTGATATCCACGCGCATGTCGATGTTCGAGCTATTGCGTTTGACCGCGTAAGCCGGATCGTCGACGGGGAGGTCGGCCCGGTCGCTTCTCTGGTGTCCGCCCACCACCAGCAGTTGGTCGGTGATGAACGACGACGGCAAGCGGTATTCATCCGTGCCCGAAAACGAGGCGCCGTTCCCGGCGGAGTTGATCACGATCACGTCCGGGTGTTCCTTGCGCAGCCACAGGAAAAACTCCTCCAGCAGTTCTTCGTAACCGCTCATGGCGATGCCCGAGCGCAGCAACGAATCGACGTCGTCGCCGTTGACGTTTTTCGCGCCGACGCGGTGAATCCCCCAACTCCAGTTCAGCACCCGCACACCGTCTTCGACGAGGTTCACCGAGGCGGCGATGTTGGCGGTGATGCCTGCGTCGGAATTACGCTCGACGATCACCTCGAAGCCGCCGCTTGCCGGGTCGAGCCCCTTGAGAAAACCCGTATTGCCGCCGTTGTCCCACGCGGCGGCAAGAATGCCCGCGACCGTGGTGCCGTGACCATCGGGTTTCTGCGAGTCTCGGGCGTACACACAGGTGCTGGGCACGCTGCAATCACCGAGGTAGCCCGCGAAGTCCGCCGTGTCGAAGTCGACATCTCGCTCGATCAGGCCAATGCGCACCGGTTGAGGATGAAGGGGGGCTTGCGAGGCGGGGATGCGGCGCCGGTAGTAATTCACCGCATCCAGAAAACGGTTGGCCGCCCACTCATCCGAGCCTACGTCGGGCTTGTCGGCGACCGGGCGGGGCGCGTCGGCTTCCTCGGCTTTCTCTGGCGCTGACTCTTCGACCACCACGGCGTCCACGCTGGTCTCGCTGCCCAACCGCAGCACCAGCGCGTCTCGCTCCACCAAGTTTTTCGCGGGCAGGCGCAGTTGATACAGGTTCAGCGGCGCAATGCTGCCCACCACCGTCGCGCCGTATTTGGCCGCCAGACGCGTGGCTTCGTGACGGCCATCGTGGTCCTCCTCGATCAACAGGCTCACCAGATCGACGTACGTGGTCAGGCCGTCCATGTTTTTAGCCACTTCGTTCGGTTTCGCAGCGACCACGTGGCTGCCCTGGGCGGTCAGCCACACTGCGTTGCTCGAACGGTCGCCCTGTTTCACCACCAGCGGTCCGCTGGCGTGGTCGCGCGCGTTCAGGCGGATGTTCAGGCTGTCGCCGTCGCGCTGTACCGTTTGCGCGGGTAACGGCTTGCCGTCGAGGGTCAGGGTCGCTGTGTCCAGGGTCAGGCCCCGCACCTCAGCGCACCACGTGGAATGCTCGCGGTCCAGCTGGTCGCCGCACCGGTTCAGGCGTTCCAGCCGTAGCGGCAGCTGCGCGTCAACCAGCGGGCTGAACGCCAGGAAAAAGAAGGCGCTGAAGGTGGCAAGCGAGTAGGGCATCGGCCAATGGCTCATTGAAGAAAGGGCTGGTATTCCGACTGAACACTGACGCCCTTCGTTCAACTGCATCCCTACGACGCCATCGCTTGGGGCGGGCCGACTGTCATCACTATGAAATAAAAATGTCACGAAGACTTGTAGCCAGGAACGCTGACCCTTAACGTTGCTCCACCGCATGTGCGGCGTTAGGCGAAGCTTCGTCACAAGGCTTCGCTTTATTTGGATCGGGCAAGACAGCGCTGTCTTCGCCAGACATCAATAACAAAAAGTGCAGAGGTTCCCCCCATGCTTTCAAGATTGAATGCCGTAACCGGCATGTCTGGCGCCGTATTGATGCTCGTGTTGTCAGGGACGGCGCTCGCTCAGGACGCTATCGTCGCTGAGGAAATCGACTTCATCCGCCACGGACAAAGCGAGGACAACCTGGACGCTGGACAACCGGTGGTATCGCTTTCCGGGAAAATCTCTCCCAGTCGTGGAAAGATTCTGTCCGGCTGGAACGCGGCGAGCCTGACGATGCAAGGGGTCAGCGAGGCGGTGAAGGCGGGCGAATCGTTGAAGGCCCATGAGAGCGAGGCTGTCGTTGCGCTCAAGGACGCCAAGTGGGTGTACTCGCCACTGTTGCGCACGCAGCAGACATTGGCAGGGGTAATGGTCGGCGCAGGCATCGCCGACGACAAAGCGATTCAGGCCGCCACTCCGGACCCACGCCTGTTCGAGCGTTCGGCAGGTAGGGTCACTAATCTGACCTGGGATGAAGCCGGCGCAGTCTGGCCGGAAATGCAAAAGGGCCGCGACGCCCGCATCTTCACCGACGCGACTTTCGGGTATCCCAACGGGGAGTCCTTGAGCGATGTGTATCGCCGGTCAGCCGACGCGATCAATGACTACGCGAAAACCAACAAGCGCATCGTCTTCGTGTCCCACGAACTGACCATCAAGGCGATGTTGGCCTACCTGCTGGACGGGAAAATCGACAACGCGGCGTTCAAATACAAAGTGGAGAATGCCAAGCCCATTACCCTGCGTCGGGTGAATGACAAATGGATCATGGTCCAATGAGTCGGCCCCGCTCTGCGGCTGGGGCTTGCGATCCGAAGCTGACGCGCCTTATCGACCGCTGTGGTAGATGAACCAGGCTACCGTAGCCGCGAAAGGGGCGAGCACTATCAAGCTGCCGACGGCGAGCGCCAAGCCCCACGCAAAACCACGCTCTCCCTTGAAGCGGCCGCCAGTCAGCAAGCTCAGTGCAAACACGCCAATGCGATGAGCCAAGAGATTGATCACCGCATCTACTATGAAGTCCATTTGTTCACCTATGCCTCATGGATTTTATCGAGGTTCAGACAAGACCGAATCCCTGCCCCCGACGCATTGAACTCTATATGATGACTGTAATCTCTATCGTTACCTCATTTATTTTCGAGAGCGTCCCATGCACATCACCGAACAGCCGTTCCAAGGTACACGCTTACGATTAACGTCCTCCAGAGCGTTCGAGTCTGTGCTCGGTTCGCTTCTTGAAGACATCGGCCACACGCCGGTGAACATGGAAGAAATAACCGCACGCCACGAGACGTGGGAGGCTTTTCGTGATCATCTGCAACGGCTCGAAGGGCCGAGTGGTTTCATGCTGTTCGGTCTCGTCGACCACGGCGCCTGGACGCGCAAGGCAGGGCTTTCCCGCCGAGCGGTCAGGGTGATCCTGGGGAATCCGTTGATCGCGATCACGATGCTCAAACACGACTCGCAAGCAGGACTGTTTGCCCCGGTCGAGATGTTGCTGCTCGAAGAGCCTGGCAACACCAGCAGTCTGCTCTATGTGAAGCCGTCGTCGCTGATAGTGGTGGACGCCAACCCGCCGCTTAATGAGGCCGCTGCAGTGCTGGACCGCAAGCTTGCGGCGCTCGCCGATAAAGTGGTGGGCCAATAACGTTGTCCTGAGCGCCGAGCGGCTTCTGAAACCGCAGTCGGCGAGTGGCGTTCACTTACCAGGGCAACTCGGCCCCATGGCGGTCGGTGAAGCGAAGGCCGGGTTTACCTGCGTTTCGGGCGACGACGTCAACGACCAGAGGGATGCTCTCCGACACCTCCAACGATGCGCTCTGGGTGCCCATGTCCGTGCGAACCCAACCTGGGGCAACCAGAAGAAGTGCGCGGCTGTCGTGTGCGTGACGCGCATGGAAGCTCTTCATCAGCATGTTCAGTGCTGCCTTGCTGGAGCTGTAGAGTTCCCAAAAGCCGGTACTTTGCGTGATGCTGCCCAATTCAGAAGACATCACCGCGAGGACCCCGTTGTGTTTGACGTTGTCATGGAAGATCTCGATGACGCGCATGGGGCTCAACGCGTTGGTCAACAGCATGTCCAGATAGTCTTTTTCTGACACCTGCAACGGCGTCAGCGCATTGGCTTTGCAGATACCCGCGTTGACGAACAACACGTCCAGAATTCGACCTTGTTGACGACGATGCAGCGCCTGAACGGCGTCGAGATCCACAACATCGACCTGTTCGATTTCGAGGCAAGCGCCGAAGCGTTTTTCGAGGTCGTTGAGGCTTTCAGATGGACGACGGGTGGTTGCGACGACGTGCCATCCACGAGACAGATATTCTTCTGCGAGGGCCAGGCCAAGTCCGCGTGAAGCCCCGATGATCAAGGCAGCAGGTTGAGTGCTCATGATGTTCTCCTTGGTAACGCCCAGTCAGGAAGACGGGCGCAAACGAGGAGGAGAAAGTAGCAACCGCGTTCTTGAGCAACGACGCCTCAACGGTCATCGCAGTCATGACGGCCTGTCATCAATCCGGCCACGGTCGCGACGGGAATATCGCTGTCTTCGGGCAACAGGCTCGCCGAGGCTTCGCCCGTATCCTGTAGGAAGCCGGGTGTCTTGAATGCTCACTGCAGACGCAGCCTCATCCCTGTCAGCCATGGCAGTGTGTAGTTGAAAGCAGGCTCAAGCCAGCTGGGGGGGCAAATCAGGCTGGTTTTTCGTGCGCCCAGTCGCAAGGTCCAGCAGCGTTTGAACCAGCAGATCTGGTGCGCTCATCATCGCGTTGTGGCTCGTCGCAAGTTCTGTCCATGCCCAACCGAATGGCCCGCCTGACCCCTGTTCACGCTGTGCGACCGTTCATCAAACAGTCAGCGGCGCGTGACAGCCGAGTGGGCGGGCCGGGATGTCGCGGTGTGCCAGGACTGACCCGTGCGACCCTCAGGTATCGGGACTGAGCACACCCGCCATTCTGGCTTCTACCTCGTCACGGGTTGCAGCCCAGGCCGGTACGGTTTCGAGCAAACGATGTTGCCAGCGCAGCAGACTTGGAAATTCATTGAACGGTGCGCCGGTACGTGTGTACTGCGAGAAGGGCGCTGCGATGTCGATGTCTGCAAGCGTCAGGGTATCGCCGACGATGAAATTCCGGGTCGCCAGATGAGCGTCCAGGACGCGTGCGGCGTTGCGGATATTCGTCGTCGCCAACTCGACGATGGCGTCGGTTTTGGGTTTGCCCATGAACGTCGCGCCTGCCCACTCGTTGAACAGAAGCGTGGAGAATACCCGCCACTGTTCTCCTGCCCAAAACATCCATTGCAGCACCTGGAACCTGTCCGCCGGCGTTTCTCCGAGCAGTTTGGCGTTTGTTTTCTCGGCCAGGTAGAGGTTGATGGCCGACGCTTCCCAGATGACGATATCCCCGTCCTGAAGAACGGGCGTGAGACCGTGCGGATTGAGCTTCAGAAATTCAGGGGTATGACTTTCCCCCTTGAACAAGTCGACATTTATACGCTCGATGTCGAGGTTCATGATCGCGGCTGCGGTGGTCACGCGGCGAAGGCTACCGGAGCCTGGATCGCCGTAGATTTTGATGGACATGGTTTCTTCTCGCCTGTTGAAAGGGGGATGTTCAAAAGCTCGTTAGGGCTTGACGAGACCACGGTAAACTTTTTCTTCCGGCAAAATTATACTGTCGTTTCGCAGAACACTTATTTGGAATACGAATGACTGACCGTTGGCTGGAGATCAAGGTGTTCACGCGGATAGCCGAGTCCGGAAGTTTCTCCCGCGCCGCTCAGGAGCTTGGCCTGTCGCAGCCGTCCACTTCTCGTATCGTCACGGGCCTGGAGACTCGGCTGGGCGTGAAATTGCTGTTGCGCACGACCCGTAACGTCGCACTCACTGACGCGGGGGTAGCGTTTCTGGAGAGGGCGCGTCAGGCGGCGGCCGACCTGGAAGACGCCGAAGACGCAGCGCGTGGGATCGACTCACTCCGGGGCATCCTTCGAGTCGCAATGCCTATCGTGTACGGCAGCCGTGCGATCATCCCCGCATTGCCGGCGTTCCTGGCGCGCTACCCCGATCTGCGCGTCGAAATCACGATGCGGGACGAGCGACAGAATCTGGTGGCCGCTGGGGTCGACGTGGCAATCCGCATGGGCACGCTTGAGGATTCCACGTTTGGCGCCCGCCAACTGGCTTCCGTGGCGCGGGCTTTGGTGGCATCGCCTTCCTACCTGGCCAGCAGAGGGGTGCCCCAAACACCTGAAGATCTGCCGTTTCATGACGCACTTCTCCACGAACAAAGCTTTCCGGAGAAGAGCACATTGAAGGTGTGCAAAGCGGGCATCGAGCAGGTTGTGATGTTGCGAGGGAGACTCAAGGTCGATGCGGCACCCGGTATTCTGGCGGCTGCACTGGCAGGCCTTGGCATCGCCAATGTCACCACGATCATGGCCGAAAAAGCGCTGCGCGAAGGCCGTCTCGTGCAGTTGTTGCCGGACTACGACATCGAGCCATTGAAGGCGTTTGCCGTCTTTCCTTCCGGCCCGAAACCCTCTGCCAAGGTGCGCGCACTGGTCACCCACCTCATCGCGGCCTTGGCGGAGGGCGAACCGGGGTGATCCGCAGAACCCCCGCAGGGCCCATGCCCTGCGGGGTGCGAAGCGGCCGCCAAGGCGCTGGTCATCACCGGAAAAGGTCGATGTTTTCGATGACACGGTGGTTCTTTAGCGTTTGATCAGAAGCGACAACACCGCACTCGCGGAGCACAACCCGGCCACGATGGGAAAGATGATCGATGTGTCGCCACTGGTATCGATCAGATGCCCGATGATCGGCTCACCAATGCCAGCGAATACATAGGATGCGGTGTTGAGTACTCCGGTAGCCGTTCCAGCGGCGCTTCGGCCGAAAATATCAGGACACAGCGCCCAGAACGAAGAGGCAGGGCCAAAGACGAAGAAACCGCACGCGAACAACAACGCGATTGCCAACAGGCTGCCATGGGGGATGAACATCATGACGATGGCGGTTATTGACGCGAGCACCATGTAGGAGACGATTGCCAGATAGCGGCGCCCATTGAACACGGTATCGGAAATCCAGCTATTGGACAGCGCGCCCAGGGCCATGCCGATGGGTAACGCCACCGTTATCCACTTGGGGTCGATGACGGCTGAAGACGTTTTCCAGTCAAGCCCCAGAAAGTGGACAGGCACCCAAACCACCAATGCATAGCGCGCCGCATTCTGAAAGCCGATTGCCAGCCCCGTGATGTAGAGCTTCCAGTTTCGCAACACCATGACGTAGCGCTCGGCGCTGCTTAATGCTTCCTCCGGTGCCACGGACAAGTTGTTCGAAAGACTGCCTTCGGCCTGTTCCGACACCGTATCTTCGGGACGTTCGGAAACGAATAGCCACAGCACCAGCGCGCCCACTAACATCGTGAGCGGCGCCAGTCTGAATATCCAGATCCAATCCAGGTTCATCGCACCCAAAATAATGATGGGCAATATAAAAGCGAGGACAGAGGAGAAGCCTGAGAAGCCCACATAGATGCCATATACAAAACCGCGATGCTGATGCCCCCACCAGTTGGACAACAATCGACTGCCTGGTGCAAAGCCCATGGATTGAAAGTAACCATTGGCGCCCCAGGCCAGCATGAAAAACCAGAAAGAGTGACCAAAACTGAATAACCAGTTCGCCGCAAGCGACAAGATTACGCCGGCGATCATCATGCGTTTGCCGCCCAGTTTGTCCCCCAGATTACCGTTGATAAATTGCCCGCTGGCGTAGCACCACAACATCGTCGCGCTGATCCAGCCAATCTCGTACTTCGACAACCCATAATCATGCTGCAAGCCAGGAACGGCGAAACCCAATGTCTGACGGCCGGTGTAATAAAACAAATAACAGAACGTCACACCCATCAGGGCGCGCCATTTGTAGCGGTCGTAAGTTGCGCGGCGGTTTGAAGTGGAATAGTCCAGGGTATCAACGGTTTTTATTGTCATGCCTGTCTCCGGGCGGCGCGCCGTATTCGCGGCGCTAACCTTTTTTTAGGCGAAGGGGCGGCCTGCAATCCGGACGGCGCCCCTCATTGTTTTGTTGTTACGCAAGGTGGTTCAAGGCGAGGTCGATGATGTCGAAGTTGCGCAGACGTCCTTTCTTGACAAGTCCCGTCAGGCGGCGATTGAAGATCAACGGTACTTTCTGCTCGGATACGCCGCCGTGGGAACGAAGCGGTACAGTCAATCCCGTCAAATCGTGTTTGTCGGCGGCGGTCCCCAGCACAGTCAGGCGCTCTCCCACGACCACCAGATCGCCAATCCGGTCCCCTGGCAGTTCGAATCTTTCGCAGGCTTGGGCACGTGTCAGCACTTGCTCAACCCCGGCGATGGAAGACAGAAACGCTGCCAACGCTTCATGGCGGTCGGCATTTCTGACATACACGGTGGCGAACGATCCCAGCGCGCCGTGGTGGACGACATAAGGGTCAGTGATGGGCAGGAGTACTCGCGCTTCTTCAGATCCAAAATGTGCATCGAGCAGGTCTTGCAAATACAAAATATTGGGTCGCCCAATGGCGTCGGTCTTTGCATTCATCCCATGATCGGCAGTGATGGCAACGACAGCACCTTCGTCGTGATAGCGTTTGAAATAACTGTCCATCATTGCGTAGAACTGATTCGCTTCGGGTGTTCCAGGTGCGTGCTTATGCTGCACGTAGTCAGTGGTGGAAAGGTACATGAAGTCCGGCCGTTCTTTGGTCAAGAGGGCGAGGCCCGCCGCAAATACGAACTCTGAAAGTTGTGCGCTATAGACCGAAGGCACCGGCATGCCAACCCGCTCCACAATGCCTTCGATGCCGTGCTCCTCAAGGTTGACCTGGTCGGCTTTTTCAGCCGAAAAACAAATGCCTTCCAAGCGATGTCCGAGAAGACTGCGTAACTTGTCTTTTGCCGTCACGACTGCCACTCGCTGACCGGCCTTCGCCATCTCGGCCAGTACAGTAGGTGCACGCAAGTATTTGGCATCGTTCATGAGCACTTCTTCTTGAGTGTCCAGATCAAAGAAGAAATTGCCGCAGATCCCGTGAACCGAAGGCGGTGCTCCCGTCACGATGGACAAGTTATTGGGATTCGTGAAAGACGGAATCACGCAGTCGCCCGTCAATACGGTTCCGAAATTCGCCAACTCGGCAAGAAAGGGAGCATGGCCGGACTGTATGGCCTGGTTAATGTATTCCTGCTCGCACCCGTCAACGCAAATGACGATAGTTGGGGTCGTGGGCAGACGATAATCTCGCGAATTGACGGTGATGGTCTGTGTCATGGTCAGGCCTATAGTGGGTTTTTTAAAATGGCGCCTGGATAACCGCTGCGCCTGAACGCACTTCAGGTTTCAGAGATGCGTGAAGTCACCGTAAAATGCGTGCTCTCCTCACACAATCGAATTAAAGTATCGAACCCTGTGCGCGAGACTCACACATGAGACAGAAACTGCCGCCTCTGCATGCGCTTAAAATCTTTGAGGTCGCCGCTCGAGCGGGCAGCTACACCGCGGCTTCCAAAGAACTCAATTTGACCCACGGGGCGGTCAGCCGACAGATCGCTGTCCTGGAGGATTGGCTTGGCCAGCCACTTTTTGTGCGGGAGGGGCAGAGCATGGTCGCGTCTTCCCACGCACGTGCGCTTGCGAGAGAGATCAGCGCTGCGTTCGATCACATCTCGGATGCGGCCGAACGCTACGGCAAGAGCCAACAGCTGAAGGTTATTCGCGTCAGTGCGCCCGCGACATTCGCGATGCGCTGGCTCATTCCGCACTTAAACGCGTTCGCCGAGCGATGCCCTGGCATCGACGTGAGGGTTTCGACCGTGCTGTCCACGCAGCCGATGCTGAGCGGAAGTTTCGACGTCGCCATACGGAGGGAACCCTTGAACGCGGGGCAGTACCAGGTGCTCCCGTTGTTCAGCGAAACCAACACGATCATTGCCAGCCCGTCACTCCTCGCACGCCGAGGGATCATCGACGTCGAGCAATTGGCCGAAGAGACGTGGCTGACCACCGAGACTCGGCCTGGCGACTGGGAAGCGTGGACGCGCGCGACCCATCATTCAGCGCTCAGGGCCAACAGGATGCTTCGCTTCGATCACTATTTCGTCACGTTACAAGCGGTGATGGACGGCTTGGGATTTGGTATCGGGCCCTTTCCGACATTGGCTATCGAGTGCGCGAACGGTCGCCTCGCGCAGCCATTTCCCTCCCTCTGCGTCCCGGGCTCTAAATACCATGCGATGGTGCCGCTCGATGCCGATAAACCTGCGCATCTGCGCGCGTTCCTGGACTGGTTGCAGTCAGTTTGCCCTGAGCCCTGATCCGGCTGATACCGATTACGCAGACGCCCAGCAGGCGATCAGCCCGTCAGGGGATGGCGTGCGCTGCGTGTGATCAAGGCGGACACTCTCAAGACCTTCTCAAATCGCCCGCTGGTTGACGCGTGAAGAGAGCTGTTCGGCTGACTCTTTACGCTCTGAGTATCGGTCCACCAGGAAGTCTTTACGGTCGCGAAGCAACACGGTGAATTTCACCAGTTCCTCCATCACATCCACAATCCGGTCGTAGTACGCAGACGCTTTCATTCGATTGGCCTCGTCAAATTCCAGGTAGGCCTTGGGCACCGAAGACTGGTTGGGGATGGTAAACATCCGCATCCACCGGCCAAGCACGCGCAGTTGATTCACCACGTTGAACGACTGTGAGCCACCGCAAACCTGCATGACCGCGAGGGTCTTGCCCTGCGTCGGGCGAACGGCGCCGAGCGCGAGAGGAATCCAGTCGATCTGCGCCTTGAACACGGCCGACATGGCGCCATGGCGCTCGGGTGAACACCACACCTGGCCTTCCGACCACTGCACAAGGTCGCGCAACGCTTGCACCTTGGGGTGTTCAACCGGCGCGTCGTCCGGCAGTGGCAGGCTAGACGGATCGAAGATGCGCGTCTCGGCCCCGAAGTGCTCCAGCAGGCGCGCGGCTTCCTCGACCAGCAAGCGGCTGAATGAGCGCTCCCGCGTCGATCCATAGAGCAGGAGGATGCGTGGCTTGTGAGTGCTTGAAGGTGTTGCGGGAGCCTCGATGTCAAACAGACTGAGATCGAGGTTGTGAAGTTCTTCGGACATGTGTCCTCCTGCTTACAGGGTGGCGATGCGATTCAGCTCGTGCTTGAGGGCTTCCGAATCAAGGGACCTGAATGGAAGCTCGAAGAAGGCTCGGCAGCGTCGTTCGATACGTCCGAGGGTGGCGAGAAAGGCCGCATTCACTGTTTCCTCGTCACCGATGGCATCCGAGGGATCCTCCAACCCCCAATGCGCCTTCAGTGCGGGGCCGAAATAGACCGGGCAGGATTCGCCAGCGGCTTTGTCGCAGACCGTAATGACGATGTCCGGGGGACAATGCTCGAACGCATCATTGCCCTTGCTGCTCAGCCCGTCAGTAGAAATGCCAGACTGCTGCAGGGTGCTCAGGCTGCGAGGCAACACCTGTCCCTTGGGAAAGCTTCCGGAACTCACGGCTTCAAAACCAGCGGGAGCCAGGTGGTTGAACATCGCCTCGGACAAGATGCTGCGGCAGCTGTTGGCCGTGCACATGAACAACACTCGCATGAAAAGCTCCTGCCGCACTGAGGCGGACGTCGATGGTCGGTGTATCAGCAGCAGGCGGACGCGCGAACCGGGCGCCCATCCATCTGCTGCAAGCGTTCTGCATTGATCTGGAGCCACTGGGCGTTGGCCAGGGATGTCACGTCCAGGATCTCGTTCACCCACGTTGGCAGGTCAGGATTGAGGCGGTAGTAAACCCACTGGCCTTGGCGACGATCCAGCAACAGACCGCTGCTGCGCAGCTGTGCGAGGTGGCGACTGATCTTCGGTTGGCTGTCATCCAGCGCACACATCAGCTCGCACACACACAACTCGCCTTGGCTGGCGATCAGCAACGTGGCGCGAGCGCGCGTTTCGTCCGCGAGGCTCTTGAAGACTTCGGGAGGGGTGAGCATGGCTGTGCCTTACACATATGGATACGCGAATATACGGATACTCATATATGTTCGGCAAGCGCTGAATGCGCGGGCGCGGCAGTGCCGTTCATCGCTGAGACGCCGAGGCGATTCTCGCTTGCGACCACGCCCGCGCAACCAGCCCATGCCTACTCACCGAAGCGAGCATCACAACCGGCAGCATTGAAACGAAGAATATCCGTCCGGCGTTTTAACCGTTGTTTCTCACGCTGCCCCTGAAAAGAGCGCTCAACCTACGTCAGATTCAATCCGCCGTCTGACAGCAGCACCTCACCGGTCAAATAGTCCGAACCCACCAACATTAAAACCGCGTTTGCAATGTCGTCCGGGCTCGCTGCCCTGCGCATTGGGGCGCGATCTCGCCACAATGCCTGGGCATCTGTCCACTCTGCGGTCAGGGGCGTGTCTACCAGGCCGGGCGCCACAGCATTGACGCGAATGTCCGGCCCGAGTGACACCGCGAGCAGGCGGGTCATGTGATTGAGCGCCGCTTTGCTCACCGCGTAGGGAATGGATGCCCCCTTGGGACGGACACCCGCATGGGAACTGATGTTTACGACGCAACCTGCTCGGCGATCACGGGCAGCATCGCGTAGGGCCGATTCGGCCAATGTGACCAGATGGAACGGCGCCACCACGTTGATTTCGTTAAGTTCGTGCCACACCGCTGAGGTAGCCGCGGCAAGGTCGGTGTGCGGAATAATCCTGCTGATACCGGCGTTATTGACCAATACGTCGAGCTGACCCCACGCGGCGATCGCCTCGCTGACAAGCCTGACCCTGTCCGCTTCGATAGCAAGATCAGCTTGTATGTAGATAGCCTGTTTCATGTCGGCAGCCATCGCGCGCCCCGTGTCCGCAGAGTTTCGCGAATGGAGGATCACTGCATAGCCTGCCCGACTCAGCGCACGTGCGATGGCTGCGCCGATACCGGAGGTAGAGCCTGTGACCAAGGCGACGCGCAGTGCGTTATCGAGTGGCGGACTGGATTTCATAGTGAGATCTCGAATGGGTGGCTAGAAAGTTTCCACCGCAGCACCCTGCGCTGCCGGAGGTGGAAATGCCTTCCTGTTGGTTGGTCGTTCCCGCGCCGTATTTCTTCGTGTCATTCGGGTTTCAGGTCGTGGACTTGATGTTTGAATGCGTACAGCAGCGGGAGGTCTCAACGCCCCAACCACAAGGCGTTCAACGGCCTCCTCACTCGCGTCCATCTCGGATGCAGCGCCTTCGCTCATTCGGTAAACGGCAATGACGCTACCGGGCCCACAACCCATGTGGCCGCAAAGGGCGTTGGCTCCCGGGCAGGTTGAGCGGTTCGGCAATCCGCACCATACCTCATCCACGCGTCTTCAATAGTCGCCTGCGCACGGAAACCTCTACACTGCTCGTCCCAACGATCAAGAGCGTCCCACGCGATGCGTTTTTTCCTCCTCTTTTTATTGATCCTGCCTTCCCTCGCTGCTGCGCTCCCGGCCCTGAAAGACACTGAACTGTTCAGCAGCAAGGCGACGGACTGTCACGATGTGGACCTCGGGACATGGCAGCACCCGGCCCGCGCTGTCTTGGAGAAACATGACATCAAGCTGGAACGGGTTCAGCTGTGCAACGGCGGTCACTACCCGGTGTTCACCGGGGAGGTGCCGTACGATCCGACGGGACAGACCAAAGACTATTTCCTTCCGCTGTATCAGGAAATGAGGAAGGCGAACGGAAAATGGCCGTACGCAATCGTGGCCACCAGTGACGATATCGTGGTGTACGTCAGCTACCCGGCCAGTGACGGGATTTCGCTGGACTACGAGCAATTTGCTGCGCCGTAGGCGAGGATCGATTCACCTCTTGTTCAAGCATTCCTGCACTGGCACATTTTGCGGCTATCCATCCTGTCCCCTAATAATCGCCACGGCGCGGCCGATAGCCTGACGACAACCTTACGTCAGTGTCTAGCGATGATCCTTTATGCCTGAACCTTCCACCGCCATCGCCAGCCCAGTGCCGCGCCGCTCAAGTGTGAGCATCATTCGGGCCTCTGTGCTCAAATTCGTCGGCCTGCTGACGGGGGTGTTTCTCCTTGCCGGTTATCTGGTGCTGTATCTGGCCCATGACCTGGATCGCAACGAGGAAACCGAAAGCGCGTTTTATACCCAGAAAGCCGTGCGAGCCCTCGAAAAATCCATAGCCGCCACGGTCAAGGATTATGCGTTTTGGGGCGATGCCTATAAGCATCTGCACACTAGGATCGATACCGATTGGGCCTACGTGCGGCAAAACGTCGGGCCCACGCTTTATGCCGACTTTGGATTCAGGGGCATATTCGTCGTCGACGCCGCTGACCACACCGCGTATTCCGTCGTCGATGGGCAGCTGTCGTCGGTCGACGCTTCCACTTGGCTGAAGCACGGGCTTCCCGACCTCTTGACTCAAGCGCGGGCGGGCGCTGAAGCCGAAACCCCTACGACCCTGTTCGCCAACATCGACGGTCGACCCGCGCTGGTGGGGGCTGCAGCGATCACCCCCGGCACAGACCCGACCGTGACACCGGATGACGGGCCGCCTTCGGTATTGATCTTCGTCGACATCCTCGGAGACGACAGGTTGGGCACGCTGGGCAAAGATTACGGCGTGGATGAGTTGCGCATCGCCACGGCCGCCGAACTTAACGGGCCGTCGGTCTTCGTGTTGGGTGAAAACGGGGTGGCGGGGAGCTTGCACTGGAATCCGCCGAAACCGGGCGAACGCCTGCTTGGCCTCGGCTTGCCCTTGATCGGTATTGCCGCGTTGCTGGTGTGCCTGATGGCGTGGGCGATATTGCGTCGCACAACGGCGAGCGCCCGAGCGCTGGATGCCAGTTACCAGTCTTTGCAAAGCAGCCAGTCGGCGCTGGCGATCAGCGAGGCACGCTTTCGGGACGTCGTCGAAGCCAGTTCCGATTGGATCTGGGAGATCGACCATGCGGGCCGCTTTACGTACTTGTCTGAGCGATTCGAAAGTGTGACCGGTCTGACCCGGCCCGAGTGGCTCGGCGCACCCATGGATCAGCTGCTGTGCACGGAACTGGGCACGGTGACCCAGTGGCTGAGCATCCCCAATCGACGGCCTGACATCAGCGTTCAGTGCCGATACGTGGACACCCAAGGTCAGGAACGCATTACCCGCTTGTCTGCCCGGGCGATGGCCGACCAGGGATTTCGCGGCACTGCGACAGATGTCACGGAAGAAGTCGAGTCCCGTCGGCGCATCGAATTTCTATCTCAACACGACTCACTCACGGGACTGCCAAACAGAACCCGGCTCAGAGAGTTCCTCGATGGCAAGCTCAAGACGCGACCCACAGCCGAGCGACCGCTGGTCATGCTCAGTCTGGACCTCGACCGATTCAAATCGGTGAATGATCTGCTGGGCCACGCTGCGGGCGATGCGGTATTGAACGAAATCTCCAGTCGGCTGGCCAACCGTGTTCGCCATGGGGATCTGGTCGCGCGTATCGGCGGCGACGAATTCGTACTGATATTGACGGACCTCAAGGGTCAAGACGAAGTAGAAATGCTCTGTCAGCGCCTGATTGAATCGATCGAAAGTCCGATTCGGATCGGCGAGCAGGAGGTGTTCGTCGGTGCGAGTATCGGTATCGCGATGGCGCCCACGGACGCCACCGAAGCCACCGAGTTACTTCGCTACGCCGATATTGCGCTGTACGAGGCCAAGTCGGGAGGGCGGAACACATGGCGATTTTATGCTGGAGACATGAACTCGAAGATTGTCGAGCGCCGTCGCCTGGAGAGTGACCTGCGTTTCGCGATCAAGCATGGCGAGCTGCGCTTGCATTTTCAGCCGCGCTTTCGCATTGCCGATGGGAAAATGGTGGGCGCTGAAGCGTTGGTTCGTTGGCAGCACCCGGAGCGTGGCTTGATCCCCCCTGACACGTTCATTCCGATCGCTGAAGAAACCGGCTTGATCCTGGCATTGAGCAACTGGGTCATGGAGACCGCTTTTCAGTACGCCTCAAGCTGGCCTGATCAACTGTTCGTGTCGGTCAATCTGTCTCCCTCCGAGTTCAAGCGCGGCAGTCTGGTTGAGCGTGTGCAACGGGCCGTGCAGCAGTCGCGGATCGAGCCGGGTCGGGTCGAACTTGAAATCACCGAAAACGTCATGTTGGACGATGCGCCCGGTGCGTTGGAGATCATGCGAACGCTGAAACGCCTGGGCATTCGTATCGCCATGGATGACTTCGGCACCGGGTATTCATCACTGAGCTACCTGCGCACTTTCCCCTTCGACGGGCTGAAGATCGACCGCAGCTTTTTGTCTCGGTTGACCGCTACCGAGGACGACCGGCCGGTGATCGAAGCGATCGTCGGGCTGGGTCACGCGCTTTCTCTGACCGTGACAGCCGAGGGGATAGAAACGCCAGAGCATCTCGAATTGTTGCGGTCCGTACTCTGCGATGAGGGCCAAGGCTACTTCCTTAGCCGCCCCTTGGATATGGAGGGTTTCAGCGCTCTGATCCGGGTCACCGAGACCACCGGCGAAACCTGAAGGGCACCCTTACCGCCAAGGCGGACTGGGCCGAAACGATTCTTGAAGGAAACGCATGAAGTTGCGCGTCCGCTCCGGCAGTCCCTCTCGCTGATGGGTCAGCGCCACGACGTCGGCATCGGGCAGTTTCCATCCCGGCAGCAAGCGCACGAGCGAACCGTCTTTCAAGACATCGGCCACATCCCATTCTGAGCGGAGGATGACGCCGAGCCCCTCACACCCCCATTGCCGGATCACATGGCCGTCGTTGCTGCTCAGGGACGGCTGGATACGCACGCTCTGGGTGTTTCGCCCTCGGGTGAAGTGCCAGAGCGTGACGTCTTCGTTGTTTTCCCGCAGGGCGATGCAGGGCAGTTGAGTCAGGTGTTCGGGGCTTTCGACAGGGCCGTGACTGGCGAGGAAAGCGGGGGAGGCGCAGACAAAGCGGCGGTTCGGGGCCAGCGTGCGACAGACCAGGTTGGACGCGCCAAGCTGGCCGATATGGATGACCACGTCGAAGCGATCGGCCGCTTCCAGCATAGGCTGATCCGACAGGGTCAAGGCGATCTCGACTTCCGGGTGCAGCTGTTTGAACGCGGCAACCGACGGTGCTACGTACGCTCTGCCAAAGCCGAAAGGGGCGTTGATTTTCAGTTTTCCGACAAATCCCCGGCGTCGTTCGTGCAAGTCTTCCAGCAGGGTATCGAACTGCTCAAGCAGCTCGGCGCCCCGCACGCACAAGAGTTCGCCTTCGTCGGTGAAGCGCAGCTGACGGGCGGAACGGTCCACCAATCGTACGTCGAGTTTCTTCTCCATCTGCTGAAGGCGCTGACTGACGGCAGATGGCGTCAGGCCCAGTTTTCGGGAGGCCTCCAACAGGCTTTTGCTTTCACGAATCACCAACAAAAAGCGAATTTCAAGGGCGTCTGTCATTAAGAATTACTGAATCATAGAGTTAATGAGATTAACGTTCACGACGGTTTTGACGGCTTAGAATAGCGCCATTACCGGAGAGAACCTATGGCTGAACTACCTGAAACGCCCTTGCTGTTACTGGACCGTGAACGACTCGACGCCAACATCTTGCGCATGCGCAGCGCATTGGCGCCCCACAACGTCACCTTGAGACCCCACGTCAAAACCAATAAATGCCTTGAGGTCACCCAGCGTTTCTTCGCTGACGGCAAAGGGCCCATCACCGTCTCTACGTTGCGTGAGGCGGATGTGTTCTTCGCCGCAGGCTTCACCGACATCTTGTATGGCGTCGGTATCGCGCCCAACAAATTTGAGCACGCGGCAGGGTTGCTGGCGCAAGGGGCAGACCTGAAGCTGGTGCTGGACAATCTGGAAAGCGCGCGGCTCCTGGCGGATTACGCCCGCTCAAGCGTGCAGCGGTTCAATGTGCTGTTGGAGATCGATTGCGACGGGCACCGTTCAGGCATCCCGCCGGACTCCCCTGTGCTGGTCGAGATTGCACGCGTGCTCGAAGGCAGCGGCGTGACGGTGGGCGGCGTGATGACCCACGCGGGCAATTCTTATGACAGCCGATCAATTGCCGAGATCGAAGCCTTCGCCCGACAAGAGCGCGACGCGGTGGTGGAAGCGGCCCAGCGGTTGCGCGACGCCGGATTCGAGCTTTCCGTGGTCAGTGTGGGCTCGACGCCCACGGCACTGTTCACTCAGGGTCTGAGCGGGGTCACCGAAGTGCGCGCAGGGGTGTTTGCGTTCTTCGATCTGGTGATGGCCGGGCTGGGGGTTTGCAGGGTGCAGGATATTGCCGTCTCGGTGCTTGCGACCGTCATCGGTCATCAGCCGGAGAAAGGCTGGGTCCTGATCGATGCAGGCTGGATGGCGCTGTCTCGCGACCGTGGCACGGCCAAACAGCCTGTGGATCAAGGTTATGGCGTCGTCTGCGATGTGTCAGGCCAGCCGTTGGGCGACCTGATCGTGACGGCCGCGAATCAGGAGCACGGCATCATTTCGTCCCGCTCGGGGCATCTCGACAACTTCACCGCTCTGCCGGTGGGCACACAGCTGCGCATCCTGCCCAATCATGCGTGCGCCACCGCCGCGCAGCATGCTGGCTATCACGTCCTGACCGAGGGACGCCGCCTCGGTTACTGGCCCCGCATCGCGGGTTGGTGAATAGCGCCTTCTTCTCACTGCCGCCTATTAATCTCATAACAGTAAGGGCGTTAAACCTATGAAAAATCTTTCAGTCTGGATCGTGATCGGGATGCTGCTGGGCGCCGCCATTGGCGGTTTTCTGCACCCCGTTTTGAGTGAGTCCACCGCACAGGTCGTGGTGTCCCAGTACTTGTCGATACTGACGGACCTGTTCTTGCGAGCGATCAAAATGATCATCGCGCCGTTGGTCTTTTGTGGCCTGGTTTCGGGGGTGGCCAACTTGCAGGACACACACGCCATTGGCCGTATGGGGCTGCGTGCGCTGGCCTGGTTTCTGTGCGCGTCGTTCATCTCCCTGCTGATCGGCATCCTGGCGTGCAATCTGCTTGATCTGGGCGGCGAGATGGCGAGTCACCTGCCCGTAGCTGCGGAGAGTTCAGGCATCAACGTTGCGCCTTTCAACCTCAAGTCCTTCATCACAAACATCGTTCCGCAGAGCGTGATCAGTGCGATGGCCAGCAACGATATTTTGCAGATTGTGCTCTTTGCATTGCTGTTCGGTATTGCCACGGCGGCGGTTGGCGGGCCGTTGAAAGTCAGGGTCTTGGAACTGACGGATGCGGTCTTTGACATCATGTTGAAGCTCACGGGTTACATCATGTGGTTGGCACCCCTGGGCGTCGGGGCCGCGCTGTGTTCCATCGTCACGACCCGTGGGCTCGGCGTGTTGGCGACCTACGGAAAATTGTTGGGCGGCTATTACTTCGCCCTGTTTCTGCTGGCATTGCTGTTGATCGGGGCAGGGCGGGTGATTCTGGGACCTCGGGTTTTCCACCTCTTGAGGCTGATTCGTGATCCGCTGCTGATCGGCTTTTCGACGTCCAGCAGTGAGGCGACATTCCCCAAGACCATCGAGCAATTGCAGCATTTCGGGGTGTCGCGTCGTGTGTCCGGGTTCGTGCTGCCGTTGGGGTATTCGTTCAATCTGGACGGCGCGATGCTTTATCAAGCGTTTGCCGTCATTTTCATCGCCCAGGCGTTTCATATCGACATGACGTTCACCCAGCAGGTCGGGGTGCTGCTCGTGATGCTCTTGACCAGCAAAGGCATGGCTGGCGTTCCTCGCGCTTCTCTGGTGGTGGTCGCAGCCTCGTTGCCTTCGTTGGGCTTGCCAGCCTCCGGTTTGTTGCTGCTCCTGGGCATCGATCCGTTCTTCGACATGGGCCGTACCGCGATCAATGTGCTGGGCAACAGCATCGCCACGGCGTCAGTGGCGAAATGGGAGGGTGACCGTGGCGCTGAAACCGAGCCAGCACCGTCGCCTGTCGGGCGGCCAGTGGGTGCGCCCATCGAACCTCTTTCCAATGCATGAAGGGAGAACATCAATGAAAACGGTCACGTCATCCCAACTGCCTGCGCCGGGCGGGCACTACTCGCAAGGGGTCGTTGCGGGAAACCTGTTATTCGTTTCCGGGCAACTGCCTTTCGATCCTGCGTCGGGCACGTTTGCGGAAGGCATCGACGCTCAATTCCTTCAAGCCATGGCAAACGTCGAAGCCGTACTGGTAGCGGCGAATGCCACCTTGGAGAGTCTGGTAAACGTGCACATCTTCCTCTCGGATGTCGCGCACTGGACCACCGTAAACCAGCACTACGCACGGTTGCTGGGCGACCACAAACCCGCACGGGCGATCATTCCGTGCGGTGAACTTCACTACGGTGCCTTGGTGGAAATCACGGCCATCGCTGAACTCATCAACCCTGCACAGGAATCCCTGCCATGAATACGATCCTTGATCCACGCCTACAACCTCTCCAGCCCTCAGCGCCGGTTGAGCTGGTGTTGTTTGATTTGCTGACCGCCTTGCTGGATTCCTGGACCTTGTGGAATACCGTGGCCGGTTCTGCGGAAAGGGGGCGGACGTGGCGTATGGCCTATTTGAAAGCGACCTACGGCTGTGGCAGCTACAGGCCTTATGAAACGCTGGTTGAAGAGGCTGCCATAGAGGTCGGTTTGGGGCCGCAGGCCGCGTTGAGTCTAGAGGCGCGTTGGGGGGAGTTGCAGCCGTGGCCAGAAGCCAAGGCGGTGTTGGCCCAGCTCCAGACGCGTTACAAGCTGGGGATCGTGACGAACTGTTCGGAGAGGCTGGGCCGGATGGCAGCGGACCTGCTGGACGTGCCGTTTGACGTGATCATCACGTCGGAACAGGCCGGTTTCTATAAACCCGACCCGGCGCCGTATCGGCTTGCGCTGGAAGTGGCGGGCGTCGCCCCCGCCAACGCGGTCTTCGTGGCGGGTTCTGCCTACGATCTGTTTGGCACGGAAAAGGTCGGCCTGCCGACCATCTGGCACAACCGGATCGGTTTGACGGCTCCCGACGGGGCGCCCGCGCCTTTGATCATGAGGCCGACGCTGGAGACGCTGGCGTCAGATATCGCGGGGTTGGATGGCACACCCTCAGTCGTCCTCTGACCCCCGAAACGCTTCAGCCAAAAACTCGGCAAACGCCCGCGCGGAGGGCTTGGCGGCCCTGCCCGCGGCGAATACGGCATGCAGATCGATCAGGCCCATGTCCCAATCCGGAAGGAGTCTGATCAGCTCGCCCGTTTCAATCTCTTTGCGACAGCCACCGAGGCTCATCGACACGATACCCAATCCCGCGACGGCCGCCGCGATGGACACCTCGTTGACCGTCACCAACAGTTGGCCAACGACGCGTACCGACGTGGTTTTTCCGGCCTTTTGAAAGGACCAGGACTGGCCGATGCGTGACGGGCCAGCGATCACGGCGTGGTGCGTCAGGTCAGCCGGAATCAGTGGCACGCCCGCACGTTTCAGATACTCCGGCGACGCCGCCAGGACGCGGGGTGACGAGCAGATCCGCTTTGCCACGGCGGTGGAGTCGGTCAAAGCGCCGAAGCGCAACCCGACATCGACGCCGTCCGTTACGAAGTCCTGGCGTTGGTCGTCAAGGATCAGCTCGACTTTCAACCCGGGGTGTCTGTCCAGAAACGGCTGCAGTCGTGGCACCACGCCTCGAATCGCAAAGCTTGAAGAGACGCCGACGCGTAACACCCCACGGTAATCATCCGAGCCTCGGGCGGCCTGCTCGGCGTCTTCCAGCGCGTCGAGGATGGGTTCCAGTCGCGCCAGGAAGTCAGCGCCAGCCTCGGTCAGACTCACCGCGCGGGTAGTGCGCGTGAGGAGCGCGACACCCATGTTTTTTTCCAGCGAGGAGATGGTTCGCGAAACCGTAGGCTGGGGCAGGTTCAGGTCTCGACCGGCTGCGGAAAAGTTGCCTTGGCGGGCCACTCGGACGAAAAGTTTCAACGCGAGCAAGTGATCATTCATGACGGAAACGCATTTCTGAAATTCACGTTCGTTACCTAGTCCCATGGGGGGTGTGAGGGCTAGCCTTGGCGTTTTTACACCCCACGACGGAGTCTTTGATGGAAAAGCACATTGCGTTTATTACCGGCGGCAACCGCGGTATTGGCTTCGAAACAGCGCGGCAACTGGGGCAATTGGGCATTCATGTGGTCATCGGCGCTCGCGACAAGGCGTCGGGCCAGGCGGCGGTCGACCGCCTGCGCGAAGAACACATCGCGTCCGAAGCGATCACCTTCGATGTCACGTCCGAAGCCGATCATAAAGCGGCCTTCGATTACTTTTCCAGCCGCCATGGCCGGCTGGATATTCTGGTGAACAATGCAGGTCGTCATCTCGAAGGTGAGCCGGGCGTCGAGCACCGCTACTCGACCTCGACGTTGCCCATGCGGGTGTTGCGTGACACGTTCGAAGCGAATTTCTTCGGGTTGATCGGTGTCACGACCGCGCTGCTGCCTCTGCTTCGGCAATCGGCGGCGGGTCGTATCGTCAACCTGTCCAGCATCCTCGGTTCGTTGTCCTTGCACGCCGACCCCACGTCGCCCATTTATGCGATGAAATCCGCCGCCTACGACAGCTCGAAAACCGCCGTGAACGCCTACACGATCCAGTTGGCCTACGAGCTTCGGGGCAGCGCCATCAAGGTCAACGCGGCCCACCCTGGCTGGGTGCAAACGGACATGGGTGGACGTGCGGCGCCGATGGGCATCAAGGAGGGTGCCCAGACCAGTGTGATTCTGGCGACCCTGCCAGCGGGCGGTCCGACCGGCGGGTTTTTCCATCTGCATGATGCCTTGCCCTGGTAAGGCGCGCGCTGTTCGTGTCATTGAACGCGGCGCGCTTTCGTGCCATTGCAGGGCGTCGTCAGTGACACGAACACACCCGTTCTGCGGCGCCCAGGCCATCGTGACGTTGTCAGGGTGAGGCAGGTCATGCGTCAGCGACGAGAAAGGCAGCTTGGCCGCGCATCACGGCCGGTCGCATGGAAATCGCCTGGAACCAGCGGCTAAAGTGCGGGTGCGCATCCCAATCGAGGGTGTCGCGCATGAAGTCGGCGATGGTAAACGCTGCGATATCCGCAATAGAAAACGCGTCGCCTGCCATGAAGGGCGACGTTTCTACGTACTTTTCCGTCGAGAGCAGTGCCGTGACTGCGCGTTCGTTCAGCGCCTGTATGGCGGGGGAAGGTGACTGCGGACGCAGCGCCCATGCCGCGTGACTCAGCGCAATCACGTCGGTGACGAAAAAGAAAAACCGTTCAAGCGTCAACGCTCGGGCAAGTGGGTCTTGCTGGGGGATGAGCCGGTTAGGACCCGTTTCGGCCGCGTAAAGAACGATCGCATTCGACTGCGACAGCGCAAACGTCTTGCCCTTATCCGGAATGATCAGGGTGGGCACTTTGCCGTGGGGATTGATCGCCAGGTGTGCGGCTTCCCGGTGCTCCCCTTGCGACAACGCCAGGTGAGTAATTTTGTAGGGTATTCCGGCTTCTTCAAGGGCGATGGCTGCACGGATGCAGTTGCCGGTCAACGCGCCATGGAGGTGCAGCGTCTGATTCATACGTGCCTCAACGCTAAGTGTGTGAGCCGTCTATGGAAAGGAAACGACCGATCAGCAAGGCCAGGCCGTTGCGCACCGGTCGTCTCCAGGGAGCATATCCTGCTTCAGACGCCGCGAATCAACGCCTCTCTCAAATCAGGTCCGGTGGGTGCCCAGCCAAGCAGTTTTCTGGCGTTCGTGGCGCGCACACGCGCGTTGGTCGCCAGTGCCACGCGAGCGAAGGGGCCGAGCGCTTCTACCGCTTCGTCATAGGGCCAACTGCGTGTTTCGCCTTTGAACCCAAGAGCGGCGTGGACAGCTTCGGCGATCTGCTGAAAGGTCGATTCGCCGTTTTCCGCGAAAAAGAAGGCGCCTGACGGGGCGTTGTCGAGGGCCTGCACGTACAGGTCGGCCAGGTCGCTGATGTAGACGTTGGACCAGACAGTCGCCCCTTTGCCGATGAACACCCCGGCACCCACGGCCTGTGACTGCTTGACCAGCTTGGGCAATTGGTCGCTGTCCTTGCGCAGCCCCAAGCCTGTGCCGTAGACCATGGACGGGCAGATGACGAAGGCCCGGATGCCGTCGTGAATGCCGGCCGACCGCACCAGTTGATCGATCCGGACCCTGCCGCCTCTGTGCAGTTGGGGTTCGAAAGGCGTGTCGTCCTGGAAGATGGCCTCGCTGGCAAATTCGCCCTTGGCGTCATCGCAAACGATGCTGGTGCCGCTGGTGTGGATCAGCGTTTTTCCACTGCCCTTGAGCGAGCTGATGAGGGTCTGGATGGAGAAGAAGTGATCCGAGTTGGCGGCGTTGATGGTGGCGTCGGATTCGGTGGCGCCTTTGTGCAGGGCACCGGCGTCGTCCAGTGTTCCGATCAATGCCGAGATGCCCCGTTGTTCGAGTTGTGCGGCCTGTTCAGCGGTGCGCACGAGCCCCAGCACTTCATGGCCTTGTTCGATGAGCTTATGGCTGATCGAACCGCCCAGATACCCGGTAGCGCCAGTGACGAAAACTTTCATGGTGATCTTCCTCAGGGAATGTATTTCTGCTGACGCAGGCTAAAAATCGTGTCGATCAAAGACGCTTCAGGGCTTTTCATCGGGAGCGTGAAGCCGGCGCGGCGTATCTTGCCCATGTCTGAAAGCATGTCCTGCTTGATGCTGAAGACGAAGTCGCCGAACCCCCAATTGACCAGTTGCTGATACGGCACGGGTTTCAAATCGTGCTGATCCACCAGGCGCTGCCACGCTTCGGCCTTGTCAGGCATGTGTTGCGACAGCGAAACCGGTTGTGGCTCGGCCAGCTCAAGCTCAAACGCGTCGGCCACTTTTTGCCACAGGCGATTCCAGCGAAAAGGTTCGCCCACCAGATTGAACGCCTCGTTGCGCGCGTTGCGATCCGCCGCTGCCCATAGGCTCGCGCGAGCCAGCCAGTCGGCGTCTGTGACCTGGGCCAATACACCGCTGTAGGTTTCCAGCGCGCCGGGGAACCGCAATGGCACCCCAGCCTGTTTGCTCAGTGCGGCATAAACGGCGATGACCATGGCGATGTTCATGATGTTGCCAGCGATGTCTCCGATCACCGGGTCTGGCCGCAGGATCGACCATTCAAGCTCGCCCGCGCTGGCCCGTGCTCGCAGCAGGTCTTCCTGCGCGAAATAAAAGTTGGCGGCCAGGTGGCGGGGAGCATCTTCATAAAAAGGCGTGGAGATCGGGCCGCCCAAATGCGGGCCGTAGACTTTTGCGCCCTGGAACAAAACCACGCGCTCAAGATTCGCCCCGGCCTGTTTGAGCCCGTCCAGCACGTTGGCCAGCATCGCGGTGTTGACGGTCGATTCGACCTGGGCATTCTGGTGGGGCACCAGTGCGGCATAGAACACATGGGTCGTGTCTTTAGCCTGCTTGAGCGCTTCTGCGGTGGTTTCAGCGTCCGTGATGTCGCAATGCACAATTTCGACGTCAGGTACCAGGGCGCGACGGGTCGCGCGGACGTTCCAACGGGGATTGCGCAAAAGCTCCCGGGTCACGGCATTGCCGATGATTCCGCTGGCGCCTACGACCAGCGCCGTTTTTGTCTCTGTCATGTGTTCGCCTGTCCTGCGAGAGCCTGCTCTCGCGATTGAGTGTTGCCGCTGGACACGGCAGCGAGAAGGGAAGGGGCGCGGGTGCTTGAGGTGGGGAAGTGGCGGCGCAGCCTGGGTGCGTGACGCAGCCAACCCACATGAGCATTTGCGCTGCAGCGGATGCTGAGGTATTTGTGGCATGTCCACTATCCCCAAAAACTTAACAACAGATATTTGCCAGACAAATGAGTGATCGCTTTCAGGAACTGGTCGTTTTCACCCGCGCTGCGGACCTTGGCAGCTTCTCGGCGGCAGCTCGCGAGTTGGGGCTGTCTCAACCGTCGGTCTCCCGAATCATCTCGGAGCTGGAGACCCGTCTCGATACCCGGCTTCTGACCCGAAGCACGCGACGCATCGTCCCGACGGATGCGGGGGTTGTTTACCTGCAGAAGGCGCGTCAATTACTGCATGACCTGGATGACGCCGAGGCGTCGGCGAAAGGGCAGGACAGCTTGCACGGAAGGCTGCGCGTGGCGTTGCCGGCGATCCTGGCGGTGAGACACGTCATCCCCGAGCTGCCCGCGTTCGTCGCCCGGCATCCCAATCTGGACATCGAGTTGCTGACGTCGGACGACATGCACGATCTGATCGCCGAAGCGGCCGACTTGGCGGTAAGGTTCGGCCCTCTGGAAGACTCGAATTTCGGCGCGAAGAAGCTGGCCGTTGAAAACCGCCTGCTGGTGGCGTCGCCCGTCTACCTCTCACGCTTCGGCACCCCTGAACATCCGCAGGATCTGCTCAACCACACGTGCGTGGCAGGGCCGGGTGGTTCAGCGAGCAAGCGCTGGTCGTTCACCGCCAATGGCCAGGCATTTGCCGTTCCTGTCCGCTCCAGAATCCGGGTGACGTCCTCGGAAGCGACCCTGGCCAGCGGGGTCGCAGGATTAGGCATCATCATCGCATCGGAATGGATGTGCCGCGCCTCTCTCGCGGACGGCTCACTCGTCCGGCTTCTTCCGGGATACAGCCTCGACGCGGTGGACGTCCACGCGGTCTTTCCGAAAGGCCGCGTGCCGTCCAGCAAGGTGCGGATGTTTACCGAATTTCTGATCGAGGTGCTGGCGAAGGCCTGAGTTCTGTGGTCATTGAACAACACTTGGATGTCTTCTAGAATCCAAACACCGATGTTAGAGGTCCCCTGCACGTGCGAGATTTCAAACGATGAGAAAGTCCAGGCAAGAGGCTGCGCAAACCCGACAACGGATCGTTGAGGCTGCTTCTTGGGAGTTCCGCTGCAAAGGAATCGGTGATACCGGTCTCGCAGACATCATGGCCGCCGCGGGGTTGACCCATGGCGGTTTCTACAAGCACTTCGACTCCAAGGACCAAGTGGTCGAAGAATCCCTCACCCTGGCGATCGACGGGGTGGTTGGCACCGTGGAAGCCACGTTGTCGGCGCATTCGGGCAAGAAGGCGATGAACACCGTCGTTGCGGATTACCTGTCGGTCGAGCACCGCGACGATCCTTCCGGAGGTTGCCCGTTCGTGGGGCTTGGCATCGAGCTGTCCAGAAGCAGCGACAGCGTACGTGACGTCGCGACCGCCGGTTTCAAGAAGCTCATTGACACCCTCGCCAGCAGCTATGCGGAGATGACGTCGGCGGCGGCCAAAAAGGAAGCGATGGTGACGCTGTCGACGATCATTGGCGCGGCCACGCTGGCGCGGATCGTCAACGACGAAGCCTTGTCCACAACCCTGTTGCAGCAGGCGCGGCTAAGCCTGACCCAGTGATCCCGGTGTCAACTCCGCGCCCCCCCCGCGACATCCCATCGCGGGGGGCTGCACGGGCACTGTGCGTTATTTTCCAGCCAGCGCTGCTGATCCCTCCTTGCCGTGACTGGCGACCTCCGCGCCTTCATCCCATCCGCCCCCCAATGACCTGAAGACGCTCACGGCCGCACGGGCTGAATTCGCACGCGTGCCGTCGAGGTCATCACGGGCGGTCAGCAATTGCCGGTCGGAATCAAGCACATCCGTCAGGGTGATAGAACCCGCTTTATAGGCGTTCTCCGAGAGATTTCGGGCCCGCTGGAGTGACGCGACCTCATCCTCAAGCACCTGCTGCCGGACACTGGACTGTGTCAGCGCTGTGATTGCGTTCTCCACATCCTCTGACGCCCGCAATGCGGCCTGACGGTACAGGGCGAGTGCCTCGGCATTTTCGCCCTTGGCTTGCGCCACCTCAGCGTCCACCTTGCCGAAATCGAAGAGCCGCCAGCGCAGGGCGGCTACGCCGATCGGCTGGAAGGTCCGTGAGTTGAACAGGTGGCTGGCGTGGGTGTTGTCGAACCCCAGTACCGCTGACAGCGACAGTTTGGGATAG
The DNA here is from genome assembly GCF_009905615.1 of Pseudomonas sp. SLFW. GTDB lineage: Bacteria > Pseudomonadota > Gammaproteobacteria > Pseudomonadales > Pseudomonadaceae > Aquipseudomonas > Aquipseudomonas bambusae. The sequence goes on from NZ_JAAAKW010000005.1 coordinate 217,175, forward strand.
TAATCGGCCACGGCGGCGCCGATCCGTTCATTGGCGGCCGCCAGACGCCGTTCGGCAGCGATGATGTCTGGACGCCTTCTCAAGACGTCAACCGGGCGTGCGCTGTCGCTGATCGACGGAATGCCCGGAATATCGAATGGGACCGCCAATTCCTGTGCGTAGGTGCCCGGCTGGACGCCCAACAGCACGTCCAGTCGGTTCAGTTGCGCTTCAAGGGCGGTCCGCAGCGTAGGCACTGTGGCCATCGCCTGTTGCAACAGGGCTTCGGCTTGCGCCACCTCGCGGTCTTGCGAGGCACCGGCCTGCACGCGGGCCTTCACCAGGTTGAGCAACTGTTGATCGGTGTCGATCTGGTTTTGCGCCACGCTCAGTCGAGCCTGATAGCCTCTGATTTGCAGGTAGGCGTCGGCGACGTCGGCGGCCACGGTGATGCGGGTTCCCAGTTGGTCGGCCTCGACGGCCGCCGCTTCGGCACGCGCGGCGGCGGCCTTGCGGCGCAGACCTCCCGCCAGGTCCAGCTCCCAACTGGCAGCCGGGCCGACATTGAATTCCCGCTGATGGCGGTCATACCTAGGGGAGCCGCGTGCCAAGCGGCCGTCGGAGCTGTCCAGGCTCTGGTGTTGCACCGTCGCACTGGCATCGAAGTCCGCCGTCGGCAGCAGGTCCGCCCCGGCTCCGGCGGCGGCCGCTCTGGCCTGATCCACCCGAGCAAAGGCGGCGACGATGTCCAGGTTCTGCGCCAGGGCGCGTTCGAGCAACCGTGACAAGACCGGGTCGTTGAACCCCGTCCACCAACTGTCCAGCCGTGGCGCCGTTGCCGCGTTTTTCACCTGCGGCAATGCAGTGTGAAACGGGGCCAACTCAACGTTGGGCTGTTTGTAATCCGGCCCTACCGAGCAGGCGGACAGGGCCAGACTCAGCGACAGGCCGGTGCTCAGTGCCATGAAAGCCTGACGTAGCCGGAAGGGCGCTGGCATGTCGAAAGTTTGGGCGCCGACAGTGGCGTTCTGTTGAACACGGACGACATTCATTTAACGAGCTCCTTGCGGCCCAGCTTGCGGATCAGGATGTAAAACGCGGGCGTGAACAGCAGGCCGAACCCGGTCACGCCGAGCATGCCGAACAATACCGCTGTGCCCAGCGATTGCCGCATCTCTGCACCGGCGCCTGTTGCAATGGCCAACGGCACCACGCCGAGAATGAACGCAAATGACGTCATCAAGATCGGTCTGAGGCGCGTTCGAGCCGCGTGCACCGCCGCTTCGGTCGGGGAGAAGCCGTCGTCTTCTTTCTGTCGGGCGAATTCGACGATCAGGATCGCATTCTTCGCCGCCAGCCCCACCAGCACCACGAAGCCGATTTCCGCCAGGATGTCGATGGGCATGCCCCGCGCCATCAGGCCAGTGACGGACGCCAGGATGCACATCGGCACGATCAGGACGATCGCCAGCGGCAAGCGCCAGCTTTCGTACTGGGCAACGAGAACGAGGAACACGAACAATGCGGCTGCGCCGAAGACCAGCAGCGTCGGGGTGCCGTGCTGTTGTTGCTGGAAGGCGAGATCGGTCCATTCGAACTCGATGCCTTTCGGAAGCGTTTGATGGGCCAGCTCTTCCATGCGTTGCAGGGCCGTACCGGACGCTACGCCTGGCGCTGCGCCGCCCAGAATCTCGGCTGCCGGGAACAGGTTGTAGCGGGGCACGCGGTACGGGATGGTGTCAGTCTTGAGCTGCGCGACGGTCCCGATGGGCACCATGTCTCCGGCGGCATTTCGTGCCTTGAGACGGGTGATGTCTTCACCGCTCTGACGGAATTTTCCGTCCGCCTGCGCAATCACCTGATAAGTACGGCCCAGGTAGTTGAAGTCGTTGACGTATTGGGAGCCCAGATAGACTTGCAGCGTCGAGAACACATCCGTGGGCGTCAGACCCACTTGTTGCGCTTTCAGGCGGTCCAGATCGGTATAGACGGACGGCGAGTTGGCGTTGAACAGCGTAAACACCCCCGCGAACATCGGGTCTTTGTTGGCCGCCGCGACCAGCGCATTGGACGCTTCGACCAAGGCTTTCGGCCCGAGCCCGGCCCTGTCTTCGATCATCATTTTGAAGCCACCTGAGCTGCCCAATCCCTGAACGGGTGGAGGCTGGATCACCAGCACGCGTGCTTCCTTGATCGCCGACAGCTTCTGACGAAGCGCCGCCAGTGCGGTACTGGCCGTGACCCCCTCGACCTCATGGTTGTACAGCGAAGGCAGCCCGACAAAGATGGTGCCGGCGTTGGAGGCAATGGTGGACGTCGTGGCATCAAGCCCTGCGAAAGGCGCGACGTGCTCGATGCCAGGGGTACCGAGGATGATTTCCGTCGCCTCTTTGACGACCTTCTCGGTCCTGCTCAGCGACGAGCCCGGGGGAAGCTGAATGATGGTCAACAGCAGGCCCTGGTCTTGCTCCGGGATAAATCCGGTCGGTGTCTGGGAGAATTCGACACCCGCGAGTGCGATCAACCCGACGTACACCACCAGAACCAGCGCGAGTCCCCGGATCAATCGCCGTGTCAGGGTGCCGTATCCCGCAGAAATGCGCTCGAACCCATCGTTGAACACAGCAAAACCACGGTTCACCACGCGCCGGACAGGCCCGGGATTGGACGTCGCCGTTTCATCATGGGACTTGAACAACACCGCGCAGAGGGCAGGGCTCAACGTCAGCGAGACGAGACAGGAGATGACGGTCGAGGCCGCGATGGTGATCGCGAACTGACGGAAAAACAGCCCCGAGATACCGCTGACAAACGCTGCCGGTACAAACACCGCACACAGCGTCAGTGCGATGGAGAGCAACGCGCCGCCGACTTCGTCCATCGTGCGGTGGGCCGCGTCTTTGGGCGAAAGCCCATCGTGGATGTTCCGTTCGACGTTTTCGACCACCACGATGGCGTCGTCCACCACGATCCCCACCGCTAACACGAGTCCGAACAGCGAGAGGTTATTGAGCGAGATACCAAACGGGTAGAGCAGGATGAACGAACCCAGCAAGGACACCGGAATGGCGATCACCGGAATGATGGTTGCGCGCCAGTTCTGCAAGAAGATGAAGACGACGCACACCACCAGCAGGATGGCGATGAAAATCGTGACGATCACTTCATCGACCGATTTGCCGACGAAGTTGGTAGGGTCATAGATGATTTCGTAGTCGACGCCAGGCGGGAAGCTCTTCTTGAGCTCTTGCATGGTCGACAGCACTTCTCGCTCCACCGTCAGGGAGTTAGCGCTGGGCACCGAGAACATCGCCAGCGACGCCGAGTCAGTGCGGTCCATGAACGCCGACGAGCCATAGTTCGCTGCGCCGAGTTCGACCCGGCCGATATCACGAATACGCGTCACCCGGCCCTGATCGTCCGACTTGACGATGACATCCGCGAATTGCTCAGGCGTCGACAACCGCCCCATGGTTTCGACGTTGATCTGGTAGGCGTTTTCATTCGGCACGGGAGGCTGGTTCAGAATGCCCGCCGATACCTGGAGGTTTTGTGCACGCAGGGCGTTGAACACCTCTTGGGCGTTCAGGTTTCGGGCAGCGACCTTGTCCGGGTCCAGCCAGACGCGCATGGCGTATTGGCGCTCGCCGTAGAACTGAATATCGCCAACGCCGGGCAACCTCGCCAACACATCCCTGACGTTCAGGGTGATGTAGTTCGAGAGGTAAAGCAGGTCTCGCGACTTGTCGGGCGAATAGAAATGCACCGCGACCAGAATGGCCGGCGTGGTTTTGCGCACGTGCACGCCTTGGCGCTGAACATCCTCGGGCAGGCGGGTCAGTGCGTCCTGTACGCGGTTTTGCGTGAGCATCTGCGCGATGTTCAGGTCGGTCCCGATCCGAAACGTCACCGTGAGCGTGAGGTTGCCATCGCCCGTGGACTGGCTGTTCATGTACAGCATGTTTTCGACGCCGTTGATCTGCTGTTCAAGCGGCGTGGCGACGGTGCGGGCGATGGTTTCGGCGGAAGCGCCGGGGTAAGAGGTCGTGATCTGTACGGTGGGCGGGACAATTTCAGGGTACTGCGCGACCGGGAGCACGAACATCACCCCCAAGCCGATCAGCGTCAGGAAAGCGCTGACGACGGTCGCGAAACGTGGCCGTTCGATAAAGAAATGGGCAATACGCATGGTGGGCTCAGTCCTGATTGGCAGCGAACTGGAGGTCGCTGTCTTGTGGGTCGACCTTGGCCCCCGGACTTGCGTAAGGCAGGCCCCCGACGATGACGCGATCGTTTTCATCCAGACCGGACTGAATCACTCGCAAGCCACCGCGCTTGTCGCCGGGTTTCACCAGCTTGGGCACAACGGTGTTGTCGGCGCTCACGGTCATGACGGTGTATTGAGACTGGTCAGGCAGCACGGCGGCGTCGGGAATCAGCAGCGTGGGTGCGGCATGAGCGACGGCCAGACGGACCCTGGCGAACTCGCCTGGAACCAGGATCAGATCGGGATTGGGCACCGTGGCTCGCGCATGAATCGTCCCGCTGGCCCGATCCAGCACGTTATTGATGAAGTCGAGCGTGCCTGACCGGGCAAACTGCTGATCCCCGCCCAACGCAAGCTCGACTTTGTTCGACGGCAGCTCACGCAGTTGCTTGCGGAACTGGGTGAAGGTCTGGAAATCGGACTCGCTCATGTCGAAGTCCAGATGGATCGGGTCCAGCGAGACAAGGGCGGCCAACAAGGTGGTCGGGCTGGTCGCGGCGCGGCTGCCCGCGATGAGGTTGCCCACCGAGACCAGGTGCGTGCCGATGCGGCCGCTGAACGGCGCGACAATGCGGCAATGTTCCATGTCCAGCTGGGCATCGCGGATCTTAGCCTTGGCATCATCGGCAGCGGCGGCGGCGGAGAGCTGTTCTGCGGTGCGTTGCTCGACGCTTTGCACGGTGCCCGCGCTGCTTTTCACCAGATCCTGTGCGCGACGCAGTTCGCGGTCTGCCAGTTGGAGCCTGGCTTTTGCGGTTTCCAGCTGCGCGGTGGCTTGGGACAGTTTGATTTCGTAGGGGCGCGAATCAATGGTGAAGAGCACTTGGCCTTTCTGAACGATTTCGCCGTCCTTGAAATAAATGCCGGTGAGGGTTCCGCCGACCTGAGCGCGCAGCTCGACTTGATCGACTGCCGAGAACTGACCGAGTAAACCCAGCCGAGTGTCGAGGTCCTTTTTGAGTGGCTTACTGACGGACACCTTCGCTGGCGGAGGCGGCGTGGGATTCGCCGCGCTGCCTTTGTGGGTAAAAAAGTACCCGCCTGCGACGCCAAGGACGATCAATAACACCAGCAAAAACCAGCCCGCCGTGTGGCTCTTTTTGGCAGGTCGGCCGTGATGGCTCTCTTGGTTCAACCCATTGTCCAGCCTTGTTTCCGTGTTCACTCGGTGACGCCCCCGCCCAATGTCGTAACGCTTGATGTGTGGCTTTTCGCGCAGATGCAGCCAAAACCGGTCGCAAGGCAGCGCCTTTGGAACTCGGTCAAACGTCGGATCAACTGTCGCGTCGAGCATCTTGGATGTTTTGTAACTTCTAATTTCGAGAAAGGATTACATGCAACATCCAATTGGGTCAACGGGTCATGTGCCGCGATAAAATCCGCGTGGGATGGGCGGGGAAAGGTTTCCGCAATCCAGGAGATCCGTTGGGACGAATATGGGGCTACCATGGCGCAACGTCATTTGGTCACCTCAGCGAGAACCCCTCACCATGCTGGACAGCCTCAGCGGCATCATGGCCTTCGTGCAGGTCGCGGAAACCCGGAGCTTTACCGAAGCCGCCCGTTTGATGGAGATTTCATCTTCGGCGGTGGGCAAGAGTGTGTCGCGCATGGAAGAGCGCCTGGGTGTGCGGCTGTTTCACCGCAGCACCCGCAGCGTCACCCTGACCGCCGAGGGCGAGCTGTTTCTGGAGCGGTGCAAACGCATCATTCAGGAGGCTGAGCAGGCGGAAATCGAACTGTCGCAGTTGGCGGACGAGCCGCGGGGCAAGTTGCGCATCAGTGTGCCGTTGCAGAACACGCTGATCTTTCCATTGCTCACCGGCTTCATGGCGGCCTACCCGCAAATCGAGCTGGACGTGGACCTGTCCGACCGCATGGTGGACGTGATCGAAGAAGGCTTCGATGCCGTGGTGCGCACCGGGCAGCCGTCGGACTCACGACTGATGGCGCGCAAGCTGGGGGAATACAAACTCGAACTGGTGGCGTCGCCGGAGTATCTCGCCCGCCGGGGCCGACCGACCCACCCGGATCAACTGCGCAACCATGCGTGCCTGCTGCATAAATTCCCTGCCAGCGGTTCTCTTGAGCGCTGGCCGGTACGCGATCCGGACGCCGACAGCGACCCTGAGCTGGGTCGGGTCATCGCCTGCACCACCACCGACGCGTTGACCCACATGGCGCTGGAAGGGCTGGGGATTGCGTGTCTGGCAGACTTCTCGACGATTCAGGCGCTGCGCGATGGCAAGCTTGAACGCGTGCTGCCGGAATTCACTGATCATCGAGGCTCGCTGTGGATGCTGTGGCCGTCGAGCCGCAACGCCACGCCGAAGCTGCGGGTGTTTATCGACTATTTCAAACAGCACATCGCGACGGTAGAGCAGCCCTGACGCGACGAAAGGGGATTACAGCCGAATAGTCCGAATTGTTGTGACGGTTGGGCTGTTTATCTCGTTCGGGAAAAGCCTTGTACTAGCCGCCAGTGCCCAGGCCTGGAAGCGTTGGCTTTCGGGCGGGCAAGCGTCTTTTCCCTATCCGAACGAGGCAATCATGTCCAAGCTCCATACCCCGGTCACCGTCGGCCCCTTCACGTTTTCCCACCGTGTCGTGCTGGCACCCCTGACCCGCATGCGTGCAGAAGAGGGCGCCCGTCCCGGCGCCTTGATGGCTGAGTACTACGCACAGCGCGCGTCCGAGGGCGGCTTTCTCATTGGCGAAGCGACCATCGCGGCGCCCAACGGCAACGGCTATCTCGGCGCGCCAGGCCTGTTCGATGACAGCCAGATCGCCGGCTGGAAACAGGTCACCGACGCTGTCCATGCCAAGGGCGCAAAAATCTTCCTGCAGCTCTACCACGCCGGTCGCCAGTCCAACAGCGAAGTGCAGCCCCACGGCAGCATCCCGGTCGGACCGTCGGAAGTGCCCCACGGCGGGGTCGCTTACACCCAGGAAGGCTGGGTGCCGAACACCCCGAACCGCGCGCTGACCGTCGAGGAAATCGCTGAACTGGTCGAGAGCTTCCGCACCGCCGCCGAGCGTGGCGTGAAAGCCGGTTTTGACGGCGTCGAACTACACGGCGCCAACGGTTATTTGGTGGATCAATTCCTTCAGGACAACAGCAACAAACGCACCGACAACTACGGGGGGTCGTTCGAAAACCGTGCGCGGTTTCTGCTGGAAGTGACGAACGCGCTGATCTCGGTCTGGGGTTCGAACCGCGTGGCCGTGCGCCTTGGCCCAAGCGGCACTTGGGGCGACATGGGCGATGCCGATCCGGAAGGGCTGTTCACCTACGTCGCCCAGCAACTGGCGCCGCTGAACCTGGCGTATCTGCACCTGATCGAGCCGCGGATTCTGGGCAACGTGGAAGATGAAAACGCTGACCCGGCCCCTGTTGCGGCACAGATGATCCGCAAGCATTTCCCGGGCGTGATCATCGCGGCAGGCGGTTTCGACGGCGAAGGCGCCGAAGCGATCATTCGGGCGGGCGATGCGGACCTGGTGGCGTTCGGTCGCCACTTCATCGCCAACCCGGACCTGCCGGAAAGACTGCGTCTCAAACGGCCACTGAACGCCTACGACCGTCCGACCTTCTTCGGCGGCACGGAAGTCGGCTACATCGATTACCCGTTCTACGAAGCAGCCGCCGTGGTGTGACAGCCAAGCGGTGCAATCGAGCCGACAGCGATCCTTCGCTGTCGGCTTTTTTGTGGGCACGGCCCGCGGCCAGATGCGAACTCGACTTCGACGCGACCCGCTTCTGCCCGAAGGGCGTAGGAGCAAGCTTGCTCGCGATCGGCTGCGGAGCAGTCGCAAATCCGGTGTCTGCGGTCTGTCTGGCACAACGCCCAATAAAGCCCGATGGCAAGCATCGGGCGTTGAGGGGGAGGCGAGACGTCGCTTCAGTTCACAGTCACCACGATACGGCCAAGGTGCAGGTTCTTTTCCAGCTCACGGTGCGCCTCGATCATCTCGTCGAAGGTGAAGGTCTTGGCGATGACGGTGTGCAGCGCGCCGGACTTCAACCCCGCGAACACGTACTCGGTGGCCTTGCGTTGACGTTCCGGGTCGGTGGTGGTGCCAAACAGGTTGTAGCCGCGAATCACCGGGGTCTTGGCGATGACCGTCAGGAGCGGCAATGGCGTGATGTCTTCGCTCAAGGCGCCGTAGATGAACACGGTTCCGCCGACGCGCAAAGCCTCCAACAGTTTCGGGAAGGTGGCGCCGCCGACAGGCTCGAACACGATGTCGGCGCCGCGACCCTCGGTGATGCGGTTGACCGCGTCCACCAGGTCTTCTTCGTCGGTCACGATCACGTGGCTCGCACCGGCTGCCAGCAGTTGTTCGCGCTTGGCGCGGGTGCGGGTCAGTGCGACCGGAATGCCGCCCGCCGCCCGCACCACTTGCAAGGTGCCGAGGCCGACGGAGCTGGACGCGGCCGGTACGAGCACGACGTCGCCCGCTTTGAGCAGGTCGTTTTCGATCAGTGCGCCATAGGGCGTGATGAACACGTTCCAGATGGCCGTGGCCTGTTCGTACGACACTGATTCCGGCAGTTTGACCACGGCGTGGGCGGGCGCCAGGACTTCTTCGCCGTACATGCCGTAATCGTTCAGCGAGAAGGACGGCACTGTGCTGACCCGATCGCCGACCGCGACGTGTTTGACGTCGGCACCGACGGCCGTGACAACACCGGCCGATTCGTAGCCCAGGCGGGCGGGGAGGTGGACCGGCTCAACGTAACTGCCTTGCCGCCACATGGATTCAGCGCGGTTCAAGCCGATGGCATGAACCCGGAACAGCACTTCGGTCGCGGCCGGTGTCGGGGTTTCGATGGTTTGATAGCGCAGCACGTCAGGGTTGCCGTATTCGGTGAAATGGATGATGCGAGGCATGGGAATCTCCAGGGAAAGACAGGGGTAGGAAACAACGGTGCCCTCGGGAAGAGGGCGATGACGGGAAAGGTGTGTGCCTCAGACGGCACACACCAGGGCTGCACTGCTCGACATTTTTCGCCGGATCAGCAGGTGCAGCATCAGACCGGACAACTCACAGGCCGCCGCGACCCAGCCCAGTGCGGTCACCGAGGCAAAACTCAGTGTCAGCGAACCGAGGGCGGCGCCCAGTGAAAAACCCAGGTACATGAATGAGGCGTTGAGGGACAGCGCGATGGGCGTTCCTTTGAGACCGGCGATGCCGATCAGGCCCGCTTGTTGCGCCGGGTAAAACGACCAGTGGGCGACGCCCCACACCAGCACCCCGACCACGACCGGGACCAGCGCCTGATCGGCAGAAAACGTGTCGACGCTCAGGGAAAGGATCACGAACGAGGCAATCATCGCCGTGAGGCAATAGGGGATGACTCGACGCGCACCGAGACGATCCACCAGCTTGCCGCCGACGATCACACCCACGCCCGCCGCGACACCCCAGGCGAAGAACACGTACCCGACTTGCGCGCCAACCAACCGCGTCGTGTCGGTGATGAACAACGCCAGGTAGGTGTAAACGGTGTACGCACCCGTCGCCCAGAGCGTGGTCACCCACAGGCTGAGCAGAATGACCGGACGGCGGGCCGTGTCGAGTCGGTCGCGCAGTGAAGCCACCGGCAAGCCCTGACCGATGGCCGCAGGCAGCCCGATGATCAGGCCAAGACTGGCCAGTGCGGACAGCGCCGCCACCCCGGCGAAGGTCATCCGCCAGCCGAGGTGTTCCCCGACGATGGCGCCCAGCGGCACCCCGAACGCGACGGCGAGGGTGATGCCGCCGTTGACGATGGCCAGCGCCGTGCCCCGTTTGTCGGGACCGGCAATCGCACCGGCCAGCGCATTGGCCCCCGGCACGAACAGCCCTGCTGTGAACGCCAGCAACACTCGGGCGAACATCAGCACCCAATAATTGGGCGCCACGAAGGCAATCAGGTTGGCGAGGGTGAAGCCAATCATCGTGAAAATCATCAGCGTTCGGCGGCTGAACCGGCCCGTCAACGCCGTAAGGATCGGCGAGCTGAAGGCATACGCCAGCGCAAAGACCGTCACCAGTTGTCCGGCGGCGACGACGGTCGTCGCCAGGTCGGCGGCAATGTCTGGCAACAGCCCCGCGAGCATGAAACTCTCGGTGCCGACGGCGAAGGTGCCCAATGCCAGCCAATACAAGGGCACGAGTGAAATCGACGGGGTATTCATCGGTGTGATCCTCCTGACAGTGAAGCGCTGGAGACGCGGCGGTCAGCGCGGGGTTTGCTCAGCGGCGTATTCGGGAAAGTCGTTGTAGTCCTGGGCCGTGCCGCCCCAGAACGCGTCCCGCACGTAAGGGGTCAGTGGCCAGTCGTGGCGCAGGCGTTCGGGCAGGTCCGGGTTGGCGCTGAAGTGGCGACCGAAAGCCACCAGGTCCGCCGCGCCGGATTGCAGAATGGCTTCGGCACCCCCGCGATCAAACCCGCCAGCCGCGATGATCGGACCGTCGAAAAACGGTCGCAGAAAGGCAGCCGCCACGGGTGGACGGTCAGGCTCGATTTCATTGGTGCCCTTGATGCGCGGTTCGATGACGTGCAGGTACGCCAGGCCGTATGCATTCAGTCGCCGCACGAAATACTCGAAAGTGGCTTCCGGGTTGCTGTCAGAAATCGAGCCCCATTGGCCGCTCGGCGACACGCGCACGCCGACCCGGTCCGCACCCCAGACCGACACCAGCGCGTCGAGCACCTGCAACGGGAAGCGCACGCGGTTTTCGAGGGAGCCTCCGTATTCGTCTGTGCGCTTGTTGGTACCGTCCTGCAGAAAGGTGTCCAGCAGATAGCCGTTGGCATTGTGCAGTTCGACGCCATCGAAGCCCGCATCCAGCGCACGTTGGGCGCTTTCTCGATAGCTTTCGATCAGCGCGGGCAACTCGTCTTTTTCGACGGCGCGGTGAGGCGAAGCTGGCACCCAACCGTCCTGAGTGAAGGCGTTGGTCTCGAACGGCACGACCGAGGGCGCAATCGGCGGCTTGCCGTTGCTCAAGTCGCTGTGGGACTGACGGCCGTCATGGCCGAGTTGCAAGAACACCACGCCGCCCTTGGCGTGCACGGCCTCAACGATGGGTTTCCAGGCGTCGCGATGGGCGTCGGTGTAAATGCCCGGCGCACCGAGGTAACCCCGGCTGTCCACCGAGGGGTGGGTTGATTCGACGATCAACAGGCCGCCTTGCGAGGCGCGTTGCTCGTAGTAGCGCAGCATCATCCGGCTCGGGCTGTCGTCGCGGTCTGCGCGCAGTCGGGTCATGGGCGCGTGCACCACGCGATGGCTGAGGCGATGGGGGCCGACAACGGCGTCCGATAACAGCTTCAAGGGTGAAGAGGCCATGGTTGTATCTCCAGAAATGGGCTTGGCAATCAGTGATCAGGATTCAAAGGGCGAGCAGGGAGCGGCGGCCGGTTTGCGACGAGGCCAGCACGCCGTCGAGCAGCTTGTGCATGCGCACGGCGTCGTCGAACGTCGCGGCGGCGTGGGTGCCCTCGGCAAGGTCCTGGGCGTACACGTGGTACAGCTCGGCGAGTTCGAGCACCGAGGACGGCAGGTTTTCAGCCGTTGGAAGGCGCGAGTAGCTGGCGGGGATCGGCAACACCTCCAGCGGCAGGTGATCGCCGTGGGCGCCTTCGATCACATAGTCCTCGCCCACCCCGCCGAACGCCGAAACGTTGGTGATGCGCAAGTCACCTTCGTGACCGGTGATTTCGATCTGCACCCCCGAGCCATTGCGTTTGCCGCCTTCAATGTGAACCGAGAGCAGGGCGCCGTCCTCCAGTTGCCCGGCGAGAACCAGTTGGTCTGGCGCGGTGCCGCTCAATTGCTCACCGGTTTCCTTGATGGTGACGACGTCGAATTGGTTGACCGCCAGCGCGCTGACGTTGACCGGCCAGCCCATGGCGGTGAACAGCATGTCGAGGAAATGGCCGGCGTAGATCGACACCACGCTGGAGAAGTTCTCCACCGGTACGGTCCAGCGCAGGGCGTTCGGGCGCAGCGCCTGGAAGTAATTCATGCTGACGTGGATGCGCACCGAGCGCACTTTGCCAACGTAGCCCTGTTGCAGCAGGTCTTGCAGGTAACGGTTGTGCGGCGCGTGACGGCGCTGCAAACCGACGATGGTGCGCACACCCGCTTGCTTCGCCAGGCAGGCCAGCTCTTGCGAGACCGCGGTGCTGGTGGTCAACGGCCATTCGCAATAGACGTTCTTGCCAGCCGCGATGGCGGCGCGTACCGCCTCTTCGTGTTGAGGGGCAATCGTCAGGACCACCACCAGATCGACGTCGGGGTGATTGACCAGCTCGTCCAGGGATTCGGCTACATGGGGAATGCCCAGGTGGGCAGCGGCGACTTGCGCACTGTCCAGACGTTGGCTGTAAACGGCAGTGATTTCATATTGAGGCAACAGCGAGAGCACGCGAACGTGACCGTGCATGGCCCAGTTGCCAATACCGACCAGGCCGACGCGGATAGGGGAAGCAGTAGGGCGCATGACAGACTCCAGAGATTCACGGGACAGGCTTCGAAGTCTAGGGAGCGCAGGGCAGGGGAAAAACAGGCCGGATATCCGAACATTTCGGACAAAAAAGCTTTAATGGCAAAGGAGCAGAGCCAAAGCCCGTGTAGCGAGGGCACCAGCCTGCGGGGGGATTTCAGCCTTTTTGTCCACTGTGTTCGGAGGCGTGGCCGGTTTTTCCCGGCACGTCGATTGCCTACCCTGTGGGCTTCCTCGCCACATCGCTGGAGGCCCGCCGATGGACCTGTTTTTCGCCATGAAAGTGTTCACCCGCGTGGTGGAATCCAACAGCTTCACGCGGGCGGCTGACACGCTGCACATCCCCAAGGCGTCGGCCACCATCGTCATTCAACAGCTCGAAGCCCACTTGAAGATTCGGCTGTTGCAGCGCACTACCCGCAGCCTCGGACTGACGCCGGACGGGGCGGCGTATTACCAGCGTTGCGTACGAATTCTGGCGGACATCGAAGAGGCGGAACACGCGCTGGTCGCAAAAGCGGACACGCCGCGCGGCACGTTGCGCATCGACATGCCGACGTCTCTGGGCAAGTTGTTGGTACTGCCGGACCTTTATGCCTTCCACCAGCGCTACCCCGACATCGAGCTGATGGCAGGCTTTGGCGACAAGCCGGTGGACCTGATTCAGGACAGCGTCGATTGCGTGATTCGCGTGGGTGAACTGCCGACATCGAACATGGTGGCGCGGCGCATTGGCTTCTATCGACCGGTCACGGTGGCCAGTCCTGATTACCTCGCACGACACGGCATGCCCACGGCGCTGGACGAGCTCAAGACCCACGTCGCGATCAATTTTTTCTGGGGGCGCCACGGCAAGCTGATGAACTTCAGTTTCACCGTCGCAGACCAGGTCGTCGAAACGCTGTTGCAGGGCAACCTGGCCGTGAACGACACCGACGTCTGGATGCAGTCCTGTTTGAGAGGGTTGGGGATCATTCAGGCGCCGCAGTTCATGGCGGCGCCTTATCTGGCGTCCGGGGAGCTGGTGGAAGTATTGAATACCTACGTTCCACCGCCTTTGCCGATTTCAGTCGTCTACCCGCAAAACAGACACCTTGCACCGACGGTCAGGGTGTTTGTCGATTGGATCGCCGAGCTGTTTGCACACCATCCGCTGTTGGTGGAATGAAACGTCAGTCCACTTGCACGACTTCGCTGATCTGATACACCGGCGATGCATTGGTGAAGTTGGCGATGTCGTTTTCCAGTTCCTCGCCGTGGGGCGCAATACCGGCTTGAAACGCTTCGACGGATTCACAATACAGATGGCACAGGCCGACGTATAAGGGCGCGCTGTCCGGTTCCATCCCCGACAGCCCCTTGTCGATGCCGTAGGAGATCAGGTGATCCCCCAATCGCCTCTTCACCAACGGCAGGTGGACGTCGCGATAATAACGGTGATTGAAATGAATCCCGCGTCCGGAGGGGTACATCACGCTGATCTTGATCACGTTGTCGCCTCCCCATCAGCGGCTTTTATAAATCGCGGCGAAACGCTTGGCGAAGGCTTCAATGGACGTGCCACCAAACGGCGCTTTCGTTTCGAAGAAGTGTTCGAACAACAGCCCTTTGTCCAACGTGTCGAACATCTCGACGTAGTCGTTCGCCGCGCCCTTGGCGAACCCGTAGCCCAACAGCACTTGGCGGAAGTCTTCTTTCTCGAACTTCTCCCATTTCAGATCCGGGATGCCGATTTCCTTGCCGATCAGTGCGGCAATTTCATCGGTGCCGGTGATATCGCTGATGACGTACTGGTAGCTGTGGCCCTTGAAGTTCTGGGTGGCCAGCGCCGCTGCGGCGGTACGGGCAATGTCTTCAGGGTCGACGACCGTGAAACGGCCTTGCGGGATGGCGAACATGTTGCCCATGTGCCCGGCCTTTTTGATCAGGTCGATGGACAGCAACAGGTTGCTGTAGAAGTAGCCCGTGCGCAGGCTCAATACGTTCACGCCGGAGCCCAGTGTATTCAGCACATCTTCGGCCAGGCCCATGCCGCTGATGGGGCCGGCATCCGTCTGGCGGTCAGCGCCGTAGCTGCTCAGGAACACCACGTTTTTAACGCCGGTGGCCTCAATGGCGGCCTTGAAGTTATGGGCGTATTCGATGCTTTGTTGCTTCTGGTCCTGCGAGTTCCACATCGGCGGCAGCATCAAGTACACGCCGTCTGCACCCTTCAACGTGTCTTTCAGAAAGGCCACATCTTCCATGTCGCCAATTGCGGCATTCGCGCCTTGTTTGACTAACGCGGCGATGTTGGCAGCGTTGCGGCTGACCACGCTCACGTCATGACCCGCGGCCAGAAGCAGTTCGGTCAGAGGTTTGGAGACATTGCCAGCACTGCCTGTTACGACGAATTTCATATCGAGTATCCCGTAGTGAGAGAAGAACATTGCCGTGTCCACATGGGGGAACACTGCAGGGGTGGGCCGACGATACGGGGCGGATGAACCGGGATAAATCGAGGGGCGCGGTAAACAGAATTCATTTGGGCTAAACAATGCATCAATGGGCCCGTGGGCTGGACGGCAAAGGAATAACAGACAAAAACGCCGAAGTGACCGGACTGCCGCGCCGTTTATTGCGAACAACGCTTCGGACATGCTGAAGGTCATCCACTCTGATCGATGAGGTTCACATGAACGGTCTGTTTTCAGCCTTGCAACTGCGGGGCCTGACGTTGCCCAACCGCATTGTCGTGTCCCCCATGTGCCAATATTGCGCGGCCGATGGCCTGGCGAACTCTTGGCATGTCGCTCACCTCACACAACTGGCCATTTCCGGCGCCGGCATGTTGACCATCGAGTCCACGGCGGTCGAGCCTGACGGGCGCATCACTCCCGGTGACCTTGGACTGTGGAGCGATGACACTGAAGCGGCGCTCGGCACGGTCATTCAGGCGATCCGGGATCATTCGCGGACGCCCGTTGCCCTGCAACTCGCTCACGCCGGGCGCAAGGCGTCGAGTTATGAGCCTTGGCGCGGCGGGCAGCTCATCCCGGTGTCCGAGGGTGGTTGGGAGACCGTCGCACCGTCCGCGATTCCTCATAAAGAAGGTGAAGCTGCGCCGGTCGAGCTGACAAAAGCCGACATCGTGCGTCTTCGCGAAGCCTTCGTCGCCGCCACCCGGCGCGCGGCCCGCTTGGGCGTGGACGCGCTGGAATTGCATGGTGGCCATGGCTACCTGATTCACCAGTTCTTGTCGCCGATCTCTAATCAGCGCACCGACGAATACGGCGGCTCGCTGGAAAACCGCATGCGCTTTCTGCTGGAAGTCTTCGACGCCGTGCGCGACGCCTGGCCGGACGAGCGCCCCCTGGGTGTGAAACTGTCGGCCTCCGATTGGGTGGAAGGCGGGCTGGACATCGACGCGACGGTGACCATTTCTCAAGCCCTGAAGGCACACGGTGCGGACTGGGTGGTGTCGTCGTCGGGCGGCATTTCCCCGCTGCAAAAAATCGCCCCAGCCCCCGGCTATCAGCTGCCGTTTGCCGCTCGGGTGAAGCAAGAAGCCGGGCTCGTTTCCACCGCCGTCGGCCTGATCACCGAACCGCGCCAGGCCGATGAAATCATCCGCTCGGGCGAGGCCGATCTGGTGGCCGTCGCCCGCGCCATGCTCAACGACCCGCGCTGGCCATGGCGAGCGGCCGCCGAGCTGGGCGCCAAGGTGACGGCACCGCCGCAATACTGGCGAGCGCTGCCCCAAGGCCACTCAGACATTTTCGAGCACCTCGTGTTTGGCGCCCGTTGAGTGGGCGTGACACCGCGAATCAACTCTGGAGAATCCTATGAGCAGCTCTGTAAACAACAGCAACGATGGGCCAGTGGCGCTGATCACAGGCGCGCTGGCGGGTATTGGTCGAGCGACGGCCATTGCGTTCGGGCAGGCGGGCTACCGGGTGGTGATCTCGGGGCGTCGCGAAGAAGCCGGGCAAGCGTTGCTCGCGGAACTGGAAGCGCAGGGCGTGCAGGCGATCTTTCAGCGGGCCGATGTCCGTTATGAAAACGAAATCGAACGCCTCGTGGACGTGACCGTCGCCGAGTTTGGCCGACTGGACACCGCCGTCAACAACGCGGGCGTGGACGGGAAATTCGCGTCCATCCTGGAGGTGACGTCCGCCGAATACGAACAGGTGTTCGCCGCCAATGTGCTGGGCACGCTGCTGTCGATGAAGCACGAGATGCGTGTGATGCGGGCGCAAGGGTTTGGCAGCATTGTCAACCTGTCATCGAGTATGGGCATCAAGGGCGCGCCCAATGCTTCTCTTTACGCGGGGAGCAAGCATGCGGTGGAAGGGATCACCAAATCGGTGGCCCTGGAAGCCGCGCCGTTTGGCATTCGGGTCAATGCTGTGGCACCCGGCCCCGTGCAAACCGAGATGTTCGACCGCATCACGGGTGACGAAGCGGGAAGAGAACGCATGATCGACGGCGTGCCCATGAAACGGATCGGCACACCGGAAGAAATCGCCCGCATGATCGTGTTCGTCGCCTCGGGCGCCGTGCCATTCATGACCGGCGAGATCGTGCGCGTGAACGGCGGCAAGACGGCCTGAGTGGCGATGATTTTTAAGCAGGAAATGGTCGATGGCAAAGGCAGAATGGACGGTGCTGGACAGCGTTGAAAATGACGAGCGCAATCGGTGTGTCGATATTTTCGTGCGCACCGATGGTTCATACGGGTTCGAAGAGTTCCGCTTCGATCCCGAGGACGGCCAGTGGATGAAGACTCGTTACTACGCCGATCAGCGTTTTGTGGCGCTGGATCAGGTCTATTCGGAGATTGAGCGCCGAGTGCCCTGGAGCCACGGAAAACAAAGGGGTTGACTGATGTGCATATACACATATGATGGGCGTCATGAAAGAAATTACCGGCCCCGATCTCTGCCATTGCCTTGCCGTCAGGCGCAATGCGAGGTACCTCACTCGACTCTATGACCGACATCTGGCCAGGACCGATCTGTCGATCTCGCAGTTTTCGTTGTTGGCGATGCTCGTCAAACACCCGGAAATCTCCATCTCGGACCTGGCCGAGATCATGGTCATGGAACGCACGACGTTGGTAAGAGCCCTCAAACCGCTTCAAATGTCAGGATTCGTCCTCAGCCGCACGGAAGGGCCACGGTCGGCCTTGCGGCTGTTTCTCTCCGAAGGCGGGAGGGCGAAATTCGAAGAGGCGCTGCCCGATTGGGACGCCGCTCAAGCCGAACTGGAAGCAGAAATGGGCCGGGAGCAAGCGGTGTCGGTTCGGGCGTCGTTATTGGTGGTCGTACCAGAGCTGTGATTTTTTTTGACTCTCTACTGTGTAATTACACACTAACCTCGCGAAGCCGCTGCTTCGCGTTTCTGAATCATCAGGAGCATCCAATGAATATCGCCGGATCAGTCGTGTTTGTGACGGGGGCCAGCCGTGGCCTGGGCCTTGCGCTTGCCAAAGTGGCGTTGGCCCAAGGGGCTTCGAAGGTTTATGCGGGTGTGCGCAACACCGAAGGGTTCGACGTGCCGGGCATCATTCCGGTCAAGGTCGATGTCACCGACGCAGCGTCGGTGCTGGGGGCCGCCGAACAGTGTCAGGACACCACGGTACTGGTGAACAATGCGGGGATTGGCGAGATTCAGGACAGTGCCCTGGCGCCCAACATGATTGAGCTGACTCGGCGCATGATGGACACCAACACCTTCGGCATTGTGCGCACGGCCCAGGCCTTTGCCCCGATTCTCGCGCGCAATGGCGGCGGTGCAATCGTCAACGTGTTGTCGGACGTGACGTGGTTGAGTCGGCCGATGCTCGCTGCTTACGCGGCGTCCAAGTCAGCCGCCTGGAGCGTGACCAACGCGCTGCGCCTCGAACTCACTGGCCAGAAGACTCAGGTCGTTGCCGTGCACGTGGGCTTTGTCGACACCGACCTCGTCAGAGGCTTCGACGTGCCGAAAACCGACCCCCGCGTTGTGGCTGAAGTGGTGTTCGAGGGCGTGAATGGCGGGGCGCTCGAAGTGCTCGTCGACGAAGGCACTCGACTCATCAAGTCCAGCCTGTCACTGCCTGATGCGGTGTATTTCAACCCACAGTGAGCATGAGGAAAAAGGTATGAGCGACGTCCCGTACATTCTGCTGGTGAACGCAACGGTCAAGCCTGAATACCTGACGGAGGTGCTGGAAGCCGCTGCTGTCACGCTGGCACACACGCTCAGAGAGCCGGGCTGTGTGGCGTTTCATCAGACTGCTTATGCGCAGGACCCCACGCATCTGTGTTTCTTTGAATACTTTGCCTCGGAAGCGGCCCATGCCGAACACATGGCGCAGCCCTATACCCAAGCGTTCATGACGCTGCTGGAAGGCAAACTGATGAGCGCACCAGATATGCAGCGACTGACTCTGGCATACGCCGGTTGATGGAGCTGCTTTACCCAGGCAGGCATGACGGGCCTGCTTTCATTGACTGAGGAGGTATTTATGACGATGGGTGCGGTGAGTTCTTCTTCGGGGATCGTGCAACTTCGCACGATCAACCCCAACGAGATGAATAAGGTGATCATGACAACGCCGGATTCATCAGAGCCTCTGAAACTGGACAGCGCAGGCAAGGTGATACCGCCGTCTTCTTCGCTGTTGGCACCACCGTCAGACGCGCAAAAGGCCGCCGCGAAAGCTGAGGATCGACAACATGAAGCATTCGCCCGACTCAAAGTCGAGATGAGCGCCAAGCGTTAAGTTCACGTTTGATTGTTTCGCGCGTTACAGCCACACATTACCTGAGATTCGCCGCTCATCATGTACACGATGAACGGTGAAGTTCTCGGGTATTTGTGTTTGAAGAATCAATCGTCCTGAGCAGTGAAGAGCTGATGCTTCACGGTTAGCCATTCCTGTTTGCGGGGTAAGCGCGTGTTCCATTGTTTTTCCATATGGGGCTGATGATTAAAAGCCAATGGCTGACAACTCCCACACTCACCAGTATTCGGAGGCTATTAATAATAAATGAGGAAATAATGTCCATGAGCCATAATCGTTCTCTCTGGAGCGCCTCCGTGCTCGCTGTTGCCATTGCCGCTTCATCTGCCGTTCATGCAGATCAACTCACGCGAGACAGTGGTGCCCCTGTCGGCGACAATCAAAACTCTCAAACGGCAGGCGATGCCGGTCCCGTATTACTTCAAGACTCCCACTTGATTGAAAAACTGCAGCGGTTTGATCGCGAGCGCATTCCCGAACGCGTCGTTCATGCGAGGGGCACGGGGGCCTTTGGTGACTTCGAGCCGACTGCTGATCTGCATGACCTGACCGTGGCGCAAGTTTTTCAACCGGGCAATAAAACGCCCGTATTCGTCAGGTTTTCCACGGTGATGGGGTATCGGGGATCGCCCGAACAAGCCCGTGATCCCCGCGGTTTCGCCGTGAAGTTCTACACCTCACAAGGTAACTGGGACATGGTCGGCATTAACTGGCCGATCTTTTTTATCCGCGATGCGATCAAATTTCCCGACTTCGTTCATGCCAACAAACCCAGCGCGGTCACCGGCGTACAAGATCCCAACCTGGCGTTTGACTTCTTCGCGCACACGCCAGAAGCCACCAATATGTTGACTCACCTCTATACCGTCGAGGGCATGCCGGATTCCTATCGACACATGGATGGCTCGGCGGTACACGCATTCAAATTCATCAACGCTGATGGCGTGACCCATTATGTGAAGTTTGCCTGGAAGAGCCAGCAGGGCGTTCATGGTTTTGAACCCAAACACATCGGTGGTTCCATTGCGAATGACTGGAACTTGATGACTAATGATTTGTATGGCGCCATCAAAAAAGGTGACTTTCCCAAATGGGATCTCTATGTCCAAGTGCTGACGCCAGGGGAGTTGGGCAAGTTTGATTTCGATGCGCTCGACGACACAAAAGTCTGGACCGGTGTGCCGGAGCGAAAAGTCGGCACGCTGACGCTGAATAAAATTCCGGACAATTATTTTGAATCCACCGAAGAGTCGGCCTTTGCACCGTCACGTTTGGTGCCGGGAATTGAAGCATCCGAAGACCGCATGCTTCAGGGACGCTTGTTCGCGTATGCAGATACCCAAATGTATCGGCTCGGCGCCAACTATCAGCAACTTCCCATCAACGCGCCGAAAACACCTGTCAGCAATAACAGCCAGGACGGTGCCTTGAACGCGAGTGGACGTCAGGGCGAGATCAACTACGAACCGTCGGGCATCAAGGAACTCAGCCAGGACCCTAAATACAAAGATGCAGCGACGCCGGTCAGTGGGGTTACTCAGCAGCGCATGACCCAAAAACCTCGAAACTTCTTCCAGGCCGGCGAGTACTACCGGGGCCTTTCCGAGAAGGACAAAGGCTTCCTGATCGAAGCCTTGAGCGCGGACCTGAACCACGTCACCAACGAGGCCAACAAGTACACGATGCTTTCCTACTTCTATAAGGCGGACGCCGGTTACGGCGGGCAGTTGGCGAAGGCGACCCACGCCGACGTCGAGCGCGTCAAGTCACTCGCAACTCGCCTGCAAGACTGAGTCGGCGTTGAGAACGGCCATCGCGTCGGGTAATGACGCGGTGGTCTTGAGGAGATGATCCATGCACACCTATTCCCGTCGCCGAATCGGCTTCGTTGTTGCTGCACTGGTGCTGTTGGCGGGTCTTTCGTGGGTGGGACTGCGCGTCAGCCACCTGCTTGTGCCCGATTTCTGGCTGCCCTCGACCCCCGAGCACCTGGTCAGTGAGGAACGCCCCGTGCAGGTGAATCCGCATATCTATGATCAGCAATGGTTCGACGCCGCCCGTGCGGGGCGAACCGACATCAGCCAGGCGCTGATCGACGCCGGTTTTCCGGTGAACAGCCAGAGTGGCGAGGGTTACACCGCGCTGGTGTTGGCGACCTACCACGGACAGACCGACGAGGTCAGGTTGTTGCTCGGCGCCACCGCCGACCCTTGTATCCCCGACCACAACGGCAACACCGCGCTGATGGGCGCGTTGTTCAAGGGAGAAATGGCCATGGCGAAGTTGCTGGTTGATCGTTGCGCCATCGATCAGACCAACAACAGCGGCCAAACCGCGCTGGCCTTCGCGGCGCTGTTCGGGCGTCTGGATTTCGTGCCGGTGTTAATCGCACAGGGTGCCGATCTGAACCATCAGGACGCACGGGGCGAAACCGCGCTGAGTATCGTGATGGGGCAGGGCAATGAGATCGCCGCCGCTGCGTTGCGTCGCCGTGGGGCGACGGAATGAAACAACGCGTTCCCGCTCGCTCACTCCATCAGTTTTCGGCTGAATTTGGTTTCCATCACGATGTGAGACGACGTATGCGCGACACCCTTGATCATGTTGATCCGGATCAACTCGGCGTTGAGGTCGCTCAGGGTGGAGGTGGCCAAATGAATGATGAAATCCGATTCCCCCGACACGGCGTACACCGCCTGCACCGCGTCCATTTTGCGCAGGGAAGTCATCACATCGGTGTAGCTCTTGTTGGTGCACGAGGTCATGGTGAAGCAGTTGATGGTCTGTTGGAGACGGTCCTGGTCGATGCGCACGCTGTAGCCGGTAATGACCCCGGCTTTTTCCAGACGGGTGATGCGCTCCTGCACGGACGAGCGCGACACGCCCAGCTTGCGTGCCAACGAGGCGGTGGGTTCCCGGGCGTTGGCTTGCAAAAGGCTGAGCAGTTGTCGGTCTTTGTCGGTCAGGTTGAACAGCGGACCGGGGGTAGGCGCATCCATGAAAACGTCCTTGGCCTTGCTCTGATTCAGGGGTGAGAAACCGCTTTGCGCTGTGACCGGGTTTCCTGAAAGAAATCCATGATCTTCAGCCCGGCGTAAACCGTTTGGGCCGCCGCGGGCCCGAGAGGACCACCGTTCCATTGCAGTCCGTACGCATCGAACAACCGGTAGCGATCGCTTTCGCCGCAAATGGCTTCGGCGATCACGCGTCCGCCAATGGGCGCAGTGTTCATACCATGGCCGCCGAACGAGGTACAAGCCCAGAGCCCCGTGCCCAATGAAGCGATGTGAGGCATCTTGTGCCGGGCATAGCCCATCAGCCCCGACCAGGCTTTATCGATCTTCACCCCTTTCAACTGCGGGTAGACGTCGAGAATATCGGCCGTCAACAACTGCCCCAGGCGCTGTTCATCCTGCAGGTTTTTGGTGGTGATGCGCCCGCCCCAGAGCAAACGATCGCCATCCACGACCCGGTAATAATCGGAGGCCCGGCGATTGTCGCCCACCGCATCGCGGGTGTTCACGGCCGCCGCCAACCCCGACCCAAGGCGTTCGGTCAGTACCGCGTAAGTGGCGATGGGCAGAAAGGCGCCGCGTAGCTTGCCGAACTCGGGGCCGCCATACCCGCCGCAGCAATACACCACATCGCCGCACTCGACGCTGCCCTTATCCGTGATCACCCGATGCCCGCCGTCCCGGCGCTCGACCCGAACCATCGGCGACTGTTCGTAAATCGCGCCGCCGCTGCGTTCAATGAGCCCGGCCAGGCCGAGGCAATAATTCAAGGGGTGAAAATGGAAACCGTGGGTGTCCCGAAGTGCCTGAAAGTAGCGGTCGGTTTTCAGCCGTTCACGTACCGCATCGCGATCCAGGTAGTCGAGATGAAAGTCGAAGTCCGTGGCCATTTTGTCCTGCAGTCGCCGCAGGCTGTCGGCATCGTCGTAGCGGATCACGCTCAGCTTTCCCGTCGTGGGTAAACAGCCGGGCAGGGCGTGTCGGGCGATGGTTTCACGCACGATATCGACCCCTTCCAGCGACAGTTTAAACAGCGCGGCAGCGGTGGTTTTCCCGCAGCGTCGTTCGATGGCCGACATGCCTTCGGACCAACCCTGAAGCACGAAGCCGCCATTGCGCCCTGACGCGCCCCATGCCACTCGGCCAGCGTCGAGCAACGCGACAGTCTTGCCTCGTGTCAGCAGTGCCCAGGCCGTGCTCAACCCTGCCAGCCCTGCGCCGACCACGCAGACATCGGCGGGCACGTTGCCTGACAGCGCAGGCCGCGAGGGCGTGTCCTGCATCGTCGCGGTGTAGTAGTTGTTGTTATAGGTGAACATGAAAACCGTTGTCCTTTTTGCTGGGCGCAGGCGTCCAGGACGCCACGTCGAGGACGGGCGCCTGTACGGTCTGTTGGGGGTTATTGCACTTGCGTGAGGTCGGCGCCGTACCATTTTTCGGACAGCTGCTTCAGCGTTCCGTCGGCTTTCATGTCGGCGACGATCTTGGTCAACGCGCTGTTGAACGCTTCATCGCCCTTGTCGACGGCAATGGCCAGCGGTTCGTAGTAAGCGGGTTTGCCCTCCACGCGCACGATGGGATAGCCGTTCTTGACCGCCGCCACGATGGTGGGCAGGGCGGACAAGGTCGCATTCAGCCGGACGCCATTGCCCATCCGCAGATCATCCAGCGGGCCCATGCTGTCGCCATAGGTTTTCACTTCACCGGGCGTGACGTCGTAGGTGAACGATGGCACGTCCGCCGCGTCGATCTTCAGGCGGCGATTGATGTAATCCTCGGACGTCGTTCCCGCTTCCACGCCAATGATCTTGCCGTTCAGGTCCGCAGCCTGGGTGCCGGCAGCATCCTTGTGCACAGCGAACACGTACGGGGTGTAGTAATAGATGGCCGGGAAATCCAGCACGCGACCGCGCTCGGTGGTCGGGGTCATGGAACCGACGGACAGGTCCCAGCGGTTCGACCAGCGCCCGGCCGTGATGACCCCGTATTCGGGAGTCACGAATTCGGTCTTGCTGCCCAGGCGTTTGCCGATTTCGTTCGCCACGTCGATGTCGAAGCCTTGCAGTGTGTTGTCTGGGCCCAGGAAAGACTGGGGTGGCCAGTTGGCGGCCGTGGCGACCTTGATCACCTTGGTCTGGTGAACCCGGTCGAGGGTCGCGCCTGCCCAGGCGCCTCCGGTGGCCAACATGACGGCAGTGGTGACAGCAGCGGTCGCGAAGAAACGCGTGAACGGGATCATGGGTAAGCTCCTGGTGTCCGAAATGGTTTTTGTTGTTTTCGGTGAACGTTGCAAGGTGCGGTGAAGCCTCTCAGTGGCTGAGAATCTGCGACAGAAACTCTCGGGCACGCGGGTGCTGAGGGTTGTCGAAAAAATCGGTGGGGCGGGCCTGCTCGATGATCGCGCCCTGATCCATGAAGATGATGCGATCGGCCACACGACGGGCGAACCCCATTTCATGGGTCACGCACACCATCGTGATGCCGTCCTGGGCCAGTTCGCCCATCACGTCCAGCACCTCCTTGACCATTTCCGGGTCGAGTGCCGAGGTGGGCTCGTCGAACAGCATGATGCGCGGCCGCATGCAGAGGGCCCGGGCAATCGCCACACGCTGTTGTTGACCGCCCGAGAGCTGGCCGGGGTATTTATCGGCCTGGTTCCTGATCCGCACGCGGTCGAGGTATTCATACGCCAGTTCGCGGGCTTTCGATTCGCTGAGCTTGCTCACGAGGCGAGGCCCGAGCATGAGGTTTTCCAGCACGGTCATGTGCGGGAACAGGTTGAACTGCTGAAACACCATGCCGATCTGGCGACGAATCCCCGCCACGCAGGTGGCATCGCGGGTCAGCTCGACGCCGTCGATGAACACGTGGCCTTTCTGGAAATCCTCCAACAGATTAAGACAGCGGATCAGCGTGGACTTGCCGGAGCCGGAAGGGCCGCACACCACGACGATTTCACCGGCCGCGATGTGCAGGTCGATCCCTTTGAGCACGTGAAAGTCGCCGTACCACTTGTGCATGTCCTGGATCGAGACAGCCGGATACGACGCCGACGCGAGGGAAACGGATTGCTGATTCATTGTCGTGCTCCTGATCAGCGATGGGCGCGGTTGAAGTGTTTTTCCATCCGTGCCTGAACCGTTTCCAGCACGATGGACAGCAGCCAATACAGCACGGCAGCGGTGATGAGCATTTCCAGGTGACGGAACTCGGCGCGGCCTTGGGTGCGGGCGAGGAACATCAGCTCCCACACCCCGATTACCGATACCAGCGAGCTGTCCTTGAGCATCGAGATGAACTGATTGCCGGTCGGCGGGATGATCAGCCGCATGGACTGCGGGAGGATCACTCGGGTCATGGTCTGGAATGGCGTCAGGCCGATGGCCCGCGAGGCTTCCCACTGCCCACGGGAAATGCTGCTGATGCCCCCGCGGAAAATTTCTGTCATGTAGGCGCCGTAGCACAGTGAGAGCGCGAGAATCCCCGCGGGCACTGCGCCGACCACATAGCCCAGCTGGGGGATGCCGAGGTAGATCAGGTAAATCTGAATCAGCAGCGGGACGCCGCGAAAGAACGAGGTGTAGAAACTGGCGATGGCAATGGCGAAGCCGTTGGACGACAGCCGGGCCGTGGCACCCAACAGCGCCAGCACGAACGCGATGGCAATGGAAATGGCGGACACGTAGACGGTGGTGAACACCCCTTGGGTGATCATGAAGCCGACCTTGGTGGCGATGAAGCTGTAAGACAGATTGAACGTGTCGAAGAACAGCAGGAACAGCACCAGCAGCTCGCACCAGACGGTGATGATCTGCGCCCGTAGCGGAAAGCGGCCGAGCATGAACAGATTCAGCATGGCGGTGAGGGTGAAGGTCCCGCCCACCGCGATATTGCGTGCCCACGGCGATTCCAGATCGAGGACGATGGGGCCCATCAGGTGTGAGAGCCGACTTTCGCCAACGCCACACAGGAGGGTGATGCAGAAAATGACAGCGGCGATGGCGCCCATGAACATGACACTGTCAGTGAAACGCGCCTTGATGATGTGATCCTTGTACATCGCTTGCATGCCTCAGGGTGAACCCCATTTGTTGTTGTGGGGCCATTATGAGGGCGCGATTTGCCGGGCGGCAGCCTGCGATTTAACGGTTGTCAGGCTTTGTTACCGAATAATCGCCGGTCAAACCCCTACATCTGACGGCGCGGGGCGTCATGTTGAGTGGGAAAGAGGCGCAGCCTTCAGAACGTCCGTGTCGAATGCTCAAGCACCCGACAGCGGGATGCCTGGATGCTCAGCGGTTCAGCACCTCCAACACCGCATCGGCGAACACGGCGGGTGCTTCTTGCGGGACGTTATGACCCACGCCCGGCAGCACCTGTCTGCGCACCTTCGCGCTGAAGCCTTTCACGGCAGCCGCGTCATCCCGCTTCGACGAGACCCCATCATCGGCCCCGCCCAGAATCACGCTCGGCACCGAAATCGGGGGCCGTTGCGCCAGTTGGCGTTCGATCTCGGCGTAACGGGGATCGCCCTCTACCAACCCGAACCGGTGGCGGTAGGAGTGGGTCACGACGTCGACAAAGTCCGGGTTGGAAAACGAATCCGCGCTCGCCTCATAGGTCCCCTCGCTGAATGTCCAGCTGGGCGACCACTGTTCCCACAGCAGGCGACAGAACGCTTTGCCATTGGCCTTTAACCCGGCATATCCACGCTCGCCATGGAGGTAATACTGATACCAGAGACGATGCTCGCTCCGGGCTGAAGAGGGCGTGTTGGCGGCAGCAATGTCCTGAATGTTGTAGCCCGGATCACCGCTTACCAGGCCGATCACCCGCTCGGGCCACAACGCTGCGACGACACACGCCGCGCGGCCACCCCAGTCATAGCCCGCCAGCACCGCACGTTCGATGCTCAGCGCGTCAAGCAAGGCCAGCAGATCGGCGCCGAGGGCGGCCTGTTCACCGGATCGAAGCGTGGACGCATCGAGAAAGCGCGTGGGGCCGTAGCCCCGCAAGTACGGCACGATGCAACGGCAACCCGCGTCCGCGAGCCGTTTCGCGACCTCGTCATAGGCGCGAACGTCGTAAGGAAATCCGTGCAACAGCACCACGACTGGCCCGTCGGCGGGACCGCTTTCGAGGTAGGCGATATTCAGCACGCCTGCTGTGACCTGTTTCATGTGTCGCTCCCACGTCTAATGTGCCCGCGTCGAAATCCTGCCAGACGCCGAGGCAGGGTCATGTGCTTCAGACCCAACTCCGATGTCACAGGTTTAACGAATCTTGGCGGCGGTGCGTGCAGGATGCACCGCCACGGCGACAAACCCATGAACGTGGTCACTCCTGACCGCTATCGCCCCAGACACACCCGCACATCCTCCAACAACCCCGGCCCCTTCGGGTTCCACCCCAGCCGTTCCCGTGTCTTGGTGTTCGACGCCGACATGTCCTGCCCCGCGAACCCGGCCATCCAGCCGAAATGCGCTGCGGCCTGTTCAGGGCTCAGGGAAACGGTCGGCACGCCCAGCCCTTCGCCAATCACCTGCGCGATGTCACGGAAGGCAATCGTCTGTTCGGCGGTGGCGTTGTAGCGGGCACCGGGTGCGTGTTTTTCCAGGGCCAGGCGGTAGAGGTGGGCCGTGTCGGCAAGGTGTGCGGCGGACCATCCTTCGTTTCCTTCACTGACGTAAGCCGACACGCCTTTCTGCCGCGCCAAGTCGATGAGGTAGGTGACCAGACCCTGTTTCACCGGGTTGTGGATTTGCGACAAGCGCATGACCACCACATTGATACCCCGCTCGCTCAGTGCGTGGCCGGCCAGTTCCGAGGCGGTGCGTGGATGGGGATGGGCCGGGTCGAAATGGTCTTCGTCCGCAGGCTGGCCGGGGGCGGGGCAGCCCATGGCGGTGCCGGAGGTGATGATCAATGGGCGCGCCGAACCTTCCAGCGCAGCGCCTAACGCCGTGATGACGCGGCCATCCTTCTGGCAATTTTCGACGAAGTAAGTGAAATCGTGATCGAAGGCGGTGTGGATCACCGCGTCGCATTGTTCGGCGCCTTTGCGCAGGCTGTCGAGGTCTTCGATGTCGCCTCGGTGAGCGACAGCGCCCACGGCACGCAACGCACGTTCGCCGTGATCGGAGCGGGTCAGACCCAGCACGTCATGGCCTGCGTCGAGCAATTCCCGCGTGACCTGGGTGCCGATGAAACCTGTGGAGCCGGTGAGAAATACGCGCATGGGGTCACTCTCGCTTTGCTGAAAACACCAGCCTGCGCGTAGTCTGTATCCAGTTAAAGACGTGACGTTATCAGGGTATACACACTAACAGGCTTGCTATGTCAGATCAGTCGGTTCAATTGCTGGGTGCGTATTTGAAGGATTGCCGGGGGCGGCTCGACCCGGTGAGTTTCGGCTTTTCCAATGCGCGCAGGCGCACGCCGGGATTGCGTCGCGAGGAGGTCGCGCAGCGCGCCAACATCAGCGCCACTTGGTACACCTGGCTGGAACAGGGCAGGGGTGGCGCGCCGTCCACCGAGGTGTTGAACCGCATCGCCCAAAGCCTGTTGATGACCGAACCTGAGCGCGAACACTTGTTCATGCTCGCGTTCGGCCACCCGCCCGAAGTGATTTACCGGGCGCCTGAAGGCGTGACGCCGCGTTTGCAGCGCCTCTTGGACACCCTTGAGTTCAGCCCCGCGATCATCAAGACGGCCACTTGGGATGTACTGGCCTGGAATCGTGCGGCGGCTGTTGTATTCACCGATTACAGCCTGCTGCCGGTGAAGGAGCGCAACATTCTGCGCCTGATGTTCTGTCGGCAGGGCGTGCGCGAACGGCAGGAGGATTGGGAGAGCATGGCGAGGTTCGTGGTGGCGGCGTTTCGCGCGGATGCGATTCGAGCGGGGGCGGCGTCGGAGGTCAGCAAACTGGCCGAGGAGCTGTGCGTGTTGAGCGCTGACTTTGCGCGGTTCTGGCGGGACAACGATGTGCGGGTACACGGTGAAGGCAGCAAGCGGCTGCATCATCCGACGATGGGCTTGATCGCGCTGGAGTATTCGGGATTTGCCGTGGATGGCAGGCCGGACCTCGGCATGGTTATTTACAACCCTGCCACTGCTGAGGATACCGACAAGATCCGGGTGTTACTGAAGGGGAATGATTAAGCGTCAGCTCGTGGTTTCGTCGCAGTTCTTGTCGAGGGATTTGACCAATACGCCGTCCTGGAAGAGTTCCAGGTGAATGTTGCAGGCGGCTTCCGGTGGAATGCTCAGGCGCACGAGAGAGGTGCTGGCGCCGGTCTGGATATCGCCCTGCTGGCTGATGCTGGAGGTGCCCGCGGCGCTGCGTTGGCTGATCGCCATGCGGTAACGCAGGGTCAAGGGCGTCGGGTTTTCGATGTGCGGACGAATCAGCACAGCCGCCCCTTCACGGTGGGTATCGATGGCGACGACCAATTGCGATAAGTCGATCATGGGTCTCACTTCTGCGTGACTGTAGCGTTCATGTTGCTGCCGAACTGCTGGACACTGACCACGCCACCAAACCCGCTTTGGGTGACGTTGGCCTGGTTGTTCTGGCCATACTGCCCGACGTACGCCTGATTATAGGCGCCGCTTTGCACGACGTTGGCCTGGTTGCCGGTGCCCACTTGCGCGATGGCCGCCTGGTTGTAGCGCCCGCTCTGCTCCAGGGTCATAACGTTGTTGTAGCCGTTCTGCTGGGCATACGCGGCATTGTAGGCGCCGCTCTGGTTAATGGTCGCCGCGTTGGCCTGGCCCGTCTGGATTTCCACCAGACGCTGGCGTTGGCCACTTTGATCGACCGTGGCGCGGTTGTAGGAGCCGATCTGGCTCAGGTCAACCCGGCTGCCCGACACACCAAGGCCGGAGTAGCGAGCCTCGGACACCAGGTCGGCGGCCGAACACAGCGTACTGCCAAGGGTCAGTAAGGCAGCGCAGGTCAGCAGCGCATATTTATTGTGGTTGCGCACTTGAATCTCCCAAGAGCTTGGTCTGCTCCGCAGAGGTAATTGGCGTATTCATCGTCTGCTCGTCATACGCCTTCAGGTAGCCCGCAAGCAGGGGCTTTTTCAGGTCGTCCGGGTTTTTCAAGGACCAGCTGCCGTCGCGGGCACCTTGGGCAATCAGGTGAATCAGGCCCGCTTCGATGGCTTCACGCACGCACTGCTGAACCGGTTCGTTGCGTGAAAGGCCGGTTTCCACTTCCAGCAGGTGACGCAGCGACACGAACTTGAAGACGCCGAAATCCAGCTGGATAGAAAACACGGTCTTGGTGGTGGTGATGCTCTGGATCACGTCGCCGGTGCGGATGTCCACTGCTCGCAGGTTGATGGTCACCTGATCCTGGCGGTAAATGTCCGACGGGCCGATGCCCAGGTAACGCACGCCGAAACCGCCGGTGCGCACGTTGCTTTCGTAGGCGACGATGGCGCCTTCGATGATCATGTTGGCCGGACGCAGCGGAGGCAATTGAGTCTGTGCCCGGTCAGATGGCTGCTCCAGCGCTCGAACGATCTTGCGTTCGGTCAGAAGGTCTTGCAGGTTTTCGCGTTCCACCGGTTTGAACCAGCGCGAATCGCGTAACGCCCCGACCAGAAGCGACGCGGCGCCCTGAGTCACTGACGTGGAAAAAGAACTGTCCGGCGAAGGCTTGTACTGGCCGGTCTGGTCACGCATGCCGTACACCGCCACTGGAATCTGACCTGCTGGAAGCGGCAGGTTGGCGAGGTCGCGTGTGGATTGGGTGGGCGGCGAAATGGTCGCCGGAGAAATGGTGCCCGCCGGGCGCGAAGTGGCACAACCACTCAGGACTACAGCGGCGAAAATCATCAATGAAATCGTGCGGGCGCGCATGATAAAACTCCGAAAAAACCCGCCGGCGAACCGGCGGGTACGACCTGGATTAGTGCTGATTGATCACAACGTTGTTGTTCAGGCCGCCGGTCTGGGTGACGTTGGCGGTCAGGTAGTTGCCGGACTGAGTAACGCGAGCGGTGTTGCTGATCGCCGAAGCAGTCTGGTTGAGGTCGATCGAGTTGTGGCCGCCGGCTTGCTGAGTCAGCTCAGCCAGGTTGTTGATGCCAGCCTGGTTGCTGAGGATGCTGTTCTCGTAGCCGTCCTGCGTGGCGACCAGGCGGTTTTTGCTACCGGTCTGGTTGCTGGTGGTGGCGTTGCCGTCACCGGTCTGGGTGATTTTCGCGGACAGATCGTAGCCGTAGGTTTGATTGGCTACGACGCGGTTGTACGATCCGTTTTGGGTCGCTTGGATGCTGCCGTCGAACGAGTTTTTCTGAGTCAGCGCGCCGGTGTTGTTGCTGCCAGTCTGCGACAGTGTCGCGGAGGAACCATCAGCGACGTTCTGGTAGATCGTGCCGGTGCTGTTGTTGCCGTTCTGGGTCAGCGTGGCATGGGTGGTCCAGGTGTCGTTCTGCAGAATCGAACCGGTGTGGCCATTGCCGTTCTGGGTCAGGTCAGCCGTCGAGTCGCGGGTACCGTTCTCTTGGGTGGTGGTGGCCTGGTTGTAGCCGCCGTCCTGACTGATGGTAGCGGTGACTTTGTAGCTGCCAGTCTGGGTCAGGTTCGACGTGTTGTTGTTGCCGCGCTGAGTGACGGTGCCGGTGGCATCCGTGTTGTTTTTCTGAGTGACGTAGGCGCGGTTGTCATTGTTGTACTGCTTGACGGTGGCGACTGCCTTGTTATTGCCTTCCTGACGGAGCTCGGCCGTATGACCGGAACCGTCCTGGTTCAAGGTGGCGCTGTTTTGTTGGCCCAGGTTGTTTTTCTGGGAGATGTAGCCGGTGTTGTAGCTACCGTCCTGGGTCAGGGTAGCGGTCTGCTTGTTGTCCGAGTTGAAGTTGGTTTTGCCAACCTGCTCGATGGCTGCGTTGTTCTGGACACCGCCACGCTGGGTAGCGTAGGCCGTGTTGTAGGCATTGCTCTGCAGGATGGTCAGGTTGCTGTCACGGGACGCCTGAAGCACCTTGCTGCCTTCGGTACCGGCCACGTTACGGTTGCCAGTCTGGTTGAGGGTAGTGGTGGAGTTGATCGCACCGCTCTGTTCAATGTTGGCGCCGTTGAAGCTACCGTCCTGGTAGCTGTTGACGGTACCGTTGCCAGCGAAAGCTGCGCCTGAGACAGAAGCCAGTACTGCGAGGGCGATAATGGATTTACGTGCTTGCATGATTAATTCCTTTATTCAATGTTTTAGTTGTTTCTGGGTTTAGGGCAGGCGAGCGACGCCCGCGAGTTATTGCACAAGGCACAACACGTCTTACAGGAGCGTTACAGCGAAATCGTTAGTGCTGAAGCGGTACAGCGACCATTACTTATTGGTTGATCTGGAACGACGTACTTTGACCGGTGGTTTTATCGGTGGTGGTTATTTGCAATAAGCCTGGCGACAAGTTGACGATGGAAATCGTGAAGTCCGTGGTTTCAACGGTTCCTGGCGTCAACTTGCCGTCGGTGCCGACAATGCTCGATGTCACCGCGGACGAAACGCGGCTCAGAATCGCGCTTTGCAACATACTGTTGAACTGATTCAGCGTGCTTTGCGTCGATCCCGAGGAAGACGACTTCTCGGTGAACTTGTTTTGCGCGTTCGCCTGGTTCAACAGCACGGGGCCGTTGAGCGGGTTGCCGCCGAAGGATGGGTTGACCGGGACGTACACCAGTTCACTGGCAAGGACGCTGGCGCAGGGGCCGGACAGCGAGAGCAGACTGATGAAAGCAAGAGACAAGCGATTCATGATTAACTCCTTTTAGATCTCATCGCGACCCATGTCAGGGTCCCCGAAGAACTGCGCCAATTGGTAGTCAAGAATGGCCTGGAACACTTGAGCCGCCACGTCTGCACCCAGTCCGGCAATCTGGCTGCGGTTCGGTGGGAGGGCCACCTGAAGCATCCGGCGATTGCCGTAGTTGATGAAAATCTGACTGCCTAAACGTGCGGTGGGGCGCTCCGTGACTGAAACCGTAAAACGACCTTCTTCATCTTTTTCGGCCCAGGCCGAGGCAAAACTGTCGTAAAACGCATGCCCGTTCTGAGTCACTGTCTGCCCGACGACCAGTCCGCCGACTTCAGCGCGATTGAGGGAGCGCTGAGAAGATAAAGCCGGTGTTGTGTTGACGCTTTCTTCGGCAAATGCCGTCGCGGCAAGGCACAGGGGAAGCACCATCATTATCCTTAAAGTGGTGTGTTTCATGGCAGGCACATACAAAGTTTGTTGGAGTGGTCACAGTGTAAATACAAATAATGGGAATACGCCACCACGAAACTAAAAATAATGTCATTTATAAATTGGCGCCAAAAATTAGAGTGACTAACTAGTGCGGTTTAAAAAGACTAATCGCGTCGCTAAGTTGACGTCGGTTTTTCGTGCGGGTCCGCGTGTTTCGCGGAGGCTGTCCTGCAAAGTCACACGGAAAGGCCGGTTCAGACAGCGCGCCTGAAAAAGTATCTTTCGGAGGAGTAACCCACTTAAGCGCGGTTATTTAAGAGCGTTGTTTTCTGTCTCGTTTTTGAGACTTTTACGGCGGTGGCGGTATAACGAAAGTTATAACTGTCAGGAGCCCCGAGGGGGCCTGAGGCATGCGGGGCGAGGGGGGCAGGGCATTTTTTGCCGACAAACGGCAGGGCGTCGGCGTCTGTTTCAGGTCGCCAGAATGCATTTGATGCGTGCGGCAAGGTCGTCCATGGTGAACGGCTTGGTCAGCAAGTGCATGCCGGGCTCCAGTTGTTCTTCCCACAGCAGTGCGTTGTGCGCATAGCCGGTAATAAAAAGCACCTTCAAGTCCGGGCGCACGCTGCGTCCGGCGTCGGCCACCTGCCGGCCATTGAGACCGCCTGGCAGACCCACGTCCGTCACCAGCAGGTCAATGCGCTGGTTCGATTGCAGCACCTGAAGACCTTGCGCACCGTCCTCCGCATCCAGGGCGGTGTAGCCCAGGTCTTCCAGCACTTCGGCGATCAACATGCGCACGGTCGGTTCATCGTCGATCACCAGCACGGTTTCCCCCAACCCGGCCAGTGCGCCGGACACAGCGGTCGGCGTCGACACGCTTGCAACGTTGCGCGTGGACCTCGGCAGGTAGAGCGTCATAGTGGTGCCCACGTCCATGCGCGATTCAATGTGAATGCTGCCACCGGACTGGCGCACGAACCCGTAGATCATCGACAGGCCCAGCCCGGTCCCTTTGCCAGTGGGCTTGGTGGTAAAGAAGGGGTCGAAGGCATGGGCCATCACGTCACCGCTCATGCCACTGCCGGTATCGCTGACGCTCAGCGTCAGGTATTCGCCGACGGGCAGCTCCAGGTCTGCTGCGGCCTTGGACGTCAGGTTGCGATTGCCGGTGGCGATGGTCAGCGTGCCGCCCGACACCATGGCGTCTCGGGCGTTGATACAGAGGTTGAGAAGGGCGTTTTCCAGCTGGTTCGGGTCTACTTGGGTCAGCCACAGGTCAGCGGTGTTCTGGATGTCGATATGCACGGCTGGCCCGATGGTGCTGCGGATCAGCTCCAGCATGCCGTGGATCAGCGCATTGACGTCGGTGGACGTCGGCTCCAGCGTCTGACGCCGGGAGAACGCCAGCAGACGATGAGTGAGCGCGGCGGCCCGTCGCGAGGCACCCTGGGCGGCCTCGAAATAACGCTCGGTGTCATTCAACCGGCCCTGACCGATGCGTAGCCGGAGCATTTCAAGGCTGCCCATGATCCCGGTCAGCAGGTTGTTGAAGTCGTGGGCCAAGCCGCCGGTCAACTGACCCACAGCCTCCATTTTCTGGCTTTGTCGCAGCTGTTGTTCCAGCAGCCGTTGAGCGGTCATCTCCACACCCACACCGGTGCGGCGCACGGGGTCGCCTGCGTTGTTGAAATAGGTGTGCCCTCGGGACAGCACCCAGCGAATCGCGCCGTTCGGGTGCAGGATGCGGTATTCGAGTTCCAGGTCGCCGCTGTTGACCAGGCCGCCTGCCATGGTCTTGCGCAAGGCCACCAGATCGTCGGGGTGGACGTTGGCGAGAAAGTCCGTGCGTTTGATGCCCGCCGCCCCCTGAAGCGGATCGATGCCGTAGAGCTCGCTGATGCCTTCATCGCAATAGAAGCAATCGTTGGACACTTCATAGGTCCATACCCCGACCCCGCGCACGGCCGACAGGGCCAGTCGAGTGAAGTCCATGGAGTCGTACAGTGCGGTTTCGCCCTGCGCCTCGGCCGCCACGTCGCGCCGGGCCGCGTCATTGGCCTGCATGATGCGCAGGGCGGCACGTCGAGCCTCCTCGTCGGTGGCGTAATGACCCGCGCTGACCTGAGCATCGAGCAGGGCGGAAAGCGCCAGACTCAGGGCCAGGTCCTGGGGTGCGCGGTAGGACATGAAGGGTATTCTCTGCGTGGACAGTTGAGCGGGCGAGTAAATATCACACAACGTCGAGCGGGAATAGCCTGTCGCCAGCCGTCGGGCGTTTTAACGTTCAGTGAGCGCCCGTTTCTTCCGGGTTTACACCGCGCGTCGCAGGCCCGACAGAAAAAAACCCTGCCGTCTTTCGAAGCCCAGTCGTTCATATAAGGCGATGGCTGAAACGTTGCTGCTGAGGACATGCAGAAACGGAGTGGCGCCACGGGAGAGAATGTCGCGACGAAGAGCGTTCATCATGCGCCCCGCCAGTTGCCGCCCGCGATACGCCTCGTCCACGCACACGGCGCTGATTTCCGTGAATCCGTCGAGGCGCATGCGCTCGCCGGCCATGGCGATCAACCGGCCATTGTCGCGGACGCCCAGATAGCGGCCCATTTCGATCGTGCGCGGACCGAACGGGCCAGGACGGGCGCTGGCGGTGAGTTGCAGCATGTCCGGGATATCCGCCATCCCCAGCGGTTGCAGGTCGGTGTCGTCGTAGGCCAGCGGCGCACCGGGCGCGACCATTTGCATCAGGGTGCCAATCTCGCTCGCGACGAGATTGCGCATGGCGGGCAGCGGCGCGAGGGTTTGAATCGCCACCTGGCCGTCGTGGGGGATCAGGTCATGCAGGGCGTCGAACGCTTCGGGCGAAGGTTCGATGACCGAGGCGAAAGGCGCGACGTCTGGCAAGTAACGGCCACTCAACGCGTCCCTTTCGCCGAGATGGCGCTGGAGGGTATTCAATGCATGCCAGGTGGGGTTGTCGAGCGTGGCGTAGGCGTTGTGCATGAGGAACGAGTCGTCAGGTCGGATGGGTGTGGGCCATTGTTTGTCTGTTATCAGCGGATTAGGGCAGTTTCACACCATGAAATGATAAGAGCAATCCTGTGGGAGCGAATTCACCCGCGAAGGGTGGGTACATCCACAGCATCTCCATCGCCTGAGCTCTCTTTCGCGAATGAATTCGCTCCCACAGGTTCCCGGCCACGGCGCGATCAGGTGACGGCGGGGCAGCGAGTTCACGGCCCCGCCCCGACAGGCCGCAACCCCAACTCATCCAACAACCACTTTTTGAACACTTCCGCTGCCTCATGCCGGGTCCGCCGTTTCGGGTAAACGAGGTAGTGCCCGATGTATTGAATGTCGTGGGTCACGGCGCGGAGCGGGGCGACCAGCGTGCCTTTTTCCAGTTCGGTCTGGGCCAGCAGGGTCGATTCCAGCACCACGCCCATGCCGCTGGTGGCGGCCGCAATGGCCATGATGCTGCGGTCGAAGCGCAGGGCGTAATGGTGCGGTGACATGAGGTGGTTGGCCTCGAACCAGCCTTTCCATTGCAGCATTTGCACATCGCACTGAATCAAACGGTGTTCGTACAAGTCCTGGGGCGTGCGGATGCTGGCCGCCAGTTCGGGGCTGCACAGCGGCGTCAGGTGCTCCACGGCCAGCGGGATTTTTTCGATGAGGTTGGAGCGCGGTTCGCCGTAGACGATGTCCAGGTCGAAATCATCGTTTTCGAATTGCGCGTAATCGGTGCTGGCGGAGAACCGCAGGTCGATGGACGGGTACGCCTGCACGAAGCGCGACAGTCGTGGCATCAACCATTGCATGCCGAAACTGGGGGCGGTGTGCAGGCGCAGGGGCGGCGGTTCCTCGGTCTTGGCCAGCATGAAACCGCGCTGCATTTCGTCGAGCCCGCGCTGCACATGCTCCATCAGCAAGCGGCCCTTCGGTGTCAGGTTGACTTCACGGGTGGTGCGCTCGAACAGCTGGATGTCGATGGACTCTTCCAGCTTGCGGATGGAATGACTGACCGCGCTTGG
Organism: Pseudomonas sp. SLFW; assembly: GCF_009905615.1. Taxonomy (GTDB): domain Bacteria; phylum Pseudomonadota; class Gammaproteobacteria; order Pseudomonadales; family Pseudomonadaceae; genus Aquipseudomonas; species Aquipseudomonas bambusae. The sequence continues at coordinate 254,941 of NZ_JAAAKW010000005.1, forward strand.
CGAAATCCCAAGCTCTTGTGCGGCCTGAATGAACGAGCCGGTGCGTCCCGCCGATTCGAAGACCCGCAGGGAAGACAGCGGCACTCTGCGCAGTTGTTGTATTAGTGAATTCTGTTCATTCATTGCTGTAAAAATGTCTTTTGTAGGGGCTTATTTCTCGATGTTAGCTTGATTGCAAGTCGGACGCAGGCCCTTTGATGAATTCGAAACATCAGTCGATAGCCTGCTTCCTGCTCTGAATCGTGAACCGATAAAAATAAGCAGGCACCCATAATGACAACAATTCCTCAAGGCGCCGCCGTGGCCACGTCGCCGCTGCAGCGTGTCGCGCATCATGCGTGGCGCATCCGTCGTTTTGCCCTGCGCATGGGCGAAGTCCAGGGTCAGGGTTATGTCGGGCAAGCGCTGGGCTGGGCCGATGTCCTCGCCACCGCTTACTGTCACGCCATGAACGTCAAGCCCAACGATCCGCTGTGGGAAGGCCGCGACCGCTTCCTGCTGTCACACGGGCACTACGCAATTGCCCTCTACGCCGCGTTGATCGAGGCGCAAATAATTCCTGAAAGCGAGCTGGAAACCTACGGTTCCGACGACAGCCGTCTGCCGATGTCGGGCATGGCGAGCTATACGCCGGGGATGGAAATCTCCGGTGGTTCGCTGGGCCAGGGCCTGCCCATTGGCGTCGGCATGGCGCTGGGGCTGCGCATGAAAGGCAACCCGGCGTGGGTCTTCAACTCGATGTCCGACGGCGAACTGGACGAAGGCTCGACCTGGGAAGCCGCCATGTCTGCGGCTCACCACAAGCTGGGCAACCTGATCGCGCTGGTCGACCTTAATAAACAGCAGGCCGACGGCAACTCCCACGAGATCCTCGATTTCGAACCCCTGGTCGACAAATGGCAGGCGTTCGGCTGGCACGTGCAACGTGTCGATGGCAATGACTTGGCTGCGGTCATCGCTGCCTTTGATGAAGCCATGGCGCTGAAAGAGGCGAAACCCCGCGTGATCCTGTTCGACACCCTGATGGGCAAAGGCGTGGACTTCCTTGAAGTGCGCGAAAAGAACCACTTCATTCGCGTTGAGCCTGATGAATGGCAGGCCGCGATCAAGGTTCTGGATGCCAGCTACCAGTCCCATCTGGAATCGGAGAAACGCTGAAATGGATACGCCAACCATGAACAAACCGCGCCTGACCACCTCGGCGATGATTGCCTCGATTGCCAGCGAAGGGCAGCGCACCGAAGCCGCACCGTTCGGTCACGCATTGGTCGCTGCCGCGCAGAAAGATTCCCGCATCGTCGGCATGACCGCCGACCTGTCGAAATACACCGACTTGCACATCTTCGGTCGTGAGTTCCCCGAGCGTCACCTGCAAATGGGCATGGCCGAACAGCTCCTGATGGCCGCAGCAGGGGGCATGGCGAAAGAGGGCATGATCCCGTTCGCCACCACCTACGCGGTGTTCGCCACCCGTCGCGCTTATGACTTCATTCATCAGGTAATCGCCGAGGAAAACCTCAACGTCAAGATTTGCGCCGCGCTGCCGGGCCTGACCACCGGTTACGGCCCGAGCCACCAGGCGACCGACGACCTGGCGCTGATGCGCGCTGTGCCTGGCCTGACCGTCATCGACCCGTGCGACGCGCTGGACACCGCGCAAGCCGTGGCCGCCATCGCCGAATACAACGGTCCGGTCTACATGCGTCTGTTGCGCGGTAAGGTGCCGATGGTGCTGGACCAATACGACTATAAATTCGAGCTGGGCAAGGCCAAATTGCTGCGCGACGGCAAGGACGTCCTGATCATCTCCAGCGGCATCATGACCATGCGCGCCCTGGAAGTCGCCGAGCTGCTGGGCGACGGCAGCGCTGATGTGGCGGTGTTGCACGTGCCGACCATCAAGCCACTGGACGAAGCCACCATCATCGAGCAGTGCCGCCGCAGCGGGCGTCTGGTGATCGTCGCGGAAAACCACAGCACCGTCGGCGGTTTGGGGGAAGCCGTGGCGCTCGCCCTGTTGAAAGCGCGGGTCAGCCCGGCCTTCCAGCAAATCGCCTTGCCGGATGCCTACCTCGACGCCGGTGCGTTGCCGACGCTGCATGACCGTTACGGTATTTCCACTCAAGTCATGGCGGCCAACATCCGCCAGTGGCTGGCATGAGGAGCGCGCAGATGAACGTTGCATTCATTGGTCTGGGCGCCATCGGCCTGCCCATGGCCCGGCAGATTCAAAAGGCGGGGCACGGCGTCGTCGGCGTCGAATTGAGCGAAGCGAACCGCGCCCTCGCGTTGACCCACGGCATTGAATCGAGCGCTGACTGGCGCGTGGCAATCGATGCCGACGTGGTGGTGGTCATGGTCGCCACCCCCGCGCAGCTGGATGCGTTGGTCAGCCAGTGCACCGAGCTGAAGCCCGGTCAGCATTGGGTGGTCATGAGCACGGTCGGCCCGGCCTCGGTGCGTGAGCAATCCGTGCGCTTGCTGGAGAAAGGCGTGCAGGTGGTGGACGCGCCGGTCACCGGTGGCGTGGCGCGGGCGGAAACCGGCAGCCTGCTGATTTTTGCGTCGGGGCCTCTGGCCGCTGTCGAGCGCGTCGAACCGGTGCTGCGGAGCATGGGTGAAGTGCGCGACGCGGGCACGGATATCGGCGACGGGCAGGCGATCAAGGTCGTCAACCAGCACCTGTGTTCGGTGCACCTTGTGGCCGCCGCCGAAGCGCTCAGCCTTTCGCGTTCGCTGGGCCTTGACCCGGCGCGGGTGCTGGATCTGGTGCAAAAGGGCGCGGGCGGCTCGTGGATGTTGTCCGACCGAGGCCCGCGCATGCTCGAAGGCACTGACACCCGCGTGACGAGCATGGTCAACATTTTCGTCAAGGACAGCGGCCTTGTGGCCTCGGAAGCCCAGAGCTGTGGTGCTGTCGTGCCGTTGCTCGACATTGCCCACGCCCGTTTCAGCCAGGCTTCCGAAGCCGGGTTGGGCAAGCGGGACGACAGCCGGGTCATCGAGACCTGGGACTGACGCCCGATACAGATGTAACGACGTTCCAACACTCAGGGCAGGTTCGTGATCTGCCCGCTACAACAACAATAAAAGTTCGGAGTTTGCCATGAGCAGATCCACAACGGCGTCAAGCCAGACAGACAGCAAAGCCGGAAAAGTCTCCTTCGCTTCCATGGTCGGTTCGGCCGTGGAAAGTTATGACTTCTTCATCTATGGCACGGCGGCGGCCGGCTGGTTTGGCCAAGTATTTTTCCACACCACCGAGCCCATCGTCGGCATCCTCGCGGCGTTCGCCACCATGGCCGTGGGTTTCTTCATGCGCCCGCTGGGCGGCTATCTGGCGGGGCATTTCGGTGATCGGCTGGGTCGCAAGACGGTGTTGCTCTGGTCATTGTTGGCCATGGGCGGCGCGACGGTGTTGATCGGTGCGTTACCGACCTATGCGCAGGCCGGGGTCATCGCCCCGATCTTGCTGATTCTGTTGCGGATGATTCAGGGCATCGGGTTCGGTGCGGAGTGGGGCGGCGCGGTGCTGATGGCCTGTGAACATGCCCCGGCCCACCGTCGCGGTTTCTTCGGCGCGGTGCCGCAGATCGGCATTCCGCTGGGGCTGTTGATGGCCAACGGCGCATTCCTGCTGTCGGCGGTGCTGTTCGAAGGCGACTGGGTGTGGCGCGCGCCGTTCCTGGCGTCGGTCGTGATGGTGGCCGTCGGCATGTGGATTCGTCTGAGCGTCAGTGAGTCGCCAGAGTTCGAAAAGGCCAAGGCTGAAAACACCCTGGTCAAACAGCCTGCGCTGCAAGTGATCCGCGAGGACTGGCGCAAAGTGCTGCAAATCGCGGGTCTGCGCCTGGCGGAGACCGGCGGTTATTACCTCGCGACCAGCTTCATGTTGTCGTACGTGGTCCTCTCCGGCATCGCCACCAAACAGAACGTGCTGTGGGGCACGATGATCGGCTCGGCCATCGGCCTGGGCAGCCATCTGTTCTACGGCGCGTTGAGCGACCGGATCGGGCGTAAACCGGTGTTCCTGATCGGCTCGCTGTTCACCATCGTGTTCGGCATCCCGATGTTCATGATGATCAACACCGGGATCGTGCCGCTGATCATTGTCGCGGTGGCCATGGCGCTGATCCTCAGCCACGACCCGATCTTCGCGGTCGAGGCCAGCTGGTTCACCGAGCAGTTCCCGGCCAACGTGCGGTCGTCCGGTATCTCGCTGGGCTACAACTGCGCGTCGCTGGTGGCCGGTACGCTGCCGTTCATTGCCACGGCGCTTTATTCGCAAGTGGGGTGGATGGGGCCTGCGATTCTGTTCAGTTTGCTGGGCGTGGTGTCGACAGCGTGCGCGGTGAAAATGCGGGAGACGGCACCGTCGGTGGCGAAGGATCTGCCGCCCGCGGTGCACAAGGCACCGGTGGGTAGTCAAGCGTTGCAGTAACAAAAGGAAGCGTGCACAGCGGGGCCGCACCTGACGAGGGTTCGGCCCCGCTCTGTCTGAAGCGGTTGAATGAGGCCGTTACGAATGCATTCTGCCCATGTTCAAGCTCGACCTTCACTGTCGGGTCTTCAACGGTGACGGCTGTGGAGGAATTCTGTTGAACAACCTTGAAGGTGATCACGCTCTTCTTCCGTTCGCGCCGAGGGACGCCGCAGGCGAACGGATGCGTCCATGCTGCCTTTCCTGCTGATAGGCCGTCGCGGTGGATGTTGCCAAAGTCAGAAATTTGCCTATGTTGAACGAGGGCTCTTCTGTTGTTCGACCTGGCAAGGTCGTGAGTTTTTAGTTGATCGCTGGTTCTCTGTGTTCGGTGAGTATCGCCCGCCTTAGTGCTTCGCTCATCCAAAACGCGAACAGGAGAAGTCCATGGTCACTGGAAATGATGTATACGCGCTTGCTGCCACCAAAGAGGGCCAGAAGTACGCCAACGTACTGGTCCCGAAAGACAACCCGCGTTGGAGCGGTCCTTGGGATTGCGCAGAGTTTGTCTCGTGGGTGCTCTACCAGAAACTCGGCGTGTTGTATGGCTGTATCGACAACAACGGCAACCCTGCGACCACCGAGGCCTATTCCGGGGCCTGGGTCAGGGATGCGAAAAACGGCACGCTGCTCCCCAGCGATGAGTCGGACGCTCGGCTGACGGCCGGGGTTGTCCTGATTCGCAAACCTCCGCTTCCAGGCCAGATGGGTCACGTGGCGATTTCCGACGGCTTGGGTAAAACCATGGAGGCGGCAGGTACCCGATTGGGCGTACGGGCGGGAAATGTGGGGGGCAGGGTCTGGGATTTCATCTGCCGGGTTCCCGGTGTCAGCTACAACAGCGATCAAAGGACCTTGCGTGCTCAGGTGCAACCCGCATTTGTCCGGCTGGAAGACACGCCGGTCAAAAATGCAAAGGTCAAAGAGGTTCAACAGCGTCTGAAGGCGTTGGGCATCGATCCGGGCAAGATCGACGGAGAATACGGCCCGCATACAACGGCGGCGGTGATCGCGTTCCAGACGATGAACCGTCTGGTGGCGGACGGCATTGTCGGCCCGGCGACTGCTCGGGCGTTGAAGATCCAGTGGCCTTGATTGCCAGCCAGGGTCAGCCCTTCACGTCGCAGCCCCCCGTGCCAACGTCATGGCACGAGGGGCTACGAGAGCAGTGTTACCAGCGACCGTCCCCACGATGGTCATAGTGACGGTCATAACCCCGACCGTAATACCCATGCGGTGGCGGCGGGGCGAAGCGACGGTATTCCACTCGCTGCACCGGCACATAGGCCACGGGTTGATACACCGGCTGATAGCGAGGCTGTGGGCGGTAATCACGATACTCGGGACGGTGGTGGTCATGGCCGGAACCGCTGAGCACGGTGGCCAGCACTGCACCGACTGCCGCCCCGGCGATGACGGGCACGACCACATCGCGTTCACTTGCGGAGGCTGCACCCGCAGCGACCAGGCAACCGGACAGGATCAAGGCTTTAGTCATCTTCGAAATCATGGTGTCTCCTCAGGCGATGTGTTTGGGTTCGCCATGTGTGTATGAAACACCCGATCCGTGTAAACGAACGTCCAGACTCCGTAAAAATTGAGTAAAGAGTCAGGAATTACCGAGCGGCTTGCGCATGAACACCCGCGCGAAGCCTTGCTGCGTTGCCCGATGGGTTTCTCGATAGCCGAGCTTGCTGTAGATCGCGAGGTTTTCAGTCATCAATTCGTGGGTGTACAGCCGAATCCCCAGGCAGCCCAGCGCAAGGGCGCAATCTTCGCAATAGCTCATCAGCTGCTTGCCGATGCCCTGGCCCTTGCAGCGGTTGGCGACCGCGACATTGACCAGCAACAGGTCGGTGTCTTCCGGTTGCACCACCAGCACGCCGGTGATCCCGGTGTCGTCCTCGCAGACGTACACCACGGATTCCTCGATCACCTGCGCATAATCGTCGAGCATCGGTCCCGGCTTGCGGCCAATGCGCGGGATGTAGGGCGAATAGGCCTCGTCTACCAGTGATGCAATCCCCATCGCGTCGTCGGGGCGTGCCCGGCGAAGGGAAACGGAAGGTGTCGAATCAGCAAATCCCATCAGGTCATTAGCCTCTGTTCGATAAAAGCCCTGTCAGCTGTTCATTAGCTCACGCACCCGCGACGTCAGTGCGTCCACGGCAAACGGCTTGGTCAGCACCCACATGCCGGCCCCCAGATCGCCGTTGCCGAGGGCCACATTTTCCGCATAACCGGTGATGAACAGGGTTTTCAGATCGGGCCGGACTTCCCGCCCCGCGTCGGCCATCTGCCGGCCATTCATGCCGCCCGGCAAGCCGACATCCGTAATCAGCAGGTCAATGTGCACATCCGAGCGCAACAGTTTCAGCCCCGCCACACTGTCAGCGGCCTCCATCACCGTGTAGCCCTGATCGGCGAGGACATCCATCAGCAACATGCGCACGGTTGGTTCATCGTCCACCACCAGCACGGTCTCGCTGGCTGCACAGGCAGGGCTTTGCGGATCACAGGCCTGGTTTTCTTCCGTCACCGCGTCACCGTTGTAACGGGGGAGGAAGATGCACAGTGTCGAGCCTTTCCCGACCTCCGAATACGCCCGGACCTGCCCGCCTGACTGCTTGGCGAAACCGTAGATCATCGACAGGCCCAGGCCGGTGCCTTGACCGATGGGCTTGGTGGTGAAGAAGGGGTCGAACGCCTTGGACATCACCTCGGGCGTCATGCCGGTGCCGGTGTCCGTGACCGACAGCGACACGTAGGGACCGGGCGGAATGTCGTGGGCGGCGGCGACGTCGGCGTCCAGCCACTGGTTGGAGGTTTCGAGGGTAATCGTGCCGCCTTGGGGCATGGCATCCCGGGCGTTGATGCAGAGGTTCAACAGGGCGTTTTCCAGCTGGCCGGCGTCCACCCGCGTGGCCCACAACTGCGGCGCACCGACGGTTTGTAGCTGGATGGCCGGGCCGACAGTCCGCTGGATCATTTCAGTGATCCCCAATACCAGCGCGTTGACGTCCGTGGGGCGCGGGTCGAGGGTCTGGCGGCGAGAGAACGCCAACAGCCGATGGGTGAGGGCGGCTGCCCTGCGGGTCGCGGCCTGGGCCGCAATGATGTATTTCTCGACGTCGTTGAAGCGGCCCTGAAGAATCCGACTGCTCATCAGTTCCAGCGACCCGGAAATCCCGGCCAGCAGGTTGTTGAAGTCGTGGGCGATGCCGCCGGTGAGTTGGCCGACCGCTTCCATTTTCTGCGACTGCCGCAGTTTTTCTTCGGCTTGCATGAGGTCGGCAGTGCGTTCGACGACCCGCTGCTCCAGCGTGTCGTTCAGCGCCCGCAATGCCGCCGTGGCTTTGTCACGCTCGTTTTCCACCGAGCGGCGCTCTTCGACGTCGATCAGCACACCGGGGAAACGCAGCGGCGTGCCGTCTTCCGCCAGCTCGACGCGGCCGTTGGCTTCAAGCCAGTAATAGACGCCGTCGGCGCGGCGCACGCGGTACTGGTGAGCGTAGGCCCCGCCCCGGGCAATCGCGGCGGTGATGGCGACCTTCAAGCCTTCCCGGTCTTCGGGGTGAACGGTGGCGATGACTTGTTCCAGGCTCAGGCCTTCACGCCCCAGCGTTGGGTCGAGGCCGAACGCTCGGGCGAAGGCTTCGTCCACGGCAAACCGGTCGGAGGGCAGGTGCCAGTGCCAGGTGCCGATGATGGCTCCGGCTGCCAGTGCCAATTGCACGCGCTCGATGTTTTCCCGGGCAATGGCCTCGCTGATCGACAGGCGTTCCTGGGCGCGGCGCCGTTCGGTAACATCGCTGAAGAAAATCGCGATCTGACGCTCCGCCGGATCCCCCACTCGAATCGCCCGCACGTCGAACCAGCGCTCGAACGCCTCGGCGTAGCTCTCGAAATTGGCAGGCTCGCCGGTCTTGGCCACGTGGCCGTAGGTCTGGAACCAGAAGCGTTCGAGGTTCGGCGCGAATTCGGTGACCCATTTGCCTCGCAGGTTGACCCCCGCCTGCTGCTCGAACGCGGGGTTGGCCTCGACGAAACGGTAATCCACGGGAAGGTCGTCGGCGTCGAACTTGACCTCGACAATGGCGAAAGCGGCTTCAATGGTTTCAAGGATCGTGCTGGAGCGTTCGGCGTTCTGCCGCAACGCAGCCTCGGCGCCGCGCACCTGCGCCAGTTCGCTGCGCAGTCGTGTGACTTCAGCGGCCAACTCTTCCCGAGTCTGGTCGTTCAACGCGGCCTCCCATGACACATGGCGATTTTCCTGTGGTGATCAGTGACAGCGCACCCCGAGGCGCCATCAGATCAGAAACGGCGATAACTTGCACTAGCGCCGGGCCCCGCAGACCGTGGCCTGCGTTGATGTTTTTGGAGCGGGACGGTGGCCAGGGGTTCCTTCAAAATCTGCCATCGATCGGGCGTCAGCGATGGCGCCGTCCCCCCGAAATCCTGTACAACGTAGTCTTTATGTACAAACCACCCAAAGGCACCGAACTCCTCGCTGCTTCCGGTGCCAAACGGTCAAGCATTCCGAGTAGTAGCGATTGAATACATCCTTTAAGCCTGAAGCGTCGAACCCTTCCTCCTCGAACCCGCAGCTGGCAAAAGCCGCCACGGGCATCGAGGGGCTGGACGATATTTTATTAGGCGGCATTCCCCAGGGCCGACCGACGCTGGTGTGCGGTGCTGCGGGGTGCGGCAAGACGCTCTTCGGCATGACGTTTCTCGTGAAAGGCGTGACCGACCACGGCGAAAACGGCGTGTTCATGAGCTTCGAAGAGCGCGCCAGCGACCTGGTGCAGAACGTCGATTCCCTGGGCTTCGACCTGCAAACCCTGGTCGACGACAAGAAAATTGCCATCGACCATATCTATGTCGATCGCAGCGAAATCGAAGAAACCGGCGACTATGACCTCGAAGGCCTGTTCCTGCGCCTCGGTTATGCCATCGACAGCATCGGCGCCAAGCGCGTGGTCCTCGACACCATCGAAGCGCTGTTCTCCAGTTTCAAAGACACCGCAATCCTGCGTTCCGAACTGCGTCGGTTGTTCTACTGGCTGAAGGAACGGGGCGTCACCACCATCATTACCGGCGAGCGCGGTGACGGTCAGCTGACCCGCTACGGCATTGAAGAATACGTCTCGGATTGCGTAATCCTGCTCGATAACCGTGTGGTGGACCAAATCACCACCCGGCGTCTGCGCGTTGTGAAGTACCGCGGTTCGGCCCACGGCACTAACGAATACCCGTTCTTCATCGACGAGCATGGCTTCACGGTCCTGCCGATCACCGCTGCCGGTTTGAATCATCAAGCCCCTCAGGACATCGTCGCCACCGGCATTCGTGGCCTCGACTCGATGATGTCCCGCGGCGGTTATTACAAAGGCGCCAGCGTATTGGTGTCTGGCCTCGCGGGCACGGGCAAGACCACCTTCGCCGCCAGCTTCGTTGACGCCTGCTGCGCCCGTGGCGAGCGCTGCCTGTATTTCTCCTTTGAAGAGTCCGCCAACCAGTTGCTGCGCAACATGCAGTCGGTCGGCATCGATCTGGCCGGTTATCAGGACAGCGGCCTGTTGAAGATCGAATCGGCGCGGCCAAGCCTGTACGGGCTCGAAGTGCACTTGGCGCGCATGCACCGCGAGATCAAGACCTTTCAGCCTCACGCCGTCGTCATCGATCCGATTTCGGCGTTCCGTGGGCCGGAGTCCGAGGTGCACGCAACGTTGCTGCGTCTGGTCGACCTGCTCAAGTCCCGCGGCATCACCGCCATTTTCTGCAGCCTCGCCGATGTCGCGGTGCGCTCTCCGGGCCTTGAGCGCGAGATTTCCTCGCTGATGGACAGCTGGATTTCCTTGACCAACATCGAGGCCGATGGCGAGCACAACCGCTTGCTGTTCGTGCTGAAGTCCCGGGGCATGGGCCACTCGAATCAGGTACGCGAATACCAGATCGGTCATGACGGGATCAACCTGTTGCAGCCTTATATCGGGCCGAACGGCGTGTTGACCGGCACGGCGCGGTTGCGTCAGGAAGCGTTCGAACAGCGTGCGGAAGACGCCCGGATCGAAGCGGTCGAACGGCGCAAGCGGGAGGTCATCAAAAAGCGGGCTGAGCTGGAACGGCAGATCGCCGCGATGCAGGCTCAGCTCGAAACCCAGGACCTGGACGAAGCCTTCCTCTCCAGCGACGAGGCCAACCAGGCCAGCGCTGAAGATCGGACCCGCAAGACGCTGGCGTCCGTTCGGGGGTTCACCGAGTGAGTAACGACCCACAAGCCATCGACCCCGAACAACCCGGCGACACCGGTCACTACGCGTTGCGCCTGTACGTTGCGGGCCAGACGCCGAAATCCATGATCGCGCTGAACAATCTGAAGAAGATCTGCGAAACCTACCTCGCCGGGATCTACAGCATCGAGATCATCGATTTACGAGAGCATCCGCAACTGGCGGCCGGTGACCAGATTCTGGCCCTGCCGACCCTGGTGCGGCACCTGCCGACGCCGCTGGTGAAGATCATCGGCGACTTGTCCAACACGGAAAAGGTATTGGTCGGACTCGATATCCGTCCTCGGCAGAACCGCGCGTGAACGGCGCACCCCCGGAGGAGGAGAGGCATCTCATGCAGACGCCCGTCCAACACCTCAAGCTGTATATCTCGGGCAATACGTCCCGGTCTTCCTTTGCCGTGCATCAGCTCAAGGCCGTGTGTGAGAAGTACCTGGCCGGGCGCTATGTGCTCGAAGTCATCGACATTTATCAGGACAGCGGCGCGGCGCGGGACGACCGCATCGTCGCGGTGCCGACCCTGATGAAACTCGACCCTGATTTCAGCCGGCGGTTGATCGGTGATTTGTCGGACGTGGAAAAACTGAAGCTGTTCCTGGGGATTGCCCCGGGCACTGAGAGCGCATCGTGATCGCCCGGCCCGTCGGCATGACGGATGCCCAGTACATCGAACTTCTGAGCCGTCGCTTACAGGAGGCCGACGACGTGCTGGAGGCGATCAGGACCGGCAGCGTCGATGCATTGTTCATTCAGGGCGAACTGGGCGAGACCGTCTACACCCTCGACAACGCCGACAAGCCCTACCGCCTGCTCGTCGAACAGATGCAGGAGGGCGCCGTGTCGATTTCCGCTGACGGCACAATTCTTTATGCCAACCAGCGCTTCAGTGAGATCATTGGCGCGCCCCTCGAACAGATTTTCGGCCGGGTGTTGCAGGATTATCTGCAAGACGCCGACGCCGAGCATTTCAGCACCTACCTCCGCGCCGACGCCGACAAGGCGATCCGCCGTGCGGCGTCGTTCCATCGCCCCGATCTCACGGTGTTTCCCGGTCATCTGTCGTTCAGCAAACTGCCGGACGACTTCTCCGGGGAGGCAATCTTCTGCGGGGTGATCACCGACCTGACCGATCAAAAACTGATGGAGGCCCGCCTGCATCAGTCGCAAAAAATGGAAGCACTGGGGCAGTTGACCGGTGGTCTCGCCCACGACTTCAACAATCTGTTGCAGGCCATTCAAGGCAGCTTCGACCTGATCATCCGTCGTCCGGATTCGGAGAAAGTCACGCGCTGGGCGGAAAGCGGCTTGAGGGTGGCAGACCGGGGCGCCAAGCTGACGTCGCAACTGCTGGCGTTCTCTCGCTCGCAGAAACTGGAATTGAAAGTCTGCTCGGTCAATGCCGTGATTCACGGCATGTCGGACCTGCTCATCACGACCTTGGGACAGGGCATCAAGCTGGTGTTCGAACTCGACGTGACCGACAGCCACGTCCTCACCGACCCGGTGCAGCTCGAACTGGCGATCCTCAATCTGGCGATCAATGGCCGGGATGCCATGGGCGGTTCGGGCCAGTTGCTGATCGGCACACAGCACCTGCAACGCCATGAATTCCTGTCGTCCGCATCCGGGTTTCTGGAAGTGCGCGTCGTCGATACCGGCGCGGGCATGAGCGAGCAGACGCGCCTCAATGCCTTCAACCCGTTCTTCACCACCAAGGACGTAGGGCAGGGCACAGGGCTGGGCCTGGCTCAGGTCGAGAGCATCGTGCAGCAGTCCAGCGGTGCCGTCAGCATTGAATCGGAGCTGGGCAAGGGCACGAGCATTTGCCTGGCCTTTCCGTGCGTGGACGATGCGAGAATGCCTGAGGAACACCTGCCATCGGCATTGGCCGACGCGGCAGGTGACCTAAAGATTCTGGTGGTCGATGACGATGACGAGGTGCGCCGGACCCTGGTGGACATGCTCGACATGTTGGGCCACGAGGTGGTTGAAGCCGCCAGTGGCCCCGCCGGGCTCGACGCCATCGGGCAACAGGCGTTCGACCTGGTGATTCTCGACTTCGCCATGCCTGGCATGAATGGCGCCCAAGTCGCACTGGAAATCCACCGCTTGGACGCCCTCAAGCCTATTGTGTTTGTCAGCGGCTATTCCGACACCGACCAACTGCGGCCTGTGATGAACACCAACACCGCGCTGTTGCGCAAGCCGTTCACCCTCGACGGGTTGAAGGCCACGCTACAGGCGATGGTGCAGCACTAAACACGTTTCGCTTTACCTTTTAGCAACTCCGCCACCGCCGTCAACGCCATCCGGTAACCCAGCGCGCCCAGCCCGGCGATCACGCCGGTGGCGGCCTTCGACACGTACGAGTGATGCCGAAAGCTTTCGCGCTTCCAGATGTTGCTCATGTGCGCCTCGATGATCGGGCCGTCGAACGCGAGCAGTGCGTCCAGAATCGGAATCGAGCTGTAGGTCAGCCCCGCCGCGTTGATGATCACCGCGTCGGCGCGCAGACGGGCTTCCTGAATCCAGTCCACCAGCACGCCTTCGTGATTGCTCTGGCGAAATTCGAGGGTCAGGCTCAGCGCGTCAGCGTGTTTCTGGCAGCCGGCTTCGATGCTGGCGAAGCTTTCCGTGCCGTAGGTGCCGGACGTGTCCAGCCCGTACAGGTTGGCGTTGGGGCCGTTCAGGAAAAATACGGTGTAAGGCATGGTGACTCCGGGGCATTATTCGAAAGGGCAGGTGGCGCGCATGGCCGGGTGTTGATCGAACGTGGCGAACCAGTCAGCGGTCGCAGGGTGCGCCGCTCGCCAGTCCAGGTGCGGGAAACGGAAATCCAGATAGCCGAGGCCGCAGCCCAGAGTGATCAGTCCGATGTCATCGGGGGTGCGGCTGAACTGTGCGGCGTGGGTTTCAACGTCTGCAAGAACGGCGCGGACCTTGGTCAGTTGCCCGTCGAGCCAGCGATCCCATTGCTTGTCCGGTGGCCGTGCGACGGTCTCGTAGCGGGCGAGCAGGGCGGCGTCCAGCAAACCATCGCCCAGCGCCTGTCGGGTCAGGCTGACCCAGCGCCGGTCGCCTTCCTGGGGAAACAACGTGCCCCCGGCATGATCGTTCAAGTATTCGCAGATCACCCGGCTGTCGTAGAGCGACAGGCCGTCCGCGGTTTGCAGGGCGGGTACTTTCGCCAGCGGGTTGAACACGGCGATGCGCTCATCACGATTGACCGGGTGCGCCGCCGAATCGAGGCGTTCGATCTGCCCGTCCAGCCCCAGGCAATGAGCGACCACCATCACTTTGCGCACGTAGGGCGAGGTCGAGGCGTAATACAGTTTGAACATCGGCGTCTCTCGGGTCATGACGCTGCGCCGGTGACCAACAGCACCTTGCCCAGGTTGGCGTTGCTCTCCAGCAGCCGATGGGCGTCGGCCGCCTGATCGAGGGGCAGGCGCCCATGGATCTGCGGCCTGACCTGCCCGGACGCGAGCCAGAGCAACACGTGCTCACGAATGCATGCGGCCAGCCGCGCCTTTTCCTCGGGGCTTTTGGGGCGCAAGGTGGACGAGGTCAGGCTCAGGCCCTTGCGCATCACCGTTTGCAAGTCCACTTCCACTTTCGCGCCTTGCAGGAACGACAGGCTGACGTGACGACCGCCCATGGCCATGGCCTGAAGGTTGCGCGCCACGTAAGGCCCGCCGACGTTATCGAGGACCACGTCGACGCCACGGCCCTCGGTGCAGGCTTCGATCACCGCGACGAAATCCTCGGTGTGGCGATCCACCGCTCGCCAGACGCCCAAGGCCTCCAGCATCGCGACCTTGTGCGCGCCGCCCGCCGTGGCAATGACCCGCGCACCGGCGGCGTGGGCGCATTGCACCGCAAAACTGCCGACACCACTGGCGGCGCCATGAATCAATACCGTGTCGCCTGCCTGCAACCCACCCAATTCGAACAGGTTGTGCCACACCGTAAACGCGGCTTCAGGCACGCCAGCGGCATCGACCAGCGACAACTCGGCAGGAACGGGGAGGCACTGATCCGCCCGTGCGACGCAAAATTCCGCGTAGCCACCGCCGTTCAAGAGCGCCATGACCCGATCCCCCACAGCCACCCCGACGACATCGCTGCCGAGCGCGACGACGGTGCCCGACACTTCCAGCCCCAGCACGTCCGTGATCCCCGGTGGGAGGGGCATGCCGCTGCGTTGCATCACGTCGGGGCGGTTCACGCCCGCTGCGGCCACCCTTATCAAGACCTCGCCTGCGCCCGGCTGCGTCATCGGACATTCGACTAGGGTCAATACCTCAGGCCCGCCGGGCTCGCGGGCGATCACGGCCCGGAGGGTGTCGGGCAAGGCGTTCATGAGTGACGCTCCGTAGAACGAGCGCGTTGAGCGATGCAGGCAAAGGCTGTCATGGAAAATCCGAAATCAAAGAGAAGAGGGGAGTTCGGCGGCCACCGCCGTGAGCCCCTGAACGTCAAAACTCAACCCGGCCGCTGCGCCCACGGGCCAACGGCTCAGGGCGTCGTGACCCGAATGGCGCACGAACAGATTCGATCCCAGTGCTGGAACGTCCACCTGAATCTCGACGTGGTCGCCGTGAGTCACGTGGGCGATGACGGTAGCGCTGAGCAGGGTGTCTGGCCCCAGTGCGTCGAGGCGGATGCTCTCGGGGCGCAGAGAGATCATCAGGCGTTCGCCGACCTCGGCCTGCACCCGCTCGACTGGCACCCGTAACAACGCGCCGCCGAACGTCAGCACGGCCCCGTCGTCACGGCTTTGGTAACGCCCGAAGAGCCGGTTGACGCCATTGAGGGCAGGCATCGTCGGTGTTGCAAATGGCGTGTTGTGTGGGCTGGCCATGGGAGGCTCCGGTGGCGAGGAAACGCAGGAGTCAGGCGGCGGTCCAGTCGTCCGGGATCACGGCGATGACGTCGATTTCCATCAGCCATTCCGGCTGGCCCAACCCGGAAATCACCAGGCCGGTCGAGATCGGGAACACGCCCTTGAGCCACTTGCCGACTTCGCGGTACACCGGCTCGCGGTAGCGCGGGTCGATCAGGTAGGTGGTGGTTTTGACGATGTGCGAGAGGTCCGAACCGGCCTCTTCCAGCAGTTGCTTGACGTTTTTCATCGCCTGTTCGGCCTGTGCCCGTGGGGCGCCCAGACCCACGAGATTGCCCGCAAAGTCGGTGCCGATCTGGCCCCGGACGTACACTGTGTTGCCAGCGCGCACGGCCTGGCACAGGTCGTTGTCCAGCGACTGATTGGGGTAGGTCTCTTTGGTGTTGAACATGCGGATGCGAGTGTGGGTAGGCATGGCGTGGCTCTCGTTGAAATAGCGCTCGTTGAAATAGATCGCCTGAAAACAGGTCGCGGGACAACCGTGAATAGCCCCAGCTTCACACTGCCCCCAACAGGGCGAAACCAGCATTTGCGTGGGGCAGTGATTAGGAAAAACCGAAGGGCCTGTAAACCCTTATCCGGCGGGACGTTTCGTGGGTCAGCGCCGGCCGGCCATTCAGTCTCAGGAGCGTTCGTAGGTCATGTAGCCGTTCTGCAGGACGATGTGGTCGGCGATGTATTTCGCGTCGTGCCACACGCCGTAGATGAACGAGGACGCGCGGTTCACCAGGTTCGGCAAACCAAGGAAATAGATCCCGCTTTCCGCGCAGATGCCGCGCTTGTGGAAGGGTTCGCCCTTGTCATCGAAGGCGTTGACCTGCAACCAGCTGAAGTCGAATTTGAAACCGGTCGCCCAGAGAATCGTGGTGATGCCTGCGGCTTCCAGATCGAGGTTGAGGATCGGGTTGATCAGGCAGTCCGGGTCGGGCAGCAATTCCCAGGCGTCGGGCTCCGGCGGGAACGGCAGGCCGTTCTGTTCGATGTACGCATCGGCATCGCGCAGCACGTCGAAGTACGCGCGGTCGCCTTCGGCCACGTTGGCGGCCAGCCCCGGTTCGAAGCTCATCACGCCGTTGTCGAAGGCTTTCGTCAGCCCCACCAGGTTGATCCCTTGGTGCGCCAGACGACGGAAGTCCACGGTCTTGCCGCCTTCATAGCCGCTGACCGCAAACGCCACGTGCTTTTTCTTCGGCGTGATCCGCACTTCGTCCCACAGGCCCAGCGCGCCCAGCCACCAGCAGTAATCGCGGCCACGGTAAGCGCGGGGCGGGCGGTAGTGTTCACCCACCGAGAGGTAGACGGTCTTGCCGGCCTTTTGCAGTTCTTCGGCGATCTGCGAACCGGAAGCCCCGGCGCCGACCACCAGCACGGCACCCTCGGCCAACTGGCCCGGGTTCTTGTAGCTGGAGGAATGCAACTGCTGAACCTTGGCGGTCTCGGGCACGATGTTCGGCACGGCAGGGCGCTGGAACGGGCCGGTCGCGGCCACCACGTTGGTGGCTTCGATCACGCCTTGGGAGGTGGTCACCTTGAAGCCGGGGCGGCCGACGTGGCGCTCGACTTTCAGCACCTCGACGCCGGTGCGCACCGGGGCCTTGAGCATGGCCACGTAGTCTTCGAAATAGTCCGCCATGCGTTCTTTCGGCGGGAAGGCTTCAGGCGACACGTCGCTGAATTTCAGGCTCGGAAAACGATCGTGCCAGGCCGGGCCGTTTGCGACCAGCGAGTCCCAGCGTTCGGAGCGCCAGCGTTCAGCGATGCGGTTGCGCTCCAGGACGATGTGCGGCACTTCCATCAGCGAGAGATGCTCGCTCATGGCGACACCCGCCTGGCCTGCGCCGACCACCAAGGTGTTGATTTTTTCGACTGACATGTGAACTTCCTAAAGAGAGCGACCTTGATCGGTTGGGCCGATGCCTGGGCACCGACAGCGTGTCGAGAAGGCACAGGCGCCTTGCAGACGTCGTCCATCTGCGAGGGCAGTGTGATCAAGGGGCTGTCGTATAGGAATTCTGCTTTTTGAACGTAGAGCTTAGGAAAAACCGAACCCTGCTTCGGCACCCCGCACTGGATGATGGCACTTCGTCGCATGCTGTCGGGGTCACCAACGACCCGGCATGAAGCGTGCAAATGCAGTCAGTCGAGGGGCCGAGCAATCCTGCGCCCTGTCGTCAACATCGCGGAGGGCGTGATGCTCAGTCGTATTACTCAACGTCAGTTGGAGTACTTTGTCGCATCCGGGGAAGCGGGCAGTATCAGCGCCGCGTCGGAGCGCATTCACGTGTCGTCGCCGTCCATTTCGGCCGCCATCACCCACATGGAATCCGAGCTGGGCATTCAGTTGTTCGTCCGGCACCACGCCCAAGGCATCTCGCTGACGGCCGTGGGGCGGCAGGTGATGCAAGAGGCCAAACTCATCCTCGAACAGATGAGCAACCTTTATACGATCGCGTCGGAATCCTTGAACACCGTGCGCGGGCCATTGCGCGTCGGCTGCATGCATTCGCTGGCACCGATGATCACCCCCGAGCTGGTGTTCGGCTTTGGCCGGGCGTTTCCCGGCGTGCGCATCAGCCAGGTCGAAGGCGACCATGAACAGCTGCTGGACAAGCTGCGCAGCTCGGAAATCGACATCGCGTTGACCTACGATTTGATCGCCAGTGAAGGCATCGATTTTCAACCTCTGGCGAAGCTGCCGCCGTACGTGATGGTCGGTGAACACCACCCCTTGGCCAATGTCTCGGCGGTGGGTATTCAGGACCTCGAACCCTATCCGATGGTGCTGCTGGACATCCCGTGGAGCCGGGAATATTTCCTCAGTCTGTTCATTCCCGCCGGCGTCACGCCCAACATCGTGATGCGCTCCAGCAACCTCGAAACCGTGCGCGCTTTGGTCGGCAACGGCATCGGCTACAGCATTGCCAACGCCCGGCCCAAGGGCAACATTTCTCAAGACGGCAAGCGCCTCATCCGCATCCGTCTGGCCGGTGAACAGCACGCCTTGCAGCTGGGTTACGCCACCGCCAGCAACGCGCAGCCGTCCCGCGTTGTGTCGGCTTTCATCGAGCGCTGCCGCATGTTCGTGTCGGACCAATACATCCCCGGCATGGCCGCGCCAAGCTTCTTCGACCCCCACGCCGTGCGGGCCGCCGCCGACGCCGAGTGATCGACCGCGCACCACGGTCGATCATCCCGCGACGCCTCCGCTGCTTCGGATTTTCTCGCCCCAGTTCCAAGCCAGAAACGAATTTAACCGACGCCACCGCGCCTGCAGACTGCAGGCACAGGATGAGCCCAGGGACGATCACGGACACGCCGCACTGAAATGTGGCGCCCGCCGGAGGGCGGCCTGAGTGATGCGCCATTGCGGGGCATTTCCGTTGCACACCGATCAAGTGCGGTTCATTGCACGTTTTTTGATCGCACGGCTGCATCGGATCTGCCTACTCACTGGTCCGGTTAATCCTAATTGACCGTTAGCGCGTCTCTCCCCGAATCTCGTTTCAACGGTGCAGCCGTGAGACGGGGTCGAGCGAGACGCCCGGTTGGACTTTCTGATTTTTTTGTAGAGCGCGGCGACGATGACATTCGACTGGAATTACATGTTTGGTTTGCTTTTCGATGCCGAGTTCTGGCGTGCGACGTGGACCGTCATCAAGCTGAGTTTCGTGACCTGGCTCGTCAGTATCGGCCTCGGATTTTTCGTGGCGCTGGCCAAGCAGTCCAAACGCCCGTTGCTCAGTGCCCCGGCCCGCGCCTACATCTGGCTGTTCCGCAGTGTGCCGCTGCTGGTGCTGCTGATCTTCGTCTACAACATCCCGCAGGCCTTTCCCTCGGCGTCGGTGGTCTTGGGCGACCCGTTCTGGGCCGGCTTGCTGGCGATGGTGATGTGTGAAACCGCATACGTGGCGGAGATTCATCGCGGCGGTTTGCTCTCGATTCACAAGGGCCAGACCGAAGCCGCACGTGCCCTCGGGCTGCGCTTTCTCGGCACCCAATGGCGGGTGGTGATCCCTCAGGCATTGCGGGTCGCGTTGCCGTCGCTGGCCAACGAATACATCTCCATCGTCAAGCTCAGCTCGCTGGTGTCGGTGATCTCGCTGACTGAAATTCTCATGGTCGGTCAGCGCCTGTATTCGCAGAATTTTCTGGTGATGGAGACCATGGCGGCGGTGGCGTTCTATTACGTGCTGATCGTCACCGTGTTCGACTTCCTGCTCAAGCGGCTGGAGACATACCTCGACGTCAACCAGCGCAACGTGTCTCGCGTCCCCGATGCCGCCGTGCTGGCCCTCGCCACGCAGCAACGTGAAGCCGTGCAACGCCCGATCACCACGGGTTTGCAAGCTCCGGCGTTGCAGGCCAACCGGTTGCACAAGGCCTACAACAACGTCGAAGTGCTGGGGGCGGTCAGCCTGAAGATTCAGCCCGGGGAAGTGGTGTCGGTGATCGGCCCGTCCGGTTCCGGCAAGACCACGCTGATTCGCCTGCTCAATGGCCTTGAGCAGATCGACAACGGCGACATCCAGATCAACGGCCAACCGTTCATTCACCTGAACAAACAGGGCGCGCAAAAGCCGCAATACGTGGAGCACGCCGAGCACCGGTTGAACATCGGCATGGTGTTCCAGAGCTTCAACCTGTTCCCGCACCTGACCGTGCTCGACAACCTGCTCATGGCACCGCGTTACCACCGCCTGGGTCGCCTCGATGACCTCAAGCAGCAGGCCTATGCCTTGCTGCACAAAGTCGGGATGCTCGACCACGCCTGGAAATACCCGAGCCAGTTGTCGGGCGGTCAGCAGCAGCGCGTGGCGATAGCCCGGGCCTTGATGATGCGCCCGCAAATCATGCTGTTCGACGAGCCGACCTCCGCGCTCGACCCGGAAAAAGTCAACGAGGTGCTGCAGGTCATCGAAGCCCTCGCCCAGGAAGGCATCACCATGGTGATCGTCACCCACGAAATGAACTTCGCCTTCAAGGTCTCCGACCGGATTGTCTTCATGGAGAAGGGCCGCGTGGTGTGCGACGACGAGCCCCAGGTGCTGCGCAACGGCCATAACCCACGTGTCGACGCATTCCTCAAGGATGTCTCGCTGGCGTGATCCCCCCATCGTCCACATTTGAAGAAAGGTAAGCAGATGATCGAGCAAGCGCAGATTGAGCAGTTCCACCGCGACGGCGTTCTGGTGGTGGAAGGGGTCCTCTCGGCGGACGAAGTGGCGGCGTTGCAGCACGACTTCGACCAGTGGGTGGAAGAGAGCCGCAGCCACGAACAGGGCTGGGGTGAAACCATCGACGGCCGGGCGCGTTTCGACCTCGAAGGCGACCACCGCGCGGATCACCCGTCACTGCGTCGTGTCAGCTCGCCGACCGAGATTTCGGCGGCCTATTTCCAGGTCGCGCTGCAATCGCGCATGGCGCAAATCGCTGCGCAATTGATCGGCGGCAACGGCACGCGCTTTCACCACAGCAAGATCAACTCGAAGCTGCCCCACACCGCGACCCAGGTGAAGTGGCACCAGGACTTTTTGTTCACGCCCCACAGCAACGACGACATCGTCACCGCGTTGTTGATGGTCAGTGAAGTGACCCCGGAGAACGGCCCGTTGAACGTGATCCCCGGCAGCCACAAGGGGCCGCTGTGGTCCCACTGGCATGACCAGCGGTTCACCGGTGCCGTGGACGACGAGGTCGTCGACGAGCACTGCCAGACGCCCGTGGCCTGCTTCGGCCCGGCGGGTTCCGTCTGCTTCATGCACACCCGTTTGCTGCACGCTTCAAGCCCTAACGAGACCGAACTGCCGCGCACCCTGTTCATCGGTGTTTACGCCGCTGAAGACGCGCTGCCATTCGGCGAAAACCCTCTGCCCAGTGAGCACGCCGGCCTGATGGTGGCCGGTCAGGAAAGTGGCCTCGTGCGTTCCACGGCCAACCATATGCGGTTGCCGCAGAAACCCCGTGGCGCTTCTTTCTTCGTGCAACAGGCCGGGCAAGACCGAACCACTGCCTAACTTCTCTTAACCTTGCGGGGATTCACCATGACAGCGTTGCACCAGATTGTTCGCCCTATTGCCCTGAGCCTGGTTGGCGCAGCGGTTGCGATGACCTCGTTGGCGGCCTCGGCCTTCCAGCAGGATGGCAAGATCATTGCCGGTTCCGATGTGACGTTTTTCCCGTATGAGTACATGGACAACAACCGTCCTGCCGGCTTCGACATCGAGCTGATGGACGGGTTGGGCAAGGTCATGGGGCGCAAGGTGGAAACCCTCGACACGCGCTTCCCGAACCTTATCACGGGTCTCCAGGGCGGTCGCTTCGACGTCACCAACTCGTCGATGTACATCACCGGCGAGCGGGTGAAAGTCATCGACATGATCCCTTACCTGAAAAGCGGCGAGTCGATCCTGGCAGTCAAAGGCAGCGCCTATCAGCCCAAGCGTCCGGAAGACTTCTGCGGCCACAAGATCGGCTCCATGGCCGCCACGTCGTGGTTGCAGCAGATGCACAAACTCTCCGATGAATACTGCGTGAAAAACGGCCTGCAGCCGATCGCGATCAGCGAATACGCCACCGACCCGCAGACCACCCAGGCGATGCTCGCCCACGCCGTCGAAGCGCAAATCACCGACGCCGCCGTGGCCCGTGGCGTGGTGGACAAGCTCGGCACCCGCGTGGTGATTTCCTCCGACACCCTGATCTACCCGGTGCTCAACGGCTTCGGCGTGAAGAAGGGCAACGACCAGATCAAAACGGCGTTGGTGGATGCGCTGGCCAAGTACCGCGCGACCCCGGAATACGCGGCGTTGCTGAAGAAGTACAACTTCGAAGCCCCGACCGACGAAGACATCGCGGCACTGATGCCGAAACCCTGACACGAGCCTGTCGCGTGAGCCGCATCCTTTGATGCGGCCACGCCCTGTGGAGACCTGATTCATGGCGTTATCACTCGAAGAGCAGGCGCGCATCGACCTGGCCGCGACCTTTCGCATCGTCGCCCACTTGGGCATGCACGAAGCGGTCGCCAACCATTTCAGCGCCGCCGTCTCGGCCGATGGCAAGCAATTCCTGATCAACCCGAAGTGGAAACACTTCTCCCGCATTCGCGCCAGCGACCTGTTGCTGCTGAACGCCGATGACCCCGCCAGCGCCGAGCATCCTGATGTCGATTCGACCGCGTGGTCGATCCACGGACAGATTCACCAGCGCCTGCCGGAAGCCCGCGCGGTGCTGCATCTGCACCCGGTCTACACCACCGCCGTGGCCTGTCTGGCCAAACCTCAAGTGCTGCCGATCGACCAGAACACCGCCCGCTATTTCAACCGCATCGCCGTGGACGACATGTACGGCGGCATGGCCGACACCGAAGCCGAAGGCGCGCGCCTCGCCGGTCTGCTCGACGGCAAACGCCGCCTGCTGATGGGTAACCACGGCGTCATGGTCATCGCCCCGAACATCGGAGAAGCATTCGACGATATCTGGACCCTGGAACGCGCCTGCCAGATCTACGTGACAGCCCTGTCCACCGGCCAGCCGTTGCGGGTGCTGTCGGATGACGTGGCGGAAAAGACGGCGAAAGGCTGGGAGAAAATCACTGACTTTTCCCGGCGGCATTTCGAAGAGATGAAAGACCTGATGATTGAGCAGGACCGCTCGTTGTTGGATTGAATCCGTGAGTGGGCGCCGGTTGCTCTTACACGGTGAACGGCGCCCCGGCGGGTTCAGGTGCTTGCCCCTGTGCGTTCGAAGTCTGCGTTCTCTTGCACCCGCCAGCCCTGGGCAATCCCAAACGCTACCTCAAACACAGTAAAACCCAGCAGCAGAAAGCTCGCCCCATGGGCCACGGCATAGAGTTGCCACACGGCGAACAACCCGCGGGCCAGCGCGTCGTAGAGGCCGACGATTCGGCTGGCATGTCTCAAGCGCCACAGGGACCAGACCACCACCACGCTGCCGAGCAGGTTGGCAAGCAGCATGGCCGTGACGTCCAGCGTCGGTATTGGGCGATCCAGTCCCAGCGTGTCGGACATTTTCGCAAACCCCTCGAACACCCACGCCGCCGTCCAGGGCGTCATGAAGCCTGCCGTCACCACCAAGTCATATCCGGCGCTGGCCCGGACGATCTGTTTATTGCGCTTTACGCTGACCATCGTCATCCCTCACAGTTTGAGCCCGCAGGCTAAAGCCTGGTCCTAAGTCCAGAGTCAATACGGGCGTCGAGCATCATGAGAATTGGCGAAGTGGCAGCGCTCACCGGGGTCTCGGTGGATGCGTTGCGGTTTTACGAAGAGAAGCAGTTGATCAAGCCGCAACGGACGGCCAACGGTTATCGGCTGTACCCCGAGCAGACCGTGCAGTTGGTGGGGTATATCAAGCTGGCGCAGCAGTTGGGGTTTTCACTGGCAGAGATTGGTGAAAATTTGCCGCTTTTGTGGAACAGCGAGGCGGTGTCGGCGCCGGTGCTGGCGCAGCTGTTCGCTGAAAAGATCGCAGTGTTGGACGCGAGGATCGCGCAGATGAGCGTGTTGCGCGGGTTGTTGGTGGAACGGGCAGGGCAGGTGTGTCCGTTGTTGGCGCCGAACTGAGAGGGTTTTTCGGCACGCCGCCATTCCCTGTGGGAGCGAATTCATTCGCGAAAGGATTTGGCAAGTGACACATCCGGGGCGGATCTACCGCCTTCGTGAATGAATACACCCCTACAGGTTCCGAGGCTCAACAAGCCTTGATCGACGCGCTGGCCCCTGCATTCACTTGCTCAAAAACTTCGCCGCATAGATCGCCCTGGCCCGGTCCATGTGGCCGTAGGACAGGCGGTCGAGGCGTTCGCGGTCGCAGGTGCGCAGGGCGTCGACCATGTCGGCGTGTTCCTGGCAGGCTTGCGCCAGGGCTTCGGTGTCGGCCACGCCGTAGGCGCGGGCGGGGAAGCTGAGCCAGTCGTGGAGGCGGATGGATTCAGCGAGGTAGGGGTTGTCGCACAGGCCGTACAGTTCGCGATGGAACTGCATGTTGGCGCGGTTGATCTGGATGATGTCGCCACTCTCGGCGGCGTCGGCGTGGGCCTGCATCGCGGCGGTCACCCGGTCGAGACGCTCAGGGTCGACCGGCAGTTTCATCATCGTCACGGCGGCGCGGTGCAGCACGCTGCGCATGCGATAAAGATCGTCCAGGGCCTGAGCATCGAAGCGACGAATCTGCGCGCCAAGGTGCGGCGGTTTTACCACCACGCCCAGTCGTTCAAGCTCCACCAGCGCAGCGCGAACCACATGGCGTTTGGCGTCGTAATCGTCCATCAGATGATCTTCGATCAGCCGCGTACGGGGCAGAATCCGGCCTTTGATGATGTCCGTTTCAATCGCTTCGATCACCGCCGCCACCGGTTCGGGCAGGGCGTGGTGGCTGTGTTCCGCGCTCATGTGGCCGTCAAACTTGCTCATCGATTGTTCTCGTTATTCTCAAATTCGTTCATCCGGCATTGGCAGATCGATGCCAAATCCCTGTGATTTCACGACCGTTCCCTGGCGGATGGCAGCAAGGCGTTATCAATAACCTTATCACCATTAATGGCGACAACGTGCTGGTTGTTTCGGCGCCGGACATGCACGCAGACTGGCTTCAATCAACAAGAACTGGAGCCGTCATGAACGCTTTCACACCCGAAGAATTCCTCATCAGCACCGACCCTGCCACCGGCCTGCAAGTGGGCAGGGTACGGGTGACGCCGGTCGACGAACTGGACGCCATTGTCGCCCGTGGCTGGAAGGCATTCAACGAGTCCGGCTGGAAAGCCCTGTTGCCCCATCGCCGCGCGGCGGTGTTGCGTGCCATCGCTGACGGCCTGGCGGCGGAAAAGGAAACCCTCGCGCAACTGCAAATGCGCGACAACGGCAAGCCCATCGGCGAATGCCGTGGCATGGTCGATTCGGCCGTGGGCACCTTCCTGTATTACGCCTCGGTGTGTGAAACCCTGGAAACCGACGTCACCCCGGCGCGGGGCGATTACGTGTCGTTCACCGTGCTCGAACCCTACGGTGTGGTCGCGGCCATCACCCCGTGGAACTCACCAATCATGAACGACGCCACCAAGGTCGCCCCCGCTTTGGCGGCGGGCAACGCGGTGTTGCTCAAACCTTCTGAAGATTCGCCTCTGCTGGCCCCTGAATTGCTGCGCATCGCCCTGGCCGCCGGTCTGCCGGAGGGTCTGCTGCAAGTGGTGCAAGGTCGCGGCGCCATCGTCGGTGCGGCGCTGGTCGCGCACCCTGGCGTGCGCATGGTGTCCTTCACCGGCGGCACTCAATCCGGTCAGGCCATCGGCAAGGTGGCCGGAGAACGTCTGATTCCGGTGGCGCTGGAACTGGGTGGAAAATCTCCTCACGTGGTGTTCGCTGACGCCAACATCGAACACGCTGTCGCTGCCGTCGTGGCCGGGATTTTCGGCTCTGCCGGGCAGTCTTGCGTCGCCGGTTCGCGCCTGTTCATCGAAGAAAGCATTTACGACGACGTCCTTGAGCGCGTGGTGCAGCGTGCACGGGAACTCAAGGTCGCGGCCCCTGACGCTCAAGGCGTGGAAATGGGCCCACTCGCCTCGTTCCACCATCGTGAGCGCGTGATCCGTTTCGTGGGCCGCGCCCGCGACGAAGGCGGCCGCATTCTGTGTGGCGGTGGCGTGCCGGTGGGCGCGGAGTACGCGAAGGGCGCCTATTACCTGCCGACCGTGATCGACGGTCTGGGTCCGGACGCATTGTCGTGTCAGGAGGAAGCCTTCGGCCCGGTGCTGGTGGCGCTGCCGTTCAAGGACGAGGCCGACCTGATTGCTCAAGGCAACGGCACGGCTTTCGGTCTGGCCTGCGGCATCTGGACCGAGAGCTTCAAGCGCACGTGGCGCATCGGCCGTGCCCTCGAAGCCGGTTCAGTGTGGATCAACACCTACAAGCAGTCGGTCACCAGCACGCCGTTTGGCGGGTTCAAGAACAGCGGCATTGGCCGCGAAAAAGGCATCGACGGCCTGCGTCTGTACGCGCAAGTGAAGAGCCTGTATTTCGGCCTCCACGAAAACCCGCTGGCGGTCGCCAAGTAACGCGGGAAAGCGAGTGGTCGGCGCCTGGCGGAGCAGGGCCGATCACCCGTCGAAAGCGTCCGGATCTGCCGACCGTTTTATGTACAGCGGTCATCGAAAATAACAATAGCCACCTTAAGGTGATGTCATGTCCGAAGCGAATCGCGTGCTTGAATCCACGACCATGAAACGCGTGGCGTTTCGTGTCGTGCCGTTGTTGGTCATCTGCTACATCGTGTCTTACCTCGACCGGGTCAACGTGGGTTTCGCCGCGTTGACCATGAACCAGGAACTGGGTTTTTCTTCGGCGGTGTACGGGCTGGGGGCGGGGATTTTCTTCCTGACGTATTTCCTGTTCGAAGTGCCGTCGAACCTGATGCTGCACCGCTTCGGCGCCCGTCGCTGGATCGCCCGCATCATGTTCACCTGGGGCATCTTGTCGGGAGCGATGGGGCTGATCCCGCAAATCTCCCACGCCACCGGCCTGAGCACTGAAACCGTGTTCTACACCCTGCGCCTGTTGCTCGGCGCGGCGGAAGCCGGGTTCTTTCCCGGTGTGATTTTCTTCCTCACGCTGTGGTTTCCCAGCGCGTATCGGGCGCGGGTCGTGGGCTATTTCATGACCGCGTTGCCGTTCTCCAGTGTGATCGGCGCGCCGCTGTCCGGCTGGTTGCTGGGCATGGGCAGCCACGACGGGCTGTCGGGCTGGCAGTTGATGTTTCTTCTGGAAGCGATCCCGGCGCTGATCCTCACGGTCGTGGTGCTGAAGTGCCTGACCGATCACCCTCATCAAGCGACCTGGCTCGCCCCTGAACAGCGCGACTGGCTGACTCAGCGTCTGGCCGACGAAGAACGCGCCGGTCCGCAGGACAGCAAACCGGGCGTGTGGAAGACCCTGTCCCACCCGATGGTGCTGCTGCTCGGGCTGGTGTATTTCAGCGTGGTGTACATGAACTACACCCTGGGCTTCTTCCTGCCGACGATCATTCGTGACTTCGGCCTGACCACCTTGCAGACCGGTCTGGTCGCAGCGATCCCACCCATTGTCGGCACCCTGAGCATGGTCTTCTGGGGCCGTCGTTCAGACCGCCATGGCGAGCGCAAATGGCATCTGGTCTTCGCATTGGCCGTCGGCGCCAGTTGCTTCGCGGCAGCGGCGCTGGTGAGTTCGCCGGTGCTGATGATGATCTGCTTCGCCGTCGCCGCGTTCGGCATTTACGGTTGCCAGCCGGTGTTCTGGACCTTGCCGGGCACGTTCCTTTCGGGCGGCGCGGCCGCCGCAGGGATCGCCACCATCAACGCATTGGCCAACCTGTCCGGTTTCATGGGGCCGTCGGTGATGGGCTGGATCAAGACCACGACTGGCGCCTACAGCGGCGGGCTGTTGCTGGCCGCTGGCATGGCGGCACTGGCGACGTTGGTGGTGGCCAGTTTCGGTCGCGAACGCTTCCCCGTGCGCACCGTCGTCACCGGTCAATAAAACAAAAAGGAGCGCTTCATGAAGTGGGAAATCTACGCGTTGCGTTATGGCATGCAGAACCGACAGGCCGGGGACAATTTCTTGCATGCCCCGGACCCCCATGACGCCGACATGCCCCTTGATTATTTCGTCTGGCTGTTGCGCGCCGAGGGGCGGGAGATTCTGGTGGACACCGGGTTCAGCATCGAGACCGCGCAGCAGCGCGCGGCCAAGGCGCCCAACGACCGCCGCACCCGGACTATCCTGCGCCCGGTGGGCGAGGCGTTGCGCGCCATGGATTGCGACCCGGCCTCGATTCGCGACGTGGTGATCACGCACCTGCATTACGACCACGCCGGGAACCTGAACCTGTTCCCCAACGCGCGCTTCCATTTGCAGGACCGTGAGATGCAATTCGCCACGGGCCGGCACATGTGCATGGGCTGCATGCGCGGTGCATTCGACGTCGAGGACGTCGTGACCATGGTCCGCGCCGTGTACGCCGAGCGGGTGGAATTTCACGGCGGCGACGCGACCATCGCCCCCGGCGTCAGCCTGCACCACGTCGGGGGTCATACCGATGGCCTGCAGGTGGTGCGGGTCGAAACGGCGCGTGGCCCGGTGGTGCTGGCCAGTGATGCCGCGCATTTCTACGGCAACCTGGAGCGCAAGGACCCGTTCCCGATCTACTTCGACCTGGGGGCCATGACCCAAGGCTGGCGCGTGGCGCGGGCGCTGGCAGGCGGTGATGACAGCCGGGTGATTCCGGGCCACGACCCGCAGGTGCGGTTGTCGTTTCCACCGTTGCCCGGTTCCGACGGGGAGACCGTGCAGCTGCACTTGCCGCCGCTGAAACCCTGAAGGCTGGCGCTGTAGGGCCTGAGTCCGAATCGACCATAAGAAGGATAAAAACCATGACCACTCTGTCTGCCACGCTGGCCGCCGAGGACAACTCGGCGATGAAGTCGGCGGTGCGCAAGTTCTACCAGCGCATGGTGCCGCTGACCGTGCTAATGCTGCTGATCAACCAGATTGACCGCACGAACCTGGGTTTCGTCCAGGATGCACTCAAGGCCGATCTTGGCGTCGGTGCGGCGGCGTTCGGCCTGGGCGCCGGGCTGTTTTTCATCGGCTACGCGCTGTTCGAAGTGCCGAGCAACCTCTACCTGAAAAAGCTCGGCGCACGAGTGTGGCTGACACGGATCATGATTTCCTGGGGCCTGGTTACGCTGCTCATGGCGTTTACCCAGGGCGAGACCAGCTTCTATGTGCTGCGTTTTCTGCTGGGGGCGATGGAGGCCGGGTTTTTTCCGGGGGTGATTTACTACTTCAGCGTCTGGCTGCCGGACGCCCATCGCGGGCGGGCCGTGGCAATTTTTCTCAGTGCGTCGGCGCTGGCCTACATCGTCACTGGCCCGGTCAGCGGCGCGCTGCTGGAGATGCACGGCTGGCTGAACCTGGCGGGCTGGCGCTGGATGTTTCTGATCGAAGGCGGCGTGTCGATCCTCATCGGGCTGGTGAGTATTTTGTGGCTGGTGTCGAACATCAAGGACGCCAAATGGCTGAGCGCGGAAGAGAAGGACGCCCTGCAAACGGCGGTCGATGCTGATGACGCGGCGCGGGTCACGGAACAGCAGCACCAGTCGCAGCTCAAGCTGCTGATGCAGCCCACGGTGCTGAAACTGTGCGCGATCTACTTCACCTCGACCATGACCGGCTACACCGTGACGTTCTGGCTTCCGGGGATTCTGCGTCAGATCGATGGCATCAATAATTTCCAGGTGGGGCTGCTGTCGGCGGTGCCGTGGATCTTCGCGGTGATCGCGATGTACACCCTCGCCAAGCTCACCGATAACAAGGGCCATCGCAAGTTGCTGGTGGCCGGGGCCTTGCTGCTGATGGCGATCGGCATGCTGCTCGCCACCTTTGGCAGCCCGTGGTTTGCGCTGTTTGCGCTGACCATCGCGGCGGTCGGTTACAAGTCCTGTAACTCGGTGTTCTGGTCCATGACCGCAGTGTCGCTGGAGCCGAAAGCGCTGGCCGCAGGCATCGCGCTGATCAACTCATTGGGCAACCTCGGTGGGTTTGCCGCGCCCGCCACGTTGGGCGCCATCAAGGAACAGACCGGTTCCATTCAGGGCGGCTTGCTGGGCCTGACGGCGTGCTCGTTGATCGGTCTGGCGCTGGTGCTTTCCCTGAAGACGCGCAAGGGCGTCTGACTGTTTTCCCGGCGCCGTCAGGTTCGAACCGGCGCCGATTTTTTTTACATTCGTTGGAGATCGATATGCAAAACGCAGTAGCCGTCTATGGCTTGGGCAACATGGGGTTTTTGATTGCCGAGCGCATCGCCAAGGCGTTCCCGGTGAAAGTCGCCGATCTGGATCAGGGGCTGATCGCTCGCGCCGCCGAGCAGTTTTCCGCCGTGGCCATTGGTGGGCCGGAGACCCTGAGCGAGACGTCGGTGATCGTCTTGTCGCTGCCCAGCCCGAGCATTTCCCAAGCCGTGGTCAAGCAGATCGCGCCGCACCTGAGCGCGGGCACCGTGGTGGTCGAAACCAGCACCGTCAACCCGGAAGACATGCACGCCTTGCAGCGCCTGCTCAAACCCCACGGTATTGAAGTGATCGACGCGTCGGTGCTGGCCGGTGTGGGGCAAATGGCGGCGGGCACGGCCTCGCTCGCCATCGGCGGTTCCGCTCAGGCGGTGGAAGCCGCGAAGCCGGTGCTGGATGCGATTGCCGACAAACAGATTTATTTCGGTGAGACCGGGGCGGGCGCCGCCGCGAAGGTCATCAACAACGCCGTCGCCCACGCGGTGATGGTGGTGATTGCCGAAGCGGGTTCGATGGCCACGGCGGCGGGGGTCGATACGCAAAAACTGATCGCCATGCTGTCCGACGCGCAAATGGGCATCCAGCGCCCGCTGACCCACCGCTATGCCGAGCGCATCGTCGACGGCAATTACAACGGCGGCATGCCACTGGATGCCGCGCGCAAAGACTCGGTCCTCGCCCTGCAACTGGCGCAAAACCTGGGCGTGCCGCTGTTCGCCATTCAGGGTTCACATTCGGTTTACGAGATGGCCGCGAATGCCGGTTACGGGCGTGAAGACTACGCCGCCATCGCCAAGCTCTGGGCCGATTGGGGGCGTCCGGCGGTGCCGGGTTCGAAGGGCTAAGCCCGATTTGCAAATGACATCTGTGGGATTCTGAGGTGTTCACACGTGTTCGGCACGCCACCAATCCCTGTGGGAGCGAATTCATTCGCGAAAGGATTTGGCAGGCAACACATGTGCGTCGGATGTACCATCTTCGTGAATGAATTCGCTCCCACAGGGTGATGTGAATTGCCAGGATTTCGTGACCGACGCCATGCCTCTGTAGCGGCACGGCTTGCCGGCGGTGGCGCACTCAAGATCGCTGCCGCCGGCAAACAGGACGTTTACGGAATCACAACTTCGGCAATTGCCCGATCCGTCCAAACATCTCGGTCACGATCTGTAAGTCCAACAAAAACTGCTCGGTGGTCTTGAACTCGCTGTCGGTGTGGCCGGTGTATTTGACGTCGGGGCGGGCGAGGCCGAATTGCACGCCGTTGGGCAGTTCATGGACCGAGGTCGCGCCCGCCGACGTGCCAAATGTATGCGCCATGTTCAGGTTTTCACTGGCCACGGTCAGCAGCGCTTTGACCCATTCACCTTCCGGATTGCGGTACATCGGCTCGGCAATCGACACGTCGAACGCCGGAGTGATGTGCGCTTTCTCGGTCCAGGCATCGAGCTTTTTACCGATCTCGGCCTTGAGGCTTTCCGGCGACTTGCCCTTCGGCACGCGCAGGTTGACCGCCAGTTTGAACGCTTTGTCGTCCTGCGCCACGTAGGTCAGCGAAGCCGTCAGCGGGCCCATGAAGGCATCCGAAAAACCAATGTCCAACTTCTCGCCCAGATAACCGAGCCCCCAGTTGTCCGTCGCATAACGGGCCGCGTCGGTGATCGCGTTGTGTTTGAGCGCGACCTTGCCGTCGAGGCTGTTGAGGAAACCCAGCATCCGCGCCACCGGATTCACACCCGATTCCGGCTCGGAGGAATGCGCCGACACGCCGGTCACGGTCAGGCTGACACCCTTGCCCTCGACCTTGGCATTGATGTTGAAATTGCCGCCGTTGTGCTGCACGTAATCGATCCCGGCTTTTTGCAGGTCAGCCGCCAGCGCTTCGGGTGTGTCGGTGACGAAGGTGGCCACCGAACGCGACGGAATCTGGTTCGTCGCCATGCCGCCGGTCATCGACGTCACCTCGGCGCCTTGACCTTCAGCAGCACGGCGAGGAAAGGTCGCCATGACCGTCCCGTAACCTTTCTCGGTGATCACCACCGGGTAGCTGCCGTCCAGCGCGAGGTTGTATTCCGGCACCGGGTTGCGCTCGAAATAATAGGGAATCGCGTCGCCTGCGGTTTCTTCCGTGGTGTCCACCAGCAGCTTGAACGTGCGGGCCAGCGGCAGCTTTTCTTCCTTGATAATCTTCATCGCGTACAGCGCCACGACGATGCCGTTCTTGTCGTCCTCGGTGCCCCGGCCGTACATGCGGTCGCCGATCAGCGTGACCTTGAACGGGTCGAGGTGCGTGCCGTCTTCCAGCACCCAGTTCTCCGGGGTCACCGGCACCACGTCGGCGTGGGCGTGAATCCCGACCACTTCCTTGCCCGCGCCTTCGAGGGAAATCTCGTAGACCCGGTTGTCGATGTTACGGAAGTTCAGGTGGAAGGATTCGGCGAGGCTTTTGATCTTCGCCGCGATCTCGATGAACGCCGGGTTCTCGTGCTGTGGCACGCCGTCCTGGCGAACGGTGGGGATTGCCACCAGCTCACGCAACGTCTCGGTCGCCGCCGCGCCGTATTTCACGCGGGCATAGAGGCCGAGCAGACGGTGAATTTCGTTCTGCTGTTCAGCGGTCAGAGGCTTGTTGGCGAGAAACCCAGTGATGGCGGGCGTGAGTGTGTCGGTTTTTGCGAGGTCGCTCTTGCCGACACGGTCGAGGAACTGCCTGAAGTCCTTGACCGATGCATCGTTGAATGAGGAGAGAATCGCAGTGCCCTGTTGGGCGGTGAGATTGGCAAATGCAGCAGGGCTGAATGACGAAAAACTTGCCAGCACCAACGTGGCCGCAGCCAGGTGCTTGAGGGAAACATTCATGAGGTAAGGCATTCCTTTGCAGGCAGTCTTGAGAGATTCCTGATCGTTCGATCAGAACGGCCTGCACGCTAACATCGCGGGGCGGGAGGGGAAACCTTTGTTAAAGGATGTGTCGCGAGGACGAGGGGAAGTGGCGCAGATTTGAAAACCGAGTGCCAGTAGCGAACCCCTAAACGCCTTGCGGGGCCTCTTTGCCCATGACCTCCAGACAGGTTTGCCGGAACGCCAGTGCGATCCGTGTTTCGGTCTGCGCATTGAAGATCAATGACAGGCCGATATCCGGCCCCAGATTCGCATCGGTGAGGCCCAGGAAGTGCGCACCGTCCACGCTTCGTCGCCCATGAAGAGAAGGCACCAGCGCTACGCCCAGTCCTGCGGCGACCAGGCTGATCGTCGCTTGAATCTGAGTGGTTTCCTGCACGACCCTCGGCAGAAATCCTGCTGCCTGGCAGGCGCTGCTCACGGCGTAATGCAAGCCGGTCGCCTCTTCCCGGGAATACGAAACAAACGCGGCATCACGCAGTTCAGCCAACGCCACCTGATCTTGAGACGCGAGCCGGTGGTTGGCGGGGACCACGGCGATCAGGCGATCGGCTTCCAGCAATTCACTGGACACGTGGTAACGGTCGATGATCGGCGACCGGACCAGACCGATGTCGAGCACGCCACGTTCCACTTCTTCGACGATGCGATTGGACGGGTAGTCCCGCAGCACCAACTCGACGCCGGGGTAGCGCTCGCGGAAGTCTGGAAGAATGCGCGGGATGAGCGACAGGGTTGCTGAACCCACGCACCCGACGGTGAGCAGTCCGCGTACCCCGTCCACCGTTTCGCGGGCGTGTCGCTGAGCCTGATCGAGATGAAACAGCGCCTTGCGCACGTCCTCCAGCGCCGCGACGCCCGCTTCGGTCAGCCTGACGTGTCGGGTCGAGCGCTCGAACAGCGCGGTGCCAAAGCTTTCTTCCAGCTTGCGGATGGCCACGGAGAGCGGTGGTTGAGAGATGTGCAGCAGCTCGGCGGCCCTGCGGAAATTAAGGGTTTCTGCGAGCACAACAAACTGACGCAGCTGACGGATATCCATATTGATACCGATTCACTATCAATTGACTGGAAAACAATATTAGAAAAGGAAAGGGTGCATCGCTAGTCTCGTTTCTCAATAAAAACGACATCGAGACGCCACTCATGCATGACGACATACCGTTGCTTGGCCAAGGTCCGTTCTGGCAGGAACTGGACAAGGGCCAACGTTTCCGAACCTTCCGCCGCACGCTGACCGAAGCCGATCTGGTGCATTTCATCGGCGTCACCGGCCAGACCGAAGTGATTTTCATCGACGCCGAATACCCCGGCGCCATCAAAGGCGGGCGGCCGGTTCCCTCTGCGCTGACCTACAGCCTGATCGAAGGCATCCTCATGCAGACGCTGTTGCAGAACGTCGGCCTGGCCCTGCTGGAAGTCCAACAAGTGATCAAGGCACCAGTGTTGGTGGGCGACAGCGTGCATGCCGTGGTGGAAATCACTGATATTCGCCCGACGTCCAAATCACAACGGGCAGTGGTCACGCAGCAGGTCACGG
The DNA here is from genome assembly GCF_009905615.1 of Pseudomonas sp. SLFW. Taxonomy (GTDB): domain Bacteria; phylum Pseudomonadota; class Gammaproteobacteria; order Pseudomonadales; family Pseudomonadaceae; genus Aquipseudomonas; species Aquipseudomonas bambusae. The sequence continues at coordinate 289,903 of NZ_JAAAKW010000005.1, forward strand.
TGATCAACCAGCATGCCGTGGTGGTGATGGAGTATTCGGTCAAGCGTTTGCTGGCCGGTCGCCCGGACTGAGGAATCAGCGATGCTCGAACCTTTGGATTTTTGCGCCGAACCTTCCGTTCACGAGCCGCTGCGGCAAGACGTGCGGCGTTTTTTGCTGGACCGCATGGCGGCGTACCCGACCGATCTGCGCGCTCGCACATGGCAGGGCTTCGATGCCGATTTCAGTCGCGCACTGGCCGCCCGAGGCTGGGTGGGGCTGACGCTGCCCAACGCCTACGGCGGTGCAGAACTGGATGCCTTCGCGCGCTTCGTCGTGGTCGAAGAATTGTTGTGCGCGGGTGCGCCGGTCGCCGCTCATTGGATCGCCGACCGCCAGAGCGGACCGTTGATCGTGCGCTACGGGACCGAGGCGCAGAAAGCGTTTTACCTGCCGCGCATCTGCCAGGGACAGGCGTTCTTCTGTATCGGGATGAGCGAGCCTGGGGCCGGGTCCGACCTCGCCAGCGTGCGCAGCCGTGCCCAGCCGGATGGCGAGGGTTGGCGGCTCAACGGGCAGAAGATCTGGACCACCTACGCCCAGCACAGCGATTTCATGATCGCCCTGGTGCGCACCTCTGGAACGCCTGAGGATCGCCATCGGGGATTGTCCCAAGTGGTCATTGACTTGACGTTGCCCGGCATCGATATCCGACCGATTCGTGACCTCACGGGCAGTTCGCACTTCGCCGAAGTGTTCTTCAACGATGTACATCTGTCGGCCGACGCGTTGATCGGGGCCGAAGGGCAGGGTTGGGAGCAAGTGACGGCGGAACTCGCATTCGAGCGCAGCGGGCCGGAGCGGCTGTATTCCAGTCTGGTGTTGCTGGACGCGTGGCTGGCCTGGCTGCGGGAGCGGGGCAGGCGAGAAGACGCGGTTTTATTGGGGCGTTTTGTCGCCGAACTCACGACCCTGCGGGGTTTGTCTCTGGCGGTCACCGGGCGTCTCGCGGCGGGGCACAGCCCGGTGATCGAGGCCGCGCTGGTCAAGGACTTAGGCACCAGCTTCGAACAGTCGGTGCCGCTGTTGATTGCCGACGCCATCGGTGCCGACACCCAACCCCCACCCGCGTTGCTCAGACGCACGCTGGATTACTTATGCCAGGTGGCTCCCGCGTTTTCACTGCGCGGCGGCACTCGGGAAATCTTGCGCGGCGTGATCGCGCGCGGCCTGGATTTGCGTTAGGAGCCTGACATGAGTATCGATCGTTTTATCACCGATACCTTCGGCGAGTGGCTGGAGGCAACGTTCGACGGCCAGCGGGTACGAGGCATCGAGCAGGGGCAGGGCACTGAAGCCGGTTGGCAAGCGGTGCTCGACAGCGGCTTTGCCGACTTGATGGTCGCTGAATCCCAGGGCGGCGCGGGTGCCGGGCTGGAAACCGTCGCCGAAGTCCTGCAGACCTGCGGCCAGTGTGCCTTGCCGTTGCCCCTGCCCACCACGATGTGGGTGCGGGCGGCCTTGGCCGAGGAAGGGCATGACCTGCCAATGGGCGGCATTGCATTGGCCCGAGGGTATCGCCAAGGGCAATCCGTCAGCTGTCCCAATGTCGCCTTCGGTGACACGGCGGAATCGGCGCTGGTGCTGCTGGACGATGGCGCATGGGTGTTGCCGATCACGGATGCCGAGCGCTCCGGCTCGGGGCTCAGCGTCGACCTGCTGTGGACCTCATTCCCGACCGACGCCCGGAAGCTGGGAGGCGGGCATGACTGGGAGGCCATGGGGGCCGTGATCTTTGCTGCGTTGATCGCCGGTGCGGCCAGCCGTGTCCTGAAACTGTCCTTGGCGTACGCCGCTGAACGCACTCAATTCGGCAAGCCCATCGGGCGATTCCAGGCCGTTCAACAGCAGCTGTCGGTGCTGGCCGAGGAAGTGTATGCCGCGCGGATGGCCGTGCAGTTGGCTCTGCGGGGCAGCGGGTTGGCGGTCGATCCTGACCTGGCGGCGCTGGCCAAGGCGCGGGCGAGCCAGGCGGTGGTGACCCTTGGCGGGATCGGTCACATGGTCCACGGCGCCATCGGCATCACCGAAGAGTACGACCTGCAACTGTACACGCGACGCCTGCATGACTGGCGCCTGCAATTCGGCAGCGAGCGCTATTGGCAACAGCGTTTGGGGCAGCGCCTGCTCGACAGCGACCTGTCGATGCTCGACTTCATGCGCGCACTGACCGGGACCGGCTGACTATCTCGGTGCGCCGCTGCATCCGCTTTATGAAAGACGCCTGATAACAATCACAATTGAGGCTCATCACATGGCACATGACGCATCCACCGTGTTGAACGCGACGGGCGATACCGACGCTCCGTTGACCGTGGCGACCGCCTGGCGACCCATCGTCGCGGGCAGCATCGGCAACACCATCGAGTGGTTCGACTGGTCGATCTACACCGCCTTCGCGCTGTATTTCGGCCCACAGTTTTTTCCTTCCGACAATGAAACAGCGGCGTTGCTGGCCACGTTCGGGGTGTTCGCGGTGGGCTTTGGCATGCGTCCGGTCGGCGGGTTGCTGATCGGCCTGTTCAACGATCGGGTCGGGCGTCGCGCGGCACTCACGCTGACGATTTTGATGATGGCGCTGCCGTCATTGCTGATTGGACTGCTGCCCACCTACGCGAGCATCGGCATCGCGGCGCCGATTCTGATGGTGCTGGCGCGCATGGTTCAGGGCGTCTCGGTGGGCGGGGAATATGGCGCTGCGGCGACCTTTCTCGCTGAATCCGCACCGGCGGCCCGACGGGGTTTCTATTCGGGCTTCATGTTTTTCAGCATCGCGTTGGGGCTGTTGTTCGCTTCGGCATTGGCCTGGTTCCTGACGTCGGTATTGAGCAAGGAGCAGATGATTGATTACGGCTGGCGCATCCCGTTTCTGATCGGTTCCCTTGGCAGCTTCGTCGGGCTCTGGTTGCGTCGCTCGGTCGCGGAGCCTGAGGCTTTCCAACAACAGAAAAAACAGGGACACGTGGTGCGTCACCCACTGCGTACGCTGTGGCGTGAACACCCGCAGGCCCTTCGGCGCATGGTCGGCATCAGCCTGCTGGGGGCGTTCGCATTCTACCTGTTCGTCAGCTACATCCCGGTGCATGCCATCCGCACCTCGGGCGCGGCGCCGACGGTGGCCTACGCCGCCAGCACCCTGGCACTGGCGATCTTCATGCTGTCGCAGCCGCTGTTCGGGCTGCTTTCCGACCGGATCGGCAGACGACCGCAATTGATCCTGTTTGCCCTCGGCTACCTGCTGTTGCTGTACCCGGTGGTGTCGATGATCAACGCGTCGTTCGTCACGATTCTTGCCGTGGAGCTGTTCGGGTTGCTGTTCTACGGCCTGTACTCCGCGATTGCACCGGCAGTGAAAGCCGAGCTGTTCAGCACCGATGTCCGTGCCTTGGGGATTGGGCTGCCGTACAACCTAGTGGTGGCGATTTTCGGCGGCACCACCCCCTATTTGATGACCTGGCTGCAAAGCGTAGGGCATGGCGACTGGTTCCTGTTTTATGTCTCGGCGGCTGCACTGGTCAGCCTCGTCGCGTTCTGGCGCATGCCGGAAACCAAAGGCCAACGCCTGCGCTGAACTTTTCAAGGAAAACATGATGACTGATGCTTCGCTGTTTGCACCGGGTGCCCTTGATGGTTTGCGGGTACTCGATCTGTCCCGCGTGTTGGCGGGTCCGTGGTCCACGCAAATCCTCGGCGACCTGGGCGCCGAGGTGATTAAGGTGGAAAACCCCGCTCGGGGCGACGACACCCGTGGCTGGGGCCCGCCCTTCCTGGAAAGTGGCGACAAGCCGTGGGATGCCGCTTATTACTTCTGCACCAATCGAAACAAGCAGGCCATCGCCGTGGATTTCGCGCAGCCTGAAGGCGCGCAGATCCTTCGCGATCTGGCCGCCAAGGCCGATATCGTCATCGAAAACTTCAAGGTCGGCACGCTCGCCCGGTACGGCCTGGATTATCAGAGCCTCAAGGTGCTCAACCCCCGGTTGATTTACTGTTCCATCACCGGGTTCGGTCAGACCGGACCGTATGCACCTCGGGGCGGCTATGACTTTCTGGTGCAGGGCATGAGCGGGCTGATGAGCGTGATTGGTCGTCGCGATGACGAGCCCGGCGCGGGCCCCTTGAAAGTCGGCATACCGGCCAGCGATCTGTTTTGCGGTCTGTACGCGACGGTCTCGATTTTGGCCGCGGTGCATCACCGAACACGAACCGGGGAGGGTCAAGCGATCGATTGTGCATTGCTCGATTGCCAAGTGTCGTTGCTGGCGAATCAGGGCATGAATTACCTGGTCGGTGGGCAAGTACCCGGTCGATTGGGCAACGCTCATCCCAACGTCGTGCCGTATCGCGACTTTGCCGCCGCTGACGATTACATTCTGGTCGCATGCGGGGGCGACGGGCAATTTCAGGCGTTGTGCCAGCTACTCGAACGCCCCGATCTGGGGGAAGACCCCCGTTACCGCAACAACGCCGGGCGCAGTCAGCATCGCAAGGAGCTGGAACTGCAGTTGGCCCACAGCATCGCGACGTGGCCTGCGGCTGAACTGTTGGCTCGGATGGCCCAGAGCGGGGTGCCGGGTGGGCCGATCAACAGCGTGGCCCAAGCGCTCGCCGACCCGCACGTCCAGGCCCGCGACATGTTGCACACGATGCGTCGCGATGACGGTTCCGAGGTGACAGTGATCGGCTTTCCGGCGAAGCTTTCGGCCACACCGGCGAGTTATCGGCGCGCGCCGCCCGGTTTCGCACGAGACACCCACGATGTGTTACGCCGGACGCTGGAGCTGGATGACCCAACCCTCGCGCGGCTGGCACGCGAGGGGGTCGTGGGCTAGCGGAGGGACTTTACTCGTTGATCCGCGGATGCTGCTGCACCAGCTCTTTACGCTTGGCTTCCAGCTCCGCGATCTGCTGATCGAGGTCTTCGATCTTCTGTTCGATGTTGTCGTGGTAGTCCTCCAGCAGCTCTTTGGCTTCTTCAAGGTTGGAGGCTGCCGGGGCGGCGCCGCGCAGGGGTTTGTTGGCGGTTTCTTTCATGGTCAGGCCGGTCACCAGACCGATCACCGCGACCACCATCAGGTAGTACGCCGGCATGTACAGGTTGTTGGTGGTTTCCACCAGCCAGGCGGCGAGGGTGGGGGTGACGCCCGCGATCAGCACCGAGACGTTGAACGCACTGGCCAGCGCGCTGTAACGGATGTGCGTGGGGAACATCGCGGGAAGGGTGGACGCCATCACGCCGATGAAGAAGTTGAGCACCACAGCAAGGATCAGTAATCCGGCGAAGATGAGGCCGATCTTGCCGCTGATGATCAACATGAACGCTGGAATCGCCAGGATGAACAGCGCGATGCTGCCGACGATGATAAAGGGCTTGCGGCCGATTTTGTCGCTGATGAAACCGATCAGGGGCTGCACGAACAGCATGCCGACCATGATCGCGATGATGATCAGCACACCACGGTTTTCGCTGTAATGCAGGTTGTGGGACAGATAGCTCGGCATGTACGTCAGTAGCATGTAGTACGTAACGTTGGTCGCGACCACGATGCCGATGCAGGTCAACAGGCTACGCCAGTGCTGGACGGCGACTTCCTTGAACGAGACTTTCGGGCCGTGGGACAGGCCTTCGCGATCACCCTGTTCGAGCTTTTCCACATGCTGCTGGAACGCCGGGGTTTCTTCGAGGGCGTTTCGCAGGTACAGGCCGAGCATGCCCAGCGGCAGGGCGAGGAAGAACGGCAGGCGCCAGCCCCATTCCTGGAATTTGTCTTCGCCGATGACGGCGGAAATCATCACCACAATACCCGCGCCCAGCACGAAACCGGCGATGGAACCGAAGTCCAGCCAGCTGCCGAGGAAGCCGCGTTTGCGGTCCGGGGCGTACTCGGCGACGAAGATCGACGCGCCGGTGTATTCACCACCGACCGAGAAGCCCTGGGCCATTTTCGCCAGCAACAGCAGGATCGGCGCCCAGATGCCGATGGAGGCGTAGGAGGGGATCAGGCCGATGGCCGTGGTGCTGAGCGACATGATGACGATGGTCGCGGCAAGGACTTTCTGTCGGCCGTATTTGTCACCCAACGCGCCGAAAAACAGGCCACCCAGTGGACGAATCAGGAAGGGCACCGAGAAGGTCGCCAACGCGGCAACCATTTGCACGCCAGGGGAGGCGCCGGGGAAAAACACTTTGCCGAGCACGTAGGCGACGAAGCCGTACACGCCGAAGTCGAACCATTCCATGGCGTTACCGAGGGCGGCTGCGGTGATCGCCTTACGCATTTTCGCGTCGTCGACAATCGTGATGTCCTGCAGCCCAATCGGTTTGACTTTTTTCTTGCCTAATTTCATACGGGTCACTCAGTTGCGGAATCGGTCTAGCCTGCAGATGCCATCGTAGTGGTGGCACCGCTCTAACCGATCAGATACATGAGGACACGAAATAATTCAGCGGGGGGAGTGAATTCATTCGCCAAAAGGGGCCGTAAAGCCGATACATCCCTGTCGCCTGACCTGCCTTTCGCGAATGAATTCGCTCCCACAGAAGTCCAGCGCCGCCGCGAAGCTTGGGGTCTGACACGGGTTCAAATTGTGGGAGCGAATTCATTCGCGAAGGGGCCGTAAAGCCGATACATCCCTGTCGCCTGACCTACCTTTCGCGAATGAATTCGCTCCCACAGAAGTCCAGCGCCGCCCCGAAGCTTGAGGTCTGATACGGGTTCAACTGTGGGAGCGAATTTATTCGCGAAGAGGGCCGTACAGTCGGTACATCCCTGTTGCCTGATCCATCATTCGTCGGTATGCCGCCCAGAATGAATTCGCTCCCACAGCTTTTTCACGGGACCGGCATCTTGCGCTGCCGGTCCTGCGAAGCCTCAAGGACGAATGTCAGCCTTGAACCACTTCTCGGACAGGCGTTTTACGGTGCCGTCGGCCAGTGCTTCTTTCAGCGCACCGTCGAACTTCTCGCGCAGGTCGTTATCCGCCTTGCGGAAGCCCAACGCTTCGCCCGGGCCCCAGATGTCACCGCCGATTTTCGGGCCGATCATTTTCACGGCGGCGTTATCAGGCGTGTCGAGGGCGGAGGTGAAGAAGGTCACGTCGTCGAACGCGAAGTCGATGCGACCGGCGTTCAGATCGAGCAGGTGCTCGGCGGACTTGGCGTAGGTGCGAATGTCCGCCACGCCGGTGAAGTTGTCTTCGACAAATTTGGTGTACGCCGTGCCCGTCTGGATGCCGAGGGTCTTGCCCTTGAGCATCACTTTCATTTTGTCGATGGCGGCTTTGTCTTTCGTTGGGTCGCCGCTCAGTTTGAGCACTTCGTTGCTCGGCATGCTGGCGATGATCTTCGGATCGGCGCTGACGAACACGGCCTGGGTGTTGGCGTAAGGGATGGAGAACGCGATCTCGTTCTGACGCTCGGGGGTGATGACGATGGCGTCCATCAGCACGTCGAATTTGCCCGCGTTAAGGCCGGCGATCATGCCGTCCCAGTTTTGCGCTTGCAGTTTGCATTCGAGCTTGATACGAGCGCAGACGTCTTTCAGCAACTCAGGCTCGAAACCGGAAATCTCACCGCTGGGCAGGGTGATGTTCCAAGGCTCATAGGCGCCCTCGGTCGCAACGCGAACCGAAGTCCATTCCTTGGCGGAAGCCGCTCCGCCGAAAACCAGGCTGCCGCCCAGTGCTGCACACGCGAGGATTTTTTTAGTGACGTTATAGGTGTGGCCCATGTGTTTCCCCATCTGGTTGAAAGGACTGGCAGGGTCAAGCTAGATCAAAAGCCGCGAATCGTCTGTTTTTATTATGCTGCTGTGGTTTCGGTGTTTGGCTGGGCCGCACGCCCATAAAAACCGATCTGCTCTTCGGCGCTGAACATCACGCCAGGCTTTTCGTAGTAAGAGAACACCGCGACCATCCGTTCGCGTTGACCCTGTACCGGCGTCACCCGGTGCGCGGTATTTTTCCCACGAAACACATTGAGAGTGCCAGCGCTGAGACGCAGTTTCTGCACCTCGGGGTCGTTTCCACGCAACAAGTCGGCCACGCCGTCGTAATTGGGATCGTCCGCCGTGCGCAGGTCGGTGCGGTATTCGAACTCGCCTCCGGCTTCCGGCGCCTGGAGCATCAAAGTGGTGGTGAACTCCGAACGGTCGAAGTGCCAGTTCAGGGTTTCGCCTTCGCGGTAGCTCATCACATTGACCCGCGCCAGAGGGTCGGCCATGACGTACAGCGCCGGTTTTTCCATCACCGCGCTGAGGAATGCCACCAGCGGTGGGTATTCGTAAACCTCGGTGACGACCGTGCTGGCAAGCTGATCGCCGCACAGGGTGTGGCTGACCGTCTCGACCTTTTTCAACGCCGGGTGATCGGCGGGCAATTCCGGGATCTCCGGCTTGAAGTAGATGTTGTGCGAGCGTTTGTGCGTGTGGGATTCGGCGTCCATGGTCGGTTGAATCTGCCGTGCGGCCAGTCCGACGTGTTCGTCCTGAATGAAGCCTTCAAGGCTGAACATGCCGTTGCGGGCCAGTTCGGCGCGGGCCTTGTCGACCAGTGCGTTCCATTCCTCGCTGCCGACGCGGTCGAGCGGGTAGCGCTGAAGATTGATGACAGTGTTCATGTCGGCACTCCTTGTTGAAGGGCGGCCTGTTCACGCGAGGCCGCTGAGGTATGGCCTAAAGCTAACGTGGGGAAATCTTCGCAACAACGGCAAAAATTGTTAGCCTCCCCCTAGAAAAACTTGGGGAAGACGCACATGAAACGATTGCCACCCTTGAATGCCGTGCGCACCTTCGAAGTGGCGGCGCGGTTGGCGAGCTTCGTCGCGGCCGGGAAGGAGCTCGGGGTTTCCGCCGCAGCGGTGAGCCAACAGGTGCGCCATCTGGAGGAATACTTCGGCAAGAAGCTCTTCGTGCGCAGCGGCAATCGCTTGTCGCTGACCGACGCCGGGCTGGCCATTTTCCCGCAGACCTCACGGGCGCTGGATGACATCGCCGCCATGACCGTTCGCCTCCTGGAAGGGGAAATGCGCACACGATTGATCGTCAGCGTGCCGTTCTCCCTGGCCGAAGTGTGGCTGGCGCCGAAGCTCGCGGCCTTGCTCGAAGGCTACCCCCAGTTGTCGGTGGACGTGCGGGTCGAAGACGATCCCGTGGACCTGGCCCGGCACGATGTCGATATCCGTGTCAGCTATGGCGACTATCACTACCCTGGCCTTGAAGCGATTCCCTTGGTGCATGATCACGTCGTGCCGCTGTGTGCACCGGAATGGTGGTATCGCCACGGCAACAGCGAATTCGACCTCACGCGCATTCACGAAAGCCTGTTCATTCACACGCAATGGGGGCCGAATTACGCGTCCCATCCGACGTGGAGCGACTGGTACGCGAGTGAAGTCGGGCAGCCATCGCCGGACCCGGCACTGGGCCGACGCTCCGGGCTGTCGAGCCTGTCGATCACCTTGGCAAAGCTCGGGTGCGGGATTGCGCTGGGGCAAAAGCTCATCGCCCAGCCTGATCTGGCGGCGGGGCGGTTGATCGTGTTGTCTGCGCGTTCTCTGCCGCTGGGGCACCCGTACTGCGCGTTTGTGCCGACCGAGAAACGCAAGCGAGCGAATGTGCAGAGTTTTTTGGGGGTGTTGGGGGAGGGGTGATGGGCCAACCCATCTGTTACACCCCGACGCACTTCAATGGCGCCAGATGTTTCCCACCGCCCCAAACCGATGCGTCCTACGCAGCCGGAAGAAAATACCCACATACCCTGTCATGGAACCTTATCCCCCTTCAAACGCCTGAACAGAGGGGTCGCAGCCCGATCGGCAACGACCCCAAACGATCTGGCAATCAAATTGCATATGCTTGTAAAGACAAGTATGTATGAGTTGGGGGTGTCGCCAGACACCGGACCTTGAACTGTTTGCGGCGGGAATGACGCTATGGATCTCTTACAGCTGCTCAGCTTCGGTAACGGCGGGTGGGGCGCGGCCTTGCTCAAGGCCGCAGGCATGACGGTGGTGCTGACATTGGCGGCGTTGCTGGTGGGGGCGGTGGCCGGGAGTGCCGTTGCGGCGGCCAAGCTCTCGCGCCGTCGCCCGTTGCGTTACCTCGGCGACGCTTATTCGATCCTGTTTCGCGGGATTCCCGAATTGCTGGTCATCTACCTGTTCTACTTCGGCGGCGCCACCGTGATGGGGGCCGTCAACCATTGGTTCGGCGGCGAAGGGTTCGTCGACACGCCACCGTTTCTGGTCGGCGCGCTGGCGGTCGGGCTGATCTCCGGCTCCTATCAGGCGGAAGTCTACCGGGGCGCCTACCTCGCCATTGTGAAGGGCGAACTTGAAGCCGCGCTGGCCATCGGCATGACCAAGGGCATGCGCATCCGTCGCGTGCTGATCCCGCAAGTGTGGCGTTACGCGCTGCCGGGGCTGGGCAACGTCTGGCAGATGACCCTCAAGGATTCGGCGCTGATTTCGGTGATCGGCCTCGTCGAACTGATGCGCGCCAGTCAGGTGGCAGCCGGTTCCACGCGCCAATACTTCACGTTCTACATCGTCGGCGGCGCGTGTTACCTGATCCTCACCGGGCTGTCAGGACGCCTGTTCAACATTGCCGAAAACCGCGTGCAGCGCACCCAGCGCCGCAACCCGAACGCCTGAGAGGGGAACCACGATGATCGATTTTGCCTTTCTCAGTGACACGATGCTCAAGCTGCTGGCGGCGTTGCCCACCACCCTGAGCCTGTTCTTCGCCAGCCTGTCCATCGGCCTGTTGCTCGCCGTGGGCGTGGTCTCGTTGCGCGTCAGCCGCTGGCCATTTCTGAGCTACCCGGCACGCTTTTACATCTGGCTGTTTCGCGGCACGCCGCTGCTGATCCAGATGTTCCTCATCTATTACGGCCTGGGCCAGTTCTCGGCCATCCGCAGCAGCTTCATGTGGGAAATCCTGCGCTCGCCCTATGGTTGCGCGGTGGTCTCGCTGGCGATGTGCACGGCGGGTTACACCGCTGAAATCCTGCGCGGCGGACTGCTCGCCGTGCCTCAGGGCCAGATCGAAGCGGGCAAGGCCGTGGGCATGAGCCGCTGGACCTTGCTGTACCGGGTGATTGGTCCGGTCACCTTGCGTCAGGCCTTGCCGGCCTATTCGACCGAAGCGGTGTTGATGGTCAAATCCACGGCCATTGCCAGCCTGGTGACGGTGTGGGACGTGACCGGCGTCGCGCAGCAAATCATTCAGCGCACCTACCGCACGATGGAAGTGTTCCTCTGCGCGGCGGTGATTTATCTGGTGCTGAACTTCCTCATCGTTCGCTTCATGTCGTGGATCGAGTACCAACTCTCGCCGCACCTGCGCGAACGCCCTGTACAGCCGGTGGCCACCCCGGCCGCTGAAACGCCTCCATCCCTTTGAACACTGCGGAGCCCGTCATGAACTCAACCATCGAGACCGCGCTGTCGGTCACCAACATCTGCAAATCGTTCGGCTCGGTTCAGGTGCTCAAGGGGATTTCGCTGGACGCCCATCGCGGCGACGTGATTTCCATTCTGGGGGCCAGCGGCTCGGGCAAGAGCACTTTCCTGCGCTGCATCAACCTGCTGGAATCTCCTGACGAAGGCCGGATCGTGCTGGGCGGTGAAGTCATCGAGATGAAGCAGAACGGCAGCGGGCGACTGATGCCCAGCAACACCAAGCAGGTCGAGGCGATGCGCAGCAAACTGGGCATGGTCTTTCAGAGCTTCAACCTGTGGTCGCACATGACCGTGATGCAGAACATCATCGAAGGCCCGATGCGCGTGCTCAAACGCTCCCGCGCCGAGTGCGTCGAAGAAGCCGAACAACTGCTGCACAAGGTCGGCCTGTACGATCGCCGCGATTATTACCCGGCGCACCTGTCGGGCGGTCAGCAGCAACGGGTGGCGATCGCCCGCGCGCTGGCGATGAACCCGCAGGTGATGCTGTTTGACGAGCCGACTTCGGCGCTGGATCCTGAACTGGTGGGCGAGGTGTTACGGGTCATGCGCTCGCTGGCGGAAGAGGGCCGCACGATGCTGGTCGTGACCCATGAAATGGGCTTCGCTCGGCACGTGTCGAATCGGGTGGTGTTCATGGCCCAGGGCCTGATTGATGCCCAGGGCACGCCGGATGAATTGTTCGAAGGTTTGCCCACCGAGCGTTTCCGCCAGTTTGTCGCCAGCCACAACCAGCGCGCCGCCGAGTGATCGCTGCCTGGCGCCCCGCGCATTTGCTGGGGCGCCAGGAGCGCCGTAAGCTAGCGCCTTTCCCACGCGAGGCCCGGCCATGGCGACGAACATCATTACCAGAGAAGGCCACACTGCCTTGAAGGCGGAGTTGGACCATCTGTGGCGGGTGCATCGCCCGGAAATCACGCAGAAGGTGGCCTGGGCGGCGTCCCTCGGCGACCGCAGTGAAAACGCCGATTACCAGTACAACAAAAAGCTGCTGCGCGAGATCGACCGCCGCGTGCGCTACCTACGCAAGCGGCTGGAAGACGTTAAGGTCGTGGACTATTCGCCGGAACAGGAAGGGCGGGTGTTCTTCGGCGCGTGGGTCGAGATCGAGAACGACGACGGTGAAGCCAAACGCTTTCGCATCGTCGGGCATGACGAGATTTACGGGCGTCTGGATTACATCTCCATCGACGCGCCCATGGCCCGCGCGTTGTTGAAAAAGGAAGAGGGGGATGAGGTCACGGTTCAGACGCCGAGTGGCGAGGCGATCTGGTATGTGAGTGGGATCAGGTATGGCGCGGAGGGATAAAGCTGCGAACCCTTCTGACCGACTGCAGCTCGATAACGGGTGCGGCCGCGGCTCTTCATCGCCTGACCCACCTTCGCGAATGAATTCGCTCCCACAGAGGTCAGGGTCGTCGCGAAGCTTGAGGTCTAACGCGGACTCAACTGTGGGAGCGAATTCATTCGCGAAGGGAACGGTCCAGTCGATACATCTCCAGCGTCTGACCCCCTTTTCGCGAATGAATTCGCTCCCACAGGACTTAGTGTCGCCGGTGAGTTCTGGGCCTGGCTCCACCAGGTTCAATCTCGGCGCTCAGCCTGCAAAACCTCCCGCCGATACTGCCCCGGCGATTTCCCATGCACTCGCCGAAACGCCACCCCGAATGCCGCGTCGGAAAGGTAACCCAAGGACGCCGCAACGGTGGCGACACTTCCGGTGCCAGCGGCCAATCGTGCAGCGGCCACGCGCATGCGCCAGCGGGTGGCGTATTCCACGGGAGGCTGGCCGACCCGTGCCTTGAACAGGGCCGCGAAGCTCGACCGCGAAAGGCCGGCGATGTCGGCCATCTCGGCCAGTTTCCAGGATTTGTCCGGGGCGTTGTGGATCGCGCGCATGACGTTGGCAACGGCCGGTTCCCGCAACCCTGCGAGCCAGGCCAGATCAGCGACATCGGCGGTGCTGATGTGATGGCGCAGCGCGTGAACGAAGATCAGCCGCAGCAGGTCGTTGCACATCGTGTACGCCCCGGCTAGCGCCGATTGCCACTCCCGGTCCAGTTCATCCAGCAGCCAGGCGAACGAAGATGCTCCCCCCGACTCGGCGCGGATGACGATAGCCGGTGGCAACAGCGCCAGCAAATCGCTCGCGCCGGGGCTGACCAGCGAGACGCTGCCACCTAACAGCTCCACCTCATCCCCGACGCCAAAACTCGCCGACGCACCCGACGGCCCGAAAACCTCGGACGCATTCACGGCTTCAAGTTCGGGGGCGCTCGCCAGCACGAACGGCGTGCGGGACACCACAAAACAATCCCCCGCCTGCAAGCGGCGGGGCGGCTGATCCGGCAGGCACAGCCAGCATTCGCCCCGACGCACCACGTTGAATTTCAGCTCGATGGGCCGGAAGCGCAACGCCCATTTGCCACCGGCTTGCAGCCGCACCGAACACGCGGCGCGCAGGCCCGCCAGGGAAAGGATGTCGGAGAGAGGATCGGATACAGGGCTTTGGATGATCACGACAGAAAACCGGATGATATGAACTGGTTCGTCCCGCCAGCTTAAAGAAGAATTGAACGCTCCGATACACACCAAGGACATACCCATGACGACCCTTCAACAACCGCTCCCTTCACCGTTCAACGCCGCGAGCACTGCCGACGACGTGATGACAGGCATCAACCTGAGCGGGCGCCTTGCCATCGTTACCGGCGGGTATTCCGGCCTGGGCTTGATCACCACGAAAAGTCTCGCGAACGCCGGGGCGCAGGTCATCGTGCCTGCCAGAGACGTCGAACGTGCCCACGCTGCATTGGCGGGCATCACGGGTGTCAGCGTTCAGCCCATGGACCTGATGGCCCCGGCGTCCATTCGGACCTTCTGCGAGCGCATCGTCCAGCAGGGCCACCCGCTTTCTCTGCTGATCAACTGCGCGGGCGTCATGGCATCGCCTCCTGTCCGGGACGCCGACGGCCATGAAAGCCAGTTCGCCACCAATCACCTCGGCCACTTCCGCCTGACCTGCGGCCTCTGGCCGGTGTTGAGGGCAGCAGGTTCGGCGCGGGTGGTGTCCGTTTCATCCCGAGGCCATCAGATCGCGGGCATCGATTTCGAGGACATCGATTTCAACCGTCGCCCGTATGACAAGTGGGTCGCCTACGGCCAGTCAAAAACCGCCAACGCGCTGTTCGCCCTGGCGCTGGATACTCGCGGTCGTGACCTTGGCATTCGCGCGTTTTCGCTGCATCCGGGCCAGATTCTGACCGACCTCGGGCGCCATTTGAGCCGCGCCGAGATCGACGCATTTGACGTATTCGATGAAAACGGCCAGCAGAAAATCGCCCCTGAACGCGGCCTCAAAACCCTTGAACAGGGCGCGGCGACCGGACTGTGGTGCGCGACCAGTCCACTGCTGGACGGCAAGGGGGGTGTGTATTGCGAAGACTGCAACATTGCCCCGGTGAACGATCCCGCGTCAGGCCGCAAAGGCGTTGCGCAATGGGCGGCCGATCCCGAACTCGCGGCGCGCTTGTGGCACGTGTCGGAGCAGTGGACAGGCGTGACGCTCTGACGCCCGACACGCGTACCTCACCGCGATTCCGACGCCCCTCGGCCACTGTCATCCCGAGGCGTGCGGCCGAAGAACGCCTTGTACGCCCGGCTGAACGCGGCTTCGGATTCGTAGCCGATGGCGAAGCCGATTTCCCCGATGCGGCTGTCGTGTCGGGCCAGCATGGTCTTGGCCAGCGTCAGCCGCCATTCGTTCTGATAACGCAGCGGTGAGCGGCCCACCAGCGCGGTGAAGCGGTCGCAGAAACTGGAGCGCGACATACCGGCCACATCGGCGAGCACGTCGATGCGCCACTGTTGGCCGGGTTTTTCGTGAATCGCGCGAAGGGCGCGGGCGATGCGTTCATCCGACAATCCGCCGAGCCAGCCCGACGCCAGGCCTTGTTGAACCCAGGTGCGCAGGATGCGAATGACCACCAGGTCGATCAGGCGCGAGATCATCAGTGCGCCGCCCGGTTGAGTGTCGTTGGCCTCCAGCAGCATGAAATGCAGGATGCCTTCCGACCACGGCGCGGCGTCAGCGTGGCGGATGTGAATCAGCCAGGGCATGGCGAACAGCATCGCCTGAAAGCTGCCCGCGTCGAACCAGAACCGGCAAATGACCAGCGTCGCGGGGCCGTTCGTTGCCGTGATGGTCAACGGCGACGGATCATGGGGCAGCAGCAGAATGTCGCCCTGTTCGACGACGATGGCCTGTCGATCCGTCCCCTCGATGCGCAACTGCCCGGTTTGCAGCACGCAGACGTGGGCACTTTTTTCATCCAGATCCAGATGCTCTCCCTGCGCCACGCTGGACGAATAGACCCGATCCCCGGTGAGGCGAATCTGCGCCAATACCTGAGACAGCAAGTCACCCGCCGCCAACCCCTCCAGTTGCATTTCCGGAAGAATGATCAAATTTCCCAGTAAATCCGTCATGTTCGTTCGACCACGCCTTCAATAACCTGAACGCCGAATCATAACGCTTCAGCGCCGACAAACCGAAACGCTCTCGTCGTCTTTCGGTGTCGAGCCGTTGTGCACATCATCCAATAAAACAGGACGCACCCCATGTTCGGCATTTCTCCCCTCGGCTGGGTACACACCCTCGGCAGCCTGCCCGCCATTCCGTTGGCGGCGTACATGTTCATCAAGCACGGGCGCATCGTGCCGAGGTCAGGACCGGGCCTGGCGTACTTCCTCTTCATGCTGCTCGGCGGCAGCACGGTGTTCCTTGTGGCGAAACAACCCGTCAGCCCGGTGATTGGCGCGATCACGCTGGTGTTGCTGTTCGCGGGGTACGGTGTTGGCTTCGTCAGCGCACTGGGCAGGGCACGTGTGTACCTCGAAACCGTCCTGCTGAGCCTGACCGCGTTTTTCCTCATGGTGCCCAGCGTCTCCGAAACCTTGCGCCGTGTGCCGGACGGCCATCCCATCGTCACCGACCCTGAGTCGCCGCTGCTGAAAGGCGCGCTGGGGTTTATCGCCCTCGCGCTGGTAGTGGGCGTCGTCGGGCAGATGATTCATCTGCGCCGGGAAGGCAAGCGCAATGTCCAGGCTGCTCAGGCCACCCCAGCGGGCGCCACCAAGGTTCTCTAATCGCCTCGCGACACATCGGGCGTACCCCCTGCGCCCGGTGAATAACATTTGGTTATGCACGGCGATATTTCTCTCATTTGACAGTATGGTCGCCACGTTCCAAATTGAGGCCACGACCACCGGCCGCTTCGGCTGACACTGGAGCCTCGATTTGAACGCGCAGCCATCACCCGTAGTGCTCAGAGTCGATGCCCTGCACAAGCAATTTGGCGACGTGGCGGTGCTCAAGGGCATCGACCTGAAAGTCCGCCAGGGCGAAGTGATTTCCCTGATCGGCTCCTCGGGCTCCGGCAAAAGCACGTTTCTGCGCTGCCTCAATTTCCTGGAAATGCCCACCTCGGGCGCCATCGAAGTCAACGGCCGCGGGCTGCACATCGAGACCCGCAGCAACGGCAGCGTGCACCTCAGCAACCCGCGTCTGGTGGATGATTTTCGCGCCGAACTGGGCATGGTGTTTCAGAGCTTCAACCTCTGGCCGCACCGCACGGTGCTGGAGAACGTCACCGAAGCGCTGATCTGGGTCAAGAAGCTGCGCCGCGACGAAGCCCGCGACCGTGCGATGCAGGTGCTGACCCGCGTCGGCATGGCCGAGAAAGCTGCGGCGTTTCCTTCGGCCTTGTCCGGCGGCCAGCAGCAACGGGTCGCCATTGCGCGGGTGTTGGCCATGCAGCCGCGCATCATGCTGTTCGATGAACCGACGTCTGCACTCGACCCCGAACTGGTGGGCGAAGTGCTGAGGGTCATCCGCGAGTTGGCGGAAGAGGGCAACACGATCTTGCTGGTCACCCACGAGATGCGGTTCGCCCGCGAAGTGTCCAGCCGGATCGTTTTTTTGCATAAAGGGGGCATCGAGGACGACGGCACCCCCGAAGAGGTCTTCAATCACTCCACGTCCGAACGTGTCAGGGCTTTCCTGTCACACCCTTGAATCGCTGCTGCCGCCACTGAAATGATCTTAGGTATCTCTCGATGAAGAAGACTTTGCTCGCGTTCGTTTGTGGCTCTGCGTTGATCGGCCTCACCTCCGGTGTCAACGCAGCGGAAGATACCTTGACGGTCGGCACCGAGGGCGATGCCCCGCCGTACAGCATGGCCGACGTCAACGGCAACGTGACCGGCTATGACGCCGACATCGCCAATGCCGTGTGCAGTGAAATGAAGGTCAAATGCCGTTTTGTCGTGCAGTCCTTCAGCACGCTGATTCCCTCCCTGAGCACCGACCGTTTCGACGTGATCGTCTCGGGCCTGGGCATCACCGAAGCGCGCAAGAAACAGATCGATTACTCGATTCCCTACGGTGGCGTGCCGCAGTACTACGTGATCGCCAAGGACTCGCCGATTGCCTCGCTGGGGTCGATCACCGAGATCGAGAAGCAGCTCGACGGCAAGACCGTGGGCGTGGTCAACGGCACCACCTACGCCAAATACGTGCAGAAGCACCTGCCCAAATCCGAGGTGAAAACCTACGACGCCACGACGCAGATGCTGGCCGACCTGGAAGCGGGCCGGATCGATTCCGCCTACAGCGATTCGCCGACCTGGACCGACTTCTTCAAAACCCCCGGCGGCGCGAAGTTCACGCGGGTGAAAGTGGCCGTGCGCCAGGCGGATGACCCGACCGTGCTCGGTTACGGCATGGGCGTGGGCATCCGCAAGGGCAACAGCGCGTTGCAGGCCAAGGTCGACAGCGCATTGTGCGACCTGTCGAAGAAAGGCCAGCTCACTGCGATCAGCAAAAAATGGTTCGACGAAGACTACGCCATCCCCTGCAAACAGTAGAACGCCAAGGGCGACGCTTCACGCGTCTGAGGCATGGGCAGCGTTCGCGCAGTATTGAATGAGTCGGGTGGTCAATGACGGACGTATGGCGGTTTTTATTCGAGCAGGGCTGGGCGGTTTCCTTGCTCAAGGGCAGTGCCGTAACACTGGGGTTGGGCCTGCTGGGCATGTGTGTGGGCCTGATCGTCGCACTGCCGCTGGCCATCGTCCGCTGGCGTGAGGTGTACCTGTTGGGCCGTCTGGTCGAGGCCTACACGATGCTGGTGCGCAGCATTCCGGGGTTGTTGATCATTTACCTGATCTTCTTCGGCTCGGTGCAGGTGGTGGATCAGATCGGCGCGTTCTTCGGGTTTCAGTCGGCGTTGCGCAACGCCTATCCGTTTCTGATGGGGGTGTTGGCGATCAGCATCATTTCCAGCGCGTATTCGGTGGAAGTGTTGCGCGGGGCGCTGGCGACAATTCCGGAAGGGCTGATTGAAGCGTCGAAGTCATTGGCCATGCCGCGCAAGGCGATCTACTTGCGGATCGTCCTGCCGTTGATGCTCAGGAGTGCGTTGTCGGGCCTCAACAACGTCTGGCAGATGACCATCAAGGACACCTCGCTGGTGTCGGTGGTGGGCCTGGGGGAATTGATGCGCACGGCGGCGTTGGCAGCGGGCATCTCCCGCAGTCCGCTGGCGTTCTACCTCATCGCCGGGCTGGTGTTTCTGTTGATCACCTGGCTCAGCCAGCGACTGTTTCGGGTGTGTGAAGTGCACCTGAATCGCGGATTTCGAGGGGCGCGTTGATGGACTTGGACTTGCTGCAAGAGGCCATCCCCTTTCTGCTCAAAGGGGCGGAGGTGACGTTGCTCATCGGCCTCTTCGGGGTGCTGGTGGGGTTGCCGTTCGGGGTGTTGCTGGCGCTGTTGCGCCTGTCGGGCCGCCCTTGGATCGTGGCGTGTTGTTCGGCGTTCAGCGGTTTTTTTCGCGGCACGCCGCTGCTCGTCCAGCTGTTCATTCTCTATTACGGGTTCGGGCAACTGGAGTTCGTGCGGCACACCCCGGTGCTGTGGTGGGTGGTCGGCAGCAGCCTCAACTGCGCGGTGCTGACTGTGGTGCTCAACACGGTGGCCTACACCTCGGAAATCTTTCGCGGAGGGTTTCAGTCAGTTCCCCACGGTCTGGTGGAAGCGGCGCAGGCGTGTGGCATGTCGAAGTGGGTGACCTTCCTGCGAGTGCGCTTTCCGCTGGCCTTGCGTCAGGCACTCCCCGCATACGGCAACGAGATTGCGATCATCGTGAAGGAGTCGAGCCTGGCCTCGACCATCACGGTGCTGGAAATCACAGGCTATGCGAAACGGCTGATGAGCGAAACCTTCGCCATCATCGAGATCTTCGTCATCGCCTCGGTGTTTTACCTGGTGATCAACCTGGTGGCGATGCTGCTGGTGCGCCAGTTCGAGCAGTACCTGTCGGGCGGCGTGAAAGCCACCCGCAAAATTCGGATCTGATTCCCGCGTCCGCGGGATGTCATTAGTGCGCGCGGCGCCTGTCGCGCTCTGCTCAAGGGTCGGTTCATGAAACACATCATTGTCGTCGGCGCTGGCGCCGTCGGGCTTTCCTGCGCGCGTGCCGCACTGAAACGCGGGCATCGCGTCACGGTTCTGGAGCAGGGAGCCTTGCCCAATCCGCAAGCGGCCTCCTACGACCAGCACCGGATGATCCGCTACCAATACGGCGATGCCGAGGGCTACACGCAGATGGTGGGCGAGGCGTTCGGTGCCTGGGAGCGGCTCTGGCAAGACATCGGTGAACAGCATTTCGTGGCCACCGGCACCTTCGGCGTGTCGATGGAAGCGAATGACGAGATTCAACTGACGCTGCCGACCTTCCGCCGTCTGGGCATCCCCCATGAAGTGATGAGCAGCGACGCGGCCGAGCGGCTCTGCCCGCAGCTGATGCTCCCGGCCTCGGCGCAAGGCTTGTATCAGGCCGACGGCGGCGTGCTGTTCGCCGATCGCATCGTGGACAGCCTGTTGGCCTGGGTGCGAACCCACGGCGCAACGCTTCAATCCCACTGCAAAGTCATGCACGTCAACACTGTCGCCAGCCGCGTGACCCTTGACGACGGCGAAGTCGTGCAGGGCGATGCGGTAATCGTGGCGGCCGGTGCCTGGTTGCCGGGCCTGATGCCGCAGATCGACGACCTGCCGATCTGGCGCCAGGCGGTCTGTTACGTCCAGGCCCCACCGGAGCAACAGGTTCATTGGGCCAGCGGTCCTTGCCTCACGGATCTGGGCGTCGGCGACAACTACGCGCTGGCCCCCGCAGGCGGGACCGGCCTGAAGTTCGGTTCGGGCCTGCATCGCCGCGCGGGCTCGCCGGAGCTGACCGGGTTCAAGGCGGACGTGACCGAAGGCTACGACGTCATCGCCCATTTCGCCCCTTACCTGCGCGACGCCGCCGAGTACCGCCCCCTGCGCATGGCGGTGGGGTATTACGTCAAGGACGCCACCGCCAAATTTCGCGTGCAACAGGATGGCCAGGCCGTGGTGGTGACCAATTGCGATGGCCAGATGTTCAAGTTTTCTTCGTTGATGGGCGAGCGCGTGCTGGCCTGTATCGACGGAGAGCTGGCTGCCGATGCGCTGACCCGCTGGGCCGCCGGTGAGCTGTGATGCCGCTTTTAATACCCGAATTTCAATCCATTCAACCGACAGGACACCGACCATGAGCTATCTGACCCATTTCAATTTTTCCGACCTCGGCGAAGGCCGCAAAGGCGAGCCATTGCCGGACCGACTGGTCGAGGGCAACCCGATATTCACCACCTGGGACATCGAAAAAAGCGCGGACGGCCGGGTCCGGACAGGCGTCTGGGAAGTGACCCCCGGTGCCTACTGGTCGATCAAGGGCGAGAGCTGGGAGTATTGTGCGATCCTCTCCGGCGTCTCCGAACTGGTGGAAGAAGGCCAGCCGGTCAAACGCATTCAGGCCGGGGACACCTTTATCATGCGCCCGGGCTTCAAAGGCATCTGGCGCGTGCTCGAAACCACCCGCAAAGTCTGGGTCCAACTGGATTGACGACCATGAGTTTTGTCTACAAGGCCGAGCCGGAACGCGGCGAAGAATGGCGCGCGCTGTTTCGACAGCTCGCACCGGACATGCCGTTTTATGTCTGGCCTGAAACCGGCCCTGCCCACGAGGTGCGCTACCTGGCGGTGTGGGAGCCGCCTGACCGGCTGATGGAACGCTTTCCCAGCCTGGAACTGTTGTTTTCAGTGGGCGCCGGGGTCGATCAATTGGAGGGCGCGGGCATCCCCGAACACATACCGGTGGTGCGCATGACCGAGCCGGGCATCGCTCAGGACATGGCCGAATACGTCACGCTGGCGGTCCTGGCGTTGCATCGGGACTGGCCTGTGTACTTGGAGCGACAGCGGCAGAAGGTCTGGCAGGAACAGCGCAACGTGCCCGCGTCCCGGCGCCGTGTCGGGGTGCTGGGGTTGGGCATGCTGGGCCGTCAGGCGTTGCGACAGTTGCAGCCGTTCGGCTTTCCGCTTGCAGGCTGGAGTCGCTCTGGAGGCGAGATCGAAGGCGTCGAAGTGTTCGCCGGGGAAGCGCAGTTGTCGGCATTTCTGGCGCGCACCGACATTCTTGTGTGCCTGCTGCCGCTGACCGATCAGACGCGAGGCTTGCTCAATCGTCAGCTGTTCGCGCAATTGCCCGAAGGCGCCGCGCTGGTGAACGTGGGGCGAGGCGCGCAGTTGGTCAACGACGACCTGCTGACGGCGCTGGAGGAAGGGCAGTTGCGTGGTGCCGTGCTGGACGTTTGCGACCCCGAGCCGCTGCCCGAGGACCATCCGTTCTGGTACGACCCGCGCATCGTCATCACGCCCCATGTCGCCAGCATGAGCCGGCCCGAAACCGCCGCGGCGACGGTGCTGGAAGTGATCGCCCAACACCGGGCCGGTCTGCCACTGACCGGCCTGGTTGACCGACGCAAGGGCTACTGAGGCGGCGAGAGGTCCAGCCCGGTCTGTGCGATCAGGTCGTTGTGCCAGTCCATGAACTGTTTGCGGAACAGGTCAACGATGGCCGAACGGTTGCGCCCCGACTGACGAAGTTCGGCAAAACTGGCGTCGATGAAGACGCCGAATGGGCGGATGGTGATGCCTTTGTCGAGAAAATCGAGGGTGGCGGTGGGGTCCAGAATAGTGATCCCGGCCCCCGCCGCGACCATGATCAGCGCGGTGTGAGACAGCAATGCTTCGAGCGTGACGGTGCGCGGCACGCCCGCCAGCGCCACTTCGACGCGCATGGCGAACAGGCTGCCCGGCTCCAGCGCAATCATCTTCTCCCCGGCGAGATCGGCGGGGTAAATCACCTGTTTCTGCGCCAGCGGATGCCCGTCGGGCAATGCCACGACGGCGGCAATCGGCTGCATCGCCACGTCAAACCCGGAGCGGTCGATGGGGCCGTCGGCGTATCCCAGATCCGCCTGCCCGGACGCGACGGTTTCGATGACTTGCGGTGAACCGAGGCCCGTGACCGCGACGTACAGGTTCGGCTTGTCGAGCACAAATTGCGCGACGAAACGCGGCAGGATGCCACTGGCTAACGCAGGCATGGCCGAGATGCGCAGCGAGCCTGCGGAGTGACGGCCAATGTCGGCGGCCACTTGGGTCAGCCGGTCCAGCCCGACAAACGAGCGGGTGACTTCCTTGATCAAGGTGAACGCCGCCTGGGTCGGAATGATCTGGTTGCCGTGGCGTTCGAACAGCAGCAAGCGAGTGGCGGCCTCGAAATCGCGAATCAGGCGGCTGACCGCGGGTTGCGTCACCGACATCAATTCAGCGGCGGCGGTCATGCTGCCCGTGGTCATCACCGCCCGAAAGGCTTCGACCTGTCTGAAATTCATCCGGCAGCTCCATCATATTGGCTTATGCACGAGGCGTTTTTCGGCATTTGACGTCATGCTGGGCGAATCGCACATTAACCGCAACCCGCACGTTCGGTGCAGTGAATTCAAACGGGAAGCGGTGTGGAAGAACGCGAAATAGTCATCATCGGCGGCGGCCTCATGGGCGCTGCGCTCGCCTGGGGGCTGGCGGGGCTGGGCCATGACGTGCTCGTACTGGACGGCGGCGACCTCGACCCCCGTGCCTCGCGGGCCAACCTCGGCCTGGTGTGGGTCAGCGACAAGGGGTTGGATCAACCGGCTTATGCGCTGTGGTCCCGGGACGCGGCGTTGCAGTGGCCGGCTTTCGCCAAAACGCTGCAACAGGAAACCGGCATTGACCTGCAATTACAGCAGCCGGGCGGCTACAACTTCGCGTTGTCCGAGCGGGAGTTGACACAGCTCGACGCGAACATGGCGACCATCGCAGCCCAGACCCAAGGCGGTCTTGGGGACTACGAGATGCTGGATCGCGACGAGCTGCACGCCCGCTTGCCACACCTCGGCCCGGAGGTCGTCGGCGCGTCGTTTTGCCGATACGACGGTCACGTCAATTCGCTTCGGCTGTTCAACGCCTTGCACGTGGGCATGGTTAGGCGCGGCGCCGAATACCGCGCTCATTGCCCGGTCGAGCGCGTCGAGCCATTGACCCAAGGCTTCGATGTGGTGGGCAACTGGGGTGCGATTCGGGCGCGCAAGGTCGTGCTGGCGGCCGGACTGGACAACGCGCGTCTTGCGCCGATGCTGGGGATGTTGGCGCCGCTGGTGCGCTCCAAGGGGCAAGTCATCGTCACTGAAAAGTGTCAGCGGTTTTTCGATTCGGTCGCCGGATCGTTGCGCCAGACCGGCGAGGGCAGTGTGTTGATCGGCGAGAGCCAGGAAACCCACACCGGCGCGATGGCGTTGAATCACGGCATCAGCGCGGTGCTCGCCGAACGGGCTGCACAGATTTTCCCGATCATCAGGGACTTGAATGTCGTCCGCATCTGGACCGGGTTTCGGGTCAAGACACCGGACGGCATGCCGCTCTACGAACAGTCATCTGCCTATCCCGGCGCGTTCGTGATGCTGTGCCATTCCGGTGTGACCCTGACCGCGCTGCATGCGCTGCAGATCGCCCCGCAGATTGCAGCGGGAGCGCTGGACGACACCTTGCTGCCTTTTCATTCGCGGAGGTTCCATGTTTCGTAGACTCGCGCCGATTACGCAGGCCCTGTCCTTTGAATTCGAAGGCCGAACCCTCACCGCTGAACAGGGCGAAAGCGTCGCGCTTGCATTGCTCGCCTCGGGCATCGAAAGCTGCCGCGACAGTGTCGTCAACGGCAAGCCCCGTGCGCCGTATTGCCTGATGGGCGCGTGCTTCGAATGCCTGGTGGTGATCGATGGCGTGCCCAGTCGTCAGGGCTGTCAGGTCGAAGTGCGAGAAGGCATGGTGGTCGCCCGACAACGTGGCGCTCGCCCTGTGACGGGAGCGGTGCGTTCATGAGTGCGGTGTCGGTGGAACACGCGAAGGACCTGGCCGGGTTTTATGACGTGATCGTCGTGGGGGCGGGTCCGGCGGGCATGAGCGCTGCCACGCTGCTCGCCGCCGAGGGTGTGTCGGTGCTGGTGCTGGACGAAAACCCGGCGCCCGGTGGACAGATCTATCGGGCCATCACCCGCAACACGCCCGCCCGTCGGGGGTATCTGGGGGAGGCGTACTGGGCGGGCCAGCCGATCGCCGAGGGGTTCCTGCGCAGCCCTTTAACCTACGCGGCGCGCTGCCGTGTCTGGAGCCTCGACAGCGCCAACCCGGAAGCCGATGAACCGTATGCGCGGGTGGGAGTGTCATTGGGTGGCGTGGCCCGGCACATACAGGCGAGAAAAGTGATCCTGGCGACCGGCGCATTGGAGCGCCCGATGCCCCTGCCGGGCTGGACGTTGCCGGGTGTCATGACGGCTGGCGCCGCGCAAATCGCGTTGAAAACGTCGGGGTTGGTGCCCGCGGGGCGGGTGGTGCTGGCGGGGTGCGGACCGCTGCTCTATCAACTGGCGGTGCAGCTGCATGACGCCGGGGCGAACGTCGTCGCGTTGCTCGACACCGGGGCTGGGCTGCGTTCGGCATGGCGCTACTTGCCCGAGTTCGTGTTTTCTCCCTATGCCTTGAAGGGCTTGGCGTTGCTGGCTCGGGCGCGGCGTCATCTGCGGGTGATCGGTGGCGTGACGCGGTTGGACATCATTGGAGAAGACCGCGCCACGGGCATCCGTTACCAGACCGCGAAGACAGCAGATACGCTGGCGGCTGACGTGGTGTTGCTGCATCAAGGCGTGATACCCGACACGGCGCTGGCGAATTCGGCCGGGTGTGCGCTGATGTGGAACGGGGCGATTCGGGCGTTCCAGCCGCGGATCGATGCACAGGGTTGCAGCTCGCTGCCCGATATTTTCATTGCGGGGGACGGGGCTGGAATCGCGGGCGCGCTGGCGTCGGCGGAAGCGGGGCGTGCAGTGGCGTTGGCGGTGTTGCTCGATTCGACACGGGTTGATGCTCGGTCTCTCGAACAACGACGCCAACACAGCCTGGACCTTTGCGGACGCTGGCAACGCGGTCGGCATTTCATCGACGCCGCTTACCTGCCGATGCGCTCGTTTTTAGTGCCACAGGACGATTCGACCCTGGTCTGTCGCTGCGAAGAAGTCACGGCGGGCACTGTTCGCGATGCCGCCCGTCTCGGACTCACGGGGCCTAATCAATTGAAAGTCTTCACCCGCTGCGGCATGGGGCCGTGTCAGGGGCGTTTGTGTGGGCCAACGGTGGTCGAGGTGCTCGCCGACGAGTGGAGCGCCCGGCCCGCTGACGTCGGCACTTACCGCCTGCGTCCGCCGATCAAACCCCTGCGGCTGGGGGAAATCGCCGCGCTGTCTCATACCGAGAACGACACCCATGCGGTCACTGGCCTCTGGCCGGAAAAATCCGATACACCTTCCTACCTCGAACGAGAAACCCTGAATGACCACTAGACACCTGCAAACCCCGATCATGCACCGCGTCGTCGAACACAACGGCGTCGTCTACCTCGGAGGCGTGACCGCCGATGACGAAAGCCTCGACATGGAAGGGCAGACCCGTCAGGTGCTGAGCAAGATCGATGGTTACCTGGCGCAGGCGGGCACAGACAACACACGTTTGCTCAGCGCGACGATCTTCGTCACGGACCTCACGCAGAAACCGGCCATGGACACGGTCTGGAAGACGTGGGTCGAGAGGCAGGATTTGCCCGCACGGGCGACGGTCGGGGTCGCTGATCTGGGCGGAAATGCCTTGATCGAAGTGGTGATCACGGCGGCGATCTGAGGGTGGAAGCAGACCGAAGCGGGACATGATTGACCCTCCTCGGCCTGCGATCCACGAGCGGGATTTAACCCTCGCGCAACACCGTCAACGGACTGGCATTCAGCGCACGCCGGGTGCCGAACACGCCCGCGCCGCCGACCAGCAGGGCGCCGATCAACGGCAACAGCAGCAGCCACGGATGCGGCGACCATTCAAGGCTGAACGCGTAGCGATACAGCACGAAACTCACCAGTTCACACCCCAAGGCGGCCAATACTCCGCTGACTGCACCCAACAGTCCGAACTCGATGCGCCGCGCCTTGATCAGCAACGCGCGATTGGCGCCCAGCGCCCTCAGCAGCGCGCCTTGGCGAATGCGCTCGTCCAGCGTGGCCTGCAACCCCGAGAACAGCACCGACAGACCCGCCGCCAACACGAACAGCAGCACGTACTGCACCGCCAGCGTGACCTGATCGAGGATGCTGCGCAGTTGCTCCAGCAACGCTTCCACTTGCAGGATCGTCACCGCCGGAAAGGCGCGGGACAGCTCGACAATCTGCTGGTCGTGGCCAGGGGCGAGGTAGAAGCTGGTCAGGTAGGTGGTCGGGACGTCCTCCAACGTGCCGGGCTGGAAGATCACGAAGAAATTCGGCTGGAAGGTGTCCCAGTTGATGTCCCGCAGGCTGGTGACTTTCACCTCGTGGGTGGCCCCACCGATGACGAAACTCAGGGTGTCGCCGAGTTTCATGTTCAGGCTCTTGGCCAGTTTCGCCTCCACCGACACGCCGGGAACGACGTCGGCAGCAGGGGTTTGATCATCCCACCACTGGCCTTCGGTGATGCTGTTGCCTTCCGGCAAATGCGCCGACCACGTCAGGTTGAGGTAGCGCTGGGTGGCATTTTCGCCGCGGGAGTCTTTGGTCACGAACTTGCTCACCGGCTCGCCGTTGATGCTCATCAGTCGCCCCGGAATCATCGGGTACAGCGGCGCGCTGTGGGTCGAGAGCTGGCTCATGCGCTGGGCGAAGTTGTCGCGCTCGGTGGGCAGGATGTTCAGCGCGAAATAGTTCGGCGCGTCCTTGGGCAATTGGTTTTGCCACGTGTCGAGCAATTCGCCGCGCAGCAGCGCAATCAGCCCCATCGACAGCAGGATCAGACCGAACGCGAGGGATTGACCGGCCGCCGCCATCGGGTGACGCAGCAGCTGGCCCAATCCCAGCCGCCACGGCAGCGAGGCATTGGCCAGCAAGCGACGCAGGCTTTGCAGCGCCAGCAACAGCACACCGCCGAGGATCGCCGCGGCGATCAGCCCACCGCCGAGCAGGGCGAAAGTCAGTACCAGATCGAGGCTCAGGCGCCACATGATCAGGCCCAGCGCCAGCAGCGCGGCGCCGTAGACCAGCCAGGTGCTGGCGGGGATCGGCAGCATGTCGCGGCGCAACACCCGCAATGGTGGCACGCGGCCCAGCGCCGCCAACGGCGGCAGGGCGAAACCGGCCAACGCGATCAACCCGGTGCTGATCCCCGCCAGCGCGGGCAGCCAGCCACCGGGCGGAACTTGCGCGGGCAGCAGGTTCTCCAGCAGGTAGAACAGGCCGAGTTGGGCGAACCAGCCAAGGAGGGCGCCGGTCACGCTGGCCACGATCCCGAGCATCGCCAATTGCAGGCTGAACAGCACCAGCGCTTCACTGCGCGACAGACCCAGGCAACGCAACAACGCACTGGCGTCGAAGCGCCGAACCGCAAAGCGCGCCGCCGACAACGCCACCGCGACACCGGCCAGCAACACGGCGACCAGGCTCGCCATGTTCAGGTAACGCTCGGCCTTACCCAGCGCGCCACCGATCTGTTGATTGCCGTCACGGGCATCGTCGATTTTCTGGTTCGGTGCCAGGTCAGGTTCGATGGCCTTGCGGTACGCCGCCAGATTCTCGGGCGTGCCGCGCCACAGGTCACGGAAATTGACCCGGCTGCCCGGCTGCACGACTTTGGTGGCTTCTAGGTCGGCCATGTTGATCAGCACCCGAGGCGTCAGGCTATAAAAATTTCCGGCGCGGTCCGGTTCGTAGGTCAGCACGCGAGTGAGTTTCAGTGTCGTGGAGCCGACGTCGATGCTGTCGCCGACCTTGAGATTCAGCGCCGCCAAGATCCGTGATTCAGCCCAGGCTTCACCTGGCTGCGGCTCGCCGCCACTGACTTCAGGCTGATAGGGCGCTTCGGCGCTCTTCAGCTCGCCGCGCAACGGGTAGGCCGCGTCCACCGCCTTGACGCTGGCCAACTGGATGCCGTTGTCGGTGGCGACCACGCTGGAAAAAATTACGATCTGCGAATGATCCAGCTTGAGGGCGGTGCCGGCCTCGATCTGTTCGGGTTTGGCGGGGGTCGAACCGCTGAGAATCAGGTCCGCGCCGAGGAATTCGGTGGCCCGTAACAGCATCGCGCTGTTCAGTCGCGAACCGAAATAACCAATGGCGGTGCTGGCGGCGACCGCGATCACCAGGGCGAAAAACAGCACCCGCAACTCCCCGGCGCGGGTGTCGCGCATCAGTTGGCGGGCCGCGAGGCTCAGCAAACGGGCAAACGGCAAGCGTGCCATCAAGGCTCCATGGGGGTGACCAGTCGGCCACCTTCAAGACGGATCAGGCGCCGGCAGCGATGCGCCAGGCGTTCATCGTGGGTCACCAGCACCAGCGTGGTATTGCGTTCCTGGTTCAGTTCGAACAGCAGGTCGCTGATGCGCTCGCCAGTGTGGCTGTCGAGGTTGCCGGTGGGTTCGTCGGCAAACAGCACGTCGGGGTCGGCGGCAAAAGCGCGGGCGATGGCCACGCGTTGCTGTTCGCCGCCGGACAGCTGTTTCGGTGTGTGGGTCAGACGCTGGCCGAGACCGACCCGCTCCAGCAGGTGCCGCGCGCGTTCGCGGGCGTCTTTGCGGCCTTCGAGCTCCATCGGCAACATGACGTTTTCCAGGGCGTTGAGGCTGTCCAGCAATTGAAAGGACTGAAACACGAACCCGACGTGCTCGGCGCGGACGCGGGCGCGTTGGTCTTCATCCAGTTCGCTGAGGTTGCGCCCGGACAGCGTCACGGCGCCTGCACTGGGCAGGTCGAGACCGGCGAGCAGGCCGAGCAGGGTGGATTTGCCGGAACCGGACGCGCCAACGATGGCCAGGGTGTCGCCCTTGTTCAGTTCCAGAGAAAGTTCGTGCAGGATGGTCAAGTCACCTTCGGTGCTTGGGACCACTTTGCTGAGGTTCCGAGCACTGAGAATACTTTCGCTCATGGAGAATCCGATGCGTGCGTGGTTTTTAAGTGCTGGCCTGGGGTTGCTGCTGTTGTCTCAAGGAGCCATGGCAGGCACGGTGCTGATCGTGGGGGATAGTATCAGCGCGGCTTTCGGCCTGGATACCCGTGTCGGGTGGGTCAGCCTGCTGGAAAAGCGCCTGGCAGAGCAGGGCTACACAGATAAGGTGGTGAACGCGTCGGTCAGCGGCGACACCAGCGCCGGTGGCCAGGCGCGGCTGCCGGCGCTGCTTGCGCAGCACAAACCTGACCTGGTGATCCTCGAACTGGGCGGCAACGACGGCCTGCGCGGGCAGCCACCCGCGCAATTGCAACAGAATCTTTCGTCAATGATCGACAGTTCCCGGGCGGCGGGTGCAAAGGTGCTGCTGCTGGGCATGCAGATTCCGCCGAATTACGGGGCGCGTTACACCGAGGCGTTCAAGGCGGTGTATGGCAATCTCGCGACCGAGAAAAAGGTGGCGCTGGTGCCGTTCATGCTCGAAGGGGTGGGTGGGGTGCCGGAGTTTACCCAGGCCGATGGGCTGCACCCGGCGGCGAATGCGCAGCCGCGGTTGCTGGAGAACGTCTGGGCAGAGTTGAAGCCGCTTTTGTAGTGGGCTCAGGCCCACCTCGAAAATCAACCCGCATCCGCCAAAATTAAAGGCCTCCAGCCCTTTTCCGGACGAGGCCTTTCGGCTAATGTGGCGCCCCCGATTCGGAGCCCCCCGATGCGCCGCCCTGCCTGGTCCCTGTTTGCCTATCAACTGATCGAACCCGATGAGCAACTCGACCTGTTCGCGTGCCAGGAAGTGCGTGTGCACCTGGTCGCCCGGCAACTGGAGCTGGCCGGTTCCGCCGACCGTACCCTCTGCGGCACTTTGCTCCCGGCGCAGCCGCGCTGGTCCGACGTCCAGCAAGGCATTTACCAGGACGAACGTCTATGCCCCCTGTGCCGGGCGATCATCGATGCCCAACGCCGGGGCTGGCACCCGATCTGGCCCGAGCTGGACCAGACTCTGTAAATTTCGCTTCATGTTGCACACCGTCGCGCCTACTCCCGAAGGCCGTGGGGTGGGTGTACAATCGCGGCCATTCAAGCCTCCCGTTTATCCAAGGACTTCCCGGATGTTGTCGCGCATTCCAGCTTTCGCCCGCTGTCTGTCGCTTGCTGCACTGTGTGCGGCCGGCCCTGTCTCCGCTCTGGAGTTTCCGCTGCCGCCGCCCGGTGAAGACATCATCGGCCAGGTGCAAACCGTCACCGCCAAGTACGAAGACACCTTTGCCGATCTCGGCACGAAATACGATCTGGGCTATCTGGAAATGATCGCCGCCAACCCTGGCGTCGATGCGTGGCTGCCGGGCGCGGGCACGCAGGTGATCCTGCCGACCCGCTTCATCCTGCCGCCCGGTCCGCGTGAAGGCATCGTCATCAACCTGGCCGAGTACCGTTTGTACTACTACCCGAAAGGCCGGAACGTCGTGTACACCTTCCCGCTGGGCATTGGCCGCGAGGGCTGGGGCTCGCCGGTGTCGACCACCAAAGTCACCGCCAAAACCCCGAACCCGACCTGGACCCCACCGGCGTCGGTCAAGGCCGAACACGCCGCCGACGGCGACATCCTGCCCAACGTCGTGCCGGCCGGCCCGGACAATCCGCTGGGGCCGTTCAAGTTCGGTCTGGGCTTGCCGGGTTACCTGATCCACGGGTCGAACAAGAAGTTCGGCATCGGCATGCGCACCAGCCACGGCTGCTTCCGCATGTACAACAACAACGTGCTGGAAATGGCGGACATGGTGCCGGTCGGGACCACCGTGCGCATCATGAACGAGCCGTACAAGTTCGGCATCAGTGGTGGCAAGGTCTATCTGGAAGCGCACACGCCGCTGGATGAGAGCGGTAATCCGTCGGTGGTCGACAAGCACACGGCCGTGATCAATGCCTTGCTCAAGCGCGAAGACCTGGCCAACAACCTGCGGATTCAGTGGGATTCGGTGCGTGACGTGGTGGCGGCCGAAGATGGCATGCCGGTCGAGATCGCGGTGCCGGGCGTAGCAGCCCCTGCGGTGAGCCCTGCGCCGGTGACCATGCAGTAAGCCGGAGCGGTCTCTGATACCCGTTCACCGGGCCTCGCAAGGCAGGGTGAACGGGTTTTTTATTGCCTGAAACATCGCCGGTGAGGGCACCTCTAGGGACGTCAGGCAACAAAAAAGCCGATCCGAAACCGGACCGGCTTATCAATAATCCCGAGGGACTATTACTTGCGGCTTGCCTTGTCGAGCATGCGCAGAGCGCGCTCGTTGGCTTCGTCAGCAGTTTGCTGAGCTTTTTGAGCAGCAGCCAGAGCTTCATCAGCCTTGCGGTAGGCTTCGTCAGCACGGGCTTGGGAGCGAGCGGCTGCGTCTTCAGTTGCAGTCAGACGAGCTTCAGTTTCTTTGGATGCGCTGCTGCAACCGGTAGCCAGAACTGCGGCCAGGGCCAGAGCAGAGAATTTCAGAACGTTGTTCATCGTGTTCCCCTTAAAGGACTTCTATCAAAATTAGTCATCTCTCGAAAATGAGAAAATGACCGGCGTACATACTACCCATTGTTTGTAGTAAGTAAACGGACTATGCGCAAGAACCGCATAAAATTCTTTGGTTTGAACGTGTTCCGTGCAACTCCTCACGCTTTTTATACGCAAAAAATCCTTCACCGTCAGACGATTACGGTCGTGGGTGAGACCGGTTAAAACCCTCGAATCGGCGTACGTTCATGCGCGTCAAACAGGACGGGTTACCCTGGAACAACATGACGCCCGTTCGGAATCCCGCGCCTCTCAGCCTTTTTTGTATAGACGATGATTGGCAAGAGTGCTTGTTCTGACGTGCTTTAAGTGACTCAGGCGCACCGTTCGCGTCTCAATGGACATTCGTCGGCGGCGTCAGGTTCAACCCGAGTGGTGTCAGATGTGCGGCAGTGCATATTCTTCCCATTTCCTTGAGCGGATTCAGCAATCGAGCCTACTATCTGGGGGTGCTCATTTGTTTGAGAAGCCAAAGCCTTCTCGGTGTCCAAATCAGGCACGGGGTGGCGTAGAGGGTAGAGGTGTTCCTTCGCCGGACAAACATGGGTAAGGTAGGGGTCAAATTTTAAGACCCGCGAGGAGTAGTGATGAGCGAGGCGTTGTCCATACACCATGACAAGACCGGTCACCAGTTCGAAATCAACATCGACGGTCACCGCGCTTATCTGACGTACATGGATCTGGGGAAACAGACCCTGGACATTTATCGTACGTTTGTGCCGAACGCATTGCGGGGGCGGGGTATCGCTGCGGCGTTGACCGAAGTCGCGCTCGATTATGCCGAGAGCAACGGTTACACCGTCATTCCATCGTGCTCTTATGTCGAGCGCTACATGGAACGCAATCAGCGTCAGGCCGCGAAGATCTGATTGGTCTAAAAAACACAGCTGCAATAGAAAACGCCGAGCAAATGCTCGGCGTTGTCGTTTTCGGCCTTCGGATCAGCCGCGCTTACGGTTCGGCAACACGTCCTTGAGCTTGGCATGCATGCTGCGCAGGGTCTTCTCGGTGGTTTCCCAGTCGATACACGCGTCGGTGATCGACACGCCGTATTCCAGGTCCGCGAGGTCTTTTGGAATCGACTGCGCGCCCCATTTCAAGTGGCTTTCCACCATCAGGCCGATGATCGATTCGTTGCCTTCCAGAATCTGGTTGGCGACGTTTTCCATGACCAGCGGTTGCAGCGCCGGGTCTTTGTTGGAGTTGGCGTGGCTGGCATCGACCATGATGTTCGGCTTGATCTTCGCCTTGTTCAGCGCTTGTTCACACAGCGCGACGCTGACCGAGTCATAGTTCGGCTTGCCGTTGCCGCCGCGCAATACCACGTGGCCGTACGCGTTACCTTTGGTGGTGACGATGGACACGCCACCTTCCTGGTTGATGCCCAGGAAACGGTGCGGGCTGGAGACCGATTGCAGCGCGTTGATCGCCACGGTCAGGCCACCGTCGGTGCCGTTCTTGAAGCCGACTGCCGAGGACAGGCCCGAGGCCATTTCGCGGTGCGTCTGGGATTCGGTGGTGCGTGCGCCGATGGCCGACCAACTGATCAGGTCCTGCAGGTATTGCGGGGAGATCGGGTCCAGCGCTTCGGTCGCGGTCGGCAGGCCTTTCTCAGCCAGGTCCAGCAACAGCTGACGACCGATGTGCAGACCGTCCTGAATCTTGAAGGAGTCGTCCAGGTACGGGTCGTTGATCAGGCCTTTCCAGCCGACGGTGGTGCGCGGTTTTTCGAAATACACGCGCATCACCAGGTAAAGCGTGTCGGACAGCTCGGCCGACAGGGCCTTCAGGCGCTCGGCGTATTCGTGAGCCGCCTTGATGTCATGGATCGAGCACGGCCCGATCACGATGAACAGGCGGTGGTCCTTGCCATCGAGAATGTTGCGGATAACTTCGCGGCCCTTGCTCACGGTCGCCTGCGCAGCAGGGGTGAGGGGAATTTCGCGCTTGAGCTGATCCGGAGTGATCAGTGTCTCGTTGGAGGCAACGTTGAGGTCGTCAATCGGTAAATCAGCCATCGTGTTACTCATCAGGGTCACGGTGCCAGGCGCCAAGTGCGGCGGGCCCGGCAGTATTGAGGGCAGGGGGAGCGGAACCTTAGCGCGTTAACCCGTACTTCGACAATGGGTAAACGAGGCTTTTGTCCAACGGTTCCGGGATTGTGGGCCGGAAGTTTGGAAAGGGGCACGCGGGTGCGGATATAGTGTGCGGCAGACCTGGGGGACATCGGCGTGGATCAACTGCAACTGACGGATTTTGACGTCGATCAGCAACTGCTGGCATTGCCCGGCGTCTCTTTATTGATCTTTACCAGCATCGGCTGCTCCAGCTGCCGCTGGGCGCGGCATCACTTACCTGAACTGTCACTGCCCATCGACCGGCTGTGCTGGATCGACGCGGAAGAAAACGGTGGGGCCGTGCAGCGTTACGGCGTTTTTCATCTGCCGACGCTGTTCGTCATCCGTGACGGCGAGTTCTACGGGACCTTGCGTGGCACGTTGTCCCTCGACGACATCGTTGCCGGTCTCGAACAGGCGCTGGCGCAGGCGCCGGACGATCTGCCCTGAGTGAGTCACGGACAGGGTCAGTCATGAACATGCAGCCATCGACGAGGAAAGCATGAGCGAAATCACACAAAAGCCCCGCATCGGGATCATCGGCACCGGCGCCATCGGCGGTTTCTACGGCGTGATGCTGGCCCGCGCCGGCTTAGACGTGCATTTTTTACTGCGCAGCGAATTCAGCGCCGTGTCAGCAAACGGCCTGCGTATAGACAGCCAAGTGCACGGCCTCCTGACGCTGGACAACGTTCAAGCCTATTCCTCGGCCGCCGACATGCCGCCTTGCGACTGGCTGCTGGTGGGCGCGAAAAGCACCGGCACCCATGGCGTGGCTTCGGCGATCATTGAGGCGGCGGCACCTGGCGCCAAGGTGCTGATGCTGCAAAACGGCCTTGGGGTTGAAGAAGACTTACGGGCCGCGCTCCCGGACAGTCTGCACCTGCTAGGCGGCCTGTGTTTCATCTGCGTTCATCGCACGGCACCGGGCCAGATCGCTCATCAGGCGTTCGGCGCCGTCAACATCGGCTATCACAGCGGTCCAGCGCCCGACGCTAAAGCCAGCCTCGCTATCGTGCAAGAAGGCGCAGCGCTGTTTCACGCTGCCGGGATAGAGTCGGTGCCCATGGACAATCTGCACAAGGCCCGCTGGCAGAAACTGGTGTGGAACGTGCCGTACAACGGTTTGTCGGTCTTGCTCAACGCGAGCACCACCCCATTGATGGCCGATCCCGACAGCCGCGTGCTGATTCAAGGGCTGATGGACGAGGTGGTCGAGGGGGCTCTGGCCTGTGGTCATGTGTTGCCGGAAGGTTACGCGCAGCAGTTGTTCAACGTGACAGGCGGGATGCCGGATTATCGCCCGAGCATGTACCACGATTTCATCGAGAAACGCCCGCTGGAGCTGGACGCGATCTACGCCAACCCGCTGGCTGCGGCGTTGGCGGCAGGGTGCGACATGCCGAAGATTCGGGCGCTGTATCACGCGCTAGGCTTCATTGACCGCGCCAACCGATAGGCTGTTTTGCCTGGCTTCGATCAGGCTAAACACTGGGTAACCTTCGATCACGCTTGGGGAACACGATGACCACCGACCTGACGCTGAAAAACGCGGGCAACAAGCTGGTCCTGGCGATTTCTTCGCGGGCGCTGTTCGACCTTCGGGAAAGCCATGCGATCTACATGACCGACGGGGTCGCCGCGTATCGCAAGTACCAGATCGATCACGAAGACGAAGTGCTGGAGCCTGGCGATGCCTTCCGGCTCGTCGAGAAACTCCTGAGCCTCAATACCCGCCTGACGCAATCGCGGGTCGAGGTGGTGCTGGTGTCGCGCAACAGTGCAGACACCGGCTTGCGCGTCTTCAACTCCATTCAGCATTACGGGCTGGACATCTCGCGGGCCGCGTTTGTCGGCGGCCGCAGCCCGTTTCCCTATCTGGCGGCCTTTGGCAGCCACCTGTTTCTTTCGACCCACGCCGAAGACGTGCGCAGCGCACTCGACGCGGGATTTGCCGCTGCAACCATCCTGTCCGGCGGTGCCCGGCGCGCCGCCAGCGCCGAACTGCGCATCGCGTTCGACGGCGATGCCGTGCTGTTTTCCGACGAGTCCGAGCGCATTTATCAGTCGGGCGGGCTGCAAGCGTTCCAGGCCAGCGAGCGCGAGGCGGCGCGTTTGCCGCTGCCTGGCGGTCCCTTCAAGCCCTTTCTGGCCGCCTTGAATCTGTTGCAGCGGGAATTTCCCGAAGAGTCCTGCCCGATTCGCACGGCACTGGTCACGGCCCGGTCGGCCCCCGCCCATGAGCGGGTCATCCGCACCCTTCGCGAGTGGGACATCCGGCTGGACGAATCACTGTTTCTGGGCGGGCTGGAAAAAGCGGCCTTTCTGGAAGCCTTCGCCGCCGATGTGTTCTTCGACGACCAGCCGGGCCATTGCGATAAGGCGAGGGAGGTGGTCGCCACTGGCCACGTGCCTCACGGCATCAGCAATGAGCTAAAACCGTGAACCTTTAGACCGGAAAGCTGTATAGAACCGGTCGAATTTCTCATGCGCTGCTACGCTGAATCATGTCTCCACCTGTCATGGTCGCCTGGAGGTCACATGATTCGCTCGATGCTGTATGCCACGGATCTCGGTCTTTACGCGCCCTACGTCCTGCAACATGCCTTGTCACTGGCGCGAACGTTTGAGGCGGAGTTGCACGTGATTCACGTCGTTGAGCCCATGGGGCTGTTCGCTGAGTCCGTTCTGCAAAGCTACCTCGCTGAGGACGTGCTCCGGGAATTGCACAGCGAAGGCGTCAACTCTGTGATCGAGGGCATCGAGCTACGGGTGCTGGCCGGTTTTCGTGACGAACTGGGGGAAGACAATCAGGACCTGGCGTTGATTCACAGTGTGCGGGTGGTGCAAGGCGATCCGTCGAACGTCATTCTCGAGCAGGCCCAGCGCCTGGAGGTCGATCTGCTGGTGGTGGGCAGCCATAGTCACGGGGCGGAGGGGGACACGCCGATCGGGCGCACGGCGGCGCGGGTGCTGCAACTGTCCGAAGTGCCGGTGTACATGGTGCCCATGCTGCAAAACCGCTCGGGGAGATGAGCGCGGCGTGAAATTCGTCGCGCCGATGAAAAAGCAGCGTGCCATTACCGAATAAAAGTGATAAAAAGTTCTAGCTTTGCCTTTGGGACCATTAATCCAGTTATATACCGTCGCTGATGCCCGTGGCGTCTTCCGGCTTTGAGGGATACATATGAAGCTTCAACAATTGCGCTACATCTGGGAAGTGGCGCACCACGACCTCAACGTCTCGGCGACGGCGCAGAGCCTGTACACATCGCAACCGGGCATCAGTAAGCAGATCCGGTTGCTGGAAGATGAATTGGGGGTCGAGGTCTTTGCCCGCAGCGGCAAGCACCTGACTCGCGTGACCCCGGCCGGGGAACGGATCATCACCACCGCAGGCGAGATTCTGCGCAAGGTCGAGAGCATCAAGCAGATCGCTCAGGAGTTCTCCAACGAGAAGAAAGGCACGCTGTCCATCGCCACCACCCACACCCAGGCGCGATACGCCTTGCCGCCGGTGATCAGCAATTTCATCAAGCAATACCCGGATGTCGCGCTGCACATGCACCAGGGTTCGCCGATGCAGATCGCCGAGATGGCCGCTGACGGCACCGTCGATTTCGCCATTGCTACCGAAGCGCTTGAGCTGTTCGGCGATCTGGTGATGATGCCGTGCTACACGTGGAACCGCTGCGTGGTCGTGCCGCAAGGCCACCCGCTGACCAAACTGCCGAAGCTGACCCTGGAAATCCTCGCCGAATACCCGATCGTGACCTACGTGTTCGGTTTCACTGGCCGTTCCAAGCTCGACGAAGCCTTCAGCCATCGCGGCCTGACGCCGAAAGTGGTGTTCACTGCCGCCGACGCCGACGTGATCAAAACCTACGTTCGCTTGGGCCTGGGTGTCGGGATCGTCGCCAAGATGGCCGTCGACCCGAAACTGGACAGCGACCTGGTCGTGCTCGACGCCAGCGAATTGTTCGAAGCCAGCATCACCAAAATCGGCTTCCGTCGCGGCACGTTCCTGCGCGGCTTCATGTGCGACTTCATCGAAAAATTCGCCCCGCACCTGACCCGCGACGTCATGGCCAAGGCGATCCAGTGCCACAACAAGCAGGAGCTGGAAGAGCTGTTTGAAGGGGTCGTGCTTCCCGAGCATTGATTGGGCGTTTCCAACCCTGTAGGAGTGAGCTTGCTCGCGATAGCGTCGGATCTGACGCTGCAATGGTGGCTGGACGGCCGCTATCGCGAGCAAGCTCACTCCTACAGGTATTGCGTCAGGCTTTGATAATCAGATTCCCGGAATGCAACCCGCATTCTTTCTGCGTCGCTTCTTCCCACCACCAGCGACCTTCGCGTTCGTGCTGATTCGGCAGGACAGGGCGGGTGCACGGTTCGCAGCCGATGCTGATGAAGCCGCGCTCATGCAGGCTGTTGTACGGCAGTTCGAGCATGCGGATGTAGTTCCAGATGTCTGCGCTGCTCATCTGTGCCAGCGGGTTGAATTTGTAGAGCGGGCGTTCGGCGGTGGAGAAGGCACTGTCGATTTCCACCACCGCCACGCTGTTGCGCGTGCTCGGGCTCTGGTCGCGGCGCTGGCCGGTGGCCCAGGCCTTGAGGTCGGTCAGTTTGCGGCGCAGCGGCTCGATCTTGCGCACGCCGCAGCATTCGCCATGGCCGTCTTTATAAAAGCTGAACAGGCCCTTTTCCTTGACGAACGGCTCCAGTTTTTCCCGGTCCGGCGACACGATGTCGATGGCGATGTTGTACTGCTCGCGTACCTGATCGATGAAACGGTAGGTCTCTGGGTGCAGGCGACCGGTGTCGAGGCTGAATACTTTGACGTTCTTGTTGATCTTCCACGCCATGTCCACCAGCACCACGTCTTCCGCGCCGCTGAAGGAAATCCACAGCTCGTCACCGAAATGCTGGAAGGCGAATTTGAGAATGTCCTGGGCGGACTTGTTGGCGTAGGTCGCGGCGATATCGGCGACGTCGAACGGCTGGCTCATCGGGCGGTTTCCTGATCAGGGAGTGGCGCTAGGGCGCTCTTGATGGCGCGAATGTTACCAAAAAGCACCGCGCAATGGCCTGAAACCTGTGTTTGCGCCGCCCTCTGCACATTGGGTCGTACGCTGTGATAGACGTCAGCGTGGCTTCGGCGGCGCTGAGTCACAGTGTTTCCAGGGTCTGGAGCAGGACCCGCACCTTGGTCATGGATTCCTGATATTCGGCCTCCCAATCCGAGTCGGCCACGATGCCGCCGCCGCCCCAGCAGGAGATCTGGCCATCTTGCGCCAGCAGGCTGCGGATGGCGATGGAGCTATCCATCTCGCCGCGAACGTCGAGGTACAGCAGTGATCCGCAATACAGCGCCCGACGGGTCGGCTCCAGCTCATCAATGATCTGCATCGAGCGAATCTTCGGTGCACCGGTAATCGAACCCCCAGGGAAACTGCCGCCAATCAGGTCCAGCGCGTCCCGGTCGTCCGCTAGCTCGCCAGTGACCGCGCTCACCAAGTGGTGCACGTTCGGGTAGCTTTCGAGGCTGAACAACTCGGGAACCCGCACTGAACCAATGCGGCAGGTGCGGCCCAGATCGTTGCGCAGCAGGTCAACGATCATCAGGTTTTCAGCACGGTCCTTCGGGCTGGCCAGCAATTCTTCGGCGTAGGCCTTATCTTGGGCCGCGTCCTTGCCCCGAGGCCTCGTGCCTTTGATGGGCCGGGTTTCAACCTGACGCCGGCTGACCTTGACGAAGCGCTCAGGGGACAGGCTCAGCACCGCGCTTCCTTCGGGCAGGCTCAGGTAACCGGCGAAGGGCGTGGGGCAAGCAGCGCGCAGCGCTTGATAGGCGGCCCAGGGATCGCCGCTGTACGGGGCGCGGAAACGCTGGGCAAAGTTCACCTGGTAGCAATCCCCGGCCTCGATGTACGCGTGAATGTTGGCGATGGCCTGCCGATACTCGTCTGCGCGGGTGTCGGCGCTGAACGGGCGGGTCAGTCGAAAGAGGGCATGGTCGTTGACCGATGGCTGTTCGAACAGGTCGATCAGACGCTGGCGTTCTTCCGCGTTCAATGACGGGTGAAACACCAGTTGGCTGGTGCGTTGCTGGTGATCGCTGATCAATGCCCAGCCGTAGAGACCCAAGCGCGCCGACGGTAAATAAAGGTCATCGACCGCCAGGCTCGGCAAAGGCTCCAGCAAACGACCAAAATCGTAGGCCAGATAACCGATCAGTCCGCCCGCGAATGGCAATGGACTGTTTTCCGGCAACTGTGCCTCGCCAAGCGCGGCGAGTCTGTCGCGCAAGCGGTGAAGAAACGCCGTTCCGCTTTCGTCCATTTCTGGCGAAAGGGTTTCGACGGGCCAGGCACTCAGGATGTCGAACCGGCCGCGATCCGCTTCGGGGCGCCCGCTGTCGAGCAGTACGGCGCCGGGGGCATGGCGAACGAGGGAAAAATACCCGGCCGGGTTAACGTGATAGGCAAGCGGGTGTACGGAACAGATTGGCATGAGAACAGAAAACAGTCGTGGCACGCGGACGGCGATTGTAGTCCTCCGTTGATCTGGCTCCTAGGGGGGTGTCGGAATTGGATGAGTGCGCGCCGTTGTCATGGCGGCGATCAACCTTTAGGGGCGAATTTATCCGCGAAAGTCGATCAGGCGATGCAGTGTATCGTCTGGAACACCATCGCGAATGAATTCGCTCCCGCAGGAAATCACATTCGGCAGAATGTCATCGGTTGCCGTCAGACGTGTCCGAACAGCTCCTGCACGAACTTGACGCGTTCCTCCGGGCTGTCATGTCGGCCTTCCGCCGCCAGCACTTCCAGTCGTTGCTCCACGGCCTGGGTGCGATGGGTCAGCCCGCAGTCGTTGGCGATCTGGATGTTCAGGCCGGGGCGGGCGTTGAGTTCGAGGATCAACGGGCCGCGATCCTGGTCCAGCACCATGTCCACACCGATGTAGCCCAACCCGCACAGCTCGTAGCATTCCGCCGCCAGGTGCATGAAGCCGTCCCAGTTTGGCAGTTGCACCCCGTCCACGGCGTTGGCGGTGTCAGGGTGTTTGCTGATGATGTTGTTCAGCCAGGTGCCATGCAGGGTCATGCCGGTGGCGAGGTCGACGCCGACGCCAATGGCGCCCTGGTGCAGGTTGGCCTTGCCGCCGGATTGCCGTGTCGGCAGGCGCAGCATGGCCATCACCGGATAGCCCATCAGCACAATGACGCGGATGTCCGGCACGCCTTCATAGCTGATGCTTTTGAAAATCGGGTCCGGCGTGACCCGGTATTCGATCAGCGCCCGGTCGCGATGACCACCCAGGGAATACAGGCCGGTGAGGATGCTGGAAATCTGGTGCTCGATTTCATCGCGACTGATGATGCGCCCCGAAATGGTCCGGAAACGCCCCTCGAAACGGTCGGCAATCACCAGAATGCCGTCACCCCCGGCCCCCTGTGCAGGTTTGATCACGAAGTCGTCGCGGCCGCCAATGATGTCGTCGAGGCGGCTGATTTCCTTTTCGGTGGAAATGATCCCGTACATTTCCGGCACATGAATGCCGGCCGCGACAGCCCGTTCCTTGGTGATGATCTTGTCATCGACGATGGGGTACAGGCTGCGCTTGTTGTACTTGAGCACGTAATCGGCGTTACGCCGGTTGATGCCCATGATCCCTTTGGCTTCGAGG
This sequence comes from Pseudomonas sp. SLFW, assembly GCF_009905615.1. Lineage (GTDB taxonomy): Bacteria > Pseudomonadota > Gammaproteobacteria > Pseudomonadales > Pseudomonadaceae > Aquipseudomonas > Aquipseudomonas bambusae. The sequence continues at coordinate 332,241 of NZ_JAAAKW010000005.1, forward strand.
GCCTTCCAGGTTTTCCACCAGCCGATCATTTGGCGTTTTCCCGTTCGGCATCTTCCTTGGTGAAGGCCTTGAAGCGGATCAGCTCGGTGAGGCGATAGCCGCGATAACGACCCATCGCCAGCATGAAGCCCACCAGAATCAGCAGGATCGCCGGAAAGGTGAACACGAAGTAGATGAACTCCGGCACGCTCATGATGATGTGGGCCAGCGACGCAGCGAAGAGCGTGCCGATGGCGACTTTCATGGCGTGGCCGCCGCCGCGTTCTTCCCATGTGATCGATAGCCGTTCGATGGTCATGGTCAGGATCACCATCGGGAACAGTGCAACCGACAGGCCGCGTTCCAGGCCAAGCTTGTGGCTCAGCAGGCTGATCGCGGCGATCAGCACCACGACGAACGTCAGCACCACGGACAACCGGGGCAGCATTTGCAGTTTCAGGTGTTCAAGGTAGGAGCGCAGCGAAAGGCCCAGTGCCGTGATGATCGTGAACAGCACGATGCCGAATCCCAGCTGCGTCTCGCGAAACGCCAGTGCGATCAACACCGGCGTAAATGTGCCGAGTGTCTGCAGGCCAATCAGGTTGCGCAGGATCAGGATCACCAGCACGCCAATCGGGATCATCACCATGATCATGAACGTCTGCTGGGTTTGCAGCGGCAGGCCGTAGAGCGAGTATTCGAGGAAGTCGGCGTCGGTGTTCTCGTCGGTCAGCTTGGCGAGGCGGATGGCATTCATCTCGCTGTTGTTCAGGCTGAAATTCACGGTGGCCTTTTTGCCGCCCTCGACAGTAATCAGGTTGTCATCCCCCACCCACCACAACAGGCGGTCCTGGGGCAGCCCGGCTTCACCGGTTTCCGGGTTGAAATACAGCCAGTCCTTGCCGTTGAAGCTGCGCAGCCAGAGTTCCGGCATCTGCGGCTGATCGGCCACCAGGCGAATGGTGTGGACCTTTTCCACCGGGACGTGGGCGACCGACAGCAGGATTTCGGTGATGCGGGCCTTGTTCTGGACTGACGTGTCACCGGCCAGCAGCAGCTTGACGTTGTCGTCGCTCAGATTGTTGACGCGCCGAATGGCCTCGCTGACGAAGGTTTCGACGTCGGCCGAGTGTTGGCGAATGGGGGCGAGCAGGGCGTCGGCGGCGATCTTTTCCGGGCCTTCCACGGCAATGCTGTCACGGAAGATCGGGCCTTTGACCTTGGCTTTCTCACCGCTGTAGCGCTTGGTCAGCACCAGCCGGTAATACAGCGTCTGATTGCCGGTGGCGCGGCGGGCGGACCAGGTGACCTTGCGGTTGCCGTCGGCGCGGTTGACGTTCACGCCATAATTGTTGGAGATGAAGCTTTCGTTGAGGCTGATGTAGTCCCGCGACAGCGGCGGCACGTACATCTGCACCTTGACCGAGTCTTTCGGGTTGGCGACGAATTCGACCTTGGCGTCGATGTTCCACAGGTCGTCGGTTTCGTCTTCGGTCACCGGGATGCCGAGCACCAATATCTGATAAGCCGTGATGGCGATGCCCAGGGTGACCAGGGTCGCGATCAGGATTTTCAGATGGAGGGTAAGAGAGCGCATGTCATTACTCTGCGGTTTGAGCATCGGTGATGCAGGCGGGTTTGCCCGCTGCATATTTAAGGCTTGGATCGACCAGCGCATCGAAGTGCTTGAGGGCTTCGGAGCCAATCAGAAGCGGGTATTGGAATGCACTTCGGTCGGTCAAGTTCACTTCTATGGTTCGCGATGCGTTACCCATGCACACGTCGAGGCTGATGACGGGGCGTGAGGTGTATTTCTTTTCGTCGTCAGGGTCGACGTCACCCGCCCGGCGCTTGATCTTGCTGAGCCGTGCGAGCGGCCGTTCGATGGGGTGTTCGTGGGCGTCGTCGATGGCCAGGTAAAAGCGCACCCAGGATTCGCCGTCGCGCTTGAAACGCTTGATGTCGCGGGCGCTGAGGGAGGCGGTTTTCGCACCGGTGTCCAGTTTCGCCGCCACTTGCAGGTCGATCCCCGCCAGTTCGGCATACTCGTTCAGGCCATAGACGGTCTTGCCGGCCGCCATGCACAGATCGCTCAGGAACAGCCCCGGCAGGTACAGGCATAAAAGAAAGAGGAGAGGGTGGCGGCTCATAGGTCCTGGCGCGGTGAGGGAAAACAGGAGCGATTTGACGTCGGCTCGGGGTGTGAGTGGATTGCGGGCCGCGGCCAGCAGGGACGTCCGTGTAGCCCGAGACGACGGGCAGATGCGGTCGGCATTCTAGCATGAAGGTTTTATGGCGCCAGCGAAGGGCGCGCCGACAATGATCGTAGGAGCGATCCTCATACCCGTCAGTTATGAGAGGATTGTCGACAGTCTTGAAAATGTCTTTGACGAATAGGGGTTGTTTCGATAGCTTTGGCGTCATTGAGATGAAAGGTGTCGACAATGCTGGATGCCGCTGAAGTGAACATTGCCAGTCCCGTGGATTCGGAAACGCTGTCCGAAAACGTGTTTCGCCGGATTCAGGCCGCGATCGTCAAAGGCGACATCGCCCCCGGCAGCAAGATTTCAGAGCCGGAACTCGCCCGGACGTACGGCATCAGCCGTGGCCCGCTGCGCGAAGCGATCCATCGCCTGGAAGGTCAGCGTCTGTTGGTGCGGGTGCCTCACGTCGGCGCGCGCGTCGTGTCCTTGAGCCATGCCGAGCTGGTCGAACTCTATGAAATCCGAGAATCGCTGGAAGGCATGGCCTGCCGTCTGGCGGCTGAGCGCATGACCGCCGAGGAAGTCGATGAGTTGCGCCGGGTGCTGGAGACCCACGAGCGCGATCCGGCGTTTCAGGCGGGTGTCGGCTATTACCAGCAGGAGGGCGACTTCGACTTCCATTACCGGATCATTCAGGGGGCGCGTAACAGCACGCTGACCCAGATGCTCTGCGGCGAGCTGTATCAACTGGTGCGCATGTACCGCATTCAGTTCTCGACCACGCCCAATCGCCCCCGCCATGCCTTCACCGAACACCACCGCATTCTGGACGCCATCGCCGACCGTGATGGCGAACTGGCCGAACTGTTGATGCGCCGTCACATCGGCGCATCGAAACGCAACATCGAACAGCGTTATCAAGAACACGCTCATCAAGCGACTACTGCCCGAGGTGAACAATGACTTCAAGAACGACTCCCGGCCAACGTTTCCGCGATGCCGTGGCGGACGAGCATCCATTGCAGGTGGTGGGCACGATCAACGCCAACCACGCGCTGCTCGCGCAACGTGCCGGTTTCAAGGCGATTTACTTGTCCGGTGGCGGCGTGGCCGCTGGCTCGCTGGGCGTGCCGGACCTGGGCATCACCGGGCTGGATGATGTGTTGACGGACGTGCGCCGCATCACCGACGTCTGTGACCTGCCGCTGCTGGTTGACGTGGACACCGGTTTCGGCGCCTCGGCGTTCAACGTGGCGCGTACCGTGAAGTCGATGATCAAGTTCGGTGCGGCGGCTATGCACATTGAGGATCAGGTGGGCGCCAAGCGCTGCGGCCATCGTCCGGGCAAGGAAATCGTTTCGCAGCAGGAAATGGTCGATCGCATCAAGGCCGCCGTCGATGCGCGCACCGACGACAGTTTCGTGATCATGGCGCGCACCGATGCGCTGGCCGTCGAAGGCCTGGAATCGGCACTGGATCGCGCCGCCGCGTGCATCGAGGCGGGCGCTGACATGGTGTTCCCGGAAGCCATCACCGAACTGGACATGTACAAGCTCTTCGCCTCCCGCGTGAAAGCGCCGATCCTGGCGAACATTACCGAATTCGGCGCTACGCCGCTGTTCACCACAGACGAGCTGGCCTCCGCCGAAGTGGCGCTGGTGCTGTATCCGCTGTCGGCGTTCCGGGCCATGAACAAGGCGGCGGAAAACGTCTACACCGCGATCCGCCGCGACGGCACGCAGAAAAACGTGGTCGACACCATGCAGACCCGCATGGAGTTGTATGAACGCATCGATTACCACGCTTTCGAACAGAAACTGGATGCACTGTTTGCGCAGAAGAAGGGCTGAATGCATGTCCGCATTCCTGTAGGAGTGAGCTTGCTCGCGATGGCGGTTGTGCAGTTGGCATCCATGTAACCTGCCGGGACCCCATCGCGAGCAAGCTCACTCCTACAAGGGAACGTGGTCATCAAAACGGAATTGCCGATTCCCTTAAAACGACAAGATTTGGAGAGAGCAATGGCTGAAGGAAAAGTATTGAGCGGCGCTGGCCTTCGTGGCCAGGTGGCCGGACAGACTGCCCTGTCCACCGTGGGCCAGGCCGGTGCCGGTCTGACCTACCGTGGTTATGACGTACGCGAACTGGCGGCCGACGCCCGTTTCGAGGAAGTCGCCTACCTGCTGCTGTACGGCGAGCTGCCGACCCAGAGCCAGCTCGACGGCTACCTGAGCAAACTCAAGGGGCTGCGCGATCTGCCCCAGGCGCTGAAAGAAGTGTTGGAGCGCATCCCTGCCGACGCCCATCCGATGGACGTGATGCGCACCGGTTGCTCGATGCTCGGCAACCTGGAACCGGAAACCAGCTTTGAACACCAGGTCGATTCAACTGACCGCTTACTCGCCGCATTTCCGGCGATCATGTGCTACTGGTACCGCTTCAGCCACGAAGGCAAACGCATCGACTGCGTGACCGAAGAGCCTTCCATTGGCGGCCATTTCCTCAAGCTGCTGCTGGACAAGACCCCAAGCGAATTGCATCGCAAGGTCATGGACGTGTCGTTGATCCTCTACGCAGAGCACGAATTCAACGCCTCGACATTCACCGCCCGGGTCTGCGCATCAACTCTGTCGGACCTGTTCTCCTGCATCACCGCCGCCATCGGCACCCTGCGCGGCCCGTTGCACGGCGGCGCCAACGAGGCGGCGATGGACATGATCGAGAAGTTCTCGTCTGCCGAAGACGCGGTTCAGGGCACGTTGGGCATGCTGGCGCGCAAGGACAAGATCATGGGCTTCGGCCACGCAATCTATAAGGACAACGACCCGCGCAACGAGGTGATCAAGGGCTGGTCGAAAAAACTCGCCGATGAAGTGGGAGACACCGTGCTGTTTCCGGTTTCCGAAGCTATCGACAAGACCATGTGGGAACAGAAGAAGCTCTTCCCGAATGCCGACTTCTACCACGCATCGGCGTACCACTTCATGGGCATCCCGACCAAGCTGTTCACGCCGATTTTCGTCTGTTCGCGCCTGACGGGCTGGGCCTCTCACGTGTTCGAACAGCGTGGCAACAACCGCATCATCCGTCCGAGCGCCGAATACATCGGCGTCGAACAGCGCAAGTTCGTGCCAATCGAACAACGCTGAGTGGTGGGAGGACTGTACCGGATCTGGATACACCGCGGGCTCTGTAGGAGTGAGCTTGCTCGCGATGACGATCATCAGGTGACATCTCCGTCGCCTGGGAAAATGCCATCGCGAGCAAGCTCACCCCTACAAGGGCGGTGGGTGTCCGGATTCGGTGGGCCTGCCTCTTGAAACAAACCGTGACCGAGTCCCGACGATGAACACTGAATTCCGCAAATCGCTGCCCGGCACTTCGCTGGATTACTTCGACGCCCGTGAGGCAGTCGATGGGATCAAGCCGGGGGCCTACGCCACGCTGCCGTACACCTCTCGTGTTTTGGCGGAAAACCTGGTGCGCCGCTGCGACCCGGCGACCCTCAAGGCCTCGCTGACGCAACTGATCGAACGCAAGCGCGACCTCGACTTCCCCTGGTTCCCGGCCCGCGTAGTCTGCCACGACATCCTCGGCCAGACCGCGCTGGTCGACCTCGCTGGTCTGCGCGACGCCATCGCCGACATGGGCGGCGACCCGGCGCAAGTCAACCCGGTGGTGCCGGTGCAGTTGATCGTCGACCACTCGCTGGCCGTCGAATGCGGCGGGTATGACCCGGATGCATTCAACAAGAACCGCGCCATCGAAGACCGTCGTAACGAAGACCGCTTTCACTTCATTAACTGGACCAAGCAGGCGTTCAAGAATGTTGAAGTGATCCCGCCGGGCAACGGCATCATGCACCAGATCAACCTGGAGCGGATGTCGCCGGTGATCCAGACGCTGAATGGCGTGGCGTTTCCGGACACCCTGGTGGGCACCGACAGCCACACCCCCCACGTCGACGCGCTGGGTGTGATTGCCATCGGTGTGGGCGGGCTGGAAGCTGAAAACGTGATGCTGGGCCGCGCCTCGTGGATGCGCCTGCCGGACATCATCGGCGTCGAGCTGACCGGCCGGCCGCAGCCCGGCATCACCGCCACCGACGTGGTGCTGGCACTGACCGAATACCTGCGCAAACAGAAAGTCGTCGGCGCGTACCTGGAGTTCTACGGCGAAGGCGCTCGGGCCCTGACCCTGGGTGACCGGGCGACCATTTCCAACATGGCCCCGGAATACGGCGCCACCGCTGCAATGTTCGCCATTGATCAGCAGACCATCGATTACCTGACCCTGACCGGGCGCGACGATCAGCAAGTCAAGCTGGTCGAAACCTTCGCCAGGCACACCGGCCTGTGGGGCGACAGCCTCGCTACCGCCGAATACGAGCGCGTGCTGAGCTTCGATCTGTCGAGCGTCGTGCGCAACATGGCTGGCCCATCGAATCCCCATGCGCGGGTCGCGACGTCCGATCTGGCGGCCAAGGGCATCGCCAGCGCCTGGGAAGAAACCCCCGGCCTGATGCCGGACGGCGCAGTGATCATTGCGGCCATCACCAGTTGTACCAACACCAGCAACCCGCGCAACGTCATCGCGGCGGGGCTACTGGCGCGCAATGCCAACACGCTCGGCCTGACCCGCAAGCCGTGGGTGAAATCCTCGCTGGCCCCCGGTTCCAAAACCGTAGCGCTGTATCTCGACGAAGCGGGTCTGACCTCCGAACTCGAACAACTGGGTTTCGGCGTTGTGGCCTTCGCTTGCACCACCTGCAACGGCATGTCCGGCGCGCTGGACCCGGTGATTCAGCAGGAAATCATTGACCGCGACCTGTACGCCACTGCGGTGCTGTCGGGCAACCGCAACTTCGACGGACGCATCCATCCCTACGCCAAACAGGCCTTTCTCGCCTCGCCGCCGCTGGTCGTGGCCTACGCCATTGCGGGCACCATCCGCTTCGACATCGAGAAAGATGTGCTGGGCGTGGGCCCCAACGGTGAAGACATCCGCCTGAAAGACATCTGGCCGAGCGACGACGAAATCGACGCGGTGGTCAAGGCGTCGGTCAAGCCGGAACAGTTCCGTCAGGTCTACATCCCGATGTTCGCGATCCATGAAGACACCGGCCCCAAAGTCGATCCGCTGTACAACTGGCGCCCGGCGAGCACCTACATTCGTCGTCCACCGTACTGGGAAGGGGCGCTGGCCGGGGAGCGCACGCTCAAGGGCATGCGTCCGCTGGCCGTATTGCCGGACAACATCACCACCGATCACCTGTCGCCGTCCAACGCGATCATGCTCGACAGCGCGGCGGGTGAGTATCTGGCGCGCATGGGCCTGCCGGAAGAAGACTTCAACTCCTACGCCACGCACCGGGGTGACCACCTGACGGCCCAGCGGGCGACGTTCGCCAACCCGAAACTGTTCAACGAAATGGTCCAGGAAAACGGCAAGGTCAAGCAGGGTTCGCTGGCGCGGATCGAGCCGGAAGGCCAGGTGACCCGCATGTGGGAGGCGATCGAAACCTACATGGACCGCAAGCAGCCGCTGATCATCATCGCGGGGGCCGACTACGGTCAGGGTTCGTCCCGCGATTGGGCGGCGAAAGGCGTGCGTCTGGCGGGTGTCGAGGCCATCGTCGCCGAAGGCTTCGAGCGCATTCACCGCACCAACCTGGTGGGCATGGGCGTGTTGCCGTTGGAATTCAAACCCGGCACCGACCGCACCACGCTGAGCATCGACGGCACTGAAACCTTCGACGTGATCGGCGAGCGTACGCCGCGGGCCACGCTGACGCTGGTAATCCAGCGCAAGAATGGCGAACGCGTGGAAGTGCCGGTCACCTGCCGACTCGATACCGGCGAAGAAGCGTCGATCTACGAGGCAGGCGGCGTGTTGCAGCGCTTTGCCCAGGACTTCCTCGAATCCTCGGTGGCGTGAGGTTGACCCTCTGTCGCAGTACGGCTTGCCAGCGGCCGCGGTTTCTAAATCGTCACCGCCGGCAAGCCGTGCTGCAACAGAAGCGACTTATATAGAAGGAAAACGATTTCATGGCTCATTCAGCGCAAATCAAAATCCCCGCGACCTACATGCGCGGCGGCACCAGCAAGGGCGTGTTCTTCCGCCTGCAAGACCTGCCCGAAGCGGCGCAAGTCCCAGGACCGGCCCGCGATTCCCTGCTGCTGCGCGTCATCGGCAGCCCCGATCCTTACGCCAAACAGATTGACGGCATGGGCGGCGCGACGTCGAGCACCAGCAAAACCGTAATTCTGTCGAAAAGCATCAAGGCCGACCACGACGTCGATTACCTCTTCGGCCAGGTGTCCATCGATACGCCGTTCGTGGACTGGAGCGGCAACTGCGGCAACCTGTCAGCGGCGGTCGGTCCGTTTGCGATCAGCAATGGTTTGATTGATGCCAGTCGGGTGCCGCATAACGGCGTGGCAGTGGTGCGCATCTGGCAGGCCAACATCGGCAAGACCATCATTGCCCACGTGCCGATCACCGATGGCGCGGTGCAGGAAACCGGCGACTTCGAACTGGATGGCGTGACCTTTCCCGCCGCAGAAGTGCAGTTGGAGTTCATAGACCCGGCGGCAGAGGAGGAGGGCGCGGGGGGGGCGATGTTCCCCACTGGCAATCTGGTGGACGATCTGGAAGTGCCGGGTGTTGGCACGTTCAAGGCGACCCTGATCAACGCGGGCATCCCGACGATTTTCGTCAATGCCAGCGACATCGGCTACACCGGCACCGAGCTGCAGGACGCCATCAACAGCGATCCGCAGGCGCTCGCCCGCTTTGAAACGATCCGGGCCTACGGTGCCGTGCGCATGGGCTTGATCGCCAACGTCGAAGACGCCGCCAAGCGCCAGCACACCCCCAAGGTCGCTTTTGTCGCAAAACCGAGCGAGTACGTATCGTCCAGCGGCAAGCGCGTGTCGGTGAGCGACACCGATTTGCTGGTCCGGGCGATGTCCATGGGCAAGCTGCACCACGCGATGATGGGCACGGCAGCCGTGGCCATCGGCACGGCGGCGGCGATCCCGGGAACGCTGGTGAACCTGGCGGCGGGCGGTGGCGAGCGCAGTGCTGTCCGGTTCGGGCACCCGTCCGGCACGTTGCGAGTGGGGGCTGAGGCTGAAGTCGTCGGCGGGGAGTGGTCGGTCAAAAAAGCCATCATGAGCCGCAGCGCGCGGGTGCTGATGGAAGGCTTCGTAAGGGTGCCGGGAGAGCTTTAAGCTACAAGCTACAAGCTACAAGCCAGACCGCGTCGTTGCGAACACCGCGATCTGCACTGGCTTGCAGCTTGCAGCTTGCAGCTCAAGGCTTGCCGCTGCTTCCCCTATTTGAAACGCCGTTCGACCCCTTTCTCCACCAGCACTTTCGCCGAGATTTCCTCGACCGAAAAGTGCGTGGAGTTGATGTTGGGAATGTTCTCTTTGCGGAACAGATTCTCGACTTCCCGCACCTCGAACTCACACTGGGCAAAGCTCGAATAGCGGCTGTTGGGCTTGCGTTCGTGGCGAATGGCGGTGAGGCGGTCCGGGTCGATGGTCAGGCCGAACAGCTTGGCCCGGTGCTGTTTCAGTGCTGGAGGCAGAGTCAGCCGCTCCATGTCGTCTTCGGTCAGCGGGTAGTTGGCCGCGCGGATGCCGAATTGCATGGCCATGTATAGACAGGTAGGCGTCTTCCCGCAGCGCGACACCCCCACCAGAATGATGTCGGCCTTGTCGTAGTAATGGGTGCGAGCGCCGTCGTCGTTGTCCAGCGCGAAGTTCACCGCCTCGATCCGCTCCATGTAGTTGGAGTTGTGGCCGATGGAGTGCGATTTGCCCACCGAGTAGGAAGAGTGTGAACTAAGCTCCTGCTCCAGCGGGGCCAGGAAGGTCGAGAAGATGTCGATCATGAACCCGTCGGACGTCGCCAGGATCTCGCGAATGTCCTGGTTGACGATGGTGTCGAAGATGATCGGACGGACCTCGTCCTTCTCGGCCGCCTTGTTGATTTGCGCGACCATGGCCCGGGCTTTCTCGACGCTGTCGATGTAGGGGCGCGTGAACTTGTTGAACGTAATGTTTTCAAATTGCGCTAGCAGGCTCTGGCCAAGGGTTTCGGCAGTGATGCCGGTGCCGTCGGAGATAAAGAAAGCGGATCGTTTCATTTGCGCCTTGGGCCTTAAGCTGGTGACGATTCTTGGATATGATACGCGGGCTTGCGCGCCTTAACTGGCCGCATTCTAACTATTTTCAGGGTCCAGACCACAAGCGCGCAGAATCCGTTTTTCCTGTGGTTCCAGCGCCAACGCTTTTCCCAACAACAAATCGGTTAGTGGAGAGATCACCTTGGTAGAGTACGTAGTTTCCCTCGATAAGCTCGGCAAACATGATGTTGAGCATGTGGGGGGCAAGAACGCATCCCTCGGCGAGATGATCAGCAACCTGGCGGGCGCAGGCGTTTCCGTCCCCGGTGGCTTCGCCACTACAGCTCAGGCCTATCGTGATTTTCTTGAGCAGAGTGGTCTGAACGATCAGATTCACGCGGCACTCGATGCCCTCGACGTCGACGACGTCAACGCACTGGCGAAAACCGGTGCGCAGATTCGTCAGTGGATCATGGAGGCCGAATTCCCCGAGAAACTCAACGCCGAAATCCGCACTGCCTTCGCTGCCCTGTCGGCAGGCAATCCGGACATCGCCGTTGCCGTGCGTTCTTCCGCCACCGCAGAAGACCTGCCTGACGCGTCCTTCGCCGGTCAGCAGGAGACCTTCCTCAACATTCGCGGCGTGGACAACGTGATCCGCGCCGCGAAAGAAGTCTTCGCGTCGCTGTTCAACGACCGCGCCATTTCCTACCGTGTCCACCAGGGTTTCGACCACAAGCTGGTGGCCCTGTCCGCTGGCGTTCAGCGCATGGTGCGCTCCGAAACCGGCACCGCCGGTGTGATGTTCACCCTGGACACCGAGTCCGGTTTCCGTGACGTCGTATTCATCACCGGCGCCTACGGCCTGGGCGAAACCGTCGTACAAGGCGCGGTCAACCCGGACGAGTTCTACGTTCACAAAGGCACCCTCGAAGCCGGTCGCCCTGCGATCCTGCGCCGTAACCTGGGCAGCAAGGCGATCAAGATGATTTACGGCGAGGAAGCCAAGGCCGGGAAATCGGTCAAGGTCATCGACGTCGACGCGGCAGATCGCGCGCGTTTCTGCCTCAGCGATGAAGAAGTCAGCAACCTGGCGCGCCAGGCGATGATCATCGAGAAGCACTACCAGTGCCCGATGGACATCGAATGGGCCAAGGACGGTGACGACGGCAAACTCTACATCGTTCAGGCCCGGCCTGAAACCGTGAAGAGCCGGACCTCGGCCAACGTCATGGAACGCTACCTCCTGAAAGAGAAGGGTACCGTCCTCGCCGAAGGCCGTGCCATCGGTCAGCGCATCGGCGCCGGCAAGGTGCGGATCATCAAGGACGTGTCCGAGATGGACAAGGTTCAGGCAGGTGATGTGCTGGTCTCTGACATGACCGACCCGGACTGGGAACCGGTCATGAAGCGCGCCAGCGCCATCGTCACCAACCGTGGTGGCCGTACCTGCCACGCGGCGATCATCGCCCGAGAGCTGGGCATCCCCGCGGTCGTCGGTTGCGGCAACGCCACCGAACTGTTGAAAGACGGCCAGGGCGTGACCGTTTCCTGCGCCGAGGGCGACACCGGCTACATCTTCGAAGGCGAGCTGGGCTTCGATATCAAGCAAAGCTCCGTCGACGCCATGCCGGAACTGCCGTTCAAAATCATGATGAACGTCGGCAACCCTGATCGTGCCTTCGATTTTGCCCAGCTGCCAAATGCCGGTATCGGTCTGGCGCGTCTGGAATTCATCATCAACCGCATGATTGGCGTGCACCCCAAAGCGCTGCTGAATTACCCGAACCTGCCGCTGGACGTCAAGGAAAGCGTCGACAAGCGCATCGCCGGTTACAGCGATCCGGTCGGTTTTTATGTCGAGAAGTTGGTTGAGGGCATCAGTACGCTGGCGGCGGCTTTCTATCCGAAAAAGGTCATCGTGCGTCTGTCGGACTTCAAGTCCAACGAATATGCCAACCTAATCGGCGGCAAGTTGTACGAGCCGGAAGAAGAAAACCCGATGCTGGGCTTCCGTGGTGCTTCACGTTACATCAGCGAAAACTTCCGCGACTGCTTTGAGCTGGAATGCCGCGCCCTCAAACGCGTGCGCAACGAGATGGGCCTGACCAACGTCGAAATCATGGTGCCGTTCGTGCGCACCTTGGGCGAGGCGAGCCAGGTGGTCGATCTACTGGCCGAGAACGGTCTGGCCCGTGGCGACAATGGCGTCCGTGTGATCATGATGTGCGAGCTTCCATCGAACGCCTTGATGGCGGAGGAATTCCTCGAGTTCTTCGACGGTTTCTCCATCGGTTCCAACGACATGACTCAACTGACGCTGGGTCTGGACCGTGATTCCGGGACTATCGCGCACCTGTTCGACGAGCGTAATCCGGCGGTCAAGAAATTGCTGTCCAATGCCATTCAAGCCTGTCTCAAGGCTGGCAAATACGTCGGCATCTGCGGTCAGGGTCCGTCCGATCACCCCGATTTTGCGCGCTGGCTGATCGAGCAGGGCATTGAAAGCCTGTCACTGAACCCAGACACCGTCCTGGAAACCTGGTTCTTCCTGTCCGAAGAAGAAGCACCAAAATGAGGTAAGATGCGGGCCCGTTTCGGCGGGCCGGTCCAAATGGAAGAAGGGCGGTCTCGATGATTCCGCCCTTTTTTCATGACATTTTTTTCATTCGGGATTCGTCCCGGAACTTCAGCGCCGGGACAGCCTCAGCATGCTATCCCTGATGCGGCGCCATTTTTCGAGTCAAGCAAACGCAATATGCAAAGCAGCAGTCTTCTCTTTCCTGTGGCCTTGATCAGTGCCGAGCGACGTGGCGATCTGATCGAGGACGTGTACCGCCTCAAACCCGGCAACAGCGTGGATTTCACGGTCGAATTGGCCGTGACGCGCCTCGGTCGGGTGGCAACGCCCGATGTGCGCGGCGTGCCGGTCATCCTGCTGCATGGCAGCTTTTCCAACCGCCGCTTCTGGTATTCGCCGAAAGGCATCGGCTTGGGCGCTCATCTGGCTCGCGCCGGGTTCGACGTATGGATTCCGGAAATGCGCGGCCATGGCTTGTCGGCCCGCAACGAGGCATATCGCCACAACCGCGTGGCCGACTACGCTCGCTACGATCTGCCAGCCATCGCCGGGTTCGTCGCCGAACAGAGCGGGCAGGTGCCGCACTGGATCGGGCACTCGCTCGGCGGCACCACGCTGGCCGCAGCCCTCGGCGGCCATTACATGGACAGCAGCCATGCCGCGTCGGTCGCATTGTTCGGCAGCCAGATCACCCGCAGTTACTGGCCGCTCAAGGTCCCGCCGCTGACGTGGAGCGCCCGCTTGCTGCTCAAGCGCTTCGAGCATGTGTCCGGTCCCCGCTTCAAGCGCGGTCCTGAAGACGAGCCCATGGGTGTCATTCTTGAAAGCCTGCGCTGGCACGGTCTTTTCGGCCGCTTTGGCGACAAAAAGGACGACTGGTGGTCAGGCCTTCGTCATGTCGATGTGCCGACCTTGTGCGTCGCCGCCGTGGGTGATCATCAAGACCCCGAGTGGGCCTGCCGCGAGCTGTTCGAGCAGTTCGGTTCAGAAGACAAGGCGTTTCTCCTTCTGGGCCGCGAGCAGGGGTTCACCGAGGACTTCGGCCATGTGCAGATGTTGGTGAGCAAGGCTGCCCAAGCGCAGGTCTGGCCCCGGGTCGTGGAGTGGCTGAATCGTCGAATCGATGCCGTACAGCCTGAATCAACGCTGAACATGTCGGCAACTTCTTGATTAAGGAAGCGTCAGGCATTTCTATGTCGGGCTTGTGGGGCTAAGCTACACGCAGTTGAGTGGATGACAGAGGCGATGCGGTACACAGCACTCGTCGGTCAGGTTTTTGTTCTATATAAGGAAGCATTGTGATGGCGGACGCGGTCAGACGTGCTAGCCATCCGGATCTGCCTCGGCGGGTCACTTTGGTAACGATGCCTTCACTGACAGGAGCTACTCATGCACTACATCACACCGGATTTGTGCGACGCCTACCCTGAGCGGGTTCAGGTGGTCGAGCCGATGTTCAGCAACTTTGGCGGCCGCGACTCTTTCGGGGGCCAAATCGTGACCCTCAAGTGCTTCGAGGATAATTCGCTGGTGCGTGAGCAGGCCGAACAGGATGGCAAAGGCAAGGTGCTGGTGGTCGATGGCGGTGGTTCGCTTCGACGCGCCTTGCTGGGTGATCTGCTGGCAGAAAAAGCCGCGAAAAACGGCTGGGAGGGCATGATCATCTACGGCTGCGTACGTGATGTCGATGTCCTGGCGCAGACCGATCTCGGTGTGCAGGCATTGGCCAGCCACCCGCTGAAGACCGACAAGCGCGGCCTCGGTGATCTGAATGTCGTCGTGAGCTTCGGCGGTGTGACGTTCCGCCCGGGTGAATACGTGTATGCCGATAACAACGGCATCATCGTTTCGCCAAGCCCGCTGAAAATGCCGGACTGATCGAATTTTGGCGCAGTCCACCCACGCAAGGATTGGAATGTTCGACGAAGATAATGCGCAATGGGGGCTGGTACATGCGCTGGTGCTGGACGGGAAGGGCGGTGCGCGTTCAATCGCTCGGACCGATCTGGATGGCCTGCAGTTGGAGCCTCACGAAAGCGTGTGGCTCCACTGGGATCGCAGCCATCCGCAGACTCAGACGTGGTTGCGCACGGCAAGTGGTCTCACGCCGTTTGTATGCGACCTCATGCTTGAAGAGAACACACGGCCGCGACTCCTGCCACTGCCGGACAACGAATTGCTGCTGTTTTTAAGGGGCGTCAACCTGAACCCCGGGGCTGAGCCCGAAGACATGGTGTCGGTGCGCATCTTTGCCGAAGCGCAACGGGTCATTTCCCTGCGCCTTCGGTCATTGCGCGCCACCGACGAATTGATCGACTTGCTCAGAGAAGGGAAGGGGCCGAAGACCGCTTCCGAACTCCTGGTGTATTTGGCTCAGTTACTCACTGACAAGGTGCAAGCGGTGGTGAGCGAGTTGACCGAATTGGTCGACGACATGGAAGAACGCATAGACGCCGACGAACGGTACATGCCCGAACATGGCAACATGGTGCACATCCGCCGAAGGGCTGCGGGCATGCGTCGTTTCCTGGCGCCGCAGCGTGAAATCTACGCGCAGTTGACCCGCAGCAAGATGCCCTGGTTTGTCGAGGACGATGCTGATTACTGGAACGAGTTGAACAACAGCCTGACCCGGTATCTGGAAGAACTCGAATTGACCCGCGAGCGCGTGGGGCTGGTGCTGGAGGCCGAAGATAGACGCCTTAACGAGCGCATGAACCGGACCATGTACCGCTTCGGGATCGTCACCGGGATCTTTTTGCCGATGAGCTTTCTCACCGGTTTGTTGGGGATCAACGTGGGGGGTATTCCCGGGTCGGAGAACCCCCACGGCTTTATGCTGGCATGCGGTCTGATGGTCGTGGTCGCGGTGGGGCAAATGTGGTTGTTCAAGCGTCTGCGCTGGGTATGAGAGGGCAAAAAAAGGCGTTGATCCGGTTTCGTCGTGTGACTCGTGCAAAACTGCCTGCGTCTTCCAGTGACATCACGTGAGGTGCCCATGCACGACCCGTTTGAAGAATCACTGAGAGACATGCTCAATTCTTCGTCCTCCAGCCGGGACGATGACGCGGTGCTGGGGCGAGTCTTGAAGACGGCGAACCGCCAGGTCGGTGCCGGTGACCTGTTCGGCCTGCTCGGCCGTTGCACGCAAGCCCTGATGATTGCCGTGAACAACGGTTCGGCTCACGTTTCACCTGTTTCCCGTCGCAAGGCGACGATTGCCGGCACCCCGTTTGACGGTGCTCAAGACAAGGCTGATTGAATATGGAATTGGATCTCTGGACACAGAGCCTGGTCACCGCAATGACTGCGTTGTGGACCAAAGTCGCGAACTTCATCCCGAACCTGTTCGGGGCTCTGGTGGTTGTTCTGCTGGGTTTCGTGGTCGCCAAGCTGCTCGACACCCTGCTGTCCAAGTTGTTGGCAAAACTGGGGCTTGATCGCCTGATGGGCGGCACTGGCCTCACTAAACTGATCAGTCGCGCAGGGATTCAAGTCCCGATTTCGACGCTGATCGGAAAGATTGTGTATTGGTTCGTGCTGTTGATTTTTCTGGTGTCGGCGGCAGAATCCCTTGGCCTTGAGCGGGTCTCGGCGACACTGGACATGCTGGCGCTGTATCTGCCGAAAGTGTTCGGCGCGGCGCTGGTGTTGCTGGTGGGTGTTCTGCTGGCGCAGTTGGTCAACGGTATCGTCCGGGGCGCAGCGGAAGGCGTCGGTCTGGATTACGCGGCAGGGCTGGGGCGTATCGCCCAATGGCTGGTGATCATCATCAGCATTTCGGTGGCGATCAGCCAGCTGGAGGTGAAAACCGACCTGCTCAACCACGTCATCGTGATCGGATTGATTACCGTTGGTCTGGCCGTTGCGCTGGCCATGGGGCTGGGAAGCCGCGAAATCGCGAGCCAGATCCTGGCAGGAATTTACGTGAGAGAGTTGTATCAGGTAGGGCAACAAGTGTGTGTTGGAGAGGTCGAAGGGCAGATCGAAGAGATTGGCACGGTGAAAACCACGCTGCTGACCGAGGAAGGTGAACTGGTATCGTTGTCGAACCGAATCCTTCTCGAACAGCGGGTGAGCAGCCGCTGAACCGGCAAATCTGCTAATGTATGCCGCCGCAAATTCCCGGAGAACCGAGACGCGGTGCACATTTACCTGACTGTCGGCACGGCTTGTTTTGAATAAACCCCAACCGCTCTCACAGCGATACGACCCCCGCGAGCTCTCCGATGAGGAGCTGGTGGCGCGCTCGCACGCCGAGTTGTTTCACGTGACTCGGGCCTACGAGGAGCTGATGCGGCGCTACCAACGGACACTTTTTAACGTCTGTGCGCGATATTTGGGGAACGATCGCGATGCTGACGATGTCTGTCAGGAGGTGATGCTTAAGGTGTTGTATGGATTGAAAAATTTCGAGGGAAAATCGAAATTCAAAACCTGGCTCTACAGCATCACGTATAACGAATGCATTACGCAGTACAGAAAGGAGCGTCGGAAGCGTCGGTTGATGGACGCTTTGAGTCTCGACCCACTCGAGGAAGCGTCTGAAGACAAGACGCCAAAACCAGAAGAAAAGGGCGGACTCGATCGATGGCTGGTGCACGTGAACCCGATTGACCGGGAAATCCTGGTGCTGCGATTCGTCGCAGAACTGGAATTTCAGGAGATCGCAGACATAATGCACATGGGCCTGAGTGCGACGAAGATGCGCTACAAACGAGCACTTGATAAATTACGCGAGAAATTTGCAGGCGTGACCGAAACTTAACTCGGAGCAAATATCTCTAACGAGCAGGCAAGTTCTGATAGACTTGCCGATGAGTTGTCTCCTGATAAGGGAGACCGCTTTACAATCACCAGATGGGGATTTAACGGATGAAACTGAAAAACACCTTGGGCTTGGCCATTGGTACTATTGTTGCCGCAACTTCGTTCGGCGCGCTGGCACAAGGCCAAGGCGCAGTCGAAATCGAAGGCTTCGCCAAGAAAGAACAGTTCGACAGCGCTCGTAATTTCAAAAATAACGGCAACCTGTTCGGCGGTTCGGTTGGCTACTTCCTGACTGACGACGTTGAATTGCGTCTGGGCTACGACGAAGTGCACAACGTGCGCAGCGACGATGGCAAGAACATCAAGGGCGCGAACACCGCTCTGGACGCTCTGTACCACTTCAACAACCCGGGCGACATGCTGCGTCCATACGTCTCGGCTGGTTTCTCCGATCAGAGCATCGGTCAGAACGGCAGCGGCGGTCGTAACCGTTCCACCTTCGCCAACATCGGCGGCGGTGCCAAGCTGTACTTCACTGACAACTTCTACGCCCGTGCTGGCGTTGAAGCTCAGTACAACATCGACCAGGGTGACACCGAGTGGGCGCCAAGCGTCGGTATCGGTGTGAACTTCGGCGGCGGCTCGAAGAAAGTTGAAGCAGCACCGGCTCCAGTAGCTGAAGTGTGCTCCGACAGCGACAACGACGGCGTGTGCGACAACGTCGACAAGTGCCCAGACACCCCGGCCAACGTTACCGTTGACGCCAACGGTTGCCCGGCAGTTGCTGAAGTCGTACGTGTTGAGCTGGACGTGAAATTCGACTTCGACAAGTCGGTCGTCAAGCCAAACAGCTACGGTGACATCAAAAACCTGGCTGACTTCATGAAGCAGTACCCACAAACCACCACCACTGTTGAGGGTCACACTGACTCCGTTGGTCCTGACGCTTACAACCAGAAACTGTCCGAGCGTCGTGCAAACGCCGTTAAGCAAGTTCTGGTTAACCAGTACGGTGTTGGCGCTAACCGCGTGAACTCGGTTGGCTACGGCGAATCCCGTCCAGTTGCCGACAACGCAACCGAGGCTGGCCGCGCTGTTAACCGTCGCGTAGAAGCTCAAGTCGAAGCTCAAGCTAAGTAATTAGCCCCGCTTTGCAGAAGAACCCGGCCTCGGCCGGGTTTTTCTTTTCTGGGGGTATAAACGGTTTGAGATGTGGCGAATTGTCGCACCCATGTATCGGTATTGAGGCCAATGAACTGCCTGGTTAGTGGCAATTTAATAGCGGGTATTGTTGGCAAACTTCGAAAGACGCCAGAGTGGAAACGGCAGTGTCACCAGCAATAACAACCGCACCCATGCATACACCGCGTCAACGCCATCATTCTGCAAATTGACAAAGCGTTTCACCGGGATACCCTGCGGGAAGTAGGCGAACACCCTCACAATGCCAAACTCGCCAATCACCCGGTCCCAAGCGATACCAAGCCCCGTTGCCAAGGCTCGACGCGCCGTTGGTAAGGTCAGGCGGCAGAACGTTTCCCACCCTGTGCAGCCCAGACTGCGCGCCGCTTCTTCCAGTGTTCGAGGCACGCCTGCAAAGGCAGAAGTGGCCGATAACACGAAACACGCCAAGCCCCCATACTCCTGAGCCAGCACGTCGGCGAGCATCAGGCTGAAGATGATCTTCTGGCCCTGATGATCGACGCCACCACGGCGTCTTGGTACCCGGTTGATTGCTGTCCGTTGAGCGACATTCGATCGCCCTCAATGCTTGATCACCCAGACCCACAGCAGCAGGTTGAGGAGCAGCGAGACGAGCGCGACCCCGCGCCAGACTTTCAATGGCTCGCGTTCCAGCAGGGGTTTGGGGCGAGCGTCCAGCAGGCTCAGTTCTCCCCGTTCAAGTTCCAACAGCCACTGTTCGGCGGTTTCGAAACGTTTGGCTGGATCGGCTTGCAGGGCCTTTTCCAGGTGACGTTCGAGCCACTCGGGGGTGTCAGGACGATAACGGCTTGCCGGGACGGGCTGTCCGAAACGATGGCGCTGAAAGGCTTCGATTTCGCCGTGGGGGTAATGTCCGGTCAGCAGGAAATACAGCGCGACGCTGGCGGCGTACAGGTCCAGAGACGGGGCCGGGGGCGCGCCGTTTAAAGCTTCCGGCGCAATGAAACTCGGCGTGCCGGGCACATCGCCTGCGGCATCGATGGACAGGCCGGGACAGAACGCGAGGCCGAAATCCAGCACCCGCAGCTCCCCGTTCTCATCGATCAGCAGGTTTTCCGGTTTGATGTCGCGATGGAAGATATTGCGCCGATGCAGCAGGCCCAGGGCGCTTATCAAGTCCCGGGCGAGCGTGTGCCACTGCGCCCAGTCCATTGGGCCGTGTTGGGCAAAGGCGTGAGCGAGCGTCTGGCCTGAGTATTCGCGCATCACGTAATACAGGTGCTGGCGTTCGGGCAACGGATGCACGTCGGGAAAGAAGCGCCCGGCGACGCGCCGTAGAAACCACTCCTCAAGCAACAGCGCCTGTGCGGCACCGTGTTCGTCGTGGCGGGAGGTGGGTAACGTTTTCAACAGCCAGGGGCGATCGTGCGCGTCCCTCAGCCGATACAAGAGCGACTGACGCGAGTCACCCAATGCCGCTTCGACGCGCCAGCCCTCGAATGATTGCCCGGCACGCAGACTGGGTGGCAAAGGCCATTGTTGCAGCTGAATCAGCGCATCGCCCAAGGAGTCAGGCCCCAACTGGTCCACCTGAATCAACAGCGCGGTGGCGTTGTCCTGACTGCCGGTCAAATGCGCCGCGGTGACCAACGCGTTGACTGCGGCCTCCAGGTCATCCTGCTCGCTGAGTATCGAGCGGACAGTGCTGTCGCTCAACACCCCCCACACGCCGTCGCTGATCAGCAGCAGCCGCTCTCCCTGCCGCAGTTCGCCGTCGAGATAATCCATGACCACGTACTGGTCCAGCCCCAACGCCCGTTTCAGCACATGCCGCATGTCCGGTTGTTCCCAGACGTGGTCCTCGCTGATCCGTTGCAGCGTGCCGTCGAACCATCGATACACCCGGCAATCGCCGATGTGGGCGAGGGTGAAACGACATCCGCGCAGGACCAGTGCGCTGAGAGTGGTCAGCAGCCCGTTGGCTTGCAACCAGCGGTTCTGCGCCGACAGTAAGCGATCCAGGGCTTGCGCCACGCCCCATGTTTCCGGCGTGGCGTAGTAATCCAGCGCCAGGGCCTGAAGCGTGGAGCGCGAGGCCAGTCCGCCATCGGTGCACTGACTGACGCCATCGGCCACTGCAAAGAGATAGCCCTTGCTGGCGGCCAGTGACGGAACCGGGGTCACCGACCGCGTGGCGTCCTGATTCTCCGCACGAGGGCCGCAAGCGCTGAACTCGGCAAAGCGCAGTTGCAGCCCGGTGGGCACGGCGGGTGGCGGCATCGCGGGCTGATTCATCGTCCGTTCCTTTTAGCCCGTCAAACGCGCGCAGCCGTGACAGCCGCCGACCCCCAGGTGGTTCTCCAGCGGCGTTTGACATTCATCAGTCCGAACCAGGCGAGGACGCCCAACAGTGCGAACAGCCACAGGCCCAATTGGTAATCCCCCGTGTTCTGTTTGATCGCACCCAGGCCCGCTGCCAACAGAAAACCACCGATGCCACCCGCCATGCCGATCAGCCCGGTCATCACGCCGATCTCTTTGCGGAAACGTTGCGGCACCAGTTGGAAGACCGCGCCGTTGCCTGCGCCCAGGCCCAGCATCGCGGCAACGAACAGCCCGAGTGCTGCCCACGAACTTGGCAGGTTGAAGCCCACTGCAGCGATGCAAATGGCTGCCACGGCGTACATGCCGGACAACGTGCGGATGCCGCCGAAACGGTCTGCCAGCGCGCCACCCAGCGGACGCATCAGGCTGCCACCGAACACGCAGGCGGCGGTGTAGTAACCGGCCGTGACCGGGTTCAGGCCGTACTGGTCGTTGAAGTAGCCGGGCAGGGCGCTGGCCAGGCCAATGAACCCGCCGAAAGTGACGCTGTAGAAAAACATGAACCACCAGCTGTCGCGGTCGCCCAGCGCCTTGAAGTAGTCCGCCATGGCTTTGCGCGGTGGACGCTCTGGCGCATTGCGGGCCATAAGGGAGAAGGCCACCAGCGTCAGCACCAGCGGGATGGCCGCAAAGCCGAACACGTTGCTCCAGCCGAAGCTCGCAGCCAATACCGGGGCGATCAGCGCCGCGAAAACAGTCCCGGAGTTGCCAGCGCCGGCGATGCCCATCGCCTTGCCTTGGTGTTGTGGCGGATACCACTGCGATGCCAGCGGCAGGGCGACGGCGAACGACGCGCCCGCCATGCCCAGCGCAATGCCGAGGAGCAGCGCCTGTTCATAGCTATGGATGCCCAGTTGCCAGGCACAGAGCAGGGCAACGATGACGATGACCTGGCCGATGATGCCTGCGGTCTTGGGCGACAGTTGATCCGCCAGCATGCCCATCAGGAAGCGCAGAATCGCCCCGGCGAGAATCGGCGTGGCGACCATGAGTCCGCGCTGTTGGGTGGTCAGGTGCAGGTCAGCGGCGATCTGCACCGCCAACGGCCCCAGCAGATACCAGACCATGAAGCTCAGGTCGAAATAAAGAAACGCTGCAAACAGCGTAGGTTTGTGGCCGGCTTTCCAGAAGCTTGTCGTCATCTCACACCTCATTTGCGGAAATCGTCTTCGGTGCGCTTGTTGTCTGCACCGTTGCGGGTTGGTTGCGGGAGAAGCGTGTCTGGCGCTTCACCGACTTTTTCGGGCCCAAACGAAAAAACGCCGCCACCCTGTCCGCGTTGTGCGAAGGGGTGAGCGACGTCTTTGTCGAGTGTGTGGGCAACCGCCGTTGGCTACCTGTGAGATTGAGATAGCAAAACGTGGGCCATTGCCGTTTCGGTCGGTGTTTCGCGGGAATCGAAGCGGGCGGCGGAGGTTTTTGTTCCGCTTTGGTGCGCTGGCGAGGGTGTCGTGCCTCAGCTGTGATCATTGCGCAGGCTTTTGCGCCGCCCCGCGCAAAGTTCGCGACATGCCTCGCGCTGGCCCCCCGTGGACGTTTATAATCCGCGGCTGACTTCAGCCTCAAACGAGCCGCGCCCACCCATGTATAACCTGGCCCGCCAGTTACTGTTCAAACTCTCCCCGGAAGCTTCCCACGATCTGTCCATCGACCTGATCGGCGCGGGAGGGCGTCTGGGGCTCAATGGCCTGTTCAACAAGGCGCCCGCGCGGTTGCCGGTGACGGTCATGGGCTTGCAGTTCCCTAACCCGGTAGGCCTGGCGGCCGGTCTGGACAAGAACGGTGCCGCCATCGACGGCTTCGCCCAGCTGGGTTTCGGTTTCGTCGAAATCGGTACCGTGACCCCGCGTCCGCAGCCCGGCAACCCGAAGCCAAGGATTTTCCGCCTGCCCCACGCTGAAGCCATCATCAACCGCATGGGCTTCAACAACCTGGGCGTCGACAACCTCGTCAGCCGCGTGCAGGCCGCCAAATACACCGGCGTTCTAGGCATCAACATCGGCAAGAACTTCGATACGCCGGTCGAGCGCGCTGTGGACGATTACCTGATCTGTCTGGACAAGGTTTACGCCCACGCCAGTTACATCACCGTCAACGTCAGTTCGCCGAACACGCCGGGCCTGCGCAGCCTGCAATTCGGCGATTCCCTCAAGCAACTCCTCGAAGCGTTGCGCGTTCGCCAGGACGCACTGACCCAGATTCACGGCAAGCGTGTGCCGTTGGCGATCAAGATCGCGCCGGACATGAGCGATGATGAAACGGTGCTGGTGGCCAGTGCGCTGCTGGAGTCGGGCATGGACGCGGTGATCGCGACCAACACCACGCTGAGCCGTCAGGGTGTCGAGGGGCTGCCACATGGCGACGAGGCGGGCGGGCTGTCCGGCGCGCCGGTGCGCGAAAAGAGCACTCACATCGTCAAGGTGCTGGCCGGTGAGCTGGGCGGGAAGCTGCCGATCATCGCGGCGGGGGGGATCACCGAAGGCAAGCACGCTGCCGAGAAAATCGCAGCCGGGGCGAGTCTGGTGCAGGTCTATTCAGGTTTCATTTATAAAGGCCCGACGCTGATTCGCGAATCGGTGGATGCCATCGCGGCGATGCCTCGCTAAACGTTCGATACAAACCTTTTACCCAATAAAGAGGGGCTCCGTAATGGAGCCCCTCTTGGGCCTGAGCCCGCCGCCCGGATGGGGCGTGCATGGTTAGGTGTTTACGACGCAGATTGTCGATTCTTTCGAAGAAATTCTGATGAGTCGAAGTGTACCTTTGGTAATTTGAGTGTCAGCCGACCGCGTGAAGTTCGTTGAGTCTGTGTATACCCGCAGTGCCGGTCATACCGTCCCAGTTGTCGCCGCGTCCTTCCCGCCAGCCATTGATCCAGGCTTGGCGCACCGACGGTAGAGTAAATGGGCAAAGCTCACGGGATTTACCAGTTACGCCGTATTGATATCCGCGCGAAAAAGCTCTTTCCAACGGATCACGCTTAAGTCTTCTCATAGGGTGTTGCCCTCGTTTGTTGACTGTTATGTCCCTGGAGACCTCATGTCGAGGTCGGGCAGAATCTTCTGCCTTTGCATGCCCGCTGCCGGCGTCGCGGGCGATGGTGCCCTCGTCGTTGCGACGAAGGCCTGAGGTGAGTTCTAACCAATGGTTCGATAGCTGTGAATGACCGTTTTGTCATAAGAACGTAACCGTTGAGGCATTAAGACCATAAGCGCTGAATCGTTTCGAGTGGATTTTTTTTGCCAAGCCCCCTGATCCGAGGGTCTTGATGAAATTTGCGAGTCATTCTCATGGACAGCTGATGGCCGTTTGACGTCAGATTTAAAACGACGAAGGGTCAAGGATGTGACTTTTTATTACTACCGTCGTCGGGCTGAATAGCGGTTTTTTAAGAACAAACATGCCTGTTGGACATTCTGGCGGGCATAACTGCCGTACTCGAAATCATTCGACGCGGCGGAGCGGCACAACCGTGTGCCACCCGGACGTCTCCACGAAAGACGTCTGTTGAATCGGGCCGGACGATGCGTTGTCCCGCCACATAGCCGAAGGCTCTGGAAATCTCATGTCGGACCCATACGAACTCTTCCTCACCTGTCCCAAAGGCCTTGAGGGCCTGCTCGCCGAGGAAGCCACCGCACTTGGCCTCCAGGAAACCCGCGAACACACCTCGACGATTCGGGGCAGCGCCGACATGGAAACCGCCTACCGGCTGTGCCTGTGGTCGCGTCTAGCCAACCGCGTGCTGCTGGTCCTCAAACGCTTCCCGATGAAAGATGCCGAAGACCTGTACCACGGCGTGCATGACATCGAATGGGCCGACCATCTGGAACCGGACGGCACCCTGGCCGTGGAATTCAGTGGGCATGGTTCGGGCATCGACAATACCCACTTTGGCGCGTTGAAGGTCAAGGACGCCATTGTCGACCGGCTGCGCACCCCGGATGGGCTGCGTCCGTCGATCGACAAACTCAACCCTGACCTGCGCGTCCACCTGCGGCTGGACCGTGGCGAAGCGATTCTTTCGCTGGACCTGTCCGGCCACAGCCTGCACCAGCGCGGCTATCGCTTGCAGCAGGGCGCGGCGCCGCTGAAGGAAAACCTCGCGGCCGCCATTCTCATTCGTTCCGGCTGGCCACGTATTGCGGCGGACGGCGGCGCGCTGGCCGACCCCATGTGCGGCGTGGGCACCTTCCTGGTCGAAGCGGCAATGATCGCTGCCGATATTGCACCGAACCTCAAGCGTGAGCGTTGGGGTTTTTCCGCGTGGCTGGGCCATGTCCCGGCGTTGTGGCGCAAGCTGCATGACGAAGCCCAGGCCCGCGCCGAGGCCGGTCTGGCCAAGCCGCCGCTGTGGATTCGCGGCTACGAAGCCGATCCTCGACTGATCCAGCCGGGTCGCAACAACGTCGAGCGAGCCGGACTGTCGGACTGGATCAAAATTTATCAAGGCGAAGTCGCGACCTTTGAGCCGCGTCCGGACCAGAACCAGAAGGGCCTCGTGATCTGCAACCCACCGTATGGCGAACGTCTGGGTGACGAAGCGAGCCTGCTGTACCTCTACCAGAATCTGGGCGAGCGTCTGCGTCAGGCCTGTCTGAACTGGGAAGCGGCTGTGTTCACCGGTGCGCCGGACCTGGGCAAGCGCATGGGCATCCGCAGCCACAAGCAATACGCGTTCTGGAACGGCGCCTTGCCGTGCAAGCTGCTGCTGATCAAGGTGTTGCCGGATCAGTTCGTCACCGGCGAGCGTCGAACCCCCGAGCAGCGTCAGGCCGAGCGCGAACAGGCGGCCTACGACCAGACCCCGGATGAGCCGCAAGAGCGCAAGTTCAACAAAAATGGCAACCCGATCAAGCCGACGCCCGCGCCTGCGCCGGTGATCGAGCAGCCCCGCCTGAGCGAAGGCGGGCAAATGTTCGCCAACCGCCTGCAAAAGAACGTCAAGGCCATGGGCAAATGGGTCAAGCGCGAAGGCATCGACTGCTACCGCGTGTATGACGCCGACATGCCGGAATACGCGATGGCCATCGACCTGTACCACGATTGGGTGCACGTCCAGGAATACGCCGCGCCGAAGTCCATCGACCCGGAAAAAGCCTCGATCCGCATGTTCGATGCCCTGGCCGCGATTCCCCAGGCGCTGAACATCGACAAGAGCCGCGTCATCGTCAAACGCCGTGAGCGTCAGAGCGGGACCAGGCAGTACGAGCGTCAGAGCGCCCAGGGCAAGTTCAACGAGGTCAACGAAGGCGGGGTCAAGCTGCTGGTCAACCTGACCGACTACCTGGACACCGGCCTGTTCCTTGACCACCGCCCGATGCGCATGCGCATCCAGCGCGAAGCCGCGGGCAAGCGTTTCTTGAACCTGTTCTGCTACACCGCGACCGCCAGCGTGCACGCGGCCAAAGGCGGTGCGCGCAGTACCACCAGCGTCGATCTGTCAAAAACCTACCTGGACTGGGCGCGCCGCAACCTGTCGCTCAACGGCTTTTCCGACAAGAACCGTCTGGAACAGGGCGACGTGATGGCCTGGCTGGAAGCGAGTCGCGACGAATACGACCTGATCTTCATTGACCCGCCGACTTTCTCCAACTCCAAGCGCATGGAAGGGGTGTTCGACGTGCAGCGCGATCAGGTGCAGCTGATCGACCTGGCGATGGCGCGTCTGGCCAGCGGCGGCGTGCTGTATTTCTCCAACAACTTCCGCAAGTTCCAGCTGGAAGAAAACCTCGCCGAACGGTACGCGGTCGAGGAAATCACTCAGCAGACCATCGATCCGGACTTCACGCGAAACGGCAAGATCCACCGCGCCTGGAAGATCACCGCGCGCTGAATCGATACCGCGCCGGCTCCGGCACCCGCTGCAACGGCGGGCCTCCGGGGTCGGGAGATGCTGACGGACACGCAGCACTAGGCAAACTAATGGCGAATAGCTATAAGTTAACTCTGGCCACGTGCCACGGCAGCACGTGGCGCCATGAGTTCAGCCTATGTCGTCTAACCGGTCCAGCGCGAAGATCCTTGGCTTCATCAATGAAGACACGTCGTCGTGGGCGGTTGCCGCGCTTGTTTTCTCTGCCGGTGCCGTACTGACCGCGCTTCTGGCGTTGGCCAACGTCGAGGTGTATCAGCGTCAGTTGCGTCAACGCTTCGACTTGCTGGCCGCCGAGCGAGTGAGCCGCATTCAGGACCGTTTAGAGGGGCAACTGCGACGACTGGACAGCCTGCGCCGGTTCTTCGTGTACTCCGATGACGTTTCCGAACAGGAGTACAACGGCTTCGCCCGCCCTCTGTTGACCTTCACCCAAGCGTATTCATGGGCGCCAAAAGTCCTGGACAGTGATCGCGAGGCGTTCGAGAAGAGCGCTCGGGATGCCGGGGTGCGCAACTATTCCATTCGAGAGTTGGATGGGGTCAGCAGCTTGGCGGTCGCGAACAGGCGCCCGGTTTATTACCCGGTGCGTTTCTCTCAAAGCCGAAGCACCCTCGAATTGCCGTTGGGTTTTGACGTGAATTCCGAGCGTGTGCGGCAGGAGACCCTTGAGCGGGCGATCTGGACCGGCGAAATGGCCGCTTCACCGCACATGAACCTGGTAGGTCTCGAAACGGAAAACAGCAAGGGTATTTTGCTGGTGGCCCCCGTTCAGTCCCGCCCGCACCCCGAAAGCTCCTCACTGGGGGCATTGCAGGGATTTTTGGTAGCGGTCATCAGCCTTCATAAAATGATGACCGAAGGCTTGCCGTTGAGTGCCGAAGACAACCTGAACCTCAGGCTCGAAGACATCACGGGAGCGCCGGAATCCGACGTGCTGTATCAGTCAGCCGCCAACGCAGCGGCCAGCGACCTCTCCATCACCAAAACCCTGAATTTTGCGGGCCGCATCTATCAGTTGAAAGTGCGACCGACCTCCGTCTTCATCGGTGCCAACCCTTCGTCCAACGACAGCCTGGTGATCCTCGGCGCGCTGCTCAGTTTCATGCTGAGTGCGTTGCTGTACGTGTTGATCAGCCAGCGTCAGCGCGCCTTGCGGATGGTGGAGCAAAGCACGACGCGGCTGCGCCAGCGCGAACAGCAACTGCGCACCGCCCACAGTCAGTTGCGCAATGTGCTGGACGCGGCCACCCAGGTGGCAATCATTGCCACGGACATGAACGGCCTGATCACCACCTTCAACATCGGCGCCGAAAAAATGCTCGGTTACGACAGCTCGGACATCTGCGGCGTCCGGACCTTGTGTGAGCTGCACCTGCCTTCCGAGCTGGCGGCGCATGTCAATGAATTGAGCCAGCGCTATGACCGGGTGGTCGACACCGTGGAAGTCATGCTGATCGAAGCGGTGCAAGAGCACGCCCATCAGGCCAATGACTGGACGCTGGTGCGCCATGACGGCAGCCATTTGCAGGTCAACATGCAGGTCAGCCCGGTCCTCGACGAGCACGATCAATGGATCGGCTACCTGGCCGTGTGCCTGGACATCACCGAGCGCAAACGAGTAGAGGAAGAACTGCGCACCATGTCCGTGACGGATGCGCTGACGGGCGTCTACAACCGGCGTTATTTTCAGGAGCGGCTACAGGCCGAGGTGTTCCGTGTCGAGCAGTACGGTGGCCTGTTCTCCGTGGTCATGCTGGACATCGACCACTTCAAGGCCATCAACGATCAACTGGGCCATGCTGTCGGCGACCATGTGCTGCAAGCCATCTGCGAGCGGCTGTGTCATCGGCTGCGGCGCAGTGACGTCTTTTGCCGGCTCGGTGGGGAAGAGTTCATGGTCCTGTGCCCCGACACCGATAGCGATCAGGCCTACGGATTGGCGGTGGAGCTGTGGTCCGCCCTGCGCACGCAGCCAGTCGACGGCGTGGGACGGGTCACCGCGAGTTTCGGCATTGCCAGCTGGCGCGAAGGCGAGGGCGCCGACGCGCTGCTGTTGAGGGCGGATTCCGGGGTGTATGCCGCGAAGATGACGGGCCGCGACCGGATACAGCCGGAATTGGGGTGACACCCGTTGCTTTTGATTCTGTTCGCAGGCTGGCCCAAGGCGCTTTGTGATACCGCCGAACCCTGTGGGGGCGAGTTCTTTCGCGGGGCATTCATACATCCGACGCATGTGTGCCGAATGTACGATTTTTCGCGAATGAATTCGCTCCCACAGGAACAGTGGCATCCCAGGTTATTGCGGATGGCACAACCTTGCTTTACGCACTCAGCGTCGGTGGTAACTCCATCAGCTTGTCCAGTGTGATCGGCAAATCACGAATCCGCTTGCCGGTGGCATGGGCCACGGCATTCGCCACCGCAGCGGCCAGGCCCGTGATGCCGATCTCGCCAATCCCCCGCGCCCCGAACTCGTTCAGTTCATAGTCCGGGTAGTCGAGCAGAATCACGTCGATCTCCGGCTGGTCCGCATGCACCGGCACCACGTACTCGGCGTAGTTGTTGTTCACCGGCATGCCGTTGCGCTCATCGAAGTCCGTGCCTTCGAACAGCGCCATGCCGACGCCCATCACAATTGCCCCTTCGACCTGATTGAGCGCAGTCTTGTGGTTGATCACCTTGCCGACGTCGATAGCGCTGACCACCCGCGCCACCCGCAGCCGGGAAATGCCCGGGTCCCAACGCACCTCGACGAAATGCACCCCGAATGACCGAAACGAATGCTTGCTGGTGTCATTCATGCCGGTCTTGGCCTCGCCAAAGGCGCTGGATTGTTTCTGTGCCTTGAGCACGTCAGCAATCGCGAAGGTCTTGTCACCGCTCTTCAACTGACCCTGCTCGAAGCTGACCTGATCGGCCTTGGCCCCGGCAAACACGCCTTTGGGCGCCGTGGAGAGCACCTTCAATTGCTCGACCGCCTGACGCGTCGCTTCAGCAATCGCGGGGAGCACGCTGGCCGTCGCCCAGGAGCCACCGGACACCGGCGCGGGTGGAAACGACGAGTTGCCCAGTTCGACCTCGATCTTGTCCAGCGGGATGCCCGTGATGCTGCTCACCACTTGGGCGACGATGGTGTAGGTGCCGGTGCCGATGTCCTGCACGCCGCAGATCGCATAGGCCGTGCCGTCGGCGCGCAACGACACTTGCGCCTCCGCAGGCGTGCGGTAGGCGTCCCAGTTACAAGCCGCCATGCCGTAGCCGATGATCTCGTGACCGTCTTTCATCGAGCCCGGCTTCGGATCGCGCTTGCTCCAGCCAAAGCGCTCGCCGGCCTGATCAATGCACGCCTGCAAATGGTTGCTCGACCACGGCAAGTTCTGGCTTTCGTCACGCTCGGAGACATTCAGCTTGCGGAAGGCCAGCGGGTCCATGCCGACTTTATCGGCCATCTCGTCCATCGCCGACTCCAGCGCGAACAGACCCGGCGCGGCCCCCGGTGCACGCATCGACGTCGGCGTGCCGCGATTGACCTCAATGATCTTGTGGCTGGTCAGCACGTTGGCGCAGCTGTAGAGGCTTTTGGTCGAGGTCCCGCAGTTTTCCTTGTACGGGTCGGTAAACGACGTGGTGTTGATCGATTCGTGACGCACCGACACCAGCTTGCCCTTGTCATCCGTGGCGAGGCGCAAGCGTTGACGGGTTTCCGGCCGGTGCCCCGTGGTGGTGAACATCTGTTCGCGAGGCACGACCAATTGCACCGGGCGATTGAGCACTTTCGCCGCGCCACTGGCGGCGACGGAGTGGGGCCAGATCCACAGCTTGCTGCCGAAGCCCGAGCCAATGAACGGCGCCCGGACTTCGACCTTTTCCGGGATCAGACCGAAAATTTTCGCCAGCGAATTGCGATGCGCAACGACGCCCTGACTGGCCTCGTAGACGATCAACCGACCGTCTTCCCAACTGGCGACGGTCGCGTGCATTTCCATCGGGTTGTGGGTTTCGACGGGGGTGGTGTAGGTCGCATCAATGCTGTGGGCGGCGCTGTCGAATGCCGCACCCGCGTCGCCACGACTGTGGCCGGGGCTGCCGTCCTGCAGCTTGCCCGCCTTCATGCCCTGTTCGAGGTTGGCCACCGCATCGGTCTTGCTGTAGCTGACCTTGACCTTATAGGCCGCCGCTCGTGCGTGTTCGAAGGTGTCGGCCACCACCAGCGCGACGAACTGCCCGGCGTAGTAAACCGTGTCGTCTTCGAACGGCAGACGGCTTTCGTCGGACTTGGCGGCCTTGAGGATCTGTGCGAACGACATCGGCAATGTCGAGTTGTGGTACAGCTCAGGGAAATTGCCGTGGTGAAAGATGTCCAGCACGCCGGGGGATTTGCGCGCGGCGTCCAGGTCTAGCCCGGTCACCTTGCCACTGGCAATGGTACTGAATACGCCATAGCCGTAGGCCATGTTTTTCAGGTGATGGTCAGAGGCATACATCGCGGTGCCGGTGACCTTGCGTCGGCCGTCGATGCGCCGGGGCGCCGCGCCGATCATGTTTGAATCCGTCATGTCTCGATCCTCCCGATCAGGCCGTCAGCGTGCTGAGGTTGCGCACGATCGCCTGCTGCCCGAGGGCAATCTTGTAGGCGTTGTGGCGGTATGGTTTGGCGCCCTGCAACGCAAGGGCGGCGGCTTTTTCCATGTTTTGCGGGGTCAACGTCGCACCTTTCAAGGCGCGCTCCGCTTCCAGGGCACGCCACGGCTTGGTGCCGACGCCGCCCATCGCGATGCGCGCTTCACGCACGGTGTTGCCGTCCATCACCAGAATCACCGCGCTCGAAGCGAGGGCGAACTGGTACGAGGCGCGGTCACGCAATTTCAGGTAACCGGACTTGCTGTTGGCCAGCGGCGCGTCCAGCACCACGTGGGTGATCAACTCGTCATCCTGCAAGGCGTGTTCTTTCCACGGAGTCGAGCCGGGCAGCAGATGGAAGTCGAGAAAGTCGACGCTGCGTGAACCCTTCGGCCCTTGCACCTCGACCTTCGCGCCAATCGCCGCCATCGCCACGCACATGTCCGACGGGTGG
Organism: Pseudomonas sp. SLFW; assembly: GCF_009905615.1. GTDB lineage: Bacteria > Pseudomonadota > Gammaproteobacteria > Pseudomonadales > Pseudomonadaceae > Aquipseudomonas > Aquipseudomonas bambusae. The sequence continues at coordinate 364,413 of NZ_JAAAKW010000005.1, forward strand.
GTCGCGATGCATTGATCGCTGGTGCCCAACACTGCATGCACGCTGCGGTTATGACCGTCGATGGCGGCACAGCCCGAACCGGGCTCGCGTTTATTGCAGGCCGAATGGCCGTCGCGGAAATAATTGCAGCGCACCCGCTGCATGACGTTGCCTGCGGTGGTGGCCTTGTTGCGCAACTGCGTGGTGGCGCCGGACAGCAACGCCTGGGACAGCACCGGGTAGTGCTCGACGATGTAAGGGTGGTGGGCCAGGGTGGCGTTGGTCACCAACGCGCCGACGCGCACGCTGCCGTCTTTCTGCACTTCGACCTGCTTGAGGGACAGGTGATTGACGTCGATGACCTGGTCGGCGGGCATCACGTCCAGTTTCACCAGGTCCAGCAGGGTGGTGCCGCCCGCGAGAAAGAAGGCGGTCTGGCTTTTCGAGTGGGTCGTCACGGCCTGCTCAACGCTGCTGGCGCGCACATAATCGAGGGCTCTCATCAGGTCACCTCCTGCAATTTGATCCGCGCACTTTGAATGGCGGCCAGGATGTTCTTGTAGGCGCCGCATCGGCAGATATTGCCGCTCATGGCTTCGCGTACGCTGTGGTCGTCGCTGCCAATGTTTTTGTCTTGCAACACCGCCACGGCGCTCATGATCTGGCCGCTGGTGCAGTAGCCGCACTGGTAGGCGTCGTGTTCCCAGAACGCTTCCTGCACCGGGTGCAGTTTGCCGTCCTTCGCCAGACCTTCGACGGTGGTGATCTCGTCGCCTTCGTGCATGGCCGCCAGCGACAGGCACGAATTGATGGCCGTGCCGTTGACGTGAACGGTGCACGCACCGCACTGGCCGTGGTCGCAGCCTTTCTTGGTGCCGGTCAGTTGCAGGCGATCACGCAGCACATCCAGCAGTGCGGCGTTGGCCGGGAGGTTGAGCGTATGGGCCTGGCCGTTGACCTTGAGGGTCATACGCCGTTCGTCTTTGGCGGGCGGATCGACGTCGTCGGCCACGGCGGCCTGGGCTTCGAGGGCTTGGGTCCACATCGGAGCCGTGGCTGCCGCGAGGCCGGACACACCAATGGATTTCAGGAAATTTCGTCGCGACGGCACGGTGAAGGCCGTGAGGTCGGACACAGGTTCTTTGTGATCAGGCTGATCGGTCATGGACAGGTTCCTCGTCAGCATTGAGTCAGGCCCGGCGCTGACGGTGAGCAGCGAACGGGCATCTGCGGCAGTGAAAGCGTCAAGTCACCCACGATAAACAATGAGCGAACCAAGCATTCATTCGAATAACTGCATGCACTGTTGAAGATTTCTCGCCAATCCCCCGACGTACTCGTTGCGTTCGGCATCGACGTCTTGCGGAGAAAGCGTTGCCACGGGGGGAGCAGCATCACCCCAGAGTTAATGACCTGAGGCAATGGGGTTGGTTGCGGATAATTTACGGAGGTCGAAACACAGAATGTTACGAAAGCCCCGGGCCGACGGGGTAGGTTTCCCCGACAGCCCGGTGGTCGAAACGCGTCAGGCCGCCGACGCTTCTTCTTTCAGCGTGGCCATGTCGATCACGAAACGGTACTTCACGTCACCCTTGATCATGCGCTCGTAGGCTTCGTTGATGTCTTTCATGTGGATCATTTCGATGTCGGAGACGATGCCGTGCCTGGCACAGAAATCCAGCATTTCCTGGGTCTCCTGAATGCCGCCGATCAGCGAGCCGGCGAGGCTACGACGTTTGAAGATCAGGTTGAACACCGACGGCGACGGGTGCGGGCTGTCAGGTGCGCCCACGAGGGTCATGGTGCCGTCGCGCTTGAGCAGGTTGAGGAAGGCGTCCAGATCGTGAGGTGCCGCTACGGTGTTGAGGATGAAGTCCAGGGAATTGGCTTGCTTGGCCATTTCATCGGCGTTCTTCGACACCACGACTTCGTCGGCGCCCAGTCGCTTGCCGTCTTCGCGCTTGTTTGGCGAGGTGGTGAACAGCACCACGTGAGCGCCCATGGCATGGGCGATCTTCACGGCCATGTGGCCCAGGCCGCCCAGACCCACCACACCGACTTTTTTACCCGGGCCGACTTTCCAGTGGTGCAGCGGCGAGTAGGTGGTGATACCCGCGCACAGCAGCGGTGCGACGGCGGCGAGGTTGTCGCTGTGGGAGATTTTCAGGACGAATTTCTCTTTCACCACGATCTTGTCGGAGTAGCCACCGAAGGTGTTTTCACCGCCGAACACCGGGCCGTTGTAAGTGCCGGTGAAACCGCTTTCACAATATTGCTCTTCACCTTCCGCGCAGGACGCGCAATGCTGACAGCTGTCGACCATGCAGCCGACGCCGGCGAGGTCACCGACCTTGAAGTTTTTCACGTTGGCGCCCACCGCCGTGACCTTGCCCACGATTTCATGGCCCGGCACCGACGGGTAGAGCGTGTTGTGCCATTCGTTGCGGGCCGTGTGCAGGTCGGAGTGGCAGACGCCGCAGAACAGGATGTCGATCTGCACGTCATCAGCCCCCGGCTCACGTCGCTCGATGTGCAGCGGGGCCAGTTTTTCCGAGGCTGATTTTGCGGCATAGCTGTAAGTCTTGATCATTTTTCAATCAACTCCTGAGGACGAGGTAGGTTGGAGACGCAGTAATCAGAGACAGGTAACAACAAGGGAAGGTCCGGGATCGAGACACCATCATTTAATGTGGGTCGATCTGACCAGCGTGCGCGGAAAATCTTTCATTTCAACGGTTGACTGCCGATATAGAACTGAGACTCAGGCAACTGTCACGTGAAATGTCGTGAAATCGCGTTTTTTTCGTCGTTTATAGGCAGCTGGAACGAATATGGCGCTTGCATCCCTCAGTCAGACCCCATGAAGATAGCTCAGTCCCACGCTGGCAATGGAGCGCCTATGAATTCCCACGTCACGAATCCTGTTCAGCGCTCGCCGGCGACCGAGGAAACAGCGTGTCAGGCAGATGATGGTTCGGAAAATGCGACATCGATGATCGACGAAAACTCTCTCGAAGCAGTGCTGAAAGCTGCGACCAGCGCGACCCCCGGATTGAGCTGGGCCGCCTACCGTGCCAACCGGCACATGCATTTGTTGGGGCAGGGCGATGCCGCGACCGAGTGGCCGTCACTCATTCCCCGAGAAGGCTTCGACGCTTTCTGTCGCGATCATGGATTACACCGCTGGGTGACCGGGCATGGCGAAAGCCCGTTGGGCTGGTTGCTGACCCCCGAACGCGAGTCGAGCAATCCGTTTTTACTGGTGTTGGCAAGCAAACTGGGACTGCGGTTACAGACCGATGCCCTGACCCGCGCCCAAGCCACACAACGGGTGCTGTACGAAATCACCTATCTGGCCAGTTCGACCCGTGACCGCCCGGCGTTTCTGCAAGGCGTGCACCGGCAACTGTCGACTCTGATCGACGCCGAGAACTTCTACCTGGCGCTGTACGAAGGGCACAGCGGCAAGATCACCTATCCCTATTACATCGACATCACCGATGTCGACGCGCTGGAAGCCGAGACCCAAGAGTTTCTCGATCCGGAACGGCTGTCCATGACCGGTTATGTGCTGACCACCGAGCAGCCGTTGTTCGTCGACGCGGCCGGAATCGAACGCGCCCAGTCTCAGGAACGGTTCTATTGCGTGGGGCATCGGCCCGAATTCTGGATGGGGGCGCCGCTGAAGAACGCTTCCGACGACGTGTTCGGCATGCTGGCGATGCAGGTTTACGACGTGTCACGGGTTTACAGCGTCGAGGATCAGGAGCTGTTTCTGGTGGTCGCGCGTCACGTGGCGATGGCGCTGGACCGCATCCTGCACCGCGCGCACCTGGAAGAAACCGTGGTGCGCCGCACGCTGGAGCTGTCGCGGCTCAACGACGCCCTGCGTAACGAAGTAGCCGACCGCGAGCGGGCCGAGCATTTGCAGAGCGCGCTGTTCCAGATCACCGAACTGTCCAGCCAGCCGGGGGACATGACCGACCTGTTCAAGAGCCTGCACGGGATTGTCGGCGAACTGCTGTTTGCCCTGAACTTCTACATTGCGCTGTACGACGACGCCACGGACGAGGTGACCTTTCCGTACTACGTCGACGAACGCCTGACCCGCCGCCCGGACCCCCGTCGCGGCGAGCGCGGTTTCACTGAGTACGTGATTCGCCAGCGTCGCCCTTGCCTGATCGACAGTGCCGAGGCGCGACGTCTGGAGGGCAATGGCGAAATCACGATTCAGAACGAGATCAATCGATCCTGTTCCTGGCTGGGCATTCCGCTGTTTGACGGCGACACCGTGCGCGGTGTGCTGGCGGTGCAGAGTTATTCGCCCCATGTCAGTTATTCGCTGCGTGATCAGGATTTGCTGACGTTCGTCTCGCGGCACATCGACACGGCGCTGTCCCGTCGCAGCGCCGCCGAAGCCATTCATACGGCCAACGTCCGGCTGGAAGCCCGAGTGCAGGACCGCACCCGAGAGCTGGACTACGCCAACGCCAAGTTACAGCACGAAAACGCCCACGATTCCCTGACCGGGTTGCCCAATCGCAGCCACTTGCAACAGCGCTTGCAGGGCGCCTGGCAGGCGTTTTGCGCCCATGGTCAGGACCTGGCCGTCATGTTCATCGACCTCGACCGCTTCAAGATGGTCAACGACAGCCTTGGGCATCATTCGGGCGACCTCCTGCTGATTCAGGCGGCTGATCGCTTGCGCAGTTGCATGCGTGACAGCGACCTGCTGGCGCGGCTGGGTGGCGACGAGTTCGCGGTACTGGCGTATGCAGCGCCCCCTGATGTTACGGTCGCCATTGCCGAGCGCATCCTCCTGGCGTTCGATGTGCCGTTCTACATCGACGGACATGCCGTGTTTTCGTCGTGCAGCATTGGGGTGGTCGGCGCTGATCTGCAATTCCACAAAGAGCCCGCCGACCTGTTGCGAGATGCCGACACGGCGATGTACCGGGTCAAGAACGCTGGGCGCGACAGTTACGCCGTGTTCAACCAGGAAGTGCGGCGCGAGGTGTCCGACCAGATGGAGCAAGAGGGTGCGTTGCGTAACGCCCTCAAGCGCACTGACGAATTGCTGCCGTATTTTCAGCCGATCATCGACGTTGCCACGGGCAAAATTCTGGCACTGGAAGCGCTCATCCGCTGGCGTCAGGCCGATGGCCGAGTGATCGCGCCGGGGCTGTTCCTGCCCGCGCTGGAAGGCCTGCGCCTGATTGGACGGCTGGACTATTACATGCTGCAACAGGTGGTGGCGATGTTGGCGCAGCCCAGTCATGCCCATTGGCCGACCGTTCACGTCAACTGTTCGAGCTACAGCATCAGCCGACCGGAATTCGCTGGCGAAGTGCTGGGACTGCTCGCGCAACATGGCGTGGCGCCGTCGCGCATCTGTCTGGAATTGACCGAAGGTGCGCTGGTGGCCGAACCGGAACTGGCGCGTCAGGCCATGAAGCACTTGGCGGACAACGGCGTCTCTACGGTGCTCGACGACTTCGGCGCCGGGTTCTCGTCGCTCAGTTACGTGCACCAGTACCATTTCAGCGGCCTGAAGATCGACAAATCCTTCACCCTCGAACTGACCACCAGCTCCCGCAGCCGCGCCATCGTCCGCGCCATCGTGCGCATGGCCGAATCGCTGGGGCTGACGGTGGTCGCCGAGGGTGTAGAAGACGCCGATACGTTGCAATTGCTGCGTGAAATGGGGGCAGGGCAGGCACAGGGGTATTACTTCTCGATGCCAGTGCCACAGGAGAAACTGGATTTGAGTGAGCTGCTCTGACCCATCGGTTCATGACCTCTGCGGCCGCTCACCGGGGCTGATTGGATTGGGTGAGTCACCTGCAGCAGTCCGGCTTGCCGGCGCTGGCTCTGTAATATCGCCACCGTTGGCAAGCCATGCAGATACGGCGATGGCACACAGTCAACCCAGGCTTTCCAGCCCAATACGCCCTTGCTAGACTCGCGCCCATGTCCGAATCCGATCCCGATACTCGCCCAGCCCTTCCCTACTACGCCTTCTGCCCGGTGATCACCGCGCTCGAGGTGATCGGCGAGCGCTGGGTGATCCTCATTCTGCGCGACCTGCTGCGTAACCCCTCGCGACGCTTTCAGGATTTGCAGGACTCGCTCAAGGGGTGCGCCCCAAGCACGCTGTCCACCCGGCTCAAGGCCCTGGAAGCCAACGGTCTGATCGAGCGTCGTCTTTACGAGCAGCATCCGCCGCGGCTCGAATACCTGCTGACCGCCAAGGGACGTGAAGTCGGGCCCGTGGTGGCTTCGCTGCGTGACTGGGGCCTGCGTTTGCAGGATCAACAGCCACCGCGCTGAGCGGCCAGAGCGGCGAAGGCCTGCCGTTCCCGGCAAGGCAACGCCGACATTGCCGCTTCCTTCGAAACCCTCTATGCCTTGCACCCCGCGTGGGGCGGGCCTTTCAGCGTATGTACCAGCATGTGGCATTGCTTTTGCTGCTATCGGAGGTGCATCGATAACCTGATAAGGAGGTGAAAGATGATCATTGATAACAGTACGATCCAGCACTTCGTGTCGAAGGCCGTGGCTCACACGCACTACGACACGACAGACAAGGATGCGTACACCGCCGCGACGGCCAGCGCTTCCGCGCCGGTTGCCGCACTCGCGGGCAGTACCGACAGCTCCACCCAAAGCAGCGCGGATCAGGGCTACAACGAGTCTTTCGCCAAAATGATGGTGAACCTCAAAGCCTCCCTGGCCAACGCCACGTCCAAGGTGTCGGATGAAGACAAAGCGGCTGCGGCAGCTGCTTTCGCGGCCGCCGGTGACAAACAGATCGCGTCGACAGACAGCGTGAGCAAAACCGTCGATACCGAAATGGCGGCGGTCGATAACAGCGACACCAGCACCAGCAGCAGTTCTTCGGCGAAGGCCGATTTCCTGGCGTACATGAACCAGACCGATGCCGAGAAGGTGCGTCAGCAGCTGACCGGCGTGAGCAAGGAACAGTACGACGCCATGACGCCGGAGCAGCAAGCGGCCGTGGACAAGAAAGTGGCTGACCTGCAGAAACAGAAAACCGAGCTGCAAACCGCTGAGCAAGAGGTCAAGGCCAAGATCGCCATGGCGAAGGCGGAAATGGCCTGAGTCTTGGGTGTTGGCGGTGTGGGGGATGGATGAGGAAGGGGCAGCGGTGATCACCGGCTGCCCCTTTTTTTTGGATTGAATATTTGTCCCGTCAGGGCTTAAAGCCGCGTCAGCTTTTCCAGTGCAGCGTCTGCGAGAAATGACGAGCGGCTCTTGATGTTGTGGTCACGCACATATCGGTCAATGCGTTGGATCACGAAGCCGGGCAACGTGACATTGACCTTTTCCGTTTTGCCTAGATAAGGCGTGATATCGACCTCCAGCATCCCCCAGCCCATTCCTGCATAGTCGGGATGATCATGATGCCGTTTTGCGGAGGTCGGCATGGGTACGGGATGTCCGCCGGTCACCTGCTCTTCAAGCATGATGTGAGCGATTTCGACAGCGGCGTTATAGGCCTCTTCAAACGTGTCACCTGCGGTCACTGCCCCGCAAATATCCGGGATGTGAATGCCAATGGCGGTGGTTTCGTCGCCCCATTCGATGGCGATGGGATATTGCATGATGTGCTCCTGCGAAAGAATCAGGCCTGTTCTGATGGGCCGAGCCATGCGCGCCTCCTGATGCTTTTTACGGTTCCCAAGGGTAAGTCTTTTTTCGGGTGGGGCACCGCGATGGAATAAGGGCTGCGCGGGTGGGTAAACACGTGATGACTGCCACGACTTCGTTGGAACGTCCATCCCGCCGCTTCAAGCTCTGCTATCAGTTCTCTGCTTTTCACCACCCACATCCCTTTGAGGTTCAAGGTCGTCGATGGTCGTCATAGAGCGATGGTAGATCAAGGAAGAAGATGTATCTAGAGGTATAAAAAGTGCAGGCCGTCGCGGGCGCTTTTCCACGCACGTCTTAATGCCAGACGTTAAACGAATGCGAAAAAGAGTATTCGAGAAATAGTAAAAAACCGGCGCCAGGCCGGTTTTTTGATCGGGTAGCGATTCCGTCAAACCACCTGATCCCGATACGGCAAATCCGGCCCCACCCGCGTGCACGTCACCGCCGCCGCAGCCACGGCGAAATTCAGCATGTCGGTCAGTGTCTCGCGGCTCAATCCTGGCAGGCTCGCCGGGGTGTCGAGGTGGCGTTCGGTCAGAAACGTAATGAGCGCGGCCTGGAAGGTGTCACCGGCGCCAACGGTGTCAGCGGTTTTGACGTCGCGGGCCGGGACGGACCAGTGGCCGAGTTCGCGGGTGAAGACGGTGGCGCCTTGACGGCCACGGGTCATGATCACCAGTTGGCAGTTGTGTTGCAGCCAGCCCTTGGCCACGGTTTCCGCGTCGGTGTCAGGGTAGAGCAGATGCAGGTCTTCGTCGCTGACTTTGATGAGGTGCGCGTGTTCGGCGAATTGGGCAACTTGGCTGCGCCACAGCTCGATGCTCGGTGCAGGGTTCAAGCGCACGTTGGGGTCGAAGGTGATCAGGCGCTGGCCGCTTTCGCGTCGCACCAATGCCAGCAGCGCATCGGCTACGGGCTGGACGACCAACGAGAACGATCCCACGTGCAGGCCGCGAACGCTGGTGTCCAGCACCGGGAGTTGAGCGGTCGTCAGCAAACGGTCCGCGCAGCCTTCACCCCGGAAGCTGTATTGCGGCGAGCCATCGGCGCCCACTGCGACCATCGACAGGGTGGTCGGGGCGTCGAAATGAATCAGAAAATCATCCCGCACGCCTTCTTCTTTCAGTACCGCCGCGAGGCGTTTGCCCAGATAGTCGGTGGAAATCCCGGCGAAGAAACCGGCGTCCACGCCTAGTCGGCGCAGGCCGACCGCAACGTTGAACGGCGAGCCGCCGGCGATAGCCTGGTAGCCGATTTTGTTGAGTTGGGCGCTGTCAGGTTGACTGAAAAAGTCGAACAGTGCTTCGCCACAGACCAGATACATAGGTGCTCCGTTAAGGGCAGTCGTCAGATGCCCTGCAATTGATTGCGGTAGTGCTGATAAACCGTATGGTACGCGGCCACGTGTTCAGGCAGCGGTTTCGTTTCGCTGCTGGCGTCGAGGCTGACGCAACGTTCGCACAGCGCCTGCAACGACTCGCTGCCGCCACTGGCATGTGAATGGCACCAGGCCGCCTGAATCGCCGCGCCCAGGGCGGCCGCTTCGGTCCCGGTGGTGCAGACGACCGGGGTGTCCATGATATCGGCGACGATCTGCCGCCAGACCGCGCTTTTCGCGCCGCCGCCGATCAGCCGGATGTTGGCGCTTTTGATCCCGCTCTCACGCAACAGGTCCAGCCCGTAACGCAGGCCGAAGGTGGTGCCCTCGACCACGGCGCGGCACAGGTTGGCCTGGGTCAGGTTGGTGCTGTCCAGACCGAGGATGCTGCCGGTGGCGTGGGGCAGGGCGGGAACGCGTTCGCCGTTGAGGAACGGCAGCATCAGCACGCCTTGGGCACCGATGGGCGACGAGGCGATGGCGGCGTTGAACGCACCGATGTCCAACGCGAACAGCTCGCGAATGGCGCTGGTGGCATTGGTCAGGTTCATGGTGCAGATCAACGGCAGCCAGCCGCCGGAAGACGAGCAGAACGTTGCGACCGAAGGCTGTGCGCTGACGTTGCCCGCCTCGGCGAAGGCGTACACGGTGCCCGACGAGCCGAGGCTCATCGTGATCGAACCCGGCGTGATGTTGCCGGTGCCGATGGCGCCCATCATGTTGTCACCGCCACCGCTGGAAACGATGGCCTCAGGGTTGAGGCCCAGACGTTCAGCGATGGCGGGCAAGATCTTGCCCACGGGTTCATGGGCGTCGAGCAGGGTCGGCAGCGCCTTGACCAACCGGCCCGTCGGGTCGATGTGGTTGAGGATGTCGACGTCCCATTCCCGGGTGCGCACGTTGAAATAGCCAGTGCCGGACGCATCGCCGAATTCGCTGCAGCAGCGCCCGGTCAGCCAGTAATTGAGGAAGTCGTGGGGCAGCAGGATCTTGTCGATCCGGGCGAACAGCTCCGGGAACTGCTCTTTGGTCCAGAGCAGCTTGGAGACGGTGTAGCCCGGCGCGATGGCGATACCCAGGCGTTCCAGTGAGCCGGATTCGCCCCCCAGATACGCCAGCAGACGATCGTTCTCGGGCGCCGATTCGGTATCGCACCAGAGCTTGGCCGGGCGCAACACGTGGCCCAGTTCGTCGATCATCACCAGCCCGTGCTGCTGACCGGACACGCCGATGCCTTGAATCTCGGCACCGCTGATCCCCGCTTGCGCCAGTGCCGCAGCCGTTGCCTCTTCGAAGGCGGTCAGCCATTCCTGCACGTCCTGTTCCCGACGCCCGTTGGCGCCGCTGATCATGTGGTGCGCGCCTGAGCCTTCGCCCAGAACCTTGCCGCTGGCCGCATCAAGCACGATGGCCTTGGTGCCTTGGGTGCCGCAATCGATGCCGAGAAACATGTTCACCTCTTTACCTCTGACGATCAGAGGGTTTTCGCCAACAGGTTTTCCAGGGTTTTGCTGACGCCGAGCTGCTTGAGGCTGTTCAGGTTTTTCTCGAACGAGGCCACGAATTCAGCGGATTTCGGAATCGCTGCGCCAAAGATTTCCTCGACTTCCAGCAGGCGTTGCGTCACCAGCACGTCATCGGCCACCAGCGCTTTGCAGAAGTCAGCGCGTGGATCGACAACCTTGTACTCGACGCCGTTTTCACCCTTGAAATCGCCGGTTCTGTTGCCTTGCAGGTACAAGGCCCACGCCGCGACCACCAGAGAGGCGCGGTCCATGTTGCCGTTGTCAACGATCAGGCGGTTGATGGTTGGCACCGTGAATTTCGGGAATTTCGACGAGCCATCCGAGCACACACGCTCCAGTTGGTCAGCGATGGCCTGATTGGAAAAGCGGTCGATCAGCGTCTGTTTGTAATCAGTCAGATCGATGCCAGGCACGGGCGCCAGTTGTGGCGTGACGTCCAGGTCCATGTAAGTGCGGATGTAATCGACGAACAGCGGATCGTTCATGGTTTCGTGAACGAAGCGGTAGCCTTTCAGCGCGCCGAGGTAGGTCAGGGCCAAATGGCTACCGTTAAGCAGCTTGATCTTCATTTCTTCGTACGGCGTAACGTCGTCGGTGAACTGCACGCCGACTTTTTCCCACGCCGGACGGCCGTTGACGAACTTGTCTTCCAGCACCCACTGCACAAACGGCTCGCAGACCACCGGCCAGGCGTCATCAATCCCTTTTGCATCGTGCAATTGCAGGCGGTGGGCGGTGCTGGTCATTGGCGTGATGCGGTCGACCATGGCGTTGGGGAAGCTGACGTTGGCGGCGATCCAGTCGTGCAGTTCGGCGTCGCGCAGTTTGGCGAACGCCAGCAGCGCTTTGCGGGTCACGGCGCCGTTGTGCGGCAGGTTATCGCACGACATCAGGGTGAACGCAGGCGTGCCCTCGGCGCGGCGTTTGGCCAGCGCGGCGCACAGGTAACCAAACACGGTCTTCGGCGTGGCGGGGTGCGCGAGGTCGTGCTGGATCTGCGGCAGGTGGCTCGTGAACTCGCCGGTGCTGTCGTCGATGCAATAGCCGCCTTCGGTGATGGTCAGCGAGACGATGCGAATCTCGGGGCTGGCGAGCTTGTCGATCAGCGCGAGGTCGTTGTCGGTGGACATCAGCATCTGGCTCATGGCGCCGATGATGCGGGTCTCGGTGTCGGGCGTGTCGCCCAGTTCGAACAGGGTGTAGAGGAAGTCCTGGTCTTTGAGCGCTTCGAAATTGTTACGGTCTTCTTCACGCAGGCTGACGCCGCAGATGGCCCAGTCCAGGCCTTCGCCGCTTTGGTCCTTGGCACCGAGAGACATCAGAGCGTCGGTGTAGAACGCCTGGTGCGCGCGGTGAAAGCCGCCGACGCCAATGTGGGCGATGCCCTGACGGCGGTCTTCGAGGGCGTAGGCGGGCAGGTTGACGCCATCACCCAGGTTCGACAGGTTCTGTTTGTTCAGTTTCATGACTGCATTCCCGATTCTGTGAGGGCCGCCTGCTCAGGCAGCGGCCTGCAAGGCTTTACGGATGACCTGGCCCTGTGCGTCGAACAGGTGGCAGTGGGCGCTGTCCAGGTGCAGGTTCAGGGTTTCGCCGTACTGGCTGGCGAGGTCCCCGCGAATACGCATGGTCAGCGCTTCGCCGGATTGCGTGCGGACGTGGCAATAGGTGTCGCTGCCCAGGCGTTCGCTGACGTCGGCGACGACTTGCAACTGGCAGTCACCCGCATTGGCCAGCTCCAGATGCTCCGGACGAATGCCCAGGGTCACGGCGTCGCCCACACTTTGTTGGGCGTTGGTGAACGGCAGATTGATCTTCGTCCCGGCATCGAGGGTGACTTCACAGCCGCTGGCATCCACGCGGCTGACCTTGCCCTTGAGGAAGCCCATTTTCGGCGTGCCGAGAAAGCCTGCCACGAACAGGTTGGCGGGGTGGTGATACAGCTCAAGAGGGGAGCCGACCTGTTCCACGCGGCCGCCGTTCAACACGACCACCTTGTCGGCCAGGGTCATGGCTTCGACCTGATCGTGGGTCACGTAGATCATGGTCGCTTCCAACTCTTTGTGCAGGCGCGACAACTCCAGGCGGGTCTGCACGCGCAGCGCGGCGTCGAGGTTGGAGAGCGGTTCGTCGAACAGGAAGATTTTCGGGTTGCGCACGATGGCGCGACCGATGGCCACACGCTGGCGCTGACCGCCGGACAGTTGCTTGGGTTTGCGTTCCAGCAGCGGCCCGAGTTCCAGGATGCGTGCAGCTTCGGCGACTTTCTTCTCGACTTCGGCTTTTGGCGTACCGGCCAGGTCCAGCGCGAATGAGAGGTTCTTGCCCACGGTCATGTGCGGGTACAGGGCGTAGGTCTGGAACACCATCGCCAGGTCGCGCTTGGCAGGGGTGACTTGGGTGATCTCGCGGCCATCGAGTTCGATGCTGCCGCTGGTGACGTCTTCGAGACCGGCGATCAGGCGCAGCAGGGTGGATTTGCCGCAGCCCGACGGGCCGACGAACACCACGAATTCGCGGTCTTTGACGTCCAGGTCGATGCCTTTGATGATCTGGTGGCCGTCGAAGCCTTTTTGTAGATTTCTGATTGTCAGGTTAGCCATGTGGGGCTCCAGTTTTATTCTTCAAATTCATCAGTTGTAGGAGTGAGCTTGCTCGCGATTGCGTGATGTCAGGCGATATATTCGTTTCAGATATACCGCGATCGCGAGCAAGCTCACTCCTACAGGGGTCTTGTTACTTGACTGCACCAAACGACAAACCACGGACCAGTTGTTTCTGGCTGATCCAGCCGAAGATCAGGATTGGCGCGCAGGCCAGGGTCGAGACCGCAGACAACTTGGCCCAGAACAGCCCCTCGGGACTTGAGTACGAGGCGATCAGCGCGGTCAGCGGGGCGGCGTTCGATGAGGTCAGGTTCAGCGACCAGAATGCCTCGTTCCAGCACAGGATCAGCGACAGCAGCGCCGTCGAGGCCAGGCCCCCTTTGCAGATCGGGATCAGCACCTTGAAGATTTCCTGGCGTGTGGTGGCGCCGTCCAGCCGCGAGGCTTCGAGGATTTCGCCCGGAATGTCTTTGAAGTAGGTGTAAATCATCCAGACCACGATCGGTAGGTTGATCAGCGTGTAGATCGCTATCAGTGCCAGGCGCGAATCCAGCAGGCCGAACGTCTTGGCCAGCAGGTAAATCGGCATCAGCACGCCCACCGGCGGCAGCATCTTGGTGGAGAGCATCCACAGCAGCGTGCTCTTGGTGCGTTTGGTCTCGAAGAACGCCATGGAGTAGGCGGCCGGGACCGAAATCAGCAGGCAGAGAATCGTCGCGCTAAAGGAAATCAGGATCGAGTTCCAGGCGAAGTGGAAGTAGTCGCTGCGCTCCTGGATGTGCAGATAATTTTCCAGCGTCGGCGTGAAAAAGAACTGCGGCGGGGTGGCGAACGCGTCGATCTCGGTCTTGAAGCTGGTGAGCACCATCCAGAAGATCGGGAAGAAAATCAGCGCCGCGATCGCCCATGACAAGGTGCCGAGGAGCACGCTTTGCAGGCGACGGGATTGTTTGAGCGTCATCATGACCTTGCCCTCAAGACTTGTCGGTGAGGTTTTTGCCGATCATCCGGATCAGGATGATGGCGGCAATGTTGGCAATCACCACGGCAATCAAGCCGCCCGCCGATGCCATGCCCACGTCGAATTGCAACAGCGCCTGGTTGTAGATCAGGTACGCGAGGTTGGTCGAAGCGAAGCCCGGACCGCCGTTGGTGGTGGTGAAGATTTCCGCGAACACCGACAGCAGGAAGATCGTTTCGATCATCACGACGACAGCGATGGGGCGCGCCAGGTGGGGCAGGGTCAGGTGCCAGAAGATCGCGATGGGGCCCGCGCCGTCGAGACGCGCGGCTTCTTTCTGTTCCTGGTCCAGCGACTGCATGGCGGTCATCAGGATCAGGATGGCGAACGGCAGCCACTGCCACGATACGATGATGATGATCGACAGCATCGGGTAATTGGCGAGCCAGTCCACAGGCTGCGCGCCGAACAGCTTCCAGACGGCGGCGAGAATCCCCGAGACCGGGTGGAAAATCAGGTTCTTCCAGATCAGCGCACTGACGGTGGGCATGATGAAGAACGGCGAGATCAGCAGCACACGCACGATGCCGCGACCGAGGAATTCAGTGGCTTCCAGCAGCGCGGAAATCAGCACGCCGAGGATCACGCTGATGGCCAGCACACTGCCGACCAGCAACAGGGTGTTCATCGCACCGGGGAAAAAGCCCGAGTCGGTGACGAAGTACTGAAAGTTCTCAAGACCGACGAATTCGTTCTCGCCGGGGTTGAGCAGGTTGTAGCGGATCAGCGAGAAATAGATGGTCATGCCCAGCGGGACGATCATCCAGACCAGCAGCAACAGCACCGATGGGCTGACCAGAAACCAGCCAGGCTTGGTAACGCTGCCTTTCTGTTGGTCTTTATCGCCAGCCGTGGCCGTGCGAGGGGGAAGGGTTGAGGTGTTCATGATGACTCCGAACCGGGGCAGTAGCTAAGCGGGGCAGCAGGGAGAAAATCCCCGCTGCTGCCTTGAAACAGACGGGATCAACCCTTTTTCGGGTAGCCCGCGCGTTTCATGTCACGCTCGGTCGCGCTTTGTGCCTGGGTCAGCGCAGCGTCCACGGTGGTCGAACCCACCAGTGCCGCCGAGAATTGCTGACCGACGTTGGTGCCGATCTGCTGGAACTCGGGGATGGTCACCAGTTGAATGCCCACGTACGGAACCGGCTTCAGGGTCGGCGTTTTTGGCGTCACGGCCTTGAGGGATTCCAGGGTGATGTTGGCGAACGGCGCCGCTTTCTTGTACTCGTCGGTGTAGGTCGAGGCGCGAGTGCCTGGCGGTACGTTGGACACGCCGTCGGTTTTCGCGACGAGGGCCGCGTACTCTTTCGACGTTGCCCATTCGGTAAACGCGCGGGCGTCCTTGTCGTTCTTGGCGCTGGTCGGAATCGCCAGGGCCCACGAGTACAGCCATGCCGAGCCTTTGTCGGTGACTTCGTGCGGCGCGTAAGTGAAGCCGACGCTGTCCGCGACCTTGCTCTGGGATTTGTCGGTCACGAAGGAACCGGCGACGCTGGCGTCGACCCAGATGGCGCACTTGCCGCTGTTGAACAGCGCCAGGTTTTCGTTGAAACCGTTGCTGGAGGCGCCGGGAGGGCCGTCTTTCTTCATCACGTTGGTGTAGAAGGTCAGCGCGTTTTTCCACTCGGGCTGGTCGAACTGTGGCTTCCACTGCTCGTCGAACCAACGCGCGCCAAAGGAGTTGGCGACGGTGCTGATCAGCGCCATGTTCTCACCCCAGCCCGCCTTGCCACGCAGGCAGATGCCGTACTGTTCTTTCGATTTGTCGGTGAGTTTGTCGGCGAATTCGGAAATCTGGGTCCAGGTCGGACGCTCCGGCATGGTCAGGCCAGCGGCCTGAAACAGGTCTTTGCGGTAGTAGGTGATCGAGCTTTCGGCGTAGAACGGCAGGGCGAACAGCTTGCCATCGACCGACAGACCGTCACGCACCGATGGGAATACGTCATCCAGCGCGTAGGACGCTGGCAGATCATTCATCTCTTTGAGCCAGCCCTTGGCACCCCAGAGTGAGGCTTCGTACATGCCGATGGTCAACACGTCGAACTGGCCGCCCTTGGTGGCGATGTCTGTGGTCAAGCGTTGACGCAGCACGTTCTCTTCGAGGACGACCCATTTCAGTTTGATGTCGGGATGCTGTTCTTCGAAAGTATTGGACAGCCGCTGCATGCGGATCATGTCGCTGTTGTTGACGGTGGCGATGGTGACGTCGCCCGCCGCTGCGCTGTTGCAGAGGGTCAAGCCGAGAGTGAGACAGGTGCCAGCGAGCAGAACGTTTGCAGAGGTCTTCATGTATCTCTCCTCTTCTGCGCCCAATGAACGACAGAAGCCTGGTTATTGTTGTTGTTCCTTCCGGAGTCTGGAGGAAGTCAGTTGATTACAACGGTCCGCACGGCCAATGACAAATCCTGCGGCGCACTTGAACTGATACTTTCTTGCACTGAGAGTTCAGGCAGCAATACACCAAAACTGCGTTCCGGCAGGGTGCGGCGCAGTTCCAGCGTAGTCGACGGGGGCGTAGAGGGGGCGAATCAGTACAGGTTTTGTTCGGTCAGGCGCTGCACGGCCAAACAGCGATAGTGCGACGGCGTCATGCCTTTGAGCTGCTGAAAGCGTCGGTTGAAGTTGGAAATGTTGTTGAAACCAGACTCGAAACACACGTCGGTGACCGGCTTGTCGCCGTCCGCCAGCAGCTCGCAAGACTTGCTGATCCGCAGCCGATTGACGAACTCGACGAACGTCCGCCCCGTGGCCTGTTTGAACACGCGAGAAAAATAGGTGGGTTTCATGCCGAGGTAGTCCGCTACTTCTTCCAGGGTCAGTTCCCGGGCGTAGTGGGTAAAAATGTAGTCCACGGCCTTGTTGGTGCGCTCGACGGCATGGTCGTCTGACAGTTGGGATGCCGTCGTTCCAGACAGCAGCTGGAAATCATCACTGGCCGCCAGCAGCTCGAACAGAATGAAGAAGTGGCCTAGCCGGGTCATGCCGCTGGAATCGGCAATCTTCTGCATCAGCTTCATCGCCTGACGGATCGTGCGCTTGTCACGAAACTCGATCCCGTACTGCGCGCGCTCCAGCAGCGGCGTCAGGGTTTTCAGCTCGGCAAACACCTGATTGCCGGTCTCCAGCAACTCTTCCGTGAAGTTCACCAGCATGTCGCGCTTGGGCACGACTTCGTCTTCTTCGACCTGGCTGATCCAGTTGTGCGGAAGATTGGGACCGGTGAGAAACAGCGTGCCGGGGTAAAAATTGCCGATGTAATCACCGACGAACACCTTGCCGGAACTTGCCACAATCAGGTGCAGCTCGTATTCCTTGTGAAAATGCCAGCGCACCAGCGGGCACGGAAAACCATGCTCGCGGTAGATGATCGACAGGCCATTGTGATCGTCCATCAACTCATAGGACGGATCGGTGATTCTTGTTGTTTTGGTCATGCGGTTGCCGGGGTTCGGGGACGTGCGTGGGGGTAATGTGCACTATTTGCCCTCAGGAATACAGCCATGAGCACAGGCCGCGCTTTGCAACGACAGCCCAGGCCGGTCACTATCCTGAGCCACAGCCTCTAGCGCCAATCCGGACTGTTACCCCATGAAAAAAATTCTCGTCATCGGCATCGGCGCGGGCAATCCCGAGCACATCACGGTTCAGGCGATCAAGGCGTTGAACCGGGCGGCGGTGTTTTTCATTCTCGACAAGGGCTATGCCGATGACGAGTTGCTGCGCCTGCGGCGGGAGATTTGCGAGCGCTATATCGAGGGTGACGCGTATCGACTGGTGCAGGTGCAGGACCCTCGGCGTGAGGACGATCCTGTTTCGTATCAGAACGGCATCGAGCATTGGCATGAGCAGCGCGCGGCGTTGTTCGAGCGCTTGATCGCTGATGAGGTGAAGGCGGGCGAGACCGGTGGGTTTCTGGTGTGGGGCGACCCTGGGCTGTACGACAGCACGCTGCGGATTCTCGACCGGGTGCTGGCGCGGGGGAACGAGGTGTTCGATGTTGAGGTGATTCCGGGGATCACCAGCGTGCAGACCCTGGTGGCGCAGCATGGGATTCCCTTGAACCGGATCGGCGAACCCATTCAGATCACCACAGGGCGGCGGCTGGCCCAGGCATCAGGTGATGACATTGATAACGTGGTGGTGATGCTCGATGCCCACTGCACGTTCGAGCGCTTCGTCGCGCAGGACCTTTATATCTACTGGGGCGCGTACCTTGGGACCGAGGACGAGGTCCTGATTTCGGGGCCGTTGAGAGACGTGAGCGAGCGGATCAGGCAGACGCGGGAAGCGGCGAGGGCGAGGAAGGGGTGGATCATGGACACCTATCTGCTGCGGCGTCACATGCGCTGACTTTGCCACGGGCACAGTTCTAACGTGGGAGCGAATTCATTCGCGAACAGATCGTGCAGGCGACAGGGATGTATCGTCTGTTCTCTTGATTCGCGAATGAATTCGCTCCCCCAGTCAATCTCTGGGGTGCATCCAGACCCGGCACGCCGCAGGAAGAGCCCAAGCGAGATCCACTCTGATCGAAGGCTTGCGCGTAACAACTTGCGCGTAACAAGGGGGTGTCTCACTCCCTGCGATTCTTCGCCTCGATCCACTGCGACATGTACTGCGTGCTTTTGTGCTGATGGTGCCGGAGCATCGCGCCAGTGAAGTTGGCGGCACGGTGGGCTGGCAGATCGCCCAGCAACTGTTGGATGCGCTCAATCAGCGTCTTGCAGTGCTCCTCGAACCGAAAGCGCGACTGCAGCACCTGCCAGCCCGCTGACTGCGCCTGATCCCAGGCGGCCCGATCGGTATACAGTCGAACGGCTTCAGCGGCCAACCCTTGAGCATCCCACGCCACGGCACCGGGAAACGGCAGCTCGCCATGCATACCCTCGGCCCCGATGGGGGTGGTCACCGTCGGCGTGCCGCAGGCCATCGCATCCATCACCTTGCCCTTGATGCCGGCTCCAAACCGCAGCGGAGCGAGGGACACCCGCGCCGCTGACATCACCTCAAACGCATCCTCGGCCCAATCCTTGATGTGAAACCCTTGCGCCGCATTGTGCAATGCCGTGGCCTTGGGCGGCGTGTACGCGCCATACACATGCAGCTGCGCGCTTGGCAGGCGTTGGCGAATCAGCGGCCAGATCGCGTTTTTCAGCCACAAAACGGCATCCCAGTTGGGGGCATGGCGGAAGTTGCCGATGGTCAGGAAGTGTTCGCGCTCGTCATGACCCCGGCCATGGGAGGGCACGTCGCGGAGCATCAACGGGCAGAGGTGGAGCAATTCGGCGGGCACCCGGAAATGCCGGGTCAGCAGATCGATTTCGACCTCGGACACCACCAGATTCAGGTCGCAGCGATAAAACGAGGCAACTTCCCGCTGGGCCAGATCGGACACCGCCATGCGCTTGAACATTTCGGCGTCAGGCTCGGCCAACAGCGCGTCGGAACAGTCCTCGCCCGCCTTGATCACGTCCTTGAGCATCTGGTGCCGGGCATGGCGCAAACTCTGCACATCGCAGGTTTCCATCACGCGCAGCGCGTTGGGCGCGTGTTTCTCGACTCGCCAGCCGAACTGCTCCTCCATCAGGAACTGATCGAACAGCACCACTTCAGGTTGAAGTTCGGCGACGAAGCTGTCGAAGCGGCTGTCGTTCACGGCGATGGGCACTTCATCGATGCCCAGGCTCGCCAGGTCAGCGCGGCGTTCACCTTCGGTCGCCGCGCTGGCAAACGTGATGCGCCAGCCCTGTTCGAGAAAGCAGTCGATCAGTTGCATGACATGGCCGCTGGCGGCCGAGGAGCGTGGCTCCGGCCACACGTAACCGATGATCAGGACATGTAGGGCGCGCGTGGCCGGGGAGGGAAGGTCACTTGCCAAGGATGCCGTTGACCTTGTCGCGCAGTTGATCGATGGAGAACGGCTTGCCGATCAGGTGCATCCCAGGCGGCACGTCGATGTTTTCGGCATAGCCACTGGCGAACAGCACCGGCAGCGTCGGGCGCAGCACGGCCGCCTGCTTTGCCAGTTCGGTGCCATCCATGTCCGGCAGGCCCTTGTCCGTCATCATCAAATCAATGACGTTGCCGCTGTCCTTCAGAAAGGCCAACGCTTCGCTGCCATCGGCCGCTTCGAGCACGATGTACTCAAGCTCTTCGAGAACGTCGACGATCAACATCCGGACGATGTCATCATCTTCAACCACCAGAATCGTGCTGGTTGGGTCGGACATGAAAATTTCCTTCAAATGGCGAGAGACGGACCGGGCGACTTTCACCCGGTCTGCTAAAAAATAAAGCCAGTGATTGTGACAAGTTCCAGGCGCCAAAAACACAATTCAGTTGAGTGTGATAGCGCGAGGGAATCACTCGAACGTATAGTACGCCGACTTTTGCCTTCTGACTAAAGTCAGAAAATTCAGCCGTGTATGTCAGAAACTGGAGTCTTTTTCTGAACATTGCGGCAAACTCCGTGGTTTAGCCGAATCCGCCCTGGGCCCTTGCGATGATCCAAACCTCTGCAGTCGATGAGCAACGTTTCCGCAAACTTTTAAGCCGCAACGTCAGTTTACCCCTGGCCGTCGGGGTCCTTAGCGCCGCTTTCTTCGTCATTCTGATCACTTATCTGCTTTCGGTCATCCAGTGGGTCGAGCACACGGACCGAGTGATCAACAACATCAACCGTTCGTTGAAGCTGTCGGTAGACATGGAAACCGGCATGCGCGGCTTCCTCCTGACCGGTGATGAGCGCTTCCTCGACCCCTACGAGGTCGCCAAGCCCAGCATCATCTCCGAGCTGAATGGCCTGGAAGAACTGGTCGCTGACAACCCTGATCAGGTCGACCGGTTCAAACGGCTCGCAGCCATGCAGGAGTCCTGGAACCAGTTCGCCCAAGAGATGATCACCCTGCGGCGCAACGGTGGCGATTACGCGACGCCGATCCAGAACCGGCGCGGCAAGCGGCTGACCGATGAGATTCGTGATCAATACGATCAAGCGGCAAACATCGAGCACCAACTTCGCCTGACTCGTAACACCGACGTGACCCACACGACCATCCTGTCGGTCTCGCTGTACATCGCGTTCATTCTGATCGTCAGCGGTGTTCTGGCGTGGGTCGGTCGTCGCGACATGACGGCGCTGTCCTCCACGTACGCCGCCAACCTCAAGGCCCAACAGGAGGACGCCGAGCGCCTGGCCCACGTGGCCTGGCTGCGCAACGGTCAGAGCGAGCTGGCCGAGCAGGTGATTGGCCAACTGACCCTTAACCTGTTGGGGCGCAACGTGTTGCAATTCTTCGCTCAATACCTGGGCGCGGTGGTGGCGGCGGTTTACGTGCGTCAGGAGCACGGTGGACTGGTCCGCGTGGCGTCTCATGGCTTCTCTCGCCAGCAAGAATTGCAGGAACAATCGATTTACAGCGGCGAAGGCGTTGTCGGCAAGTCCGCCGAACAGGATGAGATCATCACCCTCAACGACGTGCCGATGGACTATTTCAAGGTCTCGTCGGGTCTGGGCGAAGGCTCGCCACGCAGCGTGATCGTTGTGCCAACCAGCAACGATGATCAGGTCAACGGCGTGATCGAACTGGGCTTCTTGCGTGAGCTGACCGAGCGCGACGTCGAGTTCCTCGAACTGGTGGCCGACAACGTCGGCACGTCCATCGAGGCCGCGCGTTATCGCCAGCGTCTGCAGGAAGTGCTGGCCGAGACCCAACAGCTGAACGAAGAACTGCAAGTGCAGCAAGAAGAGCTGCGCACCGCCAACGAAGAGCTGGAAGAGCAGTCGCGGATTCTGAAGGAGTCCCAGGCGCACCTTGAAACCCAGCAAGCCGAACTGGAGCAGACCAACGAGCAACTGGCTGAGCAGGGCAAGGCTCTTGCCGAGCAACGTGACGCGCTGGACCGTAACAACGAGGAGCTGAATATCGCGCAGGTCGAGCTGGAAGCCCGCGCCGATGAATTGCAGCGTTCGAGCAAGTACAAATCCGAATTCCTCGCCAACATGTCCCACGAACTGCGCACGCCGCTGAACAGTTCGTTGATTCTGGCGAAGCTGCTGGCCGAGAACCCCCAAGACAACCTGACCGACGAGCAAGTGACCTTCGCCGAGTCGATCTACTCGGCGGGCAACGATCTGCTGAACCTGATCAACGACATCCTCGACATCTCCAAGGTCGAAGCCGGCAAGCTCGACATGCGCCCGGAAAACAGCAGCGTCAGCCGCCTGGTGGACAGCCTGCGCATGACCTTCCAGCCAATTGCTGCCGACAAACAGCTGCAATTCACTGTTGAGGTTCAGCCGGGGGCGCCGGTGTCGCTGTACACCGACCGCCAGCGTCTGGAGCAGATCCTCAAGAACCTGCTGTCCAACGCCATCAAGTTCACTGAAACCGGATCGGTCAGCCTGACCGTGTCCCGTCAGCCAGGCGAAGGCATTGCCTTCACGGTGCGCGATTCCGGCATCGGCATCGCCCCGGATCAGCAGGAAAGCATCTTCGAGGCCTTCCGTCAGGCGGACGGCACCACCAACCGGCGCTACGGCGGCACCGGCCTGGGGCTGTCGATTTCCCGGGATCTGGCGCGCCTGTTGGGCGGTTCGATTTCGG
This sequence comes from Pseudomonas sp. SLFW, assembly GCF_009905615.1. Classification (GTDB taxonomy): domain Bacteria; phylum Pseudomonadota; class Gammaproteobacteria; order Pseudomonadales; family Pseudomonadaceae; genus Aquipseudomonas; species Aquipseudomonas bambusae. The sequence goes on from NZ_JAAAKW010000005.1 coordinate 387,203, forward strand.
TCACCAGTGAGCCGGGGCAAGGCAGTATTTTCACCCTGGTGCTGCCGGAGGAATACGTCGAGCACGCGCAATTCGTCGAAGAGCCGCCAGCCGCTGCCCACGCCGCACCGGCTTCCGTGCCCGCGCCCACGATTGCCGCCAAGTCCGCACCGCCTGCCGAGGCCGTGCCACGCTTCGCCGACGACCGCGACAAAGCGCCGTTCAGCAAACGCTGCATTCTGGTCATCGAGGACGAAGTGCGCTTCGCCCATATCCTCTACGACCTGGCCCATGAACTGGGCTACCACTGCCTGGTCGCTCACGCTGCCGACGAAGGTTTCGACCTGGCGTCGAGTTATCTGCCGGACGCCATCCTGCTGGACATGCGCCTGCCAGACCATTCGGGTCTGACCGTGCTGCAGCGCCTGAAAGAGATGCCGACGACCCGCCACATTCCGGTCCACGTGATTTCCGTCGAAGACCGACAGGAAGCGGCGTTGCAAATGGGCGCCATCGGTTACGCCGTCAAGCCGACCACCCGCGAAGAGTTGAAAGATGTGTTCGCCCGCCTGGAAGCCAAGCTCACCCAGAAAGTGAAGCGTGTGCTGCTGGTGGAAGACGACGCCCTACAACGCGACAGCATTGCCCGTCTGATCGGCGACGACGACATCGAAATCACCGCCGTCGGCTTTGCCCAGGACGCGCTGGAACTGCTGCGCGATAACGCCTACGACTGCATGATCATCGACCTGAAACTGCCGGACATGCTGGGCAACGACCTGCTCAAGCGCATGTCCACCGATGAAATCTGTGCGTTCCCGCCGGTCATCGTCTACACCGGGCGCAACCTGACCCGGGACGAAGAAGCCGAGCTGCTCAAGTACTCGCGCACCATCATCATCAAGGGTGCGCGCTCCCCTGAGCGCCTGCTGGACGAAGTCACGCTGTTCCTGCACAAGGTCGAGTCGCAGCTGTCGAACGAACGGCAGAAGATGCTCAAGACCGCGCGCAGCCGCGACCGGGTGTTCGAAGGCCGCAAGATCCTGGTGGTAGACGACGACGTGCGCAACATCTTCGCCCTGACCAGTGCCCTGGAACACAAGGGCGCCATCGTCGAAGTGGGCCGCAATGGCTTCGAGGCGATCGAAAAGCTCAACACGGTGGATGACATCGACCTGGTGTTGATGGACGTGATGATGCCCGAGATGGATGGCTTCGAGGCCACTACGCAGATTCGCAAGGATCCGCGCTGGCGCAAGCTGCCCATCATCGCCGTGACCGCCAAGGCTATGAAGGACGATCAGGAGCGCTGCCTGCAAGCGGGCTCCAACGACTACCTGGCCAAACCGATCGACCTTGATCGCCTGTTCTCGTTGATTCGCGTGTGGCTGCCGAAAATGGAACGTATCTGAATGGATCGGATCAATTGACCACGCCCGTAGAAAGACCAGGTTTGACCGATGGCCCATGAGCGAAACACCGAGATCGAGCTGCGTTTGCTCATCGAGGCGATTTACCTGAAGTACAGCTATGATTTTCGCGATTACTCGGGCGCGTCGGTCAAACGACGCGTCGCTCATGCGTTGCGTCATTTTGAGTTGAACACCATTTCCGCGTTGCAGGAGCGCGTGCTGCATGACCCGTCGGCGTTCATGCAGCTGCTGCAATTCCTGACGATCCCGGTCAGCGAGATGTTTCGTGACCCGTCGCACTTTCTGGCAATCCGTCAGGAAGTCGTGCCGCTGCTCAAGACCTATCCCTCGCTGAAAATCTGGATTGCCGGGTGCAGCACGGGGGAAGAGGTGTATTCGATGGCGATCCTGCTGCGCGAAGAAGGCTTGCTGGACCGCACGATCATCTACGCCACCGACATCAACCCTCGCTCGCTGGAAAAGGCCAAGCAGGGGATTTTCTCCATGGAGAACGTTCGCGGCTACAACGAGAATTACCTGAAAGCGGGCGGCAAGCGGCTGTTTTCCGAGTACTACACGGCCGCCTACGATTACGCGATTTTCGACAAGACCCTGCGGGAGAACGTGACCTTCGCCGACCACAGCCTGGCCACTGACAGCGTGTTTTCCGAGACGCACCTGATCTCCTGCCGCAATGTGCTGATCTACTTCAACAAGAAGCTGCAAGACCGAGCGTTCGGCCTGTTTCACGAATCCCTGTGTCATCGCGGCTTTCTGGTGCTGGGCAGCAAGGAAACCCTGGAGTTTTCCGGTTTCAAGGATCAATTCGAACCCTTGGTCAAACAAGAGCGGATTTATCGAAAATCATGAGAACGACGTTTTTGGGCGCCCAGTCGGACTGGCCAGCGTTACCCAGGGTCGATGCCATTGTCATCGGCGCTTCCGCGGGTGGGGTCGAGGCGCTGTTGAAGATATTCAGGCCGCTGCGTAAGGGCTTCAAGCTGCCCATCGTTGCGGTGCTGCATTTGCCCGATGAGCGCCGCAGCCTGTTGGCCGAAGTGTTCGCGGCGCAATTGGCGATTCCGGTCAAGGAAGCCGATGACAAGGAAAGCATCGCGCCCGGCACGCTTTACTTCGCCGGGCCCGGTTATCACCTGTCGGTGGAAGCGGACAAGACGTTTTCGTTCAGCCAGGAAGAACGGGTGTATCACTCACGCCCCAGCATCGACATTCTCTTCGAATCCGCTGCGGACGCTTATGATGCGCGGCTTGCCGGGGTGTTGTTGACCGGTGCCAACAACGATGGTGCCAAGGGAATGGCACGAATCAAGGAATACGGTGGTCTTACCGTGGTCCAGGACCCTGCCGACGCGTTGGCGCGAACGATGCCCGACGCTGCGCTGGCCCTGCACACACCGGACTTTCTCCTGCCTTTGCCCGACATTGGCCTGTTGCTTGTCGAGCTGGAACGAATTGCATGCTGAGTGAAATAAAAGCCAAGTTGCTGATCGTCGACGATCTGCCGGAAAACCTCCTGGCGCTCGAAGCATTGATCAAGCGCGAAGACCGCCAGGTGTTCAAGGCGCTGTCCGCCGACGAAGCGTTGTCGCTGTTGTTGGAGCATGAATTCGCCATGGCGATCCTCGACGTGCAGATGCCGGGCATGAACGGGTTCGAGCTGGCCGAGATGATGCGCGGCACCGAAAAGACCAAAAGCATTCCCATCGTGTTCGTCAGCGCCGCCGGCCGTGAACTGAACTACGCGTTCAAGGGGTACGAGAGCGGCGCGGTGGACTTCCTGCACAAGCCGCTGGATATCCACGCGGTGAAGAGCAAGGTCAACGTCTTCGTCGACCTGTATCGCCAGCGCAAGGCGATGAAACAGCAGGTCGAGGAGCTGGAGCGCAGCCGACAGGAGCAGGAAGCGCTGCTGCGCGAACTGAAGTCCACCCAGAATGAGCTGGAACACGCGATTCGCATGCGCGACGACTTCATGTCGATCGTGTCCCACGAAGTGCGCACGCCGCTCAACGGGCTGATCCTGGAAACCCAGCTGCGCAAGTTGCACTTGGCCAAGGACAACGCGTCGGCGTTCACCATGGACAAGCTCAAAGCCATGGTCGAGCGTGACGAGCGGCAGATTCAGAGCCTCATCCGCTTGATCGAAGACATGCTCGACGTGTCGCGCATTCGCACCGGCAAACTGTCGATCCGCACCAGCGCGTTCGACCTGTCCGAGCTGGTGGTCAATCTGGTGGAAAGCTACTCGGCGCAGATCGCGGCGGCGGAAAGCGTGGTTACGCTGCACGCCGCCACACCGGTGATCGGCATCTGGGACGAATTCCGCATCGAGCAGGTGATGGCCAATCTGCTCACCAACGCCCTGCGTTACGGCGCGCACAAGCCCATCGAAGTTCGGGTGTACAGCGAGGGCGGCGAGGCGCGGGTTGAGGTCAAGGATCAGGGCATCGGCATCAGCGTTGAAAACCAGAAGCGCATCTTTCAGCAGTTCGAGCGCGTCTCGGCCAGCCACGCGGTCAATGGGCTGGGGTTGGGCCTGTTCATTTCCGATCAGATCGTCGCGGCCCACAACGGTACGATCACGGTGGAAAGCGAAGAGGGCTGCGGCTCGACCTTCCGCGTCAGCCTGCCGTTGTAAACGCCCGTTCGGCCCGCCAGCCGCGGGCCAGAGCGATGTGTTGAGGGATGTTGACGCTTGCGTTGAAAGCGCGACGACCGTCCGGGTAAATATCTGATTTTTCTGCGCAACCTCCAGAGCGGGCCATGGTCGTAATGGCAGCTATTTATAAGATTGAAGGCGTTCCAATGAGCTCTGATGCTGAAAATGTCGTACTGATCGTCGAAGACGAGCCGCTGATCCTGATGCTGCTGTCCGACTATCTGTCAGGGGAGGGTTATCGGGTGTTGCAGGCGGAAAACGGCGAACAGGCCTTCGAAATCCTCGCCACCAAGCCGCACCTGGACCTGATGATCACCGACTACCGCCTGCCAGGCGGTGTGTCCGGGGTGATGATCGCCGAGCCTGCGGTCAAGCTGCGACCGGAGCTGAAAGTCATTTTCATCAGCGGCTACCCGGCGGAAATCATCGAGACCGGCAGCCCCATCGTCGGCAAGGTGCCGATCCTGGCGAAGCCGTTCACCATGGAAACGCTGCACTCGAAGATTCAGAGTTTGTTGAATTGAGCGGGGCGCGCCTTTCGTAGCATTCCGGCTTGCTGGCGCTGGCGAGTCCATTGTCGCCACTGCTCGCAAGCGGTGCTGCTACAGGCGTGACCGATCACCCCTCGATCATCTCCCGCACCTTCGCCGTCAACTGATCAAACGCAAACGGCTTGGTGATCATCTGCATCCCGTCTTCCAGAAACCCGGCTCGCGTGCCGGCGTTTTCCGCATAACCGGTGATGAACAGCACCCTGAGCTCAGGCCGCAACTGCCGTCCAATGTCCGCCAATTGACGGCCATTCATGCCAGGCAGGCCGACGTCGCTGATCATCAGGTCGATGCGCTGGCCAGATTCGAGAATCGGCACGGCGCCCACCGCATCCGCGGCTTCCAGATACCCGTAGCCCAATTCACTCAGCACCTGGCTGACCAGCGCGCGCACGGCGGGGTCGTCTTCCACGATGAGAATGGTCTCGCCTTCGCGGGCTTCCACGGCCTTCTGATCGTCGTTCAGGTCTTCCGCGTCTTTGTCGCCATGAAAGCGTGGCAGAAACAGTTGCACGGTAGTGCCGTGGCCCACCTGGCTTTCGATGGACACATGACCGCGAGACTGCTTGGTGAATCCGTAGATCATCGACAGGCCCAGCCCGGTGCCCTGACCGATCGGCTTGGTGGTGAAGAACGGGTCGAACGCCCGGTTGATCACGTTTTCGGGCATGCCACAGCCGGTGTCGGTCACGCTGAGGACCACGTAATCACCGGGCAGCAGGTTTTCGTAGGCGTTGGTGAAGGTGCGGTCGAGCTTGCGGTTGAAGGTCTCGATCATCAGCACGCCGCCGTTGGGCATGGCATCCCGGGCGTTGAGCACCAGATTGAGCAGCGCGCTTTCGAGCTGGTTGGGGTCGGCCTCGGCGGTCCAGAGGGCCGGGTCAAGGCACATGTCCAGACGCACGCTTTCGTTGACGCTGCGGTGCAGCAACTCGCCCATGGAGTGGACCAGCTCGTTCATCTCCACCGGCTTCGAATCCAGTGACTGGCGACGGGAGAATGCCAGAAGACGATGGGTCAGGGCGGCGGCGCGGTTGGCCGAGGTCACGCCCAGGTCGATCAGTCCGTCGAGGTCGTCGATCCGGCCCTTGGCGATGCGGCGCCGCAACAATTCAAGGCTGCCGATGATGCCGGTGAGCATGTTGTTGAAGTCGTGGGCAATGCCGCCGGTGAGCTGGCCAACGGCCTCCATCTTCTGCGATTGGCGCAACACCTCCTCGTTGTGGCGCAGCTGGGAGGTGCGTTCTTCGACTTGCTGTTCGAGGGTTTCATTGAGCTGGCGCAGCTGGGTCTCGGCGAGCTTGCGCTCGGTAATGTCCGACGTCACGCCTGCCAGCAGGCTGACCCGGCCGTTGCGTGCGCGAAGGGCGCGGGCCCGCACATCGACCCAGTGAAGCGAGTCGTCGGGCCAGACGTTACGGTATTCGATAATGAAGTCGTCGCCGGTGTCCAGGCTGCGCTGCAATGCTGACTGCATGCGCGGCTGGTCGGCGGCGTACACCGACTCCAGCCACTCGTGATACGAGAAGGGCGCGTGTTCGTCGCGCCCAAAGTGACTTTTGCTGATGTCCGAACAATCCAGTTCGAGAAACTCGGCTTCCAGTTGCCACGAGCCCAGGCGTCCGGCCTTGAGCGCGTGTTGCAAGCGTTGCTCGCTTTCGAGCAAGTCTTCCATGCGGCTGCGGGCGTCGTACTGGCGACGGCGTCCGCGCACAGCGGTGGTCACCAGACTGACCAGCGTCGCCGGGTGAAACGGACGCTCCAGAAACGTGACGTTGCCGAGCAGCTTGCCGAGGCGCGAAGAGGGGTTTTGTTCCGGCCCGCCGTGGTGGGTGAGCAGCACGATGGGCAGGTCCGACCACGGCGCCTGATTGCTCAACAGGCTCAGCAAGGGGTTCAGGTCGACCCCGCGCAGCGCCTCATCGGCGACGATGGCCAGGCCCGCGCCGGAAATCATTTCCTTGCACAGACCGGCCAGGTCATGGGTGATGAGCGCCGGGAACCCTGCTTCTTGCAGGATTCTCAAGGCGATCTGACTGTCCCGGCCCCGAGGGGCCAGGATGATGGCGCGTTCCGACAGCTGTCCCGGTGTACTCACACGTCCTCGTCCCGTAACAGCGGATTGCTCTCGCCATAGTAATGGGGCACGCCGCGCAGCACGCCTTGAAAGGCTTCCAGCGGTGCGCCGATGGTCATGCCAGAGCCACTGATGCGGTATTCGCGAATGGTCGACTCATGGGTGCCGGTGCGTTTCTTGATGATCGAAATGGCGCGACGGACTTTGCCAAGCGCTTCGAAATAACGCAACAAAATCACGGTGTCGGCGAGGTAGGTAATGTCTACCGGCGCACGCATGTCACCCACCAGACCGTGTTGGGCCACCGTCATGAACGTCGAGGCGCCTTGACGATTGAGGTAGAGCAGCAACTCGTGCATGTGCAGCACCAGCGCATTTTCTTCCGGCATCGCGGCCTGATAGCCGTTGAGGCTGTCGATTACCACCGTGCGGATGCCTTTCTCGTCCACGCTGCGGCGCACCCGGTGGGAGAACTCGCCCGGGGAGAGTTCGGCGGCGTCCACCTGCTCGATCAGCAGGTTCCCGGTCGCTTGCAAGGCCTTCAGATCGATGCCCATCTTTCTCATGCGTTCGAACAGCAGGCCCATTTCTTCATCGAAAATGAACAGCCCGACCTTTTCACCACGGGCCACGGCGGCTGCTGCGAACACCAGCGCGATCAGCGATTTGCCGGTCCCGGCCGGCCCAAGAATCAACGTGCTGGAGCCACTGTCGATGCCGCCGCCCAGCAAGGCGTCCAGTTCGGGAATGTCGCTGCTCAGCTGCGAACTCAAGTAGCTGTTGCGGTGTTCGGCCGCGACCAGGCGCGGGAAGACGTGGATGCCGTCGGCCATGATGTTGAAGTCGTGATAGCCACCGCGGTACTTCTGCCCGCGATACTTGACCACCCGCAGGCGGCGGCGCTCGGCGCCGTAGGACGGGGTCAGTTCTTCCAGGCGAATGACACCGTGGGCCACGCTGTGCACGGTCTTGTCCAGGGATTCGGTGGTCAAGTCGTCGAGCAGGATCACCGTCGCGTCGTAGCGGGCGAAGTAGTGCTTGATCGCCAGAATCTGCCGACGGTAACGCAACGAGCTTTGCGCCAGCAGACGGATTTCAGACAGGCTGTCGATGACCACCCGCGACGGCCGGACGCGCTCGACCACTTCGAAAATCTGCTTGGTGGCTTCGCCCAGCTCAAGGTCTGACGAGTACAGCAGGCTCTGCTGATGCTCGGCGTTGAGCAGGTCTTCCGGAGGTGTGAGCTCGAACACCTCAATGTGTTCATCAAGTTCCCAGGCGTGGGAGCGGGCGCCTTCGCGCAATTCACGCTCGGTCTCGGACAGCGTGATGTAAAGACAGCGTTCACCCGCCGTTGCGCCTGCCAACAGAAATTGCAGCGCCACGGTGGTCTTGCCGGTTCCGGGTTCTCCTTCGAGAAGAAAGACATGGCTGCGCGAAAGACCACCCGAAAGGATGTCGTCCAGGCCCACGATGCCGGTTGCCGCTTTTGATGTAGTCAAGAATCGCCCTCTTGCGACCTAAAAAAGAGTGGGGGTTGATCAGTGATCGATGACCCGTGGCAACGGCAAACACTGCGTGATTGCGGTGCTTGGCTGCCATGTCTCTGGACCATGGCTGTACTTGGCGGTTCACTTTTTCTGGATGGCAGGATGATGTTGCGCAACGCCGGGGAACCCACGCCGCCCGCTTTCGAGTCCGGCAAATGGCGCAACCGAAGCCTGTTGCGTCCTGATCGTCTTGATATAGTCCGGCGTCTGGAGCTTTCACCCATCGCAGGCCATTCAAGGATCATCGCCGTGTCCGACTACAGCGCTTTCAAGGTCGAGTTGACCGACCATATCGCCCACGTGCAAATCAATCGCCCGGAAAAGATCAACGCCATGAATGCGGCATTCTGGAGCGAAATCATCGACATTTTCCAGTGGGTCGAAGACACCGATGACGTGCGCGTGGTGGTCCTCAGTGGCGCGGGCAAGCATTTCTCGTCGGGCATCGATTTGATGATGCTCGCCTCGGTCGCCAACGAGTTGGGCAAGGACGTGGGTCGCAACGCGCGCTTGCTGCGGCGCAAGATTCTGCAGATGCAGGAATCCTTCAGTGTGGTGGACCGTTGCAGCAAGCCGGTGCTGGCGGCCGTTCAGGGTTACTGCATCGGTGGCGCCATCGACCTGATCAGCGCCTGTGACATGCGCTATGCGGCTGACGACGCGCTGTTCTCCATTCGCGAGATCGACATGGGCATGGCCGCGGACGTCGGCACCCTGCAACGCCTGCCGCGTCTGATCGGCGACGGCATGATGCGGGAAATGGCCTACACCGGACGCAACGTCAACGCCGACGAAGCGCTGCGCATCGGCCTGGTCAATCGCACGTACGTCGATCAGGCGCAATTATTGGACGGTGTGTTCACCATCGCCCGCGAAATCGCCGCCAAATCTCCGATTGCCGTCAGCGGCAGCAAGCGCATGATCGGCTATATGCGCGATCACAGTGTCGATGACGGGCTTGAATACGTTGCCACCTGGAACGCTGCCATGTTGCAATCGGCAGACTTGAAGCTGGCGATGGTCGCCCACATGGGCAAGCAGAAGCCGGTTTTCGACAATTGACCGTGATTTTCAACAGGCAGGCACCTGCCGCCTCTGGGCCCTGATTCTTTACGCTGAATCGGGCTGCGGGTGGCGCAGGTCGCTGGCCAGAGGAGTGTTTTCATGACGCGCCCCAGGCGTTGGACCACCGCTGTGCTCGATACTCAGGCAGCCGGCGGGTGGGCCGTGATCCACAGTGATCAGGGTTTTCTGCTCGACGACAACGGTGCGATGTTTCCCCGAGAATGGCTCAAGCGCCAGGAACTGCCATTGATCAGCGAGCACGGTATCGGCCATTTTGATGGCGAGCCGGTCTACGTTTACGTGCTTGAACACCCGGTTGAGTGGGAAGGCACGCGTTGGCAGACGCTGCGCCAATTCATGCTGGGCGACGATGCTGACCTGTTTCAGGTGCTGGGCTATGCGGCGCAAATCAGCACTTGGGCCAAAGAACATCGCTTTTGCGGAAACTGCGGCAGCCCGAACGTGCAGATTCCCGGCGAGCGTGCGATGCACTGCACCCAGTGCGATTTGCGCGCCTATCCACGCATTTCGCCGAGCATGATCGTGCTGATCACCCGGGGCGACGAAGTTCTGCTCGCCCGTTCGCCGCGCTTCGTGACGGGGGTCTACAGCACTTTGGCGGGGTTTGCGGAGCCCGGTGAGTCGGCCGAAGATTGCGTGCGTCGTGAAGTCATGGAAGAGGTGCAGATCAAGGTCAAGAACATCGAGTACAAGGGCAGCCAATGCTGGCCGTTCCCGCACTCGATGATGCTGGGCTTCCACGCCGAATACGACAGCGGCGAGATCGTGCCCCAGGTTGACGAAATCGAAGACGCGCAATGGTTCAGCATCCACGACATGCCGCCGTTGCCGGCCAGTCGTTCCATTGCGCGGTATCTGATTGATCTCTATCTGGCCAAGCGTTTGGGGCTAGTGGAACCAGTGTTGCCAGGCCAGGCGGACAGTCAGTCCTAACACAACGGTGATAAAGACAGGGCGGATGAATTTGGCGCCGCCCTGGATAGCCGTTCTTGCCCCCAGAAACGCTCCTACCATCAGCGCCGATCCCATCACCAGCCCGATGGCCCAGTCCACTGAGCCGTTGATGGCGAAGATGCTCAGCGCCGCTGCGTTGCTGACGAAGTTCATGCTGCGCGCCACGCCGCTGGCTTTCACCAAATCCACCGGGTACATCAGCAACGTGCTCACCGTCCAGAACGCGCCGGTGCCGGGGCCGGCCACGCCGTCGTAGAAACCCAGCCCCAGGCCTTGGGGAAGCTGCCACTTGGTTTTGATCGGCGCATTGCTGTCCAGAGGCGCCTTGGGCGTACCGCCGAATAACAGGTACAGGCCGCAGCCGAAGACGATCACCGGCAACATTTGATTCAGCAGCTCGGCCGGCAGGTAGTGGGCAATGACGGCCCCCACCAAAGCACCGACGGCCGTGCCGATCAGTGCGCGGGTCCACTGTCTGGGGTGAAACAGCTTGCGGCGGTAGAAGGTGAACCCGGCCGTGGCCGAGCCGAAGGTCGAGCTGAGCTTGTTGGTGCCCAACACCAGATGCGGCGGCAGGCCAGCGGTGAGCAGTGCAGGGGTGGTCAGCAGGCCGCCGCCCCCGGCAATGGCATCGATGAACCCGGCTATGAAAGCGACCAGGGCTAGCACCACGAGCGTGGTGGGATCTACGGAAAGTTCGAACGGCATGGGCAGGGCTTACTGGGCAGACGGGCAGAATGGCTGCCCGGAAGCGCGGCATTCTACCGGTAAGCCAAGCGAGTTGCAGGCCGATTCCTTTGTGTCCGCCCGAATATCGGCTCTGAAATGCAGAACCTCCGGGAGCGAATTCATTCGCTCACACAGGTCGGGTATGCGTTTGGTTCGTTACATCGGGCGTTTCAAATATCCGAAACCTTCACCCAACGCATCTCCTTCGCCGCCACGCGAATCGCCGTGGCCAGGCGCTCCACCTCCAGCGCCTCGGCAAAATCCGGCCCTTCATTGCCTTTGCCCGTCAGCGCTTGAATCAGCGCGAGGACTTCCAGTGTCTTCAATTCGTTGTACCCCAACTGATGCCCCGGTGCAGGGCAGAACGCTGCGTAGCCGGGTTGAGTGGGGCCCGCAAGAATTCGCTGAAATCCATCCCGCCCCGGTGCGCCTGCCCGGTACAGGCGCAGCTCATTGAGACGCTCCTGATCGAACGCCAGTGTGCCTAACGTGCCGCTGATCTCGAAACTCAGATGGTTCTTGTAGCCATGCTTGAGCCAGCTCGTGCCAAATGTACCCCGTGCGCCATTGGCGAAGCGCAGCAAGGCATAGGTCTGGTCGTCAATGGCAATGGGGCGCTGTTCCTGACTCCCTTGTGTTGCTGGCCGTTGCGCGTGGACGGTCTGCGAATCTGCGCTCACGGCTTCGACATCGCCCAACAGGTAACGCGCCATCGCCAGCAAATGGCTGCCGAGGTCCGCCAGCGCGCCACCGGCGTGGGCCTGTTCGCAGCGCCATGACCATGGCTGTTGCGGGTTACCCATGAAGTCTTCGCTGAATTCCCCCTGAAAACTGACAATCTGCCCCAGTTCGCCGCTCTGAATCATTTCGCGGGCCAAGCCGATGATCGGGTTGTGCTGGTAGTTGTAGCCGACGCGGGTCACGACCCCGGCCTTCTGCGCCGCACTGTGCATCTCGCGGGCCTGCTCCAGACTCACCGCCAGCGGCTTCTCGCAATACACCGCTTTACCGGCTTCGAGCGCGGCCATGGCCATGGGGAAATGCAGGTGGTTGGGCGTGGTGATCGCCACGAGATCGACGGCGGGGTCGCTGATCAGCTGCTGCCAGTCGGCATGGCTGCGGTCGAAGCCCCAGGACCGTGCGCACTGCTCGGCGCGGGTGGCATCGGCGTCGGCCAGTGCGGCGAGTTTGAGATTGACGGGGAGGTCGAAGGTGGTGCGGGCATTGTGAAAGGCCAGAGCGTGGGCTCGCCCCATGAAACCTGTACCGATCAAGCCTACGCCCAGATCCGGAAGCGACGATTCGCGCATGACAGCGTCCTTGAAGGAATGTTGTTGTGCGGAAAATGTATTCGCGGATGGGGTTTGATGGAATCTTTATTCCATCAAATACACCTCAGATTCGCCTCACGAGATGACCGTCTGGGAGTTCGACACTGCCGCGAATCGCCTGTTCTGACGCTCGATCAACGGGTACATGCGCCACGGATGTATCGTCTGCCCAATCCTTTCGCGAATGAATTCGCTCCCACAGGGCGTTCGATATCGCCACAAAATGTGCGGTCTGACGCGGACTTAACTGTGGGAGCGAATTCATTCGCGAAGGCGGTTCATCCGACGTAGGTGCATCGTCTGGACGACCATTCGCGAATGAATTCGCTCCCACAGAGGGATCACCGACAGATTAGAAGGTGGGTGTTCAGGACAGGAACCCGCCATCGACATTCAGCGCCACGCCCGTGGTATAGCTCGACGCATCGCTGGCCAGGTACAACACGGTCCCGGCCATCTCGCTCGGGGCAGCCACGCGCTTGAGGGGGATTTGCGCCAATGCGGTTTTCAAAATGGCGTCGTTACTCACCAGCGCCGAGGCGAACTTGGTGTCGGTCAGGCCCGGCAGCAACGCGTTGCAGCGAATCCCGAACTGCGCGCATTCCTTGGCGAAGACCTTGGTCATGTTGATCACGGCTGCCTTGGTCACCGAATAGATGCCCTGGAACACCCCCGGTGAGACCCCATTGATCGACGCCACGTTGATGATGCTGCCACCCCCGTGTTCGCGCATCAGTTTGCCCGCTTCCACCGACATGAAGAAGTAACCGCGAATGTTCACGTCCACGGTTTTCTGGAAGGCTCCGAGGTCGGTGTCCAGCACGTTGCAGAATTGCGGGTTGGTGGCCGCGTTGTTGACCAGAATGTCGAGGCGTCCGAACTCTTCACGAATGCGCGCAAAGACCCCGCTGATCTGTTCCATCTCGCCAATGTGGCAGGCAATCGCCGTGGCCTTGCCACCGTCGGCGATGATTGCGTCAGCCACGTGCTGGCAACCGTCGAGCTTGCGACTGGAGACGATGACGTGGGCGCCTTGCTGGGCCAGCAGTTTGGCGATGGCCTCGCCGATACCACGGCTGGCGCCGGACACGAAGGCGATCTTGCCGTCGAGGTCGAACAGTTGAGTCTTGGACATATTGTCTTCCTTATCCTGTCGCGAAAGGGTTAAGCGCCATCAGAGGCTAGAGCGGTCAATCACCTGCAAGGCCATGCGTTCCAGCAGCGTGTTCATGTGAATGAACTGGGCGAAACGTTTGTCCTGAGTCTGGCCGTGGAAAAACCGGTAATAGATTTGCTGGACGATGCCTGCCAGACGGAACAGCCCGTAGGTGTAGTAAAAGTCGAAGTTATCGATGCGAATCCCGGAGCGTTCGGCGTAATACGCGACGAACTGTTCCCGGGTCAGCATGCCGGGTGCATGGCTCGGCTGGCGGCGCATCAATTGGACGGGGGCGGGATCATCGGCCTGAATCCAGTACGCCAGGCTGTTGCCCAGGTCCATCAGCGGGTCGCCCAGCGTGGTCAGCTCCCAGTCGAGCACGCCGATGATCTGCATCGGGTTATCGGGGTCGAGGATGACGTTGTCGAAGCGGTAATCGTTGTGCACCAGGCTTGAGGTCGGGTGATCGGCGGGTTTCTTGTCGTCGAGCCAGCGCGCGACCTTTTCCCAGCTGGGTGCGTCCGGGGTGCGGGCCTTTTCATAGCGCTCGGCCCAGCCACGAATCTGTCGCTCGACATAGCCCTGCGGTTTGCCCAGATCGCCAAGGCCGCACGCCGTGTAATCCACCTGATGCAAGTCCACCAGTTTGTCGATGAAGCTTTTGCACAGCGCTTCGGTCTGCGCGGCATCGAAGTTCAGTTCGGCAGGCAGTTCGGCGCGCAAAATGATGCCCTTGACCCGCTCCATGACGTAGAACTCAGCGCCAATCACCGAGTCGTCGGTGCAGTGCACGTAAGCCTTGGGGCAGTAGGGAAAGGCGTCTTTGAGCTGGTTGAGAATGCGGAATTCGCGGCCCATGTCGTGGGCGCTTTTCGCCTTGTGGCCGAACGGTGGGCGACGCAAGACGAATTCCTGCTCGGGGTATTTCAGCAGGTAGGTCAGGTTGGACGCGCCACCGGGAAACTGGCTGATCTGCGCGGTGCCGCTCAGGCCCGGAATATGGGCCTTGAGGTACGGATCGATCAGCGCGGCGTCGAGTTCTTCGCCGGATCGAACCTGGGTGGACTGGTCGGTGAGCGCCATGCTTATCCCTGTTGTTTATTTTGGAGGGTCATGATCATTGACTAATCTAATGCGCGCACCGCCTGCCGGACAAGCCATGGCGGGCCTTATTGGCGAGCGTGTTACGGATCAATCAGCCGCTTTGATCCAGGTGTCCGGAAACCATGGAGCAAAAAAAACCGAAGCCCGGAAGCTTCGGTTTTCAGGATTCACATCGCAGCTCGTAGTGAAACCTGAGGTTTATGACGGGAACAGCTCGCTCAATTTCATCGCCAGCATCATGTCGCCTTCTGCGCGCAGTTTGCCGCCCATGAAGGCCTGCATGCCGTCGGTCTCGCCGCTGACGATGCCTTCCAGGGTTTCGCCGTCCATGACCAGGGTCACTTGGGCGTCAGGGTTTTCGCCTTCCTGCAGCTCGCAGGTCTTGTCCTTGACGATCAGCGAGAAGTTCTTGGTTTCGTCGATACGGAAACCGAACACCAGGTCCAGGCCCGCAGCGGCTTCCGGGTTGAACTTGGCTTTCATGGCTTGTACGGCGTCGGCTACGGAGGTCATGGGGTCATCCTTTCATATGAGTGATTGCTGGCACCTTGCGGGTGCGATTGGCCGGGCTCAGCGGTAGGTGATGAGCTCCGGCGCCTTCATCAGTTGCAGGTGCGCAAGACTGTTGAAGGAAGCCAGGGACACCTCGCGACCCCGGAATTTCAGGTGGTTGAGCGAGGTGTTGACGATTTGCCAGTTGAGTTCGAATGCCTGGGTTGCAGGTATCCGGGTGATCAGGTGGAGCAGGGCGGTGATGGTGCCGCCGGAGGTGAACACGGCGATGCGGTCGTTGTGGCTGGCGCTCTCAAGAATCCGGTCGAGGCCTGCCTTCACCTGTTCGACGAACGCCAGCCAGCTTTGCAGCGCCGGGGTGTCGTGCTCGCCGCCGAGCCAGCGACCGACGATCAGCGCAAACAGGCGCTGAAACTCAGCGCGGTTGTGCGCCGCATTGCGCATGATCTCCAACGCGTGCGGCTCATCGCTCAACATCGCGGGGAGCAGGGCGCGGATCACCGCTTCGGCGTCGAATTCGTTGAAGGCAGTATCGGTTTCCAGCGGGGGCGTGGTAAGCCCTGCGGCGTCCATTTGCGCCAGCGCCGTTTCGGCGGTGTGGCGTTGACGAAACAGGTTGCCCGATAGACAGCGATCAAACGTCAGACCCAACTGCGCCAAGTGCGCGCCGAGGACTTCGGCCTGGCGATAACCGGTCGGCGACAGAACGTCATAATCGTCCGCACCAAAGGAAGCCTGGCCATGTCGTATCAGATAGATGCTGCCCACGTCCGCGTCGTCCCGGTACGTTGAAAGTGTTGGGAGGTTATGAGGACGGTGCAGGGTCTGTCAATGAAAAAACATACGCTTGTTTGAATTGGTCGATTGTCATGATCTTTGACGGTTGCGCGACTGGCCCGGCGCAAGGCACGCCGGTATGCTGGGCTCATTCGCGATCCTGTCCCGGATCAGACGTACAGGTAAGGAGTTTCTGTGGAGTTCATGTTCGATTACGCCAGCTTTCTGGCAAAGACCGTCACAGTGGTGGTCGCGATTGTCGTGGTGCTGGTCGTCATCGCGTCCATGCGCGGGCGCGGTCGTCGTGGCGGCGGTGGTCAGTTGCACGTGACTAAGCTCAATGATTTCTACAAGGGCCTGCGCGACCGCCTTGAAGGCTCGTTGCTGGACAAGGCCCGCCTGAAGGCGCTGCGCAAGGCCCAGGCCAAAGAGCAGAAGAAGGACAAGAAACAGCCGGTGGTCAAGCCACGCGTCTATGTGCTGGATTTCGACGGTGACATCAAGGCCTCGGCCACCGAGAGCATGCGCCACGAGATCACGGCACTGTTGACCCTTGCCACCGACAAGGACGAAGTAGTGCTGCGTCTGGAAAGTGGCGGCGGCATGGTGCACAGCTACGGTCTGGCGTCGTCGCAACTGGCGCGGATTCGCCAAGCGGGCATTCCGCTGACTATCTGCATCGACAAGGTCGCGGCCAGCGGCGGTTACATGATGGCCTGTATCGGCAATCGCATCATCAGCGCGCCGTTTGCGGTGCTGGGGTCCATTGGCGTGGTGGCGCAACTGCCGAACGTCAATCGCTTGCTGAAGAAGCATGACATCGACTTCGAAGTGCTGACCGCCGGTGAATACAAACGCACGCTGACGGTGTTTGGCGAAAACACCGAGAAGGGCCGCGAAAAATTCCAGCAAGACTTGGACATTACTCACGAGCTGTTCAAGAACTTCGTCGCCAGCTACCGCCCGCAATTGCAGATCGATGAAGTGGCCACCGGTGAAGTCTGGCTGGGCATGGCCGCCAAGGATAAGCAATTGGTAGATGAATTGAAGACCAGCGACGAATACCTGGCTGACAAGGCCAAGACCGCCGACGTGTTCCATTTGCACTATGCCGAGCGCAAGAGTTTGCAGGAGCGCGTGGGCCTGGCGGCCAGCGGCTCGGTGGATCGTCTGGTGACAGGTTGGTGGAGCCGGTTGATGCAGCAGCGGTTCTGGTAAGGAAAGTTCGGGCGTTCTTTTAACCCTGTGGGAGCGAATTCATTCGCGAGAGGTCGTGATGACCGACACGTCGCTGTCGGATGTACCCTCGCATCGCGAATGAATTCGCTCCCACAGATTCTTCACATGCCTCCAGATAGGCTGCGTCTGCCCCAAAAAAAGCCCCGGCTTCTCACGAAACCGGGGCTTTTTGTTGCTCGCTTTTCAGCGTCGAATCAACGACGACGGAACAGCGGCAAAGGCTCGTCAGTGGCAGCCTGGTAGGTCACGGAGAAGTCTTTCAGGCTTTCCAGCGCCTCATACGGGTCTTTGTCCGCGCGAATGGCGAAGGCGTCGAAGCCGCAACGGCGCAGGTAGAACAGTTGATCGCGCAACACGTCGCCAATCGCCCGCAGTTCGCCCTTGAAGCCGTAGCGGTCGCGCAGCAGACGCGCATTGGAGTAGCTGCGGCCGTCGGTGAATGCCGGAAAGTTCAGGGCAATCACCTGGAACTGGCTGGCGTCCTCACCGATTTCCTCGGCTTCCTCGTCGGCGTCCAGCCACACGCCAAGGCCACCATCGCGGGCTTTGAGCGCATGGCCGTGGTCACGCCACAGCGCCAGCGGCACGATCAGGTCGTCGCAGTTGGACAGGCCGTCGAGGGTGGTGTCCTTCGGCAGCAGGTGCCAGGTCTCGTCGATGACTTCGTTGTTCTTAATGATTCGCTGCATAGACGCGCTCCTTGAAAGGGTCGATGCCGATACGCTGGTACGTGTCGATGAAACGCTCGTCTTCGTTGCGTTTTTCGACGTAGACGTTGATCAGCTTCTCGATCACGTCCGGCATGGCGTCCTGTGCGAACGACGGGCCAAGAATCTTGCCCAGGCTTGCGTCCCGGCTGGCACTGCCGCCGAGAGAAACCTGATAGAACTCTTCGCCTTTCTTGTCCACGCCCAGAATGCCGATATGGCCGACGTGGTGGTGGCCGCAGGCGTTCATGCAGCCGGAGATGTTCAGGTCCAGCTCACCGATGTCGAACAGGTAGTCGAGATCGTCAAAACGGCGCTGGATGGATTCGGCGATCGGGATCGACTTGGCGTTGGCCAGCGAGCAGAAGTCACCGCCAGGGCAGCAGATGATGTCGGTCAGCAGGCCGATGTTCGGGGTCGCGAAGCCTTGCTCACGCAGCTCGCCCCACATCGCGAACAGTTGGCTCTGCTCGACGTCGGCCAGAATCACGTTCTGCTCGTGAGAGGTGCGCAGTTGGCCGAAGCTGTAGCGGTCGGCCAGGTCGGCGATGCCGTCCAGCTGCTTGTCGGTGACGTCGCCCGGCGCCACGCCGGTGGGTTTAAGCGACAGGGTCACGGCCGCGTAGCCCGGTTTTTTATGGGCCAGCACATTACGGGTGCGCCAGCGGGCGAAACCCGGGTGCTCTTTGTCGAGCTGAGCCAGCTCCGCGCTATGGTCAGCGAGGGCCTTGTACTCGGGGTCGACGAAGTGCTTGGCGATGCGGTGCACTTCGGCTTCGGTGAGGGTGGTCTGGCCGCCGCGCAGGTGAGCCATTTCGGCCTCGACCTTTTCAGCGAAGACTTCCGGGGTCAGGGCCTTGACCAGAATCTTGATCCGGGCCTTGTACTTGTTGTCACGACGGCCATAGCGGTTGTACACACGCAGGATGGCGTCGAGGTAGCTCAACAGGTCTTGCCACGGCAGGAATTCGTTGATGAACGCACCCACCACCGGCGTACGACCGAGGCCACCACCGACCAGTACACGGAAGCCCAGCTCGCCCGCAGCGTTCTTGATCGGCTCAAGGCCAATGTCGTGCACTTCGATGGCGGCGCGGTCAGACGTCGAGCCGTTGATCGCAATCTTGAACTTGCGCGGCAGGTAGGCGAATTCCGGGTGGAAGGTCGTCCACTGACGCACGATCTCGCACCATGGGCGCGGGTCAACCAGTTCGTCAGCAGCGACGCCAGCGAATTGGTCCGTGGTGACGTTGCGCAGGCAGTTGCCGCTGGTCTGGATCGCGTGCATCTGCACGGTCGCCAGTTCGGCGAGGATGTCGGGAATGTCTTCCAGCGCGGGCCAGTTGAACTGCACGTTCTGGCGGGTGCTGATGTGCGCGTAGCCTTTGTCGTAGTCGCGGGCGATTTTCGCCAGCATCCGTGTCTGACGCGAAGTCAGTTGTCCGTAAGGCACCGCCACGCGCAGCATCGGGGCGAAGCGCTGAATGTAGAGGCCGTTTTGCAGGCGGAGCGGGCGGAACTCTTCTTCGCTGAGTTCGCCGGCCAGATAGCGGCGGGTCTGGTCGCGGAACTGCTTGACGCGGTCCTCGACGATCCGCTGATCGTACTCGTCGTATACGTACATGGTGGTCCTGTTCTCAGGCGGTTCACTGCTGTCTGGATGATCTGAGAGGCGATGCGATGCCGCCTGCATTCAGGATGTCCCGACAAATCTGCGCGCACGGTCGCGCAGCCTCAACGAGGCCGGGCGGAGGTTACCAGTTTGTGGATATGCGCAAAAGTGATGTTTGAATATAAGCAAAGAACCGAACGTGCTAAGCGCTTCGTCAGTTGCCCACAGTCCCCCTTGTGATAAGGACACGCCTCAACTTTACTCACGAGACAGCCGGGGTCAACCGTCTCCGGCGGGCTGGATCTGCAATCACCCATAAGACCGACAAGAGGCGATGCAATGAGCAACCACCACCCTAAAACTGCCAAGTCCGACAGTCATGTAGATGCCTGGGCGATTTTCTTTCTCATCGTACTCGTCGTGGGGGCCGCCGTTTTCTGGGTCAGTCACCAGTAGCGCGGACACCGGGCTGACGCGGGGTACAACTTACCCGGCCGCTGCCGATAAGGTATAAGCAGACCTGTGCAAGGTCGTCTGCATACTTTATGGCGTTGAGGCTCGGTGTCCATGATCAGGTTTTTCAGTGGCTGCCTCATTGGCGTCGTGGGCTGGCTTTGGCTGGGCGGTGCCTGGGCCGCGTCGGTTGTGTTTCTCAATCCGGGTTCGACGCCTGATCCTTACTGGAACAGCTATTCCCGATTCATGGAGGCGGCTGCCAGTCGCCTGGGCATGGACCTGACCGTCTATTACACCGATCGCGATACGCGCACCTTGCTGACCCTCGCGCGCAACGCGTTGCAGGGCAGCCCGCGTCCGGATTATCTGGTGTTTTCCAATGAGCTGAATGTGGCGCCGGAGGTGCTGCGTCTGTCCGTGGGCAGCGGCGTGAAACTGCTGGCAGTGAACAACACGTTCACAGACGACCAACTGGCCATTCTCGGCGACCTGCACAGTCGCTACCCGGATTTCCTCGGCAGTGTGGTGGCCAACGACGAGGAGGGCGGGTATCTCGTCGCCAAGCGTTTGATTGACTCGCATCCTCCGGTGCTGCCCGGCCAGACCATTGACATGCTGGCGTTTTCCGGCACCAACAGCACGCCGGTGTCGTTGCAGCGGGAGCGCGGCCTTTATCGCGCCTTGGCCGAACACCCGGAGATACGTCTTCGGCAGATCGTCCTTGGCGGCTGGCGCCGGGACCGTGCGTATGAACAGGCGCAAGTGCTGCTCAAGCGCTACCCCAACGTGCACCTCATCTGGACCGCCAGCGATCAAATGGCGTTTGGTGTCATCGATGCTGTGCGCGAGGCGGGCAAGCAGCCGGGCAAGGACATCTGGCTCGGCACCATCAACGACTCCACTGCAGCCTTGCAAGCCTTGCTGGAAGGGCGTCTGACGGTGGTGGCGGGCGGGCATTTCACGCTGGGCGGCTGGGCGCTGGTGCTGTTGAATGATTATGACCATACCGACCCCAAAACCCGTCAGGCCATCGGCTCATGGATCGTGCGCGCGATGCAGATCAGGGAGCGTCGCGACAGCGTGCACTTCATGCAGGCCAATGCCCGCGACGATTACGACATTGACGTGCGTGAGTTTGTCGGGGGTCACAGCCCGCCGAGCGTGACGTACCCCTTCGTGCGGCTGGAAACGTCCAACTGAGCGCCGCTATCAGTTCAGGGCGAAATACAGCACCAGTTGCACGATGCCCAACAACACCAACGCGAAAATCGCCGTGAATGCCACGCCCATGATCACGAAATGCGAGGGCTTGCCATGGGTAAAGTCCCGCGCTCGGTTCTTGTGGCTTTGGACGCCAAAGGCTGCCGCCATGACGCTGTGCAGCATCTGCCAGAAGGTGGGTGGTTTGGGATCTTCGGGGTGTTGAGGGGAATCGTTGGATGAGGGTTCCATGACATCCTCCTTGTATCCAAGGAGGATAGCTCACGGTCCGCGCTGCGGTATCTACGCCTTCGGCAGAAGCAGGCTTGCGCGGGAGCGACGTTACTCGTCATACCCCAAGTTCGGCGCCAGCCAGCGCTCGGTCACGCGCATTTCCTGGCCTTTGCGGGCGTTGTAGCTTTCGACCTGATCCTTGTCGACCTTGCCCACCGCAAAATACTGCGCCTGCGGGTGAGCGAAGTACCAGCCGCTGACCGCTGCCGCCGGGAACATCGCGTAGTGCTCGGTCAGGAATACACCGCTGATGCCCGGTTTACCGTCACCTTGGGTCGGGTCGAGCAGGTCGAACAGCACACCTTTCTCGGTATGGTCCGGGCACGCCGGATAACCGGGGGCAGGGCGGATGCCGACGTATTTCTCTTTGATCAGGTCTTCGTTGTCCAACTGCTCTTCAGAGGCGTAACCCCAATACTCTTTACGCACTTGCTGGTGCAGCCACTCCGCGCAGGCTTCGGCCAGACGGTCCGCCAGTGCCTTGACCATGATCGCGTTGTAGTCGTCGCCTTTGTCCTGATACGCCTTGGACACCTCTTCAGCGCCGATGCCCGCCGTGGTGATGAAACCGCCCACGTAGTCGGTCACGCCGCTGTCTTTGGGCGCTACGAAGTCGGCCAGGGAGAAGTTCGGCTTGCCGTCGGTCTTGATGATCTGCTGACGCAGGTGATGCAGCTTGGCGAGCGGCTCGCCGTTGTCGTCGAGCAACTGAATGTCGTCGTGGTCCACCTGATTCGCAGGCCAGAAACCGAACACCGCGCGGCTGCGAATCAGCTTCTCGTCAATCAGCTTGCGCAGCAGTTCCTGAGCGTCCTTGAACAGCGAGGTCGCCGCTTCACCCACGACTTCGTCGGTGAGGATGCGCGGGTATTTGCCCGCCAGGTCCCAGGAGATGAAGAACGGCGTCCAGTCGATGTAATCCACCAGCACGTTCAGGTCGATGTCTTCCAGCACCTTGACCCCGGTGAAGGTCGGCGTGTGTGGCTGGTACTCGGCCCAGTCGAACTGCGGCTTTTTGGCGATGGCCGCGCTGTAGCTCAGGCGCTCGGTACGGGCGCTGCGGGCCGAAGTGCGTTCGCGGACTTCGACGTATTCGGCGCGAGTCTTCTCGATGAAGCCGGCTTTCAGCTCCTTCGACAGCAACTGCGTCGCCACGCCAACGGCGCGTGAAGCATCGGTAACGTAAATCACGGCGTCATTGCTGTACTTCGGCTCGATCTTCACCGCCGTGTGCGCCTTGGACGTGGTCGCGCCGCCGATCATCAGCGGCAGGCTGAAGTTCTGACGCTGCATTTCACGGGCGACGTGGACCATTTCGTCCAGCGACGGGGTGATCAGGCCGGACAGGCCGATGATGTCGCACTTCTGTTCCTTGGCCACTTGCAGGATCTTTTCCGCTGGCACCATCACGCCGAGGTCGACGATGTCGTAGCCGTTACAGCCCAGCACCACCCCGACGATGTTCTTGCCGATGTCGTGCACGTCGCCTTTCACCGTGGCCATGAGAATCTTGCCTTTGGCTTCCGGCTTGTCGCCTTTTTCGGCTTCGATGAAAGGGATCAGGTGCGCGACTGCCTGCTTCATCACGCGGGCGGATTTCACCACCTGCGGCAGGAACATTTTGCCCGAGCCGAACAGGTCGCCGACCACGTTCATGCCCGCCATCAGCGGGCCTTCGATCACTTCGATGGGCCGTGCAAACGACTGGCGCGACAGCTCGGTGTCTTCGACGATGTGGGTGGTGATGCCCTTGACCAGCGCGTGCTTGAGGCGTTCGTTGACCTCCCAGCCGCGCCACTCTTCGGTTTCGGCTTCTTTCACCGAACCGTCGCCCTTGAACTCGTCGGCGATGGCCAGCAGCTTTTCAGTGCCTTCCTCATTGACGTTAAGGACCACGTTTTCCACCGCTTCACGCAGCTTGACCGGGATCTCGTCGTAGATTTCCAGCTGACCAGCGTTAACGATGCCCATGGTCAGGCCGTTGCGGATTGCGTGCAGCAGGAACACCGAGTGAATCGCCTCGCGCACCGGGTTGTTGCCCCGGAACGAGAACGACACGTTGGACACGCCACCCGAGGTCAACGCATACGGCAGCTCGTCGCGGATGTAGGCGCAGGCATTGATGAAATCGACCGCGTAGTTGTTGTGCTCTTCGATGCCGGTGGCGATGGCGAAGATGTTCGGGTCGAAGATGATGTCTTCCGGCGGGAAGCCGACTTCGTTGACCAGAATGTCGTAGGACCGTTTGCAGATTTCTTTCTTGCGCGCTTCGGTGTCGGCCTGACCGGCTTCGTCGAACGCCATCACCACCACCGCGGCGCCATAGCGCTTGCACAGCTTGGCGTGATGGATGAACTGCTCGACGCCTTCTTTCATGCTGATCGAGTTGACGATGCCCTTGCCCTGAATGCACTTCAGGCCAGCCTCGATCACTTCCCATTTCGAGGAGTCGATCATGATCGGCACGCGGGAGATGTCCGGCTCGCCTGCGATCAGGTTGAGGAAGGTCACCATGGCCTTCTTCGAGTCCAGCATGCCTTCGTCCATGTTGATGTCGATCACCTGGGCACCGGCTTCGACCTGTTGCAGCGCGACTTCGAGCGCTTCGGTGTAGTTGTCTTCACGGATCAGGCGGGCGAAACGGGCGGAACCGGTGATGTTGGTGCGCTCGCCGACGTTGACGAACAGCGAGCTGCGATCAATGGTGAACGGCTCCAGGCCCGAGAGGCGGCAGGCTTTTGGAATCTCCGGAATGACACGCGGCGGGTACTTGGACACCGCGTTGGCGATGGCCTTGATGTGCGCCGGGGTAGTGCCGCAGCAGCCGCCAACGATGTTGAGGAAACCGCTCTGGGCGAACTCTTCGACTACCTTGGCCATCTCGGCAGGCGACTCGTCGTATTCGCCGAATTCGTTTGGCAGGCCAGCGTTCGGGTGCGCGGAAACCTGGGTTTCGGCCTTGTTCGACAGTTCTTCCAGGTACGGGCGCAGTTCGCTGGCGCCCAACGCGCAGTTCAGGCCCACGGAAATCGGCTTGGCGTGGCGCACCGAGTTCCAGAACGCTTCAGTGGTCTGGCCCGACAGGGTGCGGCCCGAGGCGTCGGTGATGGTGCCGGAAATCATGATCGGCAGTTCGAAGCCGATTTCATCGAACACGCCTTGCACGGCAAAGATCGCGGCCTTGGCGTTCAGGGTGTCGAAGATGGTTTCGATGAGGATCAGGTCCGCGCCGCCTTCGATCAGGCCTTTGGTGGCCTCGGTGTAGTTCTCCACCAGTTCATCGAAGGTGACGTTGCGGTAGCCGGGGTTGTTGACGTCGGGCGACAGCGAGCAGGTGCGGCTGGTCGGGCCAAGCACGCCCGCGACGAAACGCGGCTTGTCCGGGGTTTCCAGGGTCTTGGCATCGGCGACCTTGCGGGCCAGGCGTGCGCCTTCGACGTTCAGCTCGTAGACCAGCGCTTCCATGCCGTAGTCGGCCTGGGACACTTGAGTGGCGTTGAAGGTGTTGGTTTCGAGAATGTCCGCGCCCGCGTCGAGGTATTCCTTCTCGATGGCGCCGATCACGTCCGGGCGGGTCAGGACCAGCAGGTCGTTGTTGCCCTTGACGTCGCTCGGCCAGTCAGCGAAGCGCTTGCCCCGGTAGTCTTCTTCCTCCAGCCGATAGCTCTGGATCATGGTGCCCATGCCGCCATCGAGAATCAGAATGCGTTCCTTGAGAGCTTGTTGAAGTGCTTGAAGACGCGCGTTGCGATCTGACATTGGCTTACCCGGACGAAGAAATACGAAAAAAAGGGGACGCTGAAAGGTGCGAAATAATAGCAAACCTGTACGGTTTTAAACCGTCACGGAATTTAGATGAATTCTGTTCATGTTGATGGCGGCTCGCCACGGGTAGAATCGCCGCAGGTTTTTTCTATCAGGACGTCCGTTCCATGTTGCATCGCGTGTTCGCCACGGTGTTGGCCCTTCTGTTATGCGGTGCGGCGTTCGCGCAATCACCTCTTCCGCCGTCTTCTGTTCCCCATCCCGCCATTTCCTACAGTCGGGACATTCAGCCGATCTTCACCGAGAAATGCGTGGCCTGCCATGCCTGTAACGACGCGGCCTGTCAGTTGAACCTGGGCAGCGGGGAAGGAGTGTTGCGCGGGGCGTCCAAGGTGCCCGTGTATCAGGGCGAGCGCAGTCAGGCGATTGCACCGACGCGGATTTTCTACGACGCCGAAGGCCCTGACGCCTGGCGCAAGAAAGGCTTCTATTCGGTGCTGGACGGTCAGAGCAATCAGGCGGCGTTGCTGTCGAAGATGCTCGAATTCGGCCACAGCTCGCCGCTGGTCCCCAATGCCAAGCTGCCGGACGACATCGTGCTGGGGCTTAATCGCGAGAACATGTGCCCATTGCCTCAGGAGTTCGACGGCTACGCCAAGTCGCACCCTGGGCAGGGCATGCCACTGGCGGTCACCGGTCTGAGTGACGCGCAGTACACCACGTTGCAAACCTGGCTGGCCCAGGGCGCGCCGGTCGAGCAAACCCCGGTGCAGCCGAGTGCAGGCGAGGCCGCGGAAATCACCGAGTGGGAAAACCTGTTCAACCGGCCCGGTTCGACCGAGGCGCTGGTGGCCCGCTGGCTGTACGAGCACCTGTTCCTGGCCCACGTCTATTTCACTGACGGCGAGCAGGGGCATTTCTTCCAGTGGGTGCGTTCACGGACGCCAAGCGGCCAGCCGGTGGACCTCATCGCTACCCGTCGCCCCGATGACGATCCGGGCACCACCTTCTATTACCGCCTGATGCCCATTCAGGGCGTCATCGTGCACAAAACCCACATCACCTATCCGATGGGGCCGCAGAAACTGGCGCGGGTGAAGCAGCTGTTTTACAGCGGCGACTGGCACGCCACGCAGCTGCCGGGCTACGGGCCTCAGCGCCGGGCCAACCCCTTCGACACGTTCAAGGAAATCCCGGCCGTGGCGCGTTACCAGTTCATGCTGGATAACGCCGAATACTTCGTGCGCACCTTCATTCGCGGGCCTGTCTGTCGGGGTCAGATCGCCACCGACGTGATTCGCGACCATTTCTGGGCGCTGTTCCAGGAACCGGCCCATGACCGCTACATCACCGACGCGGTGTATCGCGGCAAGGCCACGCCGTTGCTGGCGATGCCGGGGCAGAACGACGACGTCGGCAGCGTGTTGAGCCTGTGGCACGACTACCGCAACAAGCGCAACGCCTATGAAGACCTGCGCAGCGACGCCTACGCGCACATGCCGCCACCGGGCTGGGCGACGCTGTGGGCGGGCAACGACAATGCCTTGCTCACGATTTTCCGTCACTTCGACAGCGCCACCGTTAACAAGGGCCTCATCGGCGACCTGCCGACCACGGTCTGGCTGTTCGACTACCCGCTGCTGGAGCGCACCTATTACCAGTTGGTGGTCAACTTCGACGTCTACGGCAACGTGTCCCATCAGGTGCAGACCCGTCTGTACTTCGATCTGATCCGCAACGGTGCCGAGGTTAACTTCCTGCGTCTGATGCCGGCCGACAAGCGCGACGACATTCTCGGCAGTTGGTATCAGGACAGCGGCAAAGTGAAGATGTGGCTGGATTATCAGGCCATCGACGACGACACGCCGACCGGCCTGAAGCTGGACGAAAAAGACCCCAAGCGCGACTTCGAACGCAAGCTGATCGAGCGGGCAGGGACGTTGAACGCTGCCCCTGATCCGATCAACCGCTGCACCGGCGCGTATTGCTCGCGTCCGGGTGTAGGGCCGGTGTTCAGCGATGTGGAGCAGTCGTTGAGCCGCTTGGTGTCGCGCCCGGCGGCCGGGTTGCGGGTCATTGATCAACTGCCGGAAGCGACGATGCTGCGGATTCAGGACGGAAACGGCAAACGCGTCGTCTACAGCCTGCTGCGCAACCGCGCCCACAGCAACGTCGCGTTCCTGCTCGGCGAAGCGTACCGCTACCAGCCGGGGCTGGACACGCTGACGATCTACCCGGGTGTGTTGAGCAGCTACCCGAATTTCATCTTCAACATCCCGGCCAACGAAGTGAACGCGTTCGTCGACGCAATGGAGCAGGCCCGCGAGCACAAGGCAGCTTTCGAGAAGATCGTCGAGCGGTGGGGCGTGCGCCGCAGCCATCCGCTGTTCTGGACCTACTTCCATGACCTGGACCGCTACATTCAGGAGACCGAACCGCGTGAGGCGGGGGTGTTGGACATGAACCGGTATGAGAATCTGTAAACGGCTTCATTGACTGGCCACGTCCTCCTGTAGGAGCCGGCTTGCTGGCGAAGGCGTCGTGTCAGGGTTGAATGCATCCGCTGACACACCGCCTTCGCCAGCAAGCCGGCTCCTACACTTTTTTGCGCCATCCGAACGCGCTGCGTCACCCCATTTCCGTTGAGTGAAACCCGAAAACCCTTATAAAACATGGCCTGCAGCCATTATGCAGCCCGTCAGTCCTGCCGAACCTTTTTGCAAAACACGCAGTCGGACCCCGTAAGCCGTTCCTTCATCGTGGGCATTTTTGATGTCCAGGGGCGTGGGTCAAACCCGAGCAAGCAAGAGGTTACAGATGTTGATTTCGGTTCAAGCCCTGCGGGCACTCGCCGCGTGGGTCGTTGTGTGTCACCACTTCATGCAGATTTTTTTCGACTTTCATCCCAGCGGCCCGGTCGGCCGGTTTTTCACTGAAAAAGGCGCTGTCGGCGTCGACATCTTCTTCGTGATCAGCGGTCTGGTGATTTACCTCTCGACGGTGGACAAAGACATTCCCGTCCGCCGCTTCATGCTCAACCGCATCATTCGCATCGTCCCTGCTTATTGGCTCTACACCCTGGTCATGGGTCTGCTCGTGGTGGTCGCGCATCCGCTGCTGCCGCACCAGGTGGTCGATTGGCAAAGCTTCATTCTGTCGCTGATGTTCATCCCCTCGGAAAACCCCGGCGGCTACGGGCTTTACCCGACGCTGAACGTCGGCTGGACGCTGAATTACGAGATGCTGTTCTACGTGCTGTTTTCGATGGTCTTCCTGTTCCAGCAGCGTTTGCGTCCGCTGATCATCGCCGCCGCGCTGTTTGCCGTGACCGACGTGCTGGGCCGCTCCGGCCTGATCAGCCGGTTCTACGCGAACGACATTGTGTACGAATTCCTGCTCGGGATCGGCATTGGCGTCATCTACCGCCGTGGCTGGATCACCGAACGTCTGTGGTTGCCATTGATGGCGATTGGCGGGGCGCTGCTGACGATCAAGCAGTTGCCACCGGACGTGCGCATCATCAATTGGGGCCTGCCGAGCGCGGTCATCGTTGTGGCGTGCATTTCCCTCGAACCCTACCTGCGCGGCAGTCGTTTGCTGAAAACCATGGGCGATTGTTCGTATTCGGTGTACCTGCTGCACGTGCTGGTGCTGTACGGCGGCTGGCTGGCGACCGAGCGTTTCGGGCTGAACCCGTACGCAGCGTTTGCGGTGTGCGTGCCGGTCATCGCGTTGGGTGCGTGGCTCAGTTACGAGTGGATCGAGAAGGGCTTGTATCGCCGCATGAAGGGCTGGCTGGACAGTCGCCGGGCGCTCAAGGAGGCGGCTGCGTTGTCGTGAAGGCCGGCGTGACGGCCGGGATGAAAATGGCTCGCAGGTGCATTACCTGACCGATTTACTAGGACTTTGTCAGTTGCCGTGGAATGGCGTAAACTCCGTCCCACGTCTGCGAGGAATTTTCATGACCGCTATTACTATTACCGATGCCGCCCACGATTACCTGGCCGATCTGCTGCAAAAGCAGAACACCCCCGGCATCGGCATCCGCGTGTTTATTACCCAGCCTGGCACCCAATACGCTGAAACCTGCATCGCCTACTGCAAGCCGGGCGAAGAGAAGCCAGAAGACAAGGCCATTGGCCTCAAGAGCTTCACGGCGTGGATCGACTCGTTCAGCGAAGCGTTTCTGGACGACGCGGTGGTCGATTATGCGACCGACCGCATGGGTGGCCAGCTGACGATCAAGGCGCCGAATGCGAAGGTGCCGATGGTCAATGCTGACAGTCCGATCAACGAGCGCATCAATTATTACTTGCAGACGGAGATCAATCCGGGCCTGGCGAGTCATGGCGGGCAGGTTACGCTGATTGATGTGGTTGAGGAAGATGAGGCAAACATTGCTGTGTTGCAGTTCGGTGGCGGTTGCCAGGGCTGTGGGCAGGCGGATGTGACGTTGAAGGAAGGGATTGAGCGTACGTTGCTGGAGCGGATTCCCGAGTTGTCGGGTGTGCGTGATGTGACGGACCATACTCAGAAAGAGAATGCTTACTACTGAGTGGTCTTCGCGGTAGTCAGAAGCCCCGATTTGGTCGGGGCTTTTTTATGCGTGGCGTTTGGGGGATTGGGGTTTGGGTACGGTAAGGGCGAGTGTGTTGTGTGCTTGGGTATGGGGGCATATCCGGTTTTTCCGTCGGG
Organism: Pseudomonas sp. SLFW; assembly: GCF_009905615.1. Lineage (GTDB taxonomy): Bacteria > Pseudomonadota > Gammaproteobacteria > Pseudomonadales > Pseudomonadaceae > Aquipseudomonas > Aquipseudomonas bambusae. The sequence continues at coordinate 417,073 of NZ_JAAAKW010000005.1, forward strand.
GCTGGCTGAGGTTCCGCCCTTACGGCGGGTCACTTTTTCCAAGAGCGGTCTGTGTCAACGTAGTTGTCGCTTCAGATCTCAAGCAG
>NZ_JAAAKW010000050.1 GCF_009905615.1 Pseudomonas sp. SLFW
AGCGCCGACGGCAGCAGCATCGTGCTGACCGTGAAAACCGGTTCGACCGCGACCCTGGCCGATTTCCAGGACGCCATCAAAGCCATCACGTTCAGCACCACCGACACCACCACTTCGACGCCTCGCAGCGTCAGCGTGGTAGTGGCCGACGACGCAGGCGGCTCTGCCAGCGCAACGACGACGATTACCGTGGACAATGGCGTGGTGGTCACACCGCCAGTCGCACCAACCATCGACCTGGACGCCAACGACTCCAGCGGTGTAACCGGCAACGATTACAAAACCAGCCTCACCGTAGGTCACGCAGGTTCTGTTGCCATTGCCGACATCGATGTAAAAATCATCGACACCGATAGCCCGGACCTCAAGTCTGCGACCATCAGCATCAACGGCACTCACATCACTGGCGATGCTCTATCGGCAGGCACCTTGCCTTCCACTATCGTTGCGGCTGTCAGCGCTGACGGCAGCTCCATCGTGCTGACTGCTAAAGACGGCACTGTTGCGTCGCAAGCTGATTTCGAAGCAGCGATCAAAGCCATTACCTTTGGCACAAGCTCCACAGATACCACCCCTCGCACCATCAATGTGGTGGTAAACGACGGTGGCCTCGATTCGGCTCCGGCAATCACCACCGTGACCATGGTCGCCAATGTCGCCCCGGCCATCGATCTGGATGCCAACGACTCTAGCGGCGCAACCGGCAACAACTACAACACCAGTCTGACCGTGGGTCACACTGGCTCGGTTGCTATCGCCGACACCGACCTGAAAATCGCTGACTCCGATAGCCCAGACCTCAAGTCCGCGACCATCAGCATCGGCGGCACGCACATCACCGGTGACACGCTGGCGGCGGGCACCTTGCCTTCCACCATCTTTGCGAGCGTCAGCGCCGACGGCAGCTCCATCGTGCTGACTGCTAAAGACGGCACCGTAGCCTCACAAGCTGATTTCGAAGCAGCGATCAAGGCGATCACATTCAGCACCTCGTCAGCCGATACCAGCGCTCGGACGATCAACGTCGTGGTCAATGACGGCGTTGTCGACTCGGCCCCGGCCGTGACGACCATCACCATTCAGGGGAACGTCACGCCGACCCTCGACCTGGATGCCAACGATTCCAGCGGTGCAACTGGCACTGGCTACAACACCAGCCTGACCCTGGGTCACACTGGCTCGGTTGCTATCGCGGACACCGATCTGAAGATTGCTGACTCCGATAGCCCGGACCTCAAGTCCGCGACTGTCAGCATCGGCGGCACTCACATCACCGGCGACGCTTTGGCGGCAGGCACCTTGCCTTCCACCATCGTTGCGGCTGTCAGCGCTGACGGCAGCAGCATCGTCCTGACTGCCAAAGACGGCACCGTTGCATCGCAAGCCGACTTCGAAGCAGCAATCAAGGCGATCACTTTCGGCACTACGTCGACTGACACCAGCCCCCGCACGATCAACGTTGTAATCAACGATGGCATCGTCGACTCGACGCCTGCTGTTACCACGATCAGCGTTTCGCCAAACGTGGTTCCGACCATCGACCTCGACGGCAACGACTCCAGCGGCGCAACTGGCAACAACTACACCACCAGCTTCACCCTGGGCCACACCGGCGCCATCGCCATCGCCGACACCGACGTAAAAATCGCCGACTCCGACAGTCCAGACCTCAAGTCCGCAACCATCAGCATCGGCGGCACGCACATCACTGGCGACGCGCTTTCAGCGGGCACCTTGCCCTCTACCATCAGTGCGGCCGTTAGTGCAGACGGCAGTTCCATCGTGCTTACTGCCAAAGACGGTACCGTTGCATCGCAAGCCGACTTCGAAGCAGCAATCAAGGCGATCACTTTCGGCACTACGTC
>NZ_JAAAKW010000051.1 GCF_009905615.1 Pseudomonas sp. SLFW
TCAGTCGACGAAGTACCGAAAGTGATCGCCTTGATCGCTGCTTCGAAATCAGCTTGCGATGCCACGGTGCCGTCTTTGGCAGTCAGGACGATAGAGCTGCCGTCTGCACTGATGCTTGCAACGATGGTGGTAGGCAAGGTGCCCGCCGCCAGCGCGTCACCAGTGATGTGCGTGCCGCCGATGCTGATGGTCGCGGACTTGAGGTCTGGACTGTCGGAGTCGGCAATCTTCAGGTCAGTGTCAGCAATTGCTACAGCACCGGTGTGGCCTAGGGTGAAGCTGGTGGTGTAGTTGTTGCCAGTCGCGCCACTGGAGTCGTTGCCGTCGAGGTCGATGGTTGGGACTGCGTTCGGCGAAACGCTGATCGTGGTAACTGCCGGAGCCGAGTCGACGATGCCATCGTTCACGATCACATTAATGGTGCGCGTGGTGGTGTCGGTCGACGAAGTGCCGAAGGTGATCGCTTTGATCGCGGCTTCGAAGTCGGCTTGGGACGCTACGGTGCCGTCTTTGGCAGTCAGGACGATGCTGCTGCCGTCTGCGCTGACGCTTGCAACGATGGTGGTAGGCAAGGTGCCCGCCGCCAAAGCGTCGCCGGTGATGTGCGTGCCATTGATGCTGATAGTTGCGGACTTGAGGTCTGGACTGTCGGAGTCGGCGATTTTCAGGTCGGTGTCGGCGATAGCAATTGGGCCAGTGTGACCCAGGGTCAGGCTAGTGTTATAGCCGGTGCCGGTCGCGCCGCTGGAATCGTTGCCGTCCAGATCGATGGTTGGAACCACGTTCGGGGAGACGGTGATCGTGGTAACAGCAGGTGCCGAGTCGACGATGCCGTCGTTCACGACCACGTTAATGGTGCGCGTGCTCGTGTCGGTCGACGAGGTGGCGAAAGTGATCGCCTTAATCGCGGCTTCGAAATCAGCTTGCGACGCCACGGTGCCGTCTTTAGCCGTCAGCACGATGGAGCTGCCGTCGGCGCTGACGCTCGCAACGATGGTGGAAGGCAAGGTGCCCGCCGCCAGCGCGTCGCCAGTGATGTGCGTGCCGCCGATGCTGATCGTCGCGGACTTGAGGTCCGGGCTATCGGAGTCGGCAATTTTCAGGTCGGTATCGGCGATAGCAACTGGGCCAGTGTGACCCAAGGTCAGACTGGTGTTGTAGCCGGAGCCGGTTGCGCCGCTGGAGTCGTTGCCGTCGAGGTCGATGGTCGGAACCACATTTGGCGAGACGCTGATCGTGGTAAC
>NZ_JAAAKW010000052.1 GCF_009905615.1 Pseudomonas sp. SLFW
CCGTCTTTGGCAGTAAGCACGATGGAACTGCCGTCTGCACTAACGGCCGCACTGATGGTAGAGGGCAAGGTGCCCGCCGCCAGCGCGTCGCCAGTGATGTGCGTGCCGCCGATGCTGATCGTCGCGGACTTGAGGTCCGGGCTATCGGAGTCGGCGATCTTCAGGTCGGTGTCGGCGATAGCAACTGGGCCAGTGTGACCCAAGGTCAGACTGGTGTTGTAGCCGGAGCCGGTTGCGCCGCTGGAGTCGTTGCCGTCCAGATCGATGGTCGGAACCGCGTTTGGCGAAACGCTAATCGTGGTAACAGCAGGAGCCGAATCAACGATGCCGTCATTCACGATCACATTAATGGTGCGCGTGCTCGTGTCGGTCGACGAGGTGGCGAAAGTGATCGCCTTAATCGCGGCTTCGAAATCAGCCTGCGATGCCACGGTGCCGTCTTTAGCCGTCAGCACGATGGAGCTGCCGTCTGCGCTAACGGCCGCAACGATGGTGGAAGGCAAGGTGCCTGCCGCCAGCGTGTCACCGGTGATGTGCGTGCCGCCGATGCTGATGGTCGCGGACTTGAGGTCTGGACTGTCGGAGTCAGCGATTTTTACGTCGGTGTCGGCAATGGTGATGGAGCCGGTGTGGCCCAGGGTGAAACTGGTGGTGTAGTTGTTGTCAGTTGCACCGCTGGAGTCATTGCCATCCAGATCAATGGTTGGGACTGCGTTCGGCGAAACGCTGATCGTGGTAACTGCCGGAGCCGAGTCGACGATGCCGTCATTCACGACCACATTAATGGTGCGCGTGCTGGTGTCAGTCGACGAGGTGCTGAATGTGATCGCCTTAATCGCGGCTTCGAAATCAGCCTGCGATGCCACGGTGCCGTCTTTAGCCGTCAGGACGATGCTGCTCCCGTCTGCGCTAACGGCCGCAACGATAGTGGAAGGCAAGGAGCCTGCCGAAAGAGCATCGCCAACGATGTGCGTGCCGCCGATGTTGATGGTCGCGGACTTGAGGTCCGGGCTATCGGAGTCAGCGATTTTCAGGTCGGTGTCGGCGATAGCAACCGGGCCAGTGTGACCCAGGGTCAGGCTGGTGGTGTAGCCAGTGCCTGTCGCACCGCTGGAATCGTTGGCATCCAGGTC
>NZ_JAAAKW010000053.1 GCF_009905615.1 Pseudomonas sp. SLFW
CGCGGTGTGCCAGTTGAATAGAGTTCTCAGGTTTTACTGCCGCTGCGCGACAGATCGTAGGCAAGCCAACTCCCACGCCTTCACACGCTTTCGGTTTACAACTCCCAGGCGACATCCCACAACGGGTAATCACCAATCCGCTCAACCAACCCCGCCCGCAGCGGATTGGCGACGATGTAACGGGCCACGCTTTTGATGTCTTCATCAGAGCGCAATGCCCGGTCGTGATAGCCCATTTGCCAAACCGGGCCCCGGCGACCAAGCATCCGGTTGACGCTGTGCGCGCTGCGGGATTTGGCTCGGCGCATAAGCGTCGACAGCGTGCCGTTTTGCAATTCGATCAGCCAATGAAAGTGGTCGGGCATGACGACCCAAGCCAATGAATGCGCCGCCCCTTCCGTCTCCGCGAGCCTGAATGCATCCACCACCAATCGACCCACGCGCCAGTCTGAAAATAGCGGCACGCGATCATGGACGACGGAGGTTAGAAGATAGAGCTGGTTGCTTGCGGAGTACCGATTGACACGGAGATCTCGAGAACGTGGCGATGAACATGGCATGCCTGCGTGCCTTTCTGATGAACGTCAGGGAAGGCTAGAAGAGGGATCTCAACGCGATTCGGATAGGCGGTTTCTCAATGTTGCAGACCGCCTGGAACGAAGCGTTCGTAAGGGCTGTAGATAAGACGACAGATTATGTCGAAGAGACTGGGCTGACCGATTTGACTGCCGCTTCGCGCCAGATCGTAGGCAAGCCAACTCCCACGCCTACGGCAGACGCGGATTGGCGGTGGTTTGCGATTTGGATTCTGGCCGCAGGCCGTAGGAGTGCCGGGGTGGCGCTCCACCTTGCCTGCGATCCATTGCGAAGCGATGGCAAAACCTGTGTGCGCCATGTGTCA
>NZ_JAAAKW010000054.1 GCF_009905615.1 Pseudomonas sp. SLFW
GTGACGTACTTAAGGCTACTGTGGAGATGCTCGTTGTTGTACCAGGTGACAAACGCCATCACCCATTGACGTGCTTCGTCCAGTGATTCAAAAGGCCGTTGTGGCCACAGCGAACAATATTTTGCGGTGCGGAACAGGGCTTCAGCATAGGCATTGTCGTTGCTGACTCGTGGGCGGCTAAACGAAGGTAATACCCCAAGATCGTGTAATGCAGCCAGCATGGTCGCCCCTTTCATCGCGCTGCCGTTATCCGAGTGCAGGATTAACTGGGTCGGGAGGATATTTTCGCGCAGGCAAGCGCGCTCCATCAGTACGCCAGCGTGGTCTGCGCTCTCGGTTTCATGGACATCGTTCATGATCAGTTTGCGGCTGTAGATATCCTTGACCATGTACCAGTAGAAAAATCTGCCCTTGATGTTGCTCGGTAGCCAAGTGATGTCCCAGCACCAGATCTGGTTGGGGCCGTCTGCACGATGAGTCGTCAACGGCCGGGTTTGTGGCGCGCGCGAGCGCCCTCGGTGACGGGCTTGCCCCGCAGACTTGAGCACGCGATAGAACGTTGCTTCAGAAGCCAGATATATGCCTTCGTCTGCCAGTTTGGGCACTATCTCATGAGGAGTGAGCCCTGCGCAGTCGGGCCGGTTAGCGGCTTGCAGCACAGCCAGACGTTCATCTTCGCTGAGCTTGTTGGCAGGCTCCGAACGGCGTGCCTCGGGCCTCCCGTCCTGCAGTTGATGACGCCAGCGCTGCACTGTGCGCACGCAGGTTCCCAACTCGTTACACGCTGCAGTTTGGCGAGCGCCTGCTTGCACCGCCGCATCGATCAAAGCAAGAGCACTTCTGCGATCTGCGGCGCTGG
>NZ_JAAAKW010000055.1 GCF_009905615.1 Pseudomonas sp. SLFW
TCAGTCGACGAAGTACCGAAAGTGATCGCCTTGATCGCTGCTTCGAAATCAGCTTGCGATGCCACGGTGCCGTCTTTAGCGGTCAGCACAACTTTGCTGCCGTCTGCACTGATGCTCGCAACGATGGTGGAAGGCAAGGTGCCTGCCGCCAGCGCGTCGCCAGTGATGTGCGTACCGCCGATGCTGACAGTCGCGGACTTGAGGTCTGGGCTATCGGAGTCGGCGATTTTTACATCGGTGTCGGCGATGGCGATGGCGCCGGTGTGGCCCAAGGTGAAGCTGGTGGTGTAGTTGTTGCCGGTCGCACCGCTGGAATTGTCGCCATCCAGGTCGATGGTTGGAACCACGTTCGGGGAGACAGTGATCGTGGTGACAGCAGGCGCCGAGTCGACGATGCCATCGTTGATTACAACGTTGATCGTGCGGGGGCTGGTGTCATTCGACGTAGTGCCGAAAGTGATCGCCTTGATTGCTGCTTCGAAGTCGGCTTGCGATGCAACGGTACCGTCTTTGGCA
>NZ_JAAAKW010000006.1 GCF_009905615.1 Pseudomonas sp. SLFW
GGCGAATTCTACAGCGTTACAACTTGCTGTCAACCACCTTTTTCACCGCTGTCGATTCGAACACCAGAACCGAAGCATTTCTTCGCTATCCTGAACCTGTAACTCGTTGATCTTCAAGGAGTTTTCGGTTCCGACTGCGCCGGAAGTGGGGCGAATTATAGACACATCCGGAGGGGCGTCAAGCACTTATTTAAACTTTATTCCAAATTCAACGTAACACGCCCAAACGCCTTCTTGCCGGCCTGACAAACATGGGTCGCGCCTACTTTAAAGACAAAGCCACGATCAACCACTTCGCCATCTATACGCACACCACCAGACGCCAACAGGTCGCGAGCAACCGCAGCGTTCTTCACCAACCCTGCCTTATTAAGGATGGCGCCGATTGGCATGTCTTCAGTCGCTGACACCGATATCTCAGGCAAGTCTTCAGGCAGCTCGCCATCTTTCATCCGGTTGCCCGCAGAACGGTGCGCAGACGCAGCAGCCTCTTCACCATGAAAACGCGCCACGATTTCTTCCGCCAGCTTGATCTTGATGTCCCGGGGATTCACGCCGGCTTCGCAATCAGCCTTGAAGCCTTCGATCTCTTCCATGGAGCGGAAGCTCAGCAGCTCGAAGTAGCGCCACATCAGTGCGTCAGGAATAGAAACGAGCTTGCTGTACATAATGCCCGGCGCTTCCTGGATGCCGACGTAGTTACCCAACGACTTGGACATCTTCTTCACGCCATCCAGACCTTCAAGCAACGGCATGGTCAGCACGCACTGCGCATCCTGACCATAAGCACGCTGCAGCTCACGCCCCATGAGAAGGTTGAATTTCTGATCGGTGCCGCCCAGCTCGACATCAGCACGCAGCGCGACCGAGTCGTAACCCTGGACCAGCGGATAGAGGAATTCATGAATGGCGATGGACTGGTTCGACTTGTAGCGCTTGTCGAAGTCGTCGCGCTCCAACATACGCGCCACTGTGTACTGCGACGAGAGACGGATAAAATCGGCCGGACTCAACTGATCCATCCAGGTGGAGTTGAACGCCACCTCGGTTTTAGCTGGATCAAGAATCTTGAAGACCTGAGCTTTATAAGTCTCGGCGTAATCGAGCACCTGCTCACGGGTGAGCGGCGGACGCGTGGCACTTTTGCCGCTCGGGTCGCCGATCATGCCGGTGAAATCGCCAATCAGAAAGATGACCTGATGGCCCAACTCCTGGAACTGCCGGAGCTTATTAATAAGCACCGTGTGACCCAAGTGCAGGTCAGGGGCCGTAGGATCGAAACCGGCCTTGATGCGCAGTGGCTGACCACGCTTAAGCTTCGCGACCAGTTCGGACTCGACCAGGAGTTCATCTGCACCACGCTTGATCAGCGCGAGCTGCTCTTCAACCGACTTCATTTCAGCCCCGTAATGCCTTATTTCAAAGGGAAACAACCATACAAGATCACCGCCCAAATACAAGTTCTGGCAACAGATGCTCGACGAATCAGGGAACGATCCGAACGTAAGCTTGCCTCAGGCAGGATTTGGTTATATTTTATACAGTTATTTCATCTTCATCATGTCATTCATCTTTTCCATTTCATCTTTTTTCAAAGTCAAAATTACCTATGAACGACACTCCGCCTAAAGCGCCTCCGCTTTATCCGAAGAGCCACCTGCTTGCAGCCAGCGGTATCGCTGCCCTGCTGAGCCTGGCCCTTCTGGTTTTTCCATCCAGTGATGTCGAAGCCAAGAAAACCAACCTGAGCCTCGAACTGGACACACCGGTCGATCAACTCAAGCAACAAGAAGACGCTCAAACGCAGTCTCAAGCCACAGAGTCCTCCACAGATTCCCCTTTTGCGCAGATCGACAACAACGCAGATGAGCCGGAAGACACCGCCAGCACTGCGCCAGCCGCCACTCCTGACAAACCCGAAAAGGAAGTCGCCGCGGCTGCAAAAAGCCCAACTCATCGGGAAGTCGTGGTCTCCAAGGGCGATACCCTCTCTACCCTTTTCGAGAAAGTCGGCCTTCCACCCGCCGCTGTCCATGAAGTGATTGCCAGCAACAAGCAGGCCAAGCAATTCAGCCAACTGAAAAATGGGCAAATCCTGCAGTTCGAGCTATCGCCCGAGGGCAAGCTCAAACAACTGCACAGCAAGCTCAACGACCTGGAAAGCATCAGTCTGTCGAGAACCGACAAGGGCTACACTTTTACTCGTGATGTCAGCAAACCCAACGTACGCACCGCGTATGTCCACGGCGTCATCAGCAACTCCCTGTCGCAATCGGCGCAGCGAGCGGGCCTGAGCCACAGCATGACAATGGATATGGCCAACATCTTCGGCTATGACGTGGACTTCGCGCAGGACATCCGCAAGGGTGACGAATTCGACGTGATCTACGAGCAAAAAGTTGTCAACGGCAAGACCGTCGGCACCGGCAATATCCTGTCTGCTCGTTTCACGAACCGCGGTAAGAGCTATACCGCCGTGCGCTACACCAACAAACAAGGCAATACCAACTACTACACCGCCGAAGGCAACAGCATGCGCAAGGCATTCATCCGCACACCGGTTGAATATGCTCGCATCAGCTCCTTGTTTTCGATGGGCCGCAAGCACCCGATCCTGAACAAGATCCGCGCCCATAAAGGCATCGACTATGCTGCACCACGGGGCACACCGATCAAGGCGACAGGCGATGGGAAAGTGATTCTGGCGGGTCGCCGTGGCGGTTACGGCAACACCGTAATCATTCAGCACGGCGAGACTTACCGCACGCTGTACGGCCACATGCAAGGATTCGCCAAGGGCATCCAGAACGGCTCCAGCGTCAAGCAAGGCCAGGTCATCGGCTATATTGGAACAACCGGCCTGTCGACAGGTCCGCATGTACATTATGAGTTCCAGGTAAATGGCGTTCACGTTGACCCGTTGGGTCAGAAGCTGCCAATGGCAGACCCGATCGCCAAGTCCGAAAAACAGCGGTTCATGCAGGAAAGCCAACCTCTTATGGCGCGCATGGACCAGGAAAAGGCCACCATGCTGGCCTCGAGTAAGCGCTGACCTATGACTTTATATGTAGGTGTAATGTCCGGAAGCAGTCTGGATGGCCTCGACTTCGCACTCGTAGAACAGGATGACCGACCGCGTCTGCTCGGCACCCACTACATTCCTATGCCCGACGATCTGCGCGCAGAGCTGCTTGGCTTGTGCGCCAGCGGCCCGGACGAGCTGGCCCGCGCCGGTATCGCCGAACAGAAATGGGTCCGTCTTGCCGCGCAAGGCGTCCTCGCGCTCCTGGATCAGCAAAACAAGCTGGCCGGCGAGATTCGCGCCATCGGCAGCCATGGCCAGACGATTCGGCATGAGCCAGCGCGTGGCTTCACGATCCAGATCGGTAACCCTGCCCTATTGGCGGAATTGACCGGCATCACTGTCGTCAGTGACTTCCGCAAGCGTGACATTGCGGCAGGTGGCCAAGGTGCACCTCTGGTTCCGGCCTTCCATGAAGCGCTCTTCGATGACAACAAGGACTATCGCGCCGTCTTGAACGTCGGCGGGTTCAGCAACCTCAGCCTGATCGAGATCGACAAGCCGGTTTCCGGGTTCGATTCCGGGCCGGGCAACGTGTTGCTTGATGCGTGGATTCAGGCCCAACGCGGCTTGAGTTACGACAAGGATGGCGCGTGGGGCGAAAGCGGAACGGTTAATGCGGATCTGCTCAAGTTGATGCTCAGCGACCACTTCTTCCAGACCAAAGGGCCGAAGAGTACGGGCCGCGAAGTGTTTAACCTCGGCTGGGTGCATCACCATATGTTCCAGCTGCCGACGTTGAAACCCGAGGATGTTCAGGCAACGCTGCTTGAAGTAACGGCATTGAGCATCACTGAGTCGCTGCAATCGGCCCAGGCCCAGACCAAAGAGTTGTTGGTCTGTGGTGGCGGCGCCCACAACAAGGCGCTGATGGCCCGTTTGGCTGCTCTGCTTCCGAACACCAAAGTTTCCAGCACTGCCGAGTTTGGGGTCGATCCTGACTGGGTCGAAGCCATGGCGTTCGCATGGCTGGCTCATTGCGCGCTGGAAAGCGTTCCGGCCAACCGCCCGAGCGTCACTGGTGCGGCAGGACTGCGTGTACTGGGTGCGATCTACCCCGCCTGATCCAAAAACCAGAATGCAAAACGCCGCGCATCTGCGCGGCGTTTTCGCTTACAGCGAATGACTCAGATCGAGAACGATGAACCACAGCCGCATGTCGTCGCGGCATTCGGGTTCTTGATCACGAAGCGAGAGCCTTCGAGACCTTCCTGATAGTCCACTTCGGCGCCCGCCAGGTACTGGAAGCTCATCGGGTCAACCACCAGGCTGACGCCTTCGCGCTCAACGATGGTGTCATCATCGGCCACGTCTTCATCGAAGGTAAAACCGTACTGGAAGCCGGAACAACCACCGCCAGTCACGAAAACCCGCAACTTCAGGCGATCATTGCCCTCTTCATCGACCAGGGTTTTCACTTTGTGCGCTGCACCGTGCGTGAATTCCAGAGCCGTAGGTGTGAAGGTTTCAACACTCATGCTCAATATCTCCCGGCGGTAAGCCGTCATAATGCGTAATGACGGGCATTATCCACTTCTCCTACAAAATCGGTCAACTATTGTGAAAGCAGCCACGAGCTGCGAGCGACAAGCTGCAAGCGAGAGCTTGCGATCCCGCCCGACCTCGGAGCTTGCCGCTTACCGCTCGACGCAGCTTTTATGGAAGCAAAGCTGCGTGGGACAGGCCCAGACGCTCGTCCAGTTCAAACATGATGTTCATGTTCTGCACGGCTTGCCCCGATGCGCCTTTGACCAGGTTGTCGATGACCGACAGCACGACCACCAGATCGCCACCCTGAGGACGGTGCACTGCAATCCGGCAGACGTTAGCGCCACGCACGCTGCGGGTTTCCGGGTGGCTGCCAGCGGGCATGACGTCGACGAACGGTTCGTTGGCGTAGCGTTTTTCGAACAGCGCCTGCAGGTCGACAGACTTATCCACAACCGTTGAATACAGGGTGGCGTGAATGCCACGAATCATCGGCGTCAGATGAGGCACAAACGTCAAACCGATATCGCCACCGGCTGCTCGGCGCAGGCCCTGGCTGATTTCCGGCAGGTGACGGTGGCCTTTCACGGCATACGCCTTGAAGCTCTCGCTGGTTTCGGCATAGAGCGAACCCACGCTTGCGCCACGGCCCGCACCGCTGATGCCGGATTTGCAGTCAGCGATCAGTCGGGTTGGATCGGCCAGACCCGCTTCCAGCAACGGCAAGAAACCCAATTGAGCGGCGGTAGGGTAGCAACCCGGTACAGCAATCAGCCGCGCAGCTTTGATTTTCTCGCGATTGACTTCCGGCAGACCGTACACCGCCTCAGGCAGCAGCTCTGGCGCGCCGTGCGGCTGGTTGTACCACTTGGCCCATTCGTCCGCGTCTTGCAGGCGGAAATCGGCGGAAAGGTCGATGACCTTGGTGCCCGCGGCCAGCAGCTCGCCCGCCAAAGCGTGCGCCACGCCATGCGGTGTGGCGAAAAAGACCACGTCACACGCGCCCAGTACCTTCACGTCCGGCACGCTGAATGCCAGGCCGTCGTAGTGGCCGCGCAGGTTCGGATACATGTCAGCCACCGGCAGACCTGCTTCGGAACGCGAGGTGATCGCGACCACTTCAGCTTCTGGATGCTGTGCCAAAAGACGCAGCAACTCGACGCCGGTGTAACCCGTGCCACCGACGATACCGACCTTGACCATAACGTGCCCCTCAACGAAACCACTGGAAAGCCGCAGATGATAGGAGTCCAGAGCCTGCGGGACAACCGTGAACGTGACGTACGGGCACCCATGCCACTACTATTTGCGCCACCGTGATTGTGGAAACTTAAAAATGCTCTGGATTAAAGCGCTGCACATCGTCTCGATGGTCTGCTGGTTCGCCGGCCTGTTCTACCTCCCTCGCCTGTTCGTTTACCACGCCATGAGCGAAGACGCCGTCAGCCGTGAGCGATTCTGCACCATGGAGCGCAAGCTCTATCGAGGCATCATGGGCCCTGCGATGATCGGCACGCTGGTGTTTGGCATCTGGCTGATTACACTCATCCCCGGCTACCTCCAACAGGGCTGGATGCACGCCAAGCTGACACTGGTCGTGATCCTGATCGGCTATCACCATATGTGTGGCGCTCAGGTCAAACGCTTCGCCCGGGGGGAGAATGGCCGCAGCCACGTGTTCTACCGCTGGTTCAACGAAATTCCCGTACTGATTCTGCTGGCGATCGTCATCTTGGTCGTGGTCAAGCCATTCTGATCCCAGTGCACTAGACGCCTCTAACCCAAGACAAGGAAGCCAAGCATGGCAGAACACTTCAAGATCGTTTTCGAAGGACAGCTGCGAACGGGTGTGGACCTGGAAACCGCTCGCCTCAATCTCGCGCAATTGTTCAAGAGTGATGTGTCCGGTATCGATCGGCTATTCACCGGTAAACCGATGACGGTCAAACGTGGCCTGACCCGTGATGATGCGCAGCGGTATTTGAAGGCATTGAATGATGCCGGTGTCGAAGCCCGGATCGAGCCAGAACAACCTGTCGCCTGGACGCTGGAAGAAATCGAAGAGCCCGCTCAGGCGAAGCCGGCGTTCGAGCCAGCTGCGTCGCCTTATGCGCCGCCCCGTGCATCGGTGACCACCGAGTGGCCAACCGAAGGCGAATTGAAAGTCTTCACTGTTCAGGGTCGTATCGGACGCCTGCGTTATCTGGCGTGGTCAATGGTGCTGAGCTTCGTGGCGATGCTGCTTGCGGCCTTGTGTTTTGGGGTGTTGAGCATGTCGCTGGTGGCTGGAGGACTGCTGGCCACCGTGCTGGTTATCGTCTTCCTTGTGGTGAGCATTCAGATGGGCGCTCAGCGCCTCCACGACGCGGGGTGGTCCGCGTGGCTGTTGCTGCTGAATCTGATACCCCTGGTGAACAGCGTTTTTCCACTGCTCATGATGGTGATCCCGGGCAACGCGGGCCCTAACCGTTACGGGCCGCCACCTCCCAAAAACACCCGAGCGGTGAAAGTTCTCGCCGTGCTTTGGGTCGTTTTCCTTGCTCTGGTGTTCGTCGCAGCGCTCTTGGGCGGCTTCCACAAAGTCAAAGAGGAAGTCAAAGCCACAACCGGCGAATATGAACAATCGTTGCCTTATGACGACGACTCGGACCAGGCCACACCCGATGTACAGGTTGACCCCGCAACGCCTCCCGATGCAGGCGACGGCGACGACGATCAATAACTGCTTGATCGCATGGAAGCGGTCTCGACATTTGCAACATTGGAGAACTGCATGACCCGTTACGCCCTGGTCACAGGCGCATCCAGCGGCATTGGCCTGGCCATGGCCGAAGCCCTGGCCCGCCGTGGCCGAAATCTGATTCTGGTTTCCCGCCATCGGGACATGCTGGAAAGCATCGCGCTTGAGTTCACCCAGCGTTTCGGCGTTGAGGTGCTGTTCCGAGCCTGTGATCTGGGCGAGCCGCTGCGGCTGTCAGGTTTTTTGCTGGAGCTGGAAGAGGGGGAACGCCAGATCGACCTGTTGGTGAACTGCGCAGGCATCGGCAACAGCGGTCCGTTTCTTGCGCAAGAATGGGCGCAGGAGCAGGACCTGCTGGACCTCAACGTGCTGGCGCTTACCCGTCTCTGCCACACCGTCGGCAACCTGATGGCGGTGCAAGGTGGGGGGCAAATTCTCAATGTGTCTTCGATCATGGGCTTTCAGCCCGGGCCATGGATGAGCACGTACGCCGCGAGCAAGGCTTTCGTGCTGCATTTTTCCGAAGGGTTGCGCGAAGAGTTGAAAAAGACCGGCGTGAAGATATCCGTGCTGTGCCCCGGCCCTACGCGAACGTCGTTCTTCAGAACCGCGCAGCTCAACGCGGACAAGTTCACCAACGATAAAACCATGAGCGCCGAAGAGATCGCGCTGTATACCGTCCGTGCGCTCGACAAAAATCGCGCGGTGATCGTGCCGGGCTGGCGAAACCGCTTCCTGACTCGCCTGCCTCGCTACGCCGGGCGCTGGATGACGCGGAAAATCTGGGGGTCGATCCTCAAGTCACGCACATCCGTCTGACCGGCTAAGGAAGAACAAACGGCTGGGCGTGAACCGACACGCTCAGTACACTCGTCCCACCCCTCTCGAAAACGGAGCAACAAGGCTGTGGAGACTCTGTTCACCAAGATCATCAACCGGGAAATTCCGGCTAAGATCATCTACGAAGACGATCAAGTGCTGGCGTTTCACGACATCGCCCCCCAAGCGCCGGTGCATTTTCTGGTCATCCCGAAAAAGCCCATCGCGACCCTCAATGACGTGACCGAAGAAGACAAAGGCTTGCTGGGCCACATTCTCTTCACCGCGCAGCGCCTGGCCAAGGAGCAAGGTTGCGAGGACGGTTTCCGCGTGGTGATGAACACCAACGAGAAAGGCGGCCAGACCGTCTATCACATTCACATGCACGTGCTGGGCAAGCGTCAAATGACTTGGCCGCCGGGCTGAGTCGCGATTTCAACGACTTACACCCGCCGGGCGTCTATCACGGGCATCGGCGGGCTGACACAGGGCAAGCCTCGCCACGGCGATTGAGGTAGACTGGCCGCCGTGGATTTATCCGGAGGTGCCCATGGCTACCGAACGTCACTACTCCCCTATCGACCGCTTCCTGCTCCAGGCCGATGCCGCGATGAAGACGCTGCTGCCCGCCAGCGCGCATGCTCATCGCCCTTCCCCCGCCATCGTGCAACCCGACACCAAGATGAATGAGACCGACGCAAAACACGTCGCTGGGCTCATGCGCATCAACCATACCGGCGAGGTCTGCGCGCAGGCGCTGTACCAGGGCCAGGCCCTGACCGCGAAGCTGCCGCATGTGCGCAAGGCGATGGAGCACGCCGCCGAGGAAGAGATTGATCACCTGGTGTGGTGCGAACAACGCATTCGCCAGCTCGGCAGCCATACCAGCGTGCTGAATCCGCTGTTCTACGGCATGTCATTTGGCATCGGCGCGGTGGCCGGTCTGATCAGCGACAAGGTCAGTCTGGGGTTTGTCGCGGCGACAGAAGATCAGGTTTGCAAGCACCTGAACGAGCATCTGGAGCAATTGCCTATCGAGGACGAGAAATCCCGGGCGATCCTGCAGCAGATGCGCACCGACGAAGAGTTACATGCCGAGGGCGCCATCGAAGCGGGCGGTTATCGGTTCCCGGCGCCGGTCAAGTTTGGGATGAGCCTGCTGGCGAAGGTCATGACCAAGAGCACCTATCGGGTTTGATCTAAGCGTTGCCGCAGGTTGCCTGCTTTACTGTAGGAGCGAATTCATTCGCGAGACGTAGGTACAGGCGACAGGAAGGTGTCGAATGTACTGACCTCTCGCGAATAAATTCGCTCCTACAGGTTTTTGGGCTGCGCTTTGGCTTGCCGGTGATGGCTGCCCCCGCCAGCAAATCATTGCGATACAGAGCACCTCAACCCAATTCGATGATTTCGTAATCGTGGGTGATTTCGACGCCGGCATTACCCAGCATGATCGACGCCGAGCAATATTTCTCAGCCGACAGCTCGATCGCACGCTTCACCTGAGTTTCTTTCAGCCCACGCCCCTTGACCACGAAATGCAGGTGGATCTTGGTGAACACCTTCGGGTCTTCAGTGGCGCGCTCGGCCTCCAGAAACGCTTCGCAGCTTTCAACGGGCTGACGGGCTTTCTTCAGGATGCTGACCACGTCAAAGTTACTGCAACCGCCCAGGCCGATCAGCACCATCTCCATCGGGCGCACGCCCAAGTTACGGCCGCCGCTCTCGGGTGGGCCGTCCATCACGACCACATGACCGCTGCCCGACTCGCCGAGGAACATGGCCTCACCCGCCCATTGAATACGCGCTTTCATCCCCAGGACTCCGATGCTTGAAAAAAGGCGGCCAGCTTAGCACAGGGCCGAGATGTCGCTGAGTGGACCGGAAATGTCGAGAAGCGACAGAAATGTAG
Source organism: Pseudomonas sp. SLFW (assembly GCF_009905615.1). Taxonomy (GTDB): domain Bacteria; phylum Pseudomonadota; class Gammaproteobacteria; order Pseudomonadales; family Pseudomonadaceae; genus Aquipseudomonas; species Aquipseudomonas bambusae. The sequence continues at coordinate 10,042 of NZ_JAAAKW010000006.1, forward strand.
GAAATTTCTGAAAAAAAGGGGAATTGCCGCTGCTGAACTGCGACAAATCGGAAATACTGCCGATACCTATAAGAATGCCGGAAGGCGCAGTTTTTTACGGGACACACCGATGGTTGTCATGACCCCACCGAACAAAGTGAAACTGCTCGATAAGCTCCTCCCCCACGCCCAGCGACGACGCTGCGCCGCCAAGACCAACATTATCTGCGCAGGTGAACAGTCCGAGTCGCTGTACTTGATCATCAAGGGTTCCGTCACGATTCTGATCGAGGACACTGATGGCCGGGAGATGATCGTCGCTTATCTTAACAGCGGGGATTTCTTCGGCGAACTTGGCTTGTTCCAGCAGGCCAGCACCGAGCCTCAGCGCAGCGCTTGGGTTCGGACCAAGACCGAGTGCGAAGTGGCCGAGATCAGCTACGCCAAATTCCGCGAGCTGAGCCAGCATGATCCAGAGCTGATGTACGCCATGGGTGGGCAGATGGCCGAGCGCCTGCGCAATACCACGCGCAAGGTGGGTGATCTGGCGTTTCTCGATGTGACCGGCCGTGTGGCACGCAGCCTGTTGGACCTGTGCAAACAGCCTGACGCCATGACTCATCCTGACGGCATGCAGATCAAAATAACTCGCCAGGAAATCGGCCGAATCGTAGGTTGCTCGCGAGAAATGGTCGGTCGCGTGTTGAAGTCGCTGGAAGAACAGAAGCTGGTTCACGTACGCGGCAAGACCATGGTGGTCTTCGGCACGCGCTGATCGCCGTTACAGCTCTGCGAAAAGTTTCGCGTATCGCTCGGCAAGCCGGTCGAGGAAATCCGGGGCGGCGAACTGTTCGTGCAGCGCGATGTGACTGTCGGCGCGACACCGCTGGTCAAGGTCGCACATCTGATTGAAACGGTTGACGGCGTTGACCATCTCGACCCGCTCGTTATCCAGCAACATCGCTCCATGGGCCAAGACCACTGGCCGCTTGCCGCCTTGGCTCTGCCGCCAACGCTGGGCGGTGCCGACCATCTTGCGACCGTCAAGATTGACGTTGAACCGGCCATCACAGAATGCGCCTTCGACTTCGCCCAATGAGGCCGCGCCGCCCAACTCGCCCAGCACATCAAGCATGGGCTGACACAAACGCAGGTAGGCGTTTTCGATGCGATCGCGGTCAGGTTCGGATTGAGGCTGCGCGTACACCAGAGCCACGTTGACCGTGGCGGGGGATTGAGGCACCGGTTCGCCACCGCTTTCCCTGAGGAGAGTCGGCCAACCAAGATCGGCGAGGGTTTCGCTGGCTTCGGTAAAGCCATCAAGGCGACTTGAGCGCCGAGGCATGACCAGCGCGTGATCATCGGGCCGCCAGAACAAGAGGCCGTAATCGGCATCCCCGGCGCAGACAGAGGCCAGCAAATCCTGCTCGGCCTTGAGGCCGGCTTCAACGCAGATGTCTATCACACGAACGGTCATAGCCATTCAACTCCTCATGGGCCCGACGCCCCTTGTAGGAGTGAGCTTGCTCGCGATCGGGGTGGATCAAACACCACTGCACTGTTTGAACCGACGCTATCGCGAGCAAGCTCACTCCTACAGAGAAGGGGCCTGCCGAAACCGCGCTTTTTCGTCAATCCAGCGTGCTGGACTTGATCGCTGCAGTGCCTTTCTCGGGGAAGAACAGGCGCTGCAATTCCACGCCCGGCTTCTCGGCGCGCATGAATGCTTCGCCCACCAGAAAGGAATACACCTCGCTGATTTCCATCAGCTCGACATCGGCACGGTTGAGAATGCCGCTTTCGGTGATGACCAGACGATCCCGCGGAATGCGCGGCAGCAGGTCCAGCGTGACTTCCAGGCTGACGTCGAAAGTGTGGAGGTTTCGGTTGTTAATGCCGACCAGCGGGGTATCGAGGGTTTTCAGGGCGCGGTCCAACTCGTCGCCGTCGTGCACTTCCACCAGAACGTCCAGTTTGTTGGCTTTCGCGACGGCAGCCAGCTCGGCCATCTGCACGTCATCAAGGGCAGAAACGATCAGCAGAATGCAATCGGCGCCCAACGCACGGGCTTCGACGACCTGATACGGGTCGATCATGAAGTCCTTGCGAATGACCGGCAGCTTGCACGCGCCACGGGCTTCCTTCAGGTACGCGTCGGCGCCCTGGAAGAAGTCGATGTCGGTGAGCACGGACAAGCACGTCGCGCCGCCCGCTTCGTAGCTCTTGGCGATTTCGGCGGGCTGGAAGTTCTCGCGAATCACACCCCTGCTCGGCGATGCCTTTTTGATCTCGGCGATGACAGCGGGCTGCTTCCGTTTGGCCTGCTCGATCAACGCCTTGGCGAAACCACGCGGTGCATCGGCTGTGGCGACCAGGGTTTCCAGCTCGGACAAGCTGACGCTGGCACGGCGCGCCGCAACTTCCTCGGCCTTACGGGCCAGAATCTTTTCCAGTACCGTCGGCACACTCATCCTTCGTTCTCCTGTTTGAATACCGCAGTAAAGGCGCCCAGCTCTTCCAGTTTTTCGCGAGCGAGACCGGTGTGCAGCGCGTCGTGCGCCAGCTCAACGCCCTCTTTCAACGTCGAGGCATGATCAGCAGCATAGAGCGCTGCGCCCGCGTTGAGCACAATCATTTCGGCGGCTTTCTGACCGTTTTCAGTCTTGCGACGGCCCAACGCATCGCGGATCAGTTCGAGCGATTGCTGCGGGCTGTCCACCACCAGGCCAAACAGGCTCTGGCTCTTCATGCCGAGGTCTTCCGGCTGCACCCAGTATTCAGTGACCGCGCCGTTCTTCAGCTCGGCAACGAAGGTGGGTGCCGCAAGGCTGAATTCATCCAGGCCGTCCTGAGAATGCACCACCAATACGTGTTTGCTGCCCAGACGCAGCAGTACTTCGGCCAGCGGACGGCACAGCGCCTGACTGAACACGCCGATGACCTGATGCTTAACGCCTGCCGGGTTGGTCAATGGGCCGAGCATGTTGAACAGCGTGCGCAGGCCTAACTCCTTGCGCGGGCCAGCGGCGTGTTTCATCGCTTGATGATGGGTCTGGGCGAACATGAAACCGATGCCAACAGCGTCGATGCAACGGGCCACCTGAACCGGCGTCAGGTTCAGGTAGACGCCAGCCGCTTCCAGCAGATCAGCGCTGCCGCTTTTGCCCGAAACCGCGCGATTGCCGTGTTTGGCCACGGTGCAACCTGCTGCCGAGATGACCAGTGAGGCAGCCGTGGAGACGTTGAAGATGTTGGCGCCGTCACCCCCGGTCCCGACGATGTCGACCACGCGATCCAGCGTCTTGAGTTCAACCTGACCTGCCAACTCACGCATCACCGAAACCGCGCCGACGATTTCGTCGATGGTCTCGCTCTTCATGCGCATACCCATCAGGAACGCGCCGATCTGCGCCTGGGTGCACTGACCGGTCATGATTTCGCGCATCACGTCGCGCATTTCATCGGTGGTCAGGTCCAGTTGATTCACAACCCGGCCCAGCGCCGTTTTGATATCCATTGCCATGTCGATTTGCCCTTAACCCTGACGAGTGCCGCCGGTCTGCTTGAGGAAGTTGGCGAACAGCTCGTGGCCCTGCTCGGAGAGGATCGACTCAGGGTGGAACTGCACCCCCTCGACGTTCAATGTCTTGTGACGCAGGCCCATGATTTCATCAACCGAGCCGTCTTCGAGTTGAGTCCATGCGGTCACTTCCAGACATTCGGGCAACGTCTCGCGCTTGACCACCAGGGAGTGGTAGCGGGTGACGGTCAGCGGATGTTTCAGACCTTCGAACACGCCTTTGTCTTCGTGGATCAGATCGCTGGTCTTGCCGTGCATCACCTGACGGGCACGTACCACATCGCCGCCGAACGCTTGCCCGATGGACTGATGGCCCAGGCAGACACCCAGCACCGGCAGTTTGCCGGAGAAATGCTTGATCACGTCGATGGACACGCCCGCTTCATTCGGGGTGCAGGGGCCGGGGGAAACCACGATGCGCTCGGGATTCAGGGCCTCGATTTCGGCAACGGTCATTTCGTCGTTGCGGATCACTTTAACGTCGGCACCCAGTTCGCCCAGGTATTGCACAACGTTATAGGTAAAAGAGTCGTAGTTATCGATCATCAGCAGCATTTTGTGCTTAACCTTTTGAACTGACTTCAAGGGTGGCCTTCCGTTTTCAATACCCGCAGTTGTGCACAGGTGAGTCGCGGGCGCTTGTCCGGCGAAACGGCACTAAACCGAGGTACAGAAGGCATATCAATACAGGTCCGGCAAGGCCGGCAGGGAAATAGTCAGGCGCGCCAACGCCAACGGGCGTGAGCCTTGATAACACGCATCAAGAAGCTGCTGACAATCGACACAGGAAAGGTCTCGTTCATACGTTGCCGCACAGTAGCGTACCGCCGCATGTGGCGCAATATCGTAGTGCCCGGGTGGCAGGTCCTGAACGCTTTTTGGCGGCATTTCGAGGTTGGCAAGGGGCAGATGCAAACCTCGACGCCGGCACAGAATGGCGCATCCGGCTGACATAGGGCAGGTCATCTCGTATCGCGGCTGCTACCTTCTGGTACAGCACCACACAATAAGAAGGGACCTCTCGATGCTCAAAACCACTCTGCGCTGGCCTTTTGCTGCCTGCCTGCTCTCCCTCGCCTGCTCCTCGGCAGTCGCGGCCTCCTCCCCTTACTCCACGATGATCGTCTTTGGTGACAGCCTCGCCGACGCCGGACAATTCCCCGATGCCGGCGGACCTCCGGGTTCTACGTTGCGCTTCACCAATCGCACCGGGCCTACGTTCCAGAACGGCAGTGGCGAGGCCTTTGGCTTGAACTCCTCGACGTTGCTCGGCGGGATGCTGGGGGTTGCGCCGGGCGATTTGCAGGCCTCGACCTCGCCTGTCCGTGCGGCTCAAGGTTTGCCCGATGGTAATAACTGGGCGGTCGGCGGCGACCGGACGGATCAGATCCTCGCGGCCATCACCACACAGTCGCAAGTGGCGAACACGGACACGTCGACCGGCGTGACCACGGTGTTCCGCACCCGGCCGGGCTATCTGGTGGAGAACAATTTCCGCGCCGACCCTAACGCGCTGTATTACCTGACGGGAGGGGGCAATGACTTTTTGCAGGGACGCGTCATCAGTCCGGCTCAAGCGGTGAACGCCGCCAACAATCTGGCCGACAGCGCGCAAGTGCTGTCTCAGGCCGGGGCGCGCTACATCATGGTCTGGCTGCTGCCCGACATTGGGCAAACGCCCGCCGTGTCCGGGACCTTTCTACAAGGGCCGTCGACTCTGCTCAGCGGCGTGTTCAATCAGCAGTTGGTCAGCCGTCTGGGGCAGATCAACGCCGAAATAATCCCGCTGAACGTTCCGGGGTTGGTCCGAGAGGTGCTCGACAATCCCGCCCAATTCGGCCTGGCAGCGGACCAGAATCTGGTGGGCACCTGTTTCAGCGGTAACGGCTGCCGCGCCAACAGCGTATACGGCATCAACGGCAGTTCGCCCGACCCGACCAAGTTGCTGTTCAATGATGGCGTGCACCCGACTGTCGCGGGCCAGCGACTGATTGCAGACTACGGTTACTCGATTCTTTCGGCGCCGTGGGAAATCACCCTGTTGCCGGAAATGGCCAACGGCACATTGCGCGCACAGCAGGATCAACTGCGCAGTCAATGGCTGGCGGATTGGGGCAACTGGCAGAACGTCGGGGAGTGGCGCGCCATCGTCGCCGGGGGCGGTCAGAAACTGGACTTCGACGCACAAAGCAATTCCGCCAGCGGCGACGGTCACGGCTACAACCTCACCGTCGGCGGCAGCTACCGGTTTGCCGAGGACTGGCGCGCAGGGCTGGTTGCCGGGGCCTATCGGCAAACGCTTGAAGCCGGGCCACGGGATTCGGACTACAAGCTCAACAGCTACATCGCCACGGCTTTCGTGCAGTTTCAGGCGAATCACTGGTGGGCCGACCTGGCAGCATCGGGGGGCAAGCTCGATTACGACAACCTGAAACGCAAGTTCGCGCTGGGCGTCAGCGAAGGCGCAGAAAAAGGCGACACTGACGGCAATCTGTGGGCACTCAGCGGCCGACTCGGCTACGACCTGGCCGAGCAGAGCAGTCGCTGGCATGTTTCGCCGTTCATCAGCGCTGATTATTCCCGCGTCGAGGTCGATGGTTATTCGGAGAACAGCACCCGCGCCACCGCGCTCAACTATGACGGTCAAACCCGCCGATCCAAGCGCTTGGGCGCGGGCCTGCAAGGCAAGTTCGATGTCACGCCGCAGACGCAGCTCTTTGGCGAAGTGGCCCACGAACGGGAGTTCGACACGGATCAGCAAGACGTGACCATCGCTCTGAACAGCGTGCCGGGGGTGGACTTCAATCTGCAGGGGTATGAGCCCCAGCGCAGTTTGAACCGGGCGAGTGTGGGGTTGAGTCAGCGATTAGCGCCTGATCTGACGCTGAGAGCGGGGTACAACTGGCGCAAGAATGATGACGTGACGCAGCAAGGGGTGAATCTGGCGTTGAGCCTGGATTTCTAACAACCATCAGACCTGTAGGAGTGAGCTTGCTCGCGATGGCGTCGTGTCAGGCAATAAATGTGTCAACCATCGGCCCCGATCGCGAGCAAGCTCACTCCTACAGAAAAACCATGTCCGCCGCACGATTGTGCGGCGACAGGTCGACGATCACGCCTCGGGCGTCTGCTCCGCCAGCGCCACCGCACGGAACATCGCGCGGCGTTTGTTGAGGGTTTCTTCCCATTCCAGCGCTGGCACCGAGTCAGCCACAATGCCGCCGCCAGCCTGCACATGCAGCTCACCGTTCTTGATCACCGCCGTGCGGATCGCAATCGCGGTGTCCATGTTGCCGTTCCACGCGAAGTAGCCCACCGCGCCGCCGTATACGCCACGTTTGACCGGCTCCAGCTCGTCGATGATTTCCATCGCGCGGATTTTCGGTGCGCCGGACAGGGTACCCGCAGGCAAAATCGCCCGCAGCGCGTCCATCGCTGTCAGCCCGCTTTTCAGTTGGCCAGTGACGTTGGACACGATGTGCATCACGTTGGAATAACGCTCGATGACCATCTTCTCGGTCAGCTTCACCGAGCCGATCTCCGAAACGCGGCCAGTGTCGTTACGACCCAGGTCGATGAGCATCAAGTGCTCGGCGATTTCTTTGTCGTCGGACAGCAGATCGACTTCCAGCGCGTGATCTGCCTCTTCAGTCGCGCCGCGAGGGCGAGTGCCGGCGATGGGGCGCACGGTGATCAGGTTGTCTTCGACCCGCACCAGCACTTCAGGCGAACTGCCGACGACGTGGAAGTCGCCGAAATTGAAGAAATACATGTACGGTGTCGGGTTGAAACTGCGCAGTGCGCGGTACAGATCGATCGGCGCGGCTTTGAAGTCGATGGACATCCGCTGCGACGGCACGACCTGCATGCAGTCGCCCGCCAAGATGTATTCCTTGATGGTGTCGACGGCTTTTTCGTAGTCGCCCTGGGTAAAGCTCGAACGGAAAACCGGGTCTGCGGCTTGGGGACGGGTCAGGTCCAGACCGCGACGAGGCGTGATCGGCTGACGCAGTTTTTCCATCAGCGCTTCCAGACGCGCGAGGCCACCTTCATACGCTTCAGGCTGAGACGGGTCAACCAGCACGATCGCATGCATCTTGCCCGCGAGGTTGTCGAACACGACGACCGCGTCAGACACCATCAACAGAATGTCCGGCACGCCAATCGGGTCCGGGTTCGGGCTCTTGCCCAGACGCGGCTCGACGTAGCGCACGCAGTCATAACCGAAATACCCCACCAGACCGCCATTGAAGCGCGGCAGGCCGGGGATGGTCGGCACGTTGTAGCGGGCCTTGAAGGTTTCGACGAACGCTAGCGGGTCTTCGGCTTCCAGACGCTCGATCTCGACGCCGTCGTGGGTCACGCTGATGGTGTGCTCATGCACGCGCAACACGGTGCGGCACGGCAGGCCGATCATCGAATAACGGCCCCATTTCTCCCCGCCCTGCACCGACTCCAGCAGATAGGAATTCGGCTCGTCGGCAAGTTTCAGGTAGATCGACAGTGGGGTGTCGAAGTCGGCAATGGTTTCGAGAGCAAGCGGAATGCGGTTGTAGCCTTCAGCGGCCAAGCGCAGGAATTCTTCGCGGGTCATGATCAGCCTCGTGGTCTGAGGGTAAAACGGTCAGGTGTGCAAACGTGCCGGACGTCCGGCCAGATTCAAGTCAGGCGCGCCAACGCCAGCGGGCCAAGGCCTTCATGACTTTCATCCAGAGATTGCGAGTGACCACCACGATGGATTCTCTAAAGGAGGGAGCTTCAACTGGAGGCAACGTTATCTCAGCCCCCACATCTAAGCAACCGGGAATCAGCTTGCGCAGGTCGTCGATCACCAGCGCCGGAGATTCTTCGGCAATCGGCCGGCCATGGTTGTAGCCATAGCTCAACGCCACACACGCAACACCGGCGGCTTTCGCGGCCAGCACATCGTTGCGCGAGTCGCCCACGAACAGCGATTGCGAGCCGGGCACGCCGGCCATTTTCATCACGAAAAACAGCGCAGCGGGATCGGGCTTTTGTTGTGGCAGCGTGTCACCGCCGACGATCCAGCGAAAGAAACGGCCCAGCTTCATGTCGTCCAGCAGGGGCGCGACGAAGCGCTCCGGCTTGTTGGTGATGAGCGCCATTTCCACGCCCTGCTTCTGCAACCATTTCAGGGTTTCGCGCACGCCGGGGTAAACGCGGGTCAGCGAATGGTTGTCGCCGTAGGCGTCCATGAAAATCGCTAGCGCTTCTTCGGTGGAGGCTTCGTCCACTGAAGAATGGTCCATGTCGTTGGCCAGGGCGCGGCGCACCAATACGCGCACGCCATTGCCGATCCAGTTCCGCACACGTTCGATGCCCGCCGGTGCACGCCCGAGCTGGTTGAGGGTCTTGTCCACAGCTGCGGCCAGGTCCGGCACCGAATCGACCAACGTGCCATCCAGATCAAACATGATCAGTTTGGGCAGGCGACCCGGAAACAGCTGCTCGAAGCCGCTCATGCGCGGGCCAACGCCAGTTCTGCACGCATTTTTTCAATGACTTCTTTGTAGTCGGGCGCATTGAAGATGGCGGAACCCGCGACGAACGTGTCAGCGCCAGCGGCGGCGATGTCACGGATATTGTTGACGTTGACGCCGCCGTCGATTTCCAGACGGATATCGCGACCGGACGCATCGATCAACGCGCGGGCTTCACGCAGCTTGTTGAGCGTGCCGGGGATGAATTTCTGACCGCCAAAGCCCGGGTTGACGCTCATGAGCAGGATCATGTCGACCTTGTCCATGACGTATTCGAGCAGGTTCAGCGGGGTCGCCGGGTTGAACACCAGGCCCGACTTGCAGCCGCCTTCGCGGATCAGTTGCAGGGAGCGGTCGATGTGCTGGGTCGCTTCCGGGTGGAAGGTGATATAGGTCGCGCCCGCTTCGACGAAGTCGCCGATGATGCGGTCAACCGGGCTGACCATGAGGTGCACGTCAATCGGCGCAGTGATGCCGTACTTGCGCAACGCCGCGCAAACCATCGGGCCGATGGTCAGGTTAGGGACGTAGTGGTTGTCCATGACGTCGAAGTGGACGATGTCGGCGCCAGCGGCCAGGACATTGTCGACTTCCTGACCCAGACGGGCGAAATCGGCGGAGAGAATCGACGGAGCAATAGCGAAGGGCTGCATGACGCACCTTTTTGAGCGAAATCACGGTGGCGCGCATTGTACTCCAGAGTTTGAAAGGTGGGTTGTGTGTCAGATAGGCCGCTTTCGCTGCCGTCGTAACCTCCGGCGTCTTCCACAGGGATCGTGGCGTGCCGGAGATGTCTGGACTTTCCCACCGATGTCGCAGCGTCCCGGAAGTCATGACCTCCCGCGAACATTGTGGGAGCTTCCGGAGGTTACGACGGTGGCGGTGACGGTGCGTCAGACAGCCAGCATTCCCGATCAGTAGGCTGCGCGGTAGATTTTCTCGATGTCGGCAGCGGTCAATTTGCGCGGGTTGTTGCGCATGAGGCGGTCGATCTTGCTCGCCTCTTCGGCCATGGCCGGGATGGCATCTTCCGGCACATTGAAGCTGCGCATGCCCGTCGGTATGTCCACGGCGGCGCACAGGTCGGCCATGGCTTTGACGGCCTGATCGGCGGCATCCTTGTCGTTCAGGTGAGCCACGCGTACCCCCATGGCTTCAGCGATGTCGCGGAAGCGCTCGACGCAGGCCATCTTGTTCCACTCCATCACGTAGGGCAGCAGCAAGGCATTGCTGACACCGTGGGCGATGTTGTAACGGCCGCCCAACGGGTAGGCCAGCGCATGCACCGCGCCTACGCCTGCGTTACCGAATGCCATCCCGCCCATCAGGCTCGCGGTGGCCATGTCCTCTCGGGCTTGCAGGTTCGAAGGGTTGGCGTAAGCCTTGGGCAGCGACTTGGCAATCAGCTTGATGGCGCCGAGCGCGATGGCATCGGTGATCGGCGAAGCGTTGACCGACAGGTAGGATTCGACCGCGTGTACCAGCGCATCGACACCGCTCGCGGCGGTCACGCTGCGCGGGCAGGTCAGGGTCATGACCGGACTGACCAGGGCGACGTCCGGCAGCAGGTAATCGCTGACGATGCCTTTTTTGAGTTGCGCTTCTTTATCGGAAAAAATCGCGACGTTGGTCACTTCCGAACCGGTCCCCGCAGTGGTCGGAATCGCAATCAGCGCAGGGCCTTTGCGTTTCACCAGATCGACGCCGAACAGCTCGGCCAGCGGCCCTTCGTGACCGGCAAACGCAGCGACCCCTTTGGCAATATCGATGGCGCTGCCGCCACCCAGACCGATCAGACCGTCGTGCCCACCTTCGCGATAAGCGCGGGTGCAGTCCTCGACGATTGAGATTTCCGGCTCGGGTTTCACCTGATCGAAGATGCCGTAACGACGGCCACCCAATTGCGCCAGCGCGAGGTCAACGGTGCCGGACTTCACCAGAATGGCGTCAGTGACGATCAGAGGATGGGTGACGTTGAGGCGGGTCAGTTCAGCGGAAAGCTGCTCAATGGCGCCTTGGCCAGTGATCAGTTTGTTGGCAATTTTAAAGGCGCTGATGGTGGAGGCAGAGAGACTCATCGGGGCTCGTCCTGTACGTAGTTTTATTGGAAGACGTGCAGAATGAGATAGCGAAAGCTGTGCCAAACCTCGCAAAGCCTTTGGGTATAAGGGCATGCGTGACAGGAAGGTCGGTAGAAGGGAGTTTGACCGCTCAGTTTTGATCAGCTTTATGATCGAATTGAGGCGGTCTGATTGAAATTCTAATCAGACCGCTCCCAACGTTTCATCTTCTGCACCACCGTGGCTTGGCTCACGCCCAGCGCCTTGGCGGCGAGCCGCGTGGTCTTGTGCACCTGCAACGCCGCGCGGATCGCCGAGCGTTCGGCGTTCTCTAGCACCTTGCGCAGCGGCAAGCGGCTGTCGTCAGTGTTTTTCGGGTCGAGGTTGAGAATTTCTTCTGGCAGGTCCAGTGCCTCGATGGTGCCGCTCTGGTTCGTGACCACCATCCGCTCAACGATGTTGATCAGCTCACGAATGTTGCCGGGCCAGGGGTACTCGCACATGAGGTCGAGCGCTTCAAGGCTCCACTGTATTTGCCGCTCATAACGCGCATTAAAGCTGTCGAGGTAGTAATGCAGGAGCGGCGGGATTTCTTCGCTGCGCTCGCGTAAAGCCGGAATGCTGATGGGGACCACGTTGAGTCGGTAGAACAGGTCGGCGCGAAACGTCCCTTCCGCCACCAACTGTTTGAGGTCGTGATGAGTCGCACTGATGATGCGCACGTCCACTTCTTTCAGCTCCAGACCACCGACAGGGATGAAGCGATTTTCTTCGATGACCTTGAGCAGCTTCACTTGAACCGGCAGCGGCAGGTCGCCGATTTCATCGAGAAACAGGGTGCCGTGGTGCGCCAGCTCCAGCAGGCCGCGCTTGCCTTTCGGCCCCGCCCCAGTGAATGCGCCGGGGGCATAACCAAAGAGTTCGGCTTCGATCAGGTTCTCGGGCAACGCGCCACAGTTGAGGGCCAGAAAAGGCTCGCTGGCGCGGGGGCTGGCGTTATGAATGAACTGCGCCACAAGTGTCTTGCCGACGCCGGTTTCACCTTGCAGCAGCACCTTCACCGAACTGCCCGCCACTTGCCGGGCGAGCGCGAACACCCGGCCGGACACTTCCTGATCGGCCATCAATGGCGAGTGCAGCAGGTTGTCCCGTTGACCGGCGTGGAGTTTGGCGGTGCTGTTGCGCAGTTGCTTGAGCTGTTGAAGTTCGTCGCGCTCGTGCTTCATGCGCAGCAGTTCGGTCATGTCGCGAACGGTGCTGACGACGTAGGAAATCCGGTGATCGGTACCGAGGATCGGCGTGGCGCTGACGAGGAGCTTCTTGCCTTGGCTCAGGCTCTGCATCACCGACACCGGGCGGCCTTCTTGCAAAACGCGCAATGAGGCTGATTGGGAGATAACGCCAGCCTTGACCAGTTCCTGCATCGAACGGCCTACCAGCTCTGCGCCGCTGAGGCCGGTCAAGCGTTCATAGGCGCGATTGACCTTGAGCGTCTTGCCGTCGCCATCGGTGATGTACACGCCGTCGTGCAGAGCGTTGAGCAGTTCTTCGAAACTGGCGTCGTTGACGTTCACCGAGGAGCTCCATGACGGGGTGAGGAGCGGTGAAGTTTAAACGGTGACAGAGCAATCGATACAAAACGGGAGGTAGAAATACGATCGTCTGTGGGAGCGAATTCATTCGCGATGCGGCCGTACATTCAACGGAAATGTGTCGAATGTAATGGCCTCTCGCGAATGAACTCGCTCCCATAGGGAGTGATGTGTATCCCTTACTCCACCGCCGTACGCAATTTCTCACTGCGCCCACGCAACCATTCCAGCACCAGCAACAGGATCACAGAGAATCCAATCAGCAGCGTCGCGGCAGCCGCAATGGTTGGGCTGAGGTTTTCGCGGATGCCGCTGAACATCTGGCGCGGCAACGTCGCTTGCTCGGGGCCGGCAAGGAACAGCGTCACCACCACTTCATCGAACGAGGTCGCGAAGGCGAACAACGCCCCGGAAATCACGCCCGGCGCAATCAGCGGCAATGTCACGCGGCGAAACGCTGTGACCGGTGAAGCGCCCAGGCTGGCGGCAGCACGCACCAGGTTGTAGTTAAAGCCTTGCAGCGTGGCCGACACGGTGATGATCACGAACGGCACACCCAACACCGCGTGCACCAAAATCAGCGAGGTGTAGCTGTTGCCCAAACCCAAGGGCGCGAAGAACAGGTAGCTCGCGACACCCACGATCACCACCGGCACCACCATCGGCGAGATGACCAGCGCCATCACCAGCGACTTGCCGGGGAAGTTACTGCGGGTCAGGCCAATCGCCGCCAGCGTGCCGAAGCCCATGGCCAGCAGCGTTGCGGCCGGGGCGACGATCATGCTGTTCTTCAGTGAGCGCATCCACTCTGCGGAGTTGAAGAAATCCTGATACCAGTGCAGCGAGAAGCCTTGCAGCGGGTAGACCAGAAAGCTCCCGGAGTTGAACGACAACGGCACGATCACCAGCACCGGCAGCACCAGGAACAACAGAATCAGGCCGCACAGGATGCGCAGGGTGTAAAACCAGACCCGTTCTGCGGGCGAAGAATAAGGGCTCAACATGGTCATTCTCCTCAGCTCAGGCGCAGACGGCTGGCGCCGACCAGCCAGCTATAAATCAGGTACAGCACGACAGTCGCCAGCAACAGCAAACCGCCCAGCGCCGTCGCCATGCCCCAGTTGATGCTGGTGTTGGTGTAGAACGCCACGAAGTAGCTGACCATCTGATCGTTCGGGCTGCCCAGCAGCGCGGGGGTGATGTAGTAGCCGATGGCGAGGATGAACACTAACAGGCAGCCCGCGCCGACACCGGCGTAGGTTTGCGGGAAGTACACCCGCCAGAAGCTGGCGAACGGGTTGCAGCCCAGGGAAATCGCCGCACGCATGTAGGTCGGCGAGATGCCTTTCATCACGCTATAAATCGGCAGGATCATGAACGGCAGCATGATGTGAACCATCGAGATGTACACGCCAACGCGGTTGAAGACCAGCTCCAGCGGCTTGTCGATGATGCCCATTGCCATCAGCGCGCCATTGATCAGACCACTCGATTGCAGCAGCACGATCCACGCGGCGACACGCACCAGAATCGAGGTCCAGAACGGCAGCAGCACCAGAATCATCAGCAGGTTGCTTTGGCGGGCAGGCAGGTTGGCCAACAGGTACGCCAACGGATACGCGAGCAACAGGCAGATCACAGTGATCACCAGGCCCATCCAGAACGTGCGGGCGAAGATGTCGAGGTAGATCGCTTGATCGGGGGTCGCAGGCGCCACTTCACCGAGGTCATCGATGCGGTGGTCAACGGCCGCCAACAGGTAATAGGGGGTGAAGCTTGAGGTGTTGCGACGGATCGCCTGCCAATACGCGGGATCGCCCCAACGCTCATCGACGGCTTCCAGCGCTTCTTTATAGGAAGCAGGCTCTTCCTTGAACGGAACGGCGCGTGCAGTTTTCGCGAGCAGGCTGCGGTAACCGGCGAGTTCCTGGTTCAGGCGCTTGGACAGGTCGCCCAAGGTCTGATTTTTGCGGGCGTCGGCCAGGTCTTGGCTAAGCGCCTTGTACGCTGATTCCGAGGGCAGGCCTTTGCCGTCCCACTTGGCGACTTCGGTGACAGTGAGCGGCATGCCGCCAACCACTTCAGGGTTGTTCACGCTCTTGTAGAGCAGCGCCGCAATCGGCACGAGAAACACGAGTAGCAGGAAAATCACCAATGGCGCGATCAGTGCCTGAGCCTTCCAGCGGTTGACGCGCTCGGCACGGGCCAGGCGTTGCTTCAAGGTCGGGCTGGCGCCTTCAGTCAGGGGCACGGCGGTGGCCATAGTGAACTCCAAAATCTTTCAACGATGGGTGCGTTTTCTTCCCGCAAGGGGAAAGAAAACGCACCTGGTTTAACGTGACGCGTGACGCTTACTTGGCAGCCCAAGAGTTGAAGCGCTGTTCCAGGTTCTCGCCATAGTCAGCCCAGAATTTCACGTCGATCTGCACCTGATCCTTGATGTTCTCAGGAGTGGTCGGCATGTTTTTCAGAGTGTCGGCGCTCAGCAGCGAAACCGCTTGAGTGTTGGCCGGACCGTAGGCGATGTTCTCGGAGTAGGTCTTTTGCTGCTCTGGCTTGAGGGTGTAAGCGAGGAATTTCTTCGCTTCTTCGGCGTTTTTGGCGCCCTTCGGAATGGCCCATGCGTCGAAGTCATAAACGCCGCCCGTCCAGACCACTTTCAGGTTGCTCTCCTTCTGCACGGCCGCGATACGACCGTTGTAGGCCGAGCTCATCACGACGTCGCCAGACTGGAGATACTGCGGCGGCTGAGCACCCGCTTCCCACCACTGGATGCTTGGCTTGAGCTTGTCGAGCATCTTGAAGGCGCGGTCCTGGCCGTCTTTGGTGGCCAGCACTTTGTAGACGTCTTTCGGCGCGACGCCGTCAGCCATCAGTGCAAATTCAAGGGTGTATTTGGCGCCTTTACGCAGGCCACGCTTGCCCGGGAATTTTTCGGTGTTCCAGAAATCGGTCCAACCGGTCGGCGCGGTTTTCAGCTTGTCGGCGTTGTAGGCCAGCACGGTCGACCACACGAAGAAGCCCACGCCGCAGGTCTGAATGGCCCCCGGCACGTAGTCTTCTTTCTTGCCCAGAATGGCGGGGTCGATTTCTTCGAACATGTCTTCGTCGCAGCCACGGGACAGTTCCGGGGATTCCACTTCTACGAGATCCCAGGTCACGCTCTTGGTGTCGACCATGGCTTTCACCTTGGCCATCTCACCGTTGTACTCGCCCGCAATGATCTTGCCGCTGCCGGTCTTTTCCCACGGCGCGTAGAAGGCCTTTTCCTGAGCCGCCTTGTTCGCGCCACCGAAGGAAATGACGGTCAGGTCCGCCGCCATGGCTTGCGCCGCGCACATCATGCCGACCGATAAGGCGGTGAGCTTCAATGTCTTTAGCATTTATTTTTCTCTCCACGAACAAATGTTGGTTAAGCAATGGGGCGATCGATTCGCCTCTGGGTGCCTCGATTTACGCGTACCGCGGGTGAATCAATGCGCGTCCTGCAACGGGTCCAGCGCGCGCGCGTGCTCGACCTGCCATCCAATGGGCACAACGTCGCCAACGCTCATGGCCGGGTCCAGCTCGGCAATGGGCTGTTTGACGAAGAAATCGGTTTTGCCTGCCACTTCCAGACGCACACGCACGTGGTCGCCCAGATAGATAAACTCAGCGACGCGGCCGGAGAAACGGTTCACGCAGCTTTCGCTGCGGCCATTGAGATTCACGCGTTCAGGGCGGATCGACAACGTGACCGGGCTGCCTGCCGGGCCGACGTTGATCGCCAGTGCCTCGACCTTCTCGCCTCGGGAAAGGGCCACCAGGCAACGGTCGCCGGTCTGGCTGAGCAAGGTGCCGTTGATGCGATTGTTCTCGCCGATGAAGTTGGCGACGAAGGTGTTCTTCGGCTCTTCATAGAGAGAGCGCGGCGGAGCGATCTGCTGGATTTCGCCTTGGTGGAAGACGGCGACGCGGTCCGACATGGTCAGCGCTTCGCCCTGGTCGTGGGTCACGTAGACCACGGTTACGCCCAGGCGCTGGTGGAGGTGCTTGATCTCCATCTGCATGTGTTCGCGCAGCTGCTTGTCGAGGGCGCCCAGCGGTTCGTCCATCAGCACCAGTTGCGGCTCGAACACCAGTGCGCGGGCCAGTGCCACACGTTGCTGCTGACCACCGGACATTTGCGCCGGATACCGATGAGACAGCGCGCCGAGCTGCACCATGTCCAGCGCCTTCTTGACCTTCTCGGCGACGTCGGTCTTGCTCATGCCACGCACCGACAGCGGGAACGCGAGGTTCTCGGCCACCGTCATGTGCGGGAACAGCGCGTAGTTCTGAAACACCATGCCGATGTCGCGTTTGTGCGGCGGCACGTTATTGATCGAACGGCCAGCCAGCAGGATCTCGCCCGCCGTCGGCGTTTCGAAACCGGCGAGCATCATCAGGCTGGTGGTCTTGCCGGAGCCGGACGGCCCGAGCAGGGTGAGGAACTCGCCTTTGCGAATGTCCAGGTTGAGGTCTTTGACGATCAGGGCTTCGCCGTCGTAGCTCTTTTGCACACCACGAAAGCTGACCAGAACATCACTTGCCCCAGCGCTTGAATCGACGTTGCTCATTACCCACACCTTTGTTTAATCAACCGTGGGGACAAGCCTAGATGAGGCTACAGACCACGCAAATCGGGGCGCAGGAGAGATTGAGCTAGGCGGGATGGAAGGTTGGTTGTAGGGATTGCCCTACACGGATGGCGGGGATAGGTATGTGCCGTCGAGGGCACTTTCCGCGGGTTTTGTCAGCTGGATGACATCGCGGGATAGGACACCGGACCTGTGGGACCGAATTCATTCAGGAAGGCAGACTGTCAGACGCTGCATCTGCGTCGTCCGAACCAACGTTTCGCGAATGAATTCGCTCCCACAGATCGATCCGGCGTTGGCCCACAGGTCGTTTTCAGACCAGCTTATGCTCCATCGCATACTTCACCAGCTCGGCCAGCGACGTGATATTGAGCTTCTGCATCAACCTCGCTTTGTGGGTGCTGATGGTCTTGCTGCTCAGCGCCAATTGCTGGGCGATGTCGTTGACGTTGGCGCCTTGGGCCAAGCGTTCGAACACCGAAAACTCGCGCTCAGACAGCAGCGAGTGCAGAGGACGGCTGTCGGTCAGACCCACCTCGAACACCATTCGGTCGGCCAGGTCCGGGTCGATATAACGCCCGCCCGACGCCACCCGTCGGATCGCCGTCAGCAGCAGCGCCGGGTCGCTGTCCTTGGTCGCGTATCCCGCCGCGCCGATCTTCAACGCACGAGCCGCCATTTGGGCTTCATCGTGCATCGACAGCACCAGAATCGCCGGCGGGTTGTTCAGCGCGCGAATCCTCGGAATCGCTTCCAGACCGTTCACCCCCGGCATCGAAATGTCGAGCAGCACGACTTCACACTCGATGTGGCGCAGGGCCTCCAGCAACTGTTCGCCATTGCTGGCCTCCCCCGCCACTTGCAGGTCCTTGGCCAGACCAATCAACTGCTTGATGCCCTCGCGGACAATGGTGTGGTCCTCGGCAACCAATACACGAATCACTGCACTTGCTCCTGCGCAACCTGTTCCAGCGGAATGTGGATACGCAAGGTTGTGCCTTCTCCCAACGTGCTGTCCAGATGCAATCGTCCGCCCATGATCAACACCCGCTCGCGCATGCCCACCAGCCCGAACGACGCCGGGCGTTCCTCAAGCTGATCGAAACCCTTGCCATCGTCGGCAATCGTCATGCACAACACGCCATCGCTCAGGCTCAGATTCAGCTCGACCGTGTGCGCTTCGGCGTGGCGCATGACGTTGGTCAGCGACTCCTGAAGAATCCGGAACAGGCCAATCGCCGTGGCATCAGGCAGCGTCGGCAGGTTGTCCGGCACTTCGACCAGACACGGAATCTGCGTGCGCGCTTCGAACCGCCGTGCCTGCCATTCGATGGCCGACGCAATGCCCGCATCGAGGATCGGCGGTCGCAGTGCGGTGGCCACGTCACGCACCAATTGGAAGAGCTGAGCGATCAGACGCTTCATGCTGTTCAGCCGGTCGCGCAGGCCCGGATCGAGATCGGCGTAGGCCAATTCGCACATCGACGTTTCCAGTTTCAGCACGGTCAACATCTGACCCAGCTCGTCGTGCACCTCCCTCGCGATGCGAGCCTTTTCCTCTTCCCTCACCGTTTCCAGATGCGCCGACAATTCGCGCAACTGCTCGGCCAGCACTTGTAAACGCGACTCGCTCTCCTGCAGAGCGGCGAGGGAGCGGCGGCGTTCGGTAACGTCGGTGATGAACACCACCAGGTATTCGGCGTCGCGAAAACGCAGAAAACTCAGGGACACGTCAGCGGGCAGGATGCTGCCGTCGGCGCGCACGCAATTGCTTTCGAAGTTCTGCGGGCCTTCGTCGCTGGAGCGTGCGTTTTTCCAGAGATTCAGCCAACGGTCCATGTTCAGTCCCGGCTCGAAGTCGATCAACGGACGGTCAACCACCCCGCCTCGCGCGTACCCCAACATGGCTTCGGCGGCTTGATTGGCGTATCGCACGTGGCTGTCCCAGTTCACCCAGAGAATGCCGACGGTGCTTTGGTCGATGGAAAACTGCGCCAGGCGCAAGGCCTCCTCGCTGGCCAGACGCTTGGTGATGTCCTCTCGGGCGGCCAGTAAATCCCGCTCCAGAACCTGCTGCTGCTTACGCTGCCATATCACGATCGCCGCACTGGCCAGCAACAGGACGAATAACAGCAGCGCGATGTTTTTCCACAGGCCGGGAGACTGGCTGACTTGCGGGTATTTGGGCTGCAGCCATTGGGCGTGTAGCTGGTCCAGATCTTTGGGCGCGATCACATTCAACGCCTTGCTGATGATGTCCGCCAATTCCGGTGCATCTCGCCGTGACGCCACACGCAGCAGTTGGGGGTAACCGATGTCGCCGACCACAGCCAACCCGGCGAACTCACTTTCCCGCGACAGGCGACTCAGCTGCGCTTCATCGACCACCGCGTAACGCGCCTGCTGGCTGAGCAACAGTTGCAAGGCCTGACGTTCGAGCGGCACGCCCTGGACGTTGAGGTGGGTGTAGTTGGCGCGCAGATAATCGGCCGTGGCGCTGGGCATGCGCACAGCCACGCGGACGTTGCTGTCGAGCTTCTCCAAATCCACGGCGCCGGAGCCATCGCGTTCGCCGACCACCAGCTGTGGAACGCGCATGTACGGGTCGGAATACAGCCACATGCGCAGCCCGGCGGGCGTCTGCGTAAGGCCCGGCGCGAAGTCGATCTCGCCTTTGCTCAAGGCTTTTTCAAGCTCGGCCTGATCGGAAAAATTGCGCCATAGCAGCTCGACTTGCAGGGTCTTGGCCATGAGATTGACCAGATCGACGTTGGCACCGGACAAGACCTGGGCGCGTCGGTCGAATTGCGCGTAGGGCGCCTGCAACACAAGACCGACGCGTAATTGTCCACGCTGATTGAGCCAGTCGCGCTGATCGCGGGTCAGGGTGTCCGGCGGCGCAGTGGGAACCCCGGCCAGCACGCTCGATGACAGCACGCCGAGCAGCAAACACATCAAGAGTGCCCTCGGACCGCCGATAACCCAAAGGCACCGCATGCGGATTCTCAACCTGTCATCTCCACGTCCCTGAATCCTCGATCAATCGTGTGCGCCGCTCTGATCTCAGGCGCTATACCCGGCCTGACAAACCGTCATCAACCCATTAGGCTGCTGGAATTGTTTCCGGCCTTTGGAATATCCGATGCCCTACACCCTTCGCGCAATGTTTCCCGCGATTTGCCTGACGCTGATATTACCTTGCTATCCGATGGCAATGGCGGCGGACCCCGCTCCCGCAAAAGACGCCAAGTCCGCTGAAGCCCCAATCGAGCGCGCCTCGCTTCCCTCCCGAAGCCAGGAAGACACGCTGGCGTTGGAACGCCAGGTGCCCAAGGCTGAGCAGCAGCAATTGCAGGCCGGAGACCAAAACTTCTTGGCCTTGTGGAAACCCGCCAACGCAGACGAAGCCAAGGGCGCGGTGGTGATCGTGCCGGGCGCCGACGAGTCAGCCGACTGGCCTGACGCGGTCGGCCCGCTGCGCCGCAAGCTGCCAGATGTGGGCTGGTCCAGCTTGAGCCTGAGTTTGCCCGATGCGTACATCGACGGCGTCTTCGCACGCACGGCCGATACGCCGACAACAGGTGACAAGCCCGCTGCGGACAAAGACAAGGCAAAAGACGCACCCGCCAAGCCCGCTGATCCTGCCGCCAGCGCCGAAGCCGAGGCCGCCGCTGCCGCCGAACAAGCGGCGGCTCAGGCAGAAATCGCCAAAGCCAATGCCGATAAAATCTTCGCCCGTATCGACAGTGCCATCGCGTTCGCGCAACAAAATAAAGCGCACAGCATCGTGCTCCTGGGTCACGGCACCGGGGCGTACTGGGCAGCTCGATACATGAGTGAGCGTCCTTCGCCTGCGATTCAAAAGCTGGTGATGATCACCGCCGTCGACACCGGAACCGACACGCCTTCATTGCTGGAAGTGTTGCCGACCCTCAAAGTCGCCACCGCAGACTTTGTCAGCAAGGACCGACCCGTACCCCGGCAACAGGCTCAAGACCGGCTCAACGCCAGCAAGCGCGTGAAAAACGCGCGCTTCACTCAGGTGACGCTGAACGCTATTCCGGGTAACGCGGCGATGGAACAGGAACAACTGTTTCGTCGGGTTCGTGGGTGGCTGGAGGGGCAGTGATCCAAAGCGCCGAGCGGCGGTCACGAACGGCGTCTGATTCTGCCCGGCGAATCACCGAAACCCGCGCCTATCCCGTACCACCGCGTAGGCGTGGTGCAGGTCCCGGGTTTTTTCGGTGGCGTCGCGCACCTGCACCGGACTGGCGCCCGACCCTGCCACTTTGTCCGGATGATGCCGACTCAACAGACGCCGGTACGCCCGCTTGATCTGTGCAGGCTCCGCATCCGACCGCACGCCCAGCAAGCGTAAGGCCTCCTGATATTCACCGCCGCTGCTGGCCGGCGAACGGCTGCGCTGTTCATCTTCGGTTGCTGACAACGCCTCGACTTTCTCTGCCGTCCAGCCCAGCCATTTGCCCCACGACACGATCAGCTCGCGCTCACCCCTCGACGCCCTGCCATCGGCCCAGGCCATGCGCCAGCATGCACGCAGCAAACCCTCGGCCGCATGAGGCTGGTTTTTCAGCCGCGTCAGGTGCACGCGCAGATTGTCGCGGCCGTCCTTGCCCCGGTTGAACGCTGCAATCGCACGACGCGTGGCAGGTTCGCTCAAGTCCAGACGACGCATCTCGACGCGGGCTTGCTGAATATGGCCATCGACCACACGGCCATCTGTTTTGGCGACACGACCCAGCAGTATGAAAATCAGCTCGTCATCCCGTGGCATCTTGCGACCGGCGAGGCGTTCGCGCAGCTCCGCAAGGCTTTGGACATGCAGCCGTCGATCCAGCGCCTGCCCCAACAAAGCGCCGAGCATCGCACCCGGAATGCTGGCAATTGCGTACCCGGCGCCGCCTCCGATCAGTGTGAAAGGCCAGAGCATCTAGGGTTTCACCGCGACAATCTGTTCGACTTCCGCCAGCCGTTCATGGGTTCCGACATCCACCCATCGCCCGGTGAAATGTTCGCCAGTCACCTGCCCTTTCGCCATCGCGTCACGCAGCAGCGGCGCGAGCTTGAACGCTCCGTCGCTACACCCCGCGAACAGCTTCGGATGCAGCACCGCAATACCGCTGTAGGTCAAGCGCGCAGGCGCGGACTCGTCCCGCACCTCACCGCCCACCAATGCGAAATCGCCGGAGAGGTGATGCAGCGGATTGTCCACCAACACCAAATGGGCCAATCCGTGAATGGATGCCTTCAGCGCCGTGAAATCGCAATCAGTCCAGATGTCGCCGTTGACCACCAGAAACGGCTCATCACCCAACAATGGCAACGCGCGAAAAATCCCGCCGCCGGTTTCCAGCGGCTCGCCTTCAGGGGAGTAACGAATGCGCAGCCCAAATTGATGACCGTCACCCAGATAGTCTTCGATTTGTTGCCCCAGCCAAGCGTGGTTGATCACGACCTCACTGAAACCCGCAGCTTTCAGGGCACGCAGGTGGTATTCGATCAGCGGAACACCGCCGGCACGCACCAGTGGCTTGGGCGTGTGCAGGGTCAACGGCCGCAGCCGTTCACCTTTGCCGGCCGCCAGAATCATCGCTTTCATGCGTCCCTCTTCAAAACAGTCTTCACATCCATTCCTTCACACGGCCGTTTCGGGTTTCGGCTGACGCAGACTGGTCAGCAGATTACTCAGCTCAACGAGTTCAGGCCGACGCGACAGCACTGCTTCTATATAAGAGAAGAAACGCGGCACATCGGCGAGGTAACGCGGCTTGCCATCACGGTGGCAAATGCGCGCAAAAATACCGATCACCTTCAAGTGACGCTGCACACCCATCAAATCACTGGCGCGCCGAAACTCATTGAAATCATCCTGCACGGGAATGCCCAAGCCAGCGGCTTTGTCCCAGTAGGCCTTCAACCAGCCCGCCACGCGTTCTTCCGGCCAGCTCAGGAACGCGTCCTTGAACAGGCAGGTGATGTCGTAGGTCACCGGGCCATACACGGCATCCTGAAAATCCAGCACACCGGGATTCGGCTCGCTGAGCATCAGGTTACGGGGCATGTAATCGCGATGGACCAACACTTTGGGCTGCGCCAACGCACTGTCGATCAACAGCCCGCTGACCCGCTGCCAACTGGCCTGCTGGGCCTCATCGAACGTCACCCCGAGATGCCGCTTCACGTACCACTCAGGAAACAGCTCAAGCTCACGGCGCAACAGTGCGACGTCATAGCTGGGCAATGGCGCATCCATCGGCAACTGCTGATACGCCAGCAACGCCTCGATGGCATCGGCGAACAATTGATCGGCGTTGTGCTCATCGATCACGTCGAGATACGTTTTTCGGCCCAAGTCGTTGAGTAGCAGAAAGCCTTGATTCAGGTCTTCGGCATAAATTTTCGGAACATTAATCCCTGATTCGCTTAATAAATGAGCGATGTCGACGAAGGGTTTGCAGTTTTCCTGGGGAGGTGGCGCGTCCATGACAATAAAAGTGCGCCCCTCACCTTCCCAACGGAAATAGCGTCGAAAACTCGCGTCACTGCTGGCCGCAGTCAACGTGGCCGGGGGTATGGCGCCCCAGCCTTGGGCCGCGAACAACGTTGGCAGTTGCTCATCGAGCCAAACTTTCAGGTGTTGCAGGCGTACATCTTGATCTGGCATTGCAAGGGTCTCCGACGGCGCTAGCCGTCAAGCGGGTCATGCTTTATTATCCGACATCTTTTTCAGCCCATCGAGAGGCGTGCGGCCCCCCCGCGGGCAGATGGCGCGCAGGAAGCCCGGACTAATAAGATGGCATTGAAATCCCCCGCGTTTCGTAAAAAATTTCCGTTGCTCGTAACCGGCAGTTTGCTGGCGATGCAACCTCTGGCCACCCAGTACGTGGTTGCGGCCGAGCAGTATGACTGCTCCGTGTCGGCAACAGGTGCGTGGGATTGCTCCCCGAAAACCAATGCAGCCCAGTTGCCTCCGCGGCCGGTGCACGACGCCAACAGCGTGTCGTCCAACAGCAACGGGACGACGGAGTCCACGATCACCACTGAAAGCGGTGAAGTCGTGCCTAAAACGATGCTGGTCACCGAGGCCAAGGGCCGGGGCCTGCAATCGCGCAGCGCAGACTACAGCCATCTGGACTGGGTGCCACGCGAGAAGCTGACCGCTGCCCAACTGGCAGAGACAGGTCCGTACTGCTCCGGCGCCTACATCGAGCCGATTCGTCCTGGCATGGACGACAAGACCGCGAAAAGCGACGCCCCGACGTTCATTGGCGCCAAGGCTTCGCGTTATCAGCAGGAAGAACAGATTGCGAGTCTGGCCGGTGACGTCGTCATGCGCCAGGGCTCCATGCAGGTCGAGTCCGATGAAGCGGCGCTGCATCAGGCCGAAAACCGTGGCGAGCTGAACGGCAACGTCCGTCTGCGCGACAACGGCGCCCTGATCGTCGGCGACCACGCTGAAGTCCAGCTGGACACCGGTGAAGCGAAAGTCGACAACGCCGAATACGTGCTGCACAAGTCCAACGTGCGGGGTAACGCGCTGTACGCCCGCCGTGCAGAAAACGCGATCATCCGCCTCAAGGACGGTACGTACACCACGTGTGAACCGAGCAGCAACGCCTGGACGGTGAAGGGCAACAACATCACCCTGAACCCGGCCACCGGTTTCGGTACGGCAACCAACGCCACCCTGCGTGTGAAGGACATTCCGATCCTCTACACGCCGTACATCTATTTCCCGATCGACGATCGTCGTCAGTCCGGCTTCCTGCCACCGACCATCGGTGCCAGCAGCGACACTGGCTTCTCGTTGCTCACGCCTTACTACTTCAACCTGGCGCCGAACTACGACGCCACGTTGTACCCGACGTACATGGCCAAACGTGGTCTGTTGCTTGAAGGCGAGTTCCGTTACCTGACCAAGAGCAGCGAAGGTCAATTCGGCGCCGCCTACCTGAACGACGACAATGATGATCGCAAGCTTGAGTCCGATTCGAAGGACACTCGCTGGATGATCAACTGGCAGAACCGCAGTGGTCTGGACGAGCGCCTGACTGCGCATGTCGACTACACCAAAGTCAGCGATCCTTACTACTTCAAGGACCTGAAAAGCGGCCAGGAAGGCGTCAGCACGCACAACTTCCTGAATCAGCAGGGTGATCTGACTTACCGTGGCGACAGCTACTGGGCACGTCTAAACGTTCAGCAGTATCAACTGACCACGATCACTCAGATCACGCCGTACGCCCGTCTGCCTCAACTGACCCTGAACGGCACATTGCCTTTCAATCCGGGCGGTTTGAAGCTCGATTACGAGTCTGAGCTGGTGCGTTTCGACCGCGACCTGCGCGACGGCAGCTTCGTGGATGAAGACGGGATTCCGCAAAGCCGTCTGGACAACAACGTTCAGGGTCTGGCGCGCGCCAATGGCGACCGGCTGAATCTGGCGCCGTCGATCAGCCTGCCTTTGACGGCCTCGTATGGTTTTGTGACCCCGAAACTGAAATACGTTTACACCAAGTACGACCTGGATCTGGATGCGGAAGGCAAGCGCACTCTGTTGGCTGACGAGAGCTACAACTCGTCCCAAGACCGCGCTGTCCCTATTTTCAGCGTGGACAGCGGCCTGTACTTCGACCGCAACACCAACTGGTTCGGCAAGGACTACCGTCAAACTCTGGAACCGCGTCTGTACTACCTGTACGTACCGAACAAGGACCAGACTGACATTCCGATTTTCGACACGGGCGAAACGACGTTCAACTACGCGTCGCTGTTCCGTGACAACCGCTTCGTCGGCTCTGACCGCATCGGTGACGAGAACAAACTGTCGCTGGGCGTAACCAACCGCTGGATCGAAGACAACGGCTTCGAACGTCAGCGTGTCAGCTTCGGTCAAGCGGTCTACTTCGCCGATCGCAAGGTGCAGCTGCCAGGCATCAGCTATCAGGACCGCAAAGACGCACAGTCTGATGTGTCTCCGTACGCGCTGGAATACGAATACCGCTTCAACCGCGACTGGCGTGCCACGTCGGACTTCAACTGGGACCCGGACAGCCGCAGCACTCGCTCCGGCAGCGCGATGGTTCACTACCAGCCTGAAGACAATCCCGGCAAGATCATCAATGCCGGCTACCGCTATCGCAACGACCAGGTCCGTTACGACCAGACGACTGGCCGCTGGTCCGTGGGCGGCGGCGACGCAACCCTGCCTGATGGCTCGGTCATCAAGGACTACTACAAAATCCAGCAGCATGACTTCTCGGTCATCTGGCCTGTCGCGCCTCAATGGAGCGCCATTGGTCGCTGGCAATATGACTACAACCGTGATCGCACCCTCGAAGCCTTTGGTGGTTTTGAATATGACAACTGCTGCTGGAAGCTGCGCCTGATCAACCGTTACTGGGTCGACTATGACGAGTCCACTCAAGAGGTTGCACAGAACGAGAAAGGCGACCGCGGCGTATTCCTACAAATCGTGTTGAAGGGACTTGGTGGCGTAGTCGGCCAAAAAGTTGAAAGCTTCCTCGACAAAGGCATCCAAGGTTATCGTGAACGTGAAGACCAAGCTTTCTGATTCTCTGCGCCCGCTAGTACTGGGCGCACTGCTCATCGGTTCGGTGGCGCACGCTGAAGTGCGCACCATCGACAAGGTGGTAGCCATCGTCGACAACGACGTGGTCATGCAAAGCCAGCTCGATCAGCGCACCCGCGAAGTTCAGCAAACCATCGCCAAGCGCGGCCAGGGCGTTCCTCCTGCCAGCGCGCTGGAGTCGCAGGTTCTGGATCGTCTGATCCTCGAAAACCTGCAACTGCAGATTGGCGAGCGCTCCGGCATTCGCATCACCGATGAAGAGCTGAACCAGGCGGTCGGCACCATTGCTCAGCGCAACAACATGAGCATCGACCAGTTCAAGGCCGCACTGGCCCATGACGGCCTGTCGTTCAATAACGCCCGTGAGCAGATTCGCCGGGAAATCATCATCAGCCGCGTACGTCAGCGTCGCGTTGCCGAGCGTATCCAGGTGTCGGAGCAGGAAGTGAAGAACTTCCTCGCCTCGGACTTGGGCAAGGCTCAGTTCTCGGAAGAGTTCCACCTGGCCAACATTCTGGTGCCTACCCCTGACAGCGCGACCTCGGACCAGATCCAGGTCGCCGCAGCCAAGGCCAAGGACATCTACGGCAAGCTGCAACAGGGTGCGAACTTCGAGCAACTGGCGATTTCCTCTTCGGCCAGCGAAAGCGCACTGGACGGCGGTGACATGGGCTGGCGTAAAGCCGCTCAACTGCCGCCTCCATTCGGCGACATGTTGAGCTCGATGAGCCCAGGTCAGGTGACCCCACCAGCCCGTACGCCGGGTGGTTTCATCATCCTGAAGCTGCTGGAGAAACGCGGCGGTGAAGATCAGACCCAGATGCGCGACGAGGTTCACGTTCGTCACATCCTGATCAAGCCAAGCGAGATTCGCAGCGAAGCGGAAACCAAGACACTGGCTCAGCGCATCTACGACCGCATCCAGAACGGCGAAGACTTCGGCGCTCTGGCGAAGAGCTTCTCCGAAGATCCGGGTTCGGCGCTCAACGGTGGCGACATGAACTGGGTAGACCCACGTTCGCTGGTGCCTGAGTTCCGTGACGTGATGAACGAGACGCCGCAAGGCGTGGTGTCCAAGCCATTTCAGACACAATTCGGCTGGCACGTACTGGAAGTCTTGGGTCGTCGCGCCACCGACGGCACCAACCAGGCTCGCGAACAACAAGCGATGACCGTACTGCGTAACCGTAAATACGACGAAGAGCTGCAAACCTGGCTGCGTCAGATTCGCGACGAAGCCTACGTTGAAATCAAGCTCCCTGGCGCTGACCAGGCTGCCAAGTGAAACCCCAGCGTTTCGCCCTGACACCCGGCGAGCCCGCTGGCATTGGTCCTGACCTCTGCCTGCTGCTCGCCGCGCAGTCCCAGCCCCACCCCCTGATTGCCGTCACCAGTTGCGACCTGCTCAATGAACGGGCCGTTCAACTGGGCGTGGCTGTCAGCCTGATTCCCGTCACACCGTCCGCCTGGCCCGACATTCCTGCCCCTGCGGGCAGCCTGTATGTCTGGGACACGCCGCTGAACGCGCCCGTCACGGCCGGACAGTTGAACAAGGCCAACGGCGCTTTCGTACTGGAAACCCTCACCCGCGCCGGAAAAGGCTGCATCAATGGCGACTTCGCCGGGATGATCACCGCCCCCGTGCACAAGGGTGTGATCAACGAGAGCGGCATTGCCTTCTCTGGCCACACCGAGTTTCTGGCTGAACTGACCCATACCGAACAAGTGGTGATGATGCTTGCCACCGGCAACTTGCGCGTGGCCCTGGTGACCACTCACCTGCCGCTGCGCGACATCGCTGACGCCATCACACCCGATAAGCTGGAGCGCGTAACGCGCATTCTTCATGCGGATCTGGTGAACAAGTTCGGTATACCTCGCCCGCGCATTCTGGTCTGTGGACTGAATCCCCACGCAGGCGAAGGCGGCCACCTCGGTCGCGAAGAAATCGACATCATCGAACCCACCCTTGAGCGTCTGCGCGGCGAAGGCCTGGACCTGCGTGGTCCCCTCCCCGCCGATACGCTTTTCACCCCCAAATATCTGGAGCACTGCGATGCAGTGCTGGCGATGTACCACGACCAGGGCCTGCCCGTGCTGAAGTACAAAGGCTTCGGCGCCGCCGTCAACGTCACGCTGGGCCTGCCCATCATTCGCACGTCCGTGGATCACGGCACTGCACTGGATTTGGCAGGCAGCGGCAAGATCGACACCGGCAGCCTCAAGGTCGCTCTGGAAACCGCCTATCAGATGGCCGAGACCCGTTAATGACTGAGCAATACCAACACAAGGCGCGCAAGCGCTTCGGCCAGAACTTTCTGCACGATGCCGGCGTAATCGACAAGATTCTGCGCTCGATCCGTGCCAAGGCCGAGGATCGCATGCTGGAAATCGGACCGGGCCAGGGTGCCCTGACCGAAGGCCTGCTGGGCAGCGGCGCGCAACTGGACGTCGTGGAGCTGGACAAGGACCTGGTACCGATCCTGATGCAGCAGTTCAGCGGCATGCCGAACTTCAACCTGCATCAGGGCGACGCATTGAAGTTCGACTTCACCAGCCTGAACGCAGCGCCCAGCAGCCTGCGTGTGGTCGGCAACCTGCCGTACAACATCTCTACGCCGCTGATCTTTCACCTGCTGCAGAACGCACACCTGATTCGTGACATGCACTTCATGCTGCAGAAAGAAGTGGTCGAGCGTCTGGCCGCGGGTCCGGGCGGCGGTGATTGGGGCCGTCTGTCGATCATGGTTCAGTACCACTGCCGCGTGGAGCATCTGTTCAATGTCGGTCCTGGCGCGTTCAATCCGCCGCCAAAAGTCGATTCGGCCATTGTGCGTCTGGTGCCTCACGAGACGCTGCCGCATCCGGCCAAGGATCACCGCACGCTGGAACGCGTCGTTCGCGAAGCGTTCAATCAGCGCCGCAAGACGTTGCGCAACACGCTGAAGGCTCTGCTCACCAGTGAGGAAATCACTGAGGCGGGCGTCGATGGCAGCCTGCGTCCAGAACAACTGGATCTGGCAGCGTTCGTGCGTCTGGCCGACAAGTTGACCGACAAACCTGTCGTCGCTTAAACCCTTCGGGACATGTCCGGTCGAAGCCCTTGTTGGTTTTTTCACTGCGACATGTCCTAGACTCAACTTTCTCCGGGCTTTTCCGGCTTTTTCCGCTCCCGCTTTTAAGGCCTCTTGCATGTCCGATCCTCGTTATCAGATCGACGTCAGCGTCGTCACCCGCTTTCTTTCAGAACAATCGCAGCCGGATCAGAACCGTTTTGCCTTTGCGTACACCGTCACCGTCCACAACAATGGCGAGCTGCCAGCCAAGCTGCTGTCGCGTCATTGGGTGATCACCGACGGCGACGGGCACGTCGAAGAAGTTCGCGGGGAAGGCGTCGTTGGCCAGCAGCCGCTGATTCAGGCCGGACAAAGCCACACCTACAGCAGCGGCACGGTGATGACCACCAAGGTCGGCAACATGCAGGGCACTTATCAAATGCTGGCGGATGATGGCAAACGCTTCGATGCCGTTATCGCGCCTTTCCGGCTGGCAGTGCCAGGGGCGCTTCACTGATGACGGTGTACGCAGTCGGCGACCTGCAAGGTTGCCTCGATCCGTTGAAGTGTCTGCTGGAGCGTGTGTCATTCGATCCGGCCAGTGACAAGCTGTGGTTGGTGGGTGATCTGGTGAACCGAGGACCTCAGTCGCTGGAAACCCTGCGTTTCCTGTATGGCATGCGTGACTCTATTGTCAGCGTGCTCGGCAATCATGACCTTCATCTACTCGCTGCGGGACGCAACATTGAGCGGCTGAAAAAAGGCGACACGCTGCGGGAAATCCTGGAAGCGCCTGACGCCAAAGTCCTCCTCGACTGGCTGCGTCAATTGAAACTGATGCACTACGACGCCGAGCGTGACATCGCCTTGGTCCACGCCGGCATCCCGCCGCAGTGGACGCTGAAAAAAGCCCTCCGCTGTGCCGAAGAAGTCGAAGAAGCCCTGCGTGACGACAACTTGCTTGAGCCTTTTCTGGATGGCATGTACGGCAACGAACCTGCCAAATGGGACAAGGACCTGCACGGCGTCACCCGTCTGCGCGTGATCACCAACTACTTCACGCGCATGCGCTTCTGCACCGCCGACGGCAAGCTGGACCTCAAGAGCAAAGAAGGTCTGGACAGCGCACCGGCGGGTTATGCGCCATGGTTCAGCCACAAGGACCGCAAGACCAAAGGCCTGAACATCATCTTCGGACACTGGGCCGCCCTTGAAGGCCGCTGCGAAGAGCCCGGCGTTTACGCCCTCGACACCGGTTGTGTCTGGGGTGGCGCGATGACGATGCTCAACGTAGACACCCGCGAACTGATTCGCTGTGAGTGCGATGAACGTGGCTCCCTCGCCTCGTCAAAATCTCCAGACACATCGGCTGGCGACCAAACCGCAGTCCAGCGTTAGAATCCCTTTTTCAGTTCTCGACAGTTCGGGAACCCAACGGCCCAGGAGCCCATGCCATGACCGATTTCAAACGCATCCCGCCGGAGCAGGCCCAGGCCCTGCGTGAAAACGGTGCCGTGCTGGTCGACGTTCGCGACGCACAGACCTTTGCCAGCAATCACATTCCCGATTCGCATCATCTGGATAACCACTCGATTGCTGACTTCATTCGTAACGCCGACCTGGATAAACCGCTCGTCGTCGTTTGCTATCACGGTAACTCAAGTCAGAGCGCCGCGGCCTATCTTGTAGGACAGGGCTTCTCCGAGGTCTACAGCATGGACGGCGGTTTCGAGCTGTGGAAAAACACTTTTCCGGCCGAAACGGCGCAAGGCTGATCGGAAAATATTTTTTCAGGCCGCGAAGCCGCGTGCTATGCGGCCTCGCGAGGCTAACTGACGAACGGTTGCACCACATTCATACGCCTTCCTTCTTTCTGTGTGCGAATCCGAACTATCCTTGTGCTCAGGCCATCCGAATCAGGGGAGA
Organism: Pseudomonas sp. SLFW; assembly: GCF_009905615.1. GTDB lineage: Bacteria > Pseudomonadota > Gammaproteobacteria > Pseudomonadales > Pseudomonadaceae > Aquipseudomonas > Aquipseudomonas bambusae. The sequence continues at coordinate 41,968 of NZ_JAAAKW010000006.1, forward strand.
GCCGGTACACCGGCGCGTGGGTCATCGGTAGCTACTTTTATGGTGTTTGGGGGGTAAATGACGGCTGACTGATAGCTGTCATCCAACATCGACTGACGATCCGCCGCCGGCTCCACGTATCGAGCGAGGTGACGTCATGAGTATTTTTAGCCACTTCCAACAACGCTTTGAATCGACACGCCAGGAAGAGCTCTCGCTACAGGAGTACTTGGAGCTCTGCAAAACCGACCGCAGCGCATACGCCTCAGCCGCAGAGCGTCTTCTGATGGCCATTGGCGAGCCAGAGTTGTTCGACACGTCGACCAACTCGCGGCTATCCAGGATCTTCTCCAACAAAGTCATCCGGCGCTATCCAGCGTTCGAGGACTTCCATGGCATGGAGGATTGCATCGAGCAGATTGTCTCGTACTTCCGCCACGCCGCTCAGGGTCTGGAAGAAAAGAAACAGATCCTTTACCTGCTCGGCCCTGTCGGCGGCGGTAAGTCGTCCCTGGCTGAAAAGCTCAAACAGCTTGTTGAGAAAATACCTTTCTACGCCATCAAGGGCTCGCCGGTTTTCGAGTCGCCCTTGGGCCTGTTCAAACCCACCGAAGACGGGACGATCCTCGAAGAGGACTACGGCATCCCGCGCCGGTACCTGAACACCATCATGTCGCCATGGGCGACCAAACGTCTGGCCGAGTTCGGGGGCGACATCAGCCAGTTCAAGGTGGTGAAGCTTTATCCGTCGATCCTCAACCAGATCGCCGTCGCCAAGACCGAACCCGGCGACGAGAACAACCAGGACATTTCGGCGCTGGTGGGTAAGGTCGATATCCGCAAGCTCGAAGAGTATCCACAGAACGACGCCGATGCTTATAGCTACTCAGGCGCGCTGTGCCGGGCCAACCAGGGCCTGATGGAATTCGTGGAGATGTTCAAGGCGCCGATCAAGGTCCTGCACCCACTGCTCACCGCCACTCAGGAAGGTAACTACAACAGTACCGAAGGCCTGGGCGCGATTCCGTTCACCGGTATTCTGCTGGCCCACTCCAACGAATCGGAATGGCACAGCTTCCGCAACAACAAGAACAACGAAGCCTTCATCGACCGTATTTACATCGTGAAGGTGCCGTACTGCCTGCGTGTCAGCGACGAGATCAAGATTTACGACAAGTTGCTGTTCAACAGCTCGCTGGCCAAGGCCCATTGCGCGCCAGACACACTGAAAATGCTCGCGCAGTTCACCGTTCTATCGCGCCTCAAGGAGCCGGAAAACTCCAACATCTACTCCAAGATGCGGGTGTACGACGGCGAAAACCTCAAGGACACCGACCCGAAAGCCAAGTCGATTCAGGAGTACCGCGACAGCGCAGGCGTCGACGAGGGCATGAACGGCCTGTCCACACGCTTTGCGTTCAAGATCCTCTCGAAAGTCTTCAACTTCGACCCGCACGAAGTGGCCGCCAACCCGGTTCACCTGCTGTACGTGCTGGAGCAGCAGATCGAGCAAGAGCAATTCCAGGCGGAAACCCGCGAGCGCTACCTGCGCTTCATCAAGGAATACCTGGCGCCGCGCTACATCGAGTTCATCGGCAAGGAAATCCAGACGGCGTATCTGGAGTCCTACAGCGAATACGGTCAAAACATCTTCGACCGCTACGTGTTGTACGCAGACTTCTGGATTCAGGATCAGGAATACCGCGACCCTGAAACCGGCGAAATCCTTAACCGCGTGGCGCTCAACGAGGAACTGGAGAAGATCGAGAAACCGGCAGGCATCAGCAATCCGAAGGATTTCCGGAACGAGATCGTCAACTTCGTGCTGCGTGCCCGCGCCAACAACAACGGCAAAAACCCGACCTGGCTCAGCTACGAGAAACTGCGCGTGGTGATCGAGAAGAAAATGTTCTCGAACACCGAGGATCTGCTGCCAGTGATCAGCTTCAACGCCAAAGCCAGCAAAGAGGATCAACAGAAACACAACGACTTCGTCACCCGAATGGTCGAGCGGGGTTACACCGACAAACAGGTACGTCTGCTGTCCGAGTGGTACCTGCGCGTCCGCAAATCACAATAAGCAGCGACAAGTTGTGAGCTTCAAGCTGCAAGCTAAAAGCGATCCGGCGTGTTCGATAGACCACCGAATGGCTTGAGGCTTGTAGCTTGATGTGTGGTGTTTGCGGTCAAAACTTGCAGCTTGCGGCTTATGGCTTGCAGCTCCCCGAAGGGGCCCTCGTATGAGTTATGTGATCGACCGACGTCTCAATGGCAAGAACAAGAGCACGGTGAATCGGCAGCGCTTCCTGCGTCGCTACCGTGACCACATTAAAAAAGCAGTGGAAGAAGCGGTCAGCCGCCGCTCCATCACTGACATGGAACATGGCGAACAGATCAGCATTCCCGGTCGCGATATCGACGAGCCGGTGCTGCATCATGGTCGCGGCGGCAAACAGACCGTCGTGCATCCTGGCAACAAAGAGTTCACCACCGGTGAACACATCGCGCGTCCCCAAGGTGGCGGCGGTGGCAAAGGGCCTGGCAAGGCGAGCAATTCCGGCGAAGGCATGGACGAGTTCGTGTTCCAGATCACCCAGGAAGAATTCCTTGAGTTCATGTTCGAAGACCTCGAACTCCCCAACCTCGTCAAACGCAACCTGAGCGGCACCGACACCTTCAAGACCGTGCGCGCAGGCATCAGCAACGAAGGCAACCCGTCGCGCATCAACATTATTCGCACGCTGCGTTCGGCACACGCACGACGCATTGCGTTATCTGGCAGCAGCCGCGCCAAGCTCCGAGAAGTGCTCGCTGAACTTGAGCGTTTGAAACGCGAAGAACCCGACAATTTCGGCGACATTCAAGAGCTGGAAATAGAAGCAGCACGCTTACAGGCGCGGATCAAACGTGTCCCGTATCTAGACACGTTCGACCTCAAATACAACCTGCTAGTGAAACAGCCCAACCCCAGCTCCAAGGCGGTGATGTTCTGCCTGATGGACGTGTCCGGCTCGATGACGCAGGCGACCAAAGACATCGCCAAGCGGTTTTTCATCCTCTTGTATCTGTTCCTGAAGCGGAACTACGACAAGATCGAAGTCGTGTTCATCCGCCACCACACCAGCGCGCGCGAAGTCGACGAGGAAGAGTTTTTCTATTCGCGGGAAACCGGCGGCACCATCGTGTCCAGCGCATTGAAACTGATGCAGGAGATCATGGCCGAGCGCTACCCCACCAACGAGTGGAACATCTACGCCGCCCAGGCCTCCGACGGCGACAACTGGAACGACGACTCACCTATCTGCCGCGACATTCTGATCAAGCAGATCATGCCGTTCGTGCAGTACTACACTTACGTCGAAATTACCCCTCGCGAGCATCAGGCACTGTGGTTCGAATACGAGCGCATCGGCGAAGCCTTCGCCGACACGTTCGCCCAGCAGCAGCTGGTTTCTGCCGGTGATATCTATCCGGTATTCCGTGAACTCTTCCAGCGCAGGTTAGTGACATGACCGCTAGAGAGCAGAAGCGCCAACCCCTTTCCACGGGTTCAGAGTGGACGTTCGAACTGATCCAGGCTTACGACCGGGAAATCAGTCGCATCGCCGAGCGTTATGCCCTGGACACTTACCCCAATCAGATTGAGGTGATCACCGCTGAGCAGATGATGGACGCCTATGCGTCGGTCGGCATGCCACTGGGCTATCACCATTGGTCCTACGGCAAGCACTTCCTCAGCACGGAAAAATCCTACTCGCGTGGCCAGATGGGTCTGGCGTACGAAATCGTCATTAACTCCGACCCGTGCATCGCGTACCTGATGGAAGAAAACACCATCTGTATGCAGGCTTTGGTCGTGGCCCATGCCTGCTACGGCCACAACAGTTTCTTCAAGGGCAACTATCTGTTCCGCACCTGGACAGACGCCAGTTCGATCATCGATTACCTGGTGTTTGCCAAGCAGTACATCATGCAATGCGAAGAGCGCCACGGCATCGATGCGGTCGAAGACTTGCTCGACTCCTGCCATGCCTTGATGAATTACGGCGTTGACCGCTACAAGCGTCCCTACCCGATTTCGGCGGAGGAAGAACGTCGTCGCATGAAAGACCGCGAAGAGCATTTGCAGAAGCAGATCAACGATCTTTGGCGCACGATCCCGAAAAATGCCAGCAAGAACGACAAGGAAGACAACGCGCGCTTCCCTGCCGAGCCACAGGAAAACATCCTCTACTTCATCGAGAAACACGCGCCTTTGCTGGAGCCTTGGCAGCGTGAGATCGTGCGCATCGTGCGTAAGATCGCCCAGTATTTCTATCCCCAACGCCAGACTCAGGTCATGAACGAAGGCTGGGCGACCTTTTGGCATTACACACTGATGAATGATCTGTACGACGAAGGCCTGGTCACTGACGGATTCATGCTCGAATTCTTGCAGTCCCACACCAGCGTCGTGTTCCAACCGGGCTTCGACAGCCCCTATTACAGCGGCATCAATCCCTACACCTTGGGGTTTGCCATGTATCAAGACATTCGACGGATGTGCGAGCACCCGACCGAAGAAGACCACCACTGGTTTCCCGAGTTGGCAGGGACGGATTGGCTGACCGCCGTGAAATTTGCGATGAGCAGCTTCAAGGACGAGAGCTTTATCCTGCAATACCTGTCACCGAAGGTGATTCGCGACCTCAAGCTGTTCAGCATTCTGGATGACGATCAAAAGGACGACCTGCTGGTTCCAGCCATTCATGATGAAACAGGCTACAGAACGATCAGAGAAACCCTCGCAGCCCAGTACAACCTCGGCAACCGGGAGCCGAACGTGCAGATCTACAGCATCGATCGCAGAGGCGATCGCTCGCTGACCCTGCGTCACCAACAGCATGATCGCAAACCGCTGGGCGACTCGACGGATGAAGTGCTCAAACACCTGCATCGCCTGTGGGGGTTCGACATTCACCTCGAAACGCTTCAGGGCGACCAGATCATGAAAACCCACCACGTCCCACCGAGAAGCGAACACGCTGACAGTGAATATCCCCGGCTCGACTTGGCGGTCGTTCACCTTTAGGGGATAAGCCGTATCTGAAAAATGGCCCTCCGCAAGCGTGACGTAAGGTTTATCCTGTCGCGCTTACGGAGGCTTTTTTATGCAGATCTATAAAGTTGGCGGCGCTGTGCGTGATCGCCTGCTTGGCAAACCGGTCGCGGACACCGACTGGGTTGTCGTCGGCGCGACCACCGATGAGATGCTGATCAAGGGCTACCGCCCGGTCGGCACAGACTTTCCAGTATTTCTGCACCCCCTCACCGGCGAGGAATACGCGCTGGCTCGAACCGAGCGCAAGACGGGCCGTGGGTATGGCGGGTTTGTGTTTCACGCCGATCCCGACGTCACGCTGGAAGAAGACCTCATCCGCCGCGACCTGACGATCAATGCCATCGCCGAAGACAAGGACGGCCACCTGACCGACCCCTATCACGGTCAGCGCGATTTGCAGGATCGAGTGTTGCGCCATGTTTCCCCGGCATTTGCGGAAGACCCCTTACGGGTCTTGCGCGTGGCGCGATTTGCGGCCCGCTACGCACCGGACGGTTTCACCATTGCCCATGAAACCCTGATGCTGATGCGCCAACTCAGCGCGTCGGGCGAGTTGGAAGCCCTCACGCCGGAGCGCAGCTGGAAGGAAATTTCCCGCGCACTGATGGAGCGGGAGCCACAGGTGTTCATCCAGGTTCTGAAGGACTGCGGTGCGCTGAAGGTGTTGATGCCGGAAATCGATACGCTCTTCGGCATCCCCCAACCGGAAGCGCATCATCCGGAAATCGACACCGGGCTGCATGTTATGAGCGTTCTGCACCAATCGGCGGTGCACAAGCAACCATTGAGCGTGCGCTGGGCTTGTCTGTTGCATGATTTGGGCAAAGGATTAACGCCCGAAGCAGATTGGCCGCGCCATATCGCCCATGAGCAGAAAGGCCTCAAAGCGATCAAAGCAGTGAGCCAGCGTTTCAAGGTGCCAAGGGATTGTCAGGAACTGGCGCTGCTGGTGGGCCAATACCACACCCATGGCCATCGAGCGTTGGAGCTCAAGCCTTCGACGCTGCTGGAATTGCTGCAGAACTTCGACGTCTATCGCCGCCCGCAGCGGTTCGAGGAGTTCATCGTCGCCTGTGAGATGGACGCCCGAGGTCGCAAGGGCTTCGAGGACCGCAGTTATCCACAGGCTGAATACCTGCGCGGCGCAGCGGAAGTCGCGAGGCAAGTGGCGGTCCAGCCGCTGCTGGATCAGGGTTATCAAGGACAAGAATTGGGCGAGGCGCTGAAGCGGGAAAGGCTGGACACGCTGACGTTTTACAAGGCGTCGTATCAGAGTCAGAGCTGAATTTGCAGACGTCTGATCGCCCTGTGGGAGCGAATTCATTCGCGAAAGGCCATTACATCCGATGCACCTCTGCCGGCTGTACAACCGCATCGCGAATGAATTCGCCCCGACAGGAGATATCCGGCGGTTATTGAACCGAGGACAGCATTGAATCCGGAGTCAATGGCTGACCCCGCCACTCAAACGCAACCGGCCAAAGCTGCTGCTCAATCTGCGATTCTTCCCACAGTTTGGCAAACGTCAATCCCACTTCGGGATGAAGCCTTTCCGGCGCAATCAGCGACAACGGCCACAGCACAAATGCATTCTTGAGAATTTCGGCACGGGGCAGCACCAGCCCGTCGAAATTGCCGACCTGCTCGCCATACAACAGCACGTCGATGTCCAGCGGCAGCCCTTTACGGTCAGGGGCATAACGACCGTTGTCGGCCTCGATGAATTTCAAGCGACGGTCCAACTCGATCAACGGCAGGTCGGTCAATGCTGATACCACCAGATTGATGAACGGCCCACTCTTGATCCCCACCGGATGGCTTTCAAACACCGGCGAGCAGGACATATCGGTGAGAAAACCGGCCAGCGCATCAAGCCCGGAACACAGATGCCGGTGCCGGTCGATGTTGCTCCCCAGGCCGAGGAAAACCCGTGTCAGCGGCATCCGCGCTCGATCTCCACGCCCACGCCCTTGGCCGCTGGCACGGCGCCGGGTTTGGTGAGTTTCAGGTGCAGCCAGGGAATGTTGAATTCGCTCATCAGCACTTCTGCCAGACGCTCGGCGAACGTTTCAACCAGCTGAAATTGCGAAACCTCGGCGAACGCCTGGATGCGCGCGGAGACGCTGGCGTAGTCGAGTGCTTTGCTCAAGTCATCGCCCGCTGCCGCAGGTCGATTGTCCCAGGCAAAACTCAGATCCAGACGCAGGCACTGACGAATGCCGCGCTCCCAGTCGTAGGCACCGATCACCGTATCGACCTCCAGACCCTCAATGAAAACTCTGTCCAAGCCTTTCTCTCCGCTGCACGACAAGGGCGCAATGCGCCGTTAGAATCAGGGCTTCCCCGCCCGGAATGGTTAGCATGTTTTGGTTACTGGCACTTCTCGCCTACCTGCTCGGCTCGCTGTCCTTTGCCATCCTGCTCAGCCGTCTGACCGGCAGTCCGGACCCGCGCGCCAGTGGCTCGGGCAACGCTGGCGCCACCAACATGCTGCGCCTGGCGGGCAAGAAGCTCGCTATCCTGACCCTGATCGGCGACGTCTGCAAAGGGATGATTCCAGTGCTGATCGCTGCCTGGGCGGGACTCGACCCTCGCCAACAGGCCTGGGTCGGGCTTTACGCCGTTCTCGGCCACTTATTTCCGTTGTACTTTCGTTTCAAGGGCGGCAAAGGCGTTGCTACGGCGGCGGGCATGCTGCTGGGCCTGTACCCACCCGCCGCGCTGCTGGCAATCGCTGCCTGGCTGTTGACGTTTTACCTCACCCGCACCAGTTCGCTCGCCTCGCTGATCGCCACCCCGCTGGCCCTTCCGCTGCTGGCCTGGCAGGAACCCCATGCGCTGGTGCCCATGAGCCTGCTGACTTTGCTGATCGTCTGGCGTCATCGCGGCAATTTACGCGACCTCTATGCAGGACGCGAACGGCATTTCTAGCGGCAAAAGATAAAAAAGGCTCATTCGAGCCTTTTTCTTTCCACGCAGAATGGCTTCACAGCCCCGGTAACTGTTCCATCGGCCAGCGCGCCTGCACAGTGATGCTCAGGTCTTCTTTCTGTCCCGCCTGCAATCGCTGACATCCGGCGAACGCGATCATTGCCCCGTTATCGGTACAAAATTCCGGACGCGCGTAAAAGACGTTGCCGCCGATCCCGCTGAGCATTTGCTCCAGAGACTGACGCAACGCCTTGTTCGCACTGACCCCACCCGCAATCACCAGACGCTTCATGCCTGTCTGCTTCAAAGCGCGTTTGCACTTGATGGTCAAAGTCTCCACCACCGCATCCTGGAAGGCCAGCGCGATGTCGCAACGGGTTTGCTCGCCGTCGTCCCCAGCGCTCTGGCATTGTTGCCAAGTGTTCAGGGCGGAGGTTTTCAAGCCGCTGAAGCTGAACGTGAGGCCGGGACGGTCGGTCATCGGGCGAGGGAACGTGAAACGTCCCGGCACACCTTGGAGCGCCAAACGGGAAATCTCCGGACCACCGGGGTAATTAAGGCCCATCATTTTGGCCGTCTTGTCGAAGGCTTCGCCCGCGGCGTCATCCAGCGTCTCGCCCAACAACTCATAAAGGCCGATGCCGTCCACCCGGACCAGTTGCGTGTGACCACCGGAAACCAACAAAGCGACGAACGGAAACTCCGGCGGTTGCGCCTCCAGCATAGGGGCCAGAAGATGGCCTTCCATGTGGTGCACACCCAATGCGGGAATGTCCCACGCGAAAGCCAGCGCTTGCGCGCAAGACGCCCCCACCAGCAGCGCACCGACCAGCCCAGGACCTGCGGTATAGGCGATGCCATCGATCTCGGTCGCGGCGCAATCCGCCTCGGCCAATACCTGACGAATCAAGGGCAGCATGCGTTTTACGTGATCGCGGGACGCCAGCTCGGGGACCACGCCGCCGTAGACCCGATGCAAGTCGATCTGGCTGAATAATGCGTCGGCGAGCAGCCCGCGCTCGCTGTCATACAGCGCCACGCCGGTCTCGTCGCAAGAAGTTTCCAATCCCAGTACTAACATGGGGCACGCCTTGGGGGCTGAATTCGAAGGCGCGCATAATAGTCGCCGCTCATGCCTGCGACCAGTGGTTTTCGATCAGAGGCTTTGCATTCCTCGCGCCGAGGGGTTAACATCCGCAACCCTTAAAACCGGCGTACTCATACAAGTGTTGTACGAGGCGCCGACCCCGGTAATGAATGAAGGTAGCTCTGGATGCCAGCCGTCAAAGTTAAAGAGAATGAACCCTTCGACGTAGCTCTGCGTCGTTTCAAGCGCTCCTGCGAGAAAGCCGGCACTCTGGCCGAAGTTCGTAGCCGCGAATTTTACGAGAAGCCAACTTCGAAGCGTAAGCGTATGGCAGCTGCTGCTGTTAAGCGTCACGCCAAGAAAGTTCAGCGCGAACAGCGCCGCGCCGTTCGTCTGTATTAATACAGACGTCTGTCGCAAGCTTCTGCCTTGCCCGGCCCTAAAGCCGGGCTGTCGGCAGTTGCAGATTTAGCCTCAAGCAACACAGACAAAGGCTGTCGATGTCATTCTGTGACCTACACATCCCCCGTCGAACTCTTCCAGCCTGATCTTCAGGCAGCGTTGACCCGTCTACACTGACCAAGCAACCGTCGTTACGCTTTGGATTCGCCACGATCTTTCTGGCGGGGCGCCTGATGATGAGAACGCCATGGCCGGACTGATTCCTCAAGGTTTTATTGACGACCTGCTTAACCGCACCGACATCGTCGATGTTGTCAGCTCGCGCGTTCAATTAAAGAAAACCGGCAAGAATTTCAGCGCCTGCTGTCCTTTCCATAAAGAAAAGACACCGTCGTTCAGCGTCAGCCCCGACAAACAGTTCTATTACTGCTTTGGCTGCGGCGCAGGCGGAAACGCCCTCGGCTTCGTCATGGACCACGACAACCTGGATTTTCCCCAGGCCGTCGAAGAACTAGCCAAAGCCGCCGGCATGGAAGTACCCCGCGAACAGGGCGTCAGGGGTCAAAAGCCCAGACAACCCACCGATTCGCCGCTGTACCCACTGCTGACCGCTGCTGCCGATTTCTACCGGGCCGCGCTGAAAAGCCACCCGACCCGCAAATCCGCAGTGGACTACCTGAAAGGCCGTGGCCTCTCGGGTGAGATTGCCCGCGACTTCGGATTAGGGTTCGCCCCGCCCGGCTGGGACAATCTGTACAAACACCTCAGCAGCGACACGCTTCAACAGAAGGCAATGATCGACGCTGGCCTGCTGATCGAGAACGCCGAAACCGGCAAGCGTTACGACCGCTTTCGCGACCGGGTGATGTTCCCCATTCGCGACAGCCGGGGTCGAGTCATCGCGTTTGGCGGACGCGTGCTCGGCGACGACAAACCGAAGTACTTGAACTCGCCCGAGACGCCGGTGTTTCACAAGGGGCAAGAGCTGTACGGCCTGTTCGAGGCGCGCAAACACAATCGCAACCTTGACGAAATCATCGTTGTCGAAGGCTACATGGACGTCATCGCGCTGGCTCAACAAGGCTTGCGCAACGCCGTTGCGACACTGGGCACCGCCACCAGCGAAGAGCATTTGAAGCGGCTTTTCCGCGTCGTGCCCAACGTGCTGTTCTGTTTCGACGGCGACCAGGCAGGCCGAAATGCGGCCTGGCGCGCGCTCGAAGCCACGCTTTCCAGCTTGCAGGATGGTCGTCGCGCCCGGTTTCTGTTTTTGCCCGAAGGCGAAGATCCGGACACGCTGGTACGCGCCGAAGGCACCGATGCCTTCAAGGCAAGGATCAACCAGCACGCACAGCCGCTGGCCGATTATTTTTTCGAGCAGTTGACCAAGGAAGCAGACCCGCGCTCGCTGGAAGGCAAAGCGCACATGGTCACCCTGGCTGCTCCACTGATCGAAAAGGTGCCGGGGGCCAACCTTCGGGAGCTGATGCGTCGGCGCCTCAAGGAAATAACCGGTCTGGACACCGCCGCCGTCAATCAGCTGGTGCAAAGCGCTCCCGCCGAGGCACCGCCGGTTTATGACCCGGGCTTTGATTACGACTCAGTGCCTGATTACGGCGATTACCAGCCGCATGATGCATACGAACCACAGCAAGAATGGACGCCGAACTCATCAGGCGGCCAGCAGAAGAAATGGGAAAAAAAGCCGTGGGACAAAGGCAAGAAGTGGGACAAGAACGGCAAGCGGCCGGACTTTGAACCTCGCGCCCCACGCACACCGGCAACGGTGGAGCCACCGACCCTGACGGCCCTCCGGACCCTGCTTCATCATCCGGACCTGTCACAGAAGGTGGAAGACACCAGTCACTTTGCGGCAGAAGATAATGTGTATTCGCAGTTGCTGGTGGCATTGCTCGAAGCGCTGCAAAAGAATCCGAAGCTGCGGTCGCTGCAATTGATCGCCCGCTGGCACGGAACCGATCAAGGACGATTATTACGACAACTGGCGGAAAAGGAATGGCTGATCTCGGCCGATAACCTTGAACAACAGTTTTTCGACACTATAACTAGCTTGTCCGCCCGCCAACGCGAGCGAAGTCTCGATCAATTGATCAGGAAGGAACGGCAGACCGGTCTGAGTGCTGAGGAAAAAGTTCAGCTACTCAACCTGTTAAATCGCAAAGTTCCTGCACAAACCCCGACCTCAACTGGCGCGTGAGGTCCTAGCTCGGGTATAATCCTCGGCTTGTTTTTTGCCCGCCAAGACCTTCAGTGGATAGGGTGTTATGTCCGGAAAAGCGCAACAGCAGTCTCGCCTCAAAGAGTTGATCAGCCGCGGTCGTGAGCAGGGTTACCTGACTTACGCGGAGGTCAACGACCACCTGCCGGAGGATATTTCAGATCCGGAACAGGTGGAAGACATCATCCGCATGATTAACGACATGGGGATCAACGTATTCGAGAGTGCTCCGGATGCGGACGCCCTTCTGTTGGCCGAAGCTGACACTGACGAGGCAGCCGCTGAAGAAGCAGCCGCCGCGTTGGCAGCAGTCGAAACCGACATCGGTCGCACAACCGACCCGGTGCGCATGTATATGCGCGAAATGGGTACGGTCGAGCTTCTGACACGTGAAGGCGAAATCGAAATCGCCAAACGTATCGAAGAGGGCATCCGTGAAGTGATGGGCGCGATTGCGCACTTCCCTGGCACGGTCGAGCACATTCTCTCCGAATACACTCGCGTCACCACCGAAGGTGGTCGCCTGTCTGACGTTCTCAGCGGTTATATCGACCCGGACGACGGCATCGCCCCGCCTGCCGAGGTGCCGCCACCGATCGATCAGAAAACCGAAAAGACCGACGTCGCTGACGATGATGACGAAGAGTCCGCCGACGGCGACGACGAGGAAGAGGCCGAAAGCGGTCCTGATCCGGTCGTGGCAGCTCAGCGCTTCGGTGCGGTCTCCGATCAGATGGCGATCACCCTCAAGGCCCTGAAAAAGCACGGTCGTGGCAGCAAGCAGGCTAATGAAGAGCTGCTGGGGCTGGCCGAGCTGTTCATGCCGATCAAACTGGTTCCTAAACAGTTTGAAGGCTTGGTTGAACGTGTTCGTAGCGCTCTGGAGCGTCTGCGTGCACAGGAACGCGCCATTATGCAACTGTGCGTCCGTGACGCTCGCATGCCGCGTGCTGACTTCCTGCGCCAGTTCCCGGGCAATGAAGTCGATCAGAGCTGGACCGATGCACTGGCCAAAGGCAAAAGCAAATACGCTGAAGCCATCGGCCGTTTGCAGGCTGACATTCAGCGCTGCCAGCAAAAGCTGACCGCGCTGGAAGAAGAAACCGGCCTGAACGTGGCGGAAATCAAGGACATCAACCGTCGCATGTCGATCGGTGAGGCCAAGGCCCGCCGCGCGAAGAAAGAGATGGTAGAAGCGAACTTGCGTCTGGTGATCTCGATCGCCAAGAAGTACACCAACCGCGGCCTGCAATTCCTTGATCTGATCCAGGAAGGCAACATCGGCCTGATGAAAGCGGTGGACAAGTTCGAATACCGTCGCGGTTACAAGTTCTCGACATACGCCACCTGGTGGATCCGTCAGGCGATCACTCGCTCGATCGCCGACCAGGCGCGCACCATCCGTATTCCGGTGCACATGATCGAGACGATCAACAAGCTCAACCGTATTTCCCGCCAGATGCTGCAGGAAATGGGTCGCGAGCCGACGCCGGAAGAGCTGGGCGAACGCATGGAAATGCCTGAGGACAAGATCCGTAAGGTATTGAAGATCGCAAAAGAGCCGATCTCCATGGAAACGCCGATCGGTGACGATGAAGACTCCCATCTGGGTGATTTCATCGAAGACTCGACCATGCAGTCTCCGATTGATGTTGCGACCGTGGAGAGCTTGAAAGAGGCAACGCGTGAAGTGCTGTCGGGCCTCACCGCCCGTGAAGCCAAAGTGCTGCGTATGCGCTTCGGCATCGACATGAATACTGACCACACCCTTGAGGAAGTCGGTAAGCAGTTCGATGTAACCCGTGAGCGTATCCGTCAGATCGAAGCCAAGGCGCTGCGCAAGCTGCGCCACCCGACCCGAAGCGAACACCTGCGTTCGTTCCTGGACGAGTAAGCGAAACGCGCTAGAACAAGACCCCCAGCCCTGCTGGGGGTTTTGCATTTCAGAGAATAAGAAATCGGCAGTGTGCCACCTTCCCTCAGCACAGCTACACTCGAAGCATTCTTAACGCTGCAACTAATGAGGCTGCCATGTTTTGGATGCCGGCCATTGCTTTCTTGTGCTTGATAGGGTCGACCAGCGTCGACGCACAGGCTCTCCCTCAAGGGGAAACGACCTGGCAGGGCATGCACGAGGGATCAATGCAGAGTATGGATACTGCATCGGCGGATACCGACCGTTCAGCCAGCAGGGGCTTTGAAGGCGACAATCTTCAAGGTTTCGACCTTCGCACGTCGCAGCCCTTGGCCTACGTCGACGGATCCGATGCCAGTGCTGACAGCCCGCGCTCTGACGGCTCGGCATCGCTTCCACGCGCCCCCGAACCCTTGAAGTTCTGGCGAGACTTTCTGCTCTACGGACTGCCCGGACTGCTTCTGCTTTCGACGATCCTGTTGATTGTGGTGCGAATCAATCGCCGCCTCAGTTCGGAAATTTCCCGTCGTGTCGCGCTGGAACAGGAACTGCGCAGCAGCGAATACCATTACCGAGGCATGATCGAAAGCCTGTCGGCCATTGCGTGGGAAGCCAACACCCACGATTACTCCTACAACTACGTTTCCCCACACGCAGAAAACCTACTCGGCTACCCGTTGCATCAATGGCTGAGACCGGGGTTCTGGCGCAGCATCGTCCACCCCGCCGACCTCGACGCCGCTGAAGCCTACTGCGACGTTCAAACCAAGCTGGGTAACGACCACAGCCTTGATTACCGCGTTATCAGCGCCGACGGCAGGACGTTGTGGATACGTGACATCGTCACGCTGATCACTTATGGCCATGAACCCGTGATGCGCGGCCTGATGATAGACATCACGGAAGCCAAGCAGACCGAGGAAGCCCTGCGGCAGTCCGAAGGGAAATTCGCGTCGGTGTTCGCACAGTGCCCGGACATCCTGGTGATTGCCCGCTTGTCGGACGGCTGCTTTCTGGAGGCGAACCAGGCGTTCGTCGAGCAAATCGGCATAAGCGCCAGCGATATCGTGGGCCGCACGCCTAGCGAATTGAACATCTGGGGCATCCCGGACATAGGGCCTAGCCTGCTTCAACGCCTACAAAAAGGCAGTATTCGAAATCTTGAAATGCCGTTCCGTCGAAGCAACGGCCGAACCTTCACCGGCTTACTGTCGGCTGAACCCTTCGATCTGGATTCGACGCCTGCGGTAGTGGTGGTCGTACGCGACATCACGCCACTGAAAGAAGCTCAGCAGCAATTGCAGTTGTCCGAAGAGAAGTTCGCCAAGGCTTTCCACTCGTCGCCCGACGGCTTGTTGATTTCCCGGCAGAGCGACGGGCTATTAGTGGAAATCAACGACGGGTTCAGCCGTATTACCGGTTATCACAGTTCGCTGTCACTGGACCGCACGACGCTCGACCTCGGCATCTGGGTCGACCTCAACGAGCGGCAGCAACTGCTTGAGCAACTTGCCCGCGATGGCTTCGTCAAAGACTTCACCAGCCACATCCGCCGTAGGGACGGGCAAATTCGACTGTGCGAAATATCATCACGGCCGCTGCCGATTGGCGGTGAAGACTGCATGCTGACCATCGCCCGCGACATCACCGACCGCCACCAAATGCAAGAAAAGCTGCAATTGGCTGCGACGGTTTTCGAGAGTACGGCCGAAGGCGTGCTCATCACCGACACACGACAGCGGATCAATGCGGTCAACCGTGCCTTTAGTGAAATCACCGGCTACAGCGAAGCCGAAGCCCTCGGAGAGACGCCTCGCTTGCTGGCCTCGGGACTGCACGACAGCGCCTTTTACGCAGCCATGTGGTACCAGTTGACCGCAGAGGGCCATTGGCAAGGCGAGATCAGCAATCGTCGAAAGAACGGTGAGATCTACCCTAGCTGGCTGACGATTAGCGCCGTGCGTAATCGCGACAAATTCATCACTCACTTTGTGGCCGTATTCGCGGACATCTCCAGTCTCAAACAGGCCCAAGCCCGTCTGGATTATCAGGCCCATCACGACCCTCTAACAGGTCTGCCAAATCGGACGCTGTTCGAAAGCAGGCTGCATGCCGCGCTGACACACAGCAAAGAAGCGAACAGCCTGGGCGCCGTGCTGTTCCTCGACCTCGACCGCTTCAAACACATCAACGACAGCCTCGGGCACCCGGTCGGCGACCTGTTGCTCAAAGGGATTGCCCAGCGCCTGAAAGAGAACCTGCGTGACATCGACACCGTCGCACGTTTGGGCGGCGATGAGTTCATCATCCTGCTCCCCGGCCTGCAAACCGACAGCGACGCCGAAGCGATCGCCACCAAGCTGCTCAACAGTTTCTCCGCCCCCTTCCAGGCGGGTGAACACGAGTTTTTCATCAGCACCAGCATTGGCACTGCGCTCTTCCCGTCAGATGGGGCCGACGTCGCCACCCTCATCAAAAACGCCGATGCCGCGATGTACCGCTCAAAAGCAAAAGGCCGCAACCGGGTCGAAAGCTACACCCGCGACCTCACCGCCCAGGCCAGTGAGCGCATCGCGCTGGAACATGAACTACGACGCGCCATCGAACGCAACGAATTCACGCTTTCCTACCAACCCAAGATCAGCCTTCTGACACAACGATTGGTCGGCGCCGAAGCTCTGATTCGCTGGACCCACCCGACCTTCGGAGAAGTCCCACCTGAGCGGTTCATTCCTCTGGCAGAGGAAAACGGCATGATCCTGCAGATCGGCGAGTGGGTGTTGGAGAAAGCCTGTCAACAGCTGTATCGCTGGAATCAGAGCTACGACGTTTTCGGCCCCCTCTCCGTGAACCTGGCCGGCGCCCAACTGCGCCAACCCAATCTGGTCACCCGCATTGAGCACCTGCTCCAACAATACGAACTGCAGCCAGGCTGCCTGCAACTGGAAATCACCGAAAACTTCATCATGTCCCAGACCGAAGAGGCACTCTCCGTGCTGCACCGCCTGAAAAAACTCGGCGTGCAACTGGCCATCGACGACTTCGGCACCGGCTATTCATCACTGAGCTACCTCAAACGTTTGCCGCTGGACATCCTGAAGATCGACCAGTCTTTCGTACGCGGCCTGCCAGACGACCAGCACGACGCCGCCATCGTCCGCGCCATCATCGCCCTGGGCCGCAGCATGCAACTGACCGTCATCGCCGAAGGCGTGGAAAGCCTTGAGCAACAGCAATTCCTCGCCGACGAAGGCTGTGAACAGATCCAGGGCTACATCGTCAGCCTGCCCCTGCGCCCGGAAGAATTCTGCGCGACGTTTCTTCGTATAACCGTTTCAGACTTTTCGGATAGCACAGCACGGAAACCATCGTTATAATCCGCCGCCTGACTGAGGGCCTATAGCTCAGTTGGTTAGAGCAGAGGACTCATAATCCTTTGGTCCACGGTTCGAGTCCGTGTGGGCCCACCATCTTGAAAGCCGCGCATTGCGCGGCTTTTGCGTTTTTTGAAGCGTGCTTATCCAGCCCACCCCTAAGCTGCATCTGGTCCAAATAGGTCAAATCTTGGCCTAACGCTTTGGCTCCACCAAGGCCTTTGAAACAGTTAGTACATTTTCCTACAGAGGAAGGTATTTATTCACCGGAACTCTCAGACTCGTCCGTATTTATAAAAAACCTTAACGTCTGTAGAGTCTCCGCCATCAATAACCAGCAACTACTGAGCAGTAAATATCGTTACCGAACAATTACCCAATAGAGATCGCCTATCAAGTCCCTGACATTTCTTTAGAATATGTTCTGAAAAATCATCGCGCTCAAATCACTGCCCAAACAAGGCTTAGTCATACCTTCACTGAAGATAAATCACTAATCTTTATTGTGGACATGCGGGCTTCAGCACACGGCAACCCCATACATGGAGAAACGTTATGTACAAACGCTCGGACGCCATTGCCACGCCCGAAACATGGCCGACTATCGACAATAACGCGATACGCTCCACCGTCGCCGACAAACCAGTCAAAAGCGCCCTTCGCATTCCTGTCTATCAGCCTTATCTTGCTGGTCAAGAAGCTGAGTACGTTAATACATGCCTCAACACGAACTGGATTTCGTCACGGGGCGAATTCATACAACGTTTCGAAGACAAATTCGCAGCGTTCACTAAAGCATCATTTGCAACTGCGGTGTGCAACGGCACCACCGCCATTCATCTGGCTTTGGCTGCACTTGATATTGGGCCAGGCGACGAAGTCATCGTACCGACGTTTACATATATCGCTTCAATTAACCCTATTCTTCAAATGGGGGCCGTACCGGTCTTTGTTGACTCGCTTGAAGACACTTGGCAGATGGACCCCGCTCAAGTCGAGCAGAGAATCACACCCCGTACCAAAGCAATCATGGTAGTCCATCTGTACGGTTTGCCCTGCGACATGAATGCATTAAGCGAGCTATGCAAGAGGTACAACCTCCTGATGGTGGAGGACTGCGCTGAAGCATTTGGCACTTTCTACCAAGGCCAGCACGTAGGGACATTTGGCGACGCAGCCACCTTCAGCTTCTTTGGCAACAAAACCATTACTACTGGTGAGGGAGGGATGGTCATCGCACGATCGCAAAGCGTGATCGAGCGCGCCCGCCATCTGAAAACTCAAGGTGTATCAGCGATACGCGAGTATTGGCACGACCAATTGGCATATAACTATAGGATGACCAATCTGTGCGCGGCCATTGGCGTGGCGCAGCTGGAACAGGCTCAGGAAATACTGACTCGTAAGCGGAAAATTGCTGAGTGGTATATGGAGGAGTTTGCAGGCCTTCCCATTGCACTGCACGCGGAGCAATCCGGAACCACTCACTCGTTCTGGATGTGCTCTGCGTTACTTGAAACTTTAAAAGACCGGGACGATCTCCGCTCACACCTTAGAGCCAGCGGCATTGAGACACGCCCCTTGTTTCATCCAGCACATACCATGCCTCATTGTAAGAGTGATGAAATATTTCCGGTTGCCGAAATGTTAAGCGAACGGGGGCTTAACCTACCCAGTTATCCAGCGTTAGAACGAGATGACATCCGATATATTGGTGATGTCACGCGCAAATATTTTGGTCTCTAGTTTAGCTTTTGAAAAAAGGCACCATTACACGCCTCAACTCGCTGATCAGTGGATAACTATTTATGAATGCATATTGGGCGGGCATCTGGGATGCCCGCTATTTTTGGGCGCATCTGGCACTGTCCGATTTGCGTGCGCGCTGGCGTCGCTCTTTTCTGGGCATGTTATGGTCCATTCTTCAACCGCTAGGGCTGGCGTTATTACTGGCGGCGGTATTCAGCCGTCTATTGCAGACGGACATCATTGCCTACGCCCCCTACATCCTCTCAGGGATTGTGGTATGGGAGTTCCTGGTTTCTGTTGTTACATCCGGCTCAATGGCGTTCGTACAAGCGGATGCCTACATCAAACAATGTCGGCATCCCCTGGCCATCTACACGCTGCGGACCACGCTGAGCAGCCTGATTATTCTCATTGTGGCCAGCAGCACCCTTCTGGGATGGTCAGGGCTGGCGCTGCCTCAGAACTTTGGAATTACCTGGCTAGCCCTGATCAGCTTGCCGCCTGTTCTTCTTCTTATAGGTTGGCCTTTCGCAACCCTGCTCGCCTACATAGGCACGCGATTCCGCGATTTGACGCCTGCACTGGCGCTGGCCATGCAGGCGCTATGGTTCATCTCCCCAGTCTATTTTGAGGAGGATCTATTCCGTCGAGGTGGATTGGAATTCTTGGTCGATAGCAATCCTATCTACCACATACTGCAAATCGTCAGAGCCCCATTGCTTCATGGCGTATGGCCGACGCCGACAAATTACGCATTTGCTTTTGGCACCTCAGCCGTGCTCGCGCTGGCCGCATGGCTCGTTGGGCGCCAGGCAGAACGCAAAGTGATCTTCTACCTATGAATAATGCAAGCATCAAACTGTCCAAGGCCAACCTGCACTACGCTGCCACTGCATTTAAAGAGCGCTCACTCAAATCGTTGATTACTCAGCCCCTGCGTGAACGAAAGCCCGTTTCAGATATTCACGCACTTCGAGACGTCAGCTTTGAAATAGGTGGCGGAGAGCGGGTGGGCTTGCTCGGGCACAACGGCGCCGGCAAGAGCACGTTACTCAAGGCGATCGCAGGGCTTTACCCTCTCTCAAGCGGCGCGCGAGATGTCCAGGGCCGCATTCGTTCACTGTTCGACATCAGTCTTGGTTTTGAACCCGATGCCAGCGGCCGGGAAAATATTCTGTATCGCGGCTTGCTCATGGGCATGACCCCTCGGGACATGCGCATATGTGAAGCCGAAATTATCGCTTTTGCGGACCTCGGCGAATTCATCGACTACCCCATAAAAACCTATTCAGCAGGCATGCAGGTGCGGTTGGCGTTTGCAATTTCCACTCAGATAGGCGGGGAAGTGTTGCTGCTTGATGAAGTGATCGGCGCGGGTGACGCAGCTTTTCTCGCAAAAGCACAGAAACGCATAGCCGAATTGATGGAGGACGCCGACATCATCGTCCTCGCCTCCCATGACCTTGGTGCACTTAAACGATGGTGCCAACGAGGCCTGGTTCTTCAAAACGGTCGTCTCGTTTTCGACGGTGCCATCCAGAACGCAATCGAGCACTACCAGCGTATTTATCCGGTAGCCCAATGACGCACGCACTCATGAATGAAATTTTGCCACCCGCCGGGGAGCGCCCGCTAAGGGCAATGTGGTTACTCAATCACTCGGCAGCAAGACGCTTTGAAATCCCGATGTTGAAGCGCATGGGTATTGATGAAATTTTTTTGCCGAAATCATTCCCTAGTGATCCTACATTTAGAAGCGCTTCGATTGACTGGAGCGAAGACGCTAACCTGAGTATTCCCACACACGATCTTGCACTGCTGAACTCAATAGACTGGTACAGCGGGGGAACTCGTGAAGGGTGGGAAGTCGCAAATCGTCACTTCGATGTGGTGTTCTTTATCGTCCACACACATCACCTGCTTGAACAGATTGCCTATCGTTTCGAAGGCATCGCGTTGTGGAGAGCTTATGGCCTGCAGAAAAGTTCTAGCTACGACCTGTTAGTGAATCAGTTTAGAGATGGGCGCTTGCGCCACGCTATCGATACTTTGGGAAGTCGCTTCTATTTTGCTGAAGCGTATCCTCATCTGGCAGACGATGAGCCGGAATACCTTAAAAGCAGGCGGTTATGTCTGCCATTGGGCATTGCACAAGACGGAAAATTATCCGCTTGGGAAGGCCATCTGAAGCAGATTATGTTCGTATGCCCGGACATCGCACTTAATACCTACTATTCAGGTATTTACGATGCGTTCAAGCGGGACTTCGGGGATCTCCCACACATCATTGGAGGCGCACAGCCTCTCATTGTTGATGACGATACAGTGCTCGGATTCGTAACGGCAGAGCAGCATACGCACAATATGACTCAAAGCCGCGTGATGTTTTATCACGGCACCGAGCCAAATCATGTTCACTACCACCCGTTCGAAGCTATCCAGACCGGGATGCCTCTTCTGTTCATGGCAGGAGGATTGCTGGATAAATTGGGGGGCGTCGACTTGCCGGGTAGATGCCGGTCTATCGGGGAAGCGCGACGCAAGCTCCAGCAGGTTCTCGGCGGTAATCAGCGCCTGATCGACAATCTCTGCTCCACTCAAAAAAAGCTGCTTGACCCCATGAAGGCCGAGTCATGTCTCCCTCATTGGAAATCCGGCTTCATAACGATACGCTCCAGGCTGGCTGCGTTAAAGCTGGAGAAAACTTCCAGACCCATGGTGCCGCGCAAGAAGCGAGTAGCGGTGTGCCTGCCTATCGGCTACCAAGGAGGCACGCTCCGTGGCGCGCGAATGCTCGCCCACGCAATCTGGCTCGGTAGCTGCCACGCGGGGGAAGAAGCAGAGGTCGTGATGCTCTATCCGGCGGATGGAGATTACACGCCAGAAAGCTGGAAAAGACTGCCGCAGCAAATACGGCGCAGGGTCTTCAGTTGGCGGATCCTGGACGCATCAGAAGCCACTCGCGCCATGCATTACGCTGGATTCACGGGATGGCAGCCTTATGCTGAGCGTTTCATTATCCCTGACGACGGTATAAACCAACTGCAAGATTGCGATCTCTGGGTGTTTGTCTCCGATAGGTTATCGCTGCCGTTGCTTCCCCTGCGGCCCTACATCTTGATGGTTTACGATTACCTACAACGCTATGAAGCTGTAATGCCTCCGGACCATGATCGTTCATTCCTGGATGCCGCCCGGCGTGCCAAGCAGGTTTGGGTGACCACTTTATTTACCAAAAACGACGCACTTCAATATGCCGGAATTAAACCGCAGAACGTCCGCAAGCTTCCCATGCTGGCATCGGAAATTACACGGCCAAACAGTTCGACGTCCACTGATCGATATTTTTTATGGCCTACCAATATCGGTGTCCACAAAAACCACGGCTGTGCCACTCAAGCGTTGAAAATTTACTACGAAGAACTGGGTGGAGTATGGGACTGCTGGATAACGGGCATTAGCCGTAACGATTTGCTGAGCTCTGAATTGCCCCAGCTGGTCATCATGAAAGAGGCTTTTAAAACCTCCAGACACTTGCGCAACCGCGTCAAATGGAAAGGAAACCTGAGCGACAGCGGCTACCGCCAAACCTTGGCGGGGGCCAAATTCCTGTGGCTGCCTACTCGTATAGACAATGGTAGCTTTAGCGCTGTGGAAGCAGCCGCATCTGGCGT
This sequence comes from Pseudomonas sp. SLFW, assembly GCF_009905615.1. GTDB lineage: Bacteria > Pseudomonadota > Gammaproteobacteria > Pseudomonadales > Pseudomonadaceae > Aquipseudomonas > Aquipseudomonas bambusae. The sequence goes on from NZ_JAAAKW010000006.1 coordinate 64,419, forward strand.
GCCATCAATGTGTGCGAACTACCCAGCAATGCGTGAGATGAATTGTAATTTTAACCTCGGCCTGACATGGATGAATGTCGATGACCCGGACCAGATGGCTCGGCAACTCAAGTCCATGGAAACTCAGGCTGCAGCGCTGAGACATCAATTACGGGACAGTGATTGCCTAGCCGGAAACAGATTGGACGATCTGGCTAGCCCCTATTGGCAGGAGATACGGGAATGCCTGTAAAACGATATGGAATCTATCTAGCTTACGCCCCTACGGTTGATCTTCGTAATGAAGGCCTGGGGCGTTATCTCGCCAACTTCGTACGGGGTGGCACACAGTCAGCTGACGTAGAGTTCGTGATCGCATGCCCAAGCTGGTCCAGAGAATCATTGGAGGATCTCTTCAAGAGTGAAGCCGTGAGTGCTGAAGTTTCCGTGATTTCACCGAGCGGGAAGCCCTATTTACTGTACGCGTATGAAACCTACAGATGGCTAGTGCTAAAAAAATCCGCCAAGTCAGGGGGCGAAGATACGTTATTAAAAAAACTAAGTGCTTACCGGGACGACGTTGAAATACGGGTGAGCCAGACCCACAGCCTACTGTCTACCCTACCGCTTATATTTTCTATAGCGCGGCTGCTTCTACTGTTTCTCTGCTTGGTGCCTCTTGTGATGTCCAGATCAATAGGGAGCAGACTTTGGAGGATGATCAGATTTACAGCAAGGCCGATTTTCAAAAAGCTCGAAAACTTCATCGCACGCGTGACACATTCCCCCAAAAATAACGAGTGGGTGCGATTGCGATTTCAGTCCATGAGCGAGACCGAAAACAAGCGCATGAAGGTTTTGATCGAGGCCCAGACAGACGTTATCGCCTGGTACAGCCCGACCTCCTTTTGGCCCGCATTCAATGAATTGAACGTGCCGAAACTGATGTGTGTTCCCGATGTCGTCATGACCGACTTCTCCGTGGGTTTTGCGGGCGTGGGAGGCAATCGCTTTCTGGAAACTTTCAATACGGTCGAAAAAGCGCTTCGTGGTGCGCAACATATCGTCACGTACAGCCAACATACTAAATGGCATACGTTAGTCGACCGCTTTTGCGTGAGCCCTCCACGCATTCGAGTGGTGGAACACGCACCGAATCCCCTGGACCACTTGATTGACGTCAATGGTTTTCCCGATGCGCTAGAGACTTCGCGCACTTACTGCAAAAACCTGCTCCTTTCTGCTATGCAACGCACCCAGAATGTCTACACAGCGCTATTTGCAAATCAGGACGTTGAGTACATTTTTTATCCAAGCCAAATCCGCCCAAACAAGAACATCCTGACCCTGCTCCGAGCTTACAAACATCTACTCCATAACCGCAGACTGGGGCTGAAGCTCATTCTCACAGGTGATGTATACGGCTCGGCGGCACTTAGCGCATTTATTGACGAACATCGACTTCAAGCCGATGTTATTTGCCTGCGCGGTCTATCAACGAGTGAGCTTGCCGCATGCTACCGGCTCGCCTTGCTTGCGGTGAACCCAAGCCTCAGTGAGGGTGGGTGCCCTTTCACCTTTTCAGAAGCCCTGTCAGTCGGTACTCCTGCTGTGATGTCGCGAATCCCAGTAACCCTGGAAGTGCTTACCGACCCAATCTTGCAGGAAACCAGCCTCTTTGATCCCTACGACTGGGAGGACATGGCCGAACGAATCGAATGGGCCATTAAAAATCGAGCAGAGCTCCTCACCTCCCAGCAGGAGGCTTACGCACTCTTGAGCAAGAGGAGCTGGGCGGATGTCGCGCGCGAACACATCATCCTTCTCGACGCCATTGCCCGCGAGAGTCATCACGGCGATTTGCCTCAACTCGTGGAAGAGACGTATGCAAGCTAATACATATCCGAAAGGACTGATTATCTTCGGTTTCGGCGGTCACGCCCGCAGCGTCGCCGATGTCGCGACAGTAATGGGCATAATGAACCTCCGGTTTATCGACTCCACAGCGCGAGATAACGAACGATATCTTGACCATCCTGTAGAGGCGGATTGGGAACAAGAACTGCCGACAGGCTGGGCCGTATTCTCTGCCTCCGGAAATAACGGCCAACGTCGTGCTCACCTGGAGGAAGCTCAGCGCCGCGGATGGCCTGTCGCAACACTTATCGCGCCCAGTGCGAGCTTGGGTGCGTCGTGCCGGATATCTCCTGGATGTTTTATCGGTCAGCACGCTCACATTGGGCCGCAAGCTCACATAGCTGAAGGATGCATCATCAACACTGGTGCAATCGTGGAACACGAGTCAAGGGTGGGTGAGTACTCCCATGTGGCTGTGAACGCGACTGTCGCAGGCAGGAGCGCAATTGGAGCCGACAACTTTATAGGCGCAGGCGCCACCGTGATTGATGGCGTTTCCCTCACCGACCGAGTCCAGCTCGGCGCGGGCGCGGTGGTCACTCGGAATCTAACGGCTGCTGGTTTATATCTGGGTATTCCTGCGCGCCTGTATCGAAGCAACCAATCTTGACTCATAGCTCGTCCCACCTTGAACTGCATCTGCGGTTCAAGGTTCGCCGCTTCCCTCAGCTTTCAGGTAGTTTACGAAAACGCGGAATTACCGCTTTTCTCAACGGTCAGTTAGCCCATGAACTTGCCTTCCCTCCCCCTGTTCCTCCGCCGCCTCCTCCGTCCACTTCTGGACCCTTACCGCCGCTACCGCCACGCGCGCTATATCCATGCGGGTCGCATTGTCGTCGGCCTTTTGGTCTCCATTCTGCTCACCACCGGCATCCATCTGCCCCACGGCGAGTGGGCGTCGGTGACGATGTTGATTGTGATCGGCGGTTTGCAGCATCACGGCAATATCGGCAAGAAGTCGGTGGAGCGGGCGTACGGGACGCTGATTGGTGCGGCGTTGGGATTGGCGGTGGTGGCGCAGGAGAATTACCTGGGCATGCCGTTGCTGACGTACGTGGTCATGTCGCTGATCTGTGGTTTTTTCGCGTATCACGCGATTGGCAAAGGCGGGTACACGGCGCTGTTGTCGGCAATCACGCTGTTTATCGTCGCAGGGCATGGCGATAACCCGATTACAGACGGGCTGTGGCGGACGGTGGATATTCTGATCGGGATCGTTTTGGCGCTGGCGTTCTCTTTCGCGTTGCCGCTCTATGCGGTGTATTCGTGGCGGTACAACCTGGCCAGCGGTTTGCGGGATTGCGCGAAGGTGTATGAGCGTATCAGCAGTGGCCAGTCGATTGCGGCGGACGAGCATTTGAAGCTGATGGCCAGACTCAACGCGACGATGTTGCAGTTACGCTCGCTGATGCCATCGGTGTCGAAGGAAGTGAAGATTTCGCTGGTCGAACTGGACGCCATTCAGGGGCATTTCCGGATGTGCCTGAGCACGCTGGAGATCCTTTCCAACCTCAGGCCGGCGGACCTGGGGAATGTGGGAATGAGCGCTGAGCAGCGTCGGATTCGGCGTATGTTGATCGGCATGGCGAGGGCGTTGCAAAGCGGTGCTACTGAGCGTCTGGCGCGGCCAAGCGAATCGTTGGCGGTCGGACCGGAGGCGCCTGCGGTGTCGGCAGACGTGTTGGGTTATCAGTTGATGAATCGACAGCTCGCGCTGAACATTGAGGGCCTGCAGCAACGGCTGGCGAAAACGGCGAAGAAGTGGAAGATTTGAGCCGCGACACATCACGCACTGCTTCCGTCAAACGTGTCGGCGGCAGCGATTTCCAGATCGCTACCACCGGCAAGTCATGGGGCTACAACGGCACTCAATAAACCGACGGGACAACCATGTCACGCGGCACCGGCGCACGCAGGTAGTTGGCGTTGTATTCGCGCTCCGGCAGCAAGATCTGCGGCGACTCCACTTCGCCACGCGGGATTTGCTCCAGCAAGTGATGGATGCAGTTCAGACGCGCGCGCTTCTTGTCATCTGCCTCGACGATCCACCAGGGTGCGACGTCGGTGTGCGAGCGCGTCAGCATTTCTTCCTTGGCGCGGGTGTAGTCTTCCCAGCGACGGCGGGATTCCAGGTCCATCGGCGACAGCTTCCACTGTTTCAGCGGGTCGTGGATGCGCATGAGGAAGCGGCGATATTGCTCGTCGTCGGTGATCGAGAACCAGTATTTGATGAGGATGATGCCCGAGCGCACGAGCATTTTTTCGAACTCGGGAACGGTGCGGAAAAACTCCTCGTACTCGTTGTTGTTGCAGAACCCCATGACACGCTCGACGCCTGCGCGGTTGTACCAACTGCGGTCGAACAGGACCATTTCACCTGCGGCTGGCAGGTGCGAAACGTAGCGCTGGAAATACCACTGCGTGCGCTCGCGTTCGCTCGGTGCGGTCAACGCTGCCACTCGGCAGACCCGTGGGTTGAGGCGCTGGGTGATGCGTTTGATAGCGCCGCCCTTGCCCGCTGCGTCGCGGCCTTCGAACAAGACAACGACTTTGAGCTTCTGGCTGACAACCCAATCCTGAAGCTTCACCAACTCGCCTTGCAGACGCAGTAGTTCGCGGAAATACACGCGTCGATCGATGCCTTTCGGCACTTCCTCGCCCAAATCGGAGAGCAGGCCATCCAGGCGCGCGTCGTCGTATTCCATCTCCAGCTCTTCGTCGAAGCTGTCGAGGATGTCGGCTTGGATGTAGCGGGCGGTTTCGGATAGATCCAGAGTCATGACAGAGCTCCCGGCGTGGATTCAAGGGTCAGGGACCGAATTTAGACACGCCGGGGGTGACAGCAGAATGACAACGCGGTGACAACGGGGAAAAGTCCTACAAATAGGAGTTGAAAGAGCTACACAACCTTAAGCAAGACAGCTCCCTCAGAGGCATCACGCGCTCAATTGCCTGCGGTTTCCACCGTGATCTGTTGCACCGCTCTGAACGGCGCCAGCAACGACTCATCCGCCTCGACCGCAGTGATCAGCGTCCACTCCCGTTCGATGGGCGTCCAGTGTTGCTGGCGCGCGCGGCCAAGTTTGTCGGCGTCAGCAAGAACGAAAACCTGCGCGGCGCGTTTGATGATGCATTCCTTGAGATAGGCCTGCTGATCGCTGGCTTCACACAGACCGAATTCAGCGACCACGCCATCCGCCCCCATGAACGCTTTGTCGACGCTCAAACGGCTGAGTGTCAGCTCGGCGAGTGGACCAAGCGTGCTCATGCTTGAACCGCGCAGATCGCCCCCGATCAACGTCAAACGAATGCCCGACGCATTGGCGAGGGTCATCACGGCCAACAAGTTATTGGTGACGACGTGCACGTTTTGCCGCGAGCACAGGTGCAACGCCAACGCCGCGCACGTGGTGCCGCCATCGAGCAGCACGGTGTCGCCATCCTGGACATGCATCGCCGCTGCCTTGGCAATGGCGTCTTTCTGATCGCGCTGCGCAGACTTGCGCTCGTCGAGGGAGGCTTCCGGTTCATGGACGCCAATCAGCGCGGTCGCACCGCCGTGGGTGCGAACCAAATGCCGCTGCTTGGCGAGCATGGTCAGGTCGCGGCGCACGGTCGCTTCCGACACCCCCAAAGCCGCGCTCAACTGCTCGACATTGGTGTCGCGAGCGCGGACCAATTCGAGAATGGCGCGATGACGGTCGGTGGCTTTCATGGGCGGCCTCGTTGCGGAAAGGCCGTGATCTTACACGACCGCGCCGTCACACCTCATCCTCGACGCGTGGCCAGTTCGGCACCCTGACGCAGCGCTTCCAGCAAGCTGCGCTCGTCGGCGATGCCCTTACCGGCGATGTCGAATGCGGTGCCGTGATCCACGGACGTGCGAATCACTTCCAGACCCACCGTCACGTTGACGCCCGCTTCCAGCCCCAGCACTTTCACCGGGCCATGGCCTTGGTCGTGATACATCGCCACCACCAGATCGAAATCGCCACGACCGGCGCGGAAGAACAGCGTGTCAGCAGGCAACGGGCCAGTGACGTCCAGACCTTGCTCTTGCAGCAGCTTCACAGCCGGGATGATCTTCTCTTCTTCCTCGCCGTAACCGAACAGGCCGTTCTCGCCCGCGTGAGGGTTGATGCCGCACACGCCGATGCGTGGCTTGGCGATGCCGGCCTTGATCAACGTCGCGTTGCCGCGTTCGATCGTGCGCTGAACCAGACCCGGCTCGATCTTGCGAATCGCGTCGATGATGCCGATGTGAGTGGTGACGTGAATGACGCGCAGGTGCGGCGCAACGAGCATCATCGACACTTCGTCGACGTTGGTCAGGTGCGCGAGCATCTCGGTGTGGCCCGGGTATTTGTGGCCGCCAGCGTGCAACGCTTCTTTATTAAGCGGCGCGGTGCAGATCGCGTCGATCTGCCCGGCCTCGGCCAGTTGAACGGCGCGGGCGATGTACTGAAACGCAGCGTCACCGGCAATCGGCGACAGCTGGCCGAACGGCAGGCCAGTCGGGATCAGGTTGAGGTCGATGCAGTCAATGGTTCCCGGCTGGTATTGCGCTTCGGCCGCTTCTTTGATGCGACGCACCTTCACGCTGCCTTTGACGATCTCGTTGGCCAATTCCAGACGCCCCGCATCGCCGATCACCAGCGGGCGGCATTGCTGGTACACAACGTCGTGAACGAGGCTTTTGACGATGATTTCCGGGCCAACGCCAGTCGCGTCGCCCATGGTGATGCCAATGATGGGCAAATAGTTACTCATGATGTTTTACCTTGTGAAGCAGGAATCGGGACAGGTTCTGCGCTGTATCGCGCAGGTTCTACAGCGTTATTCATGTGCAGCCAGGCCGCGTACAGCGCGTGGTCGGTGCCGAACGCGCCGGCTTTGGTGACCACACCGGGGCGGTGGCCTTCGCGGGTTGAAATGGGATGGCCAAACGCGACACCCGCTTCGATTTCACACAGCAATTGCAGGCTGCCGATGCCCACGGCGCCGAGCATGGCGCGGGCCGTTTCGCCACCCGTCGCCACCAGACCGCCGACATGGGCGAAATGCGGACGGACCATGGCGGCCAGCTGGGTCGAGAGTTGAGCGCCTTCAGCGGGGTTGAACGCGTCGTCGCGGCCAATACGCAGCAACAAATCGTCGCCGCCGCGCAGATATGCACGAATACGCAGTTCCCAGCCCGCCCAATCGGGGTGCGACGCGCCTTGCCGCAGAATCGCAGGCGGCACCACAAGTTCGCCAATACCTGTGCGCTCTTTCAACAAGGCGCATTGCCGCTCCGAAACGCTCGACAAGCTGCCGACCAGCACCAGCGTCGGCGCGTATTTTTCACCCGGCGCCATGGATGTCCGGGACGGCGCCGATAACAGATCCGGCAGCCCCGCCAGCTCGCGGGCCAGTCCTCCAGAACCCACCCAAAACAGTGGCTCACTCATCTGAGCGGTTACCACGGCGAGGGTGTGCAGGTCTTCCGTGGTTTGGGCATCAACAATCAGCGCGTTGGTATCGCTGCGGGCCATTTCGGCGATGTGTTGCGCCAGCGCAGCTGCATCACCGCGCAGTATGTCCAAGGAGAGCTTGGCGACACTCAGACCGGCATCGCTCAGCATCGATGTAATGTCCGCCGAGCGATCGGCGTGTTCGAGCTTCCAGGTGTCGGTGGTTTCAAGCGGCTGACCGTTGACCAGCACCTGGCCGCGCAATGTTGTCCGACCGGTGGCAGGAAACGCTGGGGCGATGATGGCCAGCCCGGCCTGCGGTTGTAGTGCCGCCACTTCCGCCGCCCAGTTGCCACGCAGGGTCGAGTCGATTTTCTTGTACAGACGTTGACCGGGTTTGCGCAGGGTCTGCCATGCCGTCAACGTGCGTTCGCCCGCTTGGGCTATCGACAAGCGACGGGTGTCGGTGTCGATGGCAACCACGCTCGCGTCGCCCGTGTCGTGGGATTCATCAAGGGTCACCACCGTGCTCAATCCGGCACCGGCGAAGGCGATCGCGCAATCCGCAGCACCCGACAGGTCATCGGCAATGATCAGCAATGTCATCGAGCGACCTCCCGTTCCGCGTTCACGTCCGCTGTTTTTGCAGCGTGACGCTCTTTGTAGCGTTTGGCGACAGAGGCCGTAAGAATCGGCGACAGCACGGCGGTGACCACGACGCACGCGGCGACCAGCAACGTCGCGGAGTTAGCGGCCTCGGTGTAAACCGGGTTTGCAGCTGCCACCAGGGCAGGCACCGCCGCAGCGTTGCCCGCCGTGTTCGCGGCGGCAACCCCGGCCACGCCTGTACCACCCGACACGCGGTCAGCGAAATACAACGGAATGCCGGTCAGCACCACGACCGCCAGGCCGAGGCCGATGCCCAGCAGCCCAGCTTGCCAGACCTTGTGCAGGTCCAGGCTCGCGCCCAACGCCAAGGCGAAGAACGGAATCATCACCGGCACGGCCTTGGCCAGGAAGTCACGCATCTCGCGGTCGAGATTGCCCAAGAGCATGCCGAGCAGCAACGGAAGAATCGCACCGACCAGCGTTGGCCAAGGAAACGCCGCCAGACCTGCAACACCCAGCGTCACCATGGTCAGGAACGGGCCGGACTCCAGCGACATCACTGAATACGCGCCTACATCTTCGGAGCGCCCGTATTGCCCCATCAACGCCATATAAAGGCCGCCGTTGGTGTCGTTCATCGCGGCCACGACCGCGAGGGTCGAAAGCCCGGCAAAAATGCCCGACGTAATCGGCTGTTCGCCCAGGAAGTGACCCATGATCACACCGATCACAATCGCGGTGCCGACTTTGGTGCCGAACAGCACCCCGCCTTTCTTCAGCAAGTAAGGCGTGGCTTTGATGTCGATGCTGGCGCCCATGCACACGTAGAACACCGCCAGAATCGGCAGCGAACCGGTGAACAACGCATTGGTGAACGAACCGAAGAATTTAGGCATGTCAGGGAGAAAGGTCGCGACGAGGGAGCCGATCAGCAGCGGCACGATCATCATGCCACCGGGTACTCGTTCGATACTGCGCTTGATAGGAATCTGGGCCATGGCGGGTACTCTTTGTTTTTATAGTGCGTGCGATTGGAGCATCTGAATTTGAGCGAAATGATCATTTTGGTGATCGATTTGCTCAAGCGAGCTTATTCCAACGACGCGAATTGCGCAAATCGATCAGCCAAATGATCGATTTGAGCATTTCAACAAAGAGCGGCCGGAAAGATCAGTACGTTGGGGGTGTGATCACCCAGAGCACGACAGCATCGGTTTCGCCGGGGTTGCCGTAGCGATGAGGCTCGTTGCTGGAGAACCGGAAGCTGTCGCCTTCGCCAAGCTCGAAGTGCCGCTCCCCGACCCACAATTCGAACGTGCCGCTCAGCACATAGCCGACTTCCTCGCCTTCATGGGTGTAGCTGGTGCGGTTGTATGCGCCCGGCGGAAATCGCGAATGGACCATCTCGATCTGACCACTGGGGCTTGGCGTGAGGAGCTGGTCGTAGATGCCGTCGTCGTAATGGATGTTTTGTCGACTCTCTTTGCGCACCACATACCCGGCATCGGCTTCGCTGGCCTCGGATCTGGTAGAGAAAAACCACTGAATGTTCACGCCCAGACAGCGGCCGATTTTCAGCAAGGTGTCCACCGACGGGCGAGACAGGTCGCGCTCCAGTTGACTGATGTAGCCCACTGACAGCTGACTCCGTTTCGCCAGCTCGGCGAGGGTCAGCCCTTGTCGCTTGCGCAGGCCACGAATGCGCTCACCCAGAAAGCTCTCGCCAGCCGTGAGGTCATCACCCACTGAATCCGCCATCCTGGCGCTGTCGTTGATTTTTCCGTCGCTCATCGTGCTGCTCCGATGCCTGTGTGCTGAGTCTGCGAAACGTGGCGCAGTTTAAGCGGCTGAAGGTGAAAAAAGTCTAATCGCTGAGAGGCTCATGCCGTTGTTTTTTACTCATTGTGAAAATCTAGCTATTTTTTTCACTAAATAATCATTCCCATCTTCTTTTTTCAGAAAGCGTGGATTAGTCTCTAGCCACGCCCGCCTCCCATCTCGCGGGTCAACAACAATAATGAAACACCCCACGCGACCGTCCATGCAGTCGTCGCGAAGTTGCAGTCCAGCGTTCCCGTTTTTCACACCATTGCCTGTTTCTGTCCGTTTACCCCTGTGCAGCAGAGGGTCAGCCTGTGTGCGCCTTCGTCTGCGAAAAAAAGAGCCTTACGGCCAAAGGAAAATGTCGATGAACAGTAAGAACCTGAAAATTGCGTGTGCGGTATTGATGCTTTCCCCCCTGTCCGCATTCGCGGCGGAAAATCTGGTCATCGTCGGCTTCGGCGGCGCCGCGCAGAAAATCCAGAACACCACCATTTTCGAACCCTTCGCCAAGAAAGCCGGTGTGGGCGTCGTGCAGACCGAATACAACGGGGAAATGGCCAAGATCAAAGTGATGGCCGAAACCGGGCATGCGGACTGGGACGTGGTTCAGGTCGAAGCGCCAGACCTTGAGCGCGGGTGCGCAGAGGGGCTGTTCGAGAAGCTGGAGTGGCCAAAGCTCGCGGGCGGCCAACAATTGATCGAAGGTGCTCAGCAGGAGTGTGGCTCGGCAGCGTTGGTGTGGGGCATGCCGTTGGTGTACGCCACTGACAAGGTCAAAACCGTGCCGTCGAGCTGGGCCGATTTCTGGGACACCGAAAAATACCCCGGCAAGCGCGGCCTGCGCAAAGGCGCCATGTACACCCTCGAATACGCGCTGCTGGCGGACGGCGTCGCGCCTGCCGATGTCTACAAAGTGCTGGCCACTCCGGCTGGCGTCGATCGTGCATTCGCCAAGCTGGACAAGCTCAAGCCCTACATTCAATGGTGGGAAGCCGGATCGCAGCCGATGCAATGGCTGGCCTCGGGCGACATCGTCATGACCACCACTTTCAGCGGCCGTGGCGCAGTGGCGGCAAGCGAAGGCCTGAAAGTGGCGCCGATCTGGAAAGGCTCGCTGTACAGCATGGATTACTGGACCATCGTCAAAGGCTCACAGCACAAAGACGCGGCGAATAAATTCATCACCTACGCCAACGACAGCGCGCCGCAGCAGGCATTCTCACAATCCATTGCCTACGGCGTGACCAACAAGGCCTTGAGCGACAAGTTGGACCCGAGCAAAGCGCCATGGATTCCGACTTCGCCACAAAACATGGCCGTGGCCGTGCCGTTGAACATCGAGTTCTGGGTCGATCATGGTGAAGAGCTTGAAGAACGTCTGAACGCCTGGCTCGCACGCTAACCGGGTCAGCGACTGACAGCATCGGAGGAAAAATGACACACGCGTACAGCCCGCAGGAATGGCAACTCAGGCAGGAATTGGCGGCCTGCTATCGCCTGATCGCTCATTACAGGATGACCGATCTGATTTACACCCACCTGTCCCTGCGCATACCGGGGCCGGAGCATCATTTCCTGATCAACCCGTACGGGCTGATGTTCGAGGAGATCACGGCGTCGAATTTGGTGAAGATCGACCTCGACGGCAACAAAGTCGAGGCCTCTCATTACCCGGTCAACCCGGCGGGCTTCGTTATTCACAGCGCGATTCACCGCGCCCGTGAGGATGCCCAATGCGTGCTGCACACGCACACCAAAGCCGGTTGCGCGGTGGCGGCGCAGGAAGCGGGTTTGCTGCCGGTGAACCAGATCTCGATGGAGTTTTATGGTCGCGTCGGTTATCACGACTACGAAGGCATCGCCTTGGACTTCAGCGAGCAGCAGCGTCTGGTTGCCGATCTGGGTGACAACTCGGTGATGATCCTGCGCAACCATGGTTTGTTGACAGTCGGTAACACGGTCAAGCAAGCGTTTTTGCGGATGTATTACCTGGAGAAGGCCTGCGAGATTCAGATCGCGGCACAGGCGGGCGGCACGCTGCGATTGCCGCCTGAAGACGTGCGTGTGCGTACTGAGCGGCAGTTCAACGCGCCGGGCCAAGGGGTGGCGGAAGGCGAGCTGAGCGATACGGATTCCGTTGATTTCGCCTGGGCCGCATTGCTGAGAATGCTGGACCGCGTTGCGCCGGATTACAAAAACTAACGACTGCAGACACGCCCTCTGTGGGAGCGAATTTATTCGCGATAGGCCGGTACAGACGATGCAGATTCGTCGACCATGCCATCGTCATCGCGAATGAATTCGCTCCTACAGTTAGGCCGCGTTAGGCGCATATCTCACGGTGTTCCCGAACCTCTGTAGGAGCGAATTCATTCGCGATAGGCCGGTACAGACGATGCAAATTCGTCGCACATGCCGGGCCGCTATAGGCGCAGCAGCCTGCCATCCATCCTCGGCAACGGGTAACATCACCCGCTTGCCGATGGAGATCAACCCCTTGTCCGATTTACGCCCACCTGCCCTCGATGACGTCGACCGCCAACTGATCGCCGCGCTGCAGATCAACGCGCGCGAGCCGGTCGCCAACCTCGCCCGTCAGTTGGGCATCGCGCGCACGACCGTCACGTCACGTCTCGCGCGTCTGGAAAAGGCAAAGATCATCACCGGTTACGGCGTGCGCCTCAGTCAGCGGGTGGTGGACGGCGGCTTGCAGGCGTATGTCGGCATTACCGTTCAACCACGTTCGGGCAAAGAGGTGCTGCGTCGCTTGAGTGCGTTGGCTCAAGTGCAGCAATTGTGCGCGGTGAGTGGCGAGTTCGATTACGTGGCCTGGCTGCGCACCGACTCCCCCGAACAACTGGACCAATTGCTCGACCTGATCGGCAGTATCGATGGCGTCGAAAAGACCACAACGTCCATCATCCTCAGCAGCAAAATTGATCGTGGACAGCCGGTCTGATTCGTCATTAGGACCAACTATCTCGTCACATAGCGCAAATTCTCTACAAAACGACGACACTCTGCGTCTTATTAACGTCTCAACTGTTATCTAGACTCTCCTCTTTCGCGCCACAGCCGATTAAGGTCAGCCATGAAGAACAATCGCCACCCCGCCGACGGCAAAAAACCGATCACGATTTTTGGTCCGGATTTCCCCTTTGCCTTCGACGACTGGATCGAGCATCCAGCCGGACTGGGCAGCATTCCGAGCGACAATCTGGGCAAGGAAGTGGCAATTGTCGGCGCTGGCATTGCCGGGCTGGTTGCGGCTTATGAGCTGATGAAGCTGGGCCTCAAACCGGTTGTTTATGAAGCCTCGAAAATGGGCGGTCGTTTGCGCTCGCAGCAGTTCGAAGGCGCAGAGGGCATCATCGCCGAGCTGGGCGGCATGCGTTTTCCGGTGTCTTCCACGGCGTTCTATCACTACGTCGACAAGCTCGGCCTTGAATCCAGGCCCTTCCCTAACCCGCTGACTGCCGCGTCGGGCAGCACGGTCATCGACCTGGAAGGCACCACTCATTACGCACAGAAGCTGTCGGACTTGCCTGCGCTGTTTCAGGAAGTGGCTGACGCCTGGGCCGACGCACTGGAAGATGGCGCGCAGTTCGCCGACATTCAGCAGGCCATCCGTGATCGTGACGTGCCTCGGCTTAAAGAGCTGTGGGACAAGCTCGTGCCGCTGTGGGATGACCGCACGTTCTACGATTTCGTGGCCACCTCCAAGGCATTTGCCAAGCTGTCGTTCTACCACCGCGAAGTGTTCGGCCAAGTGGGTTTCGGCACCGGCGGCTGGGACTCCGATTTCCCGAACTCCATGTTGGAAATCTTTCGCGTGGTCATGACCAACTGCGACGATCACCAGCACCTGATCGTCGGCGGCGTCGAGCAAGTGCCGCTTGGCATCTGGCGTCATGCCCCGGAGCGATGCGCCCACTGGCCCGAAGGCACCAGCCTTTCGACCCTGCACCACGGCGCGCCACGCACTGGCGTCAAACGCATCGCCCGCGCCGCGGACGGCAAGTTCGCAGTCACCGATAACTGGGGCGACACCCGCCATTACGACGCGGTGCTGGCGACCTGCCAAAGTTGGCTGCTGACCACCCAGATCGAATGCGAAGAAACGCTGTTCTCGCAAAAGATGTGGATGGCGCTGGACCGCACGCGCTACATGCAGTCGTCCAAAACCTTTGTCATGGTTGATCGTCCGTTCTGGAAGGACAAAGACCCGGAAACCGGTCGCGACCTGATGAGCATGACCCTCACCGACCGCCTGACCCGTGGCACTTATCTGTTCGACAACGGCACCTACTCCAACGGCACCGAAAAACCGGGGGTGATTTGTCTGTCGTACTCGTGGATGAGCGACGCGCTGAAAATGCTGCCGCACCCTGTGGAAAAACGCGTGAGCCTGGCCCTCGGCGCGTTGAAAAAGATCTACCCGAAGGTGGATATTGCCGCGCGCATCATCGGAGATCCGATCACCGTATCGTGGGAAGCTGACCCGCACTTCCTCGGCGCCTTCAAGGGTGCGCTGCCGGGTCACTACCGCTACAACCAGCGGATGTACGCGCATTTCATGCAGAAGGACATGCCTGACGAACAACGTGGCATTTTCATCGCCGGCGATGACGTGTCATGGACCCCGGCCTGGGTTGAGGGCGCAGTACAGACCTCGCTGAACGCCGTGTGGGGCATCATGACCCACTTCGGCGGCAAGACTCACGCCGAGAATCCTGGCCCCGGCGATGTGTTCCACGAAATCGGCCCGGTTGTGCTGCCGGAATAAGGAGGCCGCCATGCGCGTTGCTTTGTATCAATGCCCGCCGCTGCCGCTGGACATCAGCGGCAATCTGCAACGTCTCAACACTCAAGCGATTGAAGCGGCCGCCCAAGGTGCTGCGTTGTTGGTGTGCCCGGAGATGTTTCTCAGTGGTTACAACATCGGCGCTCAGGCAGCGCGCGCGCTCGCGCAACGTAGCGATGGCCCGGCAGCGCAAGCCATTGCGGCCATCGCTCAGGCCACCGGCGTGGCAATTCTGTATGGCTATCCTGAGTTGGGTGCCGAGGATCAGGTCTACAACGCTGTGCAGTTGATCGACGCAAAAGGTGCACGTCTCTGCAATTACCGTAAGACGCATCTCTATGGCGAGCTGGATAAGTCGATGTTCAGCGCAGGAGATGAGCATTTCCCGGTGGTGGAATTCAACGGATGGAAGCTGGGATTCCTCATCTGCTATGACGTGGAGTTTCCCGAGAACACCCGGCGTCTCGCGCTATCGGGGGCTGATCTGATTTTGGTGCCGACCGCCAACATGGCGCCTTACGACTTCGTCTGCGAAGTGACGGTGCGAGCCAGGGCATTCGAAAACCAGTGCTATCTGGTGTACGCGAATTACTGCGGCAGCGAGGACGAGATTCAGTACTGCGGACTGAGCAGCATCTGCGCGCCGGACGGCAAACAGGTCGGACTGGCGGGTCTGGACGAGGCGTTGGTGATTGCGGACCTGGATCGGCAGGTGATGAGCGAGTCCCAAGCGATCAATACCTACTTCAAGGATCGACGGCCTGGGTTTTATTCGGGGTTGGCGAGAGACTGAAGCACGCCCGCTTTTCTCTGACCTATTCGCTCCTGCAGATGTTCTTGCGCCACGAAACTTGAGCCAGACCCGGACTCAACTGTGGGAGCGAATTCATTCGCGAATATGGATCAGGCGGCCGAGATGTACCGGCCACACCGGCCAATCGCGAATAAATTCGCTCCCACAGTTCAGGAGCGTGCCGTCAACAAATGCGCGCCGTTCAGGCTATAGCCTTCCCAATCCGCTAGCATGACGAATCACGTTCCTACGCTATCGCGGAAATCTTCATGCCGGTGCCCGACCCAACCACCCATCGTTTCCTGACCTTGCCCAACGGCTTGCGCGTGGTGCTGTGTTCCGCGCCGCGTCTGAAACGTTGTGCAGCGGCATTGCGGGTGGCGGCGGGCAGTCATGATGTGCCGGCGCAATGGCCGGGGCTGGCGCACTTCCTTGAGCACCTTTTCTTCCTCGGCACCGAGCGGTTTCCCGCAGACCAGAATCTGATGGCCTACGTTCAGCGCCACTGTGGACAGGTCAACGCCAGCACCCGCGAGCGCACCACTGACTTTTTCTTTGAGCTTGGGCCCGCCGCCTTCGCAGGTGGGCTGGAACGGCTGTGCGACATGCTCGCTCATCCGCGCATGAGCCTGGCCGATCAGATGCGTGAGCGTGAAGTGTTGCACGCAGAATTCATTGCATGGTCGCGGGATGAAGCGTCCCGCGATCAACTGAAACGGCTTCAACCTCTGTCGCCTCTACACCCGTTGCGTGGGTTTCACGCGGGCAATCGTTTCAGCCTGCCCGTCCCGCGTCCGATCTTTCAGCGCGCGTTGCAGGATTTCTACCGCAGGTTTTATCAGGCAGGCCAGATGACATTGAGCCTTGCCGGGCCGCAGACGGTGGACGAGTTGCAGGCGATGGTCATGGCGTTTGGCGCCTCTTTCACTACTGGCCGTAGGATCGAACAGCAGAAACCGCCTGCACTGATGCACCAACAACCCCGTGAGTCCCAGAGCGAAGATGACCCGCGTCGGATGCATCTGATGTTTGCGTGCGAAAGCCTGCCGCAAGGGCACGAACAGGCGACGGCCTTTTTGTGCACGTGGATGAACACTGCGCAGCCAGGTGGGCTGATGGCGGTGCTGCGGGAACGGGGGCTGATCGAGTCACTGAAGGCTCAGGCCGTGTATGAGTTCGCGGGGCAGGTTTTACTCGAGATCGAGATTGCTCTAACAAACCCCATCGCGAGCAAGCTCACTCCTACAGACCGTACGCAGTCCCCTGTGGGAGTGAGCTTGCTCGCGAAAACGTCGGTACACGCCACGCAAATCTATGGCCTGATCTTCAATTGGCTGGCATTTTTCAAAGCGAATTACCACGCACTGCTCGACGAGTTCGGGCACCTGCAACAGCGCCACCTGGACGTCAGCAACGCACTCGCACTTGCACGGCATTACAGCGCTGATCACGCTCCATCGGGCCTGCAAGCCAAGACCATTGACGCGCTGCTCGATCAACTCACGCCAAGTGCCCTGCTGCATCCGATCACGCCCACCGCTATCACTGACATCCTCTGGCACCTGCCCAGCCCGAACCCGTTCCTGCGACCTCGCGAGCCGTTTCAAACCGCTGCGTTTTTGCCACCCGCATTGACCATCAGCAATGCCCTCCCGGCAACCGGCGAGGCTACGATTTACCTGAGCTGGACGCTGCCGTCACCGGAGCCCAAGTGGCATCGCATGCTCGCCGAAAGCCTCAAGCCTCTTATTGCCGACGCGAAACAAGCGGGCGTCATCCTGGCTTTTGATGCGTACGGCGCTCACTGGCAACTCAAACTGGGCGGTTTCGCCGACCCTATCCCTGCCGTCCTGGAGCAAGCGCTGACACACCTTGGCGAACCGCCTGACGAAACCCTCGCCCGTTTCGGGGTGTTAGCCCATGAGCCAACGCCCATCCCGATTCGCCAGTTGCTCAAGACCTTGCCTGATCATTTCTTGAACAGCCCAAGCGCCAGCGAATCAAGTGACCTGCAAGGCGTCTGGTCCCTGGCACGCTGGAAAGGGCTGGCCCTGGGATTTCAGCCAAGTGACCAAGCTGCGTTGGCTCACGCTCTGACGCGCATCCGAGGCACTCCGGAAAACCTGCCAACGCTTGGTGCCGCGCAGATGCCCGATCAACGCTGGCAAATCGAGCCGTCGGAATCGTCCGAAGATGCTGTGCTGATGTTCTATCCGACGCCCACGAACAGTATCGAAGACGAGGCGAGCTGGCGACTTCTCTCTCATCTGGTGCAGGGGCCGTTCTACCAGCGTCTGCGTGTCGAGTTGCAATTGGGCTACGCGGTATTCAGCGGTTTCCGACAGATTGCCGGGCGAGGCGGGATGCTGTTCGGCGTGCAATCCCCCAGCGCCAACGTGGGTGAGTTGGTCGAGCACATCGAAGCATTCATGAAAGACGTGCCCGCGCGGATCGAACACGCTGACCTGCCAGCACAACTGACTGCCCTTCAAGCTCAACTCGATCCAACCGGCATGGACCCTCAACAATCAGCCGAGATGCTGTGGCAGGCTCATATGGCCGGACATGGCACCGACTATGCCGCTCGTCTGCAACATTCATTTGCACATCTTCATCGAGAGGACCTGATAGACATCGCAAACCGGATAGCGCTGTCTCAAACCCCGGTATTCAAGTTGTCAAATCGCGCCAACCCGTGCGGATAGCGACTCTCCGCCGTACGATCATTGCCTGAAATGCAAAAAGCTTTATCCAAACTTTCATCATTGGAGAGCTGATATTTTTAGTAACATAGCTGCCTAAGCATTTGAACGTCTCCTCTTGCAGGTGTACTAAAGATGTACCCACCCACCGCTGCACTCACCCGGAAGGAGTTCCTTATGTCGTGGACTAAACCTGCTTACACCGACCTGCGTATCGGCTTTGAAGTCACCATGTACTTCGCAAGCCGCTGATTGTTGCGCGATGAAAAGCCTCGGTTCGCCGGGGCTTTTTTGTTACAGGATTCAAGATTTTCAGACGCTGCGTTCGCGCACGTCTCGGGCCAAGCGGCCTCATTTGGTAGGGAGCACACATGCACATCCAGATTCTCGGCTCGGCGGCGGGCGGCGGTTTTCCTCAGTGGAACTGCAACTGCGCCAATTGCGCAGGCTTTCGCGACGGCAGCTTGCGGGCACAGGCTCGCACCCAGTCGTCCATCGCTTTGTCAGATGACGGCGTGAACTGGGTCTTGTGCAATGCGTCTCCGGACATCCGCGCACAGCTGCAAGGCTTCGCGCCGATGCAACCTAATCGCGGCCTGCGCGACACCGGCATCAGCGCGATCATCCTGATGGACAGCCAGATCGATCACACTACGGGCTTGCTGAGCCTGCGCGAAGGCTGCCCGCATCAGGTCTGGTGCACGGACATGGTTCATGAAGACCTGAGCACGGGCTTTCCGCTGTTCAATATGCTCAAACACTGGAACGGTGGACTGGTCTGGAACCGCATCGAACTGGAAGGCAGCTTTGTGATTCCAGCCTGCCCGAACCTGCGCTTTACGCCGTTTCCTCTGCGCAGCGCAGCTCCGCCCTACTCGCCTCACCGATTCGACCCACACCCGGGCGACAACATCGGGCTGATGGTCGAGGACACGCGAACCGGCGGCAAACTGTTCTACGCACCGGGCCTGGGCAAAGTGGACGACGCCCTCATGGAGAAAATGAGCGGCGCCGACTGTCTGTTGGTAGACGGCACGATGTGGGACGACGACGAGATGAAGCGTCGCGGCGTGGGCACGCGCACCGGCACAGAGATGGGCCACCTGGCGCAGAACGGCCCCGGCGGCATGCTGGAAGTGCTGGAAAAACTGCCACGGCAGCGCAAGGTGCTTATTCACATCAACAACACCAACCCGATCCTCGACGAAGACTCCCCCGAGCGCGCCGAACTGGCCCGCCGCGAGGTTGAAGTCGCGTTCGATGGCATGAGCATCGAGTTGTAGGAAAACGCAGCTCAACCTGTGGGATCTGCCACTATTCTTGAGGATGACTGACGACATGAGTGAGCAAACGCCACTGTCCCCCGCCGCATTCGAACAGGCCCTTCGCGCCAAGGGCGCGTATTACCACATCTATCACCCGTTCCACATCGCGATGTACGAAGGCCGCGCCTCCCGTGAGCAGATTCAGGGCTGGGTCGCCAACCGCTTCTATTACCAGGTGAACATCCCCCTGAAAGACGCCGCGATTCTGGCCAACTGCCCGGACCGCGAGATTCGTCGCGAATGGATTCAGCGCCTTCTCGATCACGACGGCGCCCCCGGCGAAGACGGCGGCATCGAGGCCTGGCTGCGCTTGGGTCAAGCCGTGGGGTTGGACCCTGACCAACTGCGTTCGCAAGAATTGGTGCTCCCGGGCGTACGATTCGCCGTCGACGCCTATGTGAATTTCGCCCGCCGCGCCAACTGGCAGGAAGCCGCCAGCAGCTCGCTAACCGAATTGTTCGCGCCGCAGATTCACCAATCGCGCCTCGACAGTTGGCCGCAGCATTACCCCTGGATCGATCCCGCAGGCTATGAATATTTCCGCACCCGTCTGGGACAGGCCCGTCGCGACGTCGAGCATGGTCTGGCAATCACGCTTCAGCACTACACGACCTGGGAAGGCCAGCAGCGCATGCTGGAAATCCTGCAGTTCAAACTCGACATTTTGTGGAGCATGCTCGACGCCATGACCATGGCCTACGAGCTGAACCGCCCGCCCTACCACAGCGTCACCGACCAACGCGTCTGGCATAGAGGAATCGCGCTATGAGCTTCAATCGTGAACAGGTGCCAAGCTGGCGTCGGGGTTATCGCTTCCAGTTCGAGCCTGCGCAGAACGGCCACGTGCTGCTGTACCCGGAAGGGATGATCAAGTTGAACGAGAGCGCCAGCGAGATCGGCGGTTTGATCGACGGTCAGCGTAGCGTCGGTGCAATCATTGCGTTGCTCGACGAAAAATTCCCTGGTGTTCCTGAGCTTGGCACTGACGTCGAGCAATTCATGGAGGTCGCCCGTGCCGAACACTGGATCGAACTTGGCTGAGCCCACGACAGCTGAATCCAAGGTGCACATTCCGCCTACGCCTCCGGTCGGGCTGCCGCTGTGGCTGCTCGCCGAGCTGACTTACCGTTGCCCGCTGCAATGCCCGTATTGCTCCAACCCGCTGGATTTTGCCAAGCAGGGGCAGGAACTGACGACTGAGCAGTGGTTCAAGGTGATGGCCGAAGCGCGGCAGATGGGCGCGGCGCAGATCGGGTTTTCCGGTGGCGAGCCGTTGGTGCGCCAAGACCTCGCTGACCTGATCGCCGAGGCCCGTCGACTAGGTTTCTACACCAACCTGATTACCTCTGGCATCGGCCTGACCGAACAGAAAATCATCGACTTCAAAGAGGCCGGTCTGGATCACATTCAGATCAGTTTCCAGGCCAGTGACGAGCAAGTGAACAACATGGTCGCGGGGTCGAAAAAAGCCTTCGCGCAGAAGCTGGAGATGGCCCGTGCGGTGAAAAAGCACGGTTATCCGATGGTGCTGAATTTCGTCACCCACCGGCACAACATCGACAAAATCGACAAGATCATCGAGCTGTGTGTGGCACTGGAAGCCGACTTCGTCGAGTTGGCCACCTGCCAGTTCTACGGCTGGGCACAACTAAACCGCGTGGGCCTGCTGCCGACCAAGGATCAACTGGTGCGTGCCGAACGCATCACCAACGAATACCGCGTGCAACTCGCCGCCGAGCATCATCCGGTCAAGCTGATCTTCGTGACCCCGGATTACTACGAAGAACGTCCGAAAGCCTGCATGAATGGCTGGGGGAATCTGTTCCTGACCGTCACGCCAGACGGCACCGCCCTGCCCTGCCACGGCGCGCGGCAGATGCCGATCCAGTTTCCCAACGTGCGCGATCACACGATGCAGCACATTTGGTACGAGTCCTTCGGCTTTAATCGCTTTCGCGGGTACGAATGGATGCCCGAGCCGTGTAGGTCGTGTGATGAGAAAGAGAAGGACTTTGGCGGATGTCGCTGTCAGGCCTTCATGCTCACGGGTGACGCCAGCAACGCCGACCCGGTATGCAGCAAATCGCCGCAACACAGCCTGATCACCCAAGCGCGCGATGAAGCCGAGTATGCTAGCCAGACCATTGAGCAACTGGCTTTCCGCAATGAACGAAACTCACGCCTCATCGCAAAATCCTGACCTGTTCTCTGCCGCCCAGGCTGTGGCGGCAGGCATCGATTTCGCCGAACTGAGCGTCAGTCCCGCCGGCCTTTTCTGGAATGAATTTCGCCCGCAGGACGCGGCTTCGCGCATCTGGCGCTGGAGCGAAGGCGCCACCACCTGTCTGACCCCGGACGGCTTCAGCGTTCGCAGTCGGGTCTACGAATATGGCGGCGGATCGTTCTGCCTCACCGACGACGCAGTGGCGTTCGTCAACGAGGCAGATCAGCAGATCTACGTTCAACCTTTCGACTCCAGCACCCCTCTACCCCTGACCCAAGGTGACAAGCACTACGGCGATGTCCGAATCGCTCGTGGGCAAATTCTGGCGGTCGAGGAGGAAAAAGACGTTCACCGGTTGGTAGCGATTGACCTGATCGATGGCCGGCGCGAAGTCCTGGCCGAAGGTGCCGATTTCTACGCATCACCGACGCTGAGCCCGGATGGCACCCGGCTGGCGTGGATTGAATGGTGGCGCCCGCATCAGCCGTGGACCTCGACCCGGCTCCTGAGCGTTGAGCGCCAAGCGGATGCCACATGGGGTCGGGCCCATTGTCTGGCGGGCGGATTGGGGCTTGAAGCCCTGCAACAACCGCGCTTCGATGCTCAAGGCCGCCTGTATTGCCTGACAGATCGCGCCGGGTTCTGGCAACCGTGGGTCGAGACTCTGGAAGGGTTTGAGCCTCTGCCAGCGGCGAAAGCCGACCATGCGCCTGCACCTTGGCAATTGGGAGGTTCAAGCTGGCTGCCGTTAAATGACGGCGCGTACCTCGCCACATGGTCGGAAGACGGCATGGGCGTGTTGGGCATCCGTTCGGCTGACAATACGGTGAGCCTATTCGGCAGCGACTACAGCCGTTTTCGCAGCTTGGCGATGGACGATCAGTACCTCTATTGCATCGCTGCGTCGGCCATCAGCCCTTCTGCGGTGCTGGCGATCAGTCGCGCCGACCAGCGCGTTCAGGTACTGGCGGGCGGAGTCGCGCCGCTTCCAATCGAGCGCATCAGCCGTCCGCAAACCTTGCGCTATCCGAGTGGTGGCGAGGAAGCACACGGCTACTTCTACCCGGCCATGAACGGCGAAACGAAGCCGCCGGTGGTGGTGTTCATCCACGGCGGGCCTACGTCAGCCTGCTACCCGGTGCTCGACCCGCGCATTCAATACTGGACGCAGCGCGGCTTCGCGGTCGCCGACCTTAACTACAGAGGTAGCACCGGCTATGGCCGCGCGTATCGGCAGGCGCTGTTTCTGGAATGGGGCGTAGTCGATGTGGAGGATGCTTGCGCGGTGGTCGAATACCTGGGCAATCAGGGGTTGATAGATCCGAATAACGCGTTCATTCGCGGAGGCAGCGCGGGCGGCTACACGACCCTCTGTGCTCTGGCGTTCAAGAACGTGTTCCGCGCAGGCGCGAGTCTTTACGGCGTCAGCGATCCCCTCGCGCTCGCCGAGGCGACGCATAAGTTTGAAGCGGATTATCTGGACTGGCTGATCGGCGATCCGGACATCGACATGGTCCGTTACAAAGAACGGACGCCGTTGTTACATGCTGACCAGATTAAGGTGCCGGTGATCTTCTTCCAAGGCGAACTCGATGCCGTGGTTGTTCCCGCCCAGACACGCGACATGCTCAACGCCCTGTTGGAAAAAGGCATCCCCGCTGAAGGGCATTTCTACCCGGACGAGCGCCACGGCTTCCGCAAAGCCAGCAACCAAGCCCACGCGCTGGAAACCGAATGGGCGTTTTATCGGAAGGTGATGGAAGGGTGATGCGCTCGCTTTCAGGCGGGCGACGCTGACTTTTTGTGGGAGCCGGCGTGCTGGCGAAGGCGATCTGTCTGTGACGCCTAGGGCGACTGAGACACCGCTTTCGCTAGCAAGGCGGCTCCCACAGGTATTACGGCTTACACCGCAATACCTGTGCAGGGCTTACTTCCGGCTGGCGATGATGTAAACGGCGTGAATGATGCCGGGGAAGTAGCCCAGCAGCGTCAGCAAAATGTTGAGCCAGAAAGCGCCGGCAAAGCCGACTTGCAGGAACACGCCCAGGGGTGGCAGCAGGATGGCGATGATGATGCGAATGATGTCCATGGGTGATGCTCCAGATTAAGAAGATGGCCTGACAAGGCCACACAGCTAATCGACTCTGCGTTGAGTCAGGGGTTCCACGGCCCATATCATCGAGCCACTACCCGCTGCAAAAAAACGCCCCGCACCCAGTGCTTCTGGTGCAGGGCGAAGCGTACGGAACGCCAGACGGTAGTTTTAGGCTCAGGCCATCAGGCCGTCGAACACGGTCGTCAGTGGGGGGGTTATGACGGGCGGGCGTCGCGCCGAAAGGCTCGACACCGGCTCTGGCACGAAGCCCGGCAATTGGTCGATCCGACCGGCGCAGGCCTGGCCACGAACCAGTAACGCTGGACTGCGCGGACACCGATTCGAGTGGTCGCCCAGCACGACGATGTCGGCGCGCACACCGTAGCTGTCTTCGCACAACACACCGCCGTGCTGCCCAATCGGGCCACGCGCCTCGTTGAGAATCAGCAGGATATTCAGCGCACGACAGAGCTTTTCCACGCCTTGCAGGTAAGCGTGCGAAGCAGGCGTCACGACGGATGAACCCTGAATCGGCTCCAGGATGATCGCAACTGTTCGTGAATCCACGGCCGCTTCCATCGCAGACAGATCGTTGAAAGGGACGCGACTGACGTCTGGGGCCATCGATTCGATCAGCCGATCAAACCGTCCGCCGCTGGCGACCACGATGCCGCACTCGCCCCGTCGGTACAGCTCCCCCCAGCGACGCGCCAGCGTGAGGGCCGCCGCATAGGCGTCCTGCTCGGCGGAGAACAAACCCACCTCGTCGCTCTTCGTGCGTTGACGCAGGCGCTCCAGCGGTGACAGCAATGCCAGCGATTCAGCACCGTCGATACCCTCGGCACTGGCCTGGCGCTGACGGTTGAACAGGTTCATAGGCGCTGCCCCTGTTCAATGCCATGAATCCGGTTTTCCGCTTTGCCTATGCAAATGCTGCCTGTTACGACACTGCTCATTGCACCGTATGCCCCTGCAACCCTCATGAGTTGGGCGTAGACTATGCCGCGAGCGCTTTAACGACCATTTCGATTTTCCAGCCATTTCGATAAGCATGACTTATGGATTTCCGCCAACTGCGTTATTTCGTCGCGGTTTATGAAGAAGGCCATGTGGGACGCGCTGCCGAGCGTCTGTCGTTGTCACAACCCGCGCTTTCACAGCAGATTCGCCTGCTCGAACACAGCCTTGATGTCAGCCTGTTCGAACGCAGCAGCAAACGCCTGCTTCCGACCCTTGCCGCACACACGCTCTATAACCACGCTGTCCCGCTACTCGATGGCATGCAACGCGCCCGGGATGCACTGCGCAACTTCAAAGGTCAGTCGCAACGCACTCTGGCGATTGGCGTAATGCAAACCGTGCACTCAAGCCTGGTGCCGCAGATGCTGGAGCATGTGCGCAAGGCGCAGCCGCACCTGGTGGTGCAGATCTATGAGTTGAGTGCGATGGAGATCGAGCGCCGCTTGCTCAACGGCTCGCTGGACATCGGCATCAGCTACCTGCCGCCCCGCCAACCGGGGTTGCACGGCATGCTGCTGTATGAAGATGAACTGAAGCTCGTCATCCCTTTCAATCATCCACTGCGGGAATTCAAGAAAGTCTCGATGACCCAAGCGGCTGAGCTGCCGATGTTGCTGCTGGGCGAAGAGTTTCAGGTGCGGCAGATCTGGCAGACGCAATTGAGCAATCTCGGACGTCGTCCGCATGTGCAGGCTGAGCTGAATAACATGGCGGGCATTCTCGACAGCCTCACGCACATGAAGTTGGCAACGGTGCTGCCGGGCCGGGCGCAGGATATTCAAGACAACGCGGAATTGCTCTGGAAGCCGCTAAGCGAACCACGAGTACCCCTGCAAATCGGGCTGGTGTATCGCGACGCGCAAAGACAACAAGCCACGCTGGAGCTGCTGAAGTCCGTGCTGGAAGAAATGGAGAATCCGAAGCCTGTCTTGCCGGATGGCGCTTGAGGCGGGGTCAGACATTTACAAAAGCCAGATAAAAGAAAACCCCGCCGAAGCGAGGTTTTCCAGACTGTTTCCCTTTTGACTTCCCTTTCTTCCCACCATCCTGGCAGGCATTCCCTACGTGTCCATGTTGTCTGTTTGCGCATCCTGCGCGACGTCCATGTGTGTAGATTAACTTTGGATCCCATAACGCGATAGAGCCAATTGTCAGCGCGTCGTGTAAGCCAAAGCTTACACGACGTCTACCCCATCAAAACTGCGCAGCGTCCAGCAAGAACAACGACTCGCTGCCCGCCCTAACCGATGCCGCCAGCGATTGAATACGCGGCAGCAGGCGCGCGAAATAGAAGCGCGCGGTGCCCATTTTGCTGGCGTAGAAATCTTCTTGAGCCTCTTTTCCCTGCGCCGCTCTGGCCGACATGGCCCACATGTACGCGTACGCCGTGTAGCCGAACACGTGCAGGTACTCGACGGAGGCAGCGCCGATTTCATTCGGGTTGCTGCGCGCGCGATCCAGAACCCAGTCAGTCAATTCATCAAGGGTTGTCAGCGCGGCGCTCAGGGGTTTGGTGAATTCGCTCAGCGACGCGTCAGACGCCGTAATGAATGCCCGAACTTCGTCGGAGAACAGCCGGTAATGCGCCCCGCCGGTGGCGACGATTTTGCGCCCCATCAGGTCAAGAGCCTGAATACCGTTGGTGCCTTCGTAAATCTGGGTGATACGCACGTCGCGGACCAGTTGCTCCTGCCCCCATTCACGAATGTAGCCGTGGCCGCCGAACACCTGCTGACCGAGGACCGTAGTGTCCAGCCCCATGTCAGTGAGGAACGCCTTGGCGACCGGCGTCAGCAACGCGACGAGCGCGTCGGCGCGATGGCGAACGTCGTCATCTTCGCTGTATTTGGCCGTGTCCAGCTGCATGGCGACGTAGGTGGAAAACGCTCGACCACCTTCATTCAGGGCTTTCATGGTCAGCAGCATGCGACGGACATCAGGGTGAACAATGATCGGATCGGCGATAGTGTCTTTGGACTGAGCCCCGGTCGGTGCGCGGCTCTGCAAGCGGTCGCGGGCGTACTCGATAGCGTTCTGGTAAGAACGCTCGCCCGACGACAGGCCTTGAATACCCACGCCCAACCGCTCGTAGTTCATCATCGTGAACATCGCAGCCAGGCCTTTGTTCGGCTCGCCCACCAGATAGCCTTCAGCTTGATCGAAGTTCATCACGCAGGTTGCAGACGCCTGAATGCCCATCTTGTGTTCGATGGAACCGCAGGAAACGCTGTTGCGAGCGCCCAGGCTGCCGTCGGCATTGACGAAGAATTTCGGCACCAGAAAAAGCGAGATGCCTTTCGGCCCCGCAGGCGCATCCGGCAGCTTGGCCAGCACCAGATGGATGATGTTTTCAGTCAGATCGTGTTCGCCACCGGTGATGAAAATCTTGGTGCCGCTGATCTTGTAGGAACCGTCCGCCTGCGGGTCGGCCTTGGTGCGAATGATCCCGAGGTCGGTCCCGGCATGGGCTTCAGTCAGGCACATGGAACCAGCCCAGATCCCGGCGTACATGTTCGGCAGGTACGTGGCTTTCAGGTCTTCGCTAGCGTGGGTGTTGATCGACACGCAGGCGCCGGAGGTCAGCATCGGGTACAGGCCGAACGCCAGGCTCGACGAGTTGACCATTTCTTCAACCTGAGCCGATACAGCCTTGGGCATGCCCATACCGCCAAACTCGGGGTTGCCACCAACGCCAACCCAGCCACCTTCGGCGTAGGTTTTGTACGCTTGAACGAAACCTTTGGGTGTCGTCACGACGGTATCAGCCCAATGACAACCTTCTTCGTCAGCGGCACGGCTGAGCGGTGCGACGGATTTGCTGGTGACCTTACCGGCCTCCTCAAGAATCGCTTCGACGGTTTCCGCATCCACTGCTTCGGACAACTCTGGCAGCGTGGCCCAGAGTCTGGAGACTTCGAACACTTCATTGAGGACGAAGCGCATATCACGTAACGGCGCTTTGTAGTCAGCCATGGCAAACCTCGCAAACAGCAACAGAGACCCGGGGAAAGAGACGCTGCAGACAGGGTGCAGCATCAATGTGTCAGTGAGGCCGAGTGTACAGGAACACCATTTGCGACACATAGGGTCAAGTAGTGACCATTTATCAAGTTAAAGTCACATAAAAATGAAGACACTAAAATAGCCCCTGCCTTGCAGCAGAAGCTTTTGATTACCCTTGGAAAGGAAGGAGTCTTAGCTCGCAGCGGCCATTCGCACGGCGCCGCGTTTGTTGGTCTGGCCGTGCGCGATCACGCAATTGCGGCCCGCGCCTTTGGCCGCATAAAGCGCCTGATCAGCCGCCTTGAGGACTTCTTCGGGATTGCGGTGTTCAGGCAGCCGTTCGGCGACGCCCATACTGACTGTCACCGAGACCGTGGACGCCTGCGAGCCTGCACGGCGTTGGCGTCCTTGCAGATCGTCCTGAGGACGGTTGTCCTGATTACGTAAATGGATGGCGTAGTTGGCGATGGTCTCGCGGATCACTTCCAGGTGCGGCATGCACTCATCAATCGTCTTGCCCGCGAAGACAATGGCGAACTCTTCACCACCGTAGCGGTAGGCGCGACCGCCACCATTGGTGATCTTCGACAGCTTGCTCGCCACCAGGCGCAGCACTTGATCGCCCACATCGTGGCCGTGGGTGTCGTTGAATTTCTTGAAGTGGTCAACGTCACTCATCGCCAGCACGTAATTGCGCCCCAGACGCTGCATCCTTTCATTGAGCGCTCGCCGACCTGGCAATCCGGTCAACTCATCACGAAACGCCATTTGATAGGCCTCGTGTGCCACACCCGCAGCAATCATCAGCATGACCTGGCTGCACATGATGTTCAGCGTAAACGGCAGGATGAAGGTTTTCGGCAATGCCCAGAACAACCCGAGCAGGCCCACCAATTGCGCGGCATGCAGCGGCCGAGGTTTACGAATGTACTGAGTGATCAGCACGCCGAAGGCAATCAGGAACGTCACGTAGGAAAGCTGGATCAGGCTCATCCACTCCCCGTGCAGTGCAGGCCAGCGAATGTCGGCGAGCCAGGCGAGGAGGCTTTCCGGGAAACTCTGCTCCAGCCCCAGTGCCACGCTGCCGACCGCGACCAGGACGGCCAGACGTGCCACCAGATCCTGCAACAGATGCGTGCGTTCTTCCCAAGCGGCGAACAGCCCGAACATAACCGGCAGCAGAAGGCAGCAGAGGTGAAACACCACGGCGGCGTCCTCTCGGACTTTTCCATTGTCACGGTAGTAATCGGTCTGGGTGTCGAGCAGGAAATAGGCGATGTACACGGTGATCATCAGGAACAGTTCGCGCTGACGCTTGTAAACCCCGCAGTACGCACCGCCCAGCAACAGCACCAACGTGGGCAGTACGTTGAACAGTGAAGTGAAGAACACGTTCAAGTCCTTCACGTATGCAGCCGCGAGCCCGGCGATCAACAACGCCAGTGACGGTAGAAAATGGCTAAGGCGTGCAGCTGAAGGGCGCAGCAAGAGGACGGACTCCTACCCGTGTGGAGCAAGTGCAAATCAAATGGCATTGTGCCTGTATCGGCCACTTTACTCATTTGATGAGGAAAATGGTGAGAGAAATCACTGTTTTTTGTCGTCATTAATTTGTCATCTTGAAAACGACGCTCACAAAAAAGCCGCTTGTCCCGAAAGACAAGCGGCTTTGAGGTAAAGCTACCCGGCTGACTCAGTAAGCCAGGCCGAAATGCTCTTCGTTCATGTCCATCAGGTTATTCGCGCCCGACAGCATGGCCGCAACGTGTGTGCGGGTGCGCGGCAGGATGCGTTGGAAGTAGAAGCGCGCGGTCTGCAGCTTGGCGGTGTAGAAGGCTTCTTCGCCGGTGCCCGCAGCCAGTTTCTCAGCCGCCAGACGCGCCATGTCAGCCCAGAAGTACGCCAGGCAGACGTAACCGGAGAACATCAGGTAATCCACCGATGCAGCGCCGACTTCTTCGCGATCTTTCATGGCGGCCATGCCGACCTTCATGGTCAGGTCGCCCCATTCCTTGTTCAGTGCGGCCAGTGGCGTGACGAATTCGTTGACCGCTTCGTTGCCTTCTTGCGCCTGGCAGAATTTGTGCACGATCTTGGTGAAGCCCTTCAGCGCTTCGCCCTGGGTCATCAGTACTTTACGACCCAGCAGGTCGAGCGCTTGAACGCCCGTGGTGCCTTCGTACAGCATCGAAATGCGGCTGTCGCGAACGTTCTGCTCCATGCCCCACTCGGCGATGAAGCCGTGGCCGCCGTAGATCTGTACGCCGTGGTTGGCGGATTCGAAACCGACTTCGGTCATGAACGCTTTGGCGATCGGAGTCATGAAGGCCAGCAGGCCATCGGCTTGCTTCTTGGCTTCAGCGTCGTCGCTGTACTTGACGATGTCGACCTGCTTGGCGGTGAAATACACCATCGCGCGGGTGCCTTCGGCGAAGGCTTTCATGGTCAGCAGCATGCGACGTACGTCAGGGTGAACGATGATCGGGTCAGCGGCTTTGTCCGGCGCTTTTGGGCCAGTCAGGGAGCGCATTTGCAGACGTTCACGGGCGTATTTCAAACCGCCCTGGAAGCCGATTTCAGCGTGAGCCAGACCTTGCAGTGCGGTACCCAGACGTGCGGTGTTCATGAAAGTGAACATGCAGTTCAGGCCTTTGTTCGGCGGGCCGATCAGGAAGCCGGTGGCGCCGTCGAAGTTCATCACACAGGTGGCGTTGCCGTGGATGCCCATCTTGTGTTCAAGCGAACCGCAGTTCACGGCGTTGCGCTCGCCCACGCTGCCATCTGCAGCTGGCAGGAATTTAGGAACGATGAACAGCGAAATGCCCTTGGTGCCCGCAGGCGCATCAGGCAGGCGGGCCAACACAATGTGGACGATGTTATCGGCCATGTCGTGTTCGCCAGCGGAAATGAAGATTTTAGTGCCCGAGACTTTGTACGAACCGTCGGCCTGAGGTTCGGCCTTGGTGCGCAGCATGCCCAGGTCGGTGCCGCAGTGAGGTTCGGTCAGGCACATGGTGCCGGTCCACTCACCCGAAACCAGCTTGGTCAGGTAAGCCTCTTGCTGTTCAGGGGTGCCGTGCTCGGAGATGGTGTTCATCGCGCCATGGGACAGGCCTGGGTACATGCCCCACGACCAGTTGGCTTCGCCCACCATTTCACTGACGGCCAGACCCAGCGACTCAGGCAAGCCTTGGCCACCATGTGCAACGTCGTGAGCAAGGCTTGGCCAGCCGCCCTCGACGAATTGTTTGTACGCTTCTTTGAAGCCAGTCGGAGTCTTAACGCCGGACTCGCTCCAGGTGCAACCTTCGGTGTCACCGACACGGTTCAACGGGGCCAATACCTGCTCACAAAACTTGGCGCCTTCCTCAAGAATGGCGTCGACCATGTCAGGCGTGGCGTCCTGGCAAGCTGGCAGACTCTGATAGTGCGCTTCGTAGCCGAGCAGCTCGTCACGAACGAAGCGAATATCACGCAAGGGGGCCTTGTAGTCAGGCATAGCGATAAACCTCTGCTGATGAATCCTGGAATTGGATGACCGTAGGGTCACTGTAGGGACTTACCCCTCCACCGAGATGTCTTTTTATTCGATGGTCAAACAGATGTTTGAAACATACGTTTACGCCTAATTGATGTCAAGGGTGCACCGCGAACCTTTCATCGACGCCGAGACGGTCGTCACGGGCGCGCACACGCGGCACGGCTCCGAGCCCCTGATTCAGTGAGTAGAGTTTAGTAGAGCAAACCCGCGACGCAGACGTCAGAGCGCCGCGATTCGGTCGGGTGATAGGGCGTTATTCAGAAAGGGGGCGCATACGAAAACGCGCACAAGAAGTGCGCGTCAGAAGAGCGGTTTTGCAAATAATCAGGCAAAGGTGTCGATCAGCGTGCCGAGCGCTTCGTCGGAAGCTTTCTCGACTTTCGCGCCCAACTGAACCTGAATGCGCCCTTGGGTCAGCTCGACGACATTCGTGGCCATGTCGGAACGCTGGGGGCGGTCAACCGAGCGCAGTCGCTCAAGCTGAAAGTCCGAGGACTGGCTGCGACCCGCCACTTCGGTGCCAGGGCTTGCCAACTGAGTGGCAGCTTGATCGACACGATCTTGCCCGACCTGCATTGCGCTCAGGCCTGGGTACAGCGTGTTGTTCAGCGTGATTTGCATGATCACAATCCTCTGTTCATAAAACGAACAGCGTCATTAAACCAGTAAAGGCCGTGAAACACTCGGCAAAAAGACTAATGGCATTGCGCCTTGTGATAGAGGTCACAGACAGCACGGTATAGACGGGCTGTTTCCGCTAATCCAACAGTTCCAAATGCAAATGCTCGGCAACCATTTCCGGCGTCGATTTCTTCATGTGCGGCACGCGCCCTAAACAGGGCGCAGGCAGGCGCTCGGCCAGGGTGGCGAGGTTTTCTTCAAGGCGAGACGTCTTCGGGTCGATGATGTTCGCTACCCAACCTGCCAGTTGCAGGCCGTCATTGGCGATGGCTTCGGCCGTCAGTAAGGCATGGCTGATGCAGCCAAGACGCACGCCCACCACCAAAATCACCGGCAATCCCAGCGCAACCGCAAGATCAGAAAGATTGGCCTGATCCGCCAGTGGCACCCGCCAGCCACCCGCACCTTCGATTAGGGTGAAATCAGCCTGTTTTTCCAGAATATGACGCATTGGCCCAAGTAGGGACGCAACGGTCAGTGCAACACCGGCCTCGCGAGCGGCCAGGTGTGGAGCAATGGCTGGCTCGAACGCGACCGGATTCACCTCGTCGTAGGTCAACTGAATCGAACATTCAGCGCGTAACGCGATGGCATCGGGATTGCGCAACCCTTTCGGCTTCACATCGCAGCCCGATGCAACAGGTTTACCGGCGGCCGTGCTCAGCCCGGATTGGCGTGCCGCATATAACAGCCCAGTGGCAACGGTGGTTTTGCCAACATCGGTGTCGGTTCCCGCGATGAAATACGCAGCACTCATCTTGGCGACCATCCGTTCAGATTTTTTCAAACTATTGCTCACTCACTATAGCGCTCACACGAACGACGCTCATGAAACCGGTCACTTTTTAAACAGTCGCCGGTTTTTCCAATACGGCGTAAATCACTTGATACGTCGCAGGCAGGCCTTTTTCCTGTCGAAACGTTTCGTAGGCGTCGATCAACGCCTGAATCCGCACCCGACCCGTCAAACCTCCCGGCCTGCCCGGATTGATGTTGTGCGCGCCCAGCGCCTTGAGCTCGTGAGTCAGACTGCGCACATCGGGGTAATGCAGCACATGGGGCAACACACTCAGGCTGCGCACTTGCAAGCCACTCGCCGCGCACAACCGTTGATACTCGTCGAACTCACGGAAGCGATTCACATGGACCATGCCGTCCACGGCCTGCCAGCTGTCCCGGAGTTCATACAACGTGCCGACGCACAAGCTGGCAAAGCCGAAGACTCCACCAGGCTTCAGCACGCGCCTGGCTTCAGAAAGCACAGACGCTAGATCCGAGCACCATTGCACGGCCAGGCTGGAAAACATCAGATCAACACTGGCGTCGCGCAGCGGCAGGTTTTCGGCATCACCCACCACGTAATGATCCGCGCCGCCCAAAGGCCGTGCGTGATTGAGCATGCCTTCGGCAATGTCCAGCGCAAGGCCTTCGCCATGAGGGAAACGTTGAGCCAGCGCACGACTGAAATAGCCGGTGCCGCTGCCGAGATCAAGCCAACGAGCGGGCGTCGTTTCAGGCAAACGCGACATCAGCTCATTGCCGACCGCACGCTGCAATTCGGCAACGCTGTCGTAACTCGCCGCCGCCTTGGAGAACGACGCTGCCACCTGACGCTTGTCAGGTAGAGGGTTTTCAATTTTTGCCTGTTGCTGTTTCACAGCTTTCAGCACCGCACAGTGGGAAAGATCAGTCATCACCGGACTCATGTAGAAAAGCTTGGACCGCCGCAGCCACGCCATGGGGGTTTTCCAGGATAAACGCGTGACTGGCCTGCTCGATCACGCCGACTTCGATGTCCGGCAAGAGGTTGAGCAGATCAGCCGACGCTTCGGCAGGCACCAGCGCATCGAGGCCCCCGAACAGGTGCAATTGCGGGCCGCGATAGGCTTGCAACGCCGCGCGGGTGTCCATCTGTTCGAGCAATTTGAGGCCCTCGATCAGGCCAACGCTCGTGCCATGAGGCGCACCCGCCTTGAGTTGTCGAGACAGTGCGCGCGGCTCTTCAGCACCTTGCACGCACAGAAGACTGAAGCGCTTTAGGGTGGCCTCGGGATCGGCTTTGCAGCCCGCGATGAACGCGTCGAAATCGGTTTGCGGCATCGCGCTCGGCCACTGACTGCGGGCGACGAAGCAGATGTTGCTGGCAAAGGTCGCCAGCCCGCAGCAGCGCTCGCCACGTCGCGCTGCCAACTCTGCCGCCAACATGCCACCGAGGGACCAGCCGCCCAGCCAGGCGTTGTCGGGCAGGGTCGAGTCCAGCTCGTCGAGCCATTCATTGAGGTCGTCAGTGTCCAGATCCGGCAACGGCTCGATCTCGACGTGCAGGTGTTCGTCCAGACCGCGCAACGCGGCGGCCAACGGCTCCAGAGGGGTTACGCCAAGCCCCCAGCCCGGCAACAGGATCAACCGATCACGCATGTTGTGGCTCCACCGATTCGCCTGTTCCCAGCAGCGGATAACACTGCTCCAGTGCATCCAACAATAGCTGCACCTGGGCTTCGCTGTGGGCGGCGGAGAGCGTGACCCGCAAACGCGCGCTGCCTGCGGGAACGGTCGGCGGACGAATCGCGGTGACCATCAGGCCGCGCTCGCGCAGCATCTGTGACAGACGCAAGGCTCGGTCGCTGCTGCCTATGAGGATCGGCTGGATCGGCGTGAAGCTGTCCATCAGCTCAAGCCCGATAGCCTGAGCGCCGTCTCGGAACTGCTTGATCAGCGCCCGCAAATGCTCGCGACGCCAATGCTCGCGACGCAGCAGCTCAAGGCTTTTCAGGGTGGCGCAGGCCAGCGCTGGTGGCTGGCTAGTGGTGTAGATGTAAGGGCGAGCGAACTGGATCAGCGTCTCAATCAGCTCCTCGCTTCCAGCCACGAACGCACCGGCCGTGCCGAAGGATTTGCCGAGGGTGCCGATCAGCACGGGCACGTCTTCCACGCTCAAGCCGAAGTGTTCGACGATCCCTGCGCCGTTGGCGCCCAACGGTCCGAAACCGTGAGCGTCATCGACCATCAGCCAGGCGTTTTTGGCCTTGGCAACCTTGGCCAACGCAGGCAGGTCAGCGATGTCGCCGTCCATGCTGAACACGCCGTCGGTGACCACCAGCGTATCGCCGACCGCCTTCTCCAGCCGCGTGTTCAGGCTGTCGGAATCGTTGTGCAGATAACGGGAAAACCGTGCGCCACTCAGCAAACCGGCATCGAGCAGCGAAGCATGGTTGAGGCGATCTTCCAACACGGTGTCGCCCTGCCCCACCAACGCGGTCACGGCGCCAAGGTTGGCCATGTAACCGTTGGAGAACAGCAGAGCGCGGGGGCGGCCAGTGAGGTCAGCCAACGCTTCTTCAAGTTCGTGGTGCGGCGTGCTGTGACCGATCACCAGATGCGACGCCCCACCGCCCACGCCCCAGCGCTCGGCGCCTGCCTTCCACGCAGCGATGACGTCGGGGTGATTGGCCAGGCCCATGTAATCGTTGTTGCAGAACGCCAGCAAGGGCTGGCCGTCCACGACGACTTCAGGGCCTTGAGGGCTCTGCAACAGAGGGCGTTGGCGGTAGAGGTGGTCGGCACGACGGGTAGCGAGACGTGCGCTCAGATCGAAAGACATGCAGGCCTCGGGTCAGATGCAATGCGCATTTCCCTGTAGGAGTGCGCTTGCTCGCGATTGCAGTGTGTCAGTCACGTTATGTGTTACAGACAAATCTCAATCGCGAGCAAGCTAACTCCTACAGTTTTTGTGCATGCCACAGGTTGTATATAGGCAGTGAACTGGCGTCAGTCTTAAACCGCCGCGTCGTAAAACATCTCGCTGCTCTTCTGCTCGATCAGCGCCTGTTCGATCGCTGCCTGATGCACTTCGTCCGAATGCTCTTCACGGGCTTCCGGCTGAATGCCCAGACGCGAGAACAGCAGCATGTCCTTGTCAGCCTGCGGGTTGGCGGTGGTGAGCAGTTTGTCGCCGTAGAAAATCGAGTTGGCACCGGCAAAGAACGCCAGGGCTTGCATCTGATCGTTCATCGCTTCGCGGCCTGCGGAGAGGCGCACGTGAGATTGCGGCATCAGGATACGCGCCACGGCCAGCATGCGGATGAAGTCGAATGGATCGACGTCTTCGGCATTGGCCAGCGGCGTACCGGCGACTTTCACCAACATGTTGATCGGCACCGACTCCGGGTGCTCTGGCAGGTTGGCCAGTTGGATCAGCAGGTTGGCGCGGTCGTCCAGCGACTCGCCCATGCCCAGGATGCCGCCGGAGCAGATCTTCATGCCCGCATCTCGCACGTACGCCAGGGTCTGCAGACGCTCGCTGTAGGTGCGGGTGGTGATGATGCTCGTATAGAAGTCCGGCGAGGTATCGAGGTTGTGGTTGTAGTAGTCAAGGCCCGCATCAGCCAGCGCCTTGGTCTGGTCCTGATCGAGCTTGCCCAAGGTCATGCACGTTTCCAGGCCCATGGCTTTCACGCCTTTGACCATCTCCAGCACGTACGGCATGTCTTTGGCGGACGGGTGTTTCCAGGCAGCACCCATGCAGAAACGGGTCGAGCCGATGGCCTTGGCACGAGCGGCCTCTTCCAGCACCTGCTGGACCTGCATCAGCTTTTCTTTTTCGAGGCCGGTGTTGTAGTGACCGGACTGCGGGCAGTACTTGCAGTCTTCAGGGCAGGCGCCGGTCTTGATCGACAGCAGGGTGGAGACTTGAACGCGGTTGGCGTCGAAATGAGCGCGATGCACGGTTTGCGCCTGAAACAGCAGGTCATTGAACGGCTGTGTGAACAGCGCCCTGACCTCGGCTAAAGTCCAGTCGTGACGCAAAGTGGCATTGATGCTGGCGCTCATGGGCGGCTCCTTCATGTATTTGGCAAGTACCCGGGCGGTTCGGCAATCGACCAAACCTGAAAGTCCACAGGCGCAACACGGATGTTCGCATAGTTAAGGAAGCGACATGCGCTGTCAACCACACAACGGGTATCAGGTTTACATCTGGTTAAAAAACGTACAAACCTGTTTATTGTGCGATGAGCAGACCGATTCAGACAGCTCAATCTGCACCCCGTGCGAAAGCGACCTGCCCTGGTTGATCGATCAATGCGACCGCTGCGCGCTGCCCATGCCGATGGAGGGCCTGACCTGCGCGCAGTGCACGCAACACTCCCCGGCCTTCAACGAAGTCATCGTGCCGTGGCTTTACGACTTCCCCATCGACGCGTTGGTCACACGCTTCAAGCACCAAGGCAAATGGCCGTTGGGCAGGCTGCTCGCAGAATTGCTCGGCCAGACCTTGCAACATCGATTCGACGAAGGTCTGGCCCGACCCGACTTCATGATTCCCGTGCCCCTCGCCCACAAGAGGCTGCGCCAACGGGGTTACAACCAGGCTGCCATGCTCGCGCACTGGCTGGGGTCGCAATTGGGGCTATCGATAGATGAGCGGCTGATCAAACGCGTAAAGGAAACGCCAGCGCAACAAGGCCTCGATGCCAAGGCCCGCAAGCGTAACTTGCGTGAAGCATTTGCCTTGGCGGACGCCGCGAAAATCGTCGGCCAACACGTCGCGCTCATTGATGACGTACTCACCACAGGCGCGACCGCCGATGCGCTGGCGAGGCTGTTGATCAGTGCCGGGGCGAAGAAGGTGGATGTGTACTGCCTGGCACGGACGGCGAAGCCTGGGGATTGAGAGAGAACCCGCGAAGGGTGCAAGTCGTCCGGCATTGACTAATAGTTCCAATCGCCCGATATCATAATTCGGGAAAACCCCTACGTATATTCAACACAAGTATGTAGGGAATTTCTGATTTTAATGCTAGATGTTGCGATTCACTCCGCGCCGAATTATAAATTGTTCGTCAGGCATTTTTCCTGATCAACAAAACAAAATGGTGACCTATGAAAACTTTTAAAAAAGCAGCACCAAGCATCAAGCCAGATCAAAAACTGTCAGCAGAAGCTAAACAACTTTTGAGCACTCGTAAAAACAATGGTGGCGGTGGCGGCCACTGCCAAGGTGGCGGTAGCTGGTAACCGCTTGTTTAAAGCTGCTAGCAGGTTGCTGGCAGCTCCGACGAAAGGACGCCCCTGTGGACAGACAGTACAAAAAAATCGAAAATACCCTTCCTCACAGTATGAAAGCTCCTGCATCTGAAATTCCCATACCGACTTTGGAAGAGGCGGTCCATCACATCAATGAAATTGATTTCTCATTAATCCGTACAAAACTTTGTTCTAAAGACCCTTTAACTTGCAGAGTTTGGTCTGAGGCTGAAGCAGAGATAGCCATCCAGTATTACAAAAATTTTTGTATTTGAACAAAAAATATTTATCTCAGTTTCGCGTTTTGCCTCCCATGCTGGAGGTGGATGAGATCTGGCACCATCACATATTGGACACACGTCAATATTTCAGAGACTGCCTCCAGATCTTCGGTTACTACTTCCACCACTACCCCTAACTTTGGGATACGTGGGGAGCCTGATAAGCAAAATCTTGATTTAGCTTTCGACGTTACGCAAGAACTGCACGAGATAGAGTTCGGCAGCAGGATGTCCGCCATCTGGGGTGACAACAGTGAAATATAACCAGTCAGTTCAAGCTTCGCTTGCCCCCTTCATCTTGAATCGACTGATCCCTCTAAGCGGGATATCGCTGGTGTTCGTACTGCTTGCCCACAAAGCCCCCGAAGACTTGGGCATGTTTTCCTACACACTCGCCTTGCTGTCCGTGATCTCGACTGTTTTCCCTTTGGTCCTAGCGACTGCGGGCAATAAAGCGGCATCGTTGATTGGTCAGCCCTCTGACTTGCATGATTTTTTTGCAGGTGGGTTCACGCTGTCTCTGATAGTCGGCATTTTGACTGCGACCACCTGTTTACTCGCGGTTCAATTAGCAAGCGAAGTAAGTGGCACCCAACAATGGGACGGAAGAGACTTTTGGTCAATTTCTCTCGTGTACATGATGGCGACTCCGATTATCGCAACGAACGCTTTCTTACAGATGTTTTTAGAAGCTACCGGCAAAGCTACTCACTTCACGCTCACCAAGCTGAAGATTACGTTGATGTGCTCGATGGTCCTTATGCTGTCGTATGAGTATTCCGACACCGACGACTTCAAGTACTGCGCCATGCTTTATTTTTTTCTTACAGAGCTCATGACACTGCTCTTTCTTTTGAAAATGTCGCGACAACAGCGCTATGTTTCTATTCGTTACGGCAAAATCTTCGCTGGCTACTTCCTCCGTACGGGTTTTCCTATAGCCGCCGGGATGAGTGGACAGAAAATTTACTTCTATTTATTGATGGAAAGACTCGCAAGAATCGAAAGCTCGCTAGTAGCCGAGCTGTCCGTATTCATGACCATCACAGGCATCCTGCTCATCCCTTCGCTCGCTCTGACGCAAATTCATAGTTTTCAAGTGAGCCAGCACCTCACCCAGTCCAGCACTTTCTACAGGTCCGGGCTTAAATGGGTTATCGGCACGCTGTTACTTACTGCGTTGGTATTTACTCTCATCGGAGAGCACGCTTTCCAACTTGTCGGCGACAAAACGGTAAATTACAGCGGGCAGATGTTTATGGCTGTGATTCTTTTCATCGCCACGAGCTCGTTTCTTTCGCTGGCAGTTGCGCATTTACGCGCAAGAGGCGAGACGTTGAAACCTCAGTTGCTGGTTAACATCATCATGCTTGGGGTACTTGTACCCTTGCTGTACGCATTGCACTTGGACAGACCGGGTATTGAGACATTCCTAATGTTTCAAAGCGGAGCTGCTGCCGTAGCCTTTCTGATATTGAATATCAGGATTGTTTGCCTTCACAAGAGCGACCCTTAGACCCACTCGCAAGAGGCCGATACATCCAATGCCTCTCGTGTGACAGATGCGCAGCTTTGGCGGACGAGCGGGCTCCTACAAGATCGATGGCCTGCACAACATTTCTCTTCGCCACAAATCCCCCTGAAGATTTCGCTTACACTCCGCCCTCATCACCATAAGACAAACGCCGCCCGACATGTCCCTACCGCCCTCTCTCTCGCAACACATGGTCCGTCGCCCCCATCGCATCGCGCTGTTGCAGCATATTGCCGAGCAGGGGTCCATCACCCGTGCGGCGAAAAGTGCGGGGCTGAGTTACAAGGCGGCGTGGGATGCCATTGACGAGCTGAACAATCTGGCGCTGAAGCCGCTGGTAGAGCGCAGTGTCGGTGGGCGTGGCGGCGGCGGGGCGAAGTTGTCGGCGGAAGGCGAGCGAGTGTTGCGTCTTTATCAGCGCTTGCAGGCGCTACAAACCCAGTTGCTGGAAACCCCGGAAGAGTCGAGCGATTTGGCGCTGCTCAGTCGTTTGATGCTGCGCACCAGCGCCCGCAATCAGTTGCACGGCCAGGTCGCGAGCATCACGCCCTCGGGTCGCAATGACATGATCGAATTGACCCTCGCCGGTGGTCTGTCCATTGATGCGCAAATCACCCATGACAGCACGCTACGACTGGCGCTGGAAAAAGGTGCCGACGTGTTCGCGCTGATCAAGGCCAGTTGGCTGGAGTTGTTGCCGCCGGACCAATCTGCAACACCTGGTCACAATTGTCTAAACGGCAAAATCGAGGAGATTCTCGACGGGGAAGACGGCCCCAGCGAGGTACGAATCGCCCTGTCCAGCAGCCAGATTCTGTGCGCGGTGGCTGAGCCCGATCATCTCAACACCTTGAAATTAAAGGTGGGGGGCGACGTGAAAGTACAGTTCGCGCCCTCTTATGTATTGATCGGAACGCCGCTGTAAATCGTTTGAAAAAGGCTCACACGGGAGCCAGCGTCGTCATCGGACGGACACAATAGCGTCATCCGGGCGGAATAAGGTCTGCGCAAAAACCGCAGGAAGCCCGTGATGAAATTATTAGAAGAACACCAGTCCACCGACCTCGAAACCCTGGTGCAGCAAAACAGCGTCGGCCTCACCCGGCGAGGCTTCATCAGCGCGGGCGCTCTGTGTGGCGCGGCGATGTTCCTGGGTGGAAACCTGCTCAGTCGCAGTGTGATGGCTGCCAGTGTCAGCGCGGTCAACCGCACGTTGCTTGGCTTCGACAGCATTGCCTCCTCCTCCGCTGACAGCATTGCACTGCCGCCCGGCTACACATCTTCCGTCCTGATCAGCTGGGGTCAGCCTCTTCACGCGGGCGGTCCCGCTTTCGACCCGTCCGGCAAGGGCACGGCGAAGGCGCAGGAACTTCAATTCGGCGATAACAACGACGGCATGAGCCTGTTCACCTTTCCCGGTGACGACGTCAATAACGCCACCCGCGCGCTGATGGCCATCAACAACGAATACACCAACTACCGCTACCTGTTCGATCACGGCAAAGACCCACAATCCGCCGACGACGTGCACAAGGCATTGGCCAGCGAAGGTGTTTCGGTGATCGAAGTGAAGCGCGAAGGTGGCCAGTGGAAGTTCGTGCAAGGCTCGAAATTCAACCGCCGCGTGCACGGCAACACGCCGATTCACCTTAGCGGCCCGGCGGCGGGACACGAGTGGCTGAAAACGGCCGCCGATAAAACGGGTAAGAACGTTCTCGGCACCTTCCAGAACTGCGCCAATGGCAAGACGCCTTGGGGCACTTATCTGACGTGCGAAGAGAACTTCACCGACTGCTTCGGCAGTAGTGATCCTGCGCAGCAATTCGACGCCGCTGCCAAGCGCTACGGCGTTGTCGCCACCAGCAAGGAAGTGAACTGGCATCCCCACGACCCGCGCTTCGACGTCGCCAAAAACCCGAACGAATTCAACCGTCACGGCTGGATCGTGGAAATCGACCCGTTCGACCCTAAATCAACGCCTGTCAAACGCACCGCCCTGGGCCGTTTCAAGCATGAAAACGCGGCGATCACAGAATCGAAAGATGGCCGCGCGGTGGTTTACATGGGCGACGACGAGCGCGGCGAATTCATCTACAAGTTCGTCAGCCGCGACAAGGTCAATCACAAGAACCTGAAAGCCAATCGCGACATCCTCGATCACGGCACCTTGTACGTTGCGCAGTTCGATAATGGCGACAGCAACCCTGATCACCCGAAAGGCCAGGGTAAGTGGGTGGAACTGGCTCATGGCAAGAACGGGGTCGATGCGTCGAGCGGCTTTGCCAATCAAGCAGAGGTACTGATTCATGCGCGCCTGGCGGCGAGCGTGGTTAAAGCGACGCGAATGGATCGGCCCGAGTGGATCGTGGTCAGCCCCAAGGACGGTCAGGTCTATTGCACGCTGACCAACAACGTCAAGCGTGGCGAGGAAGGCCAGCCAGTGGGCGGCCCGAACCCGCGGGAGAAAAACCAGTACGGCCAGATTCTGCGCTGGCAGGAAACCGGTTCGGATGCGGCATCAATGGATTTTGCGTGGGATCTATTCGTGGTCGCGGGCAATCCCGGGGTGCACGCAGGCAAGCCTCAAGGCGGTTCAAGCAACATCACCCCGCAGAACATGTTCAACAGCCCCGACGGTTTAGGTTTCGACAAGGCCGGGCGGTTGTGGATTCTCACCGATGGCGATTATTCGAATACCGGGGATTTTGCGGGCATGGGCAATAACCAGATGCTGTGCGCCGACCCTGCCACTGGCGAGATTCGCCGGTTCATGGTCGGGCCGGTGGGTTGCGAAGTGACCGGCATCAGTTTTGCGCCAGACCAGAAAGCGCTGTTCGTGGGGATTCAGCATCCCGGCGAAAAAGGCGGCTCGACTTTCCCGGAACATCTGCCCAATGGCAAACCAAGGTCGTCGGTGATGGTGATCACACGCGAGGATGGCGGGGTGATCGGCGCGTGATGCAGCGCCATCCCCAAGCGGTATAAGGCGCACCTGTGGGAGCGAATTTTTCGCGAAGGTAGATAGTCGACAGATCAGTGTCGGATGTACACCGTTTCGCGAATAAATTCGCTACCACAATTTCAACTGAGGCGTCGGCAACATTTCGTGCAGCCCTCCAATCCCGAACACATAACGCGTTGTGTCGGCCATCCCATGCCTGAGTTACCATGACGGGCCCGACGCGGCAGCCTGCTGCGCGCAGGAGTCAGCATGGCCCACCCGTTTGCGACACTCACACCCGACCTTGTCCTGGACGCCGTTGAAAGCATCGGTTTTGTCAGCGACGCTCGCATTCTCGCGCTCAACAGCTACGAGAACCGCGTCTATCAGGTTGGCATTGATGAAAGCCAGCCGCTCATTGCCAAGTTTTACCGCCCTAATCGCTGGACAAACGAAGCGATTCTCGAAGAACACAGCTTCACCGCCGAACTGGCCGAAGTGGAAATCCCGGTGGTCGCACCCCTTATCCACAACGGGCAAACGCTGTTCGAACACGCCGGTTTTCGCTTCACCCTCTTCCCCCGTCGTGGCGGTCGCGCACCGGAGCCGGGCAATCTCGACCAACTCTATCGCCTCGGCCAACTGCTGGGCAGGATTCACGCGGTCGGCGCCACTCGCCCGTTCGAACATCGCGAAGCGCTGGGCGTGAAGAACTTCGGCCACGATTCACTGAACTATCTGCTGGAAAATGACGTAATCCCGCGCAGCCTTCTGCCTGCTTACTCGTCGGTTGCCAAAGATCTGCTCAAACGTGTCGAAGATGCCTACGCCGCAACGCCGCACCGGAACATCCGCATGCACGGCGACTGCCACCCCGGCAACATGATGACCCGCGATGAGATCTTCCACATCGTCGACCTCGACGACTGCCGGATGGGGCCTGCCGTGCAGGACGTCTGGATGATGCTCGCCGGAGACCGTCAGGATTGTCTGAGTCAGCTGTCGGAATTGATGGATGGCTACAACGAGTTTCACGATTTCGATCCTCGCGAACTCGCGCTGATCGAACCGCTGCGCGCCTTGCGCCTGCTGCATTACAGCGCCTGGCTGGCTCGCCGCTGGGATGACCCGGCATTCCCCCACAGCTTTTCTTGGTTCGGCACTGAACGCTATTGGGGCGATCAAGTGCTGGCGCTGCGCGAGCAACTGGCGGCACTGAACGAAGAGCCATTGAAGCTGTTTTGAACAGCGCCCCTACCGGTCGACAGCACCCGCGCGAACTGATCAAATAATAAACAAACCTCTGTAAGCCACGCCGTCCGTGGCTTACAGCGATTTTTGCGCAGGTTATCCACAGCCTGGTTCACGTTATTTGTGCACAAGCCCCTGAATTTGCTGGTTTTTTGATCAACCGTCTCAAAGCGTTGGCCGGCAAGGGCTGTGCGCCTGTATCCGCAGCTTATCCACAGGCGGGCTCATGGAAAAACTGGATAACTGTGCGACGGCTCAGTCGTCAGACTTGATCTTCAATTCCACCATCAGCTCGTCCGCCAGTGTTTCCAGCCGTTCCTGCAACGCATCGAGCGACAGGTTTACCGGCAGACCCAAGAGTGCCTGGGCGCGGAAAAGCGTTTCATTGCTCATGGGCGCCGGTTCAACGCTGGTCACCAGACGCTCAACGTTAACGCCCTGCTCGCTCAACAGGCGAGTCACGTCTCGAACAATCCCCGGCCGATCATTGCCCACCAACTCCATAGTGATGGGTTTCGAGTACGAAACAGGCTCGCCGCCGACGTCAGCGAACTGCACGCGAATACCGTGGGAGAGCCCCTGCAGCGCACTCCTCAAATCATTTTGCGATTCAGCGGGCACATCGACGCGAACAATGCCCGCGAACTGACCGGCCAAATGAGCCATACGGCTTTCCAGCCAATTGCCACCGTGATTTGCAATGCACGAGGCGATCTGTTCGACCAGCCCCGGTTTGTCCGGGGCAGTGACGGTAAAGATAAGCTGATGCACTGTGAACTCCTTCTGCTTTATGTGTCCGCTGGCCGAACCTCGGCGCCTGCGCGGCTGCCCGGCAAGTATAGGCAAGGGCTGGAGGAGCGCCTGAATGCTTCCTCCGGAAACGATTTGTGTACCGTTTTTATAATTATCTGGAACAATTCGCCTATTTTTTGAGAACATATGTAACCCCAGCGTGACCAT
Source organism: Pseudomonas sp. SLFW (assembly GCF_009905615.1). Classification (GTDB taxonomy): domain Bacteria; phylum Pseudomonadota; class Gammaproteobacteria; order Pseudomonadales; family Pseudomonadaceae; genus Aquipseudomonas; species Aquipseudomonas bambusae. The sequence goes on from NZ_JAAAKW010000006.1 coordinate 109,380, forward strand.
TTGCGGAAAACCAGTCGTTCGGTGACATATTTAGTCTGATTTTCACGCCGCAACTCATCATGTAGTATTCCGCCGCGTCCACTACATAAACGTTGGGATGATGCCTGACTCGGCATTCCTGCTCGTCAATCCTTACGCCCAGCCGCCTGCGAAGGCATGTTCTGGCGAGGGTGAGCAGCGATGTCGGTGGCTTTAACAAGAAAGCGCCAAGAGGCGCGGATAGCTGAGCAGAGTGAGGCAAGCAATGACTGAACACGTTCAAGTCGGTGGCCTTAAGGTCGCCAAGATCCTTCTGGATTTCGTGAACAACGAAGCCGTCCCCGGAACCGGTATTGAAGCCTCGGCGTTCTGGGCCGGTGCCGACGCGCTCATCCACGAGCTGGCACCGAAGAACAAAGCCCTGCTCGCCAAACGTGACGACTTCCAGGCGCGCATCGATGCCTGGCACCAGTCCAATGCGGGCAAGGTCCACGACGCCGTTGCTTACAAGGCGTTCCTGCAGGAAATCGGTTATCTGCTGCCAGAAGCGGCGGACTTCCAGATCACGACGCAAAACGTCGATGAAGAAATCGCCTCCATGGCCGGCCCGCAACTGGTGGTCCCGGTGATGAACGCCCGCTTCGCGTTGAATGCTTCGAACGCCCGCTGGGGTTCGCTGTACGACGCGCTGTATGGCACAGACGCCATCTCCGAAGCCAACGGCGCTGAAAAAGGCAAAGGCTACAACAAGGTCCGCGGCGACAAGGTCATCGCCTTCGCCCGAGCCTTCCTGGACGAGGCGGCGCCACTGGCCGCGGGCTCCCACGTTGATTCCACCAGCTATAAGATCGTCGACGGCGTTTTGATCGTCGGCCTGAAAGGCGGCAGCAACACCGGCCTGCGTGACGACGCGCAACTGATCGGCTTCCAGGGCGACGCCTCGGCACCGACCGCCCTCCTGCTCAAGCACAACGGCCTGCACTTCGAAATCCAGATCGACGCCACCAGCCCTGTCGGCCAGACCGACGCAGCGGGCATCAAAGACGTGCTGATGGAAGCCGCGCTGACCACCATCATGGACTGCGAAGACTCCATCGCGGCCGTCGATGCTGACGACAAAGTCGTGGTCTACCGCAATTGGCTGGGCCTGATGAAAGGCGATCTGTCTGAAGAAGTCACCAAGGGCGGCGCCAGCTTTACCCGCACCATGAACCCGGACCGCGTCTACACCTCACCAAAAGGCGAGCCGGTGACGCTGCACGGCCGTTCGCTGCTGTTCGTGCGCAACGTCGGTCACCTGATGACCATCGACGCCATCCTCGACAATCAGGGCAATGAGGTGCCGGAAGGCATTCTCGACGGCCTGCTGACCAGCCTCGCGGCGATCCACAACCTCAAGGGCAACACCTCGCGCGCCAATAGCCGCGCAGGCTCGCTGTACATCGTCAAACCGAAGATGCACGGCCCCGAAGAAGTGGCATTCACAAACGAGCTGTTCGGTCGCATCGAAGATGTGCTGAGCCTGCCGCGCAACACGCTGAAAGTCGGGATCATGGACGAGGAACGCCGTACGACAGTGAACCTCAAGGCGTGCATCAAAGCGGCCAGCGAGCGCGTGGTGTTCATCAACACCGGCTTCCTGGACCGCACTGGCGACGAGATTCACACTTCCATGGAAGCAGGCCCCGTCGTGCGCAAGGCGCAGATGAAGGCTGAAAAATGGATCGGTGCCTACGAGAACTCCAACGTCGATATTGGCTTGAAGTGCGGCCTGCAAGGGCGCGCGCAAATCGGTAAAGGGATGTGGGCCATGCCGGATTTGATGGCCGCGATGCTGGAGCAGAAAATCGCTCACCCGCTGGCCGGTGCCAACACGGCATGGGTCCCGTCGCCAACTGCGGCCGCCCTGCATGCGCTGCACTATCACAAGGTCGATGTGTTCGCCCGTCAGGCCGAACTGGCTCAACGTGCACCGGCGTCGGTCGATGACATTCTGACCATCCCGCTGGCGCCGAACACGAACTGGACGCCTGAGGAGATCCAGAACGAGCTGGACAACAACTCCCAGGGCATCCTCGGCTACGTGGTGCGCTGGATCGATCAGGGTGTGGGTTGCTCGAAGGTGCCGGATATAAATGACGTTGGCCTGATGGAAGACCGCGCGACACTGCGAATCTCCAGTCAGCACATTGCCAACTGGCTGCGTCATGGCGTTGTGAGCGAGGCGCAGGTGCTGGAAAGCCTCAAGCGCATGGCGCCGGTGGTGGACCGTCAGAACGCCAGCGATGCGCTGTACCGCCCACTGGCACCGGACTTCGACAGCAACATCGCCTTCCAGGCAGCGGTCGAACTGGTGATTGAAGGCACAAAACAGCCGAACGGCTATACCGAGCCGGTGCTGCACCGCCGTCGCCGGGAGTTCAAGGCGAAGAACGGGCTGTAAAAGGGCGCCAAACCAAAAAGGCGGTGTGTCGCAGGACACACCGCCTTTTTTATTCCCATCGTTAGGCGGTCGCTCTGACGAATGCAGGTCAACCTGTGAGCGAAATCATTCGCGAGAGGCCGGCACATTCGAAGCGTCTCCATCGAATGTGAAATTGCTTCGCGAATGAATTCGCTCCCACAGAGTCCGGCAGCACCTCAATACTTGAGTCGTTCTCGCCTACAAAGGGAACTCTCCACCTTCACGACATCCCCAATTCCCGCTTCACCAGCCTCAACAGCTGCTTGGTGTTAATCGGCTTGAGCAGAAAATCCACGACACTCAGGTGCATCGCGTCGATGGCGTCGCGCACATGGGCGTCGCCCGAGACGATGATGATCGGCAAGGCAGCGCGGTCGGAATCCCTGACCTGTCGAATCAGATCCAGCCCGTCGCACGGCGCCATCCGCAGATCGGTGATCAGCAGCGCAATGGACGGTCGGGTTTGCAGCAGGTGCATGGCACTGGTCCCGCCTGCGGCGGTAATGCAGCTGATGTCGTTGAGGCTGAGGATCTCGGCAAGAATTTCCCGAGCATCCTTGTCGTCATCGACGATCAATACCCGTTGTGGCGATTGTGATGGCGGCGCCATCATGACCTCATTGAGGGCTTCGCGCTCTTCATCACTCAAAATGTCGTGATCGAACATACCCGTCTCATTTTCCCGTCGACTTCATTCTGACAGCGCAAACAGACTGAATACGCTGCGCACTTTGTCGGCTTCATGCCTGGCCATTTCGGCCACCTGCGTGATGCGGTTTTACACCACGCTCCCTCGCACTCCAACGCCTTTTATGCGACCTAAGACTTACGTCCAATGGGCACTGCCCGATAAGCGGTCGACCATGGAGCCATAAAAACAAGCGGTATCGGTCATGAGCAAAGCGGACGCTTTCACCCAGGCAGGCAAGACAGCCGTGCTGCAAAACATTCACGGCACGATGCAGTTCCTGCAAAAATTCCCGCCATTCAATCAGATGGAAAGCGCCCACCTTGCCTATCTGGTGGAACAGTGCCAGCTGCGTTTCTACGCTACGGATGAGAGCATCATCAAGCCTGGCGATGGGCCAGTAGAGCACTTCTATATCGTCAAACAGGGTCGCGTCGTCGGGGAACGCCCGCATTCCGCGAAGGGCGGCACCGAAACCACCTTTGAAATCACCACCGGCGAATGTTTCCCCCTCGCCGCCCTGCTGGGCGAACGGGCCACGCGCACCGAGCATCTGGCGGCCGAAGACACGTTCTGCCTGCAACTGAACAAACAGGCTTTCATCAAACTCTTCGCGCTCTCCAGCGTCTTTCGAGATTTTGCGTTGCGGGGCGTCAGCAGCTTGCTTGAACAGGTGAATCAGCAAGTAAAGCAGAAGGCCGTGGAAACACTCGGCACGCAATACTCGTTGAACACCCGCCTGGGCGAATTGGCGATGCGTCACCCCGTAACCTGCTCGCCGGACACCCCGCTGCGCGAAGCCGTGAAGCAGATGGATGAACAACAGGTCGGCAGCATCGTGATCGTTGATGAAGACAAAGCGCCCTTGGGGATTTTCACGCTGCGCGACTTGCGCCAAGTGGTCGCCGACGTGAACGCTGACTTCGGCGGGCCGATCCGGCACAGCATGATCCAGGCGCCCTTCTATTTAAGTCCCGACGCCAGCGCCTTCGACGCCGCCATTGCCATGACCGAGCGGCACATTGCCCATGTGTGTCTGGTCAAGGATCAGCGCCTGTGCGGCGTGGTCTCCGAGCGCGATTTGTTCTCCCTGCAACGGGTGGACCTGGTGCACTTGGCGCGGACCATTCGCAGCGCCCCGCGTATCGATTCGCTGAGCAACATGCGCGGCGACATCGTGCAACTCGTGGATCGCATGCTGGCCCACGGCGCCTCGTCGACACAGATCACCCAGATCATCACGCTGCTCAACGACCACATGGTCTGCCGGGTCATCGAGCTGACGCTGGAAGAAAAAGGCGACCCCGGCGTGCCGTTCAGTTGGCTGTGTTTCGGCAGCGAAGGCCGCCGCGAACAGACGCTGTACACCGATCAGGACAACGGCATTCTGTTCGAAGCCAAGGACGCCGCCGAAGCCGCTGAAATACGCGGGCGTCTGCTGCCGATTGCCGAACGCATCAACCAGAGTCTGGCGCTGTGCGGCTTTGCGCTGTGCAAGGGCGGGATCATGGCCAGCAACCCCGAGCTTTGCCTGTCTCGGGTCGAATGGGCGCGGCGGTTTGGCGCGTTCATTCGCGAGGCAACGCCGGAAAACCTGCTGTCTTCCAGCATTTATTTCGACCTGCGGGTGGTCTGGGGCGACGAAAGCGGTGGCGAGCAATTGCGCCAGAGCATTCTGGCTCAAGTGGCCGACAACAAACTCTTCCAGCGCATGCTGGCCGACAACGCGTTGCGCCAGCGGCCTCCAGTCGGGCGCTTCAAGGATTTCGTTGTGGCGCGCAAAGGCAGCGAAAAGGACACGCTGGACCTCAAGACCCAAGGCCTGACTCCCTTCGTCGACGGCGCACGGCTGCTGGCATTGGCGAACGGCATCGCCGCCAACAACACCCTCGAACGGCTGCGCCAACTGGTCACGAAGGAAGTGATCGACCCCCTGGACGGCGCGGCGTATGAAGAGGCCTATCACTTCATTCAGCAAACCAGAATGCAGCAGCACCAACAGCAGAGCCGACAAAACCTGCCGTATTCAAACCGGATCGACCCGGATGTGCTCAATCATCTGGATCGTCGCATCCTGCGCGAGTCGTTCCGACAGGCACAGCGCCTGCAATCCAGTCTGACCCTCCGTTACCAACTCTAAGCGACTTGCCATGAACCTGTTCCAGTGGCTCAAGCCACCCAAACGCACCAAGGCGCCTGATCTCACTGCCGAACAGACAGAGCGGTTAAGCAACCTCCCCCGAGCTGCTGCGTTGAGTGCTGATTCGCTGCGCACGCAACGCTGGGTAGTGATGGACCTTGAGACCAGCGGCCTGAACATGAGCCGCGACGAAGTGCTGTCGATTGGCGCGGTGGTGATCGAAGACGGCGCCATCGACCTGGGTCAGCAATTCGAGCGCACCCTGCTGCGCCCCGATCACAAACTCAGTCCCAGCGTGTTGATCCACGGTTTGGGGCCGAGTGCGATTGCGGCGGGCAGCGAGCCGGTCGAAGCACTGCTGGATTTCATGGACTTCGTGGGAGACAGCCCAATGCTGGCGTTTCATGCGCCCTTCGACCAGCACATGCTCGGGCGCGCATTAAAGGAAAGCCTCGGCTACAAGCTGCAGCACCCGTTTTTAGACGTGGCGGACATCGCACCCCTGCTTTGTCCCCAAGCCTGTTTGCGGCAGGCGGGGCTGGACGACTGGACCGGCTTTTTCGGACTGCATGCCGAGGAGCGCCATCACGCCAGTGCCGACGCGCTCGTCACGGCCGAACTGGCGCTGATCCTGATGAGCCATGCGCGACGGCAGGAAATGGACAGTCCATTGCTGCTTGAGCAAGGTCTGGCGAAGTGGCGGCGTCGGCAGCAGTCGCATTCTTTTTGAGTGAGAACACGTCGCCTGGCTGAACAGGTGCTTCCCTGTGAGAGCGAATTCATTCGCGAAAGATGTTTCAGACGATAAAGAAGGTCGGATCTACCACCGCCTTGCGAATGAATTCGCTCCTACAGTTCGTTTCGCACATCCTCTCTCGCCATTTCCTACAGCAACCACCGCCGCATCGTTGCTCCCCCTGTGGGAGCGAATTCATTCGCGAAAGATACTTCAGACGATAGAGAAGGTCTGGATGTACCACCGCCTCGCGAATGAGTTCGCTCCTACCGTTCGTTTCGCACATCCTCTCTCGCCATTTCCTACAGCAACCGTTTAGCCCAATCCGCTCGGCGCCAATTGCCAGCACCGACGCGCTCTGACACAATCGCGAATAATTCTCGTTAGTTACTTTGTTCTCTTCGGTGCGTACGTGTCGTCACTCCAAAGTCCTCAACATCAGCTTGTCGGAACGCTCTATCGCGACCATCGCAGCTGGTTGCTGGCCTGGCTGAAGCGCAACGTCGCCTGCCCGCACCGTGCCGAGGACTTGAGCCAGGACACCTTCATTCGCCTTCTGGGGCGCGAGCAACTGGAAGTGCCGCGCGAACCCAGGGCATTTCTCGTGCAGGTCGCCAAGGGTCTGCTGTTCGATTACTTCCGACGTGCAGCGCTGGAACAGGCCTACCTCAGTGAGTTGATGCTGATTCCCGAAGCCGAACACCCTTCGCTCGAAGACCAGCAACTGATCCTCGAAGACCTCAAAGCCATCGACCGCATGCTCGGCAAGCTGTCGAGCAAGGCGCGGGCAGCGTTCCTCTATAACCGTCTGGATGGCCTGAGCCACGCAGAAATTGCTGAGAAAGTGGGGGTCTCCATCCCTCGCGTCCGGCAATACCTCGCCCAAGGCATGCGTCAGTGCTATGTCGCCCTCTATGGCGAGCCGACATGAGCATTCCGACGCGCCCGGTTTCATCGCACGTGCTGGACGCCGCGATCGCCTGGCAGCTTTGCCTGGACTGCGGACAAGGCAGCGAAGCCGAGCGGGAAGAGTTTGCCAAATGGTACGCCGCCAGCGAAGAACACGCCCGGGCATGGTCGCAACTGGGCATGCTCGATCAGCGATTCGTACGCGCCACCGGGCCTGCCCGTTCGGCGCTTCTGCGTTCGCGTGAAGGCGTTGGCCGACAGATGCGCAAAGTCGGTCGCGGGGTAGCGGGTTTTGTCCTTGCTCTTGGTTTGACGCTGTTCTTGGGGGACCGCTTTTTACCGATGAATTATTGGCTGGCGGACCAACGCACCGCGACCGGCGAGCAGCGCACCATTCGGCTTTCAGACAACACTCTCATTCGACTCAACACCCATAGCGCTTTGGACGTGAAGTTCGACGCCAAACAACGTCGGGTCATTCTTCAGGAAGGCGAAATCTTCGTCGAAACCGGCAGCCACGAAGACCCACGGCCTTTTATCGTCGAAACCGACGAAGGCCAGATGCGGGCGCTGGGTACGAAATTTCTGGTCAAGCGCCGGGACGACGGCACCTTGGTGAGCGTGCTGCAATCCGCCGTGGCGGCTCATCCCCAGGCGTCCGACAACGAGATGATTTTGCGTGAGGGTCAGCAAATGCTGATCCAGCGCCACAGCCTGGGGCCGATGGTCGCGATTGCGCCCGGTGCAGACGCGTGGATGCGCGGCATGCTCGTGGTGGACAACGCCGCGCTCAAGGACGTCATCGCGGAAATTGGCCGATACAGGGCAGGTTTTTTGAGCGTGGCGCCGGAAGTGGCTGATCTGAGAATCACCGGCAGCTTCCCGCTGAACGACACCGACCTCGCCCTGAAGGCCCTGATGCCCACCCTGCCCGTGGCCATCGAAGCGCGCACGCACTGGTGGGTGACGGTGGTGGCCAATGATGCGAGGCAGACCCGCAAGCTGTAGGTCAAAGGCAATTCGCTTTCACAGGGCTTAGCCTTTGTACACCTGGTGAACCTGCGAAATTGTAAATCTAAATTATTTTCGATTCGGCCCTATCACTTTTGAAATCTCGTGCGGCACATAGGCATTGAGAACAATTCCACTCAGGAGCCGCCCATGTCCCGCACGCTTCAAACCCTTCTGCGACCGAGCTTGTTGGCTGTCGCCGTTGCTCTGACCGTTCCGTTGGCAAGCACGCACGTCATGGCCGCCTCGCAGGCGTCCAGCGTTCGTCCGTACAACCTGCCTGCGGCATCGCTGTCCACGACTCTGACCCAGATTGCCAGCCAGGCGGGCGTCGCGCTGTCGCTGGACCCGTCGCTGGCAGCGGGTCGCACGTCGGCGCCGGTTCAGGGTCAGTTCGATGCGCCGGGCGCCATGGCCCAGGCGTTGCGTGGCACGGGCCTGCAACTGAGCCAGACGTCAGCGGGCACGTACAGCGTGATCGCCGCGCCAGAAGGCGTGATGGCGCTTCCGGAAACCAGCATTCAAGGTCGCCAGGACGGGTTTGAAAGCGCATGGGGTCCGGCTGAGGGTTATGCCGCCACTCGCACCGCTGCGGGCACCAAAACGGATACCGCGCTGGCCGAGGCACCGCGTTCTATCTCCGTTGCCACGCGCCAGCAAATGCAGGACCGCGCCGTTCAAAACCTCGACGACGCCGTGCGTTACATGCCGGGGGTGGTCGCCAGCAGCTACGGCAGCGACAGCCGCGCAGAATGGCTGAAAATCCGCGGTTTCGAGCCGACCCAGTTCCTCGATGGCCTGCCGCTGCCGAAAGGCGCCTACGTCATGCCGAAAATGGAAACCTGGGACCTGGAGCGCGTTGCCGTGCTGCGCGGCCCGGCCTCTTCGGTTTACGGCCAAACGCCTCCGGGCGGCATGATCGACATGGTCAGTCGTCGCCCGCAAGCTGAAGCCAGCCATGAGATTCAGGCTCAGGTCGGCAGCTACAACCGCAAGCAGATCAGCTTCGACAGCACCGGCAAAATCGACGACGCGGACACGTTTGAATACCGCGTCAGCGGTGTGGTCCGCGACAGCGGCACGACCGTCGATCACATTGACGACAAGCGCTACAACATTGCGCCGAGCCTGACGTGGAACATCAACCCGGACACCAAGCTGACGTTCCTCAGCCAGTTCAACCGCGACGATACCGGCAGCACCAGCCAGTTCTTGCCGATCCAGGGCACCAAATACCCGTCGGCCGCCGGTCATGTGAAATACCACGAGAACCTGGGCGATCCGCACTGGGAAAACTACGACAAAACCTATTACGCACTGGGTTATGCCTTCGAAACGCGCCTGAACGACGTCTGGCAGTTCAAGCAAAACCTGCGCTACACGAAAAGTGATCTGGAATTCCACACCATTACCGCAGGCGGCTTCTTCGGCTCGGTGGCGGACGACGGCACACTTTCCCGCGGCGCCAACGTCGTGAACGAAGACATGAGCCAGTTTGCGCTGGACAACAACTTCCAGGCTGACTTCGACACTGGCGCGCTCAAGCACACCTTGCTGCTGGGGCTGGATTACCAGCGCATCAACCACAACTACAAGTGGTTGTTCGGCAGCGCGCCAAACAGCAACATCATCACGCCGATCTATGGTCAGGACTTCAGCAAAGTCGCTTACACGGCGTTCCAGAACTACAACCAGAAAACGGACGACGTCGGTGCCTACTTTCAGGACCAGATGGCCCTGGACAACTGGCGCCTGACCCTGGGCGGTCGTCAAGACCTGCTCAAGACCGAGTCCAAGTTCTACAACACCAATCAGTCTGATGACCGCACCGACAGCGCCTTCACCGGCAACGCGGCACTGAGCTATGTCTTCGACTCGGGCTTTACTCCTTACGTTTCCTACGCCGAGTCGTTCCAGGCAGAACAAGGTGGCGCCAATGGCAACGCCTTCAAGCCGGGCACTGGCAAGCAGTACGAAGCGGGGATCAAGTACCAGCCTCCGGGCACCGACCTGCTGTTCACAGCCGCTGCTTACGACCTGACCCGTCGCGACATCGTGCTGAGCGACACACTGGGCGTGCAGCGTCCTCTGGGTGAAGCGAAAGTACGGGGTTTCGAACTGGAAGCCGTCGGTAACGTCACCGACAACCTGAAAGTGACCGCGTCGTACACCTACGCCAACAGCAAGATGACCAAAGTTACCGATCCGCTGGACAAGAACCGTCCACTGCCGCTGACGCCTGAAAACGCTGCTTCCATCTGGGGCGACTACACCTGGCATACCGGGCTGCTCGACGGCTTCGGTCTGGGCTTCGGTGCACGCTACATCGGCGAAACCGACAACATTGCCATTGGCAGCTACGGCTTCGTTGCTGACTCGAACTACGGTCACAGCAATGCGTACACCGTTTATGACGCCGCCGTTCACTACGACCTCGGTCGCATGAGCAACTCCCTCAAAGGCGTGAGCGTCTCGGTGAACGCGAACAACGTGTTCGACAAGGAATACATTTCCACGTGCGACGGCTTCTATTGCTACTTCGGTGATCGCCGCAGCGTGCTCGCAAGCGTGGACTACAAATGGTAATCGTTTAAACTCTCGAAACTGTACAACAAGGGCCGCTCGCAACAGCGGCCCTTTTGCTTTCGCTTAAACCCGGTACCCGCCCCATGAAGAGCCAAACCATCCGCCGCTGGTCGTTCATCCACACGTGGAGCAGCCTGATTTGCACGCTGTTTCTGCTGATGCTGTCGATCACCGGCCTGCCGCTGGTGTTTCATCATGAGATCGATCACCTGCTCGGCGATGCCCCTGAAATCAAGGAAATGCCCGCCGATACGCCGCGCATGGACCTCCAGCAACTGGTAAAAGCCGCCGAAGCCCATCGCCCCGGCGAGGTCGTCCAATACTTCGGCTGGGACGAAGACGAGCCCAACGGCATCTATGCGTACATGGGCAAGACAGCGGGTGGCGACCCCAACGATACCCATACTTTCATGCTCGACGCCCGCACCGGCGAAGCGGTTGAAACACCGTCAGCCAACGGCGGTTTCATGATGGTGATGCTGCGTTTGCATGTGGACATGTACGCCGGGCTGCCCGGAAAGCTGCTACTCGCCTTCATGGGGCTGCTTTTTGTATTAGCGATTATTTCAGGCGTAGTGCTGTATGCGCCGTTCATGCGCCGACTGGATTTCGCCACCGTGCGCCCGAACAAATCGACGCGCGTGCGCTGGCTCGATCTGCACAACCTCATTGGTGTAGTGACCCTGACGTGGGCCACCGTGGTCGGCATCACCGGCGTGCTCAACGCCTGCGCAGACCTGGTGATCGCGCAATGGCGCAACGACTCACTCGCCGCGATGGTCGCGCCCTACAAGGACGCCCCGCCGCTGACCGACCGCGCACCCGCCACGCGCTTACTGGACATCGCCAAGACCACGGTGCCGGGCGCTGAGCCTTCGTTTATCGCGTTTCCCGGCTCGCGCTTTTCCAGCGAGCACCACTACTCAGTGTTCATGAAGGGCGACACGCACCTGACCTCGCACTTGCTGACACCCGTGCTGATCGACGCGAAAGACCTGACCGTCACGGCCATCGTCAGTAGCCCGTGGTACATGGACGCGCTACTGCTGTCGCAACCGCTCCACTTCGGCGATTACGGCGGCATGCCGATGAAAATCCTGTGGGGCGTGCTGGATGTGCTGACCATCATCGTGCTGGGCAGCGGCGTGTACCTGTGGTGGGTGCGGCGTAAAGCGGCGACAACGGCCAATGTTCGTCAGGCAGTGGAGGCAGCATGACCCGGCAGAGGAAGCATTCGGGGTTCTGGAAGACTTTCGCCAAACCGACATGGATCGCCGCGCTCACCGCCGCCGGCCTGTTCGCCGCGCTGATGGGTGATGGCGCGTGGGACGTGCTGTCATGGGTCGGCATGGGCATTCCGGCCTGGTTAAGCCTCAAGGGATTGATGGTGCGGCGACGGGCTTGACTGCCGATCCAGCGAAACCCGGTCGAACATTGCGCGGGGCACTGGCCCTGACTAGTCTTAGGGCCAGTTCGCTCAGAGGAATGTCCATGTCCCCCAGCATGACGCTGTATTTCAACCCGGCCTCGCCGTTCTCGCGCAAGGTGCTGATTCTGCTCCACGAAACGGGACAGACAGGGAGAGTCCACCTCAAACCGGTCAATGTCACGCCCGTCAATCCCAATGCCGAGGTGTGTCACGACAACCCTTCCGGCAAAATCCCCGCGCTGGTCCTCGCTGACGACAATGTCATCCACGACAGCCGGGTGATCCTCGACTATCTGGACCATCAACACGTCGGTAACCCGCTGATCCCCCGCGAAGGCCCGTCGCGCTGGCGACGCTTGACACTGGCGTCACTGGCCGACGCGATTCTCGACGCAGCTGTATTGATCCGCTACGAGACCTTTCTTCGCCCCGAGGAGAAACAGTGGAATGACTGGCTCGAAAACCAGAGCGAAAAAATCGCCCGATCGCTTTCCTATTTCGAAACCGAAGCGGTAACTGAGCTGAGTGCGCGTTTCGACATCGCGTCGATCAGCCTCGCCAGCGGGTTGGGCTATCTGGACTTCCGCCAACCCGACCTGGGCTGGCGCAGCACCTATCCCCGCCTGGCCAGCTGGTATTACGAGGTCAGCCAGCGTCCATCGATGCTGGAGACCCAGCCACCCGCTTAGTCTTTCTGCAGCTCAAGCGGACCCTGTGGCAGCGAATTCATTCGCGAAGTAAGGTGGGGTCCACGCAAACCCGTCGGATGTCCCCGCCTCTCGCGTGTACATTCACTCCCACAGATATCCAGCGTCAGCCAACGGCCGATTTCCCTGGAAAGCCCACGGCCCATCCGCTGATCCTCCCGCAACCCTAGCCAGTGACTCATTGGGCCACCTCCGAGGAGGCTACGACGGGTTTGGCCGGTCGCTGAGCGATGGCGTACCAATCAAGTTTGCGGGTCAGCACCATGAACACCACCAACAAGCCGAACAGCAGCAACGAGCCCATCAGCAGTGCGTAATCCTCGGCGCTGAGCAACCCATAAAGCAGCGCGTACAACGTGCCCAGCCCAATGCCGAACCCCGTCCCATGCGCCACGCTACCCAGCACGTGGGAGACATAAAAGCTGATGAGCGCGACGCAGACCGTTGCCGAGATCAGATAGGCGACTCCAAAGCCGATGTGCTCCGACAGCGACAACAGCAACAGGTAAAACAGCGCCAGCGCCGCACCGACCAGGGCGTATTGAACCGGGTGCACGGCCAGCCCCTTGAGCACTTCGAACAGCAGGAAACAGGCAAACGTCAGGGCGATGAACAGCAGCGCGTATTTGATCGAGCGATCTGCCTTGAGGTATTGATCGACCGGCGAGATGAAGCTGACGCCAAAGCTGCGTGACGTGAGCTCAGTGCAGATTTTCGACGCCGGGCAGCGATTAAGAATGTCCTGCAAGTTGGTTGAGAAGAATGAGGTTTCCCAAGTGGCATTGAAATTTGTGTCGGACACGTTGCGAGCGCTGGGCAGGAAATTGCCGATGAAGCTGGGGTGCGGCCAATCCGCAGAAAGCTCCACGCGGCTGGATTTGCCGACGGGCGTGACCTGGAGCTGCCCGGTGCCTTGCAGGCGCAGGTCGAATGTGAACTTCAGCGTCGTCTTTTCGGCGCCGTTTTCTGTCGGCAGCATGACCCTGACGCCTTCGCCGAGCAGCGGAACATCGGTGCCCGGCACGAAATCGAATGTCTTGCCGTCAAGGTTCAGCTTCAGATCATTTTCGATGCCACGAACATCGCTGATACCCACCGCCAGGAACGGCTCGTCGAAATGGTAATTCTTGTATTCGTCGCCTAACCCGAAACGTTCAGGCAAAACGAAATTGCCCGCGATCGTGTTGGTCGCATGGTAGAGCCGCGCCTCGTAAATACCCCGAGCGCGCACCTCGGTCTGCACCTTGCCGTTGAGGGTGAATTCATCGGGGAGAAAATACAGCCGCCCTCGCTCTTCGACAGGCTCTTCGTAACGCTGTTGCGTGACCTCGCTGCGGCGAGACGCCTGAACGGTCCTGCGATACGGCACGATCAGCACGGGGCCGGTCAGTTGCTGGCTATAACTGGAACTGCGAGCGATGTCGTGGATCACAACGTTGCGCCGACTCTGCCGGTCCTGAATGATCCCGTTGATCATCATCAGCGGGATCAACAAGAGCAGCATCAGCAGCCCGATCATCCCCAGTTTGTACAACGACACGCCTTTGTTCATGTGACTCTCCCGGTTTTCGATAGGAAGAGTGTGAGAAGCCCGTGTGGAGGAATGATGGGGTGAATGTGGAGTTTGTGTGGAGATCGGCTACAGAAGAACGCTCACCAGAACGCCGCCTTCAACATTTCCAATGTGCAGTTCACCGCCGTGCAGCTGCACCACTTCCTCAACGAAATTGAGTCCAAGCCCCGTGCTTTTACGGCCGCTGTCAGGCCTTGGCAGTGAATAAAAGCGCTCACTCAGGCGAGGCAGTGCGTAGTCGGGAATGGCTTCGGCGCTGTTGAACAGACTGACACGCAGCCGCTCACCCTCTCGCTCGGCAGAGAAGCGCAATGTGCCCTCGCCCGGAGTGAAGTCCAGCGCGTTCTCCACCAGATTGGCGAACGCCTGACGTAACAGAAAACGTTCGCCCGTGACGCTGACGTCCGGCCCAATCGACTGCTCGATCTTCAGCCGTTTGCGCTCAATGCGCCCACTTTGAGCCGCGAGAACGTCATCGATCAATTCCGCAACAGGTACGCTGACAGACTCTTCCAGCGCCTGGCGTTGCTCGACCATCGCCAGGTTCAGGAGTCGCTCGATCAACTGCTGCATCCGTGCGCTCTCGTTGTCGATGTTGCTGATGAAACGCCGACGTTGCTCGGAGGGCATGTCTTCGTGAAGTAACTCCGCTGCCCCACGGATGGCCGCCAACGGGCTTTTCAGCTCGTGAGTCAGCGTATGCACATACCGTTCGACGTAGGCCTTGCCCTCAAGCTGTGTGCGCATGTGCTCCACCGCGTGTGAGAGTTGCGCCAGCTCGCCGCCCCGGTAATGCGGCAGCTCGGCGCGTCGCCCTTCACTCACAGCCTGCGCGTAGCTCGTCAGCCGGCGTAAGGAGTGGCTCAGCCAACTCGACAGCAGCGCGGCGAATAACAGCCCCAACACCACCAGCCCCGCGCCGTACCAGAGCAAGCGTCGCTCGGTCCGGTCCACATAGGGTTGCAGCGAGCTGTTAGGTTTGGCGACGGTCACGACGCCGATGATCTGGCCGCCGTCACGAATCGGCGCGCCGACGTGCATCACGGACGAGTCCGGGTTGTGTGGATCGAGGCGTGTCGAACGCGCGCCGTACTCGCCTCGCAAGGTCAGGTAGACGTCGTTCCAGCGCGAGTAATCCTGCCCCACCGCTTCGCCGCTGGAGTCGAGCAGCACGATGCCTTTGGCGTCGGTCACGTAAACCCGGTTGTTGACCTGATTCTTCGGCAAGCCCCAGATCGTCGCGCCCGGCTGACGCAGACCGTAGGCCTTCAACACCTCGGGGAAATGGCTCTGGCTCAAAGTGCCGTTCTTGACGTCCTCACGCAGCACTTCGGCCAGCAGGTTGGCCGTGTCGACCAAGGTTTCCTCTGTGGACTGACGAACGCCGGGACGGACTTCCTTCATCACGGTACTGAGCACGAAATAGCCGGTCAGGCCGATGAACAGCGCATAGACCAGAAAAATCCGGATGCTCAGGCGCATCAGCTACGCTCCGGGCTGTAGCTGTACCCCAAGCCACGATGGGTCTGGATCGGCTCCGCATCGGGCGCAATCATGCGCAGTTTGGCGCGCACGCTCTTGATGTGACTGTCGATGCTGCGCTCATAGCCCGCATCGCTAGGCACGCCCAACGCGTCGAGCAATTGCTCGCGACTGAATACCCGCTGGGGTTGTTCCAGCAAGCACTGCAACAGCCGAAATTCGTGACGCGTGAGGCCAAGCGGTTGCCCGCGATAGGTGATGAGCACGCGATCCGCGTCGATCAAAAAATGACCATTGCTGGAGGCCGAGGGATCGATGCGTGGTGACATACGCTTGAGAATCGCCCGAACCCGCGCGGTGACTTCCCGGGGGCTGAAAGGCTTGACGACGTAATCGTCCGCGCCGATTTCAAGCCCCACCACCCGGTCGATTTCACCATCGCGAGCACTCAGAAACATCACCGGCACTTCGGTGAAACGGCGCAGTTGCTTGCAGGTTTCGAAGCCGCTGATATCGGGCAAACCGATGTCGAGGATGACCAGATCGGCGGGGGTCGCGCGCTGATACTCGACGGCCGCCAGCCCCAGCGTCTGCCACGTGGTGGTGAAACCCTCGCCCTGCAAGGCATAGACGAGGGTATCGGCGATGGCGGCTTCATCTTCGACAATCAGAATGTGGGGCATGGCATCCGAGCACTTGGCGTAAAGCCGGAACGGTGCCGGATATCAGGTCCGCACGTCAATCGGCGCTACGGCTACATCAGCACTCGGGCTTGTCGGCGGTGTAACGACGGGCCGGGTTCACGGCCGCGCCGAATTCACGCAAGGCCTTGGCGCCGATCAGTAACGGGTAGTTGAAATGGCTTCGGTCTACAAGGTTCACCTCGACGGTGCGCTTGACGTTGCCGAGGCACAGCTCCAGGTCCACCACCGGGCGTTTGGTCGGATCGACCGGCTCATCGTCATCATCGCCATCGGACCGGCCTTTGATGCGGCTGATGCGCGACACCTTGTGTTCGTAGACCTTGTTATCAGCGTCTTTGGTGGCCAGACGGAAGCGCACCCAGTCATCGCCATCACGCTTGAACAGCTCGATGTCCTTGGCCGACAACGAGGCAGTGAGCGCGCCGGTGTCCATCTTGGCCTTGAAGGTTTCGCCGAACTCCGAAACCTGAATGTACTCGTAGCGACCGTACAACGTCGGTTCGGCGGCCATGACAGGCAACGCCAGCAGAGACAGAAGCGCCAGAAGGGATTTCACGTAACAGGTTCCTCGCAATGGGGTGGGCGTTGCACGAGCCCGATTTTAGACCGCAACTTTGGGGTTCGTTCGCTTACAAAGAAAGAAGTCAGGCTATAGATAACCGAGTGAAACATTTGTCAGCGCTGGCCGGATTTGGCTACCTGAACCAAGCTGCTTATCATGCCCACCCCTGCCCTCGACCCTGAGTGATTTATGCGTCACCTGCTCACCGGAATTGCTGTCACGCTCCTGCTTCTGCTCAACACCCTGGTGCTGTTCGGGCCATTGATGGTCTTCGCGCTGCTGAAACTGGTGTTCCAGAGCGAGATGCGAGACCGCTGTTCGTGGGCGGTGATGTGGATTGCCGAGACGTGGGCCGAGGTCAATAAGCTGATCTTCAAGCTATGCATTCCGACGCGCTGGGAGATCAACGGCGACCAGGGCCTGCGCGACGACACGTCGTATCTGGTGATCAGCAATCATCAATCGTGGGTCGACATTCCGGCGCTGGTGCAGGCGTTGAATCGCCGGACGCCGTTCTTCAAATTCTTTCTCAAGAAAGAGCTGGTCTGGGTGCCGTTTCTCGGTCTCGCGTGGTGGGCGCTCGACTACCCGTTCATGAAGCGCTACACCAAGGCGTTCCTGGCGAAGAATCCCGAGCTGAAAGGCAAAGACCTGGAAATCACCAAGGAGGCCTGCGAGCTGTACAAGCGCCAGCCCGTCACCATCGTGAATTACCTGGAAGGCACGCGTTTCACACCCGCCAAACACGCGGAACAGGCGTCGCCCCACTCCTACCTGCTCCGCCCCAAGGCCGGTGGCGTGGCCTTCGTGCTGGCCGCGATGGGTGAACAGCTGGACGCCGTGCTGGACGTCACCGTCGTGTACCCCGGCGACCGCATTCCCGGTTTTTGGGACTTGATCTCAGGGCAAGTGCCAAGGGTCATCATCGACATCAAAACCCGAGAACTCGACCCCGCCCTGTGGCGAGGCGATTACGAAAACGACCCGGTGTTTCGCGAATACGTGCAGGACTGGGTGAACCGGCTGTGGAACGAGAAAAACGCGAGGATTGCTGAGTTGCGTGGGGATCACGCTAAGAACTGATGCATCACCCCCCGAACGATGAACGCGGAAATCCGGCCTCACTGGCGAACCCCATCGCCTTGAATGTACAACCAGGCATCAACGGCTTTTTATCGATCAGATCGGCGACGTCATTTATCCATGTGGAGGCTGGGGCGATTGTGCGTAAGAGATACCCAATAATTGCCACAAGACCGAACAACCTTTTGAGCGCATGTTGATCCAGATTCAGCGCTTGGAAATAGGGATCATCCGGAACTGCCAGTGGGTTTGGTGAGGCCTGATTCCAAATACGGGCATGATGCGCGCATCGGTTGCGTAGATGACTGATCTGCTGCAACCAGCGGCTTAACATTTTTGCGTTGGTCACCCCCAAACGCGCAAGGATGAAGTTCTGATACCGGTGACCCAGCAACTCGAAAAATTCTGAAAGATCCCCGAAATCCCACGCCTCTACCGCCACCCAAACAGGAATGGACTTGCCAGCCTGCCTATGCCAGCGAATGCAGTCCTCTCGGCTACGAGCAATGTGCGACTCTTGTTTGCGCCGCCACTATTCCCATTTGTTGCGCTCGTTGCCGCGAGAGTCTGTGTAAAACAAGGTCCATTTGCGCAGCACAAAGCGCTGATCGACGTAAGCCATCGGGCCGTGATAACCCACCTCGTGCGCCATCAGGGTCTTGAGATGAACCTCGAGGCGCTCGATCGCGTCCAGCATCAGCAGCCGCAGCCGCTTATCGAATTGATAAAGGCTCACCACGTTATCGAAGGAAGTTCCCGATTGAAACGCCTCCAGCCGGACGGGCCTGCCTGTTACCTCACATGTTTCAGATCTGGAGCCGTTCATCTTGAAGGTGCGAGCGGGGTACCAGAATCCGCTCAGTCGGTAATAGCCCAACTGAGCAAGCTTGCGGTGCGCACGATGCCGATCATTGATAACCATGCCGCGCTCGGCCAACAGTCAACCAACCGCGCATACGTACAAAAAGGTTTGGGAGGCGCTAGCTTCGACAACGTCCATGTCTCAAAAATAAGAAGGCCCGAACGTAATGCCGGACTAAGCCAGCACCAGAGGATCGGGCGCAATTGAGGCGTATGTTCACGCTGGCAGCATGTTACGTCAACGGCCAAACTGACCAATCTGGTAATGGTCAGGCGTCACTGAAATAGCCAACGCATTGATCGCCAAGCCGTATCGGCCGCTGAAGCGTATCGTTAAATTCTTTTGTTTCAGGGCGTTAATCGGGTCAGGACTGATCCGATCATTTCGCCCCCCACACCCCACCCAACGCCGACAGCGCCGAGCCGCTTGCGCCTTGCTGACTCAGGTATTGCAGGATCACCGGGACGAACTGGCCGACCATGTTGCCGTCCATGCCCAGTGCGCCGAAGGCTTTGGTCACGTCGCCCATGCTTTGCACGTTGCCCAGTGCGTTGTTGACGGCCGATTGGCTACCGGAGTTGCCGAGCATGCCGCCCAACCCGCCGAGGCTGCCGAGTGCAGAGGTGCCGGCGAGTTGATCAAGGCCGGGGACGGACTGGCTCAGTTGCGAGTAGTCATTGCCAGAGAGCTTGTTCTTGGCCAGACCCAGCAGTGCGCCGGTGCCGCCGACGGCTTGCTGCGGGGTGACGTTCAGTTGGGTGCCGAGCGTGTTGAGCAGTCCGGCAGCCTCAGGGGCTGCGGTGGCTTTCTGCTGGCCGCCGGTGGCGCCGGAAACAGCGTTGGCGGCGTCGTTCAGGTTGAAAGCGAAAACCGGGGTTGCCGCCAGTGCCATCAGGGTCGCCAGAATAGCGCCGCGTGCGTTTTTCAGTGATACGTTCATTGAGCCAACCTCACATGCAAAAGAACCGGCCGGGGCCGGCGTAACTCCGCGTTGGACCGCTGCCCCGATGGAAGTTCAAACCCGCCAGAATCCGCAGAGCCTGCGAAATATCTGCGTTTGCCGTGCATCCAGTTGATCCGCCGCGACGTATCCCCTGCATGGACGAAAACGCGCGCACTGTCCTGCCCGATGGGCGGTGGCGCTCCCGATTCCTTTTCGCGAGTAAAAACGGTGAATGGAACTGCGGCTCAACCTGGACTAATCTGCCAGCATTCTGGCCACCTGCGTGGCCGTCGCCGAACCCATGCCGGGAGCACGCTTATCTCTTCTGTCGACGCCGATGAACTCCGGCAACTGCTGGCGCAATGTTCGCTGGGCAATCGCCGGGCGTTCGAAACCCTCTACCGCAAGGTGTCCGGCCAATTGTTCGCAGTGGCGTTGCGTTGCATGGGCCATCGCGATCAGGCCGAGGATGTGTTGCAGGAAGCCTTCGTGCGGATCTGGAACAGCGCGTCGCAATACGAGCCGAGCCTCTCGGCGCCGATGACCTGGATGGTCAGCATCACGCGCAACAAGGCCATCGACCAACTGCGCAAACACCGTGAAGACCCGCTGACCGACGAGCAAGTGCAAGCCCTGTTCGATGAGGCGCCATCGGCTCATGAGCAGATGGAAAGCCTGCGCGATGCCACGGCGCTGCGTCGCTGCCTCGACACCTTGGAAGGCATGCAGCGCCAGTCGATTATCACCGCGTATTTTCACGGCGCATCCCACGGGGATCTGGTCACGCAACTGGCCGCGCCGCTGGGCACGGTCAAATCGTGGATTCGCCGCGGCATGGAGCGTCTGCGCAGGTGCCTTGAATCATGAATTACCTCCAGCCTGAATTGCGCCGTGCCCTCGCCGCCGACTACGCCATCGGCCTGATGCCCTCGACCGCCCGCAGGCGCTTCGAAAGCCTGCTGCTGGACGACCCCAATCTGCGCGCTGAAGTCGCTCAGTGGCAGGAAAGCCTGATCGGGCTGACGACTGAGTTGCGGCCAGAACCAGTGCCTGATCGCGTGTGGCAACAGATCGTCGCGCGCATCGAGCCGCAGCGTCTGCACGTGCCGGAAAAACGCTCGTTCTGGAGCTGGATACGCGTGGCCGCTGTCGCCTGCTCGCTGTTGGTCGCGATCATCGTGGGCGTGATCTACACCCGCGACAAACCGGACTTCAACGCCACACTGGTGGCCAACGACCAACAGCCGGCCCTGACCGTTCAGGCGTTCGAACGCTATCTGAAAGTCGAGCCAGTGGCCGTAGCCTCGGTCGATCCGGGCCGCAGTCTGGAGCTGTGGGCGATTCCGCTGGATGGCGTGCCTGTCTCGCTGGGCGTGATTCCCGACGACGGCAAAGGACGCGTGGACTTGAGCGATGCTCAGCGCAAGTTGCTGAGCGGACAAACGACGATGGCGATTACGCTGGAGCCGAAAGGAGGCTCGCCGTCAGGCAAACCAACCGGACCGATTCTGTACAAAGGCCAGTTGGCGTCGCTGTAAGCGCGGCTTAGGGAATCGCAACGTCAATCAGGCGTTGCGGCTCGAAAAACCGCGCCAACTGACGGGTCCATAACACCGAACCCGACTGGACTGGCGGGCGTTTGCTGAAGGCGTTGGCGAAGCGCTCCCCATTGCGCAGTTTTTCTCGCAGGCTCGTCAGGCGAGCGCCGCCCTGATGATCACGCTCCCAGTACAGCGGCTCACTGAAGTAACGCACCCGTCTCGCAGGCTCCGGTGCCTCACCGACGCCCTGCAATCGCTGCGACCACGACTGACTGACGTTAGCGAACCGTTCATGCCCTTTGGTGGTCGGCAATTGCGCCTGGGTGATCAGGGAGAAGCCTGAAAGCCAGGGCGTCCACAGACGTGACACGCCACCGACAAAACATTCCCCCGGAACGAAATCGGCCTCACAGCTGGCTTCGTCGTGATAAGCCGGTGCGATTCGAACGTGCTGGCGGTAGGCAGAGCGATAACCGGATTGGCAAATCTGCGCAGGCACACCCGCCCACTGGCAGGCGTTGGCGTTTTCGAAGAAGACCACTGAGGAAATCCAGCGCGGCGCTTGCGCGTCCGAATCCGCCTTGGCCAACACGGCGGGCACGGCAATCAACCCGATGCCAATCCCCACGATAAACCCCGCTTTCAACGCCCCCATCGACATGCTGCATCCGCACCCAGAAAAAACCGGGCAGACAAATAGCACGCGATCACACCTCTAGAAACAAGCGGGAATAGAAATCAAAAATTCCCCAGGCAATCACAGAAACGCCTTACATCGCCCAGGGCTTCGCCCTACGCCAGACGTAAAAAAGGCGACCCGAAGGTCGCCCTGTTCAGTCATCCGCAATCATCGAATGATGTGCGGCAGAAAGCGGCTGGTGTCCTTGGTAATCAACGAATCATCCTCGCGAATGCCGATCCCGGCAGGCTGATCGCCAATCATCCAGCTGCCGATGACGGTGTAATGGCCCTCGAAACAGGGCAGCGGGTGAAATTTCTGCAGCACGCTCGGGCCTGAGCCATAAGGGCCGTTCTGATAAACCCTGCGGCCATTGTCTGTGCGGATGTCGATGTTGGCGCCTTCGCGGGAGAAGAACGGTTTGCGCACCCAGCCGTTGGCCAGTGGCTGAGTCGGATCGGCGTCGAAGAAGGTCGGCAGCAGGTTCGGATGCCCTTCGTGCAATTCCCACAGCAGCGCCAGCGCGCCTTTGTTCGAGAGGATCGACTTCCACGCAGGCTCGATGAACAGCGTGCCACTCTTCTCGATGGCAGCACCGAATTCCTCCTGAAACATGTGCTCCCACGGGTACAGTTTGAACAGCGTGCGGATCGGTGCGTTCGACTCATCGACGAATGTGCCGCGCGTGTCCAGGCCGATGTCTTCGATGTCGATCAGGTGGGTCTGTAGCCCGGCTTCACGGGCGATGTCTCGCAAGTATTCCACCGTGCCACGATCCTCGACCGAGCCTTTCACGGACGAGAAATAAAACGGGGTTTCGATGAACAAGCCGCGAAACAGATCAGTCAGCTTTTCTTCCAGGCTGTTGAACTGATCCGACTCAGAGGGCAGTTGGCCACGCTGAATCTGCTGGTCGAGCCACAGGTACTGAAAGATGCTCGCTTCGTACAACGACGTCGGCGTGTCGTAGTTGGTCTCCAACAACTTTGCCGGACCGTGGCCGTCGTAGCTGAGGTCCATGCGGCCATATAAATGAGGCTGCCGTTCCTTCCACGAACGCCGAACGAAGTCGCGGTACTGCGCAGGGATCGCCAGTTTTTCGAGCCATTGCTCGCTGTCTACCACCCGTGCGACGAGGTCCAGGCACATCTCATGGATTTCCCGCGTGGGGTCCTCCAGGTCGTTCTCGATCTGCGCCAGCGAGAACTGGTAATACGCAGACTCGTCCCAATAGGGCTCGCCGTCGAACGTGTGGAAACCAAAGCCAAACTGCTCAGCGGTCTCTCGCCAGTCCGGGCGCGGGGCGATTCGGATTCTTTTCATCGAAAGCCCCCTCAGCCGCCGGAGCCGCCACGGGCGCCAAAACCGCCCCGACTCACGCGAATGGGCTCCGCGCCGGACAGCTTCACGCTGGTGGAGAACGACTCAGGACTGGAGACCTTGAAGCGCCCGTTTTTGGCTTTGGGGAACGTCTTGCCTTCGCTGAGCTGCTGATTCAACGAAACCAGCCGCGATTGATCGATCCCGACACGCTCACGGTACAGCGGCTCGCTGTAATAACGCGGACCGTCATCGCCGTAACTGAGCCAGCGCCAGAAGCCGCCCGAGCCATGCCCACCGCCTCCGCCCCCACTGCCGCCACCGGACGAGGTCGCTGGCTCATCGGCGGGCACTTCGCGTTGCGTCGTCACGGCAAAACCGCTGGAGACCGGCATGATCCGCCCGTTGTTCGAGCGCTCGGTGCACATACCGACGTCGTAGTCCGCTTCACAATCGGCGTAGCTGTCGTAGGACGGCGCCCGGTTACGATGCAGCTCATACGCAGCGGTGTACGCGTCGATACAAACGTCTGTCGCCACACCGGATTTGGTGCAGGCTTCGAGGTTTTCGTATTGCCTGGTTTCACTGACGGTTTTCATCGGGCGCTTCCCGCTGTCGCACGCGGTCAACGCCAGCGAAAGGCTGCCCAGAGCGGCCAGCCGAATGCTTTTGCTGCGTTTCATGGCGACTCCTCAGGCAGACGGCGTCATGCAGGCCGCGTTGAGCAGCCCGATGCTGATGGAGATGGCGGCGACGAACACCGCAGCGGCGATCTCACCGCTTTCGATACGGCGCGAAAGGCCTTTGAGCACGAAGCTCACGCCGCCGAACACCAGCAATTGCACAACGGACGCGATCAGCGCCCAGACGAGAAAGTCGAGGAGGGAAATCGAATGGGAGATGACGCTGGCGACCGGAATCGCAAAACCGATCAGCGCGCCTGACAACGCGATGGAGGCTGCCGTGTTGCCCTCGCGGATCAGCGCAAATTCGGCATGGGGGGTCAGGCGGGTATAGGCGACGGCGAAGAGCGAAAAGATCGCTACCGCGCCTATCAGGTACAACACGAAGCCGAGAACAGCGTAACCCTGCAGGGACATCTTCAGCGCGTCGATCACCATGAAACCACTCACATCCTTGTTGAATAGGTGCGTGTTAATACCATGAAACATCTGCCGAATACAGCGTCACCGCGAGGCTTTGCGCCATTCGTCGCGCACAAAAAAGGCGACCCGAAGGTCGCCTTTTGGTGCTCTGCCGCCTGGCTTACGCCGCGCTGAACAGTTTGTGCGGGTCGATCACGAATTTCTTCGGAACGCCTGCGTCGAACTCGCCGTAACCGCGTGGCGCGTCGTCGAGGCTGATGACCTGCACGCCCACCACTTCAGCGATGTTGATGCGGTCCCACATGATGGCTTGCATCAGTTGACGGTTGTACTTCATGACCGGGGTCTGACCGGTGTGGAAGCTGTGGGATTTCGCCCAGCCCAGACCAAAGCGAATGCTCAGGCTGCCCATTTTCGCGGCAGCATCGACAGCGCCCGGATCATCAGTGACGTACAGGCCAGGGATACCGATCTTGCCCGCGACGCGCACGACGCCCATCAGGGAGTTGAGCACGGTGGCCGGTGCTTCTTCCTTGACGCCCGCGTGACCATGACCACGGGCCTCGAAGCCCACGGCGTCGACGGCGCAGTCCACTTCAGGCTCGCCCAGCAATGCGGCGATCTGTTCGTGCAGTGGGGTGTCGGTGGACAGGTCAGCGATTTCGAAGCCCTGAGCCTTGGCGTGCGCCAGACGAACAGGGTTCACGTCACCGACGATGACGACCGCCGCGCCCAACAGACGGGCCGAAGCGGCCGCCGCCAGACCGACAGGACCGGCACCGGCGATGTACACCGAGCTGCCTGGGCCTACACCGGCAGTGACAGCGCCGTGGTAGCCAGTCGGCAGAATGTCGGAGAGGCAGGTCAGGTCACGGATTTTTTCCATGGCCTTGTCGCGATCAGGAAGCTTGAGCAGGTTGAAGTCAGCGTATGGAACGAGGACGTATTCAGCTTGGCCGCCGGTCCAGTCGCCCATGTCGACATAGCCGTAAGCACCACCCGGACGGCCCGGATTGACGGTCAGGCACACGCCGGTGTGTTGCTCTTTGCAGGAACGGCACAGGCCGCACGCGACGTTGAAAGGAACGGAAACCAGATCACCGATCTTCAGGTTTTCGACGCCAGTGCCCTTTTCGACCACTTCACCCGTGATCTCATGGCCCAGCACCAGACCAACCTGGGCAGTTGTACGGCCGCGAACCATGTGTTGGTCGGAGCCACAGATGTTGGTGGATACCACGCGCAGGATGACACCGTGCTCGATCTTCTTCCCACGCGGGTCCTGCATTTTGGGATAGTCGATCTTCTGTACTTCGACCTTGCCTGCGCCGAGATACACCACACCACGATTACCAGACATGCTTTCACCTCGCTGAATTGTTGTTATGGATACAGCTAAGCTCCAAGCCATAAGCTTCAAGCAGCAAGAAAAGCCCTGCTACCACTGCCTCAGCTTGAAACGGGTCTACAGCTTTCTAGCTTTTCCTCTTGTAGCTTGTGGCTTAACGCTTGGAGCTACAGGACGACTGTCCTGTTGGCGTTGAGGAACACACGCCGTTCAATGTGATAACCCACCGCTCGCGCCA
The DNA here is from genome assembly GCF_009905615.1 of Pseudomonas sp. SLFW. Classification (GTDB taxonomy): domain Bacteria; phylum Pseudomonadota; class Gammaproteobacteria; order Pseudomonadales; family Pseudomonadaceae; genus Aquipseudomonas; species Aquipseudomonas bambusae. Next base: position 135,470 of record NZ_JAAAKW010000006.1, read on the forward strand.
GGGTCAGGCCTTCGATGTCGCGGCCCTTGGCGATCAGGTCCTCGGGGTAGTGACTGTGGTCTACCACCTCGACGCCCTGGGCGATGATCGGACCTTCGTCCAGATCGTTGTTGATGTAATGCGCCGTCGCGCCGACCAGTTTCACGCCCTTGTTGTAGGCCTGGTGATACGGCTTGGCGCCCTTGAAGCCCGGCAGCAGCGAGTGGTGAATGTTGATCGCCTTGCCATCGAGCTTGCGGCACAACTCCGGCGACAGCACCTGCATGTAACGGGCAAGCACCACCAGCTCGGCGCCGGATTCCTCGATCACCTGCCAGACCTTCGCTTCCTGCGCAGGCTTGTCGTTGGGGTCGAGTGGGAAATGGTAGTAGGGAATATCGTGCCAGCGCGCCAGTGGTTCGAGATCGGGGTGGTTGGAGACCACGGCGACCACGTCCATCGACAGCTGATTGATGCGCTGACGGTAGAGCAGGTCGTTGAGGCAGTGATCGGCCTTGGAAACCATGATCACCACTTTTGGGCGGTAATTCGGCGCCGTCAGCTCGAAATTCATGCCAAAGGCTGCGGCACGTTCGGTCAGGCCCGCGCGAAAAGATGCCTCGTCGAAGCCGTCGGGCTGACGGAATTCAACGCGAATGAAAAAGCGGCTGGACAGCCGGTCATCGAAGGAATGGTGCTCAGTAACATAGCAGCCCTGCTCGAACAGAAAGCGCGTCACCGCATCCACCGTGCCCAGTACGCTGGGGCAGTCGGCGGTCAGAATCCAGGTATCGGGGGCGCGGCTCATAGTTTTTCCTCAGATCGTTCCCACGCTCTGCGTGGGAATGCAGTTCAGGACGCTCCGCGTCCTTCACATGGAACGCAGAGCGTCCCGGGATGCGTTCCCACGCCGAGCGTGGGAACGATCAAAGCTGAATCAGGCTGCGATCCCAAGGCCATACTCGGCGCTCGCATCCTGCAGCCACAGCCACCAGTAATCGGAGAAGCTGCGGCGGATCAGCAGTTCCCAGCTTTCTTCGCCCGTACGACGGATCACCAGTTGCGACTTGGCGAACACCGTGCCGACGGCCTTGCCGACCGGGAAGTTACTTGGGTGTACATCGTAGCTGGTGGATTTCATCAGCACGTCGCGCACGTTCGGGCCGGTCAGTTCCAGAATGGATTGGCCGCCGGACACGTTGACCACCTGAATGTGCAGGCCGGCCAGCGCTTCACGCAGTTTCTGCTCGACAGCGAACTCTTCGCCGGTTGGCACGATCAGCAGCCACTCATCCGGGCCCATCCACTGGATCGAACTCTCGCCGCTGGAAACCAACGTCAACGCACCTGGCAATTCCATGCCCAGCGCTTTGTGAACACCGGCAGCGAAGGCCGGATCATGGGCATCGCCACGAATGGTCAGGTGGCCCAGCAGTTTTTTCTCGCGCAGCACCACACCCGGGTTGGTGCGGCCTTTGCCGACCAGGCTTTTCAGGTCGGCGTGAAACAGAGGCGACTCGACTTTAGCGTCGGTCGTTGGCCGCTGTTGGTAAACGTTGGCTGTGGTCATAGAGCACCTGTCTTGAATTCTGTTATAGCGGTGAACACGGCCCCTGTAGGAGTGAGCTTGCTCGCGAATGCATTGTGTCAGTCACCGCATCTGGGTCTGATCTGACGTAATCGCGAGCAAGCTCATTCCTACAGGGATTTCAACAAGCCCGCAGGCTTACTCCACGTTCTGCCGGTCGCCCTTCGGATCGAAGAACACCGAGGAAACGATTTCTGCCTCGATCACGCTGCCATCCGCTTGCGGCGAGAACACACGCTCGCCCATACGCTTCAGACCGCCCTTGACCACGCCCATGGCGAACGAATAACCCAGCGAGTTCGCCGCGTAGCTCGACGTCACGTGACCAACCATCGTCATCGGGATCGACTGTTTAGGGTCGAACACCAACTGTGCGCCTTCCGGCAGCCACTTGTTCGGGTCGATTGGCTTGAGGCCAACCAGTTGCTTGCGCTGATCACGCACGCAGTCTTCACGGTTCATACCGCGCTGACCGATCCACGAGAACGGTTTGGTGCGCCCAACACACCAGCCCATGTTGAGGTCGTCCGGGGTCATCGAGCCGTCGGTGTCCTGGCCGACGATGATGAAGCCCTTCTCGGCCCGCAGTACGTGCATGGTTTCAGTGCCGTACGGGGTCAGGTTGTACTTCTTGCCTGCTTCGGCGATTTTTTCCAGAACGCCCATCGCGTAGTCGGCCTGGATGTTCACTTCGTAGGAAAGCTCACCGGTGAAGGAGATCCGGAACACACGAGCCGGTACGCCACCGACCAGACCTTCTTTCCAGGTCATGAACGGGAAGGCTTCGCGATCCAGGTCGATGTCGGTCACTTCGCTGAGCAGCTTGCGGCTGTTCGGGCCCGAAAGGGTCAGGGTCGCGTAGTGGTCAGTTACGGAGGTGAAGTACACCTTCAGGTCCGGCCATTCAGTCTGCTGATAGATTTCCAGCCATTGCAGGACGCGTGCAGCGCCGCCCGTGGTGGTGGTCATGATGAAGTGGTTATCAGCGACGCAAGCGGTCACGCCGTCGTCGAAAACCATACCGTCTTCTTTACACATCAGGCCGTAGCGCGCCTTGCCCACATCGAGCTTGGTCCAGGCGTTGGTGTAGATGCGGTTCAGGAACTCACGCGCATCCGGGCCTTGAATGTCGATCTTGCCCAGGGTCGAGGCGTCCAGCAGGCCGACGCTGTCGCGCACGGCTTTGCATTCGCGGCGCACGGCGGCATGGATGTCTTCACCGGCTTTCGGGAAGTACCACGGACGTTTCCACTGACCGACGTCTTCGAATTCGGCGCCGTTCTTGACGTGCCAGGCGTGCAGCGCGGTGAAGCGCACCGGCTCGAAGATGTGGCCGCAGTGACGACCGACAATCGCACCGAAGGTGATCGGCGTGTAGTTCGGGCGGAACATGGTGGTGCCCATCTCAGGGATGGTGACGTTCAGCGAACGGGCCGCGATGGCCAGACCGTTGACGTTGCCCAGTTTGCCCTGATCGGTGCCGAAGCCCAGCGCGGTGTAGCGTTTTACGTGCTCGACCGACTCGAAGCCCTCGCGGGTCGCCAGTTCGATGGCGGCGGCGGTGACGTCGTTTTGCAGGTCGACGAATTGTTTCGGCGCGCGGGACGTGCCCTTCTCGTGCGGCACCTGGAAGATCGCCAAGGTAGGCTCTTCCACGCGGCTCAACGCTTTCGGAATCACGCCCTCTACAGGTTGGAAACCCGCTTCGGTGGCTGCGCGCACGCCGCCTTCGAAACCGTCAGCCAGCGCGTCGCCGAGCGCGTAAACGCCGTTGATCCCGCCCACGCAGACGCGTTTCTGAGGGGCTTCACCCGGTACGAAACCGAGGATGTCTTCACGCCAGACCGGCTTGCCGCCCAAGTGGGAGGCCAAGTGAACGATCGGGCTGTAACCGCCGGAGCTGGCGATCAGGTCGCAATCAAGCCATTCGCCTGGGCTGGTAACTTTGTGCGCTTTCACGTCAATCGCTGCCACGCGGGCACCGCTGACGCGCTTGCTGCCGCGAGCTTCGATCACGGCGCTGCCGGTGAGGATGCGGATGCCTTTGGCACGGGCTTCTTCGACCAGCGCGCCACGAGGGTTGTGACGCACATCGGCGACAGCAACCACTTGCAGACCGGCGTCGAGCCAGTCCAGCGCCACGCGGTAGGCGTAGTCGTTGTTGGTGGACAGGACCAGTTTCTTGCCCGGCGCTACGCCATAACGGCGGACATACGTCGACACGGCACCGGCCAGCATGTTGCCCGGCACATCGTTGTTGCCGTAGACCAGCGGACGTTCGTGAGTGCCAGTCGCCAGCACGACGCGCTTGGCGCGAACGCGGTGCAGACGCTGACGCACCTGGCCAATCGGTGCGCGGTCGCCGAGGTGGTCGGTCAGACGCTCGTGAATGGTCAGGAAGTTGTGGTCGTGGTAGCCGTTCACGGTAGCGCGTGGCAGCAGAACGACGTTGGCCAGGCCTTTCAGCTCGGCAACGACGGTCGCGACCCACTCAGCGGCGGGCTTGCCGTCGAGGCTTTCGCGGGAATCCAGCAGGCTGCCACCGAATTCTTCCTGTTCGTCAGCCACGATCACACGGGCGCCGCTGCGTGCAGCCGCCAGTGCCGCCGCGAGGCCAGCAGGGCCTGCGCCAACCACTAGCACGTCGGCGTGGTGGTTCATGTTGTCGTAGGTGTCCGGATCGTTTTCGGTCGGGGAACGGCCCAGACCGGCGGCCTTACGGATGTACTTCTCGTAGGTCATCCAGAACGATTGCGGGTACATGAAGGTTTTGTAGTAGAAGCCCGGTGGCATCAGCTTGCCGCCGACCTTGCCGAGAATGCCCATCATGTCGGTGTTCACGCTCGGCCAGCCGTTGGTGCTGGTGGCGACCAGGCCCGAGTACAGCGCTTGTTGCGTGGCGCGCACGTTCGGGATCTGGGTGGCTTCGGTCGCGCCGATCTGCAGCACTGCGTTCGGCTCTTCGGAGCCGGCCGCGAAGATGCCGCGAGGACGCGAATATTTGAAGCTGCGGCCGATGACGTCAACGCCGTTGGCCAGCAGGGCTGCGGCCAGGGTGTCGCCTTCAAAGCCTTGATAGGTCTGGCCGTTGAAGTTGAAGTTCAGGACCTTGCTGCGGTCGATGCGGCCGCCATTGGGCAGACGATTGGATTGGCTCATGCTTTGTCTCCCTTTCCGACCGCAGGCACAGGGTTCACGAACTGTGGCTTGGTGCCAATCAGATAGGTTTCGAGAATTTCGTAAGTCACGGTGTCACGCGTGGCGTTGAAGTACTGACGGCAACCGGCGGCGTGAATCCACAGTTCGTGGTGCAGGCCACGCGGGTTATCGCGGAAGAACATGTAGTCGCCCCACTGTTCGTCGGTGCAGGCAGCCGGGTCCAGTGGACGCGGAATGTGAGCCTGACCCGAACCGTGGAATTCCTCTTCGGAGCGCAGTTCGCCACAGTGAGGACAGAAGATATGAAGCATGGGATTTCTCCTGTGAGTGGTTAGTGCGCGACCGCGGCAGCGCCGTGCTCGTCAATGAGTGCGCCGTTATGGAAACGGTCGATGGAAAACGGCTTGGCCAGCGGGTGCATTTCGCCTTTCGCCAGACTGGCAGCGAAGACGTTGCCCGAACCCGGAGTCGCTTTGAAGCCACCGGTGCCCCAACCGCAGTTGAAGAACATGTTCGGCACAGGCGTCTTGGAGATGATCGGGCAGGCGTCCGGCGTGGTGTCGACGATGCCGCCCCACTGACGGTTCATGCGCACCCGCGACAGCACCGGGAACATCTCGACGATGGCCTGAATGGTGTGCTCGATCACCGGGTACGAACCGCGCTGACCGTAGCCAACCCAGCCATCGATACCCGCGCCGATCACCAGGTCGCCCTTGTCGGACTGGCTGATGTAGCCGTGAACGGCGTTGGACATGATCACGCTGTCGATGATCGGTTTGATTGGCTCGGACACCAGCGCTTGCAGCGGGTGCGACTCGACCGGCAGACGGAAGCCTGCGAGCTTGGCCATGTGACCGGAGTTACCGGCTGTCACCACACCGACGCGCTTGGCGCCAATGAAACCTTTGTTGGTTTCAACGCCGATGCACACGCCGTTCTCTTTACGGAAACCGGTGACTTCGGTTTGCTGAATCAGGTCCACGCCCAAAGCGTCGGCGGCACGGGCGAAGCCCCAGGCCACGGCGTCGTGACGCGCTACACCGCCGCGACGTTGAACGGTCGCGCCGATGATTGGGTAACGGGTGTTCTTCGAGCAGTCCAGGTACGGAATTTCTTCCGCCACCTGCTTGCCGTTGAGCAGTTCACCATCGACGCCGTTCAGGCGGTTGGCGCTGACACGACGCTCGGAATCACGCATGTCCTGTAGGGTGTGGCACAGGTTGTAGACGCCACGCTGGGAGAACATCACGTTGTAGTTCAGGTCCTGGGACAGGCCTTCCCACAGTTTCATCGCGTGTTCGTACAGGTGAGCGGATTCGTCCCACAGGTAGTTGGAGCGCACGATGGTGGTGTTCCGGGCGGTGTTACCGCCGCCCAGCCAGCCTTTTTCGACCACGGCCACGTTGGTGATGCCGTGCTCTTTGGCCAGGTAGTACGCGGTCGCCAGACCGTGACCGCCACCGCCCACGATGACCACGTCGTAGACCTTTTTAGGGGTCGGCGTGCGCCACATGCGCTGCCAGTTTTCGTGGTGGCTGAGGGAGTGTTTGAAGAGGCCGAAGCCCGAGTAATGCTGCATGGTGCGACTCCTGACTCAGCGGTAAACCGGGAAATCGGCGCACAGCGCGGCGACTTGGCTGGCAACATTGGCCTCGACATCGGCATCGCCGAGGTTGTCGAGAATGTCGCAGATCCAGCCGGCCAGCGTGACGCATTGGGTAACTTTGAAACCGCGGGTGGTGACGGCCGGGGTGCCGATACGCAGGCCCGAAGTCACGAACGGCGATTGCGGGTCGTTCGGTACGGCGTTCTTATTCACGGTAATGTGCGAACGGCCCAGTGCAGCGTCGGCTTCTTTACCGGTCAGCCCCTGACGGATCAGGCTGACGAGGAACAGGTGGTTGTCGGTGCCGCCGGACACAACGTCGTAACCGCGATCGATGAACACCTGAGCCATGGCCTGGGCGTTGTCGATCACTTGCTGTTGATAAGCCTTGAAGCCTGGCTCCATGGCTTCCTTGAAGCACACGGCCTTGCCAGCGATGACGTGCATCAGCGGGCCGCCCTGAGCGCCCGGGAATACCGCGGCGTTCAGTTTCTTTTCAATTTCTTCGTTGGCTTTGGCCAGGATCAGGCCGCCACGTGGACCGCGCAGGGTTTTGTGGGTGGTGGTGGTGACCACGTCAGCGAACGGAATCGGGTTCGGGTACAGACCGGCAGCGACCAGACCGGCCACGTGGGCCATGTCGACGAACAGCAGCGCACCGACTTTGTCAGCGATGGCGCGGAAGCGTGGGAAGTCCAGGGTCTTGGAGTAAGCCGAGAAGCCTGCAACGATCATCTTTGGCTTGTGCTCGACGGCCAAGCGCTCGACTTCGTCGTAATCGATCAGGCCGGTGGTGGTGTCGATGCCGTATTGGACGGCGTTGTAGAGCTTGCCCGAAGACGAAACTTTGGCGCCGTGGGTCAGGTGACCGCCGTGGGCCAGGCTCATGCCCAGAATGGTGTCGCCGGCTTGCAGCAGGGCCAGGTAAACGGCGCTATTGGCGGACGAACCGGAGTGCGGCTGAACGTTGGCGTAATCAGCGCCGAACAGTTGCTTGGCGCGGTCGATGGCCAGTTGCTCAACCTTGTCGACGTGCTCGCAGCCACCGTAGTAACGCTTGCCCGGGTAGCCCTCGGCATATTTGTTGGTCAGGCCGCTGCCCTGAGCCTGCATCACGCGCTTGCTGGTGTAGTTCTCCGAGGCGATCAGCTCGATGTGATCTTCCTGACGTTGATCTTCGGCATTCATCGCTGCCAACAGTGCATCGTCATAACCCTGGATTTGGTCTTGCTTGCTGAACATCGCGGTTCTCCCAGCGGCGGCGCGGCGCCTGAATTGTCGTGTTGGGGCTTTTGGATCACCCCTTGGCAGCGATGGTAGGGCTGACGCAGACAGGCCAGATGCCTACGCACGCCACGCAAAGGCGCGTTTACGACATGGTTTTGCGGGGAGAGTGAAATGCAGGGTTTAACATGACACTTGTAGGAGCGCGCTTGCCCGCGAAAACGTTGTATCAGGCGGGTTCTATGCCTCTGACACACCGCCATCGCGGGCAAGCGCGCTCCTACGCTTTGGTCGTATTCCAAACAAAAATCCCCGACCTGGGCCGGGGATTCTGGAATAACGAATGTCGCATTCAGACCGATTTTGCAGGCAACAACCCATCCGCCCGGAACATCCCGCGAATACCCCGCACCGCCTGACGAATCCGGTCTTGGTTCTCGATCAGCGCGAAACGCACGTGATCGTCGCCGTACTCACCAAAACCGACACCCGGCGAGACGCAGACCTTGGCTTCGAGCAGCAACTTCTTGGCGAACTCCAGCGAGCCCAGGTGCGCGTAGGCCTCAGGAATCTTGGCCCAGACGTACATCGACGCCTTCGGGTTTTCCACCATCCAGCCCAGTTCATGCAGGCCTTTGACCAGCACGTTGCGGCGTTGGCGGTATTGCTCGGCGATGTCGAGCACGCACTGTTGGTCGCCTTCCAGTGCCGCGATCGCCGCCACTTGCAGCGGCGTGAAGGTGCCGTAGTCGTGGTAGCTCTTGATTCGGGCCAAGGCGTTGACCAGTTCGGGGTTGCCGACCATGAAGCCGATGCGCCAGCCCGCCATGTTGTAGCTCTTGGACAGGGTGAAAAACTCCACTGCGATGTCCTTGGCGCCGGGCACCTGCATGATCGACGGGGCTTTCCAGCCGTCGTAGACGATGTCGGCGTAGGCCAGGTCGTGCACCACCAACACGTCGTACTGTTTGGCGAGCGCGACCACGCGTTCGAAGAAGTCCAGCTCGACGCACTGCGCGGTCGGGTTGGACGGGAAGCCCAGAATCATCATCTTCGGCTTGGGGATCGAGCCACGAATGGCTTTTTCCAGTTCGGCGAAGAAGTCCACGCCCGGCACCAGCGGCACCGAGCGCACCTGAGCGCCTGCGATCACGGCACCATAGATGTGGATCGGGTAGCTGGGGTTCGGCACTAGCACCGTGTCACCTTGGTCAAGGGTGGCGAGCATCAGGTGCGCTAGGCCCTCTTTCGAGCCAATGGTGACGATGGCTTCGGTTTCGGGGTCGATGTCGACCTCGTAGCGGGTTTTGTACCAACTGGAAATCGCCCGACGCAAACGCGGGATGCCACGCGAAGTCGAGTAGCCGTGAGTGTCTTCACGTTGGGCGACGGTGACCAGTTTTTCGACGATATGCGGCGGCGTTGCCCCATCGGGGTTACCCATGCTCAGGTCGATGATGTCCTCACCACGACGACGAGCAGCCATTTTCAGCTCGGCAGTGATGTTGAACACGTAAGGGGGGAGTCGATCGATGCGCGCAAAACGGCGCGGCGAACCTTGGTCAGCCATGGAAACCTCAAGAAGACGTAAGCGCCCGGAACCGTCCGAGCGACGCTGGCCACTGCGGTGGCCTGGTGCGGAAGATAAGGGGCGTGATGGCGGTTTGTCTACAGGGTCGTGGAGAGAAATACCTATTCCGCGATCACCACGTCCCCTGTAGGAGCCGGCTTGCTGGCGAACGCGATGCATTACCCGACATTGATGCAACTGACCCAACGCATTCGTCGGATCGCCGCCCGCAGCAAGCCGGCTCCTACTGAGGTACGCGTCAAACCATGACCATGTGACGCACACCGAGCAGCACCAAAAAATGCAGCGGATAGATCAGATACGCCCACCTGCGCATCGGCCAGACACCGAATCCGGGTCGCCATCGCAACAGCGCCAGCCCCAGAAACGGCCCCAGCAGACACGCGATCAACGCCCCAATCGAAATCGGATCGCCCCACATCATTCCGTCGATGATCTTCGGCCATTCATTGCTCAACAGGCAGACCACCCCCGGAACCACCGCGAGCCACAACGGCCCGCGCAGCACCAACAGAAAGGCCGTCGGCAGCAACACCCCATAGGCCCCGAACATGAGTTGCTCGCCAAACGCGACACCCATACCGAGTGCGACAACACCCAAAATGCGGGGCATCGATGAACGAGCAACCGCGCCCTGCGCCACCAGCAGCCCCAGTACCAAGGTCGGCAGGACGTTCAGCGTAGTGACCTCATCCGCCATGTACAGCCGATAGGGAAACTCGGCGACCACGGAAAAAACCACCAGCCACGTCAGATATTTCCAGTCCGGACGAGGCGTCACCCCGCGCGAAAGGCTGCGTCCGACATTCGCCGCAATCGCCAGACAGAACCACGCAAACGCCAATCGTCCCGGCACGTACAGCCCATCGACATGCCAACCGACATAACGCAAGTGATCGAGCACCATACTCAGCATCGCCAGCCACTTGAGCAGGTCCAAGGCCCGGTCGCGCTCGGGGCGCACCGCTGAAATCGTCTCGGTCATCGAGCCTCACTCATTTGCTGCTCTCCGTTTTACTGAATGTTCTGACGCAAGAATGCATGACCTCTGCATTGAAATCTGGTTACAGTCGCAACCTTCGATTACAGGGAACCGGCCATGTCAGACCAAAGCCAGCAGTTTGCCAGCGACAACTATTCGGGAATCTGCCCGGAAGCGTGGGCGGCCATGGAGCAAGCCAACCATGGCCACCAGCGTGCCTACGGCGACGACCAATGGACAGCACGCGCTGCCGATCAATTCCGCCAGCTGTTCGAAACCGACTGCGAAGTGTTTTTCGCCTTCAACGGCACGGCAGCCAACTCATTGGCGCTGTCGTCGTTGTGCCAGAGCTACCACAGCGTCATCTGCTCCGAAACCGCCCACGTCGAAACCGACGAGTGTGGCGCGCCGGAGTTCTTTTCCAACGGCTCGAAGCTGCTCACCGCTCGCAGCGAGAACGGCAAGCTGACGCCCGCGTCGATTCGTGAAGTCGCGCTCAAGCGCGCCGACATCCACTATCCGAAACCGCGTGTCGTGACGCTGACTCAGGCAACCGAAGTCGGCAGCGTCTACCTGCCCGAAGAGCTGAAAGCCATCAGCGACACCTGCAAGGAACTGGGCCTGAACCTGCACATGGACGGCGCCCGTTTCGCCAACGCCTGCGCATTTCTGGGCTGCTCACCGGCTGAGCTGACCTGGAAAGCGGGCATCGACGTGCTGTGCTTCGGCGGCACCAAGAACGGCATGGCAGTGGGTGAGGCGATTCTGTTCTTCAACCACAAGCTGGCAGAAGACTTCGACTATCGCTGCAAGCAGGCAGGGCAACTGGCGTCGAAAATGCGTTTTCTGTCGGCTCCTTGGGTGGGCCTGCTGGAAAACGATGCGTGGCTCAAACACGCTCGCCACGCCAACGCCTGTGCGCAATTGCTGGCCGACCTGGTCAAGGACATTCCGGGCGTTGAGCTGATGTTCCCGGTGCAGGCCAACGGCGTATTCCTGCAACTGTCGGAGGCAGCCATTGCCGCACTGACCGCCAAGGGCTGGCGGTTCTACACCTTCATCGGCAGCGGCGGCGCGCGCTTCATGTGCTCGTGGGACACCGAAGAGGCCCGCGTGCGCGAGCTGGCCGCGGATATCCGTCTGGTGATGGGGGCCTGATCGCAGCCGCCGATCTCTCTGACCAAACGCAATATCCCCCTGTGGGAGCGAATTCATTCGCGAAAAAGGGTACATCCGACATTGATGTGTCGGATGTACCTACCAATCGCAAATGAATTCGCTCCCACAGGGAATCGCGGCATTCACCCCTGCGCAATCACCTTCTCAATCACCTCGACCGTCGCACTGACCTTGTCTTCATAGCGGCTCAGCGCTTCGGCGTGTTGCTGCTTGAGTTCGATCTGCTTCGAACACAGGTTCAGCGCCGCCAGCACCAAGAGGCGATCACCGATCAGCGTCGGATAACTGCGCTTGGTCTCGGACAGGGCCGACTTGAGCATGACCACGGCATCCATCAGCGTCTGTTCCTGACCTTCAGGCGCTTTGATCGTGTAATCGTTGCCGAGAATGGAAATGACCTTGGTGGTGTCGCGGTCAAGGATCATGCGCCGACCGCACTTGCGCTGGTGGCGCGATCAACCAACGCCTGAATACGGGCGGCCGTGGCGCCCTGCTTCTCTTCCTGCTCCAGCAGACTCAACTGCAAACTGTCGTTGTCATCCCTGGCTTGTTTCAATTCTTCGGCGAGCTGAACATTCGTGTTCTGCAGCGTCTGATTCTGCTGAACCAGATCACCGACGAGTTTTTCCAACTGGCTTAGAGATGCTTCCAACATTTTGATTTCTCAGGCAAATTTCAAAGGGCGCGTACGATAAAGAAAAGTCACTTCAGCTACCAGTGAAATCAGGGCATTCACGCCACAACACCGACACAAAAAGCACAGATACCGCTTCAATTCCGCAAACGCATAACGGACCTGATTGACTGCGTTTTCCCCCTCTTGTTCCTGCTGTTCGTCAGATCGACCTGCCTGCGACAGATGCGCGCACTATGGACCAACCAGTTCAAGTCTTGGCATGCCTGACCGATAAGCAAGTATTCCTTTTCGTACCTCCCCTTTGTTTCGCATGGATCGCGCCCTAATTCAGGAACAGTCATGTCCCTTCGCAACATGAACATCGCGCCCCGTGCTTTTCTCGGCTTCTCCATCATCGGCTTGCTGATGCTGGTGCTTGGCATCTTCGCGCTCGCGCAGATGAGCAAGATCAACGACGCCACTGAAGCCATGGCCACCAACAGCATGCCCAGCATCAAGGCGCTGGATAAGCTGACCGAGGCCAGCGTTCGTCTACGCGTCCTGTCCTATCGTCTGATGCTCAACCGCGAAGCCGATACCCAGCAAAAGACGCTCGACCTACTGGCCACCCGTAACCGGCAGATCGAAGAAGCACGCGCCGTTTATGTGAAGTTGATCTCCGCCCCTGAAGAGCAGGCGACGTACGATCAATACGTGAAACTGCTGGGCGACTATCGCCAGCTCGAAGACCGCATGAAATCGTTGAGCAGCGCTAACAAGCTGGACGACCTGACGGCTTTGCTTAACAACGACCTGCAAACCAACTCGGACCAGATGAACGTGGTCTTGAGCAAGCTGGTGGAAATCAACACCCAGCAGCTCAACGACACCAACAAAGACGCCTCGAACCAGTATTCGACGGCCTTCACGATGGTGGTCACGCTGTTGATCATTGCCACTCTGCTGACGCTACTGTTCGCCTGGCTGCTGACGAACAGCATCACTCGCCCAATCTCCTCTGCGCTGAAAGCGGCGGAGGAAATCGCCGAGGGTGATCTGACCCGCACCATTCAGGTAGACGGGAATGACGAAGCCGGTCGTCTGCTGGCGGCCATGCTGAAAATGCAATCGAAGCTGCGCGACACACTGCAACGCATTTCCGGTTCCGCGACTCAACTGGCGTCTGCCGCTGAAGAGCTGAACGCCGTCACCGACGAAAGCGCCCGTGGCCTTTCCCAGCAAAACAACGAGATCGAACAGGCCGCGACCGCTGTCAACGAGATGACCAGCGCCGTCGAAGAAGTGGCCCGCAACGCCGTCAGCACCTCCGAAGCATCGAAAAACGCCACCACCTCGGCCAGCGACGGCCGCGATCTGGTGCAGGAAACCGTCAGCGCCATCGAACGCATGAGCGGAGATGTGCAAAGCACTGCCACCCTGATCGGCAACCTCGCCGAGCAATCCCGCGACATCGGCAAGGTGCTGGACGTGATTCGGGGTCTCGCCGACCAGACCAACCTGCTGGCCCTCAACGCCGCCATTGAAGCTGCACGTGCGGGCGAAGCCGGCCGTGGCTTTGCCGTCGTGGCCGACGAAGTGCGCGCCCTCGCCCACCGCACCCAGCAATCGACCAGCGAAATCGAACGCATGATCGGCAGCATTCAGGGCGGGACCGAGGAGGCCGTCAACTCGATGCGCAGCAGCACCGAACGCGCCGAATCGACGTTAAACATCGCAAAAGGCGCAGGCGTTGCGCTGGACACCATTAACGGTGCGGTGGTGGAAATCAACGAACGTAATCTGGTAATCGCCAGCGCCGCCGAAGAACAGGCTCAAGTGGCTCGCGAGGTGGACCGCAATCTGGTCAACATTCGCGATCTGTCGACCCAATCGGCCACGGGCGCCAACCAGACCAGCGCAGCGAGCAACGAACTGTCGCGTCTGGCCGTGGACCTGAACGGCATGGTCGCCCGCTTCCGCCTGTAAGCCGCTGACAGCCATGAAAAAAGGGGAATGCGCCTATGCGTATTCCCCTTTTTTCGTCCCTGCTGGTTTGAAAACCTTCGGATCGACAGCAAGCTATTTATTTCAAAATAATGCAAATACGCTCAAGGCCCCGGATTTACGACCGATAGGCAGTAACCAGACTCGTTTAAAAACGGCCAGGGCGCAGGTCTGCGCCCATTTCTCGGATGATCGGTTATGTCACTGCGCAACATGAACATCGCTCCACGCGCGTTTTTCAGTTTTGCCCTGATAGGCGCCCTGATGTTGTTTCTCGGCATCTTCTCGTTGACGCAGATGAGCAAGATTCGTTCTGAAGGCAACGAAATCGCAAAGAACACCGTGCCGAGCATTCGCAGCCTGGACAAGATGATCGACACCAGCGTGCGCTTACGCGTCCTGTCTTTCCGGCTGCTGGTCAACCGTGACCCGGCCGTTCAACAGAAGACCCTCGACGCCATGACATCCCGCTTCCAGCAAATGGGTATTGCCCAAGCTGTTTATGAAAAGCTGCCGACGACCGCGGACGAAAAAACCAACTATGCCGAATTCAAGCAGCTGCTGACCCAGTACCGTCAGCTCGAAGACCGCATGCGCGCCCTCAGCCAAGACGGAAAAACGGAAGAACTCGCCCGGCTGTTGAACGTCGACTTGCAGGAAAACTCCGACAAGATGAATGCCGTTCTGTCGAAGCTGGTGGAGATCAACAGCAAAGAGTCTGACGCCGCCAACGCCTCTGCGGGCGAGCAATACAACATGGCGTTCAATATGGTGGTCGGGTTGCTGATCCTTGCGACGGTCCTGACGTTGCTGTTCGCCTGGCTGCTGACCAACAGCATCACTCGCCCGATAGGTGCTGCGCTCAAGGCCGCCGAAGAAATCGCCGAGGGCGACCTGACGTCAACGATTGTCGCGGACGGTTCGGACGAAGCGGGTCGCTTGTTGACGGCCATGCTGAAGATGCAATCAAAACTGCGCGACACGCTGCAACGCATTTCCGGCTCAGCCACTCAACTGGCGTCTGCCGCTGAAGAACTCAATGCCGTGACCGACGAGAGTGCCCGAGGCCTGTCGCAACAGAACAACGAAATCGAACAGGCCGCGACCGCTGTCAACGAGATGACCAGCGCCGTCGAAGAAGTGGCCCGCAACGCAGTCAGCACCTCCGAAGCTTCAAAGAACGCTACGTCTTCGGCCAGCGACGGCCGTGATCTGGTGCAGGAAACCGTCAGCGCCATCGAACGCATGAGCGCAGACGTGCAAAGCACCGCCACCCTGATCGGCAACCTCGCGGATGAATCCCGCGACATCGGCAAGGTGCTGGACGTCATTCGTGGCCTGGCCGACCAGACCAACCTCCTCGCCCTCAACGCCGCCATCGAAGCCGCACGCGCCGGTGAAGCCGGTCGCGGTTTTGCCGTCGTGGCCGACGAAGTGCGCGCCCTCGCCCACCGTACCCAGCAATCGACCAGCGAAATCGAACGCATGATCGGCAGTATTCAGGGCGGCACCGAAAAGGCTGTCAACTCGATGCGCAGCAGTACCGAACGCGCTGAATCGACGCTGAGCATCGCCAAAGGCGCAGGCGTTGCGCTGGACACCATTAACACCGCGGTGGTCGAGATCAACGAACGCAACCTGGTGATCGCCAGCGCCGCCGAAGAACAGGCCCAAGTGGCGCGAGAAGTGGACCGCAACCTGGTCAACATCCGCGACCTCTCTGCGCAATCCACCACCGGCGCCAGCCAGACCAGCGCAGCCAGCAACGAACTGTCGCGACTGGCGGTTGATTTGAACGGGATGGTGGCGCGGTTCAGGGTGTAATAACCCTCTACCAAAACGCATAAGCATTGTGGGAGCGAATTCATTCGCGATGAGGCCAAGCCAGACGATAGTTATCTATCAACTGAAAGACCTATCGCGGATGAATCCGCTCCCACAGTTTTGATCGCAGCGAGTGGATCAATACTCGATTCGCACGTCGCCCTTCGGAATGCTGCAGCACGACAGGATGTAGCCTTCTTCCACGTCGTCGTCGGTAATGCCGCCGTTGTGTTCCATCTCGACTTCGCCGCTCAGCTTCATCACCTTGCAGGTCCCGCAGATGCCCATACCGCAGGCTTTCGGGATCATCAGGCCCAGCTTGGCAGCGGCGGCGTGAACGGTTTCGCCTGGCGCCACGCGGATGCTCTTGCCGGTGTCGGTGAACTCGACCTGGTGCAGTTCGGCAATATCGATTTCCGGCGCGTCGGCGGCCTGTTCGGCGTGTTCCACGGCGTCGGCGCGGGCTTCGGGCGGCGTCGCTCCGAAGGATTCCTCGTGGTACTGGGCCATGTTGAAGCCGTTGGCTTCCAGCAGGCGCTTGACCGCGTTCATGTATGGGGTCGGGCCGCAGCAGAAGACTTCACGTTCCATGAAGTCCGGCGCCATCAGCTCCAGCATCTTTTGGTTCAGGTAGCCGCGATAACCGGCCCATGGTTCGCCGAGACCGTGCTTCTCACAGACGATGTGCAGCGAGAAGTTATTGATTCGCGACGCCATCTGCTCAAGTTCGCGGTGGTAGATGATGTCTTTTGGCGAACGGGAGCTGTGAACGAACACCATGTCGACGTTGGCGTTGGTGTCGTAATACCAGCGCGCCATGGACATGACCGGCGTGATGCCGACGCCGCCGCTGAGGTACAAAATCTTCGGGTTCGGGAAGTCGATGGCGTTGAACAGCCCGACAGGCCCGTGAACCGCGAGCTCCTGGCCTTCATGCAGGGTGTCGTGAAGCCAGTTCGAAACCTTGCCGCCCGGCACGCGCTTGATGGTGATCGAGAAGCTGTACGGCACCGAGGGCGAGCTGGAAATGGTGTAGGAGCGCATGGTCGGCACGCCGTCGATTTCCAGCTCCAGGGTGACGAACTGGCCCGGCTTGAAAAAGAACAGGATCGGCTGGTCGGCCATGAAGCAAAAAGTGCGAACGTCCCAGGTTTCCTGGATCACTTTGACGACGCGCACAAGGTGGCGGCCATTGGCCCAGGTCTGCGTGGTAACCGGGCTGAGGAAACTCTGGGACATACTCACTCTCCACGGCCGACTGTCGGCCTCTTATGGTGGCGATTCTGCGTAACGCACGAGCCGCCTATTTACCTATCAGCGACATTCACATACTTATGGCGACCAGCCCCGATCTATAGGGGCTGCGTAGTCGGAAACGGATTCGGCCATGTCGCCCATGGATAAGGTTCGCGTCGCGACCGGCTACACACTCGCCGTCAATCGAATACAGATTTTTTACCTAATAAACATGAGCGACTTCCAAGACCGTCGCCTCGCGTGCCAGACACACAACACAACCGTATTAGCCACATTCGTAGGCCGCTGAAACCGCGACCTGAGGACTTGAAAGATGGACGTCACCGCAACTCTGAGCCTGGGCGATCCGCTGGAACCCGCACGCAAGGCAACCGCCGAAATGCTGCAGACCCGCGAGCGCACTTACTCGCTGCCGCAGCCTTTCTACAGCGATGAGCGGCTGTTTGAAATCGACATGCAGGAAATCTTTCAAAAGGAATGGCTGATCGCGGGCATGACCAGCGAGATTCCGGCCAAAGGTAACTTCCTGACGCTGGAAATCGGCAAGAACCCGATCCTGGTCGTGCGCAAGCCTGACGGCACCGTCGCCGCGTTCCACAACGTCTGCCGCCACCGCGGTTCGCGTCTGTGCACCAAAGAGAAAGGCAAGGTCGCCAAACTGGTGTGCCCGTACCACCAGTGGACCTACGAGCTCGACGGCCGCCTGCTGTATGCGGGCACCGAAATGGGCGCCGACTTCGACATGCAGAAGTTCAGCCTCAAGCCTGTGCACTGCAAAGTGTCCGGCGGCTACATCTTCATCAGCCTGGCGCAAAACCCGCCGGCCATCGACGAGTTCCTGCAGACGCTGAATCACTACATGGAACCGTACGACATGGAAAACACCAAGGTGGCGGTGCAAACCACCTTGATCGAGAAGGCCAACTGGAAGCTGGTGCTGGAAAACAACCGCGAGTGCTACCACTGCAGCGGTTCGCACCCCGAACTGCTGAACACCCTGCTGGAGTGGGACGACACCAACGATCCGCGCGCCGACCAGAAATTCAAGGATCACGTCGCTGAATCCGCCGCCGCGTGGGAAGCCGAGAAGATCCCTTACCTGCACAAGAGCTTCGGCCTGCGTAACCGCATCGTGCGCATGCCACTGCTGAAGGGCACCGTGTCCATGACCATGGACGGCCAGCAAGGCAGCAAGAAACTCATGGGCCGCATCAAGAACCCGGATCTGGGCTCGATGCGCATCCTGCACCTGCCGCACTCGTGGAACCACTGCATGGGCGATCACGTCATCGTGTTCACCGTATGGCCGCTGAGCGCCCAGGAAACCATGGTCACCACCAAATGGCTGGTGCACAAAGACGCCGTCGAAGGCGTGGACTACGACGTCGCGCGCCTGCGTGAAGTCTGGGACGCCACCAACGACCAGGACCGTCGTCTGGCGGAAGAAAACCAGCGCGGCATCAACTCCGTCGCCTACCAGCCAGGTCCGTACTCGCAAACCTACGAGTTCGGCGTGGTCAACTTCATCGACTGGTACAGCGCCAAGCTGCTGGAAAACATGGGCGCAGAGCCTGCGCCTTATTTGAAGGGTGTGGCGGTTAATCACGAGTAAACCGGTGGTCCTATAGCAACACCGCTTGCTGGCGGTGGCGATTTCCAACTCGCTACCGCCAGCAAGCCGGACTGCTACACGTCCTGGTGGAATCTTCAGGCTTTATTTGATCAAAAAAACACCAAAGCTCGGTTATACCCATCCCGCTGCACCTCTCCAGCATCCGCAAACAACTTATCCACAGCAAAACCCACAGCAATTGGGGGAAGTCAAATCTCGTCTGTGCAAAAAACCAGGAAAAACCGTGACTTATTTAACCTGGTGGGAATGAGACATGGCTGATTATATTTTGATCAAACCTCCGAAAGGCACGGAATATATGGCTCACAGAGGGTCGCGAACACCTTATCCACAGAATCGCCAACAGAGATTGTGCGCAACTTCGCGCAATAAGCTCATGACTGTGGAAAAGAGTATTGACTGCTGAGATCCAGAGAACTGAAAAGCTTAATCGTCAGACAAACGTCGGATTGATCAATATTTGCACAATTGCTTTAAAGCCCCGTGTTATAGGGCCCGTAGAGAATAGCGAACATCTTATCCACATAGACACGCACAAAGAATGTGGGCAGAACTGCGCGCAATTTCGAGTTGGCTGTGGAGAAAAAACCGTTTAAACACCGCGAGATAGGTCGGTTAATTTTTAACCTTCGACTTGTAAGCCACGCAATACAAGGCCTGCAGAAATGGCTGAACAGTTTATCCACAGGTGGGTTAGCAGGGATTGTGGGTATGTGGACAGGTTGGAGGGCGCAAGAATCGGAAGCGTCTGACAGTCAAATGACTTCACATTCCATAGACTGCCGATACAGCAAACCTAGAGGAATTCACCCATGTACGAATGGACTCCCTTTTCTCCCAAAGTAATTCTCGAAGCGAATCGCCGGCTATCCCAGCGTAAACAAGGAACCTCTTTCGCACTGCCTGCGGAGCTGACAGGAATCTTCAACTTCAGGCCGAAGACTACCGAGGAACTTAGCGAAGCATTCCGGGCGGCTTCTCGAAAGCTTAGACAAGGGACCCAAGCGTAATGAACGCGCGCTACAACCACATTTTCAACGCGCTGGTCGCCGACGAAGACGACATTCTTGGACAATTGGCTTATGCCGCCTATAAGCGCCAAAAAATTGAGTTCATTCAAGCTTTCAAAGACAAGAACGGCACCGATCCAGAGGACAAGGTCTTGTTCCATTCCACGACATCAGCAACGGGCCTTGCCAGCTGGAAAACTACCGCACCCAAGCCGCAAAGCTTGTAAAGGCGTTTTCCGAGGCGTCGCTAGCCTCCGAAGTGGACGGGCTCCGACAATTTTATTCAGAGAAAGCCAGCAATGAGATCCGCTCGGCCAGACCAGGATTCTGGAAAGGTATATCACAGAGCGTTTTGGGGTCTGGAGCGTTCACCCTCTTGATCGGATGTCTGGTGTTCTTCACCTGGAGCCTCAAGCAAGGCCCTCGCCACGTGATAGAGAAGGTTTTCGATGTGACCATCGTCGATATCGTGTCCAGCGGGCCGACAGTTGCCGTGGATGATCTGCAACTCTAAACACAAAAAGCGCCAAACAGGCGCCTTTTGCGTGAGAAGAGAGAGCCCTTAACGCACCACTCCCTCCTCCACCAACAACTTCAAAATCGCCGCAGCGCCTTCCTGGGGGCTTACGCCTTTAAGCACTTGCCCGCCACCGCCGCTGGCTTTTGCCGTCGCCGCTTTCATCCGGTCCGCTCCGCTCTTCGCCTTGATCACTTTCAAGCGTTTCGGCCGAGGTTTGGCCGGGGTCAGTTCGGCGCCTGTGAATAACTCGTCGATGGTGACTTCAATGTCTTCCACGTCCAGCGTGCCGCGTTGTGCCGGGCCGTAGGCACTTTGACGCGGTTTCGGCGCGGCGTTATCCACAGTGGCGAGAAACGGCAGACGAACCTTCAGGCGGCGACGCTGACCCCGTGGCAACGCCTGGAGCACCTGAGCGCTGCCGTTGCTGATGGACTCCACTTCAGCCATCCCCACCACCAGTGGCCAGCCGAGCTTTTCGGCGAGCAGGTAGGGCAGCATGCCGGAGCCTTCGCCGGTTTCGGCTTGAGTGCCCGCCAGCACCAGCTGTACGCCGGATTCGCGAATGTAATCGGCCAGCCCTGGCAGCGCATCGGCGCCTTCGGGCTGATCGAGGACGTGCAGTTCTTTCAGGCCCATACCGAGATAGGCACGCAGCGCGGGCTCTTCGGCATTGCCGGCGTGCAGCACGTGCAAGTTATCCCCAGCCAGTTGCAGGCCCAGCTCAACCGCACGGGCATCCTGTTCGGCGCGGCGTGGACGCCGCGAGGTCGGGTGCGCGCCAATGGAAACGAGGCTGATGACGTGCAGAGCGGCTTTATCCACAGGCAGTTTTTTGTCAGGCAGCATCGCGTTTCGCCTCGTTCCGGTAGGCCTCGACGGCTTCGATGAGCGCGTTGAGGATTTCAGCGCTTTCGCCAATCACTGACAAATCAGCACGTTTGATCATGTCGCAGGTTGGATCAAGGTTGATCGCCACGACTTTGTCGCACGCGCCGATGCCTTGTAAGTGCTGGATCGCACCTGAGATACCCACAGCCACGTAAACCCGGGCCGTGACCCAGGTGCCCGATGCGCCGACCTGGCGATCGCGGGTCATGAAGCCATCGTCCACCGCCACGCGGGAGGCGCCTTCGGTGGCGCCCAGCGCAGCAGCAGTACGGTGGAACAGCCCCCAATCTTTCACGCCATTGCCGCCAGAGAAAATGAATTCCGCTTCGGCCATGGGGATAAGTGCAGGGTCAACCGCCACCGCGCCGAGGTCTTCGATGCGCGGTAGGCTGCGGGCGATGGTTGTGGACAACTCGACCGGCAGGGCTTCGTGGCGGGTCTCGCTGACCGGTTCGGCACACTCGGCGGCGGCCAGGATGAGGCGAGAAACTGCACGGGAAATATCTTCACGGCCAGCGCCAGCGCGGCCTGTAGCCTGTTGATCCTTGATCTGCCAAACCCGCGTCGCCGGGCGTTCACCCAAGCTGGCGGCAAAGCGACGGCCCAACTCGCCACCACCGGTGCGGCTATCAGGCAGCAGCCAGTGGCGTGGGTCGAACTGGTTATCCACAGCCCGCAAACCTTGCACGCGCTGTTCCGGTGAGTAACCTGCGAATTCGTTGCCTTCCAGTACCAGCAGACGATCCACGCCAGCGGTTTCGAACGCACTTTCCTTATGCTCGCCGAAAACCACGGCCAGTACGGCGCCGTCGCTGCCCGCCAGACCATGGGCCAGGCCCAGCAGGTCGCGGTCGTGGCTGCTCAGGCGACCGCCGACCATGTCAGGAACGACCGCAATGAAAAACGCCGGATCAGCCACTTGATGCAGCGGCAATTGCACTTCAACGGAAGCCGAACGCTTCGTGGTCCCGCCCTGCTGTGCGCCACTGCGGTCGATGCGCTTGATGCCGTTGGGGCCAATGAAACCAATGCCATGCAGGTTTTTGCGGATGATACCGTTCGGTCCCATCCAGCTGGACTGCGCCGGTTGCATGGCGGCGTGCAGCGGGTGCAAGCGGTTGCGGGCGATCCACTCGGCACGAGGGTCGCGGCGGATAATGTCGCTCATCAATGCGCCTCCGCAGGTTCACGTTTGGTCGGTGCCGGTTTGACCGGTGCAGCGTCTTCGAGCAGCGCGTCGGCCACCAGTTCGGCGATGTCCTTGATCATCGGGCGTGGTTCGACCACACCTTCCAGCATCGCGGTGCACTGTGGGCAACCCACGGCCACCAGTTCGGCGCCGGTTTCGCGGATGTCTTCCATGCGCATGTCGGGTATCCGCTGTTTGCCCGGAATGTCGGTGATCGGCGCGCCGCCACCGCCGCCGCAGCAACGGGAGCGGAAACCGGAGCGCTGCATTTCCTTGACCTCAATACCCAGCGCCTTGAGCACGTCGCGCGGCGCTTCGTACTCGCCGTTGTATCGTCCCAGGTAGCACGGGTCGTGATAGGTCACGCTGGAGCCTTTGTGCTGGCCCAGATTCAGCGCGCCACCGCCGATCAGCTCGGCCATGTAAGTGCTGTGGTGCTGCACGAGGTAGTTGCCGTCAAAGGCGCCGTACTCGTTTTTCAGCACGTGGAAACTGTGGGGATCGCAGGTGACGATGCGTTTGAAGCTGTATTTCGACAGCGTCTGAATGTTGCGTTTGGCGAGCATCTGGAAGGTCGCTTCGTCACCCAGACGACGGGCCACGTCACCGCTGTCGCGCTCTTCCAGGCCCAGTACTGCAAAGTCGACTTTCGCCGCTTTCAGCACTTTGACGAAGGCGCGCAGCGTACGCTGGTTGCGCATGTCGAACGCGCCATCACCGACCCAGAACAGAACGTCGGTCGCCTTCTTTTCACTCATGACACTGAGGTTCAGGTCAGCCGCCCAGTTCATACGGCCGCCCGGTGCAAAGCCGCCCGGGTTGTCGGTGGCGATGAGGTTTTCCAGCACTTCGGCACCCTTGTTCGGGGTCGCGCCTTTTTCCAGGGTCAGGTGGCGGCGCATGTCGACGATGGCGTCCACGTGCTCGATCATCATCGGGCACTCTTCCACGCAGGCGCGGCAGGTGGTGCATGACCACAGGGTTTCGGCATCGACCAGACCGTTGACGATGGGTTGATGCGGGTTGCCTTTGTGTTCGCCGATTGCTTTGCCTGGATAAGGGCTGCCTGCGAAGTTTGCGTCAGTGCCGCCCGCCAGACCGACGACCATGTCCTGAATCAGCTTTTTCGGGTTCAGCGGCTGGCCAGCGGCGAACGCAGGGCACGCTGCTTCGCACTTACCGCACTGCACGCAGGCGTCGAAGCCCAGCAGTTGGTTCCAGGTGAAATCCTTGGGTTTTTCCACGCCCAGCGGCGCGGTCGGGTCGGCCAGGTCCAGCGGTTTCAGGCCGGTCGAACGACCACCGCCAAAGCGCTCGGCGCGACGGTGCCACGCCAGGTGCAGCGCACCGGCGAAGGCATGCTTCATCGGGCCGCCCCAGGTCATGCCGAAGAACAATTCGGAAACGCCCCACAGCACGCCGATCCCCAGGATGATTGCCAGCAGCCAGCCACCGAAGTTTTCCGGGAGGATGCCCGCGACCGGCAAGGTCACCAGAAAGAACGAGCCAGAGAACGCCAGCAAGCTTTTCGGCAGGCGCATCCACGGGCCTTTCGACAGGCGGCTAGGCGGGTTGCGGCGACGCATATAAACGAAGATCGCGCCGACGAACATCACCGCCGTCATCAGTAGCAGCGCGTAACCGAGAATGCGGTTATGCAGGCCGAAACCGTGGACCAGAATCGCCAGAATGATCGACGCCACCGCGCCGCCCGCCGTGGCGACGTGGGTGTTGGCGATGTATTTGTCCCGCGCGACCACGTGGTGCAGATCGACCATGTAGCGCTTGGGCATGGCCAGCAGGCCGCCCAGCAGATCGACCTTGGACGCACGCCCGTTGCGCCACATGGCCACCCGCCGCAAGGCGCCGAGGACACCAAGGCCCAAGGCGGCGAACAGCAGGATTGGAAGAAGGGTACTCAACATCAGACTCACCTCTGCGAGGTGCAAGCCACAAGCTGCAAGCTGCAAGAAAGAGCAACGGTGAACGCAGCGCTTTTAACTTGAAGCTTGCAGCTCAAAGCTCGCAGCTATGCCGTCAAAAATCCTTACAAAGCCGGAGCGCGTCATAGATGGCGGCATGGGTATTACGCTGCGCCACGCAGTCACCGATGCGGTACAGCAGATAGCCATCACCCGCCTGGCTCAACAACGGCTGAGGCTGGATCGCGAACAGTGCGTCGATGTCGATCTGACCCTTGTTGCGCGAATCTTCCTTCAGGCCGTAGTACAGCTCTTCGTCAGGACGCACGCCGTTCTCGATCACCACCTGGTCGATCACCCGCTCCTCTTTGGCGCCGGTGTATTCGTTCTCCAGCACCGCCACCAGCTTGTCGCCTTCGCGGTAGACCTTCTCCAGCATCATGTCGCCAGTCATGATGATTTCTTTCGGGTACATGCTGCGGTAGTACGTCGGGAACGACGTACCGCCCATGGCCACGCCCGGCTTGATGTCGTCGGTGACGATCTCGACCTGGCTGCCTTTGTCCGCCATGAAGTCGGCAACCGACATCCCGGTGAATTCACAGATAGTGTCGTAGACCAGCACGTTCTTGGCCGGCGCAACCTTGCCGTCCAGCACGTCCCAGCTGCTGACCACCAGTCCTTCAGCCGCGCCCCAGTGCTCGTTCTGTTCGATAAACGGGTGACCGCCCACTGCCAGCACCACCACATCCGGACGCAGGTCGCGAATGGTGGCGACATCGGCCGCGGTGCCCAGACGCAGATCGACCTTCAGACGCGCCAGTTCCAGCTGATACCAGCGGGTGATACCGGCGATCTGATCACGCTGCGGCGCTTTCGACGCCGTGGTGATCTGGCCGCCAATGGCGTCCTTCTTCTCGAACAGGGTCACGTCGTGGCCACGCTCGGCCGACACACGCGCTGCTTCCATCCCGGCAGGACCGGCACCGACGATCACCACTTTGCGTTTCACGCCGGTGGTTTTCTCGATGATGTGCGGCACACCCATGTATTCACGGGAGGTCGCGGCGTTCTGGATGCACAGCACGTCCAGACCCTGATACTGGCGGTCGATGCAGTAGTTGGCACCAACGCACTGACGAATTTGGTCCACCTGGCCCATCTTGATCTTGGTGATCAGGTGTGGGTCGGCGATGTGCGCGCGGGTCATGCCGACCATGTCGACGTAACCGCCTTCCAGAATACGCGTGGCCTGGTTCGGGTCCTTGATGTTCTGCGCGTGCAGAACCGGGGCCTTGACCACTTCCTTGATACCGGCCGCCAGGTGCAGGAACGGCTCCGGTGGATAACTCATGTTGGGGATAACGTTGGCCAGGGTGTTGTGCGTATCGCACCCCGAACCCACCACACCGATGAAGTCGATCATGCCGGTCTGGTCGTAATACTTGGCGATCTCTTTCATGTCTTCATGGCTGAGACCGTCCGGGTGGAACTCGTCGCCGCAGATACGCAGGCCCACGCAGAAGTCAGGACCGACTTCCTTACGCACAGCCTTGATCACTTCCAGACCGAAGCGCATGCGGTTTTCGAAGCTACCGCCCCACTCGTCGGTACGCTTGTTGACGCGCGGGCTCCAGAACTGGTCGATCATGTGCTGGTGCACGGCCGACAGTTCAACGCCGTCCAGGCCACCGGCCTTGGCGCGAGCCGCAGCGCTGGCGTAGTTGCCGATCACGCGCCAGATTTCTTCCGGCTCGATGGTCTTGCAGGTCGCGCGGTGAACAGGCTCGCGGATACCCGATGGCGACATCAGCGTCGGCCAATGGTCGCCGTCCCAACGGGAACGACGGCCCATGTGGGTAATCTGGATCATGATCTTGGCGCCGTGCTTGTGCATGGCGTCCGCGAGGTTCTGGAAGTGCGGAATGATCTTGTCAGTGGCCAGGTTGACCGACTTCCACCAGCTTTGCGGGCTGTCGATCGCCACGCTGGAAGAGCCGCCACAAATGGCCAGGCCGATGCCGCCTTTGGCTTTCTCCTCGTAATACTTCACGTAACGGTCGGTGGTCATGCCGCCATCGGTGGCATAAACCTCGGCGTGCGCGGTACTGAGGACGCGGTTGCGGATTGTCAGTTTGCCGATTTGAATCGGCTGAAACATTGCTTCGAAAGCCATCTCACGGTCCTCGGCTTACAACGGTTTTACGACGAACAGGCCATCTTCGTGGCCCTCTTCCGATCCGCCGTAAACCTGCTCGGCTACAGTGCGAACGGAACTGCCTTTGGCAGCGAGAATCTGGTCCATGGCGCCGGCGAACCAGCCTGTGAACATGTAATCGACCTTGCGACCAACCTTGCCGTACACGTAGACGAACGCCGAGTGCTCCAGCTTGACGCTGCAGGTGCCTTTATCCAGGTCGATTTCCTGGATCTTGAACAGGCCCCAGCCACGCTGCGACAGGCGGTTCATGTAGTGTTCAAACACCGCGACGCCTTCGATGCCGTGGCATTCGGCTTCTTTTTCGCACCAGTGCCAGGCGGACTTGTAACCGGCTTTGTACAGAATCTCGGCGTAGGCTTCAGCGCCCAGCACTTCCTCGATGCCCATGTGGTTGTTCACGAAGAAGTGACGCGGCACGTACAGCATTGGCAGGGCGTCGGAGGTCCAGACACCGGTCTCGCTGTCGACTTCGATTGGCAATTGCGGGGCGATCTTGGCCATGGAAACTTAACTCCAGAAAATTTTGTTGGATGCCCTCTCCGCGAACGGGAGAGGGAGGAATTCAGTAGAAAGGGTTACTCGCCCCAGACATCGCCCAGGATACGAACCCAGTTCTCGCCCATGATCTTGCGTACAACGCGCTCCGAATGGCCGCGTTTGAGCAGGGTTTCGGTCAGGTTCGGGAACTCGCCGACGGTACGGATACCCAGCGGGTTGATGATCTTGCCGAAGTTGGTCAGACGACGGGCGTAGCCCTTGTCGTGGGTCAGGTATTCGAAGAATTCCTGGCCGTGACCCTGGGTGAAGTCAGTGCCGATACCGATGGCGTCTTCGCCCACAATGTTCATCACGTATTCGATGGCTTCGGCGTAGTCGTCGATGGTCGAATCGATGCCCTTGGCCAGGAACGGCGCGAACATGGTCACGCCGACAAAGCCGCCGTGGTCAGCGATGAACTTCAGTTCGGCGTCGGATTTGTTGCGAGGGTGTTCTTTCAGACCCGAAGGCAGGCAGTGGGAATAGGTCACTGGCTTCTTCGATTCGAGGATGACTTCTTCGGAGGTCTTGGAGCCGACGTGGGACAGGTCGCACATGATGCCGACGCGGTTCATTTCCGCGACGATTTCACGCCCGAAGCCCGACAGGCCGCCGTCGCGCTCGTAGCAACCGGTGCCGACGAGATTCTGGGTGTTGTAGCACATCTGCACGATGCCCACGCCCAGCTGCTTGAAGATCTCGACGTAGCCGATCTGGTCTTCGAACGCGTGGGCGTTCTGGAAGCCGAACAGGATGCCGGTCTTGCCCAGCTCTTTCGCCTTGCGGATGTCAGCGGTGTTGCGCACCTGGATCACCAGGTCGCTGTTCTCGCGGATTAGCTTCTGGCTGGCAGCGATGCTGTCGACAGTCTGCTTGAAGCCTTCCCACACCGACACTGTGCAGTTGGCCATGGTCAGGCCACCTTTACGCATGTCTTCAAACAGCTCACGGTTCCATTTGGCAATGATCAGACCGTCAATAACGATGCTGTCTGCGTGCAATTCGGCTGGGCTCATCAGGCTGTCCCCTCTAGGTTAATCACGCGCCGAAACGTCTGCCGGCGCTTTGGGGCCAGCATATGCCTGAGGGTCGGACGAGCCGGGTGCAAAAACGACAGGGGAATTGCCGAAAGCGTCAAGAAACGACAAAGGGCGACCGCATGCATCTGCCGCCTGCGTTTGATAACTGTTCTTTGCCGCCGGGTTGGGCGAGAATTCCCGACATCACTGAATCGGGAAACCCCAATGAAGACGATTTTTCTGGCTCTGGCTCTATTCGCGACAGGCGCACATGCAGCGGCAAATCCGGACGCCACCCCTTGCGACGGCGTGGACGAGGACAAACAGACCCTGGAATGCTCCGTGTACAGCCGCGACACGGCGGTGAAACTGCTGGACGAAAACTTCGACAACCTGCAAGAGCGCGTGAATACCCAGTTCGGCGCCAACAAAGCACAGGCCAACGAATTCATCGCCAAGCTGAAAACCGCCCAGGATGCCTGGAAAAAACTGCGCGACGCCGACTGCGCCGTGGAAGTCTTCCCTGCCAAGCCTGGCACCAAAGAATTCAACATCGGCCAGAACGACTGCCTGGCGCGCACGAGCGACGAGCGGTCTGAGTATCTGGAAAGCATCGCCCAGTCTGAATGACGTTCGAATGCGCTACCCTGACGCCTTTTACAGGCTCAAGGTCAGCACATGAATATCTGCGGCGTAGAAATCAAAGGCAGCGAAGCCATTTTCGCTGTCGCCACTCGCGCCTCCGGCGCGCCTGAACATCTGCCACTGGCAACCAAAAAGATCGCCCTGGAAGACGATGACGAAGCCGCCAACGTCAAAGCGTTCGGGCGTCAAATCTCGACCTTCATTCACGAAAACGCCATCACCCACATCGCCATCAAAAAGCGCAGCAAAAAAGGCGAATTCGCAGGTGGCCCGACCACATTCAAGATCGAAACGATTTTTCAGCTGCTGGATGACTGCGACGTCGTGCTGTTGTCGCCCCAGACCATCAACGCGCAGATGAAAAAGCACAACTTCGAACTGCCTGCAGGACTGAATAAATATCAGCATGAGGCGTACAAAGCGGCGTGTTCGGCGTTGATGAAAGGCGGGAAGTGATTCGGGACTTATGGTCAATTATGGCCGCGGGTATAAATTATACCCGCGGCCATAATTGACCATAATTCAGAGTCAAACGACCTTGGGCTCCCGCGCCACCCGCCCACGATCCTCCCTTGGACATACCACGTACCGCGCCTTGTAACTGCGGGTGAAATACGACGGCGATTCAAACCCGCAGGCAATGCTGACCTCCAGCACACTCATGTCGCTCTGCCGCAGCAACTGTCGGGCCTTCTCAAGGCGCAGGCCGAGGTAAAAGTTGCTTGGCGTGTCATTCAGATGCAGACGAAACAGCCGCTCCAGTTGGCGGCGTGTCACCTGAATGCCTTCGGCCAATTCCAGCGTGCTCAGCGGCGGCTCGGTGTGCTGCTCCATCACGCCAATCACCTGCACCAGTTTCTTATTGTTGATGCCGTAGCGCGTGGCGATCTGCATGCGTTGGTGGTCTTTGCGCTGGCGGATGCGGCCCAGCACGAACTGTTCTGACACCTTGATCGCCAGATCCGGGCCGTGGGCCTGGCCGATGAGGTCGAGCATCAGGTCGATGGAGGCCGTACCGCCTGCCGAGCTGATGCGGCGGCGGTCGATTTCGAAGAGTTCCTGGGTCGCTTGCACCTTCGGATAAGTTTCCTTGAAGGCGTCGAGCGCTTCCCAATGCAGGGTCAAACGGTAGCCGTCCAACAGGTCCGCTTCGGCCAGTACGAAACTGCCGGTGTCGATGGCTCCCAGCGTCACACCTTCCAGATCGAGGCGTCGCAGCCAGTGCTCCAGCGTTGAGGTGTAACACTTCAGCGGGTCCACACTGGCCATGACGCACAACGTCGCGCCCTTTTTCAGCGGCTCCAGCGCGGCGTCGGCGTTCACCGACATGCCGTTGCTGGCGATCACCGGCCCGCCGTCGGCGCTCAGCACATGCCACCGATACAACTCGCCCCCAAACCGGTTGGCCACGCGCAGAGGCTCCAGCGCCGAGACGAAGCCCATCATGGAAAAACCGGGCATGAGCAGAAAATAGAAATCCTGGGACATCGTTGGCGCGTTCCTTGGGGATTTTTGTCGGGCAAAGCCTCTATAGCCGGTATGAGATACGCCTGTTCAGACACCGAGGCAATAACACAGGTCGCTCCCGTGCAAGAGCTTGTCGCCGCTGTGCGTTTTGAGGGGCCTTGGGCTGCGTAGCTTTGCACCTCAAAAGCAGGTGCTAAAAAGCCTGCGCCTCACACGACCCTGGCCTGCAAGGAACCTCACTCATGAATCACGACGTCATCAT
The DNA here is from genome assembly GCF_009905615.1 of Pseudomonas sp. SLFW. Classification (GTDB taxonomy): domain Bacteria; phylum Pseudomonadota; class Gammaproteobacteria; order Pseudomonadales; family Pseudomonadaceae; genus Aquipseudomonas; species Aquipseudomonas bambusae. Next base: position 165,795 of record NZ_JAAAKW010000006.1, read on the forward strand.
CACCTGCGCACTCACCGGTGCTGGCGACACGACCGGGAAAAGCCATCTGGTCCCGATCACCCCGAAACAGATCGCTGCGGCCGCCGTCGAGGCCGCTAAAGCAGGTGCGACCGTCGTGCATTGCCATGTGCGTGATCCGCAGACCGGCAAGTTCAGTCGTGACGTCGAGCTGTACCGCGAGACCATGGACCGCATCCGTGAAGCGGACATCGACATCATCGTCAACCTGACCGCAGGCATGGGTGGCGACCTGGAAATCGGCCCGGGCGAGCGTCCCACCGATTTCGGCCCGAACACTGACCTCGTCGGCCCGCTCGCCCGTCTGGCGCACGTCGAAGCGCTGCTGCCAGAAATCTGCACGCTGGACTGCGGCACCCTGAATTTCGGCGACGGCGACACCATTTATGTGTCTACCCCGGCGCAACTGCGTGCTGGCGCCAAGCGTATTCAGGAGCTGGGGGTGAAGGCCGAGCTGGAAATCTTCGACACCGGCCATCTCTGGTTCGCCAAGCAAATGATGAAAGAAGGCCTGCTTGACAACCCGCTGTTCCAGCTGTGCCTGGGCATCCCGTGGGGCGCCCCGGCGGACACCACTACGATGAAGGCCATGGTCGACAACCTGCCAGCGGACGTGGTCTGGGCCGGTTTCGGGATCGGACGCATGCAGATGCCGATGGCGGCGCAAGCGGTGCTGCTGGGCGGCAACGTGCGGGTCGGCCTGGAAGACAACATCTGGCTGGATAAAGGCGTGCTGGCAAGCAACGGCGCACTGGTCGAACGCGCCAGCGAAATCCTCAGCCGCATGGGTGCCCGGGTCATGACCCCGGCTGAAGGCCGCGTGAAGATGGGCCTGAAGAAGCGCTTTTGATTCAACAGCCATTCCCTCTGTAGGAGCGTGGCTCGTCCCGCGATCGGCCGGGTACCGGTCGTGAAACCGACAAACCGGGTGTGTCAGGCATACCGCATTCGTCGGGTTTGCTGCCGCTTCGCGGCAGATCGCGGGACAAGCCACGCTCCTACAGGGTTCTGCGAACTTTCTTTGAGTGATCACCATGACCTTCATCACCGAAATCAAAACCTTCGCCGCGCTGGGTAGCGGTGTCATTGGCAGCGGCTGGGTTGCCCGCGCCCTTGCCCACGGCCTCGACGTCGTCGCCTGGGACCCGGCACCGGGTGCCGAAGCCGCCCTGCGCAAACGCGTCGCCAACGCTTGGCCTGCGCTGGAGCAGAAAGGCCTGGCCGCTGGCGCCTCTCAAGATCGCCTGAAGTTCGTCGCGACCATCGAAGAATGCGTGCGCGATGCCGATTTCATTCAGGAAAGCGCCCCGGAGCGTCTGGACCTGAAGCTCGATTTGCACAGCAAGATCAGCGCCGCCGCCAAGCCCAACGCGATCATCGGCTCCAGCACCTCGGGTCTGCTGCCGTCGGAATTCTACGAAAGCGCGACCCACCCTGAACGCTGCGTGGTCGGCCACCCGTTTAACCCGGTTTACCTGCTGCCGTTGGTCGAGGTCGTCGGAGGCAAGAACACCGCACCCGAAGCCGTTCAGGCGGCGATCAAAGTGTACGAATCCCTTGGCATGCGCCCGCTGCATGTGCGCAAGGAAGTGCCGGGCTTCATCGCCGACCGTCTGCTCGAAGCGCTGTGGCGTGAGGCGCTGCACCTGGTCAACGATGGCGTGGCGACCACGGGTGAGATCGACGATGCGATCCGCTTTGGCGCCGGGCTGCGCTGGTCGTTCATGGGCACGTTCCTGACTTACACCCTGGCAGGCGGGGATGCGGGCATGCGGCATTTCATGGCGCAGTTTGGTCCGGCCCTTCAACTGCCGTGGACGTACCTGCCAGCGCCTGAGCTGACCGACAAGCTGATTGACGATGTGGTCGATGGCACCAGCGATCAGCTCGGCACGCACAGCATCTCGGCGCTGGAGCGTTATCGCGATGACTGCCTGCTGGCGGTGCTGGAAGCAGTGAAAGCCACCAAGGCCAAGCACGGGATGGCGTTTGAGGACTGATCAGCGCCTGATTGAATAACGCGCAACCTGTGGGAGCGAATCTATTCGCGATGCGGTGGTACAAACGATGGATCTGCGTCGGGTGTATCGGCCTCTCGCGAATGAATTCGCTCCTACAGGGGACCGCGCTGGCCCGCCACTCTGTGACCTTTCTGGATGTTTGCCATGCCCGCTCTGATCACCCACAAAACCCCGATCCTCCAGGATTGGGTGGACTACAACGGCCATCTTCGCGATGCGTTCTATCTGCTGATCTTCAGCTACGCCACCGACGCGTTCATGGACCGTATCGGCTTGGCCAGCGACGACCGGGCTGCCAGCGGCAACTCGCTGTTCACCCTGGAAGCCCACATCAACTACCTGCACGAAGTGAAACTCGGCGAAGAAGTCGAGGTGCGTACGCAGATCGTTGCTCATGACCTCAAACGCGTGCAGCTCTATCACAGCCTGTATAAAGCGGGTGGAGATGAAGAGCTTGCGGCCAGTGATCAGATGCTGCTGCATGTGGACCTCGCGGCAGGTCCCAAATCGGCGCCGTTCAGTGAGCAATCGCTGGAAGCATTGCGCTTGCTCAGTGAAGCGCAGCACGACCAACCGGCTCCAACGTATGTCGGTCGAGTGATCGCGCTACCGAAACGCTGATGTCCATGTGGCCGTGCGGCTCGCCGGCGGTGGCATGGGTGAAATCGCTTCCGCTTTCGAGCCGTACGGCTATCGATGATCTACGCCACCACCCGTTTCCCGGTGGACGGTGAAACGGAGCTGACAGCCGGTTCATCGTCCAGCTTGATGAACATCGCCAGCACCGGTCCCAGCAACACCACGACGATGGACGCCGAGAACGCCGCCATCCAATTGGTGCCTGTCACGTCCAGCAACCAGCCGATCACCACCGGCGACACCGCCCCTGCCACGGCCATGCCGAAGAAAGTGCACGCGCTGGAGGTGGCCGAATGCTCGTGAGAGACCTCCGTCCCGATCACCCACAACGGCGAGTCCGCCAGCTCCGAGCAGAAGAACGAAAAGCTCAGGCCTGCCGCACAGATGTAGATGTTTTGCGTGAACATCAGTGGAATCAGCCCGATGATCGACGCCAGAAAGCCAAAGATGATCAGATCACGACGCGAGCGCAGCTTGTTGCCGGTTACCTTGAACCGCCAATCCGAGAGCATTCCGCCCACTGCCGTACCAACCGTCCCGCCCAGCAATACGAAGGTGGAAAACAGCGCGGTCTTCGACAGATCCATCCCGTAACGCTGCGTGAAAAACGATGGAATCCAGTTCAGAAAAAACCACAACACCCAGCCGTGACAGAAACAGGTCGCTGCAGCCGGCCAGACTTTGCGCAACATCGTCGGCCAATGCACCGGCGTCGGTGCACGAACCGGCTCCATGACCACGGCTTCGACCTGTTTCTTCGACTCGCCGAGAATGAAGTACATGACAAACATGTAGATCAGCGTCAGCACACCCAGAATGATGAATGCCATACGCCACGAGAACTGCAGGATCAGGAAAGTCACGATCAGCGGCGCCAGCGCATTGGCCAGTCGTCCTGATGCATGCATCACGCCTTGGGCCGTGCCGCGCTGCGTGATGGGAATGGCCCGCGCGATCATCCGTGCGGCAGTCGGGTAGATCGGCGCCTCGCCAATACCGACCACGAATCGGGCAATGACCAGCACGACCAGCCCGCTGACCAGGCCGGTCGCAATCGTCGCCACCGACCAGATCACGCCGTACAACAACATCGCTTTGCGTGAGCCGATGCGGTCACTGAGCCAGCCGCCGGGGATCATGAAGCAGCTGTAGGCCACCGCAAAGGCCGAGAACATCATGCCGAGGTTGGTGTTGCTGAAACCCAGCTCTTTACTGATGGTGGGGGCGGCGACCGCCAGGTTGGTGCGGTCGACATACATGATGAAAGCCATGACGCAAAGCAACACGAAGGTCAGTGTCGCCCTGCGCTTTTGCGCATGAGTCGGTAACATTTTTTCCACCTGTTCTTATCTTTATCGTGGAACGAGCGGCCTTCCCGGCTTGGGTCAGGCCGCTCGCGTCGCTACTGCTGACAACTGCGACTTACTTGAAGAAGCCCTGCAACACCTCGTAGGTCTCGTCGGGGCACTCTTCCTGCAGGTAATGCCCTGAGGGCACGGTGGCCGTCTGCACGATATTGGTCGCGTAACGGCCCCAGACTTCGGCGGCGTTGTGATTGCGGCCGACGCCGCCTTTCTCGCCCCACACGATCAGCGACGGGATTTGCACCTTGCGGCCTGCGTCGAAGTCCGCGGTGTCCATGTCCAGATCGATGCCGAATGTGGCCCGGTAGTCTTCACACATGGCATGCGTGGTGGCCGGGTTCTTGATGCAGCGGATGTAATCGGCCAGCGCTTCAGGGCCGAAAAAGGCCGTGCCCTGCGCGGTTTTCGAGAGTTTGCGCAGGATGAAGAACTCGGGGTCGGCGTTCATCATGGTTTCCGGGGTCGGGTAATCCTGCGCCATGAAGAACCAGTGCCAGGAAAACTTGCCCCATTGCCGGGTGACGTTATTGAGCAAATGATGCTGCGGCAGCATGTCAACGAAGCCCGCTTTGAGCACTTTTTCAGGGTGATCGAGGCACATGCGATGCAGCACACGCGCGCCGCGATCATGCCCGGCGGCGTTGAACTGTTCGAAGCCCAGCGACTGCATGACTTCGACCTGATCCTGCGCCATGGAGCGGAACGAATAAGCCGAATGGTCGCCACCGCCTTCGGGTTTGGAGCTGTCGCCATAGCCGCGCAAATCGGTGCAGACAACGGTGAAATCCTTGGCCAGACGCGGCGCGATCTTGTGCCAGGACAGGTGATTGAACGGGTTGCCGTGCATCAGCAACAGGGGTGGTCCTTCGCCGCCGACGACGGTGACGATCTCGGCGCCGCTGGTTTTGACGGTGGTCTTGGTGAAATTCTCGAACATATCGCCAGCCTCTTTCTTATCGGTTTTATTCTTGAGTACGAACGTCCTTTACCAACCGGGTGAATTCCCTGTCCTTATGCGGTGGCCACCTCGCGCTTGAGTTTGCGGGCAGCCGCGTTGTCGGTGGCGACGCGGAAAGCCGCAGCCATAGCCCCCACGTCCGCCTTGCCGGTGCCGACGATGTCGTAGGCCACGCCGTGAGCGGGGGTTGCGTAGACCGTTTTCAATCCGCCGGTCAGGGTCACGCCTTGGGAGAAGCCGAGCAGCTTGGTCGCGATCTGGCCTTGGTCGTGGTACATGATCACCACCGCGTCGAAGTCCCCGTTGCGGGCCTTGATGAACACAGTGTCAGACGGGAACGGGCCTTCGCTGGCCAAGCCTTTGGCACGCAGTTTTTCGAGGGTCGGGCGGATGATCGTGATCTCTTCATCGCCAAACAGGCCGTTCTCGCCGTTGTGCGGATTGAGCGCGGCAACGCCGATGCGCGGCGCTGGATTACCGAGCGCTTTCAAGGTGTCGTGAGCCAGTTGCAGTGCGCCTTCGATGCGATCCGGCTGGACCATATCGACCGCTTTGCGCAGCGCGACATGGGACGTGACGCGGAACGTGGAAAACTGCGGGATGATGTTCACTTCGCCGAAGTAGCCGACATGATCGGTCCAGGCCGCGAACATCTGATGTTCATCGTGGTAATTCCAGCCGCCGCGATGCAGGCCTGCCTTGTTGAGCGGCGCGAAACAAATGCCGTCGAGTTCGCCAGCCAGTGCAAGATCGGTCATCACTTTGAGGGTTTCGCCGGTCAGGCGACCGGATTCGGCGTTGACCTGGCCGCGTTCGAACAACGAAGGGTCAACGTTGTGCAAGTCCAGCAAGGGAATGGCTTCGCCGCTGTGATCGGCGTCGCTGAGGGTCGAGATAACGGTGTAAGGGATGGTCAAGCCTGCGTCATGCATCCCCAATTGCAGGACACGTTCGTCACCGATGATCACCACGTCAGCCCGTTCACGCGCCAGGGGAGTCGAGAGCAGCTTCACCACCAACTCAGGGCCGATGCCTGTGACATCACCGAGCATAAGTCCAATCAGAGGCTTCATCAGGTGTTTCTCCGGTTCAGTTTTGTTTTTGTAGTGATCCTCATCCTAGACCTGCCCTGTTCCCCAACAACGTGCAAACCGTGGCAGGGCGATTCACGGAGTGTGGTTTCAGAACGCTGCTGTGCCCTTCACCTGTGGGAGCGAATTCATTCGCGATCGGCCGATACAGACGACGGATATGCAGTGGATGTACTACCCCTTCGCGAATAAATTCGCTCCCACAGTTTGAATCGATGCGCGCCCGACAAAACCCAGCCACAAAAAAGCCCGCATCGCTGCGGGCTTCTTCGTGTCGATGACCGATCAAATAATGATCAGTTAACCTTGGCGTTCAGCTCGCCTTTGGCATAACGCTCGAACATCTTCTCCAGGGAGATCGGTTTGATCTTGGAGGCGTTGCCAGCGGTGCCGAAGGCTTCGTAACGGGCGATGCAGACGTCGCGCATGGCCGAAACGGTTTTCGCCAGGTATTTACGCGGGTCGAACTCGCTCGGGTTCTTGGCCATGAACTCGCGGATGGCACCCGTGGACGCCAGACGCAGGTCGGTGTCGATGTTGACCTTGCGCACGCCGTGCTTGATGCCTTCAACGATTTCTTCGACCGGCACACCATAGGTTTCTTTGATGTCGCCGCCGAACTCGTTGATGATCTTCAGCCATTCCTGAGGAACGGACGACGAACCGTGCATCACCAGGTGAGTGTTCGGAATGCGCTTGTGAATCTCTTTAATGCGCTCGATCGCCAGGATATCGCCGGTTGGCGGTTTGGTGAACTTGTACGCGCCGTGGCTGGTGCCGATGGCGATGGCCAGGGCGTCAACCTGAGTCTTCTTCACAAAGTCCGCGGCCTCTTCCGGGTCGGTCAGCATCTGGCTGTGATCCAGTTGACCTTCGGCGCCAACGCCGTCTTCTTCACCGGCCATGCCGGTTTCCAGCGAACCGAGAACACCGAGCTCACCTTCAACGGAAACGCCGCAGGCGTGAGCCATGGCGACGGTTTCCTGGGTGACGCGGACGTTGTATTCGTAGTCGGCCGGGCTCTTGCCGTCTTCGCGCAGGGAGCCGTCCATCATCACCGAGCTGAAGCCCAGTTGGATCGAACGCTGGCAGATGGCAGGGCTGGTGCCGTGGTCCTGGTGCATGACCACCGGGATGTGCGGGAATTCTTCGATTGCCGCCAGGATCAGGTGACGCAGGAACGGGGCGCCTGCGTATTTACGCGCGCCGGCCGAGGCCTGAACGATCACCGGGGAATCGGTCTTGTCGGCCGCTTCCATAATGGCGCGCATCTGTTCCAGGTTGTTCACGTTGAAGGCTGGAACGCCGTAGCCGAATTCGGCGGCGTGGTCCAACATCTGGCGCATGCTGATAAGTGCCATTGTCTGTCTCTCTCCCGGTAGGGTCGTTAATCGCGTGTGCCTGCCGTAACGGCGGCTATTCAAATTATAGGGGCGTTACTGCTGATCACCGCCCGGTGTTGCATCGGTCGAACCACTTAGCGCATCAAGGCGCTGTACAGCCCCGACCGATCAAATCGTTGGTAGCGTCCCAATAGACCAGGCCATCGCTACCTTTGTTGTCGAACGCCAGGACCCCGTTGCTGTACAGCGCACCCGAAGCACCGGGCGCGGCCTGCAAACGGAACACCTGCTCACTCTGGTTCAAACGCACATCGACCTCTTTCTTCGCAGGGTCAGCGTAGCGCCAGTAAATCTCCGCTTTGCTGTCACAAACCCAATGGGTCCAGGGCGTAGCGGGTTCAGAAGCCTTCATGCTGGCGCAACCGCCCAGCAGCATCAGTGTCGCAAGGGCAATCAAGCCTTTCATTACCACTCCTGGAACCCCTGCGGGACGCGACTTCCATCAACGTTCCAATACCCAGGGGCAGTTCTGTTTCTGATGTTTCTGTTCGCTGTCAGTTCAGATTCAGCGACAGGCTACCGGCCCGACAGCGGGCATGAACTCGTACTTTTCCCAGACCTCAGGACCGCCGCGCTTATACACGATCGGCACGGTTTCCGCCTGCCAGCCCGCTTGGTAGCAACTGACCTGAAGCTGTTCCGGCGCCGCGTTCAGCGCCGTCTGGGCTTCGGGCTTGCTCGCGCAGCCGACCAGCAAACCCGCCATGATCAACAGCGGTAATGGCTTGACCATCTCACTCCCCTTCACCTCAGCCTGGAATTCAGGCCTTGGCGCGTTGTTCCAGAATTTCCACGGCTGGCAAGACCTTGCCCTCGACGAACTCAAGGAACGCGCCGCCGCCGGTGGAAATATAAGAGATGTCGTCCTTCACACCGTATTTGTCGATGGCCGCCAGCGTATCGCCGCCACCTGCGATGGAGAACGCCGAACTGTCGGCAATCGCTTTGGCCAACGTCTTGGTGCCTTCACCGAACTGGTCGAACTCGAACACGCCCACCGGGCCGTTCCACAGAATAGTCTTGGAAGATTTCAACAAGTCGGCGAATTGGGCGGCAGTTTTCGGGCCAATGTCGAGGATCATGTCGTCGTCGGCCACGTCGGCGATCAACTTCACGGTCGCTTCGGCTTTGTCCGAGAACTCTTTGGCAACCACTACATCCACCGGCAATGGCACGCTGACCTTGGCCGCAATGGCTTTGGCGGTGTCCAGCAGGTCCGGTTCGTACAGCGATTTACCCACCTTGTGACCGGCTGCGGCCAGGAAGGTGTTGGCGATGCCGCCACCGACGATCAGTTGATCGCACTTCTCGCTCAGGCTGTTGAGCACGTCCAGCTTGGTCGAAACCTTGGAGCCAGCGACGATGGCCGCCATCGGCTTGGCCGGGTTGCCCAGCGCCTTGCCCAGCGCGTCCAGTTCGGCGGCCAGCAAAGGACCGGCCGCAGCGACTTTGGCGAATTTGGCGACGCCGTGAGTCGAGCCTTCAGCGCGGTGAGCGGTGCCGAAGGCGTCCATCACGAAGACGTCGCATAGCGCTGCGTACTTCTGCGCCAACTCGTCGGCGTTTTTCTTCTCGCCCTTGTTGAAGCGCACGTTTTCGAACAGCACGATGTCGCCGGCCTGGACGCTGACGCCGTCCAGGTAATCAGCCACCAGCGGCACGTCGCGGCCCAGGGCCTTGCTCAGATAATCGGCAACGAGCTTGAGGCTGTTTTCGGCGGAGAATTCACCTTCGGTCGGACGACCCAAGTGCGAGCAAACCAAGACGGCTGCGCCCTTCTCCAGCGCCAGTTTGATGGTCGGCAGCGAAGCAAGAATGCGTGCGTCGCTGGTGACGACACCGTCCTTGACCGGAACGTTGAGGTCTTCGCGGATCAGTACACGCTTACCTTGCAGATCGAGGTCGGTCATCTTCAACACGGTCATGAGGCGTTCCCTGTTTTTACTGTTGTTTATGGATACTGCGCAGATAGTGATCAGCGACATCCAGCATTCGGTTGGCAAAACCCCATTCGTTGTCGAACCACGCCAGGACGTTGACCAGTCGCGGGCCGGAGACCCGTGTCTGGCTGGCATCGATGATGGCCGAATGAGGGTCATGGTTGAAATCACAACTGGCGTGCGGCAATTCGGTGTAAGCCAGCAAACCTTTGAGCGGGCCGCTGGTGGCGGCCGCACGCAAAATGCGGTTGATCTCGACCGCGTCGGTGTCACGTGCCACCTGCAACGTGATGTCCAGGCAAGAGACGTTCACCGTCGGCACACGAACTGCTTTGGCCTGAATTCGGCCGGCAAGTTCCGGAAGCAGCCGCTCAATGCCCCGCGCCAGACCAGTGGACACCGGAATGATCGACTGGAAGGCCGAGCGCGTGCGACGCAAATCCTCATGATGATAGGCGTCAATCACGGGTTGGTCGTTCATGGCCGAGTGAATCGTGGTGATGGTGACGTATTCCAGGCCCAGCTCGCGGTTCAGCAGGTCCAGCAACGGCACGCTGCAGTTGGTGGTGCAGGAGGCTGCGGACACCAGCAACTCGTCGCCGGTCAGCGTTTCCTGATTGATGCCGTAGACGATCGTCGCATCGACATCGGCCTCGCTGGCCATCGGCTGCGAGAACAGGACACGCGGCGCGCGGGCGGACAGAAAACGTTCGCCATCAGCTCGGCTGTTGTAGACGCCCGAGCATTCGAGCACCAGATCGACGTCCAGCTCGTTCCAGTCGATGCCTTCCGGCGTCGCGCTGCGGAACACTTTGATGACGTGATCGTTGATGTGCAGATAATCGCCTTCGACCCGCACTTCGCCGGGAAACCGGCCGTGTGTGGAATCAAAGCGCGTGAGGTATTCGAGACTGGCCATGTCGGCCAGGTCGTTGATCGCCACCACTTCAAAGCCCGCCTTCGCACCTCGCTCGCACAGCGCGCGCAGCACGCAGCGGCCGATCCGACCGTAACCATTGAGGGCGACTTTATAAGGGCGTGACTGAGGCATGGGGGGGTTCTCAAATATTTGGCTGATGTTTAGAGAACCTGTAGCAGTGAGCTTGCTCGCGATTGCGGTACATCTGTCGACGAATTCATCACCGACAAACCGCTATCGCGAGCAAGCTCACTCCTACAGTGATTGCGCAGGCTTCTTAGTCTTCCAGCAGCTCTTCAGCCGTGCTGATGACGTTCTCCAGCGTGAAGCCGAACTCTTCGAACAGCAGGTTCGCAGGCGCCGACTCACCGAAGGTGGTCATGCCGATCACGCGACCTTCCAGACCGACGTACTTGTACCAGTAGTCCGCGTGAGCGGCTTCGATGGCGATACGCGCACTGACTTCCAGCGGCAGGACCGACTGCTTGTACAGAGCGTCCTGGGATTCGAAAACGCTGGTGCATGGCATCGAGACAACGCGCACGTTTTTGCCGTCGGCGGTCAGCTTGTCGAATGCCTGAACGGCCAGACCGATTTCCGAACCGGTGGCGATCAGGATCAGGTCCGGCTCGCCGTTGCAGTCGCGCAGCACGTAACCGCCACGGTTGATGTTCTCCAGTTGCAGCGCATCACGTGCCTGGTGAGGCAGGTTCTGACGGGAGAAAATCAGCGCCGAAGGACCGTCGCTACGCTCGATGGCGTGTTTCCAGGCCACGGCCGATTCCACGGCGTCGGCTGGACGCCAGGTGTCCAGGTTCGGCGTGGTGCGCAGGCTGGTCAGTTGCTCGATCGGCTGGTGCGTCGGGCCGTCTTCGCCCAGACCGATGGAGTCGTGGGTAAACACGTAGATCGTGCGTTGCTTCATCAGCGAAGCCATGCGCACCGCATTGCGGGCGTATTCCATGAAGATCAGGAAGGTCGCGCCGTACGGCACGAAGCCGCCGTGCAGGGCGATACCGTTCATGATCGCGCCCATGCCGAACTCACGCACACCGTAGTGCAGGTAGTTGCCGCTGGCGTCTTCGCCGGTGATCGATTTGCAGCCTTTCCAGATGGTCAGATTGGAACCGGCCAGGTCAGCCGAGCCGCCGAGGAACTCTGGCAACAGCGGGCCCAGGGCGCTCAGGGCGTTCTGGCTGGCTTTACGGCTGGCGATGGTCTCGCCTTTGGCGTTGACTTCAGCGACATAAGCCGCCGATTTCTCAGCGAAGTCAGCCGGCAGCTCGCCGCTCATGCGACGGATCAGCTCGTTGGCTTCGGTCGGGAATGCAGCGGAATAGGCCGCGAAACGCTGGTCCCACTCGGCTTCGGTCGCCAGGCCTTTTTCCTTGGCGTTCCACTCTTTGTAAATGTCGGCCGGGATTTCGAACGGACCGTGGGTCCATTTCAGTGCGGCACGGGTCAGGGCGATTTCGTCGTTGCCCAGTGGCGCGCCGTGGCACTCTTCCTTGCCCTGCTTGTTCGGCGAGCCGAAACCGATGGTGGTCTTGCAGCAGATCAGGGTCGGCTTGTCGCTCTTGCGAGCGGTATCGATGGCGGTCTTGATTTCGTCGGCGTCATGGCCGTCAACGTTGCGGATCACCAGCCAGCCGTAGGACTCGAAACGCTTCGGCGTGTCATCGGTGAACCAGCCTTCGACTTCACCGTCGATGGAGATGCCGTTGTCGTCGTAGAAGGCGATCAGCTTGTTCAGTTGCAGCGTGCCCGCCAACGAAGCGACTTCGTGGGAAATGCCTTCCATCATGCAGCCATCACCCATGAACACGTAGGTGTGGTGGTCAACGATATTGTGGCCAGGACGGTTGAACTGGGCCGCCAGGGTCTTTTCCGCGACAGCGAAACCGACAGCGTTGGCGAAACCCTGACCCAGCGGGCCGGTGGTGGTCTCTACGCCTGGGGTGTAACCGAATTCAGGGTGACCCGGGGTACGGCTGTGCAGTTGACGGAAGTTTTTCAGGTCTTCAATCGACAGGTCGTAACCGGTCAGGTGCAGCAGCGAGTAGATCAGCATCGAGCCGTGGCCGTTGGACAGGATGAACCGGTCACGGTCAGCGAACGAAGGGTTGCTCGGGTTGTGCTTCAGATAATCGCGCCAAAGGACTTCAGCGATATCCGCCATGCCCATCGGGGCACCTGGGTGGCCGCTGTTGGCCTTTTGCACGGCATCCATGCTGAGTGCACGAATGGCATTGGCACGCTCACGACGGCTTGGCATCGCTGATCTCCTGGGGCAGAAAGAAGTGGGATCTGAAAAAGGCGGCCATTTTCCCTCAGGCACTGCTTCGGGGCAATGACAGATGCGGCCTGATGCACGTTTTTCCTGAGTTGCAGGCGTTTTTCGTCCAACCATGCGCGGCTTGCGCCTTGAAACGGCGTAATCGCGGCGCTCAACGTCTGACACTCGTCACCAATATCAAAACTTTTTGATATTGGTCTTGCAGCGGACCTAGTCGATAACTAGACTGCCAACCCTATGAATCTCCACGCGCCTGCCCTTGACCATGATCAAAGCGACGAACTGGCTGCCTTGTGCAAGGCAGGTGGCGATCCGCTGCGGCTCAATGTGCTGCGCGCGCTGTCCAACGATTCCTTCGGTGTGCTGGAGCTGGCGCAAATTTTCGCCATCGGTCAGTCGGGCATGAGCCATCATTTGAAAGTATTGGCCCAGGCCGATCTGGTGGCGACCCGCCGCGAAGGCAACGCGATCTTCTACCGCCGCGCCCTGCCCCACACCGAACAGGTGGGCGGCAAGCTGCACGCGGCGCTGCTCGAAGAGGTCGACGGTCTCGCCCTGCCGGAAGACGTTCAGGCCCGAATCGGTCTGGTTCATCGCCAGCGCGCCACCGCCAGTCAGGACTTTTTCGCACGCACTGCGGAAAAATTTCGTGCCCAGCAGGACCTGATCGCAGGACTGCCTCAGTACCGCGACAGCCTGTTGTCGCTGCTGGACAAACTCAGCTTCGCGCCTGACGCCACGGCAGTGGAAGTCGGCCCCGGTGACGGCGGTTTTCTGCCGGATCTGGCGAAGCGTTTTCGGCATGTCACGGGGCTGGACAACAGCCCGGCCATGCTTGATCTGGCGCGCAGCATCTGCGAGCAAAAGGCGCTGCAGAACGTCGAGCTAAAACTGGCTGATGCGTTGTCAGACGCTAATGTTTCCGGCGACTGCGTCGTCTTGAATATGGTGCTTCATCATTTCTCGGCACCGGCCGAAGCATTGAAACAACTGGCCAACCTGCTGAAACCGGGCGCAAGCCTGCTGATCACCGAGTTGTGCAGCCACGACCAGAGCTGGGCCAGGGAGGCCTGTGGCGATCTGTGGTTGGGGTTCGAACAGGAAGACCTGGCCCGTTGGGCCATCGCTGCGGGGCTGGTCCCCGGAGAAAGTCTGTATGTAGGTTTACGTAATGGTTTCCAGATTGAGGTCCGCCACTTTCAGCGGCCATCTGGCAACACTCACCATCGGTAACACTCAGGAAAATCGTCGAGATGAGCGAATACTCCCTTTTCACCTCCGAGTCCGTGTCCGAAGGGCATCCGGACAAAATCGCCGACCAGATCTCCGATGCGGTGCTGGACGCTATCATTGCCCAGGACAAACACGCACGCGTTGCTGTGGAAACCCTGGTCAAGACCGGCGTTGCCATCGTCGCCGGTGAAGTCACCACCAGCGCGTGGGTCGATCTGGAACAGATCGTTCGTGACGTGATCAGCGGCATCGGCTACACCAGCTCCAACGTCGGTTTCGACGGCGCCACTTGCAGCGTGATGAACATCATCGGCAAGCAATCCCCTGACATCAACCAGGGCGTGGACCGCGCCAAGCCTGAAGATCAGGGCGCGGGCGACCAAGGCCTGATGTTCGGCTACGCCAGCAACGAAACCGCAGAACTGATGCCTGCGCCGATCGCGTTCTCGCACCAACTGGTCAAGCGCCAGGCTGAAGCGCGCAAATCCGGCCTGCTGCCATGGCTGCGCCCGGATGCCAAATCCCAGGTCACTTGCCGCTACGAAAACGGCATCGTGGTTGGTATCGACGCCATCGTGCTGTCGACCCAGCACAACCCGGAAGTCTCCTACGCCGACCTGCGTGAAGGCGTGATGGAGCTGATCGTCAAGCATGTGCTGCCAGCCAACCTGCTGCACAAAGACACCCAGTTCCACATCAATCCGACGGGTCAGTTCATCATCGGCGGCCCGGTCGGCGACTGCGGTCTGACCGGTCGCAAGATCATCGTCGACAGCTACGGCGGCATGGCCCGTCACGGCGGCGGCGCGTTCTCCGGCAAAGACCCGTCCAAGGTCGACCGCTCGGCAGCCTACGCCGGTCGTTACGTGGCGAAAAACATCGTCGCGGCTGGCCTGGCCGAGCGTTGCGAGATTCAAGTGTCCTACGCCATCGGCGTTGCACAGCCTACGTCGATCTCGCTGAACACCTTCGGCACCGGCAAAATCAGCGACGACAAGATCGTCAAACTGGTCCGCGAGCACTTCGACCTGCGTCCGTACGCAATCACCAAGATGCTCGACCTGCTGCACCCGATGTACCAGGAAACCGCAGCCTACGGCCACTTCGGCCGCACGCCGCAAACCAAGACCGTGGGCGAAGACACCTTCACCACGTTCACCTGGGAAAGAACCGACCGCGCCGACGCCCTGCGCACTGCTGCCGGTCTGTAATACGCGTTAGCTGTACAGCGCGTTGAAAAGAGCCCCTGGCGATGTGAGTCGTCAGGGGCTTTTTCGTTTACTCACTCACCCCCGCCGCGCCACTAACAAAAACGACGCCGCGCCCGCCAACAACCCCGCACAGGTCCGGTTGAACAAGCGCTTGCCGCTCGGTCTGGCGAACAGCCGACGCGCATGAATGCCCATGTAGCAGTACAGGCCGATGGCAATGCATTCCAGTGCCAGAAACATCGCGCCCAGTTGTGCGAATTGGCCACCGATGGGGGCGGAATGGTCGACAAACTGGGGCAGAAATGCGGTGAACAGCAGGATCGCCTTGGGGTTGCCCATCGCCACCAGAAATTCCTGACGTGCCAGCCGGCCCGATCCGACGTCCACCACTCCTTCATCCAAATTGGAATCCGCCGGCGCACGCCACAGCTGAACGGCGAGGTAGAACAGGTACGCCGCGCCAAGAATCTTGATCGCATGAAACAGCCATTCCGAGGTGTGCAGGACCGCAGTCAAGCCAACCCCAGCGAACGCGATCATGATCGCGAAGCCGAGCAATCGGCCCAAGCCTCCCGTGCACGCGCGAACGAATCCGTAGCGCGAGGCGTTGCTGATCGACAGGAGGTTGTTAGGGCCGGGGGCCATGTTCAGGGCGAAGCAGGCAGGGATGAAAACGGCGAGGGTCGACAGCTCCATGATGGTTGTCCTTATAGGGCGCTGGTTGAAACATCATTTTGCACTCGTCCGAAATCCGCTCAAGGGACAGCTATGGTGCGAAACGGGCCTCGACTGTACGGGTGGCGGACAAACCCGGTAACGGCTGCGCAGGAGAACAGCGACGTTTCAAACCCTAGCCTTGCGGGTCTCACTTCCCTGCAAGGATGCTTCGATGCTGCTCTCCCCCCGTGTTGTCGCAGGTGTATTGGCTGCCCTCTGTTTGAACGTCGCCCACGCGCAAAGCTGCCCCGACTGGCCTCCTGCTCAGGCCGAGCGGGAGCTGTCGACGCTGCAAAATCAAATCACACAGTGGGACGACAGCTATCATCGCCAAGGCAACTCGTTAGTCGCCGACGAGCTGTACGACCAGTCCGTACAACGCCTTTGGCAGCTGAAGGCTTGCTTCGCGCCCTCGTCCCGACCTGCTCAAAATCCCCTCAAGACAGCAAGAGGTGAACTCCTTCATCCCGTGCCCCACACCGGCATCGCCAAACTGGCAGATGAGCGAGCGGTGGAGCAATGGCTCAAAGGAAAAAGCGATCTGTGGATTCAGCCCAAAGTGGACGGGGTGGCAGTCACCCTCGTTTATGAGAATGGCAAGCTGGTTCAAGCCATCAGCCGAGGCGACGGAATCAAAGGGCAAGACTGGACGGCCCACGCCTTGAAGATCTCAAGCATTCCCGCTCACGTTGCGGAAAAGGAAAGCCTGGTGCTGCAAGGCGAGCTGTATTGGCGCCTCTCAGAGCATGTGCAGGCTGAAGCCGGAAGCCTGAACGCGCGAAGCCAGGTGGCAGGGTTGCTGGCGAGAAACAGCATTGATGAGGTCGAGGGTGCTCAGATCGGACTGTTCGTCTGGGACTGGCCGAGGGGGCCCCGCGACATGAAGGAGCGGCTGGAACGCCTAAAGACGCTGGGATTCGACGACAGCGCCCGGTTCAGCGAGCCCTTGGAAACCTTCGCGCAGGCGAAGCAATGGCGTGAGCACTGGTACACCCACCCACTGCCGTTCGCGACCGACGGCGCGGTGCTGCGCCAGGGTGAGCGTCCCTCGGCGGATCGCTGGCAAGCCAAGGCGCCCTACTGGCTCGCGGCGTGGAAATACCCGTTCGCGCAGGTGCTGGGCGATGTGCGCAAGGTTCATTTCAACATCGGTCGCAGTGGCAAAATCACGCCGGTGCTGGACATCGAACCAGTGCGACTGGATGACCGAACCGTGTCCCGGATCAATGTTGGCTCCCTTAAACGCTGGCAAACTCTGGACATTCGTCCGGGTGATCAAGTGGCGATCAGCTTGGCCGGATTGACCATTCCCCGATTGGACGGGGTGGTTTCACGCAGAGCGGAACGGGCGTCCATGGAGGTTCCAGACGCAACAGCGTTTCACGCGCTGAGTTGCTGGCAGCCCACTGAGGGGTGCGAAAGCCAGTTCCGCGAACGTCTGAAATGGCTAGGCGGCAAGAAGGGTTTGGCGCTCAAGGGCGTAGGACCTGGCACATGGGACAAGCTGATCGAAGCCGGCCTGGTGAAAGGCTTGCTGGACTGGATGCACCTGGACAGTGCACTAATGTCGAACATTCCCGGCCTTGGTGAGCTGAGCAGCGCTAAACTATTAAAGAGTTTTGACGCCGCGCGCGAACAATCCTTCGAAACTTGGCTCAAAGCGATCGGTTTACCACCCGCCGCTGGGGCGGATTTGGGTGATTCGTGGGACACGCTAGCGATTCGCAGCGTCGATCAGTGGCAGTCCGAGCCGGGCATTGGCCCAGCTCGTGCGAAGCAGTTGTATGCATTTTTCCAAGACCCGCAGGTGCAAGCATTAAGCACGCAATTGCGGGAGCAAGGTATCAATGGATTTTAGGCATTGTGTCCCGGTCAGCCGTGTCGACTGGCCGGGTCTTTATTTTGAGGATTCGTCATGAAGTTTCAGTCATCTCTTATTGCGTTCGCGGCATGCGGTCTGTTGGCCGCGCCTGTGTTCGCCGCAGAACAGGCACCCGCACTGACCGGCTGCGCGGCCAAACGCCAAGACATTAGCACTCAGATTGAACACGCCAAGGCTGCTGGCAACAGTTATCAAACGGCCGGACTTGAAAAGGCCTTGAGTGAGGTGACCGCCAACTGCACCGACGCAGGCTTGCTCAAGGAACAGGAAAAGAAAGTGCTCGACGCCAAGCGCGAAGTCGGCACCCGCCAGGCCGATCTCGATAAGGCCATGAAAAAAGGAGACCCCGACAAGATCAACAAGCGCAAAGACAAACTGGCTGAGTCGCGCAAGGAATTGCAGGACGAGCAGCAGAAGCTGGAGCAATTGCAGCCGGATGAAGACGACTAAAAACCGCATTTGATTCTGGCCGTAGGCCGTAGGAGCCAGCTTGCTCGCGATCTGGTGCGCAGCGCCAGCAAGATCAAACGACCTCGGCTGGGTCAGGTACACCGCATTTGCAGGTTTTACTGCCGGTTCCCGGCAGATCGCGAGCAAGCTGGCTCCTACGGCCTGCGGCCAGAAGCAGGCTCAGCATCAGTGATTGCGAAACTCTTTATGACAAGCGTCGCACGCGTCCTCGACGTTGTTCATCGGCGGGATCATGTTTGCAGGGGTCAGTTGAAGGGTTTGAGTGGCCATCACCAACTCCCCGGTCCGGGCCTCCAGCGCCCGGGCAAGCTCTTGAAAACGCGCCTGGCGTTCCCAGACCGCATCTTTCGCACTGGTGTGCTCGGACTCTTTCACTGCCGGAAAATGCTTCCACGGCTCGTGCGCCAGGGCATCGAGCTTCAGCGCGCCTTCGGCGAATTTAGGTCCATCGAACGGCAAGCGGCCACGTAACATTCCGCCAGTGTCTTCGCTGGTCTTGAGCATCTGCTTGAAAATCGCCTTGCGTTGCGACAGGGGCGAATTCGGATCTTCCCCGCTACACGCGCTGAGCATCACGCCCACCATCAGCATCAGGCCAACGGCTTTCAGGGTCGGGGGTACACACGGTTTTTCCACGGCAACGCTCTTCGATTTCATGGCGGCTCTGGGCTGAAAAATGGCGGCCAGTATCTGCGTCCGCCATGAAAAATCCAAGATGGGTGTCCGTCAAACGGAAACCCCGAACAGCGCGACCACCAAAGCCAAGCCAATGAACCACGCGAGCGAACGCAGGGCCGCGAGATCAGCGAGGTAAAAAATGATGTACAGCAGACGGCTGGTAACGAAGAGCACCGCGAGTACATCAATGGTCACCAACTGCGCGACACCCGCGACGTGGGCAATAAGGACCCCTGCGGCGAACCCTGGAATCGCTTCGAAGCTGTTCTGCTGTGCGGCGTGGGCACGGCGCGGCAGGCCTTCGAGATTGTCGAGAAAGTCCCGTGGGTTGTGGTTTTGCCGAGCGCCGAATTTTCCGCCACTGAACTTGGCAATGGACGTACACACCAGCGGCAGCAAAATCACGATCAACACGCACCAGAAGGCAACGGTCATGAACATCTTCCTTTTAAAATTTGAGCTTCATCAGAAGCATTCCAAGCAGCACCAACCCACAGGCTAAGAGCCGTGGCCGGCCAAAAGGTTCTTTCAGATAGCGCATGCCGAACAGCACCACCAACACCACGCTGACTTCGCGCAACGCGGCGGCCTCAGCGACCGAGCCCAACTGCATCGCCCACAACACCAGGGCATAGCTGGCCAACACGCAAAAACCGACGCTCAAGCCGAGTTTCCATTGCTCGCGCCAGAACAGCATGAAGGCCGGACGCTTGTTGACCACCGCCAGCAACGGGAAGGGCCACGCGCTGATAAACGTCAGCCACACCAGATAATCCAGCGGCGCGACACCCCGCTTAAGCGCCTGACCGTCGATCCACGTGTAGAAACCGATGCACAGCCCGATCAGCCCTACCACCGGCAGCATCGACCATGGCAAACGGTCGCCTCCTCCGCCCTGCCACAACAAGCAGGCCATGCCGCACGGGATCAGCAGAATCCCGAGAATCTGCTGAGTGCTCAGATGCTCTCCCGCGAAGATCAGGGTCAGCGCCAGTACCACCAAAGGCGACAATCCGCGCATCAGGGGATACACCAGTCCAAGGTCGCCGACCCGATAGGCTTTGATCAGCAGCGCGCGATACAGCAGCTCGAACAACGCCGACGCCACCAGCCACGGCCAGATGTGCAGCGGAGGCGGCGACACGAAACCCAATGCGATCAGGGACAGACCGAACGCGACCACGTCCATGCTGGCGATGACCAGCAGGCGCTCGCCGCTGAATTTGATGAGGGTGTTCCAAGTGGCATGCAGCACCGCTGCGAGCAGGACCAGCATTGTCGCGAGCACGTGTTCTCCTTATCCGCCCTGGCGAAAGCGCCGAGCGATTTTTCTTCCGGGCAACGCAGTCATCGATAGCCGCCAAAGCCCCGTGGCGGTTGAGGATAAGGGATTTCTCATGACAGAAGACATCCGCCTCATTTGGGGGTGCCTGTATTTCTCGCTGCTGCCACAACCTGAACGATTGGCTAAGATGCCTGCCACCGTCGCGGTAAGCCGATCCTCAGGAGCCTGAATGTCCAGCGAAGAAGACACCACCGTCAGTGGTGCAGCGCCCATGATTCCCGACCAGCGCAGGGAGTTGATGCTGCGTCAGTTGCGCAAGCACCAAGTGCTGAGCGTGCATCAACTGATGGAGATGTTCGACTGCTCGCACATGACCATCCGCCGAGACATCGCCCTGCTGGAACAGAGCGGGCGAGCTTATTCCGTAACGGGCGGCGTGCGCATCGCCAGCCAGGTGCACAGCGAGCCAAGTCACCAATCGAAAGCCGTGGTCGAGCTGCCGCACAAACAGGCGATGGCGAAACTCGCGTCCGGATTGCTGCACCCGGAAATGACGGTATACCTCGACGCTGGCACCAGCACGCTGGAAATCGTGCCGTACATCGTCGCGCTGTCGGGGATGACCGTCGTCACCAACGACTTCGGCGTGGTGAATGCATTGGCCGACGCGACCCACGTGGCAGTGATTCACACCGGCGGCCAACTCGACCACCCAAACCGCTCCTGCGTCGGCGGCCTGGCTGCGGCGACGTTGCGCCAACTCGCGACGGACGTCGCCTTCATGTCCACCAGCTCCTGGGATCTTCAACGCGGCACCACCACGCCGTCGGCCCTGAAAGTCGAAGTCAAACAGGCTGCGATGCAAGCGGCGTCGCGCAGTGTGCTGCTCACCACCAGCTCGAAATACGGCACGTTTGGCATGTACAAGGTCGCGGGACTCGAACAGTTCGACACGATCATCAGTGATAACGGGCTTGCAGAAGCTGCGGCGGAAAGCATTCGGGCGCAGGGGGTGGAGTTGATGTTGGCGTCGGTGGAGAAGCGTTGATTTCGCGGTCTCATCTGTAGCCGCACGGCTTACCGGCGGGGGCGTTCAAGAAATCGCCACCGCGGGCAAGCCGCGCGGCTAGACGGAAAGCGGTACGCCGAAAGTTGTTTGCGGCTAGACGTTTGGATCACAGCAACGTAGTCACTCCGTACGCTTTAGGTTCTCGGTGGATTCGTAAGTAACGTAGTTCTCCTGCCGCACTGTTTTCACATTGTCGTCCTCACCCATTTCCGGATCGAGCTTGAAGTCGTCAGTCAGGGTACCCAGTGTATACGTCGATTTATCTTCATCAATGAACTGACCCGTTGAACCCTCTTTGAAACCCAATCTGAAATCCACCTTTTCATCAGTTTTTCTTTCACCCTTCCCCTCTACTGAAAAGGTGTTATCTCCTACACCTTTCAAGATGTATTCCAAATATGAATACGCACCCGTATTACCGCCATGTCCAAGCCGTACGACGAATGTCGAGCCTGGTTTGCTCAGAGGGGCGCGAGCGACAAGCTTGCCGGAAAATCTATATCCAGACGGTCCGGCTGCGCTAGCATCGCCCTCGAACCGCGCCTCTGGCTTTACACTTAAATTGAGATCCAACTTAATAGCAGCCACAGTGATAATCTCCTATTGAATTAACTTCCGATTGACTAAAAACGTATCAGCCATGGATGACTATTGTTCTGACATTGGAAAAGATCAAGGCGCGGCTGCCACAAAACACTGTTGACTGACCGACGGCCTATTTAACTAGCCGCAAACCGCCCTGATAGAACCATTCGAAATAATATCAATTCTCCTCACTTCAAAAGCCACTCATTAATCTGAACACTCCAAATAGTCCTATGGCGACAGGCACCCTCCATGGCGAAAAGCATTTCAACTCAGCCTAGAGGATGGATCGATAACGGTGTCAATAAATAAGCCCGGCATCTAGGCACGCTAAAAGTCTGTGCGAGACGCCGGAGCTGTGCGAGGGCATCTGCCACAGTGAAGGATTCACCACAGTGATGACCGGCCCCGGCTATAAACCGAGGCTTTAATACCTGATCAAAAAACAGCCAATGTTAATTTTTGTTAACCAAAAAATCTACTTCACATTATCCGCTCACAGGTTCACTATCTTTAACAGATCAGAACAAACACCGTTCGAGTGCCTGACGCAACGATGGCGCTCAACCCGAGGAGAGCTTCATGAATAACAAGAATGTCGGCGTCGTTGGACTGGGTGCGATGGGTCTGGGCATCGCCCGCTCCCTGCTGCGCAGCGGTTTCAATGTTCATGCCTGCGACGTCCGCGCTGCCGTGACGGAGCAATTCGCCAGCGAAGGCGGCGTTGCCTGTGATTCTCCTGCTGCCATGGCCGCGCTCTGCGATGTGATCGTGACCGTTGTGGTCAACGCCGAGCAGACTGAAACCGTGCTGTTCGGTGAGAACGGCGCCGTGGCTGCGCTGAAGCCCGGCAGCCTGGTCATCGGTTGCGCCACTGTCGCCCCGACCTTCGCCATCGAGCTGGGCCAGCGCCTGACCGAAAAAGGTCTGCTGTACCTCGATGCGCCGATCTCGGGCGGCGCTGCCAAGGCCGCTGCCGGTCAGATGACCATGATGACCAGCGGCCCTGCCGACTCCTACGCCAAAGCCGACGCCATCCTCAACGGCATGGCGGGCAAGGTCTATCGCCTGGGCGACGTTCACGGCCTGGGTTCGAAAGTCAAAATCATCAACCAGTTGCTGGCCGGCGTGCACATCGCTGCGAGCGCCGAAGCCATGGCCCTGGGTCTGCGTGAAGGTGTCGACGCCGATGCCCTGTACGAAGTGATCACCAACAGCGCCGGCAACTCGTGGATGTTCGAAAACCGCGTACCGCACATCCTCAAGGCTGACTACACGCCGCTGTCGGCCGTGGACATCTTCGTCAAGGACCTGGGCCTGGTACTGGATACCGCCCGCGCCAGCAAATTCCCGCTGCCGCTGTCGTCCACTGCCCACCAGATGTTCATGCAGGCCTCGACCGCAGGCTTCGGTCGTGAAGACGACTCGGCCGTGATCAAGATCTTCCCGGGCATCACCCTGCCAGGCGCCAAAGCAGCCAACGACTGAGGATTCGCATATGAGCACCACGACTCCGCGCCCTCTGCTGGGCTGCATCGCCGATGACTTCACAGGCGCCACTGACCTGGCCAACATGCTGGTGCGCGGCGGTATGCGCACCGTGCAGAGCATCGGCATTCCAAGCGCCGACAGCCTGGCTGAACTGGACGCCGACGCCATCGTCATCGCGTTGAAATCCCGCACCACCCCCGCTGCCGAAGCCATCGAAGAGTCCCTGCAAGCGTTGCAGTGGCTGCGTGATCGCGGCTGCGAGCAGATTTTCTTCAAGTACTGCTCGACCTTCGATTCGACCGCCAAAGGCAACATCGGCCAGGTCAGCGAAGCGTTGCTGCAGGCGCTGGGCAGTGACTTCACCCTGGCGTGCCCGGCCTTCCCGGAAAACGGTCGGACCATTTTCCGTGGCCACCTGTTCGTGCAGGATCAACTGCTCAACGAATGCGGCATGCAAAACCACCCGCTGACACCGATGACGGACGCCAACCTGGTGCGCGTGCTGCAGTCGCAGACCGAGAAAAAAGTCGGCCTGCTGCGCTACGACAGCATCGCCAAGGGCGTGGAAGGCGTGCGGGCGCGCATCGCCGAGCTGCGTGCCGATGGCGTGACCATGGCGATTGCCGACGCGCTGTCTGATGCCGACCTGTACACCCTTGGCGAAGCCTGTGCCGACCTGCCGCTGCTGACCGGTGGCTCGGGTCTGGCGCTGGGCTTGCCGGGCAACTTCCGTAAAGCGGGCAAACTGCGCGACATCGACGCGGCCCAGTTGGAGCAAGTCGAAGGTGGCGAAGTGGTCCTCGCCGGGAGCGCTTCGGTCGCGACCAATGGCCAGGTGGCAGCGTGGCTGGACGCCAAACGCCCTGCCCTGCGTATCGACCCACTGGCGCTGGCCGACGGCAAACCGGTGGTTGAAGACGCCTTGGCCTTCGCCCGTGATGCCGGTCAAACCGTTCTGATCTACGCCACCAGCAGCCCGGAAGAAGTCAAAGCCGTGCAGCAAAAACTGGGTGTCGAGCGCGCAGGCGCGATGGTTGAGGATGCACTGGGCAAGATCGCCAAAGGCCTGCTGGACGCGGGCGTGAAGCGCTTCGTCGTTGCAGGTGGCGAAACTTCGGGCGCGGTGGTTCAGGCCTTGGGCGTGAGCCTGCTGAAGATCGGCGCGCAGATCGATCCGGGCGTTCCGGCGACCATCAGCAGCGGCGATCAACCGCTGGCACTGGCATTGAAATCCGGCAACTTCGGCGGCCGTGACTTCTTTGACAAAGCCCTGAAGCAGTTGGCAGGGGGTGCCCAATGAACAGCCAAGGGAGCGCAGAAAACAAACTGCGCGACGAAATCTGCGACATCGGTCGTCTGCTGTACGGTCGCGGTTACACCGTGGGCAGCGCGGGCAACATCAGTGCGCGTCTGGAAGATGGCTGGCTGATCACCCCGACCGACGCGTGCCTCGGTCGTCTCGATCCGACGGCCATTGCCAAGGTCAACCTGGCCGGTGAATGGGTGTCGGGCGACAAACCGTCCAAGACGCTGATGCTGCATCGCGAAGTCTACGACCGCAATCCGGGTGTTGGCGGCGTGGTGCACACCCACTCCACGCATCTGGTGGCCTTGACCCTTGCGGGCGTCTGGCAGCCGGACGACATCCTGCCGCCCATCACGCCGTATCAGGTGATGAAGGTCGGGCACATTCCCTTGATTGCCTACGAGCGCCCCGGCTCGCCAAAAGTCGCCGAACAGGTGGCAAAACTGGCGAACAGCGTGCGCGGCGTCATGCTTGAACGGCTGGGCCCGGTGGTCTGGGAAAGCTCCGTTGCCAAGGCGGCCTACGCCCTGGAAGAACTGGAAGAGACCGCAAGGCTGTGGCTGATGAGCAACCCCAAACCCGAGCCGCTGGACGCAACGGCTCTGGAAGAACTGCGCCAGACCTTTGGCGTGACCTGGTAATCCACTCAGCGTTTTGATCGGAGACTGTCGCGGCGGTCTCCGGCGACCCGGTTTTGCCGGAAACAATAACAACAAAGGCTGATGTGAAAACGTAGCGAGCGAAGGCAAGACAAGGCAAATACAGGCGGAAAAGCGGAGTCTAGGTGTTCTAAATGAGCATTTTCCGCCTGTTTTTAACGCCGTATTGCCGAGCGCAGTAGTTTTCACTCAGCCTGAACAGGACACTACACATAACATGACCCCACTATTACTGATGATCATCGCCGGAGCCGGCATCGCGCTGTTGCTGCTTCTGGTACTCAAATACAAATTCCAGCCGTTCGTGGCCCTGATGCTGGTCAGCATCATCGTCGCGCTGGTCGCCGGGGTAAAACCGGCTGATCTGGTGGCGACCATCGAAGGCGGCATGGGCAAGACGCTCGGCCACATCGCGATCATCATTGCGTTGGGTGCCATGATCGGTCGGATCATCGAACTCTCGGGCGGCGCGGAAGCACTGGCCAAGTCGCTGATCAACCGTTTCGGCAACAAGCGCACGCCGCTGGCCTTGACGGTCGCGGGCTTCATGGTAGGCATTCCGGTGTTCTTCGAAGTGGGCGTGATTATCCTCATGCCGCTGGCCTATGGCGTCGCTCGCGCGGCCCGCAAGCCCCTGCTGATTTTCGCCCTGCCGATGTGTGCTGCGCTGCTGTCGGTGCACGCGTTTCTGCCGCCGCACCCGGGCGCCGTCGCGGCTGCCGGTCAATTGGGCGCGGACTTGGGCCGTGTGCTGATGTTCGGCATCCCGATCGTCGCGGTGCTGTGCCTGATCGGCTATGTGATTGCAGGTCGCATGACGCGCAAGACCTACCCGATGACCGACGACATTCGCAGTGAAGTCTACGGCCCGCACATCACCAACGAAGACTTGGTGGCGTGGGCGAACAACGACTATTCTGCTAGCAAAGAAGCGACTCAGACCAAAGAACTGGGGCTGGAAGAAAGCGCCAGCAGCCTGGCCGCTCGCTTGCCAAAGGCGCCAGCACCGGGTGCGGGCCTCATCGTTGCTCTGATCCTGCTGCCCATCATCCTGATCCTGCTGGGCACGCTGGCCACCACCATGCTGCCTGCCGACTCCGGCCTGCGCAGCATCCTGACCGTGCTGGGTGCACCGTTGGTTGCGCTGCTGATCGACACCCTGCTGTGCGCCTGGGTGCTGGGTTCGCGCCGTGGCTGGAGCCGCAGTCAGGTCTCTGACGTGATTGGTTCGGCGCTGCCGGGCGTGGCGATGGTGATCCTGATCGCCGGTGCTGGTGGTGTGTTCGGTAAGGTACTGGTCGACACCGGTATCGGTGCGGTCGTTTCCGAAGCATTGCGCAGCACCGGCCTGCCGGTTCTGGCGCTGGGCTTCATCCTGACCCTGCTGTTGCGCGCCGTTCAAGGCTCGACCACAGTGGCACTGGTCACCACCGCTGGCATTCTCAGCCCGCTGATCGCGACCCTGAACCTGAGCGCCAACCACATGGCCCTGCTGTGTCTGGCCATGGGCGGTGGCGGTCTGGCCATGTCGCACATCAACGACGCCGGTTACTGGATGTTCACTAAACTGGCTGGTCTCAACGTCGGTGACGGCCTGCGCACCTGGACCTTTTTGGTGACCGTTCTAGGGACTCTCGGCTTCCTGATGACACTGCTGCTCTGGCCCTTCGTATAACCCGGCCTGTCTGGAAGCTGCCGCGCTCGCGGCGCTTCCAGACAGATTGGCATTTTTTGGAGATTGCTATGCCTCGCTTCGCTGCCAACCTCAGCATGCTGTATCCGCAACACGACTTTCTGGCCCGTTTTGGCGCTGCGGCGACTGACGGCTTCAAAGGCGTGGAGTATCTGTTCCCGTACGACTTCAGTGCAGCCGAAATCAAGCTGCGTCTGGAAGACTTCGGCCTGACCCAAGCGCTGTTTAACGCACCGCCAGGCGACTGGGCCAAGGGCGAACGAGGCATTGCGTCGCTGCCAGGTCGGCAGAGCGAGTTTCGCAGCGGCTTTCAGAAAGCGCTCGAATACGCAGCGGTACTGGGCAACGACCGGATTCACGTGATGGCGGGTTTGCTGCCGAGCGAAGACCTGCGCCAGAAACACCACGCCGTGTACCTGGAGAACCTGGCCCACGCGGCAGAAGAAGCGGCCAAAGTCGGCATTACGGTGCTGATCGAACCGATCAACACCCGTGACATGCCGGGTTTCTTCCTCAATCGTCAGGATCAGGGTCAGGCGGTGTGCAAGGAAGTCGGCGCGGACAACCTGAAAGTGCAGTTCGATTTTTACCACTGCCAGATCGTCGAAGGTGACGTGACCAGCAAACTGCGCCGCGACTTTGCAGGCGTCGGCCACATCCAGATTGCAGGCGTGCCGGATCGTCACGAGCCGAACATGGGCGAAGTGAATTACCCGTGGCTGTTCGAAGAGATCGACCGCCTGGGTTACACCGGCTGGGTCGGCTGCGAATACCGCCCGCGTGGTGACACCAGCGAAGGGTTGCAGTGGTTGCGGGATTGGAAGGCGGCTAATCCGGAGTGATCCCCACGCCAGATTGCAGCAAATCTACCTGTGGGAGCGGTGTGTCTGTCACCCCCGGCTCCCATGGCTTTCAGCCAAAAGCGGCGATCACTCGTTGATCACTTCATCCTTGAACTGGTCTTTCACGTACGTGATCTCGGTCTTGCCGTGCGGCGCTGGCAGGCCGTCTTCCCCCAGGTTCACGAACACCATCTTCTCGACCGTCAGGATGCTTTTGCGGGTGATCTTATTGCGCACTTGGCAGGTCAGGGTGATGGACGTCCGGCCAAACTCGGTGGCCGTGATGCCCAGTTCAATAATGTCGCCCTGACGCGAGGCGCTGACGAAGTTGATTTCGGAAATGTACTTGGTCACCACACGCTGGTTGCCCAGTTGAACGATGGCGTAAATCGCCGCTTCTTCGTCGATCCAGCGCAGCAGACTGCCACCGAACAGCGTGCCGTTCGGGTTGAGGTCTTCGGGTTTTACCCATTTGCGAGTGTGGAAGTTCATGGGGGGCTCCAAGGCGTTTGGGAAATCGTGGCGTTTGTACCCCCAAGCTTCGAGCTTCGAGCCACAAGCTGCAAGTAAAAGCAGATCCGCTTTCACTTGTCGCTTGCAGCTTGCCACTTGCCGCTCAACCCTTATAATCGGCACCGCTTCAAAAAACGGTCATCACCGCTTGATACCGTTTTCCCGCCACCTGTCCGAGGGGCGCTGCAGCAGGTCAGACCTGTCAGGCTCGGAGAGGGCGTTGTTTGGTCTGGCGTTCCGCCGATCAAGCCTTAAACGCACAACGGCGCCCATTCGCACCCTACGAATGGAGACTCTTATGAGCGCTGTACTGACGCCCAACGATTTCAACGACTACAAGGTCGCCGACATTTCCCTGGCAGCCTGGGGTCGTCGCGAAACCATCATCGCTGAATCCGAAATGCCTGCCCTGATGGGCCTGCGTCGCAAATACGCCGGTGAGCAACCGCTGAAAGGCGCGAAAATCCTCGGCTGCATCCACATGACCATTCAGACTGCCGTGCTGATCGAAACCCTGGTTGCCCTGGGTGCCGAAGTGCGCTGGTCGTCCTGCAACATTTTCTCGACTCAGGACCAGGCCGCTGCCGCCATCGCCGCTGCCGGCATCCCTGTTTTCGCCTGGAAAGGCGAGACCGAAGCCGAGTACGAGTGGTGCCTGGAGCAGACCATCCTCAAGGACGGTCAGCCATGGGACGCCAACATGATCCTCGACGACGGCGGCGACCTGACCGAGCTGCTGCACAAGAAATACCCGGCGATGCTGGAAAAAATCCACGGCGTCACCGAAGAAACCACCACCGGCGTTCACCGCCTGCTGGACATGCTGGCCAAGGGCGAACTGAAGATCCCTGCGATCAACGTCAACGACTCGGTCACCAAGAGCAAGAACGACAACAAATACGGCTGCCGTCACAGCCTGAACGACGCCATCAAACGCGGCACCGACCATCTGCTGTCCGGCAAGCAAGCGCTGGTCATCGGCTACGGTGACGTGGGCAAGGGTTCGGCTCAGTCGCTGCGTCAGGAAGGCATGATCGTCAAGGTCACCGAAGTCGACCCGATCTGCGCCATGCAAGCCTGCATGGACGGTTTCGAACTGGTTTCGCCGTTCATCGACGGTGAAAACGAAGGCACCGAAGCCAGCATCGACAAAGCGCTGCTGGGCAAGATCGACCTGATCGTGACCACCACTGGCAACGTCAACGTCTGCGACGCGAACATGCTCAAAGCGCTGAAAAAACGCGCCGTGGTCTGCAACATCGGTCACTTCGACAACGAAATCGACACCGCCTTCATGCGCAAGAACTGGGCATGGGAAGAAGTGAAGCCGCAAGTGCACAAGATTCACCGCACCGGCGCTGGCGAATTCGACGCGCAGAACGACGACTACCTGATCCTGCTGGCCGAAGGCCGTCTGGTGAACCTGGGCAACGCCACCGGTCACCCAAGCCGCATCATGGACGGTTCGTTCGCCAACCAGGTTCTGGCTCAGATCTTCCTGTACGGCCAGAAATACGCTGACCTGAGCCCTGCTCAGAAAGCCGAGCGCCTGACCGTTGAAGTGCTGCCGAAGAAGCTGGACGAAGAAGTCGCCCTGGAAATGGTACGTGGCTTCGGCGGCGTCGTGACCAAACTGACCAAGACTCAGGCCGACTACATCGGCGTGACTGTCGAAGGCCCGTTCAAGCCGCACGCATATCGTTACTGATACGCCTGCAGGACGGCATGCCCGTTGATTCGGGCACGCCACCCCTGCAAGAACGACCATTACCCCTGTAGGAGTGAGCTTGCTCGCGATAGCGTCAGATCTGAGAAGGATGATTGACTGACCCGACGCTATCGCGAGCAAGCTCACTCCTACAGGGTTTTGCGTAGGCTTTTCCCAGGATACGACCATGTCCCAAGACCGTCGCTACAGCTTCGAGTTCTTCCCCACGAAGACCGACGCTGGTCATGAAAAACTGCTCGCCACCGCTCGTACGCTGGCTGGCTACAACCCTGACTTCTTCTCCTGCACTTACGGTGCCGGTGGGTCCACGCGTGACCGCACGATCAACACCGTGCTGCAGCTGGAAAAAGAAGTGAACATTCCCGCCGCCCCGCATTTGTCGTGCGTCGGCGACAGCAAGGCCGATCTGCGTGGCCTGCTGACTCAATACAAGGATGCGGGCATCAGCCGTATCGTTGCCCTGCGCGGCGACCTGCCGTCCGGCATGGGCATGGCCAGCGGTGAGCTGCGTCACGCCAACGATCTGGTGAGTTTCATCCGCGAAGAAACTGGCAGCCACTTCCACATCGAAGTCGCCGCCTACCCGGAAATGCACCCGCAAGCGCGCAACTTCGAAGACGATTTGAAGAACTTCGTGCGCAAGGCCAACGCCGGTGCCGACAGCGCCATCACCCAGTACTTCTTCAACGCCGACAGCTATTTCTACTTCGTCGAGCGCGTGCAGAAGATGGGCGTGAGCATTCCGGTGGTGCCAGGGATCATGCCGATCACCAACTACAGCAAACTGGCGCGTTTTTCCGACGCATGCGGCGCTGAAATCCCACGTTGGATTCGCAAGCAACTCGAAGCCTACGGCGACGATTCGGCGAGCATTCAGGCATTCGGCGAACAGGTCATCACTGAGATGTGTGACCGCTTGTTGCAAGGCGGAGCCCCGGGTTTGCACTTCTACACGCTGAATCAGGCCGAACCAAGCCTGGCCATCTGGAACAACCTGCAACTGCCCCGCTAAATCGTCGGAATCCCATCGGGATGCTCCGGTCACATTAAGGCAATGTTTTTCCAGCAGGCTTCGTCACGACGAGGCTTGCTGTAGCCTTGATTAAGACGGACATCCAGTGACTGCATTCAGACCCATCCTTGCGCGCCCCCAGCTTGTCTACCTGGTTTTCGGCGCCGACACCTACCATCAGGAAGCCGTGTTCAGCATCGCGAGCGCTTTGGCGCAGGCGGGCGACGGGCGTTCATTCGACATCCAGGTGTTCACCGACAATCCTTCGCCCTATCGCCCATTGCCGGTCCGTGTCCGGGCACTCGACGCCGATCAACGTCGCGAATGGAGCGGTCCTCATCAATACGCTTTCCGCTGCAAGCATGTCGTCGCCCGCAAGGTGCTGCAGGAGTCGGAAAAAGTCGTGCTGATCGACACTGACACGTTCTTCCAGGACAGCCCCATGAAGCTGTTCGAAAGAGTCCAGCCCGACACACTCCTTTGCAATGCCTTCCAGTTACGCTACGACGACTGCAAGGAAACCGTGCTCTACACCGCGCTGGCCGAAACGCTGGCACAGCGGGATCTGGCTGACGATCATATGCGCCTGGTGAATTCAGGTGTGATCGGACTGACCCACGCCAACGTCGCGATACTCGACCGGTCCATCGCGCTGATGGACGAGTTCTACCCCATCACGCCGGGCGCCGTGACGCTGGAGGAGTTCTGCCTGGGAGTGGCCGCGTACCGGACGCTGAAAATCGATCAGTGCACCGACGTGATTCATCATTACTGGAGTCGCAAGCAAGTGTTCCGCGCCAAGGTTCGCGCCTGGCTGCGCAAACACGAAGATGCCCTCCTGAGTGACGAAGCATTGGCCGATACGCGCAACGTGTCTGCCCGTCTTCCTCGCCCCAGCACATGGCAGCGGTGGCTGTACAAAAGCGCGACACTGACCGTTCCCAAGACCCAGCGCCAGTTCATCCGAGAACTGCTCTATGGCTGCTGCGAACACGCTAACGAATTCGACCGGGCCTGCTCGGCGGTCTGGTGGGAGAAGGCGTTTCACAACGCTGAAAAACGCCATAAAGGCTCGATTACCCCATCACAGCTGAATCAATGGCTGGAGCACTGGGCGGTGAAACGGTTACTCGGACGCCGGCGCGTCGCGATTTATCGGCACCTGGTTCAAGCCCGATCGACGCGCTGAGTATTGAGGTAGAGCGCTCGGGTTTTGCCGCCTCGCACGTGCCACCTCTTCTATTTGCGGGTCGAGCGTCGTAATCTCCTGCCATGCCTCTAGCCTTCCGCCTATTGTTCGCTGCCCTCCTCGCCTGCCTGAGTTTCAGCGCAATGGGTGAGAAGATTCGCATCGTCACCGAGCCGTGGGCCCCCTATGTGATGGTGGAAAACGGGAAGGCGTCTGGTCTGGACTACGACACTACGGCCATCGTCTTTCAACGACTGGGGATCGACGTGCAGTGGCAGTTCCTGCCCTGGAAGCGCTGTCTGATGATGCTCCAGCAAGGCGAAGCCGATGGTGCGCTGGATATCTTCAAGGTCAGCGAGCGCGACGATTTACTGCTGTACCCCAGCGAGCCGATGTCCGACGTCAACTGGGTGCTGTTTCAAGCCAACGCCCGCCCGCACCCTTTTAACAGCCTCGACGATCTCAAGGGACTGACGGTGGGCGTTTCGCCGGGCTACCTGTATTCGCCCGAATTCGACAGCTCGACGACCTTCATCCGCGAGCCCGCCCCCAGTCACGAAGCGAACTTCGGCAAGCTGATTCGGGGACGCATCGACCTGTTGGTGACCGACCGCAGGCTGGGCCAGCAGATGCTCGACCAACTCAAGCTCCGGGATCAGGTCAGCCAATTGCCGACTGTATTGAGCACGCGAGAGCAATTTCTTGCAGTGCGCCGTAACGCAGGCATGGATTTACTGGTACAACGTTTCGGTGCCGAGTTGAAACGCTTCAAGCGCGAACCGGCGTATGCGCAATTGGTGTCGCACTACACCGGGGAAACGTTGCAGATGCCACAGCAGTCGCCGACAGTTTCGTCAGCGATCAGCGTGGAAAAAACCGTTGAGCAGCATGAACGCAGCGCGTTGTGATTGCTCTGTTATACTCCGGCCTTCCCGCCAGGCTTATCGCCCGGATGCTCGGTCTCACAGAAGACTTCTCGATCACGTCAGCAGCGCATTCTCTTTCTCGCGCTCATGCCACGAGTTGAACTTACAGACCCCGGGATCGCGCCATTTGAATGCCAATTCGCGCCGCGCAGCTCATTCCTATTCGGGCCACAGTGCCCCAACTTAAGACAGGATTACTCATGTCCTTTGCTTCCCTCGGTCTCTCCGAGGCTTTAGTCAGCGCCATCGAGGCTGCTGGCTATACCCAGCCTACTCCGGTGCAACAGCGGGCCATTCCCGCCGTGTTGCAAGGCCGCGATCTGATGGTCGCCGCTCAGACAGGTACTGGTAAAACCGGCGGTTTCGCCCTCCCGATTCTGGAGCGCCTCTTCCCCGCCGGCCACCCGGACAAATCCCAGCGTCACGGCCCGCGCCAACCACGCGTACTGGTCCTGACCCCAACCCGTGAACTCGCGGCCCAGGTTCACGACAGCTTCAAGATCTACGCCAAGAACCTCAAGTTCGTCAGCGCCTGCATCTTCGGCGGCGTCGGCATGAACCCACAGGTTCAGGCGATGGCCCGTGGCGTTGACGTCCTCGTCGCCTGCCCGGGTCGCCTGCTTGACCTGGCTGGCCAAGGCAGCGTCGATCTGTCCCACGTCGAAATCCTCGTGCTGGACGAAGCCGACCGCATGCTCGACATGGGCTTCGTTCACGACGTGAAGAAAGTCCTTGCCCGCCTGCCTTCCAAGCGTCAGAACCTGCTGTTCTCGGCCACCTTCTCGGCCGACATCACCGCCTTGGCTGGCAAGCTGCTGCATAACCCGGAACGCATCGAAGTCACGCCGCCGAACACCACGGTCGAGCGTATCGAACAACGCGTGTTCCGCCTGCCGGCCAACCACAAGCGTTCGCTGCTGGCGCACCTGATCACTCAGGGCGCGTGGGAACAGGTGCTGGTCTTCACGCGCACCAAGCACGGTGCCAACCGTCTGGCCGAGTACCTGGACAAGCACGGCCTGAGCGCTGTGGCGATCCACGGCAACAAGAGCCAGAACGCCCGCACCAAAGCGCTGGCCGACTTCAAGGCTGGTACCGTGCGCATCATGGTTGCTACCGACATCGCGGCACGGGGTCTGGACATCGACCAACTGCCTCACGTGGTCAACTTCGAACTGCCGAACGTCGACGAAGACTACGTGCACCGCATTGGCCGTACCGGTCGTGCAGGCCGTACCGGTGAGGCGATCTCTCTCGTGGCGCCGGACGAAGAGAAGCTGCTGAAAAGCATCGAGCGCATGACCAAGCAGAAGATCGCCGACGGTGATCTGATGGGCTTCGACATCAACGCCGTCGAGGCCGAGAAGCCGGAAGTTCGCGAGCGTCCGGACGTGCGCAACCCGCGCAACGCCCGTGGCCCGCGTGGCGACGGTCCGAACGGCGGCGGTGGTGGCGGCGGTCGCAAGGACAAAGGCAAAGACAAGGGCAAGGAAAAACCGGCAGCCGCCGCAGCCTCGGGCGAACGCCCGGCGCGTCCAGCCCGTCAGCAAAAGCCTCGTCAGGGCACGCCATCCAACGAGGCGCGTTCGGCACAACAGCCACCAGCCCCTCGTGCGGACCGCGCGCCGGATGAGTTTCTGGATGACGAAGTCGATAACTTCGGCAACCGCGCTGACTACGTGAGCCCTTATCAAGGCAAGAACCAGCAGGGCCGTAACCGTCGTCCTGGTGCTCCGGCCACTGGCGCAGCTCCGGCAGCGCGTGGTCAGGCACCGAGCCGTAGCGGCCCTCGCAGTGGTTCCGGTGGCGGCGCCAGCACAGGTGCCGCCGCAGGTGCAGGCGCGCCTGCCAAGCGCAGTGGCCCGCGCAACGGTTCCGGTCGTGATGGCCAGGCCCGTCGCGAAGACCAACCACGCAACCGTCGTCCGGCTCGCGACGATCAACAGCCTGCTCGTCAGGAGCCGGCCGTTCGTGGTCCTCGTGACGGCCAGCCCGGCCCGAAGATCATGCACAAAGAGTCCAAGAGCGACCGTTTCCCGTCCGCCGAGCTGCTCGACCAGTTGCCGAGCCGCCCACGGGGTGAGAAACCCGCCCTGCTGACCCGCAACCGCGAAGGTTAAGCACAGGCTGTAACGAAAACGCCTCGACTGGTTCGGGGCGTTTTCATTTGTCGTGAACGTCGCCGGTGTGGGAGGGGGGTCCAGCAAAAACGCCGACCCTGAGGTCGGCGTTTTCGGTGCTGCAGCCCGTTTTACTTGGCTTTGACGCCTTCGAACGAGATGTCGAAGGTGACGGTGTCAGACTGTGGACCCAGGTCCATCATCTTGCCGAAGTCAGAACGCTTGATCGTGGTGGTACCGCTGAAACCTGCGCGGTAGCCGCCCCATGGATCCTTGCCTTCGCCGTTGAAGACAGCTGCGATGACGACAGGCTTGGTGACGCCGTGCAGGGTCAGGTCGCCGGTCACGTCAGCCGTGGTTTTCCCATCGGCGTTCTTGGCGACGTTGCTGACTTTAGTGGACACGAACTTGGCGTCCGGGTAGGTCGCGACGTCCAGGAAGTCCTTGCTGCTGATGTGCTTGTTACGCTCAGCGTGGTTGGTGTCAACGCTGGCCGTTTTGATGTCGATGCTGATTTTGCTGTCTTCAGGCTTGGCAGCGTCGAAGCTGAAGTTACCGCTCCAGTCCTTGAACGTACCGTGGATGAAGCTGTAGCCCAAGTGGCTGATCTTGAAATCGATGAAGGCGTGCTGGCCTTCTTTGTCGATGGTGTAGTCAGCCGCCATGACCTGACCGGCCGACAGCAGAGCGGTACCCAGAGCCAGTGCAGCAAAAGTCTTTTTCAACATACGTCGTCTTCCTGTTTAGTGAGTCGAATTCAGGCCTTGCGGCCCAGCATGCGAATGAGTGTGGCATCACGATCGATGAAGTGATGCTTCAAGGCGGCCAGCCCGTGGAGTACCGCAAAAATCACCAGCGTCCAGGCCAGATACAGGTGCACTTCGCCAGCCACGTCCGCCTGGTCGGGCAGTCCGCTGATCAGCGCAGGCACTTCAAACAATCCAAACACCGGTATCCCGACGCCTTCGGCAGTGGAAATCAGGTAACCGGCAAACATCACCAGGAACAGGTCCAGATAAAGGAACGCGTGCCCCAGTTTGGCAGCGATACGCACGAACTGGCTGTGATTAGGCGGTGACGGCGGTGGCGGGCTGATGAGACGCCAGACCACGCGGATCAGCATGAAGAGAAACAGCGTGATGCCGATGCTCTTGTGCAGATCAGGTCCCGCTTTACGCCAAGTGTCGTAGTAGCCGAGACCGACCATCCACAAACCCAAGGCAAACATCCCGAACACAGTCAGCGCGACACCCCAATGCAAAACGATGCTGACCCAGCCATATCGAGAAGAAGAGTTGCGTAACTGCATGGTTTCTTTCCTGTAGAAGCTGAGTGGAAGATTATCGGTTTATCTATCGAAAGAAAGCGCAAAATACTGCTTTGAAATATCAAGGAATACGATAGAAATGCGTCGTCGTATTTTTCCTTTGGGTGGATTAACGGAACGTTATGGGCGTGTCCATTATCCAGAGCATGCCTCCGTTTCCTGTAGGCGCGAATTTATTCGCGAGACATCTGGCGGGTGAAGGGACGTATCGCCTGGCCCAATGCTTCGCGAATAAATTCGCGCCCACCGGGTGTACAACACTCTAGACGTCGCTTTTATTCGCGGGCAAAAAAAAGCGCGGTATCAGACCGCGCCTTTCTCATTGCCTCATCTCAACGATCAGTTTTTGCTGTCCGTTGCCGGGGCTGCCGCTTTGTCGGTGGCAGGTTTGGCCGGGGCCTTCTTCGCGGCATCGGCTTTGGCAGGTGCCTTGTGGGTGGCAGCTGGCTTCGCAGGGGCCTTTTTCGCAGGCTCCTTTTTGGTCGGCTCTTTCTTCGCCGGAGCCTTTTTCGCAGGCTCGGCAGGTTTGGCGGGCTCGACCACCGGCGCAGGCGGCGGCGTGACAGGCGCTGGAGCCGGGGCAGGTGCTGGCGCAGGAGCAGGCTCTGGCGCTTTTTCGGCCGGTTTCGGCTCTGGTTTGGAACCGCCGAACATGTCAGAGAAGAAGCCGCCGATGCCGCTGCTGCTTTCTTTCGCAGGCTCAGGTGCCTTCGGTGGGGCGACTTTCACAGGTTCGAACGATTTGCCGGCTGCCAGATCCTGTACTTGGCTGGCTGCGCGCTGACCGGTGCGCAGCGCGCCTTCCAACGTGCCCGGGTACAGGCTGTCGGTGTGCTCGCCCGCGAAGGCTACACGCTGCAACGGTTTTTCCCACAGGCGCCAGTACTTGCTGATCTGGCCAGGGCCGAACGCCAGGTAGGCACCGCCCGTGGAAGGATCGACGCTGGAGCGACGGATTTCATAACCGGTGAATGCACCGCGCGCCTGAGGGTAGAAAGCGTGCAGACGGATCAGCACCTGATCCACCATCTGTTTGTCGCCGAAGGCCTGCATGATGCGCGCATTGTCGCCAGACAGATTGATCACGGCATTGGCGCCGCCCTTCAAAGCAGGCTCGATCCAGAGCATGCCCAGCCCGGTGTTGCTGTAGATTTCGCCGGACATGCGGGCCTTGCTGTCCCAGACCGGGGTCTTGAACTTGAGCATGATCTGGTCATGCCAGCCGTAGTTGGTGCTCTTGATCGCGCCCTGATGCTGAGCATCCAGCGCCGGGGTCAATGTGATTTTGCTCAATGCGCGCAGCGGCACCGCGAGGACCACGTACTCTGCCTCGTAACCCACCGAACCGACTTTAACGGTGACGCCGTCCTTGTCCTGGTTGATGGCCGAGACCGGCGAGTTGGTCTTGATCACTTTCAGCTGTTTGACGAACGCCTCCGCCAACACCGCGCTGCCGCCTGGCAAACGTGCGGCACGGCGGTCGCGGTCATCGATATCGCGACTCACCCGGGCCTGCTGTGCGAGGTACAGCAACGACAGGCGCGAAGGCTCGTCATAGCGTGTACGAATCTGCTGATTGATCAATTGACGAGCCGTTGGCGGGAGGGCCAGACGGTCGAGCCAGTTGGCGACGTTGATCTGGTCCAGCGCAAACAGCGTGCTGTTGGCGGCCGGGTTCAGAGGGTCGGTGATCGAGCGCGCCATGTCGTCCAGCGCCGCTTCATAGCGCTTGATCGCTTCGGCCGTGGCGGGCTGTTTGGTGGCCAGATCGGCAGCGGAGAAATACTCGCCTTCGATCAGATAACCCGGTGTGCGCACGAACTCTGGCGCAGGCACCGGGCTGAGCTTGAAGCGCTCCAGGTACTGATTGAGCACCGGCTGCGCCTTGGCATTGCCGATCCATTCGCTGCCCGCCAAGCCGGATCGACCACCGGCCGTGGGTTTGGCTTCCAGCAGCGTGACTTGCCAACCCTTGTTTTGCAGCTCGTAGGCCGCCGTCAGACCAGCAAGACCGCCACCGACCACAATGGCCGTATGGGGTTTATCCACAGCGAGCGCCGAAGCGCTGACCAGCCCAACCATCACCAGCGCACAGGCGCGCAGCCAACCAGAAAGCATTCAGCGAACTCCGGAATAAAACGTAGGAATTGTCGGGCTTTATCGCTCGATTCTTCAAAGAGCGCGAAGAATACGCCAGCCGGGAGAGGCCCGCCAGCAATGTCCGTCGGCGTTATTTCTGGCGTCAGCTATCCGAGAAAAGAAGGCATCAAAGGTTGTCCCGTTGCCGTGCATTGCATAGGCTTGCGCGATTGTTTTGCCTCGCCGAGTGCGAGCCGCCAGCTGGAGATGACCGATGGGCCTTAATAACGACTGGATGCAGCGCGACCTCAAGGTGTTGTGGCACCCCTGCACCCAGATGAAAGACCATGAAAACCTGCCGCTGATCCCGATCAAACGGGGTGAAGGGGTGTGGCTG
This sequence comes from Pseudomonas sp. SLFW, assembly GCF_009905615.1. GTDB lineage: Bacteria > Pseudomonadota > Gammaproteobacteria > Pseudomonadales > Pseudomonadaceae > Aquipseudomonas > Aquipseudomonas bambusae. The sequence goes on from NZ_JAAAKW010000006.1 coordinate 204,858, forward strand.
GAAGACTTCGAAGGCAAGCGCTACCTCGACGCCGTCAGCTCGTGGTGGGTCAACGTGTTCGGCCACGCCAACCCGCGCATCAACCAGCGCATCAAGGATCAGGTCGACCAGCTGGAACACGTGATCCTCGCCGGTTTCAGTCATCAGCCGGTGATCGAGCTGTCCGAGCGCCTGGTCGCCATGACGCCCGAGGGCCTGACCCGTTGCTTCTACGCCGACAACGGCTCGTCCTGCATCGAAGTCGCGTTGAAAATGAGCTTTCACTACTGGCTCAATCGCGGCAAGCCGGAAAAGAAACGCTACGTCACCCTGACCAACAGTTATCACGGCGAAACCGTGGCAGCGATGTCGGTGGGCGATGTGCCGCTGTTCACTGAAACCTACAAGGCGCTGCTGCTGGACACCATCAAGGTGCCAAGCCCGGACTGCTATTACCGCCCTGAAGGCGTGAGCTGGGAAGAACACACCCGCACGATGTTCGCGGTGATGGAACAGACGTTGGCGGACAACCATGACACCGTCGCGGCAGTGATCATCGAGCCGCTGATCCAGGGCGCGGGCGGCATGCGTATGTACGACCCGATCTACCTCAAGCTGCTGCGTGAGGCCTGCGATCGCTACGGCGTGCACCTGATTCATGACGAGATAGCGGTAGGCTTCGGTCGCACCGGGACGATGTTTGCCTGTGAGCAAGCCGGTATTCGTCCGGATTTCCTGTGCCTGTCGAAGGCTCTGACCGGCGGTTACCTGCCGCTGGCAGCGTGCCTGACCACCGATGACGTCTACAGCGCGTTCTACGATGACTACCCGACCCTGCGCGCCTTCCTGCACTCGCACAGCTACACCGGCAACCCGCTGGCCTGCGCGGCGGCACTGGCGACGCTGGACATCTTTGAGCAGGACGACGTCATCGAAAACAACAAGGCGCTGGCCCAGCGGATGAAGACCGCGACGGCGCATCTGGTGGATCACCCGAACGTCGCCGAAGTACGCCAGACCGGGATGGCGCTCGCCATCGAGATGGTGCAGGACAAGGCCACCAAAACGGCCTATCCGTGGCAGGAACGTCGCGGCCTGAAAGTCTTCGAACACGCCCTGACCCGTGGCGCGCTGCTGCGACCGCTCGGTAGCGTGGTGTATTTCCTGCCGCCGTACGTGATCACGCCTGAGCAGATCGACTTCCTCGCCGAAGTGGCCAGCGAAGGCATCGACATCGCGACCCGCAGCAGCATCAGCGTGGCGGTGCGTGAGAACTTCCATCCGGATTTTCGTGATCCGGGTTGACGCTTTTCTGCGGATAACTCTGTAGGAGTGAGCTTGCTCGCGATTCGTCGTTTCAGACATCTTGATGTTGACTGACACTCCGCTATCGCGAGCAAGCTCACTCCTACAGAAGATAGCGTTGCACTCAACGAATACAGAGAAACAACCATGAGACTCTCCCGCTTTTTCATCGACGCCACCCTGAGCATTGGTGAGCACGAACTCCCCGAAGCCCAGGCCCATTACATCGGCCGAGTGTTGCGCATGGCCGAGGGCGATGCGGTGCAACTGTTCGACGGTTCAGGCCAGGAGTTTCGTGCCACATTGGTGGAAGTCGGCAAGAAGCGGGTCCGCGTTCAGGTGACCGAAAGCTTCGCGGGCCTCGCCGAACCGACCTTGCAGATTCACCTCGGCCAAGGCCTGTCTCGCGGCGAGCGCATGGATTGGGCGATTCAGAAAGCCACTGAGTTGGGCGTCACGCAGATCACCCCCATCGTCAGCGAGCGCTGTGAAGTGCGCCTCAAGGATGAGCGCGCCGAGAAACGTCAGGCGCACTGGCAACAAATTGCGATCAGCGCCTGCGAGCAATGCGGGCGTTCCGTGGTGCCAGTGGTCAACCCGCCGGTCACCCTGAGCGACTGGCTCAAGCACACCGAAGCCGACCTGAAGCTGGTCTTGCACCCAGTGGCCGAACCGCTGGTAAGTCATGAGAAGCCCGGCACCCTGGCGTTTCTGATCGGGCCGGAAGGCGGTTTGAACGATGCCGAGGTGGATCAGGCGCAAGACGCCGGTTTCCACGCCGCCCGCCTCGGACCGCGCGTGCTGCGTACCGAGACCGCGCCAGTCGTCGCGTTGAGCGTGGCGCAGCAGTTGTGGGGGGATTTTTAAGGGCCGGGTGTCAAACCCGACATCGGCAGCAGCACCCTAACCTGTGGGGGCGAATTCCTTCGCGAAAGGCGGCACATCCGATGGAGATGGGCCGTCTGGAACATCGATTCGCGAATGAATTCGCTCCTACAGGTTTGCGACCGCCCGCGAGAGCGGATACGGACCCTTAAAGCACGTAGCGAGTGATCGCCACAAAGTGCAGCAAACTCCCGGCAATCACAAACAAATGCCAGATGCCGTGCCAATGCCGAAAGCGCTTGTCGTAGGCGAAGAAAATAATCCCCACGGTGTACAGCACGCCGCCCAGCGCCAGCCAGGTAAACCCCGCCGTTCCCAGCGCGGCCATCAGGGGTTTCACCGCCACCAGCACAATCCAGCCCATCACCGCGTAGATCACGATGGACATCACCCGCGCCTCTGAGCGGGGCTTGATTTCCTGCAGGATGCCGATCACCGCCAGCCCCCAAACGATGCCGAACAGCGTCCAGCCCCACGGCCCACGCAGAGTCACCAGGCAAAACGGCGTGTAACTCCCCGCGATCAGCAGGTAGATCGAAAAGTGATCCACCTTCTGCATGATCACCTTCGCCCGCCCCCGAACACTGTGATAAACGGTCGACGCGCTGTACAACATCACCAGCGCCACGCCATAGACCGCGACACTGACGATCTTCCACACATCACCGGCAAGGCTTGCGATCACCAACAACCAGACCGCACCGATGGACGCCAGCACCGCACCCACAAGGTGGGTCCAGGCGTTGAATTTCTCTCCGTAGTACATCCGCAAAAAACCTCTCTCAGTTGTACGACACTCGACAAGGCTCCAGCTTATGACCCAAAAGCGCAATGCATGTGTCAGTGTTAATGAGATTTTATGCAGCCAGTCGGGTGTCAGTTGGGCACAATCAGCGGCTCGAACAACAAGAAAGGTCTGGAAGCGCCACGATGCAGATCGACGAAGAACTGACCCTCAAGAAGCTGGAGATTTTTCTGGCGTTCATGCGCACCGGCAATCTGGCCCGCGCCGCCGCGGAATTGCAGACCAGCACCGTCAGCGTTCACCGGGCGATTCACTCGCTGGAAAACGCCTTGCGCTGCCCGCTGTTCAAACACGAGGGGCGCAACCTGACGCCGCTGGAAAGCGCCTACGTGCTGGAAGAAAGGGCGCAGAAGCTGGTGCAGGACGTGTTGAGCACGGTTGAGCAGACGCGCGCGGCGGCAGGGTTTTCAGCGGCGCGGTTCAAGCTGGGCGCGCTGTATTCGTTAACGGTGAAGACTGTGCCGCAGCTGATCATGGGCCTGAAGCTCCGCCGCAGCGAGCTGAATATCGACCTGATTCTGGGATCGAACATCGACCTGTTCTACAAGTTAAAGAACATGGAAGTGGACGCGATTCTGGTGTCGCTGAACGAAAGCGTCAGCGACCCGGATTGCGAGCAATTGCCGCTGTTTTCCGACGACATTTTCCTCGCCACCCCTGCTGATTCGCCGTTTGCGCAACAGGCGGAAGTGGACCTCGCTGACCTGCGGGAAATGACCTTCATCACCCTGACGCAAGGCTTCGCCACTCACCGCGACGGCACGCGAGTGTTCGAACAGGCGGGTTTTGAGCCGAAGGTGGCGATGCAGGTGAACGACATCTTCACGCTGCTGAGCATGGTCAGTTCAGGAGTCGGGTACGCGTTGCTGCCGGGGCGAATTGCAGCCGTCTATGAAAACCGCGTGCGCCTGATACCGCTGCAAGCGCGTTACCGCATGCAGCAGCACATTGGCTTGGTGTTCCTCAAAGCCCGTGAGCGCGACCCGAATCTGCTGGCGTTGCTGGCGGAATGCCGGATGTATTCGAATCGGTTGGAGCAGGGTTAGCCTCCTCCTACGCCATGCGCGGTCCAACCTGTGGGAGCGAATTTATTCGCGATGGTCTTTCAGGCGATACGTCTCTATCGCCCGGACGATTTTTCGTCGGATTGCCGCCCAGAATGAATTCGCTCCCACAGAAGACCCAGCACAACTGAACATCCCAGGTATGCCGCAAATCCTTGGGGCTGCTAACCCAAAATCCCGCGCACGATGAAATACAGCAACGAAGGCCCGAGCAAGCAGCCCAGCCCGGTATGGAACGTCGCCGTCAGCGCGCCGTACGGCACCAACCGACGATCCGTCGCTGCCAGCCCTGCGGTCACGCCGCTCACTGTCCCGGCCAACCCACCAAACACCATGGCCGAGCGCGGGTTATCCAGGCCCATCCAGCGCGCCGCCATCGGGGTGCCGACCATCACCAGAATCGCCTTGATCAACCCTGTGGCAATCGACAACGCCATTACGTCCGAGCTTGCGCCCAATGCCGCACCGGTCACCGGCCCGACGATGTACGTCACAGCGCCAGCGCCAATGGTGGTGATGCTCACTGCATCGCGATAACCGAACGCATAAGCCACGCAGCAACCGACGATGAATGGCAAAACGGTGCCGAGGAACAACGAAAACGCGCCAATCAAACCGGCCTTTTTCGCCTCGGTCGCCTGCACTTCAAACGCCGTGGCGACGATAGCGAAATCGCGCAGCATCGCGCCGCCCATCAGGCCGATCCCGGAAAACAGCGCCAAATCCGCCAGGCCCTTTTGCCCGCCGGTCATCACCCCGCCGACCCACGCCAGCACCAGGCCGATCACGATGGCAATGGCCGAGCCGTGAATACGCCCGAAGGTCAGGCGCTTGGACAGCACCACGGAAATCCACATCACCACGCCGACCACCGCGAAAGCCGTGACGAGGCCCTGACTGATCAGGTCTTTCTGAATGAGATCCCACATATCAACGGCCTCCCGCTGGCGTTACGGTCGGCACGATTACCGGCGCCGGAATAACAGGGTCGTCTTCTTTGGGCAAGGGCTCGCCCTTGTTGATGCGGCTGATGAGCGCAATCGTGCAGCCACAGACAACCACCGAACCAATCGCAGCGATCACTGCAATCGGGCCGCCTTTCAAGGCCGTGACAACGTTTTGCTGGGCAGCCATGGCCACGACCACCGGAATGTACATTGCGCCCCAGAAGCCGACGCCCATTTCGCAGCCTTCGCTCATGCCACCGCGTTTTTGCATGTAGAGACGGGCGCAGATCAGCAGGATCATCGCGATCCCGACACCGCCCACGTTGGATTTGACGCCCAGCAGCACGCCGAGCAAATCACCGAGAATCACCCCCGCGAGGGTGCAGATAGCCAGTAACGCAACGCCATAAATCACCATTGTTCTTATCCTCACTGTGCATCGTCGAAGTTGTTGTTTTTGTGTTCTTCGAAAGCAGCCGGTCTATGGGTGGCGAAGGTCCTCCTCTCGCGACAGGGCGCTCAATGTGTCCAGCCGGGCGCCCTGAAAAGCGACAACCGACCCTTGTTCAAACGTTTTTCGCGCCAGCCCCGTCAGCACGGTCCCGGGCGGCATTTCAATGTGCAGGCGCACGCCACGCTCATAGGCGGTTTGCACGGTGCTGCGCCAGTCGATGACCCGACACATGTTGAAGGCCAGGTCGTCGCGTAATTTGTCGGCAGTAAACAGCGGGCGGGCGGTGCTGCCGCTGAGGTATTTTAGGGTCGGCGCTTGAATCGAGACCTGCGCGAACGCCTCGGCCAATGTCTGTGCGGGTTCGCTCAGCAGCTCGCAGTGAGACGGCACGCTGACCGCCAACCGTTTCGCCGCCGCGGCGCCCTGCTCTTTCGCCAGGGCCGCAACGCTGGCCATCGCTTGATCACTGCCCGCGATGACGAACTGGGTGTCGGCGTTGATGTTGGCCAGGTACACCGGCGTGCTTTCGCCGTGTATTTGCTGCACCAAGGACTCGACCGCGCCCTGATCCAGGCCGATCAGCGCGGTCATGCCGTAGCCCTGTGGATACGCGTTTTGCATCAGTTCGCCACGCAGCGCCACCAAGCGCACGGCATCGGCAAAGCTCAGCGCCCCGGCAATCACCGCCGCAGGATACGCACCAATCGAAAGGCCGGCGACGTAATCGGGTTTGATGTCTTGAGCCATCAACAACCGCGAGCAAGCGACCCCTGCAATCAACAGACACAACTGAACAGCGCGGGTCGACTGCAGCGCTTGGGCGGAGTCCAGATCGAGCACGTCCTCATTCAACGCATCGCTGGCTTCGCGCAGGCAGTCATCGATCAACGGATCGCTCGGCAGTGCGTGCAACATGCCCGCCTGCTGCGCCCCCTGACCGGGAAATGCCCACAAGCTGCTCATGCTGCGCGCTCCTGAGGCTGCCATGGGTTGCTGACCAATCGCGCGCCATCGTCGGCCTTGAGCAACACCTGACGCGCCGACCCGGCCCACTCACGCAAGGCAACGGCACCGAATGGGGTTTGCAGTTGCAGGTCGATTCGACATATCGCGCTGTCCAGCGCGGTCACCCATTCAGCGGCCTGTTCGCGACTGAAGCGTTGATCCGTACGCAGAATCAGGTCGAGGTCGCTGTCGATATGCAGCACGTTGATGCCCGTGGCCAGCTCAAAACCCGCACTGCCTGCGACACCCCATGGCAACGCCACGGCGTCGAGGAAAGGCCGAATCTGTTTCAGCGCACGCAAGGCGGGCCAGTCGGATTCGACCTTTTCCACAACCTCCACCAACTGCTCAGGCTTAACCTGCCGCGTGATATCGGACAGCTTCATCACCGTGGCAAAACGCTGATCCCGAGAACCCCCGCGCACGCCCACTGCCACCCCACCATCGGCGACTTTTGCCCGGCGCACCACGACGGGATGCCCGAGGCTGATCACCTCGCCCGCCCACGCCGGAGCGTCAGCAGGCAGAGCGGCCAAGGGCAGCCCCCACAACAAGTCATGGGGCTGCACAGGCAGATGAGCGTTCATTACCACTGCGCCCGCAGCAGTTCACGCACTTTCGAGGACGCTGCACGGTTCGGCGCACCCAGTCGCGAACTCAGGTCGTTACCGCTGCCTCGAACGTCTTTCACTGCGGCGATCAGGCATTCCTGCACGGCGGTGATATCGCCAGCGGAAGGCTGTTCAATCTGGCTCACCGACAGAGTTTCCCAGAGCAGGCCAAGTCCGGCGTAACTGTCGATGTCATAGGCCATCGGCGGAATGCTCGCGGCGAGTTTTTCCAGTTCTTCGACGCTGCGCAATGTCACCCGCGCCGCCGATGCCTTGCCCATCGCGTGCACCATCACGCCGGGATCGCGCAGGGCAATCAGGCGATTAGCCTGGTAGCCGTGAGCGAGGAACGCGCCGGACATCGCCTTGCCCACCAGCAGGCCAATCACCGGATGCCCGGCCAGACGAGCGCGAGCGTAAGCATCAACGGCTCCGGCCAGCGCCTGATGAATGCCCAAGGCTTCTTCGCGACGACCATACGCCTGACTCGGCACATCGATGACCGCGATCAGAACGCGTTTCTGTGGATTTTGGCGGTCTAGCTCGATGGCGGCATCCACAGCCTTCGCCAAACCCCAACCTTCGAGCAGTCCGACTTCACCGTTTTGCGCACGAGGAAAACGGTTGTCCGCATCCGCGACAACGGCCAGGAACCGCGCAGGCTGATCGCCCAGTTGACCGTCAGCGGCCTTCACCGACGTAGGCAGGCCGACGACCTCGGCAGCGCCCGCACTCAGCGCGTTGAACCAGTTCAAACCACGGCTCGATGCACTCATGGCTGTTCTCCTTGATACAGGCTGCGCACAGCGGCTGGGTCGATCTGCGACGTGGTGTCCAGCGCCGACAGGCGTTGCAGGAACACGCCGTATTGGCTGCTGCGCTCATGTTCGGGTGTGCCTTTTTGCAGCAACGTTTCCACCTGCTGCGAAATGGCCGCGATATCGTCAGGGACGTAGGCGTCTACCAGGCCGCTGGAGAAGCGCTGCTCGCCACCGGTGAGGCTCCAGATGAAAGGCCGGTCGCGGGAGTCGTACTCTTCGATGCCCGCTTCCTGCTCGATCACCTGCGGGCCGTTCAATCCGAGGCGAGCTTCCTGAGTCACCACCAGATAACTGCACAGCCCCGCTGCGATGGACATGCCGCCGAAGCAACCGACGCTGCCCGCCACCACACCGATCACCGGCTGATAACGACGCAGATCGACAATGGCTGCGTGAATCTCGGCAATCGCGGCCAAACCCAGATTGGCCTCCTGCAAGCGCACGCCGCCGGTTTCCAGCAGCAACACCGCTGCGGTGGGGATGCCTTTACGATTGTCTTCTGCCGCCAATTCCAGCGCGCCGGCCATTTTTGCGCCGCCGACCTCGCCCATGCTGCCGCCTTGGAAGGCGCCTTCGATGGCGCAGATCACCACCGGCTGGCCACCTATCGAACCCTTGGCGACGATCACGCCGTCATCGGCTTGAGGCACCACGCCCTGCTTCGCCAGCCAGGGCGACGTGACGCGGGCGAACGGGTCAATCAATTCACGAAAGCTGCCTTCGTCGAGCAAGGCGCGGGCGCGCTGCCGAGCGCCGAGTTCGACGAAGCTGTGCTGTTTCAACAAACGAGTGCTGTCAGTCATGACCGATCTCCTCGAAGCCTTGCTCCAGACGCAGACGCACCACGCCAGGGGTCGCGCCGAAATCGTGGATGTCGATGCTCAGCGCAGGCGGGGTCTGGCCGTCGAACATGCGCTCGAACAGGTGCTGCCAGCGCGCCGAGCTGCCGTTGACCGAGGTCAGCACCTGAATCGTCAATTTGCCGGGCACACCGGGTTCCAGCAGCACTTCCAGATCGCCAGACCCGACGCAGCCCACCAGCGCACGGCCAAGTGGCGGCTGACCGGCGGGGAATTCAAAAGACAAGGTTTCCATTTCAGACATTCCTCGTTTCATTGCCGAGCGCAGGCTCCAAGCAATCGATGAACAGGCAGGCAGCGAGCAAATCGGCCGCGCCGCCAGGGGATGCATTCAGGCTTAACAGCTGCTGATCCAGCTCATGCAGGGAGCGACGTCCGCTGAGGGTCGCGCTGCCACCCGCGTCCAGCACCTTTTGCGCGCCGTGCTGCATGGCCTGCAAACCCTGCTCGCCCGCGCGATACAGCACGCACGTGTCGGACAGCGTGGTCATGATCGCCAGCAGGGCGTCGAGCCGTGCGTTCTGCTCGCCATTACCTGTCGAGCGGCTGCGTTTGAGTTGTGGCAAGCCAGTTTGCGTGACTGCCGGAAAGCCCATCTGCGCCTGTTCGCGTGCGCCCATCGCGCCGAATTTGCGCGCGACCTGAGCGCCGTGGCTGTTGCTGACGGGCTGATTACGGTCTTCGATCAAGGCCAGACACCCAGCGCGCAGTCCCAACCCCGCAGGCGACAAATCAGACGCATCAAGTGCAGCGGCCGTGACCAGCAGACCAAGCGCCCAGATCGCGCCACGGTGGGTGTTCACGCCCCCAGTGGTACGCATCATCGCGACTTCGCCTTCACGTCCGATGCGGCCAATCGCTTCACGCAAAGGCTGGCCAATCTCGCCGATCTCAATGGCCGCTTCCGCCATTTCCTTAAAAGCAGGCCATAGCGACAAGGCCGACGCGTGCATCAGGCCCAAGTGCAGGTCCGTGTGCGCGCCGCTGCTGCGACGGTCGACCAGCGCCGGTTTGGGCGACAGATCGGCTTCGTCGATCAGCGCGTCCACCGCCAGATCTGCCAGACGCTCGGCCAGAGGCAGCGAACGCGGTGCGTCGTTGAATGCAACGTTGAGTGCACGCATCACCAGCTCCTGAATTTCGCAGGCGGGTTGTACAAACCACCGGACCACTCCACCAGCTCGGCGATGCTTTTGGCGGCCAGCAATTCGCGGCTGGCGTCGGTGCGCCGAATCCCTAGGTCTTCGGGCAACGCGATCAAGCCTTCGCGGCGCATGCGGGCGGTGTCTTTGGGGTTGTGGCGCAGGCCAATCGGGGTGACGCCCGCGACCGCTGCGATCATTGCCTGACGCTCTTCGAGGCTGCGTGCCTTGTAGAGATAGGCGATGCCCTCTTCGGTCAGCAAGTGGGTCACGTCGTCGCCGTAGACCATGATCGGGGCCAGCGGCATGCCGCTTTTCTTGGCGACGTCGATGGCGTCCAGCGTTTCGACGAAGGTCGGTTTACCGCCTTCCTGGAAGGTCTCGACCATCTGCACCACGAGCTTTTTGCCGCGTTCGAGGTAGGCGTCGGTCTCCGGATTTTGCTGACGCATGTCGAGCCATGCCGGCGTGCTGTGACGACGCCCGCGTGGGTCGTGACCCATGTTGGGCGCCCCTCCGAAACCCGCAAGCCGACCCCGCGTGACCGTCGAGGAATGCCCATCACCGTCCACTTGCAGCGTGGCACCGATGAACAGGTCCACGGCGTACTGGCCTGCCAGCTGGCACATCATCCGGTTGGAACGCATCGAGCCGTCGCGACCGGTGAAGAACACGTCCGGGCGGGCCGCGATGTAATTCTCCATGCCCAGTTCGGTGCCGAAGCAATGCACACTTTCGACCCAGCCGCTTTCGATGGCCGGGATCAGGGTCGGATGGGGATTGAGGGTCCAGTTGCGGCAGATTTTGCCTTTCAGACCCAGCGACTCGCCGTAGGTCGGCAGGATCAGCTCAATGGCAGCCGTGTTGAAACCGATGCCGTGGTTCAGCGACTGAACGTTGTGTTTCTCGTAGATGCCGCGAATCGCCATCATCGCCATCAGCACGTGAACAGGCTTGATATGGCGCGGATCACGGGTGAACAGCGGTTCGATGTAGAAAGGCTTGTCGGCCACCACCACGAAGTCGACCCAAGAGGCGGGAATGTCCACGCGCGGCAGGTCGCTGACGTCGTCCACCAGTTGATTCACCTGCACGATGACGATGCCGTCGCTGAACGCGGCAGGCTCGATCAGGGCCGGGGTGTCTTCGGTGCTGGCGCCGGTGTAGATGTTGCCTGCGCGGTCAGCCATGAACCCGGCAGACAGCACGACGTTGGGAATCAGGTCTACCAGCAGGCGGGAATACAGCTCGATGTACGTGTGAATCGCGCCGATTTCCAGCAGGCCGTCTTCCAGCAACTGGCTGATGCGCAGACTTTGCGTACCGGCAAAAGAGAAATCGAGCTTGCGGGCGATGCCACGTTCGAAGAGGTCCAGGTGCTCGGCTCGGCCGACGCTGGGCATGATCATGTGCAGGTCATGGAGCTTGCCGGGATCGGCTTTCACCAAAGAACGTGAAAGGAAATCCGCCTGTTTCTGGTTGTTGCCTTCAAGCACCACGCGATCACCGGGCGCAATCAACGCCTCCAGTGCCGCGACGATCTTGTCGGTGGGCAGAACCACGCCATCGGCGAGGGAACGCACTTGTTCGAGCCGCCGCTGCTTTTCGCTGCGACGACGCGACCAGCGCGGGTCAAGTTTTGTTGTAGTCGTCATGCTGACTCCACGAGTTCGCTGTCGTGGGTCACATTAGGGCGAGTAGGTTGGGGGCATCAATCAAGCAGAGACGTGGATCGTTACGGTTGGAGTAATGATGGGTGCGTCACCCGTTGATTTGATAACGGGTATTTCGGCCGCCACCTGGAAGTTTCATCAGGCAGCCTTTTTCCAACAGGTCTGAAAGATGGCGAGTTGCGGTGGCCTTGCTGACCTTCGCGACGGCCTGATATTGGGCCGCGCTGATCCCCTCGACGAATCCCCCACCGGCTTTTTCGGACAACACGTCACCGTTCAGCAAACGGTTGAGGACTTTGGTTTGCTCAGGAGAAAGGCCAGCATCCCGGTGCTTTTGCCAGAAACGCGCCTTCGCCAGCACGCGGTCGATACGTTGCATCGCCTGTTCGAGCGCGCTGAGTAAAGTCTCCAGAAACCAGGTCAGCCAATGTGTGATATTCAGACCGCTGCGCTGGCTCGACTCCAGAACGTGGTAGTAACTCTGCCTCGTACTCAGGATGCTTGCGGACATGGCATAAAACCGAATGGCCTGATGATCGGCTTGCGCCAGCGCCAGATCGGTAATCGCGCGGGTCAGGCGGCCATTGCCGTCATCGAAGGGGTGGAGCGTTACGAACCAGAAATGCGCGACTCCTGCACGCAGCATGGGGTCCAGCGCATCGTTCGTGCGGCTGGCGTTGAACCAGTCGAAGAAATCATTCAACTGCCCTTCCAGCCCCTCTCGCCCCGGCGCCTCGAAATGAACGATGGGCCGGTCAATCCGCCCGGACACCACCTGCATCGGCTCACTTCCCCGTAACGTTCCTACGCTTACACCTTTGGCCAGCAGTGAATCGACTTCGGGAAAGAGCAAACGATGCCAGTGCATCAGTCGGGGGAACGTCAGAGGTGCGTCGTGATGCTGGGTGGCGTCCAGCATCAATTCCGCAAGGCCTTCACTGCGCGGCGTGACTCGCTCATCGCTGGCGAGCCCGAGGCGCTTGGCCAGAGAAGAGCGCACAGAGCCTACATTCAGTTGCTCACCTTCAATGGCCGATGAGGTGAGGATGTTTTGCAGCATGGCATCGAGCTCAGTCTGCGCATTGGCAGATATATCCGAGACGCAAAGCATGCCCAGTAGCCTTCCCTGGGCCTGATTACAAGCCCGCAACAGAGGCGCTAACAGCCCGTCGTCCCAATTGAAATTGGGCCATCGGGCGTGTTGCCAGATCCATTCGGGAGAGCGATTCACAGAAATCCTCACAGTGCGTGAGCCGAATATTGGGGAAATATGGCTCATATATTGAGCCGAATATGCGTTTTATTCGGCTCATAGTCCAGCGTGAGGATAAGTAGAACGCACCGCTCCCTGTAGCCGTCGGGCTTGACGGCGGCGTCACGGAAATCGTCGCAGCCGGCAAGCCGGACTGCTACAGAGGTCTTGCCCACTACCTGCCAGTAGGCTCCCTACACCAACCCCGCATCCACCAACCACTGCTCCAATCCCACCAGATCCGGCACTTTCGCGACCGTCTCGCCCACCTGCACCGCCGCCAGTTCCAGCTCGGCAAGCGGCACATCGACGTAACTCAATTGGCTGTCCAGTTTGCAGGACCGAGGAATCCCTTGGGTCAGCAGGGCGATGAATTTCAGGTCAGGCCTTGCGCCCAATGCGTTGAGGACGACGATGCGCGCTCGGCCGCCGACGCGGGCGCGGTTGCCGCAGGCGGCTTCGAAGCAGAGCAGCGGGAGACTGCGGTGGCGCCAATTGATGGGGCCCAGGTACCACGGAGGCGCGGCAGGGTCGGCGACGCTGTCCTGATAGTCGATCAATTCGGCGACAGCCACGTTGGGCAGCAGCAGGTGCCGGTCGCTCAAGGGGATGAGCAGGCCGGTGAGGCTGGTCAGGCGTGCGGTTTGGGTCGTGGTGTCAGACATGCACGTGGCTCCAGTGGGCGATGCTCTCCAGCAGCGCCGCTTCCTGATACGGCTTGCTCATGTAGTCGTTGACCCCCAGCGCCATGGCCCGATCCCGGTGTTTCTGCCCGGAGCGGGAGGTGATCATGATGATCGGCAGGTGCTTCAACGCTTCGTCTTCGCGCACTTTGCTGGCGACTTCGAAGCCGTCCATGCGCGGCATTTCGATGTCGAGCAGCATCAGGTCTGGCGTGTGTTCCTGAAGCAACGCCATGGCGTCCACCCCGTCCTTGGCGGTCAACACGTTCATGCCGTTGCGCTCCAGCAAACGGCCCGTGACCTTGCGCACGGTGACCGAATCGTCGACCACCATCACCAGCAACGGACGTGTCTGTTCGGGTTCGACATAACGGGACGGCGCCTGCCCCGACACCTGCAGCGCCAGCATCTGTGCGTGCAAGCGGCGGATGTGGGCGAACAGGTCGAGGATCAGCACCACGCGCCCGTCGCCGAGAATGGTCGCGCCGGAAATCCCCTGCACGCCCGCGAACTGCGGGCCGAGGTTTTTCACGACAATTTCCCGCGACCCCATTAAAGCGTCCACCTGCACGGCCACCCACTGGTCATGCACGTGCACCAGGAGCACCGGCAGCGGTTGGGTCTGGCCCGAGAATTTCGGTGGTTGGCCATTGTTAAGCAGCTCACCCAGATAGCGCAGCTCATACGTGCGCTCGCCATACTGATAACGCGGGGGCGCTGACTGGTAATACGTTTCCAGCTCACCGGGCATCACGCGCACGATGCCTTCGACACTGTTCAGCGGTACCGCGTATTGCTCGTCGCCGCACTGCACCATCAACGCCCGATTCACCGACACCGAGAAGGGCAGTCGAATGCGAAACCGTGCGCCCTGCCCCGACCTCGAGTCAATGACCATAGAGCCGCCCAGCTCTTTCACTTCAGCATGCACCACGTCCATCCCGACGCCACGCCCGGAGATCTGCGTGATGGTCTCAGCGGTCGAAAAACCGGCCTGAAGAATGAACTGCAAGGTGTCGTGTTCGCTCAGCTCGGCATCCGGGGCAATCAAGCCGCGCTTGATCGCCTTGCGCCGCACGGCTTCGAAATCGACACCGGCGCCGTCGTCGCTCAATTCGATGACGATATCGCCGCCTTCGTGGGCGAGGCTCAGGGTGATGTGGCCGGTTTCAGACTTGCCCGCAGCGAGGCGTTTTTCGGTGCTTTCCAGGCCGTGGTCAATGGCGTTGCGCAGCATGTGTTCCAGCGGCGCGACCATGCGTTCCAGCACGTTGCGGTCCATTTCGCCTTCGGCGTTGACCACGTCGAACTTGACCTTTTTATGCAGCTCGCCCGAGACCTGCCGCACGATGCGGCGAAGGCGCGGCACCATGCGCTCGAAAGGCACCATGCGTGTGCGCATCAGGTTTTCTTGCAGCTCGGTGTTCACCCGCGCCTGTTGCGACAGCAGCGTTTCGGCCTCATGAGTGCGGGTGTCCAGGGTTTCCTTGAGATCCATCAGGTCGGACGCGGACTCGAACAACGCCCGGGATAACTGCTGCAATTGCGAATGTCGGTCCATTTCCAGCGGATCGAATTCCTCGTAGCCCTCACGCGCGGCCTGATGATCGCGGCTGAGAATTCGGCCCTGGGTCTCGATGTCCAATCGACGCAATTGGTCGCGCATCCGCTCGATGGTGGTTTCCATCTCGGCAAGCGTGATCTGGGCGTCGCTGACCTGCTGTTCAATGCGCCCTCGGAAGATCGACGTTTCACCCGCCAGATTCACCAAATCCTCCAACTGCTCGGCAGGCACCTTGACCATTTCCGGGCCGCTGCGCTCGGCTTCGGCGTCCGGCGCGGCGGGGGCTGGCTCTGCAACTGACGGTGCTATAACGGGCGAAATCTCCGCCGGTTTGGCGACGACTTCCTGAGCGCTGCCCGAAGCGGAATAGTGCGCAATGCTCTCGATCAGCAGCGCCGGGTTGGGCAACGGCTCGTAACCGCGCACGGCATCGACCATGTCAGCGAGCATGTCGTGTCCGCTTTGCAGCAGGCCGTTGAGCAGCGCGCTGTTCTTGAGCGCACCGGAGGCGAGGCCTTCGTACAGCGACTCCATTTCATGGGCGAGGTCGCCAATCGGGGCGATTTCCACCATGCGAGCGCCACCCTTGAGGGTGTGCAGGTCACGCAGCAGGTTTTCTACTTCGAGCGTGTTTTGCGGATCGGCCTGCCAACGCACCAGCGCGGCGCTGGAACTCTCAATGATGTCGTCGGCTTCTTCGAGGAAGATTTCCAGCAACTCGGGATCGCGCTCGTCCAGCGGCTGGATCATCGAGCCGACATTTCTTGGCTCGGCGTCGGGTGCCAGCACCGGCCCTGTGGATTGTCGAAACGACCGGATTGATTCGATCAAGGCTTGGGGAGAGGCCAGTTCGCTGCGGTTTTGCAGCTGTTCGAGCATCAAGGCCAGATGATCGTGGCTGCGGATCAGCAAATCCGCCAGCGCCGGGGTGTGACTGCAACGTCGGTCGATCAGGCTTTCATAAAGCGATTCAAGCTCGTGCCCCAAATCGCCGACTGGACCGATTTCGGCCATCCGTGCGCCGCCCTTTAGGGTGTGCAAATCCCGTTGCAACGGAGACAGTGGCATCGGGTTTTCGGGGTCGTCCAGCCAGCGCTGAAGTGCATGGCCTGCGCTGTCGAGGATGTCGACGGCTTCCTCAAGGAAGATGTCGACGATTTCCTGATCGATGTCGTCTCGCTCGGACTTGGCTTCAATCGGCTCAGCCTCCAGATGACCGGTGGCCTCGCTCAGTTCCGTCACGCGGGTCGCCAGCCCGCCTTCGCTCGTGATCACGCCCATGGCAGACGGGTCGAGACCTTCTTCCAGCAACTCGCGCAGTGCCCGAACCCGCTCAGGGCATGGCTGGACCTGCTGACCCGCCGCGACCTGATCGAGCATGTTGATCAGTGCTTCATGGGCGTTTTCGGCTTCATGAAAGAAGCGGTCGCTGACCGCCAGACTGCTCTCTTCAACCGCGCCATACAGGTCGAGCAGGGCTTCGCACAATTCATCGACCTGCGGCAGATCCGCCATGTGCGCGCCGTGACCGAGCATGGTCAGTTCATCGAGCAGCGCGTTGAGCTCCTGACGCTCACCCGGATGCTGCCGCCAGCGTTTGAGCAGGTTTTCGGCGTCCAGCAGGATGTCCATGCCTTCGGCCAGGAAGCTGGCGATCAGTTGCGGATTACGGCGAATACGCAGGCCGTTGTTGTCGGCGCTCAAGGCAGCGGCCATTCGGTCGTCGAGCAGTTCGTGAGCGGCGGCGATCAAGGCGCCAGCGCCTTCGATGGGCATCAGCGGATCGACATCCAGCTGCGCCAACCCTTGATGAAACAGCGGTTCGGCTGAGCGCAGCAGCTCGATTTCAGGCGAGCCGACGGCGATCAGGTTGGTCTTGAACTCGCGCACCAACTGATCCAGCGGGCTGGCCAGTTCGGCCATCGGCAACACGCCCGCCATGTAGGCGCTGCCCTTGAGGGTGTGCAACGCGCGGAGCAGTTCGTCGCTGAACGACGGAGATTCTTCGCCCTGAGCGGCGTTGAGGTAGCGATTCAGCACGTCCAGATGGGTCTGGGCTTCCTGACGGAAAATCTCCAGCAATTGCGGGTCGAAACCCTCGTCTTCCGGTTCTGCAACCAGGACAGGTGCCGTCACCTCAGGCGCTTCGCTTTCGCCTTGGGCCAGCGCGTGGGCACGGGCGGCGAGCAGGTCCACGTCGTCGCGCTGACGCTGCACGTCTTCGGCGAAGTCCCGGATGACATCCGGCAGCAGCATCAGCACATCGCGCAACAGCTGCTGGACTTGAGGCGCGGGTTCAACGCTGTGCTCCAACACGCGGTTGAGCAGGTTCTCCACCGACCACGCCAGCTCGCCAATGATGAGCGCCCGGACCATGCGCCCGCTGCCTTTGAGCGTGTGAAACGCGCGACGCATCTCGCTCAATGCCGTGACGTTTTCGGCATCGTGCAGCCAGCGCGGCAGGTATTCGTGCAGCGCTTCAAGGACTTCATCGGTTTCTTCGAGGAACACGTCGCGCAGTTCGTCGTCCACCGGCGGCTCGTCCTTGGGCGGCGGCAACAGGCTGGCAGGGACATGGCGCGCAGGCGGGTTGACGGCGGACACCGGGCTGGCCAGGACTTGGGCGATGCTCTGGCCATCATTAGACACAGCTGGCTCGTGCAGCTCGTCCTGACGCACGATCTCTTCGAGGACCGGTACGTCGGCCTCGGCGACCGGCGAATAACCGAGTTTGGCCAGGCTCTCCTGAGCCAGGTCCAGCACATGCTCGCCCGGCGCTTCCGGGTCTTCGGCCATGCGCTCCAGGTAATACTCGATGCCGATGATGACGTCGGCCAAGTGGTCCAGCTGCGACCAGGCCGGACGCTGACCGTCTTTCAACAGGTGCTCGACGATGTAGTCATTGCACGCTGCCAGCAACCCCGATGCGCGGGCCAGTGGAATCATCGCCAGCGCGCCGCGCACCTGCGTCAGCTGCGCAGACAGTGGAGACAACCGCTCGCGATCCCGTTCGCCATCCACGTAATCGTCGATGGCGTCCTTGGCCTGCTGCAGCACGGCGCGGGCCTCCTTGATCACCAACTGATGAATCTGGCTCAGATCGGTGGTGGGCAAGCGGCTTTCTTCGGGGCTGCTCTGATCGACGGTCCCGGCCATGCCTGCCAGCGTTGCTTCGACGTAGAGCAACGCGCCCGCGACGTCCATGAGGGTCGGGTCATTGGGTTCCCGTTGGCCCTGGGCCATGCCTTGCACCACGGCAAGCTGATCGATGATGACCTTGCGCGGCTGGCCGAAACCCAGCACCGCCAGCGTGTCGGCGATCTGCCGAAGCGGCGGCAGCAAGGCGTTGAGTTCGCTCACGTGCTGCCGGTCGCCACGGACGAAAACGTCCAGTCGCTCCTTGGTGCCGACAAGCTCATCGCACAAGGCGATGATCACCGAGCGCATGGCGTCCCGGTCGGGGCCGGCCAGCCGGGTGCGCTCTTCATCCACCAGCGCGCTTTCAGGCAGGGCTTCGGCCAGGCCGTATTGATCCTTCAAATCCATCATCCTTTGCGCCTGACTGTCCGATTTGGCGATGTAAAACAGCAGACTTTTCAGCAGCTCATCCGGAGCGGGCTGATTGATGCCTGCGATGCCCTGCTCCAGCAGCCGCTTGAGTTCCTTGTCGGCATCCTTGAACAGGCTGCGCAGGGCCGGGCTGTTGGTGAAATGTCCGCCCGCCATGGTCTCGACCAGCGCGGACGCGATGCGCCACAGCGGTTCTAGCGGCGCATCCCGACACAGCACTTCGAGGCGGGCGAAGACCTTGCTCATGTAGCCGAGCTGGGTCTGCATGTCTTGTTCGCGCAGCAGGCCGACCAGTGCGGTTTGCAGGCTCTGGCGCCACTTGCGCAATTTGACGGGAAGTTCGGGAAAGTCGCGCTCAGCCAGCGCCTGTTCGTCGAGCGCCGGAGTCGACAGCAGTTGCGGCGAAAAGAGGCTGGTTTCCGAGAGCAGGCTTTCACCTCGTGCGCTGCGCAGATCGTTGAGCAGTGGCAGCACCACCAGCGGCAAGTCGCGTCGGGCGGAATACACGCGGTCCAGGTACACAGGCAATTGGCTCATCGCCAGGTTCAACAGCTGGACGGCTTCGGCTTCTTGCCCCACATGCCCCTTTTGCAGCGCCACCGCGAGCTGCTCGATCTCTTCGGCGAACAGCGCGGCGCCATAGAACTCGATCATTTGCAGGCTGCCGTGGACCTGATGGATGAAGCCCAGGCAGACGTCCATGGCCGCAGGGTCATGAGGACGCGCGACGAAAATGTCGAGTGCCTGCCGGGCGTGCTTCAGGGTGTCGGCGATCTCGCCCTTGACCCACTCCAGGGCCACGTAGTCGTGACGGTCAGCCATGGTGGCTCCAGTTGCCCAAGTCCTGTGACCTGACGATCAATGTGAGTCCCGCGAGGGCGGCAGTGTAAAACCGGACACCGAACGGCGCATCTCGCTGGCCATCTTCGCCAGATTGCCCATGCTCTGCGCAGTGGCTGCGGTGCCCGACGTGGTCTGCGTGGTGGTCTGCTGGATCACGGTCATGGTCGCCGAAATCTGCTGGCCCAGCGCGGCCTGCTGCTGCGCGGCGTTGGTGATGCTTTCGACGAGCGCCGCCAGCACTTTGGAGACCCCTTCGATTTCCTCCAGCGCCACACCGGCATCCTGCGCCAAACGTGCGCCCCGCACCACCTCAGTCGTCGTCTGCTCCATGGAGATGACGGCCTCGTTGGTGTCGTTCTGAATCGCCCGAACCAGTGTTTCAATCTGCTTGGTCGCCGACGATGAACGCTCGGCCAGACGCTGAACCTCGTCCGCCACCACCGCAAAGCCTCGACCGGCATCTCCCGCCATGGACGCCTGAATCGCGGCATTGAGCGCAAGAATGTTGGTCTGGTCGGCAATGTCGTCGATCAGGCTGACAATGTCGCCAATTTCTTGAGAGGACTCCCCCAAGCGTTTGATGCGCTTGGACGTGTCCTGAATCTGTTCGCGAATGTTGTCCATGCCGTTGATGGTGTTGTGCACCACCTCGTTGCCCTTGTTGGCAATTTCCACAGAGCGCTCGGCCACGGCCACCGATTCGCCTGCGTTGGCCGAGACCTGATCGATGGACATCGCCATGTCGTTGATCGCGTTGGACGCTGCCGCAATCTGCAACGCCTGATGCTCGGACGCCGCGGCGAGTTGGGTCGCGGTGGTCTGAGTGTCCTTGACCGCGCCGAAGACCTGCTCGGCGGTGAGGTTGATGGTCGCCACCAGCTCGCGCAATTGGTCGATGGAGTAATTGATCGAGTCAGCGATGGCACCGGTGAAGTCCTCGGTGACCGATGCCGCCACCGTCAGGTCGCCGTCGGCCAAATCTTCGATTTCATCCAGCAAGCGCATGATTGCGGTCTGGTTGCGCTCGCTTTTCTCGGCGGTCTCGCGCAACTGGCGGTTGGTTTCCCGCACCATCACCAGGCCGATCAAGATGATCGACCCCAACGCCAACAGCCCCAACAGATAGCCCACGTAGATGTTGGCTTTCCGCCCGCCAGCCATGTGTTCGAAGCTGTTCGCCAGCACCGACGCTTCGTCGAGCAGCGTTTGGGACAGGGTAAAAATGTTGCCAGCCGACTCGCGCACATCGAGCAGTTCCGGCGACGTTTCCAGAATTTCGTCAACCGATCCCGACACGAACTGGAACAGCTCGGCGATTTCGGCCAGTCGTGCGCGGGCGTCGCGGTCTTCGACCTGGGTGATTTTCAGCGTTGCGTTGCCCTCCAGCATGCCGTTGAGAACGCGACCAAACTGGCTGGCATCCCGGCCAAACGCGTCAGCGGCCTGAACCGCGGTTTCGTCGCCCGAGAGCACGGTGTTCACGGCGCCGAGAATCCGCTCGGCCAGCAGTGACTGACGCTGAGCGAGCGCGACCTGGCTGGCTGGGGCGCGTGTTTGCAGCAGAATATCAACGACCTTTTCTGACTCGATCTGCAATTGCGGGATGGTCTCGGCCAACGTCGCAGCCACCTGATGCAGGGACAGCACCGTTTGCTCACGGGAGAGAATGACATCGGTGCTTTTTCGCAGATTTTCCCAGTCGTTCTGTACCGCTTTCAGCTCATCGCTGACTTCGATCGGCGCCGCAGGAAGCCCTGTGTTTTTGTCGCCTTTTTTCAGATATTCCCAGCGCGTGTCGAAATCGTTGCGCGCGTCGGCCAGCAGTTTGAAGGCCGCAGCCTTGCCCGCCGCCGCTTCGGTGGCGTTCTTGGCGATGCGCTGGGACAGCACGCGCAGCTCGCCCGCGTGGCCGATGTACTGTTTGTCGTAGTTGGATTGCGTGCTCAGGTACGCAAAGTTGACGAACAGCAACATGATGAAAATGATCAGGCAGACGAACAGCACGACGATTTGCGAGCGGCTGAATGCGCCTTCCAGTGACTTGCCGGTATTACTCATTGCTCAGGGCTCCGCCTGACGTTCGGTTGTGTGGCCAAACCGGATTAAAGGGCGACATTCAAGAAGCCCGGCGATTGCACCAACGCTCTGGGGCTGAACACCCGCCAGGCCTGCTCGCGCAGGAAACGGCCTTGGAGGTAGGGCGCAATGTCGGGGTCGCTGTCGTCAGGGGATTCCGGCATCAGGCTGCGCTCATTGAAGTGCTGCATGCCCAACACCTCGTCCACCAGCAGACCGGCGAACACGTCCTGATGATCGATCACCAGCACCCGGCGCTGCTTGCGCAAGGGCGACAGTTCATGGCCGAAGAAAGCGTGCAAATCCATGATCGGCAACAACCGCCCGCGCAGGTTGGCGATGCCCCGAACCCAGGGCTTTACGCCCGGCAGCGCGGCATAACGAGGCTCATGCAGGATTTCGTCGACTTCGCCCATCGGCGCGACGTACAAATGCTCGCCCATGCGAAAACCGATGCCGCTCCAGCCTTGCTGCCGGGTTTCCTGCAACGGAAGTCCGGCCGCCAACGAGCGGCACCGCTGGTCGATGTCGAGCAGCAGTTGAAAGGCAGTTTGTGACTGAGCCATGGACGCTGGCCGGCCTTCAGCCCGCCAACACCGCGTTCAGGGTTTTCATGAGGGTTTCTTCGTCCACCGGCTTGGTCAGGTAATCCCGCGCACCCTGGCGCTTGCCCCAAACCTTGTCGGTTTCCTGATCCTTAGTGGTGATCATGATCACCGGGATCATGTTGGTGTCGGCATCTTTAGTCAGTTGGCGGGTGGCCTGGAAGCCGTTCAGGCCGGGCATGACGATGTCCATCAGCACCGCGTCGGGTTTTTCCTGACGCGCCAGGGCGACGCCATCGGCACCGTTTTCAGCCTTGAGCACCTGATGACCGTGCTTTTCCAGCATCCCGGTCAGCTTGTACATTTCGGTCGGCGAGTCGTCGACGATCAGAATTCGAGCCATGGTGCATCCCCATAGAAACAGCCGCCCCTCACGGAAGGCACGGCATCAAGATAGTTGTTGTTCTACTGCCACGAACCCTGGCACATGAGCCTTGATCGCGCTGAGCAGCTCTTCCTTGCTAAACGGCTTGGTCAAAAACTGATCGGACCCGACGATACGCCCCTTGGCCTTATCGAACAGCCCGTCCTTGGAGGACAACATGATCACCGGCGTAGACTTGAATGCCCGGTTGTTCTTGATCAACGCACAGGTCTGATACCCGTCCAGCCGGGGCATCATGATGTCGACAAAAATGATTCTTGGATGATTATCGGCGATCTTGGCCAAGGCATCGAAGCCATCGACAGCGGTGATCACCTCACAACCGACGTTCTTCAACAGCGTCTCGGCGGTCCGACGAATCGTGCGCGAGTCGTCGATGATCATGACTTTCAGTGGGGCTGAATGCTGTTCCATATCTGCTCTACCATCGCCAAGGCGATTCAGATGGGTTTGCCTTCTGCCTGGCTTCTGGTGCTGTTTGAATCGCTGAACCCCCATCTAGAGGGGTATATGACAACTGACCTGACGTCAGATGCCGAGCCTTTTTAGCACACTCTAAAGGCGCAATCCATAAAGCAAATGCGCCACGCTTGCCCCTTGACCGCGAGCCAGCGCAGCGCCACCCTGACGCGTATTTTCAGGCCCACACAGGCCATTACCGGACAGAGGATATACCCCATGAGCGTTCGCGTTGGCATTGTCATGGACCCTATCGAGCGCATCTCCTATAAAAAGGACAGCTCGCTGGCCATGCTCCTGGCGGCGCAGGCGCGCGGCTGGTCGCTGTTCTACATGGAACAGCAGGATTTGTATCAGGTAGCCGGTCAGGCCCGCGCCCGCATGAAACCGCTGAAAGTCTTCGCGAACCCGGAGCACTGGTTCGAATTCGAAGCCGAAATCGACAACGGCCTCGACGATCTCGACGTGATCCTGATGCGCAAGGACCCGCCGTTCGACATGGACTTCATCTACACCACCTACCTGCTGGAACAGGCCGAACGTGCGGGCACGCTGATCGTGAACAAGCCGCAAAGCCTGCGCGACTGCAACGAGAAGCTGTTCGCGACGCAATTCCCGCACTGCACGCCACCCACGCTGGTGAGCCGTCGCGCCGACATTCTGAAGGCCTTCGCCGCCGAACATGGCGACGTGATCTACAAGCCGCTGGACGGCATGGGCGGCACCTCGATCTTCCGCCACCGCGCCGAAGACCCGAACCTGTCGGTGATTCTCGAAACCCTGACCGTCAACGGCGCGCACCAGATCATGGCCCAGGCTTACCTGCCAGCGATCAAGGACGGCGACAAGCGCATTCTGATGGTCGATGGCGAGCCGGTGCCATACTGCCTGGCGCGTATTCCTGCAGCGGGCGAAACCCGTGGCAACCTGGCCGCCGGTGGCCGTGGCGAAGCCCGCCCGCTGAGCGACCGCGACCGCTGGATCGCCGCCGAAATCGGCCCGACCTTGCGTGAAAAAGGCCTGTTGTTCGTAGGTCTGGACGTGATCGGCGACCACCTGACCGAAATCAACGTCACCAGCCCGACCTGCATCCGCGAAATTGACAATGCGTACGGCACCGATATTGGTGGGCTGCTGATGGATGCGATCGAGAAGAAGCTGAAGGCCAAGTAACCCTCTCCACTGTAGGAGTGAGCTTGCTCGCGATAGCGGTGTGTCAGTCAATGAATGTGTTGCCGGCCCAACGACATCGCGAGCAAGCTCACTCCTACACGTGCTATGCGTCGATTGCTCTGCCCACTAATCGGCCCGCCGTCATCAAACCCCAAGACGTCCCTGACATTGCGTTATCATGCGCGGCCTGAATTTCGCCTTAGGTTGGTTTTCGCAATGCTGGTTCATGTGATTCCGGAGCGCCGATGAACGCGGCGGTCGACAGTGATCTCCCGATGGCCCTGATCCGCACCCACGTGCGCCCGCGTGATCGCCTGGGTTTTACCCTGCTGATCGCGGCCCTTGTGCATTTGGCGCTGATCCTTGGGGTGGGCTTCACCTACGTCAAACCCGAAACCATCAGCCAGACCCTGGAAATTACCCTCGCCCCCTTCAAGAGCGACACCAAGCCGAAGGACGCAGACTTCCTCGCCCAGGAAAACCAGCAAGGCAGCGGCACCCTCGACAAGAAAGCGGTGCCCAAGACCACTGAAATCGCCCCGTATCAGGACACCCAGATCAACAAGGTGACTCCACCGCCTGCCGCCAAGCCGGTGGTGAAGCAGGAAGCGCCCAAGACCGCCGTCGCCACCAAGGCACCCGCGAAAGAAAAGACCGTCGCCAAACGGGACGAAGTCAAAACTGAAGAGCCGAAGAAAGCCGCGCCGACCTTCGACAGCACGCAACTGAACAGCGAAATCGCCAGCCTTGAAGCCGAACTGGCCGACGAGCAGCAGGCGTACGCCAAGCGTCCGAAGATTCATCGCCTCAGCGCGGCCTCGACCATGCGCGACAAGGGCGCCTGGTACAAAGAGGATTGGCGCAAGAAGATCGAGCGCATCGGCAACCTCAACTACCCCGAAGAAGCCCGGCGCCAGCAGATCTACGGCAGCCTGCGGATGATGGTGTCGATCAACCGCGATGGCTCTTTATATGAAGTGCTGGTGCTGGAGTCGTCCGGGCAGCCGCTGCTGGATCAGGCAGCCCAGCGCATCGTCCGACTGGCCGCGCCCTTCGCCCCATTCACCGGCGACCTGTCGGACATCGACCGACTGGAAATCATCCGCACCTGGAAATTCGCCCGTGGGGACAAGCTTTCCAGTAATTGAGTCCAGACATCAACACCTGTAGGAGTGAGCTTGCTCGCGATTGCTGTTGATCAATCAACATCTTGGGTGCAGACATACTGCTATCGCGAACAAGCTCACTCCTACAGGCGCGTCATTCGCCGTGAAATCGCTTCAGCCTCGGTGACTCAACACATGAAACCTGACCCACGTCGCGATTTATCCCCCGCTGCGTCGGTTCTGCCAGTTGTCACAGCAGCCCTACGGCGCCACACTAGGGCTCATGAAAAACGTCACTCCGTCGTACCTCAAGCACCAATTTCTGATCGCCATGCCCCACATGCACGATGAGAACTTCGCTCAGACCTTGACCTACATTGTCGAGCACAACGCCAATGGCGCCATGGGTCTGGTGATCAACCGACCGCAAAGCCTGTCGCTGGCCGATATTCTCGAACAGCTGCGACCGGAATTGGCGCCGCCCGCCCGTTGTCAGCACATCCCCATTCATGTCGGCGGCCCGGTGCAAACCGACCGTGGCTTCGTCCTGCACCCCACCGGCCAGGTGTTCCAGGCCACGGTCGACCTGGGCGGCATCTCGCTGTCCACCTCCCAAGACGTGCTGTTCTCCATCGCTGACGGCTACGGCCCTGATCAAAATTTGATCACGCTGGGGTACGCGGGCTGGGATGCGGGCCAACTGGAAGCTGAATTCGCCGCCAACGCCTGGCTCAACTGCGCGTTCGACCCGGCCATTCTGTTCGAAGTCGACAGCGAACTCCGCCTCGACGCCGCCGCCGCCAAACTCGGCATCAACCTGAATCTGCTGACCAGCCAGGCGGGCCACGCCTGATGGCTGCATTGCGTCTGCTTCTGGGCTTCGACTACGGCACCCGCCAAATCGGCGTTGCCGTCGGCCAGGTGATCACCGGCCAGGCCCGGGAACTCTGTACTTTGAAAGCTCAAAACGGTGTTCCCGACTGGGACAAGGTGCAGGCCCTGATCACTGAGTGGAAACCTGACGCCATCGTCGTCGGCCTCCCGCTGAACATGGACGGTACGCCCAGCGAGATGAGCGCCCGCGCCGAAAAGTTCTCACGCAAGCTCAATGGCCGCTTCAATCTTCCTGTTTACACCCACGACGAGCGCCTGACGACCTTCGAAGCCAAAGGCGAGCGCATGGCCCGTGGCGGCCAGCGTGGCAGCTATCGCGACAACCCGGTGGACGCCATCGCGGCTGCATTGCTGCTGCAGGGCTGGCTGGACGCCAACGGCGCGCTGTTTGAAACCTGAGCGGTTTACACTGCACGACATCCGAGTTTTAGCCCTGCCGTCCGCAACCCCACGGCCGGGTTCTTGAAGGAGCCACTATGACCCTGCCCAACCCCGCCGCCCTGATCAGCCAGATGGCAATCGATCTGAACGCGCACCTCAGCAAACGTGGCATCAGCGAACCCCGCTTCATCGGCATCCGTACCGGCGGCGTGTGGGTCGCGCAAGCCCTTCTAGAAGCCCTGGGCAGCCAGTCGCCGCTGGGCACGCTGGACGTTTCTTTCTATCGCGACGATTTCAGTCAGAACGGCCTGCACCCTCAAGTGCGGCCGTCGGAGCTGCCGTTCGAGATCGAAGGCCAGCATCTGGTGCTGATCGATGACGTGCTGATGAGCGGCCGCACCATTCGCGCGGCCCTCAATGAACTGTTCGACTATGGCCGCCCCGCCAGCGTGGCGCTGGTGTCGCTGCTGGACCTGGACGCCGCCGAGCTGCCGATTCGTCCGAATGTGACCGGCGCGACGCTGAATCTGTCTCCAGACGAACGCGTCAAGCTGTCCGGCCCGACGCCGCTCACGCTGGAGCTGCAAGACCTTTCCACCGATTCCGCCGCCCTCTAAGAGTCCTTTGCGATGACGCCTCTCGACGCCAAGCGCCCGCTGCAACTGAACCATCAGGGTCAGCTGCAACATTTCCTTTCGCTCGACGGTTTGCCCCGCGAACTGCTCACCGAAATCCTCGACACCGCTGATTCGTTCCTCGAAGTCGGCGCCCGGGCGGTGAAGAAAGTCCCGCTGTTGCGCGGCAAAACCGTGTGCAACGTGTTCTTCGAGAACTCGACGCGCACCCGCACCACCTTCGAACTGGCGGCACAGCGGCTGTCAGCGGACGTCATCACCCTGAACGTGTCGACGTCCTCCACCAGCAAGGGCGAGACGCTGTTCGACACCCTGCGCAACCTTGAGGCCATGGCCGCCGACATGTTCGTCGTGCGCCACGGCGATTCGGGCGCGGCGCACTTCATCGCGGAGCACGTTTGCCCGCAGGTGGCGATCATCAACGGCGGCGACGGGCGTCATGCACACCCGACGCAAGGCATGCTCGACATGCTGACCATCCGCCGCCACAAGGGTGATTTCAAGAACCTTTCGGTGGCCATCGTCGGCGATATCCTGCACTCCCGCGTGGCGCGTTCGAACATGATCGCGCTCAAGGCGCTGGGCTGCCCGGACATCCGCGTGGTCGCGCCGAAAACCCTGCTGCCGATTGGCGTCGAGCAGTATGGCGTAAAGGTCTACACCGACCTGACCGAGGGCCTCAAAGACGTGGACGTGGTGATCATGCTGCGTCTGCAACGGGAAAGAATGTCCGGCGGCCTGCTGCCAAGCGAAGGGGAGTTCTACCGCCTGTTCGGCCTGACCACCGCTCGTCTGGCCGGCGCCAAGCCTGATGCCATCGTCATGCACCCCGGCCCGATCAATCGGGGCGTGGAAATCGAATCGGCGGTAGCCGACGGCGCCCACTCTGTGATCCTCAATCAAGTGACCTACGGCATCGCGATCCGCATGGCCGTTCTGTCCATGGCCATGAGTGGCCAAACCGCCCAACGTCAGTTCGAGCAGGAGAACGCCCAGTGAAGTTCAGCATCCTCGGCGCTCGCGTCATCGACCCTGTCAGCGGTCTGGATCAAGTCATTGACGTTCACCTTGAGGCAGGCAAAATCCTCGCTCTGGGCGCGGCCCCCGCCGATTTCTCGCCTTCGCAAACCATCGACGGCAAAGGCCTTGTGGCTGCGCCGGGCCTGGTTGACTTGAACGTGTCTCTGCGCGAACCGGGCTATAGCCGCAAAGGCAGTATCGCCAGTGAAACCCGCGCCGCTGCGGCCGGTGGCGTGACCAGCCTGTGCTGCCCGCCGCGCACCAAGCCGGTCCTCGATACCTCGGCGGTGGCTGAGCTGATTCTGGACCGCGCCCGCGAGGCCGGTCACAGCAAAGTGTTCCCCATCGGCGCGCTGAGCAAGGGTCTGGAAGGCGAGCAACTGGCCGAACTGATCGCCCTGCGCGATGCCGGTTGCGTGGCGTTCACCAACGGCCTGACCAATTTCAAGAGCAACCGCACGCTGTGCCGCGCGCTGGAATACGCCGCGACCTTCGACCTGACCGTGATTTTCAATTCGCAGGACCACGATCTGGCAGCAGGCGGTCTGGCTCATGACGGCCCGACGGCAGCGTTCCTCGGCCTGCCGGGCATTCCGGAAACCGCTGAAACCGTGGCGTTGGCCCGCGACCTGCTGCTGGTCGAACAAAGCGGCGTGCGCGCGCACTTCACGCAATTGACCAGCGCGCGGGGCGTGGCATTGATCGCTCAGGCGCAAGCCCGTGGTTTGCCGGTGACGGCCGACGTGGCGTTGTATCAGCTGATTCTGACGGACGAAGCGCTGATCGACTTCTCCAGCCTCTATCACGTGCAACCGCCCCTGCGCACCCGCGCCGACCGCGACGCGCTGCGTGAGGCGGTCAAATCGGGCGTGGTTCAAGCGATCTCCAGCCATCACCAGCCTCATGAACGTGACGCCAAGCTGGCCCCGTTCGGCGCGACCGAACCGGGGATCAGCAGCGTCGAGCTGCTGCTGCCGCTGGCGATGACATTGGTGGAAGACGGCCTGTTGGACCTGCCGACGCTCCTGTCGCGTCTCAGCGCAGGCCCTGCAGCGGCCCTGCGTTTGCCTGCGGGCCAGCTGGCAGCGGGTGCGGCGGCAGATCTGGTGTTGTTTGATCCTGCGGCTTCCACTGTGGCAGGCGAAAAATGGCTGTCGAAGGGCGAAAACAGCCCGTTCCTCGGCCACTGCTTGCCGGGCGCCGTCAGGTACACCTTCGTGGATGGGCGGATGAGCTATATTGCGTAGTTAACCCCCGTAGCAACAAGGCTCGCCGACGGTGGCGCCTTCAAAATCTCTACCGTCGGCAAGCCAGACTGCTACAGGGTTTCGCGACGTTCGTTTCAACGACGTCGGGCATTTTTCTCCGAAATCTGGTCATTCAACGTCCAGAAGTCATACAAAATTCCCACGAAGAACAGGCCTCCGGTGAGCAGGTAAATGATCCCGGTGATCCATTTGCCCTGATACATCCGATGCAGCCCGAACACGCCTAGAAACGTCAGCAGAATCCACGCGACGCTGTAATCGGTCGGTCCGTCGCTAAAACGCGTGTCCGCCTGTTCGTCCATCGAGGGGATCAGGAACAGGTCAATCAACCAGCCAATCCCCAACAGCCCCAACGTGAAAAACCAGATCGTCCCGGTCACCGGCTTGCCGTAATAGAACCGGTGAGAGCCGGTAAAACCGAAAATCCACAACAGGTATCCCATGACTTTGCTGTGGGTGTCTGGCCGCTGGCCGTCCGGGTAATAGGTGTTCATTGGGTACCTCTTTTGCGGCAATAGAAAAAAATATGCGTAAGTTTTGTGACTTTAGTGATGCCGTCCGACGTATGGCTTGAACCTCTGTCCATCCCTGCAAACCCTTGTTCTGCAAGGGGGAGGCTACAGCGATGTGACATTTTTGCGGTCAATTCTGACTTCAAGGGCAGTAAATTGTTCGACAAGTGGGATCAGAATCCTTGAAAAAGCTGTTATAAAGTTGCGCGCTGACCCACATGAGCCCTGCCTAATGCGTCCATTTTTGAAGACATGGCTGACTATCTGTCTATTTATGCCACTGGCCGCCCACGCCACCAATCGTGAGCAACCGCTACCTCCAAGCTTCACCGGATTTACAGCGAACAGTCATCCTTCGCCAACATCGGTAGCGAGTAAAAAAGTCACCCAAGAGGCCCTCGAAGAAACGGCAATGCCGCTCGAAACCTCTGGTAAGAAAAGCCGAACCACCAAAGGGAAAAAAGCCCAGGCCGGTTCTCACAAGATTTCGCAGCACACCGTCGCCCTCGCCACAACGGGGCAGATGGGCACCAAGCAAAGCAGCAATGTAGTCAACCGGGCCGTCAAGGCCATCGGTACACCTTATCGTTGGGGCGGTACTAGCCCAACAAAAGGGTTCGATTGCAGTGGCTTGGTGAAATACGCGTTCAACGACGTGAGTGAAGTGGATTTGCCGCGCACCTCCAATGCCATGTCCGAAGGACACGGGCAAAAGGTCGATCGCAAGGACTTGAAGCCAGGCGACTTGCTGTTTTTCAACATCAAGAGCCGTCAGGTGAATCACGTCGCGATTTATCTGGGTGATGACCGCTTCGTCCACGCGCCTCGCCGTGGCAAGGCCGTGACGATCGACACGCTGAAAAAGCCGTACTGGGATAGCCACTACGTCGTGGCCAAACGTGTACTGCCGAAGCAGCCACCGAGCAAGAAAGGCACCGTGCGGATCGCTCAACGCTGATCTGCGACGTTCTGTCTGACGCCGGAACAGCCTGTTGAATGCAATGCCTGTGGGAGCGAATTCATTCGCGAGACGGTGGTACAGCCGATAGAGTTTTATCGGATGCACCGGCCAATCGCGAGTGAATTCGCTCCCACAGTCGTTTAGGGCTTTTGAATCAAAAGTTATCCGGCGTCTTCGCCTTCTCGCGAGCGCTTTCCCGCGTGATCAGCCCTTTGGTCACCAAGTCTTTCAGGCACATGTCCAGTGTCTGCATCCCCAACGCGCCCCCGGTCTGAATCGACGAGTACATCTGCGCCACTTTGTCCTCGCGGATGAGGTTACGGATCGCCGACGTGCCGATCATGATTTCGTGCGCCGCGACCCGACCGCCGCCTACCTTTTTC
The DNA here is from genome assembly GCF_009905615.1 of Pseudomonas sp. SLFW. GTDB lineage: Bacteria > Pseudomonadota > Gammaproteobacteria > Pseudomonadales > Pseudomonadaceae > Aquipseudomonas > Aquipseudomonas bambusae. The sequence continues at coordinate 236,179 of NZ_JAAAKW010000006.1, forward strand.
AGCAAAGCCTGCGACACGATGGCGTGCAGCGATTCGGACAGCATCGAGCGAATCATCGATTTTTCCTGAGCCGGAAACACGTCCACAATCCGGTCGATACTTTTCGCCGCCGACGTGGTGTGCAGGGTGCCGAACACCAAGTGCCCGGTTTCCGCAGCGGTCAGCGCCAGTCGAATGGTTTCGAGGTCCCGCAGCTCACCCACCAGAATCACGTCCGGGTCTTCCCGCAGTGCCGAACGCAGAGCTTCGGCAAAACCGTGGGTGTCGCGGTGGACTTCGCGTTGGTTGATCAGGCTCTTCTTGGACTCGTGAACGAATTCGATCGGGTCTTCGATGGTCAGGATGTGGTGGTGCTTGTTGGCGTTCAGGTAATCGACCATCGCGGCGAGCGTCGTCGATTTACCCGAACCGGTCGGCCCGGTGACCAGCACCAGTCCACGGGGTACGTCTGTAATCTTCCGAAACACTTCCCCCATGCCCAAGTCTTCCATGCTCAGGACCTTCGACGGAATGGTCCGAAACACGGCGCCTGCGCCACGGTTCTGGTTAAACGCGTTGACCCTGAACCGCGCAACGCCAGGCACTTCAAAGGAAAAGTCCGTCTCCAGATCTTCCTCGAAGTCCTTGCGTTGCTTGTCGTTCATGATGTCGTAGATCAGCGCCTGGACTTCTTTCTGGTCCAGCGCTGGCAGGTTGATCCGCCGCACATCGCCATCGACCCGGATCATCGGCGGCAGGCCAGCCGAGAGGTGTAAGTCCGACGCGCCTTGCTTGGCACTGAAGGCAAGCAGCTCGGTAATATCCATACAGCTCCTCATCACATAGAATGCCGCAGACTTTAGCCCTGCTGGCGCAAATCAATGTCCACGATAGCAGAGAACATTTCAACGCTCGCAGAGCGAATTCGTCACGCCGCTCAGGTGGCCCAACGCGACCCGTCGTCCGTCCGGCTGCTGGCCGTGAGCAAGACCAAGCCCGCCAGCGATCTGCGCGAAGCGTATGACGCCGGGCTGCGCGACTTTGGCGAGAATTACCTGCAAGAAGCTCTCGGCAAACAGACCGAATTGAGCGACCTGCCCTTGATCTGGCATTTCATCGGCCCCATCCAGTCAAACAAGACTCGCGCCATCGCCGAGCATTTTGACTGGGTACATTCCGTGGATCGCTTGAAAATCGCACAACGCCTGTCCGAACAACGCCCCACCGAACTGCCTCCGCTCAACCTCTGCATTCAGGTCAACGTCAGTGGCGAGGCGAGCAAATCCGGCTGCACCCCTGAAGATCTGCCTGCGCTGGCACACGCCATCAGCGCCCTGCCCAATCTGAGATTGCGCGGCTTGATGGCAATTCCCGAACCGACCGAAAACAGCGACGAACAGAACGCCGCGTTCGCGACCGTGCGCAACCTGCAAGACCAACTGAACCTGCCGCTGGACACTCTTTCAATGGGCATGAGCCACGACCTGGAAGCCGCCATTGCACAAGGCGCGACCTGGGTGCGGATCGGCACTGCCCTCTTTGGCGCCCGCAATTATGGGCAGCCTTAACTCTTGCCTCACAGGAAGCCGTTCATGAGCAAAACCCGTATCGCGTTTATCGGCGCCGGAAACATGGCCGCCAGCTTGATTGGCGGCATGCGCGCGCAGGGCGTCGCAGCTGATTTGATCCGTGCCAGCGACCCCGGCCAGGAAACCCGTGAGCGCGTGGCCAAAGAGCACGGCATCACCGTTGTGGCCGATAACGCCGAAGCCATCGAAGGCGCCGACGTGGTGCTGCTGGCGGTGAAGCCGCAGATGATGAAAGCCGTCTGCGAAGCGATCAAACCGGCCCTGAAGCCGAACCAATTGATCGTCTCGATTGCCGCCGGTATCACCTGCGCCAGCATGAAGGCCTGGCTGGGCGATCAGCCGCTGGTGCGCTGCATGCCCAACACCCCGGCGCTGCTGCGTCAGGGCGTGAGCGGGCTGTACGCCACAGATGACGTAACTCAGACCCAGCGTCAGCAGGCCGAAACCCTGCTGTCCGCCGTCGGCATCGCGCTGTGGGTGGACACCGAAGCCCAGATCGACGCTGTGACCGCCGTATCGGGCAGCGGCCCGGCGTATTTCTTCCTGCTGATCGAAGCGATGACCGCCGCAGGCGTGAAGCTGGGCTTGTCTCCGGACGTTGCCAAACAGCTGAGCCTGGAAACAGCCCTCGGCGCCGCCCGCATGGCCACCACCAGCGATGTCGATGCGGCTGAGCTGCGTCGTCGCGTCACTTCGCCTGCGGGCACCACGGAAGCCGCGATCAAATCGTTCCAGGCCGATGGCTTTGAAGCGATTGTCGAGAAAGCGCTGGGCGCCGCCGCGCATCGCTCGGCCGAGCTTGCCGAACTGCTGGGCAAATAAAGGAGCAATTCATGAATGCACTCACTGGCGCCACGATTTTCGTCATCCAGACGCTGATCAGCCTGTACCTGACCATCGTCCTGCTGCGCTTCGTGCTGCAACTGGTCAAAGCCAACTTCTACAACCCGCTCTGCCAGTTCGCCGTGCGCGCAACCCAGCCGTTGCTCAAGCCGATCCGCCGCGTCATCCCGAGCGTGCTGGGGCTCGACACCTCATCCCTGCTGCTGGCCATTGTGATTCAGGCGCTGCTGATGGCGTTCGTGCTGATGATGACCTACGGCACCATCGGCGATGTGCCGCATCTGCTGATGTGGTCGATCATCGGCATCACCTCGCTGCTGCTGAAAATCTTCTGGGTGGCGATGATCATCATGGTGATCGTGTCCTGGATCGCGCCGGGCACCCATAACCCGGCTGCCGAACTGGCCTACCAGATCAGCGAACCGATCCTGGCGCCGTTCCGCCGCATCATCCCGAACCTGGGCGGCCTCGACATCTCACCGATCTTCGCCTTCCTTGCAATCCAGGTGCTTCAGTCGTATGTCATGCCTGAGCTGGCAGCCTACGCCGGTATGCCGCAGGAGTTGTGGCGGTTGATCTAAACCCGCCACCCTCCTGTAGGAGTGAGCTTGCTCGCGATGGCGGTATGTCAGAACCGTAGATGGCGTCTGATACACCGCAATCGCGAGTAAGCTCACTCCTACAGGTACTCATCTACCAGCCGCCCTGTTGTTTGCTTGCCGCTACCCCCCGCGATCTTTAGACTTACGCCTCATTTCAGTGAGAGCAGGGTCGATGTCCACGGTCTTTCCCGAAGATTCTGTCGGTCTAGTCACGCCGCAGACGGCGCATTTCAGCGAGCCACTGGCTCTGGCCTGCGGGCGTTCGCTGGCCGATTACGACCTCATCTACGAAACCTACGGTCAACTCAACGCTGCCAAGAGCAACGCGGTGCTGATCTGTCACGCCCTGTCCGGCCATCATCACGCTGCGGGTTATCACAGCGAAGATGAGCGCAAGCCCGGCTGGTGGGACAGCTGTATCGGCCCCGGCAAGCCTATCGACACGGACAAATTCTTCGTCGTCAGCCTGAACAACCTCGGCGGCTGCAATGGCTCCACTGGCCCGAGCAGCATCAACCCGGAAACCGGCAAGCCTTTCGGCGCCAACTTCCCGGTGCTGACGGTCGAGGACTGGGTCCACAGTCAGGCCCGTCTGGCCGACACCCTCGGCATCATGCAATGGGCGGCCATCGTTGGCGGCAGTCTGGGCGGCATGCAGGCGTTGCAATGGACCATCACGTACCCGGATCGCGTGCGCCATTGCCTGGCCATCGCCTCGGCGCCCAAGTTGTCAGCGCAAAACATCGCCTTCAACGAAGTGGCGCGACAAGCGATCCTCACTGACCCGGAATTCCACGGCGGCTCGTTCCAGGAAATGGGCGTGATCCCCAAGCGCGGCCTGATGCTGGCGCGCATGGTGGGGCACATCACCTACCTGTCCGACGACTCCATGGGCGAGAAATTCGGCCGTGGCCTGAAGAACGAAAACCTCAATTACGACTTCCACAGCGTCGAGTTCCAAGTCGAAAGTTACCTGCGTTATCAGGGCGAAGAGTTCTCTGGCCGTTTCGACGCCAACACTTACCTGCTGATGACCAAGGCGCTGGACTACTTCGATCCAGCGGCTAACTTCGACGACAACCTGGCGGCGACCTTCGCCAGGGCCACGTCGAAGTTCTGCGTGATGTCGTTCACCACCGACTGGCGCTTTTCCCCGGCCCGCTCTCGCGAGCTGGTGGATGCGCTAATGGCGGCGAAGAAAGACGTCTGCTACCTGGAAATCGACGCACCGCAGGGCCACGACGCCTTCCTGATGCCGATCCCGCGCTACCTGCAGGCCTTCTCCAGCTACATGAACCGAATTGCACTCTGAGGACACCATGAGAGCCGACCTGGAAATCATCCAAGACTGGATACCGGCAGGCAGCCGCGTGCTCGACCTCGGCTGTGGCGACGGCGAATTGCTGGCCTGGCTGAAGGACAACAAGCAAGTGACCGGCTACGGCCTGGAAAACGACGCCGAGAACATCGCGCGTTGCGTGGCCCGTGGCGTCAACGTCATCGAGCAGGACCTGGACAAGGGGCTGGGCAACTTTGCCAGCAACAGTTTCGACATTGTGGTCATGACGCAGGCGCTGCAAGCCGTGCACTACCCCGACCGCATCCTCGACGAAATGCTGCGCGTCGGTCGCCAGTGCATCATCACCTTCCCGAACTTCGGTCACTGGCGCTGCCGCTGGTACCTGGCGAGCAAGGGCCGGATGCCGGTTTCCGAGTTCCTGCCGTACACGTGGTACAACACGCCGAACATTCACTTCTGCACCTTCGAAGACTTCGAAGAGTTGTGCCGGGGCCGCTCGGCGAAGGTCATTGATCGGCTGGCTGTCGATCAACAGCATCGTCACGGTTGGGCGAGCAAGCTTTGGCCTAATCTGTTGGGTGAGATCGGCATCTATCGGGTCAGCAGCCCCGGCTTGCAGGACCACCAGATCGCCGTGTGATCCCTATTCACAGGAGAACGATCATGGCTCGTCTGATTGCACTGCTGGGCATGCTGATGACGCTGGGGACGCCGCTGATGGCCGCCAACAGCGCCAGCCCGAACCGACAGGAACAGTTCGGCGACCTGATCATTCACTACAACGCCTTCGCCTCCGGCCTGTTGCAACCGGCCATCGCGCAGGAAGCCGGGCTGATTCGCAGCAAAGGCCAAGGCGTGATCAACATTACAGCGGTCAAGAACGGCAAGACCGTTCCGGCCACTGTGAGCGGCACGATCCAGGACCTCACGGGCCGCGAAAAGCCGCTGACCTTCAAGCCCTTCAACGAAAACAGCGCGGTGAATTATCTCGCGCAATTTGCGGTTGAGCCCGACAGCTCGGCGACCTATGTCTTCACCATCAACGTGAAGACCGGGGACGACGACACGCACACGCTCAGCTTCAACCAACAGATTTTCTCGGACGAATGATGACGTTTTCCCAACTCGTACTCGCCAGCCACAACGCCGGCAAACTCAAAGAACTCCAGGCCATGCTCGGCGGCAGCGTGCAGCTGCGCTCGATTGGCGAGTTCAGCAGCGTCGAGCCTGAAGAAACCGGCTTGTCGTTCGTCGAGAACGCGATCCTCAAGGCCCGCAATGCCGCGCGCATTTCCGGCCTGCCCGCGCTGGCCGACGATTCAGGGCTGGCGGTGGACTTCCTCGGCGGAGCGCCGGGCATTTATTCGGCACGTTATGCCGATGGCAAAGGCGACGCGGCGAACAACGCCAAGCTGCTCGACGCCTTGAAAGACGTGCCGGAAGAGCAGCGTGGCGCGCAGTTCGTGTGCGTGTTGGCGCTGGTCCGTCACGCCGACGATCCGCTGCCTATCCTCTGTGAAGGGCTGTGGCATGGCCGCATTTTGACCGCCGCCAGTGGCGAGCATGGGTTTGGCTATGACCCGCTGTTCTGGGTGCCTGAGCGCGGCCTGTCCAGCGCCGAGCTGACGCCCGCCGACAAGAACCAGATCAGCCACCGCGCCCGCGCCATGGCCATTCTGCGTCAGCGCCTGCTCCTGGATGTGACGGGGAAATGACCCAAGATTCAGCCACCCGGCCGCTGATCCTTGGCGCGGCCGGTTTCAGCTCCGAACAGCCTCGAAGCCCATTGCCCGTGCTGCCTCCGCTGTCGCTGTACATCCATATCCCGTGGTGCGTGCGCAAATGCCCGTACTGCGACTTCAATTCCCACACCGCCAGCCCTGTTCTGCCCGAGCAGGAATACGTCGACGCGCTGTTGGCTGACCTGGATCAGGACCTGCCCCACGTCTACGGACGCGAGCTGAGTTCGATCTTCTTTGGCGGCGGTACGCCCAGCCTGTTCAGCGCCGACGCATTGGGGCGATTACTGAAAGGCGTCGAGCAACGCATCCGTTTCGCCCCAGACATTGAAATCACGCTGGAAGCCAACCCCGGTACGTTCGAGCAGGTCAAGTTCAGCGCCTATCGCGGCCTGGGGATCAATCGCCTGTCCATCGGCATCCAGAGTTTTCAAGAAGCCAAACTCACGGCGCTAGGCCGCATCCACAACGGCGATGAAGCTGTGCGGGCAGCGGACATGGCGCGTCAGGCCGGTTTTGATAACTTCAACCTGGACCTGATGCACGGCTTGCCCGATCAGTCGCAGGACGACGCGCTGGGCGATTTGCGCCAGGCCATCGCCCTCGCCCCGACGCATCTGTCGTGGTATCAGCTGACGCTGGAACCGAACACCGTGTTCTGGAATCAGCCGCCAACGCTGCCAGAGGACGACATCCTCTGGGACATTCAGGAGGCGGGGCAGACGCTGCTCAGGGAAAACGGCTACGCGCAGTACGAAGTGTCGGCCTATGCGCAACCAGGCCGTCCTGCGCGGCATAACCTGAATTACTGGAGCTTTGGCGATTTCATCGGCATTGGCGCGGGCGCTCACGGCAAACTCAGTCACCCCGATGGTCGCATCCTGCGCACGTGGAAGACCCGCTTGCCCAAGGATTACCTTAATCCGGCCAAGCCGTTTCAGGCGGGGGAAAAGCTGCTGCCACTGGACGAAATGCCGTTCGAATTCCTGATGAACGCACTGCGCCTGACAAATGGTGTGGACGCTGCATTATTTCAGTGTCGCACGGGTCTAAGCGTCGATTCGCTCGCCAGCGCGCGTCAGCAGGCCGAACAACGGGGCTTGCTGGAAACCGATCCAACGCGTCTGGCGGCCACTGCCCGAGGTCAACTGTTCCTCAATGACCTGCTGCAGTACTTTCTTCTTTAAGGCTTAACGCAAAGGAAACTGAATGGACCTCGTACTCGACCTGCTGGCCACTGTCTCACGCTGGAGCCGCAGCAACCTGTCGGAAATCGCACTGGCGTTGGTAGGCTGCCTGCTGATCCTGTTCGGCGCAGACATCAAAGGCTGGATTGAAGGTCGCCTGAGCAGCTTTGCCGGTGCATTGCGCGTACCGGTCATGGCCCTCCTGTGCACCATCGGCAGCGGCGCCGCGCTGATTTACGCCACACCTTGGGTCGTGCGCGGGCTGAGCCAGTTCAACAACTACAGCCTGGCGCCCGTGCTGTTGGTGGTGCTGGTGTTGATCGGGGTGGTTGCGGACAGGAAGTGATCCTGAACCCCGGCGCTAAACGGACTGTGGGAGCGAATTCATTCGCTCCCACAGGTTCATGCCAACCTCTGAATCCGCGTCCGACCCTATTGGGTGGGACGCGGTTGAATCAGGCCAGCTTCTCGAACTTCAAATCCCACACCCCGTGCCCCAAACGCTCACCACGGCGTTCGAACTTGGTGATCGGGCGCTCCGCAGGGCGTGGGACGCATTTGCCGTCTTCGGCCAGATTGCGATAACCCGGCGCGACGTTCATCACTTCCAGCATGTACTCGGCATACGGTTCCCAGTCGGTGGCCATGTGCAGAACGCCGCCCGGCTTGAGCTTGGTGCGCACCAGTTCAGCGAATTCGGCTTGTACGATGCGGCGTTTGTGATGACGCGCCTTGTGCCACGGGTCCGGAAAGAACAGCATCAGGCGATCAAGGCTGTTGTCGGCCACGCAGCGGTTGAGCACTTCGATCGCGTCGCAATCGTAGACCCGCACGTTGGTCAGGCCTTGCGTCAGCACGCCATTGAGCAACGCGCCAACACCTGGGCGATGCACTTCAACGCCGATGAAATCCTGCTCCGGCGCCGCCGCTGCCATTTCCAGCAACGAGTGGCCCATGCCGAAACCGATTTCCAGGGTGCGCGGCGCCGAGCGACCGAACACCTTGTCGAAATCAACCGGCGCGTCGGCCAGTGGCAGCACGAACAGCGGCTTGCCTTGATCCAGGCCGCGTTGCTGGCCTTCGGTCATGCGACCGGCGCGCATCACGAAGCTCTTGATGCGCCGATGGTGGCTGTCATCGCCTTGGGCTTTACCGTCTTCGTCGTTCATCACTTCGTCGTCCGGAAGTGGGTCAGGCGTTTGCGAATCAATCATCAACAGGCTCTTACTTGATCAGACCATCCAGCGGCGAGGACGCGCTGGCATAGAGTTTCTTCTGCATACGGCCAGCCAGGTAAGCCATGCGGCCTGCCAGGATGGCGTGTTTCATGGCTTCGGCCATGAGGATCGGTTGTTGCGCATGGGCGATGGCCGAGTTCATCAGCACCGCTTCGCAACCCAGTTCCATGGCGATGGTGGCGTCGGACGCAGTGCCAACACCGGCATCGACCAGCACCGGGACTTTCGATTCTTCGAGGATGATCTGCAGGTTATACGGGTTGCAGATCCCAAGACCGCTGCCGATCAGACCGGCCAGCGGCATGATCGCGCAGCAGCCGATTTCGGCCAATTGACGCGCGATGATCGGGTCGTCGCTGGTGTACACCATCACGTCAAAGCCTTCCTTGACCAGCGTTTCGGCGGCTTTGAGGGTTTCGATCACGTTGGGGAACAGGGTCTTCTGGTCAGCCAGGACTTCCAGCTTGACCAGGTTGTGGCCGTCGAGCAGTTCACGGGCCAAGCGGCAGGTGCGCACGGCTTCGATGGCGTCGTAGCAGCCAGCCGTGTTTGGCAAGAAGGTGTAGCGATCCGGTGACAGCACTTGGAGCAGGTTCGGTTCGCCTTCGGTCTGGCCGAGGTTGGTGCGGCGCACAGCGAAGGTGACGATTTCGGCGCCGGAGGCTTCGATGGCCAGACGGGTTTCTTCCATATCCTTGTACTTGCCCGTGCCGACCAACAGGCGCGACTGGAAAGTACGACCGGCCACTGTAAACGGCTTGTCGCTACGAACATTGCTCATCGGAAATCCTCTTTACGGTTGAGGTTCTTGCAGTTCTTCTGGATCGGGCCGGCTGCAGCGCTGCGAATCAGCCGCCGCCGATGGCGTGGACCACTTCGACCTGATCGCCTTCGTTCAGCGCCGTGGCAGCGTGCTGGCTGCGTGGGACGATATCCAGATTCAGCTCCACCGCGATTCGACGCCCCGTCAGTTCCAGACGGTTCAGCAACGCCGCGACGGTCTCGCCATCGGGCAGTTCGTAGGATTCACCGTTCAACTGAATGCGCATGCGAAAGGCAGCCATCATTTTTAGGGGCGAGCATTCTAGCCCGATCAGCCGATGGGACCAAGGCAAAGCAGTGCCATTCGTCTCACATCGGACTGCCGGGTCAGGTTCTCTTTAGAGCGTATCGAGCCCCAGACGCCAGGCGAGCCAGCCCAGAATGAACCAGCCGATGAGGAAGCACAGCCCGCCAATCGGCGTGATGATGCCCAATTTGCTGATGCCGGTGAGGGTCAGCAGGTAAAGACTGCCCGAGAACAGCAAGATACCCAGCACAAAGGCGATGCCCGCGTAGCTGACCAGCCGCCCCTGAATCTGCGTTGCCAGAATCGCCACACCAAAGATTGCCAGGGTGTGGATCAATTGATACAGCACGCCGGTGTGAAAAATCGCCAGGTACTCAGGCGTCAGGCGGTTTTTCAGGCCATGGGCCGCGAATGCGCCAAGGGCGACGCCGGTGAATCCGAAGAAAGCCGCCAACATCAGAAAGGTTCGTAACATGTGAAACTCCAGGCAAAGTCGTTCAATGGCGCGTGGTCTGTATAATGGCCCGCTCAACCGGTTCGGCCAAGCCATCCCTATGCTGCGTTTCCTTCTCCATCGTGTCGCCAAAGGCCTGCTCTGGTTCGCAGCGGCCAGTGTCGTGCTGGTTTTGATCTTTCGCTTCGTGCCTCCGCCGTTCACCGCGTTGATGGTCGAGCGCAAGGTCGAATCCTGGTTCGACGGCCAACCCATCGACCTGCAACGGGACTGGCAACCGTGGGAGAAAATCTCCGACGACCTGAAAGTTGCGGTCATCGCAGGTGAAGACCAGAAATTCGCCGAGCACTGGGGTTTCGATATCGACGCCATTCAGGCCGCACTGGTTCATAACGAACGTGGCGGCTCGATTCGCGGCGCCAGCACGCTGAGCCAGCAGGTCTCGAAAAACCTCTTTCTGTGGTCCGGCCGCAGTTATCTGCGCAAAGGCCTGGAAGCCTGGTTCACCGGCCTGATCGAGGTGCTCTGGTCCAAGCAACGGATTCTTGAGGTATACGTCAACAGCGTGGAATGGGACGACGGCGTGTTCGGCGCCCAAGCTGCGGCGCAACATCACTTCCACGTCAACGCCAGCCAACTTTCGACCCAGCAAGCGAGCTACCTTGCCGCGGTGCTCCCCAACCCTCGAGAATGGAGCGCCAGCCACCCCAGCAGCTACGTCTCGCGACGGGCCGGCTGGATTCGCCAGCAGATGCGCCAGTTGGGTGGGGATGAGTATCTGGTGGGGATAAACAATCGGCGAGAGTGGTAAACCAAACCTTTTAGAGCCACACGCAAAACCTGTAGGAGTGAGCTTGCTCGCGATGGCGTCATACCAGACACCCAGGCAGTGACTGAAAGGCCGCTATCGCGAGCAAGCTCACTCCTACAGGTCATCATCAGGCTCACAAACAAAAACGCCCCGATCATCTCGGGGCGTTTTGCATTTCGGTTGACCGCTTACGCAGCAATCGACAGTTTGAGCTTGTTCATCGCGCTCTTTTCGAGCTGACGGATACGCTCGGCTGAGACGTTGTACTTTTCGGCCAGGTCGTGCAGCGTCGCCTTTTCCTCAGCCAGCCAGCGCTGGTAAAGGATGTCGCGGCTACGGTCGTCCAGCACGTTCAAGGCTTCGTGCAGGTTGGCGGTCGAGCTGTCAGTCCAGTCGGAATCTTCCAGCTGACGCGCCGGATCGTAACGATGGTCTTCCAGGTAGTTGGCCGGAGACTGAAACGCGCTGTCGTCGTCGGCTTCAGCAGCCGGGTCGAACGCCATGTCGTGACCGGTCAAACGGCTTTCCATCTCGCGCACTTCACGCGGCTCTACACCGAGGCTTTCAGCCACACGGTGCACTTCTTCGTTGTTCAGCCACGCCAGACGTTTCTTCTGGCTGCGCAGGTTGAAGAACAGCTTGCGCTGGGCCTTGGTGGTCGCGACTTTCACGATGCGCCAGTTGCGCAGAATGAACTCGTGAATCTCAGCCTTGATCCAGTGCACGGCGAACGATACCAGACGCACGCCCATTTCTGGGTTGAAACGCTTCACGGCCTTCATTAGACCGACGTTACCTTCCTGGATCAGGTCAGCCTGAGCCAGTCCATAACCGGAATAACTGCGTGCGATATGCACCACAAAACGCAGGTGGGCGAGCACCATCTGCCGAGCCGCCCCTAAATCCTGCTCGTAATAGAGACTCTCGGCCAGTTCACGCTCCTGCTCGGGCGTCAGCAATGGAATGCTGTTGACCGTGTGCACATAGGCTTCAAGGTTTGCACCCGGAACCAAGGCATAAGCAGGTTGCAAAGAATTGGTCATACGAAAAAACCTCCGACACATGACTCGTGCAGTTCAGCACTGCGAAATTGACCGGGAGCCGCTAAACAAGTTCCCTTAGCTGAAAAGTCAATAGATGAAACAAAATTTACGCTTAAAAGATTACCCGAACATTAAAACTCAACGAGGTGCCAGCTCTCTCAAATGGCGTGCAACGGCAATCCACGCACCGATATACCCCAACAGCACCGCCCCAAGCAATAGGGACAGACCATCGGCAACCGGCACACCAGCCAGTGCGAAATTGCTTCCATAAAGGCCAGCCAATCGCACCACCGCCTCGTTCAACCAGTCCAGGCCGAACGCCAGCACACCCCAAGACAGAATCCCGGCACCGAAGCCATACAGCGCGCCCATATAAAGGAAGGGCCTGCGCACGTAGGCATCGGTACCGCCCACTAGTTTAATGACTTCGATCTCGGTGCGGCGGTTCTCGATATGAAGACGGATGGTATTGCCTATCACCAATAACAATGCCACCACCAACAGCACTGTCAGGCCGAACACGAAGCGGTCACCCAATTTCAGAATCGCCGCCAGACGTTCGACCCAGACCAGATCCAGCTGCGCCTGCTGCACTTTCGGTAATTCAGCGAGACGCGTACGTAATGCCTCCAGCGCCGGCTTGTCAACTTCCTGTGGAGTCACCAGCACGACGCCAGGCAGCGGGTTTTCAGGCAATTCCTTGAGCGCTTCGCCCAGGCCTGATTGCTGCTGGAACTCGTTCAGCGCCTGATCGCGGGAGATGTACTCTGCTTCGGCGACGCCGGGCATCTCTTTGATCTGAGCGGCCAACCCTTCGCCTTCACTTGGCGAAGCATTCAGTTGCAAATAAAGAGAGATCTGCGCCGCGCGCTGCCACGAACCACCCAGCCGCTCGACGTTGCTCAGCAGCAACGACAAGCCCATCGGCAGGCTCAATGCAACGGCCATCACCAGACAGGTAAAAAAGCTGCCAATTGGCTGCTTGCCCAGACGCCGCAAGCTGTCGGCCATGCTGGAGCGATGGGCTTCGATCCATGCGTTGAACAGTTGGCCAAAGCTTGGGCCGTCGTCATCGTCGTGTTTCTTTTTCTTCTGCGGGCCCGGCTCGGCGGCCTTTGGCGCCACGCGTTCGGAAACCTTGGGGCTGCGAGTGGCACTCATACGCCAGCCTCCCCGTCACCAATCAGTCGGCCGCGTTGCAGGGTCAGCATGCGGTGGCGCATGCGTGCGATCAGGGCCAGGTCGTGACTGGCGATCAGCACGCTGGTGCCCAGGCGGTTGATGTCTTCGAATACGCCCATGATTTCCGCTGCCAGCCGTGGATCGAGGTTACCGGTGGGTTCGTCCGCCAGCAGCAAGGCCGGGCGGTGAACGATGGCGCGTGCAATACCGACGCGCTGCTGCTGACCGGTGGACAAGTCGCCAGGGTACAGCTCGGCCTTGTCAGACAGGGCCACACGCTCCAGCGCCGAATCGACGCGTTTGGTCACTTCGGCTTTGGACAGCCCCAGAATCTGGAGCGGCAGGGCGACGTTGTTGAACACCGTGCGGTCGAACAGCAACTGGTGGTTCTGGAACACGACGCCGATTTGCCGCCGCAGGAACGGGATCTGCGCATTGCTGATCTGCCCGAGGTCTTGCCCGGCCAGCAACAGTTTGCCGGTGGTGGGACGTTCCATCGCCAGCAGCAGGCGCAACAGTGTACTTTTACCGGCACCGGAGTGGCCGGTTACAAACAGAAACTCGCCGCGACGCACTCGAAAGCTCAGCTCATGCAAGCCGACGTGTCCGTTCGGATAGCGTTTACCGACCTGTTCGAAACGAATCATGTGCGCTCCCGCTCGGCGAAGAGGGCCTGAACGAACGGTTCGGCCTCGAATGTCCGCAAATCGTCGATGCCTTCACCGACGCCGATGTAACGAATCGGCAGTCCGAACTGCTTGGCCAGCGCGAAGATCACCCCGCCCTTGGCCGTGCCGTCGAGCTTGGTGAGGGCAAGGCCCGTCAGGCTCACCGTCTGATTGAATTGCTTCGCTTGGTTGATGGCGTTCTGGCCAGTACCGGCATCCAGCACCAACAAGACTTCGTGAGGCGCGGCTTCGTCCAGCTTGCCGATCACGCGGCGCACCTTTTTCAGCTCTTCCATCAGGTTGTCTTTGGTGTGCAGACGACCGGCGGTGTCGGCGATCAACACATCGACACCACGGGCCTTGGCGGCCTGCACGGCGTCAAAGATGACCGAAGCCGAGTCGGCGCCAGTGTGCTGGGCGATGACAGGGATCTTGTTGCGCTCACCCCAGACCTGAAGCTGCTCGACCGCCGCAGCGCGGAAGGTGTCGCCTGCCGCCAGCATGACTTTCTTGCCTTCAAGCTGAAGCTTCTTGGCCAGTTTGCCGATGGTAGTGGTCTTGCCCGCGCCGTTGACGCCAACGACCAGAATCACGAACGGCTTGTGTTCTGATGTGATGACGAGCGGCGCTTCCACCGGCTTGAGCATTTCCGTCAGTTCACTTTGCAGCGACTTGTACAGCGCGTCGCTGTCGGTCAACTGTTTGCGCGCCACTTTCTGGGTCAGGTTGCGCACGATCAACGACGTGGCTTCAACACCCACGTCGGCGGTCAACAAGCGCGTTTCCAGCTCATCGAGCATGTCATCGTCGATGGCCTTCTTGCCCAGAAACAGGCTGGCCATGCCTTCACCAAGGCTGGCGCTGGTCTTGGACAGACCCTGTTTCAGGCGGGCGAAGAAACCGGGTTGCCTGGCTTCCACGACGGGAGCCGGAGCTTCAGGGACGACTAGCGCTGGCGGGGTCTCGATCACGGGTGCAACCGGCACAGTCGGTACTGGCTCAGGAACAGGCGAAGGCTGAGACAAGGCAGGCAAATCATCGCCAGCGACCGGGTCCGGCAGGGCAACCGGGATCGGCTCGATGGACGGTGGCACTTCAAAAGACGTGGTATCGACCACCGCAGGCTGAGCTGGCGGATGCGGAATGGCGATCTCAGATTGCACGTGCGACGCGGTGTACACCGGAATCTCGGGGGTGACGTGCGGCTCGTGTTCATCCGTCAGCGCCACCGGCTCTTCGGCGACCGGTAGCTTCAGCCAAGGCTCGCCAGCTGGCTGTTCAATGATCGGCGTCGGTGCTTCGAAAGCCGTGGCGACATGTGGCGCAGCAGGCGGGATCGCCGGAGGGGTTTGCGGCTCGGCAGCAGGCGGCGTCGGTTCGGCGACAGGCTCGGGCGCTGCGGCGGTTGAATCCTGTGGCGGCTCGGCAACGGCTTCCTGCGGCTTTTTGCGCAGCCATCCGAACAGGCCTTTTTTCTCGCCAGCCGGGGCTGGGGTCTTCTTGTCGTCGTTGGAACCAAACATGGAGGACGGCTATCTCAAGGTAGCGACGCGCCAGAGCGGCGCCTCTGAAAAATTCTGTATGCGAAACAGACTGCTTTTATGTCCGCTTGTTCATCAGTTGCCCCGGCACGTGGCATCAGTGAATCCGCTTCATAGCGTTCAGCCACTGTCGCCCCAATCAGCCTTAAGGCCATGGCTTATCCGAAAACTCCTACATCTTAGTCGTGGTCGGCAAGCAAACTGGCCGCTATCCTAACACCCCCGCGCCCGCCGACGCTAAGTTCAAGCAGGCCGTCTCGAAGGTTCAAATGACGAATGAATGCTATTGCCCGCCGTGCCGCAGGCCTTCTGCTCGGCACATTGTGTTTGCCCCTTGCTGCTCTCGCCGCCGACCCTCAACCCACTTCCGAATTCACGCTGGATAACGGCCTGAAAGTCGTCGTGCGCGAAGATCATCGCGCGCCGGTGGTGGTGTCGCAGGTCTGGTACAAGGTGGGCTCCAGTTACGAGACGCCCGGCCAGACCGGCCTGTCCCACGCGCTGGAACACATGATGTTCAAGGGCAGCTCCAAGGCGGGTCCGGGTGAGGCGTCGCTGATCCTGCGCGACCTTGGCGCTGAAGAAAACGCCTTCACCAGCGACGATTACACCGCGTACTACCAGGTGCTGGCTCGCGATCGCCTGAGCGTGGCCTTCGAGCTGGAAGCCGATCGCATGGCCAGCCTGCGCCTGCCGCCTGAAGAATTCGCGCGCGAGATCGAAGTCATCAAAGAGGAGCGCCGCCTGCGCACCGATGACAAGCCGAACGCCAAGGCTTACGAACGCTTCAAGGCCATGGCCTACCCGGCCAGCGGCTACCACACGCCGACCATCGGCTGGATGGCGGACCTCGACCGCATGAAGGTCGAAGAACTGCGCCACTGGTACGAATCCTGGTACGTGCCGAATAACGCCACGCTGGTCGTCGTGGGCGACGTGAAACCCGACGAAGTGAAGGCTTTGGCCGAACGCTTCTTCGGGCCAATTCCACGGCGTGATGTGCCGCCATCGAAAAAGCCGCTGGAATTGCCTGAACCGGGCCTGCGCCAGATCACCGTGCATGTTGCAACTCAAATGCCGAGCCTGATGTACGGCTTCAACGTCCCAAGCCTGTCCACCGCGACCGATCCGCAGTCAGTCAACGCACTGCGCCTGATCTCGGCACTGCTGGACGGCGGCTACAGCGCGCGCATTCCGACGCGTCTGGAGCGAGGTGAAGAACTCGTGACCGGCGCCTCCTCCGATTACGACGCCTACACCCGTGGTGACAGCCTGTTCACCATCAGCGCCACGCCCAACATGCAGAAGAAAAAAACCCTCGCCGACACCGAAGCCGGTATCTGGCGTCTACTGGACGAGCTGAAAAACCAGCCGCCGACCAAAGAAGAGCTTGAGCGGGTTCGGGCGCAGGTCATCGCCGGTCTGGTGTATGAGCGTGATTCGATCACCAGTCAGGCCAGCACCATCGGCGAGCTGGAAACCGTGGGGCTGTCCTGGCGCCTGATCGACGGCGAACTGGCGGCGCTGCAAAGCGTCACTCCGGAAGATATCCAGAAAGCCGCTCGCACCTATTTCACCCGCGAACGCCTCGCCGTCGCGCACGTTCTGCCTGAGGAGAAAGCCAAATGACCCCGCGCAACGAAACACGCCTGGGGCGAACGCGGGCCCCTTCGATGCTGCTGGCAGCGACCCTCGCGCTGTTTAGCGCTGCACCGGTCATGGCCGACACGGCCGCCGAAGCGCCCAAGGCCATCGATAAAGCTGCCAACACCCTCGAATCCCTGAAGGAGCTCGACGGCAAGGCCCCGGCCCGTCGCTCATTGAACATTCAGTCGTGGAACACCGCCGAAGGCGCCCGCGTGCTGTTCGTCGAAGCTCATGAGCTGCCGATGTTCGACATGCGCTTGCTGTTCGCGGCTGGCAGCAGTCAGGACGGCGCCACCCCGGGGATCGCGCTGGTCACCAACGCCATGCTCAATGAAGGCGTGAAAGGCAAGAATGTCAGCGCCATCGCCGAAGGTTTCGAAGGGCTGGGCGCCGACTTCGGCAACGGCTCCTACCGCGACATGGCGCTGGTTTCGCTGCGCAGCCTGAGCGCGCCCGAGAAACGCGAACCGGCACTCAAGCTGTTCTCGGAAGTGGTGGGCAAGCCCACCTTCCCTAGCGACTCGCTGGCCCGGATCAAAAACCAGCTTCTCGCCAGCTTTGAATATCAAAAGCAAAACCCCGGCAAACTGGCGGGCGATGAGCTGTTCACGCGTCTGTATGGGAATCACCCCTACGGGCATCCAAGCATGGGCACTGCCAAAAGCATCACGCCAATCACGCTCGCGCAGCTGAAAGCCTTTCACGCCAAGGCCTACGCGGCGGGGAACGCGGTGATTGCATTGGTGGGCGATCTTTCTCGCGCAGATGCCGAAGCGGTTGCCGCTCAGGTGTCGGCGTCGCTGCCGAAAGGCCCGGCATTGGCGAAGACCGTTGCGCCGACCGAGCCGAAATCTGGCGAGACTCACATTGAGTTTCCTTCCAAGCAGACTCACCTGATGCTGGCCGAGCTGGGCATCGACCGCGCCGATCCGGATTACGCAGCGCTCTCGCTGGGCAACTCGATCCTCGGCGGCGGCGGCTTTGGCAGTCGCTTGATGACCGAAGTTCGGGAAAAGCGTGGCCTGACGTACGGTATTTCGTCGGGCTTCACCCCGATGCAGGCCCAAGGCCCGTTCATCATCGGCCTGCAAACCCGTGCCGAACTCAGCGAAAACACCTTGAAGCTGGTCAAGGACGTCACCCGTGACTTCCTCGCGAACGGCCCCACCCAGAAAGAGCTCGACGACGCCAAGCGCGAACTCGCAGGCAGCTTTCCGCTGTCCACGGCGAGCAACTCGGCGATCGTTGGCCAATTGGGGGCAATCGGCTTCTATAATCTGCCCCTGAGCTACATCGAAGACTTCATGACGCAGTCTCAGAGCGTCACCGTCGAGCAGATCAAAACGGTGATGAACAAGCATCTGGACGTGGACAAGCTGGTCATCGTGACCGCTGGTCCTACCGTCCCGCAGAAACCTCTGCCGCCCCCTACTGATCGACCTGCCGAGCAACCCCTCGGCGTTCCGGAGCACTAATGACCTCGACTTCCAAGCCGCCACGCATTCACAAAGGGCACAAAGTCCATACGGGCCTCGGCCAACTGCGGATCATCGGCGGCGAATGGCGCAGTCGGCGTCTGAGCTTTCCTGATGCCCCCGGCCTGCGCCCGACGCCGGACCGGGTGCGCGAGACCCTGTTCAACTGGTTGGCGCCGTACATCGAAGGCGCCCGCGTGCTCGACCCGTTCGCGGGCAGCGGCGCGCTGTATCTGGAAGCACTGTCCCGTGGCGCGAGTCTGGGCCTGGCGCTGGACAGCAACTCCGCCGCCATTTCCAACCTGCGCGAGCATCTCGGCACTTTGCGCTGCACAGTGGGCCGGACATCGACCGGCGACGCCCTGCGTTATCTGGAGACCCAGCCCGCCGAGCAGTTCGACGTGATCTTCCTCGATCCGCCGTTCCACCAAAACCTGCTGGCACCGGCCTGCACGCTGCTCGAAGAACGTCAGTGGCTGGCGGACAACGCGTGGATCTACACCGAAAGCGAAACTGCGCCCTCCACCTTGGGTATGCCCGGCAACTGGCGACTGCACCGCGAGAAAAAGGCCGGGCAGGTGTATTACGCGCTGTGGGAACGAAGTGCCGTCGCCAGCTGACAGCCGGGCCTTCGTTCCGGCAACCGGCCTCGGCAACCCCCACCTGCAAACCTTGTGGGGGCCGCTGTGGCGCAAGACCGTTCACCTCGACCGTCGTCGCGAGCGCATCTGGCTGGGAGACGGCGACTTCCTCGACCTCGACTGGCATGGGCCTCATGACGCCCAAGTGCCGGTCGTCATTGTGCTGCATGGCCTGACGGGGTCTTCCAATTCGCCTTACGTGGCGGGTTTGCAGCGGGCGATGGAGAAGCGCGGCTGGTCCAGCGTTGCGGTGAACTGGCGTGGCTGTTCGGGAGAGCCCAATCTGTTGCCTCGCAGCTACCACTCCGGCGCCACGGAAGACCTCGCTGCCGTGATCGATCACTTGCGAGCGGCCCGCCCCTTGGCGCCGCTCTATGCCGTCGGTTATTCGCTGGGCGGTAATATCTTGCTCAAATACCTCGGCGAATCCGGCCTCCAAAGCCAGTTACAAGGGGCTGCGGCGGTGTCGGTGCCGTTTCGGCTGGACGAGTGCGCGGACCGTATCGGGCTGGGTTTTTCCAAGGTGTATCAGCGCCACTTCATGCGCGAGATGGTCGGTTACATCCGGGACAAGCAACGCCGTTTTCAACACGAAGGGTTGAGCGACGGGCTCGCGGTCCTCGCAGCACTGGGTTCGCTGGACAACCTGCGCACGTTCTGGGATTTCGACGGGAAGGTCACCGCGCCGCTCAACGGTTTCCTCGACGCCCACGACTATTACCGGAAAGCGTCTAGCCGCTATTACCTCGGTGCGATTCGCACACCGACGCTGCTGGTGCAGGCATTGGACGATCCGTTCGTGTTTCGCCACAGCCTGCCCGAGCCTGGCGAGTTGTCTGACAGCACCCGATTCGACTTTCAGGCTCAGGGTGGCCATGTCGGGTTCGTTGGCGGGACGATCAGAACACCGACCTATTACCTGGAACAGCGGATTCCGGAGTGGTTGGTGGAGGTGCATGGGGCGTAAGACTGAGACCTATGCGTTGACTGAAAAACCCTCGTCGCTGCCGTCGTTCCTCCGGCGTCTCCCACAGGATGTGTGGTAGCCCGAATAAACCATTCGCAAACCGATCCGCGGCCAAACAGCAGTGCGGCATCGTGCAAGATCGTTCAAGACACTCCCACCCCGAACGCCTACCCTGCGGGACATAAGGAGAAGAACCATGTCCCGTAATCAACTGTTCGTTCGCGGTCTTCGCGACAGCGTGCCCATGCTGGTCGGCATTGCACCGTTCGGCATCATCTTTGGAACCCTCGCAGGCGTTGGCGGCTTGTCGCTGTGGCAGGCGGTCGGCATGTCGATGTTTGTCTATGCCGGATCGGCGCAGTTCATCGTTGTCAGCTTGATGGGCGCGGGCGCCAGCGCGGTCGTGATCTTGCTGACCACGTTCATCGTCAACCTTCGCCACGTGCTGTACAGCGCCACGATGCAGCCTCAAGTTCAGGGGTTACCCCAGCGCTGGCGGTTGCTGCTGGCGTTCTGGCTGACCGATGAAACCTTCGCGGTCGTCCAGCGCTTTTACCTCGTTCATGGCCGTACCCCGCTGGCCCATTGGTACTGGCTGGGGGTCACCGTCGCGCTCTACGCTTGCTGGGTCAGCAGTTCACTGGTCGGCGTTTTATTCGGCCAAGCCGTGCCGGACATGGCGAGTTGGGGGCTGGAATTCGCAATGTTGGCGACGTTCATCGGCATCGTCGTCCCGCTTCTGCGCAACCGACCGCAGGTCGCGGCTGCGCTGGCGGCCGGTGCTGTCGCGCTGATGACGTGGGCATGGCCCTACAAACTGGGGCTGATGGCGGCCGCGTTCAGTGGCATCGCCGTGGGTGTACTTCTCGAACGTCGGCAGTCTTCCGACGCGCAGGACGCCCCGAGCAATGAGGTGCATTCATGAGCTATTGGTGGCTGATTCTCGGCATGACCGCAATTACGTTTCTGATGCGCTACAGCCTGTTCGCCTGGCCGAATCTGCGTTTCCCGCCGGTGGTTCGCCAAGGGCTGCACTACGTGCCGACTGCGGTGCTCACTGCGATCGTTGTGCCGGGCATGCTCCTGCCGGACGGCCAGCATTGGCAGGTGTCATGGCACAACGCGTATCTGCTGGCTGGGATCGCCGCCATCGCCATCGCTGCCTTCAGCCGCAACCTGCTGGCGACCATCGGCGGTGGGCTGGCGGTGTTCTTTTTGCTGCGCTGGGCGATGGGACAGATTTGAACGAGGTTATAAGCAAAGAATTAAAAATTCCTTTCAGCTATAACCAGCAGCACTGATTATGCAGTTCTTGAATGATTGGCGGCACGTCTGATGTCGGCGGTTTTCGACGTCTGATTTGTCGCGCAAGCGAATATCACCAAGGACAGCTGCAGTGAGTGATCCGATTTTCCGTCTGACCCACGTCAGCAAAACCTTCAACCGCGACAACACCGCCACCACCGCGCTTGACGATGTCGATCTGACAATCGAGCGCGGCGCGTTTCTCGGCATCGTCGGCACATCGGGCGCTGGCAAAAGCACGCTGCTGCGTCTGCTCAATCTGTTGGAAGCGCCATCGGCGGGCACCGTTGAGTTCGACGGCCAGGACCTGGCATCGCTGGATGCTCGGGGTCAGCGCGAATACCTGTCGAAAGTCTCGACCATTTTTCAGCACTTCAATCTGTTTCACGGCAAGACCGTCCTCGACAACGTCGCGTTTCCGCTCGCCATTCGCGGCGTACCGGCCGCTGAGCGGTATGCGCGCGCGAGGGCGTTGATCGAAAAAGTCGGACTCCAAGATCGCGAAGGGCATTACCCCTCACAGCTGTCAGGTGGGCAGAAACAGCGCGTCGGCATAGCCCGCGCCCTGATCACCAACCCCCAAGTCTTGCTGTGCGATGAGGCCACCAGCGCGCTGGACTCACAAACCACTCAGACCATTCTTGATCTGCTGGGAGAGCTCAAGCGCCTTTACGGATTCACCGTGATCCTGATCACTCACTCATGGGATGTCATTCGCTACGCCTGCGATGCCGCCGTGCTGATCGAACACGGGCGTATCACCGAAGCGGGAACGCTCAAGGACGTGATTCAGCGGGAGCACTCGGTCCTCAAGGACCACCTTCTGCCCCTGAACAAAGATGCCGCCTGGCAAAACGGACCCGACACCCTTGACCTGATTTTCGAGCATCCCGAAACCCAGACCGACTTGCTGTCCACACTCGCGGGGGCGCTGAGTCTCGACTTCTCGATCCTGTCCGGGCGGGTCGACAACCTTGGCAAAACCCCGGTCGCCCGGTTTCAGGTGCGCTTTCGCCCACGCCACCCGCAGACCCACCTCGATGTGGGACAGGTCAAGCAATGGCTGACCGACCAGATGATCACCGTCAACCTCTGATTCCCGTTCGAGCGCCCCATGAACCCCATGACTTGGCAAACCTACCTTCCGGATTTCTGGGCCGCCCTGGCGCAGACCCTCTACATGATCGCCATCGCGGGCCCCTGCATCATCGTGGCTGGCCTCACGGTGGGCACCACGCTGTACCTGATCGCGCCACAATCCATTTCACCGAGACCTGCGCTGTATTACCTGCTGACCACCGCCGTCAACGTCGGTCGCTCCATTCCGTTCCTGATTCTGATCGTGCTGCTGATCCCCGTCACCCGCGCCACCGTGGGCACAACGCTTGGGCCGGTGGCGGCCATCATTCCACTGGTACTGGGTTTCACGCCGTTCTTCTCAAGGCTCGTGGAGTCGGTGCTGCGGGAGATTGATCAGGGCCGAATCGAGGCCGCACGTTCCATGGGCGTGACCCGCTTTCAGCTGATTTTCCGGGTGCTGCTGCCCGAGTCTTTCTCAGGATTACTCAACGCCATGACCATCATTCTGGTGGGCACCGTGGAAGGCACCGCAGTGGCGGGCGCCGTGGGTGCAGGCGGCGTCGGGGATTTCGCCATCGAGTTTGGCTACCAGCGTTTCTACGGCGAGCTGATGTTCATCTCGGTGTTTTCGATGGTCATCATCGTCCAGTTCATCCAGATCACCGGCGACGTGTGGATTCGTGCCCGTAGCCACAAGCGATAGCCGCAAACACTCATCGGCAGGTCGCCAGGCCTGCTGCCCCGCTCAACCTTGTCGAAGAGAAATCATGGAAAACACACGCGCCACATCCAGACGCACGGTGGCATTGGCCGCCGCCTTTACCGCGATCGCTGCCAGTATTGCGATGGTCATTCCGGCCTTCATGGGCGCTACCGCGTCGGCCAGCGAGGTGACGGCCACCGCCAACAAGGGCACGACCGTCCCAGACACGCCGCTGAAGATTTACGCGACGGCTTCGCCTCAGGGCGACATTGTGCGTTTCGTACAGAAACTCGCGGACGCTGACGGTTCCGGGCTGAAGCTCAAGCTGACCACCAGCGGCGGCAGTGGCGCGCTAGACTCGTACGAATTGCTCGCCAGCGGCGACACCGACGTGAACTTCACGGGGCACCAACCCTACGTCAACGCCTGGAAAGCGGCGCACCCCAAGCTCAACAACTTCGATGGCAAAGCGACAGTGCTGCTGAACGCCTTTGGCTTGTACTCGGTGAAATACACCAGCCCCAAAGACCTGCCGGACGGCGCGAAAATCCTGGTCCCCAACGAGCAAACCAACCTGCCCCGCTCACTGTTCATTCTTCAGGACTTGGGGCTGATCAAGCTCAATGTGGAAAAGCTCGACAGCTCGCCAGCGGCGATTTCGGTGAGCGAAAAATCGATCATCGACAACCCGCGCCATCTGCAATTGATCCCGACCGACACAGTGTTGCGGGCCAAAGCCTTGCCTGATGCCGATGCCAGCTTCATCAACGGGGACGTTGCCCTGTCGAACGGCGTCGATCCATCACGTGCGCTGGTGCGGGAACACACGGCCGACAACCCGTACGCCAACCTCATCTACGCACGCAACGAGATGCTGGACGATCCTCGACTGACCCTATTGGCGAAGTACCTGACCGGGCCGGAAGTGAAGCAGTTCATCGAGACCAACTACAAAGGCTTCGTAGTGCCCGACCAGAAACTCGTCCGCTGATACGGGACATCTGGCGCCGCTGCTCGTAACGGCGCCATTTGCATCACTCCCCTTTCGCCACGCCACGCTGCGGATCGTTGATCCACTCGCTCCACGACCCCGCATACAGACGTCCCAATGGATAGCCGGCCAGGCACAGCGCAAACAGGTTGTGGCAGGCCGTCACGCCCGAACCGCAGTAGGCGACCAGTTTTTCGGGCGGGCGGCCGTTCAGGGTTTCCGCGAAACGTTGCTTGAGCTGATCGGCAGGCAAAAACCGGCCATCCGGCCCAAGGTTGTCAGTGAACGCTGCGCATTGCGCGCCCGGGATGTGCCCGGCGATAGGGTCGATTGGCTCGACCTCCCCGCGGAAACGCGCCGGGGCACGGGCATCGATCAGGGTCACTTCAGGTTTATCGAGCTTCTTCTGCACATCGGCCGCGCTAAGCACCAGCGCATCGTCAGGCTTGCCTTCGAATCGCCCCTCGACGTGCTGCGGCGGGTCGAGGCTCAACGGCAAGCCCGCCGCGTGCCAGGCCTTGAGGCCACCGTCGAGAATGAACACGCCTTCGCGTTTGCCCAGCCACGCCAGCAGCCACCATGCACGCGCGGCATAGGCGCCTGGGCCGTCGTCGTACAGCACGATGTCGCTGTCATTGTTGACGCCCCAGAAACGCAAACGGTCGATCAGCGTGTTGGGGTCAGGCAATGGGTGTCGACCGGTCACGCCCTTGGTGATCGGGCCGCTCAGGTCATTGAGCAAGTCGGCGTAGGACGAGCCTTCGATATGGCCCTCCGCGTAGCTGCGCTGGCCGTAGTCCAGATCCTCAAGAGAGGAACGGCAATCCAGAATCACAAGGCCGGGCTGTTTTTGGCGTTCGGCCAGTTGTTGCGGGCTGATCAATTGCGCGATGGACATGACGGGCTCCTGCAGACAGTGAAAGTGGCTAAAGCGATAAGACCATTGGATTGAAGGAGACGCTCATGGGGTCGCCTCCTCCAGTGCCTTGTTCAGCGGCACGTAAAATTCGGTGCACAGCGCGTGGACCGCGTCGTGCGCCAGCGGCGTGACGTAGGCCAGTTCCAGCACCAAGACTTGATAGACACCGCGCCGAATGGCGTTTTCGTTCAGGTGCGCGGCGTTTTCCCGCGTTGTGCAAAGAAAACGTACCCAGGACGTCAGGATGATCCAGGCGTTGAGGGTCAAGGATTCGATCTGCACAGTGTCCATTTTCAAGATCCCGGCCTCGACAAAGCCGCCATAAATGGCCATGGCCTTGATCAGACAATGCTGGGAAAACCGGCGATAGCGCGTCGCCAATTCTGGATCGGCGTCGAGCAGGTGCTCAAGGTCGCGGTGCAAGAAACGGTAGCGCCACATCCCGTCAAGGATTGCCATCAGGTAATGGCGCTTGTCTTCGACATCCGGCAAACGCCCTTTCGGCGGGTGCAGAAAACTGTCCACCAGCGTTTCGTACTCGCTGAAGAGCTCGGCGATGATCGCCTGCTTATTGGGGAAGTGGTAGTACAGATTGCCCGGCGAAATCTCCATGTGCGCGGCGATGTGGTTGGTGCTGACACTACGCTCGCCCTGCAGATTGAACAGCTCCAGACTGCTCTGCACGATGCGTTCACGGGTTTTGATGCGTAGGGTTTTGATGCGCGGCGCCATGTTCGACTCGAACGTGTGGTTGTCACAGTGATGTGCTGGATCTTAACGCATGCGGTCGCGACTCGGTGCGTCTTGGCAGCACATCACACGCCCCCGGCGTGAAGAGCACACTCTTCAAACGTGTCCGGACGCGTTCTCCCGCTTGAATTCGTTGAGCGCCGCCACGACCCGTTCTTGCTCGCCTTGGGTCAGTGTCGGATAAATCGGCAGCGACAGAATTCGCTCATGCAAGCGCGCCTTCTCCATGGGAAGGCTCAGTTTCAAGGTCTTGTACGGTGCATGATCAGGAATTGGCAGTGGGTAGTGAATGGCGGTCTGAACACCACGCCGCGCCAAATGCTGTTGCAGGGCGTCGCGCTCAACGCATTCGACCACGAAGAGATGCCAGACATGAGCGTTGCGCTCGCTAACGCCAGGCAGCGTGATCAGCGGGTTGTTGACCCCTCGCAGGTAGCGCTCGGCCACTTTCCGACGACGCTCGGCATCGGCGTCCAGATAAGCCAGTTTGACCGACAGCATCGCGGCCTGGATTTCGTCCAGCCGGCTGTTCACGCCGGGGTAGTCGTGCCGGTATTTGACGCTGGAGCCGTAGTTACCCAATGCCCTGACCAATCGTGCCAGCTCTTCATCCGACGTGACCACGGCGCCACCGTCCCCGAGCGCGCCGAGGTTTTTTCCTGGATAGAAGCTGAAGGCGGCGGCATGCCCCCAGTTACCGGCCTTGCGACCGTTCAACTGAGCACCATGCGCTTGGGCGCAGTCTTCAAGCACCAGCAACCCGTGCCGCTCCGCCAGGGCCATGAGCTTTGGCATCGGCGCCAGTTGGCCGTAGAGATGAACCGGCAGCAGCACGCGTGTTCGAGGAGTGATAGCGGCTTCGACGGCTGCACAATCGAGGTTGTGCGTGGCGGGGTCGATATCGACCAGCACGGGTACGAGCCCGGTTTCGGTCACCGCAGATACCGTGGCAATGAACGTATTGGCAGGGACGAGCACCTCGTCCCCGGTCTTGAGTTTGCCCTGTTGTTTCCAGGCGCGAAGCACCAGTATCAGCGCGTCCAGGCCGTTACCGGTGCCGACAGCGAAGGGGACACCACAGTATTCGGCAAAGGCTTTTTCGAACCGGGCCAACTCGGCGCCACCGATGTACCAGCCTGAATCGATGACCCTGGCGCAAGCCGCTTTCAACTCGTCGGCGTATTCATGATTGACCGCTTTCAAATCGAGAAACGGGATATCCATTCACTAGCCTCGTGCCGCGGTCAAAAAAGGTCGATACGCATCCGGGGCCATCTCGTCTGCAACCATCTGCTGAAAAGTGGCGTAGTCCCTGACGTAATCGGCCTCATCGTAGAGATTGTCGGCCAGCACCATCAGCACGCAGTCTGGGGAGAAATCGTACATTTCCCGCCAGATGAAGGACTCGATCAGTAGCCCTTGTTGCGGGTGATCGAGACGGATATCGATTTTCTCCGTCCCGTCATCCAGCATGAAACGGCACGAGCCTCGCACGGCCACGGCCACCTGTTTCAGCGACTTGTGGGCGTGAAAGCCACGACGGACCCCCTCCCCGGTTTCGAACATATAGTAGACACGCTTGACCGAGAAGGGGATGTTCTTGCCCTCTTCCAGTGCGATCAATGAGCCGCGCTCATCGCCATGTGTCTGCAACTGCAGGAATTGGATTTTCATAACGTTTTGCTCGCGAACTCGCGCAATCCCTTGCAGCCTGTCGACAACCTGTTGATGTACCGAAGTTGGCTGCCGGAGAGTCGAACTCCGGATCTGGCCGCTTCAACCTTTCGCATTGATGATATTGCCGCGCATCCGCGCAGCCCCTCTGTCGTCCAGGTCCCGGCGCGTGCGCATCGGCTTGAGATCCCCTTGAAGCGTCTCGTTGATCTCATCAATGGCGGTCTTCGTTTGATTGCCGTTCGACTTACCCACCAAATAACGCAGTGACAAACGAAATTGCTCAGACTCGTGCGCAACGGGTCGCGTGCCGTGCAAGGTGCAGTTGTGCCACAACCCGACATAGCCGGGACCGCCCAGCAGGGTGCGATCCTCGCAGCGGATCGCGTTGCCGTGGTCATCGGCGTACATCCACTGATCACCCCCCAAGGGCTCAAGGCTGTGCGGAAACAGCGTGGCGCCAAACTGGTGGGAGCCAGGAATCAGGTGCAGTGGCGAATCGTACTCCGTCACGTCATGCAAATAGACATACAGCGTCAGAAACGTAGAGGGGTCCAGTTCGACCCGCCCTTGGGGCCAATCAATGATGTCCTGATGAAAATCGATGCCGCGAAAATAGGTGATGTCGCGGTAAGGCTTCTTGATGTATGGGCCGAGGTTGGCCACGTTCACGTCGCGAATCCGCTCGCGAATCCAGTCTGGCAGCCACGAATCCGGGACGCCACAAACCGCCTTTTTGATCACCACTTCATAATCGTCGCCCAGCAACTCGCTGAGCGCGCCCGTCAAGCGCGTGTCCTGCTCGATGAACTGCAACTGCTCGTCGAACTGATTCAGAAAATTAAACGCCTTGGTCGGGTTGGCGTTGAAATGGTTTTCCTGGGCCAGATACTCCGCTTCGTCCATGAACAGGCTGCCATCGAACGCACGTGCAGCGACCATGGCGCGGTAGAGCGCCTGGACTTGCTCGACATTCAGCATTTCACCAAACAGGTGGGCGCCTTGTTCAATCAGATTCTTTACGCAGCTTTGCATGATCTACCCGCTAAACGGTCCGCGAACACTCTGATAGCCTTATCGGCAGAGCTGGATTTAAATGAAATCGAGCCAGGAAAAATATCTGCCAACTGCTTGCCCGGACGAAACGCTACTGATGGACAGGCTGTGGCCTTCGTCGTCAGTATTTGCCATCGCGTCACGGGCCGAGGAAACGCAGACAGTGATCATCATCGCCGGTAAGAACAACATCGCCGTGCACGGCCTGGAGCTGGCACTCAAACACTTCCCCGCACAGGTTTTGGCGGTGGTCTGCAACCGAAACGAAGGTGGTGTTGATACGTGGCAACGGTCGCTGCGTGCCGCTGCCAAGCGCCACGGCGTGCAGGAGATCACCCTCGACGACGCCTACAAAACGACCCGCACCGCCTTTCTGTCTCTGGAGTTCGACCAACTGGTCGTGCCCTCGCGATTCTCGGTACCAAATCTCTTCAACATCCACTTTTCGCAATTGCCTGCGTACAAGGGCATGTACACCTCGGTCTGGCCGCTACTTCACGGCCAACAGGAAGCGGGGGTGACTCTGCACTATCTTGAACCCGGCATCGATACTGGCGATATCGTGGCGCAACTGACGTTTCCTTTGGTCGAATGGTGGACGTGCAGGGATTTGTACTTCGCCTTCAATCAACACGCTGCCCGGCTGCTCGACACATGGTTTGCTCGACTGGTGAACGATTCAGTGGAAGCGCAGGCACAGGCCGCTGCGGGATCAAGCTATTTCTCCAAGGCCTCTATCGATTATTCGACGCTGGGCATCGGCCCCGTCACCACCGCGTGGGCGTGCGTTAACAAGGTCCGCGCCTTCACCTTCCGCGAATACCAGTTGCTCAAGTGGGAAGGCTTCCCTATCGCCTCGGCCAGTGTTTTGCCGACCAAATCGACGCGCGAACCCGGCGCGGTCGTCGAGCGATCAGAAAACCATGTCGATATAGCCAGCATCGACTTCGATGTTCGGCTCCATTTCGACCGGTTGCCCGAGATGCTCCAAGCCTGTGAGAACGGCAATCTGGAGGCCGTCATCGCCTTGGAAAACAATATCGCTGGCTTCGACGACGCCAACGATAAAGGCTGGACCCCGCTCATCATCGCCAGTTATGCAGGGGCCTACGACGTCGTGCGCTGGCTCCTGGCAAAGGGGGCATCGCCTGACCGCACTAATAACAAAGGAACGACACCGTTGATGTACGCGAAAGATGCGTACTTCTCAGGTCGTTGTCGAAAAACGTTCTCTCTGCTGAAGGAAAACGGCGCCGATCCTTATGCGCGGGATTACTCGGGCAAACAGGTGTCCGAATACGTAAGTGCAGCGCAATTCGAAGAACTGTTAACGCCTATCAAGGTGTGAACCATGCCCCACAGACAACTCGACAGAAACTATCCGAACTTGGCGCTCGCACCTATTTTGACGTCAACAAATACACGCACTCAGAGACTTGACAAGTTGGTGGCCCATCGCAAACTACGCCTTGGTCAAATCCGAGCGATCATAGTTAACGGGTGAAGTATGGCTATCGGATTCAAGAAAAAAGCGCGCATTCTGATTTTTGGAACGGGGGCTGGCGGCGTCAATTTTTACAAGACCTGCCGAGGGCGCTTTCAGATTGAAGGTTTTGTCGATAACAACGTGCAGAAACAGGGACAGCAGCTGTTTGGCAAGTTTATTTATGCACCCCGTGAACTGGTTAACCTAGAGTTTGATACCGTTATTATCGCCAGTGACTACCATGGCGAGATATACCCGCAATTGGTTGAGTTGGGTATTTGCGAAGCGAAGATCGATGTTTTCCATCA
This sequence comes from Pseudomonas sp. SLFW, assembly GCF_009905615.1. GTDB lineage: Bacteria > Pseudomonadota > Gammaproteobacteria > Pseudomonadales > Pseudomonadaceae > Aquipseudomonas > Aquipseudomonas bambusae. The sequence continues at coordinate 266,429 of NZ_JAAAKW010000006.1, forward strand.
TCAAATCCATCAACGTTCTTCACCGGTACAACGGCTCGGCAACGCGCTGTCGGTGCACCTTCTGGAGTTGATCTGCTGGCGCGAAGGATGGATCTCCGATCTGGCATTTTCACTGTTTTCGCGGACCCAGTCAGGGCAGCAACGCGCGCTCAAGCGGGTGCGTTTACAGTGGCTGGATGAGACCGATGAGTTCAAGGTTCATGTGCTCCGCCCCGCAATCTCGGGCGAGGTCCAGGGTCCACGTTTCATCGGCCAGCACATTCAGCCCACGCCCGTCACGTATCCAGAAATTGCGCTTCACCGCATGCGCCAAGGTCAGGTGGGCTCCGTGTCACGCTCCGTCATTTTGCCCGACGGGCGCGTCGTCATCGAACGCGTTACGACAGTCAAAGCGCGTAACGCCGACTACAGCGTTGCCCATATCGTTCACCACGGTAAACGTCTGGTGTTGGTGGCGCGTGCTGACGTGCCTGTGCACATTGAAAAGGGCATTTTGATCAACTGTGGTAGCGAAACGAATTATTACCACTGGGTGATGGAAACCCTCTCCCAGTTACAGTTCGTGGCAACGTTGCCTGAGCAGTTTGCGGATTACCCTATTCTGATTTCCAGACGCAGTCAGACCATTCCATCCATCCGTGCGCTGATTGACAGTTTCGGTATTGATAGACCTTTCGTCTATCTCGACACCCTGCCGGTATACACAGTGGATGACTTGTTGTTCATCAATGCGCCCAACAACATGATTCCCAACTTCAAGAATTCGGGAGGGAATTTGACCGACAGCAACTTCGCGCGACCAGAGTCGGTTTATTTTCTACGCCGACATGGGCGCAGCTTGACGCAGGACATCGACCCCGGCTCTTTGCCGAAACGGGTGTTTCTGGCACGCAAAGGCTTCTTACGCCGTTTTAACCAGGCTGAAATCATTAATTTGGTTCAACCCTACGGCTTCACCAGCGTCCACATGGAAGAACTGGACGTCAGCCATCAGGTCGCGGTCATGGCCAATGCCGAGATGATCATCGGCCCGACAGGCGCGGCATGGACGAACATAATGTTTGCTTCGAATGGCGCTCAGGCGCTGTGCTGGATGGCCGAGGAATATGGGAATCTGTCGTGCTTCTCCAATCTGGCGAGCATCGTCGGCGTGGACATGGAGTTCATCACTTACCCGACCGGCGCCCGCGACTCCCGCGAACTGTATTACAAGGGCTATCACCTTGATGTGAGCCAAGTGAAAGCGTGGCTTCAGCATCATTTGCCTGGAGGCCCAGGACAGTAAAGCAGATGAGGTCTGCAAGCCATTTGACTTTATAGAGTCAAAACTCTAGAAACACTCTATAACTTCAAAAGGAACCGCAGCAATGCCTGTCGAATCCGTGCAATGGCCAACGCTCAAGGCGGCATCCACACCGCCTGATACGCTCGAACGCCTGTTCGACCTGCAACGTCAGGCCTTTGCGGCCAATCCCATGCCAATTGCCGGGCAGCGCCTGCAATGGCTCGACAGCCTGCATCAATTGCTAAGCGACGAACGCCAGGCGTTGATTGAGGCGATCAGCACGGATTTCAGCCATCGCAGCGCTGATGAAACGCTGCTCGCCGAGTTGATGCCGAGCCTCCACAACATCCGCTACGCGCGCCGCCACGTGAAGAAGTGGATGCGCACGTCTCGACGCAGCGTCGGCATGGCGTTTCAGCCCGCGTCAGCAAAAGTCATCTATCAGCCGCTGGGCGTCGTCGGTGTCATCGTCCCGTGGAACTATCCGTTGTATCTGGCCATTGGCCCCTTGGTCGGCGCGCTGGCGGCAGGTAATCGGGTGATGCTCAAGCTGAGCGAGTCAACGCCTGCGACCGGGGAACTGCTCAAAACGCTGTTCGCCAGGATTTTTCCAGAGGATCTGGTGGCCGTGGTTCTGGGGGAAGCCGAGGTGGGGATAGCGTTTTCGAAGCTGCCTTTTGATCATTTATTGTTCACCGGCGCCACTAGCATTGGACGGCACGTGATGCGCGCCGCCGCTGAAAACCTGACGCCCGTTACGCTGGAACTGGGCGGGAAGTCTCCGGCCATCGTTTCGCAGGACGTGCCGATCATGGACGCCGCCGAGCGAATCGCGTTTGGCAAGACCATGAACGCCGGACAGACCTGCGTGGCGCCTGACTACGTGCTGGTACCCGCGAACCGGATCGATGAGTTCGTCGGCGCCTACCGTGAGGCCGTCAAACGGTTTTATCCGACACTGGCGGACAATCCGGACTACACCGCCATTATTAATCCACGGCAAATGGCACGGCTGAACGGTTACATCGCCGACGCCAGCAGCAGAGGTGCGCAGATCATCTCGTTGTATGAGCAGGGCCAAGGGCGACGTATGCCTTTCAGTCTGCTGCTCGACGTCAACGACGACATGCGGGTGATGCAGGACGAGATCTTCGGCCCTTTGCTGCCCATCGTGCCGTATGAGCGCATCGAACAAGCGTTCGACTACATCAATCGCCGGCCTCGGCCGCTGGCCCTTTACTACTTTGGGTACGACAAGGCCGAGCAGAATCGGGTGCTGGAGCAGACACATTCCGGCGGAGTCTGTCTGAACGACACGCTGCTCCACGTCGCGCAGGACGATTTGCCTTTCGGTGGTATAGGCCCCTCCGGCATGGGCCATTACCACGGCCACGAAGGTTTTCTGACATTCAGCAAGGCCAAGGGCGTGTTCATCAAACAGCGTTTCAACGCAGCACGGCTGATTTATCCGCCTTACGGGAAAGCGATTCAGAAATTGATCCACAAGCTGTTCATTCGGTAGGCCGCAGCCATGCACGGGGTTGGTGGCGTCGCGGAATGTCGGCACGCCCGCGATTCCTGTGGAAACGCCCGCGACTTGGCCGCCTCGCCCCGCTGCGCTACCATCCGAATCCCTTCGGACTCCGACCAGGACGACGCGATGAACCGAGTGTTGTACCCAGGCACCTTCGACCCTATCACCAAGGGTCATGGCGATCTGGTCGAGCGCGCATCGCGCATGTTCGACCAAGTGGTCATTGCCATAGCCGCCAGCCCCAAGAAAAACCCGCTGTTTTCGCTGGAGCAACGCGTCGAGCTTGCGCGCGAGGCGACCAAGCACCTGCACAACGTCGAAGTGGTGGGTTTCTCGACCCTGCTGGCGCATTTCGCCCAGGAACAGAACGCCAACATCCTGCTGCGTGGCCTGCGTGCTGTCTCCGATTTTGAATATGAATTCCAGCTGGCGAACATGAACAAACAACTTGCGCCGGACGTCGAGAGTCTTTTTCTCACGCCGTCCGAACGCTATTCGTTCATTTCATCTACGCTGGTCAGGGAAATTGCTGCATTGGGGGGAGACATCACCAAGTTCGTGCATCCGGCTGTCGCCCAGGCGCTCAAGGAGAGGTTTCAGCCGGGTACGTGAGTTATGTTCAGGTGCATACCGAGCGCTAATGCGGCACAATTCGCCGCATTAGTTTAGTTATGCCCCGGCATTGGCCGCGGCTGGAGTTTCCATGTCCCTGATCATCACCGACGATTGCATCAATTGCGACGTCTGCGAACCCGAGTGCCCGAACGAAGCGATTTCCCAGGGTGAAGAGATCTACGTGATCAACCCGAACCTGTGCACCGAATGTGTTGGCCACTATGACGAGCCGCAGTGCCAGCAAGTTTGCCCCGTGGATTGCATCCCACTGGATGAAAACCACGTCGAGAGCAAAGACGAGCTGATGGCCAAGTACCAGTTGATTACCAGCAAGGCATAAACGAAGGCATATCCTGTCGGCATACGCGCTTTCGCCGAAGACACTGGCTGTAATGCCTGTTGACCTGAGCGAGCGAGATACGCATGACATTGAAGCTTACGTGGATACCGTCCTCGTTTGGCGCCACACTTTTTCTGTGCGCCCTCTCGGCTCACGGCAGCCCTGACCATCCCCGGCAGGCCGCCATTGCCAGCCCACACCCCATCGCCACCGCCGCCGGCCGAGAAATCCTGGTCGATGGCGGCAACGCGTTCGACGCCGCCGTTGCCATCAGCGCCACCCTCGCCGTGGTTGAGCCTTACGGTTCTGGATTGGGGGGCGGCGGTTTCTTTTTGCTCCGCCAGGCCGGAGAGCCGGTGCAGTACCAGTTTCTCGATGCGCGAGAAAAAGCGCCCTTGAAGTCCAGACTCAAGATGTTCACCCGCAACGGCATCGTGCAGCCGGACTTGTCCCTGAACGGCCCGCTGGCGGCTGCCATTCCGGGTTTGCCCGCCGCGCTGGTCGAACTCGCAGAACGTTATGGGCGACTGCCCCTCAGCATTTCCATGGCACCCGCCATTCGCATCGCCTATCGCGGGTTCAAGGTGGATGAGATCTATCGTGAACGCGCCAGTTGGCGACTCTTCGCGTTGCGGGCCAACAAAGAGAGCGCCCGGTTGTTCTTGCGCAACAACGATGTGCCGGACCTGGGCGAAGTCATCAAGCAACCGGAATTGGCCCAAACTCTCGACCGCCTGGCTGATAAAGGCCGCGCTGGTTTCTACAGCGGTCTGACGGCGCAATCGATGGTCAATGGCAATCGGGCGGCAGGCGGAATCTGGAATTACCACGACTTCGAAGAGTACGACGTCGTCACCCGCACGCCGCTACGCTTTCAACTGGCGGATCAGCGCGAATTGATCAGCGCCCCGCCCCCATCGGCGGGCGGCATCGCGCTGGCGCAGAGCCTGTACATGCTGCAACAGCTGCCGTGGCGCGAATCCGAAAAGGTGCAACGCGCCCATTACGTCGTCGAAGTGTTGCGCCGCGCTTACCGTGATCGGGTGTTGTTTGGCGACCCCGACTTTGTACCCAATCCCATTGCCCAAGTGCTGGCGCCTGATTATCTGCTCCAGCTCTCGACCAGCGTTGACCCTCACATGGCGACGCCGAACACTGCGTTGCCACCGGCGCCCCGCTGGCGGGAAGGCGACAACACCAGCCATTTCTCAGTGCTCGACGACGAAGGCAATGCCGTTGCGGCAACGCTGTCTCTGAACCTTCCGTTCGGCTCGACGTTTACGGTGCCCGGCACCGGCGTGATCCTCAACGACGAAATGGACGATTTCGCTGTCGATCCCAAAGGCAGCAACACGTACGGATTGGTGGGCAGTCAGGCCAACATCATCGAACCGGGCAAACGGCCGCTGTCGAGCATGAGCCCCAGTTTCATCGAAAGCCCGCATACCTTCACCGCTTTCGGCACTCCGGGAGGAAGCCGGATCCCGAGCATTGTGCTGCTGTCGATGCTGGAATACCTGGACGACCGGCCAGTGGCCCAATGGGTGTCGGCGCCGCGTTACCACCATCAGTACATGCCGGATGTGATGGAGTACGAGCCGGGGGCGTTTACCGCCGAAGAATTGAGTGACCTGCGCGAACGAGGCTACAAGCTCAGGGAAACGAAGCGCGATTTCGGTAACCAGCAAGTGCTGCTGTGGCACAAGAACAGCGCCAACGTCGAAGCCGCGAGCGATCCTCGCGGCGTAGGGATTTCAGCGATTTTCAGGCCCGATGCACCGCTGAGTCTGGTTCGGACCTGCGCGGATCAGTCGTGTTTGCCGTAGCCGCTGGTGGTGCAGCCGAGGCAGCGAACGAAGGCGGCCTTGCCGGGATCGACCACGAGAGCCTTGCCGGTGGCACCCAAATTGCCGCCTGCCGCCGCGAATGGCGAGGCCACGACAAACAGCGCCGCACCCGCGACCGTGGCGACGATCAGCAGCGGGCGGGCAATCAACAGGTCGCCGATCATGGCGTACGCCGGTGGGTTCTGGATTTCATAAACGGGGTCGCCGCTGCCTGAGGCTTCGACCTGCGCCATCGCCGGGGTCATCTGCAAGCCGAAAAACAAGGCCAGGGTGGCAGCGAGAATGCGAAACGGGCTCATGGCGTGATCCTTCAGGCACAGCGGAAAAGTGATGCTGCTCACTATAAACAGGGATTGGGGTTAAGCAAGGGGGCCATGCAGACCCTGCCCACAAATTCCGTCTCGTTTTACTTCTGACATTTCGGGCAAAACACGCTCGCCCGTTGCCCCAGCTTCACCTCGCGCATGATCGTCCCGCAGACCTTGCACGGCTCCTCGCCTCGGCCATAGGCGAACAACTCCTGCTGGAAATACCCCGGCTGCCCATCGCCGCCAATGAAGTCCCGCAGCGTGGTGCCGCCGCGTTCGATGGCCGCCGCGAGAATGCGCTTGATCTCAATCGCCAGCTTTATATAGCGGGCCTTTGAAATACTCTTGGCCTCACGGCGCGGATCGATGCCCGCCGCAAACAAGGCTTCGGTCGCATAGATATTCCCCACGCCCACCACTACGGCGTTATCCATGATGAACGGCTTGACCGCCATCGAACGGCCACGCGACAGCTCATACAACCGCAGCCCGTCGAACAGATCGGTCAACGGCTCAGGCCCCAGCCGAATCAACAACTCATGGTTGTGTGGGTCGAGGCTCCACAGCATCGCGCCGAAACGCCGCGGGTCGGTGTAACGCAGCGCCAGCCCCGACTCCAGCTCGATGTCCACATGCTCATGCTTGAGGGCAGGCAACCCCGCCTCGACCAGCCGCAAATTCCCGGACATGCCCAAATGGCTGATCAACGTGCCGACTTCGGCCTGGATCAGCAGGTATTTGGCGCGTCGCTCGACCACCACGATCTTCTGGCCAGACAACCGTACGTCCAGGTCTTCCGGAATCGGCCAGCGCAGGCGGCGATCACGCACGATCACGCGGCTGACGCGCTGGCCTTCGAGATGGGGCGCGATGCCCCGACGAGTGGTTTCGACTTCAGGTAATTCAGGCATGGGGCGGCTCGATAGCGGGTGAAACGCGAGCGCGCAAACTCAGTGTGCGCTCAGTTCTCGGATACTTTCTTTGAGGTTTTCGAAGTCGTAGTCGGACAGGCCAACGTAATCCAGAACCAGGTGACCAATGCTGTTCCACTCATGGTCCACCGCCTGATTACCCAACACCCGATGCGATGAGCAAATGTGTTCGGCCATTTTCAGGATCGCCAGCAGGTTCTTCAGCGGCGCGTTACGGCCCGACTCTTCCTGGAAAATCGCCAATGCATTGTGGTGGTTAGCGATGGCATTGCTCACATGTTCAGGTAAACGCCAGGATTTGGCCGTGAAATAGCCGACAACCGCATGGTTCGTGTTGAGAATGTGATTTTCCGTATCCACCACGCGCCGGTCCGGCCCCGCCTTGGCGTAAGCCTCTTCCAGCACATTCATGTACTCGGGGAAGCGCTTGAGCATCAGTGGCACACCGCAGTCGTGAAACAGACCGAGCGCGTAGGATTCGTCCACAGTTTGCGAGCCGATTCGCTTGGCCAGCGTCAGACTGGTCATCGCAACGTCTTGGGCGGTGTCCCAGAAACGATTGAGCACCACGATCGTCTCGTCGGTCATCTCGCCCTTGATCGACTGCGCGTTGATCAGGTTGATCACCGAGCGGCTGCCCAGCAGGTTCACTGCACGCTGAATCGACGCGATTTTGTTCGCGAGACCGTAGTGAGGGGAGTTGACGATCTTAAGCAAGGCGCCGGAAAGCCCCGGGTCCTGTGCGATCAACCGGGCGATCACACCCAGATCAGGGTCGGGCATGTACTGCTCCATCTGCAAATCGACCATGATTTGCGGCTGGGGCGGCACGCTGATGCCTTGCAACGCCTGCTGAATCTGCTCGGAAGTAAGCTCTTGGGACATAAGTACACACTCAAGGTCAGGGGGCGATTCTAACCCTTACCGCCCATGCTTCGACAACCGCTGAAACACTCTTTGGTCCCGACAGACCGCCTACAGGTAAATTCACCCGAGCGAGCGCGCAGCGGTATAATCCCGCTCTTTTTTCCCCGGAGCGACGTCATGTCCCTGCCTAGCTTGCGCCTCAAGCCCAACGCCGACCGTCGCCTGCGCGCCGGTCATTTGTGGATTTACAGCAACGAGATCGACGTTGCCGCCACCCCGCTCAATGGCTTCGCTCCAGGCGCTCAAGCCATTCTTGAGGCGGCAGGCGGCAAGCCGCTCGGCATCGTGGCCATGAGCCCGAACAACCTGATCTGCGCGCGACTGCTGTCTCGCGATATCAAGTTGCCACTGGATAAATCCCTGCTGGTGCACCGCCTGAACGTCTGCCTGTCCCTGCGCGAGCGCCTGTTCGACAAGCCGTTCTATCGCTTGGTCTACGGCGACTCCGACCTGCTGCCAGGCTTGGTGGTTGACCGTTTCGGCGACATTCTGGTGGTGCAATTGGCATCGGCCACCATGGAGCAACACAAGGACGACGTGCTGGCTGCGCTGATTCAAGTGATCAAGCCAAGCGGCATTCTGCTGAAAAACGACTCGGCCGCCCGTGACGCCGAAGGCCTGAACCGCTATGTGGAAACGGCGTTCGGGCTGGTACCGGAGTGGGTCGCGCTGGAAGAAAACGGCGTGAAATTCGAAGCGCCGGTGATGGAAGGCCAGAAAACCGGCTGGTTCTACGACCACCGCATGAACCGCGCGCGCCTGGCGCCGTACGTCAAAGGCAAGCGCGTGCTGGATTTGTTCAGTTACATCGGCGGCTGGGGCGTGCAAGCGGGTGCGTTCGGCGCCAGCGAAGTGTTTTGCGTCGACGCGTCGGGCTTCGCCCTCGATGGCGTTGAGCGCAACGCTGGCTTGAACGGCTTTGCCGAGAAAGTCACCTGCATCGAAGGCGATGTGTTCGAAGCCCTTAAAGAGCTGAAAAACGCTGAAGAGCGCTTCGACGTGATCGTGGCCGACCCGCCCGCCTTCATCAAACGCAAGAAAGACCTCAAAAACGGCGAAGGCGCCTACCGCCGCCTGAACGAACAGGCCATGCGCCTGCTCAGCAAAGACGGCATCCTCGTCAGCGCCTCCTGTTCGATGCACCTGCCGGAAGACGACCTGCAGAACATCCTTCTGACCAGCGCCCGCCACCTTGACCGCAACATCCAGCTGCTGGAACGCGGCGGCCAAGGCCCGGATCACCCGGTCCACCCGGCGATCCCGGAAACGCGGTATATCAAGAGCATCACCTGCCGGTTGTTGCCGAACAGCTAAGCGGCGATACGCGGGACGCCATCTCTTGTAGGAGCGTGGCTTGTCCCGCGATCTGTTGCGCAGCAACAGCAATCCCGGATCCCGCGATTCTCCTGAAACACCGCAATCGCCTGATTTTACTGCCGGCCCCCGGCAGATCGCGGGACAAGCCACGCTCCTACAGGTCTGCGATTTTCTGAAACATAATCTGGCGGCCTTAAGCGCTGTCAGCTTCTAACGTTGTCCTCAACATTTATTAATGGGGCAATGCTTTGGATGACACGACGTCGGGTACCTGTCGGCTCCGCCTAGGGCGCTTCTCTGAGAGCGGCCGCATTTATCTTTTAACCAGTGTTACGCGCAATCGCATACCGTTCTTCGGCGACTGGAGAAAGGGACGACTGCTAGTGAACGCGTTTCGTCAGGCAGAAGACGAAGGCGCCGCACGGTCTCTTGCATGGGTGGTCATGCCTGATCACTTCCATTGGCTGATAGAGCTCCAGACCGCTTCATTGCCTATTTTGATGTGCAAAGCCAAGTCACGAACGGTGCGGGCATTTAACGTTGCAACCGGAAATCAGCACCGCCTCTGGCAGAAGGGTTATCACGATCGGGCCGTGAGGAAGGAGGAGAATCTCTTGGCTATCGCCCGGTATATCATCGCGAACCCGATCAGAGCAGGGCTTGTAAAGCGAGTCCATGACTACCCCCTGTGGGATGCCATCTGGATCTGAGGCTGCTGCGCAGCCTATCGCGGGGCAAGCCACGCCCTACGCTCTCACACCTACCAGGCAACGCTTGCCCATTCCCTCACGCCCTCACAGGTGTAGAATCGCCCTATTCATCGCCAATCATCCCCCGGCGGGTTTATGAGCTCCGGTCGAGCGCGCAGTGATCCTGTGACGTCGCCGACCTCATCCGTAACGGCAGCGACCTGTCGCCGTTGCAATGGACCAAGAGAAGCTCACTCCCTTACTGAACCTGATTAGCCGCCCGGAGTGCTCCAATGCCTGATTACCGCTCGAAAACGTCTACCCACGGCCGCAACATGGCCGGCGCGCGTGCCTTGTGGCGTGCGACGGGGATGAAAGACGAAGACTTCAAGAAACCGATCATCGCCATCGCCAACTCCTTCACCCAGTTCGTTCCGGGCCACGTGCACCTGAAAGACCTGGGTCAACTGGTTGCCCGCGAGATCGAGAAAGCCGGCGGCGTGGCCAAGGAATTCAACACCATCGCGGTCGATGACGGCATTGCCATGGGCCACGACGGCATGCTGTATTCGCTGCCAAGCCGCGAGATCATCGCCGACTCGGTCGAGTACATGGTCAACGCCCACTGCGCCGACGCCATTGTCTGCATCTCGAACTGCGACAAGATCACCCCCGGCATGCTGATGGCTGCCCTGCGGCTGAATATCCCGGTGATCTTCGTGTCCGGCGGCCCGATGGAAGCTGGCAAGACCAAACTCGCCAGCCACGGTCTGGACCTGGTTGACGCGATGGTCATCGCCGCCGACTCCAGCGCCTCCGACGAGAAAGTCGCCGAATACGAGCGCAGTGCGTGCCCGACCTGCGGTTCGTGCTCCGGCATGTTCACCGCCAACTCGATGAACTGCCTGACCGAAGCCCTGGGCCTCGCCCTGCCAGGCAACGGTTCGACCCTGGCCACTCACAGCGACCGCGAGCAGCTGTTCCTGCAGGCTGGCCGCACCATCGTCGAGCTGTGCAAAACCTACTACCGCGACAACGATGACTCGGTACTGCCGCGCAACATCGCCAACTTCAAAGCGTTCGAAAACGCCATGACGCTGGACATCGCGATGGGGGGCTCGACGAACACCATCCTGCACTTGCTGGCCGCCGCTCAAGAAGCCGAAATCGCCTTCGACCTGCGCGACATCGATCGCCTGTCGCGCAAAGTGCCGCAACTGTGCAAAGTGGCGCCGAACATCCAGAAGTACCACATGGAAGACGTGCATCGCGCTGGCGGTATTTTCAGCATCCTGGGTTCGCTGGCCCGTGGCGGACTGCTGCACACCGACCTGCCGACCGTGCACTCCAAGTCGATGGAAGAAGCCATCGCCAAGTGGGACATCACCCAGACCGACGACGAAGCGGTCCATCACTTCTTCAAGGCCGGTCCTGCTGGCATCCCGACGCAAACCGCGTTCAGCCAGTCGACCCGTTGGGACACGCTGGACGACGACCGCGAGAACGGCTGCATCCGCAGTGTTGAGCACGCCTACTCGCAAGAAGGCGGCCTGGCTGTGCTGTACGGCAACATCGCGCTGGACGGCTGCGTGGTGAAAACCGCCGGTGTGGATGAGTCGATCCACGTGTTCGAAGGCAACGCGAAGATTTTCGAAAGCCAGGACAGCGCCGTGCGCGGCATCCTCGCCGACGAAGTGAAGGCTGGCGACATCGTGATCATCCGTTACGAAGGCCCGAAAGGCGGCCCGGGCATGCAGGAAATGCTGTACCCGACGTCCTACCTGAAATCCAAAGGCCTGGGCAAAGCCTGTGCACTGCTGACCGACGGCCGTTTCTCTGGCGGGACTTCCGGTCTGTCCATCGGCCACGCTTCGCCGGAAGCGGCGGCGGGTGGCGCGATTGGTCTGGTGCGTGATGGCGACAAAGTGCTGATCGACATCCCGAACCGTGGGATCAATCTGTTGATCTCCGACGAAGAAATGGCGTCCCGTCGTGCCGAGCAAGATAAGAAAGGCTGGAAACCGGTCGAAGCGCGTCCGCGCAAAGTGACCACCGCCCTCAAGGCCTACGCCCTACTGGCGACCAGTGCCGACAAAGGCGCCGTGCGTGACAAGGCGCTGCTGGACAAGCTGGTGCCGTGATCGGCGCCTGACGTTGCGAATGAAAAAACCCGGCAGCGATGCCGGGTTTTTGTTTTGCACGGTTTCATGCTCGGCACATGACCTGTAGGAGTGAGCTTGCTCGCGATGGTGGTGTATCAGGTTCAAATACAATGATTGGCACAACGCTATCGCGAGCAAGCTCACTCCTACAGGTTCTTTATGTGCCTCAATGCCGCAGTCAGGCTGCGGCACCTACGCCTTTGATTACTGAATCTCATCCGGCTTGACGATCACCCAGTTCTTGTCCGCCGTTACGGGCAACCCTTCCTTGGCCTGTGCCTCGGCGTTGGACTTCATCATGCCGTTGAGCTGGGTCATGTATTTGTCCTTGCGGTTGACCCACAAGTGCACGCCGCCCTTGGCCACATCGACGCTGTGAAACAGCATGTAGCCGTCGCTGCTCGGGGTGTCGCCACCCACCAGCACGGGGTTTTTCCATTGATCGATGTAGGTCAGGATCGCCGCCTGCTTGCCCGCCATCCAGGTCGCGGGGGTCCACAGATAAGGCGTCAGCTCAAGATTGAGGTTGGCCTTTTCGTCGTACTTGCCTGCCGTGATCTGCTTGCGTGCGGTGGTCAGCTCGCCGGTCTCGCGGTTTTTCAGCAGCGTGGTCACGCCGATGACGTTCTGCGGTTTGACGTTATAGCCGTACTTGGGATCGGCCGCGACCATGCGCACCAGTTCCTCGGACGCAGCGGTCATCACGTAGACCTCGATGCCGTTCTCCATCAGCTTGTTGTACAGCTCGGCCTGGCCCGTGAAGACCTTCGGCGGCTGCACTTCTATGGTCTTGACCACATCGCCTTCGTAATAGGTGCTCGGTACCGGCTTGCCCGAGGCCATCAGCTCATCGACGTAGCCTTTGAGCTCTTTGAGCGTGAAGCCGGAGAACACCTGCGCGACCCATGGATAGCAGACCATGTCGTCGATTTCGCAGAGGCGATAGTAGTAGCTGAACAGGCTTTCCTTGTGTTCAGCGGTGTCCTTGAACGGGATCAGCTTGAGGGAAGGATCGAGCTTTTCGCGGGTCAGCAGACCTTTGTTTTCCAGATACGGCAGCAGCGACTCTTCCAGGTCGTAGCGGTAGCTGGTGTTGTCCATGTCGAACACCGCGAAATTACCCTTGTTGGCATTCGCCGCGATCATGGCATCCAGCTGTTTGGCCGCAGGCTCCGGCCAGTGCTTCAATTCCGTCGAAAACGCCTGACCGGCAAGGCCCAGACAGACCGCAACGGCCAACAATTTTGGTGCGAGCTTCATAACGGTATCCTCCCCTTTATAAATTCGAGGCTGGACCGTAACAAAAAGTAATGACTGTTTTAATGCGTCAGCGACGGTGCGCGTTCTGATGGCGTCATGTTCATTGCCGATCACGACAGATGACGCAAAAGCGACATATTTGTTACAAGCCTGTGGCGTTGGCGACGTAAACCTGTGAGCTCATTCATTCGCGAATCGGCGTGCAGGTAGGCACATCTTTGTCGCCTGATCCATTTTTCGCGAATGAATTCGCTCCCACAGTTTGGATGAGGGGCAGGCGCAGGATTTGTTCTACCTTCGCTCCCACACCTCAAAGCTGTACGCAGGCTTGTCATCCACCGCCGGGTTCTCAGTGTTGGAAACCAACTGCCACTGCGCCTGATCGAACTCGGGGAACCACGCATCCCCTTCAGGGCTCAATGCCACGCGAGTCAGGTATAGACGATCTGCCTGCGCCAGCCCTTGCTCATACAGTTGCGCGCCGCCAATCAACATGACTTCGCTCACACCCTGCTCGGTCGCCCACGCTTCGGCACGCTCAACGGCGGCGTCCAGTGAGGTAAACACTTCGGCGCCTTCCAATTGAAGGTCCGCCTGGCGAGTCACCACGATGTTCAACCGGCCTGGCAACGGACGGCCCAGCGAATCCCAGGTCTTGCGCCCCATGATGATCGGCTTGCCCAGCGTGGAGGCCTTGAAATATTTGAAATCCCCCGGCAAATGCCAGGGCATGGAATTGTCGACGCCGATGACCCGGTTTTCACCGAGGGCGGCAATCAGGCTGAGGGGGAGATGTTTTTTCATGGCGGCGAGGATAGCAGTACCCATGCACACACGCATGCAGGTATGCACGGATGCATAAGATGCGATCGGTTGTAGGAGTGAGCTTGCTCGCGACAGCGGTTGTCCTAAGTTGCAACTGCTTGACTGCGCGAGTCAGCCTCAGCGGTTATGCTCACTTCTGATTTCACCAACGAGACGCCGTGTGACTGCACTGACCCCACTCGATGAACTCTGGCTGACCGAAGCGGTGCGCCTGCGCGAGCAACACGCAGGCCCGCTCGATGACGACGAAGCCAATCGCCGCGCCCGCGTGACAGGGGGCGACTTGTTGACACGCATCAAACACCGAGCCCGCTGGCTGGCCGAGCGCGACGGCATGCTCGCAGCGCTGCGCCACTGGAAACAGGGCGCGCGACTGTCGCTGATCGTGTTGGCCATTTTCGCGGTGATCAGCGGGGCCGGCCTGGCGTTCGCAGCGCTGGGCAACGGCCAAGCCCCAGTCAACGTGTTCTGGGCCCTGGGCAGTTTGTTGGGCGTGAACCTGATTCTGTTGATCAGCTGGCTGCTGGGCCTGTTGTTCGCTGGGGAAAGCGCGGCCAGCCTCGGAAGGCTTTGGTGGTGGCTCAGCGAAAAACTCGCCCGCGATGCTCAAGCAGCGCAACTGGCCCCCGCCCTGATCCTGCTGTTGCAACGCAAACGACTGAATCGCTGGCTGCTTGGCGCCTGTGTCAACGGGCTCTGGCTGCTGGCCCTGCTCAGCGCTCTCACCTTGCTGCTGTTGCTGATGGCCACCCGGCGCTACGGGTTTGTCTGGGAAACCACGATTCTCGGCAGCGATACGTTCGTCAATCTCACTCAAAGTCTCGGTACGCTTCCGTCGCTGCTGGGCTTCAGCGTACCGACCGAAGACATGATCCGTGCCAGCGGCGACAACGTGCTGATGATCGAGAACGCCCGACAGGCCTGGGCAGCTTGGCTGGTGGGCGTTCTCGTCGTGTACGGCATTGCCCCTCGTCTACTGCTGGCCCTGTTCTGCTATGGCCGCTGGCGTGCAGGCCGCAAGCAATTGGCGCTGGACCTGAGCGAGCCTGGCTTCGTCGAGCTACGCGAACGCTTGATGCCGAGCAGCGAGCGGCTGGGGATCAACGACGCCGCGCCCGCCTCGTTGCACTCGGTGCAACCCGGCCCTTCGGTCACTGACAGCGAGGGCGCGTTGCTGGTCGCCATCGAGCTGGATGATCAACGCGTCTGGCCGCCGACGCTGCCCGGAAACGTGGCCGACGCAGGCGTCCTCGACAGCCGCGAATCCCGCCGTAATCTGCTTGACCAACTGACCCGCTACCCGCCCGCACGCCTCGTGATTGCCTGCGACCCCCGCCGCTCGCCTGATCGCGGCAGTCTTGCGCTTATCGCCGAAATGGCACGCTGCGCGACAGCCACGCGGGTCTGGCTGCTGCCCCCGCCCGACGGTGAAGCGCTGGACGCCGACCGGTTGGACGACTGGCACGTCGCGCTGGGACCGTTGGAGCTGACGTGGACCGACAGCGCGCCACTGAATTGGCTGGAGACCGGACATGACTGAAGGATCAAAAGCGCGCCCGCTGAAACTGGCCGTGGTCGGGCACACCAACGTCGGCAAGACTTCACTGCTGCGGACCCTGACCCGCGACGTCGGCTTTGGCGAGGTATCCCACCGCCCCAGCACGACGCGGCACGTGGAAGGGGCGCGCTTGTCGGTGGACGGCGAAGCGTTGCTGGAACTGTACGACACACCTGGCCTGGAAGACGCCATCGCCCTGCTCGACTTTCTGGAGCGCCTGGATCGTCCTGGCGAGCGCCTCGACGGCCCTGCGCGATTGGCCCGATTTCTCGAAGGGAGCGAAGCCCGACAGCGCTTCGAACAGGAAGCCAAGGTGTTGCGCCAGTTGCTGGCGTCGGACGCGGGGCTTTACGTGATCGACGCTCGCGAACCGGTCCTCGCTAAGTATCGTGATGAACTGGCAGTCCTGGCCAGTTGCGGCAAACCGCTGTTGCCGGTGCTGAATTTCGTCAGCAGTTCGCAGCATCGTGAGCTGGATTGGCGCGAAGCTCTTGCTCGGCTGGGCCTTCATGCTTTGGTGCGTTTCGACAGCGTGGCGCCCCCGGAAGACGGCGAGCGGCGGCTGTATGAAAGCCTGGCTCTGCTGCTGGAAAATTCGCGCCCACAACTGGAGCGGCTGATCACTGATCAGCAGGCTCAACGCGAGCTTCGTCGCCACAGCGCCGCACGTCTGATCGCCGAGTTATTGATCGACTGCGCGGCCTGTCGGCGCAGCGTCTCGACAGAGGCCGATCACGTGCAGGCCGCCATTGACGACCTTCGCCAGTCAGTCCGCCAGCGCGAGCAACGATGTGTCGAGGCGCTGCTGAAGCTTTATGCGTTTCGTCGCGAAGATGCGTTGGCCAGCGATCTACCGTTGCTGGACGGACGCTGGGGCGATGACCTGTTCAACCCGGAAACCCTGAAGCTGTTGGGCGTGCGGGTTGGCAGCGGCATCGCGGCCGGTGCAGCGGCGGGCGCAGGCGTAGACCTGCTGGTCGGGGGCATCACCCTGGGTGCGGCGGCGTTGGTCGGAGCGATTGCCGGAGGCGCCCTGCAGACGGCGCGCAGTTATGGCGGGCGCTTGCTCGGCAAACTGAAGGGCCAACGTGAATTGACGGTAGATGACGCGGTGCTGCGACTGCTGGCCCTGCGTCAACGGCAACTGCTGCTGGCGCTGGAGGCGCGGGGCCACGCAGCGATGGACAGCATCAGACTGGATGCGCCGCAGGACAAATCCTGGCGCGAAGGCAAACTGCCAGACGCGCTGCGCAAAGCACGGGCGCACCCGCAATGGTCGTCGCTGAATCCGCATGCGAAGCTGAATCAGGCGGAGCGGCAGGAGCAGGTTGAAGGCCTAGCCGAAATAGTAATTCGCTGACCCAACCTGTTGAGAACTGGTGCACGGGGTCCTGTCGTCACCGAAACCCTGTGGGAGCGAATTCATTCGCGAAAAATCTTACATCCGATACATATCTCGCGGATGTACCGGCCAATCGCGAATGAATTCGCTCCTACAGAAAGCCGCGTCACTCACTCAAGCATTAACCAGCAGCGCCAGCGCCTTTTCCTTCAAAATTTTCAGATCGATCACCGGCACATTCATCTCTTTCGCCCTCTCGTCCCACTGCCGCATCCGCAGGCTCACACCACACAACGGGTCTTGTTCGAAGGCGGTCGCCTCGGCCTCGCTCATCACGCCACCTTGGTATTCCAGCGTGCGGCGGCTCGCTTCGCTGAGTTGCGCGTAATAGCCGGGTTGGCGCAGGGTCAGGTAGCGCTTCGCCTGAACGTGGTACTCGACCAACTTGGCGACGCGCTCGCTGAACCCGCATTTGCGCAGGTAATCGGCGCCAACACGCTCGTGACTCGCCACGCCATAGCCGCCCATACTCGACGCGTCCAGATCGTGATCGCAGATGTGGCCAATGTCGTGAAAGAACGCCGCCAGCACCACTTCGTCGTCGTACCCCTCACCCAGCGCCAGTTGCGCGGACTGGGACATGTGCTCGATCTGCGACACCGGCTCGCCGATGTAATCGTCGCTGCCCCGTTGCAGGTACAGATCAAAGACCTCGTTGACCACGTGCTGTGCCTGTTGCATGACTCCCCCTCAATTCAGCCTCGTTCGCTTGGCCACCCACGCTACCCGCCCTGTGTTGCCGAGTCGTGGCAGCCACGCGCTTTGCCGACAGTCGCGTCGATCAAATTGCGATAGGGGAAATGCCCGCGGCCCGGTATGATCGCGCGCCCGATACACCCGGAACCCCACGCTCATGAAGCCCACTTTGATCGCCGCCGCCGAAATCGACCGTCTCGAAACCTGGCAGAAATATTCCAGCCACATGTGCGGAGGCTGCGTGTCCAGCTGCTGCACCCTGCCTGTGGAAGCGAAGATCAAGGACCTGATCCGCATCGGCATCGTGGACGAGTTCGAGCAGGGCGATAACCCGAAGAACATCGCCAAGCGTTTGCAGAAGGAAGGCATTGTCGAGCGCTTCAACCAGAAGTCGGGGATCTTCACGCTGCAGCGCATGAGCAACAACGACTGCCTGTATCTGGATCGCAAGAGCCGACTGTGCACCATCTACGACAAGCGTCCCGATACTTGCCGCAATCATCCACGCATCGGCCCGCGCCCTGGTTATTGCGCGTACAAGCCGAAAGAAGTCGTGCGCGAAAAGAGCGGCACGCTGAGCTCGAACTCAGGTCGGGTGCCGTTGAAGTTCTAATCCAGGCGCCCGGTAACCCCTGTGGGAGCGAATTCATTCGCGAAAAATCGTACAGCCAATGAAGATGTGTCGGCTGTTGCGGCCCTTCGCGAATGAATTCGCTCCCACAGTTAGAGTTTTTAATTTCAGCGTGTACACAAACAAAAACGCCCCCGGCCTTTCGACCGGGGGCGTTTTCGTTCAGCCGGGGCTAGTTACACCTTGGCTTTCTTGGCAGCGCGGGTACGCTCGCTTTCGTCCAGGATCTTCTTGCGAAGACGGATGGACTTAGGCGTGACTTCGCACAGCTCGTCTTCCTGGATGTATTCCAGAGCCTGTTCCAGGGTGAAGCGAACAGGTGGGACCAGAGCGATGGTTTCGTCTTTACCCGAAGCACGCATGTTGTCGAGCTTCTTGCCCTTGGTAGGGTTGACACCCAGGTCGTTGTCGCGGCTGTTCTGGCCGACGATCTGACCGTTGTAGATCTCTTGACCGTGTTCTACGAACAGCTTGCCACGAGCCTGCAGGGTTTCCAGGGAGTAGGTCAGCGCCTTGCCGGTTTCAACCGAAACCAGAACGCCGTTCTGACGGCCGGACATGTGGCCCGACTTCACTGGAGCGTAACGGTCGAAGATCGAGGTCAGGATGCCAGCACCGTTGGTCAGGGTCAGGAACTGGTTACGGAAACCGATCAGACCGCGAGCAGGGATGTTGTATTCCAGACGAACACGGCCCTTGCCATCCGGCACCATGTTGCTCAGGTCGCCTTTACGCAGACCCATTTCTTCCATGACCTTGCCCTGGGATTCTTCAGGGATGTCGATGGTGACGTTTTCGAACGGTTCCTGCTTCACGCCGTCGATTTCACGGATGATCACTTCAGGACGGCCCAGGGCCAGCTCGAAGCCTTCGCGACGCATGGTTTCGATCAGAACCGAGAGGTGCAGCTCACCACGGCCGGAAACCTTGAACTTGTCAGCCGAGTCGCCTTCTTCAACGCGCAGTGCAACGTTGTACAGCAGCTCTTTGTCCAGACGGTCCTTGATGTTACGGGACGTCACGAACTTGCCTTCTTTACCGCAGAATGGCGAGTCGTTGACCTGGAAGGTCATGGAAACGGTTGGCTCGTCAACGGTCAACGGCTTCATCGCTTCAACGGCGGTCGGGTCGCACAGGGTGTCGGAGATGAACAGCTCTTCGAAGCCGCTGATGCAGACGATGTCGCCGGCCGCTGCTTCTTCGACGTCGACGCGGTGCAGACCGTGGTGACCCATCAGTTTCAGGATACGGCCGTTGCGACGCTTGCCGTCAGCGCTGATCGCCACAACCGGGGTGTTCGGCTTGACGCGACCACGCGCGATACGGCCAACACCGATGACGCCCAGGAAGCTGTTGTAGTCCAGTGCCGAGATTTGCATCTGGAAAGCGCCATCACGGTCAACTTTCGGAGCAGGCACGTGATCGACGACCGCCTGGTACAGCGGGGTCATGTCTTCGGCCATGTCGGTGTGGTCCAGACCGGCGATGCCGTTGATGGCCGAAGCGTAAACAACCTGGAAGTCCAGTTGTTCTTCGGTCGCACCCAGGTTGTCGAACAGGTCGAAAATCTGGTCCAGAACCCAATCCGGACGCGCGCCCGGACGGTCGATCTTGTTGATGACCACGATTGGACGCAGGCCGGCTTCGAACGCCTTCTTGGTCACGAAACGGGTTTGCGGCATAGGGCCGTCTTGAGCGTCGACCAGCAGCAGAACGGAGTCAACCATCGACATCACGCGCTCTACTTCACCGCCGAAGTCGGCGTGGCCCGGGGTGTCCACGATGTTGATGTGGTAGCCATTCCAGTTGATCGCGGTGTTCTTCGCGAGAATGGTAATACCGCGCTCTTTCTCCTGGTCGTTGGAGTCCATCACGCGTTCGTCGTTGAGCTCGTTGCGCTCAAGGGTGCCGGACTGGCGCAGAAGCTTGTCAACGAGGGTAGTTTTACCGTGGTCAACGTGAGCAATGATGGCGATGTTGCGTAGATTTTCGATCACTTGTGTATCTCGATCAGAGGATTCGGTCAGCTGAATAATCTTAGACAGCTATGAACAATGGAGCCGGCGAAAGCCGTTACGGCTGACGACTGGTGTCGGGGGGCCGGTGACGCAAGCCACAGGCAAACAGCCCCGGGCACTTAGCTCGGTCGATAAACGCGCACATTGGCATGCCCCTCACTGAGCAGATGATGAGCATGCAGGCGACTCATGACGCCTTTGTCGCAATAAAGCAGGTACTGGCGCGTGTCATCCAGTTCCTTGAAACGGCTGTTCAATGCAAAGAACGGCAACGTTTGTACTTCGACGCCTGACAGGTCAAGCGGGCGATCCTCGGCTTCATCCGGATGCCGGATGTCGATGACCACTTGCCCGGCCAGCGCCTGACTGACTTCTTCGACCTGGACGTCCTGGCCCAATTCCTCGATCACGCGATCGATGGGCACCAGACGGGCGTTTTCGAGCGCACGCTCAAGCACGGCCATGTCGAACTCTTTTTCTTCATGCTCGACGCGGTGGCGTTTGGCCGCAGTCTTTGGATTGACCGAGATCACACCGCAGTATTCAGGCATGTGCCGGGCAAAATCGCCGGTGCCGATCTGATCGGCCTGGTCGATGATGTCCTGCTTGTGACTGGCGATCAGCGGGCGCAAGACCAGCTTTTCCGTCACGCAATCGATGACCGACAGGTTGGGCAGCGTCTGGCTGGACACCTGGGAAATCGCTTCGCCGGTCACCAGCGCGTCGATTTCCAGCCTGTCGGCAATGTTGGTCGCAGCGCGCAACATCATACGCTTCAATACTACGCCCATATGACTGTTATCGACTTTTCCGAGAATTTCTCCCAGAACTTCCTCGAACGGTACGCTGACGAACAGCACCCGCTGCGAGCTGCCGTACTTCTTCCAGAGGAAGTGCGCGACTTCCATCACGCCCAGCTCGTGCGCCCTGCCGCCGAGATTGAAGAAGCAGAAATGGCTCATCAAGCCGCGACGCATGATCTGATAGGCGGCCACGGTGGAGTCGAAGCCACCGGACATCAACACCAGCGTTTGCTCAAGTGAGCCCAATGGATACCCGCCGATGCTGTCGTGCTGACTGTGGATCACGAACAGGCGCTGATCACGAATCTCGATCCGGACCTCGACCTCGGGTGCTTTGAGGGAGATACCGGCGGCATTACATTCACGACGCAGCTTGCTGCCGACGTACTTCTCGACGTCCATCGAGCTGAAGTCGTGATGACCGGCGCGCTTGCAGCGCACCGAAAAAATCTTGCCGGGCAAGGCATCACCGAAGTGCAGCTTGCACTTCTCGTAGATGTCATCCATGTCGCCCAGCGGGTACTGATCGACCTGCAGGAAATGTGCGATGCCCGGCATGCAGCTCAGGCGCTCAGTCATTTCCTGCAAGACTTTCGCATCTTCGACCTTGGTTTCGACCTCAAGGTTGTCCCACACGCCATCCACCACCAGCGCCGGGTCCAGATCACGGAGCACGGTACGGATGTTCTTGGCCAGCTGCTTGATGAAGCGCTTACGCACAGGCCGGCTTTTGATGGTGATTTCCGGGAAAACTTTAACGATTAGTTTCATGAAAACAGCGCGCAAGGAGCCGGTCGAAAAAGGGGGGCGCGGATTATAGCGGAAATTGCTCAAGGTTTAACCAGTTATCGTATAGCCGATCATCAGTGCACCAAAATAGGACTGTATACAATCCTAAAGCACCATAAAGGTGCGCTGTTTTTCACAAATGCGACGTTTAACGCGCCAAAACCCGGCATTTTCCGATGAAAACCCAACACGGGGCACTGGCATGCAAATTGCTCCCTTGTGAGGCAGGTTGCCTTGGCCGACTATCGCGCCCGGCATCACCCATATTTAGGGGCTAACAACTACCCGGCCCTAATCCACCCCGGAGGACAACATGTCGAAGTCGGTTCAACTCATCAAAGATCATGACGTTAAATGGATTGATCTGCGCTTCACTGACACCAAAGGCAAGCAGCAGCACGTCACCATGCCAGCGCGTGACGCACTGGATGATGACTTCTTCGAAGTCGGCAAGATGTTCGACGGTTCCTCCATCGAAGGCTGGAAAGGCATCGAAGCTTCCGACATGATCCTGCTGCCAGACGACGAAACCGCCGTCCTGGACCCGTTCACCGAAGAGCCGACCCTGATCCTGGTTTGCGACATTATCGAACCTTCGACCATGCAAGGCTACGATCGCGACCCGCGCGCCATCGCTCACCGCGCTGAGGAATACCTGAAGTCCACCGGTATCGGTGACACTGTATTCGTCGGTCCAGAGCCAGAATTCTTCATCTTTGATTCGGTCAAGTTCAAGTCCGACATCTCCGGCTCCATGTTCAAAATCTTCTCCGAACAAGGTTCGTGGATGACCGACCAGGACGTAGAAGGCGGCAACAAAGGCCACCGTCCAGGCGTCAAAGGCGGCTACTTCCCAGTGCCACCGGTCGACCACGACCACGAAATCCGTACCGCAATGTGCAACGCTCTGGAAGAAATGGGCCAGATCGTTGAAGTACACCACCACGAAGTGGCCACTGCGGGTCAGAACGAAATCGGCGTGAAATTCAACACGCTGGTTAAAAAGGCTGACGAAGTCCAGACCCTGAAATACGTTGTCCACAACGTTGCTGACGCCTATGGCCGCACCGCGACCTTCATGCCGAAACCTCTGTACGGCGACAACGGTTCGGGCATGCACGTCCACATGTCCATCGCCAAAGATGGCAAGAACACCTTCGCAGGCGAAGGCTATGCCGGCCTGTCCGAAACCGCGCTGTTCTTCATCGGCGGTATCATCAAGCACGGTAAGGCCCTGAACGGCTTCACCAACCCGGCGACCAACTCGTACAAGCGTCTGGTCCCAGGCTTCGAAGCGCCAGTCATGCTGGCCTACTCGGCCCGTAACCGCTCCGCTTCGATCCGTATTCCTTACGTCTCCAGCCCACGTGGCCGTCGTATCGAAGCACGTTTCCCGGACCCGGCAGCCAACCCGTACCTGGCCTTCGCAGCTTTGCTGATGGCCGGTCTGGACGGTATCCAGAACAAGATTCACCCTGGCGACGCAGCTGACAAAAACCTGTATGACCTGCCACCTGAAGAGGCTGCAGAGATCCCACAAGTGTGCGGCAGCCTGAAAGAAGCCCTGGAAGAGCTGGACAAAGGTCGTGCGTTCCTGACCAAAGGCGGCGTATTCAGCGATGACTTCATCGACGCGTACATCCACCTGAAGTCGGAAGAAGAAATCAAAGTACGCACTTTCGTACACCCACTGGAATACGACCTGTACTACAGCGTCTGATCCCGTAGGGTCGCGACAGCGGCTTGAAAAAAGAGGCCTCCTTCGGGAGGTCTTTTTTGTGCCTGCGAAAAATGGGCCTGTGGTATTTGTTTATCGCGCTTTCAGGGGATTTTTCTGGATACTGCTCGGCTCGCCGGCAGGCTGTATGCCGCCATCACCTCCAAGGACTTTCAAATGCTGAAATCGCTCTGGCTCACGCTCCTGCTCTCTTTTTTGCTGATCGGCTGCACCAGCGGGTCTCCTACTGTCACCACCCCGGTCGAAGTACAGGCACTGCTGAACACGATCACCCAACGCCTCAACATCGCCAACGACGTAGCCCTGAGCAAGTTCTACAGCGGCAAGCCAGTGCAGGACTCTGAGCGTGAGCGCCAGGTGATCGCCAATGCCGAGTCCCAGGCTGCCACCTATCGCCTCGACACAGGCGATGTCCGCGCATTCATGACGGCGCAAATCGAAGCGAACAAGGTCGTGCAGTACGGGCGGATTGCGCAGTGGCGTGAAACCGGGCGGGCACCGGCGCAACCGGCGGCCAGTCAGATGGCGGGAATCCGGACGCAACTGGATGCGCTGCAACCGCAGATGATGAAAAACCTGGCTGCATTCGTGCCGCGTCGAAACGACAGCGCCTGCTCAAGCTGGCTGCTCGCCGAGATTCAGCGCCAGACCACCGATCCCGTCATGCTCAAGGCACTGGAACAGGCGACTGACGGGTTGTGCAAGGCACAGCCGAAAACCTGACGGATTAACGTTTCGACACACTCAGCGGGTGACACTGCCCTTCGGGTTTTGCTCTATGCTGGCGCCTGTGCCCGGCAGCCTCGTCTGCGCTGCGCCAGTTGTCGTTCTCCTGATCGTGGTAACGGAGTTTTCATGCGTCAAAGCCTTGCCCTTGTGCTGCTGTTGTTGGCACTGCCCGCAGCTGCCCAGATCTACAAATACACCGACGCCAACGGCAATACGGCTTTCACCAACCAGCCGCCCGACGGGGCGAAGGTCCAGACGGTGGACCTGCCTCCGTTGAACAGAGTCGGGACCACCGCACCACCCGCGAGCTCATCACCCGTCCAGAATCAGGCGCAGCCGGTCAGCGCGTCTTACCAGACGCTGCAACTGACCGATCTGCCAAACGACGAAGCCTTACGGGCCAATAACGGCTCGTTTCTGGTCGGTGTGATGATTCAGCCACGTCTGCAAGCCGGGCATCAGTTGCAATTGCTGGTGGACGGCAGACCTTACGGCGCACCGACCAACGTGCCGCGGATTCAGGTCACCGACCTGGACCGGGGCGAACACAGCCTGTCCGTTCAGGTGCTGCAAGGCGCCCAGGTCATTCAGCAGAGCCAGACCATTAACTTGACCGTGCAGCGAGTTCATGTCGGCAAACCCTAAACACGTCTGGCTGCATTGGGCGCTGATCTGTGTGCTGATGCTCATCGGCCACTCTGCCGTCGCCGAGGTTTATACCTACATTGATGCAGAGGGGAATCGGGTCTTCACCGATCAGCCGCACAAGAATGCGAAAAAGGTCGATATTGCCCCGAGCAACCAGATCAGGTCAGCCCCTAAAAAGCCCAGCCAGGCCTCCAGCGCCAAGCCCAAACCGGGACCGTTATTTCACTACCAGTTGCTGCGCATTCTCGCGCCGGAGCCGGACAGCACGATTCGCGACATCCAGGGCAACCTGATCGTGACGGTCACCAACGATCCTGAGCTGCAACCCGGCCACGTCTACCGGCTGCTGCTCGACGGAAAGGTTTATGGCGATGCGGGGCGCAGCCCGGTGTTTCCGTTGACCAACATTGATCGCGGAACGCACCAGCTGTCGATCGAGATCGTGGATCAGTATGGTCGCGTGGCCGAACGCACGCCCAACCAGCCGTTTCACATGATGCGGATTTCACTCGCACAGAAGCGCCTCGCCAATCCTTGCAAGAACGAGGAGTACGGCGTGCGCCCAGAATGTCCGATCAAGGACAAGCCACCTGAAGAGAGCAGCATCCTGCCTTTTTTCTAACGCCCTCCCTAAAGCGGCTAAGCTCCATAATGGTGCACAACCTGAACAGGCGCTCCGATTAAAACCCCATTTTGGTTCACGATTCGCAAGCCGCTGCTCAATCTGCGCGCCTGCCGTCCAAAAAACGACCGAAACACTCCATTCGACGCTTCTTTTCGGAGCTTGGTTTGGTTTTTGCATTTTCCACACAATCAGCAGGAATTTTAGCGCCATCCGCCGTCTTCCACCGCTGGCGAAGACCAATCAGCGCCTGCACGTCTGGGCCTATTCCCTTGTGCAATGAGCCAAAAGAGGTCAACGAGATTCATGACAATCAGCGACACGTTGCACCGACTGTTACTCGACAACCTGACCACTGCCACGATTTTGCTCAACTCGGACTTGCGTCTGGAGTACATGAACCCGGCTGCCGAAATGCTGCTGGCGATCAGTGGCCAGCGTAGTCACGGGCAGTTCATCAGTGAGTTGTTCACCGAGTCCGCCGAGGCTCTGAGTTCACTGCGCCAAGCGGTGGAACAGGCGCACCCGTTCACCAAGCGCGAAGCCATGCTGACTGCGCTGACCGGCCAAACGCTGACCGTCGATTACGCCGTGACGCCGATTTTGTCGCAAGGCGAGACCATGCTGCTGCTTGAGGTTCATCCCCGTGATCGCCTGTTGCGCATCACCAAGGAAGAGGCCCAGCTATCCAAGCAGGAAACCACCAAAATGCTGGTGCGTGGCTTGGCGCATGAAATAAAGAACCCCCTCGGTGGAATTCGTGGGGCCGCGCAGTTGTTGGCGCGTGAGCTGCCGGAAGAGAGCCTTAAGGACTACACCAACGTCATCATCGAAGAAGCCGACCGCCTGCGTAATCTGGTCGACCGGATGCTGGGCTCGAACAAGCTGCCGTCACTGGCGATGACCAACGTCCACGAAGTGCTGGAGCGTGTGTGCAGCCTGGTCGAGGCCGAAAGCCAGGGTTGCATCACGTTGGTGCGCGACTATGACCCAAGTATCCCTGACGTGTTGATCGACCGGGATCAAATGGTCCAGGCGGTGCTTAATATTGTGCGCAACGCGATGCAGGCCATCAGCGGGCAGAACGAACTGCGCTTGGGTCGGATCAGCCTGCGCACCCGTGCGATGCGTCAATTCACCATCGGCCATGTGCGCCATCGGCTGGTGAGCAAGATTGAAATCATCGATAACGGTCCCGGCATTCCCCCGGAACTTCAGGAAACGATTTTCTACCCCATGGTCAGTGGCCGTCCGGACGGTACCGGGCTGGGCCTTGCCATCACCCAGAACATCATCAGTCAGCACCAGGGGCTGATCGAGTGTGACAGCCATCCTGGCCACACCACTTTCTCGATCTTCCTGCCGCTGGAACAAGGAGCAGCTTCGACATGAGCCGTAGTGAAACTGTCTGGATCGTCGACGACGACCGTTCCATCCGCTGGGTACTGGAAAAGGCCTTGCAGCAAGAAGGCATGACCACGCAGAGCTTCGACAGCGCCGATGGCGTGATGAGTCGTCTTGCGCGCCAACAGCCGGACGTGATCATTTCCGACATCCGCATGCCCGGCGCCAGCGGGCTGGACCTGTTGGCGCGGATTCGCGAACAGCACCCGCGCCTGCCGGTCATCATCATGACCGCGCATTCGGACCTGGACAGTGCCGTGGCCTCGTATCAAGGCGGCGCCTTCGAATACCTGCCCAAGCCTTTCGACGTCGATGAAGCGGTTTCGCTGGTCAAGCGCGCCAATCAGCACGCTCAGGAACAACAGGGCATGGACGTTGCGCCAACCCTGACCCGCACCCCGGAAATCATCGGCGAAGCCCCGGCGATGCAGGAAGTGTTTCGCGCCATCGGGCGTTTGAGCCATTCCAACATCACGGTGTTGATCAACGGCGAATCGGGGACCGGTAAAGAACTGGTAGCTCACGCCTTGCATCGCCACAGCCCGCGTTCGGCCTCGCCGTTCATCGCGCTGAACATGGCGGCGATCCCGAAAGACCTGATGGAATCCGAGCTGTTCGGTCACGAGAAAGGCGCTTTCACCGGCGCTGCGAACCTGCGTCGCGGACGTTTCGAACAGGCTGACGGCGGCACGCTGTTCCTCGACGAAATCGGCGACATGCCGGCCGACACCCAGACCCGCCTGTTGCGCGTACTGGCCGATGGCGAGTTCTACCGCGTGGGCGGCCACGTGCCGGTCAAGGTGGACGTGCGCATCATCGCGGCGACTCACCAGAATCTGGAAACGCTGGTTCAGGCCGGGAAATTCCGTGAGGACCTGTTCCACCGTCTGAACGTGATTCGCATCCACATTCCGCGCATGTCCGACCGTCGCGAGGACATTCCGACCCTGGCCAGGCACTTCCTGAGCCGCGCCGCGCAGGAGTTGGCGGTCGAGCCGAAGCTGTTGAAGGCCGAGACCGAGGAATACCTCAAGCACCTGCCATGGCCGGGCAACGTGCGTCAGCTGGAAAACACCTGCCGCTGGATCACGGTCATGGCCTCGGGCCGCGAAGTGCACATCAGCGATCTGCCGCCGGAGCTGCTGAGCCTGCCGCAAGATGCCGCCCCTGTCACCAATTGGGAACAGGCGTTGCGTCAATGGGCCGATCAGGCGTTGGCGCGCGGACAGTCCAGCCTGCTGGACAGCGCCGTGCCGACGTTCGAACGCATCATGATCGAAACCGCCCTCAAGCACACCGCAGGCCGTCGTCGCGACGCTGCTGTATTGCTGGGCTGGGGCCGCAACACCTTGACCCGCAAGATCAAGGAATTGGGAATGAAGATCGATGGTGGGGATGATGATGAGGGGGATGAGGGTTAAGCCCTGCCCTCAATCATCGGGAACACCTTGCCATTGTAGGAGTGAGCTTGCTCGCGATCTGTCAGTCGCCTTCGAGGTGACTGAGCCAACGCATCGCGAGCAAGCTCACTCCTACAGGGTCCGCATTTCAAATCAAGCGGATCTGTGCGTTATTCAGCCGACGACGGCTTTTCCCACAGGTTGATCCCGCCTTCCACCGCGAACCGGTCGATTTCGGCCAGTTCTTCCTTGCTGAACACCAGGTTATCCAGCGCCCCGACGTTCTCGATGATCTGCTCCGGACGGCTTGCGCCAATCAGCGCGGAGGTCACGCGAGGGTCGCGCAAGGTCCAGGCCAGCGCCATTTGCGCCAGGCTTTGGCCGCGACGTTTGGCGATCTCATTCAACGCACGGACGTGTTCGATGTTCTTCTCGGACAGGTGCGACGCCTGCAATGAACCACCGCCTGGGCGATTGACCCGCGCATCTTTCGGAATACCGTTCAGGTATTTGTCCGACAGCAGCCCTTGGGCCAGCGCTGTAAAGGCGATGACGCCCGAGCCCAGCTCGTCTGTCGTGTCCAGCAGGTCTTTTTCCACCCAACGGTTGAGCAGGTTGTAGGCCGGTTGGTGAATCAGCAGCGGCACTTTCCACTCTTTCAGCAAACCCGCAATTTCTCGGGTCTTGGCGCCCGAGTAAGACGAAATCCCGATGTACAGCGCCTTGCCTTGCTGAACCGCCGTGGCCAGCGCACCGGCAGTCTCTTCCAGTGGGGTGTCAGGGTCGAAGCGGTGCGAATAAAAGATATCCACATAATCGAGACCCATGCGCTGCAGGCTCTGGTCGAGGCTGGCCAGCACGTATTTTCGCGAACCGCCGCCCTGGCCATAAGGGCCTGGCCACATGTCCCAACCGGCTTTGGTGGAGATAATCAGCTCGTCGCGGTATGGCTTGAAGTCTTCGCGCAGCAAACGACCGAAGTTGACCTCGGCGCTGCCGTAGGGCGGGCCGTAGTTGTTCGCCAGGTCAAAGTGGTTGATGCCCAGATCGAACGCAGTGCGCAGCATGGCGCGCTGGGTTTCTATCGGCGTGCTGTCGCCAAAGTTGTGCCAGAGGCCCATGGACAGCGCTGGGAGCACCAGGCCGCTGCGGCCCACGCGGCGATACGGAACGCGCTCGTAGCGATTTTCGGCAGCAATGTAAGTCATGCAGTCCTCTCTTCTTTTTGAATGGCATGGAGCGATAAGAAGTGTCGATGGATACGTCGTAGCAGAAGCGATAAAGCGAGTATATTCAGCCCTCGTGACGCTCGAAAAATGCTTTATTCCTCTCGCTGACATCGGTTTCTGATATGGATATGCGTCAACTCAATGCGTTCATCGCCGTGTTCGAAGAGCGCAACATTACCTCGGCGGCGCAGCGCCTGTTCACCAGCCAGCCTACGCTGTCGGTCACCATTCGCCAGCTCGAAGACGCGCTGGGGACGACGCTGTTTCAACGTCTGCCACGGGGCGTCGAGGTCACCGACGATGCGCGCACGCTTTACCCGCAGGCCCGTCGGTTGCTGGCGGAAGCCCTGGCGCTGAGCAATCAGTTTCGCCAGCGCAATGATCGGCTGACGCTGGAAATGGGCGTCGAAAGCGAGATCGCTGCCAGCCATCTTGAGGCGTTTTTGGCGATGGCCTATCGCGTCGTGCCCAACCTGCTCCTTACCTTGCACGATGGGTGCAGCGGCGATGCGCGGTTGTCGGTGGAAGAGGATTGTTGCGAGGACGAACTGTTCTTGCCGCTGTGGGAAGAGCCTTTCGTGCTAGCCCTTTCAGCGAGCCACCCATTGGCAGATCAGCCTCATCTGGATGAAGCCGACCTCGCCAACGTGCAATGGATCACCTGCCCTTCTCACCCTTCCCACCAGCGATTGATGGAGTTGTACAACCGCAGTTCGGGTTCAGTGGTGGCGACCGCAGGTTCGATGACGCTGGCATTGCGTTTGGTGGCGGCTGGGGCGGGGTTGGCGATGTTGCCGGACTCGATGGTGAGTCACCACGCGGGAGTCATTTCCCGTCCAGCGCGCATGCCCAGCCTGATTCGTCGGGTGGGCTTGTGCTACGCGGCGCAGGCACTGGATGTGCCAGCGCTGCGGTTGTTGCACGGGCATTTGCAGGGTGCGCCTGATCTCGAATCGGTACACACCCTGTAGGCGTTAACTGAAATCTGTGGGAGCGAATTCATTCGCGAAAGATGCGTCAGGCGACACATGTGTATCGGCTATACGATTGCATCGCGAATGAATTCGCTCCTACAGAACTCATCAGGCGGACTTCGGGCTACCGCACCAAATGCAAAAACTGCATGTGCCGTTCGTACTGGTCGAGGATGTCGTTGATCACCTGCTCCTTGGTGTAGCCCACCAGGTCGTAGTCCTGACTGCCCTCGCTCAAATGCACTTCGGCGCGGTAGTAGCGGCGGTTGTTGAGCTGTTTCGATCCCATCCCCGCCCGGGCGAACGATGGCGTGAAATAGCCACGCATCGTCACCTGATAAATAAAAGGCCGTTCCTCACCATGGCCGATTTCCAGGCCGACAGTGTGATTTGCTGGATCGGGCTGAGTGATCACGCTCAGCCCCTTCTCGGCGAATACCTCCGTCACGTCCTGAATCGCCGGGCGCACGGTCTGGTCGAGGAACCGGTACACCTCGTCACGAGACGGAAAGTGCACGGCCTGACTCAAACGCTGGCGCCAGCCTCCACGCCTCGCACCCGACACAGGCGCCAGCGAATACAGCTGAGCGATCTGCCGTTGCGACTCCAGATGAAATGCCTTGTGCAGCCCCCACATCATGGTCAGCAAAATCAACGAGAACGGCAGCGAGGTCAGCACCACCGCCGATTTCAACGCATCGATGCTGCCCGAGAACAAGAGCCCGCTGGTGATCAGCGCTGTCATCACGCCCCAGAACACCCGCAGCCATTTCGGGCCGTCTTCGTCGGGACTGCCGCCTTTTGCAGACAG
This sequence comes from Pseudomonas sp. SLFW, assembly GCF_009905615.1. Lineage (GTDB taxonomy): Bacteria > Pseudomonadota > Gammaproteobacteria > Pseudomonadales > Pseudomonadaceae > Aquipseudomonas > Aquipseudomonas bambusae. The sequence continues at coordinate 297,922 of NZ_JAAAKW010000006.1, forward strand.
CGTCGACAACACGACCGTGCCCGAATCGGCCGAGGTGACGAAGAACACGAAGCTGATGAACACCGTGACGGCGATGACGGTTTTGCTCCACGGGTAGTTGTGCAGCATCAGGTAGAGGGTCATGGACGGGTCGTCGATGGCCGACTGTCCCAGCGCGGTCATGCCGTGGTTGAGCACCTGGTCGATGGCGCTGTTGCCGAAGATCGACATCCACGCGAGGGTGAACCCTAGCGGAATCAACAACACGCCAAAGACGAATTCGCGGATCGTGCGCCCCCTTGAAATGCGGGCGATGAACAGACCGACAAACGGCGACCACGCGATCCACCAGGCCCAATAGAACACGGTCCAGCCGCCGAGCCAGTTGTTGGGCGCGTCGTAGGCGTACACGTCGAAGCTTTTGGTGGGCAGCGCGCCGAGGTAGTCGCCGATGTTCTGCACCAGCGTATTGAGCAAATGCTGAGTCGGCCCCGCAAACAGCACGAACAGCAACAACGCGCAGGCGAGCAACATGTTGATGTCGGACATGACCCGCACGCCTTTGTCGACACCCGCCACCGCCACGAGAATTGCCGCGCCCATCATCAGCGTGATCAACCCGACCTGAATCCAGTGGGTATGGGCCACGCCGAACAGATAGTCCAGCCCCGAATTCAGGTGCAGCACGCCGAAGCCCATGTCGGCGCCGAGGCCGAAGACCGTGGCGATGATGCCGAAACCGTCCACCGCGTAGCCGATAGGGCCGTTAATGCGTTTGCCGATCAACGGGTACAGCGCCGAGCGCAGGGCCAGCGGCAGGTTGTGGCGATAGGCGAAATAGGCGAGCGCCATGCCGACAAAGGCGAAAACGCCCCAGCCATGCAGGCCCCAATGCAGAAACAGCAGCTGCATGGCCTGACGGGCCGATTCTGTAGTCCCGCCCTCGCCTTGTGGCGGTTGGAGCATGTGGGTCAAGGGTTCGGAGACGCAGAAAAAGAAGAGCGTGATGCTGATCCCCGCTGCGAACAACATGCCTGCCCAGGACAGGTAGCTGAACTCGGGTTCGTCGTGATCGGCGCCGAGTTTGATCTTGCCGTAGCCGGACAGCGCCGTGATCACCACGAACAGCAAATACAGGGTCATGGCCAGCATGTAATACCAGCCAACGGTATTGGCGGCCCAGTTCTGCGCGGCCAGGAGCCACTGGCCGGACGCCTCGGGGAAGCTGATGACGACCAGTCCGAAGATCAGAATGAAACTGGCGGCGAAGTAGAAAACGGGGGCATTCATGCGCGCCGGCGCGTTGCTTTGCGCGCTCGGGACACTCATGCGAATACCGCCGTGAGCGGGGTGAAAACGTTCGTCTGAAGCGGATACGGCAAGGGTAGGCCTCCTGTTGCAAGCGGGCAGCGAACCACCGGTTTAACTTGATTGAACGTTCAATTAAAACATGGATAGGGGTGAAAGGACCAATTGCAGGGACCGACAGGCACACATCAACCCCGCTTAAATGCTGACCTGCAGGAGTGAGCTTGCTCGCGATCGCGGTGGGTCAGACCCCATTAAGGTGACCATTCTGACGCCATCGCGAGCAAGCTCACTCCTACAGGGGCCGGGGATGATTACTTCTGCGTCCCGTCGTCGTGTTGCAGGCTCGCCTGATTCACGTTGCTGTCAGGCGCCACGCTGCGGGTGAGCCAGACGTTGCCGCCGATGGTCGAACCTTTGCCGATGGTGATACGGCCCAGAATGGTCGCACCCGCGTAAATCACCACGTCGTCTTCGACAATCGGGTGCCGCGCATGGCCTTTCTGCAGATGGCCATCTTCGTCCGCCGGGAAGCGCTTGGCGCCCAATGTGACGGCCTGATAGATGCGCACGCGCTCGCCGATGATGGCCGTCTCGCCAATGACCACGCCCGTGCCGTGATCGATGAAAAAACTCAGGCCGACCTGTGCGCCAGGGTGAATATCGATGCCCGTAGCCGAATGCGCCAACTCGGAACTGATCCGCGCCAGTAACGGCAAACCATTGTTATAGAGGTGATGCGCCAGACGATGATGGATCACCGCCAGAATGCCCGGATAGCACAGCAGCACTTCATCGACGCTGCGCGCCGCCGGGTCGCCCTGATAGGCCGCGAGCACATCGGTATCGAGCACGCGCCGAATGTTGGGCAAGGCACTGGCGAAATCCTGAATCAGGCGCTCGGCATGCACGTCAGCGCAGCTGGCATCTTCGCCTCGCTGGCGGGCGACGTAGCGCAATTCAAGACGTGCTTGATCCAGCAGCGAGTTGAGTGCCACGTCCAGGGTGTGGCCGACGTAAAAGTCTTCGCTCTCTTCGCGCAGGTCCACCGGCCCCAGGCGCATCGGAAACAGTGCGCCGCTCAACGCTTCAAGAATGTCGCGCATGGCCTCGCGGGAAGGCAGTTCGCGGCCGCCCTTCTCTCCGCTGACACGGCCATTGCGGGTGCGCCAGTCGTCACGCGCGGCGCGCAGCTCACCCACGATCCGCTGCAACTGCCAGTGGCCGGTCACCCCCTCCGCGCAGTCTTTCGGAGACAGTTCGGGAATAGTGCTCACGCAGATTTCTCCTCAGTTCAACGGCTCGTCAGGCTGGACATGGCCGAAAGTGGAACCACTCTACGGCGAGCGTTGCCGCAAAAAAATAACAATTTTCGTGAGGCTTTCATCCGCCGAGCGCAGGAAAGCATCAGGTTGCCCTGTGGGAAACGTCTGCCTATAGTCCAGCGACTCACTCGCGGATACCTCGACACGACCATGATCAAACAACAGCTCGACCGTTTTAATCGCCTGGACCTGCTGGGTGCTCCAACGCCGCTGGAGAAGCTGGAACGCCTGTCGGCCTGGGCCGGTCGCGACATATACGTGAAGCGCGACGACATCACACCGCTCGCCATGGGCGGTAACAAGCTGCGCAAGCTCGAATACCTCGCCGCCGACGCGTTGGCCCAAGGCGCTGACACCCTGATCACGGCGGGTGCCATCCAGTCGAACCACGTGCGCCAGACCGCCGCGCTGGCCGCCAAGCTGGGGCTGGGTTGCATCGCGCTGTTGGAAAATCCGATTGGCACCGAAGACAGCAATTACCTCGGCAACGGCAACCGTCTGCTGCTGGACCTGTTCGACGCCAAGGTCGAGTTGGTGGAAAACCTGGACAACGCGGACGAGCTTCTTCAGGCCTTGGCCGCTCGCCTCAGCAACAGCGGCAAAAAGCCGTACCTCGTGCCGATTGGCGGATCCAGCCCGGTGGGTGCGCTGGGTTATGTGCGGGCGGGCTTTGAACTGGCGGAACAGATCCATCAGACGGGACTGGAATTCGCCGCCGTTGTGCTGGCTTCTGGGAGTGCAGGCACCCACAGCGGCCTTGGTCTGGCGTTGGCAGAGGCCTTGCCGGATTTGCCGGTGATCGGCGTGACGGTTTCCCGCCCTGAGGAAACCCAGGCGCCGAAGGTACAAGGACTGGCCGAACGCACCGTCGAGCTGCTGGGCGAGGCATTGCCCTCAGCGTTCAAGGTCAACCTGTGGGATGAATACTACGGTCCGCGTTATGGCGAACCGAACGCTGGCACCCTCGCAGCGATCCGGTTGGTTGCCAGTCAGGAAGGGCTGCTGCTGGACCCGGTGTACACCGGCAAGGCAATGGCCGGCTTGCTGGACGGCATCGGTCGGCAGCGTCTGGACGACGGCCCGGTCATCTTCCTGCACACCGGCGGCGGACCTGCCTTGTTTGCGTATCCAGGTGTTTTCTCCGCCCAATAATGCGGCCTCTTGCAGCCTCCAGGTCCGCTTGATGACCTGTGGGAGAAGCCGGATTGCTACAGGGCTCGATCATATGCATTTATCGACTAAGTGAACGATTTTTAATTATTTTTAAAACTAAACAACTGCTTTTATCATCGGTGCAACCCGCTCCTACAAAATCCGGCAGACCTCTGAAAAAGCTGGATAAAGCGGCGATGTCACAGTAGTTTCGTCAGGTCTGAATCGCACCTGACATTCCAATTAAAACAGGGGACTCACATGAACATGTCTGCAATTCGCCGCACTTTCTTGCTGTCGGCCTTCAGCCTGGTGCTGGGCACTGGCCTGGTGACTCACGCCGTCGCAGGTGAACAGCTGGACGCCATCAAAAAGAACGGCACCCTCAACGTCGGCCTTGAAGGCACTTATCCACCGTTCAGCTTCGTGGGCGAAGACGGCAAGCTGACCGGTTTCGAGGTGGAGTTCTCTGAAGCGCTGGCCAAGGAACTGGGCGTCAAGGTCAAGCTGACCGCCACCCCATGGGCGGGCATCCTGGCGGCACTGGAGTCCAAGCGTCTGGACGTGGTGATCAACCAGGTGACCATCTCCGACGAGCGCAAGAAAAAATACGACTTCTCTGAGCCGTACACCGTCTCCGGTATCCAGGCCCTGGTGCAAACCAAGGACGCTGGCGTGATCAAGACCGCCGCCGACCTGAAAGGCAAAAAAGTCGGTGTTGGCCTGGGCACCAACTACGAAGAATGGCTGAAAACCAACGTGCCTGATGCCATCGTCAAAACCTACGACGATGATCCGACCAAATATCAGGACCTGCGCGTAGGCCGTATCGACGCCATTCTGGTCGACCGCCTCGCGGCACTGGAGCTGGTCGCGAAAACCAAGGACAAACTGGCCGTTTCCGGCGAAGCGTTCTCCCGTCAGGAAGCGGGTATCGCACTGCGCAAAGGCGAGCCTGAATTGCTGGCCGCGATCAACAAGGCCATCGACAAGCTGCGCGCTGACGGTACCCTCGCCAAGCTGTCGCAGAAATACTTCAAGGCTGACGTGACCAAATGATTCCAGAGAGCCTACAGCTCGCGCTGGACTCCGCGCCCTTTCTGCTCAAGGGTGCGTATTACACGGTGGGTCTGAGTCTCGGATCGATGTTTTTCGGGTTGGTGCTGGGCTTCGGCCTGGCACTGATGCGTTTGTCGAAAGTCTGGCTCATCAGCGCCATCGCCAGGGTGTACGTGTCGTTCTTTCGCGGCACGCCCCTGCTGGTTCAGCTCTTCATGATTTATTACGGCCTGCCGGATCTGGGCATCGAACTCGATGCGATCACGGCAGCGCTCATCGGTTTGTCATTGAACATGGCGGCTTACGCCTGTGAAATCCTGCGTGCCGCCATCGGTGCGGTGGATCGGGGTCAGTGGGAAGCCGCCGCCAGCATCGGCATGACCCGCGCTCAGGCCATGCGTCGGGCGATTCTGCCGCAAGCTGCGCGAACCGCATTACCACCGCTGGGCAACAGTTTTATCTCGCTGGTAAAGGACACGGCCATGGCCGCCACCATTCAGGTGCCGGAAGTGTTCCGTCAGGCGCAGCTGATTTCGTCGAGGACCCTGGAAGTCTTCACCATGTATTTCACCGTCGCGGTGATTTACTGGGTCCTGTGCACCGTGCTCGCGCACTTCCAGAACCGTCTGGAAGCCCGGGCCAACCGCCACGACGTGGAGTCCTGAGCCATGATCACCGTTGAAAAACTGACCAAGGAATTCAAGGGCAATCAGGTCCTCAAGGGCATCGATCTCAAAGTCGAGCCGGGCGAAGTGGTGGCCATCATCGGCCCCAGCGGCTCAGGCAAGACGACGTTTCTGCGTTGCCTGAACTTCCTCGAAGAACCCACCAGCGGCACGATCGTCGTGGGCGACATCAAGATCGATGGCAGCCGACCGCTGACCCAGCAGGCGGGGTTGATCCGGCAACTGCGCCAGCATGTCGGTTTCGTGTTCCAGAACTTCAACCTGTTCCCTCATCGCACGGCGCTGGAAAACGTCATCGAAGGCCCGACCGTGGTCAAGAAGATGCAACGTGCCCAAGCCATCGAATTGGGGCGCTCGCTGTTGGCCAAGGTTGGCTTGGCGGGCAAGGAAGACGCCTACCCGCGTCGTCTGTCCGGTGGCCAGCAACAGCGCGTGGCCATTGCCAGGGCCTTGGCGATGGAGCCGGAAGTCATTCTCTTCGATGAACCGACCTCTGCGCTGGACCCGGAGCTGGTGGGCGAGGTGTTGAGCGCCATCCGCGCCCTGGCCGAAGAAAAACGCACGATGGTCATCGTCACCCACGAAATGAAATTCGCCCGTGACGTGGCCAATCGCGTGGTGTTCATCGACAAAGGCGTAATTGTCGAACAGGGCGACGCAAAGGAACTGTTCGCCAACCCTAAAGAAGAACGCACTCGGCAGTTTCTGGAGCGCAGCAGGAATTAGTCCTACAACGCTTGCAGTATCGAACGGCGCCCTTGGGCGCCGTTTTCTTTGGGTCCAACATTTGGAAAAGTTTGGACCAAGCGAACATCCCCAATATTTTTCCGTACCTTCGCGCGCTTTCCATCAGCTTATCCAATGTTTCGTTCAACAATTGGCTTCACTTCTTATAACGTCGATTGACTTCCTGACATCCTACAAATAAAGCCGGCTCTCTCTGTGGTCTCACTCGTCTTTATCGCGATAAACACGCTACCCAATTCATGTAAGGCATCATGCCGGTTCCCCGCCCCTACCCTTTGATACTTTGTAGGAAGGGTCTGTTTAATTGACACAAACGCCGTTAAGCCTCCTGAGCCATTGACAGATATGCAGTAACACAATTAGCTCGAATCGAAAACTAACTATCGCCTTGAAAAATTAGCAAGCTGGTATTTGGCACTATTTGTATGGTTTGCCAACACTGCGCATCGAGCGTGTACTAACGACATCGTTTCCAGAGAGGGCTTGCATCGAGAAAAACCGGTGCATGCTTTGTTCAAGTCCATCATTCAGTGAGAACCCAAAATGATTTACACCCCCATCAGCTGTATGCCTCTCAAGCTCTTCGCCCCTTATTTACCGCAGTTGAACAAACAAGGAATAGGTGCCTTGGCCGCAAGCGATTTGCGGGTGAGTATCGATCCTTATCCAGAAATGGAGAGCGGTGACTTGATCGAACTGTTCTGGGGAGACTGTTATGTTGCGTCAACACTTTTATCTGAGTCCGACATCGGATACACAACAGTCCTACATATTCCTGAGAGTTTCCTACAAAGCGGGAAGGTTAAAACCTACTATCGCGTCACGAAGATAGGCAGCGAATCGGTGCGATCACCAAGTTGCAAGGTGTGGGTCAAACTGGAGATTCCCGGCGGTCATTTGGTCAGTACCAACGGTGAAGAAAATCAAGGCCTGGCACCCGTCATGTTTGACGAAGCGGTCATGCGTCACGGACTGAGCGCCGAACAATGGGTGAACGGCGTGCACATTTCAATCGAGTGCTACCCACACATGGAGGTCTACGACGAAATCACCCTGCGTTGGGGTGATATCCGGATGGACCTTCCGGCACTGACCGAAGAACAAGTCGGGCAGGACATCGACGTTCATGTGCCTGCCACACTGATTCAGGAAGCCGGGGATGACTCACATCAGGAAGTCACTTACTGCGTCATTGACCGTGTCGGCAACAACTCACGATGGGCGCCTGTACGATCCATCCGGGTCAGCACCGGCGAGGCTCCAATGTCGAAGGGGTAAGACACGCTTGTCACTCAACGCTCCGTCGCGGTTTCGGCCCCTGCCGCGACGGCCCTCCAGAATGGCGGCCCGACTGAAATGTGAGCCGGTCTGCAACTTCAGGCCTCTTGCGAAAAGTCCGACAGCTCGGAATAACCCTTCCTACAAACCCCGCCCGGGACGCCCCGCTGCTCGCTGCTAGCCTCGTGGAAACCCTTTACGAGACGTTCGCCATGCACTGCAAACATATCGTCAAGTACTTCACGCTGCTTCTGGTCTTCAATTCCTGCCTCGTCTGGACCGACCCGCTGACGAGCAGCCCGCAGGCCCTCTTCGCCTTCTATGCTTATTCCTAAATGCAAGTTTATTTAATTTTTATACACGCTTAGGGTATATGCACCGGACCACCGGACCATCGCTAGTTTTCCTGCCGCCCTTGCGGTCTTGAATCGAGGTTCCAATGGTCACGTACACAATTACCCCAGTGCATAACGCCAGGGCATTGCGCGGAAGGATGGGTCGCCACCATGACTGATCTGAACGCACTTTCTGTCCAGCATCCCCTGGACATCGCTCCCCCTCTGCTGCCTGCCAAGGTGCTGCGCAACGACGCCGAAGCGATCGCCGCCGCCCATGAACTCGCGGCATTCGTCCGCCCCACTGCTGCCCTTCGTGATCGCGAACGTCAGTTGCCGTGGGCTGAAATCGAGCAGTTCACCCGCCGTGGCCTCGGCAGCATTGCCGTGCCCCGTGCGTATGGCGGCCCGCAAGTGTCGTTCGCGACGGTGGCGCAGGTGTTTGCCATCCTGTCCGCCGCCGATCCCGCTGTGGGACAGATTCCGCAGAACCATTTCGGCATTCTCAATTCTCTGGTCGGCAGCGCCACGGACGCACAGAAGAAAGTGCTGTTCGACAGCATTTTGAACGGCGCGCGCATCGGCAATGGCGGCCCGGAACGCGGGACCAAAAACACCCTCGACGTGAAAACGTGCCTGACCGCCGACGGTGATCAATTTTTGCTCAATGGTCGCAAGTTCTATTCGACCGGCGCGCTGTTCGCCCATTGGGTCGCGGTCAAAGCGATAAACGACGACGGCAAGCAGGTGCTGGTGTTCGTGCCCCGTGGCACGCCAGGCCTGCACATCATCGACGACTGGTCCGGCTTCGGACAGCGCACCACTGCCAGCGGCAGCGTGTTGCTGGACAACGTGCGAGTCAGCGGCGATCTGGTCATCGAAAACTGGAAGCTGGCCCTCGCGCCGAGCATTCAGGGCGCGGTGTCTCAACTGATTCAAGCTGCCATCGACGCTGGCATCGCCCGAGAAGCCATCGACGAGAGCATCCGTTTCGTGCGTGAACGTTCGCGTCCGTGGATCGAGGCCAATGTAGAACGCGCCAGCGATGACCCGTATGTGATTGCCGACATCGGCAAACTGAAGCTGGAACTTCACGCCGCCGAAGCGCTGCTGAACAAGGCCGGTCGTGTGCTCGATGAAATTGCGGCGGCGCCCATCGACGCGCAATCCGCGGCCCGCGCCTCCATCGTGGTCGCCGAAGCCAAGGTGTTGACCACCGAAATCGCCCTTCAGGCCAGCGAGAAGCTGTTCGAACTTTCCGGCAGCCGCGCCACCCTGGCCGAATTCAACCTCGACCGGCACTGGCGTAACGCCCGCGTGCACACCTTGCACGATCCCGTGCGCTGGAAAGTCCACGCCGTCGGCGCCTGGAACCTCAACGGCACCCTGCCTGCCCGCCATTCCTGGATCTGAACCAGACAACTGGAAGCATACATATGAGTCTTCAATCCTTGCCGCATGATACGCAGGCGGTGACCGCGATCATCAAAGATGACGCCCAGGCACTGGCAGTCGCCCATTCGCTGGCTGAACGTTTTAAACAAGAGAGTGCTGTACGCGACCGCGAACGCCGCCTGCCCCACGCGGAACTCGAACAGTTCTCCCGCTCGGGCCTGTGGGGCATCAGCGTACCCAAAGCCTTCGGTGGCGCGGGCGTTTCGTACGTCACGCTGGCTGAAGTCATTCGCATCATCTCGACGGCCGACGGCTCGCTGGGCCAGATTCCGCAAAACCATTTTTACGCCCTCGAAGTGCTGCGCGTGAACGGCAGCCCTGAGCAGCAAAAGCGGCTGTATGCCGAAGTGCTCGCTGGTCAGCGCTTTGGCAATGCGCTGGCGGAACTCGGCACCCGTATCGCCCATGACCGGACCACGCGTCTGAGCCGCGACGGCAAAGGTTGGCGCATCAACGGCCGAAAGTTCTACTCCACCGGCGCGATTTACGCCCAGCGCATTCCAACGTCGGTGATCGATGACGAGGGCATTCAGCAGCTCGCATTCGTTCCCGCCGACACTGAGGGGCTGACCGTCATCGACGACTGGAGCGGCTTTGGTCAGCGCACCACGGGCAGCGGCTCGGTGGTGTTCGACAACGTTTACGTCAGCGATGAAGACGTGGTGCCGTTCCAGACCGCCTTCGAACGCCCGACCACTGTCGGCCCGCTGGCGCAGATTCTTCACGCCGCCATCGACACGGGGATCGCTCGCGCAGCCTATGAAGACGCCTTGCATTTCGTGCGGACCCGCACCCGTCCGTGGATCGATTCCGGCATTGAAAAAGCCGTGGATGACCCATTGACGCTGCACAGCTTCGGCAAGCTCGGCATTCGCCTGCACGCCGCTGAAGCCTTGCTCGAACGCTCCGGTGAATTTCTGGATCGCGCCCGGGCCGACAGCAGCGCGCAGAACGTCGCGCAAGCTTCGATTGCCGTGGCCGAAGCCCGCGCCATCAGCACCGAGATTTCGCTTGCTGCTGGCAGCACGTTGTTCGAACTGGCCGGTTCTCAATCGACGCTGGCCGAGCATGGCCTCGATCGTCACTGGCGCAACGCACGGGTTCACACGCTGCATGACCCGGTGCGCTGGAAGTACCACGCCATCGGCAACTTTTACCTGAACGACGTCAACCCGCCGCGCCGGGGGACGATCTGATGAGCAAGAAAAAGATCCTGCTCAACGCGTTCAACATGAACTGCATCGGGCACATCAACCACGGTTTCTGGACGCACCCACGGGACACGTCGACCCAATACAAGACCATCGAGTACTGGACGAATCTGGCGCAGTTGCTGGAACGCGGGCTGTTCGACGGGCTGTTTATCGCCGACATCGTCGGTGTGTACGACGTGTACCAGAAGTCCATTGATGTCCCGCTGAAAGAATCGATTCAACTGCCAGTCAACGACCCGCTGCTGCTGGTGTCGGCCATGGCAGCGGTGACGAAAAACCTCGGTTTCGGCCTGACCGCCAACCTGACGTACGAAGCGCCGTATCTCTTCGCGCGTCGCATGTCCACGCTCGACCACCTGACCCGAGGCCGCGTCGGCTGGAACATCGTCACCGGTTATCTGGACAGCGCGGCCAAGGCCATGGGCCTGAGCGAGCAGATCGAACACGACCGCCGTTATGACCAGGCCGACGAATACATGGAGGTGTTGTACAAGCTCTGGGAAGGCAGTTGGGAGGACGACGCGGTCATCGAAGACCGTGAAGCGCGGGTCTACGCGCAGCCGGAAAAAGTCCACTACGTACGGCATCACGGCGAGTTTTATCAGGTCGAGGGTTACCACCTTTGCGAGCCGTCACCACAGCGCACGCCGGTACTGTTTCAGGCAGGCAGCTCGGATCGCGGCCTGCAGTTTGCGGGCAGCAACGCCGAGTGCGTATTCATCAGCGGCCAGAACAAACCGACGACTCGCGAGCAGGTGGATAAAGTGCGCGCCAGCGCCGTGGCGGCCGGTCGCAACCCGGACGACATCAAGATTTTCATGGGCCTGAACGTCATCGTCGGTGCGACGGAAGAGGCTGCCCGCGCCAAGCATGCCGAATACCTCAAGTACGCCAGCCCGGAAGCGGGGCTCGCGCATTTCTCGGCCTCGACCGGCATTGATTTCGCCGATTACGAACTGGATGAGCCGATCCAGCACGTGAAGAGCAACGCGATTCAATCGGCGACCAAAATTCTCAAGAACAATGATTGGACCCGGCAAAAACTGCTGGATCAGCACGCGCTGGGCGGGCGTTACATCAACGTTATCGGTTCGCCCGAGCAGGTGGCGGACGAGCTGGAATCCTGGATCGCCGAGACCGGCCTCGACGGCTTCAACCTGACGCGCATCGTCACCCCGGAGAGCTATGAGGACTTCATCGATCTGGTGATTCCCGAGCTGCAACGGCGCGGTTCGTACAAGACCGCTTACGAGCACGGGACCCTGCGCGAAAAGCTGTTTGCCGACGGGGATGCGCGGTTGCCTGAGAGGCATGCGGGGGCGGGATACAGAGCAGCAAACACGCTCGATAAGGCGACACCGACTTAACGACGAACGATGCCCCAACTGTGGGAGCGAATTCATTCTGGGCGGTACAGCCGATGGAGATTCGTCGCTTGAACACCCGCATCGCGAATGAATTCGCTCCTACAGGAGGCCTGCGTCAATCCAAATAATTCACACCAGACCACTGACACCGAACCGGACACAACACCATGACAAAAACCCTGCTCACCCTGGCCCTTTCCCTCGGGCTGTTCACCGGCTTCACTCAAGCGGCCGACGAGCCGCTTAAAGTCGGCACCACCGCCGCGTTCGCCATTCCTTTGGAAACGGCTGTCGCCGAAGCCGAGAAGGAAGGCCTGAAAGTCGAGCTGGTGGAATTCACCGACTGGATCGCGCCGAACGTCAGCCTCAATGCGGGCGACATCGACGTGAATTACTTCCAGCACATCCCGTTCCTGGAAAATGCCAAAGCCGCGTCGGGCTTCGACCTGGTGCCGTACGCACCGGGGATCATCAACAACGTCGGCCTGTACTCGAAGAAATACAAAAGCTTCGATGAACTGCCGACTGGCGCCAGCGTGGCGATCGCCAACGACCCGATCAACGGCGGACGCGGCCTGCAACTGCTGGCCAAGGCCGGTCTGCTGACCCTCAAGCCAGGCGTGGGCTACAAGGCCACTGAAGACGACATCCTCACCAACCCGAAGAAGATCAAGCTGATCCAGGTCGAAGCCGTGCAACTGGTCCGCGCCTATGACGACGCCGATCTGGTGCAGGGCTACCCGGCCTACATTCGTTCGGCAAAGAGCTTCGATGCCACCTCGGCGATTCTGTTCGACGGCCTCGATCACCCGGAATACGTGATTCAGTTTGTGATCAAGCCGGACCACAAGGACGACCCGCGTCTGGCCAAGTTCATCGACATTTATCAACACTCCCCTGTCGTCCGCGCCGCGCTGGATAAAGCCAACGGCACGCTCTATCAACCTGGCTGGAAGAACTGACCATGAGCGCCACTGTGCAACGCTCCCTGCCACTGGAAGAGCTCACGCCGCATTCCGCCGCACAGGCGCGTCTGCACCCGGAAAAAGCCAACGCCCACGTGCGCTTCAGCCAGTTGGGCAAGGTGTATGAAGGGCAGCAGGGGCCGGTCGCGGCCCTGCAAGGCATCGACCTGGATATCCAGCGCGGCGAGGTGTTCGGCATCATCGGGCGCAGCGGCGCGGGCAAGTCGTCGCTGATCCGCACCATCAACCGGCTGGAACAGCCGAGCAGTGGTCGGGTGTTGATCGATCAGATCGACATTGCGGCCTTCAACGAAGACAAGCTGGTGGAACTGCGCCGACGGATCGGCATGATCTTTCAGCACTTCAACCTGATGTCGGCCAAGACCGTCTGGAAGAACGTCGAGCTGCCGCTGAAAGTGGCGGGCGTTCCCAAAGAGCAGCGTCAGCGCAAGGTCGCCGAATTGCTGGAACTGGTAGGCCTGCAAGACAAGCACAACGCCTATCCGGCGCAGTTATCCGGCGGCCAGAAACAGCGCGTCGGGATCGCCCGCGCGCTGGTTCATGACCCGGAAATTCTGCTGTGCGACGAAGCCACCTCGGCGCTCGATCCGGAAACCACGCAATCGATCCTCGGCCTGTTGCGCGAGATCAATCAGCGGCTAGGGCTGACGATCATTCTCATCACCCACGAAATGGCCGTGATCCGGGAAATCTGCGACCGCGTCGTGGTCCTGGAAAAAGGCCAGATCGTCGAGCAAGGCCCGGTGTGGCAGGTGTTCGGCGATCCACAACACGAGGTGAGCAAAACCCTGCTGGCGCCGCTGCAACATGCGCTGCCCGACGATCTACAGGCCCGTCTGCAGCCTCAGCCGGCAGACGAAAATGCCAGTGTGGTGCTGGATCTGCAATTCACCGGCAGCCACGGCAGCGAACCGGACTTGTCGTCGCTGTTCAGTGCGTTTGGCGGTCGCGTCAGCCTGTTGCACGGCGGCGTCGAGCGCATTCAGGGACGTGCGCTGGGGCATTTGCTGCTCGCCATCAGCCACTCGCCGTTGTCTGTCGAAGAACTGCTCATCCGCGCCCGCAAACAGGCGCAACACGCAAAGGTACTGGGTTATGTGGTTTGAACGCTTGTGGCAAGGCACGCTCGACACGTTTCTCATGGTCGGCGTCTCTTCACTGATTGCGCTGCTGCTGGGTGTTCCGCTGGCGGTGATTCTGGTCACCAGCGGCAAAGGCGGGATCTTCGAAGCGCCGAACGTGAATCGCGTGCTGGGCGCGTTCGTGAACATCTTTCGCTCGGTGCCGTTCCTGATTCTGATGGTCGCGCTGATCCCTTTCACGCGCCTGATCGTCGGCACGACCTATGGCGTGTGGGCCGCCGTCGTGCCGTTGACCATCGCCGCCACACCGTTCTTCGCCCGTATCGCGGAAGTCAGCCTGCGCGAAGTCGACCACGGCCTGATCGAAGCGGCCCAGGCCATGGGCTGCCGCCGCTGGCACATCGTCTGGCACGTCCTGCTACCGGAATCCCTGCCGGGGATCGTTGGCGGCTTCACCATCACCCTCGTCACCATGATCAACTCCTCGGCCATGGCCGGCGCAATTGGCGCAGGCGGCCTCGGCGACATCGCCTACCGCTACGGGTATCAGCGGTTCGATACGCAAGTGATGCTGACCGTGATCGTGCTGCTGGTGGTGTTGGTGGCGGTGATTCAACTGGGCGGGGATCGGTTGGCGTTGCGGTTGAATAAACGGTGATTTGATCCGGGGGGTGGTCCTCAACTAAAGCAGAACGGCTTGTCGGGGGCTGCGGTATCGATGAAATCATCGTCCTGGCACGCCCCCTCCTGTAGGAGTGAGCTTGCTCGCGATCGCGGAGGTTCAGATACGTCGTTTGCGATTGATACACCCTCATCGCGAGCAAGCTCACTCCTACAGATTTGCGTCGTCTACGGCGAGCAAGGGTATATTGCCCACTCCCTCCGCTCAGAATCCGCCCCCATGAAACTCGACCCGCAGGACCTCGCTCAGATCACCGCCACCACGCTGGGCAATTACAACGATGTGGCGGAGGGCTTTCGTGAGGGCACGCGGGATCATGATGTCAGCCAGAACATCGACGCGTTATTGCGCAATATCCGGGGCGTTGCGCCGTTTCAGATTCTCGATTTTGGCTGCGGGCCGGGG
Source organism: Pseudomonas sp. SLFW (assembly GCF_009905615.1). Taxonomy (GTDB): domain Bacteria; phylum Pseudomonadota; class Gammaproteobacteria; order Pseudomonadales; family Pseudomonadaceae; genus Aquipseudomonas; species Aquipseudomonas bambusae. The sequence continues at coordinate 312,982 of NZ_JAAAKW010000006.1, forward strand.
CGGGATTTGCGCACGTTTACCGCCTTGGGTCACGTAGCGACCGGGCTGGACGGCTCGGAGCGTTTTGCCGACATGGCCCGTGCCGACAGTGGCTGTGAAGTCTTCCACCAGAACTTTCTCGCATTGGACCTGCCTGCCGAGCGCTTCGACGGCATTTTCGCCAACGCGTCACTCTTTCATGTTCCCCGTCAGGAATTGCCGCGTGTCTTGGGCGAGCTGCGCAATGCGTTGAAGCCGGGTGGCGTGCTGTTCAGCTCCAACCCTCGGGGCAACAATCAGGAAGGCTGGAAGGGCGAGCGGTATGGCTCGTTCCATGACCTGGAATCCTGGAGCGCGCTGCTGACCGAAGCGGGGTTCGTAGAGGTCGAGCATTATTACCGGCCGGAAGGGCTGCCGAGGGAGCAGCAGCCTTGGTTGGCGAGTGTGTGGCGTAGGGTTTGAAGCACCACCGATCTCACGGCAAATGACAGACCTGTGGGAGCGAATTCATTCGCGAATAGGCAGTACAGTCGATGCATCTCTATCGCCTGAACGCTATTCGCGAATGAATTCGCTCCCACAGGGTTCACGCATTGACCGAGCATTCCGCGATTAGTCCAGAGTCGCTTGATAAGCGGTCACGTCGCTATCTCCTTTGATCGCCGTCACGCTATGAGCAGCAAACGAACGCCCGCCCACCTCTCGCACCCTTTCATCAAAATTCGCCATCAGCCGCGTGCCGTCGTTGAACGTGGTCTGTTGCACCAACCGGTCAGCCGTCAGCCACTCGAATCCGATCATGGCCTGTGTCGCCAATCGCTCATGCAGTGGGCGAAAGAAAGCGTCCTGCTTTTGAATGATCTTCAACCGGGCCTGAAGCGTGTCCTGGCTCAGGTGGTACAACGGCGGCACGTTGTAGAGCAGTTGAGTCAGCTCGTTCTCCGCCCTGACGTTGTTCAGTTTCAAGCTGTCGAACAGCCAATGATGGGTCGTGATGACCGAGCCGTGGAACACTGCCTGATAAATCGGAAGACGTGTCGTCGGGTCGAAATGCACGGCGCGATAGCGCTCTTTGATGGGCACGGATTTGAAGAACACGGCAGGTTTTTCCGGGGGATACCAATTGCCCACGAACCAAGGCGATTGAGCGAGCGTGCTCATGTCCGCATCGCCCCAACCGATCACCGGTGTCTGCATGCCGTGGGCGAAGAAGATGCCCTGCGAGGTGCTGGCATGGCCGTCTTCTGAGCCCACGACCAGCCCCTGAGACTCGCCCACCCAACGCGCTGCGTCTTCGTTTGCAGCGGCATTTTGCGACTGGGTGAGAGTCGCGCCAGAGCGGTAGCTGTCGAAGACCATGCCGGTGGCGTAGGCGTCGAGAAACCAGCTGTTGAAACCGGCAACCCCGCGCACGGCCTGAACGCGGGCGTCGAGCAATGGCCTGACGCAACGAGGATCGGTGTAATGCCCGGACTGCTGAAAGCCGCTCTTCGCTGTGCCGTTCTTCAACACGATGCCGCAGTCGCGGTGCGCATCGCTGCCCAAGTGTGCGGTGGTCCAGTCCGGGTTTTCGCTGTCGGCCAGCGCCGTTTCGTACGAGTCGTAGGGGGAAATCAGGTAGCCCGCCTTCACGGCTGCACGCACCGCTTCGGGATGCCACAGCCCGCCTTCCCAGCCGTCACCAAGACCAAGCCACAACCGCGTGAGACCCGCCGCTCGGAACAACTCGATGTTTTTCGCTGTGAGCATGCCGCCCCAGCGCGAGGGGTCATCCGTCAGTGCATCCCCGAAAAACCGGGCGATTTCAGTTCGCCACTCACCGTAACTCGACGCCAGAACGTCCATGTCTGGTTGAGCACCTCTGCGCCAACGTGCGCGAGCCGCTGTGTTGAACGCGCCGTTCAAATCGTGCAGCACCACGACTTGCTCCCAGCGCTGCAACGGCGGACGCGAAGGGTCAAGCATCGCGCGCGCCTCGGCATTCATGTGCCCCTTGAGCCGTACGGCGAGCGGTGCAGAAGAGTTCAGCGCGTCGATCAGCCGCGACCAGGATCGAACATCTTTCAACCCCAGCAAATCGTTGCCCCATAGGTACGCATGGGCCGCCCCGCTCAATTTGCGGGCTTCGGGGGTTTTGGCGAGTTTCTCGTCGAGTGTCTGATAGGCGCCGCTGTCGATCAGCCATTGCCGGTAGCGACGCGCACCCGCCAGCGGATCTGAATCCCCAAGGTAAAGGCGAAAAGTCAGGGGCGCATGGGGATCGAGGGACGTGAATTCGTGAGCCGCAGTCAACGCCAGCCCATCGTCCTGAGCCTTGAATGTCAGCTGATTATTGAATGGCTGGGTCATCAGCCAGGTGAGGCTGAACGCGCCGTGGTCCATGCCCCACAGCGGCAGGCTCAGGTCCTGCGTGGTATTGAGTGAACCTTGATCGACCAGAAACCGCTGCCACACCGCATGACCTCGGGGCACGTAATGCCCTTCGGCAAGCGGCCAGATCAAGGCGCGACCCATGGCGTTCGCCGGTTGGTTGAGGAACGCCAGCGTGCCTGCCTCACGGGCGGTGACAGTCAGCAACAATTCGCGCCGTTCGAGGCGCGCTTCAAGCGCCCAGGCACCGTCATCCCATTGCCAATTCAGGCGATCCGAAGTCCGTTCGATGTGACCGACGGCATGCGACGCAACGCCCGACGACACGTGAACCGCCGATTGGCCAATGGGATGCACTCTGATCGCCAGCGTCTTTGGCTCAAGCTCGACCCGCCAGAATTCATTTTCCAACGTTTCACTGGCAACAACAGACCCGCAAACGAACGCACACAGCACTCCCACGGCACGCAAAATGAAACTACACATGACGACAACCCACTGAGTGATCAAGGCTGTCGACCGTACTCAGGGAGCCTACAAACGTCGTTCAGACGTTTCCCACGGCAACGTAGGCCGATGAGACTTAGCGTGTAGGTGCGGGCTCACCCTCTTCGTCCTCGTCTTCATCGTCCGCGCCGTGGCCCTCGGCTCTGCGCTTTTTCTCCTGTTCGGATTTATCCCGCTGTTCCTGCGTCGGCTCTTTGATCTTGTACCAGGCCACGTACAGCGCAGGCAGGAACAACAGCGTCAGCAGGGTGGCGATGATGATCCCGCCGATCATCGCGTAGGCCATCGGCCCCCAAAACACTTCGCGGGCAATCGGAATCATGCCCAGACTCGCCGCAGCAGCCGTCAACAGAATCGGGCGTCGTCGATGCTCGGTGGCTTCGGCCACAGCATCCCAGGGCAGATAACCGGCGACTTCGTATTCGTGGATTTGCGTCACCAGAATCACCGAGTTGCGGATGATGATGCCGATCAACGCGAGAATCCCGAGGATCGCCACGAAGCCCATGGGCGTGCCGGTCGGGACCAGCGCCAGCACCACGCCGATCAACCCGAGCGGCGCGACACTCGCCACGAGGAACATCTTCTGCACGCTGTGCAGCTGAATCATCAGGAAGGTCGCCATGAGGAAGATCATCAGCGGCACGACCTTGGCAATCGGCCCTTGGGCCTTGCCGCTCTCTTCCACCGTACCGCCGGTGGCGATCTTATAGCCCGGTGGCAGCGCCGAGGCGAACTTGTCGATTTCGGGCTTCAGCTCTTTCACCAGATCGGTCGGCTGCATCTCGTCACGCACAGCGGCCTTGAGGGTGATCGTCGGCTTGCGGTCGCGGCGCCAGACCAGCGGCTGCTCCAGCTCATACCGAACATTGGCGAACGCCAGCAACGGAATCGACGTGCCTTGCGGCGTGACGATTTGCAGGTTTTGCAGGGTCTCCGGCGAACCCCGCTCGGCGTCCACAGCGCGCCCGACCACGTTGATCAGGTAAATGTCGTCGCGCACCTGGGTCACGGCCGAACCGGTGACGATGCTGTTCATCAACTGCGCGACGTCTTCCGACGACAGCCCGAGTTGCCTTGCCTTGTCCTGGTTGATGTCGATGCGCAGGACTTTGCCCGGCTCGTTCCAGTCGTAAATCATCTCGCCGATGTGCTGGTTCTTGTCGAGCAGCGTCGCGAGGTCGATAGCGTGTTGACGCACTTTGTCGATGTTATCGCCACTGACCCGGTACTGAATCGGACGCCCCACCGGCGGTCCCATTTCCAGCGGCTGCACGTAGGTGCCGATGCCGACGAATTCATCACGCAGACGTTTTTTCAGGCGGTCCATCAGCCCGGCACGCTCTTCCAGGCCTTTGCTGACGATCACCAGTTGCGCGTAATACGGGTTTTCCAGTTGCTGGTCCAACGGCAGGTAGAAACGCACCGCGCCCTGCCCGATGTAGGTGCTCCAGCGCACGATGTCCGGATCGTCCTTGAGGCTCGCCTCCAGTTTGTCCACAGCCTTGCGCGTCTCGTTGATCGAGGCGTTCTGCGGCAGGTTGAGGTCGACGAGGATTTCCGGTCGGTCAGACGACGGGAAGAACTGGTTCTGCACAAAGCGCATGCAAAACACTGAGGTAGCAAACAGCAGCACCGTGACGATGATCGTCAGCCAGCGGTGCCTCATGGCCCAGAACATCGAGCTGTTGAACGCTCGGGCGATGCGGCCCGGCTTGTGGTGTTCGTCTTTCTTTTTCACCTTCTCGCTGAGGATGTGCACGCCAATGACCGGCGCGAACAGCACTGCCACGACCCACGACACCAGCATCGCCACGGCAATCACCGCGAACAGCGTGAAGGTGTATTCCCCCGCCGAACTGGCGTTGAGGCCGATGGGCACGAAACCGGCCACCGTCACCAGCGTACCGGTGAGCATCGGGAACGCCGTCGAGGTGTAGGCGAAGGTCGCGGCCTGCTCTTTGGAATCGCCCATTTCCAGCCGCGAGACCATCATCTCGACCGTGATCATGGCGTCGTCCACCAGCAAGCCGAGGGCGATGATCAGCGCGCCCAGCGAAATCCGTTGCATGGTGATGCCGCTGTACTCCATGAACACGAAGACCATCGCCAGCACCAGCGGGATCGAGCACGCCACCACCAGCCCGGCGCGCATGCCGAGGCTGATAAAGCTCACGATCAGCACGATCACCACCGCCTCGAACAGCGCGCTGGTGAAGCCACCGACGGCTTTTTCCACCACCTGCGCCTGATCCGAGACGTTGTTCACGCCCACGCCGATGGGCAGGTCGGCGGTCGCCGCCTCCATCCGCGCATGCAGGTCTTTGCCGAACTCTTGGACGTTGCCGCCCTTTTTCATCGCAATCGCCAAGCCGATAGCCGGCTTGCCGTTGTAGCGAAACAGCGGCTTGGGCGGATCGACGTAACCCCGGCTGATGTCGGCGATATCGGTCAGGCGATAGAAACGGTCGTTGAGGCGCAGGTTGACCGTTTCCAAATCCTTCTCGGAGGCGAACTGGCCGGACGTGCGCACCGAAATGCGCTCAGGCCCGGCCTCGATCACCCCCGCAGGCGTCACGGTGTTCTGCGATTGCAGGCTTTGCACGACCTGGCGCTGATCCAGCCCCAACGCCGCCAACTTGCGGGTGGAGAAATTCAGGTACAGCACTTCGTCCTGCTGGCCGATCATCTCGACCTTGCCCAGCCCTGGCACATCGCGGATTTGCACGCGGACCTGTTCGACATAGTCCCGCAGCTGGCGCATCGTCAGCCCGTCAGCGGTAAAGGCGTAGATCGAGCCGTAGACGTCCCCGAACTCGTCGTTGAACGCCGGGCCTTGTAACCCTTGAGGAAAGGTCCCGCGAATGTCATCAATTTTCTTGCGGACCTGGTACCAGATCTCCGGAATCGCGCCCGCGCTGGTGGTGTCCCGCAGGTAAACGAACACCGTGGACTCGCCCGGTCGGGTGTAGCTTTTCACGTAGTCGAGGGAGTCGAGCTCTTCGAGTTTTTTCTCGATGCGGTCGGTGACTTGCTCCAGTGTTTCGTCCACCGTCGCGCCCGGCCAGCGGGTCTGGATGACCATGGTTTTGATGGTGAACGAGGGGTCTTCCTCGCGGCCCAGGTTCATGTACGAAAACACGCCCATCAGCAGGCCAACGAACATCAGGTACCAGACAAAAGACTGATGCTTGAGCGCCCAATCGGAGAGGTTGAACTTCCCTTTCATCGTGGGCTGTCCTTATCGACTTTGACTTTCTGCCCCGGTTTGAGGCTGTTCACACCGGCGGTCACCACGCGCTCGCCACCCTTCACACCACCGGCCAGCACCATGCTGTCGGTGTCGCGACTGACCACATGGACCGGACGCGGCGACACGGTCTGGTTCTGGGTATCGACGATCCAGATCTGCTGCTTGCCGTCGATCTCCTGCAACGCCGTGAGCGGCAATTCGATGCGCGGCTCGATGGCCGAACTGAGGGTTACGCTGATCGCCGTGCCCAGTCGGAATGACGGCGGCGTGTCGGCCAGGGTGAGGCGTGCGCGACGGGTACGCGTCGTGCTTTCAGCTTGCGGTTCGAGTTCACGCAGGGTGGCCGTGGTGTTGATGTCAGGTTCCAGCTGGCTGGCGACCTTGAACACCACGTCGTTGGGCAATTGCTCTGCCAGCGGTCCCGGCAGGTCGATCACAGCCTCCTTGATGTCCGGACGCGCCAGCGTCACCACTTGCTCGCCCGCGCTGACCACTTGCCCCGCTTCGACTTTCCATTGGGTCACGACGGCGTCGTGATCGGTGCGCAACTCGCTGTAGCTCAATTGGTCCTTGGCCTGTTGCAACGCAGCCTTGGACTGATCGAAGGAAGACTGTGAGGTTTTGAGGTCCGTCACTGCGACATCCAGCGCCGCCTGCGCGCCGACGCCTCGGTCGAACAGCTCCTGCTGACGCCGCGCATTGGCCTGGGCATTGATCAACTGCGCTTCGACGCGGGCCAGATCGCCCTGGGTCGAACGCACCTGATTCTGCTGGTCGGTCGGGTCGAGTACGGCGAGCATGTCACCCTTCTTCACTTCAGCGCCCACATCGACACTGCGCTGGGCGATGCGGCCCGAAACGCGGAAACCCAAGGTGCTTTCATAACGCGCCGCGATGTTGCCGGCGAAACGTCCCAGGCTTTCCTCGGCCTGGGGTTTCACCTCGACGAACAACACCGGGCGCACGGGCTCCGGTGGTGGCTCTTCCTTGCTGCACGCGCTGATGAGCAATGCCATCAACGTCACTCCCGTCAGGCGCTTCATTGCGGTGCTCCTGTCGGGTTCTTGTAGACGTCAGCCAGTTCGACCTTCATGTCCGGGTGCAGCAGTTGATTGCCAGCGACCACGACTTTTTCGTCGTTCTTCAAACCGTCGATGATGATGACTTTGCCCGTCAGGTAACGCCCGACCGTCACGCCACGCAGGCTGACCTTGTTCTGGTCATCGACCACCCAGACCGCAGGTTGGCCGAGTTGATCGCCCAGCCCTTTTGTAAGGGCCGACCATGGCAGTTCGACGCTCTGTTTCGCAGGCACCGACAGCGCGGCACTGACGACGGAGCCGAGCTGCATGCCTTGAGGCAGAGTCTCCAGTTCAATCTTCACCTGTAGCGTGCCGGTCTGCGCCGACACCGCTGGGGTGACTTCGCGCACCTTGCCGGTGGCCTTGATTTGCGGGTTATCCAGCAGCGTGACTTCGACCGGCTGATCCGTTGGCGGGTCGACGAACAACGACTCGTAGACGTTGAACACAGCGTCGCGTTCGCCATCCCGGGCCTGACTGAAAATCGGCATGGTCGCTTGAACCACCTGACCCACTTCGGCCTGACGCGCCGTGATGATGCCCGGCGCATCGGCGATCAGCGACGTGTAGCCCAGTTGTTCGCGCGCGTTGGCCAACTGGGCTTGGGCGGCTTTCAGCGCGCTCTGGCTGCCACGCAGTTGGGCTTGCGCGGAATCGTATTCGCTTTTGCTGGTGTAGCCTTTCGGCAGCAGCTTTTCCTGACGCACGAACGCAGCGGCGGTCTGTTTCACGCGAGCCTGCTCGGCGGCGACAGCGGCGTTGGCCGAATCGACGTTGGTCTGTAAATCCTTAGGGTCGAGCTTGGCGAGCACCTGCTTGGCCGTAATACGGTCGCCCACATCCACCATGCGCTGAATGATCTTGCCGCCGACGCGGAATGACAGCTGCGTCTGCACCCGCGCCTGAATGTCGCCCGTCAATGCGACGGCCGCTGCGAATTCGGCGGTTTTGACTTGCTGTACCTGCACGCGCGGCAGCACGGGGTCTTTGGGCTTTTCCTTGCCGCAGCCAGACAGCAGCGCCAGGCACATGCCGAGCGCGAGGGCCGTTAGGCCAGTGTGAAGAACCGAGGGTTGAGCGGGCATGCAAGCTCCTTGTGCCACTGCCGTTGCGTACACCGCGCCACCGAGCGTCGTCGTGGTGTGATCATGCGACTGTGAGCGTAGATCAGGGTTCCTTTGGCCGCTAAACTCGGCGAAACCTGACCCGTCGGTCGCACACGTTCATCGCAAGGAAGGCCCGATGCTGACCACCCTCGCCGTCGCCAATTACCGCTCGATCAACACGCTGGTGATGCCGCTGGCACGCCTGAACCTGATCACCGGACCCAACGGCAGCGGCAAGTCCAACCTCTACCGCGCCCTGCGTTTGCTGGCCGAAACGGCCCAAGGCGGGGTGATCAACGCGCTGGCCCGTGAGGGCGGGTTGAAGTCCACGTTCTGGGCGGGACCGGAGAGCATCAGTCGACGCATGCGCAACGGTGAAGTCGAAGTGCAGGGCGGGCCGCGCAAAGAGGTCGTTCGATTGCGCCTGGGGTTTGCGGCCGAGGATTTCAGCTACGCGATTTCGCTGGGGCTGCCTCCGCCGTCGAACGCGCCCACGGCGTTCGCCCTGGACCCGGAGATCAAGCGCGAATGCATCTGGGCCGGGCCGCTGTATCGCCCTGCCAGTCTGCTGGTGGACCGCGCCGGGCCAATGGTTCGGACTCGCGAAGGCCGCAGTTGGGAGGTTCTGGCGCAACACACCCCGACCTTCGACAGCCTGTTCGATCAGGTGGGCAACCTGCGCTCATCGCCGGAAGTGCTGCAACTGCGAGAGAGCATTCGTGGTTGGCGATTTTATGATCACTTCCGCAGCGATTCCGACGCGCCTGCGCGCAAACCGCAACTGGGTACGCGCACGCCGGTGCTGCATCACGACGGGCGAGACCTGGCAGCGGCCTTGCAGACCATTCGGGAGATTGGAGAACCGGAGGCGCTGGACGCCGCGATCAGCGACGCCTTTCCGGGGGCGCGAGTGGCCATCGATGCGCAGGGTGGCGGGTTATTCTCATTGGAGTTTTATCAAGAGGGGTTGTTGAGGCCGCTGTCCGGGTCCGAGCTGTCGGACGGCACCTTGCGTTATTTGCTGCTGATCGCTGCCCTGCTGACACCGCGCCCGCCGACGATGATGGTACTCAACGAGCCGGAAACCAGCCTTCATCCTGACCTGCTGCCTGCCTTGGCGAGATTGATCATCCGCGCGTCACAGCGTTGTCAGGTGTGGGTTGTGTCACACGCCAGACGGTTGATCGCCGCGCTGGAGCAGAACCCGGAATGCAACAGCATCGTGTTGGAGAAAGAATTGGGACAGACCAGGATTGTCGGTCAGGGGATGCTGGATCAACCGGCCTGGCATTGGCCGGATTGAAGAACGCTTGATCAATCCCACGCAGAGCATGGAGACGATCACCGTTTTGTAGGAGTGAGCTTGCTCGCGATGGCGGAGTATCAGAACCATTAATAGCGTTTGACACGACGCAATCGCGAGCAAGCTCACTCCTACAGGGATCGCGGGTTGGCGCAGATCATGGAAAACACCAAAAAAACGTAGGAGCGCGCAGTGACCGGTCAGGAGATGTCGGCTAAAAACCCTGCGAGCGCGGATCAGCTACCCGCCCCACCATGAGCTTCTTCAAAGAAGAAATCCTTCCAGCTGTCGGCCTTGTTCTTCAGCACGCCGATCTCATTCAGTTTCTCGGCATAGATGTAAGTGCGTTGCGGCACGATGGTGAAGTCGATTTCCGGGTCGTTGACGATCTTTTCAACCAGCGGCAACGCCAGCTTGGACTTCTCGACCTCGATGTAGGTCTTCGCTGCGGCGTTCTTGTCGGCCTTGATGATCTTCTCGGCTTCCGCCAGCGCGTCGTAGAAGGCTTTGTAGGTCTTCGGGTTTTCGTCGTGGAATTTCTGGGTGGTGTAGAGCACGTTGAACGTCGCCTGACCGCCCAGCACGTCATACGAACTCAGCACTTTGTGCACGTTCGGGTTTTCCAGCTCCTGATACTGGAACGGCGGGCTGGAGAAGTGCGCGCTGATTTCCGAACCGCCTGCGATCAGCGCCGAGGTGGCGTCCGGGTGCGGCAGGCTGACGGAGATGTCGTCGAATTTCTTGTAGTTGGCGTTACCGAACAGCTTGGCGGTCTCGATCTGCAAGGTGCGCGACTGGAAGCCCACGCCCGCTGCCGGGACGGCAATGCGGTCTTTGTCGGTGAAATCCTTCACGGTCTTCACGTCCGGCTTGTTGCTCAGCAGGTAGTTCGGCATCGAACCCAGCGAGGCGATGGCCTTGACGTTCTGCTTGCCCTTGGTGCGGTCCCAGATGGTCAACATCGGCGGAACGCCTGCCGACACAACGTCCAGCGCACCCGCCAGCAGCGCTTCGTTCATCGCGGTGGCGCCGGAAATGCTGTTCCAGTCGACCTTGATGTCGATGCCCTCTTCCTTGCCGTGCTTCTCGATCAGCTTCTGCTGCTGCACGACGTCGAGAATCAGGTAACCGATGCCGAACTGCTGGGCGATGCTGATCTTGCCTTCGGCGTGTGCGCCACTGCTCAGCAACGCGCCGGTCAGACCGAGTGTGACGGCCAGCGCAGTCAGCGTCGGGCGTTTGAAAGAAGTCCCCATAAATTCCTCACAAAAGAAGCGAAAAGTGTTGGATGAGTCTTATATCCCGGTCTCAGCGCTGCATGCCCCACCGCTTCACGGTCAGGCGCTCCACATTGCTGAACAGCAGGTTTTCCACCAGCAGCCCGATGATGATCACGGCCGCGAGGCCCGCGAACACCTTGTCGGTGTACAGCTCGTTGCGGTTCTGGAAGATGTACCAACCCAGACCGCCTTTCCCCGAGGACGCGCCGAACACCAGCTCGGCGGCGATCAGGGTGCGCCAGGCGAACGCCCAGCCGATTTTCAGGCCCGCCAGAATCGACGGCAGCGCCGCAGGAATCAGGATGTGCCAGACGAAGCGAATACCCTTCAGGCCGTAATTGCGACCGGCCATGCGCTGGGTCTCGGACACGCCAAGAAAGCCCGCGTACGTATTCAGCGCCAAGGCCCACAGCACTGAGTGAACCAGCACGAAGATCAGGCTGTTTTCGCCCAACCCAAACCAGAGCAGCGACAGCGGCAGCAACGCGATGGCGGGCAGCGGGTTGAGCATCGAGGTCAGCGTCCCGAGCAGGTCGCGCCCCAATTGCGTAGACACGGCCAGCGTGGTCATGAAGAACGCCAGCACGATGCCGATCAGGTAGCCCTTGACCAGCACGGTCAGGGAAATCCACACCTTGGCCAGCAGCTCGCCAGTGACGATGCCATCGATGAAGGCCTTGGCGGTGTCGATGAAACTCGGCAGCAACAGGTCATTGCCCTGAATGCGCGCGGCGATTTCCCAGATCACCGCCAGGGCGATCAGGATCACGGTCTTGCGCACCCAGCTTTGCTGCCAGATGCGTTGCACGAGCGGAATGTCGCGGGCCAGGTCTTCCTGAGTGAAAGGCTCCAGCGCGACTTCGTATTCCTCGCGAATGGGGGGTGAAAGGCTCATGGTGGAAATCTCTTTTGAATTCGACCCAACCCCTGTAGGAGTGAGCTTGCTCGCGATGCGTCAGATCACACAGTGGTGTGGTGAATGACACACCGCTATCGCGAGCAAGCTCACTCCTACAAGGCGCGTTCAATGCGGGCGTTTGGTGATGTTCAAGTCATGCATCAAGTGCGCGATCAGTAAGCGATCCGAATATCCTGAAACCGCAAATCCTGCTCGACCGCAGGCGCTTCGCCTTCGTCGAACAGCAGCCGGTGAATGCGCTGCGCGGAGGCCTGGAAATCCACGCCACCGAGGCTTTTCAGGTCGTACTGATGGCTGTTGATCTCGGCACGCACGCGGCCTGGATGCGGCGACAGCAACAGAATCCGGTTACCCACGACCAGCGCTTCTTCGATGGAGTGGGTCACGAACAACAGCGTGAAGCGCACCTCTTCCCACAGCTCCAGCAGTTCTTCCTGCATCTTGCGACGGGTCAAGGCATCGAGCGCGGCGAACGGCTCGTCCATCAGCAGAATTTTCGGCTGCATTGCCAGCGCACGGGCAATCGCCACACGCGCCTTCATGCCCCCCGACAGGGTGTGCGGGTAGGCGTCGGCAAATGCGCTCAGGCCGACCTTTTCCAGATAATGCCGCGCCCGCTCTTCGGCTTCGCGACGCTTGAGGGTGCGCGAGGCCAGCAGCGGGAACATGACGTTCTCAATCACGGTCTTCCACGGCGGAAGCTGATCGAACTCCTGAAACACGACGATTCGGTCCGGCCCCGGCTCTGTGACCTGCTGACCGGCCAGACGAATCTGCCCTTCGCTGGGCGTGATGAAACCGGCAACGGCCTTGAGCAACGTCGATTTGCCGCAACCCGATGGGCCGAGCAGAACGAAGCGGTCAGCCGGATCGATTTCGAAACTGACTTGATGAGTGGCCCGCACCACGCGTTCCGGCGTGCGGTATTCAAGGCTGACGCCCTGGACTTGCAATAGCGCTTCAGCGGTAGGCTGATTGGCCTCTTGCGCGTTCGAGCGATTGCTAGCCGTGTGGCTTTGCAGAACAGCGTTCATGGAGCGGGCTCCCTCAATCGGTGTGAATCAGAACGGAGCATCGCCCTGAATGGTGGTGCGGTGCAGACGACGACGCAGATGGTCAGGCGTGCCGCCCGCCAGGTGGATCAGGGAACGGTTGTCCCAGAACACCATGTCGTTCTCCTGCCATTTGTGGCGCAGGACGTTTTCCGGACGCACGCTGTGGGCGTAGATCTCTTCGAGAATCGCGCGGCTTTCGTCTTCCGGGATGTCCACGATGTGCGTGGTGAACCCCTCGCTGACGAACAGAGCCTTGCGGCCGTTTTCCGGGTGCGTGCGCACGATCGGGTGGCTGACGACTGCGACCTGGGCCAATTGCTCGGCGCTCAGCGTTGGGCGCCAGTTCTCGGCGTTTTTGCCGTGGCTGTAGCGCGAGGTGTAGCTGTGAACGGCTTTGCGGCCTTCAACGGCTTTGCGCAGGTGCTCAGGCAAAGTTTCCCATGCCTGATGCATGTCGGCGAACAACGTGTCGCCGCCTTCGCTCGGCAGCTCCTGGGCGTACAGCATCGAACCGAGGCTCGGCAGCTCTTTGTAGGACAGGTCCGAGTGCCAGTATTTACCGGCATCGCCCAGACCCACCGGCTGACCGTTTTCAACGATGTTAGAGACGATCAGGATTTCAGGGTGGTTGGCGAGCAGGAACTGCTTGAGCACGTGAATCTGCAGCACGCCGAAACGGCGGCTGAAATCGATCTGTTGCTGCGGCGTGATCTGCTGATCGCGGAACACAACAACGTGGTGATCCAGGTGCGCTCGGTGTACGCGGGCGAAGTCTGCGTCATTCAGCGGCCGGGACAGGTCCAGTCCGACGATTTCTGCGCCCACCTTTTCGGCGAATGGACGCACATCGAACTGCTGACTCGGTGCTTGAGCGGACGTGGAAGCTTGGGAGGCTGCTGGCATGAGAACTCCGACTCCAGAATAGGTGTGACTGAGAAGTCGGGACTTTATAGATATAAGAAGAGAAATTTAAATATCGTTAGAGCATATGGATAGCGCTGAAAGAACTAGCGACGGCGCAATGCCAGTATCGGTAACGGTCCGGATACCAAATTCTTATCTTTAGCCACGAACCCGAAAGGCAAAATGCGTGTCTATCTCCTGCCTCGCAGCGTTGCTCGCTGCGATCCGAGGCGCTTTTCAGAGATAAGAAAAAGAGGAACGATCATGCCGGAACGCGCAGGCTTCCACGATCACTCGTCCGACAAAGTGCAGGACGACAACGTTAAATTGCTCATTGCCTTACGGCGCGCCTTGAGCGCAGATGCAAAAACGCCGACGCATGTACGAGCCGTCGGCGTGAAAAACGTGGGGCAGTGAGCTCGACTCTTTTCCGGCATACGGCGGACTTTGTTGGAGTGAGCTTGCTCGCGAACCGTTAGGTCAGGCACTGCAATGATGACTCATCAGCCGCCATCGCGAGCAAGCTCACTCCTACAGAGATATCAGCTGCCCCTACAACATCAGAACGCTGGCAATACCGCGCCGTCGTACTTCTTGTTGATGAAGTCTTTGACTTCCTGGCTGGTCAGCGCCTTGGACAGCTTGTTGATCGCGTCGGTGTGGGCGTTGTCGGTCCGGGTGACGAGGAAGTTCACGTAAGGCGAATCGGCACCTTCGATGATCAGCGCGTCTTTCTTCGGATTCAGTTTGGCTTCCAGCGCGTAGTTGGTGTTGATCAGGTCCAGGTCAACCTGGTCCAGAGCGCGTGGCAGCAGAGCGGATTCCAGCTCGCGGAATTTCAGTTTTTTCGGGTTGGTGGCGATGTCTTTCGGAGTCGCCAGCGCGTTGGTCGGGTCTTTCAGGGTGATCAGACCGTTCTTCTGCAGCAGGAGCAGCGCACGACCGGCGTTGCTGCCTTCGTTCGGAATGGCAACGGTGGCGCCTTCAGGCAATTGGTCGATGGACTTCCACTTCTTGGAGTAGCCGCCGAACGGTTCAACGTGCACGCCCACGCCGGTCACCAGAGTGGCGCCTTTACCTTTGTTGAAGCCATCCAGGTACGGCTTGGTCTGGAAGTAGTTGGCGTCCAGACGCTTTTCGTTCAGCTGCACGTTTGGCTGCACGTAGTCAGTGAACACCTTGATCTCCAGGTCCACGCCTTCTTTGGCCAGTTCAGGCTTGATCAGGTTCAGGATCTCGGCGTGGGGAACGGCCGTCGCGCCGACGACCAGTTTCTCGGCAGCCTGGGCTGCGTTGACGCCAAAGGAGAGGGCAGCCGCCAGTGCGGTGAACAACAACGTCTTTTTCATGCGATGTCCTTAAAATCCGGTCGCCTTGTGGGCAACTCTGTCGAGATAGTGCCGCGGGTACGACCCCATGGGGTGGCGGCTGATGCGGACATTACCGAGATTTTTTATTCCGAGACAATACTTTTTAAGCGAATCGTTATGCTTTTTGGTTCTCAGGAGGCTTTTGGCCATCTCTCATGATCTGCAAATGGCTCTACGTCAGCGCTCTCGCGGCCGTCGCGCTGCTCCCACAGATGGTCGGCTCAACCGTCAGCGGGAAGGAAGGTTGAGATGTTCCGGCAAAATCTCCGCCCCGCTGCTGACCAGCAATGCAAAATGAATGACGTTCTCCAGCTCCCGTGTATTCCCCGGCCAGTAGTGCGCTTCCAGCACTTTCTGCGCGGCGTCGCTGATAAGGGGCATGTCGAAGTCGAGGCGCTGGCTATAGATCCCCAGAAAATACTCGGCCAACGGCAAAATGTTGCCCGGCTGCTCACGCAGGGATGGCAGGTCCAACCGCCCCTCGCTCAGGTAGCTATAGAGCCGCTCGTGAAACTTCCCGGCGGCAACGGCCAGTTTCAGGTCGATGCTCGTCGCCGCCACCAAACGTACGTCCACAGGGCTCGGCTGCGAGGCGCCGACCCGGGTGACTTCGTGATTTTCCAGCGCCGACAACAATTTGATCTGAATCGGCAACGGCAGGTCCGCGATCTCGTCGAGGTACAGCGTCCCGCCTGTCGCCGAACCGAACCATCCCGCTCTGCTACTCGCTGACCCGCTGTGCGCGCCGGCCGCGTAACCGAAGAGCTCGGCGTCGGCGTAGGTCGGACTGATCGCACCGCAATTCACCGAGACGAACAACCCCGAACGATCACTGCCACGGTGGATATGCCGCGCCAACAGTTCTTTGCCGGTGCCAGGTTCGCCACGGATCAAGACCGGCAAATCCAAGGGGGCAAGCTGCTCCATTTCTTCACGCAAGCGACGAGAGCGTGGGTCGAAAAACACCAGCGCCTTGGCACGGATGCTCAGGGGGCTTTTTTCAGCGTCGGGAAAAGTCAGGAGGGGTTGTTGAGGTACGTCTGATGGGCTCATGGCAGGCTCCCGCCCAAGCCATCAAAGCCTGAGCGTTAAAAAAAAGGCCGCAGCGCCTGTCGGTTCACTGCGGCGAAAAAGGTCGTGATCAGCGTGCGTTCTGACGCGATCATCGCCACGCAACATGGCTTCATGCGCGGCGTCGTGTGAGTTGTTCGATACGGCCTTGCAGGCGATACAGGTAAGCGAAACCCTGTTCCCAGCGTTGATGGCCGGATTTCACGTTGATATGACCCGCGCCGCTCAGAATGCCGATCTCGGCACCCCAGTTGCGGGCCATTTCCATCGCACGCAAGGCGCTGACGGCGGAGTCGTTGTCGGAACTGACCACCTGTGCCGGGAACGGCAGCATGTGCTCAGGGATAGGCGCAAAGTTACGAATCGCCGGCGGGCAGTTCGTTCGCTCGACGTCCGCAGGCGCCACCAGCAAAGCGCCGCGCACTTGTCGCAAGGTTTCCAATGGCGCCAGTTGCGCCCAGTGAGCCACCGTCACACAGCCAAGGCTGTGGGCGATCAGAATCACCGGTGAACTGTCGACGGCAATTGCTCGCTGCAACTCACCGACCCAATCTTCGCGGCGAGGTTTCAGCCAGTCGGCCTGCTCCACGCGCACGCTGTTGGGCAGGCTGTTCTGCCAATGAGTTTGCCAATGGTCATCGGCAGATCCTTGCCAGCCTGGCACGATCAAGTAACGGATCGATTCGTTATGCACGGCCTTCGCCTCCTGCACTTTTTGCGTTCATGGCGGCGAGTATAGGGAAGGGACATATATTCGAAAAAGAATAAGAAGATATTTATTAATACCCAAAATTCATATGTCGCAAACACAGTCAATCACGCGACCAAAAAAGAGGGCCACCCCCTGCCTTAAGGAGTAGCCCTGATAATCACGCTGTCTGCCCCCAGCTCGCCGGGGATAAGGAAAGAATACGGGTGGGTTGTTACAGAATTTTTTATCTGCGGAAAAATTCAGGCGAGCGGTGACAACGGCCTATGCCACGCGTCCAAACGAAAACACCACCGGCCATATGCTATTTGGACAGGGAGGCGCAACGGATGCCCTCCAGAAACGAGGAGGCCCCGCAAAGCGGGGCCGTCACATAACCTAGTCTCATCACCGTTTCTTGATGCACGGGAGTGGAGGTTCCTAGGGCTGCGAGCTGAGGTTATCAGCCTCGGTTGTGACGTCAACCCCTGCAGCAGCGAGCGTTCCGAAGGGTAAAAAACATGGCGAGCTGCATCGCCAATGGTCGCGGTGATCGACCCGGCGTTATGCACTTGGATGAAAGTTCACGATCGGGTTTCGACGACGCTGGCGGACTGGAATACCTAGAAGGAGATTGTCGGACGCAAGAGCGTTATTGCAGCCACGCACGCAAGCACCGGACCGATTTGACACTGATCCAATGCCTCCTTGGAATGCGTCAAGCCTGCCACTGCGTCAACCGATGCCGTGCTGCCCTGCGCAGTTTTTCGGCATCCAGCACGCTGATGAAATCATGATCCCGACGGATGATTCCCCGTGATGCGAAATCGGTCAGCACGCGCTCGATGACGTCCGGGGTCAGGCCCAGGCAGCGGCTGGAGGGGATGTCATGAACGGAGACGATGCGCACGGAGCGGTCAAGTTCGCCGTAGCCTTCGCTGAGCATGAGCAGCCGGAACGCGACGCGCTCGTCGGTGGGCAGGAGGGTCATTTCATCCCGCGCAGGAACGCCCAGGCCGAGCTTGCTTCCCAGCAGTTGCCGGAAAAAGCGCCAGTAGCGAGGGTTATGGTCGAGTATGTGATCAAGGGGGGCCTGCGGCATGTGCAGGAGGATGACCTGGTCTTCCGCGTAGACATCATGCAGGCGGGGCCGCTCATCAAAGAGGGAGATTTCACCAAACCAGTACGGCCGTTTCGAGGGCGCTTGAGGAAGCCAGTGACGTTGCTGTTTGACGTCGTTGAAGCGGACAGAGCCCGCAAGCAGCGCATATAACCCGCACGCAGGCTCGCCGCGTTTGAGGATAAGTTTGCCGGGGGTAACCCGCCGCTGCCGCATGCCGACCAGCAGGCTATCCTGCAAGGCAGCGGGCAAATCGTTGAACCAGTGATCGTTGTCCAACCATGAGCGCCATTGCGTTCCATTCGTCACGTGAATCTCCTTTTTCTTGCAGGCGTTTTATTGCAGGCTGAGCCGACGGGCAAGCCCTAGCCCAAAAAGCAGCGGCATGATCAACGCAGACAGGAGGAATAACAATGAAAAACCTCATCGATCATCTCAGCCAGTACGCGGCTTACCACCGCGATACCCGCAACATTGCCACGCACTTCGTGGGTGTTCCGCTGATCGTCCTCGCCGTGTCGGTGCTGCTGTCGCGGCCGGGCTGGAGCAGTTGGGCGCTGGGCGAGCTTTGGCTATCACCGGCCTTGTTGGCAACAGTCGCCGCTACGTTGTTTTACCTGCGCCTCGACAAGCCGTTGGGGATCGCCTTGGGCATCGTACTGACGCTCTTTCTGTGGATCGGCGCGCACCTTGCGCAGCAAAGCACGCTGGTCTGGCTCGGCTCAGGCGTCGGTCTGTTCGTGATTGGCTGGGCAATCCAGTTCGTTGGTCATTATTACGAAGGTCGCAAACCGGCGTTCGTCGACGACGTCACAGGCCTGATCATTGGCCCGCTGTTCGTCACGGCTGAGGCGGCGTTTTTGATGGGAATGCGCAAGAAATTGCAGAACAGCATCGAAGGGAAAGTGGGGCGGACGCACAAGCGGAATTTGAAGAAGGCGGCGGCTTAAGTAGACGCCCCGTGCCGCCGGGGCGAAACAACTGGCCCGCACAACACGCCTCGGTAGCAGCACGGCTCGCCGGCGGCAGCGTTTTCAGAAACGCCACCGCCGGCAAGCCGTGCTGCTACAAAGAGCGATCAAATGTTCTCAACCTTCTGCCAAACCTTCGGCTTGAAGAACAACGTCTCGCCGCGCGCCAGGCCGATCAGGCTGTCGTGATCCTTCACCACTTCCGCTTCGATCAGGTCCGGCTGGCCCTCGACTTTCAGCGTCACACGCGTGGTCGCGCCCAGTGGCCGAATGTCCCGAACTTCCGCTGCGTGGTGCCCTTCCACTTCATGGCGCGACAGCGACACTTCGTGGGGACGGAACAGCACGTGGTTGTCTTCGCCCAGATGCAGGCGGTTGGAGTCGCCAAGGAAGTGATAGACGAAGTCACTCGCCGGGTTCTCATACACCTCGCCCGGTGAGCCGATCTGCTCGATCACACCCTTGTTCATCACCACGATGCGGTCCGCGACCTCCATGGCCTCTTCCTGGTCGTGGGTCACAAACACCGAAGTCAGGTTGATGTCTTCGTGCAGGCGCGCCAGCCAGCGGCGCAGCTCCTTGCGCACCTTGGCATCGAGAGCACCGAACGGCTCGTCAAGCAGCAGCACTTTTGGTTCGACCGCCAATGCACGCGCCAGGGCGATACGCTGACGCTGACCACCGGACAATTGCTCAGGGTAGCGGTCCGACAGCCAGTCCAGTTGCACCATGTTCAACAGTTCATGAACCTTGGCGGCGATCTGGCTTTCGTTCGGGCGCTGGTTTTTCGGCTTCATGCGCAGGCCGAAAGCGACGTTGTCGAACACGGTCATGTGACGGAACAGCGCGTAGTGCTGGAACACGAAACCGACGTTGCGATCACGCACATCGTGACCGGAGACGTCTTCGCCGTGGAACACGATGCTGCCCTGATCCGGCGTTTCCAGCCCCGCGATGATGCGCAGCAGCGTGGTTTTGCCACAGCCGGACGGCCCCAGCAAAGCCACCAGCTCGCCACTCTGGATGTCCAGGTTGATGCTGTTGAGGGCCTTGAAAGCGTTGAAATTCTTGCTGACGTTACGGACTTCGATCGACATGAATTATTCCTCCGCCGCGCTTTGGCGCAGACGGCTAATGCGCGCTTCGCTCCACTGCTTGAGCAGCAGGATGAACAGCGCAAGGATCAATAACAGGCTCGCCACGGCAAATGCTGCAACGTGGTTGTACTCGTTGTAGAGAATCTCGACATGCAGCGGCAGGGTGTTGGTCACGCCGCGAATGTGGCCGGATACCACCGACACCGCGCCGAATTCACCCATCGCACGGGCGGTGCACAGCACCACGCCGTAGATGAGACCCCATTTGATGTTCGGCACAGTCACATGCCAAAACATCTGCCAACCGTTGGCCCCCAGCAGACGCGCCGCTTCTTCTTCCTGCGTGCCCTGCTCCTGCATCAGCGGGATCAGCTCGCGGGCCACAAAAGGCACGGTCACGAAGATGGTCGCCAGCACGATCCCCGGCAGCGCGAAGACGATCTGGATGTCGTGATCCTGAAGCCACGGCCCAAACACGCCACGGGCGCCGAACATCAGGATGTAAACCAGACCTGCGATGACCGGCGAAACCGAGAATGGCAGGTCGATCAGGGTCACCAGGATCGCCTTGCCCCGGAACGAATATTTGCTCACGCACCAGGCGGCCGAGACGCCGAACACGACGTTCAACGGCACGGAAATCAGCACGGCATACACCGTGAGTTTCAACGCCGACAACGCATCAGGCTCAAGAATCGCCGTGAAGAAGCCGCCCAAGCCGTTTTTCAGGCCCTGACTGACAACAACGAACAACGGCAAAAGTAGAAAGATGGCAAAAACCAGCCAGGCAAGGCCGATCAGAATACGCCGCGACACCGCACTGCCACGACGGGCAGCGTTGGCGGAGGAAGCGGCAATGAGCGATGGACCAGACATAGTGCGCCTCCTCAGTTCGGGGTTTCGATGCGACGTTGCAGCAGGTTGATCAGCAGCAACAGGATGAACGACACCACCAGCATCAGCACGCCGATGGAGGTGGCGCCTGCGTAGTCGTATTGGTCGAGCTTGACCATGATCAGCAGCGGCAGGATTTCGGTTTTCATCGGCATGTTGCCCGCGATGAAAATCACCGAGCCGTATTCGCCCACGCCTCGGGCAAAGGCCAGCGCGAAGCCGGTCAGCCAGGCAGGTAGCAGAGCGGGGACGAGGATGTACCGGAACACTTGCAGCGGACGAGCGCCCAAGCAAGCGGCGGCTTCTTCGACTTCACGGGGAATGTCCGCCAACACCGGCTGAACGGTCCGCACCACGAACGGCATGGTGACAAAGGTCAGCGCCAGGGTGATACCGAACGGGGTGTAAGCGATCTTGATGCCCAGGTCGGTAGCGAACTGGCCTACCAGACCGGCCGGGGTATATAGGGCGGTCAGTGCGATGCCCGCAACGGCCGTGGGCAGCGCGAACGGCAGGTCGATCATCGCGTCGATGATCTTGCGGCCCGGAAAGGTGTAACGCACCAGCACCCACGCCAACAGCGTACCGATGATGCCGTTGATGATGGCTGCGTAGAACGCAGTGCCGAAGCTCAATTTCAGCGCCGCCAGCACCCGAGGCGCGGTGACGATGTTCCAGAACTGCTCGGCGGTCAGTTGCGACGCATGGATGAACATGAACGCGAGCGGTATCAGCACAATCAAGCTGAGGTACACCAAGGTGTAGCCCAGCGTCAGCCCGAAGCCGGGTATGACGGGGGATATGCGTCGAGACATAAAGGTCCTTGGTTGATACACAGAACCCGGAGCGGGTCCGGGTCGGTTTTTGCCATGGGAAAGCTGCGAAATTTATCAAATTCCGCGACACCCCGTGTAGGAGTGAGCTTGCTCGCGATCTGCGATCTACCAGGCCCAATGGCGGTGTCTGGCGGCATGAATCGCGAGCAAGCTCACTCCTACAGGTTATGGGGCGTGTTACTTCGGAATATAGATCTGGTCGAAGATGCCGCCATCATTGAAGAACTTGGGCTGAGCTTCTTTCCAGCCACCGAAATCCTTGTCGATGGTCACCAGCTCCAGTTTCGGGAACTGCTTCTCGTACTTGGCCGCGATTTCCTTGTCGCGAGGACGATAGAAGTTCTTCGCCGCGATCTCCTGACCTTCCTTGCTGTACAAGTGCTTGAGGTACTCAGTCGAGATTTCGGTGGTGCCGTGTTTCTCGGCGTTCTTCTCGACGACCGCAACCGGTGGCTCGGCCAGGATCGACAACGAAGGCACGACGATGTCGAACTTGTCAGCGCCGCCGTCTTCTTTCAGCGACAGGAAGGCTTCGTTTTCCCACGCCAGCAGCACGTCGCCCAAGCCGTTATTGGTGAAGCTGATGGTGGCGCCGCGAGCACCGGTGTCCAGCACAGGCACGTGTTCGAACAGGGTCTTGATGTAGGCCTTGGCCTTGGTCTCGTCGCCACCGTTGGCTTTCAGGCCATAGGCGTAGGCGGCCAGGAAGTTCCAGCGAGCCCCACCGGAGGTTTTCGGGTTAGGGGTGATGACCGCGACGTCTTTCTTGATCAGGTCAGCCCAATCGTGGATGCCTTTCGGATTGCCTTTGCGCACCAGAAACACGATGGTCGAGGTGTACGGGGTGCTGGCGTCCGGCAGTTTGGTCTGCCAGTTTTCCGGGATGGATTTGCCCAGTTTCGAGATTTCGTCGATGTCACCGGCCAGTGCCAGGGTCACCACGTCAGCAGGCGAACCGTCGATGACTGAACGGCCCTGCTTGCCCGAACCACCGTGGGACTGGTTGATCTTGACCGTGTCGCCTGGGTGGGCCTTGGTCCAGTAGTTGATGAATTCAGCGTTGTAGTCCTGATACAGCTCACGCGTCGGATCATAGGACACGTTCAACAGCGTGTAGTCCTTGGCAACGGCGGAACCAGCAAACACGGCACTGGCGAGTGCGGCCAGCGCGTAACGACGAATGGACATGAATCAAGCTCCTGGAAATTGTGCGTTGTTGGCTTTTTCTAGTTTTTGGGGTCAAACGTTGTCTGTAACAGCACGGCTTTCCGGCGGACGCACCCTCAACATCGCTGCCGCCGGCAAGCCGGACTGCTACAGGGTGTTCGGTTGTTCGCAATACTCAGCCCTGCTGCTTGCCCGGGTTCTGCAAACGGAATTTCTCTTTGCGTTCGATCTGGACCACCTGCGCGTTGTGCACGGTGATTTCAACCGCGCCGAAACGCAGGTCACGCAGCGCGCTCTGAATTTCTCGCAGAATGCTTGCTTCGTCCTGGCCGTCGACGCTACGTAGGGATGCGCTCATTATCGTGCTCCTTGAAAGAGTTGCCCGCAGCGGCGGTGGGAAGGCGGCTGCTCGTGGCGTAAGCGCGATATTAGAGAGGGAGGGTTATTCTTAAAAATACTATTTAAGAATGCAGATATAACCAAAGTGAATTTGGCGCTCTGAGTGGCCCGAAACCTTGTAGGAGTGAGCTTGCTCGCGATAGCGTTTTTCCGTCAGCAAACGACAGACAGACCCAACGACATCGCGAGCAAGCTCACTCCTACAAGATCACCACGATTTTCGCTGTAGGGGCGAATTCATTCGCGAATGGTCGCTACAGACAATACAACTCCATCGCCTCTGCTATTTCGCAAATAAATTCGCTTCTGCAGGTCGATGCCTGACTACCGGAATGTCAGCTCAACGCAAACACCGGCGCATGCTGCCAATCGATCTGAGCCGCAGGCATAGGCCGGGCAAACCAGTAGCCCTGGCCCAACTCGCATTCGCTGTTCAGCAGAAAATTTGCCTGATCGGCCTGCTCGATACCTTCAGCCAACACCCGCATGCCCATGGCTTGGGCCAGCGCGATGACCGCGTGAACGATGGCGATGTCGTCTTCATCTTCCGGAAGGCCCGCAACAAATCCCTGATCGATTTTCAGCTTCTGCACCGGCATCCGCTTGAGTCGTAGCAGCGACGAATACCCCGTGCCGAAATCGTCGATAGACAGCTTGAGGCCCAGTTCACGCAAACGATGCATTTGTTCAATGGCCTGTTCAGGATCGTCCATGATCGCGCTTTCAGTCACTTCAAGCTCCAGATAACCCGGCGCCAGCCCGGTTTCATGCAGCACCTGAGCGACCCTCCGATCCAGATCGCCGCGGCCGAACAGGCGGCTGGACACGTTGACCGCCACAAACGACAGGGCCACTCCGTCCTTGAGCCACTGGCGCATTTGCCGACAGGCTTCGGTCAGCACCCAGTTGTCGATCTCCGCGATCAGTCCGCTTTGTTCGGCAACGGGAATGAAGTCGCCGGGCGAGACCATCCCGCGCTGCGGATGCTGCCAACGCACCAGCGCCTCGACGCCCTCGATGCGGCGGGTGCGCAGATTGTGGATCGGCTGATAGAACACGCGCAGTTCGTTCTGCACGATCGCCTGCCGCAATTCAACCGCCAGCTCGACTCGACGCTGGGCGCGCGCCGTGAGTTCTTCGGTGTACAGGGCGTAGCGTTCACGCCCTTGGCTTTTGGCAAGAAACAGCGCGGCATCGGCGTTGCGCAACAATTGCTCGGCGCTAATCGCGTCGTGGGGAAAAATGCTGATGCCGATACTCGCCGAGAGAAACAGCGGCTGGCCGTCGATGACGAACGGTTCGCGCATCCCGTCGAGAATGCCTTGCGCCAGTTCTGCCGCCTGCACAGCTTGATTCGGGTTCTCGACCAATACGGCGAACTCGTCCCCACCCAAGCGTGCCAGCGTGAGGCCCTTCTCCAGAAAACTCGCCAACCGTTCACCCACCGCCTTGAGTACTTCATCACCCAGGTTGTGCCCGAGGCTGTCGTTGATGTGCTGGAAGTGGTCCAGATCGATCAAAAGCAGCGCCAGATTTTCTTTCTTGCGCCGAGCATGGGTGAGCGCTTGCTCGGCCCGGTCGCTGAACAGCAAGCGGTTGGGCAGTTCAGTCAGTGCGTCGTAATGGGCCAGGTGGACCAATTCACGCTCGGAATGCTTGATGGAGGTGATGTCGGAAAACACCGCGACGTAATGCGTAATGGCGCCCTGATCATCCTTGATAGAACGAATGCTTTGCCATTGCGGGTAAATTTCGCCACTTTTGCGCCGGTTCCAGATCTCGCCACTCCACTGGCCCGCGCTGGAAATGGTCTTGTACATGCGCGCGTAGAATTCGGGGCCGTGCCGCCCGGACTTGAACTTCTGCGGCGTCAGGCCCAGCACTTCGTCTTGCTGATAGCCCGTGATTTCCATGAAGGCGCGGTTCACGTGAACGATCACGCCCTTGGCATCGGTCACCAGCACCCCTTCCAGTGTGCTGTCGAAGACCGCTGCCGCCAGACGCAAGCGTTGAATGTCCTCTTTTCGGCGTTGGCGGGCCTTGACGCCCATGAAGCTCAGCAGCCGGAATCGTGCGAAGTAGACGCATAGCGCACTCATTGCCAGCCAGGCATAACCGCTCATCAGTTGAGCACGGGCCAACTGAACCGAATCTTCGATCAAAAGCGGGAGCACGTAGTCGGTGAACGCCAGCCAGAAAATCGACAGCAGCCCATACAACAGCGCGGTTTTGAGCGCATCTCGGGTAATCACTGACATGGAAAACCAGAAACCTTACGAAAGGACGGGATTATAGAGTAAGAAACATCCTGCGACGCTTATCTAAAACACCGACTGGTTTTATCTGGTGGCTAAGTGATAATGCGCGCTGTCGTCTCAGGGTCGGTGTTCACCGCCCTGCACCCCGCATGCGTTACAACCGAGGGCAACTCAGCCTATGTGGAACAACGGTCTGCTCGACCTGTCCGTCTGGCAATTGGTCGCAGTCATTCTGGCGATGACTCACGTCACCATCGTCAGCGTCACGGTTTATCTCCATCGCTACTCTGCTCACCGCTCGCTGGAACTCAACGCCGGGCTCAAGCACTTTTTCCGTTTCTGGCTGTGGCTGACCACGGCGCAGAACACCCGCGAGTGGACGGCCATCCACCGCAAGCATCACGCCAAATGCGAAACCGAAGATGACCCGCACAGCCCGGTCATCAAAGGCCTGTCTACGGTCTTGCGCAAAGGCGCCGAGTTGTACCGCGCCGAGGCAGAAAATCCCGAGACACTGCGCATTTACGGCAAGAACTGCCCGGAAGACTGGATCGAGCGCAACCTTTACTCGCGCTACCCGCTTTTGGGCGTGGCGATCATGGGCGTCCTTGACCTTGCGCTGTTCGGTGTCATCGGCATCACCGTCTGGGCGATCCAGATGATGTGGATTCCGGTGTGGGCCGCTGGCGTGGTCAACGGCCTGGGTCATGCGGTCGGCTATCGCAATTTCGAATGCCGGGATGCCGCGACCAATCTGGTGCCATGGGGCATCCTGATCGGCGGCGAAGAGCTGCACAACAATCACCACACCTATCCGAACTCGGCCAAGCTGTCGGTCAAGCGTTGGGAGTTCGACATGGGCTGGGCGTGGATCAAAGTGTTCTGCTGGCTGCGTCTGGCCAAGGTTCAGCGCGTGGCGCCGATTGCCCACCGGGTCGCGGGCAAAGGGCACGTGGACATGGACACCGCCATGGCCATCCTCAACAACCGGTTCCAGATCATGGCGCAGTACCGCAAGCTGGTGATCGCGCCGCTGGTCAAGCAGGAACTTGCCAAGGCCGACGAGTCGGTCCGTCATCAGTTCCGCCGGGCCAAACGGCTGCTGTCTCGCGAAACCAGCCTGCTGGAAGACAAGCACCAAGTGCGCATCCAGACCATGCTGGAACATAGCCAGGCGCTGAAAGTGATCTACGAAAAACGCCTCGCGTTGCAGCAGATCTGGGCCCGCACCAGCAGCAACGGCCACGACATGCTCGCCGCCATCAAAGACTGGGTCCACGAAGCGGAAGCCAGCGGCATCCAGTCCCTGCGCGACTTCGCAGACCAGCTGAAAACCTACTCGCTACGCCCCTCTCACGTTTAGGCCGCTTATCGGCGCCCATCCATCCGGATGGGCGCCCGTCGGAACTTCGTGCCACTACGCCGATCTCATTATCACCTTCGCACTATGCTGTGTGACATGTTGTGGCTGTGCGCCGCACCTTATATTGAGATGCAGTGCTCATGGACAACCAGACGCCTTCTATCGACACACCCGCCACAGCAGAAACCCTTCTGGCGCTGATGCACGCCCAAGCGGAAGTTGCCCGACTGAGCGAACGTGAACAGCTGTTCAGCTCGCTGCTGGTGAGTGTCAACGCCGTACTCTGGGCATTCGACTGGCAAACCCAGCGCATGATCTACGTCAGCCCCGCCTACGAGCGCATCTTTGGTCGTTCGGCTGGCCTGCTGCTGGCCGATTACAACGAATGGCGCGACAGCATTTATCCGGATGACCTCGACTACGCCGAGCGCAGCCTGAGTGAAGTGCTGGAAAAGGGCTCCATTGAAGACCGCGAATACCGGATCATCCGAGCCGACGGCCAGGTTCGTTGGCTGAGCGACAAATGCTTCGTCAGCCATCAGGCCGAGCACGGGCAGCGTCTGGTCGTGGTGGGCATCGCGGAAGACATCACTGAGAAGAAGCAGCTTGAAGACGAGCTGCAACGCTTGGCCACCACCGACGTCCTCACTCAAAGCAGCAACCGTCGCCATTTCTTCGAATGCGCCCAGCGCGAGTTCGAACAGGCCCGTTTGCAAGGCACGCCCATGGCGTTTCTGCTGCTGGACGTGGATGACTTCAAGCTGGTCAACGACACCTACGGCCACCAGGAAGGCGACATCGTGCTCCAGCGCATTGCCGAATGCGGCCGCACGACGCTGCGTCGGGGCGACCTGTTCGGGCGCATTGGCGGGGAAGAGTTCGCGGCGGTGTTCATTGGCTGCGCGCCGGACATGGCCAAGCAGATCGCGGAGCGGCTGCAGCGGGAAATCCAACGGCTGAGCTTTCAGCGGGATGACAAAACGTTCGGCATCACGGCCAGCCAGGGCCTGACCAACCTGGGCAGCAACGACCAGAGCCTCGAAGCCCTCTTCGCCCGCGCGGATGCGGCGATGTATCAGGCCAAGCGTCAGGGCAAGAATCAGATTGTGTTGGTGTAGCGCTCGCTGTCGCCGTAAAAATACCTGTGGGAGCGAATTCATTCGCGAAGAGGCCGAGACAGGCGATAAATCTCCAGCGGCCCCCGATCTTTCGCGAATGAATTCGCTCCCACAGTTAAGCCCGAGTATGGCCGGCCTTTGCGGCGCGGACGCAGATGTGTGGAAGCGCCTTCTGAGAGTGAATCAGGCGACGAGCTTGTTCCGCACCCGCTCCAGATCGGACGCGTTGACCTTCAGCAACCGCGCCGATTTGCTCTTGGCCAGCGCCTCCAGCGGGTCTTCCTGACCGAGACGGCCCATCTGCCCCGCCAGGTTCATGGCCAGCACTTCGCGGGTGTAGACCCCGGTGGTGTACTGATACACCGCTGCGATCAATTCGCGCAGCTCCAACGGAATACGCCAGCGCGTACGCAGGGCCGAGCCGAATGCGGCCGCATATTGGTCCAGCGCGTGGGCGATGGTCGCATCGTCTAGCACGCCTCCGGCCTGTAGCCATTCCTGAAGGCAGCGAATCACCGACAGATCACCCAACCCTCTGAGCAAGCCCGCGCAATAGCAACGCTCGTGGTCCAGATCCAATGTGCGCGCCAGAATCCGCGCATATCCCGCTGTTCGCCGTGAAACGTCCCACACCTGGCTGGCCTGAATGATCAGCGACGGGTCCGTCAGGATCGCGCCCCGCTTGAGCGCCAGCCCTTGAATCAAATTGGCGCTCTGAGTCGCGCCCAGCACGGTCAGTGCCTGTCCGAGGGTCTGCTGGGGCTTGCCTTGATGCTGCGAAGCGCTGTTCGCCGCGGCAATCAACACCGCGGTAACGTGAGGGTCGTCGGTCAATTCTTGTTCAAGACGTTTGAGGTCGATGCCCGCAGGCGTGCGACAGCGAGTCAGCGCTTCGCGCACATCGACGTACAACGGGCCGCCGTCCGCCAGTTCTCGACGTTTTTCCAAAAAGGCATCCAGCCCGACGCCAGGCGCCAGCGCGGGCACCTCGCAGGCGACCTGTGCGCCGTCCTTCAGCAACAGATTTTCCAGCCGCTGACGCAGGCTTTCGATGTTCAGCGGCTTGGTCAGATAGGCCGTCGGCGCCAACTGCACGGCTTCGCGCACGCTGGCACTGTCGTTACGGTTGCTGAGCAGGATAAAACGCACTGGCGGCTGGCGCTTAAGGAGACGCACCCCACGCAGCAGGGTCAGGCCATCAACGCCCGGAAGCTCTCGGGAGGCGATCACCAGATCCGGGATGTAGCCACGCATCAGCTCCACCGCCTGCTTGCCGTCCGAGCACACATCCAGTTGCGCGTCGCAGCGCACGTCCAGAACCAGCTCATTGAGCATCTCACGTGCCCAAGGATCGCTTTCGGCAATCAAAATACGAGGAACAGCAGGTGCCTCTACAACGGTCATCATGACTCTCCGGCATCAGTCTTCGTACCTTAGTCAAAGAGCGGCGTGCGAGACAGGTTTTAAGCGACTTTTCTGACGTCAATAAACGAAAAAACCTGCCGAAGCAGGTTTTTTCTGACGAAGTGGTCACATTTTGATCAATGTGACTCTTTTCAAGGACGCATCAGGCGATCTCAGCGAAGCACTCTTCGATGATCTTCAGGCCTTTGTCCAACTGCTCGTCAGGCGAGGTCAGCGGGACCAGCACGCGCAGAACGTTGCCGTAGGTGCCGCACGACAACAGGATCAGACCTTTCTCGCGAGCCTTGGCCACGACGGACGCCACAGCCGCCGCGTTCGGCTTGTGGGTGTCGCCGTTTTCAAAGCACTCGACCGCAATCATTGCGCCTAGAGCACGCACTTCACCGATGACCGGGTGCTTGGCCTGGATGGCTTTCAAACCAGTGACCAGACGCTCGCCAACCGCTTTGCAGCGATCCAGCAGATGCTCTTCTTCGAACACGTCCATCACCGCCAACGCAGCGGCGCAGGCAATCGGGCTACCCGCGTAGGTGCCGCCCAAGCCACCTGGTGCGATAGCGTCCATGTATTCGGCCTTGCCGCAAACGCCTGCGAGCGGGAAGCCGCCAGCGATGGATTTGGCGAAGGTGGTCAGGTCGGCAGTGACGCCCATCTGTTCCATGGCAAAGAAGGTGCCGGTACGGCCAGCGCCGGTCTGCACTTCGTCAGCGATCAGCAGGATGCCGTGCTTGTCGCACAGTTCGCGCAGGCGAGCCATGAACGCTTTAGGCGCGACGTAGAAACCGCCTTCGCCCTGCACCGGCTCGATAATGATCGCGGCGATGTCTTTTGGCTCGGCGTCGTTCTTGAAGATGCGCTCGATGCTGGCGATGGAGTCGTCAACGCTCACGCCGTGCAGTTCGTTCGGGTAGATGGCGCGGAAGATGCCACCTGGCATCAGGCCCATGCCAGCCGAGTACGGCACGACTTTACCGGTCAGACCCAGGGTCATCATGGTGCGGCCGTGGTACGCGCCGGTGAATGCGATCACGCCAGCACGGCCAGTGGCAGCGCGGGCAATCTTGACGGCGTTCTCTACGGCTTCGGAGCCGGTGGTGACCAGCAGGGTTTTCTTGTCGAAATTGCCTGGGACCTTGGCGTTTATTTTTTCGCACAGCTCAACGTAGGGCTCGTACGCCAATACCTGGAAGCAGGTGTGAGTCAGCTTGGTCAATTGCTCTTGAACGGCAGCGACGATTTTCGGGTGCAGGTGACCGGTGTTCAGCACAGCGATACCGCCGGCGAAGTCGATAAACTCACGACCTTCAACGTCAGTTACGGTAGCGTTCTTCGCGGATTCGGCGAAGATCGGGTGAATTTGGCCAACGCCACGGGGTACAGCGGCTTCACGGCGTTTCATCAAGGATGCGTTTGTTTTGCTCATGTCTTCCTCATTCACCGCTCATCGGGCGGCGTGGTTCAAGGATAAAGCGGCGGGGGTCAACAGCGGCAGCATACGATGATCGACTGCCGCGGCCTCCCGGCCAGCGAATGGGTTTTGCTGCTACAAACACCCGCGCAACGTCGCTCTCGCGCTGCGCGGGTCGGATATCGCTGCCTTAAACAGAGAGGCAGAGGTATTTGATTTCCAGATAATCTTCGATACCGTATTTCGAGCCTTCACGACCCAGGCCCGAGGCCTTCACACCGCCAAATGGCGCGACTTCATTGGAAATCAGGCCGGTGTTGATGCCTACCATGCCGTACTCCAGCGCTTCGGCCACACGGAACACGCGGCTCATGTTCTGGGCGTAGAAGTACGACGCCAGACCGAACTCGGTGTCGTTGGCCATGGCGATCACTTCAGCTTCGTCTTTGAAGCGGAACAGTGGCGCCAACGGGCCAAAGGTTTCTTCCTTGGCCACGGCTGCGTCTTTGGACACGTTGACCAGAATAGTCGGTTCGAAGAAGTTGCCTTCCAGGCTGTTGCCACCGCTCAGCACTTTCGCGCCTTTGCCCAGCGCATCAGCGATGTGCTCCTTGACCTTGGCGACCGCTTTTTCGTCGATCAACGGGCCAGTGGTGGTGCCCTCAGCCAGGCCGTCGCCGACTTTCAACTTGGCGACTGCCGCCTGCAGTTTCTCGGCGAACGCGTCGTAGACCGAATCCTGCACATAGATGCGGTTGGCGCAGACGCAGGTCTGACCGTTGTTGCGGTATTTGGAGATGATCGCGCCTTCGACGGCCTTATCCAGGTCCGCGTCGTCGAACACGATGAATGGCGCGTTGCCGCCCAGTTCCAGCGAGACTTTTTTGATGTCGTGGGCACATTCGGCCATCAACTGACGCCCGATTTCGGTCGAGCCGGTGAACGACAGTTTGCGCACGATCGGGTTGCTGGTCAGCTCGGAACCGATGTCGCCCGCGCTGCCGGTGACGACGCTGAACACGCCAGCGGGAATGCCCGCTCGCTCGGCCAGTTCAGCCAGCGCCAGTGCGGAGTAAGGGGTTTGCGAAGCAGGTTTGAGGACCATGGTGCAACCGGCGGCCAGCGCAGGGCCGGCTTTGCGGGTGATCATCGCAGCCGGGAAGTTCCACGGGGTGATCGCAGCGGTCACGCCGATTGGCTGCTTCAGCACGATCAGGCGTTTGTCAGGCTGGTGGCCCGGAATGACATCGCCATAAATACGCTTGGCTTCTTCGGAGAACCACTCGATGAAGGATGCCGCGTAAGCGATTTCGCCCTTGGCTTCGGCCAGCGGCTTGCCCTGCTCCAGAGTCATCAGGCGACCGAGGTCGTCCTGGTTTTCGATCATCAGCTCGAACCAGCGACGCAGCTTGGCGCCACGCTCTTTGGCGGTCAGTGCACGCCAGGCGGGCAGCGCCTTGTCGGCAGCTTCGATGGCACGGCGGGTTTCGGCAGCGCCCATTTTCGGCACGGTGCCGAGAATCTCGTTGTTCGACGGATTGTTTACCTTGATGGTCTGGCCGCTGTCGGCATCGGCCCAGGCGCCATTGATGTACGCCTGCTGGCGGAACAACTTCGAATCTTTGAGCTGCATGTCGGCCTCCTAAACAGCACCGCGCAAGGCGGAGCGAATTATTGATTGTTCAAAGGCGCCTCTGCCGAGGCTGCCGTCAGGAAAACATTCGCCGGGCCCCGCACGCACGGATCGCGAAAAGCGCGGGTGACCGAACGGGAGCGTTTGAAATCTCAAACGAATCCTAGGTTCAAGAACAACAAAGGACAATAGGGTGTTCGAAAAAAAGAACAAACGCGCCCGATTTACGAAACGTTCCGGATCAGTGGGTCCTCATCAAGGCCACTGGGCAGCGGGAAAGAACCGCTCGACCAACGATGCATGCCGCACGCGGTTGACATACGCCACACGGTCGAAGGGTTCCCCCGTACGCAAGTCATAGACAGTGCCTACATCCGGTTTGTCCACTTCACGCAGCCTTACCCTGACGAAGTGATAGTGCTCTCCTCGCACTTCTCGCACAGATTCGATGCGCAGATAGCGACCGGGGGTGAACACGACCTCCGCCTCTGCGGTGCTCAGCGACATTGGCCCGATGGGAACGCCACTGTTCATGCCCTTGCCAATCAGTTCATAGACCACCGAGGTGTCGTCGAAGACGTTGACCCGCTTCAACCCTTTTACCTGCTTCGGTGCTACAAAATCGCGTAACGCGTAGGGGTTTTCCGTAAACGACGTAATGTCCGTGGTGACCAGTACGTCGCCCACGGTTAGCTCTCCATTACGGAACTGCCCGCCGCCGGTCGCTCGCGCACCACTGCCCCCGCGCCATAAACGCACGGCTTCGCTGCGGGGCAACTGCTCCAGCGAATCGAACAGGTCATTCAGGTAAGCGACCATCTCATTGTCGATCTCCACGCCATGGCGGAACACGCCGTTGGCCTGCGTCAACTCATCGGTGTACGCAGCGACCAGATCATTGTTGAAGTATTCCTCGTCGACCCAGGTGTAAAACGGCTTGTCGTCCTTGAGCAGATAACGAAACTGCCGCGGGTTCTCCAACAACGGATTGCTCATCGAAGGGCTGGGCAGCGCGATTGTGGATAACGTTTCGCGCTGGCGTTCGAGCAACGCCTGCGACATCTCCCAGTGCGACTCATAGTTAGCCTGCATGTAGGTGTCCCAGAATCCCGAAGCAACCGTTTCCAATTGGCCGGACACCGCCAGTTCGGGCTGGGCGACTTCGAGCGGCGTCCACATGAAATCGGTCACCACTTGCATCCGGGTGTTCGGCAGGAAGGCGTACGGATCGTCATCATCCACCGCCAACCATCCCTCGGCCTCGGGGCTGTGCCTAACCCGGAGGGTCAGGTCGTTCATCTCGATCCAGGTCGAACCGTCATCATCGATGCTAACGCCATCAAGCATTCCCGGCGTGGTCATCGGCTCTGGAACGATGCGATTGCCGTCCAGACTCTCCAGCTCGTCATTCAACCGGTCAGTTGGCTCTAACACCCGAGTGGCGATTAGCCGCTCATGGGGCGGGGCCTGAAAATGCAGCGCCTTGACGCCCAGCCCGACATCAATGATCGAGAACACCGCAGCGACCGTGTCCGCCACCGCCGAGATGACCGCCTGCGTGCGCTCGACCACAGACCGAGCGCGCACCGCTGCGTCAATGTCCAGCGACAGGCGCGCCACGCCCGCTCCCAGCACCACCAGTCCCAGCGGCCACGCCAATACGGCAAAACCTCCGAACACCCCAAGAAATGCTCCGAGATACCCGCGCCAGAGCGACTTGCGCAAATCGGCGTTACTGACGGCCATCGTGTGGCTGACGGCAAGATCCGTCTTGGCCCAATCCCGCATTTCGGCAAACAGATCGCCCGTCACCCGCCGACCTACCCCGAATGGCCAGGCCGGCGCTTCCGCGGGCCCAAACCGCTTCAACAGGTTGCTCATCGCCTGCTGATGAGCCTCAGCGCCTGACTGCTGATGTACGCGAAACAGCGCATCAAAGGCTTCACGCGAGCGAAGCTGACGGCTCAGCCAATGCACCAGATCGCCGTGGTTGGCGAACGCGCGCGGCAGCCACTCGGTACCAGGGCAATACAACACGGTGCGGCCATCGTCAGCACGCAATGTGATCAGATGCCCCCCACCCGTTGCGAGGTAATGCCGAATGTGGAACGCGTGGGCAGGCGTCGGCATTTGGAGTTGCGTCAGCGTCACACCGCCTTGCCCTACTCTCAGCCACGCGCGCAGGCGCTGACGGTCGGAAGCCAACAGCGCGCCTTGATTTACCGCCTCATCAAGACTCGCGAGGAGCCGCACTTTCGCCAGCAGCGCAAAATCATCGCCATGTTCACGCCAGAAGCGTTCAGTGCGCTGCGCCAGAAGCGACGCAAAATCCATCGCCCACAAATCGCCCATCACCTTGCCCGGTTCGAGCGGAACCTCATTGTGCTGACCGTATTCACGAGCCCCGCTGCTTCGGTTATAGAAACCGCCATAAACCGGCAACACATCGGGGGCGACCTGAAAACCGTCGTTGAAACGGTGAATAAGCAACTGCGTGAACGTCATCGACTGTTTAGGCGGCCCGCTGTGACGCCAACCGGTAAACGTCGGCG
The DNA here is from genome assembly GCF_009905615.1 of Pseudomonas sp. SLFW. Classification (GTDB taxonomy): domain Bacteria; phylum Pseudomonadota; class Gammaproteobacteria; order Pseudomonadales; family Pseudomonadaceae; genus Aquipseudomonas; species Aquipseudomonas bambusae. Next base: position 348,109 of record NZ_JAAAKW010000006.1, read on the forward strand.
CGCTGGCTGCACCGTCGAACACGTTCCACCACACCCGATCCGGGTCCAGCGGCTTGCCGGTGTGCTTGAGCAGGTACTCACCCGCCGTCTTGCGCGCCAGCTTATAAAGATCAGGCCACGCCTCTAAATAGCCACGTGCCTTCGCCATCACCGCCCGCGCATCCGCCATCGAATGCAGACTGCGTTCAAAGTGTTCGAGGTCGATCGCCATCCTGAAAGTCCTTGCTGATTGAAAGACCGTCAAGGAAGCAGCTGGCGCACTGGGATATGCGGTACATAGATACCGCTGAAGGCGGAAGGTAGTGGGTTAATCTGGCCGCGCATGACCAGAACGGCCACGCCCCGAGGGTCATTTGTCAGGGCGAAACAAACGGTAAGTCAATGCAATGGACGCTTTGGACCGAGATGGGTATCATGGCGCCCGCGTTGCACCTGTAGCTCAGCTGGATAGAGTACTGCCCTCCGAAGGCAGGGGTCGTGGGTTCGAATCCCGCCAGGTGCGCCATCTTCGATCCTGAGTCATGCACAGCAGACCGGGACCCGCTTTATAAAGAAGCCCGCCGATGCGCGGGCTTTTTTGTGGGCGCTGTCCCGTCCTGAAACAGGTCAATAAAAAAACCGGCCCCACTCTCTAAGAAGGGCCGGCTTTTTGTCACTCACTTACCCCAAACTAATCAAACATTCGGGCAAGGCACCGGTGCCCAGTCGCCGAGGTCCGGGTTTTTGCACATGGCGTTGACTTGGGACTGGCCGGTCGCGGCGACCTGCTGGCCTGCGGCCTGTTTGGTTTTTGCGTCCTGGATGGTCTTCTCGGTGGCAACTGCTTCTTGAGGTACGGTTGGCAGTTTTTTCTTCGCCGGTGCTTTCTTTTTGCTGGTTACAGGGGTGACAGGAGTGGTGTCTGCAGCCGCGACGGTGGCCACGTCGGCGCGTTGAACGCCTACGGTTTGCAGGTCTTTTTCGTACGCTTGGGTGTAGTTGTCGAGGTTTTCACCGGTGCGGCCGTTTACGGCGGTGATCAGGTCGTTGGACTCTTTGAGGCCTGCAACGATTTCAGCCAGACGCTTGCGGCCTTCGATGTCGTTCATGGTCTTGGCTTTGCGCGCGGAGAGGAGTTTGGTGAACTCGCCCTGATAGCACGTCTGCGACGCTTTGGCGTAACCGACGCTGCGGTCGATGTCGGCGGCGCTCTTGTCGATATCGGTGGCGTAGGAGCCGATGCGCTGGTTGTCGTCGGTGATCTGTTTTTGTTTCTCGGTGTAATAGCCAGCCGCGCCACCTACCAAAGCACCACCGGCGACGCCAATGGCGACGTTGCGCGCGCGGTCTTGGGAGTTGCCGACCAAGGCCCCGGCCAATGCGCCGCCCAGCGCCCCCACAGCAGCCCCGCCGATCACGGATTTGCTTACATCAGAGTCAGTCTGACGCAAGTGCTGCACCGGCTCGTAGCACGTCGGGTAGTACTCGACCTTGGTGCTGGCGCCGACCTTGGACACAGGCGAGTTGGCGCATCCCGCCATCAGTACGAAGCCAAATCCTGCGGCGACCAACAACAGCCCACGGCATTTGGAGTTCGAAACCACAGTGTTAACAGCAGGGTTACGGGATAACTGCATGGTGATGCTCTCTTTTTTGGTTTTACAACGCCGGAGGCGAATGACCGTCCGGACTCCCTTTAAGCTCGCTGGACAACGACCGTCATGGTTGAGCGGTCGAAGCGAGCAATTCCTTCAGAATCGCTTGTGGGTCCGCGCGGTTTTGCTGGCGGTAGTTGCTCACATGGCGAACGAATAACGTGGCGCGGGCGACCAGGCTCTTGCCCAGCACCGGTTTGCGATTGAGTTCTTCCTTGACCCGCTGGAACTGCGCCTGAATCACCGCGTCGGTGTAGCGCGTGCCGGTGGCAAGGTTGTCGATGTAGATGGCGACGGCCCCGTCCAGCGCACTGCTGCCGTTTTCGATGGCCACTGCGAACAGCTTGGCGCTGGCTTCATCCTTGGCATCGGCGGCCTGTTTTTGGCTCTTGCGCAGATTGGTGAGGCGAATGTTGTAGTTGTTGATGGTTTCAGCGACGAGGGCCGAGGACTGGATCAGGTTGCCGGCTGCTTCTTCGCGTTGTTGGGCGATGAGTGAGACGTTGCGCTTGAGCTCTTCGTTGACCAGCCCCAGTTCGGCTTGCAGGCGAGGGTCGGTGCTGGCGGCGATGATGGTGTCGAGGCGCTTGGTCGGGTCTTGGGCGTCGTCGATGGCGTCGGTCAACGAGGCCAGTCGCCCTTCTTTCTGCCATTGCTCGAACAGCTCTTTATAGCGGGAGCGCGGGGCAGACAGCGCCCCAATGGCGACTCGGAACCCGGTGGTTTCGTTGCTTTGCTCGGTGCCGTCGGCGGCGAACAGCGGGTACTCGCGGCGCATGCCCGTGAACAGCGTGCCCTCGCCTTCCAGGTAATTGCCGCCCTTGGCCACGAAGCCGCCGTACGCCCCTTGGCGCCGTCCTGCGTGCACGAGCTGGAATGACTCTTGAACCATTTCCGCAGCGTTGCCGATCACGTCGAACAAGCCGATGGGGTTGGGCAACTTGGTCCCGATGGGCATGAGGCGTGCGGCCTGTCCGGTGCCGCCCGCGACCTGGTTGAAGACTGCCCAGTCGCCCAGCGGGCCGTCCGTTTCGCTGCCTTCGACGCGACGTGGAAACAACCGGCCTTCAAGCTCCTGACGGCTGACGGCCTGAGCACCACGGGCAGCGTATTCCCACTCGACCTCCGTCGGCAGGCGCACGAAACCTACGCCGCCGTCATCTTCGGTTTTTCCCCGTCCGCTGACGGGCAGCAGATCGCGGTGATATTTCATCAGCCAGGCGCTGTAAACCGCCGAAAAACGTTCGGCTTCGAAGCGCGACAGCTTGACCTTGGGCAAGCGGCCCGCCATGCCTTCCGGCGCCTCACAGGCGGGGCCCGGCTCGCCACTGGCCAAGGACTGAGCCTGTGACATCACCTGGGCATATTGTCGAGCCGTGACTTCGTACTTACCGATGAAATACAGCATCGGCTTAAGCGGCGTGGCAGCGTCGGTCTTCGGCAACTGCGGGCTGATGCTCTTGCGCCAGTCGCCGGGCAGGTCGTTGAGGGTGAACTGGCCGTTGATGAAGTCACGCCGGTAACCGGAAATGAACGACTGCTTATACCCCGCCTCGCCCTCGCTGAACGGGTAGCCGAGGCTGACTTCGCGATCGTCCAGCGTGCCTTGGGCCAACACATAGACGTAGCGGAACACCATCTCGCCATCGCACGGCAACGGCAGCACCACATCGTCGGCCAAGGGTTTGGGGTTATCCAGCGTGTTTTCGTCGGCTGCCAGCAGTCCCGAAGACAGGCCGAGGCACGCGCAGATCATTGCGGCGGCCCTTATGTTGAACGCGCTGCACCACTTAAACATCGCGTATTCCTTCCGAAGCTTCGATGCGCGCCACACGCCAGCCACCCAATGCCGCCGCCATCGCACTGGCACCGAGCACCGCCAGCAGGGCCACGCAGTAATGACGTATCAGCAGATGGCTGGCGTATTCGCCCGGCACCTGCACGAACAGATGGTTGAGGCCGCGCTCGGCCAAGCCGTAGAGCGCAAAGCTGATGATCGCGGCCAGCACCCCGCTGTAGATCGCTTGCAGGACGACGAACAGCAACAGCGCGCCGGTGCTGAAACCAATCAAGCGCAGCACCGACAGCTCGCGACGCTTGCGCTCGACCGACGCCAAGGACCCGGCGAACACCGCGGCGATGGCACCGGCGACCGCGAGCGCAGCAATGATCCAGAAGACCAGCGTGAGGTTGCGGCTAAGGGACTGAACCTGAGCGATGGTCTGTGCCTGAGTCGACACCAACAGGTGCTGCTCAGCGAAATACACACGCAGCGGTTCGACGTCAGTCAGGTTGCGGGCGTAAAGCCGAAACGCTGGAAATACGCGCGTTTGAACGGTTTCGGGCCTCTCGCCCGCCCAGCCCATGGCCTCCACGGCGCGCCCGTCGCGGTAATCTTCCACAGCCTCCAACAGGGCGAGGGAGGTGAAGATTCCATCACGGCCAAACGCCTCAAGCGGCAAGATCCCCGTGACCTGCAATCGGGTGTGCTGGGCCTGTGGTTGTCCTGCGACCTGACGGGTGAAGGTGGCGTCCAACCAATCCCCGGCTTTGGCGCCGAGCTTTTCCGCCGCGGTCTGGGTCAGCAGTACGCGGTCCAGTTCGTTCGGCGCCAAGGCAGTGCCCAGCAGCGGATCGCCCACGGCAGTGGGGATCATTTCGACATTGAGCACTGAATCTTGCGCAGGCATCGACAGGTCCGCCGTCGCCGCAATCTGCCGAGTGCGAGGTAACGCGAATGCCACGTCCGGACGTTTCGCCAACGCATTGATGAATTCGGCATTGAAACGACCGCCGCCCATGGGGATCACTTCACGCACGGTGGGGTCACGTTCAAGGCGCTCGGTGAGGCTGCCCACCAGTCCGAACTTCAGCCCGAACAGGACGAGCAAGGGCGCGATAACCGCGACCAGCGCCAACACCGCACACGCCGACAGTCGCGAATCGGCGCGAAAATCCTGCCAGGCCAGCGACATCACCAGAGCCATACGCATCAGCGTGCGTCCTCCAGCGTTGCGGTCACGCCACCATCGTCATCACGTGAACACGCAATCCGCAGTGGATGCAGACCCGCATTACGCGCCAGCCCTTCGTCATGGGTCGCGATCACGCAGCAGGCGCCCTGCTCTCGTACGCGGCCCAACAACAATTGCATGACACGCAAGGCGTTCAGCGGGTCGAGCGAAGCCGTGGGTTCATCGGCGAGCAGCAAGTGCGGATGATGAGCCAACGCCCGGGCGCAGCTGACCCGTTGCCGCTGCCCGACAGAGAGCGTGTGGGGCTTTTTGTGCAAGTGTTCGCTCACTTCCAACTGCGCGGCCAATCGTTCGACTGAGCCGTCGTCGGCCAGCCCCAGCAATTGACGCGGTAGGTTGATGTTGCTTCGAACATCGAGGTAGCCCAGCAGTCCACCGGTTTGCAGCACATAGCCAATCTGCTGACTGCGCAGCTGCGCCAGCTGATTCTGTTGCGCCTCACGCCACAGCCCGGAGACATCGACATGCCCCCGCTCGCTGACGAAATCAAACCGCTGCGCCGCATCGGGCGAGAGAACCAGCGCCAGCAGGTCGAGGACGGTGCTTTTGCCGGACCCGCTGGGGCCGACCAACGCAAACTGCCTGCCCGCCGCCAACTCCAGTCGCGGAATCACCAGACTGTAACGCTGGCTGCCTTCGCCTCGCGTCTTGCGCACGTCTCGCAGACTCATCATCACGGCAGCGTCGACAACGGAACGCGGTACAGCGCATCACCCGGCTCGGCGTCGCCGAAACGGACCCAATTCGCCAGATCGTTGTGGAAGGTCTCGTAGAGGCGAATTTTCGAATCCAGCTCGTCGATAAAATCTTCCTGTTCGGCCACGCTCAGCGACAACCACAGATCCTGGGTCATGCTCAGGGATTTGCTGCGATACGGCAGGCCGTCCAGATACTCGCCCAGCACCCCGCTCTGCGCGAGGTTGCCGCCCTTGCGCAAGGCTGACGGATCGCGGCTCATGTAGGCGCTGGCGCTGGCAATTTCCTGAAAGAAGTCCTTGGGTGAGCTTTGGGTTTTACGCGCGGCATCGACGATCAGTTTCAGCGATTGCTGAAGGTCATTGAGCTGCAATTTGCTGAGCATCACGCACACCTGAAACTCGGGAAGCGTCGGGTTGGTGAGGTCGCGGTCTGCCGTCCAGGCGCTGACCAGTTGCGGCGCGCGCACGCCGGTCTGCTGACCGAGGAAGTCCATGCGCATCGCGTAGCCGATGGCGGCCGATTTGTCGGCGACAGTCGGGGCCGCTGGAAGCGTTGGCGCGACCTGGGGTTGATTGCTGCGCACCTGATGCACCAGATCGGCGAAGACGGAGCCGATCTCGGCCACGCGGTCACCGAATTTCTGCACATCGCCGCCCGGCACGGGCACGTACAAATCGCCAATCTGCGGGTTCGCGTCGGCCGTCAGCGTGCGGTATTGCTGTTCGGCGAAAGCGTGGTTTTTCTTGCCCGCATCGGTTTTGAGGTGCAGCGCGTAGATCTTGATCTGCTTGCCCAGCGCGGCCTGCCGCACTTCAGCCTCGTTCATCTGCGTACTGCTGTAAGGGTCATTCTTGCGCAGGGAACCGGCGTCGCTGACCAGCAGAATCAGGCGTCCGCCGTACCCCGACCAGTCCATGCCATTGACCGCCTGCATCACTCCGGCGAAGGCATCTTCGTTGAAGGAGTGGCTCGAAACGTGGGTGGCCTTGACCTGCCGCGCCAGCTCCAGAAAGCGCTGCGGGTCGCGGCCTTGCTCCAGCGTGACCAATGTCTTGCTCAGGTATTCCAGGCCCGGCGTCTTGCTGACGTTATTGCGAAAGCCCACCAGCCCGAAGCTGACGTTATCCAGCTCGCCGCGCTTGCCGATCTGGTTTTGCAACTCGGCGACCACATCACGCACCTGATCAATGTAGGGCTGCATCGACACCGACGTGTCCACCACCAGCACCACCCCGGTGCGGAAGGCGTCTTTGCTGGCAACCGTCTTGATCTGCTCACCCGAGGCCGTGCGTTGCGGGGTGTTGCCGGGATCGATGGAGGCGACGTTCAGCAGTTGGACCGGCTGACCGTTCTGATCAAAGGTCTCTTTGGCGTCGAAGATCGGCAGCAGGTAGAACTGGTTCTGCGGCACTGCACTCGCTGCGGGTTCCAGCGCCAGCACTTGATGGCTGGCGTCGGCGTTTTTCTGCGCATCCAGCAGCAGTTTTTTCGCGGCCGCAGGGTCATTCAGCAGCTTCTCCAGTTGCTTTGGCTCACGCATGAACATCGCCGGAGCGCGTCCTGAGCGTTCGCTGAATTTCAGCACCAGACTTTGCTTCCAGTCGCTGACTTGATCCGCTGGCAGCCAGCCTTCGCTATGACCGTCACTGCTCGCGCCGACGCGCAGCCACTCGCTACCATTCACGGTTTTGCGCTGATAGACGTACAGCACCGAAAACGCTGGGAGCGCTTGATCGCCCATTGTCCCGGCGTCTGCGGAAAACTTCGCACCCGGTTTGCTTAGCACACGCTGGAACAGCGTTTTTTTGTTCGCCATCAACAATGGGCGATCCCCACCATCAGCCTCCACCACTGAGGCTTGTGCAGGGGGTGTGACAGGTGTTTTTTCAGGCGATGCAGGGGACGTCTGTGTTGGGCTGGCGACAGGCGGCTTAGTAGCAGGGATCGTTGAAGCGGTTGCGGTTGAAGCCACCACAGGCTTGCCGTCGCTCAACCACCAATACCCGCCAAGACCCAATCCCAGTGCTGCCGCAATCGCCACGCCCAGCAAAGCCAGCACGGGACCTTTGCGCTGTCCGGACTGACTCGACGCTTCGCCCGCAGGCATGGGTCTCACCGGTGGTTCAGGCTGCTGCGGAGGCAAATCGGGTATTTCGATAGAGACAGGCGTCAGGCCAGCCAAATCGGTTTTCGGCGCAGGCTCGACGTGCAAGTCCGCTGGCGGCAGCGGCAAGACACGAATCTGCGTCGCGTCGATGTTGTCAGGCGGCAGGTTATCCAGCGCGGCGATCAGCTCGGCGGCGTCGGAGAACCGGTCATCGCGATCCTTGGCCAGCAATTTGGTGAGGATGTGCTGATAACGCCCGTGATGAATCGGCAGTTCCGGCAGTGGCTCGGTCAGGTGCGCGAGCGCTGTCGAGAGCGCATCGGTACCGTTGTAAGGCAGCTTTCCGACCAGCATTTCGTAAAGCACGACACCCAGCGCATAGAGGTCAGCGCGACCGTCGATTTCCAGCCCGCGCGCCTGTTCGGGACTCATGTAACTCGGGGTGCCGACGGCGAAACCGGCTTGGGTGAACTGTGTGCGGTCGTCCAGCGATTTGGCGATGCCGAAGTCCGACAACACCGCCGAGCCATTGGCGCGGAACAGGATGTTGGCGGGCTTCACATCGCGGTGCACCAACCCCTGCGCGTGGGCATAGCCCAGCGCCGAGGCGATCTGGCGAATGTAGGTCAGGCCCTGTTCGGCACTCATGCCCGCCGCAACGCGTTCTTTCAGCGTGCCGTTGGGCAGGTATTCCATGGCCATGTAATACAGCGCGCCGACATTGCCGATGTCGTGGATGGTGACCGTGTGCGGGTGCGACAGGCGCGCCAGGGTTTTGCCTTCGCGCAAAAAACGCTCGCAGAACGTGGCGTCGGCCGCCAGCGCTGCCGCCATGATTTTCAAAGCGACCTTGCGCTCCAGCGAGCGTTGGGTGGCGAGATAGACGGTGGCCATGGCGCCTTCGCCAATCTCACCTTCTATGTCGAATCCGGGAATCTGTATGTCCATATCTGTCTTCAGGCAGCCTTGACGACGATGGCCGTGATGTTGTCGGGGGCGCCCCGGGTCAGTCCCAAGTGCACGAGGCTGCGAACCACTTGCCAAGGGTCGGGGTGGGCGAGTACGTCGCGGATCTCATGGTCTTCGACGATTTTGTTCAGGCCATCGCTGCACAGCAGGTAGGTGTCGCCGGGCAGGATGTCGAGGTTGATCATGGCCAGGTCCAGCGAGTCCTCGACGCCAATGGCGCGGGTGATGATGTTGCCGCGCGGATGCACCCGCGCTTCCGCTTCGCTGAGTAAGCCGCTGTCCTGCAAGTCCTGCACGTAGCTGTGGTCGCGGGAAAGGCCCTGCAATTCGCCGTCGCGCAGGCGATAAAGTCGGCTGTCACCGGCCCACAAGCACACGCCTTGATCGCCCTGTACTAAAAGCGCCACGACGGTGCTGCCCATCATGATCAGGCCACGACGGCGAGTTTCTTCACGTACGGCGGCGTTCACTTCAGCCAGGGTCGTGCGAATACCGTCGGAGTAGAGCGAGAGCGGCGTGAAGAGTAGGGAACGGCGCAAGCTGTCGACGATCAGGCTGGCGACGTAATCCCCAGCCGCGTGACCGCCCATGCCATCGGCGATGGCCCACAGACCGTTTTCCGGTAATTCGAGAAAGGCGTCTTCGTTGATCTGCCGCACCATGCCGACATGGGTCTTGCTGGCTGAGCGCAAAAGAGGGTTTTGGGGTAATGCAGGCATCTAGATCGACGCTCCTTGTCCCAGCAGGTAGCTGCCGAATTCGGCCGGATCGGGCAAGCCCTGACAGCGCATTAATCCCGGCGCAATACGCTCGGACCCTTTGCCCCACCACAGGCTCGCGCCCTCACAGGCCAACTCGGCCAGCATCCGATGGCGGCTATCCGGGTCGTTCGCGCTGGTGCGCTGCAAGCCGGCAAAGCGGCTGATGGACTCGCGGTGTATGGTGGGCAGGAAGCCGAGCGTGGACGCGCGGTCATCAAAAACTGAAAAGTCCGCACCCTCTTCCAGCGTCCCCAGCAGCAGTGTTTCGACCTGGTCAAACCACGCGTCTGGCGCAGCGGTGAGCGCCGCCAGCGATTGGTCGGGTTCAAGCGTCTGCGCCATCGTCAGCGGGAAATACCGTCCGACCCGATCAATGCTCGGCATCAACACGCCGACGACCGCATCTGGCCCACATACACCCGCCGCCAGCGCAAAACGCCACAACGGGCTGACCAGATAAGCGTTGAGCCAGTCTTCGCCGAGCTGCTGCTGACTGACCTGCAACCCCGCCGCCAGCCACGCGTCCCAGGGTTTGATGAAGCTCTGCGGCAATCCGCGGCTGACAAAATCGCCACGACTGGCCAACTTGCCGTAAAAACCCAGCGTCGTCATAACCGCTCCGGCAGGCTGAAACCGCTCAACACACGGCTTTTGAAAGGGTTGAACGCGCTGTTGGCGCGCAGCTCGTAGGAAATGCTGGCGTTGTCGACCCGCAATCGCAGGTTGAAGCGGTCGGGCGATCCACCGGCGACGAGGTCCGATTGCTCCAGCAAACGGAACCACGCCCAAGGACCATCGAGTGTGATGCCGGAACGACCATTGGCCGCAGGCGGCGAGATCGACAGGCGCACCACGCCGATGCTGCCGGGGTTCGGCCATTGCATGGCGACGGGGCGGCTGGGGCCGTGGTCGTAGCTGATCTGCTGCCCGTCGAGGTCCAGCAGGAACTGGGTGACTGAAGCGTCCATCGCGACAGGTTTCAGCTCGAAACGCACGGTCGGCTGCACGCCACCGGAACGGAAGAAGGCATCACGAATCGCGGCTGCGCGCTGGAAGGTCTGCAAGACCGAGGCGTTGATGCCCAGCTTCTGCGCGGCGCCCGGTTGCCAGCGCCAGCTTGAAGCCGAAGTGTCGACATAGGGCTGAAGGTATTTGCGGAAGTAATTGTCCATCACTCCGCCCACGCCGAAGAACTGACCGAAGTCGTCCAACGTGGCGTCCCGTGCGCTGCCCGGTGTGAGCGGGTAACGGCCGCTCAGGGACTGGCGATAAACGTTCACCACATCGCTGACCCACGCCGCATTCAGCTGATTGCGCACGCCGCCCATCATCGTGTTGGTGGTCGAACTGACGACTGACTTCACCAGACTCTGCACCACCGGTGGTTCCCGGTCGGCGTTCAGATTCACTCGCGTCGCCGCAGCGCTTGCGGAGTTTTTCGCTTCGCCCAACAACGCATCGCCACTGGCACCGACCATCGCGCTGACCTGAACGTACAGCGCGTTCATGTCCGCGAGCAGGCCATCGACAGCTGCCGGTTCACCCTCTCCCTTCGTGACAAACGCGTTGAGTTCAGCGAAGTGCGCGCTCACCGGATCTTCAACAGCGGCAGGCGCGGCTGCCTGACTGACCTGTTCCTGACCCAGGATCGAGCCCAAGCGTTGCTTGAGCTGATCGACACCGCCCTCGACTTTCTTGCCCTGATCGGCGAGCAGCTTGTCTTCCTGTTGCAGGTCGGTTTCCTTGGCCACCGCCACCAGCAGTTTTTTCAACGGCGAGGTCGGCCCGGAAATCACCCGCAACACGTCAGCCGCCTGCGCCACGCTGGTGATCGGCACAAAATCAATGTCAGCCAGCAACGCATCCCACTGACGCTGGTAATCCTGAAAGTACAAACGGCGGACATCGCCGGCGAGGCTGGCGACGTTCTGTTGATCGGCACGATCCAGCCCCAAGACCCATTGTTCTTCCGCCAGGGTTCCGGCCTGGCTCAGGCTGGTGGCCAGAAACACCTCGCGGTAGCCCTTGGCCGTGAAGAAGCCGCTCAGCGGTTCGCCCAATGGCTTGCCGCTCTTGCGCGCGAAGACCAGTGCAGCATCACGCCCCGCAGCGTCGGTCAGGCGAAAATCCGGCACGTTGTCAGGCAGCTTCTGGCGTTTGACCCGGTCGTAGACCCGCTGAGCCACTGGCAGTTGCTGCAATTGCCGACGTAAATCATCGATCAGCCGTTGATCCAGACGCGCATCAGGCGGATGACGTTCGAACAATGCCTGCAAGTGCTCGCCCAGTGCCTGACGCTGATCAGGCGGCAGATCGCGAGGCAGGCTTTGATCCCAATCCAGCGCGACCCACGCCTTGATGAAATCCGGGTCGTAATGCTCGCTGTCAGCCAGCATCAGATAAGCCTTCAAACCTTCATAGAGAAAGTCCGAACTGCCACCGCTGCGCAATTGCTCTTCCACTCGGGTGACCAGGCGCGGCGCGAACACTGCGATCAGCAGTTTGCGGTACACGCTGCCGGATTCGGCTTCCAGCATGTCGCCCTGATACAGCCCCAAACCTTGTGCCATGCCCGGAGGATCGCCCGCCAGATGACGCACGGCGTTGAGCAGCGGCAGTACGGCCAATACGTCGCGCTGCGCAGGGCTCAGGCTCTGCACGCTTTGGCCGAGAGGTGCGACTCTCTGATCGACCTGCGCGATGTACGCCTGATTGGCGCGGTAGCTGATCACCCACAAGGTGCCGACCACCAACACCACCGCAACGGTCGCCGCCAGCGCGCCACGGGTCAGCCATTTGCGACGACGTTCGACTTTCGGGTTCACACCCACCAACCCGCGCTCGGCGAAGGCGACGGCGGTGAACAGTTTTTCAATGAAGTAACTGCGACCCGTGCCGGTCTGGCGTGCCAAGTGCTGGCGGTCCAGACTCATGCTCTGGGCCATGGCGCCGATCAGCCGATCGATCGGGCTGCCTTCCTGTGTGCCGCTGGTGAAATATACCCCGCGCAGCAACGCCCGGTCTTCGAACGCATTAGGCTTGAATACGCCTTCGAGAAAGCCTTGCAGGGTTTCTTTCAGCGCGCCGAATTGCTGAAGAAAGCCGTAAATCAGATCCCGTCGCGCCGGGTCGCGCTCCTGTTGCAACCGCTCGACCAGCCGAGCATTAAGACGCTGTTCCAATAGGGCAAATTCGCTGAGGAAATTCGTCAGCGGGCCGTCAACCTGCTTGCCATCGTCGAGGGCGAAGGTCATGCCCCAGACCTGCGCGCGCTCTTCCTTGCTCAACGCATCGAAGAACTCCATGAAGCCGGGCACCAGGTCGAGCTTGGTCAGCATCACGTAAATCGGGAAGCGCACGCCCAGTTGACTATAGAGCTCCTGAATCCGCGCACGAATTGCCGTCGCATGAGCAGCGCGCTCGGCCTCGCTGCCCAGCAGCAGATCAGACAGGCTGATGGCGATGAATGCGCCGTCGATGGGGCGACGGGCGCGCTGGTTCTTCAGCAGGTCGAGAAAGCCCAGCCAGGCTGCTTTGTCGACTTGAGCGTGGCTGTCTTGCGTGGTGTAGCGGCCTGCGGTATCGAGCAGAACGGCCTCGTCGGTGAACCACCAGTCGCAATTGCGCGTGCCGCCCACGCCTCGAATCGCGCCCGCGCCCATCTGTGCGGCCAGCGGAAAATGCAGCCCGGAATTGACCAGCGCGGTGGTCTTGCCCGAACCCGGCGGGCCGATGATCACGTACCACGGCAGCTCGTAGAGGTTGCGACGTTCATCCCCGCCCAAGCGCGCTTTTTTCAGGAGCGTGAGGGCTTCGTCCATGCGTTGACGCAAGGTGGCCAACTCTTCCGCAGTGGCGACGCTGGCAGGGTCAGGCGCGGTTTCCGCGGCCAGGCTCGCCATGACGTTCGCCGCGTGGCGACGGGCCTGAACGGTGCGAAAGACCCGCCATGCGATCCAGATGGCGAACAGCAGAACGATCAACGCCCAGCGCCGACCTTCGGGCACCAGCACGTCCAGCACCGGCCCGACGAACCAGATGATCAGGCTCAGCGCGATCAGCCCGAGCACTGGCACGACCCAGCGAATCACAAAACCGACAAACGCTTTCACTCGACCCCCTCCGCCAACACAGTGATTTCAACCCGGCGATTCTTCGCGCGCCCTTCGGCCGTAGCGTTGGAAGTCACAGGCTCGGTGTCGCTACGCCCTTCGGCAGAAAAACGTTCAGGCTGGCCGGTCTTGGCCGCCAGTATGTGCAGGACCTGTTCGGCCCGTGCCTGGGACAGCGCCCAGTTGGAGGGAAAACGCAGGGTGGCGATGGGGCGGTTGTCGCTGTGGCCGGTAACCCGCACCTGGCCTTTGACGTTGCGAATGGCATCGGCGATGCGCAGCATCAGCGGCTGAAAATCGTCAACGATGGTGGCGCTGCCCGACGAGAAAATTTCGTCTCCGCGAATCGTCACCACCGAGCGATCCACCGCATCCTCCACGGCGACCCGGTTGGCCTTGATATCTTCCACCAGAAAACCCGCAAGACGAGGCCGTTCGATGACTTTCGGCTGGACGACAGCGGGCGTGATGGCCTGGACCGGAATTTCGCCCAGCGCGTGAATGTGCTTGAACACCGGTTCGGCGTCGGACGCCAGCTTGAGGCGCAGGCCAAACAGCAGCATCAGCAACAGCGCCAACCCCACCGCGAATCCGACCCAAGGCGGCACAAACTGCGAGAGCCGGTCACGAACAACACTCAGCCCGCGCCAATGAGGCGATAGCTCCCGCTCGAATTCCCCACGGGCCGTGCGAATCGCAGCGCTGGTCCGTTCACGCAACGCTTCCAACTGGCTACGACCGTCGTTCATCACCCGATAACGGCCTTCGAATCCCAAGCACATGCACAGGTACAAAAGCTCCAGCAGATACAGACGCTCGCGGGGGCTTTGCAGGCAGTGCTCCAGCAGTTGGAAGACCTTTTCACCGCCCCAGGATTCGTTGTGCACCGTGATCAGCAGACTCTGTTTGCCCCACTCGCTGGTGCTGCCCCACGGCGTGCTGAGAACGGCTTCATCCAGTGCGGTGCAGAGGGCGTAGCGCGCAAGCAGCACTTCATTGCGGACGACGCCTGCTGCCTCGGCGCGCTCTTCGAACTGGCGCAGATAACCCAACAGCTGTGCCCGCAGACTCGCGGGCGCGGGGTGGGCGATGGTGCTGCGCAGACGGGTGAGCAGCGCCAGCAACGGACCGGCAGCGGCTTCAAGCGGGTTCAAACCTTGCGCCTGCCCCAACGGCAACGGCGCAGCGGGCACGGACAGTGGCGGCGGCGCCGGATTCGCTTGAGCAGCGGGTTGCGGCGAGCGGCCACCGGGACGCGGCATGAACTGCGTGCGGTCGTTTCCGGGCATCGGCGGGTTGAGGGGTTCGTCGTGGGAAGGCATCGCGCGTTATCCTCGGATGGCCCAGAAAGCCAGGTTCAACCCGGGAAATTCGCCGGCGACATGGAACGCGAAACCGCCCGACTGTGCCAGCAGCTTCCAGTGCTCGCTGCCACGATCCAGTTCGTAATAAGTCGACCCTGCGTGGAACGGAATCTGTCGAGGCGCCACGGGTAACGGCAACAGGCTGATGCCCGGCAATTGCAGGTTGACCAGATCGCGAATGTGCTCGACCGAACCGATCTTGCTCTGCTGTGCAAAGCGGCCACGCAGCGTCTCGCTGGGCATGTCGGCGCGCACCACCAGAATGAAGCTGGCGTTGTCGATCAAGGTGCGATCCTTGAGCATACCCACGTGAATGCCGTACGCCTTTTCGAGGATAGGGATCGGCGTGGCCTTGCTGTCGATCAACATCGAGAGCGCTTCGCGCAACGCGTCTATCACGGGTGCGAAACTCGCCGCCAGATCGTCATGTTGATAACGCACGAACGCGTCCGGCCTGCGTCCCGCGTTCGAGAACGTTGCGAACTCCCCCGCGAGGCTCACCAGTTCGCTGTAAAGACGCTCAGGGTGCAGCGGACTCAACTGGCTGAGGTGACTGATCAACGGTTGAGCGCGGTTGACCAGTTGCAGAAGCATGAAATCGGCAATTTCCGAAGCGCCGCCCGCGCCCGACGCGACCACCCGTCCCGCCAATGCCTCGCCGCGTTGGTGGAGCAGGCCCGACAATTCGCTGTGAAAGGCCGTGAGCGAGGCCGACGCCGCCACATCAAGGACCGGCGGGATGTAACTGTCATCCAGCACCAGTGCGCGGTCGGCGCGTCTTTCCTTGATCCGCACCAGTCCAACGGCAGCGTAGTCGCTCAAGCCGTCCTTCTCGGTGAGCAACCGAAAGGCCCGCGCACCAACGGCAACCGGTGCGCGATTTTCGAATGGCGCGTTGTCGTCGCGGACTTCGCGTACCTGACTGACGAAGCGCGCGCCGCCCGGTGCTTCCCCCTCGTCCACCGTGTCTCGCTGCCCCGCACGCTTGAGCGGCAGGGCCAGGTAAATCACGCCATCGCGCAAACCGTCCTCGACGTTCAGCGGGCTGGGCGCCAGGTCGTCATGGGGAATGTTGAACGGCGTGCCATCGGGAAGCAGTCCGCGTGCAGAGGTGATTGCCAGCTTGCCCTGCGCCAGCAGTCCGTGATCCAGCGACAGCTCGGAAAAGCCCCATGCTCCCGCCGACAGCGGACGGCTTCGAGCATCGATGAGATTCTCCAGGTAGCGGTCATGCTGCTGAAAGTGCTGTGTTCCGATGAACATGCCTTCCGACCAGACCACACGATTGTTCCAGGCCATGGGTTCTCCGATTGTCTATTGGGCAGGGCGGACAGATTGAGCGGCAGATGCGCGGCTCACGCTGACGGCGTGGGTATCAAGGTGGATCTGGTATTCGCTGGCCTGACGTGGCGTGACGCTCAGCAATGCGCGCCATTGGGCTTGATCGATTTCGCGATAGCCCACGGCGAGTCCGACCTGGCGAGTGGCTTCGTTGAGGTGGCGCTCCAGGGTCAAGTCCTGGCCCGGTTGCAACAGCACTTCATCCTGATCGATCAGGTCGGCGGCCAACGCACTCGGAGCACGCTCGGCCAAGGCGAAATAATCCGCACGACCGAAACTGGCAGCGTTTTTCAATTCGAAAATCCGCACTCGCACAGGCGCAGGTTGGCCATTGCTACCGGGGTTCAGCCCTGAGGCAGCGCTGAAATGCAGCGTGACGGTGGAAGCATCAGGGGTCGTGTCGACCGGCTGCGGCGGTTCCGCGTTTTTGGCACAAGAAACCAGCAACAGCGCCATGGCCATTGCCGATACCACTCTTCGAAACATCCTTCGTCCTCGTGACGTACTGACTGTCTATCCGTTTTTCCTGGTGTGTCGCTCAAGAGCGGCGCAGTCGCGTGCTGTGTTCCTCGTAGGCGCGGCTGAATTCACGGCCGAAGAGCACTTGAAAATCGTCTTCGGCTTCGCGGGAAATCTGTGTGTAAAGCTCGGTGAATTGCTGCCAGTGCTGGGCCTGACGTGAGCCGAACAGGTTCGACAGGGCGCCGGGCTTGCCCATCCGCGCCTCAAGCTCCGCAGGTTCGAAACGCTTGAGCAGCGCTTTGATTGCCGCCTCAACACCCGCCATCACGGCAAGCTGGTGGGCACGCAGATCGTTGAAACTGTCCGCAATTGCGTGATCCGGGGCCATGAACGCCTGATTGCCGTGACGCAACAGCAACATCAGCGCCTCGTCGGCATTGGGCGCGAATTTCAGTGGATTGTTTTCCACGGGCTGAATCATGGTTTGCTGCAAGCGAAACTCACCCTTCAGGCTGCTGCGCGCCCGCAGCACGTCAATCAGCCCCTCAACCATCAGCCGATAACTGCGCCCGATGGACTCCATCTGCGTCTCGGTCTGTGCCGGATCGATCCGCAGGTGATCGAGACCCGCACCGCGCAGAAACGCCTTGAGCAGATCCGGATTTGACACGGAGGAAGCAGACTCCTGTGGGTTGTCCACAGGAGGGCTTGGCACCATGGAAGCAGGCTCCGGATGAATCACTGAAACAACGGGAACAGGATCGGGCTGCACGACAGGAGCAGGCGCCTGGACCTTGGGCGTGTCAGCGAAAAGGTCCCAGTCTTCGGGAATGACGCCAGGTGCCGAAGCCTGTTTGGGCGGTGCGGGCGGAATGTTGGGCATGGGCGGCCGAAAATCATGACGTTCCGCCGGGACATGATCCGACTGGGTGGCTGGCGGGACGCTGGACGGGGTCAGGAAATCGAACAAATCGGGGAACGTGTCCTGAGCCGCGCCGCCTTGAAAATGCGCGGCAGGAGAAATGTCCAGCGCGACCGGCGTAGAGCTGTTCTGACGCCCCATCAACGCTTCGAAACTGTCGGAATAGTCAACTTTTGAAAGTCCCACTTCAGGCTCTTTCATTGCTGAATCAATGCGCGCTTGAATCTCGTAATCGCCAATGCGGATAACTTCACCGTTTTCGAGCAGTTCGCTGTTTCCACGACGAAGCCGGACGCCCACGTTTACGAGCTCAACACCATTAGTGCTGTTGTCGGTAATGTAGTAACGGCCGTCTTTATATTGAATGACGCAATGTCGTGAAGAAACAAGGCGTTCGGGATCGGGAAGTACCCAGTCATTTTCTTGACTGCGGCCAATTGCCATCACCCCGGTTCCCAGTGTTTTTCCGGGAACTTGGCCAGGGGTTATCTTGTGATAACTGGTGATAGTCAGACAGAGCGACACTGTGCCTCCTTGCTTGCACTTTGGGCCTCCGGACACAGACACGCGGGTCTACGCCTGACAGGGGAATGTCGTGCAAAAACGCTCAAAAAACAGTTTTAAACGGGTCAAACGGTGGCTTTTTCAAGATTCTAACCACACATCCGTGACAGTCATACAGAGACTGACTCGCCAGTCCTGCTGGCTGTTACATACATCACAACTGTCACAGAGGGCGCATAGCTTACCTTGACAACGGATAACTTCCACACCAAAAATGCACAACTTTCTGAACATGAATGATGTCCATGTGACATCACAGATCGTATAAAACAAAGAATGTTCCGTAGTTTGCGTAGGAAATTTCCTCGTTAACTATCAGAGTTATCCGCACCCGATAAGGAGATCGATTTTGGTGGATGTTCCGTTGTTGCTCGCTGCAGTTTCCGCGAACTCTCCCTGTGGCGAAGACCTGGAGTATGACGCAGACTTTTTGCAGTTGGAGCGCGACGCCCAAGGCAAGCCCGAGCGCACTATGGGTGATGCCGTTCACCCGGCAGAGCCGCCTGATTGGCGACTTGTGGAACAGTCCAGCATTGCACTTCTGCAACGCAGCAAAGACCTGCGGATCACCCACTTCCTCCTGCAAAGCGCCTTGGCCCTCGACGGATTTTCAGGGCTGGCCAACGCCCTGACGCTGATCAACGACCTGTTGGGACAGTACTGGCCAACGCTCTACCCGCAGCTCGATGCGGACGACGACAACGATCCCACCGTACGCATCAACGCCCTGTCCGGAATCGCCTGCGACACCAACGTTCGGCTGTTGCGTGAGAGCCTGCTGACCCGCTCACGTGCGCTCGGCTCGGTCAGCCTGCGAGCTGCGCTGAACGCCAGCGGCTTGCAGAGTTTCGCAGACGAACACCTCACCGCCGACGAATTGGCAGGTGCACTGCGCGACACCGACGCCGAGCAGTTGTCCGCCGTGCGCTCCGCATTGCAGGAAGCCCACAGTGCTGCCGACGCCATCGAGCATTACGTGTCCAGCCAAGTGGGTTCGGCGCAGGGCGTGGATTTGTCCGCCCTGAAGCAACCGCTTAAACAGGCGCTGCACATCCTCGCCGAGTACGCGCCGGGCGGCATCGTGACCGAGCCCCATGCCCGCGAAACACGCGAAACCGAGACGTTCGTTGAGCCGTCACCAGAACGGGCTGAACTCGCCGCACCGCGCATGTCCGGGGACGTGAACAACCGCGATGACGTGGTCCGCAGCCTCGACAAAATTCTGAGTTACTACGCCCGCAGCGAGCCCTCCAGCCCGCTGCCAGTGTTGCTGAATCGCGCGAAAAATCTGGTGCACGCTGACTTCGCGACCATCGTGCGCAATCTGATTCCCGACGGCATGTCCCAATTCGAAAACCTGCGCGGGCCCGACGTCGAGTAACCCGGTTCGCTCAGGCAGCGAACCGATACCGATCAGGATCACGCAACCCCGTTACCGGCCTCGACCGATGACGCCAATCACGTCGCAGCAGCGACCAGGAGGAGCAACGTGGCGAACACCAGTTCTCAGAAATTCATTGCGCGCAACCGCGCCCCGCGGGTCCAGATCGAATACGACGTCGAGCTGTACGGCGCCGAGAAGAAGGTCCAGCTGCCTTTCGTGATGGGCGTGATGGCGGACCTCGCCGGTAAGCCCGCCGAACCGCTGGCCGCCGTGGCGGATCGCAAGTTTCTGGAAGTCGATGTCGACAACTTCGACTCGCGTCTCAAGGCCATGCAGCCTCGCGTCGCGTTTCATGTCCCGAACGAACTGACCGGCGAAGGCAACCTCAGCCTCGATATCACGTTCGAGAGCATGGACGACTTCAGCCCTGCCGCCGTGGCACGCAAGGTCGATTCGTTGAATCAATTGCTCGAAGCGCGCACTCAACTCGCCAACCTGCTGACCTACATGGACGGCAAGACAGGCGCAGAAGAAATCATCATGAAGGCGATCAAAGACCCGGCCCTGTTGCAGGCCTTGGCCAGCGCCCCGAAACCGCAAGGCGCTCAGCCCCAAGACACCGAGCCGAAGGCCTGATCAGGACGAACGACCATGACTGAATTGCTGCGTGACACCCAGGCCCCAGCCGCCCAGACCGAAGACGCCAACGCGTTCGCGTCGCTGCTGTTGCAAGAGTTCAAACCCAAGACCGAGCGCGCCCGCGAAGCCGTTGAAACCGCCGTTCGCACCCTTGCCGAGCAGGCACTGGCGCAGACCGATCTCGTCTCCAACGACGCCATTACCTCGATCGAGTCGATCATTGCCGCCATCGACGCCAAGCTCACCGCGCAAGTGAATCAGGTGATCCATCACCCGGAATTCCAGCAATTGGAAAGCGCGTGGCGCGGGCTGCATTACCTCGTCAACAACACCGAAAGCGATGAGCAACTGAAGATTCGCGTGCTGAACATCTCCAAGCCGGAGTTGCACAAGACCCTGAAGAAATTCAAGGGCACGGCGTGGGACCAAAGCCCGGTTTTCAAGAAGATGTACGAGGAAGAATATGGCCAGTTCGGCGGCGAGCCTTACGGCTGTCTGGTCGGCGATTACTATTTTGACCAGTCGCCACAGGACGTCGAGCTGCTGACCGAGCTGTCGAAAACCTGCGCGGCGATGCATGCACCCTTCATCGCAGCGGCCTCGCCGACCGTGATGGGCATGGGGTCGTGGCAGGAGCTGTCGAACCCGCGTGACCTGACCAAGATTTTCACCACCCCGGAATACGCAGGCTGGCGTTCGCTGCGTGAATCGGAAGACTCGCGCTACATCGGCCTGACCATGCCGCGCTTCCTGGCTCGCCTGCCGTATGGCGCCAAGACTGATCCGGTGGAAGCCTTCGCGTTCGAAGAGGACACCGACGGTGCCGACAGCGCCAAGTACACCTGGGCCAACGCAGCCTATGCGATGGCGGTGAACATCAACCGGTCGTTCAAGCATTACGGCTGGTGTTCGCGAATCCGTGGCGTGGAGTCCGGCGGCGAAGTGCAGAACCTGCCTGCCCATACGTTCCCGACCGATGATGGCGGCGTGGACATGAAGTGCCCGACCGAAATCGCGATCTCCGACCGTCGCGAAGCCGAGCTGGCGAAGAACGGTTTCATGCCGCTGCTGCACAAGAAAAACACCGATTTCGCCGCCTTCATTGGCGCGCAGTCCTTGCAGAAACCGGCCGAATACGACGACCCGGACGCCACGGCCAACGCCAATCTGGCGGCGCGCCTGCCGTACCTGTTCGCCACCTGCCGCTTCGCCCATTACCTGAAGTGCATCGTGCGCGACAAGATCGGCTCCTTCAAAGAGAAGGACGAGATGCAGCGCTGGTTGCAGAACTGGATCTTGAACTACGTCGATGGGGACCCCGCACATTCCACCGAAACCACGAAGGCGCAGCAACCGCTGGCGGCTGCCGAGGTGGTCGTCGAGGACGTCGAGGGCAATCCGGGTTACTACAACTCGAAGTTCTTCCTGCGCCCGCACTATCAGCTTGAAGGGCTGACAGTGTCACTGCGCCTGGTGTCCAAGCTGCCTTCGGCGAAGGGCGCCTGATCTCGACACTGTGGGAGCGAATTTATTCGGGAACTGACTGGCAGGCGCCGAAAATGTATCACCCGTCAGACCGCGTCGCGAACGAATTCGCGCCTACAGATTGAATCCCGAATCCTGAATGCCCACCGAATCCGGGCATTCGGGTCATCAACATCGTGGTGAAGACCACACTGGAGAAAACATGGCTGTTGATATCTTCATCAAGATTGGCGACATCAAGGGCGAGTCGCAGGACAAGGCCCACAAGGACGAAATCGATGTTCTGAACTGGAGCTGGGGCATGACCCAGTCCGGCAACATGCACACCGGCGGTGGCGGTGGTGCAGGC
This sequence comes from Pseudomonas sp. SLFW, assembly GCF_009905615.1. Classification (GTDB taxonomy): domain Bacteria; phylum Pseudomonadota; class Gammaproteobacteria; order Pseudomonadales; family Pseudomonadaceae; genus Aquipseudomonas; species Aquipseudomonas bambusae. The sequence continues at coordinate 369,936 of NZ_JAAAKW010000006.1, forward strand.
AAGGTCAGCGTTCGGGACCTGTCGTTCACCAAGTACATCGACAAGGCAACGCCGAATCTGATGATGGTGTGCTCCAGCGGCAAGCACATCGACAAGGTCACCTTGACCGTGCGCAAGGCCGGTGGCGAGAGCCAGGTCGAGTATCTGGTGATCACGCTGGAGGAAGTCATCGTGACCGGCTACGACACCGGTGGCTCGGGTGCAGAGGATCGCCTGACCGAGAAGTTGACGCTGAACTTTGCCCAGGTTCGTGTCGACTACCAGCCTCAGAAAGCTGACGGCACCAAGGATGGCGGCCTAATCAAGTACGGCTGGAACATCCGCACCAACACCAAGCTGTGATTGTCTCCATGCGCCTGCCCGTCTCGGGGCAGGCGCGTGGCCCAAATGGACATTTTTTGCAGGGAGCCATAGCCGTGGCCAAGCCGTCGTTTATCAATTTGTGGAATGCCTACGAAAGGTTGATGGCCGATCATCCCGCCGGCGATCCATGTGATGGGCCTTGGCTCAACCAGTGTGCGATTCGCATGAGCATCACGCTCAATGCAGAGCATACGATAAAGGTAAACAAATCCACCTACAGCGAACCCAAATGCGCCCATGAGCACGCCAGAGGGGCAGAGTCCCTGGCCAATTGGCTATGGAAAAACCAGCTCGGGCGTCCGGCGATTTATACGAATGGCGCATCTGATCGCGACAAAATCCTGAACAAGGTGGGGATCATCTTCTTCAAGGATTTCTTTTATCAGCCCAATGATGCAGAAGGACATCCGAGCGGAGATCACATTGATCTGTGGGACCGCGGGATTACCGCTACAAGGGGCAGCGACTACTTCCATCGATCCAAAAGCGTCTGGTTCTGGGAGCTCGCGTGATGAAATCTCTTGCTGTCATCCTTCTGAGCCTGCTGACCTTCGCAGCGTACGCTGGCACTAAACCCCAAGATCAGAAGGAAATACGCAAACTCGCTTTCGATGGCCGGAACATCAGCTTGATCAACGACGAAGGTCAGTGCGCCTTGGCACGCTCAGACGATTCGTTGCTGCGCCTTGACGTGAAATGGCCTTGCCAATTCAGCCAAAACTTTCTAGGTAAGGCAGTTCTCGAAAACTACCTTTCGGCAGACATATTTATGGTTCAGCACAGCGATCGCGCAGCATCTCCCGACACAAACTGCACGACGGATCTGCAGGCCATCCGCTATTTCAAAGGCCACGTGGAACTTGCTCCGGTACACCAAGTGGAAAGATGCAATATCCGCCGGTGGGACCAGAAAATCTTCGTTGGGCAGTTCGACTGGTGAACACCCTGACCTCTCGCGAACGCCTGCAGCCCTCGCTGCTCGACCGTCTGACCGATGATGAACCCGGCAATCTGCAGGAAAGCGCGGACAAACGCGTGCTGTCGCTCACTCAGCTCAAGGCGTCGGTATTACGAGACCTGACCTGGCTGCTCAATACAACGTCCTTGCTCGATGCCGATGCCGCGTCGCACACCCCTGCCGGCACATCAGTGATTAATTACGGTCTGCCTGCACTGGCCGGCAACAGCGCGTCGAGCATTGATGTCGGTGTTCTGGAGGGCTTGATTCATCAGGCCATCGCCACATTTGAGCCACGCATCCTGCGCCACACCTTGCGTGTCCGCGCCCAGACCTTGCCCGACCAGATGAACCACAACGCCCTGAGTTTCGAGATCGAAGGCGACCTGTGGGCGCAACCGGTGGCGCTGCCGCTCTTATTGCGCACCGATCTGGATCTGGAATCCGGTCATGTGCAGGTTGTGCCAGCCGAACAACGGAGACGCACATGAACCCGCGTCTGCTGGAACTGTACAACCAGGAACTGCAACACGTACGCGAAAGCGCGGCGGAGTTTGCCAAGGAATACCCGAAAATCGCCGGGCGCCTGACGCTGTCCGGGCTGGACTGCGCCGACCCGTATGTCGAGCGCCTGCTGGAAGGATTCGCTTATCTCACGGCGCGAGTGCAGCTGAAGCTCGATGCCGAGTACCCGACCTTCACCCACAACCTGCTGGAAATCGCCTACCCGCATTACCTCGCACCGACGCCGTCGATGACGGTGGTGCAGATGCAGATCGATCCAAACGAAGGCTCGCTGAGCAGCGGCTTTACCCTGCCCCGTGACAGCGTGTTGCGCGCCACCTTGGGTCGGGACTCTCAGACTTCCTGTGAATACCGCAGCGCCCATGCCATCACCCTGTGGCCGCTCAAGGTCAGCCACGCTGAATATTTCGGCAATCCCGCGACTGTATTGGGCCGCCTCGCCGCCAGCGAACCCAAGGCGAAAGCCGGGTTGCGGATCACGCTGAAGACCGGCGCCGAACTGCCGTTCAATTCGCTGAATCTGGAAAACCTGCCGCTGTACCTTAATGGCGCGGATGAATTGCCGTTTCGTCTTTACGAGCAGTTGTTGGGCAATGCCTGCGCAGTGTTTGCACGACAGCCCGGCAGCGATTGGGTGGAGCGCCTGCCAAGTGACGCGCTGAAGCCTCGTGGATTCGACGACCGGGAAGCCGCAATGCCCGTGGTCGCGCAGGCGTTTCAGGGCTATCGGCTTTTACAGGAATATTTCGCCCTGCCCCAGCGCTACCTGTTCGTCGACTTCACCGGGCTGAGTCGTGCGGTGCAACGTTGCGAAGGCCAAGAGCTGGAATTGATCGTGCTGTTCGAGCGCCTTGATCAGAGCCTTGAAGGCAGCGTCGGGTCTCAGCAGTTTGTGCCGTTCTGCACTCCGGCGATCAATCTGTTTCCGCGTCGTGTTGATCGGATTCACCTGTCTGACCGGGTCAACGAACACCACGTGATCGCTGACCGCACGCGCCCGATGGATTTTGAAATTCATTCGCTGACCGGCGTGACAGGGCATGGCACCGGTCCCGAACAGGCTTTTTTACCGTTCTACGCGGTGCGCGATCCATCGCGTTATGGCCGCGACAAAGCCTATTACACGCTACGTCGCGAACCTCGCGTGCTGTCCAGCGAACAACGCCGCACCGGCACGCGCTCAACCTACGTCGGCAGCGAAACCTTTGTCAGTCTGGTGGACAGTCAACAGGCCCCGCATCGTCATGACCTGCGCCAGCTGGGCGTCAGCGCGTTGTGCACCAATCGCGACCTGCCGTTGTTCATGAACGTGGGTGGCGGCAAAACCGATTTCACCCTCGCCGACAGTGCGCCCGTCACATCGATTCGTTGCCTGGCGGGCCCAAGCCGTCCTCGCGCCAGCCACGCCCACGATCAGAAAGCCTGGCGCCTGATCAGCCAACTCTCGCTGAATTACCTGTCACTCAGCGAGCAGGGCCAAGGCGCTGCGGCATTGCGCGAGTTGCTGCGCCTTTACGGCGACGCTCAAGACGCTGCCCTGCAATTGCAGATCGAGGGGCTGGTTGACGTGAGCAGCAAGCCCTGCACCCGACGCCTGCCGATGCCGGGGCCCATCGTGTTTGGGCGTGGATTGGAAATCACCCTGGAGTTCGACGAGAACGCCTTTCGCGGCACGGGCGTCTTTCTGATGGGCTCGGTGTTTCAGCGCTTTCTGGCGCGTTACGTGTCCATCAACAGCTTCACCGAAACCGTGATTCGCACCCGCGAGCGCGGCGAGATCATGCGCTGGAAAGCTCAGCCCGGTCGGCGTCCGACATTGTGAGTACGCTCACCGACATGCACGAAGCGCCGTGGGAGTACGATTTCTTCCAGGCGCTGCGGCGCATCGAGTGCGAATCCCCGGAGCTACCACGCTTCGGGCACTCCGTGCGACTGGCCGACGACCCGTTGAGACTGGGTCAGCAACCCGACTGCGCTTTCGCGCCTTCGACCCTGGCGGCGCTGACGCCTGCTGAAGACGAACGGCCCGCGCGGCTCGAACAGTATTTCTTCGGTCTGGGCGGCCCCAACGGCCCGTTGCCGCTGCACCTCACCGAGTACGTCCGCGAGCGCGAGCGCAATAACGCCGACAGCACCAGCAAGCGCTTTCTTGACGTGTTCCATCATCGCCTGCTCAGCCTGTTTTATCGGGCGTGGGCGGAGGCTCGCCCCACCGTCAGCCACGACCGGCCCGACGATGACTATTGGTCCGCCCGGCTCGCCGCGTTCAGTGGCAGAGGCATGCCGAGCCTGCTGCATCAGGGGCTGATTCCCGACACCGCCAAGCTGCACTTCAGCGGTCACCTGTCCGCGCAAACCCGCTACCCCGATGGCCTGAAAGCGATCCTTGAGGATTATTTCGGCCTCCCGGTGGCGATCGAGGAGTACGTGGGTCAGTGGCTCGAATTGCCCGAACGGAGCCGCGTGGGTGTCAGCGCCAACCAGTTGGGGATCGATTTCTGTCTGGGCAGCCATGTCTGGGATCGCCAGCATAAATTTCGCATCCGCCTCGGTCCTCTCACGCTCGACGAATACATGGGCATGCTGCCCGACGGCGAGCCCTTCAAGCACCTGGTGGCGTGGGTCGCTGAATACCTGGGCCATGAACTGGACTGGGACCTGAACCTGATCCTGCAACAACCACACATTCCCACACTGCAACTCAACGGCCAGTTCCGCCTAGGGTTCAACACCTGGCTGGGACAGCCGAAAGAAGACGCCGACGACCTGATTCTCGCCCGACATTACGCCGATCAGGCGAGCGCGGCGGAACCTGACGTCGCGCCTTCACCACACCAATTCGCAAGGAGCACGGAACATGGGTGAAATCAGTCGCGCGGCGCTGTTCGGCAAACTCAACAGTGTCGGTTACAAGGCCATCGAAGCCGCCACGGTCTTTTGCAAGCTGCGGGGCAACCCGTACGTGGAACTGGCGCACTGGTTTCATCAGTTACTGCAACTGCAAGATTCCGACCTGCACCGCATTATTCGCCAATTCAACGTCGAACCGGCGCGCCTCGCCCGCGACTTGACCGAAGCGCTGGATCGCCTGCCACGCGGGTCGACGTCGATCACCGATCTGTCGTCCCATGTCGAAGAAGCCGTCGAGCGCGGCTGGGTCTACGGCAGCCTGATGTTTGGTGAAAGCCAGGTGCGCACGGGCTATCTGCTGATCGGCATCCTCAAGACGCCAAGCCTGCGTCACGCGTTGCTCGGCCTGTCGGGTGAGTTCGACAAGATCAAAATCGAGGCCCTGAGTGAGCGCTTTGACGAGTACGTCGGCGACTCCCCGGAAAACGCCCTCAGCGCCAACGACGGCTTCAACGCCGTCTCGACACCCGGCGAAGCCAGCGGCGCAATCGCGCCGAGTGCGATGGGTAAACAGGAAGCCCTCAAACGTTTCACCGTGGACATGACCGAACAGGCCCGTAGCGGCAAGCTCGACCCTATCGTCGGGCGGGACGAAGAGATTCGGCAGATGGTCGACATTCTCATGCGTCGTCGGCAAAACAACCCGATCCTCACGGGTGAAGCGGGCGTCGGCAAAACCGCCGTGGTCGAAGGCTTTGCGCTGCGTATTGTGGCCGGTGACGTGCCGCCTGCACTCAAGGACGTCGAACTGCGCAGCCTCGACGTCGGCCTGTTGCAAGCCGGGGCGAGCATGAAAGGCGAGTTCGAACAGCGTCTGCGCCAAGTCATCGAAGACGTTCAGGCCTCGCCCAAGCCGATCATCCTGTTCATTGACGAAGCCCATACGCTGGTGGGCGCGGGCGGTACGGCGGGGACGGGCGATGCCGCCAACCTGCTGAAGCCCGCTCTGGCGCGGGGCACCTTGCGCACGGTCGCGGCGACGACGTGGGCCGAGTACAAAAAACACATTGAGAAAGACCCCGCCCTCACCCGACGTTTCCAGGTGGTGCAGGTCGGCGAGCCTTCGGAGGACAAGGCCCTGCTGATGATGCGCGGCGTCGCCTCGACGATGGAAAAACACCATCAGGTGCAGATTCTGGACGAAGCTCTGGAGGCCTCGGTCAAGCTGTCCCACCGCTACATTCCGGCGCGTCAGTTGCCGGACAAATCCGTCAGCCTGCTGGACACCGCCTGCGCCCGCGTTGCCGTGAGCTTGCACGCGGCGCCTGCGGAGGTGGACGACAGCCGTCGTCGGATCGAAGCGCTGGAAACCGAGTTGCAGATCATTGCGCGCGAGCATGCGATTGGTATCGACACGGGCGCACGCCGCACCAACAGCGAAGCGCTGCTCAACACTGAGCGCGCACGGCTGACAGAACTGGAAAGCCGCTGGAAGGAAGAAAAATCGCTGGTGGACGAGCTGCTCGCCACACGCGCCGAGTTGCGCGAAATCGCGGGCGTCGTCGATCAGGACGTTGAGGCCGGGCAAAGTCACGCGCAGCGGGAAAAGCTGGCCGACCTGCAATCACGCCTCAGCGCCCTGCAAGGCGAAAACCCGCTGATTCTGCCGACCGTGGATTATCAGGCCGTCGCCTCGGTGGTCGCTGATTGGACCGGCATCCCCGTCGGCCGCATGGCGCGCAACGAGCTGGAAACCGTGCTCAACCTAGACCAGCACTTGAAAAAGCGCATCATCGGCCAGGACCACGCGTTGCAGATGATCGCCAAGCGCATCCAGACGTCTCGCGCGGGCCTCGACAACCCGAGCAAACCCATCGGCGTGTTCATGCTCGCGGGCACGTCGGGCGTGGGCAAGACCGAAACCGCCCTCGCCTTGGCCGAAGCCATGTACGGCGGCGAGCAGAACGTCATCACCATCAACATGAGTGAGTTCCAGGAAGCTCACACGGTCTCGACGCTCAAAGGCGCCCCGCCCGGTTACGTCGGCTACGGCGAAGGCGGCGTGCTGACCGAGGCGGTGCGTCGCAAACCGTACAGCGTCGTGCTGCTGGACGAGGTGGAGAAAGCTCACCCGGATGTGCACGAAATCTTCTTTCAAGTGTTCGACAAGGGCGTCATGGAAGACGGCGAAGGCCGGGTGATCGACTTCAAGAACACCCTGATCCTGCTCACCACCAACGCCGGTACCGAGCTGATTTCACATCTGTGCAAAGACGCGCAAAACGTGCCCGATCCGGAAGAGATCGCCAAAGCCCTGCGTCAGCCGTTGCTGGAAATCTTCCCGCCCGCGCTGCTCGGGCGGCTGGTGACCATCCCGTATTACCCGCTGAGCGACACCATGCTCAAGGCGATCACCCGCCTGCAACTGAACCGCATCAAGAAACGCGTGGAAAACACGCACAAGGTCGCATTCGACTACGACGACGCGGTGGTCGATTTGATCGTCTCGCGCTGCACCGAAACCGAAAGCGGCGGCCGAATGATCGACACCATTCTGACCAACACCCTGCTGCCGGACATGAGCCGCGAGTTCCTGACGCGCATGCTCGACGGCAAGCCCATGGCGGGGGTCAGGATCAGCGAGCGGGATAACCAGTTGGATTATCGATTTAGCGATGTCGGGGTTTGATCCGACGCCATCGCGAATGAGTTCGCTCCCACGGGTCATCACGCGCCTCTGCGGGAGCGAATTCATTCGCGAAAAAACGCCGCTCCCGAACTTATGAGATAACCCATGCTATTCACGCAACTCACCCGCTTGGCGCAAGTCAGCAGCCCGCTCGGCCCGAATGTTCTGCTGCTCAAAAGCCTGGCCGGCACGGACGAATTGGGTCGGCTGTTCACCTACGAGCTTCAACTGACCTCCCACGACGACGCCATCGACCTCAACCAACTGCTCGGCAAGCCCATGAGCGTGTCGGTGCAGTTGGACGGTGGCGGCAGCCGTCACTTTCACGGGCTGGTCGCGCGGTGCGGTCAGGGCGTGGACACGGGCCAGTTCGCCAGCTATCAAGTCACCTTGCGCCCTTGGCTGTGGATGCTGACCCGCACGTCCGACTGCAAGATTTTTCAGCACCTGACGATCCCGCAGATCATCAAGCAGGTGTTTCGCGACCTCGGCTTTTCAGATTTCGAAGACGCTCTCAGCCGCCCGTATCGGGAGTGGGAATACTGCGTTCAGTACCGGGAAACCAGCTTCGATTTCGTCAGCCGCTTGATGGAACAGGAAGGAATTTATTACTTCTTCCGCCAGGAAAAGGACCGTCACGTGCTGGTCCTGGCCGATGCCTACGGCGCTCATGCACCTGCGCCCGGTTACGAATCCGTGCCGTTTTATCACCCCGACGGCCAGCATCGGGAACGGGATCACATCAGCGGCTGGAAACTCGCGCAGGAAGTCCAGCCCGGTTCTCTTGAACTCAACGACTACGATTTCCAACGCCCCAGCGCGCGCATCGACGTGCGTTCCGCCATGCCCCGTCCACACAGCGCGGGCGACTATCCGCTGTTCGACTACCCCGGCACCTACGTGCAGAGTGAGGACGGCGAACACTACGCGCGCACCCGCATCGAAGCGATTCAGAGCCTGCACGAACGGGTCGAGCTGAACAGCAACGCACGCGGTCTTGGCGCCGGCCATGTGTTCAGCCTCAGCGGTTTCAGCCGTCAGGATCAGAACCGGGAATACCTGATTGTCCGCGCTGAATACACGGTCACCCAGGAGAGCCTGGAAACCGGTCAGGGCAATGGCGGACTGCAATTCGAAAGCGACCTCACCTGCATCGACGCGCACCAGAGTTTCCGTCCTCTGCCCGCCACTCCACGGCCCATCGTCAAAGGCCCGCAGACCGCCCTCGTCGTCGGCCCCGAGAAAGAAGAAATTTTCACCGACTCCTTTGGCCGCGTGAAAGTGCACTTCTATTGGGACCGTCACGATCAGTCCAACGAAAACAGCTCCTGCTGGATTCGGGTGTCCCAAGCCTGGGCCGGTAAAAACTGGGGGTCGATGCAAATTCCGCGCATCGGCCAGGAAGTCATTGTCAGTTTTCTGGAAGGCGACCCCGACCGTCCGATCATCACCGGCCGCGTCTACAACGCCGAACAGACCGTGCCCTACGACCTCCCCGCCAACGCCACGCAAAGCGGCACCAAAAGCCGTTCGAGCAAAGGCGGCACGCCCGCGAACTTCAACGAAATCCGCATGGAAGACAAAAAGGGCGAGGAGCAGCTGTACATCCATGCCGAGCGTAATCAGGACATCGTGGTCGAGGTCGATGAGAGCCATTCGGTAGGACATGACCGGCATAAAAGCATTGGTAATGACGAGCAGGTGACGATTGGTCGAAACCGGGTTCGCGCCGTCAAACAGGACGATGTGTTGCTGGTGGGGTCGAGCAAAACCGACAGCATCAGCCGCAGCTATCTGATCGAGGTCGGTGACAACCTGCGTCTGGTGTGTGGCAAGAGCGTGCTGGAGCTCAACGCCAGCGGCCAGATCAACCTGACGGGCGTGCAGTTCAATTTCAATACTGAAGGCAGCGCCGAGATCAACACCGGCGGCAAGCTGCACTTGAACATCGGCGGTGGCCCGGGCGCAACGCCCGATGGCCAGGGCGACAAGGGCAGCATCGATGCCGCCGTCAAAGGGATGTTTCCCGAACCCAAATCCAGCCAGTGACCCTATTTAAAGAGAAGCCGTTGTCATGACTTACCGCATCAATGAATTCCAGTTCGCGCTGCCTGATGCCGAGCTGCAAGACAGCTCCATCAACATTCTCAAGTTTCCGGCGCTTGAGACCAGCCTGATTATCAGCCGCAGCTTTCTGGCCGATGACGAAACATTGCACAGCAATTTCGATGCACAGCTCAAGCGCCTGGAGCAGCAGGTCAGCGGCCTGCGTTATCAGCCCCCGCAGGCCGTCCGCGTGGGTCCGGCGCACGAAATCGAGGCCTTGGAGTTGCGCAGCCAATTCAGCAAGGCCGCCGACAACGTGTATCAATACCAACTGGCGCTGGTGCTGCCCGGCACCCGCAAAATGCTCGCGCTGAGTTACGTCAAGGCTCAGCCGCTGGGCGAAGCCGAGGCTGAACACTGGACGCGCATAAAACTGTCCCTGACGTTCGACGGCATTCAGTGAGGTCGCCGCGAATGAGGGACACGGATGTCTGACGCGTTATGGGCCGCCAGGGTAGGCGACGCGCTGTCACATACCTCGATGATGGCGGACATTCTCGGCGGCGTACTCGAAGTGGCCGCCAACGTAGCGATAGGCGCATTGGCCACGGCTGCGGTGGTGGCGGCGACAGGCCTCACCGTCGCCACGGGTGGTCTCGGTGCCTGCGTGCTGGGGGCGGTGGTCGGCGTGGTGGTGGGCGTGGTCATGAGCAAGACCGGCGCCGACAAGGGGCTGAGCTCGTTATGCGAAGACATCGGCAACGGGCTGTTCCCGCCCACGGTGCAGGCCACGATTTCGACAGGCTCTACCGACACGTTCATCAATGGCATCCCGGCAGCGCGAGCGGCAGGCTCGGTGCCGTCAATGCTCGCCCCCACCGGCTCGGCCGAGGCAATTCCCGAGGAGGCTCAAGGTGAAGAGCCGGGCTTTCTCGACATGGCCAAAGGGTTCTTCTCGCAAATGTGGCGTCCCACGGTGGCCGTCCCCGCGCCGGGTGTCGTTCCCAAGCCGCTGGACCTGGTGCTTTGCACTCGGCATCCGCCAATGCCACCGCAGTTTCTTGCCGAAGGCTCGGACAAGGTCACCATCAACGGCCAGCCCGCCGTTCGAAGTGGGGATCGCAGCACCTGTGATGCCACGGTCGTGTCCTCGGGACTGATCTCGCCCAACGTGCGCATCGGCGGCGGCAAAGTCGTGGTCCGCGAGATTCGCAGCGGCAAAACGCCGGGCATCGGTTTGGCGATTACCGCGTTAATGATGCTCAAAGGCAGCAAAGGCAAATTTCTCAGCAATTTGCCGTGCATGCTGATGAGTGGGGTGAATTCTTTTGTCGTGAGTTCTGCGATGGGCGCGTTGACCCACGCTATCGCCGGCTCGCCGAATCCTGTCCATGCGGCGACAGGGGCGAAAGTCTTGGGAGGCGCCGAAGAGCTGGATTTCGCCTTGCCCGGCATCCTTCCGCTGGCATGGCAACGCTTCTACAGCAGCCGGGACGAGCGGCGTGACAGCCTGTTCGGTGCGGGTTGGAGTGTCGCCCATGAAATCAGCGTGCAGGTCGAACCGCATCCCGACGGCGGCGAACGGCTGGTTTACATCGATGAACAGGCGCGGCGGATTGATGTGGGATCGATTCCGCTGGGCGGCGCCACGTTCAGCGCAGGCGAAGGTTTGGCCGTGCGGCGTCATGGCAACGGCCAGTTACTGATCGAAAGCGAAGACGGTCTTTATCGTCTGTTCGAGCCTACGTCGGCCGACCCAGCCCGCCTGCGTCTCACGCAATGGGGCGACCGGAATGACAACCGCCTTTATCTGGATTACGACGCTGACGGGCGGCTGATCCAGCTGCGCGACACCTTCGATGTTGTACGGGTGACGTTGGTCTATTCGGCGCAATGGCCGGGGCGCGTCGAACGCATCGACCGGGTATTCGACGATCATTCCGTGGAAACGCTGGCCACCTACGGTTTTGACGCGCGCGGCGATCTGTCCGAAGTCCGTGATGCATTAGGCCATGTGCAGCGCCGCTTCACCTACGACAGCGCTCAACGCATGGTCGAGCATCAATTGCCCACAGGGCTGCGCTGTTTTTATGACTGGGCGTTGATCAATGATCGTGAGTGGCGCGTCGTGCGTCACTGGACCGATGAAGGCGACGAGTACCGCTTCGACTATGACCTGAGTGCAGGCGTGACGCGGATCACCGATGGCCTGAACCGAGCGAGCTTTCGTCGTTGGAACGCGCAGCACCAGATCACCGAGTACACCAATAATCTGGGCGATACCTGGCAATTTTCGTGGAACGATGAGCGTCAGTTGCTGGGGGCCATCGATCCCCAAGGCGGACAGTGGCAGTACGCCTATGACGAGGCAGGCAATCTCTGTTCAAGCCAGGACCCGTTGGGGCGCATCACCTCAACACTCTGGCTGGAGCACTGGTCGCTGCCGTTGACCGAAACCGACGCGGCGGGCCATAGCTGGCAATACCGTTACGATGCACGCGGCAACTGCACCCACGAGACCGACCCGCTCGGTCATCCCACCCAGTACCGCCACGACGAGCGCGGACAGGTCCGGGAAATCGTCGATGCCACAGGCAAGATCAAACGGCTGCATTGGAACGAACACGGGCAGTTGACCGAACACATCGACTGCTCCGGATACCGCACAGCGTTCGGCTATGACCGACGCGGCCACCTGCACTTCATCGCCGATGCGCTGGGTGAGCGCACGGTGTATCAGCACGACGTTCAAGGACGGCTGCTGCAGCGCCAGCTGCCCGAAGGGCGCGTCGAGCATTACATGCGAGACAGCAGCGGACGACTGACCGGCTACACCGATCCCGCCGGCCATACCACCCGTTATCAATACGACCGCCGTGGCCGGGCGCGGCAACGCCTTGACGCTCATCAGCGTCAGGTGCAGTTTCATTACGATGGCTATGGTCGGCTGGACGCGCTGACCAACGAGAATGGCGAGCGCTATCGATTTGCGTGGGATGCAGGGGATCGGCTTGTCGCACAGCAGGATCTGGATGGCAGTCAAAAGCGCTACACCTACGACGCGCTGAACAATCCGGTTCGAATCGAGCAACATCCCTCACTGGATGCGGGCATTCCCGCTTCTAACGCGATGAGCCATCTGCTGGAACGCGATGCGGCGGGACGGTTGACTGCCAAGACGACCGCCGATGGTCGAACGGATTACCACTACGACGCGCGGGATCAACTCACCGAGATCACTTTCACCAATCCGGACGGCGCGCAGCAAAGGGTGGGCTTCACTTACGACGCCGTTGGCCAATTGCTGACTGAAAACTCTGCCTCCGGGGCGCTTGAGCATCATTACGACGAACTGGGCAATCTCACTCAGACCCTGCTTCCGGATGGCCGCTGGCTCAATCGTCTGCATTACGGCAGCGGCCATCTGCACCAGATCAATCTGGACGGCGAAGTCATCTGCGACTTTGAACGTGACCGGTTGCATCGCGAGGTGCTGCGCACTCAAGGCCAAATCAACACCCGCATCCAGTACGACCGCAGCGGCCGGTTGCGCACGCGCCAGCAACGCCTCGCCGGTCAGCCGGTTCAATTGCCCGCTGAGAGCGCAAAAGACTATGAATACGATCCTGCAGACAATCTGATCAGCCGCCTGCAGCGGAATCGTCAGAGCGATCAGCGCACACTGCTGCACTACGATGCCACGGCGCGAATTCTCGCTACCCAGGAAAGCGCTCACGGTCGCGATGAAATCTTCGCCTACGACGCAGCGGCCAACCTGCTGGACGGTCCCTCTCCCAACGCTGGATGGGTCCGCCATAACAAGCTGCTGACCTGGCAGGACAAACGCTATCGCTACGACGGCTTCGGCCGAATGATCGAAAAACACAGCGTGCGACTGGGCACTCAGCGCTTCGTTTACGACGCCGAGAGCCGTTTGATCGAAGTTCACAACCCGAATGGCCATGTGGTGCGCATGACCTACGACCCGCTGGGTCGACGCGTCGGCAAAAGCGAACACAACGCGAAGGGTTTGCTGATCGGCGAAACCCGCTTCACCTGGGACGGCCTGCGTCTGCTACAGGAGCACCGTCACGCCCAGACCAGCCTTTATGTCTACGCGGACGAGGGCCACGAGCCTGTCGCGCGGGTCGACGGCAGCGGCGACTTTCAGAAAATCCGCTATTACCACAACGACCTCAACGGCCTACCCGAACAACTGACCGAGACCGACGGCCACATCGTCTGGCAGGCGCGTTACCAGGTCTGGGGCAACACCGCCGAAGAGGTCCGCGAGCCCTATTTCATTGAAGAGCAGAACCTGCGTTTTCAAGGCCAATACCTTGATCGCGAGACGGGACTGCACTACAACACCTTCAGGTTCTACGACCCGGACGTGGGCCGGTTTACCACGCCAGACCCGATTGGGCTGGCGGGTGGGATCAATCTGTATGCGTATGCGCCGAATCCGATTGAATGGATCGACCCACTTGGTTTAGCCGCTTGCGGGAGGAAAGTCGAAGCGCTGCGTAATGGGCCACAAAAAACAGTCGTAAGTGTGAAATCCAAAACCGAGGCTCACGAGCTGGTCACGGAAGCGTTCCCCGGCGCGCAAAAAGTTCGTGGCATTGGCCCGCAGGATGCGACGGGAATAAGAAAGAAACACAAAATGGAACAGTTCAAAAAGAAAGACGGGACGGTTCGTTATCGAAAAGACTATCCCATTGACAAAGCGACCGGACGGGTGTTCGGACACGATGATCCAAAAGGGACAGGACACGGAGAGCTCCCGCACATCAACATCAAACGCGCGGATGGCACGATGGTACGCATCGATGTCACTGGCTGAGAATATCGTATGGACCACTTGATCAAAGCTCTCGACTCGGGAAAGAGGCGTGGATATGACGAAGTCCGCCCGCTCGACTCAATTCAATATCTATTTCAGTACGCCATAAAGAAAGAGAAGGAGAACTACGTCACCTATTTCTTGAAAATAGAGGAGTCCAAATATGACGTATTTGAAGACTATGCCGATGAAACAATCCTCACATTTTCAACCTTGAAAGACGCCCTGCAGTATTTGGAAGGTAAGGGAGCGGACATCAACAAATTAAGTCCCATCAAAGGAACATTACCGTTCTAACGATGGGGCTCATCTGAACTCAAGGCACGGATCTGATGCAGTCAAATGTCTGACCCCCTCTACGCAGCCCGCCTCGGCGACGCCCTTTCCCACACCTCGATGATGGCGGACATCCTCGGGGGTGTGCTTGAAGTTGCGGCCAACGTTGCAATCACTGCCCTCGCCACTGCGGCGGTCGTGGCCGCGACGGGCATCACCGTGGCCACCGGCGGGCTCGGTGCTTGCGTGCTGGGGGTCGTGGTCGGCGTGGTGGTCGGCGTGGCGATGAGCAAGACCGGGGCGGACAAAGGGCTAAGCGAGTTATGCGAGGACATCGGCAATGGCCTGTTCCCGCCGACGGTACAGGCCAACATCCTCACCGGATCGACCGACACCTTCATCAACGGGATTCCCGCCGCGCGCGCCGCGGGTGCTGTGCCGCCCGACCTTGAAGCCAGCGGTACGCCCGAGACTGCGGAGCCCGCTGCCGAACCCACCTATCTGGACATGGCCAAGGGGTTCTTCGCCCAAATGTGGCGCCCCACAGTGGCCGTTCCCGCGCCGGGCGTCGTGCCCAAACCGCTGGACTTGGTGCTTTGCACACGGCACCCGCCCATGCCGCCGCAGTTTCTTGCCGAAGGGTCGGACAAGGTCACCATCAACGGGCAACCCGCCGTTCGCAGTGGCGACCGCAGCACGTGTGATGCCACTGTCGTTTCGTCCGGATTGATCTCACCCAACGTGCGCATTGGCGGCGGCAAGGTGGTGGTGCGGGAAATTCGCAGCGGCAAGACGCCGGGTATTGGCTTGGCGATCGCGGCGTTGATGATGCTCAAGGGCGGCAAGGGCAAATTTGTCAGCAATCTGCCGTGCATGCTGCTGGCCGGTGCGACATCGTTTGTCACCAGCATGGCCGTCAGCGCCCTGACTCGCGCCAGCAGCGGCGCGCCAAACCCGGTTCACGCCGCCACCGGCGCCAAGGTGCTGGGCGGCGAAGACGAGCTGGACGCCGTCCTGCCTGCCTTGCTGCCCATCCACTGGCAACGCGTTTACAACAGCCGAGACGAACGAATCGACGGGCTGTTCGGCATGGGCTGGAACGTTCGCTTTGAGGTTAGCGTCGAGCTTGAGCCTCATCCCGATGGCGGGCAGTGCCTGATTTACACCGACGAGCAAGGCCGACTCATCGACATGGGCTTGATCCCGTTGGGTGGCGCGGTATTCAGCGCCGGTGAAGGGTTAAGCGTGAGGCGCCACGGCAACGGCCAGCTGTTGATCGAAAGCGAGGACGGCCTGTACCGACTGTTTGAACCGACGCCCTCGACCCCGGCCCGTCTTCGATTGACGCAACTGGGCGACCGCAACCACAACCGCATTTACCTCGACTATGACGACGCGGGACGCCTGACCCAACTGCGCGACACGTTCGAGCAGCCTCGTCTGGTGCTGGGTTATTCAGCGACTCACCCTCGCCGCGTCGCGCGTATTGAGCGGGTGATCCCCCACGAAGCGCGGGAACTGCTGGCGTCCTACGACTACGACGCACGCGGTCAACTGATCGAGGTTCGCAATGCGTCGGGCATCGTGCAACGCCGTTTCGCCTACGACGAGGGCTTGCGCATGTGCGAGCACCAACTCCCGGCCGGTCTGCGCTGTTTCTACCAGTGGGCATGCGTAGACGGCGAATGGCGCGTGGCGCATCACTGGACGGATCAGGGCGATGAGTACCGCTTCGATTACGACGTGGCAGCGGGCGTCACGCGCATCACCGACAACCTGAACCGGGTCAGCACGCGCTGCTGGAACGCGCAGCATCAAATCACTGAATACCGCGACAACCTGGGCCACCTCTGGCGCTTCGAGTGGAACGACGAACGCCAGTTGTTGAGCGCCACTGATCCGCAGAACGGCCGGTGGGAGTACGGCTATGACGAGGCGGGAAATCTGTGCTCTACCCTCGATCCGCTAGGGCGCAGGGAATCGACGGTGTGGCTGGAACACTGGGCGTTGCCGCTGGCCGAAACCGACAGCGCGGGCAGCACATGGCGTTACCGCTACGATCAGCGCGGCAACCGGACAGAGGAAGTCGACCCTTCGGGGCACGCGACCCGTTATCGACACGACGCGCTCGGAAGGGTGGTCGAGATCATCGATGCCAGCGGCAGGAGCAAGACGCTGCGCTGGAACGACTTCGGGCAATTGCTCGAACTCATCGACTGCTCCGGCTACCCGACCCGCTATCAGTACGACGCACGTGGACAGTTGATCAGCATCACCGACGCCCTCGGCGAGCGAACGCAACTGACCTACGACGCTCAGGGGCATCTGAACCACTGCACACTCGCGGACGGCCGCACTCAGCAATACCAACGCAGTGCCAGCGGCCAGCTCATCGGCTATCTCGACCCGGCTGGGCATCTGAGCCAGTACCACTACGACAGGCGCGGCACCATTCGCCAACGTGTCGACGCACAAGGGCGACGGCTCGACTTTGAGCATGACGCGTTTGGTCGGCTGAACGTTCTGACCAACGAAAACGGCGAACATTATCGCTTCACCTGGGACGCCAATGACCGTCTGACCGAGCAGCTCGATCTGGACGGCAGCGCCCGTCGCTACCGCTACGACGCATTGGGTAACGTCACGCAGGTCGCCTATTGGCCCGCTCCGTTTGGGGAGGGCCTGGCAGCGGTGCCCGACACTCCGCCTGCGCCCATCGTGCACGAGCTTGAGCGGGATTCGGTGGGGCGGCTGATCGCGAAAGTGACTGATGACGGTCGCACCGAATACCAGTACAACGCGCGCGACCAGATGTGTTCGGCCAGCTTCACGGACACTGATGGCGTGCGACAGTCCCTCAACTTTGCCTACAACGCTTCAGGACAGCTGCTGCAAGAGCAGAATGACGCGGGCTCTCTGACCCACGTTTACGACGAGCTGGGAAACCTGGCGCAAACGCAATTGCCCGATGGCCGCTGGTTGAATCGCCTGCACTACGGCAGCGGCCACCTGCACCAGATCAACCTGGACGGCGTCGTCATCAGCGACTTCGAGCGCGACCGCTTGCATCGCGAAGTGCTGCGCACCCAAGGCCAAAGCACGATGTATCAACGCTACGACCGCACCGGGCGTCTGCACACACGCCTGCGTCGGCGCAGCGATCAGCCCGCTCAATTGCCCGCGCCCGACCAGCAGCATTTCGAATATGACCCCGGCAACAACCTGGTGGGCGAGACCGAACGGCAAGCCGGTCAGGATCATCGCCAGTTGCTGCATTACGACGCTACAGGCCGCATTCTGGCCAGTCAGGGCGCCGTTCAAGGCCAGCATGAAATCTTCGCGTATGACCCGGCCGCCAACCTGCTCGATGCCACGCAATCGGGCAGTCGCCACGTGCTGCACAACAAACTGCTCACCTATCAGGACAAGCGTTATCGCTACGACGCCTTTGGCCGAATGGTCGAAAAACGCAGCGGCTCAGCGCGGGTGCAGCGTTTCAGCTACGACGCCGAGCATCGATTGACAGAGGTCCGCACGCGCGACGGTGTGCGTGAAACGATCGTGCACATGCAGTACGACCCATTGGGGCGGCGCATCGCCAAGGTCGAGCGAAACGCCCAAGGCACCCTGCTGGGAGAAACGCGGTTTGTCTGGGACGGCTTGCGCCTGCTGCAAGAACACAAGCACGGGCTGAGCAGCCTGTATGTCTACGCTGACAACGGCCAAGAGCCGTTGGCGCGCGTGGACGGGACAGGCGCTCCACAACGCATTCGTTACTACCAGAACGATCTCAACGGTTCGCCGCAACAGCTTCTGGAGCCGGATGGCACGACCCTCTGGCGCGCCCGCTATCGAACCTGGGGCAACACCGTTGAAGAGGTCCGTGAGGCGCATTTTCTGGAAGAGCAGAATCTGCGGTTTCAGGGGCAATATCTGGATCGTGAAACGGGCCTGCACTACAACACCTTTCGGTTTTATGACCCAGACATCGGGCGCTTCACGACCAAGGACCCGATTGGCCTCCAGGGTGGTTTCAACCTCTATGCCTATGCCCCGAACCCCATCACGTACATTGACCCGCTGGGCCTTAGCACTGCGCTCGTCCCCTACTGGCCGCCAAACCGGGGCGCTCTGGGCCCTATCGACAACATCACGCTACAACCGGGCACGATCATCGACCGTTACGGCTATCCGGGCGGGACATTCACGTCGCCGGTGGGCATTCCTTACACCATGCGCGCACTGCCGCCGGGCACGAACCTCAAGCCCTACACGGTTTATGAGGTCATGAAGCCGATTCCTAACGTATCCTCCAGCAAGATCGCGCCGTGGTTCGGCGAGTTGGGTTACGGACAGCAATTCGAGCTTGAGAAATCAGTCCAGTCGTACCTCGACTCCGGACATTTGAGAGAAGTCAAAAAAGGAGGCAAATGTGGATCGCCTTGAGTTGGGCCAACAGCTGAAAGCCCTGAACGCCCCCGCCGACAGTTACGCCATCAGCGACGTCCGCGATGAAGCGCTGTGTCTGATCGAAGAGGGAGGGGTATGGAAGATTTTCTACAGCGAACGGGGCCTCCGGACTGAGGAGCAGTCGTTCGACCGGGAGGACGTCGCGTGCGAGGCATTTCTGCAACGCTTGAAGCGGATGCTGGGGATGGGCTGAATCGTGAGGGTTGGATCAAGATCAGCGTGCGCAGTCTGCCCTTGATTCCCCTGTTTCAAAACCGTACTAAACACCCTGTTTAAAATCGCGTAGTTACAGCAGTTCTTTCATTTTTTATTTCGGCAATGTATCCACTTATAGAGCAATGGATACATTGATTCGACGACGCTCGCGTCTGCGTAAATTATTTGCAAAGTTTACCCTGTCCGTTTCTAACTGCCTGTAGTCTGAACATTGCTTCATCCCCAGCTACAGGTCACTCCCTATGAATCATTTACTGTGGAAGTTATTTCCAAAGACCCAGCGTGAGTTTTTGTTAGAGCGGCTCTCCGTCGTGGACCGTCAGGTGGTGAACAAGACGCTGTCGCGAAAGGCCCGGTTTCCCGAGGCCTTCGACCATTTTGAGTGCATTTTCATTCACGTGCCCAAGTGCGCGGGCAGCAGCGTGGCGATGTCGATCTTTGGCGATACGCCGACCGGTCATTTGCCGTTGTATTGGTACGAGAAGCAATTCAAAGAGCGTTATGAGCAGTATTTCAAGTTTGGCTTTGTACGTGATCCATTACATAGAGCATTGTCGGCTTATCGTTATTTATTGCAAAACCCGCAGCCGCGAGACAGGGCGGCTTTCGAACTGGTCAGCCGTTATTCTCGGTTCGATACGTTCGTCGATGGCTGGTTGCACGCAGAGAATGTGTCGAAGCAAATACACTTCGCGCCTCAATATCATTTTCTGCAAAACGGCATGGGGCAGATTGCGGTGGATTTCATCGGGCGGCAGGAGCATCTGGAGTCAGACTTCACAGCACTGTGCGAACACCTCGGGATCAGCGTCCCGTTGCGCCATCTCAATCGCTCGCCTGGTGCCCACTATCGAACGAACGGTTTGTGTTCCGATGCCTCGCGCAAGCGTATCCGAGAGGTGTACGCCCGCGACTATGAGCTGTTTTCCTATGACTGACGTCCGTTACGAATCCCGCCCGCTGATCATCGATGCACCGCTCGCGGTCAGACAACAGGAGCGTGAGTCGCTCAAGCAGCAACGTGCCTGTTGCATCTGGTTTACCGGGCTGTCGGGCGCGGGGAAGACCACGCTGGGCAATCATTTGGATCAGACGCTGGTGGCGCACGGGCTGCACAGCTACCTGCTCGACGGCGACCGGTTGCGCAAGGGGCTGTGCCAGGACCTTGGCATGAGCGAAGAGGGTCGGAGAGAAAATGTCCGTCGCATTGGTGAGGTCGCCAAGTTGATGGTGGACGCGGGCTTGATCGTGATCGTGTCGGCGATCTCGCCATATCGCGAAGACCGCGATGCCTGCCGACGTCATTTTGCCGAAGGGCAATTCATTGAGGTGCATGTCAGTACGTCGTTGCGCGAGTGCATGCGACGGGATGCCAAGGGGCTGTATCGGGCAGTGCGCGAGGGAAAGATCCGCAATTTCACCGGGATCGACAGCCTGTACGAACCGCCGATTGAACCAGAGTATGTGGTGGACACCCGCATGGATTCTGGCGCCCTGTTCATTGATCAGTTGCTGTCGCAGTTGCTGGAGACGCGACCGAGGGGCGGTGCTTACCCAGCATTTACAAGTTCGCGTGCGCTGTAGCGTCAGTTATCCGCTGGACGACTGGACTATCGCTTCGCTGCCGTCGTACCTCCGGCGTCTTCCACAGGATTTGATGCACGCCGAAGCGTTGCGACTGACATCAAATCCGGGATGCGGGTCGACCCCAGAAAAGGCGGCCGACGCTTAACCTGTGGGAGCTGCCGGAGCTGTGCGACGGCCGCGAAAGCGGCCTGTCAGGCAACGAGAAATCAATACCCGCGATTGAACATCACCACCTTGCCCATCATCGCGGCGGCGAATTGTTGAGCGGTCATTTTTTCGCCATTGAAGTCTACGACGTCGTCGGCGTAGTGCAGGTTGGACACGATGTTGTCGCCCTCGACCTTGCCCACTTGCAGCATGATCGCCATGCCGCCCACCGTTTCAGCGGCGCCCTGCGCCTGTTGCGCGATGGCGGCCGGGTCAGTCAGGCCGGCCGACTGCGCTTGCAGCGAAGCGAGGTCACGGATCATCGGTTTGGACAGCACCAGCTTGGCGTCGGCCTGGGTCAGCAGTTGTTTGAGCAACGCAGCGCCTGGCTGGTCGAAGGACGTCGGGTTCCCCAAGTCCATCGTCAGGCTGAAATGGCTCTCGCCATTGGCCGTCTTCAACGACAGTTTTTCCAGCTCGATGTGTGGTTTGGCGGCCAGCATTTTGCCGACTTCCGCTTGCACCAGCGCTTGGTCTGCCGCGCTCAACTGTGGCGTGTAGGACTCGCCCATCGCCGCTGCCGCCTGGGCTTGCGGCTGGATTTTGTCCTTGTAGATCTGCAGCAGGTTCTTGGTGGAGGCGATGTCGAAGTTGGCAAACTTCCACAGCATCTGCGACGAGCCGATGGTTTTGCCCGCGACGCTGATGTTGCCGATGTCGTAGCTCACTTGCGCGTTCAGGCTGCCTTCCACTTCCTGCAACAGGCTAGTGTTGACGAAATCCTTGAACTGGATCGGCGGCTGGCCAGCGGCCTGGAACGTGGCCGAGGACACCTTCGCGTCGCTGTGACCCAAGTAGAAGCCGGACTTGCCTTTGGTGCCGCCCGTGTTGAAGGTCACGTCGTTGAGGGTCAAGTGCACCGGGCCCTCTTCGGAGGTCGCGGTCACGTCCAGGCTACCCAGCACGCCGTTGGCTTCGAGCTTTTCGCCGTCGGCGGTGCCCGACGCGTTCAGGGTGAAACCGGAGAATTTGAACGAGCCGTTCTGATCGTCGAACTGGAACGGCAGGAAGTCGATCCGGCCCTGCCCGGCGCGGTCGTAACCCATGCTGAAATGGGCGGTCAGCGGCGGTTGGCCGTTGGTCATGGCGAACCATTTCTCGGAGAAGACGTTCTTTTCCAGTTCAGTGTTGCTGGCGGCCATGACCGGCATCAGGTTCAACGACTTCACGCGGCTCCACGGAAACGGCCCGTGTTCGATGTTATCCACAAACAGCAACTCGATGGGCGCGCCTTCATTGAGCCTGGGATTCTGGATCGTGAACTTGTAATGGGCGGTGCTGGTGAAAAAATGCCGATCCAGCGACAGCAGCTGCACACTCGCGCTGCCTTCGTGACCCGCAAAGGCGGTCTGGATCTGTTGGTTGCCCTGCTGAACGGCATCGCCGAGCACGCCTTCAAGGCGGGTGCCCGTGTACCAGGCGCCAGCGGTGATGAGAGCGCCTGCGACTATGACCACGCCTACGGCAATGTTGACTGATTTTTTCATGTGTCGACTCGAAGATGTCCGTTCTTGAAGAGAGGTGATGTCGTCCCTGACCCCGGAGGGTTCCGGCGCCACAACAGGGGCGCCGAGCAGCACCTTGCGCTGCCCAGAGCCCGTCGAGAGTAGCACCTGACGAGGTCATTTTGCAGCCGTTGCGCCTAGCCACGGCCTTTGCCGAGGCGTTAGGCTGGGCGTCACTCTGCAAACGGGATCGATGAAATGAGCAACGTGCAAACGCCGAAGGGGCCGATCAAGGCCGTGATTTTCGACATGGATGGCCTGTTGCTGGACACCGAGGGCATCTACACCGAAGTCACTGACACCATCGCCAAATGGCATGGCAAGACGTTCGACTGGGCGGTGAAGCAGCACTCCATCGGCCGTGGCTCGCAGGATTTCGCCGAGTATGTGATCAGCGCGCTGCAACTGCCGATGACCGCCGAGGAATTTCTCACGGTTCGTCAGCCAATGCTCGACGAGCGCTTCCCTCACGCAACGCCGATGCCGGGTGCCGAAGCGCTGGTGCGCCATCTCGCCGAGCACAATATTCCGATTGCCGTGGGCACCAGTTCGTCGCTGCACTATTTCAAGGTGAAGACGGATAATCATGGCGCGTGGTTCGAGCTGTTCCGCCACGTGGTGACCGCTGACCATCAGGACGTCAAGGCCGCCAAACCGGCGCCGGATATCTTCCTGACGGCTGCCCGGTTGTTGGGCGTCGATCCGAAAGACTGTCTGGTGTTCGAAGATTCGCCGTTTGGCGTGACCGCTGCCAAGACAGCCGGAATGTACGCAGTGGCTGTCCCGGATTCGCACATGCCAGTGGCGCAATACGCCCATGCGGACCTGATACTGGGGTCGCTAGCAGAGTTTCCGTTGGAAGATTGGGGTTTACCGGGGTATCGCCGTTGAGGCATACGCTTTTGCATCTCGGGTGTGTCAGCCAGCGCCTTAAACCACCTGCTTCAAATCCACCCCCAACGCCTGCGCAAACGCCTTGACCAGCGGGCTTCTCGGGGCGTTTTGGCGGAGGATGAGGTTGAAGGGGGTGCGCAGGTGAATGAGGTCGGGACGCAGTGCGCGGAGCTTGCCGTCGCGGATCAGATTGCGCGCGAAGTGTTCGGGCAGGAAACCGACGAAGCGCCCGGTGAGGATCAGCATCGCGACCGCTTCGACCTGAGAGGCCGACGCCGATTGGCTGTCGTCATTGACGAAACTGGCCTTGTCGCGGTGAATGGCATAGCGGTGGTTCACCACTTGGGAATGACGCAGGCTGTCAATGTCCAGTTCTCGGTCATCGACGTTGAACAGCGGATGCCCGACCGCGCAATACGCGTGGGACAATTCTTCATAGAGCTCAAAATAATCAAACTCTTCACGACGCTGATACACCGGCACGAGGCCGACGCTCAATCGCCCTTCGACCACGCCCCGCTCTATTTCGTCGAGTTGCGAGGCATGGAGGCGCAGTCTTACTTTGGGCGCGTCGTCGTGCATTGTTCGAAGCGCGGCAATTAACGGCGAACTTTGATCGGACATCGTGTTGTCGATAACGCCAATACTCAGGTCGCCGATCAGTTCATTTTGTGCCGAACTAATCCGGTCGCGAAAAGTGTCCACCGAGGCAAATAGTTCGATGGCTGCCTGATAGACCAGCTTGCCCTCTTCGGTCAGATGAAAGCCTTCGCGACCGCGTGTGCAGAGGCGCATGCCGATACGAATTTCGAGGTCGGAAATTTGCTTGCTGATGGCTGCAAGCCCCACGTTCAGCTCGTTTTGCGCGGCACTGAAGCCGCCTGCCTCGACCACAGCCTGAAAAACCCGCAGGAGCTTGAAGTCCATTCCACTGAGCGATAAAGGGGGACGAATCCCCGGTTTCGGCGGCACGTTTCCAGAAGTGGAAAGTGGAGTTTCCATAATGCTTATTTACCTCGCCCGTCATATTCAACAGGCTTTGACCCACAACAAAAACATGCCCGATTGATAATAATGAACACAGAAAATGGCGATTGGCAACCATCTGCACGACGCCCTGATCAGTGACCCGGTCGCTGCAATCAGAGAATAAAACCTGACACTTCGATCAGGACTTTTAACGCGACACTGCCCCTCACTCTCAGCGAATACCCAGCCTCGGATGCGTGCCCGAACACTCGCCAATCCGCCTGAAGTGCACTCGCTGAAATCGAACATGCGCGGCCTGAACAGCTTCGGAGAGACACCATGAACCAGAATCCGGCAGAGCGTCTGCAAGCCGAGCGCAAAAAGGCCGAAAACGAGTTCGACATCACTCAGTACGAACACGTCCCGCGTCGCTACTACGGGCGCATTTTCTTCGCCACGCTGATCGTCATTGCCTTGGCGGGTCTTGCCCGGGCGTTCGCCAACGGTCAGATCGAGTGGAGCTACATCGGCCAGTTTCTGACCTCCGAAGCGATTCTTTGGGGGCTGCTCAACACCATCATCATGTCAGTGTTGGCGATGGCGCTCGGTGTGGTGATCGGCGTGATCACCGCGATCATGCGCATGTCCGCCAACCCGATTCTGCGTTACGTCGCGATCACCTACACCTGGCTGTTTCGCGGCACGCCGCTGATTCTGCAATTGCTGCTGTGGTTCAACCTGGCGCTGATCTTCCCGGTCATCGGCATTCCCGGCCTGTTTCAGCTCGATACCGTGAGCCTGATGACGCCTTTCGTGGCCGCGCTGCTGGGCCTGAGCATCAATCAGGGCGCGTACACCGCCGAGGTCGTGCGCGCGGGTCTGCTGTCGGTGGACACCGGCCAGTACGAGGCCGCGAAATCCATAGGCATGCCGCGTTTGCAGGCGCTGCGTCGGGTGATTCTGCCCCAGGCGATGCGCGTGATCATTCCGCCGGTGGGCAACGAATTCATCGGCATGGTGAAGATGACCAGCCTGGCCAGCGTGATTCAATACTCCGAGCTGCTGCATAACGCTCAGAACATTTACTACGCCAACGCCCGCGTCATGGAGCTGCTGATCGTCGCCGGTATCTGGTACCTCGCCGTGGTCACTGTTTTGTCGTTCGGTCAAAGCCGTCTGGAGCTGCGCTTTGCTCGCGGCGCCGGCAAGCGTTCGTAAGCAAGGCCAGGGAGATCAAGCATGAGAAGCATCGTCAAAGCCGTTGGCCTGAACAAATACTACGACCAGTTTCACGCCCTCAAGGACGTCAGCATCGAGGTCGAGCAGGGCGAGGTGCTGTGCATCATCGGGCCCTCGGGCTCGGGCAAGAGCACGCTGCTGCGTTGCGTCAATCAGCTGGAAAAGATCGACAAGGGCGGCCTGTGGGTCGATGGCGAGCTGGTGGGTTATCGTATCGTCGGCAACAAACTGCATGAGCTGAACGACGCGCAGATCGCCCGTCAGCGCCTGAGCACCGGCATGGTGTTCCAGCGCTTCAACCTGTTCCCGCACATGACCGCGTTGCAGAACGTGATCGAGGGCCCGATCCAGGTGCTCAAGCGTTCGCCCAAGGAGGCCAACGAAGAGGCCGTCGAACTGCTGGCCCGCGTCGGCCTTGCGGACAAGCGCCATTCCTATCCCGTCGAACTGTCCGGCGGCCAACAACAGCGCGTGGCAATCGCTCGCGCGCTGGCGATGCGGCCCAAGCTGATGCTGTTCGACGAGCCCACTTCCGCCCTCGACCCGGAGCTGGTGGGCGAAGTGTTGTCGGTGATGCGCGACCTGGCGCACAGCGGCATGACCATGATCGTCGTGACCCATGAGCTGGGCTTCGCTCGCGAAGTCTCCAACCGCATGGTGTTCATGGACGGGGGCCAGATTGTGGAGGCCGGCAGCCCGGAAGACATTCTAATAAGCCCACAAAACCCAAGAACCCAAAGCTTCATTTCTGCCGTTCGCACCTAAACCAGAACAAACGAGAACGACCATGAAAAAAATGATCCTCCCGACGTTACTCGCAGGCCTGATGGCCTCCTCCGCGGTCTTCGCTGACGTGCCCGCCAGCCTCAAGGAAAAAGGCGAAATCACCGCCGCCATCGTGCCGAACTACCCGCCGATGGACTTCAAAGACACCAGCACCAACACGCTGACCGGTCTTGACGTGGACCTCGGCAACGCGCTGGCCGAGCGTCTTGGCGTGAAAATCAAATGGCAGGAAACGGCTTTCGAGCAGATGGTCAGCGGCTTGGTCACCAAGCGCTTCGACATCATTCTGTCGGGCATGACCGATACCGCCGAACGCCAGAAATCGGTGACGTTCATCGACTACTTCACCAGCGGCCCACAGCTGTACACACTCACCAAAAACACCGAGCTGAATCAGCCTGAAGACCTGTGCGGCAAGAAAGTCGGCACCAGCCGCCGCACCACCTGGCCTGCGGAAATCGCGGCGTGGAGCAAGGAAAACTGCGAGGCCAAAGGCAAACCCGCCATCGTCGTCAGCGGGTCCGAAGGCTCGGCCGATGCCCGTGCGCAACTGCGCCAAGGTCGTCTGGATGCCGCCATGCAAGGCAGCGAAACCATTCCTTACCTGATGTCGCAGGAGAAGGACACCTACAAGCCCATCGGCCTGGCGATCTCCAAGCAGTTCACCGGCCTGGGCGTGAACAAGTCCAATCCTGAGCTGGCGAAGGCGATTGCCGAAGCGATGCAAGCGATGGTCGATGACGGTACATACGGCAAGATCCTGAAGAAGTGGGAGCTGGAACAGGGTGCAGTGGCCAAGGTCGGGATGGATCAGGGCAAATGATTCGCCGCTTTGTATAGGTACGCCGACAAACTGTAGGAGTGAGCTTGCTCGCGATTGCGATCTGTCATTCAGCATCCCTATGGCTGTTCGACCGACATCGCGAGCAAGCTCACTCCTACAGGCTCCGGGTCACGATCAAACAAGGACATAAAAACAACAGTGGCCACCTATTCCCTCGTCATCCGCCGCCTGATGGTCTGTTCGCTGACCATCGTCATGAGTCGCGCGATGACCAGCCCGTTACTCACGCTGTTTCTGAGTACCAAGCTGGGGTTGAATCAGCAGGACGTCGGGCTGTTGATGGGCATCGCGGTGTTCCTCGCGACGCTGCTGGGGCTGTACGGCGGGTACATCATCGATCGGCTGGAAAAGCGCAAGCTGCTCATTCTGGCGATGCTCTCCAGTGCCATCGGCTTCACGCTGCTGACCTTCGCCCAGAACGTTTACCTGACCACCCTGACCCTGGTGATCACCGAAACCGCCTCGGCGCTGTTCCTCATCGGCTCCAAAGCGATCATCAGCGAAAACCTCCCCATCGGTCAGCGCGCCAAGGTGTTTTCGTTGCGCTACACCTTGACCAACATCGGCTACGCCACCGGCCCCATGCTTGGCGTGCTGATTGCCGGGCAACTGCCTTTGGCGCCGTTTCTGATTGCCAGCGCCATCGCGTTCGGCAGCATGTTTCTGATGATCGGCATCCCGCCGACCGTGGCGGACAATCAAAACCAGCCGCGCAGTTTTCTCGACACCCTCGCCACGCTGAAGAGCGACCGTACGCTGATCCTGTTCACCGGCGGCAGCCTGCTCAGCACCATCGTTCACGGCCGCTACACGCTGTACCTCTCGCAGTTTCTGCTGGTCACCCACACCCCGGCGCAAGCCCTGAAAATCCTCTCTGCGGTGCTGGCCTGCAACGCGATCACGGTGATCCTGATGCAGTACCAGATCGGCCGTTTTCTCAAGCGCGAACAGCTGCCGTACTGGATTTGCCTCGGCACGGCGCTGTTCGCCGTCGGCCTGTTCGGCTTCAGCTTCGCCCAGACGACGGTGGCGTGGTGTGCGGCAATGTTCGTGTTCACGCTGGGCGAGATGATCATCTACCCCGCCGAGTACCTGTTCGTCGACACCATCGCCCCGGAACACCTGCGGGGCAGCTACCTGGGCGCACAAAACCTCGCGGCCTTCGGTGGCGCGATGAGCCCGGTGATCTGTGGTTATTTATTGATCAACTCGCCTGCGCCAACGATGTTTTACATGCTGGCGGGGCTGACGGCGGTGGGTGGAACGCTGTGCTTTTTGGCGGGGCGCAATGC
Organism: Pseudomonas sp. SLFW; assembly: GCF_009905615.1. Lineage (GTDB taxonomy): Bacteria > Pseudomonadota > Gammaproteobacteria > Pseudomonadales > Pseudomonadaceae > Aquipseudomonas > Aquipseudomonas bambusae. The sequence continues at coordinate 398,498 of NZ_JAAAKW010000006.1, forward strand.
GAGGCTCACAACCGCTGACATCGCTCCCTGAACCAGCGGCTCGTTGCCCCTCGCCCTCATGCGAATGAATACCTGTAGGAGTGAGCTTGCTCGCGATTGCGGAGTGTCAGAAACGAATACATCAACTGGTAAATCGCGATCGCGAGCAAGCTCACTCCTACAGTGGATGGCGTACATCAGGCATTCCTGTGAAACCCGTGCGGCAATAAGCGTCTACCTCGCCGTGCCGAAATTGTCACTTTTCAAATCCGTCATAAACAGGCGAGTATGTCCGGCCTAGAGCTGTCCTTATTTCTATCTCCCTGACGAAAAGGATATCGAGCAATGAACCACCGCATTCTTGGCCAATCCGGCCTCAAGGTTTCGACACTGACGCTGGGCTCCATGATGTTCGGCGTGCAGACCAGCACCGAAGAGTCGCTGCGCATCATCGACAAAGCCTGGGATGAAGGCGTGAATTTCATCGACACCGCCAACGTCTACAACGCCGGTCGCTCCGAAGAAATCGTCGGTGAAGCCATTGCGTCCCGTCGCAGCGAATGGGTCTTGGCCACCAAGGTCGGCAGCAGTTCAGGCAACACTGCGCCGAACACCAGCGGCCTGAACCGCAAGCACATTTTCAATGAAATCGAATCCAGCCTGCGCCGCCTCGACACCGATTACATCGACATTCATTACCTGCACAAAGAAGACCACAGCACCCCGCTGGAAGTGACGGTTTCCGCCATTGGCGACCTGATTCGCGAGGGCAAGATCCGTTACTGGGGCGTGTCCAACTTCCGGGGTTGGCGCATCGCTGAAGTGGTCAATGTCGCCGAGCGTCTGGGCGTCGACAGACCCGTGATCAGCCAGCCGCTGTACAACATCGTCAACCGTCAGGCAGAGCTTGAGCAGATCACCGCCGCCAAGTTCTACGATCTGGGCGTGGTCCCTTACAGCCCCTTGGCGCGCGGCGTGCTCAGCGGCAAATACGCGCCAGACGTTACGCCCGACAGCAGTACCCGTGCAGGGCGTCAGGACAAGCGCATTCTGGAAACGGAGTGGCGCACCGAGTCGCTGCACATCGCGCAGAAATTGCAGCAGTACACCAAGGATAAGGGCGTCGGCCTGGTGGAGTTCGCCATTGCCTGGGTGCTGAACAACCAGGCAGTGACCTCGGCCATCGTCGGCCCGCGCACCGAAGAACAGTGGGACAGCTACACCAAAGCGCTGAGCGTGAAGATCACGGCGGAAGATGAGGCGTTCATCGATTCGCTGGTCACGCCGGGTCATGCTTCGACGCCGGGGTTCAATGATGTGCAGCACTTCGTGACGGGTCGGTATCTGTAACTCCTCCGGCTTTCTGAATCCCTGTGGGAGCACATTCATTCTGGGCGGCATCCCGACGAAAATGTGTACAGGCGACGCATTCATGTCGACTGAGCACGCCTCTCGCGAATGAATTCGCTCCTACAGTTTGTTAGGCGAGCTCTGGTCGAGCGCCTCATTCCCAAGGCGCAGGATCACCAAACAACTGCCCCTGCACCCCCTGAATTCCCATCTCCCGCAGCACGACAAACTCCCCTTCCGTCTCCACCCGCTCGGCAATCAGCGGCAGATCGATGCTGTGCGCCGCCCGTTGAATCGCCTCGATGAACAACCGTTTGTGCCGCTCTTGATCAATGGCCCGAATGTAGCTGCCATCGATTTTCAGGTAGGCCAATCCCAGGCTCGACAGGTTGCCAATCATGCTGAACCGCCCACCAAAGTGCTGCAGCGCCAACGAATAGCCCAAATCCTTGAGACGGCGAGTAAGTGCTTCAAGGGCCTGCTGATCAGGCACCTGCTCCTCACCGATTTCCAGAATCAATCGAGGGGCCAGATGCGCGTGGCGCTTGAGCAGGTCCATGACCTCGTTCAACGCGCCCGCGTCGGAAAGCGTCGCAGCGGACAGGTTCAGCGCCAGCTTCTGGTCATGTCGAGGGAGCTGGTCGAAGACCGTTTCGAGCATCACCCGGTCGTGCCGCGCCGACCAGCCGAAGCGCTCGATCCACGGCAGGAATCGCCCCGCGGGCAGGGTCTGCGATTCGTCGTCGATCACCCGCGACAACACCTTGAAATGCAGCACGCGGCTCACGTCGCGGGCGTCCATCACCGGCTGGAAAAACAGCTGAAAACGACGCTCGGTCAGGGCTTGATCCAGCAACTCATACCAGGCGTGGTGATCGTCCTCCAGACTCTCGACCGCGCTGTGCTCGATGCAGTACCAGATGCAATCAGTCTGGGTTTCGGCTTGGGAAAGCGCCTGATCACCAAGGCCCAGCAAGGTCTGCGCTGAATCGCCAGGGCTGTACGGCGCCAGGCCGATATACGCAGCGGGGCTAACGTCCGACGCGCCGGTGCCAGCCAGGCTGCACAACGCCGTTTCCAGTTCATAGGCCAATTGCAGCGCTTCTTCCTTCACCAGCCCCGGCGCCAGCACGGCAAACTCGCCCCCGCGAATCCGGCTGATCAGCTGCCGCGCTTCGGCATGATTGAAACACTGGCGCACCAGCACATCGCTGACGGCCACCAGCAGCGCATCGGCTTTCTGGCTGCCCAAGCGCTCGTTGAGCCCTGTCAGGTCGTTGACCCGCATCAGCAGCAGATAGCCCGAGCGGGCGTCCTCGACCTGACTGACGTGCGCGTGCAAACGCATGTCGAAATAGCGGCGGTTGGCGAGCCCCGTCAGGCTGTCTTCGTAGGATTCCATGCGCAGTTTTTCGGTGCGCTCGGCCTGTTCGAGAAACAGCGCTTTGAGCTTGTCGACCATCTGGTTCATGGCCTGCACCACCCTGCGCAGCTCAGGGGTCATTGGCAGTTGCGGCACGCTGAGAAATTCGCGGCGGCCAATCGCCTGAGACTGCTCGACCAGATAATCCAGCGGCCTGAGCTGACGCCGCAGCAGCCACGCCCCCAACAGAAAACTCACCACCCCACACAGCAACAACCAGCCTAGATTGCCCAGCGCGGACTGCCATAGCTTGCCGATGGCGAACATGGGATGGCTGACCACTTCAACCCGGGCCGCAGGCCGCCAGCCACGGCTGACAATTGCGCTGGCTCCTGCGGGCTGCAAGGCGATCAGTTCGATGAACCAGTCCGGCGCGGTCGCTGCAGGCACGGCGCTGCGCTCGACGAGGATTTTGCCCGTTGCAGGGTTTACCACGCGAATTCGCGCGTAATAGCCGCTATCGAAGATTGAGCTGACCATCAGGTCCATCATCGTCGGGTCATCCACCGACGGTGTCAGGGACAGCGCCAGCGCCGTGGCTGCGTCTTGTGCGTGGGAGCGCAGTTGGTTCACGTATTGGTCGCGGGAGCTTTCCAGGCTGACCATGAAGCCGCCACTGAACGCGACAAGCATGAACACGCAGATGGCAAGCAACAGCTGTTTGAACAGGGTCATGGGCGATTCCTTGTTCTGTCGAATGGATCAGGGCGTGTTGCCCTCGACCGGAAAACCTTCGGCTTTCATCTTGTTCAACACGTCCTGCCAGCGGGACAGCTGTTTGATATCCCCCGCGATACTGTTGCTCCCTATGGTGGCGTCCGTGGCATCCGGCAACCAAACGCCCTCACCGTTGAAGGCATACACCGGCAGCAGGTCCTTGCGTGCGTCGGCCGGTTCGAGGCTGTCGGTCAGGCTGTCGAGCACGATCGGCTCGCCATCCCCGTCCGGGTAATACGTGAGCACCATATGCGGGCGCTCGGGGTTGAGGACCTTGACGTACGTGATCAGCAGCTTGTCGGCGGGCATACCCCATTGCCGCAGGCTGAAATACTTGGCAATGGCGAAATCCTCACAGTCGCCAGCGCCCTTCCACAGCGCCTCGACAGGCGTGGCCCAATAATCGTCGACGCCCCATAAATCGATGTCTTCGACGTAATGCAGCTCCCTATTGAAGAAGAGGTTGACCCGCTGCAGCAGCTCCAGGTCGGTGGCAGGCCTGCGCCCATCGAGCATCGCCCGCCATTCATCGACCCGGTGGCGCCCCTCTATCGAAGCGCCATACAGCGCAGTCGCCCGGCGGGTGATCAGCGAGAAATCCCAGTCGGTACTCGCCAGACTCGCCAACACGACACCCGTCAGCAGAATCTGACAAAGCGTGCGTAGAGGGCGGTCGAGGACGAATCGGATCGCCAAGGCAGTCAGTCCATGGGATCGACCGGAGGTACTCGCTGTCGAGCCTCCAACCGAGGAAAATAATGGCATCTGGCGATCATTGCCTTGCGATTCAACGACTTCGATCGACTGCTGGCATGCGCGTGGAAATGCCTTGTCCAGGCGACCGTTTTCCGACGCCCCGTGTCGATGTCAGGATAGATCACCGTACGCACATGAATGTCAGAAAGCCTTGTAGAATGCGGGCCGCCTCGGCCGAGTCAAAGACTTTGCAAAGTTTGACAACGCCAGACACGGCCTCTAGTGTTCCATTGGATCCAATGCCCGATCAGTGAAGAAGAAATAACGATGCGCAGGACAGAGAAAGAGCAGTTTCTCCGAGAAATTCTAGGGAATGAACAACCGCCCGCGCACATGGCGCGCGCCGTTATTGAAGCGAAACTGCGTAGCGCGATTCTCGATGGCCGCTTGCCAGCCGGGATTGCCTTGCGCCAGCAGGAGCTGGCCACACTGTTCGGTGTCAGCCGTATGCCGGTACGTGAAGCGTTGCGCCAGCTTGAGGCTCAATCGCTACTGCGCGTCGAAACCCATAAAGGCGCCGTCGTTGCACCACTGATCAATGAGGACGCGACCGACGCCTACGCGCTGCGCATTTTGTTGGAGTCTGAAGCCCTGCGGCAGTCGATCCCGCTCCTCACCGCCCAGGACATTGCAACTGCCCGGGATTTCATCGAACAGCTTGAAGTTGAAACCGACTACACGCGGATCGGCACGCTCAACCGAATGTTCCACATGACGCTCTATTCCCGTGCGTCCAACAAACGCCTGCTCAAGCTGGTCGAGGACGGGCTGAACGAGGAAGAACGTTTTCTGCGTTTCAACCTCAAGTACATGGGGCTGGGCAAGCTTTCCCAGCACGATCACCTGGAACTGTTGCAGATGGCTGAGGCTGGCGCCATCGAGTCGACCGTCAGCGCCCTCGCACACCACTTGAACCGTGGCGTCGAAGCCATCAACGGATATCTGAAAAGCCGTCCAGCGGAAGTCGCCAACTCCGCCCCGGCGTCAAGGAAGCGCGCCCTCGTTGAGTGAGGTTTCAAAGACCGTGGATAGCGACTGTGCACGGTCCAGCATTCGCACCCCTGCCTGTGTTCGCCGCAAGCGAGCAGACGAGGCATGGGGCTGATCGAGCATCGTAATGTGCGATGCCAGCGCCGAAGGACCCGGCCCCACGGTTATCAGTAGCCCGCGCTTGCAGGCTTGGGAAAACCTGAGTGTACGCCGAGAAAAACAAATGGCTGATGGTTGTCAATTCCGGGCAACCCATCAAAACACGCCTGATCTGCTTTCCCCATGCGGGCGGCGATCCAGAGCAATTTCGTGACTGGTCGGAGGGCCTGGCGGATCACATCGAACTGGTCACCCTCCGTCTGCCGGGGCACGGCAGCCGCCTCAAGGAAACGCCGTACGATCAATGGGCGCCCTTGCTTGAAGACGCCTTTCTTGCGTTAGAACCTTACCTGACCGAGCCCCATGCTTTTTATGGCCACAGCTTCGGTGGCCGTGTCGCGTACGAGATGGCCCGATTAACCCAGGCACATTACCCGGACCTGACACGCCACCTGTTCATTTCCGGCTGCCGCAGTCCTGACAGCCAGCAGCCAGAGCCCTATCTGCACACGCTCCCCAAAAACGACTTCATCGACGCGTTGATCAAGCTCGGCGTAGCGCCAGACTCGATCCTGCACGACAAAAAACTCATGCGCCTCTTTGAACCGGTGATGCGCAGCGACCTTAAGCTCTCGGAATTGTGGTCGCATTGTCCCGACGGCGGGCTGAACATCCCGTTGACCGCCCTCTACGGCAGCGATGATCCGGTCGATACCGCCGTCAGCATGATGAACTGGCGCGCCTTCACCCGCCGCGAATTCGAGCTCATCGAAGTCTGTGGCCGTCATGACTTTCTCAAATCGCAGCGCCACCGCCTGCTGCACATCATCAATACACATTTGGGATTGCTGGGGGCGTGATCGTATTCACGCCCTTCCTGCCTGCATAAACCCCCTCTCCTCACGCTCGTAATTCTCACTGCGTTAACGCAGCACTTTGCTGTGTTTCAGGCAAACTCGGCTCAAGAACACGCCTACAGTCGGTTTCGTAAACGCGATTCTCATGGAGCAACGAAAGGAGTTGTGCACAGGGCGGAGACGTAATGACGGACTTCTATCAACGTCGCCCACAAAATTCTTCCTAACCGATTATTCAGTGTAAGAGCAACGCTGAACGAGGCATTCGTTCATTATTATCGATTCTGACTCTATTGAGCTGGAAGGGTTGCTTGCATCCAAATAAAACATTGAGCGCGTGTTTTATCAGGCCACGTCACGTTCCGTTTTTAGTGCAAGTAAATATTCTTAAAAAGTAATTGCGCCCCAATTAAAAAGTGCTTTAACGTTTTCTCGTTGCCGCTTGAACGACGCCAAAGGCATCGATTTTCAAGGGCAACAAAGCGAACAGCCCCCGCAGCCTGGGCGGCTGCCCCCAACACGCTTCACTCTTGGACGACGTTTTGTTCACGGCCCGTGCTTGCCTGTTTTTCAACTAGGCGTGAAACAAACACCGGTCACACCGGTGCAGTTTCGCACCACGCCTAGAACACAGCGTTCGAACTCACACATTTCAAGGACGTCATCATGAACATTCAAAAACAACTATTGAACCGCAAGAAATCAGAACTAAGCGCTCACCCGATATTTTCTGAAATTGATTCTCTGGATGTATTGCGACGTTTCATGGAGGCTCATGTTTTCGCGGTCTGGGACTTCATGTCACTCACCAAGCGACTGCAACAGGAGCTGACCTGTACCCGGCTTCCGTGGCTGCCGCCCAAAGACCCGAAGGCCGCTCGCCTGATCAACGAGATCGTGCTGGGCGAGGAATCAGACGATCGACTCGATCATGGCCACTACAGCCATTTCGAGCTGTATCTGGATGCCATGCGCGAAGTCGGCGCCAGCACGACGCGCATTGAACGCTTCGTCGAGCTGCAAAAAGATGGCGTTCCGTACGAAGCAGCGCTGAACCGCGTTAACGCAGGTAGCGCCGAAGCAGGTTTCGTGCGGGACACCCTCGACATCGCCCTGAATGCACCCGCTCACAGCGTCGCCGCTGCCTTCCTGCATGGCCGTGAAAGCGTCATCCCGCAGATGTTCCAACGCATCCTCGACGACTGGGGCATCACGGCCAACCAGGCGCCGACCTTCCGCTACTACCTGGAGCGCCACATCGAAGTCGATTCGGAAGACCACGGTCCGGCTGCGGAATCACTGCTGGCCCGCCTGGTCGATGGCGACGAGCAACGCGAGCAGCAAGTCTACGAAGCCGCCATCGCGGCCGTGGAAAGCCGCATTGCGCTGTGGGATGCCCTGCGCGTGAGCATGCGCGAACCGGCGTTGGAGGTCAGTGCATGAGCCTGTCGCAGCACCTCGAATCCCCTTCAGCCCACACAAGGACGACATCATGAAAGCCGAAGACTATTTATCCTTTGCCGATGCCTGGGAAGGCCGTGCGACGATCCGCACCCGCCCGCGCCGCATCGTCGAAAACGACGAAAAACTCATCTATCCCCTGAGCCGCCAGCCGTTGGTGCTCAGCGACACCTTCACCCGCGAATGCTCGCACCTCCGAGATTTTGCGCTCATCCAGAGCCTGTACAAGTTCATCAACGACGTGGTGATCTTCGAGACGGAAATCGTCGACAAGACCGCTCGCAGCATCGCCAAGGACAACTTCGCGATCCGCTTCCCGTTCGCCTGCCGCTACGACGCCATGACCGTGGTGGTCGATGAGGACTACCACGCGCTGGTCGCCATGGACTTCATGCAGCAGACCATCGCCCTGACCGGTATTCAGCCGATCCATCTGCCGCTGGAAATCGAATTGAGCCGAGCGATTCCCGCTGCACTGGCCCTCGCGCCTGACCCTCTGCGCAGCGCCGTAGAACTGATCTGCGTGGCCATCGCCGAGAACACCGTGACCAATGATGTCGCGGCGTTCGCCAAGGACGACACGGTCAAGCAATCGATCAAGGGGCTGATGGCCGATCACTTGCTCGACGAAGGCCGGCATTCCGGGTTCTGGGCGCGCCTGGTGCGCATCTATTGGAATGCCGCGCCCGAAGAAGACCGCCAGACCATCGCACAGATCATGCCGGTGTTCATTGCTCAATATTTGACCAACGACATTCAGAAATCCTTTGATTTCGTGTTGATCGAGCATCTGCCGGTGTCCGAGCCGGTCAAGCAAGCCCTTCGGGACGAAACCCAAGCGATGAGCTTCCCGATCAATCGCCACCACCCGCTGGTGGGCAACATCGTGCGTTTCTTCAAGACAAGCTCAATGCTTGATTCACCCTGCGTGCAACACGCTCTGGCCGACTACTTGCCAGTGGGGGGAGTGCAATGAAACGTCTGGACATTGTGCTCATCGGCCACAGTCAGGCCCTCAACGAGCTAGGCGGGGAACTCGACAGCCATGGCCATCTGCTTCATCGAATCATTGATGCTCAGGCTCTGGAAGACAGTGAGCCGACGGGCTCATCGATGCTCATTGAGGATGGCACGCTGGATCTGGCGAGCGCGCGCCTACAAGCGTTCCAGACAAGCGTGCATCTGGGGCTTCGCGCGGGGCTGACTCCCGATGTGCAATCCGGATTGTCGCAGGTCGAATTGCTCTGCTGGTACGGGTCGGCCGTTGCGCAGCGCCTGATCGTGCGCGATACCGTGCCCACCGAGCCCTCTGGTAATGGACGCATGCTACGCGACCGTGCAGTGGCGACGTTGATCGATCATGTGGCGCTATTGGTCAGTCGTTTCTCCCGTGATCCCGAACATTTCGAGCGAGGTGTACGGATCGAACCGCCCCAAAGCGAATGGCAGGAGGGCCTGCACGCGCTGGATCGGCTGGCCTTCGAGCATCGCTTCAATCGCACGGCACAGCCGCACCTGCTCGGGGTTGCGCAACAGCCTTTGGTAGCGCGGTTGGACCGCGCTTTCGCTACGTTCGCTGACCGTCGAGCGTTGAGCATCGACGGCGAACACATCAGCTACGACACCCTGCGCGCTCACAGCGTGGCCATCCAGGCACTGATGCAACGGCTTTTGCCGGGTGTGTCAGGCAACGAGCCGCCGGTCATTGGCATCTGCCTGCCGAAATCAGCAGCGTTGTTTGCCGGGATTCTGGCGATTCTGGGATATGGGGCGGTCTATCTGCCGCTTGACCCCAGCCAGCCTACTCCGCGTCAGCAGTACATCCTGGAGAACGCCAAAGCGGTGCTGTTGCTGCATGACGGCCAGCACCCGCTTGCCGGACCGTGTGTGCCGGGGCTGGATATCAGCCAGATAGACGTTGCTGAATCGCCTCAATCACTGATGCGCCAGACGGTCGGCCCTGATGCGCCCTGCATGGCGCTGTACACCTCGGGCACTACCGGGCATCCGAAGGGCGTGATGCTCAGTCAGCGCAACCTGAGCCACTTCACGGCTTGGTACGCCGAATATGTCAGCCTGTCCGAGCGCAGTCGGGTGTTGCAGTTCTCGACCTTAAGCTTCGACTCCTCGGTGATCGACATCTTCCCGACGCTGCTCAGCGGCGCTGAACTGGTGGTTGCCAGTGAGGATCAGCGACGTGATCCACTGCAGTTGGTGGAGCTACTGGATCAAAACCTCAGCCACGCCTTTCTGCCGCCCGCACTGCTGAGCATTCTCCCTCTTGAAAAACCGCTAAAACTTGAACACTTGTGCACCGGGGGTGATGTCTGCGAACCCTATGTCATCGAGCGTCTAGCTGCGCAGTGTCAGTTCCACAACCTATACGGCCCCACCGAGGCCACAGTGCTGATCACTGCCGGGCAATTTCAGCCAGGGAGCAGCAATCGCAACCTCGGACGCCCGATCGCCAACAGCCAGTTGCTGATTCTCGACGAGCAGATGCAGCCTGTAGCCGAGCAGACGGCGGGAGAGCTTTACATTGTCGGGCCTGGCGTGGCGTTGGGTTATATCCACAACCCGACTCTGACGGCCGAGCGTTACGTGCAGATTCCACTGGGTGACGGAAAAACCCTGCGCGCCTATCGCACCGGCGACATGGGTAAATGGACCGAGGCGGGTATCGAGCTGGCGGGGCGCCGTGACAATCAGGTGAAGATTCGGGGTTTCCGCGTCGAGCCTGAAGAGATCGAGCATTGTTTGCGCGACAGCCAGCTGTATCGCCAAGTCGCGGTGGTCGTCGATGAGCAACGTCGAATCCTGGCGTTTCTGGCCCAGCCTCATGGCACCGAACCCGGTGCTGCACGCGCCCTGTTGAAAACCCATGTAGAACGTTTGCTGCCCGATTACATGCGACCTGCGGCGTACACCGAACTGGCGATCATGCCTTTCGCCAACAACGGCAAGGTTGATCGCAAAGCGTTGCTGCAATTGCCGGTGAACATGATCGAGCAGGTGCCACGTCGCCAACCGGACACCGAGAACGAACGCCTCTTGCTGACATTGTGGGCTGATCTGCTGGAGCTGCCGCCGGGGGATATTTCTACCGAAGAGAGCTTCTTCAATCTCGGAGGACACTCGATTTTGCTGTCGCAGATGTTGTTGGGCATCCGCGAGCAGTTTGGGCGGAGTATTCCAATCAACCGCTTCATCGAAGCCCCGACCCTGATCACTCTGGCCTCGTTGATCGACAACGACGGTACGTCCTCCTGGACCGTCAGCCCGCAGGCGATCAAGGATGCAATGAGGCCACTGGATCTGCCGGTGTTACCCGTGGGCAAGCTCGGAGACGTGCACAAGGTCATTGTCACCGGTGCCAACGGCTTTCTCGGCGTGCACATCGTCGAGGCGCTGCTGGCGTGGGGCGCGACGGAGGTGGCGTGTCTGGTGCGCGAGGGCAATGGGTCGACGGCCCAGGATCGATTCGTCGAATCCTTGCGTGAAAATCGACTGGAGCATCTGGACCTGAGCCGGGTCCGTGTCTATGCCGCCGACATTACCCAACCGCAGTTGGGATTGAGCGATGAGGTGTACGAACGGCTCGACCGCGACTTTGGCGCGCTGGTGCACAACGCGGCCAACGTCAACCACGTGCAGGATTACGAAACGCTGGCCAAGGACAACGTCGCGCCAATATTTGAATGCCTGCGGTTGTGCGAAGGACGCAGCAAGAAGGTGTTCAACTTCGTCTCAACGCTGTCAGCGTCGAGCGCCGTTGACGCCGATGGCAGCGTGCTAGAGGCGCCTGCTGCTGACACACCGCCGATCTACATCAAGAACGGCTACAACCTCTCCAAATGGGTCGCGGAACGCGTCCTGCAAAAGGCTCGCGAGCAGGGGGTTTGGGTCAACATCTACCGGCCCGGCAACATCGCGTTCAACAGCCTGACCGGCGTCTGCCAGCCTCACAAGAACCGCTTGATGCTCATGCTCAAGGGCTCGATGCAATTGGGACAAGTACCTGATTTCTCGATGACCTTCGACCTGATGCCCGTCGACTTCCTCGCCCGCTTCATCAGCTTCCATAGCAGCCGTTATCAGCCTGCACGCGCCGTATTCAATCTCCACAACCCTGAACCTCTGAGTTGGAGCGGCTACGTCGATGCGTTTCGGGAAGCGGGTCGCGAATTCGAGATGGTCAGCGTGGCGCACTGGCAGACCCAGCTCAATCGGGTCGACAGCCAGAACGCGCTGTTCGGCGTGTTCGGCTTCTATCTAGACGGCTTCGAAGAGGACATCGGCGACATCTCAATGATCGCCTATCAAAACGCTCTCGCCGGCGTGCAGCGAATGGGCGAACGCTATCCGCAAAAAACCCCGGCGCTGCTGCGTAAAGGCTGCGACTACCTGAAAGAAATTGACTTCATCTGACCGCAACACCCACGTACGTAATGGAGATCGACATGAACGCAATCAACAAAATCGACGCACTGAAACCCGACACGCTGATCGCCAATCCGACTGGCACGCCTGTGGTGTCGTCAGTCCAGGTCGCAGCGCGAGCGGACGAGGTATGGCAAGTCGTTGGCGACTTCGGAGGATTCACGAAATTCATTCCGGCCCTGGACAGCATTAAAGTGATTGGTAGCGGTGTTGGTTCGATCCGGCACAAGCGCTTCAAAGAGGGAGGGCTGGAAGTGGTCGAGCAGCTCAACTCGCGTAATGAAAAGGCGTATTCGATGACGTGGACCACGATCTATAACAATCTGGGCGTTGGAAATCTGTGGGCCTCAATGACCGTGCTGCCCGCTGGCGAAAGTAGCTGTGTTGCGACCTGGACCATCATTGCCGAGCCGGGTGAGGGGAATACAGCCAGCGCCATGGAGTTTCAGACATTCCTGCAAGGCTTCGCAGATGACGCGATGAGCAATGTGCAGAAGCTGTTTGGCTGATCTGCTCTGAATACACGGCCAGCTTCGGTTTCGCCTGAGCGTGCTTTTCGTTTGATGGCTGGGGTTCTGTTATTTGCACCCTGAAACGACAAAACCCCATCTGCGCGAGCAGATGGGGTTTTGGAAATTAATCTTGACGATGACCTACTCTCACATGGGGAAACCCCACACTACCATCGGCGATACATCGTTTCACTTCTGAGTTCGGGATGGGATCAGGTGGTTCCAATGTTCTATGGTCGTCAAGAAATTCTGTAGCCGATCCGTTACCAGGTAACGTGTCAGCGAAAATGAGTGACCTTCACTTATAAAGACAAAACCCCATCTGCTTTCGCAAATGGGGTTCTGGAATTTAATCTTGACGATGACCTACTCTCACATGGGGAAACC
>NZ_JAAAKW010000007.1 GCF_009905615.1 Pseudomonas sp. SLFW
CTTGGGGTTGGGGAATGGGGGACGCGGCCCTGCCGCTGGCCTGGAGTTGCAGCCAGTCTTCCGTCTGTTTTTGCGCAGCCGAGGACGGGCCAGGTTCTATGGCGAAGACTGTGCCGCTGAGCGTCAGCATGCACAAACCCGTCAACAATAGGCGTTTCATGGTTGTCTCCCTGCGATCGTCGGAGCCTCGATGACGGCGGCGACTTTGTCGGCCTTGAGTGGCGTGCCTGCCGGGGTTTTTTTGAGTGTCTCGGCGCGTGCCTGGGCGTCGTTCACCTGCTCAGGTGTCAACCCGGTGCGCGACACCAGCTCCGCCGCTTGCGTCCAGTCATCCTGATAAATCAGCAACGTGACCATGTTCTGCGCTGCCAACGTATCGGGCTGTTTCAGCTCCATCGCCGTGAGGAACTGAAAGCGTGCCAGGTCGAGCTTGCGCTGATTGAGGTAGACGACACCTAGGTCGTTGCGGATTTTCTCGTCGGTGGGCGAGAGCTTCACTGCCGCCTGCAAATACATCAGCGCCTGATTGTTATCGCCCCGCGCTGCCGCGAGCTGGCCAAGCCCATGCTCGCCCTCCGCCGCGCGACAGGTCCCGATCAGACTCTTGTACAGCGGCTCGGCCTCGTTGCTACCCAAGAGACGCAGCACTCGGGCCTTGCGCAGCCGCACATCCGGCAACGTCGGCGGCAAGCTTTCCAGATGGGCCAGGCTCGCGTGCAAGCGGCCTTCATCGGCCATGTCCTGCGCCATGTTCAACGCCAGCTCCTGATCCGACGTCGGCTTCGCGCAACTGCCAGCGGTGGCCTGCGCCAGCCAAGGCGCCGTGCCGTCAGCGGCGCAACCACTGAGCAACGCCAGGCCTATTACTGCGATGAGCGCTTTCATTCGATCTCCTAATGCGAACCCAATGCCTTGCCAATGGCGACGAAGCCTGGCCCGGCCAATACGATCAATAACGCGGGAAACAGAAACACCATCATCACGATCGACATCTTCGCCGACAGCTTGGAAATGTATTCCTGCAACCGCGTCAAACGGCGGTCATCGATCAACTGCTTGAGCGCCAGCAGCGACTTCATCGCCCCCCCGCCCTGATGAATCAACTGATTGAGAATGACGCAGGTGTCGCTGAACTCATCCACCGCCAGCACGGCGGCCATCTTGTTCAGCTCATCACCCAGTTCCAGACCGGAGTCGATACGCACCAGCATCACCCGAAGCTCCGACGACAGCACCGGCAGCAGGCTTCGCCCCTCGTTGCTCAACACCCGCAGCGCCTGTTCCACCGCCATGCCCGATTCGAACAGGATGCGAAGCAGTGGAATGAATGTGGCGATTTCCGCGACTGCCTGTTTTTGCCGGCGCATGGCCGCCGTGGCCAGAATGCGCTTGGGCGCGAGGTAGCCCAGACCCAACGCGAACATCGGCGCCAGCAGCGGGTATTCGACGTCACTGAAGAACAGCGCCTGCACCAGCATCACGATGCACACCGCCACAATGGGCGTGCCGACCTGGCAGGCCGCGAACAACGAACGCTGGCTCGCCCGCCGCCAGCCGATGCGGTTCAACAGGATTTGAGTTTCGCTGTCGAGACTGACCGAACGCTGGCCGAATCGGCTGTCACCCAGCAAGCGTAATAACGTGCTCACGCGACTGTCGCGGGCGACCACCCCTTGCAATCGCGACATCACCAGGCGTTCATTGCGGCGCTGGCGGGCCACGGTCAGCAGCAGGAAGAATCCGGCGATGAAGAACATCAATGCGCTGAGCAACAAGGCCATCTCACACGCTCCGCAACATGCGCCACAGCGCCAGACAGCCCGCCGTCTGCATGCCAAACGCGACCATCAGCATGGTCTTCCCCGAACCGTCGTTCCACATGTGCAGAAGGTAGTTCGGGTTCACTGCCAGGAAGTACGCCACCATGCCCACCGGCAGCAGCGCCAGCACCACGGCGGTCATGCGGGTTTCGCCGGTCATCGCCCGCAACTGCCGTGCGCCCTGCTCGCGCTCACGGATCAAGCGAATCAGGTTGTCGAGCAATTCGCTGGCATTGCCGCCGTAACGGTGATTGACCCGCAGGCCCATGGCGAACAGCTGGAACTCATCGCGCTCGTACAGCTCAGCGAAGTCTTGCACGGCGTCTGGTAATGAAACGCCCATCTGCACGTTGCGCTTGATGCGCGACATGGCGTCGTTCAAGGGATAACTCGCCGAGTCGATGCTGTGCAGAATGGCATCACCCAACGTGCGGCCGGATTTCAGGCTGCGCACGGCGTGATCGAGCAACTGCGGCAATTGCTCGATCATGCGCCGCACCCGACGCCGATAGCGAAAGCTGACGTAAAAACGCAACACGATGACCGGCAGCAAAATGCCCAGCATCAGACCAAACCCGTCGTGCAGCAGATAGCCCAGCAACATCGCCATCGCCCAGACGGTGAGGGCCAGCGGCAAGCGCTCGGTGGGCCGCCCCAACCCTGCCCGCAGAAAGGCACGTTCTATTCGCGCCAGACCCGGTTTTGCGGCATCAGGCTCAGGCTGCCCCAATGACAGGCGCGCCATGACACGGTCGTGAGCGCCCTGGTTCAGCCCGCGATAAAACAGGTAGAACGACAGCAGCATCAGCAACATGAAGACGAGCCCGAGGATAATCGCGCCTTTCACCTGAACCTCCCTGACCCTGCCTAATAGTCCATCTGCCGCAGTTTGTCCCCGGCGGGGTTCATGGCCTCGCGCAAGAAACCGAAACCAGTCCGCCGATCAAGGCGGAACAACGTATTGGTGACGTACACGTCGTCACGCACGCCCACCACTTCCACCACCTCGCTGACGCAGCGTCGCCCATCGGGCATGCGCGTTAGCTGGATGATCACGTCCAGCGCCGCGCAGATCATCTGCCGCAAGGTTTTCTCGGCGATTTGCCGGCCCGTCAACCCCACCAGCGTCTCCAGCCGCAGCAAGGCATCCTGCGCGTTGTTGGCGTGCACGGTGCTCATGGAGCCGTCGTGCCCGGTGTTCATCGCGGTCAGCACGTCGAGCACTTCAACGCCTCGAATCTCGCCGAGGATGATCCGGTCGGGGCGCATCCGCAGAGCGTTGCGAATCAGGTCGCTGGCGCGCACCTCACCGTGGCCCTCGGCATTGGGGGGGCGGGTTTCCAGGCGCACGACGTGGGGGTGGCCAAGCTGCAATTCGGCGACGTCTTCGATGGTCACCAGCCGCTGCTGCGTCTGGATCATCTGGCTCATGACGTTGAGCATGGTGGTCTTGCCAGTGCCCGTACCGCCGCTGATGAGGATGTTGCAGCGCTTGCTCACGGCGGTTTCAAGAAAGTCGTAGATCGACTGGTCGATGGTCTGCATCGCCACCAGGTCGGCGCTCTTGAGCATGTCCTTGCGGAATTTCCGGATCGACACGCACGGCCCGTCCAGCGCAATGGGCGGGATGATCGCGTTGACCCGGCTGCCATCGGGCAAACGCGCATCGACCATCGGCGAGGATTCGTCCAGACGACGCCCCAGCGGCGCGAGAATCCGCTGAATCACACGCTCGACGTGGTGGGAATCGATGAAGCGCAGGTCCGAATGGTGCAACACGCCTTCGCGCTCGATGAACACTTTGTTCGGGCCGTTGACCAGAATTTCCGTCACTGACTTGTCCCGCAGCAGCACCTCCAGCGGACCGAAACCGGTGAGTTCATCCACCAACTCCTCCGCAAGCCGCTCCATCTCGTAACGGGAAATCGCCAGCCGCAGCCGCGCCACGTATTCGGCCACTTTGTCGGTGACGAACTGAGCCAGCGCCGGGCGCGTGCCTTCCAGCAGGTTGCGTCCGCTTTCTTCGATGGCATCGATGATGTAGCGGTGCAGGACCAGCTTCAGACCCTGACCGTCGCCGCCCGCATCCTGAGGACGCGACGACACGCCGAACAGCTTTTCGCCTTTCATTTACGCGCTCCCAGTAAACGTCCGAGCCAGCCGTCACGGGGCTTGTCCGGCGTCTGGTTCTGACTGGCCATCCGCTCGCCCAGGTTTTTCAAGCCGGTGCTCAAGGACTCTCGGGGCGACAGCTCGAACAGCGACAGGCCCTGATTTTTCGCGTTCAGGCGCAACTCGGGGCTGAGCGGCAAAACGGCCATGGCTGGCAGCCCGAAGGTCTTCTCCAGTGCCTCGGCGTTGGGCGTGACCTGGCGCAGGTACTTGTCCACCAGCAACCCGCCCTGCTGCAACTTCAGGCCTTTTTCGCGCCACAGATTGAGGATCGCCAGGTTGCGACGGCATTCGATGACGTTCTGATCGACGTACCACAGCAACTGATCGCAATGAGTGACGAAGGTCCGCAGCGACTCGCTGTCCGGCTGGCCCACCAGATTCACCACGACATGCTGAAAGTGCTGACGCAACGCACTGAGCAACATGTACAGCTCGGCGGCGCTGGTGTGTTCCAGCGACATGTCGTCCTCGCCATACGCGAGAATGCGCAGTTGAGTCGGGTGGACCGTGAAGGCGCTGTCGATCAGGGTGGAGTCAAGACGACGCAAATGGCGCACGGCATCGCCAAAATTGAACGAGGATTCGAGGCTCAACATGGCCAGGCTGTCGCCGCGAGGCATGCCCAAATCCAACAGCAAGGTGCGCTGTTCCTTCTGTTGCGCGACGAGGGCCAGATGCGCCGACACCAGCGCGCCATCGCCATCGCATTGGGCGCCGTAGATCACGGTCAGGCCACCCATGTTGGGGTTCGGCGCCACGGGCGGCAGGCGTTTGCTCAGGCGCCGCACCAGACCGGCCACCTCACTGGAGCGCGAACCGTAGGCCACGAAATCCCGCGCCCCGGCCCGCATGGCATTGAGCACGAGCTGGTTGTCCATGCCGTCGCCCAGCGCGACGATGGCCAGCATCGGCTTCGCCTCCAGTGCGCCTTCGATCAACGCGCTCTGGTTCATCAAATGCTCGCGGTCGAGGCCGACGAACACCACGCTGGCGAAGGTCACATCCACCAGCGCCAGCAGTTCATCCAGGCTGCCGGTGCCCGCGCTGACCACCTGGCCTAACGGGGCCAGCGCACCCTGCAGCCATTCGAGGTCGGTGCTGTTGCGGGTGATGGCCAGAAAGGTCTGGCTGAGGCTCGGTCCCTGGCTCATTGCGATAACCCACTGCGGCGATCAAAGCTGCCGTTTTCGAGGAAGTACATCTTGAGGAAACTCGGGTCGTAATTGCGCAGCCCTTCACCCGGCAGTGACGGCAACGGCGCATTCACGGCCATCGGCTGAACCAGGTGCGGGGTGACGATCATCAGCAGCTCACGTTCATCGCGGTTGATCTGCGAACTGCGAAACAACGCGCCGAGGATCGGGATGTCGCCGAGCCCCGGAAATTTATCCACCGAGGCGATGTTGCTGGTGTTGATCAGGCCACTGATCACGAAGCTCTCACCATCGGCCAACGAGACGCTGGTGTCGGTGCGGCGGACGTTCAGCGCCGGTACGGTGGTGCCCGCGATGGTCACCCCCGCCGTGAAATCCAGCTCGCTGACTTCGGGCGCGACTTTCAGCGATATGCGGTTGCGGCCCACCACGGTCGGGGTCAGCGTCAAGCGCACGCCGTACTCTTTATATTCGATGGAAATGCCGTTGCCTTCGCCGTTGGGCACCGGCACCGGGAATTCGCCACCGGCCAGGAAACTCGCGCTCTGCCCGCTCAATGCCACCAGGCTTGGCCGGGCGAGGGTGTAGGCGAAACCGCTCGTTTCCATGGCATTGAGCATGCCCAGCACTTTGCTGCTGCCGCCGCCCCAGACGATGTTGAAGTTGTTGTTGCTGAGCGGGATCGCCGGTCGCGTGCCGCCCACGGTGCCCGGCGTCACCGTCACGCCCGGTACGGTGCCGGGGGAGCCGAAGAGGAAATTGTTCGAGCCTCTGCCAAAGATCGAGGTGCTGGCTTCTTTCAACTTGGTACGGCTGACCTCGACGAAACGAATGTCGGTTTGCACCTGACTGGGGAGCAGCGGGTCTTCGGAAGGTGGCAGCAGGGTGTCAGTCATCGCCGTCTTCGCGGTGCCACGCACGAACACCATGCTCTGCCGGGGCGAAGTGGAACACGCCGTCCAGATCATCAGGCTGGTAGTGCCCGGTCCCACACCGGTCAGCAGGAAGCCGCCGTTGTCGTCGCCGTTCACATGAACATCCGCAATCTTCGGATCGCCCACTGCCAGACGCGTAATGGCGACAGGCGAGCGGATAGCTTGCTGCACGCCCTGGCCGATCTCGGTGGCCGCTGGCATGGCCGCGAGTCCCGAACACCCGGTCGGCGCGGCCACCGCGATGCCCTGATACAGACCGAGAGACATAAAGGCCAACACGATACGGTTCAACACCGGTTTGGAACGGCTGCTCATCAAGTGCAATCCTTGCTCGAATCAGGGGGTTTGCTGCGTGATCTGATTGCCACGAATGACTTCCACCGGTCGCGGTCCGCGCGGGGCACCCCCGCTGGCGCGAACCGCAACGTTGGACTGCAGACTCAGTTGGTTGAAGTGGGTGACGTTGCGATTCGTGGTGTCCAGCTGCAGGGCTATGTCGCTGTCGCCCGCCCAGTAACGCTCAAGATTTTTCTCGTCGGCGCTGCGCACAGCCAGGCGCAGAGGGCCGGCTTGCGAGGCCAGCATCAAACGGTTGAGCAGCTTTTCCGGCACCGCGACGACCACGCTCCGGGCATTGACCCTGCCTTTTTGCTGTTGGGCGCGCTCGTCGCGGCTGATGCCTTGATCGTCCTGGCCCTGATTCACCGGCCCCATCAACGCCCCCACACTGAGCACGCGTAACGCTGGAACGACGGTTTGCGCGCTGCGGTCGTTATTGGCCTGGTCCGGAGGCAGGTACAGCAAGACATCCACGTAATCACCGGGGCTCAACTGCCCTCCGGCACCGATGATTTCGTCAATGGACAGCGCCAGTGCTCGCTCGCCGGAGCGGATCATTCGAGCCAATGGGCCACCGGCTTCGAAGCTGCTGTCGGTCAGCCAGGTGCCTGCCGCGAGGGGGCGCCACGACAGGCGGCCGATGGCCTCATCCGGTTTGCTGAAGCTTCCGGCAGGCGCGACCTTGAGGCGTTCGACAATCAGGTCGTCAGCCTTGATGGGCTCAAACGCGGGGAGATCGCGCGCCAGCACCAGCACGGATTGGCGGGTCGGGTCTTCGGAGGGTTTTTCTTCGACAACGGGGGCGGCGACCGGGGTAACGGTCTGTGCGACAGGCGCTTGAGGTGCAGGCGCGGGTTGGCGGCTCAATACCAATCCCCAATACCCGGCAAACAGCGCACCCAGCAGAAAAAGTACAGCGAGCCCTAGTGTGACGCGACTGCTCATGACGGCCCTCCTGTGCCTTACCGCTCTGCGGATCACTTCGAAAACGGTTCGAGACAACCGATCAGTCAGTTGGCTGTGAACATTCTTCCTTTTCGCCTTATGAAGGTAGACGAGGTCATTCAAAACGCCATCATTCGTCGGAAATTTCCCATGCACTCATTCATTCGGAGGGGCCAGGCCACGGCCTGTGGGCCGCCTGGCATTATTACTTTCGGATTAATGCTTTCTTGCGATTGTGGAGTGTGGAAATGGGGTCAATGCTGTGGGTACGAAGGATTGGCAAACGCTTTTTGCGTGCAGTAACGCGCTTTGGTGCGCTGAGGAGAAGTGAGATGTACCTTGCAAAAACCGTTAGATGGATCAAAAAATTTCTCAAACGAGAAGATGGTGCCTCGGCTGTTGAATACGTCATCATCATCGCGATGGTTGCGCTGGTTATCGTGGGTATTTCTCCAAGCGTCAAAACCGCGCTGACCAATACTTTCAGCAGCATTACGACGGCGCTGACACCGACTTCTGGATCATCAGGGAGTTCGGGCAGTTCAGGCAGCTAATCTCAAAAGGCGCCTACTCTAAGGAAATCTCCATCACTAAGGATTGTCTTTATGGCCGCCGCTCCTACACGCCAACAATTACTACTCGTTGACGACGAAGAGGACGCCAACGAAGAGCTGGCCGAGTTGCTCGAAGGCGAGGGGTTTTGCTGCTTCACGGCGCCCTCTGTCAAGGTGGCGCTGAAGCTGCTGACCGAGCACCCGGACATCGCCTTGGTGATCACTGATCTGCGGATGCCGGAGGAAAGCGGCATCTCGCTGATCAAACGCCTGCGCGAGCATACGTCACGCCAGCACCTGCCGGTCATCGTCACTTCAGGGCATGCTGACATGGAAGACGTCAGCGACCTGCTGCGCCTGCACGTGCTGGACCTGTTCCGCAAACCCATCTACCACGTCCGGCTGCTGGAAACCCTCGACAACCTGTTTCCGAAACCGAAGGTGTATCAGGTCGGGCCTTGAGCCTTCCTTTCGACCGGGATTCCCAATGACCATGAAGGTGCTGTGCCCGTCGGCCTATCCGTCGCCGGGCACACCGCTTCGCTGCCGTCGTAACCTCCGGCGTCTCCCACAGGTTCTGCGGCAAACCCGAACCGAACGCCTCGCCTTCTAGCTCCCTCGGTGCCGATCACAAATGTTCAGAACGGCATAAGACTCGTGGGAGACGCCGGAGGTTACGACGGCAGCGAAGGCGGTATATCAGGCCACATCCAAGCCCGACACACCGCCCTCCTCTCTCAAAGCTGATAACTGAAGCTCAACGTGAACCTGGGATTGCGGTTGAAACTGTCCAGCCCGACGTCTGACATCGGCTTGGCCGCTTCCAGCGCGATGTTGTAATAACGGCCATCGCCAAACCTGAGTCCGCCCGCCGCTGAGGACAGTTTCGAATCCTTGACCGGCAGTTCGTTGAACCACGTCCGCGCCGCGTCGAACACTACGTACGGTTGCAGCACTTTCACCCAGTTGCCGTCACGGGTGAAGCTGTAGTTGACCTCATACGCCACGCCCCAGCCCTTGTCGCCGGACGCTTGATCGGTCGGGTAGCCTCGGCCGAAATTCTGCCCGCCAAACTGCGCCCGCTCACTGTCTGGCAAGGTGTCGTCGCTCCAGTACAACGCAGCGGAAAACACCCCCTGCCAATGCTCGAAAAACTTGTCGCTTTGCACCCCCGACAACCGCGCCCGAAAGAAGTCCAGGTCGTATGTGCTGTCGTCGGTCTTCGCGCCCATGCCATCGATGCCCTGGTACACCCCGGCGCTGAGAATTCGTAGCTGGCGATCCGTCGATTTGCGCCAATCGCCTTCCACCGCCACAGCGCGGATATCGGTGCGACTTTGCACGCTCAAAGGAAAGCCAATCACGTCGTAACGCGTCTTGTCATTCACCGCGTACAGCCGCGCCCCTGCGCTCAGCCATTCGTTCTGAGCCGCAATCAGCGGATGGGTGAAGCCAATGGAAAACCGGTCGTTGTCGCGCCGTTGCTTCAACTCCAACCCATTGTCCAACGCCACGTTGGTGCCCGGCTCGCTGCGGTAGTGAGACGCCGAGAGATTCAGCTGCGTGCCCTCGGTATTGAGGTACTGGCTGTAATCCAGACGGTAGTAATGCTCTTTGTCGTCTCCTGGCGGGAACAGGCCGCTGAAGGTCAGTTGCTCGGCCATGGCGGTCTGCGCGTTGCTGCTCAAACCGAGCAACGCTTGCAGGCCATCGCGGTTATCGTCCGTGGTGCTCAGGGTGCTGGTGAAAGGTTTGCGCGAGGCTTGGGCGATCAACGTGGTCGCGCCGTCCGTGGTGCCCGGTGGCGGCACTTGAGCCTGCAAGGTCACGCCCGGCACCCGGCTCATCAGCGAGGTGTAGCGCTCGAACGTCTTGCGGGTCAGCGGACGCTCCTGCTTGATCTTGTCGACGAGCTTTTGCAGGTACGCCGACACGTTGCCAATGTCACCTTCAAGCCGATAATCCCGCACGTAACCTTCCACCAGCACCACGCGCACCAGCCCCTGATCGAAGTTTTGCGGCGGCAGGAACGCGTAGGACAACAGATAGCCGTCATCCTGATAACGCCGGGTGATGCCGCGCGTGGCCTCGATCAATTCGGCGAGTGTGGCGTCGCGGCCGATCAAGGGTTCATAGGCAGCGCCGAGCTGTTCCAGCGGGTACACCGTGCCGCCTTCGATACGAATTTTGCGCACGCCGACTTTGGTGCTCATCATCAAGGGCGTGGCGTCGGACGGCGGTGCAGGCACCTGCAGGGCGGGCGTCGCAGGACGGTAGGCATCAGCGGGAAGGTTGGGCACCGGGAGCGTGCGCTCGCGGTCGTTGCTGTTGAGGAAGCTGGGAAGCGGTTCAGCGTTCGCGAAGAAAGGAGAGACAGAAACACCCAGCACGAAGACAGGGATACAAGCACGCATAAGGACACTCCATTGGCCAACAGCAGCGGTGCACGGGCAAAAAAAAGACAGGGGATCTTCCGACTCCCCTGTCTGAAACAAGCGTAGGCGTTGTGGGAGAAGTCGCTAGCGAAGCAAGCTGGAGAAAGAACACGGCATCGCGGACAACTAACTCGCGAACGTTCTCACACTGCCCAGCACTTCTTACTTACGCGTAGCCAACCCACCGCCGAGGACGCTTGTAACCCCGTTGAGCAGCCCGCCGACGCCACCGTTCGACGCGCTGCCATTTGCATTCACCAGGCCACCCACCTGAGCGACCGTAGTGCCCAGTGTCGAGACCGTGCCGCCAACCGCCGTGGTGACCGGGTTGGCGTTGGTCGCGGCAATCTGGCTACCCAGACTGCTGACTGCACCGCCCGCTTGCGTGAGCAGGCCGTTGACCGGTGCGCCGATGCCCGTGGCCCCGACGATGTTCTGCGTGACGCTGGCGACGTTGGTCACGACGGGCGTAATCGCGGAGGCGACGTTATTGGTCAACGCAGCGACCGGTGCGCCGAGCGCCGTATTGGCGGCCCCATTGCCACCGAGGATCGGACCAAGGGACGCGACCGTCGTGCCGGCGCCGGTGCCATTCAGACCTGCGGCGCCCAGCAGACCGCCGCCAGAACCTGCGGTCAGCCCCGAACCTGCGGCAGCGACCACACCACCGACGTTCTCAAGCAAGCCGCCGTTCAAGCCCGGAACGCTGGGCAGCCCCGGCAGGCCAGGCAACGTGGTGCCGCCACCCGTGCCGGCATTGGCTTGCAGGTAACCGGCTGCCGTGCCCGCCACATCACCCAGGCCGCCGAGCGAGCCGCCCAGCCCTGCAGTGAGCGGATTGTTCTGCGCGCCGTTTTGCAGGCTGCTGCCGACGTTATTGAGCGTGCCTTTGACGTTCTGCAGCAAGCCGTTCACTGGCTGACCCAGCCCTGTCGCGCTGCCGACTTTGTTGGTGGTCGATTCGAGCATCGCCACCACCGGCACCAGTTTGTCGCCGATGGCTTGCGTGGCCGAGCCGAGCGGGCCACTGGTGGTGGCGGCGCTGAGGGTGTCACCGAGCATGGTGACCTTCTGGCCTACGCCGTCGACCAGATCGCCTGCGCCGCCGACCACGGTGCCCACCAACGGCACCTGTTCGATGGCCGAGGATCGGGCGAATTTCGACACGCCAGTGCCGAGGGAAGAGACGCCAGTGCCGAGGTCGCCGGTCGCCGTGCCGACGCTGGAAAGCGTCATGCCGAGGGAATTACTGTCGGTGCCAAGTGTGCCGAGGCCATCGACCAAACCGCCGCTGACGCTGTTCGCCGCGAAACCAAGGGATGAAACCAGGCCACCCGCGCCGGAGGTCAGATCGGTGTTGCCCGCAATCGGCACCGACGACACGGCATCACCTACGCCCACGACCGCATCGCCCACCTGACCGAGGACGTTGCCGAGATCGACGCTGGTCTGTGCGGTCGTGCTGCGTGTCCGGATCACCGGAGTGCCGCCACCGTTTCCGCCGGTTCCACCATCAGTGCCGCCTGTACCGCCTGTACCACCTGTTCCGCCCGTGCCTCCGGTGCCGCCGTCAACCACGCCACCACCGGTTCCGCCTGTTCCGCCTGTGCCACCCGTTCCGGTATCGCCTGTGCCTCCTGTCCCACCCGTATTACCGGTGCCGCCCGAACCGCTGCCATCGGTGGTTCCGCCGCTGGCTGACCCTCCCGATGTACCCGCTGTGGATGAGGAACCATCGACATGACTTTTCGAACCGCCACCGCCACTGCTGCACCCACCCAAGCTGACCGCCAGAACAAGTGCCAATGCCGATGATGCGAAAAACATCTGGGTTTTCATGGGGAGAATCCTTCCAAAACACGATTGTTTTATTGGCCTCCCGGCTTGAGCCGAAAAGCACTTGTCCATGACGCCATGACAGGCTTTGGAAGGGGATTGGGCAACTCACAACTTGGTATTAACGCCTTATATACCTGCGAGAAAGGGTGACTGAAGGTGTGAAAATCGTGTTTTGAATCAGGATGTTAGTAGCGACGCAAATAACCGCCGCAGCCTGCGCAGACGAAAGTTATATAGTCGTAATTGACAGGTCCGAGGCGCTCAAAAAATCTCGCGTCCTGCCGAGGCGGAGGATCAGAAATGCATGTGCTGTCTGGCACACCGCGTTCCCTGCCGTCGTAACCTCCGCGTCTCCCACAGGGCCTTCAGCGTGCTGATTTTTGAGGTCAGCCCATTAGATATGGCGGCGAGACTGGGAGTTGGGTTCAACACCGGACCTGTGGGAGCGAATTCATTCGCGATGCGATCGCACATTCGCTGCGGCATTAGCGGATGCACGCTCTAATCCACCACACTGAACTCCACCCGCGCCGTCTGCCCGCTTTCGTCCAGCACGCTCAGTTGATAGCGCCCCAAGCGGTTGAAGGTGTGGGTGTAGCTGTCCTGATTGGCTGTATCCCCCACCGGCGCGCCGTCGATGAACCACCAGCGGCGACCGTTGCCGCCCAATGCCGACAGCTTCAATCGCAACTGCTGCTGGCTGCCGGTGGGCGCCCGCAGTTGATCGCCTTCGCGCACGCCCACGATTGAAATCGGCGCGGCCAGGCTCAAGCCCTGAGGTGGGCAAGAGGGATCGATGGCAGGCAAGCGCGCCTCACGCCGCTCACCCTTCGGCAACCACGGTTCCAATGGCGCAGGCCAGAGCGCGATATCACGGGCTTCAGCCTGTGGACAACTGGCGCCGACGCGCAGCCCCTTGTCGTTGATCCAGACTTTCTCCAGCAGCCCCAGCCCCAACGGCTGATCGGTGGCTTGCAAGGTCGGGGGCGTGGTGCCGTCCAGCGTCCAGGCAAAGCGCTGACGTCGGCAGTTGGGGTCGCTCTTGTTCATGATCTGCCCGAGCGGCCAGCAGATCGCGGCCACGCCCACGCTGAGCGGCACCGGTTGCACGGGCGGCAGGATGTTGCGCTGGGCATCGCGGTTCACCAACAGGTCGTGTACCTGCAACATCAGCGGCGCCGCCGAGGCCAGACCGAACTGCCCCGGTACGGGCGTCCCGTCGGGCCTGCCGATCCACACGCCTATCAGGAATCGTGGCCCCACCCCAATCGACCAGGCATCGCGAAAGCCATAACTGGTGCCGGTTTTCCACGCCAGTTGCGGGCGCTGCACCAGATCAGCGTGAGGGTCGAGATCGGGGCGCGACTGGCCGCTCAGAATCCGCCGGATGATCCACGCCGCGCCGGGGGACATCATCGGCCGATCACGCAGGCGATCTTCCGGTTGCAAGCGAATGTCGGCGCTGCGCCCTCCCCGCGCGAACGCGCTGTAGCCGCCCACCAGATCTTCCAACCGACTGCCCGCGCCGCCGAGGATCAGCGCCAGGTTCGGTTCAGCCAACGGAGGCAAGGTCAACGGCACCCCGCCATTGCGCAGTTCGGCAGCAAAGCGTTTCGGGCCGTAAGCCTCCAGCAGTTGCACGGCGGGCAGATTGAGCGACATCGACAATGCAGAACTCGCCGCCACCGCGCCGTTGAAACCGGACGAGAAATTCCCCGGACGGTAATCGCCGTAACGACGTGGCACGTCCTGCATCAGCGATTCGGAATGGATCAGCCCCGCGTCCATCGCCTTGCCGTACAAAAAGGGTTTCAGCGTCGAACCCGGAGAGCGCAGCGCATTGACCATGTCCACGTGGCCGAAGCGTTTGTCATCGCCGATGTCCACTGAGCCGACGTAGGCCCGCGTCGCCATGTTCTCCGCCTCGACCACCAGAATCGCCGCCGACGTGCGCTCGGGCAAACGCGCGCGCCAGCCCAGCAGCAGGTCTTCGAGGCGACGCTGCAAACCGGCGTCCAGTGTCGTGCGAATCAACGGCGGGCTGTTCGGTCGGTTCAAGCGCCGCGCCAAGAGTGGCGCGAGGGTCGGTTCCTGACGCGGGGCGAGCAGCAGCGGTTCTTCCAGCGCTTCGTTGACCGACTGCTGCGGCCATTCGCCGAACTCGGCCAAGCGCCTGAGAACCTTGTCGCGAGCGGCCTGAGCGCGTTGCGGATGACGATCCGGACGCAAGCGGCTCGGCGCCTGCGGTAGTACCGCCAGCAATGCGGCGTCGGCGCGGGTCAGTTGTTGCGGCGACTTGCCGAGGTACGCCCAGCTCGCCGCCGCCACACCTTGCAACGTGCCACCGAACGGCGCGCGATTGAGATATAAACCGAGGATTTCCTGCTTGGACAGATGCCACTCCAGTTGCATCGTTCGCCACAACTGGCGCAACTTGCCGGGCAAGGTTCGGGCGTGAGGATCGAGCAACCGGGCGACCTGCATCGACAGCGTGCTGCCCCCCGAGACCACGTGCCCGCCGCTGAGGTTTTGCCACGTGGCACGGACCAGCGCCATCGGGTTCACGCCGGGATGCTGATAGAACCAGCGGTCTTCGTAGGTCAGCAGCGCTTCAAGGTAATAGGGCGACACCTGATCCACCGTGACCGGGTAGCGCCACACGCCGTTGGCATCGGCGAAGCGCCACAGCGGCGTGCCGTCTTCGGCCAGCACCACGCGGGCCAGATCGTCCTTGGGCAGGGGCAACGGCCAGATTCGGTCCGCGAGCCAGAGCAGCAAGCACAGGCCCAAAGCGCCGACCATGAATCCGCGCAACAGGCGCAGGGCAAGTTTTCCTCGCCTCATGCCAAAGAGCCTTTATGCTCTAGGGAACTCGCCCCGCCCATCCGTAGCCAAAGCGAACACGCCCTTTTCCGTTTCACCCCTTTCATCAGGAAGCAGACATGCAGGTAGAAAGCGTTTTCGAATGGCTGGGCCAGGTCATTGGGGCGGTGATCCGCTTCGTCGTCGACGGGTTAAGCTGGTTGTTCAACATGTTCACTCATGCCGGTGGCAATTTCGTCGACGGATTGTCGCGCACGCTGGGGATGGACACTTCACTGATCAGCATCATCGCCCTGATCATCGGCCTGATGTTCCTGTACTCCGCGATCCGCGCCTTCATGCGCGCCTCGATCATCCTCGGGATCATCTGGCTGTTTCTGGGGTTGTGGTTGTTGAGCTGGATTATTCATTGATCGGCGTGTGGTCGGACGCATTCACAGACTTCATCTGACACACCGCAACACCCCCTGTGGGATCGAATTCATTCGCGAAAGGACGGTACATCCGATGCGGATTTTTCGGCTGTACCACCGCTTCGCGAATGAATTCGCTCCTACAGTCAAACCGCATACATCCGGTCAACCGCGACCGGATAACGCGCGGCCCCCCTTTACTTCTTCCCCTTCACCACCAACTGAGCAGGCGCGTCGCCCAATGCCTGCCAGTTCGGCCGGTACATCGACTCCACCTGCGGCGGCGGCACGCGGTAGGTGCCCGGTGTCACTGCCCGCGCCAGGTACAGCAGGTGCACAGTGTTAAAGCCCTGCAAATCCACTGCCGCCACATAACGGTCACCCCGGAATTCCTGATGTTTCAACCCGGCGTTTTCCATCGACTCGCGCCACTGCTTCACCGACTCGCTGGCGTCTTCCAGACTCGCCGCACTTTGCGCCAGGTTCTGGTTTTCGATCTCAAGACCGGCTGGCAGCAGGTCCACCACCAACGCATCCGGCACGCGCTCCTTGGATTTCAGTTCCAGGTGTACCAACACCAGCTCGCCGCTTTTCAAAGCGTTGAGGTTCAGGGCGTCGCCATCCATGCCGAGGTATTCGCGACGAATCGCCAGGTTCTCGCCCCCCGCCACGGGTGGCTGCGACGGATACCCGGAAATCGTCAGCTGTTGATACAAGGTCTCGCCATTCGTGCTTTGAACGGTCAGTGGCGACGCCAACACCGAGCTGTCGAGCTTCACGCCCGGCTGGTCGTTGCTCAGCTCGCGGTTGTTGCTGCCGCTGTTCAACGTCGCGGCCCACTTCGCCTCAGGTTTGCCGAGCAAATCACGTCCGGCAAGGAACAGTGAGTTGCGCTCTTGCGTCGAAAGATAACGGCTGGCCGCGACCTGATCCGACAGCGCAAACAGCCGCTCCTCGACCTTGTCCGACGCCAGCTTGTTCTCTTCCAGCAACGACAGAATCAGCGCCTGATCGCGCAACGGGCTGCCGTAATCCGCCAGCCAGTCGTTGGCTTTGCGACCTGCAGCAAGTCCTGCCAGCAACGCCTGATCGGCACGCGGCTTGTCGCCCATTTTTTCCAGCGCGATGGACAGCTGCACCAGCGGCAGGCCCGAACGCGCATCGGTGCGGCGATCAAACAGACTGCGCAACGCCCCCAACGGCGCCTGCTGGCTGCGCGACAACACCAGCCCCGCATAGGCCTGCACGGCAAAACGGGTGTGCTCGGCGTTTTCGCTGTAGTTCACCTCGATCTGATTACGCTCCTGCAGGTAACGCAGCAGACGCTCGTTGGCCTTTTTCAGCGCATCCGGCGGTACGGCAAAGCCCTGATCGCGGGCGCGCAGCAGGAAGTCGGTGACGTACGCCGTCAGCCAATACTCTTCCTCGCCGTCCGCACCCCACAGGCCGAAGCTGCCGTTGTAGCGCTGCATGCCCAGCAGACGCTCGATGCCAATCTCGATCTTGCGTTTGCGCTCCCCGTCCGACTCACCTTCCAGACCCAGACGCTTGAGGGTCGCAGCGTCGGCGTAGAGCGACGGGTACAGCCCGCTGGTGGTCTGTTCCAGGCAACCATACGGGTAGGCTTTGAGCGCGCGAATCTGCTCGCCAAGGTTCAATGGCGGACGGCTCGACACCGCCAGCAACGCTTCCCGGCCCGCCGGTTCGAAGGCGTCGAGCGCGCCGTCTGGCAGGCTCCAGGCCTGATCCTTGAGCACCGCGCGGTATTGACGCAGCATCGCCGGGTAGGCGGGGCGCACGCCGATGGTCCACTCGCGACTGAACGCGGGCAGGTTCTCGCCCGGCAAGTCCAGACCGTTGACGGTGACGCGGATCACGCCTTTGCCAAAACCGCCTTGGGCCTTCACCGGAATCTGCAACGTGGTGCGCTGCCCCTGATTCAGGCTGACGGCTTTCGCACCCTCCCCTTCGCCCAAACTCAGTTGCCCGTCGGCCGTGACCTGCACGTTGAGCTTCTGCGGCTTGCCGGAGAGGTTCGACAGGTCCAGCGCCACTTTGGTCTGGTCGCCACCGGCCAGGAAACGCGGCGCGGACAACTCGGCAATCAGCGGCGCGGCCACGACGGTTTTCGCTTCAGCCATGCCGTAGCGCTCGTCGGTCCAGGCCTGGGCCATGATGCGCAGCTCGCCGTTGAAGTCCGGAATGTCGACGCTGACTTCGGCGTCGCCCTGTTCGTTCAACGTCACCGGCGCGCTTTGCAGGGCGACGATGGTCACGCTGGTTTCAGGGCGTTTGCCGCCCTTGGCCAACGCCGCGTCACCACCGAAGGCGAGGCTGGCCAGACGATTACGTCCGGCTTCGATCAACTGCCCATAGATGTCGAGCTGATCGGCACCGTACTCCTTGCGACCGAACAGGCTGGCGAACGGGTCTGGCGTGGCGTATTCGGTGATATTGAGGATGCCCACGTCCACCGCCGCGACCAGCACGTGCACGTCTTTCGGAATCGAACCGTCGGCGTTCTTGGCGTTGACCTTCAGCTTGAGCGGCTGCTTGGGACGCATCTTCTCCGGCGCCGTGACGGTCAATGCCAGCTTGCGCTGCGAGCGGTCCAGCGGCAGGTGCAGCACACCGACTGCGCGTTTCGGCGTGACGTTGGCCTTGCGCTCACCGGGACGGATCACCAGCGCGCTGACGTACAGATCGTGACGCGCCCACTTCTTGTCCACCGGCACGTCGAAGGTCTTGCCCTCGGCAGGCACGTCGATCTCTTGCCACCACAGCGGCCCTTCGCTGGATTCCACCAGCAGATAACCCTTGCCCGCTGACGGCGGCGTCACCGTGACCTTGGCCGTGTCGCCATCGGCGTAGGCCTTTTTGTCCAGCGCCAGCTTGACCTGATCGGGACGCACCGCGCCGCCTTCGGCGTTGTCCTGCCAGCGGTAACCCGCCCAGAAACGCACGCTGCTGACGATGCCGGTGGCCGGGTCTTCGACCTCGACGCGATACGGACCCCACTCCACCGGGAAGCTGACTTTGGCGGTGGAATCCTTCTTCACGCTCACGGTTTCTTCGGACAGGTTCAGGTACTTCTCGTTGTAGTGATAGCTCCAGCCGTCGCTGTCCGAGTAGTTCCAGTAGTAGTCGCGACGCTCACGAATCAGCCGCACCTTGAGGTTGTCGGCGGCCAGCTTGTGGCCTTCGGCGTCGGCCATCAGCACTTCGAATTCGACCGGGCCATCGCCATCGGTGGCTTCACCGTCGAACAGGCCACGCAGGCCCGGCATCGTATCCGCAGGCCAGACCGGCTGGGTCAGACGGCGGGTAATCGGACGTCCACCCGACTCCTGCAGGCTGGCTTGCAGCACCAATTGCAGCGGCGAACGGGCCTTGGCCCATTGGCTGTCGATGCTCAGGTCGAGCTGGCCGTTGGCGTCGAGGGTGCTGTCTTCGATTTCCAGGTCCTGTTTCAGGTCTTCTTCGGTGACCGAACCGAATTGATACCCCGGCAGCCCCGGCACCGCTTCACGCAGAGGACGCACGTACAGCTGACCGGTCAGGCGGTTGCCCGACGCAGGTGCACCGTAGAGGTAACGACCATTGATGGAAATGTCGAACGCCGCATCAGGCGCCAGTGGCGTGTCGCTGCCTTTGAGTTCGAGGGCCATGCGCTCGGGCAGGAAATCCTCGACCTGAAATTCATACAGCTGCGGCTTGCCATCACCCAGGTCGAACACCAATTGCCAGCGCCCGGTCGGGGCCTCGTCCGACAGCTGCAGTTGATATTGATACAGCCCGGTGGCGTCGGCGTCCCACACGAATTTGCGACTGACCTGCTCATCCGGACGGCGCACTTCCACGGTGATCGGCTGAGCTTTCACTCGCTTGCCGTCGTTGTCCCGCAGCAGGCCATTCAGCAGCACGACTTCGCCGGGGCGATACAGATCGCGCGGGCCGAAGATGAAGAACTGCAACGGATGCGCCTGGGGGCCGGTGATGTCGAACTCGGCCAGGTCCAGTGCGGCGCTGTTGAGGCGCAGCATGCTGGTCTGTTCGGCCTGCTTGGCCAGCAGCACCTCGGCCTTGGCGGGCAACGGCAGTTCGGCGTGACCGGCGTTGTCGGTCTTGCCTTGGCCGACCACGCGGCCCTTGTCGTCATACAGTTCCAGATCGACGCCGCTCAGGGCCTTGCCACCTTCAAGCGCTTGGGTGAAGACGTCCAGACGATTGCTGTAGCGGTGCACCGAAAGACCGATGTCGCTGAGGGTGAACAGCGTTGCCGGCTGCGAATAGTTGTAAGTGCCCGAGGCGCGCATGACGGCCAGGTACACGCCCGGCTGTTGCAGCTGCTTGAGGCCCGCAATCGGCAGCAGCACGGTTTCCCGGGTGTTGCGCGCAGGGTTCAGGTCGAAACGGCCGCCGTAGACCAGATCGGCCATGGGCAGCAGCTCTTTGGATTCATAGCTTTGCAGGCTGGACGCGCCTTCCCACGAACTGAGGAACGCGGGCAGCGAGTCGGGCTTGATGCGAAAGAATTCGACATCGACTTTGTCGACGTTCAGCGCGATCACCGGCAGGCCTTCGGCCAGACGCGTCGGCAACAGGCTGCCTCGGCTGGCGAAGCCCACTGTGGCTTGCAGGTCGGAGGTTTCCAGACGGGCCGAATATTCCGCCGCCAGCGTGTTGCTGTTCACTGCCACGAGGCCAGAGTCGATGGTCAAGACCAGCTTGCGCTTGGGCTCAAGGTGGCGCAGGCGCAGCTCCATGAGGTTGTCCGACAGCTCCCACGCGCCATCGACCTTGCCGTTCACGCTGTCCACCACGTGCACTTTTTCGGCGAATTTCTGGTCGGGATTCAGTGGGACGGAAAAGCTCAGCGACAGCGTGCTGGCGCCGTCGAGCTGGATTTCCGACACGTCCACCACCGTCAGCTCACGCCCGGCGTAACGCTTGCTCAGCGCAGGCAGGTCGACCGCAGGTTTGGGCTTGGCCGTGTCCACCGCCGCCGCTTGAGGCGCGGCAGGTTGCGCGGGGGCAGGAGCGGGTTTGTCGGAGGTGGAGGAATCGCAGGCACTGAGCAGTACCAGCGCGCAGGCCAGGAACAATCCTTTGTTAAGCATGAGGCACTCATTGGCAGCAGTTGGTGTGGGGAGCAGCAGTTATAGCACCGCAATCGTGAACGTACAGCGCGGCGCCGAGATAGACCGTGGGTTTGTGCGTTTGTTCGCATCGGCGCGGCGCTGGTCACAATCTCCTTACGCACGCAAAACCTGTAGGAGTGAGCTTGCTCGCGAGAGCGGCGTGCCAGACAACTCTGCAGCGACAGACCGAACGCAATCGCGAGCAAGCTCACTCCTACAAGTGCCCGGTACCCGCTACAATGCCGCCCTTCCCCGGGAGCCTTATGTCCAATTTCTTTGCAGACTGGCGTCAGCGCGTCACCCATCGACAGGTGTGGGCGCTGGCTGCGCCGATGATTCTGTCGAACCTCTCTGTTCCGCTGGTTTCGCTGGTGGACAGCACGGTGATTGGCCATTTGCCCCATGCCCATCAGCTCGGCGCGGTGGCGGTCGGTGGCACGCTGTACAGTTTTCTGGCGTGGGCGATGAGCTTTCTGCGCATGGGCACCACGGGATTCGCTGCGCAGGCGGCGGGGCGCAATGACGGCTCGGCGTTGCGTCAGGTGCTGCTTCAGGGCCTCTTGCTGGCGCTCGGGTTTTCGGTGTTGCTGGGGCTGATCGGCCTGCCGTTCCAGCATCTCGCGTTGCAGATCATGCAGCCCTCCCCCGACCTCAACGACCTGACGCAAGACTTCTTCCACAACCGACTGCTGGGGCTGCCTGCCGCGTTGGCGAGCTACGCGCTGGTGGGCTGGTTTCTCGGTCTGCAAAACGCCCGGGCGCCGCTGGCGATTCTGCTGACGACCAATCTCGCGAACGTCGCGCTCAACCTGTGGTTCGTGCTCGGACTCGACTGGGGCGTCGTTGGCTGCGCCCGCGCGTCGGTCATCGCGGAATGGGTCGGCGCGCTGCTGGGGTTGGCGCTGACTCGCAAAGGGCTTCGTGATTATCCCGGCCAATTGATCGTGTCGGCGCTCAGGCGCTGGCACAACTGGCGGCCGCTGCTCGGGGTCAACCGCGACATCTTCATTCGCAGCCTGGTGCTGCAATCGGTGTTTTTCTTTATCACGGTGCAAGGCGCACGGTTGGGGGATGCAACGGTGGCCGCCAACGCGCTGTTGCTCAACGGCTTGCTGCTGACCGCCAACGCACTGGACGGTCTGGCTCATGCCGTGGAAGCGTTGTGCGGCCATGCGATTGGTGCTCGGGACCGCGAAGCCCTGCGTCGCTCGTTGAATGTGGCGACAGGCTGGTCTTTGATCTGCAGCGTGGCGTTTGCGGTGTTTTTTCTGTTGGCCGGGCATCTGTTCGTCGAGATGCAGACCGATATCGTGGAAGTCCGCGAGATTGCCTTCGTTTATTTGCCTTACCTCGCCGTGCTGCCGCTGGTAGCGGTCTGGAGCTACTTGCTCGATGGCCTGTTCATCGGCGCGACCCGCGCAACGGAAATGCGCAACGCGATGGTCGTCACCGCGCTGATCTCCGCGCCCTTTGCATGGCTGGCCCACGGTTTTGGCAACCAT
The DNA here is from genome assembly GCF_009905615.1 of Pseudomonas sp. SLFW. Taxonomy (GTDB): domain Bacteria; phylum Pseudomonadota; class Gammaproteobacteria; order Pseudomonadales; family Pseudomonadaceae; genus Aquipseudomonas; species Aquipseudomonas bambusae. Next base: position 22,076 of record NZ_JAAAKW010000007.1, read on the forward strand.
GGGCTGTGGGTGGCGTTTCTGCTGTTCATGGCGTTGCGGGCAGTGACGTTGGGCGTCATTGCGCGGCGGTTGAACCAGACGGGTGGGTGGTTTCTGTAGGTCCAAGTAGGCAGCCTGCGGGCGCAGGCCCTAGCCCTGATGACCTAGTGAGTTCGATCTTGCCCATGAACAAACCGAACCACCTCATCCAGCACCGGCGCCAGCCCGCGCATTGGCCGTGAAAACGCGGCCACCAACGTCGCATGCCCCGGCTTGGAGAAGTACAGCTCACGCACCGGCACCCCCAGTTCCCGCATCCGTTTGGCCATGCCGCCGGTGTTGCGCTCGGGATTGACGAGGGTGTCGTCCTTCGCCGCCATCAACAGCGCGGGGGGCGACTCGGCGCTGACGTGGTTAATGGGCTGCGAGTCGGGTGGCGAATTCGGAAAATAAAACACCGGCTTCACCTCAGGGTTCTCAATCGGCAGGAAATCATAGGGCCCCGCCAAGCCGATCCAACCGCTGAGCATCGACGGTTTCATACCCACCGTCGCCAACCATTTCGGGTCCAATGCCAGCATCGCCGCGTTGTACCCTCCCGCGCTGTGCCCCATCACGTAAAGCCGATCTGGATCGCCGCCATATTCGCGAATGTGTTGGCGAGTCCAGCCCACCGCTCGCGCGCTGTCATCGAGAAAGCCTTGGTAATGCACCTGTGGATAAAGCCGGTAATCCGCCAGCACTGCCACGATGCCCCTCGAAGCCAGCGCCTCTCCGACAAAGCTGTAATCGGTGCGCGAACCGCTGTTCCAGCTGCCGCCATAAAAAAACACCACCACCGGCGCATCGGCGGGTGCATCGACCGGCGTGTAGATATCCAGCCGATTGCGCGGGTCGCTGCCGTAGCCAAGGTCCGCCATCCTGGTGAACGTGCCCCCTGGCGTGAATGCGTTGAGGACCTTCAGTGGCGAACAGCCCATCAACAGGCCTAACAATCCGCCCGCGAGCAACAGTCGACATGCAATTCTGATCATTGAGGCTTGCCAGGGCGTGAGACAAAGAGTCGGTACAGCTTACGACTCCGCCCCGCCCGCTGAATTCAGAACATCTGTGCCTCCACCCTCACCTTGCGCTTCGATTTCCGCTTCGGCCTCAGCCTCGGCAATGGAAGACAGCATCACTTTCAGCCCGCTCAATGAAACGCTTTTCGAATCGATGGTCACGAGACTCGTGCCCACCCTGAAATGCATTTCATGGTGCGCGGCCAGCCGCATGACCATTTGATCGTCGACAGAAAATTGCCGGGAGTCGTCGAGAAACGCCGACGTGTCGATCCGGGTGGTCAACACCCGGCGAGTCACCGAGGCGGGGTCCGGACGGGCACGCGGGTTGATGTCCGGGTCCCATAACCGGTCGCTGATATAAGGCAAGTTGGGGTTACCATCACGAAAATTGACCACCACTTCCATGCCACCCCACCACGGCTGATCACGTTGGTTCAGCGCCGGATCGACGGGAATCCAGCAATCGTTGAATCGAGCGCCATCCCCTTGATTGCTCCACTCAAACCGCACCTGAATCCGGCCCCGGTCGTCACGCCGGGCAGGTTCGAACAAGCCACCGACGACGCAGGCCTGCTGCATGCACATCTTGGGTGCCAAGGGCGGTATCCGTGCTTGCAGGCTGTGACTCGGCTCCCGGACAACCCATTCGGGTGGCTGAAGACTCACGCCTTCCGGGAGTTCTTCGGAAAAGACGACGACATGCCCGGTTCGAGCATGCAGGAAGTGGTAGTGCATGTTTTCTTCTTCGCATAATCGCTGTACCAGTTGCAGGTCGGTCTCGCAGTACTGAGCACAATAATCGCGTGTCACACACGGTTGTTTGCGACGCCAGAAGAAACCCGAGTCATCGATCCCGTGCTCACTCAGCACCTGCGTAATGATCTGCTCGGCGCACATCCCCTGGAAGATCCGTTGGTTGTGACGATAAGCCATCAGTCCGAGCCGAGGGCCCACGGTGATCAAGTAACGCGAGGGCGTGTGCTGGTTGAGGTCACTGGAGGCGCGTTCGCTGCTGCTACTGCGCATGATGCTCTGGACATGGCCGTGAATACCCGACCTCGATCCCGCCGGATACAGAAAGCAGGCACCGAACAGCAGTTCATGGGCATCCACCGCGCCGTTCGGGCTGAGAATTTCAAGTTGAAAGCTATAGGGTTGGTCGGCAAATTCGTGCCCTTCGCAGGTCAACACCTCGAATGAGCGTTTGTGGCGACTGATGTCCAGACGCAGGTGGGGTATGTCGTTAAACGGGTGCATGGCGCGGGATGTCCTCGGCGAGCGGTTTCAGGCGGCCGGGGATTCTGTAACAGAAGATGCGTCAAGTAGAGGGGGTAAACGCAGAACAGGAAATGGCCTACAGGCAGGGACAGCAGGCGATTGAGAATCTGTAGGAGCGAAGGATTTTGAAGGTATTTATCGCGTCAAAAAACGCCTTGAATGGGGGCACGCATCTCTGTACAGCACGACTAGCCGGTGGTGGCGGTGTTGAAATCGCCACCGTCGACAAGCCGAGCGGTTTACGTCATCGAACGTACCGGCGCATGCCTTACGACGACAGGTACGAAGACCTCGTCAGGCCCAGGCGCAGCGCGTCCAGAAACTGCGTGCGCTCGCGCGGGGTGATGCGCGCGCCGGCGACCTTGTCGCGGTAGTGCGTCATCAACTCTTCGGGCGACAAGTGCACGTAACGCAGCATGTCTTCGATGGTGTCGTGGGTTTCGATACCCGCTGAGTACGCGCTGCCGTCCTGATTCTGGTAAATGTTCACCGAGTCGGTGTCACCGAACAGGTTGTGCATGTCGCCCAGGATTTCCTGGTACGCGCCGACCAGAAATACGCCCAGCAGATAGTCCTCGCCTTCGTTCAGGGCATGGACCGGCAGGCTGGTTTCAATGCTCTGCTCGTCGACGTACTGGTTGATCTTGCCGTCGGAGTCGCAGGTCAGGTCTTGCAATACGGCACGACGGTTCGGCTCTTCGTCCAGACGGTGCAACGGGATGATCGGCAACACTTGGTCAATCGCCCAAGTGTCCGGCAGGCTCTGGAACACCGAGAAGTTGCAGATGTACTTGTCGGCCAGCTTGTCGTTGAGTTCGTCCAGCACTTGGCGATGAGAACGCTGACGCGCTTTCAACGAGTTGTGCAGGCGGCGGCACACGGCGAAATAGCACTGCTCACCCAAGGCTTTCTGGGCCAGGGTGATCTTGCCGTCCGAATACTGGGTGGCGATATCGCTCATGTAGTGCGTGGCGCGCCAGTAAGTTTCGGTGACCATCTCGATGTCGGTCGGGCCGAGCAGGTCGATCAGCCATTGCAGGGTTTCCGGCAGGCTTTCCTTGTCGTCGATCACCGGCACTTCGTCGTTGTGACGCTCGACGTCGGTGACCTGAATCACCAGCATCGCGTGGTGCGCGGTCAGCGAACGGCCGCTTTCTGAGAAGATGTGCGGATGCGGCAGGCTTTGCGCATCGCAGAACTCCTTGAGCATGCCAACCACGACACCGGCGTAATCGTCCATGTCGTAGTTGATGGAGCTGGCGTTGCGGGAATGCGTGCCGTCGTAATCGACGCCCAGACCGCCGCCGACGTCGATGTGGTCGACCGGCAGGCCCAGATTGCGCAGCTCGCCGTAGTAACGAATCGCTTCTTTGAAGCCGTGCTGGTAGTCGGCCAGGTTGGCGATCTGCGAGCCCATGTGGAAGTGCAGCAGGCGGATGCCTTGATCCAGACCGGCCTTGGTGAAACGCTCGACCACCGACAGCAATTGCGCGGCAGACAGACCGAACTTGGACTTCTCGCCCCCGGTGTCGGCCCATTTGCTCGACGCCAGCGACGACAGACGAACCCGCAGGCCCACCTGCGGCGCGACTTTCAGCTCGGCGGCTTCTTCAATGACCAGTTCGACTTCGGATTCTTTCTCGATGACGATGAAGACGTTATGGCCGAGCTTCTGGCCCATCAGCGCCAGTCGAATGAATTCGCGGTCCTTGTAACCGTTGCAGACGATGGTGCCGCCTTTCGGGGCCAACGCCAGCACGGCCATCAGCTCAGGCTTGGAGCCAGCTTCCAGACCGATGGAGACGTTTTGCGTGGCGATGATGTTCTCCACCACCGCTTCCTGCTGGTTCACCTTGATCGGGTACAGCGCGGTGTATTGGCTCTGGTATTCCAGGCGCGCGATGTTCTCGTCGAAGGCGCCCGTCAGCTGGCGCACGCGGTCTTGGAGAATGTCGGGGAAACGCACCAGCAACGGCAAGGACAAGCCGCTCTTGCGCAGCTGGTCGACTTGCTCATAAAGGTCGATGGGCGAACTGCCCGGCCCATTGGGGCGGACTTCAACACGGCCGGCTTCGTTGATTGCAAAATAACCAGCCCCCCAATGACGAATCCCGTAGACACTGCGGCTGTCTGCCACGGTCCATTGGCTGCCATCGTCTTTGCGTGTGCGTCGTACGGACATCGAAGTCCCCTATATAAAAGTCATAAAGCCCCGGCCTGACCGGCTGGGCGCAGTGTATAGAGTGGAAATGACGGTTTGGCGCCAGCCCGCATGGCTCTGTAGACCCATGACACGAACCAGAGTTTGTTTTTTGAAAACAGACGCCCGACCGAAAACGAAACCAGAGGCGATCCGACAGGACAGTTCAACCGCCTGACTTTTTCGCCTTGAAGCCTTGCTTGACCAGTTCCGCCAGCAGTGTCTCGACGTGATCACCCTGAATTTCGATCACGCCATCCTTGAGCGCACCACCGGTTCCGCAACGACGTTTGAGCGTAGTCGCCAGTTCCTTGAGTGCATCCTCGGCCAGCGGCACCCCGGTGATGGTGGTCACGGTTTTACCGCCCCGGCCTTTGCTTTCGCGGCGCACACGGGCAATGCCATCACCTTCGGGGATAACGGATTTCTTGCAGATACAGGCATCGACGGGCTGACGGCAGTCTGGACAGTGGCGTCCAGCGTCGGTCGAAAACACCAGGCCACCGAGGGCAGCGAAGGATGCGGCTTTTTTGGCCACCGGGAATCCTCTTCTTGAGGACCAAAGTCTGGTCGGGCAGAACGGTTAAACCCCAGTCTGCGGAACCGACCGCGAAGCCCCACTCAGGCAGGGGCAGCGCAACCGGACCGTGAAGCCAGTCCGGCGTGAAAAGTCGCGCAGTGTAACGGCAAAAAGCGCAGATGCTAAGTGCAAATATGCGCCAATTTACGGGACATTTGCGACGTCGCCCAAATACCGCTTCAACGCCGCCAGAGAGTCCGGGCAATAAGGCTTTTCGGTGGTTTCGCGCAGCACCTGTTCGATGCCGATGAAACGCGCTTCGAGCACTTCTTCCGGTTGCAGTTTCAGCGGCCCGTCCCAGACCGCCGAGAACACGGCACACCAGAGTCGGTTACCCGGCTGATCGAAAAAAAACTCTTCATGAGCGGTCAGCTCGACGCCCGCCACACCCAACTCTTCTTCCAGTTCTCGCGCAGCCGATTCGACGTAGCTCTCGTCCGCCTGAACCATGCCTCCTGCCGCGACATCCCAGAATCCGGGATAGATCGCTTTGCTGAGGGTGCGGCGGTGCACACAGAGTTCGCCTGATGAGTTGAACAGCAGAATGTAGGTGCCGCGACCGATCAGGCCACGCTCGCGCAGCTCGGCGCGAGGCAAGGAACCCAGCAGCCGATCCTGACGGTCGACCCAGGCAATGAGTTCGGCGTCGGAAGCCGCGCGGTGCGCGACTTCGTTTTCAGAGACTGACACCGATCAACCCTGAGACAGCAGCTGACGCAGGTCGATGACCGCTGCGTTGGCCCGCGACAAATAGTTGGCCATGACCAGCGAGTGGTTGGCGAACACGCCGAACGGGCTGCCGTTGAGAATGACCGGGCTCCACATCGGCTCTTGCGAGGCTTCCAGCTCGCGAATGATCTGACGCACGCTCACGGTGGCGTTTTTCTTGGCCAGCACGTCTGCGAAGTCGACTTCGATGGCGCGCAGCAAGTGGGACAGCGCCCACGCCTGACCACGGGCCTCGTAGAACACGTTGTCGATCTGCATCCACGGGGTTTCGACGATTTCTTCATCGACCTGCGGCACTTCGCCCGGCTTCACAGTCACGGTGGACTGCGCTTCCGTTTTCAATGTGCTATTGAGCTTCACGCGACCAACGCTGGCGGAAAGGCGCTGGGACAGCGAGCCCAGACGGGTGCCGACGTCGCCCAACCAGTTGTTGAGGTTGTCAGCGCGGGTGTAGAACAGCGCGCCCTTCTGATTCGGGTCGGACAGGCGCGCCTGATAACGGCTCAGCGCGGCAATGCCTTCGCGGTATTGAGACTCGCTGGACGGGAGTATCCAGCTCTTGTTGTCGAAGTTGAACAGCGGCTCGGCGCGGGCCAGATCGCCATCTTCAGCCGACTGGGACTGCGAGCGAGCGAAGTCTTTACGCAGTGCACGGCTCAGGTCGCGGACCTGGACCAGCACGCCGTATTCCCAGCTCGGGGTGTTATCCAGCCAAAGGCCTGGCGGGAAACGGTCGTTGGAAATGTAGCCGCCGGGTTTGTCGAGGAGGGTCGACGCGACGGTCTTGAGGGTTTCGACGGTGGTGTAGCCGATCACCATCTGCTTGCCTTCACGCTCGGCAGCAGCCTGCGCCTGTTGCTGGACCGGGAACAGTGGGGGCTCGCTGCTCCACCAGATACCGAGCGCCACGGTAACGACCAGGTAAATGCCGACCACCGCGCCCACGGCACGGCTGAACAGCAATCCACTCAAGTACCCACGAGGCGCGCGCGATTCTTTGCCTACTGGCTTTTCCTCAACACGCTCACTCCCGCCCGCAGCGCCCGAGCGCTTCTTCCAATCCAGCATGGCCTTGTCCTTTCAATCACGGAATTCAGTGCTTCTGACCGCAACCTTACAGCAAGGTGCGTTTGGCAGGAACGTGGGGGATGGCTCAAATGCGTAATCGACGGGTCCGTGTGCGTCATGCGTGCGCTGTCAGGATTTGCGGGCCAGGATGGCCGAAGACGGTGGTCGCTATCGGGTTTCAGCCTGGAAACGTGAATTGTCATGCAACAAATCTGCTCACGACTGTCACATGCAACGCGCCTGGATGCCTCATCCATACCCCTACACAACGCCAATGGGCTTGGCACGCATTTGGCTTACAAAGACAGAAAGTTGACGTGAATAAATGACAACAAAATGACTTACGGCGCACCTGTGTGAGATAAGTAGTGCTAGCATAGCGCCAGCATCCGTATCAGGGTTTCCCCTAGAAGTAGTCAGGACATGACCGAAGCAGAAGATCCGAGCCGAGACCGTCTCAAGCACCATTTCGCCCAGCGCGTGATCCACCAGGCCCGTCAGATCCTGGAGGTCTGGCAACGCCTGCAACAAAGCGAATGGACGGCTGCGGATCTGGAAGAACTCAGCGACTCCAACCAGCGCCTGCTGCGGTTCGCCGACCGCTTCGAACAGGAAGAACACGCGCATCTGGCGCGTGGAATCGCCCAATCCTTGCTGGAAGTGGAAGCCAATCGCGGCCGCTTGAGCAGCGCGTTGATCACCGACCTGAACCGCCTGATGCAGCGCCTTTCCCGCACGGGCTTGCGTCATGGCGATCGGCTGGAACACACGTCGCTGCCACCGCTGCGCAAGCCGATTTACGTGATGCTGCAAGATCACGAACGCGCTGAACGCCTGGCCAAACAGCTGGAGTTTTTCGGTCTGAGCGCGCAATCCATGGAAAGTCCGCAGGCCTTCCACGCCACCCTGGCCGAGCGCTTGCCCGCCGCCGTGGTGATGGACGTGGATTTCGGTGGCGTGGGCGAAGGGTTGAAGCTCGCTGCCAAAATGCAGGAAGGTCTGGAACAGAAACTGCCCTTGCTGTTTTTCAGCCATCACGAAACCGATACCCCGACGCGGCTGGCCGCCGTGCGTGCCGGTGGCGAAGAGTTTTTGACCGGCACGCTGGAGGCCTCAAGCCTGCTGGAAAAAATCGAGATTCTGACGCGGGTCGCGCAGTACGAGCCGTATAAAGTGCTGATCATCGACGACTCTCGCGCCCAGGCCACGCACACCGAACGGCTGTTGAACAATGCCGGCATCGTGACGCGCACACTGTTCGACCCGATTCAGACGATGGCTGAGCTGGCTGACTTTCAGCCGGACCTGATCATTCTCGACATGTACATGCCCGGCTGCACCGGCACCGAGCTGGCGAAGGTCATTCGTCACAACGACCGTTACGTCAGCGTGCCGATCATTTACCTGTCCGCCGAAGACGACCTGGACAAACAGCTGGACGCGATGAGCGAGGGCGGTGACGACTTCCTGACCAAGCCGATCAAGCCGCGCCATCTGATCACGACGGTGCGCAACCGCGCCGCTCGGGCGCGAAACCTCAAAGCGCGAATGGTGCGTGACAGCCTGACCGGCCTGTACAACCACACTCATATCCTGCAACTGCTGGAAGATTGCAGCTTCCGCGCACGCCGGGAAAACAAGCCGCTGAGCTTCGTGATGCTGGACATCGACCACTTCAAGAAGGTCAACGACGGTCACGGCCACCCCATGGGCGACCGCGTGATCAAGAGCCTCGCGCTATTCCTCAAGCAACGCCTGCGCAAGACCGATTACATTGGCCGCTACGGTGGTGAGGAGTTTGCCGTGGTCATGCCTGACACCGACCTCAAATCGGCCTTCGGCGTGCTGGACGAGATTCGTCGCCGCTTCGCGGAAATTCATTACCCGGCGCAACCGGTGGACCTTTTCTGCACCTTCAGCGCAGGCGTGGTGGAACTGGAAGAAGGCGATGATGCGCTGATGCTGGCGTCTCAGGCGGATGACGCGTTGTATCGCGCGAAAAAGGCCGGACGCAATCAGGTCCACACGTTGCGTGAAGACATCATGCTTGCCAAAAAGCATTCGCCGCTGGACGTCGTGAACTGACGAGGATCGTCAACGAGACAATCCCTCGGCTGATTGAAGAAACCTCATCATGGCGCTGACCACGCGCTCCGGTTGCTCCTGCTGAACCCAGTGCCCTGCACCCGGTATCGACTCGATGAACCGCATGTCGGTGCACGCCGTGTTTTGCATCGTTTCCAGCGCGCCAGGGGCTTGAAAGGCCCCCCAATCTTTCTCGCCATAGATAAAGCACGAAGGCACGTTGATCGTGCGCCCCGCAAACACGCTCAACTCATGATCGTGATCGGCCAAGAAGCTGCATCGATACCAGTTGAGCCCGCCTTGAAAGCCAGTCCGTTGAAATTCCCCGGTGAAGAACGCAAGGTCCGATCCAGTCAACCACTCGCACCGTTTGGCCTCCGTGGCATCCGGCGCATCGGCATCGATAGCGGCGGGCATGCTGTCATCCAGCCCCATGATGTAGTACGGCGGCATCTTCACGAGCTCATCGGCTGACCATGCGAGTAACGGAAAAGGCGAATTGCCTGACCAGTCGCCGCTTTTGACGTGGAAATACGTTCGTAAAAAACGAGCGAGCCCCCCTTCCGGCTCGGTCATGTCGCGATTGGCGCTCCGGGTGCAGTAATAGTGCTGATAGTGTTTTTTCGGCGGAGACAACGCCGCAAGCAGCTCGCTCATGTCGGGTCCATCGACGGCGCTCGCCAACAGCGGAGGCCCACTGAACGGCGCGCTCATCAACACGACAGCGCGAAAGATATCCGGCCGGACCAACGCGCAATAAGCCGCGACGGGTGAGCCGAAGTCGTGCCCTACTACGGCGGCAACGGAGTCACGCCCCATGGCCGCCAGCAACGCAATAGCATCGCTTACCAGATTCAACATGAAAAAAGGCCGCAGGTCCGTCTCGTACTCCGCCTCCCATCCTGTCGTTCGGCCATAACCTCGCTGGTCGGGCGCGATGACGTGATACCCCTGCCGCGACAATCCAAGCAGAGTATTTCGCCAGCTGTAGGCCAGCTCTGGAAAACCATGGAGCAGCAGGATGCAAGGCCGCTCAGGATTGGAATACCCGGCCTCCAGCACATGCATGCTCAGGCCGTTTACGCCCTCGATCTGGCGGGAGCGGATGCCCTCCGGCAGTGGCATCTCGTCGAGATACTCCGTGTCAGTCATCGCGTAAAACCTTCAGGCGAAAGAGCAGATCAGCCGGGGTCGTCATCCGTTCATGACACAACGGGCAACGTCAATTGCCTGAATCCTAGCCAGCGCCGGATGGGGACGACAAACGAATATTTATCGCCGAATGAATAAGCTTAACTAATGCATGCACGGTTTTACGCGTCCACTCATGAGTCATTCCCAAGGGTGGGAATCCGTTGAACGATCCCGGGCGGCCTCTTCGTGCAGCCAGGCGATGAACTCGCGGATGTGTGGGCGCTTGATCGCGGCGGGCGGGTAGATCACGAAATAAGCCGAGTTCGTTTCGACGGTGTGCTCGAACGGCTTGACCAGACGCCCTGCCGCCAGATGCCCGGCAACCAGCGCGAGCCCGCACAACGCCACGCCTTGCCCGTCGATGGCGGCTTGCGTCACCACGTTGGTGTCATCGATGACCACACCGCTTTCCGGCTTCACGCCTTCGGCACCGGCACTGGCCAGCCACTCGCGCCAGCCTTCACGGTCGTAATCATGGAGCAGTGTGTGGTGAGTCAGATCCGACGGGGTGCGCAGCGGAGATGATCCCGTCAGTAGAGCGGGGCTGCACACGGGCGCAAACGCAAGCCCCATCAAACGCTCGGCCGTTAGACCCGGCCAGTCATCGCTCCCCCAGCGCACGGCCAAATCCAGCTCTTCGTGGGCGAATAGCGTTCTTTGCACCGAATGGTGCAAGCGTAAATCGACACCCGGATGCCGGGCCCAAAAACGCCCAAGCCGAGGGGACATCCAGCTCGCACCAAACGAAGGCTCCAGGCCCACTGTCAGGGAGTGAGTGCCCTGGCTGGCGCGAAGCGTGGTGACGGCTTCGCCGATTTGCTCGAACGCGGTTTGCACGACGGGCAACAGCAGTCGCCCCTCGTCCGTCAAACGGAGTTTGCGAATCATCCGATGAAACAGCAGGACGCCCAGGTGCTCTTCCAGTTGCTTGATCTGGTGGCTGATGGCGGCTTGCGTGATATGCAACTCATCCGCCGCCCGCGTGAAGCTCAGGTGCCGCGCAGACGCCTCGAAGCCTCGCAGAAGATTCAACGGTGGAAGACGCGACTGCATGGCTTGACCTCATGGATTATGTGCATTGATGCATACCGTGAGCATTGGTTGTTTGTCACACCCCACGAAACGGGATAAAAATTGATCCATCGGGGCAAGTCAAGTGATAGCAATGGCGATCCCCATGACGTGAGCCTTATCACCGAAAGGATGAGTTCGACATGCAGCACACTCTTCATCAGGATCGCCCGGTACCTGCTTTTAAGAGCTTCACTGAATCAACGGCCGAGGACTGGAAGCACATCGAACACCTGTGCGACGTCTATGAGCGTGGCTTGGCAGACCGCGTGCTGAAAAACCTCGAAACGCTGAAAGGCAGCACCCTGGGTTTCCCGGTCGACCGCTACGAGCATTCGCTGCAAGCCGCGACCCGCGCCGTGCGCGACGGGGCCGATGAGGAAACCGTGGTGTGCGTCTTGCTGCACGACATCGGCGATGACATCGCGCCTTACAACCACGGCGAGTTGGTCGCGGCGATTCTCAAGCCCTACATCTCGGCCGACAACCACTGGATGCTGTCCAAACACGCGATTTTTCAGGGTTACTACTACTTCCATCACATTGGCCGTGATCGCAACGAACGCGATAAATACCGAGACCACCCGGCCTTCGAGCGCTCGGCGATGTTCTGCGAACGCTGGGACCAGACCGCGTTCGATCCCGATTACGACACCCTGCCACTGGAGTATTTCGAACCGATGGTGCGACGGGTTTTCGCCCGTCCGGCGTTTGGGGGTGAGAAGGCGTTTGCGTGAGGGATCGAGTGAGGATGCTTGATTATCTGGAATGATCAGGCATCCATGACATTCAGCACTCCGAGTGCGGCGAAGCAAAGAGCGGTTGTGACTAACGGCACCACCGCCAGCAATCTCAAGCCCTTGGGAAAATAAGCTACATCTTCTGGATCTAGAAGTCCGCGTCTTATCCAGAACTGAGGAAAGAGCAAACATCCGGCGACATTCCCGAAGCGTGTCAATCGACCGTAGTAGCCAGTGCCCAGAAGACGCAGATTAATATCCCTGATGTATTTGCTTCGTATTAAATATGCCTCCATTTTTTCCAGTTTGGAGTGCGATGCGTATAGGCCGACACAGCTGTTGATGATGAACACTGCAAACACGACAAAACCCACGATCTGATTGGTCTCCATCTTCATTCTTCAAATGTCGAGAAAAGCACCGACCCCGCATCCGCCCCAAAAGGGCTCAACGTTTTCCCGCCACCGATAGCACCGGCCACACTCCCAACAAGAACGCAGCCAACGGTAATCGCACCGCCAGATGGAAGGCCAAGCCCAAGACATATCCCACTGGCCGCTGCCCCACCCAGCCACGCTCCACCAGCAGAGCCTGCGATGCCGGCCGCAGCCCTCCCACTCTCCACATACTTCGCCTTGGTACAAACATCCTCCCTCCCCAACGCACACGCCTCCTGAATCTCCAGCGCTCCAACGCCAACATCCAGCGCAACGCCCACATAAGTGCCTCGACTCAGCACCTTGGCCGTCGCGGAAATCCGCCTCACGTTGTGCGCGTAGCCCCTCAGCTCAGCGGTATGGAGGAAGCGTTTAGTGGAAATGCCGAGGATGTCTTTGATTTTGCCTTGATTGCCAAGTCCGGAACCGAGGCGGCCAATGTTCTGCAAACGGGTCTCGATCTTTGAAAACAGCACCTGTCGCTGGGCGAAGAACTGATCATTGGTGAGGGCGCCTGATCGCCAGCGCTGCATCAGGTTTTCGACTTCCTTGAGCAGTTTTTCCAGTTCTCGTAAATGCCCGCTCCATGCACCGGTCGCGCTGCCAAGACCGATGGACCCGTAACCCATGATGCTTTGCAGCACGTCGTAATTCTGGACCATGACCCGACTGCTGTGCGGGTCATGCCCCACCATCGACAGGCGGACATTCCTGGCCAGCATCATCAGCTCGTTTTCTTCGGGGGTACACAGGTGCGAAGGCCCATCCGTCATCACCACGACCTGGCCGGGCAGGATCGGATGGGGGCGGAGGTGGGCATTGAGCTGATCGAATTTCGCGCGGGCGCTGGCGGGAACCTTCAGCGTGTAATCCCGGAACTGGTAATAGTCTCGGACTTCGTCATTGATGAACGCATAGGGCCTGGACAATGGGCTCCCTCTCAGGTGCAGGTATGAGGGAAGAACATTGGTTCGGAATGAACGCCCTGTCAGTAAACAGCGCGTTGAATTTGCACTGACTACAGTGTTTTCAGAAAGAACCTACAGCCTCCTCGCCCGTCTCTGCATCCGCTCCCACCCTGCGTTATCATGCGGCGACTTTTGTGATGCGAGACCGCCATGCGCCGCCTGCTTTGTCTGATTTTGCTGACCATCGCCCTGCCTGCTTTCAGCGCGAGCCTGTTGGACAGTCGGCCCAGTTCAGGGCTTGGGAGTTCGATGCTGGGCAGTAGCTCGGCACTGGGCAGTTCCAGCATCGACAACAGCAAGGATTTCCTGCCCGTTCGCCAAGCGTTTCAGCTGAACCTCATCGACACCTCCCCGGCGTCGATCAAGCTACAATTCGTCGCTGCTGAAGGCTATTACCTGTATCGCCACCGCTTCCAGTTCCGTACAGAACCTGCGGATATCTTGGGCGCCGCACAGCTCCCGGACGGCGAGAAAAAACACGACGAGTACTTCGGCGATGTCGAGGTGTATCACGGGATTCTCGACATCGACCTGCCGCGCAAAGCGGGCGACACGCGGCCCTTCACGCTGGTCGTGACGTACCAAGGTTGCGCGGATAAAGGCCTCTGCTACCCCCCTGAAACCCAGCGCCTGAGCATTGGCGACACAGCCTCCGTCGCTGACACCGCGGCACCCACGACCACGCCGAGCCAAACGCCTTTCAGCTGGAAACAACTGGCGCTGTTCTTCCTCGCGGGGATTGGCCTGACGTTCACGCCGTGCGTACTGCCGATGCTGCCTATCCTCTCCGGCGTGGTGCTGCGCGGGCAGATCGGTGGACTGCGCGGTTTCTCTCTGTCCCTTGCCTATGTGCTGCCGATGGCGATCTGTTTCGCGATGCTCGGCGCACTGATGGGGATGTTCGGCGCCAGCCTCAATCTCCAGGCCCGGCTGCAATCGGCCTGGGTGCTGGTGCCGTTCGCGCTGTTTTTCGTGGTGTTTGCCATCGCGATGTTCGGGGTGTTCGAACTTCGCCTGCCTCGCGCCTTGAATGACAGGCTCGACCGCATCGCTGGCAACACCGAAGGCGGATCGCTGTGGGGCGCTGCCGTCCTGGGCGTTGTATCAAGCCTGCTGGTGTCGCCCTGCGTATCAGCGCCCTTGGCCGGTGCCCTCCTTTATATAAGCGCCAGCGGAGACACCGTGGGCGGCGCGCTGAAACTCTTCGCCCTCGGACTCGGCATGGGCGCGCCACTGGTGCTGGTGGCGACGGGCGGCGCGGCATGGCTGCCGAAGAGCGGACCGTGGCTGGTCACCGTCAAAAATGCGATTGGCGTGTTGCTGCTGGCGTTGGCCATTGGCCTGCTGAGTCGGGTGATCCCTGGGGAAGCCACGTTGCTGCTGATCGGACTGCTGTGGGCAGGGGTCGCGGTGTTTCTCGGCGCGCTGGAGTTCACCGTCAAAACCACCCGGGGCCGCCTCGCTCAGCTACTCGGGGTTTTCCTGTTGGTCTACGCTCTCTGCTGCTGGTACGGGGCCTTCAGCGGGCAGACCGACCCACTGCGGCCATTGGGCCGTGTATCTACCACGCAAATCTCGGGAGAAAGCAGCGGCGCGCAGAAATGGCAGACCGTCACCGAAGTGTCGACGCTCAAACAGATTCTGGCTGAGGCAAAAAGCGCCGAAAAACCGGTGCTGGTGGATTGGTACGCGGACTGGTGCATCAGCTGTAAGGTCATCGAGCATGAAGTGTTGCCCGATCCGAAAATTGTCAGCCAACTCAAAGGCTTTCGTCTGATTCGCTTCGACATGACCGACAGCAATGCCGAGCAGCGCGCCCTGCTCGACACTTACAAACTGTTCGGTCCGCCTGCTCTGTTGTTTTTCGGAAAAGACGGGAACGAGCTGACAAATGTGCGCGTCGCCGGCGAAATCGACGTGGAAGCCTTCTCCGAGCGGCTTTCTAGAGCAAATGACCAAATTTAGCCTCTTAGTCACAAATTTTGCGCGAACATCGGTCATCGTGCCGAACATTGTCGATATCTGGGTCGGTAACTGGACAGTCCAATACGCTTTCCGGCATAGTCGCTCCGCATCAATGGCTCGCACCTGCGGTGAGCGTCGAAAAAGCACCCAACAAGGAACACACGATGGCGACCTTACTGGTTCTTCACGGACCTAACCTGAACTTGCTGGGCACCCGTGAACCGGGTATCTACGGCTCGATCACGTTGGCCGACATCAACCAGGATCTGGAAAAGCGCGCGCGCGAAGCCGGCCACCATCTGATGTACCTGCAAAGCAATGCCGAGTATGAATTGATCGACCGCATTCACGCTGCACGCGATGAAGGCGTGGATTTCATTCTGATCAATCCGGCTGCTTTCACTCACACAAGTGTCGCAATACGTGACGCATTGCTGGGAGTGAGCATCCCATTCATCGAAGTGCACCTCTCGAACGTGCACAAACGCGAACCTTTCCGCCATCACTCCTACTTTTCAGATGTTGCTGTAGGTGTGATCTGCGGCCTTGGCGCCAGCGGATACCGACTGGCCCTGGAGGCCGCCCTGGAACAACTGGCCACCCGTTCGAAAGCATGACCGGCGCAGTTTCGCACTGAGCCCCATGACCTGAACCGGCCACCAAATACCCCTGACCGACCCTTGGGAGTTGATGATTAATGGATATCCGTAAAGTCAAGAAACTGATCGAATTGCTGGAAGAGTCCGGCATCGACGAATTGGAAATCCGTGAAGGCGAAGAGTCCGTACGAATCAGCCGTCACAGCAAGACTCCAGCACAGCAGTACTACGCGCCAGCCCCGGTTGCCGCGCCTGCCGCAGCACCTGCACCTGTTGCCGCTCCGGCCGCAGCAGAAGCGCCATCGGCACCCAAACTGAACGGCACCGTTGCGCGTTCGCCAATGGTCGGTACCTTCTACCGCAAAGCTTCGCCAACCTCGCCAGCCTTCGCTGAAGTCGGCCAGACCGTGAAGAAAGGCGACACCCTGTGCATCGTCGAAGCGATGAAAATGATGAACCACATCGAAGCCGAAACCAGCGGCGTGATCGAGTCCATCCTCGTCGAAGACGGCCAGCCGGTTGAGTACGACCAGCCGCTGTTCACCATCGTTTGAACCGCGGAGTGCCTTTGATGACGAATCCTGCGAAGTTGGAAAAAGTGCTGATCGCCAACCGCGGTGAAATCGCTCTGCGGATTCTGCGGGCTTGCAAAGAGCTGGACATCAAGACCGTCGCCGTTTACTCCAAGGCCGACAAGGAACTGATGCATCTGGGTCTGGCCGACGAATCCGTCTGCATCGGTCCGGCATCGGCCTCTCAGTCTTACCTGCACATTCCGGCGATCATCGCGGCAGCCGAAGTGACTGGCGCCACGGCCATCCACCCAGGCTATGGCTTTCTGGCGGAAAACGCCGATTTCGCCGAGCAGGTCGAGAAATCCGGTTTTGCGTTCATCGGCCCGAACGCTGACACCATTCGCCTGATGGGTGACAAGGTATCGGCCAAGGACGCGATGATTCAGGCGGGCGTTCCGACCGTACCGGGCTCCGACGGCCCGCTGCCCGAAGACGAAGAAGAAGCGCTGCGCATCGGCCGTCAGGTCGGTTACCCGGTGATCATCAAGGCCGCTGGCGGCGGCGGTGGTCGCGGCATGCGCGTCGTACACAAGGAAGAGGACCTGATTTCCTCGGCCAAACTGACACGTTCAGAAGCAGGCGCAGCCTTCGGCAACCCGATGGTGTATTTGGAGAAGTTCCTGACCAACCCGCGTCACGTGGAAGTTCAGGTCCTGTCCGACGGTCAAGGCCAGGCGATCCACTTGGGCGACCGTGACTGCTCGCTGCAACGCCGTCACCAGAAGGTGCTGGAAGAAGCACCAGCGCCAGGTATCGACGAAAAAGCCCGCGCCGAAGTGCTGGCCCGCTGTGTCAAGGCGTGCATCGACATCGGTTATCGCGGTGCCGGTACGTTCGAATTCCTGTACGAAAACGGTGCGTTCTATTTCATCGAAATGAATACCCGCGTGCAGGTCGAGCACCCGGTTTCGGAAATGGTCACCGGCATCGACATCGTCAAGGAGATGCTGAGCATCGCCGCTGGCAACAAATTGTCGTACACCCAGGATGACGTGAAAATTCACGGTCACGCCCTTGAGTGCCGGATCAACGCCGAGGACCCGAAAACCTTCATGCCGAGCCCAGGCACGGTCAAGCATTTCCACGCCCCGGGCGGCAACGGCGTTCGCGTCGACTCGCACCTGTACAGTGGTTATGCCGTTCCGCCGAACTACGACTCACTGATCGGCAAGCTGATCACCTGGGGCGCGACCCGCGAAGAAGCCATGGCTCGCATGCGCAACGCCCTGGACGAAATCGTGGTCGACGGGATCAAGACCAACATCCCGCTGCACCGTGATCTGACCCGCGATGAAGGTTTCTGCAAAGGCGGCGTCAACATCCACTACCTGGAACACAAACTGGCTGCCGAGAAACACTGATCGGTCAGAATGTGCGACAGAACGACAAAGCCGCTTTCGAGCGGCTTTGTTGTTTATCCCGGATCAAACGCTGCAAATTCTGTAGGAGTGAGCTCGCTCGCGATCGCTATCTGCCTGTAGACGCTATAGGGACTGACCGGACGCGATCGCGAGCAAGCTCACTCCTACAGAGACACGCACAAGTCTGCTCTTTGTTGTTTCCCCCCGAACCCCGTAAACTTGCCGGTCTTTCGCGGCGCTGCGCCGCTCTGTCAATTTTCAATTCGAAGGTAATCCGCCATGCCTTGGCTGCAAGTCCGTCTCGCCATCAGCCCAGAACAAGCCGAAACCTACGAAGACGCGCTTCTTGAAGTCGGTGCCGTGTCCGTGACCTTCATGGACGCTGAAGATCAGCCCATCTTCGAACCTGAACTGAACACCACGCCGCTGTGGTCCCACACACATCTGCTGGCGCTGTTCGAGGCCGACACTAACGCCGATCAGGTCCTCGCTCACCTGACGCTGCTGACCGGCGCGCCATTGCCTGAACACACCCACGAAGTCATCGAAGATCAGGATTGGGAACGCAGCTGGATGGACAACTTCCAGCCCATGCGTTTCGGACAGCGCCTGTGGATCGTGCCAAGCTGGCACGCCGCGCCAGAGCCGAACGCCGTCAATCTGCTGCTCGATCCGGGTCTGGCCTTCGGCACCGGCACCCACCCGACCACCGCCCTGTGCCTGGAGTGGCTGGATGGCCAGGACCTGACCGGCGCCAATGTGCTGGATTTCGGGTGCGGCTCGGGCATCCTTGCTATCGCTGCCCTGCTGTTGGGCGCGAAACATGCAGTGGGTACCGACATCGACGTGCAGGCCCTGGAAGCCTCGCGCGACAACGCCGGTCGCAACCATGTACCGGCGGAGAAATTTCCGTTGTACCTGCCGGAAGACCTGCCAAAAGAGCCAGCCGACGTATTGGTGGCTAATATTCTGGCTGGACCGTTGGTTTCGCTGGCACCTCAGCTGGCGAGCCTGGTCAAACCCGGTGGCCGACTGGCGTTGTCCGGCATTTTGGCCGAACAAGGCGAAGATGTTGCTGCTGCGTACGCTGACACGTTCGAGCTGGACCCGATCGCCAACCGCGACGGCTGGGTCCGGATCACCGGTCGCCGTCGCTGATAGCCATTGATCACAACCCTTTAGGCGCTCGTTTACTCCGGATACCCGCATGACCGACAGTTTCGTCACCCAGTGCCCTCACTGCCAGACCAGTTTTCGCGTCAGCCACGCTCAACTGAGCGTTGCGCGAGGCATGGTGCGCTGCGGCTCTTGCCTGCAAGTGTTCAATGCCGCGAAACAACTGTTGGAAAAAAGCGCCGAGGCACGGGCCGCCGCTCAAGCCGCAGCCCAGCCCCTGGAACCAGCGCAGCCCGTTCCAGCGCCGGTCGTCGAAGTCCTCGCGCCTCAGTCCGTGGTCGCCGCTCAGCCTGCACCTTTGCCGGTGCCGTCCGAACGTCGTTCAGTGGACCTGGACAGCCTTGACCTCGATGACCTGGATGTCGAACTTGCCCGGTTGGAACAACGGGAAATCCAGCTGCCGGAATCTTTCGGTCAAGCGCGCGGCCATCGCGATCATGACGAAGTGGAATCCTTCAGCGCTCGTCGCGATGAGCCTGAGGTCGCCAGCGAGGCGTGGGATCAGGGCCTGAGCCACGACGATGTGAGCCAGTTACCGGAACTGCGCGCCGAGGTCATCGAAGAAACTGAGGTTCACCACGAACCGGATTCGCTGATCGAACCCCTCGACCGCGACGAAATCGGGCACGATGACCACCGCACCGAGCCGTCCTTCTCTTCGGCTCCCGCCGATCTGGACGACGAGCCGCACGCCGAAAACCGCATGCACGCCGAAGCAGAACCCGAGGAGCATTCGTCATCCGAACGTTTCTCGGCACTGGACGGTGACGACGCCCATGATCGGCGCCATCCGAATGAACTCGACGACGAAGACGACCTTCCCCCGACGAAAGGGAAGCGCGGGCGTAACGAACCCGGTCTACGCGACCCGGCACTGCTCGACCTCACCGATGACCCGCTGCAACTCGCCTGGCAAAAACCCAAGCCACGCTGGGGACGCCGCGTGCTTTGGCTGCTATTGGCATTGATTGCCTTACTGGGGCTGGCAGGGCAGTACGTCTGGTATCACTTTGATGAACTGGCGCGTCAGGACCAGTACCGCTCCTGGTTTCAGGACATCTGCCCGCAAGTCGGCTGCAAATTGCCGTCGAAGGTCGATATCAAGCTCCTGAAAAGCAGCAATCTCGTCGTGCGCAGTCATCCCGAATTTCAGGGCGCACTGGTGGTCGACGCGATCATCTACAACCGTGCCTCGTTCTCTCAACCGTTCCCGCTCCTGGAATTGCGCTTCGCCGATACCAGTGGTCAGCTGATTGCCAGTCGTCGGTTCAAGCCGGGCGAATACCTGAGCGGCGAACTCGCCGGAAAGGACGAAATGCCGCCACAGACGCCTATTCACATCGCCCTGGACATTCTCGATCCGGGACCCAAGGCCGTGAATTACAGTTTGAGTTTTCGCTCGCCGGAGTAAACTCACCTTCCTGACAGGCCGCGCGCACCGGGCTATCCAGCGCGTGCTGTCGCACTGAAATGCGGCAAGCCGTCATCTGAAAGCTGACGACGGTTTTATGACAATGCGAACCAATACCTAACCGTTCGCGATAAGAAAGCAACTGTTCAGATTTTATCCAATTCAGCCTTTATCCAGTCATCGAGAGCGGGTATCATGCCCACCCTTTTTCATACTCTGGGTCCCGTCTGAATGGCTGCGAAAGCACTTTTCGGACCAGGCTTCGTGATACGGCCCCACAACAGGTCACCCTATGTCGGCGGTACGCATCGGCCCCTATACATTGCAGAACGGCTTGATCCTCGCCCCCATGGCGGGCGTCACCGACCAGCCCTTCCGACAGCTCTGTCGCCAACTCGGCGCAGGCCTGGTGGTCTCGGAAATGGTCACCAGTGACATGAGCCTGTGGAACAGCCGCAAGTCGCGGTTGCGCATGATTCATGAAGGTGATCCCGAGCCGCGCTCGGTACAGATCGCCGGTGGAGATCCGCAGATGCTTGCGGATGCGGCACGCGCCAACGTCGAACTTGGCGCACAGATCATCGACATCAACATGGGCTGTCCGGCCAAGAAAGTCTGTAACAAGGCTGCCGGTTCCGCGCTGTTGAAAGATGAGCAGTTGGTGACCGAAATCCTGCATGCGGTGGTCGCGGCAGTCGAGGTACCGGTCACCCTGAAGATTCGCACCGGCTGGGACCGGGAGAACAAGAACGGTCTGACCGTCGCCAAAATCGCCGAGCAAGCGGGTATTCAGGCGCTCGCGGTGCACGGCAGAACCCGGGCGGACCTTTACACCGGCGAAGCCGAATACGACACGATTGCCGCGATAAAACAGGCGGTGTCGATCCCGGTGTTTGCCAATGGCGACATCGTTTCACCGGAGAAAGCACGGCACGTCCTGGACGCGACCGGTGCCGACGGGTTGTTGATTGGCCGGGCCGCCCAAGGGCGCCCATGGATTTTTCGCGAGATAGAACACTACCTGCGCACCGGGGAAAAACTCCCCGCCCTGGCGCTGGGAGAAGTGGAACGCATTCTGCTAGAGCATCTGGCCGCGCTTCACACGTTCTATGGCGACGTGATGGGCGTGCGGATCGCCCGGAAACACGTCGGCTGGTACCTCGCAACCTTGCCGGGCGCCAGGGAGTTTCGCGCCCTTTTCAATCGTTTGGAAGATACGGAAGCACAGTGCGCCAACGTTCGGGATTTTTTTGCCGAACGCATAAAAAGCCCGCAGTCAGGGACCGAACAAGAGGTGGCCGCATGACGATGATGACAGAGACTTTAGTGAGTGGAACAACACCCGTGAGCGACAACGTCAATTTGAAACAGCACCTCAACACGCCGAGCGAAGAGGGTCAGACCCTGCGCGGAAGCGTCGAAAAGGCGCTGCACAATTATTTCGCTCACCTGGAAGGTGCTGCCGTCACTGATGTCTACAACCTGGTGCTCTCGGAAGTCGAGGCGCCGTTGCTTGAGTGCGTGATGAATTACGTCAAGGGCAACCAGACCAAGGCCTCCGAACTGCTCGGTCTGAACCGTGGCACGCTGCGCAAGAAACTCAAGCAGTACGACTTGCTGTAAGCCTCCAAAACAGAAAAACGACCCACGTTGATGCGGTCGTTTTTTTTGCTGAATTCTTTTGCTTTTGATGGAAGTTGAGATGACCGACCAGACGACCCGCCTGCCGATCCGCCGCGCCTTGATCAGCGTTTCCGACAAGACCGGTATCCTTGAGTTCGCCCGTGAACTCGAAGCCCTTGGCGTCGAGATTCTGTCCACCGGCGGTACGTTCAAGCTGCTCAAGGACAACGGCGTCGCAGCGGTAGAAGTCGCGGATTACACCGGCTTCGCAGAAATGATGGACGGCCGGGTCAAGACCCTGCACCCGAAAATCCACGGCGGCATCCTGGGCCGTCGCGGCACCGACGACGCGATCATGACCGAGCACGGCATCAAGCCGATCGACCTGGTGGCCGTGAACCTGTACCCGTTCGAAGCCACGGTTTCCAAGCCTGGCTGCGACCTGCCGACCGCCATCGAGAACATCGACATCGGCGGCCCGACCATGGTCCGTTCGGCCGCGAAAAACCACAAAGACGTGGCCATCGTGGTCAACGCCAGCGACTACGGCCAAGTGCTGGAAAGCCTCAAGGCCGGTGGCCTGACCTACGCCCAGCGCTTCGACCTGATGCTCAAGGCGTTCGAACACACCGCAGCCTACGACGGCATGATCGCCAACTACTTGGGCAGCGTCGATCAGAGCGCCGAAACGCTTTCGACTGAAGGCCGCAGCCAATTCCCGCGCACCTTCAACACTCAGTTCATCAAGGCGCAGGAAATGCGCTACGGCGAGAACCCGCACCAAAGCGCGGCGTTCTACGTGGAAGCCAAGCCTGCCGAAGTGGGCATCGCCACCGCGACCCAACTGCAGGGCAAAGAACTGTCCTACAACAACGTGGCCGACACCGACGCCGCGCTGGAATGTGTGAAGAGCTTCGTCAAACCGGCCTGCGTCATCGTCAAGCACGCCAACCCGTGTGGCGTTGCTGTCAGCCCGGACGCCGAAGGCGGCATTCGCCAGGCGTACGAACTGGCCTACGCCACCGACAGCGAATCCGCCTTTGGCGGCATCATCGCGTTCAACCGTGAGCTGGATGCCGAGACCGCCAAAGCGATCGTCGAGCGTCAGTTCGTCGAAGTGATCATCGCCCCGAGCGTCAGCGCCGAAGCCCAGGCCATCGTCGCCAGCAAAGCCAACGTGCGCCTGCTGACCAGCGGCCAGTGGGATGCGGAACGTGCACCGGCGTGGGACTACAAACGCGTCAACGGCGGCCTGCTGGTGCAGAGCCGTGACATCGGCATGATCAGCGCCAACGACCTGAAAGTTGTGACCAAACGCGCCCCGACCGAGCAAGAAATCCACGACCTGATCTTCGCCTGGAAAGTCGCCAAGTACGTCAAATCCAACGCCATCGTCTACGCCAAGAACCGTCAGACCATCGGTGTCGGCGCCGGCCAGATGAGCCGCGTGAACTCCGCCCGTATTGCTGCCATCAAGGCTGAACACGCTGGCCTGCAGGTCGCCGGTTCGGTGATGGCATCGGACGCGTTCTTCCCGTTCCGCGACGGTCTGGACAACGCGGCCAAGGTCGGCATCACGGCGGTGATCCAGCCAGGTGGTTCGATGCGTGATGCAGAAGTCATTGCTGCCGCTGACGAAGCAGGCATCGCGATGGTCTTTACGGGCATGCGCCACTTTAGGCATTGATACGACGTCAGCTGCGTTAATACAAGCGGCTGCCGGATTGCACGCCATCTCCTGTAGGAGTGAGCTTGCTCGCGATGCGATGTTCCTGACGCCGGATCCACGTCGGCTGTACCGTCCGATCGCGAGCAAGCTCACTCCTACAGGATCTGCGAACCGCAGATACCAGGCGACACCCACAGCATTAGCGTCATCGAGGTTTTTAAAATGAACGTACTCATCATCGGCAGCGGTGGCCGTGAACACGCGCTGGCCTGGAAGGTCGCGCAGGACCCTCGCGTGCAGAAGGTCTTCGTCGCGCCGGGTAACGCCGGGACCGCCATCGAAGCAAAGTGCGAGAACGTCGCCATCGACGTGCTGGCCCTGGAACAACTGGCCGACTTCGCCGAGAAGAACGTTTCGCTGACCATCGTCGGCCCTGAAGTCCCGCTGGTCGCCGGTGTCGTGGACCTGTTCCGCTCCCGTGGCCTGGACTGTTTCGGTCCGACGAAGGGTGCCGCCCAGTTGGAAGGCTCCAAGGCCTTCACCAAGGATTTCCTGGCACGCCATAAAATCCCGACGGCCGATTACCAGAACTTTACCGAGATCGAGCCTGCGCTGACGTACCTGCGCGAGAAAGGCGCACCGATCGTGATCAAGGCCGACGGCCTGGCCGCCGGTAAAGGCGTAATCGTCGCGATGACGCTGGAAGAGGCTGAAGAAGCCGTGCGCGACATGCTCGCGGGCAATGCCTTCGGTGATGCCGGTTCCCGCGTCGTGATCGAAGAATTCCTGGACGGCGAAGAAGCGAGCTTCATCGTCATGGTTGACGGCAAGAATGTCTTGCCGATGGCCACCAGCCAGGACCACAAACGCGTCGGCGACGGCGACAGCGGCCCGAACACCGGTGGTATGGGTGCATACTCCCCTGCTCCCGTCGTGACCGCTGACGTGCACCAGCGCGTGATGGATCTGGTCATATGGCCGACCGTCCGAGGCATGGCCGACGAAGGTAACGTTTACACCGGCTTCCTCTATGCTGGTCTCATGATCGACAAGGCCGGCAATCCGAAGGTCATCGAATTCAACTGCCGCTTCGGCGATCCGGAAACCCAACCGGTGATGCTGCGTCTGCAATCGAGCCTGGTCTTGCTGGTCGAGGCCGCTTTGGCGCAAGCTCTGGACAAAGTGGAAGCCCAGTGGGACCCACGTCCGAGCCTGGGCATCGTGCTGGCGGCAGGCGGATACCCTGGCGATTACGCCAAGGGCGCCGCGATCAACGGCCTGGACGCTGCTGCAGCGTTGCCGGGCAAAGTGTTCCACGCGGGCACTGCGTTGAAAGACGGTCAGGTCGTGACCTCCGGTGGCCGCGTCCTGTGTGCCACTGCACTGGGCGACACCGTTGGCTACGCGCAAAAGCAGGCGTATGAACTGGCTGCAAAGATTGACTGGGAAGGCTGTTTCTACCGCAAGGACATTGGCTACCGCGCCATTGCCCGGGAACGCGGCGAACACTTGGAGTAAGTCCGAGGCCGGACAGTCGCCTGAAACCAGGCGACTGTCCGATCATTCTGGGCCGCACCAGGGTAACTGGCTTCATTCACGAAGGGATTTCGCCGTGCGCTGGCTCAGGATTGCCGCTTGTTCGATCATCGCGATGATGACCCTCCTCTGTGTGCCCCCGGCTTCGGCCGAGGTCAGCGCAGGATGGTCAACGCTTGTCGACGATCAGGCCAATCTCCAACTCAGCGACATTCGCTCTCCCCATTACGACACCCAGTTCAGCCCGGTCGAACTCGACCAGGTTCGCGCCATCAGCCGTGAAGCCGCGTTGTGGCTGCACTATCGCCTCCCCCCGACCGATCACGAACAACTGATGCGCATCTTCGCGCCCGATCTTGCCACCGTCGACATGTACGTCATCGACGGCGAAGCCCTGATCGATCACTCGCGCTCCGGCAACAAAGTCCCACGGGCGGCACAACCGTTGCCCTCTATCGACTTTCTGCTCCCCGTGCCGCAAAGCGACAGGCCGCTGGACCTTTATCTGCGTCTGAAATCCGAGCAAGAGCTGCGCCCGAACATTTCGCTGGAATCTGCCGTAGCCAGTGCGGCCGACGAGCGCCGTCCACTGTTGCTCGGGCTGTTCTTCGGTTCGCTGATCATGCTGATCGTGCAGAACATCACCCGCTACGCTCAATCGCGTTCGGTGAGCAGTCTATGGCTGGCGGCGTGTGAAGGTTTTCTCGGGCTCAGCGCGCTGTTGCTGCTGAACCTGCAAGCGTCATGGCTGCCCCATTGGCACCTCGCACAAACCCCGAGCGCTCACCTCGCCTTGCTGATGGCGGCTGCCACGGGACTGATGTACGCCTACTGTTTCTTCATTCAGCGAGGCGCCGAAACACTCAATCGCCTGCTGATGAGCGTACTGCTGATCGTTGGCTTCGGCGGTCTGCTGGTGCTGTTCGTCGATACCCTGCCGCTGAACATCATGACGTTCTTGCTGGTGGCGCTGACCACGCTGACCATCACGCTGGTGTCGATCTATCACCTGCAAAAAGGCTACCGACCGGCACGACCGTTCGTGATCGCGATGATCGTGTTCAATCTCGGCAATCTGGTCGTTCTGCCTGCGATGCTGTGGCTCACGACCATCGCTGCGCAGACCCTGATCATCGCCGTCCTGGGCATGTTCTGCCTGTGCGGCCTGCTGATGAGCATTGCCCTGAGCGAGCGCCATCGCAGCATCACCGAAGACAACTTCAGCATCAGCCGGGAACTTGCGGCCAGCACGGCCGAAATCAACGCCAAGGCTGAATTCCTGGCGAAGATCAGCCACGAAATCCGCACGCCCATGAACGGCGTGCTGGGCATGACCGAGCTGCTGCTGGGCACACCCCTGTCGGTCAAACAGCGCGATTACGTGCAGACGATCCACAGCGCGGGCAATGAGCTGCTGACGCTGATCAACGAGATTCTAGACATCACCAAACTGGAATCCGGGCAGATCGAATTGGACGATGTGCAGTTCGACCTCAACGCCATGATCGAGGACTGCCTGAGTATTTTTCGGGCGAAAGCCGAACAGCAAAGCGTCGAGCTGATCAGCTTCATTCAGCCGCAGGTGCCTCGCGTGATCAGCGGCGACCCGACCCGCTTGCGTCAAACCCTGCTGAGCCTGCTGGAAAACGCCCTCAAGAAAACTGACGAGGGCGAGATTCTGCTGGTCGTCGCGCTCGATTCTCGGGGCGGCAAACCGCGGCTGCGCATCGCCGTTCAGGACAGCGGCACGCCGCTGACCGCCAAGGAGCGCGACGCCCTGCTCCACGCGGAACTGCACAGCAAGAATTTCCTCGCGGCCAGCAAGGTCGGTGGGCATTTGGGGTTGGTAATCGCCCGCCAGTTGATCCTGTTGATGAACGGGGAATTCGGCATTCAGAGCGGCAGCAACCAAGGCAGCACCTTGTGGCTGAGCCTGCCGCTGGACCCTGAACGCCTGGAGCAACCACCGGCTGACCTCGACAGCCCGCTCAAGGGTGCGCGAGTGCTGGTGGTGGACGACAACGACACTTGCCGCAAAGTGCTGGTGCAGCAGTGCAGCGCCTGGGGGTTGAACGTCAGCGCCGTGCCGTCTGGCAAAGAGGCACTCGCCTTGCTGCGCACCAAGGCCCACCTGCGTGATTACTTCGATATCGTGCTGCTGGACCAGAACATGCCTGGCATGACCGGCATGCAGTTGGCCGCCAAGATCAAGGAAGACCCGAGCCTCAACCACGACATCCTGTTGATCATGCTGACCGGCATCAGCAACGCTCCGAGTAAAGTCATTGCACGCAACGCCGGGGTCAAGCGCATCCTCGCCAAGCCCGTCGCGGGTTACACGCTCAAGACCACGCTGGCGGACGAATTGAATCAACGCAACAAGGGCCAGGCGCCTTACCCTCATTCTCCAGCCGTCCTCGGCGAAGTGGACGTGCCCAGCGACTTCCGGATTCTGGTGGCCGAAGACAACAGCATTTCCACGAAGGTGATTCGTGGCATGCTCGGCAAGCTTAACCTGCAACCGGATACGGCCAGCAACGGCGAAGAAGCCCTGCAAGCCATGAAAGCCCAGCGCTACGACCTGGTGCTGATGGATTGCGAAATGCCGATCCTCGACGGTTTCTCTGCCACCCAGCAGTTGCGCGCCTGGGAGCTGGGTAACCAGCGGCTCCGCACCCCCGTGGTGGCATTGACCGCGCACATTCTGACCGAGCACAAAGACCGCGCCCGCCAGTCCGGCATGGACGGCCACATGTCCAAACCGGTAGAGCTCTCGCAGCTGCGGGAACTGGTGGAACACTGGGTCGAGCAACGGGCGCGCCGTCAGAGTGGCGACGACACTGACGATCAAGACCGCTATCAGCAAAACTGACCCGCCTCCTCGCTCAACGCCTGATAGACTTCCTCCCGTCCGAGTCTGCCGCCACGAGCTCAAACCATGCTTCATGTGCTGTTCAGCGTTTATCTGAAGATGCTGGTGCTTTACAGCCCGTTCTTCGTCCTGTCGTGTTTTATCAGTCTGAGCCGCGGTTATTCGCGTAAAGAGCGCCGCTATCTGGCGTGGAAAATTGCCTTCGCTACATTGGTGTCCAGCGTGTTGCTGTATCTGTTCGGTCGGGTGATCTTCGGGGTGTTCGGCATCACCGCCGACGCCTTCCGTATCGGCGCCGGCAGCGTGCTGTTCATTTCGGCGTTGGGCATGGCGCAAGGCAAGTCCGGCGTGCAGACCGACAACGTGCAGCAGGACGTTGCCATCGTCCCCCTGACCATCCCTATCACCGTCGGTCCTGGCACCATCGGCGCATTGCTGGTGATGGGCGTCAGCCAGCCCCACTGGGACGACAAACTCACCGCGATCGTGAGCATTGCGCTGGCGAGCTTCACGGTGGGTGTGGTGCTTTATCTCTCCCACAGCATCGAACGTATTCTGGGTGATCAGGGCTTGCAGATCGTCAGCCGCTTGATGGGACTGTTCGTTTGCGCGCTGGCGGCTCAGATCATTTTCACGGGCATCAAAGGCTATCTGGTGCCGTGACGGTCAGATGGGGAATTCCTCGATCGCCCGGTCGGAGCTGCCAATCAGTTGTGTGCGGACGTCCTCCCGGTATTTCTCGTAAACCGCCCGATCAAAGCGGTACACCCCGCCACTGATGCGCAAGAGCATTTCACGGCGGGTTTCGGTCCAGAACTCGAAGTCGCGGATGTCGACCGAGCCGGTGAGTCGGATGGCGCAGATCAACATCAAAACCGTCCCGTCGGCATCGCTCATGCACGGCACCATTTGAAAGCGGGCCAGTTCACCGTCCTGTGAGCTTCGGCTGAAAAAATGATCCGCATGATGATTGATCCTTGTCGATCGCCATGTGGCCTGCGCCAGATCCGCGAGTGCCCTCGCCCCCGTCGAGTCGATGACGTGGAACGTGGCCGCATCAAGGTCCGAAGCTCGAAAAATAACGTGAGGCGTATGCCTGATCGGGTTTTCCAGCACCCAGCCTCGGGTTTCCAACCGTCTGCGGTAGCGAAACAGCCAGTTGGAATAGTCCTTTCTCTGGTCGTGAAAACGGCTTGCGAACACATCGGCATACAGCAGGCAGTCGAAAATATCGTCGCGGTCTTGCGCGTCGATCCCGTTGTACAGCGAAACCATGCTGGAGCCGACGATTGCACCCTTCGCCCCCTTCATGGCTCAACCTCCTGGATGGCGTGCGACAACCCAGCGCGTTTGCCCGCGAGTGCCGCGTCCACCCGCTCCCGAAATTGCGCATAGCGCAGGTCATCCAGCGTACCGACGAAACCAAACGACCTGACTTCTCCCACCAACCGGCTCTTCGTCAAGCGCTGTGCGAATGGGTTGGCCGCGACGGGTTCCAGGGTTTCGAATGCCACACAGAGCAAGACCTTTTGTCGCGAAGGCAGCACGAAGGCGACCTGGAGTACGACAGACGATACGGGTTCAGCACACGACGCGTTTCCGGCTTTAGAGCCTGACGGGCTTGCTGCTACCTGAGCGTCTTGCGCCACCATCACCTGGGCAATCTTGCTGGCGTGGGTGACGCACAGAGACGCTAAAAAAGTGTCCAGCTTCTTCCCGCGCAAAAAGGCAAACGAATCGGGCAATAGCTCCCGAAGCCTGTCGGCTACCACAAACGTCTCGTCCGTGATCCCGTGTTTGTCCGAGAGGTCCAGCCGCAACCAGCCGAACGTCGTCATGGCTTTTAGAAGGGTCGTCTGCCACTCGCGATAATGCGTGAATCTGTCGAACTGCTTACCGGCGGCCAGTTGCGCGTAAAGGCTGGAATCCATCACATCGCGCTTGAAAGCCTGATCCACGGGCGCGGCAAACATCATCAACACGCCATCATTCAAATACGTTTCCACGATGTCCTGAGTCATCATGCTCACTCCTGTGAAAAAAGGGCCGCAAAACAGGCTGCGGCCCTGTCCCTTAAATCGGGAATTCCATGAAGGCCGCGTCGGACGCTTCGAGCAGCTTTTGACGAACGAGCTCGCGACGGTGGGCGTACAGCGACTGATTGAAGATAAAGACGTCGGCGCTTTTGTTCAGGTCGACAGCCACCGAGTTCCAGTTGACGAACAGAACGTTAGTGACGTTGATCCGGGTTTTCGCCTCGACTGCGGCCACGGCCAGCGTGATGACACCGTCTGCGCTTTCGTTGCACCCGCCCACCATGAAACGGGCGCCACCCGGTTTTTTGGTGCGGCTGTTGAACAGACGGACCGGCTCATCCCCTTGTTTCAGCGCCTCGACAGCGTCACCGGCGATTTGCAGCATCAGCGGTCCTGCCGCCCCACCAGTGCCGACAGCGGCGATGGAAGAAGCGATGAGTTCCAGACCGATCTTGTCCATGGTCAGGACACGTTCGCGGCTGGAGTGGCTGACGAACGCGATGTCTTGAGGCGCCCAGTTCAACGCGCGGGTCATGGCTGAACGGAAGGTCTTGTACCACTCGCCATTGTCGGTCACGACGTTGTAACGCTTGTCCGCCGCCAGGGTGGCGTAGGTGAAGGTGTCCAGCACGTCCTCACGGGCTTGCTGGCTCATGCCTGCGACGAAGCCGAGGACCGCCTGACCTACCACAGCGCCGCTGGCCGGATCGATCAGGTCGGTGCGGGCAGTGCGCGCAGTGATGGCAGGAGGGATGGAGTCCAGGGAAGGCACGCAGGCCAGGTGATCCAGAAACTCTTGGTTGTTCATTGCTAAGTCCTTTTAAGAAAAGTTGTCCGTCGTGGACGTGAGCACCCTAGCGCAAACGGAGGATTGGAACGCTGTACCAGCCGTTACATGCGTTCACGATTGAGCGTCGAAATAAACGTGAGCAAATGCGTACCACGACCTGAAGCGCCCGCACGCCGGGAGCTTCTGACCATAGAGTGATCGGACTGACAATGAGGGGTTAACACCGTGGAAAAGATGCGCGCTCGGCTGGATGATTTTTCCAGACTTCAGGGAAGGATTTTTCCCATCGCAGAAATGCTCTTTCCTACGCAGATAAGGAGGGATTCCGAAGTCTTCCTCCTTCACATCTACAACTTAATGAGCGGGTTTGGCGCCATACCAACGCGGCGTGTACACCCACTGCCCTCCTTCCGAGCGAGGAAAGGTCGTGGTCAACGATGAGCCGATCAACACCATGGTCCGCATGTCGACCTGCTCGGGGGTGAGTTCGCCCAGCGTGATCACGCGCAAGGTCTGGCCCGGTCGGCCAATGTCACGCCCCAAGGTCACCGGCGTTTCTGGCGTGCGATGTTGACGGACAATCTCCAACGCACGCCCCAACTGCCACGGGCGGGAGCGGGAGATCGGGTTGTAGAACGCCAGCGCCAGGTCTGCCTGACAGGCGAGGTCCAGACGCTTTTCGATGATTTCCCACGATTTGAGGTTGTCCGACAGGGACATCACGCAGAAGTCATGCCCCAGTGGCGCGCCGGCTTGAGCGGCCGTTGCCAGTGAAGCTGAAACCCCTGGCAGGATCTCCAGATCCACCGAGTGCCACAGTGGATCATCGGACTCATGCAATGCTTCCAGCACCGCCGCCGCCATGGCGAACACGCCCGGATCACCCGATGACACGACCACCACCGAGCGCCCTTGGGCGGCCAGTTCGAAGGCGTGGCGAGCGCGCTGCATTTCCTCCCGATTATCGGTGCAATGCAGCACTTGATCGGTCCGAAACGGCCCAGCCATGCGCACGTAGGTTTCGTAACCCAGCACATCGTTGGCCCGCGCCAGCTCAGCCTTGACGGCGGGAATCATGAACTCGGCAGCACCGGGGCCAAGGCCGATGACGGCGAGCCGACCGCGTCCGCGACCGATCTTTTCGATGTCCAGCGGTTGCGGTGCGACGGCAATGGCGAGGCCTTCAATGGGCGTAACCGGGGGCAGTAGTAACTGGGGCAAGACCTGCTGTGCCATGTCGCTCGGCGACGCTGTCGAGGTAAAGCGCACGGGTACACCCAAAGCATCGGCGGCGGCATGCAATTGCGGGCGAGCCATGTCGCTTTCACCCGCCAGCAAGCAGGCAAGCGATGGCAACGCGATGCGCGATTCGTGCAGCGTGGCCTTCACAACGTCGGCGATGTTCTCGACCGATGCCTCGACCGCCACCAACACATTGCGCGGGTAAATCAGCAGTTCATTGGCCGACGGCTCACGTTCGGCATACCCGACATGAATCGCCAGATGCGCGTGATCGTCCTCCGGCAATTGCGCTTGCGCCAGCCAAGGCGCCGCACCTTCAATGCGCACGCTTTCACCGGAGAGCAAATCAGAGACGAAACGCTTGCCCAACTCCAGGTCGCCCAGCGCGTAGCCGGAGGGTGGATTGAGCAAGCAGGTTCCGAAACGCAGCTCGCCGCTGGTGGTGATCGCGGCAGCTGTGTTCAAGCCCGCAGCAATCTCGCGAGCCATGACGTTGACGCCACCCAGTCCACCCAAAAGTGGCACCACCGCGCTGCCGTCTTCAGCAACGGCAAGAACGGGCGGCTCGGCGCCTTTCTCCAGCAACACCGGCGCAAGGGTGCGGATGACAATGCCCGCCGCACACAGGGCGATAATCGGCGTGTCCTGTTGATACAGCTGACGAAGCGTCGCGCCAAAATCGGAATAGCTTTGGTCAACCCCTTCAACGCGCTCGACCAACCCGTGAATCAACGCATCCGGGTACAACTGTTGAATACGCCGCGCCGTGTTCAGCGCGCCCTTGCCCAAAATGACGATGGCAGGGGCTTTATGACTGGAATCGCCCATCAGCCTTGCCACCTTTCGCCGGGTACGATGATCAGCGAGAAATACGGCGACGACATCGGATCGACCTCGGCCAAAGGCACGATTTTCTGATTGCTCATGGTGGCGCGCTCGACATACAGCGCGCGTTCCGCCAAGCCCGTTTCCACCAATACCTGGCGCACTTTCGGCAGGTTGCGGCCCAGCTTCATGATGACCGCCGCGTCGGCGTCCACCAGCTTGCGTTTGAGCTCATCGGCGGACAACACGCCCGACAGCACCGACAGGCTCTGATTGCGATACACCAACGGCGCGCCCAAGACCGAAGCGCCGCCGAGCATCGAGCAGACACCCGGCACCACTTCAGCTTCGTAGCGCTCGGCCAGCCGGTCGTGCAGGTACATGTAGGAGCCGTAGAAGAACGGGTCACCCTCACAGATGACCGCCACGTCACGACCGGCATCCAGATGCGCGGCAACGTCGAGGCTGGCGGTGTCGTAAAAATCGCTGATGATCTGCTCGTAGGACATCGGCGCGGGCAGCACTTCGGTGGTCACCGGATACACCAGCGGCATCAGCGTCTGGGCATCTTGCAGATGCGCTTCGATGATGCCGAAGGCGTTGCCCTTCTTGCCCTTGGCGACGAAGTAAGCCACCACCGGCGACTCGCGCAACAGGCGAAGCGCCTTGACGGTGATCAGCTCAGGATCTCCGGGCCCCACGCCCAGACCTATCAGACGACCGCGAGCCTGCATCATTCGACCTCCGTGGCGAGGGCGTTGACCGCAGCGGCAGCCATGGCACTGCCGCCACGACGGCCCTGCATGATCACGTACGGCACGCCTCGGCTGTCAGCGGCGAGCATGTCCTTGGATTCTGCCGCGCCGACGAACCCCACTGGAAAACCGAGGATCAATGCAGGTTTCGGTGCACCCGCGTCGATCATCTCCAACAGGTAAAACAGCGCGGTCGGCGCGTTGCCGATGACCACGACCGCGCCTTCAAGATGCGGGCGCCACAGTTCCAGCGCGGCGGCAGAGCGGGTGTTGCCCAGCTCACGGGCCAGCTCGGGCACGCCTTCGTTTTTCAGGGTGCAAATGACCTGATTGTTGGCGGGCAGACGGGCGCGGGTCACGCCCTCGGCCACCATATGCGCGTCACACAGAATCGGCGCGCCAGCCGCCAGGGCCTGACGCCCTGCGGTGCCAGCACCGGGCGAGAAGCGCAGCCCTTCGACCGCGTCGACCATGCCGCAGGCGTGGATCACGCGCACAGCGAGCTTTTCCAGGTCGGCCGGAATGGTGTCGAGACGGGCTTCGGCGCGAATGATCGCGAAGGAGTTGCGATAAATCTCCTGGCCGTCGCGGATGTAATCAATCATCGGTGTTGCTCCGTGAGTCGGCGGTCAACAACGCACCGACTGCTTCTATAGTGAGATCACGCCCTCGCAGCTCGCCAAAACCCGGCTGTTCTGCGTGGCGAAAATACAGGTCGTAACGGCCAGCGGACACCGCCAGCAACGTAATCGGCGCGACATGAGCGGCGGCGCAGGACCGGTCGCAACCCGACAGGTGCACAGCCTGGCTGACACCCTCGCGTTGCAGGCAGGCCGCCAGTTGCAGCGCATCGGCCTTAGTGTCGGCCAACCCTTTGCCGCAGGCGGCGGAGCCGGTGCAGGCAATCACCTGCGACAGGGCTTGATCGGCGTCGCACAGCAGGCCCGCCTTACGTAAACCGTCGACAGCACGCGAACCGTTTTCAGTGCGGACATTGCGCAACATCAGGCTCTGCCATGGGGTCATTGCCACGGTGCCGTCGCCCAGTTCAACGGCGAGCGTCGCAGCGCTGCGCAACATGGACGGATTCAAGCGCCCTAAAGGCACGACAGCACCCACCGAGGTGAAATCCGGATGGCGCTGTGGATAAAACCCGATGTGCGCATTGAGTCTGATCGGCGAGCGACGCCACGTGGTTACTTTTTGATCATGCCGCACGGAATGCGGCAAACGCTCCGAGAGCTGTGCGAGGAACTGATCGGCAGGCATGTCGGCCAGCAGATGGCGCATGCGGGTCTGATCGGGACGCGCGTGTTCGAGGAACAGCTCCAGAACCGCCACCACCAGATCATGCCCGGCATCCAGCGACACCGCCGCCAGCGGCGAGCCGGTCGCAGGACAACCCGCCAGGCCAAAGCCCAGCAGCGTCTCGTCCTCCACGTTCAGCGCTGACAGCCACAGATCGTGAGGGTGTTCGAGCATCGCCACGCCTTCGGCCCCGTCCAGCGACACGGCGAACTTCGGCGACAGCTCGTGAAAGCGGGGATGGGTTTCCAGCGTGTTCAGGAGCTGTGCAGCCAGCGGACGCACGTCGAACAGTTGCTCGGGATCGACACCCGCCGTGGGGCTCAGCATGAGGTTGCGCACGTCATCGCTGGCGGGATTCTTGGGGCCGAGACCAGCCTCCAGCAAGGTTGTGATCAAACCCTCGTGATCGGCACCGATGCCACGAATCTGCACGTTGCCGCGATTCGTCGCCTCAATTACTCCGCCAGCGGAGTGCTCGGCAGCATCAGCCACGGCGAACGCCTGCCCAGCCGTGATCACGCCGCCGGGCAACTTGATCCGACAGATACCCCCATCCAGCGCCGGGACGATACGCAACAACCCCGGACAAGCCGAGGGGCGTAGGGGCGCAACGGGAATACGAGCAGACAGCGGCTCGGCCAAAGGGTCACCTGACGTGATCGGGTCGGGAAGTGCAGATCGCGGGATCTGCGAGGGCGGTATTATGCCTGCTTTGGCGGCAGGCATGAAAAGGCGGTCTGTCGGATGGAAATGCGCGTTACCCGAATGCGCCGAGGAGAGCCCCGACTGTGAGCACACCAAAGAACCCCACGCCTGTGAACCGCATCGGGAGGTACACCCATCGCCTATGCCGAAGGGAAAGGCTGTTCACTTGCTCAACATCGATCAAGCCTTTTCGTTCAAGAAGCAGAGGAGACCCCAGCACCAGCCTGAGCATTGAATACCGGTACATTCTCCCGGCATGACTGTACGGCCCCCAGAATTTTCTAGCGTCAGTGACCAGTTTGCAGCTGTACAAATGCCGTTCAATCTCGGGGAGGATGAAATAGGCGGCGTAGAGCATGAAGAGAAAACCGATGAGCTGCACTACCGCAGCCGTAATGCCCGTCCACATCAATAGCGTTACCAAAGTTTGCCCAGCAGCGCCAAAGCAATCATCCCAACGACGAAACCTCCCAGCCCGATCGTGTCAGGTATGCAAATCCACCGCCTCAGGTGAGAGGGCACCTGCTTTACCTCGCCGACATCCACCAGCCCATTCTCAAATAGAAGCTCGGTGGATGTCAGCGCAAGGTTGACTGCCACCAATCTGTATCGTCTACCTACGAAGCCACTGCCGCTCCACAGCAAGCGTGCGTCTTCGACGATTTTGCAACTTTTGAGTTGGGCTTCAACTTTTTCCAATACGAAGTATTTGACGTAGACATCAATGCAAAAACTCACAACCACAATCACGCCTGATATCAAAGCGATCCATTCCAAAAAACGGTCACTCATCGCCAATCAACTCGTAGAGCATCGCTCCACCCGCCTCAGTTATAACCGCCGCAGACCTACGGAATGAGCCGTATAAGACGCTAGCCAGAAGTTACGAGCCAGCTCCGCCTATGAATACAGTGAGGGCTACCAAAGCCGTCCTGTAAGCGCCAGCGCCGTCAACATTGTGATAAGGCCGATGCCTCCGATCCTCGACGGAATGCTTATCCAACGTCGATGCTTTACAGAAAGGCTGCACACTTGTTCGAGATCAATCAGGCCATGCTTGTGCAAAAGCCGGGGAGACGTCAGTACCAAGCTGAGCATCGAGTAGCGATACATCCTTCCCGGATGGCTGTACGGGCCCCAAAATCTAATGGCATCTGTAACGATTTTGCAGTTGTACAACCGTCGTTCAATCTCAGGGAGGACACGGTACGCGGCATAGAGCGCAAGGCAATGTCCAATGAGTAAAAAACCGGCTGAGATAAGAGCAACCCACAATAAGAAAAGATCATTCACCTTCAATGACCTCATACAACATCGTACTTAACACCTCTCCAGCAACCGAACCGCCCTTGCCAGCCCCCCAGCCAGCCAGCGCACCTCCCGCGATCCCGCATACGACAACACTCGCGCCACGAGACGGTCCCGCCATCCTCAGACACAGTTGGGCTGCAGCGGGGCCCGCGACAGCTCCACCTTTCCACGCTACCGGAATCCCAAGCATCATCTTCCCCACCTCCACAAACTTCGCCTTCGTGCATTGCTGTTCGCGCCCCGTCGAGCAGGCCTCCTTGATTTCCAATCCTCCGGCGCCAAGGTCCAGCATCACGCCCACGACCGTTCCCGAACTCAGATGACGCGCGACGTTGCCCATGCGTTTGACGTTCTTCGCATAGTTGGCGATCTCGCCGGTGTGCAGGTATCGCTTACTGGAGATCCCCAGCATTTTCTTGATCGACGAGTTGTTCTTGAGCCCAGTTCCCCAGCGTCCAATCCCCCGTAACAGGCCGTCGAGCGTGCTGAACAGCGCTTGGCGCTGTGCGAGAAACTGATCTTTGGTGAACACTCCGAAGCGCCATTTCTGATACGCCGTACCGATGTCTTTCAGCGTGTCCTGCACCTGATTCAGGTGCGTTGCCCACGCCGAGGTCGCACTGCCGACGCCGATGGAGCCGTAGGTCATGATGCTTTGCAGCAAGTCGTAATTGTGAGTCTGCAGGTGTGCGCTGGCGTTGTTGCTGCCCAAGAGGGTCTGATGGACGTTTCGAGCATGGAACATGAGCATTTCCTCGTCCGGTGTGCACATCTCCGTTGAGTCGTCACCGACGATGATTAACTCTCCCGGCTTGCCCATGCCCCCCAAGCCGAGGTGAGCGTTGACCCGGTCGAATTTCTGGTGGGCGCGCCCACCCATCATGAGACCCTCTCGATACCAGGAGAGACTGCGTTTTCCGTCATTGATGAACGCGTAAGGCGTGGACATGCAGGGATCGTCCTGATCGTTTGATGAAGGCAAGGACGATAGGGGTGGGTTTTGGGGGTTGTCAGTAGATGACGCGGGGATTTGGGCGTGACTACGGAAGTTTCAGAAATGCCCTACCTGTCGTCTTCAAAAACCTTACGAAACAGACGTGAGCGCCAGAAATCTTCTGACAGCCAGTACGACCGCTGGCGCCTGAATCTGTGGGAGCGAATTCATTCGCGAAAAATATTCCAACCAACAGAGATGTATAGATTGCACCGTCGTCTCGCGAATGAATTCGCTCCCACAGAGGATTGCGCCCATCTTTGCGACAGGCCCATGGACGACGACGCTCTGCCAGCGCGCTATCATGCCCACCTTTATCCACAGGCCTTTCAAACCGGCCTGTCGCAAGCATTGGGTCTGAGGGCAATACATGTCGCCGTGGCTGACAGTCGTGGGAATCGGTGAGGACGGCTACAAGGGGCTGGGCAAAAATGCGCGGCATGCGCTGTTGCAGGCGCGTCAGGTGTTCGGCAGCTCGCGCCAGCTGGACCTGTTGCCGCCGTGCATCCAGGCTGAACGCCGTCAGTGGCCTAGCCCGTTTTCCTTGCAGCCCGTGCTGGATCAGCGCGGTGAGCCGATCTGTGTGATTGCCAGCGGCGACCCGATGCTGTTTGGCGTCGGCGTCAGCCTGACACGCCAGGTGCCCATCGAGCAGATGCGCGTGATCCCCTCCCCCTCCTCCTATTCGCTGGCTGCCGCCCGCTTGGGCTGGGCGTTGCAGGATGTGGTGACACTGTCGGTGGTCGCTCGCCCCTTGGCGGCATTGAACGCGCAACTGCATCACGGTTTGCGCCTGCTGGTGCTGAGCAATGACGGACACAGCCCCGCCGCGGTGGCGGCCTTGCTGCGCGAGCGGGGTTTCGGGCCCAGCCACATGACCGTCCTCGAACACTTGGGCGGCCCGGCGGAACGCCGTGTGGACGGCACCGCTCAGGACTGGTCGGACCCAGACATCGCGCCACTGAATCTGGTGGCGATTGACTGCCGCGCCGCGCCAGACACTTTGCGACTGTCGCCCCTCGGCGGACTCCCCGATGACGCGTTTCGTCACGACGGCCAGTTGACCAAACGCGACGTGCGCGCCATCACCCTCGCCCGTCTCGCGCCCGTGCCTGGCGAGCTGTTGTGGGACGTCGGTGCTGGGTGCGGCTCCATCGGCATTGAGTGGATGCGCGCCCATCCCACCTGCCGCGCCATCGCCATTGAGTCCAATGAAGATCGCCATCAACTGATCGAATTCAACCGCGACGCGCTTGGGGTTCCCGGTCTGCAATTGGTGCGCGGCCGCGCGCCCGACGCGCTTGAAGGGCTGGAACGCCCCGACGCGATTTTCATTGGCGGCGGCGTGACACGACCCGGCGTGCTGGACGGCTGCTGGGAGCAATTGCGTTCAGGTGGCCGTTTGATCGCCAACGCCGTCACGCTGCAAAGCGAAGCGATGCTGGTGAACTGGCGTGAACGGCATGGCGGCGAGCTGACGCGCATTCATATCGCCCACTCCAAGCCGCTCGGCAAATTCGACACGTGGCGTCAGGCGTTGCCGATCACCCTGCTCGAAGCGATCAAGCCCTGATGCGCGACGAAACCGCCGAGCAACCCGCTCCCCTGCGCAGCGGCCTGACCACGGGCAGCTGCGCCACGGCGACCTCCCTCGCGGCGGCGCGATTGCTCTTGGCAGGTGAGATGAACGACGCCATCGACATCACGCTGCCCAAGGGCAAGCAGGTGCAGATGCGGTTAGAGTTTTGCCGGGCCATCGAAGGTGGCGCGGAAGCGGGCACGATCAAGGATGCGGGCGATGATCCGGACGTCACCCACGGTGCGTTGTTGTACTCGCAGGTGCGGCTGATGTCCGAACCCGGTGTGCGATTCGTCGCAGGCCCCGGCGTCGGCACCGTGACCCGCCCAGGCCTGGTGCTGGGCGTCGGCGAGCCGGCCATTAACCCCGTCCCCCGGCGCATGATGACCGAGCATCTGACTCAGTTGGCGGCTGACCTGAGTTATGCCGGCGGCTTCGAAGTCACGGTCTGCGTGGAAAAAGGCAGCGAGCTGGCGCTCAAAACCATGAACCCGCGTCTGGGGATTCTGGGCGGGCTGTCGATTCTCGGCACCAGCGGCATCGTCCGGCCGTTTTCCTGCGCGGCCTACATCGCGTCGATTCATCAAGGCATCGACGTCGCCAAGACCAACGGCTACCAGCACATCGCCGCCTGCACCGGCAACGCCAGCGAAGACACCATGCGCCGGGTCTATGACCTGCCCGACATCGCACTGATCGAGATGGGCGATTTCGTCGGCGCTGTCCTCAAGCATCTGCGCAAGGTGCCTGTGGATAAACTCAGCCTGTGCGGCGGCTTTGGCAAGATCAGCAAGCTCGCCGCCGGACACATGGACCTGCACAGCCGACACTCCAGCATCAATCTGGACCAACTGGCGCAATGGGCCGCCGACGTCGGCGCTGACGCCCAATTGCAGCAGCAGATTCGCGAAGCCAACACCAGTCAACAGGCGCTGGCCATGGCGTCGGCAGTCGGTGTGGCGCTGGGAGATGCGGTGTGTCAGCACGCGCTGGATTTCGCCCGCAGCGTGGTGCCTTCGCAGGTGCAAGTCGAGGTGTTTGCCATTGACCGGCAAGGTGGCATCGTCGGCCATGCGGGGGCCTTCACATGACGCGCATCCTGCTGCTGGGCGGCGTGACGGAAGCATTGGCCATCGCCCGAACCCTGGGGCCACAACACATCTACAGCCTCGCGGGCGTAGGTCG
The DNA here is from genome assembly GCF_009905615.1 of Pseudomonas sp. SLFW. Taxonomy (GTDB): domain Bacteria; phylum Pseudomonadota; class Gammaproteobacteria; order Pseudomonadales; family Pseudomonadaceae; genus Aquipseudomonas; species Aquipseudomonas bambusae. The sequence goes on from NZ_JAAAKW010000007.1 coordinate 62,986, forward strand.
TGTACCCAACGATCTGCGCTGCCAAGTGCGCGTCGGCGGCTACGGCGGCGCGGAAGGCCTGGCGCAATTCGTACGCGATGAAGGGATTGGTCTGATCCTCGATGCGACGCATCCCTACGCCGCGCAGATCAGTCAGAACGCCGCCACTGCCGCCATCCTGACAGGCATTCCCTGCTGGGGCCTGCGTCGCCCTGCCTGGCAAGCCGGTCCCGACGACAATTGGCGAGAGGTCTCGGACTGGGCAGAACTCATCACGGCACTCGCCCCCTTCAAACGCCCACTCTTCACACTGGGCCGCGAGCCGCTGCAACACCTGCACGAAATCCCCGACCACCAGTTCTGGACCCTCCGCGCCCTCGACGTCTACCCCGGCAACGCACGCTGCGAAGTCATCGGTGCGCGCGGGCCGTTTCACCTTGAGGACGAGCGTGAGTTGTTCGAGCGTCGCCGAATCGATGTGCTGATCAGCAAGAACAGCGGGAGCAGTGCGACAGAGCCCAAGCTGGAAGTGGCGCGGGAGCGTGGGGTGCCGGTGTTGGTGCTGAAACGGCCGAAGTTGGCAGCGGTGGATCGGGAGTTCTGGAACGCCGTGCAGGTTTTATCTGCGTTGCAAGACTTTTCCTGATCCATCCCAAATCGCTGCAAATTCATCAGCAACACGACGAACGCTCCGACTTCTTTCGTCTGCTTCGCCTGACTTCGAAAAAAAGCCTTACGGAATATCTTTTCCGCATGATTTTTTTCGAACGTTCTACCTCATTCTCGGCTTGGTTAAAGTCGCTAAAGGACAAAACTGGCCAACGACGCATTCTTGCGCGACTCGACGCCGCTCAAGAGGGGCATTTCGGGGATTGCCAACCGGTTGGCAGCGGAATTTATGAAATGCGAATACATTATGGACCTGGGTATCGGATCTACTTCATCCGCCGTGGCACCGTTTTGTACCTGCTGCTGATTGGTGGCGATAAATCCACACAGGCGCGTGATATCGATCAGGCCAAGGAAATGGTCAAGAACCTCGGCATGAGGACATGAAGATGAAAGTTAAAGAAGAATTCAAACCGTACGACGTGTTGGACTACCTTGATACGCCGGAAGACATGGCGGGCTATCTGGACGCTTGCCTGAAAGAAGATCAAGGAGACGGCGTCCTCGTTCTCAAAGCGCTCGGCAACATCGCCCGAGCGCACGGCATGACTCAAATCTCCCAAGACATGGGAATGGATATGGACAGCCTTTCCAAAGCGCTGAGCAATGAAGGTAATCCAGACCTTGAAACCATCATGAAGGTCATCAAAGCCTTGGGACTCAAGCTCCACGCCACAACCTGACCGCCCGCGACACATCGCCGCACCCACGCTTTTTACATCTCGCGCCCATTCAGGCTAAATGGCCGACATGAAAAAACAAGAACGTACCCTCATCAGCCTCAAGCGGCGCCGGGCCTTTGCCTGGGTTGCGTGCTTTGCGCTGCTGTTCGGCATGTTGGCGATGCCCATGACGCCGACGATGCCGCGTACGCAAGGCGAGCGGGTGGTATGGGGCAGCTTCTGTACCGGCAGCGGCACGCGTTTGGTGGCCACGCCCATTTCGTCTGCCGATCAAAGCAGCCCGGAGCGTAACGACCACGCCCTGATGGAGCATTGCCCGTGCTGCTCCGGCGTTCTGTCGATGGTGGCGATTCCGGCCGACAATCAGCCAGGTTTCATCGTGTTCGTCCAGCCTGTCCGCCTGCCGAATGCCATTTTGGTGTTCCACGCGCCACCTCGGGTGTTATGGCCCAACCTCAATCCCCGGGCCTCTCCGCGCGTCTGATCGTTCGTTCACGCTTTACTTCGCGTATCTGAATGACCTGAAGAGGCCTGCCCCATGTTGAAAAAAGTTCTGCTGCTGGCAGCTTTGCTGCTGTCTACCTGCGTGGTGGATGCTCACGAATATGAAAAAGGCCCACTGTCCATCGCTCACCCGTGGTCAATGGAGCTGCCACCGAACTCGCCCACCGTTGCCGCCTACTTTGTGATCAAAAATGGCGGTTCGGACGCCGATCGTCTGGTCAGCGTCGACAGCCCCATCGCGGGCACGGCTCAATTGCACCAGCATGTGCATCAGGACGGCCTGATGAAGATGCAACAGGTCGAGTCGGTGGACATTCCGGCAGGTGGCACGGTGACATTCGCCCCTATGGCCTACCACGTCATGCTGCTGGACCTGAAGGACCGCTCGAAGCTGACTTCTGGCCAGCGCTTCCCGTTGACCCTGCACTTCGAAAAGGCCGGAGACCTGGCGGTCGAGGTGATGGTGCAAAAGGACGCGCCTGACGATTCGGCGCCTGCCCATGCCCATTAATCGCCCCTGATCATCGAAGCTTAACGCCCTTGAGCCGCTTGTCCGCGATCCACAGTCGTCACGCTCACGCACCCCGCAAAATATCGGGTGCGTGGCTGAGCCTGTTCGCAATGCTGATGATTTTCATCGGCCCGCTGATCTCGCAGTCGATGCCGATGGAGCACCACGCGGGCATGCCGATGTCGGCGTCGATGGCTGCCGACATGGACATGTCCATCCAGATGGACATGGCGTCTGCCGATCACAGCGGACACCACGTAAAGACGGCTGACGGGGCAGGCGTGGATCATGTGATCTGGGCCAAGTGCGGCTATTGCACCCTGCTGTTCAGTTGCCCTGCACTGACCCAGACGTTGGCGGTCATTGCGCCTGTACCGCCGAAACCTGCCGACTTCTACAACGCGACCCCGCAACAGGGGCACGCTCAGCGGCATGTCTTCCCCAACGCACGCAGTCGCGCTCCGCCCTTCACTTCCGTCGCTTGAACATTCAGAACATTCGCACCCGCTGACGGCCATGCAGCCGTCAGCGGGCTGCACCGTGCTTATCCCTGACGGGAGCGTTTTACCGTGTCCAGACCCAACGTGTCTTTCTACAACCTGGCGTGGCGCTGGCATTTCTATGCCGGGCTGTTCGTGGCGCCGTTCATGATCCTGCTGTCGTTGACCGGGATGGTTTATCTGTTCAAACCGCAGCTCGATTCGCTGATGTACAGCGACCTGCTGACGGTCAAACCGGCCCATCACCTGCTGAGCGCCGACGAGCAGCAACAGCGTGTGCTCGCGGCCTACCCCAACGTGTTGATCAGCAAATACCTGCCGCCTGTGAACGCGGAGAGCAGCGCGCAGTTCGTGGTGAAACAAGACGGCCGCGACGTGAACCTGTTCATCGATCCCTACAACGGCCAGATCCTCGGCACCCAGGATGCGAAGAGCAACCTGCAAGCGATGGCCCGCGAGCTGCACGGCGAACTGATGATTGGCACGGTCGGCGATCGTCTTGTCGAGCTCGCAGCGGGTTGGGGCATCGTGCTGGTGGTGTCCGGCCTTTATCTGTGGTGGCCGCGAGGGCGTTCATCGGCAGGCGTGCTATGGCCGCGGATCAGCGCCAAAGGCCGAGTGCTGTGGCGCGACCTGCATGCGGTGACCGGCTTTTGGGGTTCGGTGGCGTTGTTGTTCATGCTCTTGAGCGGCATGACGTGGACGGGGATGTGGGGCAAGGTCTACGCCGATGTGTGGAACACGTTTCCTGCGGCGATGTGGAATGACGTGCCGAAGTCCGATAAACAGGCGGGCGATCTGAACTCCGCCGCCGTGCAGACCGTGCCGTGGGCGCTGGAAAACACACCCATGCCGGTGTCGTCCGACGATCACGCGGAGCACATGAATCACAGCGCCATGTCCAGCGCACCTGCCGCGCCCAAGATCACGTTGCAACGGGTCGTGGACATCGCCAAGGAGCGGAAGATCGAACCTGGCTACAGCATCACGTCACCCAAAACCGCCGACGGCGTGTTCACAGTGTCGGTGTTTGCAGACGATCCTCACAACGACGCCACACTGCATGTCGATCAGTACAGCGGCAAGGTGCTGGCGGACGTCCGCTACGCCGATTACAGCGTGGTGTCGCGAGCCACCGAGTTGGGCGTGATGCTGCACGAAGGCAAGATGTTCGGCTGGATCAATCAGCTGATCATCCTGTTCATCTGCCTGATGGTGCTGCTCAGTTCGGTGAGCGGGATTGTGATCTGGTGGAAACGTCGGCCGCAAAACGGCTGGGGTGTTCCGCCGCTGCGTCATGACTTGCCGCGCTGGAAAATGGCGACAGTGGTGATGATTGCGCTGGGGGTTGCCTTTCCGCTCGTCGGGATTTCCATAATGGCAATATGGTTACTCGATCGGATAGCCCTTTCGCGCTTTGCCAAATCGACGACAACAGCTTAGATTGCGTCCTGCGGGGCCTGGAACCTTTTTTGGGTGGTTTAGTGATGAATTCCTCCTCATTTCCGGTTTCAGGCCCCGTCTTTGTTTTTCTGTCCGACATGTGCAGCGTCGTTTGAGCGCGCCCCACCAAAAACCTGTCGACCCAGACAACATCCGCACCACATCAGCGCACCCACCGCACCACGGCTCCCGCGCCATCCCACATTGGTGCACCCCCTCTCTCGATCGCGACGCTTTCATTCGATTCTGCGACGTTTCCGGCGTTGGCCCAGCCTTTGCTAAAGCCTAAGCAGACACAACCTCTGCACCGCCAACAGCCTTTCCTAAAAAAATCAAAGAATGGAGCTAGCCAATGAAGCGTCGTAGTTTGCTTAAAGCGTTCACCTTGTCCGCATCGATCGCCGCTATGGGTTTGACGTGGACCGCCCAGGCCGCCGACACCATCAAGGTCGGCATTCTTCATTCTTTGTCCGGGACCATGGCCATCTCCGAAACGTCGCTCAAAGACATGGCGCTGATGACCATCGACGAAATCAACGCCAAAGGCGGCGTCAACGGCAAGAAGCTGGAAGCCGTGGTCGTTGACCCTGCGTCCAATTGGCCGCTGTTCGCTGAAAAGGCACGTCAGTTGATCACTCAGGACAAGGTGTCTGTGGTGTTCGGTTGCTGGACGTCGGTGTCGCGTAAATCGGTATTGCCGGTCTTCGAAGAGCTGAACGGCCTGCTGTTCTACCCGGTGCAATACGAAGGCGAAGAGATGTCGCCGAACGTGTTCTACACCGGCGCTGCACCTAACCAGCAGGCGATTCCTGCGGTCGAGTACCTGATGAGCGAAGACGGCGGCGCGGCCAAGCGCTTCTTCCTGCTGGGCACCGACTATGTTTACCCACGCACCACCAACAAGATTCTGCGTTCGTTCTTGCACTCCAAAGGCGTGAAGGACAGCGACATCGAAGAGGTCTACACCCCGTTCGGTCACAGCGATTACCAGACCATCGTGGCCAACATCAAGAAGTTCTCCGCTGGCGGCAAGACTGCGGTGATCTCCACAGTCAACGGCGACTCCAACGTGCCGTTCTACAAGGAACTGGGCAATCAGGGCCTGAAGGCCACCGACGTACCGGTCGTTGCATTCTCGGTGGGCGAAGAAGAACTGCGCGGCGTCGACACCAAACCGCTGGTGGGCAACCTGGCCGCCTGGAACTACTTCGAGTCGGTGAAGAACCCGGTCAACACCAAGTTCGTCGCGGACTGGAAAGCCTACGCCAAGGCCCACAACCTGCCGAACGCCGACAAGGCCGTGACCAACGACCCGATGGAAGCCACCTACGTGGGCATCCACATGTGGGCACAGGCGGTCGAGAAAGCCAAGTCCACCGATGTGGATAAAGTCCGCGAAGCCATGGCCGGCCAGACCTTCGCCGCGCCGTCGGGCTTCACCCTGACCATGGACAAGACCAACCACCACCTGCACAAGCCAGTGATGATCGGCGAGATCAAGGCCGACGGTCAGTTCAACGTGGTCTGGAAAACCAAGGAGCCGATCCGTGCTCAGCCTTGGAGTCCGTTCATTCCGGGCAACGACAAGAAGCCTGACTATGCGGTGAAGAGTAACTAAGCAAGCTCAGGGGATGGCCAGAAAAGACCGTTCCTGTAGGAGTGAGCTTGCTCGCGATGGCGGTGTGTCAGACGGCGCAAAGACCACAGGCAAACCGCTATCGCGAGCAAGCGAAGGCCTACAGTTGATCGCGATCTTCTGTGGGAGCGAATTCATTCGCGAAATGCCTCAACGCGGTTTCTCTGCTGTACGCCGACACCAAGGCCAAACGATATGCCCAGATCTCTTCTCTACCGCCTCATTATCGCCCTGAGCCTGTTGCTGCCTTTCGCAGCCCACGCCAGCGATGCCGGTGACTTTGTCGCGGCCGAATCCTCCGAACGCGCTGAATTGCTGGAAGCCTGGGCCGCCAAGCCCGACCCTGCGCGCGTCGAGTTGCTGGTTGCCCTGCAGGAAGGCCGGGTGGCCGCCGACAGCAGCAACCGCGCCTTCATCCAGAACGGCGACACCTACACGGCCGTCGACCCGAATGCTCCGGCCTCAGCCGATGCGCCCAATCCTGACGAGCCCCAGGCCATCAGCCTGAACAACCGTTTGCGCGGTCTGGTGGAAACCGCGCTGGCCAGTCACCAATTACTCGCCGCCGACGCCAAATTGCGTCTGGCCGCCGCGCTGACCCTGCAGAAAAGCGCCCGCCCTGCGCAACTGCAACTGCTGATGCAGCAAGTCGCCAGCGAAAAAGACGACACCGTTCATTCGGCCCTGAACCTCGCGCTGGCGAATCTGCAACTGGTCGACACCAGCCCGACCGTGCGCCTCGCCGCTGTGCGTTTGCTCGGTGAAACCGGCGACCCACTGGCCCGCACCCGTCTTCAGAACCTGCTCGAACCGAACGTTGAAACCGACCCCACCGTGCGCCTTGCAGCCGAAACCAGCCTGGCGCAAGTCAAACGCAAGCTGATGGTGGGTGAAGTGATCGGCCAAGTGTTCAGCGGTGTTTCCCTGGGGTCCATCCTGCTGCTCGCGGCACTGGGGCTGGCGATCACCTTTGGCCTGTTGGGCGTGATCAACATGGCCCACGGCGAGATGCTGATGCTCGGCGCCTACGCGACGTACGTTGTGCAGATCATGTTCCAGCGCTACGCACCCGGCGCCATCGAGTTGTATCCGCTGGTGGCGCTGCCGGTGGCGTTCTTCGTCACCGCCTGCATCGGCATGGCGCTGGAGCGCACCGTGATTCGTCACCTGTACGGTCGCCCGCTGGAAACCCTGCTCGCGACCTGGGGCATCAGCCTGATGCTGATTCAGCTGATCCGCGTGGTGTTCGGCGCTCAGAACGTCGAAGTCGCCAACCCCGAATGGCTGTCCGGTGGCATTCAAGTGCTGCCGAACCTGGTGCTGCCGTACAACCGAATCATCATCATTGGCTTCGCGCTGTTCGTGGTGGTGCTGACCTGGCTGCTGCTGAACAAGACCCGCCTGGGTCTGAACGTGCGCGCCGTGACCCAGAACCGCAACATGGCCGCCTGCTGCGGCGTGCCCACCGGGCGCATCGACATGATGGCCTTCGGGCTCGGCTCCGGCATTGCCGGGCTGGGCGGCGTGGCGCTGAGCCAGATCGGCAACGTCGGTCCTGACCTGGGCCAGAGCTACATCATCGACTCGTTCCTGGTGGTGGTGCTCGGCGGCGTCGGGCAATTGGCTGGCAGCGTCACGGCGGCCTTTGGCCTTGGCATCGCCAACAAGATTCTCGAACCGCAAATCGGCGCAGTGCTGGGCAAGATCCTGATCCTGGCGCTGATCATTCTGTTTATCCAGAAACGTCCGCAAGGGCTGTTCGCGCTCAAAGGACGGGTGATCGACTGATGAACCAGCCATTGATGGTTACCGCCGCGCAACGCGCTGGCACCAAAGTCACGCTCGGAGTGGGCGTGGTCATCCTCGCCCTGCTGATCGCCCTGCCGTTGCTCTCGCTGCTGCCCGAAAGCAACAGCCTGCAAGTGTCGGCCTACACCCTGACGCTGGTGGGCAAGATTCTGTGCTACGCCATCGTCGCTCTGGCGCTGGATCTGGTCTGGGGCTACGCGGGCCTGTTGTCGCTGGGTCATGGCCTGTTCTTCGCGCTGGGCGGTTACGCGATGGGCATGTACCTGATGCGCGAAGCCTCGGGCGACAGCCTGCCTGCGTTCATGACCTTCCTGTCGTGGACCGAACTGCCGTGGTATTGGGTCGGCACGCAACACTTCCTCTGGGCCATGTGCCTGGTGGTGTTGGCGCCAGGACTGCTGGCGCTGGTGTTCGGCTTTTTCGCCTTCCGTTCGCGGATCAAGGGCGTGTATTTCTCGATCATGACCCAGGCCCTGACCTTCGCCGGGATGCTGCTGTTTTTCCGCAACGAAACCGGTTTCGGCGGCAACAACGGCTTCACCAACTTCCGCAGCATTCTGGGTTTCAGCATCACCTCCCAAGGCACACGGGCGGTGCTGTTTTTGCTCACCGTGACCTTGCTGGTCGGCAGCCTGTTCGTCGGCTGGCGCCTGGCGCGCAGCAAGTTCGGCCGGGTGCTGACCGCTGTGCGGGACGCAGAAAACCGCCTGATGTTCTGTGGCTACGACCCGCGCGGTTTCAAGCTGTTCGTCTGGGTGCTGAGCGCTGTTTTGTGCGGCTTGGCGGGCGCGCTGTATGTGCCACAAGTGGGCATCATCAACCCCAGCGAAATGTCGCCGACCAACTCCATCGAGGCTGCTGTTTGGGTCGCCTTGGGCGGTCGTGGCACGCTGATTGGCCCGCTGTTGGGGGCCGGTCTGGTCAACGGCATGAAGAGCTGGTTCACCGTGGCCTTCCCGGAATACTGGCTGTTCTTCCTCGGCGCGCTTTTCATCGTGGTGACGCTGTACCTGCCCAAAGGCGTGATTGGCCTGATGAAAAAAAGGGGCGAACAATGAAAAGCACGCCGACTCCCGCATTCGATCCCGTGCTGGACCCGAACAGCGACGCAGGCACCAGCCGCGACGCCATCGGCTTGGGCCAGATCGCCGGTAAAGGGCTGAACACCCGACACGGCACCATTCTCACGCTGGAAAGCATCAGCGTCAGTTTTGACGGTTTCAAGGCGCTGAACGATCTGAATCTGTACATCGGCGTGGGCGAGCTGCGCTGCATCATCGGCCCTAACGGCGCAGGCAAAACCACGCTGATGGACGTGATCACCGGCAAGACCCGCCCCAGTCACGGCACCGCCTGGTTCGGCGAGACGCTCGACTTGACCAGGATGAGCGAAGTGCAGATTGCTCAGGCCGGGATCGGGCGCAAGTTTCAGAAGCCGACCGTGTTCGAAGCGCTGAGCGTATTCGAGAACCTGGAGCTGGCGCAGAAGACCGACAAATCGGTCTGGGCCAGCCTGCGGGCCAAGCTCAACGGCGAGCAACGCGATCGCATCAGCGACGTGCTGGAAACCATTCGCCTGACCTCATCGATGGCGCGGCCTGCGGGTTTGCTGTCCCACGGGCAGAAGCAGTTTCTGGAGATCGGCATGTTGCTGGTCCAGGACCCGCAGCTGCTGCTACTCGACGAGCCTGTGGCGGGGATGACCGACGCCGAAACCGAATTCACCGCCGAACTGTTCAAGAGCCTCGCGGGCAAGCATTCGCTGATGGTGGTCGAGCACGACATGGGCTTCGTCGGCACCATCGCCGACCACGTCACCGTGCTGCACCAAGGCAGTGTGCTGGCGGAGGGGTCGCTGGAAGAAGTGCAGGCGGATGAGCGGGTGATTGAGGTTTATCTCGGCAGATAACGCCGACCCTGTAGGAGTGAGCTTGCTCGCGATTGCGATTCTGAAGTCGGCATCTCATCGCCTGACACTCTGCTATCGCGAGCAAGCTCACTCCTACAGGTCCTGCCTAAATATTTGGGAAATGACGCCATGCTCCAGGTTGAAAAGCTTCATCAGTTCTACGGCGGCAGCCACATCCTGCGCGGCCTGTCTTTTGACGTGAAGATCGGCGAAGTCACGTGCCTGTTGGGCCGTAACGGCGTGGGCAAGACCACCCTGCTAAAAGTCCTGATGGGCCTGCTGCCCGCCAAAGAAGGCGTGGTGCAGTGGGAAGGCAAGCCGATCACCGGTTTCAAGCCGCACCAACGCGTGCATTCCGGCATCGCTTACGTGCCCCAGGGACGCGAGATTTTCGGGCGTCTGACGGTGGAAGAAAACCTGCTGATGGGCCTGTCCCGTTTTCCCGGCTCAGAGGCCAAGGAAGTGCCGGCGTTCATCTACGAACTGTTCCCCGTGCTGCTGCAGATGAAGCATCGCCGTGGCGGCGACCTGTCGGGTGGTCAGCAGCAACAACTGGCCATCGGCCGCGCCCTGGCAAGTCGCCCTCGCCTGCTGATTCTGGACGAGCCCACCGAAGGCATTCAGCCCTCGGTGATCAAGGAAATCGGTGCGGTGATCAAGAAACTCGCAGCCCGTGGCGACATGGCGATTCTGCTGGTCGAGCAGTTCTACGACTTCGCTGCCGAGCTGGCGGATCAGTACATCGTCATGTCCCGTGGCGAGATCGTTCAGCAAGGTCGCGGCGAAAACATGGAGGCCGAAGGCGTACGTGGTCTGGTCACCATATGATGCACCGATCGGCTAAGGTAGACGCCTTCAAAGAAAGACACCGAACACTATGAACCTGCCTGCCCACACCGCCCTGTTCACACCCAGCTGGCACGCCGAGCTGGAGCTGGGCTATGGGCGTTTCGACGACACTACGCGCCCGACCCAACGCCGCCACAAAGGTCCGTTGCGGGTGCAAAAGCACCTGTACCCCGAAGGCCCGGAAGTCTGTCAGCACATCATCGTTCACCCACCGGGCGGGATTGCCGGGGGCGACCGACTGGACATCAGCGCCAGCGTCGGTGCCGATGCCTGGGCGCAATTGACCAGCCCCGGCGCTGCCAAGTGGTATCGCGCGGCGGGTTCCGCTTATCAACAGCTAGAGTTGAAGGTTGCCGCAGGCGCTACGCTGGAATGGCTGCCGCAGGAGACGATCGTCTTCAGCGAGGCCAAGGCTGAATTGACCACGCGTATCGAGCTTGAAGGCGATGCGCGGCTGTTGTACTGGGACGTCGTGGCGCTCGGGCGGCCGGCCAGTGGCGAGCGTTTTGAACAAGGGCATTTTCAGGCGCACCTGGACATTCGTCGCGACGGCAAACTGCTGTGGCATGAGCGCCAGCGCATCACAGGGAATGACGGGTTGCTGGATTCGCCGGTGGGCCTGTGCGGCAAACCCGTGTTCGCGACGCTGATCGTGACCGGCGAGATTGACGCGGCGTTGATGAAGCGTTGCCGCGAACTGGCTGAACAGTCGCCGGTGCGCGGGGATGTGAGTCAGTTGCCAGGGCTGATCGTCGCGCGCTGCCTGGCCGATGAAGCGCTGCATGCGCGGGCGTGGTTGATTGAATTGTGGAAAGTGCTGCGGCCTGCGCTGTTGGGCAGAGAGGCTGTCGCGCCGAGAATCTGGAGTACCTGATTTTGCGGATTCACACATCTCTGTGGGAGTGAGCTTGCTCGCGATAGCGGTTTGTCAGAAAAGGATATGTGTCTGACACACCGCTATCGCGAGCAAGCTCACTCCTACAGGATTTGTGGCGGTCACAACTTATTTGGCTTTTTGAAACGGAAGAAACATGGACCTGACGCCACGCGAAAAAGACAAGATGCTGATCTTCACCGCAGGCCTGGTGGCCGAGCGGCGACTGGCCCGGGGCTTGAAGCTCAACTACCCGGAAGCCATGGCCTTCATCTCCGCCGCGCTGCTGGAAGGCGCGCGCGATGGCCAGACCGTTGCGGAACTCATGCACTACGGCACCACCCTGCTCACTCGTGAACAAGTGATGGAAGGCATCCCGGAAATGATCCCGGAGATCCAGGTCGAGGCCACGTTCCCTGACGGCACCAAGCTGGTGACCGTGCATCAACCGATTGCCTGAAACACCCCTTTTTGAACAAGTGAAAACGAACATGACGTATACGATTCGTGACGCGCTGCTGACTGACATGCCTGCCGTGCTGGACATCTACAACGACGCCGTCCTCAACACCACGGCGATCTGGAACGAACAGCCGGTGGACCTGGCCAATCGCGAAGCGTGGTTCGCCGCGCGCCAGACCCAGGCCTACCCGATCCTCGTGGTCGTCGATAACGCCGGTCAGGTGCTCGGCTACTCCTCGTTCGGCGACTGGCGGCCCTTTGAGGGCTTCCGCCACACCGTCGAACATTCGGTCTACGTGCGCGCCGACCAGCGCGGCAATGGCCTCGGTCCTTTGTTGATGAAAGCGCTGATCGAACGCGCGAAAACCTGCGACAAGCACATGATGGTCGCGGCCATCGAAAGCGGAAATGCCGCCTCGATTCACCTGCACGAACGGCAAGGCTTCATCACCACCGGCCAGATGCCGCAAGTCGGCACCAAATTCGGCCGCTGGCTGGACCTGACCTTCATGCAACTGGACCTGTCGCCGGGGGCTAAGGCCCCGCCGTCTCAGGCGCCAAGGCAATAATCCACAAGCCAACCCTATGCCCTGATTTCTCTCTTTGAAGGAAGCCAAGTCATGAATGCTGCTCAGTTGCGACGTGTCACCGGTGAAAGCTTTGCGCATTACCGCCACGGTCTGGTGGCGTTGTTGCTGGACGCTGTGCACCGGGGCGCGTCCATCGGTTTCATGGCCGATCTGAGCGCCGACGAGGCGTATAGCTGGTGGGAGAGCATCAAGACCGAGGTCGAGCAGGGCAAGGTGCTGATGTGGGTCGTGGTGCAGGACGAGCAGGTGCTGGCGACCGTGCAATTGGCGCTGTGCCAGAAGGCCAACGGCCTGAACCGCGCCGAGGTGCAAAAGCTGCTGGTGCTGCACCACGCCCGCCGTCGCGGGCTGGCCACGCAATTGATGCAGGCGGTCGAACAGGCCGCTGCACAGCAGAAACGCGGGCTGCTCTATCTGGACACCCTGGCCGGTTCGCCTGCCGAAGATTTTTACCGCGCGCTGGGTTACGAGCTGTGCGGCCAACTGCCGGACTATGCCTGCAACCCGGACGGCGAGTACCACGCCACCGCCATTTACTACAAGTTACTGTCGAGGAAGAGCGCATGATTCCTGGTGAATACCAGATCCAGCCCGGTGACATCGAGCTCAATGTCGGGCGCCGCACGATCACCCTCAGCGTCGCCAACAGCGGCGACCGGCCTATTCAGGTCGGCTCGCATTTCCATTTTTTCGAAACCAACGACGCCCTCACCTTCGACCGCGCCGCCAGCCGCGGCATGCGCCTGAACATCCCGGCCGGCACTGCCGTGCGCTTCGAACCGGGCCAGGCGCGAGAGGTTGAGTTGGTGGACCTGGCGGGGCATCGCCGGGTGTTCGGGTTTGCCGGGCGCGTCATGGGCGATTTGTAGCAGCGCCGAGCTTCAAGCCACAAGCGGCAAGAAACAGCAGTCCGCGGTGTACACAATTCCGCTTTTACTTGAGGCTTGCAGCTTGAAGCTCGCAGCTCAAATTGGATTCGAGGAACGAGAATGAAGATCAGCCGACAAGCCTACGCCGACATGTTCGGCCCCACCGTCGGTGACCGCGTGCGTCTGGCCGACACCGAGCTGTGGGTCGAGGTCGAGAAGGACTTCACCACCTACGGCGAAGAAGTGAAATTCGGCGGCGGCAAGGTCATTCGTGATGGCATGGGCCAAGGCCAGCTGTCAGCCGACGACGTGGTCGACACGCTGATCACCAACGCGCTGATCATCGACCACTGGGGCATCGTCAAAGCCGACGTCGGCCTCAAGAACGGGCGCATCGCAGCCATCGGTAAAGCAGGCAACCCGGACATTCAGCCGGACGTGACTATTGCCATCGGCGCGGCCACCGAAGTCATCGCGGGCGAGGGCATGATCCTCACCGCTGGCGGCGTCGACACGCACATCCACTTCATCTGCCCGCAGCAGATCGAAGAAGCGCTGATGAGCGGCGTGACCACCATGATCGGCGGCGGCACCGGCCCTGCGACAGGCACCAACGCCACCACCGTCACCCCCGGCAAATGGCACATGATGCGCATGTTGCAGGCCGCTGAAGCGTTCCCGATGAACATCGGGTTCACCGGCAAGGGCAACGTCAGCGTGCCTGAACCGTTGATCGAGCAAGTAAAAGCAGGTGCTATCGGCCTCAAGCTGCACGAAGACTGGGGCACCACCCCTGCCGCCATCGACAACTGCCTGACCGTTGCCGACCAATACGACGTGCAGGTGGCGATCCACACCGACACCCTGAACGAGTCCGGCTTTGTCGAGACCACCCTCGGCGCGTTCAAGAACCGCACGATTCACACCTATCACACCGAAGGGGCTGGTGGCGGCCACGCGCCGGACATCATCAAGGCCTGCGGCTTCCCCAACGTGCTGCCGAGCTCGACCAACCCGACACGGCCATTCACGCGCAACACCATCGACGAGCACCTGGACATGCTCATGGTCTGCCATCACCTGGACCCGAGCATCGCCGAAGACGTGGCCTTCGCCGAGAGCCGCATCCGTCGCGAGACCATCGCCGCCGAAGACATCCTTCACGACTTGGGCGCGTTCTCGATGCTGAGTTCCGACAGCCAGGCCATGGGCCGTGTTGGGGAGGTGATCATGCGCACCTGGCAGACCGCCGACAAAATGAAACGCCAACGCGGCGCCCTGCCGGGTGACGGCGAAGGTAATGACAATTTCCGGGTTAAACGCTACATCGCCAAATACACCATCAACCCGTCGATCACCCACGGCATCAGCCACGAAGTCGGTTCGGTGGAAGTGGGCAAATGGGCGGACCTGGTGCTCTGGCGCCCGGCGTTCTTCGGCGTGAAGCCGACGCTGATCCTCAAAGGGGGCTCAATCGCTGCCAGTCTGATGGGCGATGCCAACGCCTCGATCCCGACCCCACAACCCGTGCACTACCGCCCGATGTTCGCGAGCTACGGCAGCGCCCTGCACGCCAGCAACCTGACCTTCATCAGCCAGGCCGCCTTCGACGCGGGCGTGCCGGAACAACTAGGCCTGAAGAAACAGATCGGCGTAGTCAAAGGCTGCCGCAGCGTGACCAAGGCGGACCTTATCCACAACGACTACCTGCCGAAGATCGACGTCGATCCGCAGACCTATCAGGTCAAGGCCGACGGCGTGCTGCTGTGGTGCGAACCTGCGGACGTATTGCCGATGGCGCAGCGGTATTTTCTGTTCTGATGAGCGCACTCCTCACGCGGGATGACGCCGCCTTGTAGGAGTGAGCTTGCTCGCGATCTCGTTAGGTCAGTCACCTGAGTGCTGCAGGCAGACCGCTATCGCGAGCAAGCTCACTCCAACAGGGGCTGCGGTGCTTCTGATGAATCCCCTGTTCTTCCCGTCACGACATGGCGCTAATATGGCCCCACTTTCACTCAGCGCTTCGCCAGCAAGGTTGTACCCCCATGCGTCTTTCCGACTTCATCGTTCAGCACGTGGACCGCATCGTCGACGAATGGGAAAAATTCGCGGCGACGCTGACGCCTGCGGCGGATTCGATGAACAGTGTGGAACTGCGCGATCACGCCAAGGCCATTCTGCTGGCGGCCGCGCGGGACATGAACACGGCACAGACCAAGTCCGAGCAGATCGCCAAATCGCAGGGTGAAGAGGTCGGTAAGACCCCGACGCTGGATGAGGCCGCCGCCAGCCATGGCGAATTGCGGCACACGGTCGGCTTCGACCTGGTGCAGATGACGTCGGAGTTTCGTCACCTGCGCGCAACGGTGATCCGATTTTGGGTAGAAAGCCTGACTTCGCCGGAGATCGCGTACTTTACGGACATGATCCGCTTCAACGAAGCCATCGATGAAGCGCTGGCTGAGTCAACGGCGGCTTACGCCGAACGTGTTACCCGTTCGCGGGATATTTTCCTGGCGATTCTGGGCCACGACCTGCGCGCGCCGTTGCAAGCCATTGGCATGTCGTCCGAAATCCTGATGCGCAAGACCACCATCAACGATGCGGACATGGCTTACATCAAGGCCATCAAAAGCAGCGGTCGGCACATGGCGACCATGGTCGGAGATTTGCTGGAGTTCGTGCGCAGCCGTCTCGGTTCAAGTCTGCCGGTCGAGCGCAAGCCGATGGAGATGACCGTGGCCTGTCGTGAGGCCATTGATGCCGCCATCGCTGGCCATCCCGACTGCGACCCGGCGTTCACCTCTCACGGCGAGACGCAGGGCGAGTGGGACCGCGCGCGAATTGACCAACTACTGCAAAACCTGATCGGCAATGCCCTGCAACATGGTGCCTCGCCGCACAAGATCAGCGTGACGCTCACGGGCAGCGAGCATCACATCAGTCTGTCGGTGCACAACGAAGGCGAGCCGATTGCGCAGGAAGCCATCGGCAGTATTTTCGACCCGATGGTGCGTGCCCTTAATGAAGAAGCCGGCACGCACAACCCTTCAACCAGCCTGGGGTTGGGGTTGTTCATCGTTAAAGAGGTTGTCAACGCCCACGGCGGGAGTATCACCGTGACGTCGAATGTCGGGGATGGGACCACGTTTACGGTGGTATTGCCGAAGAGGGGGTGAACGGCGTCAAATCATCGGATGTACGCATTCCCCTGTGGGGGCGAATTCATTCGCGATGGGTTCGCTCTGGCGATAAAAATGCATCGGATGTACCGGCGCCTCGCGAATGAATTCGCTCCTACAAAGGTCCGTCGTCGCGGGCATTGCATCCTGCTCAATCCTGCAAAAACCTGCCCAACCGCTGCTTGAGCATGCGGTTTTCGGCCCGCACCTGCTCAAGCTCATCCAGCAGGTTCAACGCCAGGGCGACGCCGTCCCATTCCATTTCCAGATCATGGTGCAATTTGGCCGCACGCTTGGCGATCGACAGCGAGTACGTGTCGAACAGCCAATCGTCCGGCTTGAGTCCCTGGGGTTCGACGATGCCGTGTTCGACAATCTCGATGACGTAGGCGGCCGGCATATCGACCACCTGGCAGAACTCCTTCATGTCTACGACCAGGGTATTGCGCATGATCAGTTACTCCATTGAGCCCTCGGATCGAAAGCGGCCTTCTCGGCCAGTTTCTCCCACAGCGCTTTGGTGGCGTCATCGGTGGACTTTGGCATGACGATTTTCAACTGTGCGAAGAGATCGCCACGCTCGCCCTGCTTGTTCAACAGACCATTACCTTTAACCCGCAATCGCTGCCCGCTTTGACTGTCCGGACGAATGGTCAGGTTGATCTTGCCGGTCAGGGTCGGCACTGCAACCTTCGTACCCAGCGCAGCCTCCCACGGGGCCAGCGGCACGGTGATGATCAGGTCATGGCCTTCAACGTCGAAGCGCGGATGCGGCGCCAGACGAATGGTCAGGAACAGATCGCCATTTTCGCCCCCGGCAATGCCCGGCGCGCCTTGTCCTTTAAGACGAATGCGCTCGCCGTCGCTAACGCCCGCCGGAATCTTCACATTGAGGTTTTTGGTGATGTCCGCCATGCGCTGGCCGTTGGCGCTGTGCTGCGGCACCTTGAAGCTGATCTTCTTTGACTCGGTGGAGAGGGTTTCTTCCAGGAAAATCGCCAGGTCCAGTTCCACGTCTTGCCCTCTACGTCCCGTGCTGCGCGGACGTCCGCCCGGCTGACCGCCACGATTGCCAAAAATAGAACTAAAGAAGTCGGAGAAATCCCCGCCCTCGAAACCGCCACCGCCAAACCCCGGGCCTGCGCCCGCGCCACCACGGCCCTGCCAGCCCGGAGGCGGCTGGAAACGGCCCTGTTGGCCGTATTTGCGGATGTCGTCGTATTCGGCGCGCTTTTCAGGGTCGCTCAGCGCTTCATAGGCCTCGGACGCCTCTTTGAATTTGTCTTCCGCGCCAGGCTCTTTGCTGACGTCAGGGTGATACTTGCGCGCGAGCTTGCGGTAAGCGGTCTTGATCGTCTTCTCGTCCGCCGTCGGCTCAACGCCAAGGATCTTGTAATAATCTTTGAAGTCCATCTAACGGTCACCCATTCCGGAGTCTCCAGCACAGTTCCGTACCGCGTTATCAAATGAGAACGTCGACCGCGCTGAATGTTGCAAGGTTATCGGCACACGGCCTCGCGAGCTTGAAACAGGGTCCAAACCGGCCGTATGCATTGAGAGTTGCCTTGGAGATTGGGGTGATGTGCGCTGATTCAAGCGGCCCGCGTGAAATAGACGCCTATGAAAAGAAAAACCGACGTGCGCGCTACGAATCTGGCGCTTTGTCGCATACACTGCGCGGCCGTTTTTTTGACCGGAACGTACAGACATGAGCACCCCATCCCCAGCCCGTGCCGTAGGCATCGATTTCGGCACCTCCAACTCCACGGTCGGCTGGCTGCGCCCCGGAACGGAAACCCTGATCGCGCTGGAGGACGACAAGATCACCCTGCCCTCGGTGGTCTTTTTCAACATGGAAGAGCGTCGCCCGGTCTACGGCCGTCTGGCGTTGCACGAATACCTGGAAGGCTATGAAGGCCGCCTGATGCGATCGCTCAAGAGCCTGCTGGGTTCCAAGCTGATCAAGCACGACACCAGCGTGTTGGGCACGGCGATGCCGTTCAAGGACCTGCTCGGGCTGTTCATCGGCGAGCTGAAAAAGCGCGCCGAAGCCGCCGCCGGTCATTCATTCGAACAAGTGGTGCTGGGCCGACCGGTGCATTTCGTCGATGACGATGCCGCCGCCGACCAGGAGGCTGAAGACACCCTGGCCGAAGTGGCGCGCAAAATCGGCTTCAAGGACGTGTCGTTTCAGTTCGAACCGATTGCGGCGGCCTTCGACTACGAGTCGACGCTGGCGCGTGAAGAACTGGTACTGATCGTCGACATCGGCGGGGGTACGTCGGACTTCTCGCTGGTGCGTCTCTCGCCGGAGCGTCGTCTGGTGGATGATCGCCAGAGCGACATCCTCGCCACCGGCGGCGTGCACATCGGCGGCACCGACTTCGACAAGCAGCTCAGCCTGCAGGGCGTGATGCCGCTGTTCGGCTACGGCAGCCGGATGAAAAGCGGCGCCTACATGCCCACCAGCACCCACATGAACCTGGCGACCTGGCACACCATCAACTCGGTTTACTCGCAGAAGTCGCAACTGGCGCTGGGCAGCATGCGTTACGACATCGAAGACACCCTGGGCATTGATCGCCTGTTCAAGCTGATTGAACAGCGCGCCGGGCACTGGCTGGCGATGGAAGTGGAAGAAACCAAGATCCAGCTGACCCATGCCCACAACCGCGTGGTGCCAATGGACCGTATCGAGGCCGGTTTGAACGCTGACCTGAGCCGCGAGCTGTTCGAGGCGTCGATCGATGCGCTGCTGGAGCGTGTGCGACAAAGCGTGACGAGCCTGCTGAACGATGCAGGGGTGGGCGTGACCGACGTGGACACCGTGTTCTTCACCGGCGGTTCCAGCGGCATCCCCGCCCTGCGCAACAGCGTCGCGGCGATGCTGCCGAACGCGCGGCACGTCGAAGGGAACATCTTTGGCAGCATCGGCAGCGGGCTGGCGATCGAGGCGAAGAAGCGGTACGGCTAAGCGGCATCACACCGATCCGCTTCTGCCGGAGGCGTAGGAGCTGGCTTGCCTGCGATCTGCCGGGAACCGGCAGCAAATGCAGAAAACCCGGTTGTATCAGCAGAACCGCATTCGCCGGGTTTGCTGTTGCTGCCCAACAGATCGCAGGCAAGCCAGCTCCCACGGCCTTCGGCCAGAAGCAATCAGCGTCGAACCGAAAACCGCAGCGAGACGGCTATACCAACTCCACCTTGCGCAACTCGCTCTTCAAATACGCGTAATAAATCGGCCCTGCCACCACGCCGGGCAGGCCGAATGCGGCTTCGAAGATCAGCATCGCCAGCAGCAATTCCCACGATTTCGCGCTGATCTGCCCGCCGACGATCCGGGCGTTGAGGAAGTATTCGACCTTATGGATCACGATCAGGTACCCCAGCGCCGCCAACGCGACCCAGATCGACAGCGACATGCCGACAATGAAGATCAGCGTGTTGGACATGAGATTGCCCACCACCGGCAACAAGCCGAGCAGGAAGGTCAGGACGATCAGCGTTTTGGTCAGCGGCAGGTGCACGCCGCACAACGGCAGGATCACCGCGAGGAACACCGAGGTGAACGCCGTGTTCAGCAGCGATATCTTGATCTGCGCGAACACGATGTTGCGGAACGCCTGACTCAGCAGGTGCAGACGCTCGAACAGCGCGGCGGCCAAGGGCTTGCGCTTGGTGACGTCGGGAATGCGTTGCAGCGCAATGATCGCACCCAGGACCATACCGATCAGCAGGGTCACGAACATGTGTGCGGCGCCTTTGCCGAGCAATTGCAGCTCGCCGATGTGCTTGGTCAGCCACGCGCTGAGGGAGGCCTGGAATTCAGAAGCGCTGGCGGGCAAATAGCCGTCGATGAACGGCGGCAACTGGCCGCGGGCACGCTCCACCAGAATCATGAACTTATCCAGCGACGCGCCGGGATTCTCGGCTTCGTGCAGGATGAAACTGATCGCGCCCGCGAACAGCAGCGCAAGAACACTGACGACCAGCGTGCCGAGCAAGGCCACCGCTAACCAGCGCGCGCGTTCACCGGCGATCAGGCGTTGCAGTTGTGGAGTGAGCATGTCGACCAGTTCGTAAACCAGCAGACCCGCGAGCAGACTGGGCAGGAGCTTGAGCGGTAACACCAGCAGCAGACCGCCGAACACGAGAATGCAGCTGGCGATGTACACATGACGCGGCGAAAACGTTGGCATACAGCCTCAAAAACGAACGGCCTGAAAAGATGGGCAGTCTGCCAGCGTTCCCTGTTAAGGACCAGCGCCTAGAAGTGTCGTTAGTCGCTCTAACTGTCACGCAAATACCTGTGGGACCGAATTCACTCCGGGCGGTGATCTGACAATTGGCCACTACGGCGATACATCTGCATCGTCTTCGCTGCCGTTTCGCGAATGAATTCGCTCCCACAGGTCCGTTTCATCTCGATAACTCTGGTAACAAATACCTTATTTTTTCTTCAGGCAGTCACTCATGAACGTCTTGCGCGCATCGCCTTTCAGCGCCTGGGTCGAGGCCGTCGCGTTGCAGGTTTTCATCTTCTCCTGCTGGGTGGCCGCCGGGGCTGGTGCGGCTTTCAGGCAGGTGCTCATGAACGCCTTGCGGTCGTCGCCTTTCAAGGATTTGGCCGACGCATCGGCATTGCAGGTGGTCATTTTGTTTTGCTGTGCCGTGGCGGCGAAACCTTGAGCGCACATCAACAAGCCCATGACCAACAGAGGAACACGCAGCATTTTCATCGACTTTCTCCGGGATGGCCGCACAGACGCAGCGTTGAACGCAGTGTAGTCAAAGAATGTTGCGACATATTTCCGCGAAACCGGCCAGCGAGGTAGACGCCAATGCTGACAAGCCGATAATGACGCCTCATTCTTCTGCCGGTTTTCCCATGCAATACCTGTATCCCCTGCTCACCGTCATGATCTGGGCGGGAAACAACGTCATCACCAAAGCGGCCGCCGGGCGTATTTTCCCTGCCGAGATCGGCTTCTATCGCTGGCTGCTGGCGGGCTTGCTGTTCACGCCATTCCTGCTTGGTCCGGTGCTGCGCAATCGGGCGGCGATTCGGCCCATCGTCGGCAAAGTCGTGGTGCTGGGCGTGCTGGGAATGGCGATTTATCAGAGCCTCGCGTACTACGCGGCAAACATCACAACCGCGACCAACATGGGCATCATCCTGTCGCTGGTGCCGGTGATGACGCTGGGCATGTCGATTGCGAGTCTTGGCACTGCGCTGACGGCAGGCGCGTTGGTCGGCGCACTCGTGTCGTTCGCGGGCGTGCTGTTGGTGGTGTCGCAAGGCAGTTGGGCCGTGCTGATCGCCCATGGCGTCAACTTCGGGGACTTGATGATGCTGGTCGCGACGCTGGCCTACGCGACTTACACCACGCTGCTGAAGAAATGGCAGCTGCGCATGCCGCCGCTGCAATTGCTGTATTTGCAGATTCTGGTGGCGATCATCGCGCTGTTTCCGCTGTTCCTGCTCTCGCCGAAAACCGGGCTGAACGGCAGCAACATCCCGCTGGTGCTCTACGCCTGCATCCCGACGTCGATGATCGCGCCTCTGCTGTGGATGAAGGCCATCAGCATCCTCGGCCCCAGCCGCACGACGCTGTTCTTCAACCTGGTGCCGATTCTGACGGCCTTGGTCGCTGCCTTGGCGTTGGGCGAGCAACTGGCGTCCTATCACTTCATCGGCGGCGCATTGACGCTGGGCGGCGTGATCCTCGCTGAACGCTGGACCACCCCGCTGCGCAAAGCCGCAACCCGTTAGGGTCTACGCCTCTTCGCGATCTTCCGCGCTGTGAATCGACACGTCGGTAATGCCCGCGACATGGGGCAGACCGACGTGTGGATTGCCCGCATCGAGGGGATCGTCATCCACCGCAACGTGGTGCTTGTGCGCCAACTCGTGGACGACCTCAATGATCGGCACATCCAGGTTTTCGATCACATCGACGTGATGTTCGCCAGCGAGGGTGTACTCGATCTCATAAAGCTCTTTATCGCTCATCGCATCACTTCCTTTGCGGCCCATTTGGGCCGACAGATCACGAACTACGGCTAAAAAAGTCAGAGGCCAGCGGCTTTCAATCGCGAGGCGTGTTCGAGAAACAGCCCCACGGGATCAGCCCCTTTGCCGACCAGCCCGAAGTGCTGGTTGACGATGTCGAAATGGTCGAGCGGGAAGTCGTCACCGATGACTGTGCCCAGGTGCGAACTGAATCGCCCGACCATGCCATCAGATTGACCTCGCTCTTTCGTGAACGTGCGAGCGAATATTCGGCAGGTGAGATTAGCGGCATCGAGGCGGTTTTTTCCCCGGTCCGTGCGCCCCGGTTGCAAGGTGCCGGACCACGAGTAATACCGCACGCCGTTGACCAGCTCTTCGCCCTGCCCGCCCCAGCTTTCAGGCAGGCCTTGCGGGAACAGCCGATTGAAACGTGCAACGCCACGGGTGGTCAGCGAATGGTGAGCAGCGTCGACGTCGGTCGGCAGCCGCGTACCGCGATAACCCGTGTCGAGCAGAGCAAGCGCCAGCGTGGTCAAGCGGATGCCTGCGTTCACCGCCCGACCACGCACCGTCGTTTGCGGGTAATGTTCTTCGAGATAGTCAGCCAGTTCCGAGCCGTGATTGGGACCGGCGACTGAGGTAACGGAAGCCACCAAGTCCGGCCGCACGCCCGCGACGTAGCGAATGGTCAGCGCGCCCTGGCTGTGGCCGATGAGGTTGACCTTGGCGGCCCCCGTGTCCCTGAGGATTTCTTCGATTCGCGCAAGCAATTGTTCGCCGCGAATTTCGGTGGAGTTCACCGCCGAGACCATCACCGGAATCACCGTCGCCCCACCCCGTCGCAACGCCGGGACGATGCCGTACCAGTACGGATAGACGATCAGCTTCACAAAGCCCAATAACCCCGGCACCAGCACAATCGGATAACGCGTGGCCTGTTCTTGCGTCATGGGCGGTTGAATCTCCTGATGTCGAATGACAATCCCTCTGTGGGAGCGACTTCATTCGCGATGGGTCAGTCCAGCCAAAACATTTCCGCTGGATGTACGATTGTTCGCGAATGAGTTCGCTCCCACAGAATCCGCGTCCAGCCGCCTCCTCAGCGCGGCCCGGAATCTAAACCCTAGCCGCAAACCATTCATCAATGATGACAAAACGGAGCAATGCCCCATCGCCATCTTTTGATCGAACTCTTTCAATCGGCCAACGCTCATAACTGCAACGGGCCACCAATGGCCTTTCTCTGGAGTGACCGGTTATGTACAAGCAATCCTTGGCAGTAGTGTTCGCAATGGCCGCGCTGGCGGGCTGTACATCGACAACCCTTCAAAACCCGGTGGACTACGCGACGTATCGCAACGAGCCACTGGTCAAGCAGGTCGACACGGGCATGACCGAACAGCAAGTGCTGACCCTCGGCGGCGAGCCTTCCACCCGTGTGCATCGCAAGGTTCACCCTGGCACGTGCAACAACTACATCTTGAATAAGGATGGCCATCAACAGGCGTATTACGTGACCTTTGGCGCCAACGACCGCGTGGACAGCAAAGGTTTCATGACCTGCGAACAGCGTGAGGCGAATGAAAAGGCGATGTGATCCACACACAATCTGAACTGTAGGAGTGAGCTTGCTCGCGATGGCGGTCTGTCTCATAAATTGATACCGGCTAACACACCCTGATGGCGAGCAAGCTCACTCCTACAAGGTTCCTGTGTCCCGTGCGGACGACGACAAAACAAATAAAACTTTTCCCCGCGCTCGACACTCACACCTTAAGACCCGATCTCACCGGGCGCCGGTCAGGCTTTTCACGACCAGCGCATCAAGAGCGAGACGGCAAAAAACCGGATTAGCCCTGGAGATGAATGATGAGCGATGTGCAGCAATTAACCGATGTCAGCACCCTGCGCGAACGTGCGCGTCACAACGTTGAAAACGGTGCAGTGACCGAAGGCTATGACGGCGACCGCGAAGAGATCATTCGCCTGCTCAACGCCTCGCTGGCCACAGAATGGGTGTGCGTCCTGCGTTACAAGCGCCACTACTACATGGCCAAAGGTGTGAAAGCCCAGGTCGCGGCGGCCGAATTTCTGGAACACGCCGAACAGGAAGCCGAGCACGCCGACAAGCTGGCCGAGCGTATCGTGCAACTGGGCGGCGAGCCGGAACTGAACCCCGACCTGCTGTCGAAAAACTCCCACGCGCAGTACGTGGCCGGTAATACGCTCAAAGAGATGGTCACTGAAGACCTGATCGCCGAGCGCATTGCCATCGACAGCTATCGCGAGATCATTCAGTACATCGGCGACAAAGACCCGACCACCCGCCGCATCTTCGAAGAGATCCTGGCGCAGGAAGAAGAACACGCCGACGACATGGCGGACATCCTCGACGGGCTGTGATGCCAGAGCGGGAATGCGAAAAGCCAGGGCATGTGCCCTGGCTTTTTTGTGGGTGGCGGATTAATAAGGCTTGGGCCACTCCTATAGCAGTTCGGCTTGCCGGCGGCAGCGTCATCAGAATCGCCACCGCCGTCAAGCCGTGCTGCTACAAAGGAGTCAGTGCATCACTGAACCGTCTTCGGCGCCTTGCCCGCGCGCATCTGCTCCAGCAACGGCGCGCACTGGTTCGGCTCGCCACCACTCGGCGCGACCAATGCCAGCAATCCCGCCGCAGGTCCGACCGCCGCACCCAGCAGCACCATCCCGGCGCCCCGCAGTAGCAGGGGACCAGATTGCACACCGGCACTTGGCTTGATGAACGGACCGCGCACGTACAGCGGCGACCGCAGGGAGAAGACACGGAAACCCTTGGATTCCGGCGTAACCTTCAAGTCCAACTGCTCGGCCTTCATGTTCGCCGTGCCGTCGATGTAGATGATCGCGTTCTCAGTGTCGAACACCGACAGCTTGCTGGTCGCCAGCCCGTCCTTGAACCCGAAGTCGGAGGCCGCGCAGTTGATCTTCACGTTCTTGTCGCCGAACAGTGTCCCCACGACATAGTTGCCCACGTTCAAACCGGCAATTTCCATCAGGTCACGGCTGATCGCACCGTCGTTCACTAGCAGCTTCATCTCGCCATTGGCCGTGCCCAGCAATGCCGCCACGGAGTTACCTTTGCCAGCAATGTCAGCGTCGCCGTTCAGCTCACCAAAACTGGTTTTCATCGGTTCAAAGGTCGGGAACAGTTGCTTGAGCTTGAAGCCGCGCGCGGTCAACTTCGCGCGTCCTTCCAACGGTTGGGAGTGGCCATTGAGCTTGATGTCTGCGTCCAGTTTGCCGCCCGCCACGCCAAATCGCAGAGGTTCGAGGCTCAATTGGCCGTCGTTCAGCACCACATGGGTGTAGAGATCGGTGAACGGCAGCTCGGCGCTCTGGACGATTTTCTTGCCCGTGAACTCGACGTCCGCGTCCATCGCGCTCCAGCGGTCGGTTTTGAATTCCTCCACCGGCAGGACTTTGTCGGCAGGCTGTTTGCTCTCGCCGCCTCGGGATTTCTGTTCGGCGTTTGAATCGGCGCCAATCAGCGGCTTGAGGTCAGCCATCAGCAATTGATTGGAGACCAGCGCACCGCTCAACTTTGGACGCGGCTCGCTGGCGACAAAACCCAGATCGCCGTGGATGTCGCTGTTGCCGATCTTGCCGTTGAAGCCTTTGTATTGGAACGAGGCCCCTGCCGGATCATGGAGTTTGGCGATCAGTCGGCCATCGGTGGAGTATGGCGGCGAGTCCGGTAGCGTTACGCCGGTCAGCGGGTAGAGATTGCCCAGGCTGTCGCCGGACAGTTTCAGGCTCAGGTCCAGCTCGCCCAGGTTCTGCGGGTCGGTGACCGTGCCTGCAACCGCCACCCGCGTGTTGCCCGCACTGACATCCGCCTGAACCGGAAACGGCAGCGCCGCATCTTTCAACGCCAGCAAGCCACCGACTTTACCGGTGCCGTTAAGGGCCTGGCCGTGATATTGGCCTTTCGCCTTGAAGCCGAACGCGTAGTCCTGAGCCGACGCGCCTCTGTCTTTCACTTTCTTCGCTTCGCCGCTGCCGACGATGTCACTGAACGGAATCGGCTTACCAAGCGGGTCGATGACCACTTCCACGGCGGTGTTGATTTTCTGGTCGTTGTAACTCACGAAGCCTTTGTCGAAGCCGATCGAGCCGATGTCCACCACCCAGTTCGACGGTTTGGCGTTGGGGTCGCTCTTGGGCAGGTCGAACACCCAGTTGGCGCGACCATCGGCCAGACGTTCAATCTTGGCGTTGGGTTCGGTCAGGTCAATGCGCGGAATAACGACGCGCTGCGCTAATAATGGCAGCGGCGACAAACGCATTTCCACACGTTTGAGGGTCACCATTTGAGGGACTTTCGACCATTCGGGGTTACCCAGCGCGATGTCTTCAGCCGACATGTGCGGCCATGGTACCCAAGCGCGCCAGCCGCCTTCGTCGGGCTCGCGGCGCCATTGCACGGCCAGATTGCCGTTGATGGCGAACGGTCGGTGCAGCTCGGTCGACACTTTTTCGTTGATGGTCGGCTTGAGCCGGTTCCAGTCGAACGTTGCGATCACGATGATCAGTACAGCCAGCAACAGCAGCAGAATGCCGACTGTCCAGGCGAAAATCTTGCGGCCTCGCGTCATTGCGTTTTCTCCCCAATCTACAGACGGCCCTTCCTGGGCGCGTCTTGCACGTCATACCCCCTCTGACTGACAAAAGCGCCGTGGGTTTGATGAAATCGGGAAATCAGGTTCGGAAAAGTTCCGCACCGGCCTGTCGCAGACATTCCCTGGCGTGCTGAGCAAGCCGACCAATCGAGCTACAAGCCCCGTAAATAAAGGCCCGCGCCGCCGAATCAATTCTGTCGATGGTCACCATCAGCCCTTTGAACTTCTTTATCCCCGCTCCGCCAGTAAAATTGCCCTCACGTTCACAACACGCCCTTTCCAAGAGCAACCACCATGAAACGCCAATTGATCGCACTGACCCTTTCCCTTCTCGCCTCCAGCGCGTTCGCGATGCCTGCCAGCGAACAACCGATGCTCGGCGAAGTGAAACTGTCCCAGGAAGCCGGTCTGCCCACCTTGGCGCAGGAAGGGACTGATCGTGTCATCCATCAGTACCAGCGCGTTGCTATCGAAGAAAATTGCGACAACCTCGCGCACCGCTACCAGCGTGTTGCCGACAACGGCCCTGACCGTCTGGTCCAGCAGTATCAGCGCGTTTCCTGATCCCGATGTTCAAATGCCAAAGCCCGGCCCTGATGCCGGGCTTTTTCGTGTCGACTGCCCATTGCGGAAAACCGGGTTCGACGCCGCGCAAACGCATTTGCTAGAGTGCTGCCCACTTCTCCTTCAGATATTGCCTACTCCATGCTGCCCCGCGCCGAACAGAAACAGCAGACCCGTCACGCCCTGCTCGATGCAGCCCGGGGGTTGATGGAGAGCGGTCGCGGCTTTGGCAGTCTGAGCCTGCGGGAAGTGGCGAAAACGGCGGGAATCGTGCCCACTGGCTTTTATCGCCATTTCGACGACATGGACCATCTGGGCCTGGCGTTGGTGAGCGAAGTCGGTCAGACCTTTCGCGAAACCATTCGCCGGGTGCGGCATAACAGCGACATCAACACCGGGATCATCGATGCTTCGGTGCGGATTTTTCTTGAAGTGGTCGCGGCCAATCGCTCGCAGTTTCTGTTTCTGGCCCGCGAGCAGTACGGTGGCTCGCTGAAGGTGCGTCAGGCGCTGGGCGCCTTGCGTGAGGCGATCATCGCCGACCTCGCGACCGACCTGGCGTCGATGCCCAAATTTCACCACCTCAATCCCGATGACCTCGCGGTGATGGCCGACCTGGTGGTCAAAAGTGTGTTCGCCATGCTCCCCGAACTCATCGACCCACCACCCGTGACGTTGGCGGAGCACATGACGCCTCGGGCCAAGATCACGCAGCAATTGCGTTTCATCTTCATCGGCGCCAAGCGCTGGCAGGGCCTGGGCAGTACGGAGTAGCTCCCTGCACTTTTGGCTATCCGATTTTCTGTAGGAGTGAGCTTGCTCGCGATAAGGGTGTGCCAGTCAATATCGACGGCACTGACACTGCGCTATCGCGAGCAAGCTCACTCCTACAATTCATCCAACGATCGACCCAAACCAGTGCATCATCTTCAATCACGCACCAACATAACCCGCACTAGCGCCCCACCTTCTATCACCTCCTCACGCCCCGCCGCCCATTCCTGACTGACCTGTCAGTTGGCAAGCCCCTTGCTCTGCCTATTCCATCGCACATTGCTGGAAGTTTTCCGATGCTGGTGATTCATCAACGAATCGAACCCCAGGCCGAATGGGCCGCTGAGCTGCATTTGAATTTCGAAGCGCGGAGTAAAAGCCGTCTGCGCTGTTTCAGTGCCGAGGGCGAAGACGTGGGGCTGTTCCTCGAACGCGGACAGCCGCCGCTGCGGGATGGGGATTTTCTCAAGGCGGAAGACGGCCGCATCGTGCGCGTCTGCGCTCGGCCGGAGCAACTGATGCACGTCACCTGCAGCAGCGCTTACGAGCTGACCCGCGCCGCTTATCATCTCGGTAACCGACACGTCGCACTGCAAGTCGGCGATGGCTGGCTGCGTTTGCTCGACGACTACGTGCTCAAGGCCATGCTCGATCAACTGGGCGCGACCACCGAGTCCATTGAAGCGCCCTTCCAGCCGGAACACGGCGCGTATGGCGGGGGGCATCACCATTCGCGTGCGGGGGAAGAGGACTTCAACTACGCGCCGCGCATTCATCAGTTCGGCGTCCGCAAATGAGCCCGCGCCCATGAACAAGGCGTGGGCGCTGTTGCGTCTGGCCAGCCCGCAACTGCCGATTGGCGGCTACAGCTATTCCCAGGGGCTGGAAATGGCCGTGGAGCGATCCATCGTCCGCGACCCGCCCAGCGCCGCGCGCTGGATCGGCGATCAACTGGTGCTGAATCTGTGCCGCTTCGAAGCCCCGCTTTTATTGGCCCATTGCACGGCGGCGGCCGACGAGGACTGGGCCACGTTGCTGCAACTGAGCGAAGAGCATCGCGCCAGCCGGGAAACCCGTGAGCTGCATCTGGAAAGTCGGCAGATGGGTTACTCGTTGCAGCAGTTGCTCATCGGTCTGCCTGAGCTCGATCAGCCTGCCCGGGATTTCTTGCGTCAGACCGACGAGCCGCATCTGGCCCTGGGCTGGGCGCTCGCCGCACGCGCCTGGCACATCGACCCGCAGGACGCCCTCGCCGCCTGGCTGTGGAGCTGGCTGGAGAACCAACTGGCCGTGTTGATGAAAACCCTGCCGCTGGGGCAACAGGCCGCGCAACGTCTGACCAGCGAGTTGACGCCTTTGCTGCAGACCGCGCAGCTACGTGCCACTGAACTTGATCCTGAACACATGGGCAGCGCGCCGTTTGGCCTGGCGTTGGCAAGCATGGCCCATGAGCGCCAGTACAGCCGACTGTTTCGATCGTGACCCTTTATTGGCCCCCCCTACGAACTGCACAAAAAAAGATCAACGGAGAACACTTTATGAACAGCCAACCTTTGCGCGTCGGTATTGGCGGCCCGGTCGGGTCCGGCAAGACTGCGCTGACCCTCGCCCTCTGCCTGGCGTTGCGCGAGCGCTACAACCTCGCCGTGGTCACCAACGACATCTATACCCGCGAAGACGCCGATTTTCTGGTGCGCAACGAGGCCTTGGCGCCTGAGCGCATCATTGGCGTGGAAACCGGCGGCTGCCCACACACTGCGATCCGCGAAGACGCGTCGATCAATCTGGAAGCCGTGGATCAGTTGAACCGTCGCTTCGAAGGCCTGGACCTGATCATCGTCGAATCGGGCGGCGACAACTTGTCCGCGACGTTCAGCCCTGAATTGTCGGACCTGACCATCTACGTGATCGACGTGTCGGCAGGCGACAAGCTGCCGCGCAAAGGCGGGCCGGGCATCTGCAAATCCGACCTGCTGGTGATCAACAAGATCGACCTGGCACCGCTGGTGGGCGCGTCGCTGGAGATGATGGATCGCGACACCAAAAAAATGCGCGGTGACAAACCGTTCGTGTTCAGCAACCAGAAAACCGGCCATGGCCTGGAGGACATCATCGCCTTCATCGAGCGCCAAGGCCTGCTGACCGCTGCCTGATTTCATTCACTAAGGACGATCATTGATGAATCGCAAAACCTTATCGCGCACCAAAATCCTCGGCGCACTGGCGCTGCTGTTGGTTCCGGCCTTGGCGTTCGCTCACCCCGGCCACGATGAAAGCGGTCTGGTGGCGGGTATCAGCCACCCACTGAGCGGCATCGATCACCTGTTGGCGATGGTGGCCGTCGGGTTGTGGGCCGCTCAACAGAAAGGCGCCGCTCGCTGGGCGCTGCCGATGACGTTTGTCGGCACCATGCTGATGGGTGGGTTGATGGGCTTTGAAGGCCTGGCATTGCCTGGGCTGGAAAGCGGGATTGCGGCGTCGGTGTTTGCACTGGGTCTGGCCGTGGCACTGGCTGTGCGTCCGCCGCTGTTCGTGGCTGTGACGGCGACCGCGCTGTTCGCGATGTTCCATGGCGTGGCCCATGGCCTTGAGCTGCCGGAGATGTCCAGCCCTTGGGGATACGCATTGGGCTTCGTCGGCGCCACCGCTGCGCTGCACACCGCCGGTTACGCCGTGGTGCGCTTCCTGCCAGCGGCGGCTACGCCTATGGTGCGAGTGGCCGGGGCACTTTCAGCTGCGACGGGTGTGTGGTTGTTCGCAGGCTAAAATCTTCTCCCTGACGCACCTCATACCCTGTGGGAGCGACTTCATTCGCGATACGCCCGTACAGCCGATAGAGACTATGTCGGATGTACCGGCCAATCGCGAATGAATTCGCTCCCACAGGGGCTCTGCGCAGGACGGCCCCTCATTTGATCCACCCGTTTACCCCGCCATCCCCGCCTCCTGCTACCATGTCGCGCAATTTGACCTCTGCCGCGACGCCATCCGATGCCTGACGTTTCTCTGCCCGCCTCCAAGCCTGAACTGTTCGCTGTGTTCGCCACTGTGCAGCAGCATTTCATGGCGGTGATCGTCCCGCTTTGGCAGGGGCCGGGCTGGAATGCCGAGATGGCGCTGCCGTATGAGGCGCTGGACGCTCAACACCAACCGTTGCCCCCTCAGCGTTACCGGGCCATGGCCTGTGCGCGGCAGCTGTTTCTGTTTTCCAGTTTCATGGGCAACCCGCAAGTGCCTGATGCCGAAACTCGTGCGGCGGCGCTGTTCCGCTCGCTGCAACGGCATTTCCATGATGCCGAACACGGCGGCTGGTTTTACAGCATCGACCCACAGGGCGCGCCGCTGGACCGTCGAAAAGACCTCTACACCCACGCGTTCATCGTCTTCGCCTGCGCGCATTACTGGGCGAAGGTGCGCGAGCCGTTGGTGGAATCGGTACTCAATGCCGCGCTGCACGTCGTCGCCGAGCGTTTTGCCGATGGCGATGGCTTGTACGAGTCCGTGCTGAACGAAGACTGGTCCTCGCTGGACGCCGGGCCTCTGCAGAACCCGTTGATGCATCTGGCTGAAGCGTTTCTGGCGACGCTGGAAGTGCGCGAAGACGCCGACACGCTCGCTGCCCTCGACGCCTTGGCGGAAGCCATGCAGCGGCGCTTTGTCGATGTCGAGCACGGCGTGATGCTCGAAAAACCCCTCGACGCTGTGGATAACTGGTCCGAGCCGGGGCATCAGTTCGAATGGTTCTACCTGCTGGAGTCGTCGGCACACCTGCGTGGCACCCCGCTGCATCGCTCGCTGACCACTGCGTTTGGCCACGCTGAGGCGCAAGGGGTCGATCCGGTCACAGGGGCTGTGGTCGCGACACTGGATGTGGAAGGCTTGGTGAAAGATGGCACTCAGCGCATCTGGGCGCAGGCCGAGTACCTGCGGGCGTTGACGTTGCGCCCTGATAGCCAGGCGTTGCTGGCGCGTCAGTTGAACGCCTTGCAGCAGCGGTTTTTGCATGCAGGCGGCTGGAATGAGTGCCTGGATAGCCAGGGACAGATTAGCCGCAGCGACATGCCGTCGACCACGCCCTATCACCTGGCGACGTGCTATATCGGCTTGGCTGAATACTTCGGCGCCTGAATCCCCTACTTGATGATCGTCCCTACACTCTGCGTGGGGACGCATCCCTTGGCGCTCTGCGCCACCTCAACGGCCGTCGCAGCGCGTCGAGGGCGGCATTCCCACGCGGAGCATGGGAACGATCATTGTCCTGTGTTACTTCGTTTCACCACGCGTACGATCAATCGCAAACCCGGCCCAGGTCTGGCTCACAGGCATCAGCTCCAGGTTGTTGACGTTGACGTGCGCCGGGGTGTTCATGATCCAGAAAATCGTCTCGGCGATGTCTTGCGGCTGGATCGGCTCGGCGCCCGCGTAAGTGGCGTCGTACTTGGCCTGATCGCCACCGAAACGCACCAGGGAGAACTCGCTTTCACACAGGCCGGGCTCAAGGTTGGTCACCCGCACGCCGGTACCGATCAGATCGTTGCGAAGGTTCAGCGAGAACTGTCCGACGAAGGCCTTGGTACCGCCATACACGTTACCGCCCGGATACGGATAATTGCCCGCGACCGAACCCAGGTTGACGATGCTCGCACCACGGCCGTAGGCGATCAGGCGCGACAGCAGCGTGCGAGTGGTGTAGACCAGCCCTTTGACGTTGGTGTCGATCATGGTGTCCCAGTCGTCCAGGTCGCACTTCGGCGCGGGGTCGATGCCCAGTGCCAGACCGGCGTTGTTGATCAGGCCACGAATTTTCGCGAACTCGGCGGGCAGACCCTCTACGGCCTTTTCCACAGCCGCACGGTCGCGGACGTCCAGCGTCAAGGTGTGCACCTTGGTCTGCTTCGACAGTTCGGCGCTCAACGCCTGCAAACGCTCCTCGCGGCGGCCGGTCAACACCAGCGACCAGCCTGCTTCTGCAAAGCGGCGTGCGCAGGCTTCGCCAAACCCGGATGTAGCACCGGTAATGAACACGGTAGAAGTCATGTCGTTCTCCTGACGGGGGTTTCGGCTTGGGAATAAGCTCGGGTGAACGCAGCGCAGCGGCTACGTGTAGGAAAGTTCTGGAGAATGCCCGCGCGGGCGGCTCGGGATCAAGTCTGCGCGTAACAAACCTCGCACTGCATTGTGGATACGTTCCAACTGTATAAAAAACAACCAAACACGCCAAAGCCTTATGCCATCAGGGCTGGGCGCAGTTTTGCCCACCTTATCCACAGCCAGACACACAAAATCGGTGCGCAACTCGCAGGGCTACACGTCACGGCATGCGGGGCCTGTGGGCAATTCAAAATGGGTTTTCCCTTGACCTGCTGAAACGGATCTGCCGCCTGTCGAGCGCTCAGGTTGTACGAACGGACAGGATCGCTCGTCCAACCTCAGGGATTGCGCTATCTGCGGCGGTCTTTCCAAGGGTTGCACACAGAGTTATCCACAGGAGGATCAAAGCAAAAAACTGGATAAAAAACCAGCCTCTAAAGCGTTGACAAACTCAGCAGAAATAACGGCCAAACCTACTGATCAATAATTGACCAACCCTCTGTAAGCCTTATAAACAAAGGCCTGTAGCCAACTGCCACCAACTTATTCACAGTCACCTCCACAGTAAAACTGAACAAGTCAAAAACGTGACAAAACAACCATTTGCAGCGGCTAAGTGTCGCGCTTTGGCAGCTCTTCAAAATTGTTTTCCACAATTGGCATCATCAGCCTTGCGTTCCTCTTTAGCAGCACGGCTTGGCGGCGGTGGCGTCCGAAAAATCCCTGCGCCAGCACGCCGGACTCCTACGGATGAGCCGACGACAAACCTGTGGGAGCGAATTTATTCGCGATGGGTAGGTACATCCGACACATCCCTATCGGTTGTACCGCCCTCTCGCGAATGAATTCGCTCCCACAGGGGTAGGCCGCTTATTCCATTACCAGGAACGCTCGACGCGCCACGCAGGATGCAAAACGCCCCGAGTGAATAACACTCAAGGCGTTGGTTATTGCCGAAGTACTGGAGGACTCAATGCCCGCCGAGATAGGCGTTTCGCACTTCCTCGTTGGTCAGGAGCTCCTGCCCGGTGCCTGTGAGACGAATCTCGCCATTGACCATGACGTAGGCGCGGTCCGACAGCTTCAGAGCGTGGTTGGCGTTCTGCTCGACGAGGAAGATCGTCATACCGGTTTTCGCCAGTTCACGCAGGGTGGAGAAAATCTGCTTCACGATGATCGGCGCCAGGCCAAGGCTTGGTTCGTCCAGCAGCAGCAGCTTCGGGCGGCTCATCAGGGCGCGGGCGATGGCGAGCATTTGCTGTTCGCCACCGGACATGGTCATGGCGCGCTGATTACGACGCTCCTTAAGGCGCGGGAACAGCTCGAACATGCGCTGCATGTCTTCGCTTGCGTACTTATCCCCAATCGGAATCGTGCCCATCATCAGGTTCTCTTCCACCGACATGTCGGGGAACACACGGCGGCCTTCCGGCGACTGCGCAATGCCATTGGACGCGATGTAATGCGACGACTTCTGCGTGATGTCGGTGCCCTGATAGATGATCTGGCCACTGGCCGCGCGAGGCTGGCCGAAGATCGACATCAGCAGCGTGGATTTGCCCGCGCCGTTGGAGCCGATCAGGCTGACCGTTTCGCCTTCGTTGATGTGCATCGAGACTTTCTTCAGAGCCTGAATCGGCCCGTAATACACGTCGATCTCTTTCAGTTCGAGGATCGGCTTACTCATACCAGCTCCTCTTCATCAGCACCCAGGTACGCCGCGATCACCTTCGGATCGTTGCGAATCTGCTCCGGCTTGCCCTTGGCAATCACGTTGCCGTGGTCGAGCACGACGATATCGTCGGAAATGCCCATGACCATGCCCATGTCGTGCTCGATCAGCACGATGGTCATGTCGTGGTCGTCGCGCAGGTGACGAATCATGCCGCTCAGCGCTTCGGTTTCCTGTGGGTTGAGCCCTGCGGCCGGTTCGTCCAGGCAGATGACCTGTGGGCGGGTGCACATGGCGCGGGCGATTTCCAGACGACGCTGCTGGCCGTAAGAAAGCTCACCGGCGAGACGGTTGGCGCAGTCCACCAAATCCACCACTTCCAGCCAGTAGAAGGCGGTGTTCAGCGCGTCTTCTTCGGCCTTGCGGTAGCCCTTGGTGTTGAGGATGCCCGCGATCATGTTGCGGTTGACCCACATATGCTGGGCGACCAGCAGGTTCTCGACAACGGACATTTCCTTGAACAGGCGAATGTTCTGGAACGTACGCGCCAGGCCCGCACGGTTTACCAGATGCGTGCCGCCGAACATCTTGTAGAACAGACGGCTGCCGAAACGCTTGGGCGAGGCGAAGTCGCTGACGCGGAATTGCTCGCCGAGCAGCTGGATCACGTTGGTTTTCTTGCCGCGCGCGTTCAGCTCGATCTTGCCGCCGGTGGCTTTATAGAAGCCGGTCAGGCAGTTGAACACGGTGGTCTTGCCCGCGCCGTTAGGGCCGATCAGGGCGAAGATCGAGTTGCGGCGCACTTCCAGGCTCACGTCGCTGAGGGCCTTGATACCGCCGAAGTGCATCATCAGGTTCTCGACGGACAGAACGATTTCGTCGCTCATCACGCGCCCTCCACTTTTGCCAGCACGCCTTTGCGTGGTTGTACGCCGCTGCGGCTGATGCGAATCAGGCCACGTGGGCGCCAGATCATCATCAGCACCATCAGGATGCCGAACAGCAGCACGCGGTATTCCGCGAAGCTGCGCAGCATTTCAGGGGCAACGGTCAGCACGAATGCGGCAATCACCACGCCCACGGTCGAACCCATGCCGCCGAGGACAACGATGGCCAGGATCAGCGCGGATTCGAAGAAGGTGAACGAGGTCGGGTTGACGAAGCCTTGGTAGCTGGCGAAGAACACACCCGCCAAGCCTGCCGTCGAGGCACCGATGGTGAACGCCGAGAGCTTGACCAGCACGTGGTTCAGGCCCATGGAACGGCAGGCGATTTCGTCTTCACGCAACGCTTCCCAAGCCCGGCCGACCGGCATACGGGTCAGACGGTGCTTGATGTACAGCACCGCCAGCACGACCAGGAACAGCACGGCATAGATGAAGATGAATTTCAGGTCCGGGTTGTATTCGAAGCCGAAATATTCGTGGATCGGAATCCCGCCATCTCTGGCCCGACGCCCGAATTCCAGGCCGAAGAACGTTGGCGAAGGCACCGGCACGCCGTTCGGGCCGCCAGTGAACGACAGCCAGTTGTTGAGCACCAGACGAATGATTTCACCGAAGCCCAGGGTCACGATGGCCAGGTAGTCGCCGTGCATGCGCAGGACCGGGAAGCCCAGGATGCAACCGGCAAACGCCGCAGCGATGGCCGCCAGTGGCAACGCCGACCAGAAACCCAGGCCAAGATACTGATAACCCAGCGCCAGACCGTAAGCACCGATGGCGTAGAACGCCACGTAACCCAGGTCGAGCAGACCGGCCAGGCCGACCACGATGTTCAGGCCCAGGCCCAGCAACACGTAGATCAGCCCGAGGATGACGACGGTCAGGACGTATTTGTCAGCGAACACCGGGAAGATCACGGCGATCAGGATCATCAGCGGAATGATGAAACGCAGGCGAGTCTTGTAACCCGGTGGCAGCACGTGGACGCCAGAGCCGGTGCTTTCGAAACTCTGGGCGATGGCCACACCTTTCGGGGTTTGCAGGAACAGGCTCATCAGGAAGCGACCGACCACCACCACACCGAC
Organism: Pseudomonas sp. SLFW; assembly: GCF_009905615.1. Classification (GTDB taxonomy): domain Bacteria; phylum Pseudomonadota; class Gammaproteobacteria; order Pseudomonadales; family Pseudomonadaceae; genus Aquipseudomonas; species Aquipseudomonas bambusae. The sequence goes on from NZ_JAAAKW010000007.1 coordinate 100,256, forward strand.
CAGCGCCGCGACGCGACCCGGTTGCATGTTGAAGCCATAGCCGTCCAGCACGATGCCGACGATGGGGCCGAACACGATCAGCGCCAGCAAGCCGGCAACCACCGCGTCGATCAGACTTTGTTTGATATCGATGGGTTTGACAGGAGCAGACATGGTTACACCTTCGCCACGAGTGGGCGACCCAGCAGGCCTTGAGGACGGAAGATCAGAATCACTACCAGCAGGCCGAAACTGAACACGTCTTTATAGTCGGAATTGATCAGACCGGAGAATTGCGACTCGGCAACCCCTAGGATCAATCCACCAAGCATCGCGCCCGGCAATGAACCGATACCGCCGAGTACCGCTGCGGTGAAGGCCTTGATGCCGATGACGAACCCGGCGAAGAAGTCGAACGTGCCGTAGTTCATGGTGATCAGAACGCCTGCGAGTGCGGCCATGGCAGCACCGATGACGAACACGTAGGAAATGATCCGGTCGGTGTTGATCCCCAGAATCGAAGCCATCTTGCGATCCTGCTGCGTGGCGCGGCACATGCGGCCCAGCTTGGTGTACTTGATGATATAGGTCAGAACGCCCATGCCGACAAACGCGGCGATCAGGATAAATATCTTGGTGTAAGTGATCTGCACAAAACCATGGCCGACTTCAAACCGCATGGCACCTTCGAGCAGGGTCGGAACACCTTGCTGACGTGGGCCCTGTGCGATTTGCGCGTAGTTTTGCAGGATCAGGGAGATACCAATGGCACTGATCAGCGGTGCCAGACGTGTCGAGTTACGTAGTGGCTTGTAGGCCACGCGCTCGATGACGAAGCCATACACACCGGTCACCACGATGGTGAAGATCAGCGTGCCGAGAATCAGGAAAGGGAACGACTCGATACCGAAGAACGACAGCACGGCCAGGCCGATGGCTGCGAGGTAGGCGGAGATCATGTACACGTCGCCGTGGGCGAAGTTGATCATGCCGATGATGCCGTAAACCATCGTGTAACCGATGGCGATCAGGCCGTAGACCGAACCCAGGGTCAGGCCGTTGACCATTTGTTGCAGGAAAATACCATCCATCACGCACGCTCACGAACTTGAAGGCCAACCTGGCGCGGACCGGATATTCCCTCGTGAGGAATAGCGGGACACACACGATGGCAACAGAAGAATCCGACGCCGCACGAGGCGGCGTCGATTACCGGGTCAGGCCGTTTCGAGGTTCCAAGCCCGCAAAACGGCTGACTCGACTAGGCGCTCAACTTACTTCTGCTTTTCGAGCTGGTGATATTTGCCATCCTTGTCCCACTGGTAAACCACGTAGTCGGAGACTTTCAAGTCGCCTTTGGTGTCCCAGTTTTTCTCACCCATGACGGTTTTCACCGGGTGAGCTTTCAGCCACTTGGCCGCTTCCTCGCCTTTGGTGGACTTGGCGCCAGTGAATGCAGCAGCCAGGGCCTGAACCGAAGCGTAGGAATACAGGGTGTAGCCTTCAGGCTCGTAGCCGCCTTTGCGGAACTGATCCACAACAGCCTTGCTGTCTGGCAGCAGGCGTGGGTCGGCGCCGAAGGTCATGTACACGCCATCGACGTACTGAGCGCCGCCAGCGGTGGTGACCAGTTCGTCGGTCACAACGCCGTCGTCGGACATGAACTTGACGTCTTTCAGGCCTTGCTCACGCATTTGGCGAACCAGAGGACCGGCTTCCGGGTGCAGACCACCGAAGTAGACCACGTCGGCACCGGCGCCACGGATCTTGGTGACCAGGGCGCTGAAGTCTTTCTCGCCACGGGTCAGACCTTCTTCCAGCACAGGCTTCACGCCGCGAGCGGTCAGTTGCTTGGCGGTGGCGTCAGCCAGGCCTTTACCGTAGGTGTCTTTGTCGTTGATGACCGCGACTTTCTTGCCTTTCAGCACGTCGACGATGTAATCGCCAGCGACGATACCTTGCTGGTCGTCACGGCCGCACATACGGAACATCGCGCCCAGGCCACGTTCAGTCACGTTCGGGTTGGTCGACGCAGGGGTGATCGTGATGATGCCGGCTTCGTCATAGACTTCCGACGCAGGGATGGTCGAAGACGAGCAGAAGTGGCCAACGACACCGACCATTTTGTCAGACGCAGCCTTGTTGGCGACGGCCACGGCCTGTTTAGGCTCGCACGCATCGTCGTATTGAGTCAGCGAGATTTTCTCCCCGTTGACGCCGCCCGCAGCGTTGATAGCGTCAGCCGCAGCCTGAGCGCCTTTCCAGAACTGCAAACCAAACGAGGCGTTGGCGCCGGTCATTGGACCAGAAACGCCGATCTTGACGTCAGCCTGTGCAAAAGTAGCCACACCCATTGCAGTAGCGACTGCGAGTGCCAGAAAGCCTTTCCTGTAAAACGTCTGCGACATGAGTTGGTGCTCCTAGGTTTTTTAATTAGCACTGCGACCACAGAGATGCTCTGAGCAAGTGGCGTGCCATCGGTTTTTTATTCTGAAAAAAGTCGTCGTTTTGTTGTTATTCGACTGTTTTGAGCCCTTTTTTATTGGGCGTGCAACCGTCTAAACCGCGCAAGGTGCAACCCTGCGACTTTTATAGAGCAACCCTCCCGAATAACGCGCGCAACCGCACTGCCCTGACCTGTACAACCCTGTTGTTACAGCTTGCGTCACCGAACTGCACACCGGCGGTGCGGGGCCGCTACGGGACGCACCATTTGAGGGTAGTGGATATACGCGAAAGTGTTGATTTGTGACAAACATTTCGCCTCAGATCACAACCCTGAGACATTGCCCCGCATGGTATAGCGAAAAGCCAGCTTCGTATAAAGAGCTGCGTAAAGCAATGGCCGAGAGCGGCTGCATGGGAGCAAACGGGATCGGCAGCACATTCGGGTTGCCGCCGCACAGGTAATCGGCGAAGGCTTTACCGACCACTGTGCCGGTCGTGTTGCCTCGGCCGTTGTATCCGGTCATCGCGACCAGTCCTGGTGCAGGCTCATACATGCGCAGCAAATGATCGGGCGTGAAATCGATGCAGCCCGTCCAAGTGCATTCCCACTCGACCTTTTTCAGGTACGGGAAATAGTGCTGCTGAATGCGGTCTGCCCAGGCCTTGAGGAACCACGTCGGCTTCTGATTGCCGTTGCCCAGACTGCCCAGCAACAGACGCCCATCCGCGTCGCGACGGATGCTGCTCAGCACCTGGCGGGTGTCCCAGGAGCCCTGCCCACCGGGAAGAATCTGCTGGGCAGCCTCTTCCGTCAGCGGCGCGGAGGCCACTTGATAGTAATAGCCAGGGAAAAAGCTGCGGCGGACTTCAGTCCAATCGCCTTCGGTGTAGGCGTTGGACGCGATGACGACTTGATCGGCGATAACCGAGCCGTTGTCGGTGATCACGCACCAACGTTGGCCCTGACGCTCCAGCCGCTTGACCGGCGAGTGATCGTAACGCTGGCCTCCCAGCGAGGTAACCGCTGCAGCCAGACCGCTGGTGTAGGCCATCGGGTTGATGGTGCCTGCGCGGTGGTCGAGCAGCGCGGCGGTGATTTCCCGAGTGCCGGTGGCTTCCTGGCAGGCTTTGCCGGTCAGCAGTTCGATGGGCGCGCCACGGCGTTTCCATTGTTCTTCGCGGCTGCGCAGATCCAGCTCGCCCTTGGCGTTGTGCGCCATGTGCAGGGTGCCTTTGCGCGTGGTCTGGCAGTCGATGTTGTATTTTTCAATGAGGCTGAAGACCAGCGACGGCGCGTTGCCGAGCATGGTGTTGAGCTGGCTGCCGATTTTCTCGCCGAAACCGGCTTCAATCTCGTCGGGCGGAATCCACAGCCCGGCGTTGACCAATCCCACGTTGCGCCCCGAGCCACCTTGGCCGGTGCGATGGGCTTCGACGATGGCGACGTTCTTGCCCTGTTCAAGCAAATGCAGCGCTGCCGACAACCCCGTGATGCCTGCGCCGATCACGCACACATCGACGGTCACTTCCCCCTTCAACGCCGGCGCCTCTGGCCTTTGCGGCGTCAGCGTTTCCCACAGACATTCTTCGCGTAGCGGCATCGCAAAACCTCGAAAAGGACAAACGATGATTCAATTCAATATTGCTTATTCTTACGCTATCGCGAGCAAGCTCACTCCTACAGAATCAACGCTACCCTGCAGGAGTGAGCTTGCTCGCGATCAGGTTGACGCGGTGCAGTTGCTACACCGCGTCACAGGCATCAATCAAACGTAATGCCCTGCGCCAACGGCAGCTCGCGGGAGTAGTTGACGGTCGCGGTCTGGCGACGCATGTAGCCCTTCCACGAATCCGAGCCGGACTCACGGCCACCGCCGGTTTCCTTCTCGCCGCCGAACGCGCCACCGATCTCTGCACCACTCGGGCCAATGTTGACGTTGGCGATGCCGCAGTCACTGCCCAGCGCCGAGATGAACTGTTCGGCCTCACGCACGTCGGTGGTGAAGATGCACGAAGACAGGCCTTGTGGCACGTCGTTGTTCAAGCGCACCGCATCGGCGAAATCGTCGTAACCGACCACGTACAGAATCGGCGCGAAGGTCTCGCTGCGCACCACGTCGCTTTGCTCAGGCATGTCGACGATGGCAGGCGACACGTAGAACGCGTTCGGGAATTTGTCGGCCAGTTGACGCTTGCCGCCAAAGACGGTGCCGCCTTCGCTCAACGCCTGTTCCAGCGCTTCCTGCATGTTTTCGAAGCTTTGCTTGTCGATCAACGGACCGACCAGATTGCCTTCCAGCGGATGACCGATGCGCACTTTGGCGTAAGCGGCTTTCAGGCGCTCCACGAATTCGGCCTTGACCGAGTTATGCGCGATCAGGCGACGCAGGGTGGTGCAGCGCTGACCGGCGGTGCCGACGGCGCTGAACAGCACGGCGCGAACGGCCAGGTCCAGATCGGCGCTTGGGGTCAGGATCATGGCGTTGTTGCCGCCCAGTTCCAGAATGCTGCGAGCGAAACGCGCGGCGATTTTCGGCGCCACTTCACGGCCCATGCGGGTGCTGCCCGTGGCGCTGATCAGGGCGACACGTTCGTCATCCACCAACGCCTCGCCAGCGTCACGGCCACCGATCACACATTGCGCGAGGAATTGCGGGGCGTCCGAGAACTCAGCAGCGACGCGGTCGAACAGCGCCTGGCACGCCAAGGCGGTCAGCGGCGTCTTTTCCGACGGTTTCCAGATCACCGAGTTGCCGCACACCAGCGCCAGCGCGGTGTTCCACGACCAGACCGCCACCGGGAAGTTGAACGCGCTGATCACACCGACGACGCCCAGCGGGTGCCAGGTTTCACGCATGTGGTGACCCGGACGCTCGGAGGCGATGGTCAGGCCATACATTTGGCGAGACAGACCGACCGCAAAATCGCAGATGTCGATCATCTCCTGGACTTCACCCAGACCTTCCTGAGTGATCTTGCCCGCTTCCCACGACACCAGCTCGCCGAGCTCAGCCTTGTGTTTGCGCAGCGCTTCACCGAACAGGCGCACCAATTCGCCACGGCGAGGCGCCGGAACTTTGCGCCAGGCGTCGAACGCGTGCTCGGCACGGGTGATGCGCTGCTCGACTTCGGCCGCCCCTTCCCAACTGACCGAAGCCACCTGACTGCCATCGATCGGCGTGTGAACAGGCTTGTCGCCCTTCTGGTAAAGAGCAGGGTCGACACCGAGACGGGTTAGCAGATCGTTGAGCATGATTTCTCCTGGATTCGGATGAGCCGTAAAACGCGATTGCGGAATACTGGGATTGAGGTGTTTCGTCAGCCTCTAGTAATAGCTGGCGTGACGTCATGCAACAAACGACGATTAAGCGAGATATCATTCCGTTTTTTCATGCTGACGCCGAGCAGGCCTGAATATGCTGAACAGACGCCATCTGCCGTCCATCACCGCGCTGCAATGTTTCGAAGCGGTGACCCGGCACCTGAGTTTCACCCGTGCCGCCGAAGAACTGAATCTGACCCAAAGTGCGGTCAGCAAACAGGTCGCGCAACTTGAAGAGCTCGTCCAGCACCTGCTATTCAGACGCGTGCGCCGTCGTCTACAGCTCACGCCAGCCGGGGCTTTATATTTGGCGGAGGTGCGAAAAATCCTCACGCAGATGGAGATGTCCACGCACTTCCTGCGTTCCTACGGCGGCGAAACCGAAGTCCTGCGCGTTTCGACGCCCTCGACCTTCGGCGCCCGTTGGCTGGTCCCACGTCTGAAAGGCTGGCGTCTGCGGTATCCGCACATTCATCTGGACCTGGTGAACGAACAGGAAAGCGATGACCTCGCCCAGAGCCGCTGTGACCTGTCGTTCTATTTCGGCCAGGGCGCCCGACCCGGCGCGGAAAGTGTGAAGCTTTTTGGCGAAGAGCTGGTGCCGGTCTGTTCGCCCGACAGCCTTCCCGACAAATCTTTCACCGATCCCACTCAACTCGCCGACCTGGTCTTGCTGCAAAACGCCCATCGACCACAGGGCTGGCATGAGTGGTTCGAAAGTCAGGGTTATCAGACCGAACACAGCTATCACGGCCCGCGTTTCGAAACGTTCTACATGTGCATCCGCGCAGCGCAAGTGGGGTGCGGCGTGGCATTGCTGCCGCGCTTTCTGGTGGAAGAGGAATTGGCCGACGGCAAGTTGGTCATTCCCTGGCCTCATGCACTGCCGAGCCATGACGCCTATTACCTCGCCTACCCGGAACACGCGGCAGAAGTGCCGAAAATCCGGGGGTTTGTGGAATGGATGCTGGAGCAACTGGATCAACCGACACCTACCTGATAGGACCTGTAGGAGCGTGGCTTGTCCCGCGATCGGCTGCGCAGCAGTCGTAACCCACACGCACTGGCCGTGCCTGGTACAGCGTGCAGGCACAGTCTACGGCGACTTCGTCACCGATCGCGGGACAAGCCACGCTCCTACACGGCGACGCGTGAAAGCTCCAACAGCTGAAACATTTCTGCCCCAAGCCGGCGACGACTGGCATTATGTCCGTCATCGTCAATAACACGCCGGACGTAGCGGCCTGAAGCCATCAGCCCAGCTACCACAAGGTTGTATGCGACACCGACTCGATTTCCACGAGCCGCATGTTTGCGGCCACTGCTGGCTGGAGCGACACAATGAGTGAGAGCGCTTTCGCAGATCGCATCGTTCAGAACCTGCTCGATACCGACCTCTACAAGCTGACCATGATGCAGGCCGTCCTTCACAACTACCCCAACGTCGACGTTGAGTGGGAGTTTCGCTGCCGCAACGGCGAGGACTTGCGGCCTTATCTGATGGAGATCCGGCACCAGATCGAGCAGCTGTGCGACCTGTCCCTGAGCGTCGAAGACATCGGCTTTCTCGAACGCATCAGTTTCATGAAGCCCGATTTCCTGCGCTTCCTCGGTCTGTTCCGCTTTAACCTGCGCTACGTGCAGACCAGCATTGAGAATGACGAGTTGTGCATCCGCCTCTGCGGCCCCTGGCTGCACGTGATCCTGTTCGAAGTGCCAATCCTGGCCATCGTCAGCGAAGTGCGTAACCGTTATCGCAACCCCAACACGCTGTTGATTCAGGCTCGCGACCAGCTCTACCGCAAGTTCGACTGGCTGACCGCCACCGCCACGCCTGACGAGTTGGCCGAACTGAAAGTCGCCGATTTCGGCACCCGCCGCCGCTTCTCTTTCGCGGTTCAGGAAGACGTCGTTTCAGTACTGAAAAAAGATTTCCCCGGCCAGTTCGTCGGCACCAGCAACGTGCACCTCGCGCGCAAGTTCGACCTCAAGCCCCTCGGCACCATGGCTCACGAATGGATCATGGCGCACCAGCAATTGGGCCCTCGACTGATCGACAGCCAGAGTGCAGCCCTCGATTGTTGGGTGCGCGAGTACCGCGGTCTGCTGGGTATCGCCCTCACCGACTGCATCACCACCGACGCCTTCCTGAACGATTTCGATCTGTTCTTCGCCAAGCTTTTCGACGGCCTGCGCCACGATTCGGGCGATCCGGTTCAGTGGGCTGAAAAGTGTATTACCCACTACCAAAAGCTGGGCATCGATCCGATGAGCAAGACGCTGGTGTTCTCAGACGGCCTGAACCTGCCCAAAGCGCTGGAAATATTCCGGGCGCTGCGCGGTCGGATCAATGTCAGTTTCGGCATCGGCACCAACCTCACGGCTGATGTGCCGGGGGTCCAGCCGATGAGCATCGTGCTGAAGATGACCGCCTGCGCCGGTCAGCCGGTGGCGAAGATTTCCGACGAGCCCGGCAAGACGCAATGCAAGGACCCGGAATTCGTGTCCTACCTGCGCCACGTATTCAAGGTGCCAGCCTGACCCGAGCACCGTACTGCCCCACTTTTTTACATGCCTCTTTTTCTTCTTCATAAGGAGTTAATCATGCAAGCCGTACAGCTCGAGATCGCTAAAGAGCTCAAGGTTCAGGCCCCCTTCGCCAATCAGGGCGAGCTTGAAACCGAGGTCGCGCGTCGAATCCAGTTCATCAAGGACTGCCTGCACAACGCCCGCCTGAAAGTGCTGGTGCTGGGCATCAGCGGCGGCGTCGATTCGCTGACCGCCGGCCTGCTCGCCCAGCGCGCCGTGAAAGAACTGCGCGACAGCACCGGCGACAACGCCTACCAGTTCATCGCCGTGCGCCTGCCGTATCACATTCAGCACGACGAACACGAAGCCACAGCATCGGTGGATTTCATCAACCCGGACGAGCGCCACACCGTGGACATCGCCCCGTCGGTCAAGGCGTTGGTTGAGCAAGTCAAAGCCTTCGAAGGCCAGTCCGATGCGGCGGTGGATTTCGTCAAAGGCAACGTCAAGGCACGCACGCGGATGGTCGCGCAGTACACCATCGCGGGCGTTCGCGGCGGCCTGGTGATCGGCACCGACCACGCGGCGGAAGCGGTGATGGGCTTCTTCACCAAGTTCGGCGACGGCGCCTGCGACCTCGCCCCGTTGAGCGGTCTGGTGAAGAATCAGGTCCGCGCCATCGCCCGCAGCTTTGGTGCCCCGGAGTATCTGGTCGAGAAAATTCCGACTGCTGACCTCGAAGACCTGGTGCCGGGCAAACCCGACGAAGCCTCCCACGGCGTGACTTACGCCGAGATCGACGCCTTCCTGCACGGCCAACCGCTGCGCCAGGAAGCGTTCGACATCATCGCCAACACCTACCGCAAGACCCAGCACAAGCGCGACCTGCCTTACGCGCCATAGTGAAAAACCTGTAGGAGTGCGCTTGCTCGCGATTGCAATCTGTCAGAAGCATCACCTGTTGCTGATACACCGCATTCGCGAGCAAGCTCACTCCTACAGGGTCGCGCCAGGCCCATCGCCCAGCATTCGAAAACGGAATGAACCCGTCGTTTTTTTTCGCTTGATGGCGTCCGTCATCAAGGCTTTCATAGCGGCCTGACTTTCTCGCTCAGAGACGCTAACCATGACTGCTTTCCAAGGCCTCTTTTCCCTCGTCGCCTCCACGGTCGGCCAGCCCGCTGCTAACTGGCTCGAACGTCGTGTCGACGTCCCGCAAGCGCTGCATGATTTCTCCTGGTCTGACGAAGGCGTCCATCGCGTCTGGCTCGCGGAGGCGCTGAACCTGTGCCTGTTCCATAAACTGGTGCAAGCGGTGCCGGACGGCCTGCGTTACGTTGACGAACAGTTCGAAAGCGGTCGCAAAGTGGTGTTCGATCACGGCGCCATCCGGACCGTGGACTGGGCGCAAAACGGCGAATTGCCCCGGGGTCGTCAAGCGTTCTCGCGCCTGCTGGAGCCACTGGGCTTCACTGACGTGCGCACTTATCCACTCACCAAACTGAACATGACCGGCTGGGGCTATCGTCAAATGGACCTGCCGGAAGACATCGCGCAGTTCTTCGTGTCGGAGCTGCATCCGGGGCGTTTGAGCCAGGCGTTTCAGGACGCTGTCAGCCGCGTGGTGAGTTCCAGCCGCGACCCACTGACGCCTGACGACCTGAGCATCCTCCAGCGTCTGCGCACGACGCGTCATTGCAGCCTCGAAGAAGCCACACGCCTGCTGCCGGGGCTGTATCGCGCATTTGGTCGTCAGCATGGTGTGGTGCAGGAAGCCGACTATCGTCAGCTGCTCGGCGAAAGCGCGGAAATGGCGTGGATTTCAACGGAAGGCAACAGCTTCAACCACCTGACGGATCGGGTCGACAATCTGGAAGCCACGGTGGAAGAGCAGATTCGTCTGGAGCGCCCGATGAAGGACAGCATCGAGGTGTCTACGTCAGGTCGCGTGATGCAGACCGCCTACAAGGCGTGCACGGTGAGTCGCGAGCTGCTGAATGCCGAAGGCGTGCTCAAGACGCATCAGGTGCCGGGGTCGTTCGTCGAGTTCATCCAACGCAAGATCGACCCGGAAAACGGCAATATCGACCTGAATTTCGACAGCAGTAATGCACAGGGTATTTTCAAGATGACCGCGTCAAAGAATTGAGGCTATAGCGTTGTAGGAGTGAGCCTGCTCGCGATAGCGGTGCGTCATTCGAAGCAGTGATGGCTGACACACCCCTGTCGCGAGCAAGCTCACTCCTACAGTTTTTGGGCACCTGAAGCTGCGTTACTTCAGCGTAACAGTGCCCTTCATCATGCTGATGTGGCCTGGAAATGAGCAGAAGAAACCGTATTTCTCTGCCGGGTCCAGCTTGGACACGTCGATTTTCAGCGAATCGGTCTCGCCAGCGCCAATGATCTTGGTGTGAGCAAGGACGCGTGCATCGCCTTCCTTCAAATAATCCTTGTCGATGCCAGCGCTCAGGCCGTCAGTGGCAATGGGCTGCATGTCGGCTTCTTTACTGACCACCAGGTTATGGCCCATGACGTTTTTTGGCAGGCTGCCTGAGTGCTTCAGGTTGACGGTGAATTCCTTGCAGCTCTTGTCGATTTCGATGGCCTTGGCGGTGAAAGACATCTGATCGGTAGAGTCCACGGTCACCGAACATTCGGCGGCCAGCAGATGGCCGCTGGCCAGTGTCAGCAGGGAGGCAGCAACGAGCTTGCGAATCATGGTGAGTCTCCTGAATGGGGTTGCTCTGTTTTTTGTATACAAAGATTGCCTCAATCCTAAACAATTTATCAACCCAAGATTATGAAACATCTCTGGGCGGGCTCTATCAGGCCCATCGAGACAATCAAGCAGCCAACCATACAGGGTCTTTCTAAGATGAGCCCGTCACTCATCCATCAGGACGACCATCATGCAACTCAACAGCCTTTTCCGCAGTTTGCTCGCCGCCTACGCCTGTGGCGCCAGCGGGAGCTACGACCGCGTCGCTCAGGATTACAACGACTACCGTCACGCGTGAGTTCTGGAATCCGGAGATTCACTCATCCAGCGGCATGACCGTCACACGCACTTCCGGGTCGTGATTGCCGCCGCCGAGGATGACGCCGCGCAAGGGTGAGACGTCGGAAAAATCGCGCCCCCACGCCAGACTGATGTGTTCAAGCGCAGGCTGGATGTTGTTGGTGGGGTCGAAATCCACCCACCCCAGCACCGGACAGAACACCGAGACCCAAGCGTGGGATGCATCGGCACCGATCAATCGCGGCTGGCCGGGTGGCGGTTGAGTCAGCAGATAGCCGCTGACGTACCGCGCCGCCAGCCCACGCGAGCGCAGGCAGGCAAGCATCAAATGCGCAAAGTCCTGGCAGACACCACGCCGGGTCTCCAGCACCTCCACCAACGGCGTCGCCACTTGTGTCGCTTCGCCGTCGAACGTGAACTCGTCGAAAATCTTTTCCATCAGTGCCTGAGCACACAGCAGCAAAGGCTCCCCTTCCGGAAAACAACCGGCCGAAAACTCGACGAACGATTGCTTGAGGTGCACGTAGGGGGATTCGAAGCGGTAGCGGCAGGCTTCCAGAATGTCTGGCGACATCTTCGTTGCGCTGTAGGTCAGCGTGCTGCGGGTCAACTCCCAGGCCGGTGACTGCCGGAAATCCAGCGCCGGTCGCTCCAGCACTTCGATCTGCAGACGGGCGTTGACCTGCAATTCATCGTGGGGCCGTTCGAACGCCAGCCGGGTCAGCGGATTGCCGAACACGTCCAGCTCATCCCGGCGCGTGGTCGGCGCCGGGCTGATCTCCAAGTGCTGCTCAAGGCAACGCTGCCAAGGGCTGCACCGAGGCCATAAATGCGCCAGTTGCTGGGCCAGCGACACCGGGCTGTCGTACTTGTAGTGGGTATCGTGAAGGATCTGGTAGAAAGCGCTGCTCATCAGACGGACACCGTGCGCTGGCTGACATCATCAACGTGGGCGAAATGGCGCAAGGCCAAGCGGTCAGAGACCTGGCCGCTAGTGTCGCCGATGCTTTGCAGCAAGTCCGCCAGGCCGTGCAGCGCAGCCTTGACGCTGCTCTGACCGAACAGCCCGTTTTCCAGACAACCCAGGTCGAACGCTGCCAACCGCTGGCGCAAGACCGCGAGGCTATTGTCCTGGGGCACGCCAAAATCGTCGTTCAAACGCTTCACCGAACGCGTCACCAGCTTGAGCTGGAACAGCACGGCGTGGGGGTTTTGCTCGTCCAGCAGTAACAAATCAAGGACCGGAATCAACTGCGGCAACGCCAGATACCGCGAACGGTAAGTGATGCTGCTGTTGCCCAGTTCCAGCAGCCAGTCCAGCGCGTCCTGATCGAACACCGCGTCGCTGCGCAGGAATGCGGCCAGACTGGTGCTGAGGAACTGCAAACGCTCGATGCGCCGCCCGATCATCAGGAAACGCCAGCCTTCGTCGCGGGTCATGTCGTCCAGCGCAAAACCGGACAGCGCCGCGAGCGACATCACCAAGCGATTGAGAAAATCCAGCAGCTCGCCGAAGTCGGGGGCGTCGGTGTCCAGGTTCGCGGCTTCGCGCTGCAATTCGACCAACGCTTGCCAGTTCTCCCGAGACAACTTGCCGCGCACCTGCGAGGCGGCCCACTGCAAACGCTGCAGGTTGGAACGCAGACTGAACGGCCAGTCCTCACCCAGCAACGCTGCGAGTAGGCGGTCATGCAGCTCGCTCGGCTCGTCTTCGTCCTCGCGTGGCACCAGATTCAAGCGCTCGCCCAGCTCGACCGCCGCTTGCAGCGCCAGCGGGTCATCGCCATCGACGTAGCGCGCCAGCATGATCCGCAGCAGGCGAGCACTATCGTCACTACGCTCGCAATAACGACCGAACCAGAACAGGTTTTCCACGACACGCGACGGCAGATAAGGATCGCGGCGGATCAGGTCATGCACGCCCAACGAGTGACGGCCTTTCCACGGTTCGCTGCCCAACGTGCGCTCGCCCAGAATCCACGTGTCCTTGCTGGCCCCGCCGCGCTGCATCGACACCACATCGGCGTCGGCATCGGCGGCCACCCGCGTCAGGCCGCCCGGCAGCACACGATAGCCGTCGGCGGTGGCAACGGCATACACCCGCATGCCGATGGCACGGGGTTGAAGCTGTGCGTCGGCGCCCTGCCAGACCGGCGCGTGGGACAGCTGCGCCAGTTCCTGAGCGACATAGGCGTAAGGCCGCGCCTGCATCCGAGCCGCCAGCGCCTGACGCTGCTCACCGTTCAGATCACGGCCAAAAACCGGGACAAAGCTCTGAGAAGGAAATGCCGGTTTGATCAGCAATTCCGGCATTTTTTCCAGCGCTTGGGCCAGAACGGGAGGCTCGCCGCACCACCAGGTCGCGATGGACGGCAGAATCAACGCTTCGCCAAACAGGTGCTCGTTGATCTTCGGCAGGAAACCCAACAGGCCCGGCGATTCCAGCACACCGCTACCCAAGGCGTTGGCCACCAGCACGCGGCCCTGACGCACGGCTTCCAGCAGCCCCGGCACGCCAAGGGCGGAATCGGTGCGCAGCTCCAGCGGGTCGCAGAAGTCGTCGTCCAGACGCCGCATGATCGCGTGCACCCGACGCAGGCCGCTGAGGGTTTTCAGGTACACCGTGGCGTCGCGGACCGTGAGGTCGCTGCCTTCGACGAGCGGATAACCCAATTGCCCGGCGAGATACAGATGTTCGAAATAGCTCTCGTTGAAGCGACCCGGCGTCAGCAGTACCACCAGCGGCACTTCGTTGCTGCTCGGCGCCTGTCGCGCCAGTGTTTCCTGCAACGAGCGGAAGAAACCCGAGAGGTGCTGCACTTCCAGATCGCGATACAGCTCGGGGAAAGCGCGAGACACGATCAGCCGGTTTTCCAGCGCATAACCCGCACCGGACGGCGCTTGCGTTCGGTCAGCGGTGACCCACCAGCGGCCATCGGGGGTGCGCGCCAGGTCCACGGCGTACACGTGCAAAAAGGTGCCTTCCGGCGGCGTTACGCCTTGGCAGGGCCAGAGAAAATTGTTGTGGCCAAAGACCAGTTCCGCAGGCAGCAAGCCCTCGGCGATCAGGTTTTGCGGGCCATAAAGGTCGGCCAACACCGCGTTGAGCAATCGCGCACGTTGGGCGATACCCGCCGCCAGTTGCTGCCATTCCTCGACCGGAATCAAATGCGGCAACAGGTCCAGTTCCCAAGGACGATCGGCCCCTTTGGGGTCGGCATAGACGTTGTAGGTGACGCCGTTTTCCTGAATTTGCCTGGCCAGCAACGCCTGCCGCTGGATCAACTGTGCGGGAGTGCTGCGTTGCAGCTGCTCGTAGAAACGCAGCCAGTGCGGGCGAATGGCGCCGCTGGCATCTAGCATCTCGTGATAGGTGCCCGCAGAGAGCGGGTATCGGTCAAGCAGGTCGGGCATGGAAGGCTCGGCAGACAACTAAAGAGGTCAGATTAGCGCAGACAACGTGACACGAAGTGGCTCGCTTCCCTGCGGCCGCTTTCTGAGCCAGCCAGCCCGATTCATGAGATCAGGCTGGCCGTCCGGGCCATTTTTATCGGTGCAGACGCAAATCCAGCGTCATGGGCAATTCATCATTGAGGGTCAGCGCAGGCACTGCCAGTTTGCCGGGGCTGTGGCCGACGCGGAAAAACCGCGACAGGCGCCGACTTTCGGCTTCGTTGGCGTTGACCGGCAGGGTTTCGTAATTGCGCCCCCCAGGATGCGCGACATGATACTCGCAGCCGCCCAGCGAGCGCTGCATCCACGTATCAAGAATGTCGAAAACCAGCGGCGCATGCACCGGAATCGTCGGCTGCAAGGCGTTGAACGGCTGCCAGGCGCGATACCGCACGCCCGCGACGAATTCGCCAACACGTCCGGTCGGTTGCAGCGGCACGGGTACACCGTTGCACGTGAGCATGTAGCGCTGCGGCGGCAGACCCGTGACTTTCAGCTGCAAACGCTCCAGAGACGAGTCCACGTAACGCACCGCACCGCCAGCCGCGCCCTTCTCGCCCAGCACGTGCCAAGGCTCCAGCGCCTGACGCAGTTCCAACTCGATGCCGCTGACCGCGTAGTCGCCGACCTTTGGAAAACGAAACTCCAGGTGCGCCGCGAACCACTCGGCGCGCACCGGGTAACCGGCGGCGTTGAGTTCGACAATGACGTCGGCGAAATCCTGCTCGATGAAATGCGGCAGCATGAAACGGTCGTGCAGCTCAGTGCCCCAGCGCGCCAGCTTGGCCGGTGCGTAAGGCTCACGCCAGAACCGCGCCACCAGTGCGCGCAGCAGCAGTTGCTGCGCCAGGCTCATCCGGGCATGAGGCGGCATCTCGAACGCGCGCAATTCCAGCAGCCCCAGACGCCCCGTCGCGCCATCCGGTGAATACAGCTTGTCGATGCAGAACTCGGCGCGGTGGGTGTTGCCCGTGACGTCGATCAGCAGGTTGCGCAGGAGGCGGTCCACCAGCCACGGCGGGCATTCCTCACCCGGTGCAGGCATTTGCGAAAAGGCGATTTCCAGCTCGTACAGCGAGTCGTTGCGCGCCTCATCGACACGCGGCGCCTGAGACGTCGGGCCAATGAACAGCCCGGAAAACAGGTACGACAGCGACGGGTGGTTGTGCCAATAGCTGAGCAAGCTGCGCAGCAGATCGGGCCTGCGCAGGAACGGCGAATCCCCCGGCGTCGCGCCGCCCAGCACGAAGTGGTTGCCGCCGCCGGTGCCCGTGTGTCGCCCGTCGATCATGAATTTTTCGGTGGTCAGCCGGGTCAGGCGCGCCTGCTCATACAGAAACTCGGTGCGCTCGACCAACTCGTCCCACGAGGATGAAGGCTGCACGTTGACTTCGATCACGCCAGGGTCCGGCGTGATACGGAAGTTGGCCAGACGCGGGTCGCTCGGCGGCTCGTAGCCTTCCAGCAACACCGGGCAACGCAGCTCTTCAGCCGTGGCTTCGATGGCCGCGACCAGCTCCAGATACGCTTCGAGGGATTGCAGCGGCGGCATGAACAGATACAGCCGCCCGCCACGCGCTTCGGCGCTCAGCGCGGTGCGGGTCAGCCAGTCCGCCGACTCGTCAATCTTCGGCACACGCTCGGCACCAGCATTTGTCTGTTCGGTGAGACTGCCAAGCGCGCTGTCGACCTCTACCCGATCCGGCAGGTCGGGGAAATCCTGGTTGTAATCGGTCGGGTGGATGTACGGGTATTCCGCGGCCTTGACCCATGGCTGCGAGGCTAGCGGCAGTCGATAGCCCAAGGGCGAATCACCCGGCACCAACCGACAATGCTCGTCCCGCAGGAACCAGCGCCCGCTCTGCCAATGATCATCGGCGGCAGTGCGTGCTAACGGCAAGACATGGCCAATCACCTTGTCCAGCCCCTGAGAAAACACCTTGGTCAGCCGTGCCCGTTCCAGCTCATCGCCGAGACGTGAATCCTCGGCGCTGACGTTTTTCGGCAACGCGCCTTCGCGCCAGAGGTAATAAAAATGGTCTTCGTAGGCAGGGAACACGTAGCGCGTCGGCAGTTTCAGACGCTCGGCTACGCTGCGCAGAAAACGCCCGGCCATCTCGCCATCGGTGCCGTAATCCTCGGCTTCGTCTGCGATCAGCGCGTTATTGCGCCAGACCGGCTCGCCGTCGCGACGCCAGAAACAGTTCAGCGACCAGCGCGGCAGTTGTTCGCCCGGATACCACTTGCCCTGCCCAAAATGCACGATGCCCTGCGGCGCGTAGTGCTTGCGCATGCGCTGATACAGTTCGGCAGACAACACGCGTTTCTTCGGCCCCAGCGCAGCGGTGTTCCACTCGCCGCCGTCGCGGTCGTCGATGGACACGAATGTCGGCTCACCGCCCATGGTCAGGCGCACGTCTTCGGCGATCAGATCCTTGTCGATCTGTCGGCCCAACGCCTGAATTTCCAGCCATTGCTCTTCGGTGTACGGCTTGGTGACGCGGGGCGCTTCCCAAATGCGTTCCACCGACATCTCGTGGCTGAACTCGGTTTCGCACGGCTCGACCAGTCCGCTGATCGGCGCCGCCGAGGAAGGCTCCGGGCTGCAGGCCAACGGAATATGCCCCTCGCCAGCAAACAGACCCGAGGTCGCATCCAATCCGACCCAGCCAGCGCCGGGCAGATACACCTCGCACCACGCGTGCAGGTCTGTGAAATCCACGTCCGTGCCCGACGGCCCGTCCAGCGCCTCGACGTCGGCCTTGAGCTGAATCAGATAGCCCGACACGAACCGCGCGGCCAGCCCCAAATGACGCAGCAACTGCACCAGCAACCAGGCGGAATCGCGGCAAGAGCCAGATGCGCTGTCCAGCGTGAACTCAGGGGTTTGAATCCCCGGCTCCATACGGATCAGGTAATTGATGTCGTTGGCCAGCCGCTGGTTGAGGTTCACCAGAAAGTCGATGGCCGGAATCGGCGTGCGGTCGATGCTGTCCAGATACGCCTGAAACTTCGGCGTCAGCGGCAGCTTTTCCAGATACGGCAGGAGCTCGTGGTGCTCTTCTCTGGCGTACGTGAACGGAATCTTCTCGGCGTAAGGCTCAAGGAAAAAGTCGAACGGGTTGAACACCGCCATTTCGGCGACCAGATCAACCTCAATGCGCAACTCGTCGGTCCTCTCGGGGAACACCAGACGCGCCAGGTAATTACCCTGCGGGTCCTGCTGCCAATTGATGAAATGGTTCTCAGGCAGGACTTTCAACGAATAGGACAAGACACGCGTACGGCTGTGCGCCGCCGGGCGCAAGCGCACGATCTGCGGACCTAACTCGACCGCTCGTTCGTAGCGGTAATGCGTGACGTGGTGCAAGGCAATGTGAATCGACACGGCGTGCCTCCTGCGAGCCTGGACGGTAGCGGAACCGCGCAAGACTTATGCCACCCCGGCAAGTCAGGCGCCTTCGGCGTTCATGATGCCCGCTGAGCTAAGCACAGCACCAAAATCGCGCCAGCTTCGGCGGATGGTGCAAGGGTCGCACGGAAATGAGGCGGGTGGGGTTATTTGCTTCCCAGGCGCCTGACTTTGACCACAGACGAATCAAAATCAGCTGCTATTGGCAGCGAAACTGTAGGAGATTTTCCATTCTTCTGTGTGAACGGTCTGGTTGTGCTCCCGACGTCTTGTGGCCAGCGCTTCAGTAAGAAAAGGTGCGCCTCGACAATTCGTCGACGACTGTTTCAGGGAGAGTTCATGGCTATCGATATGTTTTTGAAGTTGGGCGATATCAAGGGTGAGTCCAAGGACAGCGCTCACCAGGAAGAGATCGACATTCATACCTTCCAATGGGGTATGACGCAGTCCGGGTCCATGCATCAGGGGGGTGGCGGAGGCGCGGGCAAGGTCAACATTCACAACCTGAGTTTCACCAAGTCGCTGGACAAATCTTCCCCCAACCTAATGATGGCGTGCTCCAGCGGCAAGCATTACCCCGAAGCCACACTGACCATCCGCAAGGCGGGCGGCAGCAGCCCGGTGGAATACATGATCATTACGCTGAAAGAGGTGATGGTCGCGTCATACAACGCCAATGCCGGAAATAGCGATGAAATCATCAAGGAAGATTTCACCCTCAACTTCGGCAAGGTCGAAGTCAGCTACCAACCGCAAAAGGCCGACGGCAGCAAGGATGGCGGGGTGATCAAGTACGGCTGGAACATCCGCGAAAACGTGAAGATCTGAAATGCAAAACGCCAGCTCGAAAGCTGGCGTTTTTTTTTACAACGGCGTCACTCAGCGCGGAAAGACAGGCTGACGGGACGGTTTCTTGCCACCCTTCCCGCCTTTGGCGGCATCAGCGCGATCCTTGGCAGCCTGCTTATTGCGGGCGGCTGCAGCGGCCTTGGCCTCCTCGCGTTTGTCCCACGGCTTGCTGCCGTCGCTGCCCCGTTGTGGCAGGCCGGTGTGCTGCGTGAGGATCTTGGTGGTTTTGGCCACCTTGTGGCTGCCAGCGGGCGTCGAGTTCTTGCGGCGAGCGCTCTGGTAGCTGTCGGTTTCCGGCTGGTGCAACGGAATCAACTGATTCTTGCCCGGGCCAATGAGGTCCGAACGGCCCATGCGCTCCAGCGCCTCGCGCAGCATCGGCCAGCCTTTCGGATCGTGATAGCGCAGGAACGCCTTATGCAGACGGCGCTGCTCTTCGCTCTTGACGATGGTGACCGCGTCGCTCTTGTACGTGACCTTGCGCAAAGGGTTCTTGCCCGAGTGATACATGGCCGTCGCACTGGCCATCGGCGACGGGTAGAACGCCTGCACCTGGTCCGCCCGGAAGCCATTGCCCTTGAGCCACAGCGCCAGGTTCATCATGTCTTCATCGGTCGTGCCGGGGTGGGCCGCAATGAAGTACGGGATCAGGTACTGCTCCTTGCCCGCTTCTTTCGAATACTTCTCGAACATGCGCTTGAACTTGTCATAGCTGCCAATGCCCGGCTTCATCATCTGGTTGAGCGGGCCTTCCTCGGTGTGTTCCGGGGCGATCTTCAGATAGCCACCGACGTGGTGGGTAACCAGCTCTTTGACGTATTCCGGCGACTCGACCGCGAGGTCGTAGCGCAGGCCGGAAGCGATCAGGATCTTCTTCACGCCCGGCAGATCACGCGCACTGCGGTACAGCTGAATCAGCGCCGAGTGGTCGGTGTTCAGGTTCGGGCAGATACCAGGGAATACGCAGGACGGCTTGCGGCACGCGGATTCGATTTCCGGGCTCTTGCAAGCAATACGGTACATGTTTGCAGTCGGACCACCGAGGTCGGAAATGACACCGGTAAAGCCTGGCACTTTGTCGCGAATCTCTTCGATTTCACGAATGATCGAATCGTGCGAGCGGTTCTGAATGATGCGGCCTTCGTGTTCAGTGATCGAGCAGAAGGTGCAGCCGCCAAAGCAGCCACGCATGATGTTCACCGAGAAGCGAATCATGTCGTAGGCAGGGATCTTTTCCTTGCCGTACGCAGGATGCGGGATACGTGCGTACGGCATGCCGAACACGTAGTCCATTTCTTCAGTGGTCATCGGAATCGGAGGCGCGTTGAACCAGACATCGACGTCGCCATGCTTCTGAACCAGCGCACGGGCGTTGCCGGGATTGGTCTCCAGGTGCAGAACCCGGTTGGCATGGGCGTACAACACCGGGTCGTTACGCACTTTTTCCATGGACGGCAGACGAATGACTGTCTTGTCACGGGTCATGCGCGGGCTGGCCAGAATCTGCACGACCTTGGCTTCATTCGGATCTTCAGTCGGCCCTTTTTCCTGCTCGATAGCGCAGGCCTGGGTGTCCTGAGTATTCACGTATGGGTTGATGATCTTGTCGACCTTGCCCGGCCGGTCGATACGCGTGGAATCGACTTCGTACCAGCCTTCAGGCGTGTCGCGCCGAATGAACGCGGTGCCGCGAACGTCGGTGATGCTTTCAATGGTTTCGCCATAAGACAGACGGGTGGCGACTTCAACGATGGCGCGCTCGGCGTTGCCATACAGCAGAATGTCGGCGCAGGCGTCGATCAGAATCGAATTGCGAACCTTGTCCTGCCAGTAGTCGTAATGCGCGATGCGGCGCAGCGACGCTTCGATCCCGCCCAGCACGATAGGGACGTTCTTGTAGGCTTCCTTGCAACGCTGGCTGTAGACCAGGCTCGCGCGATCCGGGCGCTTGCCCGCCATGCCGCCGGGAGTATACGCGTCGTCGGAACGGATTTTCTTGTCCGCGGTGTAGCGGTTGATCATCGAGTCCATGTTGCCCGCTGCGACACCGAAGAACAGGTTCGGCTCGCCAAGCTTCATGAAGTCGTCTTTCGATTTCCAGTCCGGCTGAGCAATGATCCCGACGCGGAAGCCTTGCGACTCCAGCAGCCGGCCAATGATCGCCATGCCGAACGACGGGTGATCGACGTACGCATCGCCAGTCACGATGATGATGTCGCAGGAATCCCAGCCAAGCTGATCCATTTCTTCCCGGCTCATGGGCAGGAAAGGCGCGGGCCCGAAACATTCGGCCCAGTACTTCGGATAGTCAAATAACGGCTTGGCTGCTTGCATGTCGATGACCAGTGTTCGTAATCGGGGAGGCGAGTTTCTCGTGGAAATTCGCGGGCGCGGAGAATAGCACAAATTTTGATCAAATCCGACGGCACAGGTCGGATTTGTGGTTGGCATTGAATCGTAGCGTTGACGCTCTCAGGACCTCAAAGCGTGGATCTCAACTATTCGTCATCGTCGAAGTTGTAGCTGCCCGGCGCCAGGTTCTCGAAGCGGGTGTACTTGCCGATAAACGCCAGACGCACGAAGCCAATCGGGCCGTTCCGCTGTTTACCGATGATGATTTCCGCGATGCCTTTGTGCTCGGTTTCCGGGTGATACACCTCGTCCCGGTACACGAACATGATGACGTCGGCGTCCTGCTCGATCGCTCCGGATTCCCGCAAGTCGGAGTTCACGGGGCGTTTGTTGGGACGTTGTTCCAAGGAGCGGTTGAGCTGAGAGAGGGCAACCACCGGGCAGTTGAATTCTTTGGCCAGCGCTTTCAGGGACCGAGAAATCTCGGAGATTTCGTTGGTCCGGTTATCGCCGCTGGAACCCGGAATCTGCATCAACTGCAGGTAGTCGATCATGATCAAGCCGACATCACCATGCTCTCTCACGAGACGTCGAGTACGCGCACGCATCTCCGAAGGGCTGATACCGGCAGTATCGTCGATGAACAGTTTGCGATCATTGAGCAAATTCACGGCAGAGGTAAGACGCGGCCAGTCGTCATCATCCAGTTGACCGGAACGCACCTTGGTCTGATCGATACGCCCGAGAGACGACAGCATACGCATGATCAGCGATTCGCCTGGCATCTCCAGCGAGAACACCAGCACCGCCTTTTCGCTGCGCAGCACCGCGTTTTCCACAAGATTCATCGCGAAGGTGGTTTTACCCATCGACGGACGGCCCGCGACGATGATCAAGTCGGAAGGCTGCAAACCGCTGGTTTTTTCGTCCAGGTCGGTATAGCCCGTGGACAGGCCGGTGATGCCCTCACCCAGGTTGAACAGGGTGTCGATGCGGTCGATGGCTTTGGTCAGCAGGTCATTGACGCCCACCGGCCCGCCCGTCTTCGGGCGCGCTTCGGCAATCTGGAAAATCTGGCGCTCGGCTTCGTCGAGAATCTCCTCAGCAGTCCGCCCTTCCGGGTTGAACGCGCTGTCGGCAATATCGTTACTGATGCCAATCAACTGCCGCAAGGTCGCCCGCTGCCGCACGATCTGGGCGTAGGCCTTGATGTTGGCAACAGACGGGATGTTTTTTGCCAACTCCGACAGATAGCCCAGACCGCCGACCTGTGAGGTCTGGCCTTCCTTGTCCAGCTGCTCGGACAGGGTTACGACGTCGATGGGCAGGTTCTGATCGGCCAGCTTGGCGATGGCGCGGAAAATCAGGCGGTGGTCATGGCGGTAGAAGTCGCCGTCCGAGACTTGATCCAGCACGCGCTCCCACGCCTGGTTATCCAGCATCAGACCACCGAGTACAGCCTGTTCGGCCTCGATGGAATGCGGCGGCACCTTCAATGCTGCGGTTTGCAGGTCGTATTGCTCGGGAGCGGAAATATCGTTCATGGCCACACGGAATTAGGGGTTTGAATCAGAAGTTGATCAACAATACCTAGAAATGACAAAGGGCACGACCCAAGAAATGGATCGCGCCCTTTATTGACCGGCTAGCGAACGAGTCGCCAACTGGTCGGACACCAGCACCGAAGCACCGGCATCAAGCAGCTTAGGCAGCTACGACGACCACGCGAACGGTGGCTTCAACGTCGCTGTGCAGGTGCACGGCTACGTCGTATTCGCCAACGTTACGGATGGTGCCGTTCGGCAGACGAACTTCAGCTTTAGCGACTTCAACGCCAGAGGCGGTCAGTGCATCAGCGATGTCGTGAGTACCGATCGAACCGAACAGCTTGCCTTCGTCACCAGCGGTGGCAGTGATAGTCACTTCCAGCTCAGCCAGTTGAGCAGCGCGACTTTCAGCCGAAGCTTTCTTGTCAGCAGCGGCTTTTTCCAGCTCAGCACGACGCTCTTCAAACGCGGCCAGGTTGGCAGCGGTTGCAGCGGTGGCTTTGCCGAAAGGCAGCAGGTAGTTACGGCCGTAACCAGCCTTAACGTTTACTTTGTCGCCCAGGTTGCCCAGGTTGGCGATTTTTTCCAGCAGGATGAGTTCCATTTGGTAATAACCTCTTAACTTTAACCTTCACCGTTCGCAGAACCATTATCGGCATCTTTCGACGCCAGACGGCCGCGAAAATCAATCAGGCTGTCGACAATGGCAAACACCACCAGCAACGGATAAATCAGCTGCATGAACAGCACCAGCGTGACGTACAAACCCACCAGCCAAAACCGGGTCAGGCGCTTCGTAGCCACCAGACCGTGAATCAGGGCCAGTCCCGCGAACATGAGCGGTACGCTGCACAACGGTGTCAGCATCGCCAGTTGAGGACCGAAATTCGGCCCCACCAACATGCACACCAGCAGCACCAGCATCGGTGCCCGCGGGAGTCTCAAACTGCGAAATTCGCGTCCGAAACCGCCCGGGTTATACAACAACGCCTGCCAGTACCGCCCAAGGATCAGGCATACCACGCTGACGATCTGCAACACCGCCGCAATCAGGCCGTTCAGGACCGGTGTGATCAGTGCCCCCAGACGCGCTCGCTCTTCTACCGACATCTGTTGGTAGACATCACCGAAGACGTGGGGCAAGAGTTTCTGCAACTCCCCCGCCATGGCTTCGATGGGCTCGCGGAAAACCGCCCCCAGGATCACGCCATACAACAATCCCAGTCCGATGCTGACCAGCAGCACACGGACCCACGACTCGCTGGCGCGCAACACGGCCGCCAACCCCCATGAACCCAGCAACACCATCAGGGTGCGGGGATCACCGAAATACCACCAGACCAAAGCCGGCAGCAGAGCCCAGGCGAGAACGCTCGAAGCGCCACTCAACCCACGCCGCAGAAGCACAAGGCAACCCGCGGCGGCACTCAACCAGAACAACAGCGGCAACGCCGCACATCCAACCACTACCAGAGTGGCCTGCACGCGGCCGCGCATGATGAAGTCAGCCATGGCGCGCATGCGATTTATCCCTTACTGCGTTTTTGTCGACTGAACCTGGTCTCAGCGGCCGTGGCTGTCGGTGTAGGCCAGCAGGGCCAGGAAGCGGGCGCGCTTGATAGCGGTAGCCAGCTGACGCTGATAACGAGCTTTGGTACCGGTAATGCGGCTAGGAACGATCTTGCCGGTTTCGGATACGTAGGCTTTCAGGGTGTTGAGATCTTTGTAATCGATCTCCTTCACATTTTCAGCTGTGAAGCGGCAGAATTTACGACGACGGAAGAAACGTGCCATGTAATAGGCTCCTCAAAAGGTCCGTGGATTACTCGTCAGCGTTATCGCTGTTGTCGCTGTCATCACTGTCAACGCCTTCGGCGTCGGAGTGCTCAGGACGGTCGCGACGCTCACGGCGCTCACTGCGGTTCTCTTCAGCCTTGAGCATTTCGGACTGGCCAGTAACGGCTTCGTCGCGACGGATGACAAGGTTACGGATCACGGCATCGTTGTAACGGAAGTTGTCTTCCAGCTCGGCCAGGGCCTTGCCAGTGCACTCAACGTTCAGCATCACGTAGTGAGCCTTGTGAACATTGTTGATTGCGTAGGCCAGTTGACGACGGCCCCAATCTTCCAGACGGTGGATCTTGCCGCCGTCTTCTTCGATCAGCTTGGTGTAACGCTCAACCATGCCGCCGACTTGCTCGCTCTGGTCCGGGTGAACCAGAAAGATGATTTCGTAATGACGCATGAATGCTCCTTACGGGTTGTAGCCTGCCGCCAAAGCGGTCAGACAAGGAGTGAATAACACTGGTTTATCTTGCACAGGGACAGGCACGTAAGCGCCTGCCATGACAGCAAGGGGCGCAATTGTAGAGAAGGGCTCGGAACGGCGCAAGGCAATTGGTGAATGTTTGAGCAGTAACAGCTGCAAGCTGCAAGCTGCAAGCTGACCGTGGGCAAGCTTAAGCTTGATGCTTGCAGCTTGAAGGTTGTTATTTCCGCGAAACAGCAGCCTTCGCGCTGCGCTGGCGCATTGCTTCGAATAGGCACACGCCCGTTGCAACGGAGACGTTCAAGCTGCTGACGCTGCCTGCCATCGGCAGGCGAACCAGATAGTCGCAATGTTCGCGGGTCAGTCGACGCATGCCCTTGCCTTCTGCGCCCATGATCAGGATGGTCGGGCCAGTCAGGTCCTGCTGATACAGCTCTTGCTCGGCCTCACCCGCCGTACCGACAACCCACAACCCGCGCTGCTGGAGTTTTTCCAGCGTACGGGCAAGGTTGGTGACCGCAACCAGCGGAATCACTTCCGCAGCGCCACAGGCCACTTTTCGTACAGTCGGTGTCAACGTCGCCGATTTGTCTTTCGGCACGATTACCGCAAGCGCACCCGCCGCATCAGCAGTACGCAGGCAAGCGCCGAGGTTGTGCGGGTCGGTCACGCCGTCGAGAACCAGGATCAGCGGCGCGCCTTCGGTGCGATCCAGCAGTTCGTCGAGCATCGCTTCGCCCCAGACCTGGCTCGGACTGACATCCGCGACAACGCCCTGATGGACACCTTCAACCCATGCGTCCATTTCGCGACGTTCGGCCTGCCCCACCGCCACACGATTTTGCGCGGCGAGGTCGATCAACACCTGAACGCGGGGATCGCTGCGACCCTCCGCCAGCCAGATCTGCTTGACCCGCTTGGGATGGTGACGCAACAACGCTTCTACCGCGTGAACGCCGTAGATTTTTTCCAGCTGACTCATGACTTCGCCTTAGGTTTACGCACACTGCCGCCCTTTGCATCGGGCGCCGAGCCCGACTTTGGCGGGCCCTTGCGGTGTTTACTCGGTTTTGCGGACTTGCCGGACGGCGCGGAATCACTCCGCGACGACTTTCCCGACGACGCCTTGCTACCACCCTTCGCTTCTGCCAGAAGCGCTTTCTTCATCTCGCGGCTTTTGCGGACTTCGGCATTTTTTGCGGCCGCATCGCTCGGGCGATACGCCTCCACAACCGGTTCTTTGGTGGCGCTGCGACGGCTTGGGCGAGACGCCGTGGCCTTGTCCTGCTCTTTATCTTTTGGCTTTTCCGCAGCTGCAGGCTCGGCAGCCTTGCGTTTGCGACCCACCGGCGCGCTGGTGGTTTTTTCCGACATTTCGAAATCGATCTTGCGCTCGTCGAGATCGACGCGCATGACCCGCACTTCAACGGTGTCGCCCAGGCGGAAACTACGGCCCGTGCGCTCACCCGCCAAACGGTGGTGAACCGGATCGAAGTGGTAGTAGTCGCCTGGCAACGCGGTCACGTGCACCAAGCCTTCCACGTAAATGTCGGTCAGCTCGACGAACAGTCCGAAACCGGTCACCGCTGTGATAACGCCCGGGAACGATTCACCCACGCGGTCTTTCATGAACTCGCACTTGAGCCAGTTCACCACGTCACGGGTGGCTTCGTCGGCCCGGCGCTCGCTCATCGAGCATTGCTCGCCCAACTGCTCCAGTCCCGCTTCGTCGTACGGGTAGATGCGCGCTTTCGGGATCGACGCCGCGCCTGCACGACGCACGTGCGGCGTGTCTTGCTTGGAACGGATGACACTGCGAATGGCGCGGTGCGTCAGCAGGTCCGGGTAACGACGAATCGGCGAGGTGAAGTGCGTGTAGGCCTCGTAATTCAGGCCGAAGTGGCCGTTGTTATCCGAGCTGTACACTGCCTGGCTCAGCGAGCGCAGCATGACGGTCTGGATCAGGTGGTAATCCGGACGGTCCTTGATGGTTTCCAGCAGCGCCTGATAATCCTTCGGCGTCGGGCCGTCCTTGCCTTTGTGCAAGGACAGACCCAGCTCACCCAGGAATGCGCGCAGTTTTTCCAGGCGCTCAGGCGGCGGACCGTCGTGGACGCGGTACAGCGCAGGGATTTCATGCTTCTTGAGGAACTCGGCAGTGGCCACGTTGGCGGCCAGCATGCATTCCTCGATCAGCTTATGCGCATCGTTGCGGGTCGTCGGGCGAATCTCGGCGATCTTGCGCTCGGACCCGAAGATGATCCGGGTTTCCTGCGTTTCGAAGTCGATGGCGCCACGCGTGTGGCGTGCTGCCAGCAGCACCTTGTACAGCGCGTAAAGCTGCTTGAGGTCCGGGATGACCTCTTTGTAATCGCCGCGCAACTGCCGGGCTTCGCTGGTTTTCGGGTGTTCCAGAATCGAACTGACCTTGTTGTAAGTCAGCCGCGCGTGGGAGTGGATCACGGCTTCGTAGAACACGTAGTCCGTCATTTCGCCGGATTTGGAGATGGTCATCTCGCAGACCATCGCCAGACGGTCGACCAGCGGATTCAGCGAGCAAAGGCCGTTGGACAACTGCTCGGGCAGCATCGGTACGACACGCTCGGGGAAGTACACCGAGTTGCCGCGAACCTGGGATTCGGCGTCGAGCGCGGAGCCGATCTTCACGTAACTGGAGACGTCCGCAATCGCGACGTACAGTTTCCAGCCACCCGAGAATAGACGTAGCTTGCCCGGCTTGGCTTCGCAGTAAACCGCATCGTCGAAGTCGCGAGCGTCTTCGCCGTCGATGGTCACGAACGGGAGGTGGCGCAGGTCAACGCGGTGCTCTTTGTCTTTTTCCTCGACTTCCGGTTTGAGCTTGGCGGCTTCTTTGAGCACGGCTTCAGGCCAGACATGCGGAATGTCGTACGTGCGCAGCGCAACGTCGATTTCCATGCCCGGCGCCATGTAGTTGCCCACGACTTCGACCACGTCTCCCTGCGGCTGGAAGCGCGGAGTCGGCCAGTGAGTAATCTTCACTTCGACGAACTGACCCACGCGGGCGTCGGCATTGCGACCTGGCGTGATCAGCACTTCCTGCTGAATCTTTGGATTGTCGGGAACGACGAAACCAATGCCGCTCTCTTCGAAGTAACGACCCACCACGGTTTCGTGAGCGCGGGAAACGACTTCAACGATGACGCCTTCGCGACGACCGCGACGGTCCAGGCCGGAAACGCGGGCCAAGGCACGGTCGCCATCGAACACCAGACGCATCTGGGCTGGGCTCATGAACAGGTCGTCGGAGCCGTCGTCAGGCACGAGGAAGCCAAAACCGTCGCGATGACCGCTGATGCGACCGAGGATCAGGTCCAGCTTGTCGACCGGCGCGTAGGTGCCGCGGCGGGTGTAGATCAACTGCGCGTCGCGTTCCATCGCACGAAGGCGACGGCGCAGGGCCTCGATCTGATCTTCAGTCGTCAGACCAAACTCTGCGACCAGCTCTTCACGGGCAGCGGGCGAACCGCGCTCGGAGAGATGCGCCAGAATCAGCTCACGGCTAGGAATGGGGTTTTCGTATTTTTCCGCTTCACGAGCGGCCTCGGGATCGAGGGACTGCCAATCGGCCATTAGAATGAGTTCACCTTATCTGTATGCAATTAGTTTGGCATATACCCGATTGAAACGCGAAGGCAGCGTTTGTTGAGGCTTTTCGCTATTTCGAAAAAAATTTCACGCCGGGGGTTTACAGCTTCTATCCTCATCCGTAAGATGCGCCCCACAACGACGGCACTGCCACGTTGTAGTTGAAATCAAGCGGCTTTTTGAAAAATAAGTCGAATGAAATCAACGAATTGCCCAGATGGTGAAATTGGTAGACACGCCAGCTTCAGGTGCTGGTGACCTTACGGTCGTGGAAGTTCGAGTCTTCTTCTGGGCACCAATTCAACGAAACCGAGCCAAGTGCTCGGTTTTGTGCTTTCTGGGGTTTGAAAATTCTTTTCCGAGCAGCTCTGAGGGTAGATCAGTTCCCCTCCCCTGTCCTTCCTGCCTTTGACAAACCTGCGAGCTTATCGCGCTCGCAATCAAAACCTCCTCTCCCGCTAAAATATCTCAAAATTATGTTGCACTAATACGAAAAATCTAATTAAATCAGCGCCATGCCCAGGTGGTGAAATTGGTAGACACGCCAGCTTCAGGTGCTGGTGACCTTACGGTCGTGGAAGTTCGAGTCTTCTCCTGGGCACCAAACAAAACAAAACCGAGCCAAGTGCTCGGTTTTGTGCTTTTCGGGGTTTGATAATTCCCCTCCTCCGCAAAAGCCTGGCATGCCGGCGAAGGCAATCTCCCGATTGCCACCTACGCCAAGCCAGCCCGCTACATAAATACGCTACGACCTATAACCCGCCTACGCCCGGAACTGCCCAAGACTCGCTTTCAACTGTGCGGCCAGTTTATCCAGCGTCTTGCCACTGGCCGTTGTCTCGACAACAGCCTGGGCAGCTTTCTCGGCCTGGGCATGAATCACTTCCACGCGGCCACGCACCGCCTGCGCCCCTTGCGCCTGATGCTCTGCTGCGCGGGTCGCCAAACCTATCGCCGCATGAACCTGCTCAACGGAGTCCTGAACGGTTTTCTGCAGGCGGGCACTGTCGCGCAGCACTTCCAGCCCTTCCTTCGCTTTGCGGCCTGCCAGACCGATGGTCGCGACCGCTTCTTTAGCACCCGATTGCAGCTTGGTGATGTGTTCCTGAATATCGCCAGTGGAGCTTTGAGTTTTGCTGGCCAGCGCGCGAACCTCATCGGCCACGACTGCGAAGCCGCGCCCCGTCTCACCCGCACGCGCCGCTTCAATGGCGGCATTAAGCGCCAGCAAGTTGGTTTGCTCGGCGATGCCGTGAATCACTTCCAGCACCACCTCGATCTGCTCGCTCTGCTGCGCCAAACGCTCAATGACCTGCGCGCCGGTCTCGACCTGCCCTGCCAGTGCTTCGATCAGATTGCCGACCTGGGTCGACGTCCGCGTGTTCTCATCCGTGGCCTGGCGAATGTCGACCACCTGCCGCAGTGCAGCCTGCATCGCCTGACTCTCGGCTTGCGCCTCGTCTGCCATCTGGGCCAAAGCGTGGAGGCTCGCGGCCACTTCGTCTCGCTGCAACTCGGCAGCCGCGTTGGCACCGGCGTTGCGCTTGCTCATGGCACCGATCTCAACGCCCGTTTGCTGAGCGACATCACCCGCCTCTCGAACGATGGGCTGCAGCTTGTCCACAAAACGATTGACCGCCGCCGCCATGTCGCCAATTTCGTCATTGCTGTTGAGCTTGACCCGCTTGGTCAGGTCGCCCTCGCCCGCCGCCAGATCATCCAGCGCACGATTGAGCAATTGCAGACGCAGCACGACACGACGCCCCAGCACCACCGCCAGCACGATCAACACAATCAGACCCACCAGCGCCAGGCCGACACCGATCCTCCAGCGCAATGTTTCAGCCGCCGCCTGAACGGTGGAACTGGTATTGGTGGCCATCGCCGACGCAGCGCCCTGCGCGGTCTGTAGACGCGAACGCAGCGCCGCAGAGCTTTCCGCCGCCGCGCTGCCGAGACTTTCAGAGACCAACTGCTCGCCATTGCCGATCAGCGCCGTGAAACGTTTGTCGAGCGCCACCAGATTCGTCTCGACCGCTGCGGTTGAAACGCCCATCCGCACCTTGCCGATTTCAACGCCATTCGGGCTGATGGAGGCCTCGACGTAATACACCGATGGGTCTTTCTGCGCAGCATTCAAGACCTTGTCCATCGCCCGCTCACCCTCGCCCTTGGCCAACAGCGCCTTGATCGATTCGTTCTCGCGGTTGAGGTAGCGCGTCAGGTGCTCGCCCTGGGCGTCGTCGTAAACAACGAACAGCACGTTAGGATTGCGCTGGGCGCGTCGTGCGAATTCAGACAGAGTCGGGGTGTCGCCATCCCACATCGCACGGGGTGCGACAGCTGCGAGCAGCTCTGCCATGTCGGTGGCGGAATCCTTCAAGTCCGTCTCCAGGGTCGCACGCAGTTGCCTCTGCTCATCCTTCAGTCGGGTCGACAATCCTGCACTCAAACGCTGCCGGGTATTTTGCGAAAGGCTGTCGAGACTGGACGTTACATCACGGCTCGCCTGCTCCAGTTCGCCGGACAAGTGTTGCGAATCTACACCCAGCCGCGTGGCCAGATCGGCTTCGAGCGCAGTGACCGTGCTCCGGGTCAGGGCGACCGCCACCAGCACTTGCACCAATAGGGCAATGCCGAGAGCAATGAATACGGGCCGCAGCAAGCGACTGCGGAGAAGCGAAAGGACGGCTGACACTGGAAATTCCCCCACCACAAACGCCATTAAAATGATGGCATTTCTAATGACAGTATTTACAGCAAGGGCCGTGCCGTTCTCATGACGGGAATCAGGCAGGCAAAAGAAAGGGCCGCCTGAGCGACCCTTTTCTTTCGTATCAACGGGTTATCAACCGAACGGGTGACGCAGAACGATGGTTTCGTTGCGGTCCGGACCTGTCGAAATAATGTCGATCGGCGCGCCGACCAGCTCTTCGAGGCGCTTGATGTACGCACGAGCGTTGGCAGGCAGCTCTTCCAGCGTCTTCGCGCCCAGGGTCGATTCCGACCAGCCAGGCACCTGCTCGTACACCGGCTCCAAGCCGATGTAACTGTCGGCGTCGGTCGGCGCTTCAATCACGGCACCGTTTTCGTTCTTGTAACCTACGCAGATGTTGATGGTTTCAAGACCGTCCAGCACGTCCAGCTTGGTCAGGCAGATGCCCGAGATGCTGTTGACGTCGATGGCGCGACGCAGGATGACGGCATCGAACCAGCCGCAACGACGGGCACGGCCGGTAGTCGCGCCGAACTCATGACCACGCTTGGCCAGGAAGGCACCGACGTCGTCGAAGAGTTCGGTCGGGAACGGACCGGAGCCGACGCGCGTGGTGTACGCCTTGGTGATGCCCAGGATGTAGTCGATGAACATCGGACCGACACCCGAACCGGTGGCGATACCGCCAGCAGTGGTGTTGGAGCTGGTCACGTACGGGTAGGTACCGTGGTCGATGTCCAGCAACGAACCTTGAGCGCCTTCGAACATGATGTCTTTGCCAGCGCGACGCATTTCATGCAGCGCGGCGGTGACGTCCAGCATCATTGGTTTGAGCTGTTCGGCGTATTCCATGCACTCGTCGAGTGTCTTCTGGAAGTCGATGGCTGGCTCTTTGTAGTAATTGACCAGCACGAAGTTGTGGTAATCCAGCAACTCGCCCAGCTTGGCAGCGAAGCGCTCGCGGTGGAACAGGTCACCGATGCGCAGGCCACGACGTGCCACCTTGTCTTCGTAAGCCGGGCCGATGCCACGACCGGTGGTGCCGATCTTGTGCTCGCCACGGGCTTTCTCGCGGGCCTGATCCAGCGCAACGTGGTAGGACAGGATCAGCGGGCAGGACGGGCTGATGCGCAGGCGCTCGCGCACCGGAATGCCCTTCTCTTCCAGCTTGGTAATTTCACGCATGAGCGCGTCAGGTGCCACGACCACACCGTTACCGATCAGGCACTGCACGCCTTCGCGCAGTACACCGGACGGAATCAGGTGCAGAACGGTTTTCTCGCCATCGATCACCAGAGTGTGACCGGCGTTGTGGCCGCCTTGATAGCGAACTACCGCGGTAGCATGTTCGGTCAGCAGATCAACGATCTTGCCTTTGCCCTCATCACCCCATTGGGTGCCCAGGACTACGACATTCTTACCCATAACACTTGTCCTCATTCACGCAAACTGGGTGCCGGCTGCCGCCGACTGGAAAACTCAAGAGGCCAGCGGCAGTACCTGCCAATGCTCGCCGTGCTGAATCAATTGCCGATCGCAATCGGCTTCTTTCGCTGCCGCGACCGATTGGCCAGGCAATGCCTGAACCACGCGCTGACCTTCGCTGCGCAGTTGGCAGACGGTCTGCCAGAGTGCGGCGTCGGTGCTGTCAGGCATCCAGATACCGCCAGACGGTAGCTCGATCGGCGCCTGCCCCAGCGTGACCAGGGTTTTCAAATCGGTGGAGAAACCCGTTGCCGGACGCGCACGCCCGAAATCGGCACCGATGTCATCGTAACGACCGCCTTGGGCGATCGACTGGCCGACACCCGGCACGAACACCGCAAACACCACACCCGTATGGTAGTGATAGCCGCGAAGCTCGCCGAGGTCGAAGTACAACGGCAAATCAGGGAAACGAGCCGACAGACGTTCGGCGATTTCCACGAGGTCGTCCAACGCTTCGATGACCGGCGCAGGTGCCTTGGCCAGACGCTCGCGGGCAGCAGCCAGCACATCGCGGCCACCGCACAGATCCACCAGGGCCCGCAACATGGCGGCCAGATCAGTTGGCAGGTTCTCGGTCAGCGTGATGACTTCGTCGATGGCTTTGCGCTGCAAAGCATCAAAAAGCTGTTGCTCGACTTCACCCGACAACCCTGCCGCACGAGCCAGACCGCGATAAATGCCAACATGACCCAAGTCCATGTGGACGTCAGGCACATCCGCGAGTTTAAGCATAGCCAGCATCAGGCTGATCACCTCGACGTCGCTGCTCGGACTGGCATCGCCATACAACTCGGCGCCCAGTTGAATCGGGCTGCGCGAGGACGACAGGGCGCGGGGCTGGGCATGCAGCACGCTACCGGCGTAGCACAGACGGCTCGGGCCTTCGCGGCGCAAGGTATGTGCGTCGATACGGGCGACCTGAGGCGTGATGTCCGCCCGGAAGCCCATTTGCCGACCCGACTGCGGATCGACCACTTTGAAGGTGCGCAGGTCCAGATCCTGGCCAGCACCTGTGAGCAGTGATTCAAGGTATTCGATGTGCGGGGTAACGACGAACTCATAGCCCCAGCTCTGAAACAGATCCAACACCTGACGACGCGCCACTTCTATGCGCGCAGCTTCCGGCGGCAGTACTTCTTCGATGCCATCCGGCAGCAGCCAGCGGTCAACCGTTGCCATTACGCCTTTCCCCTATGATCCGGGCGGCCAACCCTTGGGCAAGCCTTGAGTGAAGCAGACAGCGCCTGCGAACCCTGTACGGAGATTCGTTATCCCTATACAAAGCGAGCCGCAACTTGAGCGGCACTGTCCTCGAAAAAACTGCCGCGCACGAAATACGCCACGGCCAATCAATCGTGTAGACGCAAAAAAGCCGGGAATTTCCCGGCTGCCGCATCATACACACGTTTTGCCGCGTGATCACCCCGCCGAGCCGTTTTGCCGCCCGGCGGAGTCATCGATCACGGTGTGCGATTACGGTTTGGCTTTCTCCAGATAGCGAAAGAATTCGCTCCCCGGATCAAGCACCATCACGTCACTTTTGTTGGCGAAGCTTTCACGGTAGGCGCGCAGGCTGCGGTAGAACGCATAGAACTCCTGATCCTGACCGTAGGCCTTGGAGTAGATCGCAGCGGCTTGTGCATCGCCATCACCGCGTGCCTCTTCAGACTCACGATAGGCTTCGGCCAGCAATACGCGGCGTTGACGATCGGCGTCGGCACGAATGCCTTCAGCCAACTCGTTACCCTTGGCGCGGTGCTCGCGAGCTTCACGCTCACGTTCGGTGCTCATCCGCTCGAATACGCTGCGGTTCACTTCCTTCGGCAAGTCGATGGCCTTGACCCGGACGTCGATGACTTCGATGCCCAGTTCTTTTTCGGCCATCCTGTTCAGCGAAGCGGTGATGTCAGCCATCAGCGCGTCACGTTCGCCCGACACAGCTTCGTGCAGGGTGCGCTTGCCGAACTGGTCACGCAGGCCCGACTCCAGACGACGGGACAGACGCTCGTCGGCGATCTGCTTCAGGCCCGACGTCGCGGTGTAGAAACGCTCAGCGTCCTTCACGCGCCATTTGGCATAGGCATCGACCATCACGGCTTTCTTTTCCAGCGTCAGGAAGCGCTGGGTCGGCGCATCCAGCGTCAGCAGACGACCGTCGAACTTGCGCACCTGGTTCACATAAGGAACCTTCACGTGCAGGCCCGGCGGAACATCGGCCTGAACCACACGACCGAATTGCAGCAGCACCGCGCGCTCGGTCTGAGCGACAATGTAGAAGCTGTTCCAGGCGACAACCGCCAGCACGACACAGACAATCAGGGCGACCAGAGATTTATTGCTCATCAGCGAGTCTCCCTAGTGCGCGTGTCGCGTTGCTGTTGCAGGTCCGCAGCCCGAGAGCCCGGATCCACAGCGGTGGCCGAAGCCCCGCTCGACGACGGTGTCGAACCGTTACGACTGCTTTCGATCATTTTGTCCAATGGCAGGTAAAGCAGGTTGTTCTGACCCTTGTCGCCGGTCACGAGCACCTTGCTGGTGTTGCTGAAGACTTCTTGCATGGTGTCCAGGTACAGGCGTTCGCGAGTGACTTCCGGCGCCTTGCGGTACTCGGCGACCAATTTGGTGAAGCGGTCAGCCTCACCCTTGGCACGCGAGACGACTTCGTCGCGGTAACCATTGGCGTCTTCGACGATGCGCTGGGCCTGACCACGGGCTTCGGGAATCACACCGTTGGCGTAGGTTTCGGCCTGGTTACGCGAACGCTGCTCGTCTTCACGGGCACGAATCACGTCATCAAAGGCTTCCTGAACTTCACGGGGCGCGGCTGCGCTCTGCACGTTCACCTGGGTCACGGTAATACCGGTGCGATAGGTGTCGAGGAAACGCTGAAGGCGGTCCTTGATCTCGCTGGCCATCAGCTCACGGCCTTCGGTCAGCACCTGGTCCATGGCAGTCGAACCGACCACATGGCGCAGAGCACTTTCGGTAGCGTGTTGCAGGCTGACTTCAGGCTGATCGACGTTCAGCACGAAATCCTGCAGGTTGGTGATCTTGTACTGCACGGTCAGCGGCACTTCGACGATGTTCTCGTCTTCGGTGAGCATCTGGCCCTGCTTGCTGTACGCACGCTCGCGGGTCACGTTTTCGAGATACTTGCGATCAAACGGCGGGAAATAGATGTTCAAACCCGAACCGACGGTTTCGTAGTATTTGCCGAAACGCAGAACGACCGCCTGCTCTTGCTCGTCCACCACATAAATCGCGTTGTACAGCCAAATCGCGAGCAGCACGACGAGGCCGATGCCGAGCAGGCCAAAACCACCGCCTTTGCCCGAACCACCGCCACTGCCGCCGCCGTCACCACTGCGTTTCTTACCACCACCGAACAACCCATTCAGGCTTTCCTGCAGCTTTCGGAAGGCCTCGTCGAGATCTGGTGGCCCCTTGCGGTCGCCGCCCTTGCGCTTACCACCCCAAGGATCCTGATTATTCGAGTTGCCACCCGGCTCATTCCAAGCCATAGCGCTCTCCATCTGATAAAGCAAAGACGCGCCCGCGGCGCGCCGACCAATGCTACAGAATGCCCATCAAAGCAGCACAACCGCTTCTTCAGGCTTTTATTGCAAAGTGTGTTGCTCGATGAATTCCAGCGGCTGCAGTCCTTCGCGACTCACCAGGCGATTGAATTCAATTCGGGGTAAACGTACCGCTAACAGGCTTTGACCTTCTTCGTCGTGCTCTTCACTCTGCACCGCGCCGAGTTGGAAGAACTGGGCACGAAGCCGGGCAAAGCGTTGCGACAAACACAGCGTGCCAACGAACAAGTCGCTTCCCAAGAGCTCGGCAACAGCCTGTTTGATCAAGTCCAGACCGCGACCGTCACGAGCAGAGACCCAGACACGCTGAGGCTTGCCGTCGGGATCGCGCTGGATCTGAGGCTCGACACCCTCAAGCAAATCGAGTTTGTTATAGACCTCCAGTATCGGCAAGTCTTGGGCACCGATCTCGCCCAGCACCGCCATGACCTGTTCGATCTGCTCCAGGCGATCCGGCTCATGCGCATCGATCACATGCAGCAGAAGGTCCGAGTTGCTCGACTCTTCGAGCGTTGCCCTGAAAGCCTCAACCAGCTTGTGCGGCAGGTGACGAATGAACCCCACCGTATCAGCGAGCACGATCGGCCCCAAATCGTCGATTTCCAGACGGCGCAGGGTTGGGTCAAGTGTGGCGAACAACTGATCAGCAGCGTAGACGTCGGAATGGGTCACCGCATTGAACAACGTCGATTTACCGGCGTTGGTGTAGCCCACGATGGAAACGGTCGGAATGTCGGCACGGGAACGGCCGCGACGGGCCTGATCACGCTGACTGCGTACCTTTTCCAGACGGCTCTTGATTTGACGCAGGCGCACCCGCAGCAGACGACGGTCCGTCTCCAGCTGGGTTTCACCCGGGCCGCGCAGACCGATACCACCGCCCTGACGCTCAAGGTGAGTCCACCCACGGACCAGGCGCGTACTCATGTGTTCGAGCTGCGCCAACTCGACCTGCAACTTACCTTCATGGGTTCGTGCGCGCTGGGCGAAGATGTCGAGAATCAAACCCGTACGGTCAAGCACGCGACACTCGAAAACGCGTTCGAGGTTACGTTCCTGACTGGGTGTAAGGACATGATTAAAAATGACGATATCTGTTTTTTCGGCGTGGACCAGGTCGCGTAACTCCTCGACCTTGCCGCTGCCTACCAGATATTTGGCCGTGGGCCGATGCCGTGGCACGTTGATGAACGCAACGATATCGGCACCCGCCGAAAGGGCCAACTCCCGGAACTCCTGCGGATCTTCGCGCGCCTCAGGGTCCTGGCCATCCAAATGAACGAGGATTGCCCGCTCACCACCACCGTGGCGCTCAAAGAACAAGGCAGACTCCTATCAGGCGTTACCTGGCTCAGCATCACCCTGTTCGGATTCGGTAGCGCTAGGCAGACGAATTGGACGAACTGGAACGACGGTAGAGATGGCGTGCTTGTAAACCATTTGGCTGACAGTGTTCTTCAGCAAAATAACGAACTGGTCGAAGGACTCGATGGTGCCTTGCAGCTTGATACCGTTGACCAGATAGATCGAAACCCCAACCTTTTCTTTACGCAAAGTGTTCAGGTAAGGGTCTTGTAGCGAATGCCCTTTTGACATGTGCCGCACTCCTTTAAGGATCAATAGAATAAATTCGAAAACATTGGCTTGGGCCGTTACCCCCCAAGGATAGACGGCTATTGCAAGGACTCAGCTCAATATGGAGACCGATCCCAGGTATTTCAAGGTGCGTGGCAGATTGTCGCAAGCCAGGCTGTCCAACCAGTGTAAATTTTCCCAGCTTCGTAACCAGGTGAACTGTCTCTTGGCCAATTGGCGCGTGGCGATGATGCCGCGTTCCTGCATCTCGTCCCGCGTCAGATTGCCGTCGAGATGGTCCCAGACCTGGCGATACCCTACAGCTCTTATAGACGGTAAATTCGAGTGCAGATCACCCCTCGAACGTAACGCTACGACTTCTTCAACGAATCCTTCATCAAGCATTTGCCTGAAACGCAATGCGATCCGGTCATGCAATACCTTGCGATCCTGCGGAGCGATCGCGAGATTTGCGACAGTATAGGGCAATTGATGTCGCCCCGAACCGCCAGCTTGAGCAGTTTGCGCACTTTGTTGCTCACGGTGTGCGGTCATGCTCATACCACTGACCCGATAAACCTCAAGCGCTCTGACCAGCCGCTGTGGGTCATTGGGATGAATCCTCGCCGCCGACACCGGATCGACACTTGCCAACTCATCGTGTAGCGCCTGCCAGCCGCGGCTGGCCGCTTCGGCTTCGAGTTGCGCCCGGACCTTTGCGTCAGCCGCTGGCATATCGGCAAGGCCCTCTAATAGAGCCTTGAAATACAACATGGTGCCACCGACCAGCAGGGGAATTTTTCCTTTGCGAGTGATTTCAGCCATGGCCTCCAACGCGTCAGTGCGAAAATCCGCCGCGGAATAGCTCTCCGACGGGTCGAGAATATCGATCAGCCGGTGGGGATACTTGTCCAAAAGCGCTTTTGTCGGTTTGGCGGTGCCGATGTCCATGCCACGATAGACCAGCGCCGAATCGACACTGATCAGCTCGCAGGGCAGCACCTTGGTCAGCTCGATGGCCAGGTCGGTCTTGCCGGCGGCGGTCGGCCCCATCAGAAAGATGGCCGGAGGAAGTGCACTCATCAGCGACCGCGCAAGAACAGTTTGTCGAGGTCATCCAGACCCAGCTGGGT
This sequence comes from Pseudomonas sp. SLFW, assembly GCF_009905615.1. GTDB lineage: Bacteria > Pseudomonadota > Gammaproteobacteria > Pseudomonadales > Pseudomonadaceae > Aquipseudomonas > Aquipseudomonas bambusae. Next base: position 139,570 of record NZ_JAAAKW010000007.1, read on the forward strand.
CCAGGTCGGTCGGCCATGGTTGCACTGGCCGCTGCGCTCGGTGTTTTCCATGTCGCGCAACAGGCCGTTCATTTCCGGAATCGCCAGACGCCGGTTCGCCCTCACCGCGCCGTGACAGGCCATGGTGCCAAGCAGCTCGTTCATGTGCGCTTGCACCCTGTCGCTGGTGCCGTACTCCATCAGATCGGACAACACGTCATGCACAAGACGGTTGGCTTCGGCCTGTTTGAGCAATGCGGGAATCTGTCGGATCGCCAGGCTTTCGGGCCCCAGGCGCTGCAACTCGAACCCCAGTTGCTGGAAGGTCGCCATGTGCTCTTCGGCGCAGTCAGCTTCACGCTGGCTGACGGCAATCGACTCTGGCACCAGCAGCGGCTGCCCACTCAAGCCCTCGCTGGCCATGGCGATTTTCAGGCGCTCGTACATGATCCGCTCGTGGGCGGCGTGCATGTCCACCAGCACCAGCCCGTGAGCGTTCTCAGCGAGGATATAAATGCCTTTGAGTTGCGCCAGCGCGTAGCCCAACGGCGGGATATCCCCTTGAGATTCCGGCAACGGAACGCCGACTGCATTGCCCGGCGTCACCTGCGCCCCCGGAAGCGGAGCAAAGAACGCGCTGTAAGCCGCTCGCGCTTCTTCGGCAGGCAACACAGAAGAAGGGCGCGGCGTGTACTGATACTGATAACCCGCGCCAGCGCCGGAACCCGCTGCTGAGCCATCGCCAGCGGTGTTTGGGGTGCTCCACGCCGAGCCTTGCGGGGTTTCCGACACATTGTTGGCCAGACGCATCTCGCCTTGCGGGCCGAACTCGCCCGCTTCCGGCCCGGTCGGACGCACCAGCGCCGTGACCGAGGTCGTGCCAGCAAGCTGGTCTTCCGGGCGGACATCGCCCAAAGCCCGATGCAACGTGCCGTACAGGAAGTCATGCACCATGCGCCCGTCGCGGAAACGGACTTCGTGCTTGGTCGGGTGCACGTTGACGTCGACCACCGCAGGGTCGACCTCAAAGAACAGCACGAACGTCGGATGACGACCATTGAACAACACGTCGCGATAGGCTTGGCGCACCGCGTGGGCCACCAGCTTGTCGCGGACCGCCCGGCCGTTGACGAAGAAATACTGCAAGTCCGCCTGGCTGCGAGAGAATGTCGGCAACCCCACCCAGCCCCAGAGTTTCAGGCCGTTGCGCTCGACCTCGATCGGCAGCGCCTGCTCCAGAAAGCCCGGACCGCAGACCGCCGAGACGCGTCGCGCCCGAGCCACGTCATCGCGGGCTTCATGAAGGCTGAGAATGGTCTTGCCGTTATGACGCAGATGGAAGGCGACGTCGAAACGCGCCAGCGCCATGCGTTTGATCACTTCTTGAAGGTGATCGAATTCAGTTTTTTCGGCCTTGAGGAATTTGCGGCGCGCCGGAGTATTGAAGAACAGATCACGCACTTCGACCGATGTGCCCACCGGGTGCGCGGCAGGCTGAACGCGAGAGGCCATATCACGCCCCTCGGTTTCCACTTGCCAGGCCTGATCGGCATCGCGGGTGCGGGACGTCAGCGTCAGCCGGGCCACGGAACTGATCGACGCCAGCGCCTCGCCACGAAACCCGAGGCTCATCACACGTTCGAGGTCTTCCAGTTCGCGAATCTTGCTGGTGGCATGTCGCGCCAACGCCAGCGGCAGGTCGTCGGACGAGATGCCACCACCGTCGTCGCGCACGCGCAGCAGCTTGATGCCCGCTTGTTCGACATCGACATCGATTCGACGGGCTCCGGAATCGAGGCTGTTTTCCAGCAATTCCTTGATGACCGACGCCGGACGCTCGACCACCTCACCTGCCGCGATCTGGTTTGCCAGTCGCGGACTGAGCAATTGAATGCGCGCAGCTTCGGCGGCCGGGCCGTCAACGCTTACGCTGACGTCCAGGCCTTCTTCATCGAGCAGCAGACCCGTCACGGCTCACCCGCCAGTTCCGCGCTCGGAATCTTCAATTGCTGACCGACTTTCAATTCATCGGAGCTGAGATTATTCGCCGAACGCAACGTTGCCATACTCATGTCGTAACGGGCCGAGAGCATGCTCAGCGACTCACCCGGACGCACCATATGCTCACGCGGCCCCATGGCCAGCTTGCCGTTGTCCCTCAGCCAGGCGATGTACGTGCCTTGTGGCGGATTCTGCTGGAAGAACTGCTTCACGCCTGCCGTGATCGAACGCGCCAAAGCCTGCTGGTGGCTGGCACCTTGCAATTTGCTGGCTTCGGCCGAGTTGGAGATAAAGCCGGTTTCCACGAGGATCGATGGGATGTCGGGCGATTTGAGCACCATAAAGCCTGCCTGCTCGACTCGCGCCTTGTGCAGCGAGGTCACGCGGCCAATGTTGGTGAGGACTTTCTGGCCGACGTTGAGGCTCGACGTCAGCGACGCGGTCATCGACAGGTCGAGCAATACGCCCGCGAGCATGCGGTCTTTGTCGTCCAGGCTCACAGCACCCGCCCCGCCGATCAAGTCGGAGCGGTTTTCACTGTCGGCCAACCAACGGGCGGTTTCGGAGGTGGCACCCCGTTCGGACAACGCAAACACCGATGCACCGAACGCCGCCGAAGACGGCGCGGCGTCAGCGTGAATCGACACGAAAAGGTCGGCCCCTTTGGCGCGGGCGATTTCCGTGCGTTTACGCAACGGGATGAAGTAATCGCCAGTACGGGTCAGCTCGGCGCGATAGCCCTTCTCGGCGTTGATCTGGCGCTGCAATTCCTTGGCGATCGACAGCACGACGTTCTTTTCTTTCTCGCCTCGGCTGCCTGATGCACCCGGGTCTTCACCGCCGTGTCCGGCATCGATGACCACCACAATGTCGCGCTTGCCGTTCGGCACAGGCGTGAGCTTGATTTCAGGCTTCGACGGGCTGACCGGCACCGCTGGCGTTGCCGGGGCTACGGTGGCCGGGGTGTCGGCGACGGTCGGCGGCGGGTTGGCGTCGGCAGGGTTGTCGTAGAGATCGACTACCAGACGATTGCCGTACTGCTGATTCGGCGCCAGCGTGAAGCTTTTCGGGGTCACGGCCTTTTTCAGGTCGATGACCACGCGCAGGTCGTCCGGCGTGCGTTGCGCTGAACGCATGCTGGTGATCGGCGTGTTGGCGGTGGGGATGTTCAGCGCACCGCCCAGCGTCGCGCCGTTGATGTCGATGACCAGACGGTCCGGAGACTGAAGGGTAAAGACGCTGTGCTGAACCGGGCCAGACAGGTCGAAAACCAGTCGAGTGTTATCCGGAGCACGCCATAAGCGGACACTTCGTACCTGTGAAGCGGCCAACGCGTCGACGGCCAGCGTCGTCAGCAGCAGTCCAATCACAGTAACCAGCGCGCGCATGCGCATACCTAACCCCATATCTATTTGAATTCCAAAGCCAAAGCGGCACACCATTTCTCACCGCGCGAGCTTTCAGGGCTCAGAGTCAGCGCTCGACCTTCCGCGTGCGGCCTAATGGTAATGATCAGGTCAGGCTTTGGCAAAAAGCCCGCACCAAGATTGGGCCACTCGATCAGGCAAAGGGCCTCCCCTTCGAAGTAATCCCGTATGCCGAGGAATTCTAGCTCTTCTGGATCAACAAGTCGGTAAAGATCAAAGTGATACGCGCGATTTCTCCCAATCTCGTAAGGTTCCACGAGGGTGAACGTCGGGCTTTTCACCGCGCCGACATGGCCCAGCCCACGGATGATTCCCCGCGACAGGGTGGTCTTGCCAGCCCCGAGATCGCCTTCAAGAAAAATAATTCCATTGCTTTCAGTGACTTGGGCAATCCGCGCACCAAAGTCGGTCATCGCCTCTTCACCCATCAGGTGCAGGGTTAACTCAGACACGGTTGTTGCTCCTCCAGAAGCCTACGAATAACAGGAATCAGATCAGCGGCAGCCATCCCGCGCCCACTGGCGCCACATTGTTCTCCCGCCAGCGCGTGCAGCCAGACACCGAGGCAGGCGGCCTCGAAAGCGGGCATTTTTTGCGCCATCAACGCACCAATGACGCCCGCCAGCACATCGCCCAAACCGCCCGTCGCCATCGCCGGATGACCGTGATTGGCCAGCGCCAGATCCCCAGCAGGGTTAGCGATCAGGCTGCCGCTGCCCTTGAGAACACAGACAGCGTTGAATTTCCGGGCCAGCGCTCGCGCCGCAGCGGGCCGATCGGCTTGAATTTCCTGGGTGCCAACGCCCAGCAAACGCGCCGCTTCCCCAGGGTGCGGCGTGATCACGCAATCCTTGGGCAACCGTACCAGACCGGCAGCCAGCTGATTCAGCGCATCAGCGTCCCAGACCTGAGGCCTGTCGGCATTGGCGGCGGCAGACAACAGGCTGCGGCCCCAACTGTGCTGCCCCAATCCTGGCCCGACGACCAACACGCTGGCGGGCTCGATCAGCGCCATCAGTTGATTCGCCGAGCTGATGCCAGCACTCATGACTTCGGGAAACCGCGTCAACGCAGCGGTAACGTGTTCGGGACGGGTCGCCAGCGTGACCATCCCCGCGCCGCTGCGCAACGTGCTTTCCGTGGACAGCAGGGCCGCGCCGCCGAAGCCAAGGTCGCCGCCAATGACCAACACGCGACCAAACTGGCCTTTATGGGCCGTGCGAGGACGAGCCTTGAGGACGGGCAGATTAAATGTATCGAGACGTTTAACGCTGACGGGCGCTTGCCCGACGATGGCCGGATCAGCCTGTAAATCGTCGAACACCAGCTCACCGACCAAGTCAGGCGCATCACCGGTGAACAGGCCGACCTTGAGACCAATGAAGGTCACCGTCAGATCGGCACGCACCGCCACGCCCAGGGTGTGGCCCGTGTCCGCGCACAGCCCCGACGGGATGTCGACTGCCATGACCGGCAAACGACTGTCGTTTATGGCGTGGATGGCGGACGTGTAGGGGTCGCGCACATCGCCCTTGAGACCCGTCCCGAGCAGCGCATCGACGACGATCCCGCTCAGCACTTGTTGCTGCCACGGCTGGATGTCGACCTGATCGCCCGCCGCTTCTTTATAAGCGGTCTCGGCATCGCCCTTCAGCGCCGAGCAATCGCCCACAGCCAGCACCGTCACCTGCCAGCCTGCTCGCTTGGCCAAGGCCGCAATCAAATAGCCATCGCCCGCGTTATTGCCATGGCCTGCCAGCACTGTCAGTCGCTGACCGTCAGGCCAGTGGCGACGGATCGCGCGCCAGGCGGCGTGGGCTGCGCGCTGCATGAGTTCGAAGCCGGGCGTGCCTGCTGCAATCAGGCGTGCGTCGAGGTCGCGGACCTGCGCGGCGCTGTACAGTGCGTCGGGAAATGGGGGTTTGCTGTGCAACATGCGTCTTTGGGCTCCGATGTCTGGCAGAATTATACGCACCTGCGCCCCGGTGTCCTCCTTGCATGTCCGCGATTACTGTAGATCCAGCCACACAATCCGCGCCCTTGTCGGCTGCGGCGCTGTCCGAGCTTGCCCAATCGATCAAGGACTGGGGGCGCGAACTCGGCTTCCAACAAGTGGGCATCTCGGGGCTGGATCTGGCGGAACATGAGCAGCATCTGGAGCGCTGGCTCGAAGCCGGGTATCACGGCGAGATGGACTATATGGCAGCGCACGGCAGCAAACGTTCGCACCCGGAGGAATTGGTGCCGGGCACGCTGCGAGTGGTGTCGCTGCGTATGGACTATCTGCCGGGCGAAACGCAGATGGCGCAATTGCTGGCTCAGCCGGAAAAAGCCTATGTCTCGCGTTATGCCTTGGGCCGCGATTATCACAAGCTGATTCGCAAGCGCGTGCAGCAACTGGCCGAGCGTATCCAGCAAGCCATTGGCCCCTTCGGCTTCAGGGCGTTCGTCGACAGCGCGCCGGTGCTGGAAAAGGCCATCGCCGAACAGGCCGGTCTGGGCTGGATTGGCAAGAACACGCTGGTGCTGAATCGCAAGGCCGGGAGCTATTTCTTCCTGAGCGAGTTGTTCGTCGATTTGCCACTGCCGACCGACGCCCCTCATGCCACCGAACATTGCGGCCGTTGCACAGCCTGTCTGGACGTGTGCCCGACCAACGCGTTCGTCGGGCCGTACGTGCTGGACGCCCGGCGCTGCATTTCTTACCTGACCATCGAATTGAAAACGTCGATTCCCGAAGAGTTGCGCTCGATGATCGGCAATCGAGTGTTCGGCTGCGACGATTGTCAGATCGTCTGCCCCTGGAATCGCTTCGCCCGGCCCACCGATCAAAACGACTTCAAACCCCGCCACGGCCTCGATAACGCCGAACTGACGACGCTGTTTTTGTGGGATGAGACGACGTTTCTCAGCAATACCGAAGGCTCGCCATTGCGGCGTGCGGGGTATGAACGGTGGCTGAGGAATCTAGCGGTGGGGCTGGGCAATGCGCCTTCTACCATTCCGGTGATCGAAGCGTTGAAATCGCGTCTGAACGATCCGTCAGAGATGGTGCGCGAGCATGTGGAATGGGCATTGCGGCAGCATGGCGTTAACCAGCCAACTCAAAACCTGTAGGAGTGAGCTTGCTCGCGATAGGGTTCTTTCAGACGCTGCATCTTTGAATGTGCTGGAGAATCGCGAGCAAGCTCACTCCTACAAAAGTCTCCACCCAGTCTCAAATTCAATGCCCATCCTTGTACACGAACTTGGGCATTTCCCAGTGGTACTTGATCGCCAGCAGACGCAGCAACAGCCCGCCCGACAAGGTAATCAGCGTGCCCTGCTCGATCGGCAACCCCGCCCACTGGCACAGCAAAAAGCACCAGGCGGCAGCGAACGAGACACTGGCGTACAGCTCGCGCCGGAAGATCAGCGGGATGTCGTTGCAGAAGATGTCTCGCAGGATGCCGCCAAAAGTCCCGGTGATCACCCCGCTGACCGCCGCCACCAGCATGCCCAGCCCCATGTCCAACGCCGTCGTGCAGCCGATGATCGTAAACGCCACCAGACCCAAGGCGTCGAGCACCAGGAACAGCGAGCGGAGGTGGCGCATCAGCGGTGCAATAAAGATCGTCACCAAAGCGGCCAAAGTGGTGAGAATCAAGTATTCCGGATGTTTCACCCACGTCAGCGGATAGTGGCCCAACAGCACGTCGCGCGCCGAACCGCCTCCCAGCGCCGTGATGCAGGCAATCAGCACCACGCCAAACCAGTCCATGCCGCGACGTCCGGCAGACAGCGCGCCAGTCATGGCCTCGGCAGTGATGGCGATCAGGTAAAGCATCAACAGCATGGTGGCGATCCGTGCGAAAGAGGGACGCAGTTTGAAACGCTTAGAAGCGCTTGCCCGCGGTTACGGTGTTCCTGTCACGGGCAAGCAAACGCCTACTCGACGCATCAGACTTTGATGAAATGCTCGCGATAAAAACGCAACTCGGCGATGGATTCACGAATGTCGTCCAGCGCCAGGTGGGTGCTGCCCTTCTTAAATTTCAGCTCCGGCGACCAGCGTGCCGCCAGCTCCTTGAGCGTCGAAACATCGAGGTTGCGGTAATGGAAGTAGTTTTCCAGCGTCGGCATGCGCTTATAAAGGAAGCGGCGATCCTGGCAGATGCTGTTGCCGCAGATCGGCGAGCTGCGTTCCGGCACCCACTGTTTGATGAAATCCAGAGTCATGGCTTCCGCCTCGGCAGTGGAAATGGTGCTTTCGCGCACGCGCTGGGTCAGGCCTGAACCGCCGTGCTGACGGGTGTTCCACTCGTCCATGCCATTCAACAGATCGTCGCTTTGATGCACGGCGATGACCGGCCCTTCGGCCAGGGTGTTCAGCTCGCTGTCGGTGATGATGGTCGCCATCTCGATGATGACGTCGTTGTCAGGGTCCAGACCGGTCATTTCCAGGTCGATCCAGATCAGATTCTGCTTGTTCTGCATATGTCGGCTCCTCAGCGTAGGCGCGCAGTTTAGCGTAGCCGAGCGTGCTAGACTCCCCCGCGCTTTACCCAATTAGCAGCTTTTGCATTCCGGATCTCAGAACACCCATGGCCAAACGCCAACTCAACCGCCGCCAAAACTGGCGCATCGAAAAGATTCAAGGCGAGCGCGCTGCCCGTGCCGCCAAACGTGAATCCCAAGCACTGGAAACGCTGGAAGGCGGCGACCTGGGTCCCGAGCAGACGGGGCTGGTCATCGCTCACTTCGGCGTTCAGGTGGAAGTCGAGGCACAGGAAGGCGAACTGAGCGGTCAGGTGTTCCGCTGCCATTTGCGGGCCAACCTGCCAGCGCTGGTAACCGGCGATAGAGTCGTCTGGCGGGCAGGCAATCAGGGCATTGGTGTGATCGTCGCTCAGTTGCCGCGCAATACCGAACTGTGCCGCCCGGACACCCGGGGCCAGCTCAAGCCGGTGGCCGCCAACGTCGACATGATTGTCATCGTGTTCGCCCCCGCGCCTGAACCTCATGCCAACTTGATCGACCGGTATCTGGTGGCTGCGGAACACGCCGGGATTCGCCCGCTGTTGCTGCTGAACAAATTCGACCTGATCAACGACGAGAATGCCCCGGCGCTGAATGCGCTGCTGGCGGTCTATCGGACATTGGGCTACCCGGTGCTGGAAGTGTCGGCTCATCACGGCAACGGCATGCAACAGTTGCAAGACTTGCTCGACAGCCACATCAGTGTGTTCGTTGGTCAGTCGGGCGTGGGCAAATCGTCCTTGGTCAACAGCTTGTTGCCGGAAGTCGGCACACGGGTCGGGCCTTTGTCGGAGTATTCCGGCCAAGGGACTCACACCACGACCACCGCCCGCCTGTTCCACTTCCCCCGTGGCGGCGATCTGATCGACTCCCCCGGCATTCGTGAATTCGGCCTGGGTCATGTGAGCCGCGCCGACGTCGAAGCGGGCTTCATCGAATTCAACGACCTGCTGGGCCGCTGCCGCTTCCGCGATTGCAAACATGATCGCGAACCGGGGTGTGCGCTGCTCAAGGGTTTGGAAGATGGCCGCGTGCAGCAACAGCGGATGAACAGCTATCGCTCAATCATCGCGAGTTTGCCGGATAGCAGTTACTAAAACCTGCCGCACACAAAAACGCCGCGATCATCGCGGCGTTTTTTTGCTCGAACCGGGTATCAGTTCTTGGTCTCGTCGATCTTCAGTTGCCCCTGATCGAAGAGGTTCAGCTTCTGCCGAATCTCATGGGGCTGGGCGTAGGCCTGGGGATCGACGGCAGGCGCGGCGGTCGATGCCCCCGGTTTGGCGCCCGGCGCCGTCGGCGAGGTTGGAGCGGGAGCAGCATCCGATTTAGGCGCGTCCCCCGTCCCTTGTGCACCCTCAATACGCTGCTGGGCCTTTTTGGTCAGGACCACGATATCGATACGACGGTTGATCGGGTTGGTGGGGCTGTCCTTGTCATAAAGCGCCGACGACGCATAACCCACCACACGAGCGACTTGCGGGTCTGGATAGCCACCCGCCGTCAATGCACGGCGAGCAGCGTTGGCGCGGTTGGCCGACAGCTCCCAGTTACCGAAACCGTTGTTGCCCACGAAAGGCGTCGCATCGGTGTGACCACTCACGCTGATCTTGTTCGGCACCGCTTTGATGGTGTCGGCCATGGCCAGCAGAATGTCTTCGAAATACGGCTTCAGACGCGCGCTGCCGATGTCGAACATAGGCCGGTTTTCAGCGTCCATGATCTGGATACGCAGGCCGTCCTGAGTGATCTCAAACAGGATCTGATCCTTGAACTTCGCCAGTTGCGGGTTCTCGTTAACCTTGGTCTGCAGCTCCTGCAATAGCATCTCCAGCCGCTCTTGCTCGACCTGCTCGGCCGCTGCGTCTTCCTTGTCGGCGTCCACAGGCACCTTGTCCGGCGCCGGGGTGGATTTCACTTCAGGGTTGAGCGTCTGGTCGGGCGACATCTCGGGCGAACCGCCCAGGTCGATCACGTAAGGCGAGCCACTGTCAGAAAACCCGACCGGGTCTTTGAAGTAACCGGCAATGGCGATCAACTGCTCGGGCGTGGCCGACGACATCAGCCACAGCACGAGGAAGAACGCCATCATCGCCGTCGCGAAGTCGGCGAAGGCAATTTTCCAGGCGCCGCCGTGGTGGCCGCCGCCGAAGCGCTTTACGCGCTTGACGATAATGGGCTGATTATTTTCCATGAATCAACGACCGCGAACAGCTTGTTCCAGCTCGCTGAAGCTGGGGCGGTGCGCTGGATAGAGAACCTTGCGACCGAATTCGACAGCCAGTGAAGGCGGCACGCCTGAGGCCGACGCCACCAGCGATGCCTTGATCGACTCGAACACGTTCATTTCTTCTTTGGCGTCGTGGGCCAGGCACTGAGCCAGTGGGCCGAAGAAGCCGTATGCCGCGAGAATACCGAAGAACGTACCGACGAGCGCCGCACCGACGTGCATACCGATCGCGGCCTTGTCACCAGAACCCAGGGACGCCATGGTCACCACGATACCGAGTACCGCCGCCACGATACCGAAGCCGGGCATACCGTCCGCCACGCCGGTGACGGCGTGAGAAGGATGCTCCAGCTCTTCCTTCATGCTCAGCAGTTCCATGTCGAACAGGCCTTCCAGCTCGTGGGGAGCCATGTTGCCGGACGACATGATGCGCAGGTAATCGCAGATGAACGCGATCATCTTGGTGTCTTTGAGCACGCTGGGGTATTTGGCGAAGATCGGACTGTTTTCAGGCTCTTCGATATCGCCCTCGATGGCCATCATGCCTTCGCGGCGACTCTTGTTGAGGATCTCGTAGATCAGCCCCAGCACCTCAAGATAGAAGGCGTGAGTGAAGCGTGAACCGAACATCTTCACGGACTTCTTGATCACGTGCATGGTCATATAACCCGGGTTCGCCTGCAAAAATGCACCGAACGCGGCACCACCGATGATCAACACCTCGAAAGGCTGGATCAACGCAGCAATTTGACCATGGGAAAGTACGTAGCCGCCGAGGACGCTCGCGAAAACGACGATGATGCCGATAATTTTTGCCATAGATAAAGAATACTTACTGAGTCGGGTTCATGGTCATTGTGCGAGAAGCGTTCAAAACTCTTGTTCTACTTATCGGCATGAGTGCGCCAGACTATAGTGAAATCAAGCGAAAATCCTGCCTGGCGTCTGGCCCGGGTCTAGCAGCACGAAGGCCAGCATGATGCCATCATTCGACGCCGATCAAAACCTCCCAGCCGTACGGGCCTTGTGAATGCAATCAGATAAAGCCTCCCCGCTCCTCGTTCCGCAGACACTCGATGCCTGGGTCAAGCAGCTAGACAGTCTCGCCCTGCCTGTTCCCGCCGCCGCGCATGCGAAGGTCAATGCCGCGCTGAACGACAGCCGCAGATCGCTGCGCGAGATTGCTGACTTGATGCAGGACAGTCCCGCGCTGGTCCTCAGCGTGCTGCGCGAAGCCAATGTGCACAGCGGCGGCCTGACCGAACCGGCCGAAAGCCTCGAAGTGGCGCTGAATAGACTGGGGCTTGCCCGCACCGGCACTTTGCTTGCGCGATTGCCGAGCGTGGAACTGCAACAAATCCCGGTCGCACTGCGCCAACTGCAGCTGATCAGCCAGCACGCCACACAACAGGCGTACGGGCTGTTTGCGAATCAGTTGGCGCGTCTGTGGCAAGACATTCATTTGGGGAGCCTGCTGTTCCTCGCGCCACTGTGGCCCATGGCGCTGGCCCATCCCAAGTTGCTGGAAGAGTGGGAATTGCGAGTTATCCACAAAGGAGAGTGCGCCAAGACTGTGGAAAAAGCCTTGTTCGGCGTGCGCCTGGTGCAACTGTGCCAGGCATTGGCGGAGCGTTGGCAACTGCCGATCTGGGTCACACAGGGCTATCACCTGCTAATGCGCGAACAGCGCAGTCTGGTGAAGGTGTTGCGCATCGCCCACGAGAGCGATGATCCGCTCAAACAACAGCAAGCGCTGGATGCCGATCTGCCTTTGCGCCGCTGGTTCAATCAGCCCGCCAACACCATTCTTCTGGCCAATGGCCTGGCGCTATCGGCACAACAAGCGTGGGACTCGCCGCACAATCTGCGCTGGCAATTGCTGACCAGCCTTTATTTGCAACAGCCCTTCGATGACCTTCAACAACAGGTGCACCAGAACGCCGCTGCCAGCGCTCGTCAACACGCAGCGCCCGGCGTTTGGCATCCGGCCGAAGCCTTGTTGTGGCCTTGGGACACTCGGCGGGTGCACAAAGGCTTGCTGCCTGCGCCACCGCCGTCCGCTGAAGCGCTGCAAGTCTGGCGCAAGCACTGCGGCGAGCTGCTGAAAGAACCCAGCGCCTTCACCAATGCCATGCACCTGACGACCACGGCGCGAGACGCTCTGATCGCTTCGGGCATGCAACGGGCCGTGCTGCTGATGATCGACCGTAAAACCGACACCCTGCGAGTGCATCAAATCGCCGGCGTGGACAAATCCGCCGCCGCGCTGCTCATCCCTTATAAAGACAGCACGGTCCTGCAACGCCTGTTGGCCCAAGCCACACAGTTGCGTCTGAACGCCAGCAACAACGCCCAGTTTTCGGCCTTGCTGCCCCCGCAACTGCGCAATCTGTTTTCGGGTGAAAACCTGTTGATCCGATCACTGGCCAGCAATGGCCGGGTCATCATGGTGATCGTCGCCGATCAGGGGGGTGGGCCTTTCTCGGAAGTGACGGTGCAAGCCTTCGGAAAAACCGGGCAATGCATAGAGAAAGCGCTGACAACCTTTAGCCATCGCAATGGCTGACGGCTGAGCTACAATTCGCCTCTTTTCATGATCTGGAGACACCCATGTCTGCCTTCTCAAGCTTGCCGCTGGTCATCGAGCCCGCAGACCTGCAGGCACGCCTCGGCGCTTCAGAACTGATCCTGGTCGACCTGACCAGCGCCGCCCGCTATGAAGCCGGTCATCTCCCCGGCGCTCGTTTCGTCGACCCGAAACGTACCCAACTCGGCCAACCTCCCGCGCCAGGCCTGCTGCCGACACAGCCGCAGCTGGAAGCGCTGTTTGGCGAACTCGGTCACAACCCGAATGCCGTTTATGTGGTGTACGACGACGAGGGCGGCGGCTGGGCCGGGCGCTTTATCTGGCTGCTGGACGTCATCGGCCATTCGAAATACCACTATCTGGACGGCGGCCTGTTGTCCTGGCAGGCGGAAGGTTTGCCGCTGTCTACAGAAGTGCCCGCCCCTGCTGGCGGCCCGGTGCCAGTGACGATTCACGACGAACCCACCGCCACCCGCGAATACCTGCAAAGCCGACTGGGCGCTGACGACCTCGCCATCTGGGACGCACGTGGTCCTACCGAATATTCAGGCGAAAAGGTCGTGGCAGCACGCGGCGGCCATATTCCAGGCGCTGTGAACTTCGAATGGACGGCAGGCATGGATCAGGCCCGCAGTCTGCGCATCCGCAAGGACATGCCGCAGATTCTGGAGAGCCTGGGCATCACCCCGGACAAGGAAGTCATCACCCATTGCCAGACACACCATCGCTCAGGCTTCACCTACCTGGTCGCCAAGGCGCTGGGTTACCCGCGAATCAAGGGTTACGCCGGTTCGTGGGGCGAATGGGGCAATCACCCGGATACGCCCATTGAGAAGTAATTGCTCACCCGGCATTCCCTGTCTCGACCTTTGAAAAGCCCTTTTGAACGCTTTAGGAACCTTGATGAAACAGCGTCTGTTTATCCTTTTCCAATACTTGCTTCCCCACCATCTGCTGTCACGTCTGGCGGGCTGCGTTGCCGAGTGCCGCGTGCGCTGGTTCAAGAACGCCTTCACTCAGTGGTTCGCACGCCGCTATAACGTCGACATGTCCCAGGCCCTGGTGGAAGACATCACGGCGTACCCGCATTTCAACGACTTCTTTACCCGAGCCCTCAAGCCGGGGGCACGCCCGCTGGACGAAACACCGGGCGGGATTCTATGCCCTGCCGATGGCGCGGTGAGCCAGTTGGGCCCTATCGACCACGGCCGGATTTTCCAGGCGAAGGGCCACAGCTACAGCGCACTTGAGCTGCTGGGTGGCGATGCACGCTTGTCCGCGCCGTTCATGGGCGGTGAGTTCGCCACTATTTACCTGTCGCCGAAGGACTATCACCGCGTTCACATGCCATTGGCAGGCACGTTGCGCGAGATGGTCTACGTTCCGGGTCGCTTGTTTTCGGTGAACCAGACCACAGCGGAAAACGTCCCGGAACTGTTCGCCCGCAACGAACGCGTGGTCTGCCTGTTCGACACCGAGCGCGGCCCAATGGCCGTGGTGTTGGTGGGCGCGATGATCGTGGCCTCCATCGAAACCGTCTGGGCGGGTCTGGTAACCCCTCCAAAACGTGAACTGAAAACCTTCCGCTATGATGAAGCCGCACGCGCACCCATCCATCTGGAGAAGGGCGCCGAGTTGGGGCGCTTCAAGCTAGGCTCGACCGCCATCGTGCTGTTTGGCCCGAATCAGGTGAACTGGGCAGCGGACCTGGCAGCCGGCTCGCCGACTCGAATGGGTCAATTGCTGGCAACCCCTTCTCAGGCCTGATTCTTGCCTGACAAACTCTGAAACGGTTTATTGGCGGGCCTGGGATCGAGAGCACAGCCCGCCGTTGGTCAGCCAGGCGCCTTTGTATCCGTATTGATACGGTGTCACATTGACATTAAGGGCTGCCCTCATGGCCCAATGCTGGTACAGTCTCTCGTCAGTCTTGTAGGAAACTTCGCTTTCAATTGACGTAAACTTGCTCGTTTAGCTCGGTCACGCGTGTCATGCATGCGATCGCTTGTAGTCATCTGAGCCAGTAGTTGTTGGAGTTTGCCTGTCACATGAGTAACTTAAGCCTCCCACTGTTGTTGCGCGCCCCTGTGCCGACGCAGTCGAGCCTGTCGTTCTGTGACGCGACGCCGAAAGACCTGAAGCGCTGGATCGCCACGCTCCCCAAAGCCAACCTCGGTGAAATGGCTCGCCAGCTGTATCAGGGCCTGGGCGAACTCAACCAGCTGCTGACCCCCAGTGAAAACCGGCTGCAACTGTTGGAGCTGCTGCGTCCCGAAGTCTTCTTCGTGTGCAAACACCTTGAACGTCACTTCCTCAATCAGTCGGTCGTGCTTGAAGAACGGCCGCGCAAAGTCGCCAATCTGTGCCAGGCCCTGCAAAACCACCTGGCCATTGGCTACAAGCAAATCATCGCCCGAGTCGCGCCCAAACTCACTCGCGACCGCACCACGCTGCTGACCACTGCCCTCCAACGCGCGCTGCATTGCCTCAATGGCCCACTGATCCGCGCCAACCAGCTTTATTGCCCGGTG
Organism: Pseudomonas sp. SLFW; assembly: GCF_009905615.1. Classification (GTDB taxonomy): domain Bacteria; phylum Pseudomonadota; class Gammaproteobacteria; order Pseudomonadales; family Pseudomonadaceae; genus Aquipseudomonas; species Aquipseudomonas bambusae. The sequence continues at coordinate 154,843 of NZ_JAAAKW010000007.1, forward strand.
CAAGACGGTCTGTGGCTCGAACTGCATCAGATCTACCAGATTGCTCGCCAGAATCAGTTGCACAACGTTCCAGTGGCTGACAATCAAGCGCACCACACTCGCACCCTGACCGTCGAACAGACTTACGTCGTGGCGCTGCTGATGGGGTGCTCCCGCTGCAACCAGATGCGTCAACACAACATCGGCAAACTGGCCGATGCACTGGACGCCTGGAGCTCGATGGTCACGCTGCAACAGCCGGTCGATGACGCCAGCCTGTACGCCGTGGCCCATGGCACCGATACCGCGCCGCGCTACACCACGCTGTACACCGACGATCAGCGCGGCAATCTGCTGGGCATCAACCCTCGCCCGCTTTCGGCAGCCTTGCAGCGCTACATCGAAATGCCCATTGAGCAGCGCTCGCAGTCTTACCTGCACGTACCGCCAGGCCTTTCCCTCGACGTGTTGCAACATCTCGCCGCCGCGTGGGGCGATGTGTCTGAGCGTGCTTTCCAGCGCACGGTCGGGCAAGGCACGTTGACCGTCTGTGTCGGCATGAGCGCCCTGCACTATTTCGTCGGTGGCAAAAAATGCTTCAGCGATCTGCTGCTGGTGCCTACGGTGACCGTGAGCAAAGTCGCCGAATACAGCTTGCAGCCACTTGAGCCAGCGCGTCACGATCCTTGGGCGCAGGCGATGGACGTTCAGCGCACCGGGTCGTCGACTTCCATGCTGCCGTTCGAAGAGATCGAATATCAGCGCGACGAGGCGGACGGCGGCGCCTCTGCCCTGGATGGTCAGAAGAGCTTTCCCACCTACAACCTGAACATCGTCAACCACAGCCCTGGCGGCTATTGCCTGGCCTGGCCTAAAGACGTTCCCGATCAGCTGCAGGCAGGCGAGATGATCGGCATTCAGGATCACGGCCACGGCTGGAGTATCGCAGTGGTGCGCTGGGTGCGTCAGGTGCGCAGCGGCGGTACGCAGATGGGGGTTGAGCTGATCGCCCCGTTCGCACAGGCGTGCGGCATGCAGTTGCTGCGTGCCGAACAGAGCAGTCAGTACCTGCGAGTGCTGTTGCTGCCCGAAGTGCGCGCCATTGATGTGCCTGCCACCGTCATTGCGCCTCGCTTGCCATTCGACGACGGCAATAAAGTGATGATCAACAGCAGCGGCGACGAACGTCGTGCGACCCTGAGCAATCGCAAGGCGACGACAGGCAGCTACAACCAGTTCGAATACGAAATTCTGGAAGGGCCGAAGAAACCGACGCCGGAAGCAGGACCGGAGCAGGAATTCGATTCGTTGTGGACAGTGTTGTAAGCCTAAGCCCTTCCCTGTAGGAGTGAGCTTGCTCGCGATAGGCTATTTCAGTCACCTCATGCATTGCTGGTTCCACGCATCGCGAGCAAGCTCACTCCTACAGAAAGCGCTCCATCCAGAGGCGGTGTTTTACAGACTCCGCCCTTCCCGATCGCGGAACCCCAGCAGATACAGCACCCCGTCCAGACCCAGCGTCGAAATCGCCTGCTTGGCAGACTGTTTAACCAGCGGCTTGGCACGGAACGCAACGCCTAGACCGGCAATGGCCAGCATCGGCAAATCGTTCGCGCCGTCGCCAACGGCGATGGTCTGCTCCAGACTCAAGCCTTCCTTGATCGCCAGCTCGCGCAACAGGTCAGCCTTGCGCTGCGCATCGACAATCGGCTCGACGGCCTCGCCGGTGCATTGGCCGTCCACCACTTCCAGCTCGTTGGCGAAGATGTAGTCGATACCCAGTTTCGCCTGCAACTGACGGGCGAAGTAGGTGAAGCCGCCTGACAGAATCGCGGTCTTGTAGCCCAGGCGCTTGAGTTCGGCGAACAGGTTTTCAGCGCCTTCGGTCAAACGCAGCGAGGCGCCGATTTCATCCAGCACTTTGATATCGAGGCCTTTGAGCAACGCGAGACGCTCTTTGAAGCTGGCGCGGAAATCCAGCTCGCCCCGCATCGCACGCTCGGTGATTTCCGACACGCGCTCACCCACGCCGTGGGCCTTGGCCAGTTCGTCGATGACTTCAGCCTCGATCAGCGTCGAGTCCATGTCGAACACGGCCAGACGACGATTGCGGCGGAACAGGGAATCCTGCTGGAACGCGATATCAACGTTCAGCTCTTGCGCCACGTGCAGGAACTCGGCGCGCATCTCCTGCGCATCAGCGGGTTCGCCGCGCACGGAAAACTCGATGCAGCCCTTGCCCTTGTCACTTGGCATGTCCAGCGGCATGCGCCCGGACAGACGGTCGATGCGATCAATGTTCAAGCCGTATTTGGCGGTGATCGCACTCACGGTCTGCAATTGCTCGGCCGTGACCTTGCGGGTCAGCAGCGTCACGATGTGCCGGTCTTTGCCCTGATCGTCGACCCAGTGCTGGTAGTCGTCTTCGCTGACGTGGGTGAACAGCACCTGTAAGCCCAGTTCATCGACCTTCGACTGCACCCCATCCAGTACCTTCGAGCCGTTCTCGGTGTCCGGAATCTGGACCAGAATGCCAAACGAAAGCGTGTCGTGGATCACCGCCTGACCAATATCCAGAACATCGGCGCCGCCGCGAGCCAGTACGCCAGTAATGGCCGCCGTCAGACCCGGACTGTCTTCGCCAGTGATGTTTATCAGGACAATTTCGCGCAAGGCGCACCCCCGCAGGTGGAAAAAAACGGCATTCTACTCACTTTCAGTGACCACCGGGCACAGTGAGCGCTTTGCCGTCTCTGGGTCGCTCGCTATACTGCGCCCCAACTTCTCCAAGAGAGCCGTGCTCAGTGAACCGGCCCACGCCAGTAAAAACCGATAATTTCTTCTTGCTGATCTTCCGGGCTCTGCGTCATCGACGCGTTCCGATTGCTTTGCGCATCGCCAGCCACAACGTGATCCTCGTCGCGCTGGCGCTGGTGATCTATGCCTGCGTGATGGGTTTGCAGTTCAAGCAGGCCATGCACGAACAGGCAGATGCGCTGGGCCAGGCCCTGACCACGCAAACCGCGACCTCCGCCACTGAGCTGCTGGTGTCCAACGACATCCTCAGCCTCAACGTGTTGCTGGGCAATCTGGTGAAGAACCCGCTGGTGGCCCACGCGGCGATCTACAGCGTTGATAACCGCATCCTTGCCGAAGCCGGTCAGCGTCCGAAAAACGGTCTGCTGGGCGAAGCCGAGGGCCTCTACGAAATCAAAGTGACGTTCCAGGACGTGGTCGCGGGCACCTTGCGCATCAGCCTGGACATGTCCCAGTTCCAGCAGCCTTTGCTGATCAGCCTGCAAAGCATGGGGATTCTGGCCGGTATTCTGTTGGCACTGGCGCTCGCCTTGAGCCTGCGTCTGGGGCGGCATATCTCCACGCCGATGCTGCAACTGCGCATGTGGCTGCGTTACATCGATCCATACACCCCGGCGACTGATCGTCAGGACGAAATCGGTGATCTGGCCCGTCAGCTCAAGGCGTCTTATGCACCGCCGGAGCCTGAGCCGCAACCCATTCCCGAGCCCCAGCCTTTGGCGGAAGCGGACGACGACAACTCGCCTGAGTTCGACGCCAGCGACCTGAGCGACCCTGAGTTCGACGAAGCGCCGAAGCCCCGCGCCACGGCGATCCCGGCGCGACGCATCATGGCCGAGGAAGATGAGGAGGACGAAGAAGACCCGTTCGCCGATCTGCGTGACAACACGCCCGTGGTTCAAAAACCTGCGCCACGCCCTGTTCTGCCAGTGGCTCCGTCGCAGCCGCAATACAGCGCGGTGCTGGCCGTTCAGCTGGGTTCGCAGGAGCAATTGCGCCGTTTGCCTCGCGCTCGTTTGACCGAACTGTTGGAGCGTTATCGCGACTGCATCGATCAGGCAGCATCGCTCTATGACAGCGAGTTGCACACACTGAACGACGGCAGCTCACTGATGGTGTTCAGCACCCAGGACAGCGGTGACGATTACCTGACCAACGCCATCTGCTGCGGCGAATTGCTACGCGCCCTGAGCCACGCCTTGCAGATCGAAGTCGCGGACAGCGGCATCACGCTGCAATTGCAACTGGGTCTGACGCTGGGCGAAGGCTTGCACGGCATGAATCAGATCGACCTGCTGCTGACCGAAACCGCGCAAGACGCGTTGGCTCTGTCGCAACACAGCCGTAACTTGCTGCTGGTCGAGCGCAAGATCAGCGAAGACCACACCATCCGCCAACGCGCCCGCATTCGCCCCATCGCCAGCCCTGAAGGCGCCAGCTGTGTCGAGCGCCTGATGGAACCGTATCCGTCAATGCTGGAGCGCCAGTTGGCGCGCATGCATGAGGCGCGCAAGGCCTGACCGCTTCCCTTCGCGCTCCTGAAGACGCGTGCCGATCGTTCCCGCGCTCCGCGTGGGAACGCAGCCTTGGGCGCTTCGCGTCCATTGTTCAGGCTGACGCGGACCGTCGGGGAGATGCATTCCCACACGGAGCGTGAGGAACGATCAGGCAGCCTGTGTTCATCCCGTCACCAACCATTACCCACAAAAAAGCCCGCATCGCTGCGGGCTCTTTTGTTTGTGACTGACTCAGAACCGATAGATTTCCAGGTCTGTGCGAATCGGCGATGCCATCGGGATCTTTGGTTTGTCCTGATCGACGCGGGTCTTGGCGGGTTGAGCGGCTTTCTTGGGCTCTTCCGCGACCAACGGCTGACTGGCCACCGGTTTGACTGCCACGCTCAACTGATCGGCCAGACGCTGTAACAGCACGCCTTGAGCCTTGACCTGCGCCGCAGAGGTGCCCGCGTGAGGCTCTTCCAGGTGAACCAGCTTGCTGTCGCGCACGGTCCCGCGACGGTCCAGCAAACGCCACTGCGCGTCGAGCACGGCGGGTTGATTCACACCAGAATCCAGACGGGTGATCGACAGTACGACCTGCACATCCGGGGTGAAATTCGCGGCCGCAGGCGCCATGACGACCCGTTGGCTGTCCAGCTTCCACGCCAACTGGCGCAGCAGCAATTGATCGATATCAGAGGACAGACTGCCCGCCCAGCGCCCGTCAGCCGAGGCCGTCAGGCTGCCGTCGGGCTGGCGTTGCAGTAATGTCTCGCGTTGCAGATAGTCAGCAACGGAAACCGGACCCAGCAAAACAGCGACTCCGGCACTTTGTTTCGGTTGCCCAGGTTCGCCACTGTCCAGCTGATAGAGCGATTGGGGCTGATGAACGCTGCACCCGGCCAAACCTAGAACGCCGGTCAACAACAGAACAAAAGGAACGCGTAGAAAATTCATCATTCCGTCCAAGTGGCCCCGCACGGCGGCCACACTGTCAAATACTCAAGAAAACATGAAGGCACACAGCCACGCCCGCACCTCAAGACGACATATCATCCGTGAATATGCGCGATGACTCCAGCGATTCTGCGTCGATCTTCGTGACGAAACGAAGATCGGCAGCTGAAATCACCGGTTTAAGTAGCGCTTTCCACCAACAAAGCGTCTACGCGCTGGAAGCCACGCGGTAGCTTATTGCCACGACGGCCACGTTCACCTTTGTAATGTTCAAGGTCATCCGGCTTCAGCGAAAGCGTACGCTTGCCCGCTTGCAGCACCAACGTGGCGCCTTCAGGAATGACGGCCAAGTCGGTCACATACTCTTCACGACTGGCGACGCGCTCACCCGGAATGCCGATGATCTTGTTGCCCTTGCCTTTGCCCAGCTGCGGCAGATCGCTGATTTTGAACACCAGCAGGCGACCTTCGGTCGTGACCGCCGCCAGCCAGTTCTGCTCACGATCCGGCACGGGACGCGGCAGGATAACCTTCGCACCCGACGGCAGGCTCAACAGCGCCTTGCCTGCCTTGTTCTTGGCTTGCAGATCCTCGCCCTTGACCACGAAACCGTAACCGGCGTCCGATGCGATCACGTACAGCGCGTCGTCGTCCGGCAGCAGCACGCACTCGAAAGTGGCGGCAGGCGGCGGTGTCAGACGGCCCGTCAACGGATCGCCCTGCCCTCGCGCAGACGGCAAGGTATGCGCCGCCAGCGAGTAGCTGCGGCCGGTGGAGTCGATGAACACGGCGAACTGGTTCGAGCGCCCCGCCGCTGCCGCTTTGAAGCCGTCGCCCGCTTTATAGGAAAGCCCGGTTGCATCGATGTCGTGGCCCTTGGCGCAGCGCACCCAGCCTTTTTCCGACAGCACGACGGTCACCGGTTCGGTCGGCATCAGTTCGTTTTCGGACAACGCCTTGGCTTCGGCGCGCTCGACGATTGGCGAGCGACGGTCATCGCCATAGGTTTGTGCGTCGGCAATCAGTTCGCTGCGGACCAGCTTGCGCAGCTTGGTTTCACTGCCCAGCAGAGCCTGAAGCTTGGCTTGTTCCTTGAGCAATTCGTCTTGTTCGCCGCGCAGCTTCATCTCTTCCAGACGCGCCAACTGACGCAACCGGGTGTCGAGGATGTAGTCGGCCTGGATTTCAGACAGGTCGAAACGCGCGATCAGCTCGGCTTTCGGGTGCTCGGCGGTGCGGATGATGTGGATCACTTCATCCAGGTTCAGGTACGCAGTGAGCAAACCTTCCAACAGGTGCAGACGCTTCTCGACCTTGTCCAGACGGAACTGCAAGCGGCGGCGCACGGTGGTGAGACGGAATTGCAGCCATTCGGACAGCAGCGTCTTGAGGTTTTTCAGCTGCGGCTTGCCGTCGAGGCCGATGATGTTGATGTTCACCCGGTAGCTGGATTCCAGCTCGGTGGTGGCGAACAGGTGTTGCATCAGCTCTTCGGGATCGACGCGGTTGGAGCGCGGAATGATCACGATGCGGCAAGGGTGCTCGTGGTCCGACTCATCGCGCAGGTCAGCGACCATCGGCAGTTTCTTGGCCTGCATCTGCGCGGCGATCTGTTCCAGCACCTTGGCGCCGGAGACCTGGTGAGGCAGCGCGGTGACCACGATGTCGCCATCTTCGACGCGGTACACCGCACGCATGCGCACCGAGCCACGGCCGGTTTCGTAGATTTTCAGCAGGTCGGCGCGCGGGGTGATGATTTCCGCTTCAGTCGGGTAATCCGGACCCTGTATGTGCTCGCACAGCTGTTCGATGGTGGCCTTGGGCTCATCCAGCAGACGGACACAGGCCGAGGCAACTTCACGCAGGTTGTGCGGCGGCACGTCGGTGGCCATGCCCACGGCGATACCGGTAGTGCCGTTGAGCAGGATGTTCGGTAAACGGGCTGGCAACACCGCCGGCTCGTCCAGCGTGCCGTCGAAGTTCGGCACCCAGTCCGCCGTGCCTTGGCCCAGTTCGGTGAGCAACACTTCGGAATAGCGGGACAAACGCGCTTCGGTGTAACGCATGGCGGCGAACGACTTGGGATCGTCCGGCGCACCCCAGTTCCCTTGGCCGTCCACCAGCGTGTAGCGATAGCTGAAGGACTGGGCCATCAACACCATGGCTTCGTAGCAGGCCGAATCGCCGTGGGGATGGAATTTACCCAGCACATCACCGACGGTACGCGCCGATTTCTTGTGCTTGGCGTCGGCATCCAGACCCAGCTCGCTCATGGCGTAGACAATGCGCCGCTGCACAGGCTTCAGGCCGTCGCCGATATGCGGCAAGGCGCGGTCCATGATCACGTACATGGAGTAGTTGAGATAGGCCTGTTCGGTGAAGTCAGCCAGCGACCGGCGTTCTACGCCGTCCAGGCTGAGGTCAAGGGAGTCGCTCATGCGGGCCTCATCATTTTGTCGTCTGACGCAGCAGCAAGGTGCCGCCGCGCTGTGTGAATTCAAGTTGTTGGATGGCGCTCATACCCAGCAGCACCTGATCACCGTCCAGACCGGGCACCACGAGGGCGCGCACATCGTTCAGGACGATATCGCCGATTTGCAGCCGCTTCAGCGTGGTCCGGAAGGCGTCAGTCCGGCCGTTGGCCGTGCTGACTTCCACCCTGGCGCCGCGCTCAAGTCGCAGTGTCTGCGCGACACCTTCGGGAATCGCGACATGGGTCGCGCCCGTGTCGAGCATGAACTCGACGGGGTGTGCATTGATCTGCCCCGTCATGACGAAATGCCCCTGACGATTGCTCGCGAGTCGCACTTCGACATAGCCATCACCGTGTTCCGAGGTGACCGCCGTATTCGGATTTTCCTGATGCTGCTCCCACTGACCAAAAAACCGTGTCGCCAGAAACAGCCCTGCCGCCCAGACAATGATCAGCATCAGGCGCCCGGCGCGTTTGCCGGGAGGCCCTTGCGTCAAGGCTTGCTGCTCCAGCCACCCTCCGGCGCATCGAAACGCCAGACAATGGGCCGTTTTTCGCCATCGGCCCGGGCACCGAAATTGTTGTCGATGCCTACCCAGGCGCCGGTGTCATCGATGATCAGCGCTTCGGTGAGGCCGTATTTCTGATCGTAGAGCCTGTTTGGCAGCAAGGCCTCTCTGGCAAACGACCAGCAGGTCTCTAGTTTCCCGGTCTCCAGCGTCCGACGACAGATGCGATAAGCCGCGCGCTCCAGGGTGTAGAGTTTGCCTTTGTACAGTGAGATATCGGAAAAGTCCTTGGCGACGGATTTGCCCCCCAGCTGTGGCGGCAAGGTGTCATTGCCGGACTCCATACGCAGGATGCAACTGGTGCCGCAGGCCCAACCGTCCTTGCCAAGCTTCGCGGTCAGCAGCCCACGCTTTTCGCGCTCGGCGGCGAGCCAGATCTGGTCGCCTGCCGGGCTGATGGCGATGCCTTCAAAAATAGCGTTGAAATGCTGAAGCATGCCCGCCGCCTGGGCTTCCACGACCAGCTTCTTCGGCAGGGGCAACCAGCTTGCCGCGCCCTCGACGGGCACTTTCAGCACCGTCGCGAATCCTTCGCTGACCAGATAACGATTGCCCGCCGCATCACAGGTCACGCCTTCGAAATCCAGGTCGCCGCCCCGTAGCAGCGACGCGGCCTTGGCCATGTTGCGCAGCGTGCCCGACAAACCGCTGTCCGGAATCGGCGGAATCTCAAGCTTCAGCGCCTTGGCTTTCCAGACCGTCGCTGACGTGTCGAGGCTGTACAGGATCTCGTCGTCGCGGTCGGATACCGTCCACAGAACGCCATTGCACGAGGCCAGCCCGGACAGGTTGCCGCCGATCATGTCGTCGACTGCGTGCTCGGATTCCAGCGTGAGCTCGGGCAGCGGCTTCTGCGCCGCCGGTTGCGCAGCGAATATCGGCATGGCGGTCAGCATCAGCGCTGCCAGCCACCCTCGGATCAAACCAGCACCTCGGCCAGATTGCCCTTGGATTCCAGCCAGGTCTTGCGATCACCTGCGCGCTTCTTGGCCAGCAGCATGTCCATCATCTCGGACGTCGCTTCGAAATCGTCCAGCGTCAGTTGCACCAGACGACGAGTGTTCGGGTCCATGGTGGTTTCGCGCAGTTGCGGTGGGTTCATTTCACCCAGGCCTTTGAATCGCGTGACCTGCGGCTTGCCGCGTTTCTTTTCGGCCACCAGCCGGTCAAGGATGCCGTCGCGCTCGGCTTCGTCGAGCGCGTAGTAAATCTCCTTGCCCAGATCGATGCGGTACAGCGGCGGCATGGCGACGTACACATGGCCAGCGTCCACCAGCGGACGGAAATGCTGGACGAACAGCGCGCAGAGCAGTGTGGCAATGTGCAGGCCGTCGGAGTCGGCGTCGGCGAGGATGCAGATCTTGCCGTAGCGCAGTTGACTCATGTCCGCCGCGCCCGGATCGACGCCGATGGCGACCGCGATGTTGTGCACTTCCTGGCTGGCAAGGACTTCGCCGCCATCGACTTCCCACGTGTTCAGGATCTTGCCGCGCAATGGCAGGATGGCCTGGAATTCCTTATCCCGCGCTTGCTTGGCCGAGCCGCCTGCGGAATCACCCTCGACCAGAAACAGCTCGGCGCGCATCGGGTCCTGCCCCGCGCAATCCGCCAGTTTCCCCGGCAATGCCGGGCCTTGGGTGATACGTTTGCGCTCGACCTTTTTGCTCGCTTTCAGACGACGGCCGGCGTTGTTGATGGCCAGTTCGGCCAGTTGCATGCCCATTTCCGGGTGCGCATTGAGCCAGAGGCTGAACGCATCTTTGACCACACCAGAGACGAACGCCGCCGCTTCACGGGACGACAGCCGCTCCTTGGTCTGGCCGGAGAATTGCGGCTCCTGCATCTTCATCGACAGAACGAACGCGATGCGCTCCCAGACGTCTTCCGGGGCCAGCTTCACGCCACGCGGCAGCAGGTTGCGGAACTCGCAGAACTCGCGCATCGCGTCGAGCAGGCCCTGACGCAAACCGTTGACGTGGGTGCCGCCCTGCGCGGTGGGGATCAGGTTGACGTAGCTTTCCTGAACACTGTCGCCCCCTTCCGGCAGCCACAGCAGCGCCCAGTCCACGGCTTCCTTGTTACCGGCGAAGGCGCCGCAGAATGGCTCTTCCGGCAAGCGCAGGAAATCGTTGACCGAGTCCTGCAAGTAGGAGCGCAGGCCGTCTTCGTAATGCCACTCGACTTTTTCGCCAGTGCTTTTGTCTTCAAAGCTGACCAGCAGCCCCGGGCACAATACGGCCTTGGCCTTGAGCACGTGCTTGAGGCGGCTGACCGAGAATTTGGGGCTGTCGAAATACTTCGGGTCCGGCGCGAAATACACGCTGGTGCCAGTGTTACGCTTGCCGACGGTGCCGACCACGGCCAGCTCGGTGGCCTTGAAGCCGTCGGCGAAGGTCATTTCATATTCGTTGCCGTCGCGCTTGACCCGCACCCGCACTTGGGTGGAGAGCGCGTTGACCACGGAAATCCCCACGCCGTGCAAACCGCCGGAGAACTGGTAGTTCTTGTTGGAGAATTTGCCGCCCGCGTGGAGCTTGGTGAGGATCAGCTCGACGCCCGAGACGCCCTCTTCCGGGTGAATGTCCACCGGCATGCCGCGACCGTCGTCGGCCACTTCCAGGGAGTTGTCGGCGTGGAGAATCACTTGCACCGATTTGGCGTGGCCTGCCAGGGCTTCGTCGACGCTGTTGTCGATGACTTCCTGGGCGAGGTGGTTCGGCCGAGAAGTGTCGGTGTACATGCCCGGCCGCTTGCGGACCGGGTCGAGGCCCGAGAGGACTTCGATGGCGTCTGCGTTATAAGAGCTAGCGCTGGGATTGGCCATGGGGTCTCGTCATCAAGTCGTTCATGAAATGTCGGAATGACACTGTTCTACAGGTTTGTTTCAGTCAGCGCTTCGATTCTGGCGCTTCATTCAGAGCGTCGACAGATCGATCGCCTGCAACAGCTCGGGGGCAAATCCGGCAATGCTCAACAGGGTCGGCATTTTTTCTGCGAACCCCTGAAAGCTGTGATCGCCGCCGGCCTCGATGCGCAAGGCACAGGCCCGATAAAACGCCTGCGCCCGTTTGTAATCCAGCGTCTCGTCACCGGTTTGCAGCCACACCTGAATGCGCTGCGGATCCTGTGGCGCGGGCACTTCAAGCTCTGCCAGCGCATCCACGTGATCGTGCGTCAGCTCCCAGCTTTCGCCGGTGTAGAGGTTCGTTTGGGTGCCCAGAAAACCGTCGAACAGCTGGTGTGGATTCACTGCTGGATTGATCAACACAGCCTTGAGGCCATGTCGCTCAGCCAAGTGAGTCGCATAGTAGCCGCCGAGGGAGCTGCCGACCAGTAATGGCCGCCCGCCCAGTTCGTCGATGGCGGCTTCCAGCTGGGCGATGGCCTGGCGCGGATGATGATGCAGCTCCGGCACGCGCAGTTGCTCACTCAGACCAAGACGGTTCATCAGCCCGGACAGCTGCGTGGCCTTCTTCGACATCGCCGAGCTGTTCAGGCCATGTATATAAAGCAGTGTCGAGTGATCGTGATTCACGCCGTGGCCTCCAGAAGCTGCGAGTCGGGGTGAAAGCCGACGTTCTGGCTCTCACAGGGCAAAGCCACGCAGTTTACAGGGACAACAGCGTGAAGACTCGTTCGATGATGATTTACCGCGAATTCAGGACGTTTCCTTCAATAGCCAGCGCCACTGAGGTCCACCTCAAACAGATTCGGATCGATGCGCGACACCCCCGTTTCGATCTGCCCATCGTCGAGCAGGCGCAGCCAGCGGTAACCAGGGGCCAGCGAATCAAGGGCGAAATCCATGCTGTTCGGTGCGAATTGAATGCAAGTGGAAGGTGAAGCCATTAGACGGACACCTTGGCGAGCCTGATCGAACTCTTGATGCACATGACCCCAGAGCACTGCGCGCGTTTGTGGAAAACGCTCCAGCACGGCAAACAGCGCATCGGGATTGCGCAGGCCGATTGGCGCCATCCATGCCGCGCCAATGGGTACTGGGTGGTGATGCAAGCAGATCAGATGATGACGCTCCGGCGCTTCGCTCAGGGCCTGCGCGAGCAATTGCAGCTGCTTGTCCTCCAGATAGCCGGGAACGGAGCCTGAAACCGCCGAGTCCAGCATCGTGATGCGCCAGTTACCGACATCGACGACCGGGTCCAGGAGTTCGCTGCCCTGAGCTCCTATCGCCATCTCGCGAAGTTCGTCGTGATTGCCGGGAATCCAGCGCTTCGGCGCATCCAGTCGGTCGCTTTCAGTCCGAAACGCCTGATAAGACTCGACCGAGCCATCCTGCGACAAGTCGCCGGTGGCGAGCACCAGATCGATGTCGGGTTGCTCGGCGAGCACCAGATCGACCACAGCCTTGAGGCTGTCGCGGGTTTGCATGCCCAGCAGTTGGCCGTCCGCTTCAGCGAACAGGTGACTGTCGGACAGTTGAACCACCAACACGGAGGACGGGTTTGAAGGTGCGCTCGGCAATGGCCATCTCCTTGAGCAGGTATGGCCGGATTATGGTGTCTGATTGTTACGACGGCAAACCCGGAACAGCGTGGCAGTTCTCATTTGCGCAACAGACTACGGGAAACCAGCGCCTCCCCTGCAGGCTCGCCGTACGCCCGGACTTAGCGAACCGCCTCAAACTCATGACCGCACGCCAGACAATGACTCAGCCATTCACCCAAGAACAGATTCAACTGGGCCTTTTCGTCCGGCTGGTGCATGTCGGCGTTGGGGTACGGATAGATCCCCCGGAAACGGCGCGCATGTTCGGCGCCGATGACTTCGGCCATGCGGGCGTCGTGGTAGACCTGCACCTCTAGGACGGGCACGGGCAGCCAAGGCAAGCTGTGCTCCTGGCGCACGAGCAAGGTCGAGGTGTACGGGCAGTTCTGCACCACTTCAACCGCCAGCACGCCCAGCATTTGATCGCCTTGAGTAACAGCCACCCGGCGAGAGCGTTGTTCATTGCGCATGTCAGGTAACAGACGCATCAAGCGCGCGTAGTTCGCCTCACAGGCTGCTTGCAGCCCGGCGAGGTCGACACGGTAGCGCTCGCGCAGAAGATTCACGACCACAGCCCCCTGATTTCGGCGCGATTCAGCGCCAGCCACTGTATTGCGATGATAGTTGCCGCATTGACGATGCGTCCGTCTTTTACGGCTTGCATCGCGTCATCGAACGACCAGACCGACACACGGATGTCTTCGGCCTCTTCCTCCAGCCCATGCACCCCACCTGCCCCCGCGCTTTCGCATTTGCCCAAGTAGAGGTGAACGAATTCATTGCTGCCACCGGGCGACGGAAAGTATTTGGTGATCGGCCACAACGCGCTGAAGACAAGCCCAGCTTCCTCTTCTCCTTCGCGGTGAGCAACCTCCTCGGGCTGCTCTTTTTTATCGATCAGCCCGGCGACCATTTCGATCAGCCAAGGGTTGGGATGCTTGCCGACGACGCCGACCCGGAACTGCTCAAGCAGAACCACTTCGTCGCGCTTGGCATCGTAGGGCAGCACGCACACCGCATCATGACGCACGAACAGCTCGCGCTTGATTTCCGGCCCCATGCCGCCGTCGAACAGCTCATGGCGCAGGTGCAGACGGTCCAGTTGGTAGAAGCCCTTGAAGCAGGTTTCGCGGTGGACGATCTCGTGCTTCGTGGGTGTCGATTTAGCGGTATCGGTCATAGATTTCTCACTGCAAAGCACTTGTGACTTCGCGCCATCCTAACGTGCTGCCACGCGGGATGCAGCCCCTGGACTTGGCAAATCCGGCACTCAGGGTAGACGAAGGCAGGGGAATGGCACTCTAATCCGCCCAATGGCGAACTGATTGCGCCACAGACAGTCGAAGCCTGTTGCCGTTACCCCTCTGTGATGGCCCTTTATGGCCCTTATATGCCAACGCCAAGGATCACCATGTCGTTTCTGAAAATCGTTTCAATGGCCTGCCTGGCCCTGATACTGGGTGCCTGCCAGAGCTTTTTCGAACCCAACATGCGAAAGCCGCTGACCGTTCAGCGCGACGCGTCCGAGCTGATCAAGCCGGGCTGCACCACGGATGACTGCCCGTTGGTGAACATCGACACTGTGCACTTTCCGGATGAACCGAAGCTGGACGGCATCGTGCAGCGCACCCTGCTGCAATTGACCCGCAGCGACACCGACGGCCCTGTGCCGCCGACGCTCAAGGCCTATCAGGAGCAGTTCCTCGCCCGAGCCCCGGCGCGCAACGCCAGCTATTTGCAAGCGAAAGTACGCGAGCAGCATGACGGTCTTGTGGTGGTTGAGCTGTCGAGCTACCTCGACGCTGGCGGCGCCCATGGCGACCCAGGCCGCGCGTTCATCAACTATTCCCGTCAACAGCAACGCGTGCTGACGCTGGCCGACATGCTGGTGCCAGGCCAGGAAGCGGCCTTCTGGGCTAAAGCGGAGCTGGCACACCAGGCCTGGCAAATCAGCGTCAAGCTGGACAAGGACACCGAGTTCCAGAAGATGTGGCCATTCAAGCGCACTTCCAACGTCGCCCTGACGTACGGTGCCGTGATCCTGAAATACCCGGTCACCACCATCGCTCCGTACGCCATGGGCCACATCGAGCTGAAGATTCCGTATCCGCAGCTCAACGGCATCCTCAAACCGGAACTGTTCCCCGGTCGGAGTTGATCGCCTTGCTCAGCGCCAGTTGCAGCACGCCAGCCACGATGAGGGCTGGCAGTGTTGCACCGACGTTGGGGTAAAGGTTCGCCAATACGTGGTAAGTCGCGATGCCGCCGACCCACGCCAGCAGCGTCATCCAGCGCAAACCCACCGTCGCGGTGCCATGGCTGCGGCGGCGCAGGATGAAGTGATCCACCAGCACTACGCCAAACAGCGGCGCGAACACAGAGCCGATCAGCAGCAGGAAGTTCTGGTACTGCGCCAAGGGTGCGAAGCAGGCGATCAGCGTGCAGATCACGCCGATAGCCAGCGCCAGATGTTCGACTTTGGCTTTCAACAGAATCCCGCTTGAAACCGCTGCCGAGTGAATGTCGGCGAAGGCGTTTTCGGACTCGTCGAGCAAGATCAGCAGCAGCGGAATGCCCATCCCTGCCCCGGCCAGTGCCAACAGCAGCGCATTCGCTTCACCGCTCGGCGCGAACGCGAGGGTGTAGGCGACGCCCAGGGTCATCAGCCAGAAGTTGCCGATAAAGAAGCCCAACACCGTGCCGCCGAACACGCCGGTGCCGCGTTTGCCGAAGCGTGAATAGTCGGCGATCAGAGGCAGCCACGACAGCGGCATGGCGATGGCGATGTCGAAACCCACGGCAAACGGCAGCGAGCCATCGCCCGCTCGCGACCAGAGTGCGGCGAGATCAGCCTTGGCGAACAGGTTCCAGGTCAGCCAGACGCACGCCGCCAGCAACAGCCAGATGCCCCACTTGCGCAGGATCTGCCGCACAAAGGTGAGCGGGCCACTGACCGCCAGCAGGGTTGCCAGGCCGCCGAACAGCAGCGTCCAGAGCAGCGGGCTTGTCCACAGGCTGCCTTCATTGAAAGCGCCCGCGGCGAGCAGACTGGCCGCATCGCGCATGACGATGATCTCGAAAGACCCCCAGCCCACCAGTTGCAACAGGTTGAGAATCGCTGGCACGCCCGCGCCTTTGGTGCCAAGGCTAAGCTTGAGCGCGGCCATCGACGACAGCCCGGTGTCGCTGCCAATCACGCCCACGGCGGCCAGCAGCAGAACGCCGACCAGGGTGCCGAGGAAGATCGCCAGCATCGAGCCGGACATGCCCAAACCCGGTGCCAGCAACGCGCCGGTTTGCAAGACCATCAGGCCGATGCCGAGGGAGAACCACAGGGAAAACAGATCACGCCCGCCGAAGACCCGCTTGCTGGCGGGGACGGGGATGTCGGGTGAATAGGTGCTGGGTGTGTTCACATTAAGATCCCTGGAAAAGCAGTGATGAGCTTCAAGCTACAAGCTGCAAGTAAGAGCAAAAGCGGATCTGCGGCGGCTTGTAGATTGCCGTTCGCGGCCAGATCAAAAGAAGCAGTGGAAAGCCTCAAGCGGCAAGCTACACGTTTGAAGCCAAAGCAGATCTGCTTTGGCTTCTAGCTTGCAGCTCGCCGCTCGCCGCTCGTGGCTAGACTTTCTTGTAAAGCTGGCTGCCTTCCTGCTTGAACCGCTCGGCCTGCTCGCGCATGCCTTCGGCCACCGACAGGTCCACCGCTTCGATTTTCTGGTTGGCCGCGTACTCGCGGACTTCCTGGGTGATTTTCATCGAGCAGAATTTCGGCCCGCACATGGAGCAGAAATGCGCGACTTTGGCCGAGTCTTTCGGCAGGGTTTCGTCGTGGTACGAACGTGCGGTGTCCGGGTCCAGACCGAGGTTGAACTGGTCTTCCCAACGGAATTCGAAGCGCGCCTTGCTCAACGCGTTGTCGCGAATCTGCGCACCCGGATGGCCTTTCGCGAGGTCGGCGGCGTGGGCGGCGATCTTGTAGGTAATGATCCCGGTCTTTACGTCGTCTTTGTTCGGCAGGCCCAGGTGTTCTTTCGGCGTGACGTAGCAGAGCATCGCGCAGCCGAACCATCCGATCATCGCCGCACCAATGCCCGAAGTGATGTGATCGTAGCCCGGCGCAATGTCGGTGGTCAGCGGGCCAAGGGTGTAGAACGGCGCCTCGTCGCAGCACTCCAGCTGCTTGTCCATATTCTCTTTGATCAGTTGCATTGGCACGTGGCCGGGGCCTTCGATCATGCACTGCACGTCGTGCTTCCACGCGATCTTGGTCAGCTCGCCAAGGGTTTCCAGCTCGCCGAACTGCGCTTCGTCGTTGGCGTCGGCAATCGAGCCCGGACGCAGGCCATCGCCCAGCGAGAAGCTGACGTCGTAGGCCTTCATGATTTCGCAGATTTCGTCGAAGTGGGTGTAGAGGAAGTTTTCCTTGTGATGCGCCAGACACCACTTGGCCATGATCGAACCGCCCCGTGACACGATGCCGGTGACGCGCTTGGCCGTCAGCGGCACGTAGCGCAACAGCACGCCTGCGTGGATGGTGAAGTAATCGACGCCCTGCTCTGCCTGCTCGATCAGCGTGTCGCGGAACAGCTCCCAGGTCAGGTCTTCAGCGACGCCGTTCACTTTCTCCAGCGCCTGATAAATCGGCACAGTGCCAATCGGCACCGGCGAGTTGCGGATGATCCACTCGCGGGTTTCGTGAATGTGCTTGCCGGTGGACAGGTCCATGACGGTGTCTGAGCCCCAGCGAATGCCCCACGTCAGCTTCGCCACTTCTTCTTCGATGGACGAACCCAAAGCACTGTTGCCGATGTTGCCGTTGATCTTCACCAGGAAGTTACGGCCGATGATCATCGGTTCCAGTTCGACGTGGTTGATGTTGGCCGGAATGATGGCACGGCCACGGGCGATTTCTTCGCGCACGAATTCGGCGGTGATCTCTTTCGGGATGCTCGCGCCGAAGCTGTGGCCGGCGTGTTGCTGCTTCAAAAGACCGGCAGCGCAGGCCTCTTTCAGCTTCATGTTTTCGCGGATGGCAACGTATTCCATCTCGGCGGTGATGATGCCCTGACGCGCGTAGTGCATCTGGCTGACGTTGGCCCCGGCTTTGGCGCGGCGCGGGTTGCGCACGTGGGCGAAGCGCAGTTTGGTCAGCTCGGCATCGGCCAGCCGCTGTTGCCCGAAGTCGGAGCTAAGGCCGTCGAGACGTTCGGTGTCGCCACGATCATTGATCCAGGCCGAACGCACGTCGCCCAGGCCTTTGCGTACGTCAATGACGACGTTGGGGTCGGTGTACGGGCCCGAGGTGTCGTACACGCAGACCGGCGCGTTGATCTCGCCGCCGAAGTCTGTGGGTGTCACATCGAGACTGATTTCACGCATCGGCACGCGGATGTCCGGCCGGGAGCCTTGAACATAGATTTTTTGCGAGCGGGTGAACGGCTGCACCGACCCCGAATCGACTTGGGCGGATTCACTCAGATTGGCGTTTTTTAGTGTTGTACTCATCACGGGCTCTCCAGACATCATCCAGCGGCGGATTGATTTGTCGGAGCGTGAGCCTGATTCGAACGGACGGATGCACCCTGAGACGACACGGATGCTGAGGATCGTAACACGAGGACTGTTCAAAAATTGAACAAAGACGACCCCGGACGACGCTCAAGAGGACTCGCCGGGAGACGAGAAATCTTGTTCCCTACGCAGGCGCTAACCTGATCAGGTTCAACGGGATCCGGATTATCCGATCTCAGCCTCATAGCAAGGCACCCCGACAAGAACGGCGCCAGTCTAGACGCGTGACGGGGCAAACGCCAAGCGAGGAATTCAAACGCTTGTTAAATGGCCGATATGGCGGATTGTTGTAGGGATCGCGCGGAACTACACTCGCTACGCGACGCCAAAAGCCGTCTGCACTGAATCAGCGACAACAACTACTAGGGAATGTCTATGCTGCGCAACTTTTCACTGGCCATTGCCGTGTCGTGTGCGTCGAATGCAATGGCCGGGGCAGCGGACTTGCCTCTGCCGACCAAGACCGGACTGGTCAGCGTCTACCAGGAAGCCGTCAACAATAACGCCGACCTGGCTGCGGCCCGCGCCAGCTATGACGCGCAGAAAGAAATCGTGCCCCAGGCCCGCGCGGGTCTGCTGCCGAACATTTCCGGCGGTGCCGACGTGAACAACACGCGCACCAAGATCGACGAGCCGTCTGCCGTGATCAATCGCAGCGGCACGGTTTATCGCGCGACCCTGAGCCAGCCGATTTTCCGCGCCGACCGCTGGTTCCAGCTCAAGGCCGCCAAGGACGTCAACGAACAGGCGATCCTGCAACTGTCGGCCACCGAACAGAACCTGATCCTGCAAAGCGCCGAAGATTACTTCACGGTGCTGCGCGCCCAGGACAATCTGGCCTCGACCAAGGCGGAAGAAGCGGCATTCAAGCGCCAGCTGGATCAGGCCAATGAGCGCTTTGACGTAGGCCTTTCGGACAAGACCGACGTGCTGCAAGCCCAGGCCAGCTATGACACCGCTCGCGCTGCACGCATTGTCGCCAAGCGTCAGGTGGACGATGCGTTTCAGGCCTTGGTGACCCTGACCAACCGCGAATACAACGCCATCGAAGGCATCGTGCATACCTTGCCAGTGCTGGCACCGACGCCAAACGACGCCAAATCTTGGGTCGATACCGCCTCGCAACAGAACCTCAACCTGCTGGCCAGCAACTACGCTGTCAGCGCCGCCGAAGAGACCCTGCGCCAACGCAAGGCCGGTCATGCGCCGACCGTCGATGCCGTCGCCCAATACGAAAAAGGCGACAACGACCCGCTGGGCTTCACCAACCCAAACTACACCGGTCAGAGTTTTCACGGCAGCGTCGAACAACGCACCATCGGTCTGCAAGTGAACATCCCGATCTACAGCGGCGGCCTGACCAGCTCGCAAGTGCGCGAAGCCTACGCCCGCCTTGGCCAGACCGAGCAGCAACGCGAAGGCCTGCGCCGTCAGGTGGTGGAAAACACCCGCAACCTGCACCGCGCCGTGAACACCGACGTCGAGCAGGTCCAGGCACGCAAACAGTCGATCATCTCCAACCAGAGCGCGCTGGAAGCCACGGAAATCGGGTATCAGGTGGGCACACGTAACATCGTTGACGTGCTGGACGCGCAACGCCAGCTGTACGCCTCGGTGCGCGATTACAACAACACCCGCTACGACTACATCCTCGACAACCTGCGCTTGAAACAGGCGGCGGGCACGTTGAGCCCGGGGGATTTGCAAGATCTGTCGCGCTTCCTCAAACCGGATTACAACCCGGACAAAGACTTCCTGCCGCCGGATCTGGCGAAAGAGGCGGCGAAGAATTTTGAAAGGCCGTCGGAGCGGTAAGTTGCCCACCCTTTCGGGCGGGTAACACACATTCTTGTAGGAGCCGGCTTGCTGGCGAACCCGGTGTGTCATTCAGCACAAATGTGTCTGCTCCACCGCATTCGCCAGCAAGCCGGCTCCTACAGATCATGCCCAGGTCTGAAGAATCAGGTTGGAATCAGATCAACCGCCCGATCCCATCCAATAACTTCTGCAGCGCCCCCTGATTAGCCTTCATCACCGCCAATCCCGCATCGGCCATCGATTTTGCCTGCTCAGGCTGTTCGATCAACCGCTGCACCACCGCTGCCAATCCCGCTGCATCGCTCACCTCTTCCAACGCCCCGGCATTACGCAACAGGGCGGCGATTTCGAGGAAGTTGAACAGGTGGGGGCCGCTCAGGACAGGTTTATCCAGTGCTGCAGGTTCCAGCAGGTTATGCCCGCCGTTGGGCACGAGGCTGCCGCCGACGAAGGCGATGTCAGCCAAGGCATACAGAAACAGCAGCTCGCCCATGGTGTCGCCCACCAACACCGATGTCGTATTCGTCACAGGCTCGGACGTCGAACGCCGAACGCTGGAAAAGCCCTGCTGCTGGCTCATTTCGAACACGCTGTTGAAGCGTTCGGGGTGACGGGGCACCAATATCAGCAGCGCGTCGGGCCGGGTTTTCAGCAATTGGCGATGGGCTGACAACACCACCTCGTCCTCACCGGCGTGTGTACTGGCCGCGATCCATACCGGGCGGTTCGTGGTCTGCCAATCCGCCCGCTGCTGCGCCGCCCGCCCCAGCAATTGCGGGTCGATGGTCAGGTCGAATTTGATCGAGCCGGTGACCGTCACGCATTCCGGGCGAGCGCCGAGGTCACGAAAGCGCTGGGCTTCCGTTTCTGTCTGCACAGCGATCAGGCTCATTTCGGCAAGCATTGGACGGGTCAGTTTGGCGAATTTTCCGTAGCCTCGCGCCGAACGCTCTGACAACCGCGCGTTCGCCAATACCGTCGGAATACCCCGTTTCGCACACTGGTGAATGTGGTTGGGCCACAGCTCGGTTTCCATGATCACACCGATCTTTGGCTGGACATGGTCGAGAAACCGCCCCGCTGCCCACGGAAAATCGTACGGCAGGTAGCAATGCTGAATCCGAGGCTCGTTGGCGAACATCGACTGGATGCGCTCGGAGCCGGTCGGCGTCATGCAAGTGATGGTGATCGGCAATTCGGGATAGCGCGTCAGCAAGGCGCGAATCATCGGCGCGGCGGCAATGCTTTCGCCCACTGAGACTGCGTGGACCCAGATGCCACCCTTCTGCATCGGCGGCAATCCACGGGCAAAACGCTCGCCAATACGTTGTGCGTAAGCCGGGGCTTTGCGCGCCCGAAGCCACAAGCGCAACGCGATCAAAGGCAGGCCGAGGTGAAACAGGAATGTGTAGAGAGTTCTATTCATGGGCGCGGAGTTTATCAGCCAATGGCCTTCAAATGATGGGTGAAACATTCAGCGAGCCAGCGTGCGGCTGGCCCCAGTGGCTCGTCGCGGCGCCAGACCATTTCAACGACCAGCGCGGGTGGCGTCCATTCACTGCTCAGTTCGAGCATCTGATTTTGGTAGGTCGGGTATTGCACCACATGGCGCGGCAGCCAGGCCCAGCCCAGGCCGCGCATCAACAGCTCGGCCATGGCGTAAAAACTGTCAGCGCGCCAGACCTGCGGGCTGATCTGTTCGCCGCCGGGGTAGCCGCTTTGTTGCGGGGTGATCAGCAACTGCCGATGCCGCGCCAGTTTCTGTCGGGTGATGGCGGTTTCGCTGGCTAACGGATGCGTAATCGCACAAACCGTGACCATCTCCACGCTGCCGAGCACGCGCCGTTCGAGGGCTTCGGGCATTTGCTCGTGATGGAACAGCAGACCGAGGTCGGCCTTTCGCTCCAACAGCTTGCGCGCCACATCGCCCTGAGCACCGCTGGCCAGTTGAACCTCAACGCTGGGGAAACGCTCGTCTAGCGCTTCGAGACTGTCCAGCACCGGCTGATAGGGCATTGCTTCATCCAGGGCCAGCCGCAAACGTGCTTCTTGCCCGCGCATCAGGGCCATGGCACGGCCGTCGAGCCGGTCGCATTGCCGCAACAATTCCCGCGCCTCTTCGAGCAAGGCACTCCCCGCTTCTGTCAGGCGAGGCTGGCGTCCGCTGCTGCGATCGAACAGGCTCACCCCGAGGTCGGTTTCCAGCATCGCAATCGCGCTGCTGACCGCCGACTGCGCACGCCGCGACTCCCTCGCCACGGCGGAAAACGAACGCTGCTCAGCCACACTGACAAACAGACGGATCTGTTCGAGGCTCCATTCCATGACCTGCCAACCTATCAGCCTTTGAGATAGGTAATGACTTTACCCCATCTGAGCAACGGCTAAAATCGCCGTCATTGAAGAATGCATCTGCCCTGAGGGTTATCGCCATGTCCGCCTACTACCTGCTCGCCATCGCCATCTGCGCCGAAGTGATCGGCACTGTTTCCATGAAAGCCGTCAAAGGCCTGAGCACCCCGCTGCCGCTGCTGTTGGTGATCGTCGGTTACGCCGTGGCGTTCTGGATGCTGACCCTGGTGGTGCGCACGATTCCGGTGGGCGTTGCCTACGCGGTCTGGGCCGGAATGGGCATCGTCATGGTGAGTATTGCGGCGCTGATCATCTACGGTCAGAAACTCGACCTCCCTGCCATCGGCGGCATGGCCATGATCGTGGCGGGCGTGGTGGTGATTCAGCTGTTCTCCAAAACGGCTGGCCATTAAGAGGGCATGAAAAGCGGGTGATGGAGAAGCTGCTTCCCTTATAATGGCGCGATTCGTTTCGTCACCTGAGGTCTCCATGCCATCTGCTATCTCCACTGACGTCCTGATTGTCGGCGCGGGCGTTGCCGGTCTCTGGCTCAATGCGCGGCTGCGTCGCCAGGGGTTTTCGACAGTGGTGGTGGAGAACGCCAGCCTCGGTGGCGGGCAGACGTTCAAGTCGCAAGGGATCATTCACGGCGGCGCCAAGTACGCGCTGCACGGTGCGCTGTCCGGTGCCTCCGAGGCCATCGCCGACATGCCCCGCCGCTGGCGCGAGGCGCTGGACGGCAAGGGTGAACTGAATCTGTCGGGGGTTCGGTTGCTCTCCGAAGCCCACTACCTCTGGTCGCCAGGCACCATCGCCGGCAATCTCACCAGTTTTTTCGCCAGCAAGGCCGTGCGCGGTCGTGTGGATCAGGTGAAGGGCAACGATCTGCCTCCCGCTCTGCAAGACCCGCGCTTCAAGGGCAAGGTCTATCGCTTGGCCGAGCTGGTGATCGACGTGCCGAGCCTGGTGCAGAAACTCGCTGAACTCGCCGGAGACAGCCTGCTGGCAGGCGAAAAAATCGAGCCGCTGCTGCACGAAGGCGAACTGGTGGGCTTGCGGGTCGACGACCGTGATATTCATGCCCAGCGCGTGGTGCTCAGCGCAGGCGGCGGCACGGCCGATCTGCTCAAGGCACTGAACGTCAACCAACCGGCCATGCAACGGCGCCCGCTGCACATGGTCATGGTCAAAGGCCCGACACTCAAGCCGCTGTACGCCCATTGCCTGGGCGGCGGACCGAAACCGCGCATCACCGTGACCACGCACCCGGCTGCCAATGGTGAGTGGGTCTGGTACCTGGGCGGGGACATCTCCGAAGCCGATGGCGTGGCTCGCGAACCGGCCGAGCAGATTGCTTTTGCCAAGAAAGAGCTCGCGCAATTACTGCCGTGGGTCGATCTGAGCCAGGCGCAATTCGCCACGTTGCGGGTAGACCGCGCCGAGCCTCAGCAGACCGGACTGGTCCGCCCCGACAATGCGTTTCTCGACGTGCAGGGCCGTCTGATGGTGGGCTGGCCGACCAAACTCGCCCTCGCGCCTGATTTCGCTGACCGCGTGCTGGCTTCGCTCTCCCGTGATGACATTCACCCGATCCCACAGCCGCCGTATCCGAATCTGCCCAAACCGCCACTGGCCGTACCGGCGTGGGATGAGCTGCTGCCATGAAGACCCTGCACGATCTGCATCGACCACTGGGCGGCCTCGGCATCGACGTGTCTCCCATCGGCTTGGGCACGGTCAAGCTGGGTCGTGATCAGGGCGTGAAATACCCGAACGGTTTCACCATTCCCGACGACGACGAAGCGCGCATGCTGCTCAAGCTGGCACGGGACTTGGGCATCAACCTGATCGACACCGCTCCGGCGTATGGCCGGAGCGAAGAGCGCCTCGGCCCATTGTTGCGCGGCCAGCGTCAGGATTGGGTGATTGTCAGCAAGGTGGGGGAAGAGTTCGAAGCGGGTCAATCGAGTCATGACTTCAGCGCCGCGCACACGCGGATGTCAGTGGAGCGCAGCCTCAAGCGTCTGGAAACCGACTTCATCGACTTAGTGCTGGTGCACTCCGATGGCAACGATCTGCACGTTCTTAACGAATGCGACGTGTATCAAACGCTGGCTGAACTGAAGCGCGAAGGCAAGATTCGCGGCTACGGCTTTTCCGGCAAAACTGTCGAGGGTGGGTTGCTGGCTTTGCAGGAAGGCGACTGCGCCATGGTCACGTACAACCTCAATGAACAGGGCGAAAAGCCTGTGCTGGACTACGCTGCTGTCCACGGTAAAGGCATCCTGATCAAAAAGGCGCTGGCCAGCGGGCACGTCTGTCTGAGTCCCGGCGTCGATCCGGTGCAGGCCAGTTTCGAATTGCTCTTCCAGCATCCTGGCGTCACCGGTGCTATCGTCGGAACGATCAATCCACTGCACCTGTCCCACAACGTGACCACTGCTGCTGCCGTGCTACATAACCCGCTTCTTAGTCGCTCCTGATGACAGGCGGCCGACCCCAACGCAAGAAGGAGCCGATATGCCGCGAACCCTGATAAGAAAGAACCCCAGTAACTTCAAGACCCTGCCCCTGTTCGTCGAAGCCACCCCCGAAAGCCTGAGTTACCAGAGCGTCGGGATGCCGCTCAATTTCTCCCAGACCCTGCAACGCCGTCGCAAGATCGAGGTAGAGGACAGCGAGCGGTTTTCGACTGAACTGGCGAACCTCGGTGTCTCGGTACGGCTGACGCTGAATTGGCAGAATCGGGACTATTGGGTGCTGGTGCGCCAACGCCGTCAGGACCGGGGCGACGTGGTACTGAAGCTGATTTCCGGTTACGTCCCGGCCCATGAGCTGAATCTTCCATTGCACACGGCGATTCAGGAAGTGGCCGAAGAATGCCTGATCGAAACCCCGCAAGGCTGGCTGGGCGGGCGTTTCAACGATACCTGGCTGCCCGCGCCTTACGCGGCTGCGCTGCATTATCGCGAGGCCATGCCCTTTCGCCTGAGCCCTCTGTCTGGCGCTGCCCGTCCGGTGCGCTGTGGCGCCATGACGCTGATCGAACGCCCTCGCGCTTATGTTCATCTGCCGACGGCCTCGTTGCAGTTGATCTACGACATGCGCCTGGAAGTGCCGAAAGAGGCCCGTCCGCTGAGCCTGTTTCACGTCGATGAGGCGCTGGAAAACGATCAACTCGTTGCCCGGCTCAATCGCAGCAAACCCGATCTGTACCTGATGCCGCTGGAGAACGGCTCGCCGCTGCCAGAGTTGTATACGCTCAAGAACGACAAGCTCACGCCTGCGGGAACCCGGGGGCTGTACCTGGCCGAAAGCTTCGCGGCGCAGGAAGGCTGGGTGGTGCGTGAAGAGCGGATTCGCTGGAAGGACTGGCTGTTGCAGCAAGGGATGGTGCCGCCGAAAGCGAAGAAGACCGGGATCAAGCGCCGGTTGAAAGTGGGGGCGAAGCAGCTGCTGCGCATTGCGCGGCAGAAGCTGCATAAGTCATAGGTCCAGGACGCCGCATTCTTATTGGAGTTAGCAAAAACCTGTGGGAGCGAAGTTATTCACGAAGGGCCAGGACGTTCAACACATACGCGTCGCCTGGTCGATTGTTCGCGAATAAATTCGCTCCCACAGTTAGAAGCGTCCGCCTTCAGAGCTTCGAATGCCGACGCATAGATGACGACTGAACTACTGCCCGCGAATCTTCTCGACAATCGCCGTGGTCGAGCTGTTCTCGACCAGCCCCAGCACCCGAACCTCCCCGCCATACGCCTGCACAATCGACGCACCGACGACCTGATCCACGCTGTAATCCCCGCCTTTGACCAGCACGTCCGGCTTGACGTGGGTCAGCAGGTTTTCGGGCGTGCCTTCCGGGAAGCTGATGACCCAGTCCACGGCCCCCAGACCAGCCAGCACCGCCATGCGACGGTCGACGCTATTGATTGGGCGTCCAGGGCCTTTAAGGCGGCTGACTGATGCGTCGTCGTTAACCGCCACGATCAAACGATCGCCTTGGGCGCGAGCCTGCTCCAGGTAGGTTACGTGGCCCGCATGGAGAATGTCGAAACAACCGTTGGTGAACACGATCGTCTCGTCGTGGGCACGGGCGTCGTCGATGGCCAACAGCAGTTGGTCAAGGCTCAGCACGCCACGCTCGGATCCCTCGGCGCGCTGAATGGCGCGGCGCAGTTCAGGTGCGCTGATGGCCGCCGTACCCAGTTTGCCGACCACGATACCGGCGGCCAGGTTGGCCAGCGCTACCGCATGGGGCAATTCCTCACCGGCCGCGATGGCCGCTGCCAGCGTGGAAATCACGGTGTCGCCTGCGCCTGTCACGTCGAACACTTCGCGGGCTCGGGCAGGCAGGTGCAACGCCTGCTGATCGGGACGCAACAGGGTCATGCCGTGCTCGCCACGGGTGACCAGCAACGCACCCAACTCAAGCTCGGACATCAGTTGCGCGCCCTTCGCGACCAATTCGGCCTCATCGACACAATGGCCGACGATGGCTTCGAATTCGCTGAGGTTCGGGGTGATGACACTCGCGCCACGGTAGATCGCGAAATCCTTGCCTTTCGGGTCCGCCAGCACAGGAATGCCCCGGTCGCGAGCGGCCTTGATCAGCACTTGATGGTTTTTTAGCGCGCCTTTGCCGTAGTCGGACAGGACCAGCACCTTGACGCCCTCAAGCAGGGAATCGACTTCATCGCTCAAAGCGAGCGCGTCGGTGGCGAACGGTTCTTCGAAATCGATGCGCAGCAGTTGCTGATGGCGGCTCATGACGCGCAGTTTGACGATGGTTGGCTGATGAGCGATCTGCTGGAAACGTGCAGTCACGCCTGCGGCCTTGAGGCTGTTGCTCAAGCTTTCAGCGGCTTCGTCCTGGCCAGTCACGCCAACGAGCGAGGCTTTGGCCCCCAGTGCGGCGATGTTCAACGCCACGTTGGCGGCGCCGCCGGGACGGTCTTCGATCTGATCGACCTTGACCACTGGCACCGGGGCCTCAGGTGAAATCCTTGAGGTACCGCCATGCCAGTAGCGGTCGAGCATGACATCGCCCACTACCAGAACTGGTGCCTGATCGAAACGCGGCATGGACAACTTCATCGAACAACCCGTAACTAAGAATGAACAGGGGCGGAATCTTAGCACAGGGTTTCAATGGCTTGAGGCAGGAAGGGAAACTCGGTGTGACAGTCAGTGCCGATCACGGGTGTAGGAACGACACAACGCCATGTAGGAGCGCGCTTGCCCGCGAACTGGGTTGTGTCATTCGGTATTTGCGTATCTGGTCTGGCGCTATCGCGAGCAAGCTCACTCCTACAGGGTCGAAGGTCGCCCCGACATGTCGGGACAACACGGTTCGTTGTAGGAGCGAGCTTGCTCGCGATGACGGCTGGCCACGCAAAATTAAGGACAGTCGTTTACACCGCACCGACCGGCGCAGGCTCGTCCAGACCCATGGCGTGCAGGCGGGCGTAGTAGCCGTTCTGCACAAGCAGTTGTGCATGGGTGCCACGCTCGACGATACGGCCCTGATCCATGACCAGAATCAGATCGGCCCGCTCAATGGTGGACAGCCGATGCGCGATGACCAGCGTGGTACGGCCTTTCATCACGTGGTCCAGCGCGGCCTGAATGTGCCGCTCGGACTCGGTGTCCAGCGCCGAGGTCGCTTCGTCGAGAATCAGCAGCGGAGCGTTTTTCAACAAGGCGCGCGCAATGGCCAGACGCTGACGTTGGCCACCCGACAGCAGTACACCGTTTTCACCCACCTGCGTATCAAACCCTTCGGGGAGCTGATCGACAAACTCCCTGGCATAGGCGTCCGCTGCAGCGGCTTCGATGTCGGCACGCGGCGCATCGGCCAGATCACCGTAGGCGATGTTATTGGCAACGCTGTCGTTGAACAGGGTTACGTTCTGATTCACCTGAGCCACATGCTTGCGAAGGTTACGCAAGCGATAGTTCTCGATCTCGACGCCATCGAGCAGGATCTCGCCCGAAGTGTGGTGATAAAAACGCGGAATCAAGTTCGCAAGCGTCGATTTGCCACTGCCCGAGCGGCCGACCAACGCAATCATCTGCCCCGGCGCTGCCGAGAAGCTGATGTCGTGCAAAACCTGACGCTCGGTCTCGGGGTAGGTGAAGCTTAAATTGCGGATTTCCAGATGCCCCTGCACCCGATCCAGCTCCACCGTTCCGGTGTCCACTTCCGGCTCTTCATCGAGCTGTTCGAAAATGCTTTCCGCGCCCGCAACACCTTTCTGGATCGTCGAGCTGACTTCGGAAAGCTGACGAATCGGCTTGGGCAGCAAGCCTGCCGCCGTGATGTAGGCCACCAGATCGCCCGCCGTCGCATCGCCACGCAGCCACAGCACCAGAAACATCAGCACGGCCATGGCGGTGTAGATCACCAGTTGCAGCATCGGGGTGTAGATCGACCCCGTCTTGGTCATGCGCAGCTGTTTGTCGGTGTTGCTGGTGGAGGCCTTGGCGAAACGCTCTTCTTCATACGCCTCGCCGCCAAAGCTGCGAACGACGCGATAGCCCTGAATGGTCTCGGAAGCGACGTGGGTCACATCCCCCATCGCCACCTGGATTTTCTTGCTCTGCTTACGGAATTTCTTGCTGGAGCTGCCGACCATCACGGCGATCAACGGCAGGATCGCCAGCATGACAATCGTCAGTTTCCAGTTCATCCACACCAGATAGAAGAACAGGAACACGATGGTCAGGCCTTCGCGGATCACCACTTTGATCGCGTCGGTCGCCGCACCGGTGACCATGGTCACGTTGAAAGTAATGCGTGAAATCAGGTGCCCGGTATTGTGGGTGTCGAAATAGCGATTGGGCAGGACCAGCAGTTTGTTGAACAACTCGACCCGCAGGTCGTGGACCAGGCCCAGCGAGACCTTGGCCAGGAAATAGTTGCCCAGATACGACCCCAAGCCCTGCCACGCCGCGATCAAGACGATCAGCAACGGCACAGCCTGCAGCAATTGCAGGTCCTTGAGGTATGGCGTGTCGGGAAACAGCGCCGCTTCGGGATTGGTCAGTCCATCGACGAAATATTTGAGAATGCCGGCCAGCATGGGCTGGGTCGAGGCGAAAATGACGAAACCGACGATGCTGAGCAGGAAGACGCCCACGTAAGGCTTCACGTAGGTCAGCAGTCGGAGATAGATTTTCAGGCTTGAGGATTCGCGGTTCTCTGGCGTGCTCATAGTCATCGATACGATAAAAAGAGCCGGAATACTAACACATGGGCGGGGGGTTGGGCCTCAGGCGGCAGGCTGGGGTATGATGGCGGCCATTTTCGAAGGAGCCCGCATGCGCGCACTCGCCTACTCTGACTACCAAGCCTTACGCAGAGATGCCGAAGTCATTGAAGCCGACTTCTTCGGAGACAAGGTGCTCCGCCTCACCGACGGCAACTTCATGAAGCTGTTCCGGCGCAAACGCCTGATCTCCTCCGCAGCGTTCTTTCCCTACGCCAAGCGTTTCGCCAAAAACGCGCTGACCCTTCGCAAACGCGGCATTCCGTGCCCGGACGTGCTCGACACCTACCGGGTGGCGGATATTGCGCGCGACGTGGTGCATTACCAGCCGCTGCCGGGGCTGACCCTGCGTCAACTGATCGCCGACCCCGCGCATTTTCAGGACGCCACGCTGCTGCGCACATTCGGTCGTTTCGTGGCTGAATTGCACAATCAGGGCATCTACTTTCGTTCGCTGCACTTGGGCAACGTGGTAATGACCCCGGAAAACGAACTGGGGCTGATCGACATCGCCGACATGAAGACCCTGCGTCGTCCGCTGCGCAAAAACCTGTGCCTGCGCAATTTCCAGCACATGCGTCGCTACAAGAGCGACCATGCGTGGCTGCTTCAGCAGGATGGGGATCTGTTCTTCGAGAGTTACATCGAGCACAGTGCGCATCAGTGGAAACGCCAACTGCTCAGCGAGCACCTGGCGTTGGCGAAGGCGTAACGTGGGAATGGCTAGCTGAGCGCGGCCTTTTTCTCGGATTTACCGAGGCACAGCGACAGCACGAACGGCATCCACACCACCATCCACATGGCGCGCGCCCGGCCAAACACGGTGAACACGTCAAACTGCACGGCGACGGTGGCGAATACCCAGATCATCAGGATGGCCATGCCCAACGCCTCGTTGCGGTGACGCCAGGCACGCAGGCCCAACCACAGCCACAAGACGATCCACAGCGCCGTAAACGGAATGCCGTACTGCACGGCCGTGTCGAGCATCAGGTTGTGACAATGGCCGAAAATGACACCGCCGGCCGAGACTTCGTAATCACTGCTCAGACCAATGCCCAGCCAAGGTCGCTGGTGAATCAAGTCGATGGCCCCCTTGATCAGCACCGTGCGCTCGGAATCGCCCCGCTGCAGGATCGACGGTTCAAAAATGGCCAGGGCGACGGCGGCGACCAGCGCCAGAATCGCGAGAGTTCGATAGAACCGCCCGCCACCCAGCAACACGACCACGGCGGCCACGGCCATCAGCGAAACAATCGAGCCCCGGCTGCCGGTCAGGATGACGAAGGCGACCGAACACGCCTGAAGCAGCGCCCATAGAACACGCCCACTGGTTTTTTGCGGCCACCACGTACAGCTGAGCACCACCAGTGCGGCGATGGTGTAACCCGCAGGATTGGGGTTGTCCATGAAACCGCCGAAGCCGTACATCCGGTCGATGCCACGAATCGGGTAGGCGATCAGCGCAGCCAGAGAATACAGCCCCCCCAGCCCACCCCACAGAATCAGCATGCTTTGCAGGGGTCGATTGAACGTCCGCCCCCAGACGATCCAGCCCAGAATCAGCATGAGAAAGAACAGTTCGCGCTTGATGATGGTCAAGTAGCGCTCCGCCCCGTCACTCCACGCGAGTGAAATCAGCGACCAGATGAACAACAGCAGAAACAGCCAGAGCTCGCGACGGTTGAGCACCGTGTGGCGAAACTCGCCGAAATACCGGGCGATAAGGTAGAGACAGGGTAGGTAAACGAACGCGGTCAGCAGCCAACTGTAGAACTTCATCGTGGGTGTCAGCAGAACACCCGCGACACTCCAGAACAAACCGAAGGCCAGTACCACACCGGCCAAGCCAAGATGCGCGCTGACCGTACGAAGCTGCTCACTACCCTGTGTGAAAACGCGGCTAACCCATGGCTGATTCTGTAGGGACTGACTCACTGTGCACCCTTGGGCTTACGGTATTTGAAAACGAAGTGTCGGAACCGCTTCCATGTCACGCGGTTCCAGCGGTGCACGGGCACACTGGCGAACAGGCTGCGAGCGAACGGTTTGTCCGCCACGACCGACTCTTTCAACGCCTTGTTGATGATCGCCAGACGGCCCGCTTCATAGGCAGGATTGTCCTGGTAGGCCTCGATCACTTTCAGGTCATAGATCAGCTGACTCTTATACGCCGTCTTGGAGATGTTGGTGTCGTGGCGTCGATACAGCGTGACTCGGTCCGGCAAAATATGCACCTGATAGCCCGCCTTGGCGATGCGCAGGGTCATCTGGAAATCCTGGACCTTGATTGTGGGGTCATAGCCGCCCACGTTGTCGATGGCTTCGCGCCGGTACATGGCGACCGGGCCGCCGACGGCATAGGCATCGGCCAACAGCTCGTCGAAGCTCCAGCGCTGGACCGGCGCATGGCTGGCCACCTTGTGCTTGAGGGGATTGCCAACGGAGTCGATGTAGATGACCTTCGCACCGAGCAACCCGACTTCCGGGTGCTCTTGCATGTAGCTGACCTGGCGGCGAATTCGTCCGGCCAGCATCACGTCATCGGAATCGTGGGTCACCACCAGATCGCCACGGGCGTGGCTCAAGGCGTTGTTGAGCGCGGCGCTGACGCCCTGGTTGTCCTGCTGATAGAACTGAAAATCATGAACCTTGCGCAGCGCTTCGATTTTCTCCGCGCTGGCGTCGGTGGAGCCGTCGTTGACGACGATCAGCTCAAAATTGTCGTAGTCCTGCTCCAGCACGCTAAGCAGGGACTCCTCGATGTAACGCTCATGGTTGAAACACGGCACTAAAATCGAGACTAATGGCCATTTCATACCCGCACTCGATCCTTGGCTTCTGGCTGCGCCTTCAATGGCCACATTTCTGAAGGCTGACGACGGATGTCCTGGCAACCTGACAGTGTGAAAAATGGCATGCGGAGATTATCTGGTTTCAAATTAATATCATTATATTCAGCGCATGAACCGTTCAAATCAAATCCCTAATGCTGCCCGCAGCCTCTCGACACCGCTCACTGGCGCCTGCTCGCGCAATGCCGGCTCAAGCTCACGCACGATGCGTGCGCCAATCGCCCCGAATCCAAACTGAGACACTGCCAGATCGCGCCCGTTGACCGCAATACGCGCAGCAAGACTCGGATCATCCCGCAGGATCGCGAGCTTTTTCTGTAATTGGGGTATGTCGCTGTAAAACACCACGTTGTGCATGTCTTGCAGGCCCAGCGCACGGCTCTCGGCGTCGCCTTGATCATAGGCAAACAGCACACAACCACAGGCCATTGCCTCGAAATTCTTGATCATGAATTCGCCCATGCCGACGTCTGCACTCACGAAGAAACGGATGCGGTTCAGGGTGTCGCCGTATTCCTGGCCGGACTTGGTGCGGGTCACCACCAGTTTCTCGACCTGGCCAAGCTCGTCGAGCAATGCCTTGCGACCGCTGTAGGCGACGCTATTGGTGCTGCCGACGAATGCCAGTTCGATGTCCCGCTCACGGCCTTGGTCGCTGAGCAACGTCTGATCGTAGCCCTTGGGCACGAACACCGCGTCAAAACCTTCTTCTCTCAGGCGCTCGCTGACCACGAAACCGGAACTGAGAACGCGCACCCACGGCAGCTTGCGGTAATGCGCGCTGAACTTGCCGGTGTACTTGCAAGGGATGTAGTTCTGATAGGCATCGTGTTCAAGGATCACCAGATTGGGGACCGTACGGATGAAGCCCGCCTGACGGATTTCCTGCTTGAACCGCAGGAAGAACACGATACGGTCGTATTTCTTGACGTCCACATGCTGGCGGAAATAGCGGCGCAGGTTGCGCTGCTCGTCAGAGGTCAGCCAACGCAGGTCACACTCGCAATGGGCTGCGACGCCTTCGTAAAGACGATCCAGAATGGCACGTTGCTCTTTCTGGACCAGAAACAAAACCTTCATGGGCTTCCTTTTAAAACCAGATCACTACCCGCCCGGCCGCTCAATCCCCGTTTCGGGGCAGAGGGCAATCAGATTTCCTTGCGCCAGAACAGTTCGTGCCGGCGCACGGCCTTTCTGAAAAATTCGTTTTCGCCTTCCGCCGGCCAGTGGCGACCGGCCAGCTTTTTCTGCAACCAGCGCCGAATGCGACGTTTGAGCGGCGCCGGCGGCTGCAGGTCATGCATCATACCCAAGGCCATGGCCTTGTCTCGCTGCCGTTCGTTATCCAGCTCGATACTGTAAGGCACCAATTCCTGCGCAGGATCGAACACCGGCGGCAAGGCGACCCCGCTATAGACATCGCCCATCGGCCAACGATCGTTGTCATGAAGATGATTCGCGTAACCGAGTATCACGCTCGGTTGCCAGGCCAGTCCTTGCAACGCTTCCAGCACCGCCGCCTGCGAACAGATGTGGTCTGGATGCGGGTCGATGGTGGCGTGAGGCATGACCAACACTTCAGGCCTGGCCTCCAACAGCAGCGCGCGCAGATCGGCAATCAGGTTATTCCACGTCGGTGCGCCATCGGCATCGCCCGGCAACGTCAGCGTATTGAACTGCCTGAACAGTCGGGTATCGCACAGATCCGCTTCCCGGGAGGCGATCGGCTGATCGGGGGCCGCCTGCATCGCAGGCAATTGAAGGCAGAAGTAGCCCAGCTGAACGCAGCGGGATTCGGGCACTCCAGCCCAGCGCGGGACGGTGATGCTGTCCCACGCACGCAGCCGGCCCTTGGTCCGCGCCGCTTCGGCCGGAGCCATGCCCATCTCCTGATAGTGTTCGGCCTCGATTTCACCCGCGGTGAGTGTGACGATCCAGCTTTCTTCAGCCTGGCTGTACAGACCAAATGCCGCCAGTTCGGCGTCATCGGCGTGGGGCGCGATGACCATCACACGCTGGCGGCGGGCGTCGGGATGGGCAAACGACCACAACCGGGGCTCGCCCTGAATGCTGCAGCGGCGCCCGCGAATACGCAGTTCGTTGGCGGTGAGCGCCGCGCTGAGCCCCGTGAGATTCAGATAGCGAAGCCCCTTCACACCCCGCTCGAAAGCTTGACTGTCGTGCAGATCGCCGCCGATCAACTCAACCGATGGGTCGAAGAAGCGCCCCAGCCATGAGCTCTTGATGCGCAACGCCAGAATCAGGGTTTCATCGCCGCTCAGCGGGGGCAGTTGATCGACCAGCAACCGATCACCCTGCACGCAGACCCCTGCCACCTCGTTCTGCGCGGGCAGCCGATACTGGTAATCGTCGCTCGGCGCGTAGAACAGATGATCGGAAAACCAGGCCTCATGAGCGACCCACCCCAGTAGCGCCAACACCGGTGGCAGCCACCAGGCGACGAGTACACCGAACAGCACCAGAATCGCCAATGCCACCAGCAGCGCCACACGCTTGTTGCGGCGGTGGCGCTTGAGCAATGCCTGTTTGCGGCTCAACGTTGAAATACCGGAACGGGGTTGCACCAACGATCCTTATACTCACGATCGGCGCGACCAAACGAGAAACGCAAGGCCTTGCCCCGCGCCCGTGCGTCTTCCCAGGCGCTTTGGGTGTTGAGAAAGCTCAACACACTGCCTGGGCTGAAATCGCGGGTTTCGGGGTCAACGCCGCCGTTGACGTATTCGATGCTGATCCACTCCGGCGCTTCGACGCGGTAGATCAGTTGAATGGCAATGGGCGCGTCATTCAGAAAGATCACCGAGCCGATCAGCAGATCGCGCAGCAGCTCGACCACCTCGGCCATGCGCTCGGCGCCCGTGGCAGCGAACCCCCACCGGCGCTGAAACAGATCGCAGTACATGCGGGCAATGTCGGCGCTGTTGAAGTCGGTGATAGGACGCACCACACCGCCCGCCTCTTCCAGCAGACGCAGCTCGCGGCGCTGGTTGTAGCGAAACTTCTTGGAGAGGTCTTCGGGTGCGCGGGCCATCGCCAAAGACTCGGTCTGCGGCAGGAGTTCGGCAAAACGCCCCTGATTCAGCTCCGAGAGATAACGGCCGCGATGACGCAACGGGGCTTGGGTATCGGCAGCGGCGGGCAAAATCAGCTCAGCATTGCCCAGATCGAACAGGCCTTTTTTGCCGCGGCTTTTCAGCACGTCTTTGGACAGCGCCAGCGAACGCCCCCACGTCGGGATCGCGGCCTTCAACTCACCGCCTTGCGACCAGCCCAGATAACGCACGGGGATGTCAGCCAACCCGGCCAATCGCTCAACCACCAGAGGATGCGTGGCGACACTGCCGCCAAATCGGTCCCAGGCGCCCTGATACGCAGCCGCGTCGATGGGTGTCCAGCCACGTTCTCGCCAGGCTTGAAAACGATTGAGCATCAGGACTCCGCAGTCAGGTCGGTGACTTGCGGCAAACGCCAGAAGACGTTGCGAACGGCGTCGTCTGAGAACCGTTCACGCACACGATCCAGCATCATCTCGGCACAGGCATTTCGCTGTTCGGCATCCAGTCGCGACAGGTGCGCCAGGCCTTGGGCCAGGTGCTCGGCGTCGCCCAGCGGGAAGAGAATACCCACGCTTTCGACCACTTCCTTGGCACCGCCCGCCGCCGTGGCAATCACCGGCACGCCCGCGACCATGGCTTCCAGCAGGACCATGCCGAAGGGTTCGTGATCGGAACTGAGGGCAAACGCATCGAACGCCTTGAAATAGCGGCTGGCCAGGGGCACCTGACCTAGCAGCATGACCTGCCGACCGATGCCCAGCTCCATCGCCAGCTCTTTCAGGTCCTGCTCAAGACGCCCCTTGCCCAAAATCACCAGTTGGCTGTCAGCAGGCAGGTTGGGAAGTGCCTGCGCAAAACCGCGCAGCAGCGTGGCCTGATCCTTGTCAGGGTGAAGACGACCGACGTTTCCCACGACCCACGAGCCTTGCGGCAAGCCCAACGCTTCGCGAGCCTCTTCGCGTGACGCTTGGGTTGCGGCGAGTTGATCGATGTCAATGCGGTTATAAAGCGTTTGAATACGTCCGGTCGGCCATTTCGGCAGACACTTGCGCAGATCGTCCCGCACCGCATCGGACACGCCGAGCAGGCTCAAACGCATACGAAACAGGTGAGCGAACAGTTTTCGGCTGCGTCGCTCGTAGTCGCCAAAAGCGTGATGCACGCCGATCACCGGCAAGCGCGTGGCCAGTAAAGCGATGTAGATGGGCTTGAAACGATGGGCAATGCAGAACGCGAAATCCCGGGAGGCGGCGATTTTGCGCAAGTCACGGATGGCGCCCAGCTTCAGGCCACGAATGGCCTTGGAGCTGTATTCCATGAACAGGACTTCATCCGACGAGCAGCCCGCTGCGACATCAGGGTCGGCAGCGCCCGTCAGGAATACCGTAGTGACCCGGTATCCCTTGCCCGCGAACAGGCTGGCGTATTGACGGGCACAGTCGAGGAACGGCCCGTCATAGCCGTGGCAGAACTGCAACACATGCCGCTCAGCCGAGCGTGTCATAAGCGTCCGCGCCGTCTTTGACTACCAGGATGTCTTCCATGATCAGGTACTGCAGGTCCGAGCCGAAGAACATGTTCAGCGCGTCGGTTGGCGAGCAGATCATCGGTTCGCCGCGACGGTTGAGCGAGGTGTTCAGCGACACGCCGTTGCCGGTCAGGTTTTCCAGCGCCTTCATCATGTCGTAGTAACGCGGGTTGTATTCGCGCTTCAGGACCTGGGCACGGGACGTACCGTCTTCGTGGACGACTTCCGGCACGCGGGTCTTCCACTCTTCGGCGACTTCGAAGGTGAAGGTCATGAACGGCGCAGGGTGATCGATCTTGATCATCTGCGGCGCCACGGTGTCGAGCATCGACGGGCAGAAAGGCCTCCAGCGCTCGCGGAACTTGATCTGGTGGTTGATGCGGTCGGCCACACCGGCCACGCTCGGGCAACCGATGATCGAACGACCGCCCAACGCACGTGGACCGAACTCCATGCGTCCCTGGAACCAGGCGACAGGGTTGCCGTCGACCATGATTTTGGCGATCTGCTCCGGCATGTTGTCGAGCTTGCGCCATGCAGGCGCGCTCGGGTGACGGGCACAGGCGGCGATAACGTCTTCGTTGCTGTACGAAGGGCCGAGGTAGACGTGTTCCATCTTCTCGACCGGCACACCACGGGCGTGAGAAACATAGGCCGCTGCACCGACCGCTGTACCGGCGTCACCGGACGCGGGCTGAACGAACAGCTCTTTCACTTCCGGACGGGCGATGATCTTCTGGTTCAGCTTCACGTTCAGCGCGCAGCCACCGGCGAAGGCAATCTTGCCGGTTTCCTTGAGGATGTCGCCCAGGTAGTGATCCATCATTTGCAGCGCCAGCTTCTCGAACAGCGCCTGCATGCTGGCCGCGTAGTGGATGTACGGCTCGTCGGCGATGTCGCCTTCGCGCTTCGGACCCAGCCATTCGATCAGCTTCGGCGAGAAATAGAAGCCTTTGCCTTTCTCTTTATAACGGCGCAGACCGATGACGTTGGCGTATTCGGTGTTGATCACCAATTCGCCGTTTTCGAAGCTCGCCAGACGCGAGAAATCGTATTTGGACGCATCGCCGTATGGCGCCATGCCCATGACCTTGAACTCGCCGTCGAGCATTTCGAAGCCGAGGAACTCAGTGATCGCACCGTACAGGCCACCGAGGGAGTCCGGGTCGTAGAACTCCTTGATCTTGTGGATCTTGCCGTTCTCGCCATAACCGAAGAAGGTCGTGGCGTACTCACCCTTGCCGTCGATGCCCAGAATCGCGGTTTTCTCTTTGAAACCGGAGCAGTGATAAGCGCTGGAGGCGTGAGCCAGGTGGTGCTCGACCGGCTCGATCTTGACTTTTTTCGGGTCGAAGCCCAGTTGCTCGAGGCACCAGACGATCTTGTTGCGATAGCGCTTGTAGCGACGGTTGCCCATCAGGATGGCGTCGAGCGCGCGGTCCGGGGCGTACCAGTAACGCTTGGCGTAGTGCCAACGCGCTTCGCCGAACAGGCTGATCGGGGCAAACGGGATGGCCACCACATCGACATCAGACGGTTTGATACCAGCCTGCTCAAGACAGAACTTCGCAGACTCGTACGGCATGCGGTTCTTTGCGTGCTTGTCGCGAACGAAGCGCTCTTCCTCGGCGGCTGCAATCAGCTTGCCGTCGATGTAAAGGGCTGCGGAAGGATCATGGCTAAGGGCGCCGGACAGGCCAAGGATCGTCAATGCCACTAGGGTCTAGCCTCTTAAAGTCTGCAAGCAGGCGTCGTGCGCCTGACAAATAAGGTGCGCCTGGCGCGGGTGCGGCGGGCAGCTAAAGGGCGGGATTATAGCGTAATGAACTGCGATATGGCGCAGCCCGAACAAAACCGCTTCAGGACACGCGACGACGCTGACCTGGCTCAATATGACTCAGCATCAGGGGCCATTATCGAAAACCCGGCTTGATGCCGTGCACTACATATCTACCGCCATTTCCTGATCGACTCGTGATTGATTCGCTCCATGAATCACGCGGCCTGCCCGCGCC
This sequence comes from Pseudomonas sp. SLFW, assembly GCF_009905615.1. Lineage (GTDB taxonomy): Bacteria > Pseudomonadota > Gammaproteobacteria > Pseudomonadales > Pseudomonadaceae > Aquipseudomonas > Aquipseudomonas bambusae. Next base: position 194,133 of record NZ_JAAAKW010000007.1, read on the forward strand.
ATGGATGCCCTGCCGGACAGGGCGAATCAGGAACCCCACATCATGCAGACGTTTACTCCCACGCGGCCCTCGCCCGCACTCACCCACCCTGCCGCTGCCAGTGCGCTCAAGCGTCTGACCGAGTCCTGCGAAACGCTGACGACTGAGCTGTTGCAGCTTTCCTCTCCACACGCCGCGCTGCTCGACGCCCTGAAAACCGGCGAACAAACCGCCATCGAGCAAGAAACCGGCACGCTGCTCGAGACGCTGGACACCTACTGGCGCACCAAAAGCGCCCAAGGTCAAAGCCGACGCAAACTGTTCACCACCTTGTTCGAAAAAGCATTACGGGACGAGGTCGCGCTCAAGTCCCATGAAAATGACTTGCTGCCGAACGCCCTGGAGTGTCTGCCCGGCTCGCTGGACACAGACGCACAGGACCAACCTACGGTCTGCGCACTGCACATTGCCATCGACGCGCACGCCCTGGCGGAAATCCATGGTGCGCTGGTCATGAGCCTCGCGTCGGGCCGCACTCTGCTCGCGCTGCCGGGCAGCGGCGTGTCGGAGTTCGCGACACAGCGATCCATGCTCGACACGGTCGCGCACTGGCTCAACGACAACGCATTGCGGTGGGGCTTGCTCATCAACGCCGAACAGCGTCATCAGGATGCCCTGTTTGCGGCCACGGACGATCCGGACGTGTATCTGGAGCCTTTCGACTCAAACGATGTGCAACTGCGCCTCGTCACAGGAAACCCTTATCGCCACGCCATCCAGCGCTTAATCGAGAAACAGCGCGCAGACGTGTTGTACGTCTGCGGCGAGGGACGGAACCCGGACTCGACCCTGCACGCGAATCAGATCGAAGGCGCGGTGAGCCTGTCAGGCGTGTCCGGCCCCCGGGCGATGCTGGAGCGACGCGAGCTGACTCTGGCCGAGCGCAAGGCGCGAACGGCGCTGCCCGACTGGATCAAACTGGCCTCGGGCGAAGACCTGGACGAATACCGTCAGCGTCTGAAACGTTTTGAGGACGGGCATACCGCATTGGCAAGCGCGCTGAACGGTGCGGCATCAGCGGAGCAATACGCGAAGGTGAGCTTGCGCGCACGCCTGGCCAGCGACCTTGGTTATGATCTGGCGCCCGAATCGATCACAGTCAGCACCCGTCGGACCCTGCCGGTGACGCGTGAGACCTACACCGTCACCCGCACACTCCCGGAACTGGCGTTGTACGGTCTGCACCCGAATGACCTGAGCGAAGGCTCGGAATTCCTGACCCATACCACCGTGAATATCGACGGCAGCCCCGTCGGGGCCACCCATGCCTTGCTGACTCCGGCGTATGTCGCCCGGGTGATCGATGAGCTGAAACTGCGCTTGAGCTTTGCTGAGTACCAGCGCGAAGCCTACGGAAAGCCGGCCAGCCAGAAACTGATGCGTGAACTGCTCGACCTGCAAATCGCCGAATCCGCGTATGTCGCCAAAATGCAGGGGCACCTCTCGCTTGACGACTTCAACGTGGTAACCGCAGTGACTGAGGGCGTGCTCACCGCCACCGACCAGGTGTTACGCATTCAGCACATCAGGATCAATAACCGGGCCACGCTGAGTCGCACCCTGGTGTTCCGAAAGGAAAACGCGGCGGGCGAACTGCAACGGCTGATCATGTTCGCCTCGGACGCCCCTCGCCCTCAGCTGTTCCAGAGTTTCAACAGCGAGACGCAACTGCTCCACGAACTGGTGGCCTGGACCGCCAGCCCGGAAATGACCCGCTACCTCATCGACCAACTGAATGTGGCTGATCGTCCCGCGCTCTATTCAACCCTCGACGCACTGCGTGAGAAGCCGTTTCCTCGCGCCGATTTTTTGCGCCTTGTCACTCAGGAAAGCTACGACAACGCGCTGCAAACCCTCGTCATCCAAGGGATGAACGTGGTGCGCTCGCAGAACGAGGCCCACACCCCGAACTGGTACATCCGCGCCAGCAGTGAACAGCGTCAGCAGCTGCTGGCGCTGGAGGACGCGGCCAACGGGGCTATCACGAACTATGCCGCGCAGCCGCACACTCGGGTTCAGGATTTCGAAGACTATGTTCATCAGCGCGCCAGCGAGAAGATTTGTCAGTTACTGAAGGTGCCTGCGGGAACGGTCGACCCTGATCACATCATCGTGAAGACCGAGCGTGAAGCGCTGAGCTACACCGCAATGATGCGAAACGGCTACGACGACAGTTTTGGTGTGTTTAAACCCACGGCCGACACGACGGCCACGTTCAGCGGTCCGCAGGGCATCGACCTCAGCCCGTTGACGCCCGCCTCCGTTGCCGGGTCGGTTCGGGGAAAATGGCTCGCCGACGCTTATCGCGATCTGGTGAAACGCACGCTGCTTGATCCGCAGTCCGAAGGCTACGGCTACCGGCGCCAGACCCGCGCGCTGATCACACGCCTGAACATGCAGGCCGCCGCCCTGCGCAGCCTGCTGAAGGGGCACATCGACGAAACGCAGTATGAGTGGCTGCAACAGAGCATCCGCCATCTGAACGACGCGACGCCCGAGGTTCGCGCTCACCACCCCGTCTATCCATTGCAGATCCACATCGACAAGCCCTTCATCGCGCTGCACATGGGCGGGATCAGTCAGTTGGTCGTCACCGACACGAACTTGATCCACATCGAAACCGTTCAGGGTTGCTATGCACTGATGCCGACGGCAGTCAGGCTGGCGGCGCTGCTGTACACGCCAAATGCGCCGGACGGTCTGGAGTTCAGGGCCTTCAGTTCGTTCGTTGACTCCCTCGGTGCGCCGGGGATGATCGATTACTACAAGGACCGCTGTCGCATCAACGCCCGCCGCGTGCTGTCGTTTTTCCTGAATGACATGAAAACAGGCAACGGCAATAAACGACCGGTGCTGCCTGCCGAGCCTATCGCCGACTTCGCGCAGGTTTGCTTCAACCGAAAGATCGAACGCAAGCTGCGCGACGCCGAGGAAACTTCCACCAATCGCCATGACATGCTGAGCCAGGTGATCTGGAACAGCGTGGACATCATCGCCACAGTGGTCACTGCCCCCTTCCCGCCACTGAGTTTTGCGGTGGGGGTCGCCCTTGCGTTACGCGATGCGAGCAAAGCGGTTCAGGCATTGGCAGGGCATGAGCCGGAAACGGCGTCGGGCCTGTTCCTCGCGGCAGGGTTGAACCTGCTGGGGGCTTACGGCGACTTGAAACAAGGACTGAAAGGCTTTGGCGGCGTCGCACGCAAACTGGCCGAGCGCTCGAAACAGGGGGCACGTCCTGCGGCGCTGAAAAAACCGTCACACACACGGATGAAGCTGCATCCGGTGAAGCTCGAAGACGAACACTTTCTCCTCGGTCCGCCCAATGCCAAGGGGCAGGCGCAGGTGTATGACAACGCCGGCTTCGAACCGGATGACGCCTTCCCGACCGGTCACTACGCCAGCAAGAATGACGACGGCGTCTGGCAGCCACTGGATCAACCCTCTGCGTCCTCGCCTTCCAGCGCAGTCAATGACTACCGCGTCACCGGCGTGTCCCTGCAGGATCTGCCGCGAGTGACCGAAGGCCATGCCAACGGCGTGAGCCTCGGCCAGGGCAAGCATTACATCGAGATGAACGGCGAGGTGTATCAAGTGCACTACGACGCCAGCCTGCATTGCTGGCACATCGTCGATCCGCAGAACCCGTTCGCGTTCTTTGGCCGCCAGCCCGTGCGTTTGAACGAGCAAGGGCAGTGGCAACGCATTTCCCGCTCGGGCTTGCGCGGCGGGAATGACACTCCCGGCACGTTCAACCCTCTGCGCGAAGACACCCATGCAGGCACCCCAGATGCAGGGCTGCAAGCGTGGGAGTTACCTGCCAATCTGCAACCGCACATGGAAGAGATTTTGACCGGCACGTCCATGGACCCCGTGGCGTTGGGTCTGGAGGATTTCTTCGCGGCCTACTACGGCGATATGCGCCGAACCTATAGCGAGCTCAGGGAAACACTGTATCGCGACGCTCGGGCGTTCTTCGCCGAACCGATCGCACTCCCGGCGCGTCCCGCCCTTCCCGCCGTCGATGCCTCGACCACGGTCGGCGACTTTCTGGAGAGTGTCTTTGCCAACAGCAACGGTCTGGTGTTCGGTGAAGCCCCCAAATCCATCGCCAGCAAACGCCTGCTGATGACAAACATGAAGCCCCTCGCCGAGCAGCGAGTCGAGGTGCTGTACATCGAACATGTGTTCACGGACAAGCACCTGCGCAAGCTGGCGAAGTATCGCGTCAAGGGCAGCCGGGTTCGCGCCGGATCCCATGAGATCAAGGCTCATCTCAGGTACCTGAACAACAAGGCGCTGGATAACATGAGTCGCGAATTCGACTATTACCACCTCATCAAAGAGGCCCATCGTCACGGGATCGAGGTGCGCCCCTTGAATTCGTCGGTGAGTTATCCGGTCATGGCGTTCCCGGTGTCCGGGGCCGCCGGGGATAGCGCTGCTGCTCAAAAAATGAGCAATTTCTTCGGCCACAAAGTGATCGGTAGTGACGCGGCCGCCGAACCGACCCGACGCTGGGTGGCCTTGGTCGATCAGAAGCTCGCCACGACCCATGAGCACGTCCTCGGCATCGCTGAGCTGGAAGGCGCCATTAGTGTGCGTATCGAAGACGTACCTGCAGGCCGGGCAACGAAAATCAGTCAGGAAGCCACGCTGGTCAATACCGAGACGAACATGGCGTCGAGCGATTTCAAGATCGAGTTCCCCTCTTCCAGCCTGGCAGAACCTGCAACGGCTCCCGTGATTGCGGCGTCGCCTCCGGCTGCTATCCCTCAGTCCTCCGGGGCGCACGCCTCAGGAGCCAGCCTTGGATTTCAGTGGGACGAAGCTACCGGCTGGCAGCACATCGACCCTGAGCAATGGCTGCCAGAGACGCCGCCGACCGCGCTTCAGCAGTCGCTCGCCGACCCGCGCTACGACATGCCATTCGAGTCGCACGCCATCTTGTATGAGCTGGCGTATAAGGAGCATCGAGGGCTAAACAGCGAGTATTTTTTCTTCAATGAACACCTGAATGACGTGGAGGACGTTTTCTTTGGCCTGCGGACGAAACTGCGCCACGACGCGCGCGAAATTCTGACAGCCGATCTCCCCCCGCGCCCGACGATGCCTTCGGTGGAACCGGCGCTGAGCGCCCCACAGTTCATTCAGCGCCTGTACGAGCACACCGATGGAATGGTCGTCGGGGAGTTTCATGCGTCCGTGGGCAGCAAAAAATTCCTCATCGACAACCTGTCACTGCTGGCGGAACAACAGGTGAAAACCCTGTACATGGAGCATCTGCTGACCGACCTGCACCAACTGCATCTGGACCGGTTTCATGAAACGGGTCAAATGAGCAATGAGCTTTTGAACAGCCTCCAGCATCTGGATCGAGGTCAGTTGACGGATCCGGCCAAGGCTTACAATTTCGAGATGCTAGTGATCAAGGCGCGAGAGCACGGTATTGAGGTCCGCGCCATCGATTGTGCAGCGAGCTATCACCTCAAGGGCGTGCGCGAGACCAAGACCACTCGACAGGAGATGATGAATTATTTTGCGTCCCGGACGATTCGTCGACATCAGGCGGTTGTCGGGCGGCACCGCTGGGTCGCGCTGGTCGGCAACAGCCATTCCAACCGTTACAACCGCGTTCCGGGGGTGGCCGAACTGGAAGGCGCCATCGGCGTGCGGGTCGATGACGTGGCACCGGGCACCTCGCAGGGCATCGTTCGAGATCCGGGCGAAAGCGCCCGGGCGTCGATGACCCGAGCAAACGCATTCGTGAAGGGGGATTTCAAGCTCGAAGTGGAGGTGCCGGGCAGGATCAATCAAGTCAGCCCCACCCGCATTCTGGCGCCACAACCACTGTCACTGGAGCAACGCCTGGCACGGCCGGGCATGTTCGTGACCGAACTGGAACTGGATGACGTGTACGTGATTGTCCACAGGACAAGAACGGGCGAAATCTTGCGCACGCCGGTGCAGGTCGATGAGGCCGGCAAGGTTTTCGTGGATCGTCCGGCGTGGCCAGCGGTACATCTGCAACCCTATGACGACCTTGATGCCCTGATTCTGGCGCTTGAAGACATCAACCTGACGCGAGTGGGGTAAGCCTTTAGCAGCACGGTGGGCCGGCGGTGGCGCCATTGAAATCGCTGCCGCCGGCAAGTCGGACTGCTACAGGGACGGATGTCGTTAGTACGTCTGCCCGACTCCCTCACACCGCTTTTGGCAAGCGCTGTTCCAGCAACTGGTGCAGCGCGCTGTCGGCGGGCCAGTTGCGCATGAAACGCGCGCGGTCCTTGGCGAACGCGGCAGCAAACGCGCTTTGCGAATTGTGCTGGCACATGGCGTCGAGGTCGATCAGCGCCCAGCGGTCCTGGTGCCAGAACACGTTATGGCCCTTGAGGTCGCCATGGCTGATGCGCTCGCGAATCAATTGCTCGAACAGTGCGTCCAGCGCCTGCAGTTCGTTTTCCGGCGCATCCCCCGATGCCACGTAAGGCGCGAAACGTTCGATGACGTCCGGGCCCGGCAGGTATTCGGTGACCAGATACGCCTTGCGTCGCAGCCAGAAAAAACGCTGTTCCAGCAAGGCCAGCGGCTTGGGCGTGGCGATGCCGAGGAACATCAGGCGATTGCCCTCGCGCCATGAATGCCAGGCACGGCTCGGGCGCCAGAAGCGTTTGAGCCAGTGGGCGAAGTTCTTGATGTTGTAGCGTTTGATCACCAACGGCCGGCCATTGACCTCGGTTTTGGCCACACTGGCGGCACCGCCGGTCTTGTAAAGGTGGCCGCTGTCGATCAGGGTGTCGGCCCTGTTCAGAACCGGCAGCATCGCCGCCTCTTCCTCGCGACGAATTGCCCGCAGACCGAAGGGGCCGTCCGATACGCTGAACAGGCTGCACTCGCGCCCGATCTTGATCAGGTAATCCCGCAGTCGCCAGGCGCTGACTTTGTCGATCTGCTTTTGCAGCGCTTCGACCGGCAGCGCGTGCTCGCCATTGCTCAGAAGGTAGTAGACCAGCAGTTCTTCAGTGAACGGCGCCAGGGACTTGGGCAACTGAGCGAAAAACACGCCGAGGTTTTCCAGGACTTTTGGGCGGGACAGCGGCTTGCCCGCTTCTTCGACCCGAATTCCGGCGCCGTCGATCAGGTACAGCTGGCCGTTCTGTCGCAGCAGATTGTCGAGGTGCAGGTCTTCTTGCCACAGCCCCTTGGCGTGCATCTGGCCAACGGCGGCGAGGGCTTCGCTCAGCACGGTGGTTTGCTCGTCGGCCAGCGGCGGCAGGTGCTCGACGGCTTTCCAGGCTTCGCCGAGGCTTTCGGCCTGATCGAGGAATTCGAAAAGGAGCCAGCCGCCTTCGCCTTCGTTCAGCCCTTCGGCCAGCAGCAATGGCGTGGTCAAGCCTTGCTCGGCAAGGAGCTGCACCCCGGCGCGCTCACGCTGAAAATGCCGGGGCGCCTTGCTGCCCACCAGCAATTTGGCGAGCACCGGACGCCCACGCCATATGCCCGCGCCTACGTAACGTTGACCCGGCAGCACACGCACCAGGCTCAACAGCTGCAATTCGGCAGGTCCTGCCGCATCCGCCAACGCAATGCTCATCGGCAGCGTCGGGGTACGACCGGCGTTTTTCAGTTCAGACAAACGCATCGGCGCCCTCTTCGATCAAACATGAAATGAAACGCAGACCCTGCGAACGATGATGAACCTGTAGGAGCGAATTTATTCGCGAAAAATGGTTCGGCTCACGCAAGTACGCCGGATGTACCAGCCTCTCGCGAATAAATTCGCTCCTACAGAGGACGGTGTTCATCGACATTGCACCGCTTACCGACCGCTGCGCTTATGACTGCCGCGCTTCGCCAACCGCTGCCACCAGGAATCCACCAGCCCACTGTCACCCGGCGCCTGTAAGTAGGCGGCGAGCAGTTCGCGGATTTCGGCTTCGTTCCACATCGGTGCGCGCCGTAGCAAAGGCTCGATGTCCTTGACCCGATCCCGTTGGCCGAAGATTGACTTGCGGGTCTTCTCAAGGTCGATCAACTGCGCCTGATAGGCGCTGCCTTTGGCTTTCATGAAAATGTGCTTGGGGTAAAAACAGCCATGCACCTGACCAGCCTTGTGCAACGTGCGCGCCAGTTGACCGCAGGCTTGCAGAATCGCCAGGCGCTGAGTCGCGGCCAGCGCGTCCCACTCGCTCAACAACGTGTCCAGATCGCTCCAGCCATCCAGCGCCCGAGTCATCAGAATGGCCCGACGCTCGCCATCGACCTTTTTCTCGCCATAAAACACCGCATGCAGCGCCGGAATGCCGAGCTTCTGATAGAGGCTGATGTTGCGAAACTCGCGAGAAAACGACGGCTCGCCAAACGGGTGATGCAGGGTGTGGGTCAGGTAATTGCTCTGGCGCTTGAGGTAATAACCGGAGCCTTCAAGCTCCAGGCGAAACACACTGCTCCAGCCGCCGCGCCCGGTGTTGGGTTCGTCCACGGCGTCGAGCTGCACGTCCCACAGCGAATCGAAATCGGCCAGACCGTGGCGCTCCAGCAAGCCACGGTCGGCGTCAGCGATGAAAACACTCATTCCCGCCCCTCGAAAAAGCTGACGATGTGTCGAATGCGCTTCTTGTCCGATGCGTTCAGGCGCTCGCGCCCACGGTATTGCAGATAGAAACGCAGGCGCTGGGTCGCGGACAGGTGATATTTGGCCACCTTGTCCAGACACGCCAAGTCTTTGGTGATCCGATAACGCAACATGAAACTGACCCAGAATGCGCCGTTCGGGCAATCGATCAGAAACACGGTCGAGCGGTCGTCCACCAACAGGTTGCGCCACTTCAGATCGTTATGGGTAAAACGATGATCGTGCATGGTCCGGGTGTAGCGCGCGACCTGCTGGCTGATTCGGTCCACCCAGGAACGGTTGTCCAGACGCTCGTCGTGGACCCGCGCCAGCTCCGACAAATCCTCGGTGCGCGGCAGTTCGCGGGTAATCAGCGCGCCGCGATCATACGCGGCGCCCCGGCGCTCAAGGCCCCAGGCGATCACCTCGGCTGTCGGAATGCCCCACTTGGCGAAACGCTTGAGGTTCTGCCACTCGGACTTCACGCGAGGGCGCCCCAGATAACGGCGCAGCCCTTTGCCCGCCGCGACGTAACGTTTGACGTAGTAATTCACGCCACCACGCTCCACGCGAATCACCTCTGACAGCGGATCGCGGGTCAGCCGCTCGCCTTGCAAGGCAAACACGGCGTCCAGCGATCCAAAGTCAGCGGCCAGCTCGGCGTATTCCGGTTCAAGGTTCCACCCCGCCATCAGAGCGCATCCCCGTACCGCAACTTGCGCTGATAGAGCTTCTCGGCCTTGGCCTCCAGCCACACCAGCAACGCCGACTCTTCAGCCAGAATCTGGCGCAGCGGCTGCTGGAAATAGCCTTTGAGGAAACGCATTTTGTCGCGACGGGTCAGGCCGATGTCCAGCGCCGAGAAGTACAGCGCGGCCAGGTCCTTGTTGCGCCAGCGTTGAGTGATCTGATCCCGGGTCTGCGCACGGTGCAGGTCGATCACCGACAGCTTGAAGCTTTCCGGGGTGACCGGCGTGTCGGTGTGCAGCAGGAAGTGGCATAGGTAGCAGTCGCGATGGTTGACCCCGGCGCGGTGCATCATGCCGACCAGCCGTGCGACTTCAGCGATATACGCCCACTTCATGCGCGGCTCGGGTGGCTGTTTCACCCAGTTGATGCTGACGTCTTCCATGCTTTCGGTCGGCGCCAGCTCTTCGGTGACGATGAACGAATGCTGCGCGGCCGGGTTGCTGCCGCGCTCGCCATAGGCCACGGAGGTCATGGTCGGGACGCCGACTTCCTTGAGGCGGTTGATCGCGTCGAATTCCTTGCCCGCGCCCAGCACCGGCAGTTTGGCGGTCAGCAGATTCTTCGCCACTTCACCCCAGCCAATGCCGCGATGAATCTTGACGAAATAGCCGCGGCCATCGACTTCAGTGCGCAGCGTGCGACGGTTTTCCAGCTCGCGGTACACCTGACCTTGCAACGCCTCGACGGCCTCGAACGCGTCGCGCCCGGCCCAGAGGGTCTTGAAGGGTTCAGCAAGGATCAATTTCATCCGTGGTGCTCCGCCAGAATCACATCCGCAGCGTGCTGCGGCATGCTGTAAAGGTCAGCCGTGTCAGCGAACACCAGCCCGTTCTTGCCCCAGGCCGAGCGAGCGGCATCGTCTTCGAGCATGCGGCTCAGGTATTGATTGAGCTGACGCTGCTCGAACGGCTCATCGAGGACCAACCCGCTGTCGGCTTCGGCGATGTAATGGGCATAGCCACACACCGCGCTGACCAGCACCGGCAGGCCTGCGACCAACGCTTCGAGCAGCACCGTGCCGGTGTTCTCGTTGTACGCCGGGTGAATCAACAGGTCGGCGCCCAGCAGGAAGCGCGGAATGTCGCTGCGGCCTTTCATGAAGGTCACGTTGTCGCTCAGGCCCAACGTCGTGCTCTGCAACTGAAAGACTTTGGGGTCGTCCTGACCGATGACGAACAGGCGCGTGCGTTTGCGCAACGCAGACGGCAACGCCGCAAGCGCCTTGAGGCTTCGATCCACACCCTTGGTCTTGAAGCCGGAGCCGATCTGCACCAGCAGCAGGTCGTCATCGCCCAGCTTGAACTCGCGACGGAATTCGGCGCGGATCTCGGCGGCATTGGCGGGTGCGCGACGGTCTTGGGAAATCCCCGGCGGCAACAGGTGAAAGCGCTTGAGCGGCGTGTCGTAGTGCTTGATGAACAGCGGCTGCTGCACTTCGGAAATCATCAGCACTTCGGTTTTCGCGTCTTTGGCGAACACCGAGCGCTCGTATTCGGCGAAGTGGCGATAACGGCCCCAGTATTTGTACAGGCCGTGACGCAGGTTCTGCGCCTTGTCTTCATAACAGCCGTCGGCGGCGTAATACACGTCCAGACCGGGCATTTTGTTAAAACCGATCAGACGATCCACCGGGCGCTTGGCCAGGTCGGCGTTCATCCAGTCGGTGAGCTTTTCATTGCGGCGATGATTGAAGATCGCCTTGACCGGCGCCACCAGCACTTCGAAGCCGGGCGGCACGTCACCTTCCCAGATCAGCGTGTAGACGCGGATCGAATGCCCACGCTGCTGACACTCCAGCGCGATGCGCATGAAATCGCGCTGCAAGCCGCCGAAGGGAAAGTATTTATAGAGCACGAATGCCAGTTGCATCACGGATGTTCCTTTGCCAGCAACAGCGAGCCCAACTGGCCCGCTACTCGCTCGGGATTCAGGCGAGTGAAGCACATCGGCCACTCGCGTTCGGTATCGACCTGACGCTGATCTTCAGGGGTCGGTCGATAGGTGCATTTCTTTTGCAGGCACGGCGCACAGGCCGGGTAATCGCCTGCGAGGTGAACCTGTGACTTGCCGTAGGCGCCGGTCAGGCCGGGGTTGGTCGGGCCGAACAGCGACAGGGTCGGCACGTCCAGCGCCGCTGCCAGATGCCCAAGGCCGGTGTCCACTGCCACGCAGCCTTGCGCACCAGCCAGCACTTTAGCGACGCCTGCCAGATTCAATTTGGGCAGCACAACGGCTTTATCAAGTCCCTCGGCGATACGCTCAGCGCGCGCTTTCTCGGCAGGGTTGCCCCACGGCAGGTGCACTTCCAGACCCTGACCGATCATGCGCTCGGCCAACTGGCGCCAGTACAGCTCGGGCCAATGCTTGGTGTCCCAGGTCGTGCCATGCAGAAACAGCACAAAGGGTGCGCCACTTTCGCTGTTCAGCAGACGGCTGCGATCCAGCCCGTAATCCCCCAGGCCCGCCGGAACTTGATAACCCAGCGCTTGAGCGAACAATTGCCGCAAACGCTCGACGGCATGCTGCCCGCGAGCAACGGGGTAGGCCTTGTCGTAGAAACGTGCGGCCAAGGGCTCACGTGCGGAGAGCCTGTCCAGACCGGCAATCGGCGCTTTGACGTAGCGCGTCAGAAACGCGCTTTTCAGCAGGCCCTGCGCATCGATCACCAGATCGTAACGGGTGTCGCGAAGGCGTTGCTTGAACTGGCGCCATTGGCCGTTCTTGAAGGTCTGCCACAGGTTCTTGCGCCAACGCCGGATTGCCACCGGAATCACGCCGGACACCGCCGGGTGCCAGGTCGGGATTTCCGCAAAGCCTTCCTCCACGACCCAGTCGAACTGGATGCCGGGGATGGCCTTGGCCGCATCGGTCAGCGCAGGCAGGGTATGAATGACGTCACCCAGCGACGAGGTCTTGATCAGCAGTACCCGCAAGTCAGGCGACCTCGACCGGCGTGCCACCCAAGTGGCTCAACGACGTGATGACCGACTCGGGCTCCAGCAGGCGCAGGCAGTTGTAATGTCCGAAACGGCAGGTGCGCTCGAAACACGGGCTGCATTCGATGCCCAGTTGTACGATTTCGACCTGATCGGCCAGCGGTGGCGTGAAGCCCGGCGAGGTCGAGCCGTACACCGCCACCAACGGGCGATTCAGCGCAGCTGCGACGTGCATCAGGCCGGAGTCGTTGGAGACGACCGCATCGGCGCAGGACAGCAAATCGATGGCCTCGGCCAGGGACGTGCCGCCGCTGAGGTTGGCGGACTCTTCGCGCAGGCCGGGAATCAGTCGTTCGCGGATGCTTTCGCCCACCGCGTGATCGTTCTTTGAGCCGAACAGCCAGACCTGCCAGCCCTCGCGAATCTTGGTCTCGGCGACCTTGGCGTAGTGCTCGGACGGCCAGCGCTTGGATTCGCCGAACTCGGCACCGGGGCACAGCGCCAGCACCGGGCGGTCAAGGGTCAAACCGAATTTGGCGAGCGCGGCGTCGCGGCTGACGGCTTCGATTTGCAGGCTCGGTTTCGGATACGGACGCGGGATTTCCGCGTCCTTGTCGTAAGCCAGGGCCATGAAACGCTCGATCATCAGCGGGTATTTCTGCTTATCCAGCACGCGCACGTCGTTGAGCAGGCCGTAGCGGAACTCGCCACGCCAGCCAGTGCGTTTCGGGATACCGGCGAAGAACGGCACCAGCGCCGATTTCAGCGAGTTGGGCAGCAGAATAGCCTGGTCGTACTGGCCTTTCAGCGATTTGCCGATGCGGCGACGGGTCGCCAGTTCCAGCGCGCCGTGGCCGAGCGGAAAGCTCAAGGCCGTGCGCACTTCGGGCATGCGCTCAAGAATCGGCCGACTCCACTCGGGGGCCAGCACATCGATTTCGCACTGCGGGTGACGCTGTTTCAGGCACTGGAACAGCGTTTGCGCCATCACCATGTCACCGACCCAGCTGGGCCCTACGATCAGAATTCTCATGCTCAATCCAAAAACGACCAGAAACGAGCAGGGAGGCCCATCAGACTGCGTGACGCTTCCACACAGCCTGACGCCTCCCTGTCATAGCTTTATATAGGTCCGCAAACATCCGGACTTGCAGTGTTTGGGCTGGCCCTATCGCGAGCAAGCTCACTCCTACAAGAAACGAGCGTACCTGTAGGAGTGAGCTTGCTCGCGATAGGGCCAGCAGTCATCTCAACTTTTCAGACGACTCAACTCAACCCCAACTGCCCCCAGACCCGCATCACTTCACGCCGCTCGCTGGCGAACTGATCACCGCTGACCGCGCCCGCCTCTTTCTGCAGGGCCTGTCGGTGTGCGGCGGAACGGTACGCTTTATACACCTCGCGCAACAGGCTCGCGTCGGCGGCGGGCATCAGCCCTGCCTCTTCCAGACCTTCGAGAATGCGGATGTTATCGGTGTATCGAAGCAGCGCGGGGTGCTCTCTGGACCACGCCAAGGCCGCGTATTGCACCATAAATTCGATATCGACGATACCACCGGCGTCCTGCTTGAGATCGAACGACGACGTGGGTTCGAAGGCATTTGCCCCCTTCCCGGCCAGCGTGCCCTTGGTTCCGAGGTTGTCGCGCATCTTGGCGCGCATGTCGCTGACTTCCTGTCGCAACGTCGCCAGATCACGCTCGCGCCCCAGCACCGACGCGCGCACGCCTTCGAATCCATTGCCCACATCCACACTGCCCACCAGCACCCGTGCACGAACCAGCGCCTGATGCTCCCAGGTCCAGGCTTCGTTCTCCTGATAGCGCGAAAACGCCCCCAACGAACTGACCAGCAGACCCGCCGCGCCCGAGGGCCGCAGGCGCATGTCCACTTCGTACAACTGGCCGGAGTTGGTCTGCGTGGTGATCAGGTGAATGATCCGCTGACCCAGTCGTGTGAAGAATTGCGCGCCGTCGATCGGCTTCGGTCCGTCGGTTTCCGCCTGGGGGTCGCCATCATGGATGAACACCAGGTCCAGGTCCGAACCATGCCCCAGTTCAATGCCGCCGACTTTCCCATAACCGACAATCACGAACCCCGGATCGCACAACGTGCCATCAGGGCGGCGCGGCGCACCATGACGCGCAACGGTGTGCCGCCAAGCCAGTGCCAGCACTTGTTCGAGAATCGCCTCGGCGAGCCAGGTCAGGTAATCGCTGACTTTCATCAATGGCAGGCTGCCGGTGATTTCCGACGCGGCCACGCGCAGCCGGTGCGCCAGTTTAAAGTGACGCAGTGCCTCCATTTGTTGCTCCAGATCATCCTCGGGGATGCGCGTCAGTCGTTCGCGGAGCTCGGCGGCGAGCTCCAATGCCTGGGGCGGGCTGAACAAACGACCTTCGTTGAGCAGCTCATCGAGCAGCAGCGGGAATCGGGCGATCTGCTCGGCGATCCAAGGACTGGCGGCGCACAACGTCAACAAACGCCGAAGCGCGCCGGGGTTTTCAGTGAGCAGCACCAGATACGCTGAACGCCGAGCGACGGCTTCGACCAGCGGCAATACCCGTTCCAACACCAGATCGGGGTTGGCGTGTTCGACCGCCTGAGCCAACAGTCGCGGAATGAATGCATCGAGCCGTTCGCGCCCCAGTCGCTGCATCGAGCGCAATTGCGAGCTGTTGCGCAGGTTATTCAGATGTTTCAGGGCTTTCTGCGCATCGACGAAACCGCCTTCCTGCAACTGACGGCAAGCAGCTTCCTCGTTTTGCGACTCTTCCCACAGCGGCAACCACTCGCCGCCGACAATCTCTTCGCCACCGTCCTCCTGACCCTCTTCCTCGTCAGGGTCGGCAATCACTTGGCGGAAATGCCAATCGACCCGTCCGCGCCAGTACATCAGTTGCGCGTGGAAGGCATCCCAATCGGCAAAGCCCATGATGAAAGCAATGCGCGCCTGATCGCGGTCGTCTTCAGGGAGCATTTGCGTCTGGCGGTCAGCAATCACCTGAATGGCGTGCTCGGTGTAGCGCAGGAATTCGTAGCCTTCGCGCAGCTCAGTGATGACCGCCGTGGGCAGATAGCCCTGCCCTTCGAGCGTGCGCAGCACTTTGAGCAGTGGCCGCTGTTGCAGGCTCAGGTCGCGTCCGCCGTGGATCAGCTGAAACGCCTGAGCGATGAACTCCACTTCGCGAATGCCCCCGGAACCCAGCTTGATGTTCGCGGCCATGCCCTTGCGCCGCACTTCCTGCTGAATCAGCTGCTTCATGGTGCGCAGCGCTTCAATGGCGGAGAAATCGAGGTAGCGGCGATAGACGAACGGTCGCAGCATTTCCAACAACTCGCTCCCCTTGGCCTGATCGCCGCCGACGACCCGTGCCTTGATCATGGCGTAGCGTTCCCAGTCGCGGCCCTGGTCCTGGTAATACTGTTCCAGCGCGTTGAAGCTCAAGACCAGCGCGCCGGACGAACCGTAAGGCCGCAGGCGCATGTCGACGCGGAACACAAATCCGTCGACGGTCACCGGGTCCAGCGCCTTGATCAATCGCTGACCGAGGCGAATGAAAAACTCCTGGTTGTCCAGCGGACGCTTCACGCCCACCGTTTCACCGCCTTCGGGGTAGGCGAAGATCAGGTCGATGTCAGAAGAGAGGTTCAGCTCGACGGCGCCCAGCTTGCCCATGCCCAGGATGACCATTTGCTGCGCTTCGCCCGTACGACGGCCCGTCGGGACGCCGAACTGTTGGCAATGTCTGTCATACAACCATCGGTACGCGAGGTCGATACTGCCATCCGCCATGTCGGAAAGGTCGCGGCAGGTTTCGATCAGATCGGCTTGGCGTGTAAGGTCGCGCCAGATAATTCGGACTTGCTGACGCGTCCTTTGACGACGTAGATTACGCCCCAGCTCATCGTCGGTGGTCGCTTCGGCCACCGCGTTGGCGATGTGCTCACGCAGTTCATTGGCCGCAAAGCTGCGCTCCAGCTCGCCGGATTCAGCGAGGTCGAGCAGCATCTGCGGGTCGCGCATGATCTGTTCGGCGACAAAGTCGCTGGACGCGCACACGCGATCAAATGCGGCCAGACGTTCAGCGGGCCAGGCCTCGAAAGTGGCCTGCCCACCCTCGGTCAGAGCGGTGAGTGCAGCGCGAAAGGATTGCTGCGCGCGAGAAACCAACGGCAGAAGGACGGCCGGCAGATTGGCCAGCGAGGGAAGGCTCATGGTCTATCCTTGATCGGCGTTCAAAAGGCTACCCGCCGAGGGGTTTCCCCCTACAAAACGGACTGGACTGTCGAACAAAGGTTAAAAATTGCTGGCATTTGCCTGTTATTGGTTGCCAGCATGATTAGTCAGCTGATCTTTTTATGGTTTCTACCAACATTTTTCATTTGATTCATCGCAATACATGAGCGAAAACATCGTTCAGCTGTAGTTTTACTACTGTATATACAAGTCAAAAAGCTGAAACGGCTGGAGATTTGTAGTAAAACTACACAGCGCCGGGTACCACTCCGGTCTCCAAGAATTTTTACGTCGTCTGCCCACAAGGCCAGTCGCAACAAACTCAGGCAACCGATTCTGGAAGCCTTTCCGCCCTGGAGCAAGCCATGCAAGACCTCGATCCCGTCGAAACCCAGGAATGGCTGGACGCCCTGGAATCGGTTCTCGACAAAGAAGGCGAAGACCGTGCTCATTATTTGATGACCCGTATGGGCGAGCTGGCCACACGTAGTGGTTCGCAGCTGCCGTACTCCATCACCACGCCATACCGCAACACCATCCCTGTTACCCGCGAAGCACGCATGCCCGGCGACCTGTTCATGGAACGCCGCATCCGTTCGATCGTTCGCTGGAACGCCCTGGCGATGGTGATGCGCGCCAACATGCAAGACCCAGATCTGGGTGGCCACATCTCCACCTTCGCTTCCAGTGCGACCCTGTATGACATCGGCTTCAACTACTTCTTCCAGGCCCCGACCGAAGAACACGGCGGCGACCTGATCTACTACCAGGGCCACGCCTCGCCAGGCATCTACGCTCGCGCCTTCCTCGAAGGTCGCTTGAGCGAAGAGCAGATGCTGAAATTCCGTCAGGAAGTGGACGGTGGCGGCCTGTCGTCGTATCCGCACCCGCACCTGATGCCTGACTTCTGGCAGTTCCCGACCGTTTCCATGGGTCTGGGCCCGATCACTGCGATCTACCAGGCACGCTTCATGAAGTACTTGGAAAACCGTGGCTTCATCCCGGCCGGCAAGCAAAAGGTCTGGTGCTTCATCGGTGACGGCGAGTGCGACGAGCCGGAAACCCTGGGCGCCATCTCCCTGGCCGGTCGTGAAAACCTCGACAACCTGATCTTCGTCATCAACTGCAACCTGCAGCGCCTCGATGGCCCGGTTCGCGGCAACGCCAAGATCATCCAGGAACTGGAAGGCGTTTTCCGTGGTGCCGCCTGGAACGTCAACAAGGTCATCTGGGGCCGCATGTGGGACCCCCTGTTCGCCCAGGACGAAGACGGCCTCATGCAGCGTCGCATGGACAAAGCCATCGACGGCGAGTACCAGAACTACAAGGCCAAAGACGGCGCGTACGTTCGTAAGCACTTCTTCGGCGACGATCCAGAACTGCTCAAGCGCGTCGAGAACCTGTCCGACGACGAGATCTGGAAACTCAACCGTGGCGGCCACGACCCGTACAAGGTCTACGCGGCGTACCACCAGGCGGTCAACCACAAAGGCCAGCCTACCGTCATCCTCGCCAAGACCATCAAGGGCTACGGCACCGGTGCGGGCGAAGCGAAGAACACCGCGCACAACACCAAGAAAGTCGATATCGAGTCGCTGAAGAAATTCCGTGATCGCTTCGACATTCCGCTGAACGATTCCGAACTCGAATCGCTGCCGTTCTACCGTCCGGCCGAAGACAGCGCGGAAATGAAATACCTGCGCAAGTGCCGCGAGAAGCTGGGCGGCTCCCTGCCTCAGCGCAACCGCGGCAACATCAGCATCCCGACGCCGTCGCTGGACACGCTGAAGTCGGTGCTCGATGGTTCGGGCGACCGCGAAATCTCTACCACCATGGCGTTCGGTCGTATCCTCGCCTCGATGGTGAAAGACAAGGAACTGGGCAAGCGCATCGTTCCAATCCTCGCCGACGAAGCCCGTACCTTCGGTATGGAAGGCATGTTCCGTCAGTTGGGTATCTACTCGCCAGTCGGCCAGCTGTACGAGCCAGTCGACCGCGACCAGGTCATGTACTACCGCGAAGAGAAAGACGGCCAGATCCTGCAGGAAGGCCTCAACGAGGCAGGCGCGTTCTCCTCGTTCATCGCGGCGGGTACTGCCTACAGCAACTACAACACCCCGATGCTGCCGGTCTACATCTTCTACTCGATGTTCGGCTTCCAGCGTATCGGCGACCTGGCCTGGGCGGCTGGCGATGCCCAGACCCGCGGCTTCCTGCTGGGCGGCACCTCCGGGCGTACTACGCTCAACGGTGAAGGCCTGCAACACGAAGACGGTCACAGCCACATTCTGGCCAGCACCATCCCGAACGTGCGCAGCTATGACCCTGCCTATGCCTACGAGCTGGCAGTGATCATGCAGGAAGGCACGCATCGCATGATGACGCTGCAGGAAAACGTCTACTACTACATCACCGTGATGAACGAGAACTACCATCAGCCAGCAATGCCGGCCGGTGTAGAGCAAGGCATCATCAAGGGCATGTACCTGCTGGAAGAAGACAAGCGCGAAGCGGCTCATCACGTACAACTGTTGGGCAGCGGCACCATCCTCAACGAAGTGCGTGAAGCGGCGAAGATCCTGCGCGAGCAGTTCAACATCGGCGCCGATGTCTGGAGCGTCACCAGCTTCAACGAACTGCGTCGCAACGGCCTGGCCGTGGAACGCGGCAACCGCCTGAAGCCAGGCCAGAAGCCACAATTGAGCTACGTTGAAGAGTGCCTCAATGGTCGCAAAGGCCCGGTCATCGCGTCGACCGACTACATGAAACTGTTCGCTGACCAGATCCGTCAGTGGGTTCCGACCAAGGAATACAAAGTCCTGGGCACCGACGGCTACGGCCGTTCCGACAGCCGCAAGAAGCTGCGTCACTTCTTCGAAGTTGACCGTCACTTCGTGGTGCTGGCGGCCCTGGAAGCCTTGGCAGACCGTGGCGATATCGAACCGAAAGTCGTGGCGGAAGCCATCACCAAGTTCGGCATCGACCCGGAAAAACGCAACCCGCTGGACTGCTAAGGTCTGCGCTGAAGATCGTATAGAGCGCTGACAGATTGCGCGAAACAGCCGACGATGCGGAATTTACTTCGGGTAAATGAGCATCCAGGGCTGTTTCGTTGCTACTGGACCGGCGCAGTCGAGTGAACAGGTTCTCCTGAGGAGAGACATTGTGAGTGAGCTAATTCGTGTACCCGACATCGGCAGCGGTGACGGTGAAGTCATTGAGTTGTTCGTCAAGGTTGGCGACCGCATCGAGGCCGACCAGAGCCTGCTGACGCTGGAGTCGGACAAGGCGAGCATGGAAATCCCTGCGCCGAAAGCCGGTGTGGTCAAAAGCCTGAAAGTGAAGCTGGGCGACCGCCTGAAAGAAGGCGACGAACTGCTGGAGCTGGAAGTGGAAGGCGACGCCGCTGCTGCGCCTGCCGCCGAGCCTGCTGCTGCTCCGGCTGCTGCCCCTGCTGCCGCTGAAAAGCCTGCGGAAGCGGCTGCCCCAGCACCGGCCGCTGCGCCTGCACCTGCCGCCGAAGCAACCGTTCAGGACATCCACGTCCCGGACATCGGTTCGTCGGGCAAGGCTCGCATCATCGAGCTGCTGGTCAAGGTGGGCGACAGCATCGAAGCTGATCAATCGCTGATCACCCTGGAATCCGACAAAGCCTCGATGGAGATTCCTTCTCCCGCCGCTGGCGTAGTCGAGAGCATCAGCGTCAAGGTCGAAGACGAAGTCGGCACTGGCGATCTGATCCTGAAACTGAAAGTCGCGGGCGCAGCGCCTGCCGCTGCTCCTGCCCAGGCGGCTGCACCGGCTCCGGCCAAGGCTGACGCACCGGCTGCGGCACCCGCGTCGGCTCCTGCACCGAAAGCTGAAGCAGCACCTGCTCCGGCTGCGGCCCCAGCGGCCAGCGGCGCGAAAGTCCACGCTGGCCCGGCTGTTCGTCAATTGGCTCGCGAGTTCGGCGTTGAGCTGAGCGCTGTGGCTGCCACCGGCCCACACGGCCGTGTCCTGAAGGAAGACGTGCAGGCGTACGTCAAATCCATCATGACCAAGTCCAAGGAAGCGCCTGCTGCTGGCGGCGCAACCGGCGGCGCAGGCATTCCTCCGATCCCGGAAGTCGATTTCAGCCGTTTCGGCGAAATCGAAGAAGTGCCGATGACCCGTCTGATGCAATTGGGCGCGTCCGGCCTG
Organism: Pseudomonas sp. SLFW; assembly: GCF_009905615.1. Taxonomy (GTDB): domain Bacteria; phylum Pseudomonadota; class Gammaproteobacteria; order Pseudomonadales; family Pseudomonadaceae; genus Aquipseudomonas; species Aquipseudomonas bambusae. Next base: position 214,890 of record NZ_JAAAKW010000007.1, read on the forward strand.
CACCGCAGCTGGCTGAACATCCCGCACGTCACTCAGTTCGACCAGGCCGACATCACCGACCTGGAAGCTTTCCGCGTTGCGCAGAAAGCCGTCGCTGAGAAAGCGGGCGTGAAGCTGACCGTGCTGCCATTGCTGCTCAAGTCCATCGCGCACCTGCTCAAGGAACTGCCGGACTTCAACAGCTCGCTGGCCCCAAGCGGCAAAGCGGTCATCCGCAAGAAGTATTTCCACATCGGTTTCGCGGTGGATACTCCGGACGGCCTGCTGGTCCCTGTGATCAAGAACGTTGATCAGAAGAACCTGCTGCAACTGGCTGCTGAAGCGGCTGAGCTGGCTGAAAAAGCGCGCTCCAAAAAGCTGTCGGCCAACGACATGCAAGGCGCCTGCTTCACCATTTCGAGCCTGGGTCACATTGGCGGCACCGGCTTCACGCCGATCGTCAACGCGCCGGAAGTCGCCATCCTGGGTGTCTCCAAGGCCACCATGCAACCGGTCTGGGACGGCAAAGCCTTCCAGCCACGCCTGATGCTGCCGCTGTCGCTGTCTTACGATCACCGCGTGATCAACGGCGCCGCAGCTGCACGCTTCACCAAGCGTCTGGGCGACGTGCTGGCCGACATCCGCACCATCCTGCTGTAAGCTGTACAAGGCCCGCCTCTTGCGAGACGGGCCTTCGCTGTTTTTCGAGCTGCCACGCTCGTACCTCAACCCCGCCCATTTGGCGGGGCTTTTTTTGGGCGCGGGAAAAGTCTGTCGTGCAGACATCCCCCGGGAAATCGGGTATTAGCAGACCTGGAAGCGCCTCAGAATCACGAATAACAACCACTTACCCCTTCTTTCCGACAAATCCGACCAACAACCTTCAGTTAATGTGCGATTTGCCGACAGATTTATAGCACTAAGCCATCGCGCTCACTTGTCAGCCCGTTCGCCATGATGCAACCTTGCGACACGCGATTTCACAATGGGCGCCTGCCCATGCGCGACAGTACTCTTAAAGCGAGTTCCTTCATGAAAAGCCAACCTGATGCTGCCGCCCGATCGGCAGCCGAGGTCGTGACGCAATTGCCGGTGCCCTCGCGGCTCGGCATGCTGCGTTTCGAGCGGCTGAATGAAGCCAGCTGGGCGATGCTGTATCTGGACCCCAGCTGCGAAAAGCAATTCGACATGCCCGCCGTGGAGCTGTGCGCCCTCATCGGCGCGCCCTACGCGAGCCTGATGGAGCCGGAAGCGCGCTATCAGCTGCACGACGCCATCCAGATGCAGATGGCCAGCAACTCGCATTACGTCATTCGCTATACCCTCCACACCACACGCGGCCCATTGGGTCTGCTGGAAGTCGGCGAGGGCTATCGACAGCACAACCGCGAGCTGCTGCGAGGCTATCTGATGGTGGTCGACGAAGTGTTCGACGCCAGCGAGCTGACGTTCAGCCCCGATCTGGAAGTGCAGAACTCAAGGCTGCAAATCGCGCTGGAACTCAATCAGCGTGCGCAACACGAGCAACTGCAGCACCTGGAGCGGGTTCGCGCTCAGCAAAGCCTGATCCTGCGTCTGGCGAAACACCGCTACAGCTCCAGCAACTCGTTGCAGGAAGCCGCCGAGCTGATCACCAAAAGCGCCTGTGAAATCTACGACATCGCCCGCGCCGCAATCTGGAACCTGAACGGCCAAACGCTGGAGCCCATCGCGGAATACCGCCGCGACACCGACGAATACCTCACCGCCCGGCCCATCGACATCAGTCGCTTCCCCAGTTATCTGGAAGCGTTGCACACCAGCCGCGCCATTGATGCGAATGACTTCGAGCAAGACCCGCGCACGAAGGAACTGGCCGAGAGCTTACTCCCGCGCCAGATCAGCGCGATCCTCGACGCCAGCGTGCGCATCGACGGACAGGTGGTCGGCGTGCTCTGCCTGGAGCACACCGAAATAGGTCGCGAGTGGCAATCCGATGAAATCGCGTTCGCGGGAGAGCTGGCCGATCAATTCGCCCACGCCATCAACAACCACAACCGGCGCACCGCCACCAATGCCCTTCACCTGTTTCAGCGTGCGGTTGAGCAAAGTGCCAACGCGTTTCTGCTGGTGAATTGCGATGGCGTGGTTGAGTACGTTAACCCGAGCTTCACGGAAATCACTCAGTACTCCGCTGATGAAGTCCACGGCCACCGCCTGTCGGAACTGCCAGCGCTGGAGAATCTGAACTCTCTGCTGCTCGACGCCAACTCAAGCCTGGCCACCAGCAACAGCTGGCAGGGCGAATTCAAGAGCCGTCGCAAGAACCTGGAACCGTACTGGGGCCAGTTGTCGATCTCCAAGGTCTATGGCGACAACCGCGAACTGACGCACTACATCGGCATCTACGAAGACATTACTCAGGCCAAGCTCTCCCAACAGCGGATCGAGCGCCTGGCCTACACCGACAACCTGACCAATCTGGGCAACCGCCCGGCGTTCATTCGTACCCTCGACGAGCATTTCGCCCGGGACATCGAGACGCCGATCAGCCTGTTGCTGGTGGACATCGACAACTTCAAGCGCATCAACGACAGCCTCGGCCACCAGACCGGCGACAAACTGCTGATCAGCCTCGCCCGTCGTCTGCGCAACAGCCTCAGCCCGACCGGCATTCTGGCGCGGTTTGCCAGTAACGAATTCGCCGTTTTGCTGGACGACACCGGCCCTGACGAAGGTCAGCGCATCGCCAGCCAGGTGCTGACGACGCTGGACAAGCCGATGTTCGTCGACAACCAGTTGATCAGCGTCACCGGCTCCGTGGGCCTGGCCTGCGCGCCGTTGCATGGCCGCGATCCTCAGACCCTGATGAAGAACGCAGGCCTGGCGCTGCACAAAGCCAAGGCCAACGGCAAGCATCAGGTACAGGTGTTCACTGAAGCACTGAACGCAGAGGCCAGCTACAAGCTGTTCGTCGAGAACAACCTGCGCCGCGCCCTGACTCAGAACGAGCTGGAAGTCTTCTACCAACCCAAGCTGTGCCTGCGCACCGGCCGGTTGTTGGGCATGGAGGCACTGCTGCGCTGGAATCACCCTGAGAAGGGCATGATCCGCCCGGACCAGTTCATCAGCGTGGCCGAGGAAACCGGCCTGATCATCCCGATTGGCAAGTGGGTGGCGCGCCAGTCCTGCCGCATGAGCAAGCAACTGACTGCTGCCGGTTACGGCAAGCTGCACGTGGCGATCAACGTCTCGCCCAAGCAGTTCTCCGACCCGGATCTCGTCAGTTCGCTGGCCAGTATCTTGCGCGAAGAACAGCTCGACCCTTCCCTGCTGGAGCTGGAGCTGACCGAAGGCCTGTTGCTGGAAGCGACAGAGGACACCCGCTTGCAGCTGGAATCCCTGAAGACCCTGGGCCTGACCCTGGCGATGGACGATTTCGGGACCGGCTATTCGTCGTTCAGTTACCTCAAGAAATTCCCCATCGATGTGATCAAGATCGACCGCAGCTTCATCCGCGACATTCCGGATGATCAGGACGACATGGAAATCACCTCGGCCGTCATCGCCATGGCGCACAACCTCAAGCTGACTGTGGTCGCCGAAGGCATCGAGACCGCCGAACAACTGGCCTTCCTGCGCCGCCACCGTTGCGACGTGGGTCAGGGCTATCTGTTCGACAAGCCGATCCCCGGCGAAAACCTGATCGAAGCCCTGCGCCGCTACCCTCGCGGGCCATTGGCCTGAGTCGCCTCCCCCGGCCGACGCCTCCCGTCGACACTTTCCCCTCCTGACGTTGTGCGGCAAACTTGTCGCCTACAGTTGAATCAGAACATTCTGACCCCACTAACGGCAGTCACCTGTCCAGAGAGGATTGACCTCATGGCTCTGCGTTCGGAAATTCTTGTGAACAAAAACGAAATGCCTACCGCCCAGCAAGCGCTGCCGGGTCGTGAAACCCCAATGGCCCTGCCTGAAACCCACTTCGTGAATGGTCGTCCGCTGCTCGGGCCGTTCTTCGAAGACGTGGAATTCGCGATTTTTGGTCTCGGTTGCTTCTGGGGCGCCGAGCGTCGTTTCTGGCAACGTGATGGCGTGATCAGCACAGTCGTGGGCTACGCGGGCGGCTTCACGCCGAACCCGACTTATGAAGAAGTCTGCTCGGGCCTGACCGGCCACAGCGAAGTTGTTTTGGTGGTGTACGAGCCTGCGAAAGTCAGCTACGACGAATTGCTGGCGATGTTCTGGGAATTGCACAACCCGACTCAGGGCATGCGCCAGGGCAATGACATCGGCACTCAATACCGCTCGGTGATTTACGCCACCACGCCCGAGCAACTGGACGCGGCGCAGGCGAGCGCCAAGGTGTTCCAGGCTGAACTGACCAAGGCCGGTTTGGGCGAGATCACCACCGAAATCGACCAGGCCCCGACCGTGTACTTCGCCGAGGCCTATCACCAGCAATACCTGGCGAAGAACCCACAGGGTTACTGCGGGATTGGCGGGACCGGGGTGTGCATGCCGGCGAGCTTGAATCCTTAAGGCTCGACACATCCCCTGTAGGAGTGAGCTTGCTCGCGATGCGGCGTATCAGTCACGTTTGACCAACCTGACAGACCGCAATCGCGCGCAAGCTCACTCCTACAAGGATCGGGGACACCCGGGAAACCACTCAGGATTCGGCAATCAACCAATCTATCCGCCAATCACCCTGGGTCTGCCCCAACTTGCTGGCCAGCCACGGCAGCAACTCGCGCAATTCCTCTTCCAGCCCCCACGGCGGGTTGGCAATCGCCAGGCCCGAGCCGTTCAGGCTGTTCGGCGTGTCCAGCGGGTGCACCAGCAACTCCACGCGCAGCAGCTTCGGCGCGCCGGTTTCGGCCAGTTCCTGATAAAAACGCTTGAGCGCGCGCTGGTCCTTGATCGGGTACCAGATGGCCGCGACGGTCTGGCGCATGCGGCTGATCGTTTCTTTCAACGCCACGGAACACCGCTTCATCTCGTCCAGTTGTTCGAACGGTGGATCGATCAGCATCACGGCGCGCTTTTCCTGCACCGGCAGCAGCGCCCTCGGCACTTGCCAGCCTTCACCAAGGTGCACAGCAACGCGGCGGTCGTATTTCATGTTGTCTTTGAGCAGGGCGCCGTCTTCGGGGTGCTTCTCGTTGAGCAGCACGCGGTCCTGCTCGCGGGTGACGCGCCGGGCCAGCTCGGGCGAACCGGGGTAGTAGCGCAACTCGCCGGTCTTGCGGTTCATGTGACGGATGACGTCCATGTAACCGGCAGCGGCGGCGGGAATGTCATCCGCTTCCCACAAACGACCGATGCCCTCGATCCACTCGCCGGTGCGAGTCGCCTGATCGCCTTGCAGGTCATACAGCCCGAGGCCTGCGTGGGTGTCGAGGTAGGCGAGCGGCTGCTCCTTGCGCGACATCAGCGCGATCAAGCGAGTCAGGACGATGTGTTTCAAGACGTCGGCGTGGTTGCCAGCGTGGAAGGCGTGACGGTAGTTCATGGCGGCTCCTGGAAGGCTGCGGAGTTTACCAAAACCGTCGACGTTGCGCAGACCGCCCGTAGCCGAACGGGGGTGACCAAACGACAGGCAAAAAAAGCCCCGGTTAAGCCGTTACAAAACCGGGGTTGAGGGACTTGCGCGGGCTAGAGGGTGACCAAACCGTGGCCCGAGCAATGTTGAATGACGCCATTATGCCGAATTAACTAAATGGTTACATAGCTGAAACCGACACAGTGATGTGCATGCCAGACATTGCCGACGACAGGTATTGCCGAGCGTGCGGCGCACTACCAGAATCGGCTCAACCTCAATAAAAGGAGCGAGCGTCATGATGCATGCAGACCTGATCGACCAGGACGATCTTCTCGGTCAACTCAGATCCATCGGCTTTGAAATGCCATCAGGCGCCACCGCCGAACAAGCCTGCGCCCAAGCGGTCTGCGGCCTGACGGAAGACCGCGCCCGTGCGTTGCGTCAGTTGGTGGAGAAGATGCTCAGCGGCAGCGCGACCATCCTGCCAGCTGTGCGCCAGGCGATCGATCAGCAGTTGTTGCCCGCGCTGGCAACGTACAACAAAGGGCGCGCGCAGGCCTGAGCACGCCCTGGAAAACTGTGGGAGCGAATTCATTCGCGAAAGATCGTACAGCTGATAGAAATCTGTCGGATGTACTGGCCGATCGCGAATGAATTCGCTCCCACAAGGGGTCATGCGCCCGGCACCTGACCCCAATATTGTCCCGCCTGCTTTTACAGCCTCACACTCGCAAACGTCGATTCATTACGCGCTTGGCTCAAAGCCGACAACGGGCCGGACAGCGGCGCCAGCACCATGGCTTGCGGAATCGGCATCATCGCCACTTGCTGTGCGGTGTTGGAACCCACGCGCTCGTCACGCGGCGGAATGCCAAAGTATTCGCGGTAGCACTTGGAGAAGTGCGGCGTGGAGACGAAGCCGCAGACCGACGCCACTTCAATGATCGACATCGGCGTTTGCTTGAGCAGCTGACGCGCGCGAATCAGGCGCAGCTTCAAGTAGTAACGCGACGGCGAGCAGTGCAGGTATTTCTGGAACAGCCTTTCCAGCTGACGTCGCGACACCGACACGTAGACAGCCAGTTCGTCGAGGTCGATCGGCTCTTCGAGATTGGCTTCCATCAGCGCGACGATTTCCTGCAGCTTCGGCTGGTTGGTGCCGAGCATGTGCTTGAGCGGCACGCGCTGGTGATCCTGCTCGTTGCGGATGCGCTCGTAGACGAACATTTCCGAGATCGCGGCGGACAGTTCACGCCCGTGATCGCGGCTGATCAGGTGCAGCATCATGTCCAGCGGCGCGGTGCCACCGGAGCTGGTGAAGCGGTTACGGTCGAGGGTGAACAGACGGGTGCTCATGGCCACGCGCGGGAAGGCTTCCTGCATCGCGGCCAGACATTCCCAGTGCACGCTGCAATCGAAACCGTCGAGCAGACCGGCGCACGCCAACGCCCAACTGCCAGTGCAGACCGCACCCAGACGGCGGGACTGACGCGCCTGGCTTTGCAACCAGCTCACGTGTTCGCGAGTCACCGTGCGTTGAATGCCGACGCCGCCGCAGACAATCACGGTGTCGAGGGCCGGGGCCTTGTGCATGGCCGCGTCGGGGGTAATTTGCAGACCGTCGCTGGCCCAGACCTGGCCGCCGTCGACGCTCAATGTGGTCCAGCGATACAGCTCACGGCCAGACAACTGGTTGGCCATACGCAGTGGCTCAACCGCAGATGCGAGAGAGATGAGTGTGAAATTGTCCAACAGCAGAAAGCCGATGGATTGAGGCGCACGGTTCTGGGGTTGAGCCCCGGAGTTGAACGAAGTCATCACGGTATCTCCTCACACGAAAAGCGGTTGATGGCCCCAATTAGAGGCTCTTGTTGTTTTGCCCTCGTCAGTGGAGAGCTTTGTCTATTGCAACGCAAATGCCATGCCTAAAGTTGAATGGGCATTCAATAACTTCTGATAGCGACGTCGCGATGCGTCTATTCGGGAGCGACATGGGTGTTCCGTTAGCGACCTATCGATTCGGGAGCCTTGAGAACATTGGGCGGGATGAGCAAATCGGTATCACTTGTGTGAAAAACCCCGAGATCAGACGCTGAGGGAGTGTCACCCAGTGCACGGCTGACCGGCGGTAGGTCAGCCAGGTGGGTGAAGCGTGGCGTTGCGCCACGTCCCCACACTTCACGCGCCAAAAGGTAGCGGCGGGTTGAGCGCGTGAGCGAAAAGCGAGCAGAACCGATTTAGCGTCAGCACTCCACCGCGCTGACTGCCAACCCGCCGCGCGACGTTTCTTTGTATTTGTCGTGCATGTCAGCGCCGGTGTCGCGCATCGTGCGGATGACGCGGTCCAGCGAGATGAAGTGCTGGCCGTCGCCACGAAGCGCCATTTGTGCCGCGTTGATGGCTTTCACTGCCGCAATCGCGTTGCGTTCGATGCACGGCACTTGCACCAGACCGCCCACTGGATCGCAGGTAAGACCCAGGTTGTGTTCGAGGCCGATTTCGGCGGCGTTGCACAGCTGCTCAGGCGTAGCCCCCAGAATGTCGGCCAGACCCGCAGCGGCCATGGCGCACGCCGAACCGACTTCGCCCTGACACCCCACTTCGGCGCCCGAAATCGACGCGTTCTTTTTGCAGAGGATGCCGATCGATGCCGCACCGAGGAAATAATCCACGACGTTGGCTTCGCTGACTTCATCGCTGAATTTCACGAAGTAATGCAGCACCGCAGGAATGATCCCCGCCGCACCATTGGTCGGCGCCGTCACCATGCGCCCGCCCGCTGCGTTTTCCTCGTTGACCGCGAGGGCGAAGAGGTTGACCCACTCCATTGCGCTCAGGGTCGAGCCGATGACGTTGGGCTTACCCAATTCCTGAAGGCTGCGATGCAAACGCGCCGCACGACGGCGCACGTTCAAGCCGCCTGGCAACACGCCCTCTTCTTTAAGGCCGTGCTCGACGCAATCCTGCATCGCTTTCCAAAGTCGCATGAGCCCGGCGCGAATCTCTTCTTCGCTGCGCCAGACTTTCTCGTTTTCCAGCATCAGTTCCGAGACACGCAGGTTGTGCTTCTCGCACAGACGCAGCAGTTCTTCGGCGCTGGAAAAGTCATAGGGCAAAACCGTGCTGTCGGCATCGAGCACGCCGCTGGCCGCCTGTGCCTCGTCCACCACGAATCCACCGCCCACCGAGTAATAGGTGTCGCGATGAAGTTCGCCACTGGCATCGAAGGCGATCAGCGTCATGGCGTTAGGGTGATAAGGGAGGTTTTCGTCGATAAGCAACATGTCCCGCTGCCAGACGAATGCGATCGGATGATCGCCGTTGAGCTTCAGGGTGTCGGTTTCGCGCAACTCGGCGATGCGACGGCCGATGGTGGTCGGGTCGATTGCGTCCGGCCATTCGCCCATCAGGCCCATGATCACGGCGTTGTCGCTGCCGTGTCCGACACCGGTTGCCGACAGCGAGCCATAGAGGCGCACTTCGATGCGTTCCACGTGCGCCAGCTTGTCGCTTTCACGCAGGCCCTGAACGAACAACGCGGCGGCGCGCATCGGCCCCACGGTGTGAGAACTGGATGGGCCGATACCGATCTTGAACAGGTCGAACACGCTGATAGCCATTTACCGCAAACCTCCGAAGAACAGGGCTTCCGGCGCGCCAAGCGGCCGGCGACGGAGCTGCTACGCTTCTAGCTGCAGTCCATCGAGATGTCGGCATCATCAGCCTTTTATCTGGAGGGACGGCGTCTCACACCGACTCACTCTTGTCCACGAACGCCGCGGCTGATGATCCGCAGGGGGCAGCACTGTGCGTGGAGAAAGTGCCACTGTTTTCGACACTTTTTGCCGCAAGGACACTCGAAAAGCGTTCGGCGGACGGGGAAAAAATCTGTAAGCGACGTCACTGACACTGGATACGACCCCCTCTGTACTGGTTACGACGCACCCTGTAGGCGTTTGATTTTGGCTGTTACATGATCGTTGTCGACTCAATCGCCAGACGCAGTGATAGAGCTGATTTCCACTTGACTCGCCGACACCAAAAAAACGCGTCAGCCCTGACTGATGACGAGAAGAAAGCACCTAAGGAGTCCAACCATGAAAGGTTCACATAAGCTATTGCTAGGCGTTGCGTTGAGTCTGCCGATGCTGGCCCAGGCCGCAGAGCCCGCCGCTTGCCAGACGGTCAATTTCTCTGATGTCGGCTGGACCGACATCACGGCCACCACGGCCACTACCAGCGTTGTCCTCCAGTCGCTGGGCTACAAAACCAAGACCACGATGATTTCCGTGCCCGTGACCTACAAATCGCTGGCCGATGGCAAGAACATGGACGTGTTCCTCGGTAACTGGATGCCGACCATGGAAAACGACATCAAGGCTTACCGTGACGCAGGCACTGTCGAAGTGGTGCGCACCAACCTAAAGGGCGCCAAATACACCCTGGCGGTCCCGCAAGCGCTCTATGACAAGGGCCTGCACGATTTCGCCGACATCGCCAAATTCAAGAAAGACCTCGACGGCAAAATCTACGGCATCGAGCCTGGCAACGACGGCAACCGCCTGATCCAGAGCATGATCGACAAGAACGCCTTCGGCCTGAAAGACGCAGGCTTCAAGGTCGTCGAATCGAGCGAAGCCGGCATGCTGTCGCAAGTGGACCGCGCCTCCAAACGCGACACCGCCGTGGTGTTCCTTGGCTGGGCACCGCACCCGATGAACAAGCGCTTCAAGATCCAGTACCTGACCGGCGGCGACGACTTCTTCGGACCTGACTTCGGCGCTGCAACCGTCGCGACCAACACACGCAAGGGTTACAGCCAGGAATGCAGCAACGTGGGTCAGTTGCTGAAGAACCTGGAATTCACCGTCGACATGGAAAGCGAGCTGATGGGCAACATCCTCGACGACAAGATGAAACCGGAAGCCGCCGCCAAGGCGTGGCTGAAGAAAAACCCGCAAGTACTCGACACCTGGCTGGCGGGTGTCACCACAGTGGACGGTAAACCTGGCCTGGATGCCGCTAAAGCCGAGCTGACGAAGTAACTCGACACGCAGGCGGGCGCGCCCGCCTGTTGTCCTCTTTTCATCCCGCACGCGGACAATCGATATCATGCTGACTGATCATAAAATCCCCCTAGGCCAGTACATCGCAGGCTTTGTCGAATGGCTGACGCAACACGGCGCCAGCACCTTCGACGCCATCGCTTCGTCGCTGGAATCCATGATTCATGGGCTTACCGGTGGTCTGACCTGGTTTAACCCTTTCGTTCTGATCGGCTTGATTGCTCTGCTTGCTCACTTCATTCAGCGCAAGTGGGGCCTGACCGCCTTTGTCGTGATTTCCTTTCTGCTGATCCTGAACCTGGGCTATTGGCAGGAAACCATGGAGACCCTGGCGCAAGTGCTGTTCGCCACCCTGGTCTGCGTGGTCATTGGTGTGCCGCTGGGCATCGTCGCCGCACATAAACCGTGGTTCTACACCGCGATGCGCCCGGTCCTCGACCTGATGCAGACGGTCCCGACTTTCGTTTACCTGATTCCAACCCTGACCCTCTTCGGGCTGGGCGTGGTGCCGGGTCTGATTTCGACGGTGGTGTTCGCGATTGCCGCGCCTATCCGTCTGACCTATCTGGGCATCTGCGATGTCCCGCAAGAACTGCTCGACGCCGGTAAAGCCTTCGGCTGCTCCCGCCGTCAACTGCTGTCCCGTATTGAACTGCCCCACGCCATGCCAAGCATCGCGGCCGGTATCACCCAGTGCATCATGCTGTCGTTGTCGATGGTGGTGATTGCGGCACTGGTGGGCGCCGACGGCCTGGGCAAACCCGTGGTCAACGCACTGAACACTGCTGATATCGCACTGGGCTTCGAAGCGGGCCTTGCGATCGTACTGCTGGCGATCATGCTCGACCGTATCTGCAAACAACCCGACGCTAAAGTGAGGGCCGACGCATGAGCATCATCAAATTCGACCAGGTAGACGTCGTCTTCTCCAAAGACCCGCGTGAGGCTCTCAAGCTGCTGGACCAAGGCCTTGCGCGGCCGGAAATCCTGAAAAAAACCGGCCAGATCGTCGGTGTTGAAAAAGCCAGTCTGGAAATCAACAAAGGCGAGATCTGCGTGCTGATGGGCCTGTCCGGTTCGGGCAAATCCAGTCTGCTGCGCTGCATCAACGGCCTGAACACCGTGAGCCGTGGCTCGCTGTTCGTCGAGCACGAAGGCAAGCAGATCAACATCGCGAACTGCACGCCCGCCGAGCTGAAAATGATGCGCACCAAGCGCATCGCGATGGTGTTCCAGAAGTTCGCCCTGATGCCCTGGCTGACCGTTCGCGAGAACATCAGCTTCGGTCTGGAAATGCAGGGTCGTCCCGAGAAAGAACGTCGCCAATTGGTGGACGAGAAGCTCGAATTGGTCGGCCTGACCCAATGGCGCAACAAGAAGCCCGACGAACTGTCCGGCGGCATGCAGCAACGTGTGGGCCTGGCCCGTGCGCTGGCGATGGACGCCGACATTTTGCTGATGGACGAACCGTTCTCGGCGCTTGACCCTCTGATTCGCCAAGGCCTGCAAGACGAACTGCTGGCCCTGCAGAAGAAACTCAGCAAGACCATCGTGTTCGTGAGTCACGACCTGGACGAAGCCCTCAAGCTCGGTACCCGCATCGCGATCATGAAGGACGGCCGGATCATCCAGTACAGCGTGCCGGAAGAAATCGTGCTCAACCCGGCGGACGAATACGTGCGGACCTTCGTGGCCCACACCAACCCGCTGAACGTGCTGTGCGGTCGCAGCCTGATGCGCCCGATCAACGATTGCACCCGCATCAACGGCTCCCAAGTGTGCCTGGACCCGGGCAACGATTCGTGGATCGATCTGGCCGACGGCAACACCATCAAAGGCCTGCATCAACACGGCGCGCCGGTTGACCTGCAAAGCTGGGAACCGGGTCAGTCGGTAGAGAACCTGGGCCGCAGACCGACCGTCGTGCACTCGGACATCGGCATGCGCGAAGCCCTACAGATCCGTTACCACACCGGCAACAAGCTGGTGCTGCAAGAGAACAACCAGTTGGTCGGCATCCTCGGCGACAGCGAGCTGTATCACGCGTTGCTCGGCAAGAATCACGGCTGACCGCACAAACGCTTCACGCAAAACCTGTAGGAGTGAGCTTGCTCGCGAAACGTCAGTAGATCCAACAAATGGAGTGACTGACAGAACGCAATCGCGAGCAAGCTCACTTCTACAATTGATCGTTTCAAAAAGCTGATTCGGCATATTTCGTGCCCTTTCCGCGCGCCCATCTTTTTTTCTTGATTGAACGTTCAATTAAAAAGCAATAGACTGGAGGCCGTTTTTCAGTCCTTAACGATCACTCGGCGAGCCAAGGAGACTCACAGATGCCCAAGGTCGGTATGCAACCCATTCGGCGCCAACAACTGATCCAGGCCACGCTCACGGCGGTGGACCAGGTCGGCATGGGCGACGCCAGCATTGCGTTGATCGCCAAACTGGCGGGGGTCTCCAACGGCATCATCAGTCACTACTTTCAGGACAAGAACGGCCTGATCGCCGCAACCATGCGCCACTTGATGAACGCGCTGATCGTCAACGTCGCCGAGCGGCGTCAGGCGCTGACCGATGACAGCCCGCGCGCGCATCTGAAAGTGATCATCGAGGGCAACTTCGACGCCAGCCAGGTCAACGGCCCGGCAATGAAAACCTGGCTGGCCTTCTGGGCCACCAGCATGCATTCGCCGACGCTGCATCGCTTACAGCGGATCAACGATCACCGCCTGTATTCGAACCTGTGCTGCCAGTTCCGCCGCGTCTTGCCGCTGGAGCAGGCGCGCACCGCCGCTCGCGGTCAGGCGGCCTTGATTGACGGCTTGTGGCTGCGTGGCGCGCTTTCGGGCGACGCCTTCGATACCGAACAGGCGCAACAGATCGCCTACGAATACATGGATTTCCAACTGGCAAAAGCGCCGCGCTGATCCTGATAGGGACGGCAAGCGGCCCGACAACGATTGGCACTGCGCTCGGCGCATCCGGTCAACGCCCATCACAGACAACTGCGAGGACTTTATGGCCCGTTTCGAATTGCAAAAACTCTACATTGACGGTGGTTACGTCGACGCCAGCGGCGATGCGACCTTCGAAGCCATCAACCCGGCCACCGGCGAAGTGCTCGCCAAGGTCCAGCGGGCCACTCAGGCAGACGTCGAACGTGCCGTGACCAGCGCTGAAAAGGGCCAGAAAATCTGGGCCGCGATGACCGCCATGGAGCGTTCGCGCATCCTGCGCCGCGCCGTCGATATCCTGCGCGAGCGCAATGACGAACTGGCCGAACTGGAAACCCTCGACACCGGTAAAGCGATCTCTGAAACCAAATACGTCGACATCGTCACCGGCGCCGACGTGCTGGAATATTACGCAGGTCTGGTCCCTGCCATCGAAGGCGAACAGATCCCGCTGCGCGACACCGCGTTCGTCTACACCCGCCGCGAGCCGCTGGGCGTGACCGTCGGCATCGGCGCGTGGAACTACCCGATCCAGATCGCCCTGTGGAAGTCCGCCCCAGCCCTCGCCGCCGGTAACGCGATGATCTTCAAGCCGAGCGAAGTCACCTCACTGACCACCCTGAAACTTGCCGAAATCTACACCCAAGCGGGCGTGCCGAATGGCGTGTTCAACGTACTGACCGGCAGCGGCCGTGAAGTCGGCACCTGGCTGACCGAGCACCCGCGCATCGAGAAGGTCTCGTTCACCGGAGGCACCGACACTGGCAAGAAAGTCATGGCCAGCGCGTCGAGTTCGTCGCTCAAGGAAGTGACCATGGAACTGGGCGGCAAGTCGCCGCTGATCATCTTCGACGACGCCGATCTGGACCGCGCCGCCGACATCGCGATGATGGCCAACTTTTACAGCTCGGGTCAGGTCTGCACCAACGGCACCCGCGTGTTCGTGCCGAGCGCGTTGAAGGCTGCGTTCGAAGCCAAGATCGTCGAGCGTGTGAAGCGCATCCGAGTCGGCAACCCGCAGGACGACAACACCAACTTCGGTCCGCTGGTCAGCTTCGCCCACATGGAAAGCGTGCTGGGCTACATCGCCAAGGGCAAGGAAGAAGGTGCGCGCCTGCTGATCGGCGGCGACCGTCTGACCGAGGGTGAATTCGCCCAAGGCGCCTTCGTGGCACCCACCGTGTTCACCGATTGCAGCGACGACATGACCATCGTCAAAGAAGAAATCTTTGGCCCGGTCATGAGCATCCTCAGCTACGAGACCGAAGAAGAAGTGATCCGCCGCGCCAACGATACCGAGTTCGGCCTCGCCGCCGGTATCGTCACCCGCGACATCACCCGCGCCCACCGCGTGATTCATCAGCTTGAAGCAGGCATTTGCTGGATCAACGCCTGGGGCGAATCCGACGCGAAAATGCCGGTCGGTGGCTACAAGCAATCGGGCGTCGGTCGCGAAAACGGGATCAGCTCGTTGGCGCAGTACACCCGGATCAAATCGGTGCAGGTCGAGCTGGGCGATTACGTTTCGGTGTTCTGAACCCGGCCTTACGCCATGACCCGATCTCTGCAGGAGTGAGCTTGCTCGCGATGACGTTGGCACAATTTGCATCTTTGCCGGCTGACCCGCCGCTATCGCGAGCAAGCTCACTCCTACAGGTCCAGATCTCGCTTCGGCTAGCGCACTAGCATGGGGTGCTAGGGGTAGAGCAGCCACACCGCTCCCCCTCCCCTCTCTCATTGGCCATTTTCTCCAGAGGGAGTTCTTCAATGTCCCAGGAATTCGACTACATCATCATCGGCGCAGGCTCGGCCGGTAACACCCTGGCCGCCCGTCTCACCGAAGACGCTGGTGTCACGGTCCTTTTGCTTGAAGCCGGTGGCCCGGATTACCGCGCTGACTTCCGCACGCAAATGCCCGCCGCCCTCGCCTTCCCGCTGCAAGGCCGGCGCTACAACTGGGCGTACGAAACCGACCCTGAACCGCACATGGACAACCGTCGCATGGAGTGCGGTCGTGGCAAGGGCCTGGGCGGTTCGTCGCTGATCAACGGCATGTGCTACATCCGCGGCAACGCGATGGACTACGACGGTTGGGCGAAACTGCCAGGGCTGGAAAACTGGACCTATCTCGACTGCTTGCCCTATTTCCGCAAGGCCGAAACCCGCGACATCGGCCCTAACGATTACCACGGCGGCGAAGGCCCGGTCAGCGTGACCACGCCGAAAGCGGGCAACAACCCGCTGTTCCACGCGATGGTCGAGGCCGGTGTGCAAGCGGGCTATCCGCGCACCGAAGACCTCAACGGTTATCAGCAGGAAGGCTTCGGTCCGATGGACCGCACTGTCACGCCGAATGGCCGTCGCGCCAGCACCGCTCGCGGCTACTTGGACGAAGCCAAGCAGCGCTCGACGTTGACCATCGTCACCCACGCACTGACCGACCGCATCCTGTTCGACAACAAACGCGCCGTCGGCGTGGCCTATCTGGTCGGCGACAGCGACACCCGCATCGAAGCCCGCGCTCGCAAGGAAGTCATCGTCAGCAGCGGCGCGATTGCCTCGCCGCAACTGCTGCAACGCTCCGGCGTCGGCCCCGCTGAGCTGCTGAAAAAGCTCGACATCCCGGTGGTCCACGACCTGCCCGGCGTCGGTGAAAATCTGCAAGACCACTTGGAGATGTACCTGCAATACGCCTGCAAAGAACCGGTCTCGCTGTACCCGTCGCTGCTCTGGTGGAACCAGCCGGCAATCGGCGCCGAGTGGATGTTCCTCGGCAAAGGCATCGGCGCCAGCAACCAATTCGAAGCCGGTGGTTTCATCCGCTCCCGCGAGGAGTTCGAGTGGCCGAACATTCAGTACCACTTCCTGCCGGTGGCGATTAATTACAACGGCAGCAATGGCGTGAAAGAGCACGGTTTCCAGGCCCACGTCGGTTCGATGCGCTCGCCGAGCCGTGGCCGCGTGCAGTTGAAATCGAAGAACCCGCGCGAGTACCCGAGCATCCTCTTCAACTACATGGCCACCGAGCAAGACTGGCAGGAATTCCGCGACGGCATCCGCCTGACCCGCGAGATCATGCAACAGCCTGCGCTGGACCCATACCGGGGTCGCGAGATCAGCCCTGGCGTTGAGGTGCAGACCGACGAGCAGCTGGACCAGTTCGTGCGCGAGCATGCCGAGACCGCGTTCCACCCGTCGTGCTCGTGCAAGATGGGCACCGACGAGATGGCGGTGGTCGATGCTGAAGGTCGCGTGCATGGGATGCAGGGTCTGCGGGTGGTCGATGCGTCGATCATGCCGATCATCACCACCGGCAACCTCAACGCGCCGACGATCATGATCGCCGAGAAAATCGCCGACAAGATCCGCGGCCGTACACCACTGCCGCGCAGCACCGCCAAGTATTTCGTGGCGGGTGACGCACCGGCGCGTGGCAAGCCGATGCGCGAGATCGCCCCAACGGCGTGACGCTCATTGATCGTTCTCACGCTCCGCGTGGGAACGATCACATCTCCCCCGCCGCAGAGCCCTTCCGCGCTATGATTCGGCCCATTGCCCTCCGAATCGCCAAGGAGACATCCTGCATGTTCGACTTCTCCGCTCAGCTCAAGCAGCGGTTTGCCACCCTGCACAGCAGCGCCCAGTTTTTCTCCCTGCGTTACGTCAGACAGACCAGCCAGCACCTCTCCGTGCGCAAGAACGTCCCCGAGCCGCCGCAATTGAGCACCGACGAAGGCGCGATGCTGACCGTGCGCGTCGATGGGGTCGAAGCCTACGCTGCGACCAACGACATCTCGCAAAGAGGCCTGCAAGCCGCACTCGAAAGGGCCGAAGTTCAGGCGCGACAGCTGGCCACCCATTCGCTGCTCGATCTGCGCGAACACGCCGTCGCCACCCATCGCGCCGATTACCTGTCGCCCAACCTCACCACTGCCTTTCCTTCATTGAGCGATTGCTACGCGTTGCTCGGTCAGGAATCCGCCGCCGTGCCCAAGGACGAGCGGCTGGTGAACTGGCAGGTCAGCCTCGGCCTGGAAAACGTCGAACAGATTTACCTCAACAGCGCAGGCGCTGAGATTCGTCAGGCCCAGCGCTTCGTCTTCCCCGGCCTGAGCGTCACAGCGTACGATGGCCAGGACAGCCAGACCCGCAGCCTTGGCCGCGATAACTTCGGCCAGCAAGGTGGCGCAGAGGTCATCACGTCCTGCGGCATCATCGGCGCAGCGGCCAATGTCGCGGATCAGGCGCTGCAACTGATCATGGCGCCCAACACCCCGACTGGCCCACGCGACCTGCTGCTGACCCCGGACCAGATGATCCTGCAGATCCACGAATCCATCGGCCACCCGCTGGAACTGGACCGCATCTTGGGCGACGAGCGCAATTACGCGGGCACCAGCTTCGTCAAAACCAGCGACTTCGGCACCCTCCAATACGGCTCGGACCTGCTCAACGTGACGTTCGACCCAGAGATCCCGCAGCAACTGGCGAGCTACGGTTTCGACGACGACGGCACACCCGCGAGCAAGCAATTCCTGATCAGGAACGGCGTGCTCGAACGGCCTCTGGGCGGTGCGCTGTCGCAATACCGCAGCGGCATGGAAGGCGTCGCCAACAGCCGCGCGTGCAGCTGGAACCGCGCGCCCATCGACCGCATGGCCAACCTCAACATCGAGCCGGGCGACCAGTCGATGCAGGCGCTGATCGGCGGCATCGAACACGGCATTCTGATGAGCACCAACCGTTCGTGGTCGATTGACGATGCGCGCAACAAATTCCAGTTCGGCTGCGAATGGGGCCAGTTGATCGAAAACGGCGAACTCAAGGGCGTGGTGAAAAACCCGAACTATCGGGCGATTTCCGCGCAGTTCTGGCGCAACCTCAGCGCCGTCGGCGACGCCAGCACGTTTCAAGTCTTGGGCACGCCAAACTGCGGCAAAGGCGAACCTAATCAAGTGGTGCGCGTGGGCCATGCCTCGCCCGCCTGCGTGTTCGCCAACGTCGATGTGTTCGGAGGTGACGCCTGATGTCCCATCAAGCCCAATTCACGGCGCTGGTCGACTGGCTGCAAAGCGCGACCACGGCCCAGGAGCGCTTCACCCTCAGCTACAACGCCGAGGCCTCGGATTTCATTCGTTTCAACCACGCCAAAGTGCGGCAGGCCGGGCATGTGCAGCAGGCCAGCGTGTATTTCAAGCTGATCGACGATGGCCGCCACGCCGACCTCAACCTGACGCTGTCGGGTGATGAGGCCGTTGATCGTCAGCGTCTGGGCGAGGCACTTCATCAACTGCGCGAGACGCTGGCACTGTTGCCGGTCGATCCCTATCTGCTGCTCAACGAGAATGCCTGGCAAAGCAGCAACGTTCAGGACTCGCCGCTGCCTGACAGCGCCCATGTGGTCGAGCAAATCACACAACTGGGCGAAGGGCTGGACCTGGTGGGCATTTATGCCGCTGGTCCGATCTATCGCGGTTTCGCCAGTTCCAACGGCGGATTCGGCTGGCATCAGGCGAACAGTTTCAACTTCGACTGGAGCCTGTTTCACGAAAACGGCCAGGCCGTGAAGGCCAACTATGCGGGCCACGAATGGAGCGATGAGGCGTTCGCCAAGCGCTTTGCCTTGGCCCGCGAGCAACTGGCGTTTTTGGGTCAGCCGTCGCACACCCTGGCGCCTGGACAATACCGCGCGTACTTGGCACCAGCGGCACTGGAAGAAGTGATGAGCATGCTGTGCTGGGGCGGGTTTTCGGCGCAATCGCTGGCGGACAAAACCAGTCCGTTGCAACGTCTGTACGACGGTCACGCGACGCTGAATCCCTTGGTGAGCCTGGACGAACAGGTGACCGGCTCCCTGTCTCCGGCGTTTTCGGGCGAAGGCTATCCGCGCTCGGACCTGTCGTTGGTGGTCGAGGGCCTCGCGAAAGACCGGCTGATCGACTCGCGCAGCGCCGCCGAATACGGCCTCACCGCCAACGGTGCCGGTTGGGGTGAAGCGCCTGGCGCGCTGAGCATGAGCGGCGGGGCACTGGCTCTGGACGAGGTGTTGAAGGCGTTGGGCACGGGGTTGTACATCAGCAACCTCTGGTACCTGAACTTCTCCGACCGCACCGCCGGGCGCATCACCGGGATGACCCGCTTCGCGACCTTCTGGGTCGAGGACGGCCAAATCAAGGCCCCAGTCAGCACCATGCGTTTCGACGACAGCATTTTCAGTTTGCTGGGAGGGGCGTTGGAGCAATTGACGAAGGAAAGGGAACTCATCTTGTCGGCAAGCACCTACAGTCAACGTCAGACGGCGTCGAATCTGCTGCCGGGGGCGCTGATCAGTAGGTTGACGTTGACTTTGTAGCGCGGCAAACACCCGAACGCAGTGCGCCAACCAACAAAACCAAAAGGACCCACGATCCACATGCCGACCAACACGCCGCAACTGGACGCCAGAACTCTGCGCTGGATGCCTTGGGTCATTGCCATCGCCTTTTTCATGCAAAGCCTGGACGGCACGATCCTCAACACCGCGCTGCCGTCCATGGCCCGTTCGCTGTCCGAAGACCCGTTGCGCATGCAGTCGGTGATCATCGCCTACATGCTGACCATCGCCCTGCTGATTCCGGCGTCGGGCTGGATCTCTGACCGTTTCGGGATCAAGCGGATTTTCTTCAGCGCGATTCTGTTGTTCAGCTTCGGCTCATTGCTGTGCGCAGCGGCCAACACCCTTGGCATGCTGGTCGCGGCCCGGGTGATTCAGGGTTTGGGCGGCGCGTTGATGATGCCGGTCGGCAGGCTGATCGTGCTGCGGGCCTATCCGCGGACGGAGCTGGTGCGCATCCTCAGTTTCATCACCATGCCCGCCCTGCTCGGTCCGCTGATGGGGCCTACGGTTGGCGGCTGGCTGGTGGAATACCTGAGCTGGCACTGGATCTTCCTGATCAACATTCCCGTGGGGATTCTGGGCTGCTTTGCGGTGCGCAAGTTCATCCCTGATCTCGTGGGCGGCGGACGCACGCGTTTCGATCTGGTGGGGTTCTCGCTGTTCGGCGCCTCGATGGTGCTGATCACCATCGCGTTGGAAGGCTTGGGCGAACTGCACCTGCCGCACCTGCGTGTGGTGATGCTGCTGTTTGGCGGCATGGCCTGTCTGGCGGCGTATTGGCTGCGGGCCGGGCATGTCGAATCCCCGCTGTTTTCTGCATCGCTGTTCCGCACCCGCAGTTTCGCGGTCGGGATCATGGGCAACTTGTTCGCCCGTCTGGGCAGCGGCGCGTTGCCGTTTCTGGTGCCGCTGATGCTGCAAGTGGCGCTGGGGTATTCGCCGTCCCACGCCGGGATGAGCATGATTCCGCTGGCCTTGGCCGCGATGTTCGCCAAGCCGCTGGCCACCCGCGCCATCGAGCGTCTGGGCTATCGCATCGTGCTGACCGGCAACACCCTCCTGCTCGGCGCGCTGCTGGCGAGCATGGCGTTGGTGGACGCCGACACGCCGTATTGGCTGCTGCTGATCCACCTGGCGTTCTTGGGCGGGGTCAACTCGTTGCAGTTCTCGGCGATGAATGCCGTGACGCTGATCGACCTCGATGATGCCAGCGCGGCGAGCGGCAATAGCCTGTTGTCGGTGGTAGCGCAGTTGTCGTTGAGCTTGGGCGTTGCGTGTGCGGCGGCATTGTTGGGGGGCTTTACCGATGATGTGTCGACGGGCGAAGTGAGCAGCGTGCTGGGCGCGTTCCAGCTGACGTTCCTGTGCGTGGGCGTGTTGGCGATGCTCGCAGCGTCGATCTTCCTGCAACTCTCGCCACGCATGCCCCCCGAGAATCCACCGCGCAAGCCGCAGACGGAGCCTGAGATCGAGGCGTGATCGTCTGAGAGGCACGCACCGGACTCCCTGCCGGACGCAAACCCCTCTGTGGGAGCGAATTCATTCGCGAAAAATTGTCCGGCTTGTGGAGATGGGTCGGATGGACCGCCCATTCGCGAATGAATTCGCTCCCACAGTGGGGCCCTGTGCCAACAGAGAGATCAGCCGCGCATCCAGCATCGTCGAACAACGACAGACAACCCCCACCATTTATCGCCCCCACCCCCAAGCCATGGGCCGCGACCTGATACACTGCGCGACATTTTGTTTTGCAGGCCCGTCCCGTGACTAACACCGCTTTCAACTCGCTGCCCCTTTCCGCCGCCATGCTGGCTAACCTGGAGTCCCTTGGTTATGCCGAGATGACGCCGATTCAGGCGCAGAGCCTGCCGGTGATGCTCAAGGGCATGGACCTGATCGCTCAAGCCAAGACCGGCTCTGGCAAGACCGCCGCGTTCGGCGTCGGCCTGCTCAACCCGATCAACCCGCGCTACTTCGGCTGCCAGGCACTCGTGCTTTGCCCGACCCGTGAGCTGGCGGATCAGGTCGCCAAGGAAATCCGTCGTTTGGCGCGTTCCGAAGACAACATCAAAGTCCTGACCCTGTGCGGCGGCGTGTCCTTCGGCCCGCAAATCGCCTCGCTGGAACACGGCGCGCACATCATCGTCGGCACGCCGGGCCGCATTCAGCAGCACCTGCGCAAAGGCTCGCTGGTCCTCGACGGCCTGAACACGCTGGTCCTCGACGAAGCCGACCGCATGCTCGACATGGGTTTCTACGACGCCATCGCCGACATCATCGAGCAGACCCCGGAGCGTCGTCAGACCCTGCTGTTCTCGGCCACGTACCCGGTCGGCATCAAACAGCTGGCCTCCAAGTTCATGCGCGACCCACAGACTGTGAAGGTCGAAGCGCTGCACGCCGATAGCCAGATCGAGCAGATTTTCTACGAAATCTCGCCCGAGCAACGCCTCGAAGCGGTGGTGAAAGTCCTCGATCATTTCCGCCCGCAATCCTGCGTAGCGTTTTGCTTCACCAAGCAGCAGGTGCAAGAAGTGGTCGACCACCTGACCGCCAAGGGCATGTCGGCCGTTGGTCTGCATGGCGATCTGGAGCAGCGTGATCGCGATCAAGTGCTGGCGATGTTCGCCAACCGCAGCACCTCAGTGCTGGTCGCCACCGACGTTGCCGCGCGCGGTCTCGACATCGATGCTTTGGACATGGTGATCAACGTCGAGCTGGCCCGTGATTCGGAAATCCACATTCACCGCGTGGGCCGGACCGGTCGTGCGGGCGAAACCGGCATCGCCGTCAGCCTCGTCGCCCCGGGCGAAAGCCAGCGCGCCCGCGCCGTCGAAGAGCTGCAAAAAGCGCCGCTGAACTGGCAGCAGTACGACCAGTTGACTCGCAAGGAAGGCGGCAAGCTGCTGCCACCGATGACCACCCTGTGCATCGGTTCGGGCCGCAAGGACAAACTGCGTCCGGGCGACATCCTCGGCGCGCTGACCGGCGAAGCGGGCATTCCCGGCACTCAGGTGGGCAAGATTGCGATCTTCGATTTCCAGGCCTACGTCGCCGTGGAACGTGGCATCGCCAAACAGGCGCTGGATCGTCTGAACAACGGCAAGATCAAGGGCAAATCGTTGCGGGTCCGGATTCTCTGAGAACCCGCAAACCGCATCGCGAATGAATTCGCTCTCACAGACTGACCGCGCTCAACCTGTGGGAGCGAATTCATTCGCGAAACGTATTCACAAACACCGCAAAACCTTCTGACACACCACAGAACACCCGAGGACACCGCTTTGCCCGTTACTGACGTTGTGATCATCGGCGCTGGCGCCGCAGGTTTGATGTGCGCCGCCATCGCCGCCAATCGTGGTCGCCAGGTGATGCTGATCGATCACGCCAACAAGCCGGGCAAGAAAATCCTCATGTCGGGCGGCGGGCGCTGCAATTTCACCAACATGTACACCGAGCCCGCCAACTTCCTCTCGCAGAACCCACACTTCTGCAAATCGGCACTGGCCCGCTACACCCAGTGGGATTTCATCGAACTGGTGGTCAAGCACGGCGTGCCGTACCACGAGAAGAAGCTTGGCCAGCTGTTCTGCGACAACAAGTCCAGCGACATCCTCGGCCTGCTGCTCAGCGAATGCGATGACGCGGGCGTTGCCCTGCATATGGACACCTCGGTGCAGGCCATCGAGAAAATCGAATCCGGCTACCTGCTGCAAACCACCTTGGGCAACATCAACTGCACCTCGCTGGTGATCGCTACGGGCGGCCTGTCGATTCCGACGCTGGGCGCTACCGGTTTTGGTTATCAGGTGGGCAAGCAGTTCGGTCACACCCTGCTGCCGACCCGCGCCGGCCTTGTGCCGTTCACCATCACCGATCAGTTGAAAGAGCTGTGCACCGAGCTGTCGGGCACGTCGGTGGATTGCCTGGTGAGCTGCAACGACACGAGCTTCTGCGAGAACATCCTGTTCACCCATCGCGGGCTGAGCGGGCCGGCGATCCTGCAGATTTCCTCGTTCTGGCACCCCGGTGACACGGTTGAGATCAACCTGCTGCCCGACCACGACGCCCACGGCTGGCTGACCGAGCACCAGGCCGAGCGCCCGAACAGCGAACTCAAGACCCTGCTGGGCGAGATCTTCACCAAGAAAATG
This sequence comes from Pseudomonas sp. SLFW, assembly GCF_009905615.1. Lineage (GTDB taxonomy): Bacteria > Pseudomonadota > Gammaproteobacteria > Pseudomonadales > Pseudomonadaceae > Aquipseudomonas > Aquipseudomonas bambusae. The sequence continues at coordinate 238,949 of NZ_JAAAKW010000007.1, forward strand.
GCCAACCTGATCGCCGATCAGTGGTTCGTCTCCAAGCCGATGAAGCAATACACCCACGCCGAACTGGCCGACATCGCCGAGAAACTGGCGAGCTGGAAGGTGGTTCCGGCGGGCACCGAGGGTTATCGCACGGCGGAGGTGACGCTGGGCGGCATCGATACGCGGGAAGTGTCCTCGAAAACGATGGAATCGCTGAAGTCACCGGGGCTGTATTTCATCGGCGAAGTGTTGGACGTCAGCGGGCATTTGGGCGGTTTCAACTTCCAGTGGGCTTGGGCGTCGGCGTATGCGGCAGCGCAGTTTGTCTAACGTTCATCTTTTTGGCTGACGACGCAGAACCCCTGTAGGAGCGAATTCATTCGCGATGCGTAGGTATGAGCGATAGAGATGCGTCGGATGTATCGGCCTTTCGCGAATGAATTCGCTCCCACAGTTTGAACTGCTCTCCCCCTGAAGATCAGTGCCATCTGGCTCTCTCGGAATAAATTTTGCTAATCAGATGTACAGCGCGCATCAGGCGCTGTACATATCCATCAGCAGAATCAGTCGCGAAAAAGGCCGTCCGCGTTCATGGCATCGAAATCGTTGCGCAATACCTTCCGCCGCCTGTGGGCGCTGGACAAATTTTCCTACAGCGTGCGGGTGTTTATCGCGCTGACCGGCAGCATGGCGCTGTGCTGGTATCAAAACGAAATGTCGCTGGTCATCCCGCTGTTCCTCGGGATTATCGCCAGCGCCCTCTCCGAAACCGACGACAGCTGGCAGGGCCGCCTCAATGCACTGGCCGTGACGCTGGTGTGTTTCAGTATCGCGGCGCTCTCCGTTGAATTGCTGTTCCCCTACCCCGTGCTGTTCATCAGCGCCTTCGCCCTCGCGGCGTTCTGCCTGACGATGCTCGGCGCCTTGGGCGAACGATACGGCGCCATCGCTTACGCGACGCTCATTCTCTCGGTCTACACCATGATCGGCGTGGACCAGCGCGGTGGCGAGGTCACGGATTTCTGGCACGAGCCCATGCTTCTGGTGGCCGGCGCCGCGTGGTACGGACTGCTGTCAGTGCTGTGGCAGATGCTGTTTTCCAACCAGCCGGTGCAGCAGGCGTTGGCGCGACTGTTCCGGGAACTGGGCCTGTACCTGAAACTGAAGTCCGAGCTGTTTGAGCCGATTCGCACGCTGGACGTCGAAGCCAAACGTCTGGAGCTGGCCAAGCAGAACGGCAAGGTCGTCGCCGCGCTGAACGTGACCAAGGAAATCATCCTCAACCGCGTCGGCAGCGGTCGACCCGGTTCGAAGGTCAGTCGCTACCTGAAGCTGTACTTTCTCGCTCAGGACATCCACGAACGCGCCAGCTCCTCGCACTATCCCTACAACTCGCTGGCCGAAGCGTTCTTCCACAGCGACGTATTGTTCCGCTGCCAACGCTTGCTGCGTCAGCAGGGCAACGCCTGCCGCGACCTGTCAGTGTCGATCCAGTTGCGCCAACCGTTCGTTTACGACGACAGCTTCGCCCATGCGCTGGACGACCTGCGCGCGTCCCTCGAACACCTGCGCATCCAGAGCAACCCGGCGTGGCGTGGCCTGCTGCGCTCCCTGCGCGCACTGGCGAATAACCTCGGCACATTGGACCGACTGCTCAGCGACGCGAGCAATCCCGACGCGCTGGCCGACGCCTCCGACAGCAGCCTGCTGGACCGTTCTCCCCGTAACCTGAAAGACGTCTGGACCCGCTTGCGCCTGCAACTGACCCCGACCTCGCTGCTGTTCCGCCACGCCCTGCGTCTGCCGCTGGCGCTGGTGATCGGCTATCTCATGGTTCACCTGATCCACCCCTCGCAAGGTTACTGGATCATTCTGACCACGGTTTTCGTCTGCCAGCCGAGCTACGGCGCCACCCGGCGCAAGCTGGGGCAGCGGATCATCGGCACGGCCATTGGCCTGACGGCGGGCTGGATTCTGTTCGACCTGATCACCACGCCGGTGCTGCAATCGATGTGCGCAGTGCTCGCGGGGGTCGTGTTCTTCGTCAACCGCACCACGCGTTACACGCTGTCCACGGCAGCGATCACGGTGATGATCCTGTTCTGCTTCAATCAGGTCGGCAACGGTTACGGGCTGTTCCTGCCGCGCCTGATGGACACGCTGCTCGGCAGCTTGATCGCGGGCCTGGCGGTGTTCCTGTTCCTGCCGGACTGGCAGGGCCGACGCCTGAACAAAGTGCTGGCGAACACGCTGTCCTGCAACAGCATTTATCTGCGCCAGATCATGCAGCAGTACGCCCAAGGCAAGAGCGACGACCTCGCTTATCGCTTGGCCCGACGCAACGCCCACAACGCCGACGCCGCGCTGTCCACGACGCTGGCGAACATGCTGATGGAGCCCGGCCATTTCCGCAAAGAGGCCGACGTGGGCTTCCGCTTCCTGGTGCTCTCGCACACATTGCTGAGCTATTTGTCAGGTCTCGGCGCCCACCGCGAGACCCAGCTCCCCAATGAAGTGCGCGAGCAGTTGATCGAAGGTGCGGGCGCCAATCTGGCGTCGAGCATCGATGAGATCGCCCAGAGCCTGGCCACCCGTCACCCCGTGGCCGTACAAAGCGATGCCGAGGAAGCCCTGGCGGCAGACCTTGAGCAGATGCCGGAAGAGATCGATGAAGGGCAGCGTCTGGTGCAAACACAACTGGCGCTGATCTGCCGTCAGCTGGGGCCGCTGCGCACCTTGGCGGCTCACTTGATCAAAGAGCCATCCAAGGACGAGACAGCCGTTACAGACCGTGCAGCTTGAACAACTTGTCGTAGGTGCCATCGGCTTTCATGGCGGCGATGGCATTGTCGAAATCGGCGACGATTTTCGCGTGATCGGGGTTCTTCATGCTGACCAGAATGTGCAGGCTGTTTTCGCTCAATGACTGGGGCAAAAAGTCGACGCTGTCTCGCACGTCTTCCGGCTCGTGATTGAGGGCGAAACGCGCCGCGTATTCGTCCTCGACGGTCAGCTCCACCCTCCCCGCCGCCAACATCCGGACCGCCGTCGAAAAGCTCGCGACCGGTATTTTTTTCAGATCGGGATCGTTATCGAACTCGGGGGAGTAGGCATAGCTGCGGACGATGGCAATGGAATAGGGGTGTAACTGAGGCAGGCTTTTGTACTGGATGTCCGACGTTTTGCGCTTGAGAAACCGCAAACGGTTAACCAGGTACTCGCCGGAAAACTCGCCAATCTCTGTGCGATCTTTGCTGTACCACGCGTTGATCAGGATGTCATAACGCCCTTCACTGACCCCATGAACGGCTCTGGCCCACGGCACCTGATCGTATTCAGTGGTGTAACCGGCACGGCCCAGCGCCGTGCGAATCAGGTCAGTGGACAGCCCGCCATTGATCAACGTCAGATCCGAATAAGGGGCCCAGGCGTCACCGGCGATACGCAGTTTCTGCGCCGACGCGCCTTGCGCAATCAACAGCATTCCCAGCAAAGCCATGGCTCGAAGCAAACGCGGCATGCTCAAGATCCTTAGGCAGGTGGATGGCCTGCGATTTTTCAGCGGCAATCAAGCGACACTGTGACATCCCTGGTGCGAGCAAAAGGTCGTTTAGCGACCCGAATTGAGGCGACGTTCGGAGGTAGCAAGTGGCCTTCATTGAAGACCGGTTGCTGCTTTTCCACAACACATAAGTGGCCAATGTTTGTGCCGCAGTTCAAGAAATCGCGCGATGCCCTGACTCTTGTCACAACTGTCACCACGCGTTGACGTTGGGCTTACAGCAATATGCGTTTAGTATCCGGGATCGACTTCTTTTCGCGAGCCGGCTTCATGTCTATCAACTGGATTTGCAAACACCATACCGCCCTGAGCAAGGAACAGTTGTACGCCATTTTGCAGCTGCGCGCGCAGGTGTTCGTTGTCGAACAGAAATGCTTTTATCAGGATGTCGATGGCCAGGACTTGCTGGGCGATACGCGCCATCTGATGGCTTGGCAAGACGATGAACTGGTGGCTTATCTGCGCCTGCTCGACCCGATCCAGCAGGACGGCGACGTGACCATCGGACGCGTGGTGACTGCCCCATCAATGCGCAACAAAGGCATGGGCCACGAATTGATGGTGCAAGCGCTGGAACACGCCGAACGCAACTGGCCCGATCAACCAATCTATCTGTCGGCGCAGGCGCATTTGCAGGGCTACTACAGCCGTTACGGGTTCAACCCGGTGGGTGAGGTGTACGTCGAGGACGGCATTCCGCACATCGGGATGCGTCGGGACCTGGATTGAGCCTTGTGGCACTCCGCGGTCGAACTGTGGGAGCGAATTTATTCGCGATTGGCCAGTACAGCCGATACATCTCTGTCGCCTGGTCTACTTTCGCGAATGAATTCGCTCCCACAGGTGTTCAGCGTCAGTCGCCCGACTCAGGGATAACCCAGCACCGATTTGATCTGCGCCAGATGCTCCGCGATCCAGCGCTTGTCGATCGCGCCCCACTCGCGAATCCGGTACGACCCCGCGTGATTGCGCGCGCCCTCTTCCTGTTCGAACTCACACACGATGTCCAGATCCGCCAACGCAGCGATAGTGTCTTGCGCCGTCCGACGGGGCATGCCGGTGACGTCGGTGAGGGCCGGGACGCTGCTGGCGATGCCACTGTCGATCAAATACGCCACATACAAGCGGCGGTAAAAGCTGCTTTTGGTTTTGCTGACGTCCATCGTCAGGTCCTTGTCGATGAGAGGTGCGCCCATGCTCTCACCAATTCCGATAACGACCAACCATCACGCCCTCAGCCCTGCATGTCCCGCCACGTCAGGTACACGCGCAGGTCGAATTCCAGCTGGTGATACCCCGGCTGCATGTGCTCACACAGGTTGTAGAAGGCCTTGTTGTGGTCGCTCTCTTTGAAGTGCGCCAGTTCATGCACGACGATCATCTTGAGGAACTCAGGCGCCGCCTCTTTGAACAGCGAGGCCACGCGGATTTCTTTCTTGGCCTTGAGCTTGCCGCCTTGCACGCGTGAAACCGTGGTGTGCAGGCCAAGGGCGCGATGGGTGAGGTCCAGGCGGTTGTCGAACAGCACTTTGTCGATGGTCGGCGCGTTGCGAAGGTGTTCCTGCTTGAGGGCGAGCGCGTAGGCGTAGAGCGCTTTGTCGCTCTGCACGTCATGGCGTCCGGGGTAGCGCTGCTCCAGATAATCGCCGAGTTTGTCCTGGGCAATCAGGTGGCGGACCTGATCCTGCAAAGAGGCCGGGTAGGCCTGCAGGTACTTGAGCATCATTGGCGCGTTGGCGGTCATGGTCTGATCGTGTGGCTCGAAAAGGCATCAGTCTACCGCGTCAGCCTTTGCCCAGCAGCGACTCACGACTCGGCAACGTGATTGGCGCGACGAAACTCAAGGCTTCGTCCGGCGTCATCGGATGCGCCAGCAGGAACCCCTGGATGATTTCGCAGCCACTGTCGACGAGCCAGTGATATTGCTCCAGATTCTCGACCCCCTCAGCGATCACTTCGATATCCAGCAGTCGGCACAGATCGATGATGCTGCGTGCTACGGCCAGATCACGTGGGGAATTCATCATGCCGCTGATGAAATGCCGGTCGATCTTGAGCGTGTCCAGATCCAGGTTTCGCAGGTGCGCCAGTGAACTGTCGCCTGCGCCGAAATCATCCAGCGACACCCGAACGCCAATGTCGTGCAGGCTTTGCAGCTGTTTACGACTGTGAACAAGGTTGTGGACCAGCGACGGCTCGGTGATTTCCACCTCCAACTGTCGCGGTTTCAGCCCGTGAATCTGGATCGCCCGCTGCAGCTCGGCAGCGAGATTCGGCATGCTGAACTGCGCCGGACTCACGCTCACGCTGATCACCAGGTCATCCGGGAACACCCCCTCCCAACGCTGGCGCTGCGCGGCGCCTTGCTCGTAGATCCAACTGCCCAGTTTGTTGATCAGCCGCGTTTCTTCCAGCAACGGGATGAACAAGCTGGACGGCACGTCGCCCGCATCCGGGTGGTTCCAGCGCAGCAAGGCTTCAAAACCTCGGGTACGCCCCGTCAACACGTTGATCTGCGGCTGATAGACGATAGAGAAATCCTTGCCCTCGATGGCGGTGCGCACGCTTTCTTCGAGCATCAATCGAGAACGCGCACGGCCATTCATGTACTGGTCGTAGAAACGGTATTGATGGCGACCCGCGCGCTTGGCTTCGTACATCGCGATGTCGGCGGCACGCAGCAGGCCATCGAGATTGGTGCCGCAATCCGGGTAAATCGCAATGCCGATGCTCGCGCCCAACGTGGCTTCGATCCCGTCGACCTGACGTCGCACCGATACCCGTTCGATGAGCTTTTCGGCGACTTTGGCGGCGTGTTCGGGGAAGTCCAGCCCATCGACCACAACGACGAATTCGTCGCCACCCATCCGCGCCAGCACGTCATACGGCCGCAAGCATTCCTTCAATTGCTCGGCGACCCAGATCAACACCTGATCGCCCGCGTCATGCCCCAGCGAATCGTTGACGTGCTTGAAACCGTCGAGATCCAGATAGAGGACCACCAGGTATTTCCCGGCATTCTCATTGCGCAGCAGCATGCCTTCAACCGTTTGGTAAAAGCCTCGGCGGTTGAGCAACCCGGTCAACGAATCCGTGACGGCCTGATGTTCAAGTTGGCTATAAAGGTCTCGCACCACCGACATGTCGAGCACGCTCAACACCATCGCCTTCTGCTCTTCAGGCAATGGCGCGCAAGACAGCGCCACCGGCACTTGCCGCCCTTCAGGGGTGCGCATGATGGCGTCATGAATGCGATAGGTATCGGCGCGTCGGTAGTGGTGATAAAACCCGGACTCTGTCCACTCAGCGACACACGGCTCTTCGAGATAGCAACACAGCTCGGTGCCTCGCAGCTCGCCATCGGTCATGCCCAGCAGCCGACAGATCGCCGGGTTGGCGAAACTGATGATGCCGTCTTCCTTGACCACCAGAATGCCTTCGGCAACGTTCGCCAGCACCGACGCATTGAACGCCCTCGCCGACTCCAGCTCCCGGCTGAGTTTCTGCAGGGCACGACGGTTATGCTGCTGCTCCAGTAGCGCCTGAACCTTGGGTTTGAGGATGTTCGGGTCAAAGGGTTTGAAAAGATAATCCACCGCGCCGCTGGCATAGCCTTTATGCACGGCATCTCGGGACTGCTCGTTGGCGGTCAGGAAAATGATGGGGGTCAGGCGCGTTCGTTGGCTGCCGCGCATCAGTCGCGCGACTTCGAAGCCGTCCATTTCCGGCATCTGCACATCCAGCAGGACGATGTCGACGTCCACATCCAGAAGCAGGCCCAGCGCTTCCATGCCGGAACTGGCCGTGACGATTTCCCAGTCCTGTCGCTGCAGGACCGCTCTCATCGTGACGAGATTTTCCGGGTAGTCATCGACTACCAACAGAACCGATTTGCCATTAGGTGGCAGGGGTTGCACGCATTCCATGCTGCTACTCATTACTTCACTGCCCGGTGAGAGGGCTCCGCCCATGATCCGAATGGCCCTTACTCTAGACCCGAATAGGGAAAAGTGAAGCTGGGCCACCGTTATGCCATCTCAAAAGTGTAATCGAACCGACTAACGGTATCAGCCCTGAGGTGCAGTCCTGCGCTGGCCTGCGTGGAAATTAGCGGCACATTGACGCTACCCGTTCGACGGTTTCACGTTAACAGGCAGGGACTTGGAACGTATAAGAAGCGCCCCTTTCCGCCTTGCGCCAGATGTTTGACTGGCAATGAGACACCTCGGACGAACTGAACAATGATTGATTTGGGAACCTGGAATCTGAGCATTCCTGTGGGCTCGCCCCCCGCCACCATTGAAACCCGCCAACTGCTTCAAGGCTACGACGGCAAGTACTTCACCTCCAGTGCTTCCAATGTCACCTTCTGGGCGCCGGTCACCGGCACCAAGACCGCCAACGCCAAGTACCCTCGCACAGAATTGCGGGAGACCTGGTCGAACGGCACCCTGCATAACTGGTTCTATCCTGACGCCGACAATTTCCTCACGGCCAAGCTCAAGGTCATTCAGGTACCTTCATCCGGCCGCGTCGTGATTGGTCAGATCCATGTATATGAGAGCACCCAGCCGTTACTCAAAGTCGAGTACCAATATCAGGACGCGACCAAGGACGGCATCATCGTTGCCAAGGTCAGGTTTCATCCCACCGACAAGAAAGCGCGCATCTTCACGGTCGCCGAAGGCGTACCACTCAACGAAACCTTCAAGTATCAGATTCATCTGAACAAAGCCGGTTTGCTCAGTGTGAGGGCCAACAACATGTACTGGAACGATCGCATCAGCGCTACGTGGAGCAAACAGCAGCTGTACTTCAAGGCAGGCGTTTATACCCAGGACAATACCGGTTACACCAGCGAAGGCGGCAAGGTGATGTTCTTCAACCTCGATGTGGATCACAACAAGGGTTGAGCTTGCCATGCGACTGTAGCCGTGAGCCTGCCGGCGAAAGCGTTCCGGCAGACATCCCAATGCATCGGGCCCACCGTCTTCACCAGCAGGCCGGCTGCTACAGCGACATTACACAGCCTTGTACTCTTTCTCCGCCGCTTCGAAACGCTGCAACATGCCCGCCGTCGGTCCTTTGCCCAGCGCACTGAAGAGCACAATGGCAAGGCTGGCGAAGATGAAACCCGGAATGATTTCGTACAGGCCCAGCAACTCGAAGTGCTTCCAGACGACGACCGTGACGGCCCCCACCAGAATTCCTGCCAGCGCACCGTTGCGGGTCATGCCTTTCCATAGAACGGAAATCAGCACCACGGGGCCGAATGCCGCGCCGAAACCTGCCCACGCGTAGCTCACCAGACCCAGGACTCGGTTCTCAGGGTTCGCGGCCATGGCGATGGCGATCAGGGCCACCAGCAGCACCATTGCACGTCCAACCCAGACCAGTTCAAGTTGCGAGGCACGTTTGCGCAGGAATGCCTTGTAGAAGTCTTCCGTCAACGCGCTGGAACACACCAGCAACTGACAACTCAACGTACTCATGACAGCTGCCAGGATCGCCGACAGCAGCACGCCGGCCACCCACGGATTGAACAGCAGCTTTGCCAGCTCGATGAACACGCGCTCGGGGTTTTCCGTCACCGGCCCGGCGACTTCAGGATGCGCGGAGAAATAGGCGATACCGAAGAAGCCGACGGCCACGGTGCCGCCCAGGCACAGGATCATCCACGCCATGGAGATGCGACGGGCCTTGGCGATCGACTTCACCGAATCGGCCGCCATGAAACGCGCCAGGATATGCGGCTGCCCGAAATACCCCAGGCCCCAGCCCATCAAAGAAATGATGCCGATGAAGGTAGTGTTCTTGAGCATGTCGAAGTGAGCCGGGTCTTTGGCTTCAATGGCCAGAAACGTGGTATCGACGCCACCCGTGGCCAGCAGGACGATGATGGGCGTCAGGATGAGCGCAAAGATCATCAACGTGGCCTGCACAGTGTCGGTCCAGCTCACGGCGAGGAAACCGCCGATGAATGTGTACGCGATGGTCGCGGCGGCTCCGGCCCACAGCGCGGTTTCATAAGGCATGCCAAACGTGCTTTCGAACAGACGCGCGCCGGCCACGATGCCCGAGGCGCAATAGATCGTGAAGAACACAAGGATCACGATCGCCGAAATGATCCGCAGCACGCCGCTGGTATCTTCGAAGCGGCTGGAGAAGTAATCCGGGAGTGTGAGTGCGTCGCCGTTATGCTCGGTCTGCACCCGCAGGCGACCGGCCACGAACAGCCAGTTCAGGTAGGCGCCGACGATCAGGCCGATGGCGATCCAGCTTTCCGACAGGCCGGACATGTAAATCGCGCCTGGAAGCCCCATCAGCAGCCAGCCACTCATGTCCGAGGCCCCCGCCGACAGCGCGGTCACAACGCTGCCCAGGCTTCGACCGCCGAGTATGTAATCCGAAAGGTTATTGGTGGAGCGATAAGCCATGAGTCCGATCAGGACCATGGCAGCGATGTAGATCACAAAAGTGATCAACGTAGGGTTGCTAATGTTCATCGTCTGTCCATGCCTTGGTGAAAGGAGGCACAACGGGTTGCACCAAAGGCGGGCATCCTAGGGAACAGAACGGAAAAGGTGCAACCTTTCGGAACACTGAGCCGCTCTTTTTCTGAGTCAAAATGTATCCCATTGGTTTTTATGCGCTTTTTTTGAACCATTGACAGCCGAAATCCCACCAAATGACGGTGCTCAAACCCTTTTTTGAGGGGCATCGTGCATTGACGATACCTTTGGAAATATCTTGAAAAAATGGGTTGCACCCGGTTGCACCCAGCCCCGACCACAGGCTAATCTTGCCCGCAGTGACAGCCACGCCCAATGTGGCTCTGATGAGGACAAGACATGGCGACCACCACCCTCGGTGTCAAACTCGACGACCCGACCCGCGAGCGATTGAAAGCAGCTGCGCAGTCCATTGACCGGACTCCCCACTGGCTTATCAAACAGGCGATTTTCAATTACCTGGAGAAGCTCGAAGCTGGCGCCACCCTCAACGAGCTCAATGGGCTGGTCAGCAAAGACGCCGACGACCACGGTGAACTGCCTGCGGATAACGGCCATCAGGCGTTCCTTGAATTCGCTGAAAGCATCCTGCCTCAGTCAGTGCTGCGCGCCGCGATCACGTCGGCTTATCGTCGCCCTGAGCCTGAAGTCGTGCCAATGCTGCTGGAACAGGCCCGCCTGCCAGTAGCCATGGCAGACGCCACCCACAAGCTGGCCGCGTCGATTGCCGAAAAACTGCGCAATCAAAAGAGCGCCGGGGGCCGCGCGGGCATCGTGCAGGGCCTGCTGCAAGAGTTCTCGCTGTCGTCCCAAGAAGGCGTGGCGCTGATGTGCCTGGCCGAAGCGCTGCTGCGCATTCCGGACAAAGGCACCCGCGATGCACTGATCCGCGACAAGATCAGCACCGGCAATTGGCACCCGCACTTGGGTAACAGCCCGTCGCTGTTCGTCAACGCCGCGACCTGGGGGCTGCTGCTGACTGGCAAGCTGGTCAGCACTCACAACGAAGCAGGCCTGACCTCTTCGCTGAGCCGCATTATCGGAAAGTCCGGCGAACCGATGATCCGCAAGGGCGTCGACATGGCCATGCGCCTGATGGGCGAGCAGTTCGTGACAGGCGAGACCATTGCAGAAGCCCTCGCCAACGCCAGCCGTTTCGAATCCAAAGGCTTCCGCTATTCCTACGACATGCTCGGCGAAGCGGCGCTAACCGAACACGATGCGCAGAAATACCTGGCGTCGTACGAACAAGCAATCCACTCCATCGGCAAAGCCTCCCACGGTCGCGGCATTTACGAAGGCCCGGGCATCTCGATCAAGCTCTCGGCCCTGCATCCGCGCTACAGCCGCGCGCAATACGAGCGCGTGATGGAAGAGCTGTACCCGCGCTTGCTGTCCTTGACGCTGCTGGCCAAGCAGTACGACATCGGCCTGAACATCGACGCCGAAGAAGCGGACCGTCTTGAGCTGTCACTGGACCTGCTCGAACGCCTGTGCTTCGAACCGCAACTGACCGGCTGGAACGGCATCGGCTTCGTCATTCAGGCCTATCAAAAGCGCTGCCCATACGTGATCGACTACGTGATCGATCTGGCCCGCCGCAGCCGTCATCGCTTGATGATCCGCCTGGTGAAGGGCGCGTACTGGGACAGCGAAATCAAGCGCGCCCAGGTCGAAGGCCTGGAAGGCTATCCGGTCTACACCCGCAAGGTGTACACCGACGTGTCCTACATCGCCTGCGCCCGCAAATTGCTGTCGGTGCCGGAAGTCATTTACCCGCAATTCGCCACGCACAACGCCCACACGTTGTCGGCGATTTATCACATCGCCGGTCAGAACTATTACCCCGGCCAGTACGAATTCCAGTGCCTCCATGGCATGGGCGAACCTCTTTACGAACAAGTCGTGGGCAAGGTCGCTGACGGCAAGCTGAACCGACCGTGCCGCGTGTACGCTCCGGTTGGCACACACGAAACGCTGCTGGCGTATCTGGTTCGTCGCCTGTTGGAAAACGGCGCCAACACTTCGTTCGTCAACCGCATCGCCGACCAGTCCATTTCGATTCAGGAACTGGTGGCCGACCCCGTTTCCAGCATCGAGCGCATGGCCACGCAGGAAGGCGGCTTTGGTCTGCCTCACCCACGCATTCCGCTGCCTCGCGATTTGTATGGCAGCGAGCGCGCCAACTCGGCGGGCATCGACATGGCCAACGAACACCGTCTGGCGTCGTTGTCGTCCGCACTCTTGGCCACCGCACACAACGACTGGAAAGCCCTGCCGATGCTGGGCAGCCCGGTCAGCGCAGGCGCTGCAAACCCTGTGCTGAACCCATCCGACTTGCGTGACGTGGTGGGCCATGTTCAGGAAGCCAGTCTGGAAGACGTCGATAACGCCCTTCTGAGCGCCCTGAGCGCCGGTCCGATCTGGCAAGCGACGCCACCGGCCGAGCGCGCCGCGATCCTGGAACGGGCCGCCGATCTGATGGAAGCCGATATCCAGCCGTTGATGGGCCTGCTGGCTCGCGAAGCAGGCAAGACCTACGCCAACGCCATCGCCGAAGTGCGTGAAGCCGTGGACTTCCTGCGTTACTACGCTGTGCAGGCTCGCAACGATTTCACCAACGACGCCCACCGTCCACTGGGTCCGGTGGTCTGCATCAGCCCGTGGAACTTCCCGCTGGCGATTTTCAGTGGCCAGGTCGCCGCAGCGTTGGCCGCAGGTAACCCGGTATTGGCCAAGCCGGCCGAACAAACCCCGCTGGTCGCGGCTCAAGCCGTGCGCATTTTGCTGGAAGCCGGTATTCCTGAGGGCGTAGTGCAACTGCTGCCAGGCCGTGGCGAAACCGTCGGGGCGCGTCTGGTCGGTGACGATCGCGTCAAAGGCGTGATGTTCACCGGCTCCACCGAAGTCGCCCGCCTGCTGCAACGCAACATCGCCGGTCGTCTCGACTCGCAGGGTCGTCCGATCCCGCTGATCGCCGAAACCGGCGGCCAGAATGCGATGATCGTCGATTCGTCAGCCCTGACCGAACAGGTGGTGATCGACGTGGTGTCCTCGGCGTTCGACAGTGCAGGCCAACGCTGCTCTGCATTGCGCGTTTTGTGCCTGCAGGAAGACTCCGCCGACCGCGTCATCGAAATGCTCAAAGGCGCCATGGCCGAAAGCCGTCTGGGCAACCCGGAGCGCCTGTCCGTAGACATTGGTCCGGTGATCGACGCCGAAGCCAAGGCAGGCATCGAGAAACACATCCAGGCCATGCGTGACAAAGGCCGTAACGTGTATCAGGTGGCGATCGCCGACAGCGACGAAATCAAGCGTGGCACCTACGTGATGCCAACGCTGATCGAACTGGAAAGCTTCGACGAACTGCAACGCGAGATCTTCGGCCCGGTGCTGCACGTCGTTCGCTACAAGCGCAAGGAACTGGACCAACTGATCGGCCAGATCAACGCGTCGGGCTACGGCCTGACGCTGGGTGTTCACACCCGCATCGACGAAACCATCGCCAAGGTGATCGACTCGGTGAACGCCGGCAACATGTACGTCAACCGCAACATCGTGGGTGCCGTGGTCGGGGTCCAACCGTTCGGCGGCGAAGGCCTGTCGGGCACCGGTCCGAAAGCGGGCGGCCCGCTGTACCTGTATCGCCTGCTCTCGACTCGCCCTGCCGACGCCGTGCAGAAATCGTTCGCTCAAGGTGACGCCGCGACGAAGCCCGACGTGCGCCTGCGCGACAACCTGCTCAAACCGCTGACCGCGTTGAAAGCCTGGGCGTCGATCCAGCAACAAGCGGAACTGGAAGCGACCTGTGATCAGTTCGCCGAACAATCGCAAAGCGGTATTTCACGACTGCTGGCAGGCCCGACCGGCGAGCGCAACAGCTACACCATCCTGCCCCGTGAGCACGTGCTGTGCTTGGCCGAAGACGAAGCCGACCTGCTGACGCAACTGGCTGCCGTACTGGCCGTTGGGAGCACCGCTATCGTGCCTGACACCGAACTCAGCAAGCCGCTGTACAAGCGCCTGCCGAAAGACGTGCAGGCGCGCATCAAGCTGGTGAGTGACTGGAGCAAGGACGACATCGCCATCGAAGCCGTCCTGCACCACGGCGACTCCGACCAGCTGCGCGCCATCTGCGAGCAAGTCGCTCAGCGTGCTGGCGCCATCATCGGCGTTCACGGCTTGTCCAAAGGCGAAACCGGCATTGCGCTGGAGCGTTTGGTGATCGAACGTGCATTGAGCGTGAACACCGCCGCAGCAGGGGGTAATGCGAGTCTGATGACGATCGGGTAAGCCGGCGCTACGTCCCTCCTGTAGGGGGGAATTCATTCGCGAGACGTCTGTACACCCGATGACCTTCGTCGGGTATACCTTCTCATCGCGAATGAATTCGCTCCCACGGTCGGAAACCGTGCGACGCTCTCTACCCGGCCTGCATTCACCCTGTGTTCTAGCCCTCCATCACCCACATCAATCTTCCTGTTCACCCCTTCCCCTCGCCCCTAGACTCCTCGGCAATCCAACAAAAGGTACGCCGCCATGTCCGAGACGCTGCTCAGTTCCCGCAATCTGGCTTTCGAGCTGTATGAGGTGCTGGACGCTGAGGCATTGACTCAGCGTGCAAGGTTTGCCGAGCACAGTCGTGAGACGTTTGATGCCGCCATTGGCACCGCGCGGGCGATTGCGGAGAAATACTTCGCGCCCCACAACCGCAAGAACGACGAGAACGAGCCGCGCTTTGAGAACGGCGAAGCGGTGTTGATTCCCGAGGTGAAACCCGCTGTCGATGCGTTTCTTGAGGCTGGTTTTCTGAACGCGGCACGGGATTTCGAAGCGGGTGGCATGCAGCTGCCGACGCTGTTATCCCAAGCCTGTTTCGCTCACTTCCAGTCCGCCAACGCGGCGTCGACGTCGTACCCCTTCTTGACCATGGGCGCGGCGAATCTGATCGAGAACTTCGGCAGCGAAGAACAAAAGCAGAAGTTTCTGCAACCAATGATCGAGGGGCGTTTTTTCGGCACCATGGCGTTGACCGAACCTCACGCCGGATCGTCGCTGTCGGACATTCGCACCCGCGCAGAACCTGCTGCCGATGGTAGCTACCGCCTGCGCGGCAACAAGATTTTCATTTCCGGCGGCGACCATCCGCTGTCCGAAAACATCGTGCATCTGGTGCTGGCCAAACTCCCGGACGCGCCACCCGGCGTGAAGGGCATTTCGCTGTTCATCGTGCCGAAAATCCTGGTCAATGAAGACGGCAGCCTCGGTCCGCGTAATGACGTGTTGCTTGCCGGGCTGTTCCACAAAATGGGCTGGCGCGGTACCACCTCGACGGCTCTGAATTTCGGCGATAACGGCAACTGCGTGGGCTATCTGGTGGGCAAGCCCCATCAGGGCTTGAGCTACATGTTTCAGATGATGAACGAGGCACGGATTGGCGTGGGCATGGGCGCCGTGATGCTCGGTTACGCCGGTTATCTGTATTCGTTGGAGTACGCCCGCGAACGCCCTCAGGGTCGCCTGCCCGACAGCAAAAATCCCGAAAGCGCGCCGGTGTCGATCATTCAACACGCCGACGTGAAACGCATGCTGCTGACGCAAAAAGCCTACGTCGAGGGCGCGTTCGATTTGGGGCTCTACGCCGCTCGCCTGTTCGACGACACGCAAACGGGCGACACCGAAGAAGCGCGCAAGCTGGCCCATGAACTGCTGGACCTGCTGACCCCCATCGTCAAATCCTGGCCTTCAGAGTTTTGCTTGAAGGCCAACGAGCTGGCGATTCAAATCCTCGGCGGCCACGGTTACACGCGCGAATATCCGGTGGAGCAGTACTACCGCGACAACCGCCTGAACCCGATTCACGAAGGCACTCACGGCATTCAGTCGCTGGATCTGCTGGGACGCAAACTGGCACAGAACGGCGGCACCGGTCTCAAGCAATTGGTCCGTCTGATCGCAGACACCTGCCAACGGGCGCAGGAACACGCGTCGTTGAGTTCATTGCGCCAGCCACTGGAACAACTGGTAGCGCGTTTGCAGGCGGTGACGATTGAGCTGTTGACGGACCTGGCGCAAGGCAAGGTAACCGCGACGCTGGCTAACTCCGCGCTCTACCTCAAGGCGTTCGGTCACACGGTCATTGGCTGGCGCTGGCTGGAGCAGGCGATTCGGGCGCAAGAAGGCCTGAATAAAGGCCAGACGGCCGACACGGATTTCTATACCGGCAAACTCGCGGCCGCACGATTCTTCCTGACGTGGGAAGTCCCGGCGTGTCATCACGAACTGGCGATTCTCCAGGCTCGTGATGACGTCTGCCTGACGATGCAGGACAGCTGGTTCTGAGATAAGCGGCGCCTGAGCCGAGGCTGCTATCGCCGCGTGTCGATCACCTTAACTGGCCGCCGAGTGCCAAGAGTTTTCGGCACCGGCTGTGATTTTCAGCCGTCGGCCAAATGGGACATAAAAGTCTTGAGCTTCTATCACGTACTCCTGATAGGTGAGCGAAGAAATGCCTGATTTTGCGTGGAGGGAATTGTCGAGCAAGGCCGCGTAGTCCGGGCGAACGCTCTTCAATGTGTCCAGCAACAGGCGCGGCCCTGTCACGAAAAATATCTTGGTCATGTAAGGATTTTTCCCGTCGATCACTTGAGACTTGTCTGCTTCCATGATGACAAGCGCGTCGAGCTCGTCCTTGAAGCGCGCGTACAACGTGCTCTGCACTTCCAGCAATACTGGATTACCGGCGTGGCTGGCGAAATGACTGTTGCCAGGACCGAAGAAATCCATGCGCGGAGACGAAACAGCCTCCCCCATCAACACATCGTTCGGCCCCGCATTCAGCGCTTGCCCCTCGAACGACACCTTGATCACGTCGTCGCAATCCATGTAAATACCGCCGTACTCGTGCAGCAGCGAATAGCGCAACACGTCCGACGCCGCTGCGTAGTTCTGGCCACTGCCTTCCCGGAAATAATTGAAGGGTTCGGCGGTGTGCGGGCTTTCCCTGAAATGGGCAAAAAACGGCTCTTCTTCGAGGTTCGAAATGGTCATGTTCGGATGGCCCGCAAACGCGGCCTGCAATTGTTCCTGAGGGCTGACTCCGTCAACGATGGCAGTGTCATCGATCTGGATATGCAGAGTGAAGCTGAGGTCCGGGCTGGTCTCCATGTTGGCTTTCATCCCGGCGATCAAATGTTCATCCGGAAGCCTGCTGCCTAGCCAGACGTGGTGAACGGTGCGGTTCACCGCCTGTGTGTCTTCTGCCAGCCCCGGCACGCGCGGAAACTTGTAAATCTCGCTTTTCACCGGCGGCAGCAGTCTGCTCCTCACTTTGAGAAACTTGTCTTCGCTCCCCGATTTCCAGACGCCGTTGTTGTCCATCCATCGGAACTCGACGGCGTTCTTTTTCCAGCAACCCAGATCCACGTCATAGGACACCCGGACGTCTTTCGGTGGATTGGGAATGAAGAACTGATCGATTTCCTGACCGTCATCGCCCACCACCGGCCGTACCTCGATACCGTCCAGCGGGATCTCCACGAACAAGGGCGGCTGCGCGCGCACCAGTGGAATGTCCTCTTTGACCGGCGCGATCTCGGGAACAGGTTCGCCCCCAGGTACGTAGCTGTCGCCACCCCTCAGTCCAGGCCTGACATCAATGTCGGAATAAAAGCCTTTCAGCTTTTTGACGTACGGTCCCTTGAGCGTCGAATCGCTCGTCGAAATGATCCGATACTGGCGAGCATTTTCAACAAACTCCACACGGTAGATTTTTGCGTGGACACGAGTGAAATGGATGTCCTTTCCGGAGGCGTCGTCAAGAACGCTGTAGACGTTTCCTTCATCCAGACTTTTCCACTCTCCGCCAGCAGGCAGTTCATCGACATATTCGAAACTGGCGAGATCCGCCCTCAGCCCCGGACTCAGCGAGCGCAACCCCGCAGGCTCCACACCAAAGGCTTTCACAGCGTCTAAGTGGGCCGCGTGATGCGCTCTCAGGTCCGCTCGACGCTGCTCCTCCTGATCCCGTCGCGCCCCGCGTTCATCTTCGGACTCAGTCGCTCGCGCTTGCTTCTCTTCCGCCGCATGCGCTTCTGCGCGTTCCGCTTCGGCCGAGGCTGCAGTCTGCTCTTCTTCAGTTGCACTGCTGATTTTCTGTCCAATCTCGTCGGCCGCACCTGCGGCAACTGGCTCCCCTTTCACCGCTGCCGCGCCCAATACTTTTCCAGCGCCCTCGGCGAGTGCCGGTACAGCATTGAGAACACCAAAGACGATTCGGCCAGCGCCCTCATGCTGTTCTTCGACAGTCCCCTCGATCACCTGATCGGCTCCCAAGCCGATCAGCGCCACAGACATCAACGCGAGGGGCGCCCACAAACCTGGCACCACCATCGCGATAACGCCGGTGACGTTGATCGCGGCAGACAGGATCTCCGCCGCCGTTTCCTTGTTGTAATCCGCACGACTGCGGATCAAACGGTTTGCATCGGATTTCAGCCGACGCTGAAGACTTTTCCTGAAGTGAGAAAACGGCCATGGGGAGAGCGCGGGGCCCAAGTTGATTTCCGTGGCGGGATTCCAGTAATGCGTGTTGCCGATGAACCAGTTCGGGTAGGCACCCAAACCCTTGAGGGACGACCGTAGGCCGCTGTAAAAAATGCCATCAGGTCCGTCCTCGACTCGAAAGTGCCCTTCCAGCGCTGTTCGTCGCTCGGTGTACCGACATTGCAACGCAAACCAGTCACGCAAGGCGGCCATGTCGTCGAAACCGTGCAGCGGCGAAGAGTTGCCGGGGATGTACATCACTAGCCTTTCAGTGCGCTCATCTTTGAGCACAATGATGTCGGTGGCGGTGTAGCAATAAATGTCGAGCTCGCGAATTGTCGCATTCTGAGGATTCAGCGGCGCATCCCGAAATGCCTCGAACGCCAACGTTTCCCACGACTGTTCAGGCTTCAGGCCTACAGCGTCGAGGACAAGCGCCTTATCCTCGTCACTGAGCGAGCCTTCCTCATGCTGAACATAGGCCGCCCGCAGAAGCGAAGCCTTGATGAACAAGTGATAGTCATCCCGGTGCGCGGCCCAGAAATCGTTGAGCAGCTCCTCGTAGTGGGACTGGAGATCAGCCTCCCAAATGAAGCGCTTGAACGGCTTGGGGTCCAGATGGACCTGAGCGGAACCGTCGAAGTGTTGGGGGGTGGTTTTACGGTAGATCGCTTCATAGGCAAAACACTGGTCGAGCGACAGAGGTTCTTCCGAAATGACCGCGGGATACCCTTCAAGCCGCCAGTCCTCCAGCGTTCCGAGATGATCGTAGAAGTGGCCATCGCCCTCCTGTTGCCAATTGCGCATCAAGGCTTCAGTCAGCGTCATCGAGTAGGCAAGGTTCGCACGCTGATCGCCGTGGTCCACGGCGTCGATGTAGAGCGTGGCAATGATCAGGTCATCGGGATCGATGTCCAGCTCCAGATGCTCCAGAACGTAGGCCTTGGCCTTGTCGTGAGCGAAGTCTTTGGGGGACGGAAAGCTTAAATCCTTGCTGGCCAGGAACTCTGTCAGCAGCAAGGCGTGATGTGGGTCACGCCCTCCTTCTTCAATCGGCACGATTCCCGGCCCCTCCCCCTCGGGCAGCCCGACTTCGTAGCCGATGCCTTCGGCAGCTTCATCTACCTCAAGATCAGGCTCTGGATAAAAAATCGAACCAAGGCTACGTGGCCGAACGCCCGACGGCATCGGGTATGTGGAGGACTCCAGATTTTTTTTCATCGTCGACATCCTTGTCAGTGATCAGAAGCCCCACAGTAGTCAACTAAAGATCCGAACATGCACTACATAATTACCGCACTCTGCACACCCTATTAATGGCATTGTGCACGGCTGTTGGTTCTCTCACACCGAAGCAAGCGTTAAGCCTTCCGCTGGCAGAAGCCTTTGACAGCGTGCCAATTCAACGGGTTAAATCCCTTGGCACGTGGACTGCATGTCAAGTCACGCATGCGTTCATTTCTGCTTTTGTCTGGAGTACCGCCCTTGGATGCGACGACCATCAACAGCCTGTTCCTGATCGGCGCGTTGCTGGTGGGCGCGAGTATTCTGGTCAGCTCGCTGTCGTCCCGGCTCGGCATCCCGATTCTGGTCATCATCCTGGCAGTCGGCATGGCGGCGGGCGTGGATGGTGGCGGCATCATCTTCGACAACTACCCGACGGCCTATCTGGTCGGCAACCTTGCGCTGGCGGTGATTCTGCTCGACGGCGGCCTGCGAACCCGGGTCGCGAGTTTCCGGGTTGCGCTCTGGCCGGCCTTGTCGCTGGCCACGGTCGGGGTACTGATCACCACGGGTCTGACCGGCATGATCGCGGCCTGGCTGTTCGACCTGAACATCATTCAAGGCCTTTTGATCGGCGCCATCGTCGGCTCCACGGACGCCGCAGCGGTGTTTTCGCTGCTGGGCGGCAAGGGCCTCAACGAGCGGGTCACGGCCAGCCTCGAAATCGAATCCGGCAGCAACGACCCGATGGCGGTGTTCCTGACCGTCACGCTGATCGACATGCTGTCTAGCGGCCAGACCGGCCTGCACTGGAGCCTGCTGGGTCATCTGATCCAGGAATTCGGCATCGGCGCGATCCTCGGCCTCGGTGGCGGCTGGCTGATGCTGCAATTGGTCAACCGCATCAACCTGGCCAACGGCTTGTACCCGATTCTGGTGATCGCGGGCGGCCTGGCCGTGTTTGCGCTGACCAACGCCATCCACGGCAGCGGCTTTCTGGCGGTCTACTTGTGCGGTCTGGTACTCGGCAACAAGCCGATTCGTAGCCGTCACGGCATCCTGCACATGCTCGACGGCATGGCGTGGCTCGCCCAGATCGGCATGTTCCTGGTGTTGGGCCTGCTGGTCACGCCCCATGATTTGCTGCCCATCGCGCTGCCGGCCTTGGGCCTGGCGCTGTGGATGATTCTGGTGGCGCGCCCGCTGTCGGTCCTCGCCGGCCTGCTGCCGTTCCGCGTGTTTCATGGTCGCGAAAAAGCCTTCATCGCGTGGGTCGGCCTGCGCGGGGCGGTCCCGATCATTCTGGCGGTGTTCCCGCTGATGGCGGGTCTGCCGCAGGCGCAGCTGTTCTTCAACCTCGCCTTCTTTATCGTGTTGGTGTCGCTGCTGGTGCAGGGCACGAGCCTGCCGTGGATGGCGAAATGGCTGAAGGTGACGGTTCCGCCTGATCCTGCACCCATCTCTCGCGCAGCGCTCGAAGTGCACGTGACCAGCGAGTGGGAGCTGTTCGTTTACCGACTCGGTGCCGAGAAATGGTGCATCGGCGCGGCGCTTCGCGAGCTGAAAATGCCGGAAGGCACCCGGATCGCGGCCCTGTTTCGGGGTCAGCAACTGCTCCATCCGTCGGGTAGTACGGTGTTGGAGACGGGCGACCTGCTGTGCGTCATCGGCCACGAACACGATCTTCCTGCCCTCGGCAAGCTGTTCAGTCAGGCGCCGCAACGGGGTCTGGATCTGCGCTTTTTCGGTGACTTCGTCCTTGAGGGAGACGCTCAGCTCGGGGCTGTCGCGGCATTGTACGGTTTGAAACTCGACGGCCTGGATTCGAATATGCCGCTGAGCCAGTTCATCATTCAGAAGAATCGCGGCGCGCCAATTGTCGGCGACCAGATCGAATGGAACGGAACTATTTGGACAGTTGCGGTTATGGAAGGGAACAAGATCCTCAAAGTGGGCGTCAGATTCCCCGAAGGAAGCCGCCCGGGTCCCGGGTTGTTCCTCTAAACTGCTCCTCTTTCCTGATCGTGCAACCCGGTGTCTATGTTCTCGCTGCGTACCTTTTTTGCCTCAGCCTTGCTGGGGCTTTGCCTTTCCAACGTCCCGGCATTTGCCGCTGACACTCCCCCACCGAGCAGCGACGCCGTTCAGCAGAGCCTGGACCGGATCGCCGACCGCAAACTGTCGGCTGATGACCAGAAAGCCCTGCAACAGGTGCTGGAACAGACGCTCGCCTTCATCGCAAGCCAAAAGGATAACCAGCAAAAGCTGGAAGACCTGAAGAAGCAGCTGGCCGATGCGCCGAAGCAGACCGGCGAGAACCAGCGCGAACTGGCCAAGCTCAAAGCCAGCAAAACGGTTCCGGTTGCCCAGCGCTACACCAATCAGGACGTGCCTCAGCTTGAGGGGATGCTGAGCCAACGCAGCGCGCAACAGGCTGACTTGCAGAAGGCGCTGAACGACGCCAACAGCATGACGATCACGGCACAGACTCGCCCGGAGCGCGCTCAGGCCGAGATCAGTACCAGCCAGACCCGCATTCAAACGATCAACGGCATCCTCAAATCCGGCAAGGACGGGGGCAAGGCGATCAGCAGCGACCAGCGCAATCAGTTGAACGCTGAGCTGGCGTCGATCAACGCGTTGATTGCCCTGCGTCGTCAGGAATTGGCAGGCAACAGTCAATTGCAGGACTTGGGCGGCAGCCAGCGTGATCTGCTGACCGAGAAAGTGGCCCGTCAGGATCAGGAAATCCAGGATCTGCAAACGCTGATCAACGACAAACGCCGCGCACAGTCCCAGGAAACCGTGACGCAGCTGTCGATCGAAGCGCAGAAAGCCGGAGGCAGCAGCCTGCTCGCCACCGAAAGCGCGGCCAATCTCAAGTTATCCGACTACCTGCTGCGCGGCACCGATCGCCTGAACGAACTGACTCAGCAGAACCTCAAGACCAAAACCCAGCTCGACGCCATCACCCAGACCGATGCGGCGCTGGACGAGCAGATCAACGTGTTGAGCGGCAGCCTGTTGCTCTCCAAGATTCTCTACAAGCAGAAGCAATCGCTTCCCAAACTCAAGCTCGACAGCGGCCTGGCGGACGAAATCGCTGACATTCGCCTGTACCAGTTCGAGGTCAATCAGCAGCGCGAACAGATGAGCAACCCAGCGAATTACGTCGATACGCTGCTCGCCACGCAGAAGCCAGAAGACGTCACCCCGGCCCTGCGTAAAACCCTGCTGGACCTGGCGACCACCCGCACCGACCTGCTGGAGCGGTTGAACCGCGAGCTGAGCGCGCTGCTCAACGAATCCATCACCTTGCAGCTCAACCAGAAACAGCTGGTCAGCACAGCTATTAGCCTGCGCCAGACCCTCGATGAGCAGATGTTCTGGATACCCAGCAACAAGCCATTGGACCTGGAGTGGTTCGAGCGCATCAAACCGCGCCTGACCAAGCAGATCACTACCCTGCCGTGGACCTCGACGTTCAGCGAACTGGGCGACGGCCTGACGCAGCGCCCACTGATTTTCCTGCCGCTGTTGCTGGTGATCGGCGGCCTGATGTGGAAGCGCAAGGCGCTGTACGACAAGCTCAACCGCCTGCACGCCGACATCGGCCACTTCAAGCGTGACCGGCAGTGGCAGACGCCGTTGGCAATCTTCATCAACATCCTGCTGGCGATGCCGTTGTCACTGGCGTTGGCATCGTGCGCGCTCGCGCTGCAGATCGACGCCCGTGAACAGAACATCAATCTCGGCGCGGCGCTGATGCAAATCTCGCTGGCCTGGCTGGTGTTCTACACGGCTTACCGGGTATTGGCGCCGGGTGGCGTTGCACAGCTGCATTTTCGCTGGGAGAAGTCCCAGGTGGAATTCCTGCGGGGCTGGATTCGTCGCCTGGGGCTGGTGGTGCTGGCGCTGGTGACGGTGGTCGCCGTGGCCGAGCATGAGCCGTCCGCGCTGGCGGACGATGTGATCGGCATTGCCGTCGTCCTGACCTGCTACGCACTGATGACCTGGCTGCTCGCCCGCCTGTTGCTGACCAGCCCGACCCACGAAAGTGCGTCGCTGTTCCGCCGCACGGTAGGTTTGGCGTTCACCGCTCTGCCGGTCGCGCTGTTCCTCGCCGTGTGCTTCGGCTACTACTACACCGCGCTGAAACTCAGCGACCGCTTGATCGACACCCTCTATTTGCTGATGCTGTGGTTGGTGATCGAAGCGACGTTCGTTCGCGGCCTGGGCGTCGCAGCCCGACGCCTGGCCTACCAGCGCGCTCTGGCGAAACGTAACGCCGCCAAGGAAGCTGGCGAGGGTGAGGCGCTGGTCGAAGAGCCGACGCTGGACATCGAACAGGTCAACCAACAGTCGTTACGCCTGATTCGTCTGGCCCTGATCGCCGGGTTCATCGGCGCGCTGTATCTGGTCTGGGCCGACCTGATCACGGTGTTCTCATACCTCGACAACATCACCCTGTACGAATACACCAGCGGCACCGGCGCAACCATGAGCATGGTGCCGATCAGCCTCGGCGACATGATCGGCGCGCTGGTGATCATCGGCATCACCTTTGTGCTGGCCGGTAACTTGCCGGGCCTGCTGGAAGTGTTCGTGCTGTCAAAGCTGAACCTCAAACAGGGTAGTTCCTACGCGACCACCACCCTGCTGTCCTACATCATTGCTGGTGTCGGTTTCGTCTCGACGCTGTCCGCGCTCGGCGTGAGCTGGGACAAGCTGCAATGGCTGGTGGCGGCGCTGTCCGTAGGTCTGGGTTTCGGGATGCAGGAGATCTTCGCGAACTTCATCTCCGGCATCATGATCCTGTTCGAACGCCCGGTGCGGATCGGCGACACCATCACCATCGGCAACCTGTCGGGCACAGTCAGCAAAATCCGCATCCGCGCGACCACCATCACCGACTTCGACCGCAAGGACATCATTGTCCCGAACAAGACGTTCATCACCGGGCAACTGATCAACTGGTCGCTCACCGATACCATCACTCGCGTCACGCTCAAGCTCGGCGTGGATTACGGCTCGGATCTGGACTTGGTTCGCAACCTCTTGCTCAAGGCCGCTCGGGAAAACCCTCGCGTCCTGAAAGAGCCTGAGCCGATCGTCTACTTCCTGAATTTCGGCGAAAGCACGCTCGACCACGAACTGCGCATGCACGTGCGCGACCTTGGCGACCGCAACCCGGTGCTCGATGAGATCAACCGGTTCATCAACAAGGAATTCAAGAAGCAGCACATCAACATCTCGTTCCGGCAGATGGAGGTTTACCTCAAGAACATGCAGGGGCAGGAGTACAAAATGGTGCCGATCGAGCAAGAGCAGAAGACGATCGCAACGCCTACCACCGTACCTGCGGCGCCGAAGGATGTCCCGGAGCCGCCGGAAGCCAAGCTCGACTGACGCGACAAATCCCAGCAGAATGCTCGGACATTCTGCTGGAGCTGTCTTGTGAAAGCCCTCGACGAACTGACCTTCGACAACCGTTTCGCCCGCCTCGGCGATACGTTTTCCACGTCCGTATTGCCCGAACCCATTGCCGAACCGCGCCTCGTGGTCGCCAGCGAATCGGCCTTGGCGTTGCTGGACCTGGCCCCTGCGCAGGCCGAAGAGCCAGTATTTGCCGAGCTGTTCAGCGGTCACAAGCTGTGGGAAGACGCCGATCCGCGGGCGATGGTCTATTCCGGTCACCAGTTCGGCTCGTATAACCCGCGCCTCGGCGATGGCCGTGGCTTGCTGCTGGGCGAGGTCTATAACGAGGCGGGCGAGCATTGGGACTTGCACCTCAAGGGCGCCGGGCAGACGCCGTTTTCCCGCATGGGCGATGGTCGCGCCGTGTTGCGTTCGTCAATACGTGAATTTCTCGCCTCCGAAGCGCTTCATGCGTTGGGGATTCCGACAAGTCGCGCAGGCTGCGTGATCGGCTCCAGCACGCCAGTCTGGCGGGAAACCCAGGAACGCGCGGCGATTGTGCTGCGTCTGGCCCAGAGCCACGTGCGTTTCGGCAGCCTCGAATATTTCTACTACACCAAACAGCACGACGAGCTGAAACATTTGGCCGATCACGTGCTGTCGCTGCACTACGCCGAATGCCTCGAACAGCCTGAACCCTATCTGGCCATGTTCCGCGTCATCGTCGAGCGTCAGGCCGAGTTGATCGCCAAATGGCAGGCCTATGGGTTCTGCCACGGCGTGATGAACACCGACAACATGTCGATCCTGGGCATCACCTTCGACTTCGGCCCGTTCGCCTTCCTCGACGATTTTGACCAGCACTTCGTCTGCAACCACTCCGATCACGAAGGCCGTTACTCCTTCAGCAATCAGGTGCCGATTGGCCAGTGGAACCTCAGCGCACTGGCCCAGGCGCTGACCCCCTTCATCAGTGTCGAAGCGCTGCGCGAAGCGCTGGACCTGTTCCTGCCGCTGTATCAGGCCCACTATCTGGACCTCATGCGCCGCCGTCTGGGGCTGACCACGGCCGAGGACAATGACGCCGACCTCATCGCACGCCTGCTGCAACTGATGCAAAACAGCGGCGTCGACTACAGCCTGTTCTTTCGCCGTTTAGGCGAAGATTCCGCCGACATCGCCGCGCGTCATTTACGCGACGACTTCATCGACATGCTCGGCTTCGACGCCTGGGCCGAGACCTACATAGCCCGCATCACCCGCGACTCCGCCAGCACTCAAGACGAACGCCGCACCCGCATGCACGCCGTCAACCCGCTCTACATCCTGCGCAACTACCTCGCCCAACGCGCCATCGAAGCCGCCGAACAAGGCGACTACAGCGAGGTTCGGCGGCTGCATCAGGTGCTGTGCAAACCGTTTGAAGCGCAGGACGGCATGGAGAGTTATGCCCAGCGGCCGCCGGATTGGGGCAAGCATCTGGAGATCAGTTGTTCGTCGTGAGGATTTTTGAAATCGAGGTCAGATGAAGACCTCGACAGGCACCCCGAAGCGATCCGCGAGCTGGCGAACCTGCCTCAAATTGAGCTGACGCTTACCTGAAAGAATTTCGGAAATCACTGATTGAGTACCCACCTCAGGAACATCTCCCTGATTCAGACCATGTTCACGCATGAGATAGCGCAATGCCTCGACCCCCGAAGCAACCGGCATCGGGCGATTCTCATGGTCGTAAGCCTCAATTGCGTCGCCGATGAGGATGGCGAGACGGTTAAGCGGATGCCCTTCATCTTCGCCAATGATTTCCAGTAACTCATCCAGGCCACTGACCAACAGATCGTATTCGTCTTCCGTTTCTGGCTTGTTAAGCAAGGGGGCTACGTGGTGCCAGTGCTCCGTTGCGTGTTTGATGAGAGCGCTCATTGACTTACACCTTCCATTTGCCTTTGTCGTATTCGCGGTGATCCAGGACGTGCTTAATGAAAAGACGATGGGCTGAATAATTGACTGAAGCAATAAGCCTGATCTTGTTGCCCCCAATATCAAACACGTGAAACGGTCCTACCTTATCCGTAGCGGGAAAAATCGCCTTCATAGCCGCAAAATCCGAGGGCCTACAAGCCTTGACGAGCCGATACCACGCGTCCAAGGCCTTTGCAGAGTGAGGCCATTTAGCCTTGGCCGCCCAAATCCTCTTTTCAGTAATCACATGCATCTGATAGTCCATATCGCACTTTGCGATACGCATGTTAGTCAGAAACGGGAAAAATCGCAAGTTGCGATAAAAGCATGTCCGGCCAACCTTACATCGCGAACGAGTTTATAGGTGAGCGCCACATCACCGGGTCACAAGCAGCCCCTTTCTACCGCGCTTAAACCTTTGCCGCCACGGCAGGCTTGGCTGTCTCCATCGCCTCAACCCTCTTCGCGTACGACTCCGTCCACGTCATCGGCGTCGGCGATGTGCGTGGGCTGAATTTCTTGGTGCGGGCCGGGGTGTTCGGGTCGACTTTGTCTTTCTGTGTATCGACCATACCCGCGAGGATGTCGTACAGCGTCAGCTTCCGGTCGGCCGCGCGTCGCTCTACGAGGCCGGGTAAAGTCGCTGGCTCCGGCAAGGTTGGCTTGCTCTTGATCCGCGCCTCCAGAATCGCTTCTGCATCCTTGGGATAGTCCACCGCCTTCTCGATGGTCGGCAGCGATTTGAAGTAGCTCAGGGCCTCTTGGTAAAACTTCGACGCCTTGCCTGTGCGGGTTTGTTCGATGAGCCCTTCGGGGATCGCCACCTTGCGCCAGGCGTCGTCCATCTTCTGAATGCCGTGCCACGCGGCGCGTCGTTCGTTAAGGGTGAACGAGCCACTGTCGTCATAGGCAACCAGGTTCAGTTGCTCGCGGGACAGCGCATCGAACGGACTCTTCGCATTCTGATGCCCTGCCAGCGTTTGGGTGACGAAAGCCGTGGCGGCTCGTGCGCGATCCAACAATTCGGGGTCGGTCGTATCCGGCACTTCCATCGCCCGTGTGTGGCTATTGGCTTTCGGGGTTTCAGACAAAAACTCGTTGATCCGGCTCAGGCCGTACTTTCCCAATTCCGCATGGGTCATGCCCGCATCACGCTTGGCAGCACGGGCAGCGCTTTCATTCAACTGGCTCGCCAGCGTCGAAAAGCTCGCCTTGTCCGTTGCTTTCTTCTCGGTCTTCTCAGGGCTCTCGACGGCGAGCTCCGGACCCTTTTTCGTTTCGGAGGAAACGGTCGCCGGGACTTTGCCGGAGGTGGTCGCTGAGAATGCAGCCTGTAACTGATTGATCATTGGCATCTCCCTGACCATGAATGAACAGGGGCCACTGACTCACAACGAATCGACACCCCTTCAGGGCAGAAGCTATGCGCAGGCTTTACCAAGTGCTAGCCGGCCAAACGGGTCGCTCTTTCGGATAAAAATGCGGGGCAGGATGCGTGGAAAGCGCTGCGCATGGACGCTTCATCGAGACGCCAAAGAAATGCTGGGTGTCTTTGTACAGTGAAAAGAATGGCCCAGCGGACGCGCCCATGTTCAGGAGCGTGAACGGTTACACACTGAGTTCGAGGGAATTAGACCAACCCGCCCAACTTGATAAACCCACCCCGCGGCCTCACTTACCGAGCATCAGCCTTCCTCCAGGTATCCGCCATGTCCGAACCTCTCGTCATCCCGTGCCCTCAGTGCAACGGCCTCAATCGCATCCCCGCCGAGCGGCTGCGGGATCAGCCCAAGTGTGGGCGTTGCAAGCAGCCGGTGCTGTTGTCTAAACCGTTCACGCTGACTCAGGGCGATTATGCGAGTCAGATCAAGGGTGATCTGCCGTTGCTGGTGGATGTCTGGGCGGAGTGGTGCGGGCCGTGCAAATCCTTTGCGCCGACGTTCGAGCAAGCAGCTGTGCAGTTGAGCGGGCGGGTGCGTCTGGCGAAGCTGGACAGTGAAGCGCACCCGCAGCTGTCGGCACAGCTGGGTATCCGGTCGATTCCGAGTCTGATTCTGTTCAAGAACGGTCGCGAAGTGGCGCGTCAAAGCGGGGCCATGCCGCTCCAGCAGTTGACCGCCTGGCTTGCCAGTCAGGGGATTTGAGGGCGGATTCGCCTCACGTCGAAGCCCGCGGCTGCAATGTTCGTAAGACGCGTCTGAAAACGCCTGGCGGACATCCCGAGCTCAAAGAAAGCGCCTAGGGTTAGCCACTCTCACGGTTGATCCAGAGGCGATGAGCGATGGCATCAGTAATCAGAGAAGGCGACACAACCACAACAGGCGGCGTGGTGCTGCAAACCTCCGGCACGCAGACCTACGAAGAACGTCGGCTCGCACGCATGGGCGATCCGGTCTGGTGCGCGGCCTGCGAGCAGGTGGGGTACATCGCGCAAGGCAACCCCACCTACATCGATGATCTTGTGGCTGTCGCGACGAACGGACAACGCGTGCGGTGTGAATGTCCGGACGAAAATCATCGTTTGATCGCGAGCCAGGAGGGTTTAAAGGCGGACATGAACGCCGCCATCGACATCCCCAAGGACCTCGCTCGCAAGGCGCGCAAACGGGCCAGACAGCTCACCAAGGCACTGCGTCAGGAAAGTCCGCCGACGCAGGATGACGAGGCCAGCGCAGCCCGGGAGATGCCGATCAATGCGCCGTATTGTTTTCCAACAAATGATGCAGCTCGACGAATTGCTGGCTCAGCTTGTGACGAGCGTCCAGGTGAATCAGCGGCATGTTCGCCTGATGTGATTCGCGCATTTTGACCGAGCTGTTGAGGTACACCGGGAGCACCGGCAGGCCTTCGGCGATCAACTCGTCGAGGATCTGCTGCGGCAAGCTGGCACGTGACTGGAACTGGTTGACGATAATGCCTTCCACCTCCAGACCTTCGTTGTGGTCTTCTTTCAGCTCTTCGATTTCCTTCAGCAGCCCATACAAGGCCTGCCGGGAGAAGCTGTCGCAGTCAAAAGGGATCAACACCCGATCCGCCGCAATCAATGCTGAGACGGCGTAAAAATTCAGCGCGGGTGGCGTGTCCAGATAGATGCGGTCGTAGTCCTCGTCCAGCTCTTCGAGCAACTTACGCAGCTTGTTGATCTTGTGCTTGGCTTCGAGCTTGGGTTGCAGGTCCGCCAGCTCGGCCGTCGCGGTGACGACGTGAAGATTGTCGAAGGGTGTTTCGTAGATATCGACCTGATTCTTCTTGGAGAACGGCCCGGAAGACAACGTCTGCTTGAAAAAATCGGCGATGCCCATGGGAATGTCTTCGCCGGTCAGGCCTGTGAGGTATTGCGTCGAGTTCGCCTGAGCATCAAGGTCGATCAAGAGCGTCCTGTAGCCCTCGTGGGCGCTGACGGCTGCCAGATTGCAGGCGATGCTCGATTTCCCGACCCCGCCCTTCTGATTGAACACCACACGCCGCATTTGAAAACTCCCTGTCGCTGTCTTGAATGAATGGATCGTCTCGTGACCCGATGAATGGTATCGAGTCTAGGCAAACGAGACATGTCAGGTGAGCGCTTCGGAAAATTCCGATAGTCGGCCCGAAACCCCCGCGCTTATCAAGTCGCAACATCCTACAGACCTTTGCCAGACAGCGACTGCCGTTACAGTAGGAAATATCCCAAGTAAATAAACTATTTGTTTCAGCGTTTGCCTCTGTGCTTTTACGCCGGGATAATGCCCGGCACTCGGTGATAGCGCCGCGCCATGGTTGGTGTCACTTCGGATACTCGAAGCCAGGAAGTAAGCCCGCAGGGGCGGGAAAAGAATCGTGATCAATTTCAACATTGCACAGTGGCGCGCTTGGGCGCCGGGATTGACCACGGTCGAAGATTGGCGGCACTGGAGCCAAAAACCGGTCGTGCCCTGCCATCAGGATGAGGCCCCCGATGTCTCGTTCCTGCCCGCCATGCAACGCAGGCGCCTGAGCCGCCTGGCGCGTATGGCCTTCAGCGTCGGCTGGCCGCTGGCAGAACGGCTTGAACACCTGCCGCTGGTATTCGTTTCAAGACACGGTGAAACACCCCGGACCTTCGACATTCTCAGCGACCTGGCGGCCGAACAGCCGTTGTCCCCGACCCAATTCAGCCTGTCCGTGCATAACGCGGTCATCGGCCTGTGGTCGATCATGCGCGGCGAAACCAGCGAAATGACGGCCCTCGCAGCGGCAGGCGACGGTCTGGAGCATGGCGTGCTGGAAGCGGCGGGCCTGTTAAACGAAGGGGCTCCAGCGGTATTGCTGGTCATTGCCGAGGAAAACCCGCCCAAGGCCTATGCGCCCTGGATCGACGATGTGCCATTTCCCTACGCGCTCGGCCTGTTGCTGACGCCGGGCGACGAATGGCAACTGACCTTGCGCGTGAACGAGTCTAAGGACGACGCGAAATCACCCCACGAGTGGCCGCACGCCCTCAATCTGCTGCGCGCACTGTCGACACAACAAAACGCTTTGCAACATCCCTGGAAGAATCGGCTATGGAACTGGCAACGCAACCGCTGAGCAAAAGTCGCAACGCCTACTATTGGCGGTTGCTGACCACTGCCCTGAGCTTCGCCCTGTTCGGGCTGGGCGGGTTGTGCCTGCGCCTGTTCATTTTTCCCGTACTGGCATGGCTGCCCGGCGATTCGTGCAGTCATCAGCGTCGTGCGCGTCGAACCATCAGCCGCCTGTTCTGGACGTTCATTCGCTTCATGGCCAGGGCAGGCGTCCTCACCTACGAGGTCCAAGGTGCAGAGCGACTGGGCCGTCCTGGGCAGATGATCATCGCCAACCATCCGTCGCTCATCGACGTGGTGTTTCTGATCGGCCTCGTCAGGGATGCCAACTGCGTGGTCAAGGAAAGCCTCTGGCAGAACCCGTTCACGCGAGGCCCCGTTCGTTCGACTGGCTACGTCAGCAACGATGGCAGCGCCGACATGCTGGAAAACGCCGCGTATCTCCTCCAGACCGGCCAGACTCTGATCATCTTTCCCGAAGGCACTCGCACCTGCCCGGGCAAAGCCCCTGCCTTCCATCGTGGCGCGGCGGCGATCGCCTTGCGTGGCGCGAAGATCATTACTCCGGTCACGATCCATGTCTCACCGACCACCCTGACCAAGGCAGAGCCCTGGTATCGCATCCCTCAGCGTCGTCCGCACTTTCACCTGCGAGTGGGCAACGACATCGACCCGGCGACGTTCGCCCTGCTCGGTCCCGCCCCTGTGGCATCGCGCAAGCTCAATGACTATCTGCATCACCACTTCATCAAGGAGCTCGCCACAGATGAGCGATCTGCATCTGGAAATTAAACAGCTGATCATCGATGCCCTGGGCCTCGAAGACATCAGCACCCACGACATCGGCAATGACCAGACGCTGTTCGGCGAAGGCCTCGGGCTGGACTCGGTGGACGCCCTGGAGTTGGGCCTGGCCATTCAGAAACGCTACGGCATCAAGATCGACGCCGACGCCAAAGACACACGCACCCACTTCACCAGCGTCGACAGCCTCGCGGCATTCGTCAGCGCTCGCCAAGTGGCCTGAGGACTGAACATGCAATCCCGTGAAGAGATTTTCGAAACCCTGCGCACCGCATTGGTCGAGCTGTTCGAGCTGGAGCCCGAGCGGGTCACGCTGGATGCCAATCTGTATCAGGATCTGGAAATCGACAGCATCGACGCGGTCGATCTGATCGACCACATCAAGCGCAAGACCGGCAAGAAAATCGCCGCCGAAGAATTCAAGTCCGTTCGCACCGTCAATGACGTCGTCGAAGCGGTACACCGGCTGGTCAACACCGCCGCATGAACCGCCTGATGGGTCTGGTATTGGTGCTCGCAGGGGTGCTGTACCCCTTCGCCGTGTATTTCGGCATGGGGCACTTTTCGCCGTGGCAATTCGCATTGCTGCTGGGCGTGCTGTGGGCTGCCCGTGCGCTGACGGCCGAGCGTCGTCCGGGCAGCCTTGGCATGGCGTCGGTCGCCATCGGCTTCTGCCTGCTGCTGGGCATCGTGAACAGCCCGCAATTGCTGCGCTGGTACCCGGTGTTGATCAGCGGTTTCATGCTGGCACTGTTTGGCTTGAGCCTGATGCACGGCATGCCTGTGGTCGAACGCCTCGCACGCCTGACCGATCCCGAGCTGCCGGACGTCGCGGTCCGTTACACGCGTCACGTGACCCAAATCTGGTGCCTGTTTTTTCTGTTCAATGGCATCGTCGCCGCCGCCTTGACCCTTTGGGCGCCGCTGAGCTGGTGGACGCTGTACACCGGGCTGATCGCCTACGGTTTGATGGGCCTGCTGTTCGCCGGTGAATGGGTCGTGCGCCAACGTGTGCGGGGGCGTGCATGAGTTGGCTGAGCATTGATCGGCTGTTGCTGGCGCCACACCCTGAACGCCCGATCACTCACGCCCCGGGGATGAACCACGCAGAATGGCGCGAGCGCGCATTGTCAGTCGCGGCGGCGCTGCAACAACGCGCCGTGACCTGTGTCGCGATTCACCTCGAAGACGCGGCGGAACTGGCCATCGCCGTGTTCGCCGCCTGGCATGCGGGCGCCAGTGTGCTGTTGCCCTCGGACTTGCAGGCCCAGAGCCGCAAACGCTGGGCTTCCCTCGCCGAGCTTTGGTTGACGGACGCCGAAGGCGATACCCGTCTCGATGAGCTGAACGCCCCACCGTTCAAGCCGATGCCTCTCAATCTGGACACGTGCTTGTTGAGCCTGTGCACCTCAGGCTCCAGCGGCGAGCCCAAACTGATCGAAAAAACAGCGCGCCAGCTGGCCAACGAAATCGCAGCACTGGAACGACTCTGGGGCGCCGACCTTGGCCGGGCCTGCATCATTGGCAGCGTTGCCGCTCAGCACATCTATGGCCTGTTGTTTCGTGTGTTGTGGCCTCTGTGTGCCGGACGTAGCTTCGTGCGCAAGCAGCTCCCGTTTCCAGAAGACCTGCAACGCGCCAGTCGCGAGCATGAAGCCTTTGCATGGGTCGCCAGCCCCGCGTTGCTCAAGCGCATGGGCGACAACCTTGACTGGGATAGCTTGAGCGCCGTGCGCCGGGTGTTTTCTTCGGGTGGCGCCTTGCCGAGTGACGCAGCAAAGAGCCTGCGTCAGCGTCTCGATCAGTGGCCGACGGAGGTTCTTGGCAGCTCGGAAACCGGCGGTATCGCCTGGCGCCAGGGCGATCCGTTGTGGCGCGCGTTCGACGACGTGAAACTCAGTCAGAACGAAGACGGCGCGTTGCGTATCGAGTCCCCCTACTTGCCCGTGGGCCATGTCGAACAAACCGCTGACGCGGCACGTTTCACTGAAGATGGCCGCTTTGAACTGCTCGGACGACTGGACCGCATCGTCAAGCTGGAAGAAAAGCGCATCTCTCTGCCGCTGCTGGAGCAAGCGCTGGCCACCCATGAATGGGTCAGCGAAGCCCGGTTAGGTGTTGTCCGGGAAAACCGTGCGTCACTGGGTGCGCTGGTCGTCCTTAGCGCCCAAGGCGTGCATGCACTGCGAAATCAGGGCCGTCGCGTGGTAACGGCCGCGCTCCGACAGCATCTGGTGCCTCATTGCGAAACCCTCGCCCTGCCCCGCCGCTGGCGGATCCTGAGCCAATTGCCGCTGAACACCCAAGGCAAATTGCCTCAGGTACAGGTTGAAGCGCTGCTCGTGGCACCGCGAGTCCATGAGCCGGAGTTGGTCAATCAGCAAGACACCGACGAAGGGCTTCGGCTGGAGCTGATCGTCCCGTTGGATCTGGCGCATTTCAGTGGCCACTTCCCCACCACGCCGATTCTGCCCGGCGTGGTACAGGTCGACTGGGCCATCGCCCTCGGCCAGCGCCTGATGGACCTGCCACCGCGCTTTGCTGGAATGGAAGTGCTGAAATTCCAGCAACTGGTGCGCCCGGGCGACCGCATCACGCTGACCCTGCGCTTCGATCAGGAACGCAGCAAGTTGTATTTCACCTATCGCAACGGCGATGCGGCCTGCTCCAGCGGGCGGATTTTGTGGAGTGAAGCCGATGCGTGAGCAGACCACAAGCTCCATGCCCGACACGGATTATGTGTCTGGCGATAACCCTGTGGGAGCGAATTCATTCGCGAGAGACCGGTACAGTCGACCCATCTCTGTCGGATGTACCTCCGTATCGCGAATGAATTCGCT
This sequence comes from Pseudomonas sp. SLFW, assembly GCF_009905615.1. Lineage (GTDB taxonomy): Bacteria > Pseudomonadota > Gammaproteobacteria > Pseudomonadales > Pseudomonadaceae > Aquipseudomonas > Aquipseudomonas bambusae. The sequence goes on from NZ_JAAAKW010000007.1 coordinate 274,338, forward strand.
CCCACAGGATTTGCGGTCGGCAGTGACGTATCGCAGCGCTCGAAAAGGACTTCCCTATGCATAACCCCTGTGCCGTCATCCCGGTCTACAACCATGAACTGGCCGTCCCTGCCGTGGTTCAGGAACTGCTGAACGCTGGCCTGCCGTGCGTGCTGGTCGATGACGCCAGCAGCCCCGCCTGCGCTGCCGTATTGAACAGCCTGGCGGAGCAGGACGAGGTGTTTCTGGTTCAGTTGCCAGTGAATCAAGGCAAAGGCGGTGCCGTGATGGCCGGCCTGCGTGAAGCCGCGAAGCTGAGTTTCAGCCACGCCCTGCAAGTGGACGCCGATGGCCAGCACGACTTGAACGACATTCAGGTGTTTCTCGACCACTCCCGCGAACACCCGACATCGTTGATCTGTGGCTACCCGCAATACGACGCCAGCGTGCCGAAAGGTCGTCTGTACGCACGCTACCTGACCCACGTTTGGGTGTGGATCAACAGCCTGTCGCTGCAGATTCCCGACTCGATGTGTGGCTTCCGGGTGTACCCGCTCAAGCCGGTCCTTCACCTGATCGACACCGTAAACCTCGGCAAACGCATGGACTTCGATCCCGAAATTCTCGTGCGCCTGTCGTGGCGCAACCAGCCGATGCGCTGGTTGCCGACCAAGGTGCATTACCCCCAGGACGGCCTTTCCCATTTCCGTTTGTTTCACGACAACGCGCTGATTTCGAAAATGCACGCCAAGCTGTTTTTCGGCATGCTTGGGCGCTTCCCGCTGATCCTCTGGCGACGGTGGCTGCCGTGAGCGACGCCGACCAGAAGCAGCATTGGGCCGAGCATGAAGAGCGCGGCAGTTTCATGCTGATGAAACTCACCGCTTGGGGCGTAAAGGTCCTTGGGCGCCGGGTGCTGAGTCCGATCCTCCACGGCATCGTGTTGTACTTCTTCCTGTTTGGCCGCAGCGCACGGCGCAGTGCGTGGCAATACCAGCACCGGCTTTCAGACTGGAGCCAGCGCCCCGAACTGCGCCCTACAACCTGGCGCGTGTTCCGGCAATTCATGGCGTTCGCCGACGCATTGCTCGACAAGCTCGACGTGTGGAACGGCAAGCTGGGGCTGGACCAGATTGAAATCGTCGACGACGCTCATCTGCGTGATCAGTTGCGCGGCGAGCGCGGGCAGATGCTGGTGGGCGCCCACTTGGGCAATCTTGAAGTCTGTCGAGCGCTCGCCGAACTTGGCGAAAAAGTCACGATGAACGTGCTGGTGCACACTAAACACGCCGAGCGTTTCAATCGTCTCCTGGGTGAGGCAGGCGCAACCAATCTGCGGCTGATTCAGGTCAGCGAACTGGACCCGGCGATCATGCTGCAACTCAGCCAGCGTCTCGATGAAGGCGAGTGGCTGGCGATTGCTGGCGACCGCGTTCCGCTGCACGGCGGACGCAACGTCAGGGTCAACTTTCTCGGCCATTCGGCAGCATTTCCTCAAGGCCCGTGGCTGCTGGCAGGGCTGCTGAAATGCCCCATCAACCTGATTTTCTGCCTCAAGGGCCCCGGCGGTTATCGCGTGGTGCTTGAGCCGTTCGCCCGCGCCATCGAATGGCGGCGCAGTGATCGCCAACAGGTGATCGCACAGTGGACTCAACGTTACGCCGATCGCCTGGCGCACTACTGCCTGCAAGCACCGCAACAGTGGTTCAACTTCTACCCGTTCTGGAAATCCGATGACGAACCCAGCACCTGAGCCGATCATCTTCGGCGAACGTCCCCTGAGCATCGAGGACGTCCTTGCCCTGTCCAATCGCCAGCGGCCCACCGCGCTGCAAAACGATGACGCCTATCGTCAACGCATTGCCAAAGGCGCGCAGTTTCTCGACTCGCTGCTGGACAAGGAAGGCGTCATCTACGGCGTGACCACCGGATATGGCGATTCCTGTGTGGTGGCCGTGCCGCTGCAACACGTCGAAGCCTTGCCTCGTCATCTGTATACCTTTCATGGGTGCGGCCTCGGGAAACTGCTCGACGCACAGGCGACGCGCTCGGTACTGGCCGCCCGCTTGCGCTCGTTGTGCTACGGCGTCTCGGGCGTGCGGGTCGAACTGCTGGAACGCCTGCAAGCTTTTCTTGAACACGACATCCTGCCGCTGATCCCGGAAGAGGGTTCGGTGGGCGCCAGTGGCGACCTGACCCCGCTCTCCTACGTCGCAGCGACCCTGTCCGGTGAGCGGGACGTGATGTTCAAGGGCGAGCGTCGCACGTCTGCCGAGGTGCATCGTGAGCTGGGTTGGGACCCACTGGTGCTGCGTCCCAAAGAAGCGCTGGCGCTGATGAACGGCACGGCTGTCATGACCGGGCTCGCGTGCCTGGCCTTCGCCCGCGCCGATTACCTGTTGAAGCTTGCGACCCGCATCACAGCGCTGAACGTTGTCGCGCTGCAAGGCAATCCGGAACACTTCGACGAGCGCCTGTTCGCTGCCAAGCCTCATCCGGGCCAAATGCAGGTCGCGGCGTGGCTGCGCGAGGATCTGGCGATCAATGCGCCGACCGCCCCGCTGCATCGCCTGCAGGATCGCTATTCCCTGCGCTGCGCCCCCCATGTGTTGGGCGTGCTGGCTGACAGCTTGAACTGGCTGCGGGGCTTCATCGAAATAGAGCTGAACAGCGCCAACGATAATCCGGTCATCGACGCCGAAGCCGAGCGCGTGCTGCACGGCGGGCATTTCTACGGCGGCCACATCGCGTTCGCCATGGACAGCCTGAAGACCCTCGTTGCCAACGTTGCCGACCTGCTGGATCGCCAACTCGCGTTGCTGGTGGACGAACGTTACAACCAGGGCCTGCCCAGTAACCTGTCTGGCTCGCCAGCAGACCGCGCGATGATCAATCACGGCTTCAAGGCCGTGCAGATCGGCACCAGCGCCTGGACCGCCGAGGCCCTGAAAAACACCATGCCCGCCAGCGTGTTTTCGCGGTCCACCGAATGCCATAACCAGGACAAGGTGAGCATGGGCACCATCGCGGCGCGGGATGCGATTCGTGTGCTCGAGCTGACCGAGCAGGTCGCCGCCGCCACGCTGATCGCCGCCAACCAGGGGGTATGGCTACGCAGCCGTGATCCCGAGGCCCGCCCGCTGCCGCCGGTGCTGGCCGCCATGCACGAGCAACTGCGCGAGGACTTCCCCCCCGTCATCGAAGACCGCGCGCTGGAGGGCGAACTTCGCCTGTGCCTGCAACGCATCGCCGATCAACATTGGAGGCTGCATGCGTAGCAAAGGCGTGATCCATGAAGACACCGAAGTGCTGGTGCCGTTTTTCGACGTCGACACGATGCACGTCGTCTGGCACGGGCACTACGTAAAATACCTGGAAGTGGCGCGCTGCGCGTTGCTCGACAAGCTGAACCACAACTACACCCAGATGCGCGACTCGGGCTATGCGTGGCCGGTGATCGACCTGCAACTGCGTTACGTGCGCGGCGCGGTGTTCGGTCAGCGGATCAACGTGCGCGCCAGCCTGGTGGAATGGGAAAACCGCCTGAAAATCGACTACCTGATCACCGACAAAGCCACTGGCGAACGACTGACCCGCGCCAGCACGGTGCAAGTGGCGGTCGAGATAGAGACGCGTGAAATGCAATTGGCCTCGCCCAAGGTCTTCGTCGAAGCGGTCGAGAGGGCCTTGCAATGTTGACAGCCACATCACACACCCCTGTAGGAGTGAGCTTGCTCGCGATGAGGGCTGGCCAGGCAATGATGAGGCGGCTGAAACAATCCATCGCGAGCAAGCTCACTCCTACAGTTGCGATGTTGTTGAGCTTCAATGCCCACGCCTTCGACCTGCACCAGCTCAGCGAGCAACTGGCCAAACCGAGCGTGATCCACGGCAGCTTCATTCAGGAAAAACACCTGCGTTCATTGCCTCAGCCGCTGACCAGCAAAGGCAACTTCGTGCTGGCCAAGGATTTCGGTCTTCTGTGGCTATTGAATACGCCGCTCAAACAGGACTACCGAATCAGCGCTGCGGGTATCGCCCGTCGTGACGCCGACGGCAGTTGGCAAGTCATCCCCGGCAAAACCGCAGGCGCCCAACAAAACCGGCTGTTCCTCGCCGTGTTGCAAGGCGACAGCAGCGGTCTGGAACGGGATTTCGAGTTGCGGGTGAGTGGCGATGCCCTAGCGTGGCACCTGACGCTGGTGCCGCGCTCGCTGATGCTTCAACAGGTGTTCACGCAGATCAACATCGACGGTGGTGCATTGGTCGAGCAGATCGAGCTGCTGGAAACTCAAGGTGATCGAACACTGCTGAAGATGATCGACAGCACAAGCGCCCAACCGCTGAGCGACTCGGAGCGCGCCGACTTTGCCCGCTGACCCGACACTGCAGCGCCTGCTGCCCCGCCTGTTCCTGATCCTGCTGCTGGCGATTCTCGCGCTGGCAGGCTGGCAATGGCGTGGCGGTGCGCCACTGTCGGCGAACCTGATGGAACTGGTGCCCGGCAGCAGTCCTGATGCGCTGGAATTGCGCGCCGAGCAGCGGATTCAGGAACCGTTGAATCGCGAAATGCTGGTGCTGGTGGGACACGCCGATCAAGAGCAGGCCATCGCGCTGGCCCGCAGGATCAGCGAGCAATGGCAAGCCAGCGGTCTGTTCGAGAAGGTCCAGTGGAACCTTCAGGCTGATCTCCCGGCCTTGCGTGAGCAGTTGTTGAAAGGCCGCCTGTCGATGCTCTCGAACAGCGACCGCACCGAGCTGATCGACCAGCCGGACGCCTTTATTCAGAAGCGCGTGCAGAACCTGTTCGACCCCTTTGGCGGTTTCAGTCTGGTAGCCAGTCAGGACGATTGGCTGGGGCTGACGGCGCGTATCCAGAACAACCAGCCGACTCGCGGCGCGGTGCAACTGGACGTAGGCAGCGGCGCCCTCATCGCCGAGGCTGACGGCAAGCATTGGGTACTGTTGCGGGCGCGCACGCAGGCCGACGCATTCGATATGAGCCTGCCATTGAAGGTCTCGGCTCTGCTCGACGCCGCCCGCGCTGAAGCCGACAAGACCGACGCGCAATTGCTCGCCGCCAGCGGGCTTCTGTACGCCGCCCATGGCCAGCAGCAAGCTGCACGGGAAATCACTTGGGTCGGCGGCGGCGCGACCCTCGGCATTTTGTTGTTACTGCTGTTGGCGTTCAAACGTTGGCGGGTGTTGTTGGCGTTCCTGCCGGTGGTCGTCGGCATGCTCTTCGGCGCCACGGCGTGCATCGCGCTGTTCGGCAAGATGCACGTGATGACGCTGGTATTGGGGTCGAGCCTGATCGGTGTCGCCGTGGACTATCCGCTGCACTATCTCTCCAAAGGCTGGAGCCTGAAGCCGTGGCGCAGTTGGCCAGCGTTACGTCTGACGCTGTCGGGGTTGAGCCTGAGCCTCGCCACCAGTTGCATCGGTTACCTCGCCTTGGCCTGGACGCCCTTCCCGGCGCTGACCCAAATTGCCGTGTTCTCCGCCGCTGGCTTGATCGGAGCCTATCTGTGCGCGGTCTGCCTGCTGCCTGCGCTGCTGAACGGTGTCGATCTATACCCCGCGCAGTGGCCGCTCAAGATTGCCGAACGCCTGATCCATCTGCGGGCTCGACTGATCGGACGCGTCGGCACACCCGTCTTGCTGGGCCTGCTGCTGGCGTTCTGCACGGCAGGTTTGTGGCAGTTGACGACCAAGAACGACATTCGCCAATGGATCGCGGCACCACCGAGTCTCACCGATGAGGCCCGGACCGTTGCGCGCATTACGGGTTATCAGCCCACCAGCCAGTTCTTTCTGGTGCGCGGCGCCGATCAGCAACAATTGCTGGAGCGTCAGAGCGCACTGAGTCAGCGCCTCGATCAGTTGGTGAATCAGAAGGCGCTGCAAGGTTATCTGTCCTTGAGCCAGTTGGTTGCAACGCCCGCCGAACAGGACGCCACGCGTCAGGCGCTCAATGTCCTGCATGCCCGGTGGCACCCCTTGCTGGACCTCGGCGTACCGGTTGAAGCGTTGAACAACGAACTGGCCACGCTGCGCGCGTTGCCGAATCAGGGCATCGATGAGGTGCTGGCCGGCCCGCTCGGTGAACCCTGGCGACTGTTGTGGATGGGACGTGATACCGAGGGTGTCGCGGGCATCGTCAGCCTGCAAGGGCTCAACAACGCAGTGTTGCTGCAAGCCCAGGCCGAGGGTTTGCCCGGCGTGCAGTTGGTGGACCGCTTGGGCGACTTGAACAAAGTGTTCGCCGCCACGCAGGTCAGCGCTGCCGAGTTGAAACTGCTGTCGTGCGTGCTGATCGTCCTGCTGCTGATCCTGCCATTCGGCCTGCGCGGTGCCCTCCGAGTCGTCGCCCTGCCGTTGCTGGCGGCGCTGTGCAGCCTGGCGAGTCTGGGCTGGCTCGGCCAACCGCTGACGCTGTTCAGCCTGTTCGGCTTGCTGCTGGTGACGGCTATCAGCGTCGATTACGCGATCCTGATGCGTGAGCAGATCGGCGGTGCTGCGGTCAGCCTGCTGGGTACGTTGCTGGCCGCCGCGACCACGTGGTTATCGTTCGGGCTGCTGGCCATCTCCAGCACGCCAGCGGTGAGCAACTTTGGCCTGTCGGTAAGCCTGGGGCTTGCCTTCAGCTTCATCCTGGCGCCGTGGGCGGGCAGTCATTCCGAACCCTCTGCCCGGCAAGACGCCGACGCCGTCAAACACTCGAAAAGGAAATCCTGTGCCAATAGCTGATAGGGAATCTCGCCAGATCGTCGTCATCGGCGCCGGACCCGCCGGGGCCATTGCCGCTGCGCTCCTCAAACGTCGCGGCCATGACGTGCTGATCATCGAACGCCAGACCTTTCCGCGCTTCTCCATCGGCGAAAGCCTGTTGTCGCACTGCCTGGACTTCGTCGAAGAAGCGGGCATGCTCGACGCGGTGCACGCGGCGGGCTTTCAGGTGAAGAACGGCGCGGCGTTTGCGTGCGGCGAGCAATACAGTGCGTTCGATTTCAGCGAGACGTTCAGCAACGGCAAGCCGACAACGTTTCAGGTTCAGCGAGCCGATTTCGACCAACTGCTGGCCGACGAAGCGGTGCGTCAGGGTGTGGACGTTCGCTTTCAGGAAACCCTCATCGCGGCTGACTTCACGGCCGAACAGCCTGTGCTCGACGTGCAGCGCGAGGATGGCAGTCAGTACCGCCTGCAAGCCGACTTCGTCCTCGACGCCAGCGGCTACGGTCGCGTCCTGCCTCGTTTGCTCGACCTCGAAGCCCCTTCGAACTTCCCGCTGCGCCAGGCCGTGTTCACCCACGTCGAAGATCGCATCGACGATCCCGGCTTCGACCGAGAAAAGATCTTGGTCAGCGTGCACCCGACGATGCGCGACGTGTGGTTCTGGTCGATTCCGTTCAGCAATGGGCGCTGCTCGGTGGGCGTGGTGGCTTCTGCCGAACGTTTCAAGGACAAACCCACCGACCTCGACGCCTGCCTGCGCGCCTTCATCGATGAAACGCCCAGCCTTCAGCGCGTCCTGCAAAACGCGGTCTGGGACACCCCGGCAAGGACGATCGGCGGCTACGCGGCCAACGTCAAAACCCTCCACGGTCAAGGCTTCGCGCTGTTGGGGAACGCGGCGGAATTCCTGGACCCGGTGTTCTCCTCCGGGGTGACCATCGCCATGCGTTCGGCCAGCATGGCCGCCGCTGTACTGCATCGTCAGTTGCAGGGGGAAGCCGTGGACTGGGAAAACGAATTCGCCGTCCCGCTCAAGAAAGGCGTCGATACCTTCCGGGCCTATGTCGAAGGCTGGTACGACGGCAGCTTTCAGGACGTCATTTTTTACCCCGGCAGCAGCGATGACATTCGCCGCATGATCTGTTCGATCCTCGCCGGTTACGCGTGGGACGAACGCAACCCCTTCGTGGCCGAACCCTCCCGCCGCCTGCGCATGCTCGCGGAAATCTGCGGGGGTGCCAGCCGATGAGCGAGCCGTTTTTCTCTCCCAGCTACGTCGAAGAGACTCGCCTGGGTTTTCTGTTCCTGCGCAGCCACACCTGGCAGCATCACGTCCTTCGGGTAGCAATCAACGACCTGCGCGGCCTGTTCAGCGAACACCCACCCGAAAATCCGGTGATTCTCGACGCGGGTTGCGGTCAGGGAAAATCCTTCCAGTACCTGCACAGCGTGTTCAACCCGGTGAAAATTCTGGGGGTGGATGCCGATCCGCTCAGCCTCAGGCTCAGTGCTGAGGAAGCGGAGCGGCGACGCTTGAACGTCGAATTGATCGGCAGCGACTGCGCATCGCTTAAACTGCCCGACGCCAGCGTTGACATGGTGTTCTGCCACCAAACCTTCCATCATCTGGTCGAGCAGGAACAGGCGCTGTCCGAGTTCTACCGCGTGCTCAAGCCAGGTGGTTATTTGCTGTTCGCGGAATCCACCGAGGCCTACATCGACACGTGGGTGATTCGCTGGTTCTTCCGCCATCCGATGCACGTACAGAAGAGCGCTGCGCATTATCTGGACATGCTGCACGGACAAGGTTTTCAATTTACCGCGAAGAACGTCTCCTACCCCTACCTGTGGTGGAGCCGCGCCAGGGATTTCGGCCTGCTGGAGCGTTTCAAGCTGGTTAAACCCAAGCCCTTTGGCGAACGTGAAGAGACGCTGGTGAATGCCGTCGCACGTAAACCACTACAGGCACCATTCGAAGGTGAGACACCATGATCCGCGCACTTTTGCTGTTTTGCGTCGTGCTGCTGAGTGCTTGCACCAGCCACGCGCCACTGCCCGCGCAAATTCCGCACATCAAATTTCCCAAGCAGTTGCACGTCCTGCGTGAACAGGCTGGCCAGCGACAGGATTGGCTGCTGGTGATCCAGAAGGAACGCCACGGTCTGCGTTTCTCGTTGATGGACCCGCTGGGCATCCCCGTCGCCCGTCAGCAACTGGAGGAGGAAACCTGGAAAGCCGATGGGCTGCTGCCACCCAATCGCGAAGCCCGGGAGCTGTTTGCAGCCGTGTTGTTCGCGCTGACCTCCAATGAAGAGGCGCGCTTCGACTATCCCGGCGTCGTGTTATTGCCTCACGGCCGCACCCTCGAAGAGCGCTGGCGGGTCGATTATGCCTCGGAAGGGGTTTTCCGCCTCACCCTGGAAAGCGGCGAGTTGAAATACGTCGTCAGCCCGCTCGAAGGCAAGGCCTCGAAATGACCGCTTACCTCAATGCACTGGGTCTTATCTGCTCGCTGGGCGATGACCGCGCAAGCGTGGCACGGACGTTGTTCGCGGGCGATACCTCAGGCATGCGGACTGAAAGCGGCTGGGTGCCTGAACGATCACTGCCCGTCGCGTCCGTGAAGGCCCTGCTTCCCGAGATTCCTGATGCGCTGCGCGGGCAGTCGAGCCGTAACAACCAATTGCTACTGGCGGCGGCGTTGCAGATCGAACCCGAAATCCGTGAAGCCATCGGGCATTACGGCGCTGCGCGGGTCGGCGTGATTCTTGGCACCAGCACATCAGGGATCGATGAAGCCAGCCGGGGCATTGCCAGCTATCTTCGTGACGACGCGTTTCCCGGCGATTACGACTATCGTCAGCAAGAGCTCGGCGCGCCTGCGGATTTTCTGGCGACCTGGCTGGACGTAGGCGGCCCGGCCTACGTGATTTCCACGGCGTGCACGTCCAGCGCCCGCGCGTTGCTCAGCGCCCGTCGCCTGCTGGACATGGGCTTGTGCGACGCCGTGTTGTGCGGCGGCGTCGACAGCCTGTGCAAGCTGACACTCAACGGCTTTTCATCCCTCGAAGCCGTGTCCAGCGAGCGTTGCAATCCGTTTTCCGTCAATCGCAACGGCATCAATATTGGCGAAGCAGCGGTGCTGTTTCTGATGACCCGCGAAGCAAGCGCGGACCATCGGATTGCCCTGCTCGGCGCGGGGGCCAGCTCGGACGCGCATCACATCTCCGCCCCGGAACCCACAGGGCGCGGCGCCATGGCTGCGATGCAAAAAGCGCTGAATAATGCGCACCTGGACGCCGCCGACATCGGCTATCTGAACCTGCATGGCACGGCGACCCAACACAACGATTCAATGGAGTGCCTCGCCGTGGACGCGCTCTTTCCCGGCGGCGTGCCCTGTTCATCGACCAAGCCCATGAGCGGCCATACCCTCGGCGCAGCGGGCGCGCTGGAAGCGGCGTTTTGCTGGCTGACGCTCTCTTCCGAAAACGACGGGCATCGGCTGCCGCCTCATGTGTGGGACGAGCAGGCCGATACAAATCTGTCCGCACTGGCCTGGGTGAAGACAGGTGATGAATGGCCATCTCGCGCACCGCGCCGATTGATGAGCAATTCGTTTGCCTTCGGTGGCAACAACGTCAGCCTGATCATCGGAGACGCCCCGTGACCGCCCTGATTTCCTGCCAGTGGCCCGTCGCCGAACTGGTACCCCATGCGGGCGACATGATCCTCATCGACGAGGTGATCGAATTCGACGAAGAGCAGATCCGAACCCGCCTGAACGTACGCGCTGGCGGACTGTTCAATCGCGCCGATGGCAGCTTGCCCGCCTGGGTTGGCATTGAGCTGATGGCTCAAAGTGTCGCCGCTTATGCGGGGTGTCAGGCCCGAGTGAAGCGTGAACCTGTCGAACTGGGATTCTTGTTGGGCACCCGGAAATTCGAATGCAATGTCGAAGGGTTTCCAATGGGCAGCGAATTGATCATTCATGCCCTCCGATCGTTAGAGGATGACAACGGCATGGGCGTCTTCGAATGCCACCTGAACGGGCCCGGCATTCACGCCAGCGCACGTCTGAACGTTTACCGTCCGCCCCAATCGGCGGGCTATCTGGCCGAAGGAGCCGTGAATGACTGATTCAATCCTGGTCACCGGTTCCAGCCGTGGCATTGGTCGCGCCATCGCGCTGCGCCTCGCACGGTCCGACTATGACATCGTGTTGCACTGCCGCAGCGGCCGCACTGAAGCCGAGGCCGTGCAGGCTGAGATTCGTGCATTGGGCCGGGATGCACGGGTGCTGCAATTCGACGTGGCGGATCGCGCCGCCTGCAAAGCCGTGCTTGAAGAGGACGTCGAAACCCATGGGGCTTATTACGGCGTGGTCTGCAACGCGGGCCTGACCCGCGATGGCGCCTTTCCGGCGTTGACCGACGAGGATTGGGACGTGGTCATGCGCACCAACCTGGACGGTTTCTACAACGTGCTGCACCCGGTGATGATGCCGATGATCCGCCGCCGCGCGGCGGGTCGGATTGTCTGCATCACCTCGGTTTCCGGACTGATCGGGAATCGCGGACAGGTCAATTACAGCGCCTCGAAAGCGGGCGTGATCGGGGCCGCCAAGGCGCTGGCCATTGAGTTGGGCAAGCGCAAGATCACGGTCAACTGTGTCGCGCCGGGCCTGATCGACACCGCGATGCTGGATGAAAACGTGCCGGTGGAAGAGTTGCTGAAAATGATTCCTGCGCAGCGCATGGGCACCCCGGAAGAAGTCGCCGGTGCCGTGAATTTCCTGATGTCGGCGGAAGCGTCGTACATCACCCGACAGGTGCTGGCCGTGAACGGAGGCTTGTGCTGATGAAGCGCGTTGTCGTCACCGGCATGGCCGGCATCACCTCGCTGGGCAGCGACTGGGCCAGCATTGAGGCCAATTTCAGCGCCAATCGCAGCGGCATCCGGCGCATGGATGAGTGGGATCGTTTCAGCGAATTGAACACTCGTCTGGCCGGCCCCATCGACGATTTCGCGGTGCCCACGCACTGGACGCGCAAACAACTGCGCAGCATGGGCCGCGTGTCACGGCTGGCGGTCGGCGCCTCGGAAGAGGCGTTGCGCGACGCTGGTTTGCTGGGCGATCCGGTCATCCGTGATGGCCGCATGGGGGTGGCGTGCGGGTCTTCCACCGGCAGTACCGACGAGATCAAGGCGTTCGGCAACATGCTGCTCAATTCGGTGGCCGAAGGGCTGAACGCTAATTCGTACGTGCGGATGATGCCCCACACCACGGCAGCGAATATCAGCATCTTCTTCAACCTCACGGGCCGTCTCATTCCGACCTCCAGCGCGTGCACCAGCGGCAGTCAGGGCGTGGGCTACGCCTATGAAGCGATCAAGTTCGGGCGCCTGCCGTTGATGCTTGCGGGCGGTGCAGAAGAGCTGTGCCCAACGGAAGCCATGGTGTTCGACGCGCTGTATGCGACCAGCCTGAAAAACGATGCGCCCCACACCAGTCCGCGTCCCTATGACAGTGGCCGTGACGGGCTGGTGATTGGTGAAGGCGGCGGCATGCTGGTCCTTGAAGAGCTGGAACATGCACTGGCCCGTGGCGCGCGCATCCACGCCGAAATCGTCGGTTTCGGCAGCAACGCAGACGGCGTACACACCACCCGCCCTGAGCAAAGCACGATGCGCCGGGCGATGGAGCTGGCGCTGGAAGACGCGGGCCTTTCTCCGGATGCCATCGGTTACGTCAATGGCCACGGCACCGCAACCGAGCAAGGGGACATCGCTGAAACCTTGGCCACCCACAGCCTGTTCGGTGCGCGCATGCCGATCAGCTCGCAGAAGAGTTTCCTCGGCCACACGCTGGGTGCGTGCGGTGCGCTGGAGTCGTGGTTCACCATCGAAATGATGAAGCACGACCGCTACATCCATACCCTCAATCTGGACGACATCGATGCCCGTTGCGGGGCGCTGGATTACCTGCGCGGCGAGCCCCGCGCCATGAGCCACGAGTACGTGATGAACAACAATTTTGCCTTCGGCGGGGTCAACACGTCGTTGATTTTCCGTCGCTGGCCGTGAGCGTTTTTTAGTTGATCCCTCAAGGAGTGAAAGCATGAAACTGAAAGTCTGGGCGGCCACCGCTGCAATCGTTCTGGGCGCGCTGCCCGGTATCAGTCAGGCACGGGATACCGCGCTGTATCTGCCGTTCGACAAGGTCGTTGCACAAATGCTTCAAGAGAAGAAACTGGACGGCAGCGTGAAGTTCTACCTGGCGGGTGTCACGCCAAAAGGGAAAGTGTCGGTGCTATCGCCGAACGCTGTGACCAACAAGAAAACCAACGCCTTCAACAAAAGCGACAACGACGCCTGCGAATGGGCGCTGCAATCAGCCATCCTGCAATTGAACGAAGCGGCGAAAGGCGCAGGGGCAAATGCCGTGGTTAACATCGCCAGTTACTACAAGAAGATCGAACGCAAAGACCCTGCAACCTACGAATGCCACGCCGGGGCCGTCATGGCAGGCGTTGCGTTGAAAGGTGACCTGGCGAAGGTGCAGTAAAGCTTTCTAATGGGGCGAGGCTTTCTGCGGCGCCCGATGGCACGAACGGTTCACCTGTGGGAGCGAATTCATTCGCGAACAAACTTCAGCCGATAGAGGTGCATCGCCTGTTGCATCTTTCGCGAATGAATTCGCTCCCACAGTTCGAATTGCGCATCTCGTGCGTCCTTACTAGCCCGCCTTGCGCGTCACCAACTCAACGAACGCCTTGGCCATGGGCGACTTCTGGTCCTTGCGCTGCACCAGCCACACCGCCGACGTTGCGGCCTCGTCCAAGAGGGTGCGATAGACCACGCCATCGATCCGCATGCGTTGGTACGACGCAGGCAGCACCGTCACGCCCAGCCCCGCCGCGACCAGCCCGATGATCGTCATAGCCTCGGCGGCTTCCTGGGCGAACAACGGCGTGAACCCCGCATCACGCGCCAGGCTCAGCAGCTGCGCGTACAGGCCACTGCCATAGCTTCGTGGAAAGAACACAAACGGCTCGGTCGCCAGCTCTTTGAGGTAAATCCCCTGTTCGCTGCCCTGAGCCATCGGGTGGTCGGAGCGGAAAACGGCCACCAGCGGCTCACGTAACAGCTCGACCGCCACCAAAGAATCCGGCAACGGCAGCGGGCGCATGATGCCCACCTGCATCGACTCCTCCACCAGCCTTTCGGCGACTTCCTTGCTGCTCATTTCCTGCAATGCCAAGTGCACGGCGGGATGGCGTTGACGAAAGGCAAAGATCGCCTGAGGAATGCTGGACGTGAACGGTGCCGACGCGGTGAAGCCAATCTTCAACTCCCCCAGCTCACCCAACTGCGCGCGGCGCGCCACATCAGAGGCTTTCTCGACCTGCGCCAGCACCAGCCGCGCTTCGTCGAGGAACAGTCGCCCTGCCTCGCTCAATGCCACTCGTCGGTTGGTCCGCTCGAACAGTCGGGCACCCAATTCATGTTCCAGCGCCTGAATTTGCTGGCTCAACGGAGGCTGAGAGATGCCGAGTGACTCCGCAGCCCTGCCAAAATGCAGCTCTTCAGCCACCGCAATAAAGTAGCGAAGATGACGTAATTCCATGGCCTCACCATTGAGTCGTTAAAGCTATCAAACAGGTCGAACAATATATTGGAGGAAAACGTTAGCTGGCTATATGCTTTTCCCCATCGCTGCTTCACATCGTTTGAGGTTACCCGTGAATACTGCTGCATCCCCCGCGACGTCTGCGCCCGAGATCAATGTCGTAATCCCGCTGGGTGATACCTACATCGAGAAAGACACCCCGGCCTTCATCCGCACCGTTCTCGCGCTGTTTTCCGGCGGCTTCGCCACCTTCTCCCTGCTCTATTGCGTTCAGCCGATGATGCCCGTGCTGTCCCGCGAGTTCTCCATCAACGCTGCAGAGAGCAGCCTGATCCTCTCGGTGGCCACGGCGATGCTCGCCATCGGCCTGTTGATCACCGGCCCGATTTCCGACCGTATGGGACGCAAATCGGTGATGGTTTTTTCTTTGTTCTCCGCCGCTTTGTTCACCATTGCCAGCGCGTTCATGCCCAGTTGGGAGGGCGTGTTGGTGACACGGGCCTTTGTCGGGCTTTCGTTGAGCGGGTTAGCGGCGGTAGCGATGACGTACCTCAGCGAAGAGATCCACCCGCAACACATCGGCCTGGCCATGGGCTTGTACATCGGCGGCAACGCGATTGGCGGGATGAGCGGGCGGCTGATCACCGGCGTCCTCAGCGATTACGTGAGCTGGCACATCGCGCTGTCGATCATGGGTCTCATCGCACTGGCAGGCGCCTGCGTGTTCTGGAAGATCCTGCCCCCCTCGCGCAACTTCCGTCCTCGCCCGCTCAACGCTCGCAGCCTGCTGGACGGCTTCGTGTTGCAGTTCCGTGATGCCGGTCTGCCGTGGCTGTTCCTGGAAGGCTTCCTGCTGATGGGCGCCTTCGTCACGCTGTTCAACTACATCGGTTATCGCCTGTTGGCCGATCCCTACAATCTCAGCCAAGCAGTGGTCGGCCTGTTCTCGGTGGTCTACCTGTCCGGGATCTACAGCTCGGCGAAAGTCGGCGCTCTGGCCGACAAACTGGGGCGTCGCAACGTGCTCTGGGCCGTGATCGTCCTGATGATCGCCGGTCTTGCCCTGACCATGTTCACCCCGTTGGCCATCGTGGTCATTGGCGTCGTCATGTTCACATTCGGCTTCTTCGGCGCCCACTCGGTGGCCAGCAGCTGGATCGGCCGCCGCGCTATAAAAGCCAAGGGCCAGGCCTCGTCGCTATACCTGTTCAGCTACTACGTTGGTTCCAGCGTGGCGGGCACCGGCGGCGGGTTCTTCTGGCATTACGCGGGGTGGAACGGGATCGGCGTATTTATCGCGCTGCTGCTCGCCGCCGCGTTAGGTGCGGCGCTCAAGCTGGCGAAGGTGAAGCCACTGCCGGTGAACGTGCAGGTTTGATGGTCCGGGCGTTTTCATACAAAACTTGGCTTCGTTTCACATCTCTCGTATCCACATCGCCTGACAGTAAAGCGTGAACAATTAGTTCACGCTTTACTGCTATGATCAGAACATTCCAACACAAAGGTCTCAGGGCCTTTTTCTACACGGGAACAACCAAAGGGATTCGCGCAGACCCTGCAAAGCGCCTTCGATCCATCTTGCTGGCTTTGGATATAGCCATGTGCCCTGATGAATTGAGCTTGGCAGGCCTGAAGTTGCATCCGCTGAAAGGCGATCTGGATCAGTACTGGTCAGTCTGGGTGAGCGGGAACTGGCGAATTATTTTTAGATTTATCGAGAACGATGTCGAGCTGGTCGATTATCTCGATTACCACTGACAGGAGTCATTTGCATGAGAATGCATAACCCTCCACACCCCGGCGAAGTGATTCAGGAAATGCTGCCGGAGTTGAATATCAAGATTGCCGAAATGGCACGTCGGCTTCACTTCTCCCGAGAAATGTTGTCTCGCGTCATCAACGGCCGCGCCCCTATAAGTCCGGATCTTGCGGTCCGACTGGAGCGAGCAGGGTTGAGTACTGCACGCTTTTGGCTTGCCGCGCAGATGAGCCATGACCTATGGCAGGCGGAACACCGTGAGCAGCCATCCATCACCCCGATGTATACCCGCCCGACATTTACTGCGGTATGACACCCCACACAAAAACGCCCGGTAAATCCGGGCGTTCTTGTGCCTGACGCTCAGCGCTTACTGGTGATACTGCGCCGACAACTCATGCACTGCGTTGATGAACGCGCCTGCATTGGCCGGGTCGACCTCAGGGGTGATGCCGTGGCCGAGGTTGAAGACGTGGCCGGTGCCGCTGCCGTAGCTTTTGAGGATGTTGGCGACTTCCTGGCGAATGGCCTGGGGGTTGGCGTAGAGGACGGTGGGGTCCATGTTGCCTTGCAGGGCGACTTTGCTACCGACGCGACGGCGGGCTTCGCCGATGTCGCAGGTCCAGTCCAGGCCCAGCGCGTCAGCCCCGGCGTCAGCGATACTTTCCAGCCACAGACCGCCGCCTTTGGTGAAGAGGATGACCGGGACTTTGCGACCGTCGTGTTCGCGGATCAGGCCGCTGACGATCTTGCGCATGTAGGCCAGGGAGAATTCCTGGTACGCCGCCGCCGAGAGGCTGCCGCCCCAACTGTCGAAGATCTGCACGGCCTGAGCGCCCGCCAGAATCTGACCATTCAGATAAGCCGTAACCGACTGCGCTAGCTTATCCAATAAGAGGTGCATGGCTTGCGGGTTGTCGTAGAGCATCGCCTTGGATTTGCGGAAGTCCTTGGACGAGCCGCCTTCGACCATATAAGTCGCGAGGGTCCACGGGCTGCCGGAGAAGCCGATCAGCGGCACGCGGCCATTCAGCTCGCGGCGGATGGTGCTGACTGCGTCCATGACGTAGCCCAAGTCCTTCTGCGCGTCCGGGATCGGCAGCGCTTCGATGTCGGCCAGGGTGCTGACGGTTTTCTTGAAACGCGGGCCTTCGCCGGTCTCGAAGTACAGGCCAAGGCCCATGGCGTCGGGGACGGTGAGGATGTCAGAGAACAGGATGGCGGCATCCAGCGGGTAACGCTCAAGCGGTTGCAAGGTGACTTCGCAAGCAAACGCCGGGTTCATGCACAGGCTCATGAAATCCCCGGCCTTGGCACGACTGGCGCGGTATTCCGGGAGGTAGCGACCGGCCTGACGCATCATCCATACCGGCGTGACGTCAACGGGTTGCTTGAGCAGGGCGCGAAGGAAACGGTCGTTCTTCAGGGCAGTCATGGCAGGATCCGGGAAAAAAGTGCGGGCATTTTCTCAGACACCAACGCAAAAGGCACGGTAAGTACCGTGCCTTTTGTCTATGGGGTCAATTTGTCGCGCAAATGTCGCACCGGATTCCATGTGCAAACCCGCTTGCCAGCGGTGCATACAACCCCTGTGGGAGCGAATTTATTCGCGAAGCGGGAGTACAGCCGACAGAAATATGTCGGATGTACCGGCGTCTCGCGAATGAATTCGCTCCCACAGTTTGAACCGCATTCCGATCCGGAAATCAGACGCCCAGGTAATCCAGAATCCCTTCAGCCGCATTACGGCCTTCAAAGATCGCGGTCACGACGAGGTCGGAACCGCGCACCATGTCGCCACCCGCGAAGATTTTCGGGTTGCTGGTCTGGTGCTTGAACTTGCCTTGTTCCGGCGCGAGGACGCGGCCCTGGCTGTCGGTCTCGATGCTGTGCTGCTCGAACCACGGCGCTGGGCTTGGGCGGAAGCCGAAAGCGATAACCACGGCGTCGGCCGGGATGATTTCTTCGGAGCCCGGAATCGGCTCAGGGCTGCGACGGCCGCGCGCATCAGGCTCGCCCAGACGGGTTTCGACGACTTTGACGCCTTCGACCTTGTCCTCACCCACGATGGCGATTGGCTGGCGGTTATAGAGGAATTTCACGCCTTCTTCCTTGGCGTTCTTCACTTCCTTACGCGAGCCCGGCATGTTTTCTTCGTCACGACGGTAAGCGCACGTTACAGCCTTGGCACCCTGACGGATCGAGGTGCGGTTGCAGTCCATCGCGGTGTCACCACCGCCCAGTACCACAACCTTCTTGCCTTTCATGTCGACGAAGTCTTCTGGCGATTTTTCAAAGCCCAGGTTGCGGTTGACGTTGGCGATCAGGAAGTCGAGCGCGTCGTGCACGCCCGGCAAGTCTTCGCCCGGGAAGCCGCCTTTCATGTAGGTGTAGGTGCCCATGCCCATAAACACGGCATCGTATTCCTGCAGCAGTTGTTCGACGGTGATGTCCTTGCCGATTTCGGTATTGAGGCGGAACTCGATACCCATGCCGGTGAAGACTTCACGTCGGTGGCTCAGCACGCTTTTTTCGAGCTTGAACTCAGGGATACCGAAGGTCAGCAGACCGCCGATTTCCGGGTTTTTATCGAACACCACCGGCGTCACACCACCGCGCACCAGCACGTCGGCGCAGCCCAGACCCGCCGGGCCTGCTCCAATGATTGCCACGCGCTTGCCGGTCGGCACTACGCGGGACATGTCCGGACGCCAGCCCATGGCGAATGCGGTGTCGGTGATGTACTTCTCCACCGAACCAATGGTGACCGCACCGAAACCGTCGTTCAGGGTGCACGCCCCTTCACACAGACGATCCTGCGGGCACACACGGCCGCAGACTTCCGGCAGCGTGTTGGTCTGGTGCGACAGCTCGGCGGCCGCGAGAATGTTGCCCTCGGACACCAGCTTCAGCCAGTTGGGAATGAAGTTATGCACAGGGCATTTCCATTCGCAGTACGGGTTGCCGCAACCCAGGCAGCGGTGGGCCTGATCGGCCGATTGCTGGGGTTTGAAGGGTTCGTAGATTTCCACGAACTCTTTCTTGCGTTGACGCAACAGTTTCTTCTTCGGATCTTTGCGCCCGACATCGATGAACTGGAAGTCATTACTCAGACGTTCAGCCATTTTGAGCCTCTTCGCGGCAGCTTCAAGCTCTATGCTTCAAGCTGCAAGAATCATATTTCGCAGGCACTCGCGCACTGCATTTAGCTTGCGGCTTTTAGCTCGCCGCTTGCAGCTGCTTTATTGCGGGTTAGCGCGTGTACTCGACAGCAAAGACTTGAGGTTGGCGGCCTTAGGCTTCACCAGCCAGAAGCGGCGCAGGTAGTCATCCAGATTTTCCCAGAGATTACGGCCCCATTCGCTATCCGTCTCGGTCACGTATTCGGCGAGCACGCGCTCCAAGTGGCTGCGATAGGCTTCCATCGCTTCGCCGCTGATGCGCTGGATCTCGACCAGTTCATGGTTGACCCGGTCAACGAAGGTGT
The DNA here is from genome assembly GCF_009905615.1 of Pseudomonas sp. SLFW. GTDB lineage: Bacteria > Pseudomonadota > Gammaproteobacteria > Pseudomonadales > Pseudomonadaceae > Aquipseudomonas > Aquipseudomonas bambusae. The sequence goes on from NZ_JAAAKW010000007.1 coordinate 293,931, forward strand.
TGTCCTGGTCGAGCACGTAGGCGAAACCGCCGGTCATGCCAGAGCCGAAGTTGTAACCCGTTTTGCCCAGAACGCAGACGAAACCGCCGGTCATGTACTCGCAGCAGTGATCGCCCGTGCCTTCCACAACGGTGTGGGCACCCGAGTTACGCACCGCGAAACGCTCGCCTGCCGTACCCGCTGCAAACAGCTTGCCACCGGTGGCGCCGTATAGGCAGGTGTTGCCGATGATGGCGCTGTCCTGGGTTTTGAACGGGCTGCCTTTCGGCGGCACGATCACCAGCTTGCCAGCGGTCATGCCTTTGCCGACGTAGTCGTTGGCGTCGCCTTCCAGGTACATGTTCAGGCCACCGGCGTTCCACACGCCGAAGCTCTGACCGGCAGTGCCCTTGAAGCGGAAGGTCACCGGGGCGTCTTTCATGCCCTGGTTGCCGTGCAGCTTGGCGATTTCACCGGAGATGCGAGCACCGATGGAGCGGTCGCAGTTGCAGATGTCGAGTTCGTACTCGCCGCCGGCTTTGGACTCGATGGCGGATTTGGCCAGCTCCACCATTTTCTCGGCCAGCAGGCCCTTGTCGAACGGCGGGTTGCGGTCCACGAGGCTGAACTGAGGCTTGTCTGCGGGGATGTGATCGCTGCCCAGCAGAGGCGTCAGGTCCAAATGCTGCTGCTTGGCGGTTTCGCCCGGCAGGATGTCCAGCAGGTCGGTACGGCCGATCAGCTCTTCCAGCGAACGCACGCCCAACTTGGCCAGCCACTCGCGGGTTTCTTCCGCCACGTAGGTGAAGAAGTTGATCACCATGTCGACGGTGCCGATGTAGTGATCCTTGCGCAGCTTGTCGTTCTGAGTCGCGACGCCGGTGGCGCAGTTGTTCAGGTGGCAGATACGCAGGTATTTGCAGCCCAGCGCGATCATCGGCGCCGTACCGAAGCCGAAGCTCTCAGCGCCGAGGATTGCGGCCTTGATCACGTCCAGACCGGTTTTCAGACCACCGTCGGTCTGCACCCGGACCTTGCCGCGCAGGTCGTTGCCGCGCAGGGTCTGGTGGGTTTCGGCCAGGCCGATTTCCCACGGCGCGCCCGCGTATTTGATCGACGACAGCGGCGATGCACCGGTACCGCCGTCGTAACCGGAAATGGTGATCAGGTCGGCATAGGCCTTGGCCACACCGGCGGCGATGGTGCCAACGCCCGCTTCTGCCACCAGCTTGACCGAGACCAGCGCCGACGGGTTGACCTGCTTGAGGTCGAAAATCAGCTGCGACAAGTCTTCAATCGAGTAGATGTCATGGTGCGGCGGCGGCGAGATCAGGGTCACGCCTGGGACTGCATAACGCAGCTTGGCAATAAGACCGTTGACCTTGCCACCCGGCAGTTGACCGCCCTCGCCCGGCTTGGCGCCTTGAGCGACTTTGATCTGCAACACGTCTGCGTTGACCAGATACTCAGGGGTCACGCCGAAACGACCCGTTGCGATTTGCTTGATCTTGGAGCTGCGGATGGTGCCGTAGCGCGCCGGGTCTTCGCCGCCTTCGCCGGAGTTGGAGCGTGCGCCCAGACGGTTCATCGCCTCGGCCAGCGCTTCGTGAGCCTCAGGCGACAGTGCGCCCAGCGAGATGCCCGCCGAGTCGAATCGCTTGAGGATCGCTTCCAGCGGCTCGATGTCGTCAATCGACAGCGGTGTGTCGAGTTCCTTGACCTTGAACAGGTCGCGGATCATCGACACCGGACGGTTGTCGACCAGCGCGGTGTATTCCTTGAATTTGCTGTAGTCGCCCTGCTGCACGGCGGCTTGCAACGTCGCCACCACATCAGGGTTGTAGGCGTGGTATTCGCCGCCGTAGACGAACTTCAGCAGACCGCCTTGCTGGATCGGCTTGCGCGGACTCCAGGCTTCACCGGCCAGTGCTTTCTGCTCGTCTTCGATATCAACAAAACGCGCGCCTTTGATGCGGCTTGGGACGCCACGGAAACTCAGGTCGCAGACTTCCTCGGACAGGCCGATGGCTTCGAACAGTTGCGCGCCACGATACGACGCGATGGTCGAGATGCCCATCTTCGACAATATCTTGAGCAGGCCCTTGGTGATGCCTTTGCGGTAATTCTTGAAGACTTCGTACAGATCGCCCAGCACTTCGCCGGTGCGGATCAGGTCGCCCAGCACTTCATAGGCCAGGAACGGATAGACCGCCGACGCACCGAACCCGATCAGCACGGCAAAGTGGTGCGGATCGCGGGCTGTCGCGGTTTCAACCAGGATGTTGCTGTCGCAGCGCAGGCCTTTTTCGGTCAAGCGGTGGTGTACCGCACCGGTGGCCAGCGAGGCGTGAATCGGCAGTTTGCCGGGGGCAATATGGCGGTCGCTCAGAACGATCTGGGTGCGACCGGCGCGCACAGCTTCTTCCGCCTGATCAGCGACGTTGCGCACAGCGGCTTCAAGGCCGGTGGCTTCGTCGTAGTTCAGGTCGATGATGGCGCGGTCGAAGCCAGGGCGATCCAGCGTCATCAGCGAACGCCACTTGGCCGGGGAAATGACCGGCGAGCTGAGGATCACGCGGGACGCATGCTCAGGCGACTCCTGGAAAATGTTGCGCTCAGCACCGAGGCAGACTTCCAGCGACATGACGATGGCTTCACGCAGCGGGTCGATCGGCGGGTTGGTGACCTGCGCGAACTGCTGACGGAAATAGTCGTACGGCGTGCGCACACGGCGGGACAGCACGGCCATTGGCGTGTCGTCGCCCATGGAACCCACGGCTTCCTGGCCCTGCTCGCCCAGCGGACGCAGCACCTGATCACGCTCTTCGAACGTGACCTGGAACATCTTCATGTACTGCTTGAGCTGATCCGGGTTGTAGAACGCCGAACCGTGGTCGTGGTCTTCCAGCGTCGCCTGAATGCGCAGCGCGTTCTTGCGCAGCCATTGCTTGTACGGATGGCGCGACTTCAGACGGCTGTCGATGGCGTCAGTGTCGAGGATCTGGCCGGTTTCGGTGTCCACGGCGAAGATCTGGCCCGGACCGACACGGCCTTTGGCGATGACGTCTTCGGGGGTGTAGTTCCACACGCCGATTTCCGACGCTAGGGTGATGTAACCGTTCTTGGTGGTGACCCAACGCGCTGGACGCAGACCGTTACGGTCGAGCAGGCAGACGGCGTGGCGACCTTCGGTCATCACGATACCGGCCGGGCCGTCCCACGGCTCCATGTGCATGGAGTTGAATTCATAGAAGGCACGCAGATCCGGGTCCATGGTCTCGACGTTCTGCCACGCTGGCGGCACGAGCATGCGCACGCCACGGAACAGGTCGATCCCGCCGGTGACCATCAGCTCCAGCATGTTGTCCATGCTCGAGGAGTCGGAGCCGACGCGGTTGACCAACGGGCCCAACTCGTCGAGGTCCATCAGATCATTGGTGAACTTGGTGCGACGGGCCTGAGCCCAGTTGCGGTTACCGGTGATGGTGTTGATCTCGCCATTGTGGGCGAGGAAGCGGAATGGCTGAGCCAGCGGCCACTTCGGCAGGGTGTTGGTCGAGAAGCGCTGGTGGAACACGCAGATCGCAGTTTGCAGGCGTTCGTCGTTGAGGTCTGGATAGAATGCCGTGAGGTCACGCGGCATCATCAAGCCTTTATAGATGATGGTCTTGTGCGAGAAGCTGCAGATGTAGTGGTCAGTGTCGGCGGCGTTGGACACCGACGAACGGCGACGCGCAGTGAACAGCTTGATCGCGAATTCCTGATCGCTCAGGCCTTCACCGCCGATGAACACCTGCTCGATTTTCGGCAAACGCTCCAGCGCCAGACGCCCGAGGACGCTTGTGTCGATCGGCACCTGACGCCAACCCACGAGGGTCAGACCGGCCGCAAGGATTTCGCGGTTCATGTTCTCGCGAGCGGCTTCGGCCTTGGCGTCGTTCTGGTTGAGGAACACCATGCCCACGCAATACTGGCGCGGCAGCTCGACACCGAAGTGCTCGTGAGCCACGGCACGCAGGAACGTGTCGGGTTTTTGAATCAACAGACCGCAACCGTCACCGGTCTTGCCGTCGGCGTTGATCCCACCACGGTGGGTCATGCAGGTCAGGGCTTCAATCGCCGTCTGCAACAGATGATGACTGGGCTCGCCCTGCATATGGGCAATCAAGCCGAAGCCGCAGTTATCCTTGAATTCTTCTGGTTGGTACAGACCTGCTTTCATAGACACATTCTCACCAGGCTGCCTCTTATCGAGACAAATTTCTTTTCAATTCAGCCATTTACCGTCCACGCCGAACGTATGCCGGCTTTGCGGGAGCAAAAGGGAGGTCATTGTACACACCGACACAAAGCCTCACAAATTTAGCGACGAAATGTCGCAAATTCATGTCGCATTCGTGAAAGGTTTTTATCGATTCTCATGATAGCCAGAGCTTTGTTGCGAGTCTGACCAAAGAGAGCCCAAAGTTCAATGCGTGTCTGAGACGCAGACACCGCAAGGCGCGCTGCTCATTGTCAGCACGCTCATGCGTTGAAATTGGGGAGCCAAGCGAGCGACCCGGATAAGGTCGCTGCGTCTTCAGCGGGCTGCGGCGAGTTCCTGTTGGATACTGCCGACAGTGCGAGGCCAAGGTTTACCAGCCTGAACCTTCGCTGGCAAGTTCTTGATAGCGGCGAGTGCTGCATTGCGGTCGGCAAAACTGCCGTAGGTGACCACGTACAACGGCTTGCCTTGCAGGGTTTTCTTGAAATAACGGTACTCGGCGCCCTGCTCTTTCACGTAGCTCTGGGCCGTGGCTTCGGAGCTGGTGCCGAGGATTTGCACGACGAAATGCGTCGGTGCCTGACCGGCGTACCACGTGCCACCTGTAGAAGCTGGCGCGACAGCGGCAGGCGCTGCTGGCTTCTCGGCTGGCTTGGGCGCTGGCTTGGCCGTCGCGACCTGCGCAGGCGCTGGAGCGGGCTTGGCAGCGGGCGCAGGAGCCGGTGTCGGCTTGGCGGCAGGTGCCGGCGCAGGACGAGGCGTCGGAACCTGGGTTTGCGCCATCTGTGGCGCTGGGCCCGCAGCAGCACCGGCCGGCGGAGCGGTCGTGGTCACAGTCGGCGGCTGCAGCGATTGATTGGCGGCAGGGCCACCGTCTTCGCCATCACCTTCGCCTGACCCCGCGGCTTCGGCCAAAGGACCGCGCATCACCGGCTGCGAGTTACCGACCAACGGTAGCGGCATTGGTTGCGAATTACCGGCGAACTCGATGGCCGGGCCACCGTTGTTCGATTGCTGAGCAGGCGCCTTGCCTTGGCCCAGCGGCAGTTGTGCCTGGGAGTTGGCCGGAGCCGTTGGCGCGGTGTTGCGCCCTGGAATCAACCACGCCGCGAGCACTGCCGCGACCACAACCCCACCCAAAGCCAACACGTGTTTCTTAGGCATCTTGAACCCCATACTTGGACGCTTGACCGCAGAGCGGCTGGCGATCATGGCTTCGATCATCGAATCGCGCGCGACCTGGTTGATCGCGCCCGGCCATCCATTGGACTGTTCGTGAATATCGGTGATCTGCTCGGCACTGAACACTTCAATGCCTTGACCGGCGCCTTCGAGGCGTTGAGCCAGATACTCACGGGTTTCTTCTTCGGTGTACGGTGCCAGCTCGATGACGTGAAAACGCTCTTCGTCCGAACCGCTCTCGGCGCACAGCTGATCCAGACGATCAATGATCGAAGCCTCGCCGAACAGGAAGACGTGCGGACGCCCCTCAGGGGTGCCTGCCGCCAATCCCAACAACGCTTCGAGTGCGGATTCGCCCAGTTGTTCGGCATCGTCTACCAACACGTAGACTTCCTGACCGGTCAGGCCCAGCTGCACGACCTGCGACAGGATGGACTGCATTTCCGGCTGAGCAACGTTCAGCGCCTGAGCCACCTGACGCAGTACGCCCGACGCATCACCGGCGCCACGGGCGGACACCACAACGCTCTGCACGGACTGTTTGTTAGTGCTGGCGACCAGCGCCTGACGCAGCAGCGTCTTGCCGCTGCCATGTGGGCCGGTGACCAACAGCAGCAACTGGCTGTAGCGGGCCAGGTGGTGCAGTTGACCCAGCACGGGCTTGCGCTGGGCCGGGAAGAACTTGAAGCCCGGGACCCGAGTGGCAAAGGGGTCATGACTCAATTGGTAGTGACCGAGAAAGGCCTCATCGGCGTGCAAGCTAGTCATGGATTTCTCATTAACCTCTAAGCTGATCCACCAAGGCGCGGTAGTCCGCGACCAGTGTGGCCTGTAGTACTTCTCTTGGATATTCGTCGGTCACCACTGCTTCGCCCATCCGGCGCAACAGCACCAGGCGCAAACGACCATCGATCACCTTCTTGTCCACCGCCATGTGCTCAAGGAAATGCTCAGGCGTCATGTCTTCAGGGGGCACCACGGGCAAACCGGCGCGCTGAAACAGACGGATACCACGATCCCGCTCCTGTTCGCTGATCCAGCCCAGGCGCGAGGACATCTCCAGCGCCATGACCGTACCGGCTGCCACCGCCTCACCGTGCAACCAGACGCCGTAACCCATTTGGGTTTCGATGGCATGGCCGAAGGTGTGGCCCAGATTCAACGTGGCGCGCACGCCCGACTCTCGCTCATCGGCACCGACCACAGCAGCCTTGGCCGCACAGGAACGCTCGATGGCGGTGGTCAACGTGGCCTGATCCAGACCACGCAGCTTGTCCATATTCTCTTCGAGCCATGTCAGGAACGGCTCGTCACATATCAGACCGTATTTGATGACCTCGGCAAGCCCGGCAGACAGCTCGCGTTCAGGCAGGGTGTTCAGCGAGAGGGTGTCGATCAGCACGGCGTTCGGCTGATAGAACGCGCCAACCATGTTTTTGCCCAGCGGATGGTTGATGCCGGTCTTGCCACCCACGGACGAATCGACCTGCGACAGCAGCGTAGTCGGCACCTGGATGAAGTCCACGCCCCGCTGATAGCACGCGGCAGCAAAACCGGCCATGTCACCAATCACACCGCCACCGAGTGCAATCACGGTGGTGCGGCGGTCATGACGTGCGGTCAGGAGGGCGTCGAAGATGAGCTGCAGGGTTTCCCAGTTCTTGAAGGCTTCGCCATCGGGCAACACGATAGGCAGCACGTTGTAACCGGCCAGCGTCTTGGTCAGGCGCTCAATGTAGAGCGGCGCGACGGTGCTGTTGGAAACGATCGCGACCTGTTTGCCTGCGATGTACGGCGTGAGCAGTTCAGGTTGATCCAACAAGCCTTCGCCAATGTGAATCGGGTAGCTCCGCTCGCCAAGCTCGACCTTAAGTGTCTGCATGTATCCCCACACTCTTTATAACAATTGGATGCCTGTTCGACGCCAGCGCATCGATACGGACCATGGCGCAAGGCCTTTTGGCGACCCTGCTTTTTATGGTCGCCGAGGATAGCGCATTTCCGCCTGCGCTTTAACGGGGAGGAAGCTCGGCCAACAGGGCAAGGATGTCAAGCACCACCATGCGTGGAGGCCGCTCATCGGTTTCAATAATGACGTCGGCAATTTCCCGATAGAACGGATCGCGGATGGCCAATAGCTCGCGCAACACCCGTGCCGGGTCTGCGGTGCGCAGAAGCGGCCGATTGCGATCACGGGACGTACGGCCGACTTGCTGTTCCACGGAAGCGTGCAGATACACCACCCGCCCACCCGCGTGCAGGGCTCGACGGTTTTCTTCACGCATGACCGCGCCGCCACCGGTCGCAAGCACCACGCCATCAAAGGCGCACAGCTCGGCAATCATGGCTTGTTCGCGATCTCGAAAGCCCGCTTCACCTTCCTTGTCGAAGATCCACGGGATATTGGCGCCCGTTCGCAGTTCGATTTCCTTGTCGGAATCCTTGAACGGCAGTCGAAGCTCTTTGGCCAGCAGACGACCGATGGTGCTTTTGCCAGCCCCCATCGGTCCCACAAGTATTAAATTTCGCACAGAATCAACGACTCACAGCAATCGCCTGGTTGTTCATGATACGCGGAGTGAGGAACACCAACAGCTCGGATTTTTTCTCCGAGACAACATCCCGCCGGAAAAGGCGGCCAACATACGGCACATCGCCCAAAAATGGCACCTTATCGACGACTTTATTCTGTGTATTGGAGAACACGCCACCAATCACGATGGTTTCGCCGTCGGCCACCAGCACCTTGGCGTTGACTTCGTTTTTCTTGATCGGCGGTACGCCCAACACGGTGTTCACGTAGTCAGGTTCGTCCTTGGTCACCTTCACTTCCATGATGATGCGGTTGTCCGGGGTGATCTGCGGGGTCACCTCCAGGGACAACGACGCCTCTTTGAACGACACCGACGTCGCACCGCTGGAACTCGCTTCCTGATACGGCACTTCCGTACCCTTCAGAATTTTCGCGGTTTCCTTGTCCGAAGTGACGACCTTGGGTTGCGACACCACCTCACCGTTACCGGTTTTTTCCATGGCGGTCAGTTCAAGGTCGAGAATCGTGTTGTTGGTCAGGAAGCCCAGACCAATCGAAGACGTTGGGTTGGCCACTCCCATGTCCACGTATGGGCCATTGGTGTTACCAGCGCCCGTCACCGTGCCATTGCCGCCTGTGGTGTATTTGCCACCGGTGGTTGAACCACCCCAACGCACGCCCAGCGCCTTGTCGTAGTCGACGTTGGCTTCGACGATGCGCGCCTCGATCATCACCTGACGCACGGGAATGTCCAACTGCGAGACGATACGGCGCAGCTCATCGAGCCGGTCCTGCGTTTGATAGGCGATGATGTTGTTGGTCCGCTCATCGACGGTGATCGAACCGCGCTCGTCGGTCTTCGACTCAGCGCTGGTCACCGACTGGAACAGCTTGGCGATGTCCGCAGCCTTGGCATAGTTCACTTGCAGCAGTTCACGACGCAGCGGTGCCAGCTCGGCAATCTGCTTCAGCGATTCCAGCTCCTGACGTTCACGAGCGGCAATCTCGTCAGCAGGCGCGACCAGCAACACGTTGCCGATCTTGCGCTTGTCCAGGCCTTTGGTCTTGAGCACCAGGTCAAGCGCCTGGTCCCACGGCACGTTTTGCAGACGCAGGGTGATGCCACCTTGAACGGTGTCACTGGCCACCAGATTGAGATTGGTGAAGTCGGCGATCAATTGCAGCACCGAGCGCACGTCAATGTCCTGGAAGTTCAGCGACAGTTTCTCGCCGGTGTAGACCAGTTTGTCGGCATTGCGGCGAGCGACGTCTTCGTTGGTCAACGGACGCACGCTGATAGTCAGTTTGTTTTCGGTTTGATAGGCCGAGTAATCGAACGCACCGGACGGCTCGATGGAGATGCTCGCCTTGTCGCCGCTCACGCTGGAGTTGACGAACTGGACCGGTGTGGCGAAATCCTTCACGTCGAGGCGTACGCGCAACGGATCAGGCAGCTGAGTCTTGGCAAAATCCACACGAATTTTGCCGCCCTGCTCCTGAATGTCCGGCGCAATGCCTGCATCGCTCAGCTCGATCACAACGTTGCCTTCACCCAGCTCGCCGCGCTGGAAATCGACATTCTTGATCGAGCGTGGGCCCGGCGCAAAGGAGCGAGGGGCCGGTTTGGCTTGCGCGGCGCTGGCGGTCGCAGGGGGCACACTCACGCGCGGCGCGCCTTGGGCGGTACTTGGCTGTGAACCTTGCGCAGCGGCGGCACCCTGACCTACGACGACGAACAGGTTGTTGCCATCCACGCGGGAGCTGTAGGGCGCGAGCGTGGTCAGGTTGATGATCACACGGGTGCGATCCTTGGCTTCGACCACCACGACACTGTGGGCGTTACCCGACCCCAGGTCCCGGCTCTTGATCGCCAGTTGGCTGGTCACGCCGGGCAAATCCAGCGCAATGCGCGCCGGTTGCTCGGTGGTGTAGCCGCGCGGGGCGGCCACAGGGCCGTCGAAGGACAGTTTCAACTCGACCCGATCCCCCGGCAATGCGGCGACATCGAGCGTCTTGAGGTTGGCCGCCTGGAGAATCGGTGAAAGCATCGCCATCCATAGCGACACGCCGATAATCGAAAGAATCCTAGTCATGTTCACATTCCACCACTGTGCAGATCCGAAGGTGTTTCGCTTGCTTGCCGTCTTCATGAGCGTTCTTTCAGGGATATGCTGCGCGGCCGCTCAAGCCACGCCCCCTCTCCATCAGGCACGATTTCGATCACCTGCACTTCGGAGTCGGTGATCGAGACGATCCGGCCATCGTTGCGGCCCAGATAATCGCCCACCTTGACCCGATGAACCCCGCCCGCGCCACGCAGCAACGCGAACGTACCGGTTTCGTTGCTCAACGTGCCGACCATTTCAAAGCCGTCGATGTTGAAGCCTTCCAGGAACTGCTTGACCCGCGTCGGGTCTGGCTGGACCAGATGCGTGCCTTTCTGCCGGGCGATCAGATCGACCTTGATCGGCGGCTGGAACGGGCTGCGCAAACTGGCAGCCGCGTAGGTGAACGCTTCATAAGGCCGAAACTTCGGCATCGGCTCGATATTGCCCACCGGCCGGGCGCGGACCTCGGCCATGAACTGCTTCAAGTCGTCGAAATCACTGGAACTGTCGCAACCTGCCAACCCCATCAGCGCGGCGCCGAGGCACAACCAATGCACGGCCCTCATTTCGCGGGCCCCTTGTTGTCGATGTTCTGAAGCCCCTTGTCGTTATAGCGATAGGTCTTGGCGAGAATGCTCATGCGCAGTTTTCCAGGAGACTTGGGGTCCACCGGTTTGATTTCGAAATCATGCAGCGTCACGATCCGCGGCAGGCTGGCCACGCCGCTGACGAAGGTGGCGAGATCGTGATAAGCGCCAGTGACTGTGATCTGTATCGGCAGCTCGATGTAGAACTGCTGGGCCGCTTCAGGCAGAAGCTTGATCTCTTCGAACTCCAGACCGCTGCCCAGGCCGGTGCGGGTGATGTCTTCCAGCAGGCCCGGGACCTCGGTGTCGCTGGGCAGTTGCCGCAGCAGCGCGCCGAAAGTGTTCTCCATGTCGACCATCTGCGACTTGTAAGCCGGCAGGTTGGCCGCTTGATAAGCCTTGTTGGAGAACTGCTCTCTCAACGCGGTCTCGTCATTGCGTGCCTGGTCCAGCTGGGTCTGCATGTCCTGAATGTAGAAAAAGTAGCCACCGGCCAGCACCAGCACGAGCAACAGGGCGCCCGCGATGGTCTTGACCGCTGCGGGCCAGGAACCGAGGTTATTGATGTCCAGATCGTTGATGTCGATCTTGCGCAGGCTGTCCAGCCATTCATTCATGTTCATGGCTTGACCCCCTTCGCCGGAGTGGTGGGCTCAGCAGGAGGTTGCGTCTGACGCACCGTCAATTGGAAGGCATTGGACTGATCAGCCGATCCCGCCGCGCTGTTCGCCTTCACTTCGGTCAGGCTCGGCGACTCCAGCCAGTCGGACGCTTCAAGGTTACGCAACAGGTCCGAGACGCGGTTGTTGGATTCAGCCGCGCCGGAAATACTGATCAGCTTGTCCGTCATTTTCACTTCGTTGAAATACACCCCGTCCGGCAACGTACGCGCCAGTTGATCGAAGACGCGGCCAATGATCGGCCGGTTGCCTTGCAAGTCCTGAATGATCTTCATCCGCTCCAGCAGCTGCTTGCGACGGGCCTTCAGCTCGCTGATCTCTTTGATTTTTGCATCGAGCTGGACGATTTCGGTCTTGATGAACTGGTTGCGCGCGTTTTGATGACTGATCGCACTGCTCAAATATTGATCAGCCAGGAAAATGGCGCCGACACCGGCTACCAATACGCCGGCCAAGGAAAGCAGAAAGCGTTTCTTGCGCTCTTCGCGCAGCTGTTCCCGCCAGGGAAGTAAGTTGATCCGTGCCATTAATCGAAGCTCCTCAGCGCCAGACCGCACGCGATCATCAAGGCCGGGGCGTCACTCGCCAGCGCGCCCGCGTTCACCTTGGCGCTGAGCGCCATGTCGGCAAAAGGGTTGGCGACCATGGTCGGGGTGCCCAGGCGTTCCTGGATCAGACGATCCAGTCCGGCAATGGATGCCGTCCCGCCTGCCAGCATGATGTAGTCGACACGGTTGTACTGGCCGGCGGCGAAGAAGAACTGCAACGAGCGGGAAACCTGCTGAACCACGGCGTCCTTGAACGGCTGCAGCACTTCCAGCGTGTAGTCGTCCGGCAAGCCGCCCTGCTTCTTCGCAAGCCCGGCTTCGCCGAGGGACAGGCCGTAACGGCGCTGAATTTCTTCAGTGAGCTGACGCCCGCCAAACAGTTGCTCGCGGGTATAAATGATGCGGCCGTTGTGCAGCACGCTGAGGGTGGTCATGGTGGCGCCGATGTCGATGACCGCGACGGTCAGTTGTTCGTGATCCTGACCCAACTGAGCGGACAACAGGCCGAAGGAGCGCTCCAGCGCGTAGGCTTCAACATCGACCACGCGCGCGGTCAGGTTGGCCAGCGCCAACGCAGCTTCGCGGACTTCGACGTTTTCCTTGCGGCAGGCAGCGAGCAGCACGTCGACACGCTCGGGATTGCGTGCCGAATAGCCTTGCACTTCGAAGTCGATAGCGACTTCTTCAAGCGGATAGGGAATGTATTGGTCGGCTTCGATCTTGAGCTGGTTTTCCATCTCGTCGTCGGAAAGACCGGCATCCATCTCGATGGTCTTGGTAATGACCGCCGAACCCGCCACTGCAACCGCCGCGATTTTGACGTTTGTCTTGGCTTTTACCAACACCCGCGTCAACGCATTGCCGACCCCTTCCAGTTCGGCAATGTTTTTTTCCACCACCGCATTGGCGGGCAGTGGCTCGACCGCGTAAGACTCGACCTTGTAGCGGGTGCCGGAACGACTCAGTTCAAGGAGTTTCACCGAGGTGGAGCTAATATCGATCCCTAGAAGGGTATTGGCCTTCTTACTGAAGAGTTCGAACACAACCGATTCCCTATGCGTTTCCGTCACTTACGGATATTTTTTTGTCCAACACCACTGTCGGCAGCCTTGACAGTAGCGCAAATAACGCTCGGCGACGAAAAATGCTTATAATGCCCAGCGTTTTTTTCGTGTAGCAAAGCTTCAAGGCGTGTTCATTTGTGAATGCCTGCGCTTAACCCATTCTTTTTTCTGGAAATCCAAAAGCCTTGATACGCCTGCTGAAGTTTTTCTGGTGGTCCATCGTCGCTGTCGTCTGCGGGCTGCTGCTCGGCTTGAGCGGTGCCTTCCTTTACCTGTCTCCGAATCTTCCTTCGGTCGACGCACTGCGCAACATTCAGCTGCAAATCCCGCTGCGCGTCTTCAGCAGCGACGGCAAGCTGATTGCAGAGTTTGGCGAAATGCGCCGTTCCCCGATCCGTTTCGCCGACATTCCACCCAATTTCATCCACGCCTTGCTGTCCGCCGAAGACGACAACTTCGCCAACCACTACGGCGTTGACCCCAGCAGCCTGATGCGCGCCGCCAGCCAACTGGTCAAGAGCGGTCACATTCAGTCCGGCGGCTCGACCATCACCATGCAGGTCGCGAAGAACTACTTCCTGACCAGCGAGCGCAGTTTTTCGCGCAAAACCACCGAGATTCTCTTGGCCTTGCAAATCGAGCGCCAACTTACAAAAGACGAGATTCTGGAGCTCTACGTCAACAAGATCTACCTGGGCAACAGGGCTTATGGTATCGAGGCCGCAGCACAGGTTTATTACGGCAAATCCATTCGTGACCTGAGCGTCGCCCAGATGGCAATGATCGCCGGCCTGCCCAAGGCACCGTCACGATTCAACCCACTGGCCAACCCGGTGCGCGCCAAAGAGCGTCGCGACTGGATTCTGGGCCGCATGTTCAAGCTCGGCAAAATCGATCAGAACACCTATCAGGTCGCCCTGGCCGAGCCGATCAACGCCAGCTATCACGTTCAGAGCCCTGAAGTGAACGCGCCGTACATCGCCGAAATGGCCCGCGCCGAGATGGTCGGCCGTTACGGCAGCGAAGCCTACACAGAAGGCTTCCGCGTCACCACTACTGTTCCGAGCAATCTTCAGGAAGACGCCAACAAAGCCGTACAGGATGGCCTGATCGAATACGACCAGCGTCATGGCTACCGTGGTCCGGAAAGCCGTTTCCCCGGCCTGACCCGCGACGGCTGGGTACAGGAGCTGACCAAGCAGCGCCCGATCAGTGGCCTCGAACCGGCCATCGTCAGCCAGGTCGACAAGACCGGCATTCACGTCCTGACCCGCAACGGCGAGAAAGAAGAAACCGTCGCCTGGGACAGCATGAAATGGGCGAAGGCGTTCCTGAACACCAACAGCGTCGGCGCGAACCCGAAACAGCCCTCGGACGTCGCCCACGTCGGCGATCTGGTGCGTGTGCAACGGCAACCCGACAATTCGCTCAAATTCAGCCAGATCCCGCAGGCGCAAAGCGCGCTGGTGTCGCTGGACCCGCACAACGGCGCAATCCGTGCTCTGGTGGGTGGCTTCGCGTTTGAGCAGAGCAATTACAACCGTGCGATGCAGGCCAAGCGTCAGCCAGGTTCGAGCTTCAAGCCGTTCCTGTACTCCGCCGCGCTGGACAACGGCTACACCGCCGCCAGCCTGGTCAATGACGCGCCGATCGTGTTCGTCGACGAAGCGGTGGACAAGGTCTGGCGTCCGAAGAACGACACCGGCACCTTCCTCGGCCCGATTCGCTTGCGTGAGGCGTTGTACAAGTCGCGCAACCTTGTGTCGATCCGACTGCTGCAAAGCCTGGGCGTGAACACCGCGATCAACTACATCACCCGCTTCGGCTTCAACAAGCAGGACCTGCCGCCGAACCTGTCGCTGGCCCTCGGCACGGCAACCTTGACCCCGATGGAAATCGTCAGCGGCTGGAGCACGTTCGCCAACGGCGGTTACAAGGTCAGCCCGTACCTGATCGACAAGATCGAAGACCGCGAAGGCAAGACGCTGTTCGTCGCCAACCCGCCGACGGTCCCGGCCAATGACCCGAACCCAAAAGCCGTCAACGAGGCCATGGTCAGCAATGCCACGACCTACGCGGCGCCTGAAACGCCAGCACTGACCGCGAACACCGTACCCAACGCACTCGACACCAGTGGCGCACCACCGACCCCGGCAGTGGCCCCGCGCATTGTCGATGGCCGGACGACCTACATCCTCAATAGCATGCTGCAGGACGTGATCAAACGCGGCACCGGGCGTCGCGCCTTGTCGATGAACCGTCCGGACATCGCAGGCAAGACCGGTACGACCAACGACTCGAAAGACGCCTGGTTCTCCGGTTACAACGGCGATTACGTGACTACGGTGTGGACCGGCTTCGACCAGCCCGAAAGCCTCGGTCGTCACGAGTTCGGCGGCACCGTCGCGTTGCCGATCTGGATGAACTACATGAGTGCAGCGCTCAAGGAAAAGCCGCCGCACGTTCAGGCAGAGCCCGATGGCATCCTCAGCCTGCGCATCGACCCGGTGAGCGGCCGCTCCGCCACACCCAGCACGGCAGGCGCGTTCTTCGAACTGTTCAAAAGCGAAGACACTCCACCGAGCGTGAACGAATTGAACGGCGGCCCCGCACCGGGCAGCCCGTTGCCAGCGGACGAGTCGGCGCCGATCGACCTGTTTTGAGGAGGCGGCTCAAGGATTACGTCGACCTGTAGGAGTGAGCTTGCTCGCGATGGCGGCATAACAGTCAGCATCATCGTCGGCAGACACGTCGCTATCGCGAGCAAGCTCACTCCTACAGTTGTCCGCTCGACCCAAGACACAAAAAAGCCCTACGTCGCTGCAGGGCTTTTTGTTTGCCGTTGTGTGATCAGCCGTTGAAGACTTGATCCACGTTGGTCAGTGGGTAGTGCTTCGGATACGGCTGAGTCGCGACGCCGCTTTCGATAGCAGCCTTGGCAACGGCATCGGAAACAACGGTCAGCAGACGCACGTCCAGTGGTTTCGGGATGATGTATTCACGGCCGAATTCCAGCTTGATACCGCCGTAGGCGTCGCAGACTTCCTGCGGCACTGGCAGCTTGGCCAGCTCACGCAGAGCATTGGCCGCGGCGATTTTCATCTCTTCGTTGATGCGCTTGGCGCGAACGTCCAGAGCACCACGGAAGATGAACGGGAAGCCTAGGACGTTGTTGACCTGGTTCGGGTAGTCCGAACGGCCTGTCGCCATGATCACATCGCTGCGCGTGGCGTGAGCCAGTTCCGGCGAGATTTCCGGATCAGGGTTCGAGCACGCGAACACGATCGGATTGGCAGCCATGGACTTCAAGCCTTCCGGGCTCAGCAGGTTCGGACCCGACAGGCCGACGAACACGTCAGCACCGTTCAGTGCGTCAGCCAGGGTGCGCTTGTCGGTCGAGTGAGCGAATTGCGCCTTGTACTGGTTCAGATCGGAACGCTCGGAGTGCACCACGCCGTTACGGTCAATCATGAAGATGTTTTCGATCTTCGCGCCCATGCTCACCAGCAGCTTCATGCACGAGATGGCGGCGGCGCCAGCGCCGAGGCAGACGATCTTCGCGTCTTCCAGCGTTTTGCCAGCGATTTCCAGGGCATTGATCATGCCCGCTGCGGTCACGATGGCCGTGCCGTGCTGGTCATCGTGGAACACCGGAATGTCGCACTGTTCGATCAGCGCTTTTTCGATCTCGAAGCACTCGGGTGCCTTGATGTCTTCAAGGTTGATACCACCGAACGTGATAGAGATGCGCTTGACGGTGTCGATGAATGCTTGCGGGCTTTCCGAATCGACTTCGATGTCGAACACGTCGATGCCAGCGAAACGCTTGAACAGAACGCCTTTGCCTTCCATGACCGGCTTGGACGCCAGCGGGCCAAGATTGCCCAGACCGAGGATCGCGGTGCCATCAGAGATGACCGCAACCAGGTTGCCCTTGCCGGTGTACTTGTACGCCAGCTCAGGGTCGCGACCGATCTCACGCACTGGCTCAGCCACACCCGGGCTGTAGGCCAGAGAGAGGTCACGCGCAGTGGCAGTGGCTTTGGTGAGTTCTACGCTCAATTTCCCAGGGCGAGGGTTGGCGTGATAGTCGAGCGCGGCAGTTTTCAAATCTGACATGGGGGCATTCCGCTTTTTTGCTGTTGGACAGACGGACGAACGAGCATACGCAAGTCAGAAAGTCCTAACAAGACTACCGGGTCAGGTGTGTCAAGAGGCCGCATCTACGACTTTCAGCGTAGAGCCACGTCTTTAAAGGCCTCCAGAGAAAAACAATTCATGGAAAAAATGTTCACAATTTTAGGTTGAAGTTGTATTCAACATGACAGGATGCGTGATCGGCATCATCCAGCGTGGCTGACCGGACTTAAGACCGCCTCGACGGGATCGGTCAACAACCCAACCCCGCGCTTCTACCTGCTGACCTTTCAGACGTTGCAGGCCAGCACTGTCGAACTGCCCTACAAGATTGGGAGCAATACGCAATACCAGCGCATCGCCGAACTCGATCCAGATACCCCCGCCATTGCGCTGAACATTCGTCACGCGCCCCGACACGAGGGCGAATCCACCGCTGCTGATTTGCTCGGGGGATTGCACCGGGGAATTGCGCCATATCCCAACGCCCGCTTGGCGCGCGGTCTTTTCCGCGGCCTGCTGGCATTCGACCAGCGCCACGTTCGGAGACACCGCCACCAGATAGCCCAGCCCTTCCGCGAGCAACTGCGCTTCCAGGTTGGCGCCATTGCGGCCATAGACGTTGGCCAGGGTACGTCCGTAATGATCAGCGGCCTGCTCACCGATCCTCAGACTGACTTGACCGTCGCTTTCATCTACCAACGTTTGCAGTCGGCGCTTGGCGGCTTCGGCAAACGGTTGGGCGGACTGACCTTTTTTGCCAGTTTCCGGCGCATTGAGACCAACCATCCGCACGCTGCGTCCATCACTCAAACGAAGGGTGTCGCCATCCACCACGCGCTGAACCTGCGCGGTGGGCAAATTGGAAGGCGACGGGCACAAGGCCTGGGCGGTAGAGAGCCAAATCGCAGGCACAAAAAAGGCGCCCGCAAGGGACGCCTTCTTGAGCAGCCTGGATAAGCTCGGGGAGCGATCCAGAAAATCCACTCTTACTTCGCTTTGGTTGCGCCGAACGCACCGAAACGCGACTTGAACTTGTCGACGCGACCGCCAACGTCCAGAGTCTTTTGCTTACCGGTGTAGAACGGGTGGCACTCGTTGCAAACGTCCAGGCTCAGAGGCTTGGCCAGGTTGGAACGGGTGTGGATGACGTTGCCGCAGCTGCAGGTTGCAACGACGTCTTCGTAAACTGGATGGATATCAGCTTTCATCGGTATTTCCTCAGGCTAGCGTGCCGCCACCCAACACTATTGTTGAATACCGCACGGAATTAGGCCGCGCATATTAACAGACAATGCCGATCACGCAAGAGAACGTTATCGCCGGTCGTCTGCTAAGATCGCGCCCTTGGTCATACTCCGTAACAGGACATCCCCCGCGTGCCCGACGCCATTTTGCGCCTCGCCCTGCCCTCCCCCTTGCGCCGCCTGTTCGACTACCGCGCCCCCGCCGGGATTGCGCGCAGTGCGCTGCAACCGGGCATGCGGTTGCGGGTGCCGTTCGGGCGTCGGGAGATGATCGGCATCCTGGTTGAGATCACCGATCACAGCGATGTGCCCGAGGACAAACTAAAGCCCGCGATTGCGCTGCTCGACCACGAAGCGCCGCTGCCACCCGCCCTGTTCAAGCTGTGTCTGTGGACGGCACAGTATTATCAGCACAGCCTCGGTGACACGTTGAGCTGGGCGTTGCCGGTCTTGCTGCGTCAAGGCGAGCCCGCAGAGGCCCGGCAAGAGCGTTTCTGGCAGATCGCGACCGGCGCCAGCATCGATGACCCGCGCATCGCCCGAGCACCGAAACAGAAAGAAGCGTTGCAAACCCTGGCCCAGCACCCCCACGGCGTCGCCCATCAACTGCTGAGCAAGCTGATGCTCAACCGTGACAGCCTCAATCTGTTGCTGGCCAAGGAGTTGGTGACGGTGGAAGTGCGCGGCCATGCCCCGGTGGCGCGGCATGAGCATTGGCTGGCGCAACCGGAACTGCCGCTGAACATTGAACAACGCGCCGCGTATGAAGCCATTCGCTCGGGCTTCGGCAGCTTCCATACGTCTTTGCTCGCAGGCGTGACCGGCAGCGGCAAGACCGAGGTTTACCTGCAACTGATCCGCGAGACGCTGGAGGCAGGCAAACAGGCGCTGGTGCTGATTCCGGAAATCAATCTCGGCCCGCAGACCCTTGCTCGTTTCGAGCAGCGTTTCAATGCGCGGATCGCGTTGTTGCATTCGGCGGTCAACGACCGGGACCGCCTGGACGCTTGGCTCGCCGCCCGCGACGGCGAAGCGGACATCATCATCGGTACGCGTTCGGCGCTGTTCACGCCCATGAAGAACCCTGGCCTGATCATCATCGACGAAGAACACGACGGTTCTTATAAGCAGCAAGAAGGCCTGCGTTATCACGCGCGGGACCTGGCACTGGTCCGCGCCCGCCAGGAAGATATCCCGATCGTGCTCGGCTCGGCCACGCCTTCGCTGGAAAGCCTGCACAATGCCTACACCGGCCGGTACGCCCTCCTACGCCTGAACCAACGCGCAGGCGGCGCCCAACAGCCACGCTTCCTGCGCCTGGACGTGAAAAGCCGCCCGCTGGACAGCGGCATTTCCGGCCCGATGCAGCAAGCCATCGGACAGACGCTGGCCGCCGGACAACAGGTGCTGGTGTTCCTCAATCGCCGAGGATTCGCGCCGACGTTGCTGTGTCACGACTGCGGCTGGTTGTCGGAATGCACCCGCTGCGATGCGCGCATGACCGTTCACCAGCGTTCCGGCGAACTGCGCTGCCACCATTGCGGCCACGTTGAGCGCGTGCCGCGCAACTGTCCGGCCTGCGGCAAGGTCGACCTTCGCCCCGTCGGTGCGGGGACGGAACGGGCCGAAGAGCGGCTGGCGATTCTGTTTCCGGACTATCCGGTGCTGCGAGTGGATCGCGACAGCACCTCGCGCAAGGACGCGATGAATCAGCTGTTCGCAACGATCCAGAAAGGGCATCCCTGCATTCTGGTCGGCACGCAGATGCTCGCCAAAGGGCACCACTTCCCCCGCGTGACGCTGGTGTCGATTCTGGACGCTGACGGCGGGCTGTTTTCCGGCGACTTCCGCGCCAGCGAACGCATGGCCCAGTTGATCGTGCAGGTCGCGGGCCGCGCGGGGCGCGCCGAAGAGCCGGGCAAGGTGATCATCCAGACGCACCTGGCCGACCACCCGCTGCTGATCCAGCTCACCGAGCAGGGGTACTTCGCCTTTGCCGAGCAGGCGCTGAGCGAGCGTCGCGCTGCTGGCCTGCCGCCGTTCTCGCACTTGGCGCTGTTACGCGCTGAAGCCCATAAACCGGGACAAGCTGAGGGATTTTTAGACGAAGCCTGTACGGAAGCGGAACAGCTGTTGAAGGAAATGTCGCTGGGCGGGATTGAACTGTTAGGCCCGGTTCCGGCTCCGATGGAACGCCGCGCGGGGCGATACAGGGCGCAACTGCTGCTGCAAGCCAACGCTCGCGCGCCGCTGCATAAATTGCTGGCAACATGGCTGCTGGCACTGGAGAGCATGCCGAGCGGGCGGGCGGTCAGGTGGTCGCTGGATGTGGACCCGGTGGATTTGTACTGAACGGGAGATGACCTGTAGGAGCGCGGCTTGTCCCGCGATCGGCTGCGCAGCAGTCGTTAAACCTTGCACCTTTACCCCATCTGACACACCTGAGTTTGAGGGTTTGCTGCCGGTTCCCGGCAGTTCGCGGGACAAGCCACGCTCCTACAGAGGACTGCGGCGCTACCGTGAAGATTCACAACCGCACATCCAACCCGGTTGGCAAGGTGGCTCCGGCAACGGATAATGCCCAGTTTTTCCACCCGCGCATCGAAGCGCTGCCGCGCTTGCGGTCGAAAGAGAGCCTCATGAAAGACACCATTCGCCAGCTGATCCAACAAGCTCTGAGCCAACTCGTCACCGAAGGCGTCTTGCCGGAAGGGCTGACGCCGGCGATTCAGGTGGAAAACGCCAAGGACAAGAAAAACGGCGACTTCGCCAGCAATATCGCCATGATGTTGGCCAAGCCTGCGGGCCTGAAACCTCGTGACCTGGCCGAGAAGATCGTCGCCGCGCTGCCCGCCGACGAGCAGATCACCAAAGTCGACATCGCCGGTCCTGGCTTCCTCAATTTCTTCCAGAACACCCAAGCCCTCGCGTCGCGCCTCGACGAAGCACTGGCCGACGCCACCCTGTCGGTGCGCAAGAACGGTCCCGCCCAACGCGTGGTGGTCGACCTGTCCGCGCCGAACCTCGCTAAAGAGATGCACGTCGGCCACCTGCGCTCAACCATCATCGGCGACGGCGTGGCCAGCGTGCTGGAATTCCTCGGCGACACCGTCATTCGTCAGAACCACGTCGGCGACTGGGGCACTCAGTTCGGCATGCTGCTGGCCTATCTGCAGGAAACCCCGGCGACCAGCGACGAGCTGTCGGACCTGGAAAACTTCTACCGCGCCGCCAAGGGCCGTTTCGACGAGTCCGAAGAGTTTGCCGAGCGCGCACGTGGCCTGGTGGTGAAGCTGCAAGCAGGCGACCCTGAGTGCCTGACGCTGTGGACCCGTTTCAAAGACATCTCCCTGTCCCACTGCCAGGAAGTGTACGAGCGCCTGAACGTCAAACTGACGCCGAAAGACGTCATGGGCGAAAGCGCCTATAACGACGACCTCGCCAACGTCGTCGCCGACCTGAAAAAAGCCGGTCTGCTGGTTGAGAGCAACGGCGCACAATGCGTGTTCCTCGAAGAATTCAAGACTGCCGAAGGCACGCCACTGCCGGTGATCGTGCAAAAGGCCGGTGGCGGCTATCTCTATGCGACCACCGACCTCGCTGCCGTGCGCTACCGCAGCAACGTGTTGAAAGCTGATCGCGCGCTGTATTTCGTCGATCAGCGTCAGGCCCTGCACTTCCAGCAGGTGTTCGAAGTGGCGCGCCGCGCCGGTTTCGTCACCAACGGCATGCAGATGGAACACATGGGCTTCGGCACCATGAACGGCGCCGATGGCCGCCCGTTCAAGACCCGCGATGGCGGCACCGTGAAGCTGGTTGACCTGCTGGATGAAGCCGAAGAGCGCGCCTACGTGCTGGTGAGAGAGAAAAACCCGGAAGTTGCCGAAGACGAATTGCGCACCATCGCCAAGGCCGTGGGCATCAGCGCGGTGAAATACGCTGACCTGTCCAAGCACCGCGCCAGCGATTACAGCTTCAATTTCGATCAGATGCTCAGCTTCGAAGGCAACACTGCGCCGTACCTGCTGTACGCCTACACCCGTGTGGTGGGCGTGTTCCGCAAGCTGGGCGAGGCGTTCGATGCGAGCAAAGGCCAGATCATCCTCGAAGCGCCGCAAGAGCAGGACCTGGCCGCGCGTCTGGCTCAGTTTGGTGAAACCGTGAACAACGTCGCCGAAAAAGGCACGCCGCACGTGTTGTGCGCCTATCTGTACGATCTGGCCGGTCTGTTCTCCAGCTTCTACGAGAACTGCCCGATCCTGAACGCGGAAAACCCCGAGCAACAGCAAAGCCGTCTGCGCCTCGCGCACCTGACCGGTCGCACCCTCAAGCAAGGCCTGCAACTGCTGGGTCTGGAAACTCTGGAGCGTATGTAACTTGGCAGTCAAAAAGAAACCTGCTCCCAAGCGCGGTGCCAGCCGGTACGAGGCCCCCGCAAAGAAGCCGATTCCGGGATGGGTGTGGCTGGCGGTCGGCCTGTCCGTCGGTGCATTCATCGTCTTTCTGATGAAGCTGGAGCCTGGCAGCGGCGATGACATCAAGCGGAACAAGGCCGAAGCCAAGGCTGCGAAGATCGCTGAAGCGAACAAGACGCCGCCGAGCCCTACCGCGCCGGTGAAGCCGAAATACGATTTCTACACGCTGCTGCCGGAGTCGGAAGTCATCGTGCCGAACGAAGCCGTGCCGGAGAAAACGCCGCCGTCCGTGGCCGCGCCGACCACACCGGTTACTCCTGAGGTCGCCGCGAAGATCGACACCGCACGTGCCCAGGCAGCGCTTAGCGGCCTGACACCGCCGCCAGCGCCCCCGGTCGCGAAACCCGCGCCGGTGACGACGTTCTTCCTGCAGGCGGGTTCGTTCCGCAAACAGACGGACGCTGACAAGGTTCGCGCACAGATCATTCTGTTGGGGCAAGCCGCGACGGTTGAATCCGGGACGGTGAAGGACGAGACGTGGTATCGCGTATTGGTCGGCCCGTTCAGCAACCGCGAACAACTGACGACCGCGCAGAAGCAACTGGCGAGTGGTGGATTCAGTAACCTTCTGTTGCAACAACGCCAGGCCCGCTAACGTTCACACAATCCCTTGTAGGAGCGTGGCTTGTCCCGCGACCGGCTGCGAAGCAGTCGTAAAATCAGGCGGCGCGGTTGTTTCAGGTACACCGCGCTCACAGGTTTTACGACGACTTCGTCGCCGGTCGCAGGACAAGCCAGCTCCTACAGTTGATTCGCGACAGCCCCTGCCATTCATCCCCCGCAGTTGAAATACCCGCCCCCACC
>NZ_JAAAKW010000008.1 GCF_009905615.1 Pseudomonas sp. SLFW
ACCCCAATCCTATGGAAAAGGCCCGTGGCAGCGAGACCGAACGACAGGCGCACGAGTTCGAGCGGGTTGAAAACACAGACGATAAAAAGCGCGATACCCCTCCACCCCAAACCTGGAAACATCCGGACGACGGGAAAAGCCTGTCTGAAAAAGACGAAGAAATCCCGTTGAAACCCTGAATCGCTGGTTGATCACTCAACAACACTCTCTGAACGAGAGGGAGGTTCCCATGCAAAGCACGGTACTCAAAACGCATCTCAACGGTTACGACGTCATCAACGTCAACAACGGGCCGTGGCGGGTTTGCACCCATCACGATCGGCTTGGCTCATTCGATACGCGCGAGGAGGCCATGGCCTACGCGGCCTCGTTGCCTGTGTACAAAGAAAGGTCTGCGCCGAGTGCCGACGCGGATGACATGACCGAGAAGAAAGGGGCGGGAGCGGAGGGAGAGACGAAGCACTAAGTCGGCCTGCACATCGGGAGCCCCTCGACAGTCGGGCTCCACCTTTGAGGCTTTCACGCAAAGCCTGCAAACAGGCTTTCATAAGGGATGTGCAGCCCGTCGTGAAGCCGTTTGATCATCCCCAAACTGAGGCTCCGCTTGCGATTCAACACTTCAGACACCCGCCCGCTCGACACGTTTGGCATCGGCCACGCGCTGGTCGGCGGGTTCGACCTGAGCAAGCAGACGCTGGATTCGAAAACCGGCGCTCTGACGGCGGCCGACCGCGCCCGTATGGGCAGTCTGCCGGTGGCCAGCAACGACTGGTCGCGTTATCCGTTCAGCGCCAATACCTACACCTCGGCCAAGCAGTCAGTGGAGCAAACGGACAAGGCGTTCTATGTCCTCGACACGCTCAAGTTCAACGACAACTGGCAACTGCATCTGGCGGCACGTCAGGATCACTTCTACACCCGCGTGACGGACAACGAAAGCCGCGCCAGCCAGACCGCAGCATTCACCGACCTGGGCCATTCCGATCAGTCGGAAAAACTCACCAGCGTGCACACGGCGCTGGTCTACAAACCGGTGCACAACGGCAGCTTCTACATCAGCTACGCCAACGCCAAACAACCCTCCGGCGTGCTGGCCGTGGCGCAGACTGGCAGCATCGCGTCGACCAAGGGTGATCGCGGCAAGACCTACGAACTCGGCACCAAGTGGGAGCTGTACGACGGCGCGCTGGAGCTGACGGGCGATGTGTTTGAGACCAAGCGTCAACTGACGTTCATCGATGACGACGAAGGCACTGCGTTCACTGGCGGCGAAGAGCGCGTGCGCGGTCTGGAGCTGTCCGGCACGGGCAACATCACCCGCAACTGGTCGGTGTACGGCGGCTACATTCACGAGAACAGCAAGCTGGTCAAAGGCTACAACGGTTCGGAAGAGGGGCTGGAACTGGCCAATACCCCGCAAATCGCGCTCAACCTCTGGACGACGTACAAACTGCCGCTGGACCTGTCGGTCAGCTACGGCGTGCGCTATGTCGATGAGGTAAAAATCTATCGTGGCCAAGGCGCTGTGCTGACCCGCAACGGCGAGACGACTGTGCCGGACTACGTCGTGCACGACGCGATGGTCAGTTGGCAGGCCACCCGCGATCTCGATGTGCGGATGAACGTCAACAACCTGTTCGACAAACACTACTGGTCCACCTACAACGGCCGCGGCTACGGCGTGCCGGGCGCGGGACGCGGGCTGATGGTGAGCGCCGATTACTCGTTCTGATCACGGCAAGGCGACGGCGCGGGCGTTTGGCCGGTACTCCCCGATGGGTCAAACGTCCGCGTTTTCTTGTCAGCGAGGTTCATCCCGCATAATCTCGAAAACAAATGGCCCAGCGGCCAAGTTCGTACTTATCGAGATAGCAGGTGAGCATGTGGACGTGATTGATCTGAAGGTCGTCGACGCCGTCGCCCGGCATGGCAGCATGAACAAGGCGGCGGTGGAGTTGAACACGGTGCAATCGAATGTCTCGTCGAGAATTCGCTCGCTGGAAGACGAACTCGGCGTTTCGCTGTTTCAGCGCAGCGCCAAGGGCGTTCAGATCACCCCGGCAGGGCGCCGTGTTTTGCCCTATGCCGCCAGGCTTGCCAAGTTGCTGTCCGACGCGTCGGCCGCCGCCCGGGACGACGGAAAGCCCACCGGCGTGTTGGAAATCGGCACGCTGGAAACCACCCTTGCACTTCGTCTGCCATTGCTCATCGCGCGCTTCGCCAAGGCCTGGCCTGACGTTCGCCCTGTGGTGCGCACCGGAACGACCAGCAGCCTGATTCAGGACGTTGTCGACTGCAAGCTCGAAGGCGCGTTCGTGGCCGGGCCGGTCAGCCACCCCGAATTGCAGGCCGACACCGTGTTCAATGAGGAACTGGTACTGGTGACCTCCCGCGCGGTTCGCACGCTTGAGGGCGTCGCCGCTATCTCGCATTTGAAAACGGTGGTGTTCCGCGTGGGGTGCTCTTATCGCCAACGGTTGGATGGGCTGTTGGCGAGCCTGGGCATGGTCGCGCCGGAGCCGCTGGAGTTCGGATCGATCGATGCGATCATCGCCTGCGTGTCAGCGGGGGTAGGGATCACGCTGCTTCCAAGAGGGGTGGTCGCCCACGCATGGCAGGAAGGTCTGGTCGCGGTTCACGAAATCCCGCCCGCCTTTGCGCAGGTCGAGACTGTGTTTGTGCGACGTCTCGATGGCCACTTTTCCAGCGCGCTGGCGACCTTTCTCGACAGCGTGCACACAGAAGGGCAGGCGCGAGGGTCGAATATTCGGCAGCTCGCGTGATGCTTAGCGAGCGGTTTCAACCGGGCTGCGCGCTGCCACGATGTCGATCAGGAACGCCAGTGCTATGGCCCCTGTACCGATCACGAACAGCAACGCGTAGTTGCTGCCGCTGTAGGTGAACAGGTACGAAAAACCGTACGCCGCGACAGCCTGAAACAGGGCAAACCCCACCGTTGCAGTGCGCCACGCTGCAGCTTGCTGAGCCGGATGGTGTGCGAGCAATTCGTGCACGCGGCCCAATACCAATGGCACCGTCCCGGTGACGAAAGCGCCGACCACGACACTCGACGCCATCAGCCAGGGTGTGCCGAGCCCCAGCGCGGGAATGCACACGCACACGCCTTCCAGAATGAACGACAGGCGCAGCGCCAGACCGAAGCCTACCCGGTCCGCCAACACGCCGGCGAGCAAAGGCCCGAGGGTCGCGCCAATGCCGAACAGCACCCAATATTGCGCGCCCACTTCGAGCCCTTTGTTCAGGCCATGGGCAATGAATGCCACCAGAAAAATCATGTGCGGCACCCAGCCTGCCGCGTTCAGCGCGTATTCGGCGTACAAGGCTTTGAGTGTGGTGTTCTTCGATTGGCCAGGGTGATGAGTGGCGTTGGCGGGCGTCGCTTCGTGCGTCGGCCAACCTTTCCAGGCGAGCGCCGTGAACACCAGACAAATCAGGCCCAGCCCCAGCCACGTCTGCTTCAAGCCTTGCTGCAGCAAGAGCGGCACGAGTGTGCCCGACGCTGCAATACCGACACCGACGCCCATGAAGATGATCCCACCCGCCAGCCCTCTCTTGGCGGGTGAAACTTGGGCCAAGACGGCGGGCGCGGCCAACACCATCAACGCCCCGCCGGAAATCCCCGACAGCAGACGCCAAACAAAGAACCACACGTAGGAAACCGGAAAAGCACAGGCCAGAAACGCAACACTGGCGAGTAGCATCATGGCCCTGAGCGTGAAGGCTGTGGACGATTTGTCTGCCATTACCCGACCCGTCAGCGCGCCGATCAAATAACCCGCAAGATTGGCAGCGCCCAGATAGGCGGCCTTGGACGCATCGAACCAGCCCGCATCAATGATGGCGGGCAACAGAGGTGTATAGGCGAAGCGCGCCAGACCGATCCCGACCAGCGTCGCGAGAAACCCCGCCGCGATCCCCCATCTGGTGTTATGGGAACGATCTTGAGCCGTTGCAGCGTGGGAGGGTGCGTGAGCCTTTTCCATCTTCGTCGCCTGTTGAGTTCAGATGAGCCCACCCTACGCGCGACGTCGATATCTGAAGAAGCGAAAATAATGGATCGCGGCTATCTCTCTAAGAGATATCAGCAAGTGCCGGGTACGGCCGTGTGCTCACACGCAACGTGGCTCCGCTCGTGTGGTCACAAGTGGCCGAACCAGGCTGATGAGTCCCAAACTGGCCATGGCTGCGCCGACCCAGAGGGGGGCCCGCAATCCAAACCCGGCATCAATGGCTGCGCCGCCCGCCCAACTGCCAAATGCCAGTCCAGCGGTGATCACCGAGGTGTGAAGGATGTTCACCAGCGCAGCGGGCTCTGCGGCATTCATCACGCGCGCCACCATGGCGGGGTTCAGCGCGACACCGGTCAGCCCGAGCGCAACGAAGCAGATCAGGTTCAGCCACTGGTGATCACCTGCGAGCGCGAAGCCCGTCAGGGTCAAGACCATCAGCCCAAGCCCCCAACCCGTGACCGGCAAAGTGTGCCGGTCCGCAAGACGGCCCACGATCATGTTGCCGATCAGGTTGGCGACGCCATACAACGCCAGCAGAGGCGCCACGAAGCGCGGCGCGACCCCGACTTCCTGGATCAGGATGGGCGTGCAATAGCTGAACGCAGCGAACGTTGCACCGATGATCAGGCCGCTGGTGAGATAGGCCGCCCACAGATGGCTGTTCTTCAATTCAGCCCACTGCTGGCTTAGTGTGGGTTCACTGCCTTTGACACTGGAAGGCAAGCGATTGGCGGCGAGGGCCGTGCAGAGCAGCGCAAGGGCGACCACCAGCCATGAGCTCGCCTGCCAGCCGACATGCTGCTCGACCCACGTGGTCATCGGCACGCCAACGACGGGGGATAACATCAGCCCCGCCAGTACGACCGAGACCGCTTTGCCCCGTCGCTCGGGTGCCACCAGACCCGCGCAGACCGTCATGCACAGCCCGATGCAAGCGGCGCTCGACACCCCCATCACCACTCGCGCGACGGCCAGCACGAAGTAGCTCGGTGCGGCGGCCGCGAGCGCGCCCGCTGCCACATAACAGGCCAGCAACGTGACCAACGCCCGTTTGTTGCCGACGTTTCGCGAGAGCAGAAAAACGGTCACCGGCGGGCCACCCAACGCCATCCCCAAGGCGTAGAACGCGATGAGGTTGCCGACTTGCGCGAGGCTCACCGAGAAGGCATCAGCGAGGGAGGGCATCATGCCCGCTACCATGAATTCCGCAGTGACCAGGGAAAAGATCGTGAGCCCTAACAGGTAGACGGTTGGAGGCAGTTTGGAGGGGCGGGACATTAGACTTCCATCGGGAGAATATGGCCGTTCACCCTAGGGAATAGAGCCTTCGCGGTCAAATACCCCTTGGGCATACGGTCATGCCAGACAGGGTCATTAGCGAGTAGTGGAGGCGTCGTTTCAGCCACCCGGACATTGAGTCAGGCAGGGCGTAGAGGGCTGGGAACGTGTGAACGTCGGAAGAAGAGGCGCAAAAAAAATGGAGCGGGTAGAGGGAATCGAACCCTTATTGGACAGAAACGCCTGAAAGCGTGTATCCGTGTAGTCTTCAAGTCGTCCGAACCTCGGTATATGCTGAGTATTTTCTGATATCACCATGGTGCACCGTGGTGCATGAAGCATTCGTAAGCTTCTAGCGATACTCGATGCGGTCTACCCTCGAACCTTGTGCCGCTCAACCATCGGCTAGCGGGGGGGCATACCCCTCTGCCGATTGGGTACGCTCGCCATCAAATAGCCTTCTCCAAAGGCTGGATCTCACATTCGTTGACATGGCTAGGGAGATCCTGCCAAACGCTTGGTAGGTCGGCGCTATCGAGCAGGTAGCGCCCTTATCAGCACGTACTAAATTAGCCTACGGAAGCGCCATACGTTTACCTTGGAGAGTTGCTATCGCGATGCTTTTGCATGTCGACGTCATCGAAAGGTTAAGGGATTTTTCCTGGCTGAAGATTTGTTCACACGACCCCGAGACAGGTGGACACCAGAGTTTACGCCCTCACTTACCTTCTTGCTGAAATGAAAAAGTCCAAATGGGCGGCTC
Organism: Pseudomonas sp. SLFW; assembly: GCF_009905615.1. Taxonomy (GTDB): domain Bacteria; phylum Pseudomonadota; class Gammaproteobacteria; order Pseudomonadales; family Pseudomonadaceae; genus Aquipseudomonas; species Aquipseudomonas bambusae. Next base: position 6,073 of record NZ_JAAAKW010000008.1, read on the forward strand.
GTCCCGATGCAAACGTTCATTCTGGAGTTCACAAAAATCCTGACGCCATGATGGTTTACGCTAAGTGATTTTATCCAGCTTCATGAGCGTGTTGCATGTCTTGGTTAGCTCAAATTCAAAACTACCGATTCTATGCTGAACGAAGTTCACATCGACGTGTGTATAGTCGGCAGTGTTTAGTATTTTTTCAACCCTCCTTATAAAATCTAAGTTTGCCTTGATTCCAAAGGTTATCGATTTCAATGCTTCAGCAGGGAATTCATGTCCTCCAGTTCGACTACTAACTAGTCGGTACTCCTCTTCGTACTTCCATTTTTCCGATTTAACAAAAAGATTGGCGTGCATTAACTCTGATAGTTGTTTAGTATAAAAACTATCACCTAAATTGTTCTCGTACCGGTTGTCGCTCTCCCAAGGCTTTACAAATTCACCAAGCCTATTTGCTAAATCCAAAAACAAATCCTGATAGGGTGGAAGTTTTGAGTATTTCATATCGTCACGGATAAATATATTTTTGTCTAGTAGTAAGCTTGTGTCAAATTCAATAGCTATGCCTGTGTGAGATCCTCCATAATGTGACCATAATAGTGCATCTGTTGGGGTTTTAGATAGTGAGTAAATTCCCAATGTAGACATGTACCACTGCAAAGCCCCATTAAGCCCAATTTCTTTTCCGTGCTTATCCATAAATGAGTGCTGGTTCAAAATATGGATCAAAAAAGATTTTCTTAAATATTCTTCACTATGATGTGGTGGATACATATCTACAACTTTTTGATATTCGGCATCAATGTTTATTTGTGAATCCAAAGGGTCGTTAAGTTGGGCTGCAAGCGGGAAGTATATTGTGCGATTTGAAAGTATCTCCAAGGTTCTGCTAGATGGATCTCTATATTTGTATGCTTTCAAGGCTGTGTCTCGCTCTTACTTAAGTGTTGTAAATTTATTTATATATGCGTTTGCTTGCTTGATCAGTATTATAATTAATTATCTTGGCCGTTGTCATGGGCGGATCTGCGAGCCCGGCGGCGGTGGATGATTTGCACCAGGCAACCGGGCGAGATTTCGGCTTTTGACGTTATGAGCGTGACCAGGCATTACTGATGTAGGGCCTGCTTAGAGAAGCGGTCTGCTCTCAAAGGTGCCCGAGTTCCTGACGTTGAGTCACCTTAGGTCATCGGTTGTGCACGAGGCTGAAAATCACCTTTCACATCTTGCCTATTGAAAGACAGCCAGCGAGAACTGCATTCCCTGGCACCGCTCGCCATGGGATCCCCGGCGGGCTCGGAATTCGCAAAAGGGCAGAGGAAATGTGACTGGCGTCACATCCCAGCGTATTTAAATTCCCCGGCCCCCTTAAAAAATTTCAAACGCGTCGTAGTTTATATATTTGAGGACAAAGCAAAAGCAGGGAGATCCCAGTTGCCCCACAAGCCTAGGTCTGACGCCATTTTAGTGAGGGCTTTTGGCGTTTTCTGATTCTGCTTTTTCGATCTGTTTGGCCAACCTGAAGAAACACAATGGTCGGAGTATCCGCCTGGTGCAGGGGGGAATCGCCAAGCTTAGCCGCCAGAGGCGGCAACTTTAGCTTTGAATACAAATGCAGCACAGGCCACGGGCCGATTACGCTCGCCCAAAATTGTACCCGTGTCGGACAACACGGTCTGGGGCTCTTGACACGGGGACATCAATGCCTCAGCCACGACCTCCAGCGCGTCTGCTAACCTGCGATCCTCTCGTGCATCTCCTGAGTCAGGTTGGAAAGACTGGCAGTGGCGAAGCAGGGCATCGAGATCGTTTTGATTGAGATCAAATTGGATGAGCATGCGGAAGTCTCTGGCATGGGCGTTGGTGGTCGAGTTTGACCGGCTCCGGGATTGCCTGGCAACGAGGGTGATGGCGTTTGAGTGAGGATATGGAGCGGGCGATCTGGCTGCTCGCTGAGCATGCGTATAGGGATAAACTGAGCGACGGACTGATGGCCCTAGTTGTATGCTTTTGCGCACTATCTTTCAACTTCCGGTGCCGTCCCAGGCTAATGTGGCCACCTGAGTAATCAGTATTCACCCAACTCATCCTGCATCCATTGCTGCATGTGTATTTGGCGACGCTGCTGCATCGGCCCGAAATCATCCGGGGACATATGGAATTTTTTCATGACGTCAGGATCTCCCGCCATCCCATCAAGCTCGGAACATTCCTCGTACATGTTATCCCAGTGAGATAAAACACTAGCCTTGATCCGTGATAGGGGACGGATTTTTGCATGATCGTCCAAGACTATATCTGGCAACATCAGCTTGCGAAAAGCCCTGCTAGTAGCGAGTTGGGATTTACGTACCCTTCGATTGTGAGCAGCCGCTTTCAAGGCCCCCGGCAATATGAATTTCCCTGGCTCTTTTCTAAGGGTGTTGTAATAGACTCGGAACTCAAAGTCGCTCATGTTACGGCTGAGCGGGTGCTCCAGTCCGACGGCCTCTAGCATGTCATCTATCAATTCATCTAGCGGGCCTTCGAAATATTTGGCTACTTCATCAACTGTCAGTTTAGCGTGCTGAATGTAACCATGCAGCCAGAGTACGAGATAAAACGTGATTATTTGACGTGACATGCCTCTGCAAAGATCATTGCAAAGCGCATCTCCGAAATATTTATTCTTTATCGCGTCATTGATTAAATTCGCCAGCATGGATAGATCTAGGGCATACATATCCAAGGCGAGTTGACAGAGGACGGAGACGAGTCGCAAGCGATGACGAAGCGTATGGGCAGGAAAATGAATAGCAACAAGGATGTGAATAATGTTGTATTCAAGCCTTGAGCTGTCTTGAAGTAGTTGAGTGTACTTTGCCTCGATTCTGCCATCCTGATGCGGCGTTACTTCGCCCAACGTGCAGCCAACCCAGTGGTACTCACCCTCAAACTCGTTGGCGACAGCATTCGCCTCTAGAATTGACAGCATGCTAACAGAGGTTTCTGCGATCAAAGTTCCATCGCGATAGAGGTATACGACTATAACAGCTCCGTATTTCTTGGAATAAGTAATCGCGTGCTCAGTTACGACTCGTTCAAGCTTGAGCTTCTGATGCACTTTTTCGAGTCTTTATGCATCAAAATTTCAGCTGTGTTGAGCATTGTGACTGATAAGGCCTCTTTGCCTTGCTCAAGGATCCTTGAAAGCGCTTTGCACCTGCGACTTACAAACTCCATTCCCCAAACTGTACAGTGAAGGTCGAGATAGTGGGTGTATTCATGTATGCAAAGATTGTAGGCATCAATCTCTCTAGGAAGTAGTTTATTTTTTCTAATGCTTGGCCTAAGTGCAGACCGGAGAAGGCCCCTGTCGTAAGATGAGTAGGCGTTTAGAAGAATCACACTGGTGGTGTAATCAAGACTTCCTAGGTCATCCGGAGAACAAAGGGTGAATTTCGTGCCTGGCTTTATTTTCACTGTATTCCCTGCGTTTTTTTTGCATGCTCGGACATTATATCCGCGCGTCGCAAACTACTAAACAGTTGAAACGCTTTGTGCACCATGATGCCGCCCAAGCGGTAAGGCGAGGCTCTTCAGAAGGGTAGGTACAGGCGCTCCTAGGCCCGTTGGGAGAGTGAAGCCCAGAATTGCCAGAGGAGCTCAAGGAGTGATGTTCATGATTGCCTGGCTGTTGCAGACGGGAGGGAATCAGCTCGCTGGCCTCGCAAGCTTCTGTCTCGACCTCAAGGCCTATGACGCCCAGATGAATGGCTGAGGAGATCCGTAGCAAGGCTCAGGTTCACCAGGATGCGATCGCGCTGAGCAAAGCCAAGATCACGAATATCGACCAGTCCATCGACAGCATCAACACGTCGTTGGGGGTGCTTGGGCTCAAGGGGTTTCTGGTGGTCAGGGAAGAGGGTGAGCTTCCTCGTTACAAGCTGCAAAGACCTGCCCAGCAGGCTGGCGTGTTCAAGACGCTCAGTGAGGGAGAGAAGACCCTCATCTCCTTTCTGTACTTCCTAGAGTCTGTAACGGCGAGCTCGATGAAAAAGGTGGCAAGCTGAAGAGCGAGCGAATCATCGTGATCGACGACCCGATCTCAAGCCTATCAGGGGTAGCGCCATGAGGCCGAACGCTTTCCATCACAGGGCTATGTGGGGCTTTGAAGTCGCGACAGTGTTTTGGACTGCAGGCATCCCTCGGGAAAGCTGCACCGCTCATTCGGCGGGCGAGTTGAGTCTGGAACAGCATATTAGACGCTGCTATCCTAACCTAGACTGGCTCTTTGCTGGACGGGGCGGGGTAAAGCATACTGGCACCATTGGTGGGGATTTCTTGCCGCAAAGGGCCCTGCTCTATGCGCTGCGCTAGCATACGACTGATGGTAGCTCCACCGTACAGGGTGGAAGCACGCAAAAGCTCATAATCAGACGTTCCGGAGGGAAGCCCTTCCATCACCAGGATTCTGCATGAGTCGCCTGGTAAATCGATCCCATCGTAACGGTTGGCAAATACGACTGGCCCACTGGTTCTGCGCGATTGCAATGCCCCAATTGCATTTTCGACTTGGTCTGAGCCTTCGGCGAATTGCGCAGTGTCATTCCACGCCTGTGCGGCATAATTGGCATGCACCAACACCACGGCCCCAAGGTTCACCCCTGCGACTTGCTTGAGAGTTGACTTAGCGACGTTTTGTGCATCGAAATCGAACTGCATCAGGCTTGGGATCAGGATCATCCGCTCGCTGATGCCCGCGAGAGATCTGGAGGCCAGCGCATCACCTGGAGACAGGGTTGAGCCTGGCCGGAGTGCACAGAAATGCCTGAACGTCCGATCTGCGCGTAGAAGACTTGGCAGTCCCCCATACACCTGCCTGAAAAGGCATGGATGTCTAAGCGAAGGCCCAATGCTGAAGCCCATCTTACTCGTCGAAGATAACGCCCACGATCTTGAGCTGACATTGATTGCTCTTGAAAAAGCCAAGCTTGCCAACGAGGTTGTCGTTGTGCGGGACGGAGACGAGGCACTTGACTATCTTCTTCGACGTAATCACTTTGCCGGGCGCGCTGAGGGCAATCCAGCTGTCGTTCGGCTTGACCTCAAACTACCAAAGCTCAACGGGCTGGAAGTGCTAGAGACATTGAGGAACGATAGCTTGCTTAGCAGCGTGCCGGTGGTGATGCTGACCACTTCTCGGGAGCCACAGGATCTGAGTCGAGCGTATGAGCTGGGCGTCAATGCGTACGTTGTAAAACCCGTAGATTTCAAAGAGTTTGTCTCTGCCGTTTCGGAGATTGGAGGGTTCTGGGCAATCATCAATGAACCCCCACCCGGCTCTACGAGGCTTGTGCCGAAGCTCTAGCAATCCATAGATATTAGGACACATAGGAACGGTGTTAACGTCGCAAGGTCGAACTTTTAATACGATTGCTGGTTGTCCCAATGAATGCGAATGATTTTGCCCTTACCGCGATAGACTCCATTGCATCAGCGGTACTCCCATGTTCAGCCAATGCGTTCTACCGAAAAACTCTGACGATCATTGAGGATCTGACTTGTTGCGGGTTGATCACAACAGCTCAGGCGCATTTTTCAGGCTCAGGCCGAGCAGGGTTTGAGCGAATGGCGGCCCAGGCTGGAAGTCTTCTGATTACGTATCCCCTCAGGTATCTGTAAGCGTCCAGCCATTAACGTTGCAATCGAAAAGGCCTAATGGCGGACTTCCCACCCGAGCGCAGCTAGCCTAGATAGAACGTTGATTCATCCTGGCGGACAAAGCTTCCGCGCTTTCTTTTCGCTCCGAGTAGCGATCAACCAAATAGTCCTCACGGCCACGTACCAGCAGAGTGAATTTCACCAACTCCTCCATCACGTCGACCACACGGTCGTAGTACGGCGAAGGCTTCATCCGATCTGCGTCATCAAACTCCAGATACGCTTTGGGTACCGACGACTGATTCGGGATGGTCAGCATGCGCATCCACCGGCCCAGAACACGCATCTGGTTCACAGCGTTGAAGGACTGGGAGCCGCCACACACCTGCATCACCGCGAGAGTCTTACCCTGCGTAGGGCGTACGGCACCCATGGTCAGAGGAATCCAGTCAATCTGCGCTTTGAACACCGCAGACATCGCACCGTGACGTTCCGGGGAGCACCACACTTGACCGTCTGACCACAGCACCAGATCGCGTAGCTCCTTCACTTTAGGGTGATCGACTGGCGAGTCATCTGGCAAGGGTAGCCCTGAAGGATCGAAGATAACCGTGTCGGCACCCATGTGTTGGAGCAGACGTGCAGCTTCATGCGTCAGCAGACGGCTGAACGACCGCTCTCTGGTCGACCCATAGAGTAGGAGAATGCGTGGCGTGATGTTCGAGCCATCTGGAAGCCCCAATTTTTCAGCGCTTGGCAGATCCATCAGCGACAGATCAAGGGCTGGAAAAGTATCGACAGAGTCCGTATCAAATTCGCTCATCACAGGGCTCCAATCCGATCCAGGGCCTGCTTCAGATCCGCACCTTGAAGCGTTTTCAGATCCAGGGTGAAGAACGCGGCAAACCGCCTTTTGATGTGTTCAACAGTCGCATCAAATGCGGCCTGAACATCCTGAGCAGTGCCGTCTACCTCAGACGGGTCGGACAACCCCCAGTGGCTTTTGATGGCCGGGCCGAAATACACCGGGCAAGGTTCGCCGCCTGCCTTGTCGCACACGGTGATGACGATATCGGGTGGTGTGTCTGCAAAGGCTTCCGAGCCTTTGCTGTACAGGCTGGACGTGTCGACTCCCAATCCTTGCAGAGTGCTCACTGCACGTGGGTTGAGTTTGCCACTGGGGAAGCTGCCCGAACTGATGGCTGTGAACCCGTCCGGAGCTACATGATTGAACAGTCCCTCTGACAGGACGCTGCGGCAGCTATTGGCCGTACACATGAACAGGATCTTCATAAGCTAACTCCTACGCGCTAATGCTCAAGCGCACGGCAAGTGCTGCCAGTGTCGCAAGCAGAATGGGAAAGGTGATTACGCAGCCGACCTTGAAGTAGTACCCCCAAGTGATGCGGATGTTTTTCTGAGCCAGGACATGCAGCCATAGCAGCGTCGCCAGACTGCCGATGGGCGTGATCTTCGGGCCGAGATCACAGCCAATGACGTTGGCGTACACCATGGCTTCGTGTACGAGCCCAGATGCGCCCGTTCCCTGAATCGACAAGGCACCGATCAGTACGCTGGGCATGTTGTTCATCACGGATGACAGCAACGCGGCGGTGAAACCAGTACCCAACGTGGCAGCCCATAGGCCATGGTCGGCGAAGGTGCCAAACAGTGAGCTGAGCCCCTCAGTCAGACCGGCATTCTTCAGCCCGTAGATCACCAGATACATGCCGAGCGAAAACAGCACGACTTGCCAAGGGGCGTTGAACATCACTTTGCGTGTCGAGATCACATGCCCCTTCGCAGCAATGATCAGCAGCACCAGAGCGCATGCGGCGGCGACGGCACTGACGGGGATGCCAAGTGGTTCAAGGGCGAACAAACCGACCAGCAGAAGCAGTAACACCCACCAGCCCGCAATGAACGTATGACGATCTTTGATGGCCTCTTCTGGTCGCCGTAATTGCTCGGGCGAGTACGCCAGCGGCACCTCCTTTCGATAGAACAACCAGAGCATGCCCAAGGTCGCAACGATGCTCACCAGATTCACTGGCCACATGATCGAGGCGTACCGCGCGAATCCAATATCGAAAAAGTCCGCAGAGACGATGTTCACCAGGTTCGAGACAACCAGCGGCAGGCTGGCCGTGTCGGCAATGAACCCGGCAGCCATCACGAAAGCCAGGGTAGCCGCAGGGCTGAAGCGCAGCGCAGTCAGCAGTGCGATCACGATGGGGGTCAGAATCAATGCTGCACCATCATTGGCAAACAGGGCCGAGACCGCTGCCCCCAACAGCACCATCAGTGCAAACAGGCGAGCACCGCTGCCTCCACCCCAGCGAGCCACATGAAGCGCTGCCCACTCGAAAAAGCCCGCCTCATCCAGCAGAAGGCTGATGATGATCACCGCGATGAACGTCGCCGTGGCGTTCCACACAATGTGCCAGACCACCGGGATATCGCTGAGCGTGATGACACCGGTCAGCAATGCGAGTACTGCCCCGGTAGACGCGCTCCAGCCAACGCCAAGTCCACGGGGTTGCCAGATCATCAGTACCAGCGTGATCAGAAATATTGAAACTGCCAACAGCATGTCAGTTCTCCAGAAGCACTTAGCAGCAGGAAACCTGGCGTACCGGGCGACCTTCCATCGAAGCAAGGCGACCTTGGTCATCGCCTAGCCAGGAACGGTTAGCCTCAAGGGTCGTTTGGAGTACCTCCACTGCCCATTGAGGCAGTTCTGGATGAAGGCGGTAATAGATCCACTGCCCCTGACGGCGATCTTCCAGCAGCCCGCAGGTACGCAACTGCGCAAGGTGTCGGGAGACCTTTGGTTGGTGATCGTCGAGCGCCCAGATCAGTTCGCAGACACATAGCTCGCCTTCGGCAGCGAGCATCAGCATGATCCGGGCGCGGGTTTCATCACCCAGGCATTTGAAGAAGGGGTGGGGCTGAAAGGGCATGGTCAACCTGTATATTCGGTTTTTCGTATATACGAATTTACAGATATGATTTCCCCAGTGGAAGCAGCTTTGTTACTTAAGCCGACCAAACGTGCGGAAGCAGGTCGTGCAGCTTGCTTGCTCTGTGAGTTGGCAACCGCGTCAGTACGTCCTTCAGGTAGGTGTACGGATCATGCCCGTTCATGCGCACCGACTGGATCAGACTCATGATCGCCGCCGCTCGTTTACCACCGCGCAGCGAAAGGCGAACAACCAGTTGGAGCGACCGAGCGCCCATGGCCTGATCGTGTTTTCGACAGAATTGTTGTCGATGGGCACAGCACCATCATCCAGATAGCGCGTCAGCGCTACCCAGCGTTTTAAGCTGTAATCCATTGCCTTGGCCGTGGCTGAGCCCTCGGGCACCAGTTCTCGCTGAGCCAGCATCCATTCGTGCAGTTTCTCTGCGACGGGCACCGCTATTTCCTGACGTAATCGTCAGCGTTCTTCGTTGCTCATGTCTTTGGCCTGCCGTTCAACCTCGCACAAGCCGCCGATTGAGTGCAGTGCCTGCTCTGCCAGTTGGCTCTTGTTCGCCACATGCAGGTCGAAGAACTTACGACGCGCGTGGGTCATGCAGCCGATTTCGGTGATGTCCAGCTCGAAACCGGGCTTGTAGCCCGCGAAGTCATCGCACACCAGCTTGCCGTTCCACACACCAAGGAAGTTACGCGCATGCTCGCCTGATCATTTCCTAAATCTTCAAGCTCGAAGTCACCCAGCTCCGTACTCAGAGCTGGGGTAGCACACGAACTCCAAGCTGCGCGCTCATGTGGCGTAGCGCCACGAACACGGGCGCCTGCGGGATGGTTTAGAAGGACATTCTTTGCAATCGGCTGTCGAGGCGGTTTGCCCAGTATTCGCTGTTGTCGAGTGCCAACAATGTCTCGTGCTCTGCTTCGAAATCATTATGGAGCTCGATCGACGCGGATTCGATAAAGCTTTTCAGCGCGCGAAGGGGCTTGGTCATCTTTTTGACTAGCGGATGCGAGTCGTTCAACGTACAGAAGCCTCTGTCATCAATCTCGATGAGTTTCTGCCCTGCTGCTCTCTCCAGGCCATCAGCCAAATCCGCATCCTTGAAACCGTCGATTTTAACCCTCTGATGAAGTCCGAGTTCTTTGCAGGCCACGTAAGACACGTGTCTAGGCAGGCTCTCCAGCTGGGTGCCAAACTCAGTTTCCAGTTGATCAAGCTGATCCGCTTCACCCGAATATGCACGCTTGATCGCGGCCACTTCGTTCTTGTCTTTGGCTTTCTCAAGTTTGGCGATCAGATCGTTTTTCTCGGCCAGCTCCTCCTCCTGATCGGCCAGGGACTGCCTGGCGTCATCCAGCTCACTCACGACTTTCGCGTGAGCGGCGGTGGACACCTGTTCAAGGCTGGGCAGCTTCTTGAGAATCTTCGGGAGGCCTTTGAGGAATACATTGCGTTTGGACTCCCAGCGGGCAGTATTCTTTCCAGTGAGTCCAAGCGTCGAGTTGAGCTGGTCTCGGAACTCGGAGAGTCGCGTCGCACTATTGATTTCTGTGAGCTGCACGCCTGTGAGCACACCTCTGACATCCTCGAAGGTCAGCGGCTCCACCAGCAGTGGGAACAGGTTATGGGACATGGCCCAAGTCGCGCCCAGCTCGCAGAGGCAAAACTGGGACGCGAGGTAGTTGGGAGTAATCAGGGCGAGCACAGCTTTCGGCTTCTGGATGGCCGCTTTGATATGGTCGACGAAGTTGGCACCAGTCGGGATGCTCATGCCTTCCAGCGAAGAGCAAAAGATATTTTCTGCGCTAATGCCCATCGCCGTTACCATCAAATCCACGAAAGCATCCGCGAGGTCTTTGTCCTTAACGGCGTGACTGATGAAAATGTCCTTCGACAATTGCTACTCCTTACACATCCATGGTGATGGCTCGATGTGAGCGCTGGGATGGCGAATCTAGCAAAATCAAATCCACCGATGTAGCCCTCTTCGCGGGAAGTCAGCCATTGGCTGTCTACCCAGATCAGACTGTCGCGTGACAAGTTGAGGTTGAGCAGGATGTGCCTGCCGACGCTTCATTTGGCGCTTCAGGTGGAGTTTGGCTGCTCGCGACTCAGTCATGACCTGCGCCTGCAGTCTACAAATCAGCGGGTCATACCTGAAATTTTGATCCAGATACGCGAGGGCTGAGTTGCCTGGGTTTTTTCCCAGACGACTTCCTCTACGGCTAAAAGATGTGGCTGATTAACTGAAACCTCGGCCCACTCCGGCTTTGTATCCACGTGTGGCAAGGGGCATTGTGCTTTTCGCTATCCGACGGGTCACTCCACCAACGGCACAATCCGCTGCAACGTCCCAGCGCCCGTAACCATCGGAAACCCCTCAATCTCATACACGCAGTGTTCAATCACGCGAACCCCTTGTGCCTGCAAGTTTCTGACGAAGGCAGCCCCCTTCATCTCTCCATCAGAACCACGCCGAGCAGAGCTGAACACCAGCACCGGAGGCAGCGCTACTCCGATTGCTTCAATGGGGCTCAGAGCGAACCCCGCAGCCCACGAATACCCCGCAAGCTCATCGGCTTTGATCAACCGGTAACTCTGCGATTGCAGCACAAAAAGCTCGCGCGGCTTAACGCTCACCACGCGAATTAGCGCGTTATCCTGGCGCCGAAGGCCACGTGGTGAAAGCAGGATCAGATCCCCCGTTTTGGGTACTTTCGTATCTGCGGGAACGGAGCTGTACCGTCGGTTAAGCACCAGCGAGATCTCTGGGCAATCACACACCACAGCGATACGCTGAACATCCTCCGCATCGATCCGCGCCTTAATCTCGGAGAGCTCCGTAAAGCACTGCTGGATCGGCAGAGCACCTTGCCGGCGCACTCGGACATCGACTGTCGGGAAGTAGCGGGACATCTGTTCAACTGCTGCATTACCCGGCAGTGTGGTATCGACCAGAACAACCAGATTTACTACATTTCCCAGCTCTGCCAGCAGCTGAAAAATCTCGAACAAGGGCAACTGATTGAACTGTTGCACCACGACCGTACGCCCGTGCGCGCCGTCGGTGATCTCGTAAAACGGAACATGGGCAACACCCAGTTCATCCTCATAGGCCACACACCTGGATCTGGCAACTGTCATTGATGTCGGAGCGGTGTTCGTCAGGAGCTCAGAGACAGCAGAGTACTGCTGGGTGAACTCAATGGCCGCCTTGATATCGTCATATCGCACAAGCACCACTCGCGAGTTAATGGCCAGTGATACTTCGTCAAGCATGTCGTGAGCGAAGAGATCTGGATTGAATGCATCCAGGCGGCTGAAAGCATGTTCAATCTCACGCTGGCTGTAGGTAGGGTGAAATGGGCCGCAGATCCTGGTCAGGTGGTCACGGATCGCGTTCTGCAGTCGATAGTTACTTTGGAGCTGAATCAGCCCCTCCGTCGCGACGATCCATCCCTGGCGCTCACATTCGCGAACTGCTTCAAGCACGTCGTCCAACTCTCCAACAGCCTCACTACGCCCAACACCCCCCCACCCGTCAACATCATCCCCCCTATGAATGGAAGCGACTTCAATAACGGTATTGCCTGCCAGGGACTGCGCTTCCAGATACCGCAGCAGCCTTAGGGCATGCTCCAAGCCCGGATTCAGCTCTAAGCCGCAAAGCACAGCCGGAACGTCATCGGGTTCCATAAACGGCAGTGCTATGAGGGGGTTGGTCAGGAGGACGTCGGCGTCTACTGGCAGACTTGTCACCATCCGCTCTGCAGTGGTCTGACGAAACCCTTGGCGCATGATTTCGAGCACCGATTCCTGGAAGGCCATGTAGTCCTCCCACGCGAACTGCAGTTGGGCCGTCTGGGCATCGCCTAGATACTTCCCCAGGATGAACCGACTCTCATGCTCAAGCAGTTGCCGCACGCGGCGCCGTTCGGCCACGGCAGCGTCTATCAGCAAATTCCCAAGACCGTAAGGGGGGGTAAAAAGGGGCAGCACACCTTGAGTGCTAACGAAGCCCGCCAGCGCCTTGCACTCGTCAAATCCCTCGCCGACAACGGAGGCAACCGAGGCGATGACCAATCCTCTCCCGCGCTTAGCAATGGACGCGCGATAGGTCATTCCAGGGAATAGTGGTTTGGACATCAGCGTCTGGTCGAGCCGCGCTTTGAATGGGTTCCCAGTGGCCAGAGATAGGAAATGAAATTGTCGCTCTCCGCTCAGTGTGTGCGTGAGTTTCCGGACGAAGTAATAATTTCCCATTGGCTGTACACCATTTTTTAGAAAAGACTACAAGGGGATAAAAAGGGCTATAAAGGAGCGAATAGATCGGCGTCTAACCGGCGCAACAAGAGCGCGGTCAGAACGTGAGGATTTTCCCTGATCTAATGATTTCCTCTCGGAAGGCAGCGCACTGGAGGGCCCGCTGAGCGTCCCGCAGTTGGGTTCGGAGCAACTGAATCTCGGTTCGCAAACTGGCCAGCGATTTGTCGTACTGCGTATGTGGCTTGGTGGACGACTGGGATCGTACGTGCTCCAGCAAGAGATCAGCAATCTGGGAAAGCTCCTCCCCACCGCGCCCTGGATAGAACACTTGCCTGGTAAGTCCAACCGTCCCGGCAAGCCATGCGAGGTTTATTTTGCCAGCTCGCATAGGCACGCCTTTACCTGATTCGATGACCTCCAAGACCACCATGCGCAGCTTCCTGGCTGACTCCAATTGCGGCGTCATGGCGCGCAGTACCTCAAGCGGCGTGCCTCCCTGGACATCAAACCCCGTGCCAGCAGCAACCCCAGCACCGTCCTCAGCATCAGCGCCACCGATACAACCATCATTCAACTTAAGCACGGGTATTTTTCCATTTGAGGTAGGGGGCGATGAGCTTGGAATCCGCAACTGGCTTCGGAATCCCGCTGACATTCGAGAAGTCGGTCAGGGTGTTGTCGACGATCTGAATGGCTGGCTTGTGATCGAGGATTCTGTCTACGAGCTGGCAGGTCACTTCGTATTCGCGTTGGTATTCAGATACGCTGGCCTTGGCGGCAACCCCGTGAGACTGTGCAGCCCTGACAGTCCGTTTCGATAGGTCGTCTACGATGTTGCGAAGCTTGGCGTTCTCCTCCTCTAGCTGCGCAGTCCGAATCATGACCGGATGCATTGGATCGATATCGATCTTGTACGGGGTAGGAGCGCTGCTCCCATCGCCCAGCAATGCCGGATAGCGCTCCAAACACTGCCTGTACGTCTTCCCACGCTTTAACAGCAAGCTGCGATCTATGCCGCAAACGCGGGCTACTTCCTTTGCTAACTGGCTGATATTTTTGAAGGGGTCACCACTCTCCTGAAGCACCTCCAAGGCAGCATTGATTCGAGCAATCGTCGCATTGAGTTGCGCGGCGCCGCGGCGCGCCTTCACTGTTTTGGTGGGTTTCTTTGTCATGGTCGGTTCGGCCCAGTCTCACGAGCTCGCTTGGCCATCTCAGTGCACCATCGCCATCGAAGCTTGGTCTTTGGGTGAGAAGGCGGAAGGGTGGCTCAGGGCGTACGCAGCAATATCCCCGAATGAAAGATCCGCACCATTCATAATTGAAAGAATTTGACCAATGTAGCGCTCTCTTTCGTCTACTGGTTGGTTGACAACTATCAATAACTCGGGGTTACGTGCCATCTCTTCAAGGATTAGCGGGTAATGCTCTGACGCCAAGGCAGGAAACTGGGACATGTCTAACAGCATGGAGAGAACGCGCTGTTTCGGGTCGTCCATATCAACGCTGTGACGTACAGCATTAGCAAGGTCGCGATGACGAGTGATGTACCCTTTCGGAAACTTCTCTTCCCGCCAGTTTTTCTCAAGAATCTGTACGACTTGACGGTATCCGGCCAGTTCCAACGCGCTCAGAGAAAGCTCGTCGTAGACTATCTCGGTATTGGACGAGTGTGGTTGATGTTTGTGTAATTGCTGAAGCCTTGGTTTGAGATGATCAACGCGGTTGGCCAGGTCGCGAACTTTCGCGTTCAGTCCGGGTAGGTGATCGATGCCGAATATTGCATAAGGGCAGATACCACACGTGCGAGCTTTTCTTGTGAAATTCATCAATTTTTTAGGGCAATCACCGTCTAGCGCACATATGCAATTGTCCAGAAATTTTACGCGCTGAGTTTTGGTGCTAGCAATCAAGTCCAGACCCGTCTCCTCAATGTCCAGAATACCTGGAAGTACGGAAATCAGGTGCTGTTCGCGCACTGTATCTTTGCGGTGCTTTTGCCAGCCTTTGACCAGCGCTGATTCTGGCGATGACGGGCTGGGAGGTCTGCCGGTCAGAGCAGCAAATGCATGCGCAGACACTGCTTTGTTGGCAGATTCAACTAGGGTGAGCGTTTCTTGTCGCGTCGGCACTACGTAATGCGCAGATGTGTACCGATGGGCATGGCCTACTTGCCCTCCGATGATGGCGTAATCGAGAAATGCATAAATACGGCGGTGGGTAATCCAAGTTGCGCGCAGCGCATGGGGTGTATGTACTGCCGACCAATCTCCACTGGCCGTCTGCTCCACGAATTGATGGCGACTTTCAGGTGGCACGAAACTGTTGTACATTTCTTGAAAGCCACGAAGAATCAACGTCCACTTAGCTGCGTAAGAGGGATCAGAAAACGGCAAGCCGCTATCGAGCCATGGGCTCCGGAAGAGAGGTTGGATTTTTCCGTACTTCTTCGCATTGCTGATATCGTTTTCGTAATAGACACCTTTGTATTTTTTGCCGTACTGCTTAGTCTGAAAGTGGCGCTCTTGGAGCAGTACGTCCATAACCTTGTAAGGGAGCGATACGGGGCGGCTATTGCCGCTTTTATCGGTGTTGACGTAGAGAATGCAGCTGCTAAGGCTACCCCGCAGAGAGGCATCATAATATTTGTCAAAGCTGCGAACATCCAGCCATTGGCAGTTTTGAAGGCGTAGCCCAGAAAACATGGCTGTGGTGAGCATTCTCAACTGTGATAGCCATGGGACGTAAATTTCACGGCCAGCGTATTTATAATTCTCACTTTTCCACGAATAGGCGTTGATGATTTTTTTGAGAGGCACCTCCAAGGTTTCAGAGATGTCGTCGGGGTTCCACAGCTTGAGGGAGTATGAAATTCCGTATTTTTCGAGATCAATCCAAACGCTGTTTTTCAGATCCAGAGAGTCCTGGAAGCTCAGTAAGCCTGTCAGGCACTTGTTTTGAAGTTCAACCCCGATCGCATCGAGTGCCAGCATGTAGGCCTCGACCATAATCATGGAGCCGATGGGCAAGGGGATTTTGTCACTTTTCCCCGCTGGGCCACTTCCAGGTGAGTCCAGTTTTGGATGAACCGGATTTGTGTAGGGGCCACTGACCAGTGCTCTACCATCTGGCAGCAATTCTTTACTTTTCGCTATCGCGACCTCAAAGAACCGCCATACCGAAAAAATGAAATGCGACTTTGTTTTGATACTGCGTTTAAGATCGTAGAACTGCATCAGTGTGAGGGGCAAGTCGAGGTGCGAGCTACCCTTGAGATTTTTGATCTTGGTGTTTTTTTTGGTGCGATGCCAAAATATGGATCGGTGGAATTCCTCGATGTTAGTCGGAAATTCAACGCCGCTGTCCGGGTGTTTCCTTAGCCAAGCGGGCAAATACCTGCCCAAGTAGTCCATCAGGATGTGAATGTAGCCAACTTCCTGCGCCCTGCTTTTGGGTTGGTGCTCTTCGATATGCTCAAGATGCAGTTTCCCAGCTCTTACCCAAGAGGCTAAGTTGTCCTCAGTATGAGGACTCTCTGGGGTATTGTAGTAACTCTCGACCCATTCATAGTCGCCCTTTGTAGGCCGCCTGCGGCCAGGCAGAGCTGCATACTCCTCAGGGGAAAGTACGCTCTGTGCTTCCCAGTTTTGGGCGTCTTCTCGGGCGATTTTATCCTCAATTTTTTGTTTGTTCTTCCTCTTGCGGCCATCAAGGCCGGCGGCATAACGGGATCTTCTCCATTTTAGGTTTTCGCTTTTTGACTGGCTGGGGTCGATCGAACCCCAGTGCATTGCGAACTCCGCATAGGACTTTTTGATTTCGGTACTCGATTTCTCGATCCTGGTCGTGCTTAGATGCACGTGATACCCCTCAAGTAGACGCGCCTGATCAGGGCTTACAATCGATGGATATTGTGTGGCGAACAGGTGAAGCCAAGCTAGGTAGGAAAAATCCAGGCCTTTACTGCCCTTCGTTGCCTTGCTCTTTATTTCACGCTGTTTGTCTACAACTGCAGGCGCGGCCTCCCACAGCTCTTCAAATACTATATCTTCAGGCTTTTTCCAGTTCACACGGTACTGGAAAGTGCGAGCGCAGCGCTGCTGATGCGATGCCTTGAGTCCAGCGATCTGGTGAATGAAGCCCTCAGATATGTCTATCATTTCTGGGTACTTGGCCCATATGCCACTCAGGTTGAAGCTGTGGGGGAGGGTGACGTGTCCCTTCGCCCACAAGAGTACAAACATTGCCCGGATAGGGATGCGAAGTCCGCTCACATCTTTCAGCTTTGGTGTGTACTCGCCCGTGAGCTCCTCATAGAGGGGTATTGCGACATCAAGCTGTTTGTCGGGTACGAGGCATAGACTGTAAAGAGTAGTGAGCTCTGGGTAGGTCAGGGCCCGACCTTTCCGATGCCGCAGGAAGATGGATAAGGCCAGACGGTGTCTGGCCTGCATATCCCTCAGAAGCTCGGGATTGGCTTTCCCCGCGACAGTCTCGGCATCCACAGCTTTCTGAGCCAACTCTTGCAAGATGGCTTGAGCGCTTTGCAGGACATCGTCGCCGTGCACGGTAAGGTTGTCGGTGGTGTTGATCACGCTTCTGGGCCCTGCTGCAGCAGTTGCTCGCTTAGGCGCGCATAGGCTTGGCCACGGTAGTAATCAATGCTTTCCCCGGCGCCTCGGTGGTAGATGAGTTCATTTGCAGCATCTACCTCCACAAGGGTGTGAATACCCAAGTCGGCGGCATAGATCTCAGTGCTTTTGAGGTCGGCATGGCCCATCAACAACTGGATCTCAGGCAGGTCGAGGCCAGGTTTAGGTCGGCCTGGCACCACCACATAGTTACGTGCCCACACGCCGTACAGGTGGCGGAATTGGTGGGACGAGTAGTTTCCTTGAGGCGCTACGAACTTCAGTTTCTTCTGCGTGGCTTGGATGCTGCGATTGACCGCCCTGTTGACGCTGTTGGCATTGAGTTCGCAGAGAGGTACACCGTAGGTATCTTCATCCAACGACAGCAGCAGCCAAGAGCTGTCAGAAGAAGGGCGCACAGCCATGTACTCAGCCAGCTTTTCCCAAAAAATCGACTGGAACGGCTCGAACATAGTCACAGCAGCCGTCTTGCGGCCCTTGAAGCCGAAGCTTTCCTTGTTCGTCGTATCACGCAAGCCCTGAGGGTCTTCAACGCGGATGATTTGCGCGTCAACGTCAATGTCCTCCAGGCGAATCCCCATCGCTTCCGATAGCCTCAAGCTCCCGAGCCCAAAGCTCCAGATCAGGCCGTCCAGTGGGGTCGGGGCGTTTTCAAGCATGGGTAGGATGTGCGGGAGTCCGATGTGTTTGGCCTTTCGCTGTTTCTTGTTCTTGGGTGCACGCAGGCCTCCTTGGGCTTTCTTTGCGCCTTCACCCAGAGAGGGTTTGACCTGCAGCGTGTTGGCGTGGATCTGAGCCAATTCCTGAGGGCTGCGCACACGGGGACTGAGTTCCGGCAACTCATTCACTTGCTCCAGAGGCAGTTGACCCGCAAGTACAGCGGCCATTTCTGCCTGTTCAAACGTGATTGCGCTGCAGACCCTCAGCATCAGATTGGCGCCTGCGATGTATGGGCCCGCAGACTTGGCGGAGAGTGTTTTTCGGCCTGTTCGAATGAATGCCTGACGGACAATCGGGTCTTTAGCGTCCGCCCCATCGATGAGATAGGACGGAAAAAGCTGCATGGTTTTCGACGCAGTAGCAGGGTCAAGTCGGCCAGAAAGGGCACCGGTCTCATAGAGAAATTCGGCGAGCGCGCGCCCACCCCTCTCCAAGGTGATGACCGAGTTACGCGCGTAGCTGATGCCGATCTCGTCCCAGAGGTGCTCGGTGAACTCATTGTAGAAATCCAACGGTATGCCTGTAGCTGTCTCGTAAAGCCTGGGAGGCTCGCCCTTGACCAGCGTGAGGCTATTCATCGCCTGCATGCTGCCGCCGGGGCCTGGCTGTTTTTGACCCTTCTGCCGACGAGGGTCTGAGAGGCTTGGATCTTTTGCAATCGTCGGTTTACGCATATATTGACAAGTCTCCGGGATGGTGGTTTAATCTCGCGAACCGGATGGTATTGACTGTAAAGTAAAATTTGAAATAAAAAAAAGTGCTATGCGTGGCATTTTTTATTCCATTTCGTGTGCGTTTTCTTTGCAGCCCCTTTATTTCTGGCGTTTCTACGGTCGTTTTCGCCGTATCTTCATTCCTCTGGGTAGTCTTGTTGCCTCGCGAGGCATGCGTGCCCCCCCCCCGTACCGATAAGTATTTTTAACGGCTCGTCTGCCTTTTCCTATTGTGCTGATGGGTTCCGCTGCGTCATGCCTATTGGCATGCGTCCATGGCTGAATCTGATTGTTTTCGACTGAAAGCGTCCGCGAAGCCTGCCCGTCCAATGGCGACGTCAGCGGTTTTGCGGTACTTTGTACTGGCATGAAGCCATATCTCTAGCAGGACGCACCCCGACGGCCCAGGCTCCGATCCTGGCTGACCTTGTTCCTGCGCATTCATTTTGTGACAGGAACGACCATGTCAGGCGGCGAAACTGAAAAAATTGCGAGGCTCGCGGAGCTCGTTTCCAATGACATCTTCAGCTTCTTCCGCTGGAAAAAAGAGGGGCCTACGAACCTCAATTTCGGCTGCGTGAAGAAGGAAACACACGCGCCCTTGAAGAAGTCTGAGCACACGCATCCGACTGACGTGGTGTTCAAATATGCAGATCCCTACCTGAACAAAGCCGTTTACCTTCACACCGATTTGAAGAGCTACGCGGTGGGCTCCATCACGATGGACTCGATCAAGAAGGCCTTGAAGTCTTTGGGCAAGACGATTGACTGTGCCCGTGCTTCTCCGGAATGGCAGACGCGCTATCACCTAGCCAAACGTGAGAAATATGAAGTTCGTGGGATGCTGTTTGTATTCAATCACGATGACGAGTACGACAAGAATTTCTACGATCACTTCAAGGACTACAAGGGTGAGAATCTGCACATCAAGGATTCTCAGCAGATTCATATCGTTGAGCCGTCGCTGATCAACTACCTGAATACATTGCAGGTCGATGTGAACAACCTCAGGGCGAAGGGGACATTCCCGAAGGATAACTACACCTTCTATTACCCTGACCTCGTGTTGCACAAAGCGAGTGGCGAATACTGGGAGCGTGCTGCCACGGCAGAACTGATCGCCTCGCCTTACATGATCATTCACCACAAAGAGGTGATCTCGTACTGCGAGAAAGCCAAGGCGCTGGCCGAAACCTATAGCGAAGGCTTCCTGATCTACTACCGCCGCGACGGCAGCTCCGAGATCGAATTTCGGTACCTCTTTGACGCCTTGTCCAGGTTCCAGATTCTCAACGCCAACAAGGACTTGAAAATCCGAATCAGGGTTGCCAACCGCAATCCTCACAGCAGCATCCTCAGCAACTTCAACGCTGCCATCAACAGCTACGTGACCGAGTGGGGCGAAGACGAGAATCGCAAGCTCAAACTACAGGCGATCGAACTGGATATCGTGAATCACGCGATACCGAACTATAAGCCCGAAGCGATCGGATGGGAGCGAGACTGATATGAGAATGGGTAGCTTGTATTTCGCATCCGACAAAGCGATCTTTGACGCACTCACGCAGCGAAGCCTGACGAGTGCCGAGCTCAGGAAAGTCTTTCTTTCCAGAGGGATCGTGATCTCCAATGAGTCCGACAAGAAATTCCTGGCCAGTCGATTCAGTGCCCTGTTCCATGACTACTACGACTACCGGAGCCTCTCGCTCCTGGTGGGTGGTCGCGACAGTCGCGAGAAAACCACCAACGTCGTCGTCACGACAGCGGTCTCCAAAGACCAGCTGACCGATGCTCTGACCTCCGTCAAGGAATGGCTGGTGGATAACGAGCACGAGCAGGCTGAGGTAGCTGTCCATGGTGACCAGCTCAAGCTCACCGTCAAATACCAGAAGCTTGATCTGAGCCAAGCCGAGTTCCGCCAGGTCGTTGAGAAAACGGCGGAAGTGACCCTTGAGAAACAGGGCAATGGCTGGAAGATCACCGGCCCGATGAACGACAAGTTCAAGGACATCACCGATCAGTTGTATTCCCAGATCGAGATCGTCACTGACCAGGATGTGGCGACTCGAACCATTTCGCTGGAGGCGATCCCTGATGCTGGCATCAGGACGAATTTCCTTCGCGACTTGATCCGCAATCTCAAGGACATGGAGGTGGTCGATGTGGTCGACGTCTCCACGTTCAACCCTAAAGATCGCGAAGATGACGACCTAGATCTCAGTGACGAGGCGCTGGTGATTGAGGATTCGATCGAGATTGAATCGGAAGATGATGGCGAGGAGGACGACCCTGAGGCGCAGCTTGCAAAGCCGCAGCCTGAAGCCCGTGTCCATAAGATTATCCGCATCGACAAGGCCTCCCTGAAGGGTAAGGGTGTCTTGGAATCCAAGCAGCTTCTGGAGCTTGAAGGTCACGGTTTTTACCTGTGGAAGATTCGATGGACGGCCCGCGAGAAGCTCGTAGGGTCAGAGTTCGTTCAGTTCGAAGCCCAATTCGGCAACCAGGCCAAGTGCTGCGAGTTCTCTTACATCGTCAAAGGTGTCTACAACTACAACAACGGGAAATACGCCAAGAGTCTGGTGCGTGCCGAACCGGTATTCGAGCAGAAGCTTAAGATCCGGTTGGAGGAAGCGGCGCAGAAGACGCTGGATTGTATCGAAGGGAGTCTGATGAAATGAAGCCGAAGCGGCTAAAGCTCTGGGTTCTGACCGCTCACGTAGACTTTCTCAGTCTCGTGCGCGGGCTGCAGCAGTTGCCGTTCAATGACGAAAACCAGATTGGACTCGAACCCATTGAAATCCGGGATGGCCAGGCGACCATTCGATACCATGAGCAGCGGAACATTACCCAGTCATTCACGAATCCTCTGGGTGAAATGATCGAATCCAGCTACTCAACCTACATCAGCTTCGACATGGTGTTTGAGGAGCTCGGATCTAATCGGTACTCGATCTGCATGGGCTCGCCGCCGAAGGATTTGAAGCCCTTTGTGGAGCTTATGCGTGCCGCTACTGGAACGCGATTCGCATTGGAAATCGTAAAGCCGGACATCTCCGTGGTCTATGAGCAGCTAAAGAACGACAAGCGCTTTACAAGGGTGATGGCGAAGAGAATCGTTTCAGGCGCGGTCACTTTTGATATCGAAAGCAGCTACCGGGTCGACATTGCTTCCACCGGTAACGCCATGACGAAATTGTTGGAAATCACGGGTGGCCGCGCCGCGCCAATCGACAAGATCAAAATTGCCTACCACTACGATTCCAAGCCTGTCCAAGTTGAGCTGTCTCGGTCTGGATCCATTGCGGTGTCGCTGGATGACGATGACCACCTGCACCTGCTGACTGCGCTTCTGATCAGGTGATCGAGCAAGGCTGGGCGTGAGGGGGCTATACGCTCGCGATCCAGCCTGGCTTAGCCCGTCGCGCCTGACCTCTCGCGACCATCGCGAATGTGCTATTCGCCGCTGGCTGCTTGCTGCCAGTATCGGTTCACAGTTGTACGAGACAGGCCCAAAATTTTGACAGCCTCTGCGGGTGTCTTGCCCTGAGCTTTGAGCCCAAGGACGGCATCACGATTGTGGGATTTGAGCGGCTTGCCTGCAACGCGTTGGATCAGTTTCCCATCTTCAAACTGGCTTTGAATGAGCTCGGCCCCGCCTGCAGCTAGAAAGCTCTGCAGTTCGAGTGTCGCGTCTTGGAGAATGGTTTCCGCCTGCAGTCTCTCCTGGCTGGCGACGCAAAGTGCGATCAGCGTGACCAAATTGAAATCCAAGGCGCGCGCAATGTCCGCCAGCTTATCGAGAGTAACGCCGGCTTCTGCTCGCTCAAGATAGCCAATCGTCGTGCGCATGGAGCCACCAGCTAGATTCTCATAGCTGACCTGCTTCTGCTGGCGAACGGCTCGGAGCGTTGCCGCTATCTCGTTCTTGAGTGACATAGGCGTCCAAAAGCGAGAATAGAGCCACAGCCGTATTGACCAATAAACGGGGCATGCTGACACTAGTGTTCAGAATAGGCTAAGATGCGTCCGCTGGAGGTTCATCCCTCGATCTCATTGCAGCCGAGTGACCGGGCCAAGCCTCGCATTTACAGGCGTGGGAGTTTCAATTTACCGCTAAATCGAGCAAGTGAGGTTGGTTTATGAAGGTGTGTGTCTTGTCCGATCTGCATCTCGAATTTGAGAGTTTCGAGCCGATCGCACTGGATGCTGATCTTGTTGTACTGGCAGGCGACATCCATACCAAAGAGCGCGGCGTGAAATGGGCGAATGAAGCCTTCGCGGCCAATGTCTTGTACGTCTTAGGCAATCACGAATTCTATAGTGGCCATTTTGACCGGGCTCTGGAAAAGTCCAGGCAGTTGGCAGCGAGTCATGTCCATGTGATGGAACAGGATGTATTCATCCAAGATGGCGTTCGTTTCCTTGGCTGCACAGGATGGACAGACTTCGCTGCCACGGGTGACGCGACAGCTGCTAGTGCGCTCGCAAGGGACTCAATGAATGATTTCAAAGTCATCCGAGCAGGAACGAATTACCGCCGACTGCGCACAGATGATGTCGCTGCCCGCAGTCGCCTGGCCAAGGACTGGCTTGCCACTGAGTTGGCAAAGCCGTTTACCGGTCGCACGGTCGTGATCACTCACCATTCGCCGCTGGTTGAGGTGGGCGGCCATGAGCACGCAGGGCACCTCACAGCTGCATACTGCAACAATTGGCCGTCGCTAGTGATGCAGGCTGATGTTTGGATTTTTGGGCACACGCATCATGCCATTGACGTCGAGATAGGTGGCTGCCGGATGATCTCAAACCCAAAGGGATACCCCTCGGAGCAGACCGGATTTGATGCTCGCATGATTTTGGAGATCTAACGTGTCAACAGTAGAAAGGCGTCCTGCGTTCGAAGCAGTGGCAATCCCTTCAGAGGTTTTGGAGGCTCAGCAGATCGAATGGAACGTGCTTGTCGATGCCTACCTTACTCAGGCTGCGCGAGTCGGTACTCGGTATGCTGCCAGCGTGTTCCTGGATCGTGCGGGGCTAATTGCCGATGGGACGACAGTTGCCACTCCTGAGGTCAAATTGGTGGAGGAGAGACAGGGCTTCGTATTGCTTCAGTCGTTGTGCGGCAATGACTATTACGTGATCGCAAATTGGCTCACCAACAGTGAGCACCTGCATGCCTGCTCATGACAAGCCGCCGTTTGTGGTAGTGCAGGTGGCATCTGTTGAGTTCGATCTGCCGACAACTGGGATTCTGTACCTTCCAGAATTGGAGGGTTTTTCTCTCATTGGGCGGGTGTATGGCGATCTGCGGAAGAGATTCGCCGACGGTCGAAGAATCAGGACGTCAACTGTGATTGAGTTCTACGAGGATCAGGGCTATCAGATAGCACAGACGTTATCAGGCAGTTGCTACGTTTTGGTTTCCGCTACGGGCTCCGATGTCACTGGGCTTTTAGAAAAGCAGTGTGGGTTTTCGAGTCGTAATTGACGGCCAGAAAGACCTGATTCAGGAGCGCGGTTGGGAGAAATCAACCCCGTTTTGGGCGTGTAGAGCACCTTGGTCTACAGGTCAGATTTTTGGTTTAAATCGTTGGCTTGAGATGCACTGCGACGAAAAGGATGCGCCCACGATTAGTGGTTCATTTCGGATTCAGTACAGGTGGCAAGGACACACATGCAGGAACATCAGGTAAGTCGCATATTGGGCCCGGGCGAGGTCATGTTCGGATCGAGCTTAGCGCTGAAGGAGCTCATAGCACTGACTAGCAATCAGTTTCCTGAGCAAAGTGTTTGCATCGTCGGCAATTGGTTCTGGATTGATTTGGAGGCTCCGGCGCAGGTCATTGAGCAGATGGCCGCGCAAGGCCAACAGCCCGTGATGCTGCTCGCACTTGATGTCCTGTTTAGCAGTTCGGGCGCTAGCCGCCCCGGCGAGTGGCTACGTAGTACTCCGCTGGTGGCATTTACTGATGACATGTTTTTTCGAACGCAACACACCCTCTATGTGCTGATGGGGTCAGGTCGAAAAAACACGATCCCGCTCTCCACCGTTCTGAGACTGTTTTCCAGTGAGCGCGATGGCTACTGACGTTTTTCAGTGATCAAAATGGGGAGGGTGTGGGATGATTTCGGCGGTCTTGTTCGACGCTTTCGGTACGATTGTCCGTATCCGGCGACGCACCAATCCCTACCTTCAGTTGATGAGGGAGGGGCGCCGGCAGGGCTTGTCGATTACATCTGAGAGTACGCATTTCGCGATGACCGCAAACCTTCCATTTGTCGGGATCGCAGATCACTTGGGGATTACTTTCTCCGCTTCCAAGCGCATCGAGCTAAGCGAGGCATTGGAGAAGGAGCTTTCCTCGATTGAGCCATATCCCGACGCTGTCCGAGCGGTCGCTGAGCTCCAAGATGCAGGCATCCTGGTAGGGGTTTGTTCGAACCTAGCTAAGCCATATGGCCCTGTGATCAAAGGGCTATTCCCGAATATCGAACACCACGGGTTCAGTTTTGAGCTTGGTGTGACCAAGCCAGATCCTCACATCTATCGTTTCATTTGCGGGCAAATGGGTGTCGACCCTGGCTACTGCTTTGATCCAGAGAAAGGCCAGGTATTGATGATTGGCGATTCGCCCAAGTGTGACCGCGATGGGCCGAGGGCTGTTGGAATCATGGGGCATCTTTTGCAACGCGTAGGCCAAGGGCGAATTACTGATCTCAACCAGTTCGTGCAGCTGGTACTTGATCGTAATCGAGCTGAGCGTCTGGGCAACTGATGAAGAATGACCTTGAGGTCTGTCCGGGAAATGAGAGCCGGGCACCGGGGGCTGAAAGTCAGCGAGTAGCGCGGTTGATTCCTCCCGACCCTACGCAAACCGAAATCCCGCGTTCACTCACGACAGCTGAGTTTGAAGAAATGATGCGCCAGAGCGACGAGGCGGGTGATTGGATGCTCAGTCAGTTGAAGTTGAGACCTCGCAAAACTTGAAGGGCGAGGGCCATGCTGAGGTCTCTGCAGCATCGCTTTATTCACGGTGGCCGGCCTGATGGGTAGTCAGATTTCGCCAACGAAGCTCATGGCCTGATGTCCTGATGACATAGGCAATGTGCCAATTTTGCACATTTCCGCGAAGCACAGCACCTCCAGCGCTGACCTTGTTTCGACTCGAAAATCGACCAGCTAAGTTTGTTGCATGCTTACCTTGTCTCGGCTTATGCGGACGATTCGGCACTTTGCGCGTCGGCGGTAGCTAAACGGGAGGATGCGTCAGTGGCACGAGAGTATGGGAGCAATGTCCAGGCATGGTGCCGAAGCGTTTCTTACCGAATACTTACTGGGATGTGTTGGCGACCGACGGTAAGGACGAGTGTCTGCATCGCTGAAGCCGCCAGCGAACACACTTTCACCGTTCAGGCGAGCATCCACTGATATGGCAATAGTTGCTCGATTTCGCCGACCCTCTGCGCCGGCATGCAATAGCGCTTTCATGCCGTTGGCCAGGCTGTGGACAAAGAGATAAGCACAGTGCGGCTTCGCCGCACCGAACTCTGTACCGTAGTGGCCATCCACTACTAGACGTATCTCAGCGCTCGGGCGACTATGGGGCCGACTCCCGAGCTTTTTAAGGATGACCATCACTCATGGATGATCTCGGTTTCGACTTTGGTGACGCTGTACCATGGTTCCCGCACGAGCAGGAGCAGCCGTACGTGCTGGTCAGGATGACTGCCCAGCAGGTGGCGCTTTTGGAGGCGGCTATGGCCGAGCCATTGCGTCGCTGCTACATTACCGATGATGTGCTCCACGCTGCGGCGGATCAGCATGGGCTGGCGCTTTCAGACGTCTTGGCGACTAAGCTTCCAGATGCCGGTGCAACCATGGCCGGAGACTTCGGCGAGGTGCTCGGTTACTTCTACCAGTCCGCCATGGAGTATCCAGGCACCGCCATTGGCCCTAAGAAATGGCGACTCAAGCAGGATAGAACCAAACCGGCCCCCAAGTCCGATGTCATTCACTTCATCATGCCCCAGCGGCCACTCGCCAGTGTTAATGATCAGGTGCTTTGCGCTGAGGTTAAGGTCAAATCAACTGCTGCTCCTTCAGACCCGATCGGCTCTGCGATAACAGACTGCGCAAAAGATCGCACCAGTCGACTCGCGAGCACATTGGTGTGGCTTCGTGAGCGCGCCATCACAGAGGATCTCGGTGACGTAGACATTGCGCTTCTAAACCGGTTTATCAACGCAGTTGATCATCCGCCCGCTGCTCTGCGATATAGAGCCGTCGCCGTCATCTGCGAGAACTTTGTCGCTGCTGAACTCGGCAACGTACCCGCCACGGCCAGTGACGAGTACACGCTCGTGGTGATCTCAGTGCCGAATTTGCACACTACCTACAACGCAGCTTTTGCAGCTGCACGGGAGTCGGTGCTTTGATATGAGAGCCTCCCTCCAAGCTTGGATCAACGACGCAGACATGGCCCGGCACTTAGGGCAGTTTTCCGTAGCCGCGTTGCCCATTGAACTTGCCCAGATCGGGAATCGCGTTGCCGACTACTACATCTCGCTCGTGGGAGAGCTGTTCGACGGAATCCACTCCCCAAATATCCCTAGTGACGATTGGGCACAGCTAGGGAACGCCTTTCTCCAGTTTTCGAAGGAGACCCCAGCGGAGCAGATTGAGGCGCTGGGTATCTCGAAAGATGAAGCAGCACTATTTGCGGCTGCGGCGTTTTACTTCGGGGACTTTCCTGCGTCGGCCTGTCTGGCCATGCGGCAGTCGATTCGGCCCGCTGATGCACTAAGCCCATGGGCGGCGTGCTATGACTTCCTGGCCCGCCCGAGCAACTTGGGATCGCAGATTGCCATCGAGGTGCGGGAGCATCTGCGCAGCGGTGACCTGATAGGTCTTAACAACAACGTAGAGGCGAGCGCTATCGAGGCGCGAAGCTCGTTAGCGGATGGGCCGCAGAAGTGGGTAGCAGCGGCTTTGCTCAGCCGACTACTGGCTCGCTTCGAGGAGTCGAATATTCGGGCTGTGCTGCCCGAAGGGGCGAACGCTTTTTGGACACCTTTGATCAACTCGTTTATCGATCGCAAGCCATCGACTTGGGAGTTCTTCCCCTCACAGATTCAGGCTATTGAAAGGGGACTACTGGGCAACGCCGAAAGCTATTCCTTGCAAATGCCCACAGGGGCCGGCAAAACCACGCTATGCGAGACGTTACTGTACTGGCATCTGAAGCACAATCCGACCCACGTCGCGATCATGATCGTGCCGTACCGGTCGCTGGCTTCTGAGCTTCGCCATTCTCTTGTGCGTCAGCTAAACAGTCTGGGGATCGCGGCGCGCTGCGCGTATGGCGGAACAATACCGTCCGGAGACGAGGTGCATGGGCTCGATCACATTAACGCGTTGATCGCGACCCCTGAGTCGCTGTCAGGAGTCCTGAGCGCTGACCCAGGGTTCGCCCAGCGGATATCGCTGGTCATTTGCGATGAGGGGCACCTGCTCGACAGCTCCGGTAGAGGGATTGGCCTGGAGCTGCTATTGGCGCGAATGAAGGCCCGCCAAGTCAACCCGATTCGCTTCGTTTTTATGTCTGCCATCATCCCGAACATCGAGGAAATCAATGCTTGGCTCGGTGGTGGGGAGCACACAGTCATAAGGAGCACGTATCGACCGGCGATCGCTGAGTTTTCCGTTCTCCGATCCGCTGGTAGTGGGGTGAACAAGTCCGTCCGTCTTGATATGCACCCCCACGCTCAGCAACGGCAATACTCGATCCATGGCTTTCTGGTTCGGGACACCTTTCAATACGTGAACGCCCGAACGCGGCGCACAAATACCTATAGCTTCTCAACAACCAAGACCCTGGCTGTGGCCGCTGCTCGCAAGGTCTTGTCGATGGGCACTACAGCAATATTCGCCGCAAATAAGCGAGGCGATCAGGGTGCGATCGGTTTGGCTGAAGAACTCATCAAGCAGTTGGAGTATCCATTACAGTTACCCAACACGATTGACTATGCGGATCTCGACTCGCTGCGCACGCGTGTTGATTACCTCGAAACTGAATTTGGTGCAGGTTGGATAGGTGCGAAGTCGCTGAGCAACGGGGCAGTGCTCCACCACGGTGATATCCCCCAGGAGACACGGGAAGTTTTGGAGGAACTTTTGCGGGATCGGCGAGTGCAACTGGTGATCTGTACCAGCACGCTCGCTGAAGGGGTAAACCTGCCGATCCGCTCGCTTGTTCTGTATTCGGTACAGCGTCGGGTTGGCAGCGGACGGCCCGAGAACATGCTCGCCCGTGACATCAAGAATCTCGTTGGTCGTGCCGGTCGCGCCGGCGCCAATACCAAGGGCTTGGTGATCTGCGCGAACCCTGATCAGTGGGGGTTAGTGCTTCCCGTCGCCACTGCAGGGGCAGGAGAGCCTGTCAGAGGCTCGCTGCGTACCTTAATTGAAAGCCTTGACACCTTCCTGCGAACCAATGCTATCGCGCTCGACAATCAGTTCTTGGAGATCCAGCCTGCCAGTCACCCGCTCATTGATGGAGTAGACGCAACGCTTATCGAGTTGATTGCGGAAGAAATCGGAGATGCCGAGTTCCTAAGATTAGCTGCTGACCTGTCCGATCATACGTTTGCTGCCCATCAGCTTCCTGCCGGTTCCGCTGTCACATTGCGTAGGGTTTTTGAGCTGCGAGCCCAGCGTCTGATTGCTCTCAGGACAGAGGGTAAGATCGCCTGGCTTCAAGATACTGGAGCTAAGGTGCGCCTTCTGGAGTTCGTCGAGCAGGTTCTTCTACCGAGCAGGGCAGATTGGGCGAGCCCTGTCGATCCTGCTTCGGATGATCTCCTTTCGGCAATTCTGGAGTGGGCTTGGCAGGATACAGAACTCAAGTCAGATGTGCGGGTGGCGTTCCGGCTGGATGATGGGCAGGATCCTGAACAGGTAAAGACAAGGCTCATCGAGATCATTCGACAATGGGTTCAAGGTGCAACCTTCGCAGAGATCGCCCAATCAATGCAGATGGATGTCGATGACATTCTGGGGATCCATACTCGCGTGGTCGCCTACTCACTGCAGACGCTGGTCGAGCAGGGCATTTCGCTTTTAGCCCGGCTGTTGCTCGAACGTGGGATTGAAGTGAGCGAAGGGGTACTGGCGTTCGTCGAGCATCTCAAGTTTGGCGCGCCGTCGCGTTATGGGGTCTTGTTGGCTAATGGTGGGGTACGGCATCGCAAAGCGTATGTCGCGCTGGGTAATGCGATACTGGCTCTGTCCCCTCCCGTCCAACCTGTGAATGCTAAGGCAGTAGCGCTGCGGTCAATTGAAAATTATCCAGATGGATGGCGTAACGCGCTTGGCGAGTTCGTCTACTCCAACACCCTGAAAGATGTCGGCAGCGTGGGATAGGGGGATAGGTCTAGGGTTTGTGTACTTGTAGAGGCTGAGACCGTGAACGGTGACTGCGGCTCCTGAGCAATGAGGGCATAGGCGGCGCCTGATAACGTTGGTGCGGTGTTTGAATGGTGCTGCGGTTGGTTTGAGCCCGATCGCATTTACGGCGTAAGATCAAGGTGCCCAATTTGCATGGAGTGACCATTTTGCCGAACGTATTTTTCTCCTACTGCCATGCTGACGAGGCGTTGCGAGACCAGCTCGAAAAACAGCTTTCCATGCTCAAGCGGCAAGGGGTCATTGAGACTTGGCATGATCGACGAATCAACGCTGGTCAGGAGATCAATCCTGCCATTGATGAGCACATCAACACCGATGAAATCATTCTGCTTTTGGTAAGTCCCGATTTTATTGCATCCGACTATTGCTACGACATCGAAATGAAGCGCGCAATGGAGCGCCATGAGGCGAAGCTGGCGACTGTCATCCCGGTCATTCTACGGGCCTGTGATTGGCACCATGCTCCCTTCGGCAAGCTGATGGGCACCCCTCAAGACGGCAAGCCGGTAACCCTCTGGCCCGATCGTGATGAGGCCTTTCTACAGGTAGCCAAAGAAGTGCGCAAAGCCGCTGAAAAATGGCGAAACGACAAGCCTGTGTCACCTCCGAGTATGCACCCCGCGACCGCTACGCCAGTTGCTACAGCCACTCATACCATCACTGGGCCCCGTTCTAGCAATTTACGCCTGGCCAAGTCCTTTACCCAGCTGGACAAGGATCAGTTCCAATTCGAGACATTCGAATACATTGCCCGCTACTTCGCAAACTCTCTGGCTGAGCTCCAGTCTCGAAACGCAGGTTATCAAGGCGCTTTTCGCCGGGTCGACGCGAACCGATTTTCCGCAACTATCTACAAGGATGGTCGAGATGTGGCCAAGGCTTCGGTTTTTGTCGGAGGCCAGATGGGGGCCGGCATCTACTACAGCCAAGGTGACGGATTTGGTGGCGGATCCTTCAACGAGGCTCTTCATGTTGAATCAGACGACCAGGCCCTATATTGGCGTACTTTGGGGATGGCATCGCTCCGCAACCAGCGAGACCAGAAGCTGTCTCAAGAAGGCGCCGCTGAGGCGCTCTGGGACATAGTCATCGCGCCTCTTCAGCGTGGGCATTGATGCCCATAGAAAAACGCTGCGTAGCATCGGTATGTATCCGCTTTCAGCCTAGCCCCAGCTAGGGGAAAATGACATGGTCTACCTCATGAGCTGCGCAGATAACTTTGAGACGATTGCCTTGCTCCCTGGCCCAATCCGGCTCGATGCTATAGCCATAGGCAATTTTGCCACTGATGTGGTTGATAAGACCTTGGAGCGATTTGAACCCTCGATGCTCTGCATGGGTGATGGCGTCGATGTCAGGATGAGCTAGGAAATACAAATGGTCGCTGACGTATTTTTTGTAGGCTTTCGTGAGCCGGGGCTTCTTCCCATTGATCAGCAAACCTAAGACAACCTTTCGCGCTCCCGGGGTGATGACCTTCGTTTTAGCCTTATTCAGCCAGAACCCTTCTTCAACGAGGCATTGGTTGATCGACTTGACGTGCTGGAGCGCCTGCGACCTGTCGAATGGTTTTCTGGAGGAAAAAACCAGATCATCGGCATACCGCGAATACACCAGCTCATTGTCCTCCGCGTAAGCCTGCAAAGTCTCGTCCAGCGATTGCATCACCAGATTCGAGATCTTGGGAGAGGTGGCGGCGCCTTGAGGAAGGTGACCAATACGACTGTCCCTTGAGTAGGGAAGTCCTGGCGGCAGCGATTTGTTGCCGTGCCGCTGATCCGGATTGCGCCTGGCTCGGATTCGTGTGCACAGCCTGGCTAGTTCGAATGCTACCAACGGCTGATAGCCGAACGACCTGAACAGTTCGTAGACGCGTGGCTCCAAAATCGACTCGAAGAAGTTGGTGAGATCGAGTTTGATCAGCCACTGCGCCTCGCAATGCAGCTCTGCAGCTTCCCGTACTCCATGGCGGCTGTCATAGGCATAGCTGGCTTCATGGGGCTCGACTTTCGACAGGATGTTGGTGTTTATCCAGCGCTGTAATCGAAGCAGATCTTCACTGGGGGCACATATCCACCTGACCCGATCCGGACTATGTCCCGAGTTCGGCTTCCTCAGCGTAAAGACGTTGTAGGCTTCTTTCCTGTAGGTTCGGCTGATTGTGCGGTGTAGAAAAGGGTAGGGGACGCCGGTCAAGTGGGCGAGGTGGTTCAGGGTGAGAATAGGAGGGCAGCCGTGCTTCATCTGCTTTGCCGTCTTCACGGCATTTTGCAGGACATCTTCGGGCACGCCTAATCCACGGCCTGCCTTTGAATAGGACTGAGGGCTCCAGCGAGTCATCTACCTTTAGATTCCGCCCTGGCGGATATAAGCCTTCTTTGCCGCAAGACTTCGATAGCGAGCCTGAGAAGGCTTATACCTCCTGGAAGCGTGAGATCGTTCGACGGCAAGCATAGTTTGCTCCCTTAACGCCCGCACAACGTGCGGGATGCTAGATTCCGCTACTGCGGAGCCCTCAGTTGCTGCGGATAATACGAAGTGCCTGGCTCGGGGGCTACAAGAAATTTCCGCCCTTCCCGGCGCAACAGCCGGATTACCTTATGTCCTGCTAGCGTCAATGCCCCCGTTTCAGTGATCCAGCCTCGGGTTACTGCACGCTGTCTTGCACCGAGGATTGAGTCCAGAGAAACTGGAAGGACTTGACGCAGCTCAGCAAGCCGTCGCTTGCCCAGTGAGTGAGCAAGCAAAAGGATGATTGCGGATTTGTTTTGATCAGTGGCGCGTTTGAATCGGGGTGAGCCCGATATTTCAGAGAGATTGAGCCGACCCAATGCACTGATCGTTGTGCTGGTCATGTTGACTTCAGTGGACTGCCAGAGAATGTCTGTCACGCGCTTAGGGAAGAGCGGAGCCCACTTTCTTGAGCCTCTATTCTTTTCCGACACGAAAATTGCCGGCATGTTGTTAGGTGCACCATGCTCGAAGGCCAGCAGAGCTCCCGTTTCTTTCCAACCCAACGGGTGCTTGCTGTGAGCTCCATATTCCTCACATAGTTCGACCATCTCATCCAGGTCTTCATCGAAGCTATTGAAGAGGGTAGGGCACTCGGTCACGACCCGAACGAGGGGCTCGAATCTGTGACTCCGGACACGTTGGATGCCATCGGAGGTTCCGCTGTAGGCAATCACCCAAAACTTGATGAAGTTTCCTGAGTACCAGCTTCTAATCGATGCCACACGCCACATGGAATCAAGCATCCGATAAGCCCGGTCACCACTGCCAATGAAATCAGTCAAAATGACGAAATTACAGACGTTTGAGTTTCTGACCTTGTCCGCCGCAGGTTGAAGCAGAAAGCGAGCAGGGTTTGAACGGCAAAGCGTGTTCGCCAAGAGGGTTACGAGACCCTCGCTGCCTACGTCCTGAGTCGAGTAGGTCAGCGACTGGACGGCTTGCATCGCCGCGCCATACGCCCTCATATGTCTCTTCTTTGATTTGGGGTTGTAGGTTCGGCGCTCTTTGTAGATGGCGGGTGGAAGCTTGGCTTTCGTTTTTTGCAATGCGCGCTCGATGAATAGACCTGAGGTTTCCGTCGCAGGAAGCACCCGCTCGATCAGCGTCGTCAGGCTGGTTTTGAATTCGTCAAGAGGGCAATAGTTGATTGAGTTGAGCAGCTTCTCGGCCACCTGGCGGTCGCCGGGCCGGTGATCAAACTGACTGAGCCAAAGCTTGGTCTTTGCCTGCTCCTTTAGCGGTCGCATCATCGTGATCCTTGTACGGAAATTCGAATTCATCAAATTCGATGGTTGCCTGTGCCACCGGTCGTACGTAGAGGAGCGCATCGCGCACGCCCCTCTCGGCCTGCTCAAGCTTACTTGAGCTTATTGCGCAGCCATTGGAATACTTGGATCAGACTTCGCAGCTTACGATAGAAATTATCAGCGTCTGCCAAGAATCCTAACCGCTTGCATAACTGAACCTTTTCGTTAGTCACCGCTGTGTAGGCAGGCGTGTCAGTCAGACCAGCCTCCACCATACCCCGTTCAACGCTGACTAATCGGCGATGTCGATCGATGTGGACTTGGTTCCGCTTGAAGTGGCGACGATTGAGCGCTCGATGATTCGCTAACAGGATGGCATAGGCACCAAGGCCTGCTTGGAACACCTGAAGCATGCTTACCTCAAGCCCGTACGAGCTCAAGAATTCAGCAATTTGAGGGGTCTGCCAGCAGGCAATTGCGAACAGCACCGGCCATGTGGCGATGGCAAACAGTGCCTTGTTGGTTGGAGGATAGGCGAACAGCCAAGTTAGGACACGGCGGAAACGGGGCATGGATACTCCTGATCGGTGGTGCTATGAGCACAACGCTCGGGCCCATTCAGTTTTCATCCTTCAGCCGATTCCGTGCAACTGAACCCGATGTAGTTGGTAACCCCCCCAATCGCACAGCCTTTTGGTGGATGTTGACTTGGAAGACAGGTCAGAGTGGAGGAGCTCAAGCCGCTTTCACAAATGATTACGGCTCAAAACTCTATTGCTGAATTCGGTGAGGTCGCTGAAGTCATTTCCCCCCTGCCGATTCAAAAGGAACCCCTGTATCCCTAACGCATTAGGGCCATCTCGGTCACATTTCTCAGAGTCACCGATCATGATCACATTCTCGCTTTCAACGTAACAGCTGGTATCTGCTCCCAAGAGCTCACACGTGCCCCTGTAAAAGAAAGGCTCAGGCTTCATTGCCCCTAGTGCGAAGCTAAAGCCGTAAGCATCTACCCTGGGGTAAAGGCATCGAACAGGTTCCGCGTAGGACGCGGCCAAGTTAGACGCGACCGCTACCTTGGTGCCCTCAGCCTGCAGCCTTTCTACGGCACGAAGGCCATCATCGAATGCTTCGATAACACTGAGGTCTGCTTCAAGGTCGCCCTGGATATCAGCCATGTGGGCAGGATGGATTTTGATTCCAAAAAGCTCTGCCGCATCAGTGAGGCTCAAATTGCGGGTGAGGATGTGACGTAAGTCATCCGGTTTGGGCCTGCGGCCTTGGCGGATGCCTTCCTTGAGGATTTGGCGATAGGGGTGCCGGCCTTTCGGGATCTGGAGCAGGGTGCCGAAGGCGTCGAAGAGAATGAATTTGATGGGCATCGGGACGCTTGTGTCGAAGGCAGGGCCAACCACCCCGCGATGCTGGCAGGATACCTTGGATCAGGCATAGCTGGTGGGCGCCGCGCTGGATTAGGTGCTTTCTGCGAGGCGCCCAGCGGGGTCAACGGCTATCTTGGCACAACGGCTGGGGCCTATGCGGGGGGGGTGGTGTTGTTGTTTTAGCTTTCGATTACTTCTTGAAGAGATTAACCCATTCGATGATCTCATCCAGTTGGCGATTATCCAACTGGCCGCACATTGCGTAGATCGCTGCAGCGACGTGACCTTGCTGTCGCTCTGTTGAGGAACCGATACCCTGCTCGCCACGCATCCCTTGCTGGCCGTCATCGGTCAGCACGCGGTCATTAGTAGTTGTTACAAACTGACTTGCCTGAACTTTCATGGTTTGTTCTCCTGCGCGCTGTGAGGGCCCCAAAGGTCTTTTCTACCTCTTGGGCTTTGGCATGTGACTTGGGTACCGCCGCATTGGAAAAAGGGCGTTATGTGAGACGCCCTGCGGGGTCATTAGCCATCTGGGCACCGGGGCTGGGCCCATGTGATCAGATGCAGTCGTGGCCTAAGAATTTCGTTATTTTTTTTGCGTTTTCTCGCTGCGGGCGCTCGCAGGATCAGTGTCACTCAGAACCGTATAATGCTCTGTCGTGTACTGGTAACGGTGCCCCATCCGCGTTGCGATCTGCTCAGGTGAAGAGGGCGCAGAGCCTTCGGTCACTGACTTGAGGATGGCCGCGTTTCTCAGACTTCGTGGGCTGCGCTGCGGGGGCGCGAGTTGAGCATCCTTTTGCCACGAGCGAAAAATCTGCAAGAGCTCATGGGCAGACATTGGTGTCGCGGGATCCTCTTTAGACGGAAACAGGTAATCCCCCGGAGCTAGTCCCGCTGAGTCGATGTATTTCCCAATCGCGTCTGCTCTCGCTACGACTGGTCGACTTTTGCTATTCAAAATCTTGAACTGGTACGAGCTGGGTTCAAAATTGCGGACAGGGGGTACCTGACTGCTGAGGATGTCATTTGCTCGCAGCCCTGACTCCAACAGAAGAAAAATACTCTGGTCGCGCAGACTACTTGTGCGTTTGACAACCTGCCTGAGTGCCTCAATCTCCTTCTGGCTAATCGAGTTCTCCGGGCGCCCGAAAGGGGTAGGGATTTCCGTTCTTATCATTGGAGCGGTGTACATCGGAGTTGTCTTTGCTGGGCAGGTAAGATTCACTGGGCAGACTTGACCTGGTGTCGGGTCGAGCGTTAACGGCTTGGTGGTTAGCGATGATGTGGCGCTTGAAGCCGCCATTTTGAAGGCGGTCAAGGCTGTCAACGGAAGCGTTTCTACGAAAGCTTCCAGGCCGCTAAGAGTGACGGATTTCTCATTGGCGGATTGGAGAGCAGAAGCAAGTGCAGCCACTATCCCGGCGCGCGCGTCGCTTTCAGAGGGTGTCGGCGTTTCAGGAGGGCAGTTTAAAGACGAACTTCTGAGCTCATAATAGTCCAGATACCCCAAGCCTTTAGACAGGATTTCGTTGGCTAGCGTTTGCTGGATCGAGGACTGGACTGGCCACCTGTTTTTGAGGCTTTTGGCGAGCTTCTTGAAGGCTGCATTGGGCAGCAAATCTTGGGCATAGATCGGAACACGCATGGCAATTCTCCAATACGTCAGGGTGTCGGCTTTCCGCTGACTATCGTCGAAGTGCGTGCGAAAAGAAGGGAGAAACACCTGATGCGCAAAGGCTTTGCTGACCGACCGCTCGATTCAGATAAATCGAAGCTCGACGGTATCACGCTGCTAAAGCTCCATCAACCTCCCGATCTGACACTGCGCTGATGCTGTGGCAACGGGGAGGCATTTACTTGCAGTAGTGGCTTTGGCGTGAGGCCAGGAAAGCGGTCTTTCCTCTGGGGCGTGTCAGTAATAGGATACGGACGTGTTAGTTTCTGGTAGCTAAGGACAGCGACGTGATCAAGAATCTCATACTGCGCGGCGTATCGAGCTACTCGCCTGAGCTCAACTCCCAGGTCGGCCCACTCACGAAAGTGAACATGTTCTATGGGCACAATGGCACGGGCAAAACCACCATTGGGAACTACCTCCAAGACCCTGCTGATTTGCTGTATCACCAATGCCAGACTCAGCCTGCTTCAGCGGAACGTGAGGTGTTGGTGTACAACCATACCTTTATGGAGGCCAACTTCCAGGCCAGTTCGCAGGCCGGCATCTTCACGCTCAATGAAGGCAATATCGAGGCAGAGAAAGAGCTGGAGGCTGCCGAGCTGGCCCTCAAACAGGTGTTGACTGAACATCAGGCCGAGGTGGCGGCAGGGAACGCTTTTGGCGACTCTCAGAAAGCCAACAAAGCGGACATGCTGGATCAGCTATGGGCCCTCAAAAAACCTTTCGAAACCGGCCCTCTCCGGTATTGCCTCGTTGGGCCCAATACCAAAGAGCGCCTCGGCGACAAGCTACGTGATATTGCGCTTGTGACATCGGGTGAGGATTTCACTGCTTTGGCAACTGAGGCGGAGCAGTTGCAGTCTGCGGGAGATACCGAGCTCCCTGCGATACCTACTCTCCGATTTGCAGAAAGCGAGGTGGAAGCCAGCCCCCTGCTCTCCGAAGTCATTTCCGGATCCGGCGACTCGTACCTTTCCGCGTTGATTACTGATCTGGGTAACTCGGACTGGGTCAAGCATGCCCTTGAGTTTCACGAACGGGAGCAGTGTCCGTTTTGCCAGCAAGCCCTGCCAGCTGGTTTCTACGATGAAATCCGGAAGGTGTTCGACAAAACCTACGAGCAGCGGGTCTCTCAGCTGAAAGCTCTGAAAAACCGATACGACGGCGGTGTCGCTCGATTGAGAGGCCAGTCCCAGCGTGCGGAGTATCGGGCTCCTGAGTACCAGGCACTTCTGGCAAGGTTGGACGCATTATTCACCCAAAACATTCAAGAGCTGGCTGCCAAATTGGCGAGTCCATCCATGGTTATCACACTGGAGTCGACCGAGGCTCTGCTCAGCGAAATCAACGCCTTGATCGCGGAAGATCAGCAGAAGATTGATGCCTTCAACCTCAAGGTAAAAGACAAGAAAACCCACCTGGAGAACATCAAAACGCGTTTCTGGAACTGCTTTCGGGCGAGCTGCGACACGGTCATCACGTCCGCGAGAAAGGTACACAGCGAGCTTGGTGTTAAAAAGGAGGAGAAGCGAAAGCTGGCTGACGAGATCCGCATAAAGGCTCAGGTTCACCGGGATGCCATTGCTCTGAGCAGAGCCAAGATCACGAACATCGACCAGTCCATCGACAGCATCAACACGTCGTTGGCTGTGCTGGGGCTCAAGGGCTTTCTGGTTGTCAGAGAGGAGGGTGAGCTTCCTCGTTACAAGCTGCAAAGGCCTGAACAGCAGGCCGGCGTGTTCAAGACGCTCAGCGAGGGTGAGAAGACGTTGATCTCCTTCCTCTATTTTCTTGAGGTCTGTAACGGCGAGCTCGATGAAAACGGTTCCAAGCTGAAAAGCGAGCGAATCATCGTCATCGACGATCCCATATCAAGCCTTTCTCATAACTACATTTACGACATCGCCTCCATGATTCACCGGCGAGTTCTCAGCCCGAAAGAGCGCTTCAAGCAGGTCTTCATCCTGACGCACAACCTGTTCTTCTTTCACGAGATGCTCAAGCACCTCAAAAAATCGGACGAGTTCTCGTTGTTCCGGATCACCAAGGCTGCACACAGCGTCATCACGCCCATGAAGGCCACTGACGTACAGAATGACTACCAATCATTCTGGCAGGCCATCAAGGATGCCCAGGCAGGGCGTACCTCTGCGACCGTCATTCCAAACATGATGCGGAATATCCTGGAGTACTACTTCACATTTGTGCACCGCCAGGACGTGCTTCAGGAGGCGCTCGTGGCGTTGGCCGATGAGGATGCAGATTTTAAGGCCCTGTATCGATACGTTAATCGTGAGTCTCACGCCGATGCGGTCAACCTCACGGATTTTGGTGAGATTGAGCCGGCTCACTACGTGGAGCGGTTCAGGCAGGTGTTCGTGAGGACAGGGTTTGAGGAGCACTATGACAAGATGATGGGAGCGGTCGGATAAGCAACTGACTCCCATTCGTGAGTACACAGGCTCTGAGGAGTCCATGTAATTAAACATTCAGTTCCTGACCTCGGGAATCTGGATGTGCTATGTGTCCTGCGAGCTTGTTTTTCTGGATGCAGTTGGTCATCCGAGATATTGGCGCGAACTGGCATAACGAGTGGAGGGTAAAACGGCATATTCCTATGAGCCAAGGTAGATCCGCCCATGGAGGAGCGATCCGTGCCTCTCAGTGCCCGGAATTTTAGTTCTTACCCTTCGTAGTAGATTTGATTTGCGCTACCGTTTGAAATCGTGCGCAGGATGAGCACGCAGGTAGCGAGCTTGCTAAACGGGCAACGCTTGAGCGCTTAGGGCTTTTTGGCGATGACAAGCAGTCCAGCGACGATGAGGCCTGCACCTGTGATCATGCGCAACGTGATGATCTCTCGAAGCACCAGACCGGCAAGCAACATAGCAACGATGACGCTACCCTTATCAATCAGTGCAACGGTGGCGACATCCCCTGCTTTTAGGGCTTTGTAGTAGAAAATCCATGACAACGCCGTGGTGACGCCCGACAGTCCTAGCCAAGTCAAATTCCTGCTCGTGATGTTGGCCACATCTGTGTAGGAACGACCCACACCGCGAACGCCAGCACGAAGGCACATACAAACGACGTACGAACGGTCAGGCCGAGTTCCCCCGAAATACCTGCAAGGCCCATCTTGGCGATGACAGATGTGAACCCAGCAAAAAACATTGAGACGAAGGCATACGCCATCCATTTTTCCATCCGTGTACTGACCTTTATTTCGGACGCTTGCAGCGCTGAGAGACCAGCCAAAATCACGCGGCTCTCAGTGCTACTCTCGGCATCAAAGCTGGCGAAAATCTATCCGGGGGAATACGCGGCGACCGACTTGCGAATCTCCTCCCGCGCCTCATCAGCGCTCCCCCAACGGCCCATCTTTACCCACTTCCCCGGCTCCAGTGTTTTGTAGTTCTCGAAGAAATGCTGTATCTGAGCGAGTAGTAGCGCGGGGAGGTCTGAGCACTCTTTCACGTCGCTGTACATAGCGCTCAGCTTGTCATGAGGCACTGCAATCACCTTGGCATCCGCTCCAGCTTCGTCCGTCATGTACATCACACCCACTGGCCTACTTCGAATGACGACGCCCGGTGACACCGGGTAAGGGCAAATCACCAGAACGTCCAGAGGATCGCCGTCATCGCTCAATGTATTGGGAATGAATCCATAGTTGGCCGGATAGAACATCGGCGTGCTGAGGAAGCGATCAACAAAGATCTGTCCGCTTGGCTTGTCCACCTCGTACTTGATCGGCGAGTGATTTGCAGGAATCTCGATGACGGTGAAGAAGTCATCGGGGATGGCGTTGCCAGCGGGGATGTCCGTGTAGCTCATGCTCATACCTCTAGGTTTTCTGGAAGGGCCAAGACCGCTGACGTTTTGCCAACGGACACACGTGAGTCGATGTTTTACGCTGACCAATCTGTCAGGCTCGACGGTTAAGGGCCGAGCAATTTTATGATCGCATTCAGGTCAGACCACGGCTGCGAGAGTCGCGAACTGACGTAATCACAGCCAGGCCTGTGCGCGAATGGTTGATCGCACGATGTCTCATGCTGCTGCGCCGCACAGCTTTTACAGATGACAATGCCACCTTGAAATCTCCATCTTCTGCTCCAGGCTAATAACATTTCTGGCGGGGTCATTACGTCGCTCTCGTTACGCAAAGGTTGGTATCAGAAAGGAGGGTGTCACCGCACAAACGCGTCATGGCCGGCATAAATGGCACGGCCTCCTAGCTGCTCTTCAATTCGTAGGAACTGATTGTATTTCTCGACCCGCTCCCCCCGGCATGGAGCGCCTGTCTTGAGATGGCCAGTACCCATGGCCACCGTCAGATCAGCGATGAAGCTGTCCACGGTCTCCCCGCTGCGATGAGAAACCATTGCCCCCCAATTTGCCCCGTAGGCCATTTCAATGGCGGCTTTGGTCTCTGTCAGGGTTCCGATTTGATTGGGTTTGATCAGTACGGCATTGGCTACGTTTTCTGTGATGCCTTGCTGAATCCGTTCGACGTTGGTGACAAACAGGTCGTCTCCAACCAACTCGATCCGGTTACCGAGCGAATCATTCAATAGCTTCCAGCCCGACCAATCGTCTTCCGCGAGTCCATCTTCCAGTACCGCAATCGGGTACTTGTCGATCCATGAGGAATAGAGGCTAATCAGCTCTTGGGCATCGACCTCGCGACTTTCCGAACGCAGATGGTAAAGACCGTGTTCATAGAAACCGCTGGATGCCGGATCGATAGCGATTTCGATCTGAGATCCCGGCTTGTAACCGGCCCTTTCGATGGCTTGAATGATCAGTTCGACGGCATCTGAGTTTTTCTTGAGAGCCGGTGCGAAACCACCCTCATCTCCGACCGCCGTTGAGTAACCGGCATCCTTAAGCACCGCTTTCAGTTCGTGATAAACCTCAGCGCCCCATTGCAAGGCTTCCCTGAAGCTGGCTGCGCCTGTAGGTGCAATCATGAATTCCTGAAAGTCAGGCCCTTGCCAATTGGCATGCACTCCGCCATTGAGGATATTGAACATCGGCACGGGCATTCTCGCGGCCTGGTCGCCTCCTAGATACTGGAACAACGGCAGGTTCATGGCAGAAGCGGCTGCCCTGGCAACGGCCAGGCTGACGCCCAGGATGGCGTTTCCTCCGAGTCTGGATTTATCAGCGGTTCCGTCCAGCTTAATCATCAAATGATCAATCTGTTCTTGATCAGCTGAATCAAAGCCTCTGAGAGCGGCGAGGATTTCGGTATTTACGTTATGAACGGCCTTGAGCACTCCTTTCCCTGAGTATCGATGGGAATCGTTATCGCGCAGTTCTACAGCTTCGTGAGCGCCTGTAGACGCACCGGATGGCACTGATGCCCGGCCCAGCGCTCCGCTCTCAAGGGTGACATCGACCTCAACGGTAGGATTACCGCGTGAATCGAGGATTTCGCGTGCATGAATATCTTGGATACGGGTGTTCATAGTTCATCTCCAAGGAACGATTCAGGATCGTAATTGGCGGCATTAGTAAGTTGGAGGCCTCTGAGGCGGACATCAGCTCTCCATCAGTATTCTGAGCAACTGGATCGCTATCACCGCGATTGCCGGAACCAAGAAACCTCCGATAATCAGCTCGGGAATCTCGCCCAAGAGGGGCATGAACTGACCTGCCTTACCCATCTGGAAAAGCTCAAGCATTTGATCTGACGCGACCATTACGGAGCAGCAGTAGCCAGCCTGCGCCTTGAACCTGATCCGCCTTTGCTTTAACTGATTAAAGGTGAACAGAGACACTCCGAGGCTCACGATGAAAAGCGTGGCAAATTCAAAAACTGATCCTGTGAGCAACTTGCCCATGACAAGACCGAATACGATGCAAAGCATCACTGCACCCATGGGGTCTCCCAATTCTTTCAAGTGATTTGGATGAGCGGAAATCTGTGAGCCTTCCATTGAAGTTTCATCTGTTGGACTGCCCACCGACCCCCTACTCATCACGCTCACTGCCGCTGTGCTCGGAGCGCGTAGCCCGGCACACAGGTGTGAGACAGGTCGGCCTTGCAAGCTCTCTCACTCGGCATACGCAGCGTGACCATGGCGCCTTCGAGCGAAGTCACGATGTACCAGCCCTCGCTGGATACCCGTTGGCTGCCCGCCATCCCTGCCAGAAAAAGTGACCCAAAAATCAGCCCCAAGAGGAGCGATCTATTGTCGCGAGCCCAGCCAGCAGCTTGAGGTTGTGGACGCAAGTTATAAACTCGGTACATGGGGTTTATCCTTTGTATTAGCTGCCCAACGCGGTGTTTTAGTTTTCCGTCTGACCTACTCGACCGTATTCAATGGGCAATTTGAGATAGCCGAGAGAAATCGACTCCCTGGCCAATGCCTCCAGCAACCTGTCGCATCCGGGCTCATCAGTGGATATCGTCACCATGACGGGATGATCGGCACCGCTAAGAAAATGAGCGGTATGCAAATGTCCCAGATGATCCAATCCCTCTGTACCGCTTACCAGCGTTGCACCGAGAACACCCTGCCGCTTGGCGAAGTCGACCAGCCATTCTCCAAGTGGAAGGTGCTGGTATTGGGTGCTTTGTTCAGT
Organism: Pseudomonas sp. SLFW; assembly: GCF_009905615.1. Classification (GTDB taxonomy): domain Bacteria; phylum Pseudomonadota; class Gammaproteobacteria; order Pseudomonadales; family Pseudomonadaceae; genus Aquipseudomonas; species Aquipseudomonas bambusae. Next base: position 49,927 of record NZ_JAAAKW010000008.1, read on the forward strand.
GAAAAACGTCAGTTGAAAGCCGGTCATGGCAGCATCCTCATAAGGTGGTGAAAGCGACCGAGATTTGGGTCGGCCATACAGCCTCATCTACGAGCTGGATCTTCAAGATGAGTCACGACGCGTCACTGAGCGGTAACTCGCACAAGAGGAGAACGGCCCGTACCTTGCGTAATTCGTCAGCGTGATCGCGCAAAAAGGCGCGCAGCTTGTCCTCTGTATCCAGTAGCTCCAGGCACTGGGGATGGCGCATATCGCCAAGCTCCGGGTGATGATGTGAGAGGCGCTGGCCTGGCAGATACCCTGCCGAAATCGGCTTGAGCATGACTTGCTCGATCCTGGCTTTTTGGGCGACTTTAAGAAGGTGTTGGGCAAGCGCGGGCGCACTCAGGTGATGCCAGAACTGTGTAACCCGAGCCCGACTGGCGCCGGGAAAATAGACTTGCAAAGCTATCAGTCGATCTTGACGATGTTCGATCATTTCTCTTCCCTCACGAGAGTTTCTTTGCGCTCGCTGGCGGACTCACGTTGATCATGAAATTGCTTGATATCGGAGAGGCGGATTTCTTCCGGCAGAGCGCGGTGATGCTTGCTGTGCCCCACCCGCTGGGCGTGATAGATCCCGGTATGTCCGGACACGAGGTAGCTGGCGATACAGGCGATGGCCGCGAGCGGCGCAATCTCAGGCCCGAACAGCTCCATGGCCATGACAATGGTTGCCAGCGGCGTATTCGCCGCACCCGCAAACACGGCGACAAAACCGATACCCGCCAACATCGCGAAGGGAAGATGCAACAGGGGCGCTAACGCATTCCCTAACGTGGCGCCGATGTAGAACAGCGGTGTGACTTCGCCGCCTTTGAAACCACTGCCCAGCGACACAACGGTGAACACCATCTTCCCAAACCAGTCCCAGGGTGCCACCGGCATTTGAAAGGATTGAACAATGCTCGGAATGCCCAGCCCGATGTACTTGTCGACGTCGATGTAAGGGTTACTGCCGAGCGCCCACACTGCGACTGCGATCAGCAGGCCGCCAGCGAAGGGTCTTAACGGTGAGTAAATAATAAGCCGTTTAACGAACGCACCGAGCTTATGGGTGGCCGTGGCGAACAGCAGGCCCGTGAGGCCAAAGATAATCCCTGCTGCCACCACCGCCATGACGCTCCACAGCTGCACCGGAACCACTTCGCCGATGACGTAATGCGTATGAACAACGCCCCAGGCTTGCCCCACCTGATCGGCGACGATTGCCGCGACCACACAAGGGAACAGCGCGTCATAACGCATGCGACCGATGGCCAACACTTCAAGCCCGAACAACGCCCCGGCGAGTGGGGTGCCGAAGACAGACGCAAAGCCCGCGCTGATGCCGGCCATGAGAATCACTCGGCGGTCTTCCCGACGCAGCCGTAGGACATGCGTCAATTGATCGGCAAGCGCGCCGCCCATCTGCACCGCTGTACCTTCACGTCCCACCGATGCGCCGAACAGGTGGGAAACCACGGTGCCGATGAGCACCATCGGCACCATGCGCAGCGGGACAATTTTCTTGGGGTCGTGGATCTCGTCGATGATCAGGTTATTGCCGGCATCGACCGGTTTACCCATCAGGTGATACGCCAGGCCTACCGCAAAGCCTGCAACGGGCAGTAGCCAGATTACCCAAGGATGGGTTTCACGCCACTGAGTGGCATGATCCAGAGAAAACAGGAAGAACGCTGAGGCGGAGCCTGCCAACAGAGCAACCAGACCTGCAAGCGCAAGCCATTTAGCGATGTAGGGCAGTAAATCGAGTTGTTCAGGTCGTCGGAGTTTAGACATTTGGCCAGCCACAAAAAAGTAAGTGGGCCTGACCAAAGAAGGGATTCTGAGCGCGAGCGCCTACAGACCTGGTTTGATCAGGTTTCTGTAGGCATCATCAGCTGCTACGGGCGCAGCGGTTGGTTAATGGAGGAATGCCATCTCCAATGCGGCGATCTTAGCTAGCTGTCGCCCAAATGTAAAATTGTGTTGCAGGGGGAGCACGTACTAGAAAAGCCGGTAGTCCCACACGACGGCATCGACTCCCCTCATTACACATCTACAGCAGGCGTAGGTTGATCTGAATCATCACCTCGACCGACAAAGCCTATCTCAATCGGTGTTTTGATATAGAACAGGCTGATCGGTTCATGCTCCAGCCTTTGAAAGAGGCGATCAGACTCTTCTTCTGTTATGGCAAGCTGGATCTCTACAGGCTCATCGGCCATCTCGAAAAAATGCGCAGAATGTAGCTTTCCCGTGTGGCCGAACCCCTCGATACCCGTGGAAAGCGTCGCGCCTCGCAAGCCCAGATCCTTCGCTAGATCTACCACCCAATCCCCCAGCATTTTTCCTTGGTAGCGACGATTCTGTTGAGTGAAAAAAACGACGAGAAAGCCTTTCATGATCAGCACCTCAGTTTGAGCTTAGAATTTGATAAGTCAGCAGTCCGAGCGCAGTCATGACCAAAGAGCCTATGACATGGACGCTGATCGCTCCCAGCGCCCAGACCATTCGACCCTCCTGAATCAGCGTCAGAGTTTCTGCGGAAAACGTGGAGAACGTGGTAAGGCCACCGCAAAAGCCAGTCATGATCAGCAGAAGCCACTCCTGGCTGATTGATGGATTTGAGGCGAAGAACGTAAGCGTCCGGCGAACTCACCTTCCGAACTCCAGCTTTAAGGGTGATGGTGTCCGCGTATTTTAGCGGACGCGATCACCCTTATCGCCAGGATTTCCATGCGCCAACGAAGCTCTTATCCGAAACCGTTCAAAGCCCAAGTCGTTCAGGAATGCCTGCAACCTGGGGCAACCGTGTCGAGTGTCGCCATCAGCCACGGCATCAATGCCAATGTCATCCGAAAATGGATGCCGCTCTACCAGGGCCAGCCCGCAACAACCTCGCTGCCAGCATTAGTCCCGCTGAAGGCCGCCCCTAAACGGCCAGCCGAAGCGTCAGTGATCATTGAGTTGCCCGTGGCCGGGCAATTGATCACCGTTAAATGGCCAGCCTCAGATCCTGAGGGCTGCGCGCAATTTATTCGGGCTGTCGCTCAATGATCCGCATCGATCCGATCTGGCTGGCCACCGAGCCCATGGACATGCGCGCCGGAACCGAAACCGCATTAGCCCGGGTGATCGCGGTCTTCGGTGCGGCAAAGCCGCACTGCGCTTATCTGTTCGCCAATCGTCGGGCTAACCGGATGAAAGTACTGGTGCACGATGGCGTGGGCGTCTGGCTTGCCGCGCGGCGCCTGAATCAAGGCAAGTTTCACTGGCCCGGCATTCGCCATGGCTGTGAAGTCGAACTCGAAAGCGAACAACTTCAGGCGTTGGTATTGGGCCTGCCTTGGCAGCGGGTCGGCTCTGGCGGTGTGATCAGGGTGCTCTAACCGCCGGCCATTTGGCCGGTCTGCTTGTCGTCGTTTCGTGCCTGCTCTGGCATAATCGGCGGAATGACTTTCTCGCCCGACCTCGACCAGATGACCACGGAACAGCTTCGTGCCTTGGCGGCACAGGCGTTGCAATTACAGCCCCAAGTCGAGGCGAAGAGCAGAAAGATCCAGAACGATGAAACCATCATCGAGCAGCTGACCTACGAAATCGCCCTTCTTAAACGCCACAAGTTTGCCAAGCGCAGCGAGCAAATCCCGGCGCAGGGCAGCTTGCTGGATGACCTGCTCGATACAGACCTTGAAGCTATCGAGGCAGAGCTGAAACAGCTCCTTCCAACTGCGCCACAGACCGAGCCACGGCAATCCCCGAAACGTGCGCCATTGCCACCGCAGTTTCCACGCACCGTGATTCGTCACGCACCAGAAAACACCCAGTGCGCCTGTGGCTGCCAACTTCAACGCATCGGCGAAGACGTTAGCGAGAAGCTGGATTACACGCCGGGCATTTTTACCGTCGAGCAACATGTGCGTGGCAAGTGGGCCTGCCGTCAGTGCGAAACACTGATCCAGGCGCCGGTGCCGGCGCAGATTATCGACAAAGGTATCCCGACCGCAGGCTTGCTGGCCCACGTCATGGTGGCCAAATTTGCCGATCACTTGCCGCTGTACCGGCAGGAGAAAATCTTTGGCCGCGCCGGATTGGAAATTGCTCGCTCGACCTTGGCCCAGTGGGTAGGACAAACCGGCGTGCGGCTCCAGCCGCTGGTCGACGCGCTGCGTGAAGCCGTGCTGTCCCAGCGAGTCGTCCATGCCGATGAAACACCGGTGCAGATGTTGGCACCGGGCGAAAAGAAGACGCACCGAGCGTACGTCTGGGCCTACTGCACCACGCCGTTCTCTGCACTAAAGGCTGTGGTCTACGACTTCAGCCCCAGCCGTGCTGGCGAACATGCGCGCAATTTCCTGGGCACTTGGAACGGCAAACTGGTGTGCGATGACTTCGCAGGCTACAAAGCCGGCTTCGAACAAGGCATTACCGAAATCGGTTGCATGACACACGCCCGGCGCAAGTTTTTCGACCTGCATGTGGCGAACAAAAGCCAGTTGGCCGAACAGGCGCTGCACTCCATCGGCGGCTTGTATGAAGTCGAACGACAGGCCAAGGACATGAGCGACGAAGATCGTAGGCAATTGCGGCAGGAAATGGCGGTTCCCATCGCAGTGAAACTGCACGAATGGATGTTGGCTCAGCGTGGTCTTGTGCCCGAGGGTTCGGCTACAGCCAAGGCGCTGGATTACAGCCTGAGACGCTGGGTAGCGCTGACGCGCTACCTGGATAACGGAGCCGTGCCCATCGACAACAACGCCGTGGAGAACCAGATCAGGCCATGGGCGCTCGGGAGGTCAAACTGGCTCTTCGCCGGATCGCTGCGCAGTGGAAAACGGGCGGCGGCGATCATGAGCCTGATCCAATCGGCACGCATGAACGGGCATGATCCGTATGCGTATCTCAAAGATGTACTTACTCGGTTGCCGACACAGAAGGCCAGTGAAGTTAATAAGTTGCTGCCGTTCCACTGGCAGCAGCCCAAGGCAGTTTGACCTTCTAGATAAAGAGGGGAGGTATCATTGGCCGCGACTCACCACATGCCTCTATAGCGTTTAGGAAGGCTTGGATGGTCTGCAACGAGCCTTGAAAAGGACTATGTCGTGAACATCTCTGAGATACGCCAAAAACTTCTATATTCCCCGCACGTGCGTGCACTGAACACATGGGTGGAAAGGCGCTGCTTCGGTAGAAAACTGCCTTACTTCGACCCACTGGATGGTGGAGTCGATGCGTCTGTTCTGATATTGCTGGAGTCTCCCGCCAGAGACTGCTCATGGCCACGCTTCGTTTCCCGCGACAACACAGGGCCCTCCCAGCGAAACCTGAAGCGCTTCCTCGAACAGACGTGTCTCGCGCGTGAGCAGAGCATTTTGTGGAATCTCTATCCATGGCTGCCGGATCTGGACAGCCCTGCCGAAGCGATCACACGCTCGAAAATCACAGAGGGCGTCACACTGCTGAAAGAGGTAATGGATTTGCTCCCGTGTTTACGCGTCGTGGTCTTGGCTGGGCGTGTGGCGCAGAGAGCGGCACCCGAAATCGAGCTTCATCGCCCTGCGGTAAGGCTGCTCGCTATGCCCCACCCGAGCCCACTTTCGGTGTGTCAGCATCCCGATGTCGCTAAAGACATTGTCGCCACGCTGACCCGAGCGGCGCAGGTGGCAACTGTCTGATCGTTAGCGACCGGCGCGCTTAGCGTTCAGTGACGCGATACAGGGCGATACAAACAGATTGCCACGGTATGCACCGGCGGCGGTTTTGGTCGCAACCACCAGCCACATGATGGCCAACATCATCACTAGGATAACGCCCAGCACATCGAAAAAGGCCAAATTCAGCGTCGCGCCGAGCTTCAGCGTGGTCACCGCATATACCCCCAGCGGGAAGGTGAAGCCCCACCAGCCAAGATTGAAGGGTATGCCGCCCTTGGTATAACGCGCGGTGATCAATAGCGCCAACAGCATCCACCACAAGCCTAGCCCCCAGAACAGGACGCCCGATACCACCCCTATACCCCCGGCCACCAAGCCGATGCCTGGCATGCCGTGGGCGGCGAAGATTGCTGGTGCATCGCTGCCAATGACCAACATGCCCAGCGCACCCGTGCCAATCGGCCCCAGCGATAACCAAGACGACGCCGCCATGCTCTCATGGGGCAACTTATGAAGTACCAGACGCAGTACCAGAATAACCAAAATGCTTAAGGCCACCGGAACCGAGTAGGCCCACAAGACGTAGCTGGTGATCAGCATCGTGAACTGAGCGCTGGTATCGGCCAGATGCGTTGCAATTGTACCGCCGCTGGCGGCTGCCACTTCCGCTGCTACCACCGGAAGTAGCCATACGGCGGTCATCTGGTCGATGCTGTGCTCCTGCCGGGTAAACATCATAAAAGGGATCAGCACCCCACACGCCATTGCCATGGCGACGTCGCACCACCAGAGCGCATGAGCCAGGGGTATCACACCGTCTCCCCAGTTTGGGAGGCCGTACTGAACCAGGCCGTTGATGATCGTTGCCAGCCCCATCGGTATCGTGCCGAAAAACATCGAAACCGTGGAATGCCCGAAGATCTGTTTAGCTTCATCGAAGAAGAACACCCAGCGGGCGGCGTACATCAAGGTGAAGACGGTGAACAGCAGGATATTGAACAGCCAAAGGGCCTCCCCAACACTTGCAAGCAGCGTACTGTGACCCGGCAACTGCCCCAGGGCCAAGGCCAGAATGCCGGTGCCCATCGTGGCGGCAAACCAATTAGGCGTGAACTGCCGAATCGCCTCTTTGGGATTGGAAAGCGCCGCGAGCGGCTGGCCGCCCTGCATGATCTTGGTAAGGCTGATCTCGCGCATAAAGCCTCCGAATGATTACGATGCGGTGATAGGTTCAGAATAGCGGCATGCACTTATCTGGAAAAACGGATATTTTGGATATGGCATACCCATTTTTAAGGTAAGAAAGTGAAGCTCACACTTCGGCAACTCGACATCTTCCGCGCTATCGCCCAACTAGGTTCAACCACACAAGCCAGTGCAGCCCTTGCCCTGTCGCAGTCAGCGACCAGCGCGGCACTCCATGAACTTGAAGGTGCTTTGGATATTCAACTCTTCGACCGCGTCGGCAAACGCTTGGTGCTGAACGAAAATGGCCAGACACTTCTGCCCAAGGCTATCCGCCTGATCGAAGCAGCGCTGGAGATCGAGGGTGGTTTTCGGACAGACGTGGTCGCGCGGCTGCGAGTAGGTTGCAGCACGACGATTGGCAACTACATTATGCCGCTGCTTATGCAACACATGGCCGAGCGTGCCGGCGGGACACAGATCGATGTCATCCTGGGCAACAGTGCAGAGATCACCCGGCAGGCGGCACAACTGTCAATTGACGTTGGCCTGGTCGAAGGGCCCAGCCACCAGCCCACTCTGGCCGTGCAGCCCTGGTGTGAAGACGAGTTGATCATTGTCGCAGCGGCAGATGACCCTTTGGCACATAAAGGGCAGCTTTCTGCCAGTGAGCTACGTGAAGCACGCTGGCTTGTGCGCGAAGAGGGATCGGGCACGGCTGAAGAGGTACAGCAGTGGCTCTTACCGCATCTTGGTTCTTTGAGCAATGCTCGGCAGATTGGCAGTTCTGAAGCCATAAAGCGGATGGTAGCGGCGGGTATCGGAATTAGCTGCCTTTCCTATTGGGTGGTCGGAGACCTCATCGCAGAAGGCAGACTGATCTCGTTGAATCACGTGATTCCTGAGCACAAACGGCAGTTACACGCGGTCTATCACCGAGACAAATTCATCTCACTCTCCCTTGAAGCCTTTTTCAGGGTGATCAAGGACTTTGCCTCGGCCAACGCGAGATAACGGCTAGGCCACGTGACGCCCTCAACAGACGGGAAGTTGTATTCGCCATCCGCTTACGAGCCAAGTGCAGAGGAAAAAGCTCGGATGGCTGATTTCTTGGGCCTGAATAATCCGTTCTTCGCTGAAAATAACGGCGATCAATCAGATATGCACCGGGCGGGTACGCCGTCGCTCCTGCACTTGAGCCGTCAGCGCTAACGAATGGCTTTGGTTGGACTCGCCTGCAGCCTCGCGTGTGCCAAGGTACTCAAGGGAGGCGGTCTATCACGGAGCCGTAGTCAAAGTCGACGGTACTCCCTGACACCAGTACTGCTTCGAGCTGATGCCTGACTGCTCCGCTGACGATGCGAAACTCGCTCACGTCCCCCGAATGCCTGGTCGTTAACCAGATCAGCTTGAGCTTTTCTATGGCTATGGGATGCTCGATCACACCCGATGAGGCCTTGATTAAGAAGGCGCTGAGCCTCTCTTTTAGCTCGAATCGAGACTTATACGGATAGGGGCCAAGAAAGAAAGGGCCGTCACCAACGATCCGATCCATTTCCAGCTTCGGCTTTAATCGAACAGCCTGGATATCCTGATGTTCCTTCCACCGATTCCAGACGATGTGACCTCTTGCCGTACATTCCTCGACCCATCGCGTTTCTGCGTCCAACGCGTCCTGTTCCGAGCCACAGGATTCTACAACTTTGAAAATGGGTGTCATGCCGGCGCCGAGGATCTCGGCAATTTTGGTTGCGGCCCGCTTCGTATTGAGTTTGGCACGTCCCAGATGCGCGCGCTGTCGCCTTTCAAGGTCGGTCGTCAGCCCAACGTAGAAGGGCTCTTCAGTCACGGGATCGAGGATCAGGTAGATGACGTATCGCCTAGCAACGATCCCGTCCAAGGCCGCTTGTTGGGGAGCAGTGGCCGACCGGTTCTCCATGCCTTCAGTGCTGAAGTGGAGGACAGGGGAGTGGTTTGAACCGGGCGTAGGGCTTTGTTGGCGGTACCATTCTTCCGCCAGTTCGAGTGTGGCGAAAGACTGGTGCTTAGCCTCCGGAAATCGCTCAATGGACAAGCGAGCACCACCTTCCCAAGCATTGAAAATACCGAGCTTCCGTCCTTGGACGACTGCGTAGAATTTGGGTTTCTTTGCCATCCTGTGCAACCTTCTGAGTAACCTAATCGACCTGTTTAAGCGAACAGTCGAGTAAGCGTCACAGCGTACCATCATTCCTGGAGTGCGAGCTTTCAGGGAACTGTGGGGGGGCGCATCGACGTGGCAGAGGTGATTAGGCGCTCTGGTTTTGCTGGGTAAGGATCAGTCAAAAGAAAGCCCGCTCTGGGCGGGCAAGGGAGCGTCAAACACATGAGGAGGATTGAACACTGCATCACTTGAAGTGAAAAACAAGTGAAAGTGGGTACGACGGGCCCAATCACGTTCCAAACGATAGCCGTGATGGTCGAGGGAGCAGCTTGGCGCCGGTGGTATTCGAATCGCAGCGCTTCAGCCATCATGCGCACCTTATGAACAGGCTCAGGTATTGCCAGCACCATGCGAAAGGACAATGTGAAGGACGGCGAGGGTGCGAAGGTGGTTTGTTATCGTTGCGTGCACGACCCCTACCTGGGGCGGCAGATTCAGCGCGAGGGGGCATCTTCCACGTGCAGCCTGTGTAGCTCTATCCGCAAGTGCATACCTCTTTCTAAGCTTGTATCCAAGGTCACTGAAATCCTTGGTACGCACATCTGTGAAGGTGAGCACGGACGGCGCTGGAGCGATGGGCTCGTTGACTACCAGGAAGGGGAGAGCATTGAATACTGGGTCAGCGAGATCTTTGGCTGCGACAACATTGAACCCGTTGTGGGTGCTGTGTGCAGAGGACTAACGTCGTACAGCGACGACATTCAGTATTCCAGGCAACCGTTCAGGTTGGATGACATCGGCCACCAATGGTGTGAGTTTCAAGAGGGCATGAAGCATGGTGTCCGCTTCTTTAATGAAAGCGCCAAGACGTTTCTGGACTGGCTTTTCAAAGACCTGGACAAGTACTCAGCTTCATCGGATGAACACGCCGTTGTACGCTTGCTCACACCTGAAGACGATCCTGCTATCTACCGGGCGCGGACTTGCATGGCCTCGGGCAGTGTCTCCGAGATCGCCGCCGACCCAGCACGCAACCTCGGGGCTCCGCCTAAGGAACGTGCCGGGGAGGGCCGGATGAACCCTGTCGGTGTCCCTGCATTCTATGGAGCATTTGAGCGCAAGACCTGTGTCGCAGAGCTCCGGCCTCCGGTGGGTAGCAAGGTTGTGAGCGGTAGGTTCAGGTTGACCAGGACGGTCAAGGTATTGGATTTCGGGCGTTTCGAGAGCGCAGATCTTGGGCCTGCGCCAAGTTTCTTTGACTCCAAATACAACTCTAAGGCGGGGCGGCGGGATTTCCTGAAGTTCCTGCACGATGTGATCACTGTGCCCGTGCTGCCTGGATCAGAACGGGATTACCTGACTACGCAGGTTATCGCCGAGTACCTTGCTACTCACTGCACGCCCCGTATTGATGGTGTGATTTTCAAGTCGGTACAGGAAAGCGCAGGTAGCAATATCGTGCTGTTCTCCCACGTAGCGTGCGCGGCGACATCCACCGTGGGACGTATCCGGAACGGCTACATGATTTTGGGCCCGAAGCGGTCTGATGGGCCTTGCATCGAATATGTGAGCGACAGCCTCGTCTCTCACTCAATCAGCAAGGTGAAGTACGAAACAGATGATGAGCGCTTGTCTGAAGCTTCGCGTGAGCAATTCGAAAATGCTGACTTCTGATCTTCCGACGGGTCTCCGCCTTCGCCAAGCTGGCTGGTTCAATTGGGTGCGCTGACTCTGAATTCACTACATAGCGTGTTGGTTGTGTTTTTTTGTCCCTACATATTGTGTTTTGGCGCGGTGCTGCTAGCTTTTAAGTAACCTTATTCAGCGAGGTGTCACATGGCAGGTAAAGGCAAAAACCAGCACGTGGTGAAGCGTGATGATGGGTGGGCAGTTCGAGGGGAAGGCAATTCCAAGGACACATCTCATCATCGAACTCAGCAAGAGGCTGCTGATGTGGCTCGGGGGATAGCGCAGAACCAGAAAAGCGAAGTGCTGATACACGGCAAGGATGGCAAGATTCGGGATCGTGATTCATACGGCAACGATCCGTACCCGCCGAAGGGGTGAGTCTGCTTGAAATTCGGCCCTAGAGGCCTCTTGGGCCGTCGCCGAATGTGCTACTAGCCTGCCTCGACGTGCTTGTTGGGGCTCATGGCTTGGCCTCTGGCTTTCAACGTTCTAACTGTCTGCGCAGTTAGGCGTGAGGGCTGAGCGGGTATCAAGGGGCTTTAGGGATTTTGGTACTACTAAGGCACGGGGTTCTACCTTGCGCAAGAGGTTTGGACGCGCCTCTCAGTGCCTTAGCGAACGTAAAAAAATGTCCACTGTACGGTCTACTATCTGTTCGATTTCATCGCGAACGAGGGGTTCGCTGTTGCCTCTGACCTGAGTCCACAGGACTCGACCGTCAATCATGCCCATGAAGTCGCGAGCAGCGATCTCAGGCTCTTGAACTGCCAGGATACCCCGCAGCGCCAGTTCACCGAGATAGTCGCTTACAACGGTCATGGCGGGCTCCTGTATGACTTCATCGAATCGGCTGGCCAGCAGTGGGAAGCGCCGACCTTCCCGGATCACCATGCGTAGGAAATCAGCGGCCATTGGCCCAGACCAAAAGCCCGCAAACTCAATGGCGATCTGTCGGAGTCCGTTTCTGGGGTCAGCCAATGCCGACTCATCGCTGGCGACGTTCATGATTGGAAACGCCTTCCACATGCGTTCCGCCACCGCGACGAATAGCGATTCTTTGCCTTCGGGGTAGCGGTTATAGAGGGTCTGGCGGGTGACCGCTGCCGCTTTGGCGATCTCTTCCATGCTCGCGCCCTCGTAGCCATGCTCGATAAACATCCTGCCTGCTGCTGCGAGAATCCTGACCGGGCGTGACGCGGTCTCGCTAGGATTGAGCAGGTCGTCGACGGGAGAGGGGGTGGCCACGTTCATTTTGTTTACCTGTAGCAGAGTAGGCTAAGTGTTACTGAAAGGGAGGGGATTCGCTACTCATGTTTTTTCGGATTAACTTTACTTTACTGTAAAGAATGACTGCGCCTCGCTGAGTGGGTAGGCGCTAAGTTGTCGCGGGATTATTTGGACACAAGTCTATCTGTGCCTGCAGAGTGTTGATGTGGGAGCAGTCTGTGACGAGGGCGCTGAGTGGTACCTGTAACCTGCAAATTTATTCTCGGATAGGTACCGACGCTTAGTGGTTGAGACCTTATCATCTGCTCATCCCATACATCAGGTAAGCAAAATGACAGTCACTAACCGCGCTGTTGCAATCGAATCGTGTGAGAACGTTCTTCGCGAGGACTACCGGTACAACGTAGAGAACCAGATTTGGCCTAGCATCAATGCGCGCATCCTACGGCTTCTCACTCGCACTCATGAGCTTTCGGACGCTTACGTCGAGCTATACGGGACATTGGCAGATCAACCCAACGCGCTTACGTCATTCTTCGACGTACTCAATACCACGGTATATTCTTGGAATCCCAAAAGAGTCAAAGAGGCTCGTGAAGCGAGGGATGAGTTGACTGACTTGAATGTAAGGATTGCGGAAGTATCAAAGTTGTTGAGTGACCTGATTTCTCGGCGCACTGAAGTTCAAGGGAAATCGAGTTTTAGCAGCGAAACTCACTATCATATTATTGACGTCGCACGTGATGCAGGTAAAGGCAATGGTCTCTTCGAGTCTTATATTGAGAAGCAGTTAGATAAACTGACCTATCAATTTGATCTGAAGTACTGGCCATCGATTAGTGAGTTCGTGACTGCTATTGGTGCCGATGCCGGGAAGGCGGTCACAGTTGCTAACGGCCCAACTGCAATTGCAGCTACAGAAGGGCGGCGTTCGGGACTTGCGGACTTTTTGAAAGCCTTTGAGGCCAGTCTTGATTCAAATCGAGCTAGGCGCCATGGATGGATCCCGAATAGCTTCTCACTGTCCGATAACTCAATGTCATCTTTGGTCAACTGCGCACTTGAGCTGGAAGTAGATGAGTTAATCGATAGCAGCTTCGTTAAGCGATTCCGCCAGCGCGAGCGCGAAAAGGCGGCGAGCCGAGTGAAGGACGACTGAGGTTCAGTTTCGACTGCTGCGGTACGTCGAGATGGTGTGATCGCGTTTCCAAGTTATGGATTCCGCGTTTCGATTTCGTCAGTTTGGTTGTCTGGGGGAGCATGGCCAGTCCGTGCACTCCCTCTGGCTGGTTTCAAGATGGTTGGGGGTGCACCATTCAAGCTCTGCTGGCATGTCTGCAGATTGAGTCTTTATGGAGTTATTGAGTGAGCGAAAGGGGGAAAGCGGTATGGACAAGGCGCCGTGTAGAGGGCGTCGACGGTGCACCAGATTTTCGGGACTTATGGGGGGCGGTTTTCGAGGGGCTGCGAGAGAGTTTTACGGGCTTGGGCCCTAGGTTCGGATTGCCTGGGATGCCCGGAATCATTGGCTGAAAGGTGGAGCGGGTAGAGGGAATCGAACCCTCAACTAAAGCTTGGGAAGCTTTCATTTTACCACTAAACTATACCCGCATTACGCGTTTTTACCATGCACCAAGGAGGGGTGTCCAATAAGAACCCTCAACTAAAGCTTGGGAAGCTTTCGTTTTGCCACTAAACTATACCCGCTTTTTTAGTACGTCTTTTCGCTCACGGGAGGAGGCCACTGTGTCGAACCTTCATGTGAGCTTTCACGGGAGTCATGCCGTTTGACGACACCCGCTACCGACGCTTTCAGCGGCTGACTTTGTACCAGAAGCGGGCATTGAATTGAAGCGTTAAATGCCTTGTAGCGGAAATAGACGGGCATTGCGCAAAGGTTCGGGATTCATTCGCCAGTCGTGCAGAACGGTGAATGGCGAATGAATCCGATCCCGGAGACCTTCACGGTCAGATGGCAAATGCATGGTTCGATTGCACCTGTCGGTAACGTAGGCGGGCAGGTTCTTGGGCCGGGGTGAGGAAGCTCATCAGCGCGTTCTGGGATTCCAGGCATGCCGCTTTGTTTTCCATGTCCAGAAAATGCCCCGCGTTGTTGATCGTGGTGAAGTGGCAGTCGCGGATGTGGTTCGCGAACAGCCGGGCGTCAGGCGCTGCGGTGTATTCGTCCCACTCGCCGTTCATGAACAGCACCGGCACATTGATGCGCTTGGCGGCTTTGATCTGGCCGTGGGTGGTGGTGTCCAACACATGATTGATGTGGTGGTGCATCTGCGCATACTCATGCAGGTCCAGCGAGCTGACGTGCCGATAGTTGAAGCGCTTGAACAGCGACGGCAGGTGCTTGCCGATGGTGCTGTTGATCAGCGTCCCGACTTCGTATCGGTCGAACGCGCCCAAATGCTGCTGACCCCGCGTGAGATAGTCGTGCATGTGCTCGTTGATGACCGGCGAGAACGAGCTGATGACGGCCTTCTCGATACGCTTGGGCCGGTGCGCCAATGCCACCAAGGCCGCTGCGCCACCCCAAGAAAACGACATGACGTGTTCGGCATTGAAGTGGTCGATCAGCTCCAGCAGGATCTGGCCTTCGACTTCCTTGGTCAGCGGTTTTTCGTGCACGTTGTGAGGCTTGGATTTTCCCGCATAGGGCTGGTCGTAGAGCACGACGTTGAATTGCGGATGCAGGTTGCGGACGGTTTGAGCGAAAGATGCTGTCGTGGCCAGTGAGCCGTTGACCATGACAATGGTCTTTTCGGCGGCATCTGCGCGATAGAACTCCGTGTAAACCCGAAACTGGCCCTGTATATCAAGCACAGCGATTTCTGGCCTCATATCCATGTCTCCTGACGTTAAAACAGGTGTGCGCGCAACCACGTTGCACGAGTTTCGTGACAGGTAGGCAATGCCTTGAAAGGGGGCCCATGTCAGTCCGGAACGGTCTGGCCGACAGGTGTTGTTATTGGCGGGCGGCTTGCCGACCCGGTGCCTGAGGCGCCTGGAGCCGACAAAAGGTTTCTTGGAATACGTGCGTGACTCTCCGGTCACATGCGGACCGACGGTTGGATTCAAGCAGCCGATCCCTCAACCCGCAAGTGCCGTTCGGGAATTGTCCTACACGATCTGCCGGGCGGTCGAAAGACGTCAGATGAGCTGAATCTCTTCAGCTGTCAGGGGGCGGTATTCGCCGGGTAGTAACAGGGGATCGAGCACGAGCGGCCCCATGCTCTCGCGATGCAAGCCCACGACCTTGTTGTCGAAAAAGCCGAACATGCGCTTCACCTGATGGTAGCGGCCTTCCATGATGCTCAGTCGTGCGTGATGAGCGTCGAGGATGACCAGATCCGCTGGAAGGGTCGTCAGGTCTTCGAACGCGAAATAAAAGCCCTCGGTGAATTTCTCGACGTAATGCGCGCCGATCGCCTGTTCGGTTTCCACGTAATAGACCTTGGGCAGTTTGGTGGTGGGCTGGGTCAGGCGGCGTGACCATTGCCCGTCGTTGGTGATCAGCATGAGGCCCGAGGTATTGAAGTCCAGACGCCCGGCAATGTGCAGGTCATGCTTGTCGGGTTCATGCAGAAGGTCCAGAACGGTGGGGTGCTGCGGGTCGGTCGTGGCACTGACGCAACCGGGCGGCTTGTGCAGCATGAAGTAGCGGGCGGGCTTGCCGATTTGCAGGGTGTCGTCGTCGACCATCACGTGACTGAATTCACGCAGCTCGTGCAACGGGTCTTTGGTGATCACCCCGTCGACCCTGACCCGACCCGCGAGCAGGGCCAGCCGCACGTCCTTGCGGCTAAAGCGGGGGAGGTTGCTGAGGAAGCGGTCGAGGCGCATGGCGAGTCAGTGTGCAGGAGAGGAGGGCATGTTATGTCAGTCGGGCCTGACGCTGAACCTGAGGCAACAAATTCATTCGCGAAGGAGTTATCAGGCGATCAGCGTTACGTGGTCATGACCTCTTCCACCAGCCCGGCGCAGCGCGGGCACAGGCAGGCCTTGTTCCTGATGTCGTCAGGCAACGCCGCCAGCACCGTAGGATCGATCGTTTCGGTGAAACACCAGCAGGCCAAACCCGCCGTCCGGGGATCGGCCAGGGTGCAGCGATTGCTCTGGCCGCACACTGGGCAGATGTCAGCGCCGTTCAACACAGGGTTCATGCCGGTTCGGCCTCTTCGGTACAGACCCGATTGCGTCCGCTCTGCTTGGCGCTGTAAAGCGCCTGGTCGGCACGGGCAATCAGACTCTGCAGGGTGTCGTCGGGGTGCAGCTCGGTCAGGCCCAAACTCACCGTGACTTGCAGGGCGGAACCTGTGAACACGTAGGTATGCTGCTCCGCCAGCAAACGAATTTTCTCGGCGACGCGCTGGGCACCGCTGCTGCTGGTGTCCTTGAGCAGGATGATGAACTCCTCGCCACCCCATCGGCAAATGATGTCACTGTCTCGCAAGCAGCGCCTGACATCGTCGGCAAAGCCAGACAACACTTCGTCGCCTGCGAGATGGCCGTGGGTGTCGTTCAGCCGCTTGAAATGATCCAGGTCCAGCAGCATCGCTGACAGCGCCTTCTGATCGCGGCGGCATTCGGCAATGGCATTCATCGCGATCCGATCGAAGCCCCGGCGATTGGGCAGCCCTGTGAGGCTATCAACCATGGCCTGTGTCTCGATGCGCATTTGAAAGCGTTGAACCACCCGGTTGAGCAGGACCAAGACCAGCAGCATCACGGCCAGACAGATCAGCAGATTGAGATAAAGGGATTGGCGGATGTCGGTCAAAGCGCCGTCTTCACGCTTGTCGACGAACAGGTACCAGTTCAGCTCCGGGATGTAACGCACGTTGAGAAAATGTGCGTCGCCCAGCGAGTCATATTGATAGCTGCCGCTCACCGGTTTGGGCATCTGATTCAGGAGGTCCTTGAGGTCTGGAAGCTCGCGCAGCACCTGACCAATCTTCGCACCCTGCGGCCCGCCCCCTGCCCCTGTCAGCACCAGTCGCCCGAACGCATCGACGAAATACACGCTGCGCTGGTAACGCTCCTGATAGCGATCCATCAGCTTGATCACGGCGTCCACCGTCAGACCGACCCCTGTGGCCCCGATGAAGTTATCGCTGTAATCGGACACCTTGTAATTGATGAAAAAGGTCAGGTTGTCCTTGTTCGCAAGGTCTGGATCGACGTTGATTTCGTACGGATCAGCCATGTCGCGCACCCGGTAATACCACGCATCGCGGGGCTCATCCGGGCGGATTTTTTTCAACACGCCTTTGGCCTGGTAATAAGTCAGGCTGTGATTTGAGACGAAAAACGAGGTGTAGGCGCCGTAGTGGTCCATCACCTCTTTCAGATAGCGGGTCATTTGCTGCGGGTCTTTTTCCCCAGCCACCACCCAGTCGCGCACAAACGTGTCGCGCGCCATCATCGACGAGATCAACACCGGGCGGACGAGGTCTTTCTGAATCTCGGAATAAACCGTGTCGGACGTCAGCGGCAGCTCGGTATTGACGATGCTGTCGCGGATGGCATTGCGCGAGGCGATGTAGCTGAGCAGCGACGTCGCCAGAAAACCGCTCCCCAAGAGAATCACCAACGTCAACAGCAGGGAGCGTTGTGAATGGAGCGTGGAACGAAGGGGCATGACCAATCCGATTGAATAAGGAATCCATTAAGCGAGACATGCTAGCCTGATGCCATGCCGTTGCGCCATGGGGCGTCGGCGGTTTGCGATTGGCGATTCACGGAACGCACTCGAAGGCCGTTTTTTCATTGGCTTCGTCACGCACCGTTGCAGGGCACCGTCTGGCAGTTGAAAAGAGGAACAGGGCACTCGATGGGGATATTGCAGTCTGATATTGCGTTCTCGGCAGTTTCGGGAACGCCGACCAGCGCCGCTGGTTTGAGCTCTATCGCGGTCCAGGAGGCCGCTATGTATCGACGAAGCTTGCTTACCGTGTTGATGACGTTGTCTCTCGCAGGTTGTTACGGAGGAGGCTATTACGAACAGGAAACCTACACGCAGCCCGTTTACAGCAGCGGATACGTGTATGACGGCTATCGGGCGGTAGGCCCGAGTGGCTACTCGGGAGGCTACGGCCCCTCTATCTATTACTCCCCGCGTTATTACTCGGCGCCTCGCTATTACGCGCCGCCACCGCGTTACTACGGCCCAGGTCCTGGTTATGGCGGGCGTCCCGGTTACGGCGGACGCCCCGGTTATGGCGGCGGGCACTGGAATGGTGGCGGCGGAGGCTACCATGGCGGTGGTTCAGGTTATCGCCCACCACCCCCACCTCCAGGTCCAAGACCTGGCGGGGGAGGCTGGCATGGCAACCCCGGCGGCGGCCCCGGCCCCGGCCCTGGCAGACCGGGCGGCGGTGGCAACTTCCATCGCGACGGCGGGTTTGGTCGGGGTGGACACGACAGCCAGAGCGGTGGCAGCCGGTAGAAGCAGCCACGAGCCTTAAGCTTCAAGCACGGTCGAGGTGGCCGTGCTTTTTTCTTGTGGCTCGAAACTCCCGGCTCGTTGCTGTTTCTTCAGTATTCGGAGAGATCCGCCAGCGGATGCCGTCCTTCCCACGCCTTTTCGAAATGTGCCTCCACCACCGCCAGCGGAATGCTGGCGATGTCCTGCCAGTGCCAGTGAGGCGTGTGATCCTTGTCGATCAACCGCGCGCGCACGCCTTCGGCAAACTCGGGATGACGACAGCAATTGAGGCTCATGCTGTATTCCATCTGAAAGACTTCAGCCAGCGACATGTGCCGCGCACGCTGGATCTGTTCCCACACCAACAACGCCGTCATCGGACAGCCTTCGGTCAGCGTCTTCGCAGCCTTCGCCAGCAGCGCGTCCTGCGAATGCAATTGATGCTTGAGCGCATTCCACGCACAGATCGCGTCGCCTACATCCAGCCATTCGTCGATTTGCTGCCGACGGGGTAGCCATTGCGCGGGAGGCAATTGCTCTGTCGCCTCCTGCTGGAGCGCCTTGAGCAAGCTGTTCAGCTGAACGGCGGTCTGCTCCTGCCAGTTCAGTTGCAACAGGCGGTCGATCATTTCTTCCTGCTGATCGTCCAGCAGAAAACGGTCCGCGAGGTCCAGGTCCAGCGCGTCGCGGCCATTGATGTGCGACCCCGTCAGCCCCAGAAACAGCCCCAGTTTTCCGGGCAGCCGCGACAGAAACCAACTGGCGCCGACATCCGGGTACAGACCAATGTTGATCTCCGGCATGGCGAGTCGACTGCTCGGCGTGACCACCCGGATGCTGGCGCCTTGCAGCAACCCCATGCCTCCGCCCAATACGTAACCGTGGCCCCAGCAGATCACCGGCTTCGGATACGTGTGCAGCGCGTAGTCCAGTCGGTATTCAGCGGCAAAGAATTGCGCTGCCAAGGGTGGGACTTTTCCCGGTTTGCCGTGAGCCGCTTCAACCAACGCCCGGACGTCACCGCCCGCACAAAAGGCTTTCGCGCCGTTGCCGCGCAGCAATACACAGACGACTTGCGGGTCGCTGGCCCAGACGTCGAGCCGATCTTGCAGTGCCAGAATCATCGGCAGCGACAGCGCATTCAGTGATTTTTCAGCGTCCAGCGTGGCAATGCCCAAACGGGCGCCGTCGGTTCCGGTCAGCTCTTCGAATTGCAGATTCATCGTGACCTCATGTTCGTGGGACAGGTGTCTATCCAGGCTGTGAGTCTCCCGGTTGACGGGAAGTTGCACAGGGTCGATGCAGTGGAGTGTAGGAAACCCCCGATGCGCTGCGCTGGAAATAATTGGTCATAGCCCCTAAAGTCCGCGCATTGTTTTTCCGGATATGAACATGACTGACGACGATCGCATCAAGCTGGAGCCCAGTTGGAAACAGGCTCTGCGCGAAGAATTCGAAAAGCCCTACATGGGCGAACTGCGCGAGTTTCTGCGCCAGGAGCACGCGGCAGGTAAAGAGATTTATCCGCCAGGCCCGCTGATCTTCAATGCGCTGAATTCGACGCCGCTTGACGCCGTGAAAGTGGTCATCCTCGGCCAAGACCCTTACCACGGGCCGAATCAGGCCCACGGTTTGTGCTTCTCGGTGCAACCGGGCGTGCCTGCGCCGCCGTCGCTGGTCAACATCTATAAAGAGCTGAAACGCGACCTGAACATCGACATCCCCAACCACGGCTACTTGCAGTCGTGGGCGGATCAAGGCGTGCTGATGCTCAACACCACCTTGACTGTCGAACGGGCCAACGCAGCATCACACGCGGGTAAAGGCTGGCAGCACTTCACTGACAAGATCATCGAAACCGTCAGCGCCCATCAGCCACATTTAGTGTTTCTGCTGTGGGGGTCTCACGCCCAGAGCAAGAAGAAGCTGATCGACGCGTCGAAGCACCTGATTCTGACCTCCGTCCACCCGTCGCCGCTGTCGGCCTACAAAGGCTTCCTCGGTTGCGGGCATTTCGGCATGGCCAACAAGTATCTGCAGCAGAATGGCCTCACACCCATTGAATGGCGATTACCCGCGGTTGTGTAAGGCCTTTGTCAGTCGTCGAGGTCTTCGAATAAGAGTTCTGCGATCCTTTGGGCCCTTGCAGGATCCGCCGACCACAGTGTACGGAAGGCTCTGGAACAGGCACTAAATGCGCTTTTCGGGCTGCACAGGGCCTCCGCGACTTTCATTTTTTTGCGTTGATAGGCGTCAGAACCGCTGGGGTCAAGTGCAAGACAGAGCCCGCGCAGGCAATCAGCGCGTCTGGACGTCAAATCCTGGCTGTTGAGCTGAAAGAACTCAATGTTGGTTATCGCGCGCTCATAGGCGGGGCCTTGTGGGTGCGCCGGTATGGCGAGTACCCCGTCGAAGGTGATGATGTCCTCGGGATCATCGGGGTCTACCGACGATATCGGGTAAAGCAGCAGCGCAGCCTCACCCTGCATGGTTTGGGGTGACTGGCTGTTGAAGTCACGGGGGCCACGAACCGGAAAGTAGTTGGCCTTCAGCGTCGAATTGCAGCGGGTACAGGCGATCGCGTAATTCAGGTGATGGTAGGCGAGGCGGAAATACCCTATGGCACTGGCCGCTCCGGTTGGCCAGTCATGTGTAAAGTCTTTCCAGCGGGCAATCCCTCGGTTTGGCCATGCCTTGACGCTCGACTTGGGGCGATAATGCTCGACTTCATGCACCTTGCTCGCCAGTGCAGAGCCTTGAAGCCTGGTTTCGCAGTACGCACATTTTTCATGTTGCAACTCGATGTAGACCTGCTTGATCGTGCCCCAGAAGTCATTGCCGTCCAGGTACTGACCCGCGTCGACAAATGCTTGAGTCCGTTCCGCCGCCGCGCCCATCCATTTGGGGGAGAGCAGGTTGATGCGTGCTATCAGTTCCTGTTCGGAAATGGGGTAGCGGATCACTCTTTGGATTCCGTCGCTTTTTTGAGCGCGCGGTTGATGGCCGCAGCAGGCAACCCACTGGTTTTTGAGGCTGAACGGGTATCTCCTCGTTGCGCGGCGATCCCGCGGGACATCACTTTCAGATAATTGAGCGCCGCGTCCGGGTCTCCTGCCTCCGCGCGTCTGGCCAACTCACTGAGGGTTTCGGCGGCCATGGCTGAGCGCGTGGTGTCCAGCCCGAAATAAGGGGAAAGCAAGATCTGATCAGAGTTTTTGCCCTGAACGATTTCCGGCAGGCGTTTGATCACGCTCGCCGCTTCCTCTTGATCGTATTCCAGTACATAAAGATTGTTCGACGACAGCGACCCCACGACCAGCGGGCTGTGGGTCGTCAGAATGAACTGGATGTTGGGCAGCGCTGCGGCAAGCGTAGGCACCACCGTGCGTTGCCACTCGGGGTGCAAATGCAGGTCGATTTCATCGACCATTACCACCCCTCGTGTCTGATTCAACCGCTCACCGGACCTGACGCCCTGGCAGATGTGAAACAGCATGTCGCCGATCCAGCCTATGTACCCACGGAATCCGTCCGACAGCGCACGGAACGGCAGGGCGATGCCGTTCATTTCAAACAAATGCTCAAGCCCGTCTCGGGTCCGCGATGCCGCAGGCTGAATCTGGCAATGGTCGGGCAACAGCTTGTTGATCAGGGTGATCACTTGCTTGTAACGCCCTTTGTTCTGCTCGGCAAAAGCAGGCAGCCAATAGGAAAGCGGCATCAGCGACATGTGCTCTTCGAACAAGCCCGCGACCCGTTCATAACGCCGCAGCCTAGACTTCATCCGCGCACTGCCATCGACTTGAGACGAGGCTTCAACCCGGCGCGTGGCGCCATAGCCCACGACGAAAAATGCTGGGCTAGCCTCATCAAATTGAAGGTTCTCGGCTGATTCCGCCGTGGAATTGGGAGAGACCGACCAGTCGAGCTTTTCGGTAGAGCTCAGCGTGCGAATGTGTGTCGTCATCGAAAAATGGCTGGGCATTGGCCAGTCGCCCGCGTTCGACAGTTCGCTTTCGGTCGAACGGACGGTTGCCGTTAGCTCTGCCGGTTCCGGACGGTCCAGATTGACCTTGCCAGCCTTACTGGCAGGTGGACGCCGTACGAGGCCTTCAGAAACGAAACCAGAGGAGCCGCTGAGCAAAGGCCCCAGCGTTGCCAGTGCTACCGCTCGCAAGACGCTGGTCTTGCCCAGTCCGTTGTCGCCCAGCAACACGTTCACATTTGGAAACTGCACGCCCTTCGTCTCAGGCAGATTGAATTCGATCTCGGCTGCTTTGAACGAGCGAAGGTTCTCTATCTGGAGTTTTTGAATGTGCATGGGTCACCTCTGGCGAAGGTCCGGATGTTAACAAACTCTGTCCCAGTGGGCATGTGAGGCTACGGGGCAGCCTGCCGATTCCAATATCGATACAACGGCTCCGCCAGAAACAACACAAACAACAATCGCATCACCTGCATCGCCGTCACCAGCGGCACCGACAGTTGCAGCACTTCGGCTGTCAGGCTCATTTCTGCAATCCCGCCGGGCATCATGCCCAAGGTCAGCGAGCGCAGATCAAGGTGCGTCGCGGCACTCAGTATCCATGCGCATAACGCGGCGATGCTCATGGTCAGCGCCGTTCCAATCAGTGTGCGTCCCATGAAGGAGGGCGCACGACGGAAGAAGGCCCGGTTGAAATGGCAACCCAGGCCGCTGCCGATCAGCCATTGGCCGACCTGACTGCCACCATTGGGCAACCCGATGTGCAAGTCGAAACTGACGCTGATAATCGCACTCACCAGCAACGGGCCGAATAGCCACGGGTTGGGCTGCTTCAAGCGTTGCCAGCCCCACGCGACCAATGCGCCGAGCGCAAACAGCAGCGCCAGCCAGGTCCAGTCCACCACCGTTGCGTGCGAGGGCGGTCCGCCGTTACCCATCAGGTATTTGAAGATCGCCGGTACGCATAGCACGACCGCCAGGACCCGCAGGCTCTGCCCCGCCGCGACGTTGCTGAGGGTTGCGCCATTGCGCGCGCCGAGGTTGACCATCTCGCCCGAACCCCCAGGCATGCTGGAAAAGAACGCCGTGGCGCGGTCTTCCCCGGTGCGTAGCATCAGCCACACGCCGACCACGCTGGAAACGCTGGTCACCAGTGCGCCGATGAAAATCAGGCCGAAATGCGAGAGGACTTGTTCGATGACGACAGGAGTGAAGTGCAGGCCGATGCCGATGCCGACCACCCATTGGCCGCATTTGCGGCCGCCGGGGATTTCAGCCAGCTGCCACGGGGTGAGGCAGCGGACCAGGATGATCGCCAACAATGAGCCGACCATCCAGGGCAACGGCCAGCCGACCTGACTGGCGAGGTAGCCCCCCAGCAGGCCGACCAGCGGCGTACCCCACCACGTTTTGAACGGCCGGTCAGACATCGGCCAGTGCGCGACGCTGAACGCTGCGCTTGCGCCAGATGCGGATCAGCGGCAGCACCAGCATGAAGGCGGTCACGACCCACACGCCGAGGGTGATCGGGCTGGACCACAGAATCTCCAGCGAGCCGTTGGAGATCGACAGCGCACGACGCAGGTTCTGCTCCATCAAACCGCCGAGAATGAAGCCCAGCAGAATCGGCGACAGCGGGAAGTCCAGCTTGCGCAGGATGTAACCGAAGATGCCGATGCCGACCATCAGGAACAGGTCGAACGTGGTGGCGTGAACGGCGTAGACACCGATCCCGGTGATGATCGCGATGACCGGCACCAGCGCCCAGTTCGGCACGGCCAGGATGCGGGTGAAGATGCGGATCATCGGGATGTTAAGGATCACCAGCATGATGTTGGCGATGAACAACGACGCGATCAGGCCCCAGACGATGTCCGGTTGCTGTTGGAACAGCAGCGGGCCCGGCGTGATGTTGTACAGCGACAGCGCGCCGATCATCACGGCGGTGGTGCCCGAACCTGGAACGCCCAAGGTCAGCATCGGCACCAACGCGCCGCAGGCAGTTGCGCCGATGGCAGTTTCAGGGGCTGCCAGACCGCGCATGTCGCCCTGCCCGAATTTTCCGCTTGCGCCTGCGATGCGTTTCTCGGTCATGTAGGTCACGGCGCTGGCGAGCGTCGCACCCGCACCTGGCAACACGCCCATGATGAAGCCCATCAGGCCGCAACGGATGTTGACGGTGAACACCGACGCCGCTTCCTTGAAGTTGAACATCATGCGCCCGGTGGCTTTTACCGCTTCCTGGCCGCGATGGGTTTTCTCCAGCAACAGCAGGATTTCGCTGATCGAGAACAGGCCCAGCACCAGCACGACGAACTGAATACCGTCAGCCAGGTGGATGTTGTCGCCGGTAAAACGGTACACACCGCTGTTGGCGTCGATGCCGATGCTCGACAGAAACAGGCCGATCAGCGCGGCGACGAAGGTCTTCAGCGGTCGATCACCGGCCATGCCGCCGAGGCAGACGATGGCGAAGACCATCAGCACGAAATATTCCGCAGGCCCAAAGGCAATCGCCCATTTCGCCAGCAGCGGGGCGAACATCACCATGCCGCAGGTGGCAATGAAGGCGCCAATGAACGAGCTCCACGCCGACAGCGACAACGCCACGCCGGCCAGGCCCTGACGCGCCATCGGGTAGCCGTCCAGCGCGGTCATCACGGTAGACGCTTCACCAGGGATGTTCAGCAAAATCGAGCTGATCCGCCCGCCGTATTCGCAGCCCAGATAAACCGCTGCTAGCAGGATCAATGCCGACTCAGGCGGCAGGCCGAGGGCGAACGCGATGGGAATCAACAGCGCCACGCCGTTGATCGGGCCAAGGCCCGGCAGCAGGCCGACGATGGTGCCGATCAATGTGCCGGAAAGGGCAGTGACCAGGTTGTACGGGGTCAATGCGACGCCGAAGCCCTGGCCGAGGTAACCGAGAGTGTCCATATCAGTTCTCCAGAACGTCGAGCAGGCCAAGGGGCAGAGGCACATCCATCACTTTGTCGAAGAGCACGTACAGCAAGATGCTCATCAGCGTGGTGATGAGGATGCTCGGCAGCCAGCGACCGCCGTACAGCCGGGCCATCGGGATGCCGATCAGGATGCTGCTGAGTACGAAACCCAGTGGCTCGAACAGACCGGCGAACACCAGCAACAGCACGGTGCAGATCGAAATCTTGATCAGGGTCGGGCGATCCAGCGGTGGCTCATCTTCTGAGTGCTTGATCGGGGTTGGGCGAATCAACATGTACAGCAGCGAGAGGCCCATCAGCCCTAACATGAGCAGCGGAAACGCTCGCGGGCCAACGGGCTCGTAGGAAAACGGGGCCTGATAAGGCCAGGCCATCAGCGCCAGGCCAATACAGGCCAACAGCAGCACGAAGGCAAACAGTCGTTGCAAGACCATAGGAAGCTCCTGGTCGCGCCACCGCGCAGGCGGCGCGACACGTAGTCAGTCAATGGAGAACCAGTCGTGGGGGTTCAATCACTGAATCAGGCCGAATTCCTTGGCCAGCATTTTGTAGTCGGCGACCTGCTTCTTCACGTAGGTGTCCAGCTCGGGGCCGGTCATGGCGAAGGGGAACAGTTCACGCTGATCGCGCAGCTTGGCGAAATCTTCGGAAGCCAGCAGCTTGTCGAAGGAAGCTTTCCACCAGTTGTATTCCTCGTCGGTCACTTTCGGCCCGAGGTAGAAGCCGCGCACCACGGGCCAGACGATGTCGTAGCCTTGCTCTTTGGCGGTCGGGATGTTCTTCATCTCCGGCTCGTCCAGGCGCTGCTCGGAGAACACCGCCAGCAGGCGCATGTCGCCGCTGAGGATGTGCGGCATGGAGTCGGAAATGTCGGTGGAGCCGACCTGGATGTGGCCGCCGAGCAGGGCCGTGGCGATTTCACCGCCGCCTTCCAGGGCCACGTAGCGCAGGTCTCGCGGGTTGATACCTGCGGCCTTGGCGATCAGCGCAGTCTGCATCCAGTCCTGGCTGCCGACGGTGCCGCCAGAGCCGATCACCACTTTGCTCGGGTCGGCTTTCAGCGCTTTGACCAGATCGTCGAGGTTCTTGTAAGGCGAATCGGCTTTCACGGCGATGGCGCCGTAGCTGGTGCCGACGGCCGCGAGCCAGCGCACGGCGTTTTCATCGAAACGACCAAACTTGCCTTGCGCCAGGTTCAGCAATGAGCCGCTGGACCACGCCACCAGCGTGCCCGCGTCGGCGGGGCGCTGAGCGACTACCGCGTTATACGCCACTGCGCCCACGCCGCCCGGCATGTAGGTCACGCGCATCGGTTTGCTCAGCAGCTTCTCGTTGACCAGCGCGCTTTGCGCCAGTTTACAGGTCAGGTCAAAGCCGCCGCCGGGCGAAGCCGGGGCGATGCATTCAGGGCGGTTAGGCTCGGCAGCCCACAATTGAGTGGCCACCAGCATGCAGCTGGCGGCGACGCTGATACGGCGCAGTGATAGGTTCATGGTCAGTCTCCGGCGGAGTTGTTGTTTTTGGGTATGAGTCGATCAGGCAATCATTTCGCAGCGTGACGGGCCTGCGAACAGCAAAAACGGGGACGTGACGATGCACTGCGCCAAGCGGCGTAGTGTACTCAAAACAGGACGGGGTTCAGGCGGCGCAATGGCCGGGATGTGCAGTGATGGCATCACCGATGACTCCGATATTGTTTTTATTGTTGAAAACGCATCGAGGCGTTTTTCGTCACGACCCAGCGTTACGAAGGCAGCGCGAGGTGCAATCGTAACGAGGCGTGACCGAATCCTAATCAGCGAAGCTTTCAGCAACCTTTCAACTACCTTTCATGAAACTTTCGATGATTGTGTTTCCATTTTCATCGGTGAATTTTCAGACATTTCGCATCTCCACACCGGGTGCTGCGCCTGTAAACTCCGCCACCATTCAACGCCCCAAGGGAAGACATCCATGCGTGTCCTGCTTGTCGAAGACCATTTGCAACTGGCTGAAAGCGTCGCGCTGGCGCTCAAGGGCAGCGGGCTCACCGTGGACGTATTGCATGACGGCGTGGCCGCTGACCTGGCGCTGAGCAGCGAGGAATACGCCGTGGCGATTCTCGACGTCGGCCTGCCGCGCATGGACGGTTTCGAGGTGTTGGCCAAACTTCGCGCGCGGGGCAAAAATACCCCGGTGCTGATGCTCACCGCCCGCAGCGACGTCAAGGATCGCGTGCACGGTCTGAACCTGGGGGCCGACGATTACCTCGCTAAACCTTTCGAATTGTCTGAGCTCGAAGCGCGGGTAAAAGCCCTGCTGCGGCGCAGCGTCCTGGGCGGCGAACGTCAGCAGCGTTGCGGGGTGTTGGTCTACGATCTCGACACGCGGCGTTTCACTCTGGGTAACGACGCCATGACCCTGACTTCCCGCGAGCAATCAGTGCTCGAAGCGCTGATCGCCCGACCCGGCCGGGTCATGAGCAAAGAGCAACTCGCCGCGCAGGTTTTCGGACTGGACGAAGAAGCGAGCGCCGACGCCATCGAGATTTACGTTCACCGCCTGCGCAAGAAGCTCGACGGACACCCCATCGCCATCGTGACGTTCCGTGGCTTGGGCTACCTGCTGGAAAGCCGCGATGCTTAACCCGTTTCCTTCAGCGGAAAACAGCCTGCGCTGGCGCCTGCTGTGGAACCTGGGTTTGCTGCTGGTGGTGCTAATGATCGCCAGTGGCATGAGCGCTTACTGGAACGGGCGCGAAGCGGCTGACACGGCCTACGACCGGACGTTGCTGGCCTCGGCGCGGACCATCGCGGCAGGGTTGTCCGAGCGCGACGGCTCCCTCAGTGCCGACGTGCCGTACGTTGCCCTCGACACCTTCGCCTATGACAGTGCGGGACGCATTTACTATCAGGTCAACGACATCAACCAAAAGCTGATTTCCGGCTACGAAAACCTGCCTGCACCGCCCCCCGGCACGCCGCGTACCGACGATTATCCCGCTCTCGCCAAGTTCTACAGCGCACGTTATCAGGGGCAAGATGTGCGCGTGGTGAGCCTCCTCAAGGCGGTCAGTGAGCCGAACATGAACGGCATTGCCGAAATCCGCGTAGCCGAAACCGAAGAGCAGCGGGTCAACATGGCCCGAGGCTTGATGGCCGACACCTTGCTGCGTCTCGGCATGCTTGGTAGCGGCGCGCTGCTGCTGGTGTGGTTTACCGTCAGCGCGGCGTTACGCCCGCTGGACCGGCTGCGCACGGCCGTGGAAGAGCGTCAGCCCGACGACTTGCGTTCCTTGCCAATGGTGCAGGTGCAGCATGAACTGCGTCCGCTGGTGAGTTCGCTCAATCACTTCACCGAGCGGCTGCGCATGCAATTCGAGCGTCAGGCGCAGTTCATCGCCGATGCCGCCCATGAGTTGCGAACCCCGCTGGCCGCGCTCAAGGCCAGAGTTGAATTGGGGCTACGAGATCAGGAACCTGCTGTCTGGCGCAGCACGCTGGAAAGCGCCGCGTCCGGGACTGACAAGCTGACCCATCTGGCGAATCAATTGTTATCGCTGGCGCGGATCGAAAACGGTGCCCGGGCCATTGCAGAAGGTGGAGCGCAGTTGCTCGACCTCAGCCAATTGGCTCGGGAACTGGGCATGGCGATGGCACCGCTGGCACACAAGCGAGGTGTTGCGCTGGCGCTGGAAGCCGACGAGCCGGTGTGGATGAAAGGTGAGCCCACGTTGCTCAACGAGCTGTTGAGCAACCTTGTCGACAACGCGCTCGCGCACACGCCGCCGGGAGGCAATGTGGTGCTTCGCGTGCATTCGCGGTGCGTGCTGGAGGTCGAAGACGATGGCCCCGGCATACCGCTGCACGAGCGTGACCGGGTATTCGAGCGCTTTTATCGGCGCAATCAGCAAAGCGCGGGATCAGGCTTGGGGTTGGCGATTGTCGGCGAGATCTGTCGAGCGCACCTGGCGCAGATCACGTTGCATGACGGGGCAGAGCGGGGCTTGAAAGTGCGAGTGACGTTCGCGACGTCAGAGCTTGAAACACGCTGAAGGTCTGAATCGATACGGCTCTGTGGGGGCGAATAAATTCGCTCCCACAAGTCTTTATCCCGCAGGTCGATCAGCGGCTAGTAAAGCAGCGTCATGGCGTCGTTCATTTGCCCGATCAACCCGCCATCGGCCATGTTCAGCCCCAGCTGTTTGACGGCTGGCATGTTTTGCACATCCAGATTGGGGTAGGGACGGCTGGTGGCTTCATGCACGTGCACGGTCGCGACCTGGACCAAATCCACGTAATCGGCCTGTTCTGATATCCGGCCGAAATTCTGGAACTGTCGCGGCACGATGGCCAACGCCTCTGGAAAGTCCCATGACCGCAGCAGTCGCTCGCCAATGATCGGGTGAATGCGTTCAATCACATGATTGAGGCTCACGGCGTCGGCCAGCAGTTCGAAGTTGTCTTCGGCATAAGTCAGGATCGGCAATACACCAATGAGGTGAATCAAGCCGGCAAGGGTGGCCTTGTCAGCCTTCAAATGACCTCGCTGATGACTCAAAAGGTTGCTGACCCCGGCAACTTGCAGGCTCAGTTTCCAGATGTCACGCATTTTGGTTTCAACCACTTCGGACTTGGCGTGAAACATCTGCTCCACCACAAGGCCGATCGCCAGGTTGCAACTGTAGTTGACCCCCAGCCGGCGAACCGCGGTCAGCACGTCGCTGACCTCGAAGCTCGGGCGCAGCAATGGACTGTTGACGACCTTGATCAGGCGAGCGGAAAGGGCGGTATCGCTACCGATGACCTTGCTCAAGGCAATGATGCTGATTTCCGAATCTTCGGCAGCCAGACGAATCTTCAGCGCAACTTCAGGAAGCGTCGGCAGAAACAGGGCGTCCTTGTCGATCGCCCGGATCAGGTCCCTCTGCACCTCGTCAGCCATACTACTCATATTGGATCTCTGGATAAGGCATTCCGGTCAGCACCCCGTAAACGCGACGGCAAGGGGCAGACAACGACGGCTCAACGCTGTGTCTCCAGTTTGGCATCCAAAGTGTACGGGAGTTCGCCGAGTTGCAACGCAATACCGTCCGCTGTGCCAAGACGGATATTGCCGTCTTCCACGGCGTCCGCCTGCAAGACGGCCAGCAGCTCGATGCCCGAGGCTGATCGGGCCGCCATGACCACGTTACCGACTGCGCTGGCGTGAACCGGAGAAAACAGCGCAACGCCTGGCTCAGGCACTTCGCTGCCCTCAAGCGACAGGTGATATTGGCGTCGCTTGAGTTTGCCCAGGTACTGCATCCGCGCCACGATTTCCTGGCCGGTGTAGCAACCTTTCTTGAAGCTGACGCCACCCACAGCCTGCAGGTTGATCATCTGCGGGATGAATTCTTCCCGAGTCTGCGCGAACACTTGCCCGATACCGGCACGAATCTGACCCAGCAGCCAGTCATTGAGCGAACCTTCGGACAGTTGTTCCGCCAGACGACCGCGTACCTCCGACGCCTGATCAGCACGAACCCAGAGTTCGGCGCGGGCGGGGGAGACGCGAATAGCGATCAGGTCATTGGCGCGCGCCACCGAATCGGTCGTCTCAGGCAAATCCAGGCCCAGGCTGACCAGCGCGTTGTCGGCATGGCTCAGGCCGAAACGAACCCAGGCGGCGCTTTCGTCATTTAACTTGGATTTGGAGAAAACGGCGTATTTTCTCAGGTCGAGCAGCTGCGGCTCAATCAGCTCGCTGGCCATGGCCAGCAGCACGCCATCACCCTCCAACAGAATGCGGAAGCTGGACTGCATACGCCCTTTTTGCGTGCAGCGGGCACCCAGCGTGGCAGTCGCCTCGCTCTGATAGTCCATGTTGCAGGTCAATTGGCCCTGCAGGAATTTGCTGGCGTCCACGCCGCGAACGGCCAGTACACCTTCGTGGGAGAGTGGGCAGAAAAAAGCTGAATCGGCCATGGTTCATCGCAGGGGTAAAAGTCTGGGGCACCATCATAGTGCCCTGTCTCGTTTATGGGTATATGCAATGCATTGCGACTAAACGCGGGTTCGCCGCTCGCGGGCTCCCCTGTATACTCGCCGCCAAATTCGAGGAGCGCCCCATGGTCGAAGAAATTGAACTCAACCGCCTCTTTTGGCACAGCCGCCGCGGCATGCTCGAACTGGATGTGCTGCTGGTGCCGTTTGTCAGAGAAGTCTATCCATCGCTCAACGACGTTGACCGTGCTCTTTATGTCCGGTTGCTGACGTGCGAGGACCAGGACATGTTCGTCTGGTTCATGCAGCGCGGGGAATCGGAAGATCCGGAGTTGCAGCGCATGGTTCGCATGATCCTGGACCGTGTCCAGCCGAAGTGATTGTTTCGAATGCCGTTGGCAACGCTCTCGGGCCTTGCTGACGGCATACCTCGGCGCTCAGGCGCTCGCGTTGATCTGCCTCTTTTTCCTGAGTCTTCCCGTTTGGGCCATTTCGCTCGGCGCATTGCTGTGCGTGCTTCATGGCTTTCATTGCGTGCCGACGTCGATTCTGTTGAGCGGTGCCCGAGCGTTCACCGGGCTGCGTCGGGACGATACCGGGTGGCATTTATGGAACGAACGGGCAGGGTGGCAGCCAGTTCAGTTGCGTCCGGACAGTCTCGCGTTACCTCACATAATCGTGCTGAGGTTTCGCCTGCCGGGTGGTGGTTGGCTGAGTCGTTTGTGGGTCAAGAGCCTGTGCATTCCCAGCGACAGTCTGGCGCCGGACACCCATCGACGCCTTCGTTTACGCTTGAAATTCAGTCGGCGAAGGTGGGCGGCACCAGAATAGTGTCCACGGCCTCGGGCAGCATGTCCGGGTAATCCAGCGTGTAATGCAGCCCGCGGCTTTCCTTGCGCGCCATGGCCGAGGCAATCATCAGTTCGGCGACTTGAGCCAGGTTGCGAAGCTCGATCAGGTCTCGACTGACTTTGTAATTGCTGTAGAACTCGTCGATTTCGTCCAACAGCAACCGCACCCGGTGCTGGGCGCGCTGTAAGCGCTTGTTGGTGCGCACGATACCGACGTAGTCCCACATGAAGCGGCGCAGCTCATCCCAGTTGTGGGCGATGATCACGTCCTCGTCCGAGTCCGTCACCTGACTCGCGTCCCAGAACGGCAAGTCCGCTGGCTGCTTGATAGCCCCGAGCTGCGTGATGATGTCGTTCGCCGCCGAGCGGGCGTAGACGAAGCATTCCAGCAGCGAATTGCTGGCCATTCGGTTGGCGCCGTGCAGACCGGTGAAGCTGGTTTCGCCGATGGCATATAAACCCGGCACGTCGGTGCGGCCGTGCTGGTCAACCACGACGCCGCCGCAGGTGTAATGCGCGGCCGGCACCACCGGAATGGGTTCGCGGGTGATGTCGATACCGAATTCCAGACACCGTTCATAAACAGTCGGGAAGTGAGATTTAATGAAATCTTCGGGCTTGTGGCTGATGTCGAGATAAACGCAGTCTACCCCCAGACGTTTCATTTCATGGTCAATCGCCCGTGCGACGATGTCCCGTGGGGCCAGCTCGGCGCGCTCGTCGAACCGCTGCATGAAGCGTTCGCCATTCGGCAACTTTAAAAACGCCCCTTCGCCACGCAGGGCCTCGGTTACCAGAAAACTCTTGGCCTGCGGGTGATAAAGGCAGGTCGGGTGAAACTGATTGAATTCCAGATTGCCAACCCGGCAACCCGAACGCCACGCCATGGCGATGCCGTCACCGCAGGCGCCGTCAGGGTTGCTGGTGTAGAGATAAACCTTAGCCGCACCGCCTGATGCCAGAATCGTGAAGCGCGCGCTGTGCGTATCGACTTCGCCAGTGGCGCGATCCAGCACGTAGGCGCCCAGGCAGCGCTCGCCATCCAGCCCCAATCGACGCTCGGTGATCAGATCGACGGCGACCCGCTGTTCCAGCAATTCAATGTTCGGGCGCGCCTGTGCTTGTGCCAGGAGGGTACGAAAAATAGCGGCGCCGGTCGCGTCAGCGGCGTGAATGATCCGGCGATGGCTGTGGCCGCCTTCCCGGGTCAGGTGAAATTCGAAACCGCCATCCACGACGGCCGACTGATCGTCGCGGGTGAAGGGTACGCCCATGTCGATCAGCCATTGAATGGCCTCACGGCTGTGTTCAACGGTGAATCGCACCGCTTCCTCATTGCACAGGCCGCCCCCGGCATTAAGAGTGTCTTCAACGTGGGATTGAACGGTGTCTGTGTTGTCCAGCACCGCCGCCACGCCGCCTTGCGCCCAGAAAGTCGAGCCATTGGCCAGATTGCCTTTGCTCAAGACCGCGATGCGCAAATGATCGGGCAGGGTCAGCGCCAGGCTCAATCCGGCGGCACCGCTGCCGATCACCAAAACGTCGTGCTGAAAGTGTCGGCTCATTTCTTCTTATCTCGGCTTCTATATGGCCACTAGTATGTAAGGAGTGGTAACGGCACAATGGCTGGGATTTTATGGCAATTGTGAATCACAGCGGGGGCGGATTGTGCGCTACTCCGCAGCATCGTGCATACCGTTTGGAGGGCGAATTCGATGTCAGCGTTGCGTTCGAATTGGATCCTACAAACCCGCGGTGCGTGTCTTACAGCCCTCAACGAAATATGGGAACTTTTCATGAAGCCCCACGTTCAATAGAGGGTTGCCGATAAAGGGACAGCGTCGGCGTAGCGCAAAGAGGGTTCATCCCTCCGCGCAAGCGCTTTCGACGACAAGATTATTCACGCAGCCGACCTGGTTCGAGCTGCGTTTTTCGTGCGGGCTACCGACGCTCGCCGGAAACTTGCTTGAAGGGGGGAGAACTTTTGCGAAAAGCCCGAGTCTATGTTTGCAAGCCTGTGAAGCAGCCTCTGCGACACTCCTTTGAGCTCTATGAGGAGTGTTCATGCTAACCCAGGAAGAGGATCAGCAACTGGTCGAACGCGTACAGCGCGGCGACAAGCGAGCCTTTGATCTGCTAGTGGTGAAATATCAGCACAAGATTCTTGGGTTGATCGTGAGGTTCGTTCACGACACCCACGAAGCCCAGGATGTCGCGCAAGAGGCTTTTATCAAGGCTTACCGTGCGCTTGGGAACTTCCGCGGCGACAGTGCGTTTTATACGTGGCTGTACCGCATCGCCATTAACACGGCGAAGAATTATCTGGTGTCGCGAGGTCGGCGACCTCCGGACAGCGATGTCAGATCTGAAGACGCGGAGTTCTACGACGGCGATCATGGCCTCAAGGACATCGAGTCGCCGGAACGTGCATTGTTAAGGGATGAGATCGAAGGCACCGTCCATCGGACCATCCAGCTACTGCCAGAAGATTTGCGTACAGCTCTAACTTTGCGTGAGTTTGACGGTCTGAGTTACGAAGACATTGCGAGCGTGATGCAATGTCCGGTTGGTACCGTGCGCTCTCGCATTTTCCGCGCTCGGGAAGCCATTGATAAAGCCCTGCAGCCTTTGTTGCAGGAAACCTGAGACAGCGGCGATAGCCATATGAGAGGAACCGCCATGAGTCGTGAAGCCCTGCAGGAATCGCTGTCCGCGGTGATGGATAACGAAGCGGACGAATTGGAATTACGTCGGGTGCTCAACGCAATCGACGATGCGGATACACGTGCCACATGGTCGCGTTATCAAATTGCTCGTGCAGCAATGCATAAAGAACTGCTGATGCCTCATCTTGACATCTCGGCTGCTGTTTCCGCCGCGATTGCCGACGAAGTCAGCCCGCTGAAGGCCGGACGTGGTCCTTGGCGTACGCTTGGACGCTTGGCGGTAGCCGCTTCGGTCACTGTCGCCGTGCTGGCTGGCGTGCGTCTTTACAACCAGGACGAAATCGCTGGTGCACAACTGGCGCAGCAATCGGCACAGCCGACCAACATCGCAATGCCTCAAGTGAAGGGCCCTGCGGTACTGGCGGGCTACACCGAAAGCGAGCAAGCCCCGGGCCCGATGGCCAGCGGAGTGCTGCAGAATCAGGCGGGCTGGCACGATCAGCGTCTGCCTGGGTATCTGCGTCAACATGCTCAGCAAGCCGCGTTGAAAGGCACTGAAAGCGCACTGCCGTACGCACGCGCCGCCAGCCTGGAAAACCGTTAAGGAGGATCATGCGCGCCATCCCTCTAGTGCCGCTTCTGCTTGGTGGATGGCTGGTCCTTCCCGTTCATGCCGATGATGCGCAAGACCAGCTCAAGCGTCTTGCGCAGGCAGAACAGCAGCAAAGCTTTCAAGGCACCTTCGTTTACGAACGCAATGGAAGTTTCTCCACTCACCGGATTTGGCATCGCGTTGCCGATGGCAAGGTCAGTGAGCATTTGCTTCAGCTCGATGGTTCCGCTCAAGAGGTGCTGCGCGTTGATGGGGTAACCCAATGCGTCAGCGGTACCCTTGAAGCGGGTGTGTCGAACCTCCCGGATTCTCCTGCTCACGCCTTCGATGCTGCGAAGCTGTCGGCGTGGTATGACATGAAAGTGGCTGGAAGCTCCCGTGTCGCGGGACGTCCAGCTACAGTCGTCACGTTGACGCCCCGCGATCAGCATCGCTATGGCATCGAGCTTCATCTGGATAACCAGACCGGATTGCCTCTCAAATCGCTGTTGTTGAGCGACAAAGGGCAGCTGCTGGAGCGTTTCCAGTTTACCGAGCTCAATTCGGCAGACCCGTTGACCGACCAGATGCTGCAGCCCAGCGCTGATTGCAAAGCCGTTACGGTGGCGAAGACCAAACCGGAGCCGCAAAAGCAGCAAGTCGCATGGCATTCCGACTGGCTGCCGCCCGGCTTTGAGCTCAGCAACGCCGCTGCGCGTAAAGATCCGGACTCCAAGACGCTGGTCACCAGTCTCATGTATGACGACGGGCTGGCCCGCTTCTCTGTATTCATCGAGCCCGTGAGTGGCGCGGCGGTGACTGACATTCGCACCCAATTAGGCCCGACTGTCGCTGTCTCCCGTCGCTTGACCACCCCCAAGGGTGACGCAATGGTGACTGTAGTGGGCGAAATCCCGATCGGTACGGCCGAGCGTATTGCCCTGTCGATGCGCAATGATGCTGCCACCTCCTCTGCTGGCAGCAAGGCGTCCGGGGCGACCAGCAAGAACTGACCCCAACCGGTGTATGCCCTGCATGAAAAAGGTTTCATGCAGGGCGTTATCATCCGCCAGCCACGCAAACGCGGGCTTTGATCGAGACGCTGAAATGTTTGGTCAGCTTTGCAGGTTGCAATCCCACTCTTTTTTTTCTATAGGTCACAGCCTCTTGGCTCTGGCCTTTTGTTGTTTCAGCTTTCTGAAAGCTGAAAGAGCGTAAAACTGGCTGAGAGTGATGCTCTGAGCAACACTGCCAGATGCAGATGCTCCTCGAACCTGTTGGGTTCGTACCGCTTAACCATGCTCGTTGTGAACGGGAGCCGTATGTCGATACCACGCTTGAAAACTTATCTGTCCTGGATGGCCGCCGTGCTGATGCTCGGTCAGGTCCTCACTGCGCAGGCCGAAGCCCTGCCGGACTTTACATCTTTGGTGGAGCAGGCTTCGCCTGCCGTCGTCAACATCAGTACCCGCCAGAAACTGCCGGACCGCTCCGTGGCCAAGGGTCAGATGCCTGATCTGGAAGGCCTGCCGCCGATGCTCCGTGAATTCCTGGAGCGCAGCATGCCGCCGGGATCGCGTCCGCCAGGATCAGGCTCGGGCAAAGGCGATCGTCAACGTGAAGCGCAGTCCCTGGGTTCGGGCTTCATCATCTCCGCTGACGGCTTCATCCTGACCAACAACCACGTGATCGACGGTGCCGACGAAATTCTGGTGCGCCTCTCTGATCGCAGCGAAATGAAGGCCAAGCTGATCGGCACTGACCCACGTACCGACGTGGCCGTCCTGAAAATCGACGGCAAAGACTTGCCGACCGTCAAGCTCGGTAACTCGGACAAGCTGAAAGTGGGCGAGTGGGTGCTGGCCATTGGCTCACCGTTCGGTTTCGACCACTCGGTCACCAAAGGCATTGTCAGCGCCAAGGGCCGCAGCCTGCCGAACGACACCTATGTGCCGTTCATTCAGACGGACGTAGCGATCAACCCCGGCAACTCGGGTGGCCCGCTGTTCAACATGGCCGGTGAGGTCGTGGGGATCAACTCGCAGATTTTCACCCGTTCCGGCGGCTTCATGGGCCTGTCCTTCGCGATCCCGATCGACGTGGCCATGGACGTTGCCAACCAGCTCAAGGCTAACGGCAAGGTCAATCGCGGCTGGCTGGGCGTTGTGATTCAGGAGGTGAACAAGGACCTGGCCGAGTCGTTCGGTCTGGACAAGCCGGCCGGTGCCCTGGTCGCGCAGGTGCTGGATGACGGTCCTGCCGCCAAGGCCGGTCTGCAGGTCGGTGACGTGATTCTCAGCGCCAACGGTACGCCGATCGTCATGTCCGCAGACTTGCCACACCTGATCGGCAACCTGAAAGACGGCAGCAAGGCCGAACTGGAAGTGATCCGCGACGGCAAGCGTCAGAAACTGACCGTGACCGTTGGCGCGCTGCCAGCAGAAGGCGAGGAGATGGGCGCTTCCGAGTCAGGTGTCGAGCGCAACAGCAACCGTCTGGGCGTTTCGGTCATTGACCTGACCGCCGAGCAGCTGAAGTCAATGGACCTGAAAGGCGGCGTTGCCATTAAGGATGTTCAGGATGGTCCTGCTTCGCTCATCGGCCTGCAGACGGGCGACGTGATCACTCACCTGAATAATCAGGCCATCACCTCGGCCAAGCAGTTCACCGAGGTGGCCAAGGACCTGCCGAAGAATCGTTCGGTGTCGATGCGGGTGCTGCGTCAGGGCCGTGCGACGTTCATCACATTCAAACTGGCGGAATAATCAGCCAGACAGGGAAAAGGAGCGGCCCGGCCGCTCCTTTTTTGTATCCCGCTGTCGGCAGGCTGTCTGTCCTCGTGTGCAAACGTGACGCCCCAGCCTTCCTTCAGGTACAATTCCCGGCTATTTTTCGGCGGGCAGTCTGCCTGCAACCTTTTTCGAGTGTTGATCCGTGAGTGATTTGAGTCATATCCGCAATTTCTCCATCATCGCCCACATTGACCATGGCAAGTCGACGCTGGCTGATCGTTTCATTCAAATGTGCGGTGGCCTCACCGAACGTGAGATGGAAGCCCAGGTGCTTGACTCCATGGATCTGGAGCGTGAGCGCGGCATCACGATCAAGGCCCACAGCGTCACCCTTTATTACAAGGCGCAGGACGGCATCACCTACCAACTGAACTTCATTGACACCCCCGGCCACGTCGACTTCACCTATGAAGTCAGCCGTTCGCTGGCCGCCTGTGAGGGCGCGCTGCTGGTGGTCGATGCCGGTCAGGGCGTGGAAGCGCAGTCCGTCGCCAACTGCTACACCGCCATCGAACAGGGCCTGGAAGTCATGCCGGTCCTGAACAAAATGGACTTGCCGCAGGCCGATCCGGACCGCGTCAAGGACGAAATCGAAAAGATCATCGGCATCGATGCCACGGACGCCGTGGCCTGTAGCGCCAAGAGCGGCATGGGCGTCGACGAAGTGCTGGAGCGTCTGGTCAAGACCATTCCTGCGCCGACCGGTAACATCGAAGACCCGCTGCAAGCGCTGATCATCGACTCCTGGTTCGACAACTATCTGGGCGTTGTCTCCCTGGTGCGCGTACGTCATGGCCGCGTCAAGAAGGGCGACAAGATCCTCGTCAAGTCCACCGGCAAGATGCACCTGGTCGACAGCGTGGGCGTGTTCAACCCGAAACATACCGCGACCGCTGACCTGAAGGCCGGTGAAGTGGGCTTCATCATTGCCGGTATCAAGGACATTCACGGTGCGCCGGTGGGTGACACGCTGACCCTGAGCTCGACGCCGGACGTGGAAGTGCTGCCCGGCTTCAAGCGCATTCAGCCACAGGTTTACGCCGGTCTGTTCCCGGTCAGCTCCGACGACTTCGAGGATTTCCGTGAAGCGTTGCAGAAGCTGACGCTGAACGACTCGTCGCTGCAATACACCCCGGAAAGCTCCGACGCACTGGGCTTCGGCTTCCGCTGCGGCTTCCTCGGCATGCTGCACATGGAGATCATTCAGGAGCGCCTTGAGCGCGAATACGACCTGGACCTGATCACCACTGCGCCGACCGTAATCTTCGAGCTGCTGCTCAAGACCGGTGAAACCATTTACGTCGATAACCCGTCGAAGTTGCCGGATCTTTCCGCGATCGAAGACATGCGTGAGCCTATCGTGCGGGCGAACATCCTTGTGCCTCAAGAGCACCTGGGGAACGTCATTACGCTGTGCATCGAGAAGCGTGGCGTTCAGCACGACATGCTGTTCCTCGGCACACAGGTGCAAGTGACATACGATCTGCCAATGAACGAAGTGGTACTGGACTTCTTCGACCGTTTGAAGTCCACCAGTCGCGGTTATGCCTCGCTGGACTATCATTTCGACCGTTATCAGTCGGCGAGCCTCGTGAAGCTGGATGTTCTGATCAACGGTGACAAGGTCGACGCGCTGGCGCTGATCGTGCACCGGGACAACGCCGCTTATAAAGGCCGGGCGTTGACTGAAAAGATGAAAGAACTGATTCCTCGTCAGATGTTCGACGTGGCAATCCAGGCCGCCATCGGTGGCCAGATTATCGCGCGTACAACCGTCAAGGCGCTCAGAAAGAACGTACTGGCCAAGTGTTACGGTGGTGACGTAAGCCGTAAGAAAAAGCTGCTCGAAAAGCAGAAGGCCGGTAAGAAACGCATGAAGCAGGTCGGTAACGTGGAGATTCCACAGGAAGCCTTCCTTGCAGTGCTCAGGTTGGAATAGTCAGGCCCTATGTCACTAAATTTCCCGCTGTTGTTGGTCATTGCCGTATTCGTTTGCGGTCTGTTGGCCTTGTTCGATCTGATCATACTGGCGCCGCGTCGGCGGACTGCGATAG
Source organism: Pseudomonas sp. SLFW (assembly GCF_009905615.1). Taxonomy (GTDB): domain Bacteria; phylum Pseudomonadota; class Gammaproteobacteria; order Pseudomonadales; family Pseudomonadaceae; genus Aquipseudomonas; species Aquipseudomonas bambusae. The sequence continues at coordinate 90,154 of NZ_JAAAKW010000008.1, forward strand.
CGAATTATCAGGGCAGCGTGAGCCAGCCGGATGTCGCTGTCGTCGAGCAGTTGAACAAGGAGCCGTTGCTCGTCGAGTACGGTAAATCGTTCTTTCCAGTGCTGTTCATCGTGCTGGTGCTTCGATCGTTTCTGGTCGAGCCGTTCCAGATCCCGTCGGGTTCGATGAAGCCGACGCTCGATGTGGGCGATTTCATCCTGGTCAACAAGTTCTCCTACGGCATTCGCCTGCCGGTGATCGACCTCAAGGTGATCCCGGTGAGTGACCCGCAGCGGGGCGATGTGATGGTGTTTCGCTACCCCAGTGACCCGAACGTCAACTACATCAAGCGTGTCATCGGCTTGCCGGGCGACGTGATTCGCTACACCAACGACAAGCAGTTGTTCATCAATGGACAGTTGGTCGCCAAGCAACTCATCGGCTCAGAGCCAGGAACGCTGGGCAGCGCCGAGTTGTATGACGAAAAACTGGGCGCGGTGGAGCACCAGATCCGTCAGGAGATGAGCCGCTACCGCGCACCGCCTGACCATGAGTGGACGGTGCCGGCGGGTCACTACTTCATGATGGGTGACAACCGCGACAACTCCAACGACAGCCGTTACTGGGATGACCCCAATATTCCCAAGGACGAGCTGGGCATGGTGCCCGACAAGAACATCGTCGGTAAGGCCTTTGCCGTCTGGATGAGCTGGCCGGAGCCGAAACTGAGCCACTTCCCGAATTTCTCACGGGTTGGCTTGATCAAATGACACTTATGCGGCGCTGTCTGACACAGCGCCGTATGTCATTTCAGCGAGCTATGCTGCAGGGCTCACCTTGCGGACAGCAGGGACGGACTATTCTTGAGGGCAAACATGACTTCTGCCGGTTCGCAAAAAGGCTTGTCGTTCATTGGGTGGCTGGTGTTGCTGGCCCTCGTTGCATTTGCCGCGAGTACTGCAGCCAAGCTGGTGCCGCATTACCTCGATTACATGTCGCTGAAAAAGATCATCGAGGCCGCGGGGACGGACAAGACAGCGGATATCAACAACAGCAGCGAGTTTTATGACTATGTGGCCAAAGGCATGCAGGTCAACAACATTCGGGATTTGGATTTGAACAAGGCGTTAAGCGTGACGACGGAGAACAACAGGTTCCTCGCCCATTTGAAATACGAACAGCGTGAGCCACTGATCCAGAACATCGATCTGGTGGTCAAGTTCGACCGCGAATTCAGCGTGGGTAAACCGTGAGCGTGTCATTGAGTCGCCTGGAGCGTCAGCTCGGCTATACCTTCAAGGACCAGGAATTGATGGTCCTGGCATTGACCCACCGCAGTTTTGCCGGGCGCAACAACGAGCGTCTGGAATTCCTCGGTGATGCCATCCTCAACTTCGTGGCCGGTGAGGCGCTGTTCGAGCGTTTTCCGCAGGCCCGCGAAGGTCAGTTGTCCCGTTTGCGCGCACGTCTGGTGAAGGGCGAGACCCTCGCCTTGCTGGCCCGCGGTTTCGATCTGGGTGAATACCTGCGACTGGGCTCCGGGGAGTTGAAAAGTGGCGGTTTCCGCCGCGAATCGATTCTGGCCGACGCCCTCGAAGCGTTGATCGGCGCGATCTATCTGGATTCCGGCATGGACATGGCGCGCGAACGCGTGCTGTCCTGGCTGGCCAGCGAGTTCGACAGCCTGACGCTGGTGGACACCAACAAAGACCCGAAAACCCGACTGCAGGAATTCCTCCAGTCTCGCGCCTGTGAATTGCCGCGCTACGAAGTGGTGGATATTCAGGGCGAGCCGCATTGCCGGACGTTTTTCGTGGAATGCGAGATCACCTTACTGAACGAAAAAAGCCGGGGACAAGGGGTCAGCCGTCGCATTGCCGAACAGGTAGCGGCGGCCGCAGCCCTTATTGCCCTGGGTGTGGAGAATGGCAATGACTGATTCAATTGCAACACGCTGTGGCTATGTCGCCATCGTTGGCCGGCCAAACGTGGGCAAGTCGACGCTGCTGAACCACATCCTTGGCCAGAAACTGGCGATCACCTCGCGCAAGCCCCAGACCACTCGTCACAACATGCTGGGCATCAAGACCGAAGGCGCCGTGCAGGCGATCTACGTCGATACCCCCGGCATGCACAAGAACAGTGACAAGGCGCTCAACCGCTACATGAACAAGACCGCTTCGGCGGCGTTGAAAGACGTCGACGTGGTGATCTTCGTGGTGGACCGCACCAAGTGGACCGACGAGGACCAAATGGTGCTGGAGCGCGTGCAATACGTGACGGGCCCGCTGATCGTCGCGTTGAACAAGACCGACCGCATCGAGGACAAGGCTGATCTGATGCCGCACCTGTCCTGGTTGCAGGAGCAACTGCCGAACGCGCAGATCATCCCGATTTCCGCGCAGCAGGGGCATAACCTCGACGCGCTGGAAAAAGTCATCGCCGAGCAGTTGCCGGAAAACGATCATTTTTTCCCGGAAGACCAGATCACCGACCGCAGCAGCCGCTTCCTGGCCGCCGAACTGGTGCGTGAGAAAATCATGCGTCAGCTGGGTGCCGAGCTGCCGTATCAGATCACGGTCGAGATCGAAGAATTCAAGCAGCAGGGCAAGACCTTGCACATCCACGCGTTGATTCTCGTCGAGCGTGATGGCCAGAAGAAAATCATCATTGGCGACAAGGGCGAGCGCATCAAGCGCATCGGTTCCGATGCCCGTCGCGATATGGAAGTGCTGTTCGATTCCAAAGTGATGCTCAACCTGTGGGTCAAGGTCAAAGGCGGCTGGTCCGATGACGAGCGCGCGCTGCGTTCGTTGGGTTACGGCGACCTGTAATAGGGTGACGCTTCTGCGCGGCATCAGGGCTCGCACCGATGCCCGTTCTGTGGGAGCGAATTTATTCGCGAAAAATGGTACAGGCGATGCAGATATGTCGTCCGTACCGGCCTCTCGCGAATGAATTCGCTCCCACAGTGTTATTCGGCGATCTGACATCCGCGCTCGTTGATTGAGAAACCCATGTCCCAAACCCCACCCGTCGGCCAACGCGCCTATGTGCTGCACAGCCGGGCCTATCGCGAAAACAGCGCACTGGTGGACTTCATCACGCCGCAAGGGCGTTTGCGTGCAGTGTTGCGCAGCGCCAAGGGCAAGGCGGGCTCGCTGGCCCGGCCGTTCGTGCCGCTGGAAGTCGAGTTTCGCGGGCGTGGCGAGCTGAAGAATGTCGGGCGCATGGAAGGCGCGGGTATTGCGGCCTGGCTGGAAGGCGACGCGCTGTTTAGCGGCCTTTATCTCAATGAACTGCTGATTCGCCTGTTGCCTGCGGAAGACCCCCATCCCGGCGTATTCGAGCATTACGCCGCGACACTGGTGGCACTGGCGGAGGGTCGGACGCTCGAACCCTTATTACGATCTTTCGAGTGGCGCCTGTTGGACGACTTGGGTTACGGTTTTGCCCTCGACGCGGACCTCAATGGCGACCCATTGGCCGCCGACGGCATGTACCGCCTGCAAGTGGACGCAGGGCTTGAGCGGGTGTATCTGTTTCAGCCCGGTCTGTTTCAGGGCGCCGAGCTGTTGGCGATGTCCGAAGCAGACTGGACCGCGCCGGGTGCGTTGTCCGCTGCCAAACGGCTGATGCGTCAGGCGCTTGCCGTGCACCTGGGCGGTCGCCCGCTGGTGAGTCGAGAGCTGTTCCGCAAACCCTAGCAACACGACTTTTTATTCAGCGACAGGCCTGTTGCCTGTCCGGATCACGTTTCAGGAGACCAAAGTGACCCACAGCACCCGCATTCTGCTCGGCGTGAACATTGACCACGTGGCAACCCTGCGTCAGGCCCGTGGTACCCGCTATCCCGACCCGGTGAAGGCCGCGCTGGATGCCGAAGAGGCGGGGGCGGATGGCATCACCGTTCACCTGCGTGAAGACCGTCGCCACATTCAGGAGCGCGACGTGCTGCTGCTCAAGGATGTGTTGCAGACCCGCATGAATTTCGAGATGGGCGTCACCGAAGAGATGATGGCGTTCGCTGAGCGCATTCGCCCGGCGCACATTTGCCTGGTCCCGGAAACCCGTCAGGAACTGACCACCGAAGGCGGTCTCGATGTTGCGGGTCAGGAAGCGCGGATCAAGGCGGCGGTGGAACGTTTGTCGGCCATCGGCAGTGAAGTGTCGTTGTTCATCGACGCCGACGAGCGCCAGATTGAAGCGTCCGCCCGCGTGGGCGCGCCCGCCATCGAGCTGCACACCGGTCGTTACGCCGATGCCGAAACGCCGACTGAGGTGGCGGAAGAGTTGCAGCGTATTGCGGACGGCGTGGCGTTTGGCATCCAGCAGGGCCTGATCGTCAATGCGGGCCATGGCCTGCATTACCACAACGTGGAAGCGGTGGCGGCGATCAAGGGCATCAACGAGCTGAACATCGGCCACGCGCTGGTGGCTCACGCGTTATTCGTGGGGTTCAAGTCGGCGGTGTCGGAGATGAAGGCGTTGATTCTGGCGGCGGCTGCCAGCAAGGATTGACCCACCGCAAGACCTGTAGGAGTGAGCTTGCTCGCGATCAGCGGTGTGTCAACCATGGAGACATCGTCTGACACACGGCTGATCGCGAGCAAGCTCACTCCTACAGAAGAGCGGTATTGCGCAGGCTTCTGTTCAGGCCTTGCGCCCTACGATCACCGCCCGACGTGGCGCAGGCAAACCTTCCACGGTTTTGCTGGGGTCATTGGGGTCGAGGAAGTCGCTGAGGGACTGATATTTCATCCATTCGGTACCGCGCTGTTCTTCAACGGTGGTGGTGCTCACGTCCACACAGCGCACATCGACAAACCCGGCGCGGCGCAGCCACAGTTCCAGCGCAGGCACCGAGGGCAGGAACCACACGTTGCGCATCTGCGAGTAGCGGTCTTCCGGGACCAGCACCTGGTGCACATCGCCTTCGACGACCATGGTTTCCAGCACCAGCTCGCCACCCTTCACCAGGCAGTCCTTCAGCGCCAGCAGATGATCGATGGGCGATTTGCGGTGATACAGCACGCCCATGGAAAACACCGTGTCGAACCCCTCCAGCCGCGCAGGCAAGTCTTCCAGCGCGAACGGCAGGTGCCACGCAGGCAGATCAGGCAAATAGCGCTGCATCGCCTGGAACTGGCAAAAAAACAGCCAGTTCGGGTCAACGCCGATCACGCTGTCCGCCCCGGCGCCGAGCATGCGCCATTGGTAATAGCCGTTGCCGCAGCCGACATCCAGCACGCGCTTGCCGACCAGATCCAGATGCGGCGAGACCCGCGACCATTTCCAGTCCGAGCGCCATTCGGTGTCGATGTGCACGCCGAACACGTCGAACGGCCCTTTGCGCCACGGCGACAGGCCCATCAAGGCCGCGCGGGTCTGCTCGCGGGTGGCGTCGTCGCAATCGGCTTCCAGGGTGAAATCATTCTTGAGCTCGACGCGGTTCGGGATCAGGTCGGGCAGCGCGTTCAGGGCGCCTTGCCAGCGTTCCAGATCGCCGTGGCCTTTCTCCATTTTCGCGTCAAGTTGCGCCTGCAGGCCTTGGGCCCAGCCGTACAAAGGCGTGCCCGCCAGACGGCGAACGAGCGGTGCGAGATCAATCATGGGAGGGCAATCAACGAGGCGAAGTTAAGGCACTGGAACCACGGCACGACTTTGGAGAAACCGGCGGCCAACAGGCGTTCGCGATGCTGGTTGAGGCTGTCGGGTTTCATCACGTGTTCGATGGCGCTACGTTTTTGGGCGATTTCCAGCTCGCTGTAGCCGTTGGCGCGTTTGAACGCCACGTGCAGGTCGGTCAGGAGATCGTGTTCTTCGCCGTCGTCGAAACGCAGTTTTTCGGAGAGGATCAGCGCGCCGCCTGGCACCAGCGCCTGGCGAATGCGACCCAGCAGTTCCAGACGTTGCTCGGGGGCGATGAATTGCAGGGTGAAATTCAGCGCCACGACCGAGGCGGGCTGGAACTCAAGGGCGAGGATGTCGCCTTCGATCACGTCGACCGGCAGCAGCTCCTGGAACATGGAGTCCTGGGCGTTGAGGTATTCGCGGCAGCGTTCGACCATCGCCGTAGAGTTGTCGATGGCGATGACGCGGCAGTCTTCGGTGCGCACGTGGCGGCGCAGGGACTGCGTGACCGCACCGAGGGAACTGCCGAGGTCGTACAGCACGCTGTGAGGTTGCGCGAACTGCGCCGCGAGCACACCGATGTTCTCGACGATGGTCGGGTAGCCGGGCACTGAACGCTTGATCATGTCCGGGAACACCCGCACCACGTCTTCGTTGAACGCGAAATCGGGCACTTGGGCCAGCGGCTGGGCGAATAGGCGGTCGGGTTCTTGGCTCACGGCGGTTCCGAAGGGAAAACGAAAAGTGCGGCATTTTAGCGATTGTGTCGCGATGCCGAAACCTCAACTCATCGTTCGGTTTGAAGCGTCATTTCACCGTGATCGCGCAATCGAACGTGCGCTCCGGCCGTACTTCCGGCGCCCAGGGCTGTTGATACACCATCATCAAATGGCCCGTCCCCGCATTGGCGGCCTTGTAACGCCAGACCGACTGCCCCGAGGTGCCGACCATGTTGACCGCTTCCGGGGTGTTGAAGACTTCCGGGCCGAGCGCGTTGAGGATCGAGGGGGCTGGGTTCTGCATCAACCAGCGATGGCCGGTGGTGGGATTGCTGGGGAGCATGAGCATGAGGGTCTGGCCGGTCGTGAGGGTGATCGGGCAGTCTTTCTGGTCTTCAAGGGAGACGATCTGTTTGGGTTGCTGGGCGCAGGCGGCCAGCAGGGCCAGGCTGAGTGGGACAAGCAGGCGGGCAGGGGTCATGGGGGCTCCGATCGTTGGCGACGTGGGGCTGAGCATAACTGAAGAGGATGGATTTTGAGCGGTCCGGATGGTTTGATTCTGCCCGAAGGGCGTGGGAGCGTGGCTTGTCCCGCGATCGGCGACGAAGTCGTCGTAAATCCTGGCACTGCGTTTGTTTAGGCACACCGGAGAGACCGAACGGCTGCCGCTTCGCAGCAGATCGCGGGACAAGCCACGCTCCTACGCCTTCGGCAGAAGCAGACAGAGGGCTGCATCAACCCTCTGCAAAAATTCACCTTAGAACAACACCTTCGCCACGTCCGAGAAGCGTTTGGCGAAGTGCGCGGTGATGCCTTCCTTGAGGTAATCGGGGAGTTCTTCGAAGTTGCCGCGGTTGGCTTCGGGCAGGATCAGTTCGAAGATCTTCTGCCGACGCGCCGCGATCACTTTTTCCCGAACCCCGCCAATCGGCAACACGTGCCCAGTGAGGGTCAGCTCGCCGGTCATGGCCACGCCTTTTTTCGGTGCCTGGTTGCGAGCCAGCGAGAGCAGGGCACTGGCCATGGTCACGCCCGCGCTAGGGCCGTCTTTCGGCGTGGCGCCTTCCGGCACGTGCAGGTGAACGAACGCTTCATCGAAGAAGCCTTTGTCACCACCAAATTTCGCCAGATTGGAACTGACATAGCTGTAGGCGATTTCCGCAGATTCCTTCATCACATCGCCCAGTTGCCCGGTCAACTTGAAGCCGCGATTGAGGGTGTGGATGCGGGTCGCTTCGATCGGCAGGGTCGCGCCGCCCATGCTGGTCCAGGCCAGCCCGGTAATGACGCCGGTGCCCGACAGCACTTGCTCGTTGCGGAACACCGCCATGCCAAGCGAGGCTTCCAGGTCTTTCGGGCCGATCTTGACCACGGTGTCCGGGTTGTCCAGCAGCTTGACCACGGCCTTGCGCACCAGTTTGCCCAGCTGTTTTTCCAACTGCCGCACACCGGCTTCGCGGGCGTAGCCATCAATCACGGCGCGCAGGGCGCTGTCGCTGATGGTCAGGCTGTTTTTCGAGACACCGGCCTTATCCAACTGTTTCGGCCACAAGTGGCGCTTGGCGATGGCGAGTTTTTCTTCGGTGATATAACCCGACAGGCGAATCACTTCCATCCGGTCGAGCAGCGGGCCGGGGATCGAGTCGAGGGTGTTGGCGGTGCAGACGAACAGCACTTTCGACAGATCCAGACGCAGGTCCAGATAGTGGTCAAGGAATTCAACGTTCTGTTCCGGGTCGAGGGTTTCCAGCAGCGCTGACGCCGGGTCGCCCTGATAGCTCTGACCCATCTTGTCGATTTCGTCGAGCATGATGACCGGGTTCATCACTTCCATGTCTTTCAGCGCCTGCACCAGCTTGCCCGGCTGGGCGCCGATGTAGGTACGGCGGTGGCCCTTGATTTCGGCCTCGTCGCGCATGCCGCCGACGCTGAAACGGTAGAACGGACGCCCCAGGGATTCGGCGATCGACTTGCCGACGCTGGTTTTACCCACGCCCGGCGGGCCGACCAACAGCACGATGGAGCCTGCGATCTCACCCTTGTAGGCACCGACCGCGAGGAATTCGAGGATGCGGCTTTTAATGTCATCAAGCCCGGCATGGTGCTGATCCAGCACTTTGCGCGCGTGTTTCAGGTCCAGCTTGTCTTCGCCAAAAACACCCCATGGCACCGAGCTGGCCCAATCAAGGTAGTTGCGGGTGACAGCGTATTCCGGCGAGCCGGTTTCCAGCACCGAGAGTTTGTTCAGCTCTTCGTCAATGCGTTTGCGGGCTTGAGGCGGCAATGTCTTGCCTTCCAGACGCTGCTCGAACTGTTCGATGTCGGCGCTGCGGTCGTCTTTGGTCAGGCCCAGCTCTTGCTGAATGACTTTGAGCTGTTCTTTCAGGAAAAACTCGCGCTGGTGCTCCCCGATCTTGCGGTTCACTTCGGCAGAGATCTCTTTCTGCAGGCGCGCGACTTCGACTTCCTTGCGCAGCATCGGCAGGACTTTTTCCATGCGCTTGAGCACAGGCACGCAATCCAGCACTTCCTGCAGCTCGTTGCCTTTGGCAGACGTCAGAGCAGCGGCGAAGTCGGTCAGCGGCGACGGGTCGTTGGGGCTGAAGCGGTTGAGGTAATTCTTCAGTTCTTCGCTGTACAACGGGTTGAGCGGCAGCAGTTCTTTGATCGCGTTGATCAGCGCCATGCCGTAAGCCTTGACCTCGTCGGTCGGCTCGTTGGGCTGATGCGGGTATTCGACTTCCACCAGAAACGGCGGGCGGTGGTGCTTGAGCCAGGTCTTGATGCGCACACGGCTCAGGCCCTGGGCGACGAATTGCAGCTTGCCGTTTTCGCGGCTGGCGTGGTGCACCTTCACCAGCGTGCCGTATTCGGGCAGGGCCTTGGTGTCGAAATGGCGCGGGTCGTCGGGGGGCGTGTCCATGAAGAACAGGGCGAGCGAATGGTGATCGGATTTGCTCACCAGCTCCAGGGTTTCAGCCCACGGCTCTTCGTTGACGATGACAGGCAGGACTTGTGCCGGGAAGAACGGGCGGTTGTGAATCGGGATGATATAGACCTGGTCCGGAAGGTTCTGGCCGGGCAGGGCGAGGCTTTTGCGATCTGAGCCGATGACTTCGTGTTCGTGGTCGTCATCGGACGAATGAGTGCTGTCTGCTTGCTGGTCGCTCATGGGGCACCTGCATGAATGGAGATGAGGCTTAGATGGGGCGGTCGGGCTCAGGTTTCAATAGTTATGGTCGATAGCATTGAATATGGAGGTCGATTGGAAGATCTGTGCGATTTATGCCTTTCATCGGTTAGCCATGTATGATGGCGTTGTGCCTGTTTTTATCGCGTGATCTTCCGGTAAGCGCCGGTTAATCTCGTGGGGACGTAGCAATGTATTGCCAGGGCCGGCGCTTTTCTTTCACCGACCAAGCGTTCTGGATTCTGCGTATGAAGCCTGTTGTCTCATCGTTGCTGGTGGCTGCCTCTGTTTTTTTTGGCTCGGCCGCCTACGCCGCCACCCTGACTGCCGAGTTCGTCGACGCGCAGGGTAAATCGCTGAGCGATGTGGTGCTGACCCTTCAGGGCCCGGCGGGCAAACCCGATCCTGCGCCCAAGGCCGACATGGACCAACGCGACCAGCGTTTCGCGCCGCATGTCTTGGCCGTGCGCACCGGCACGCAGATCAAATTCCCCAACAGCGACGACATTCGTCACCAGGTGTACTCCTTTTCTCCTGCCAAACGTTTCGAATTGCGTCTGTATGGCGGCACACCGTCTGAGCCTGTGCTGTTCGACAAGCCTGGCGTGGTCGTACTGGGCTGCAACATCCACGACTGGATGCTCGGCTATGTTTACGTGACTGACGATCCCTGGTTCGGCGTGAGCAATGACAAAGGCACGCTGACTCTCGACCAAATGCCTGCAGGCCACTATGTGGCGACGCTGTGGCATCCACAGGCGCCTGACATGCAGCCTGTGCCAGGAGGCGAAATCGACATTCCGGCCGCGGGTCTGCACAAGCGTTTCAGCGTTACCGTGCAGCCCAAGGGTGATGACATGCCTGCAACGCCACCGCCCAGCGCGTTCGGCGATGCCTTTCATAAAGCCGCCCATGAATGAAACGACGAATTAGCTTTCAGGCACGCATTGCTGGCGTGCTGATCCTGCTGTTGTTGATCGTGGTCAGCGCCGTGTTCGTGGCCGTCCGGGCCGCGACGCAGGACGCTGTGCGCAAACAGGCCCAGGCTCAACTGGACGTGGGTACGCGGGTGTTCGAGGGTTTGTTGGAGATGCGCGGCAAACGGTTGCGCGACGCCGTGCAACTGCTGTCCAGCGACTTCGGTTTCCGCGATGCGGTGGCGTCAGCGGACTCGGCGACCATTCGCTCGGTCCTGCAGAACCACGGCGCACGCATCAACGCTAATGACATGTTCCTGCTGGGCATGGACGGCAAGGTGCTCTCCAGCACGGTCGAGCAGATTCCCGAAGGCTCACCGTTTCCGTACACCCAGGCGTTGCGCGACCTGAAGTCCCATAACCAGTCGATGCTGATCGTGCCGCTGCAGGGCAAACCGCACTTGCTGGTCGAAAGCACCGTCATGGCGCCGCTGCCCATTGCTCGCGTGGTCATGGGTTTCAGCATGGATGATGACCTCGCCCAGGAACTGCGCTCCCTCAGCGGTCTGCAAGTGTCGTTTCTGTCGGTGGTGCATCAGTTGCCGGGGCAAATCATCAGCACCCAGCCGCAGCCTTTGTACGATAGCCTTCGCGGGGTGATGCTCAGCACCGATCGCGGCCAGATGGTGATGACCGAACACGGCAACCAAAGCTTTCTCAGCAAACGTCTGGAATTGGGCAACACGGGCGACAGTAATGGCGATCAGGTCGTGGCGCTGCTGCAAAGCCCGCTCGATCAGGCCATGCAAGCCTTCGCGCCGCTGGATGAAAAGCTGTTCTGGATCACCCTCGTGGCGTTGGCCGGCTCGCTGATTGGCGCGTTGTTGCTGGCGCGCAGCGTGTCGCACCCGGTTCGTGCCCTGGCCCTGGCCGCCGAGCGCATTGGCGAAGGCGACTACGGCACGCCGGTGACTCTTGAACGCAGTGATGAACTGGGTTTGCTGGCGGGCGCGATCAATTCGATGCAAAGCGGCATCGCCGAACGCGAGCAGCAACTGGCGCACAACGCGCTGCACGATGGCTTGACCGGCCTGCCCAACCGGGCGCTGGTGATGGAGCGTCTGGGCAGTGCGATTGCGGCCGAGCGGGCCGTGGCTCTGCTCTACCTGGGGATCGAGAATTTCCGTGCGATCAACGACAGCATCGGCCCGGAAGGCATTGAGCAGTTGCTGCAAGTGATGGGCGAGCAATTGCAACTGCCGCTGCGCCCCGGCGATACCGTGGCGCGTTTGTCGGGCAATGAATTTCTGTTGCTGGTCCACAATGCCGAAGTGGACAGCGCTGTTGCCGTGGCCGACCGCTTGCAACGTCTGTTGCTGAGACCACAACGCATCCACGATCACGATATTTCGCTGGACGCCTGCATCGGTATTGCGGCGTATCCCGCCAACGGTGACTCGCCCTCCGAACTGGTCAGGCGCGCCTCGATTGCCCGCCAGGACGCCACCCAGATGCCGGGTCGTCTGCAAGTCTACGAAGACGGCCGCGACCTGGCGCATCAGCGTCAGATCAGCCTGATTCGCGACCTGCGCCATGCCCCGCGCAACGGCGAGCTGATGCTGCATTACCAGCCGAAACTGGACATCCGCAACGGTCGCACGCGTCAGGCCGAGGCCTTGCTGCGCTGGCAGCATCCGCAGTTTGGAAACGTTTCGCCGGCGGAGTTCATCGTTCTGGCCGAACGCACTGGCAGCATTCAGCTGTTGACCAACTGGGTGATCGAGGAAGCGATGCGTCAGTTGGCAGAGTGGGGGCGCCGTGGCCTGCACGTGCAGCTGTCGGTGAACATTTCCGCGGACGACCTGCTCAGTGGTGATCTGGCGGACCGTGTGTCGGATCTGCTCAAGCTGTACCGTGTACCCGCCGAACAACTGATATTCGAGATCACCGAAAGCGCCGTGATGCGCGAGCCAGAGCATGCCTTGAAGGTGCTCAATCGCCTGCGCGAATGCGGCATCAGTCTGTCGGTGGATGACTTCGGCACCGGCTACTCTTCACTGGCGCACCTCAAGCGGCTGCCGGTGCAGGAACTGAAGATCGACCAGTCCTTCGTGCGCAATCTCGATGAGACGAGCGAGGACGCGGTGATCGTCCGTTCCACCATCGAAATGAGCCACAACCTGGGGCTGAAGGTGGTCGCCGAAGGTGTCGAGTACGAACACAGCCTGCGGCTGTTGGAGCGGTGGCACTGCGATACGGCACAGGGTTATTTGATCAGCCGCCCGCTCACGGCGGTCGCATTCGAGGCCTGGATTGCCAAGGCTCACAGTTCACCCAGCATGATGATTCACTGATCGGGTTCAAGGTTATGACACGTCGTCTCTCGGCTGTTTTCAGCCCTGTGGTGTTAGCAAGTGTGGTGGGCGGTGCCGGTGGCATGATTGCGCCGGTGGTCGAGGCCGAGCAGGGGCGCCTGATTGCGACCGGGGGTGCGAGCAGCATCGAAGGCGCGGCGGGCGGCGGGATCATCCCGTGGGCGGTGATTGGCAATTACGACGAGAAAGGCGAATGGGGGGCGAACCTGTTCGGCACCCATATCAACCTTCCGGACTACACGCTGGACGTCGCGGGTATGGCAGCGTCCTACGGCAATCGCGTGGAAGTGTCCTACGCCCATCAGCGATTTGACTTGGGCTCGCTGGTCCACAAACTCAGCCTGCCGGAAGACAACCTCACCCAAGACATTTTCGGGGTCAAGGTGCGCCTGTTCGGCGATCTGATCTACGACCAACTGCCGCAAGTCTCGTTGGGCCTCGAATACAAGCATCAGAACGATTTCGTGATCCCCAGCCTGGTCGGGGCGAAACGCGATTCCGACGTGGAAGGCTATTTGACCGCCAGCCGTTTGTTCATGGGCGCGGCGTTTGGCTACAACGTGGTGGTCAACGGTGGCGTGCGTTACAGCCGGGCCAATGAAACCGGTCTGCTGGGGTTCGGCGGCGACCGGCGCGACGACCGCAGTGTCTTGAAGGAAGGCTCGGTGGTCATGCTCTTCAACCCGCGCTGGGCAGTGGGCGTGGAGTACCGCGAGAAGCCGGACAACCTGTCGTTTGCCGGTGAAAGCGATTGGGCCGACGCCTTTGTCGGCTGGTTCCCGAACAAGCACGTGTCGGTGGTGTTGGCCTACGCGCGTCTGGGCGAAATCGCCACGCTGGATAACCAGAACGGCACATATCTGTCTGTGCAGGGGAGCTTCTGATGAGGCGGCCTTTGCAGTGGATGGGGATGTGGGGACTGGCCCTGCTGGTTGGGTGCGCTCAACAGCCGCCCAAGGATGACAGCCTCTATCACGCGTTGGGTGAGCGTGCCGGGATTCAAAGGATCGTCGAGGGGATGCTGTTGCATGTCGCCCAGGATGATCGGATCTACAAGTATTTCGCGAAGGTCGACATCGTTCGCGCGCGGGACAAACTGGTGGAGAAGTTCTGTGTGGAGGCCGGTGGGCCGTGTATCTATTCGGGGGATGCACTGCCTGAAGTCCATAAAGGCATGAACATCAGTCGGAGCGATTTCAATGCACTGGTGGAGAATTTGATCGATGCAATGGATGAGCAGCATATCCCGGTGCCGACACAGAATCGGCTGATCGCCCGATTGGCGTCGCAGCGTGGCGAAGTGATCGAGAAGTAGCGCGGCGCCGGCTGCGAACGTGGTGGATCAGCCATACCTGAGTTGCCTGACATGCCGTCTTCGCTGCCGTCGTTCCTCCGGCGTCTCCCACGTGATGTATGGCGTGCGCACGAGCGGGGCTTGACTGACGACCAGAGCGCGTCGGTTCGGCGTGTACCGCAGATTTTGGACCCGACGGTGTACCTGTGGGAGACGCCGGAGGAACGACGGCAGCGAAAGCGGCGGATCAGCCATACCTCAGTTGCCTGACACTCCGCGTTCGTCTGATCACGTTCCGGGCAGTCGCACAGCTCCGGCTGCCCCCGCAGGTACAGCGCGAGCGTGAGTGGGGGACCCGAATGAAAAAGGCGGTCACCTCTCGATGACCGCCTTTTTCATTCGCATCATGGCTGCGCTAACCGATTACTCCGGCAGCTTGTAGGCAATGATGTAGTCGCCCATTCGGGTGCCAAGCGAACCGTGGCCGCCTGCAACGATCAGCACGTATTGCTTGCCATCCTTGCCGGTGTAGGTCATCGGGGTCGCTTGGCCGCCCGCTGGCAGACGCCCGGCGAACAGCTCTTTGCCGGTTTTGACGTCATACGCGCGCAGGTATTGGTCCAGCGTACCGGCCAGGAAGCCGACGCCGCCCGCCGTGACCATCGAACCGCCCATGCTTGGCACACCCACTGGCAGGCCAATCGGCACTGGGGTGTTGTCGCGGCTGGTGCCGTTTTTGTGTTTCCAGACGACTTGGTTGGTGGTCAGGTCCACCGCAGCGACGTTACCCCACGATGGCGCCTGGCACGGCATGCCGATCTGCGACATCAACGGGTGCATGATCACGGCGTATGGCGCACCGGTGTTCGGCTGCACGCCGCTGGTTTCGCTTTCGCGCTTGCTGCCCGCTTCCACCTTGGCACGTGGCACCAGCTTGGAGACGAAAGCCATGTAGTTCGGGCTGGTGAACATCAGCTGGCGCACCGGGTCGACCGACACAGCGCCCCAGTTGAACACGCCCACGTTGCCCGGGTAGATGATGCTGCCCTGTTCGGACGGCGGCGTGTACTGACCTTCGTAACGCAGCTCTTTGAACTGAATGCGGCAAAGCATCTGGTCGAACGCGGTGGCGCCCCACATGGATTTCTCGGTCAGCTCAGGCGGCAGCATGTTCAGTTGCGAACGGGCCTGGGTCGGCGAGGTATGGTCGCCTTGCGCAGCACCGGTCGGCGCCGGGACTTCGTCGATCGGCACGATCGGGGTGCCGTCACGGCGGTCCAGCACATACAGGCTGCCTTGCTTGGTCGGCTGAATCACGGCTGGCTTCACGCCGTCCTTGGTTTTCAGGTTGATCAGCGTTGGCTGGCTCGGTACGTCCATGTCCCACAGGTCGTGGTGGGTGAACTGGTAATTCCAGCGCACTTTGCCGGTGTTGACGTCCAGCGCGACCAGACCGGCGCTGAATTTCTCGGCGCCAGGGGTGCGGTCACCCCCGTATTGGTCAGGCATCTGGTTGCCCAGCGGCAGGAAGACCAGGCCCGATTTCTCGTCGACACTCGCCAGCGACCACATGTTCGGGGCGTTGCGCGAGTAGAACTGATCGGCCGCGATAGGTGCCGTGGCGTCCGGGTTGTTCGGGTCCCAGTTCCACACCAGCTTGCCGTCGTGCACGTCGTAGGCGCGAATCACGCCCGATGGCTCGTTGGTCGACTCGTTGTCAGTCACGTGGCCGCCGATGATGATCAGGTTGCGCGTGATCGCCGCAGGCGAGGTGGAGTAGTAACCCCCGGCGGTGAACGGGCCGATGTTGGCGCGCAGGTCGATAGCACCTTTGTTGGCGAAGTCTTCGCACACTTTACCGGTGTCGGCGTTCAGCGCGATCAGGCGGGCGTCGGCAGTCGGCAGGTACAGACGACGCGGGCAGGACGCAGCAATCGCGGTGCCAGCAGATGACAGCGCTGCGGCTGGGGCGCCGACGTCGGATTTGGCGTAGGCCGCTTCGTCATAGTACGAAACGCCCCGGCAGGTCATGTGCGCCCAACCGGTGAAGTTCTTCGCGCCTTCCTTGGAAATCTGCGGATCGTACGACCAGATGGTCTTGCCGGTGTCCGGGTCCAGCGCCAGCACTTTGCTGTGCGGAGTGCAGGCGTAGACCATGCCGTTGACCTTCAGCGGCGTGTTCTCGTTAGTCAGCTCGACCGGGTCTTCGGCGCTGGGCAGATCACCCGTGCGAATGCGCCAGGCTTCCTGCAGCTTGCCGACGTTTGCAGGGGTGATCTGCTTCAGCGGCGAGTAACGGTTGCCGTGTTCGGAGCGACCATACGCCTGCCAGTCGCCATCGGGCATCGGCTGCGGGTCGTACGCCACGCCCGCGTCATCGCGGTCCAGCGTACCTTTGATTTCACCGGGGCTGGTGAACTGGCTGGCGATGGCGGTCAGGCCGGCCAGCACGACAGCGATGCTCAGCGCCACGGTCGGTAGACCACCCGGCTGGCCACGCAGGACCGGGCGACGGAACCATGGCAGCAGCATCACGATGCCGAGCACGAACCATAGCGACAGACGTGGCACCAGCTGCCACCAATCCAGGCCAACTTCCCACAAGGCCCAGACCGTGCTCGCGAACAGCACCAGCGCGAACAGACCCAGTGCCGAGCGACGGCCCTGAATCAGCAGAATGCCAGTGATGATGAAGCCGATCCCGGTCAGCAGGTAATACAGCGACCCGCCCAGTGTCAGCAGCTTGATACCCCCGGCCAGCAAGGCCAGGCCCATGATCAGAATCACCAGCCCGAGCAAGCTCGGCAGCAGGCGACCCTTACCGAAAGCACCGTCAGTGCTCATAGTGTCGTACTCCGTAACGATTAAGTGGTTGACGCTTTGTTCTTTTCGATTTGTCGACTCGCACCGTTTGAATCCGCCTCAATGACGCTAGTTCCTGAAAGCGGATTCAGAAAGGTGAAATAAGCCGATCAGAACGAGGATTGGATCTTCAGACCGGCCACCAGCGCGTCGTCCACCTGATTCACGCCGCCCGGATGGCGGATGAATTGCAGGTTGGGCCGCACGGTCAGCCAGTTGGCGACATGCACGCCGTAATACAGCTCGGCGTTGTATTCGGTGTCTTGCACAGGCAAGAAGGCCGGGTCGTTGTAGTCGCTGACATCGTTGGCCTGATTCAGCAGACGGGTGTTCTTGCGGTACGCCGGGTTAACGTGGATGCGGCCGACCGCCAGACCGAGGTCGTCCTTGGGACGCGCGTCGAACGGGCCGGTGTAGGTGGCGCCCAATGCGACGTAGTTGTCGATCATGTTGGTCTTTTTGTCATGGAGAGTGCCGTTGGCGAACAGGCTCAAACCACGGCTGTTGTCGCTGGCCTGGCTGGTCACTTGTTGGCGCAGGGTCAGCCATAGGCCGTGTTTGCTCGACGACGAGGCGTAATTTTCGCCGCTTAGCGCGGCATAGCGACCACGGCTGTCTTTGTAGACGTCGGTGCTGTCGGCGGTGCTGTAGTAGTAACCGAGGCGGTATTCGCCCGGCAAGTCGTTAACCTTCGGCGCCCAGACTAGCTCGACCGGAAGAACGGCGCCCTGAGTGCCGCTGCCACTGAGCTTGAAGGCGTTGTCGTTTTCCAGGTTCGACGGGTTCTGTTCGAACGCGCCGACTTGCACGAAGAGTTCGGGGGTGAGCTGGTATTTGACCCGCATCGCCCATTGGCTGACGGGCCAGTTGTACCAGATGCCGCCGCCCCAGTTACCGACCTGCGAGCCGCACAGCGCCAGGTTCTGGAAGTCGCAGGGGAAGGTGTTGAAATCTTCCCCTTCGTTGAAACGGCCGACTTTGACGCTCAGTTTCTGGTCGAGAAATTTCTGCTGATACCAGAGGTCGGTGAGGCGCGTGATATTGCCTCGGCCCCAGACTTCCTGGGACGACGAGATCGTGCCCACACGCGGGTCGCCGACGCGGTCGTTGCTGATGTTGTCGCCGTTGCGGTTGGTCAGCGTGACCTGGAATTCGGCGTCGTGCCAGCCGAAGATCTTTTGCAGGTCCATGTGCGCGCCGAGGGCGAATTGGTCGGCGTAGCGGGTCGCCTTGTCGTGATCGTAGCCGCCGTGCAGGTTCGAGCCGACTTCTACCACCGTGTCCAGCTTGAAGTCATAACCCTGTTGCGACAGCTCGGTGCGCTTGCCTCCCCAATCCCCCAGCATCCACGGCGACTCGCTGTCGAACGCAGGCGTCGCTTGAGCGCACATCGCCAGGCTCAGGGCCGCAAGCCCCAATGCGTGGTGATGATGAAAGGGGCGAAGACGGGGGCAACGTTTCGAATGAGCAGGCATGGGCGATGAGTTCTTCTTGGTGATGTGGATTCGGCGCAGGCGGTTGCTGCGTCGATACGTCGCGTGGCATTGATTGACAGATCGACGGATTAAACGTTTCAGCTTATGAGTGGCGCAATGATAGGGGGCTAACGAATTTTTAAAAAGACGGTTTTGCGACATGAATAGTTACGATTAACGCAACAGTCCCGAAAAGATGGGGTAGCGCTGTCTCTTATATGGGGTGAGGGTCGCGCGAACTTTGCGGATCAGATGAGCGTGGTCAACCCTTGCAGTGAGCGTACAGATAAGTTTTTTTGAGATTTTTATGCAGCCGTGCCGAATACAGGACCCATAGGGTTTTGCGTATTGCGCCATATTTGGGGCCTGACGCGAGACCAACTGTGGGAGCGAATTCATTCGCGAAAGATCGGACAGGCGATATCTATGTGTCGTCTGAACGGCCCATCCCGAATAAATTCGCTCCCACAGGTTCTATGTCGTTTGAATGTCAGCGCTCGACTATCAGAACGTCGTGCGCAACCCCACTTCAATACTTCGGCCTTGCGCCGGTGCGATGTCGCGCAGAATCGAGCTGGCGTAACGCACGGTCTGGTTGGTCAGGTTTTCGCCGTTGACGAACGCCAGCCACTGACTGCCGCCGACGTTGAACTTATAACCTGCACTTGCGCCGAGGGTGGTGTAGCCGTCGGTGCCAGTTTCGTTGTCCGGCACGCGACCTTGAGACGCCGCGTGTTCGACATCAATGCGCGCCTGCCACTTGTCCAGTTCCCACAGCAGGCCGCTGTTCAGGCGCAGCGGGGCGATACGGGGCAGGGCTTCGCCGGTGTCGAGGTTGGTGGCGCGGGTGTAATCGCCTGACAACTCCAAGGCGAATTTTCCGTAACGGCTTTCGCCCAGTTTCCAGTGGTACTGGGCCTCGAATCCTGCAAAGCGCGCCCGCACGCCGGAATAGGTGTATTCCGGAATCCCGTCGGCATCTTCCTCGCCGTCGTCGTTCAGCGTACGACCTGTTCCCAGCAAGCCGATGTAATTGGAGAAGTGGCTGTAGAACACACCAACACTGCCTTTGTGCGTGCCATTGTCGAAGCGCAGCGCCAAGTCGCTGGAGACCGCTTTCTCTTTCGACAGACCGGCATCGCCCACTTCATAAGTACCGGTCGCGACGTGGGCGCCGTTGGCGTACAGCTCGTAGAACGTCGGGGCGCGCTCGGTGTAGCCCAAGGTCGCGGCCAGGGACCAGATCGGCGTCAGGGTGTAGACCGCGCCAGAAGACAGGCTGCCTGCCGTGAAGCTGCTGGAGCGATCCGCGTTGGCGAAGCGTTCGTTGCCTTTGCCGTCCGGGTCGACAGTGGTGTGTTCCAGACGACCGCCCAGACTCAGCTTCAGACGATCAGTGGCTTGCAGCTCTTCGAGAATGAACAGCGCACCCGCATCGGTATCGGTCTGGGGTACGAAAGCTTCTTCGCCCAGCGCCGAGAATTCAGTGCGCGTTACTTGGGCACCTATCACCCCGTTGAGCGGGCCAATCGGCTGATGGCGCGCTTCGACCCGGGCTTCGTAGCCCTTGTTCTTGAACGTGGTGCCGACTTCGCCGTCCTCGATCTCCATGTGTTTGTATTCGGTATAACCAGCGTCGAGCTTCACCGAGCTGAATGGACCTGACAGGTTGCGAATCTCGGAAGCGAACGCGTAGTGGTCCTGCTTCATGCGGATGCGCACGTCTTGTTCGGCGGGCGATCCGTAGTTGGAGTCGTAATTGCTGTAGGAAAGCCCCGCGTAACCGTCCTCCCATGTGTAGGAACCGCCGACAGCGCCGCCGTCCTGACGCCCGTCGCTGTTGCCGAGTCGGTGCTTCTTGTCGCCGCCATCCGGGTCACGAGCACGTTCATCGGCGGTGCGGGCGTAACCGGGGATTTTCAGGTCGTTGAATTCGCGCGCGTTGGCATCCAGGTGCAAGGCGAACGTGCCGTTGCCCGCTTCCAGCTTGCCCGCGCTACTGCGCGTGGTGTCGGCGCCGCCATAGCGCAATTCGCCCGCGCCCTGAATGCCTTCGATGGCTTCGGTGGGGATGCGATTGTCAAAGGTGTTGACCACGCCGCCGATGGCACTGCCGCCATAGAGCAGGGCAGCCGGGCCGCGCACGATTTCGATACGGTCAACGTTGACCGGGTCCAACGGCACCGCGTGGTCGTAGGACAGCGATGACGCGTCCAGCGCACCGACGCCGTTACGCAGCAGACGAATCCGGTCGCCGTCCTGCCCGCGAATGATCGGCCGACTGGCCCCCGGCCCGAAATACGACGACGACACGCCTGGCTGCTTGTTCAGGGTTTCGCCGAGGCTGCCTTTCTGTTGCAGCGTCAGCTCATCGCCGGTCAATACAGTGCTGGGCGATGCCAACTGGTCGCTGCCTAGCGGATTGGCGGTGATGGTTTGTTGTTCCAGTTCGATGGCGTACACCGGGGAGGCAATGAGCAGCGAAGTGGCCAACGGCGTCAGTCGCCAGAGTGAGGATTTGGAGAAGCGGGACATGCTGCATTTTCCTTGGCAGGGTGAGACTCAAGTGTTCAGCCTGTTAGTGTTATAACATAACAATAAAAATGCAATCATTTTGGAATCGGTTGTGTGGGTTGGCTACGCTCACCAGGCTGATGCGCAATCTCTCTAGGGGTGAATTCATTCGCGAAGGGCAGTTACAACCCCCAGAGAGATGTCGGATGTACCACCGTCTCGCGAGTGAATTCGCTCCTGGGGTCCAGCGACAGGCGCGCTTCTGCTTCACACTGAACAGCACCTCCGCTAAGGTGCGCACCTCGCGAACATGACTCCCCACCGATGACACATAGGCCCGCCATGACCACACCCAACGACAATCCGCTGCATGGCGTGACGCTGGAGCAAATCCTCAACCGGCTGGTCGAGCATTACGAATGGTCGGGACTGGCGGAGCGGATCGACATTCGTTGCTTCAAGAGCGATCCGAGCATCAAGTCGAGCCTGACGTTTTTGCGCAAGACACCTTGGGCGCGGGAGAAGGTCGAATCCCTGTACGTGAAACTGGCGCGCACCAAACGTTGGTGATCGAGCGCTTTCACCTTCCAGGATCGATCAAAAAATGCACAGCTCCACGTTGCACCTCACGCCCGGTCAGCGTCGTTACGCGACCGTCGCCGCGCTCCTCGGCTGGTTCGCGCTGGCGGTGCAGCTGTACCTGATTCTTTGGGGGCGATGGACCGATCAGGCGAGTCTGATCGGCGGTTTGGTGAAGTTCTTCAGTTTTTTCACCGTGCTGACAAACACGCTGGTGGCGACCGCATTGACCTGCGCCATCACGGACCGGCATTCAAGCGGGCACCGGTTTTTCAGATCGCCTGTCGTGTGCGCGGGCATCACCACCAGCATTCTCCTGGTGAGCATCGCCTACAACGTGTTGCTGCGGCATTTGTGGAGCCCGGAAGGCTGGCAGAAGCTTGCCGACGAATTGTTGCACGACGTCATGCCCCTCGCGTTTCTCGGCTATTGGTGGCTGTACGTTAGCAGGGGCGAGTTACGCCTGAAGCATGTGCTGATGTGGATGCTGTACCCGACGCTGTACTTTGGTTACCTGCTGTTTCGCGGAAACATGTTCGGTGATTACCTCTACCCATTTCTGGACATCGGCACGTTGGGGACCGAGCGCGCGTTGATCAATGCGTTCGGTGTCTTGGCGGGGTTTGTGGGGATCGGGTTAGTGATTTGGTTGATCGATCGCGCAAGGTCAGACTGACTGACATTGTGGGGGCCGGCGAGTCGGCTCCCACAAATGTGTGGTATTTACTCTTCCTCTGAACCGGCAATACGCCAGTAACCCGCAGCTTTCACCGCCGCTTCATCGAGCTTGAACTCGTCGAGCAACACCCGGCGAACCTTGCGTGACAGCGTCGATTCCGTTGCGACCCAGGCGTATAGATCACCCTCGGGCAGGGTCAGTTGACGCGTGACCTCAAGCAGGTCTTGCTCGCCCCGTACCACCCAAATCACCTCGACCTGCGCCTTGCTCACCAACGCCTGCCGCTCAGCCTCGTCTTCGATCTCGACCACCACCAGCGCCCGACGATTGCTCGCCAGTTCTTCAAGACGGCGGGCGATGGCCGGCAGGGCGGTTTCGTCGCCGATCAGCAGATAGCTGTCGAACATGTCCGGCACAATCATCGAACCCCGTGGACCCGCGATGTACAGAAACTGTCCCGCCTCAGCCTGCGCGGCCCAGGTCGCGGCAGGGCCATCGCCGTGCAGCACGAAATCGATGTCCAGCTCGCCCGTTTCGGCGTCGTAACGACGAGGCGTGTAATCGCGCATCGCAGGTCGTGGGCCGTCTGATGCATTTGGTCCGGGAACGAAGTTGTCCAGCGCCGCCTGTTCTTCCGGCGTCGTCGCGAACAGCAATTTCACATGATCGTCCGTGCCGAGGCTGATGAAACCGGTCAGTTCCGGGCCATGCAGCGTGACACGGCGCATGCGGGGGGTGATGTCGGTGATGCGCAGCACTTGGAGTTTGCGGCGCTTGATTTCGTGGCTGACGCGATGGATCGATTGCGGAGCATTCATACGGATTTCTCCGAAGCAGTGTGGGGGCCATCGGCGACGGCTTTTGCGGTTTCGTTCAACAGGTCGCGCACGCGGATGATTTCTTCCGGCGTCCAGCGACCATGGTGCATTTGCAGGGCGTGACGCAGGTTGTGAACAGCCTCGTGAATTTCTGGGGGACGGTCATGCCCACGCAGCGAACGTTTGCTGACCTGGATGCGCATCTTCACGCCGTCGAGGGCAACCGCCTGCTCGACCAGAAACTGCTGGCCGGCTTCGGTGATCCGGTAGCGCTTCTTGCCGCCTTCGGCGTCGCCGATGACCCATTCGCTTTCTTCGAGAAAGGTCAGCGTCGGATAAATCACGCCCGGACTCGGGCTGTAGGCGCCGTCAAACAGGCCTTCGATCTGGCGAATCAGGTCGTAACCGTGGCAGGGCTGATCGGCAACCAACGCCAACAGCAGTAATTTCAGATCGCCTGGGGCAAAGACCCGAGGGCCGCGTCCGCCGCGTTCCCGGCCTGTGCGTTGTTCGAATCCATCGCGACCGTCGCCGTGTTCACCGAAGTGAGGGCGATGATGATGGGGGTGGTGGTGTGAGTGGTCTCTCATCGTTTGTCATCTCTCGTTACGTGTTAGATATACCTTAAGATATATCTTAAATTGTCTGCAAGAGGTGTTAAGACGAACGGTTCTCATCTGGGAGGCATGCGAGGAATGCGACCCATGGAAATGTGTCGCTGCAAGCGGGTTGTCTCTGTGGGAGCGAATTCATTCGCGAATCGATTGTGCAGCCGCTGCATCTCCATCGGATGTACCGGCCAATCGCGAATAAATTCGCTCCTACAGGGGCCATCCGTGGCCGGGGGCTTAATGGGTGCTCGCCACTTGCGCCGCAGGCGGTGCCTTGCACTGGGTATACGTTCCCGGTTCAAGGTAGCGGTTGAGAATCGGCGCCATCCCCTTGAGCACCTGCACTGGCAGGGCGGAGGTGAATTTGAAGGCTTCGGCGGCGCGTCCCGGCACGTAGGCCGTCAAGGTGCCGAAGTGGTTGTCGCCGATGTAGAACACGAACGTGGCCGTGCGGTTGATCGCCTTCGACGCCAGAATTCGGCCGCCCGAACCGAAGCTTTCGATGCGGTTGTCACCCGTCCCGGTCTTGCCGCCCATGGCCAGTGCCGTGCCATTCTCAGTCTTGAAGCTGCCCGACACGCGCCGTGCAGTCCCGGCATCCACCACCTGCGACAACGCCTCGCGCATGGCCGTCGCCACCTCTGACGGCAACACGCGTTTGCCCAGTTCCGGGTTGTTGTTGAGCAGGGTTTCATAAGGCGTGTCGGCGGCGAAATGCAGGCTGTCGATGCGCAACACCGGCAGGCGAATGCCGTCGTTCTGAATGATGCCGATCAGCTCCGCCAGCGCGGCCGGACGATCCCCCGAGCTGCCAATCGCGGTGGCCAGCGACGGCACCAAATGGTCGAAGGGGTAGCCCAGCTTTTGCCAGCGCTGATGAATGTCGAGGAACGCTTCGATCTCCAGCATCGTCCGGATACGGCTGTCGCGGGCACTTTTGTGGCGGCTTTTGAATAGCCAGCTGTACACCTCCTGGCGCTCGAACCGGCTGGCGGCGACCGCATCCTTGAACTTCGCGTCGGGGTTTTGCAGCAGGTAGCCCACAAGCCACAGATCCAGCGGGTGAACGCGGGCGATATAGCCCTGATCCGGCAGGTCGAACTTGCCCGGTCCGTAGGCGAAGTACAGGTCGTCCAGCCGTTTCTCGGTGACGGGTGGCTGAGATTTATCTGCGACGGTGTGAGCACGAACGAAGGCGTTGAACGCGCTCTGGCTGGCGTTCGGCAGCAGGTAGCGGTGTACGGCGGCCATGCGACTGGCCGAGGGATGCACGCCGTCGAGGAAAGTGTCGAGGCGGTCTTGCGTGGTTTTGTTTTTGTAGCGTTTCCAGAACCGCAGCAAAAAAGACGTGCCTTCGCGGTCGGCGAAGTCTGCCAGGTATTCCTGACGCCGAGGGTCGCTGTCGTCCTTCATCAATACCGCGCTGTTGTTCGGCCCTTGATAAGTGACGTAGCGCACCACGTCCCGCATCAGCCGAATGAACGGCAAGTTGATCGACTCCCGCAGCGCGTCGCGCAGGGTGGGGTTGCGCTCGTTGTCTTCGCGCCGAAAATTATTGAAGTGATGCATGCCGCCGCCCGTGAAGAAATTCTCGCCGGGGCTGGCCGAGTATTTGCGGTCAAGCGCGGCGGCGAGCATTTTCGACAGGTCGCGATCCGGGTTCTGCATCAGATAATCCAAGGCCCAGCGGCTTAGTCGATCAGGTTCTTCGACCGGCACTTTCTTAAGCTCGGCGTTGCTCATGCCCGCGTACTTGTCGTGCAGTTCGGTGATGATTTGCAGATAGGTCGTCAGCACGCGCATCTTCGCTGTAGAGCCTAGCTCCAGCTTGCTGCCTTCGTTGATGTCGAACGGCTGATCGGTGCTGTCGGTCTGCACTCGCACCCGCGAGCCATCAAGGTCGCGCTCGAACAGCGTGAAGCTGTAGCGCACGGCTTGAGTGCTGGCCGGGGTCAGCAGATGCTCACCGAGTAACCCCAATTTTGCGGCGTATTCCGGGTTGGCAAGGTCACGCAAATATTGGCCGACGCTGGCTTGCAGGTCGTTTTGCAGGGTGCTCGTCGCTGACAGATCGAGGCGATCCAGATCGTACAGCGGACGATTGAGCATGTTGGAAAGACGCGTGCGCGCCACGGTAATGCCCTTGTTGGTTTCGATGGGCTGCACGGTCGGCTGCTGCACCCAATCGCGATAGGTCACGGTGGCATTCAGCGCAGCGTCAGCGAGGGCCTGGTCGATCACTTTGT
Source organism: Pseudomonas sp. SLFW (assembly GCF_009905615.1). Lineage (GTDB taxonomy): Bacteria > Pseudomonadota > Gammaproteobacteria > Pseudomonadales > Pseudomonadaceae > Aquipseudomonas > Aquipseudomonas bambusae. The sequence goes on from NZ_JAAAKW010000008.1 coordinate 116,046, forward strand.
TCTGCGCCAGCAGACGGATATGGCTGTCGGTCAGGTCGGCCAATTCCTTGCGACCCTTGGCCAGATAATGCGAAGGCCTGCGTTGCGCGATCACCAAAGACAGCACTTCACGCAGGGCCAGGCCCTGCGCCGCCAGGGCCTTCGCGTCTTTGGCGGGAGACGCCAGCAGTGTGTTGGTGCGGTCAAAATCGGCGTCGTACCAGACGCGCAGCCCTTCGGCCATGCCGTGCACTTCGCCATGCCCCGGAACAGCCGACAGCGGCACGCTGTTGAGGTAGTCACGGACCACACGCTGGCGGGCTTCCAGCGTTTCCGAACCTGGCTGATAGGCGCGCACGCTGGCGGAGACCATCTGACGAATCTTTTCGCCGCCCGACTGGGTCAGACCATCCGGCGAGTGGCGGTATTTTTCCAGTTGCGTGGCCAGCGTACTCCCCCCCGCCGACTGGCCTGGCAATCCGACCATCTTCGCCACTTGCGACACGGCGGCCTTGAGGAAGCGCGGCCAGTCCACGGCAGGGTTGGCGAGGGGCTGCCGAGGGTCGAGCAGGTCGCGGTTTTCGATGAACAGCAGGCTATTGACCACCACAGGTGGGATCGACGCGAAAGTCGGGTACAGCTGTTGGGGGTAGGTGAACTGATAAAGCGCGTCGCCTCGGCAGTCGGCGATAGTCAGGCCGGATTGGCTTTTTTCTTCGTAAGGCACGAAAAAGCCGCGTTTGACGTAGGCGAGCAGATCAGGGGAAAATTGCGATTGTTCCGTGATGCGGTAATCGCGCTTGAGCAGTTTGGGCAGGAATTCGCCCAGCGATGAATAGCCTAGGCGTTTGTCGAACGGGCCGTCGCCGGGATAGAGAATCGCATCGCTGGCGCCAGGCTCGACTGTGTATTTGAGGTCGTGGGCCAACCGGGTGAACTCTCGCGCCTGAAGCCTCGAACTGCGCACTTCCGAAGCGACGGCAAATCCCAGGATCACCAATCCCGCCAGCAACAGAAGCAACAGCACTCGCCACACATGACGCCAGTGGCTCGGGCGTGTTGGTTCTGGAACGTTCCCCTGACTGTCAGCCGTGACTGCAGCCTTCTTCGCATCGGAATGCCACAAAGCGCCCATATCGCTGGCCCGGTTAAACCTGTTAATCGCACCTGACTACAAGCTTAGACGCTGGGCGGGGAGGGGGAAAAATTTGTGAGCAGAATGAATCCGCTCCCACAGAAATCGTCACCCTTGGCAAGCCGTGCGGCTACAAGGTCAAACCCCCGCGACTTGGGGCACTTTCGGGGTGCCGAGTCGCTTGTTCAGTTCGAGCCAATTGGACAATAGCAACATCAGGCCCAGACCGACCCATGCCGTGATCACGCGCATCTGCCAGACGTCACCCGCCAGGGCGTTGATGCCGTCAGCCAACGGCGCGAGGAGTACGCCCAGGCAGAAGATTTCCAGTGAGTAGCGGCCCAGGCGGCAGGTTTGTTGGGCGGGCCAGTTGTTGAGCCAGGCCTGTGAGGACGGCAGCGCTTTTGCCACGACGTACACCAGCGCGACGAAGTGCAGCAAACGCAGGGGCGACAGGTCGGTTTTGCTGATCGGGTAGATCAGGTCGGTAAAGGCCTTGGGCAGCAGGGCGTCGTGAATCGCGGGAAATTTCCACAGAAAGGTGATGGTGCCAGCGATCAGCAGGTAAATCCCTGCGATCAGAAACAGCGGCTGACGCCAGAGTGGGCGCGGTTGAAGGGCAGGGGTTGAAGGCCGTTGCGTGTACATCGCGAACGCGCCGCCGAGAACGAAGATCAACTGCCAGGCCACCGGGTTGAAATACCAGTAACCACCGCCTTCATACGCCCGAAGGTTCCACCCGGACAGCGGCACCATCATGTACAGGGCAATCGACAGGCCGACCGCGACAGCTGCATTACGCAGCATGATCGGCAGCACCAGCGGCAACGTGCCCATTAGCAGGATATACAGCGGCAGCGGATCGGTGAGGTTGGGCTTGAAACGCAGCAGCAATTCGTCCGCCAATGCCTGCTGAGGGTTGCTGACGAAATACTCAAGACCCATTTCGCGCACCATGTCACGGGTGTCGACATGGTTGTTGGCGACGAAGACGATCCCCATCAGCAGCGTCAGCAGAAAGATATGCGCCACGTACAACACCCACGTTCGGCGCAAGATGCGGATGCATGCGACCACGTAACCGTCACGCTGAGCGACTTTTCCGTAGGCCAGCACAGCGGCGTAACCCGCCAGAAAAACGAAGACCTCCGCCGCATCGCTGAAGCCGAAGTTGCGCAGGGTCAATTGCGCGAAGGGGTTTTCCGGTACGTGATCCCAAAAAATGAAGATCAGCGCCAGACCTCGAAAGAAGTCGATTCGATGGTCGCGTCCGTTCGTCATGACGGTGAGCTCTTTGAAAGTCTGTTTAAAGAAGAGGGCCATGCCTGGCCTTGGTTCCGCACCGCCAGTGGGGGCTGATCGGCGGCGCGCAGGGTGGCGCTTTCGGGCATGAAATGCAAAGGACGGGTATTACAGAATGTTTACAGTAACAGGAGAGATCGCTGGACCAGAGCGGCCGATCAAGACCTCGCGTCCGACCATCGGTCATGCAGTGGGTTACGAGAGAAGCTTCACTTGAAAAAACGGAGGTTCATGACTCGCAGCCGGTGCGGGTCTGCAGTGGCCAGGACGGTATGGACACGGATTGTCGCCCATGACGACACTGCATCGAATCACCCGCTATTGCCTGGTAGGGTTAGTTAACAGTGCTGTTCACGCTCTGATCTTTTTGGCGTGCAACCTGCTGTGGGGGATGAACCAGACCAGCAGCAATCTGATCGGATTTCTTGCAGCGGTGTCGCTCTCCTTCTTCCTCAATGCCCAGTTTACTTTCGACAGTCATCGCTCTTGGCGACGTTACTGGCTGTATGGCGCGTTCATGGGGATGGTCAGTCTGAGTGTTGGCGCCCTGGGTGATGGGTTGGCGTGGTCGTCGCTGGTGACGCTCGTCGTGTTCTGCGCCGTGAGCCTGGTGCTGGGGTACACGTTCGCCCGGCATGTCGTGTTTCAGGACCGCATTCTGTGAACGTCTCGCTGGTGGTGCCGCTCTACAACGAAAAACGTTCCATCGGCCGTTTTACCGGGCTGTCCGCGAGGATGTGCAACTGCGGCGTTGGACGGTCGAGATCGTGTTCATCGACGACGGCAGCCAGGATCAGACAAGCCGGATCGCGAAGCGCATTGTTCAGCGCGACCCTCTCGTCGTGCTGCTGACGTTGTCGCGCAACTTCGGCAAAGAGGCGGCGCTGTTCGCAGGCATCGAATACGCCACGGGCGACGCAGTGATTCCGGTAGACGTCGATCTTCAGGATCCGATCAGCGTCATCGCTCAACTGATCGAAGCGTGGGGTGACGGCGCGGAAGTGGTGCTCGAGAATTTACCTGGAGAGCAAGCATCGACCGCGCTACGTGATCAAAAACGTCTTGAAGCATGAGTCGGCCTCGGACGAACACATCGAAGACACATCGGGAGAATCAGGTGCGGCTGTCTGACAGGTGCCTCAGAACCCTCCGACCTTGGGAGCAGGTCACCGTATTCGGGGTCTCGGTGGCGCTCTTCGTGTTCCCGATCGTTCAAGCGGATTACAGCTACTACGACGATGCTGCACGGACACTGTTTCTGGGGGAAAACCTCTGGCGGTCACAGGGTCGCCTTTTCATGGAGCTCGCCCAAACCGGCGCGAGCTTCAACACGTTGTCGGTCGATGTGTTCCCGCTGCCGTTGTTGCTCGTGCTGCCCTTACTGGTGGCCGCGTTGGTATCTTTGTGCCGACATTACTTCCCGCAACCTTGCCTGCTGGATACGCAGGTGGTCATGCCGCTGCTCTACGCCCCGTTTATTTTGGGCATCCTCAATTACCAATATGACGGCCCCATGGTGCTGCTCGGGGTATGTTGTGTGGTGTTTGCGATCACCTTTGCAGACAAGCGCGGATGGGTGAGGGTGTGTGTGGCGGGCCTCTTGATCGCCGTGGCGACTGGCTTGTATCAAATCACCGTGCAGATATTCGTTTGCCTGTGTTGTATCGACTGTTTGCGTGCAGTTCGCGACGGCGCCACCCTCCGTGCGACGGTAAGTGCAATAGCTGAACGGATGATCCAACTAACGATCGGCCTGCTGCTGTACGGCGTCACGGCATTTCAGTTTTACACCAGCCTTCGCGGTGAGGTTGCTCACATGGATGAGGGGTGGGGCGCCTTGCTGCAATGGCGGGCAGAGAAGATTGGCGGTGTCTTCGGCATGTTCGTGAACGACAGCAATCGGTGGCTGTTCATCGTGATGGGCGTCCTGGTGCTGGCGGGGCTTGGTCAACTGCTTTGGTCGATACGCTCGGGAAAGCGCCCGCCTTGGGAGCGATGGGCTTTGGGGCTGCTGTGTTTCGTGGCCCTGTTCACGATGGCGGTCGTTGTGCCCGGACCTTTGCTGTTCATCGCAGACTTCGCGTTGGGACCACGAACCTTGATCGCTTTTGCGTGCGGGGTCGTGCTGGCGTTTTACCTTGCTCGAAACGTGCTTCGGCTCGCCCACCCCCTGTTGAGCGGGCTGTTGATGATCCCGCTCTTGGGCATGCTGTCTTTCTCGTATGCCTATGGCCGGGTGTTGGTCGCCCAGAAGGCGTTCGAAACGTCGGTGGTTTACAGTCTCAGCCACGACCTCGCTTCGGACCCACGACTGCGCACGGTGGAGGATTTTTACCTGCTGCCGTCCAGACCTTATGAGCTGTGGGTGCCGGGTTCGACGGCGGCCGTCATGGAGGCGATGCCCGGGATCAAGTTCATGCTGACGGTGCCACAAATCACCACCGCCGAGCGGCTTGCCATGACCGGCATTACCAACGTGGCCAGTGCGTCATGGCACGAATTTCCGGCATTGACTCACGGTGTCGCGCCAGAGCAGGTGATCAGTAACCGCTTCTACGACATCGTCCGGGTTGGTAATGCCGGGTTTATCGAGCTGAAAGCCCCCGAAGGCAGCGCGCGTTATAAATACCGGGCGTTCCGCGTGATCGACTAAATGACGGCCGATCACACGGGGGTGACTCAGATCTCGTTCGCCTCAAAGCTGTCCGGCCTTGCCATGCGCCACATGCGGGAATAGAAGCTGTCGTCGACGATGCCGTTAAGCAGCTGGCCCGGTTTCAGGAATACGTGGGATTCCGAAAACAGTTTCACTTCCGTGGCGGACTGGCGGCGAACCAGGTGCCTGGCCTCCAGTTGCGATGGCGAATCCAGGCCTGCGGCCGCAATCATCTCTGCGAGAGCGTGCAGGGTGCTGCGGTGGAAGTTGTAAACGCGCTGGGCCTTGTCGGGCACGACGAGGGCACGCTGGCGCAGCGGGTCTTGGGTCGCGACCCCGGTTGGGCACTTGTTGGTGTGGCAGCTTTGGGACTGAATACAGCCGATGGCGAACATGAAGCCCCGCGCCGAGTTGGCCCAGTCAGCACCGATGGACAACACGCTGGCGATGTCGAACGCGCTGACGATCTTGCCGCTGGCGCCGAGCTTGATCTTGTCCCGCAGGTTCAGGCCCACCAGCGTGTTATGCACGAACAGCAGTCCTTCGCGCATCGGCACGCCCATGTGGTCGGTGAATTCCACCGGTGCCGCGCCTGTCCCGCCTTCCGTACCGTCGACGACGATGAAGTCAGGGAGGATGCCGGTTTCCAGCATCGCTTTGGCAATGCCCATGAACTCCCACGGATGGCCCAGGCAGAACTTGAATCCCACCGGTTTGCCGCCTGACAGCTCACGCAATTGACCGATGAATTGCATCATCTCGAACGGGGTGGAAAACGCGCTGTGGCGCGACGGGGAGATGCAGTCTTCGCCCATGGGAATGCCGCGTGTGTCGGCGATTTCTCGGGTGACCTTGTGTTTCGGCAAGATGCCGCCGTGGCCCGGTTTCGCGCCCTGGCTCATCTTGATTTCGATCATCCGTACCTGCGGGTCCTGTGCCTGTTTCGCGAACTTCTTGGGGTCGAAGCGACCATCCTCCGTGCGGCAGCCGAAATAGCCGCTGCCCAGCTCCCACGTCAGGTCGCCACCGTTTTCACGGTGATACGGGCTGATGCTGCCCTCGCCTGTGTCGTGGGCGAAGTTGCCCAGCTTGGCGCCTTTGTTCAGCGCGCGAATGGCGTTGGCGCTGAGCGAACCGAAGCTCATCGCGGAGATGTTGAAAATCGACGCCGAGTACGGCTGCGTGCACTGCGGGCCGCCCACCGTGACACGGAACAGATTGGGGTCGGACAAAGGCGCGGGGCGCATGGAGTGGCTGATGAACTCGAAACCCGGCTGGTACACGTCGATCAGCGTGCCGAACGGCTTGTCGGCCGATTCGTTCTTGGCGCGGGCGTAAACCAGTGAGCGTTGTGCGCGGGAAAAAGGCAGGGCGTCGCTGTCGGACTCCAGCAGATACTGGCGAATTTCCGGGCGAATGGTTTCAACGGCATAGCGGATATTGCCCAGAATCGGGTAGTTGCGACGGACCGAGTGCGGCACCTGAATCAGGTCAAAAATACCGACCAGGCTGAGCAAGGCGGTGACGAGGGTGAAGGGCCACAGCCATTCGTGATGCAGGAACGGGAGACTCAAAAGTGTAAACAGCACGCAGCCGACAAAAAAAGCGTAACGGCTTAGAAGGGACAGGCTCATAGGCGATCCTTTAGGTCTTTCCACGGTGATTGGGGTAGCGCTGTGCCGCGCCTTCGTTCGGCAAGACTTTGCTTTGCTTCAAGCGCTTTGGGCCTGAAGGAAAATCGAAAACAGCTCGGATTGCGATTTGATCCCCAGTTTGCTGTAGATATGTTTCTTGTGTACGCGCACGGTCTCGGCGGATATATCCAATTTGCGCGCAATTTCCTTGCTGGAGCAGCCGCTGAGCATCAGGCGGCCCACATCCAGTTCCCGGGCCGTCAACTGAGCGCCCCGGCTCTGTTGCACCGACGCTTCCAATTGCGTACGCCAGTCAGTGACTGGCAGTTGCGCAGCAGGCGGTTCGTGATCCGACACTGGCTCTGCCAACTCCAAGGGCAGCCGCTGACGCAGCAGCGCAATGACCCACGGTTGAATCATCGACAGCAGGGCGATCTGTTCGGCGCTGAAGCGTTGCTTCGAACCGAGAGACAGGCAGAGGGTGCGGTCGCCATCGAGCTGGCAATTGAACTGGATCTCGTCGGCCACGACGTTCAAACGAAAATAGCGCTGGTAATACTCGGTCAACTCGAAGTGTTCAGGCGCCACCTCGGCCAGGCGAAACAGGCCACTTTGCGAGCGCTCGCGACTGGCGATGTAGAAGGGGTCGAGCAGGTACAAACCTTTGAGGTAGTCCTGAAACAACTGGTCGGGGCTGCCGTCCTCGCCGGGGGATTCCGCAAAGACCAGAGGGCGTTGGCCAGCGCTGAATTGCAGCACGACCCAACTATCGAAGCTGACGTATTGATCGAGCAGGCGCACCAGTTGCGCCCAGAAGTTCGGCCGGTCCAGCGCTTCGATCAACTGCGCGACCGAGCGATGCCAGGCGATGTCCTGAAGTGCGATGGTCATTGAACTACCCCTATTGGGTTACTACAGCTGCGTAATACCCCGTAACACATGCTGATGCGCATACTGCCCGCAGAGCCAATGATCAGGCCAGCATTTTTCGCAGGATCCGCAGCGTGACTCGATAAGGAGAACCCATGAAGGTCGAATTTGCCCAATTGTCGGGCCGGGACAGTGACACAGCCCACAACTTGCAACGTGCCCTTGCGGCGATCGACGCTTGCGATCCAGACACCCAACTGGTGGTGTTTCCAGAAACTTACCTGATGGGCTTTCCCACGGCGGATACGGTGGCTGCGGTGGCCGAACCTGTGGACGGCCCCACCGTGCAAGCGGTGCAGAATGCCGCCCGCGCCCGAAATATCGCGGTTGCCATTGGCTTTGCCGAAAACGATGAAGGCCGGTTCTACAACACCACCTTGCTGATCACGCCCGAGGGAATCGCGCTTCGCTACCGCAAGACCCACCTGTGGCCGTCGGAGCGAAACGTGTTTCTGCCGGGCGACCGTTACGCCACCTGTGAATGGAACGGTGTGCGCGTAGGGCTGCTGATTTGCTACGACATCGAGTTCCCGGAAACAGCACGAGCTTTGGCCCAATTGGGCGTCGATCTTCTGATCGTCACCAACGGCAACATGGACCCTTACGGTCCTGTCCACCGCACCGCAATCATGGCGCGGGCGCAGGAGAATCAGACGCTGGCGATCATGGTCAACCGCGTAGAAGCGGGTACGGGCAGTCTGGTGTTCGCGGGTGGAAGTGCGTTGGTCAACCCCTTCGGCACGCTTCTGCATGAAGCCGGGCGTGAAGAATCCCAATTCAGTCTTGAACTCGACTTCAGCCAACTACAGGCGGCGCGTCAGGACTATCGGTACCTGGATGATCAGCGCATACGCCTCCCTGGCGAAGTGATCGAGCATGCCAACGGTCTACGGGAGCTCTTGATCCCCTGAGGCCCGGCTTCAATCGTTAATCGCTCTCACTCTGAGGTGAGAGCGATGAGTATTCACCGATAAAAATAACGTTTTTGTTCCGCCGAAGTTTTCTCTGCCATAAAACCAATAATCCCGGAGTAACAGCTCATGGCTCGTCTGCAACGCACTCTCTCATTGGGGGCGGTGGTGCTTTTTGGCATCGCCTACATGACCCCTACCGTCGTTCTGGCAACATTCGGCATTCTCGCCACATCAACCAACGGCATGGTGCCGGCCGCTTATCTGGCCGCATTGATTCCGATGTTTTTTACCGCCTTGAGCTATGGCCACATGGCCGCTGCGTATCCAGTGGCAGGATCAGCCTATAGCTACGTGCGAAAGGCCATCAGTCCCAAACTGGGCTTCCTCGCTGGCTGGGCCGTTCTGCTCGATTATCTATTCCTTCCGATGGCGATTTGGCTCATCGGCGCCGCTTACCTGGGGTCTGCGTTTCCGTCAGTGCCTCAGGCGGTTTGGGTACTCGCCTTCATTATCATCACCAGCGTCATCAACATCGTTGGCTTGAAGTTGGCCAATAAAGTCAGCGCGTTGCTGATGCTCATCCAGATGCTGGTGTTGGTAGCGTTTGTGGTGCTGTGCATTCATTACATCGCCGGAGACGCGAGTACGCCTCTTTGGACATTGTCCCCATTTATCTCGGGCGAAATGAAGTTGCCCCTGATCATGGGCGGATCGGCCATTGCCTGTTACTCCTTCCTGGGCTTTGACGCCGTGAGTACGCTCACCGAAGAAACCAAAGACCCGGTTCGCACCATTCCCCGAGCCATCATGCTGATCACGCTGATCGGTGGCTTGATCTTCATCGTCGTTTCCTACTTCGTACAACTGGCGCATCCCTCCGTCGCGTTCGAAAACTCGGACTCAGCGGCCTACGAGATCGCGAAGAACATCGGCGGTGACCTCTTCGTCAGCTTCTTCATGATTGGCATGGTGGTTGGACAGTTCGCGTCGGGCCTGGCTGCTCAGGCGAGCGGATCGCGGTTGCTGTACGCGATGGGACGGGACGGCGTGCTCTCGACTTCTTTCTTTGGCCGCGTCAGTGAGCGCTTCGGCACACCGGTCAACAGCATCGTGTTGTGTGGCGTAGTGGCGCTAATGGCGCTGAAGCTGGACGTAACGACATCCACTTCCTTCATCAACTTTGGCGCTTTTCTCGCTTTCACACTCGTCAACGTATCGGTGATCTTCCACTACTGGATCGGCGCCAAGAACCGTGGTTTACGTGAGTTCGTGCTGTTTTTGATTTTTCCACTCATCGGTGCGGTGGCGTGTCTGTGGCTGATGGTCAGCCTGGATAAGATGGCGCTTATCCTGGGCCTGAGCTGGCTGGCGCTGGGTTGCATCTACCTGGCGTGGCTCACAGGCGGTTTCCGCCGTCAGCCGCCCGAGATGGACTTTCAGGAAGCGGCATGATTTAGGCAAGGCGCGCTGCAATGGCGCGCCTCGTTGGTTTCAATGTCTCCTCTGCGGGTTATAGGGGTGACGAGTGGGATAAGCTCGTACAGCGATTACTGTGGATCAGGCTGTGCCATACGATCCTGAATTTCGCTGATCATCGCGTAGATTTCTTCTCTCCCTTCTTCGGTGCAGCTGCGTATCTCTTGCAAGACTTCCTGCTCCTGGAGGGACAGCATGATGTAGTTCAGCCTGCAGACTTCTCTAGCGAACGCATCCCTTCCGTCCACCGGACGTGTTTCATCAGACGCGTCGTGAAGCGCTTCGACCAGGGGCTCCAGCTTGTCAGCCAGCACCTTGCTGTCGATCGGGCCATCGGCATCATGAATAAAGCGCTCCAGATAATTCAGCGCGCTTCGTGCATCGATCAGCCGCATGTGGCCGGGAAGGGACAGTTCATAGCGATCAATCATGGGCATTACACAACCTCCTGGTAACTCATCGATTCCATTCCCGAGGCAGTATCGGGGCGGTGCTTTTGACAGCGGCGCGAACCTTAGCGGCACTGGCGGCCTCAGCAAAGACGAAAGTTGTAACCGTTACAAAAAAGTTGCGATTGAACTTTTGTTAATTGTTACTGTATAACGTATTACATGATTAATTACATTTGGAGAGCACCATGAAGCCGAACATTCACCCCGAGTACCGTCAGGTCCTGTTTCACGACACCGCTGCCGACGTGTTTTTCCTGATCGGTTCCACGGTCGACACTGACCGCACGCAGAAGCACAGCGACGGCAACACTTACCCATATGTCGCTCTGGACGTGTCCAGCGCTTCGCACCCGATGTACACCGGGCAGACCCGTAAAACCACGACGGAAGGCCGTATCGCAGGCTTTAACAAGCGTTTCGGCACCATCAGTTCCGGCGCGAAAAAAGATTGATGACCGTAGTACCTCTCGTGCGTTGGGCGTCAGAATTATCTGACGCCTGACACGCGGGATTGCTTTGGCTTGCGCATCCGCAACATCGGATACGGGCGTCCCAGCCCATCCACTTCCGAGCGTCCCACGACCTCGAATCCCTGCTTCTCATAAAACCCCAACGCTTGCGGATTCTGTTCGTTCACGTCGAGTTCAGTGACCTGAAAATGCTCGATGGCGTAATCCAGCAGCTTTTTGCCCAGCCCCATCCCTCGATACTCCGGCGCAATGAACAGCATCTCCAGCTTCCCGGGGGTGGTGCCGCCAAAGCCAGTGATGTGCAATTGGGAGTCGCGGGTGCAGAACAGGTTCACGGCGTCCAGGTACTGGGTCTCCAGAAGATTCCTGAGCAGCGTGATGTAATTTTCCGGCAGAAAATCATGGGTGGCGCGAACCGAAGCTTCCCAGACGCGGGTCAATTCGGCGTAGTCGTGCTTTTTCGGCAGGTAAATGACCGAGTGGTGGGTCATGTTGCCTCTTCTCCTCTTCTTGTCGTTTTCCTGATGTGGTGACGATAGCCAGAAAAAACAAACCCCGCCGTTTGAAGGGCGGGGTTGTGTATGAGGCAGGGAGCGCGGAGGGGCTTAGACAGGCTCGGCCCAGAGGTCGTATTCGTCGGCATCGACCACGCGGCACAGGACCTTGTCGCCCGGCTTGAGGTCGCGGTCGCTTTCCACGAACACGTTCCCGTCGATTTCAGGCGCATCGAAGAACGAGCGGCCCACGAAGCCCTGTTCGTCCACTTCGTCGATCAGCACTTCGATTTCCTTGCCGATCTTCATTTGCAGCCGTGCAGCGCTGATGGCTTGCTGGTGTGCCATGAAGCGGTCCCAGCGATCCTGTTTGACGTCGTCCGGCACGATCGGCGCATCCAACAGGTTGGCAGGCGCGCCTTCGACTGGCGAATACTGGAAGCACCCTACGCGGTCCAGCTGCGCTTCGGTCAGCCAGTCCAGCAGGTATTGGAAGTCTTCTTCAGTCTCGCCCGGGAAGCCGACGATGAACGTCGAACGGATGATCAGGTCCGGGCATTGCTCGCGCCATTTCTTGATGCGCGCCAGGGTCTTGTCTTCGAAGGCCGGGCGCTTCATCAGCTTGAGGATTTTCGGGCTGGCGTGCTGGAACGGGATGTCCAGGTACGGCAGGATTTTGCCCTCGGCCATCAACGGGATGATTTCATCGACGTGCGGGTACGGGTAGACGTAATGCAGACGCACCCAGACGCCCAGCGAACTCAGGGCCTGGCAGAGTTCGGTCATGCGGGTCTTGACCGGCTGGCCCTGCCAGAAGCCGGTGCGGTATTTGACGTCGACGCCGTAGGCGCTGGTGTCCTGAGAGATCACCAGCAGTTCTTTCACGCCTGCCTTGACCAGACGCTGCGCTTCATCGAGCACATCACCCACCGGGCGGCTGACCAGCTTGCCGCGCATCGACGGGATGATGCAGAAGCTGCAACTGTGGTTACAGCCCTCGGAAATCTTGAGGTATGCGTAGTGGCGCGGCGTCAACTTGATGCCTTGCGGCGGCACCAGGTCAATGAGCGGATTGTGGTCGAGCTTCGGCGGCGCAGCGTCGTGCACCGCGTTGACCACTTGCTCATACTGCTGCGGACCGGTCACGGCCAGTACGCTTGGGTGCACGTTGCGGATGACGCTTTCGTCCACGCCCATGCAACCGGTGACGATCACCTTGCCGTTTTCCGCGAGGGCCTCACCAATGGTGTCCAGGGATTCGGCCTTGGCGCTGTCGATGAAACCGCAGGTGTTGACCACCACCACGTCGGCGTCTTCGTAGGTCGGCACGACCTGATAGCCTTCCATGCGCAGCTGGGTAAGGATGCGTTCGGAATCGACCAGAGCCTTCGGGCAACCAAGGCTGACAAAGCCGACCTTGGGGGCGGCAGACGTGGGGACGGTGGACATTGACTAACCTCGGCGTAGGTACGCCCCGGCGTGTGGCCTGGGCATTGACTGGGCGCTTGGTGCGCCTCTGATCAAAAAGTGCGCAATTCTAGCGATGACTCCGGCGATTGACCAGCGTTATACCGAGAATTACGACGAGTGCTGCGCTATGCTTCGCGGCGTCGAACCCGGTGGCCCTTGTCGGCCGGGTGAATCGGAATTTACAGGTGCGCTGTGGGTCAATCTGACAGCAGCGCGCCGCGGTGCTCGGGTCATGGTTTCAGGAGTGGTAAATGGGTCACGCAACGAGTCAGGCAGAGGCCGGGCATTCGTCGGTCAAACCGTTGAGTCTGCTGGTGGGAGCGGTGGGGGTGGCGTACGGCGATATCGGTACGAGCCCGTTGTACACGATCAAAGAAGTCTTCGTCGGCGGATATGGCGTGCAAGCTGGCCACGATTCGGTGTTGGGGATTCTCTCGCTGATTTTCTGGGCGCTGGTGTGGGTCGTTTCGTTCAAGTACATGGCCTTGGTGCTGCGCGCTGATAACGACGGCGAGGGCGGCATCATGGCGCTGACGGCGCTGGCCCGGCGCGCCTCCGCCAAATTCCCGAAGCTGCAAGCGACGATGATCGTGTTTGGTCTGTTTGGCGCTGCTTTGTTCTACGGCGACAGCATGATCACTCCGGCCATCTCGGTGCTGTCAGCGGTCGAGGGGATGGAGCTGGCGTTCGACGGGCTGGATCATTGGGTCGTGCCCATTGCATTGATCGTGCTAGTGGCTCTCTTTCTCATTCAACGTCACGGCACGGCGCGGATCGGCGTGATGTTCGGCCCGATCATGGTCCTGTGGTTCGTCACCCTTGGCGTGCTCGGTATTCACGGCATCGTTCAGCAGCCCGAAGTGCTGCACGCGGTGAACCCGGCTTGGGCCGTGCGGTTCTTTATCGATCATCCCGGCATTGGTGTGGCCGTTCTCGGCGCTGTGGTGTTGGCGCTGACCGGTGCTGAAGCTTTGTACGCGGACATGGGCCACTTCGGTCGCAAGCCGATTTCCCGCGCCTGGTTCGGTCTGGTGCTGCCAGCGCTGGTTCTCAACTATTTCGGCCAGGGTGCCCTCGTGATCGAGGACCCCGAGGCCGTGCGTAACCCGTTCTATCTGTTGGCGCCGAGTTGGGCGCTGTTGCCATTGATCGGTCTGTCGACGCTGGCGACCATCATCGCCTCGCAGGCGGTGATTTCCGGCGCGTTCTCCATGACGCTCCAGGCCATTCAACTGGGTTACATCCCGCGCATGTATATCCAGCACACGTCCAGCGATGCCCAAGGCCAGATTTACATCGGCGCGGTGAACTGGTCGCTGATGGTGGGTGTGATCCTGCTGGTGCTGGGCTTCGAATCGTCCGGCGCGCTGGCATCGGCCTACGGCGTGGCTGTGACCGGCACCATGCTGTGCACGACCATTCTGGTGTCGTCGGTGATGCTGCTGGCGTGGAAATGGTCGCCGCTGGTGGCGATCCCGATTCTGTTGGGCTGCTTGTTCGTCGATGGCCTGTTCTTCGCCGCCAACGTGCCGAAAGTGGTGCAGGGTGGGGCGTTCCCGTTCCTGGCGGGTATCGCGCTGTTCATCCTGATGACCACCTGGAAGCGCGGCAAACAGCTGCTGGTGGACCGTATCGACGAAGGCGGGCTGCCACTGCCGATCTTCATCAGCAGTATTCGTGTGCAGCCGCCACATCGCGTGCAGGGTACCGCCGTGTTCCTGACCGCACGTCCGGACGCTGTGCCCCATGCATTGCTGCACAACCTGCTGCATAACCAGGTGCTGCATGAGCAGGTTGTCCTGCTGACTGTCGTCTACGAAGACACCCCGAGGGTTCCGGCCGCGCAACGCTTTGAAGTCGAGGCGTACGGTGAAGGCTTCTTCCGGGTCATTCTGCACTTCGGCTTCATTGACGAACCCGATGTGCCTGCCGCGCTGAAGTTGTGCCACTTGCCTGATCTGGACTTCAGCCCGATGCGCACCACCTACTTCCTCAGCCGTGAAACCGTGGTCTCGACCAAACTGGCCGGGATGGCGCGCTGGCGCGAAGGCTTGTTCGCGTTCATGTTGAAGAACGCCAACGGCAACCTGCGCTTCTTCAAGCTGCCGTACAACCGTGTGATCGAACTGGGTACGCAGGTGGAGATGTAAGCCATCAAGCGTGAGTGCAGCGGTGCGGTGCAAAAAAACCGACGCTGTACGCCTGTGGGAGCGAATTCATTCGCGAAAAATGGGGCAGGCAATAGAGGTGTATCGGCTGCGCTGGCCAATCGCGAATGAATTCGCTCCCACAGATGATTGGCACCACTCATGGGGCCCGTCGCTGAATCATGAGGGCCTCCGTCGGCCATAAAAAATCCCCGCAGTCTTTCGAGTGCGGGGATTTTTTTGCGCCCTGGATTACTCGTTGGCAGCCGTTGGTGGGGCTTCCTTGCCTTTCCACTTGTCAATGACTGCGATCAGACGTTTAGCCAGGGAAGGGTAGTTCTCGTCGAAGTGGTGACCGCCTGGCAGCTGGATCTTCTCGCCGGGGGCAGTGGCTTCGGTACAGCCGCTCTCGTCCTTCTCTTCCACGCCGTACACGCACAGCACCTTGTCGCCTGGCAGCTTCGCCATTTCCGGACCGGTCGCCGCTTCTTTGCCAGAGGCACCGAGCCAGCCTTCGACGGCGATTTCGAAGCTGCCGCTGCGGGCGAAGGCGAGCAGGATGATGCCGTCCACACGCCCTTTGTCGTCTTCCGGCAAGCGGTTGTAGATCGCTGGCAATACGTCAGCGCCGAACGAATACCCCGCGAGTACGAAATGCTTGGCACCCCATTTTTGTCGGTAGTGGGCCATCAGTTCGCTCAGGTCGGTCGCGGTTTGTTCTGGCGACTTGTGTTCCCAGTAATAGCGCAGTGTGTCGATGCCGACCACCGGATAGCCGCCGGACTTGGCCATGTCGCCAGCGACATCCTTGTCCAGGTCGCGCCAGCCACCATCGCCCGAGAGGAACAGGGTGACCGTGTCCGATGGCTGGCTCGAAGGCACTTCCACCACTGGAATGTTCAGACCGCCGTTGGCGTCGTCGGCAATCAGCAGGTGGCGGACTTCGGTATTCAAAATCTGCGGGTACTTGATGTCGTAATCGCTGATTTTGGTTTCGGCGTTGGGCGTATCGCGAACGAATACAGCGGTCTCGTCATCCGGGCCGTCATTCCACGCCACGGTCCATTTGCCATGGGCGGCGGCTTTCGGCGGCGGAACCTTGCAGTCCGGCTGATTGAGCACGAAGTTCACCGAGATGGCCTGGGCCTTGTCGTTGTTCTGACCAGCCAACCAGTTCCAGGCGACCGAACCGCCTGCGCTGATCCCTGCGACCACGTCCGGTGTGCCACCGAGGTTTTGCAGCGCGCTGGTGAAAGTCTTCTCCTGCAGCTGGCAATCGTCTTTCGGCAGGATGACTTGAATGACTTGCGCCGAGGCGTCGTAGCTTAAGGCGAGGACTTGCTTATCGGTCAGCGAATCCTCGGTCGTTGCAGCCAAGGCGACGCGCGTCTTGATCTTCGTGGACGGGGTTGCACGGATCAGGGCCGAACCATCTCCAAGCGTGATGCGTTCCAGAGTGGGCTGAGCGGGCGGGCGGTTCCACAGCCAGAATCCTAATGCCACCACCAGAATTACCAGGGCTGCGAGCAAAAAGCGCCAGTAGCGTTGAATCATTAGCGTTTCACCAATCCAGTCAGGCCGCCCGCGATAAGGGCGGCAGTGTCTGCCAGTGCCACCAGCGGATCGAGTCCTGCGGGCACGGCCATATAACGAGGTTCCCAGTCAGGCTGGAATTTGTCTTTGAAACGACGCAGGCCCTGGAAGTTGTAGAGTTGCTCGCCGCGACTGAACACCATCGAACCCAAACGCTGGGTCAAGGGCGCCCCACGCCGAGGTTGCAGACCTGACAACGGCACCATACCCAGGCTGAAGCGGGCGTAGCCTTCCTTTTTATAATGAAGAATCAGGCCGACCATCATGAATTCCATGGTCAGCTTCGGTGCGTCGGGATGCGAGCGCATCAAGTCCAGACTGGCGAGATCCTGTCGGGATGTTTCCAGCAGGTTCGAAAACGCCACGGGCTTGCCTTGGAAGTGAACGATGGCGATGCGGAAATGCTTGAGGTAATCCAGGCTGAAGCGGCCCAGCGAGAACCCTTTTTCCCGCACGTTCTTGCCCGTGAGCCAGGCATCGGAAATCACTTTCAGCTCGTCCATTGGCGCTTGGCCGACTTCATAGATTTCCAGTGACAGACCGTCGCGACCACCCCGATTCCAGGTGTAGCGCAGGTCCTTCATCTCTTTGCCTTTGGCTTCGATGTCGAACGCGTGCAGGTTGACCCGGGCCTCTTCGCCTAACTTGATCGCCGTCAGACCGATGTCCATGTAGAACGGCAGGTTCTCGGCACGCACCTGGTAAAACACAGGCCGGGCGTGGTGCACGTCGCAGAGGTCACGGAATTGCCAGATCAGCTCGGCGCGTTGTTGTGTCGGGCCGATGGGGTCATACAGCGCCACCAGGCTGCGTCCGCGGTGGGCGTACATCAAGAACGCGTTGCCATCCGGGTGCAGCAAGACAGCCTTGTCACCTGTCAGCACCAACCCGCCGTCAGGCTGATTGGACGCTTTGATGATTTCGGCGGCCTTGGCCAGCTGCGCTTCATCCGGCAGATCGATCTGCGGGCGGGCAGTGCGCAGCAGCCACGTCAACGAAACGATCACCAGCAGCACCGCACTGCCGAGTGCCGAGCGCAGACCTCGCGGGGCATCGGCGTCGAGGGTGAATTGCCACCACAGCTGATGGCTGTAGGGCACGTCTTGATAGGCGAACAGCAGCAGCCAGAACGAAGCCCCCAACACGCAGATGCTCGCCACCAGATACAGGGGCGAGAACGGCAGTTCGAACAAGCGGCTCGGTCGGTAGAACGAGCGACGGAATATAGCGAGCAGACATGCCGTCAGCAGCAGAAGGCTGGCTTCCGCCCAGTCGAAGCCTTTAAGGATCGACAGGATCGAACCCACGAACAGCAGAATAGTGGTCAACATCCAGGCCGCTGACAGTCGCCGACGCAGGCCTTGCGCGAGCAACAGGCAGAGCACGCCGATCAGGCTGGCACCGAAGTGGGAAGCGTCGATAAGGCGGTGCGGGATCAGAAAGCCAAGGCTCTCCAGACGTGTGTCGATTTCAGGGGTCGCACCGGAAAACAGCAGCACGACGCCCGAGAGAAACACCAACAAGGCCAGGATCGGTGCGCCAAGGCCCGAAGCGACGCGCATGGCCTGACGCGCGAACAGGAAGCGCTTGGCCTCGCTGAACAGCAGCACCAGACACGCGATCAACAGCGGCAGGACCACGTAGATCAGGCGATACAGGAGCAGAGCTGCCGCGAGGGGAGCCGCGCCCAATTCATCAGCAAAAGCGGCGAGCAGAATCGCTTCGAACACGCCCACGCCACCGGGAACATGGCTGAGCACGCCTGCGGCCAGTGCCAGCAGGTACACCAATAGAAATGCACCAAAAGGCGGCGCGGACGGTAGCAGCAGATACAAAACGGCAGCCGCAGCGGCGACGTCCAGCGCCGTAATCACCAGTTGCATCAGTGTCAGGCGCAGACCCGGCAGACGCAGAGTGCGACGGCCCGCGCGCACCAGCAGGTTGTGTGGGATGGTCTGTTCCGGGAGACGGCGACGATAGACCGCCACCCCGATGATCAGGCTCAGCCCGAGGACAGCGACGGCGATCGTCGCCAGTACCGGGACTGACAAATGCAACGCAAGGGAGGCGGCAGGCAGGTCGCTTAACATTGCCAATGCCGCCAATGGCGGAAGCGCGCACCCGAGCGAGAGGCTGGCAAATAGCGTCATGTGCGCCACTTCGCCTGCGCCGAGTCCCAAGCGAGAATACAGGCGATACCTCACAGAGCCGCCGGAAAGCATCGACAGACCGACCGCATTGCCGATGGCGAAGGCACAAAACCCGCCCATCACCAAGGACTTGGGTGGCAGTTCCACATTGGCGTATTTACTGGCGGACCATTCGTAACCCAGCAGGATGGTGAAACCGATGACCGTCGCCAGAACAGCGCCTGCCAGAGAAGGCATTGGCACGCTAAGGAGCGAATCTTGCAGCGCATAAATGTCGAGTTCAGTCAGCATGTGCCGACAGGCGATCAATGCTAGGGCGAACAGGATAATGGTGACAGCCAGCCCGATAGGTTGACGATATTTGCTCACCAGTTCGCGAACACGCAGTCGGGCAGGAGGAGCCGGAGGGGTTTCCGGGACTGCTTCATTTGAGTCGGACGGGTTGGCGCGCATCAATCACTCCTTGGATCGTGCGCGACAGAATGGGGGTATACAGCCAAGTTACCAATCCCTACGCAAAAAATAATTCAGGATGTTAGCGCTTCAACGTCTAACGGGCGAATACGGCAGCGACGTCTCGTGACCCTTGAGTCTAGTTTCGGTTGTTCCTAAACGTATCGGCAAAAGGCACAAATTCTGTCGCGACCGGCAACATACGGTAACAAACCGATAAAGACCAATCGGCTATGACAATGTGATGTGACAGCCAAATACCTATGCTGTTCGGCCCTTTTCGTCAGGGCAAAAAAAAGGCCACTCTTTCGAGTAGCCTTCTTTATAACGTTGGTTGCGGGAGCCGGATTTGAACCGACGACCTTCGGGTTATGAGCCCGACGAGCTACCAGACTGCTCCATCCCGCGTCTGTGAGGCGGCATTCTACAGCCGATCGACGAGGTGTCAACCTTTAAACTCCAGGATCGACAAAATAACCACAATTTCACCGCGGCATGCGTAACTCGCGGTCAGACAAGGCTTTTATCTCGACGGCGCCGCAGGGCAGGGCGCCATCATTGATGAAAGATATTTCACTAAGATGAACGCAGATAATTTTCTCACGCGCACAAAAAAGCCACTCTGTTGAGTGGCTTTTTTGATGTTTGGTTGCGGGAGCCGGATTTGAACCGACGACCTTCGGGTTATGAGCCCGACGAGCTACCAGACTGCTCCATCCCGCGTCTGTGAGGCGGCATTCTACAGAGGAACGGCATGGTGTCAAGCTCATGACGGAAAAAAGTGCTTTTTCTTCAAAAGCTTAGCGCCGGGCATGCAACGGCTTTGTACCTCTGGGGCAGGCTGGGCGGGCGTGTCAGCCCGATTGCGGTCGTACCTCAACCGGTTGAATCTCAGGTGCTTGCGCTGCAAGAAGTGTCAGAAGGATGCGTGAGTGAGATACTGGCGGACCGTTTTCCTACGACCGCATGTCATGCCGCAGCGCAAAATCATCCATATCGACTGTGACTGCTTCTATGCCGCCATTGAGATGCGCGACGACCCCAACCTGGCGGGCACGCCGTTGGCCGTTGGCGGTTCTGCGGATCGGCGCGGCGTCATTGCGACGTGTAATTACGAAGCCCGGGCTTACGGTGTACGGTCTGCGATGTCTTCGCGGCATGCGCTGTCGCTATGCCCCGACCTGACCATCGTCAAGCCGCGAATGGACGCCTATAAAGAAGCATCAAAGGAAATTCACACGATCTTTCGCGATTACACGGACCTGATCGAACCGCTGTCGTTGGACGAGGCCTATCTGGATGTTTCCGAGTGCAGTCATTTCGGTGGCAGCGCGACCCGAATCGCCCAGGATATTCGTCGGCGAGTTTCCAACCAACTGCACATCACAGTGTCTGCTGGCGTGGCGCCCAATAAATTCCTTGCCAAAATTGCCAGTGATTGGCGGAAACCCAACGGCTTGTTCGTCATCACGCCGGATCAGGTAGAGGATTTTGTCGCGGAGTTGCCGGTGTCCAAGCTGCACGGGGTGGGGAAGGTGACCGCTGACAAGCTCGGGCGGTCGGGGATCATCAGTTGTTCAGACCTGCGTGGCTGGAGCAAGCTGGCGCTGGTGCGCGAGTTTGGCTCGTTCGGTGAACGGTTGTGGAATCTGGCCCACGGCATAGATGAGCGTCCGGTGCAGAACGACAGCCGTCGCCAATCGGTGAGTGTGGAAAACACCTACGATACCGATCTTCCCGATCTGGCCAGTTGTCTGGAAAAGCTTCCGGCGTTATTGGAAAACCTCAATGGGCGCATCGCCCGGATTGATACGCTGTATCGACCAGGCAAGCCGTTTGTAAAAGTGAAATTCCATGATTTCACGCAGACCACTCTCGAACAGGCAGGAGCGGGGAGGGATCTGGAAAGCTATGAGCAGTTGCTAACCCAAGCGTTCGCACGCGGCGATAAACCGGTGCGATTGCTGGGAATCGGGGTGCGCCTGCACGACTTGCGAAGCGCCCATGAACAGTTGCAGCTGTTCGACTGAGCTCAGGGTTATTCGCGGCCCGCCGGCACGGCGACCAGTCGGCCAGCATCCTTGGCCAACGAACGCAAAAACTCATGCTGCAACTGCGGATCGTTGCGGGTCATTTCGATCAGCGACTGTTCCAGATCGCTGGCTTCTTCTTCCAGCCCCAGTTCAGACAGACGCTTGACTCGGTGAACCCATTGGCTCACTTCGTCATCTTCCAGGTCGTCGTAGATCAAACCGTGCGCTTCGATCAACTTGCCGCGCAAGGATTTACTCAGCGGCAGGCTTGCAACGCCTTGCACGCTGGATGCGTCGTCCTGAACCTTCAGGCCCAGTTGCGTCACGTGGCTCAGGTCTTGTTCGGCGAACGGGCTGTCTAACAGGTTGATCCGCAGCACACCGTTACGGTCGGTGTTCAGCTCGTTGGTGTCCCTTCCAGACTTGATTTCAACCGGGCTTTCGCTCCAGGGCAGGCTGGTATGCTCGACCCGGTGATCCCGCTGAACCTCATCGATGCCGGCCAGGTTTTGCTGGGCTCGACCGTGGGAAGGGGCGTTCATGAACGGGTTGATGCCCGCGATACCGTAACTCAACCAGTCTTTAGTGACGCTGTCCGGCAGGCTGCCGAACGTTAGCACGTTCACGACGTTCGCCCCGACGCCAGCGACGATCGCCACGGCACCCAAGGGGATTTCGTAAATTTCGCGCCAAGGTTGATACGGCGTGTACCGGTCGTAATGACGGGTCACGTCGTATTCAGTGATGTCGAAAGTTTTAAGTTCGTGAATCCGGATTCGACGTTGCGGCAACTCAAGGGTCTTGGGTTCACCCACGTCGATTTGAAAACTGTGATCGAGCAGTTTGCGGTCAATGCGCTCTTCGTGTTCGCTGCGTTGAGACAAATGATTGGCGCAACCGCTGACGAGCAGGCTGCCGCACAACGCGGCGCCCGCGAGGCTTGTGGAACTTCGCTTGAACATGAGATCTCTTGGTGCAGGTGAGGCAGAACAGGCCGCTGAAAGCGCGCCCCAATAAAGCGGGCGCGCCGTCGGCTCAGCGATTGATACGGCCTTTGATGAAGGACAGCACGTCAGCAACTGGCAGGGCCTGAGCTTCAGGCTCGGTGCGGCTTTTATATTCCAGATTGCCTTCGGCCAGACCGCGGTCACTGACCACGATGCGATGGGGAATACCGATCAGCTCCATGTCCGCGAATTTGATGCCCGGGCTGGTTTTCTTGTCACGGTCGTCCAGTAGCACTTCGAAGCCAGCGGCGGTCAGTTCGGCGTACAGCTTGTCGGTGGCTTCACGCACCGCTTCGGTTTCGTAACGCAGCGGAACCAGTGCAATCTGGAAAGGCGCCAGTGCGTCGCTCCAGATAATGCCGTTTTCGTCATTGTTCTGCTCAATGGCAGCCGCCACCACGCGAGAGACGCCGATGCCGTAGCAGCCCATCGCCAGCGTGACCGGTTTGCCGTTTTCGCCCAGCACCTGGCACTTCATCGCGTCGCTGTATTTGGTCCCCAGCTGGAAGATGTGACCCACTTCGATACCGCGCTTGATGATCACCTTCCCCTGGCCATCCGGGCTTGGGTCGCCTTCAACGACATTGCGCAGGTCCGCGACTTCCGGAACAGGCAGATCCCGCTCCCAGTTCACGCCGAAATAGTGCTTGTCGTCGATGTTCGCGCCGATGCCGAAGTCGCTCATCAATTCAACCGAGCGGTCGATGATGATAGGCAGTGGCAGGTTCAACGGGCCGAGCGAGCCCGCGCCTGCACCGATGGCATCACGCAGCTCAGCTTCGCTGGCCATGACCAGAGGACTGGCCACCAACGGGTGGTTCGACGCCTTGATTTCATTGAGCTCGTGGTCGCCACGGACGATCAGTGCAATCAACTTGCCTTCTTCGGCGGCGTGAACCACCAGTGTCTTCACGGTTTTTTCGATGGCCAGGTCGAACTGCTCGACCAGCGCAGCGATGGTCTTGGCGTTCGGTGTGTCCACCAGGCGCAGCTCTTCAGTGGCTGCGGCACGGGATTTCTCCCGTGGAACCGCTTCCGCCTTCTCGATATTGGCTGCGTAATCGGAGCTGTCGCTGAACACGATGTCGTCTTCGCCGGATTCGGCGAGCACGTGGAATTCATGGGAACCGGCACCGCCGATCGAGCCGTTGTCAGCCACCACTGGGCGGAAGTCCAGACCCAGGCGAGAGAACACGTTGCTGTACGCCTGGTGCATGCGGTCGTAGGTTTCCTGCAGGGAGTCCTGGGTCGCATGGAACGAGTAGGCGTCTTTCATGATGAATTCACGGCCGCGCATCAAACCGAAGCGTGGGCGGATTTCGTCACGGAATTTGGTCTGGATCTGGTACATGTTGATCGGCAGCTGTTTATAGCTGCTCAACTCGTTGCGAGCCAGGTCGGTGATGACTTCTTCGTGGGTCGGGCCGGCGCAGAAATCACGATCGTGTCGGTCTTTAAGGCGCAGCAGCTCAGGGCCGTACTGCTCCCAGCGACCGGATTCCTGCCACAACTCGGCGGGCTGGATACCGGGCATCAGAACTTCCAGTGCACCGGCCGCGTTCATTTCTTCACGAACGACCGCCTCAACCTTGCGCAATACACGCAGACCCATGGGCAGCCAGGTGTAAAGACCCGAGGCGAGCTTGCGAATCATGCCGGCACGAAGCATCAGCTGGTGGCTGATCACGACCGCATCGTTTGGCGTTTCTTTTTGTGTGGCGAGCAAATATTGACTGGTACGCATGGTCGGCCGTTGTCGGTTGCTGTGACTGGGAAATGACCTGGCATTGTACGGGGGTGATACGGTCGAGTACAGGGCGAGAGGGCGGCAGTGAGGCTCGGATGGATGCTTTCGTACAAATGAAAAAGCCCGGCGCTGGGCCGGGCTTTTCGGATTTTCGGTAATGACTTGCTTCGCGATTCGGTAAGGAATCGCTTCGCGAATTACAGAACCGAAATCGGGTAGTCGACGATCAGACGGAACTCGTCCACGTTGCCTTCGGCCTGGTCGCCGTTTGCACGGTGCCATGCTTGACGGATACGGAACGACAGGTCTTTCGCAGGACCGGTCTGAACAACGTACTTGGCCTCGAAGTTGGTCTCGTGGTGTTTGCCATCTGGACCGTAACCGTAAGCCTGGTATGGGCTGCCAGCGTCGATCTTGGTGCCGTCGATGTCTTTACCGTTGATGTAACGAGTCATGAAGCTCAGACCAGGTACGCCGTACGGAGCCATGTTCAGGTCGTAGCGAGCTTGCCAGGATTTCTCACCAGGACCGTTAAAGTCGGAGTACTGGATGGAGTTGGCCAGGAAGATCGAGTCGCCACCGCGGTTGTTGTCGCCGATACCGATGTAGTCGAACGGCGTGTTGCCGTTAACTTTCTGGAAGGCCACGGTCACAGTGTGAGCTGCCAGGAAAGAGTAGGCGGCGGACAGCGAGAACGTGTTGTTCGTGATATCGCCAGCTTTTTTGCTGCCGGTATCCGAGGTGTTGTAGTAGTTGAAGTCGAAGGCCAGGGACTGGTCAGCAGTCAGCGGCAGTGCGTAGTTCACGTTGCCGTAGTACTGGTTCCATACGTCTTCCAGTTTGTTGTAGTAGAACGCAACACCCAGGTTGTCGGTAACCGCGTATTTACCGCCGCCGAAAGTAGCGGACTTGGAGGTCACGCCAGCGTAGGTTGCCCAGATTTCGCCGTCACGGTTGGTTTCGTCCTGGCTGGTGCCGGAGTAGAAACGACCAGCTTCAACGTCGAGACCCTTGATTTCGCTGCTCTGCAAGGTCAGACCGCTGGCAGTTTGTGGCAACAGACGGGAACCGCCTACTGCGAACACTGGGTTCTGAGGTTGCATGTCACCGACTTTCAGTTCGGTTTTGGAAACGCGGAACTTAACAGCGCCACCGGCTTTGCCGAAGCTGTCATGGTTGTGGCCATCTGCGTCAGTCGACAGGTTGCCCGAACCGGAGTATTTGTCGGAGCCGTCCAGCTTGAAGCCAGCGTAACCGAATGCGTCGATACCAACACCGATCAGACCTTGGGTGTAACCGGAGCTGAAGTTGCCCCAGAAACCTTGGGTCCAGTCTTTGTCGTCTACGGCGCCGCCTGTTTTGTTGCGGTTGTAGTAGTAGTTGCGGGCTTTGACGTCCAGCTTGCTACCTTCAACAAAACCAGTGGCTTCGGACTGGTCGCTTACGAATGCCGCAGCCGATGCCAATTGGGTGCTGGCCGCAGTAACTGCCAGTGCGATTGCGCTCCACTTCATCACTCTCATCGTGACTTTGCTCCTTTGGTTTTAAGAAGAGTACCGCCGTTCACCTGTTTTTTTATCTGAACGGCTCTTTCTTTTTGGTGTCGGCGAAACTTATATCACGCTGACATTATTGGCGATAGTTACAAACCTATCCTTTCAAATTCTTTACGGCCATGTCGCAAAACAGCTCTGTCCATGTCGCTACTGAACAGCTCCTTGTCTGTAAAACGTACAACTACCGCAGTACTTTTCGACTGTCGGAATGCCCCCTCTGCAGTCAGAGCCATTCCGTCCCGTCGAGCGCCCCCAGAAGCATGCTCGCCATTTTCATCTCGACCGACGCTTCAGGTCTTGACCGCCTGACTTTCCGATCCTGTGTGTGACAAAGCAACAACCATGCTCAAAGTTCCCTTTTCTGTGAAAAAAATGTCCATGGGCACGCAAATACTTACGATTGACTCTGTAACCTCTTGTTTTTAAAGGCTTAAAAAATTCCAAAAAATGCGCTTGTGGGCGATGTTCACATGAGGTTACCGCCTGAAAATGTCACTGACGTTACCTGTTACCGTCATGAAGTGGGTAAAACGCGGATAAGTCTTACAAGAACTGTCCGCAGAGTGAGTCGTTTTGGTGCATTGGCGCGAGCCCTCGCCTGAATTTAGTACGTTCGTCCTCGATGCTTTGACAGCTCGTCCAGAAAGTCAGCGTAGCGGGTGAGCTCATTTGGTCAAGCGCTTGAATTGGAAGGCATAGCCCATGGTTTTATTGGGTTGGGCGGCACCTTCGCATGATGAGCAGGGTGCCTCTTATCAGTGCGCGGGGAGCGAAAGCGACCAATGCAGGTGCGGGGCTTTCGGGTGGCAACGGTGATTCAAAACCAACACCAATCCCGCAAAGTGGGCGGGAAGAGCATGCTGGCGTGATTTGCACAGTATTCCCGAGTATCCTGCTCGGTATCGAAAGGTGGGTTGGGTAAGTCCTGCGCACTAAAAGCTAACCCGGCGATCAGGAGTTCATGCGTGTTTGTTCTGGATCAACGTTTATTGCAGGACACCTTACCGGTAGGGGACTTTCCACTGTGTCGGTTGCTGCTGTCGAATGACGCGCAATATCCCTGGTTCATCCTGGTCCCGCGCAGAGCGGATATAAGTGAAGTGTTTCAGTTGTCGGATGACGAACAATTACAGCTGTGGAAAGAGACGACGGCGTTGTCCAGAATGCTTCAACAGCTATTCCATGCTGACAAGATGAACATCGCTGCGCTGGGAAATGTTGTCAGTCAGTTGCACATGCACGTAATCGTACGCCGTAAGAGTGATGTTGCCTGGCCAGCCCCTGTTTGGGGCAAGCACCCCGGCGTACCTTATACCCATGAGCAGGCAACTGGCGTGATCGCCCAGTTGAAAGCGGCGCTCGCACATGATCTTTCCTTCGTGGAGGTGCCCCGTGACGCTTGAAGACCGGGTGATGGATCTGGAAAGCCGCCTGGCGTTTCAGGATGACACGATTCAGGCGCTGAACGATGTGCTGGTGACTCAGCAGCGCAGTCTTGAGCGCATGCAGCTGCAGATGGCGGCCTTGATCAAGCGTCAGGAAGAAATGAGTGGGCAATTCGGCGCATTCGAGGAAGAGGCGCCTCCCCCTCATTATTAAGAGCAAAAAAAAACCGCGCCCTGGAGCGCGGTTTTTTTATGCCAGTGGTTAGCGGCGGGGCAGTGCGGCAATGACGTCTTCCGCCTGTAGGCCTTTGTCCCGGTTCATCACCGAAAACTCAACCCGCTGACCTTCGACCAATACGCGATGGCCTTCGCCGCGGATGGCGCGAAAATGCACAAAAATATCGTCGCCGGAATCGCGGGAAATGAAGCCGAAGCCTTTGGAGGTGTTAAACCACTTCACAGTGCCGGTATCGCGCTGGCCGGGTTCGTGTGGCTGTTGCGCAGCGGACGGGGATGACTTGTAGAAGCTGACCCCCAGATGAATGGCCACCGCGACTACCAGGGCCAGCAGGCTGACCAGAACGGCAGGTTGGCCTGCGATGGTTTCAAGTGGAACGAGCAGTGTCAGGATTTGGAGCACGACCGCCAGCACCAGCAACGCGCTGACCAGATTTTGCAGTTGATGACGCAGGCCTCGGTTCCAGTAAGGGATCAGCGGAGCAATGACGAGGTTGATCAGGCCAAAAAGGGCTAGATACAGTGCGTCGGGTTGAGACAGGTAAGAAGACAACGCTTCACTACGCAGGCTGGGTATGAATGAAAGCAGCAGGGCAGCTGCGCCCGTTAGCAGGTGGACTATTTTCAACATTTTGATGACTCACATTAAGAAGGATCACGATATGAGGCTGGCGGCTTCCGGTACGCTTCTGAAAAAAAGGAGACGTGATGCACAAATGCCGATTCAGCCTGTGCGCTACCACCCGATGGTGGAGCGGTAGCGGCACGTCTGTATTTAACAGCAAAGCGCAGAGCTACTCAAATCAAGCGCTTAGCGCCATTGATCGCAGAAGATGATGGCGATTTGTCTTCGAATCGTCGCCGTTGGTCAAAGGCTTGATTCAGAGCTGTCTGGGTCGTGGACACGAATTCCGTTTCTACAGAGTTGCCGTGCGCCAAGGTGGCTGCACGGCTGCGTGTGTCTTGCTAGAGTGGCGAACAGACTTTTAAAACGACCATCATATAAAGAGGACGTAGCATGGCAATTGACATCGGAATCAGCGAAGAAGACCGCAAGTCCATCGTAGACGGCCTTTCCCGCCTGTTGGCAGACACTTATGTACTGTATTTGAAAACCCACAATTTTCACTGGAACGTCACCGGGCCGATGTTCCGTACGCTCCATCTGATGTTCGAAGAGCAGTACAACGAGCTTGCACTGGCGGTGGATTTGATCGCCGAACGTATTCGTGCTCTGGGTTTCCCGGCGCCAGGCACCTACACGACTTATGCACGTCTTTCCTCAATCAAGGAAGAAGAAGGCGTTCCGTCCGCAGAGGACATGATTCGCTCATTGGTCAGTGGCCAAGAGGCCGTTACGCGTACAGCTCGTGGGATTTTTCCTCTTCTCGATAAAGTGAGCGATGAGCCTACCGCCGATCTGTTGACCCAGCGTATGCAAGTTCACGAAAAAACCGCGTGGATGTTGCGCGCGATGCTTGACGTCAAGTAAGCCGCGTCCGCGAGTGGTTTAAATCACCACTCGCTTCCCTCTTGGCTCGCTTTTATTCCGCCAGTTTTTTAGATCGGTGCGCGAACTTATTAACCAGTTCGGCGCGAATAACGGGCGCTGAATCGATTAAGTTTTGCTGTCTGGAATTTCAGCCGCCGGTTTTTTGCGATGCTGGGTAAGTTTTTAAAAGTGCAAAAATATATATATCTAATACCTGCTGTTGTCGGCGCTCACCCTTGAATTAAAGCTCCTCAAATTTCGCTCCAAATTTGTGGTGATGTCCTACACCTCATAAGTGCTGCTTCCGCTGGCGAACCCCCTATGAATAGGGCTTGATAGGCATGTCAATTATTTGATTTCAAATGTTTCTATCGTTGCGTTCGAAATAGCATCAAGGGGTATTTCATGAGTCAAAACACCGCAAGGGAGGTACAGGATGTGCATCGATGTTTCAGAGTTCCGAATGATCCGTTCGTTGAGGGCTTCAATATGGATCTGGCGCAACCGCAATCGAGGTCGGTGAGGCTCAATGGGCTTGCAACTTGTTTGCGGCTGGAGGGTGTGTACTGGAATGTCCTTTCCGAGATAGCCAGTTGCAATAGTTGTTCGATCAACGCGGTACTGTCCTACGTTGATCGGGAAGTTCACCTACGTTATGGCGGGGTGAAGAACTTCAGTGGTTTGATTCGCGTGGTGTGTGTGACGCATCTGTTGAAGGCCGAAGGCTTCCAGTTATCGTCTGCCTGATCTCCAGGGCGCTCATTCTCTGTGGGTGCGTCCTTCGCGGGCGCACTCCTTGCGACAGTCGTCCGGCAGCCAAAAAACCGCGCTCCGGACGACATCTTGATCTCTATCCGCCTGCGCGGCTGCACAGCCTTGATTAACCCTATATAATCCCCCGCCTTACTAAGGAAGGCAGGGACAGACCGTCGGGTTGAACTGCATGCCAAGGCTCCTGCACCATTGCCCACTGGCGACGGGCGAGAGCTCCACCGAATTCCGAATTACGAGAAGTGAATACACGATCATGATGCGCAGCCATTATTGCGGCCAACTGAACGAAAGCCTGGAAGGCCAGGAAATTACCCTTTGCGGATGGGTCCACCGTCGTCGTGACCACGGAGGGGTGATTTTCCTCGACATCCGCGATCGTGAAGGTCTGGCCCAGGTGGTCTTCGATCCTGATCGCGCCGACACCTTCGCCATTGCCGACCGTGTCCGCAGCGAATACGTCGTCAAGCTGACCGGTAAGGTCCGCGCCCGTCCAGCGGGTGCCGTCAACCCGAACATGGCCTCCGGTGCCATCGAAGTGCTGGGTTACGAGCTGGAAGTGCTGAACGAGTCGGAAACCCCGCCGTTCCCGTTGAACGAATATTCCGACGTCGGCGAAGAAACCCGCCTGCGCTATCGTTTCATCGATCTGCGTCGCCCTGAGATGGCCGAGAAGCTGCGTCTGCGTTCGCGCATCACGTCCAGCATCCGCGGCTTCCTGGACGGCAACGGCTTCCTCGACGTTGAAACCCCGATCCTGACACGTGCCACCCCTGAGGGTGCGCGTGATTATCTGGTGCCTAGCCGTACCCACGCAGGCAGCTTCTTTGCCCTGCCGCAGTCGCCTCAGCTGTTCAAGCAACTGCTGATGGTCGCTGGCTTCGACCGTTACTACCAGATCGCAAAATGCTTCCGTGACGAAGACCTGCGTGCCGACCGTCAGCCTGAGTTCACTCAGATCGACATCGAGACCAGCTTCCTCAACGAGGAAGACATCATTGGTCTCACCGAAAGCATGATTCGCAAGCTGTTCAAGGAAGTGCTGGACCTGGAGTTTGGTGACTTCCCGCACATGACCTTCGAAGAAGCCATGCGCCGCTACGGTTCCGACAAGCCAGACCTGCGCAACCCGCTGGAACTGGTGGACGTGGCCGATCAGCTCAAGGACGTCGAATTCAAGGTCTTCAGCGGTCCTGCCAACGATCCGAAATGCCGCGTGACCGCGTTGCGCGTTCCGAGTGGCGCGAGCATGCCGCGCAGCAAGATCGATGACTACACCAAGTTCGTCGGCATCTACGGCGCGAAAGGCCTGGCGTACATCAAGGTCAACGAGCGTGCGAAAGGTGTTGAAGGGCTGCAGTCGCCTATCGTGAAGAACATTCCGGAAGCCAACCTGAACGTGATCCTGGATCGCGTCGGCGCGGTCGATGGCGACATCGTGTTCTTCGGCGCCGACAAGTTCAAAGTCGTCAGCGAAGCGCTGGGTGCCCTGCGTATCAAGCTGGGTCACGACCTGAACCTGCTGACCTGTGAGTGGGCCCCGATGTGGGTCGTCGATTTCCCGATGTTCGAAGAGAACGACGACGGAAGCTTCACGGCGTTGCACCACCCGTTCACCGCGCCGAAATGCTCGCCTGAAGAGCTGGAGGCCAATCCGGCCACCGCCCTGTCGCGTGCTTACGACATGGTATTGAACGGCACGGAGCTGGGCGGCGGCTCGATCCGTATCCACCGCAAAGAAATGCAGCAAGCGGTCTTCCGTCTGTTGGGCATTTCCGAAGACGAGCAGCAAGAGAAGTTCGGCTTCCTGCTCGATGCTCTGAAATACGGTGCACCGCCGCACGGTGGCCTCGCATTCGGTCTTGATCGTCTGGTCATGCTGATGACAGGTGCGCAGTCGATTCGTGAAGTCATTGCCTTCCCGAAAACCCAGAGTGCAGCGGACGTCATGACTCAGGCACCAGGCGTTGTCGATGCCAAGGCACTGCGCGAGCTGCATATTCGCCTGCGCGAAACGCCGAAGGCCGAGTAAGCCGTCAAGGGAGGAGGCGAGTCACCCCGGTGAGTCGCCTCGGTCCCCCGCCCATCTCGGGCACAGATTCGAGTGAAGCGCTGCCGTTCGTGTGATCGAGCGGGAGCGTGCGTGTTTCAAGGTTTGGAGCGTGTTATGGCTGGTCATTCCAAGTGGGCGAACATCAAGCACCGCAAAGAGCGTCAGGACGCCAAGAAAGGCAAGATTTTCACCAAGTGGATTCGTGAGCTGACCGTCGCTGCCCGCCAGGGTGGTGGTGATCCGGCATCGAATCCTCGCTTGCGTCTGGCTCAGGACAAGGCGCTGGGTGCGAACATGAGCCGCGACATCATTGATCGGGCGATCGCTCGCGGTGCGGGCGCTGCCGATGCCGACGACATGGTCGAGCTGGGTTATGAAGGCTACGGCCCCGGCGGTGTGGCGGTTATGGTCGAAACCATGACAGACAACCGCAATCGCACGGCAGCAGCGGTGCGTCATGCATTCAGTAAGTGTGGCGGCAACTTGGGCACCGACGGTTCGGTGTCGTACCTGTTTGAACGCAAGGGACAGATTTCCTTCGCGTCGGGTATCGACGAAGATGCGCTGATGGAAGCCGCGATGGAAGCCGACGCCGATGACGTCGTGACCCATGAAGACGGCTCCATTGATGTATTCACGTCATTTGCCGGCTTTTATGCCGTGCGAAACGCCCTTGAAGCGGCGGGGTTCAAGGCAGTAGACGCGGAGATCGTGATGCAGCCGACCACCAGCGCCGTGCTGGATCTTGAAATGGCGGAGAAGGTGCTCAAGCTGATCGATATGCTCGAAGACCTGGATGACGTTCAGAACGTCTATTCCAACGCAGAAATTCCGGACGACGTGATGGAGCAGCTTGGCTGATCTTCACATTGGCCGGGTCATGAGGCCGGAGGCACGAAGCGCTGACTCGATCATCGCTATCGGCCTCCGGCTTCTGCCTTTATGCTGCGTTCAAACGTACGCGTCACTTCTCAAGCTGCAGGCGTTATGACTCTTATTCTAGGTATCGACCCCGGTTCGCGAATCACCGGCTTCGGTGTGGTGCGCGACACTGGACGGGGATGCGAATACGTGGCCTCGGGCTGTATCCGTACGGGCAGCGGCTTGCTGCATGAACGGCTTCAGATCGTCTATCGTGGGGTGCGCGAGGTGATCCAGACTTATGGTCCCGTCACCATGGGTATCGAAAAGGTTTTTATGGCTCGCAATGCCGACTCCGCGCTCAAGCTCGGTCAGGCCCGAGGGGCCGCCATCGTTGCCGCCGCCGAAGAAACTCTGGAAATCGCCGAATATTCAGCCACGCAGGTCAAGCAGGCCGTTGCCGGTACGGGTGGGGCGAACAAGGATCAGGTGATGATGATGGTCATGCACTTGTTGAAATTGACCAAAAAGCCACAGGTAGACGCTTCGGATGCCCTGGCGATCGCCTTGTGCCACGCTCACACTCGTTCCAGTCTGATCCCTCATGGCTTGAATACGGCACGGAGCCGAGGTGGGCGTCTGCGGCTCTGATGGCATCATTCACTTATAAATGTTCACTTGCAGCTCTTCTGAGTCCTGCAAAGATGGCGATCAGGGTTTGGCCCTGTTCCTCGCAGTGACCGGCTACTGGAAAGGATCTGATACGTGATTGGACGTTTGCGCGGTGCGTTGGTCGAGAAACAACCGCCGCATCTGGTACTCGATGTTGGGGGCGTGGGCTACGAGATCGAAGTCCCCATGACAACCCTTTATCGTCTGCCTCATGTGGGCGAAACG
The DNA here is from genome assembly GCF_009905615.1 of Pseudomonas sp. SLFW. Lineage (GTDB taxonomy): Bacteria > Pseudomonadota > Gammaproteobacteria > Pseudomonadales > Pseudomonadaceae > Aquipseudomonas > Aquipseudomonas bambusae. Next base: position 149,340 of record NZ_JAAAKW010000008.1, read on the forward strand.
GTGACGCTGCACACTCACCTGGTCGTTCGTGAAGACGCCCACCTGCTGTTCGGCTTCTACGAGAAGCGTGATCGCGAGATGTTTCGGGAGTTGATCCGACTGAACGGGGTAGGTCCCAAGCTGGCGCTGGCGTTGATGTCGACACTGGAAGTCGATGAGCTGGTGCGATGTGTTCAGGCTCAGGACACGTCGGCGTTGACCCGTGTGCCGGGTGTCGGCAAAAAAACAGCGGAACGTCTGCTTGTCGAGCTCAAGGACCGTTTCAAGGCCTGGGATGCGTTGCCGGGCACGTTCGCGCTGGTGTCTGAAGGGCCGGGCGCGCCGTTGCAAGTCGCTACAGCAGAGTCGGACGCTATTAGCGCCTTGGTTTCGTTGGGCTATAAGCCTCAAGAAGCCAGCAAGGCAATTACCGCCATCAAAGACAAGAATTTGAGCAGTGAAGATCTGATTCGCCGCGCACTCAAGGGGATGTTGTAAGTGATCGAAGCCGACCGCCTGATCGCCGCCACCGGCCGCGACCGTGACGAGCAACTGGATCGCGCCATCCGGCCGCTGAGCCTGGCCGATTATATTGGTCAGCCCACCGTGCGCGAGCAGATGGAACTGTTCATCCAGGCCGCCCGTGGACGGAGCGAAGCGCTCGATCACACGCTGATCTTCGGTCCGCCGGGCCTGGGTAAAACCACGCTGGCCAACATCATCGCTCAGGAAATGGGTGTGTCCATCAAGAGCACGTCGGGGCCTGTGCTCGAACGGCCGGGTGATCTGGCGGCGATCCTCACCAATCTTGAACCCCACGACGTGCTGTTCATCGATGAAATCCACCGTCTGTCGCCCATCGTCGAGGAGGTTTTGTACCCCGCGATGGAAGACTTTCAACTGGACATCATGATTGGCGAAGGCCCGGCGGCGCGCTCGATCAAGCTCGACCTCCCGCCGTTCACCCTCGTGGGAGCCACCACCCGCGCGGGCATGCTGACCAATCCGCTGCGTGACCGCTTCGGCATCGTCCAGCGTCTTGAGTTCTATAGCACCGCAGACCTCGCGACCATCGTCTCCCGTTCGGCGGGCATCCTTGGCTTGCACATCGAAGACGAGGGGGCCTTCGAAATCGCCCGTCGCGCGCGAGGCACGCCTCGAATCGCGAACCGGTTGTTGCGCCGGGTGCGGGATTTTGCCGAGGTGCGCGCAAAAGGGGAGATCACCAAGGCCATCGCCGATCTCGCGCTGAACCTGCTGGACGTCGATGAGCGTGGCTTCGATCATCAGGACCGTCGTCTGTTATTGACCATGATCGAAAAGTTTGATGGTGGCCCGGTGGGCGTCGACAACCTCGCTGCCGCCATCAGCGAAGAAAGACACACCATCGAGGACGTGCTGGAGCCCTATTTGATCCAGCAAGGCTATATGATGCGCACACCTCGCGGTCGCATGGTCACGCGGCATGCGTACCTGCACTTCGGTCTGAACATCCCCTCCAGAATGGGGGAGCGGTCAGTCACGGATGAGTTGGCGGACGATACCGACGAATAAATGTGTGATTCACCGATTTATTCCGGGGTTTGGTGGTCAGACGGGCAGTCACGGCAATGTGCCTAGTGCCTGCCGATGAAAAACGATGAAAAACAGTTGCCTGGCCGGATTGGCAACCAAAGGAGTAAGCACTAGAGTATGCGCGCGCAAAACGGGGGTCAGTCGTTTGCACATCGCTGTCGCGTTTATTACGAAGACACCGATGCGGGCGGCATCGTCTACTACGTCAACTACCTGAAATTCATGGAGCGGGCTCGGACCGAGCGGCTGCGGGCATTGGGCTTTGCTCAATCCGCAATGGCCGGTGACGAGAACCTGTTGTTTGTCGTGCACTCCAGTGAGGCGCGTTATCACCAACCGGCTCGACTGGACGACGAACTCCTGGTCAGCGCCGAAGTGATCGAATTGAACCGAGCCAGCCTGCGCTTTCATCAGCATGTCAGGCGGGCCACGGATGATGTGCTGCTCTGCGAAGGGCAGTTTTTAGTGGCGTGCGTACGCGCCGATAGTTTTAAACCCCGGGCCATTCCCGAAACTCTGCGCGCGGCCTTCGCCGGTCAGAGTGGCGCGGGAACACTTTCAGAGCAGGAGATACAGCGTGGAAGCTAACGTCGTCGACCATACCTCCATGTGGAGTTTGGTCAGCAATGCCAGCGTGGTCGTACAGTTGGTAATGCTGATCCTGGTGGCCGCATCGGTCACTTCGTGGATCATGATTTTTCAGCGCAGCTCGATGCTGCGCGCTGGGCGCCGTGCGCTGGACAGCTTCGAGGAGCGTTTCTGGTCGGGTATCGACCTGTCCAAGCTGTACCGTCAAGCGGGCAGCAACCCTGACCCGGATTCGGGCGTCGAGCAGATCTTCCGTGCCGGTTTTAAAGAATTCTCGCGCCTGCGTCAGCAGCCAGGTGTCGATCCCGATGCCGTCATGGAAGGGGTCGCCCGTGCCATGCGCGTTGCCATCTCCCGTGAAGAAGAAAAGCTTGAGCAGAGCCTGCCTTTCCTGGCGACCGTGGGTTCCACCAGCCCGTACGTCGGTCTGTTCGGGACCGTATGGGGGATCATGAACTCCTTCCGTGGTCTGGCCACTGCTCAACAGGCCACGCTGGCCACCGTTGCACCGGGTATCGCCGAAGCCCTGATCGCTACCGCCATCGGCCTGTTCGCGGCAATCCCTGCAGTAATCGCCTACAACCGTTTCGCCGCTCGTGGCGAGAACCTGATTGGCCGTTACTACACATTCGCCGACGAGTTCCAGGCCATCCTGCACCGTAAAGTGCACACCAGCGAAGACTAAGCAGGTATTTCCCAATGGCTTTAATCGCTCGCGGTCGACGCAGCAAACGCAAGCCGGTCGCCGAAATGAACGTGGTGCCTTACATCGACGTGATGTTGGTGCTGCTGGTCATTTTCATGGTGACGGCTCCAATGATTAACCAGGGCGTGAAAGTCGATCTGCCCAAGGTCTCCAGCGAGGCTTTGCCGCAGGACAACAACAATCAGGTCCTGACCATTTCGATCAAGGCTGACAAATCCTATTACTGGAACCTTGGCAGCGAAGTCGACACCGACAAGCAGATGGACAAGGCCATGACCTTGCCGCAACTGACCAGCGCCGTGACCAAAATCATCGCGGCAGGTCGTGAGGCCGGCAAGCAGACTCAGGTGTTCATTCGCGGTGACAAATCCGTCGACTATGGCTCTGTCATGGGCACGATGGGCGGGTTGCAGAAGGCCGGAGTCGGGAACGTTGGTCTGATTACCGAGGCGCCCTGATGCAGCCGATTCGAGAGCCGTCAGCCTCGGAAAGCTACTTCTGGCCCTCCGTCTGGGCTGTGGCACTGCACGTCCTGATTTTTGGTCTGTTGTTCGTGAGCTTCGCGATGACACCGGAACTGCCTGAGTCGAAACCTATCGTTCAGGCCACGCTGTATCAGCTCAAGTCGAAAAGTCAGGCGACGACCCAGACCAACCAGAAGCTTGCTGGCGAGGCAAAGAAATCCGCTGCGCGACAAACGGAAGTCGAGCAGATGGAGCAGAAAAAAGTTGAGCAAGAGGCGATAAAGGCGGCGGAACAAAAGAAAGCCGATGCCGCTCAAAAGGCCGAAGAGCAAAAGGCTGAAGAAGCGAAGAAAGCGGAAGAAGCCAAAAAGGCCGACGACGCGAAGAAAGCTGAAGCCAAAAAAGCAGACGATGCGAAGAAAGCAGCAGAAGAGAAACAATTGGCTGATATAGCCAAGAAGAAAGCTGAAGACGACGCGAAGAAAAAAGCTGAGGAAGACGCCAAGCGCGCCGCCGCGGAAGAAGCCAAGAAACAGGCTGCCGAGGACGCGAAAAAGCAGGCGGCTGACGATGCGAAGAAAAAGGCTGCTGAAGACGCGAAGAAAAAAGCGGCTGAGGACGCCAAGAAGAAAGCTGCAGACGACGCCAAGAAGAAGGCACAGGACGCTGCCCGTAAATCGGCGGAAGACAAGAAGGCGCAAGCACTGGCCGACCTGCTCTCCGACAAGCCGGAACGCCAACAGGCGCTGGCCGATGAGAAGGGTGATGAAGTCGCTGGCAGCTTCGATGACTTGATTCGCTCGCGAGCTGCGGAAGGCTGGGCACGTCCCCCTTCAGCGCGCAAAGGCATGACAGTCGTGTTGCAGATCGCCATGTTGCCGGACGGTACGATCAGTTCCGTGACCGTGGCCAAGTCCAGCGGCGATGGTCCGTTCGACAGTTCGGCAGTAGCAGCGGTCAAGAACATTGGTCGTTTGACAGAGATGCAGGGGCTGAAACCTTCGGATTTCGCGCCTTACCGTTCATTCAAGATGACATTCACACCTGAGGATCTAGCCTTGTGATTAACCTTCTTCGAGGATTGCTTGTCGTTCTTTGTTGCGCAGCGGGTTTCGCCGCTGCCGACGAAAAGAACATTCTGGTCACAAGCGGCAGCGACCGCGCCACGCCGATTGCAATCGTGCCTTTCGGCCTGCAAGGCGGTAGCGTGCTGCCTGAAGACATGGCTCAGATCATCAGCAACGACATGCTGAATTCGGGCTATTACACGCCGATTCCAAAGGAAAACATGATCAGCCAGCCGAGTCAGGCCAGCGAAGTCATCTTCCGCGACTGGAAAGCGCTGGGTGCCCAGTACGTGATGGTCGGCAGCATTTCGCCTGCGGGCGGTCGTTTGCAGGTCCAGTACGCGTTGTTCAACGTCGCGACCGAGCAGCAAGTGCTGACCGGTAACGTTTCAGGTACGACCGATCAACTGCGCGACATGGCGCACTACATCGCCGACCAGTCGTTTGAAAAGCTGACTGGCATCAAAGGCGCGTTCTCGACTCGCATGCTGTACGTTACCGCTGAGCGTTTCGGTACGAACAACACCCGTTACACGCTGCAACGTTCGGACTACGACGGGGCTCGCGCAGTAACACTGCTGCAATCCCGTGAGCCGATCCTGTCCCCACGTTTCGCGCCGGATGGCAAGCGTATCGCCTACGTGTCGTTCGAGCAGAAGCGTCCGCGCATCTTCGTTCAGCACATCGACACGGGCCGTCGCGAGCAAATCACCAACTTCGAAGGCCTGAACGGCGCACCGGCCTGGTCTCCGGACGGCAGCAAGCTGGCCATGGTCCTGTCGAAAGATGGCAACCCTGAGATTTATGTGATGAACCTGGCGTCGCGTCAGCTTTCGCGCGTCACGAATGATTCGTCCATCGATACCGAACCTTTCTTCGGTAAAGACGGTTCGACTCTTTATTTCACTTCTGATCGTGGCGGCAAACCACAGATCTATAAAACGAGCATTAATGGTGGCGGCGCTGAACGCGTCACTTTCATCGGTAACTACAACGCCAACCCTAAATTGTCGGCCGATGAAAAGACGCTGGTCATGATCCATCGTCAAGATGGCTTCACCAACTTCAAGGTAGCCGCTCAGGATTTGCAGCGCGGTAGCGTAAAAATCCTCACAGACAGCAACCTTGATGAGTCGCCTACTGTTGCGCCCAACGGCACCATGGTAATCTACGCCACCCGCCAGCAGGGCCGGGGAGTCTTGATGCTCGTGTCCATTAATGGACGCGTAAGGCTCCCGCTTCCTACCGCTCAAGGCGAAGTCAGAGAACCTTCCTGGTCCCCTTACCTGAACTGACGCGGCGCTTTACGTTTTACTTAACACACTGGGGTTCATTAGGAGTTTCACGATGGAAATGCTGAAGTTTGGTAAATTTGCTGCGCTGGCTCTGGCCATGGCTGTAGCTGTAGGTTGCTCGTCCAAAGGCGGCGACAATGCCGGTCAAGGCGCTGCTGTAGATCCAAACGCTGGTTACGGCGCTAACACTGGTGCTGTTGACGGCAGCCTGAGCGAAGAAGCTGCTCTGCGCGCAATCACCACTTTCTACTTCGAATACGACAGTTCTGACCTGAAACCAGAGGCCATGCGCGCTCTGGACGTTCACGCCAAGGACCTGAAAGCTAACGGCGCTCGCGTTGTTCTGGAAGGTAACACTGACGAACGCGGTACTCGCGAATACAACCTGGCACTGGGCGAGCGTCGTGCGAAAGCCGTTCAACGCTACCTGGTTCTGCAAGGCGTATCGCCAGCTCAGCTGGAACTGGTTTCCTACGGTGAAGAGCGTCCAGTTGCTACCGGCAACGACGAGCAATCCTGGGCTCAAAACCGTCGCGTCGAACTGCGTAAGTAATTTGACATGCGAACGTGCCGCCGTGCTTTAACCGTTTTGGCTCTCACCCTTCCTCTTGCAGCGCTGGGTGCGGTTCCTGTGGTCGATGACAACTCTGGCTCTGCTGGCAGCAGTTATCCGCCATCGGGTTATGGTACGGCGGGCGCCTACGCCGGAGGTGGGGCTACGGCCCAGCCTTCGGCGCAAGGTCAGCTGTTCATGCAGCTGCAACAAATGCAGGATGAAATTTCGCGCTTGCGCGGAATCGTTGAAGTCCAGCAAAACGATATCCAGCAGATGAAGCAAGAAGCGCTGGATCGTTACAAGGACCTCGACTCTCGCATTGGAGCGGGTGGCGCACCTGCCGCACCTGCGAATAATTCAGCTTCCGACGGTGGCGTCAACGCCGGCGGAGCCCCTGTAGCACCTGCTGGCGGAGCATCTGCCGCACAGGCGCCTCAGACCAGTACAGAACCGGGTGACCCGGCGAAAGAAAAGCTCTACTACGACGCTGCTTTCGACCTGATCAAGGCCAAGGATTTCGACAAGGCCAGCCAAGCGTTCTCTGCTTTTTTGCGTAAGTACCCAAATAGCCAATACGCGGGCAATGCCCAGTACTGGCTGGGTGAAGTAAACCTGGCCAAAGGCGATCTGCAAGGTGCCGGTCAGGCTTTCGCCAAGGTGAGTCAGTTGTACCCAAAGCATGCAAAGGTGCCTGATTCGTTGTACAAACTCGCTGATGTGGAGCGCCGCCTGGGTCATACCGACAAGGTCAAAGGCATTCTGCAGCAGGTCGTTGCCCAGTACCCTGGGACGTCGGCAGCACAACTGGCTCAGCGCGATCTTCAACGCCTCTGACACCAGGTGATTGACCCTCGATTCAAGAAAGCCGCGCGTTGCGCGGCTTTTTTCGTTAGAATCTCGCACCCGAAATTCCGGTATTGATTACGCTTCTTTGGATTCTGCGAGCGCAGGGTGCACAGAAGTGCCTGACGGAGGCGGATGGCCTGTTTAGCCGTTACGCCCGTGGCCCCTATGCAAGACACATTACGCATCACCGAAGTTTTTTACTCGTTACAGGGTGAAACGCGCACAGCAGGCTTGCCTACCGTATTTGTGCGCCTCACCGGTTGTCCCCTGCGTTGCGGCTATTGCGACAGCGAATACGCGTTCACAGGCGGCACGATTCAGACCCTCGATTCGCTCATGGAGCAAGTCGCCAGCTACCGCCCGCGTTACGTCTGCGTGACCGGCGGCGAGCCTCTTGCCCAACCCAACGCCATTCCGCTGCTTCAGCGGTTGTGCGATGCCGGCTACGAAGTGTCGCTGGAGACCAGTGGCGCACTGGACATTTCCAAGGTTGACCCTCGCGTCAGCCGTGTGGTCGATCTGAAAACGCCAGGCTCGAAAGAAGTGGCGCGCAATCGCTATGAGAATATCGAACTCCTGACCCCGAACGACCAGATCAAGTTCGTCATCTGCTCGCGGGAAGACTACGACTGGGCGGTTTCAAAGATCATCCAGTACGGTCTGGACCGTCGAGCAGGGGAAGTGCTGTTTTCTCCTGTGCATCGCGATCTGAACGTTCGAGACCTCGCCGACTGGATCGTTGCCGACAACCTGCCGGTGCGCCTCCAGCTGCAGCTCCATAAAATCCTCTGGAACGATGAGCCGGGGCGCTGAGATGAGTGAGTACACAATGACTGAGAAACGCGCGGTAATCCTGCTGTCTGGCGGCCTGGACTCGGCCACCGTGGTCGCAATGGCGAAAGCCGACGGCTACACCTGCTACACCATGAGCTTCGATTATGGCCAGCGTCATCGTGCCGAGCTGCAAGCGGCTGAGCGTGTGGCGAAGGACCTGGGTGTGATCGAGCACAAAGTGATCGGCCTGAACCTCAACGGCATCGGCGGCTCGGCCCTCACCGACAGCAGCATCGCCGTGCCGGAAACGCCTGGCGAAGGCATCCCCGTCACCTACGTTCCCGCGCGCAACACGGTCTTTCTGTCGTTGGCATTGGGCTGGGCCGAAGTCCTTGGCGCACGTGACATCTTCATTGGCGTCAATGCTGTCGATTACTCTGGCTATCCGGATTGCCGCCCTGAATTCGTCGAGTCCTTCGAGCGCATGGCCAACCTCGCGACCAAGGCGGGCGTAGAAGGGCAAGGTTTTACCATTCAAGCCCCGTTGCAGATGCTGAGCAAAGCCGACATCGTCAAGGCAGGCACGCGTCTGGGCGTCGATTACGGGCTAACGGTTTCCTGCTATCAGGCGGACGATCAAGGCCGCGCCTGCGGGAAATGCGACAGCTGCCGCCTGCGCGCAGAAGGCTTCGCAGCGGCCGGAATCACCGACCCGACGCGTTATTTTTAAATTTTTTAAAAAAGGGTGTTGAATTACTGAGAAAAATCAGTAATATACGCGCCACCACGAAGCGGGTCGTTAGCTCAGTTGGTAGAGCAGTTGGCTTTTAACCAATTGGTCGTAGGTTCGAATCCCACACGACCCACCATCTTCGAAACCCGAGAGGTCCACGAAAGTGTGAATTCTCGGGTTTTTTTTCGTCTGAACGAAAGTGGGGCACCAGCTCCCTGGACCATCCCACGTCAACTCATGACTCAACCCCGTTCCGGCCGGTTGCAGCGCCTGTTCAAGGCTGTAGCGCTCCGAGTTAAGACTTTCTACGTGCGTCAGTCATTTTGATTCTGAACCAACAACCCCAGTAGCCGCGATCGCTGCTGGGCCGTGTTGAATCGGCGTTTGGTCCACTACTGCAGGGCCTGTTCAAGGCTCAAGCAACGCAATCATTGAAGCTGCCGGGGGGAGCGACGGCTTGAGCTGAGAGGGGGATCACGTCATGCCTTTATCCAGGGAAGCAGCTTTGGCCGGTCTTCTAGGCCTTGGCGTTGGACGACGGGTGCGTTTTTTTCTGTTCGATACCCACCTGATATTGCGCTGGGTACAAACACTTTTTACTCGTCGCTGCCTGCAGCTTCGTAGTGTTTCAACTGCTCAGTTGGATCGCGGGTGTGGTTTTTAGACGACTACGATAAAGAACAGCTGCGCGAAGTTAACGCCATGCCAAGGGGCATTCTCTGGTCTGGACGGATTGGAAAACGGAGCGTTTGCTGACGCATAGGCTACACATGAATGCTGATGCCTTGAGACTGCGCACTTGGGGTACCGCTGTCAGTGCGTGCATCTTTGGCAAAGTCGTTGAGGTTTTGTAGGACATACACTGTATTTATATAATCAGGTACGACTTGAAATCCATATTCATTATTGTCGACGCTCGCGCTACGGAGATTGTCTATGCGCGCTGCAAAGTAGTCGAGAGCGTTCATTTTTACATCAGGTGTCATCGGGTTGCCGACCGAATCGAGGTTTGTGCCTGCAGAGATCATGAGATTGGCGGTAGTCTTGTCGATCAACCCCAGTGCATACAGGTTTTTGCTGACCAGCCCTAACTCAGCCGGTGTGATGGAGGTCATGTCGAAATCAGCAAAACTAGATCCCAAGCCTGCCTTTTTCATGGCATCTGTATCGAGTACGCCTTGCTTCGTTCCAATTTCCTGCAATAGCTGATTCGTCAAATAAGAGTTGCGAGGTGTTGAGCCTGAACTTGAACCGGACCCAGGCGACTTGATAGTTACCGAAGTTAATGACTGCCCAACTGAAATACTCATATTATCTCCACATGTTGACGCAGCGTAAATATCGCCCAAAGTCGGGTTAACGTACTCGACCCGTTTCTTAAATCCATAAGGAACAGACTCAGGATCAGCAAGAGCTTATTAGCGTCTAGTTGATGGGGGCATCTGTAATAAAGAACAGCTCAAGCTTCGACGTCAGCCCATTTGCCGTTGCCAGGCGTGGCACATGCCCTCAGCGCTATCCCGCTTCCGCACCTATCTATGGGTTATCGTCGTTGACAGCCATTAGTAGTAGTATTTTCCCTATCTATCAGTAGGTATGTGCTTTCAACGTAACATGATACTCTTAATCCTGCAAGGCGCCGTTAGCGCGTGGCTGACACAGCCTGAGGCCAGACGGTGCGGTCCGGGCAAACCTGAAGGAGCAAAAGATGCGGAGCGAATTTTTTACGTGGGCAACCTATCTGACGTTGCTGCTGACGCTGTCAGTCTCTCCTGACGCTGCCTTTGCCCAGACTGAATACCGGTACATCACCTTAGACGGCGGAAAAATGTTCTACCGGGAGGCTGGTGACCTACGCAATCCCACCATTCTGCTGCTTCACGGATTCCCATCGTCATCCCATATGTTCCGTGACCTGATTCCGGAGCTGGCCGCGCACTTTCACGTGCTGGCGCCTGACTATCCTGGGATGGGCAATAGCGATGCTCCCGCATCAGGAGATCCGCTGACGTTCGATGTGCTCGCCGAAACAGTGGATACATTCGTCCGGCGAATGGGTATAGGAAGCGCCGTGATCTACATGCAAGATTTCGGTGGCCCCGTCGGGATGCGCATCGCGACGCTTCATCCCGATTGGGTACGCGGATTGGTCATTCAGAACACGCCCATGACGTTGGACGGCTGGCAGCCTGCACGGCTTCAAGCCATTCAGGCCGCCAGTATTCTGAAACCAGTGGAAAAGCGGGACGCCGCACAGGCTAGGGTGAGCGTTGCAACGGATCTGTTCCTCTACCGTCATGGCGCTCGCGATCCTGGCACCCTCAACCCTGACGCTTGGGTCAACGACGCGCTCGCTTTGAGTGACCCCGATAAGCGACGTGCCATGACAGACTTGCAGCTGGATATCCTCTCCAATCTCGCCCTATATCCAAAGTGGCAGGCTTACCTGCGCGCGTCGCATCCACCGACGCTGGTAGTTTGGGGGGACGGTGACCCGATCTTTGCCCCACGCGGCGCCGACGCCGTCAAGGACATCCTGCCGAGCGCAGAAGTAGTTCACTACAACACTGGGCATTTTGCTTTGGAGGAAGATCATCTCGACATTGCCAAACGAATCAACAACAAGTTTGGACATTCTTCTCAATAAGTCAGGACCTCGGATGATCATTTCAGCTCCTTTTTGTCCCAGTTGGCCATGACTGAACTACGCGCATTGCGGCTGCCAAAGCCGTTCGATTACCACGCCGCGACCTAGCTGGTACAGATCGCTCAAGCGAGAGCGACTACGAGTTCGGTTACTTTGAAGTTCAAGGACTTGGCTTTGCCAAGGGCGTGCATCTGGCAAACGTTATTACAGAAGAAGAGTGCAGCCAATTGCGTCTCGTGTTCAAAGGCGCAGCTGATCGTCGGCGATAGTCAGCCGATGGAAAAGCCGGTCAGCGATCATTTGATCACGTGCATCACGAATGTCCATGAAAGCAGCCAGCCAACAACCATGCCGGCGAAGCAGAACGCTACAAGGAGATTGCTCATGTGCAGGGAACGTCTCATGGTTTCATAAGTGGCATCCCATCTACGTCTTGAAACCTGAAATAGATGCACACAATCAGGACGGATCGCAGTTGAAAAAGAGCGAGCTTCCGGTCAAAACCTGCGTCTGCTGCCAACTTCCTTTCGTTTGGCGAAAAAAATGGGCGCGGTATTGGGATGAGGTCCGGTATTGTTCGGAGCGTTGCCGACGTGCCGGGAAGAAATAGATAGGTGCATGGATGAAAGCAGATTTCGGTGATGCTCCGGAGCGGATGCTCAGAACTCAACAGAAGCGTGGCATTCAGAGGTTCGCCACCTATGCAGTAGCAGGATGCATCGCCGCCGTAAGCGGGTTTATCCTCTTGAGTCGAACGGAGCCTGATCGCGGAAGCGCGCTACACGTGGCTGAAAATCTTCGCTCAGGGCGAGAGTCAGGTGAGATGAACAGCGGTTCGGTCATACGGTCCGGCCCATCGTTAGACCTCCAATCGCCAAACAGCAGCGCATTCGTTAATCAGGCTCGGCAAACGGTCTTCAATGATCAAAACTTTATCCCGACAGGTGCGCATAACGTCGTAACCTTCCACGACACTGTTCGAGAGGTGCCTCGAGAGGAACCTTCAAAGAAGGCCAAGCTGACGATTGTCCGGCAAACACCCAGCATGAAGGATCGGGCGTGTTGGCCATACAGGCAGGGGAGCATTGAGTCGCGAAACTGTCGTGCTGCGATAGGTCTCCACCATCGTGACTGAGACAAAATGACCAAGTGGGCTGCCCGGTGCGGGAGTACCTAAAAACACATCGACAGGACATAGATTCGTGAATACAGAGTTGACTGAAGAAGAGATGCGAAGGGCCTTGTTTGGGGCCTCAGAAGCTCCGGTCCACGTAGCTGCACCGGAAGAGCCGTCTCCGATCGTTATTGCCCCACCCGTAGCGGTGAAAAAACGTAAACCACCTCAGACATTCGTACCCAAGCTCAAGGTGACCCTGCGAGTCGGAAATGAATTTGAAGGCGAGACCCAGATGTTCGTCTTCGAAGCCGACACGCTCAGTAAGCTGCAGGCGGAGCTCGATGCGATTAAAGCGGCCCGCAAGAAATTCAAGTACATCGAGGTCGTTTCGATTACGTCCGCCTAGCCATGTCCGCATGGTCTTCAGTGATCGCCTGGGCCCAGCGTTATCTGGTCTGACCTATCTCACTCACCCGGAAAAAAGCCTCGCTCCAGCGGTGCACCGGCCACAGCGAAGCGTTTTCAGGCTGCATCCAGATTCGACTTCCTGGGCCATTTGAAAGCGTTAGCGGCTCGGATAGCCATCCCAACGGGTGTCGTCAAGTCCATGCAATCACTCACGCTTAAACCTTGACTCCGAAGCCTCACTTTTTCATATGGTTTTCCACAAGCTTCAAATCCTTTGCCAGTTGGATGCGTAGCGCGGATATCAACTTTCGCGCGTTGTCCGCCAAGGGTTTTCCGGGTCGGAAAAGCAAGAGGCTCGTGAAGTTCACCTTCAGGGAAAACGGCCGGATGACCAAGCCACGGTCGATGTAGTCGACGACGGCGACAGGATTGGCGAAACCGAACCCGATACCGCGCAACGCCATCTCGCAGACGGTATGGGCATAGGGCGTTTCAATCCTGATATTCGGCGTCACGCCATAGGGGGCCAGCGCCGCTTCCATTCGCCGACGGCTGCTGTCTTCTGGATTGAGTGCGATGAAGTCGTGGTTGCCGATATCGTTCGGAGTGATCACCGGCAGCTTTGCAAGCGGGTGATCAGGTGGCATGGCCATGACACCCGGCGATTCCAGAAAAGGCGAATGCTCCAACCCCATGACCGGCATCTCGTCGGCCATCAGGCCAAAATCGCATTGACCGGATGAGACGTCCTGATGCACCTCCCGCGAGCTAAGCACCCGTAACGACACCCTCATATCTCGTCCTGCCAGATCGAACGATGATAGAGCCCTCGGCATGAATGCATTACCCAGTGCCGGATGCACGGCAATGGCCAGCCGGTCCGTGCCGAACTGCTTCAAGGTCTTGATCCGATGTTCGATCGCATCCATCCCGATGAAGAGTTTGTCCACGTCCACCATTAACGCGTGCGCCTCCTGCGTGGGCACCAGACGGCCACGAATCCGGTGGAAGAAAGCGAGACCGGCAGATGTTTCGAGTTTGCGAATCGCCTGGCTGACGGCAGGTTGGGAGATACCGAGCATGTTGGCAGCCTTGCTGGTGCTTCCTGCGTTCATGACCACTCGAAAGACTTCAATTTCTCGGACACCCATGCAGTAACCTATAACCTTTACTTATTGAGTTAATAATTCTAGGTGTAGTCACTCAGTTAGGTCTATTGAACAATAGGATTCATTGTCCCTGACCCAACAAGGCGTACCTAGATGAAACTTGTAGATCCTGCCGGCAGCCCTTATGCCAGCCTCTCTCCAGGTGTATGGCGCGGTTCGACCGTAGTGTTCGATTCGTTCGAAGACTTCGTCAGCCGTAAGAGCCGACAGCCAGACGGCTACAGCTATGGAATTACCGGCACGCCAACCACTCGTGCGCTCGAGCGTCAAGTCGCTGATCTGGAAAACGCCCGCCACTGCGTGATCATGCCGACGGGTGCGTCTGCACTGATTACCACTGTCATGGGCTTCGTTCGTGCAGGCGACCATCTGCTTATTTCGGACTCCTGCTATGGCTCGCTCAAGACTTTCGGTCGCCAGTGGCTGGCTCATCTTGGTGTTGAGGTGGAGTTCTATCCACCGACTATCGACGCCGGAATTGAAGCATTGATCCGCACTAACACCCGCATGATCTGCATGGAAGCTCCGGGCACCGTCACCATGGAAATGCAGGACATTGGTGCAATCACCGCCATCGCCAAAAAGCACGGCGTGCTGACCATGATGGACAACACTTGGGCAAGCCCTCTTTATTTCAAAGCCATCGAGCATGGCGTGGATTTCGTGGTTCAAGCAGCGACCAAGTACTTCGGCGGTCATTCCGATCTGCTGATGGGAACTGTCAGTCTCAACGATCCGGAACGCTACGCGGTGCTGCGGGAAACCCAAAGCATCTTTGGTCAGGCTACCAGCCCTGAGGATTGTTTCCTGGTCCAGCGCGGGCTTCAGACGTTCGAGCTGCGGCTGCGTGAGCAAAGCCGAAAGGCATTGGCAGTGGCGCGTTGGCTGGAGGCTCAGCCTCTAGTACGACAAGTACTTTTCCCCGCGCTGGAAAGCGATCCGGGTCACACCCTGTGGAAGAACCAGTTCGAAGGCAGCGGCTGCTTGCTCTCGATCATCCTGGAACCAGCTGCCGACGAAAGTGCCTTCGGCGCATTTTTCAATGCCCTGCAACGGTTCCCCATCGGCGCGAGTTGGGGCGGTACCCACAGCCTGATTGCCTACTACCCGGCGTCCCAGCAACAGGCACGGCAATTTTCACCAACAGATCAACCCATCGTGCGCATCTCGATCGGTCTTGAAGACGAGTCGATGTTGATCGCCGACCTGGCCGAAGCCTTGGAGGCATACGCCCGGGTACGTTGACGTACGGGCACGCTGCGCTTCAGACGCGGCGGCCAGACCAGAACTTTCTGCCGTTACTCCCGCGAGCCCCTGCGGCCGCACACTCAAATGAGGATGGATAACAATGAAACAGAACGGCATTCGTTTCGCATTGGCAATGATCATGTCTTTCGGCATTGGCTCGGTTGCCATGGCTGACGACTCCCTGCAAACCCTGCAAGAGCGAGGCGTTATTCGTATCGCTAACACCCAAGCCAGTCCACCCTGGAGTTATCTGGGGCAGGACAACAAGCCAGCAGGCTACGACGTTGCCATCGCCAAAGAGGTTGCCAAGCGCATTGGCGTGGCGAAAGTGGAGTTCATCGCTGACAGCTTCAAAAGCTTCGTCGAAGGCTTGAAGGCCGACAAATACGATCTCGTCATGAACGACCTGACGCCCACAGATGAACGCAGAAAACAGGTCGACTTCGCGAGCCCGTATGGCGTGGAAGAGTTCTACATCTTCGTGCGCGACGACAATCAGGACATCCATAGCATCAAAGACATGCCAGCGCACTCGATCGGTGTGACGTCGGGGACCAGCAATGAATCCTGGGCCCGCAAGCACATGACCACGTCCGACATCCGGGCCTATGAGAACGGCGGTCTGGTGTTCAACGATCTGGCAATTGGACGGGTTGATGCAGTGCTGTCTTCATTGTTCGGCGGAGAGAAGTACAAAAAGGTCAATAACCTGCCCATCAAGGCAGTGGGTGAGCCTCTGACGTACCAGCTGTCTGCTCCTGCCATGGCCAAGGGTCGAGACAGTCTGCGCGACGCGGTCAGCAAAGCCATCGAGTCGATGGTTGCAGATGGCACGGTGGACGCTGTCGCCAAGGAGTGGATCGGGCCGGATTATCACATGACCAGTGGAATCAAGGCCGCTCTCGCTGAGCTGGCAGAGGAATAAATAATGTGGGATCTCTTTCTACGGGCGCTGCCCCTACTGCAAAAGGCGATCGTGACGACCCTTGGGTTAGGCCTGGGTGCCTTTGTCCTAGGTACTGCTTTGGGTTTGATGATTGCCCTGATGCGGATTTCTCCGGTGCGGCTGTTTCGGATGATCGCCTTCAGTTATGTCTCGATCTTCCGCGGCACGCCTCTGTTGGTGCAGATACTGTTGATCTATTTCGGTTTGCCGCATTACGGGATCGTGATGACTCCGATCCCTTCGGCCCTGCTCGCACTGACGCTGTTCTCGGCGGCCTATCTGAGCGAAACCTTTCGAGCCGGCATCATCGCGGTCGACAGTGGGCAGTGGGAGGCCGCCAGTTCGATGAGCATGGGCTACTGGACCTGTCTTCGCCGGATCATCATTCCGCAGGCGTTTCGAATCGCCTTACCCACCATGGGCAGTCGGCTCATCGCGTTGATCAAGGACACCTCGCTTGCTTCCACGATCACGGTCATGGAAATGACCAGAGTGGCTGAGCAGATCGGTGCTTCCACCTTCCGGTACATGGAAATGTTCCTGATGGTGGGCGCGATGTACTGGCTCATCAATCAGGTGTTGACCATCCTGCAAACCTGGCTGGAAGGCCGTTGGACGAGGCACATGCGATGAACACAAGCACTGTACGCGTTACTGGCCTGAGCAAGTCATTTGGGGATCTGGCCGTACTCAAAAACGTTGACCTTGAGGTTCAGGCCGGCCAAGTCGTGGTCATCCTCGGTCCGTCGGGATCAGGCAAAACAACCTTGCTGCGCTCTCTCAACCTTCTGGAAAAACCGGACGCCGGGACGCTGGAGGTCTGCGGGTATCGTGTGGAGATTCCGCGCAGCGGTCGATTCGACCGGGCAACGCGCAAGCAAGTGGCGCTACTTAGGCAAAAGACCGCCATGGTCTTCCAGTCCTTCAACCTTTTTCCGCACATGACGGCCCTTGAGAACGTCATGGAGGGGCTCCTCAGCGTGAAAAAGGTTTCAAAGGCACAGGCGCTTGAACGAGGGCGGCATTTGTTGGATCAAGTCGGTCTCGCGGACAAAGCGGACAGTTATCCCGCCAAACTTTCAGGTGGCCAGAAGCAGCGTGTCGCCATCGCAAGAGGGTTATCCATGGACCCTGAAGTGATCTTCTTTGACGAGCCAACTTCTGCCCTGGACCCTGAGCTGCGTGACGAAGTGCTAGGCGTCATGCGCGAGCTGGCGAACAGCGGCATGACTATGCTGGTGGTCACCCACGAGCTGCGTTTCGCTCGAGAGGCAGCGGACCGTGTGGTGTTCATGGAAAACGGTGTGGTGGTCAAGGATTGCTCCACTGAAGCGTTCTTCGGTGAGGAAAGCGGCGAGCGCATTCAGCAGTTCTTGCGCCGGTATTGATCGCCAACTTTATCTGGACCAAGGCTTGGGACGTACCTGGAGCTGTGGCTGGCGCAGCATGACCGAACCTGTCGCCTCCTTGCATATCCTCGAGCCATAGCAGACGCGGCCGAACGAGCTCCGGTCATTCGACGTGAACGTCTGCGTGGTGAACGTCTCTGACAATTATGCGGTGCGATTCAGTACTGCCCATATCGCAAGGAGACAGGCGCGTATGAACATTCTCATGATCCTCACTTCTCACGACCAGCTGGGTGATACCGGCAAGAAGACGGGCTTCTGGTTGGAGGAATTCGCAGCCCCGTATTACACATTTGCGGATGCCGGGGCCGAAATTACCCTGGCTTCTCCCAAGGGTGGACAGCCGCCGCTGGACCCTAAAAGTGATGAACCGGACGCCCAGACCGAGCACACCCGACGTTTCCGTGCCGATAGCGAGGCACAGGGGTTGTTAGCCAATACCGTGCCCTTGGGCGAAGTTGACCCCTATGATTTCGATGCAGTGTTTTACCCTGGTGGCCATGGCCCGCTGTGGGATTTGGCCGAAGACACCGACTCCATTACCCTGATCGAAGCGTTTTATGCGGCCAACAAACCGATCGCCGCCGTGTGCCACGCGCCGGGTGTATTGAAGAGCGTCAATGCTCCTGATGGTCACCCTGTGGTGCAGGGCAAAAACGTCACCGGCTTTACTAATTCGGAAGAGGAGGCCGTAGGGCTCACGAAGATCGTGCCCTTCCTCGTCGAGGACATGCTGAAGGCCAAAGGTGGGCAATACTCGAAGGCTGCTGATTGGGCAAGTTACGTGGTCGAAGACGGACACCTCATCACTGGACAGAATCCCGCTTCATCACAAGCAGCGGCTCAAGCGCTATTGAAGCGGCTAGCCAGCGAAGTCTCTGCGTGATTTTTGCCGCCCGGCCTGCGCCCCGGGGGCGGGCGGTAGTCACTACTCGTCTTCTCATCCGCGACTATCTTGATCCCTTTTAGCGACTGTCAGGATGGCGTGATTGCGGGAACGATGTTCCTGTAAAAGACTCAACCTCCATGAACTGCCCATTAGGCCATCAGGAGAACACCATGTCACGACTTGCGGAATTCCGAAGACTCGAACAGCAATTGGCGACTCGACTTGCCGAGTTGGAGACGTTGAAAAATGATAACGGCTTGAAACAGGAAATCGAGTTCGAGACGAAGCTCAAGGCTCTTTTACAAGAATATGGCTACAGTCTACGTGAAATCGTCACCATTCTTGAACCGCGCACTTCCGCGAAAAAGAACGCTGCTGTTGCCACGCCTGAAAAATCCTCGCGCAAACCGCGTTCTGTGAAGACCTACAAAAATCCTCACAATGGCGAGACCCTTGAAACCAAGGGGGGAAATCACAAAACGCTGAAACAGTGGAAGAGTGAGTATGGTGGTGCAGAAGTAGAGTCCTGGTTGGCTTGAAAATCATACGGCGAGTGGTACAGCCGCCAGTATGATCCCGTCTGTTTTTTCTTTCATCGCGGCTCATTTGAATGGACCCTACGAGCGTCGTTTAGGGCAGCCTGAAAACTCCGGGTTGGATCCGTGCTGGACGACTCCCATTGCCAAAGAAACGCGGAACGCCGGGATGCATGGGATCTCGAATACGTACGCACGCCACCGCATCGGAGCATGACCATGAGCCCTACCACCTCCTTCATTTTTGACCTGGATGGCACGTTGACAGACAGCGTTTACCAGAACGTGGCAGCCTGGAAACAAGCGCTGGACGCCGAGGGAATCCCATTGGCAATGTGGCGAATCCATCGAAAAATTGGCATGAGCGGAGGGCTGATGCTCAAGTCGTTGGCTCGGGAAACGGGCCTGGACATACCCGCCGAGCAGGCCAAACGACTCAGCGATCTTCACGCCAAAGCGTACCGCGAGCTGCAGGACCAGATCACAGCGCTGCCGGGCGCCATTGAGTTACTCCAATCACTTGACCAGAGCGGATCGAAGTGGTGCATCGCAACCAGCGGCGGCAGCGAGACGGCAGCGATCAACCTCAAGGCGCTGGGTTTGAAGCTGGACGATGTTTCACTGATCACTCGCGATGACGTGAAATACGGCAAGCCTGACCCCGACCTGTTCATCGCTGGCGCTCTACGCCTGGAAGTCCCCATTGAAGAGTGCCTGGTCATCGGCGACGCCATCTGGGATATGCTCGCCGCCAGACGTTGTAAGGCCACTGGCATCGGTCTGTTGTCGGGTGGCTATGACATCAGTGAGCTGGAGCGGGCAGGGGCATTGAGGGTGTACGACGACCCGCTGGATTTGCTCCATCATATGGACGAGGTTGCATCACGTCCGTAGGTTTGGGGTATCCGTGACAAGCACCTGGCTTATTGATCATCAGAGCGCGGAAGGCTAAATGCGTCGCCCCGGTTTCAGCCGACACTGGCGGTCTTACCTTGGCAGGTAGGACCGGCATTCTCAGGCTTCTACAAAGGGTTGATCAGCGTGCGTTTTGGTGAGTAGCTTGCCGATCATTTATAGGACGGCTTCAAAGGCAAGTCGTTGCTCATGAATGACTGCTCACAGCCCATAGCGGACGCTCGCGGACTTTAAGCCATGCGACCGATCGAGAGATGCACTGAAAAACAGGTCCCATTCTCTGCGCAAGACGTCACAGCAACGGTCCCCTGATGTCCTTGCGCGATTGCGCGAACGATGTAGAGGCCTAGCCCGACACCATGCTGCTCATTTTGATTTTGATGCCCTCGAATCATGGGTTCGAACATGTCTGCGAGCATTGCTGGCGGAATCGGGTCACCTTCATTGCTGACAGAGAAAACGAGTTCGCCTTCGTTGATTTCGCATTTGAGATGGACAGGCTTTCTCGGCGTTCCGTACAGGGTGGCGTTGGCCACCAGGTTGCCAAGCAGTTGATGAATACGGTCCGCGTCGAGACAGGCTGATCCCAACGGATGATCAGGGAGATGATGCTCCAGGTTCGGGAAGCTCAGCCGAAGCTCATCGACAATCGACGCCATAAGCTCGTCCAGGTCTACGTTAGCCATTTGGACGGCCAGTCCTTTGCCAACGCGGGCCTGAGTAAAGTCGAGTAGGTTTTCAACCAGCCGCTGTGCCCGCCGCGTGGCGTTCTGTACGCTTTGCAGCACCCGTTGTTTTTTGGCGGGAATTGCCTCGCCCATTTCCATCAAGCTGGTTCCCATGAGGATGGCCGACAGCGGGTTACGCAAGTCATGACTCACAATGCCAACCATCTGTTCAGCCAAGAGCACCCGGTCCTCGGCAGCTGCACGGAGCTCAGATTCCACCAGTTTGATCGCGTGTTCGGCAGTGCGCTCAGCTGCCAGCGCCGCGATACGCGCCAAGGCCCCGCCGACTGAGCTGCACGCATGTTGAAGATGGCGAACATCCTCTTGGGAAAATCCTTTTCCGACCCTGCCTACGCACAAGGCGCCGTGTACAGCAGTCCTTGATCCCAAAGGCAGGGCTAACACAAACCTGTCGCTGTCATTGCAGTACGCGACCGTTGGTGAGCCTTTGGCCATGGCGTCTCTCAGCGCAGTCCCGTGGCTCGACAGACAAGACTCATCTTCAATCTTCGCGGCGGTGCAGACTTTCCGATCCTGGGACCACAGCGACAAACCGTCTGGCTCGGGGAGTAACGTCGTGCAGGTGTCGTAATCGCAAATCCAGTGCAGCCGCGCCGCGACCAGCTTGGTCAGTTCTGGCACGGTCTGTAAGCTCACGCACTCGGATATGAATTCCAGCAGCAAGCTTTGACGTGTGAGGGCTTCCCTGATCTCCATATCAGATTTGGAAAAACATGTCGTCGGGTGCCACACCGGTGGCGTCCGCAACGATGTTCAAATACACGGCCAAGCCGATGACTGAAATCAATTCCATGATGTCTTCGTCGTTCAGGCCATGACTGTGCAGGGATGAATAATCCTCCTGTGTCATGCCTTGTGGGTTGCGTGCACACTTCACCGCAAAAAGGATGATGTCCCGCACCTTTTCCGGCGTAAGGTCCTCGATATTTTCGACCAAGGCCTGAAGGGTGGCGGTGTCGATTCCAAGGCTTCTGCAACACGCCAGATGCGCAGCTTCGCAGTACATGCACTTGCGGTCATGTGAGACCGCCGCGACAAGCATCTCTTTGAGCGCACGTGGCAGGTTTCCGCTTAGCATCGCGCCTTGCAGTAAGCCCCATGTTCCCTTCGCCGCCGCCAGCGAGTGCCCGTGCATCTTCATGAAGTTGGGCGTCATTGGAAAGCCCATGCCACGCTGGAACTCCCCGAAAACTTTCTCGGATTCCGCTGAAAACTCGTGCGGTATTTTTAATGTCGAGAATGGCATGAATAACCTTGCTGCTATTGGAGGCTTAGCTCCTGCCACCACGGCATTGCTGCACCAGGCTTGAGCGATGCGTCACAGGCTATCCCAGTGGTTATTAAATGGCGAGTGGATACGTAATGGCGGTCGTATCGGACGAGCGCATTGCTTCTGCGCATAAGGGGCCTTTGCCCGGGTCCGGCAGCAGAGAAACAGGGCATCACAAACGTGGAATGGCGCAAAGCCTGACCTGATTAGATGGACCCGGTTTCAGACCACCAGAAAATTTGCCCTGATGGAAAAGCTGGCTCGAACTGAAGGGCTGATGGTCGATTGAGAAATGGCCCATCAGCCTTGAGGGCATTCACAGGGTCATGGAGCAGGGTCGTTACTCGTAAGCGCGGGGTGTGGCGGATCAATCTGGGGGTCGGACACGTCAGGTGAGTCGGGGTCGAAGCCCAGATCCTGTGCGTCCGTCGCACCACCGTTCCCACGATGAGTCTGGGCATCCTGATCTGAGCCGGGATTTCCCGGTGGGGGATTCCAGTCCGCTGGCCGTTCCTGCGAACCCTGCTTCGGCTCTGAAGTGGTTTTTTCCAGGCCTGAGTCATGACCTTCCCCGGTATCAGGCGCTTTTTCATCTGGGCCGGGATACGCAGCGGCTGGCCCGTTGTTATCAACTGACATGGCAATTCTCCGTTCTAAACGCAGTTCATCCGCGTATAGCGTTCAGAGGGGGAGTGCGTGGCAGAAGTGCTCTGGTAGCGACGAGCGGGGCTCGATGGGTGTCATCGCTGGAAAGTCATAGTAAAGCGAGCCTCATGACAGAGGCGCGATCTCGCAATGTGTCTGGGCGCTCGAAAATGACCAAAGCCGAGTTAATCCAGGCGCTCCGGAAAAAATGACGCTCTGGTCGGCGCAAGCGTTCTAACGAGGTGGCCACAGGCCCGCCTCGCTATGGGGCCAGACATTGTTGGATGAGACGGGTAATAGCCCTCACCAGGTTCTGTATCCACACGAACAGCATCGGTGACAAAAATTGGGTCCCGTGCATTTCCAAGGAAGACAAGGCTTGATATCCATGCTGAACCTGATTCAAGTCAGTAGGGCTGTCCGCTGAGATTGATCCTCAGCGGACGCCATAGCGAATCACCCCTTGCTGTGTTCTTTGGAGGTCGGAGGCTGCGCGACGCCTCGTGGACCCGCAATGCCCCATATCGCCAACCCAATCACCGGTAGTGCGACGATCACGACCGCCCAGCCCAGTTTTGTGCTCGACGATTTGGTCGTACGCCAGACGCTTGCGATTGCCCAGAGGTCAACCAGTAACACGATCACGCCCATGGCGACCCACAGTAATGTTGGTTCCATATCACACCTCCGATGCCGATCAGACGGCGGGAACAGTTGTTGATGGAGTAGCGGTTTCAAGTTCCGGTACCACGATGTCGTTTCCGCCAGGCGTCAGAATGACCTTGCGGCAATCTTCCTGCTTCTTGTCGAAAATCTTGTAGCCTTCAGCGGCCTGCTCCAATGACATTCGGTGAGTGATGATCGCCTCAGGCGCGATATGTCCCAGTTCGATATGCTCAAGCAGCTCTGGCAGAAAGCGCTGAACATGGGTCTGCCCCATTTTGAATGTCAGCCCCTTATCGAACGCATCCCCAAACAGGAACCCGTGAATGAAGCCGGAGTAGACGCCCGGCACGCTGACGGTGCCCCCACGCCGTACTGCCGCGATACATTGGCGTAGCGCTTTACCGCTGCTGCCTTCGAGTTTGAGGGTGGCGAGGATGGTTTCAGTGGTGCTGCCCTTGGCTTCAAAGCCGACGGCGTCGACCACGCCATCGACTCCGCGCATGCCTGGGGTTTGCCGGATGATCGTGTCAGCCGGGTCGTCGTCTTCATCGAAATTGACCGGGATGACGTTGTAAGTCTGCTGCGCGTAAGCGAGCCGGTAGGGGTGGTGGTCGACCATGAAGATGCGCTCGGCGCCGAGCATGCGGGCAACCGCTGCGCAAAGGAGCCCGACCGGGCCAGCGCCATAGATGGCGATGCTGGAGCCTTGGCCGATGCCGGTGTTGGTGACCGCCTGATACGCAGTGGGCAGGATGTCCGAGAGGAACAGAACCTTCTCATCCGCCAATGTGCCCGGAACCTTGAACGGCCCGGTGTTGGCTTTCGGCACGCGTACGTACTCCGCCTGGCCACCGGGAATCCCTCCATACATATGGCTGAAACCAAACAGCGCCGCGCCCGGTGGGATCGCTTTCTTGTTCATGATCGCACCACGACCGGTATTAGTCGTTTCACAGGCCGCGAACAGATCCAGCTGGCAGAAGAAGCAGTCTCCGCAGGCAATAACAAACGGGATTACAACGCGATCCCCCGGTTGGACGGCAGTCACGCCTGAGCCTGTCTCTTCGACGATGCCCATGAATTCATGGCCGAAGATATCGCCGTGCTCCACGGTCGGTATCTTGCCGCGATACAGGTGCAGGTCGGAACCGCAGATCGCCGTGGCGGTGACCCGCAAGATGATGTCATCTGGCGCCTCGATGATCGGGTCGGGGACAGTGTCTACCTTGACGTCATGGGCACCGTGATAGGTGAGAGCTCGCATTGTGTTTTCTCCGCTGTTTAGTGTGGCCTCTAAAGAGCGGAGCTATAAAGCGTCGGTTAAGTTCGTACTTTCGGATAACCGAGACCTTGCGAGAAAAAATGAGCTGGCTATGAAACCCTTCGTTCAAGACTGTTCGTCGGTTCAAATGAATATAACGAGAACAGCTCAGCCGAAGGTCGGTCAAGGATTTGGTGGGCCTCAAAGGACGAGCACGCAAGGTTCTTGAGGCCGGCAAAGACCGATCTGAGTTTTGAGTCCAGGCTCAACGAATTCGCGGTCATTGGCCCCACCGCCGTTGAGATATCTATGCGTGACACGCGACAGGTACTGTTCTGAAAACCGCAGACATTTACGTAGGGTGCGCTGGCTGGAAGCTGGCACGGGAATTCGCCCCTGAGTTTGAAGGCGAAGGTACGCATCTGGAGCGTTATGCATTACGGCTGGGCGCTGCAGAAATCAACAGCTCCTTCTACCGCCCACACAGGCCTGCAACCTACGCGAAGTGGGCAGCATCCGTAGGCAGCGATTTCCGCTTCTCAGTGAAAATCCCTAAGTCGATCAGCCATGAGAACCGGCTCGTGGACTGCTCGGAGCTGCTTGATAAATTCTTGTTGGAGATCGCTGCACTGGGTAGCGCGCTCGGCTGCCTGCTGATCCAGCTCCCACCTTCGCTCTCATTCGACGCCCGAGTCGCAGGCCGCTTCTTCGAATCGCTGAGAGCTCGCTTTTCCGGGTATGTCGTGATCGAGCCGCGTCATGAGTCCTGGGTGAACGCCCATCAGTTACTGGTCGAGCAACACATAGGACAGGTGGCGGCTGATCCTGCCAGGTTGAGTAATGGTGCGCAGCCTGGTGGCTGGCCGGGAGTTCGCTATTGGCGCCTGCACGGGGCACCTAGAATTTACTACAGCGCTTATGAGACGGCTTGGCTTGAACATCTTGCGAAGAGGATTGAGGCAATGGCGGAGGACGTGCCGACCTGGTGTATTTTCGACAATACTGCTCGCGATGCCGCACTTGGCAACGCGCTGCTCATGCAGCGGTTGCTGAAGATCGGTGGTCGCAATGAGTAAGAACCGCAAAGGTTGTCGCGAGCATTCACCATGATGGTTGAGCCTCAGGTGCCGAGGTAGCGCATCGACGCTCCTCCCTTGGTGACCTGACTAACCAAGTCGATCCAAGACGGGAGCATGGCAAAATCACTTTTCTACGTTGAGTAAATGCGCCGTGCTTGAGAGGGCGGCGCATCGGGTCTCAGTTCGCGGTATCACCACCATGAGCTTTTGCCAAGGCCTTGGCATGCTCCAGATGGGCTTTCAACTTTGGTAGGGTTTCAGTAGCGAAGGCTTTCAGATCTGCATCCTTGCCGTTGGAAGATTCTTCTTCGAACAGGGCAATCGTCGCTTCGTGGGCCTTGACCTGGTTATTGGCATAAGCCTGATCGAACGACTTGGCGCTACGCAGTTCCAGGATCATCGCCTTTGCTTTGTCGACCAGCTCGGCACTGTCAGAGACCTCAAGGTTTTTCTTGTCAGCAATGGACTTGAGCTTGGCGTTCGCGGCGGTATGGTCTTTGACCATCATGTCCGCAAAGCTTTTTACATCCGCAGCGCTTCCTTTCTCCTGTGCCAGCTTGCCAGCCTCCACCTCGGCCACGCCTTTGGCGGAAGCATCTTCCACAAAATCATCGTTGTCCTGCGCCGCGAAGGCGCCTTGCGTGCCTAATCCGATCAGCAGAGTCAGTGCGCAAGTATTCAGTATGTTCGCCATTTTTATTTTCCTCACCATTCCATGATGGGCATGAGCGCCCACGCGCTTGTGAGTGATGGCCATCACGAACGTTCACCCTATTTCCTCAATGGTGAGTTTATAGGGCACTTTTAACCACTGGTCGGTAACACCTTTAGTTTCCAGAACGTCCGTCGTTTGTGCTGGGTCGATTAATTAACAGGGCGCAGGATTCATCGCGGCTCCTTTTCACAACGACATTCAGTAAGAGGACTTAGTCATGGCTGGAACCATTGTGGATGATCTGTTTATTCATGAACTTTCCGACGTCTTTGGCGCGGAAATGCAGATCACCAGGCTACGGCGATCGACATGGCAGAGCACTCCTGAATGACTGAGGCGGCGAGCCTTTTAGCCGAGACGCTGGCGGAACAAAAGCAGCCGAAGAAGAGCTTTCGGCCATGGCTGAGAGGGGCCGGAATCAAGCCGCCACCCTGACAAAAAATGATCTTAATTACCGTCCCACCCACAACTGAGCACTTTGCAACTTACTGAACTATCCAATCAGATTGACAGTGATTAAGTGAATAGCGGTCCGTTTGGATGGATATTAATAGTGAGGTGCAGAGTCTACCGCCGCTGGTCGATAGATACTGTTATTTCGATGGATTGCTAATTGGGATGCGAGTCCTCGTTATGCGTTGTAAGCGTTGCCCGATGTAGATGTACAAAAAAACCGTGAGCGATTTTGAATCGAGAGATCTTTTTCGCTAAAAAGCTATGGATGGGAGAAATACCATGTTCTTACATAACAAACGACTTCAATATACGGTACGTGTTGCTGAACCTAACCCTGGTTTGGCCAACCTGCTGCTGGAGCAATTTGGCGGCGCTCAGGGCGAATTGGCCGCTGCGGCGCGATATTTCACACAAGCGTTGGCGGAAGAAGATCCAGGCCGTAAGGATCTGTTGCTGGACATCGCCACTGAAGAGCTCAGTCACCTGGAAATCATCGGCTCCATTATCGTGATGCTGAACAAGGGCGGCAAAGGCAAGCTGGCCGAGGGTGTCCAGGCTGAGGGTGAGCTCTACCGAGACATCAATGGTGCTGGCAACGACTCGCACATCACCAGCCTGCTGTACGGTGGAGGCGCGCCGCTGGTGAACTCCGCAGGGGTGCCCTGGACAGCGGCGTACATCGATACCATCGGTGAACCCACCGCAGACTTTCGCTCCAACATCGCAGCCGAGGCGCGGGCGAAGATCGTCTATGAACGATTGATCAACGTCACCACCGATCCGGGCATCAAAGAAGCGCTGGGCTTTTTGATGACGCGGGAAATCGCCCACCAGCTGTCGTTTGAAAAAGCGCTGCATTCGATTCAGCCGAACTTTCCGCAGGGCAAGCTCCCCGGCATGCCTGAATTCAGCCGCACCTACTTCAGCATGTCCAACGGCGAGCCGAATGTGCGCGGGCCCTGGAACAGCGATGCGGAATTCGAGTATGTCGAGAACCCCCATCCAGCGGTCGATGGTGGGGATGGCACGGCGACGGTTGAGCTCAGTGAAGATGATTCGGTGACCCTGACCATGCTCAAGGAGCGTACCAAGTCCAATCTCGCGTCTGACCCTGTAACAGGTGCAGATCTGGGTTCTGGCTTGGGTCAGGGATCTGAGAAAGATATCGATCCAGCGCTATAAGCGCTGAAAAGACGGCAGCAGCAGTGGTTGCTGCCGGCCTCTTGACTGCTTCGATCGGGAAAAATCATGGCCATTGAATCTGGAAGTTCATCCATCAAAGCTCAAGGTGTCGAAGCGCTCATATCCAGCGAGTTGGGTCGCTGCGCCCGCAGTTTTGAATCTCAGGCCAACGCCAGTGTGCGTGGCTTGCACACCGCTTTATTTGTTCACCGCTTCAAACGAGGATTGCTTGGCCGGTCGTAGCCTGAGCCAAGCGTTTTTGCCCGTGTCATGCACGGGCTTTTTTTGCTGAGCGAGCCTCGTTGTAAAACGCTGCAAGTCCGCCCACTCAGCTCAGTCGCCACACTAAGACGCGTTGGAAACGCGTGCTTGCGTGCCATCTCGTCATTTGTCCACCATCTCCTTGATGGTGCCCGTAGGGACACTGATCAACGCATATTTGCCTTTGATCTGCACCCATTGCTCGTGTTCGGATGGCGCTTTCAGGTGCCGGCTTTTCCAGTCTTTGACCTCCATACTTTCACGCTGGTACTCATCGGGCACGGGATCGCCAACTTTGTATTCCCTGTCCCCGGTTCCAGGACGATTCAGCG
This sequence comes from Pseudomonas sp. SLFW, assembly GCF_009905615.1. Classification (GTDB taxonomy): domain Bacteria; phylum Pseudomonadota; class Gammaproteobacteria; order Pseudomonadales; family Pseudomonadaceae; genus Aquipseudomonas; species Aquipseudomonas bambusae. The sequence continues at coordinate 177,823 of NZ_JAAAKW010000008.1, forward strand.
TAACGCTAGGATCATCATCCGCGTAAGAAACGCTCGAAACTGCGCAAAACAGGGTGAGAGCCAAAGCAGCGATGGGTCGTTTGGACGGCATAAGTGATTCCTTTGGTGGGTGTATCTTAGATGGGTACATTCTGAAGAGGTAAGCGCTGAGTGTTCTGCCCCCACATTGAAAGTGAGCGACAGGACACAGCAGGGGTTAGCGGTACAGAGTTGAGGCGGCCTCGACCATCAACAGGGTCACGCCGACGCAGAAAATCACCATTCCCAACATCAGTCTCGGGCGGGAAATAAAGCTGGCCGCAGCTCTGGAATTTTTAAAGTCATCCATGGTTTGCATGAGGTGTGCTCCACCTGATCGGATGCAGGAATGCTCGAACGTAGTCAGGAAGTCCTGGTGTTCAGTCAGTCAATAAAGTTGATCGACCCAGCGCGGTATCGTTCCGAGCAAAAGATCACCGGATCGCCACGAAAGTGTGAATTCTCGGGTTGTTTTTGTCGGGTAAAAAGTGGCAGTGAGCTAACCTAGGCGCTTCTACCACTCCGCATGACGAGACCTCTCATGGACCGATACACCGGTGTCGCTCAGGCCCTGCACTGGCTGACTGTTGCGGCCTTATGTTTCCTGCTGCCATTTGTCTGGGTCGCGGAGAATTTTCCGCCGGGGCCGGTGCGGGTGTTCTGGTACATGGCCCATGAGTCGATGGGCATCAGCGTGTTTCTCATGGTGTTGATTCGCCTGACCTGGCGTTGGCGACATCGCGCGCCCGCTTATCCAGATGACATCCAACGCGTCACCCGGATGCTCGCGGGGCTCACCCACGGTTTGCTGTACGTCGTGTTATTGGTCATGCCGGTCACGGGTTATCTGATGGCGGGCAACGGGCAGGATGTGCCGTTTTTCCGAATCCTTTCGCTGCCCGGTTTTGCCCATAACGAGCCGCTGGGCAAGTTCGGCGACACGGTGCATGTGTGGTGTCAGTTCGCGGTCTATGGGCTGATTATCCTGCACGTGGCAGGGACGGTCTGGCATGTCGCGGTGCGCCGGGATGGTCTTCTGGACCGGATGCTGCCACCTCAGCGTCGCCCCTGATGCTCAACGTTTTAGCCGGGGCTGCGGGGGGTGCGGCTCTTGCACTGATCCCGGGCAGCATTCCCGTGGAACCAATCCGGTTCTGCGTCGCCTGAATCAATAATCATCAGGAGGCGTGGCATGTGGCGCAGTGATCAGGCAAAGATTCCCCTTGTACCCTCCGCAGGCGGGCATCGGCCTCTGCGCATCGGCATTCTCACCCACATCAAATTTCCCATACGCCAGCCTTTTGCGGGCGGGCTGGAGGCGTTCACCCACGACGTGACCCTCGGTTTGCGTGCACGGGGCCACGCCGTAACCCTGTTCGCCAAAGGCGGCAGTGCGCCTGAGCTGGAGGCAGTGGCCGTTACGGATGAGGAGCAGTGCCGCCATCCCAGCCTGAGCAGCGCCTACGTCGCCGAGCATCATGCCTACCTGAAGGTGATGCAAAAGATCGACGATTACGGCTTCGACGTGATCTTCAACAACAGCCTGCATTACGTGCCGGTGACCATGGCGTCGGTGATTCGCACGCCGATGCTGACGGTCCTTCACACGCCGCCGTTTTTCGAAATGATCAATGCATTGAGTGGTGATCGTCAGACCGGTCGTTTCAGCACGATGTCGGCCGCGAATGCGCGCAGCTGGCGTGATGTGGTCTCGCAGTGCGCGCTGATCCCCAACGGCATCGATTTGCAACACTGGCGGCCTGCGGGCGTGGTGGGCGAGCACGCGCTGTGGTCGGGTCGATTGGTGCCTGACAAAGGCGCGCATTTGGCCATTGATGCGGCGCGTAAAGCCGGCATCCCTTTGCGACTGGCGGGGCAGCGAGTGGACGAGCGTTATTTCAAGGAGCAGATCGAGCCCCGCTTGGGGCCGGGCGTCGAGTACCTGGGCCACTTGCAGCGCACTGAACTGGCGCTCGAACTGGCGAGCGCTGCGGTGGCGCTGGTGACACCGTGCTGGGACGAGCCGTTCGGGCTGGTGGTCGCTGAGGCGCTGGCTTGCGGGACGCCGGTCGCTGCGTTCAATCGTGGCGCGATGGCTGATTTGATCAGCGACGAAGTGGGCTGTCTGGTGCCGCCCAATGACGTGGCCGCGCTGGCCGACGCCATGGTGGTCGCTCGCGGCAAATCGCGATCAGCCTGCCGGACACGGGCTGAGGCCTTGTGGAATCACGACCTGATGCTGGACCGCTACGAAGCCTTACTCACGGAAATGGCCGCGCACCATGCCTGAATCCCAAATCGGCTATTACGTCCACCATCATGGCGCGGGTCATGGCGTGCGGGCGGCGCGCATCGCAGAGGCGCTGAACGTGCCGGTGACGTTGATCGGCTCACAATTGCCTGTCGAGTTGCCCGCTGGCGTGCAGCGGTTGGACCTGCCAGGCGACACGGCGGAAGGCATGACGGTCGAGCGTTTCGATGTCCTGCATTACGCGCCGCTGGTGGTGGACGGTGTGCGTGAGCGCATGGCGATGCTCGCCCAGTGGTTCGCGGCGCATTGGCCCTGCGTGCTGGTTGTCGATGTATCGGTGGAAATCGCTGTGTTCGCACGACTGTGTGCGGTTCCGGTCGTTTATGTGCGACAGCACGGCGCTCGCGAAGACGCCGCCCACCGCTTGGCCTATGAAAGCGCGAGCGCATTGTTGGCACCTTATCCCGCAGAGATGGAAGCGCTCGATACGCCACATTGGGTGCGCGAGAAAACCACCTACAGCGGCTGGCTTTCGCGATTTGCGGGCGAGCTTCCCACCGCTATAAAACGCGGCCAGGTGCTGATCATCACCGGACACGGCGGCACCGGTTTGTCGGCGCCGCTGATCGAGGCCGTGGCGCGGCAATGTCCCGAGCGAGCGTTTCGGGTCGCGGGCGGTCTGAAGCCTGGCATGCCGCTCCCGAACCTGCATTGGCTCGGACCCGTGCCTGATCCGCTGGAGGAAATGCGCAGCGCTGAAATCGTGATCGGCAGCGCCAGCGATAGTCTGGTGGGCGAAGCGGCGTCCCTCGGCTGCCGTTACATCGCAGTGGCCGAAGACCGTCCGTTTGACGAGCAACGGCATCAGGCCCGGCGCCTCAATGAATTGAATGTGGCAATTGGGCTGGAACAGGGATGGCCGCCCGCAACGGATTGGCCCGACATGTTGAATGAAGCGCTCAAGCTTGATCCAGAACGCTGGCGCGATTGGGCCGATGCAGACGCTGCGGCACGTGCCGCCCGTTTCATTGAGGGCACACTGGAACGGGTGATCAGAAGCCGAGGCGTTTAGGGTTCAGGGCCTGAGCCACCTGCTCAGCGGAGGGCATCTGAATGATCTCAACGCGTTCATCGTCCCAGCGCAGCAGGCCTTGATCCTGAAATGCGCGCAACCAGCCCTCCATGGGCCAGACACCCCAGCGGCTGTAGAAGCGCCGCGCATTGGCGACGATATCCTTGAAGTGATTCAACGGCGGGTCGTACGTGGGGTGGTATTGATGGAACGCCATCGCCCCATTGTCGAGCAAGCTAACCCCCTCCTGGCGCGCCCGGAACGCGAAGTCGGTATCTTCGCCGCCGTATCCCGTGTAGCCCTCATCGAAGCCGCCAATGCGCCCGAACGTGCTGCCGTGGCAGGCGAAATTCAGCGACCAGAACAAGTGATAGGGAAGGTCGCTGCCTGGCCCCTCACGAAACTGCGCCAGCGGGTGTTCGACGCCTCGCTCGTAAAGCGCCGCTTCATCCCAACCGGAGCGATTGGCGCCCTCGGGCAGGTAGCGCACCTGGCCCATGTGCAGCGCCTCGGGGGCGCGCTCCAGCCCATCCTGGTACTGAGCTAGCAGGTCGTGTGCGGGAATGCAGTCCACGTCGAGAAAGACCCATGACGCTGCCGGGTCAATGGCCATCACGCTGTTGCGCGCCTTGGCCAATGGTAGGCCGCCGGGTTCATTCACCTGCAACGTGTGGATCGGAAACCGGTGACTGATGAATGCACCGAGCGGCTCGTTCATGTGCACGATCCACAGGCCATCCGGGACGAGGCTGGACGATTCCAGACCCTCGATCAGATTGGCCAGATGGGTGCTTCGGCCGTGCACCAGCGTGATTACGTTCATGCGCACCTCTCAGGATCGACACGATACTGATCGCCGCTCACCCGCGCAGTTCAGTCATCCTCACGCGTTGCGTGTCGACAAATCCCGCTGCACCCGCCAGACAAGGTACGCGGCCACGATCGTGGTCGTTGAAAGGATGTAGCCGACCCAGTCGAAATGCTGCAATTTGCCGTCGCTGTCAATCAGAACGATGTGTCCGGCGAGCATCGAGGCAAAGCCTCCCGACAGTTGTTGAATAGCAGCGCTCACGGCGTTGAACGCGCCGCGATGAGAGGGATCGGGCACGCCAGCGACCATGGCCTGGAAGGGAATCAGCCTCGAAAAAATACCCACGAACAGCACGGTGTTGACCACGATCACCCCCGGCAATGGCACGTTGGAGAGGTGCGTGTAGATCGTCACCATGATGATGGTCAGTGCGCTGCCGACGTAGAACACGCGTAACTTGCCGAAGCCATCGGCGGCGCGACCGATCAAGGGACCGGTGACGATGGTGCTCAAGCCCGTGAACAGATACACGAAGGGTAAGCTGGCGATGTCGATGCCCAGATTGTTGACCGTGAAGGCGCTGCTGAATGGCATCAACATGTAGCCGCCGGTGGTCAGCAGGGCGGTGGCCGCGAAGGCTGCCCAATGCTTGGGCGCGGCCAAGGTGTTGAACAGGTGACGAAAGGCGGTGTGTTCCTGGCGGATCGCGAGGTGGTCGGTCACGGGGCGCATCGCCAGTTGAATCACCACGCCACCGGCCGCGCCCATCGCGGCCAACAGCAGGAAGGGTGCGTGCCAGCCCCAGTGGTTGGCGAGGTACAGGCCAACCGGCAGACCGAGGACCTGGCTGGCGGCGAACGCGGTTTGCAGCACTCCCATCACCCGGCCACGGGATTCGGGGGGAAACAGATCGGCAGCAATCGCCAACACGGTCGAGCCGATCACCCCGGCGAAGATGCCCGTGACGATGCGTGCCAGCAGCAGGGTTTCGAAGCTGGCGGCCAAGCCGCACCAGAGCGTGCCGATGACGAATCCGGCGTAGAAGAACAGCAGGAGTTTCTTGCGATCGAAGCGGTCAGCGAAGCCTGCGGTGACCAGACCGGCCAGCCCGGCGCTGAACGCGTAGGCGCTGACCACCATGCCGAACTGGCGAGCGGACATGCTCAGTGCGGGCAAAATCATCGCCCCCAGCGGAGCCATGAGCATGAAGTCGATGATGACGGCGAACTGCAGAGTCGCCAGCAGGCCAACCACGAATTTTTGATAACGGCTGAACGGGGTCAAGACGGGAGTTGTGGAGGTCATCGATGGGCCTGGCACGGGAATGGGGGAGAGCAACGTGCCCCATCATGGTAGAAAAGCGCCCAACAAAACACCCTTGCTGGCGCGCTTGGCGACGTCGAGCCCAACGTTCTTCAGTCTGCGCGCTGCTCAGCTTCTGGCCGACACCTTCAAGAGCACGCGGGACAGCTGATCGATGGAGTACGGTTTGTGCAGCAGTTCAAAACCCGCCGACCCGTTCTGCGCCAGGACGTGGCTATAGCCGGAAGTCAGTACAACGGGAACATCCGGGAATTGCTCCCGCAGTTGATGGGCCAGTTCCATGCCGGTCATCCCCGGCATCACGACATCAGAAAACACGACATCGAACGCATCGGGAGCCGCCTGCAATGCCGTCAGCGCCTCATGAGCACTGCGAGCCAGCGTCGGGACGTAGCCCAGCTCCGACAAGGCCTGGACCGCAAAGGTGCCGACATCGACGTTGTCCTCCACCACGAGAACGCGAGTGCCGTGCCCGTCTTCGAGTGCCGCATGGGGCAGCTCTTGCTCGGCGTTTCGATCCTGCGCGTCGACGCGGGGCAGGTAGAGGGTGAACGTCGTGCCTTTGCCCAGTTCGCTGACGACTGCGATTTCGCCGCCGGACTGTTTGGCGAACCCGAACACCTGACTGAGTCCCAACCCCGTGCCTTCACCCACGCCTTTGGTGGTGTAGAACGGCTCGAAGATCTGTTCCAGCTGAGTCGCGGGGATGCCGGAGCCGTTGTCGGTGATGGACACGGCGACGAAAGGCTGGTTGGACGCGGGGTGGAGCCGGATGGCAGGCATGGATTCAACGGCGCGCACGGCGATGGAGAGCTTGCCTTCACCCTGCATGGCATCCCGTGCGTTGGCGACCATGTTGACCAGCGCGGTGTCGAATTGGCTGGGGTCGGCATCCACGAAACAAGGCGCATCGGTGAGTTCGATGAGCGTCTCGATGCGAGAGCCCGTGAGCGTGTCCATCATGGCCGAGATCGCCCGGACGTTGTCACACGCACTGAACACTTCGGGCTGGAGCGCCTGCCGACGTGCGAACGCGAGGAGTTGCCCAGTCAGTTTCGCTGCACGGTCGACGGTTTCCGAAATGGCCGTCACGTAGCGCACTCTTCGTTCATCGGTAAGCGACGGTCGCATGAGCAGGTCAGTGGACGAGCGGATGACCGTCAGCAGGTTATTGAAGTCATGGGCCACGCCGCCTGTCAGCTGCCCAACGGCTTCCATTTTCTGCGACTGGCGCAGCGCTTCTGCCTGTTCTTTTTCGGTGGTCACATGTCGGCCAGCCGCGTAAACGCGACCGTCCTGAAAGGTCCCTGTCCAACTGAACCACTTGTAGGTGCCGTCCTTGTGTCGCAATCGGAATTCGTACGGCGTGATCAGCGGCTTGTCGAAAATCCCGGTGAACGCCGCAAACGCCGCCAGGAGATCTTCGGGGTGGGTGTAGTCGGAGAACGTGGTGCCGACCAGCTCCCGCTCTGACCAGCCGAGTTGTTCGGTCCAGCGTGCGTTGACCTCGTCGAGCGTGCCGTTGGGCGACGCGATGACCAGCAATTCTTGTGACAATCCCCACGCCCGGTCGCGTTCCCGAGTCCGCATCGCGAGGTTGGCGGCCTGGTCCTTTTCTGTCGTGATGTCGCGCCCGCTGCAATAGATTTTCCCGTCTTCCAGCACGGCGACCCACGCCACCCAACGGTAACTGCCGTCGCGGTGCCGATAGCGGTTTTGAAAGCGTGAGACAGGACGGCCTTTGATCGCTTGCGTAAAAACCGCTTGGCTGGCGCCGAGATCGTCCGGGTGCACGAAGGACAGAAAAGCCGTCTTCAGCTCTTCAGGCGACCACCCCAGCGCAATGGTCCACGCGGGGTTCGACGCCTCGATCATGCCCTGTGCGTTGATCACGGACAGCAGGTCAGGGCTGAGCAGCCAGGTGCGGCTGCGTTCGGTAACGCGCTCGTTGACCTTGGTTTCCAACTGGGAATTAAGGTCACGCAGTTCGTCCTGGCTGAGCCGCAGTCGTTGATCCGCGCGATGCCGCTCGATGGCCAGCGCCGCCGTTTGGGCGATGACCGAAATGGCCGCGATGTCGCTAGGGGTCGGTGAGCGCGGCTCGGCGTAATAGACCGCAAACGTACCCAACACGACGCCGTCTGCCGCTTTGATGGGCATTGACCAGCAGGCCCGCAAACCGTGGGAGACCGCGATGTCGGCGTAGCCTTCCCACAGGGGGCTGGTGGCGATGTCATCGACATACACCGGCGTGCCCCGTGCTGCGGCAGTCCCGCAGGAACCGATCCCTTCGCCGATGGCAATGCCGTGAATCGCTTCGTTGTACGTGGTCGGCAGGCTTGGCGCCGCGCCGTGCAGCATGTACTGGCCATCTTCACTGAGAAACAGCACTGATGCCATCATGCCGGTGCTCTGTGACTCAACCGCCAGCAGGAGGTTGCTCAGCACGTCGGCGAGCGGGATACCTGACGCGATCTGGCCCAAGACCTTGCGCTCACGCTCGATCAGCGCAAAAGGCGAGTAAGTGCCTCCCTGAAGGCTCAGGTCGATGGAGGGCTTTGGGTCAGGTTGGTCAGACACGGTCTAGCGCTCGCGGCGTGGGGTTAACGTCTTGGATATCAGATGTCCGGGAAGATTCTACGTCACTGAGGGCTGCAGTGCTGTCCTTCCTAAGGGTTGCTTAGCCACCCTTGGCCATGCCTGCCTGATCGGCGATTTCATTCCACACGTGCATGGCCACGTAAGCCCGCCAGGGACGCCAACCGTGGGAGTGTTTCAGTTGATCGGATTTACGGATCAACTCCGGCAGTCGGCGAGTGATGGCTTGCATCAATACCAGGTCAGTCGCTGGCCATGCGTCTGCATCCCGCCAGGCGCGCATGGCAACGTACTCGACCGTCCAGGGCCCAATGCCCGGCAAGTCGAGCAGGCGTTTGCGCAGCGTCTCGACATCCGGTTCGTCGTTGTCGATGTCGAGTTCGCCGTCGGCCACCACCCGGGCGAAGTTCTGCAGCGTTGCCACTCGCTTGGTGGGCATGCCGATCTTGTCCATATTCACCTCGGCCAGCGCACGCGGAGTGGGGAAATGCCAAGGCGTATGAGGGTGAACGGGCGCGCTTGCGGTGGTTCCGGCTCGCTCGACCAGTCGTCCGACAATGGTTGTCGCGGCCTTCACGCTCACCTGCTGGCCGACGATGGTGCGCACTACCAATTCGAATCCGGACCAGGCGCCCGGCACTCGCAAGCCCGGCGCAGCGTCAAGCAGCGTGGCGAGCCACGGGTCCTGGCTCAAGCCCCCGCGGATGGCGTCCGGCTCTGCGTGCAAGTCGAACAGACGGGAGAGGCGTGGCGTCAGCGTGCCCAAGTGGCGGCTGGCTTCGCCGTCGATGCGTACGATCAGCACGTTGCGGCGCGGGTCGCGACGCACGCTCAGCAGGCCGGTATCCCCGGCAATGTCGAGGGTCCGGTAATAAATGTCGTCCTGAACGGTTTCCACGCCGCCTGTGGCTCGACCGGAAAAAAAGCGAAGCATCCGCGTCCAGTCGAAGGGCGGTATGAAGGCGAGCTCAAGCTCATCAGTAGGGGTGCCAACGACGATCTTCATCACATGCTCTTGTGGGGGAACAGGTCGGAGTGCACGACCTCAAACGCGAGAACACAGCAGTTTCATCCCCGCCGCGCCATACACAAAGGCGAGTGTACCTTCGATCCATCGGCGAGCCTTGCGATAGCCGCGCACCATGGGGCCGGTGGAAAACGCGATGGCATAGCCGCAGAAAATGGTGACGCTCAGCACCGCGCAACCGGCGAGGATAATGGCGACTGTTGTCGACGATGCGTCTGGACCCAACCCCAGTGTCATCGTCGCCACCCAGCCCAGCAGCGCTTTCGGGTTGGTGATGTGCATGAGCAGTCCGCGCTGGTAAAGCTTCGACGCGGAAAGGGAAGGGGTCGCTGTTGCTACCCGGGCGATACGCTCATCGGAGGTCAGCGCGGATCGAGCCGCCTTGATCGCCAGAAACAGCAGGTAAGCCCCACCTGCCACCTTGAGGAGCACGAGCGCTTGAGCGTATTGGGTCAGCAAGGCGGAAATCCCGGTGGCCGCCATCGTTCCCCAGAAAAACGACCCGCTGATCACGCCAGCCGCGAGCGCCAGTGCTGATCGCCTGCCTTGGTGCATGGCGACACCCATGATGCGCATGTTGCTCGGTCCGGGGCTGGCGGCGCCGACGATGTAGGCGGTGAACACCAGCAGGAAGTGATGAACGTCGGGTGACATGCGTACTCCTTCACGTAAGGGGCGGCTCGGGCTGTGAGTATCGGGCAAACAAAAGCGACGGCTTCTAGAGTGCCCGAGGCGGGTGGGTGCGAACAGATACAGATGTGAGGAGGCCATGCGTCGGTCTGTATTCCGAGGCCGGTGCGTGCCGTGCTTGAAGGAGAGGCCGCCATTGGTCTAAATCGGCGAGCTATCGACCGCCCATTCGGGCACTGGTAAGAAAATTGTCACCTGCGCCGATTACGGTGGACGCTCCCATCGTGCTGAGACAAAAACGTGGATAAATCAGCCATCCCTCCTGCCGTTTGCCGTATTTCTCGCACTGCGTTTTCTGCGCCTCAACAGATGACCACCCAACCATGACCGCCATTCAGTCTGCCGACTTCACTTTCGACGACAGGCGTGAGCACTCATCGCATGATCAGTTTCAGCCTCTGTTCAAGGGACAGCTCCCTGAGCGCGGCCCTCGGATGATCAAGCATGGAACCGTGGTTGTGGACCTGCCAGGCCCGATGTTGCGAACCGGCGCGATTGATCCGCCGCCCGCTGTTCTGCGCATTCGGCCGACGCGGGATGTGTTTGGCCGTGTGGTCATGCCCGCTCGGGTGTGGCTGCACGCCGGTGAACACGCGGTCATTGCCGGGATCAAGGCGATCCAGCTGCCCCGCAAATGGCTGTCGAAACTGGTGGCGGGCGACGTCATTGGGTTCAGCGATGCGCGGGAGTCAAAGCGGCGGATGCGCATTACCGAAGTGACCGAGACCGGCTGCTGGGCGGCGCTGGAAAAAACCGCCTACGTGGTGCCCGGCGTGACGCTGAACCTGAAGAAACGTGACGGCCGCAAGAAATCGGTGCGCGTTACGGATGTCACTCGCAAGTCCAGACAGCGCATCAAACTGAGGGAAGGCGACCTGCTAACGCTGACCCGGGACCTTCACAGTGGACGGCCTGCGGTGGTGGACCGATCAGGGAGCATCAAGACGCCCGCCACAATTGGTTGCACGTCGTCCTCGGTTTTCGAGACGGTGAAAGCTGGCGATCCGATCGGGTTCGGCGAGGGCATCCTGGGCGGTGTCATAGAAACGGTCGAACCCGACGCGCTTCATGTGCGGATCACCCATGCCCCCGGAAGCGCCAGACTGGAGCGCGACATGCGCATCGACCTGACAACCCGCCGGTCTCGTTAAGCCCGGTCATCTGTCGAATTTACCCAACCTTCACTGGCGCAACGAAACAGAGCATCCATACTCAGCTGCCCCCTTACTGACCTTCGTTGCGTTGTCCGGTTTTCTTCGAGGGCTGATGAACGACCTAGAGGAGATCTGTGCATGGTTATTGCGATCAAAAAGGCTGTGTGTGGTCCGGACTGGCTGGTGATGCTCAACGATTACGCCGTGAAGTTCCGCAGCATGGAGGAGGCGCAATCGTTCGTTGACCGGCTCAAGGCCAGAATCGAAGCGCCTCACGTCATACCGGTTTACTGATCAAGGCATCAGATCGCTTCGTCGCGATGACAGCCTGCCGATCAGACGTCTCAGAGAAGGGATGAAGGTTTGGTCACGAAAACCCGTTGGCCAGGCTTTCGTCCCCTCGCCCTTCATCCCGGATCGATTTAGCCGGCGGAAGTCGGGACGGGGGTGTTGAGCAATTGCTGCTCCCACAAGTACGCGATGCCGCTGCCCGCCGCGTGTTGCTGCAGCACACCCGTCAGGGCTGCGGCGGTTTCAAGCCGGGCCCAATCCCTTTGCCACTCCGCTGCCACCGCCAGCCACGTCATCATGTTCGCGCCCGCCGCGATCATGCGTTGAATGGCAACCTGATGCGCCTCGACGGAAACAGCGCCTGACGCGTCCGTGACCACCGTCACGTCCCAGCCTTCGCCGAGCGCCTGAATCACCGGCATGGCCACGCAGATTTCAGTCCACAGCCCCGCGATGATCAATTGCTTGCGGCCAGTGGCTTTGACCGCGTCCACCACTTTCGGGTCTTCCCACGTGTTGATGAAGGTCCGGTCGATGACTTCCTGGCCGGGGAACACGTCGGTGATTTGCGGGAAGATGTAGCCGCCACGCTCAGCGATGACGCTGGTCAGAATGGTCGGCACATCGAAGGCTTTGGCGGCTTTCGCGAGTGCTGTCGCGTTATTGACCACCATTTGCGGCTCGTGGCTGTTGAGATTGGTAAGTTGGTACGGCTGATGGTCGATCAGCACCAGTACCGAATCTTCCGGACGGAGAAGTGAAGCGAGACCGTTACGAAAAGTCATTGCAGCATCCTTTGTCTTTATAAGCGGGATCAATCCCCCGTCAACGCGTGCTTGTGGCGACGCTGTTCAGGGGACTGTACTGTGCTGTTCCAATACCTGAACCGGTAGTCGCGTCTGGTGATTTGCTGTGTCGCAGAAAGAGGAACGCGGAAGTGGACATCGAAGAGCTTCAAACCTTTGTGGAAATCGCTGATGCCGGAGGCGTTTCACCGGCCGCGAGTCGTCTGGGCGTCTCCAAGTCCATCGTCAGTCGTCGGCTGATGCGGCTTGAAACGGAGCTGGGCGTGCAATTGCTGACGCGCTCCACCCGAGGCGCCGTGCTCACCGAAGCGGGGGCCACCTTTCGTGAACACGCTGCGCGGGTGTGCGCTGAAATGGATGTGGCCCGAGAGGCGATCCTGCCCGCGGGCAGCCTGCGCGGCCGGTTGCGCGTGGCGGCGCCGTTGTCGTTCGGTCCTACTCACTTCGCGCCGGTGCTGGCGGAAATGGCGCGGCGCCACCCGCAGCTGCATATCCAGACCTGCTACAGCGACCGGTTCGTCGACCTCATCGCCGAGGGCTACGACTGCGCGATCCGCGTCGGCTACCTGCCGGATTCCAGCTTGATCGCCCGGGGCATCGGCCCGATCAACGCCAAGCTGCTGGCGAGTCCGGGTTACGTCCAGGCCCACGGCGCTCCCGAAACGCCAGACCAACTCATCAATCACCAGGCCCTGATGACCGGCACTGAAACCTGGCACTTCATGGACGGCGATAAAGTCGTCACGGTTCGCCCGCAAGGACGGTTCAAGGCGGACAACGGTGTGGCGCTGGTGGCGGCGGCGGTCGCAGGCGTGGGGATCGCCTACCTGCCCGATTGCCTGACCTATGACAGCGTGATGTCCGGCGCATTGGTGCCGATCATGACCCGTTTCCCGCCTCCGCCAGCGGGCGCGTACATGGTCCGTCCACCGGGTCAGCACCCTGCGCAGAAAATCCGCATTCTTACCGAGTTGCTGATCGAATACTTCGGCACGTCGCCGCACTTCGCGGGCACTGTGGTGCCCTGATGTTTTGGCGTGAGCCGCACGCGACGGGGTGCAGGTGCGGCCCTTCTGTCATGACATGGCCCCAAGAGGCCATGCCAGACACAAGGCGCCTTTAAAACTCAACCTGGCTTGCCACATTTCAGGTCGGCCTTGGGTTTCCGATTTTCCTCCGTTCACTGAAGCATTCGATCAGCATTTCGGTGAGCACCCGCATCTTTCGCGTGGGGGGCTGGCCGGGTGGCCGGACCACGAAGATGCCTGCTTCGCGGACGGGGTAGCGCTGCATGATGGGCACCAACGCTCCTGCGGCGACATGCTCTTCGATCAAACCCTCAGGCACCATCGCAATGCCCAGCCCCGCCAACGCGGCAGCCACCAGCGCCATGCCGTTGTCTGCCTTGAATTTCCCTTGGGGGCGGACCGTCACGATTCTCTCGGCATCCATGAATTGCCAGGACTCGGTCCCCTGCAAAAGGGCCTCATGCGCCTGGATGTCCGCAGGGTCTTCAGGCGCTCCATGGGCTTCGACGTACTCAGGGCTGGCGACCAACTTCCCTTGGATCGGGCCTACCCGCCTTGCAATCAGGCTGGAATCCTGAAGGTATCCGAGCCGGATGGCACAGTCATATCCCCCCGAAATAATGTCGACCAACCGGTCGCTGTAACAGCTTTGAATGTGCAGGCGTGGATGGCGCCTTCCCAGTTCGGCGAACACCGGTGCGAGGTGTGTGGGCCCGAAGGAAAGCGGCGCGGCAATGCGAAGACGGCCACGCAGCTCTCCTGTGGGCAAGATCATGTCTTTGGCCGTCTCGATCTCGGCGCAGGCTCTGGCTGCGTAGTCCCGGAAGGTCGTTCCCGCTTCCGTAAGCGACGCTCCCCGGGTTGAGCGAGAAAGGAGTTGGATACCCAGTTCAGTTTCCAGTCGAATCAACCGACGGCTGACGATTGATTTAGACAGTCCCAGGCGGAGTGCTGCGGGTGAGACGCCGCCTGCATCAGCCACTTCCACAAATGTCACTAGTGCTTCAATGTCCACTTCATCGTTCCCGGTTTTGCGACACAGAAATCCTCGAAACGGTGCTACCGCTTCAAGATGAAGAACAGCAGAATGCTGTTCTTTCGCATCCTCACTGCCCATGAAGTATGCCGCAAAGACCAAGGGGTTCAGCCAACTTAACTAACGGCCCGATGGCAAGGATCATGAGGGACAATACAGTTAAGGTCTAGCCTCATTAATGTCCAGATACGCCAATAAGTGTTCTTACTGTCAGAAATAAGCGCTTCAGACAGTTTCCCGTTTACTGTTCGAGAGAGTGTAATGCTGAGTCGAAATGACCTGCGCCGGGCTGATATGAACCTTCTGGTGATCTTTGAAGCCATGATGCTTGAACGTAGCGTCAGCCGTGTCGGGCAGAAACTATTTCTCGGCCAGCCTGCCGTGAGTAATGCATTGGGGCGTCTGCGCGCGATGTTTGCAGACCCTTTGTTTATCCGGAATGGACGCCACATGGAGCCCACTGCGCGGGCGCTGGATCTGTTTGAGCGGTTCACGCCGATGCTCGACACGATTGCCCTCACACTCAGTCAAGTGTCCGATTTCAATCCTGCAGAGAGTACGAGGACGTTTCATATTGGAATGTCTGACGATGTCGAATATGGGCTCTTCCCGGCGTTCCTGCGAACATTAAGGAGGGAGGCGCCGACTGTAAAACTGGTCATTCATCATACGGACTGCACTCGGATTTCGAGCTTGCTGGTGAGCGGTGCAATATCAGTCGGTATCAGCCATACCTGTGATTTACCCGCGACGTCTAAACGTAAGTTTTTACGTTCGATCACGCGCATGGTATTAAGAGCGGACTCAAAAACAAAGTGTCTGGAACTCGATGAGTTCTGCTATCGACCCCATGCGACAGTTGCCTCCATGGACATGTTGATCAGCGATGTTGAGCACGCGTTGAAACAACTATCTCGCGCCCGATCAGTTGTACTTTGTGTACCGCAGTTCAGCGCGCTGGCCGTGTTGTTGGCAGGCAGCGATCTGATCGCAGTGGTGCCGGACTATGTGGCTAAAGCCATGTCTGCCTGTTGTGGGGTGCGGGCAGAGCCTGTGCCATTGGAACTGGACGCCTACGATCTGTCGCTGGTGTGGCGCGCCGTAGCTGACAATGATCCAGCGGAGCGTTGGCTGCGGTCGCGCTTCAGTGAGTTTTTGGGCGACAGCAGTGTGTTCCGTCCTCCCGCTCCCCACCCCGTCGATCGGTACCCTAAAGACTCTCTACATACGGGAAACACAGCGGCCCGGACGTAAGGCGGTGGGGGGACACAACCACTTGTCTCGAACCATTCTGGAATTGATGAACCCCATGACCCGTTATGCCCTGGAATTGGATTTGCAACACCCGAGGCTGCACCCACTCCCCACTTTTCCCAAATCTGACCGGCCCCATGACGGTCTGGAACGTTGCGTTGCGTGAGTACTCCGAGAGTCGTGCATCGTCCAGTCCGCCGGTCGCCTCGATCGCCTGGGCCACGACCTGCAACTGGGCATAGGCCAGCGGCGCCATGTAGTGCCCCAAAGGATCGGTGTCTGCCTTGGCTGCACGTGCCTGGTAACGATCAAGAAATTGCGAGACACCCGGGTACATCATCCCGGGGACAGGCTGCCAATATTCGTAATTGATGAAGCCATTGAGCAGGGGGCCTAGCGTGGTCTTCACCGACGTATTCTGAGGGCCGATCATGGCGCCTCCGACCATCTTCGGCCGAAAGGCGTGTGCGTGGATGGCGCGCACCAACCCGATCGAGTCATCGAGGTAGGAGCAGAGGAACAACACGTCGCAGCGACTTTCTGCCGCGGCATCAATAACAGTCTTGAAGTCTTTGGTCGCCAGCGAATAAGTCGCTTCGTGGACGACCTTAAACCCGTATTTCTCGGCGTTCGCTTTGGCGCCGACGACAGGGTTCCGGGAGAACTCCGCGTCGGCGGAAACGAGCGCCACACTCAAGGGGCGTGGTGTCTGGGCTGCTGCCAATTCAAAAAAACCTTCGGTGAGCGCCGCGCCCGGATCGGGTCCTGTGGGAATCACCGCGAAGTAATTCGGATAGGCAAGCGTGTCATTGACGCCCAAGCCCATTAACCCCACGAAAAAGCGCTGCTGTTCCATGATGAATGGCATGGCCGCTAATAGGGTATTGGTGCCGTAGCCGCCGAGGAGCAGATCAACCTTATCTTCATGGACCAGCCGCTGATAGATATCAGGAACGTTCGACGCAATCCCCTCGTCGTCATGGCAAACGAGCTCGACGAGACGCCCAAGCAACCCTCCGCGCTGATTGATTTCCTCTTGCCAAATCTCATGAGCGAGTCGAGCCGACTTGCTATTGCCCGCGAGTGGTCCTGTCAGCGACAGGCTGTAGCCGATTCGTATTAGTGCTGGAGGGATAACTGCTGAGGTGTTGAGTGGCATGTTCTGTCCCTTGATTCAGGTACTGCATCGGGAAATGAAGAGGATCGTAAGTGTGGCGCGGACAGCGCTACGGCCGCTCGCCACACCGCCTCTCACTTTTTATGGGGCGAGCGCGATGCCCGACTGTGCTCAAACCAGATGGGTGGCTTCGTGGGGGTCGAACATCGAGATATCGCTGAGCCTTGCCGTTGCCGGTGCGTCGTTTTGCAAGACGTCCCAATGTTCGGCCAGCTTTCCGTCCTCAATTCTGAACAGATCGACCACCACTTGTGGAACATCTGCCCAACCACGGATACGCCCGTGAATGGCCACCATATTGTCTTCCGCCACCATCAGCCCCGGCTCGTAATAAACCGCGTCCGACAGGTTGCTCACGAGACCTTCCAACGCATCGCGACCTTGAGGGATGGTGGGGTTGTGCTGGATGTAATGGGACGAGTAGAACCGACGGACCGCCGACGCGTCACGATGCTGGAACAATGAGGTCATGGCTTCGAGCACCAACGCTTTATTGCGTGTGGGCCGGTTATCGAGGGACCGGTCGGCGGGGCGCGTGACAGTCATTTTGCCGGTCATCCGCAGAAACGTGCCGGTTGCCAGCGTGGCATGAGAGTGAACCTGGCCGCGATCGTAGTCCTGAACGTTCGTGACGGTAGCGCCGTCCTTTTCTTGCCAGCTCACGGCGAACATACTGTTGCCCAGTGGTACGACATGAATGGAGACGCGCTCTATCTTTGCGAAAGGCCCTTCCTTGATTTCGAAGCTCAGCTGGGTGTTTGAAAGCAAAGTCAGGCTGACTTGGAAATCTGGATAGGAGACATCCATCTGCAGCCCGATCGGAAAATTGTCCATCGACATGTGTGCGGTTCCTCGTTTTTATTGGGGGCGCGGGTGAGTCGAGCGGGTTCGGCTGCTGTTGCTGTTGAAATGGCACGCTCACCGCCCGCCGTACTGTGCGATTGCGGGACCCGGCGCGGTAGTCGCATCAGTTGAAGATCTGTGTCGCAGAAAGAGGAACGGCGAAGCCGCATCGTGCGCTGGCTGAGATGC
The DNA here is from genome assembly GCF_009905615.1 of Pseudomonas sp. SLFW. Classification (GTDB taxonomy): domain Bacteria; phylum Pseudomonadota; class Gammaproteobacteria; order Pseudomonadales; family Pseudomonadaceae; genus Aquipseudomonas; species Aquipseudomonas bambusae. The sequence goes on from NZ_JAAAKW010000008.1 coordinate 195,391, forward strand.
TGCGGATCCGCAAGCTGGCGATCTTCAGATAGGGTTCAGCGTCGGGTGCGATTGCGCCACATCACCCGCTGTGCGCGATTCCGTCAAGGAAGCACGCAGTAAACGTCGTACCGCTCTCAGCGTTTGAGCTGACGGTTACGTCACCGCCGTGGGCCTGGGCGATTTCCCGGACGATGAACAGGCCCAGACCCACGCTTCTGACGTCATCGTCCTTGGCGCTGTGACGCGTCATGGGTTCAAACAGGCTGGCCAGTGCGCCCTCGGAAATGACAGAGCCCCAATTCTGAACCGAGACAGCGGCCATGCCGTTTGCCAGAGTCGATACGACAGTGATGGGCTGTTGGGGATCGCCGTAAGCCACGCTGTTGGCGACCAGATTGCCAACAAGTTGTTGAAGGCGGTCGGCATCCAGTTCAACGTTTCCGTCGCCAGAGGGATGATGCCGCAATGTCGCGGCCGGAAAGGCCAGTTGGAGTTCGTTCAGACACTGGCTGACGACCCTGTGCAGCGCGACCGAAGAGCGATTGATGCCAATGCCGTTGCCAGCTCGGACCAACGCCAGGTCCAGCAGGTCCGCGATCATGCGCTGGGCGCGGTCAGACGATTTCCCGATGTGCTCCAACAGCTTTGCTTCCTTGGCGGTACGCTCGCCGCGGATCAGCATGTCGGTGGCCATGCGAATAGCCGTCAACGGGTTTTTCAGATCGTGACTGGCAATCGCGACCATCTGTTCTGCAAACAAGGCGCGACGCTGAGCTTTTTCGTAGGCGACGCTCAGGTCCACTTTCGCTTGTCGGAGCGCCGATTCTGCGGCTGTTTTTTCTTTCAACAACTCTTCGGCGTGTCGGCGAGCGTTCAGCAGCTCTCGCTCATACCGGTCGCGATCGGTGGTGCCAAACAGCGCCAATTCGTAAAAGGCCCCGTCGGGGTGGTCTCGCCGAACACCATTGAGCAGCATGGTCAAGGCATGCCCGTCGCGGTGCAGCACCTCCAGTTTCACCTCCGCCACGGAGCCTTGCATCTGCATCAGCGGCGCCCAGTGGGTCTGGTGAAAAATCCGCCCGCCCATGGTGAGCAAACTCTGGAAGCGACGCCCTTGCAGCGCAGCTGAATCAAAGCCTGTCCACTCGCAGAAAATTCTGTTCGTACGCAGGATCGAGCCGTCTTCCGTGGTGAGGATCAGGCCACAGGGGGCACCTTCGAACAAGGCCTCGAAGTCGGGTGGCATTGGCCGATCAGCTGGCATGCGCGCCAATCCACGGCGCCAGGAATATATCCATGGCCTCAGAGCAGGCACTCGGCGCGCTCATGTGCGGGCAGTGCCCGACGTTGGGCACGATGCACAACGTACTCTCGGGCAGGACCGCGTGCAGGTACTCGCCCACGGCAACCGGTGCAATGAGGTCTTCGGTCGATTGCAGAATCAGCGTGGGGGTCGCGAGCCCTGCGATATCGGTACGGTTGTCCGACATGAACGTGACCCTGGCGAATTGCTTGGCGATCTCGGGCTCGGTCCGGCAGAAGCTGTTGGTGAGTTCTTCGCTGAGCGCGGGTTGTCCGGGCGCGCCCATGATGACAGGGGCCATGGTGCTGGACCAGCCAAGGTAGTTGCTATCGAGGGTTTCGAGCAGGGAGTGGATGTCATTCAGGGTGAAGCCGCCGACATAATCGTCGGTGTCGATGTAGCACGGGGAGGGACCCACCATCACATGGGCGGCGATGCGGCCCGGGTGCAGCCGGTCTGCCAGCGCACTGATCATGGAACTCACGGAATGGCTCACGAGAATGACAGGACCGACACCGTACTCATCGATGATCTCGTTCAGATCCTGGGCATACCCGATCAGCGACGCGTATTTTTCGGAATCATAGTCGCCCAGGTCAGACTGGCCAGCGCCGACGAGATCATACATCACCACTCGAAAGTGATCAGTGAAGTGGCGGTAGAGGTAACGCCACATGGTCTGGTCGCAGCCAAAACCGTGGGAAAAAATCAGCGTCGCAGGGCCGCTGCCTTCCACTCTGATGTTGTTGCGTTGGCGAAGACCCATTTCGAGATTCCGTTAAGCCAAAGCCACATTGGCTACGGTAGCGCGAATAGTGCTCGTCATACGGAACGGGAGCAAGCGTCTGCGGGCGATGCAGGCTCGTTTTATGCTCTGATGAAGAATCAGCGATTCACGAGAGCCCGATTCAGAGGCGGCACGGCCAGATCGGCTTCGTCATCAAAGAGGCGGGAAAACCGAGTTCGCGTGCAGGTCGCTGGTCGGACGAAAACGCTGCTAAGGAGGGCACCCATGATGGCGGGCACATCGGCGTAGGGATCAATCATCACCACGCCGACGTGCGGGACCGGATTAGAACTTGTACGCCTGACGACCGATCAACAGCCACTGGCCTTTCTGCTTCTGCCAGATCTGGAAGTTTTCGATTTCGGTCGGGACTTCCACGCCGCTGTTCACGGCTTGGGCGGAGAAGTGGTTGCGGACCAGTGCGACGTCGCCGTCCATGGTGATTTTCTGGTTCAGCATCTGCAGGGTCTTGAAGCCACTGCGGCCGGTTTCGATGTCGGCGATGAATTCATCCTTGTTCTGAACCTTGCCGCTGGAGTGGCCATAGGTGACTTTGTCGGAGGTCAGGGCCGCCAGGGTTTTGGTGTCCTTGTGCAGCATCGCCTGCGTCATTTTGTCGACTGCTTTGGCCACGTTCTGCTCGTCGGCCGATGGGGCGGCAGCAACGTAACCCGAAAACAGACACACAAAACCCACCAGCACTTTGAACTTGGTCATCGATATTTCCTTGTTGTTGTCGTGGGATGCGAAACGCATCCCTGTGTAGGCACGGAGGCAACCGTGAGGTTTGTTGGCTAAGGGATCAGAGATCGGTGATTTCCTTGTGGCGCGGCACCAGCGCTTTCATCACGCTCCACGCCACGAGATAGGCCAGGGCGCAGATGGCAAACATGATCATGTAGCCGGTGTGGATGTCGTTGATCGACTTGTAATAGTCAAAGACCCAACCGCCGATCTTGGTCATGACCACGCCACCCAGACCGCCGGCCATGCCGCCAATGCCCACGACCGATGCCACGGTTTTCTGGGGGAACATGTCGGACACCGTGGTGAAAATGTTGCACGACCACGCCTGATGCGCCGACGCGCCGATGCCGATCAACAGCACGGGCACCCAGAAACTGATGTACCCGAACGGTTGCGCCAGCAACACCAGCAACGGGAACAGCGCGATGATCAGCATGGCTTTCATGCGGCCGTCGTACGGCTTGTCGCCCCGTGCCATGAAGTAACTCGGGAACCAGCCGCCGCCGATGCTACCGACCATGGTCATGCTGTACAGCACGAACAGCGGCATCACGATGGCCGCGCCTTTCATGTTGTATTGCGCGGACAGGTACGTCGGGAGCCAGAACAGGAAGAACCACCACACGCCGTCAGTCATGAATTTGCCGAACGCGAAGGCCCACGTCTGGCGATAGGTCAGAAGTTTGAACCACGAGACCTTCTTCGCAGGCGCACCCGGCACCGGGGCAGCCTGGACAGCTTCGGCTTCGTCGCCGCGAATGTAGGCCAGCTCTTCGGCGGTCAGGCGTTTTTGCTGATCCGGTTTTTCATACAGGGCCACCCACATGCCCAGCCAGACGAAACCGAGCAGGCCGATCACGATGAACGCCGATTCCCAGCCCCACGCCGCAGCGATCAGCGGCACGCAGATCGGCGCGGCGATCGCACCGACGTTGGCGCCGGAGTTGAAAATCCCGGTGGCGAACGAGCGCTCGGTCTTCGGAAAATATTCGGCCGTGGCTTTGATCGCGATCGGGAAGTTACCCGCTTCGCCGATGGCCAGCACGGCCCGCGACAGCATGAACCCGGCGATGGACACGGGAATCGCGGCAAACCCCAGTGCCGTGGTGATCGCGCCAATGCCTTGCCCCAGCGGTACCGCGAACGCGTGCATCACGGCGCCGGTGGACCAGACGCCAATCGCCACGACGTAGGCGGTTTTGGTGCCGATCTTGTCGACGACACGACCGGCGAAGATCATCGCGATGGCGTAGACGAACTGAAAGACCGAGGCAATGTTGGCGTAGTCAGTGTTGCTCCAGCCAAATTCAGTCGACAGGTCCGGGGCCAGCAGGCTGAGCACCTGGCGATCCAGGTAGTTGACCGTGGTGGCGAAAAACAGCAGCGCGCAGATCGTCCAGCGGTATTTGCCGACAGACCGTGTGGCCGCCCGTGTGACGCTTTGCGGATGGGTGGACTCGTTCAGATTCATGGCATCACTATTATTTTTGGAGGGGTGATGATCTCGCGACCGGTTCAGCGAGCGCGCGGTGACCGGCGTCTCGGAATCGCAATAGGGAGGTCAGAGGTCTAACCACTTCGCAGTCGAGCGCGTGAATCTTTTTTGAGCGAGTGGCGTTTTCCAGGGCAGCAAACGGCCGGGGGAGAACCCGCAGACGGGGTTTGGGCTGAGATAAGCAAGCAGGTCGAATTCATTGTGGTGACCGACATTTTTATTTTTTGAGGTGACTCGACGATTATTCGTCTGTCGTCGTACAACGGTGTAGTTATAGCGAGCGTTTCGTCAGGCTGTCAATCGCTCAAGCAACGGCGATGACTGCGATATCCGGCGCTCCGGGTCATTGGCCCTCTGCAAAGGCCGAAATGCCGTGTCGCGGAAGGTTCGCGGCATGGCATTCCGATTCAAGCGAATCCACAGGGTCGCGTCTCACGTCCGGAAGAAATGGAAGAGCTGAGCCACGATGAGCTGATTCAGGCGAGACGGGATTTCCCAAGCTGAAATTGCCCGGCAATCAGCGCAACCCGGGCGCCGTACAGGCGTGCCGTTTCAAGGTCTCCTGAGGACATCTCTTCAGGGGACGCATCGGCAGGCGTCTGCGCCATGGGCGCGATGTACGAGCCCATGCGATTCGGGTCGTCGCGCTTCGAGGCCTTGAGGTTCGCCGGTTTGATGTCCAGCCCGACCCAGATCCCGCCGTGCTGCCCTGAGAGCAAGACGAAGTATTCAAGGGTATTGAGCTTGTCGCCGTTGAGGCTCGCGCTGTTGGTGAAGCCGCCAAAAATCTTGTTCTGCCAGGCGCCTTCGAACCAAGGTTTGGAGGAAGCATCCGCGAATTTTTTGAACTGCCAGCTTGGGCCGCCCATGTACGTCGGCGAGCCAAAAACGATGGCATCCGCGCTGGCCAGGGTCTGCCATGCGTCGTCGGAAAGGTTGCCCTCGGAGTCGATGGCCAACAACACAGCGCCAGTGCCTGCGCCTTCGGCCACCGCGCTGGCCATGCGCGCGGTGTGGCCATAGCCGGAGTGATAGACGACAGCGGTTCTAACAGGTGTGGAAGGGGAATTCATGGGGACGCTCTCTAACGTTGAGTGGAAGGATGGGCAACGTGAGCGCTACTCTACTGAGTCAGAAATACGCTATAAATAATGTCTTCGTGAACGCTCTGTTCTCATTTCGGTGAACAATGCCTCATCTCCAGACACTTCTGATTTTTGCCCGCGTCGCGGAACTGATGAGCTTTACCCGAGCCGCTGAAAGCCTGGGCATTCAGAAGGGGCGAGTCTCGACCGTCATTCGCGAGCTGGAGCGTGAGGTGGGCGCCACGCTTTTGCACCGGACGACGCGCAGCGTGCAACTGACCGAGGACGGGCGCGCTTTCTATTCGCGTGCTCGGGACCTTCTGGCCGATGCGCAGGACATGCAATCGATGTTCGCCAGCAACGGCGCTCCTTTGAGGGGGCGATTGCGTGTCGACATGCCGACCGAGTTGGCGAGGACCGTGGTCATCCCCGCGCTGCCGCAGTTCCTCAAGGCGAATCCCGAGTTGGAGCTGGAGTTGTCCAGCACTGATCGGCGGGTTGATCTCGTACAGGAAGGGTTCGACTGCGTGATCCGGCTCGGGCCGATCCTCGACGACACGCTGATCGCCCGATCACTGGGCCGTTTGCGCATGATGAACGCGGCGAGCCCTCACTATTTGGCGATGTACGGCACACCGCAGACGCTCGACGATCTGCTGAGGCAGGGGCACCAAATGATTCACTACACCCCCACTTTCGGCGCCCGATTGATGGGGTGGGAGTATCCGGAGGGTGAGGGGTATGGATCGCTGGCGCTGCCCGGCGTGATGCAGGTCAACAGCGTGCAGACCTACCATGCAGCGGGGCTGGCGGGCATCGGACTGATTCAAGGCGGTTACCTGGCGCTGGCGCAGCACATCCAGCGCGGCGATCTGGTGGAAGTGCTCCCCGAGCTTAGGCCCGAGCCGCTTGCCGCTTCGCTCGTTGTCGCCCATCGGCGCAATCTTTCCCAGCGGGTGCGAGCCTTCATGAGCTGGATTGAAGGGGTATTGAAACCCTATCTCGATGAGCCGGTTTGACGAGCGTCTTGCCATCCGGCGGGTGTTTCTTCTCGCCAGCGTGGGGGATGTTTTTCGTCGCCGCGACCCCTTGATAAATTGTTTCCCACGCTTGCACAGCGTGCTGTCGCCTAAAGGAGCGAACCTGCAGTCATGAGCATTCAATCGCGTCTTACACCCTTGCAACCCGATCAGATGAGTGAAGATCAGCAGCGCGTGCTCGCTGACATTCTGAAGGGCCCTCGCGGCAACCTGGATGGCCCGTTTCTGGCCTGGATTCACAGCCCGGCGCTGGCGGACCACGCCCAACGTCTCGGGGCGTTCTGCCGATATGGTACGGCCCTGGAACTGCGGCTCACCGAACTCGCCATTCTGACGACGGCCGCCTGGTGGCGCTCTCAGGCCGAGTGGCAGATTCACGCGCCCATCGCCAGAAGTGCAGGTGTTTCCGACAGCGTGATCGACGCGCTCAGGGAGCAACGCTCCCCAACGTTTACGCGCGCCGATGAGCAATGTGTCTACGACATCGGCCATTCGCTTTACCACACCCGAAGGGTCGATAAAGCGCTCTACGACCAGGGCGTCGCGCTGTTTGGCGAGTCTGCAATGGTCGAGCTGATCGGGGTGTATGGGTATTACGCGTTGGTGGCGATGACGCTCAATGTGTTTGATGTGCGACGTGATTCAGGGGCGCCGCTGCCGTTCGATGAATAGCTTTCGGTGGGTGCTTTCTTCTTAACGTTCTCGTTCATGGCGCAGGTGTCGATCTGCGCCATGAACGAACTCAATCAAACGCCGGCTTGCTGATGGCGCCATTCCTGGGTGCGCCCGCCATAGCCGTACGCGGCCGCGCGTGCGTCGACGAGATGCACGTAGGACACGTCGTGCAGGTCTGGCATCAACCGCTTCAGCCCGGCATGAACCTCCGCGAGAAACAGCGCTTTCTCCTGTTTTGTATTGGTCTCGTCGGTGATGCTGATGAGGAGGTGAAACGCACTTCCCCCCGTCACTGACAAGGGTTGTCCTGCGATGAACCAGTCTTCATCGGCAACGTATTGGACGGTCGTTGCCATGAGTTGGGGTTGTTTGCCCAATACTTCGGCAGTGAGCTGATTAATCAGCACCATCGCTTTTTGACCGAGATCGGGATTGCGTGGGCCGGACAGCTGGAGCGTGATAGAAGGCATGACGGTGTCCTTTCTGTGGGTGGATGCCGATCATTCTGTGTGCACCCGTTCCATTGGAAAAGCCGTATGATGCGATGGTTGCCATCGGTTTATCGGGTGGATGAATATGCGCGGTTTTGATTTCGAGCAGTTAAGAACGCTGGTGGCGGTCGTTGATGCGGGCAGTATTTCAGCGGCTGTCTCCACCCGGTTTCTCTCGCAGTCCTCGCTGAGCGAGCAATTACGAAAGCTTGAAGAGGCCGCCGGTGGGCAACTCCTCGTTCGCAGCAAAATGGGCGTGCAGACGACCGCTGTGGGCGAGCGCATGGTGGATCACGCGCGCAAAATCCTGGCGTTGGCCGATGCGGCATGGCGTGACATGCACGGCATTCCGCTGGAAGGCGAACTTAACCTCGGCATCTCGGATTACTTCAGACCGAGTCATCTCATGGGATTGCTGAACCGGATCGCCCAGCAGCATCCGGGCTTACGGATTCGCACGCAGGTGGGCAAAAGCGATGAAGTCATGGCCGCCCACCGCAACGGTGCGCTTGACCTGGCGATCGTGATGCGGATTGTCGGGTCTGCGCCCGGAACACCCAGCGACGTAAGGGTGCTTCGCACAGAGCGTTTGATTTGGGTCATGGCCAACGGACAAAAGATGGCCTGCGAGCAAAAGCCCATCGAACTCGCCTTGCTGCCCGAGACCTGTTCGCTGCATCGGCTGGTACGTCAGCAACTCGACACGCACCGTCGGCCGCATGTCATCGCCCATATCGCCTCAGGCGTCGCGGGCCTTCAGGCTGCTGTGGGAGCAGGGCTGGGCATTGGCTGCCTCAATGCATCGGCCTTGATCGAACCGGGCATGGTGGAAGTGCCCAAAGGCTTTTTGCCTGCGCTGCCTGATGCTGAATTCGTGCTGCTGGAAACGAAGCAAAGCGACTCGAAGGCCAGCCTAAGATTGCAATCCATTGCCGAGGTTATCGCTGCGACGTTGGCGGTGTAACCCGGATGACGTCGCGCGAGTGCGCCAGCCCGCATTCCGCGCATGGATCTGATGGCGACGTCCATCAGATCCATGCTCTGGCTATCAAGAAAGGCGGTAGCGGGACGCGGGCTTGCCAGTTTGTGTCGCGGCGAAGAGTGCACCGCGAGCGCTGTCGTATTCACGCCATAAGTTCTCGTCGTCGACAGAGGGGAAGGTAATGTTTTCGCCGTGATCCAGACCTGCGAGCGCGGCGTCCACGCAGTTTTCAGTACTCATGATGGTGTCTTGACTCAGTGCTGACAGCGGAATACCCGACACGCTTTCAGACCAGATCTCGGTTGCGGTTGAGGCGGGCAGCACGACTTGCAGTTTCACGTTTGAGTGGGCTTTTGCCAACTCGTCCTGTATCCCTCGGCTGAACGCCAGCACGTAGGATTTTGTCCCGCTATAAACCGAACTGATCTCCCACGAATGCACCGCCAGCACCGACGCGATGTTGATGATGGTGCCGTGGTTGCGTGCAACGAAGGCGGGCAAAACCGCGTGGGTCAAACGCGTCAACGAGACGATATTCAACGCGATTTGCGACAGAGACACATCGACGGATGTGTCCGCCAACGCGCTTAGCCGGGCGACGCCCGCGTTGTTCACGAGCATCTGCACGCTGTCGTCACGGGTGAGCACCTCTTCCACTCTGGCTACATCTGCTTCTTTTTCCAGATCAGCAACCAGAGTGCGCACGTTGATACCGTGCTTCTCTGCCAAGTCATTGGCGAGTGCATTCAGGCGGTCTTCCCGACGAGCCACGAGAACCAGATCGAATCCGCGCGCCGCGAGGCGGTCAGCGTAGACGGCTCCAATACCCGATGAAGCGCCAGTGACGACGGCGGTCTTTTTTGACGAATCCATAGTGCTCTCCAAGGTTGAGTACTCAAGCAACAAGTTGAGGGCTCAAGCATCTGCTCGAAAGGCAGGGGTTGTCAATGGTGTTGTGCTCAACCATTATTCAGACATGACGAAAATTTCTAGCAAGCTACCGGCGATTTCCCGGTCCTCCAGAATCGCGACGGGCGAAGAAGATCTTTATCAATCGCTCGTCTGTACGAACACAGCGCTGCGGCTTGCTGCTCGGCGTCTGGGAAATTTGTATGACGAGGCTTTAGCGCCTCTAGGCCTGAAATCCACCCAAGTCTCTCTGTTGACCGAGATCGTGAGGATGGAGGCAGATAACGATGGGCAAGCTCCGACATTGCAGGATCTGGCAGTCAAACTCGCCATTCAGATCTCTGCACTCACGCACGCTTTGAAGCCCCTGATCAGGGACGGTTGGGTGGTGCTAAAGGTTGACGAACATGACAAGCGGACCAAGCGTGCTCTTCTGACGCCGGACGGCGTTGAACTGTGGCAGCGCGCACTGGTTTATTGGGCCACTGCCAACGAACGCGTCGAAGCGGTCATGGGCAGCGATTCGGCTGCCGCGTTACGAGCTGCGGCAGACTTCGTGGCATCCGACGAGTTTCTTGTTGCCTACCGCGAAGATGATCAATCGTAGCTATTCCGGCAGGCATTCATGAGGAGCGAATTTCACAGCCCTCGCTGCGCTTGCCCTGCGGCACGCCGAGAGCATCGACGACTTCGTCGATGAAGCGTCTGACCTTTGCTGAGGGACGACGGTCGGCGGGGTAGATCAGATTGACGGGGTAGGTAGGTCCTTCGAAGTCCTTGAAAAGTACAACCAGCTCTCCACGTTGCACATAGGGCATGAGCACGTCTTCTACACAGAGCGTGATGCCGAAATCCGACAATGCTGCATTGACCTTGGCCAGGGTGTTATTGACCTTCAGTCGGCTGGTAATGGGGATTGTGAACGCCTGCATGTTTTTGGTGAAGCGCCAGACTTTGTCCGTCATTCGATCGGAAAATAGATAGCCCAGACAGTCATGGTCCACGAGTTGCTCGGGGTGGAGCGGGGTCCCTTTGCGCGATAGATAAGCAGGCGATGCGCAGGCGAACATCCTGAAAGGTCTCAAACAGCGCTGCACTAACGCAGCGCTGTCGGCTAATTGCGGTTTACCCAGCCGGAAAACGACTTCGTATCCTTCTTCCACGATATTCACGAACCTGTCTGTCAGTTCAAGTTCGATTTCCGTTTCGGGATAGCGCGTCAGGTATTGGGTGAGGAACGGGATCAACCGATGTGAGCCGTAATTGTACGGTGCGCTGATTCTGATCTTCCCACGCGGCGTGGAGTTTGCCGCCAGTGCCAGCGCTTCAGCATCTTCAACGTCCTTCAGGATTGCCTTGCAGCGCGAATAATATTCTTCACCCAAGGCGGTCAAGCTTTGACGGCGAGTGGTCCGGGTGATGAGTTTGAGACCTAGTTGTGATTCCAGGTTTCCTACCTGTTTGGCAATCAGCTGCGGAGTGACGCCTAGCAGTGCTGCTGCTGCGGAGAAAGAGCTTGCCTCTGCTGCTGCGACGAAGGCGGCCATGCTTTTCAGCTTATCCATATTTACAACCTTTGGTTGCCAATGTTGTTCTATGTCGGGCATTTATCTTGAAAATCTTCCTGCTTAACATCGCTCGGGTCAATCAATGCAAGCGCCTTGCGCTTCACAGAGCGGAGATATGGAAATGGTGAACATATCGCATGAAACGACTGAGGATGCGGAGCGTCGGCTATTACGCGTCATGACCCAGGCGCGCGTCCGATTCTTTACCGGCACGTATGCGTTTTTGGAGTTTCCTTTGTCATCTTTCCCGGGAGCCGTACATCCCGACGCACTGGCACTCGTTCGAGATGACAAGGTGTGGAGTCAGTTGGTCCCCTGCGAAGCCTCCGAGCAGGAGCTTTTTGGCGTCTTCCGTTTCCATTTTCCTCACGGTATCGACAACAGCGGGTTCGTGGGCTGGTTGGCCAGTCGACTGAAACAGCGCTTTGGGACTGGCGTTTTCGTGACTTGCGGCCAGCACCAGGATGAGGGGGGAATCTTTGATTATTGGGGCGTTCCGGCGAGTCTGGCTTCGGATGTCTTTACAGAGATCCAGGCATTGGTTGACGGCTGCATGGCCGAGTAGATGCAGGAGAGCAATACGGTAACCGTATTCGCTTGCCCATGTGGCTGCTGGCCGATATCCGTCGGTTTTCAAGAATCGGCTTTAGAGCAGGATGCTTGCGCCACCTAGCGGAATTCGGGAAGCGGTCTACGTGCTACGAAACCCGCTACGCGGAATTCGCCCAGATGCGGAGCCGTTTAGGGCCCAGCAAGAGCCCCAAAAAACGCCATATCCTAAACGTGGTCGGCGCGGACACAAGTTTTAGCATCTAGCGCAGCCGCACGGCGGCTGCTCTTGAGAGCAATGGGTGCCATCTGGCTGCGGTCCAGTTCTTTTTCCCAGCCCGCGATTACCAGTGCTGCCACAGCGTTGCCAATAATATTGGTGAGCGAACGGCACTCGGCCATGAAACGATCAATCCCCAGAATCAATACCATGGCAGCCACGGGCACGGTTGGCACCACAGCCAGGCTGGCGGCCAATGCCACGAAACCTGCGCCCACTACCGCACCGGCGCCCTTGGACGTGAGCATTGCCACGGCGAGCAGGGTGAGTTGCTGTTCCATCGTCAGCTCGATGTTGGTTGCTTGGGCAAGAAACAGCACCGCCAGCGTCATGTAGATGTTGGTGCCGTCCAGGTTGAAGGTGTAGCCCGTGGGCACGACGATACCTACGACACCGCGAGAGGCCCCCAGACTTTCCAACTTCTGGATCAGCTGTGGTAGCGCCGATTCCGATGAGCTGGTGCCCAGCACGATCAACAGTTCGGACTTGAGATACGCCAGCAGTTTGAAGATGCTGAAACCGCTGTGACGGGCAATGCTGCCCAGCACCACGAAGATGAAGAACAGCGCCGTGACATAGAACGTGCCGACCAACTTCAACAGGGGTAGCAACGAGCCCAGGCCGTACTTGCCGATAGTGAAAGCCATGGCTCCAAATGCACCGACAGGGGCTACCCGACTGATGATGCCGACAATGCGAAAGAACACTTCGCTGGTCTGATTTATCAGGCCTGTCAGCGGTCTGGCTTTTTCACCCACCATCACCAGTGCCACGCCGAACAGCACCGAGACGAACAGTACTGGCAAAATCTCGCCTTGGGTGAACGCCTCGAAAAAGGTCGCCGGAATCACGTGCAACAAAAAGCCGACAATGCCCTCGCCATGTTGCGACTGGCCCACATAACCGGCGATCGTCGAGCGATCCAGCGTCGCCACATCTACATTGAATCCGCTTCCTGGTTGCAGCAAATGCGCAGCGATCAGGCCGATCACCAGCGCAATGCTCGATACCACTTCAAAATACAACAGCGCTTTGCCTCCGACTCGTCCAACCTGTTTCACGTCATGCATGCTGGCAATACCGGAGACAACAGTACAAAAGATGATCGGCCCGATGATCATCTTGATCAGCTTGATAAAACCGTCCCCCAAAGGCTTCAGGTCCACCCCGACCTGAGGCCAGAGTTTTCCCAATAACACGCCTAGCACCAGAGCTAGCACGACTTGTACATACAGGGTTCCCAGCAGTTTTCTAATTATCATTGTTGTTATCTCGCGACGTTTTTTGGGCAACACGGTGCCGCCGCGGGCACGAGAGCGCCTGCGAGGTTAATGCCGTGATCGGTGGTGTATGAAGTTCAGGTGAGGGAGGGCGGGACTTTATCAAGCAGCCACTGCGCTACTCCCCCGGCGATTGAACATTCGAAAGACTCCGTTGAGTAAGTCGACTCATCCTGAAATCGGTCGGCGTTGCGGGCAAGAGTCAAAACGTGGAGGAGGCGTTCATGAAGTGTGTGGCAAGCTCAAAAACTACGGCCGATGCACTCTGCCTGTACACCGGGGGGGGGGGGGCAGAATCAGGTGTCTGATCTGATCGGATACGTTTTAAGTTTGCTGGTCGCGCAGGAGGTTCGCCTCGGATTTGACATTAAATAATGGGTGCATTCAGTCAATAATTTTCCATCGCGTGCACTTGTTATATCTAGCTTCCTTCGTTCCGGCCGATAGTAAGAAGATGCATCGGTAAGGTGCTTAGTACGTTCAATCCAGCCCGTCGAGAAACTTATTCTTTGAGCGTCCGCATATTTCCTTATCCGAAGTGCGCACACCCAGCACTTAGCTACGACACGGCATCCTGTTCCGCAAAAATCCGCGCCATCTCTACCGCATACTCAGTCCCCCATATACACAGCGGAATGATCGCCTGCGCCAGACTCCGGCCGAGTGGCGTCAAGGTGTAATCCACACGTGGAGGCACCTCCTGATAGTCCGTTCGCGCCAGCACGCGATCGGCTTCCAGGTCTTTTAGCGACTGGATCAGCACTTTGTCGCTCACGCCCGGTATCAGCCGTTTCAACTCGCCATAGCGCTTCGCGCCGTCCCTCAGGAAAAAAAGGACCAACGGTTTCCATTTGCCGGAGATGACGCGCAGCGTGGCGTTGAGCCCACATCCGGTGTCGCAGATTTCAGGTGATGTCGTCATTTTTTAGGTACTTACCAAAATGTGCATACTTGTCGTTAGGTTATCAGCGCCGCATCCTGATTTCCAAGCGAGCCGTTCCTCGGCTTGAGCAGAAACTCATTGAAGGATGCACGACATGACCCGATTGAATGGCAAAACCGCAGTGATCACTGGTGGCGCAACCGGCATTGGCCGCGCCGCCGCAAAACGCTTTATCGAGGAGGGCGCTTTCGTGTTCATCTTCGGTCGTCGGCAAGACGCGCTCGACGCGGCGGTGGCCGAGCTTGGCCCAAACGCCCGCGCGGTGAAAGGCTCGGTGTCTGATCCTGCCGACCTTGACCGGCTTTACGCCGCCGTGAAAGCCGAGCGCGGCACCCTCGATATCGTCTTCGCCAATGCGGGTGCAGGTAGCCCGCTGCCGCTCGGCAGTATCACCGCCGAGCACATTGACGACACCTTCGACACCAATGTGAAAGGGACGATTTTCACGGTCCAGCAAGCGCTGCCGCTGATGGGCGAAGGCGGTTCGATTATCCTGACCGGGTCGAGCGCGGGCACCACCGGCGCCCCGGCCATGAGCGCCTACAGCGCCAGCAAAGCGGCCGTGCGCAACCTCGCGCGGTCCTGGGCCGAAGACCTCAAAGGCACCGGCATCCGGGTCAATGTCTTGTCACCCGGTGCGACGGCCACTGAACTCGCCAAGGCTGCGCTGGGGGAAGAGGGCCAGAAGGTCTACGCGTCGATGACCCCGCTCCAGCGCATGGCTGATCCCGCAGAGATCGGAGCGGCCGCAGCGTTTCTTGCCTCGTCGGACAGCAGTTTCATGACTGCCAGCGAAGTGGCCGTCGACGGCGGCCTCGCCCAACTCTGATCCACTGCGCCCGACGGGATTTCTCATCCGATCGTCGAAGCCGTCGGGCCTTGGAGAATTGGGATATCACGCTGTTCACGCCATGGCAGCCACAACTGCCCTCATCCCAGCTCGCTCGCCAAGTGTTGCGCTACCCAGTCCGAAAACGCCCGCGTTTTGTTGGGGGTGCCTGAGGTGGCTGGCGTGATCACATAGACGGCCCCCCGGTCATCCAGTTGCCAGTCCGGAATGACCTCCACGAGGCTGCCTTCCCTGAGGTGGGCATCGACGTACCAGCGTGTCGAGTGCAGAACACCCAGTCCCTCCAGTGCAGCTTCTATCAGCAGTTCAGGTTCCTCGGAAGCCAGAAGGCCGCGAACGGATACGACTTCGCGACGCTGTGCTGGCTGAGTGAACGCCCAACGGTAGGGATTGCTGTTGCGGGTGTTGCACAGGCAGGGAACCCCGGCGAGGTCTTGAGGCGCCTGAAGGTGGGGATGTCGCATCAGAAAGGCCGGTGATGCGCAAATGACCCGGCGACGCTCCGCCACCTTGCGTGCAACCAGTCGAGAGTCAGCTAATACGCCCAGTCGGATGGCAAGGTCGTAATGCTCGCCGATCAGGTCAACGAAGCGGTTACTCGTATCGGCTTCGATCGTGACCAATGGATGTGCACGCAGGAACCCCACGATCAGCGGCGTCATCCAGCGCCTGGCAAAACTGCCAGGCAACGAGATCCGCAGATGCCCGCGTACTTGGCCGTCGACCTGCTCTGCCGCTTCCCGGCCCGCAGACTGGAGCCCGTCGAGCAATGGCCTGATCCGCGCAAGATAGCGTTGACCGGCTTCAGTGAGCGCCACTTTGCGGGTGCTGCGGTCGGCGAGACGCACGCCCAGGCGGGCTTCCATCGCACTCAACCTGCGGGACACCGCAGTGGCATCCCGACCTATTTGTCGACCCGCCGCTGAAAACGATCCGGTGTCGGCCAAGGCAACAAACGCCGAAAGCTCATTCAAATCGGAGAAAAAGGATTCCTGCATTTTTCACATCTATGAACGGTAGGATCTTCGTATTCTGTCTCAAAACGCAGCATTTCATAATGGCCTCCTGTCATTTCTGGAGAGCCTTATGAAAGCCATACAGTTAACTGCCCCGTCACTTGATGCGTTCTTGCCCGTCGAACTGGCTGACCCTGCTCAACCGGGGCGCGGAAGGGTGCTGGTCCGCATCAAAGCCGCGAGCTTGAATTTCGCCGACATCGCGGTCGTTCATGGTCAGTACCCGGGTGCGGTGTATCCCAATATTCCCTTGGCTGATGGCGCCGGTGAGGTGGTGGCGGTAGGCGAGGATGTCTGGCAGGTCAAGGCGGGGGATCGTGTGGTCATCCACATCAAGCCTCACTGGATTGCAGGCCGCGCCACGGCTGAACTGGCCGGTCCGATGAGGGGCGCCACCGTCCGTGGCTCGCTGGTGGAGGTCGCGGAGCTGGATGCCGCAACCGTGGTGAAAATTCCGGATCATTTGAGTTGGGAAGAAGCGGCTTCGCTGCCCATTGCCGCCATGACAGCCTGGCGCGCGCTCGACACCGCCCACATAGGTCCGGGTTCGACGGTGGCCTTGCTGGGCACCGGGGGCGTGTCCATCTTTGCCCTGCAACTGGCCAAGGCTCGTGGCGCCCGGGTCATCATCACTTCGTCGTCCAACGAGAAGCTGGAACGCGCCCGAATGCTCAAGGCTGATGAAACATTCAATTATCGAGACAGCCCGGACTGGGACCGTTTTGTCTTGGATCGAACGGGAGGGCAGGGCGTGGATCTGGTGATCGACCCGGTGGGAGGCCAAGGCTTCGAGCGGTCGTTAGCCGCTGTTCGCCATGGGGGGACTGTGGCGGCCATTGGTTTTCTGGACGGCGCTGCGCAGCCCGCCAACCTGATGCCTGTGATTTTCAAGGAAATTCGCGTGCAGGGCAGTAATGGTGGCTCTGTCGCCGACCTGGCGTCGGCGATTGGGGCTATCTCTGTCCACCGCATCAGGCCTGTGGTCGATCAAATCTTCGAACTGGACCAGTTGAAGGCGGCCTATGAGCGGATGGGGGCGGGTGCACACTTTGGCAAAATCGCCGTTCGCACCGGCTGGTAGACGGGGTGGACAATTCGGCGGATGCCATACACACCCACCGACCGGCTTACCTTTCAGCGTGCCCACACCTGCAATCCTTGGCTGGACGACAGTCTGAGAAAATGAGGGAGGACTGCCACGAGATACCGGCCTGATCCCTTTCCGGAGAAAGGCCAGCCGTCACTCAGAACACTGACCACCCGATCCGCGCACTCAGCAACTCCAGCGCCGCCATGCCGGCGAGGGAGTTGCCCGCGGCGTTGAGTTCCGGCGACCACACGCAGACCGTAAATTGCCCCGGCACGATGGCCACAATCCCACCACCCACGCCACTCTTGCCGGGCAGTCCCACGCGGTAGGCGAAATT
The DNA here is from genome assembly GCF_009905615.1 of Pseudomonas sp. SLFW. Taxonomy (GTDB): domain Bacteria; phylum Pseudomonadota; class Gammaproteobacteria; order Pseudomonadales; family Pseudomonadaceae; genus Aquipseudomonas; species Aquipseudomonas bambusae. The sequence continues at coordinate 212,800 of NZ_JAAAKW010000008.1, forward strand.
TCCGGCTTCGTCATACAGCCCGCTCGTGGCCATGATCGAGTTCACTTGTTGAGTCTGGCGCCGGGTCAAAATCCGCTCGCCGCTGTGCTTGCAAAACCCGTCGTTGGCCAGGAAGCAGAACGCTCGGGCCAGATCGAGGCAATTCATTCGCAGCGCGCAGTAGCTGAAATAACTGCGCAGCACGGCCTCGACTTCGTTGTGGAAGTTGCCGAATGACTGCATCAGATACGCCATCGCCGCGTTGCGTGCGCGGAACTGGTATTCGGAGTCGGCCACACGGGCATCCATCAGCACGTGTGGATTGCCCGACAGCCGTCGTACGAAATCGCGCATCGACAACGTCGGCGCGGCGAAGCGCGACTGGTTGATGTCGCAAATCACCAACGCTCCCGCATTGATGAACGGATTGCGCGGGCGCCCGCGCTCGAACTCCAGCTGGACCAGCGAATTGAACGGCTGACCCGAGGGCTCATGACCCAGCCGCTCCCAAATGGCTTCACCCGAGTGGCCGATGGCCTGAACCAGGCTGAACACCTTGGAAATGCTCTGCACCGAAAACGGCACCAGCGCGTCGCCCGCACGGTGATAGCTGCCATCGTTGCCATACACGGCAATGCCCAACTGCTGCGCTGGCACATCGGCCAGCGCGGGGATGTAGTCAGCCACTTTGCCCTTGCCGATCAAGGGACGCACTTCGTCGAGAATCTCGTTCAACAGCGTTTGCATGGAAAGCCCTGTTATCAGTCCCCGACGACAGCACGGGGTGGTTTTCTTGACGAAGGTTCAGGGGGAGAGATCACACGTTTTGTGTGAAAGGGTGAGAGGGAGTGTTTCTCGGGTGGGTGGTGAGAGGTGAAGATATTGGGTTGCCGGGAGGTCTCGCCTGGATTTATGCGATTTTGGGGGTGGGGTCGATATTCGGGGATGGCGGCTTTCGACCCGAAGCGGTCGCTCGTTATCGACCGCTAAGGTAGGTGAGCCATGCGATGGCAACTGCAACAGGAGTGAGTAATAACAAGCTCCCGGTGGCGACTGCCATCCTCCACGTGAAACCACTTTCTCCTTTCAGACGGCCGCCGGTCAGTGCTTTTAGCACCAACGCGCCAATACGATGAGGTGGCTTCAGACGAGTCGAGCTTGGAGACGTAGCGGCTATTGCAAACCTCAAGCGATGTTGTTCTTCGTATGCGGGAGGTCGTTTCGGTAAAGCTATCGCAAAATCACGATGCGTAGCCAATGAGTAAATGGGGGGGAGCTATAGGTAAAACCGTCGTGGCGTGTGGACGGCCTCTGACTGTCCGCTTAGGGGTGTGGATTCAAGCGGTCGACGCAACACATCTGAAATCTGTGCCAACAGAAGGGGTATTGCAGATGAAGCAGAGGCTCCGGGATCGACTGCACCGAAAGCCTGAAGCCACCGCCTGTGAGGCGGCAGCTAGGCAATGACGATGCGGTGTCAGGTCCTGAAGCGACGTACCAGGCTGTCCAGCTCATTGGACAGGGCCGCCAGGTGCTCTGAATCGCCCCGGGCCGAGTCTGCCAGGTCCGCGACCAGTTGAGCGTCGCCGTGGATCTGGCTGATGTGACGGTTGATGTCTTCGGCGACCTGATGCTGCTCTTCGGCGGCCGTTGCGATTTGAGTGTTCATGTCGCGGATCACATCCACCGATTCGCGAATCTGCCCGAAGCTGTTACGCGCTTGGCCGATCTTTGCCACGGACTGTTGTGAAACATCGAGGCTGGCATGCATCTGTTGGGCCACCGAAGCGGTGCGTCTTGCCAGATTGCCAAGCAGTGAGTCGATCTCCGCCGTGGAATCTGCAGTGCGTTTCGCCAAGGCACGCACTTCGTCGGCTACCACTGCAAAGCCACGGCCCTGTTCGCCCGCGCGCGCGGCTTCGATGGCGGCGTTGAGTGCCAGCAGGTTGGTCTGTTCGGCGATGGAACGGATGGTGTCGAGGATCGACTGGATGTCATTGCTGTCCTTTTCCAGCTGGGTCATGTCGTGAGCCGACCGGGAGATCTCGGCGCTCAACTGATCGACACTGGTGACCGCATCATCGATCTGGCGCTGACCTTCGCGTGCCTGCTGCTGGCCATTGTCCGCCGATGCAGCCGCCTGGCTGCACGAGCGCGCCACTTCGTTGGCGGTGGCGACCATCTCGTGAAACGCCGTCGAGACCATGTCCACCGCTTCACGTTGGCGCCCTGCCGCTTGCGCCATGTCATTGGAGACGCGTGTGGAGCTGGCCGAGCTGTCGAGAATGCGCGTGGCGGCGTGGCCGATGTGCTGGATCAAGCCGCGAATGGCCGCGAGGAATTGATTGAACCAGTTCGCCAGTTGCGCGGTTTCATCCTTGCCCCGTATGGTCAGGCTCTGCGTCAGGTCGCCTTCACCCTGAGCAATGCCCTCCAGGCCGCTGGCGACGCTGCGAATCGGGCGCACGATCAAGGTGGCGAAGCTGGCGCCGAGGATGGCGAAGATCACCGCAAGCACTGCGGCAATGATCCCGATCAGCCAGGTTAAGCGTGTGGCTGAACTCATGACCTCGTCTTGCTTGATCAAGCCGATGAAGCTCCACCCCAACTGTTCGGACGGGAACACGTTGGCCATGAAATGTTCGCCGTTGATGTCGACTTTGATCAGCCCTGGGCCGGCCTTCGCCAACTGGCTGAAGCCTTCACCCAGTTCGCCGAGCTTCTTGAAGTTGTGCTCGGGCTGTTTCGGATCGACCAGTACGGTGCCGTCGTTTTCGGTCAGGAGCAGGTAGCCGCTGTCACCCAACTTGATTTGCTTGATGAGGGTGGTCAATTGCTTGAGCGAGACGTCAATGTTGACCACGCCACCTGAGTTCCCCAAAGCGTTGTTGACGGCGCGAACGGTGCTGACGAGAACCGCATCATCGCCGGCCCAGTAATAGGCCGAGGTGCGCAGTGTCTTGCCAGGGTTGGCTTGAGCGGTTTTGTACCAGGGACGCTGACGTGGGTCGTAGCTGGCCATCTTCGGGTCGCCCGGCCAGAACGCGTAGGTGCCGTTCGCCAGGCCGTAGGACACATAGGAGTAGGCCGGATGGCTGTTGGCAATGCTGGCGAAGAAGTCGAACAATTGCTTATCCGCCGCTGACTGCGGAATGTCTGCGGCCTGGGCGCTGATGTAGCTTTTCAGCCCCTCACCGGCGCCGGTGATCAGTGGCTGACCCGCCAGATAATCAACGTTCTGGCTGATGCCCTCGAAGAACAGCTGCATGGCGTTGGCGACTTGGCGGATTTCCCGGCCGCTGCTGTCCACGAACTCGTGTTCAGCGTCGTTTCTCAGATTGATAATGACCAGCGTCGCCACAAGAATGATCGGCAAGCTCGCGATCACTGCAAAGGCCCAGGTGAGTTTTTGTTTGATGTTCATCGGCGCTCCTGATTGTTCTTGTGGGTCACGCATAAAACGACTGCGAAAGGGCAGTGAGGTCGATCAGGACAGTGCGGTGGAAAAGGCAAATCCGTCTGATGGTATGCCACTATCGGCTGCGGACTCTTTTTCTTGAAAGTCCGCCTTACATCCCGCGTTTGCGCAAGTGACGAGGGGAAGGGGTTGACGGCAGGCACGCGTGCCGTGCGCCGGGCGCGGATTAAGGGCGGGTTTGAGCGAGGGATAGACCATTGCACGGCGCCCGAGACCCTCCGAAGCCCCGGACGCATCGCGTGCAGCGCGTTACCGGAAGGCAGGCACGACGTGTTTGATGAACAGCTCCAATGATTTTTTCTTCTCCGCATGGGGCAGGCTGTTGTCGCACCAGAAGCTGAATTCGTCGACGCCCAGCTCCTGGTAATACTTGATGCGGGGAATGATTTCTTCGGGAGTGCCGATCATTGCGGTCTTGTGAAGGCTCTCCAGCGCGAATTCCGGACGCTCGGCGAATTTCTCCTCAGGACTCGGGTCGAGGAAGCCATTGACTGGCGTGGTCTTGTTACCGAACCAGGCATCGAAGGTACGGTAGAACTTCGAAATGGCCTTGGCGCCCACTTTCCAGCCCTCGGGGTCATTGTCGGCGTGGACGTGGGTGTGACGCAGCACCATCAGTTGCGGCCGTGGTACGTCGGGGTTGTTGGCCAATGCGGTTTCGAATTTGTTCTTCAGATCGACGACTTCTTCGTCGCCTTTCATCAAAGGCGTAACCATCACGTTGCAGCCGTTTTTCACGGCGAAGTTGTGGGAGTCAGGGTCTCGGGCAGCGATCCACATGGGCGGCGTCTTGACCGGCTTCGGCACGCTGGTGGACGTGGGAAATTTCCAGATTTCACCGTCGTGAGCGTAGTCGCCCGCCCACAGCGCTTTGACCACAGGAACCATTTCGCGCATTGCCTGGCCGCCTGCAGAGGCCGGCATGCCACCGGCCATGCGATCGAACTCGACTTGATAGGCGCCACGCGCCAGCCCGACTTCCATGCGACCGTTGCTGATGACGTCCAGCAGAGCGCATTCGCCAGCGACCCGCAGTGGGTGCCAGAACGGCGCGATGATCGTGCCAGCCCCCAGATGAATGGTGGTGGTTTTGGCAGCAAGGTAAGCCAGCAGCGGCATCGGGCTGGGGGAAATGGTGTATTCCATGGCGTGGTGTTCGCCAATCCACACGGTGCTGAAACCGCCTTGCTCGGCCATCAGCGTCAGCTCTGTCAGGTCCTCGAACAATTGCCGGTGGCTGACCGACTCGTCCCAGCGCTCCATGTGCACGAACAACGAAAATTTCATGACGCTTACCTCTGTTTTTCACACCGCTCACGGCGGAGCGGTTGGGCGTTTATCGGTATACCGTAGTACCAGATTTCAGTGGGGTTCAAGCGAAGGCAGGCAGCTCGCCCATTTTTCCGCGGCAGTAGATCAGCGGGCGCGCGGGCTGCTCGGGCAGAATCAGGTTTTTGACGGCGCCGACCATGATCGCGTGATCGCCCCCTTCGTACTCACGCCACAGCTCGCATTCGATGATGGCAGTGGCATTGGCGAGCAGCGGGTTGCCCAGCGCGCTGAGACTCCATTCGATACCGGCGGCTTTGTCCTTGCCCTTGCGCGCGAACGCGTAAGCTTCGTTTTGCTGCATGCCGGACAAAAGGTGAATGGCGAATCGCTTGTTCTTGATCAGCGTCGGGTAGGAGTCCGAGCTGTAGTTGGGGCAGAACAGTACCAATGGCGGATCCATCGACAGCGAACTGAATGCGCTGGCCGTCAAACCGACCACTTCGCCGTCATCGTTGAGGGTGGTGATGACCGTGACCCCTGAAGGGAAAGAACCCATGACGGTCTTGTAGGCAGTTGCGTCGATCATTGTTGTTACCTTTGCGGTTCGCTGCCGGAGATGATGAATTTGTTGTGTCTGATGGTATACCGTAATACTAAATGTGCAAATAATTTTTCCCGCTTCCGACCGGTTGAGCACTTTGTCTATTACGCCTCAGGCCTAACGAAGCATTGCCTGGCGGTCTGCTGAACCGATTTTTCCAGCGTCGTCTGCCCCTTGTATTTGATCCGAAACTGCGGCGAATCGGTTGTAAAATGTTGGCATACCATAATATCGTTATGCAATTCGTGAGTGCAGGGAAGTGTTCGCGGGATGAAGCGCGCGACATGGCTCAGGGCAATGGCTGCGCTTCATGGTTTGGCTTCGACACACAAAAACAACGACAAGCATTCAGGCGAGACAATGACGACTTCCAGTTCTCACGACGGCAGTACTGCTCCATTGATTGAAAACCACACGGTCGACTACGTGCCGCTGGCCGAGCGACATGGCAAGGCGCGAGACCTGTTCACGCTGTGGTTCAGCACCAACATCGCGCCGCTGCCCATCGTCACCGGGGCGATGGTGGTTCAGGTGTTTCATCTGAACCTGCTGTGGGGGTTCATCGCGATTGCGCTGGGCCATCTGATTGGCGGGGTAGTGATCGCGCTGGCCTCCGCCCAAGGGCCGCGCATGGGCATTCCGCAGATGGTTCAGAGCCGGGGCCAGTTCGGCCGATACGGCGCGCTGCTGATCGTGTTCTTCGCCGCGCTCATCTACGTTGGTTTCTTTATCTCCAACATCGTGCTGGCGGGTCAGTCGATTCACGGCATGGTGCCTGCCGTGCCACTGCCGGCCGGTATCGTGATCGGCGCCTTGAGTGCCACGGCCATCGGCGTGATCGGCTACCGCTTCATTCACACCCTCAATCGCATCGGCACTTGGGTGATGGGGGCCGCGTTGTTGGCCGGTTTCATCATGATGTTCTGCCAGGACCTGCCCGCCGATTTTTTCAGTCGAGGCAGCTTCAACCTGTCGGGTTGGCTGGCCACGATTTGCCTCGGCATCATCTGGCAGATCAGTTTCTCGCCCTATGTCTCCGACTATTCCCGTTATTTGCCCAACGACATTGGCATCGCCAAACCCTTTTGGGCGACGTATTTCGGCGCGACCCTGGGGACGATTCTGTCGTTCAGTTTCGGCGCCGTGGCGGTGTTGGCAACGCCTGAAGGCACTGAGGCCATGGTCGCGGTCAAGCAGGCGACCGGCGTTCTGGGTCCGGTGCTGATGGTGCTGTTTCTGTTGAATATCATCATTCACAACGCACTGAATCTCTACGGCGCAGTGCTTTCCATCGTCACTTCGATCCAGACCTTCGCTGGCAACTGGACGCCGAGCATCAAAGTTCGCGTGGTGTTGGCCTCGGTGATTCTGGCGGGGTGCTGCGTTACGGCAGTGGGCGCTTCCAGCGATTTCATCTCGCAGTTCATCGGTCTGATCCTGACGCTGCTGATCGTGCTGGTGCCATGGGCCTCGATCAACTTGATCGACTTCTACCTGATCAAGCGTGGCAGCTACGACATTGCCTCGATTTTCAGCGCCGACGGCGGTATCTATGGGCGTTTCAACCCCCATGCCATCGTGGCGTACTTCATCGGCATCATCGTGCAACTGCCCTTCGCCAACACCTCGCTGTATGTCGGTCCGTACGCGAATTATCTGGAAGGCGCCGACCTGTCGTGGCTGGTGGGATTGCTGGTGACTTGCCCGTTGTATTACTGCCTGGCGACCCGGGGCCGTACAGCACAGAGCAAGGCTGCACGGTTGGGGTTCGCTGACTGATCGAGCGGGGAGGCGACTCAATTGCCTCCCTCTCCACAGCCTGATCGGATCAAGCACTGAACAGCAAAACGCCGCTGCCTCTTGAGGAGAACAGCGGCGTTTTTATTGGCCTGCAGGTCGGGCGCAAGCGCCAGTATCAGTGGACGCCTGCGGCCTTGTTCAGGTCGCTTTCTACCCACTGGGTGTAGACGCAAGCATCGGCCGTGGCCCAGCGAACCCGCACTTGATCCCCGGCCTTGAGTGGCATGCCCGCAGCGGACAGCGCTTTGACCGTCATGCTCACGCCGCTTTGCGTGGACACTGTGCAGGTCTGGCTTTCCCCCAGGAACAACACTTCGCTCACACGTGCGCTGACTTCGTTCCAGCCCGCCTGGACAGGTTGCGATGCAGCCTGTTCAACACTCAACGCCTGAGCCTTTTCAGGGCGGATCATCAACAGCACGTCCTGATCGGTCTGCAGGCCTACGGTCAGCCGGATCGACAATGGTTGGCCCTCGAATGTCGCCACGCCGTTGCCTTGGGACTTGAGCTTCAGGAAATTCGAGTTGCCGAGGAATGACGCCACGAAGGCATTCGGCGGGTTTTGATAGAGGTCATAGCCAGTGCCCAGGCCGACAATCTTGCCGTGGCTGAAAATCGCGATGCGCTGGGACAGGCGCATGGCTTCTTCTTGATCATGGGTCACGTAAACGATGGTGATGCCCAGCCGGCGATGCAACTGACGCAACTCGTCTTGGAGGTCTTCACGCAGTTTCTTGTCGAGCGCGCCCAACGGCTCGTCCATCAGCAGAATGCGTGGCTCGTAGACCAGCGCGCGGGCGATGGCCACGCGTTGCTGCTGTCCGCCGGACAGCTGTGAAGGACGCCGGTGGGCAAAAGCGTCGAGTTGAACGAGTTTGAGCATGGCATCGACCCGTTTCTCGCGCTCGGCTGGCGCCAGTTTGCGGATTGCCAGCGGAAAAGCGATGTTGTCGCGTACCGAAAGATGAGGGAACAAGGAGTAGCGCTGGAACACCATGCCGATGTCGCGTTTATGCGGCGGCACGTTGACCAGGGATTTCCCGGCGACGAGGATCTCGCCCGAGCTGGGGGTTTCGAAACCGGCCAGCATCGACAGCGTGGTGCTCTTGCCCGAACCGCTGGAGCCAAGGAAGGTGAGGAATTCGCCGTCCTGAATGTCCAGCGAGATGTTGTCGACGGCGGCGAAGTCGCCGTAGTGTTTGTTCAGGTTGCGCAGGCTGACCAGGGTCTGGGCAGGGTGCGCGGCGTCTTTGATCACGGCACTCATGAAGGCATCCTCGCTTCGTTGCGGCGACGCAGGGTCGCGGCGATAAACATGACCAGCACCGACAGGGCGATCAGCAGCGTCGAGGCGACGGCGATCACAGGCGTCAGGTCCTGGCGCAAAGTGGTCCACATCTTGACCGGCAGGGTTTGCAGCGTTGGACTGGCCATCATCACGCTCAGCACGACCTCATCCCACGACACCAGAAACGCGAACAGCGCGCCGGCGACCATGCCTGGCCGTATGCCCGGAAACGTCACTTTGAACACCGCCTGAATCCGCGATGCCCCGCAGATCACAGCAGCGTCCTCGATGGATTGGTCGAAGAGTTTCAGCGAGTTGATGATCGAGATGATGGTGAAGGGCAGAGCGACGATCACGTGGCTGACCACAAAAGAAAACAGCGTGCCGGTGTAGCCCAGTTTCAGAAACAGCGCATACACCGCCACGGCGATGATGACCAGCGGGACAATCATCGGCAGGGTGAAAATGCCGTAGAGCATGTCGCGCCCCGGAAAGCGCCCGCGTACCAGCGCGAACGCCGTTGGCAGGCCCAGCGCCACGGCGCAGATCGTGGTCAGCACCGCGACTTTCAGGCTGGCGAATGCGGCGGCCATCCACTCGGGGTTGTTGAAGAATTGCTGATACCACTTCAGCGTCCAGCCGGGCGGCGGGAACACCAGCCACTGTGAGGAGCCAAACGACAGCAGGACGATGAACACGATCGGCAGCAGCAGGAACAACGCGATCAGGCCAGTGACCGAATACAGACCCCAGCGCAGACGAGCGCTGATGGCATTGGGGGTGAGGAGCATGATGATTTACCTCGCGGAGTTCGAGCCGACCGGCGATTCCGGCTGCAGCTTGAGGTAGAAATAGAACAGCACCAGCGTGATCACGATCAGCAACGCCGCCGCCGCGCTCGCCATCCCCCAATTGAGGAATGACTGTACCTGCTGGACGATGAATTCCGGCAGCATCATGTCCTGCGCGCCGCCCAGCAGCGCTGGCGTGACGTAGTACCCGAGTGACATGACGAAGACCATCAGGCCACCGGAAAACAGCCCCGAGCGGCACAGCGGCAGGAATACCCTGAAGAAATTGGTCCACGGGCTGGCGCCACAGATCGAACCCGCCTGCAGGACCATGGGGTCGATGGCGGCCATGGTGGCCTGCAACGGCAGGACGATGAACGGGATCATGATGTAGCTCATGCCGATGACCACGCCTGTCAGGTTATGCACCATCTCCAGCGGCTGATCGATCACGCCCAGCGCCATCAGCATTTTGTTGATGACCCCGGACGCTTGCAGCAGTACCAGCCACGAATAGGTCCTTGCCAGCAGGCTGGTCCACATCGACAGCAGCACAATGCTCAGCACCCAACGTCCCCAGCCGCGGGGTACCAGCGTGATGGCCCACGCCAGCGGAAAGCCCAGCAAAAGACTGAACAGCGTGACCAGTCCCGCAACGGAGAAGGTGTTGAACAGCACGCGGGCATACGCCGAGTTGGCGAACAGTTGCTCGTAGTTGCCCAAGCCCGGCGTGGGCTCCAGAACGCCTCGCAACAGCAGCCCGATCAGCGGCGCGAAGAAAAACACGCCCAGGAACAGCAGGGCAGGCAGCAGGTTGCGGCTGCCTTTCCAACGCTGCGAAAAGGGAGCCGCCTGATGCGCGCTCACGGCCTGAACGGGCGCTGCGACGGCGCTGGAAGCACCGCCGACAGGGCTTGATGGACGGGGCGCAGTGGCCGTCATTTTCACTTGACCAGCCATTCGTTCCACCGTGTCGCGATGGCTGGGCCGTTCTTGGCCCAATACGCGAAGTCGAGAGTGATTTGATCATCCGGGTAGGCAGTCGGCAGCTTCTTCGCGAGCGTCGAGTCCAGACGTTGCACGCTGTCCAGGTTGACCGGCGCGTAGGCTGTCAGGTTGGAGAAGTCAGCCTGACCTCTGGCGCTCGATGCCTCGGCGATCAGCTTCATGGCCGCGTCCTTGTTCTTTGCGCCTTTGGGGACGACGAGGAAGTCGGCCATGACCAGGTTCTGTTTCCAGCTCACGCCCACGGGGGCGCCGTCCTGCTCAAGGGCGTAGGTGCGACCGTTCCAGAATTGACCCAGCGACGCCTCCCCGGAGGCCAGCAGTTGTTGGGACTGTGCGCCACCGCCCCACCAGACGATGTCTTTCTTGATGGTGTCGAGCTTCTTGAAGGCGCGGTCGAGGTCCAGCGGATAGAGCTTGTCCTTTGAGACGCCGTCGGCCAACAGAGCCAATTCGAGCACGCCGGGGCTTGGCCATTTGTAGAGCGCACGCTTGCCTGGGAAGGTCTTGGTGTCGAACAGGGCGGACCAGTCTTCAGGCTTGGCTTTGCCCAGCTTGCTCTCGTTGTAACCGAGCACAAAAGAGAAGAAGAACGAACCGACGCCCTGGTCGGAAACGAAGCGCGGGTCGATGCGGTCTTTCTTGATCACGCTGAAATCCAGCGGCTCAAGCAGGCCTTCGCTGGCGGCACGCAAGGCGAAGTCGGCTTCAACATCGACCACATCCCACGACACGTTGCCGCTCTCGACCATTGCCTTGAGCTTGCCGTAGTCGGTTGGACCATCCTGCACCACGGCGGTGCCGGTGGTCTTGCTGAATGCGTTGGCCCACGCCTGCTTTTGCGCGTCTTGGGTGGAGCCGCCCCAACTGACGAAGTTGACGCTGTCTGCAGCGATGGCTGCGTGACAAGAGAGCGCCAACACACCTGCTGTCAGGACCGCTGTTGCACGTTGAATCAACACCATTTTCACGCCCTCATTGTTGTGTTTGTGAGCGGGCTGTCTGTTGCCCGCCTGTCGGGAGCAGTGGGTCTTCGGAGACGGTCGTCGGACCTTTCAATCAGGCCTGTTCAGGGTCGTTTTCGGCGGATTCCTCCAGTGAAAACGACTGGCAAAAAATGATCAGGCCTACGGAATGTCATATTATGGTATTCCAAACTTTCTGCAAGCGATTTGCACCTCTCTCTCAGCCGTGCGCCGGTTTTATCTGTGAGTGAAGCCCCGCATTTGCAGGGCCAAACACCGGCCAGCCGTCCCAATCCTGGGCGGTGGCGGCGCGGTGTCAGGGGGCAGAAAACGGCACGCTTTCCACCACTTCGAGGTCGTAGCCGGTCAGGCCCGCGTATTTCAGCGGGGGACCGAGATGGCGCAGTTTGCCAATGCCGATGTCTTGCAGAATCTGCGCCCCGGTGCCGACTTCCGAATAGATGCGTGACTGTGAGCGTGTGTACTGCCGTGGCGGTTTCGTCAGTTGCGGAATGCGCTCCAGCAGCGCTTGAGAGGATTCGTGGTTGGCGAGCACCACCACGACGCCCCGGCCTTCTTCGGCCACCTTTTGCAACGCAGCCCAGAGCGTCCAGTTGGCCGGACCGTTGTACTCAGCGCCCACCAGATCGCGCAACGGATCGACCACGTGGACGCGCACCAGCGTCTGTTCCTCGCGACGAATGTCACCCATGACCATGGCCATGTGCACGCCACCCTCGATGCGGTCCTCGTAGCTGATCAGTCGGAATGTGCCGTGTACGGTTGGCAATTCGCGCTCGCCGATCCGGACAATGGTGTGCTCGGTGCTGAGTCGGTAATGGATGAGGTCGGCGATGGTCCCGATCCGAATGCCGTGCTTCGCGGCAAAACGTTCCAGATCAGGGCGTCGGGCCATGCTGCCGTCATCGTTCATGACCTCGACGATGACGGACGCGGGTGTGAACCCCGCCAGACGTGCCAGATCACAGCCAGCTTCGGTATGACCAGCGCGGGTGAGCACCCCACCTTCACGGGCGCGCAGGGGGAAGATGTGGCCGGGTTGCACCAGGTCGTCTGGCTGCGCGTTGGCGGCGACGGCGGCTTGAACCGTACGGGCGCGATCAGCTGCCGAAATGCCCGTGGTCACGCCGGTGGCAGCTTCTATGGACACGGTGAAGGCCGTGGAAAAAACGCTGCCATTGCTCGGGACCATTTGTTCAAGGCCGAGCCGCTGGCAGTGTTCGTCGGTCAATGTCAGGCAGATCAGGCCGCGTGCTTCATTGGCCATGAAGCTGATGGCCTGGGGCGTGCAACAATCGGCGGCGAGGAGCAGGTCGCCTTCGTTTTCCCGGTCTTCATCGTCGACCAGCAAGACCATCTTGCCTTGGCGATAGTCTTCGAGGATGTCTTCAATGCGGTCGAACGCCATGGGCTTGTCTCTGTGTTTATCATGGAGAATTATTGGTATACCATAAGACAGAATATTTCACAGTTCTACTGTATTTGAAACCACATCACTGAAAAATAGAGAGCGTGCGATGACGGCGTACTGGATTGCCCACGTAGACATCACTGACCCCGCGCAGTACACCGAGTACACGAAGCGCGGCCCGGCGGCGTTCGCCAGATACGGCGGAAAAATTCTGGCCCGTGGCGGTCGGGCCGAGGCACTGGAAGGGCGGAAGACGCCGCAACGCACGGTCATCATCGCGTTCGAATCCTACGAGCAGGCACTCATGTGTTATCACTCGGCGGAGTATCAGGAAGCGATGAGTCACCGACAGGGCGTGGCCCATGCGGAAATCGTGATTGTCGAAGGGTTTGAGGGGTAAAGCCTGCAGACGTATCTCGCGGTACGGATGGGAAACCCGTGGGAGCGAATTCATTCGCGAGAGGGTTTAACCGGCGATAGAGTGGGTTTGCCTGCACCGGCCTCTCGCGACTGAATTCGCTCTTACAGGTCCGGCGTCACGCCATTGCGTCGGCTCTGCCTGGGTGATCATCGAATGAAATGAATCTTTCCGGTGTCGTCATTGCCCACGTAGATTCCGTACACCCCCGCCTGGCGTTCGGCGATGTAGCGTTCCAGGATCTGGCGGATGGCGGGGTAGTAGATGCTGTCCCACGGGATATCTTCCGGGGAGAAAAAGCGACAGGCCAGGGTCTCCGGCCCGAACTGGTCGGTGACTTCCAGTGCGATGGCGCGAAAGACGATGTACACCTCGCTGATCTGCGGCACGCTGAAGATCGAGTACGGCGAGATGATTTCAGCGCGTACGCCACTTTCTTCCCACACTTCGCGCAAGGCCGCCTGCTCGGTGGTTTCGCCGGCTTCCATGAAGCCGGCGGGCAGGGTCCAGGTGCCCGGACGCGGTGGAATCGCCCGCTGGCACAGCAGGTATTGGCCCTCGCGCTCGATGATGCAGCCCGCGATGACCTTGGGATTGACGTAGTGAATGTACTGACAGCTGCCACACATCAGCCGCTCATGGGTGTCTCCGTCAGGCGCTCGTTGAGCCAGGTCGGGGCTGCCACATTGCGGACAAAAGCGCGGCGCGGGCATGTCAGCGTCCTATGCGCGGTTCCTTCAGAACCACGGGTTCGACGATTTCGCGCACCTGCGTGCCATCGTCCTGTTTGGATTTAAGGTAGTCGAGCGCCACTTTAGCCGCACTGCGCACATGATCGACCGACGCCTGATGGGCGGCCAACGGGTCGCCGCTCTTGATTGCCGCGACCATGCGTTCCATTTCCTGGTTGCTGGCGCCGCGACGGTTTTTCTGTGACACCGATGTCGCCCGCAGGTAGCTGATACGGGCCTGCAATTGGCGCAGTTGTGTGGCCGCGACGTGGTTGCCCGAGCCTTCGAGCAACACGTCATAGAAGCTTTGAACCGAGTCCAGCACTTGCTGCAGCTCGCCTTCTTCCAGCGCCTTGGTGTTTTCGTTGAGGGCTTTTTCCAGGGCACGAATGTCCTTGGCTTTGGCTCGCAACGTGAAGAGCTGGACGATCAGGCCTTCCAGCACGCAGCGCAATTCGTAGATGTCGCAGGCATCTTCCAGGGTGATGATGGCAACGCGCGGGCCCTTGGCGTCGGCGAATTCCACCAGACCTTCGGACTCCAGGTGACGCAGCGCTTCACGCACCGAGGTGCGGCTGACGCCGAGGCGGTCACACAGATCACGCTCCACCAACCGATCGCCTGGCAACAGTTGGAAATTCATGATCGCGCTGCGCAGTTTATCCAGCACGATCTCCCGCAGCGTAACGGGGTTGCGATTGACCTTGAAGCTATCGTCAAGTGGCAGGCGTTTCATGGGGTCCGCTCTGAAGATGGCTGTCTGGACGAATGAAGCGGCTTGTCGATCAGCGCGCAATCCTCTCGGACAGCCATGTAGTTGACTGGGTGACCCTAGGGCCAAAACGTCGCGCAGTTTATCACGCTGCGTGCCGCCAACCAGCAAGCCTATCGCCGAGATGGGCTTGATTTCAGCTCTTTATCAGCGCTATTCACGCCAAAGCCGGTAATGGCCCCAGCTTGCCACGGTGATAGACCATCGGCGTCACCGGCACATCAGGCAGGATCAGGTTTTTCACCGCGCCCACGATGATCGCGTGATCACCGCCGTCGTACTCGCGCCACAGCTCGCATTCGATGATTGCCGTGGCTTTGTGCAGCAACGGGTTGCCCAGTTCGCTGAGGTGCCACTCGATGCCTTTGGCCTTGTCCTTGCCTTTACCGGCGAAGGCATAGGCTTCGCTGGTCTGGTCCGCTGACAGCAGATGGATCGCGAACTGCTTGCTGTCACGCAGCACGGGGTAGGTGTCCGAGGCGTAGTTGGGGCAGAACAGCACCAGCGCCGGATCGATCGACAACGCACTGAATGCGCTGGCGGTGATGCCGACGATGCCGCCGTCCGCGCCCAGGGTGGTGACCACCGTCACGCCTGATGGGAAGGACGCCATGACGTCTTTGTAAATGCCGGGTTCGATCATGTGGGGCAGCCTCGTTCAACGCATCACGAATGGATCGGGCATGGGCGCTTGCGAGAGGTTGATCCACACCGTTTTCAGCTCGGTGTAGGCCAGTACCGAATCGATACCGCTCTCGCGGCCATAGCCGCTGTTTTTGAATCCGCCGATAGGCGCCATGGCCGACACGGCACGGTAGGTATTGACCCAGATGATCCCGGATCGCACGTCCCGCGCTAGACGGTGGGCGCGGCCAAGATCGCGGGTCCAGATGCCCGCGGCCAGGCCGAATTGTGAGTCGTTGGCGATGGCCAGCGCTTCGGCTTCGTCCTTGAAGCGGATCACCGAAGCGACCGGGCCGAACACTTCTTCCTGCATGATCTTCATCGAGTTGCGGTCGCACTCGAACAGCGTCGGCTCGTAATACCAGCCGTCGTTGCCCAACTGTGGCCGTTTGCCGCCGGTACGCAGACGCGCCCCTTCGGCCAATGCATCCGCCACCAGGCCTTCGACCACCGCGAGTTGCTGGGCCGTGGCCATGGGGCCCATCTCGCTGGTTTCGTCTTGCGGGTTGCCGATGCGAATGCGCTGGGCACGCTGCACCAGCCGTTCGACGAACTCGTCGTAGATTTCGTCCTGCACCAACAGCCGCGAGCCTGACACGCAGCTCTGGCCGGAAGCGGCATAAATGCCTGCGACGGCACCATTGATGGCGCTGTCCAGATCGGCGTCGGCAAAGATGATGTTCGGCGATTTGCCGCCCAGTTCGAGCGAGAGCTTGGCGAAGTTCTCGGCGCTGCTGCGCACCACATGACGCGCCGTCGCGGCCCCTCCCGTGAAGGCGATCTTGCGCACCAGCGGATGACGGGTGAGGGCGGCGCCCGTGCTGGGGCCGTAGCCGGTGACCACGTTGACCACGCCCGGTGGAATGCCGGCTTCGAGCGCCAGACGCGCCAGTTCCAGAATGGTCGCCGACGCGTGCTCCGAAGGTTTGAGCACGATGGTATTGCCGGCCGCCAACGCCGGTGCCAGTTTGATCGCGGTCAGATAAAGCGGGCTGTTCCAGGGAATGATCCCGGCCACCACACCCATCGGTTCGTGCACGGTGTAGGCAAACAGGTCGGGCTTGTCCAGCGGCAGCGTGCCGCCTTCAAGCTTGTCGGCCAGTCCGGCCGTGTAGTGAAAAAACTCGGGCAAGTAGCTGACCTGGCCGCGGGTTTCGCGAATCAGCTTGCCGTTGTCACGGCTTTCCAGTTGCGCGAGGTGTTCTTTGTTCTCGGCGATCAAATCGCCCAGCCGCCGCAGCAATTTGCCTCGCGCCGTGGCCGTGAGCGAGCGCCACGCCGGGCTTTCGAAGGCGGCCTGTGCCGATTGCACGGCCCGCTCAACGTCCGCTTCGTCGGCATCGGGCAGTTCGGCCCACGCCTGTGCCAGTGCCGGGTTGAGGCTCTCGAACGTCTTGCCGGACAGCGCATCGACCCACTGGCCGTCGATGCACATCTGGAAACGGGTAAGGCTCATGCGACGATCCCCTCTGCCGAGTTGTTTTGCGCGTCTGCTTGTTGGAGAAACGCCAGCAGCATCTGGTTGACCAGGCGTGGCGATTCCACCGGCATCATATGCCGCTGTTCGGGAAGTATGTGCACCTGTGCGCCATGAATGCGCAGGGCCAGTTGCCGCGCCATGTCGGGGGTCGAACCGGGGTCCAGCTCACCCGTGGCGATCAGTGTCGGCGCACGGATGGCCCCGAGATCGTCGGCGCGGTACATGTCTTGCGTTGCGAACAGCTTGTAGGTGGTCAGGTAGCCCTGTGGATCGTTGCTCGCGAGAATCTGTCGGATTGCAGTGATCTGCGCCGGGTTGGCCGCCTGATATTCCCGGCTGAACCAGCGCGACAAAGCTTCGGCTGCGTTGGCGTCCGGGCCGTGCTCGGCCGCCTGGCTGGTGCGTGCGATCACACCTGCCCGTTGTTCCGCGCTACGGTTGAACACACTGTTGAGAATGACCATTCCCGCCAAGTGCTGCGGGAAGTGCAGGGCAAACGCTCGCGCTACCAGACCGCCCATGGAAAAGCCGATCACTGTGGCGCTGGGTACACCAAGATGTTCCAGCAACTCGCGCAACTGCTCGGCATAACCGGGCAAGCCGGTGTCGGGATCGGGGCGCGGGCTGGCGCCGTGACCGAGCATGTCGTAAGCGATGACGCGATAGTGCGGGGCCAGTCCGACGATCTGTCCTCCCCACATTTCCTTGTTCAGACCGACCCCGTGAATCAACACCACGGGATGGCCTTGGCCGGTCGCCAGATAACTGGTACCAGCCGGGGTGCGTTCAGCGGTGAGCCGAATCATTTGGATCGCTCCTGCACAGACCTTATGCGGCCGTTCGAAGCAACTGCCTTCAAACGGCCTTATTAGAATGTCGATCAGTGATTACTGGGCTTTCTCGGCTGCCAGCTCTTCCAGATCGATGTAGCGGTTGCCGATGCGCGGGTGCAGACGACCGCCGTTGGCAGCCCCCAGTACCACGACGATTTCGTCGGCACGTGGCGAATCTTCGATCTGCATTTCGAGCGTGATGTAGTGCGAACGCAGGCCTTCGTCGTCCTTGTGCATCATCGGGATCTGAATCGAAGTGCCGGGACCGCCGCGCTTGTTGGTGAAGCTCAGGTAGCTCTTGGCCTTGACGGCTTCGCGGTAATGGTTGCCGAAGCGCAGGGTGTGGATCACGGCGGAAGCGTGTTCGATCTCGCCATCGGCGCCGACCACCGCGGCCTTGCCGTAGGCTTCGATTTTGTCGGCGCCGCCGATCAGGCCGGTCAGACGCTCGACCATCAACGCGCCGAGATCGGAGCAATTGGCGCGAATTTCCGGTTTCAGGTCTTCGACGAAGCCGCGACCCAACCACGGGTTTTTCATCACCACGGCCAAACCGACCATGGTCACAGGCGTGTCGGTCGCCTTGCCGCCTTCGATCAGGGTTTCTTCCTGGTAGCTGACGATCTTGCGAATTTCAAAACTCATGAAGGGCTCCTGGGCTTTTGCAGTGATTTTTGGAGGAAAGCGTGTATTTGGTATGATGGTATACCATAAGTTCGACTATGCAAATGCTTTGTTCGATTTGGGTTACTCACGTGGGCGTTGGACGTGAGCTGACGTCAGGCTGCTGTCAGAAGAGGATGAGGATGACCATGGAACGCTACACCGGTGTCGCTCAGGCCCTGCACTGGCTGACCGTTGCGGCATTGTGCTTTTTGCTGCCGTTCGTCTGAGTCGCGGAGAATTTCCCGCTGGGGCCGGTGCGGGTGTTTTGGTACATGGCGCATAAGTCGCATCAGCGTGTTTTTCTGATGGTGTTGATTCGCCTGACCTGACGTTGGCGGCGTCGTCCGCCGGCGAATCCCGAGGACATCAACCGGGTCGCGCGGGTGCTCGCCTTCACGCCATCGAAACCTGCTTCAATCGCAAGACGTGCAGCCTGACGATAGCCTGCGACTACGTCGGCAATCTCGGTAACAATGAGCGCGTGCGGGGTGACGAAGTTTTGCAGACCCGTTGCCGTGTAGGTTTGACCTGTCGCTTTGATCGCCGAAGGGGCCTGGGGTTGTGCGCCGTTCGGCAGCAGTGACGGGTGAGACACACGTCCGCAATGCATCAATTGCATGAAGATACGACCGCCGCGAGCGTGAACGGCGTTGGTGACTTTCTTCCAGGCTGCTACCTGATCTGCGGTCTCGATCCCAAGAGTGCGAACGTAGCCCTTACCCATGGCAATCGGGAAGACACCTTCGCTGACGATCAGACCAGCCGATGCGCGTTGGAAGTAGTAAGCGGTGACCAGATCGGATGGCACGCCAGCATCGTCAGAGCGCGAGCGGGTCATCGGGGCCATGATCATGCGGTTGGAGAGGGTGTAACGGCCTACTTTGACTTCAGAAAAAAGAGAATCCATTGCGCTGTTCCTCTGGGGGAAATGCTGGCTAGGCTTAGTGGTCTATTGAGGGCGTCATTGCCCGTTGATTTCGCCAATGTCTACCTAGCGCCACTGATTGCAGATTTCGCTCAGCTTTACCCTTGCATCAGATTTGATTTCGACCTCACCCCGCGCCAGGTCGATCTGATCAGCGAGCCTGTGGATGTCGTGATCTGCATGGGGGAGCCTGCCAACTCAAACTTGATAGCGCGCAAGCTGGCCAGCCTGCAACGGTTTCTATATGCATCTCCCCGATATCTGGAAATGTCGGGGGAACCGCAGTCGCTTTCGGATCTACCCCATCATGAATGCCTGCGGCTACGAGGCCATGGATCAGATCGCTGGATCCTTTCGGGGAAAGGCGCAACCGAGCAGGTCGATGTAGGCGGACGTTTTGAACTCAACAGCGTCGGGATGCTGAGGCGTCTGGCGTCATTGAATTTGGGGATCACGCTGCTGCCGGAGGGGATTGCCGCACAAGATGTCGCTGAGGGCAAATTGCGCCGTATCTTGCCTCAGTGGCAGGCCTCACCAATCTCCGTGTACGCCCTCACTGAAACGCGGTTACGCCCTGCCAAGACCCAGCGATTTATCGAGCTTGTGCGCGAAAAATTGGAGGCTAATTAGTTTGGTGATTCGTGCATGCTGATTGAACGAGTGTCCGCTGTTGGCCGAAAGCAGACATCACTATCAAAACCGCACTCGTTACGTTCCCCATCAACCCGAGGCAGCGAAACTACCGCTAAATGCTCAGCAAAGCCCTGAATCTGCTAATACCTCGCGCAGCACACTGATGGTCTCGTCAACAGACGGACCCTGCACCGCTGGCGGATCAGGACGTTCACAAAACTCGCGCCAGACAAAGAGTGTCAGCTCCGCACCGTCTGTTTGAGGCGTCGCGTTATCGCACGATCCAAACGCCTGAAGCGATCTGTACCTTTTATCTTGCCAAAACAGCGTTTCGATCCAGGCGTAAATAGGGATGAAGTGAAAATGGATGGAGTATCCCGTCTCATGACCATAACGGCTGATGTACAGGCGACGTGGGTGCAGCAGGGTCTCGATGGCATGCTGGATTTTTGCCTGGAGCGGGCCCAGCTCTGCCAACGCTTGCGCCGAAAGTGCGGCCAGCGAGTTGGTCATCTGCTTCGCGCTGAGCATCACATAGCCGGGCAATGCGCTGTCCATGCGATGGTTCACAACCCAGTGGCGTGACTCATAAATGATGAAGCGGGACGGTATGTCCATATGACGTCCTTGGAAAATGACCGATGTAGGGTATCACTCGCATCCGGGTCAACGTGCTGTCGCCCGGCGCGACGGCCACCGAACTCGCCAAGGCCGCGCTGAAGGAAGACGGACAGAAAACCTACGCGTCAATGACGCCGCTGCCGCGCCGATCCTGCAGAGACTGGCGCCGCAGCGGCCTTCCTTCGCCTCCTCGGACAGCAGTTTCATGACCGCCAGCGATGTGGCTGTAGACGGTGGTCTAGCCCAACTTTGACTCGCTACGCTCGACGGGTTGCTTCCCGATTGGAAGCCCGTCGGGCGTAGCCAACCGAAAGGTCAATTGCCCTCGATTCTCGTCCCATCATTCAACCCTTTCTGATCGTCAGCGCTGCGCCACCGCGATCAATGCGGTGGAGGGAATGAGCAGGACAGGATCATCGCCCGCCATTTCCCTGACGTGCGCAATCACTGCGGCCTTCTCTGTATCGGTCAGGCTCGTCCAGTCGGGCGACATTCCAAACAGTGTGTCGGGGTTGTCGAGCGACTTCACGTCCAGCTGATAGGGATGGGTCACGCTTTCGATGACAGGGTCCCGAAACCCGGCGGCGATCAATTCGCGGGCGAAATCCAGTGGATCGCTCAGCGCTTTTACGGCCTCGGGCATCGCCATGCCTTGGCGATCCGGGAAAAGTGTTCGCCTGACATTTCCCAACAACAGAAACGTCGCAGCCCCTCTTTCTTGCCACGTGGCGACGATGCCATATCCGCCGATGGCGGTGACGCGTTGCATTTCGGCCAGGCCTTTGCGCCAGTCGGGGAACATGATTACACCAAAGATCGAGAACGTCGCGTCGAAGCTGGCATCGGGCAAATCGAGGGACTGACCGTCCATGACTCGGCCCTCTACATTGGCCAGCCCGGCGCTTTTCACACACGCCACCATGGCGGGGGAAAAGTCCGTGGCCAGTACCTGTGCGCCGGTTCGTGCGGCTGCCAAGGCGAGTGCTCCGGTGCCCGTGGCGACATCCAGCACGCGGCTTTCCGGCGTCAGCGAAATCCGTGCGAGCGCCGCTTCTGCGAAATGCGCAGTGAAGGGGTGCGCCGTTTTCTGATAATGCTTTGCAGCAACGTCCCAGTGATCGGGATTCTCAAATTCACGCATCGCGCGGTCCTCGAAATTCATGTAACTTTACAAGTATCATGAGTCGAGGCTTTCTGCCAAGTATCGGAAACGAAGGAGCACACGATGCGCAACGACAGCCGCCTTTCGCGAATGCTACATATCCTGGTGCACATGGCGCGGCACAACGGGCCCGTCACGTCAGACCGGATTGCCGAGATGCTTGGAACGAACCCGGTGGTGGTTCGCAGAACAATGTCTGGCCTGCGTGACGCGGGTTACGTTCATTCGGAGAAGGGGCATGGTGGGGGCTGGGTGATCACCTGTGATCTTGAGCAGGTCACGCTGTTGGACATTTATAACGCGGTGGGAGAGCCCTCGCTGTTCGCCATCGGCAATGAGCGTTCCAACCCCGATTGCATGATCGAACAGGTGGTCAACCTTGCGGTTGATGAAGCATTGCGGGAAGCGGAGTCGGTGCTGGTGGAACGGTTTCGCAGCGTTAGCCTGGGTGAACTCAATCGTTTGTTCGATGCGCGTCGTGCTGCTGAGATTGAGTAGCCTGTTCCGTCATCGCCTGACCTGTTCGACACGCGCTGCCGCCTATCGAGACTGATTCGCTTTCGAATGACGGACGCAGGGGGCAGCTCACAGCCAGTCCCCCCATGCCCCGATGATGTGCGCCAACGCATCGCCAGATTCACCGTTGGGCATGGGGCGTTTTCAGTTTTGGCGGTCAACACCTCTCCGGCACTGGGCCTCCCTTCAAATACGCCCAGCTGTCACACCACCATCAACAGGCAGCACTGTCCCGGTGATCCATGACGCCCGCTCGGACGCCATGAACAGGATCGCCTCGGCAACGTCCGCCGGTTGACCATTGCGGCCCAGCGGGTGGAAGGCGTTGAAGGTCGGCAGTACGGCCTTGACCTGATCGTCGTCCATGAACGTGTTGTAGACCGGCGTTTCCACTACGGCGGGGGCCACGGTGTTTATGCGGATGTTGAAGGCCGCCAGCTCGATCGCGAGGTTACGCGTCAGGGCGTGCACGCCTGCGTTAGCTGCCGAGTAGGCCGCTGACGGTGTGGCGCCAATGGCTTGCAATGCCCACAGCGAGCCGGTCTGGACGATGACGCCACCGCCGCGTTGTTGCATGGCCTTTGCGGCCGCCTGAGCCATGAAGAATTTGCCTTTGAGGATGATGTCGACGAAGCCGTCATACTCGTGCTCATCCAGCTCCAGAAACGGTTTCGGATTAAACACACCAGCGTTGTTGATCAGGATGTCCACGCCGCCGAACTCTGAGCTGGCCAGCGCCACGAGGGCCTTGGCAGTGGAGGGGTTGGCGATGTCGGCGGCGAGCGTGCGGATGCGCTGGCCGGTAGGGTCGATCTGGGTGGCGGCCTTTTCCAGCTTGGCAGCGTCACGCCCGGTGATGACCACGCTTGCACCTTCGGCGACCAGCCGCTGTGCGACTTCTTTACCGATGCCCGAACCACCGCCGGTGACGATGGCAATCTTGGAAGTAAATCTTTTCATGATGAGCGTTCCTGATGGTGAGGGAGTGAAAGCCGCGTCAGTGATCGGACGGGTTATCGTCCGTCGGTCACTAGGGATCGCGGCGTCCTGGCTGCTATTCTTTGCCTCGGCCGCAGGCCTCACAAATCAGAATTCGTTTTCGATCATTAAAGAAAATCTTTAACTCATGAGTACACCCATCTACCTCAACGCCCTGAGAGCGTTGGAAGCCGCTGCCCGGCATCAGAGCTTTTCTGCGGCGGCAGCGGAACTGCACGTCACGTCGGCGGCCGTGGGCCAACAGGTGCGTTCTCTGGAGTCGTGGCTCGGTGTGTCGCTCTTCAACCGAGCGTCCAGCGGCAGTGCGCGGCTGGTCCCGACCGATGTCGCCCGCGAAGCGTTACCGGACATTCGTGAAGGATTCGAGCGTTTGCGGATGGGGTTGGCGCGCTTGCAGGAAGGCTCGCTCAACACCGGATTGACGGTGACCGTCAGCCCGGCGTTTGCTGCCAAATGGCTGCTGCCGCGCATCGAGGATTTTCAGCGCTCGCATCCGCAGACCGATGTCCTGCTGGACACAAATCTCAGGCCCGTGGATTTCATCGCCGAAGGCACGGACATCGGCGTGCGCTACGGCACGGGTCATTGGCCGGGGCTGACGGCGATCAAGTTGATGGATGAAGAAATGTATCCGGTCTGTGCGCCCACGTATCCGCTGCTCAAACGAGGTCGGTTATCGGCGAAAATGCTGGCCGATGCCACGTTGATCCATGACCTGTCGATGGCAGGTGATCCCACTTATCCAACGTGGCGGACCTGGCTCGACGCTGCGGGCTACCCGAACGTGAATGCCGAGCACGGCCTGCGCATCAACAACTCGGCAGCAGTCCTTCAAGCGGCCATCGACGGCCAAGGGTTGGCGCTCGGGCGCAGTGTGATGTTGCGCGATGACCTGACGGCGGGACGCCTGGTCCGTCCCTTCGGCGAAACCCCTCGCCCGTTGGCGTTCGCCTACTACATCGTCCATCGCCCCGAAGTGGCGGAACTGGCAAAAATCAAGGCGTTCCGCGACTGGCTGTTGGCTCAGGCGTCAGGTGCGGGCAATCCGGGTGTCGGTGTCGCTGACTGCTTCTGACGCGCAAGCTCCACGCCGATCGCCTCACGAATCTCCGTCAACACGTACAGCGATGCGCCCAACACCGTCAACGCCAGAACGCCTGAAACAATGAGGCTGCGCAAGGCTGTTTTCGAGCGGGCAGGTTCGTTGAGGGATCTCGCCAGCGTGAACCCGATCAGCATGCCACCGGCCAATCCACCGAGGTGCGCGCCGTTGTCGATGCCATGATGAGTGAAGCCGGAGAACAGGTTGTAGCCGATCAGCACCAGGATCGAGGTACGTTGTTGCACGGCAATCGAGGTGGGTAGTTCGCGGCGATATTTGAGCAGAAACACCAATAGCGCGCCGAACACCCCAAAGATCGCGCCCGAGGCGCCCGCGCTGTTGTTGATGGGGTGCCACAAGACGCTAACCAGACTTCCCGTCAGCCCGGCGAACAGATAAAGCGCCAGAAAGCGTGCGCTGCCGTACAGACGCTCAGCCAATCGACCCATCAGGTACAGCGACACCATGTTGAACGCGAAGTGAAACAGGCCGAAGTGGACGAAAACCGACGAGAGCAGGCGCCACCATTCGCCGGACAGCGTCTGAGGACCATAATTGGTGCCCCACCCCACCGTCAGGGCGACATTTTCCGCCATCACGCCCACGCCGCCGGCACACATCGCCAGGTACACCAGCAGGTTGATCGCGATCAATGCGTAAGTGACCCAAGTGATCGGAGTCAGTGTTTTGATTCGCTCGGCGTGTTGGTCCAGTGCGGCCTGTTCCTCGGCTCGGGCAGGCGTCATCCGGGTCGGCAATTGCTCGAAGATCGTGCGCGCCAAACCACGCTTGGCGGGAATGACGATCACCTGCTG
Source organism: Pseudomonas sp. SLFW (assembly GCF_009905615.1). Lineage (GTDB taxonomy): Bacteria > Pseudomonadota > Gammaproteobacteria > Pseudomonadales > Pseudomonadaceae > Aquipseudomonas > Aquipseudomonas bambusae. The sequence goes on from NZ_JAAAKW010000008.1 coordinate 237,768, forward strand.
AATGCCTTCCGGGGTGTGTACATCGAAGAACACTTCAACGCCTGTGATCCTGGCATCAAAGATCTGGCTGCGGGCGAAGGTCCATTTCGTCTCGACCGGACGCCGGAACAGCCTGCGTTTCGATTTGCTCAGTTCAACCGCATCAAAGGTGAAGTCGAGTCGACCATTGGTTTGTGTCGATAACCGGGTGACACCGCGCTTTCCGCGCTTGGGCTGGACAGCAAACCGGACCTTGGTGGTGCTTGTGGAGAAACTGTGTCCATTGTATGCAGCGTTTGCGGCCTGATCGAGAGGGGCCGTGATCGGCTCTGTTCGTTCCATCGAGAGTGTCCTTGAGTTCACGGGATGGAAGAAGCGTTCCGGTAACGGACGTTTGTCGTTACGGGTGCCTAAGGCTCCTTCCTGGGCGTATCAATGGATCGACCAGCCACACAATTTCTTGATGGTGCCGTGGTGGCCTTTCTCTCGACAAAGGAAGGCTTCATGCTTTGGATTCGCTTGTGAGCTAAGCTCCCAGACGGATTGTCCGGACCCCCGCCATGACAGGCGAAGGTCCTCCCGAAACGTCCGTCGCTGGAAAGCGGCGGCACGTGAGTTGCAAGTGCGATGGGGGCACATTTTTCGAGAGCGTCATACGGCAGCGGCACACCGCGTGTCTTCGGGTTTTCCCTCTAGAGGTTCAGGATGATAGGGCGTCGTATCTGCGGGTTCATGTGTGTCACAGCCGCCTTGCTGCTGATTCCCAGTGTGGCGTTCAGCGAGGACGCCTGTGATCACCTGACCGCCACCGGCAATGCCGAATACCCGCCTTACCTGTGGCGCGATCCAGCGAACCCTCATCGACTCATTGGCGCCAACGCCGACCTGATCCAGCATTTGGGCACGCAACTGGGCATGCGCATCGACGTCCTGTACGGAGGCCCCTGGTCACGGGCGCAGGAAGAGGTGAGGTCGGGCCGCATTGACATGTTGGCCGGGTATTTCCTCACCACCGAACGGGCGCGGACGTTGAATTTCGTCGACCCTCCGTTTCTGTATACGTCCAGCATGATTTGGGTCCGGCGCAACGACGGGTTCCCCTACCGCGAATGGGCGGATCTGATCGGGCGCAATGGTGGAACCCTGGTCAACAACAGCTACGGACAGGCGTTCGACGATTACGCGAAGGCCCACCTGTCCCTTGAAGCAGTGCCGACGGCGAATCAGGCGTTCCAGAAGCTCATCCTCAAACGCAACGACTTCGTGATTTTCGAACAGTTTCCCGGCTGGGCCTTGGCAAAAAAACTGGGGGTCAAAGATGCCGTAGAAGCCCTTGAGCCGCCGATCAGCCGGGAAGGGTTGTACTTGGCGCTGTCACCCAACTCCCAGTGCCTGCCCCAACCCTTACGAAACAGGATCAAGGAGGAAATGCAGAAAATGGTCGCCAGTTCCCTCCCGCAAGACCTCGTCACATCGAATCTGGAACTGTGGAATGCGCAGCAACGTGAGAGCGTGAAGCCGTGAGCGATGGCCTCGACCGGGAGGGTCGAGGCGATCGGTTGTCGGGCGTGTCTCACGCGCTCCAGGCGAAGGGTTCGAGGAACTCGTCCAGCGCCAGTTGAGCGACGCTGGCGGTGTAGTTGGTCATCGTCGAGGCGGCTACCACCAGAATGACTTCGAGCAACAGCGATGCATTGAAGCCTGCCGACATGAAGGCCTTTTTCGCTGCGTCATCGAGATGCCCACGGTTTTCGATCAGCGCCCGCGCGAGGCGCGAGAGTGCGGCGTGTCGGGCGTCCTGTGGCAACCGGCGCTGACGAATGGCTTGCACATCGGTGTCCGACAAACCTTCCTTGAGCGCCAGACACGAATGAAACGCCACCGCCCATGCGGACGCGTTGGTCACGGCATTGGTCAGGAGCAGCACCTGGATTTCCGCTTCGGTGAAACTGCCCCCGTGCACCTGCCCGAAGACGCCTACCAATCCATTGATCAATTGGCTGGAGCCGGCCATGGCGCCTGCAATGTTGGGCACCCGGCCAAAGGCCTGAGCCAGGCCGTTCAAAGCGGGGCGGGAAAGTTCGGGTGCTGTGTCGAGGGTGTAAACGGGAAAGTGCGTCATGAGCGTGTCCTGTGAGGTCGAGCCAGTGGTTTGGAAAACAACATGGCCAGCTTAGGGACGGGGCTCAGGGCCAACAATTACTTGTCAGGTCATGACAACGCGTCTTCATTGGTCATGATTTTCATGAGCTGCATATGCAGGCCTTCAGTGGCGTCGTCGGCCGGAAACAGGCACTCGATGCGCAGCTCCTGAGAGGCCACTGTCAACGGGGTTCCAACCGTGCTCACCATCGAAAAGTAGTTGAGCACTGCGCCTCCATGAATGAACCCCAGTGGCACCACGGGCAAGCCGGATTCGCTTCCCGAGAAGCCTTGGGATAGCCACTCGGCACGTACGTCGGGATAGCCGAACAGAGCGTCCAGCAACTGCCGGGTCTGAGGGTCGATCACTTGACCCAGCGACTCGCGGCGGACCCGCTGAATCAGGCTGCGCGCCACATTGTCCCAATCCGCAATGTGCGGCCGCAGGCCCTTCGGGTCGAAGATCAAGTGCAGCATGTTGCGTGGTCCGGTGCGCGCCTGCATGTCGATGAAGCGGTTGAAAAAGTGCAGCGTCGAAGGGCGGACCTGCAACACGTTCCAGTAGCGGTCCATGATCAGCGCCGGGAAAGGTTCGTGTTGCAGCAGCACGCGACTCGCCGCCGCGCTGACCCGCGCCATCTCCTGAGCACTCCAGCCCGCTTCCGAATACATCGGCGCGTAACCTGACGACAGCAACAGCAGATTGCGTTCACGCAAAGGCACTTCAAGGGATTGCGCCAGGTCCAGCAGCGTCTGCCGGCCGGGCACGCTGCGCCCGCTTTCGATGAAGCTGATCTGCCGTTGCGAAATACCGGCGTCCAGCGACAGGTCCAACTGGCTCACGCCGCGCACCCCCCGCCAATAGCGCAACAGACTGCCCAATTCTTTCGACACGTTTTGAGCGAGGCGGGTGGCGGGCATGGCGTGACCTGTGGCGCAGGTGATGGGGAGAGGACTGTAGCGAAGCGGGGCGGGTGGCCACAATGACATGGGGTGTAATTGTCCGAGCCCAATCTCCCGCGATTCAGCTCGCTGACTTCGAAACGTATTGACATATCGATAAATCTCGATATTCTCGCGGCATGGAACTGATCGAAATATTCAAAGCCCTCTCGAACACGACGCGTCTTCAAATCCTGAAAGGTTTGAAGGACCCCGAGAAGAACTTCCCTCCGCAGGATGAAGGGGACGTTCACACGGTGGGCGTTTGTGTCAGCAGCATTCAAGAGGGTATCGGGCTCTCGCAATCGACCGTGTCCGGTTATCTCGCCACGCTGCAACGGGTGGGCCTGGTCGAAGTCCGGCGCATCGGTCAGTGGACGTATTACAAACGGAATGAAGCAACCATCAGCGCGCTGGCCGAGATCATAGGGAAAGACTTGTAGGTTTTTTTTACCCCAATATATCGAGATATCTCGATATCCCTTTTTATAGATATGAGGAATTACCATGAAAGCGATGGTCCTTAACGCCTTTGGCGGACCCGATTCATTCCAACTCTGCGACGTGCCCACGCCTGTGCCGAACGCGGGACAGGTCCTGGTTCGGGTACACGCGACGTCCATTAATCCGCTGGATTATCAGGTCCGCCGTGGCGACTACGCCGACCTGGTGCCACGGCCCGCCATCACCGGACACGATGTCTCGGGCGTCGTCGAAGCTGTCGGGCCGGGTGTGACCGCCTTCGCGCCAGGAGACGAGGTCTGGTACACCCCACAAATCTTCGACGGGCCGGGGAGCTACGCCGAATACCACGTCGCTGCCGAAAGCATCATCGGCAAGAAACCTGCCTCGCTCAGTCACCTCGAAGCGGCCAGTCTGAGCCTGGTGGGCGGCACGGCGTGGGAAGCGCTGGTCGTGCGTGCCGCGCTCAGAGTGGGAGAAAGCATCCTGATCCATGGCGGTGCGGGAGGCGTCGGTCATGTGGCAATCCAACTGGCCAAAGCCGTGGGGGCGAAGGTGTTCACGACCGTGCGCGAGACCAACGCTGAGTTCGCCCGCAGTGTCGGCGCCGATGTGGTCATCGACTACGAACGGGAAGATTACGTCGACGCCATCCTGCGCGAAACGGAAGGTCGCGGCGTGGATGTCGTGTTCGACACCATCGGCGGCAACACTTTGTCGCGCAGCCCCGATGTGCTGGCGCAGCTCGGCCGCGTGGTCTCGATTGTGGACATCTCTCAACCCCAAAACGTCATTCAGGCCTGGGGCAAAAACGCCAGTTATCACTTCGTGTTCACACGACAGAATCGCGGCAAGCTCGATGAACTGAGCGCGTTGGTCGAGCGGGGGCAATTGCGGCCGCATGTCGGTGCCGTCTATTCGCTCGCCGACATTTCCCTCGCCCATGCCCGGCTGGAGACGCCCAACAACGGCGTTCTCGGAAAAATCGCGATCGCCGTCGAGCCATCGCTTATCCCGTAACCCGCTTGTAAACGTTCACGTCATTGTCGAGGCCCATCATGATTTACGAGATCGCGTTGCTACCTGTTCATAAAGAGCGTACGGAGCTGTTCAAACGTGCATTTGCTGAGGTCACGCCCTTGCTCACCCGCGCACAGGGTTATGAAGGTCACCTGCTCGCGCCAGGCATCGAAACCCCGGAGCGATTCAACCTGATCGTGCGTTGGCGATCACTTCAGGACCACACACCGGGTTTCGAGGAAAGTGAAGATCACCGGCTGTTCATGCAGGGACTGGAGGCGTATTTCTCGGAAGAGCCGACGGTCTACCACATCGAGGGCACCGCTTTTTTTGAAGGCGAACAGGCTGGTTCGAACGGAGCCGTCCGCGTAGCCAACTAGGGCGATCCGGGTGTCTGAGGCAGCAAGGGGCGAGTGAGTGACGTCCCTTGCTGTCTGCTGTTCTGATCAGCTTTTCCCCGCGTCCATTCATCCCTCAAGCGCATATTCAGTGAATCCATTCAGCCCTTTCACGGTCATCTGTCTGGCAAGCGTTATTTTGGACCCGCTCCAAACCCATTGAGAACACGAGTATTCGAAGGCTGCACATCGCTTCCATTCTGCTGATTGCGGCGCCGATGCTCCGGTTCTCTCACGCTCACGACAGGAAATCGTTATGACCATTCTCGTAACAGGCGCAGGCACCGGATTTGGCTATGAAGTGGCCCTGAGGCTGGCTGCCAAAGGGCTGTCCGTCATCGCCGGTGTGGAAATCGTGGCGCAGGTGCATGCGCTGGAACAGGAGGCCAAGCGCAGAGGCGTGCAGCTTCGAATTGAAAAACTGGACGTCACCCATGAAGGGGATCGCCGCAACGCCGCCGAGTGGGACGTCGATGTACTGCTGAACAATGCGGGTATTTCGGAAGGCGGCGCCACGGTGGACATCCCGGCGGAAAACCTGCGCCGTCAGTATGAAGTCAACGTCATCGGCCCCTTGATGCTCACGCAGATGATCGTAAAAAAAATGGTGGCCAAGAAGCGCGGCAAGATCGTGTTCATGTCCTCGGTCGCAGGACTGACCACCGATCCGTTCGCTGGCGCCTATGCCTCTTCCAAACACGCGGTCGAAGCGATTGCCGAGGCCATGAGCCAAGAGCTGAAAGAGTTCGGAATCGAGGTCGCGACGGTCAATCCCGGTCCGTTCCTGACGGGCTTCAATGACCGAATGTTTGAGACTTGGAAAAACTGGCAGGATGACCCTTCGCAGCGCCTCTTCGATTACAGCAAGCTCGCGTTCCCCCACGAGCAATACGACCCCGAGCCAGTGTATGCAACCACGATCGGTGTGATCACCGGTGAGATCGTCAGCTACCGGAACGTGGAACCCAAGGAAATCATTGATCAGCAGCGTAAGCAGCTCGATTCTGCATGGACACGCAAGAGCACCGACGGGCTGGGACAACGTTCCGAGCTGGTTCAAAAGGCTTTCGATATCAAGCCGGGTATGCCGATCTGAATGTGGCTGACAGATGCGTCAAGGATGAAAAAGCCTGCCCGGCTGGGGTAGGCTAGCGCAGCTTGTATTGACGCCTGTTCGTCCGACACCCTGTCCGACGAACCTGGCCGCCGCGCGTTATCGCCTCTAAGCCAGACCTCTATGACCCTCGACTCGACCGCAAAACTGACCCACGACTCGCCCGTGCCGCTCTACACGCAGCTGAAGGAATACCTTCGCTCGCGCATATTGGACGGCACTTTTCAGCCGGGCAGCCGCATGGGATCGGAAAGCGAACTGGGTGCCACGTTTGGCGTCAGTCGCATCACGGTGCGGCAGGCGTTGGGCGATCTGCAGATGGAAGGGCTGATCTTCAAAATCCACGGCAAGGGCACCTTCGTCTCCAAGCCCAAGGCGTTTCAGAACGTCACGTCCCTCAAAGGGCTGGCCGAGGCGCTGGCGGATTCGGGCTACGAAGTCGTGAACCGGTTGTGCGGCTTCGACTACGTGCCCGCCGATGCAACAGTGGCCCAGCGACTGCAGTTGAGCGAGGGCGACACGGTGCTGGAGATCCAACGGGTGCGATTGGTCAATCGTGAGCCCGTCTCGCTGGAAATCACTTACCTGCCCGAGACGGTCGGGCGCCGACTGGGATCGGCCGACCTTGCGACTCGGGACATCTTCCTCATTCTGGAAAACGACCTCGACATTTCCCTCGGCCATGCGGACCTGGCCATCGACGCCATTGAAGCCACTGCGCACATGGCCGCTGCGCTGGGTCTCAAGACTAAAGCGCCGATCATGCGCATCGAACGGCTGACCCATACCGCTGAAGGACAGCCGCTGGATTTCGAATACCTTTATTACCGGGGTGACGCTTTCCAGTATCGGTTGCGGATCGATCGGTAACCGTCGCCTGTCGACGATCATCAGATAACGTACGAAACAGACGCCTGCCCCGTTTCTCCCAGCTATGCTAGCCAAGCAGTGATTTGGCCAGCACACGTTGGGTGACAGGGAGGTGGTGAGCAGATGCAGGACGAGGCGCTGGAAATCCTGGTGGTCGACGACCAGGAGGAAAATCTGGAAGAAATGCAGGAGCTGCTTGAAGAGCTCGACAGAACCGTTCGGTGCGTCGATTCCGGGGCCAAGGCGCTGGCGTGCATGGTGTCCGGCAAGATCGGCCTGGTGCTGATGGACGTGCAAATGCCGGGGATGAGTGGCTTCGAAGTTGCCCGCCGAATGCGTGAAGACCCCAGCACCCGCTTCACCCCCATCATTTTCATCTCCGGGATGCGCCAGACCGACGAGGTGCTCGATCAGGGCTATTCGGCCGGTGCGGTCGATTTCATGACCAAACCGGTGCAGCCGACGATGCTGGTGCACAAGGCGCGGGTGTTGCTGGAGCACGACCGCTATCGTCGAGGATTGCTGCAAACCAGTCGGCAACTGGAGCGGGAGCGGGCGTTCAATGCCTCGATTCTCGACAACACCGCCGAGGGCATCATGGTGGTGGGCAGCGACGGCCTCATCCAGTTCGCCAATCCGGCGATCACCCACATGCTGGGGTGTCAGGATGACGAACTGCGAGGCACGCCCTTGCTCGACTGGATCGAAACACCCCACGACGAAGACTGGCAGACCTCGGTGTGGCTCGACCATTTCCAGCGCGGCGAAAGGCTTCGGCTGCACGACGCGAATTTGCGCAATCGCGAAGGGCAAAGCATCCCGGTCGCGCTGTCCTGTTCGCCCCTGTCTCAAGGGCAGGACGCAATGACCCTGCTGGCGCTGGACATGTCGGCAGTGCGCGAGCTTCACCACCAACTCGAAGTCATGACCATCACCGATGCACTCACGGGATTGCTCAATCGCCGTGGGTTCGTGCAAGCGTTGCAGGCTGCCATTTCCCGCAATCAACGGACCGGCAAGATGAGCGCGTTGCTGTACCTGGACCTCGATGGCTTCAAGCAGATCAACGATCAATTTGGCCACGACCGGGGGGATGACGCGCTGCGTTGGGTCAGCCAGCAACTGCAAGGCTGCCTGCGCCCCTACGACCGACTGGCGAGGATCGGCGGTGACGAGTTCACGGTCATCATCGAAGGTGTGAATGGCCCCGAGGACGCGGCGGCGGTGGCCGAAAAACTCATCACCCAAGTGTCTGCCGACCAGACCCGTTTCCGCCTGGGGGCCAGCATCGGCATCGCCTGCCTGCCGGAGAGCGGAAGCACCATTGAAGACCTGATGCGCGCGGCGGACTCGGCGATGTACGACGCCAAGCGGCGCGGCAAGGGGCAACTCCGATTCGCCCCCGACGCATAGAGAGTGTCAGCCCGACCGTTCCAGATACGCGCAAAACATGTCGGACATGGCCGTCGCGTAATCCTCGATTTCCACCTCGGTTCTCGGCGTTTGCGAAAACGCCTTGCCCACTTTGCTCATCGTGGCGGTGATCAGTTCCCCGACGCGTTGTCGATGGGCGTCATCCGCGTCTGGCAACACCTCTTGCATGAATCGGACAATCGCCTGCTCACCTTTTTGCCGGGTCTCGCGGGCTTCCGGGGCGTGACGATAGAGCGGGGCGGCGTCATCGAGGGCCACACGCATGTCGGCCTCTTCGCATTCCGAGCGGAGGAATGCGTGGACAAGGTTTCGCAATCGCTGCAAAGGCGGCGTGGTGCTGTCCTCCAGCAGGCGGCTGAGCATGTCGGTGGTTTGCTTCCACTCGTCACTTTGCAGGCGGAACAGAATCGCGGCCTTGTTCGGAAAGTACTGATAAAGCGATCCGATGCTCACCCCGGCCTTCTCAGCCACCCGGGCGGTGGTGAAGCGGGTCGCGCCTTCTTTGGCCAAAACCTGAACAGCGGCCTGAAGAATGATTGATACCGACGCTTCAGAGCGGGCCTGTTTGGGCTGTTTGCGCAGGGAAATCGCGGGTTTGCGGGAATCGGTCACGGCGGCTCCGGAATGCGATTATCAAATGTGAGTGATTGATCGCATTCTATTCCGGCGATGTGATTTGCGCATCGTTCACACCGGAGAATCCCATGAATACATTGACCACTCGCCCTGTTGCCCCGCTCTTGGAACGTCTGTTCGCGGCGGCTGACGAGCAATCCCCGATGAACAGCTCGGAATTGTCCACGTTGTCCCAGGAAGATCTTTCGCGCCTGATGCGCAGCAAGACCGATTATCTGGAGTTCTATGGCCGTCTCAAGGATTTCCCACTGGCCGTGTCCCGCGAAACCGGCGCCTTGCTGTACATGCTGGCGCGCAGTTGCAAAGCCCGCACGGTGGTCGAATTCGGCACCTCGTTTGGCATTTCGACCCTGCACCTGGCGGCGGCCCTGCGTGATAACGGCGGCGGTCTGTTGATCACCAGCGAGTTTGAATCGTCCAAGGTCGCCCAGGCGCGGGACAATCTAGTTGCAGGCGGTTTGCTCGATCTGGTGGAAATCCGCGAAGGCGACGCCCTGAAAACGTTGGGCCAGGACCTGCCGGACTCCATCGACCTGGTGCTGCTCGACGGCGCCAAGGCGCTCTACCCGGAAATCCTGAGCCTGGTGGAAAGCCGCCTGCGTCCCGGCGCGCTGATCATCGCTGACAACGCCGATTACGCCCCGGATTACCTGGCACGGGTGCGCTCGGTGGAGCAGGGTTATCTGTCGATCCCGTTCGCCGATGAGGTCGAGCTGTCGATGCGCCTGGGCTGAGGCGCGCCGTCGGTAAGTGAACGCTCAACAGGTTACGTGATACATTCGCCGCCGCTTTGCGCCACCTCCTGCCGGGGCCTTCCAGACGAGGGTGTCGAGCCTGAGAAAGTGCGCGGCGAGATATCACCGATGCATGCGCCACGACGCGTGCGCAGGGCTGGAAACTTCATGACCGTGAGGGTTTTCCGCTCCCTTTGTTGCCTGTTGTTCAGGTGTAAACTCGACGTTCGCGCTTACGCGCATTCAGGTCCTGCGAACATGACACAGATTTCCGAACGCCTTCTGGTGCAGGCGCATCTAGACGCCAAACAGCCCAAACCCCTGACCCCGGAAGAGGAAGCCGAGTATCGACGCCTGATCGCCGCCGAGCTCAAGGCCCAGGACGCGGTACTGGTCGCCCACTATTACTGCGACCCGGTGATTCAGGCGCTGGCCGAAGAGACGGGCGGTTGTGTGTCCGACTCGCTGGAAATGGCCCGCTTTGGCAAGAACCATCCAGCCAAGACTGTGCTGGTGGCCGGCGTGCGCTTCATGGGCGAAACCGCGAAAATCCTGACCCCTGAAAAACGCATTCTGATGCCGACCCTCGAAGCGACCTGCTCGCTGGACCTGGGCTGTGGCGTCGATGAATTCACGGCGTTCTGCGACAAGCACCCCGAGCGCACGGTCGTGGTCTATGCCAACACCTCGGCGGCGGTCAAAGCCCGTGCAGACTGGGTCGTGACCTCAAGCTGCGCGCTGGAAATCGTCGAGAGCCTGATGGACAACGGCGAGACGATCGTCTGGGGACCGGACAAACACTTGGGGCGCTACATCCAGCGTGAAACCGGTGCTGACATGCTGCTGTGGGACGGTGCGTGCATCGTCCATGAAGAATTCAAATCGCGTCAGCTGGAAGACATGAAGGCGCTGTACCCGGACGCGGCCATTCTGGTGCACCCGGAATCGCCGGAATCGGTGATCGACCTGGCCGACGCGGTGGGCTCCACCAGCCAATTGATCAAGGCTGCACAGACCCTGCCGAACAAGACCTTCATCGTGGCCACTGACCGCGGCATTTTCTACAAGATGCAGCAGCTGTGCCCGGACAAAATCTTCATCGAAGCCCCCACCGCCGGAAACGGCGCGGCCTGCCGCAGCTGCGCGCACTGCCCGTGGATGGCGATGAACACCCTGGCGCGCACCCTGCAATGCCTGCGTGAGGGCACTAACGAAATCTTCGTCGACCCGGCGATCATCCCCCAGGCCGTCCGGCCGTTGCAGCGGATGCTGGATTTCACCCAGGCGGCACGGCTCAAACTATCAGGCAACGCGTAAGAAGCAGCTACGAGCTGTAAGCTACAAGCTACAAGCTGCAAGAGAAAGCAGCGCAAGATTCGAGTCCTACGCCGGAAGCAAGACCGCAGCGAATCTGCTTTTTCTTGCAGCTCGAAGCTCGGAACTCACAGCTGCTTTTCTCTCGCAGCTTGAAGCTCGAAACTCACAGCTGCTTTTTCTTGCAGCTTGAAGCTCGAAACTCGCAGCTGCTCCCCCTAGTTCATGAGTTCTTTGACGGCCTTTTCTTGCGCGATGATTTCCTGCTGCCGCGCGTCGATCCTTGAGGCCAGCTGGAAGTTGTTGTTCGCCCGACGTTTGGCGAATTCCAGTTGCTGAACGGCTTGTTTGAAGTCACCCATCAACGCGAAATACTCGGCGCGGGCCTGGTGCGAACCGATGGTATTGCCCGAAAGACCACGGGCATCAGCCACCTGACTCCAGATGTCCGGGTCGTCGGAGCGACTTTTGAGCAGCGTTTCAAGAGCTTTCAGCGCTTCCGGCGCTTTGGACTGTTTGAGCAGCACATCGACCTTGGCCTGATTCAGCGGGTAATCGTCCGGGTACAGGTCCAGCATCCGGTTCACCCGCTGCTGCGCGTCGGGGAACCGGTTGTTGGTGATGTCCAGGTTGATCAAGGCCAGGTTGTAGGTGATGTTGTCCGGCGCCTTCTCGATCAGCGGCTTGAGGCTGTCTCTCGCTTCGTTCAACTGACCGGCTTTAGTTTGCGCCAGCGCGAGGCCGTAGCGGGCGGCGTCGTTTTTCGGGTTTTCGGCCATTTGCGCACGGAAGCGCTTGGCGGCCATGCCCGGTGTTTCTTCATAAATCAGCACGACCCGCGCGCGCATCAGCTGGTAAGTGAGGCTGTCCTCCTTGCCCCCCGGTTTGGCCTGTTCGGCACGGTTGCGGGTGTCGGCGATACGGGATTCGGTCACCGGGTGACTCATCAGGAACTCCGGCGGCTTGGCATCGTAGCGGTATTGACGGGCCAGACGCTCGAACATGGTCGGCATGTTGCGCGGGTCGTAACCGGCTTTCTCCAAATTCATGATGCCGATGCGGTCCGCCTCGGCCTCGTTCTGCCGGGAAAAACGCGCTTGTTCCTGAATCGCCGCAGCCTGTGTCCCGGCAATGGCAGCGATACCCGCATCACCGGCACCTGCCACGGCCATGACGATACCGGCGAGCATGGCGGCCATTACCGGCACCTGCATGCGCTGTTGCGCCTGAACGCCACGGGCGAAGTGGCGTTGCGACAAGTGAGCCAGCTCGTGCGCGAGTACCGCCGCGTATTCGCCCTCGGTTTCGGCGTGCAGGAACAGACCGCCGTTGACGCCGACGATCCCGCCGGGGGCGGCGAAGGCGTTGATTTCGGGAGTGTTGATCAGGATGAATTCAAGCCGGCGATCCTGCACCTGACTGGTTTCAGCGAGGCGATAGACCGACGTCTCGACGAAATCCTTCAACTGCGGATCGGACAATTGAGGCACTTGCGCGCGAAGCAGCCCCAGCCATGCGCGGCCCAGGTCGTGCTCCTGTTGCGGCGAAACAATGGATGAGCTGGCGTCGCCCAGTGAGGGCAGGTCGTCCGCGAACGCAGGGGTCGCCAGCAGGCATGCGAGCGTCAGCAGTGTGGGGCGCAGAAAATTCATGCACGAAACTCTGAGACAGAAAGGCGTTACTGTAGCTGGCTCAATGGCTTGCTGACCAGAGTGGGGTATTCTTGCAAACTTGTAAGAAGATTCTTCAGCCAGCGCCATTTTCTGTGCGATTTGATGTGTCTACCCGGAGAGAAAAGATGTCTGACGCTGTAGGTCGCCCCGCGACGAGCGATGCCGAGCTGGACGCCAGTGGTCTGAATTGCCCGCTGCCACTGCTCAAGGCCAAGATGGAACTCAACCGTCTGGCGAGCGGCGCTGTCCTCAAAGTGACCGCCACCGATGCGGGTTCGCAGCGCGACTTCCGTACCTTCGCCAAGCTGTCTGGCCATGCGCTATTGCATGAAGAGGCCGCTGACGGCGTTTATCGGTACTGGTTACGCAAGGCCTGACCGTTTTTACCCCTTCGCTTACTCCCCTTTTGCCCCAAAGGTTCATCGATGTTCAAAGTGCTTCGCGACTGGATGCAGCGTTACTTCTCGGATGAAGAGGCCGTTGTGCTGGCGGTGCTGTTGGTTCTGGCGTTCACGGTTGTTCTGACCCTGGGGGGCATGCTGGCACCTGTACTGGCAGGGCTGGTACTGGCGTTTCTGATGCAAGGCATGGTGGTGCAACTCGAACGCCTGCGCATGCCGGAAGGCGGCGCGGTGGGACTGGTTTTCGCGTTATTCATGGGCGCGCTGGCGCTGTTTCTGCTGGTGCTGGTGCCGTTGCTCTGGCATCAGTTGATCACCCTGTTCAACGAGTTGCCGGGCATGCTCGCCAAATGGCAGTCGCTGCTGTTGCTGCTGCCGGAGCGTTATCCGCATCTGGTCTCAGATGAGCAAGTCTTGCAGGCGATCGAAGCGGCCCGTGGCGAAATCGGCAAGTTTGGTCAATGGGCGCTGACGTTCTCGCTGTCCAGTTTGCCGTTGCTGGTCAACATGATGATCTACCTGGTGCTGGTGCCGATTCTGGTGTTCTTCTTCCTCAAGGACCGTCGGATGATTGGTCGCTGGTTCCGAGGGTACCTGCCTCGCGAGCGTACGTTGATTACCCGCGTCGCCGAGGAAATGAACCGGCAGATCGCCAATTACATCCGAGGAAAAGTCATCGAGATCTTCATCTGTGGCGCGGTGACTTACATCGCCTTCGTCACGATGGGCCTCAATTACTCGGCGCTGCTGGCGATGCTGGTGGGTATTTCCGTCGTGGTGCCCTATGTCGGCGCGGTCGTGGTGACGGTGCCGGTGGCGTTCATTGCGCTGTTTCAGTGGGGCTGGAGCGATCAGTTCATCTATCTGATGGCGGTTTACGGGATCATTCAGACCCTGGACGGCAACGTGCTGGTGCCGTTGCTGTTCTCGCAAACCGTGAGCCTGCACCCAGTGGCGATCATCTGCGCAGTGCTGTTGTTTGGCGGGCTGTGGGGGTTCTGGGGGATTTTCTTCGCGATCCCGCTGGCGACGCTGTTCAAGGCCGTGCTGGATGCATGGCCACGCAATGAACCGACGGTGGCGCCGTTGTTGTAGCAGGCGCCTGAGGTTAGCCGGGACGCTGAGTCTGTAGGAGCGAATTCATTCTGGGCGGCATTCCGACGAAGGATGTCTCAGACGACAGGGATGTGTGACCTGAAATACCCTCTCGCGAATGAATTCGCTCCTACAGGCGGGTCGCGGTATGCCTGAGGAGTAATGAACCTATCAAGCAGCAATACAACGCGCCCCTGATCAGCCCTTGTTCAACACCTGCGCCGCTTCCAGCACAGCATCCACATGCCCCGGCACTTTCACGCTACGCCATTCCTTGCGCAGCACGCCGTTCTTGTCGATCAGGAATGTGCTGCGATCAACGCCCAGGTATTCCTTGCCGTATAGCTTCTTCAACTTGATCACGTCGAACAGCTGGCACAGCGATTCGTCCTTGTCCGAAATCAGTTCGAAGGGGAATTCCTGCTTGGCCTTGAAGTTCTCGTGGGATTTCAGGCTGTCGCGGGACACACCGAAGACAACGGTGTTGGCGGCCTTGAATTCGGCGTATTGATCACGAAAGCCCTGGCCCTCGGTGGTGCAACCGGGGGTGCTGTCTTTGGGGTAGAAATAAATGACCACTTGCTGACCCTTTAGCGCCGACAGGCTGACGGCCTGATCGCTGGTGGCCTGAACCTGAAAGTCGGCAACGGGGGTGTCCAGTTCTACAGCCATTGGGGTTTCCTTACATCGGTGCTTGCGGGCGCCATGGTTCGATCAGCGCGTCGAGGTTGAGGGCATCGGCGAAATCCAGAAACTGATCGCGCAGCCAGCTGATCTGCGTGCCGGCCGGCAGCGTCACGGTGAACGTCGCGTTGAGCATCGTGCCCCCGGTCTGCGGCGCCTGGTAGGTGTCGCAGATCAGGTTTTCCAGCTCGACGTTGTGGTCGATGAAGAACTGGCACAGCTCATTGATGATGTCCGGACGGTACGCCGAGCTGACATAAGCCACGTAGGGCAGGGCTTCCGGACGGCTCTCCAGGGTCGCGCTGCGCACCACATTGACGGTGAAGTCGTGTTTCTTCGACAGGTTGGGCAGCCCGGTCTCAAGGCGGGCCAGTGCGTCCCAGCTGCCGGAGACCTGCAGGATCAGGGCACTGCATTCGCCGTGGCGAGTGAGGCGCGAGCTGACCACCGAGCAACGGTTTTCATGACTGGCGCGGCACAGGACGTTGGTCAGCTCCATTGGGTTGGCGCCAAGGGCACTGATGACAAGGAATTGTTCGCGAACTGTGGGGATGGACGACATGCAGCATTCCTAAGCGATGAGCGGTCGGTACATTCTTGGCTTGTGCGGCGGGTCCGGCGGACGAAACGCTCGTAACATCGACCCGGGCCGTTGCCGTTCGCGGCCGACGTGAGCCAGTCACGTCGAGCAAGAGCGGGGCTGGAGCGGGTTTTGTAACGACGAAAGCGATCAGTCGAACGAGCTGCGCAGATGACCAGTACCGATCAAAGACAGAAGGGTAGCGAAAACCGTCGCTCAGGGGAATGCTCGCCTTGTGCAAGGATCATGGCGCCAGTACCATTACCGCTCTCTTTTTCCGGCAGGAGCGGTTTGCATGATTGCGGGCAGTATGGTGGCACTGGTCACACCTATGGATGCACAGGGGCGTCTTGACTGGGACAGCCTGAGCAAACTGGTGGACTTTCACCTGAAAGAGGGCACCAACGCCATTGTGGCCGTCGGCACGACAGGTGAATCCGCGACGCTCGACGTCAACGAGCATATTGAAGTGATCCGTCACGTCGTCAAACAGGTCGCGGGCCGTATCCCGGTCATCGCTGGCACGGGCGCCAATTCCACCCGTGAAGCGGTCGAGCTGACCCAGAACGCCAAGGACGCTGGCGCCGACGCCTGCCTGCTGGTGACGCCGTACTACAACAAGCCGACCCAGGAAGGCCTGTACCAGCACTTCAAGCACATCGCCGAAGCCGTGGACATCCCGCAGATCCTCTACAACGTGCCAGGTCGCACTTCCTGCGACATGAAGGCCGAGACCGTGATCCGTCTGTCCAAGGTCAAGAACATCATCGCCATCAAGGAAGCCACGGGCGACATGCAGCGCGCCAAGGATATCCTCGCCGGTGTCGACAGCGACTTCCTGGTCTACTCGGGCGACGACGCCACCGCAGTCGAGCTGATCCTGCTCGGCGGCAAGGGCAACATCTCCGTGACCGCCAACGTCGCCCCGCGCGACATGGCCGACTTGTGCAAGGCCGCTATCGCCGGTGACGCCACCACCGCCCGCGCGCTCCACGAAAAACTGATGCCGCTGAACAAGACCCTGTTCATCGAATCGAACCCTATCCCTGTGAAATGGGCTCTGCACGAAATGGGTTTGATGCCGGACGGTATCCGTCTGCCGCTCACCTGGCTCAGCGAGTCCTGCCACGAGCCGGTACGTCAGGCCCTGCGCCAGTCCGGCGTATTGGTTTAATGAGGAAGCACTACGCAATGAAGCGACTGGCCGGACTTTCCGCACTAGCCCTGATTATCTCCAGCACCAGCGGTTGCAGCTGGCTGTTTGGCCAGGACGGGTACTTCCGTGATCGCAGCAGCGATTACCTGGAAGCGACCCAGAAACCCCCGATGCAATTGCCGGAAGGCGTCCAGGAAGCCAAACGCCTGGACCCTCTGCTGCCGATCCCGCGTAACGTGGCCGACGACACGCAGAAGGGTGAGTTCAACGTACCGCGTCCGCAGCCGCTGTCCACTGTTCAGGATTCCGGTGATTACACCCTGCAAAAGAGCGGCGACAACCGCTGGATTCTGGCCCAGCGTGCCC
The DNA here is from genome assembly GCF_009905615.1 of Pseudomonas sp. SLFW. Lineage (GTDB taxonomy): Bacteria > Pseudomonadota > Gammaproteobacteria > Pseudomonadales > Pseudomonadaceae > Aquipseudomonas > Aquipseudomonas bambusae. Next base: position 254,768 of record NZ_JAAAKW010000008.1, read on the forward strand.
CGGCCGAAGTCTGGCCTGTGGCTCACCAGTACTTCGAAGACAACGGTTTCCGCATCGCCGAAGATCGTCCGCAAACCGGTGAATTCAACACCACCTGGCAGCGCATGGACGAACTGTCCGCTGCCGTGGCCAAGCGCATGGGCGGCACGGGTGACAGCGCCAACACCGAAACCCGCGTGCGCGTTCGCATCGAACCGGGCGTGCAGCGCAACACCAGCGAAGTCTACATCGTCAGCGTTCAGCGCCCGGCCGGCAGCAGTGAAGACCCTGCGTTCCCGTCGCGCAGCACCAACGTGGGCCTGGATTCGGTCCTGACCGACGACATGCTCGCCAGCCTGACCCGCACCGCCGAGAAGGGCGGTTCGGTCTCGCTGCTGGCTGCACGTGACTACGACACCCCAAGCCGTGTCGCCCTGAGCGAAGACGGCAGCGGCAACCCGGTCCTGAACCTGGGCGCCGACCTCGATCGTGCATGGTCCAGCGTGGGCCGTGCCTTGAATCAGGGTGACTGGCGCGTTGAAGACATCAACCGCAGCCTGGGCCTGTACTACATCAACCTGGCAGAAAAGGCCGACAAGCCTGAGAACAAGCCAGGCTTCTTCGGCCGCATGTTCGGCAGCGAAGAGACCAAGGAACAGAAAGAAGCCCGCGCCGACCGTTATCAGGTTCGCCTGAGCAAGGTCGGTGACAACGTCCAAGTGACCGTTGAGAAGAACATCAACACCGTCGCGCCGGTCGAAGTCGCCCGCCGCGTGTTGAGCGTCATTCAAGACAACCTCGGTTAAGTGCGTTTCGCGGTTCTGGGCAGCGGCAGCCGGGGTAACGGCACGCTGGTTGCGAGCAACGACACGTACGTGCTGGTCGATTGCGGTTTCTCCCTGCGGGAAACCGAGCGTCGGCTGGACAGGCTGGGCATCAGCGGCCAACAGTTGAGCGCCATTCTGGTGACCCACGAACATGCCGATCACGTGCATGGCGTGGGTTTGCTGTCTCGGCGCTACGACGTGCCGGTCTACCTCAGCGACGGCACCTTGCGCGGCATGCGCAAGCCGGTTGACGCGGGTATCCGGCTGACGGGCGGGCAGGGCGTGCAGATTGGCGACCTGAGCATCGATGTGGTCTCTGTGGCCCATGATGCGCTGGAGCCGACACAGTTCGTCTTCAACAACGGGCGCAAGCGATTTGGCCTGCTGACCGACCTGGGGTCGTACTGTCCGTCGGTGCTCGACAGCTATCGCGGACTGGATGCCCTTATGATCGAGTCCAACCACTGTCGCGACCTGCTCGCACGCGGGCACTACCCCTACTTCCTGAAACAGCGGGTCGGCGGGGAATACGGGCATTTGAACAACCATCAGGCCGCGGGTCTGGTGAACGAGCTCGGATGGCAAGGTCTGCAACACCTCGTGCTGGCCCACCTGAGCAGCAAGAACAACCTGCCGCAGCTGGCCCGGCAATGTTTCGTCGACACCCTCGGGTGCGACCCGGACTGGCTACAATTGGCCGATCAGGATTCAGGGCTCGACTGGCGTGAAATCGCCTGACGTCCCGTACATCACTCTCAATGGGCACCTGGCCCAAGTATTTCGCAAGCGGAGCCCATCATGGAAAAACGTGAAGAACTCTACCGCGGCAAAGCCAAATCGGTTTACAAGACCGACGACGCTGACCGCTTGATCCTGCTGTTTCGCAACGACACCTCGGCGTTCGACGGCAAGCGCATCGAACAGCTCGACCGCAAAGGCATGGTGAACAACAAGTTCAACGCCTTCATCATGCAGAAACTCGAAGCGGCCGGCATTCCGACCCAGTTCGACAAACTGCTGGCCGACAACGAAGTGCTGGTCAAGAAGCTCGACATGATCCCGGTCGAATGCGTCGTGCGTAACTACGCCGCTGGCAGCCTGGTCAAGCGCCTGGGCGTCGAAGAGGGCATCAAGCTCAATCCGTACACCTTCGAACTGTTCCTGAAGGACGACGCCAAGGGCGACCCGTTCATCAACGAATCCCACGTCGTCGCGTTCGGCTGGGGCACCGCTGAACAGCTGGCGCGCATGAAAGAACTGTCCCTCAAGGTCAACGACGTCCTGAGCAAACTGTTCGACGACGCAGGCCTGCTGCTGGTCGACTTCAAACTCGAATTCGGCGTATTCAGCGACGGCTCCATCGTCCTGGGTGACGAATTCAGCCCCGACGGCTGCCGCCTATGGGACAAAGACACCAAGAAGAAAATGGACAAGGACCGCTTCCGCCAGGGCCTCGGTGACGTCATCGAAGCCTACGAAGAAGTCGCCCACCGCCTCGGCGTCCCGCTCTAAAGCGGAAACGCCGCAAGCGACTGAAAAAACGCGAAAATTTTGAGAAAAAGGTTCGCGTTTTTTTAACAAGCTGTTATGATGCGCGCCGTTGGAGAGATGCCGGAGTGGCCGAACGGGACGGATTCGAAATCCGTTGTACTGGCGACAGTACCTAGGGTTCAAATCCCTATCTCTCCGCCATTATTTGAAAAGCCCTGTAATTCAGTGAGTTACGGGGCTTTTTTGTGCGCGTTTGCATTATTCATTTGTACCACTGCCGTGAAGACGCTAGGGCTTAGGTATGCGTTTGCATTTGATTGCTTCAAACGTCACCACGACCGGGTCGTAGCGTACGTCTGAGCCGTATCGAAAGCATTCTCGCGCATTCGTTCAGGATTATAGATTCCTCTGCTACCGGGTTGCCTACATTACATCCCAACTGTTTGCGGGTATGTTTATATGCGAGTCGATCCAAAAGGGAATGCGACGTCCCTACAAGAGAGCGACAGTGCCATTCATTACAAATTTTGATGCTACCAAGGCTTGATGGCAAAGCGCCCAGAGGTGTACAAATGACACCCGTTTGGTATCACTCCAAGGAAGGTCCACATGTCGTATAAAAAAACATTCCTGTGTCTCGCATGCTCCCGTAAGCCAGAAGGTAGATGTGTTGCAGGGAAAGAGTGGAGTAATGGGAGCTTTGGGGGTTGGATTCGCCCCGTAACGCCGGGTGAGGATTCGGCAATCACCAACGAGCAGCGCAAATATGCGAATGACTACTACGCCGTAGTGCTGGATTACGTGGAGGCACAATTCACAGGCCAGCAAACTGACGGATTCCAGGCTGAAAACCATTTCATCTTGCAACCGAGTAAGTGGCGATGTGCCTCTAAGGCTCAAAAGTCAATCCTCGCACAGCTTGCTGACACGCCAAAACAGCTCTGGTCCAATGAATGTTCGGACTCATCGAACGGAACAAATGACAGGGTTTTAGAGGCTACGCTCACCACACATTGTGAATCTCTTTTCCTAATTAAAGTAAATGATTTGGCCGTTCACATAGAAGAACTTGAGGGTAAAAAGCCTAAAGTTCGTGGCGAGTTTCTCTACAATGGGGAATCATACAAATTCAGAATCACCGACCCTAAATTCGAACAGAAATTTGAAACCCATAAAGCTGGTGTGTACGAATCAAAGATTGATTATTTGACAATCAGCTTGGGCGAGGCGTTTGAAGGGTACGCGTACAAACTAATTGCGGCAGTATTTTGAGCCTGACCACAGATGAAGATATCCACAATAGGATTAACAGAAAAAAAAGCAGAGAAATTTTTCTCCTTAATACAACTTTCAAATTGCAGGCAGCTTGTTGATGTCAGATTGAATAATATCTCCCAGCTTGCAGGTTTCGCGAAGAAAGATGATTTAAAATACTTTCTTTCGGAAATTTGCAATGTGGACTATCGACATGAGCCAGACCTAGCTCCTACCAAGCAGATGCTGAAGCCATACCAGCAAAAGGAAATTACGTGGGAGAAATACTCAGACCAGTTCATTGAACTTATGGCTAAGAGGAAAATCGAAAAAATATTGACACCCGAATCGGTGGACGGAACTTGCTTGTTGTGTAGCGAGCATCTTCCCCACCAATGTCACAGGCGGCTAGTTGTTGAATACCTGCAAATGCAATGGCCGAACCTTAAATTTGAAGTGAAGCATTTAACTTGAAAACAGCTTTTGTAATATACCCGCCAGAATTCCTTTGCTATTCTAAATTTGAACGGAAGCTAGGTCGCATCCTGCAAAGTAGAGAATTTCGCGTTGTATACAGCGAAGATTCCAACGGGTATATTGCAAAATTCTGTGACTCTCACGATATCGTCGCTCAGCTATATGAAAAGCCAGAGGAAGCCATAAAAGCCTCGACCCACGCAGTTTTCTTTGAAGACCGGGAATCATACTTTGAGATAAAGCAACAAGTATTTGACCTTGGTATCCCATATCGCACCATCGTGTTGGACTTAACAATTGTAGTTAACAAAGACCGAGGCGACAAATACGAAGTCTACGTTGGCAGAGGAACCATCTGGGGGAATCCTTACCAAATGGGAGTTGACGGCGACCGCGATGAAGTGATTCGAAAATTCAGATATGACTTTGAACATGGGTTATTGAAAGCCTCATCTGACCTGGAGCGAAATCTTGATATTGTCCGGGGAAAGGTTATCGCATGCCATTGCAAACCAGCGGCCTGTCATGGCGATGTCATTGCGTCATATCTGAACGCTCTTGACGATGGAAAGTAACTAACCCCTTACCCACTGAATGAGAGCAATTCCCCGCTAAACGCTCTACAGTGCGTTGTATCAAATTAACTTGAGTCAACCCGTATCACCCATTCGCACCGATCAGTAGTGGCTTATACAGGCGCGTAGCGCACATATATAGCCATAAAAAACCTCGCTCAATGTTTAGTCTGTACTTCACGGCGTATCATCTGCGCTATGGAAAATTGATCAGTAAGGTTCACGCTTACCCATAGTCCTGCACTAGCTACAGAAGGGCTCGAAATAAATCTGTTTGCAAAGGCTGCATCGTTTTCAGTGCCGGTATATAACTATATCTTATTTGTGTGTGCAGCAGTCTAAGCCGGATAGATAGATTGTTTTTCGGAACCTGGCCGTTCATGAATGCCCAACGCTTCAATTGCCCATCACCGTGGCAATCACAGACCATCTGGACGATTTCGTCCGTTTCAGTGCATTTTTGCTGGCTCGCGATGCGGTTGAAAAGTGAAAACTCCGATCTGGTTATGCTGCCATCTCGTCAGTCCCGTTCCGTCTGACGCGCACGCATACCTTTGAGCGAAGCAGCTACCGCCTCGCGGACATCACTTGATTAGTCGCTGTTGGGGCGCAGCTTCGATTCTCAAAGTCTTCAACTCGGCTTGCATTTGTTCACATACGTCAATGCTGATCGATGTCTGCTACTTGTTCGTTGTCTCGATCCACCTGAGCTTTCGCCGTAAACAACCGCCCAGCGATCTGCCGTCCGCGCTCCAATCCCTCATGGGTCACCAAACCGACTTGTTTTTGTTCACCGGATTGTTGATGAAGCCATGCTCGTGCAGTTGATTCATCACTTCAAAATTGAACCCTTTCCACGTGTTGCCCTTGTCGGAGCTGACGGCGGCCAGCAAGGCCTATACGGCGTCTTCAATCAGTTTGTCGTCGTATTCCATGATCGTTACTCCATGGTACTTGGCAGATGATGTTGAGTCTGAGGTGGCACAGCACGGCCTCTCAGCAGCGTCTGCCTTAGTAAACCCTCAGAGTTTTTTGGGTGCAAAGGCATGGGTGACGCAGGCGACGCAGAGGTGAAAGGCTAGGGGCGACGCGAGGAAGGGGCACTGCTCAAAACAAAGTGCGCCCGCTCGGGCGCACCTTTTCTTACGACTCACTCATCCCAAGGACGATCGCCGTTCTCATCTTTGACGCGGGTCGGGAGACCCATTACGTCCAGCGCTTTCAGGAACGCCCTGGCAGGCAGTTCTTCGACGTTGACCATGCGCTTCACGTCCCACTCGCCACGGGCGACGAGGAGGGCGGCGGCGACCGGTGGGACGCCAGCGGTGTAGGAGATGCCCTGGCTGTCGGTTTCGACGAAGGCTTCTTCGTGGTCGGCGACGTTGTAGATGAACACTTCGCGCGCCTTGCCGTCCTTGGTGCCTTTGACCAGGTCGCCGATGCAGGTCTTGCCGGTGTAACCCGGTGCCAGCGAGGCGGGGTCTGGCAGTACGGCCTTGACCACTTTCAGCGGAACGATTTCGACGCCTTCAGCGGTTTTGACCGGCTGTTCGGACAGCAGGCCAAGGTTTTTCAGGACGGTGAATACATTGATGTAATGGGCGCCGAAGCTCATCCAGAAACGCACGTTGGGCACGTCGAGATTTTTCGAAATCGAGTGCACTTCATCGTGGCCGGTGAGGTAGAGGTCTTGGGCGCCGACGACGGGCAGGTCGTCCGTACGTTTGACTTCGAACATGGCGTTGCTGGTCCACTGGCTGTTCTGCCAGCTCCACACCTGTCCGGTGAATTCGCGGAAGTTGATTTCCGGGTCGAAGTTGGTGGCAAAGTATTTGCCATGTGAGCCGGCATTGACGTCGAGGATGTCGATCGAATCAATGCGGTCGAAATAGTCTTGCTGCGCCAGGGCTGCGTAGGCGTTGACCACGCCCGGGTCGAAGCCGATGCCGAGGATGGCGGTGATGTTTTTCTGTTGGCACTCTTCGAGGTGTTTCCACTCGTAGTTGCCGTACCAGGGCGGCGTTTCGCACACTTTGCCCGGCTCTTCGTGGATCGCAGTGTCCAGATAAGCCACGCCGGTGTCGATGCAGGCACGCAGGACAGACATGTTGAGGAATGAGGAACCGACGTTGATCACGATCTGCGATTCGGTTTCCAGAATCAGCGACTTGGTCGCTTCGATGTCCAGCGCATTCAGGGCGTAGGCCTTGATCTCCGCAGGCTGCTTGAGGCTGCCTTTGGCGTTGACGCTGTCGATGATGGCCTGGCACTTGGAGATGTTACGCGACGCGATAGCAATACGACCGAGTTCGTCGTTGTGCTGCGCGCACTTGTGGGCCACCACCTTGGCGACACCTCCCGCACCAATGATAAGAACGTTCTTCTTCAATTTATTTCTCTCTCCTTTCTGCCAGCGTTACGAGAGGCTGGACAGGTAGTCGTCAAAACCAAACTCACGAACCACCTCGACTGTACCGTCGAGTTGTTTCACTGCGATGGACGGCATTTTCAGGCCGTTGAACCAGTTCTTCTTGACCATGGTGTAGCCCGCGGCGTCCACGAAGGACAGCCGATCGCCGATGGTCAGCGGACGATCGAATTGGTATTCGCCAAAGATATCGCCGGCCAGGCAGGATTTACCGCACACCATGTAGGTGTGGTCGCCTTCGCTCGGGGCCAGCTTGGCGTCGAGGCGGTAGATCAGCAGATCGAGCATGTGCGCTTCGATGGAGCTGTCGACCACGGCCAGGTTTTTGCCGTTGTAGAGGGTGTCGAGCACGGTCACTTCCAGAGAGGCGCTCTGGGTGATCGCCGCTTCGCCCGGTTCCAGGTACACCTGCACGCCGTATTTCTGCGAGAACGCTTTCAGGCGTGCGCAGAATGCGTCGAGTGGATAGCCTTCACCGGTGAAATGAATACCGCCGCCGAGGCTGACCCATTCCACTTTGTGCAGCAGATGGCCGAAACGTTCTTCGATGGTCGACAGCATCTGGTCGAACAGGCCGAAGTCGCCGTTCTCGCAGTTGTTGTGGAACATGAAACCGGTGATCTGCTCGATCACTTTTTCGATTTTCTCCGGGTCCCATTCGCCGAGACGGCTGAACGGACGCGCAGGGTCGGCCAGCAGGTAATCGGAGCTGCTGACTTGCGGGTTCACGCGCAGGCCGCGCACCTTCTCGGCGCAGGCGGGGGCGTGGCGCTCCAGCTGGCTGATGGAGTTGAAGATGATCTTGTCGCAGTTGGCGAGCATCTCTTCAATCTCGTCATCTGCCCAGGCGACGCTGTAGGCGTGTGTCTCGCCTTCGAACTTCTGACGGCCCAGCTTCAGCTCATAAAGAGAAGAAGAGGTGGTCCCGTCCATGTACTGCTGCATCAGGTCGAACACCGACCAGGTCGCGAAACACTTGAGTGCCAGCAGGGCTTTCGCACCGGATTGCTCGCGCATGTACGCGATCTTTTCCATGTTGCGCAGCAGCTTTTCTTTGTCGATGAGGTAGTACGGCGTTTTGATCATTTCGTGGCCTCCAGCAATGCCAGCCGAAAAAGGACGGGGATTGTGCCTTCACTCGAAAGGGATCGAAAGGGTGAAACCGTTTTTTTGCCGCTTTATGCGACGTTCGTGACCGAATTCCGGCTCTCTTGAAATATTTTGTGTTCAGTTGAGCAGGCATCAACGGTCTGTCAGCTTTGCCGCACACTGCCGGATAACCATGACAATTGAGGCATGGGTCTCTGTCAAAGCGCAGAAAACTCTTTTAAGATTTGCGCTGAATACGTATGCAATTGGCCCTAAAACAAATCCTGCCGGAGACAAGACTGTGGCAAATGAATACGAAACCTTGGGCATGCCCTCCTTTCGACTGGACGGCAAAGTCGCCTTGATCACCGGCGCGGGTACCGGCATTGGCGCCGGGACCGCGCTGGCGTTCAGCGCTGCGGGTGCTGAGCTGGTCTTGGTGGCCCGGACCCAGAGCAATCTTGATCAGGTCGCCGAGGTCATCCGCGCACGGGGTGGGAAGGTCACGACGGTGGTATGCGACGTCACCGATCGCGCCGCGATTCGCGCGGTGATCAACGCGCTTCCCAAGCTGGACATTCTGGTGAATAACGCCGGGACCAACTTCCCTGAGCCAATGCTCGACGTCACCGACGAGCACCTGGACACGGTAATTGATCTCAACGTTCGTGCCTGCTTCGTCACTGCCCAGGCCGCCGTGCGCAAGATGCTGGAAAACACCGGGCCGGACACCGGCGTGATCATCAACATCTCTTCGCAAATGGGCCATGTCGGTTCGCCGAACCGCACGGTGTATTGCATGACCAAGCATGCGGTGGAGGGGCTGACCAAGGCCATGGCCGTCGAGCTGGCGGACCGTGGCATTCGGGTCAACACGCTGTGCCCGACATTCGTGGACACGCCGATGGTGCGCAAGATCGTCGACACCCCCGAGAAGGAAGCGTTTCTGGTCTCGAAAATTCCCATGGGGCACATGGCGAAGATGGAAGACGTGATCGGCGCGGCGCTGTACCTCGCCGGCCCTTCGGCACGAATGGTCACCGGCACGTCCTTGAAAGTGGACGGCGGCTGGACAGCGCAATGACCGATGAGCCACCCCTCATTTGAAAGAGGGGTGGCGATAACCTCAGTCGCGCTCGAACGTCCGCCGCTGGGCACTGAACGCCATGAGCGCGCGATCACGCCACGCCCGTCGCGTTTCGAGCTGATCGTGTGCCAGGAACTCGCGGCGCTGGGCTTCGATGTTCGCGATCAATTCAGGGCTCCATTCCCGTTCATGGGTACGCGAATCGGCGATGCCGCGATAGAGCGGTCCCAGTCGCTGCGCGTAATCCGCCACGCCGCCGACGGCGTTCAGGTCAATCGTTTCGAATGGGCCCATGAACGACCACCGCCAGCCGAGGCCGTCGCGCACCGTCTTGTCGATGTCTTCGCAACTCGCGACGCCATCCTCCACCAACGCCCAGGCTTCTCGCAGCAACACCGCTTGAAGGCGATTGAGCACAAAGCCGTCGACCTCCTTGCGCACGTGCACCACGCTCTGGCCCACGGCGTCCATCAGTGCGGCCGTGAACGCGACGACCTCGGGCGCGGTTTCCGGGGAGGGCACGATTTCCACCACGGGCACCAGGTACGGCGGGTTGACCGGGTGTGCAATGACCACCCTCGGCGTGATGTTCAAGCCCAAGGCAAATGCTGAAGCAGGAATGCCTGACGTCGAGCTGCCGATGATCAGATCTGGTGCCGCCACAGCCTCCAGTTCGAGCATCAGGGCGCGTTTGACGTCGGTGCGTTCGAGGATCGATTCCTGCACGTAGATCGCGCCTTCAACGGCGTGGGCCAGGCTGTCGCAAACGGTCAGCCGCGCCAGGATCGCGTCGGCAGGCTCGCTCAACAGACCGTGGGCCGTGAGGTCGCCGATCTGCTGTTCGATCAATGGCACGGCAGCGTTGGAAATCGCCGGGTTGGCGTCGTAGATCCGTACCGCCAATCCGGCCCGGGCGAAGACCAGTGCCCAGCCGGAACCGACCAGACCGGCCCCGACGATGGCGACGGGACGGCCTTGGGTCAGGGTTTCAAGTTCATGCTTCATTGTTCACCTTTGACAGCTGTTGGTCGCCCAGGCAGATCTCCGTGACCTGCAGGCCCTGAGGCGTCAGGCGGGACGGGTAGACATCCTTGAGGCGTTCTTCGTGGATCGGGATCAAGCGTTTAGGGTCCTGATCGACGACGTTGAGCATCGCGACGGTGGCCATCACCAGATTTTCCTGGCTCCCTGACGCCAGGCCCACCGGCGTAATCGCCAGCTCGCCGCGTACTTCGCCGTTGCCGATTTCAGCGTTTTTGAGGAAGTTGTCGTAGCTGTAGACCAGGTCACCGGCCAGCACGTAGGAGTCTTGGGATTCACGGGCCAGGTCGTTACGCACATGCACCCACATCGAGGCGAACGTATGGCTGTCGTAGGCGACGTGCAAGTCGATGCCTGGCAGGAAGTCGGCCATGTCGCCATCCACGCAGCGCAAGCGCCCGTCCTTGGCGAGGGTGACGGCGCGCAGCACGTCAGACGGATCGGTGGCGATCATCATCCAGTGCTGATGGCCTTGCGGGAGTGACATCACCCAGATCCACTTCGCCAGCTCTTTTTCCTGAATGTAGAAGGTCGCATTGGGGAAGGCGTCGGTGTTACCAAGGTGGTCGAAGTGCGCGTGGGTGAGGATCACCGTGTCCACTTCCTCCGGCGTCACGCCGCATTGAGCGAGGACTTCAGTGGGCGAGTGCCAGTTGCCGACGCCGAATTTCTTTTCAAGGTAGGCGCCGTAATCCTTACTGTTGTAGCCGACGTCGATCATGATCGTGCGGCCATGGCCTTTGATCAGCACGTAGCAGTAGGGCAGTTTGCGCGTGCCCTGGTTGTGCGCGCCGAAGATGATACCGCTGACCGGATAAAGCTCCACGGCGCTGTATTCGAGCACCCAGATGGAATAAGCATTGCCTGGCATAAGTCACCTGTTGTTTTTATGGGGTGAACGGAAGAGGTTGCTCAGCGTTACTCAAGGCTTGCAGCGGAATGCAGCAGGCGCAGCCGTCTGCGAAGTCCACGGTTTGAAGGCGGGTTTCCGGGTCGGCGGCGCACCGAAGCATCGAACATGCCGCTTCCAGCGCTTTGACCATGCGCGGGATTTCGTCGCGCAATTGATCGGGGCTGTTGACGGTTCGGCGCAGGGAGCGGGCGATGTCGTCCACGTGGGCGGCAGCCTTCGACAGATGCCGGTAGTGTTCGGTGGCCATGGCGGGTGGGCGAATCGTTAGCAGGCTGCAACGGCAATCCTCGATCTGCTCCAGTGGCGTGGACGCCAGGTTGTAATACGCTTCGAAGCAGCTTCGCGCCTGGCCCAGAATCAGCAGCCCGCCCAACTGGCCGATGATGCCGTTGAGCTGGTCGAAGTACGGGCGAATCTGCGCGCAGTAGGCCACCCATTCATCCAGCCGAACGCCGATGCCGATGGCGTCCGAGTTGCTGCGCTCGGCGTCTTTGTAGGCGTGTCGAGCGAGGCCGAAACGGGTCGAGTTGAGCGTCAATGTCATGTGTTCCCTCCCATGGCCCGAGCCCGAAGGCTCAGGCACGCGTGCGTTCACTGCGCGTCGAACGCCTTGGTTTTGGTCAGGTGATACAGCCCTTGAGGCGCATCACATTTGGCGCAGTTGATGCCCGGCTCATTGGCGGCAGCGCGGGCGGCGTCTTCTGGCAACGGCTGAATGGTCGCGCCCGGCGTGGGGATGCCGTCGGTGGCGGACTGCAAGGAAATTTCCGGCAGCAGCGTTTGATCGAACACCTCGGTCACGAACGAATCCGGCACTTTGCCTTCAGCCAGCGCATTGCATTCGAGGGTCACTTTGTCGCCCTTGCACACGGTCACTTTG
>NZ_JAAAKW010000009.1 GCF_009905615.1 Pseudomonas sp. SLFW
TTTCTGTGGGAGCGAATTCATTCGCGAAAAAGGGTACAGGCGATAAAGAGGCGTCGGCAGTACCACCTATCGCGAATGAATTCGCTCCCACCGGGGTTCACGGCAGGCCCGGAAGCCGGGGCAGCAAACGGAATTCCGGGTCGCATAAATCCGCTATAGTGCCTCGCCGGTTTCGGCTTCTTCGTTCAAGGATTGGGAGCACGTCGTTTTGCGCATGTTGTTATTGATCGGCGCCTGCTTGTTGGGCCTGAATGCCCAAGCGGCGACCGGGGATATCGCGACGATTGATCGCAGTGTCTGGCCCGAGGTGTTGGAAACACCACAGTTATTCGATGTGGCGTCCCGTGCCGAGATCCTGAGTTTCGCCCATCAGTTGCTGGAAAGTGAAAACCTCAGCGACGTTCAATTGGCGGATCGGCTAGGGCTGCGGCAGCTCAACCTGGCGTCGATGAACCTGATCCGCAACCGGATGTGGACACGCCTGTTCGAGAACTGGAAGGCCGCCGAGCAATCCTGTGAGGCCGATGCGTCGTTCTGTGTGTTGGTCGATGACGTGCCGATGCTGCGTCAGCGTGCGGCGGAATACAAAGTCGCCGACGATTCCTTCTATGCCCGCTGGGCAGCGCCTGCCGATGCGTTCAACCAGCGCTACCTGAGCGAACTGTTGCGCATGGCCGCGCTTTTCCCTCAGACCAGCAGCGAGATCGAGCGCTACAACTCGGACGAGTTGAGTGGCGACGAGATGCCGGATCGCACCTTCCTGCTCAATTTCGAGAGCGGTCCGACAGCGGCTGATGGCGCCACCGACTGGCTCGCGGATTTCATGCGTCAGCAGAAGATCAACGCCACGTTCTTCATACTCGGCAAGAACCTGCAAAACCGCATTGACAGCAGCTCACCCCAGGCGCTGCAAACCCTCTATCGCCAGCAATGCGTGGGTCTGCAGGGCTGGGAGTATCGCTCCCATGCGCACTGGAACGGCTGGCAGGATTCCATTGAGCGCAGCGCCGCGCTGGTCCAGCAAATGTTGCCGGACAACTTCGTGCCGCTGTTCCGTCCGCCCTACGGTCATCGTCGCGCCGACAGCGGACAGTTTTTCCGCGACCAGCAGCTGCGCGTGTCGCTGTGGAACATCGACTCCCAGGACGCCACCGGTCGCATCAGCGTCGAACAAACCGCCAATCGCGTGCTGACCCTGATGCTGCTCTGGCGTCGAGGCAATGTCGTGTTTCATGACAGCACCGACAAGGCGCAGCAGGCGGTGCCCTGGTTGATGGCCAACACCGCGCAGACGGGAATTGTCTGGGAGGACTGTCATATCTATCCGCAGCAGTTGTCGGACGAATCCGATCAGGACGAGCCCGAGGATGAGGATACCGACGAGCCTGCCGACGAGCCGCCTGCGAATCAGACGCAGGGGGGCACCGAACAAGCTGAAAAGCCCGAAACACAGGGAGAGTAGGGCGTTTTACGAGGGGCGCGGTGGGATTTTTCCGAGGATTTCTCGCCGACCGGACTTCCGACTGTAAACGCGTGAGGGGCATCCGCCAAGGGCTATTCGTCTTGCTGTGAAATAAACTTCAAATTCCATTCAAAACGCTTTTTTATGTCATCGGTTTTGCGGTATTACGACAACAGACCGCCGAACCCTGCAACACAGGTGGCGTCCCCCCAGACTCCACTTTGCGCAATTTCCTCCTGCCTCAAGGGGGAAGCCTCGGCGGCCTTTTCGTAGCGCGGCATCACTGTGTGTCGCGTTATCTGGCTACTACAAAGGTGAGCGAGTATGGATGACCACGGACGCACCCCTTCCTCTAACCAGCCAATCCTCTATGTGCTCGATACCAATGTATTGATTCACGATCCAAACGCTCTGCTGAATTTCGAAGAACACCACGTTGCAATTCCCATGACGGTCCTCGAAGAACTGGACAAGCTCAAGGCGGGCAAGCACTCGGTCGCCGCAGAATGCCGCCAGGCTATTCGGTTGATCGACAAGACACTCGGTGAAGCGACCCCGGAGGAGGTCGAACAAGGCGTACCGATCGATCGCGGTACAGGTGTATTCAAGGGTTATCTGTCCATCCTGATGAGCAAGCGCGAAGAGCCCAACAGCCTTCTGCCCGAGCACCTGAACGACAACATCATCATCAACCAACTCATCGACATGCACGCGCGCAGAAAGGAAGTGCGCATTGTGCTGGTCACCAAAGACATCAACATGCGCCTCAAGGCGCGCGCCTGCGGCATCGAGGCTGAGGATTACAGCACCGACCAGTTGGTCGACGACGTATCGATGCTGTCTCGCGGCTATCACACCATGACCGGCTCCTTCTGGGACCGCGTGAGCAAGGTCGATACCCGTCAGGATCACGGCCGGACCTGGCACAAAGTGCAGATGACCGAGCAGATCCCGGCGGTCCACATCAACGAGTTCATCATCGACGAGCAGGGTTTCGTCGGCTGGGTCAAGGGCGTAAAGCCTGATGAATTGCTGCTGCTGGACATGCACCAGGAACCCTTGCTGCATCAAGAAGCCTGGGGGCTGAAACCACGGGATATCTATCAGGGGCTGGCGCTGTTCGCGTTGCTCGATCCTGATATCCATCTGGTCAACTTGTCTGGCGCGGCGGGGTCGGGCAAGACCATTCTGGCGCTGGCGGCTGCCATCGAGCAGACCATGGTCAGCAAACGTTATCGCCGCATCATTGCCACGCGTAGCGTGCAGGGGCTCGACCAGGAGATCGGCTTCCTGCCCGGCACTGAGGCGGAAAAAATGGAGCCATGGCTCGGCGCGATCACCGACAACCTCGAAGCGCTGCACATGGATGACGAAAACACCCATGGCAGTGTCGATTACATCCTCAGCAAAGTGCCGTTACAGTTTAAATCCCTCAACTACATACGGGGTCGCAGTTTCCAGCAAAGCCTGATTCTGATCGACGAATGCCAGAACCTCACGCCGCACCAGATGAAAACCATCATCACCCGTGCCGGTGCCGGTTCCAAGGTGGTCTGCCTGGGTAACCTGGCGCAGATCGACACCCCTTACCTGTCGGCCACGAGTTCCGGGCTGACCTACCTGACGGAGCGCTTCAAGGACTTCCCGAATGGCGTGCACATCACCCTGCAAGGGGTGCCGCGCTCGATCCTGGCGGAATATGCAGAAAGCCATCTGTAAATAGCGTCGAGTCTTAAGTTTCAAGCTGCAAGTGTTGGTCCGGCGTAGGGCCAATGCTTGTAGCTCGAAACTCGCGTCTTGCCGCTATAATGCGGGCTCCTGTCCAGGAGTCATCCCGTGCTCACTCATCTCGATTCCCAAGGTCGCGCCAACATGGTCGACGTCACCGAAAAAGCCGTGACGTCCCGTGAAGCCGTGGCTGAAGCGCGCGTGCGCATGCTGCCCGAAACCCTGCAAATGATCGTCGCCGGAGGCCATCCGAAAGGGGACGTGTTCGCCGTGGCGCGTATCGCCGGGATTCAGGCCGCTAAAAAAACCAGCGACTTGATCCCCCTCTGCCACCCGTTGATGCTCACCAGCGTGAAGGTCGAGCTGAACGCCGAAGGCGCGGACATCGTTCACATCGTTGCCCGCTGCAAGCTCTCCGGTCAGACCGGCGTAGAAATGGAAGCCCTGACGGCGGCCAGCGTCGCGGCGCTGACGATCTACGATATGTGCAAAGCCGTGGATCGCGGCATGGTCATCGAACACGTTCGGTTGCTGGAAAAGCTCGGCGGCAAGAGCGGGCATTTCGTGGTCGATGAGACGGTGGGCGCGTAATGAGCATTCATGTGCAGGTCCAATATTTTGCCCGGTTTCGCGAGACGCTCGGCACCGAAAGCGAAACCCTCGAAGGCGAGTTCGCCACCGTTGACGCAGTGCGTCAGCATTTACTGCAACGCGGCGGTGTGTGGGACGTGTTGAGCGAGCAAAGCATCATGTGCGCGCGCAATCAGGAACTCTGCTCGTTGAATGAGCCGGTTGAACAGGGCGACGAAGTGGCGTTCTTTCCGACCGTCACCGGAGGCTGAACATGGCCATTCGAGTGCAGGCCGGTGCGTTCGATCCGGGCGCTGAAGTCAATGCCATGCACGACGCTAATGTGGGCGTCGGTGCGGTCGTGACGTTCGTCGGCTACGTGCGCGACTTCAATGACGGCCGCGAGGTGTCGGGGATGTTTCTGGAGCACTATCCAGGCATGACCGAGAAGGCGTTGGGCAAAATCACCGATGAAGCGCAGCAGCGCTGGCCGTTGCTCAAGATCGAGGTGCTGCATCGGGTCGGGGCGCTGGAACCGGGCGAACCGATTGTGTTCGTCGGCGTGGCCAGCGCGCATCGTCAAGCGGCATTTGAAGCCTGCGATTTCGTGATGGATTATCTCAAGACCCGCGCGCCGTTCTGGAAGAAGGAAAACACGTCGCAGGGCCCGCGCTGGGTGGAAGGGCGGGAGAGCGATCACCAGGCGGCGGATCGCTGGAAGTCACGTTGATTCACCGCTGGACCCTGTAGGAGCCAGCTTGCTGGCGAATGCGTCAGGTCAGTCACATCATCGTTGATTGACACGACGTATTCGCCAGCAAGCTGGCTCCCACAGTTTAGCGGCCGTTATTCAGATTCGGCCGCAGGCTGTGCCTTTTGCTTGCGCACCACCGCTCTGAGCAATTCGGTCGGCGGCATTTCGCAGCTGATCTTGCGGCCCAGTTTTTCTTCGATGGACGGCAACTGGTACGAGTCATCCTCACCCGCGAAGCTGATCGACACGCCGTCAGCGCCAGCACGGCCCGTACGGCCAATGCGGTGCACGTAGTCGTCCGGCACTTCCGGCAGGGTGAAGTTGATCACGTGGCTGATGCCGTCGATGTGAATGCCGCGACCAGCAACATCCGTGGCCACCAGCACGCGAATCTTGCCCTCGCGGAAACCTTCCAGCGTCTTGATCCGCTTGTGCTGCGGGACGTCGCCCGACAGCTGCGCAGCATTGACGCCGTCGCGCACCAGACGCTCTTCGATGCGGCGCACTTCGTCCTTGCGGTTGGCGAACACCATCACCCGCGACCAGCCGTTGTCATTGATCAGGTTGTACAACAGCTTGTATTTGTCGGCCGCAGCGACCGCGTAAATGTGCTGCTCAACGTTATCGCTGGCGACGTTCACGGATTCGATTTCGACAATGGCCGGATCGGTCGTCCACTGCTTCGCCAAGTTCATCACGTCATCGGTGAAGGTTGCGGAGAACAGCAGCGTCTGGCGCTCACCCTTGTGCGGCGTCTGACGAATGATCGAGCGGACTTGCGGGATGAAACCCATGTCCAGCATGCGGTCGGCTTCGTCGAGCACCATGACCTCGACCATGTCCAGGTGCACTTCGCCGCGCTGGTTGAAGTCCAGCAGACGGCCAGGGGTGGCAACCAGAATGTCGCAGTGACGGGCTTCAAGCTGCTTGAGCTGCTTGTCGAAGTCCATGCCACCCACGAAGGTCATGACGTTGAGGTCGGTGTATTTGGTCAGCGCGGCGGCGTCTTTCGCGATTTGCACCACCAGTTCACGGGTCGGCGCGATGATCAGCGCACGGGGTTCGCCCATGTAGCGTTCTTTTGGCGGCGGAGTCTGAGTCAACTGCGTGATGATCGAGATCAGGAACGCGGCGGTCTTGCCGGTGCCAGTTTGTGCGCGACCGATGGCGTCCTTGCCTTTGAGCGTGAAGCCCAGGACGCCCGCCTGAATCGGCGTGCAGTAAGGGAAGCCCAGGTCCTGAATGGCGTGCATCAATTCTGGGGCGAGCAGGAAATCATGAAAGCGGGTCTTGCCTTCCTGGGGTTCCACCACGAAATCTTCGATTTTCCATGGCACTGCGACAGGCTTGGGAGCGCGTTCACGGCGTGGGCGCTCGGCCTTGGGACGTTGCGGAGTGGGCTCGTCGCTGGCGTTTGATGGCGCGGATTGCGCTACCGGTGTAGAGGCTTCCCGAAAAGTGCTTTCAGTCGGGCTGACGGAGGCGGGGAGAGGCGCAGCGGGCGCGAGCTGCCCAGCCTCGCTTTTACCGAACATTTTTTTAAGTGCTTTGAGCACGGTCATCTCATCGATTGATTAAGGAATGTACGCCGGGCAGTGTAATGCAAGAATCGGGCGCGGCGTAGTGCCATACCAAATTCGCCAGCCAAAGGAAAGGATCAAAACGCGCTGTTTAACGCAGCCGATCCCCGAGCCAGACGCCTATATCGGCGATTTCCTGCGGTAACACTTCATGGCCCATTGGGTATTCCTGCCATGTCACGGTGACGCCTTGGGCTTTCAGATGCTCGTACGCGGATCGGCCCATCGCGTTCTGCACCACCTCATCGTGTTGTCCGTGGAGGCAGTACGCCGGAATGCGCTGCTGACTGGCCGAAAGGGTCATGTCATCGCCGAAAGTCGGCGCATAGGTGGACAGCGCAAGCACCCCGCCCAGTGGGCCTTCCCAGCGCAGGAATGCCGCGTGCAGCACCACCGCGCCCCCTTGTGAAAAACCCGCCAGAAAGATTCTCGCCGGGTCGATGCCGCTGTCGCGCTGCCCTTCGATCAGTGCCAGCACGCGTTGGGCCGACCCTTCCAGTTGGTCACGATCAATGGCTCGCGCCGGGCTCATGGCCTTGATGTCGTACCAACTGGGCATCTCATAGCCGCCATTCACTGTTACTGCGCGGGTTGGCGCCTGCGGAAGAATGAAGCGTGTGGAGAGCAATGATTGCTGGAGTGTCTCGGCGACTGGCATGAAGTCGTAACGGTCTGCACCGAGGCCGTGCAGCCAGATAACGCAAGCATCGGCCGCTTTTTCGGGCTCAAGGATCAAAGGCTCGCTCATGTGTGCTCCATTTGTGTGCGGGCGGATTTAAGGCCTGCTTCAACGCAGTGCGCAGGGGATGTCATAAATGAAAGAAGATGTCGCAAGGTTACAAGTTTTGATCTTGACCTGTCGCTAATTCGAGTTTGCCACCATGGTGGTACGCGCTTTGCTACAAAACAACCGGAGTGAAGGCGCTCACCTTGCGCGGTAACACTACTAGGTTAGGCGTCATGCCGCTTATTGTTACGCCGAGGCAGCATGGAGTCCATCGAGAGGATCTCCGGCACGATTCGCCCCGTACCTTTGGGTGCAGGGACATCATGGGGCTTCAGTCCATTTGACCCGCCAATCCGATGGCGCCGATTGCGAAATGTTTCGCGCGGTTCCCGGATCACGGTTCAAACGTCGCATGACCCAAAAACAAGCCAGCACGGGTCATGAATGCCTCACAAGGGTGCGACGGGCTAAAGCTCCCACACAACAAAGAGCAAACTGGAGGTTTGAATGAAGATGTTGAAATCCACCCTGGCTGTAGTGGCCGCCGCAGCAGCGCTCGGTCTGACCGGTTTCGCTCAAGCGGGCGCCAAACTGGACGCCATTCAGAAGAAAGGCTTCATCCAGTGCGGCGTGAGTGACGGTCTGCCAGGTTTCTCGGTACCGGACAAAAGCGGCAAGATCCAGGGTATCGACGCTGACTTCTGCCGCGCTGTTGCCGCTGCTGTCTTCGGTGATGCGACCAAGGTCAAATTCAGCCAACTGAACGCCAAAGAGCGCTTCACCGCGCTGCAATCGGGCGAGATCGACATCCTCTCGCGTAACACCACCTGGACCAGCTCCCGCGACGCGAGCATGGGTCTGGAATTCCCTGGCTTCGTTACCTACTACGACGGCGTTGGCTTTCTGGCCAACAACAAGCTGGGCGTAAAAAGTGCCAAGGAACTGGACGGTGCGACCATCTGTATTCAGGCCGGTACCACCACCGAGCTGAACGTCTCCGACTACTTCCGCGCCAACAACCTGAAATACACCCCGATCACCTTCGACACCTCCGACGAAAGCGCCAAGTCGCTGGAGTCCGGCCGTTGCGACGTGCTGACTTCCGACAAATCCCAGCTGTACGCACAACGCTCCAAGCTGGCTTCGCCGAAAGACTACGTCGTTCTGCCTGAGACCATCTCCAAGGAGCCTCTGGCACCGGTTGTGGCCCGTGGTGACGACGAGTGGACCTCCATCGTTCGCTGGGTTGGTTACGCACTGCTGAACACCGAAGAAGCGGGCATCACTTCGAAGAACGTTGAAGCCGAAGCCAAAGCCACCAAGAACCCGGACGTAGCCCGTCTGTTGGGTGCTGATGGCGAATACGGCCCTCAGCTGAAACTGCCGAAGGACTGGGTCGTCAAGATCGTTGCCCAAGTCGGTAACTACGGTGAAATCTTCGAGAAGAACCTGGGCAAATCCACTGCTCTGGAAATCGAGCGTGGTCAGAACGCCCTGTGGAACGCTGGCGGCATCCAATACGCCCCACCAGTACGTTGATTGACCTGTGCCCGGCTGCGTACCCCGCAGCCGGGCGCTTCGTTGCATTTTCTCTGGGGCACTCCCATGCAAAATCAGATCAGCGCACCCAAGCAGAGGCTATCCCTCAGCGATCCCAAAGTGCGTGCGTGGCTATTTCAGATAATCACGGTTATCGCCGTAGTCGCGATGGGTTGGTATCTGTTCGATAACACCCAAACCAACCTGCAACACCGGGGTATTACCTCAGGTTTCGGTTTCCTGCAAAACAGCGCCGGTTTCGGCATCGCGCAACACCTGATTCCTTTTACGGAGTCGGATTCGTACGCGCGCGTGTTCCTCATCGGTTTGCTCAACACCCTGCTGGTGACCTTCATCGGCGTGATTCTCGCGACCCTGCTCGGCTTCATCGTCGGCGTGGCGCGGCTGTCTAACAACTGGATCATCAACAAGCTGGCGACGGTTTACGTTGAAGTCTTCCGTAACATTCCGCCTCTGCTGCAGATCCTGTTCTGGTACTTCGCCGTGTTCCTGACCTTGCCAGGTCCACGTGCCGCTCACGGCTTCCTGGGTTCGTTCTTCGTCAGCAGCCGGGGTCTGAACATGCCGGCAGCGATCACCAACGACGCTACCTGGCCGTTCGTGATCAGCATCGTGGTGGCCATCGTCGCCATCGTGATCATGGCCAAATGGGCGAACAAACGCTTCGAAGCGACGGGCGTCCCTTTCCACAAGTTCTGGGCGGGCCTGGCCCTGTTCATCGTGATCCCGGCGCTGTGTGCGGCGATCTTCGGTGCGCCGGTGCATTGGGAAATGCCGGTGCTCAAGGGCTTCAACTTCGTCGGCGGCTGGGTATTGATCCCTGAACTGCTCGCGTTGACCTTGGCACTGACGGTCTACACCGCCGCGTTCATCGCGGAAATCGTGCGTTCGGGCATCAAATCCGTCAGCCACGGCCAGACCGAAGCCGCACGTTCCCTGGGCCTGCGCCCGGGGCCGACGCTGCGCAAGGTCATCATCCCGCAAGCCCTGCGGGTGATCATTCCGCCGCTGACCAGCCAATACCTCAACCTGGCGAAAAACTCCTCGCTGGCGGCCGGTATCGGTTATCCGGAGATGGTTTCGCTGTTCGCCGGTACCGTGTTGAACCAGACCGGTCAGGCCATCGAAGTCATTGCCATCACCATGAGCGTGTACCTGGCGATCAGTATCAGCATTTCTCTGCTGATGAACTGGTACAACAAGCGCATTGCGCTGATCGAGCGGTGAGGAAACGCGCATGACATCCCATACTTTCAAACCCGACATGCCGCCGCCGAGCAAAGTCTTCGGCCCGGTGGCATGGATGCGCCAGAACCTGTTCTCGAACTGGATCAACACGCTGTTGACCCTGTTCGCGATCTACCTGATCTGGCTGGTCATTCCTCCGCTGCTGAGCTGGTCGATCTTCGACGCCAACTGGGTCGGCACCACCCGCGCCGACTGCACCAAGGCCGGTGCGTGCTGGGTCTTCATCGAACAGCGCTTCGGCCAGTTCATGTACGGCTACTACCCGCAGGAGTTGCGTTGGAGGGTCGATTTGACCGTCTGGCTGGCGATCATCGGCGCCGCGCCGCTGTTCATCAAAGCCATGCCACGCAAAGCCGTTTACGGTCTGAGCTTCCTGGTTATTTACCCGATCGTGGCGTTCTTCCTGCTGCATGGCGGCATCTTCGGCATGACCGAAGTGGCGACCAGCCAGTGGGGCGGCCTGATGCTGACACTGGTCATCGCCACCGTCGGTATCGCCGGTGCCTTGCCGTTGGGCGTAATCCTGGCGCTGGGGCGTCGCTCCGACCTGCCGGCGATTCGCGTGCTCTGCGTGACGTTCATCGAGTTCTGGCGCGGCGTACCGTTGATCACCGTGCTGTTCATGTCGTCGGTGATGCTGCCGCTGTTCCTGCCAGAAGGCATGAACTTCGACAAACTGTTGCGCGCCCTGATCGGCGTGATCATGTTCCAGTCGGCCTATGTCGCCGAAGTGGTGCGTGGTGGTATGCAGGCCATTCCGAAAGGCCAGTATGAAGCCGCTGCGGCCATGGGCCTGGGCTACTGGCGTCGGATGGGCCTGGTGATTCTGCCGCAAGCCCTGAAGCTGGTGATTCCAGGTCTCGTGAACACCGTGATCGCGTTGTTCAAGGACACCAGTCTGGTGATCATCATCGGCCTGTTCGACCTGCTCAACAGCGTCAAGCAAGCGGCCGCCGACCCGAATTGGCTCGGCATGGCGACCGAGGGCTACGTGTTCGCAGCCCTGGTGTTCTGGATCTTCTGTTTCGGTATGTCCCGCTACTCCATGCATTTGGAGCGTAAGTTGGACACAGGCCACAAGCGTTAGGAGTTATGAGATGAGTGAAGCTATCAAAAAGCCCCTGGGCGCCGAAGGCATGATCCGGATGGAAGGCGTACACAAGTGGTACGGCCAGTTCCACGTGCTGAAAGACATCAACCTGAACGTGCGTCAGGGCGAGCGTATCGTGTTGTGCGGCCCGTCGGGCTCGGGCAAGTCGACCACCATTCGCTGCCTGAACCGTCTGGAAGAACACCAGCAAGGTCGCATCGTTGTCGATGGCACCGAGCTGACTTCAGACCTGAAGCAGATCGAAACCATTCGCCGTGAAGTCGGCATGGTGTTCCAGCACTTTAACCTGTTCCCGCACCTGACCATCCTGCAGAACTGCACGCTGGCACCGATGTGGGTCCGCAAGATGCCGAAGAAAAAGGCCGAAGAAATCGCCATGCACTACCTGGAGCGCGTGCGCATTCCAGAGCAGGCGCACAAATACCCGGGCCAACTCTCCGGCGGTCAGCAACAGCGTGTAGCCATTGCCCGTGCCCTGTGCATGAAGCCGAAAATCATGCTGTTCGACGAACCGACCTCGGCCCTCGACCCGGAAATGGTGAAAGAGGTGCTGGATACCATGGTCGGCCTGGCGGAAGAAGGCATGACCATGCTCTGCGTGACCCACGAAATGGGCTTTGCCCGCACTGTGGCCAACCGCGTGATCTTCATGGACAAAGGCGAAATCGTCGAACAAGCCGCCCCGAACGAGTTCTTCGACAACCCGCAAAGCGACCGCACCAAGCTGTTCCTCAGTCAGATCCTGCATTGAGTTAATAGCGGCTGTACCCAGAAGCCCGGGCCCTGTGCCCGGGTTTTTTGTTTGCGGATTCGTTAATGGTCCAAACGGTTAAAACTGTACCCAATCCTCGTAAAACTTGTGTTCTCTGCTGATCTCCAACAGGATTACGCCTTTGCGCAATGCGCTGTTACACATCCTGCCCCCACGAGAATCCCATGACGACCAAGGCGCCTACGGCGAGCGACACGCTATCCCCTTCCCGAAAACATCATGAAATCGACGAACTGCTGATTGACGCGGAGGCTTATGACGATGAAGTCCAGCAGCACCGGCCTGTCCTGAAGCGCCCGTGGTTTCTGCTGTTGGGGCTGGTGCTGGTGGCGCTGAACCTGCGTCCGGCGTTGTCGAGCATGGCGCCGGTGCTCAGTGAGGTGTCGAAGGGGCTGGGTCTGTCAGCGGCCAAGGCGGGTTTGCTGACGACGCTGCCGGTGCTGTGTCTCGGTTTGTTCGCGCCATTGGCGCCGATCCTGGCGCGGCGTTTCGGCAGCGAGCGCGTGGTGCTGGGGATTCTGATGACCCTGACGTGCGGCATCCTGTTGCGCAGTTCGTTCGGTGAAGTCGGTTTGTTCGCGGGAAGCATCATGGCGGGCGCGAGCATTGGCATCATCGGCGTGCTGCTTCCGGGTATCGTCAAACGCGATTTCGCCAAACAGGCTGGCACCATGACCGGCGTATACACCATGGCTCTGTGCCTTGGGGCGGCGGTGGCGGCGGGTTCGACGGTGCCGTTGAGCCAAGTGTTTGGAAACGAAAGCGGCAGCGACTGGACACTCGGCCTTGGGTTCTGGATCGTCCCCGCGGTGATTGCCGCGATCTTCTGGTGGCCACAAACCCGTCAACGCCAGGGGCAGCATCAGGTGGCCTATCGGGTGCGTGGATTGTTCCGTGATCGTCTGGCGCGGCAAGTCACCTTATATATGGGGCTGCAATCGTCGCTGGCCTACATCGTTTTCGGCTGGTTGCCGTCGATCCTCATTGGCCGTGGCCTGACACCTACAGAAGCGGGTCTGCTGCTGTCGGGTTCGATCATGGTGCAACTGGTCAGCTCGCTCACTGCACCTTGGCTGGCTACACGGGGTAAGGATCAACGACTGGCGATCCTGCTGGTCATGCTGCTGACACTGGGCGGTTTGTACGGTTGTCTGTACGCGCCCCTTAATCAACTGTGGCTCTGGGCCGTGGTGCTCGGATTGGGGCAGGGCGGTACGTTCAGCCTGGCGCTGACCTTGATCGTGCTGCGCTCCAGGGATTCTCATGTCGCCGCCAACCTGTCGAGCATGGCTCAGGGCGTGGGCTACACGTTGGCCTCGCTGGGTCCGTTCGCGGTTGGCGTGGTGCATGACTGGACGGGCAACTGGAGCGCGGTCGGCTGGATCTTCGGCATCATTGGCGTGGGTGCGATTCTGGCGGGTATGGGCGCCGGGCGTGCGCTGTACGTCGACGTGACCAGCGAGAAAGTTTGAGTCGAGGTATTTGCCCGGCGAATGTCCGTGGCAAAACGCTCCGCTGCCGCTTATCGTGCAAGCATCTTTTTCCATGGACGACACTGCGTATGAGCGATCTCCACACCACCGAACAGCCTGGCGAACACAACAGCGCCTTGATCCGTCGTTTCTACGAGGCCTTCAATCGGCTCGACGCCGAGGCCATGGCGGCCTGTTACACCGACGACGTGCTGTTCAGCGACCCGGTGTTCGGTGAGTTACGGGGAAGCGAGGCCGGTGACATGTGGCGCATGTTGACGTCGCGGGCCAAGGAATTCTCCATCCGCTTCGACAATGTGCGTGCCGACGAACGCTCCGGCGGCGCACATTGGCTGGCGACCTACCTGTTCAGCCAGACCGGCCGCACCGTGGTCAACGATATTCAGGCGCGTTTCGTGTTTCGCGACGGCAAGATTTGCGAACACCACGACAACTTCGACCTGTGGCGTTGGTCGCGGCAGGCGTTGGGTGCGAAAGGCGCGTTACTGGGCTGGACGCCGTTCGTTCAAAACGCCATTCGCGCCCAGGCGCAAAAGGGTTTGAAAGCCTTCCGGGCAGGCCGCTAAGGCTCTGTTAGAATCGCGTCTTCCGCGTTTCAGCTCTCAACCTGCCATGACCGATACCGCTGTTGCCCTTGAGGCTGCGCCTCAGACCCTCACGCCGAAGCCGTGGTTCGTGTACCTCGTACGCGCTGCCAACGGCTCGCTGTATTGCGGCATCAGCGACGACCCCCACAAGCGTTTTACCAAACACCAGAGCGGAAAGGGTGCGCGATTTTTCTTTTCCAGCCCTGCCGTGGCGCTGGTGTATATCGAGGCGTGCCGCGACAAGGGTGAGGCGCTGCGTCAGGAGCGGCTGATCAAGAAACTGCGCAAGCGGGCAAAAGAGGCGCT
Source organism: Pseudomonas sp. SLFW (assembly GCF_009905615.1). Lineage (GTDB taxonomy): Bacteria > Pseudomonadota > Gammaproteobacteria > Pseudomonadales > Pseudomonadaceae > Aquipseudomonas > Aquipseudomonas bambusae. The sequence continues at coordinate 13,899 of NZ_JAAAKW010000009.1, forward strand.
TGTGGCCAGTTTTGTCCTGACGCCTTTCGAGCAACGACGTGCTGCTGTGGAGGCTGACGCGCGGAAGCAGGTAAGAGCGTGTGCACAGGGACGTCAGTAATTTCGCATGTGAATTACCTGTTTTATTTTGTGCGTATGTGTACTAGCCTGATGGTCAGATTCGATGAGCAGGAGCGGTATTCATGACAGCCTTGGCGATCACCCGCAACGATGGCGTTGGTGTCGATACCCCGGAAGCAGGGCGCGTAGCCCTGACCTTCTTTTTCAATCTCATGGCGCATTGGGGATGCTCGGTCGAGGACCAGCGAACACTGCTGGGCGCTGTGAGCAACACGACCTTCTACAAATACAAACGGACCCCCGACATCCGTTTGCCGCACGATACGCTGGAGCGAATTTCCTATTTGATGGGCATCCACAAAGCGCTCAGCATCATCTTCAGCAATCAGTTGGAACGCGCTTACGAATGGGTCGCAAAACCCAACACGGCGGCACCTTTCAACGGCCAATCCGCATTGCAATACATGTTGGCCGGTCGGGTGGTGGACATCGCGGACGTGCGTCGGTATCTGGACGGAGTCCGGGGCTGATGAAGCATGCACAGACCGTGATCCCGGCCTGGGATGCCGCGTTCAGGATGATCAACAGTGCTTTTCCTCCGATCACGCTGTTTGAGGATGTGCTCAACCCGGCCGACCTTGAGATGGCGTATGCGCTGGAGTCGATGACCAACGATCGTCTGCTGGATCAGTGCGGTGTATTGCGCAGAGTCGCCGTCGAGGACCGTGTTTCCGGCCCCGGCTCTACCCCCGTCATGGCTGCGTTTACCCACATCGGCAAGGCCAGCCGATTCACGGACGGGACGTACGGTATCTATTACGCCGCGAATAGCCAGGCTGCGGCTATTGCAGAAACGCGCTTCCATCAGCAGCGCTTCCTCGCGGCGACGAACGAGCCCGACATCGAACTGACCTTGCGCACCTACGTGAATCAGGTCGTGAAGCCGGTGCATGACGTACGTGAGGATTTTCCTGAACTGCATGACCCGGACCCTTCTCGTTACGGGACCTCGCAAGCCTTCGCACGCGCATTGCGGGAAGAAGGGGCGTGGGGACTGCTCTACAAGAGCGTGCGCCTTGACGGGCATGAGTGTGTGGCGGCGTTTCGTCCGCCGGCGGTCTCGCTCCCGGTGCAAGGCAAACATGTCCGGTATGTCTGGGATGCCAGGAGCCAGACGATCTCCCACGTATTCGAAATCAGCCCGCTCTAAGTAACGTCTCCGAACTTGGCCTGTTCGTCACTTGTGATCATCACTGGCAACGCTCAACTTAAGCCACTGTCTGAATACCGTGGCCGGGTGTGCGACATGAGGTCGTCACGCCCGGATTCAATGCCTTCGTTCCAGAGGTCGAAACATGAGTGAGTTGATCCTGCACCATTACCCAACGTCCCTGTTTTCCGAGAAAGCCCGGTTGATGCTGGGCTTCAAGGGGCTGTCGTGGCGTTCGGTGATCATCCCGCCGATCCTGCCGAAACCGGACCTCACAGCCCTCACCGGCGGCTATCGCAAGACGCCGGTGTTGCAGGTCGGAGCCGATATTTATTGCGACACGGCGTTGATTGCCAGGCGGCTTGAGGCAGAAAAATCATCGCCAAGTTTTTACCCGGAAGGGCAGGAGTTTACGTCGGCAAGTCTGGCGAACTGGGCGGATTCGGTGCTGTTCCTGCATTCGGTCAGCCTGGTGTTTCAGCCCGCGTCACTGGCCGTGCGTTTCGCGAAGCTACCCCCCGAGGGGGTGAAAGCGTTCGTGGCGGACCGCGCGACGTTCTTTGATGGCGGCAGTGCAACACGGGTGCCTCTGGAGTTAGCGCAGCACCAGTGGCCGACGTTGATGGGGCGTCTCGAGACGCAGCTGGAGCGCAACGGCGACTTCCTGCTCGGCGTGCCGTCGATTGCCGACTTCTCGGTGGCTCACACTCTGTGGTTTTTGAAGCAGACCCCGGTTACGGCTCCGTTGGTGGATGATTACCCTGCGGTCCTGGCGTGGTATCAGCGCGTGATCGGCTTTGGACATGGGGCACCTAGCGAACTCAGCCCGGCGGATGCCATTGAGATCGCACGCAACGCAGAACCTGCTCCGCTGCCCGACGAGGCGTTCAAGGACCCGAACGGGTTCGAGCCCGGTCAACAGGTCAGTGTGTCGGCAGTCGATTACGGCGTGAACCCGGTTCATGGTGAGCTGGTGTTCAGCGGGAGCGAGGAAATCATCGTCCGCCGCGAAGATGAACGTGCGGGCGTCGTTCATGTTCACTTCCCGCGTTTCGGATTCCGTATCGACAAGCGCTGAGTCACTTCAACGCGGCAAGAATCTCGTCCGGCGAGAATCCTCTGATCAGCGTGCCGTTCACGTCGATCAGAGGGATGCCACGGCCGCCCAGCGCCTCATACGCCTTGCGGCCTTCTTTGGACTTCTCGATGTCGTACTCGGTGTAAGGGATGCCCTTGCTGTCGAGAAAACGTCGTGTCTGTTTGCAGTAGCCGCACCAGTCGGTGGCGTACAGCACGACCTTGGCCTGGGACTGCACCTGCGCCGAGACCGCCTGGGAGGGATTGACGAGGTGCTCGATCTTGCCCCAGTTCTGGTAGACCACGACCACCAACATGATCAGCGCGAATTTCTTGAGGGTACGCCCGAGCATGACGATCAGCGCCTCTTAAGTTGATCGGTCAGTTGAGTTGGCAAACCCTTGATGATCAGCGTGCCTTTCTCTTCGTCGTACTCGATCTTGTCGCCCAGCAGATGCGCTTCGAAGCTGATCGACAGCCCCTCGGCACGGCCGGTGAAGCGGCGGAACTGGTTGAGCGTGCGTTTATCCGCCGGAATTTCCGGCGACAGGCCGTAATCCTTGTTGCGGATGTGTTCGTAGAACGCGCGCGGACGGTCTTCGTCGATTAGCCCGGACAGTTCTTCCAGCGCGATGGGTTCGCCCATTTTGCTCTGACTGCTGGCGTAATCCACCAAGGCCTTGGTCTTCTCACGGGTTGACTCTTCCGGCAGGTCTTCGCTCTCGACGAAGTCGCTGAAGGCCTTGAGCAAGGTGCGGGTCTCGCCGGGGCCGTCCACGCCTTCCTGACAGCCGATGAAGTCGCGGAAATATTCGGAGACCTTCTTGCCGTTCTTGCCCTTGATGAACGAGATGTACTGCTTGGAGGCTTTGTTGTTCTGCCACTCGGAGATGTTGATCCGCGCGGCGAGGTGCAGTTGGCCGAGGTCCAGATGCCGCGAGGGCGTGACATCCAGTGCTTCGTTTACCGCCACGCCTTCGCTGTGGTGCAGCAACGCGATGGCGAGGTATTCGGTCATGCCCTGCTGATAATGGGCGAACAACACATGGCCGCCCACTGACAGGTTGGATTCTTCCATCAGCTTTTGCAGGTGCTCGACAGCGGTGCGGCTGAACGCCGTGAAATCCTTGCCCTCATCAACGTACTCCTTCAACCAGCCGCTGAACGGGTGCGCGCCGGACTCGGCATGGAAAAAACCCCAGGCCTTACCTTGTTTGGCGTTATAGCTCTCATTGAGGTCGGCCAGCATGTTCTCGATGGCCTGGGACTCCGCGAGTTCGGAATCGCGAGCATGGAGGACTGCGGGCGTACCGTCGGGTTTCTTGTCGATCAGGTGAACAATGGCATGACGGATCGGCATGGATTTCTCGGCTGCTGAGGTGGAACTGAACGGGTGCCTGCTCGGCCCGTGCGAAAGTCGGCAAGTGTACCGCAGACTGGGCCAGAGCGTGCTGGAGAGGCCATAAACACGGCTCCGCCCCCATTAATCTGACTTTTTTGGTGTTTAACCATGATAAAGCTGACCAAATGGCTAGGTAGGGGCGGATATTTGCGTGGCTCTGTGCTAGTTTTGCCCGGTCTTGCGCACTGAAGCGCGCCAAGCATGCAGTTTGTGGGCGTTCGGCCGAACCAAAGGCCGATTTCGGTATCTACATTTCGCGTCTGTACACACTCTGCAAACCATCTGAATTTGATAGGGAAGGAACACCACCATGGCTCTGACTAAAGACCAATTGATCGCCGATATCGCAGAAGCTATCGACGCGCCAAAAACCACCGCGCGCAACGCTCTCGACCAATTGGGCCAAATCGTCGCTGATCAACTGGAAAATGGCGGCGAAATCACCCTGCCAGGTATCGGCAAGCTGAAAGTAACCGAGCGTCCAGCTCGCACTGGCCGTAACCCTTCGACTGGCGCTGCCATCGAAATCCCAGCCAAGAAAGTGATCAAACTGGTTGTGGCCAAGGGCCTGACTGACGCAGTCAACAAGTAAGCGACACCGCTGCTTGTAAGAGAACCGTGTGACGGAGCGATCCGGACACGGTTTTTTTGTGCCTACGATTTGATCAGTTTTGAAGGCGTGTGCTGGCCCGCAATTGCAGGCGGGAGCACCCTATTTACCGGGTGGCCCAGCGCTCCGCTCGCCATGCGGCCTGTTGCGCCTTGTCGTGGAAAGTCCAGGCCACGAAGCGGCTTTGTTTCTGCCCTTGTGACATCTCGACCACGCGGCTTTCAACAGCGCCGGCTTTTTTCAGCGTGCTTTGAATCAGCGGGAGGTTGGACGCCTTCGACACCAGCGTGCTGAACCACAGCACCTGCATTGGCACTTGAGCGCTTTCGGTAATCAGCTGCGCGACGAAACGCGCTTCGCCGCCTTCGCACCACAGTTCCGCCGCTTGCCCACCGAAATTCAGCACCGGCAGTTTGCGCTTGGGATCGGCCTTGCCCAGTGCTCGCCATTTGCGCTGGCTGCCGCGCAACGCTTCCTCGGCGGAGGCGTGAAAGGGCGGGTTGCAGAGGCTGATGTCGAAGCGTTCGTCTGCTTGCAGTAGACCGAGCAGAATGTGCTTGCGATTGCCCTGTTGACGCAGGCTGATGGCCTTACCCAAGGCGTTGGCCTTGACGATGGTGGCCGCCGAAGCGAGGGCAATCGTGTCGATGTCCGAGCCGACGAAGTGCCAGCCATATTCACTGTGGCCGATGAGGGGGTAGACGCCGTTGGCCCCCGTGCCGATGTCCAGCGCCTTGATCGCGGCGCCACGGGGAATGACGCCAGCGTTGTCCTCGGCGAGCAGGTCGGCCAGGAAGTGCAGGTAATCGGCGCGACCGGGAATCGGTGGGCAGAGGTAATCCGTCGGAATGTCCCAATGGGCGATGCCGTAGAACGCCTTGAGCAATGCGCGGTTGAACACGCGTACCGCCTCCGGGTTAGCGAAGTCGATGCTTTCCTTGCCATAGGGGTTGGTGATCACGAACTTACCCAGCTCGGGGCTGCTCTTGATCAGGCGCGGAAAGTCGTAATGGCCCTGATGGCGGTTGCGCGGGTGCAGGCTGGCCTTCTCGCGCGGTTCGGCAGGTTTGGCTGACTGAGCGGGTTTCGGTTTCTTGCGAGGCGGCTTGGGCTGCTCGGGTTTGGTCATTGCGGGTCTTTTCCGGTTAAAACACAAAACCCTGTGGGAGCGGGCTTGCTGGCGATAACGGTCTGCCCGTGACGAATGCTTCGCCTGACACACTGCTATCGCGAGCAAGCTCACTCCTACAGGGTTCGTGTGAATCAGCCCGCCCGGGATTCAGGCGGGCTGAGTCGGTCGTTACAAACTCGCGATCCGTGCGTGCTGTTCGGCCAGCTTGCCCAGTGCCTGTTCGGCCTCGGTCAGCTTGGCGCGCTCCTTGGCGATGACATCAGGCGGTGCCTTGTCGACGAAAGCGGCGTTGGACAGCTTGCCACCCACGCGCTGGACTTCGCCTTGCAGGCGCTGGATTTCCTTGTCCAGACGCGCGAGCTCGGCGCCCTTGTCGATCAGGCCAGCCATCGGCACCAGCACTTCCATCTCGCCCACCAGAGCGGTGGCGGACAGTGGTGCTTCGGCGCCTGCGGCCAGTACGGTGAACGATTCGAGCTTGGCCAGCTTCTTCAGCAGGTGCTCGTTTTCGTTCAGGCGACGCTGGTCTTCGGCGCTGACATTCTTGAGGAACAGTTGCAGCGGCTTGCCCGGGCCGATGTTCATTTCGCCACGGATGTTCCGCACGCCGAGCATCAGGCCCTTGAGCCATTCGATGTCGCCTTCGGCAGCGGCGTCAATGCGCGCTTCGTTCGCCACCGGCCATGGTTGCAGCATGATGGTCTTGCCCTGCGCACCGGCCAGCGGCGCGAGGCGCTGCCAGATTTCTTCGGTGATGAACGGCATGAACGGATGCGCCAGGCGCAGTGCCACTTCCAGCACACGAACCAGCGTACGGCGTGTGCCGCGCTGACGCTCGATCGGCGCGTTCTCGTCCCACAGCACCGGCTTGGACAGCTCCAGGTACCAGTCGCAGTATTGGTTCCAGATGAACTCGTACAACGCCTGCGCGGCGAGGTCGAAACGGAATTGATCCAGCTGGCGAGTCACTTCGGCTTCGGTGCGTTGCAGCTGCGAGATGATCCAGCGATCCGGCAGCGACAGTTCGACTTCTTCGCCGTTCTGGCCGCAGTCTTCGCCCTTGTCCAGCACGTAGCGGGCGGCATTCCAGATTTTGTTGCAGAAGTTGCGATAGCCTTCGACGCGACCCATGTCGAACTTGATGTCACGACCGGTCGAGGCCAGCGAGCAGAAGGTGAAGCGCAGGGCGTCGGTGCCGTAGCTGGCGATGCCGTCGGCGAATTCGGCACGGGTCTGCTTCTCGATCTTCTTGGCCAGTTGCGGCTGCATCATGCCGCTGGTGCGTTTCTGCACCAGGGCTTCGAGTTCGATACCGTCGACAATGTCCAGCGGGTCCAGGACGTTGCCCTTGGACTTGGACATTTTCTGGCCCTGACCATCGCGGACCAGACCGTGGACATAAACGGTCTTGAACGGGATTTGCGGGGTGCCGTCTTCGTTCTTCACCAGGTGCATGGTGAGCATGATCATCCGGGCGACCCAGAAGAAAATGATGTCGAAACCGGTGACCAGCACGTCCGTCGGGTGGAAGGTTTTCAGGAATTCGGTCTGCTCAGGCCAGCCCAGGGTGGAGAAGGTCCACAGGCCGGAACTGAACCAGGTGTCGAGGACGTCGTTGTCCTGTTGCAGCGCCACGTCCGGGCCGAGGTTGTGCTTGGCGCGCACTTCGGCTTCGTCGCGACCGACGTAGACCTTGCCCGACTCGTCGTACCAGGCCGGGATGCGATGGCCCCACCACAACTGACGGCTGATGCACCAATCCTGAATGTCGCGCATCCAGGAGAAGTACATGTTTTCGTATTGCTTCGGCACGAAAGCGATGCGGCCGTCTTCGACGGCGGCGATGGCAGGCTCGGCCAGTGGCTTGGTGGACACGTACCACTGGTCCGTCAGCCACGGCTCGATGATGGTGCCGGAGCGGTCGCCTTTCGGCACCTTCAGGGCGTGGTCGTCGACGCTGACCAGCAGGCCAGCGGCGTCGAAAGCTGCGACGATCTGCTTGCGCGCTTCGAAACGGTCCAGGCCTGCGTATTCAGCCGGCAGGGTGCCGTCGACGGTTTCGTTCAGGGTGCCGTCGAGGTTGAACACCTGAGCAGCGGACAGCACGTTGGCGTTCTTGTCGAAGATGTTCAGCAGCGGCAAGTTGTGGCGCTTGCCGACTTCGTAGTCGTTGAAATCGTGGGCCGGGGTGATCTTCACGCAGCCGGTGCCGAATTCGGGGTCGCAGTAATCGTCCGCGATGATCGGGATGCGACGACCTACCAGCGGCAGCTCGACGAATTGGCCGATCAGAGCCTTGTAACGCTCGTCGTTCGGGTTCACGGCGACGGCGGCGTCACCGAGCATGGTTTCCGGACGGGTTGTGGCGACGATCAAGTAATCCAGACCTTCGGCGGTCTTGGCGCCGTCGGCCAGCGGGTAGCGCAGGTTCCACAGGTTGCCTGTCTCGTCGTGGTTTTCCACTTCGAGGTCGGAAATCGCGGTGTGCAGCTTGGTGTCCCAGTTGACCAGACGCTTGCCACGGTAGATCAGGCCGTCTTCATGCAGGCGCACGAAGGCTTCTTTGACGGCTTCGGACAGGCCGTCGTCCATGGTGAAGCGCTCACGGCTCCAGTCCACGGAGGAGCCCAGGCGGCGGATCTGACGGCTGATGTTGCCGCCGGACTGATCCTTCCACTCCCAGACTTTTTCGAGGAATTTTTCGCGACCCAGGTCATGACGGCTCTGGCCCTGAGCTTCGAGCTGACGCTCGACCAGCATCTGGGTGGCGATACCGGCGTGGTCGGTGCCTGGCTGCCACAGGGTGTTGCGACCCTGCATGCGGCGGAAACGGATCAGGGCGTCCATGATCGCGTTATTGAAACCGTGGCCCATGTGCAGGCTGCCGGTGACGTTCGGCGGCGGAATCATGATGGTGTACGAGTCGCCCGCGCCTTGCGGAGCGAAATAGTTTTCGGACTCCCAGGTCTGGTACCAGGAAGTTTCGATGGCGTGCGGCTGGTAGGTCTTGTCCATGCGCGGCGGGAACCTGATCTGCTTTCAGTCGGAAAAGCCGGGAAGTATAGCTTTTTGAAGCAGCGGCAAGCTACAAGCTGTGGGAAGCCGCAAGCGATAAGCGGCGAGCGGCAAGCTAGAGAGCGGCGCGGCCTGGCGCTTTTGATTCTGCCCGAAGGGCGTAGGAGCTGGCTTGCCTGCGATCTGGCGCGAAGCGGCAGCGAATCCTAAGCATGCGATTTACCTGACACACCGAGTGAGCCGGTTGTGCTGCCGCTTCGCAGCAGATCGTAGGCAAGCCAACTCCTACGCCCTGCGGGCAAAAGCGAGACCGCGGTGCAGACGATCCGCTCTAGTGCTGGTTCAACAACCGTTCCAATCGCGCTTCGAGCCGACGCTTGATTTCGTTTTCGATATGCGGGGCGAAGTCGTCGATGACGTCTTGCATGATCAATTGCGCGGCGGCGCGCAGTTCGCTGTCGAGGTGGAGCAGGTCGTCGGGGTTCGGTGCGCGAACGGTTTCCGGTTCGGGCTGCGCGGCGGCAGGCGCCGGGGGGGCCAGGGCGGCGACTGGCTCGGCCGTCAGCACCGGAATGTCGTCGGCGCGGGCCTCGTGCTCGTCGGCAGCAATCACTTGACCACTGACCACGTCGAACAACAGGGGGATCTGGCCTTCGCTCTGGACCGTGTCGGTCAGCAGAGGCGGTTGCAGGGAATCATCGCCGAGCAACTGTCGGATGGACTCAAGGTCATCCAGCAAATGCGCGGAGTCTTTCAGGTGTTTTGTATTGTCCATCGTGTGCTCAAAGACGCTGCAGTCGGTGATCCTGCAGAGGATAGCCCTGTTCACGGTAGAGGCGGAAACTCTCTCGCGCCGCCAGCCGGATGGACGGTTCCTCCACCACGATCTCCGCGATGCGGGCGAAACGTTTGAAGAATTCGGGGATGCGCAGGTCCAGATTGACCAGCAAATCCTGATGAGGGCCGGGATCGCCGCCGATGCCCAATGCCACCGGAGCGTCGTGATCGTCCTCGACCGCGCCGTGGGGCACGAAGGTTTCGCCTTTGAAACGCCACAGGCGGGCGTCCAGTTCGGCACGTTGCTCGGCGTCGCTGCAATGCAGGTAGACGCGATGACCGAGGCGCCAGGCTTTGTCCGTGAGTTTGCAGGCGAAGTCCAGACGCGCAAGCGGGTCGGCGCTGGGCAGGATGTAAAAATCGACTTGAGTCATGAACGTTCCAGAGCGTGAGCCCCGCCGGGACCTTTCGAGCAAGGCATCGGCGGGGTCCAAGGCGTTTTACACGCCGGCGCGGTCGAGCAGGTATTGGGTCAGCAACGGCACCGGACGGCCTGTGGCGCCCTTGTCCTTGCCACCGCTCAGCCATGCCGTACCGGCGATGTCCAGGTGCGCCCACTCGTAGGATTTGGTGAAGCGCGAGAGGAAGCAAGCCGCCGTAATGGTGCCGCCTTTCGGGCCGCCAATGTTGGCGATGTCTGCGAACGGGCTGTCCAGTTGCTCCTGGTATTCGTCGAACAGCGGCAGTTGCCACGCACGGTCGTCGGCGCGCTTGCCGGCTTCCAGCACTTGGTTGATCAGCGCATCGCTGTTGCCCAGCAGACCGGAAGTGTGGCCGCCCAACGCCACGACGCACGCGCCGGTCAGGGTGGCGATGTCGATCACTGCTTGCGGCTTGAAGCGTTCGGCGTAGGTCAACGCGTCGCACAGCACCAGACGGCCTTCGGCGTCGGTGTTGAGGATTTCAACGGTCTGGCCGCTCATGGTCTTGACGATGTCGCCCGGACGGGTCGCATTGCCGCTCGGCATGTTCTCGGCTGCGGCAATGATGCACACCAGGTTGATCGGCAGTTGCAGTTCCAGCACGGCATTCAGCGTACCGAATACGCTGGCGGCGCCGCACATGTCGAACTTCATTTCGTCCATGCCCAGGCCCGGCTTCAGGCTGATGCCGCCGGTGTCGAAGGTGATGCCTTTACCGACCAGCACGAACGGCTTCTCGCTTTTCTTGCCATTGTTGTACTGCATCACGATCAAGCGCGGCGGTTGGGCGCTGCCCTGGCCAACGGCGAGGAACGAACCCATGCCCAACTCGGCGATTTTCTTCTCGTCGAAGACTTCGACCTTCAGGCCCTTGTGCGCCTTGCCCAACGCCTTGGCTTGTTCCCCAAGGTAGGTCGGGTGGCAGATGTTCGGCGGCATGTTGCCCAGATCACGAGTGACGGCCACGCCAGCAGCGATTGCCTGAGCGTGCTTGGCGGCGCGCTCGACATCGGCCACGGTCGCCTTGGCGGTCAGCAAGGTGACTTTCTTCAAGGCGCGGGGGTCGACTTTCTGGCTCTTGAATTTATCGAACACGTATTCGCCATCGACCAGCGTTTCCACCAGCAGGCGGTTCTTGCCGTAGATGTCGCGGCCTTTGACGTTCAGGTGATCCAGCGCAAAAGCCGCATCGGTGCCGCCCAGGCTTTTCAGGGTGTTCAGCACGCCGCTGATGAGTTTGCGGAAAGGGCGGTCGCCCAGCTCAGGCTCTTTGCCGGTGCCCACCAGCAGGACGCGTTCGGCCTTGAGGTTCGGCAGGCTGTGCAGCAACAGGCTCTGGCCCACTTTGCCGGCCAGGTCGCCGCGTTTGAGCACGGCACTGATGGCACCGCCGCTCAGGGTATCGATACTTTGTGCGATGTCGCTCAGGGTACGGCCTTCACCGACAGCGACCACCAGTGTGGCGGTCTTCAAGGTTTCTGCACTGACGCTCTTAACAACCAATTCCATGTCGGGGTCCCCGAATAAACTGTGGGTTATCGCAAATGAATGCGCGACGCGACGGCTGCCAATGCCTTGCAGCACGGCGCTCGCGGCAAGGCCCGCAGTTTGACCCCGCTGACGGACGGATGACAACCCCGATAACTGCCCCCGTGTCAGCTTGGGTTAAGCAAGTATCCGGCGCGCTCAGTGACAGACACACCCAATCACAGGATAATGCTGCATATTTTTTCGCTGGTTCGCGGTCGCGCGTCCCATGATTGACCCATTTCCTTGTCAGGCTGTCTGAGCGTGACGACCCTGGAGTGTCTGGTTTGATTGTCTTCCGTTACCTGTCCCGAGAAGTGCTGGTTACCTTGAGCGCTGTGAGCGCCGTGTTGTTGGTAATCATCATGAGTGGCCGTTTCATCAAGTACCTCGCTCAGGCGGCCTCCGGTGCGCTCGATCCCGGCGTGCTGTTTCTGATCATGGGCTTCCGCCTGCCAGGTTTCATGCAGCTCATTTTGCCGCTGGGGCTGTTCCTCGGCATCCTGCTCGCCTACGGCCGTTTGTACCTGGAAAGCGAAATGACCGTGCTGGCCGCCACCGGCATGAGCCAGCAACGTTTGCTGTGGATGACCCTCGCGCCTGCCGCACTGGTGTCGCTGCTGGTGGCGTGGCTGAGCTTCAGCCTGGCGCCTCAGGGCGCGACCCAGTTCCAGCTGCTGATCAACAAACAGGACGCCATGACCGAGTTCGACACTCTGGTGCCGGGCCGTTTCCAGTTGTTGCGTGACGGCAGCCGTGTGACTTACACCGAGACCATGACCGACGACCGCATCAACCTCGGCGGCGTGTTCATCTCCGAAAAGAAGCTGGAAGAAAAGAAAGACCACGGCATCACCGTCCTGGTGGCCGAGAAGGGCAAGCAGGAAATCAAGCCTGACGGCAGCCGCTACCTGATCCTTACCAACGGCTACCGCTACGACGGCAATCCGGGGCAAGCCGATTATCGTGCGATCAAGTACGACACCTACGGCGCCCTGTTGCCGAAGCCAGATATCAGCGACGAAATCACCGACCGCGACGCGATTCCGACCACCGAGTTGCTCACGGGTGAGAGCAGCCTGCGAAACAAGGCCGAGCTGCAATGGCGAATTTCGTTGCCGATTCTGGTCTTCATCGTGACCTTGATGGCCGTACCGCTGGCGCGGGTGAACCCGCGTCAGGGCCGCTTCCTCAAGTTGTTGCCCGCCATTCTGCTGTACATGGCTTACCTGACCATCCTGATCGCCGCGCGCGGCGCGCTGGAGAAGGGCAAGATTCCGGGGCCGCTGGGGTTGTGGTGGGTCCACGTGATCTTCCTCGCCATCGGACTGGGGCTGCTGTACTGGGAGCCGATGCGCCTGAAAATGAAGAGTCGCCGCGACGCGTCGGAGGTGGCTCATGGTTAAGCTCGATTGGTACATCGGCAAAAGCGTGTTCATGGCCATTCTGGCCGTGCTGGGCATCATTCTCGGCCTGGCCTCGCTGTTCGCGTTCATCGATGAGATGGCCGACATCAGCGACACCTACACCTTCTGGGACGCGGGCAGTTTCGTGGTCATGACTGCGCCGCGTCGTCTCTATGACATGTTGCCGATGGCAGCGCTGATTGGCTGTCTGATCGGCCTTGGCGCCCTGGCCAGCAGCAGTGAGCTGACTATCATGCGAGCGGCGGGTGTCTCCATCGGCCGGATCGTCTGGGCGGTCATGAAGCCGATGCTGATCCTGATGGTTGCGGGCCTGTTGATCGGCGAATACGTTGCCCCCGTCACCGAAGCATCCGCCCAAGCCGCCCGTTCGCTGGCCCAGGGCACCGGTGACGCACAGAGTGCCCGGCACGGTCTGTGGCACCGTCAGGGGGATGAGTTCATCCATATCAACACCGTGCAGCCCAATGGCCTGCTGTACGGGGTGACGCGCTACCGTTTCGACGATCAGCGCCACATGCTCAGCGCCAGTTTCGCCAAGCAGGCGAATTACAAGACTGATTACTGGGAGCTCAAGGACGTCTCGACCACGGTATTTCATGAAGGCCGCACCGAGGTAGTCAACACGCCGGACGAGCGCTGGAACATCGCCCTGAGCCCGCAGCTCCTGAGCACCGTGGTGCTGCCGCCAGAGTCGCTGTCCATGACAGGGTTGTACGGGTATGCGCATTACCTGGCGGATCAGGGCCTGGCGAACGGGCGTTATTGGCTGGCGTTTTACACCAAGATTTTCCAGCCGCTGGTGACGGTGGCGCTGGTGTTGATGGCGATTTCCTTCATCTTCGGTCCGCTGCGTTCGGTGACGCTGGGTCAACGGGTGTTCACCGGCGTGCTGGTGGGCTTCACCTTCCGCATCGCCCAAGACCTGCTGGGCCCGTCGAGTCTGGTGTTCGGCTTCTCGCCGCTGTTCGCGGTGCTGGTACCTGCTGGTGTGTGTGCGCTGGCGGGTGTCTGGCTGTTGCGCCGGGCGGGTTGATCGCAGGACTGCAATGAAAAGCCGACCTCTGGGTCGGCTTTTTTGTGCCTGTCTAGGTCTTCCGTTTCGGAATCCGCACCAGTTGCGTCTCGGAATACAGGTCGTGCCAGCTGCGGTTCTGCTTGTCGATCAGGCACCAGAAAAAACCCATTCCTACGCACAACCACGACGCGATGGCCACCACGAAGCGCAGCAAGGCCTGCCACAGGCTGATGCCGGTGCCGTCGGGGTTTTGCACGCGGATACCCCAGACCTGCATGCCCAGCGTCTGCCCGGCGTGGGTCCAGAATTTGGCGAAGAACGCGAAGAGGGTGAACAGCAGAATCGTCGAGAGCAGCGGGTCGCCATCCAGCGCGCCGGACTCGGACAACTGACGCAATTTCGCCTCGCCGACGAAACCCATCCAGATCAGCTTGTAAATGAAGGTCGTGACCATCAGCAGGGCAACGCATAACAGTCCGTCATAGCAGATGGCAGCGAAACGGCGGCCCAATCTGGCAGGGGGGAAATCGCCTTGGGGGTGCAATGGATGTCTGGGCACGGGCAGCGCTCATTCGCCGAGGTGCAGCCAGTTTACTGAATCACAGGCATAAAAAAGCCCCTGATGGTGACATCAGGGGCTTTTCGTTTTGCGACTTAGGCTTCGGCTTGGACTTCGTCGGCCTGCATGCCCTTCTGGCCTTGCACAGCGACGAAAGTCACTTTCTGGCCTTCTTTCAGGCTCTTGAAGCCGTTGCCCTGAATAGCGCGGAAGTGGACGAACAGATCCGGACCGCTCTCTGGAGTGATAAAACCAAAACCTTTTTCGTCGTTAAACCACTTAACGGTACCGCTCTGACGTTGAGACATTTTCTTATTCCTTGGAGCATAAATTAATGACAGTCTCTTTCACACGAAAGAGTACTGGGCTGGTTGCAGGAAGAAGAAACGTAGAGCGGGATGTAGCATTGCTTTTGGCGCTACTGCCCAGGTCACGATCCCAGCGACCTATGCAAACACAGTCGAGAAACTCTACGCTAACTCCCGCAAGAAAAACAAGCCCCGGATAAGCCCGGTTTCAGGGGCTTTCGGCCATTTTTTGAAAACTTTTACCAGGGGCGGTGAATCGATAGTTTTTACTGTTGAGACGTATCTGGAAGTGCAGTTTTCTGACAGTTTGATTGCTGTTTGGGGAGCGCCAGACTGCGGCATTCGAACAGTGACTTGCACTGTTGCGGTGCCGCAGTTTTTTGACGGGTGTATCAGCCGCGGAAGTAACGTGGCGCAACGAAAGGCATTTTGCTCACTAGCATAGGCACCTTCTTCCCACGGACGATGGCCCAGACCGGCGTTTCGAGTGCGGTGAATCCAGCGTCCACATAACCCATAGCCAGCGGCGCACCCAGCGTCGGGCCGAAACCGCCGCTGCACACTGCGCCGATCACTTTGCCGTCGGCATCGACGATTTCCGCGCCTTCGCGCACCGGCGTGCGTTCTTGCGGAAGAAGGCCAACACGCTTGCGAGCTGCACCGCTTTGGTGCTGGGCGAAGACCTGTTCTGCACCCGGGAAGCCGCCCGCACGGGCGCCATCAGCGCGACGAGTCTTGGAAATGGCCCACAACAGGCTGGCCTGAATTGGCGTGGTCTCAGTGTTCATGTCGTGGCCGTAGAGACAAAGGCCTGCTTCCAGGCGCAGCGAATCCCGAGCGCCAAGGCCAATCGGGGCGACTTCAGGTTCCGCCAGCAGACGCCGCGCCAGCGATTCAGCCTGATCAACGGGTACGGAAATTTCGTAGCCGTCTTCACCGGTGTAACCCGAGCGGCTGACGAAACAGTCGATGCCATCGATCTGGACAGGGGCGTATTGCATGAACGTCATTTTTGCGACGACGGGCGCAAGGCGTGCCAGTGCGGTCACGGCCTGCGGCCCTTGCAGGGCCAACAAAGCACGTGCTTCGAACAGCGGCGTGATTTCACACTGGCTGCCGATGTGCTGACGCAAGTGCGCCAGGTCTTCGTTCTTGCACGCAGCGTTGACCACGAGCATCAGCGTGTCGTCGCCCAGGTTGGCGACCATCAGGTCATCCAGAATCCCGCCGGTTTCATTGGTAAACATTGCGTAACGCTGCATGCCCACCGGCAAGTCGATGATGTCCACCGGCACCAGGGTTTCCAGCGCCTTGGCGGCATTGGCGCCTTTCAGCAGAATCTGACCCATGTGCGACACGTCGAACAGCCCGGCTTGATCGCGGGTGTGCAGGTGTTCCTTCATCACGCCTGCCGGGTATTGCACGGGCATGTCGTAGCCTGCGAACTCGACCATCTTGGCGCCCAGTTCCCGGTGCAGGGCGTTGAGCGGGGTTTTCAACAGTTCGGTTGTGGACATCGTTGACTCCTTCAATGCGATTCCGGGCGCGTGGCGTTGACCGCACGGCGCCCGATGAAATTCAGGCTGAGATCAGCACTCGATAATGTTCACGGCCAGCCCGCCACGGGCGGTTTCCTTGTATTTGCTCTTCATGTCAGCGCCGGTCTGGCGCATGGTGCGGATCACTTTGTCCAGCGAGACGAAGTGCTGCCCATCGCCGCGCAGGGCCATGCGCACTGCATTGATCGCCTTCACCGAGCCCATCGCGTTGCGTTCGATGCACGGCACCTGAACCAACCCGCCAATGGGATCGCAGGTGAGGCCGAGGTTGTGCTCCATGCCAATCTCGGCAGCGTTCTCGACCTGGTGCACGTTGCCGCCCAGCACTTCACACAGCGCACCCGCCGCCATGGAACAGGCCACGCCGACTTCGCCCTGGCAGCCCACTTCGGCGCCGGAAATCGAGGCGTTTTCTTTATAAAGGATGCCGATGGCAGCCGCCGTCAGCAGAAAGCGCACCACACCGTCTTCGCTGGCGCCGGTGATGAAGCGCATGTAGTAATGCAGAACGGCCGGGATGATCCCTGCCGCGCCGTTGGTGGGGGCCGTGACCACGCGCCCGCCGTTGGCGTTTTCTTCGTTGACCGCCAGTGCGTAGAGGTTGACCCAGTCCAGCACGGACAGCGCGTCACGCAAGGCGGCCTCGGGGTTTTTGCACAGTTGGCGATGCAGCGCAGCAGCCCGACGTTTGACCTTCAGACCGCCCGGCAGAATGCCCTCGTTGCGGCAACCGGCTTCGACGCAATCCTGCATGACCTGCCAGATTTTCAGCAGCCCGGCGCGGGTTTCCGCTTCGCTGCGCCAGGCAGATTCGTTGGCCAGCATGACCTCACTGATCGACAGCCCGGTGCTTGCGCAGTGGGCCATCAATTCCTTGCCGGTCTTGAACGGGTAGGGCAGTGGAGTGCTGTCCTCGACGATGCGATCAGCGCCCGCTGCGTCTTCGTCCACCACGAATCCGCCGCCGACGGAGTAGTACTCGCGGCTGCGAATCTGTAGGCCAGCACTGTCGAAAGCACGGAAAATCATACCGTTTGGGTGGTAGGGCAGTGGCTTGCGGATCATCGCCAAGTGCTGTTTTTCGATGAACTCGATGTCGTGTTCACCCAACAGGTTGATGCGCCCGCTGCCGCGGATGCGCTGCAAGCGGTCGGCTACGTGTTCGGTGTCGACGGTGTCGGGGTGTTCACCTTCCAGGCCCAGCAGCACGGCCTTGTCGCTGCCGTGGCCTTTGCCCGTCGCCCCGAGCGAGCCATACAGCTCGACCTTGACGCTGGCGGTGGAGGAAAGCAGGTCATCACGGCGCAAGCCCTCGACGAACCGCGCAGCGGCACGCATCGGGCCCACCGTGTGGGAACTGGAGGGGCCGATGCCAATCTTGAACAGGTCAAACACGCTCAGGGACATGATCAGGCTCCGGTGAAAAGCAGTAGCGAGGGGCGAGCTGCAAGCGGCGAGCTACAAGCCAAAGCAGATCCGCTTTCACTTGTAGCTTGCAGCTGACAGCTCGGGGCTGTTTTTTTACGCGTAGTCTTCGATCGACGGGCACGCGCAGACGAGGTTGCGGTCGCCGAACACGTTGTCCACACGACCGACCGGCGGCCAGTATTTGCCTTCGATCAACGAGGCGACCGGGTACACGGCCTGCTCGCGGCTGTACGGATGGCTCCACTCGCCGACCAGCTCCGCTGCGGTGTGCGGGGCGTTTTTCAGCGGGTTGTCTTCCTTGTCCAGCGCGCCGCTTTCGACCGCGCGGATTTCTTCGCGGATCTTGATCATGGCGTCGCAGAAGCGGTCCAGCTCTTCTTTCGACTCACTTTCGGTGGGCTCGATCATCAGCGTGCCGGCGACCGGGAACGACATGGTCGGTGCGTGGAAGCCGAAGTCGATCAGGCGCTTGGCCACGTCATCGACGCTGATGCCGCTGGTTTCTTTCAGCGGACGCAGGTCGAGGATGCATTCGTGAGCTACCAGACCGCTGGTGCCGGTGTACAGCACCGGGTAGTGCTCTTCCAGACGGCGGGAAATGTAGTTGGCGTTGAGGATCGCCAGCTGCGAAGCGCGTTTCAGGCCTTCGCCGCCCATCATGCGGATGTACATCCAGGTGATCGGCAGGATGCTGGCGCTGCCGAACGGCGCCGCGCAGACCGCGCCTTCCTTGCGCTCCATCTTGCCGTGACCCGGCAGGAATGGCGCCAGATGCGACTTCACGCCAATCGGGCCAACGCCCGGGCCGCCACCGCCATGCGGAATGCAGAAGGTTTTGTGCAGGTTCAGGTGGGACACGTCGCCGCCGAACTTGCCCGGCGCGCACAGGCCGACCATCGCGTTCATGTTGGCGCCGTCGATGTACACCTGGCCGCCGTTGTCATGAATGATGCCGCAGATTTCGCGGATGCCTTCTTCGAACACGCCGTGAGTCGACGGGTAGGTGATCATCAGCGCCGCGAGGTGTTCGCGGTGCTCGATGGCCTTGGCACGCAAGTCTTCGATGTCAACGTTGCCGCGCGCATCGCACGCCGTCACCACCACGCGCATACCGGCCATGTTGGCGGTCGCTGGGTTGGTGCCGTGGGCGGACGACGGGATCAGGCAGATGTCGCGACGCTCATCGCCACGGCTCTGGTGATAGGCACGGATGGCCAGCAGGCCCGCGTACTCACCTTGGGAACCGGCGTTTGGTTGCAGGGAGATCGAGTCGTAACCGGTGGCGGCGCAGAGCATCGCTTCCAGTTCGTCGGTCAGTTGCTGATAACCGGCGCTCTGTGCTGCAGGGGCGAACGGGTGCAGGTTGCCGAACTCGGCCCAGGTCACCGGGATCATTTCGCTGGCGGCGTTGAGCTTCATGGTGCATGAGCCCAGCGGGATCATGGTGCGGTCGAGCGCCAGGTCCTTGTCGGCCAGACGACGCAGGTAACGCATCAGCTCGGTTTCGGAGTGGTAACGGTTGAACACCGGGTGGCTGAGGATTGGCGATTGACGCTTCAGCTCAGCAGGCAGGCGCGCTTCAATGCTGTTGGCCAGTGCGGCGAAATCAGGCAGGGCCTGACCGTTGGCCGCGAAAAGTGTCCACAGCACTTCGACGTCGGCTTGCTGAGTGGTTTCGTCCAGCGAAACGCCCAGACGCTCGGCGTCCACTTCGCGCAGGTTGATTTGCAGGGTGCGTGCCTTGTCATGCAGTTCGGCGGTTTTCGCGCCAGTGTTCAAGGTGATGCTGTCGAAGAAGGACGCTTGCTCGACGTTCAGGCCCAACTGGCTCAGGCCTTTGGCGAAGATCGCGGTCAGGTGATGCACGCGGTTGGCGATACGAGTCAGGCCGACCGGGCCGTGATACACGGCGTACATGCTGGCGATGTTGGCGAGCAGGACTTGCGCGGTGCAGATGTTGCTGGTCGCCTTCTCACGACGGATGTGTTGCTCGCGGGTTTGCATGGCCAGACGCAGCGCGGTCTTGCCGAAACGGTCGATGGACACGCCCACCAGACGGCCCGGCATGTCGCGCTTGTAGGTGTCTTTAGTGGAGAAGTAAGCGGCGTGCGGGCCACCGAAGCCCAGCGGCACACCGAAGCGCTGTGCGCTGCCGATGGCCACGTCGGCGCCGAACTCGCCCGGCGGCGTCAGCAGGGTCAGGGCAAGCAAGTCAGCCGCGACAGCCACCAGCGCGTTGGCGGCGTGGAAGCGCTCGACCAGCTCGCGGTAGTCGAACACGTCGCCATTGCTCGCCGGGTATTGCAGCAGGGCGCCGAAGAACTCGCTGACATCACTCAGCTGGCTTTCGTCAGCCACGACCACGTCGATGCCCAGCGGCTCGGCACGGGTGCGCAGCACGTCGAGGGTCTGCGGATGGCAGTGGCTCGATGCGAAGAATTTCTGGCTGCCTTTGTTCTTGCTCAGGCGTTTGCAGAAGGTCATGGCTTCGGCGGCGGCAGTGGCTTCGTCCAGCAGCGAGGCGTTGGCGATCGGCAGGCCGGTCAGGTCGCTGATCAGGGTCTGAAAGTTCAGCAGCGATTCCAGACGGCCTTGGGAAATCTCTGGCTGGTACGGGGTGTACGCGGTGTACCAGGCCGGGTTTTCCAGCAGGTTGCGCAGGATCGGCGCCGGAGTGTGGGTGTTGTAGTAACCCTGACCGATGTAGGTCTTGAACAGCTGGTTCTTGGCGGCGATGGCTTTGATGTCAGCCAGCGCATCGGCTTCGCTTTGGCCGGCGGACAGGCCCAGCACGCTGGTGCCTTTGATCGATTCAGGGATGACGCTGGCGCTCAAGGCCTCCAGCGAGTCGAAACCCAGGGTGGCGAGCATCGCTTGCTCGTCGTCGGCGCGTGGGCCGATATGACGGGCGATGAACTCGTTGGCGGTGCTCAATTCGATGCGATCAGTCATTACGCGTTCCTCAGGCTTCGGCGTTGGCTTTGATCAGACGGTCGTAGGCGTCCTGATCCAGCAGTTGGCCGACAGCGGCGGCGTCGGAAGGGATGAAACGGAAGAACCAGCCCTGGCCCATCGGGTCTTCGTTGACCCGTTCCGGGTTGGCGTCCAGCGCAGGGTTGATCTCGACGATCTCGCCAGTCAGTGGCATGTACACGCCGCTGGCGGCTTTGACGGATTCAACGGTAGCGGCCTCTGCGCCTTGGTCGTAAGACTGTAGCTCAGGCAGTTGAACGAAGACCACGTCACCCAGTGCGTCCTGCGCGAAAGCCGTGATGCCGACCGTGACGCTGCCATCTGCTTCGGCCCGCAGCCACTCGTGATCTTCGGTAAAACGCAACTCGCTCATGGAAACTCCCCTGAATGAAAGATTGCTCGTCGTTGGCGCGAGCATGATGGGTAGGTCATAGCAAGTTTGCGGCCAACCTTGTGCGAAGGCCGTAGATCAAGGGTTTCGACGTGTTTTCAGGTTTAGCTCTGGTGCGAGGTGTAGCGAAATCGCTACAGCTAAGCAGGGTTTGAAAACCGTAGGGGGATCAAGGCCTTGTCAGACGTGGGGATAAGGGGTTTGGAACGAAAACGTTACGACGTTACGAATTCGTTCCAATCTTCTCGGTAGAGTGATTGCCCACGGGCATCACTGTGAATTCTCTGAAGAAGCGGAATTTCTCTGTGGGAGCGGATTCATTCGCGATTGGCCGGTACAACCAATACACATCTTTGGTCTGTTCAGCCGCATCGCGAATGAATTCGCTCCCACAGGTTTCGGCGTTGTCAGGCGCCTCAAAGGTCATTCATCAACGCGGGATGTGCGACGAATCAGGGCTTCCCCGGAATCCCGTATTTGCGCAGCCGATGGGCGATGGCAGTGTGAGAGGTTTGCAGGCGCGCCGCCAGTTGCCGAGTAGAGGGGTAATGGCTGTAGAGTTTTTCCAGTAATGATTTTTCGAAATCTTCGACAGCCGCTTCCAGGCTCTCGATCTCGCCGTCGTTTTCTCGGGCCACCGACGTGCCCGCAATATCCAGATCACCAATGTCTACCAGCGCACTCTCGCAAATCGCGGCCGCACGGAAGATCACATTCTGCAATTGCCGCACGTTTCCGGGCCAGCGGTTGCCGAGCAGCGCGGGGTAAGTACCGGGCGCGAGGCGGCAGACGGGGCGCTGAATCTGCGTGCAGGCCTGTTCCATGAAGTACCGGGCCAGCAGCAGGATGTCCTGACCCCGTTCGCGCAGGGGCGGGACTTCCAGGTTCAGCACATTCAGGCGATAGAACAGGTCTTCGCGGAAGGTGCCTTCGGTGACCATTTTTTCCAGGTTGCGGTGGGTGGCGCTGAGGATGCGCACGTTGACCTGCACTTCCTTGTCCCCACCCACTCGCCGGAAACTGCCGTCATTCAGAAAACGCAGCAATTTGGCTTGCAGGTAGGGTGACATTTCGCCGATTTCATCGAGAAAAACCGTCCCTTGGTTGGCCAACTCCATGAGGCCCGGTTTGCCCCCACGTTGCGCGCCGGTGAACGCGCCGGGGGCGTAGCCGAACAGCTCGCTTTCGGCGAGGCTTTCCGGCAACGCCGCGCAGTTCAACGCCAGAAACGGCGCGCTGTGACGGGCGCTGACGGCGTGGCAGGCACGGGCCACCAATTCCTTACCGGTGCCGGTTTCGCCCTGGATCAACAGCGGCGCATCCAGCGTAGCGACTCGCTGGGCGCGGGCCTTGAGGGTGCGGATTGGGGTGGAGTCGCCAAGCAGCGCGTCGAAACCTTCCGCGTGATCGTGATGCAGCGCTGACAAGCGTTCCCCGATGCGACTCGGCAAGTACAGCGTCAGCAGGGCGCCCGCATCGGTGATCGGCGTGGCGTCCAGCAACAACGCTTCGCCATTCAGGGTGACCTCACGCAATGGCAAGCGGAAGCCGTTTTCCAGCAACGCCGCGTGCAGGGCCGGATCGGAAAACAGGTCGCCCACGGATTCGCCCGCCGGCTCTCGACCACACAGTGCGATCAGCGCAGGGTTGGCCAGCAGCACATGACCCGCGCTGTCCAGGGCCAACACGGGGTCGGTCATGGCGGCGAGCAGGGCGTCGAGTTGCAAGTGGCGGCGTTGGCCGGGAAGGATGTCGACAACGGTGATCGCTTCCACGCCGCGCACACGAAACAGGCGGTCCTTGAGTTCTTCGAGCACTTCGTGGCTGAGGGTCGGGGCGTCGATGTAGACGTTCGGTGGCACCATTTCCACCGCGTCGAGGTTCAGGTTTCGCCCACCCAGAATCGCCAGCACTTCCTGAGTGATGCCGACGCGGTCGATGAACGTAACGTGGATGCGCATGGGGTAGGCAGAAGTTCGGGCGGAAGACGGGGGCGATTATGCCAGTAAATGGCGTGACATCGTGCGACCGGGACGGCCCTCGTGGTGTGCCTGCCATGCACCGACCTGTGGGAGCGAATTCATTCGCGAGACGTGGGTCCAGGCGACCCGTCTACAGCGCCTGAGCCATTCTTCGCGAATGAATTCGCTCCCACAGATCAAGGCGTGCCCGCCCGCATGAGGGCGGCAGGCGATTGGCAGCGCTATTCCAGATGTTCCGGTTTCACCGCATCACCCGATTTCATGTCGAGCTTGTCGCGGATGTCTTCGAACATGGCGTCGTAATCGCCGTGCATGTCGTGCAGGTCGACGTCTTTGGGCAGACCATATTTCTCGGCGATGTGTGAGGCTTCGCTGGCGAAGTTGTACGCCTTGTCTTTGGGAAGGTCGAAGACTTCGTTCACCGGCTTGCCGTTGATCTCACCTTCAAGCGTGAAATGCATCCCGGCACCGGCGTCGGTCTGGGCCGTTTCGTAGCGAATGTGGATGTCGTAGCCGATGTCGTCTGGCTGCAGGGCGGGTTGGGCAATGTGCAGATGGCCTGGCTCGAACATGTGACTGCTCCCTCAAGAGACGATGATCGTAAGGAGCAGACCGTGTGCCATGTCAGGGGTTCACCTGTGGCCGGAAGACTCCGAGCACTCTGCGTTTCGCGCCACCGGTTCAGGGCGCGACCAGATCCAGACGTTCACCAGCACCATCCCCGTGACCGCGAAGTAGATCCACCAGTTGTGTTTCAGTACCACCAGCATGACCACCGCACATATCAGCATCGTGACCGTTGCGCTGATTTTGGCGCTGCGGGCGATGAGTTTGCCGTTGCGCCAGTTGCTCAGCATCGGGCCGAACAGGCGATGGTTTTCCAGCCAGGCGCTCAGGCGTGGCGAGCTTTTGGTCGCGGCCCAGGCGGCTAGCAGAATGAACTCGGTAGTCGGCAAGCCCGGAATGAAAATCGCGATGATGCCGATGGCCAGGCTGACGTAGGCCAGGATGCCAAAGAGGATGCGGGACAGTTTGCTGCCTGGGGGTGTGTTGGTCATGGTCTCGGGTGCGGCAGGGTGACGATGTTTTTCAAGGGAGGTGGTCCTCGAAAAGGCGCCCAGCTTAACAGCGCTGGGCGGCAAACGCTTCGTTTCAGGCGGGTTGGGTTTCGGCAGCCGACGTATAGGCATGGTTCAGCAGCACGTTGAAGCGCTCGAACGCTGCGATAGCGCCCTGGTCGATCTGGCGTTCCTGCTCTTCGCTGAACGACAGATCATCAAGGATGCGGACGAAGCGTTTCCAGCCTTCGGCGCGGCCCCCGACCGGTTCGCTCAAATGACGAGCGCCGAAGGTTTCGCTGAGGTTCAGAGCGGTGGCGCGCTTGATCAGGAACGCCGCGCCCAGCTTTGAGCCTTCAGACACAAACAGCCAGCCCAAGGCTTCGGCTTGCGATGGGCCATCGACCGCACCTGCCACGGGGCCAGGGAGGGGCGTGTCGAGATCATCAAGATCCGCCTTGGCCTGTTCGGCGCGGCAACGTTCGGGCAGGTCGGCGATCAGCTCGATCAGTTGCGGGGCGGTGTACAGCGCCTTGAGTTCCTGTTGAAACAGGTACTGAGCACTCAAGAAACGGGTGTAGCTGGCCAGGGTGTCGAACGGCGCGTTGGCTTTGACGGCCCTGTCCAGTTGCTCGTGAGGGGCGTGAGTGATCTGGTTCAGACGCTGTGAGCGACGAATCGGGTCTTGAGACATGGTGTCTTCCTTGGAAAAAGTGGCGCATGTAGACGAGACGGTTGAAACAGTCCAAAGCGTAAAAAAGACGAGTTGTGGGAGCCGGCCAGCAGCAAGGCGGCTCCCACAGACCGTGCGTATCTGTCAGATATCCCACACCACGTTGATCGCGAAGTTACGGCCCGGTTGGGTCAGACGATCCAGATTCGCCGGTTGCGTGACAGCGGCTTCACCCACGCCGTCGTAACCGCGCACGTCATCCCAGAGCCAGTATTTCTTGTCCGCCAGGTTGTACAGGCCGCCGCTGACGGTCACGTCGTCGGTCACTTTGTAGAAACCGGTCAGGTCCACCAAACCGAAGCCTGGCGTTTTGAACTGGCTCGACGAGCCGTCCGGTGCATGGAAGTTGCTGTCGTCCACCCGGGTCTTGCGCTTGACCAGCGTCCAGCTCAGCAAACCACCGTAGTTCTCGCGGTCGTAACCCAGACCGAACACGCCGGTCAGCGGGTTGACGCTGTTGATCGGCTGACCGGTGTCGTCGTTACGGCCATGCAGATACGCCAGCGAGCCTTGGGTGTAGAGGCCTTGCGGCGCGCCGAACGAATCGAGGTTCAGACGGCCTTTCACCTCCACGCCCTTGATGGTGGCGTGTTTGATGTTGTTGGACTGGAACACCGCGTTGTTCGACGACGCAGGCTGGATGGCGTCTTCATTAATGAAGTCGCGGTATTTGTTGTAGAACATCGCCACGTCGAAGGTGCCCTGATCGAAGCGACCGCGCAGGCCGGTTTCATAGCTGCGGCTCTTCTCCGGCTCAAGGTTGGGGTTCGGCTCGACGATGTAGCCCGTCGTGCGGTTTTCGAAGCGGCCGTACAACGCCTTGGCGCTCGGTGTGCGGAAACCTTCGGCGTACTGGCCGTACCAGGTGTAGGCGTCGTTGATCGCATAGGTCACGCCCAGTTTTGGCGACAGACGATGCCATTTCTTCTCTTTGTCGTTGAACTGGTCAGCGCTGGTCAGGCTGACGGCACGCAGGAACTCCTCGGTCGCATGGGGGTTGAGCATGGTGTAGTCGTAACGCGCGCCCGGCGTGAAGGTCCAGTCGCCCCATTTGATCTGGTCCTGGGCGAACAGGGCGTAGGTATTTACGGTCGGGTCCGGGAAGTCGCTGTTAGGCGCCAGGCTGTCAGACGCAGTCGGGCTCGGGGCGCCGATGCTGCGGCAGGTTCCCAGCACGGCAGCGCAGGTCGCGGTGCCGATGCGGCTACCGGTGACTTTTTGCTGCTTGATCGTGGTGCCGTACGTCAGCAGGTGACCGGTGTCGGCGAGGGTGAACGCCTTATCGAGCTGTGCGTCGAAAATCCACTGGCGTTCTTTATACGTGGTGTCGCGGGTACGCCAGACGTCGCGGCTGCCCGGCACATAGCGCTCGATCGTGTCCTGATCGGTCTTGGCGATCTGGTAGTTCAGGGTCCACTTCACGTTGTCGACCAGCACGCTATCCAGCGCAAAGGTGTTTTCCAGACCGAAGCGCTCGCGCGTGATCACGTCGTTGCCTTCGCGGCTTCTGTACATGCCAGATGCGCCAAAGCCAGGAATGAACGGCCCGCCCACCGCACTCTTCTGATTGGTATGGGTGTCGTCCTTGTATTTCTCGTAGGTGAACGCCAGTCGGTCGTTATCCCCATAGTCCCAGCCCAGCTTGGCCAGCACGTTGGTCGCGCGAACGTCTTCCGGGTTGGCGGCGGTGCGGCTCAGGCCCGTGCCGCCATGTTCGCCGTAGGATTCGGTTTCGCGGCCGTTGCGCTGGCTGACGTGCAGCATGGCGTCGAAATCACCTTCGCGGCCCGCGACGGTCGCCGAGTTCAGCCAACTGTTATCCGCCGAGCTGTAACCGGTCTTCAGGCGTGCGCCGACGTCCTTGCCCGGTTTGATGATGTCTTCCGGGTCGAGGGTGTAATAGCTGACAGCGCCGCCGATGGCGCTGCTGCCGTACAGGGCCGACGCCGGGCCCCGCAGGATTTCAACGCTTTTGACGATTTCCGGATCGACGTAATTGCGATGCGTGTTCGCGTACGGGCCGGAGAAATAATTGTCCGGGACTTCGACGCCATCGACCTGGGTCAGAATCCGGTCGCCATCGATGCCGCGAATGTTGAAGCCGCTGGTGCCCGCGCGCTGACCAGCGCCGCCTACGGAAACGCCCGGCTCATGCCGCACCAGATCGCGAATGCTGTTGACGTTCTGCCGATCCAGTTCAGCGCGATCGTGCACGGTGACGGTGCTGGGGACGGAATCCACCGATTGGGCCTGACGGGTCGCGCTGACGGTGACCTGCTCCAGCGCCAGTGCGCCTGCGGTGTTGCGCTTCTCCAGCACAACATTGTTGTTGCCCAGGTTGCGGTAGCTGAGGTTGCTTCCCGCGAGCAAACGCTCCAGCGCTTTTTCTGCCGGCATCGTGCCGCTGACGCCGGGCGAGGTGACGTTCTTCGCCAGGTCCGACGACATGCCGACTTGCCAGCCCGTGGTCTTGCTGAATTCGTTGAGCGCCGACACCAGCGGTTGCTGTTTGATCGAGAACGCGTAGTTGCCCGCGACGCGGGCAGGCTGCTCGGCAGCGGCAACCGGCGCGGCGTGCAGCCCGGCGGCGAAAATCGCTACGGTCAGCAGCGAAAAGGTGAAATGGCGGGTGGTCCTGGGCGAGTCGGATGTGGCGGGGGTGAACGTGGACGGCATCGATAGCGCTCCCTGTCATGCGGGTCGTTGTAGTGTTGGCAAGTGCTTTAGGAATAGGAATCACTTGCATTGGCTATAACGAGACGTACGACAGACAGCTATCGCGTAAAAATAATTGTTCTCAATTGAGAATCACCACCGCAGGCAGCTCGTGCAATCGCGCCGAGGTGATTTGCGCCAGTGAGCGCACGACGTCGAGGGGGTTGTCCAGCCGGTAATTGCCGGTCACGACGACCTGATCCAGTTGCGTGTTGGTGTTGACGATCCAGCCGGGGTAATAGCGCCGCAGCTCGGCCAACACTTCCTTGAGCGGGCAGTTATCGAAAATCAGCCGACCCTTCACCCACGCCAGGTCTTTGTTCTGGTCGAGCTTTTCGCGATGACCGAAGCCTTCAGGCCCAATGCGCAAACTGTCACCCGCGTTCAGACTGACATGCGACGTGCCTAGGGTGGCCTGCACGTTCACCGCGCCGCGCTCGACCTGAATCTGCGCCACGCCATCCAGATACCGCACGGCAAATGACGTGCTGCTGGCGCTCATGCGCACTGGACCGGCCTCGACTTCCAACGGCAGGCCTTTCGCTGTAGGCACTTCAAAGAACGCCTCGCCCTCGTAAAGCCGTGCAACACGTTGCCGATCATCCAGCTCGCTTGAGAACGCAGATCTGGTATTGAGTAGCACCTTCGAACCGTCGCCAAGCTCCAGCCGCTGGCGTTCTCCGGCCACGGTCAGGTGATCAGCCTTGAGCCGCAACGGCAAGTCGCTGAAGTTGAAAAGTCCGAGCAGCACGATGGCCGCAGCCGCCAATGGCACCCAGTGCGGACGCAGACGGCGCAGCGCCGATGGTTTTTTCGGCGTGGCCAGTGTGACAGCTGCCTCAAGCACCGGCTGGGAGTTCCAGACAGCCTCGGCCTTGGCAAAGGCTTCGCCATGGGCAGGGTCGGCCGCCAGCCAGTCCTGGAAGCGCGCCCGTTGCTGGGTGTCGGCGGTTTCCAGTTCGATCAGCCAGTTCAAGGCCTGATCCATGGCGCTGTCGGTCACAGGGCCAGGTGAGTGAGAGTCCGTCAAGGAGCGTCCTCGGCTACAGGGTGTGAAGCACGGTCAAGGGCGGGAGTGTAGCGAGATGTGAGTTCGCTGCCGCCGGTTTCTTATCGATTATGGATCAAGCCGCTCTCATCAACGTTCAAGCCGGGCTGCCACCCCGACGCAAATCGCCATGATCAGCTTGAGTTCCTTTTGTACGGTACTGGCCGACACGCCCAGTTGCTCAGCGATCTCCAGATAACTGCAACCGTTGAGTCGGCTCAGGGTGAAGATTTTCTGCTGGCGTGGGGTGAGCTTTTCAAGGCTTGCGTTGAGGCTCTGCAGCAGCCGATTGGCGTGGGCGGCGTCCTCCAGCGTGGGGTTGGGAGCGACAACGTTGTGGAGTTCGGACAGTGGTGCATCGTCGACCATGGTGCGTGCGTGAATGCGTCGTGCACGCAGATGGTCCAGCGCCAGGTTGCGGGCAGTCTGGAACACGAAGGGTTCGAGGTGATCGATGGCGCGCTCGCCGAGTGCACGGGTCACCCGCAAATAGGTTTCCTGTAGCAGGTCTTCGGCGGTGCTGGGGTTGCGGACCATGCGTTGCAGGGTGCGCAGGAGGATCGTTCGCCTCGCAAGGAAAACGGCATTGAAGTGCGACTGACTCACGGGGATACCCGACCAGAAATTCAGCGAATGATAATGATTGTCATCTGCTGCTTAGGTCAAGGCGGTGAGGTGCAAAGATGGTGTAAATCAGAAGTGTGCACAAACCGTTGTAGGAGTGAGCTTGCTCGCGATGGCGTCAGGTCGGACATTGGGACATCACTGACACATCGCCATCGCGAGCAAGCTCACTCCTACACTGTCAAACGCGCCAGCAGCCATGAAGCTGGCGCAACTGTCACTCCGCGTTCATCAACGCCAGGCAGTTGTCCAACATGCGGTTGGAGAAGCCCCATTCGTTGTCGTACCAGGCCAGCACTTTCAGCAAGCGACCGCTCACTTTGGTGTGATTGGCGTCGAAAATCGACGACAGCGGGTTGTGGTTGAAGTCGTGGGATACTAGCGGCAGGGTGTTGTAGCCGAGGATTTTCGAGTGCTTGGCCGCTTCTTTCATGATCGCGTTGACTTCATCTGCCGTCGTATCGCGCTTCAATTGAATGGTCAGGTCCACCAGCGACACGTTGATCACCGGTACACGCACCGCCATGCCGGTCAGTTTGCCCGCTAGTTCCGGCAGCACCAGGCCGACGGCCTCGGCAGCGCCGGTTTTGCTCGGGATCATCGACTGCGTGGCCGAACGCGCGCGGTACGGGTCGGTGTGATAGACGTCGATCAGGTTCTGGTCGTTGGTGTAGGCGTGAATAGTGGTCATCAAACCGCTCTCGATGCCCAGCTCACGGTTCAGCACCTGTGCGACCGGCGCCAGGCAGTTGGTGGTGCACGATGCGTTGGAGATGACTTCGTGAGACTGGCGCAGCACGTCGTGGTTGACGCCGTACACGACGGTCGCGTCAGCGCCTTTGGCCGGTGCCGAGATGATGACCTTTTTCGCGCCTGCGGTGATGTGAGCCGCCGCCTTGTTGCGATCGGTGAACAGACCGGTGCATTCGAACACCACGTCGATCTTTTCCGATTTCCACGGCAGCTCGGCCGGGTTGCGAATGGCGCTGACCGAAATACGGTCACCATTCACGGTGATGCTTTCCTTGTCGTGCTCGACGGTCGCGTCGAACGGACCGTGCACGGTGTCGAACTTCAGAAGATGGGCGTTGATCTCGCTGTCGCCCAAGTCATTGATGGCGACGACCTGCAAATCCTGACGATAGCCTTGGGTATAGAGTGCACGTAGGACGTTGCGGCCGATGCGGCCAAAACCGTTGATTGCGATGCGGAGAGTCATACACCCGTCCTCAGTGAATTTGTTGTTGGAATTACAAGATTATTCTCATAAAAATAGAAAACAAGCCTTTTTAGTGGCAGTATTTTGTTTTATCTACAAATAGAAACCCGTCGAGCCCACACAACTGTCTGAAAAGTCTAGCCTTTGCTGAAGCGTTTCTCTTGGGCCATGATTCGATAGCCGGTTTTTGAAAGCGCCTGAACGGGTGACCCATCCGCTAGCCTGGAGTTCATCACAATGCATCCCCGCGTCCTTGAGGTAACCGAACGGCTGATCGCCCGCAGCCGTGAAACCCGTCAGCGCTATCTGCAAATGATCCGGGGCGCGGCGAGCGACGGCCCGATGCGCGGCAAACTGCAATGTGCCAACTTCGCCCACGGCGTGGCCGCGTGCGGCACCGAAGACAAACACAGCTTGCGGATGATGAACGCGGCCAACGTGGCCATCGTGTCGGCCTACAACGACATGCTGTCGGCGCATCAGCCTTACGAACATTTCCCTGAACAGATCAAAAAAGCCTTGCGCGAAATCGGCTCCGTCGGTCAGTTCGCGGGCGGCGTGCCGGCCATGTGCGACGGCGTCACCCAGGGCGAGCCGGGTATGGAACTGAGTATCGCCAGCCGAGAAGTCATTGCGATGGCAACGGCGGTCGCGCTGTCGCACAACATGTTCGATGCAGCGTTGATGCTGGGGATTTGCGACAAAATTGTGCCGGGCCTGCTGATGGGGTCCCTGCGTTTCGGGCATTTGCCAACGATCTTCGTGCCGGGCGGCCCTATGGTGTCGGGCATTTCCAACAAGGAAAAAGCCGACGTACGGCAGCGTTACGCCGAGGGCAAAGCGACCCGCGAAGAGCTGCTGGACTCTGAGATGAAGTCGTACCACGGTCCGGGCACCTGCACCTTTTACGGCACCGCCAACACCAACCAGTTGCTGATGGAAGTCATGGGTCTGCACTTGCCGGGCGCCTCCTTCGTCAATCCCTATACGCCACTGCGCGATGCCCTGACACGCGAAGCGGCGTTTCAGGTGACGCGTCTGACTAAACAGAGCGGCGAATTCATCCCTCTAGGGGAAATTGTGGACGAGCGTTCGCTGGTCAACTCGATTGTTGCCTTGAACGCGACCGGCGGTTCCACCAACCACACACTGCACATGCCGGCGATTGCCCAATGCGCGGGTATTCAATTGACCTGGCAGGACATGGCTGACCTCTCGGAAGTCGTGCCGACCCTGAGCCATGTCTACCCGAACGGCAAAGCCGACATTAATCACTTCCAGGCGGCGGGCGGCATGTCGTTCCTGATTCGCGAACTGCTTGACGCCGGTCTGCTGCACGAAGACGTCAACACCGTGATGGGCCCAGGTCTGCGTCGCTATACCCAAGAGCCGTTCCTTGAGGATGGCAAGCTGGTCTGGCGCGAGGGGCCTGTCGAAAGCCTGGACGAAAACATTCTGCGACCGATTGCCCGTCCGTTTTCCCCGGAGGGTGGCCTGCGCGTGATGGAAGGCAACCTCGGGCGCGGCGTGATGAAGGTGTCGGCTGTGGCGCTGGAGCATCAAATCGTCGAGGCCCCGGCCAAGGTTTTCGAAGATCAGCAGGACCTGGCGGACGCATTCAAGGCGGGCGAGCTGGAATGCGACTTCGTCGCGGTCATGCGTTTTCAGGGCCCACGCTCCAACGGCATGCCTGAGCTGCACAAGATGACGCCGTTCCTCGGCGTGCTGCAGGACCGGGGTTTCAAGGTTGCGCTGATCACCGATGGGCGTATGTCCGGCGCGTCCGGAAAAATCCCTGCCGCGATCCATGTGTGCCCCGAAGCCGCAGATGGTGGCCCTTTGGCACTTGTCCGAGAGGGGGACCTCGTTCGGGTAGATGGCGTAAAAGGGACGTTGCAAGTTCTCGTCGAACCGGCAGAATTGGCGGCCAGAGAACCGGCAATCGGACGTTTGTCCCATAACGTGGGCACCGGCCGTGAACTGTTCGGTTTCATGCGCATGGCCTTCAGCTCGGCAGAGAAGGGCGCCAGCGCCTTTACTTCGAATCTGGAGACGCTCAAGTGACATTGGCGATGGTGGGTGATATCGGCGGCACGAATGCTCGTTTTGCCATATGGGAAGACGATCAATTGCACTCGATCCGGGTGTTCCCGACGGTCGATTACGCCAGTCCCGAAAAGGCCT
Source organism: Pseudomonas sp. SLFW (assembly GCF_009905615.1). Lineage (GTDB taxonomy): Bacteria > Pseudomonadota > Gammaproteobacteria > Pseudomonadales > Pseudomonadaceae > Aquipseudomonas > Aquipseudomonas bambusae. The sequence continues at coordinate 46,414 of NZ_JAAAKW010000009.1, forward strand.
TGCAGGTTTACCTCGAAGACCTCGAATTGCAGTTGGGCGATGTCGGCTCGATCTGTCTGGCCGTGGCAGGCCCGGTGACCGGTGACGATTTCCACTTCACCAACAGCCACTGGAAAATCAATCGGCAGGCGTTTTGCGCGGCGCTGAAGATCGACAGCCTGATCATGGTCAACGATTTCACCGCCATGGCGCTGGGCATGACCCGTCTGGGCGACGACGAATACCTCACCGTGCGCCACGGCAAGGGCGATCCGAAAGGCGCTCGCGTGGTGATCGGTCCCGGCACTGGTCTGGGGGTCGGGACGTTGATTCGCTCCGGCGAAAATCACTGGACGGCGGTGCCAGGGGAGGGCGGTCATGTCGACCTGCCCATCGGCACCGCGCGCGAAGCGCTGCTGTGGACGCGGCTGATGGCCGAACACGAGCACGTCAGTGCTGAAACGATTTTGAGCGGCGCCGGTCTGTTGCTGCTGTATCGGGTCAGCTGCGCGCTGGACGGGATCGATGCTGAGCTGAAATCCCCGGCGGCCATTACGTCTGCGGCGCTCAAAGGCGATCCGGTGGCCTGCGCGGTGTTGGAGCAGTTCTGCGTGTTCCTGGGCCGTGTCGCGGGCAACAACGTGTTGACCGTGGGAGGCCGTGGCGGCGTGTACATCGCCGGTGGCGTGATCCCGCGTTTCGTCGACTTCTTCATGCAGAGCGGCTTCAACACGGCGCTGGCTGAAAAAGGGCTGATGAAGGATTACTTCAACGACGTGCCGGTCTGGCTGGTGACAGCGGAATACCCGGGCCTGATGGGCGCGGGTGTGGCACTGGATCAGGCGGCAAGCCAGCTTTGAGCCTCAAGCTTCAAGCCGCAAGTGGGACTGCGCACGCCTCTGCTTTTTCTTGAGGCTTGAAGCTCGAAGCTTGCAGCTGCTCCCCTATAACAATAATTTCAGTGCCAACAAGGACGACCAAAGTGAACACTGTCAGTAAATCGATTCTGGTGGTCGACGATGACCAGGAGATTCGGGAACTGCTGCAAGCCTACCTGAGCCGTTCGGGTTTTCAGGTGCGCACGGTGGGGGATGGCGCGGAGTTTCGCCAGGCATTCAACGACGAGCCCAGCGACCTGCTGATTCTCGATGTCATGCTGCCCGACGAAGACGGCTTCAGCCTGTGCCGCTGGGTCCGGCAGCACCCGCGACAGCCCCATGTGCCGATCATCATGCTCACCGCCAGTTCCGACGAGGCCGACCGTGTCATCGGTCTGGAGCTCGGCGCTGACGACTACATGGCCAAACCGTTCAGCCCTCGCGAGCTTCAGGCCCGCATCAAGGCACTGCTGCGTCGCGCACAGTTCGGTCAGGAGCGCGCGGGTGGCGAAGTGCTGTTGTTCGACGAGTGGAGACTGGACATGGTCAGCCATCGCCTTTTCCACAGCGATGGCGAAGAGGTGATTCTCTCGGGCGCCGATTTTGCGCTGCTCAAGCTGTTTCTCGACAACCCGCAACAGATCCTCGACCGCGACACTATCGGCAACGCCACGCGAGGCCGTGAATTGATGCCGCTGGAGCGCATCGTGGACATGGCGGTGAGCCGTTTGCGTCAACGTCTGCGGGACACCGGCAAGGCACCGCGATTGATCCGTACCGTGCGAGGCAGTGGTTATCTGTTGGCAGCCAATGTGTTGCCGCAAGCCAGCAACGGCTACTGACCGGCGATGGTGATCGAGAAGAAGCGTCGCCTTCCCGTCCCGCGCTCGCTGCTGGGACGCATGCTGCTGCTGACCCTGTTGGCGGTGTTACTGGCCCAGACCCTGTCGAGTCTGATCTGGCTTTCCCAGTTGCGCGCCACGCAGATGGAAGGCTTGATCACCAGCGCGCGCAGCCTTGGGTTTTCCATGTCCGCGAGCGTCAGTTATTTCCGTTCTCTGCCCGTCGCCTTTCGCCCGCTGGTCCTTGATCAGCTGCGCAGCATGGGCGGCACGCGCTTCTTCGTCTCGCTCAACGACCGCCCGCTCGACATGCAAGTGCTGGAGCCGACCGTGCGCAAAACGGCGGTGATTGACGTCGTCGGCCAAGTGCTGCGGCAGAACCTCGGTGCGGACCCCGACATCCTCGTCCGCTTCGTTCGGCCCGAGGACCTGCGGATTTTCAACAGCGGCCTCAAGCTCGATGAACTGCCGCGCTCCTGGGCGCACTACGCGTTGACCCTCGAACCGGTGAATCCGCCGGTTCTGGTCACGCAGATCGAGCTGTCCCCCGGCGAATGGCTGTACATCGCCTCGCTGCTGCCCGAGCCGTACACGATGCTGGAGGAAGAGGGCCTTCCGTCGCAGCAGGTCTGGTTCATCGGGCTGACGAGTATTTTCCTGCTGGTGTTCATCGGCCTGCTTGTGCACTGGCAAAGCGGCCCGCTGAAACGCTTGGCCCGCGCCGCGCGGGACCTGTCCTTGGGTGCAGATGTAGAGCCAGTCGTCGAGGGCGGGGGCAGCGAGGTCATCGAGGTGACCCGTGCGTTCAACACCATGCGTGATCGCATCAGCCGTTACCTCACCGAGCGCGGGCAGTTGTTCAGCGCCATTTCCCACGATTTGCGTACGCCGATCACGCGGCTCAGGTTGCGGGTCGAGTTGCTGGAAGATGAAGCGATGCAGGTCAAATTCACCCGCGATCTGGATGAGCTGGAGCTGTTGGTCAAGGGCGCGCTGCAGTGCGTGAAGGACACCGACATTCACGAGAACATTGAGCCGGTTGACCTCAATCACGCGCTGGATTGCCTGATCGAGCCGTACCTGGCGCCCAATGGCGGCGGGCGTGTCACGGTCGAAGGCAAGGCCATGTCGATGTTCTACGGCAAGCCGTTGGCGTTGCGACGTTGCATGGGCAACCTGATCGACAACGCCATCAAGTACGGCGACAAGGGCCATCTGCGTATCGAAGACGACGCGGATGCGTTCGTGCTGCACGTCGAAGACGAAGGCCCCGGCGTCCCCGAGCAGCGCCTTGAGCAGGTATTCGAGCCGCATTTCCGGCTGGCGGGCAAACAGCAGCAGGGCTATGGCCTGGGGCTGGGCATTGCCCGCAATATCGCCCACAGCCATGGCGGTGAAGTCAGTTTGCAGAATCTGCGCGAAGGCGGTTTACGCGTGACCCTGCGCCTGCCGCGTGGGGTGGAATAATCCCGTTAATCCCGATTGACGCGGATTTCTGTGGGAGCGAACTCATCCGCGAAAGGGCCGTACAGTCGGCGTATGCGTGCCGGCTGAAACACCGATTCGCGAATAAATTCGCTCCCACAGGATTTGGCGTCCGCTCACCTTATTTCGAATGTCACCAACCTGTGACACTTGCGCATCCCTTCGTTACCGTCCGCTCTAACCCGTTGTTTAGAATCCATGCAGCGCAAGCACCAAGACTTGCTCATGCATAACAACAATAAGGTCAAATAGATGAATTCGATCTCCCGTCTCGCAGCACTCATTTCTCTCGCCTCGTTGTTCCCTCTGAGCGCCATGGCCGCCGATTCCAAAGGCACTGTCGAAGTTGTCCACTGGTGGACGTCCGGCGGTGAAAAAGCGGCTGTCGATGTGCTTAAAGCCCAAGTTGAAAAAGACGGTTTCACCTGGAAAGACGGTGCCGTTGCAGGCGGTGGCGGTTCGACTGCCATGACCGTGCTGAAAAGCCGCGCCGTCGCCGGTAACCCGCCTGGCGTTGCCCAGATCAAAGGCCCTGACATTCAGGAATGGGCGTCCACTGGCCTGCTCGACACCGACGTGTTGAAAGACACCGCCAAAGAAGAGAAGTGGGACAGCCTGCTGGACAAGAAAGTCTCCGACACCGTGAAGTACGATGGTGATTACGTGGCCGTTCCGGTGAACATTCACCGTGTGAACTGGCTGTGGATCAACCCGGAAGTCTTCAAGAAAGCCGGTATCGAAAAAGCCCCGACCACCCTCGAAGAGTTCTACGCCGCGGGCGACAAGCTGAAGAAAGCCGGCTTCATCCCGCTGGCCCACGGCGGTCAGCCTTGGCAGGACAGCACCGTGTTCGAAGCGGTCGTCCTCTCGGTCATGGGTGCTGACGGTTATAAGAAAGCCCTGGTCGATCTCGACAACAGCGCGCTGACCGGTCCTGAAATGGTCAAGTCGCTCACCGAACTGAAGAAAGTCGCCACCTACATGGACCCGGACGGCAAAGGCCAGGACTGGAACCTGGAAGCCGCCAAGGTCATCAACGGCAAGGCCGGCATGCAGATCATGGGTGACTGGGCCAAGTCCGAATGGACCGCTGCCAAGAAAGTCGCGGGCAAGGATTACGAGTGCGTGGCCTTCCCGGGCACCGACAAGGCGTTCACCTACAACATCGACTCGCTGGCTGTGTTCAAGCAGAAAGACGCGGGCACTGCTGCCGGTCAGAAGGACATCGCCAAGGTCGTGTTGGGTGAAAACTTCCAGAAAGTCTTCAGCATCAACAAAGGCTCGATCCCGGTTCGGACCGACATGTTGGCTGACATGAACAAGTACGGCTTCGACTCCTGCGCGCAGAACGCTGCCAAGGACTTCCTCGCGGATGCCAAATCCGGCGGCCTGCAACCGAGCATGGCGCACAACATGGCAACCACGCTCGCTGTTCAAGGCGCGTTCTTTGACGTCGTGACCAACTACATCAACGACCCGAAAGCCGACCCGGCTGACGCGGCGAAGAAGCTGGGCGCTGCGATCAAGTCGGCTAAATAGTTCGTATCACCGCTCCCCTGTAGGAGTGAGCTTGCTCGCGATGCGTTTGACCAGACACCAGATTCGTGTCTGACACAGCTGATCGCGAGCAAGCTCACTCCTACAGAGAGCACGCTTGTAATCTTCACTTTTCTGTACTGGATTTCCCCATGAGTTCTGTTGCTGTGTTCAGCAAAGCCTCGCCGTTCGATGCACTGCAGCGCTGGCTACCCAAACTGGTGCTGGCGCCCAGCATGTTCATCGTTCTGGTGGGCTTTTACGGCTATATCCTGTGGACGTTCGTTCTGTCGTTCACCAACTCGACTTTCCTCCCGTCCTACAAATTCGTAGGGCTGGCGCAATACGCCCGGCTGTTCGACAACGATCGCTGGTGGGTCGCGAGCAAGAATCTCGCGGTCTTCGGCGGCATGTTCATCGGCATCAGCCTGGTGGTCGGCGTGTTGCTGGCGGTGTTCCTCGATCAGCGCATTCGTCGCGAAGGTTTCATCCGCACCATTTACCTGTACCCGATGGCGCTCTCGATGATCGTCACCGGTACGGCCTGGAAATGGCTGCTCAACCCTGGCATGGGCCTGGACAAACTGCTGCGCGACTGGGGCTGGGAAGGCTTCCGCCTGGACTGGCTGATTGACCCGGATCGCGTGGTCTACTGCCTCGTTATCGCGGCGGTCTGGCAAGCGTCGGGGTTCATCATGGCGATGTTCCTGGCCGGTTTGCGGGGCGTCGATCAATCGATCATCCGTGCCGCGCAGATCGATGGCGCGAGCATGCCGAAGATCTACTGGAAAGTGGTGCTGCCAAGCCTGCGTCCGGTGTTTTTCAGTGCGGTGATGATCCTGGCGCACATCGCGATCAAAAGCTTCGACCTGGTCGCTGCAATGACCGCCGGTGGCCCCGGCTATTCGTCCGACCTGCCTGCGATGTTCATGTACTCGTTCACCTTCAGCCGTGGCCAGATGGGGATGGGCTCGGCCAGTGCGATTCTGATGCTCGGTGCGATTCTCGCAATCCTCGTGCCTTACCTGTATTCCGAGCTGAGGACCAAGCGCAATGACTAGTCTCGCCGCCAAACCTTCCATCAGTTTGAGCCGCATCGCGATCTACGCGGTGCTGATCGGCGCGGTGCTGATCTACCTGATCCCGCTGGTGGTCATGCTGCTCACCAGCTTCAAGTCCCCGGAAGACATCGGCACCGGCAACCTTTTGAGTTGGCCCGCCGAAGTCACGGCCATTGGCTGGATCAAGGCCTGGGCGACGGTGAAGGGCTACTTCCTGAACTCGATCCTGATCACCGTTCCGGCCGTGCTGATCTCAACTGCCATCGGCGCGTTGAACGGCTACGTGCTGTCGATGTGGCGCTTCCGGGGTTCGCAGATGTTCTTCGGCCTGTTGCTGTTCGGCTGCTTCCTGCCGTTCCAGACCGTGCTGCTGCCTGCCTCGTTCACCCTCGGGAAAATGGGCTTGGCCAGCACCACCACTGGCCTCGTCCTGGTTCACGTGGTCTACGGTCTGGCGTTCACCACGCTGTTCTTCCGCAACTATTACGTCAGTGTGCCGGATGCGCTGGTCAAGGCGGCGCGTCTGGACGGTGCCGGGTTCTTCACCATTTTCCGGCGGATCATTCTGCCGATGTCGACCCCGATCATCATGGTCTGCCTGATCTGGCAGTTCACGCAGATCTGGAACGACTTCCTGTTCGGTGTGGTGTTCTCCAGCGGTGATTCGCAGCCCATCACCGTGGCGCTGAACAACCTGGTCAACACGAGCACCGGGGTCAAGGAATACAACGTTGATATGGCGGCGGCGATGATCGCGGGTCTGCCGACCCTGCTGGTCTATGTGGTCGCAGGCAAGTATTTCGTGCGCGGGCTGACGGCCGGCGCAGTCAAGGGGTAATCATGGCAACGCTCGAACTTCGCAATGTAAACAAGACTTACGGGGCCGGCCTGCCGGACACCCTGAAGAACATCGAACTGTCGATCAAGGATGGCGAATTCCTGATCCTGGTCGGTCCTTCGGGCTGTGGTAAGTCGACCCTGATGAACTGCATCGCGGGCCTGGAAAACATTACGGGTGGCGCGATCATGATCGGCGACCAGGACGTCAGCGGCATGAGCCCGAAGGATCGCGACATCGCGATGGTGTTCCAGTCCTATGCGCTGTACCCGACCATGAGCGTGCGCGAGAACATCGAGTTCGGCCTGAAGATTCGCAAGATGAGCCAGGCCGACATCGACGCCGAAGTTGGCCGTGTCGCCAAGCTGCTGCAGATCGAACACCTGCTCAACCGCAAGCCGGGTCAACTCTCCGGTGGTCAGCAACAACGCGTGGCCATGGGCCGTGCGCTGGCCCGTCGTCCGAAGATCTATCTGTTCGACGAACCGCTGTCCAACCTCGACGCCAAGCTGCGGGTCGAGATGCGCACCGAAATGAAACTGATGCACCAGCGCCTGAAAACCACCACGGTCTACGTGACCCATGACCAGATCGAAGCGATGACCCTGGGCGACAAAGTGGCGGTCATGAAGGACGGCATCATCCAGCAGTTCGGCACGCCAAAACAGATTTACAACGATCCGGCCAACCTGTTCGTTGCCAGCTTCATCGGTTCGCCGCCGATGAACTTCATTCCGCTGCGTCTGCAACGCAAGGAGGGCCGTCTGGTGGCGCTGCTCGACAGCGGTCAGGCGCGTTGCGAGTTGCCGATGAACATCAACGATGCAGGCCTCGAAGACCGTGAGGTGATTCTGGGCCTTCGCCCTGAACAGATCGTGCTAGCGTCCGGTGAAACCTCAGGGATGCCGACCATTCGCGCCGAAGTGCAAGTCACGGAACCGACCGGTCCTGACACGCTGGTGTTCGTCACGCTCAACGACAGCAAGGTCTGCTGCCGTCTGGCGCCCGATGTGGCGCCAGCGGTGGGTGAAACCCTGACCCTGCAGTTCGATCCGTCCAAGGTGTTGCTGTTCGACGCCAAGACCGGCGAGCGATTGGGCGCGCTGTCGACGCCACAGGTGAGCGAAGGCATGGGCAACGTCACGCGGCTCAACCGCAACTGAATTCCATGCGCAGGAGCACTGCGCCAACGAGCACCTCTGTCGGGGCTATTTCTGCCGTAAAAAAGCCCCGGCAGGCACACGAAGCAAGTGGTTACAACGCTGTTTAGCTAATAACAATAAAACGAGGATTTAAGGGATGAAGAAGGTAAAAGGCAAATCGCTCAACCAACTGCAGCTCATCGGCGGGCTGTCAGTCTTGAGCGCATTGACGATGTCTGGAACGGCCTCCGCCATGGAGCCATTCAAGGCAAGCGAGCACTTGACGGGCGACTGGGGCGGTCTGCGCCAGGAACTGTACGACAAAGGTTATGACTTCCCGATCGAGTACGTGGGTGAGGCGGCTTCCAACCTCAATGGCGGTTACAACGACGACAGAACCGGCCGCTACAGCGACCAGTTCGCGTTCGGCGTGCAGATGGACCTGCAAAAAATCCTCGGTTGGCACGATGCGGAATTCAAGCTGGCGATCACCGAGCGTAGCGGTAACAACATCTCCAACGACCGTATCGGCGATCCACGTGCCGGCACGCTCAGTTCCTCGCAAGAAGTCTGGGGTCGTGGCCAGACCTGGCGCCTGACGCAGATGTGGGTCAAGCAGAAATACTTCGACGGCGCGCTGGACATCAAAGTTGGCCGTTTCGGCGAAGGCGAAGACTTCAACAGCTTCCCATGCGACTTCCAGAACCTGACGCTCTGCGGCTCGCAGGTCGGTAACTACGTGAACACCTGGTACAACTGGCCTGTCAGCCAATGGGCCGCTCGCGTGAAATACAACATCACGCCTGAGTTGTTCGCGCAGATCGGTGTGTACGAGCAGAACCCTTCGAACCTCGAAACCGGCAACGGCTTCAAGCTGAGCGGCAGCGGTTCCCAAGGTACTGTGGTGCCGGTCGAAGTGGTGTGGTCGCCGACCGTCAATTCGCTGCCAGGCGAATACCGTCTGGGCTACTACGTCAGTAACCCGAGCGCGCCTGACCTGTACGAAAACACCAACGGCCAGCCACAAGCCATCGCTGGCGGTGACTTCAAGTCCCACAAGGACAAGCACGGTTGGTGGGTCGTGGCTCAGCAACAACTGACCAGCCACAACGGCGACGCATCCCGTGGTCTGAGCATCTTCGGTAACCTGACCGTTCATGACAAAGCCACCAACTTCGTCGACAACTATCAGCAGATCGGTTTCGTCTACAAAGGCCCGTTCGATGCCCGTCCGAAGGATGACATCGGTATCGGTGTCGCTCGCATCCACGTCAACGATGATGCCCAGGACAACCGTCGTCTGGTCAACGCCGTCAACGGTATCGACGACTACGACAACCCGAACTACCTGCCAATCCAGAAGACCGAATACAACTCGGAAATCTACTACGGCGTACACGTCACCGACTGGCTGACCGTGCGTCCCAACCTGCAATACGTGAAGAGCCCGGGCGGTGTGGACGAAGTCCAGAACGCGCTGGTCGCAGGTATCAAGATTCAATCCAAGTTCTAAACGCTTCATCGCTGTGCGGACCGCTCCTCCGCACATCGCTCTCTGATGTGCTTCACAAACGATCAAGGGTCGTGTGTGCTTTACGGGCAGCCTGGCTGCCCGTTTTTTTTTGTGCGGTACTCGCTCCGGAATCGGGGCTTTTTTATCGTTTGCAAGGCTCGCCGCTGAATAAGGCCGTGCGCGATCTCCCACAACCCATAGATGGACACACTTATCCCATCGAGAATGTCATGGCGATCAGGGACACAGGATCATTCGAACATCCCCTTCAGCGCTTCTTCACCGCCACGCGGCCGCAGCCGACCTTCCAGTGGGAGCGGCATCAGCAGCGTGACGTGCTGGTGATCAACCACCCGCGCTGTCATGCCGTGTTCAGTCGCCAAGGCGCACAGTTGTTGCATTTTCAGCCAGTCGGCCAGAGGCCGTGGCTGTGGTGCGCGTCGCAATGGCCGCAGGTGGGCGCGATTCGGGGGGGCGTGCCGGTGTGTTGGCCTTGGGTCGGGCGTCATCCGGGAGAGGGCGGCTGGCCCGCCAATGGATGGGGGCGTTTGCTCGACTGGAAGCTGATCGACAGCCAGGAACACGATGAAGGCGTTTCGCTGCACTGGCGCTTGAGCCTGTGGGACTGGCAGGCCGATCTGCATGCTGAATTGGGGCAACGCATGGACCTGCGTCTGGAAACCCTACATGACGACAGTGAGCCGTGCCAGTTCGGTCATGCCTTGCACGCTTACTGGCGCATCAGCGACATCGCCGACGTGGCACTGGAAGGTCTCGACGGCGCACAGGGTTACGACGAGCTCAGTCGCAGTGCCTGTGAACAAAAAGGGGAGTTGCGCGTCTCGGGCAGTTGCCAGCGCGTTTTCGAGCACACCGGTTCAGTTGAGTTGCACGACGACACATGGCGGCGCCGTTTGAACATCAACACCCACGACAGCGCCAATACTGTCGTCTGGCATCCCGGCAGCCGGCCGTTGCTGGGGGTGGCAGGTCATGAGGCAACGGGGTTTGTGAGAGTCGAGGCGGTGTCCGGGGTGGATGATTGTCTGAGCCTGGCCCCAGGACAGCAGGCGCGATTGAGTTTGCAGGCCACTTTGGTGGGATGAACGACGCTCCCACAGGGTGTCTTTATCAATCCCGGCCTTCGGGGCCGTATCGCGCTCGTTAGTTCAACTCATCATCCACCGGATACCGGCTGGCATTGAGGCTTTCCTTGATCTTGCGCAGGTGCGGCTGGAAATCCACGCCACGGCGCAGGGTCATGCCGGTGGCTAGCACATCGAGCACGGTCAGCTGAATGATCCGAGACGTCATCGGCATATAAATGTCGGTGTCTTCAGGCAGAGGGATATTCAGGCTCAACGTACTGGCTTTGGCCAGCGGCGACCCGGCGGCGGTCAGGCCCAGCACCGAAGCGCCGTTCTCGCGAGCGATCCGGGCCACTTCCACCAGTTCGCGAGTGCGGCCGGTGTAGGAAATGATCACGAACAGCTCCCCCGTGTGCGCCACCGACGCCAGCATGCGTTGCACCAGTACGTCGGCATGGGCTGTCACGGCCAGGTTGAAGCGGAAGAATTTGTGCTGCGCATCCAGCGCCACAGGGGCCGAGGCGCCCAGGCCGAAGAAGTGAATCTGCCGCGCCTGAATCAGCAGGTCCACGGCCTTGCTGATCAGGTTCGGGTCCAGCACCTGGCACACGCTGTCGAGGGACGCGATGGCGCTGGCGAAAATCTTGCGGGTATAGGCTTCAGGGTTATCGTCGGCTTCCACCGCGCGGCTCACGTAGGCGGCGCCGCTGGCCAGGCTCTGGGCCAGTTGCAGTTTGAGTTCAGGGTAGCCGCTGACGTCGAACGAGCGGCAGAAGCGATTGACGGTCGGCTCGCTGACCTTGGCCGCCTGGGCCAGCGCCGCAATGCTGAAACGCGTGGCTTGCTGAGGGTTGCTCAGAATCACCTCGGCAACCTTGCGCTCGGCCTTGTTCAATTCTTCGAGTCGACTCTGGATCTGCTCCAGAAGATTGCGTACGCGGTCCATTCAAAGTCCTTCTCGTGAAGCGGTAACAGGCTGTTCTGTAGGCCTTTCTGCAAAAGGTGCGCAACTGGGCCTTTAGCCTGTAGCAAAGGTGGCCTATCGTACTGAGGGCCTGTAGTGATCACCACTGTAATGTGTTTTTTGGGTAAATGTTGTGGTTATTACTACATTTGGCCTTGAGTAACGCCTTTAAAAAAGGTATTTGTAGCCTAACTTGATAAAAGAACCAACATTATGCTCTCGATTACGGTTGAACCGTGCACTTTTGCCTTGTTCGGCGCCTTGGGCGACCTGGCTGTGCGCAAACTGTTCCCAGCGCTGTATCAGCTGGACCGTGCTGGCCTTCTGCATGCCGAGACCCGAATTCTTGCGTTGGCTCGCGAGGCGGGAACGCCTCAGGAACACTTGGCTTATATCGACAAGAGCCTGCGTCGTTTCGTCCCCGAATCCCAGCTGGAAAGTGAACATGTGGAGCGTTTTCAGGCACGCCTGAGCTACCTGCACGTGGATTTCCTCAAGGGTGAAGATTACGTCGCGCTGGCCGAAGCAGTGGGCGACGCACAAACCATGATCGCCTACTTCGCCACACCGGCGTCGGTGTACGGAGCCATCTGCGAGAACCTGGCGCTGGTCGGCCTGACTGACCGCACCCGCGCCGTCCTGGAGAAACCGATCGGCCACGACCTCGCCTCCTCGCGTCGGGTCAATGACGCTGTAGCCCGCTTCCTGCCGGAAAACCGCGTCTACCGGATCGACCATTATCTGGGCAAAGACACCGTTCAAAACCTCATCGCGCTGCGTTTCGCCAACAGCTTGTTCGAAACCCAATGGAACCAGAACTATATTTCCCACGTCGAGATTACTGTGGCGGAGAAAGTAGGGATCGAGGGCCGTTGGGGCTACTTCGATCAGGCGGGTCAGCTGCGCGACATGATCCAGAACCACCTGTTGCAGCTGCTGTGTCTGATTGCGATGGACCCTCCGAGCGACCTGTCCGCCGACAGCATCCGTGATGAAAAGGTAAAGGTGCTCAAAGCGCTGGCGCCGTTCACGCCGGAGCGCCTGGCCACCCAAGTGGTGCGCGGGCAATACATCGCCGGTTACAGCGAAGGCAAACCGGTTCCCGGTTACCTGGAAGAGGAAAACTCCAACACCGCGAGCGACACCGAAACGTTCGTTGCCATTCGTGCCGACATCCGTAACTGGCGTTGGGCAGGGGTTCCGTTCTATCTGCGTACCGGCAAACGCATGCCGCAGAAGCTGTCGCAGATCGTCATCCACTTCAAGGAACCGCCGCACTACATCTTCGCCCCGGAGCAGCGGATGCAGATCAGCAACCGCCTGATCATCCGCCTGCAGCCCGATGAAGGTATCTCGCTGCAAGTGATGACCAAGGATCAGGGGCTGGATAAAGGCATGCAATTGCGCAGCAACCCCTTGCAACTGAGCTTCTCTGACGCCTACCGCAGCGCCCGCATTCCGGACGCGTACGAGCGGTTGTTGTTGGAGGTCATGCGTGGCAACCAAAACCTGTTTGTCCGCAAAGATGAGATCGAGTATGCGTGGCAATGGTGTGACCAGTTGATCGCTGGCTGGAAGAAGGCTGGCGATGCGCCCAAGCCTTATGCAGCAGGCTCCTGGGGGCCAATGAGCTCCATTGCGCTCATTACTCGTGATGGGAGGTCTTGGTATGGCGATATGTGAACTTGAATTTCCGGCTGGCCTTAAAGCCAACGAATTCGATAACCCCGAGCTGTTGGCCAATGCTTTGGCCGATCATGTAGCGGAACGCCTGACGGCGGCCATCGCGAATAACCCTCACGGCGTTGCGACGTTGGTCGTTTCGGGCGGCAAAAGCCCGGTGGCGTTCTTTCAGGCGTTGGCGCAAAAGCCCATCGAATGGTCGAAGGTAGTGATCAGCCTGGCCGACGAACGCTGGGTGCCGACCGAGCACGCCGACAGTAACGCGGGGTTGCTCAAGCGTTTCCTGTTTCAGGGACCGGCCGAGAAAGCGGGCTTCTTCAGCCTCTACCGTCCGACCCAGACGCTGGAAGAAGCAGCGGCAGCGACCGACGAAGCGCTCAAGGAACTGCCGAAGATCGATGTGTTGATTCTGGGCATGGGGGATGACGGCCACACCGCGTCGCTGTTCCCTGACAGCCCGAATCTGCCTGAAGCGTTGGACTTGAACAGCGAACGTCGCTGCCTGCCGATGCTGGCGCCGAGCACGCCTCATCAGCGTCTGACCATGACGCGCTCACTGTTGGCGTCCGCCGCGACGCCGATCCTGTCCGTTTCCGGGCAGGCAAAACTGGAAACCCTGCGCACGGCGCTGGCCGGCGATGACCTCGCCGAAATGCCGATCCGCGCGTTCCTTAACCCGTCTTTAGAGATCTACTGGTGCCCATAAGCAAAGGATCAGCCGCCATGGAAAATACCCAAGTGAAACAGCCGTTGAATAGCATGGCGAGCAAGATTGCCCAGATCGATGAACTCTGCGCGAAAGCGAAGATTCTGCCGGTCATCACCATTGCACGCGAACAGGACGTGCTGCCGCTGGCCGATGCGCTGGCGGCAGGCGGCCTGAACGCGCTGGAAATCACCCTGCGTTCGGAATTCGGCCTCAAGGCGATTCGTATTCTGCGCGACGCACGACCTGAACTGTGCGTCGGTGCGGGCACGATCCTCGACCGTCACATGCTCAAAGCAGCGGAAGAGGCGGGCTCGCAGTTCATCGTGACCCCAGGCAGCACTCAGGATCTGCTGGAAGCAGGCGCGCAAAGCGAATTGCCGTTGCTGCCTGGCATCAGCAGCGCGTCGGAGATCATGATCGGTTATGCCTTGGGCTACCGCCGCTTCAAGCTGTTTCCGGCCGAGATCAGCGGCGGCGTCGGCGCGATCAAGGCGCTGGGCGGTCCGTTCCCGGAAGTGCGTTTCTGCCCGACTGGCGGCGTCAGCGCCGCCAACCTGAAGAACTACATGGCGTTGCCTAACGTGATGTGCGTCGGCGGCACCTGGATGATCGACAACGCGTGGGTCAAGAACGGCGACTGGGGCCGCATCACTGAGGCGACCGCCGAAGCGATTGCGTTGTTCGACTGAAACCTGCGTTAAGCGCCCCATGCTTGATCTTCGACAGCTCCCGTTCATGAGGTGGCTGGTTTAATCGTCTCAGATGATTGGATTCGAGCGCCGGGCGCTGCTACAGAAGTCGTTGTTGCATGGCTGTTTAACGGTGTTCCCTTGGTCCGGAACGCCGTTTTTTTTGCGCGCTGCGAACGTAGAAAGCCGGGCCGCATGCACCGCGACTCCAGCCATAGCGTTGATTTGAGAAGGAGCGAGGAGAGAGATCACCGATTTTTCTTTATGTGCACTACATATGTATCGCACGAGACTCGGTCTGAGCGCGTATCTTTGCCGTCCCTGGTATAAAGATGTTCCATTAAAGTGTTTGCGGCGCCGCCTTATCCACGGTCGCCGCTTTTTTTTGCCCGTCTGAAAGCGCTGGTGGACTCAGGCCAAAGCGCGCAATGCAACGACCAACTTTGCCACATCGTCGGCGGAGGTCACAAAGCCGGGGGTGATCCGAATGCATGGGCCGCAGGCGGAACCGGTTCTGGCCACCACGAAAACGCCATGTTCGTCGAGCAGGCGCTGCGTCATGAGCGACTGATCTTGATGGCGTGTAAAGCGCAATGACGTAATCCCGCAGTACAGCCGTGGATCATCCGGTGTCAGCACTTCGATTCCCGGCACATCTCGCACTTCGCGAACCCACAGGTCCCGCAGATAGGCCAGGCGTGCGCCTTTGACGGCAGACCCGCCTATGGCTCGGTGTTCTTCGAAGACCTTGGTCAGCGTCAGCAACGCGGGAATGTTCGGCGTGCCATACGGCACCCGCCCCAAAATGTCATCGACGGCGTAACGCTCGTCGCCCATGTCGGGGTCGATGGCAGACAATCGTTCCTGTTTCACATAAATGAAACCCAGGCTCAACGGCGCCCCCATCCACTTCTGCAGGTTGAACCCGGCAAACGCCACGCCGAGTTCGTCCAGCTTGAAGTCCAGTTGTCCCAAGGCGTGAGCACCGTCCAGAATCACATCGATGTTTTGCGCCTTGGCCAGCGCAGCAATGGGCTCAACAGGCATGACCAGTCCCGTGCGGTGCGTCATGTGGGTCAATGCCATCAGCTTGAGTCGTGGGTGGTTCGCGAAGGCGTCGCGATAGGCATTGACGAGGGATTCATAGCTGGCCGGGTGAGCATGCCGAATCTCGATCACTTCGACCCCGCGATGCTTTACCAGCCAGCGTATGGCCGTTTGCACGCTGTTGTAGTCCAGATCGCTGATCAGCACCTGATCCCCCGGCTGTAGGCCGTTGTAGTTGCGGATCAGGGTTTGCAGTGACTCCGAAGCGCAGCGGGTCAGGGCGATTTCGCGGCTCGGCACGTCCAGCAGCTGAGCCAGATCGGCGCGGAGGGTCTCGCTGTCCTCAGTGTCGAAGCGCTGTCGGACATAGACCGAATTGCTGCGGTTCACGTACGCCAGATGCTGCTCGTACGTGCGCAGCACTTCGCGGGTCATGCGCCCGAAGTAGCCATGTTCGAAGTTAATCGGCCCCGGCTCCACATCGTATTGGCGGGCGATATCGCGCCAAAAAGCTTCGTCCTGGGCGCGGTGCTGTGCAACGGATTGGGCAGGGGTCATCGCGTCGTTCATCTCGTCGAGGGGTCAGGAAAACCGGATCGGTGTTTTTAGTGGGCTTTCTCGCAGAGGCTCCCGGGGTTTGGTGCGCAGTGGATCGAGCAGGGCGGACAGCCCGTTGTGGTCAATCTCATGCATCAGTGCCAGCAGGCTGCCAAGTTCACCGCTGGGAAAGCCTTTGCGCGCGAACCAGTTAAGGTAGTCACCCGGCAGGTCCGCCAGCAATCGCCCCTTGTACTTGCCGTAGGGCATTTCACGGGTGACCAGAAGTTTGAGTTTCTCGGGATTCATAACACCGCCGTTGGTCTTTCCGTGTGAACTACTAAGGTACGTGCATTTTGCATACGTGCAAACGAACTGATCATGCAAAAAGAGAGAACGGTCTGTGTCTTGATAAATATAACTTCTTGATAAATAAGGGTTTATTTTGTTTTAAAAAGCTGGCACGAGCTCTGCAATATTTAAGTTATCGAGTGTAGAAATATCAACTCTTCGATTAACCTGCCAGAAAGGAACTGCAAAATGACGGATATCAATAAAGAAGCGATCTCGGTACTCAATGATCTGATCGAGACCAGCATTGACGGCGAGAAAGGTTTTCACACCGCTGCTGAAGACGTCAAGAACCCAGAAATCAAGGCGTATTTCCTTTCCCGTTCCACCGAGTGCGCGACGTCTGTACGTGAACTTCAAGCCGAAGTCCGTGCACTGGGCGGCGATCCAGACAAATCCTCCAGCGCCGCAGGTGCAGCGCATCGTCTGTGGGTTGAGCTGAAAGCGGCCGTGACCGGCAAAAGCGATGAGGCTGTATTGAACGAAGTAGAGCGCGGTGAAGACCACGCCCTGAAAGCGTACAAAGAAGCTTCGCAAAAAGCGGTCGAGAAAAACCTGCCTGCTAACGTAGTGACCCTGATCCAGCGTCAGCTGCCAGGCGTCCAGGCAAACCACGATAAAGTCAAAGCGCTGCGTGATACCGTTCGCAGAGCAAGCTGATCAGCGTAGCTGAGCCCGTTTCGGGCTCGCTCCTCTGATTCGAAAAACGCCAGACGTGTCTGGCGTTTTTTATGCCGTTTTGGGAGACGAGTTGAACTCAGTGCGGTTACGGCCATTGTGCTTCGCCCGGTAGAGCGCTTCGTCAGCATCACTGAACAGTTGCGCCTGCTTGTCGCCCGCATTGGGCTGGCGCGAGGCGATACCAATGCTGACGGTGACGGAATGCCTGTCTCCGGCATAGGGCGGGAGCGATTCAATCGCAACTCTGATTTTTTCGGCGATGATTCTGGCGCCCTGCAAATCTGTTTCCGGTAAAACCACCAAAAACTCCTCGCCGCCATAGCGCGCCGCCAGATCACCGGGTCTACGAATTGCATTGGCCAGGGTTTGGGCCACGTTGCGCAACGCGACGTCGCCACCGTGATGGCCGTGCCGGTCGTTGAATGCCTTGAAGTGGTCGACATCAATCATCAGCAATGACAACGGCTTGCCGGAGCGCATGCCTCTGGACCACTCCTGTCGAAATACCTGATCCAGTCTCCGCCGGTTTGCCAGCCCTGTCAGGCCGTCCGTCGAGGCCAGCTCAGCCAGCTCCCGTTCTGCGAGGTGTCGCAGCTTCAACTGTTTACCCAACAGGTACGACAGCCACAGGATGCCCAGGCACAAAAGGCTCGTCGCGCCCGCCACCAGCGCCGCGTTGCGTTTCCAGACGGCGTACACCACGTCTTTCGATTGGGCCACGATGACGATCAGCGGCAAGTCGCCCACGCGTGAGAACGTGTACAGCCGAGTTGTTCCGTCCAGGTCCGATACGGCCGTGAAGCTTCCGCTGTTTGTCTTGAGGATTCGCTGAAAGTTGGGAAGCCCGCTGAAGTCCCGGCCAATTGCGTATTTGTCGGGTTGCTCGGCTTGTCGGGCCAGCAATATGCCGTCTGCGCTGATCAAATTGACGGTGCTTCCTTTGCCGATGTCCAGCCCACGAAACAGTTGGTTGAAGTACGTCAACCGCATCGATGCGCTGGCGATGCCGATGAATCGTCCATCGGGCGAGGGGAGGCGGCGGCTGAAACTGATGCACCAGTCCTTGAAGCCCCAGCGTGCCTTGAACGGACCGCCCACTCTCATGGCCGTCGAAGCGCTCTCGCGGTGCTGCTGAAAAACGGGGCGGTCAGAAAAATTGTCTTCTCGGGGGATGACGGACAGCGAGTCCGCCACGATGTCACCGGTTTCGTCCAGAATCACCAGATCGCCTTTATACGGCGCTGCGGTCGAGCGATCGAAAATGACCAACTGACGAAGTTGAGGCGCTAGTGCAATGACTTCAGGGTCTTGCCAGGTCGCAATCATGCCTTGCAGCGACGTGTCGTACAGCTCGGCATTACGCTGCACGTCCGCGTCGATCAGCTGCACCACGTTATTGGCCGACTGCACGGCGCTCTCGGTGGCGCTTCCGTGCTCGCGAATCAGCAACGAGGCCACGATCATCAAAATCGCCACCACCGCCAGTACACTGCCGGACATCAGCATTTTTTCCGGGCGAGACCAGGCTCTGTGCACCGAGGTGGGGGTGAATGTCATCGATCAGCTCTGTCAGCAATTCAGCTATTGATGCCCGTTGATGCAGGCGTTAGCAGTCTGTCCAAGCCGGTCCATGCTTGAAGGTGAATGGGTCGGGACGTGGTGCTTCAAAGCGTTGGATTAAAGATGCTTCGGGGGGATTGATCAAGTCCGGCGAGAATCCAAAAGTCCGGAAGTGATTGCCTGCAGTGTTCAGGTGCGAAACGGAAGGGGTAGCGCTCGATCCTGAGAAGCCCGGCTTACCGTCGGGCTGTGTTTCGGGAATAAGGAATTCGGCGAAGGTCGACCAACCCTCATTCCCCTTCATCAAACTTGTTGTTGATCAGTTCGATCAAACCTTCCAGCGCGGCGTGTTCGTCGTCGCCTTCTGTCAGCAGGTGTATTTCGGTGCCTTTGCCTGCGGCCAGCATCATGACGGCCATGATGCTTTTACCATCGACCATGCTGTCTGGAGTGCGGCCCACGCGGATCTGGCAGGGGTACTTGCCGGCAACGCCGACGAATTTGGCGGCAGCGCGGGCGTGCAGGCCCAGCTTGTTGATGATGGTGATTTGGTGAGCGGGCATCGCGTTGGGGGTCCTTAGCTTAGGTCGCGGTGGCGAACCTGAACATTCTTGAGCGATTGTTGCAGGACCTGACCCAAACGTTCGGTCAGGTAGACGGAGCGGTGGTGTCCGCCGGTGCAGCCAATGGCAATGGTAACGTAGGCGCGGTTGCTGGCAGCGAAGCGCGGCAGCCACTTGGTCAGGTATGACGAGATGTCCTGAAACATCTCTTCGACATCGGGTTGCGCCGCCAGATAGTCCGCCACCGGCTGGTCGAGCCCTGATTGCTCGCGCAGTTCGGGTTTCCAGTAGGGGTTGGGCAGGCAGCGCACGTCGAACACCAGATCCGCGTCCACGGGCATGCCGCGTTTGAAGCCAAAGGATTCAATAAGGAAAGCGGTGCCGGGTTCGGGTTTGTTCAGCAGGCGCAGCTTCAGCGTGTCGCGCAACTGATAAAGATTCAGGTGGGTCGTATCGATGGTCAGATCGGCCAGGTCGATGATCGGCCCCAGTAAGGTTTTTTCATCTCGAATCGCTTCGGCCAGCGAGCGCGTGGCATTGCTCAGCGGATGGCGGCGGCGCGTTTCAGAAAAGCGCTTGAGCAGTGTGGACTCTTCAGCGTCGAGGAACAGCACGTCGCACTGAATGTGGCGAGCGCGGACCTCTTCGAGCATTCGCGGAAAACGGGTCAGGTGGCTGGGCACGTTCCGGGCATCAATAGAGACCGCTAACAACGGCTCGGCGAGTTCGGTATTGATCAGTGCGCGCTCGGCAAGCTCCGGGAGCAGGCCTGCCGGCAGGTTATCGACGCAGTAGAAACCGCTGTCTTCGAGAACATCGAGGGCCGTGCTCTTGCCGGAGCCGGAGCGACCGCTGACGATGATCATGCGCATGATCAGTGACCGTTCTGGACGTTGAGCACGACGTTGTAAAGCTCTTCGCTGCTCTTGGCACCACGCAGGCTGGCGCGCACGTCCGCGCGGTCAAGCATGCTGGCGATCTGACGCAGAAGTTCGAGGTGGGCGTCGGTGGCCGCTTCCGGGACGAGCAGCACGAACAGCAGATCCACAGGCGCGCCGTCGATGGCGTCGAAATCCACCGGGCGTTCCAGGTGCAGCACCGCGCTCACAGGCGCCGCGCAGCCTTTCAGGCGGCAATGGGGGATCGCGATGCCATTGCCAAACCCGGTGGAACCGAGTTTTTCACGGGCGATAAGGCTTTCGTAGACGGTTTGCCAGTCGAATTCGGGCACTTGTTGCCCGATCAGTTTGGCAATCTCTTCGAGAACGGCTTTTTTACTGCCGCCTGGCACGTTCACGAGGGACCGGCCAGGGGTCAGGATATTTTCAAGTCGGATCATGGATGGGGAGTGTCAGCGAGCCGCCGCACCTTTGAGGATGCTTTGCTGCTTTTCCTTATGCTTGAGCAATTGTCTGTCGAGCTTGTCAGTGAGCAGGTCGATCGCCGCGTACATGTCATCATGTTCGGCATTGGCAACGACCTCTCCACCGTGGATATGCAGGGTGGCCTCGATCTTCTGTTTGAGCTTCTCGACGGCCATCGTCACCTGCACGTTCGTAATCTTGTCAAAATGCCCTTCGAGCTTTTTCAGCTTCAGCTCGATGTATTCGCGCAGGGGCTTGGTCACTTCCAGTTGGTGTCCACTGATGTTGACTTGCATACAGCTTCTCCTTCGTTGCCAGTGCATTAAGAGGCAGGCTGAGTTGCCTGCCACTGGAACGCTGTGGCTTGTGACCTTTACATCAGTCGCTTGCGTTCGCTGGACGGCGCGATTCCTAAGGACTCGCGGTACTTGGCGACTGTGCGACGGGCCACTTGAATGCCTTGTGCCTCCAGTAAACCAGCGATCTTGCTGTCACTCAACGGCTTTTTCTGATTTTCCGCGGCAACCAGTTTTTTGATGATTGCGCGAATGGCAGTGGACGAGCATTCGCCGCCTTCGGAGGTGCTGACGTGGCTGGAAAAGAAATACTTCAGTTCGTAGATACCACGGGGTGTATGCATGAATTTCTGCGTGGTGACACGGGAAATCGTCGATTCGTGCATGCCCACCGCCTCAGCGATGTCGTGCAGCACCAACGGCTTCATCGCCTCGTCGCCATACTCCAGAAAGCCCCGCTGATGCTCGACGATTTGGGTCGCCACTTTCATCAGGGTTTCGTTACGGCTTTGCAGGCTTTTGATGAACCAGCGGGCTTCTTGCAACTGGTTGCGCATGAAGGTGTTGTCGGCGCTTGTGTCCGCGCGGCGCACGAAACCGGCGTATTGCGGATTCACCCGAAGGCGGGGAACGGCTTCCTGATTGAGCTCGACCAGCCAGCGCTCATTGTGCTTACGCACGATGACGTCCGGCACTACGTATTCGGCTTCGGTGGATTCGATCTGCGAGCCAGGGCGTGGGTTGAGGCTCTGGACCAGTTCGATGACCTGGCGCAGATCATCTTCCTTGATCTTCATGCGCCGCATCAGTTGCGCGTAGTCACGGCTGCCGAGCAGGTCGATGTAATCGCTGACCAGTCGCTGGGCTTCCGCCAGCCATTTGGTCTTGGCCGGAAGCTGGCGCAGTTGCAGCAACAAGCACTCGCCAAGCGTGCGGGCGCCGACGCCCGCCGGCTCGAATTGCTGAATGCGGTGCAGCACGGCTTCGATTTCGTCCAGCTCGATGTCGAGTTCCGGGTCGAAGGCGTCCAGCAGCTCTTCCAGGGATTCGTCGAGGTAACCCTGATTGTTGATGCAGTCGATCAGCGTGACGGCGATCAAACGATCGGTATCCGACATCGGTGCCAGGTTCAGTTGCCAAAGCAGATGGCTTTGCAAGCTCTCGCCCGCCGACGTGCGCGTGGTGAAATCCCACTCGTCATCGTCATTGCTGGGCAGGCTGCTGGCGCTGGTCTGGTAGACATCCTCCCAGGCCGTATCGACGGGCAGTTCGTTGGGGATACGCTCGCTTTCGCTCCATTCGCCGTCTTCGAGATTGTCGACGGTGGGTGCGGATTCCTGGTAGGTCGGTTCCTGTACGTCAGGGTTGGGCTTTTGCTCGATATTGTCGGCCATGGGGTCGGCATTATCCAAATCGTCACCTTCTTCCTGGCGCTCCAGCATCGGATTGGACTCCAGTGCCTCCTGAATTTCCTGTTGGAGATCCAGCGTCGACAGTTGGAGTAAGCGGATGGCCTGTTGCAGCTGCGGTGTCATCGTCAGCTGCTGGCCCATTCTCAAGACTAGCGAAGGTTTCATGGCAGGGGCTTAACACCTTATTCGCCGGCGCACATGCGCGCCATCCACTACTAGGGGCGCCGAGGCGCCAACTTAAGCAAATTATATGCCTGAACCCGGAGTGTTTGCCTAGGGTGTAATGACAATTTATGCGAGGTTGGTGATGAGGCGTATGCTGCGTTCGCCGACCAACCCCTTGCCATTGCGTGGTTTACAGGCGGAACTCGTGACCGAGATACACTTCCTTGACCAACTGGTTGGCCAGGATGGTTTCGGAATCGCCTTCTGCAATCAGTTGCCCATCGTTGACGATGTAAGCCGTTTCGCAGATGTCGAGTGTCTCACGGACGTTGTGGTCGGTGATCAGAACGCCGATACCCTTCGCCTTGAGATGGTAGATGATCTGCTTGATATCGCCCACGGAGATGGGGTCGACGCCCGCGAAGGGTTCGTCCAGCAGAATGAATTTCGGCGACGTCGCCAGTGCGCGTGCGATTTCCACTCGGCGGCGTTCACCACCGGACAGGCTCATCCCGAGGTTGTCGCGGATGTGTGTGATATGGAACTCCTGCAGCAAGCTTTCCAGCTCTTTGCGGCGTCCTGCGCGATCGAGCTCCTTGCGGGTCTCGAGGATCGCCATGATGTTGTCCGACACCGACAGCTTGCGGAAGATCGACGCTTCCTGCGGCAGATAGCCGATACCGGCGCGAGCACGGCCATGCATCGGCTGGTGGCTCACGTCCTGGTCGTCGATCAGCACGCGGCCCTGATCGGCCTGAACCAGGCCGACGATCATGTAGAAGCACGTTGTCTTGCCTGCGCCGTTAGGGCCCAGGAGACCGACGATCTGGCCGCTGTCGATGGACAGGCTGACGTCACGTACGACTTGGCGGCTTTTGTAAGCCTTGGCCAAGTGTTGGGCTTTCAGCGTTGCCATTAAGGGGCCTTCTGCTGGTCGGTTTTCTTTTTCGGCTGGATCACCATGTCGACGCGAGGACGCGCTTCGGTCACCTTACTGCCGGTGGCGCGGCCAGCGCTGGCAAGTTTTCTCACCGTGTCATAGACGATCTTCTCGCCCTGAGTCACGTTGTTGTCCTTGTCGACTACCTTGGCCTTGTCGATCAATACGATGCGGTTTTGCGGCGCATGGTACTGGATCGTCACGCCCCAGCCCTGCACGGGTTTCGGGTCGCCGGCGGTCTGCAGTTGCTCGAAATACGCAAGGTTGCCGACAGAGGTCACGACATCGATATCACCAGCAGGGGTGCGAGTCATGGTCACCTTGTTGCCGGTAACCTTCATCGAACCCTGGGTGATGATCACGTTACCGGTGTAGGTGGCGATGCCTTGCTTGTCGTCCAGTTGGGCGTCATCGGCTTGAACACGGATGGGCTGATCCTGATCGTTCGGCAGAGCCCAGGCGCTCACGCTTCCCAGTGCTGCGCCCAGGCCAAGCAAAATAGGGAGGGTTTTAAGGAGCCTCATACTGTCCTCTTGCGTTCGATAGCAGGTGTATCCTGCTTTCTTTTAGATAGGCTTTCATACCCGTACCGGTGCTCACACCGTTGAAACCGTCGATTCTAACGGGTTGCGCGGTTTCCGCATATTGCTTCTGAGGGAAGACCGTCATGCGGGTGCTGGTGATGATCGTGGTGCGGTTCTTTTCGTCCGTGCGGTTGATGCGAACCTTGTCGATCAGCTCGACATGATCGCCTCCTGGCGACACTTCGGCGCGCACGCTCTGCACGTGCCAGGGAAACTCCGATCCGCGAAACATCTGCAAAACCGGGGTCGTCATCAGGGTTACGTCGGTGGCCTTGAGGTGCTCGACCTTGTCGGCGGTCATGTCATATTGCATTGACCCATCCGGCAGGTACTGGATGCTGTGCGCGTTCATCGCGTAATAATCGATGGCGTTCTCATCCACGGCCGCTTTGGGTTGATCCATGAAGCTTTCCGGGCTGATGTTCCAATAGCCGGCCGCTGCAAGCAGTACCGCCAGCACACCGAAGATCAGGAACGTACGAATTCTTTTGCTCAGCATAAATGCACTTCTATAAGTAGGCGGCGTGGGCCGCTTCGAGGTTGCCCTGAGCTGTCAGGATCAACTCGCAGAATTCCCGGGCGGCGCCTTCGCCGCCTCGTGCCTGGGTCGTGCCATGCGCATGCTGGCGGACAAATCCAGCGGCATTGGCCACAGCCATGCCCAGACCGACACGGCGGATCACCGGCAGGTCAGGCAGGTCATCACCCAGATAGGCGACCTGTTCGTAGCTTAGGTTCAGTTGCTGCAAAAGCTCGTCGAGCACCACCAGTTTGTCTTCGCGTCCCTGATAAAGATGCGCGATGCCCAGGTTTTTGGCGCGGCGTTCGACCACCGGCGTCTTGCGGCCGCTGATGATAGCGGTGATCACCCCCGAGTTGATCAGCATCTTGATACCCTGGCCATCGAGGGTATTGAAGGTCTTGAACTCGCTGCCATCTTCCAGAAAATACAGTCGGCCATCGGTCAGCACGCCATCGACATCGAAGACGGCCAGCTTGATGCCTTTGCCGCGCTGCATCAATTCGCTGTTGTTGAGGTTGTCGGCGCTCATTTACATCACTCCCGCACGCAGCAGATCCTGAAGGTTGAACGCACCCACCGGGTAGTCGTTCCCGTCGACAACGATCAGCGCACTGATCTTGTTGTCTTCCATGATTTTCAGCGCTTCGGCTGCCAGCATGTCGGCACGGACGGTTTTACCGTGAACGGTCATGACGTCATCGATGGTCGCTTGGCGGATGTCGATGTCGCGGTCCAGGGTCCGGCGCAAATCGCCGTCGGTGAAGATCCCTGCCAGTCGGCCATCGGCTTCGACAATGGCGGTCATGCCCAGGCCCTTGCGGGTCATTTCCATCAGCGAATCACGCAATGGCGTGCCGCGGGCGACTTTCGGAAGTTCGGCCTCAGTGTGCATGACGTGCTCGACCTTGAGCAGCAGGCGGCGACCCAGCGCGCCACCGGGGTGCGAGAATGCGAAATCTTCAGCCGTGAAACCGCGCGCATCCAGCAGGGCCACGGCCAGCGCATCGCCCATGACCAATGCAGCGGTGGTCGAGGAGGTGGGCGCCAGGTTGAGTGGACAGGCTTCTTTTTCGACTCGGGCATTGAGGTTGACGTCCGCCGCCTTCGCCAGCGTCGACTCGGGGTTGCCGGTCAGGCTGATGAGCTTGATGCCCAGGCGTTTGATCAAGGGCAACAGCGTCACGATCTCTGCGGTGGTGCCCGAGTTGGACAGCGCGAGAATGATGTCCGCGCTGGTGATCATGCCCATGTCACCGTGGCTGGCTTCGGCAGGATGGACGAAGAACGACGGGGTGCCTGTGCTGGCCAGTGTGGCCGCGATCTTTTTGCCAATGTGGCCGGACTTGCCCATCCCGACCACGACCACGCGGCCCTGGCTCGCGAGAATCATCTCGCAAGCGCTTACGAAATCCGCATCGATATGTGCCAGCAGACCTTCGACGGCCTCGATTTCGAGGCGGATGGTGCACTGGGCAGATTGAATCAGGTCGCGGGCGTTGGTCATGTCAAGAATAGGGTCGGTCGGGTGAAAAGGCGGGGATTATAGCGACAATGTTGAAAACCCTCACGCTTCATCGTCGCTGTTTGTTTAATAGAAGCTTGCGGTCCGTCAGTTCTCGTTCAGCAAAGGTGTGTTGGCGGTGCAGGAAAATTCCTCCGGGTCTGAAATATCTGTCCCTATTAACGACTTGCCGTGTTGGAGCTTTGGCGGCGTTCGACAGCGGTGTTATAGTTCGCCGCTTGTTCGGCCCCTCCAGACAGTGTGTCGTTCGTCAAGGACGCGGCATCTGAGAGACAGGCTGTATCGCAAGGAGTTTAGATGAGCGCCGATAACGCCTACGCGGTCGAATTGAAGGGAGTGTCCTTCAAGCGCGGCTCGCGCAGCATCTTCAATAATGTCGATATCCGCATTCCCCGGGGCAAAGTCACCGGCATCATGGGGCCGTCGGGCAGTGGCAAGACCACTTTGCTGCGCCTGATGGGCGCACAACTGCGTCCGAGCAGCGGCGAAGTCTGGGTCAATGGCCAGAACCTGCCGAAGCTGTCACGCAGCGATCTCTTCGATGCGCGCAAGCAGATGGGCGTGCTGTTCCAGAGTGGCGCGCTGTTTACCGACCTCGATGTCTTCGAGAACGTTGCGTTCCCGCTCCGAGTGCACACCAAGCTACCAGAAGACATGATTCGCGACATCGTGCTGCTCAAACTGCAGGCGGTCGGGCTGCGCGGCGCCGTCGAGTTGATGCCCGATGAGCTGTCTGGCGGCATGAAGCGTCGGGTCGCGCTGGCCCGGGCAATTGCGCTCGATCCTCAGATTCTCATGTACGACGAGCCCTTTGTCGGGCAGGACCCGATTGCCATGGGCGTCCTGGTGCGCCTGATCCGCCTGCTCAACGATGCATTGGGCATCACCAGTGTGGTGGTCTCTCACGACCTGGCCGAGACGGCGAGTATCGCTGACTATCTCTATGTCGTCGGTGACGGGCAGGTGCTGGGGCAAGGTACGCCGCAGGAACTGATGCAGTCGGATAACCCGCGCATTCGGCAATTCATGACAGGGGATCCAGACGGCCCCGTGCCTTTCCACTATCCGGCACCGGATTATCGCGAAGATCTTTTGGGGAAGCGCTGATGCGCAGAAAGTCATTGATGGATCGTGTTCGCCTGATGGGGCGCTCCGCGATCGATATTGTTGCAGTGTTGGGGCGTTCGGGGATTTTTCTGGTTCATGCCTTGTTGGGGCGAGGCGGAATCGGCGGCGGTTTTCAATTGTTGGTTCGCCAGTTGTATTCGGTCGGTGTCATGTCGCTGGCGATCATCGTCGTGTCCGGCATTTTCATCGGCATGGTGCTCGCGCTGCAGGGGTTCAGCATTCTCGCCAAGTACGGTTCCGAACAGGCCGTGGGGCAGATGGTTGCCTTGACGTTGCTGCGTGAGCTGGGCCCGGTCGTCACAGCGTTGCTGTTTGCTGGCCGTGCGGGTTCAGCGTTGACCGCCGAAATCGGCAACATGAAGTCCACAGAGCAGTTGTCCAGCCTGGAAATGATCGGCGTCGATCCGCTGAAATACATTGCCGCGCCTCGCTTGTGGGCCGGTTTCATTTCGTTGCCGGTGTTGGCCATCATCTTCAGCGTGGTCGGCATCTGGGGCGGCTCATGGGTCGCCGTTGACTGGCTGGGCGTCTATGAAGGCTCCTTCTGGGCGAATATGCAGAACAGCGTTTCCTTCCCGAACGATGTAATCAACGGTGTCATCAAAAGCGTCGTCTTCGCCTTTGTGGTCACCTGGATCGCCGTGTTCCAAGGTTATGACTGCGAACCCACTTCAGAGGGGATCAGTCGCGCCACGACCAAGACCGTGGTCTACGCCTCATTGGCCGTACTGGGCCTGGACTTTATTTTGACCGCCTTGATGTTTGGAGACTTCTGATGCAAAACCGCACCCTCGAAACCGGTGTCGGCCTGTTCCTGCTGGCCGGAATTCTGGCTTTGCTCTTGCTCGCCCTGCGCGTCAGCGGTCTGAGCGCCAGCACGACCAACGACAGTTATAAACTTTATGCAAATTTCGACAATATCGCCGGTTTGACTGTCAGAGCGAAGGTGACCATGGCCGGTGTGACTATCGGCAAGGTCACTGCAATCGATCTGGACCACGATACTTTCGCGGCGCGCGTGACCATGGACGTGGATAAGCGGGTGAACAACCTGCCTTCGGACTCCACTGCGTCCATCCTGACCGCTGGCTTGCTGGGCGAGAAATACGTCGGCATCAGCGTGGGTGGTGATGACCAGTTGTTGAAGGATGGCGGCACGATTCATGACACCCAGTCGTCGCTGGTACTCGAAGACCTGATCGGTAAATTCCTGCTTAATACGGTCAATAAAGACGCCAAATGAGGAAGCTGTTCATGATCTCTAACTTGCGACGTGGCCTGTTGGTACTGCTTGCAGCGCTGCCCTTGATCGCCAATGCGGCGGGCTCCGCGCACGATCTGGTGCAGGACACGACCAACAAGATGCTGGCCGACCTGAGTGCCAATAAAGAAAAGTACAAGCAGGACCCCAGCGCGTTTTATAGCGCGCTGAACACCATCGTGGGCCCGGTGGTCGATGCCGAAGGTATTTCCAGGAGCATCATGACCGTCAAGTATTCGCGCAACGCTACGCCAGCGCAGATGCAAACCTTCGCGGACAATTTCAAAAGGGGGTTGTTTCAGTTCTACGGCAATGCCCTGCTGGAATACAACAACCAAGGTATCGCGGTTGACCCGCCGAAAGATGAGTCAGGTGATCGGACCAGCGTCGGTATGACCGTCAAGGGCACCAACGGCGCGGTTTATCCCGTGCAGTACACACTGGAGAAGGTCGGCGGCGAATGGAAGTTGCGTAACGTGATCATCAACGGCATCAACATTGGCAAGCTGTTCCGGGATCAGTTCGCTGACGCCATGCAGCGCAACGGCAACAATCTGGACAAGACCATCAACGGTTGGGCTGGTGAAGTCGCCAAGGCCAAGCAGGAGACCGAAAACTCGCCTGACAAGGTCGTCAAATGAGTGATGCATGTGTCACCGCCGTCGGTGGCGGCGAACTGAAGCTGTTCGGTGTGCTGGACTACCGCACCGGCCCGGCCCTGCGCGAGCAAGGTGCCGAGCTGATCAAAGCCAGCGATGCGCCGACACTGGTGCTGGATTGCTCGGCGGTGGAAAAATCCAGCAGCGTGGGCCTGGCCTTGCTGCTGGCGTTCATGCGCGATGGGCAGGCGGCCGGCAAAACGGTGAGCGTGCGTGCATTGCCTGAAGATATGAGAGAGATTGCACAGGTATCGGGTCTGACCGAACTGTTCGAACAACACTGAAGGCTGTCGTCGATCAAGCCCCTCGTCCGGCACCTGCACAGCAGGGTTCGCAACGAGAGGGCTTTTTTGTATGATGGCCGACCCGCGCGCGTAGAGCGCCGATTGAGGTTAAGCATGCAGGCCGTAGAAGTTAAAAGCTTCCTTGAAGGTAAGCTGCCAGAGATCCAGGTCGAAGTTGAAGGCGAAGGCTGCAACTTCCAGTTGAACGTGATCAGCGATGAACTGGCTACACTGAGTCCAGTCAAGCGCCAGCAGCAGATCTACACGCATTTGAACCCGTGGATCGCCGATGGCAGCATCCACGCGGTCACCATGAAATTCTTCAGCCGCGCTGCATGGGCCGAGCGCACCTGAGCCAAACTGGCGTCGAGATCCTAATGGACAAACTGATTATTACTGGCGGCGTTCGTCTTGATGGCGAAATCCGCATTTCCGGGGCGAAGAACTCTGCCCTGCCGATTCTTGCTGCAACGCTGCTGGCCGATGGGCCAGTCACCGTTCAGAACCTGCCGCACCTGCACGACATCACCACCATGATCGAGTTGTTCGGTCGCATGGGCATCGAGCCGATCATTGACGAGAAGCTCAGCGTCGAGATCGATCCTCGCACCATCAAGACCCTGATCGCGCCCTACGAACTGGTGAAAACCATGCGTGCGTCGATTCTGGTGCTGGGCCCGATGGTTGCCCGTTTTGGCGAGGCCGAGGTGGCGCTGCCAGGCGGTTGCGCCATCGGTTCGCGTCCGGTTGACCTGCACATCCGCGGCCTCGAAGCCATGGGTGCGGTCATTGAAGTCGAAGGCGGCTACATCAAGGCCAAGGCGCCTGAAGGCGGCTTGCGTGGTGCCCACTTCTTCTTCGATACCGTCAGCGTGACCGGTACCGAGAACATAATGATGGCCGCTGCCCTGGCCCGTGGCCGCAGCGTGCTGCAAAACGCCGCTCGCGAGCCTGAAGTCGTCGACCTGGCAAACTTCATCAACGCTATGGGCGGCAAGGTCTCCGGCGCTGGCACCGATACAATCACCATCGATGGCGTCGAGCGTCTGGGCAAGGCGACCTATCGCGTCATGCCTGACCGTATCGAAACCGGCACCTACCTGGTCGCCGCTGCCGTGACCGGTGGCCGCGTCAAGGTCAAGGACACCGATCCGACCATTCTCGAAGCTGTTCTTGAAAAGCTGCGTGAGTCCGGTGCTGAAATCACGACCGGTGCCGACTGGATCGAGCTGAACATGCATGGCAAGCGTCCGAAGGCCGTGAACCTGCGCACCGCGCCGTATCCGGCATTCCCGACCGACATGCAAGCGCAGTTTATTTCGCTGAACGCCATTGCCGAAGGCACGGGCGCGATCATCGAGACCATCTTCGAAAACCGCTTCATGCACGTGTATGAAATGCACCGCATGGGCGCGCAGATCCAGGTCGAAGGCAATACCGCCATCGTCACCGGCTGCGAGAAACTCAAAGGCGCGCCTGTGATGGCGACCGACCTGCGTGCTTCGGCCAGCCTCGTGCTGTCGGCGCTGGTGGCCGAGGGCGATACGCTGATCGACCGCATCTACCACATAGACCGTGGTTACGAGTGCATCGAAGAGAAGCTGCAAATGCTGGGCGCGAAAATCCGTCGCGTACCGGGCTAGCAGTCCTCGGGGTTCCGTTGCCCGGACTCACCGGGCAACGGGGCCGCCGTTTGAAAGTTTGACCTTTTGAATCGTTTCACTTCGAGTCCAGCTGTCGCGACTCGAAGGTTGCCGGGCGCCCATTGCGACCCGACATGCGCATGCTGATAAGGACTGACGTTTCCCATGTTGACCATCGCACTGTCCAAGGGCCGAATCCTTGACGACACCCTGCCGCTTCTCGCTGCTGCGGGCATCGTGCCGACCGAGAATCCGGACAAGAGCCGCAAGCTGATCATTCCTACGACGCAGGACGATGTGCGCCTGTTGATCGTACGCGCGACGGACGTGCCGACCTACGTTGAGCATGGTGCGGCAGACCTGGGTGTGGCGGGCAAGGACGTTCTGATGGAATACGGCGGCCAGGGGCTTTATGAGCCGCTGGACCTGCAAATCGCCCAGTGCAAGCTGATGACTGCAGGTGCTGTCGGCGCGGGCGAGCCCAAAGGCCGTCTGCGTGTGGCGACCAAGTTCGTCAACGTCGCCAAGCGTTACTACGCCGAGCAGGGCCGTCAGGTCGACATCATCAAGCTGTACGGCTCGATGGAGCTGGCGCCGCTGGTGGGTCTGGCCGACAAGATCATCGATGTCGTCGACACCGGCAATACGCTGCGTGCCAACGGCCTTGAGCCTCAGGAACTGATTGCCCATATCAGTTCACGTCTGGTGGTCAACAAGGCATCGATGAAGATGCAACACGCCTGCATCCAGTCGCTGATCGACACACTTCGTACTGCAGTGGAGTCGCGACACCGCGGCTGACTGTTTCGCGTGACGTTACACAACGTCGCGCCCAGCTATCCGTGTCATAGCCAAATTTCTCAGGTGCCTGCGCGGATGGCTTGGTAGCTTAGGCTCCTGCCTTCGCATCAGGCTCCTGTGAAAACGCCATTTATAGAGGCTCACGCTATGACCACTTCTAACACCATTCGCCGACTCGACGCTGCTGACCCGGATTTCGCTCGACATCTGGATCATCTGCTGAGCTGGGAAAGCGTGTCTGACGATTCGGTCAATCAGCGTGTGCTGGACATCATCAAGAACGTGCGCGAGCGCGGCGATGCGGCATTGGTGGAATACACCCAGCGTTTCGACGGGTTGGAAGTGGCGTCCATGGCTGACCTCATCCTGCCTCGCGAGCGACTGGAACTGGCGCTGACCCGCATTACCCCCGCTCAACGCCAGGCGCTGGAGAAAGCCGCTGACCGCGTGCGCAATTACCACGAGCGTCAGAAGCAGGACTCCTGGAGCTACACCGAGGCCGACGGCACCGTGCTGGGCCAGAAAGTGACGCCACTGGACCGCGCCGGTCTTTACGTGCCAGGCGGCAAGGCGTCCTACCCGTCCTCGGTGTTGATGAACGCGATTCCGGCGAAAGTGGCGGGCGTCGGTGAAGTGGTGATGGTCGTGCCCACCCCTCGTGGAGAGATCAACGAACTGGTATTGGCGGCGGCCTGCATCGCCGGTGTGGACCGCGTGTTCACCATCGGCGGCGCCCAGGCAGTCGCGGCACTGGCTTACGGCACCGAAAGCGTTCCGCAGGTGGACAAGGTGGTCGGTCCCGGCAACATCTATGTCGCCACGGCCAAGCGCCATGTATTCGGCCAGGTCGGCATCGACATGATTGCCGGCCCTTCGGAAATCCTCGTGGTGTGCGACGGTCAGACCGATCCGGACTGGATCGCCATGGACCTGTTCTCCCAAGCTGAACACGACGAGGACGCTCAGGCGATTCTGGTCAGCCCGGACGAGGCATTTCTCGACCAGGTCGCTGCCAGCATCGCAAAACTGATGCCGACCATGGAGCGGGCGGAAATTATCAACACCTCGATCAACGGCCGGGGCGCACTGATCAAAGTGGCTGACATGGCTCAGGCCATCGAAGTTGCCAACCGCATCGCGCCGGAACACTTGGAGCTGTCGGTGGCAGACCCTGAAGCCTGGCTGCCGCAGATCCGTCACGCAGGCGCCATCTTCATGGGCCGCCACACCTCCGAAGCGTTGGGCGATTACTGCGCGGGGCCAAACCACGTCTTGCCGACCTCCGGCACTGCGCGGTTTTCGTCGCCACTGGGCGTCTACGACTTTCAGAAACGCTCCTCGATCATCTTCTGCTCGGAGCAGGGCGCATCGGAATTGGGCAAGACCGCTTCGGTGCTGGCGCGGGGTGAGTCGCTGACCGCCCACGCCCGCAGCGCCGAATACCGGATCGTCGACAACCAACAAGAAGGCAAGTGAGCATGAGCAAGTTCTGGAGTCCTCTCGTTCGCGACCTCGTGCCTTACGTGCCGGGCGAACAACCCAAGCTGACCAAGCTGGTGAAGCTGAACACCAACGAAAACCCCTACGGCCCGTCGCCCAAAGCGATTGAAGCGATGCGTGCCGAAGTCAACGACGACCTGCGTCTGTATCCCGATCCGAACGGCGACCTGCTGAAGCAATCGGTTGCCCGTTATTACGGCGTGGAGACGAACCGCGTCTTCCTCGGCAATGGCTCCGATGAGGTGCTGGCCCACGCGTATCACGCGTTCTTTCTGCAAGAGAAGCCGCTGCTGTTCCCGGACATCAGCTACAGCTTCTACCCGGTGTACTGCGGCCTGTATGGCGTCGAGTACGAGGCCGTGCCATTGGACGAGCAGTTCCAGATTCGCGTCGAAGACTACGCCCGTCCGAATGGCGGGATTATCTTCCCGAACCCCAACGCCCCGACGGGCTGCCTGATGCCTCTAGACGCTGTCGAAAGCATCCTGAAAGCCAGCCCGGATTCGGTGGTGATCGTCGATGAGGCGTATATCGACTTCGGCGGCGAAACGGCCATCACTCTGGTGGACCGTTATCCGAACCTGCTGGTAACCCAGACCTTGTCCAAATCCCGCTCGCTGGCGGGCCTGCGGGTCGGTCTGGCAGTGGGGCATCCGGACTTGATCGAAGCGCTGGAGCGGGTGAAGAACAGCTTCAATTCCTACCCGCTGGATCGCATGGCTATCGTTGGCGCGGCGGCTGCGTTCGATGATCGGGAATACTTCGAGAAGACCTGCAATCTGGTCATTGCCAGTCGCGAGAAGCTGATTGGGCAGCTGGAAGGCAAAGGGTTTGAAGTACTGCCATCGGCGGCGAACTTCATCTTCGCCCGTCACCCGAAACACGACGCGGCGGGCCTTGCGGCCAAGGTGCGTGAGCAGGGCGTAATCGTTCGTCACTTCAAGCAAGAACGTATCGCGCAGTTCCTGCGTATTTCAATCGGCACGCCTGAGCAGAATCAGGCGCTGATTGATGCGTTGGGCGATCTCTAAGCAGCCCAGTCCTTCGGAGTTCCGCAATTGGAGGCCGAGCA
Source organism: Pseudomonas sp. SLFW (assembly GCF_009905615.1). Classification (GTDB taxonomy): domain Bacteria; phylum Pseudomonadota; class Gammaproteobacteria; order Pseudomonadales; family Pseudomonadaceae; genus Aquipseudomonas; species Aquipseudomonas bambusae. Next base: position 80,714 of record NZ_JAAAKW010000009.1, read on the forward strand.
CCAGGCCACTGTGGGAGCGAATTTATTCGCGAAAGATGGTTCAGGCGAAGTAGATGTGTCGCCTGCGCCGGCCTCTCGCGAATGAATTCGCTCCCACAGGTTTGTTCACCGCCCGCCCATTCAACCAGGCGGGCGATGCTCCGGGATCACTCGTCAGCCGCAGGCGGCGGTGTCTGTGGCGGACGCAACCCTACCTCAGCCATCAGCTTCAATTCCTTCCCGTTGCGCATCACCTGAATCGCAATCTTCTCGGAAGGCTTGGTCCGCGCCACCTGATTCATCGACTTGCGACCATCGCCCGCAGGTTCGCCGTTGATGCTCAAGATCACGTCGCCCAATTGCAGACCGGCTTTCTGCGCAGGCCCGTCGCGGAAAATCCCGGCGACGACGATGCCCGGACGGTCTTTCAAACCGAAGGACTCTGCCAGTTCCTGAGTCAGCGGCTGCACTTCGATGCCCAACCAGCCACGAATCACCTGGCCGTGCTCGATGATCGACTTCATGACCTCCAGCGCCAGCTTGGTCGGAATCGCGAAGCCAATGCCCTGCGAACCGCCCGACTTGGAGAAGATCGCCGTGTTGATCCCGGTCAGATTGCCGTTGGCGTCCACCAGCGCGCCGCCGGAGTTGCCGGGGTTGATGGCCGCGTCGGTCTGAATGAAATCTTCGTAGGTGTTAAGCCCCAACTGATTACGGCCCGTGGCGCTGATGATGCCCATGGTCACGGTCTGGCCGACGCCGAACGGGTTACCAATGGCCAGCGCGACGTCACCGATACGAATGCTGTCGGAACTGCCTAGGGTAATGGAGGGCAGGTTTTTCAGGTCGATCTTCAGCACCGCGAGGTCAGTTTCCGGGTCGCTGCCAATCACGCGAGCGATGGTTTCCCGGCCGTCCTTCAGCGCCACGACAATCTGGTCAGCGCCAGAAGTCACGTGGTTGTTGGTCAGCAGATAGCCCTCGGGGCTCATGATCACCGCCGACCCCAGACTCGACTCCATTCGGCGCTGCTTGGGCAGGTTATCGCCGAAGAAGCGGCGGAACTGAGGGTCTTCGAACAGCGGATGATTCGGTTTGTTGTTGACCATCTTGGTCGTGTACAGGTTGGCCACGGCCGGGGCCGCGCTGCTCACGGCGTCGGCGTAAGACACCGGGCCCTGTTGAATGAACGCGGTCTGTGGCGCCTGTTGCAGGTTGACGTCCTGACTGGGCAGGCCGACCCACTGGGGGTAGCGCTGGATAATCAATAAAGCGATAAGCACACCAGCGAGCAATGGCCAGCCGAGAAAACGCAGCGCTTTGAACATTGAGCAAGGTCCTGAGGGTAGATACGCAGCTTACCTGCGCCATAATGGCGGGCATTATACGAGGACCGGGACGGTCTGAACTGCAAATTTAGGAGACTTTTATGGCTGTTTCTCTGAGCACTCTCGTCGAGGAGGCCGACCGCTATCTGGGCAGCGCCCGGGTTCAGGATTATTGCCCCAACGGTCTGCAGGTCGAGGGGCGCCCACAGGTCACCCGAATCGTCTCCGGTGTGACGGCCAGCCAGGCACTGCTTGATGCTGCGGTCGAGGCGAATGCCGACCTGGTACTGGTGCATCACGGTTATTTCTGGAAAGGCGAAAACCCGTGCATCACCGGCATGAAGCAACGGCGCCTCAAGACCCTGCTCAAGCACGACATCGGCTTGCTGGCCTATCACCTGCCGCTGGATTTGCATGCCGAGGTGGGCAATAACGTGCAATTGGCGCGGCAGCTGGACATTACGGTGGAGGGGCCGCTGGATCCGGACAATCCCCGCATCGTCGGGTTGGTAGGTTCGCTGTCCGAGCCCATGACCCCACGGGATTTTGCCCACCGCGTGCAAAGTACGCTGGGCCGGGAACCCCTCCTTATAGAAGGCAGCAAAATGATTCGGCGCGTCGGTTGGTGCACGGGAGGCGGGCAGGGCTATATCGATCAGGCCGTTCTGGCGGGTGTCGATCTGTACTTGAGCGGTGAGGCCTCAGAGCAGACTTTCCACAGCGCGCGGGAAAACGACATCAGCTTCATCGCTGCAGGGCACCACGCCACCGAGCGTTATGGCGTGCAGGCCTTGGGTGATTACCTGGCGCGGCGTTTCGCGTTGGAGCATTTGTTCATCGATTGCCCGAATCCAATCTGATGAATCAACCGAATCCCGAGCTATATGGTTAGACCGTTTCGATCTATAGGGGTCGCTGATTAGAATCGGGCCTCATGATAAAGTGCCTCGCTCGACAGAGCCCGCAGGCTCTCCACACAAGTACGTTATCCCGTGAGTAACCATGGTCGACAAACTGACGCATCTGAAACAGCTGGAGGCGGAAAGCATCCACATCATCCGCGAGGTCGCCGCCGAGTTCGATAACCCGGTGATGCTGTACTCGATCGGCAAGGACTCCGCCGTGATGCTGCACCTGGCGCGCAAGGCGTTCTTTCCGGGCAAGCTGCCGTTCCCGGTGATGCACGTCGACACGCGGTGGAAATTCCAGGAAATGTACCGCTTCCGCGACAAGATGGTCGAGGAGATGGGCCTTGAGCTCATCACCCACATCAACCCGGAAGGCGTGGCGCAGGACATCAACCCGTTCACCCACGGCAGCTCCAAGCACACCGACATCATGAAAACCCAAGGCCTGAAACAGGCGCTGGACAAGCACGGCTTCGACGCCGCCTTCGGTGGCGCCCGCCGCGACGAAGAAAAATCCCGCGCCAAGGAGCGCGTGTATTCCTTCCGCGACAGCAAGCACCGCTGGGACCCGAAAAACCAGCGCCCCGAGCTGTGGAACGTCTACAACGGCAACGTCAACAAAGGCGAATCGATCCGCGTGTTCCCGCTCTCCAACTGGACCGAGCTGGACATCTGGCAGTACATCTATCTGGAAGGCATCCCGATCGTCCCGCTGTACTTCGCAGCCGAGCGTGAAGTCATCGAGAAGAACGGCACCCTGATCATGATCGACGACGACCGCATCCTTGAGCACCTCACCGACGAGGAAAAAGCGCGCATCGTCAAAAAGAAAGTGCGTTTCCGCACCCTGGGCTGCTACCCGTTGACGGGCGCTGTCGAGTCGGAAGCCGAGACCCTGACGGACATCATTCAGGAAATGCTCCTGACGCGAACTTCCGAGCGCCAAGGCCGAGTCATCGACCACGATGGTGCGGGCTCGATGGAAGATAAAAAACGTCAAGGTTATTTCTAAGGGGTTGTCATGTCGCATCAATCTGATTTGATCAGCGAGGACATCCTCGCCTACCTGGGCCAGCACGAACGTAAAGAGATGCTGCGCTTCCTGACCTGTGGCAACGTCGACGACGGCAAGAGCACGCTGATCGGCCGTCTGCTGCACGACTCCAAGATGATCTACGAAGATCATCTGGAAGCCATCACCCGTGATTCCAAGAAGTCCGGCACCACCGGCGATGACGTCGACCTGGCGCTGCTGGTGGACGGTCTGCAAGCCGAGCGTGAGCAGGGCATCACCATCGACGTTGCGTATCGCTACTTCTCGACGTCGAAGCGCAAGTTCATCATTGCCGACACTCCCGGCCATGAGCAGTACACCCGCAACATGGCCACCGGTGCGTCCACCTGTGACCTGGCGATCATCCTGGTCGACGCCCGTTATGGCGTGCAGACCCAGACCCGCCGCCACAGCTACATTGCATCGCTGCTGGGCATCAAGCACATCGTGGTTGCCATCAACAAGATGGACCTCAATGGCTTCGACGAAACGATCTTCGAGCAGATCAAGGCCGATTACCTGAAGTTTGCCGACCGTATCGCGCTCAAGCCGACCACCATGGAATTCGTTCCGATGTCGGCGCTCAAGGGCGACAACGTCGTGAACAAGAGCGACCGCTCGCCGTGGTACACCGGCAAGTCGCTGATGGAAATCCTCGAAACGGTCGAGATCGCGGGCGACCGCAACCTCGACGATCTGCGCTTCCCGGTGCAGTACGTCAACCGCCCGAACCTGAACTTCCGTGGCTTCGCCGGTACGCTGGCCAGCGGCATCGTGCGCAAAGGCGACGACATTGTCGTGCTGCCGTCGGGCAAGACCAGCCGCGTGAAATCCATCGTCACCTTCGAAGGTGAACTGGAGCACGCAGGCCCGGGTCAGGCCGTGACCCTGACTATGGAAGACGAAATCGACATCTCCCGGGGCGACCTGTTGGTGCACGCCGACAACGTTCCGCAAGTGGCTGACGCCTTCGACGCCATGCTGGTGTGGATGGCCGAAGAGCCGATGCTGCCGGGCAAGAAATACGACATCAAGCGCGCCACGTCCTACGTGCCGGGTTCGATTGCCAGCATCACCCACCGGGTCGATGTGAACACGCTGGAAGAGGGCCCTGCCAGCGCGCTGCAGCTGAACGAAATCGGCCGCGTGAAGATCAGCCTCGACGCGCCCATCGCGCTGGACGGCTACGACAGCAACCGCACCACCGGCGCGTTCATTGTCATCGACCGTTTGACCAACGGCACCGTCGCGGCAGGCATGATCATCGCCAAGCCGGGCACAGGCGGTCATGGCAGTCATCACGGCGCGCTGGCTCACGTCTCGGTCGAAGAGCGCGCTCAGCGTTTTGGTCAGAAGCCGGCTACCGTGCTGTTCAGCGGCTTGTCGGGCGCGGGCAAGAGCACGCTGGCCTACGCCGTGGAGCGCAAGCTGTTCGACATGGGCCGTGCGGTGTTTGTCCTCGACGGCCAGAACCTGCGCCACGACCTGAACAAAGGTCTGCCGCAGGACCGCGCCGGTCGTACCGAGAACTGGCGTCGTGCCGCCCACGTAGCGCGCCAGTTCAACGAAGCGGGCCTGCTGACCCTGGCAGCGTTCGTGGCGCCGGATGCAGCAGGTCGTTCGAACGCCAAGGCGCTGATCGGCGATGATCGTCTGATCACCGTCTACGTTCAGGCGTCGCCTCAGGTGTGTCGCGAACGCGACCCGCAAGGTCTCTACGCGGCGGACAAGGACAACATCCCGGGTGAGTCCTTCCCGTACGACGTGCCGCTGGATGCCGATCTGGTGATCGACACCCAAACGCTGAACGTCGAAGACAGCGTCAAGCAAGTGCTGGACCTGCTGCGGGCACGCGGCGCGATCTAAGCGTTGTTCGATTCACAAAAGACCCGCCAGCGATGGCGGGTCTTTTGTTCGAGTCATTCCAGGTGCAACGCATTCCACCTGTAGGAGCGAATTCATTCGCGAGCGGTGGCGCATCCGACAGAAATTGATCGGATGTACTGGCGTCTCGCGAATGAATTCGCTCCCACAGGAGACCGCGCAAACCCGCTTCCACTGTCCGGATCAACGACGATCACAACGCCAACCGCGAAGGCGATCGCCCCTCACACCGCTGATCAAACGTGTGCTTCTCGCACAGCTGTTCCCACTTCGTCTCATACTCCCGTTGCTCTGTGATGTAGCAATCCCTGACGCAATCTGCTGAAACGCAACCTGTCAGCGCGACGCATGCCGCGACTGTTTTGATGATGTCCATGAGCCCTCCCGAAAAACGGGGGCGAGCTTAGGGGTTATTGCGAAACGTCGGAACCGGCCGGGTCCGGTAAATGCGTAAGGCATTTCCGAAAGCCCACAAAAAAGCCCGCCCCTGATCACCTCAGGGGCGGGCTCGTGATTGCAGACTCGCTTACTTTTTCAGACCGTAATGCTCGTCCAGCATGCCCGGCGTGTTCGGCGCTTTTGGCGCGTAGTCACGTGGAGGCTCTGCGGCAGTGCGCGGCGGTGTCAGGCGGTCGCGAGGCGCTTGCAGTGCATCCGGGTGCAGCGCAGCGAGCAGGCGTTGACGGGTGATGTCGTCGGTGGCCAGACGGTTCGCGCCTTCGGCCAAATGTTCCTGAACATCCTGATAGCTCTGGGACAGCTTTTGCACCAGGTTAGCCGTGCTGTTGAAGTGGGTGACCACCTCGTTCTGATACGTGTCGAAACGCTCCTGAACGTCATCCAGCTGGCGCTGAGTGCTGTTAGGCGCGGCATTGGGCAGCGCACGCGCCACGAAGAAACCGATGGCGACACCAACGATCAGGGCGATAGTCGGCAGCAACCAAACTAAGAGCGAGTAATCCACGAGTCCTTCCTCTATAAACGGCTTTGCTTTACGTTAACGGCTCGAACCTGCGCTGTATAGCGGCGACGCGTCGCCGACATGCCAGCCACAGACAATCAGCTAGACGAGTCGACCCAATTGAAGGTCACGGAGTTCATTCTTGCTCATGCGTGAAACCCCTGTATTCATCGACGGCCCGGTGGGCCAACTCGAAGCCCTGTACCTTGATCTGGAAGGGGCCAAGGGCCTGGCGCTGATCTGCCATCCTAACCCGGTTCAGGGCGGCACGATGCTCAACAAAGTCATCTCGACTCTGCAACGTACCGCCCGCGACGCGGGATACATTACCTTGCGTTTCAATTATCGGGGTGTTGGCGCCAGCGCTGGCAGTTCGGACATGGGGCAGGGCGAAGTCGATGATGCTGAAGCCGCTGCCACCTGGTTTCGCGAAAAACATCCGGACCTGCCCATGACGCTGTTCGGGTTTTCCTTCGGCGGTTTCGTCGCGGCCACCCTCGGCGGGCGTCTCGAAGCCAAGGGTGAAACCTTGAATCACCTGTTCATGGTTGCGCCTGCTGTCATGCGCATTGCCGACCCGAGCGCCCTCCCGCAAAAAGGGCCACTGACCCTGATTCAGCCGGAAACCGATGAAGTGGTTGACCCACAACTCGTATATGCCTGGTCTGACGCACTCTCGCGCCCCCATGAGCTGCTGAAAGTGGCAGAATGCGGACACTTTTTCCACGGCAAGCTGACCGACCTCAAGGATCTGGTCCTGCCGCGCCTTTCGAACTGATTGCTGCACCCAGAATAAGCGACCCGCCATGACCACTCGTATCTTGACCGGAATCACCACCACCGGTACGCCCCACTTGGGCAACTACGCCGGAGCCATTCGCCCGGCCATTGTCGCCAGCCGCCAGAGCGACGCTGATTCGTTCTATTTCCTGGCCGACTACCACGCCCTGATCAAATGTGATGACCCGCTGCGCATCCAGCGCTCGCGCCTGGAAATCGCCGCGACCTGGCTGGCGGCCGGTCTGGATGTCGATCGAGTGACCTTCTATCGCCAGTCCGACATCCCGGAAATCCCGGAACTGACCTGGCTGCTGACCTGCGTGGCGGGTAAAGGCCTGCTCAACCGCGCCCATGCTTACAAAGCGTCGGTGGACAAGAACGTCGAAGCCGGTGAAGACCCGGATGCGGGCATCACCATGGGCTTGTTCAGCTACCCGGTGTTGATGGCGGCCGACATCCTGATGTTCAACGCGCATCAAGTGCCTGTGGGGCGCGACCAGATTCAGCACGTTGAAATGGCCCGCGACATCGGCCAGCGTTTCAACCACCTGTTCGGCCAGGGCAAAGAGTTCTTCGTCATGCCGGAAGCGCTGATCGAGGAAAGCGTGGCGACACTGCCAGGCCTCGACGGTCGCAAGATGTCGAAGAGCTACGACAACACCATTCCGCTGTTCAGCAACGCGAAGGAGATGAAGGACGCGATCTCGCGCATCGTCACCGACTCGCGCCTGCCAGGCGAAGCCAAGGACCCGGACAACTCGCACCTGTTCACCTTGTACCAGGCGTTCGCCAGCAAGGCCCAGAGCGACGAATTCCGTGCCGACCTGCTGCAAGGTCTGGGCTGGGGCGACGCCAAGCAGCGTCTGTTCCAGTTGCTCGACAGCGAGCTGGGCGAGGCCCGTGAGAACTACCATCGTCTGATTGAACGCCCGGCGGATCTGGAAGACATTCTGTTGGCCGGTGCTCAGAAGGCTCGTCGTATTGCTACGCCGTTCCTGGGCGAACTGCGCGAAGCGGTGGGCTTGCGTTCCTTCCGCGAGACCACGCAAACCGTTGCCGCGACCAAGAAGAAAGCCAGCAAGGGCGCACGCTTCGTCAGTTTCCGTGAAGACGACGGCAGCTTCCGTTTCCGCCTGTTGGCCGCCGATGGCGAGCAACTGCTGCTGTCGCGCAATTTTGCAGACGGCAAGGCTGCGGGCGCGGTGACCAAACAGCTGCAACAAGGCGGCGCGCTGGACATTCGGACAGAAGGCAACGGCTTCACGGTGTGGCTGGAAGGGGCATGTGTCGCCGACAGTCCGACCTTTGCTGACGCCACTGCCCGCGACGCTGCGGTCGAGAGCCTGAAACTGGCCCTGACGCCACAACAGGATTAATTGCCATTACAGCGGGCCATCGCTACAGTGGCGGCCCGTTTTTGCTCCCTAGCTAAAGACCATGACGCCCCTAGAAAGCTACCAGAACGACCTTAAAAAGCCCGAATTCTTCCACGATGCCGCTCAGGAAAACGCTGTGCGCCATCTGCAGCGTCTGTACGACGATCTGGTCGCAGCACATGAAAACAAGCCTGGCCTGTTCGGCAAGCTGTTCGGCAAGAAAGAAGTCACGGTGATCAAGGGCCTGTATTTCTGGGGCGGCGTAGGCCGTGGCAAGACGTACCTGGTCGACACCTTTTTCGAAGCGCTGCCGTTTCAAGACAAGATGCGCACGCACTTTCACCGCTTCATGAAGCGTGTGCACGAAGAAATGAAGAACCTCAAGGGTGAGAAGAACCCGCTGACGCTGATCGCCAAGCAGTTCGCGGGCGAGGCTCGGGTCATCTGCTTCGACGAATTCTTCGTCTCCGACATCACCGACGCCATGATCCTCGGCACGCTGATGGAAGAGCTGTTCAAGAACGGCGTAACGCTGGTGGCCACCTCGAACATCGTGCCGGACGGTCTTTATAAGGACGGTCTGCAACGTGCGCGTTTCCTGCCTGCCATCGCGCTGATCAAGCAGAACACCGACATCGTCAACGTCGACAGCGGCGTGGACTATCGTCTGCGTCACCTGGAGCAGGCCGAGCTGTTTCACTTCCCGTTGAACGAGGCGGCCCAGGACAGCATGCGCAAAAGCTTCCGCGCGCTGACCCCGGAATGCACCAAGGCCATTGAAAACGATGTGTTGATCATCGAAAACCGCCAGATCAAAGCGTTGCGCACCTGCGATGACGTGGCCTGGTTCGACTTCCGTGAGCTGTGCGACGGCCCGCGTAGCCAGAACGACTACATCGAACTCGGCAAGATCTTCCACGCCGTGCTGCTCAGTGGTGTGGAGCAGATGAGCGTCACCACCGACGACATCGCTCGCCGCTTCATCAACATGGTCGACGAGTTCTACGACCGCAACGTCAAGTTGATCATTTCGGCCGAAGTCGAGCTGAAAGACCTCTACACCGGCGGACGCCTGAATTTCGAATTCCAGCGCACGCTGAGCCGGTTGCTGGAAATGCAGTCCCACGAGTTTTTGTCGCGCGCACATAAACCTTAGAAGCAGCTGCGAGTTTTGAGCTGCAAGCTGCAAGAGGGCGCGGTGATTCTTCTGTAATCTTCTGTCATGCCGACGGTAGCGATTTTCGGACGCTACCGTCGATTGGCCGGACAGATTCGGCGAACCCACTGCTGATCCCTCTTGCAGCTTGAAGCTCGCAGCTTGAAGCTGCTCTTAGGCCGCCTGCTGGAACTGCTGCCGATACTGATTTGGCGACAGCTCGGTATGTTGCCGGAACAGCCGTGCGAAGAAGCTCGCGTCGTCGTAGCCGACTTCATAGCTGATGGTTTTGATGCTTTTGCGCGAGCCCGACAGCAGGCCTTTCGCCGTTTCGATGCGCAGGCGTTGCAGGTAGTGCAGCGGCTTGTCGCCGGTAGCGGTCTGGAAGCGGCGCATGAAGTTGCGAATGCTCATGCCGTGTTCCCGCGCCACGTCTTCGAAACGGAATTTGTCGGCGAAATGCTCTTCGAGCCAGTGCTGGATTTGCAGGATGATCACGTCCTGGTGCAGCTTCTGCCCGCCAAACCCCATCCGACCCGGTGAGTAGCTGCGCTGCACTTCGTACAGAATGTCGCGGGCCACGGTCTGTGCCACGTTGGCGCCGCAGAAGCGCTCGATCAGATAGATGTACAGATCGCACGCCGAAATCGTGCCGCCTGCGCAATACAGGTTGTCGGCGTCGGTCAGGTGCTTTTCCTGATTGAGCAGGACGTTCGGGAAACGCTCGGCGAACTCATTGAAGAAACGCCAGTAGGTGGTGGCCTCCTTGCCATCCAGCAGGCCAGATTCAGCCAGCCAGAACACACCGCTGGCTTCACCGCACAGCACGGCGCCCCGGGCATGTTGCCCCCGAAGCCACGGCAAAATCTGCGGGTAGCGAGCGCGCAAGGTGTCGAAATTGTCGACGAAGGCGGGGAGGATGATGATGTCGGCGTTTTCGAGCGCGCCGTCCACGGGCAACACGACTTCACTGAAGCTGCGCACCTGTTGCCCGTCGGGGCTGACGAGGCGGGTTTCAAACGCGGCTTTGAGGCCCTGGCCCAGCTGTTTGCCGTAGCGCAGGCTGGCCAGATGGAAGAAGTCCTTGGCCTGGGTCAGTGTGGAGGCGAAGATCCCGTCGATCGCGAGGATGCTGACGCGCCGCAACGGCACGTTTTGTTGAATAGACATAATCTGTTGTTCTTATATGGGAAAGTGGTCAAGCAACGGCGTGATCGTCTTATTTTTTGTCGGATGTGTCCAGTGTCGTCGTCAATCGACACGGCATACGCTCTCGCAGCAACCCTGTCCGACAATCCCTCACGCCAAGGTGTCCCATGCTTCCAAGAACGCTCTTCAGCTCCGAGCATGAGCTTTTCCGCGACAGCGTCCGCAGGTTTCTGGAACAGGAAGCCGCGCCGTTTCACGCGCAATGGGAGAAGCAAGGACACATTGACCGCACGCTCTGGAACCGCGCGGGAGAGCAGGGCATGTTGTGCTCGCACCTGCCTGAGGAATACGGCGGCATGGCCGCTGACTTTCTCTACACCACGGTCGTGATCGAAGAAATCTACCGACTCGGCCTGACCGGCATCGGATTTTCCCTGCATTCGGACATCGTCGCGCCCTATCTCCTGCATTACGGCAGCGAGGCGCTGAAGCAGAAATATTTACCGAAGATGGTCTCGGGCGAGATCGTAACGGCCATCGCGATGACCGAACCGGGCGCGGGCTCTGACCTGCAAGGGGTGAAGACTACGGCGGTGCTGGACGGCGACGAGTACGTCATCAACGGCTCCAAGACCTTCATCACCAATGGTTTTCTCGCGGACCTGGTGATCGTCGTCGCCAAAACCGATCCCAAAGCGGGTGCGAAGGGCACCAGCCTGTTTCTGGTGGAGGCGGGCACGCCAGGCTTCGAGAAGGGCAAGCGCCTGGAAAAAGTCGGCATGAAGGCTCAGGACACGTCGGAGCTGTTCTTTCAGGACGTCCGCGTGCCCAAGGAAAATCTGCTGGGCCAGTCGGGAATGGGCTTCGCGTACCTGATGCAGGAGTTGCCCCAAGAGCGCCTGACCGTGGCCATTGGCGCGATTGCCTCGGCCGAGGCGGCGTTGCAGTGGACGCTGGACTACACCCGTGAGCGCAAGGCGTTCGGACAGGCGATTGCCGATTTTCAGAACACCCGATTCAAGCTGGCGGAAATCGCCACCGAAGTGCAGATCGGCCGGGTCTTCGTTGATCGCTGTTTGGAATTGCACCTGGGAGGCAAGCTGGATGTCCCTACGGCGGCAATGGCCAAGTACTGGGCGACAGACCTGCAGTGCAAGGTGCTCGACGAATGCGTGCAGCTGCATGGCGGTTACGGCTTCATGTGGGAATACCCGATTGCACGGGCGTGGGCGGATGCGCGGGTGCAGCGGATTTACGCCGGAACCAACGAGATCATGAAGGAGATCATTGCGAGGTCTTTGTAACTGCGGGGTAAGCGGGCTCGGGTGGAACGGTTGCTGTGAAACCCTGTGGGAGCGAATTCATTCGCGATTCGGTGGTACATCCAACAGATGAGTATCGGATGAACAGGCCTCTCGCGAATGAATTCGCTCCCACAGTGGTTAGTCAGCGTCTGCGAGTGAGCTTACGGCGCAGGGTTCGGCTGATCCTTGTGAATCGCCTCGATCCCCGCCAACACTTCCTCCGACAGCACCAACTCTGCGCTCGCCAGGTTGCTGTCCAGCTGCTCCAGCGTGGTGGCGCCGATGATGTTGCTGGTCACGAACGCACGGCTGGTCACAAACGCCAGCGCCATTTGCGCCGGGTCCAGACCATGCTCACGGGCCAGTGCGACGTAGCGGGCGCAGGCCGCCTCCGATTGCGGGTTGAAGTAGCGGGTGAAACGGCTGTAGAGGCTCAGGCGGCCTTTCGCTGGGCGGGCGCCGTTGGCGTATTTGCCCGACAGCAAACCAAACGCCAGCGGCGAATAGGCCAACAGACCGCATTGCTCGCGAATGGCAACCTCTGCCAGACCTACTTCAAAGCTGCGGTTGAGCAAGTTGTACGGGTTCTGGATGGACACCGGGCGCGCCAGACCATGAGCGTCGGATTCTGCCAGGTACTTCATCGTGCCCCACGGCGTTTCATTGGACAGGCCGACGTGGCGGATCTTGCCCGCTTTCACCTGCTCGTCAAGCACCTGAAGGGTTTCCAGCAGCGGGGTGAAGGTTTCATCGCTGTGGGTGTAGCCCAATTTGCCGAAGAAGTTGGTGCTGCGCTCCGGCCAGTGCAGCTGGTACAGGTCCAGATAGTCGGTTTGCAGGCGTTTCAGGCTGGCATCCACGGCGGCCACGATGTGGTCACGGTTGAATTTCAGATGGCCGTCGCGGATGTAATCGATGCCGTTGCCGGGACCGGCAATCTTGCTGGCGAGGATCCAGTCGGCGCGATCACCGCTTTTCTTGAACCAGTTACCGATGATGATTTCGGTGCTGGCGTAGGTTTCTTTCTTGGGTGGGACCGGGTACATCTCGGCGGTATCCATGAAATTGATACCGGCATCTTTGGCCCGCTGGATCTGGGCGAAGGCCTCGGACTCGCTGTTTTGCTCGCCCCAGGTCATCGTGCCGAGGCAGATAGCGCTGACATTCAGGTCGGTTCTGCCCAGTTTGCGATAGTCCATCTGGCTCTCCTTTAGAAAACAGCCATAAAAGCAGGTTGAAATTTTTTTCGCAATCTGGATAATTCCGCGTCTCTTTGTCGTGGGAGTGATGCCCCGCCACACAGACACCGCTGCGATCGAACGCGCTGACCCGAGCCCCCTATAGCGTTCGTGCCCGGCGGCCTTTGACTTGTCAAAGACCGTACTAATGAGTATGCTCCGCCGTCTATTTTTCAGGGCGGCCTTTGAGGCTATAAAGAATGAAAACTTTTACCGCTAAACCGGAAACAGTAAAGCGCGACTGGTTCGTCGTCGATGCTGCTGGTCAGACCCTGGGTCGTCTGGCCACTGAGATCGCGAGCCGTCTGCGTGGCAAACACAAGCCGGAATACACTCCGCACGTCGACACTGGCGACTACATCGTCGTGATCAACGCTGAGCAAATCCGCGTCACTGGTGCCAAGACCACCGACAAGATCTACTACTCTCACTCCGGTTTCCCGGGCGGGATCAAGTCGATCAACTTTGAAAAGCTGATCGCCAAAGCTCCTGAGCGCGTGATCGAGACCGCGGTCAAAGGCATGCTGCCCAAGAACCCGCTGGGTCGCGACATGTATCGTAAGCTGAAAGTCTATGCGGGCGCTGCACACCCTCATACTGCTCAGCAGCCCCAAGAACTGAAGTTTTAACGGAATAGTTCATTATGTCGGCGACTCAAAATTACGGCACTGGCCGTCGCAAGACCGCAACCGCACGCGTTTTCCTGCGTCCAGGTACCGGTAACATCTCCATCAACAACCGCTCGCTGGATTCGTTCTTCGGTCGCGAAACTGCCCGCATGGTAGTTCGTCAGCCGCTGGAACTGACCGAGACTGTTGAAAAATTCGACATCTACGTCACCGTCATCGGCGGCGGTGTGAGTGGTCAAGCTGGCGCAATCCGCCACGGTATCACCCGCGCTCTGATGTCCTACGACGAAACCCTGCGTAGCGCACTGCGCAAAGCAGGCTTCGTGACTCGCGATGCTCGTGAAGTTGAACGTAAGAAAGTCGGTCTGCGTAAAGCGCGTAAGCGTCCGCAGTACTCGAAGCGTTAATTCGCTTTCGTTCAAAAAGAACGCTCAGTTTCCTCAAGGAACTGGGCGTTTTTTTATGGACGTCTATTATTCAGTGTGACGAGACGAATCATCCGTGGGCGCCGCGTTATACAAGGCCTCCCGGTTTAAACCGAAAGGTAATCCCCTTTTGACCAGGAGGGGCGTTGGTTACCCATCGGCAGGACGTTTGGCAGCTAGATAATAATGCACAGGGAAGCCTGACCAAGCGGGCTTCTACAAGCTGATGGGAGAGGACGGAATGAGCAATGACGGCGTGAATGCAGGCCGGCGTCGCTTCCTCGTCGCAGCCACCTCTGTGGTGGGCGCCGCAGGAGCGGTTGGAGCTGCGGTCCCGTTCGTGGGGTCATGGTTCCCCAGCGCGAAGGCCAAGGCGGCAGGCGCGCCCGTCAAGGTCAACGTCAGCAAGATTGAGCCGGGTCAGCAAATGATCGCGGAGTGGCGCGGGCAGCCCGTATTCATCGTCCACCGCACCCCTGAAATCCTCAGCAATCTGGGCAAGCTCACCGATCAGCTGTCTGACCCGGAATCCAAAAATTCAACCCAGCCCGCCTATGTTGACCCGGTCGTTCGCTCGATCAAGCCGGAAATGCTGTTGCTGATCGGGATTTGCACCCACCTCGGTTGTTCTCCGACCTTTCGCCCGGAAATCGCCCCGGCTGACCTGGGCAAGGACTGGGTGGGCGGTTATTTCTGCCCTTGTCACGGCTCCCATTACGACCTGGCCGGACGCGTCTACAAGGCGCAACCTGCACCGCTGAATTTGCCAGTGCCGCCGCATTCCTACGAGTCGGACTCAATCATCGTCATTGGTGTCGATCAGGAGAAAGCG
Organism: Pseudomonas sp. SLFW; assembly: GCF_009905615.1. Taxonomy (GTDB): domain Bacteria; phylum Pseudomonadota; class Gammaproteobacteria; order Pseudomonadales; family Pseudomonadaceae; genus Aquipseudomonas; species Aquipseudomonas bambusae. The sequence goes on from NZ_JAAAKW010000009.1 coordinate 95,717, forward strand.
TAATGAGCAAATTCATGGACTGGATCGATGCACGGTTTCCTGCGACGTCAATGTGGGAAGACCACCTCAGCAAGTATTACGCCCCCAAGAACTTCAACTTCTTCTATTTTTTCGGCTCGCTGGCCCTGCTGGTGCTGGTCAATCAGATCGTGACCGGGGTCTGGTTGACGATGAGCTACACGCCCTCGGCCGAAGAAGCGTTCGCGTCCGTCGAATACATCATGCGCGACGTTGAATACGGCTCCATCCTGCGCCTGCTGCACTCCACGGGCGCCTCGGCGTTCTTTATCGTCGTCTACCTGCACATGTTTCGCGGATTGCTCTATGGCTCCTATCAGAAGCCCCGGGAGTTGGTATGGATCTTCGGGATGTTGATTTACCTGGCGCTGATGGCCGAAGCGTTCATGGGCTATCTGCTGCCCTGGGGGCAAATGTCGTATTGGGGCGCGCAGGTGATCATCTCGCTGTTCGGTGCGATTCCAGTGATTGGTAATGACCTGACGCAGTGGATACGCGGTGACTACCTGATTTCCGGTATCACCCTGAATCGCTTCTTCGCCTTGCATGTGGTGGCGCTGCCCATCGTGATTCTCGGGTTGGTGGTGCTCCACATTCTGGCGCTGCACGAGGTCGGCTCGAACAACCCGGACGGCGTCGACATCAAGAAATACAAGGACGAAAACGGCAAGCCGCTCGACGGCATCGCGTTTCACCCGTACTACACCGTCAAGGACATCGTCGGGGTCGTGGTCTTTCTGTTTATTTTCTGTTCGATCGTGTTCTTCTTTCCCGAGATGGGCGGGTACTTCCTCGAAAAACCCAACTTCGAACAGGCCAATGCGTTCAAGACACCGGAGCACATCGCACCGGTCTGGTACTTCACCCCGTTCTACGCCATTTTGCGGGCGATCCCTGACAAGCTGATGGGGGTCATGGCCATGGGCGCGGCGATTGCCGTGCTGTTCGTGTTGCCGTGGCTGGACCGAAGCCCGGTGAAGTCCATGCGTTACAAGGGCTGGCTGAGCCGGGTCTGGCTGGTGTTGTTCTGCGTCGCGTTCGTCATCCTTGGCATTCTGGGAGTGCTCCCGCCCAGTCCGGGTCGCGCCTTGCTGTCTCAGGTGTGTACGTTCGTGTACTTCGCCTACTTCATTCTGATGCCGTTCTACACGCGGATGGAGAGGACCAGGCCGGTTCCGGAAAGGGTGACAGGCTGATGAAAAAGCTACTGGCTGTTTTTCTCCTGGCGGCCTTGCCCCTCGTGTCGTTCGCGGGTGAACACGGGCCAGACCTGGAAAGCATCGATATCGATGTCTCCGACAAGGTCGCGATGCAAGACGGGGCGCGGACGTTCGTCAATTACTGCATGGGCTGCCACAGCGCCAAGTTCCAGCGCTACGAGCGGGTGGCCGATGACTTGGGCATTCCTCATGAGCTGATGCTCGACAAGCTGGTGTTCACGGGGGCGAAAATCGGCGACCACATGGTGGCAGGGATGCAGCCTGCTGACGCCAAGGTCTGGTTCGGCGCCGCTCCGCCCGATCTGACCCTTGTGGCGCGGGTGAGGGGCACTGACTGGCTCTACGGCTACCTGCGTTCCTTCTATGAGGACCCTGCAAGGCCTTGGGGCGTGAACAACAAGGTCTTCCCGAACGTGGGCATGCCTAACGTGCTCGTCGGGTTGCAGGGGCGTCAGGTGATCGGTTGCAAGCAGGTGCAGGCGGTCGAAGACGGCAAGAAACAATACGACCCGCTCACCGGCTCGCCGCTGACTCACGAAGCCTGCGATCAACTGACCATCGTGCCCAAGACCGGTACGTTGACCGAGGAGCAATTCGACGAAAAAGTGAAGAACCTGGTGACCTTCCTCGCGTACTCGGCCAACCCGGTCAAGCTTCAGCATCAGCGCATCGGGACTTATGTGCTGCTCTATCTCGCGGTCCTGTTCGTCTTTTCGTACCTGCTCAAGCGCGAATACTGGAAGGACGTGCACTGACGGCAGGCCAATCTGGCGATGAGTGTCACGCGCCCTGAGGCGCCTCATTCGGGTAATGGCCACAGAGCGGGTATAGTGGCGGGCGAAAGATTGCAGAATTTACTTTGAGTAAATGAGCTATCTTGTCGCCCGCGACGAACACCTGCTGTTTGTGGATGTTGCCGGAGGCGCCTTCAGGGCGCGTTCGTTTTTTGTGCTTTCGAAAATTCAACAAGCGAGGAGGACCGCCATGGGCGTGACCAACCGGTTGGCCTGTTACTCCGACCCCGCCGACCACTATTCCCATCGCGTGCGCATCGTGCTCGCCGAGAAAGGTGTCAGCGCCGAGATCATCGATGTCGCGGGAGGTACCCAGCCTGCCAAGTTGATCGAAGTCAATCCGTACGGCAGCGTACCCACGCTGGTCGACCGGGACCTGGCGCTGTACGAGTCGACTGTCGTGATGGAATACCTGGATGAGCGTTACCCGCATCCGCCTTTACTGCCGGTGTACCCCGTCGCCCGCGCCAACAGCCGTTTGCTGATTCACCGCATTCAGCGCGACTGGTGTGGGCTGGTGGATATCATTCTGGACCCTCGCAGCAAAGAAGCTGCCCGTGTTCAGGCGCGCAAGGAGCTGCGCGAAAGTCTGACCGGCGTGTCGCCACTGTTTGCGGAAAAGCCTTTTTTCCTCAGTGACGAGCAAAGTCTGGTCGACTGCTGTCTATTGCCCATACTCTGGCGCCTGCCGATTCTGGGTATCGAATTGCCGCGGCCCGCCAAGCCGCTGCTTGATTATATGGAGCGCCAATTCGCGCGCGAGGCATTCCAGGCAAGTCTGTCTGGTGCCGAACGCGACATGCGCTAAGGCCTAAGGAACCGTTCGATGAACTCCAGTCGCCCCTATCTGATCCGCGCGCTCTACGAGTGGATCGTGGATAACGATTGTACGCCGCACATTCTGGTCAACGCCGAATACCCGGCGGTGCAAGTCCCGCAAGGCTTCGCCAACGACGGTCAGATCGTCCTCAACATTTCGCCAAGTGCCGTGCGTCATTTGCACATGGACAACGACGCGGTGAGCTTTGAAGGCCGCTTCGGCGGCGTCCCACACAGCTTGTACGTGCCGGTTTCAGCCGTGATGGGTATCTACGCTCGCGAAAACGGGCAGGGCATGGTCTTCGACCTGGAGCCTGCCGTGGATGATGACGAAGACCTGGACGTGGATGACGACATGCCGCCACCGGACGACGAGCCGCCACGCCCGACCGGCCGGCCGAGTCTGAAAGTGGTCAAGTGAGTTGACTGCGTGTAATGAAAAAGGCGATCCCGAGGGATCGCCTTTTTTTGTGTCGCGTGTCTGGCGGGTTCAACACCATTGTGGGTTCGATCAATTCCCCTTTAGCTGTCCGGCTTGCCGGCGGTGCAAATACCCTGTGGGAGCGAATTCATTCGCGAAAGGTAGGTCAGGCAATGGAGATGTGCCGCCTGATCGGCCAATCGCAAATAAATTCGCTCCCTCAGAAATCGCTGCCGCCGGTAGGTCGTGTCGCTAAAAACGGTTTTCCTCAATCAATGTACTCAAACAACTTCACGATCTTCTGCACGCCGCTCACGCCCTGCACCAGGTTGGTGGCGCGGGTGGCTTCGGCCTGGGTCAGCAGGCCGAGCAGGTAGACGATGCCGTTCTCGGTCACGACCTTGATGCGCGAGCCGGGGATGGCGCTGTCGGTCAGCATCTGCGTCTTGATCTTGCTGGTCAGCCACGCGTCGTTGCTGCGGGCCAGCACCGAGGAAGGCTCGATGACTTGCAGCTCGTTGTTGACCTTCTTGACCTTCTGCACCTGGCTGGCGGTCTGCTCGGCCAGCTGTTTGAGGTCGGCGCGCGGGGTCTGACCGGCCAGCAGCACGACGCCGTTGAAGCTGGTCACGACGATATGCGAGGCGTTGTCCAGGTCCGGGTTGGCCTTGGCGATGTTCACCGCGACCTTGGTTTCGATCAGCGAGTCGTCGATCTTGCTGCCGAAGGTGCGGGTGCCGCGGTCGTCGTCGATCGGGGCTTCGCGGCTGGCGTTGATCACCGAGCTGCATCCGCTGATGCCCAGGCAGAGCGTCAGGGCCAGCAAGCTGAGGCGTTTGGATATCATTCTTCACTCCCGAAAATTTGGCTGTCGATCAAATAGCACAGGCAGTGGATCACCAACAGGTGAACTTCCTGAATGCGCGCGGTGACTTTGGCCGGGACGCGGATTTCCACATCCTCAGGCAGCAGCAGCGAGGCCACGTCGCCGCCGTCGCGACCGGTCAGGGCCACGACAATCATTTCCCGATCATGTGCGGCCTGAATGGCCTGAATGATGTTGGCGGAGTTGCCGCTGGTGGAGATGGCCAGCAAGACGTCATTGGCCTGGCCCAGGGCGCGGATCTGTTTCGAGAAAATCTCGTTGTAGCTGTAATCGTTGGCGATCGAGGTGATGGTCGAGGTGTCCGTGGTCAGCGCGATGGCTGGCAGACTCGGTCGCTCACGTTCGAAACGGTTGAGCAGCTCGGACGAAAAGTGCTGTGCGTCGCCGGCCGAGCCGCCGTTGCCACACGCCAGGATCTTGCTGTCGCTGAGCAGGGCGCCGACCATCACCTGGCTGGCTTGTTCGATGTAGGGTGCAAGAACGTCCATCGCCTGTTGCTTGGTATCGATGCTGGCCTGAAAAAGCTGGCGAATTCGGGATTGCATGTCCATCAATGAAAACCTTAATAGGGGCGGCTGGTCGGGCGGCGTCTGACTCAGGTCATCGGCTTCCCGGCACAAAACTGTGCGGCCCGCAAAGCAAAAAGCAAAAAAAACGGTGTGGGTTATGTGTGTCGGTGAGCGTGCTGGTGCTGTGCTCTGGGCGTTCGATCAACTGTCGAACGCGTTCTGTAGCCAGTTCAGGGCAAGCGCTGCGCCCGGGTCGCCATTGATTGCCACGACATCGAAGCGGCATGGGGAATTGGCCCATTTCGACTCGCTTTGCAGAAACCATTGTGCGGCCAGGGTGAGCTTTCCCTGCTTGCGAACATCGACGCTTTCCAGCGCACCACCCCATCCGGCGTGGCGCCGATAGCGAACTTCGACGAATACTACTGTATCGCCGTCGAGCATGACCAGATCAAGCTCGCCGCGTTTGCATGACCAGTTCTGCGTGATCAGCTGTAAACCGTGTTGCTGCAGGTGCCGCAGGGCGTAGGCTTCGGCCTCGCGCCCGGCGGTCTGTCGCGGGTTGCCTGAGGTCAAGGCGCGGTGTCCGGCAGGCGCTGCACCTTGCCATCGACGAACTGAGCCCACGGCAGTTGACGCTCGATACGCTGGCCCTGACCGATGGCCAGGCTGCCCGACAGGCCGTCAATGCGGCTTTCCCGCAGGGTTTTCAGCTGGGTGAGACGAGGCGCCAGGCGATACGCGTCGATGCCCATGGCGTACAAGCGACCAAGGCTACCTGCTGCCTGTGGCCATTGCGCGGTGACTTGTTGACGCAGTGGGTCATTCGCGTTCAGCAGCCAAGGGGTCTCACAGAAGCGTACACCGGCCAGGTCGTTGTACATCGCTTGGTCATTGCTGTTGGTGAACAGGTGGGACGTGGCGTAGACAGGCACGTCACCTGCGTACTGGAAAACCATGGTCGGTTTGATCTGTTGCGCCTGTTGCGGCGTGGCGGCCAGGAACATGAAGTCGACGTCCTGACGGCGGGTCGGCTGAGCGGCGGCCTGGGCACCGGTGGTGCTTTGCAGGCGCTGGGCGCGACCTTCGCTGTTACGCAGTTGGAACAGGTCGGCGACTTGCTGAGCCAGTTGTACCGGCTGATCGATGCGTTCGACGCCCAGCAGGGTGCCGCCCTTGGCTTGCCAGCTCTGACGGAACGCGTCGAGCACCCGGTCGCCCCATTCACCTTTCGGCACCATGGCCACCGCGCTGCGCTTGCCATCGGCCCAGGCGCGACGGGAAACCTCGCGGGCTTCGTCTTCGGCGGCAAGGCCGAACTGGAACAGCTCGGCCGGGCCTTGAGCGCCGGAATCGCTGTAGTTCAGGGCGAGGGTGGTGATCGGCAGTTGTGGGTGAGCGCTCAGTTGTTTGACCAGCGGCTTTTCCAGCGGACCTACTACCAGTTGAACCCCAGCAGCCTTGGCCTGGGCGTAGAACGCGTCCATGGAGGTCACGCGGGAGCTGTCGAAGACTTCAATCGCAGGCGGCTTCTGACCGGCCTGTTGCGCTTGATAGTGAGCCGCCATGAAGCCGTCACGCAGGGCGCGGGACACCGAAGCCAGCGGACCGTCTTGCGGCAGCAGCAGGGCAATCTTGGTCAATGGCTCGCTTTTCAGATCGCGCAGTTGGGCGAGGGTGGTTGGCAATTGGCGGGCGGCAGGGTGCTGCGGGTTCTGTGCCTTCCAATTGTCGATGGCCGCCTGTTGCTGCTCCAGCGTGCCCGCACCTTTGACCGCGCGTGCCAGGCTCAGCCAGCCGCCCATGTCATCATTGGCGGTGCTTTGCAGTTGCTCAGGTGGCAAGGCTGCGACCAGCGCCCAGATCGCATCGTTGTTGGCGCTCAGGGCATCACCTTGCAATAGCGGGCCCATGAACACACGTTCGCTGGCGGCTGCGAGGGTCTGGCCGTCGGCTTCGAGGGCGCGGGCGCGAACGGTGTGGGTGCGGGTTTGCAGATCGACCGGCATTTCGCCGAGATGCTGCAGGCTCGGGTGGTTCAGGGCGGTCAGCGCAGCCTTCGGCTGACTGCGGCCCAGCGCCAGTTCGGCGGACAGGGTGTTGGCGTAGATTTGCTTGTCGGTCTTGAGCTGGTCCAGCTGGACCTGTTCGAGAATGCTGGCAGCGCGGCCCGGGTTGTTCTGGCGGGCTGCCAGGTCGGCGGCGGTCAGTCGCAGCAGCGCGGCCTGATCGGGCGTCTTCGCCGCAGCGGCTTGTTCGAGCAACTGCTCGATGCTGGCGTCGGGTGTGCGTGGCAGTTCGCCAAGACTGGAGGAGGGCGAACCGGCACAAGCGGCCAATAAGGCAGCCAGGCAGAGGGCAGAGAACAGCCGCAGGCAAGCGATCATGTGTATGTTCCTGATACTCGAGCAAATAAGCGTGGAATTGTACCCAAGCACTGGCCGGGGCGCGATGTTGTCGGCGTTAATGCCGTGATATGAGTCGCCTTGAAGCGCAACCGGGCGTTTCAGTCAGTGTGTTTCCCTGATCCACAGCGACGACAGGAATCGCCTCGCGAATACCTCGGTCCATTTTTCAATCTCCCTGTTTGCGTCGCCTTAACCTGTACAATGCAGGCTTTGACTGAACATGAGGTGTGCGCTTTGACTGCTCCGGGTGCTTTGAATTCCACTACAGGCTCGCTTTATGTGGTGGCCACGCCGATCGGCAACCTGGATGACATGAGCGTGCGAGCCTTGAAGGTGCTGCGCGAGGTGTCGCTGATTGCCGCCGAAGATACCCGGCATTCATTACGACTGATGCAGCATTTTGGCATTTCGACCCCCTTGGCCGCGTGCCACGAACACAACGAGCGGGACGAAGGCAGCCGTTTCATTGCGCGTTTGCAAGCAGGCGATGATGTGGCGCTGATTTCCGATGCGGGTACCCCGCTGATCTCAGACCCGGGTTATCACCTGGTACGCCAGGCCCGTGCGGCGGGGATTCAAGTTGTCCCGGTGCCAGGGGCGTGCGCGTTGATCGCGGCACTGTCGGCGGCGGGGCTGCCTTCCGACCGTTTTATCTTCGAAGGCTTTCTTCCGGCCAAGTCGGTGGGGCGCAAGGCCCGGCTCGAATTGCTGAAAGAAGAACCGCGTACCGTCATCTTCTATGAAGCGCCGCACCGAATTCTTGAATGTCTTCAAGACCTTGAAGAAATCTTCGGCGCAGACCGTCCGGCAGTGCTGGGGCGTGAATTGACCAAAACCTTTGAGACACTGAAAGGTCTGCCATTGGGTGAGCTTCGCGCGTTCGTGGAAGGCGACAGCAATCAGCAGCGCGGTGAGTGCGTGGTCTTGGTGGCAGGCTGGAGCGAGCCGGAAGGCGAAGACGCGATTGGCGCCGAAGCTCGCCGCGTGCTGGATTTGCTGCTGGAGGAAATGCCCCTCAAGCGTGCAGCGGCGCTGGCTGCGGAAATCACTGGCGTGCGCAAGAACCTTCTGTATCAGGTGGCGCTGGAGAAGCAAAAAGGGGAGTAAGGGATACCCGTCAGCCTGTCACATAAATAGGCGAGAGGCTTATTAAAGCTTGTTCTTGTGCCGCCCTGCCATTAACCTTGGCGGCGGAGAGTCGATTGGACAGTCGCTGCCTTTCATTGTTCCGCAATGAAGGGGGGAGGAAAGTCCGGGCTCCATAGGGCGGAGTGCCAGGTAACGCCTGGGGGGCGCGAGCCTACGGAAAGTGCCACAGAAAATAACCGCCTAAGCACTTCGGTGCCGGTAAGGGTGAAAAGGTGCGGTAAGAGCGCACCGCACGTCTGGCAACAGTTCGTGGCTAGGTAAACCCCACTCGGAGCAAGACCAAATAGGGTTCCAAGGCGTGGCCCGCGCTGGAACCGGGTAGGTTGCTAAAGATGTCCAGTGATGGCCATCGTAGAGGAATGACTGTCCTCGACAGAACCCGGCTTACAGATCGACTCTCCACCTTTCCCCACTTCCTGCTTTTTTCTCTCGTAGAACCCCTCCTCGTAATACCGAAAAAATCTTAAACCTCATAAATCACATTAACTTCGAACCTCATCTTTTTGAGTTCTCTCGGATTTATCTGTCAGACCATTCCGAATTTCCCCAAAACTCATCTGTTACCCGTCGTAAATCTCCGTCCTGTAAGGGTTTTCCTTAAGAAGTCGCCTTGACGGTGTGGTGGGCGCATTCCTATAGTGTGCGCAAGTGGCGGAAAGTGGCGTGAAGTGGGTTTTTTGACCGCAAAACGATAATATTCGGAGAAAGCGCCTGTGTTCCGTGGTGCAAACGCAATCAATCTCGACGCAAAGGGCCGTCTCGCTATGCCGAGCCGGTACCGTGACGAGTTGGATTCGCGTAGTGCCGGCCAATTGATCGTGACCATTGATACCGTCGACCCATGCTTGTGCATCTATCCACTCCCTGAATGGGAATTGATCGAAGCCAAATTGCGTGAGTTGGCGACATTCCGTGAAGAGAACCGTCGTCTGCAGCGACTGTTGATCGGGAATGCAGTGGATCTGGAGCTCGATGGCAGTGGGCGTTTTCTGGTACCGCCGCGTTTGCGCGAGTACGCCAAGCTCGACAAGCGCGTGATGCTGGTCGGCCAACTGAACAAGTTTCAACTGTGGGATGAGGACGCGTGGAACGCACTTGCTGATGCGGACCTGGCGGCCATTCAAAAACCGGGCGCGATGCCTGATGAACTGCGTGATTTGATCCTGTGACTATGAATAGCGGCTTTACCCACATCACCGTACTGCTCGAAGAAGCCGTCGAGGCTCTCGCGGTGCGCGCTGATGGCTGCTATCTGGACGGGACATTCGGACGGGGCGGGCACAGCCGTCTCATCCTTCAGAACCTCGGGCCGGATGGACGGCTCCTCGGATTCGATAAAGATCCTCAAGCGATTGCCACCGGGCAAGCGCTGGCGGCCGAAGACGGCCGCTTTGTCATTGTGCAGCGCAGCTTTGCCGAGCTGGGTTCGGAAGCTCTGGAACGGGGCATTGCCGGAAAAGTCAGCGGCATCCTGCTGGACCTTGGCGTTTCCTCGCCTCAACTTGACGACCCTGAGCGCGGCTTCAGTTTCATGAATGACGGCCCGCTCGACATGCGCATGGACCCGTCTCGTGGGGTCAGCGCCGCTGAATTCGTCAACACCGCACCGGCCGAAGAAATCGCCCGTGTGTTCAAGGAGTACGGCGAAGAGCGTTTTGCCAAACGTATGGCAGGCGCTGTCGTCGCACGTCGCGAAACCCAACCCTTTGAACGCACCGGCGACCTGGCCGAAGTGCTGAAAGTCGCCAACCCGGCGTGGGAAAAGGGTAAGAACCCGGCCACCCGTGCTTTCCAAGGGCTGCGCATTCACGTCAACAACGAACTGGGCGATCTGGAAGCCGGCCTCGATGCCGCGCTGGAAGCGTTGGAAGTGGGCGGCCGTCTGGCAGTGATCAGCTTTCATTCGCTGGAAGACCGCATCGTCAAACTGTTCATGCGCAAACTGGTCAAGGGCGAGGCAGACAACATGCCGCGCAACTTGCCGATCCGTCATCAGGCCTTCGAGCCGCGCATCAAACTGATCGGCAAGGCGCAGTTCGCCTCCGATGAAGAGACCCGCGCCAACCCACGTTCGCGCAGTGCTGTCATGCGTGTTGCGGAGAAACTCCGGTGAGCCGCGGTTTCTTCAAGCCATTGCCAGGCGGCAGCTTCTTCATGCTGCTGCTGTTCATTGCCGTCCTTGTGTCGGCAATCGGCGTTGCCTACAGCGCTCACTGGAACCGTCAGTTGCTGAACTCGCTGTATTCCGAACTCAGCGTGCGTGACAAGGCCCAGGCTGAGTGGGGCCGTCTGATTCTGGAACAAAGCACCTGGACCGCTCATAGCCGCATCGAAGCGCTGGCGACCGATCAACTGAAAATGCGTATCCCGAACGCCGCCGATATCCGGATGGTGTCGCCATGATGAAACTCGAAGGGGCACTCTACCCTTGGCGGTTCCGCGTCGTGGTCGGCCTGTTGTCGGTGCTGGTGGCGGCAATTGCCTATCGCATCGTCGACCTGCAGGTCATCGATCATCGCTTCCTCATTGAGCAGGGCGATGCGCGCAGCCTGCGTAACGTTTCGATTCCTGCGCACCGTGGTCTGATCACAGACCGTAACGGCGAGCCTCTGGCCGTCAGTACGCCGGTGACCACCATTTGGGCCAACCCGTCCGAAATGCAGGCTGACAAGAGCAAGTGGCCGCAACTGGCGCAGGCACTGGGTCAAGACCCGAAGGCCATGGCTGACCGGCTAAACGAGCAGGCCACTAAAGAATTCATCTACCTGGTTCGCGGGCTGACCCCGGAGCAGGGCCAGTCAGTGCTCGACCTGAAAGTACCGGGTGTGTACGGCAAGGAAGAATTCCGTCGTTTCTACCCGGCGGGCGATGTCACTGCACACATGGTCGGCTTCACCGACCTCGACGACCACGGTCGCGAAGGTGTCGAGCTGGCCTATGACGACTGGCTGGCCGGTGTGCCGGGTCGGCGGCAAGTGATCAAGGATCGGCGCGGCAGGCTCATCAAGGACCTGCAAGTGAAGAAAAACGCCAAGGCCGGGAAGACCTTGGCTTTGTCTATTGATCTGCGTCTGCAATACCTGGCGACCCGCGAGCTGCGCAACGCGATTCAGGAAAACGACGCCAAGGCTGGCAGCCTGGTGATCATGGACGTGAAAACTGGCGAAGTGCTGGCGATGGTCAATCAGCCGACCTACAACCCGAACAACCGTCGCACCATGGTCCCCGCCGCGATGCGTAACCGCGCGATCATTGACGTGTTCGAACCCGGTTCGACCATGAAACCGATCTCCATGACCGCCGCCCTCGACAGTGGCCGCTGGAAACCCAGCGATAAGGTGGAGGTGTACCCGGGCACTCTGCAGATCGGCAAATACACCATCCGTGACGTGACCAAGACCGAAGGCCCGATCCTCGACCTGACCGGCATCCTGATCAACTCCAGTAACGTCGGCATGAGTAAGGTCGCGTTCGACGTCGGCGGCGAAGCGATCTTCCGCGCCATGCAACGTGTAGGTCTGGGCCAGTACACCGGCCTGGGCTTTCCAGGCGAACGCGTTGGCAACCTGCCGAATTATCGGGAGTGGCGCAAGGCTGAAACCGCAACGCTGTCCTACGGCTACGGCCTGTCGGTGACCGCGCTGCAACTGGTGCACGCGTATTCAGCGCTGGCCAACAACGGCAAGATCGTCCCGCTGACCATCCTGAAAACCGACAAGCCATCGGACTCGGTTCAAGCGATTCCAGAGGCGACCGCCAAGACCCTGCAAGGCATGCTGCAACAGGTGATCGAGGACCCGCGTGGCGTTTACCGTGCTCGCGTGCCGTCGTATCACGTCGCGGGCAAGTCCGGTACTGCACGTAAGACCTCGGTCGGCACCAAGGGCTACGCCGAAAACTCCTACCGCTCGCTGTTCGCTGGCTTCGGCCCGATGAGCAATCCGCGTTACGCCATCGTGGTGGTGATCGACGAGCCGAGCAAAGGCGGCTACTTCGGTGGTCTGGTTTCCGCGCCCGTGTTCAGCAAAGTCATGTCGGGCACGTTGCGTCTGATGAACGTGCGTCCGGACAACCTCGCGCCGGTCCCGCCTGAGCAACAAGCCAACGCGGCGCCGCTGGTCGTTCCGGTCAAGGGAGGGCGCGGCTGATGCCTTTTAACCTGAGCAAAATCTTCGCCCAGAGCGACCGCGACCTGCTGATTCGTGAGCTGACACTGGACAGCCGCAAGGTGCGTCCGGGCGATCTGTTTCTGGCGATTCCGGGCTCGAAGGTCGATGGGCGCGATCACATCACCGACGCCATCGCTCACGGTGCTGCGGCTGTGGCCTATGAAGTGGAAGGCGCCAAGGTGCTGCCGATCACTGACATCCCGATGATTCCGGTCAAAGGGCTGGCGGCGCAGCTGTCGGACATTGCCGGTCGTTTCTACGGCGACCCGAGCCGCAGCATGAACGTGGTCGGTGTGACCGGCACCAACGGCAAAACCAGCGTTACCCAGTTGATCGCTCAAGCGCTCGACAAGCTGGGCGAGCATTGCGGTCTGATCGGCACGCTGGGCACCGGCTTCTATAGCGAGTTGAAAAGCGGGATTCACACCACACCTGATCCGATTTCCGTGCAGTCGACCATTTACGACCTGAAAAAAGCCGGTGCCAAGGCGCTGGCCATGGAAGTGTCGTCCCACGGTCTGGATCAGGGCCGCGTGACCGCGCTGGCGTTCGACGTGGCAGTGATGACCAACTTGTCCCGCGATCACCTGGATTATCACGGCACCATGGAAGCGTATGGCGCCGCCAAGGCCAAGTTGTTCGCCTGGAATGACCTGCGTTGCCGCGTGATCAACCTCGACGACGCGTTTGGTCGCGAACTGGCCGCCAAGCCGCACGATTCGCGGCTGATCACCTACAGCCAGGAAGACAACAGCGCGTACCTGTTCTGCCGCGATGCGCATTTCGATGACGACGGTGTTCGCGCCACGCTGGTGACGCCGCAGGGCGACCACGTCTTGCGCAGCAGCCTGCTAGGCCGTTTCAACCTGAGCAACGTGCTGGCTGCGGTCGGCGCGCTGATGGGGCTGGATTACCCGCTGGACGAGATTCTTAAAGTGCTGCCGAGCCTCGAAGGGCCGGTCGGTCGTATGCAGCGCTTGGGCGGCGGCACCCGTCCGCTGGTGGTGGTCGATTACGCCCACACCCCGGACGCGCTGGAAAAAGTGCTCGACGCCCTGCGCCCTCATGCGAAAGGCCAACTGACCTGCCTGTTCGGCTGCGGCGGTGACCGTGATCGCGGCAAGCGTCCGCTGATGGCCGAAGTGGTTGAGCGTCTGGCCGACAAAGTGTTGGTCACCGACGACAATCCGCGCACCGAAGACCCCGCCCGCATTTTCGACGACATCCGCGCCGGTTTCAGCGCGGTGGACACGGTCGAGTTCGTGGCCGGTCGTGGTCAGGCCATCGCACAAATCATCGCCCAGGCCAACGCCGCCGACGTCATCGTGCTGGCAGGCAAGGGCCACGAGGATTACCAGGAAATCGATGACCAGCGTCATCCGTTTTCCGATCTTGAAGAAGCCGCCAAGGCACTGGACGCATGGGGGGCTGCACATGCTTAAGCCACTTTCGTTCAGCGAACTGCTCCTGCCGCTCGACGCCCGACGTGTCGGCGACGACGTGAACTTCAACGGCGTCAGTATCGACAGCCGTGCCATCGAGCCGGGCCAACTATTCGTTGCGCTGACCGGTCCGCGTTTCGATGGCCATGATTATCTCGATCAGGTCGCCGCCAAAGGCGCAGTCGGCGCGTTGGTCGAGCGTGAAATTCCAGGCAGTGCGTTGCCGCAACTGATCGTCCGCGACACCCGTCAGGCGCTGGCGCAGTTGGGGGCGATGAATCGCAACGCTTTTGTCGACAAGCCAGTGGCCGCGATCACCGGCTCCAGCGGCAAGACCACGGTCAAGGAAATGCTCTCAAGCATCCTGCGCACGCGTGGCCCGGTGCTGGCGACCAAGGGCAACCTGAACAATGAATTGGGTGTTCCGCTGACGTTGCTGGCGTTGGCGCCAGAGTTCGACGCCGCCGTGATCGAGCTGGGCGCGAATCATGTGGGCGAAATCGCGCTGACTGTCAGCCTGACCAAACCGCATGTATCGGTGTTGACCAACGCCGGGACTGCTCACGTTGGTGAGTTCGGCGGCCCTGACAAGATCGTCGAAGCCAAAGGCGAGATCATCGAAGGGCTGAACAGTCGCGGCACCGCCGTGCTGAACCGGGATGACAAAGCCTTCGGCATCTGGGTCGCCCGTGCGGGTGAGCGCAAGGTATTGAGCTTCTCGATGCACAACCGTGACGCTGATTTCTATGCCAGCGACCTCGGCATCGACGCCCGTGGCTGCCCGACCTTCAATTTGCACAGCCCAAGCGGCTCGGCACAGGTACAGCTGAATCTGCTCGGCGCGCACAACGTGGCCAACGCGTTGGCAGCGGCGGCAGCGGCGCATGCCTTGGGCGTTTCGCTGCCAGGCATCGTCACCGGTCTCAATAACGTCCAGCCGGTCAAGGGCCGCACCGTCGCGCAGCTGGCGACCAACGGTATGCGCGTGATCGACGACACCTACAACGCCAATCCGACCTCGGTTGCAGCGGCCACCGACATCCTCACCACGTTCCCGGGCCGCAAAGTGCTGGTGCTGGGTGACATTGGTGAGCTGGGCGACTGGGCGGAGCAGGGCCACCGTGACGTCGGCGCGTACGCGGCCGGCAAGGTCGACGCGCTGTATGCCGTCGGTCCGCTGATGGCCCATGCCGTGAAGGCTTTCGGGCAGGATGCCCGCCATTTTGCAAGTCAGGCTGACCTGATCGCGGCGCTGGGCGCCGAGCAAGACACGAACACCACCCTTTTGATCAAAGGTTCCCGCAGTGCCGCGATGGAAAACGTCGTCGCCGCGCTGTGTGGCAACAGTCTGGAGAAACATTAATGCTGCTGCTGCTGGCCGAGTATCTGCAACAGTTCTACAAAGGCTTCGCGGTCTTCCAGTA
Source organism: Pseudomonas sp. SLFW (assembly GCF_009905615.1). GTDB lineage: Bacteria > Pseudomonadota > Gammaproteobacteria > Pseudomonadales > Pseudomonadaceae > Aquipseudomonas > Aquipseudomonas bambusae. The sequence goes on from NZ_JAAAKW010000009.1 coordinate 110,976, forward strand.
CCTGACCCTGCGCGGGATTCTTGGCGTGCTCACTGCACTGTCACTCTCGCTGTGCCTCGGTCCATGGATGATCCGTGCCCTGCAGAACAAACAGATCGGCCAATCCGTCCGCAACGACGGTCCTCAATCTCACCTCTCCAAGTCAGGCACCCCGACCATGGGGGGCGCGCTGATTCTGTCCGCCATCGGTATCGCGACGCTGCTGTGGGCCGACCTGACCAACCGCTACGTGTGGGTGGTGTTGATCGTCACGCTGCTGTTCGGCGGCATCGGCTGGGTCGATGACTACCGCAAGGTGATCGAGAAGAACTCGAAAGGCCTGCCAAGCCGCTGGAAATACTTCTGGCAGTCCGTGTTTGGCCTCGGCGCGGCGATCTTCCTTTATATGACTGCACAATCGCCGGTCGAAACCACGCTGCTGATCCCGATGTTGAAAGACTTCAGTATTCCGCTGGGCATCGGCTTCGTGATCTTGACCTACTTCGTGATTGTCGGCTCCAGCAACGCGGTCAACCTGACCGACGGCCTCGACGGCCTGGCCATCATGCCAACGGTCATGGTCGGCGGCGCGCTGGGCATCTTTTGCTACCTGTCGGGTAACGTGAAATTCGCAGAATACCTGCTGATCCCGTACGTGCCGGGCGCGGGCGAGCTGATCGTGTTCTGCGGCGCGCTGATCGGTGCGGGCCTGGGTTTCCTCTGGTTCAACACCTACCCGGCACAAGTCTTCATGGGCGACGTCGGCGCATTGGCGCTGGGCGCGGCCCTGGGCACCATCGCTGTGATCGTTCGTCAGGAAATCGTGCTGTTCATCATGGGCGGTGTGTTCGTGATGGAAACCCTGTCAGTGGTCATTCAGGTCGCATCCTTTAAATTGACCGGCCGCCGCGTTTTCCGCATGGCGCCGATCCATCACCACTTTGAACTCAAGGGCTGGCCCGAGCCGCGCGTGATCGTCCGTTTCTGGATCATCACCGTGATTCTCGTGTTGATCGGCCTTGCCACGTTGAAACTGAGGTAAGCAGAGTGTCACTGATCGCTTCTTCTCACTTCCGCATTGTTGTCGGTCTCGGCAAGAGCGGCATGTCCCTGGTTCGCTTCCTGGCGAACCGGGGCGTGGCGTTTGCCGTCGCCGATACGCGGGAGAATCCTCCGGAGCTGGCGACCCTGCGTCGCGACTATCCGCGGGTTGAAGTGCGCTGTGGCGAGCTGGATGTCGAATTCCTCTGCCGCGCCGACGAGTTGTACGTGAGCCCCGGCCTTGCGCTGGCGACCCCTGCGTTGCAGCAGGCGGCAGCCCGTGGCGTGAAGCTGTCCGGCGACATCGAACTGTTCGCGCGTAACGCGAAGGCGCCCATCGTCGCCATCAGCGGCTCCAACGCGAAAAGCACCGTGACCACGCTGGTCGGCGAGATGGCCGTGGCGGCAGGCAAACGCGTGGCGGTCGGCGGCAACCTCGGCACGCCCGCGCTGGACCTGCTCAACGACGACGTCGAGTTGTACGTTCTTGAGCTGTCGAGCTTCCAGCTGGAAACCACCGATCACCTCGGCGCCGAAGTCGCGACCGTGCTGAACGTCAGCGAAGACCACATGGACCGTTACAGCGGCCTGCCTGCCTACCACTTGGCCAAGCACCGGATTTTCCGGGGTGCGCGGCAAGTCGTGGTGAACCGTCAGGACGCGCTCTCGCGACCATTGATCGGCGAAGGGGTGCCGTGCTGGACCTTTGGTCTGAACAGACCTGACATCAATGGCTTCGGTCTGCGAGAAGAGAACGGCGAAAAGTACCTGGCGTTCCAGTTCGAGAACCTGATGCCGGTCAGCGAGCTGAAAATCCGTGGTGCGCACAATCAGGCGAACGCGCTGTCGGCTCTGGCCCTCGGCCATGCCGCTGGTTTGCCATTCGAGCCAATGCTCCAGGCCCTGCGCAGTTTCGGCGGCCTGGTGCATCGTTGTCAGTGGCTGCGTGAACGTCAGGGCGTCAGCTATTACGACGACTCCAAAGCCACCAACGTCGGCGCCGCCCTGGCCGCTATCGAAGGATTGGGCGAAGACATTCCCGGCAAGCTGATCCTGATCGCGGGCGGCGAAGGCAAGGGGGCGGACTTCTCCGGACTGAAAGCCCCGGTGGCCGCCCATTGCCGCGCCGTTGTCCTGATTGGACGCGACGCTGAACTGATCGCCTCCGCGCTAGGCGACTCGGTGCCTCTGCTACGCATTAAAACTTTGGAAGAAGCTGTGCAACGTGCTGCCGAATGGGCTCAGGAAGGGGATGCCGTGCTGCTGGCCCCTGCCTGCGCCAGCTTTGACATGTTCAAGAACTTTGAAGTCCGCGGACAGATGTTCGCCCAGGCCGTGAGGGACTTGTCATGATCTTTGGCGTGATCAAGCCTTACCCGTCGCCGATCATCAGTGGTCGTGGCGTGGACGTCGATTTCCCGATGCTCGCTGGCTGCCTTGCGCTGCTGGGCCTGGGTCTGGTGATGATCACTTCCGCGTCGTCGGAAGTGGCCGCCGTGCAGTCGGGCAACGCGTTGTACATGATGACCCGTCACCTGATTTATCTGGTGCTGGGCCTCGGCGCCTGCGTCGCCACCATGATGATTCCGGTCGCGACCTGGCAACGCCTTGGCTGGCTCATGCTGATCGGCGCCTTCGGCCTGCTGATCATGGTGATCGTGCCCGGCATCGGGCGTGAGGTGAACGGTTCGATGCGATGGATCGGCTTCGGCATGTTCAACGTGCAGCCGTCGGAAATCGCCAAGGTGTTCGTGGTGATTTTCCTCGCCGGTTACCTGATTCGTCGTCAGACAGAAGTGCGCGAAAGCTGGATGGGCTTCTTCAAGCCTTTCATCGTGTTGCTGCCGATGGCGGGCCTGCTGCTGATGGAGCCTGACTTCGGTGCCACCGTCGTGATGATGGGGGCGGCAGCGGCGATGCTGTTCCTGGGCGGCGTCGGCCTGTTTCGCTTCAGTCTGATGGTGGCGTTGGCCGTTGGCGCGGTGTTCGTGCTGGTGCAGGCGCAGCCTTATAGGATGGCGCGTCTGATCACGTTTACCGACCCGTGGTCGGATCAATTCGGCTCTGGTTACCAGCTGACTCAGGCGCTCATCGCCTTCGGTCGCGGCGAGTGGTTTGGCGTTGGTCTGGGCAACAGCGTGCAGAAGCAGTTCTACCTGCCGGAAGCGCACACCGACTTCGTGTTCTCGGTGTTGGCCGAAGAGCTGGGCGTCGTGGGGTCGCTGGCCACCGTGGCGCTGTTCATGTTCGTGAGTATTCGTGCGATGTACATCGGCATGTGGGCCGAGCGCGCCAAGCAGTTCTTCGCCGCCTACACCGCCTACGGTCTGGCGTTCCTGTGGATTGGTCAGTTCCTGATCAACATCGGCGTGAACGTCGGCCTGCTGCCGACCAAGGGTCTGACCTTGCCATTCCTCAGTTACGGCGGCAGCTCGTTGATTATCTGCTGCGCGAGTCTGGGCCTGTTGCTGCGCATCGAGTGGGAATCGCGCAACAACATGGGTAGCGAAGAAGCCGAATTCAGTGAGAGCGATTTCGCCGAGGAGCCAAACCATGGCCGTCGGTAATGTCTTGATCATGGCAGGCGGCACCGGCGGGCACGTGTTCCCGGCGCTGGCCTGCGCACGCGAATTCCAGGCCCGTGGCTACACCGTGCACTGGCTCGGTACGCCGCGCGGCATCGAAAACGAACTGGTGCCTGCGGCTGGGCTCCAACTGCACCTGATCAATGTCACCGGTTTGCGGGGCAAGGGCCGTCTGTCGTTGCTCAAGGCGCCGTTCATGCTGATCAAGGCGTTGTTGCAGGCGCGCAAAGTGGTGCGTGAGTTGAAGCCCGTTTGCGTCGTCGGTTTTGGGGGGTACGTGACGGGCCCCGGTGGCCTCGCCGCGAAACTCGCGGGTGTGCCGTTGATCATTCACGAGCAAAACGCCGTGGCCGGAACCGCCAACCGCAGCCTGGCCTCGTTCGCCGCTCGCGTATGTGAAGCGTTCCCGCAGACGTTCGCAGCCTCGGCCAAGCGTCGCACCACCGGCAATCCGGTGCGTGCCGAGCTGTTTTTCGAAACACCGCGTCAGGCGCTGACCGGACGCAAACCCCGGTTGCTGGTGCTGGGCGGAAGCCTGGGCGCCGAGCCGCTGAACAAGTTGTTGCCAGAAGCGCTGGCCCAAGTGCCGGCGGAACTGCGGCCTGAGGTGTTTCATCAGGCGGGCAAGAAGCACGATGAAATCACCGCCGAGCGTTATCGCGCAGCGGGTGTCGAGGCGCAGGTCGCCCCGTTCATCAAAGACATGGCCCAAGCCTATGGCTGGGCGGATCTGGTGGTTTGCCGCGCGGGTGCGCTGACCATCAGTGAACTGGCGGCCGCTGGCCTGCCGTCGTTGCTGGTGCCGCTGCCCCATGCGATCGACGACCACCAGTCGCGTAACGCCGACTATCTGGCCCGTGAAGGCGCTGCCTTCGTGATGCCACAAAGAACAACTGGCGCGGCCGAGATGGCCGCTCGCCTGACAGAGGTTTTGATGCAACCCGAACAATTGAAGCGCATGGCTACCACGGCTCGCCAACTGGCCAAGCCGGATGCCACCAACACCGTCGTCGATGTCTGCCTGGAGGTGGCCCATGGTTGAGAACCAACGCGCCATGCCACAACCGGAAATGCGCCGCATCCGTCGCATCCATTTCGTCGGCATCGGCGGTGTGGGCATGTGCGGGATCGCCGAGGTGTTGCTGAACCTGGGTTACGAAGTCTCCGGTTCCGACCTCAAGGCCTCTCCGGTGACCGAGCGCCTCGAATCGTTCGGCGCGCACATCTTTATTGGCCACCGCGCTGAAAACTCGGCAGCGGCAGACGTGCTGGTCGTGTCCAGTGCCGTCAACACCTCCAACCCGGAAGTGGCGACAGCCCTTGAGCGTCGTATCCCTGTGGTACCACGTGCCGAGATGCTGGCCGAACTGATGCGCTATCGACATGGCATCGCGGTCGCCGGTACCCACGGCAAAACCACCACCACCAGCCTGATCGCTTCGGTGTTCGCGGCCGGTGGTCTCGACCCGACTTTCGTGATCGGTGGCCGACTGAACGCAGCGGGCACCAACGCCCAGCTCGGCACCAGCCGCTACCTGATCGCCGAGGCCGACGAGAGCGACGCCAGCTTCCTGCACCTGCAGCCGCTGGTGGCCGTGGTCACCAACATCGACGCCGACCACATGGCGACCTACGAGGGCGACTTCAACAAACTGAAGAAAACCTTCGTCGAGTTCCTGCACAACCTGCCGTTCTACGGTCTGGCCGTGGTCTGCACCGATGACCCGGTCGTGCGCGATATTCTGCCGACGGTGAAACGCCCGGTCATGACCTATGGCTTCAACGAAGACGCCGACGTGCGCGCGATCAACGTGCGTCAGGAAGGCATGCGCACCCACTTCACCGTCCTGCGCCGCGACCGCGAGCCGCTGGACGTGTCGGTGAACATGCCGGGCAACCACAACGTTCTCAACTCGCTGGCGACCATCGCCATCGCGACGGACGAAGGCATCACTGACGAAGCCATCGTTCAGGGCCTGTCTGGCTTCCAGGGCGTGGGCCGTCGCTTCCAGGTCTACGGCGAACTGCCGGTGGAAGGTGGCAACGTGATGCTGGTGGACGACTACGGTCACCACCCGCGTGAAGTTGCGGCCGTCATCAATGCCGTGCGCGGTGGCTGGCCGGATCGTCGTCTGGTCATGGTTTACCAGCCGCACCGTTACAGCCGTACTCGCGATCTGTACGACGATTTCGTGCAGGTGCTCAACGACGCCAACGTCCTGCTGCTGATGGAAGTCTACCCGGCGGGAGAAGAGCCGATTCCGGGCGCGGACAGCCGTCAACTGGCCCACAGCATTCGTCAGCGTGGCCAGTTGGACCCGATCTACATCGAGCGGGGCGTTGAGCTGGCCCCGCTGGTCAAGCCGCTGCTGCGCGCGGGCGACATCCTGCTGTGCCAGGGCGCCGGTGACATTGGCGGACTCGCACCGCAATTGCTCAAGAGCCCGCTGTTTGCGGGCGCCATCGTGGCCTCAACCGAAGGTAAGCTGAAATGACAGCCGCCGCGCCCGTCTCCCTGCTCTCGACCCTTGAGCCAAAAAGCTTCGGCCGCGTTGCCGTGCTTTTTGGCGGCAAGAGTGCGGAGCGGGAGGTTTCCCTCAAATCGGGCAACGCAGTGCTTGAAGCGCTGTTGAGTGCGGGCGTCGATGCCTTCGGGATCGATGTGGGCGACGATTTCCTTCAGCGACTGGCCAGTGAGACCATCGACCGCGCGTTCATCGTGCTGCACGGTCGCGGCGGCGAAGACGGCACCATGCAGGGCCTGCTCGAATGCCTGGAGATCCCGTACACCGGCAGCGGCGTGCTGGCGTCGGCACTGGCGATGGACAAGCTGCGCACCAAGCAGGTCTGGCAGAGTCTGGGCCTGCCGACGCCGCGTCACGCGGTGCTGGCGAGCGAATCAGACTGTATTTCTGCGGCGACGGAACTGGGCTTTCCTTTGATCGTCAAACCCGCTCATGAAGGCTCCAGTATCGGTATGGCCAAGGTGACCCGCGTCGACGAATTGATCGCCGCCTGGAATGCCGCCAGTACCTACGATTCAAACGTGTTGGTCGAACAATGGATTCAAGGTCCAGAGTTCACTGTCGCGACGCTGCGTGGGCAAGTCTTGCCCCCGATCGGCCTGGGCACTCCCCATACTTTTTACGACTACGACGCCAAATACCTGGCTTCCGATACCCAGTACCGGATCCCGTGCGGCCTCGATGCAAACAAAGAACAGGAACTCAAGGCGCTGACCGCACGTGCCTGCGAAGCCGTGGGTATTGCCGGATGGGCACGCACCGACGTCATGCAGGACGCCAATGGCCAGTTCTGGCTGCTGGAAGTCAACACCGTGCCCGGCATGACCGATCACAGCCTGGTCCCCATGGCAGCGAATGCCGCAGGGCTCGATTTTAAACAGTTGGTGTTGGCGATTCTGGCCGACAGTGTCCAGGTGCGGGGGTAAGTCATGCTCGGCGCAACGGTACGTCATCAGCAATCCACTCCTGGCCGCAAGCCGGTGCCTCGCGGTGCCAGCCGGATGGTGGCCAAGGAGCCTCTGTCGGCGCGCATGCCGAAGCCGAATTTCGGTTTCCTGCGCGGCCTGATGTGGCCCGTCCTGCTGGTGGTGCTGGGTTTCGGCACTTACGAAGCCGCGCAGCGTCTATTGCCGTACGCCGACCGGCCGATCTCGCGGATCAACGTTCAGGGCGACTTGAGCTACATCAGCCAGCAAGCCGTTCAGCAGCGCATTGCGCCGTATGTGGCCACCAGTTTCTTCAACATCGACCTGGCCGGGATGCGTACCGAGCTGGAACAGATGCCCTGGATCGCCCACGCCGAAGTACGTCGTGTGTGGCCGGATCAGGTGGTGATTCGCCTCGAAGAACAATTGCCGGTTGCGCGCTGGGGCGATTCGGCCCTGCTGAACAACCAGGGTCAGGCGTTCACCCCGCGTGAGCTGGCCAACTACGAACACCTTCCGCAGTTGTTCGGGCCTCAACGGGCTCAACAGCAGGTGATGCAGCAATACCAGGTGCTGAGCCAGATGTTACGCCCGCTGGGCTTCTCCATCGCTCGCCTGGAATTGCGCGAACGAGGCAGTTGGTTCCTGACCACCGGCGCAGGCAATGCAGGTCCCGGCCTGGAACTGCTGCTGGGACGAGGCAACCTGGTTGAGAAGATGCGCCGCTTTATCGCCATCTACGAAAAAACGCTGAAAGAACAGATCACGAACATTGCGCGAGTAGACCTGCGTTACAACAACGGCCTGGCCGTTGGGTGGCGTGAGCAGGCGCCAGCGCCAACGACGGACAAACCCGCCGTCGCGAAGAATTGATAAGAGGCAGGACCCATGGCAAACGTGCAAAGCGGCAAAATGATCGTCGGATTGGATATCGGCACCTCCAAGGTGGTGGCGCTGGTAGGCGAAGTCGCGGCTGATGGCACGCTGGAAATCGTCGGTATCGGCACCCACCCTTCACGCGGCCTGAAGAAGGGCGTGGTGGTGAACATCGAGTCGACCGTGCAGTCGATTCAGCGCGCAGTGGAAGAAGCGCAGCTGATGGCGGGTTGCCGCATTCACTCGGCGTTCGTCGGTGTCGCGGGCAACCACATTCGCAGCCTGAATTCCCACGGCATCGTGGCGATTCGCGACCGCGAAGTGAGTTCGGCTGACCTGGAGCGCGTCCTTGACGCCGCTCAGGCGGTGGCGATCCCGGCGGACCAGCGCGTCCTGCACACCCTGCCGCAGGATTACGTGATCGATAACCAGGAAGGCGTTCGTGAGCCGCTGGGCATGTCGGGCGTACGTCTGGAAGCCAAGGTGCACGTCGTGACCTGCGCCGTGAACGCCGCTCAGAACATTGAGAAGTGCGTGCGTCGCTGCGGTCTCGAAGTCGACGACATCATCCTTGAGCAGTTGGCCTCGGCGTACTCGGTGCTGACCGACGACGAGAAAGAGCTGGGCGTGTGCCTGGTCGACATCGGCGGCGGCACCACTGACATCGCAATCTTCACCGAAGGCGCGATCCGTCACACCGCCGTGATCCCGATTGCGGGCGATCAAGTCACCAATGACATCGCCATGGCCCTGCGCACCCCGACGCAGTACGCCGAAGAGATCAAGATCCGTTACGCCTGCGCCCTGGCCAAACTGGCCGGCGCCGGTGAAACCATCAAAGTGCCGAGCGTGGGCGACCGTCCACCTCGCGAACTGTCCCGTCAGGCGCTGGCCGAAGTGGTCGAGCCTCGCTACGACGAGCTGTTCACCCTGATTCAGGCCGAACTGCGCCGCAGTGGCTACGAAGACCTGATTCCGGCCGGCATCGTGCTGACCGGCGGTACCTCGAAAATGGAAGGCGCGGTCGAACTGGCCGAGGAAATCTTCCACATGCCGGTGCGCCTCGGCGTGCCGCACAGCATCAAGGGTCTGGCGGACGTCGTTCGCAACCCGATTTACTCCACCGGTGTTGGCTTGCTGCTGTACGGACTGCAAAAGCAGTCCGACGGGATCTCGCTGTCAGGCCTTTCCAATTCCGGTAGCAGTTATAGCGATGAACCTAAGGCACCCGTGTTTGAGCGTCTCAAGCGCTGGGTCCAGGGGAATTTCTAAGATTCAAAAAGTGGTAGGCAGGCAACAGGCGACATAAAACTAGAGAACTGAAGGAGAGGGAACATGTTCGAGCTCGTAGACAACATCCCACAAAGCCCGGTAATTAAAGTTATCGGTGTTGGTGGCGGCGGCGGCAACGCGGTCAATCACATGGTCAAGAGCAACATCGAAGGCGTCGAGTTCATCTGCGCCAACACCGATGCTCAAGCACTGAAGAACATTGGCGCACGTACCATTCTGCAACTGGGTACCGGTGTGACCAAGGGCCTGGGTGCAGGTGCCAATCCTGAAGTCGGTCGTCAGGCGGCACTGGAAGATCGTGAGCGCATTGCGGAAGTTCTGCAGGGCACCAACATGGTCTTCATCACCACCGGCATGGGTGGCGGTACCGGTACCGGTGCAGCCCCGATCATCGCCGAAGTGGCCAAGGAAATGGGCATCCTGACCGTTGCGGTCGTGACCCGTCCATTCCCGTTCGAAGGCCGCAAGCGCATGCAGATCGCCGATGAAGGCATCCGCGCGCTGTCCGAAAGCGTTGACTCGTTGATCACCATTCCCAACGAGAAGCTGCTGACCATCCTGGGTAAAGACGCCAGCCTCTTGTCGGCTTTCGCCAAGGCAGACGATGTACTGGCCGGTGCCGTTCGCGGTATCTCCGACATCATCAAGCGTCCAGGCATGATCAACGTCGACTTCGCCGACGTACGCACCGTGATGTCCGAGATGGGCATGGCGATGATGGGAACCGGCGCTGCCAGCGGTCCGAACCGTGCACGTGAAGCCACCGAAGCAGCCATTCGCAACCCGCTGCTCGAAGACGTGAACCTGCAGGGTGCCCGCGGCATTCTGGTCAACATCACCGCCGGTCCTGACCTGTCTCTGGGTGAGTACTCCGACGTGGGTAGCATCATCGAAGCGTTCGCCTCCGAGCACGCCATGGTCAAGGTCGGTACCGTTATCGATCCGGATATGCGCGACGAGCTGCACGTGACCGTGGTTGCCACTGGCCTGGGTGCAAAAATCGAGAAGCCTGTGAAGGTCATCGACAACACCATGCAGACCGCTCAAGCCGCACCTGTGCAGCAACAAGCCGTCCGCCAGGAGCAGCCTTCGGTGAATTACCGCGATCTGGACCGTCCTACCGTGATGCGCAATCAGGCTCACGCAGGCGCCACCGCTGCGGCAAAAATGAATCCGCAAGACGATCTGGATTACCTGGACATTCCAGCGTTCCTGCGTCGTCAGGCTGATTGATGAGTTCTATCAGGGGTATAAGGGTGATTGGTGTTCAGCAAAGGCGAGGTCTGCTATCATCGCCAGCCTTTGTTGATACTAATTCGCGATATGCGCTGAAGCGGCCAATGCCATGATTAAACAACGCACCCTGAAGAATATTATCCGTGCCACAGGTATCGGCCTGCACTCGGGGGAAAAGGTTTACCTGACCCTCAAACCTGCACCTGTGAACGCTGGCATTGTGTTTTTCCGTACCGACCTCGAGCCGGTTGTCCAGATCAACGCACACGCGCTGAATGTGGGCGACACCACGCTTTCCACAACGCTGTTCAATGGCGACGTGAAGGTCGATACGGTCGAGCACTTGCTGTCGGCCATGGCCGGCCTCGGCATCGATAACGCCTACGTTGAACTCTCTGCCTCCGAAGTTCCAATCATGGACGGCAGCGCAGGTCCCTTCGTATTCCTGATCCAGTCAGCTGGCCTGGAAGAACAGGACGCACCGAAGAAATTCATACGCATTCTGAAAGAAGTCTGCGTAGAGGAAGACGGCAAATACGCCAAGTTCGTGCCGTTCGAAGGTTTCAAGGTGAGCTTCGAAATCGATTTCGATCACCCGTACCTGAAGAACCGGACACAGACGGCGAGCGTCGACTTTTCCAGCACTTCGTTCGTAAAAGAAGTGAGCCGTGCGCGTACTTTCGGTTTCATGAAAGACATCGAGTACCTGCGCAAACACAACCTTGCACTGGGCGGGAGCGTTGAAAACGCGATCGTCGTGGACAAGGACGGCGTGTTGAACGAAGACGGCCTGCGGTATGAGGACGAGTTCGTCAAACACAAGATCCTGGATGCCATCGGTGACCTGTATCTGCTGGGCAACAGTTTGATCGGCGAGTACCAGGGCTTCAAATCTGGCCACGGTCTGAACAATCGTCTGCTGCGTGCGTTGATCGCACAGGAAGACGCGTGGGAAGTGGTGACCTTTGCTGATGCCAGTACCGCACCGATCTCGTACATGCGCCCTGTAGCGGCGGTGTAACAGTCTCTTCTTCTCAGTTTTAATATTTAAGGCCACCTGATCAGGTGGCCTTTTTTTATGGCTTTTTGGGGACCGTCAGGTCCAGGGCGATTAAACCGAATCTTTAGGCCGGGCATGCGCCGCCAATCGTTCGAGCGCCGCTTTCAGTTTCGGATCGCTGATTCCCTCAGCCGTTTCATTGATCGCATCTGCGGCGGCCACCGACAAATCCCGTGAAGGCCCGACCGGTGCCCGATGGATCGTCGCGGGCTGCACTTTCAACTGCAATCGCGTGAGGTTGGCGAATTCCTTGAAGACCACCAATTGCCGTTGCAGCCGCTTCTGTTGATACCGCAACCGCGTCGCCCAGTGACCGTCCGTGACGACCAGCAGCAATGTCCCTTCTCGCCACGACGCCACGTGGCAATGCTCGCGCGCAGCGGGTTGCAACTGGCTTTCCAGCAAACGCTGCAAATGGGCCAATCGCTGGGCATGATTAAAAATGGCTTTGAGCGGTCTGGCTTCGCGCAAAAGCACAGCCGGAGCGCGAGCCTGCAAGGGACGAAAGGCCATGAAAGTCGCCTGTGGTTACAAGTCCGTGATGTTATCAGAAAGCAGTCGCTGGCCCTGTAAGTGCCGATCCCACCCTTGTTCTACCGGCCGATTCGTGAAGAAACATTAATCAAACTTCTGTCCTGCACGGGTTGAAGTCCGAAGAAATGCCCCTATTGTACTTCTGCCCCGTAACATTGCTGTGCCAGCATCGTGGAATAACGCCACTTTCCTCACCACCATTTCCGGGTAGAATGCTCGTTCGCATGCGGCCATGAGGGCTGCACGGGCGACTCACGGGGCCGCCCTCCATCCCTATGTGTGGAAGATCCTGTCGATATGTTTGCACCTTTGTTAAAAAAACTTTTCGGAAGCAAAAACGAGCGCGAAGTGAAGCGCCTGCTCAAGACGGTCCAGTCCGTTAACAGCTTCGAAGAGCAAATGGTGGCCCTTTCGGACGAGCAACTGCGCGCCAAGACCGAAGAATTCAAGGCCCGCTTCGCCAAAGGTGAGACCCTCGATAAGCTCCTGCCTGAAGCCTTTGCGGTCTGCCGCGAAGCCGGTAAACGCGTCATGGGGATGCGTCACTTCGACGTTCAATTGCTCGGCGGCATGACGCTGCACGAAGGCATGATCGCCGAGATGCGTACCGGTGAAGGTAAAACCCTGGTGGCGACACTGGCGGTGTACCTCAACGCGCTGTCCAGCAAGGGCGTGCACGTTGTGACCGTGAACGACTACCTGGCCCGTCGTGACGCCAACTGGATGCGTCCGTTGTACGAATTCCTCGGTCTGACCGTAGGCGTCGTGACGCCTTTCCAGCCGCCTGAAGAGAAGCGTGCTGCGTATGGTTCCGACATCACCTACGGCACCAACAACGAATTCGGCTTCGACTACCTGCGCGACAACATGGCGTTCAGCCTGGAAGACAAATTCCAGCGCGAGCTGAATTTCGCCGTGATCGACGAAGTGGACTCGATCCTCATCGACGAAGCCCGTACCCCGCTGATCATCTCCGGCCAGGCCGAAGACAGCTCCAAGCTCTACACCGAAATCAACAAGCTGATCCCTAAACTCGAACAACACATCGAGGAAGTGGAAGGCGTGGTGACCAAGCAGGGCCACTACACCATCGACGAGAAATCCCGTCAGGTGGAGTTGAACGAGTCCGGTCACCAGTTCATCGAAGAAATGCTCACCGAAGTCGGTTTGCTGGCCGAAGGCGAGAGCCTGTATTCGGCGCATAACCTGGGCCTGCTGACCCACGTTTACGCCGGTCTGCGTGCGCACAAACTGTTCCATCGCAACGTCGAATACATCGTTCAGGACGGCGGCATTCTGCTGGTCGATGAACACACCGGTCGTACCATGCCGGGTCGTCGTCTGTCGGAAGGTCTGCACCAGGCCATCGAAGCCAAAGAACACCTGAACATTCAGGCCGAAAGCCAGACTTTGGCTTCGACCACGTTCCAGAACTACTTCCGTCTGTACAACAAACTGTCCGGCATGACCGGTACAGCCGACACCGAAGCGTTCGAATTCCACCAGATCTACGCCCTGGCCGTGATGGTCATTCCGCCGAACAAGCCGTTGGCGCGTAAAGACTTCAACGACCTGGTGTACCTGACCGCCGAGGAGAAATACCAGGCGATCATCACCGACATCAAGGCCTGTCTGGCCGAACAGCGTCCGGTGCTGGTAGGTACAGCGACCATCGAAACTTCTGAGCACATGTCCAACCTGCTCAAGAAAGAAGGCATCGATCACAAGGTCCTGAACGCCAAGTTCCACGAAAAAGAAGCGGAAATCATCGCGCAGGCCGGTCGTCCGGGGGCCCTGACCATCGCCACCAACATGGCCGGCCGTGGTACCGACATCCTGTTGGGCGGTAACTGGGAAGTTGAAGTCGCCAGCCTGGAAGACCCGACCCCTGAGCAAGTCGCGCAGATCAAGGCCGACTGGCAGAAGCGCCATCAACAAGTGATTGAGGCGGGCGGTCTGCACGTGATCGCGTCCGAGCGTCACGAGTCCCGTCGTATCGACAACCAGCTGCGCGGTCGCGCGGGTCGTCAGGGCGACACCGGTTCGAGCCGTTTCTACCTGTCGCTGGAAGACAGCCTGATGCGCATCTTCGCCTCTGACCGGGTGAAGAACTTCATGAAGGCGCTGGGCATGCAGTCCGGCGAGGCGATCGAGCACCGCATGGTGACCAACGCCATCGAGAAAGCACAACGCAAGGTCGAAGGCCGCAACTTTGACATTCGTAAGCAACTGCTTGAATTCGACGACGTTTCCAACGAACAGCGGAAAGTGATCTACCACATGCGCAACAGCCTGCTGGCTGCGGTGAACATTGGTGACACCATTGCCGAGTTCCGCGAAGAAGTCCTCGACGCCACCATCAGCGCGCACATTCCGCCGCAATCCCTGCCAGAGCAGTGGGACGTCGCCGGTCTGGAAGCCGCGCTGAACAGCGATTTCGGCGTGAAACTGCCGATTCAGCAGTGGCTGGACGAAGACGATCACCTGCACGAAGAAAACCTGCGTCCGAAACTGCTGGAAGCCATCATGTCGGCTTACACCGAGAAGGAAGACCAGGCGAGCGCCGAAGCCCTGCGCACCTTCGAGAAGCAGATTCTGCTGCGCGTACTGGACGACCTGTGGAAAGACCACCTGTCGACCATGGACCACCTGCGTCACGGTATCCACCTGCGCGGCTACGCTCAGAAGAACCCGAAACAGGAATACAAGCGCGAGTCCTTCACCCTGTTCCAGGAACTGCTGGATTCGATCAAGCGCGACACCATTCGTGTGCTGTCTCACGTCCAGGTTCGCCGCGAAGACCCGGCCGAGGAAGAGGCGCGCCTGCGTCGCGAAGCCGAAGAACTGGCCCAGCGCATGCAATTCCAGCACGCCGAAGCACCGGGTCTGGATCAGCCAATCGCACTGGTGGGCGAAGAGGGTGACGACGTTGCAGTCGCCGCTGCCGCGCTGTCGCCGGTTCGCAATGATCAGAAACTGGGTCGCAACGAGCTGTGCTGGTGCGGTTCAGGCAAGAAGTTCAAGCATTGCCACGGCCAGATTAACTAAGTAACGGCCGGGCTGTAGCTTTCACGTAATACCACGCCGCGACCGGCCCAGCCGTCGCGGCGTTTTTCAATCGATTGCGCCGCACCTGGAAAGCCGGGGGCGGCATGACTACTTTTCAAGGAGCGCATTTCATGGCTGTTGGTCTTGGTCCTCTGCCGACGCTGCACCCGGTTCCCGGTTTCGAACTGGGCATTTCCTCTGCCGGCATCAAGCGCCCGGGGCGCAAAGACATCGTGGTCATGCGCTGCGCCGAAGGCTCCAGCGTGGCAGGCGTCTTCACCCTGAACGCGTTTTGCGCCGCGCCGGTGATCCTGTCCAAACAACGTGTGGGCGGCGCCGTGCGCTACCTGCTGACCAACACCGGCAACGCCAACGCGGGCACCGGTGAGCCGGGTCTGCGCGCTGCGGAACGCACCACCGCCAAGCTGGCCGAGATCACAGGCGTCGATGCCAGTGCTGTGCTGCCGTTCTCGACCGGCGTGATCGGCGAGCCGCTGCCTGTTGAGAAAATCGAAGGCGCACTGCAAGCCGCGCTGGACGACCTGTCTGTGGATAACTGGGCGGCTGCGGCCACCGGCATCATGACCACCGACACCCTGCCAAAAGGCGCCAGCCGCCAGTTCCAGATCGACGGCGTGACCGTCACCGTGACCGGTATCAGCAAGGGCGCGGGCATGATTCGTCCGAACATGGCGACGATGCTGGGCTACATCGCCACCGACGCCAAAGTGTCGCAAAGCGTGCTGCAGGACCTGGTCCGTGACGGCGCGAACAAGTCGTTCAACCGCATCACCATCGACGGCGACACCTCGACTAACGACTGCTGCATGCTGATCGCCACCGGTCAGGCCAACCTGCCCGAAGTCACCGAAGCCAAAGGCCCGCTGTTCGACGCATTGAAAAAAGCCGTGTTCGAAGTCTGCATGGATGTCGCTCAGGCCATCGTGCGTGACGGTGAAGGCGCGACCAAGTTCGTGACCGTCGAAGTCAACGGCGGCGGCAACCAACAAGAGTGCCTGGACGTCGGCTATACCGTCGCCCACTCGCCGCTGATCAAGACCGCGCTGTTCGCTTCCGACCCGAACTGGGGCCGCATCCTGGCCGCCGTGGGCCGTGCGGGTGTGCCGAATCTGGACGTGAGCAAGATTGACGTGTTCCTCAGCGGCGTGTGCATCGCCAGCCAGGGCGCTCGTGCCACGACCTACACCGAAGAGCAAGGCTCGGCGGTGATGGCCGAGGAGGAAATCACCATCCGCATCGAGCTGGGCCGTGGTGATTGCAGCGAAACCATCTGGACCACCGACCTGTCCCACGAATACGTGAAGATCAACGCGGAATACCGCACCTGATTGAGAGAATCGCGTCGTACGCAGTTTTTCTGTACGACGCTGTTCTCACTCTGTGGGAGCGAATTCATTCGCGAATGATTCATCAGGCGCCAGAGATGTATCGGTTGTTAAGGCGTTTCGCGAATGAATTCGCTCCCACAGTGATTCGTGTGCGTATTTGGCAGAAGTGCCCGGCTCACGTCCGCACCGTCAGGTTTTAGAGGAAGCTTTAACGTGAAACGCATCCATGTAGCCGCCGCGGTCATTCGCGGCACCGACGGCAAGATTCTCATTGCCCGGCGCGCTGACAAGCAGCACCAGGGCGGCTTGTGGGAGTTTCCCGGTGGCAAGGTCGAGCCTGACGAAACCGTCGAATCGGCCCTGTCACGTGAGTTGAAAGAGGAGCTGGGCATCGTGGTCACCAAGGCGCGGCCACTGATCAAGATCAAACACGACTACCCGGACAAACAGGTGTTGCTGGACGTCTGGGAAGTCTCGTCGTTCACGGGTGAGCCCCACGGCGTTGAAGGCCAGCCATTGGCCTGGGTGTCAAACCGGGAGCTGGCCAGTTACGAATTCCCTGCGGCGAACCAGCCGATCGTCGCTGCCGCCCGGTTGCCAGGCGAATACCTGATCACGCCGGACGCACTGGAAACGCCCCAACTGCTGAAAGGCATGCAAAAGGCGATTGCAGACGGGATCAAGCTGATTCAACTGCGCGCCCCGAACGGTTACGACCCCAAATACCGCGATGTCGCGGTGGATGCTGTCGGACTGTGCGCGGGCAAGGCGCAATTGATGCTCAAAGGCCCGCTGGAGTGGCTGGGCGACTTTCCCGCCGCAGGTTGGCATCTGACCAGCGAGCAGTTGCGCAAATACGCCAGCAAGGGCCGGCCGTTCCCGGAAGAGCGCTGGTTGGCGGCGTCGTGCCACAACGCTGAAGAGCTGTCCCTGGCCGAACAGATGGGCGTGGATTTCGTCACCCTGTCGCCTGTTCAGCCCACGCAAACCCACCCCGACGCCGAGCCTTTGGGTTGGGAACAGGCGCGGGCCTTGATCGAGGGATTCAGCAAACCGGTTTATCTGCTGGGCGGTGTCGGTCCGGCGGAGCGTCAACAGGCGTGGGAACACGGCGCGCAGGGTGTGGCGGGGATTCGGGCATTCTGGCCTACAGTCTGAACACAATCTCCTGTAGGAGCGTGGCTTGTCCCGCGATCTGCCGGGAACCGGCAGCCATTCGGCAAATGCGGTGCGTCAAATGAATCAAATTGGCAGTGTTTGCGGCGGGCTCCCCGCCGATCGCGGGACAAGCCACGCTCCTACGGATTCTGTGATCAGTCGGGCTTTTTGGCCGGCTGCCACAAAATCTCCGATACACCCTGGCGCTTCGCAATGATTCGCGCCGCGACGAACAGCAAATCCGACAACCGATTGATGTACGCCAGACCCACCCCGGCCAGCGGTTCGATAGCGTTCAAGTGCTGACAACGGCGCTCGGCACTGCGGGCCAGGCTTCTGCACACATGGGCCTGAGCGATCAACGCGGACCCACCCGGCAGAATGAAATTTTCCAGCGGCCCCACTTCCTCGTTCCACTGATCGATCGCTGTTTCCAGCCGCTCGACCTCCGCCGCATTCAAGGCTTGGTATTCCGGCATCGCCAGCTCGCCCCCAAGGTCAAACAAACGGTGCTGACACGGCGCCAATACGTCGACGATGCCCTGCATCTCAGGTACCGCAGGGACCACACCTTCAAGGCCCGCCAGCAAGAGGCCGAGTTGGCTGTTCAGCGTGTCAACCTCGCCAATGGCCTCGATGCGCGGGTGATCCTTTGGCACCCGACGGCCGTCACCCAGGCCGGTTTCGCCCTTGTCGCCGGTGCGTGTGTAAATCTTCGACAAGCGAAATCCCATGGTCTTACTCCCGGTCGTTCTGACCAATGATCTGTGGGGCGGGCACGTTCATCGGGTTGCCCACCAGCGGCAGGCGCAGCGTGAAACAGGTGCCCTGGCCGAGCGTGGAGTGCACCTCCATCTGGCCCTTGTGATTGTTGGTGATGATGAAGTACGACACCGAGAGGCCCAGCCCTGTGCCCTGGCCGACTTCCTTCGTGGTGAAGAACGGCTCGAAGATACGCTTGCGCACACTCTCCGGCATGCCGACGCCATTGTCTTCCACCTGAATCTCTGCCCATGGCGGATTCAGACGAGTGCGCAAAATGATGCGGCCGGGCTCGGTTTCGTGTTCACGCTGATGGATGGCCTGCGCGGCGTTCTTCAGCAGATTAAGCAGCACCTGTTCCAGCTCGTTGGCAGTGCCCGGAACGGGGCCGAGGTTGGGGTCGAACTGACGCAGAATGTTCTGGCCCTTGAAGTCGAAACCGATGGTCAGGTCGAAGTCGTTGCTGGCGATTTCCACGGCCTGATCGATCAGCGCGGGCAGGTCGCACGGCGCCATCTGCCGGTTGCTGCGACGGCTGAAACTGAGCATGTGGCTGACAATCTTCGCCGCCCGCGCGCCAGCCTGCTGGATGCCGTCGAGCAACTGCGGCACTTCCCGCGCGCCGAGGTACTGATTCACCGCCGACAGCTCGATGCCTTCCTGCTCGGCCTGCTCCAGGTTCTTCGGCAACTCCGGCGACAGTCGCCGACGAATGTTCTGCACGTTGTGCATGATCGCGCCGAGGGGGTTGTTGATCTCGTGGGCCATGCCCGCCGCCAGACCGCCCACCGAGAGCATTTTTTCTGACTGCACCATCATGTCTTCCAGCGACAGACGCTGGGTGATGTCGTCGATCCGGATCACCGCGCCACGCCCGGCCCCACCGGTCAGCGGGTAGAACGTCAGTGCGAAGTGCCGGGTGAGATCGCCTTTCACCCACGTGACGCGCTCGATCTTGGTCACGGTGTGGCGCTCGACGGTCTGTTTGATCTGCGGCAAAAACGCTTTCATTGGCGGGAACGCCAGAAAAATCGGCTGGTTGAGGGCCTCATCCAATGGCGTGCCGGAGAGGGCGCCCGCTTCCTGGTTCCACTGCGTGACGTAGAGCTGCTCGTCCAGGGCAATGAGCGCCGACGGCATGGAGTCGATAATGCTGTTCAGGTAATTCTGAAAACCGGTGAGTTTTTTCTCGATCTTGCTGCGAACCTGGACCTCCAGTTCCAGCTTGCGGTTGGTGTGGCGGGTTTCTTCGGCCAGCCCTTGCGCTTGATCGTAGGCTTCCTGGGAGTCATCGCGGGCGCGCTTGAGCTGCTGTTCCCGAGCCTCCATGCGCGACAGCATGGTGTTGAACGCTTCAGCCAGCGAGCCAATTTCATCCTGATTGCCGGGCCCGGCGCGCAAGGCGTAGTTTTCTTCGCGGGTCACGCGGCGCGAAAGTTCTTCGAGTTGATAGATCGGTTCGGTGATGAAACGGCGAATCTGCCGCGCCACGCCCGCCCACAGCAAAATACTGAAGATCAGAATGCCCAGGCTGGCCGTCAACGTGCCGGTGTAGAACGCAGTCGGCAGCTCACTGCTCGCCACCAGCAGCAAATGACCCGGCGACTGGCCCTGTTTGGGGATCGGGATCACCTGTGTGTTGCGAAACTCCGTGATGCGCCAGCTTTCAAGGTTGCGGTAGTGGTCAGGTAGACGCAGTTTGTCGCCCTGTTGCACTTGCGAGAGGCGGGTGCCCGAGCTGTCGTACACCGCTGCAGCGCGCAACGGGCCGTAGTTTTTCAGCTCCTTGAGCAACGCCTGGGCGTTGTAGGGGGAGGAGAGCGCCTGTTCCGACAGGCTGGGGTTGCTGATCAATCGGCCAATCGTCTGAAGGGCCTGGGGTGCCATCGCCTCTTGAGAGATGTAATAGGCCGCGCTGATGAACGTCAGGTTGGCGACCAGCAGAACGGTGGTCAGCAAGACCAGCAGGGCCGCCAGAAGCTTCTGGCCGACCGGCAGGTTTTCGAGGCGCTGGCGCAATGGCATGGGGCAGGGTCACTGACAGATGAGGAACAGGCAGGTTAGCGCTGTTCAGGGCAGGAGCAAACCCGCAGCGCAAACTATGGACGAACCTGTGGGAGCGAATTCATTCGCGGAGGGGAGGTTCAGGCGATACCTCTCAGGTGCCTGACAGATTTTCGCGAATGAATTCGCTCCTACAGATGGGGGCTCACTCGCCCGGCAGACCTCTGGACGCCAAATGCCGTACCAGTCGCTGGTGAAGGGCGTTCAACCGGGGAGCGTCTATGCCGTGCTGCATCGCAGCGTTGCACGCGTATCCCAGCAAATAACTGATCTCAGTCCGCCGACCCTGCGCGACATCCTGATACATCGACGAATAATTGGCCGCGGTGGCGGTAATCACGCGATTCACTTCGTCATGCAGTCCCACGGCCGCTTGCGACTGACCGCAGCGCTGCAACACCACGACCATCTCGTCGCACAGCCCCTTCACCTCGTTGGCGTGATGCTGCAACTCACCGTTCCGGCAGTCATACAAAACGGTCAACGGATTGATGGCGCAATTGAGCGCCAACTTGCGCCACAGCCGCGGGAGGATATCCGGGGTCCATTCGCCCGGAATCCCGGCGTGCGCGAGCGTTGCCAGCCAGTCAGGCGCGTCACTTGAGCGACCATCGCCGAGCCAGTTGAAACCTTGCCCGGCGAATACCACGCTGAAGTCTTCATCACGAAAGGCACCTTCGGTGCTGGAGATGAAGATGCAGCGCGCGTGAGGCAGAAGATCGGCTACTGCTTGCTGACTGCCCAGACCGTTTTGCAGCAAGAGCACGTCGGCGCCAGGCGCGAGTCGGGCGGCAATACTGGCCACTGCGCGTTCGGCGTCGTAGGCCTTGCACGCCACCAACAGACGGTGGATGGGCTCCGGGTCGCTCAGTGTTTGCGCAGGCACCTCGAACCGCTGGCGCTGGCCGTGTTCGCTCAGTGTCAGGCCACCTTTGGCCTGATAGGCCTCCAGACGCGCTGCATCCCGAAGGATCACACGCACCGGCTGGCCAGCGCGAAACAGTCGGGTTGCCCACAGGCTGCCGAGGCTGCCCGCGCCGAGGATGTGCCAGGGGATCGAATTCACAGCACTCTCACTGGGCATAAGCGAACGCTTGGGGTGAACGTTGAACGGAACCCTGTGGGCGCGAATTCATTCGCGATGCGGGTGTACAGCCGATGCATGTTGGTCGTCTGTGCCCTCTTTCGCGAATGAATTCGCTCCCACAGGAAGATATTGTCGGGTTTGGAAAGGCGTGGCGCACTTGGGATGAGCGTCCCTTGAAGACCCTCCACATCACAGGACGAGCAATGTCGAAGGGGGAAAAACCAAAACGACATCGCAAGCTCGCATGAAGGTGGGAAAAGTCTCGTTATAATGACCGGGCTTTCATACCGTCAAGTCAGGCGTGCTCCTTCAACATGTCGAGCCGCGCCGTATCAATTGGAGAATCTACATGCCCTCGTTCGACGTAGTGTCCGAACTGGATAAGCACGAAGTCACGAATGCCGTCGATGGCGCGATCAAGGAATTGGATCGTCGTTTCGACCTCAAAGGCAAAGGCACTTTCGAGTTCAAGGAAAAGGAACTCACCGTGAACCTGACCGCCGAGGCCGAGTTTCAACTGGAGGCGATGATCCAGATCCTCAAACTGTCCCTCGTCAAGCGCAAGATCGACGTGCAGTGCCTGGAAGTGAAGGATGCCTACGCGTCCGGCAAGCTGATGAAACAGGAAGCCACCCTCAAGGAAGGCATCGACAAAGAGTTGGCGAAGAAAATCGTCGCTCACATCAAGGACGCCAAACTCAAGGTGCAAGCCTCCATTCAGGGCGAGCAGGTGCGTGTGACCGGCAAGAAACGTGACGATCTGCAGGAAGCCATTGCGGCCCTGCGCGGTCACGAATTCGGCATGCCGCTGCAATTCAACAACTTCCGCGACTGATCCTTCCTCAGCTCCGGCTGTGCATTTTACGGCCGCGCAGGAACCTGAAAGGTTTGTGCGCGTCCGAATGCAGGTCACGTGAGGCGACGCCGCCCGAAAGTGCCGTCGCCTCAGTCTTTCGTTTCATGCCCACAAGGAGCAATCAATGGATCTGGATTTGAACGGCCAGGTGGATCATCTGGTCAAGGCTTCCCAAGCCTGGATTCCCATGGTCATGCAGTACGGCAGCCGTGTGCTGCTGGCCGTCGTCGTGTTGCTGGTGGGGTGGTGGCTGATCAACAGGCTCACCTCCAAGGTCGGCGCGCTGCTGGCGCTGCGTCATGTGGACCTGGCGTTGCAGGGCTTCATCAGCAGCCTGGGCAACATCATTCTGAAGGTCCTGCTGATCGTCAGCGTCGCCTCGATGATCGGGGTCGAAACCACCTCGTTCGTGGCCGCTATTGGTGCCGCCGGTCTGGCCATCGGCCTGGCGCTACAGGGCAGCCTGGCGAACTTCGCGGGCGGGGTGCTGATTCTGCTGTTCCGTCCGTTCCGTATTGGCGACTGGATCGAGGCGCAGGGTGTCGCGGGTACTGTGGACAGCATTCAAATCTTCCACACCATCATTCGCACCGGCGATAACAAGACGGTGATCCTGCCTAACGGCAACCTGTCCAACGGCATCATCACCAACACCAACCGTCAGCCGACCCGCAAGATCACTTTCGACGTGGGCATCGACTACGAAGCCGACCTCAAGCAGGCGCTGGGTGTGTTGATGGAAATGGCCGACGACCCTCGCGTGTTGCAAGACCCGGCCCCCCAGGCTGTCGTCGCCGCATTGGGTGACAGCTCGATCACGGTGTCGCTGCGGGTCTGGACCAAGACCGGCGACTTCGGTGAAGTGTCCAACCGCTTCAACGCCGAAATCCGCGATCGCCTGCGTGCGGCCAACATCGACATCCCGTTCCCGCAGCGGGTGATTCGTGTGGTGCAAGACCAGCAGCAGGAAGCGACCGTTCAGCGTTGATACCCAGCGCTGAAAGACAAAAGCCCCGACGCGTGAGCGATCGGGGCTTTTTGGTGTCTGTCATGCGCGCTGGGCATGGGATTGGGGGGTACAAACCTGTGGGAGCGAGTTCATTCGCGATGCGGCTGTACAGCCGATGCATTTTTGTCATCTGTGCCCTCTTTCGCGAATGAATTCGCTCCCACAGGGCCCAAGGTGCTAGCTACAACCGGGGGCATCTTTCGGCGCGGCCTATGGCCTTTCGGGCGCTGGCACTTCGGCAGGCTTGTCTTCTTCCGCCGACTTTTCCTTGCGCAGCTCCTGCGCCCAATGCAGGGCAATCATGAACAGGGTCGGGACGCCCATCACCGCGGTGGCGAGGAAGAAATTGTGATAGCCCAGCTTCTCGACCATCACCCCGGAATAGCCGCCAATCAAACGCGGCAACAGCAGCATGATCGAGCTGAGCAGGGCGTATTGGGTGGCCGAGAACTTGAGGTTGGTCAGGCTCGACAGGTACGCCACGAACGCCGAAGTCGCCAGTCCCGAGCTGAAGTTGTCCAGCGAGATCGTGACGATCAGCATCTTCAGGTTCGGCCCCATGTCGGCCAGCATCAGGAACAGCAGGTTGGTCGCCGCTGACGTTGCACCGCCGATGAACAGGATTGGCAAGATGCCGAAGCGCACGATGGCCAGACCGCCAAACGCCGCGCCCACCAGCGTCATTACCAGACCGAAAATCTTGCTGACGCTGGCAATCTGGTCCTTGGTGAAACCCTGGTCGATGTAGAACACGTTGGCCATGACGCCCATCACCGTGTCGGACATGCGATAGGTGGCGATCAGGCCAAGCAGCAGGAACGCCTGCCAGCGGTAACGCAGGATGAAGTCGTTGATCGGCGTGAGCACCGGCGCCAGGCCGCGACGGCCCATCGACGACAGGCACGCGACAGTGAGCAAGGTGTAGAGGATGGCGCGCAGGAACGCGCGGTCTTCCATCAACAGGCTCTTCCACGTGGCGTCCTTGAACAGCACGCTGGCGAAATCGGTGTTGTACAGCTGGGTGAACATCGCCGGGACCGACACCAGGAGGATGATCAGCACGAACACTGAGGCCAGTTGATGCGCAAAGCCGTAGCGAGCCGCTGACAGCTGCGTGCGCAGCGGAACGGCGGGTTCGCGCATGATCAGCGAGGTGATGAGCGCAGGCAGCATCAGCAGGCCAAACAGCACATAGGTGCCGGTCCAGGCCGAATGTTTGTACGCAAAGCCGGTGGAGCCGAAACCCTCCGCGAAATACAGCGCACCCGCGGTCGCCAGCAGAGCAGCGACGCGATAGCCCGCCATGTAACTGGCGGCCAGCGTGGCTTGCTGGCTTTCGGAGGCGATTTCGAGACGATAGGCGTCAATGGCGATGTCTTGGGTCGCGGACGAAAACGCCACGAGCACGGCAATCGCGATCAGCCAGGAGAGATGCTGCTGCGGGTCACAGAAACCCATGCCGATCAGGCCCAGGGTCACCAGCGTCTGAGAGAGCACCAGCCAGGAGCGTCGGCGGCCCAGTTTGCCCAGTAACGGCAGGCGCCATTGATCGAGCAGCGGCGACCACACCCATTTAAAGGCATACGCCAGGCCAATCAGGCTCGCGTAGCCAATGGTTTCGCGGGCGACACCGGCTTCACGCAGCCAGACCGAGAGGGTGGAGAACACCAGCATGTAGGGCATGCCCGCTGCGAAGCCGAGCAACAACAGCACGAATGTCGAGGGACTGGCATAGACGGCGAGCGCGGCGCGCCAGGTTTTGCGGGGCATGGGCTGGAATCTGCCTCAGTTTACGTAAACAAAGCGCGCACTCTAACCGTTGTGCTCTGTCGGACGCCAGCCATGACGCTCCATATCCACACGATTGTTACGGATGGTCACGCCTTCCGCCCGCAAACGCGCCCGCTGCTCTTCGCCGGACACCGTTCCCGCCATCAAACTGAGCTTTCCGCCTGCGCCGACAACGCGATGCCAGGGCAGGGTGCTGCCGTCTGGTAGCTGGCTCAAGGTTCGCCCCACGAAACGTGCCGCTCGTCCTAAACCCGCCAGATCGCCCAATTGGCCGTAACTCACGACCTTGCCTTCCGGTACTTGATGCAAGGTGAGGTAGAGCGCCGTCCGCCGGGCCTCTAAAGAAGTCATGCCGGTGGGGTCTGCCGAGAGGGAGGTGTGTTCGTTCACGTATTCGTTCCTGTTTAAAGGACCAGTGGGAATTTTCGTAAAGGAACTCAGGAAATTTCCTACGGTCAGTGATACCTGTGCCGGCGGTCCACGGATTGCCTCGATGTTGTCCCGAGGGATAATGCCCGATTTCCCGCCAACCAGAGCCCAGTCGTTGCTTATGTTGTCCAGAACCCTGTTGTGCCTAGCCATTACCAGCGCTTCCACCCCTTTGCTCGCCGATACCGTCTGGTTGAAGAACGGTGACAAGCTGACCGGGACCATCAAGGTCTTCGACGGCGGGAAGCTGCTGCTCAATACCAAATATGCAGGCGATATTCCGCTGGACTGGAAAGAAGTCAAGACGCTGGAAAGCGATCAGCATCTGCTGGTGAAGCAGGACGCGTATACCGGCGAGATTTCGAAGTCGCTGCATGCCGCCGACGATGGCAAGGTCACGTTGGCCAACGGCGATGCGCCGAAGACCGTGGACCTCGCGAGCATCCAGCAGATCATGAAGCCCAAGCCGGTGGTGACGGATCTGGTGTGGAAGGGCAACATTGATGCGGCCCTCGACTTCCAGCGCGCGGACAAGGACACCGACGACTACAACATCGACTTCAAGACCACCGCGAGTCATGGCCGCTGGCGTCATAACGCCAAAGGCGAGTACAACCGCGAAACCCAGGACGAACTCACCACGACCAACAACTGGAGCGCCGAGTACTCCCTCGACCGCTTTATTACGGACAAGTGGTTCTGGGACGGTCGTGTGACTTACAAACACGACGGCATCGAGGATTTGCGCAGTCAGCGCACAGTGGGTACGGGTCCGGGTTACCAGTTCTGGGATGACGAACTGGGTGCGTTCAAGGTCGGCACGCTGCTTAACCGCACGGATTACGAATATTCAAACGGCGAGAAAGACAATTTCTACTCGATCTCCGGCACGTGGGACTACAACCGCTACCTGATCGGCAAGAAAGTCGAGTTCTTCACCAACGGCGAAGTCGGCAAACCCATCAGCGGTGTTGCGGACTACAGCCTCGATACCGAAGTGGGCCTGCGCTACAAGGTCACCGAGTGGGCGTCGCTCAACGTCAAGGCCGAGAAGAACATCATCAGCGGCTCCGACGATGGCGACCTGGACAAGACCCGGTATACCGCCGGTTTCGGTGTGGCCTGGTAACGGTTTCTATATATACCTGACAGGCTCCGTGTATCGGGGTGCGAACCCTGTAGGAGCGAATTCATTCGCGAAAGAGTGTGCAGGCGATGCAAATGTGTCGGCTGGGCCGCCGTCTCGCGAATGAATTCGCTCCTACAGGTGCTGAGCGCTCCTGAAAAAAATTACGCAAAACCCCCGCAAAATCGTCACGTCTCCTCAATCTGGCACCCTTCAGCGATAACGATTATCGTGTGGCTCATTCGCTGCGCATCCTTGCGCGCCCTCTGTGTTTTGATTTCAGGAGCCCCACCATGAGCACCAAAGCCAACCGGCAAGCCCGAGCATTGTTGCTGAAGGAATATCGCGGCGTGCTCTCGACACATTCCAAGTCGATGCCCGGTTACCCGTTTGGCTCCGTGGTGCCGTACTGCCTGGACGACCAGGGTCGCCCGCTGATCCTGATCAGTCGCATCGCTCAGCACACCCACAACCTGCAACTCGATCCCAAGTGCTCGATGATCGTGGGCGAGCGCGAAGCCGAAGACGTGCAGTCCGTGGGCCGCGTGACAGTCATGGCCGAAGCGCAGAAACTCACCGACGAAGCCGCCATCGACGCCGCCGCCCAGCGCTATTACCGCTATTTTCCCGAGTCGGAAAGCTACCACCGCGCCCACGATTTCGATTTCTGGGTGCTGAACCCTGTGCGCTATCGCTACATCGGCGGCTTTGGCGCGATTCACTGGCTGGACGACGTGGCGCTGGCCAACCCGTTCGCAGGTGCGGCAGAAACCGGCATGGTCGAGCACATGAACGACGACCACACCAAGGCCATCGCCCATTACGTCGAACTGGCCGGGTTGCCCCAAACCGAACCGGCAGTTCTGGTGGGCATCGACAGCGAGGGCATGCACCTGCGCATCGGGCAGAGCCTGTACTGGTTGCCGTTCGCTGAACCTTGTAATACGCCGACACAAGTCCGCCAAGCCTTGGTTCAGTTGGCTCACGCTGAAAAATGGCCGACCGTTGAAGCCGTAGAAGCTTGAATTAACGACTTTGCGACTTCACCTAGTGTCTACTGGAAGCCTACTTCCGTTGAGGAAACTATTTGATGCGCGCTTTTCTACTGCTTTTATTGCTTTTTCCGGTGCTTGAGCTGTTCGTGCTGGTGAAAGTCGGGATGTCGATCGGCTTTTTGCCGACCTTCCTGCTGGTCGTTGCCGGGTCCATGCTCGGGATTTTCGTGGTACGGGTCGCGGGCTTCGCGACGGCCATGAGGGCTCGTGAAAGTCTGGCGCGGGGCGAATTGCCCGCGCAGCAGATGATGGACGGTCTGATGATGACGGTCGGCGGCGGCCTGCTGGTTCTGCCCGGTTTTATCAGTGACGTGCTGGGGCTGATCTGCCTGATGCCGTTTACCCGTCGGCTGCTGGTGAGCAAGGTGCGCCAGCGTGCCGAAGCGTCGGCCAGCCGTCAGCGTGCGTTCGCCGACGATTTGCGTTCAGCGGGTTCGACGCACCCGGGTGCTGGCCGTCCGGGCGCCCGACAACCTGAGGTGATCGAAGGAGAGGTCATCGAGGGCGAGTACGAGCCTGTCGACAAAAAGTGATTTCGTCCTCCATCGCCACGGCACCTTCGGGTGCCGTGTGCGTTTTCGTGACCGCGTTCCGCTTAAAAAATTTCTCGGGTGAGCCTTGTAATCAGCTTGCTCGCCCTTATGTATGGGTCACCGCAAGGTTTCTGGCGCATTTCGTCAGACCGTATTCTGCGGTTCGCCTGCGAACCGCAACCGGCAAGCCCGGATGCTTTAACCACCCGGTGCCAACATCGGGCGTTCAAAAACCATAATTAGGAGATCGACAATGAAGCTTCGTCCTCTGCATGACCGCGTCGTAATCCGTCGCAGCGAAGAAGAAACCAAGACTGCTGGCGGTATCGTTCTGCCGGGTTCGGCTGCCGAGAAACCAAACCGTGGCGAAATCATCGCCGTTGGTACCGGCCGCGTCCTGGACAATGGTGAAGTACGTGCGCTGGCCGTGAAAGTGGGTGACAAAGTGGTGTTCGGCCCTTACTCCGGCAGCAACACTGTGAAAGTAGACGGCGAAGACCTGCTGGTGATGAGCGAGAACGAAATTCTCGCGGTCGTCGAAGGCTGAGTTGATACCCCGCATTTCCCGTTACTACAAAGTATTTAAGGAATAACGATCATGGCTGCTAAAGAAGTTAAATTCGGCGACGCTGGCCGTAAAAAGATGCTGGCTGGTGTAAACGTCCTGGCCGACGCCGTCAAAGCGACCTTGGGCCCGAAAGGCCGTAACGTCATTATCGAGAAAAGCTTCGGCGCTCCGCTGATCACCAAAGACGGTGTATCGGTCGCCAAAGAAATCGAACTGAAAGACCGTTTCGAAAACATGGGCGCGCAGCTGGTCAAAGACGTTGCCTCCCGTGCGAACGACGACGCTGGCGACGGCACCACCACCGCGACCGTTCTGGCTCAAGCCATCGTCAACGAAGGCCTGAAAGCCGTCGCTGCCGGCATGAACCCGATGGACCTGAAGCGCGGCATCGACAAGGCGACCATCGCCATCGTTGCTGAGCTGAAGAAGCTGTCCAAGCCTTGCACCGACACCAAAGCCATCGCTCAGGTCGGCACTATCTCGGCCAACTCCGACAACTCCATCGGCGACATCATTGCCGAAGCCATGGAAAAAGTGACCAAAGACGGCGTTATCACCGTTGAAGAAGGCACAGGTCTGGAAAACGAGCTGTCCGTCGTCGAAGGCATGCAGTTCGACCGCGGCTACCTGTCCCCGTACTTCATCAACAAGCCGGACACCATGGTGGCCGAGCTGGACAGCCCGCTGTTGCTGCTGGTCGACAAAAAGATCTCCAACATTCGCGAAATGCTGCCAGTCCTGGAAGCCGTTGCAAAAGCTGGCCGTCCACTGCTGATCGTTGCCGAAGACGTTGAAGGCGAAGCCCTGGCGACGCTGGTTGTGAACAACATGCGTGGCATCGTCAAAGTCGCTGCCGTCAAGGCACCAGGCTTCGGCGACCGTCGCAAGGCCATGCTGCAGGACATCGCTGTCCTGACTGGCGGCACCGTGATTTCCGAAGAAATCGGCCTGAGCCTGGAAACCACTACCCTGGAACACCTGGGTAATGCCAAGCGCGTCGTGTTGAACAAAGAAAACACCACCATCATCGACGGTGCTGGCGTTCGTACCGACATCGACGGCCGTATCGCTCAGATCCGTCAGCAAATCGGCGACACTTCTTCGGACTACGACAAAGAGAAACTGCAAGAGCGTCTGGCCAAGCTGTCGGGCGGCGTTGCAGTGATCAAGGTCGGTGCTGGTTCCGAAGTTGAAATGAAAGAGAAGAAAGCCCGCGTTGAAGACGCCCTGCACGCAACCCGCGCAGCCGTCGAAGAAGGCGTGGTGCCTGGCGGTGGTGTTGCGCTGGTTCGTTCGCTGCAAGCGATCTCCGAGCTGCGCGGCGACAACGCTGATCAGAACGTCGGTATCGCGCTGCTGCGTCGCGCTGTTGAAGCGCCACTGCGTCAGATCGTTGCCAACTCCGGCGACGAGCCAAGCGTTGTGGTCGACAAGGTTAAGCAGGGTTCGGGTAACTTCGGTTACAACGCTGCTTCCGGCGAATACGGCGACATGATCGAAATGGGTATCCTGGACCCGGCCAAAGTGACTCGCTCTGCTCTGCAAGCGGCGTCCTCGATTGCCAGTCTGATGATCACCACCGAAGCGATGATCGCTGACGTGGCAGAAGACAAACCAGCTGGCGGCGGCATGCCAGACATGGGCGGCATGGGTGGCATGGGCGGCATGATGTAAGCCAGCCTTACCCGGATGCACAAAACCCCGCTTCGGCGGGGTTTTTTATGAGCGGGTTTCGGGGATTGGGAGTTGGCTCAGCCAACCCGACATCTACCCAGAAACCGTCGCCCCTTCGACCACTTTCTCTTTCTTGCCCATCGGTCTGTACAACACCGCGTAATAGGCCCCCAGGCAAATCAACCAGCAGAACACTGCCGTCCAGATATTATGGGAAAAGAAGTGGGCGCCCTGCAGCATCCGCCCCACTGAGAACACCGTTCCCAATCCAAAGGCGAAAATCAAACCCGCCTTGGCCAGACGCGGCTTGCGATCACGGAAAACGAAGAACAGCGCGAACAGCGTGAAGCCTGTCGCAGCGTGACCACCGGGCCAGCAACGGCCTGGTTTATCGGTAGGAGGGCGAGGGCTGAGCAGCTCGCTGTAAGTTTCCTGACCACCGAACTCCGTCAGGCTCCATGGGCATTGCACTGAGGTCACCACCTTGACGGGGGTGACGAAGCTGGTCGACAACGCCATCGACAGCACCATGCAGCCCAGCTCCCGTTTCCAGGGCTTCAGCCGTCCCACGAAGAACGACGCGATAAACCCCACGAACGACAGCACCCCCAGCGCGATCACCACCTGCTTGGCGCGGTCATGCAGGACGTTTTCCAGAAAATAGCTGTGCTTGCCAATGAACCCGCCCGTGGCCGGGTCGTACGCCAGCTTGGCAATGTCCATGTCCAGGGATGTCAGCTCCAGCAACAGCAAGGCAATGGCGGTCACCGCTGGAATGCCGAGATAAACCCACAGGTTGATCGGGCGCGAGGCGGGCCGTTCGAAGACTTCAGACATGGTGAATCCCGTGTGATGGCAAGGAAAAAGCGAGGGTGGACCGAGAGCGTTCGGCAGTCTGTGCGCGGGTCTGTCGCGGGGCTGTGAATCAGGAGTGAAAAAAACGTTATGTGCAGTGGCGCTGGCCCTTGAGCGAACTTGGCCTTAAGCTGCCGCCAACTCTGACCCATTACTCAAGTATTTCGATACCCTCCGGGTCATGCCGACAACCGCATATGGAGACATGCACCCATGAGAATTCTGCTGGTTGAAGACAACCGCGACATCCTCGCCAACCTGGCGGACTATCTGGGCCTGAAGGGCTACACCGTCGACTGCGCGCAAGACGGGTTGTCCGGGCTGCACCTCGCTGCAACCGAACACTACGACCTGATTGTTCTGGACATCATGCTGCCGGGCATCGACGGCTATACCCTGTGCAAACGCCTGCGCGAAGACGCCCGCCGCGACACGCCGGTGATCATGCTCACGGCCCGCGATCAGCTCGATGACCGTCTTCAGGGCTTCCGCTCCGGCGCCGACGATTACCTGCTCAAGCCGTTCGCATTGTCGGAGCTGGCCGCGCGCATTGAAGCCGTGCTGCGTCGAGCCCAAGGCGGTGGTCGCCGCACCTTGCAGGTCGCTGACCTGATCTACGACCTCGACACCCTCGAAGTGACCCGCGAAGGCCGGATGCTCAAACTCAACCCGGTCGGGCTGAAGCTGTTGGCCGTGCTGATGCAAAAAAGCCCTCACGTGCTGCGCCGCGAAGTTCTTGAAGAAGCGTTGTGGGGCGATGATTGCCCGGACAGCGACAGCCTGCGCAGCCACGTTCACCAATTGCGCCAGGTGATCGACAAACCGTTCGACAAGCCGCTGCTGCAAACGGTGCATGGCGTCGGTTATCGCCTGGCCGAGGGCCGCGATGGAGTTTAAGCAGAGCCTTGCCCAGCGGATCATCATCGCCTTTGCGCTGATGAGCGCGCTGGTGGCCGGCTCGTTCGCCATGGGCATTGTCGCGACGGTGCACCTGGTTGAAGAAAAGCTGATTTCGGCAGGCTTGGGCGGTGACCTGACGCGCCTGTTGTTGATGGACAGCGTCGAGGACTGGAGCCACCGGCCCGAGCCCGATCAGTTGTTCTATTTCAGCGGCGGTCCGGGAGATTTTGAGCTGCCCAAAGACCTGCGCCACCTGGAGCCCGGTTTTCACGAGGTGTTCCGAGGTCCGCTGTCGTATCACGCGATGGTCGAAGTGGTCGACGGCCGCCATTACGTACTGCTGCAAGACCAGAGCGACTTCGAAGAGCGCGAGCGTGTGCTGTTCGCCGTTGTGCTGGTGGGCTTCGTACTGGCACTGGCGTTAGCGATTTTCCTCGGCTGGGTGTTGGCGCGTCGGGTGATGGCGCCGGTCGTGAGATTGGCGCGTCAGGTGCGTCATCGCGATCAACTGCTGGGCCTTGCTCCGCCGCTGGCCCCCGATTACGCCGCGGACGAAGTGGGCGAACTGGCCGTGGCCTTCGATGCCACGTTGGGGCGTCTGCGCGATGCCTTGACCCGCGAGCGGATGTTCACCAGCGACGTCAGCCATGAATTGCGCACGCCGCTGATGGTGCTCGCCAGTTCCTGCGAATTGCTGCTTGAAAACCCTGCCCTCGATCAACGCGCCCGTGCGCAGGTGGAGCGGGTGGGGCGCGCGTGCGAAGAGATGCGCGACCTGGTCCAGACCTTCCTCATGCTGGCCCGCACACAGCGTGACGACGCTGGCATGAATCCCCAGCTGTCGCTGCAGGGTGCCGCACAACAGCTGCTGACGCTGTGGCGTGAGCCGATCGAGGCGAAGGGGTTGCTGCTGGAGTATCACCCTGAGGCTGCCTCGCAGACGCCTCATAACGCGACGTTTCTGTATGCGGTCATGGGTAACCTCCTGCGCAACGCGCTGCATTACACCGACCATGGGTTCATTCGCCTGACGTTGTTGCCCAACGGCTTCACGGTAGAGGATTCCGGCGTCGGTATTCCCGAGGAAAAACGCGAGGCAATGTTCCAGCCGTTCGTGCGCGGAAGCGAAAAACGCGGTGAAGGGCTGGGACTCGGTTTGTCACTGGTGCAGCGTATCTGCGAGAACCAGGGCTGGACCGTCAGCCTCGACACGATGGAGCCGAACGGCTGCCGTTTCAGCGTCGATTTTGGCAAGGCGAAAGGTTGATCCCGTCAGATGAATCATTGCGCAGCAATGTATAGACAATGTAAATGTTGCTGCGATTTGGCGAGTTATGACCCTATGCTTGCCCATCTTCTGGAAAAACCTCGTAACATTTGCGCACATAAAGGCACGTTTTTTTCACATCATCGTGACCTGACGATGACGTAAATCCACTTAATTTTGGCTGCATCACCTTACGGAGATACAGCCATGAGCAAGCGGATTGAGTTAGATTTTTCGCGCAAATACGACGATGCACACGCCAGAAAATATTTGCACAAACATCGGGACGGATTAGCGCGGCGGTTGTCAGATCGTCGCGACAAACAGCTGGCAAGGCATGCGCTGGCCCTCGCGGGGGAACCGGGTCTTGTGCTGGACCTTCCCTGTGGCGCGGGTCGTTTCTGGCCCGTGCTGGCTGAAAAGGCCAACCGGGTCATCATCGGCGCCGACAATTCGGCCTCGATGGTGAAGACGGCATGCGAGTCGCAACCGGCCGACGTGGTGAAACGGGTACGACCCTTGCAGACATCTGCATTCGCCATCGACATGCCAGATAACGCCGTCGACAGCATTTTTTGCATGCGCCTGATGCACCACATCGGCAAGGCCGAAGACAGAGCGGTGTTGTTGAATGAGTTTCACCGCGTGACCCGCGACAGCGTGATCATTTCACTCTGGGTGGACGGCAATTTCAAAGCCTGGAAGCGCAAGCGTGCAGAAAGTACCCGCCAGCAGGAGGGCTACCAGAACCGCTTCGTGTTACCGGCAGCCACAGTGGAAGCCGAATTCGAGAAGGCAGGATTTCGCGTTCAGGAACGCTTGGATTTCCTGCCGTTGTACGCCATGTGGCGTGTGTATCTATTACGTAAGAGGTAACAGGATGGCCGTGGATTTTGCAGCAGAGTTGACCCTTCCCGCCAAGGACCGTTTCGCCTATTTCTGGAATACCAAAGGTGACTGGGTGGAAGAACCCAATGTCCGCCGTGGTGGTGAGAGTGGCGTGCAACGCGTCGTTTCGGAGAACGGTCGGCTGCTGTACGTCAAACGGCAAGTCGG
Organism: Pseudomonas sp. SLFW; assembly: GCF_009905615.1. Taxonomy (GTDB): domain Bacteria; phylum Pseudomonadota; class Gammaproteobacteria; order Pseudomonadales; family Pseudomonadaceae; genus Aquipseudomonas; species Aquipseudomonas bambusae. Next base: position 145,618 of record NZ_JAAAKW010000009.1, read on the forward strand.
TCACATCTACCGCAGTTGGCTGCATCCGTTCGGTCGTCCGACGGTGTTGCGCGAGCGGGACGCGCTGGAAGGGCTGCGACAACTGAACGTCAGTGTCCCGCGCATGGTGTTCTGTGGCGCCGAACGTGACGAGAACAACGAATGGCGTGCGCTGTTGGTGACGGCGTCGCTGGACGGGTTCGACGAGTTCGAGAACTGGCTCAAGGCCGGTGGGCGCGAGCAGTACGGCGAGGCTGTTTACGAGCAGATGCTCAAGGAACTGGCCGTCAATCTGGCGCGCATGCATAAAGGGCGCTGGCAACACAGCTGCATCTATATCAAGCACGTTTTCGTGCGTGTAGTGGGCGAGGGCGCCAATGCCAGACCCGAAGTTGCACTGATCGATCTGGAGAAGTGCCGTCAGCGTCTGACCGCCTACGGCGCCGCACAACACGACATGAAACAACTGCGTCGCCATTCGTCGTTTGCATCAGCGGATTGGAGCAAGCTCGTCTACTTTTACGAGACGGCGTTTGGCAGCCCCATCAAAGGTTTAGATCGATGAAGTTAGAACTGGCGCGAGGTTTGTTTTTGGTCGGGGCGTTGGGCATCACGTCCATCGCCATGGCTGCCTGGGAGCAACCCAAGGCCCAGATTCTGAGCGCGGTACACGGTGAAGGGCGCTGCCCTTTGCCGCGGGTGGCGAAGGCCGCTTCGCCCGTACGCCCGGATCACGATCTGCTGTTGCTGATGTTCGGTTTGGCACAAGGGACGGGGCCGCAGCATTGAAATCACCCTCTGACTGAAAAGCCCCGATGATTCGGGGCTTTTTTTCTGCTGTGGCTATTTACGCGGGTGCCTTCGCGTCATCCTTCCCCGCCAGCACCGTATAGACACACGGCAGCACAAACAGGGTGAACAACGTTCCCACCGACATCCCCGTCGCGATCACCAGGCCGATGTCAAAACGGCTCACCGCACCGGCACCGGTTGCGAGGATCAGCGGCACCATGCCGAACACCATCGCCGCGGTTGTCATCAACACCGGACGCAAACGAATCGCCGCCGCTTCCTCCACGGCCTCGCGCGCGTTTAACCCCTTGTCACGCCGCAATTGGTTGGCGAATTCCACGATCAGAATCCCGTGTTTGCTGATCAAACCGATCAGCGTCACCAGCCCGACCTGCGTATAGATGTTCAGTGTCGAAATCCCGAGGAACAACGGAATCAGCGCGCCACAGATCGACAGCGGCACCGTCACCAGAATCACCAGCGGGTCGCGGAAGCTCTCGAACTGCGCCGCCAGCACTAGGAAGATGATCGCCAGTGCCAGCCCGAACGTCACCCACAGCGCGTTGCCTTCCTGCACGAACTGCCGCGATGCCCCTGCGTAGTCATAGGCAAAACCGGCCGGGGCTTCTTCGCTGGCGATCTGGCGGACCGTCTCGATGGCTTCCCCCATGCTCACCAGCGGGAAACCCGAGATGATCGCTGAGTTCAGCTGCTGGAACTGGTTGAGCTGACGCGGTCGTGCGCGGTCGCTGACGGTGATCAACGTCGACAGCGGCAACATAGTGCCTTCGGCGTTTTTCACGTAGTAGTTGGACAGCCATTGCGGGTTGTCGCGATAGGCGCGCTCCACCTGGGCGATAACCTTGTAGCTGCGGCCATCGATAGTGAAACGGTTGATTTCCGCCTCGCCCAGCAACGTCGCCAGGCTGCCGCCCAAATCCTGCATCGATACGCCCATCTGCGCGGCCTTGGCGCGGTCAATGTCGACCACCACTTCCGGCTTGTCGAAGGCCAGATCAAGATCGAGAAACGCGAACTTGCCGGACTCGGTCGCCCGTTTCTTGATCCGGTTCACGACCTCAAGCAGGGCGGCGTAATCGTTGGGCGTGTTGATCACGAACTGAAACGGCAGCCCCTCACCGGTGCCCGGCAGCGATGGCAGGTTGAAGCCGAAAATCTGCAAACCAGTGATGCCTTCAAGCTTCGCCTGCACTTCGGGCAACAGCTGCATTTGCGTGCGGCTGCGTTCGTCCCACGGCTTGAGCAGAAAACCGCCGACGCCGGTCTGCACGCCGTTGAAACCGTTGATCTGGAACGACGAGTAATACTCCGGAAACGCCTTGAAGATGCTGATGAACTGGTCGGTGTACTTGTTCATATAGTCAAGGTTGGTCGGCTGGGGCGACGTCGCCATCATGAAAATGATGCCCTGATCTTCGTCCGGCGCCAGTTGCGACTGGCTGAACTTGAGGAAGACCGGAATCAGGCACAGCACCAGCACCGCGAAGACGATCACCACTGGCCGGGTGTTCAGCGTGCCGTGCAGCACCCGCTGATAACGCACTTTCAGGCCGTCGAAAATCTGATCGAGCTTGTGGGCGAGCCCGCTGGGGTTTTCGTCGTGGCGCAACAGCACGGCGCACATCATCGGCGAGAGGGTCAGCGCCACCACGCCGGAAATCACCACCGCGCCCGCGAGGGTCAGCGCGAACTCCTTGAACAACGCCCCGGTCAGCCCCTCCAGAAAACCAATCGGTGCGTATACCGCCGCCAACGTGATGGTCATCGAGACCACCGGCATGGCGATTTCTCTAGCGCCTTCGAGCGCAGCGTTGAGCGGCGTCTTGCCTTCTTCGATGTGGCGATGGATGTTCTCCACCACCACGATGGCGTCGTCCACCACCAAGCCGATCGCCAGCACCATGGCCAGCAGCGTCAGCAGGTTGATCGAGTAGCCCATCATCTGCATGAAGAACAGCACGCCGATCATCGACAGCGGAATGGTCACCACGGGGATCAGCACCGAACGCAAAGCCCCGAGGAACAGGAACACCACGACGATGACGATCAAGACCGCTTCGATCAGGGTTTTCACCACCTCATGGATCGACGCCTGAATGAACAGCGTGGCGTCGTAGGCAATGGAGGCTTTCAGGCTCGGCGGCAACTGGCTTTCCAGCTCTGGCATGATCCGCCGGACTTCCTTGATCACGTCCAGCGGGTTGGAGCTGGGCGTGCCCTTGATGCCGATATAGACCGACGGTGTGCCGTCGAACGAGCTGACGGTGTCGTAGTTTTCCGCACCCATTTCCACCCGCGCCACGTCACCCAGCAGCACACGGCTGTCGCCCACGGTCTTGAGCGGGATGGCCGCGAAGGTTTCCGGGGATTTCAGGTCGGTGGTGGCGTTGACGCTGGTGACCACGTATTCGCCTTTCACTTCGCCCGCCGCCGAGAGGAAGTTGTACTTGCGCACGGCGTCGGTGACGTCGTTGGCTGTGAGGCCGAAGCCCGCGAGTTTCACGGGGTCCAGCCACAAGCGCATGGCGAACACCTGATTGCCGAGGATCTCCGCCTGCGCCATGCCCGGCAGGGTCGCCAGCTTTGGCTGAATGACCCGCGACAGGTAATCAGTGATCTGCGGGTTGTTCAGCTCCGCGCTGTAGAAACTGATGTACATCAGCGCCGAGGCGTCGGCCGCCTCTTTGGTCAGCACCGGGTCTTCGGCGTCCTGGGGCAGCTTGTTCTTCACCTCGTTGGCCTTGGCGAGCAGCTCGGTGTAGAGGCGGTCGCTGTTGGAGCCGATGCGCGCGTAGATGGAAATCACCGAGAAGTTCTGACGACTGACCGAGGTCATGTAGTCGATGCCTTCGGCGCTCGCCAGACTTTGCTGCAGCGGTTGTGTGATGTAGCCCTGAATGGTTTCGGCGTTGGCACCGGGGTACGCCGTGGTCACGGTGATCAAGGCGTTTTCCATCTGCGGGTACTGGCGGATGGTCAGTTTGCTGAACGCCTGGAACCCCAGCAGCACGATCAGCAGGCTGATCACGCTGGCGAGGACGGGGCGACGGATGAACGGGTCTGTAAATGCCATGCAAGCTCCTTCGACGATCAACCAGGGTCAGTCAACCTTGGGTTGGCCGCTCTGTTCGACGGGGGCTGCCGGATCGGCACTGATGGCGACGCTCGCGCCGTTGTCCAGTTTCAGCTGGCCACCGGTCACCACTTGCTCGCCCGTTTTCAAACCCTTGCGGATGATTACCAGGCCACCGCGGCGCTCGCCGGTTTCGACGAAGCGCCGCTCCACGGCCAGTTGCTGCTCGCCTTTGGTGGTCTTCTCGGGTTGCCCGTCGGCGTTCTTTTTCGGGACGATGACGAACACCGAGTTGCCGTACAGCGTGTAGGTGATGGTGCTTTCCGGCACGACCAACTCCCGGGTGTCCTGGCCGAGCATCACTTGCAGATTGGCGAACATGCCGGGCAGCAGCTTGCTGTCGGGGTTGGGCAGGGTGGCGCGGACCAGCACGTTGCGCGTGGCGTCTTCGACCTTGGGATTGATAGCACTGAGGCTGGCGTTGAACGTGCTGCCGGGATAGGCCCCGACGCTGACCTGCACCTGCTGTCCGAGGGCCAGTTTCGGCAGGACCTGTTCGGGCACGAAGAAATCGACGTAAAGGCTGCTCAAGTCTTGCAGCGTGGCAATGACGGTGCCGCTGGCGAGGTAGTCGCCGACGTCCACCTGACGAATGCCGATGGTGCCGCTGAAGGGCGCGAGAATACGTTTCTTGGCCAACGAGGCATTGAGTTGTGCGACCGTCGCGGCGGCTTTTTTCTGGGTGGCGGCGAGCTTGTCGAAATCGCCTTTGGAGATCGCCGCATCGCCCACCAGCTTGCTGCCGCGCCCGTAATCTACCTGGGCGAGCCCGAGGTCGGCTTCGGCGGTGCCAAGCAGGGCTTTTTCCACGTCGCTGTCGAGTTGCAGCAACGGTTGACCGGCCTTGACCTTTTGCCCGGATTCGAATTGCAACGCCTTGACCGTGCCCGCCACTTCGAGGCTCAGGTTCACGCCCTGCAAGGCTTTGAGGCTGCCGATGGCGGGCAGGCGATTCTGCCACGGCTGCTCGGTCACGACGGCGACCGCCACGTTGATCGGAGGTTTTGGGGCGGTAAATTGCTGGATCTGTTTGTAGACCGAAAACGCCTTGTACCCGCCCAGGGCCAAGACCACGATCAACACCATTCCCAGCATGATCAACATGCGGCGACGCAACATATTCCACTTCCTTGGAAAAACAGATGAAACAGGCGAGCACGTTAGGCGTGTCTCGGTTTTGTTGCCAGTGGTTGTTCTATGGCACGTTTTGATTGTAGGAGCGTGGCTTGTCCCGCGACCGGCGACGAAGTCGTCGTACATTCGGTAAGCGCGGGGTGTCAGTCAAAACGAGCCGTCGGATTTTACGACTGCTTCGCAGCCGGTCGCGGGACAAGCCACGCTCCTACAAAGGGTTGCATCACACAAGATGCAAATGGTTGTCCCACAACCCCGCAGGCAACTCCAATGGCTTGGCCGCTAGCGTGCTCTGCCGACAATCATAGAATCGGCAACGGCCCTGACCCGAGGTCACGACAAACCCGTCCTTCACCGCCCCGACCCCAGCGCAATCGGGAAGCGGCGCATCGAGCTTCACGGTGCCGCTGTCCAGATCCCATATGAAGAAACGATTGCCACGCGGCGCCGTTAAGGCTACGAGACGCAAATCGTTGTGGATTGCCACGCTGGCCGTGTAATGCGCCATGGCTTGCAGCTGTTGATCAGCCACCGGAAACGCCTGAAACGGCTGCCCCGGTCGTTTGATTGCCAGCAGTTCTGCGGATTCGTGAGAGGGCCCCATGAACTGTTGACTCGCCACAATCGTGCCGTCGGCGGCAATCGCCATGTGCCGCACGCTGTTCATCTGCTGCGACAAGGTTTCCTTGCTCAAGAGCGTGCCGTCCCGTTTCATCAGCACAAGGCTCGGCTCCATGGCATTGAGGTTCATCTCGACACGGCTTTCCGCTTCGGTGCGAATCCCGCCGTTGGCCACCGCTAGCGTTTCGCCGTCAGGCATCCATGAGACCTGATGCGGCCCGATGCCGTGGGTGGAGATTTCGCCCGCGTGTTCCAGACGTTCGCCAACGAACCGATAGACCCCCAACACACCGCGCCCCGGATCGGTGGTGTCGTTTTCGGTGGCGTACAGCCAGTCGCCGCTTTTGTGGACGACGGCGTGGCCGTAGAAGTGTCGGTTCGGTCGGGACGTGAGGGTCTGCAACAGACGTCCGTCGCGCAGGTCGATCAAATAACTTTCGGTGCCGGGACGTCGGGCAACGAACAGCGCGATGGGCAGCTCAGGGTGATTGATGATGTCGTGGCAACGCTGGGCGACGTGGGTGGCGAACACCTGCGTGCCGTCCACGCGATAGCCCACGGCATAGTGCTGGCCGTTTGCATCGTCACGGGCAGAAAGCAGCAGCGGGCTTTCGCCCTTTTTCTTGAACAGCGTCCAGCCCCCCAGCGTGCAGGCGCTGAGCACAAGGCTGCCGAGGGCAAGGGCCTGACGTCGCAACATATCAGTCACCATCGTTGGCATTGAAACCCAGTTGAATGCCCAACGCCTTGGCCAGCTCGCCTTCGTGCAGGCGATGAACCGCGTTGAGGCTGTCGTAGAACGCGTTCAACTGCTGACGGCCTTGTTCGCTCGCCAGCAGATCAGCCAGCGGCGGTTTCAGGGCGGCCAGCTGTTTGCGGCTCTCGGCATACGCCGCATCGATCTTGTCGGCCAATGGCTTTTGTTCGGCATTCAGCAGGCCACGCAGGCCCTTGTTGTCCACGCCCGCCCACACGGTTTCGGCGCTCGCCAGGCTCGCTTGCAGGCTGCTCAACGACGCCTTGCTGCGCCATGCCTCGGCCTGGAACGGCTGTGGCACACCCTTGGATTGACGGCCCAGCGGCGTGCCGAGTTTTTTCTTCAAGGTGTCGAGGGCTGTGACCTGCACGCGCAGCAATTCGGCAATGGCTTCGTGAGAATCGGCGTAGCGCTGATTCGGAAACTTGCTCAACTGCGCGAGCATGCCGTCGGTGCTGTTCCAGCTGTTGAGGATGTCTTCGGCCAGCGAATTCTGGCGTTCGCCAATGGCAGTGAGCAGCGGGCAGTAACGGGCTTTCTGTTCGGCGGTCGCCATGTCGATCTCAGCGTCGAACAAAATGTATTCGTAGGCCGAAAGGCCTTGAACCACGACGCTGGATTTGGACAGGGCGTCGGCACTGATCTGCGGCTGCGCGGTGACCAGCTGCTCGACCTGACGCCCGACCAGGTTCTTCTTGTCTGGCCAGAACTGGACTTGCCACGAACGGTTACCTTCGGCGAGCGGCCCGATCAGCAGTGGCTGCAATTCAGCCCAGGCTTTTTGCGCGTGAAGGAAGTCGGCGCGGGCGGTGTCCAGGTCGGATTTGCCTTCGCAGAACGCCAGCGTGCTCACGGCCAGTTGCCGGTCGGCATCGACCCAGCGGCTGTAGGTCGGCAGGATCACTTGCTTGGCGATGGCGGCGGACGTCACGGCCTGTGGGTCCGATGGCGTGCAGGCACCCAGCGCGAGCGCGGCGAGGCTGGTGAACAACAGCTTGGGACGGAACATGTCCGGCTCCTTATCGTTTGAAAATTGCGTTTATAAAGAATTCAGGAACGCCAGCAGCGCAGCGCGCTGTTCTGCGTCGAAGGCCAGCACGTGGCGCTGCGCCGGCAACGCTTCGCCGCCATGCCACAGCACTGCTTCCATCAGATCGCGGGCGCGCCCGTCGTGGAGAAATTGCGTGTGGCCGCTGACGGTCTGCGTCAGCCCGATGCCCCACAAGGGCGGGGTTCGCCACTGCTGGCCGGTGGCCTGAAATTCACTGAGGTTGTCGGCCAGCCCTTCGCCCATATCGTGCAGCAAGAGGTCGGTGTAGGGGCGGATCACTTGATTGGCCAGCTCGGGTTCGGCAGCATCGGCAGCGGTGGTGAACTGCGGCGTGTGGCATTGCTGACACCCGGCCTTGAAGAACAGATTCTTGCCTTGCAGCACCTGCGCATCGCCGACGTCGCGACGGGCCGGGACCCCCAGGTTGCGTGCGTAGAAAGTGATCAGCCGCAAGATGTTGTCGCTGACTTCCGGTTCGCCATTCGGGCCTTCACCACTCGGTGCTTCCTGGCAGGCGGTTTGCGAAGGGGTGCAATCGTCAGCAGGTTTCAGGTGGGACGTCAGCCCCATGTCCCCGGCCAGCGCGTGGGCGTTCTGTTGATTGACGGTGGGCTGTGCGGCCTTCCAGCCGAAACGCCCCAATACGGGCTTTTGCTGCGCGTCGTCCCACACCCAGTTGGGCGTGCCGGTGATGCCGGTGCCGTTCTTGTCATCGGGGTTGGCGTTGGCCAGGATCGCCGCGTCGGGAATGGCTTCGAGCAGACCCAGTCCGATCATCGGCGGCGCGATGCGTGCGGACGCGCGGGTTTGAGGGTGCATCGGCCCGTAACCGAGTTGGGTGATTCGCAGCGTCGGGCGACGCAGGTGAGCGGGGGTGCCGTCGCGAAAATGCACGGTCATCGAGTCGTACTCGACGCGCACCTTGGCCTCGGGGGGGACGCCGGGTATCGCCATGTCTTGCAGTTGTGTGCCGTAGACCGGCTCGGGCGTCAGGCCCAGCCGTTTGATGTGTTCGGCATAGGCAGGCGCATCGGGAATCGACAGGCGCACCAGCATCGACACGGCGTTATCAGCGCCCGGCTCGGGCGGATGACCGCGGCCGTCCTTGATGTGGCAATTCTGGCAGGCGTTGGTGTTGAACAGCGGCCCGAGGCCGTCCCGCGCGGTGGTTGTCGATGGCGCGATGACCCACGGGTTGCGAAAGAAACTGTTACCGACGCTGAAATCCAGGCGTCGGCTGGGGGAGAGATTGGCGGACGGCAGCGAAAACGCGTTGCGGTCGCTCTTGTTGACTGTGGTCGCGCCACCGGACAACGCTTCACCGGGTTCCGCAGACGTGAAACGCGGGGCGTCATCGCACCCGCCAAGGGCCCAGGCCATCAGCAGGTAAAACGAAAAACGGAACCGCGCAGTCATACAGATCCTGCAAAAGGGGTGGAAATCGGGGCGAGCAAGCTTACCAGCCCCGTCTGTGAGGAATAAGAGGGATTAGCGTTTGTAAGCGCCTCTCGAAACGTGTTGTAACCAATTTGCTGGCAGAGCGGGTGTCTGACCAGACGGCCTCGTCAGAAGCCTGAAATATCCAGTGAAGGGTTCTCCACCAGAAGCTGCATCATGCGTTTTTCACCTTCGATCACTTTGAAACATCGGTAGTCGCCGATGCTGTCGAGTTGGCGTTCTCGTTCGCGAATCGCCAGCTCCTTGGCACGTTCATACCCGTAGTGTTCGACCCTGAACGACTTGGTCACGCTGCTGCCGTTGCGCAAGGTGGTGCGGGCGACCCAATAGGCGATGCCGGTGTAGCAGCGGTAATGCACACCGGGATAGCCGCTGGTGTTGGTGGCGATGATGCGTTGGCGGATGTCGCGGCTGAGCTTGGGCAGGTACGTGAGCAGCAATTCGTCCCGACAGGCGTCAGCCGCCTTGCGGGCCTCTTCACGGCCGCCATAGCGTGAGAATGAGAAAAGTCGGTTGAGGGTCTTGCCATCGCGATAGATCGTCACTTTCCAGGCACGGGGCCCTTTGATGCCGACCAGCAAATGGATTCCGTAGTTGTTGGTTTTGAGCTTGCTGACGCGGCGCCTTTTATTATTTCTCTTGGGCACTGTCTGTCTCCTCCTGGATGGGATGGGGTCAAGGAAGTGCGCATGATCGGTGGCGAATTCGGGGTGTTCAATCCGACAAATAATGAACAGGAAAAGACCTACAAAACTTACAGATCGGTCCTCAGAAGCCCTTTATTTGCTGGGGTTTTACGCTTTTTATGACGCACAAAAAAAGGCCAATCCGAGGGTGGATTGGCCTTCATTTGACGTTCATTCAGACGCGCTCCGAAGAGCGCTTCTTTTGCGTCGATCAGAACTCGTGATCGGCGTTGTCAGGGTTCAGATCGGTGATGCCCAGCTTGCCTGCGGCCTGTTCGATGGCGCCGGTCTGCTTGACCAATGCCGCGATGGCATCACGCACGACCTGATTGCCCGCAGTATTGCCTGCGGCGATCAACTGATCGAAATGCTCGCCCTTGTTGGCGTGATCGACGATCACTTGCAGCTTGGCCTGGGTGTCGTCCAGATCGGCGCGCAGCGTGGTGTCGGTTGCAGCATCGGCTTTTCCGACCAGCGAAGACAGACTAGGGCCGCTGACCTTGCTGCCGTCTACGCGAGTGTATTCGCCCAGATAAACATTGCGAATACCCAGCCCGTTGTAGAAGTGCGAGTGGTGGGTGTTGTCGCTGAAGCAGTCGTGCTCGTCTTCGCTGGAGTTGGCTTCCAGTGCGACCTTCATGCGCTCGCCCGCCAGTTCGCCCAAGGACAGGCTGCCCATGCCGAACAGCATCTTGCGCAGACCGCTTTCGCCCGATTCGGCTTCCAACGTGGCGCGGTAGTTGTCGGGGACGCCTGGTTTCCAGTTGCCGACCATCTCTTCCAGATCGCTCACCAGCAGGTTGGTGGCGGCCTTCAGGTAGGCGCGACGACGGTCGTTATGACCGCCCGTGCCGCCGTTGCCTTCGATGTAATCGCTGGCGGGACGCTCACCGGCGCCAGGGCCGTTGCCGTGAAGGTCCTGACCCCAGAGCAGGAATTCAATGGCGTGATAACCCGTGGCAACGTTGGCCTCGGCGCCGCCCAGTTCGTTCAGGCTGGCCAGTTTTTCAGGGGTGATTTCAGTGACATCGACTTTGTCCTCGCCGACCTGAATCGAGGTATTGGCGATGATATTCGCCGTAGCGCCAGGGTTGCCCAAGGCATGCTGGTAATCCTTGGCGACGTAGTCGATCAGGCCTTCGTCCAACGGCCAGGCGTTCACCTGACCCTCCCAGTCGTCGATGATGGTGTTGCCGAAGCGGAACACTTCGGTCTGCATGTAAGGCACACGCGCTGCAAGCCACGCGTCGCGAGCGGCTTTCAGGGTCTGGTCGTTCGGGGAGGCAAGGAAGGCGTCGACGGCAGTGCTCAGTTTCTTCGCAGTGGATTCGGCGTCGCTGAACGCGGCAAATACGATGTTCGCGTAGTTGGCCACCACGGCCTTGGCTGCGGCATCGCTGGTCTGCGCGGGCGCAGCAGCCGGTTGGGCAGCAGGTGCTGCTGGGGCGGCAGCGGCGGGTGCGGGAGTCGGAGCGGCGGCAGCGGGCTTGTCCTTGCCTTGGTCACAACCGGCCAAAGCGATAGCGATGGCCAGCAGACTGGCGGTTGCCAGGGGCGTACGAATCATGACGGAATCCTGCGTCGAGAGGTGTGTGAACGGTGGCGAGCGCCAGTAAATCCGCGCAATGATGCGAAAGATTTGCATTCGGTGTAAAGGCAAAATGCCCAGAGCCGACGGAGGAGATATTTCAAGCTGTTACAGAATTTGAGCCCAACGCTGTAGCCGCATGGCTTGCCAGCGGCGACGATCTTGAGGGGCTCACCGCCGGCAAGCCTGACTCAGACAGCGTGTGGGTGGTTAGAGCACGCCCATGTGGGTGCGATGCGCTTGCTTCAGATACGACAGCAACTCACGGGCAGGCAGTGGCTTGCTGTAGAAATAGCCCTGACCTTCGTGGCAGCCCTCGGAAATGATGTAAGCCTCTTGCTCGGTGGTTTCCACGCCTTCGGCGATGACCTGCATGCCGAGGCTTTTGCCGAGCTGGATAATGGCGCGCACGATGGTCGCGTCGTCATCGTCGTCGATCAGGTCCTGAACGAAGCTCTTGTCGATCTTGATCTTGTCCAGCGGCAAGCTCTTGAGGTAACTCAGGGACGAATAGCCGGTGCCGAAGTCATCAATCGCGATCAGCGCGCCAGAGCGGCGCAGGCTGAGCAGGTGTTGGGCAGCGGTGCTGATGTCTTCCATCAGGCCGGTTTCGGTGACTTCCAGCTCAAGACTGCGCGGCGGCAGGCGGTAGATCTGTAGCAGATTGTTGACCACGCGCGGCAGTTCGGAGTGGTGCAGTTGAACGGTGGACAGGTTGACCGCCATGCGCAGGTCGGTGAAGCCTTGATCGTGCCATTCGCGCAGTTGTTTACAGGCCTGGTCCAGCACCCATTCGCCGATGGCAATGATGGTGCCGTTCTGCTCGGCCAGCGGGATGAACTGGTCGGGCGGCACGAAGCCATGCTCGGGATGCGTCCAGCGAATCAGTGCTTCCACGCCCACCACCCGTTGATCGCGGTAGCTGATCTGCGGCTGGTAGACAAGGTGAAACTGATTGCGCACCAAGGCTTCGCGCAGGTCTTTTTCCAACTCGCGGCGGCGGCGCATTTCGCTGTCGACGCTGGCGATGTAGAACTGGTAACGGTTGCGCGAACGGGCCTTGGCCAAGGTCATGGTCTGTTCGGCTTTCTGCAGCAGCTTCTCGGTGCTGTCGCCATCTTCCGGGAACAGGGTGATGCCGATGGTGGCGCGCAGGCGAATCTCTTCCCCGTCCACGGAAAACGGCGCTTCCAGGTCATCGAGGATATTCTGTGCCAGTTCGGCAGCTTCGTAAGGCTGCTCGATGTCGGCCTGAACCAGCGCGAACTGGTCGCCCCCCAGCCGTGCCAGCGCGCCGAGACGGCCACTGTGGCTGCGCAGACGGTCGGCCAGTGCCAGCAGCAATTGGTCGCCGGCCTGATAGCTGAATTGTTCGTTGATGCCTTTGAAATCGTCCAGACCGACGCACAACACGGCGACGCGATGCTGCACCTTACCGGCGTCGATCAGAATCTTGTCCAGTTGCTGCTGCAATTGCTGGCGATTGGGGAGGCCGGTCAGAAAGTCGTATTGCGCCATGCGCAGCAGGCTGGATTCCGCTTCGTGACGCAGATGGGTATTGCGTTCGATAGACGCCAGCAACTCGTTGGCGGTGTTGACCCAGATGCCCAGCTCGTTTTTCTCGTGGCCCTTGAGCAGCGGCAACTGGTGCTCACTGGGGCGGTCGGGATTGATGCTGGTCAGGTGTTCGATGATGCGCGACAGCGGCTTGGTCAGCAGCCAGTGATAGACGAGATACAGCACGAGGCCCATGGCCAGCGCTCGCAGCACGCCAGAGATGAAAATGATCATCGAATTGATCAGAAAGCCTTCGCCGTAAGTCGCGGTGTCCAGCGTGATACGCAGGTCGCCGTAGTATTCGCTGTACGGGCTGCGGCCGACCAATTGGGTGGTGAAGCTGCGCTCCTGGCCAAGAATCGGGTCGGTCAGCCAGCGCGTGGGAGAAGGTTTGAGGTCACGGGTTTTTTCCGCAAGCAGCGTCTCGTTGGGATGACCAATGGACGCCATGCGCACGGCCTTGTCCTGGAACAGGCCTTCAATGACCTGCATGCCCATTTCCCGGTCCAGGCTATAGACAGCCTGAGTCGACGGGTCCCGGAACATGTCGAGAATCCGCTCGGCGTCAGTGGCAACCGCCTGGCGCGTTTTGTAGGCGTCGTACACGATCTGCGCGCAGCTGAGCACAACGCCCACGACCAGCGCCGACAACAACACCACACGCAGCAGCTTCACCGACAAGCTGTTTTTGAGTTCCAGCTTCAAATGGGCATTCCTTCATCCATGCTGGGCGACTGCTTGCAAGCATTGGCAATGCAGACCTTCGGGTCAAGGTCTTGATACACCTCTGACCTGTTTCATTTGGATAACGATTCACATGCAGGCAAGTAAGGCTATCAACACTGTGTCGGTAAACAGGAGGCGGAACTTGAGCCTCGCTTCGTCGATATCCGGCGGAAACTGATATTAGTCCGCTATCGTTTTCTGACAATACATAAAGGACGAACAGAAGGCGAAAAAAAACCCGGACAGGCCGGGTTTTTCTTCTAAACAGCGTTCGATGCCGTAATCAGGCAGTGAAAGCCTTGCCTTCGAACTGCTCAGCGACGAACTTCCAGTTCACCAGGTTCCAGAACGCCTCGACGTATTTTGGACGCAGGTTACGGTAGTCGATGTAGTAAGCGTGTTCCCAGACGTCGCAGGTCAGCAGCGGGGTGTCGCCGCTGGTCAGCGGGTTACCGGCGCCGATGGTGCTGGCCAGTGCCAGGGAACCGTCAGCCTTCTTCACCAGCCAGCCCCAGCCGGAGCCGAAGGTGCCAATGGAGGTCTTGCTGAATTCTTCTTTGAACTTGTCGAACGAGCCGAACGCAGCGTTGATGGCATCAGCCAGAGCGCCGGTCGGTTGGCCGCCAGCGTTAGGCGCCAGGCAGTTCCAGTAGAAGGTGTGGTTCCAGACCTGGGCTGCGTTGTTGAAGATGCCGCCCGAAGAAGATTTGACGATTTCTTCCAGCGTCTTGCCTTCGAACTCGGTGCCTGGGACCAGGTTGTTCAGGTTCACGACATAGGCGTTGTGGTGTTTGTCGTGGTGATATTCCAGCGTTTCCTTGGAGATGTGCGGTGCCAGAGCATCGTGTGCGTACGGCAGCGGCGGCAATTCGAAAGCCATGGTAATTCTCCTAATCAGGTCAGGTTGCGGTTAGCGCAAGGCCGATCACGGACGGCCAGACAAAATACGCCGGCGAGTTTTTACTCTTTGCGGCGTAGGGGCTGGATCATAGCACCGGCCCCGGCCCATAACCACGCAACAACTGTGTGGGATAGAGGTTCCAGAGCTTTGCTTTGGAGGTGATGGAAAGATTTGATGAGCGGCGGGGCGGTCATTGATGAAGTTCGCTATTGCCCGACGGCTTGCCGTAAACGCGAAATCTGTAGGAGTGAATTCATTCGCGATGCATGGGGACATTCGACGGATATCTATCGGATGTGCCGCCCTCTCGCGAATGAATTCGCTCCTACAGGTGTTTGTCGGTGTGCTGGCTTATGCCGAGCGAATCAGTTGCACCGCCACGCTGAACATCATCACCGCAACCATCAAGTCCAGCAGGCGCCAGGTGGCGGGGCGCGCCAGCCAGGGGGCGAGCCAGGCGGCGCCGATGGCGAGGGTCGAGAACCACAGCAGCGACGCGCTGGCGGCACCGGCCACGTAGGCGCTCGGTTCGGTCTGTTGAGCGCCGAGCGAACCAATCAGCAACACGGTGTCGAGGTACACATGAGGGTTGAGCAGCGTCACCGCGAGCGCTGTCAGCAATACGGCGCGACGTGAGCGCTGACCATTGGCGTCGCCTTCCTGCAAGCTCTGGGGCGACAGCGCACGACGCAACGCCTTGGCGCCATACCACAGCAGAAACACCACGCCGCCCCAGCGCGCCACGGCCAGCAACGTCGGGTTATGAGCCAGCACGTTCGCAAGCCCGAATACCCCGGCCGCCACCAGCACCACATCGCACACGATGCACAGCACGGCCACGGACAGGTGATGCTCGCGACGCAGACTCTGCGCCAGCACATACGCATTCTGGGTGCCGATGGCCATGATCAGGCCGAACGCGACCAGCAGTCCGTTGAGGTAGCTTTGCCACATGATGAAGTGCTCCGAAATGACGGTGTTGCTAAGAAGATGTGGCGATTGTCGCGGCTGAGGCTGTATAAGAAAAACCAATAATCCTGATCGCTCATTAGGAAAAGTGATGTTCGATTACAAATTGCTTTCCGCGTTGGCGGCTGTCGTCGAACAGGCCGGGTTCGAACGCGCAGCACAGGTATTGGGGTTGTCGCAATCGGCGGTGTCCCAGCGGATCAAACTGCTGGAGGCCCGGGTCGGTCAGCCGGTGTTGGTGCGGGCCACGCCGCCGACGCCCACCGAAATCGGTCGGCGCTTGCTCAACCATGTGCAGCAGGTGCGCTTGCTCGAACGCGACTTGCAGACCTTGGTGCCGGCGCTGGACGAGGGCGGCGCCCCCGAACGTCTGCGCATCGCGCTCAACGCCGACAGCCTGGCAACCTGGTGGGCGCAGGCGGTGGGGGATTTTTGCAGCGAGCATCACCTGCTGACTGAACTGGTGGTCGAAGATCAGGAAGTGGGCCTCAAACGCATGCGCGCCGGGGAAGTGGCGGCGTGTCTGTGCGGCAGCGAGCGACCGGTGGCCGGGGCACGCAGTTTGCTGTTGGGCGCCATGCGCTATCGTGCGTTGGCCAGCCCTGCGTTCATCGCCCGGCATTTTCCGAACGGCGTGACCCCGCAGGGGTTGGCGCAGACCCCGGCGCTGGTGTTCGGCCCGGATGATTTCCTCCAGCACCGGTATCTGGAATCGCTGGGCGTCGAGGGCGGTTTTCAGCACCACCTTTGCCCGTCGTCAGAGGGTTTCATGCGCATGACCGAAGCCGGCATGGGCTGGGGGCTGGTGCCGGAATTGCAGGTGCGTGAGCAACTGGCCAGCGGAAAACTGGTGGAATTGTTGAGTGATCGCTGCATCGATGTGCCGTTGTACTGGCATCATTGGCGCAATGGCGGGCAATTGCTGACGCAGCTGACCGATCACCTCGCAAAAAAAGCCGGGCAATGGTTAGTGCCGCTGGCAGCGGATTGAGCGTCACTGCCGGTGTTGGATAAAGCGGGACCTACAATTGACCTTCCGACGCCATCACGGCGGCGCTCGGTGCGAAATGTATAGATGAGATGGAGCGGTAAATGAAGATTCTGGTCACCGGCGCGAGCGGCTTCATCGGCGGACGCTTCGCGCGTTTTGCGCTGGAGCAGGGGTTGAGCGTTCGGGTCAACGGCCGTCGTGCGCAAGGCGTCGAGCACCTGGTACGTCGGGGTGCCGAGTTCATTCAGGGCGACCTGAACGACCCGGAACTGGTGCAGGCTTTGTGTGACGACGTCGAAGCCGTGGTGCATTGCGCCGGAGCGGTGGGCAACTGGGGGCGTCGTCAGGACTTCCATCAGGGCAACGTGCAAGTCACTGAAAACGTGGTCGAGGCCTGCCTCAAGCAGCAGGTGCGGCGGCTGGTGCACCTGTCATCGCCTTCTATCTATTTCGACGGCCATTCGCACCTGAACATCCGCGAGGAGCAGGTGCCCAAGCGTTTCCACAATCATTACGCGGCCACCAAATACCTGGCCGAGCAGAAGGTGTTCGGTGCCGAAGAGTTCGGCCTCGAAGTGATCGCGCTGCGTCCCCGTTTCGTCACGGGGGCGGGCGACACCAGCATCTTCCCGCGCCTGATGCAGATGCAGCGCAAGAAGCGCCTGTCGATCATCGGCAATGGGCTGAACAAGGTCGACTTCACCAGCATCCAGAACCTCAACGAAGCCCTGCTCAGCAGTCTGCTGGCGACGGGGTCGGCGCTGGGCAAGGCCTACAACATCAGTAATGGCACGCCGATTCCGATCTGGGATGTGGTCAATTACGTGATGCGCCAGATGGAATTGCCGCCTGTCACCCGTTATCGCTCGTACGGCCTGGCGTACAGCGCCGCGGCGATCAACGAGGCTGCGTGCCTGCTCTGGCCCGGTCGACCTGAACCGACGCTGTCGAGAATCGGAATGCAGGTGATGAGTCGAGATTTCACGCTTGATATCAGCCGCGCCCAGTATTATCTGGATTACCAGCCCAAGGTCAGCGTCTGGACCGCGCTGGACGAGTTCTGTGGCTGGTGGAAGGCCCAACACGGCGCCGAGCTGTAAAACACCCGGCGATTCGGGTGGTCCTAACGTTCGGCGGAGCGAATCCGCCCTTCAAGATTCAACGGATTTCAAAGGGAAACGCATGCGCAAAGATCCGTATGACGACGTCGATGACGTCCCGAGCCTCAGCGCCAAAGATGATGACGACGATTTTATTCCGACCACGGCGGGCGCTCGCGAGCGCACCACGGTGTATTCGCGCACCACGCCGGTGGTGAAGGTGAAAGCGCCGGGTACAGGCGCGTTGTGGGCGTTGATTGGCGCGCTGTTCATCGCGTTTTGTGGCCTGGGCTGGTGGAGTTTTCAGCAGGTCTCGTTGATGGAGCAGCAACTGGTCGCTACGCAAGAAAGCTTCGCGCGGATCAGTGAGGAAGCGGCGGGGCGTTTGCAGGACATTTCCGGCAAGGTTGTAGCCACTGAGTCGGTCGCCAACAGCGGCGGTGAAGCGCTGAAAGCTGAAATCAAGGCGCTGCAGGATCAACTCGCCGAGCAGAGCAAACAGCAGCAGGGCGCGGCCGGGGTGCAGGGCGGCCTGGACAAACGTCTGGAAACCATCGCCACGCAAGCGACACAGCAACAGGCCACGAATCAGCAATTGCAGGATCAACTCAAGGCCGTGACCACGGAATTGGCGGCGCTAAAAGCCGCGATGCCGGATGGCAAGTCGGCGCAGGCCGATCAGGATCGTCTGGATTCGCAGCTCAAGAGCTTGAGCGCGGACGTGGCAAATCTGAAGAAGAGCAACAACAGTCAGACCATCGAGCGTCTGGAGCAGGACATGATTGTGCTCAAGAGCGAGCAGGACAACCGTTCGGCGCAGGCGGCGTCTTCAGGGGCGAGCACCCAGGAATTCGATGCGTTCCGTGGGCAGATGACCCGCAACCTGAACACGTTGCAGAGCCAGATTCAGACGTTGTCGCAGCAGATCAATTCGCGGGCGCAGTAGGGCTTCGACGATGGCGCCAATCGACCTGTGGGAGCGAATTCATTCGTGATGCAGGGGTACATTCGACAGATTTCCATCAAATGTACCGCCCTCTCGCGGATGAACTCGCTCCCACAGGGGCGCGTCAGATTATCGGGCCTTACAACGCCGGATAGTCGATATAACCCACCGGCCCTTTGGCGTAGAACGTCTCTGGATGCGGCTCGTTCAGCGGCGCATCCTTCGCAAGGCGCGCAGGCAGGTCAGGGTTGGCGATGAACGGCACGCCGAATGCGACGGCGTCGGCCTTGCCACTTTCCAGCCATTCGTTGGCGCTGTCTTTGGTGAATTTCTCGTTGGCGATGAACACCCCGCCAAACGCTTGTTTCAGGCGCGGCGACAAGCTGTCGTCGAGTTCGCGTTCGCGGGCACACAGGAAGGCGATCCCGCGCTTGCCGAGCTCTGTCGCGACGTAGGTGAAGGTCTCGGCCAGGTTGTCGTCGCCCATGTCGTGCAGGTCGGCGCGTGGCGAGAGGTGCATGCCTACGCGGCCAGCGCCCCAGACTTCTACAACCGCGTCGGTCACTTCCAGCATCAGGCGTGCACGATTTTCTACGGAACCGCCATAAATGTCGGTGCGCTGGTTGGTGCTGGTCTGCAGGAACTGGTCGAGCAGGTAACCGTTGGCGCCGTGGATTTCCACGCCGTCAAAGCCGGCAGCCTTGGCGTTCTCGGCACCCACGCGGTAGGCCTCGACCACGTCTTCGATTTCAGCCAGCTCCAGCGCACGCGGCGTCGGGTAGTCGGCCAGCGGGCGAACCAGGCTGACGTGGCCTTTCTGTTGAACGGCGCTCGGTGCGACCGGCGCTTCACCGTTCAGGTAGATCGGGTGGGAAACACGGCCCACGTGCCACAGTTGCAACACGATCTTGCCGCCCGCCGCGTGAACGGCCTTGGTGATGTTGCTCCAGCCACGGACCTGATCGTTGGACCAGATGCCCGGTGTGTCGGGGTAACCGACGCCCATTGCGGTGACCGAGGTGGCTTCGGTGATGATCAGACCAGCCGAGGCGCGCTGCGCGTAATACTCGGCCATCATCGCGTTGGGCACGCGGCCTTCGTCGGCGCGGCAGCGGGTCAGCGGGGCCATGACGATGCGGTTGTTCAGATCGAGTTCGCCGATCTTGATCGGGTCAAAAATCGTGGTCATCGGAAGGTATCCTCAGTGAAATCTGTAAAGGTTGAATCCGCAGTCTTTTAACGCATGTCGCTGAAGCGCTGACTCTAGAGGCTCAGTTCGCCACAGCAGCCAGCTCGGCATCGCCGCGCTGACGGAAATTGATCAGAGTCACCATCAGGGCCAGCACCGCCAGGGCGCCAGCGGCCAACGGCACGCTGGTGAGGCCAAAACCGTGGGCGATGACACTGCCGCCGACCCAGGCGCCCAAGGCGTTGCCGACGTTGAAGGCGCCGATGTTCAGGGTGGACACCAGATTCGGGGCATCTTTACCGAAGGTCACGACGTTGATCTGCAACGCAGGCACGGCGGCAAAACAGGCGACGGCCCACAGGAACAATGTGATTTCGGCCGGAATCAGCGCGACGCTGGTCCAGCTCAGGACAGTCGAGACCACGGCCATGGTAATGAACACGCCGATCAGCGTGGCGGCCAAACGACGATCCGCCAGCTTGCCGCCGATGATGTTGCCGAGGGTCAGGCCCAGGCCGATCAGCATGAGTGTCCAGGTCACGCCATGTGGCGATACCCCGGTGATTTCACCCAGCAACGGTGCGACATAAGTAAACAGGGCAAATACGGACGCAGCGAACAAAGCGGTCATGCTCAGCGAAAGCCAGATACCGGCGCCCTTGAGCACTGCCAATTCGGCACGCATGTCGAGTTTTTCTTCGTCACGTTTGGCGGGCAGGAAGCGGATCAGGCCGATGAACGCAATCACACCGATTACTGTCACCGCGTAGAACGTCGAGCGCCAACCCGCCTGTTGACCCAGTGCCGTACCGAGCGGCACACCTAGCACGTTGGCCAGGGTCAGGCCGGTGAACATCAAGGCGACAGCGGAAGCGCGGCGGTTGGCGGGCACCAGGCCTGCCGCGACGACCGAACCGATGCCGAAGAACGCACCGTGACACAAAGCAGTCACGACGCGGGCGAACATCAGCACGTTGTAATCAGTGGCAACGGCGCAGAGCAGGTTGCCGATGATGAAGATGCCCATGAGGATCACCAGCGCCGCTTTGCGTGGTAACCGCGAAGTGGCCATCGCCATGAACGGCGCGCCGATGGCGACACCCAATGCGTAACCCGTGACGAGCCAGCCCGCACCGGGAATGCTCACGCCCAAGTCAGCGGCGACGTCGGGCAACAGGCCCATGATGACGAACTCGGTCGTCCCGATGGCGAAGGCGCTCAGGGCCAGAATAAGTAGCGAAAGAGGCACGGGGCGTCTCCTGAAAGTGTTCAGAGCTGACGCGTCAGCTCCTGCAAAAACGCCTGAATGGCGTCTTCGTTGCGTTTGAAAAAATGCCACTGACCGTGCTTTTTGCTGGTGATCAGCCCGGCACGTTGCAGCGTCGCCAAATGGGCAGAAACGGTCGATTGCGAAAGGCCTGCGCGCTGGTCGATCTGACCGGCACAGACGCCGCCGTCGAAGGTATGTTGCTGGTCCGGAAAGCAGGTTTCAGGGTCTTTCAGCCAGGAAAGAATCTGACGCCGCACCGGGTGCGACAGGGCTTTTATGATGTCGTCGAGGTCGATAGGCATGTCGTTCTCAATCCGCGTGTAGCGGTATATCGCGATGGGGCGAACTTTATATCTGTGCATCGCGATACACAAATATGAAAGGGTGCTAAGGAGCGTGTGAATCGGTATATCGGGTTATAACGATATGGGGCTTATGCTTTATCTCGCGACTGCTCTAACGGGTTACGGTCCTGGCAAAAGCAGCCACACCGGAGTGCATCTGTGGGAGCGAATTCATTCGCGAAAATCGTTCAGTCGCTGAGATTACTTGTCCGCACCGACCCTTTCGCGAATGAATTCGCTCCCACAGTGGAGATCGCTGTTATAGCTGGGGGCGTGCAGCTGCTATAGGGATCGTGTTGATGTCTGTTACATTCTTCCGATGAATTACCTCGCACACCTCCACCTCGGCGGTCAGACGCCTGCGCAACTGCTCGGCAGCCTGTACGGCGATTTCGTCAAAGGACTGTTGCCGGGACGGTTTCCTGCGGACATCGAAGACGCCATCCGACTGCATCGACGCATCGATGTGTTCACCGACGGCCATCCCGTGATCAAACAGGCGATGGGGCGATTCCCGGCGGAGCGCAGGCGTTACGCGGGGATTGTGCTGGACGTGTTTTTCGATCACTGCCTGGCGCGGGATTGGGCGCAGTATTCGGACGTGCCGCTGCCCGTCTTCACTGACAAGGTGTACCGGGTGCTGGCCGATGAGCCGAACTTGCCGGAGCGCCTCGCCTACATCGCTCCGCGCATGGCGGCGCAGGACTGGCTCGGTTCGTACGTGGACTTCGAGGTGGTGGGCGATGCGCTGGCCGGGATTGCCCGACGCCTGTCACGCCCCGAGGGACTGGCCGGCGCCATGCAGGAACTGCAGGCGCTTTATCGGCCGTTGAGCGACGATTTCTGTGCTTTCTACCCCGAGCTGCAAGCGTTCGCTCAGGCCGCTCTGGCGGCAGGGCGTGCTTCGGCGGGCTTGGCGACATCGCCGGACTGAGTGGCTTCACCAAACAGTGCCGTCTGCACCGCTTGCTGAGCTTCAAACGCCAGCGCTGCGCGTTCCTTGCCTTGAGACTCAATCGGCGTCAGCAACTGGATGTGGACGTCGCTGACTTCGTTGGCGAACAGGCGACGCAGGTGCGACAGCAGGTCGTCATCGCCAATGAATGGCGCGATTTGATCCGGCTTGCCATCACGCAGGTACTGAATCGCGACCGGTTGAATCGCCACGCCAGTCTCGATTGCACTCGACAGCAAGCGACCGTGGAAGGTGCGCAGGCTGCGGCCATCGGTGGTGGTGCCCTCGGGGAAGATCACCAGCGAATGATTGCCCTGCAGGTGTTGGCCCATTTGCTTCTGGATCAACTTGCTGTCGCCCGACCCGCGACGAATGAACAGCGTGCCCGCTTTCAGCGCCAGCCAACCCGCCACGGGCCAAGTGCGCACTTCAGCCTTGGACAAAAACGACAGCGGGGCGAGTTGGCCCAGCAGGGCAATGTCGGTCCACGACACATGGTTGCAGACCCACAGCATCGGCTGGCCCGGCAAATGGCCGCTGACCTTGACGCGGAACGGCAGGGCACCGGTCAGGCGCGCCATGAACCAACTGGTCCAGCGCTGACGACGCGCCATGGAGTTGCCGATGCGCAGGCGTTCCATCAGGGCGAAGGTGCCTGCGATAGTCAGGCCCAGCGCGATGACCCCCAGCACGCGGATGACTCGCGCATGACTGCGCAGCGTGCTCATCACACGGCTGCCTTGAAGTGGCGAGCGTAGCGCGGGCACAGCTCGTCGCGCTTGAGCAGGATGAACACGTCGGCGACCTGGAAATCCTCGTCCCAGCACGGCTCGCCGCAGATCTTCGCACCCAGGCGCATGTAGGCCTTGAGCAGCGGCGGCATTTCGCAGATCACGTTGTTCGGCAGGTCGAGGGTCGGCAGCGGATTTTTTGGCTCGGCACGCAGGTGCTCGGTGCTCAGATAACGCTCGCGCAGACGTTGCATGATGGCGTGGGCCTGAATGCCGCCGTCTTGCATCGGGATGCTCGCGCAGCCCATCAGGTAGCTGTAGCCGCCTTCGTTGAGGACTTCGGCCAGTTCGCTCCACAACACGGCGATGGTGCCGCCGTTGCGGTAGGCCGGATCAACGCAGGTGCGACCCAGTTCTAGGATCGGGCCTTGCAGATGGCCGAGACCGTGCAGGCTGAATTCTTCTTCGCTGTAGAACCGGCCCAAGGTGTTGGCAGCCTTGTGGTCCAGCAGGCGGGTGGTGGCGACAAGGCGACCGCTGTTGAGGTCGCGCACGCCGATGTGCATGCAATGTACGTCGTAATCGTCGATGTCGAGGCCCAGTTCAGCGCCCTTGAGTTTGGCGTTGAATTCGCCGCTGAACACACTGAAGCGCAACGCCTGTGCTTCCTGCATGGCGTGTGGCCCGATCAGGCGTTCGGCCTGCAGGCGACGGTCGGAGGAGGTGTCTCGAATGCTGGCAATCTGAGTCATGTGGCGTCTCCGTGGGCCAGCCTTGGTCCAGGCCGGTCGACTGATTATTCGAAGCATTGCTGTACGAATGCAGGCTAGGGAGGGCCGATGTCATGACTATTAAGCTTTGGTGATGGTTGCGTGACAGGGTTCGGGGCGCGTAAAAAGGGGCTGGCTGCACGCACGATCATCTGTGGGAGCGAATTCATTCGCGAAAGATTTCACAGCCGATGCAAATGTGTCGCCTGCGCTAGCGTCTCGCGAATGAATTCGCTCCCACAGGAAGATCGCGTGCCGCCGATGATGCCGCGGCGGTCGCGTCGCAGCGGGAACACCATGCGCTGTCATCATTGCCTGCTAGGGTTTCGGGCATCCTGCATTCGAGACCCGTTCATGCGCCGTCTGCTGTTCACGCTTTTCCTTTTTCTGATCGCCTGCCAGACCGCTGCCGAAACGTGGCCTGATGAGCAATGGCCCGCGCACCCCTTGGCCCCAAGCGCGGCGCTCAATGATCTTGAGGCGTATGCCTTCCCGCCCCGCGACGAGCAAACGCGCAAGGGCATTCGCACCGACGCGTTGTTGATCATTCGCAACGGCGAGGTGGTCTACGAGCGCTATGCGGGCGTGACCAAGGCCGAGACGCCGCACCTGACCTGGTCGATCAGCAAGAGCATTCTTGCGACGCTGCTCGGTGTGGCGTTCGGTGAAAACCGCTTCACGCTCAGCGATCCAGTCGCCAGGTTTTACCCGCCGTTCAATACTCACCCGGACATCAAGATTCAGGACCTGCTGCACTGGGCCTCGGGCCTGGACTGGCAGGAGGATTACGAATACGCGCCGCTCAACTCGTCAGTGGTCGCGATGCTCTACACCCGTGGGCGCGGCGATATGGCGCGTTTCACCGCCGAGCATGATGTCGCCAGCGCCCCCGGGACGTCCTATCGCTATTCAAGCGGCGACAGCACCGTTCTGGCCGCCGCGCTGAAAGGCATGGTCGGCGACGCCGCTTACCCGGATTATCCCTGGACCGCGCTGTTCGACCCCTTGGGCATTAAAAGTGCCGTCTGGGAAACCGACGCCACTGGCACCTTCGTCGGCTCGTCATACGCTTACATGACGGCCCGCGATCTGGCGCGCATCGGCCTGCTGATGCAGCGCGGGGGGCGTTGGCAAAATCGTCAGTTGCTGCCCAAGGCATGGGTCGATTTCAACCTCACGCCGTTCGCTTCACAGACGGCCACTCACGAAGCCCCCGGCGGCCATTGGTGGCTGAACAAAACAGCAGGCGGCCAACCGGGCCCCTGGCCCGACGCGCCGCCCGACACCTTCGCCGGGCTCGGACATTGGGGACAGGCGCTGTACGTGATCCCTAGCGCTGGCCTCGTGATCGTGCGTTACGCCGACGACCGCGACGGCAGTTACGACCACGATGAGCTGCTCAAACGGGCCCTGAAAGCCGTCACCGGGGAGGGCGCCCAATGAGCGCGCGCAAAGGCTTACTTCGGCGTCGCCCGTTCAGCAGTGCCGCCATCCTGATCCTGCTGTTTTTGCTGGCCATGATCTGGCTCTGGCGCGTTCAGTTAGAGGCGTTTCCCACCATCATCAGCGCCTACACCGCCAAGGAATATTGTTCGTGCCGGTATGTGATGAACAACCCCGCGGACTATTGTCAGGGCTACGTGAAACAGTGGCTGCCGAGCACGCTGACCGAAAGCCTGAGCGACAAGCGCATCACCGCCACCGGCATGGGCCGTGAGAGCAGTGCGCAGTGGCAAGGAGCGCATCAGGGCTGTCGATTGCTGCCTGCCGGGTCATGAGGGCGAACATCCCCGTTTGCCTGCGGTCAGACAGCCGGATAAGGTTGCCTCAATCGCGCCGCTGGAGTTCTCATGCCCACTTTCCCTCGTCTGCTGCTGGCCTCGCTCGCCGTTCTGGCGCTGCCTGCGCAGGCGAATTGGTACCTGGATAACGAGTCGTCGCGACTGTCGTTCATTTCCACCAAAAATGCTGATATCTCCGAGGTTCACCGTTTCCTCAACCTGCATGGGAAGGTCGACACCAAGGGTGTGGCCGAGCTTGAGGTCGAGCTGGATTCTGTCAGCACCGGCATTCCGCTGCGCGATGAGCGACTGCGCAAGCAGCTCTTCGACATCAAGCAATTTCCCGAGGCGACTATCACGGCGCAACTGGACATGCGACCCATCAACGCCCTTGCACCCGGCGCGCAGCTCGAACTTCGCCTGCCGTTGAGGGTGCAGTTGCACGGCCAATCGCAACGCTACAGCGCTCAATTGCTGGCGACCCGGCTGGATGAGCGACGCTTTCAGGTGGTGACGCTTGAGCCTCTGGTGTTGCACGCCGAGGACTTCGGCCTCCTGCCGGGCCTCGACGCATTGCGCAGCGTCGCGAATCTTTCCGCCATCAGCTTCTCGGTGCCCGTCGGCGCCGTGCTGATCTTCACGGCGCGCTGAACATGAGAGGCGCGATCTTTCCGTGGCGTGAAGACAACCGGTTCAACCTGATGATCGACGGCCCCGCGTTCTTCCCCCGCATGATCACGGCCATCGAAAACGCTCAGCAGCAAGTCGAGCTGGAGCTGTATCTGGTGGAAGCGGGCGCCTGCGCCGAAGCGGTGGTGCAGGCGCTGGTGAATGCCGCGAAACGTGGCGTCATTGTGCGCTGCCTGTTCGATGACTTCGGGTCGCTGGCGTTTACCCTCAGTCTGCGCACGCGTCTGACCGAAGCGGGCGTGATCCTGCGTTTCTACAACCGCGTGCATTGGCGGCGCGGCATTCGCAATTTTTACCGCGACCACCGCAAGCTGCTGCTGGTAGACAAAGCACTCGCGGTGGTCGGCGGCACCGGGGTCACTGACGAGTTCTGGCGCCCCGATCAAGACGCCAGCGAATGGCACGAAGTCATGGTGGAAATTCGCGGCCCGATGGTGCTGGATTGGCAAGCGCTGTTCGACCGTCAGTTCCACGCGAATCCTCGCCGCCGCGCGTGGCGACCGGCTGAAAACTTCGGCCTTCCGCGCTTGCCTAAAGCCCCCGTCAGCGGAGAGGGGCTGGGCCGTGTGGCGTACGCTGATTCACGGCAACACCGCGACATTTTGCAATCGCTGATCCGTTCGCTGAACACCAGCAGAAAGCGTATATGGCTGGCGACCCCGTATTTTCTGCCCACCTGGAAAGTCCGCCGCGCCTTGCGCCGGGCAGCCTCCCGAGGCGTTGACGTGCGCCTGCTGCTCACTGGTCCGCGCACCGATCATCCGTCGGTACGCTACGCCGGGCACCGCTACTACCCCCGTCTGCTCAAGGCCGGGGTAAAAATCTTCGAATACCAGCCGTGCTTCCTGCACCTGAAAATGGTGCTGGTGGACGACTGGGTCAGCATCGGTTCGTGCAACTTCGACCACTGGAATTTGCGTTTCAATCTTGAAGCGAACCTTGAAGCATTGGACCCGGCGCTGACGCTGGCCGTGCAGGAGAGTTTCGAGCGGGACTTTCTGGTGAGCAGCGAAGTGAGCCTTGAGGATTGGCAGCGCCGACCGCTGTGGCGCCGGGTTCAGCAGCGGCTGTGGGGTTGGGTCGATCGGCTGGTGGTGAATGCGCTGGATCGTCGGAGTTGATTGGCTCTCACACGGGCTAAACATTCACCTGCGATGAAAAGACAGGAAGTTCCCGATGGGCCTGGCGGGTCTGGAGGCTCTTGAGTTGATCTTCAGTGTATTAACTCGCATCACGTGCGCGCCGCTGTCATCAATGACCCCGAGCGTTGAGGAGTCTCCGCCGTCCAGATTCCAGGATGACGCTGCCGCAAGCCCTGGTTCGGGTCCACCGTTAACTGGACTGTCATTCAATGCGTCAAGGCGAGTCATGACAGTGGTCCATTCGAGCATGGTAAAGCCCGGTTCATCAGTTTTACGTGCGTAGGAACCTCGACCGGGATTCAGAGCCATTGCCAGCCGTGTTTTTGCCGTGTCCGCTGCCGCCAGGCTGATTCCTGAGCGGGCATTGGGATCGCTGGCATGACCCAACGCGCCAACATGTGATGTCTCGGCGCTGTATTGGTTTCGCTCAAGATCACTGTCCTGCCTTGTGAAGCTAGGTCTCCTGTTCATTGTCAATTTGGGGGCTACATGAATAAACGACCCATCTTGCAGCGTCACCTTCGTATAACTGCCGACATAGCTCGCGGGAATCGGTATGGATGCCTTGTGCCTGCCATCAATGAGGTTCTCGCCTACCGAGGCGTAGTCAGCAATACCTTGATTGGGCGCGGGGCTTCCCATGTTGAAGTAGCTGCCGTTTATATAGGCTGTCGGCATGGAGCCGCTGGCATTGGCAATGTCCGCACTTGAGGCTGAGCTCAGGCGTATTGATTCATCACCGCCAGAAATCTTGCCCTGCAGACTACTGTCCAGAGCAAGATAAAAAAGTTGTCGGGCGGCTTTCGCTTGACGGTCGAGAGCAATGCCCACACGGTCAAAGACTGAGCTGTCGCCTTTGATCGAAACACTGATGACGCCTTGGGTGGGGGTTTGGACTTTGACAGGAGACAGAAACCTTCTGACGTGGCTCTGGATGAGAGTGGCGGCCTGATTGGGGTCCACTCCGTTCATTCCCTGTGCGTCGAGCTTGCGAACCGGTGTGTTGCTGACGAAGCAGTATCGGTTCAAGTGATCGACACTGCCTGCCGGATCGGTGTTTAGCCATCGCATCAACCACGGCGCGTAGTACCTGAATCCGTAGTAATACAGCCCGGTTGCATCGCGCTCTTTGCCTGAGTAGCGAATGGTTTTGTATTTAGCGTCCACCGCATTTCTCGCCGCCCACCATGATGTGCCGCCGAATGGGTAGTAGCGTTCCTGGCTGATCAAGTCGCCAGTGTCATCCAGTTCCAGTGTGCTAGAACCCAAGTGATCGGTCAGCGAGTAGCGCACTTGATCGTTCTCAATCTCCTCGGGTTTTTGAGCTTGCCAGTGCAAAACCCGCAGGCTGTGACTGCCTGCCTGAACCGTGCATACGTTCAGTGTTTCGCCAGTCGACGCCGTGCGGATCTCAAGCGCCGGCAGATAGCGCACCTCGTACAGCAGCGTTCTCGTGGCAGCCTGGGCGTTATGAGTCTTGCGACAACGCTGCCTGTTGCCGTCGTACACGTAATGTTCGTCATCGTTCTTGCGGTCGTTGCGCTTGACGGTGTTGATCTGGCTGAGTTGATTGCGCACGTCCCAGTACAAATCCTGCCCCCGAATGAGCTGTTGCAGATTGCCGTTTGCATCGAAGCCCTTGTCAAAATCCGGATCGACATCGCCTTCAGGCAGGCTTCGATTGCTGTCTGGGGCTACAAGCATTGTTCGAGTAAATGACTGCGCGCCGACATGGCGCATTTCCCGCAGATTACCCCCTGCGTCGTAGTCGTAACGCTGGGTGTAGTTGCTCAATTGGTTTGGGTCTTGAGGCACGGATTGAAGCGCTGGCAGGGTAGGCCCATGGCTGGAACCTGTAGTAACTTCGCGGCCAGTAGCTTCGATCAGTTGGTACAGCGTGTCGTATCGATAGAGGCTGACGGGGTCAATGCGTTGGTTGGCGAAAAAACGGGTGGCCTGAGCGGCATCCTCGACTTCAACGACGTTGCCCACCGGGTCGTAGCGGTAGTTCAGGTCTTGCAAGACTGTGCCGTCGGCTCTTGAAGAGAAGATGCGTGTCAGTCGTCCGGTTTCCGGCTCGTAGGCTTTTTCGCTGATGACGCCGTTGCCCAGAAGCTCGCCTTCCAGTTGGCCAGTTGGGTTGTAGTGAAGATCGCTGATGAGCGTCTGAAAGCCCTGCGCGTCGGCCAGCTTCAGACGTGTTTCCCGTAGGAACCCGTCAACGGTATTAAGGTGTTTAGTGCGGTTGCCCACAGCATCGGTCTGGACAATGAGCGTAGCTGCGGCATCGAAAACAGCCGTGGTGGCGTGTCCTTCACCGGGTTGCAGCAACGCATCTCGTTGGCCTGAATCAAGGGGCCAGTCGGGCTGCTCGTCTGTGTGCAAAAACCTTCGATTCTCGATCAGCACACTGCCCGCCAATCCGAATGCTTGCGCACACAGGGTGCCAGCCGGGTCGTCATGACGAATCAGTCGGCCGCATTGATTATGTTCAGCGGACAACGCAGAAGGATCTCCGTAGGTGTACCGCTCGACCACGTTCGGCTGCGCATCGATCAAGTTTTCAGTCACCGAAACAGCCCGCGAACACTCGTCGTAATCGGTGCGGCTGTAGCTTCCTCGACCATCCCAACGCTCGACCGATTGTCCGTCAGCGCCAGACAGCTCCAACCGCCAACCCGCGTCGACGCTCTCATCGAGCAGGGCCCGACCCGATAAGGAAGGCGTTTTTCTGCTATTCGCGGTTGCAGCCATTTCCCACAAGCGAGGGTCCCAATCGGCCACCGAGCGCCCGGCCTCATCCCACGCATGACGCGTCACACGAGCCTGAGCCTCATCAATCTGATCGATTCGATGCCAAGCCACTTCACGAGCCAACAATCCGCGAGGCTCGATGACGTGCAAATGGGGACTAAAGGAATGGAGACCCATGCTCATGACGTCCTTGTCGGCTGATCATTCAAGATTAGAAGCCGTTTGACCGGGCGAGCGGGACTCGCGACCAACGGCGCGCCGGTCATACATCTGCCGGATGTGCCGCGCTTGCGCTGTAGTACTAGGCTGTTACCCAGAACTGAAGGACTGCGCGAATACTCGACGTCACAAAAACAGAAGGGGATTGATGATGGCTGCGAAAAAAATCCTGATGCTGGTCGGCGATTACGTCGAAGACTACGAAGTGATGGTGCCGTTTCAGGCGCTGCAGATGGTCGGTCACACCGTCCACGCCGTCTGTCCCGGCAAGAAGAAGGGTGACGTGATCCGCACGGCGATTCATGACTTCGAAGGCGATCAGACCTACAGCGAAAAGCGCGGACATAACTTCGGGCTGAACTTCGACTTCGACAGCGTGAAATCCGCCGACTACGACGCGTTGCTGGTGCCTGGCGGGCGTTCCCCGGAATACCTGCGGCTTGACCAGAGGGTGCTTGAGTTGGTGCGCGAGTTTGGGCGCGACAACAAGCCCATCGCTGCGGTCTGCCATGGTCCGCAATTGCTGGCCGAAACCGGGGTGTTGAAGGGCAAGTCGTTGAGTGCTTATCCCGCGTGTGCGCCCGAGGTCAGGCTGGCGGGGGGCGAGTATGTCGAGATTGGGATGGACGAAGCGCACACAGACGGCAATCTGGTAACCGGTCCCGCCTGGCCTGCGCATCCGGCGTGGCTGGCGGCGTTTTTGAAGGTGCTCGGCACCCAAATCATTTTGTAAGACGGAGGTTTGACCATGTGCGAACTCTACGTTAAAGCTGATCCGATCCTCTACGAGTCCCGCTCGCGCTCGCTGCGCATTTGTGGCGTGGTAACGACGCTTCGGCTGGAAAATCAGTTCTGGGACATTCTCGCCGAGATTGCCGGGCATGACGGCATCACCACCAATCAACTGATAAGCAAATTGTATGAAGAAGTCATGGATTATCGCGGTGAAGTGGTGAATTTCGCATCGTTCCTGCGGGTCAGTTGCATGCGCTACCTCAGCCAGCATCGAGCGTTGGTCACACCCTTGAGCCTGGTGCGCAACAACGCTTCGGCAGGGGAAGCCCTGCCGCTCAGCGGGTAAAACGCACCCTCACGAGCGTCATTCGCGATAAGCCTCATCGCGGTAAGTTCTAATTCGTACACCCCATGCGCCCTAATCTTACGAACAGTCATGGCACCGCGCGATCCACTCGCGCGATGCCACCGTTCAAGGATCGAAGGGAGCATGATTATGGCCGATCAGGAGCAGCAAGTCGGTATCTCCGCGCCCTCGCTGCCCAAGGGTGGCGGGGCGATTCAGAGCATCGGCAAGGGCTGGGGCGCGGTAGGGGCTACAGGCTCGGCGTCGCTGGAAATCGCGCTGCCAATCACGCCCGGACGCGGCTATGCACCGGCGCTCGGCCTGAGTTATCAGAGTTCGGTGGGCAATGGCCTGTTCGGTCTGGGATGGGGGCTGAACGTGGGGGCGATTGCCCGACGGGCGACCAAGGGCGTGCCGCTGTACACCGATGAGGATGTGATGCTTGGCCCCGATGGCGGAGTCCTGCTGGCTGAGCGTGATGCACAAGGCGCACTCATCGAAACAACCGTCAGCGACTATGGCGGCCTCACACTGGATCAGCCCTACAAGGTCGTTCGCTACTTCGCCCGTGTCGAAGGAGCCTTTGCTCGCATCGAGCATTGGCGCCATGAGAGTGACCCCGCAGGCTTCTGGCTGATCCACGGCGCAGATGGAAGCCTGGCAATGTTTGGTCGTCAACCGGCCTCCCGCCTGCGCGACCCCGATGACCCGAACCGCGTGGCTGAGTGGTTGCTCGAAGAAACGGTCAACCCCATCGGCGATCACGTGCTGTACGAGTACAAGGCCGAGGATATGCAAGGGCTTGTGGCCGATACGACGCCCAGCCCAGGGCGCAACTTCAGCGCTCAGCGTTATCTCTGGCGGACGCGCTATGGCAACTTCAAGGCGCATCCCCATCTGTATCTGTGGGCTCCTCAGCAGTTGGCCGGACTGCAATGGCACTTCGAGCTGATCTTTGACTATGGCGAGCGCACGTTCGCCAATGATCAACTGGCTTATGACGGCGACAAACCCTGGGAAGGGCGCGCTGATTTTCACTCATCGTTTGGCTACGGCTTTGAGCTGGGTCACCTGCGCTTCGTGCACCACGTCATCATGTTTCACTACTTCCCCGCTGAGCTCGATGCCGATAAGCCGACCCTGATCAGCGCGCTGAAACTCAACTACGAGGACCTTCAGCAGGGGGGCAAAGTACTCAGCTCGGTGGAAAGCCTGGCGTGGGGGGAGCGCATCCAGCCCGCGCTCAGCCTTCGGCCGCCTGTGGTGTTTACCTATCAGGATTTTGACGTAGCGCAGGGGGCATTCAAGCCGTTCGAGGCCATGCCGGGGCTGGACGATGGTCAGCCGTACCAGATGGTGGATCTGTGCGGTGAGGGTTTGTCCGGGGTGCTGTATCGCTCGGACAAGGGCTGGATGTACCGCGAGCCTGTACGTGACGTCCAGTCCGATGATCCCGACGCGGTGAAGTACGCCCCCTGGAAGGTGCTACCAGGTAACCCGGCAGCTGATTTGCAGACGGCCGTTCGCCAGTCACTCGCTGACATGACCGGGGATGGCCGTCTCGACTGGATCGTGGCGCAGCCAGGCATCGCGGGTTTCTTTACCTTGAATCCAGATCGAAGCTGGACCCGATTCACGCCGTTTTCCGCCTTCCCGCCGGAGTTCTTCCATCCCCAAGGGCAGTTGGCGGATCTGGTCGGGGACGGGCTGTCTGATCTCGCGCTGATTGGTCCTCGCAGCGTGCGCCTGTACGCCAGTCGGCGTGATGATGGCTTCGCCAAAGGGCGGGACATCGCGCATGACAACGAAGGTGATTCGCTGCCAATGCTCACCAGCAGTTCATCCGAGCTGGTCGCTTTCTGCGACATTTTTGGCAGCGGTCAGCAACATCTTGTGCGTATTCGTCACAATGAGATTCGGGTCTGGGCGAACCTGGGCAGAGGGCGATTTGGCAAAGGGCAGCTGTTCGCGACACTGCCGTTTTCGTGGGATGAATTTGACGCCGGGCGCGTTCGGCTGGCGGACATGGACGGTTCCGGAGCGGTTGATCTGGTGTATCTGGAGTCTGATGGCTTTCAGTTGTTCATGAACCGCTCAGGCAACCGTCTGGCAGAACCTGTCAAAAAAAGCTGGCCGCCCGAGGTTCGCTATGACCACCACTGTCAGGTGAACATGGCCGATTTGCAGGGGTTGGGCTGTTCGAGCCTGGTGTTGACCGTTCCGCACATGAAGACCACACACTGGCGCTTCGACCATCCGCCGGTCAAACCTTATCTGTTGTACAGCACTCGTAACGGTATGGGCGCGTCGGGTTCCATTGACTATCGCAGTTCCGCGCAGGAGTGGCTGGACGAAAAAGTCGAGTTGCAGGAGGCGGGACTGGCAGGGGAGTCGGGCGTGCCGTTCGCGCTGCACGTGGTCTCCCGGCAGACGCAGCTCGATGAGGTGACGGGCAATCAGTTGACTCAGCACTTCAAGTTTCGTCAGGGCTATTACGATGGTCACGAGCGCGAGTTTCGCGGCTTCGGGCTGGTGTATCAGACCGACAGCGAGGCGATACACGCCACTCAGAAAGAACAAGGCTTCACGGCCCCCGTGCTGACCAAAACCTGGTATCACAGCGGGCGACATCCGGCGAAAAAAATCAGTGGATGTGACGAGAGCGACCCAGATGCCTTGGTGTTGGGCAACGATCTGCTGACCACCTTTGCCAATGGCGACGATCAGCTTATCGTTTCACCCACCGACGATGATTTGCGCGAGATGGCCCGCTCACTGGCGGGGGCTGTGCTGAGGGTTGAAGTCTTTGGCCTGGAGGCAGAAACGCCCAATGGCGTGCCGTATTCGGTGCAATCGTCGCGTTATCTGGTGCGCCAACTGGCGCCGGTCAGCAAACATCAGCCCTATGCGCGGCAGTTGTCGTTGCAGCTGGAGTCGATCGGTTATCAGTACGAAGGCCACGCGGACGATCCTATGTGCCAGCGCGCCATTAACCTGACCTGGGACGAGTACGGTGTGCTGACCCACGGCGCCAGCGTCAATTACGCTCGGCGCAAGTCGGCAGGCGATACACCGCCGTTCGACGACGAGCACCAGCAGCGCTGGTGGAAGGCCGCGCACGATGACGCTCAGCAGAACTTCTATCTGACGGAAGCTCGGGCCCGGCCGATTCATCTGGACGCAGCACAGAGCTGGCGGCTGGGTTTGCCCTATCTGAGCCGAAGCAATGCGATGGTGGCTGAGCGCGCGACGGTCAGCCCTGAAGACATTAGCTATGAGGCTTTCAAGGCGCCGCAAGGCTGGTTTGCGTCGCTGCCTCGCACGCTGGTGGCGCTCAGCAAGCAGCGTTACGTCAATGCGGGGGAGGGCGAGGCGACCTTTGAGGCGTTGCCCGATGCCGTGGAGCTGGCCGAGCTGGATGACCACGCGCTGACGGCGTACGACCGGGTGATGACGCCTGAGGAGCTGACCGCGAAGTTGAGCGAGCTCGGCTACCACGACATGACGTGTATGCTGCCCGAGGAGCCAGACCGCACCTTGTGGTCGGTCAAGCGGGGGTTCAACACCTATGCGGGCGCTGAACAGTTCTATCGGGTGGAGACATTCAGGCCGACGGCGAGCCATGGATGGAGCACCGTTGAATACGATGACTACAACCTGATGGTGAAGTCGGTGACTGCACCCGATGGTTGCACCACGTCGGCAACTTACAGTTATCGCAACATGCAACCGGTCAAAATCGTCGACCCCAATCGCAATTCTCAGGAAGCGCTGTATGACGGTTTTGGAGTCCTGCGCATGACCAGTTTCTATGGCACGGAGCTGGGCAAGGAGGTCGGTTTCCAGCCGCTGGTCGATGCTGTGATGGAGGAAGAAAAACCGGTGGACGCGATCGTCTCTCCCTCAACAATCGACTTCGCCACCGTTCATTACTACGACGCGTTCAGTTGGGTCGATCACAAGGCGCCGGTCCATAGCCTGGCCATGCAGTGGGACCGCTATCCCGATGACCCTGAGCGGCAATTGCGCAAGAGCCTGGCCTCTGTCGATGGATTCGGCAGAACGTTGCAAACCCGCCAATTGGTCGAGCCGGGCAAGGCGTACGAGGTCATCGACGGGCGATTGAACGTGGGTGAAGACGGCAAATTGACCGAAGTCGAAGCCGACCCTCGCTGGCGCGTCAGCGAGCGCGTCGAATACAACAACAAGGGACTGGCGGTGCGGGTCTACCGGCCTTATTTCACCAATACCGAAGGCTACGTGGATGACAGCTCTGCCCGGGAGCACTGGTATCACGACGAGCGGTTCTACGATCCGTTGGGACGCCCGACTGTCACCATGACCGCCAAGGGATGGATGCGGCGGATCACCTATGAAGGCTGGTACACCATCAACGAGGATGAGAACGACACGGCCGAAGAGGTCAACGTGCGCAGGGCAGAGCAGGGGCTACCGCTGCTGGACGACGGCTCGCCTCGCAAGCGGAAGAATCCGTTTCAGCGGTGAGCCGTCCGGAAACGAAAAAGCCCGGCACAAAGGCCGGGCTTTTCGTGACTGCCAGCGAAGCGCTTACTGCACTTCGACTGCCAGGCTCTCACTGATCTTTTTCTGCCAGATGGCGGGACCTGTGATGTGAACCGACTCGCCTTTGCTGTCAACCGCGACAGTGACCGGCATGTCTTTGACGTCGAACTCGTAGATCGCTTCCATGCCCAGTTCCGGGAAGGCCAGCACTTGGGACTTCTTGATCGCCTGGGCGACGAGGTAAGCAGCACCGCCGACGGCCATCAGGTAAACAGCTTTGTTGTCCTTGATCGCGTCGATCGCGGTCGGGCCGCGCTCGGATTTGCCGATCATGCCCAACAGGCCGGTTTGCTCAAGGATCTGACGGGTGAACTTGTCCATGCGGGTGGCAGTGGTGGGACCGGCGGGGCCGACCACTTCGTCGCCGACCGGATCGACCGGGCCGACGTAGTAGATGAAGCGACCTTTCAGGTCCACCGGCAGGGTTTCTCCCTTGTTCAGCATTTCGACCATGCGCTTGTGCGCCGCGTCGCGACCGGTGAGCATCTTGCCGTTGAGCAGGACGGTTTCGCCCGGCTTCCAGCTTTGCACGTCTTCCGGGGTCAGGGTGTCGAGGTTGACGCGACGGGCCGACGGGCCGGCTTCCCAGACGATTTCCGGGTAGGCGTCCAGTGGTGGCGCCTCCAGCGACGCAGGGCCGGAACCGTCGAGCACGAAGTGGGCATGACGGGTGGCGGCGCAGTTCGGGATCATGCAGACCGGCAGGGACGCTGCGTGGGTCGGATAATCCATGATCTTGACGTCGAGCACGGTGGTCAGACCGCCGAGGCCCTGGGCACCGATGCCCAGTTGGTTGACCTTCTCGAACAGCTCCAGACGCATTTCTTCCAGGCGGTTCGACGGGCCGCGAGCCTTCAGCTCGTGGATGTCGATGGAGTCCATCAGGACTTCCTTGGCCATGACCGCCGCTTTCTCGGCGGTACCGCCGATGCCGATGCCGAGCATGCCAGGCGGGCACCAGCCAGCGCCCATGGTCGGAACGGTTTTCAGCACCCAGTCGACGATCGAATCGGACGGGTTGAGCATCGCCATCTTCGATTTGTTTTCCGAGCCGCCGCCTTTGGCCGCCACGTCCACTTCCACGGTGTTGCCCGGGACGATGGAGTAATGGATGACCGCCGGGGTGTTGTCCTTGGTGTTCTTGCGAGCGCCTGCCGGGTCGGCGAGGATCGAGGCACGCAGGACGTTTTCCGGCAGGTTATAGGCCTGACGCACGCCCTGGTTGATCATGTCGTCCAGGCTCATGGTGGCTCCATCCCAGCGCACGTCCATGCCCACACGAACGAATACGGTCACGATGCCGGTGTCCTGGCAGATCGGACGGTGGCCTGTGGCGCACATGCGCGAGTTGATGAGGATCTGAGCCATGGAGTCGCGCGCGGCGGGCGATTCTTCGCGCAGGTAGGCCTCGTGCATGGCCTGGATGAAATCGACGGGGTGGTAATAGGAGATGAACTGCAGCGCGTCGGCGACGCTCTGAATCAGGTCATCCTGCTTGATCACGGTCATGGGTGTTCTCCTCGAATCAGGCGGGAACATTTATAGGGCGGTTTGCGCAAACAGGCACGGACTTGCGTGCAAACGGCCATCGGCTCGGCTACCGCTCAGGCGCAGCGGCAGGAAAAAGGCGGCGCAGTATACCGCGTGGCAACCGGCGCGACACCCTGCCGCAGGGTAAACGTTAGTCGTGAAGGGTAGGGGGGCGCCGAACGGTCATGGAGGGCTGCGACCCTGAGATCGCTACCCTCGGCTCGCTGCGTCATTGCGAAGACGATGACTAAACCGGCTTATAGAGCTGAAAAGAGGCGAGTTCATACTCGACGCCATGAGCGAAGTAGTGTGGTCCGTGCACCCCTGTCAGTCCTTTCAAATGGGGAATCTGTTGAAGTGCGAATGGCGTTCTGACGCCTTCTTTCGTCACAAAGTTCGCCGACTGTTTCATCCACTTAGCGGTACCGACGAAAATGTTTTCATGAAACCCCAACACGGGCCTGCGCAGGACGTTGGCGACTTCTTGTGCCGCACCGCTGGAGCCTCCCTGACAGGCGAGCAGTACGAACGGCCTGTTCGGGTCCATGTTGACCAAGAGTGGGGCGATGTCCGTTTTTGCGACATTGGCGGCGGTGTCATACAGACCTTTTGAGTTCATCAGATAGCCTTCGGGGGTTCCGTGGGTTTCGAACCCCATAAACTTGTCTCCCCACAGTTTCTTGTGAAATACGACATCGTGGCTTCCAAGCCTGCGCTCGAAGAGGATAGAACTGTCGCGCCGCTGCAGCACTTGTTTCGCGGCGATCCTCGCACTGGCGTGCCCAATGGCGGTCAGTGCGCTGGCGGCGATGCCAGTGCCCAGCGACACCCAGCCCAGTATGTTGGCCGTACGCTTGTCACCTCCGGTCATTTCAATTCCCAGGGCAGCGGCGCCGGTGCCCACCGAGGCCACGTTCAGAATGCCCGCGCTGATGATCATCACCGCGCTTGGCGTCAGCGCTTTCAAGCCAAACATTGCGATAGGTGTGATGAGCGCCGAAGCCGCGCCCAGGCTGGCAATGGTGCCTGCGATTCCAACCGCCAGCCCCACCCCTGCGAGCGCATAGTTCACCCAGCTGTGCCCGTCCGGGTCGATGCGGTTGACCGGATCGCCTGCGCAATAGACATAAGGGTTGATGCCGCCTCGGCCAAACGGGCTCTCGCTGTCAGGGCTGAGAAAGCACATCAGTACCGGGTCGTAAGGTCGGTAGTCCCCCAGGATCTGCCAATGAGTGACCGGTTCGACGCGCTGGCCGGCAAAACCGATCGGCAGGTGCTCGGCGTTTTCACGTTCTGTTCCGTAGGCGCTGTACTGACGCGTGCGGGTCGTCGTATCGGCTTCAAGGCGGACGCTGCCTTGTGCATCGGCCCCCAGCAATGTCGTTTGACGGACCTTATCGGTCATGGTGTGGATGGCAAACACGCCTTGCTCACCCGAATAAAATTGCAGGCTGTCGGTTCCTGTTCGTTCATGCGTCACCTCTTCCCCACTGAAGAAGCTGCGACTCAGCGTGTCGTCTATACGACGATCCGTGAGGTGACCGCTGGCGGTGTAGCCGTACTCGCAGTGATGGCTTTCGTGGTCGACACTCGTCAAGCGACCTTGGGCATTCCAGCGCATGCTGCGGCCCAGACTGTCGCCGATCACCCGGCCACACTCGTCGTAGGTCACCACCACTTCGCTCGGCCATGTGGGATGGCTGTGGGTGACTTTCGTCACGCGAACCGGGTCGTCGCTGGCATAGCTGAACAGCGTCTCGTTGGTACTGCCGTCGACGAAGGTGGTGAGCACACGCTCATGTCCGTTGAGCGCGTTATAGGTGAAGCGCTGTTCGACAATGGGGTTGCCGAACGGGTCGTCAGGAGCGATGTCGGCGTCGGCGGTGTACAGCACCAAGCGCCTGCGAAAATCGTACGCGAAGGTTTCCTCGCCCGCTTGCTCGCCATCGCTCCAGTGCCGCGAGGTGATCTGATCGAGCGCTGAATACCCAAGCGTTTGCTTCAGGATTCGAGTGGCAGGATCACCGTCAGCGTCCTGCGTCGTGGCGATGAAGGTGCGGGTGTGCTCGCGACCTATGCTGTCGTAGGTGAGCACCGTGCTCAGCGTGCTTCCCCCGTCCTGGTCTTCCACATCAATGTGAGTCATGCGCGACAGCGGGTCATAACGATAACGGCTCATCAGATGGCCGACGTGAACTTCTTCAACCCGACCTTGGGCGTCCAGACGACGTCGGTGCCGAGTGCCTTGAACATCGTCAAAACCCTGCAACAGTCGGTTCAGCGAGTAATGCCAAGTGGTGACGTGTTCTTCATCTTCGACCGCCCATATGTCCTGACTGGGTTGGCCCGATGCTTTGAATTCGAAGGACTCATCGCCCAGCCCCCCGCTGGCTGATTGGGGCATCCCCAACGGGTGATAGCCGAGAAGCTGAACAGGTTCGCCTTCGGCGCTGACGCTGAGCAACTGATTGTTCAATGCAGACTCGTAGGTGAATTCGATGCGCTTGCCGTCGGCCAGGGTGTTGGCCGAAGGAGGGAGCTGCCCTGCGCGATAGTGAAAGTTCGTGATGTGCCCGCCGACATCGACTGAGAGATGCCGGCCCAGGCCGTCGAAGGTCTGCCGACCTATCATCATGGGTGTATTCATGGTTTCCAATCCGTGGAAAAGGGTTTCATGGCGCCGCTCGACGAGCTGCAGCTGCCGTCGGGTGAGTGGGACGGAAGGCAGCCGCAGCATCAACTCGTCCTACAAAGCAGCGGTTATCGTTCCGTCAGGGTGAAAAATCTTTGCTCCCGCTTCTCTGAATGAAGTCTTCCAGGCCTTGAAAGGATTGCCCGTCGCTCGCAAACGTTCGAGGTAGGGCACTGCTTCCAGCGGAGTATTGGCCACATTGCCTCCGAGCTGAAGGTTGGCGAAACCTTTGACGAACGTCTTTTCAGTGAACCCTTTAACGGGGCGCCCCAGCTCCTTGGCAATCTCCAGTGCTGCTCCGTTCTTGCCGCCCCAGCACGACAGCAGTACGAAGGTTTCGTCCGCTGGATAATTCAGCGCTTTCAGCCTTGGCGCGATGAAATCCCTGGCAATGTCCGCTGCCCTTGCGACCTTGCCATCAGGCCCCATCAACAGCGCGCGGAGTGGGTCCCCATGGGTAAGCAATGCCGCTTGGTTCGTTCCTCGGTAGGTTTCGATGAATCCCACGTCCACGGCCCGGGATGTGCCCTGATAGATCACTTCGCTGTTGCCGAGCCGACCGGGTTTGGGGGACCAGTTGGTTTTAAGGTCCATCGCCCGTTGCTGCGCGCCCGCATTTCGCAAACTGTGCATCTTCAGGCCTATCCCTGCGCCAGCCAGACCGGTGACCAGCGAGATGCCCCCCAGAATCCCTGCCGCCGATCCCCCATGCCCACTGATTTCCAGCGCGAGGCTCGCGACGCCGGTGGTGAGGGACACGACATCCAGTGTCGCAGCGGCAAGGCAGGCGATCTGTGCAGTCGACAGCGTCGAGGTCGCGCTGAATAACGCACCCGCAATCGGCAGCGCTGCCTGAAGACCGGGAATGAGTGCTATCGCCGAGAGGGCAAGACCCGCCCCCGCCAGTGCATAACTCACCCAGCTGTGTCCGTCGGGATCGACACGATTGACCGGATCGCCGGCACAGTAGGCATAGGGGTTGATCCCACCCGCACCGAAGGGGCTTTCGCTGTCCGGCGCCAGGAAACACATCAGCACTGGATCGTACGGGCGGTGCCCGCCGGGGATGTACCAGCCGGTCAGCGGCTCGCGTCGTTCTCCCGCAAAACCGAACGGCACTTGCGCTGCATCCAGGGCTTGAGCACCGTGCGCGGTGTACCCAAGGGTTCGAATGGCACTGTCGGCTTCCATGCGCACGGTGCCCTGACCGTCGGTGCCGAGAAGGGTGGTCTTGCGCATTCCTTCGGTGACCTTGTTCACCGCGAACAACGAGTGGTCGTCGCCAATGAGCTGCAGGCTGTCTTCACCCGTCTGTTCATGCGTGAGCTGGTCGGCGCTGAAGAAGCTGCGGGTCAACGTATCGTCAATCTGCCGGTCAACCAGTCGCCCTCGGGGATCGTAACGATAGGCACAGGCGCGGCCTTCGTGGCTCACTTCAGTCAGGCGGCCCTGGGTGTCCCATTTCATGCTGCGACCCAGGCTGTCGCCAATGACCCGGCCACAATCGTCATACGTCAGCGTGACCGAGGATGGCCAGGATTCATGAGTGTGTGTGACGCTCACCAATTTCGTCGGATCACCTTCGGCGTAGCTGAAGACGGCTTCATCCTGGGTGTCGTCGGCAAACGTGTTGAGCACCGTTTCGTAGCCATTCAGCACATTGAAGGTGAAGACCTGCTCGACAATCCGGTTGCCATAGGGATCTTGGGGGGCCGCTTGCGCATTGGCGGTGTATTGCACCAGCCGGTCACGGTTATCGTATTCGAACGTTTCTTCCCCGACGTGCTCGCCGTCGTTCCACGTGCGCGAGATGACTTGGTCCCGTGCCGAATAGCCCAGCGTCTGAGTCACGGCACGAGGTGCACCGTCTTCAGCGTCAGGGTCGGGGGTGATGGCGAACGTCCGGGTGCGTTCCCGTCCGAGCGTGTCGTAAGTGATGGAAGTGGTCAGGGTGCGCGCGCTGTCAGGGTCCGAAACCTCGACACTGATCAGACGAGAGAGTCCGTCGTAGGCGTAGCGCGTTTCGATGCTGCCCACGCGGGTCAGCTTCACACGACCAGCCTCATCGAATTCGCGTCGATGAGTGATGCCCTGTGCGTCGTCAAAACCTTGCAGCAGGCCCGCGACTGAATATTTCCAGTGGGTGGTGTGGGTGGTGTCGTCGACGACCCACTCATCGCTCAAGGCTTGCCCTGACGGGGTATAAGCGAACGACTGAATGCCCCGTTCTCCGCTGGCGCTGGCGAGTTGGCCGATGTCTGCCTGATACGCCATCTGCACGGGCGTTTCATCCTGCCCCAGAACGCTCAGCAGTTGATGATTGAGGTTTTTTTCGTAGGTGAAGGCGATTTCCCGGCCGTCGGCCAGAGTGTTGCCCGACGGGGCAAGCTGTTCATTGATGTAATGAAAACGTGTGGTATGCCCCCCGACCTCTACGGTGAGCTGACGGCCCAGGCCGTCGAAGGTCTGCCGACCTATGATGATGGGTGTGTTCATGGTTTCCGATCCTTGGAAGGACGGGGTCGATGCCGGTGGCACCTCCCCCGACTGAACGTAAAGGGATGTCGATTCCGCTCACGCCTCCGGCGCGGTCACGGCAACGGACTCTGGATGGTTATCATCGCTATGCTGCGCGTAGGTCCAGTTGACGACCGTGCCATCCGGCAGCGTCTGCTCAAGGAGACGACCGTAGAAGTCGAGGCGTTGGAGGGTGACACGGTCGTCTTCACCTTCGATCTGAAGGCGAGTCTCGAACACTCTGTCCAGTCCGTCCCGAGCCCACCGTGTGGTGCGGATCAGCGTATCGCCCGTGTCATAGAGCTGTTCCTGAATCACGCTGCCCGCGGCGTTGAAGAGGCTGACCTTGCTTGGCCCCTTTGTGTCGCCATTCGCCTGCCACTGTTTGATGGTCAGTTTCGCCGGATTATGTTCGGTGCGCGTTTGCACACCATCGGGTGTCGTAACGCAGCAGGTCTGGCCCCAGTCGTCGTACTCGGTGGTCGTGGTGAGAGGCAGCGCGGTCACCGAGGCGGGATCGTTTTCATCGCGTAGCCAGTCGGTCTGGGTTTCGCTGATCACTCGGCCCTCGACATCAAACACCGTGCGTACGATCTCCCGAAATTCACCCGGCGCATGGTCGAGGTCTTCCAGTTCGACCCGAACGGTGCGGCCTTCGCCATCGAGCCACTGGCGGCGGCGTTGGCCGGTGGCATGGGTGTGTTCGATCATGACCGGTTTTTCGTCACCGGTTCGTGCGGCCAACGCGACCTTGTCACCGACGTGATAGGTGGTGGTACGCGTGGCTTTATAGCGGCTGTCGTCGGCGGTAACCGCCAGTGTGACGCGCCCCAGTTCGTCGTACTCATAACGGCTCAGCACGCCCGCCAGAGAGCGGTCCCGGGTCATTTGCCCAGTCGTCAGGGAGCGTGCGCTGTCCTGGCTCTGGCGCACGGTTTCTGTCTCTTCGAAGCCTGTGATGCTGACATGTGTGCTCAGTTCATCGCCGGTCAGTTCGTAGCGGTAGTGGGTTGTGGTGGCTTTGTCGTTGAGTGTCGTTACGGTACGTTGCAGTCGCGCGTAACCATCGCCTTCCGAGACGTAGGTCTGCACGGTGGTTTCCATCAGCCGGGCAAGGGTCTCGTCACGGGTGTGCTCGCTTTCCACCAGCACGAGAGCCGGTTCGCCTTCGATCAGCGAATTCAGCGAGGTGTACGTGTAGGCCGTGGAGACTTCGCTCGCGCCGCCATGACCTCCATCTTCGAGTGGAGCGGGTTTTACGGTTTTCTTCTTGAGGTACCGGACCATGCCCAACGCATTGGCCGGGCAACCCTCAGCGCCTTCGGCCGGATAATATTCGCTGTGCTCTTCGACGCCTGCGGGTGAGCGGGTAAACACCAGATTGCCGGATTCATCGTAGCGGTACTCAGTCGTTGCGCTGCGTTGCGCGCCGTGTTCATCGGTATGCGTGACGGTCTGTGCGTGAGGCAGTTGGCACCACGCCGGTTGGTCGGCCCAGTGTGTGTCGGGCTCGATGCCGAAGGTGGTTTGCGTGTGGACTTCGCACTGTCCCCGTTTGACGACCTCCGAGGTCAGCAGGTGGAAACGGTTCCAGGTGCGGGTGATGGTCGAGAGGGTATTGCCGTCGGGATCGGTCTGGGTTTCCACCACCTCGTAATCGTAATCCTGTTCGACCTCGTAGAGGTTGTCCCGGCCCTGTTGCCAGTCGAATGCCTGATCGCTGCCATAACCCAGATAGTTATGCGCGCTGGACCACTCATAACTGCGGGTCAGCTCGGTATCGGGGTTCCCGGCTGAGTGTTTCCACTCGGCGACACGAGGCAGAACGGCAAAAGGCGCGCCCTCTCGAAGCTGATGACCGAACTCTCCCGTGGCCCAGGTCACGGCGTC
This sequence comes from Pseudomonas sp. SLFW, assembly GCF_009905615.1. Classification (GTDB taxonomy): domain Bacteria; phylum Pseudomonadota; class Gammaproteobacteria; order Pseudomonadales; family Pseudomonadaceae; genus Aquipseudomonas; species Aquipseudomonas bambusae. The sequence continues at coordinate 190,167 of NZ_JAAAKW010000009.1, forward strand.
CGAGGCGCCCAACGGGCTGGTGAGTGCTGTAGGGAGCAGCAGGTGGTTCTGATCGTCCAGGGCGTGATGCTCGTATTCGATGCCAAACGGCACCTCGATGCCTGGCAAATACACATCGCTCAGCGTGTCGTTGGCCAGTTGCAGACGCAGGGTCCGGGCTTCGGACTCCGGCACGATGAAGCGCACCTCACCCTCGTCACTTTCGACCTGCAGCAAGGTGCGGGACTCGTCGCGGATGCGGTCGAGGATGAAGTCTTCGTTGGCGAACGCCGACCACTCCACGAACAGGCGGCGACCTTCGGGGCTGCGGATTTCGCTGACCAGAAAGCGCGAGCTGTCCTGTTGCTGTGTCAGGAATTCGGTTTGACCGGTTTTATGATCGATCCGAAAAACGCTCTCGCTCTCACAGGTCACGACCATGGACTTGATCTTGGCATCGAGCAGCACCAGCTCGCTGCCGGCAGAGAGGTCGGATCTTTCCATGTCAATGGCGAAACGCTCGCCTGATGAAAGGCTCAACGTGGGCGCATCCTGATGGAGGTTGATTTCGCTCAGGTCCAGAGACCAGCCAAATCCATAGCCCCGATTGCGGGTGGAACCCAGCACACCGAAGGACAGGGTGGGCGACAAGGCAGGGCCGGCGAGATGATTGGCGGGGATCAACGGCAGTTTAAACGCCAATGTGAATTGGCCGGTGCGAGCATCGACACCGGTTTTGATAAAGTCCATGAAATTCGTGGCTTGGGTGTGCAATGTATCTAGAGACATATTCTGGTCACTCTGAAGTCGGCTTGAAAGTTCGGGGCGTGCGTGCTCCGCAACAGGAGAGGCACGCACGCGTTCCTGAACTTAAAATGATCAGATCACAATGAAGTCAATAAGATTTCCATTGCTTGCCTGGGTCATTTCAATGGTGTGTTCATTGCCATACTGATCAAGAAGGCCCCACCGGGACGTCGCGTTTTGCGCGCCAAATAGTGTCACGGGGCCAAAGGTCTTGATTCGGATAAAGACCATGCTGCCCGGGCGCCGGTGTACGGAGAGGTCAGTCGTGGGGGCCTTGAATTTTCTGCGGTCGCTGACCTCGAAAGCCAAGTGGGTATAACTTCTGGGTTCACCGTCAGCGAACCAGCCGTTATCTTCTATCGTTTCCTGGTAGTAAGGGTTGCCTGATCCTGGGCCATAAGGGATTGACGCGACCAGTCGCAGATTGCGGCCTTTTAGATACAGCTGATAGACGTCATAGTCCCAGTCGGTGGCGTTGACGGTGTGTTCGTAATTGTCTTCAACCTCAAATGCAAAATCATCGCGGTTCAGCCGCCGAGGCGTCAGGGTTTCGAGGGTGATGGACGAGTTGAACTTGCTGGTATGGCTGACGTATTGCGTTTCGTCATCCTTACTGATCGCGGCATAGACTACGTCCAGAGAACCACCGGATCGGGTCGATGAAACGTAGAATCTGCGACGTCGTGAGTTGGCTTCTAGCAATGCACCTGGGGCCAGGCCGGTGTCTGCATAATATTCAAAGCGTTTGTCACGCTCGGTAGACATCTGCAGTTCGCCGCTCAGTTCCTGATACTGGCCATCGTCATCGAGTGTGACCAGGCGAATGCTGTCCAGTTGCTCTTCAGAGATGATCACGCCAGCTTTGGGGTGAGGCTCACGGACACTTCAAGTTGATGGCGTCCATTGCCAAAGACCTTGTTCGAGTTCGAGCTGACTTTGACGTCGAATCGGGTAATCCAATGGGTATCGTTTGCAGGGTTCATTTTTAACCTTCCTTGGTTATTGAAGACGACTGCTGAGCAGTCAGTGTGAACAGTGAGAAATGACACAGGCGCTCATGGAGTTCTTGCGCCCAGCGCGCGCCATGCTTGTGAGAGATGACACGTCCTGAATGCGATGAAGTCGGGCTTAACTCGTGACTGTAAAGTCAAGCAGGTTGCCGTCGCCTTTTTGAGTCATGTCGATTTGATAGTGATTGCCGTATTGATCGAGCAAGCCCCAACGGCTGCCGCTATTCCTCAAGGAGGTCGGGCGGTCTTCACCGATCAACTTAAGCCGTACAAAATTCATGGTGCCTGCAGTTTTGTTGACGGCAATACGGGTGCCTCTATAGATCAGGCTGGCTTCAGGCCCCACTTCAAAAGCAACGTGGTAGTAGGTTTTGTAGCGGCGCCGGTGCGCATGAATGGGCCCGGAGAAAGAGGGGGGCGGTGTGACATCGATACTTTTACTGTAATAAGCCTGGCCACTGGCGACGCCGTCGGCGATGGAGTCGACGATTCTGTACTGCTGATCCTTGAATCTCAGATGGTAAATATCGAAGTCGGCGGCAACGCCATCCAGGGTCACATTGAGCGTGTCGTCGCCCCAGAACGTGAAATCCTCGCGTGTCAGCCGTGGACGCGCGACCGTTTCAATGAGCACTTCGGAGTTGAACCGGCTGGTGCCCGTGACGTAGTGAGTCTCGTCGTCCTTGCTGATGCGCGCATAAAGGGTGTCATGTGTGCCAGCGGGGCGAGTCGATGACACGTAGATTTTCCTGCGAAACGTGCCCGACTCAAGCTCCAGCTTCCTGAAAGACCTACCGCCTGGAAAGTATTCGAATCGCTCGTCACGTTCATTGGAAGCGCTCAAATCGCCTTCGAGTTCCTTGTAGTGACCGTCATCGTCCAAAATGACCAGCCGGATACTGTTCAGTTGCTCCTCAGTGACTTCCTGCCCCGCTTTGGGCGTGACGCTGACCGAGATCTGCAGTTGCTGAAAGCCATTGTTGAATACTTTGTTCGAGCTGTTGGTAATACGAACTTTGAAACCAGTGAGCCAGTTTGTGTCGTTTGCTGGAGTCATGCCGTTAACCATCCATGGTTGTTGAGGTGACTACAGAATAGGCAGGGAGGCGCCTGCTCAGTGATATACATATTTATATCGGGGTGCAGGCATTATCACCGGATATTTCATATGCGCCCTGCGCAGGCTGCGACCCTTTTTTGTGCTCCGGCGCACGCCGCGCATTGCCCTGACTGCTGAATGCCATCAACATCCACACCGGACACATTGGCGAACGTTCCCGTTTCCTCTACATTGGAAGCCTTGCCAGACGATTGAGATGCCTGCCGTTTTCCATGGTAGGCACGACCGGCCAGCGGTGCACCGCAGATTGACCTTGCCGGACAGGACGACCTTCACCCCATGATGAACCAACCTCATATAGACGGATCTATCCAGCGCCTGCGGTTCAAGCGTTTTGCATTGGCCGCAGGCACGTATGTGTTGCTGATCGCGCTGGTCTGGGTGGCGTATTGCGCGGGTTACTACGAGGCCAATTTCTTCAGCCTTTGGCTTGCCACGGTCCTGGTGCTGCTGTCACAGGGCGTCATGAGCCTGGTATTTTTCGGCGAGTACAACAAACGCTTCAAAGACCCCAGCCTGACCGAGTTCCAAGTGCTGATGGGGTTGGGCTGGCAAACCTTTCTGTTGGCGCATCTGGGCCCGGCCCGGGGCACGTTTCTGGTGCTCTACGTACTGGTGCTGCTGTTCGGCCTGTTTCATCTCCCGCCGAAGGTCTTCACTCGTTGCGCCGTCCTCGCCTTGACGGGCTTCATCGGGCTCAACCTGTGGGATGCCTTTCAGGATGACCTTGCCGATCCAGGCCTGGCGGCCTTGCAAGCCTGTGCGTTGTTCATCGTGCTGGCGTGGCTGTGCCTGTATGCGCGTTTCGTGCAGAGTTCGCGGCAACGCATGCATCAACACCGCATCACCTTGCAGGCCCACCAGGAAACCTTGCGCGGGATGATGTTTCAGCTGGAAGAGCTGGCATCCACCGATGAACTGACCAATTTGTTCAATCGGCGTCACTTTCTGCGTCTGGCCACCCGAGAGCTGGAAACGATGGACGGTTCGTACACGGAAGGGTTGGCCTTGATCGACATGGATCATTTCAAGCGGGTCAACGACGTGTTGGGCCATGCCGCAGGCGACCGGGTGTTGCAGGTGTTCGCGGCTACCGCGACGGAATGCCTGCGCGCAGATGACATTCTGGCCCGCTACGGTGGCGAAGAGTTCGTGTTGTTGATCCCCCGCTGCACTCGGACCCAGTTGGTCGAATGCTGTGAGCGCGTACGTTTGGCGTTCGAACAGGTGGTCATTCCCGAGTTGCCAGGACTGGAACTGAGCCTCTCGGTCGGCATGACCCTCGTCGAGCGCGATGATGATATGGACAGCGCCTTGCAGCGTGCCGATCAGGCGCTCTATCGCGCCAAGCATCAGGGTCGAAACCGTTGCCATGGCGCATGGGAATCTGTTGATGCCTGATCTGCGTGCGGGAGATCGACAGTGGTCGGTCGCCTCGGGGAGCAATTTGCTCGACTCGCTGAATCAGGCAGGGCTGTCCGTTCCTTACAGCTGTCGGGCGGGCAGTTGTCACGCCTGTCTCGTGCGTTGTCTTCGCGGTGAGCCGCAGGATGCTTTGCCTGAGGCGCTGGACGCCCGCAAGCGCGAGCAGGGCTGGCGTCTGGCGTGTCAGTGTCGGGTCGTGGACGATCTGGACGTTGAAATCTTCGACCCGAAACGCGACGGTTCACCGGCTCGGGTCAGCGGGGCGGACTGGTTAAGCCCCTCGGTCCTGCGCCTTCGCCTTGAACCCGAGCGGCCTTTGCGCTATCGCGCCGGGCAGCATCTGGTGCTGTGGACCGCGAGCGGCATTGCGCGCCCTTATTCGCTGGCGAGCGTGCCGGGAGACGACGCTGCGCTGGAGTTTCATATCGATTGCAGCAAACCCGGCGCTTTCGCTGACGTTGCTCGCACCCTGATGCCGGGCGACGTCATCCGACTGGGCGAACTGCGGGGTGGGGCCTTGCACTACGACCCTGACTGGCAAGCACGGCCGCTCTGGCTATTTGCTGCCGGGACCGGGTTGGGGCCTTTGTGGGGGATTTTGCGCGAAGCGTTGAACGCTGGGCATCAAGGGCCGATTCGGGTCATGCACGTGGCGCGTGAGCATTATTTTGCTGACGCGCTTGAGGCTCTTGCGCAGGAACATAGCCAGATACAGGTTGAGCTGGTCAATGCCGAGCAGGCTCAAACCACGCTTGCAGGCATGCGCCTCGGCTCACGACAAACCGTTGCCCTGGTTTGCGGATCGCCCGCCAGCGTCGAGCTGTTCTCCAAACGCCTGTTCATCGCCGGTTTGCCACGCGGGCAGTTGCTGGCGGATGTGTTTCTCGAAAAGGCTTGAGTCGTAACGCTGCGAGCACAGCTCGCTGGCCGTGGCCTCCGCAAGATCGTTGACGCCGGCAAGTCGTGTAGCTACAGAATCTGCGGCATAAAAAAGCCCCACCTGCATCACACAGGTAGGGCTTTTTCATGGCAGCGGCGTCTTACACGATCGGGTCACCAACGTGCAGGATCTTCATGCCATTGGTGCCACCGATGGTGTGGTAGCTGTCACCCTTGGTCAGGATGACCCAGTCGCCTTGCTCGACCAGACCGCGCTTGACCAGTTCGTCCACAGCCGATTGGCTGACCTGACCCGCTGGCAAAGAAGCCGGGTCGAACGGAATGGTATAAACGCCACGGAACATGGCGGCGCGCGCCTGGGTGCCACGGTGCGGGGAGAACGCGTAGATCGGCACCGACGAGCGGATGCGCGACATGATCAGCGGGGTGTAGCCGCTTTCGGTCAACGCGATGATCGCTTTCACGCCCGGAAAGTGGTTGGCGGTGTACATGGCCGCCAGCGCGATGCTCTCGTCGCAACGGGTGAACGAGTGACCGATGCGGTGGCTGGAGGTCTTGCCGGTCGGATGACGTTCGGCACCGACGCAGATGCGCGCCATGGCCTCGACGGCTTCGACAGGGTAGGAACCGGCAGCACTTTCGGCGGACAGCATCACGGCGTCGGTGTAGTCGAGCACGGCGTTGGCCACGTCGGACACTTCGGCGCGAGTCGGCATGGGGCTGGAAATCATCGATTCCATCATCTGCGTGGCCACGATCACCGCTTTGTTGTGGCGACGTGCGTGCAGGATGATTTTCTTCTGGATGCCCACCAGTTCGGCGTCGCCGATTTCCACGCCAAGGTCACCACGGGCCACCATGACGGCGTCACTGGCGCGGATCAAGGCGTCGAGGGTTTCATCGTTGGCAACGGCTTCGGCGCGTTCGATCTTCGCCACCAGCCAGGCGGTACCGCCCGACTCGTCACGCAGCTTGCGGGCGTATTCCATGTCAGCGGCGTCGCGCGGGAAGGAAACGGCCAGGTAGTCCAGGTCCATTTCAGCGGCGAGCTTGATGTCTTGCTTGTCTTTTTCGGTCAGCGCCGGTGCGGTCAGGCCACCACCGCGACGGTTGATGCCTTTGTGGTCCGACAGCGGGCCACCGATGGTCACGGTGCAGTGCAGGGCGTCAGCGGTTTGCGTGTCGACACGCATGACCACGCGTCCGTCGTCGAGCAGCAGTTCGTCACCTACGCCGCAGTCCTTGACCAGATCGGGGTAGTCGATACCCACGACTTCCTGGTTGCCGTCCGTCAGAGGATGGCTGGTGGAGAAGGTGAATTTGTCACCGACTTTCAGCTCGATCTTCTTGTTGGCGAATTTGGCGATACGAATTTTCGGGCCTTGCAAATCCCCCAGCAACGCGACGAAGCGGCCGTTCTTGGCGGCGATGTCACGAATCAGCTTCGCGCGAGCCTTGTGCTCGTCGGGCGTGCCGTGGGAGAAGTTGAGGCGGGCAACGTCCAGGCCCGCAAGAATCAGCTTCTCGATGACTTCTGGCGAATTACTGGCTGGGCCTAGTGTGGCTACGATTTTGGTGCGGCGAACGGACATGCACAAACTCCTTAAATGAAGCGCAGCGGAAGGCTACTACTGTATTGCGCTGTAGTCATTGTTCCTTTGCACTACGTGTTGTCTCTTCAATGTGCGATTGGCCCAGTCTCTACAGGCCGTCGGCGAGCAAATCGCACTTGAAGAAATTCTGTGAGGCGCCGATACAATGCTGAGCACAGGAGACTCTCATGCGAATCGTGATGATATTAGTGGCGCTGGCGGCCTTGAGCGGTTGTACGCGCTGGGCGATGAACAGCCATTTGAACAATGCCAACCGTGCGTACGCCCAGGGCGATTGCGATGCGGTGATGTACAACCTGTCGAAAGTAGACCGCGAAAGCCGCGCCCGTCGGTACGTGCAGCCGGAAGTGTCCATGCTGCGCGGACAGTGCCTTGAACGCCAGAAAATGTACGTCGATGCCATTCAAACGTACCAGTTCATCCTGACCCAGTATCCCTATAGCGAATACGCGTTCCGGGCCAAAGCGCGGATTGATACGTTGCACCAGTTGGGTCATGACAACATGGCGCCTGCCGCCATTCCGAGACCTGCTTCACTGTAATTACACCCGCTTGGATAGACGGTCTTCTTTTTGGGTGGCCTTTGCCAAAGCTTCAGCTAGTCTGCAATCGGTAGGGACCTAAAGATTTCATCACAGGAGTGGCGAAGGGCACTCTGATATTCGAACGCGTTGATCACTTGAACCCGGTGGTTAGCGCGAAATCGAATAATCGGATCAGTGACTTCGGTTATGGCTGGTGAGTCAGATGACGTCCCTGTTGTAATGAACAGGTGGGTTCGAGCGTTTCGTCGTCTGTGCCGTTCACGTGCGACCGGACCCCTTTGCATTAGCAAGGCCATGCTCAATGGTCATTCGAGGACCTTTGTCCAATGCTCAACGAAAGACGAATCGAGCGTCACCAGCTCCCGTATTACCTTCAGGTATTCAATCGGTATACCGATAAGCCGCTGGGTTGCCTGGGAAACGTTTCAGAACAAGGCCTGATGTTGATCAGCGATCTTCCCATTCTGGTGGGCGCGGATTTCCAGTTGCGCCTGAAAGTGCCGGACGGGAAGAACGGGCTGTACAACATCGACATCAACGCCAGTTGCTTGTGGTGTCAGGAAGATGAAACGCCGGGTGTCTACGACTCGGGCTTCAAGCTTCAGGCTGCGCCTCCCGAGTATTACGACTTGATTCAGGCGTTGCAGCGTTATTTCAGCTTTTATCCTCTGGAGGCGTCGGCCTGATCAGGGCGCGCTTATAACGTACCTGCCTTCTTCCAGCTTAAATAGCGACTCACCAATTGCGGCCCCAATTCGCCGGGCCGCACATCCAGCACGGGAATACCATGGGCGGTCAAACGCTCATGCAAGCTCGCGCGTGCGTTGAGAAACTCCACCGTGCCGCAGTAATCGAGGGCCTGTTGCCAGGTTTGTACGGGGGCGTGTCGTTGTTCGTCCAGCACGTTTTCCCGAAGGCTGGCGATCAGCACCCGGTGATGGCGGCTCAGCTGTTTGACGGCGCCGAGCAACTCTTCGTCGTCCTCATCCCGCAAGTTGGTCACCAACACGACCAGGGCCCGACGCTTTTGCCGGATCAGTAACTGTCGGACGGCGGCGCTGTAGTCGGCAGGTCGCTGGGTGCTGTTGAGATCGTAAACGTGGTTCAGTAACACATTGAGCTGCGCCGCGCCCTTGACCGGTGACAGATGTCGATTCGCGTCAGCGGCGAAGGTCGAGACGCCGACGGCATCACCTTGTCGAAGCGCGACGTAACCCAGCAACAGGCAGGCGTTGAGGGCATGGTCGAAATGCGTCAACTCGCCGTCCTGGCTGCGCATTCGGCGTCCGCAATCGAGCAGGAAGACAATCTGCTGATCGCGCTCGTCCTGGTACTCCCTGGCGATCGGCGTGCGTTGGCGCGCCGTCGCTTTCCAGTCGATCTGCCTCAGGCTGTCGCCCTCTCGAAACTCGCGCAGTTGATTGAATTCCAGCCCCAACCCCCGACGCTGGCGCTGACGAATACCGATCTGACTGAGCCAGTTGTCCACTGCCAGCAACTGGCCGTTGTGCAGCCGGGCAAAATCCGGGTAGACCCTGGCGGCATTGCAGACAGGCACATAGCGTCGCGACAGCCAAAGGCGCAGCGGGCTACGTAGCTGAACTTCGATGCGTTCGAAGGCGAAGTGCCCGCGGCTGGTGGGACGAAGGCGGTAGGTCAATTGCGCTTTGCGCTGCGGGCGCAGAACGATGTCTTGAGGCAGATATTCGGTTTCGTACTGATTGCCGGGCCCTTGAGGGCCGTGGTCGAACAGGGTCAGTGGCACGCTGCGCAGAAAGTCGTGTTCGAGTTCCACGCGCACGTCGCTCCAACGCCCCAGCGCCAGACTGCCCGGTACGTGGCGTTGCAGGCGAGGCGAGGGGAGCCGCCAGAGCCAGAAGGCGTCCAGCGCGATCAACACACCCATCACGCAAAACACTGCCCAGAACAGCCCGTCGAGCTTGGCGGCTGGTCCGCGCCCCAACGCCTGAAACACGCCCAGCAGCAACGCGACGGCGGCCAGGGCGGCCAGCCACCACAACAGGCGTGTCGAGGGCTTGAGCAGTTGTTTCATTGGCGCGGCGCCGCCACCTGATCCAGCAACTGTTTGAGCACTTGATCCACCGACAGGCCTTCGATGTCCAGTTCCGGCGACAGCCTGACCCGATGGCGCAAGACAGCCAGTGCGCAGCCTTTGATGTCATCGGGAATCACGAATTCACCGCCGCGCAGCAAGGCCCGGGCCCGACCGCCGCGGACCAGTGCAATCGACGCTCGCGGGCCTGCGCCCAAGGTCAAACCCGGCCACGTACGGGTGGCTCGTGCCAGGCGTACGGCGTAATCCAGCACGTGTTCGTCAACGGGCAAGTCGCTGGCAATGCGTTGCAGCGCCTGAACGTCCTTGGCCTGCATCAAGGTTCGAAGGGGCTGAACGTCGAGCATGTCCGAGCGGGTGGAACGCGTGACCTGGCGCACCATGTCCAGCTCCTGCTCGGCCTGGGGGTAGTCCATGCGCAGCTTGAGCATGAACCGGTCAAGCTCGGCTTCGGGCAGCGGGTAGGTGCCTTCCTGTTCGATAGGGTTTTGTGTCGCCAGCACCATGAACGGCTGCGGCACAGGCAGGGCGCGACCTTCGAGGGTCACCTGCCGCTCCTGCATGGCTTCCAGCAACGCGGCCTGGGTTTTGGCGGGGGCGCGGTTGATCTCGTCCGCCAGCAGCAGGTTAGTGAAGAGCGGCCCTTTGCGGAGCTTGAACTGCTCGGTCTGCATATCGTAAACGGCATGGCCGGTGACATCGCTGGGCATCAGGTCGGGGGTGAACTGAATGCGGGCGAACTCGCCACCGAAGCAGCGGGCAAGGGCGCGAACGAGTAAGGTCTTCCCAAGACCGGGAACGCCTTCGAGCAACACGTGGCCGCCGCCGATCAACGCCGTGAGGACGTCATCGATGACCGCATTCTGGCCGATCACGGCTTTCTGCAGTTCATGCCGGACTGCCTGGGCAAGATGGATGGCACGCTGTCGCTGCTGCGCCGGATGGCTGGCGGGAGGTAACTGCGCGTCGGTGGTTTTCGCCTCCCCGTGTTCCAGAGTGGCGGCGGGTTCGGCATGTTCCGGAACGGTGTCTACGCTGCTCGACGGCGGTGTCGGATGATCGCTCATAAGGCATTCCTGAGGGTTTGCAGGTAGGCAACCTGACGGGTGAATTCGGGGCTCGACAGACGCTCTTCAAGGCGCGGACGCAGGGCTTGACCGATGGCACTGGTGGGCTGTCGGGTGATGCGTGCCAGCCATTGCCATTGTTCGGTCACCGGCAGCGCTTCGAAGCCGGGATGACGTTGTCGGGCGCGGCGCAGGATGTCCTGCTGCAAGGCACGTAGCAACGCATGTTGTCCCTTGCGCCGCAGAATGAAGTCGGCGCTGGCGCGTAAATGCTCGCCGAGTTGACGTCGGGCACGAGAAGGCTCCGGCAGCAATGGACCTTGCCGCATGCCGCTGTGCCACAGCCCGGCACCGATGCACAGGGCCAGCGCGAAGAGCGCCTGGGGGAAGTATTTCCACAGAAGGCCGAACACGTCTTCATGATCGGTCCGCAGCAGCAGGGTCACGGCGCTGTCCTGGCTCAAATACCACATCAGCCAGGCGTTGTCGTATTTACCAATGGCGCGGGTTTTCCACAGGTCGGCGTCGGTGAGGACCGTGATCAGGCCACTGCCGTAGACCATCTGCAGCATGTGCGTGGCATCGGCGCTGTTGGCCCATGACTGTGCATGATCCTGAGGATCGTCCAGATGGAAGGCCGGGTCGAAGCTCATGTAGGCCGGTTCGTTTTCGTTTTGTACGTAAAGCCGGGTCAGTTCTGGCCACGGCGTGTCCGGCGCCTTGATGTCAGGCGTGGTCAGCGGAATGATCGGCTTGATCTGCTCACGTTCGCGCCGTCGATCCTGCTCGCGCACATCGCGGGTCATGAACTGGCGGATCTGCAGCTGGTCGAGCAGCAGGTCGCCGCTTCGGCCCTTCTTCTCATCCCATAACTGTTCGGCGACGAACAGCAGCCGCCCTCCCGCCCGCACCCAGGTCAGCAGGCGCGTCACTTCAGCAGGTGTCATCTTTTCGCGGGTGTCCAGCAGCATCAGGGTCTGTGGCTTCTCCTTGATGTCGGGAAGCGTGGTGAGCGCCTGGGTGACGCTGACGGTGAGCCCGCGCTGACGCAGAAACGTTTCGGCGGCGAGATAAGGGTTGGCACGCACTTCAGGCGATGGCCCTTGGTCGACGACTTCTTCGTAGTGTTCAAGTTGCTTGAACAGCGGCACGCCGGCGCCGACGAGGCCAAGCACCACCACGGCGATGACAAGCAGCCACGTGCCACGGCTCATGATGGGACCCCGTGCGCGAACAGTCGCCGCCAGTCTTCACAGAGCGTCTTCTGCACATCGCCCGGAGGAAGTTGATGGCCGTAGGCGAGGTTCTGCCAGTGGCGTGTCAGTTCATGGCTAAAGGCGTGCAGCGGCGGCTGATTCAGTGCCGTCACGCGCTCCAGCACCTGACTTTCCGTGTCGGCGTTTTTCAGCGGCAATTGATAGTCGTTGATCAATCGGCTCAGCAGCGCGCGATACAACAGGCTCAGGGCGTCACGGGGTGATTGCGCCCAGAGTTTTTCCGCTGCCGCTGCAACATCGTTCGGCAGGCTTTCTGCGTTCACTTGCAGGCCAAACAGTTGCCGGGGCGCGTCACGTCGAGGGCGCAGGGCGGGTTTGCCCTTGCTGACAAAGGTGCCGAACCATGCCCGATAGCGCCAGACGACCCACGCGACGATCAGCGCGACCAATGTCCACAACAGCACCTGAAACACTGTCGACAGGGTTTTGCCGATGTTGAGCAGATTCATTACCAGCTTCACCAGCCATTGCGGGGTGTCGCTGTTCTTGCCGGCTTTCGCGCCGTGCTTTTGATCGGCCAGACGCCAGCCCGACACTGCCTTCGGATTCTTGAAGGGCGGATTGTCCAGCACCGCTTTGATCGCGGCTTGCGACGCTTCGCTGGTCAGTGGTTGATTCAGGAGTCGCGGCGTGCCAGGTGCTGCGACCTGTTCTTCCGTTTGAGGCAGATCCAATGGCGGCAAAGGACAGCTGTAACCCGATTCGTCAACGGGCTCGGTCGCCATCGCGGGGGAGGGTGAAAAACCGAAGACCAGAGAAACGCCCACCAACAGCACGTAGGCGCTGCCGATCACCCGTTGCCGCAAGCGGCGGAAGGCCAGTTCGATGTCCCAGGATTCCAGTGTCGTCCGACGGTTGAGGTAGAGGGTAAAACCGCATGACACGTAAATGGGGCCCCACAGCACCAGGACCAAGGCATAGAAACCATTGGTCAAATGTTCCAGCCAGTTCCAGTTGCCCTCAATGTCCAACAGGCTGCGCCACGACCAGTCCAGTTCGACCTGCTGAGGGATGAGCGCATAGAACAGCAGCATCAGACCTATCCAGAAGCACATTTCGAGTGTGCTGCCCAAGGAGGTCAGGCAGCGTACGACACGCAGATTTTTCTCGCCCAGCACCGCGATGCGTTGTGCTCGCTGAAGACCGTCCAGTCCTTCCAGTTGCTGCACCGGTAGATAGAAGCTGCGACTGAGGCTGAATCGCCGCCAGGTGAGGCTGGCAAGCAGTTGGGGTTTAAGCGCGCGCGGCCAGGCTTTCAGCGCCTCTTTAAGGGTGGGCGGCGTGCCGAACAGCGCTTGTGACAGGATCAGCAGCGGCAGTCGTTCGTACGCGGGCTTCAACCACCAGAACAGCAGGACAGCGATGGAAGGGTAATCCCAGAGCAGGGCTGTCAGCAGCGCGAAGAGTGGCAGCGTGACGATCGCCCAACTCGTCATCAGCAAACGCCGATGCTCACGTGCCAACAGCACGCCGAGGTCGACGGCTTCCCAGGGGTTGCGCGGGCGTATGGCGACGCGGGCTTCAGTCAGGCGCATGGGCGGTGCGTCCGGCGAAGATCAGGTAAGCGGAAACCAGCGCCCACAGCACAGCGCCCACCAGGTATTTGGTCGTGGGCTGAGGCCATGTCATGGACGACCAGTACGCCTCTATAAAGGCGGCAATGAGCAAGAACAGCATGACGCCCCCGATCAGGCGCACGCTGGTTTTGGCCGCCACTCGCAAGGCTTCGCCTCGACGCAGCGGCCCGGGCGCCAGCAACGCCCAGCCGAGCTTCAACCCGGCGGCACCTGCCAGCGCGATGGCGGTCAGCTCGAAGGCGCCGTGACCCACGACGAACGGCCAGAAGGTCTCGCCAAAGCCCACATCGGTGAGGTGTCCCGCGACCGCGCCGATCATCAGGCCGTTGAAGAACAGGAAAAACAGGCTGCCCAGTCCGAACAGCAAACCGCTGGCGAAGGTCTGAAACGCGATGCCGATGTTGTGCATGATGTAGTAGCCGAACATCAGCCAGTCGGTGCTCGATGCACGTTCCGCCGCTTGGCCGATACGCCGCGCTGCCGGGTCGTACATGCCTTCCATTTCCCCGACTTGAGCGGGGCTGACCACGCTGTAGATCAGGTCCGGCCAGGCGTAGACCAGCACACCCATGAGGATCAAGCTGCCGAAGAAAAGGGCGCCCGCCAGGGCGACCAGCCGCCACTCCGAACGCACCAGACGAGGGAAGTCCGCCAGCACGAAGCTCAGCAGCTGCGCGGCGAACTGGCTGCGATGGCGGTACAGCTGTTGGTGCCCGCGCATCGCCAATTGCTGCAAAGGGTCGATCAGGTAGCTGCTGTAGCCACGCTCCTGAGCCAGCGCCAGTTGCTGACAGATTTGCCGGTACGCTTCGGCGAAACCGTCGCCCGCTTCGTTCTTGCGCCGACTGCGTTCCAGCGCATCCAGGCGTTCCGCGAAACGTTGCCAGTCACCCTGATGACGTTGTTCGAATTGGCTCTGTTTCATGCCGAACCCGCCAGGTCGCGAGCGATGCCGTTCACTTGGGTCACGGCGTGTTCGGGCGGGAGGTGCGTGGGCATTTGCAGGACGGGAACGAGTATCGCCGCCAGTTCCTGGCCGCGAGCAGGGGAAAGGTCATGCTGTCGTTCAGCAAAGGACAGCACCGCCCGCTGTTCTTCAAGTGTCAGGATCAAGGGCGCGGCGACGGCGGTAACGTCGGGCAGTGAGGGACGGGAAATCGACGCGTCGCGGTAAATGACCAGCGTACCTGCCGCCAGATCACCGAGCCGTTTGAAGAGGGGATGCTGAAGGCAGGCGAACGCGCCCACGCTGTAGCCGAAGGGCAGCATGTCGACGAATCGCAACAGATTACGCAGCAGCGAAGCAGACCAACCGACCGGCGTGCCGTCATCGTGGACCACGCGCAGCCCCATGAGCTGTTTGCCAGGCGTGCGGCCTTGGTGCAGGACTTCGAACAGCACCATGTACCACCAATTGATGAGAAACAGCGCCAGCACGAACAGCCCGGTGCCGAACTCCCCGAAGGCGTCGAGCAAGAAAAACAGCCCCACCAGCAGGACGCCGCGAATCAGCAGGTCAAACGCGAACGCAAGTGACCGCGACAGCAGCCCAGCCGGTCTCAACACCAGGTCGATGCCTTCCGGGGTTTCGAGGCGGATGCGGGTGTCCAGTGGAGCAGGCTGCGCAGCATTCCTTGGCCAAGCGTGCGAAGAGGACATTGTCGGTGGGGGTACGCCAGAAAATAAAGCCTGATGCTAGCCAGCACGGCAGTCCTAAGCAACCGGATGATTCGGAAGCATCGTGTGGGAAATGTCTTTAAACACTTCTGACCGGCCTTAGGGTGGGCAGGGCGTGGAAGTCGATCTGGTAGACTTCGCCGGTCTTCTGCTCAGGATCAGCCCGTGACTTCCAGCATTTTCTGGTACGACTACGAAACCACCGGCATCAATCCGCGCAACGACCGGCCGCTCCAGGTGGCGGGGATTCGCACGGACGATCAACTCAACGAGATATCCGAGCCGGTCAATCTTTACTGTCAGCCCAGCGATGACATCCTTCCGCACCCGGCTGCATGTCTGGTCACGGGCATCACACCGGCGCGTCTGGCGGAAAAGGGTTTGTGTGAGGCCGACTTCATGACCCGCGTGCATGCCGAACTGTCGCTGCCGGGTACGTGCGGTGCTGGCTATAACACCTTGCGGTTCGACGACGAAATGACGCGCTACAGCCTGTACCGTAACTTTTTCGACCCCTATGGTCGGGAGTGGCAGGGGGGCAATAGCCGTTGGGATCTGATCGATGTCGTGCGCACGGCCTATGCGTTGCGTCCGGAGGGCATTGTCTGGCCGGAAGAGGAAGGACGCGTCACGCTCAAACTTGAGCGGCTGACCGCTGCAAATGGTATCGACCACGGGCAGGCTCACGACGCGCTTTCCGATGTTCGTGCCACTATTGCATTGGCGCGGCTCATCCGTGACAAGCAAC
Source organism: Pseudomonas sp. SLFW (assembly GCF_009905615.1). GTDB lineage: Bacteria > Pseudomonadota > Gammaproteobacteria > Pseudomonadales > Pseudomonadaceae > Aquipseudomonas > Aquipseudomonas bambusae. Next base: position 205,986 of record NZ_JAAAKW010000009.1, read on the forward strand.
CCAAGCTTTACGACTATCTTTTTCAGTTGCGCAGTAAACACAAGGTCCAGGAGCAGGTTCGTTTGCTGCAACCGCTGGTGCATATATCGGGACGTTTTTCGGCGGCGCGTAGTTACCTGGGTGTAGTGCTCCCGTTGGCGTGGCACCCCACCAACCGCAACGCGCTGATTGTCTGTGACCTGTTTCATGATCACCGCCCGTTACTGGACGAAGACGCACAGACCTTGCGCCAGCGTTTATATACCCGTCGCGAGGATTTACTGGAGGGGCAATTTCCGGTTCCCCTTAAACTACTGCATATAAACAAATGCCCGGTAGTCGCGCCATTGAGTGTCTTGCGTGAGGAAGACCGTCAGCGCCTGCACATCGATCTGAGCGTCTACAAAGAGCGCGTTCATCAGCTGAACGAAGGTCAGGCGATCTGGCTGGAAAAGTTGAAAGAGGTTTATGCCAGTGATGATTTCGCTGTCAGCGAAGACCCGGAACAACAGTTATATGATGGATTTATTAACGACAGGGATCGCCGTCTTTGTGAACAGGTTCGCATGGCAGAGCCACAACAACTAGCGAGCGACCCGTGGCCCTTCGATGATCCGCGACTTCCCGAGTTGTTATTTCGCTACCGGGCTCGCAACTTTGCTGAAACCCTGACGGTCACCGAACAGCAGCGCTGGCTGGGGTTTTGCCAGGAGCGTCTCATCAATCCCCAGGCAGGGGCGCCCAATACCCTGAAAGCCTTTACCAAGGCGTTGATAGAGCTGTCGTTGAAAGCATCGCCGGAGCAGCTCAAGGTGCTGTCCGAGTGGCAGGATTATTCGATACAACTCAAGCACCGCTTGGGCATCTGAGTGCGCGGTTGAGATAAAAAACCTGCCATAAAAAACGCCAGCTTTCGCTGGCGTTTTTGGGTCGCACATCACTGCACAACGGCTGTTGCAATACGCGAGCTATTAGCCCAGCAGAGTTGCCCAGCTTTCAACCTCGTCACCGCCCCACTTGGCTTTCCACTCTTTCAGCGTCTTGTGGTTGCCACCTTTGGTTTCGATGATTTCGCCGTTATGCGGGTTCTTGTATTGCTTGACCTTGCGCGCACGCTTGGTGCCGGTAGTTTTGACTGCGGCGCCGCCACGTGAGGCTTTCAACTTGGAATCTGGATCCAGCAACGCGATGATGTCGCGCAGGGATTTTTGATATTCGCCCATCAGGGTGCGCAGTTTGCCTTCGAACTCAAGTTCCTTTTGCAGTTTGTCGTCCTGTTGCAGATTTTGCAGACGAGCTTGCAGTTCTTTGATGGCTTCTTCTGTTGCGCGGTATTCGTTGATCAGGGACATGAGGGCTACCTGTGTGGTGATGGGCAGGGTGTAATGACGCAATAATAGTCACAGTATTTGCGCAAGTAAACATTTAAGAAATGTTTTATCTGTCGCATTCTGAAATAGCCCACTCACATGCAGGCGACCATCAAACAAGTGTCGTGGAGAGGTAGCGTAAAATACCGGGGCTATTTAGTAGGTTTATTGACGCCGAGTTTCGTGTCGGGCTGTGCAGCGCAGGAACAGCTACCCATTACCGCTGATCGGCATGGGTTTCGGGGGCTGTGAAATCAGTGCAAGGAGGCTGCTGCACAGCGGGCGGGTAATCGCTAGAATAGCCGCCTTTGCGAAGTTCTGGAGTTTCCCCTCATGCGCACTTTTCGTCTGGTGATTGCTTGCCCGGACCGTGTCGGTATCGTTGCCAAAGTCAGTAACTTTCTGGCGACCTACAACGGCTGGATTACCGAAGCAAGTCATCACTCTGACAACCTCAGCGGCTGGTTTTTCATGCGCCATGAAATCCGTGCCGATACCTTGCCGTTCGATCTGGAAGGTTTCCGTGAAGCGTTCACGCCTATCGCCGAAGAATTTGGCATGGACTGGCGCATCACCGATTCGGACCAAAAGAAGCGCGTCGTACTCATGGCGAGCCGTGAATCCCATTGCCTGGCCGACCTGCTGCACCGTTGGCACAGCGACGAACTGGACTGCGAGATCGCCTGCGTGATCTCCAACCATCAGGACCTGCGCAGCATGGTCGAGTGGCACGACATCCCTTATTACCACGTGCCAGTGGACCCAAAAGACAAGGAGCCAGCGTTCGCCGAAGTTTCGCGTCTGGTCAAACAGCACGACGCCGATGTCGTGGTCCTGGCGCGCTACATGCAGATTCTGCCGCCGCAACTGTGCCGCGAGTATGCGCATCAGGTGATTAACATTCATCACAGCTTCCTGCCATCGTTCGTGGGCGCCAAGCCTTATCACCAGGCATCGCTGCGCGGTGTGAAGCTGATTGGTGCGACGTGCCACTATGTGACCGAAGAGCTGGACGCGGGCCCGATCATCGAGCAGGACGTCGTGCGTGTCACCCACCGCGACAGCATCGAGAACATGGTGCGTTTCGGCCGTGACGTGGAAAAGATGGTGTTGGCCCGCGGCTTGCGCGCTCACCTGGAAGACCGCGTGCTGGTGCACGACAACAAGACTGTGGTGTTTGACTAAACTCGAACGGCGCTACTCTGTGAGGGAGCGAAATCATTCGCGAGGAGTCTGCCAGGGCGATACATCTCTATCGTCTGGAAGATTTTTCGCGATGAATTCGCCCCCACAGAATCCATCCCCCGAACCCTGAAGGGTTGCTGCAATGGTCAATCCACTCGACAAAGCCACCTCCAAAGCCCCACCGACGCTTGGCGAAGGCTGCCTCAGTCGCTATGACCCCGACGCCTTGTCGCCTGATGACGGCACCGAGTTCGAGGGCGCTGAGCAACTCTGGGAGCAGGTCAAGCCCGACGCCGAAGACGAATCAAGGCGTCTTGATCCGCAATAGTTTCATGAGCAACGGCTTGCCGACCATCAGCAAGAAAACCGGACCGCCTGCGACGAGATAAAAGTAATAGGTCACGATTCGCCAGATCAGAATCGCCGCTGCTGCGGTCGATTTTCCCACCATGGGCGCTAACAACGCCGCTGACGTTAATTCCGCCGCCCCGGCGCCACCCGGCGAGAGGCTGAATTGCCCCGCGCTCAACGACAGCATCTGGACCAGAAACGTCCAGGCCCAGTCGATGTCCACGCCGAGCCCGAGCAACGCCAGGTACAGCACGCTATAGCGCAATCCCCAATGCACGCACGTCAGCAGGAATACCTTGAACAGCACGCGATGAGGCATCTTCCAGGTTTCGGCCAGCGCGTCGCGAAAATGCAGAAGCTTGCGGGCCCAACGGATGCGCGAAGCGTTCTTGCGTTTGAGGCGCTTGAGCAATCTGCCGTTGAACAAAATGATCCGGCGGTGATATCGAGCGAATCCTGCACAGACACACAGCCCGGCCCCGATCAGCAGGGCGCTGGCGATGAGCATCCATTCCAGGTTTTCACTGAGTTTGTGGAACACCGCATAGATGAGGATGCCGATCAGGGCGAGCAGAAAAAACACCAGGTCATTGAGCTGGTCGGTGGCAAAGGCTGCCGTACTTTTGGCCGGGCCAATGCCGCAGCGTGACAGCAACGCTACGAGGGTGAGCGGTGCGCCGCTGCCACCCGGCGTGGCGCTGTAGGCGAATTCGGTGGCCATGACCACGCCCAGACTCTTGCGCATCCCCAACCCGTTGGCGCTCTCGCCGAGCAACAAACGTAAGCGCATGGTGTTCGCGCACCAACCCACCAGCACCATGCCGAACATCGCCAGAAACAGAGGGAGCGGGAAGTTGCGCAAGCGATGGAACATGTCCATGCCGCCCATGAACAGCGGAATCAGCAGGGCGAGGACCAGCACGGCTGCCAGCCAAAAGAGTCGCTTCACGCGCAGAACCTGCCGGAGCGTCGCACAAAATGGCTGCGCAAAAGGGACAGCCTAAGAGCGCGCGCCTTGGCGTCGGGTCGGGCTGCATTGAGCATCTTGGGCGTATCCTCCATTTTTCGTCCTAGATTGACCGCTCGCACAGGCGGGTGTTCGGTGAGCACCGATGGCCTCGTTGGGTGAACTAGAGTGAAGGGGCCGACTCGGGTTGGCAATCTTCGATGCAGAAGAGTCGAGTGCGTCGCCTCGGTTTCTCTGCACATAAACAATGCGATCTCTGGGTGAAGACATGCCGGATTCTCAAGACATTCTTATCGGCGCCGGGCTGGACGGTCAGCCCATTGGGCAGGCGTTGCGTCTGGCCAATCGTCATGGGCTGGTGGCGGGCGCGACGGGCACCGGGAAGACCGTGACGTTGCAGCGCTTGGCAGAAGCGTTCAGTGATGCGGGCGTGGCCGTGTTCGCGGCCGATATCAAAGGCGACCTGTGCGGCCTGGGGGCGGCGGGCAATCCTCAGGGCAAGATCGCCGAACGCATCGCCGGTATGCCGTGGTTGAACCACTCACCTCGGGCATACCCCGTCACGCTGTGGGATGTACAGGGGCAGTCGGGTCATCCTCTGCGCACGACGCTGTCGGAAATGGGCCCACTGCTGCTCGGAAGTCTGCTTGAGCTGACTGACAGCCAGCAATCGGCCCTGTACGCAGCGTTCAAGGTGGCTGACAGAGAGGGCTTGTTGCTCCTGGATATCAAAGACCTCAAGGCGCTGCTCAATTACCTGCGTGAACAACCGGCAGCGCTGGGCGAAGACAGTGCGCTGATGACCACCGGCTCCAGCCAGGCGCTGTTGCGTCGGTTGGCCGTGCTGGAACAACAGGGTGCCGAAGCTTTGTTCGGCGAGCCCGCTTTGCAATTGGAAGACATCCTGCAGCCAGCAAGTGATGGGCGAGGGCGCATTCATTTGCTGGACGCCAGCCGTTTGGTGCACGAGGCGCCAAAGGTGTACGCGACGTTTCTGTTATGGCTGCTGGCCGAATTGTTCGAGCAACTTCCGGAACGTGGCGATGCCGATAAGCCTTTGCTGGCCCTGTTTTTCGACGAGGCGCACTTGTTGTTCGCGGACACGCCCAAAGCCTTGCAAGACCGACTTGAGCAGGTGGTGCGGTTAATTCGCTCCAAAGGGGTGGGCGTGTATTTCGTCACACAGTCGCCGGGGGATCTGCCGGACACCATCCTGGCGCAGCTCGGTTTGCGCATTCAGCACGGCCTTCGAGCATTCACCAGCAAGGAGCAGAAATCCCTCAAGGCGGTGGCTGACGGGTTTCGACCCAATCCCGAGTTCGACGCGTTGACGGTGCTCACTGAACTGGGCATTGGCGAAGCGTTGGTCGGGACGTTGCAGGAAAAAGGCACGCCGGAGATCGTCAGACGGGTGCTGGTGGCGCCACCGCAATCGAGAATCGGCCCGTTGACCGAGTCGGAGCGGGCAGGGCTGATCGCTCAGTCGCCGCTGGCCGGACGCTATGACAAGCCAGTGGATCGTGAGTCTGCCTATGAGATGTTACTGGCCCGCAAGGGGCCTGCGGTCGATCCGGCGCATCCCGCTGCGACCGAGGAAAAGTCGGAAGGCGGATTTGCGGACATGGCGGGCGGGTTTCTGGGGGGATTGGCGGGGCAGGCGGTCAAGAGCGCGATGCGACAGGCTGCGAATCAGATCGGCCGGGAGTTGGTGCGCGGCTTGATGGGGTCGTTGCTGGGTGGAAGCAAGAAACGGCGTTAAGCATTTAGGTCACTGCAGAAAACGAAATGCCCACTGTGGGAGTGGGCATTTTCATTTCTATCAAGTCCTGGTCACGCCAGCGCCTTGGACGCTAGCCAGAACAGGCCCGCCGACAGCGCGACGGTGGCGGGCAGGGTCAGCACCCAAGCCAGCAGAATGTTGCGAACGGTGCCACCTTGCAGGCCGCTCTTGTTCGCCACCATGGTCCCGGCCACACCGGACGACAGAATGTGTGTAGTCGAGACGGGCAGACTGAACACGTTGGCCAGGGCAATGGCGCTGGAGGTGGTGATCTGAGCTGACATGCCTTGGGCGTAAGTCATGCCCTGTTTGCCGATCTTCTCACCTATGGTCAGTACCACGCGTTTCCAGCCGACCATGGTGCCGATACCCAACGCCAGTGCCACGGCCAGAATCACCCAGAACGGGGCGTATTCCGTGGTGGTGGTCAGGTCCTTGCGCAGTTTTTCCAGATCGGATTTTTCACGGGCGTCGAGCGCTGGAAGTTTGCCGACCTTGCGCGCGGTGTCGTCAAGGCACAGCAGATAACGGCGGACTTCGATGCGGTGCTCAGGGGCCAGGCTGTGATAGTCGGTCACGCCTTTAAGGGTGTTCAGCAGCGCGTCGATGGTCGGCTCGGTTTGCTCCGGATTGCAGCTGAAGCGCTCCGGCAGATCGCCCGAGGTCGACTTGCCCAGTGCGAGGTACTCGCCCAGGGTCGCATTGTTGCGCTGATAGAACTGGCTCAGGTGCAAGGTGGCGTCGCGAGTGCGTTCGATCTGGTAAGTGGTCGTGCTCAGGTCCAGGACGAATTGGGCAGGGACGATACCGATCAGCACTAGCATGATCAGGCCGATGCCTTTCTGGCCGTCGTTGGAGCCGTGCACGAAGCTCACAGCCATGGCTGAAATCACCAATACCAGACGGTTCCAGAACGGCGGATGCTTTTTGTCATCGACGGTGCGGCGCTGTTCTGGCGTCTTGTGCATTTTCGACAACGGACGCCACGCTTTCAGACCGATCAGCACCAAGGCTGCGACGATGAAACCCATCAGCGGCGAGAACACCAGCGAGGCGCCAATGTCGATCGCCTTCTGCCAGTTAACGCCTTCGCCCAGCGGGATGTGGTTGATCAGCGCGTTGGCCAGACCCACGCCGAGAATCGAGCCGATCAGCGTGTGGGAGCTGGATGCAGGAATACCGAAATACCAGGTTCCGAGGTTCCAGGTAATCGCCGCTGCCAGCAGCGAAAACACCATGGCCAGGCCATGGCCGGTGTTGACGTTGATCAGCAACTCAACCGGGAGCAGGTGGACGATGGCATAAGCCACGCCGACGCCGCCCAGAAGGACTCCGAGAAAGTTGAATACACCCGAGAAGAACACGGCCAGATGAGGCGGCATGGCCTTCGTGTAAATGACTGTCGCCACCGCGTTGGCGGTGTCGTGAAAGCCATTGATGAACTCGAAGGTGAGGACAAACGCCAGAGCGAGCAGCAGGCTCACAATCACCCAGGCATCCAGTCCGCTGAATAAATCGATCATGGAAGGTTTTCTGACCCGGTATTAAGGGGGCGGGATTATGACAGAAAAAAAACATATCGATAGGCGCGCTGCCAACTGGTAGCAACCTGCAACGAAAATTCTGTCCAGCCACCCCCGTTGACTTCCTGTCAGGAAGCGAGATGCACGGCGCTCGCTACAACCTAAGCCCAAACGGGGAACGATCAACTGGGTGCTCAGGCATCACCTCGTCAAGAAGCGTGCCCAAAGGAACGGTTCAAGGTTCTTCCTTGAGCTCGCTTTCCATCTTCTGAAGTTCTTGCTTGAACGCCTGATCAAGCAAGCTGGCGCGCTTGCGCCATGGCTTGCGTTCCGGCTCGGGTTGGGCGGCGTAAGTGGTCACTTCACCACCGTATACTTCCTTGTAACGTTGTTCCTGGCGCTCTAGTTCTGCGCGCAGTTCATCTTTGGTCACGTTATTACCTGAGGGTGTCAAGTTTGATTCTGGCGTTAACGCAGTGTCCGGAAGTGTTGAACGTCATGGGCCGATCGGTGACGGGCAAACGGTCGCGATCAGCTTTCAACGAAAGTATTAAGCACTTCCGCCACCTGCGGCTACGCACACCAGAACGAAAAACTGTCGTAGCGACATTCATTTTTGGGTGGTGCCAGTCGGCTGGCGAATTGACCAGGCTTCTGGCCTGTCTATCGCCGGCGCTGCACTCGGGTAGTGCGAGCGGCGTGTTGATTGGATCCACGCCCGATGGAGCTGCGGACGTCACCCACGCCTTGGCGTTATAGCACGTCAATTGCCGTTACTATCTCCAAGAAGATCACAAGAGTCAACGGTGGAGGGCGCTGTAATTCAATAAGAGAGGATAAATACTGTTTTTGTGTACGAAGGTTCCGAAGTTCTTGCCAGCAAATGTATGGCTAACTTTGCTAAGCATAAAAGCGAACGCTTGAGACAGAATTCTGACGACGTAATTCCATGACAATGCGCAGGCGCCGATAAAAGCAATTGTATTCGGATGCTTACAATTGAACGCGAGAGGGACAGAGCGAAGATAAAAACGGCCTTGCGGGTAGCAAGGCCGTGCCTGGGACTTCTCAGTGGGTACCTGACCAGTATTTCCAAGAAGCCACATGGTGGCGTGTGAAAGGTATAAGCAACCGGGCCAGTGGTCAATTGCGATTATCGGTCAGTCGTTCGATAATCGCCCAAACCGCCCTTGCCGTTGCACACAAAAGAGGCGAGAGTGGCGCTATAGAAGGCCTGCAAGGCCACGACGAACGGTGTGAAGATGAATGATCAACTGCGCAATTCCTTTGCTTCGCTGGCCCCGCCAATCGTGGCGTCACCGGCCAAGCGGATTCAGGCCTTCACAGGTGATCCGGATTTCATGACCTCGCTGGCCCGTGGGCTGGCTGTGATTCATGCCTTTCAAGAGCGCAAACGCCACCTGACGATAGCCCAGATCAGTCATCGCACCGAGATTCCCCGTGCTGCCGTCAGGCGCTGTTTGCACACGCTGATCAAGTTGGGATACGCAACCACCGATGGCCGAACCTATTCGCTGCTGCCAAAGGTGTTGACCCTGGGTCATGCCTATCTATCCTCTACGCCGCTGGCTGTCTCTTCGCAGCCGTATCTCGACAAGATGAGCAGCCAGTTGCATGAGGCCTGCAACATGGCGACCCTTGAAGGTGATGACATTCTCTATATCGCGCGTTCGGCGACGACCCAGCGTCTTATCTCCGTGGACTTGGCCGTGGGAGGGCGTCTGCCTGCCTATTGCACCTCAATGGGCAGGATTCTGTTGGCCGCGCTGGACGACGTTTCGCTGCAGGAATACCTCGATCACGCGGACCTTCAGCCCAAGACCAGCCGCACGCTGCACACCCCTGAAGCGTTGCTTGAATGTCTTCAACAAGTGCGTCAGCAAGGCTGGTGCATTGTCGATCAAGAGCTGGAGCAGGGTTTGCGCTCGATTGCGGTGCCTGTCTATGACGCTTCGGGTCAAGTGCTGGCAGCGCTCAACGTCAGTACCAGCGCCGGGCGGGTCACCCGCAACGAACTTGAGCAGAAATTCCTCCCCATCATGCTCGACGCCAGCCGGAATTTGAGCACACAGCTGTTTACCTGATCTCGGCACCGCTTTTAACTGTTCGATTATCGAACGGTTAGTCGATTACCGAATTGCCCCTTCTCCATGCTCAGGCATAACCTGACCGTCACTTGCGCGCCTCTCTGCGCGCCGATCATGACGCATGTGGAGAAACCTGATGCGTGACGTATTTATCTGCGACGCGATCCGTACCCCGATTGGCCGTTTCGGCGGCGCGTTGGCGACGGTCCGCGCCGACGATCTGGCAGCATTGCCGATCAAAGCCTTGATGGAACGCAACCCCTCTGTGGACTGGAACGCGCTGGACGAGGTTTTCCTCGGTTGCGCCAACCAGGCCGGTGAAGACAACCGCAATGTGGCCCGCATGGCGGCGTTACTGGCGGGCCTGCCGGTTTCGGTGCCTGGCGTCACGTTGAATCGTCTGTGTGCGTCGGGGCTGGATGCAGTGGGTTCGGCGTTTCGGGCTATCGCGTGCGGCGAAATGGAGCTGGCCATTGCAGGCGGCGTTGAGTCCATGTCGCGCGCGCCGTTCGTGATGGGCAAGGCTGAAACAGCGTTCGGTCGCGGGCAGAAGCTTGAAGACACGACCCTCGGCTGGCGCTTCGTCAACCCGCAAATGAAAGATCAGTACGGCGTTGAGACGATGCCGCAGACCGGTGACAACGTCGCGGAGGACTTCAACGTCTCTCGCGAAGATCAGGACGCCTTTGCGCTGCGCAGTCAGCAACGTGCCGCAGCCGCGCAGGCCAGCGGTTTTTTTGCCGAAGAAATCGTGCCGGTACGCATTGCTCACAAAAAGGGCGAAACCGTCGTCGACAAAGACGAACATCCTCGCGCCGACACCAATCTCGACGCGTTGAGCAAACTCAAGCCCGTCAATGGCGCTGGCAAAACCGTCACAGCGGGTAATGCGGCAGGGCTGAACGACGGCGCGGTGGCACTGATTCTCGCCTCGGCCGATGCGGTCAAGAAGCACGGCCTGACACCGCGGGCGCGTGTCCTGGGCATGGCCAGCGCGGGCGTGGAACCTCGCGTGATGGGCATTGGCCCGGTGCCAGCGGTGCGTAAGCTGGTCGAGCGTCTGGGGCTGGCGGTGTCGGATTTCGATGTGATCGAACTCAACGAGGCATTCGCCAGCCAAGGCTTGGCGGTCATGCGTGAGTTGGGCATTGCAGACGACTCACCCAAGGTCAACCCGAACGGCGGCGCCATCTCCCTTGGCCATCCGTTGGGCATGAGCGGGGCGCGTCTGGTGCTGACAGCGTTGCATCAATTGGAAAAAACCGGCGGCAGCAAAGGACTGGCAACGATGTGCGTCGGCGTAGGACAGGGCCTCGCCCTGGCAATAGAACGATAAGCGACACACGCCTGAAACCCATCGCCCGAGCCGTTGTTTGCCTTCACTAAAGGCAAACGACGGCTTGGGCGGTTGTCCTTGTGATGTCTAAGTGTTACTGCTTAAGTCTTAGTGTTTCAGGTTATGTCGTAGAATCCTGCTTTGTGGCTGGTCTTTATAAAAATTGGGGAAACAATAATGACAACGACTCACTACACCGGAGAAGAAAGGAGCAAGCGGATTTTCGCGATCGTGGGTGCCTCTTCGGGCAACCTCGTTGAATGGTTCGACTTCTATGTCTACGCCTTCTGCGCGATCTACTTCGCACCGGCTTTCTTCCCGTCCGACGATCCCACCGTGCAACTGTTGAACACTGCTGGCGTATTTGCCGCAGGCTTCCTGATGCGTCCTATCGGGGGCTGGCTGTTTGGCCGAGTCGCCGATAAACACGGCCGCAAAAACTCGATGATGATTTCCGTACTGATGATGTGCGGTGGCTCGCTGGTCATCGCCTGCCTGCCGACGTATGCCGCCATTGGTGCCTGGGCGCCGTTCCTGCTGCTGGTCGCACGCCTGTTTCAGGGCCTGTCGGTGGGTGGCGAATACGGCACCACGGCGACCTACATGAGTGAAGTCGCGTTGCGGGGGCAACGGGGTTTCTTCGGCTCGTTCCAGTACGTGACCCTGATTGGCGGTCAACTGCTGGCGGTGCTGACTGTGGTCATCCTGCAGCAATTCCTCAATGCCGATGAGCTGAAAGCCTACGGCTGGCGGATTCCGTTCGTGGTCGGCGCCATCGCTGCCGTGATCTCGCTGCTGCTGCGTCGTTCGTTGAAAGAAACCACGACCGCTGAAGTGCGTCAGGACAAGGACGCTGGCAGCATGAGCGCGCTGTTCCGCAACCACACCCGCGCTTTCATTACCGTGCTGGGCTACACCGCTGGCGGCTCGCTGATTTTCTACACCTTCACCACGTACATGCAGAAATACCTGGTGAACACGATGCACATGGACGCCAAGACGGCCAGTTACATCATGACGTGCGCGCTGTTCTTCTACATGTGCATGCAACCGCTGTTCGGCATGCTGGCCGATAAGATCGGTCGTCGCGCATCGATGATGTGGTTCGGTGCACTCGGCACGATCTGCACCGTACCGATTCTGATGACCCTGAAGACAACCACCAGCCCGGTCGTGGCCTTCGTGCTGATCACCCTCGCGCTGGCCATCGTTAGCTTCTACACCTCGATCAGCGGCCTGGTGAAAGCCGAGATGTTCCCGGTCCACGTTCGCGCCTTGGGCGTGGGTCTGGCCTACGCGGTGGCCAACGCCATCTTCGGTGGTTCGGCTGAGTTCGTGGCGCTGAGCTTCAAGAACATGGGCTCGGAGAACATCTTCTATTGGTACGTGACGGGGATGATGGCAATTGCCTTCCTGTTCAGTCTGCGTCTGCCTAAAAAGCCAGATTACCTCCACGAAGACCATTGATCGGATTTCGCGCGCCTCTCAGCGGGCGCGCGTTGTCCATACTCTTTCAACGACTTTCTCGCGAAGTGCTCGATTAAGGAGCTGTCATGGCAGTGGTACAACTTCAAAGCGGTCAGGTGCATTACGAGATCGAGGGACCCGCGGGTGCGCCGGTCCTTGTCCTGTCCAATTCGCTGGGGACTGACCTGCATATGTGGGATGCGCAGGTCGCTTCCTTCAGCAAATCGTTTCGGGTTCTGCGTTACGACACGCGAGGCCATGGTCAGTCCGTGGTGAGCCACGGGCCTTACTCGATCGAGCAATTGGGCCGTGATGTGCTCGACCTGCTCGATGCCTTGAAGATCGAGCGTGCGCATTTCTGTGGCCTGTCGATGGGCGGGCTGATCGGTCAGTGGCTGGGCATTCACGCCAGTGAGCGGTTGCTTAAGCTGGTGCTGTGCAACACGGCGGCAAAGATTGGTGGACCCGAGACGTGGGGGCCCCGTATCGAAACGGTCGAGAAGGGCGGTGAAGCGGCGATGAAAGAGCTGGGCGCTGGCGCGGTAGAGCGTTGGTTTACCCCGGATTTCGCCCGTGATCACGCGGATAAGGTGACGGCAGTGACAAACGTGCTGGCGGCGACGTCGCCAGTCGGGTATGCAGCCTGCTGTGCAGCAGTGCGTGATGCGGATTTTCGCAAGCAGTTGGGATCGATCACGGTCGATACGCTGATCATCTGCGGCAGCCATGACCCGGTGACAACGGTCGCTGACGGGCATTTTCTGCAGAACCATATTCCCGGTTCGCAACTGTCGGATTACTACGCGGCGCATCTTTCCAGCATTGAGCTCGGCCAGACGTTTACGTTACGAGTGACCGAGTTTTTGCTGAGCTGACCGAGAGCGGCGTTTGACACCCCGATGCCTGATACGATTCCTGTAGGAGCCGGTTTGCTGGCGAAGGCGGTGAATCGGCGCCCCATCAATCGCCTGACAGGCATAAAAAAACCCACCGGACGATAGCCGTACGGTGGGTTTTTTATTGAGCGTTGAATCAGAACATCCGCATTTCCGGCACGTCGCCCGAGGTCGGCTGTTTCTGACCGGTCGGGGTCTGTTCGTACCAGCCGCCACCCAACGCGCGGTACAGGTTGACCTCGCTGCTGAGCTGGGACAGACGGTCGGTGATCAACGATTGCTGCGCGCTGAACAACTGACGCTGAGCGTCGAGGAAGGTCAGGTTGCTGTCGATCCCGATGCGATAACGACGCTCTGCCAGACGGTAGTAGTCCTGGTTGGCGTTGACGAAATCGTTCTGCGCCTTCAGCTGATCGGTGAAGGTCTTGCGTGCCGCCAAACCATCGGAGACTTCCTGAAAGCCTGTCTGAATCGCCTTCTCGTAGTTGGCGACGCCGATGTCCTTCTGAATCTTCGAGTAGTCCAGGCTTGCCCGCAGGCTGCCGGCGTTGAAGATCGGCAGGTTGATCTGCGGCTGGAACAGCCAAGTGCCTGAGCCGCCCTTGAATAGGCCGCTCAGATCACCACTCGCAGTCCCGGCACTGGCCGTCAGGCTGATGCTCGGGAAGAACGCCGCGCGTGCGGCACCGATGTTGGCGTTGGCCGCTTTCAGTTGGTGTTCTGCCTGGAGAATGTCCGGGCGGCGTTGCAGCAGCTCAGATGGCAGACCGGCTGGCATCTCGTTGAGCATGTCAGCGCTCAACGGTTGCGATGCAGGCAGGTTGGCTGGCAGACCGGTGCCCAGCAGCAGAACGAGGTTGTTCTCGTCCTGCGCGACCAGACGCTGATACTGCGCCAATTTCACGCGAGCGCTTTCCACCGAGGTCCGCGACTGCGCCAGGTCCAGCGCCGATGCGACACCGACTTCGTTGCTGCGCGAGGTCAGGCGGAAGCTTTCTTCGAAGGCACCGAGGGTGTCCTGGGTCAGCTTCAGCAGCTCCTTGTCGGCCTGCCAGGTCAGATACGCGTTGGCGACGTTGGCCACCAGACTGATTTGTGTGCTGCGACGGGCCTCTTCGCTGGCGAAGTAGGTTTCCAGCGCTTGCTCGCTCAGGCTGCGAACACGGCCGAACAGATCGAGTTCATAGGCACTGACGCCCAGGCCCACCGAATACTGGCTGGTGATCCCTGCCTGACCACTTTGCGACAGGTCGCCGGGCACACGCTGGCGGGTGCCAGAGGCGTCGGCGGCTACGGCCGGGAACAGATCCGCACGCTGGATGCGGTACTGCGCCCGGTAGGCGTCGATGTTCAACGCCGCGACACGCAGGTCGCGGTTGTTGCTCAGCGACGTCTGGATCAGCTGTTGCAGCGCCGGATCGTGGAAGAACTGGCGCCAGCCCTGTTCGGCGGCCGCCTGGTTGGCCGCGTCGGCCGGCGAATACGCCGGGCCTTGCGGATACTGGGCGGCCACCGGTGCTGCAGGCTGCTTGTAATCGGGGATCAACGAGCAGCCGCTCAGCACGAACGCGGTGACTGCCAGAGAGATCAGGGACTTGCTCATTGGCCAGCCTCATCGTGTGGGATGTGTTTCTGTTTACTCTTGAACAAACCGGATACCGATACGAAGAACAGCGGTACCCAGAAGATCGCCAGAATGGTGGCGGTAATCATACCGCCAATCACGCCTGTACCGATCGAGTGCTGGCTGCCCGAGCCCGCGCCGGTAGAGATCGTCAGCGGCACGACGCCGAGGATGAACGCCATGGACGTCATCACGATCGGACGCAGACGCATCCGGCAGGCTTCGATCGCTGCATCCGCAAGGGATTTGCCTTGCTCATGCAGTTCCTTGGCGAATTCCACGATGAGGATGGCGTTCTTCGCCGCCAGACCCACCGTGACCAAGAGACCGACCTGGAAGAACACGTCGTTCGACAGACCGCGCAGACTGGTGGCCATCAGCGCACCGATGACACCCAGCGGAACGACGAGCAGAACAGCGATTGGAATCGACCAGCTCTCGTACAGCGCTGCCAGACACAGGAAGACCACGAGGACCGAGATCGCATACAGCGCCGGGGCCTGCGAACCGGAGAGCCGTTCTTCGAACGACAGACCGGTCCAGGAATACCCGATGCCTTGTGGCAGTTGCTGAGCAAGTTTCTCGATTTCCGCCATCGCCTGACCAGTACTGTAGCCAGGCGCCGGTGTACCCAGAATCTCTTCGGCGGGAACACCGTTGTAACGCGACAGTTTTGGCGAACCGAAGACCCACTCGCCACCGGCAAAGGCGTCGAACGGAACCATGGTGCCGCTGGCGTTACGCACGTACCACTTCTTCAAGTCTTCAGGGCTCATCCGGGATTTCGGATTGCCCATGATGTACACCTTTTTCACCCGACCACGGTCGATGAAGTCGTTGACGTAGTTGCCGCCCATCGCCACCGACAGAGTGGTGTTGATGTCGGTTTGCGTCACGCCCAGGGCGCGAGCTTTCTCGTCATCGATGACCAGTTGGTACTGCGGCTCGTCAGTCAGGCCGTTAGGGCGCACGCCTGCGAGAATCTTGCTTTGCGAAGCCAGCCCCAGCAGCTGGTTACGTGCCTGCATGAGCTTGTCATGGCCCAGACCTGCCTGATCCTGCAAATAGAGGTCGAAACCGGTGGCGTTACCCAGCTCCAGTACCGCAGGTGGAACGACGGCAAAGGACATTGCATCGCGGAAGCCGAAGAAGTGCCCTTGAGCGCGCTTGGCCACCTCGAACACGCTGTTGGACGAGTCACGCTCTTCCCACGGCTTGAGCAACACGAACGCCAGACCCGAACTCTGACCACGGCCTGCAAAGTTGAAGCCGTTGACGGAGAACACGGATTTCACGCCCGGGTCGGTCAGCAAGAACTCGCGCATCTTGTCCAGCGTGTTCTGTGTCCGCTCGGCGGTCGAGCCCGGAGGCGTCTGCACCTGAGCGAAGATCACACCTTGGTCTTCTTCCGGCAGGAACGCGGTCGGGATGCGGGTGAACATCCAGATCATGCCCGCGAAGATCGCCAGGTAGACCAGGAACGCCGGGATTTTGTGGCGAATGATGTTACCGACGCCGCGCTCGTAGCTGAGAACGCCACGGTCGAACGTACGGTTGAACCAGCCGAAGAAACCTTTGCGCGGCTGACCGTGTTTGTCGGCGTCGATCGGCTTGAGCAGGGTGGCGCAGAGGGCAGGGGTGAAGACCAGCGCCACCAATACCGAGAGCGCCATCGCAGACACGACGGTAATCGAGAACTGCCGATAGATCACACCTGTGGAACCGCCAAAAAAGGCCATTGGCAGCAGAACCGCCGACAGCACCATGGCGATACCCACAAGGGCGCCCTGGATCTGCTCCATCGATTTGCGCGTAGCGTCCCGAGGCGACATATGCTCCTCGGCCATTACCCGCTCGACGTTTTCCACCACAACGATGGCGTCGTCCACGAGCAAGCCGATGGCCAACACCATGCCGAACATGGTCAGGGTGTTGATGGTGAAACCGGCCGCCGCAAGAATGCCAAAGGTCCCGAGCAATACGACCGGCACCGTCAACGTGGTGATGATGGTGGCGCGGAAGTTTTGCAGGAACAGGTACATCACCAGGAACACAAGGATGATCGCCTCACCCAGCGTGTGGACCACACCGGTAATGGATTCCTTGACCACTGGCGTCGTGTCGTACGGGTAAACCGCTTTCATGCCTGGCGGGAAGAACGGCTCCAGACGGCCGATGGTGTCGCGGATCGCCTTGGACGTGTCCAGCGCGTTGGCGCCGGTGGCGAGCTTGATCGCCAGACCCGATGCAGGTTTACCGTTGAACTGTGCGTCGACGCTGTAGTTCTCGCCGCCCAGACCGATGCTGGCAACGTCTTTCAGGCGAACTTGCGAACCGTCCTGATTGACCTTGAGCAAAATGTTGCCGAATTGCTCAGCGGTCTGCAGGCGCGTCTTGCCGATGATGGTGGCGTTGAGTTGCTGGCCTTTGACGGCTGGCAAACCACCGATCTGACCGGAAGACACCTGAACGTTTTGCGCCGTGATGGCGGTTTTCACGTCAACCGGGGTCAGTTGGTAATTGTTCAGCTTGTCCGGGTCGAGCCAGATGCGCATCGCGTACTGGGCACCGAAGACCTGGAAGTCACCCACGCCCGGTGTACGGGCAATCTGGTCCTGAATGTTGGAAACGATGTAGTTGGACAAGTCTTCCTTGCCCATGCTGCCGTCTTCCGACACCAGACCGATCACCAACAGGAAGTTCTTCACAGCCTTGGTCACGCGCAGCCCCTGTTGTTGCACTTCTTGGGGCAACAGCGGGGTGGCGAGGTTGAGCTTGTTCTGAACCTGAACCTGCGCGATGTCGGGGTTGGTGCCTTGGTTGAAGGTCACCGTGATGGTCATGCTGCCATCTGAGTTACTTTCCGACGAGATATAGCGCAGGTTGTCGATGCCGTTCATCTGCTGTTCGATAACTTGAACCACGGTGTCCTGCACGGTTTGTGCGGACGCGCCTGGGTAGGTCACCTGAATCGCAATGGCCGGTGGCGCAATGGCCGGGTACTGGTTGATCGGCAAGTTGAGGATCGATAAAGCCCCGACCAGCATGATCACGAGGGCAATTACCCACGCGAAAATCGGTCGGTCGATGAAAAACTTCGACATGAATCATTTACTCCCTTGAGCGGGAGCCGGGGCGGCAGCTGGCTTGACGTTGGTCGCGTCCGCTACGGTGACTTGGGCGCCCGGCTTGACGTACTGCAGGCCTTCGGTGATGACGCGATCGCCAGGGCTCAGGCCCTTATCGACCACCCAGTCGGCGCCGCTGGTGCGGCTGGCCACAAGGGTGCGAAGTTCGACCTTGTTGTCCTGATTCACGATCAGTGCGGTCGGCGTGCCTTTCAGGTCGCGAGTGATGCCTTGTTGCGGCACCAGAATCGCCTGCTCATTCACACCGGATTGCAGACGTGCATGCACGAACATACCAGGCAGCAGGGTGTGATTCGGGTTCGGGAACACGGCGCGCAGGGTCACGGAACCCGTGGTCTGGTCGACCGACACTTCGGAGAATTCCAGCTTGCCGTCAGCCGGGTACTGGCTGTTGTCTTCCAGGGTCAGCTTGACCTTGGCGGCGTTGTCACCGGCTTTCTGCAGCTTGCCGCTTTCCAGTTCGCGACGCAGGCGCAGCATCTCGGACGAAGACTGAATGACGTCTACGTAGATCGGATCGAGCTGTTGAATGGTCGCCATCGCGTCGGCCTGGCCGTTGCTGACCAGTGCGCCTTCCGTCACCAGCGAACGGCCGATACGGCCAGAAATCGGCGCGTACACTTTCGTGTAGCGCAGGTTGATTTCGGCGGTCTGCACAGCGGCTTGCGCTTCGCGCGCATTGCCCACGGCAGTGTCGTATTCCTGACGGCTGACGGCTTGCTCGTTGATCAACTGTTTATAGCGGCCTGCCAGAGAGCTGGTGGCGTCATAGGTCGCCTTCGCGCTGTTCAGGTTGGCTTCGTACACCGCAGGGTCGATTTGATACAGCTGCTGACCGGCTTTGACGTCTGTGCCTTCAGTGAACTGCCGCTTGAGAATGATGCCGTTGACCTGAGGACGGACTTCAGCCACGCGATAGGCGGTGGTGCGTCCGGGCAAGTCGGAAACCAGCGTGTAAGGCTGGGCTTGAATGGTCACTACGCCGACCTGAGGAGGCGGTGGTGCAGCCGCAGCCGCTTCTTCCTTTTTACTACATCCGCTGAGCAGCGATGCCAGGGCGGCGGCAGTGACCAGTACGGTAACAGCTGGCTTGAATTGCATGAAGATCCTCGGGTCAGGAGCCTGGGCTCATGAGAAGTGGAAAGGGCGTATAGAAAGTTTCCGGCTGGATAAGTAGCAAGCTAATGAATATACTTACGTTCACGGTTGTTTGTAAACACCCGTGGCTGCGACTGATAAACGCACCAAGGGGATCGATTGTAGGTCCGGGACGACCGGAAGTGCTGGCGATGCTGCCAAGGCTTTTTTGCCCGAAGATTGCCGGTTTCTTGCGAATCGGTCGCTTTGTTGCCGGATTGAAAAACAATACAGAGGCCGCTCGGCGTGCTGATCAAGGCGCTCCACCGAAGAGGCTGAAGCATTTTCATTGAGGTTTTACTGCCATGGTTCGTCGCACGAAAGAAGAAGCTCAGGAAACGCGCAGGCAGATTCTGGAAGCGGCCGAGCAGGCGTTTTTCGAGCGAGGCGTTGCGCGCACGACCTTGGCGGACATTGCAGCGCTGGCTGGCGTGACTCGCGGGGCGATTTACTGGCACTTCAGCAACAAGGCGGATCTGGTGCAGGCGATGCTCGACAGCCTGCATGAACCGCTGGAGGAAATGGCCCGCGCCAGCGAAAGCGCTGACGAAATGGACCCATTGGGCTGGACGCGAAAGCTTCTGGTTCATTTGTTTCAGCAAGTTGCCAAAGACCCGAAAACCCGCCGCATCAATGAAATTCTGTTTCATAAATTCGAATTCACCGATGAAATGTGTGACATGCGGCGTCAGCGCCAATTCGTCTGGCTCGATGCCAACGAACGTATCGCGCTCGCGCTGAGCAACGCCTCCCGCAAGGGGCAATTGCCCGCCGATCTCAACCCCCGCCGAGGGGCCATCTGTCTGCATGCTTATATCCACGGCATTCTGGGCCAGTGGTTACTGGTGCCGGACAGCTTTCCGCTGTTTCAGGACGCCGAGCGTCTGGTCGATACCGTTCTGGACATGCTCCGCTACAGCCCTGCCTTGCGGGACGCCGTTCCCGCGCTTGCCTCAGGGCAGGACTGAAAGACGCAAACGCCGGAATTCGTGCAGGGCACGCTGGCCGTGGGCTCCGGCCAGTGACTATAACCGTGTGGCGCTTAGCCTGCATCTATACATTTCTTCATGAAGGTTGAACAGGTGGTTTACCCAGCCTTTACGTAAATCCCTGTGCGCATTCAGCTTAACGACAGCCTGATCCGATCCAGCGGACGAATGCTTTCCTATTGCCATCTCCCGACTAAGCTTGCTCGCAAACCAACAAGAACGGGATGCGCACGATGCCAGTCGTTTCTAAACGTAGAACGTGGAAAACACTCCTTTTCGCGGCGTTTGCCTGCATCGGGATGAGTCAGGCCATGGCGGCGAATGATGAGCAGGAAGCGGCGTCTGCCAAAGCTTTGCTGGAGAAGGCCGTGACGCACTATCGGCAAGTCGGCGACAAGGCCTTGGCCGAATTCAGCCGACAGGGCGAATTCGTCAACGGTGAGCGGTACGTCTTCGTGACGGACACCAACGGGGTGATGCTCGCCAGCGGCGGTCCTTCCGTGGTGTTGATCGGTCGTGACATTTCTTCAGTGCTGGACCCTGACCTGCAAAAGGGCTTTAAGGAGGTGCTGCAGACGCCCGAGAGCGCGGGCATCCAGCAAGCCGAATACCGCTGGCAGAACTGGCGCGACGGCAAGGTCGAGCGCAAGCGCGTGTATTTCCAGCGGGTCGGCAATCGCATTCTGGCGGTGGGTTATTACCTGCCCCGCGCCGCGCCGGAACAAGCCAGGGCGTTACTGGACAAGGCCTCCAAGGCGTTGGAGCAGGACCAGGACGGGACTGTTCAGGCCATCAACAGCCTCAAGGGCGGGTTCTTGCAGGATGATCTTTACGTCTTCGTGGTGAATGTAGACACCAAGCGCTACGTCGCCCATGGCACCAACCTGCGGCTGGTCAATACCGATTTCAGCAAGATCAAAGATCCAGAAGGTAAACCCGTCGGGCGGCCGATGCTGGAGATGCTCAAGAAGCAGCCCGAGGGCGAGTACGAATACCGCTGGCGCAACCCGGTGACCGGGAAGATCGAGCACAAGCACGCGTACACGCGCAAAGTGGGGGATTTTCTGGTGGCGGTGGGGTATTACAGCGGTTGAGTGAGTCGCGAAACCCACAGGGTTTGTGGCGTGTTGGCGATCGCGCCTCACCGATCCTTATCTTCGCGCCCGCGCAGCAGGTTGTTCGGCATTGCCAGCGCGGCAGCGAGTCCCAGGACCGACACCCCGGCGCTGGCCATCAACAGGTGCTGGAAAGTCATCGACAATTGCCCACGCAACAGCTCCAGTGCCGGGCCGCTGACCGCGTGCAGGCTGTCCATCAACAGGTTGCCCGAGCCACCTTCTGAGGCCAGTGAACCGCCGTCGATCCCGCCCAGCCCCGAGCCCGTCAACATGGCCAGCAGCAGCGCCGACATGCTGGCCACGCCCACGGCACCGCCGAGAGAGCGGAACAGGTTAGTGGTGCTGGTCGCGACGCCCATGTCTTTCATCTCCACTGAGTTCTGCGTGCCGACCAATGACGTCGGGAATTGCAGACCGCTGGCGATCCCGGTCAGCACCATGAACAGGCCTGTCAAGATCGCCGATTGCGGTGGCGTGAACGCGATGCCGAGAATGGCCAGCGGCATCAGCAAGGCTCCCGCCAGAATCATTGGCTTGTAGCGCCCGGTCAGCGAGGTGCGACGCCCGCCGAAATAAGCGCCCATGGGCATGCCGATGGCCAGCGGCATCAAGTGAAGGGCCGCGCTGTCCGCACCGCCTCCCGTGACGGTCTGAAAGCGCAGTGGCAGCAGCACGATCAGCGAAATCGCCTGAAAACTGGTGAAGAAAATCGTGCACCAGCAGAGCACCGCGCTGCGGTTGGCGAACAGGTGCATCGGCAGCAGCGGCTCACGGGTGCGGCGTTCGTACGTCACGAAAATCACCAGCGCCAGCAACGCCACGCCCAATTGCGCCAGCACCTGCTGATCGCGCCAACTGTGACCTTGGCCGATTTCCGTGATGCCGAGCAACAGCGCGGTCAGGCCGACGATCATCAGGATCGTGCCCAGATAATCAATGACGGGTTTGCGTTGCGGGACCGGCAGCCCCACCAGTGTCTGGCGTGCGACCCACCAGGCGAGAAAACCCAGCGGCAGGTTGATGATGAACACCCAGCGCCATGACAGGTACTCGGTCATGAACCCGCCCAGCACAGGACCGGCGACGCTGGCGGCGGCGTACATGCCGCTGAAGTAACCTTGATAGCGACCCCGCTCGCGTGGGGGCACGATGTCGCCGATGATCGCCTGACTTACCGAAACCATCCCGCCGGCACCAATACCCTGAAGCACCCGCGCCAACACCAGTTGCTCCATGCTTTGTGCCATCGCGCAGAACAGCGAGGCCAGCGTGAACAACCCCAACCCGAACAGCATCACGCGACGACGGCCGTAGAGGTCACCGAGCTTGCCGTAGATGGGCACCGCAACGGTCAACGCGACCATGTAGGCCGAAATGACCCAGGCGAGCAGGTCAAAATCCTTGAATTGGGCAGAGATGGCGGGCATCGAGACCGCCACGATGGTCTGGTCGAGGGCGCTGAGAAACACAGCCATCATCAGCGCGAAGAGAATGCTGCGAATGTCCGGGCGGGTCTGATTGAGGCTGGTCACGGAAAGAGACTCGAACTGGCAGGTTGACCCGCCGAAGGCTCGGCGGGAAAAGTGCGTCCAGTCTAATCCGTTAGCTTGCTAATCGATAGTTGGCTTAATCGATTCACTCAAGCCTGAGATTTGGGAATTCAGCGAAGGGCGCTGAAGCTCGCATCCGTCGGTACGCAATGACCGAAGGTGCAAACCACCGCCATGCGCGGGGATTGCCTCAGTTGTTCGATTCGGTACGCGCCTGCGGCATAAATGCTCAGAACGGTGGCGACAGCGACGACATAAACGCATTGTCTCTTCAGCGTGGTTTTCATGACGCGTACCTCGATCCGGATAAAAATTATTTTTGTCGGACAAGGTGAGTTTAGGCCGCTCTGAGCCGTGCGGTGCACTCAACGGGGATTGTATGTTTTTATCGGGCGCACTTCCGTAGTGGCCATATGATTATGGAACTTTCTATCGCGCCAAGGCCTGGGCCTGAAGCCAATCCAGCAGTTCGCGCATCGGCGGCGTGGGCTCGGTGCGTTTCGGGTAGACAAAAAAGTACGACGCCCCGGTTTTAACCTTGAGATCGAACGGTGTCACGAGCCGCCCGGCACTCAGGTCCTCGCCGATAAGTGACCAGTCGCCCATCGCCACGCCCGAGCCTTGAGACGCGACCGTCATCGCCAGGTCCATCGTATCGAAATGCTGCCCCTTGCTCACGTTGCTCAGGCGCGTGCCAGCTGCTTTCAGCCATTGCCCCCAGTCCTGCTCATCCAGTGTCGGGTGCAGCAGCATGTGCTGTTCCAGATCGGTGAACTGCTTCAAGGGATAGGACCCTTTCAAAAGCGACAGCGCGCAGACCGGCGTGAGTTGTTCGTCGAACAGCGGATGAATGTGCATCGAATCGTCGGGATGCCCACCGTAAACGACCGCCGCATCAAAGCGTTCCCGGCGAAAATCCACGCCGTGGGCAATCGTCGTGGTCAGTTCCACAGGGGCATCGGGCCGTTCCTTTTGCCATTGCATCAGTCGGGGCAGCAGCCAGCGGGTGATACAGGTCGGAGCTTTCAATTGCAGGGGGCGTTGTTCGGTCCCAAGTTCGTCCACCGCCGCTTCGATCAACCCGAACACCTGCTCGATACGGGGCAAGAAAGCTCGGCCCTCCGTCGTCAGACTCAACCCTCGCGCCTCGCGATGAAACAGGCGATGCCCCAAATGGCTCTCCAGCCCGGAAATTTGCCGACTGACGGCACCTTGAGTGATGTGCAGCGCCTCAGCGGCCCGCGTGAAATTGCAGCAACGCGCCGTGATGAGAAAGGTGTGAAGCGCGGGCAGGGGCGGCAAACGTTTCATGAGTCAGTGCAGCCATGATCTGAGAACATGGCTAAGCATGACATTTTTTGCGTTGTCACCGATATGGCCTCACGGTCCAATGGCGCTTCTGTGCGGCCCTCGGCGTAAGCCTTGTGGGCCGCTTCACGACGATGTCCAACAACGAAAAAAGGTCCTGACACATGGCGACGTGCGGCGAGGTATTGGTCAAGTTACTGGAGGGCTACGGGGTCGAGCAGGTGTTCGGCATTCCCGGCGTTCACACCGTGGAGTTGTATCGCGGTCTGGCCAGCTCTTCGATCAACCACGTCACGCCGCGCCACGAGCAGGGCGCCGGGTTCATGGCTGACGGTTATGCACGCACGAGCGGCAAACCCGGCGTCTGCTTCATTATTACGGGCCCCGGCATGACCAACATCACCACGGCGATGGGGCAGGCCTACGCCGATTCGATCCCGATGCTGGTCATTTCCAGCGTTCAGTCCCGCAGCCAGTTGGGCGGTGGCCGTGGCAAGCTGCATGAGTTGCCAGCCCAGGGCGCGTTGGTCGCAGGCGTTGCCGCGTTCTCGCACACCCTGATGTCAGCGTCCGAGCTGCCGTCGGTGCTGGCGCGCGCCTTTGCGCTATTTCAAGCGGGACGACCGCGTCCGGTGCACATCGAAATCCCACTGGACGTGCTGGTGGAGAACGCCGATCACCTGCTTGACAGCCAGCCAGTGTCGATCACCCGCGCGGGTCCGGCGCCCGCCGCGATCAAGCAGATGGCGACTCTGCTGGCCAATGCCAGGCGCCCATTGATTCTGGCCGGTGGCGGTGCCATCGACGGGGCCGCTGCGCTGATTCAACTGGCGGAAACCCTCGACGCGCCGGTGGCCTTGACCATCAATGCCAAAGGCATGCTGCCGTCGAACCACCCGCTGCTGATCGGCTCGACGCAATCCCTCGACCCGACCCGCGAAATCATCGAAGGCGCCGACGTCGTGCTGGCCATCGGCACTGAGCTGGCTGAAACCGACTACGACATCACCTTTCAAGGGCACTTCAAGATCCCTGGCACGTTGCTGCGCATCGACATCGACCCTGACCAGACCGTGCGCAATTTTCCGCCGAAGGTCGCGCTGGTGTCCGACGCGCAGACCGCCGCAGAAGCCTTGGTGGCCGCAATCGCCCAAGAACCGTTGACCGAACGCGCCAGCGATTGGGGCCATAAACGCGCCGCAGCCTTGAAGACCACGCTCGATGCGTCGTGGGACGAGGCGACCCGGGGGCAGACGCTGTTCCTGAATACGGTGCTTGAGGTGCTGCCTGAGGTCGTCATCGTCGGCGACTCCACTCAACCGGTCTACACCGGCAACCTGACCCTGGACCTGGACAAACCGCGCCGCTGGTTCAACTCGTCCACGGGCTACGGCACCCTCGGCTACGCCCTGCCCGCAGCGGTGGGTGCCTGGCTGGGCAGTCAGGACGCTGGCGAGCGCAACCCGGTGGCCTGTCTGATTGGCGACGGCGGTTTGCAGTTCACCCTGTCGGAACTGGCCAGCGCGGTCGAAGCGCGCACGCCGATCATCGTCCTGCTGTGGAATAACCAGGGCTACGAAGAGATCAAGAAATACATGGTCAACCGGGCCATCGAGCCGGTCGGCGTGGACATCTACACCCCCGATTTCATTGGGGTCGCCAAGGCCTTGGGGTGCGCGGCCGAAGCGGTGAACGACGTGGAATCCTTGAAAGCGGCATTGCTCGCGGCGAACGACCGTCAGGGGCCGACCGTCATCGAAATCGACCAGCGCGGCTGGATGAATGGGTTGAAAGCATCGTGAGTGAGGCGACTGTGTTGAATCCGGTTTTGGCAGGTCTGTACATCGATGGCACATGGCGTTCGGGTGGCGAACAACTGACGGTGATCAATCCGTCGAATGAAGAGCGGTTGGCAATCGTCACGGGTGGCGACGCCGATGCCGTGAACCAAGCGGTGCAGGCCGCTCGGGCAGCGTTCGGAGCCTGGTCGAAAACCACCGGCGCGGCGCGGGCGATGATTCTGCGCAAGATCGCCAACGGGGTGACGGCTCGTCGCGAACGATTGATGCAATTGCAATCGAGCAACAACGGCAAACCGGGCTTCGAAGCCGCCATTGATGTGGACGACGTGATCGCCACCTTCAGCTATTACGCCGATCTGGCCGAGGCCTCTGACGGTCAGCAAAACCGTTCGGTCGAGCTGCCCTCCGACGATTTCACAGCACGTTTGCGCCGTGAGCCGTGCGGCGTGGTGGGCTTGATCGTGCCGTGGAATTTCCCGATGGTCACCACCGCGTGGAAACTCGCCCCGGCGCTCGCCGCTGGCTGCTGCGTCGTGCTGAAACCGTCGGAAGTCACCCCACTTGCCGAGCTGGAGCTGGCGCAAATCATCGCTGACGGCGGCCTGCCAACGGGCGTGTTCAACGTGGTCTGCGGCACCGGGCTGTCCGTCGGCGCGCCAATGTCCGCGCATCCCGGCATCGCCAAAGTCTCGTTCACAGGGAGCAATGCAGTGGGCGTTCAGGTGATGCAGCGGGCGGCAGAGACCATCAAGGGCGTCAGTCTGGAGTTGGGCGGCAAATCTTCGTTGCTGGTCATGGCGGACGCGGATCTGGACCTGGCGGTCGAACTGGCCAGCGGAGGCGGTTATTTCAATGCCGGTCAGATGTGTTCGGCCACTAGTCGGGTGTTGGTGGCGCAAGAACTTCTGACGCCGTTTCTGGAACGCATCGTCGCCAAGGCACGGTCGATCAAAGTCGGCGGTCCGCAGGACGACGGCACGGAGATGGGGCCACTGGTGAATCAGGCGCAATACCGGCGGGTGCTCAATCACATCGAGGCGGGCAAAGTGTCAGGGGCTCGTCTGCTGTGCGGCGGCCAGCGTCCCGCCGACCTGACGCGCGGTTATTTCCTGGAGCCTGCGGTGTTCACGGACGTGCCGCTGGACAGCGCGCTGTGGCGCGACGAGATATTCGGCCCTGTGTTGTGCGTACGAGGTTTCAGCTCGGAAGCTGAAGCCATCGCCCTGGCAAACGACAGCGAATTCGGACTGGTCGCCAGCGTGGTCAGTGGCAACAGCGAAACCGCCGACCGCGTGGCTAACGCATTGCACGCCGGTATGGTCTGGATCAACGCGCCGCAGGTGATCTTCCCGCAGACGTCGTGGGGCGGCTACAAGCAGAGCAGTCTGGGGCGCGAATTGGGGCCGTGGGGCATGCAGGCGTTTCAGGAGATCAAACACGTTGTGCGGGCGGTTTGATCACACCGTTTTGCGCAGGCGCGCCAAATCCCGCAACGGGGGCGCGCCAAACAGACGGCTGTACTCGCGGCTGAATTGGGACGGGCTTTCATAGCCCACCCGATAACCCGCCGCCGACGCTTCCAGCCCGTCCGCCAGCATCAGGCGGCGGGCTTCCTGCAGCCTCAATTGCTTTTGATACTGCAACGGGCTCATGGCGGTCACGGCCTTGAAACGGTGGTGCAAGGTCGACACGCTAAGGTTGACTTCCCGCGCCAGCTCCTCGATGCGGAGCGGCTCATGAAAATGGTCGTTCAGCCACGTGATGGCTTGAGAGACGCGATGTGTCTGGCAGTTGGAAATCGCGATTTCGTACAGTCGATAGCCTTCGCTCCCACGCAGCAAGCGGTAAAGAATCTCCCGCGTGATCAGCGGCGCCAGCATCGGGATGTCCTTTGGGGTGTCAAGCAGCCGAATCAGGCGAATCACGGCGTCCAGCAACGATGAATCGATGCGCTCCACGTACATCCCACGACCGCTGGGGCGCGTCGGCACGCTCATAGGGCCTGCCTCGGCGATCAAGGCGTTGATGTCGGCCGGGTCGATGTCCAGACGCATCGCCAGGTGCGGCTCTTCTGGCGTGGCATAAATGACCTTGCCACTGATCGGCAGCGCAACGGAAAGCACCAGATAGTTCAAAGGGTCGTAGGTGAACAGTTCGCCACCGAGGGTCACGTCTTTCCGGCCTTGAGCCATGATGCACAACGCGGGCTGCACCAGCCCCGGTACCGACTGCGTGGGCTGGTCGTGACGCACCATGAACAGCGATTTGATCACCGTCTGAAAGCTGCCATCACGGGGCGCGTGACGACGGATCAGTTCCGCCAACTCGGCACGCTGTTGCTCCATCTGCGTGCTCAATTCAGGCGCAGGTCGGGCTTCAGGCAGGCGGTCCGGCAATCCAGGAATGGCGGCAGTGGGCAGCATGGGAAAGTCCTCTGGCGAAGCGTCGATGCAGCACAGCTTATTTTTGTGCAAGCGCGAGCGTTAGGCGGATTCTGTCGGATGATTGCCTGATTCTGCCGTGGCTTCATCCGTTGTGCGACGAAGGGCCCTGTTCATCGGGGCGAATTGCTTGAAAGTCCGTTCGCAGGCGCGTGTGATTGTGGCCTCCCGGCGCCTCCTTATACGTACATCCGCGCAGAATCAGGCAATAACCGGGCAGTAATTGGCTAACGGCTACTGCGCTGTGCCCACTAATCTTCACTTCCAGCCGCTACGTCTATTCCGATCGCGGCTGTTCCAAAGGAGCACAGACCATGCACAGCACTTCCGTCGTGAGCCATCTTGTATCCCTGCGCGCCAGTGCCGGAAACAGTGCGCAACTGGGCGCACGTCTGAGCGCATTGATCGGCCCCACCTCCCGCACCGCAGGCTGCCTGAGTTTCACCCTGCAACATTCCATGACCGAACCTGACATCTGGGTGCTCAGTGGCACTTGGGTGGACAGGTCGGCGATGAATGACTGGTTTTCGGCGCCGGAGCTGAAAATCTTCTCTGATCTCATGGTTGAACGGTTGGTCCGTAGTCTCGATTTTCAGACCTTCGCCAGCGTGACTGCGGCCCAGGCCCAGGCGGCCTATGTGTCGCCGAGCGTGAGGATGGCGGGGTGATCACCGCTCCCCATTTGCCCTGCGCAGATTCCAATCCAAACGTTTAAAATCCTCGCCTTTCCCTTTTCAAGGCAGGACTTTCCTCCCATGGCACGCAAAGAATTTCAGCATCACGAAGCCGTTTCAGCCGCCGTTCCGGGCGAGGGTGGCTATAGCGCCGCGATTGCGGTGAAGGGATTGGGCGCGGGCGGTGCACCGACGTTTCATCGCGTGTTGGACGAGCAGAAATTCAAGACCGCACTGGCTGCCGATCAAGCCGCTGTCGAAGAACTGGAGCGGCTGATCGACGTGACGTCCGAAGGCGAACTGATGTTCGCGCAGGATTGATCAGGCTTTTGGCCGGTACATCTTGAACAGCGACTCCGGGCCCAGCTGGAAATAATCCGCAGGGCCACCCCCACGCAAGATCGGCTCCCCGGCCAGCGTGTCGTACACACCGTCTTTCAGCAGTCGCTTGGCGATGTGAATCGCCACCACCTCTCCCAGAATCAACCAGCTCGGCACCACTCCCTTGTCGGCCCGCTGCAGCTGGATGATCTGCGTCACTTTGCATTCGAACGCCACCGGCGTCTCTTTCACGCGAGGCACCGAAACAATGCGCGAAGGCTCGGCGGTCAGGTTTGCCAATTCGAATTCGTTGACGTCTGACGCCACCGGCGCGCAGCTCTGATTCATCTGCTCGGCGAGCGGGCGAGTCGCCAGGTTCCAGACGAATTCGCCGGTCTGTTCGATGTTGTTCAGGCTGTCCTTGCGACCGATGCTGCAGAAACCAACGATCGGCGGCACGTAATTGAACGCGTTGAAAAAACTGTAGGGGGCGAGGTTGAGTTTGCCTGCTGCGTCTTGCGACGAGATCCAGCCGATAGGGCGCGGACCGACAATGGCATTGAACGGGTCGTGGCGCAGGCCGTGGCCGTTCGCGGGTTCGTAGAAGTGAATCTCGTCTGACATGGCGAAGTCCTGAGGAGTAATGAGGCCGGGACAGGGTGGCAGCCAGCCCTATGAGTCGAGGCGTCATAGTGCAAGGCATTGAATCGAGACGCCATCCCCAGGCGGGTCGCAGGCAAAAAAAAGCCCGACATCAGTCGGGCTACAAAGGGAGTTCGGGAGGTGGAACGTAAACGTGAATCCGGTATCAGCTGACGCGGTTGGCGCCTACGCGGTCGGCACCATCAGAGGCCAGGCGGTTGGCACCCACGTGGTCCGAACCATCGGCAGCCTGACGGTTATTGCCGACGCGGTCAGCGCCATCAGAGGCGAGGCGGTTGGCACCTACGTGGTCGGAACCGTCGGCAGCCTGGCGGTTATTGCCGACGCGGTCAGCACCGTCAGAAGCGAGACGGTTGGCACCCACGTGGTCGGAACCGTCGGCAGCCTGGCGATTGTTGCCTACGCGGTCAGCACCGTCGGAGGCCAGACGATTTGCGCCGATATGATCAGCACCATCGGACGCTTGGCGATAAGTACCGGTGTGCGACGCATTAGTGTGAGAAGAGCCGCCTTCAGCCACAACAGTACCGCTGACAATTGCGTGTTGATCAGAAGAAACAGGCAGAGCAAATGCGCTCGATGCCAGAATGGAAAGACTAAGGCCAAAAATAAGGTTCGAAGTTTTCATGATGTTGACTCCAGATGTAAGTTCAAATTTTCTTTAACTTGGGTATGGGGTCAATTCTACGCGCGCCTGCATTAAGTAGAAGTTAACAAGCTTGCTAACGACCATCGCCAAAAATGATAGTAGGGCGCAGCGCCCGGTTTTAAAGCGCTCCAGCGGTTTCTGATCCGTGATGGGGCAATTTCTGTCGAAACAGACAGATTTGACTCTTGACTGATATTGGTTTTCGTGAGTCGGTTTTTTCCGTAGGTGGGCTTGCGTTATTCGTCGACATTCACGAGGTTTATGTCTGCAGCACGCGGGCCGCAACAAGAAATGACCTCAGCCGAAGAAGAAGGCCCTGACTGCGCGGGTTTGAGGGAAATTGAGCGAGCTGAAAAAATCAAGCCCGGCGAGAGCCGGGCTAGTAGGGAACTGCCTTTTGATCAGCTCAGGCGATTTGCACCTACGTGATCAGCGCCATCAGCGGCCAGACGATTTGCACCAACATGGTCAGCGCCGTCAGCAGCAACGCGGTTGGCACCAACATGGTCCGCGCCATCGGTCGCAACGCGGTTGGCACCTACACGGTCAGCACCGTCGGAGGCAACGCGGTTGGCACCTACACGGTCAGCACCGTCGGAGGCAACGCGGTTGGCGCCTACGCGGTCAGCACCGTCGGAGGCAACGCGGCCGATGTTAGTGTGAGAAGAACCGTTTTCAGCGACAACAGGTGCGTTCACTTGTTGGTGTGCATCCACAGTTGGAAGTGCAAAAGCGCTTGAAGCCAGAAGAGAGAAAGCGAGGCCGAAGATCAGTTTATTAGTTTTCATGGTAGTTGCTCCAGATCGATTCAATGCAGTGGTAACTCGGTATGGAGCTAACTTTACTCGGCTCAGGATTAATAAAAAGTTAACAGCGTTAGTACCGATCATCGCTGAAATTGATATTGGAAAAAGCCGTTGATGTTTCAGCCACTTAGCTGCCTTGGCAGTGAAAAAAAGGGGCGACCACTCGCGTAGTCGCCCCTGATTTTTCTGCTTGACTGGGCAGATTGCGGACCTCAGCCCGTCAGTCCGTCTCGATCCGCGAGTGTTTGCGGGTGTCTTTCATGAACACGTACACCAGCAGCGAGCAGGCGATACAGGCTGTGACGTACCAGTAGTAACCGGTTTCCATGCCGATGCTCTTGAACCATAGCGCGATGTATTCGGCAGTGCCGCCGAAGATCGACACGGTCAGCGCGTAAGGCAGGCCCACACCCAGCGCCCGGATCTCGGTGGGGAACAGTTCGGCTTTCACCACAGCGTTGATCGAGGTGTAGCCGCTGACAATGATCAGTGCGGCCATGATCAGGAAGAACGCGCCCCACCAGGTCTGAATGGTGTGCAGGGTGCTGAGGATCGGCACGGTGCACAGTGTGCCGAGCACACCGAAGGCGATGAGGATCGGGCGACGGCCTATTTTGTCAGACAGCGCGCCGATCACCGGTTGCAGCACCATGAACAGGAACAGCGTGGCCGCCGAGATGGTGGTCGAATCGGTGATACTCATGCCGACCGTGTTCACCAGGTATTTCTGCATGTAGGTGGTGTAGGTGTAGAAGGCGAGCGTGCCGCCCATGGTCAGGCCGACCACGGTCATCAGCTCTTTCGGATGACGCATCAGCGTGCGCATCAGGCTCTCTTTTGGCGCTTCCTTCTTCTTCTGAGTGAAGGACTCGGTTTCTTCCATGCCGCGACGCAGGAACAGCGCGACCACGGCACACAGCGCGCCGATGGCGAACGGAATACGCCAGCCCCATGCGTTCAACTGCTCGGTGGTGAGGGTCTGTTGCAGCACGATCAGCACGCCCAGCGCGATGAGCTGACCGGAGATCAGCGTCACGTACTGGAAGCTGGAGTAGAAGCCGCGGCTTTTCTTGGTTGCCATCTCGCTGAGATAGGTGGCCGAGGTGCCGTATTCGCCGCCGACCGACAGGCCTTGCAGCAATCGGGCGAGCACCAGAAGGATGGGGGCGCCGACGCCGATGGTTTCATAGCCGGGCGTCAAGGCAATGATCAGCGAGCCGAAGCACATCAGCAGCACCGAGGCCATCAGCGCTGCTTTGCGGCCTTTGCGGTCTGCGTAGAGGCCCATCAGCCAGCCGCCGATCGGTCGCATCAAGAAGCCGACGGCGAAGATCGCAGCCGTGTTGAGCAATTGCGCGGTGGTGTCGCCCTTGGGGAAGAAGACTTTGGCGAAATAAAGGGAAAAAGCAGCGTAGACGTACCAGTCATACCACTCGACCATGTTGCCGACCGAACCGCTGAAAATGGATTTCAGGCGACTTCCGGTGGTTTTTTCGGCAGCAGGTGCGGCGGTGGCGCCGTTTGAGGCAGTGTTGGGGATAGCCATGGGTTTTCCTGCAAGTCATTGTTTTTAGAGGGAGCGCAGTGATGCGGTCTGGCGACAGTGATAGCAGGAGGTGTGCCAAGGTTCTGAAGGCCCGGTTTAGAGGGGGAGGCAGGGTTGCGGTGAGCGGAAATCCGCTTATTGCTTATCCGGACATGCGCGGAAACTTGCCGATAGAGAGGCCGTAGCTGCACGGCAAGCCGGACTGCTACAGAGGGGAGGCGTTGTCGGTGAGGAAATCCTCCCGCACCAACCCATGGCGCTGCATCTTTTCGTTCAGGGTGCGGCGGGGCAGTTGCAGTTCATTCAGCACGGCCTTGATATCGCCTTTGTGCCGACTCAAGGCCGAGCGCAAACAATGGGCTTCAAACGCTTCTTGTTGGTCCACCAGCGACTGACCCACTGGCAAATCAACGGACGCCGGATTCTCCAGCCCCAGCACCTGCCGCTCCGCCGCGTTGGCAAGCTCACGCACGTTGCCCGGCCAGTCGTGGCTCAGCAGATGGCTCAACTGGCCACCACTCAAGGTCGGCACGGGGCGGCTCAGTCTTTCTGCCGATTGCCGAGAGAAATGGCCGAATAGCAGCGGAATGTCCTCGCGTCTTTCGCGCAGCGGCGGCAGACGGAGTTCGGCAATGTTCAGGCGATACGCCAGGTCTTCGCGAAAACGCCCGGCACGCGCCTCGTCCAACAGGTCCGGTTTGGTCGCCGCAATGATCCGCAAATCAACCTCGATGCTCTGGTTCGAACCGAGCCGCTCAAGACGCCGGTCCTGAATCACCCGCAGCAATTTCACCTGTTGAGCGAGGGGCATGCTTTCGATTTCGTCGAGGAACAGCGTGCCGCCGTCGGCGTATTCCAGCTTGCCGATGCGCTTGCCCTGAGCACCTGTGAAGGCGCCGCTTTCGTGACCGAACAGCTCGGCTTCGAACAACTGCTCGGGAATAGCCGCGCAATTGACCGCCACGAACGGTTTCTTCGCCCGGGGCCCGAAATCATGCAGGCAGCGAGCGACCATTTCCTTGCCACTGCCGGTTTCGCCGCGGATCAACACGTTGACCGGGAGTTGGGCCAGATCCTGCACCTGCCGTCGTAAGGTCTGCATCGTGGGTGACAGGCCCAGCAGCGTAGCGTCGAGCCGCGTTCGGGTGTCAGCCTGTTCATGCAGGCGGCGGTTTTCCAGGACCAGGGCGCGTTTCTCCAATGCACGACGCAGGCTGCTCAGCAAGGTTTCGGGGGTGAAGGGCTTTTCCAGAAAGTCGTACGCCCCATCGCGCATGGCCTCGACCGCCATCGGCACGTCGCCATGACCGGTCAGCAGAATCACGGGCAGGTCGGCATCACGGGTCTGCAATTCAGCGAGCAATTGCAGACCCCCCATGCCGGGCATCCGCACGTCGCTCAGAATCACGCCTGGAAAATGCGCGGGCAACGTGGCGAGGCAATCTTCGGCGCGGCTGAACAGCTGCACGTCGAATCCGGACAACGACAACCATTGTTCGACGGCCTCGCGGATGGGCGCCTCGTCATCGACCACAATCACCGAGTTCAACATGCGGGTTCGGCCTCCGGGGCCTGCGTGAGGGAAAAGGAGAACTGTGCGCCATTGTCGCGGTTTTCGGCGCACAGGCGACCGCCGAGCTCGTGCACGATGGCGTATGACACAGCCAGGCCCAGACCAAGGCCGTCGCCGACCGGTTTGGTGGTGAAGAACGGGTCGAAAATGTTCGCCAGATGCTCATCGGCAATCCCGCCGCCGCTGTCGGAAACGGACAGATGCCAATGGCCATTGTCGCCTTCGATGCGGATTTCCAGACGCTTGAGCGGTTTATCGCTCATGGCGTCCAGCGCGTTGCGCAGCAGATTGATCAGCACCTGTTCCAGGCGGATCGCGTCGCCGCGCACCCAGGCCGGGCGGGTCATGTCCAGTACGCAACTGACGCGTTCCTCACGAATGCGCGCATCCAGTAACAGCATCGCCTGATCAACCACGCACGCCAAGTCCACCCGTTCGCGCAGTCCGCTGGGACTTTTGCGGGCGAAGGTCTTGAGATGGCCCGTGAGGGCGGCCATGCGCATCAATTGCTGGTCGAGCGGGGCGAGCGCCTTGTAAGCGTCATCGACCCTGCCGTGGTCGAGCAACAGACGCAGCGTCGCCAGCTGCATGCGTTGCGCGGTGAGGGGCTGATTGATTTCGTGAGCCAGCGCGGCCGACATCTGGCCCAGCGCCGCCAGTTTGGTCGATTGCACCAGACCGTCCTGCGCGGTGTGCAGGTCGCGGGTGCGTTCGTCCACCAGTTGCTCCAGCTCTTCGCGGCTGCGTTGCCGAAGACGGGCAAGGCGCCAGCGTTGATAGAGGAACAGCCCAAGGAACACCAACGTCAGCCAGATGCCCGCAGCGGCCAGCGCAGCGTTGCGGACGTCTTCGGTCGCGGGTTGGGGTTTGCGCAGCAGGTGCAGAGTCCAGCCTTCGGGCTGCAGCGGCAGGGATTGCCAGAGGAAATCCTCCGCGCCATGGGGGCCGACGATCCGGCTCAAGTGGCTGTTGTCGTTGAACTCACGCAGGGGCTCATGGATAAGGGGCGACAGCGGCTGTTTGTCGTACTGGCGCGTGCGGGTCAATTCGGCGCGGTCCCGCTCGGACAGCGGTCGAAGCGCGCGATAGCGCCAGCCTGGCTGATTGGCGATAAACACGATGCCTTTGGCGTCGCTGACCAACAGCAGATCGTCGCCTTGCGCCCAGGTGTGTTCAAGGTCCGGGAACTCAAGTTTGACGACCATTGCACCGATGAACTGCCCTACATCGTCGTAGACGGCACTCGACAAGAAATAACCTGGAATGCCGCTGGTCACACCCACGGCGTAGAAACGCCCGACGCCATTGGCTTTGGTCTGGGTGAAGTAGGGACGAAAGCCATAATTATGGCCGACGTAGCTGCTGGGCAGCCGCCAGTTACTGGCGCCGATGGCCAAGCCGTTGCGGTCGAGCAGCTCCAGCGTGGAGGATTGTGCCGCGCCGTTGATCTGTTCCAGCTTGAGGTTGAGGGTCTGAGTGGTTTCAGGGCTGACCGGGCCTTTGAGCGCATCACGCAGTTGCGGGTCCAGCGCCAGAACGGCGGGCAGGGCGCGATAGCGTTCGATCAGGGTTTGCAGGGTGTTGGCGTAAAGCGACAGCTGGCCTTGCGCCCGTGCGGCGTCGTCTTCCAGTGAGTGGCGTTGCGCCTGATGCATGGCCAGCGTCGCGGCAATGACTGCGCCTGCGAGAATCAGGATGGTCGATAAGAGAAGACGGGCGGAGCGAGGCATAGCGAAGGGCCTGTCTACCTGAATGGGTTGACGCGTCGGGGCTGTTAACGCCGGACCCTGTGGGAGCGAATTCATTCGCGAAGCTCAGTTTCAAGCAATGCTGCTGCATCGTCTGAAACACACAATCGCAAATAAATTCGCTCCTACAGAACAGGTCTATTGCAGGGTGAAAGTGGTCTCTTTCACGTCTTCGGAGTCAAGACCGATCATTAGCTTGAAGTCACCTGCCTCAGCCGCGTATTTCAGCGACGGGTTGAAGAACTTCAAGTCTTCCTCGGTCAGCGTGAAGCTCACGGCTTTTTCTTCGCCCGGCTTCAGCATGATCTTCTGGAAGTTCTTCAGCTCTTTCACCGGACGGCTCAACGACGCTGCCACGTCACGCAGGTACAGCTGAACCACGGTTTCGCCCGCGACCTTGCCGGTATTCTTCACCTGAACCGTGGCGGTCAGCTTGTCTTTGCGGGTCATCTTGTTGATCGACAGCACGATGTCCGAAACGCTGAACTGGGTGTAGCTCAGACCGTAACCGAACGGGAACAGCGGGCTGGTCGGCTCTTCGAAGTAGTTCGACGTGTAGTTCGAATCGTTCGGGCGATACGGACGGCCGGTGTTCAGGTGGTTGTAGTACGCAGGGACCTGACCCACGGAACGCGGGAACGTCATCGGCAGTTTGCCCGACGGGTTGTAATCGCCGAACAGCACGTCTGCCAGCGCGTTACCGCCTTCGGTGCCGAGGAACCAGCTCTCGACCATCGCATCAGCCTGTTTGTTTTCTTCACCCAGCGCCAGTGGACGGCCATTCATCAGTACGATAACCAGCGGTTTGCCGGTAGCCTTGAGCGCTTTGATCAGGTCGCGTTGACGGCCCGGGAGCACCAGATCGACACGGCTGGCGGCCTCGTGGGACATGTTGCGGGACTCACCGACCATGGCAACCACCACATCCGACTGCTGAGCGACCTTGACCGCTTCATCGATCATGTCCTGCTCGGGACGGCCGTCGATGTGAATCTGGTCGTCCATTTTGTCCAGGTAAGCGATGGCTTCCTGATTGTCCGTGACATTGGTACCCGGTGCGTAAAGCAGCTTGGCCTTGTCGCCGACGGCATTGGCCAGACCGTCGTAAGCGCTGACGGTCTGACGGGCCAGGCCCGCAGCCGACCAGCTGCCGAGCATGTCCAGCGAGCTTTTCGCCAGTGGGCCGACCACGGCGATCGTGCCTTGTTTCTTGAGGGGCAGGGTGCCGTTGTCGTTCTTCAGCAGGACCACGCTGCGGCGCGCAACGTCACGAGCCTCGGCGCGATGCAGGCGGTTTTCGGCATCGCGGTCGGCCGGATCGTCGACTGCGGCGCCAATGCGCAGGTACGGGTTGGCGAACAGGCCCATTTCCCATTTCGCGCCGAGGACTTCACGCACGGCGTTGTCGACTTCCTGAACCGACACTTCGCCGCTCTTCACCAGCGCGGGCAATTCTTCGCCGTACGCCTTGTCGTTCATGCTCAGGTCGACGCCAGCCTTGATCGCCAGCTTCGCGGCTTCGCGGAAATCCTTGGCGACGCCGTGATCGATCAGTTCCTTGATGGCGCCGTGGTCGCTGACGGTCACACCTTTGAAACCCCAGTCCTTGCGCAGCACGTCTTGCAGCAGCCATGCGTTGGCGGTGGAGGGCACGCCGTTGATCGAGTTCAGCGCGACCATCACGCCACCGGCGCCCGCATCAATCGCGGCGCGGTACGGCGGCAGGTAGTCCTGTTGCATGCGCACCGGGCTCATGTCCACGGTGTTGTAGTCGCGGCCGCCTTCGACCGCGCCGTACAACGCGAAGTGTTTGACCGCCGCCATGATGCTGTTCGGCGCCTGGGTGCTGGTGCCCTGGAAGGCGCGGGTCATGGTGGCCGAGAGGCGCGAGACCAGATAGGTGTCTTCGCCGAAGCCTTCTGAACTGCGGCCCCAACGGGCGTCACGGGTGATGTCGACCATGGGCGCGAAGGTCATGTCCACGCCATCGGCGGCGGCTTCAATAGCCGAAACGCGACCGGCTCGGGTCACGGCGTCCATGTCCCAGGTCGATGCCAATCCCAGGCTGATCGGGAAAATGGTGCGCTGGCCGTGGACCACGTCGAAGGCGAAGAACATCGGGATTTTCGTGCGGCTGTGAATCACTGCGGCATCTTGCATCGCGCGGTTGTCTGGCAGTACCACGGAGTTGAACGTCCCGCCGATCCGGCCCGCCGCGATTTCCTTGACGATTTCCGACTTCGGCATTTCCGGCCCGATGCTGATGAGGCGCAATTGGCCGATCTTCTCGTCCAGCGTCATCTGCTTCATCAGGTTGGCGATGAACGCATTCTTGGCTTGCAGCGTGGAGGCATTACTGGCGGGTTTGACGGCGGTTTCAGCCCAGGCGGACTGACTGGCCAGACCGATGACAAGACTCAGTAAACACAGCTTATTCATGAATGATTTTCTCAAGGCGTGGACCGGCAACTCGCGCGAAATACCGGGTGGCCTTTGTTTTGGAGTGAAACCTTTGGTTTTTATTGTCATCAGGACGAGGCGGTCGCTGAACTCCTGGCGCATCAGGGCATCAGTAGCGCAGCGAGTTTTATCCGATTGCAGCCCGGCAATCCAGAGCCTGACGACGTAATGGGCCAAGATTATGCCGGGGATCGTCTGATTTGGCTAAAGTCATGTCTGACGGGACGACCAATGAAGGCATACCAAGGAGCGCGCAGGCCATGCAAATCGAGCGTTATGGGCACATTAGGGGCAGTCGTTACAATTTGTCACTGGCATTGCTGATGCTGCTGAGCACCCTGCTGGCGGGGTGTGGCATCAACAACATTCCGACCTACGACGAACAGGTCAAATCGGCCTGGGCGCAAGTGCAGAACCAGTACCAGCGTCGAGCTGATCTGATTCCCAACCTGGTGGAGACCGTGAAGGGCTACGCCAAGCAGGAGCAGGACACCCTGACCGCGGTGATCGAGGCACGGGCCAAGGCGACGTCGATTCAGGTGGATGCCAGCACGTTGAATGATCCGGCCAAACTCAAGCAGTTCCAGGACGCCCAAGGTCAGCTCACCGGCGCGTTAAGCCGGTTGATGGTGGTCTCCGAGCGCTATCCGGACCTGAAATCCAACCAGAACTTCCTCTCATTGCAGTCGCAGCTCGAAGGCACGGAAAACCGCATTGCTGTGGCCCGTCGTGATTTCATCGCTGCCGTCGAGAAATACAACACGGAAATTCGCACCTTCCCCGGTCGCATCTGGCATTCGGTGATGTACAGCGATTTGCCGATTCGTCCCAACTTCGAAGCCACTGCCGCGGACGCCGACAAGGCCCCGCAAGTGAAATTCTGATGCAGTGGGTGCGGCGGGGCGTCGCGGTCGCATTACTGGCAATGCTGGTGGGTGTGTTCGCCCAGCAGAGCGTCGCCGAGATCAAGTTTCCACCGTTGAGCGGCCGCGTGGTGGACACGGCGGACATGATCGACAACCCCGGCAGAGAGCATCTGTCCCAGATGCTGCGGGCGCACGAAGAGTTGACCACCGAGCAGGTCGTGGTGGTCACGGTGCCCAATCTCCAAGGCAGCACGATCGAGGACTATGGCTATCAGCTTGGCCGCTACTGGGGCATCGGCCAGCAGGGCAAGGACAACGGCGCGCTGCTGATCGTCGCCAAGGAAGAGCGCAAGGTGCGGATCGAGGTCGGGTACGGCCTGGAAGATCGTCTGACCGATGCGCAGTCGTCGGTGATCATCAATCAGATCATCACGCCGGCATTCAAGCAGGGTGATTTTGTCGGCGGCATCAATAAAGGCACGGAGGCCATCGTTCAGGTGCTGGGCGGTGATCCGCTCGCTGAGCCGGTGGTGGGCGCGACGGGCGGGGATGACGTGACCGACTGGCGCATGAGCCTGCTGTTCTTCGTGCTGTTCGTGGCGGCGGCGTATATCAGCATCCGTTGGGGCGGGGGCATTGGATTCATCGGTTCGGGCGGTTCAGGCGGCTTCGGATCGGGGGGCTCAAGTTCTCGTGGCTCGGGCTCCGGCGGCATGAGCGGAGGTGGTGGCAGTTTTGGTGGGGGCGGCGCCTCCGGTGGCTGGTAGTCGATGGCTCTTTATAAGGCATGACCCATGGCATTACTGACGGAAGACGAGCAACGGCAAGTCGCAAAGGCGATTGAGGCGGTCGAGCGCGACACGGATGCTGAACTGGTAACGGTGCTGGCGGCCAGTGCTGACGATTACGCGTATGCCCCGTTGATTTGGGCGGGGCTGGTCGCGTTATTGCTGCCAGGTTTGATCAATTTTTATCCAAGCTGGCTTAACGCCAACGAGCTGCTGTTGACCCAGATTGCGACCTTCATCGTGGTCGCATTGCTGTGCCGATTGCCCGCTATCAGCACGCGACTGGTCCCGGCGTCAGTTCGGC
Organism: Pseudomonas sp. SLFW; assembly: GCF_009905615.1. Lineage (GTDB taxonomy): Bacteria > Pseudomonadota > Gammaproteobacteria > Pseudomonadales > Pseudomonadaceae > Aquipseudomonas > Aquipseudomonas bambusae. The sequence goes on from NZ_JAAAKW010000009.1 coordinate 246,464, forward strand.
ATTGGCGTGCGGGCAGCCTGGCCCGGCGGCAGTTTCTGGAGCAGAACCTTCATGCGACGCTCAACGGCACCGGGGTCTTGATCTTCGTCAGCGAGGCCGAGCGCTACGTCGAGATCATCGTGGACGACGGGATCGCCCGGCACGTGGACGACATGGTCTGGCGGTCGATGGTCGACGTGTTTACGCGGCAAGTCAGCGAGGGCCGGATTCTCGACGGGTTTTTGGGGTGCATACGGTCCTGCGGTGAGGTGTTGAGCGATCAGGTGCCGGTGACGCAGGCGCGCAATGAATTGCCGAATCGGTTAGTTGTGCTGGAGTAGCCTGATCCGATCTGCGGGCATGAGGTGGTAAATATTTATATCCACCTCAACCCCGTACCCGCCTAAAATGACGGCCTTGCATTTTTCGCTTCCCGAGGCTTCACCCGATGTCCGCTACTGCCCCCGCCGTCTTGTCTGCGCAGGATCACCGCGCCCAGTTCCTGAGCCTGCTCGACACCTGCCTGACGCAGAACTCGCTGATCAAGCTGGTGCTGGCCAAGTATGTCGGCAGCGAGGCCGATCTGCAGCGGATCATCATTAAGCCGACCACGATCAAGGATCAGCCATGCCTGTCCTTCGTCTATCGATACAAGACCCGCGACATCACCAAGAATCACCCTCTGACTGAAGCCCAGGCACTGATCGCCAATCTGCTGCCCGAGGCCTTCAAGAACGCGCATTTGCTGTCGCTGACTGACGAAGTGCAGCTGGAATCCAGCAAGAAAGGCAAAAGTACGCTGTTTCGCAACACGTCCCGGCAGCAGCGTGAAGCGCCCTCCGCCGAGCACGATCGCGAGAAGAAGCGCTATCTGGAGTTGAGCCGTCCGTTCCTCACCGACTTGGGTGTCACCAATAAACAGCATGAGCTGATTCCGGCCATGTCGCGCAAATGGAAGCAGATCAACAAATTCATCGAGGTGTTTTCCCACGCCCTGACGACGTCGCCCATCTCACTCGACAAGCCGGTGACGGTGGCTGACTTCGGTTCAGGGAAGGGCTATCTGACGTTCGCCATTCACGATTACCTGCGCAATACCTTGCAAGCGCAAGGCGAGGTGACTGGCGTCGAACTGCGTGAAGACATGGTCACCTTGTGCAACAACGCCGCCGCACGCCTTGAGCATCCAGGGCTGGTCTTCAAATGCGGTGACGTGCGTTCGGTCGTGCCCGGAAAGCTGGACGTGATGATCGCGCTGCATGCCTGCGATATCGCCACCGATTATGCGATTCATACGGGTATTCGCTCCGGTGCGTCGATCATCATGTGTTCGCCGTGTTGCCACAAACAGATCCGGCTGCAGATCCAGAGCCCAAGCCTGCTCAAGCCGATGCTGCAATACGGTTTGCACATGGGCCAGCAGGCGGAGATGGTCACCGACGCGTTACGTGCGCTGTTGCTGGAAGCCTGCGGCTATGAGACCAAGGTGTTCGAGTTCATTTCGCTGGAACACACCAACAAGAACAAGATGATTCTGGCGGTTAAACGCGCGACGCCAGCGGACCCTGTCGAGTTGCTGGCGAAGATTCAGGAATTGAAGGCGTTCTACAACATTCAGGAGCAGTGCCTGGAGACGTTGCTCCAGGCAGATGACCTGCTCGGCTAGACCCGAGTGGCGACCACGGGTTTCGGCGCGATGACGGCGGTCTTGCGTCCGATGGCCAATGTCACGACGACGCCAGCGGCAAAGAACCATGTTATCGGGTCGATGTGCTCACCGAAAAACAGCGCTGAAAAGGCCATGGTGAAGAACAGCTGCACGAGCTGGATCTGACTCACCCGTGCAATCCCGCCCATTGCCAACCCGGCATACCAGGCGAAGAAACCGATGAACTGCGAGAACAGCGATACGTAACCGAATGCCCACCAGGTGCCCATGGAAATGGCCCCTTGGTGCTGAGACGCCAGGTAGCCGACAGGGATGATCAGCACCGGGATTGAAATCACCAGCGCCCAGCAGATGACCTGCCATCCGCCCATCTGCTTGGCCAGTCGACCGCCCTCGGCATAACCCAGTCCCCCCACTGCCACAGCGCCGACCATCAACAGATCCCCGGCTTGCAGATTCCCGGCGCCGCTGATCAGCGCGTAGCCCAACACCAACACGCTGCCCATCGCCGCACAGATCCAGAATGCACGGGAAGGGCGTTCATGGGACAGCCACGCTGCGTAGATGGCGACCAGCAACGGTTGCAGCCCGTTGACCAACGCGCCGTGGGAAGCTGGCAACGTCTTCATCGCCCATGCCGACAGGACCGGGAAGCCGATGATCACACCCAGCGCGACGACCAGCAGTGCCTTGAATTGCGCGAAGGTCGGCAGCTTTTCCCGCCGCCACAGCAAAAGGGCGGCTGCCGGGATCGCCGCGACGAGCGCTCGGCCCAGGCCGTTGAGCAGTGGGTGGATTTCCTGAACGACGATGCGGGTCATGGGCAGGGTAAGGCTGAAAATCACCACCCCGACCAATCCGAGGATCATGCCGGTGTTTTCGCGAGAAGACATGCTGAATCGTGCCTTGTTGTTATAAGTGAAAAGAAGGCATTCATTCAGCCACAGATCGCACGTTTTTCCCCTTAACAGCTGGCGACAGAATCAACCGTACACTTTGATTTCAGGGGGGAAGCGCCGTTTGTGGGGATTTTTTCAACGGCCCGCTTCCGAGCATGAATCTTGGTGCAGAAATTGAATGCCATCTTCCTGCAACAGTTTGAGGGTCAAATTGCTGCCATAGAAAACCAGCCAGGAGAGCCATCGTGTCGGTCATCGGAAAGTGGGCGTTGCAAGGTGTCGTAGTGTTCGTGTTCGCATGGATGGCGACCGTAGCGGCTCAATGGTCAGGTAGCATCGTCAAATCGACGAGTAGCGACCGCCTTGCGGCGCTCAGCAGTGTTCGGTTATCGACCGAATCAGTGGCCGCCAGCGTTGGGAGGAAGGCTCATGGTAATGCCGTCGTCGTGGGGACGTTGTCGGAAAGTAACGAGTAAGCGTGCGCGTTTGGGAAGATTGGGAGCGGTGTGATTTGAGCGGTGAATGACCGGACCTTTTAAGGTCCGGTTTTTGTTTGCGAAGCAATCTCGCGTTTGCGATAGGGAAAAAATTTCTCTAGTATCCGCCGTCATGGCTACTGTACAAACCGACCGTAACTGGAAGATCAAGATTTATCCGGACGACCACGCCCCGCCGCATTTTCACGTGCAGACGCCGGATGGCGAGTCGCTAGTACAGATCGATGGCTTGAGAGTGCTCGGTAAAGGTGCCGAACCCAAAGCGCTGAAAGCTGCATTGATGTGGGCTCGGAGTCATACCGCCGAGTTATGGCGAGTCTGGTATGAGCAAAACCGGAGAACCTGATATGCCAAGCAAATTACGTATTGCTGCCGTCCGACCTGTTACAGGCAAACAATTACTTACCGTCGACTGGAACAACGGTAAGCGTCACACCATCGACTTGTCGGCGTTCCTGGATCAGTTTCCTGCTATGGCAGCGCTGAAGAACCCCGAGCGATTCGACCAAGTCGCAGTGGGTGAGTGGGGATTTGATGTCACCTGGGGAGATGGCCTTGAACTGGCTGCGTCGACGCTGCATCGCCTGGCGCTCGAACAATCCGGTGAAGTGATGCCCACCCGCGATTTCAAGCATTGGATGGCAAAGAACAACCTGTCGCTCTCCGCAGCAGCAGTCGAGCTGGGCTTTACCCGCCGAACCATTACCGCTTACAGCAGTGGTGCGGCGCTGATTCCCAAGCACGTTGCATTGGCATGCAGAGGATGGGAATACGAGCATCGCTGAAGGTGGCGATGTAAGAGATAGCTACCGACGCGAGTGGGATGATTCTGAGTTTTTGCCCGAGCCTTGAAACGCTGCATTCAGCTGCTCATAATTCGTTCGTCATCAGCGAAAGCTGAAAGGAGTCTGGATCTCTCTACGGAGATTGATCCAGCGGCGCAGCTAGGGCGATGCAAGTTCTGCTGCGTGTCGATAAAAGCCGCCTACGGGCGGCTTTGCTTTAACTGGAGAAAAGGATGCCTCTGTATTACCTGCCCAAACAGGGCGACGTGCTGGTGTGCGATTTTACGAGGGGGTTTGTGCCCCCTGAAATGGTCAAAGTCCGAAAGGTCGTTGTGGTCTCTCAGGCGAATAGGCATCGTCGTCGGCTTTGCACGGTTGTTCCCATATCTGCGACATCTCCGGAGACAGAGTTCGATTGGCACCATCTCCTGCGAGAGAATCCGATTGTTTCGGACGGCACCAAGCGGTTATGGGTGAAGTGCGACATGATTTACACCGTCAGCTTTGATCGGCTTGATAAGGTCCACCGGAAGACACGTAGAGGAAGAGAGTATTACGTCCCACGATTGAGTCGAAATGATCTGGAAGCGGTCATCGGCGGGGTCAAGGCCTATCTTCCGTTATGAGGGAGGCCAGCCAAATGGATCACCCCTTCTTCAACTCCACCGTTCCCTTCAACCGAGCCACCGGCACCGACAATTCCGGTTTCCCCAGTGGATGGCTCGTTGCATCAAAAAACTTCAATTCAATGTTCTGCCCTTCGAACAGCGCGCTGTAATGCCGCTTGCGGTGCTGAGTGAACGCTTCACTGCGGGGCAGCACGGAGATGGCGAGGGTTTTCGGTCTCGCTTGCAGGATGGCATTGAGGATGTGCCTATCCTGTTTGCCCAGCGTATGGCCAAAGAGGCATAAGTCACCCTGATGCCGGGCCAGTTGCGCGTGGCAGTAGGACAGGTAATCCGAGCCGCGGATGATCTTCATCTTGTCTTCGCTACGGCCTTCGCAGACGAACAGGGGCACGTCGTCGAGCGCGTTGACGGCGAAACTGCCCAGCAGCGTGCTTTCCGAGGACTGCAATTTCCGCGCGGTGCCATCGAAATTTTTCACCAGATGCATCCCGCCGTGCAGGTAGAGGATGCGGGTGGCGTGGCTGTCGGTTCGGTGAAGGTTGAATTCGGCGTCTTCGTCGAACAGGTCGTCGAACGGCTGGGCGCCGTGCATCACCGCCCAGTAGGCCAATAGATCGTAGTTGGTCGAGTAGACGGTGGTGTACTGGCTCAGGGCCTGGCTGATGTGAGCGATGGTAGAGGGCTCCATCAAACGCCACGGGATGTGCGCCGAGCGGATGCCGTGGATCAGCGCTTCCTTGATCGCGAAATAGCGATTGCGAGGTGATGACGAGCCAATGGTCAGGGCCGCGTTCACCCGCATTGCGACCTTGAGACCACTGAGCACCGGTTCGAAGTTTTCGGTCTCCATCGATTTGAACAGCGCCAGTTCGGTGGGACTCAGGGGCTTGTTCCGGGTCGTCTGGGCTAGTTCGAACAACGAGTCATAGGCGAAGTTTTTCCACACGGCCAGACTGGCGCCGTTGCCCAGCAGCAATCCTGTGCAGGGATGGTCTGTCTGCAGCTGGCTCCAGTCGGCCAGTTCGGCATCAAAATCGGTGAATTCCATCGTCTCGCTTCGCTGTCAGGTGAGCAGGTGCTGACCGGGGTCAGAACGGAGTGGACTTATAGGAACACAGGCCGAGCTTGTCAACGGCGCATCCCTCCAAGCTTCCCTCCACCCACCGCTCGGCAGAAAGTTCGAACCCGCCCAACCTCGGCGTCTCTAACCCCATGAACCCCACATCCGGTTCGCTGAGAGGTGCACATGACAACCGATCCAGTGAATACCCCCGCCGCGCAAAGCCCCGGCCCCAACC